>CAWAYK010000001.1:0-680172 GCA_963786215.1 uncultured Acidobacteriota bacterium
GCTTGAGGCCCCACTGGCCCATGAACGTGGCCCGCTCGTCCAGGTACGCCGCGTACTCGGCCAGCGGGATGCCCTTGACGATGCGCGTCCCCCAGAACGGCGGCTCGGGGACGGGGTTAGTCGGCGCTGACCGTCCGCCGCGGGGCCGGCTTGCCGTCGCGCGTACCGTCGCCCGTGGCGTCGTTGCCGGCGGTGTCGGGCAAGGCGGGGCGGGACGCTGCTTGACGCGGCGCTGGCGGAGGGCGGGCAGGGCGGCGCCGGGGACGCCGCGCTTGACGGACATCGCGGCGTCCATCAGGTGCAGGCCCTCGAAGGCGTCGCGGGCGTAGCGGACCTCGCCGCCGAACAGCTCGGCCAGGTCCTGCTCCACGTAGGCGCGGGTGAGCGCCGCGCCGCCGAGGAGGACCGGCCAGCGGCCGGCCAGGCCGCGGTCGTTCAGCTCGGCCAGGTTGTCGCGCATCACGACCGTGGACTTCACCAGCAGCCCGGACATGCCGATGACGTCGGCACGGTGCTCCTCCGCGGCGGCGATGATCGCGGAGATCGGCTGCTTGATGCCGATGTTCACGACGTCGTAGCCGTTGTTGGACAAGATGATGTCGACGAGGTTCTTGCCGATGTCGTGCACGTCGCCCTTGACCGTGGCGAGCACGATCGTGCCGCGGCCGCCGTCCGCGGACTTCTCCATGTGCGGTTCGAGGTAGCCGACCGCGGCCTTCATGACCTCGGCCGACTGCAGCACGAACGGGAGCTGCATCTGGCCCGAGCCGAACAGCTCGCCGACCGTCTTCATGCCGTCGAGCAGGATCTCGTTGACGATCTCCAGGGCGGGCCGCTCCGCCAGCGCGAGGTCGAGGTCCGCCTCGAGGCCGTTCCGCTCGCCGTCGATGATCCGCCGCTTCAGCCGCTCGTCGAGCGGCAGCGCGGCGAGCTCGGCGGCCCGCTGACGCCTTCGCCGACATCGCGTCCACGCCCTCGAACAGGTCGAGCATCCGGGACAGCGGGTCGTAGCCGGGGCGGCGCCGGTCGTAGACCAGGTCCAGCGCCGACCTCCCGCTGCTCGTCGGGGATCCGCGCCAGCGGGACGATCTTCGACGGGTGACACGATCGCCGAGTCGAGCCCGGCCTTCGATGCACTCGGCCAGGAAGACCGAGTTCAGCACCTGGCGGGCGGCCGGCTTGAGGCCGAACGAGACGTTGGAGACCCCGAGGGTCGTCTGCACGTCCGGGTGCCGGCGCTTGAGCTCGGCGATCGCCTCGATCGTCTCGATGGCGTCCCGCCTGGTCTCCTCCTGGCCGGTCGCGATCGGGAACGTGAGGCAGTCGACGATGATGTCCTGCTCGCTCATCCCGTAGTTCGCGGTGAGGTCGCGGATCAGCCGCTCGGCCACCTCGACCTTCCACGCGGCCGTGCGGGCCTGGCCCTGCTCGTCGATGGTCAGCGCGACCACGGCCGCGCCGTGCTCGCGCACCATCGGCATCAGCCGGGCCATCCGCGAGTCAGGGCCGTCGCCGTCCTCGTAGTTGACCGAGTTGACGACCGCGCGGCCGCCGATCAGCTCGAGGCCCGCCTCGATGACCGCCGGGCTCGGTCGAGTCGAGCACGAGCGGCAGCGTCGCCGCGGTCGCGAACCGCCCGGCGATCTCGCGCATGTCCGCGACGCCGTCCCGGCCCGACGTAGTCGATGCAGACGTCGAGCAGGTGCGCGCCGTCGCGGGTCTGGGAGCGGGCGATGTCCACGCAGCCGGCGAAGTCGTCGGCCAGCAGCGCGTCGCGGAACGCCCTGGACCCGTTGGCGTTGGTCCGCTCCCCGATCGCGAGGAACGCGGTGTCCTGGCGGAACGGCACGTGGCTGTACAGCGACGCGACACCCGGCTCGGGCCGCGGCGACCGCGCTTCGCGGCGAGTCCGCCCGGCCGGCGCCGCGGTGACCCCGAGGCGCTCGACGAGCGTCGGCGACGTGCTCGGGGGTGGTGCCGCAGCAGCCGCCGACGAGGGACAGGCCGAACTCGATGGCGAACCGCTCGTGCGCGTCGGCGAGCTCGGCCGCCGTCAGCGGGTAGTAGGCGCCGTCGGCGGTGAGCTGGGGCAGCCCGGCGTTCGGCTCGCACGCGACCGGGACCGGCGAGTTCGCGGCCAGGTACCGCAGGTGCTCGCTCATCAGGTCGGGTCCGGTCGCGCAGTTGAGGCCGATCACGTCGATGCCAAGCGGCGCCAGGGCGGTGAGCGCCGCGCCGATCTCCGTGCCGAGCAGCATGGTGCCGGTGGTCTCGATGGTCAGCGACGCGATGACGACCGCGTCCGGCGCCAGGTCGGCCACCGCGCGCCTGGCGCCGATGATCGCCGCCTTCGCCTGGAGCAGGTCCGGGCAGGTCTCGATGATCAGCGCGTCGGCGCCGCCGCGCAGCAGCCCCGCCGCGTTCTCGTAGTAGGAGTCGCGCAGCTCGCGGAACGTGACGTGGCCGAGCGTGGGCAGCTTGGTGCCCGGGCCGATCGAGCCGAGCACCCAGCGGGGCCGCCCGTCCGCCGCGGTGAACTCGTCCGCGACGGCGCGGGCGACCGCCGCGCCGGCGTGCGACAGCTCGCCGATGCGCCCGGGTATCCCGTACTCGCTGAGGTTGCCGAGGTTCGCGCCGAACGTGTTCGTGGTGACGCAGTCAGCGCCCGCCGCCAGGTAGGCGCGGTGGATGCCGCGCACCACGTCCGGCCGGGTGACGTTCAGCACCTCGTTGCAGCCGTCGTGGCCGTCGAAGTCCTCGGGTGTCACGTCGCTCGCCTGGAGCATCGTCCCCATGGCGCCGTCCGCGATGACGACGCGCTCGGCGAGCGCTGCCGCGCAGTGCGACGGAACGCTCAGTAGCTTCTTGAATCGCAAGCCCGCTCATAGGATTACCGAGTGTAGGGCTTAGTGGTGAGAAAACAAAAGAGATAACACGAAACTGTGCCTGCCACAGGTCACACGCCGAGCCCGCGTGGAGACGTAGGCTGTAGTCACGGGCGACAGCCCGCGGCTAAAGCGGAGGTGAAGTCATCAAGTTCAGCGACGTCGATGGCCCGCTCGTCAACCCGGTGGCGATCGCCGCGTTCGAGGGGTGGAACGACGCGGCGGAGGCCGCGAGCGGTGTCGTCAACCACCTGGGCATCGCGTGGGAGTCCACGCCGATCGCCGCGATCGACCCCGATGACTTTTACGACTTCCAGGTCAACCGGCCAGTGATCGAGGTGGTCGCGGGGAAGACCGAACGGCTCGTCTGGCCGACCACGCGGCTGTCCCTCGCCCGGGCCGCGGATACCGGCCTGTCGCGCGACATCGTGCTCGTGCACGGGGTTGAGCCGAACATGCGCTGGCGCGGGTTCACCGACGAGCTCATCGGCGGGCTCACCGAGCTCGGCGTCGAGATGATGATCCTCATCGGGGCACTGCTCGCCGACTCCCCGCACACCCGGCCCGTCCCGGTCCAGGTCAGCGGGTCCGAGTCGAAGCTGATGCACGGCGTGGGCTCCGAGCCGACCGACTACAAGGGCTCGTCGGGAATCGTCGGCGTGCTCCAGTACATGTGCGCCGCGGCCGACATCCCCACGATCTCGCTGTGGGCGTCGGTCCCGCACTACGTCGCGCAGTCGCCGTCGCCGAAGGTGACGCTGGCGCTGCTGCGCTCCGTGGAGGACGTGCTCGACGTGTCGCTGCCGCAGGCGGACCTGCCCGAGGAGGCCCGGGCGTGGGAGCGCGGCGTGGACGAGCTCGCCCAGCAGGACTCCGACGTGGCCGAGTACGTGCGGACGCTTGAGGAGGCCAAGGACGCCACGGACCTGCCCGAGGCGTCGGGCGACGCGATCGCCCGCGAGTTCGAGCGCTACCTGCGCCGCCGCGGCGACAGCAGCGACGCGGCGAGTTCTAGACGGGGGGCCAGGGGACAGCTGGCCAGTCCTCCGGGGGGTAGGGGTGCACCCGGCTGGCGAGCAGCAGGTCGATGCGGGCGGCGGTGGCGGCGATCTCCGCCGCGGGTCAGGTGCTGCGCCAGCTCCTCGGCGAGCCAGCCGTCCGCCAGGCCCTCCGGACAGGCCGGCGCAGGGTCTCGAGCGGCCCGGTCAGGCAGCGGCTGGCCGCGCCACTGCCACAGGACGGTGCGCAGCTTGTACTCCTCGG
Source organism: uncultured Acidobacteriota bacterium (assembly GCA_963786215.1). Lineage (GTDB taxonomy): Bacteria > Acidobacteriota > Terriglobia > Acidiferrales > UBA7541 > Palsa-360. Next base: position 4,149 of record CAWAYK010000001.1, read on the forward strand.
CGAAGCAGATGCCGTGGTCGCAGCCGTACAGGTGGCCGTCGGCGACGGGCAGGAGATGGCCGATCTTCCTGTCGGCGTTGTTGATCACCGCGTCGAAGACCGCCATTTCCCGCAGCGGCTGGTGGTCGGTGCGGCGGGCGAGCGCGATCAGGTCGACGGTCTCGTCGAGGTCGATCCAGAGCTGGCACATGCCCGGGCCGAACGGGCCGTCGCGCATGACCGTGGGGGGCACGAAGTTCCAGCCGGCCGCCCGGGAGACGACGTAGGCGGCGACCTCGCGGCCGGCCAGGGTGCCGTTCGGGAAGTCCCAGAGCGGCCGCTCCCCCGCGATCGGCTTGTAGACGCAGCTGCGCCTCGGTGCCGTGCGACTTGACCGTGCAGAACAGCGTCGCGTTGGAGGCGTCGACCAGGCGGCCCTCGACCGTGAGCGTGCCGCGTTCGAGCAGCTCCAGGGCTTCGCGTTCCCCTTCGGGCAGGTCGGAGTCCCAGGCCCCGTGATTTCAGGCACCGCGTTGTCAGGCACGGGCGGCCCGGTGGCCGTTCTGGCGCGGGCAGACGTGACCGCTCGCGTCCAGCGGCAGCCCGCACAGCGGGCACGGCGGACGGCCGGCCGCGACGAGGTTGAGCGCGCGCTGCGCGAACGCGCGGGCCGCGCTCGGGCGTGATCCGGACCCGCAGCACCCCGGGACCGTCGACCGGGATGTCATCGGACAGCGGCTCGACGGGGGCGTCGCTCTCCTCCTGCGCCTCGATGACCACCCGGTCACCGTCGCTGTCCCAGGCGAGCGCGATCGCGCCGACCCGGAAGTCCTCGGTCAGCGGCAGGTCGAGCGGCCCGTCGTCGCGCAGCGCCGCCGGGGCGGTCTCCGGGATCTCGGCCGCGTCGCCGGTGCGGCGCAGCACCTCGTCGAGGAGCTCGTCGATCCGCTCGGCAAGGAGGCTCACCTGGAACTTCTCCAAGGACAACGCTCGTCACCCGGCCGACCGAGGTCGCCTGCAGGTAGAACGTGCGATCCCCCGGCTGCCCGACGGAGCCGGCGATGAACCTGTCCGGCGGATCATAGTAAAAGACCGGCATGAGTCCTATCCTTCCGCGCCTTGGGCGGTGCCTGGCTTCGGGGGGTACGGGGGGTGCGTCCCCCCGGGGGACAACCGCACCCGCGCCGCCGCCGATCACGGCATCGCTCTGCGGCGTCGCTTTCCTCGCGCGCCGTCCCGGGCTTCGGGCGCGGCAGCAGGTCGTCGACGCCGCCTCCCGTGTCGTTCAGCCGGAGCAGGAAGGGCCGCAGCGGGGTGTAGCGGATCACGGTCAGCGAGCAGGGGTCGGCGACGATGCGCTGGCACTGGTCGAGGTGCAGGCCCAGGCTGTCGGCGACGATCGCCTTGATCACGTCACCGTGCGAGCAGACCAGGTAGGTCGCGTCCTTGCCGAGCCTGGCGTTCCACTCCCTGATGGCGGAGACGGCCCGGTGCTGCATGTCCAGCATGGACTCGCCCCCGGGCCCGGGGAAGGTGACGGCACTCGGGTGCGCCTGGACAACCGGCCAGAGCGGGTCCTTCTCCAGCTCCTTGCAGCGGCTTGCCCGTCCAGTCGCCGTACTTGCACTCCCCCACCCGCTCCTCGGTGACCGGGGCGGCGGGCGGGCCCTCGTGCCCGGCCTGCCCGGTGCGCCCGGCCCGCGCGGCGACGATCTCCTCGACGGTCTGCCGGCAGCGGTCAAGCGGGCTGGTCACGATCGCGTCGAGCGGCACCGGGGCGAGCCGCTCCCCCAGCGCCTTCGCCTGCGCCCGGCCGCGCTCGTCGAGGCCGACGCCTGGCGTCCAGCCGGTCAGCAGCTGCCCCGTCGTCGCGGTCAGGCCGTGCCGTACGAGCAGAACCGTTGTCACGCTTAAGAACTCTAGATCATGCGCGGACGTCACTAAGCAACGACGAGCCCGCAATGCCCCGTGCGCGCTCCGGCTCGCACCGCGCGGTAGAATACAACCTCCAGGCTGCCGAAGCTCACCAGGTCGCCGACGCGGACCGGGACCTTGCCGCGGACCCGCCAGCCGTTCACCCGGGTGCCGTTCGTGGACTCCAGGTCGGAGAGCAGCCAGCCGTCTGGCGTCCGCTCAAGCTGGGCGTGCAGCCGGGAGACCGTCATGTCGGCGATCGCCAGGTCGCAGCTCGCGTCCCTGCCGATGCTGAACTGGTCGCCGCCGCCGCGCGGGAACTGCAGCGTGAACGGCCGCCCGCGATCGGGCGAGGCGGCCATGCTCGTGGTCATGGCCTGACGGGCCTGGCGGCCGGGGTCATGGTCCGCGGCCCGGCGCGACGCGCCTGGCCGGCCTCGCGTGCCCGCGGGGCGTGCGCGGCGCCCCGGTCACGCGGGACCAGGTGCCGCGCAGCCAGCCGGCCAGCGAGCGCCCGCCGCGCGCGGGCTCGGCGGGGAGATCGGCGACGATCGGCGGCAGCTCCGCCTGCCGCCGGGACTCGAGCACCACGTTGACCCGGTGCAGGAACGTGTCGTGCGACAGGCGGCCCGCGACGAACTCGTCCCTGAGCTTGGCTACCACCTGATCCCGCTCAGCGTCAGAGGCGCGGAGACCGGGGACCGGCCGCTGTTCATCCGGCGAGGTGGGGATCTCGGCCGCAGAACCTCCCATGAAATGCAGTATCGGGACCAACTGGCCGCTACGCAAGGAGATCGGCCGAGAACCGTCGGTGGCGGTCACACGCCGACCGCGTGCACCCCGCCGTCGACGTGCACGATTTCCCCGGTGGTCGCGGGGAACCAGTCGGACAGCAGCGCGACGCAGGCGCGCGCCGCGGCCTCCGGGTTGGCGATGTCCCAGCCGAGCGGGGCGCGCTGCGCCCACACGTCCTCGAACTTCTCGAAGCCGGGAATGGACTTGGCCGCCATCGTCTTGAGCGGGCCCGCCGCCACGAGGTTGACCCGGACCTTCTGCGGGCCGAGGTCGCGGGCCAGGTAGCGGGCGCAGGACTCAAGCCCCGCCTTGGCCACTCCCATCCAGTCATAGCCCGGCCAGGCGACGGACGCGTCGAAGTCGAGGCCGACCACGCTGCCGCCCTCGGGCATCAGCGGGAGCGCCGCCATCGCGAGTGACTTCAGCGAGAAGGTCGAGACCTGCACGGCCTTGGCGACGTCGTCCCACGGGGTGGCGAGGAAGTTGCCGCCGAGCGCGGTCTGCGGGGCGTTCCCGATCGAGTGGACCACGCCGTCCAGGCCGTCGACGTGCTCCTTGACCCGGTCTTTGAGCGAGTCGAGCTGCTCGGTGCTCGGTGACGTCGAGTTCGATCACCGGGGCGGGCTGCGGGAGCCGCTTGGCGATCCGCTCCACCAGCGTCGGCCGGCGGGAACGCGGTGAGCACCAGGGTCGCCCCCTGCTGCTGCGCGATCCGCGCCACGTGGAAGGCGATCGAGGCGTCGGTGAGCACGCCGGTCACCAGGATCCGCTTGCCGTCGAGAATGCCCATCGGGATACACCAGCTTTCGTAGAGATTTCTGGTACCTCGGACTTGGTAGCTCACATGGGGGCTCTTGTCCGCGCTGCGGTCGACTATCGGGGCGGAGTCATGCCATCGGGCGCGCAATCAGTGACCCATGCCGAGGCCGCCGTCGACCGGGATGACCGCGCCGGTGACGTAGGCGGCGTCGGGCCCGGCGAGGAACGCGACCGTGCCGGCCACCTCGTCGGCCGACGCGTACCGGCCGAGCGGGACCGCGCCGATGATCTGCGCCTTGCGCTCCTCCGGCAGCACCGCGGTCATGTCGCTGTCCACGAACCCCGGCGCCACCACGTTCGCGGTGATGCCGCGCGAGCCCAGCTCGCGGGCGAGGGACCGGGCGAGGCCGACCAGGCCGGCCTTGGAGGCGGCGTAGTTGGCCTGGCCGCCTGAGCCGTACAGGCCGACGACGGAGGAGATGAAGATCATCCGGCCGCGGCGCATCTTCATCATGCCGCGCACCGCGCGCTTGGCGACCCGGTAGGCGCCGGTCAGGTTCGTGTCGAGGACGTCGGTGAAGGCGTCCTCCTTCATCAGCGCGAGCAGCTGGTCCTGGGTGATCCCGGCGTTGGCGACGAGCACCTCGACCGGCCCCTGGTCCTGCTCGATCGCGGTGAACGCGGCGTCAACGGAGGCGGCGTCCCTGACGTCGCACTGGACCACGGACAGCCCGTCGACCGGCTCGCCGGACCGCGAGGTGACGGTGACGCTGTCGCCGTCGGCGGCGAGCCGCCGCGCGATCGCCAGCCCGATCCCCCGGTTTCCCCCGGTCACCAGCACGGAACGCCCCACGTTCACCCTCCAAGCTCGCCGCTCAACCCGACAGCCGAGGGTACCGCCCTTGCCCCAGGCCCCTACGGCCAGCACGGCGAACCCTTGTCCCTGACGTGGCCGGGCCACCCTGCCTTCGCGCAGCGCGGGACGAACCAGGCTCGTGTTCACCTTCCCGCAACGCGCGCACCGCTTCGATGCCGTCCCGCACGAAGATTCCGCCGCCTCATTTGTAGACATCCGCCACATACCGGGCACGGGGTCGCGGCTGGGAAGACGGCGGCGGCCAACCGGACCGTGGGTCGGCCGCGGCGAAGTCCCCTCTCATCACGGGTTTTGGGTTAGGAGTCGTAAACCCGGGCCAGCTTGAGGAACATCTCAGTGTCCTCGTCCCGCGTTGTGGGATAGGTTCTGTGGCGTGGGAGATCATGACGGACGTATTGATGCTGAGTTCGCGGCGCTGCCGCTGAGGAACCTCGCCGACGCCGCGCTTGATGCCGCGCGGACGCTTGGCGCGGACCACGCCGACTTCCGGGTCGAGCGCGTCCGGGGGCAGCGGATCGCGCTGTCGGACGGGAAGCTCGAGTCGCTGTCCGACGCCGACGACAGCGGGCTCGCGGTCCGCGTCATCGTCGACGGCACGTGGGGGTTCGCCGCCACGGTCGACCTGACGCCGGAGGCCGCGCGCGACGCGGCCCGGCACGCGGTCGAGGTGGCGAAGGTCGCCGCCGCGATGAACACCGAGCGGATCGACCTCGCGCCCGAGCCCGCCTACGGCGACGTCACCTGGGTGTCGGCCTACGAGGTCGACCCGTTCACGGTCTCCCCCAAGGAAAAGGCCGACCTGCTGGCCGGGCTGGTCGGCGGGACTGCTCGCGCATCCCGCGGTCAGCCACGCCGACGCTTCGGTCTACCAGGTGAAAGAGTGCAAGTTCTACACCGACGGGTCGACCACGACGACCCAGCAGCGGGTCAGGCTGCACCCGGAGCTGACCGCGACCGCGGTCACCGAGACCGGGTTCGACGACATGCGCACGCTCGCGCCGCCGGCCGGCCGGGGCTGGGAGTACCTAGACCGGGACGGGCTGGAACTTCCCCGCCGAGCTCGCCGAGCTGCCCGAGCTGCTCGCCGCCAAGCTCAGGGCCCCGTCGGTCGAGGCCGACCGCTACGACCTGGTGATCGACCCGTCCAACCTGTGGCTGACGATCCACGAGTCGATCGGGCACGCCACCGAGCTCGACCGGGCGCTCGGCTACGAGGCCGCCTACGCGGGCACGTCCTTCGCCACCTTCGACAAGCTCGGCAGCCTGCGGTACGGGTCGCCGGTCATGAACATCGTCGGTGACCGCACCGCGGTGCACGGCCTCGCGACCGTCGGCTACGACGACGAGGGCGTCGCCGGGCAGTCCTGGGACCTCATCTCCGGCGGCGTCCTCGTCGGCTACCAGCTCGACCGGCGGATGGCGCAGCTCAAGGGCTTCGGCCGGTCCAACGGGTGCGCGTTCGCCGACTCCCCCGGCCACATGCCGCTGCAGCGGATGGCCAACGTGTCGCTCCGCCCGGCCCCCGGCGGCCCGTCGGCCGACGACCTGATCGCCGGCGTCGAGACCGGCATCTACATCCTCGGCGACAAGTCCTGGTCGATCGACATGCAGCGGTACAACTTCCAGTTCACCGGGCAGCGGTTCTTCCGGATCAGGAACGGCCGCCTCGACGGCCAGCTGCGGGACGTCGCCTACCAGGCGACCACGACGGACTTCTGGAACTCGATGGAGGCGGTCGGCGGCCCGCAGACCTACGTGCTCGGCGGCGCCTTCAACTGCGGCAAGGGCCAGCCGGGGCAGGTCGCCCCGGTCAGCCACGGCGCGCCTACGGCGCTTTTCCGGCAGGTGCGGATACTCAACACGGCCGAGGAAGGAAAGTAATGAGCCAGACAGCGAAACGCCGCAGGACACCGTCGAGCGCGCCCTGGCGGCCGCGCGGCCCGGCGGCGAGACCGTCGTGATCGCGGACGAGTCGTCGACCGCCAACCTGCGCTGGGCCGGGAACACGCTCACCACCAACGGGGTCGCCGCCTCGCGCTCGCTCACGGTGATCTCCGTCGACCGGCGGGCCGGCGGCACCGCCGGCGTCGGGATGGTCGCGCGCTCCGGGGTCGTCCCCGATCAGGTCGATGACCTGGTGCGGGAGGCCGAGAAGGCCGCCGCGGAGGCGTCGCCCGCGGAGGACGCGGCGGACCTGGTGACGGGCGAAGCAGGCTACCGCTGCGGATCCCTCAGCCTGGTCGGCCGGGCCGGGCGCCACGGACTTCGGGGTCTTCCGTTCCTTCTCGGCGCAGCTCGGCGAGACGCTGCGGGCCGCCGAGGCGGCCGGCCGCAAGCTCTACGGGTTCGCCGAGCACGGGGTGACCTCGACCTTCCTCGGCACGTCGGCGGGGGTGCGGGCGCGCTACGACCAGCCGACCGGGCGGCTTGAGCTGAACGCGAAGTCGGCTGACCTCGCGCGCTCGGCGTGGGCCGGGGTCGCGACGCGGGACTTCGCCGACGTGGACGTCGCCGCCGTGGACGCCGGGCTAGCGGAGCGGCTGTCCTGGCAGTCGCGGCGGGTCGAGCTGCCCGCCGGGCGGTACGAGACGCTGCTGCCGCCGACGGCCGTCTCCGACATGCTGACCTACATGTACTGGTCGGCGGGGGCGCGGGACGCCGGCGAGGGGCGGACGGTGTTCTCCAGGTCCGGGCTTGAGGCCGAGGGGCAGCGCACCCGGGTGAGCGAGCGCCTGTCCCCGGTGCCGCTCGACCTGTACAGCGACCCGTCCTACCCCGGGCTTGAGTGCGCGCCGTTCGTGGTGGCGCACGCGTCCGGCCGCGACTCCTCGGTCTTCGACAACGGCCTCCCGTCCCCGCGCGCCCAGTGGCTGTCGGCCGGCGTGCTGTCGGCGCTGCACAGCAGCCGCTACTCGGCGGGCCTGACCGGGCTCCCGGTGACCCCGGCAGTGGACAACCTGATCCTGGCGGCGCCCGGGGCGACCGCGTCGCTTGAGTCGATGATCGCCTCGACGAAGCGGGGCCTGCTGCTGACCTGCCTCTGGTACATCAGGACGGTCGACCCGCAGACGCTGCTGCTCACCGGCCTCACCCGCGACGGCGTCTACCTGGTCGAGGAGGGAGAGGTCGTCGGCGCGGTGAACAACTTCCGCTACAACGAGTCCCCCGTCGGCATGCTCTCGCGCGTCCTGGAGGTGGGGGCGACGGAGAAGACCCTGCCCCGCGAGTGGGGCGACTACTTCAACCGCGCGGCCATGCCGCCGCTGCGCGTCGAGGCGTTCAACATGTCGTCGGTGAGCCAGGCGAGCTAGCCGGGCCGGCCGCGCCCTTGATTTCGGCGGCCGCTATGGTGTATGCGGTTTGCCCGAAGCAAGATAACGTGGAGGGGTGAGGTTGGGTCACGCCGCGCGCGGACAGCAGGTGCACCTGGTCACCCAGGCGCGCCGGCCGATGTCCGAGGACATCAGGTACCGGCAGCACCGGTACCTGATCATGATGGGCATCCGGGTGATCTGCTTCGCCATCGCCATCGCGCTGTACGCCGCCCACCTGCGGTGGCTGGTCCTGGTGCCGGCGGTAGGCGCGATCTTCATCCCGTACATCGCGGTGGTCTTCGCCAACGGCGGGCGCGAGCCGGATAACGTGCGCGGCTTCATGGAGCACCGGGTGAACCTTCCGGCGCGGCGCGACCCGTCCGACGACGACGACCGCTGACCTCCCCGGCGCCGCCGGCTTTTCTCCGCGTTCGCTGAACAGGCCCTGTCGAGCGGGCTTTTGCCGTTCTTGACGGCCGGTCATGTTCTTCTCCCGTTTTGTCCATTGGCTGTTTCTGGCTGCCCGCGACCGGGCACGGAATGCGTCCAGTCGCATGCGCTTAGTGCTCGGCATTGAAGAAAGCGCCGGTCACGAGCGTTTGAGTTGATCTCGCGACCGGGCCGGCAGCGCGGTAGCCGTGGTGCTGGAATGGCGTCCCGAGATTTGGTTGTCATTAGGTCTTGACACATACGGGGGGTCAGCCGTGTACCATTCATATCGGTGCTCTGGTCCCCCGTCGGGGCACCGCTGCCGGCGTTCCGGGCCCCCGTCGGAACGCCGATGATAGCGACGCCGGGTGGTTTGCCCCCGTAGCCACCCGGCGTCGCCCTTTTTTGGGCCTGAGTCATTCTGTTGATTCGCGTATCCGGGCTTTCCCGCGGCTGGAGCCGCTGTGCGCGCTGGAACTCCGCGATCTCCGTCCAAGCAGCGCCCCGCCCGTCACCGCGACGATGCCGAGCGCCACGCCCGCCGGGATCACCCGCCGTTCCGCGTGACGGCCGGGGACAGGGCGGCGCCGGCGGCGGGCGGGATGCCCGGGCGCCAGAAGAACGCGTGCGGCATCGGGTAAATGGAGCGGCCCGATTACTGTAAGGAGCAGAATGGGATCTTACGGTACATGCGCCAGGCCAGCCGGGGCGAGAATGACGATTCCCCGCAGGCCGAAACTGTCGCGCCGCCGAGGCATTTCCCGATAACGATCGCGGACGGCTGACCGGGCGGCCGGCATCTCGCGCGGGAACCGGGAACTCACGCTCCCGCACAATGGAACCCGGCCAGGAAAATGGCCGTGAGCAGCACGGACATCGACAGCACGCCGGGCCGGTGAACGTCAGCAGCGGCCGGCGCTTACCCGGCCACCCTCGCGGACCCCGAGACGGGGCCCGCGAGGGTGCACCGGATCCTGGACGACGGGCTCAGTCACCAGATGCCGCCGGGGCGTCGTCCTGCGGGGCGTCGTCCGCCCCTGGGTCCGACCCCGTGTCCGACGGCCCAGTGTCCGACGGCCCAGTGCCCGCGGCCGGCGCGTCCGGGGCGTCCTCGGCCAGGATCAGGTACAGCGAGCGGCGGGCCTGCGCCAGGACGGCGCGGGCCTGGGCCAGCTGGTCGGCGGAACCCGCGCGCCGCACCTCCATCACCGCCATCATGACCTGGCGGATGAGGTCGTGGAACTCGATGGCCCCCTCGTCGGTCATCCCCGCGGCCGCGTCCCAGGAGGCGCTCAGCTCGTCCGCGTGCTCCTGCGCGTAGGCGCGCCCCGCGTCGGTCAGGGAGAACATGCGGCGGCGGCCCTCGCCTTCGGGGGCGATCAGGCCCTCGTCCTCGAGCTGCTGCAGCGCCGGGTACACCGACCCCGCGCTCGGCCGCCACACGCCGCTCGGTGCGGCCCGCGATCTCCTGGATCAGCTGGTAGCCGTTCCACTGCCCGCCCTCGGCGAGCAGGTCGAGGATCGCGGCCCGCACGTCGCCCTTGCGGACGCGGCTGCCGCGGCCGAAGCCGCGCCGCCCGAACGGGCCGCCAGGGCCGCCAGGGCCGCCAGGGCCCTCAGGGCCCATCGGGTCACCCGGGCCGAAGCCAGGCATCCCCATGGCCCAGCGGCGGCCGCCAGGGCCGCCGTGGCGCCCCGGCCCGCCGGGGCCCCAGCCGGGACCGCCGCGCTCGCCGCGGAATTCCCCGCGCTCCCCGCCGTACCGGCCCGAGCCTCGCCCGGGCCGCGGTCCCCACTCGGGACCGCCTGGCCGGGGCGGGCCCCAGCCTTCATCTCGCATCCCGTGCCTGTGCTCTTCTCGCATGACACGTCACCTCTTTCGATAGTCGTTATGTCGTCTTCGACATCTCAACGATATATCGCTATGGATCGGTGCGCAAGTGAGGGAACAAAAAGATGAACCGTTAACGACATCGTTAACGGTTCATCTTCTGGTGAGGTACACGCCCTGGGCGCGCTCCGGGCGCCGCGCCGTGCCGTTGCCGGCTAGCGGACCGGGAGGTCGTAGACGCGGCGGACGCTTGAGCCGACGCGGGTGATGTCGGTGCCGTAGACGTGCATCGAGACGGCTACCGCGTCGCCGATGTTCGTGACCTGGTGGATGTCGCCGGGCGGGGCGAAGCCGCTGACCGTGCCGGCCGGGTTGGCGTTCCGCGCGACCAGCTCGAGGTGATCGCCGCGGTCCCGGGGGTCGGGGGGTCGCGCCCCCGGGGATCAGCCGGAAGACCTCCTCGTACTCGGTGCCCTGCAGGACCGCGGTCACGCACCAGGTGAGGTGGTCGTGGACTGGTGTCCGCTGGCCGGGCAGCCAGACCATCACCACGACCGAGAACGACCCGTCCGGCTCGGCGTGGACCAGGTGCGTCTGGTAGCCGCCCGGGTCGCCGGCGAGCTGCCGCGCCGAGAGCAGGCCGGGCCCGGGCAGTCGGCCGCGGAGGGCGGCGACCACGCGGTCGGCCGTCTCCTGCCAGGAGCCGCCGGAGCGGACCGCGCCGCGGATGGCGGCGGTCAGCCGCTGCGGGCACGTGCCGGTGACGTTCGGGAGCTCGATGACTGAGCTTGGCATGGCTGACACCTCCTGAGCGGTTTCCTGCCTTCACGCTAGCCGCTGGCGTCACATCGGCACTAATGCCACTTCGTGCGGCAACCTATAGTCGGCGTCTATGGGACTGGCGATCGCGGGACCGGGGGGCGCGGGACCGGGGGCGCGCTCGCACCGCGGCTCCCGGCGCACGACGGGCGACGGGCCGACCGGCCGGGAATTCCGTTTCCGTGCGGGCAGGGCGTTTCTTGTGAGAATTAGTCGGGCCTGCTTTCCCTCGCCAAAGGCATAAATAACCAGCACTTTGACCTGCGTCGATATTCCGCCCGAATTTCCGTAACGTTTCATCTACAATGCGCGTCATTCATCAGCCGGAATGACGTTCGCCAATAAGCTTTTCGGTAATCCATTACATGTGTGAAAGAGAGGCCGCGATGTCCCAGGGCCAGGACTGGAACGCGCCAGGCGCGCAGGCATACCAGCAGCCGCCTGTCGGTCAGGCGTACCCGCAGGCGGCCGGTCAGGCCTACCCGCAGCAGCCGGCCGACCAGGGCTACCAGCAGGCGGCGATGGTACCGGCCGGCGCGTACGGCATGCCGGGAATGGCGCCGGCCATGCCTGTTCCCGCGGGGTTTTACTATGACCAGCTTTCCGGGCTGGTCCTGCCGAACGGCACCGTGCTCGCGCCCGTTGGCCGCCGAATCGGGGCTTTCTTCCTGGGCTGGCTGCTGTCCATCGTGACGCTCGGCATCGGCTATCTCATCTGGGGCGTTATCGCCTGGGGCAAGGGCCAGACGCCGGGCCAGATGTGCCTCGGCCTGCAGACCTGGCGGCCGCAGGAGCGGGTCAACGCGACCTGGGGCACGATGTTCCTGCGCGGGCTCGCCTACGTCGTCCTCGGCTGGATCCCGTTTGCCCAGCTTGTCTCCTTCATCCTGTTCCTCACCGGCAAGGAGCACCGCGCGCTGCACGACAGCGTCGCGTCCGTGGTCGTGCTGCACGACCCGAACAAGGTGCTGCAGGAGCAGGCGCAGTACCAGCCGGTCGCCTAGCCTCCGGGCACGCACGGCCGGCTCAGCCGCCGGGAGCGGGCCGCGCGATCTGGCCGATCGCGCGGCCCGTTGCCTTTCCGGCGCGCAGGCCAGCCGCGCGGGCGGGCTAGTCGGCGAGCGTGGTGTACGCGACAACGCCGCGGCGCATCGCGTCAATCGCGGCACGGGCGGTCGCCGCCACGTCCCGCTGCTTGGGCGCGGGCTCCCGTGAGGGCCGCTCGCCGCCCGTCACGGCGGTACCCGGGTCGCCGGCCGCCGCGTCGCCGGACTCCCCGTCGCCAGCCACTCCAGGCTCCGCCGTTCCCGGAGCCAGGGGCACGCCGGGCCGGCAGGAACCTCCGGCGCCGTCGTCCGGGCGGGCGGATCCGATACGATGGCGGTTTTCGCCATCGGATCCGCCCGGTCGGACAGCCGGGGGGTACGGGATGTCGGCCCCCCGGGAGGCAACAGCGATCTGGTCGAGCAGGTCAATGAGCTGCTTCATCGAGCGGACGAAGTCGCCGGGGGTCAGGCCGGGGACCGAGTCGAGGACGTCTTCGAGCTTGGCGCCGCGGACCCAGCGGTAGGCCGCCCACACGAAGCCGGGGTCGGGCTCGCGGAGGAACGACAGGCCGTTGCGCTGCTCCAGGTGGTCAAGCTCGCCCCAGGTCCTGGCCATGGTGGTGAGGACGTCACGGACCGGGCCCTTCGGCAGCCGGGCCGGGCCGGCGTCCTCCGTCTGCTTGCGCGACTCGAACGACAGCACCGACACGCACGCGGCGAGCTCGGCCGGGTTCAGGCCCTCCCACAGCCCGCGGCGCAGGCACTCGGCCGCCAGCAGGTCAAGCTCGGAGTACAGCCGGGTAAGCCGCTGCCCGGCCGGGGTGACCGTGTCGCCGTCGAGGTAGCCGAGCTCGTCGAGGACCTTGCAGACCCGGTCGAAGGTCCGCGCGATCACGTGGCGGCGCCCCGCGACCTGGCGCTCGAGGTCGTCGGCTTCCTTCTTCTGCCGGAAGTAGCGCTCGGCGTACCTGGCGTGCTGCTCGCGGTCGGGGCACGCGTGGCACGGGTGGCGGCGGAGCATGCGGCGCAGCTCGGCGATGTCCCCGTCCCCGGCGAGCCCGTCGCCGTCGTAGTCGCCCCGGGCCGCCCCGGCGCTCCCGCGCCGGTCACGGCGGGTGCCGCGGTCGCCGACGCCCCGGTCGCGGCCGGTCGCACGGTCATGCTCGTCACCGGCATCGATGCCGGCGCCGCCTGCTTCCTCGTCGAAATCGTCGGAGTACCGGGCGGAGCCGCGCACCCGTTCCTCGTACTCGTCACCGGCACCAGCCGTCGAGCGGCGGCGGCGCGGCGACGGGTCCCGGTCACGGCCGGCGATCTTGGCGCGCATCGCGGCGACCAGGTCGCGGCGGTGCTTCGGGGAGCGCTCGCTGAACGACTTCGGCACGGTGATCCGGTCGACGGGCTCGGCGGGCACCGGGAAGTCCGCCGCGGACAGCTGCTTGAGCTGGCCGCCGATGGTGAGGACGAGCGGGCCGTCGGCGCGGTTCGGCGAGAACTCGTCGCCCGCCGGCGGCGGGTTCAGCACCACCGCGAGGCCGGCCCGGCGGCCCGACGGGACGCGGATGATGTCGCCGCGCCTGAGCGTCGCGAGGACCCTCCTGGCCTCGGCCCGCTGGCCGGAGGCGCGGCTGCGGGAGGCGCCGCGCTCGGCGTCGGTGAGCCTGCGCCGCATCTCGGCGTACTCCATGAAGTCGCCGCGGTCGCAGGTGACGTGCCTGGCCAGGTCGTCGGCCTGCTCCTTGAGGCGGCGGAGCCGCCTGGCCAGCCCGACGACGCCGCGGTCGGCCTGGAACTGGGCGAAGCTCGACTCGAGGAGGGCGGCGGCCCGCGTGCGGCCGACGCGGGCGGTCAGGTTGACCGCCATGTTGTAGGACGGGCGGAAGGACGAGTTGAGCGGGTAGGTGCGGGTGCCCGCGAGGCCCGCCACCGAGCCAGGGTCCACGCCCGGCTGCCAGAGCACGACCGCGTGGCCTTCGACGTCGATGCCCCTGCGGCCCGCGCGCCCGGTGAGCTGCGTGTACTCCCCCGGGGTAAGCGCGACGTGAGCCTCGCCGTTCCACTTGTCGAGCTTCTCGAGCACCACGGTGCGGGCCGGCATGTTGATGCCGAGCGCCAGGGTCTCGGTGGCGAAGACGGCCTTGACCAGGCCGGCGGTGAACAGCTCCTCGACGACCTCCTTGAAGACGGGCAGCATCCCGGCGTGGTGCGCGGCGATGCCCCGGCGCAGGGCGAGCACCCAGTCGTGGTAGCCGAGGACGGTCAGGTCCTCGTCGGGGATGTCGGCGGTGCGCCGCGACGCGGTGTCCTCGATGATCCGCGCCTCGTCCGGCGTGGTGAGGCGCAGGCCCGCGGCCAGGCACTGCTGGACGGCGGCGTCGCAGCCCGCCCGGCTGAAGATGAACGTGATCGCGGGCAGCAGCCCGGCCCCGTCGAGCCGGTCGATGATCTCCGGGCGGTACGGCACCGCGTTGCGCCGCGGGCGGTGGCCGCCGCGTCCCGGCCTGCTCGCCGGCTGGCGGATCGCCTCGCGGTGCGCCAGCCGGACCAGTTCCGGGTTGACCTCGCGGTGGTCGTCGTCGGTGAACAGGTCGTACAGCCGCCGGCCGGCGAGCATGTGCTGCCACAGCGGTACCGGGCGGTGCTCGTCGACGATGACCTCGGTGCCGCCGCGTACCTGGGCGAGCCAGTCGCCGAACTCCTCGGCGTTGCTCACGGTCGCGGACAGGGCGACGACGCGGACCGACTCGGGCAGGTGGATGATCACCTCTTCCCAGACGGCGCCGCGGGAGCGGTCGGCGAGGTAGTGCACCTCGTCGAGGACCACGTAGCCGAGGTCCTTCAGGGCGGGCGAGCCCGCGTAGAGCATGTTCCGCAGCACCTCGGTGGTCATCACGACGACGGGGGCGTCGCCGTTGATGGAGTTGTCCCCGGTGAGCAGGCCGACGGTGTCGGTGTCGTAGCGCCTGACGAGGTCGTTGTACTTCTGGTTGGACAGCGCCTTGATCGGCGTCGTGTAGAAGCACTTGCGGTTCTTGCCGCAGCGCGAGGTGCACCGCGTACTCGCCGACGACGGTCTTGCCCGATCCGGTGGGCGCCGCGACGAGGACTCCGTCCCCGCTGGTGAGCGCGGCGCACGCGGCCACCTGGAACGGGTCGAAGTCGAAGTCGTAGAGCTCACGGAAGCTGGTGAACTCAGGGGCGGCCTGCCGTTCCCGGAACCTCGCGTACCTGTCAGCCGGGCTCACCGCCGGTGTGCTCATGCCACCAAGAGTAGGGGACTTCGCCCATACCTGGTACGCGTGAGGCACCGGGCAACGGCGTTCGGCCGGTCCGGTGACCTAGGTTGAGCTGTCGGCGTCGACCGGCTCCGGGTCCTCGATCGGGGCCAGCTCGTCGTCGGCCAGGCCCTCGTACGGGTTCGGGTGCAGCCGGGCCCGCCGCTTGTCGTTGAAGTAGACGAAGACCTCGGCGAACTCGACGAGCACCACGGAGAGGCCGCCGAGCAGCAGCATCGTGTACGGGTCGGGCGACGGGTTGACGATGCCGCAGACCAGGAAGATCAGGAAGATCATCATCCGGCGCCACTTGCGGAACCGCTCGTGGGTGAGGATGCCGACCACGTTGAGCAGGATGATGACCAGCGGCAGCTCGAAGGCGATGCCGAAGCCGACGATCATGCCGGTGAAGTAGCCGAGGTAGGTGTCGACGCTCGGCAGGTTGAGCACTCCGCGCGGGCGTCAGGCCGAGCAGGTAGTGCAGGCCGCGGTCCATCACCAGGTAGGCGAGGAAGGCGCCGCCGACGAAGAGCGGGGCGGCGGTGCCGACGAAGAAGTAGGCCCACTTCTTCTCCCGCGAGTACAGGCCCGGCGCGATGAACGCCCACAGCTGGTACAGCCAGATCGGGCAGGTGGCGATCAGCGCGAGGAAGAACGCGACCTTGATGCGCAGGAAGAACGCGTCGAAGACGCCGTTGACCACCAGCTGGTCGCCGGCCCGGTGACAGCCCGACTGGCCGCGGATCACGGCTGAGCAGAACGGGTGGACGACGAAATTCCACGTCTGGTCGGAGAAGACCAGCGCGACGATCATGCCGGCAACGATCACCAGGATTACCTTGACGACCCGGTTGCGCAGCTCGCGCAGGTGGTCCATCAGGGGCATCCGCCCGTCCGGGTTGCCCCGCCGCTTCGAGCGCAGGTAACGCTCGCCCACGACGCGGGCACCCCTGATGGCGGAAGGCTTCGCTGCCATGATCGCGTGTTCCCGGAGGGGGTGTGTGGGGGACTCGGGGGCGGGCGGGCCTAGTTGGCCTGCGCGCTGTCCGACGTCTTGACCGACTGCTGCAGGTCGGCGAGCTGCTTGCTCAGCGCGTCGATCTGCGCCTGGGCGTCCGTCGACGCGGCGGGGGCAGCCGGGGCCTGAAGCTGGGCCGGGGCGGCCTGGACGGTCGCGGACTGGGCAGGCTCGTCGTCATCGTCGTGGAGGCTGGACACCTCCTTCTTCAGGATGCGCATCGACTTGCCGAGCGACCGTGCGGCGTCCGGCAGCTTGCGCGACCCGAACAGCACGATGATCAGGATCGCGATGATCAGCGATCTTCCACGGGCTGTCGAACAGGTCACCAATCATTTGCGTCCTTAAAGTCACAGGGGAGGAGTCTCGTACCACGGAGACTCGCCTCGCCGATGAGTCTACACGGCAGCAGTGAAACGGCTAGGGGCCAGCCGTCAAACTGCGGGTGAACCGACCATAAGCGCTCAAATCAGCACAAATAGTTAGGCTCACATTTCGGGTGTGCTGAGCATTACAACTCTACTTCGGAGCCGTCGGCGCCCTGGATTGGCCCGTGTTTCCTGACTGGCCCGTAGTTCCTGACTGGCCCGTAGTCCCGGGCGGGGCCGTAGCCCGGGACCGGGCCGTAGTCCGGGACCGGGCCGTGGTCCCGGGCCGGCCTGGGCGCAGCCGGGCGAGCAGGCTCTCGCCGCGGCGCCACACGAGGATGGCATACCCCCGGTACCGGTAGCTGCTGGCGGGCGGGCCGAACGTCGCGGCGGCCCGCGCGGCCGTGACGCCGGACGATGCGAAGCCTGGGCCTCCCGGGACGGTGAGCACGAGGAAGGTGGCGGCGGGCGCGGCCGGGTCGTACCAGGCGGCGCTGGAGTTCCAGGCGTAGGCGGCGAGGCGACCGTCCGGGCCCGGTGCCACCGGGCGGAGGGTGACCGCGCCGCCGGTTTCCAGGGTCACGATGTTGGCCTGGTGGTAGCCGCTGAGCCCGGCCGTCAGGTGGTGGGCGCGCAGCCAGCCGGCCAGGTCCGCGTACTGCGGCGCGGCGGGCGGCTGGGCGGCGGCGTAGCCGAGCCCCGCCGCGTAGAGCGCCAGGGCGGCGGCGAGCCACAAGCGCCGCGCCGGGCAGGGGACGGCGAGGCGCCGGCCCGCCAGGACCGCGGCGAACGGCAGCACCGGGGCTATCTCCCTGGTGGAGGCGATGTTCACGGCCTGCACGCCGGCCAGGTAGGCGGCCAGGTCGATGACGATGCCGGCGACAAGCACCGACTCGATGAGGGCGTCGCGGCGCAGGAACCGCCTGGCGGCGGCCAGGACGCCGGCGACGGCGAGCGCGAGGCCGAGCAGGTGGACGACGGCGAGGGCGGTGCCCGGCCAGGTCGCGGCGCCGAAGACGTCCGCGCCGAACAGCTCGAGCAGGCCCTGCGCCCGCCAGCCGCGCGTTGCCCGCCAGCTGCCCGGCGGCGGCGAGCGCCGTGCGCAGCCCGTTGACCTGCCAGCCGCCGTGTGCCCTGATCAGCGCGGTGGCCGCCAGCTCAGCGGGGACCGCCAGGACGGCCGCGAGCGCGAGGGACGCTTCGCGGCGGTGCCAGGCGAAGGGCTCACGGTCGCGGGCCACGGCGCGCCATACCCGGACCGCGCACACCAGGGCGAGCGGGATGACCGCGATGAAGATCGTCATCGCGTCCGCCAGCGCGGTCCAGGCCAGGCCGAGCCAGACGAGCACCGGGACGTACCACCAGGCTCTCCCGGAGGAAACGGGGGCCCGTCCCCCCGGCAGGCAGCCCGCCCGGTCGATCAGGAGGAAGACGAGCAGGACGGGGACACTGGTGCCGGTGTGGTCGGGAGAGAGCAGGAGCGTCTGCGTGCCGGGCCCGGGCTGCGGCGCGAGCATGATCCCCGCCGCCAGCAGCGCCCTGGTCACGCCTTCGCCGCCCCGCGTCCGGCCCCGGGCGAGCAGGGCCGCCGTCAGGACGAGCAGCGTGTAGGTCATCGCGCCCGCCACGTGGATGACGTCCGTGGTCAGGCCGCGGGCCAGCTCGACCAGCGCGTACTGCGGGAGCTCGGTGGTGTAGAACGAGACGTCGGTGACCCACCAGCCGTGCAGCAGCGGGTTGCCGTGCAGCAGGTCCCACGCCTGGAGCGCCTGCGACGCGCCGTCTGAGCCGGCTGCGACGGTCCGCGACTGGCGCAGGTAGCAGGCGAAGACCGCCGCGACCGCGATCGCCGCGGCCAGCGCCCAGGCCAGCCGCGCGCGGCGGCGCGGGGCGGACGGCCCCGCGCCTGCCTGTCCGACGGCTGTCATCGCCGAGATCCCGCTCAACCGCGCCCGCCACCCCTCATATCACCGTGTAACCAGAAAGTTACCCCTAGCTACTGTTGCGGCGAGCGCGATTAGGCAGAACGGCGGCGGGGCATTGCGCCCGGACAGCCGGGCGCGGCATCCGCAGGTCGCTGCGCTCGCGGAAAATAAGGACATGCGATGATTTGCCCAATAGATCCGGGTAGCGTCTGTCCCATGCCAGACCAGGTCACGGAAATCCCGTCTGCACCAGCGCTTCCCGCCGCCGGCCTCAACTACGAGCGCCTTTACGCGTACCGGTTCCGGGATGTCGATCAGGCTGGCCGGCAGGCGGTCTGGCGGGAGATAGCAAGCTACGTGCACGCTCGGATGGGCGCGCCGCAGCGCGTCCTTGACCCGGCGGCCGGGCGCGGGGAATTCATCACCTCGGTTCCCGCCGCTGAGCGCTGGGGCGTCGACCTGGTCAGGCAGGGCGACCTCGAGGCCGCCGGCGTGCGGATGATCGTCGCCGACATCATGGACGCGGAACTTCCCGAGGGCTATTTCGACGGCGTGTTCCTCTCGAACTTCCTTGAGCACCTGCCCAGCCAGGACGCGGTGGCCGACGTGCTCGGCAAGCTGCGCGGCGCGATGGCGCCGGGCGGCCGGATCGCGGTCATCGGCCCGAACTTCCGCTACTGCGCGCGCGAGTACTTCGACTGCGCCGACCACGTCGTGACCCTCACGCACGTGTCGATGGCCGAGCACCTGTACGCCGCCGGGTTCGAAATCACGACCGTGACCCCCCGGTTCCTGCCGTACTCCTTCCGCGGCGTGCTGCCGCCGTCACCGGCGCTGACCAGCGCGCTACCTCCGCACGCCCGCGCTGTGGCGGCTGCTCGGCAAGCAGTTCTTCCTCCTCGCCCGCACGTAGCAGGGCCGACGTGCGCCGGCTGGCTGGCGCCGGCGAGCCCGCGCCGGTCACCCAGCGCCGGGGAACGCGGCGCCGCGCACGCGGGTGAGCAGGTTGTAGCGGTAGAGCATGATCATGTCCTGGCCGACCCGGTACTGAGCGGCGGGCGGCCCGAAGGCCGCGCGGACCGCCGCCGGCGCCAAGCCGCCCGGTGCGCCCGGGCCGGCGACGGCGATGACGAAGGTCGCGTCGTGCTGCCCGGGCTGGTACCAGGCGGCCGACGACTCCCAGCGGTCGGCGCTGGCCGCTAGGGTGCGGTGACCCGGCCCGCTGGCCGCGGCGGCATCGGCGGCCTGGCCCGGGGCGGCAAGGGTAATGGGCGCGACGAGGACCCGGCCGCCGCTCGTCACCGTGGTGGCGCCCGCCTGCCAGTAGCCGGCCAGGCCGGCGCGGGCGTGGTGGCCGGCGAGCCAGGCGGCCACCGCCCGCTGCGGCGGCGGGACCGCGGGCCAGGTGGCGGCGTAGCACAGCTCGGCCAGGAGCAGGGCCAGCCACGCGCCCAGCGCCAGCGGCGCGATGCCCGCCGGGCGGCGAGCCGCCCGGTACGCCTGGGCCGACGGCCGCGGCGGGGACGCGGTGCCCGGCCGCGACGGGCGCCGAGCGCGGCCGGCCGCGTCCGGACGGCTCGGCAGCACGCGGCCGGCCAGGGCGGCGCCCAGCGGGAGCAGGATAGCGACCTCGTGGGCGTTGCTCAGCGAGCGCAGCACCGTGGTGAGGGCGCCGGCCGCCAGCACGGCGCTGACCGCCGCGACGAGAAGCTGGGTGACCCGGTCGGCCCGCCGGGACAGGAGCGACGCGATGCCCGGCCGCCAGGCCGGCGCCGGCCAGCAGCAGGCCGATGACGTGCAAGTCCGCCATCGCGACCAGGAGCACGTGCGCGCTGATCGTCTGCGGCTGATGCGGCGTGCCCGGGTGATTCGCGCCGAACAGCAAGACGAGCGACTGCCACAGCAGCCTGGCGTTGGCCGGCACCTGGTGCGGCGGGGCGAGGGCCACGCCGCCGAGGGGGCGGACGGCGAAGCCGCCCAGGGCGCGGATGACCACGTCCGCGAGCCTGGCGAGGCCGACGGAGACGACCGCGGCGGCGAGCAGGGCTCCGTCGGGCAGGGCTCCGCCGGGCAGCGGGCCAGGCCGGCCACCCGACACGATCCTGCTCGGCCGTCGGCCCATGAACAGGCGGCCCGTGAGCAGGCGGCCCGTGAGCAGGCGGAAACCGCAGACGGCGGCGAGCGGGACGGTGGCGGCGACGAGGGCCAGCTCGTCGCCGACCTGGGCGAGCGCCGAGGAGCACGCAGGCCGCGGCGGGCACGAGAAGGCGGCCGGCGCCGTGACCGCCCGCCTGGCGGCCGTCCCGGCCCGCGGCCTGGTCGAGGATGAGGAAGAGGAGCAGGACCGGGACGGCGGTGCCCGCGTGGTCCGGGTTTTCCAGGAAGACCTCGGTGCCGCCGAGGATGCTGGGCGCGAGCATGATCCCGGCCGCGAGCCCGGCCCGGTACCAGCCGGCCCGGCGGCCGGCGCTGACCCGGGCGCCGCCCCGGGCGACCAGCGCGGCCAGCAGGACGGTGAGCGTGTAGGTGAGCGCGCCGCAGAGGTGCACCACGTCGGCGCGAGGCCGCGGACCGCGGTGACCAGCGCGTACTCGGGCAGCTCGGTGGTGTAGAAGGACACGTCCGAGGTCCACCAGCCGCGCAGCAGCGGGTTCCCCGTGACGATCGCCTGCCCCTGGAGCACGTTGGCGGCGCCGTCGGAGTTGAACGGCGCGGTCATCGACTGGCGGAAGTAGAGCGCGAGCAGCCCGGCACCGATCAGCAGCAGGAGCAGCGGCCACGCCAGCACGGCGCGCGCGCGCGGGCCGCCGCGCGCGCCGTCCTGAGCGCGCCGTCTGAAGGCGAGCAGTGGACCGCTGGCCACATCCCGGTGTGGCCAGCGGTCCACTGTCAGGTCGTCAGGCACGGGCCCGCGCCCTCACGCGCATGGCCGGAAGCTTAGCGTAATCAGTCAGCTACGCATTGCCGAATGCGCGGATGGTGGCAGGCCGACGGGCTCGCCCGGGCGCGGAGGCCTACTCGTACTGCGCGAGCGCCGCGGCGGCGGCTGAGCGGACCTCGTCCGCCAGGCCGGCCGGGGACACCACCCGGGCGTCCTCGCCCAGGCGCAGCGCGAGGCGGCGGACCCACGCCGTGTCCGGGGTGCGCAGCCCGATGCGCAGCCGCCCGTCGGCCAGCTCGGTCACCGTCTCGCACGGGTAGTACTCGGCGACCCAGCGCGCGGCCGGGCCGAGCTCGAGCTCGACGAGCACGTCCGATGGCGACGCCGTGAACAGCCCCGCGTCGACGTCCACCGGCTCCGCCTTCTCCGGCACCTCGGCGGGCACGTCGAGCACGTCCACCGACAGCACCCGGTCGAGCCGGAAGAGCCGGACGCCCTCGGCGCGCCGGCACCATCCCTCCAGGTAGGTCCGGCCCTCCACGACCAGGAGGCGCATCGGGTCCACGTCCCGCTCGGTCGCCTCGTCGCGGCTCGGCACGTAGTAGCGCAGGTGGACCCGCTTGCCCGCGGTCAGGGCACCGCCCAGGGTGACGGCCATCCCGCGCGCGTTCGGGTTTTCGATCTGGACGCTCACCTGGGAGCTCGCCGCGCCCGCCGCGCCCGCCGCGCTCTCGATCTTCGCGATCAGCCGCGCGACGGCGTCGTCGTCGCCCGGCTTGGTCCCGCCGGCCGCGTCGGCGAGCATCCGCAGCGCGACGAGCAGCGCGCTCGCCTCGTCGGCGGCGAGCCGCAGCGGGCGGGCGATCGACTCGGCCTGGCTGATCGAGATCTCGCCGTCCTCGTACGACAGGTCGATCGGGCAGTACGGCTCGGGCGCCCGCAGCTCCACGCACCAGGCGAGGTTCAGGTCGTCGATCAGCTCCCGCTCGGTCATGCCGAAGGTCGCCGCCGTCTCCGCCAGGCCGACCACGCGCCTGGTGGCCACGTAAGGGACCAGCGCGAGCAGGCGGCGCAGCCGCTCGGCGGAGGTGACCATCCTCGGCTGGGGGCTCACGTGAGCGCTCCCTTCAGCTGCCTGATGACCGCTTCGCGCAGCTCGGGAGGGTCGAGGACGATGACGTCCGGGCCGAAGGAGGCGAGGTAGCCCGCGTACCAGTCCGGGTCGGAGTAGTCGATCGTGATGCGGTCCCAGCCGGGATTCGCCGCGTCGGGGGCGGACCGGCCCCAGCGGTGCAGCGCGAAGCCCGCGCTCCGCGCGCACCCGCAGGGTCGCGGTGTGATCCCTGGTCAGCGGCCGGTCCCAGTCCTTGACCAGCTCGCGGACGTCCGCGCCCTCCGGGACCTTGACGCTGCCCGGCGGCCCGGCCAGCTTCACCGGCCCGGTGATGCGGCTGAGCCTGAAGACCCGCGGGGCGTCGCGCGCCCGGTCGTGGCCGGCGACGTACCAGCGGCCGCGCCGGTTGACGACGCCCCACGGCTCCAGGGTCCGCTTCGTCACCTCGGAACGGCCGCTCGCCAGGTAGTCGAAGGTGACCGGCCTGCGGTCGCGGACGGCCTCCCACAGCGGGCCGAACGCCGGCTCCTGCGTGGTCAGCCGCGGCTGGATGCCGGGCGGCGGGCTCGCGGTGCCGTCGCCGTCGGCCTCCCTGCTGGCCGCGCGCAGCTTCAGCGCCGCGCCCGTGGCCGCGCCGGCCAGCTCGGCGGACTGCCAGACCCGGGACGCGATGCCGAGGACGGCCGCCTCGTCCGGCTCCAGGTGGATCTCGGGAAGCTCGTAGTCCTGGCGGCTGATCCGGTAGCCGAGGTCGTCGTCGAACTGGGAGGCGCGGCCGGTTTCCAGGGGGATGCCCAGGTCGCGGAGCTCCTCCTTGTCCCGCTCGAACATGCGCTTGAACGCCTCCTGCTCCTCCGGGTAGCCGCTGACCGCGGCGCGGATCTGCTCCGCGGTCAGGTACCTGCGCGAGGAGAGCAGGAGAACGACGATGGACAGGAGGCGTTCGGTCCGACGCTTCGACAACGCGACCTCCAGGTTTCTCCCGGGGGGATCGACCCCATGCCCCGGGGCGTGTCCGATGGAAACGGCAGTCTATCGGACAGGCGGGCTTCACTCGGCTGACCGCATCGGGGCCCGCCTGCCGCTAGTCTGCCGTCGTGATCCGATGGCGGAGCGGAACTGTCACGGCGTTGCGGCGGGAGTGGCCCGGAGCAGCCGAACTCATGGTAACCGTGAACGGGGATTCGCTTCGCGCGCTCGCGTACCCGGCGCTGGTCGGTTCGCCGCGCGTCGGCGACCGGGTCCTGCTGAACGTCACCGCGCTCGAGGCCGGCCTCGGCACCGGCGGCTACGCGCTCGTCGTGGCGATACCCGACCGCCTGCCCGCCGACCCCGACATCACCGGGCACATCGTGAAATCGCGGTACACGCCGCTCCAGGTGATGACGGCAAGCGCCGACGAGCAGGGCTCCGAGTACCACGAGCTGCTCGAGTCGGCGGACTCGCTCGGCGGGCTGCCGGTGGTGGTCGCCGACCTCCACTCGGCCCTGCCCGCGATCCTGGCCGGGCTCTACTCAGCCTTCGGGGCGAGTGCGGCTCGCTCACCGCGGGTCGCCTACGTCATGACCGACGGCGGGGCGCTCCCGGCCTGGTTCTCCCGCACGATCGCCGGGCCTGCGCGAGGCCGGCTGGCTGGCGGCGACGATCACGACCGGCCAGTCGTTCGGCGGTGACCTGGAGGCGGTCACCGTCCACTCGGGCCTGCTCACGGCGAGGCACGCCGTCGGCGCGGACGTGGCGGTCGTCGCCCAGGGCCCCGGCAACCTGGGCACCGGCACCCGGTGGGGCTACTCCGGCGTGGCGGCGGGCGAGGCCGTCAACGCCGCCGCGACCCTGGACGGCCGCCCGGTCGCTTCCCTGCGGGTGTCCTTCGCCGACCCGCGCGAGCGCCACCAGGGTGTCTCCCACCACAGCCTGACCGCCTACGGCCGGGTCGCCCTGGCCAGGGCCGACGTGGTGATCCCGGCCCTTCCCGAGCCGCAGGCGGCGCGCGTGGCCGCCGACGTCGCGCCGCTGGCCAGCCGCCACGACCTGGTAACGGTCCCGGTCGACGGCCTGGCCGAGGCACTGGGCGGCTGCCCGGTCCCGCTGTCGACGATGGGCCGTTCCCTGGAGCAGGACCTCGCCTACTTCCTGGCGGCGGCCGCCGCCGGCCGGCACGCGGCGTCCCTGCTGGCCCGGTAGCCCCAACGGGACCCGGCCCCGGCCCAGTGGGCCATGATCACGAAGCTTTAGCAGCGTATTCGATGCTTTGTTTACGCGAGAGGAAAATCCTTCGTGATCATCATGAACGGTCGCCTTACGGTCAACAGCGAAAAACCCGGGAATGCCAGGGCGCGCGGCGCTCCGGCATTCCCGGGTGAAACCTAGCTGAGCCTAGGCGGCGGCGAGGATGTCGACCACGAAGACCAGGGTGTCGGTGCCCTTGATGCCCGCCTGGGAGGAACCCGCCGAGCCGTAGCCCTGGGCCGGGGGGATCACCAGCAGGACGCGGCTGCCCACGGTCTGGCCGACCAGCCCGGTGTCCCAGCCCGGGATGACCTGGCCCTCGCCGATCACGGTCTGCAGCGGCTGGTCGGGGTTCGACCACGAGGACTGGAAGGACTTCCCGGTCCGCCAGATGTACCCGTTGTAGTTGACGACGATGTTGTCGCCCTTCTTAATGACCGGGCCCGTGCCCTTGATCAGGGTCTTGACCTGCAGCGCCTTCGGCGGGGTGGCCTTGGTGTTGATGTTGATCGTCGGGCCGGCCGTGCTGGCGCTGGCGGGCGCGACCACGGTCGGCAGCGCGCCGCCGCCGTTGCTCGTCTGCTTGCCCGGACACGCTGGTCAGGCCGAACTGCGAGTCCATGTCGATGACGAACACCAGCGTGTCGGTAGCGCCGATGCCCTCCGACGTCGCCTGGGCGCCGAGGCCGTCCGCGGGCGGGACCACGGCAAGCACGCGGCTGCCGATCTTCTGCCCGATGAGCGCCTTCTGGACGCCGGCGATGATCTGCCCCCCGACGAACAGCGAGGGCGTCCCCTGGGTGTAGGACGAGCCGAGGAGCTTGCTGGTCTTGCCGGACCAGTCGTAGGCGACGTAGTTGCCGACCACGCCGTCCGTCGAGGTTATCTTCGCGCCGTTGCCCTGGATGAGGGTCTTGGTGTAGAGCGCCCCCGTCCCCTTCTCCTTCGGGATGGTCACCGTCGGCGCCTTGCCGAACGAGCCGGTCACCTTGACCGACTGGTAGGTGTCCGCGGCCGCGGCCGGCTTAGAGGAGGACGACGACGAACTGCAGCCGGCGACGGCTAGGGCGACGGCTACGGGTATGAAGGCAAGCGCGGCTGCGCGACGCATGAGAGAACCTCTCGGGTCTGGCTGGGTGACGGGGGAGGGCCCCAGGTCCGACACCGCTTTCTATGTCTTTGGTAAAGCCTACCCAGGCTACCGGGACGGATGGCTGACCTGACCGTTTGTGATCAGGTCATGAGCAAACGTTCAGCTTCAGGCCGCTGACGAAAGCGAATATGCCACCTGTGGCTTAACGACGGCGGCGGCACATTCATTACGAGCGGGGCCGCGGGGCAGGCGAATGAGCGCTAGCAGCCAGCCAGGCGCGGCAGCTGGGCCAGGAGATTGCCCTGGTAGGCGTGAACGGTGTAGCCCGCACCGGGGTGCAGGGTCGCGCGGCCTGGCTCGGGGAGCAGCGTGCCGAGCCGGCGCAGCGCGGCGGGCGACGCCCGCCACTGGCTGAAGTAGCCCGTCCCGCTGGACTCGAGCATGAAGCCCGCCGTCCGGCGGGCCGGGTCGTACCAGGCTGGCTTGGACTCCCAGGCGTACGGCTGGAGGCAGCCCTGGGTGACGGCCCTGACGGTGACGGCGCCGCCGGTGCCGACGGTGATGACGCTTGAGTTCCAGTACCCGCCGATGCCGTCGGTCAGGTGGTGCTGCCTGAGGAACGCCTCGAGCCGGGCGAACGGGTCGGGCGCGGCCGGGGCGGCGGCCTGGTGCGCCAGGCCGAGGCAGTACCAGCCGAACAGCGCGACCAGTGACGCGGCGAGGACCCGGTTGCCCGCCGCCCGCTCCCCCAGCCGGTCGCCGAGCGCGCGGGCGGCGAGGACCGCGGCGAAGGGCAGCGACCGGCGCGAACTCCCTGGCGTTCAGCGCCGTGTGGTCCGCGAGGGAACTCGGGACGTAGGCCGCGAGGTTCGCGGCGATGCCGGCCAGCAGCAGCTGGCTGACCAGGTCGGCGTCCGGGCGGAAGAACCGGCGGGCGATCACGCACGCGCCCGCGATCGCCAGGGCGAGGCAGGCCAGGCGGGTGACCGCGACCGCTTCGGCCAGCCCGGACAGCGGCGGTGCCGCCGCGTAGTTCCCCGGGCCGAGGTAGTTGATCGCGTTCCCCGGTAGGAAGAAGGCGCCGAACATCTCCAGCAGGCCGTGCGCGGCGATCCTGGCGTGCCCGTACCAGGTGCTCACCGGGTCGAGCGTGAAGGGGACGGGCTGCTGGGCGTAGCCGCCGGCGGCGCGCAAGAGCCGGGCGCCGCACCACGCGGCCAGGTACGCGAGGCCAGCGGCGACGGCGAGGGACGCTTCCAGCCAGCGGCCGGCGAGGGCGTGGGCCAACTGGCGAAGCCCGCACCCGTTCTGGATCCCGGTCAGCGCGCCGGGGACCACCCGCAGCGCGCTGACTACCAGCACCGGGCAGACGGCGATGACCAGCACGAGCGGATCGGCCATGAGCGCCCAGGCGAGCAGCACGCCGACGGTCACCGGCACGAGCCAGCGCCCGCGCGGGGCGCGGCCGGGCGCGCCGCGGTCCAGGACCAGCCAGGCGAGCATGACCGGGGCCGCCGTGCCGATGTGGCCGACGGAGAAGATCATCACGAAGACGCCGACACCAGGCTGCGGGGCGAGCAGGATCGCGA
Organism: uncultured Acidobacteriota bacterium; assembly: GCA_963786215.1. Classification (GTDB taxonomy): domain Bacteria; phylum Acidobacteriota; class Terriglobia; order Acidiferrales; family UBA7541; genus Palsa-360. Next base: position 31,404 of record CAWAYK010000001.1, read on the forward strand.
GGGCGATGGCCATCCTCGTGATCGCCGTGGGACCGCGCGCCCGGCCCCTGGCCAGCAGCAGGGCGATCGCCACCACGACGGTGTAGGTGAGGGCGGCGGCGATGTGCGCCGTGTTCAGGTGCAGGCCGAAGAGCCTGACGAGCAGGGCGATCTCCGGCAGCTCGGTGGTGATGAACGGGACGTCGGAGACGTTCCAGCCGGACAGGTACAGGTTGCCGTGGGCCAGGTCGCTGGCCATCAGCAGGATGTTGGCCTCGTCGGAGTTCTCCGGGTAGGTCTGCGACAGGCGCAGGTACGCGGTGAACAGGGCCGCGAGGATCAGCAGGAAGGCCGCCGTCCCGGTCCACCGCCAGGCGGATCGCGCTGGCCGTGGCCCCGCGTGGGCGGGCACGGGGCCGGAGCGCCGTTCGGCTTCCGGGACGGGACGATGCATTACCTTGAGCAACCAATCGGATCGTTTACGTGAGCAACTCAGGTGCGCAGCTCTTACACTCGTACACGGTCGGCACCGTATACGCCGAGCAACCATAACGTGTCACACAGTAGCGACAGGACGGACTCCCGCGGTGCAGCACGGTTATCTTCCGGGGGGGCGACCCCCCGTACCCCCCGATGTCCGTGTCGGCGGGGCTGATGGCAAAACCCGCCATTTTATCAGCCCCGCCGACGCGGACGAAGGCGGCAGATACCGAGCTGTGGCCCGGCTTGACCGGCCGGAGCTCGCCGGGCTGATCGCGTTCGGAGGCTGGCTCGTCTTCGTGGTCGCCCGGCTGGCGGGCTGGGCGGACGGGAAGCTCAGCCTGTTCATCGCCTCCGGCACGAGGTACAGCCACCCGGCGCTGATGTTCCCCAGGGTCGCGCACGTGAAGGGGAAGGGGTACGACGGGCAGTTCTACTACCGCTTCGCCTTCGACCCCTTCAACTGGCACCCCACCGCCTACGGCATCACCATCGACCACCCGTACCGCTATACCAGGATCGGGTACTCGGTGGTCGCGTGGCTGCTGTCGGGGGGCGGGCACGGGCGGGTGCTGCCGCTCGTGCTGGTCTTCGTCAACCTGCTCTGCGTCGCGGCGATGGCCTGGCTCGGCGGGCTGCTCGCCCGCGAGTCGGGGCGGCATGCCCTGTGGGGACTGCTGTTCGCCGCGTACTTCGGCCTGGTGGTCAGCGTCGGCCGGGACACCTCCGAGCCGCTGGCGGACGCGTGCCTGCTCGGCGGGCTGCTCGCCTACCGGCACCGCCGCTACGCGGCTCGCCGCGGCGCTCATCTGCTACGCCGTGTTCACCAACGAGCCGGTGCTGGTGCTGCCGGCCGTGCTCGCGCTGACCCGGCTCTGGCAGATCGGCCGGCGCCGCGCCCGGCCGGGGCGGCCGGATCTCGTGTGGGTGCTGCCCGGGTTCCTGTACCTGCTGCTGCAGGGCATCCAGCACGTGGTCGTGCGCGGCACGGCCGGCGGCGTCGCTGACGCCTCAGCCAACCTGACCTGGCCCTTCACGGCGCTGGTGGCCGGCCTCGACCGTGACTTCCACCGGATGAGCTGGCACCACCTGGGCACCTACGACTACAACCTGATCGAGTTCGCCGCGCTCATGGCGTTCATCGTGGCCGGCTTCCTCGTGCTCCGGGCGACGACGGCCCCGGTGCACGAGCGCGCGGCGTTCGCCGGCTTCGTCATCGTGGAGGTCGTGAGCGCGTCCAGCCAGTTCTGGTACAGCATCTTCGGCGAGGGCCGCACGTACGTCGACGCGTACGTGATGGCGGTCGTCCTGCTGCTGGCCACCCCGGCCGGAACAGTGGCGGGCGCCGTGACGCGCGGGGCGCACCGGGCGCACGCGTCGCTGACGGACCGGGTTTTCGCGCCGAACCGCGTGGTCACCAGCAGGCAGCTGGGCTGGCTGGCCGCCGTGCTGGTCGCGGCGCTTGTCGTGGTGGCGCGGCGGCGCGTCCTTTTCGAGTAAGCGGCGCGCTCGTTCTGCTTAATGCCCGGGTTAGTGCGATGCACGGGTGGCACCCACTCCGAATATCACCCAGGTCTGGGCCCAATGCCGTTAAGCAAGCGCGACAACGAGACGAACGGTCGCGTCGTCGAGGTGCTCACTCTATCACCGATCGCGCATCGCCTTATGGGGCCGAACTGCTCGCCACCGTTCATTGGACGGCCAGCCGAGACACATCCGCACAAGATCGCCGATACCAAGGCGCTCACCGCGGCATACGCGCCTGGAATCGCCGCAAAGAACGCCTGTTCACCGAGCACCATGTGCGAATGGCGGTTGACCACGCTAAAGGCCCACTGGATCGACGCATAGTGCTCTCTTGCCACCACCGGGCGACTGGCGTCGGTAGATGTCTCGCTGGCCGTCTTCGTCCAGGTACGAGTCGACCAGTCGCATGCCGATCTTGGCGAGGACGCGCACCGAGGCGGGGTTGGGGGGACGGACGCTGGCGTAGACGTCGACGTCATGATGCTCGGCCCAGTCGAGGACCGCGGCGGCGGCCTCCGTTGCCAGGCCGCGGCCCCGGTACTGCGGGAGGATGGCGTATCCCATCGTGATGCCCTTCACCGGGCGCACGAAGAACCCGCAGTACCCGACGAGCGCCCCATCGTCGCGCAGGACGATGGCCCACGGCGTCAGCGTGCGGTCGCCGGCCCGCGCGGCTACGCCCTCGACCCAGCCGGGCGGGCCGGCGACCTCGCGGAGCGGTGCCGCGTCCGCTGGCCGTAGCAGCCGCAGGCAAAGGCGATCGGTGGTCGTCATCCAGCCGTCCGCGAGTGCCCCGCTCGGCTGCGCCGGGTCAGTCATCGAGCACCGCAGTAGCCGCTTCGATCTCCTGTTCCGGGAGCGCTCCGCCGTTGGCAGGCAGTTTCCTGCGGTTGGTGATGACAACTGAGGCTTGGTCGATCAGGAGGGCGAGCGCCAGGACCGTGCCCGTCCCGACGGCCGCGCCGGCCACGGTGTCCGTGAAGTAGTGCCAGCGCAGGGCGATCACCGCGACGGCCGTCGCCAGCGTGACCACGCAGAAGACGGCCACCAGCGCCACCCGGGCCGCCTGGGTCCTCCGGGGGTGAGGCGCGACGAGCAGGATGACGGCGAGCATCGCGACCTGAGCCGAAACCGAGGTGACGTGCCCGCTGGGGAAGGCGAGCTGACCGAGGTAGGTCCGGTGGAACAGGTGCTTCAGCACCGCGTCGTCCAGGGCCGAGGCGACCGGGACGGCGGCCACCGCGAGCAGCGCGCCGTTGAGCCGCCTGGCCAGCAGGCAGCCGATCGCGGTGACGGCGCTGACCGCGATGCCCGGAACGGCCGTCGCCGGCCACGCGAGCCAGAGGAGGAGGCTGTGATCCTTGGCAAGGAACGCGATCACCGGCGCGTCGACGGCGGCATCGAACCCATCCGGCCCCGTTTGCCCCCGCAGCGGCAGTCCGAGCGCGAGGACGACGACCACGCACCCGGCCAGGACCAAACCGCCCCAGGTACGGGCGGGATTGCCGAGCAGCGGCCCGCCCCACCGCACCCGCACGGCTGCCTCCCCTCATCACGCCTTGACTATCACGCTACGAAGCGGCTGATCCTAAGCGGATACCGCGACGACGCCGAAGCCGGCGTTCCAGGCCGCGACCAGGCATCGGCCAGTCGTCGGCTTGCCTGCGTAGTCGCCGGGCACGTGGTAGAGCCGGACCTCGCCGCCCGCCGGGCCGTTACCCTGGACCGTCAGCGTGACCGTATTCGGGCGCTGGCCGACAACGGCGTCACCGTCCCAGAGCTCAAGGGTCGCCTGTCCCTGCCGTCCGGCGAGCGCGGCGTCATAGCAGGCGAGCGCGACCGGGTCGCCGGCAGCCTCGTACACCCAGCGGCGGCCGAGCACCGAGTGCTGCATCGTGGTAATCAGGTGTTCCTCGGCCCCGTTGAGCGGCGCGGCGCGGTACGTGAACGGCACATGGAAGACTTCACCTGCCCGGCGCACCAGGAGTCCTTCGATGCCGACCTCTCCCTCGGGATCGTCGAACCGGTAGCTGCCCAGCATCTCCACGTCCCCCGAGCCGCCCAGGCTCAGCCGGTCCAGCCAGGCCGTGGCCAGTTCCTGCTTCGTCGGCGCGATACTCGCCCGCTGATGAATGATGGCCACGCGATCCTCCTTGGTCCCTTGCTTGCCCTGAGGGTAGCGGGGCGAGCGGGCCTGGCGTACTCCCGGCGGGCAGCTCCCCAGTAGCGTCCAAACGCGCCAGAGGGCCAGCCTCGCGTGAGGCCGACCCCCTGAGGGCTGGGGTGGTGCTAGTCGCGCTGCATATTCGCCGTGAACGCGCGCCACGCGCTCGCGGTGAATGACAGCGTTCCGCGGTCTCGGTCGGTGGTGTCGCGGACGAGGACCATGCCGGGCGTGTTACTGGTCTCAACGCAGTTCGCCCCGCCGTTGCCGCTGTAGCTGGACTTCCGCCAGCCTGGTGTCAGTTGCTCCATCTCTCCATCGCTTCCGTGAGCATGTTCCGGCTGTCCGGGCGGTTTAGCGCGTCAGCGCGGACACTAGTAAAAGTAGCGCGTGCCTTACGCACTACTGCCGGGTCTTGACTTAGCTGATCCTCGACCAAACCGTCACTGAGCAGCAGTTCCGGGGCATCGTCGGTGGCGGCGAGGTTGATCGCGCCCCCGAGTCCGGGATTGGCTCCCAGGCTGGATGGCAAGATGTGAATCGTGATCGCGGGCCGGTGCGACATGTCTACGAGACGAGCCAGTTGCTCGCGCATGACTGTGCGCGATCCGATCTGATGGTTCAACACCGGCTCCCACAGCACGATCGTGATGTCTGGCGGTTCAGGCCGGTCGATGATCGCCTGCCGCCCCATGCGGACCTCAAGGAACTCGGCTGCCTTGGCGTCGTCAAGGCCCATGGCCCCGAACAGCTCGCGGGCATAGGCCTCTGTCTGGACCAAGCCGGGCACGATCACGGGTGCCCAGTAGCGGAGCGTGTGGGCTTCAGCCTCGGTCTCGAACCATGGCGCGACCTTCGCCAGCGCTGAGTCCTCCTTAGCGCGGGCGAGTACCCCGAGCCCTTCAAAGACCGTGCGGAGCTGCCCGGTTGCCCCGCAGGTGTCCAGCCACAAGGTGAGCAGCTTGTCATTGGGCGGGCGCGCGCCGGTTTCGATTTTGGTAACCGTCGACCTCTCGGCCTGCAACGCCCTGGCCAATGCCTCATGACTCGCGTACCCGGCAGCTACGCGCAGCACGCCGAGCTGCTCCCCCAGGAACGCCGCGACGTTAGTAGTGGGACTTCTCGACGACATTCGCGGTGGCATGTGACGTCCTTTTAATTACTTGTGACGACTGTGGCATTTCAGGGGCGATTCGTCTTGTCACATATCGTATTCGATTGACTGCGTGACAGTCTAGCCATGCGCTCGCCGTCGCCTTGAGGAACGGGAAACTCCGCGAGGGGGAGGAAGCAAGCGCACCAGTGCCGTTTGCGAGTGAAGGCCAGGCCTATGCGACACCTCACTGATCTCCCGATAGCCGATCTACGGGTCGCCGGAGACGCCGTCGAGACGCTGATCGACTTCCGTGCCTACCTCCCCCCAGAGGGAATGCTGATCATGTTGGCCGGAAAGTTCCGCGATGACATTCGCGACGCCCTCGGGATGAAGCGCTTGGAGCCCGCCTACAGAGGCGGCGAGATCAGGTCCCTTGGCAGTCTGACCACCGTTGCGCTCGACCAGCTGGCCAAGGCGGCCGGTGTCCTCCTGGGGAGGTTCACACCGTTTATTGACGACCCCGAGCTGATCACGCTTCTGTCCGGGCTGCACGAGACGCTCCGCATCCAGACCTCCAAGCGTGGCCAGCCCAGAGAAGAAGTCAGCGTGCCATGAACCACGAGAGGGAAATGGTCGGCGACATGACGAGGCGGGAGACGTTGCGATGGATGGTGGCACCGTGAGCAGGGAAACGGATGACGAGGTCAAAGCACGACTGGAGCCGTTGTACGCGGCGGCCCAGGACGCGAATCTCGAGCTGTCGATCAGGCGCCTGCGGGAGCATCACGCTTCCATGACCATGTGGCTCGCCGTGGAGACGTTGCTGACTCACCCGGACGGGCTGGGCGATGAAGTCCTCGTAGACCACCTGCTCTTGCTTCAGGAGCGGCTCGAAGCGGAGCTGAGAGAGGCGGCGTGAGGGACCTCGCGCGGCCTTGGTTACTCGCTTAGCCCTGGTTGCAGACAGTCCAGCGGTCGTCTGGGCGGCCGAGCTCGCGGACGGCTTCGTATTCCCTGATGATCGCCTGGGGCCCCATGAACGTCGTGAAGTACCTGACCAGGCCGGTCTCGCGTTCGATGACGATGCAGAACTGGTCCGGGTGGCCTTGCCAGCCGTACCAGATGACGAGCCAGCCCTGGGGGAACTCCTTGAGCTCCCAGCCGCGCTCGGGGTCATCGGCGGGGAATTCGAGGATCAGCTCGGCCCTGAGGGCCGCGTCTTCCGAGGTGATCATCGGGCGCCTTCCCCTTGTGCAGGTGGTGTCAGGGGCGGCCTGCGGCGGCCGACGTCGGGCATTGACACTAGTTCCCCTCCCCTTGGGGTTGCGGCTCCCGGGGCGTTCACCCTGTGAAGGTACGGGTTGGCGGGGGGCGGGGATTGGCACGTGGAGCGGGCGTTAGCGGACCATAAGATTCGGCGCGGTGCCGGCGTCGTGCCGGGTGCCCGTGGGAACGGGCGGTAATCCCCGGCGGCTGGCTGGCCCGATCCTGGCGCCCTGGCGGGCGCCGTCCCCCGTCCTGAGTCCGTTACTTGGGAGAAACCAGAAAAGGTGGTTGCGGTAGGCGCCTGGCGCGGGTGAGTGGCCAGGCTCAGCGCGCGACCGCACGTCTCCGGTGGCTGGCCGGCTGTGGTGCCGGCTGGTACCGGAGTAAGCAGTTATTGCGGGAGATCCGGGCATCGCGAAGACTTTGGTGCGCTATCACGCGCAAAAGTCTTCGCAACGCCCAAAGTCTTCGCGATCACTGGCCAGATCGCGAGCAACCCGCATCGCGTTGCCGGCGGAGACCCGCAGCGGCAGGCGAACCTGAGCCACAGGAGGAGCTGCGCGAATTCCGCCGGCGGGGACGCGCGGCGGCGGGCAGGCCTCAGCGGCGGGTGACCTGCGCAGGCACCAGGCCGTGGGAGCCAGGGGCGCTGCGGGATTCCGCCGCGACGTTCGGGGCCCGCCTTTGGGCCACGACTGTCGCGCCGGAATCCTGCGAGCCCCGGGCTCCCGCACCACGGTGCCGGAGTAATGTTCGCCGGTTGTCGAGAGAGACCCGAGATAGAGCGCTACATGCCGGCGATGAGCTTTTCTACGCGCTCGTCGACCGAGCGGAACGGGTCCTTGCACAAGACCGTGCGCTGGGCCTGGTCGTTGAGCTTCAGGTGCACCCAGTCGACGGTGAAGTCGCGGCGCTTCTCCTGCGCCCGCCGGATGAACTCGCCGCGCAGCTTGGCCCGGGTGGTCTGCGGGGGGATGGACTTGGCCTCGAAGATCTTGAGGTCGGTCGTCACCCGGTCCACGGCGCCGTTCTTCTGCAGCAGGTAGTACAGGCCGCGGCCGCGGTGCACGTCGTGGTAGGCGAGGTCGAGCTGGGCGATGCGCGGCGCGGACAGCGGCAGGTCGTGCCTGGCCCGGTACCGCTCGATCAGCTGGAACTTGGTCACCCAGTCGATCTCGCGGGCGATCCTGTCCAGGTCGCCGTCCTCGATCGCGGACAGCGCCCGCTCCCACATCTCCAGCACGCGCTTGCTGATCGGGTCGAGGCCGTTCTTGTCGGTGAAGTCCTTGGCCCGGTTCAGGTACTCCCACTGGATCTCCAGGGCGGACATCTCGCGGCCGTTGGCGAGCCTGACCCGGGACCTGCCGGTCATGTCGTGGCTGACCTCGCGGATCGCCCTGATGGGGTTGTCGAGCGTCATGTCGCGCAGCACCACGCCCGCCTCCACCATGCGCAGCACCAGGTCGGTGGCGCCGACCTTGAGCAGCATGGTGGTCTCGGACATGTTGGAGTCGCCGACGATGACGTGCAGCCGCCTGAACCGCTCCGCGTCGGCGTGCGGCTCGTCGCGGGTGTTGATGATCGGGCGGCTCCTGGTGGTGGCGCTTGAGACGCCCTCCCAGATGTGCTCGGCCCGCTGGCTCACGCAGTAGACCGCGCCGCGCGGCGTCTGCAGCACCTTGCCCGCCCCGCAGATGATCTGCCTGGTGACCAGGAACGGGATCAGGATGTCGGCGAGCCTGCCGAACTCGCCGTGCCTGCCGACCAGGTAGTTCTCGTGGCACCCGTAGGAGTTGCCCGCCGAGTCGGTGTTGTTCTTGAACAGGTAGATGTCCCCGGCGATGCCCTCCTCGCGCAGCCGCCGGTCGGCGTCCACGAGCAGGCCCTCGAGGATCCGCTCCCCCGCCTTGTCGTGGGCGACCAGGTCGACCACGTTGTCGCACTCGGGGGTGGCGTACTCGGGGTGGCTGCCCACGTCCAGGTACAGGCGTGCGCCATTGCGCAGGAACACGTTACTGCTGCGGCCCCACGACACAACACGGCGGAAGAGGTAGCGGGCCACCTCGTCCGGTGACAGCCGCCGCTGTCCCCGGAAGGTGCACGTAACGCCGTACTCGTTCTCGAGCCCGAATATTCGCCTGTCCACGGTCCTAGGCTACGTTCACTTGGTGCCGTAGGTCACTATGCCCCGCCGAAGCCGGAACACCACCGGCATACCGCGCGGAACGGAGCCGGGCACCCACACGCTGAAACCGCGGCCGTCGCGGACCTCCGCGCCGGTGCAAATGAACTGGCTCGTCAGCATGAATTTCCAATTTCCGCCGATCACGCAGGCGGGTACCCCGGTGCGCTCGGCCTGGACGAGGATGCCCGTGACAGCGGGCCAGGCGTCGTGCGGGAAGGAGATCACCACGTAGCGCCCGGCGGCGAGCGCGGCCAGCCACGCCACGCCCACCGGGAGCGCCGGGTCCGCGACGGGACCGGTGGCCGCCGGGTTGCCGGGGTCGGCGTGCCCGGTGGTGAGGCGGGTCTGCGGGGCAACGGCGAACGCGGCGCAGCCGGCCAGGGCCAAGACCACGGCCACGCCGGAGACGGCCCTGGCCCACGGCGTGCCCGGCCCCGTCGCGCCCGCGGCGAGCAGCTCGGTCACCGCCAGGGCGAGCACCAGGATCATGATCACCGGGGCGGACCAGTAGAAGTAGCCGATGTAGTACTGGTTCAGCTCGTCGATGCCGACCGCCGTGTAGGCGGCGAAGGCGACCGTCGAGACGGCATTGACCGCGAGCAGCGCGAGGCAGAAGCGGCGCAGCGGGCCGTACGGCATCACCCAGGCGGCGACGGCGGCCGCGGTCACCAGGACCGCCGCGACCGCCCACGCGTGCCTGTGCGGCCACCAGAACCACAGCACGTAGTGCACGACCTGGGCCGCCGGGTGCCCCCCGGACTGCGCGGAGCCCGAGTAGGCGAAGTACTTGCCGAAGTTCCCCGGCCAGTGCAGCGCCAGCTCCGCGGCGACCGGCAGCGCGAACACGGCGCTGATCACCGCGACGGGCAGCCATGCCCGCCGCTCCGGCCGCGGCCACGTCCGCCACCGGAGGTACGGCGCCAGGCGGGCCGCGACGGCGCTCAGCGAGAGCAGCGGCACGAAGAGCAGGAAGCAGGCGTGCCCGTGAATGAGGAACCACCCGGACAGCGCCGCGATCCACGAGTCCCTGGTCCGCCCGCCGGCCACGGAGGCGACCGAGACCACGAAGGCCAGGTACGCGGGCGCGTACTCGTACGGCATCCAGTCCGAGCTGAACACCGACGGGTGCAGCGCCCCGTAAAGCCCCACCGCCCCCAGGGTGACCAGCCCCGCGCGCGCCCCGCCCCAGCGCCACGCGACAACGACGGCGCAGGCGGCGAAGAAGGCACTGAGCAGGTAGAGGCCGACGACCTCCCCGTTCCAGGCGGCCGGCACGACCCGCAGCAGGCCGTAGAACAGGTCCTCGCCCCACGCCTGCACGTAGAGGAACGCGGGCCCCGGGTGGTTGAACCCCTCCCGCGAGTAGTTACCCACCAGCAGCGCGAACCGCCGGGCCTGCTCAACCTGAATGGAGTACGCCCCCATGTCAGCGTCCTCGTACACCGGGACGGCGAACAGCCAGCCGTTGCGGGCGAGCAAGATCCCGAGCACCACCGCGAACGGCGAGCCCCAGGCCAGCGCGCCAAGTAGCCGCCGGCGTCCCCGGGCGCCAGCGCCCGAAGCGGGCTGCTCCGGGTACTCAGAATCACCCTCTGCGCCGACTTGATCACGCTGAGTCACAGTCATCGCCCTAGGGTAATACCGCCATGCCCCTTACGCGGCGCTTCTGCGACTCCTGAAGAAGTCGTGGCGAGCGGGTGCGCGGCACGCGCGCAGGCAGCAGGCGGCTCGCGGCGCGGTCGCCGGGAGCCGCCGCGCTGGCCTTGGCGGCGCCAGCGAGCCTAGATCGTCCCGTTCTTGATGGCGGCGGCGATCCAGGGGATGACCTCGTCGAGCATCTCGTCAAGCGACGTGGTCGCCTCGAACCCGAGCACGCGCTTGGCCTTCTCGGTAGCCGGCACCCGCCGCTGCACGTCGTACTCGAACGGGTCGTCCGACACCACGCGCAGCGGCTCGTCGGGGCCCTTGACCTTGCGCCAGATCGTCTCGGCGAGCTCAAGCACGGTCGTGGACTGGGCCGTGGACAGGTTGAAGTCGTCGTTGAGCGCCGCCGGGTGCTCCATCGCGGTGACGATGCCGCGGGCCAGGTCGCCGCCGTAGGTGTAGTGCCGCACCTGCTCGCCGGTGCCCAGGATGTGCAGCGGGTCCTGGCCCTTGTAGACCTTCTGCACCAGGTCGGGTACCACGTGGCTCATCGCGAGCTTGACGTTGCCCGACATGATCTCCTCGTCGCCGAGCGCGCGGGACTCGCCGATGCCCACGCAGTTGAACGGCCTGACGATCGTGTACGGCAGCTGGTACTGGTCCCAGGCGGCCCGCGCGAAGTACTCGACGGCCAGCTTCTGGAAGCCGTAGGAGGACAGCGGCGGCGGCACCTCGCGCTCCTGGCCCTCGTAGGACGGCCACTCCGGCGTCGACTCGAAGACCATCGAGGAGGACAGGTACGTGACCTTCTGCAGCGTGCCTTCCTTGTGCGCCTTGATCGCGGCGTCGCACGACGAGGCGATGATCCGCTCGTTGTTGGCGAGCAGGTCGTAGGCGTAGGTGTGGAAGTAGGAGATGCCGCCGATCAGCGCGGCGCCGGCGATGAAGTGCTCGCAGTCGGTGAGCAGGCTGGTCATCAGCTCGGTGTCGCGGCAGTCGCCTTCGACGAGCCGGTAGTTCGGGTGGTTGTCGTAGGACTTGGCGACCTTCCCGTACTTGGAGAAGTTGTCGACACCGACGACGGAGTACCCCTTGCCGAGCAGTTCCTCAACGACGTAGCCGCCGATGAACCCGGCAGATCCGCTGACGAGAACCTTCATTGATTAGTCCTTTGCCTTCCTGTTTGCCGCCCGTAGGCCCTGACCTGCTCGGCTGTGAGCCTGGAACCGAATGCGAACCGATACCACCGAAGGTACACGGGTATCCACGCAGCGATCTTGAAGTTCGACATCCCCGCCTGCCGGTCGAGCCAGATCGTGGGGATCTCCGCCACCGGCAGCCGCATCCGGCGGGCCTTGGCGGTCAGCTCGATGCCGATCTCGAAGCCGTCGCGCGAGTCGATGCCGACCTTGCGCACGAAATCCGTCGAGTACGCCTTGAACGAGTTCGTCGCGTCCCTGGTGCCGATGCGCGCGAGGAGCCCGAGGGACCGGCCCGCCGTCTTCGACATCAGCCCCTTCAGCAGCGGCCCGCCGACCTGCTGGCCGCCCGGCATGTACCGGGAGGCGGCGGCGACCGCCACGCCCCGGTCCACGAGCCGCGCGAGGTCGTCGATCTGCCGGGGGTCGTCGCAGCCGTCGGCCATCGTCACGACGGCGACCGGCGCGGCGGCCGCGGCGATGCCGTACCTGATCGCGTTCGCCGGCCCGCGGCCGTAGGTGTTGACGATGCAGCGAAGCCGCGGCTCCTTGTCCGCGTACCTGCTGACCACCGGGACGGTGTTGTCGTCCGCGGAGTCGACGACGACGAGCACCTCGCACTGGAGCCGGACCGACTCGAAGATCCGGTCGAGGACAGGGGTGATGTGCTCGCCCTCGTTGTAGGCGGGGACCACCACGGAGACCCGCGGCGCCTCACCCGTCATACGCGCACTCCCCCGCCGAGCACGTTCCAGATGTCGGCGACCGGCTTGTCGATCACCATGCCCCGGTACTCGGGGTGCGGCGCGGCGATGATCAGCAGGTCGGACCTTGCGATGACCTCGTCCTGCGGGAGCAGGTTCTCGTCGACGGCGACGTACGGGTCGGCGCAGAGCACGGCGTCGGCCTTGAACTCAAGGACGCGCTTGAGCTTGTACGACAGGCTTGACCTGATGTCGTCGGAACCGCCCTTGAACGCCATCCCGAGGATGCCGACGGTCATCGCCGACAGGTCGAACCGCTGCTCGAGCCGGTGCACGAGGTACAGCGGCAGGCCCTCGTTGATCGTCATCGCCGTGTGACCGAGCGTGAAGTTGTTGTTGTTGAACGCCGCGAGCTGCATCGTGTCCTTGAACAGGCACGGCCCGGCGGCGAACCCGGCGCCCGGCATGTCCGCGGCCCGCGGGTAGTCCCTGCGTCAGCCCCTGCCGGATGCGCTCGAAGTCGAGCCCCCGGTCGTTGGCCATCATGTAGAACTGGTTGGCCGCCGCGAACTTGATGTAGCGCCACACGTTGGTGAACAGCTTGGCGAGCTCGGCCTCCTCCGGCGTCAGCTCGACGATGCTGTCGGTCAGCCGGCCGAACAACGCCGACGCGCGCTCCAGGCCCCTGGGCGAACGCGCGGAGACGATCTGCGGCAGCTCGAACAACTCGGTCATCGCCTTGCCCTCGGCGATGCGCTCCGGGCAGAAGGCCACCTCGATCTCGACGCCGAGGCCGGCGATCATCTTCTCCACCAGGGCGGTCACCCCGGGGAAGACCGTGGACCGCAGCACGAGCATCTGGCCGTCGCGCAGGTACGGGGCGCAGGCGGACAAGGCCCTCGGGATCGCGTTCTGGTTCGGGTTCAGGTGCTCGTCGACCGGCGTGCCGATCACCACGACCACGTTCTCCGCCGTGCCGACCACGGACGGGTCGGTCGACGCGCGCAGCCGCCCGGAGGACACGGCCCGCTCGAACAGCGGCGCGGCGCCCGGCTCGTCGAACGGCAGCCTGCCCGCGTTCACGGACTCGACGGCCGACTCGCTGACGTCGTAGATGGCCACCTGGGCGCCGCGGTCGGCGAACGCGATCGCCAGCGGCAGGCCGACGTGGCCGCAGCCCCCGATCACTACCAGGTCGCACTCGAACTCGCGGCTCGAAGCTGTTGGTGCCATCCTCGTTAATCCTTCCCCGCTGCCGGCTATAGATATTTTCTGCATTTAGCGCGCACGCCTACCCTATCGGCGTTACGTCACACGCGCTCAGCCAGTCATCTAATTACGAACTTCTGTGCTACTTGCTAATATCTAATTAATGTTCTTTGGGCTGGTCACGCCCGGTCTAGTCGTACTTCGGCTAACCAGCGGCCCGATGGCGCCGACATGCCTGCCAATGTTACGGTTCGCCGTATTTAAAGTGACGAACGGCCGCTGCCCGAGGCCCCCTCAGGCAGCGGCCGTTGCGAAGTTCCTGCATCTTACACGTGCTCTGGCCGGGCACCGGAGCGTTGACGAGATCCTAAAGATTAGATCCGGCTCCGGGCGATTAGATACGTCTACCAGTCGGTGGCGATGTACTTGGTCTCCGTGTACTCGAGGAGGCCCTCGTGGGCGCCCTCGCGGCCGAGGCCGGACTGCTTGACGCCGCCGAACGGCGCGGCCGGGTCGGAGACGAGGCCGCGGTTGAGGCCGACCATGCCGGATTCCAGGGCCTCCGACACGCGCAGCCCGCGCCGCAGGTCGCGGGTGTAGACGTAGGCGACAAGGCCGAACTCGGTGGCGTTCGCCCAGCGGATCGCGTCGGCCTCGTCGGTGAACCGCACGACCGGCGCGACCGGGCCGAAGATCTCGGTGTTCAGGATCGCCGCCTCCGCCGACACGCCGTCGAGCAGGGTCGGCTCGTAGAAGTAGCCCTTCCGGTCCGGCGCCCGGCCGCCGAGCAGCGCGCTCGCGCCGTCGGCCAGCGCGCCGTCCACGAGGCTCGGCAACCTTGGACCTGGTGTCCTCGTTGACCAGCGGGCCGATGTCGGTGGACTCGTCGAGGCCGGGGCCGAGCTTCATCGCCTTCAGCCGGGCACCGAAGGCCGCGTTGAACTTGTCGGCGACCGCGTCGTGCACGTAGAAGCGGTTGGCCGCGGTGCAGGCCTCGCCGCCGTTGCGCATCTTCGCGATCAGCGCGCCCTCGACGGCGGCGTCGATGTCGGCGTCCTCGAAGATGATGAACGGCGCGTTCCCGCCGAGCTCCATCGAGGTGCTGAGCACGCCGTCGGCCGCCTCGCGCAGCAGGATCCTGCCGACCTCGGTGGAACCGGTGAAGGACAGCTTGCGGACCCGGGAGTCGTTCAGCATCGCCGACGACCGGGCCCGGACTTGCGGGACGTGTCACCACGTTGACCACGCCGTCGGGCACGCCGGCCTCGGCCAGCAGCGCGGCGAGCGCGAGCGCGGTCAGCGGCGTCTCCTCGGCCGGCTTGAGCACCACGGGGCAGCCGGCCGCCAGCGCCGGGCCGATCTTGCGGGTGGCCATCGCGGCCGGGAAGTTCCACGGCGTGATCAGCACGCGACACGCCGATCGGCTGGTGCATGGTCAGGATCTGGTTGGCGCCGGACGGCGCCCGCATGAGGGTGCCCTCGATCCGCACGGCCTCCTCGGCGTACCAGCGGAAGAACTCCGCCGCGTAGGCCGCCTCGCCGCGCGCGTCGCGCAGCGACTTGCCGTTCTCCGCCGACATCAGCCGGGCGAACTGCTCGGCGCGCTCCGTCATGAGCTCGAACGCCTTGCGCAGCACCTCGGCCCGCTGCCGCGGCGGGGTCGCGGCCCAGCCGGGCAGCGCGTCGTGCGCGGCGCTCACCGCGTCGAGCGCGTCGCTCACCGTGCCGTCGGCCACCTCCGCCAGCGGTTCCTCGGTCGCCGGGTCAAGCACCGGGAACGTCGCGCTCCCCTTGCCCCACTCACCTCCGATGAAAAGCCCGGTCGGGACGTCGATTCCGGTGAGCTCGGTGATAGTCATGCGTTACTCCTGGCGTTGAAGACCGTGTTGGCCACCCGCGCACCAGCGTGCGTGGTGCGCGACCACTGACACCAACCGTACGTTCGGACGATCATGAAAGCGAAGCTGGGGCGGCCGACAGCCTGGAGCGGCGGCCAGCCACCGGTGACCGGGTGTTCACGGGTTTCTCCCGCTATGCGCGTGTCGCGCGCGGCGCCGCGCCTTCTTCCCTGCGCTCGCCTCCATGCAAACCCACGAAACCGAGCGGATCGCGCGCCTTGAGCGCAAGGTCGACTACCTGATCAGGTACCTGGGAATCGACCCGGCACTCATCGCCGACGGCGCCATGCCCGCTGGCCGTCCGGCCGGGATGCCGTCCGGCGTGGACGTGGCGCCCGCGGACGAGCTGGCCGACGCGGCGCTCGGGCCGGTCTACGACGCGATCCGCAGGCGCAAGACCGTCGACGCGATCAGGCTCTACCGTCAGCTGACCGGCGCCGGCCTGGCGGAGGCGAAGTCAGTCGTGGACTCGATGGCCCGGGAGCTCTAGCCTCCCGACAGCGCCGCGGTCGTGTCCGCGCTGGCAGCCCGGGCCGGCCAGCGAGCGGGGAAGCTCACCCGGGAACTGGTCCCACCTTGGCCAGCACCTCGGCCGGCGTCGTGCGCGCCGGCCGAGGCGAACCACAGCCGGAACCAGCAGCTCGCGAAGGACGGCTGCGCCCGGACGAGCCACACGCGGGCGCCGGAGCCACGGCGCGGCTCCCTCTGCTCAGCCACCTCACGCCCGCGACCGCCGCGGCGGGTGACGAGAAGCAAGCTGAGTCCCGTCGGCGAATACGACGACGCCGTCCCGCGGCCCGCGGCCCGGGCAGGACCGCTGACAGCGGCACGTGGCCCGCGGACAGCCGCTGCAGCAGCACCGTCATCTCGGCCTTCCGCTCGGCCGCCGCGGCGCGCGCCGCCCGCCGGAAAACGGCGCCGCAGGTCCCGGCGGTCGCGCCAGAGCGGGTACCGCCTCCCTGAACCGGACGCGCCTTCCCGCGGGCGGCCGCGCTGCCGCGCTGATCCTCCGGCTCGCGGGATGTTCATCGCTCACCGGCCCGTGTCCTGGGATGCTTCCCGGTGCGGCTCGCTGGCTGGCAGTTCGCCCTGGCAGTCTGCCTGATGGTGCTCACCGTCGGCGCTGCCCGTTGCCTCGCCGTAACCACCGCGGTCTCCGTGAACGCGGCGTTCAGCCCGGCGCGGAGCCTGGCCGATCACGCCCGCGCCGCCCGGCGCGGGCACCCCGCTGGCGTCCGCCGCGGGCAGGGCGCGGCAGCGCCGGCCCCGCCGACAGCACCGCTCGCTCCTCGTCGCTGACCGGGCGGAGGACCTCGGTGAACCCGCCGTCCGGCAACTGGCGGACGATGCCCGTCTCGACGCCGTGCTCAAGCGTCTCCGCGTCCTTGCGCTGCAGGCCAAGGCAGATCCGCCGGGCGATCACGTACGCCGCGACCGGGCCGGCGATCACCAGCACCCGGGCTATCCAGGTGACGGTGTACAGCGGCACGTGGAACTGGTCGGCGATCACGTCGTTGGCGCCCTCGGCCCACAGCACGCCGTAGAACACGATCACGGCCACGCCGATCCCGGTGCGCGCGGGCGCGTTGCGCGGCCGGTCGTTGATGTGGTGCTCGGCCTTGTCGCCGGTGACCCAGCGCTCGAAGAACGGCCAGGCCGCCGCGCCGCCGAGGATGATCCCCAGCGGCAGCGCGAACGGGATCAGCACCGACAGCGACAGCGTGTGGCCGAGGAAGTTGACCTCCCAGGCGGGCATGACGCGCAGCGCCCCCTCCAGGATGCCCAGGTACCAGTCGGGCTGGCTGGCCGAGGAGATCGCCAGCGGGGTGTACGGGCCGTACAGCCAGATCGGGTTGATCTGCGCGAACGTCGCCAGCACGGCCAGCGCGCCGAAGATGAAGAAGAACCACGCGGTGCCCTTGAGCAGGAAGTACGGGTAGAACGGCTGGCCCCTGACCGCGCGCTCGGAGTTGCCGAGCGCCGGCATCGCGGTGTGCTTCTGGTGGAAGGAGATGAAGACGTGCGCCGTCACCAGCGCCAGGAGCAGCCCGGGGATGAGCAGCACGTGCAGTGATGTACATCCGCGGCACGATGTCCTGGCCCGGGTAGGCCCCGCCGAACAGGAAGTACGCCGACGTAGGTGCCGACGATCGGGATGCCCTGCAGCACCCCCTGGAAGATCCGCAGGCCGGCGCCGGACAGCTGGTCGTCGGGCAGCGAGTAGCCGAACAGCCCCTCGACCAGCGCGAGCGCGAAGATCACGATGCCGATCAGCCAGTTGATATCCCGCGGCTTGCGGTAGGAGCCGAGGAAGAAGTGGCGCAGCATGTGCGCGCAGATCGCGATCAGGAACAGGTTCGCCGCCCAGTGGTGGATCTGCCTGATCAGCAGGCCGCCGCGCACGTCGAACGAGATGTTCAGCGTGGACTGGTACGCCTGCGACATCGTGATGCCGTTGAGCTTGGTGTACGAGCCGTGGTACACCACCGGGGCCATCGACGGCTTGAAGAACAGCGCCAGGTAGGTGCCGGTGAGTAGCAGGATCACGAACGACCACAGCGCGATCTCGCCGAGCATGAACGTCCAGTGGTCGGGGAAAACCTTGCGCATCAGCGTGCGCACACCGCGCGCGCCGCCGAACCGGTCATCCAGCCAGCCGCCGAGACCGCTGACCGCACGGGGGGTCGTCAGCTGGAGGCATTCGCTCCTAGCGCCCGGGCATGGCGCCGGCAGGCGTTGCCGGCACCGGGGGGCCTCCGGACGGGCGACCAGGACTCGCATCATTCACTCCTCGTCGACGTCACTAGTAATGACGCGACAGGGCGCGCGGATGTGACACCGGGGCGCGCATGCGACGGCGGCGGGCGAGCCTATCGCGGCAGCTTCCCGGCCGACGGCCCAGGGTCAGGCTGACGGCGCCGCCGGCCGCCGCGGCCACGGCGGCGACCGCCAGGGACAGCACCGGCAGGCCGGCGGTGGCCCCGGCCAGGGCCGCCCCGGCGGCGGCGCCGCCGTTCATCACCGAGCTCAGCCACGACTGCGCCTCGGTGCCCCCGCCGTCCGGCGCCGCGCTCGACGCCAGGCCGAACAAGGTGGCCAGGGACGGGCCGAGGCACAGCCCGGCCAGCGGGGCGGCGACCGCCACCAGCGGGGCGTACAGGCTCGCCGCGGTCAGCACGGCCAGGCCGAGCGCGTAGCGCGCCAGCAGGCGGGGCAGACGGCGTGCCCCGTCCGCCGTCTCGGCGGACGCCGCCCGGGCGCCGAGGAGCAGGCTGCCGACGATGCTGCCGACCGAGACCTCGGCCAGCAGCGGGCCGGAAGCCCACAGCGCGTGGTGCTGTCGCACGTAGCCGGTCAGCGCCACCTCGGTCGCGCTCAGCGCGAGGTTGACCAGCGCCCCGGTGACCAGCAGGCGGCGCAGGGCGGGGGAGCGCAGCACCCCCGGGGCCGGACGCCCGGCGCGCGCCGGGCGACGCGCCCGGCGCGACGCGCCGGGGCGGGAACGCGCGCCGATGATGACGACGGCCGCGCCGGTCAGCGCGAGCAGCACGCCGACCGCCGCGGCCGGGGCGACGCCGGCCGCGAGCGAGCTGGCCAGCACCGGCCCGGTGATGTAGGCCAGGTCGAACACGGCGGCATCGAGCGCGAACGCGGCGTGCCGCAGCGCGCCGACGGCATGGGCCGACCACAGGCTGCGCATCCCCGGGCTGAGCGGCGGGACCACGAGCCCGGCCACGGCGGCGGCCGCCACCAGCACACCGGCCGGGCTGCCGGCCAGCGACCCGGCCAGCAGGCCCGCCAGCGCCAGCGGCGTACAGGACGCCGCACACGGCGCATACCCGGGCGAGCCCGTGCCGGTCCGCCAGCCGGCCGCGCAGCGGGCCGGTCACCCCCTGGCCGAGCGTGTAGCCGGCCACGACCAGGCCCGCCGTGGTCATCGAGGCGTGCACGGCGGCGACCAGCAGCAGCGTGATGCTGACCATCCCCTGCGGCAGCCGCGCGCAGACGTCCGCCACGCGCCAGCCCGCGCAGCACCGGGTCGCCGAGCAGCCGCCGGTACGATCCCGCGGCGTCCTGGACCGCGCTCACCGCGCCCCGGGCAGGCTTTGCGCCCAGGCCATCACGAGGCCCGCTCTTACCGGGTGCCCGCCGTCCCCCAGGCCACGGGCTGGCGCTGACGTCGCCCGCCCGCACCCGGTGCGGCGCACCCGGGCCGGCGCCCAGCCGGACGCCCTGTCGGCAGCGGTTCCAGTGGGCATGCCAACAGTTAAGCAGCCCGGCGGCCGGGCTGGCGCCGGCGCCATGGCACTCGGGCGCGATCAGCAATCGCGCGTTTCCGCTGCTGGCACGGGCGCGCAGCGAGACGCCGCGACGTCGGCGGCCTCGCTGAGCGTGGGAGAGATCACCTCACTGGCAACGGCCAGGAGCGGGCAGGAAGAACTCACGAGCAAGAACGTCGACTAGCTAGCGAGCAGAACTGTGGTCGACTATGCTTGTGCCTGCACGGAAGTCAACGACAATCGCGTTGAGGGAAGTGGCGCGATAGTCAGGGGACGTCGAACCCCTCCGCCGGGCGCGTTGCGGCCGGCCGGCGGAGGGATTCGACAAGTCATCGCCCGCGAGTCAGGTAGCACCTGAAGGAGGCAGCCGGGAAACCGAGTGAACCGACCGCGTGGCGGAAACGCGCCTCGGCCTAGGCGACAATCAATTCTGGAATTCCTGTTCTAGAACTTCCATATCCACAGCGCTGTTGCAGCTGTTACAAGGAGCGCGGCGATGGTCGTCGGATCCATGTCTTATTCCTTAACTTGATCAACGTTGATCGAATTTTCGTGCTTCGCGACACGCCAGCTCCAAAGAGCGCTGCTCACCCCACGAGCCCCGGTGCCGTTTCTGGGCCTCTGGGATAGTTTGCGTGCCACCCACGTCACGCTAGTCGTCAGCCGTATGCTCTCGCAGCGGTACTCAGGAGTAGGGGCGCGGCGGCACGCGACCGGCGCAGACAACGGATTGTCAAGGAATGTCGACAGTGCGTAGTATGCGGGCTACGGTACGGTTTACGGATTTCACGGAATGGCCTGGCATGATGAGCGCCGACCCGGACGGGTCGAGAAGGTCAGCAAGAGGAAACTGAATTCGAGCGCGCCGTCGGGACCCGGAATGAAATCAGCGGGAGGTCTACGGGACGGCGATCCAGGCGCGAGATGTCACGGGCGTCCACGTCCACCAGCCCGCGCTGCGCCTGCCGCCGCCCAACCAGCTACCGCCGCTCGGTGCGGCTGACCGGCCGCGCGGCGGACGTCGCGGCCATGGACGCCGCGCGGGAGAGCCGCGTCATCCTGCATCACCGGGCAGCCCGGCGTCGGCAAGAGCTGCGCTCGCCGTGAACTGGGGGCACGCGTCCGCGGCGACTTTCCTGACGGCGTGCTCTTCGCGGACCTGCACGGGTACGCGCCAGACGGACCGGCGAGCACGAGCGAGGTGCTCGGGCGGTTCCTGCGGGCGCTTGGCGTCGACCCCCGCCAGGTACCGTCCGACCTCGCGGAGCTGACCGGCCTGTACCGCTCGCTCATGATCGACAAGCGGATGCTGGTCCTGCTCGACGACGCGCTGACCGCCGCGCAGGTCTCGCCGCTGCTGCCCACGTCGCCCGAGGCGTGGCGGTCGTGACGAGCCGACTGCGGCTTGGCGGCCTGGCGGCGCGCGGCGCCCGGCGTCATCCAGCTCGACCGGCTGGACGCCGAGGCCGCCCTCGAGCTGCTCAGCCGCACGATCGGCAGCGAGCGAGCGCTGGCCGAGCCGCACGCGGCCCGCGAGCTCGTCGAGCTGTGCGCGGGCTGTCCCCTCGCCGTGTGCGTCGCCGGGGCGCGGCTCGCCGCCAGGTCCCGAGTGGCCGGTCAGCGAGATGGTCGAGGCGATGGCCCACGAACGGGAACGGCTGGCCGCCCTGACGATGGAGGAGGATATGCCGGTGCGCACCGCGCTAGACGTCTCCTACGGCGCGCTGCCCGGCCGAGGCCGCCAGGCTGTACCGGCTGATGGGACTGTTCCCCGGCGACGCACTTCGACAGCGCGCGTGGCGGCGGCGACCGCGCCGTCCCGCGCTCCGCGGCCAAGCGGCTGCTCGGCGCGCTCGCCGACGCCAACCTGCTCGATGACGCGGCCGGGCGGCCAGTACCGGTTCCACGATCTGACCCGGCTGCACGCGCGCGAGATGGCCGAGCGCGACGAGCCGGAACCAGCACGCGACGAGGCTATCCGGCGAATGCTCGACTGGTTCCTGGCCACGGCCGGCCGCGCATCCCTCACCGTCATGCCCTACCGCGGGGACTCCGACCTGACCATCGACATCCGCTACCCGCCTGCCGAGCCGCTCCGGTTCGCCAGTGCCGAGCACGGCGCTTGACTGGCTCGACCGCGAGCTGCCGAACGTGCTGGCGGCCGCCCGGCTGGCAGCCAACCGCCAGCATTGGTCGGTCGCCTGGCAGACTCGCGGACGTCATGTGGCCCGTGTTCCTGTATCAGGGGACGGCACGCCGAGCGGCTGGAGTTCGACCGGCTCGGGCCTGGATGCGGCGCGCGCGGGCGGCGACGCCCTCGGCGAGGCCAAGATGCTCTACCGGATCGGCACCGCCCTCATCAACGCCGGCCAGCTCGATCGAGGCGGAGGCCTACATCGAAGCAGGCGCTGACGCGTGGCAGCGGCTCGGCCGCCGCGACCGGGTGGCCGGCTCCCTGCGCAGGCTCGGCTACGTCGCGATGGCCCGCCGTCGCCCGGACGAGGCCGCCGGCTGGCTACGCCCGGGCGCTGGCCGCCTACCGGGAGCTGGGCGACGCCCGGCACGTCGCCGTCACGCTCAGCGACCTAGGTGACGCGTTCATCGAGACGGGCCGTGCCGCAGGACGCCATCGCGGCCTTGAGGAAGCCAGGCACGCTGCTGCGGCGATTCTCCCGACCAGCACAGCCGGGGCCGTGCCTGACCAGGCTCGGCCGGGCGCACGAGCTCGCCGGGAACGCGGAGACCGCGGCCGACTACCTGCACGAGGCGCTGCGCATCATGCGGGAAATCGGCTCCGCCCGCGGGGAGGCCGACGCGCTGGTCGCACTCGGCGATCTCGCGAGCCGGGCCGGGCGGCGTGACGAGGCCACGGACCCGCTACGCCGAAGCGCAGCGGGTCCTGGTCAGCCTCGGTTCACCGGAGGAGGCGCGAGTCCGCGAGCGCCTGGCCCGGCTCGACCAGCCCGACCGGCCCTGATCCAGCGTCCCGACCGTGATCCGGACCTGGTGCGACTGGGCTAGCCGGGCCAGTTCGGCCTCGGTCAGCGATACCGTGCCTGGCATCGGGTCCCCGACCTTCCATCCGGCGTGCAGCACCGCCGACTGCAGCGCACCAACCGGGTTGCCCGTCGCCAGCCAGCCGTGCAGGAACGAGGCGAACAGCGCGTCCCCGGCCCCCGCCGTGCTTACCACACCGCGCGGCGTGACCGCCCCGGCCTGGATCAGCGTGCCGTCGCTGAGGCCGAGCATCGCCCCGTCCGCCCCCAGGCCGATGCCGACGACCTGGCATCCCGGGATAGCGCGCGAAGACCCGCGCTACCCACTCCCGCGGCGCGCACGGCAGCCGCTCGTGGCTGCAGAAGAGGATGTCCGCTACCTCCAGCCACGGCTGGTTTCGAGGCTCGTCGACGTCTGAGATGAGATGAACATCGACGGCGATCCGGGACCGGCAGCCGCTCCGCGTGCCTGACAGGGGCCTGCAGAACCGGGCGTTCGTGAGCACGGCGAGGTCCGCCCCCGCCGCGAGACGGTGAAATGTCTCGGCCGGGTAGCCGACGGCGCTCACCGCAGCCATGTAGGGCAGCCCCATCCGGCTGCCGTCCGGAGCCACCAGCACGACGCCCAGCCAGGTCGCTCCCGCGTCAACGACGCCCTCGCCGGACAGCCCGTTCGCCCGCAGGTCGGCCCGGATCGCCAGGCCGGCGGGGTCCGTTCCCGCCAGCGTGCAGAGCCGGACGTCGTCGCCGAGCGCGCGCAGGACCTTCGCTATGTGCGCCGCCGAGCCCGTCACCCCGGCGCGCATCCAGTCCGGCTCGGCGACCGGCGCGTACTCAAGCGGGAACTCCCCCGCCACCCCGGTCGCCAGGTAGAGGCTCGCGACTCCGACGACCACGATGCTCGCCATCGTCAGCCGCCCCGGCTGATCAGCCGGGGCATCCGCGCCGGCGCTGGTGGCGTGAGCTGGACGGCGGCCTGGTGAGCCCGAGCTTGCGGTAGATCAGCCGCCGCATGTTGCGGCTGAACCGCCCCGGTTCAGAGGTGATCCGCCCGGCGACCGAGCGTGACAGCTCCGCGCGGTGGCACGCCATCGCGTCGGCTAGCTGCCGGGCGAGCGGCCGGTCGCGACGTAGCCGCGGGGCGGCCTCGGCCAGCAGCGCGGCGGGTGATCCCGGTGCCACGCCCTCGTCGGGAAGCCTGCCGAGTATCACCGGGACGCCGGCCGCCGCCGCGTAGGCGGTACTGCTGCCCGCGTCGCCAATCACGACGTCCGCGGCCAGCAGCGCGCCCAGCCACTCCGAGTCGGGCGGCACGAGCCCCAGTCCGCGCCGCATGGCACCGCCCTTCCAGGCCCGGACCTGCCTTGGACCGTGCCCGTACCAGACATTCGGGTGCAAAAGTGCCGATACCTGGCACTCACCCCTGGGCAGTTCAGCGAGCAACTGATCGTGCAGGTCGGCGAGCTGGCCGAAAAGCGACTGCGGCCCCCACGTGGAGGCGGTGACGACGAGCCGCGCGCCCTCGGCGACGCCCATGGCCCGGCGGTAGGCCGCGCGCAGCGGCTTGCTGACCAGAAGCTGGTCATAGCAGGGGTCTCCCGCCACCTCCGCCGCCGGCACCGCTTCCGGGCACTGGCGGCCGAGCACGGCCAGGTCCGCCCGGTGCGCGAGCACGATGGCGTCAGGGACTACCCGCCCGTCCTGGATCAGGTTCTGCGGGTCCAGCCCCCATACGCCGCGCGCGGTGACCGCGCCGCCCGCGTCCCGGCGCGCCACGAGCTTGTTGCGGCCGGCCCCGTGCGGCACCACGATCAGCGGCGCGTGCAGTTCGTGGACCGCCGAGTAACCGGCGGCTAGCGCCAGGTCGAAGGTGGTCCTGGTGGCCTGCTCCCAGGGAATCACTATGCCGTCGAGCCGACGCAGCAACTGGGCCACGCCGTCGCCGAAGGCGTGCGGGGCGGCGGTGAAGACCACCTGGACCCGCGGGTCGGTTTCGAAGAGCGGCAGCATGCCCGCGAGCCGCTGCCCCGTTGTCACCGTATGCACGACCACCAGGACCGTCTTGCAGCCGGTGCGGGTGATCCATCGCGCCGCGTCAAGGCCAACCGGCACCTGACGCCATTTCGTGCCATCCACGGCACTCACGCACCCCTCGTGTTGCCCTACTCCTGCCCGGGGGTGACGCGCGGCCCTAGCCACGCCATCACGGCCCCCGCAATCACGATGCGCGGTCGAGGTTGCCGGCGACCTTGCAGCTTTCTTGCGGGGCGGGGCCGGGCCCCGTCCTGCGGCGCCTGCCGGGGCGCCGGGGGCGGGTGGGGCTGACTTGCTCGCAACGTTATGTATTCGTAAGATAACCACCCGCTACAAGGCGGGTGCTATCCGTTCCTAAAAGGGAAATGTCCCCTTCGAGACGTATGACGGAATTGACGGGGAGGGACAACGGGGTGGAGTTCCGTATCCTGGGGCAGGTCGAGCTATGGGCGGACGGCGAGCGCCACTCCCTGGGCTCGCGCAAGGAACGCGGCGTGCTCGCCGTCTTGCTGTGGGAACTGCGCCCGGTCCCCGCTGAGACATTGATCAGCCGGATCTGGGGCGATGAGCCGTCGGACGGCGCGGTTAAGTCGCTTTACGAGAACGTGTCCCGGCTGCGCAAGAGCCTGCGGGCGGCCGGCGGGACCGGCCAGGAGCTGTCGCAGCGGTCGGGCTCCTATGCCATGGACGTCAGCCGGCAGGACGTCGACGCCTGGCAGTTCCGCACGCTGAGGGACCAGGCCAGGGCCGCGGCGGCAAGCGGCGACGACGAGAGCGCCTTCGACTTGTACGGCGCGGCGGACGCGCTCTGGCGGGGCATCCCGCTGGACGGGCTCGACGGCGACTGGGCGGAGGGAGCCCGGGTCAAGCTGGACGAGGAGCGGCTTGCCGCCGCGCTGCAGCGCATCAGGAGCGGCCTGCACCTGGACCGGCATGCCGACCTGGTCGGCGAGATCGCGGCCCTCGTCCGCCAGCAGCCGCCGAACGAGGATCTGCTCGACCTTTACTTCCGTGCGCTTTACGGCGCCGGCCGCAAGGCTGAGGCCCTGTCCGCCTACCTTGAGGCGGAGCACCGCTGGCGCGAGGGATACGGCGGGGACCTCGGCCCCGCCCTGCGCGACCTGCACCGGCTCATGCTGCGGGACGACCCCACGCTCAGCGCGGCGCCCCCGTCCCGGGGAGCGCCCCGCCCACCCGCCGCCGAGCCGGCGCCGGCGCAGGCCCCGGGACCGTCAAGCACCATGCCCCGTGATAATCCCGACTTCACCGGCCGGGCGGCGGAACTCGGCACGCTGGCATCCTGGCTCGGCTCGGACGCGGCGCAGTCGTCCGTCCCGGTCGTCGTGATCAGCGGCATGGCCGGAGTGGGCAAGACCGCGCTGGCGGTACGCGCCGCGCACCAGCTCCGCGAGCGTTATCCCGACCAGCTTTACCTGCGGCTGCGCGCGCACGAGCACGATGGCGAACCGCTGGCGACACCCACGGCGCTCGGCACCCTGCTGCGCATGCTCGGCGTCCCCGACAAGGTAATCCCGGCCGACCCGGAAGACCGCGCCGCGCTCTGGCGGTTCAAGCTCACCGACCGCAGGGCGCTCATCGTGCTGGATGACGCGCTCGACGCCGACCAGGTGCTGCCGCTGCTGCCCGGCGCCCCCGGCTGCCTGGTGCTCGTCACCAGCCGCCGCCGGACGCTCAGCCTGCCGGGCATGCTGTCCCTCCCGCTCGGCCCCTTGCCGCCCGCGGACGCCTCCGCGCTCTTCGAGCGCGTGGCCGGGGCGCGCACCAGCGAGCCGGGCGACAGGGCGGCGGTGGCAAGCGTGGTGCGCCTGTGCGGGCGTGTGCCGCTCGAGATCCAGGTCGCGGGCAGCCGGCTGCGCGGCCACCCTGCCTGGAGCGTGAGCGACCTGGCTTCCCGGCTCCGCGACATGCACTCGATCGACCGCGACATGAACGCCGCCCTCGCCCTGTCCTACCGGTATTTAACGGCCGGGCAGCAGCGGCTCTTTCGCTGGCTGGCGCTGCACCCCGGAGACAGCTTCTCCACGCACGCGGCACGGGCCGTCGCGGGCGGCGCGTCGCCCGCGGGAACCGACCAGGCACTCGAGGTCCTGCTCGACTACCACCTTCTCGAAGAGCCCACCCTCGGGCGCTTCACGTTCCACAACCTGATCCGGGGGTACGCCGCGGACCTCACAGAGGCGGTGGACCCGGAACCGGACCGGCAGGCCGCGACGCGGCGGCTGCTCGACTACTACCTTGCCCTCGCCGATCACGCCGACCGGGTTGTCCACCCGTTCGGCCGGCGGGCCGGAGCGCGAGCAGCGCCCGCCGCGCCCGCACTGCCCCCACTGGACACGCGGCGCGAGTGCCTGACGCTGCTCGACGCGGAGAAGACCAGCATGCTGGCCGTCGCCCGCCACGCGGCGGGGCGGGGGTGGCCGGTGCACGCCGGACTGCTCGCGCACCTGCTCGGGGGGTTCCTCGACACCTGGGGGGACTGGGCCGCCGCGACCGACCTGCACCGCCGGGCCATCGACGTCTGGCGCGCGGCCGGGGACGTCAGCGGCGAGGGGCGGGCGCTCACCGACCTGGCGTTCATCCTCTGCCGGACCGGGCAGCACGCCGAGGCGGCGGACCGCGCCCGGGAGGCGCTGGCCGCAGCGCGGGCAGCGTCAGACCGGGCCGGCGAGGCCGCCGCCCTGGACACCCTGGGGATCATCCTGTCCCTGTCAGCCCGCTACGTGGAGGCACTGGCCTGCCACGACCAAGCGCTCGCCATCTGGCGTGACCTCGGCGACGGGCATGGTGAGGCGGACGCGCTCAGCCATAGCGGGATGCCGGCCGCGTGCCTCGGGAGGCACCGGGACGCGCTGCGCCGGGCTGAACTGGCCCTGGCCGCCTACCGTGAGCTGGGCGACCTGCAGGGCGCGACCAACGCGCTGAACAACCTAGGCGGCCTGCAGCAGGACGCGGGCTGCTACGACGAGGCGCTCGTCAGCTACGAGCAGGCGAAGGTAGCGTTCCTTGAGATCGGCGACCGCCAGGGCGAGGCCATCGCGCTCAGCAACATCGGCGATATCCGCCGGCTCTCGGGAAACCATCGGGAGGCGGTCGCGGACTACCGGGCCGCGCTGGGCATCTTCCAGGCCATCGGCGACCGCAGGTCCGAGGCCGAGACGATGAACGGCATGGCTGCCGCCTTCACCGACGTGAGAGCTACCAGGCCGCGGCCGACTACTACGAGAAGGCGCTCGCCCTAGGGATCGACCTGGCCGAGCGCCACGCGCAGGCCACCTCGCTGCTCGGCATCGGCGCGGTCCGGCTCGAAACGGGCCAGTATCTCTCTGCTGCCGACGATTACCGGGCCGCGCTGAAGCTGAGCCAGGACATCGCGGACCCGGTCCACGAGGGGCACGCGCTGTACGG
This sequence comes from uncultured Acidobacteriota bacterium, assembly GCA_963786215.1. Classification (GTDB taxonomy): domain Bacteria; phylum Acidobacteriota; class Terriglobia; order Acidiferrales; family UBA7541; genus Palsa-360. The sequence continues at coordinate 59,491 of CAWAYK010000001.1, forward strand.
GCTCGGGCGCGCCGTCCTGCACACCGAGGGGACGGCAGCGGCGCGCGAGCACTGGCGGATGGCGCTCCCTCTCTTGGAGGCGGCTGCCCGGCCGGAGGCGGACGACGTGCGCGCCCTGCTTGCGCCCCCTCCGGAACAACCCGTGTGACAACGGCAGGCGGGGTTCCACGTTGCACGGCAGGCCCAGTTGCTGGCCGCCGAGCGCCTTCCGGTGCGGCCCGTAGCTAGGTTTCGCCTGGTCAGGCAGCCTTGGAGCATATGTAGAGTGACTGGCCTGCCGTTGCCGTCGCGCTGGTGCCCGCGTAGTCCGCCGCCGGGACCGCCGTGCAGGCGGACCTTACCCATGCGTCGATTGTCGCGGCGGTCGAGCCGCCGCCACCGAATCCCGCCCCGCCGCCGTCGCCTGACCGCGCTGATCAGGAAGAACCTGAGCTGCCCGGTGCGCACCAGGTGCTGCACGGCCGCCAGGGTCGGCGACGGCACCGTGCCGCTGAAGCCGCCCATGGGCATGACCTCCTGCCCGGTGGCGAGGATGTACGCGGACGCCGTCTCCCAGGACCCGACGGCCATCAGGTAGGGCGCGCCGTCGCGATGGGCGCTGACGTAGTCGTAGAGCCGCTGCTCGGCGGCGGTCAGGGTGGCGACGGCGGACGAGCCGATCCCGCCGCCCGCGCCGCCTGGCCGCCGTCCGCCGCGCCGGCGCTGGAGGGCCGCCGGCGATCGTCCGCGCGCGCCGCCGGCTGGCCGACGGTCGCCAGGGCACGCCCCGCCGGGGCCGCCCAGTCCCGCCCGCCGGGCCCGCGGTGGCGTTGAACGAGCTGCCCGCGTAGGCCACGTCAAGGACGGAGGCGGCCCAGGTGGCGGGGGCCGCGAGCATGGCCGCCACCCCGGTGCCGAGTGCGACCGTCACCAGGCGCGACCCGGACCCGGCGGGACAGCCTCGCCACCACGAGCGCCACGACCGCGACCGCGCCGGCCGCCACCATGAGGTCCCGCGCCCAGGGCAGGAACCCGCCGTAGTCGCGCCACAGGAAGTACGCCCAGGCAACCTCGGCGGCGACCGCGAGCGGCAGCACCCAGCCGCGCCAGCCGTCCGCCCGGTAGGCCCGCCAGAACATGACGATCCCGGCGCCCGACAGCGCGGCGAGCGGCGGCGCCAGCGAGGACATGTAGGCGGTGTGCGGGATCATGCTCATCTTGCTGAAGATCAGGCCGAACGTGGCCAGCCAGGTACCCCACATCACGAACCCGCCGCGGACCTGCCCGGCGGGCTGGGTCCGGCGGCCCCGGCGGGTCCACGCCAGGCCGAAGACGAGGGCGAGCAGCGCGAGGGGGTACAGCCAGCCGACCTGCGTGCCGTACTCGCTGCCAAGCAGCTTGGTCCAGCCGGTCCCGAAGCCGCCGCCGCGGGCGGCCGCCGCCGCCGGGGGCCGCCCGCCGCCGCCTGAGCGGGGAGCCGCCGGCGCCGGGGCCGCCCGGTGCCGCCCCGAGGCGCGTCCGGAACCGCCGGCCGTTGCCCCGCCGGGGAAGCCGGCCGCCGGTGCCCGTCCCGCGGTGCCCGACCCGGTGCCTCCCAGTCCCGCTGCCCCCGCGCTGGCCCCGCCGACCGGCGAGGCAACCGGGCCGGCGCCGCCCGGAGGCCCCGGACGTGACACCAGGCCCGGAGGTGACCGCGCCGGCGAAGGAGATGCCGAACCGCTCCACGCCGTTGTAGCCGAAGACCATGGCGATCGCGCTGTTGTTGGTGGACCCGTCCACGTAGGGGCGGTCGGCGGCCGGGGTGAACGTGTAGAGGGCGATCCACGACAGCGACACCGCGAGCATGACCACGCGCGGCGGCGCCGAGGTGCGCCAGCCGGCGGCGCAGCGGCGACGGCGCGCTGACCAGGTAGCCGACGGCGAGCGCGGGCAGCACCATCCACGCCTGGAGCATCTTGGCCTGGAAGCCGAGGCCGACCCAGACGCCCGCCATGAGCAGCGACCTGAGCCGCCCTCGGACGACCGCGCGCTGGTAGGCGTCGGCGGCCAGCACCAGGCACATGGTGAGCGCGCCGTCCTCCATGCTGTGCCCGAACATCGAGGCGGCGATCGGGGTCAGGGCGAAGACCGCGGCGGCCAGCAGGCCGGGGACCACCCCGGCCCAGCGGCGCACCACCCGGTACATGACGAGGACGGCGACGACGCCCTCGATCACCTGCGGGAGGGCCACCGACCAGGCGTGGAAGCCGAAGACCCGGGCCGACAGCGCCTGCGGCAGGAACGAGCCGGCCAGCTTGTCGATGGTGATCGTGCCGGCCGGGTCGAGCGCGCCGTAGAAGAAGGCCTTCCAGCTTTCCGACATGCTCTTGACCGCGACGGAGTAGAACGGCGCGAGCCCGGCCTGGGTGATGTTCCACGCGTAAAGCGCCGCCGCCAGCGCCGCGATGGCCAGCAGCGCCGGGCGGGCCCAGCCGCGGCTGGCCGTCGGGCGAGCGCCACAGCTCCCAGCGCCGGCGCGGGCGTCCCGGCCCGGGAGGGCTCTCGTGCGCCGAGGGGTCAAGCGGGTCCGCGACGAGTATGGACACGGGACGAGACCTCCTGGGGCGCGGGGCGTTGACCGCGGCCAGGTCGTCGGCGACCGCGCGGGCGAGGGCGCTCGGCGAGCGCTTGCAAGGAGTGTGGGGGGCTTAACTGGAGCCCGGCTCAGTGCGCGCTGGGCAAATGCCCCGGTAAGGCGGGCTTCCTGCGGGCTAGCTCAACGCCGGCCGCCCGCGCCGGCCCGGTCAGCCTTATAGTCAGGGCATGACGGCGCCAGGGGCCAGGACCGGGGTGCGGCTCGCGGAACTGCTCGCCGCGCTGTCGCTGGCCACTGACCTCGGCATGGGGCAGTCAATGGAGCACATGCTCCGGCAGTGCCTGATCGCGCTGCGGCTGGCCGAGCGCCTCGGGCTGAGCTTGGCCGACCGCACGGTGATTTACTACGCCAGCCTGCTGGCCTGGGTCGGCTGCCACGTAGACGCCTACGAGCAGGCGAGATGGTTCGGCGATGACACCGTGCTCAAGGCCGACTTCCGGCGTGCCGACTTCGCGACGCCGGCCGCCGGGCCGCTGTTCATGATGCGTCACCTCGGGGCGGGCCAGCCGGCCGCCGAGCGTGCCCGGCTCGCGCTCGCCTTCCTCCGCGACGGCCGGCACGCCGCGGAGTCGATGCTCACCAACCACTGGCTCGCCGCTGACGGGCTCGCCGCCCGGCTCGGCCTGGCCCAGCGGGTACGGGACTGCGTAGAGCAGACCTTCGAGCGCTGGGACGGCCGGGGCGCGCCGCGCGGGACGCGCGGCGAGGAGATCCTGCTGACCTCGCGGCTCATTTGCCTGGCCGACGTTACGGAGGTGTACCACCGGGCCGCGGGGACGGCCGCGGCGGTCTCGGTGGCGCGGGAGCGAAGCGGGACACAGTTCGATCCCTCCGTCGTGGAGCTGTTCGCCGCGCACGCCGCGCCCGTGCTCGACGGGCTAGACGACGAGGGCACCTGGCAGGCCGTCATCGACGCCGAGCCCGGCCCGGCGATCCGCCTCGGCGAGGCGGAACTCGACGCGGCGCTCGAAGCGATCGCCGACTTCACCGACGTGAAGTCGCCGTACACGATCGGCCACTCCCGTGGCGTCGCGGACCTGGCGGGGGAAGCGGCCCAGGTCGCCGGGCTCAACCGCAGGCCGTGCGCCTCGTGCGGCGGGCCGGCCTCGTGCACGACCTGGGGCGGCTCGGCGTTCCCAACACGATCTGGGACAAGAAGGGAACCCTGAGCCACGCCGAGGCGGAGCGCGTCCGCATGCACCCCTACCTCACGGAGCGGACGCTGGCCGCCTCGCCCGCGCTCGCCCCGCTCGCCGCCGTCGCTGTCCTGCACCACGAGCGGCTCGACGGGTCCGGTTACCCCCGCGGGATGACCGGGCCGGCCTGCTGCGGCCGAGGGACGGCTGCTCGCCGCCGCCGACTTCTACCACGCGAAGACCGAGCCCCGCCCGCACCGGGGCGCCGCCAGCCCCGGCGAGGCGGCGGCCGCGGTGCGGGCCGAGGTCCGCGCTGGCCGCCTCGACGGGGACGCGGCCGCCGCGGTGCTGACCGCGGCCGAGGCACCGGGTCACCAGGCGGACCGCCCGGCCAGCCGGGCTGACCAGCCGCGAGGTCGAGGTACTGCGGCTGCTCGCGAGCGGGGCTGTCAAACAGGGAGATCGCCGAGCGGCTGGTCATCTCGCCCAGGACCGCCAGCCACCACGTCGAGCACATCTACGCCAAGACCGGGACCGCCAACCGGGCCATGGCCAGCCTCTTCGCCGCCACCCACGGCCTCATCAGGCGGCCGGCCAGAAGCCGGGTTAGGGTCCTGTTCCCGCCGCGGCCGCGTCGCGGCCAGCCCCGGCTGCTCAGCGAGCCGGGTCAAGAACCGGCCGGTACCCGGAGCAGAGCAGGCGCATCCAGCCGATGCGACCGCCCTCGGTCGTGTCGTAGTAGGCCTGCTGCTCGACAGGTAGCGCCGTCCCAGGCGCGCACCTGCAGCCGGTACGCGACGTGTCCTCGCCCGGCGACCTCGCCGGTCACGAGGAAGCGAAGCCGGTCGATCCGCGCCGGGGCGAACCAGCGTCCGAGGATGATCTCCGCCGCCACCTCTGTCCCCGTTCCGGCCAGGAAGAGCTGGCGAGGCGTGAGCCCCTGAAAGTCGATCACGTCGGACAGCACTGCGCGCAGGCCGCGGCGTCCTTGGCCGCGACAGCCCGTGCGAACCTCTCGCCGCGGTATCCACCGTCTCCCGCCGTTCGTCAGTAGCTGAAGGTGACCGCGGGATCGTCGCCGATCCATTCCCACAACTGGACGGTGCCGCCGAGCGTCGCGTTCTTCACCACCGCGCCGGCGTCAAGCTGCTTCGCGGTGAAGCAGATCGGGCAGACCAGGTAGGTTCCGCCCGCGTCCGCGAACCGCTGGGCCAGGTCCGTAAGCGGCGGGCACCCGGTGCAGGCGGTGCCGACCGCCACGCCCTCCATGGCCAGTCGCACCGCCTCCTTGGTAAGGAACATCAGGGCCTGCCGCCCCTGCTCGGCGGCGCCGACCGCCACCAGGAACGCCACGGTTACCTTCTCCGGGTCCTCAAGCCCCGTCGTCAGGCTGATGACCGCCTTGCCGCGCGCTGTCATGTTGCCGCCTCTCGCGCCGGGCGGCCCGCTGCCGCCCGTCCTGGCTTCGAGGATCGCGCTGAGGCGGCACGCGGCGCATGGGTCAGTCAGCCCATCTTCAGGACGCAGCTACCGGCCCTTCGCGGCGGAAGGCAGCCGGGGGCCGCGGGCGGCCAGCAGCGGGTCCTGGCCGCGGACGGCGCGGGCCGACAGGAACAGCGCCGCCGCGACCGCGACCGCCAGGGCGGCGGCCAGCAGGGCGGCGATCGTCGCCGGGGACAGGCCCGCGGCGATGCCCCAGCCGATGCCGCTCGCCTGGCCCTGGGCGTTGATCAGCCGGGGCGCCGCGGCGAGCCCGGCGGCGACCCCGGCGACGATCCCGATCGCGGTCACGATCGTGGTGCTGACCACGAGCGTGGCCATCACCTGGCGCGGGGTGAGGCCCATCGCCTTGAGGATGCCCGCCTCGTGGACGTGGTCGCGGAGGCCGACGTCGGTCGCGGTGAGCAGGTTCGCCATGGCGATCAGGGCGAGGATGACGACCGCGACCACGATCACCACGCGCACCACCCCGAGCCTGGCGGCCGGGTTGACCTCCAGCTGGACGTCGAGCCGGTTGCCCGACGCGCGCAGCAGGCTGGCGCGGGCGGCGGCGGGGTCGACGCCCGGCTTGAGCACCAGGCTGTAGAACATCGGCGCCGCCGCGCTCGCCGCGGGCAGCGCGTCCAGGCCGAAGTCGACCACGTCGCCGTCGTTGTCCGGCTCGATGGTCCGCCCGACGATGTGCAGGATCACCGGCACGCCGTCGATGGTCGGGTTGATCCAGGAGCCGACCTGGACGTGCATCAGGTCAAGGAACCCCTGGCCCGCGACCGCCTCGTCGACCGTGCCGAACATCCGCCCCTGCACCACCTGGAACGGGTACGGCGTCCGCGAGGTGCCCATCGCGCGCGCGACGAACGTGCCGTTGTCGCCGGGCAGCAGCGTGTCGAACTGCGCGCCCGGGTAGCTGGCGCTGACCTGGCTGTCGGCCGCGATCAGGGCGGTCGCCTGCGCGTTGCTCAGGCCGCCCGAGGAGACGGTGAGCGCGCCGGCCAGGCCGACCCGGCCGGGGTCGGCGGTGAAGGCGCCGATCGTGGACCAGCAGGCGAGCGCGATGGTGATCATCGCCATCGGGATCGCGACGCCCGCCACCGTGAGCGCCGCGGGCAGCCGCCTGGTGAGCGCGTCGCGCACGCCGAGGACCAGGGCGGCGGGCAGCCGGACGAGCAGGGACAGCCGGGCGACCCGCGACAGGTGACCGCCGGGCGGGCTCGGCTGGACGGCGGCGACCGGCGACACCAGGCCCGCCCGCCAGGCGGGGATGGCCGTGGCGACGAGCACGGTGAGGATGGTGCCCGCGGCGACGAGCACGCGTCCAGGAGACCGGGCAGCGGCGCCAGCGTGACCCCGATGCCCGCCGCCGGGCGGACGAACGGCGGTGACGTCGCGATCCTCGGCGGTCACCAGGCCGAGCGCGGTGCCCGCCACGCCGAGCGCGGTCTGCTCGGCGAGCAGCATCCGCATCACCTGGCCGGGGGTGAAGCCGAGCGCCTTGAGCATCGCGATGTCCCTGCGCTGCATCAGCACCCGGCCGGACGTGACGTTGGCGATCGCGCACGGCGCGGCCACGAGCGCGATGATGCCGAACAGCGCGAGCAGCTCGCCGAGCAGCCGGTCGTCGCTCGCCATCGAGTCCATGACCTGCTGCCTGGTGGTGATCCGCTCGACCGGCGGGCTCTCGCTCGCGCTGTTGTAGGCGTCGAAGACCTCCTGGCTGACCAGGCCGGTGCCCGGCCGGCGAGGGATCGGACAGGCGCAGCCCGACGACCTCCGTGCGTCTCGCTCGGGGTCGGCTCGACCTCGGCCAGCAGGGCGCGGCTGCGCCCAGATCAGGCCCGGCGTCCACTGCGGGTAGAAGCCCTGGTCGGCCGTGTCGGCGATGCCGGTCACCCGCATCGGGACCGTGGTGCCGTCCACGCCGTCGAGGACGATCTGGTCCCCGAGCCCCACGTGCACGGCGGCGGCGAACGACGCCTCGATGACCACGCCGTCCGGCTGGCTGGCCCGCAGCCAGGTTCCCGCGACCATCAGCGGCGCGGACATCGCGGGCGGCGCCTGCGTCATCCCGCACAGCTGCACCGGCGACTTCTGCGCGCCCTGCACCAGCGTCGCCGCCGCGGCGTCGTAGGGGGCGGCGACCGCCGTGACGCCCGGGATCGCGCGCAGCTGGCTGGTCTGGGTCCCGTCGGCGAGGTAGACGAGCACGTCCGCGCCCCGGGTCCGGGCGAACAGCTGCTGCCAGGGATTGAGCGCCCCCTCAAGCAGCATGACCGCGAGCACGAGCGCGGCCACCACGCCCGCCACCACCGCCACCGTGGTAGCTGACTGGCCGCGGTGGGCGCGCAGGTCGGCGCGGACCCACCGCGCAGTCGCGCCGCGCACCTCAGCCTCTTAGCTCAAGGAAGTTCCGGACCGCCTGCCGCCTGCGGGGCGCGGGCACGACCTTGGCGTCGTCGGCGACCATGCCGTCGAACAGGCAGATCACCCGGTCCGCGAGGCCCGCGACCTTGGCGTCGTGCGTGACCATGACGATGGTCTGCCCGGCGGCGTGCGCGCGGCGCAGCAGCCGCAGCACGTCGCGGGTGTTCGCGCTGTCCAGGTTGCCGGTCGGCTCGTCGGCGAGCAGCAGGCTCGGCTCGTTCGCCAGGGCGCGGGCGAGGGCGACCCGCTGCTGCTCGCCGCCGGACAGCCGGGACGGCGCCGCGTCCGCCTTGGCCGTGATGCCGAGCTCGGCGAGCAGCTCCTCGCGGCGCTTGCGCGCCTGCTTCGGGGTCGCGCCGGCCAGCAGGGCGGGCAGCTCGACGTTGTCGGCGACCGTCATGGTCGACAGCAGGTTGAAGAACTGGAACACGAAGCCCACGTGCCTGCGGCGCAGCACCGCCCACGCGGAGGCGGACAGCCCGTCGACCCGCTGCCCGCGCAGCCAGATCTCGCCGCGGGTGGCGGGCTCGAGGCCGCCGAGCACGTGCAGCAGCGTGGACTTGCCCGAGCCGGACGGCCCCATGATCGCCACGAACTCGCCGACGCCGACGTCGAGGTCGACGCCCCGGACGGCCTCGACGGGCACGCCGCCGGTCTTGTACACCTTGACCAGCCCGCGGGTGCGCAGCAGCGCGGGCCCGTCTAGTGCCGGCGAAGGCGAGCCAGCTCTAGCGGGGTCCGGCGCGGCGCGTCTCACACAGAGCTCCTCCTGGCAGCGTTCCAGCCAGTCCAGGTCCGCCTGCAGGTGCAGGACGGCCCCCTCGACCAGCAGCCGGGCCGCGGGGGTCGCGCGGTCCATGCTTGCCTGCATGTCCATCAGGTTACGCATTATGCCGAAATAGTGGCGGCGCTGGGAGTTGATGAGCTCCATCCGGTCGGCCAGGCCCGCCATCGGGGCGAGGACGAGCTTCATGAAGAACTCGTCCCGCACCCGCGGCCCCTCGATCGGCTCGGTGACCCACGCGGCGAGCTGCTCACGCCCGCCGGGGTCAGCTCGTACACCTTCTTGTTGGGGCGGCTGTCCTGCTCGACGTCCTGGCTGCGGACGAGCCCGTCCTGCTCAAGCCGCTTCAGGGTGACGTAGATCTGCCCGATGTTGGGTGACGGGTACGCCTGCCCGAAGGTCTGCTCAAGGGCGAGCTTCAGCTCGTACCCGTGCGCTGGTTCCTTCGCCAGCAGCGCCAGCAGAGGCTGCCGCACGTTCTTGCCTCCTCCTGTGGAGCCGCGTCGCTTCTGATTATCACCACGTCACCGCCGTTTGTCCCGCGGCGGCGGCGCGTTCAACGCGGTGCGCGCCGCCGCCCGGCGGGCGATCATTCCCGTTATGCCCGTTGACACCTACATAACACCTGTGCATAACATGAATGTATCCGAAAACCGGGATCTGCCCAATGGAGGGCTGGTGATGAGCATGAGGCGCGCGATCCTCGCCGCTGCCACGGCCGCGATCGCGGCAGGCCTCGCGCTCGCGGGCTGCGCGCCTGACGGCCCTCCAGCGGGCGGGACCGCGCCGTCGGCCAACGGGATCGGGCCGATCACGTTCGCCGTCGGCAGCGACGACGCCGGGTTCTTCACGACCCTGATCAAGCCGTGGAACAAGGCGCACCCGGGCCAGCAGGTCAGCCTCGTGCTGCTGCCCGAGGCGGAGAACGGCCAGCTCGCCCAGCTCACCGCCAACCTGCAGGCGGGCAGCCCCGCCTACGACGTGATCGCCATGGACGTGATCTGGACCGCGGAGTTCGCCTCGGCCGGGTGGATCATCCCGCTCGAGGCGAGCATGTTCCCCCTCGGCGACTTCCTGCCGCCCGCGGTCGACACCGCCATGTACAACGGCCACCTGTGGGCCGTGCCCTACTACAGCAACGCCGAAGTGCTCTACTACCGCAAGGACATCCTGGCCAAGGCGGGAAAGCAGCCGCCGAGAACCTGGGCGCAGCTTGAGGACCTGGCCAAGACGGTCGCGCCGAAGTACGGGCTGGAGGGCTACGCCAGCCAGCTCGCCCCGTACGAGGGGCTCACGGTCAACTTCGCCGAGGCGCTGCAGTCGGCGGGCGGGTCAATCCTCGCCCCCGGCGGGACCACGGTGACGGTGGACTCGCCGCAGGCGCAGGCCGGGCTGGACTTCCTCGTCGGCGGGCTGCGCGACGGGTGGATCCCGAAGTCCTCGCTCAGCTTCGAGGAGGAGTCATCCTGGGGTGACTTCGAGTCGGGCAAGCTGCTCTTCCTCAACAACTGGCCGTTCATCTACAGCCAGGCGAGCCTGCCGGGCCCGGCCAACAAGGTGTACGGCAAGGTCGGCGTCGTCCCGCTGCCCGGCCTCGACGGCCCCGGGTCGAGCTCGCTCGGCGGGGCGAACCTGGCGGTCAGCGCGTTCTCCAGGCACCAGGCGACGGCGATCGCGTTCATCAGGTACCTGACCAGCCTGCCGCAGGAGCGGCAGCTGCTCGTCGACAGCGGCTTCCCGCCGGTCTGGACGTCGCTGTACTCCGACCCGGCGATGGTCAGGCTGTTCCCCTACCTGCCGGTGGTCAGGCAGGCCATCTCGGCCGCGCAGCCGCGGCCGTCGATCATCGACTACGACCAGGCGAGCCTGGCGATCTCCAGCGCCGTCTACCAGGCGCTCACCTTCAAGAAGTCACCGCAGCAGGCCCTGACCGAGCTGTCCGCGCAGCTCACGCAGATCATCCGGGACGGGTGACGGGGGACATAGGGCGCGACCAGGGCCAGCCGCATTCGTTCTGAATGGTTCAATTCAATTACTCACCGTAGTGAGGTGGTTTCGCATGGGTATGAAGAGTGCGGCACGCTGGCGTGCCGTCACCGTAAGTATCGGCGCGGTCGCGCTGGCCGCAGGCGCGGCGGCCTGCAGTTCCAGCGGCGGGTCGAGTTCCTCGGTCGCGGCGAGCGCCGCGCAGACCATCGTGTTCGCCGAGTCCGGGCTCGGCACCGAGGGCCAGCAGACGCAGGTCGCGATCAACGCCTTCGAGAAGGCCAACCCGAACATCAAGGTGCAGGTCCAGGTGCTGTCGTCGGACTCGACGACCTACCTGTCGCAGCTGGAGCACGACTTCATCTCGGGCTCGTCGACGCCTGACGTGTTCGAGTCCGACGTGACCTACCCGGCGAAGTTCGCCCAGGCCGGCTGGGTGCTGCCGCTGACCCAGTTCAAGCCGAACACGAGCCAGTACTTCGCGCACGAGGTCGCCGCGGGCACCTACAACGGGACCGTCTACGCGATGCCGTGGTTCGACAACCCCGAGGGCCTGTTCTACCGGACCGACCTGATCAAGACCCCGCCGACCAGCCCGGCGCAGGTGGTCAGCGACGCGCAGGCCGCGATGAAGGCCGACAAGTCGCTCAAGGAGGGCATCGCCTTCGAGGCGGACAAGTACGAGGGCGCGATCACCGCGTTCCTCACCGTGGACTCGGCGTTCGGCGGGACGCTCGACCCGGCGAACGTGAACACGCCGGGCAACGTCGCCGCGCTGAAGTGGCTGCACGACGCCATCTACGTGAGCAAGATCGCGCCGCAGGCGGTGACCAGCTGGCAGGAGGGGCAGGTCCAGGCGCAGTTCTCGTCCGGGTTCACGCCGTTCGCGATCAACTACCCGTTCGTCGAGGCGCAGCCGCCGGCGCCCGCCGTTAAGGGGCATATCGGCTACATCCCCTTCCCGGCCGGCCCGGGCGGAACGCCAGGCTCGGCGCTCGGCGGCGAGATGCTGGCGATCAACGCCAAGACCGCGCACGCCGCGGCGGCCTACAAGCTGATCCAGTACCTGACCAGCCCCGCGGTCGAGACCGCGCGGGCGATCGCGGTCGGCGACCCGCCGTCCCTGCCGAGCGCGTACACGTCCTCGCTGTACGCCAAGGCACCGTACTTCCAGGACGTGAAGACGCTGAACAACTACTCCGCGCCGCGCCCGGTGACGCCGAACTACCTGCAGGTCTCGACCGACCTGCAGACGCTGTTCTCCTCGGTGTACGCCAACGCGAGCCCGAACGCGGCATCGGCCGCCTTCGCGGCGGGCGCGGCGTCCATCAAGTCCGACGCGGCAGCCACGCCGGGCAGTTAAGCACCGATGTCAACAACGGAAAACACGGCGGAAGGGCGGCCCGCGCGCGCGGGCCGCCCGGCGCTGGTCAAGCGGCTGACCCCGGAACGGCGCCGCCCGGCGCCGGTCGGGCACGCACGGGAGACCGGCGACCGGCGGCTCGGGTACATGCTCGTGGCACCGGTGATCATCCTGCTGCTCGCGATCACCGCCTACCCGCTGGTCTACAACATCTGGAACTCGTTCCACTTCGACAACCTGTCCTACGGGGGCCTGCCGCACAACTTCGTCGGCTGGAAGAACTTCAGGGCGATGTTCGACTCGCCGCAGTGGGTGTCGGCGCTCGAGCGCACGCTGGTGTTCACCGTGGTGACGATCGTGTTCGACATCGTGGTGGGGCTCGGCCTGGCGCTGATGATGCACCGCCAGTTCCGCGGCCGCGGCTTCCTGCGCGCCTCGGTCCTGGTGCCGTGGGCGATGCCCACGGTGGTCTCCGCGATGCTGTGGAAGACGATGTTCGACCCGAGCGCGGGCTTCGTCGACTACATACTCGCCGCGTTCCACCCCGCCTGGTCGGGCCTGGCCTGGCTCAACATCAACACCTTGCGGGCGTGGACGGCGATCTTCATCGCGGACTCGTGGAAGAACATCCCGTTCGTCGCGATCCTGCTGCTGGCCGGCCTGCAGGTGATACCGAACGACGTCTACGAGGCGGCCAGGATGGACGGCGCGTCCTGGTGGCAGTCCTTCACCCGGGTGACGCTGCCGCTGCTGAAGCCGGCGCTGTCGGTGGCGCTGATCTTCCGCACGCTGCAGGCACTGCTCGTGTTCGACGTCATCTACATCATGACCGGCGGCGGTCCCGGCAACTCGACCGAGAGCCTGTCCTACCTGAACTACAACACGTTCATCATCAACACCGACTTCGGCGTCGGCGGCGCGATGTCCATCATCCTGGTCCTGCTCGCCCTCGCCGTGTCGTTCGTCATCGTCCGGGCGTTCCGCCCGGCGACTTCCTGAGAGGGGTGAGCACATGACAAGCGCAGTCGCGGACGACCTGCCCGCCCCCGTCGCGGTTCACCGTGCCGCCGCCCGGCGGCGCCCGGCCCGTCCCGGCAAGGTCGTCAAGGAGACGCTGTTCTATATCGCGGTCGTCATCGTGGTGCTGATCGCGCTGTTCCCGTTCTACTGGGTCCTGCGCACCTCGCTGCTGTCCAACCAGCAGGTCGCGGCCGGGGTGGGCGGCGCCAACGGCATCATCCCCTCGCACCTGTCCGGCGTCGCGTACTCCAACGTGTTCACCCAGGGGTCGTTCCTGCGGCCGCTGGTCAACAGCTTCATCGTGGCGCTGGCCACCACCGTGGTCACCATCATCGTCGCGTCGATGGCGGGCTACGCCCTGGCCCGGCTGCGGATCAGGGGGACGGGCGCGATCCTCGGGTTCATCCTGCTCGCCGGGTTCTTCCCGGTGCTCGCCATGATCGGGCCGCTGTTCCTGGTGCTGCGCTACCTCGGGGTGCTCAACAGCATCTACCCGCTGATCATCGTCTACCTCGTCTACACGCTGCCGATCGCCACCTGGCTGCTGAAGAACTTCTTCGAGCAGATCCCCGCGGAACTGGAGGACGCCGCCCTCGTCGACGGGGCGACCCGGCTGCAGGTGCTGCGGAAGGTGGTCATCCCGGTCGCCGTCCCCGCCGTGTTCACCGCCGCGATCTTGTCCTTCATCCTGGCGTGGAACGACTTCGCGTTCGCGGTGTCGTTCCTGACCTCGACGGCGCACTTCACGGCGCCGCTGGCCATCACCACGTTCGGCCAGAGCCAGTTCCAGACCTTCTACAACCTGATCGACGCGGCGGTGGTGATCATCTCGATCCCCATCGCGCTGCTCGTCCTGTTCGCCCAGCGCCGGATCGTCGCCGGCCTGACCGCGGGCTCGTTCCGCTGACCCGGTGTCAAGGCGAAGTAAGGCTCCAACAGTTTCCAATGGGAGCAAGCTCCGACTAGTCGCAGCCAGCAGACGAGGCTGGCGGGCTCCAGCGCGGACCGGCGCCACGTTGGCTCGGAGCGGAGCACGCACTCGTTCTGGCTGATCCTTACTGCTTTTGCAATTTCCGGGAAGGTCACGCCGGTCAGCTCCTCGGAGACCTGCCAGAGGCGGCGGGCGACCGCGCGGTCGCTCGCCGCCTTCGAGCGGGCGCAGGGGGCCGGGGCGCCGCGCAGCCGACGAAGCCGGACGGGCCGGCGAACGTGTTGCCTGGGAGGTCGGCGACCGCCGCGTAGAGGGTCGGGAGCGCGCCGGAGGCCGCGTCCTGGGCCACCAGGCGGTTGCCCAGGGTACCCATGAGCGAACTCCACGAGCCTGCTGCCGCTGTGCGACTGGAGGTTGGTCGCGGCGTAGCCGGGGTGGGCGGCCATCGAGAGCACGGGCGAGCCCGCCTCCGTGAGGCGGCGCTGCAGCTCGGCGGTGAACAGCAGGTTGGCCAGCTTGGACTGGCCGTAGGCAGGCCAGCGGCGGTACCTCCTGCGCTCCCAGTTGAGGTCGTCGAAGTCGATCCGGCCGGAGCGGTGGGCGCCGGAGGAGACCGTGACGACCCTTCCCGTGACGTTCGGCAGCAGGAGGTTCGTGAGGGCGAAGTGGCCGAGGTGGTTGGTGCCGAACTGCAGCTCGAAGCCGTCGCGGTGCGCGACAGCGGCGGGATCATGACGCCCGCGTTGTTGATGAGCAGGTCGACGGGGCGCCGACCAGTCGCGGGCGAACGCGCGGACCGAGTCGAGGCTGGCCAGGTCGAGGAGGCGGACCTCGGCCGGGCCCGGTCCCGGCAGGGCGCCGGCGGCCTTGGCTCCCCTGGCCTCGTCGCGGACCGCGAGGATCACCCGGGCGCCGTGGGCGGCGAGGGCCCTCGCCGTCTCCAGGCCGATGCCGCTGCTGCGCGCCGGTCACGATGACGGTCTGGCCGGTGAGGTCCGGGATGTCCGCTGCGGTGAAACCGCTCATCTCAGCGCTGGCTCCTGCTTCTGCGTGCGCCCGCGTGCCGGCGCGGCCGTGGCGGCGCGGCGCGGCTCGGGCTCAGCCGGTGGCGTTGAGCCAGCGGACGGGGGCGCCGTCGCCTGCCCGGCGGAACGGCTCGAGCTCATTGTCCCACGCGCCGCCAAGCAGCTTCTCCAGCTCCTGCTCCAGGACCACCGTGCCGTTGGCGCCGAGGGCGATCGCGGCGCGGAGCTTGTTCTCCGGGATGAGGATGTCGCCGTTGGCGCCCGTCGTGGCGGCGAAGAGCCCGAGGTTGGGCGTGTAGCAGTAGCGCATGGCGTCGCAGCCGGCGGACGCTTCCTCGGTGACCTCGAAGCGCAGCCTGTTCCAGCCCGCGAGGGCGGACGTGATAGCGCCTGCGGTGCCCGGCTGACCTTTCCATGTCAGCTCAGCACGAAGAGACCCTGGGGCAGCAGACTGGCTGACCCAGGGCATGCTGACGGCCGTTCCGACGGTCCCCGCCACTGCCCACTCGATGTGCGGGCACAGCGCGGGTGGCGCCGAATGAACCTGCAGAACGCCGTAAACCGACACCGGTGCCTCCCTGCGTAAGACGAGGTTCGCCTTCCCCTGCGACCTCATCCGGCTCGGCGGCCCCTGGCGCACTAGCTCCGCACAGGATCTCCGGTATCCGCGTCATATTCTGCCGTACGGCCACCGGCGGCACCAGTGGTATTCGCTAGAAAATGTCGCCGGCGTAGCAGCATGACCAGCGCGGCGAGCACGGTGATGCCGACACCCGACCACATCACGTAGTCGCCTGCCTGGTCGTAGAAGGTCTTCGCGGCCTGCGCGGGGAGGTTCAGCGTCACCGTGATCACGCCCCGGCTGTCCTGGCCGAGCCAGGCGATCTGCCTGCCGCGCGCGTCGAAGGCCACCGTGTCGCCGGTCAGCGCGGCCTGCACGACCGGCCTGCCCGTTTCCGCCGCCCGGAGGGCGGCGAGGCTGCCCTGCTGGTCCGGGCCCCAGGTGCCCTGGAACGTCGAGGTGGCCGACTGGTAGACGATGACCTGCGCGCCCTGGTTCGTCTCCACCCGGGACATGTCGGGGAAGGCGGACTCGAAGCAGACCAGCACGCCGACGTCGAGCGGCTGGACGGCTCCCGTGGGGCTGGTGACGGTGAGCGTGTGCGCGCCCGTGCCGGGGATCATGTTGGACGACGCGGCCTTGCTGATCTTGGTGAGCCAGCTGAGCTGCTGCCGGAACGGGATGTACTCGCCGAACGGGACCAGGCGCGTCTTCACGTAGCGGCCCTGGATGCCCTGCGGGCTGACCAGGACGGCGACCTTCTCCTGGCCGCCGTCCGGCCCGGGGATCGTGGAGTCCTGGCTGACCAGGATCTCCGCCTTGGCCTGGGCGGACAGCTTCTCGATGCCGCCGAGCAGCGTCGGGTCGATGGCCAGGTCGTAGGCGACGCTCGACTCGCCCCAGACGATCAGGTCGGGGTGATCCTTCGCCGAGCGCGCTCCCGCTGCTGAACTCCCTGGTCAGCGTCTCGGACGCGTCGACCCGCTTGGCGGGGTCGTCCACGACGCCCGGCTGGACGAGGGCGATCGTGGCCTGCCGGACGGCCGGGAACGGCGGCGTCAGCGCGAAGGCGAGCGGCCCCGACCCGGCCGCGATGACGAAGGCGACGACGCCGGCCGCGGCGAGCGCGAGGCGGCGGCGCACCGGGACCGCGGTGGCCGGCCGGGCTGCGGCGCGGCCGGGGCGGGCGGCCGGGTCCGGGCTGCGGGCGGCCCGCGGCGGGCACCGCCTGGGTCGGGACGGAGGCAGCGCGGCGGCGGGGACGAGCAGCGCCGGGCGGATCGCGCCGAGGAGCAGCATGAGCCCGGCGTTGGCGATCAGCAGGGCGACGCTGACCAGCCACACTCCCCCGACGCTGGCGAGCGCGAGGACGGCGGGATGCTGCCACTGGGACGCCCCGTACAGGCCCCACGGCCCGCCGAGGCCCTGGTAGGACCTGATCCACTCCGGGACCAGCCAGGTGCTCGGCACCACGACGAGCGCGGCGAGCGCCCGCGGCCAGGAAACCGGGGGCCGCAGCAGCCGGTTCACCGCGACGGCGAACGGCGACCACATGCACCCGAAGATCGCGCCGATCAGCAGCGAGCCCGGGCCCGATCTCGCGGCGCCATCCAGTACAGCATCGCGATCAGGTACGCCGGCACCGAACCACCAGCCCGCGCGCGACCGCCTCGCGCGTCGTCGGCGGCCCTGGTGAACAGCACCATCGCCGGGCACGAGCGCGAACCAGGCGAGGTAAGACAGCGACGGCCCGGGAAAGACCAGGATCGCGGGCACCCCGCCCGCGAGGAACGCCATCCACCGCACGGGTACTTGAGCTGCCGAACGAGCTTGCTGCGCAACCTCACGGTTCCATTGTCCGCCCAAACCCCGGGCAAGTGCCAACTCAGGGGCTCGGGCCGGCCGGCGGCGCGCGCGGCTAGTCCCGGGAGCGGTAGCGCAGGTAGGCGACCCCGCTGGCGAAACGGCGCTGGTCGACCAGGTCGAGCCCGGCCCGGACCCCGCCGGGGAACACGGAGGTCCCGCCGCCGACCACCACGGGCGTCACGAGCAGGTGGTACTCGTCCACCAGCCCGGCCCGTGATCGCCGACGCCGCCAGGCGCGGGCCCGCCGACGCTGACGTCGCCGTGCCGCTTCAGCTCCCTGACGGCCTCGGGGTCGAAGCGGGACTCGATCCGGGTGCGCGCGGTGGACGGGGCCCGCAGCGTGGTGGAGTAGACGACCTTGTCGGCCGCCCGCCATATCCCGGCGAAGTCCGTCATCACGCGGTTCTGCCCCTCAAGCGGCAGTGTCTCCCAGGCGAGCATGGTCTCGTACATCCGGCGGCCGTACAGGTACGTGCCGATCCCCCGCTCCATCTCATTGACGAACGCGAAGACCTCCTCGTCCGGCTCGGCCCAGTCGAACTTGCCTTCCGCGTCGGCCGTGTAAAGGTCGAGCGACGCGATCACCGAGTAGATCAGCATGCCTGTACCTCCGGGTGATGACGGGCCAGCCGTGCCTCGCCAGGGAAGACGAGCCCCGATCACGGCGCGGCATCAATCATCGGCCGCCGGCGTTGCGGGCTTCCCGCGGCTGGCCGTTAACTTCATCTTGGCGCCCTTAGCGCGGTTGCAGGCACCGCACAGGAGCTGGATGTTCGCGACCGTGTTGGCGCCACCGCGGCTGATCGGGATCACGTGGTCGAAGTGCAGCTGAGCGGTTGAGCCGCACTGGCGGCACCGGCCGCCGTCCCGGGCGGACACCGCGATCTTGACGTCCTGCGGGATGGAGCGCCTGGCCCGCTCGCCGACGGGCGGCGGGACGGGCGAGGGCGGCGCGTCTGCCGCGGCCCATCGGCCGGCGCCACGGTCCCGGCGGTGTCTCCGGGCCGCAGGGCCGGCGGTGTCTCCGCCCGCCGGGACGGCGGTGTCGTCGGCCGCCGGGGCACTGGCGGCCGGCGCATCCGCGCCGGCCTGGTCAGGGGCCGCACCGTACGCCGTTTGCACCGCTGGATGCTGCAGGATCTCGTAAAGTCGTTCGATTGCTCGTGCGAGGGTGATGAGCGTCGAACCGAACCGGTTCGCGGGGGTGTCGCTCGCGGCCACCTCTTGCTCGCCTCCAAGCGGCACTGGCCAGGGTAAACAGGCCGGGCACGGGGAAATGCCCGCCAATTATCGCTTACCCGTCGCAAACCTCCGCTTCCCGCGAAGATCTATAAATCCACTGAATATTCAAACTCCGTAAACCTAAATGAACTGCTTGTTCGATAGATTCACGTGCTTCTGCACGAGCAGGCACGCACAGCTTCCAGTCACGGGCAATCGCTCACAATCCGTCACATGCCCCGACAAGTGCCGCACCCGACTCCTCAGGCAGCCAGCAACCTGTAGCGATGCCCACGCCGGCATCGCAGCCAATCCGTTACCGAACGCATGGTAGCCGCCCGTGGTCACGGGCACGGCGGGCGGGCACGGGCGCGGGTCCCGCCGAACAGGTGAAGGGGCTGCTGCTGGCCCGCCCGGCGAAGCCGGACGAAGGACCAGCTAACTGGCAGACGGCGAAAGAGACGCGACCTGGGACGTGCCGCGACAGCCACAGCGAGACGCGCCTGTGCTGGGTCTTGCCCTGGATGCGGAGCGGGGGCGCGGGCGGTGTCATCCGCGCGCGTTCGGGGCTCGCCCGATGAGCCACGACTGCGCGCGGGGACACCGCCCGCCCCCGC
The DNA here is from genome assembly GCA_963786215.1 of uncultured Acidobacteriota bacterium. Lineage (GTDB taxonomy): Bacteria > Acidobacteriota > Terriglobia > Acidiferrales > UBA7541 > Palsa-360. Next base: position 78,537 of record CAWAYK010000001.1, read on the forward strand.
TCCACCCACTCAGCGGCGAGCAACGGCTACGCCTTGGAGGACGCCTCCTCCAAGGCCCGCCGCACGAGAACACGAGCCAGGTGCTCGCGGTAGGCCCTGGACGCGTGGATGTCCGAGCCCGCGTTCGTCCCCTCGGCCGCCAGGGCGGCCGCGTCGGCGACCGAGGCGCCGCTGGCCAGGGCGGACTCCACGGCGGTGGCCCGCAGCGGCGTCGAGCCCATGTTGATCAGGGCCACCGACGTGCCCTGGACGGCCACGCCGACCATCGCGAAGTCGATCGCCCGCTTGTTGAACTTCTGGAACGACCACGCGGCCGGGGCGGCGGGCTTGGGCACCTGGATCTCCGTCAGCAGCTCGCCGGGCTCAAGGGCGGTCTCGAAGATCCCCTTGAAGAACTCCGCGGCCGGGACCGAGCGGGTGCCGGACTCGCCGCGGACCACGAAGGTCGCGTCGAGCGCGAGCAGGGTGGCCGGCAGGTCGGCGGCCGCGTCGGCGTGCGCGACCGACCCGCCGATCGTGCCCCGGTGCCTGATCTGCGGGTCGCCCACGGCCTCGGCCGTGTGCGCGAGCAGCGGGATGTCCGACGAGCAGCAGCGGCGAGGTGGCCACGTCGTGGTGCCTGGTGAGCGCGCCGATCGCCACGTAGGTGCCCTCGTCGCGGACGTAGGAGAGCTCGGTGACCCGGCCGAGGTCGATCAGCACGGTCGGCGCGGCGAACCGCAGCTTCATCAGCGGCAGCAGCGACTGGCCGCCGGCCAGGTACTTGGCGTCCTCGCCGTGCTCGGCCGCCAGGGCAAGGGCCTCGTCCACGGTCGTGGCCCTGGCGTAGGTAAACGAAGGGGGTATCACTTGGATGCCTCCTCCGCGGCGGCGGACAGGGCCGCCTTCACGATGTTGTGGTAGCCGGTGCACCGGCAGATGTTGCCCTCGAGGCCGGTCCTGACCTCGGCCTCGGTCGGCGACGGGTTCTCCCGCAGCAGCGAGACGATCGCCATGACCATGCCGGGGGTGCAGTACCCGCACTGCAGGCCGTGCTCCTCGTGGAAGGCCCGCTGGACCGGGTGCATCTCGCCCGAGTCGGAGGCCAGGCCCTCAAGGGTGGTCACCGAGCGCCCGTCCGCCTGGGCGGCGAGCACGGTGCAGGACTTGACGGACTCGCCGTCGAGCAGCACCGTGCAGGCGCCGCAGGACGTGGTGTCGCAGCCGATGTTGGTGGCGGTCAGGTCCGCGACGTCGCGCAGGAAGTGCACGAGCAGCGTGCGGTCCTCGACGTCCGCGGTGACGTCCTTGCCGTTGACGGTCAGTTCGACCTTCACTTCGCGCTCGCCTTCTGGATAGCGGTCCAAACACGTTCCGGGGTCGTCGGCATGTCGATGTGCCGGACGCCAAGGTGCGACACGGCGTCGATGACCGCGTTGTGCACGGCCGGAGTGGCGCCGATCGTGCCGGCCTCGCCGATGCCCTTCACCCCCAGCGGGTTCACCGGGGTCGAGGTCTCGCTGGTCAGCAGCTCGAAGCTGGGCAGCTCGGCCGCGGTGATCGCGCCGTAGTCCATCAGCGTGGCGGTGAGCGGGTTGCCGTCCTCGTCGTAGAGGATCTCCTCCACCAGCGCCTGCGCGGCGCCCTGGGCGATGCCGCCGTGCCGCTGGCCCTCCATCAGGACCGGGTTGAGCACCGGGCCCGCGTCGTCGGCGGTGACGTGCCGCAGCAGCGTGACCTTGCCGGTTTCCACGTCGACCTCGACGAGCGAGAGCTGCGTGCCGAACGGGAAGGTCGGCCGGTCGGCGGTGAACCGCACGTTCGCGACGATCAGCCCCTGGTCGGCGGCCGCGGCCACCTGCGACCAGGACAGCGACTTGTCGGGGTCGCCGGCGATGTGCCAGGTGCCGGTGTCGGAGTCGAGCACGACGTCGGCCTCGTCGGCCTCGAAGAGCCCGGCCGCCGTCTTGGCCGCCTCGTCCTTGACCTCGATCGCGGCCTTGTGCACGGCGGAGCCGCCGAGCTGCAGCGAGCGCGAGGCGTAGGTGCCCACGCCGTCCGGGACCAGGTCGGTGTCACCGTGGATGACCTCGATCTTGTCCATCGGGATGCCGAGCTCGTCCTGCACGATCATCGCGAAGGCGGTGTGGTGGCCCTGGCCGTGCGCGGACGAGCCGGTGTAGACGGTCGCGGTGCCGTCGTCGTGCACCTCGACCTTGGCGGTCTCGCCCGCCGCGCCGTCCGCGGCGGTGATCTCCACGTAGGAGGCCAGGCCGATGCCGAGCAGCCTGGTCTCGCCGGCCTCGCGGCGGCGCTTCTGCTCCGCCCGCAGCTGGTCGTAGCCCGCGGCCTCGAGCACCATGTCGAGCGCCGACTCGTAGTCGCCCGTGTCGTACGGCGCGCCCGTCTTGGTGACGAACGGGAACTGCTCCTTCTTGATGAAGTTCAGCCTCCGCACGACGGCCGGGTCGACGCCGGCCTCGGCCGCGTACCAGTCGACGACCCGCTCGATCGTCGCCGCGGCCTCGGGCCGGCCGGCGCCGCGGTAGGCGGCGATCGGCGTCCCGTTGGTGACGACGGCCTTGTAGTCGGCCTCCACCGCCGGGATGTCGTAGACGCCCGGCGCCATCAGGTTGGTGAGCATCGGCAGGAAGCCGCCCATGCGCGAGTAGGCGCCGGAGTCCTGCACGACGTCGAGCCGGTAGGCCTTGATGTGCCCCTCGCGGTCGCCGCCGATCTTGATGTGGTGCAGCTGGGCGCGGCCCTGGGTCATCGCCATCAGGTTCTCGTTGCGGGTCTCCACCCAGCGGACCGGCTTGCCGGTGTGCTTGGCGGCCCAGGCGACGATGATCTGCTCCCGGTCGACGCCGATCTTGGCGCCGAACCCGCCGCCGACATCGGGGGCGACGACCCTGATGGCGTCCGGCGGCAGCCCGATGGCGGTGAAGATCAGCCGGGACAGCTGGGCGTTCTGGGTGGACGTCCAGACGGTGAGCTTCCCGTCCTTGAACACCGCCGCGGTCGCCCGGCCCTCCATCGGCAGCGCGGCGACCCGCTGGTTGACGACGTCGCCCTCGACGACGACCTCGCACCCCGCGAAGATCGAGTCGTCGCCGATGGGACGGCCGCCGCGCACGCACACGTTGGTGCCCGCGTCGGGGAACAGCAGGGACTCATCCGCCAGGGCGGCCTTGATCGACGGCACGGCGGGCAGCGGCTCGTAGTCCACGCTGACCAGCTCGGCGACGTCCTCGCCTGCGTAGGTGCTGTCGGTCAGCACGATCGCGACCGGCTCGCCGACGAAGCGCACCCGGTCCACCGCGAGCAGCGGCTCCTGCCAGACCCCGCCCATCGGGGCGGGCCCCTCGGGCGGCGGCGCGTCGTCCGGCAGCGGCTCGGCTGGCGGCGGCGTCGGCAGGTCGGTCATGTCCGCCGCGGTCAGCACCGCGACCACCCCGGGGGCCTCAAGGGCCGCCGAGGTGTCAATGCCGGTGATCAGGGCGTGCGCGATAGTCGACGCGGACGAACGTGGCGCGCACCGCCCCGGCGAGATCGGGTTCGCGCAAGTCGTCGACGTAGACGCCGCCCGAGGTAAGAAGCCGCGGATCCTCCGTACGGATCACCCGCGTGCCCAGAATGCTCATTTAGCCTCCGCTGATACGGCCTCTACGGCCTTCCCCGCGAACCTACACCTTGCGGGTTCGGCAATTCTAGCGCGGGCCACGCAAAGTCAAGCCCCGCCGATTTGCGGTAAACCCCAAGGTAGAAAGCCCGCGCAGGCAGGTCATCCAGGAAGTCACATTGTGACTTCCCGAGGGCCGAGTAGTCCCATTGTGACTTCTTATAAAAGCCAGAACCAATATTCAGAACGGGTGCGGCTTACTATTTCAGGCAACGGAAACACCGCCAGGCGGGGCAGCGGCGGCCCGCCCGCGCGCCCAGCGCTTCTTGCTGTTATCCGTTCATCGGGACGGCGGCACCGTCGCGGCGGACGCTCGCGATCCGTTGCAGCGGGCGCGCAGTCAGTTCGGCACGGGCGCTTCTTGCTGTTATCTGGTTGCGCCGCGGCGGCGGGCAGCCCGTTCCGCACCGGGCGCTTCTTGCTGTTATCCGTTCGCGCCGCGGCGGCGGGCAGCCCGTTCCGCGCCCGAGCGCTTCTTGCTGTTATCTTCGCGTGCGACTCGGAGGCCGGGCGCGCGGCGGGTGTCCGGACGATGGAGTACGCCGGGAGGTTTCCGGGTAGGTTACGCTGAAAGTGGCACTGCGGGATGCGCTACGCGACCAGGCATGATGCGCCTGCCTGGGGAACAACTTGTATACGTCGGCTTTGTTCGCCGCCACGGTGAACTAAGCGGATAACTCGTGATCTAGTCGCTGACCTTTCAAGAGCGGGATCGATGTTCATGCCAGCAGAGGACCTACACGGTCGGACTGTCGGCGTGGACCGGTTGCAACCCGGCGATCACGCGTTCTTCTCCTACTCCGACGACGAGACGCGCTGGGAGATCCTCAGCGTCTTCACCGCAGCAGGGTTTCGCGCGCGATGAGAAGGTCGGGCTGCTCGTCGACGTCGGCCAGTCCCCCGACTGGGTCGCCGAACGGGTGGCGGGCGGCGCGGCGGCCGCGCGCCGGGCGCTGCGCGACCGGGCGGCTTGTCGTGTCGAACGCGCCGCGGTTCGCGCGCGGCGGCTTCGACGCCGCGCGGCTCGTGGAGGGGGCGCGGCGCCGGCTCGACACCGTGCTCGCCGAGGGGTTCACCGGGCTGCGCAGCGCGAGCGAGATGTCGCTCGCGCTCGCCCCGATCGACCACCTCGGCCAGGCCGTCGAGTACGAGATCGCGCTGCACGCGACGCTGTTCTCCGAGCAGCAGAGGTCGCGCTACACCGCGCTGTGCTACTGGGACGAGCGGCTGTTCGGCGGGACCGACGCCATGAAGGAAGCGCGGTCCGTGCACCCGGTGATCCTGCTGCCGCGCATCGGCACGCTGCACGCGACGGTGTCGGGCAACCGCGTCTCGCCTCACCGGGGAAAGCGACCTGGCCAGCCGGGCCGAGTTCGACGCGGCGCTGCGGTCGCTGGCCGCACTGCCCGCCACCACGCTCGTGCTCGACATCGCCGACCTGTCGTTCTTCGACGCCACAGCGCCAACGCCGTGCTGCGGCTCGCGGCCGGGCTGACCGCGCCGCAGCGGCTCGAGGTGCACTGCCGCGGCACCCACCGGCGGCTGCTGCACGTGCTCGGCGGCCGGTCGGTCAAGCAGCTGTCGATCATCACCATACGGCTGTAGGCGCCGCACCATGCGGCTGCGGGCGCCGCGCCATGCGGCTGTAGGCACTGGGCGCGGGAGAGGCGATGACTGTCCCTGAGGGCGAGATGGAGCCGCCTGGCAGGCCCGCGGGCCGCGCCGCCCGGCCCGCGCCCGGGCGCGGGCTGGCCGTCAGGGACGCCGGCGCGCTGATCTTCGCCGCTGACATGTACGGCGTGCAGCTCGACCAGCTCGCCCTGCTGGCCGGCGGCGAGCGGGCCGCGCGGGCGGCCGCGGCGCGGTGGCGCGCGCTCGGCTACGCGGAGACCGCGCGGCTGGGCCCCGGCCCGGCCTGGCTCTGGGTGACCAAGGCCGGGGCTCGCCGCCTGCGGGCTGCGTTACTCCCCGGCGCGGCCCGCGCTGTCCCGGCTCGCGCACATCCGGGCGGTCGCGGCGGCGCGGATCGCGCTCGAGGCGACGAGCGGCTACGCGCGCGCCGCGGCGTTCTGGCGCTGCGAGCGCCGGATCAGGTCGCGGCACGGGGTCGGCGTCCGGCAGCACCTGCCCGACGCCGAGGTGCACTGGCCGGACGGCTCGCCGCCCGGGGCGCCGGCCGCGTGGGCCGGCGAGTGCTGGGCGGTCGAGGCCGAGCTCTCGCCCAAGACCGTCGCGCGGACCGTCGCGATCATGCGGGAGATCCTCACCCGCACCGGCGACTACGGCTGCCCGGCCGCCGACGCCTCGGTCCCCGGGCGCCCGCCGCGGCACGCCCGCGCGCTTTACCTGTGCTCGCCCGCCGCGCTCGGCACCGTCCTGCGGGCCCGGGACGCGCTCGGCCCGCTGGCGGCGCGGGTCGAGGTCCGCGACCTGCCGCCCGGCGCGCTGCTCCCGTAGCGGCGGAAGTTGCCCGGGGGCGCGTGATGCGGGCCGCTTCACCGGCGCGTTCCCTCCGTGTGGCGTTAGGCCGGCCATAGCGGCCCAACGCCACACGGGGACGGTTCGTTGCCGGACGGGCGGCGGACGGACGGAGCAGACCGCGGTGCCGGACGTGCACGGGCAAGCCGCGGTGCCGGGCCGATATGAGCAGACCGCGCTGCCAGACGTGCACGGGCAAGCCGCGGTGCCGGACCGACACGAGCAGGCCGCATGCCAGACGTGCACGGGCAGGCCGCGGTGCCGGGCCGACACGAGCAGACCGCGCTGCCAGGCGTGCACGGCAAGCGTCATTGCCGGACCGGCACCAGCAGACCGCCATGCCGGACGGCGTAAGCAGAACGTAAGGGACTAGTTACGCGCTTTCCGGCCGGCGTGTGGTGGAGTGAGCGCGTGACGGAGCGGGACCTGTCGTGAGCCGGCACCGTGCCCCGCAGGTGCGGCACCCGGTGCGGAACGCGGCGGGGCGCGGGCTCTTCTGGCTGTGCGCGGGCCGCCCTACTGGCGCGGGGCGGTGGCGCTCGCGCCGGTGACGCTGGTCGCGGCCGGCGCGTTCGCCTGCGGCGTGGTGGCGGGGCGCGCCGCCGCGGCGCGTCTACCTGGCCGCCTTGTGGTGCCTGCCCATGGTCGCGGCCTGGCTGGTCGCGGTCGCCGCCTGGCCGGCGGGTGCCCCTGGCGGGGTGGCCGCGTCCGGGCGCGGCGGCGCGGCCGCCCGCGCTTACCCGGCCGGCGCCGGGCCGGGCGCCTGGTGGTTCCGGGTCGCGGCCGCGCCGTACCGGGCGTGGGACGCGATGTGGCGGCTCACCGAGCACGGGCACCTGGTCGCCGCGGCCGTCGCCGCCGCGCCGCCCGCCATCCCGCTCGGGATCGTCGCCGGCGGGGCCTGCTGGGCGTACCGGCAGGTTCCGGATGCGCAGCGGGGCCGGCGGGCTCACCCCGGAGGCGCCCGGCGCGTTCGACGCCAGGCAGTGGCGTCACCAGGTGCGGGCCGCGCGGGCGCTGATCGCCGCGCCCGGGTCGCTGCCGCTGCTCTCGCGCGGCGGGCACGTGGTGGCGGGGGCGACGATCCGCGCCGTCGGGCCCGGTGCTGGTCGACACGGTGCTGGTCGACACGGGGCCGGTCGGCACGGGGCCGGCGGCCGCCTCGATCCCCTACGAGCGGCTGCGCGCGCACCAGGTGGTCATCGGGTCGACCGGCACCGGGAAGACCACGCTGCTGCTGCGGCTGTGGGCCGGGTTCATGGCCGCCGGGCTGCGCCGGTACGCCGCCGGGCGCCGGGCGGCGGCCGCTGCTCGTCGTGCTCGACTGCAAGGGCGGCGCGTCCTCCCGCAAGGTCGCCGACCGGACCAGGCGGGTGCTGCGGGACGCGGGCGCGCGGTCGACCGCGATCTGGCCGGACGAGGCGTCGCTGTCGCTGTGGACGCTGCCGCCCGACCGGCTGGTGACCACGCTGCTCGACCTGATCGAGCACGGCACCGGCGGCGCCGCCTATCTACACCGACGTGATGGAGGCGCTCGTCGCCCTGGCGGTCTACGCGCCCTGCGGCCCGCCCGCGAACTCGGCCGACTTCCTCGCCAGGCTGGACGCCGACTGGCTGGCCGCCGTCTACGGTGCGAACGGCGACGGGGACGCGGTCGCCACCATTCGTTCGGGGAAAAGGGCCTTCGACGACGTGAAGCTGCGGTTCCGGGCGCTGTGGCGGCGGCTCGGCGCCGGGCTCGACGGCGGCTGCGTCGTTCGCGGACGCCGACGCCTGGTACTGCGTGCTCGAGGGCACCGCCGAGGCCTCGGTCGCGGAGGCGCAGGCACGGGCGCTGACCGACCTGCTCGCGTTCCACGCGCTGCGCGGTGACCGGGAGATCCTGCTGTGCGTCGATGAGTTCTCCGCGGTGTCGCGGCGGCTGCCGATCTGGCGGCTGTACGAGCGGGCCCGGTCGCTCGGGCTCGCCGTCCAGGTGTCGGCGCAGTCGTGGGAGGGCCTGGCCGGGTCGGAGGACGAGCGGCAGCGGGTCGCCGCGACCGCCGAGGGCGGGATCTGGCTGCTGCGCACGCCCCGGCCCGAGCCGGTCGCCGAGCTGGCGGGGACCATGCCGTCGGTGGATACCTCGCGGCGGTTCTCCGGCGCGGGCGCGTGGGGCGACGACGGGCTGTCGCGGACCCGGCTCGCCCCGGTGCTCGACGGGGACCTGGTGCGGCGGCTCGACGTGGGGCAGGTCTGCTACGTGTACCGCGGCGGGGTGACGTTCCTGCAGATCAAGCGGCTGACCGGGCGGCAGGCGGCGATCGGGCCCGGCCTGGCCGCCTGGCAGCGCCGGCGACGGCCGCGGCGCGGCCCCGGCCGCGCCGCACCGGGGCCCGAGCCGTCCACCATGCCGCTGCCCGTCATCGGCGCGCTGCCTGACCCGCCCACGGCACCCGTGCCCGGGCCGCCCTGGGCGGCCGGCGCCGGGCCCGGCGGGCCGGCGTGGCCGGTGCCCGGGCCCGCGCTGCCTGACGTCAGCGAGGTGCTCGACGAGGCGTTCGGAGCGCGGCGTGAGTGAGCCGCCCGGGGGCGTGAATGTGCCGCCGGTGCCGCCAGGGCGGCAGCAATGGCACATTCACGCGGGCGGCGGAGGGGAGGCGGGCGTGAGCGATGACCCGTTCGAGGCGCTCGGGCTGCCGGCGCGGGCCGACCTGTCGGACGAGGACGTGCGGGCGGCGTGGCAGCGGATCGCGGCGGCGACGCACCCGGACCGGGACGACGGCGGCGACCCGGCCAGGTTCGGCGCGGCGGCGGCCGCGTACGACACGCTCAGGACGTCCTTCGGGCGGGGCGAGGCCCTCGCCGACCTCGGCCTGGCCGGCGCCGCGCCCGCGCCTGCGCACCGCGCGGCGCGCGGCAGCGCGCGCGCGGCAGCGCGCCGGACCCGGGCGCCGGGCGCCAGCGCGCGCGCTCGGGCGGGCGGCGGCTCGGCGACTGCGCGCCGCCGCCGCCGCCGGCGGGTGACGGCGGCGGCGCTGCTCGCCGTCGGGCTGGACGCCGGCCACCGTCGGCCTGCTCGCCGGGGCGCTCACCTGGGCGGCGGTGACCAGCCGGCCCGACCTGCCCGGGGCGCGGCGGACCGGGTACAGGGCTCAGGCCCGGGCCAGGATGCGGGATACAAAGTGCCCCTCTGGGGCCAGAAGTATCCCGCGTCTTGCTGACCAGAAGCCGGCGGTACCGGCACGGGCGCCATGCAGGGCGCCGTGACGCGCGGCACGAGCCGAGGTGGCGCCAGATTGCGCCCGCGCGTCGCACCTTCGGGCCGTGCGCCTGACCGGCGGACGCGGGATGGCGGCTCTGCGTTACCCTGCGGGCCATGCCGTGGCTGCCCGGAGGCCGCGGCCTTGACTCGCCGGGGCTATCGGAGCCGGTTACTCGGGGGACGGGCCGGTGGCGACGGGGCGGGCGGGGTCGGTGATCCAGTTCGACCAGGAGCCGACGTAGAGGGCGGCGGGGATGCCGGCCAGCGTGAGGGCGAGGACCTCGTGGGCCGCGGTGACGCCGGAGCCGCAGTAGGCGGCCACCGGGCGGTCGCCGGCCGCGCCCAGGGCCGCGAAGCGGGCGGCCAGGTCGGCCGCCGGCCTGAAGGTGCCGTCCGGGTTGACGTTCTCGGCCGTCGGGGCGCTGACCGCGCCGGGGATGTGACCCGCCACCGGGTCGACGTGCTCGGTCTCGCCCCGGTACCGCTCCCCCGCGCGGGCGTCGAGCAGCAGGCCGGCCCGCGCGATGGACGCCGCGCCGTCGGCGTCGAGCAGGCCCAGCTGACCGGGGCGCGCGGTGAAGCGGCCGGGCGCGATGATCGGCCGCTCCGGGCCGTGGATACGACCGGGTAGCCGCCCGCGGTCCAGGCCCGGAAGCCTCCGTCGAGCACCCGGACCGACGGGTGGCCGAAGTAGCGCAGCAGCCACCAGGCACGGGCCGCGGCGGTGGAGTCGGCGTCGTCGTAGACGACCACCGGCTGGCCGTCGCGCACGCCGGCCCGGTGCATGGCCCGCTCGAAGTCGGCGGTCGCGGGCATGGGATGCCGGCCGCCCGCGCCGGCGGCGCGGCCAGGTCCTGGTCCAGGTCGACGAAGGCCGCGCCGGGAATGTGCCCGGCGTCGTAGAGCTCACGGCCCGGCGGCCCGCCCAGCCGCCAGCGCACGTCGAGCAGCGTCAGGCGGGCCGAGCGCGCGGGCCGCCAGTTCCCCGTCGGCCGCCGCGGTGCGGTGCGAGACGTCGCGGGCTGACCGGCGAGCAGCCGGCCAGCTCCGGCGCGGTGATGACGGAGGTCAGCGGACTGATCGGTCACCGGCCCAGTATGCCCGACGCGGCACGGCCGGTGACGCGTGCACGCGGCGCGCCCGGGCGGGGTCAGCCGGGCTGGCGGGGTAACCGGGCGGCGGGGGCCAGCATCGGGACGAGCTGCTCGGCCGGGGTCAGCGAGCCGTGCATGCCCATCGAGGGAGGACTCGAGCGGCTCGGCCTTCGATGCGACGACCGCCCACGTGCCGGCGCACGCGGCGACCACGTCGCCGATGCGGGCGGCCATGGCGTCGCTGACCGGGCGCTCGGCCGGGCCGAACAGGCCGTCCTTGATGGCCTCCTCGCGGGACATCACCCAGGCGCGCTCGCCGAGCACCTCCCGCCAGGTCGCGAGCACGTCGTCGGCGGCACCTGGCCTGGCGTACACGTGCCTGACCCGCGGCTCGCCGCCGAGCAGCGCCACGCCGTCGCGCAGCGGCGAGCCCTCGGCGTCGGCGTCGATCCGGTCGTCCGGCCCGACGTTCACCATGCCGTGGTCGGCCGTCACGTACATGCACCGAGCCGTAGGGCAGGCCCGCGGCGATCTGCTCGGCGAGCTTGTCCACGTGCGCGAGCTCGTTGACCCAGGCGGGCGAGGACACGCCGTACTCGTGCCCGCAGCCGTCGAGGTGACCGTGGTAGGCGGACACCAGCACGCGGTCGGACTCGCCGAGCGCGTCGACGGTCAGCGCGGCGAGGGCGCCGAGCGAGTTCGCCGCCCGGTAGTCGGCACCGCGCAGCGTCGCCCTGGTCAGGCCGCTGTTCTTGTATGCCCCCGGCGCCACGTGCACCGCGGTCACCCCGGCCGCCGCCGCCCGCTCGTAGATCGTCGGCTGCGGCTGCCAGGCGACCGGGTCGACGTCCTTCGGCCAGTGCAGGCCGTTGAGCAGCCGTCCCCTCGCCGGGGATCGCGACCTGGTAGCCGAGCATCCCGTGCGCCGCCGGCGGCGAGGCCGGTGCCGAGCGACGCCAGGCTGGTCACCGTGGTGGACGGGAACCCCGCGGTCAGCGGCCGGGAGTTGAACGCCAGCTCGGCGAGGAACGGCGCCGCCGCCTGGTGCCCGCGCAGCAGCTCAAGGCCGAGCCCGTCGACGATGAGCAGGCACACGCGTCCGACCTCCGGCAGGCCGAGCACGTTCGCCGCGGCGTCGCCGGTCAGCGAGGCGAGGATGGAGGCGGACAGGTCGGCGAGGCTTGACTCGCCGTAGGAAGGCACGATCGGGCTGGTTCTGGGCTCGCGCGCCAAGGTCATCAGCTCCCGGCGCGCGCGGTCGCGTCGTTGAGGGCGCTGGCGAACTGCAGCACCTGCCGGACCGCGTCCTCGCCGTCCGCGGCCTCGCTGATCCGCAGCGTCAGGTCGTCGGCGGTGATCGTGCCGAGGTACCCGTGGTCGGCCTCGCAGCTCTCGTCGCCGCAGTGCGCCGGCTCAAGCTCCACGTGCGACAGCACGTTCCAGCCGATCGTCAAGATCACCTCGGACGGCATCGTCACGCCGGGCACGTAGGTCGCCGGGTCGGGCACCACCCGGGTCAGCGACACCGACGACACGCGGGAGAACCTGATGGCCTCGGTGGACGTCTCGGCCCGCGGCCTGCTCTGCGGGTCGTCGGCGGGATGCTCGTCGGTGTGCGAGTACACCAGCCGCGTCGGGGTCAGCGCCAGCACGGTCATGTGCCTGCGGACTTCCATGCCGGGGTCGAATATCGCGTCATGGTGCGCGAAGAACGCGGTGACCGGCTCCGGCCCGAGAGCGCTGGCGACGGCGTCGGTCACCAGCCCCGGATAGTAGCCGCTGCGCTCGATCGCCGCTCGCAGGTCCTCGGTCATGACTCGGGTTTCCGTCATTCCTCCATCCTGCCTTGTCCTAAGGCATGGTTCACCCCTGTGGACGGCCGAAAGCCGCGCGGACCTAGTCGCCGGAACGGTCAAAGGCGGCGATAGCGCGCCATACGGGCTCGCTCGGATCGGGCTCGATCCGCATCGGCTCGCGCCGGCAGGCTCCGGCTCGGATCCGCGCCGCGGGCTCGCCGAGCAGCTCGCGCAGCAGCTCGTCCAGGTCCTGCCGCCGCGTTGTACTTCAGCTTCCTCGGGACCTTCACGCCGCTCGCCTGGGCTCCTCGATCTCGAGCGCGGCCGCGCCCGGCGCCGGCTTCGGCTTGCGCGGCTTGGTGCCGCCCGCCGCGCCGCCCCGTCCCCGGTAGATGAGCAGGCCGTTGACCGGGTCGGGCACCCCGTCGAGCGCGGCGCGCACCGCGGGCAGCGCGCGGAACGACTCCCACTCGTCGTCGCCGGGGAAGAGGACCTCGAAGATCACGCCGTACTCGGTGTCGTGCCACTCGTAGTAGAGCGCGCCGTTCGTAATCGCCGCCTCGGTGAGCTCGTCTTCGTAGGCGTACCGCCAGCCGCTCGCTGGGAGCTTGTCGCCGGAGAAGACCTCGATGGACCACCATTCAGCCATGATTCGCCGCCGCCCATCTGCGCCACGTCGCGAATGTGCCTCATCACGATAGTACGTCTTTCCGGCAGCTTACGGAAAGCCATATGTCGCACATCGCAGACACCTCTGGTCACAAAGTACAAATCGTTATATATTCGGAACGGAGGTGCGTGACGCTCTTCACAGCCTGACACTGTTTGCAGTGGTACGCGATCGTCGATACGGTCACGGCATGGCGGCAGACGGACGGCGACATGTGGTCGCGATCGGGGGCGGCATGCTCATGCCCCGCGAGGCGGATCCCCTATCACGTTGAGTACGCGATCAAGCTGAGCGGCAAGGCCGCACCCCGGCTGTGCGTGCTGAACCAGGCCGTCGGCGACGACCCCGCCTATTACCTCCGGTTCTACGACCGCCTGGCGAACTCCCCCGCCGAGGTCCGCCACCTGTCGCTGTTCCCGATGCCGAACGTCGAGGACCCCGAGGACTTCCTCCTGTCGCAGGACATCATCTTCGTCGGCGGCGGCTCGGTGGCCAACATGGTCGCGGTGTGGCGCGTGCACGGGATCGACCAGATCCTGCGCAAGGCCTGGCACGCGGGCATCGTGCTGGCCGGCTCGTCGGCCGGCGGCATCTGCTGGTTCGAGGGCGGGACCACGGACTCCTTCGGCGCCAGGCTGCGCCCCTACACCGACGGCCTCGGGATGCTGGCGGGAAGCTTCTGCCCGCACTACAACTCCGAGGCGGAGCGCCGCCCCCTCTACCAGCGCCTCGTCGCCGACGGCACCCTCCCCGGCGGCCTCGCCTGCGACGACGGCGTAGGCGCGCACTACGTCGACGACACGCTCGCCGAGATGATCTCCGACCGCCCCGACGGCAACGCCTACCGCGTCACCCCGGACGGCGCCGGCGGCTTCACCGAGACCGAGCTCCCGGTCCGCTTCCTCGGCGCCTAGCCCGGCTTGTTTTGGTTTTGACCTGCGACCGCGCGGAGCGGGGGCGCTGGGGTGCGCCCGATCAGCAGAGTCATGGGGCAGGGTAACTCGGAGCACGAAACCGTTCGGATTACCCTTGTAAATTCACTGTTGATGTTGACTTCTGCTATTGATCTTGGTTTCGAGCTCGGTTTCGGCTTTTGCAGTTGGGGATTTCGTCTCAAGTTCTACTTGCGGATGTCGGTGGCGCGGTGAAGGGACCAGGCCAGGGCGGCGAAGACGATGACCGGGAGCAGCCACCACGCGTTCACCTTCGCCACGTGGGTCGAGGATCGCGGTGAGGGCGAGGCCGATCACGACGAGGGCGGCGACCTGCCAGTCGTCGCCGACGATGAAGTCGTACCAGAACGCGCCGAACGCCTTGAGCTGCTTCATGAGCCGACAACCTCCGATTGCTGTGGCGGGCGGGCGAAGCGCGGTCCCGCCGGCTTTGCGGGAGCGCAGCCAGAAGATGCAGGCGGCGCCGACGAGCGCCACCACCGGGACGAGGACGAGCAGGGCGGCGTCGTCGCCCGGCCAGGCGACGCCCGCGCCCTCCGCGCCCCAGAACGTACCGAAGCTGGTGAGCATGACGCCCACCGCGAACTTCATCCAGTTCTCCGGGACCTTGGTGAGCGGGGCCTTGACCGCGATGCCGGTGATGGTGACGACGATGATCGCGGCGGCGGCGCCGATGACGGCGGCACCGATGTTCTTCTGGTTGGTCGCCGAAGGTGATCACGATGAAGACGACTTCCAGGCCCTCGAGGAGCACGCCCTTGAAGGCGAGGGTGAAGGAGTACCAGTCGCTGACGCCGCGCCTGGACTCCCTGGTCGCGGCCTCGGCGGCGGCGACCTCCCTCAGGTACGCGCTCGCCTCGTCGTGCAGGGCCTTGTAGCCGGTCGCCCGGAGCACGGCCTTGCGCAGCCACTGGAGGCCGAAGATCAACAGCAGCGCGCCGACGACGAGGCGCAGGCCGGTCAGCGGCAGGTAGCTGATCGCGGGGCCGACCGCGGCGGTGATCACGGCCAGGACGACGAGCGCGACGGCCATGCCCTGGAACGTGGACTTCCACTCCCTGGTGATGCCCGTGGCCAGGACGATGGTGAGCGCCTCGACGGCTTCGACCGCGCACGCGACGAAGACCGTGAGGATCAGGGGGAGGGCATTCAATGAATCTCCTCGGCATGGTCAGGATAAGGGGGTGACGACTGATCAGGACCGGACCGACGCGCCGACGGCAGGCGAGGGCGCCGGGCCAGGCTGGCTGCTGCTTATCTACCGGGTGCCGCCGGAGCCGACGCGGCTGCGCTCCACCGTGTGGCGGCGCATCAAGTCCCTCGGCGCGATTTACCTGCAGAACTCGGTGGCGGCGCTGCCGGCCAGCACGGCGAACGAGCGGGCACTGCGCAAGCTGCGGCGCGAGATCACGGACATGTCCGGGACCGCCATGCTGATGTCCTGCTCCGTGCTCGCCGGGGAGTCGGAGGTGCGCGCCTCGTTCCAGGCGGCCCGCAACGACGAGTACGAGGAGATCGTCGACAAGTGCGAGGACTTCCTGCGGCAGGTCCAGAAGGAGTACGACGAGAACCACTTCACCTACGCCGAGCTTGAGGAGAACGAGGTCGACCTCGTCAAGCTCAAGAACTGGTTCGCGAAGATCGTCGAGCGGGACGTCTTCGGCGCCAGCGGGCGGGCGGCCTGCGAGCAGTTCCTCGACAAGTGCGAGCAGTCGCTCGAGGCGTACGCGGCCCGGGTCTACGCCGAGGAGGCGGAGGGACAGTGACACGCGGCCGTCCCAGTGGCCATCGTCCGCACCTCCCTTCTCGCTGTTCGCTGTTCTCCGGCTCGCCGTGCGTCCGCGCTGGCCCAGCGGCCGCTGCCGACTGTCGCCACGCCCATAGTAACAGTCGTTAGATTTAAGAAGTAACTGACGTTATTTCCAGGTTGTGACAATCGGTTCACCGGCTGGCTAACTGCCGACACTTCTGGTGTGTCGGCTCCGCAGACTCGGGGCGCGTGAACGGCACGCTCCAGCTCCACCCGGGTGCCGCCTGCCGCCGGCGTCTCCGGCGCCGTCGCCCGTCTGTCCTGGCGGTGGCCGGCTGCTCGCGAGCTCATCGAGCTCGCCGGCGGCCGCGCGCGGCTACCTCCCCCCATGCCGGGAGGGCGCCGGTGCGGCGTCCCTCCGTCAGGTAACGCTGTGCCGTGGGTCACGGCTGAGGGTCCGGGGGCCATCGGCTTGTATCGGGGTGCAATAACATCGGCTTCGTGACAGTCTCCCTTGCAACCAGTGAGTCGGCGCCGGAGACGGCCGAGGCCGACGTCCTTGTCATCGGGGTATCACAGACCCCAGACGGCCCGGCAGCCGCACCCGGCCTGGCCGGGGTGGACGAGGCGCTCGGCGGTACCCTCGCCGACGCGCTCGCCGCGCTCGGCGCCACCGGCGAACTCGAGGAACTCACCAAGATCCCCGGCGGCGGCAAGCTGCCCGCCACGCTCGTCCTCGCGGTGGGCCTCGGCGGCGCGCCGGAGGCGGGCGCCTCGTTCGACGCCGAGAGGCTCCGCCGGGCCGCCGGGGCCGCGCTGCGGTCGGCCGCGGCCGAAGAAGGCGGCCGCGGCCGGCGACGCTTCCCCGGCCAGTAAGACTGTCACCCTCGCGCTGCCCGCGCTCACCGCCGACGAGGCGGAAGCCGTCACGACCGGCGCGCTGCTCGGGGCCTACAGCTTCCGCAGGTACCGCTCGACGCCGGCGGCCGACCTGACGGTCACGGTGCTGACCGGCGACGGCAACGCGGACGCGGTGCGCCGCGGCCAGGTGGTCGCCAAGGCGGTCAACCTGGTGCGGGACCTGGTCAACACCTCGCCGCTCGACCTGCCGCCCGCCGCGCTCGCGGCCGCGGCGGAGCAGGCCGCCCCGGCCGGGCGTCGACGGTGGAGATCCTCGACGAGGTGGCGCTCAAGGACGGCGGCTACGGCGGGCTCATCGGCGTCGGCATGGGGTCGACCCGGCCGCCGCGGCTGGTCAGGCTGTCGTACACGCACCCGGAGGCGACGCGGACCGTCGCGTTCGTCGGCAAGGGCATCACGTTCGACTCCGGCGGCCTCTCGCTCAAGCCGCCGAAGTCCATGGAGACGATGAAGTGCGACATGAGCGGCGCCGCCGCCGTGCTCGCCGCCACGTACCGCCGTCGCCGACCTCGGCGCTGCCGGTCAACGTCGTCGGGTACCTGTGCGCCGCGGAGAACATGCCGGGCGGCGCCGCGCAGCGGCCGTCTGACGTCATCACGATCTACGGCGGCAAGACCGTCGAGGTGCTCAACACCGACGCCGAGGGCCGCCTGGTGCTCGCCGACGGCATCGCCAGGTCCGCCGAGGACAATCCCGGTGCTGATCGTGGACGTCGCCACCCTCACCGGGGCCGCGACGGTCGCGCTCGGCCGCCGCACGGCGGGCGTGATGGGATCGTCGGACGAGGTCGCCGCGCGAGGTCGCCGCGGTCATGCGCGGCGGCGGGCGAGCCCGCCTGGGCGATGCCGTTCCCCGAGGAGCTGCGCAAGGGGCTGGACTCCACCGTCGCCGACCTGACCAACGTCTCGCCGGACCGCGAGGGCGGCATGATGGTCGGCGGGCTGTTCCTGAAGGAGTTCGTGCCGGACGGGGTCGCCTGGGCGCACCTCGACATCGCCGGCCCGGCCTTCAACGAGAAGGCCCCGTTCGGCTACACGCCCAAGGGCGGCACGGGCGCGGCGGTGCGGGCACTCATCGCGATCGCGGCGGAGACGGCCGCCGGGCGACTTCCCGGTGCTGTAAGCGAGCACCGCGGTGACATGATGGGACACTGAGCGTAAGCGGAAAAGGGGTTTACTGTGGCAGAGGGCGGCCATTACGACATCGTCATCCTCGGCGGCGGCAGCGGCGGGTACGCCTGCGCGCTGCGCGCGGCCGAGTTTGGCAAGCGCGTGGCCCTGATCGAGAAGGACAAGGTAGGCGGGACCTGCCTGCACCGCGGCTGCATCCCGACCAAGGCGCTGCTGCACGCGGCCGAGGTCGCCGACTCCGCGCGGGAGAGCGCGAAGTTCGGGGTGCGGACCTCGTTCGAGGGCATCGAGATGCCCGCGGTCCTCTCCTACCAGCAGGGCGTCGTCGAGCGGCTCTGGAAGGGGCTGCAGTCCACGCTGGCGGGCCGCAAGATCGACATGATCTACGGCGACGGCAGGCTCGCCTCGCCGACGTCGGTCGCCGTCAACGGCGCGGTCTACACCGGCGACCACGTGGTGCTCGCCACCGGGCTCGGTGCCGCGGTCGCTGCCGGGCCTGACGCCCGACGGGGTCCGCGTGATCAGCTCGGACGACGCGCTGCGGCTCGACCGGGTGCCGTCGTCCGCCGTCATCCTCGGCGGCGGCGTGATCGGCGTCGAGTTCGCGTCCGTGTGGCGCTCGTTCGGCGCCGACGTGACGATCGTCGAGATGGCGCCGCAGCTGCTGCCGCTCGAGGACGAGGCGTCCGCCAAGGTGCTGCAGCGGGTCTTCCGCCGGCGCGGCATCGGGTTCGAGCTCGGCACGCCGTTCCAGTCGGTCAGCTACACCGACGCCGGCGTCCAGGTCACGCTCGGCAGCGGCAAGCAGCTCGACGCGGAGGTCCTGCTGGTGGCCGTGGGCCGCGGCCCGGTCTCGGCCGACCTCGGGTACGAGGAGAACGGGGTCACCGTCACCCGCGGGTTCGTCGACGTGGACCCGCTGTGCCAGACCGCGGTGCCGACGATCTCCGCCGTGGGCGACCTGATCAACATCCCCGAGATCGCCCACCCGCAGCTCGCCCACGTGGGCTTCGCCGAGGGCATCCTGGTCGCCGAGCGGCTCGGCGGCCTCGACGTCAGGCCGATCGACTACGACGGCGTGCCGCGCATCACCTACTCCGACCCGGAGGTCGCCTCCGTGGGCATCACCTCGGCCCAGGCCGCCGCGCGCGGCATCAACGTGGTCGAGGTGAACTACCCGCTCGGCGGCAACGGCAAGAGCGTCATCCTGCAGACGCAGGGCCAGGCCAAGGTGATCGCCGAGGCGCCGTCCACGCCGGGCGGCCAGCCGGGGCGGGTCGTCGGGGTCCACCTGGTCGGCAGCCGGGTCGGCGAGCTGATCGCCGAGGCACAGCTCATCGTTAACTGGGACGCCGAGCCGGACGATGTCGCGGCTCTCATCCACCCGCACCCGACCCAGTCGGAGATCATCGGCGAGGCGCACCTGGCGCTCGCTGGCAAGCCACTGCACTTCCACGCCTAAGGAGTCACCCCGAACATGTCGGTCTCCGTAGTAATGCCCCAGCTCGGCGAGAGCGTCACCGAGGGCACCGTCACGCGCTGGCTGAAGAAGGAGGGCGAGCACGTCACGGCCGACGAGCCGCTCCTTGAGGTCTCGACGGACAAGGTGGACACCGAGATCCCGTCGCCGGCTTCCGGGATCCTGCGCGGCATCGCCGTCGACGAGGACGAGACGGTCGCCGTCGGCGCGCAGCTCGCCGTGATCGAGGACTCGGCCGACGCCCCGGCCGACGCCGCCCCGGCCGCGCCCGCCGCCCCCGCGGCCCCGGCGCCCGCCGCCGAGCCTCCCGCCTACGCCCGGCCCGCCCCGGCGCCCGCGCCCGCCCTGACGCCCGCCGCCCGCGCCCCGCGCCGCCCCGCCCCCGCCGCGGCCGCCCCGGTCAACGGCGGGTCGGCCGCCCCGTCGAGCACCTGGTCGTGGAGCGCCCCGCCCGCCCCGGCGCCCGGCGGCGCGCCGCCTACGCCCCGCCCGCCTCCCCTGCCCCCGCCGCGTACATCCCGCCGCCCCCGCCCGCGCCCGCCCGCCCCGGCCTACGCGCCCCCGCGTCGCGCCGCCCCGGCCGCGGAGGAAGAGTCCGCCGACACGTACCCGGAGCCCACGCCGCTGCCGTCCGGCGACTCGCCGTACGTCACCCCGCTCGTGCGCAAGCTCGCCGCCGAGCACTCGGTGCCGCTTGAGGCGATCGCCGGCACCGGGGTCGGCGGCCGGATCCGCAAGCAGGACGTCCTCGAGGCGGCCCGCGCGCAGCGGGCCGCCGAGGCGGCGGCCGCGCAAGCCGCCGCCGCGGCGGCGGCCGCCCCGGCCGCGCCGCCCGCCCCGCGCGGCCGCGCCAGCGGCAGTGCCGTCGGCCGCGCCCGCGGCCGCCGCCCGCCCCGCGGTCGTCCCGTCCGCCCTGCGCGGCACCACCCAGCGGATGTCCCGGCCGCGCCAGGTCATCGCCAAGCGGATGGTCGAGTCGCTGCAGACCTCGGCGCAGCTCACCACCGTGGTCGAGGCGGACGTCACGAACATCGCCAGGCTCCGCGAGCGGGCCAAGGCGGCCTTCCAGGCCCGTGAGGGCGTCAAGCTGACGTTCCTGCCGTTCTTCGCGCAGGCCACCGTCGAGGCGCTCAAGATCCACCCGGTGCTGAACTCGGTGATCAACAGCGAGACGCAGGAGGTCACCTACCACGCCGCCGAGCACCTCGGCATCGCGGTGGACACCGAGCGCGGCCTGATGGTGCCGGTCATCCACAACGCCGGCGACCTGAACATCGGCGGCCTCGCCCGCAAGATCGCCGACCTCGCCGCCCGCACCAGGTCCGGCCAGGTCAGCCCGGACGAGCTGACGCGGCGGCACGTTCACGCTGACCAACACCGGCAGCCGCGGCGCGCTGTTCGACACGCCGATCATCAACCAGCCGCAGGTCGGCATCCTCGGCGTCGGCAGCGTGGTCAAGCGCGCCGTCGTCGTCGAGGACCCGACGCTCGGCGAGGTCATCGCGGTCCGCTCCATGGTCTACCTGGCGCTGACCTACGACCACCGGCTCGTGGACGGCGCCGACGCCGCCCGGTTCCTCGTCACGGTGAAGAACCGTCTCGAGGAGGGCGCGTTCGAGGCCGACCTCGGCCTCTGACGCCGCGCAGATGAAGGTAGCGGTCACCGGCTCGTCCGGCCTGATCGGAACCGCGCTGACGGCCAGCCTGCGGGCGGACGGCCACCAGGTCGTCCGCCTCGTCAGGCGGCCGCCGCGGGCCGATGGCGAGCGCGCGGCCAGCGACCAGGCGATCAGTGAGGTGCGCTGGGACCCGCGCGCCGCCGACGCGGGCGACCCGCCGCTGTCCGGCGTCGACGCCGTCGTGCACCTGGCCGGCGCCGGGGTGGGCGACCACCGCTGGACCGCCAGCTACAAGGCGGAGATCCGGGCCAGCCGGGTCCTCGCCACCGCGGCGCTGGCCACGGCGCTCGCTAACCCGGGCTGGCCTCCGCCCAGCCACGGCCGAAGACGCTCATCACCGCCTCCGCGATCGGCTGGTACGGCGACACCGGCGGCCGCGAGGTCACCGAGAGCGCCCCGGCGGGCAAGGCGTTCCTCTCGCGCGTCGTGCACGACTGGGAGGCGGCCGCCGACCCGGCCCGCGCGGCGGGCATCCGCGTCGTCCACCTGCGCAGCGGGCTCGTGCTCGGCGCGGGCGGCGGCGTGCTCGGCCGGCTGGCGCTGCCCGCCCGCTTCGGCGTGCTGCCGCGCTTCGGTGACGGGCACCAGGTGATGAGCTGGATCTCGCTGACCGACGAGGTCCGGGCGATCCGCTTCCTGCTCGACGGCCCCGGCGCGGACGAGCGGCGCGGCCCGTACAACCTGACCGCCCCGAACCCGGTCACGGACGCCGAGCTCACCGCCGCGCTGCACGCCGCCTTCCGGCGCCCCGACTTCCGCTGGCTCCGGGTGCCCGCGCCGCTGCTGAAGCTCGGCCTCGGCGAGATGTCGTCGGAGCTGCTGACCAGCGCCCGGGTGCGGCCCGCGCGGCTGCTCGCGCGGGCTTCGCGTTCGAGTACCCGACCATCGCCGCCGCCCTGGTGGCGGAGTTGCCCGCTGACCCGGGCGCGCTGTCGTCTGAGGCGACAGCCCGTTACCGCGGTGCTGTTGCGGCGGGCGGAGCGCGGCACGCAGACTGGCAGCCGCGCGGGCGGCCCGCTCAGGCGTGTACCGTGGGCGACGGACGGCGAAGCACGCACTCGTTCGGATGATCCTGTCTTTGAACTTAGGCGCCCGGCTGCATGATGATGTCGAAGTCGGCGTGGCGGAACGGGACCTTGCCGACGTTCCACTTCTCCGCCAGGGCCGGCGTCGGTCGACCTCTTCGAAGTCGACTACCAGGGACTTCTTCACCGCGAAGACCGTGTCGGACTCGATGTACTCGCTGCCCGCCACGAAGATGTGCGTGGTCAGGTCGCGGTGGCCGGGGGCGGTCACGATGAAGTGGATGTGCGCCGGGCGGAACGCGTGCCTGCCGGTCGCCATCAGCAGCTCGCCGACCGGGCCGTCGGTCGGGATCGGGTAGTAGCTCGGCACGATCGTGCGGAACCAGAACTCGCCGTTCTCGTCGGCCGTGAACAGGCCGCGGCCGTTCGTGCGGGGCTGCACTGTCGGGCTGCTGCACGTCGTAGAAGCCCTGGTCGTTGGCCTGCCACACGTCGATGGTGGCGCCGGGCAGCGGGGTGCCGTCGATCGAGACGACCCGGCCGGTGACCACGCACGGCGTGCCGGTGCCCACCAGGTCGATGTTGTCGCCGAGCGCGCGGACCGGCGACTCCACCACGTGGAACGGGCCGAGCACCGTCGACTCGGTCGCGACGCCGAACTTCCGGTTGGAGATCGTCTCGACCAGCATCGACAGCCCGAGGACGTCCGACAGCAGGATGAACTCCTGCCGCTCGTCGTCGCTCTTGTGCCCGGTCCTGGTGAGGAAGTCGATCGCCGTCTCCCACTCGGGGATCGTCAGCTCGACGTCGCGGGCGAACGCGTGCAGGTGCCTGACGAGCGAGATCAGGACCTCGCGCAGCCTCGGGCTGGTGTCCGGCGCGAAGGACTCGATGACTGCGTCAGCCGCGGTTTCCTCGGTGAAATCGGTTGCCATGGCGACGAGGTTATGTCCGCGCCCAGCTGCGGGTCTACCACCGTGACGGTGTGATGTTCGATCGGAACGGGTGCGGGCGGCCCGCTCAGCGCGCCCTTGAGTCCTGGGCGGCGGGGCGCACGCCGAACAGCGGGATCTTCCACAGCGGCGGGAGCCCGTCCGCGCGCGGCTCGCCGCAGATCGTCCGGGTCGCCCGACTCGCTCACCGCCACCAGCGCGGACAGCCGGATCAGGCGGCGGGCCGCGTTGAACATGAGCAACGCCAGCGGCAGCTCGACGACCAGCGCGGAGGCGACGCTGATCCACACGTCGGAGCTGCCCGCGTCGAGCACGACGTCGAACCACGCGTCGCAGCACAGCAGCGTGCCGGTGACGATCAGGCAGGCGATGACGATCTGGCGGCCGCGCCAGAACGCCCAGCCGGTCGCGGCGAACGCGAGCAGCAGGATGACGTCGAAGCCGACCCAGGCGCCCTTCCAGTGCTGCGCGTGGAAGGAGCGGTGCAGGGTGAGGACGAGGACGATGATCCAGCCGATGAGCACGGTGCACGCGATGATCGACACGAGGGCGCCAAGCAGGCGGCCCCGCGCCAGGTAGATCCCCAGCAGGGGGTGCGGGTAGTCGATGGCGGCGAGCGAGTGCGCCAGCTTGCGCCGCTCGCCCGGGCTCATCTCCCGCAGTTCTGCCTCGTTGATCACGTTTTGGTTTGTTCCCAGCCGACGCGGCGGTCTCACTCGCGTCGTAGTCTCGATGTTGTGGATGCTGAACTCGTTTACGCGCACGCAGGCTTCGGGTCGGACGCCGTGGACTACGTCCAGGGCTGGGACATGCAGCGCGCGGTGCACGGGCGGCGGGTCAGCGGCGAGGTCCCCGACAGCTGCCTGCTCCTCGAGCATATGCCGGTCTATACAGCGGGGAAGCGGACGGCGGTGTCCGACCGGCCCTTCGGCGACCCGGGGGCGCCGGTCATCGACGTCGACCGGGGCGGCAAGATCACCTGGCACGGGCCCGGGCAGCTCACCGCCTACCCGATCATCAAGCTGGCGCGAGCCGGTGGACGTGGTCGCCTACGTGCGGGCGCTCGAGGAGTCGATGATCCGGGTCTGCGCCGAGTTCGGGCTGCAGGCGGTCCGGGTCGAGGGGCGCTCGGGGACCTGGATCCCGGCGTCGCCCGCGCGCGGGCTGCCGGAGCGGAAGGTCGGGGCGATCGGCGCCCGGGTCGCGCGCGGGGTCACCATGCACGGGCTCGCGCTGAACTGCGACTGCGACCTGTCGTGGTTCGACCGGATCGTGCCCTGCGGCATCAGGGACGCGGGCGTGACATCGCTCACGGCCGAGACCGGCATCCCCGTCTCGGTCTCCGACGTGACGCCGCTGCTCGAACGGCACCTGGCGGCCGCCCTCGGCTACCGGACCTGGCGGCGCATCCACACCGTGACGCCGCTGCTCGCGTCGGCGGCGTAGCGGGCCGCGTCCGCGCGGCACGCGCGGCGGGGCTGTGCAGTGGGCCTGCCCTCGCGCCGGCGCTGTTGCTGTTATCTGTCAGGCGGCGGGGCGCTTCCATGATCACGAAGATTCGGCAGCTTCTTCGATGCGAAGTCTTCGCGGTCACGGAGCAGCCTGCGGCACTGCAGGCACGTGCGGCGCTTCTTGCTGTTATCAGGGGGGGGGGGCGGGCGGGCGCGCGAGGGCGCGGGGGAACGTAGGCTGGAGGGGTGGTGAGTACTCCGGAGCTTGCACCTGAGGGACGGCGGATGCTGCGGCTCGAGGCGCGCAACGCCGAGACGCCGATCGAGCGGAAGCCGCCGTGGATCAAGACCCGGGTGCGCACCGGGCCTGAGTACACCGCGCTGCAGCACCTGCGTCAAGTCCGAGGGGCTGCACACGGTCTGCCAGGAGGCCGGCTGCCCGAACATCTTCGAGTGCTGGGAAGACCGCGAGGCGACCTTCCTGATCGGCGGGGACCAGTGCACCAGGCGGTGCGACTTCTGCCAGATCGACACCGGCAAGCCGCTGCCGCTTGACCGCGACGAGCCGCGCCGCGTCGCCGAGTCCGTCGCCGCCATGGGGCTGCGCTACGCGACCGTCACCGGGGTCGCCCGCGACGACCAGCCCGACGGCGGGTCCTGGCTGTACGCGCAGACCGCCAGGGAGATCCACGCCGCCGTGCCCGGCTGCGGGGTCGAGCTGCTGGTCCCCGACTTCAACGCCGACCCCGACCAGCTCGGCGAGGTGTTCAGCGCCGGGCCCGAGGTGTTCGCGCACAACCTGGAGACGGTGCCGCGGATCTTCAAGCGGATCCGGCCCGGCTTCCGCTACGAGCGCTCGCTCGACGTGCTCCGCCAGGCGCACGAGGCGGGCCTGGTGACCAAGTCCAACCTGATCCTCGGCATGGGCGAGACCCGCGAGGAGATCGCGCCCGGCCATGGCCGACCTGCGGGCCGCGGGCACCGACCTGCGACGATCACCCAGTACCTGCGGCCGTCCGCGCGGCACCACCCGGTCGACCGCTGGGTGCACCCCGACGAGTTCGTCGCGCTGCGCGAGGAGGCCCTCGCGATGGGCTTCGCGGGCGTCATGTCCGGCCCGCTGGTGCGCTCGTCGTACCGGGCGGCCCAAACTTCTGGCGATCGAAAGGCCGTTGAGAGTTCCGCCGATCACCAGTGCACCAGTCGTTTCAGTCATAGAAGAAATCCGATCATGACAATACGCTGAACGTCTCTCAATTATTCTGTTTCACTGCTAATACAGAATCGTCCGAGTTGAGCTTTGATTCAGCGACCTGAATCCGATCGCGCGCTGTTTTTCTGGAGATGTGTCGATGCAGGGAGCGCCCAATGAAATGCGTGCCGACCACAAATTGCATCAACGGTCCAAAACTCCAAAGAGCTGGCGCCCCGACAAAGTGCAAGCCCGGCACGGAGCTTTCGAACCCCACTTGAAGCTTTGGATATCCTTCGAAGCGACTTATCGCTTGTATCAGTTCTGGGGCAAGGAATTCGTACTTGGAAATATCCATTCGATATCCGGTCCCAAGAAGAACATGGTCAACGGTTCGCTTGCTTCCGTCATTGAAACTGACTTTGACCTGCTCGCCAACCTGAGCAACAGAAACAATGAACCGGCCTGCATTTATGGGCACGTTCTGGAGCCGCTCGACTAGCCATTCTGCGCCAGCCGGGCGAATGGATCTCTTCCGGAGCCAGTCCTTAATAGGGCGTGGCAGCGGTCTGACCAAATTAGGGCGGGCCACGAGCTGGCTGATCCCGGCGGGACCCACGTCAGTCGGTGCGTAGAGCATCGAAGAGAGAAAGCCCAAACCTCGATGAAGTGTGTTGGACACTGATCCGCCAAGCCATCTAATTTCACTCGCGCGAGCTACAACTTCGACCTCGGCCCCGCATTCATGTAGCAGCGCGGCAGATTCCAGTGCGCTCTGACCACCTCCGATCACGAGCACTTTTTTTCCAGCAAAATGTTGAAGGTCGCGATGTTCGGACGTGTGAGATACCAGGGATGGCGGGATGCCTTCAAATTCCTGCGGGCGCCAAGCGAGCTGTCCTATTCCGGCAGCCACAACCACGCGACGCGAAAATATTGTCTCACCGTCTGAGAGGTCAAGCTGGAAGCCATTTTGATGGCGCTCGACACGCAGAACCTTCCGCTGATCGAGGTAAGGGGCCGCTTGACGTTGATACCAGAGTCCATACTGGATGAAGCGGTCGAGTGGCAACGGCCGCGAAATCGGACTGCCGCTTGCTGTCTGGAATGCTTCCAGGGTCAACGACTCGTTTGGACTCGCGATTTGTGACGCGGCCCAACCGGAGCGGAGAAACATGCCGGTTGGCATGTTGCGTTGCCAGAAACACATGGGCTCGCCAAACGTGCACACGTCCAATCCTTTGATCGTGCGTAAGTGGGCTGTCACGGACAATCCGTAAGGGCCAGCGCCAATGATTGCTACGTCATGTTTTGTCATTCTCCGCCCCTGTAAGTCGGAATTTTATTTCGATGATCCCATCATGAGAGTTCGTCCACCCTGGTTGCGCTCAAATCGGTTTTTCATTCTGCTGCAAGAACTTTTCAGATACCGCCACAGCTGGCGGGGTACCCTCCCACCGGCTAACCCTTCCGAAACGATTTCTTTCAAAGAAACTCTTCTCATATTCAAAACCAGTGTTCTCGATTACACATCCTGCAGTAGTCTCGTTTTTGGGGACGAAGATATAGATTTGTCGTATATCCGAAGCTGCGGCGTCAAAGAACATATGGCGCAGAGATTTCGTATAGAGTCCCAATTCTCGATAGTTGGGGTGCGTGTAGAAATCGAATAGGAGCGCGGAATTTGGCGGTAACGTGAAAGCCAGGTCTTCCGTTATTGGGCATTTTTCCTGTTTCTCGAGCAGCCATCCATAGTGGACTAGCCGCCCATCCATTACATAAGTGTAGACATGACAACCGTTCTTCAGCCGGTCCGCAGCCTCGCGCAGAAATTCATACTGAGGCTGTTGCCATGGCTCAACTGGCTCGAACAACAGAAGATCCCGCAAGCAATCGCGGCGTATTGTCGTGTGGGGCTGCGCGATTTCGACGCCAGTGCGATTGCAGCTGTATAGGCAAATTTCCTTTGTGTTCCATGCGGCCGTCTTCAGTTGCCGTATCAGTTCCCCAGGCATTCTTAGCCACTTGATCCACTTCGCCTTGTGCTGAACTCGCGCCACAATCTCTCTTGCTCGTAACCGGGTGAAAGCGTTAAAGCGCATCGGATCCCCGAGATGAAGCCGCAATTGACGCACACGGGAGGGGCGAAGAAGTACATCCAGCAAATATGCTTCATCGTGATGTGAAGCAAACCGCTCCTTGTATTGCTCCCCTCCGGGAGTGAGGTCGAGGTCCACGAGTCCTTCTTTTTGCAAGCAAAGCCCGAGGAGGAGAATGTGAAACTTGCCCACCGAGTATTGAGAAAACATTGGAGAGTGGGCAAGGATTCCCAGGGATACTTGCTCCTTGTTACGAAGTCCGATATGCGCCGCCGCGATTCGGCTGTTCAGACGAAGGACGGTGACATGCAATAGATTTGGATGTTCCATTATTGCCAAGTAAAAGGGTTTCTTGAGCCTGTCGGAGGAAAACGGGAAATTGAGGTGCGCGGCTCCTTGCCGGAAATCGTGAAACGGAATGATCTCGTCGAGCGCGGAGGCAAACTCCTCCGGATCCACGATACGGTTAAAGGATACCTTCCCCATACGCTCGAGCCGATTTAACCGGCTCCTCATGCTTCTCTTCCTCAAAGACTCGGCGACCGTATTTCCGGGTCTCGTGGACATCAGGGGACGCGGGACGGACCGCAAGTGGCACTGGCCTGTCCAACGATCACACCATGCCAGTGGTGTTCCGGGAGGAAGATACCGAAACCGGAGTTGAGCTGCCGGAAATTCCCGTCCCAGGCAGTTCAATGCAGATTCAATAAACTCATCCGATTGACCATCTCGCGCCAGCCAGACCTGGTATTCAGCATGATCGGTTCCGGCGGGAACGAGCGTGTTATTTTCTTTCGATAAAGCAACTGTCAGAAGCCCGTTCAGAGAGCTCTCTTCCACTTCTCCCGCCACAAGCACAGGTTCAAACCGTTCGGCGTAGGATCGATACCACGTCGTGACAAAAGGGATGTCTTGAAAGCAGGTGCCGTACGAACAGGCCTCATAAAGCGCAGCCCACTTCTGACGAAAGGCCGGGTCGGACATCAGCGCAACTGCTTCCTTACCGCGATGAACTCGGATCATTGCTCTATCACTTTCTAGGCTTATCTCTAGCTAGGGCACACAATCTGCGCAGTGAAGAAAAAGGAATGGCCATGGCAAAAGTCTCCTTCATCGCGCATATAAATAAGTGTCTAACTTACTGATATAGTAATTTAATTTGACGTGCGACAAGGCTTTCGGAACGGACTTGCGGGCAAATCATTCCTCTAAGGAGGAGAGAGAGCATTAAGCTTCTGCCCCAATTGCATCCTCGCGGCTATGAGTTCGTTCGGGTCGTGCGTCCAGTTATTCCAACTCGTAGCTATTGGCTTAATGATGGAGTTCGCAAAAGCTGCTTGCCCCAAGTTATTGAGAATCTGAACGTATTCATAATCCTGGATGCCATCCCGGACAGCCTTTAGCCGTATTCCCGGTGCAGGCTCGGATGAGGCGATCGGACCGGGAGGGTAGACTAAAATTCCATCGCCAGGGCGGTTATAACCTTCGCCACAACCATGATTCTCTACATCATTCCAGGATTCTATGGCGTTGCCCGCCGTCCAATTATCTGTTCTCCAATAAAGAATCCCACTTGCACGCTGCGTCTGGTTCAAGAAGCCAGTCTGGATGCGCTCGTCGATTGGCGGATAGTCAACCATCCATCCAGGAGTGTTGCCGCTCCCAATGTTGCAACTGGCGTACGACCAAAAGTCCCCGGGTATTCCAGAAAGGCTACTGGGCCAGTTAAACGTCAGCATCGTCCAATGGTCAACCACGCCATATAAGGCTGATACCGGGGGAATGGTTACGAGAATCTTGACACCGGCGCGATGAGCGTTTTTCGCCAATGTCGTCAATGGCACGTAAGCCGCCGGACATCCGATAATTTCATCCGCGGCGTAGAAGTCGAGTGGCAATCCTTTTGGATTGCTTGCAACCCACCCACTGATTTGCGATGCAGTAGGAAGACTTTTGTATGAACCGTTGCACTGGATACCAATGTAGGAGTAACTGTCCAGCCCGGTGCGATTCAGTCCCCACTTTGATCTGTCAGAACGCGCCGCCGAAGGAGACTCATGCCAGGGCATGACCTTGTTCCGGAGCAAGGCTTGGCGGGCACTTGAATCGCCCTCATTCGTCCAATACATGAACAAAGACTTTTCTGAGGGCACGAGCGGAAGCTCAAAGTTCCACACAGTCAGTGTGACCGGGATGGTCGTGCTGCCTTGGTCGCTCTTGACCGTGATTGTGCCGGTGTAGATTCCTGCAGGACTGTTCCCAGCACCGCGCGGAATGAAGAAATCAATCCAATACGGCTGATTCTGGCCTGCTCTGATGGTCGCGTTGCACGCCTTCAATGTCGCTGAACTGTCGCACAAGGCTATTCCGGTCGCGGCATCGTTGAACGGGATTAGAGGCTCTGCATACGTCCCCGGACCGTGAGGCGGATTGGTGCCTGTGACACTGTTCGTGCCATTCGTGGTGAGATAATACTCCCGAAACAATGTGGTATTGGCTGCGGCGATGGTGGCTCCGCCCGAACCCTGCAGAGTGCTCGCGGAAACATTCACAGTCGTCAGTGAGCTGTCTGCCGGGGCCCTGACGACCACCTGGGAATCGACTGTCTCGCCGCGCGCGCCGGAGATATTGATTGAAGGAGCCTTGCCGGGGGCATCGGTCGGCCCCACTCTGACGAGACTCGGCACCACCCAAGTGGTAATCGGAGTTTCCGGCCCGCCTTGCTGACCGGCAGGGAGGTTGATCTCGATGCCAATGTGCCCCGGTTGGAAGTGTGTCGCCCGTGTCATAAACATTACGGAGGTCGGTAGGATGACGAGCGCTACTGCCGCCAAAAGAAGTCCCTGAGTTTGCCGGCAGGTCCTGACCGCTACAGGGTCCGCGTTTCGATTGTCTGATTTGTCATACATATAACTCTTCGCTCAGCCGGTGGAATACCTCTCATGTCATGCGGCATGTATTCAAGCCTGGCTGCGACAGGAAAGCCGTTTTCCGGGACCAGGCGAGGCGCTGCCTTCGGGACTGGAATCCCCAAGACATTTTGCGTTGATCGGGTTCGCGTTGCCTTGATAATTCTTGCGCGCGGGCACTCATTTTGACCTCGTTACCAAATCCGGACTGTCATTCTCAGGAATCAAAAAAGGTGATGGCACATTCTTCGAGTCCAAAAGTCCTACATACTCGCGGTACAGCCTCTCCCAGATCTGCTGCTGTTGAAACTCATGCTTCACCCTTTCCTGGCCGGCGTGTCCCAGTTTACTGGCCAAGGCTTTGTCGGTGATTATACTGGCCAACGCCTCAGCAAGCGCTGCTGCATCACCGACAGGGAAAAGGAGGCCGGTCTCGCCATCCACGATCAGATCAACAATTCCAGTCGCCGATGCGCCCACCACTGGTTTGCCCGCAGCCTGTGCTTCCAGAACCACAGTGGGTAGGCCTTCCCGATGACTCGGCAGGACCAGGACATCGGCCATCGCGTAGTAAGGGGCAGTGTTCTTGACCGCGCCCGCGAAAATTACATTCGAATGCGTCTCCAGACATGTCCGAGTATCGAGAGGAAGTGGGTCTTCGTCCTCGAAGCATCCCACCAGAAGTAGCCGGAGATCCGGGAATCGATTGCCAAGTCGCAAAAAAGCTTCCATCAATTCGGGAATTCCTTTGTCAGAGGTCAGGCGGCCAACAAATAGCACAACTGGCGCTTGCGCAGGGATTCCTAATTGCCTTCGTAACTGGGCCGCTTGCTTCATTCTCCCTGGCGTGGCCGAGAAACGCGAGGCATCCACACCGTTGCAACTGCCAGATCCGAAAACCACCGTTCGCTCCCGACGTGTCACTCCGGAAGCAATCGCCTTCTCACGCACGCTCTGGCTGACACATATGACGCGATGTGCAAAGAGGCAAGCCAGACGCTCGGCATAGATGAGGAGTCGCCGCCTTAGTCCCTTAGTGGTCTCGAACCGCAAACCGTGCAGCGTGTAGAACCGGCAAGGAACACGGTTCAGCCATGCTGCGAAGCCCCCTAGCAACCCCGCCTTGGGCGTCCCCACATTGGTGACCGCGGGGCTAAGCACACGCGTGATGCGCCACAAGCTCCAGAGTGAACGGAGATCTCGTAAGGGAGCAATCTCTCGAACCATAGGAACTCCGATGATCGGGACGTCGTCGGGCCATTCCACTACCCACTCACCTTTGCGTCGCTTCGGACAGAGGACTACCACATCAAAGCCTCTTTCCTGAAGATATTCCAGCTGACCCTTCAGATAGCCAAGCGCGAGCGACCCACTCACAACATTAACCACGCGAGGGCGGTCGCGGTTCGTAATTATCCTCGTATTCCCTGGCATTGTGTGCGGGCTGGTGGCCCGCCCCCACGGCTCGCTGACGTGTTGGACGCGGCTACTGGCTTTCGTCCTGGACTGATGAGGTATCTCGAATAATTCGGCGAGAACCAAGCATTACAAAATGCTGGTGGAAACTGCGTGTTCTGTTTCGTCGGCCAGTTGCGTGTAGATTGCCTGATAGCGTTCCACAACCGCTGGCAACCCGAAATACTGCTGCACTCGGTGCCTGGCAGCCATTCCGAGGCGACGCCGCACTTCGGGGCCCGCCTCGATCAGTCCCCGCCATGCTTCGGCTAGAGCTTCCGGCTCTCCAGGGGGCACAACCTTGCCGGTCTCCCCAACGATCAATGCGGAATCTCCTACGTCGGTCACGACGCACGGAGTTCCGCAAGCCATTGCCTCGCCAATTACCAAGGGAAACGCTTCAACAAGAGAGGACGTGGTAGAGATATCCATACCGGCAAAGAGTCGAGGCATATCTTGGCGTCGCCCCAACAGGTGACAACAGCTACGTATACCTGCGGCCTCGATCCATTCGGCCAATTGCGAGGTTTGCCAGGTTATGGCCTCGCCACAGAGCAGGAAGTGAGCCTCGGGCATTTGCTCGTGTAGTCGTGCGGCTGCTTGAATGAAGTTGCGGTAATCCTTGTGAGGATGGAAGCGTGCCGCTATTCCAATCAGCGGTGCATTCACCGGAATGCCTAATTCCTCACAGATAAACTGGCGAGCATTAGGGTCGGGTTTCATCTGCTCCAGATCGAAGCCGTTGGGAATTACCTCCAGCTTCTCGGCCGCGTAGCCAAGTCCCTCGTGGATGCGCCGCGATTCCTCTGTGCAAAATACTATCCGTGCGTGAATGCGCCGCGATAAGGAAGCGCAGACGCGATTGACCAATATAGTGCGACGCTTATCGACGCGAGGGTCAAGCGCATTATGGTGGATTCCCCAAACAATCGGCACATGACCAGCTAAACGCGCTGCTATAGCGCCAACTAAGTTTGCGTGGTACATCCACGTATGAATCAAGTCCGGTTTTGACTCACGTATCCAGCGTGCAATGCGAATCACAAGCAACGGATTAGGTGCCCTACTTTTCATGCCAAGTGTGCGTACGCGCACACCGACTCCCCGTATTCTCTCCGCCAAATCCAGCTCGTCGGTCAGCGAAACCACTTCATTTTGAAATCGCGTGCCATCCATCCCAAAAACGACTCGGGTGAGCATGGTTTCAGCCCCGGCTGTGCCGAGGGTCGTGATGACCTGCATGACCTTGATCATATGACCCTGCTGTTCACCGAGAGATGAGCGGCTCCATCAATTGAAGAATAAGCGTCACTTCGCACCTCGACCCAGAATCACAACTCTGATGGTTTCAAACATGATCAGCAGATCCAAGGACACAGAGATGCGCTTGATATAGAACAAATCATATTTCAGCTTCTCCTTCGCGTCCTCGAGGGTATTCCCATAGTGGTAGCGAACCTGCGCCCATCCCGTGATGCCTGGCCGTACGACATGGCGCAGCTGATAATATGGAATATCCTTGCTCAGCCACTCCACAAATTCAGGGCGCTCCGGTCGCGGACCTACAAACACCATGTCTCCGCGCAGGACGTTCCACAACTGCGGGATTTCATCCAGGCGGGACTTGCGCAGGAAACGACCGATGGACGTGATTCTGGGATCCCAATCACTAGCCCATGTCGGGCCGGTGTCCGCTTCGGCATCTGCCCGCATAGTTCGAAACTTATAGCAATAGAACACGCGTCCGGATAACCCGACACGTGCCTGCCGATAAAACACCGGACCCTTGGAATTAAGTCTGATTGCCAAGGCGATAAGAGGAATCAAAGGAAGCATCAGAAACAGCAGAATTAGCGAGATCAGACCTGACACGATCCCTCGGGCTAAAACATATAGTTGACTCATTCTGAATCCATCCGAGAAAATCAGCCAACTAGGAGAAAGCACATCGATCTCGATCTTGCCAGACTGTTTTTCCAGTAAGGCGGTCGCATCCTCTATTTTCACTCCTCTGAAACGCAGATTGAGTAATTCGGGTATTGGGATAATTCCGCGGCGGTCACCGATGGCAACAATGACGCGGTGTACCGTTTTATCCTTAAGTTCACTAATGCGCTCCGCGAGCTGCTCACGGCTGAGTGGAGGTCCCATTGCGTCCTGCCAATTCATAACATCTATGCCCATATTGGCGCGGCTGCGCAGTTGCGCAACCAGGAACTGTGCGTTTTCGCCCCAGCCCAGCACATAAACGCGTTCCCGGAAACGTGGGTGCTGGATCAACCAGTAGAATGCATTCCGCCAAAGCAGCAGCGAAACGCCTGTCGTCACGCTCCCTGTCAAAACGATAAGGGGAGCGAATTCAAATTGAGGGAAAAAAACATATACAACCGCCAGAACGATGCACAAGGAGCCCAACACTTGCACGAGCCGCGTGGCGACCTCGTAGCGGCTGATGGGCACCTGCGTGTCATATAGATCGAGGTAACTCATGCAGACGAAAAACACGGCTGTGATCAGCGCCAATTTGAGCGCGCCCTGCTGGTAGTTTAAGTCGATTTCAGTGTGAATCGATCCGCGCAATAGGGCCATGGCTGCGATGAACGCCGTGGTCACCACGATCATTTCCGAGGCTCCCAAGAGAACAATACGACGCGAGAAATATACATTCAGAATACGAATCACGACTTGCTTGACTCCACGGAGAAAACTATTCGCGTCTCGCGGTTTGCCGCGGGGCACGCTGTTCGTTACCTCCACTAAATGGTTTTATTTTTCCTGTACGGCCACCCAGCTGGTAGAAATGCGCGAACTTTTTCCGTTTTTGTCGTGGCTCAGACTTGAGATTTTCTACGGCAAGTTGAGACGCCGAGCTGTGCGGCTCGGACAGTTCTGATCTCGACAGAGAACTCCGGAGCGCGGCGCCAGCAATCCATAACCCCAAACCGAAGACGAACAGCGTCAAGGATTGCGGTGTCCGCGCCATATAGGGCGATAATCCGCGTAGTAATCGGGCATCATTTATTGCCGCCCCTTCTTTGGCCTCCGTTCTTGCGACTGAAGACTTCCCCGCGATAAACGTTGCGCATATCAAGCAACTGATGGCTACGAATAGCAAGCCAGCACAATGATTGTTGTTAATTTTTCCTAACACGATTTACCAGCGTAGTGTTTGCAAAAAATAGAATCAGATAACTATAAATGCCCAACGTGAAAACTATTCCCGAGCCGCTCTTGCGATGGTCCGCTTATCTTTCAGGGACATTGCAAAACCCATGGGCAGTGACATCGTTAACAGTATTCTCGCGGCCACGGTGCGCAGCTCCTTAAACTGGGAGTACGGACCTTTTCCGATCCCGATCGAATACCGGCTGAAGTTGATGGCTGAACGAAATAAATTCACGGGAGAGCGGTATAGCCAATCCACCAGCTCATTCAAAACGTATTTATGAAACAGTGCGCGCCCAAACATTACTTCCGGACTGAGAGAAGACAAGTGGTCTCCAGTCCCGTCATTTAAATAATATATTCGCAATACTTCGTTAACGAACCGCGTCTTAAACCTGCGGGACAGCGCGAACCAAACGAGTCCCTCGGAAATGAATTTCACATTCGGTGCCACTGGAAAAGGGAATTGCATCAGTACGTCAGTCCGGTGAAATCCCCACTTTTCACCCTTCACATGGTATTTGAAGAACAACTCTATAGAGTCTGAATCCAGGACATCTTTGGGAAACTTGTCACCCACAAGTCTCCCCTTCTGGTCTTTGCACAAGGCTGTAATCGCAGAGAACTTGTCTCTCTGGTCCGGCGGGATACTATCCCAATGATATTTGAATCGCTCGAGTGCCTGGGTTACGCAAGCGTCGTCGGAATCCAATGTGAGAAATAGTTCTCCCTGGGCTTCCCGGACGCCTCGGTTGAAAGCGGCAGCCTTGCCCTGATTCTCCTGGTAGATGTATCGAACGGGAAATTCTGATTCGGCTTGCCACTTTTCAACTATTTCTCTCGTGTCGTCAGTCGAGCCGTCATCTACGATCAGCCATTCGAAATTGCGATAGGTTTGCGGACGAAGGCTCTCATACACTCGGGGTAATGTTCTGGAGCGGTTGTAGGTCGGAGTGAACACTGTAAATGTGTAGCGATAGTCCACACTATTCTCCATAACGCGTGGGTGAATGATCGATTGGGCAGCTTAGGTTCCCCATTGATCCCCACTGCGTACAAATCTTTCTTCGGATGGTTTAACGAGTTCTGGAAAAGTTCTGCCCACCTGCTGGCCGCGCGGACGACCAATGGTGTTCTCGTAAAGCTCTTCGTACGACCGGACCATCGTTAATACGTCGAATTTTCTTTTTGCTCGCTGTGCGGCTGCGATTCCCAAGGATTTTCTGGCGTCTGAATCCCGCAAAAGTAATTCGAGGACGTCGGAGAAACCCTTCTCATCCCCCGGCTGTACGAGGAATCCTTCTTTCCCAGTTTCGAAGAGATCGGGCACGCCACCCGCAGCGGTGCTCACGATGGGCAGTCCGGAGGCCATGGCTTCGATCACCGAGAGCGGGCTGCCCTCATAGTCTGAGCTCAACACAAAAACATCCATTGCACCCAATACGTCCGGAATATCTGTCCGGAGCCCGAGGAAGTGGGCTTGGGCACCTAAGCCGAGATTTCTTGCTTGCTGTTCCAGTTGGCCCTGCAAAGCCCCTTCGCCAACAAGCACCAAATGGGCGTTCGGATCGGAGGCGGGACCTTGGGCGAACGCTTTTAGGAGCAGCGAATGGTTTTTCTGTGGAGCAAAACGTGCCACGCAGACAAACAGAACATCATCGTCACCGAAGCCCACTCGGGCCCGCCACTCCTTTCGTGAAGTTCGCGGAGAAGAATACAGGTCCGTTGGAATACAGTTCGCTATCGTGCTGCAGCGTTGAATTCCGTATAAGCGCTCCAGACTGATTGCAACCTCATCCGATACTGCAACAGGCACGACTCCCTGGTTAAATGCGTAGCGCTGAATCCAGCGCGTCCCACGTTCAGCCTCGCGTTCCGCCAGGTTATGAACGGTATGCACTTTTGCAGAATGCTTGAAAGAAAGCATGGAAGGCAGGGCATAACGAAGCACGTGCAAATGCGTGTGTATAACATCCGGCTGGAGTTCTTTCAAAACTCTATATACTCTATGGTATATACGGAAGTCGAATCCAGGCTGTTTGCCCAGATATAGAACCGGCACCCCGCGCTCCGCAAGCAAACGCTCAAGGTCGCATCCTGAACACTTTCTCAACGAAACGACTGCCACGTCGTAGCGCTGCCGGTTTAAGCCTGTTACAAGATGAACCGCCAGGGTCTCAGCGCCACCGGGCGCCAGCAGGGGAACGATGTGTACCACTTTAATCTTCTTCATGATCGCGCGAATTCATTACGCTTAATCTACGCACGAGATAACTCACGCTCGACGCGCCTGTGGAAAAGTTGGCCGGGCGGGAACTAAAGCCGGGCCAGAAATATTTCTCGATTCCAGGCTGGCCCATTGCGCCATTAACAAACCGAAGAAGAACCAAGTCGGTTTCCGCATCTCCCAGGTTAAATTCGAAACTCCTACTACCCAAACCGCCATTATTACAATCCAAAATTTCTGCGGGAGGGAAGGCATCGCGCTCACTGATAGCGCCAGTACACCCAGCAAGGCGCAAAAAAGTGAAAAGCCAATCACGCCCTGCTCGACAAGAATCGAAAGGAAAGTATTATGCGCAACAATTTCTTCGGACATAGCGCGATTGACACTCTCCCGGAACCCAGCCGCCCCAACACCCAGGAATGGATGCTCGCGGAAAACATCTAAGCCCGCTCCCCAGATTACCGTGCGCCCGGTAAGCGTGCCTCCTCGGAGTTCATCGGGAATAGTCGAAAGGCGTTCCCAGGAACTTGCAGGGAAGAATGTTAGTGCGCCACAGATGACCAGCGCCGCTTTCAAGAAATTGACAATTCTTCGACGTCGAGACGACCGTTGATGAATCAAAGGCACAATAGAAAACGCCACAACACCGGCCAGGAATCCCCCCCTTGCGGCGCTTAATAAAATGGTCGTTCCTGCCAAGACAAGTTGGAATCTATAGACCCAAACCATCCTCCCTTTGCTCTGGATGAGCAGATAGTATGAGGCGGGGATGCTTAAGGCCATTAGTAGCGCGAAGTCATTGGGATTTAGTCCACTGCCTGTATAACGTTGATAAGCGGCCTCGTGATGAGAAAGGAATTGGTACGCAGTGTCTATCCCTGAAACAAAAGTTCCAAGGACGTATGCGTTCAACAGCAGCAATTGCTCGCGAAGTCTGGGTGCGAGTTCCCATATAAGCCAGGCCATCGCCAGGAGTTGACGGTATGAGGAGGCTGCAATAAGAGTTTCATCCGGATCGATACTCCATAGGTAACTTACTGCTGCCCATAGCGCAAAAAGAATCATGATGACGTGTCCGGCGACTGGATGCCTGACTTTTCCCCGTTCGATAACCGCGATCACTCCAAGCACTAAAGCGGGTACCCCGATCAAACGAGTGCCTGTACCAAAGCCAGGAATGGTAACTGCGTCTTCCCATGGAATCGCGAATACCAAAAGCCAAAGAAAGGCGAACGCCAGCCTGCCAATAGCGGAACGGTTTTCCTCGCCGACGGAAATGCTGGCGGACCAACCGCTATCATGCATTCGACGTCCAGCAATTACTGGCATTCCAGACCGCGCGTCGAATGTGCGAAAGTGCGCTGAATCACTCATTATTTTTATCGTGGAAAGTGTCGAGAGAAGTTGTTGCGCGGTGTAACAAAAAAGATTCTGACGACGAACCGTCATGCCGGTCCGGCACTTTTAACAAGCACTCCATTTCGCGTGCGCGTCCCGATAAATAAAATCATGACGCCGCCTGCAAGCTGCACAATCGCTGCTACCAGCATAGAGACGATCGCTCCCAGGAGTCCCTGCCGCGGAACCAGGAAATAACTGGTTACAGAAAGACTTAAGCTGACGAGGATAAGGAGCGCAATCTGTGAATGGTAATATCTGGCCGCAGTCATTCCAATTCCCAAGAACTGGCCCATGTATCCCACGCCTCCGGCCGCCATGATCCAGGGCAGGAGATCGGCTCTATCAGCATATTCGCGGCGGAACACGATGGTCAGAATCTCTTGCCCGGCCACTTTTGACAAAATCACTCCGCAGACGGCCACCGTTGCTCCCAGGCCGAGGAGCTTGCCGAGAATGGACCAAAACTCCCCGAAATTTTTCGCGGCATAGTCTCTGGCCAACGGCGTGAAAGCGGATTGCCCAAGCGACATCACTGCGATGCTTCCTGCTGACACCATGAATCCGATCGTCGAGAAAATGCCCAATTCTCGTTCTCCAAGCGCGTGCTTGATGAAATAGCTGGGGATGCTGGAATTAAGAGTGACCAAGAGCGTCAGGATTCCCAGAGGGAAGCTGAACCATAGCAATTCGCGCTGGACTTTCAGGTGCATGCACGGCTTCAGAGTTTCGGTTCGAGAAGAATCCGTGGGTTGTTCGGCCAAACCATGGGTACGCTTGCGCGCGTCGTATCCCAAGAGAACAGCTGCTCGCGCCACCACAATTCCTGCGATTCCCCAGAACAGATTTCTGCCGACAAAGATTCCGATCGCCAGACCGGATACGGATAGCAATGTCCGCGCGATCAACGAACGTGAGATCCGAACCATCCGGTCGTGCAATTGCAGCCGCCCAAAATAAATGTCACTGAGGTTCTCGATGGCCTGCGCCATAAATACGATCAGAACCACTGCGGTAAGTTCCAGGCGATATTGTAGAATCCGCGTGATGGCGAAAACGATCAGGATTGCAATAGATGTGGTGTACAGCCGGAGGCCAAGGAAATGGCCGAAATGGCTCTGCCGGTACATACCTGAAGCCACAACGGCCCGAAGTTGAAAACTCGTGAGCGCGATCACGGGGTAAACGATGGCGAGACTCAACGCGTACTGCCCCACTTGCTCCGGACGCAGCAGCTTCGTCAATAGCATGAGCGTGATCCACTGCCCGCACGCATAGATGGCATTTCCTACAAACATCCAACTGAAATCCACGCGTAACGACGAACGCTCTTGTTGTTGTACGGCAGGCAGAATTTGGGCTTCAGAGCTCATAGTCACCGCGCTGTTTTATAATCTCAGTAAATTTGTAGGGAAAGAGAAATGGATCAATGTGCAGGGTGCTGAGTTTTATCTGCTCTGAGCGGAACTCTTGTTCGCGAACGTCTGCTTATTTCCGAGACTGCCGGCTGCGCTCATTTTTCCGTTGAGTGATACATCCCTGCGTAGTCTTTGTAACAGTTGTAAGATCCATTGTTTTTCGGATCCCAGTTGTTGAGAATCGTCCCGAGCACGCGCGTTCCGTCGTCGGCGAATCGTTGCATGGCGAATAAGGCGCTTTCGTGCGTAGTCCGCCCTGCACGGAGGACTAGAACAACGCCGTCAGCAATGCGGCCCAGCACGCGCGCATCGGCGAGCCAGATCATGGGAGGCGCATCAATAAGAATCATGTCGAACTCTGTCCGAAGGCGCTCCACCAATAGGGCCATGCTGGCGGAATGAAAGAGACTGGAGGTGGTCGTGGTTTTGGTCCCACTGGATAACAGGCACAGGCCGGGAACTTTCGTTTCGCGAGCCAGCTCCTCCAGAGGAATCGACCCAGGTGGAGTTTTCGCCGACAATAAGTCAGCAAGACCCCAATCATTCGACATTCCAAAAACTTGATGCAATCTCGGGCGGCGCACATCACCGTCAATCAGCACGACCCTTCGGCCGAGTTCGGCCATGGCGATACCGAGGTTGCTAGTCACCATCGTCTTTCCATCACCAACCGCTGGACTTGTAAGTAGCACGACCTGGGGATGCCCTCCGTTTTGAAGGGGAAGAAGGAGGGAAGTCAGGGTGGCACGAAAGCATTCCGCCAGCAGAGAAACTTTGCGCTGCCAGGTGGCCAGCTCAGGACTTTCTCCAGGTGCGGAGGTCGAGGCAAGCGCGGCCTTGCTCGTGGTTTCTGCGCCGATTTCTGCCATAGGTATCACGCCGAGTTCGGGCAATTTCAAAAAGACTTGCGCTTCGCCCGGCGCCAATATTCGTCGATCGAAATGTCCCCATACCAGTACGAATGCAACGCCCGTGAAAATCCCACAGAACAGTCCAATTGCAGAGTTCATCGGTAAATTCGGTTTGTAGGGAAGTAATGGTGGTTCGGCGGCGTCAACGACCAGCACATTGCTGACGCGCATAGCGCTGGCCAATTCGGCTTGCTTCACTCGCTGCAGCATTGATTCATAAATTTGGCGATTGGAATCCACATCGCCCCTGAGCGTTTCGTAGTGAATCGCCTTGCTGGACTTATCCAAAACGATGGTCTCTTGCTCGGCGTACGCTTTAGCCAAAAGATTTTCGCGACGGCGTGCGGCATCGTATTCGTTACTGATGCGGTGCAGGATCTGGTCGCGTTCCTTCTGCATGGCAAGCTGGAGCTGGTCGATCTGCGCCTGTACGCGCTGGACCTTGAAGTGAGCTGGAGTCAGCGTTGCACTGAGTTGGGCGAGCTGCCCCTGCAAGTCGGTGAGTTTCTGGTTGTCATCGCGCAGCACGGGGTCATCGACCGGGAGCGACTCCACGGGTTTATTCTCCGCCGCTTCAAATTTTGCCCGCTTGGCGATGCTATCGGCTTGGGAAGCGGAGAGTTCGTCCTGAAGCTCCTTAAGACGAGTCCCCTCGACATTGTCCTTCTCCGAGGTAAATGTCAGTCCGGACGCACGCGCGTAATCCTGGGCCTCCGCTTCCGACTTTTCCAGTTTGGCTTTCATTTCGTCCAGATGGCTGGTCAGCCACGCGACAGTAAGCTGGGTCGATTTCCAGCGTATATCCTGGCTTTGCTGGACGAATTCGCTGACCAGAGTATTTGCGAAGTCCGCAGCCAACTTGGGATCGGGCGATTCGTACAACACTTCCAGCAGGCGTGTGTTGGCAGCAGAGCGTACTGTCAGATTGGACTCTACCTCGCGGATCATTTCCTTCTTGCCTGGAGGACGAGAGGACTTCGGCGCTCCGAAAATCCGCCGCTTGAGCGCTCCGGGAGACCACCAGTGACTTGATTGCCGCGATTCTTGCAGGTTCAGCGCGTTGAGCACGCGCTCGATCAGTGCTTCACTCTGCATGATCTGGATCTGCGTATCCAAATACGTGTCCGCTGTGGAGAAGTGCTCGGTGGAGGAGTTTGTGGGATCCATACTCTTCAAATCCATGAAGTTTTCATTGAAATTCTGGATCTCGAGAGAAGTTCTCGCGCGATATTTCGGCGCCTGCA
This sequence comes from uncultured Acidobacteriota bacterium, assembly GCA_963786215.1. GTDB lineage: Bacteria > Acidobacteriota > Terriglobia > Acidiferrales > UBA7541 > Palsa-360. The sequence goes on from CAWAYK010000001.1 coordinate 120,840, forward strand.
CCAGGCTAAACAAGATCGCGCCGACCAGTCCGGCTACCGCGAAGCACAACAGCCTCAGTTTGTGGCGGACAATTACTTCCCAATAGTCCCGGAGGCTGCCGTAACCCGGCGTCGGCGCGGCATCCATCCGAATTGGTTCCACGTACCGCTGAAGAATTGAAGGACGCTCCGCTCCGTTGTGTTGCTCGGGCGGAAATCCGTTGGTATTTGTAGATGGCGGCCTCACAACGTCGATCGATGACGAGGCAGAGCGGCCGTTCTCAACTTTTGTCAGAGTTTCATACAGGCGACTCATGGTTTTCTTTCACATATGTTAAAAAATTCATCTCGTGATCAAGCACTACGTTAGATCGAAAGGCGCGAACCACATCCATTTCCCTTGGTCCATATCCCTTGATCCAGTTTCAGGGCACGCGCCAGATTGCAGCTTGAATCGTCGCTTCGACGACGCGCGAAAAAGCTTTTTTGCCGGCGCTGTCCGGAACAAATAAAATGTCGTCGCTTTGCAGCGGAATGTCTTTTATCTTTCCGGAGAGGATCGCCTTGATGTTGACGGCGATCTCCGTGCGCTGCTCCCCATTGGGATTCACTCGCAGGATCCTGGAATTCTGTGCCTGAGATGACGGGCCCAGACCCTCGGCGAGCGAAAGTACACGGAGCACGGAGATAGACTCTTGTTCTCCAAGAACGAATCCCCCTGAGCGCTTCACATCGCCTATGACGTACACCATTTCAGCCTTGGGGACGGAGATGACGTCATGAGGAAAAATTTGAATGTTCTCCTCGGGATTTTTTCCCTCCATGATCTCTTTCAAGTTAACCGAACCCACGGTGTACCGGCCCGAAGCATCCAGCCTCGCGTTTGGCAATGGGATGCAACCCCACTCCAGCTCTCGAGTGATGCGGATGCTGTATCCGGAGTCTGGCCGAATCCCACCGGCTAGTGAGAGCATTTCGAGCAGGGTCTGGTGTCCCTGCACTTGGTGAACACCTGGGGAATTTACAGCACCCAGAATGGAGACAGGCTGGCTGCGCAATTCCTTGACGTTAATCGCGATCCTGGCTTGTCGAATGTACGCGCTCAATTGTTCGTTCAACTCTTGCTCGGCTTGTTCAACGGTTAACCCGGCTACGTGAACACGCCCTAGCAGCGGCACCTGGATGGAACCATTGCCGTCAACGCGCATCGATTTGTTGGGCGGCTCGTCGAGTTCTTCGCCATAAACTTCCACCTCGTCATCGGGGCCCAGCAGGTAATTAGCAAGCACCGGGCTGTCGCATTTAGCTTTCGGGATATACGTATCGCTCGCCTGAACAATTTGTCCCGCCGCACTCGCTGTCAGGAAGAGAACAGCTAGCGTGGTTGTGATAATTCGTGTGATGCTCATCGATGTTTCCCTGATCGCTCTCCGGAAGAATTCTGCGAAGCGTAATCTGTCTTGATTGCGTTCGCGCACCGTGCTGAAACCTCAACGGAGCTTGAAGTTGACAGTAACTTTCGTATGCATCGCGATTGGTTGTCCGTTGAGTCGCGCGGGCTCGAACTTCCACGTGTGTAGCGCATCCATCGCCACTTGTGTCAGACGAGGAAATCCTGAAATTACTTTCATGTCGGTTACTATGCCCGTGTCGTCAATTAATGCGTCGATGACCACAACGCCTTGCATTTTTCCGGTACGTTCGAGCAAGGAAGACGCTAGCAAGGGCGACGACACTAGCTTGGGCGGCTGCAGATTCTCGCTTGTGCTTGCTGCCGGTGGCGTGGGGTCGGGCATGGAAATACTGAACATGCCATTTTCGAATGGCTTGTTTGTTTGCGTCTCCACGATGAGAGGCGGCTCGTTGAATGTCGATAGGTCATGAGACTTAAGAACAGGATGCGATAGCGTGTCTATGTTAGTTTTCGTACGAGGCAGCAAGGGTTCAGGCGGCTCTGTCGACTTGGAAACCGCGCTGTCGCGCTGAGCCGCTACACGGTTCTCGGAACCGTCGTCGAATTGAATCGCGGAACTTGTCTCAACAGGCTGTATCGGTGCGGCTGTTGGCCCCGCCTGATAAGCCGTCCACGGGCTTGCAATCCGGCGCGGCACTATCAACGCTCCATTCTGACGTCGGGCCATAAGGGCGGCAGTCGCCAAGGCCACGACCGCAGCAGCATACAAAAAGCGTGATCCCCTAAGCATGGGTACCGACACCGCGGTTTTATCGATCGCAGGTTCGCCAGCCTTGAATTGCGTCGTCGTGGGCTTGAGAAAAATGGATTCGTTCGCTTTAGTGGAAGCACGAGCGGATTCGAGAGGGCGGGCCTTGCCTGGGCCGGCCGCGCGATTCGTACCCTGATAGACGGTTTGCGTCGAGTTGTGAGGAGTCGAATCTCCATGTTCTGTTCGCAGGACACCAGGAATGTCACCGCGGCTTCTCCCGTATGAAGTCTCAGAATTGCTCGGCGATGGCGCTTGCACAGGTGTCCCGTTGTATGCGTTCACATGCCTTAAGCTCGAGTTCGGATCGGGCGCTTTCATGGCTGGTATGTTTATGGCGGGCATGTTTAAGGAAGATACGGCCCTCCACGAATCAACTGGGACAGATTTTTCGGTCTGATCCGCTAACGGCAAGGGCTTTTCTGCATGCTTGGGATCGGGGGCAGACTCAAGTCGAAAAAGGGATGCAACCTCCTCGATAATCTCGACTGGCACGACACGGATCTGGAAGGCACATGCGGAGATCAAGGCCTGTTCACAGACGCTGTTAATCAACCTCGGGATGCCCCGCGAATAGCGATGAATCGCCTCTATTGTTTCCGCCGGGAATATCGCGTTCGCTTGTGACTTCGCGCCGGCAAGATCAAGCCGGCAAGTAACATATTGGTTAGTTTCTTGTATGGTAAGAGGCTCCAGCCGGCAACGAATTGCGATGCGTTGCTTTAATTGACGCAGCTCGAAGGAATCCAGTTTGAAATCAAGTTCAGGCTGTCCGACCAGCAGAACTTGTACCAACTTTTGTTGATTCGTTTCAACGTTCGTCAACATTCTGATTTCTTCGAGCACGGCTGGCGGCATTTGATGCGCTTCGTCTATGACCAATACCGTAGTGAGACCCTTCTGGAATTGAGTAACCAGAAATGCGTGAAACGCGCGCAACAGGTCTCCCTTGGTGGATTCTGTGACCTTGATTCCCAAGTCAGAAGTCGCATTTATCAAGAAATCGATCAAGGGTAAATTGGGAGCAAAAATGTTCGCGAAGGCGATGCCCTGATTCTTCCAGCATTCGAACAAGCTTCGCACAATCAGAGTCTTTCCCGTTCCCGCATCGCCCGTCATGACGACAAACCCTTTGCGATTGGTTATGGCATACGTGATGGATGCCAGGGTCGCCTGACTCTTTGCGGTAGAACACATGAAAGAGGGATCTGGCGAGAGTTCAAACGGGTTACGATCGAATTCAAAAAAATCCTTGTACATTAGCTGCTCGACTTCGCCCTCATTCCTCTGGGAATGCGAGGTTCAAAGGGTTGCGCCAGGAGCGCATTGCAATCTCAAAGGACATCGCAGGGCTTGGTGATCCGCACAAGCCTCACCATCGCTCCTGCTGAAAGCTCTTATTATTGGTGTTGGTGAATCCGGAGATTCTTGGCTGCACATCTGTGGGCGCCAACGTGGGGCCATGGCCATCATGGCGATAGGGCATTGCGTTCAGGCGCTCCACAAGAAATGCATCAACTTCTACCGAGGCTGCCTTCCCCAGGATCTCAACAGAAAGAACCAATCGATAAATATTCTTTTTCCTTACCAGGATTCCTTGGATTCCCATTAAGGGGCCGCACTTAACTCTTACCCTCTCGCCGCACTTCAAGAAAGGATATGGCTCGACGCGGACACCTCCTTCGACAACGCGCCGAATAGCCTCGATCTCAGAGTGTGGTATAGGGGTCGGCTGACCCGCCGTGGATACCATGGCATGTACCCCTGGTGTTGTCATAACGGCCAATCGACGATCGAGCCCGCCCCTTAAAAAAACGTAGCACGGGAAAAGTGGTAAAGAGATGAGCTTGATTCGATCCTTCCATTGGCGCGCGGTTGAGTACAGCGGGAGCAATATCTCGAATCCCTTGCTGGTGAGAATTTGAGCTACCGTTTTCTCGTGTTGGTGTCGCGTGTAAAGGACATACCATGCACATGAATCGTTGCTATAAGTATCCATAAAATGGTTAATTGACATACAAAGTCCAAAGCTCCGCCCTGTGGCTTACAAAATGCAACTTTGCCTTGTGCAAGCAGTGAGGCCTTGTGAACTCATGCCCACAATGGCGCGACAACCATCTTCTTTTCCAATGCAGGCAAACCCCGCCGACCACCACAGAAATCCTCGTCCGATGTTCGCGACTATGGGTCGAGAATCCGCCGTCAAAATTGATGAACCTTTATAACTCCCTGTGAAGTGTCACTAGCTAAATGCCCGGTTCGTGGCCTCGCACTTTCTCAATTTGTCGAACATGCAATCCTTGTTCGTTCGGGCCTCGCCGGTCAGTTTCTAGCCTTCCCTAAACGCGAAGGAGTCACTCGCTGCTACGAATCCCCCGGAGTGCTCATCAGTTGCTGACGGTTCCACGCGAATTACCTTTGCGCTTCCGCTCATGTGCACGGTACGCTCCGTGTCGGAAAATGAGTGAAGCGAGATGTCAACCTGGATGTCGGCATCGCTTTGAGGTTGAACGTTCCAATCAGCGTAGACGTACACTCCATGGGAACTAATATCGCGACTTAAACCTTCGCCTTTGTGGATCACCCCATTCCGATCTATCCACGAATAATGTACGGGCGCGTGCAGGCCAAACCGGATTTGTCTCCTGCGCTCCAAGGACCCGCTCCCGTTCAATCGAAGCCCAGTGGGAAGACTGTCGTCCCTATCCATCGTAGTGATCAGAAGTTCCCTCCGCCTGGGTCTGTGGCATTGGCCGACCCTATCGTTTCAGATATATGAAAACAAGAAGCGAAACAGCCCCTTTCAATCAAAGTGTGCCCTATGCAGAGTTTCTGAATTCTGGCAAGGAGATTTGTCCTCTAATATACGCGCCTGGAGAGGAGTAGAAATCTACTCACGTCCGTTGGGTGGAGGTGTCGATTGGGAAATTTTTCGAGGAAAAAGTGATTTACCTGCGGCGATGACCCAAGGCAGCGGCACACTTGGAAGTGTCCCAAGTGCCGACCCGCGTCCTCGATTTGCTGTATGTGGAAATCTTGAGGGGTACCAGATTAACGTGCAAGTTTTAACTTGCCGTTTAATTTGGCTTTGAGTAGTATTCTTCAAGCCAGTTCTTTTTGCGCCCTCTCATTCTCTTTGAGCCTGATTCTCAACCTGCTGGAGCCATTACTCAAAACAACCTAATTCAAACCTCGTGAAATTCGAATCTATTGGAGCTCTTCTATGGAATCCCCTTCTCTTGAAACATCACCAACCGTAGGACCGGTGCAAATGGATCACACTCCCGTCCGTCTCTTCATTGCGGACGAGTCAATTATGGGATGCGAATTGTTGCGAAATACCTTCAGGCATTTTCGCCAGCAATTTGAGGTCGTGGCTTGCGGCGTCACGAGTACAGCGGTCGTTCATTTTTGCCTGGCAAACCACGTAGATGTAGCGTTGATAAGTGCGGATCTGGGAGACGGGCACTTGATGGGTCTGAAAGCTATGCGCGAGCTGCGCGTCTCGCGTTCAACCACCCGGGTCGTCATCCTCTTCGATTCCTGGCAGAATGATTTGATCGTGGATGCCTTTCGCGCAGGGGCGAAAGGCGTACTCTGTCGAGCTGAGCCCGTTGAGCACCTTCGCAAGTGCCTTCTGTCTGTTTGTAAAGGGCAGATCTGGGCCAATAGCAGTCAGCTCCAATTGATACTAGAGGCGCTTGCCAATGCCGCACCCATACGAATCGTAAATGCTCGCGGGCTAAGTTTGCTTACCAAGCGCGAAACACAATTAGTGGAGCTCATTGCGGAGGGCACTCCAACCAAGGAAATCACGGAAAAACTTGGGATCAGTGAACACACCGTGAGCAATTATCTCTTCCGAATCTATAATAAGATCGGAGTGTCAAACCGCCTTGAATTGGCTCTTTGTACAATCAAACAACGCGAAGATGGCGCGTTTAAAACCGAGTGTAATGATTCCCAATAATTTAGAAAGTCAGGGTTTTCGTTTTTCACCTGCTCCCCCAAAAGCCGCACAAAAGTAAGTACGATACTCAGGGGGGAGGGAGGTATTTCAAGAAGAAGCACTCGGAAATAGAGATGAATGCGGAGTTCAAGCGGATGGAGGCAGGGCGCTAGGGTGAGGACGTGGCGTGGGCGGCTGGCATAACCTTTGATCCGTTTTTGAACTTTCTTGTAGCCGCTCCTTCTCGGTTTTTGAAGTGGCGAAATGCTTGGTTGTTCCGTGCCGTTGAAATCTTCAAATGTAATTTCTCCTGCAACTCTTCCATTTCACGCGTAGTTACACGTACTAAGCCGCTGTTCAGGGCCTTCTAATTTATTGCAAATACATAATGACGCCGCTTTAACACGGTAGATGTCCGCGGCTCCCCTCGCACGTCTCAGCACAAGCAAGTCCGCATGGGCTGGCATTATTCTGAACCTATTAGAGAGTTTTCTCCGGAATCCGCAAAAACTTCATCTGTAACTCTTCAACTGTAATATTGATATAAGAGCGATGCAGTTAGATGCTGCGGTGCTTGATGGTTTCTGTGAAGAGCTGGATGTTCTCGACGTCAGACATGCAAGCGCGCGCCTTGAAAACTGAGCAAGACCCACCATTCGTGATTTTCGACCATCATCAGTTCGGCAGTTTCATTTACAGTTTCTGCTAACTCGGAGAGCGTGGTGGCGCGCGTCGCGCGGTGCGCGAGCCACTCCAACGCTACAGACATGCGGTGCGAGCGCTCCGCGATGCGTTCCAATTCCAGTTGTGAAGTTATCGCGTGCACTGCGCCAGCCCAGGCGGGAAGCACCAGCGCGAGAAACGTGATCCATATTCCAATATTCAGGTAGGGCGCGCGCTCAGCTTCTGCAGAGTGGCCCACGCCGGCAAAGTGCAGGATAGCCATCAGCAGCGTCGCGCCAAAGAGAGCGAATCCAATCTGGTGTCGCCGGTGCGCGCTTTTTTCTTTGCGTTTCGCGCTGCGTGCGTGGAACTTCTGTTGATCTTCGAGCCATGCGTGAACGAGGAATTGCTTCAACGCACCGAGCGGCAGTACAGGAACAGTTTGTCCGGCAGCGGAGACAATTGCCTTCACCGTTTGCGTTAACCACTGCTGCGGCCCCCGATAGAAGGGAAGTGGGTCGCTTTTTTCTTTGCGCGATTCCGGTTCCAGCAGCGTGGTGAACGTCGCGATGCGCAACTGCTCAGCGATGTACCGCGCGTGCAACCGCCTCTTCATCGGAGATCCTGCGATGTCCGGTGACCGCAAAGCGAAGCTCGTACTTAATGCGCGGATGCATTTGTCAATTGATAACTGGTGGAAAGAAACGGGTGTATCATAGCGCAGCATTTCCGGCCCCGCACGCGCATTCACCGATAAAAATTAAAAGTTGAACCCTAGGGTAAGTTATGGCTCGGGATGTATTCATCAGTTATGCGGGAGACGATGGAACTGTAGCTGTCGAAGTTTGCTCGCTGCTGGAAAAGCGCGGGTTGAAATGTTGGATGGCGCCGCGCGAAGCGGCCCCGCTTACGGTCACGACGTTCCAGGGCAGTAGCTCTGGGTTCGATACTTCGTGCTATCAATAGCAGCGATTGGGATAATTATGATTGTGATTCACATTCGACCCGCGAATGAATACGGGTTTCTTGTAGAGCACCGGTTGCTCTTCCTCAAAACGATAATCCGCACTCGTGCGCGTTTCCAGTGCCAGGCCTCAGCGGGCATAGAACCCGGAGGTCGTTGGTCCATATCCAACTTCCGCAGCTAGTGAATGGAATTTAATGTTTCGCGGGCCTTGGCCGCGATTCCAGGAGGCAAGGCCGTGTATCCCAAGCTGGTCGCTGTCTCCTGCCCGTCCGTCAGTGCCCAGTTCCAGAACTCTGTCAATGCCTGACTTCGCAGAGCATCCAAACCCGAGGCCGCCATATAAATCCGAGTGAAGCTCACCACGGGATACGAATCTTTTCCCTCTGCGTTAGTCAGCGACACGCCGAAGTCCGCCAGAATATTTTTATTGTTCGCCGCGCACGCCGCCGCAATGCTGGCAGGCGTCGGCCGAATGAACCGCCCCGCCGCATTCTGCATGCTGCCGTATCCAATATCCTTGCGCATCGCGTAATTGAGCTCCACGTAACCAATCGCGCCCGGCGTTCCGCTCACCTTTGCCACCATATCTTCGACGCGATTCGTTTCCACACCCAGCGGCCATTTCGGTGAAGCGTTTTTCCCGATTCTCGATTTCCATTCCTCGCTCGTCTTACTCAAAAAATCCGTTAAAATGTAATTCGATCCTTTCCCCGAGCCTCTGTGCACCACAGTAATCGGCAAATCAGGAAGTTCCACACCAGGATTCAGCTTTGCGATTCTTGCATCCTTCCAGTTCTTGATGCTTCCCAGATAAATATCCGCCAGCACCTCACCGGAAAAGCGCAATTCCGGCTCATGCGGCAATTTGTAAATGGGAACGATTGCCACCAGCACGGTCGGAAATTGCACCAGTGTCTGCTTGCCTTTGTGCATTTCTGCGTCGCTAAGAGGAATTTCGCCGCCTCCAAAGTCGCCTACCCCTTGGCCAAATTCTTTTATGCTTTCGGAAGTGCCCAGCGGCAGATAGGTCACGCGCACGTTCTGTTTCAACTTGCCGTACTGTCCCATCCACGCGGTGTAGAGTGGACTTGGCACACTAGAGCCCGACCCCACCAGCGAAATCGTCTGCTGTGCAGCGATCGGCGCAACTGCGATCCCCATCCACAATAGAATTTGCAGAAAAACGCGCACTCTTCGCTCGAAAATTAGCATGTGATCCCTCGATTCTCAGCCATCACTGCTGTCGCTTTCCCGGAATTCCATTTCTGGTTTTCACTCGACGCGATTCCCAAGAAGCATCGTTTTCAGTTGTTCGCTCTTATATTCATCACGTTGGGCAATCTGCTTCTGGCCAGTAATCGAGATTCGCGGAAGCTCAAGAACGAGACGTATTCAACCTAGCGATTCGACCAAGGCATGCGAATTGTCGTGAACATTAATGTTCAGGTACACGGCACCCTTGGGCAACTCAAACCGCAGCAAAACCGTCTCGCTGTGCAGCGTTCCATTCGGTCCCACGTCGATCAAGAAAAGTTCGGGCGGGTGCACTCTAAATTTAAATCCGCGGTTATTTAATTGCGTCACGGAATTGCCAATCACCATGTTCGTCAATTCACAAACGATATCGCGAGTGGTTTCTTCTGACGGGACGCCTGCGATCGCGGAAAGATCGGAAGCGACCTGGCTGGCCGCGGCTGCATCCATGTCGAGAATGATGCGTCCCTCAATGTCACCGCTGAGAAGGACGAGCGCGGCGACTCCCGTGCGTTGATAATTCCCATCTTCCATGGTCACGTCTGCAATTTGCGCGGAGCAGCTCATCATTTCCGAGATGACGGCGTCCAGCGAATTTATGAACGGCTGGATGAGTTCCATGTTCATGATTGGGCCTCGAGCGCGGCGGTTCGCGAAGCCTCGGAATTTTCGTTCAACACGTAGCGGATGATTTCGTAAAACGCTTCCGGCTTCACGGGCTTCTGCACGAAGTGGCGAGCGCCCTTTTGCAGAGCGGAGAGAATATTGTCCTGATATCCGACCGAGGAAACCATGACGATGCACGCTTTCGGGTGATCGTGGACGATATGTTCGACGGCTTCGATGCCTTCCATTTTCGGCATGGTGATATCCATTAACACAATGTCCGGAAGGGTTTCGTTGTATTTCGCGATGGCTGCGCAACCGTCGACCGCTTCGCCGGCGATCTCTCCGCCAAAGGCTTCCACCATTTTGCACATGTTCTTGCGCGCGAAGACGGAGTCGTCGACCACAAGAAAGCGGATCTTCGGCTGGTCTCCCACGGTTAGCGGTTTAAACTCCATGATGACTTTCTCCTCTCACAATCTGTCTCATCGGCGTTGTCCGTGGAGCGCTTCGATTTCCGTTGCAGCGCCGCGTGAGCCGGAATTTTCGTCCTGACACAAAACTTGTAAAACACTGGGAAGCGAGTCAAGCGGAACGATTCGACCAGCGTAGCCGGCTTCGATTGCCGCCCGGGGCATACTGTCCACCACACAACTCTCTATGCTTTGCGCAATGGTCACGCCGCCCGCCTCTTGCACGGCCCGCATGGCGTCCGCGCCGTCGTCACCCATCCCCGTCATGAGGACTGCGGTGCTTTCCTTACCCAATTCTTTCGCGACGGAACGAAACAGCACGTCCACCGATGGGCGATGGCCATTCACCGGCGCCTGATCCACAAGCACAATCATGTCTCCCTGCGGAGTGCGCCGAATTTTCATATGGCGGTTACCCGGGCATATAAAAGCCCGGCCAGGCTGAAGAATATCGCCCGAAAGCGCCTCCGACACGCCAATTGGAGAACAATCGTTTAACCTCCGTGCGAACATTCCGGTGAACCCTTCCGGCATGTGTTGAACAATCAGAAGACAACCGGAAAAGTCCGCCGGAAGCTGGGAACAAAGATAATCAAGGGCATTCGGTCCTCCGGTCGAAACACCGATGGCGATAATGCGCGTGGGCTGGTTCTTGGTTGGTTTCGGCTTCGACACGGGCGCGGGATGCGGTGTCGGGTGAAACGTCAGTTTGGGCGGACCTGAGATCGCCGCTACTTTAATTTTGACTGCGAGTTCTCTGGCAATTTGCTCCAGCCCGCCCTTCGTTGAGTCCGTTGGCTTGGCGACAAAATCAAATGCCCCATGGCTCAGCGCATTCAAAGTGGAATAAGCACCCTTGGAAGTGTGACTGCTGACAACGATAACGGGAATGGAGTGTCTCCGGACGATCTCGCGGAGCATATCGAGGCCATCCATCCTCGGCATTTCTAAATCAAGTGTCACGACATCGGGGCGCAACTCAGCGATTTTCTTGAGCCCAAGCAGACCGTCCATCGCGGTTCCCACAACTTCAATGGACGGATCGCCCTGCAACAATTGCGGAATCAATTTCCGCATTAACGCGGAATCGTCAACCACCAGAACTCGAACAGGGCTCCTCATACGGGTACCTCGATGTGTCGCTTCCGCGTCAGATGCGACACCACGGCTGGGACATTTAGAATCAGGACTACCGTTCCATCCCCCAGGATGGACGCGCCACTCACAAGTTCGGAGGCGACCAGGCGGTCTTCGAACGCCTTAATGACGAGTTCTTCCTCGCCAACCAAGCCGTCAACGATCAGCCCAAACCGGTGGCTGCCTGCGGCGATTGTCACCACAAAGTGCCGCGACTTTTGTGAAGTCGACGTGCAGGCGATGAGCTGATCCAGCCGCACGACGCTCAGAACCTGGTCGCGCAACCGAATCACTTCGTGGCCATCGATATTGTGAATTTCACTTTCGTTCGTGCGGGCAATTTCAATCACCGAGTCGAGTGGCACAGCGTAATGTTGGTTCTCCACGCGGAACATCAGCGCCTGGATACTCGCCAGGGTCAGCGGAGCGATTAGCTGAAATGTTGTGCCGCGCCCGGGCTCACTTTCCACCGCGACTCTTCCTTTCAACCGGTCCATCACGGTCTTCACCACATCCATGCCTACGCCACGCCCCGAGATTTCCGTGACTTCCTCAGCTGTGGTCAGCCCAGGGTGAAAAATCAATTTGAGGATTTCATCGTGGGACAGAGATTTAGTTTCCTCTTGAGACACGATTCCAGCTTCCACGGCCTTCCTCATCAGCTTTTCGTGGTTGATTCCGCGTCCGTCGTCAGAAACTTCGATCACCACTTGATTCCCCTGATGGTAGGCGTCCAGGCGGATGGTCCCTCGGGCGGATTTTCCGTGCACCAAGCGCTCCTCCGGCGTCTCGATTCCGTGGTCGGCTGCGTTACGCACTAAATGAGCCATCGGTTCGGCGAGGGCGTCCAGCACACTTTTGTCCAAATCCGTATTCTGTCCCGCCATTTCAATGGCGATTTCCTTTTGGCGCGCCTTGGCCACGTCGCGGACAATGCGCGGGAGACGGCGGAAGAGTTGTTCAACGGGCACCATTCGAATCTTCATGACCGATTTTTGAAGTTCGCCGAGGACCCGCGACTGGAACGAAAGCACGTCACCCAGACGAGTGCGCAATGCATCCTTCGGAAACCTTTGGTCGAACTCATTGATTGCCCGATGCAGCATCGATTTTCCGATGATTAATTCACCGATCAGATTCATGACGGTGTCGATGCGCCCTGTTTCGACTCGAAGCCAAGCTTCAGTCGATCCGAGCATTCCACCTGCAATGCCGGAAGCTCCGTGCGCCTCTTCGGCGTGTGATTCGGCATGGCCATTTTCGGCGGCCATCGATTCCGCAGCGGTCTCGGCCTCCAGAAGAACCTGGAGGGCATCGCGAGGTTCGTCTTCAGCGAACTTCAATGGTTCAATAAAAATGTCCGACACAATGCTCGGGACCGCGCATCGCGCGCGAATCCACTCGGGCGGATTTGAACTCGAAAGAGCGACATGAACCGCAGGCAAAGTTTGTAGCGGGATTCCAATGGCAGGCGACTGCGCGACGACCGTGCCACATTTTTCGAGCGCCGCGCGAACGAGTTGTAGCGCCGCTGCTGGCATCTGGAGTGCGGGGTCGATACTCAGCGTCAATTGATAGACAGGCTTTTTATCGCGCAGAGCTTCCAGGATCCGTTGCTTGTCCTGGCTGGTCCACTCATGTCGGGAACGCGATGGCTGGGAGCCGGACACGGACTTTGGATTCTCGACCAGCGAGCGAATGTGCGCACGGAGTTCGGTGATGTCGGGAGACTGAAGGTTGCCGCGATGGAGCGCCAAGCATGGCGTGAAAGCTGTCCGCGGCGGAAAGGACAATTTCGGCCACAACTTCGCCGCGTTCGATCACAAGTGTTGGCGTTAATAAATCTTCAAGTTCGTGCGCGAGCTCGCTGAGCTGCCGGAATCCGCAGGCGGCCGAGTCGCCCTTGAGCGTGTGCATGGCCCGCCGAACGCGAGCCAGGGCGTCGGAGTCTGCCGGGTCGGTTTCGAGTAGAATTCCCGCCTCGTTCAACTCCTGCAGAAGATCCTGCGCGCTCTCAAAGAAGAGATCGCGAAGTTCCGCTGCGCGCTCATCGGAGAAAAAGTTCACTCGCTCGCCTCGATCCGCTGATAGGCGGTGGCGTTGTTCAAATGGACCATGCGAAACTTCGTGCTCAAGCCGAACAGGCTTTCCGCGTGCCCTACGAACAAATATCCTTCCGGGTTCATGCAGTGATAGAACTTTTCGATCAGGCGTTTTTGTTCCGCCTCATCAAAATAGATCATCACGTTCCGGCAGAAGATAATGTCGTTGCGCCGCGGCAGGAAATCCGTCTTCAAGTTATGAAAATCAAATTGAATGAGACTCTTCAGCGCCGGCTTGACTGAATATTTATCCGCGAGCTTGTCGAAATAGCGCAGGCGCGAAGTGTAGTCCACGGTTTCCATATGCGCATCGCTGTAGATGCCTTGCTGAGCCGTCAGAAGGCCGGAATAACTCATGTCGCTGGCGAGAACTTCAACCTTCCAGGGCGGCGGCACCATCGGTTTTGGAGATGGCATTTCGACGGATAATGGATTTCGAAGATAGTAGTAAGCGAGCGCATCGCAAATCAGCATGGCGAGGGAGTAAGGCTCTTGCCCCGTTGAGCAGCCCGCGCTCCACACGCGCAGACTCCAATCGCGATTCGCCTGTTTCCGGTTCAGGATCTGTTCGAGGATTGTTTTCTGGAAAAGTTCAAGCTGGGGTTTCGCTCGAAAGAAACTTGTTTCGTTGACGGTCAGGTTTTCCAACAACAAGTTAAGTTCTGCTTTGCCTTCCCGGCTGGTCAGAAGGCGATAGTAACTATAGAAGGAATCCGACTGGCAGACTTTCAGCCGCCGTTGCACACGATCGCGAAGAAAGTGGATGCGTCGCTCATCGAAAAACATTCCGCATGCCTGATAGACCAATGTTTGCAGGAGTTTTATCTCCGCATCGGTCGGCGACGGTGGTGCAAGTACAATTGGTGTGGACATGGTTCTCCGGTGCTCGGAATTCAAATCTCCAGTTAACGGAGCTGGGATGATCCAGCGCCCATCGTAGGGCTGGCGAGTTCCGCAACTTCGCTCAAATGCCGCAATTCAACGCGCTGCAGAATCCGGCTCAGGTCAAGAAGGACAATCAGCCGGTCATCCAGTTTGCCGACCCCGGTGACGTAGTTCATTTCTTCATTGGGGAAGACGTTTTGCGGCGCCTCGATTTCGGACGGCGAAAGCCGCAACACTTCGGAAGCGGAATTCACCAGGAGTCCCACCAGCCGCCCTTCCATTTCGACAACGACGATGCGGCTCTTCGAAGTTCGCTCGATCGCGGCTTCGCCGAAACGTTTGCTCAAATCCACGACCGCGATAATCTTGCCCCGCAAATTGATGACGCCTTCGATGTGCTCGGGAGCGTTCGGAACCGGCGTAATTTCAGGGACGCGAACGATCTCACGCACCAATGAAATAGGCAGGCCCAGGGTCTCGCGGCCAACCCGCAGACCGACAATCTGTAATTGTTTGTCTAGTGGTCTGCTCAAGATTCAGACCCGCGCCAGTTCGGATTCTAATTCAGCCGAATTGGAGTCTTCCTGAAGGGAGGGTCGCTTGGATGCATTTCCCTTGGTTCGCGCGTGAGGTTGATCTTCGAGAACGAACAGGTCCGCCACCTCGATGAGCCGGTGGGATAGTTTTGACGAGTGCTTCGCCATGGCGGCCAGCTGGGAAGAACTGGACGTGGCTTGCTGAACGACCTCGCGCATTTTTTCCATCGCTCGAACCACCGATTGCACACCGGTCGCCTGTTCCTCGATGGTGGAATTGATTTCCTGAGTGATCTCCGTGAGCCGCGAGGTGGCTTTTCCAATCTGAGTGGAGCCTGCGGATTGTTCGTTTGTCGCTCCGCCGATTTGCTGTGCGTATTTGTAGACCTCGGAGACGACGTCGGAAATCTTGGTCAGCGCCACGTTGAGCTCGCTGCCCAGTTCCAGGCCCTGCTGGACCATGGTCGTGCTCTTTTCCATGTTCTCAACGGCTTCGCGCGCTTCTTTTTGAATTCCCTGAATCAAGTCGGAAATTTCTTTCGTGGACTGCGTGGATTTTTCCGCCAGCTTTCGCACTTCCTCCGCCACAACGGCGAATCCGAGGCCGTGTTCGCCGGCTCTTGCGGCTTCGATCGCGGCATTGAGGGCCAGCAAGTTTGTCTGTTCGGCGAGGTCGTCGATCACTTCGATGATTTTTCCGATTTCATCCGCGCGTCGCCCCAGGACATCGATGATGTCGGCCGAGGAGCGGATGGCGGAGCTTGTGCGCGTGAGCCCGTTCGTGGCCTTGTCCATGGTCTCGATGCCTCGATGGACTTCTTCCCGTGAGCGCTGGCAAATCTCGAGGAGAGTTCGCGCAGTGTCAGCAACTCTTTGGATGGAAGCAACCATCTGGTCGATGGATGCGGAAGTCTCTGCAACACTGGACGATTGCAACTGAGTGCTCTTGACGACGTTCTGCACGTTGATGCTCATTTCGTGCATCGTGCTGGTGACTTCATCGATCGCTCGGGCCGCCTCTACGCTGACTTTGGCGGATTCATTCGACGCGCTTGCCATCTGCGTCGATCCGGAAGCTACGCCCGTTGCACTGTCTCGTATTTTCGAGGCCAGGTCGCGCAGTCCATCGATCATCCGCAAAAAGGCGTTGGCCATTGTGTCCCGTGACGACCTCGGCTTGACCGATACGTTCAACTGGCCTTCGGCAATCGCGGAAGATGCGTTCGCCATTTCTTTTAGATGAAGCATCATGTTTCGGTAATGATTTGCCAGAGAGCCAATCTCATCGTCCCGGCGCACGTCAATCTGCTGATCGAGATCGCCGGTTTCCGCAATTTCGCGAGTGACAGCTATCAGCTCTGCAAGTGGCTGGGTGATGGACAACGAAGTGCGGTATGCAACGAAAATCCCGATCAAAGCCCCAAAAATCGTGCCGAGCGATAACACTACATTGCTGATCATGGCGGAAGAATTGGCCGATTCTTCTGACTTGTCCAGCGCCTTCTGGATGCCACGCTCGGCCTCGTCCATAGCCGTCACGCTCTTATCCACCCAATTATTCGTGGAGCGCTGCAAGTAAACTATTTGGAGATCCGACACCGTGGTCTGGCCGGTATCTACTTGATGACGCTTGGCAATCAGGGGAGTGGCAAACTCGTCCTCCCAGCTCTGTTGATTCGATTCGATGGAAGAATAGAGATCACGCAGTTGTTCGTCGCTGGTCTTGTCTCGAGCGTCTCGAAGCATGGCCTGCAACGCCTTTGCATCGTTTGCCTTGGTCGATTCCATGCGGGGGTCGCCACTCAGCAAGTAGTTGCGAAGGTCAAGACCGCCCTGCATCACCTGGAATCGGATCCGTTCGATGTTTTGAATACTGCGCAGCGCGTCCGCAGCAGTATTTCTCGCGGTATGTTCGATATGGCTCGCCGTAAAGCTGACCACGAACAGGAGGACGAGAATTCCCAGAATAGAGCCAAACCCGGTGTAGAGCTTCCTGCTGATGGTCATGTGCAATCGCCTCTCAATTCTTTCAATTGCTCTCCACGAACATTGCGCCACCGTGGTCGACTACTGGTACACGATTTCGACAGCCTCGATCGACTCTTTCGCAGCTTCTTCGTACTTCCATTTTTTTACGGCGTTGGAAGCCTCTTGAGCCAGCAGGGGGCTGCCACCGATCACACGTGTGTCACGGACCTTGCCATCGGCAGCGACGGTTGCCTCGAGCCGCACGGTCCCCGTGATGTGCATCTGCCGGGCGATATCCGGATAGGCCGGTTTGACCGAAGCTTTTACCTTACGGCCACCATGATCCTTGACATCCCCGGTTGCGGGATCCTGTGCGACGGTTTTGACCGGCACAAGCGTGAGAGTTACTGCTGAGAGTGCAAGGGTTGCAATCACGAACCAAATTCGACGTATATGAGACATATGTCACCTCAGGAAAATTTCCAGCACATGGACTTATGCACGAAGCTTGCCAGATGGATAGGTACTCGGAGTGAGAGGAGGGAAGGCCTTAGAAGTCCCGCAATGTATTGCAATCAGGTAATTTATAACAAATCTATGCCTGGAATGTGCCGCCTGACATAGCACTCATAAGTCTCACTCTCAGCCGACCGCAGCGATACTGCGTCTCATTTTGCGATGACTATTGGCGTTGAAGTAACTAAATTAGTATAACTCCCCGGAAGTTATATTGACTTAAGTTGTTTTAATTCGATAATTGATAATCGCATTAACAATAAGGAAGTTATCGGAGCAGGCATACGGATGTGTGCCACGAGAATTATTCACGAACAGCCAGAACTGAGTCGCTTGTCCTTTGAGACGTTACTTGCGCGCCTGACCTCTGAGTCCTGTGGTATGAGTCAGAACGAGCTGTTCCGTCTCTTCTGCAAGACAGTCTGCGAATTTTGGGGTGCGAGCGGTGTTTGCTATTGCCGCACTTCCGATCATGGGACTTGGCGCATTTTAGAATCCGCGGGGCATTCCACCTGGGGAAAACAGGGAGAAGTCCTCTCGTCCAATGCCGCAGATTCGCTGACCAGGGCGCAACGCATCCGGAAGGCGATCTCCTGTCAACCCAATGCGCAGGAAGCCTCGTCGTTTCAGGGTTCTGGCGAAACTTTCCAGATCGCCGTGCCGTTTATCAGCCACGGCGAGTTCCTCGGTGCGGCCCTCGCATCGTGGCAAGATGCTGCGATTATCTCTGAAGTACTACAAGAACAAATAACAATCCTCGTCGCAAGTTTTACCGGACTGCTCGAGCAAGCGCGCTTGTTCGAACAAGTTCATAGTTCCCGCGAACGTTGGGTCCGCGTGATTGATTCGATTCCGGACTCGATTATCGTTCACAACGCTGAGGGAAATATTGTTCGAATCAATCGTCCGCTTGCCGCACGATTAGGAGTTCATCCGTCCAAGCTGATCGGGCACCCGATCCATGAAGTGCTGGGAATTGACCGTGAATCCACCGCAGGACTTTGTCCACTTTGCATGGAACGGCCGGGAGGTGCCGAGGAACCAGTCGAACTTCTCCCGGATGGCAGCTTCCTGGTCTCCACGACGAAAATGCCTTCGGACGAAGGGGCGGACGTTCACACCATCCATGTGCTCGTCAACATTAGTGAAAAGATGGAAGCGGAACGGCGCTACTGGGACCTTTTTCACAGCATTCAAGAGGGAGCTTTTTTTTGTGATCCAGACGGGCGGATGGTGGATGCAAATCACGCTCTGGTGCAAATGCTGGGATGTTCGAACCATGAAGAGCTTCTGACTAAGAACTTGTTCGAAGACCTCCTGCCTCCAGCTGGCCGTAGCCGCTTGCTGGAGGATCTGCGGAATACGGATCTCTTGCGCAACCGCGAAACCGAACTGCGAAGCCAAGATGGCCGCCCAGTCGAGGCTCTCCTGCACGTGAGCGCGGTTCGCGACGCCAGTGGGACACTCGTGCAATATCGCGGGCTGATTCTAGACATCACCGATCAGAAGAACTCACGAGCGGCTCTTCGGCGAGAACGTGATTTCAACTGGAGCATCCTGAATCACACGCAGAATATCATTCTCGTGCTCGATGCTTCCGGACGCATCAGCTATGTAAATCACCGGGCCGCGGAGATCGGATATTCGGTGGAAGCGCTTCAGGGCTTGCCGCTCGCACGGCTGATTCACACTTCTTACAGGCCGATTTTTCAGGAATCGTTGCGCACGGTCCTGGATTGCGGCGGAGTCCAGAGGCTGGAGCTGCCGTTTCTACGGAGAGAAGGGAGCACGACGCGATTCGTCGTGCATCTCAGTTCGATGCGCGAGAAAAGCGGAGACGCCAATAGCGTCGTCGTTGTGATGACCGACATCACCGAAGCTTCTCTACTGCAGGACAAACTGGCGCACGCCGAGAAGATGGCAGCGCTTGGTCAACTGGTGTCGGGCGTTGCTCATGAAGTCAACAATCCGCTATCAGGAATTGTCGGTTTCACCGACCTGCTGTTGGAGAATCCCGAACTCCCCGATTTCGCTCGGGAAAATCTTGGCATCATTTTGCAGGAAGCGGAACGAACTCGCCTGATTGTTCAGAATATGCTGCGCTTCGCGCGGGAAATGCCTCCGCAGCGTGAGCTCGTTCAAATTAATGCGGTGCTCCAGCAAACTCTCAAGCTGCGATCCTACGGACTATCGAGCCGGAATGTCGAAATTTGTGAGCGCCTTGCTGAGAATCTTCCCTTAGTGGTTGCTGATCCGCACCAGCTCGAGCAGGTCTTTCTAAATGTTCTAAATAACGCTTTTGACGCCATCGAACAGTGCGGACGTCCCGGACGAATTGAAGTTGAAACCATCGCTACCGCGGAGAGTGTTGAGATTAGTTTTCGCGACAATGGTCCAGGAATTTCAAACCCCGACCGCATTTTTGAGCCTTTCTATACGACCAAACCGGTCGGAAAAGGAACCGGTATGGGGCTGAGCATCTGCTACGGGATTATCCAGGCCCATGACGGTGAGATTTTGTGCCACAACAATGCGAACGCCCAAGGGTGCACATTTCTAATTCGCATCCCGGTGGCGGCCATCAGATCGCAAGGCTTCCCGGCGGACTTCTGAATTTTGTTCCGTTTGCATTCGCGGGAAGATTTGTCGGGCGATTCACAATTGTTCAAGGAGCACATCGGTGACTAAGGACGATTCGCGGATTCGGCTTCTCGTCGTTGATGATGAGCAAAGCATACGCCGTTTGTGCATGACCGTCGGTAGCTCGCTCGACTATATCTGTTCGGAAGCGGAGAGCGCCGAAGCCGCCCTGGCTCAGTCTCCCGCGATTTCACCCGACATTGTTATTGCGGATTTGCGCCTGCCGAATCTATCCGGCGCGGACTTGCTGCGTCAGATCAAGTCGCGACTGCCGGCGTACTGAAGTAGTCATCATGACGGGGCACGGGTCCATCGAATCGGCCGTCGAAGCCATGAAACTGGGCGCGTATGACTACATCCAGAAGCCATTCCGAGTCGAGGAACTCCGGATGCTGCTTCGCCGGATGGAAGAAAAAGTTAAGTTGGTGCAAGAGAATCGGGTCCTTCGGGAACGTGTCGAGACAGATCAGGAACTCGACGGAATCATCGGCGAATCGGCCAATATCCGAGAGATATTGCGCATGATCAGCCGTCTGAAAGACACGTGGACTCCCGTGTTGATTTGTGGTGAGAGTGGAACAGGGAAGGAACTCGTCGCGCGCGCAATCCATTATCGAGGCACGTTCGCGAAGCGGCCTTTCGTGGCAGTGGATTGCGGCGCCCTGGTCCCGACGTCTGATGGAGAGCGACCTGTTTCGGTTACGCGAAAGGCGCCTTTACGGGAGCCGCCAAATCCAAAATCGGTTTGTTTCAGGCGGCTGATGGCGGCACGATTTTTCTGGATGAAATCGGCGAATTGCCGCTTGAATTGCAGGCCAAACTGCTGCGTGTCCTGCAAGAGAAAGAAGTGCGGCCCGTCGGCAGCAATGAGAATATTCATGTGCAGGTGCGCGTGGTTGCCGCTACGAACCGCGATCTGGAATCCGCAATTGGCGAGGGCGGTTTTCGCAAAGATCTCTTTTTTCGGCTCAATGTCGTCTCCATCACTCTCCCGCCTCTGCGCGAGCGGCGTTCGGACATTCCCATGCTCGCTCAATACTTTCTCGATCGTTTGCCCGAGGGCGAAAACATAAAGTTCACGTCCGCCGCCATGAAGCTGCTGATGCGCTATGACTGGCCGGGCAATATTCGCGAGCTGCAGAACTGCCTCTGCCGCGCGGTTACGCTCGGCGACCGTAAAGTAATTGATGAGAGTGACCTCTCCCCCGCATTGCTCCGCGGCAATGGAAAGAACAAGGTCGAAGCGGATGTGCCCGACAAGGTTGACGCGCATTCCGAGGTTGATGCTCAGTCCACGGTCGCGCTCGATGAACTCGAACGATTAACGATTCAGCGTGTATTTGAAAAGGTGGGTGGTGACAAGGAGAAAGCCCGCGAGCTGTTGGGAATCAGCCGGGCGACCCTTTACCGCAAACTCAAACGCTATCAAATTTCCGAAAATCAGCGAGGCGAGAAGATTTTAGTTTAATGTGTGTCCGGAAAAATCTGAGTCAATGCAGCCACGAGCAGCACAGACTCAACGCAGTGGGCACGAATTGCGTTTGGGCAAACCTGGCAGCGCCAATCAGGAGATTGGCGGTCCCAGGAAACATACAATCCCGTGAGAAATGCAGGTTAGCCCTCGCGGATTTTTCTTCGCTGAAATAACTCGGTCGGTCCCCAAGTGAGACGAAGGGTCGCAATCTGAGATTGGCGGCAAAGCCGTTTTCCTTCCACCGAGCAAACTCCAATAAAATGAACTTCTTCAACGAGCGTGCGGATTCTCCTGCCTTTGGCCGTCCCCTTGCATTACTTCTTGTGGACGCTTTTGCTCCGGCGATTAGATCCTTCAAGGATAAAAGTGAGCGCGCTTACCACAGATCGAACCCGCACTCGAAAACCGGATGCAGTTGTGTCCGCGGTGCCCCGAACGTGGGACGATTTCAGACGGTTGTTCCCGATCTATGAAGCGCTGACACGCCAGCTTGATCTCGGCAGCGGGCCATATCCTCTGGGAGCAAAATCTGGTTCGTGGTCCGACAAAAATATTCGGGACCGCGATCTTCACTGGATGGATCAAGTGGATAGGCAAGTCCAGGCTGTCCACCTTCGTCATTTACTCGTCACTCCTACTGTGGCGCGTGAAGATGGCCTCCGCCTTTTTCTGCAGCGCCATCTTTGCAAGCCGGAAAAAATTCCAGCCGACCGTGACAAAATAGATTTGCTCCTGGTTCAGTATTTCGTTCTGTGCGCCCCGCAGAACTTGATTGCAGGCCCCATAAATTCCTCCGATGTCGCGAAAATTCTTCAGCCTGTTCTGGGTGAACTGGAAGCAGGTTCTCCGGAAGGTTGCGAGCCGCT
Organism: uncultured Acidobacteriota bacterium; assembly: GCA_963786215.1. Lineage (GTDB taxonomy): Bacteria > Acidobacteriota > Terriglobia > Acidiferrales > UBA7541 > Palsa-360. The sequence goes on from CAWAYK010000001.1 coordinate 143,077, forward strand.
TGATCGCATATTGGAAGCGGCGAAGCAATGCCGTGGTCTGCGGGACCTCATGGAACAGGAAATATTGGAGCAAGGGAAACTTGTGAAAGCGGCTGTCGTGGAGAAGTTCAACGACACGGCCGCACTTGTTTCCATTTGCCGGTTCAATTTCCTGCTTCGCCGGGCATTCATCCAGTGGCTTCATGCGGATTTGCGCGCGATTGGCGCGACTCTGAATCAATTGGAAAAACGGGGTTTCAAAGTAGTTGATTGCCGGAGAGCAGGGCTTTCCTCGAAGGAACCGATCTCAACTCTGCGCCAGTTTCACCAGCATTGGAAGCCGCCCTTCCATAGCGATTACAGTCAGGGCTCTACGTTTCAAGCATATGACCAGCTGATGTGTCTTCGGGAAGACTTGGAAGACGCGTTGGGTCAGGCCGGATCGTCCACCGGATCCGCGCCATCTCCTTCGCAAATAAATGAGAATGGCGACGACAATCGAGCGAATGCCATGTCTCCGGTCCATGGCAAAAATTCCAGAGGCGTGACTCCCGCAGAGGCGTCTACGGCATCCACTCTTCCACCCCAATCCGTGAAATCCCAGGTACTTGCCGGAAGTGCTGCTCCGTCGAATTCCGCAGCGTTGGACGCGGCGCAATCCCAGGAACAAATCCTTTCAAACCTCGGCGTTGTTGATGTGGAAAGTTTGGAAGAGCAGATTTGGGAACAGTTGATTGCGACACCGCCTGTTCGCGGACGATCCATGACCACCGTGACAGTGGAAAATGCCCGGATCTTGCTGTCCGCGTGGGAAGTGGCGGCATTCATCAGCGAATCGGGGCAGGATTCCGAAGAATTGCGCCGCCTCATTGTTGCGCGCGTTTTTCTTTCTTCCTCCATTGAGCGAAAAAAACGACTCATGGATTTCAAGGTATTGCACCAGGCCATAGTTCATGCGCGCGGGGAAATTCCACGATTTCAGGAACGAGTTGACCAGCTCAAGCGAACCATGAAAACCGATGGCGCGGTCAACCTCGGCATCAGTCTAAAACGGCTGCTCTCCCTGGCGGAAGAAGCAGAACAACTGCAAAAGGGAAATGAGCCAAAACAAGAAAAACGATGACTCCCGAGCAAATCCTGATCGTTTCCGATGATTCCGAATTCGTGCGGTCTTTAGTGTCGCACTGGCGAAAGGAAAAAGAATGTCCAGCCATCACCGCTGTCTCCACCGGTGTCGGCGGTCAAGCCAATTCTTCCGGCTACGAATTGATTATTGTGGGGCCATTGCGTGATTGCGCGTCCCTTCCGGCAGGGCCGGCCGTGCATTCCGATTCCTTGGTGTGCGCAGTCGGCGATCTGGAAAGTTTAGAAGTGGTTCGCGCCATGCACAGCGACTGGCTCCTCCTCCCAGAATGTCCGGGATGGACCAGGATCTTATTTTCCCTGGCTGCGGAAGTTTTGCGCCGGACGGCGGCGGAGACGCGCATGCGTGAGGCTGAAATCATGAGCCTTTCGCAAAAGCGTTTCGGAGTTCTCGGCAAGTCCTTGTTGGAGGCTCGCCCCGGCATGGTCAATGCGCTCACTTCTCTTCTTGGCAATGCGGATCTGATGCTGCTCTCCGAGGAACCTTTGCCGGTCAACTGCCGGGAACACGTGCGAACCATTCACACCATGGCGTTGCGGTTAAATGAAATTGTTCAGCGGCTCTCTTCCATTGAGAACGAGATGGAATTGAGCGAAAGAAAATCTCACCTTGAGACGCGGGAGATACGCATGGTCGAATCGTCCAAGACTTGATCGGCGCTCGAAAGGCGCTAAAGGTCGCGATTTCAGCGTGTGAGAGCATATTTATCAATTGAGAAACTCATTTTGACGAGTGGCGCTTCACTTGCTTTCTCATGATGGGGCACTTTGAATTGAGGCGTAGACAGTGAAAAAGATTTTGATCGTCGATGACTCCATCGCCATGCTGCGGATGATTCAATCCGTATTGGAGAAGGATGGATACCGCGCCATCGGCATCAACGACCCGTCACAGATCGAGCAGACGATCGATGCCGAGGATCCAAATCTCATCTTGCTGGATGTCGTCATGCCCGAGCGGAATGGTTTCCAAGTCTGCAGAACGTTGAAAAACTCGCAAACGTATAAGAGCATCCCGATCATTCTGGTGAGCGGAAAATCGACGGCGAGTGACCGCTTTTGGGCTGAGCAACAGGGCGCTAACGGGTACCTCGCGAAACCATTTGCGCCAGTCGATCTCTTGCGCGAAGTAAGGCGGTTTGCCTGATGCCGGAAGAAACATATTTAAGTCCCATTTCTTCGGATATGCAGGCCGACGAGTTGGCCGAGATTTCCGGATCCAGCGGGCATGCCCCGCCCTCCCGGCAATTTTGTGTTTTTCGCGCTGGGCGCGAGCGGTTTTGTCTCCCCGTGCTCGAAGTGGAAGAGGTGGTGGACTGGCCGCTGGTGACACGCGTGCCTCTCGGACCGCCGTTCCTGATGGGCGTTTTCAATTTACGCGGCACGATTATTCCCGCCGTGGATATCGCGGTCACCGAAGGCCGACGACCGGGACTTTTGCCCCGCAACATCATCGTCGCCGTGCTTACGGGCGACGACCACAATGAAGACACGCATGTAGGGATCGCCGCGGACGAAGTGATCGGGACGTTTCCCGCAAATTCGGAATCGCTTCTCGACCATGCGCCGCCAGACATGCCGCATTGCCGCGCCATGCTGCGGCACGACGAGCGCATGGCCCTGGTTCTGGACCTGCGCCAGTTGATTCAAGTTTTTTCCGTGCCCGTCATTTGAATGGGTGGTTTTGGGCCTTGTAGGGATTGCACAAGTGTAGGGCGCTGCGAAAGCGAGATGAGGGAGGTTTTGAAGTCATGAAGACCCGGTTGAGTTCGACAATTTGGATGCTTGTCATTTGGACGAGCGTCGCGCTATTCGGCGTATTGGGGCTGGCCTATGAAGCCGGCGTGCATTCCGGGGGCGCCTCGCTTTTCCAGGGCGGAGCTTCGGGCAGCGCCAGCATTGAATTTTTGATCGCCGCGGGAGTGGCGGTTTTTACCGCGCTGGTGCTCTTGTTGACGCTGCCTCGCCGCGTGCTCAACCCGATCGGCGCGCTGTCTTCCTTTTCCGAACGCTTCGCGGCGGGCGATTCTCGCGCCAAAGCCGAAGTGCCTGTCGAGGATGAGTTCAGCGTGATCGCGGAAAATCTGAACCGGACCGCCGCGCGCGTTGCCAAGGCCTACGGAAACCAGGAGGCGCAGGAACTTCTCCAGCGGAGCATCACGGACCTTCTGAACCTCATCAATCAGGTGGCGCGGGGCGACCTGACGTTGCGCGGAAAGGTCACGAACGACGCGCTCGGCAATGTTGCCGATTCAATAAACTTCATGTTGGATAACTTTACGACAGTATTGGACCGCGTGCGCAAGGCGGCTGTCGAAGTTTCCACCAATGCCAACCGCATTCTCGTTGCCACGGACGAAATGAACACGGGCACGGGGCAGCAGGATCAGGAAATCACCAATACGGCCTCTGCCGTCGAAGAGCTGACGGTCTCCATGAAACAAGTGTCGAACAACGCCGAAGCCAGCGCCGAAGCCGCGCGCCGCGCTCTCGACGCCGCCGAGCAAGGCAACCGCGCTGTGCGTGACACGCTCGACGGAATGCAGCGCATCCGTTCTTCCGTGCAGGCTACGGGTCGCAAGATCAAGTCGCTCGGCGATCGTTCCTTGGAAATTTCGGAAATCATCAACGTCATCAACGACATCACCGAGCAGACCAACCTGCTGGCTCTCAACGCCGCCATCGAAGCTGCTCGCGCCGGAGAAGCCGGCCGAGGGTTCGCCGTCGTCGCGGACGAAGTTCGCAAATTGGCTGAACACTCGCGCACGGCCACGAAAGATATCGCGGCTCTCATTAAAGCCATTCAGGCGGAGACAAACGAAGCCGTGGTCGTCATGGAGGAAGGCACGAAAGAAGTCGAAGTCGGAGCGGGCCTCGCGGATCAGGCCGGAAAAGCGCTGGAAGCAATCTCGATCGTCGTCCGCCAGTCCGCGGAACTCGTCCAGGAGATTTCGCTCGCTTCAAAACAACAGGTGCGTGGCACGGAGGGCGTCGCGAACGCCATGCAAATCATCTCCGGGATCACCAGGCAAACCTCGCAGAGCGCCCGGCAAGCGGCTGGCACGGTGGGCACGCTGGTGAAGCTCTCCGAACAGCTCGTCGATGCACTATCCCAATTCCGTTCCAACGGCGCACCCGCCGCGAATCGGCGCGAGCCGGCCGTGGTCGAGGTGAGGCGGTAACCCATCGGAAACCGGCCTATCGAGGCCGGTTTGAGGATCCCTGGAACGCAAATGGATAAATCATCCACTCTACCGGCAGCAGTGACCGCATCGGAACTCGATGAACTCCGCACGCTGATTGAAGAGCGGTCGGCCATTTTCTTCGATGCGTCGCGCGAGCGGTTCTTCGCCCCGCGCGTGAACGAATATTTGTGCGACAGCGGGGAACAAAACGCCACAGCGCTTCTTCGCCGGATTCGCAGCTCCAACGTGGAATATGACCGGTTCCTCGGAAATCTTCTGACGCAGGAAACATCTTTCTTTCGTTACCCGGATATTTTTCAAGCTCTCGAACGTGTGGTTTTGCCCGAGGTTCAGGCCCGCAACACGTGGCGCAATCCGCGCATGCTGAGGGTCTGGAGCGCGGGCTGCTCGACAGGCGAAGAAGCCTACTCGATTGCCATCACCGTGGCGGACACCTTGCCGTTTTCCGACGCGTGGGAAATTGAAATCCTGGCTACGGACATCAGCCGTGACGCTCTCCAGCATGCGGAACGCGGCGTCTACTCGGGGCGGAGTCTCGCGAATGTCACTCCGCAGCAGTTACAGGCGCACTTCAAGAAATTGGGAGATGCCTGGGAGGTGAAGCCGCGCATCCGCAAAATGATTTCCTTTGCGCCAATGAATTTGGCGCGCTCCGTCTACGTCGGCCGTATGGACTGTATTTTCTGCATGAACGTCCTGATGTATTTCTCCGAAGTACGGAGGAACGAACTGCTTCAGCGGTTCTATGACACGCTCACACCGGGTGGGCTTTTCTTCCTCGGCCATTCGGAATCCATGAAAAGCGCTCCCGTCAAGTTCGAGACGGCGGTGTACGGGGATTGCCAGTATTACGTCAAGCCGCTCGCGACGAAGGTCGAACAGAAACCGGCGGCGCCGGGGAGCGGATCATGACGCCCCACGATTCCAGTTCGCTCGAACAATTTTTGCAAGACGCCTCCGAACGTCTCCAGTATCTGCGAGAATATGCCGCTTTGCCCGTGGAACCCCAATCCACGAGCGACGATCTCGCCCGGCTTTACGATGCCGCACACGAACTGGCCGAGTCCGCTAGCCGCTGGGGCTTTCCGCTCTTTGCCGATATCGCCGGGAGATTGGCGCACGTCTTTCAATATGCCAGCAAAGCGCAACTGAACCCCGACACATACGGGCCGCTCACCGAGTTTCTGTCAGACGCTATCTCCGTTCTCGAATTTGACCTACTGCAAATCAGTTCGAACGGCAGCGAAACCGCCGAGGACATCGCTTCGTTCAAGCATCGCTATGCATTCGCATTTGGAGGCGTGTCTACGTCTCCGTCCGCTCTAGGAGATGACGCGTCTTCCGATGAAGGGTCTGAGGACGCAGGATTCCTCGCATCTGTCCGATAGCAATCTTGCGGACGATCTGCCCGAAGATGACGATGTTCCCAGGGAAGTATTGGATTTTTTTATTCCGGAGGCTGAGGAACATCTGCAGATCGCAACCCAATGTTTGCTGGGCCTCGAATCCAATCCCGACGCCGAAGAGATTCACCGGCTTTTCCGCTCCGTCCATACCATAAAAGGATCGGCGGCCCAGGTTGGCTTGCGCCAATTAAGTGCGGTGGCGCATCGGTTGGAGGATTTGATCGGACAACTTCGCGACGGAGCCCTGCATTCCGGCGCGGAGATCACGGATGTTTGTCTGCAGACGGTCGACGTCCTGCGGAAATTCCTGCACCGGCAGTGGGCGAGCGACGATGAAATGCGCTCCACCGTTGGACCTCTCCTGGCACGGATCGCGCGGTGGGTTCCGGAAGATCTGGAGGACGCAGCCAGCGGAATGGATGAGGCTCGGCCCGAGTCTTCGGAAACGGATACTGCGCCGGCCGCGCCTGCGAGTTCGGCTACAGTTGGATCCGGAAAATCCGGGGATCGCGGCTCCCAGGCAAAATCCGTCCGAATTTCTCTCGCGCGCCTCGATGACATGATGAACAGCGTCGGCGAACTGGTCATCAATCGAACTCGCCTCGTCGGGCGCATGGCGGAGCTGAAGAAACTCGTTGAGGTCCTCGGGAATTCCAGGAAGAGATTATCCAACAAGGTCACCGAATTTCAGGAGAAGTACGAGTTTACCCGCCTCGGGGATGGCAATTCCAATGGCGCCTCGGCCGGGCCGCGGAAAGCAGCTGAGTTCGCGCCAAACGCACAGGAGCCTGCCTCTGGTCGTGGCTGGCTGGATTTTTCCGAACTAGAAATGGATCGCTACGATGATTTTAGTATTCTCTCTCGCTCGCTGACCGAAATTTCCGCTGATATTTCGGAAGTGCTTTCGCAGCTCGGCGGATTTGTGGGCCGAGTGGGCGGGGACATCGATGAATTCACCAAGCTTGGACACCATTTGCAGGACGAAATTACGGAAGCGCGAATGGTGCCGATTGGTAATCTGTATACGCGGCTGTCGCGCACCGCGCGCGACGCCGCCAAGGTGTGCGGCAAGCTCGTGGATCTGGAACTCGTTGGAGAAGACACGCGGCTCGACAACAATATCGTGCAGCAGATCACCGATCCGCTGATTCACCTGGTTCGCAATGCCATCGCGCATGGAATTGAAGATGCGCCGGCGCGTGAACGGGCCGGAAAATCCGCGCACGGCAAGGTGACCGTGCGCGCCTTCCACCGCGGCAATCACGTGTTTATCGAAGTGGAAGACGACGGCAGCGGACTCGACTACGAGCGGATTCGCCAAACCGGAGTCCGAGCCGGACTGGTTTCTCCTGCCGAGGCCGAGCATCTTTCCGAGAGCGAACTGCGCGCCTTCCTGTTTCATCCCGGCTTTACTACGGCGTGCGTCGAAGACCGAAGTCGCGGGGCGCGGCGTGGGACTCGACGTGGTCCGCAACAACGTTCACTCGTTAAATGGCGAAATTGAAATCCACAGTGAACCAGGCAAGGGCACATGCTTCGGCGTAAAAGTTCCGCTCACTCTGATTATTTCGCAGGCGCTTTTTATACGGTCGGGCTCCACAGTTCTGGCATTGCCGCTCGCCGTGGTCGAAGAAATCCGCAGGTTGCGCCCCGTGGAAATTGAGGACGTTGGCGGAAAGTTGCTGACGAACGTGCGCGGTGTCGTTACCGAAGTTGTTCGGCTGGACTCCGCGCTGGGTCTTCCTCCTATCGAGCCGATCAACGGCTACATGAATATGGTGATCGTTCGCGCGGCGGGGCGCCAGGTGGGCATCGTCGTCGAAGAAGTTCTGGGCAAGGACGAAGTGGTCATCAAGAATCTTGGCCAGTACTTGCGTCGCGTCAAACTCTTTCCCGGCGCCACGATTTCCACCGACGGAAGTTTGATCTTGCTGGTGGACGTGAACCGTCTCGCCGGTACGTCCGCCGCGGAAGTGGATGTTGTCGTTCCCTCCGCCAGTGCGGCTCGCGTTTTCGGTCCTGGAGCCTTGGCAGTCGCTTCCGGCAGCATTCCCGCTGCCGCGGTGGATGAACCCGCCGCGGACAAAGTCGTGGTCATTGCGGATGATTCCATCAGCGTGCGCAAATTTGTCGGCAGAATTCTGGAGAAGGCCGGGTATTGCGTGAAGCTTGCTTCGGACGGGCTGGAGGCCGCGGAGCTGGTCGCGCAGGTGGGTTGCCATCTGGTGATTACGGATATCGAAATGCCGCGCATGAATGGTTACGAATTGATGTCGCACCTGCGACACGATCCTGTGACGCGCCGAATACCGATTTTGGTGGTCACTTCAAGAGCGGGCGCCAAGCATCGTGAGCGCGCCATAAAAGAAGGCGCCGCATCCTTCTTAACTAAACCCGTGCAGGAGGAACAACTCCTTACGGTGGTAGAGGAGTTAATGAATTCCGCCGAGCGTCAGCGCACGTCCCGCCGCGCCGGTATTGGATCTGGTTTAGCCATGACAACTGCCGAAAAAAGAACTCGAGTGCTTATCGTGGACGATTCCGCGTACATGCGGAAAGTCCTCGAGGAGATCATTCGCACCGATCCGAAACTGGAAGTGGTCGGGCAGGCCAAGGACGGTCGCGAAGCCATCACCATGGCGCAGTCCCTCCAACCGGACGTGATGACGATGGATATCAATATGCCCAGGATGGACGGTCTGGAAGCAACGCAGCACATCATGACGCAGAACCCCCGCCCGATATTGATCGTCAGCTCCGAATCGCGCCAAGGAGCTGCCAGCGCCCTGCGCGCGCTTGGAACTGGGCGCTATCGATTTCGTCACGAAACCTTCCAGCGGCATTGATCTGGATATGAAAAATGTGCGCGACGAGCTTCTTTGCAAACTCAAGATGGCTGCAAAAGTCCGCGTCGTGCGCACTGCCGCGCTGCACGACCTCTCGGCTGCGGTGGAATCGAAATCCCAAACTCCATCCACCAAAGAAATGGGTAGTTCCGAATCGCGGCTTTCTCTGGTCATGATTGCTGCCTCCACTGGCGGTCCGGCAACTCTGATGCGCTTGATGCCCCGATTCCCAAAGGATTTTCCGGCTGCCATCGTTCTCATTCAGCACATGCCGGCAACATTCACCTCGCAACTGAGCTTGCAACTCACCGAGGTAGCCGCGATTCGCGTGAAGGAGGCGGAAGCCAATGAAGCGCTGCGGCCGGGAACTTTTTACGTCTGCCCCGGATCGCACCACTTGCGGATTTCTCTGACGGGTCGTGTAAAACTGGATGATGGACCAAGAATCTCCGGCTATCGCCCCTGCGCCGACGTCGCATTCGAATCAGCCGCGGCCTATGGAGGCGCAAACGTTGTGGGAGTTGTCTTGACCGGAATGGGAAACGACGGCGCACGAGGAGTTCAGGCCATAAAGACTGCTCGGGGAAGCGTGCTGGCGCAGGACGAAGCTACTTCAGTCATTTTCGGGATGCCCGCCGAGGCGATTCGCACGGGCGTTGTGGATCAAGTCGTCGGCATCGATGAAATGTATCCTGCGATTGAAAAATATGTCGAATCCATTTGCCGGCAGATGCAGCCCATAGGATCACGATGACGCAGCCGGTCAGCTCCAGCCTGATGCCGCGCGACACACGACCGCGCGAACAAGTCGCTGTGTTCTCGATTGCCCAATTCAGTTTCGTAATTTCCGCAGCGTCGATTCAGGAAATTCGGAGCACGGATGGTTTGGGGGGAAGAGTAGTGGATCTGGATCGCCCCGTGTTGCGGAAAGTTCGCCACATCGTGGAGCGCGATTCCCGCGCTTATTACGTGGTCAGCGGCTGCGAGCATTTCCATCTGCCTCCTTCGCGGCCCACCACGGTGCTGATCTTGCGCAATGTGCCCGTTGCAGTATTGGTGGACAAAATTGAAGAGATGGCGGAGATGCGAGTGCTCTTAGCTTTGCCCCAATCCTTCAGCGGGGAAGAACGCACCTGGTATCGCGGCCTCACGGTTCTGGAACGCAAGGTTCTGCCCGTGGCCAATCCACTGGGATTTCTCACTGCCGGGGAACTGCGGCGGCTCGAAGAGCAGAATCCCGGTCTGCTGCAGACTGCTGCAGCGCATCGGCATGAAGGAGGACGGGCATGAACTCGGAGACCAGCTCTCTCGTCCCGTCCTTCGTTATCTTTCACGTAGGAACGCGGCGCGTTGCGTTGCCTCGCGAATGTGTGGCGGAGATGATTGCGTCACCGCTTCTATTTTCATTTCCGCACACCACTCCGGTGATTGCCGGCGTGGCCTTGCGGCGAGGACGAATTGTTCCGGTGCTGGACTTGGGACCCGGCCTGCTGGGCGCACCATCTCCCACGGCGCGATTTTTCCTGGTTGTGGAACGGCGCATCTCGAATATTTCCGAGAGGTGCGCGATCCCGGTCCAGGGCGAGTGTGAACTTGTGGCTGGAATCATGTTCCCTGCGTCGGGGCAGGACGAATTTGTGATCGGACGCCTGGACCTCAACGGAGAACAGATCGATGTTCTGGATCTCGAGAAGGCCATCGCAGCAGGCGCCAGGATCCATGAAGAATCGATTCCAGCGGCGGAGGTATTGTCGTGAGCGAGGGCGGAGCGGCGCCGCGCGTCCTGCTGATTGACAGCAATGTTTACTTTGTCAAACGTATGACGGATGCATTAGTGAAGGAAGGTTTCCAAGTGTTTCATCATCCTGTGGCGTCTTATGCGCTCACGATGATTGAGTGGAATCCGCCCGACATTATTCTTTGCGCCACCGAACTTCGGGAAATGGGAGCCTTCGTGATTATTCCCGTGCTTCGCAGCGATCCGAAAACGGCGAACACGCCGCTGATGGCCCTCGGCAACAGCGCGGAGAAAGGCCCGCTGGAGGCCTACCGAGCGGGTTGTGACGATTACATTGACCGGCGAAGGAATCCCGCCGACATTGCCAGCCATATTCGCGCATTTTTGCGCAGCGCACGGCACGGATTTCAGCCCACGGAAATGCTCTCGACGATGGACACTTCCCTCAGTGGAAGCCTCGAGCATTTGGATTTGCCAGGAATCATGCAGATGCTGGACCAGACGCGGAAGACCGGCGCTTTGCACGTCAACGCGGGCGAATCCGATGCCGTTCTGTTCTTTGCATCGGGCGAAATTCATCATGCTGAATGCGGCAACCTGATTGGTGAGGAGGCTGTCATCCAGATTGTCAAGGATTGCCAACAATCAGGGATTGGCGTTTACAAGCTTGTCGCTGGCATGACCGCGAATCAGCGAACTGTTCAGCGGCGCTCGATGGATTTGCTTCTCGATGCCCTGCGCGAGTTTGACGAGGCGAGCCAACATCCCGCGGAAAGGGAAGTCTCATGAACGACGTTATTTCACGCGAACCTGGTTCCAAACCCAATGTATATTTCATTGACGACAGCGCTACGATGCGCGAGGTGGTCAAGATCGCCTTTCGCCGTGAGAATTTCAATGTGGTGACCTGCTCCGACATGGCCTCCGCTGTAGCGCAGTTTGAACAGACCATTCCCGATGCCGTCATCAGTGACGTCATCATGCCGGACAAGGATGGATACCAGCTTTGTGAATATATTAAGCGGCACCCGCTGTTGGCCGGGACTCCTGTTTTCTTGATGTCCGGAGTTGTCAACAAAGAGGTTGCCGAACGGGCCCACGAAGTGAAAGCGGATGAACTGATTCGCAAACCATTTCATCCCCAGGACCTGGTGTCCCGCGTCAAAAAACTTTTGAATCGCGCGGAACCTGATCACGCGCCTCAGCCGAAAAACGCGGATATAGTCAGCCCGCTCAGCCGGTTCTTTGAGGGCGCCGCCGAAACTTTTTCCAAACCTTCTCCACCGCCCGCGCCCATTCTCGCTGCCCAGCAGGCAACGCCTCAAGCGCCATCTTTTTCAGGCGGTTTGCGCCCTTCCACTGGCAACGCGCAGGACCAGCAGAAATTACGCATCGAAGTGAAACGCTTGGAGTCTTTGGTCAAAAAGCTTCAGAACGACCTCGCTTCAGAACGCGAGTATTCCGCCACACTGGAATCGCAACTCCAATCCCTTAGCACGGTAGAGTGATATTGCCGCGACATCCCGGCTGCGCCCTTCCGCCGCTGAGATAACAACTCATCAGTTAATCTTCAGCATCCTGACCTGAAAAATACTTTCAGATTCGGTGTGCTGTATTTTCTCTCCCTGGCTACTCTTGCTATACGCGTGGGGAAATCTCAACTGCAATAACGAGTTGAGCCGAACACTCAAAAACCGCGATATGACAAGCGCCCATCCTTGTATGTCGTTTATGAACCGCGCAATGTTCATGACTTCAGCGACAAACTTGCCTTGTCCATTTCAGTTCCGCTGGACGTTGCGCGAACTGTTAATCCGGATTGCGAATGCAGATTGCGATGAATCCGTGCTCGTATGGGTTTGATGGATGCTAAAAATCCAAATAATGCGTTATGGGCGGAAACGAAATTAGCGTAAATTTTCCGCATCTCATTGAGGGTCGTGTGCCGTGACGCCGGAGCTTCGATGCGAGTCAATATTTGGACTTTTTGGAAATCGTTCAAAATTGATTCCTATTAAGGTGAGGCTTATCAAAAATGCGAATTGGGCGCACCGCATTGGTTGTGGCACTGCTTCTAGCGATGGCATTTCTACTCATCCCTTCGGCAAACGCACAGCAAACTCTTGGGCGGCATCACCGGTACCGTTACGGACACTTCCGGCGCCGTGGTTTCAGGTGCGACGGTCAACTTGATCGGCGATCAGACGAAGTTCAGCCGCACGCAGACCACCAATTCCAGCGGGAAGCTACCTGTTTGTGAATTTGCCGATCGGTAATTACACGCTTTCCTTCACGCAGCAGGGCTTTCAGTCGCAAACCGTGCCATCGATCTCCTGGTGCAAGCGAACCGCACGCGACCGTGAACGCCGAATTGAAGATCGGCAACGTGAGCGAATCCATCACCGTCGAAGAAACGCCGCTGATGAACATGGTCGATACGACCAACGGCTACGTCATGGACAAGTTGGAGATCGACTCGGTTCCTCTTCCCACAGGTTCCTTTACGGGGCTGGCCATTCTTTCCCCGGGCGTGAACGCGGAACTCTCCGGCGGAACCGGAGCGAATGCGGGTTTGGGCAACGCACCGGTCTGGGCCAACGGCCAGCGCGACACGAGCAATGACTTTCTTGCTGAACGGCGTGGATGCACGAAGCCTCTTCAACGGCAAGAGCACCAGCCAGGTATCGTCCGCTCGCGTCGTAAATAACACGGGCGTCAGCGACTGCCTCCGGGCTCAGTTCCATTCCCGTTCAAAGCAGCGCATCCGTTTACCTGGCGATCGGCGAATCCATTCCCTCGCCCGCTCCGGAGTCCATCCAGGAAGTTCGCGTGAACACTTCGATGTATGACGCGCAGCAAGGCTCGACCAGCGGCGCGCACATCGATATGAGCACCGCTTCCGGCACCAACAATATTCACGGAACCGCCTACTTGCACCGCGGCACCAACTGGCTCAACGCCGATCCGTTATTTCTACAACGCCGATCCGAATATTCCGGCCAGCGAAAAGAATCCCGGCCTGCACCGATATACGCGCCGGCGGGGCGATCGGCTTGCCGATCAAGAAGGACAAGCTCTTCTTTTATGGCAGCTACCAGTACACGCACGCATCCGACGATGAGATCGGTATTTCGCGGGCGTTCGTGCCGCCGGATCTCACAAACGATCGCTCTGACTGGGCTGGCGACAGCCGCCAATAACGCGACTACATTCGCATCGCCTCTAAATGCAAATACAGTTTCGCCGGCTCCGGTAACGGTAGCCTCAAACTTCAGTGGCACTCCATGCGGGTCTGGTGTATCCAATACGTGCGGTATCAATCCGATTGCGTATACCATGTTCAATTATCAAGCTGTCCGAACGGCCAGTATTTGATTCCGTCCGCAAATCCAAATTCGGTCATCGTCAACCCAGGCCTGTACAGCTCAAATCCGGCAATCCAGTCGGCGCTGATTGAAGCGTTTCCGGAAGATGCCGAGGTTCCAGGAACGGCATTATTCCGGGCCCATCAAGGCGTCGCCGACCTCGATTGGAATCCGAATTCCATCTCATTCTTTCGCGCTCAAGTATTACTACCAGCATGATCCGACCATCGCGCCTTACGCGTATTCGATGTTTGCGGGTTTTGCTCAGCATCTCGACGCCGGCAGTCAGGTGATCTCTCTCAGTCACACGCAGATCTTGAAGTCCAATCTGAGCGTCACCGAAACCTTTGGCTTTATCCGCGAAAAGGCGTACAGCACGATCGACCAACCATTCACGCACCGCCCAGTTTGCCAGTGCGTGCGAGACTCTCACGGGGCAATCCGCTGCCGATTGCACGATCAACACTCTCGGCACACCCTATTTCCCGGGCAATGAGCATGGTCTTCGCGGGATCCACTGCGACCTCTTATGCCTACTCGATGAATATCGGCGCCGGTTCGAGTTCCTTGGGAGCGCTTACAGGAGCTTTCCAGAACCGCTTCAATCCATCCGCCAATGCCATCTGGACGCTGGGCAAACACACGATTACTTTCGGCGGCAGCTACGCCTACACGCAGCTCAACACGCGTGACGATCGCAACGAATTGGGCACGATGGCATCGCCGGATTTCACCAGCTTTATGGTGGGCAACCTCTCGCCCAATTATAATTTCAACATTACCGCCCTCCTTGTTGGAAATCCCAATCGATACTGGCGCGCCAACGATTCCGGTGAATATGTTCAGGACAAATTTCAAATGCGCTCCAACCTGTCCATCACCGCGGGCCTGCGTTGGGATTGGAACGGCGGCTTGACGGAGAAATACGGCAACCTTCTTAATTTCGATCCGACGAAGTATGACTACAACCCGATGACGGACACGATCGTTTCCAACGGATTAATCGTGGCGGGAAATAATCCCAAGGCCTCAACACCTGGCGTGAGCAACACCACGCTAACCGGGCGACAATGGGGATTTGCTCCCCGCATCGGCGTTGCCTGGAGCCCGAAAATTTTCAACGACAAATTGGTGGTTCGAGCAGGATGGGGAATGTATTACGATCGCGGCGAACTCTTCTCTTACCTCTCGCCGGGAACGACGCAGAACATTACGACTGGCGGCCTGTTTGGAATCAACCAGTCGCAACCCTTCGTAAACACACTTTCCGTTTCCAATCCGACATTCGAGAATCCGTGGGGCACCTCGGCGAATCTCGCTGCAGCGCAGCCGTCAGGAAATCCCGCGAACATCATTTTGCCGAACGCCTGCGCCCTTGCTACTGGTCTGGGTGCTCCAGCTCCCAATTCCGGATGCGTCCCCAATACGAACAATCCCACGCCATTCTTTTTGGGCACTTATGCGCGAAACAACAAACTCCCTTATACGATGAATAGCACGCTGGACATTCAGTGGCAGCCTCGCAATGATTTAGCAATTGATATCGGATATGTGAATGCCCTCGGCCGCCATGAGGTTATTCCTATTCCGTTCAACCAGGCGAGGACGGCGACTCCGACCAACCCACTGTGCGGACCAAAACCGTGCCCGAGCGGCGCGCCGTGGGCACAGTCCTATACATATGGATATACGGTGCAGGCCAACCCTTGCCCGAGTGGATACAATGCATTTGCTGACGGCTGCCCTTTCTCTTTGCCTGGTGGACAGCCAATGATCTCCACTCCCGAAGGCGGGAATACGGACTTGCGCGATTCTTACATCGGACTTGCAAACGAATCGGAGACCTACACCGCCGAAGGAATATCGGCCTATAACGCTTTGCAGGCGCATGTGGAGAAGCGTTTTAGCCACGGCCTGCAGGCAGGAGTTTCCTATACGTTCTCTCGCTCGTTCGATGAGCAGAGCGCCATGGGACTTTTCTACAATGGCAACAATCCGCTGAACGTGAGGGAGGGTTACGGACCCTCG
The DNA here is from genome assembly GCA_963786215.1 of uncultured Acidobacteriota bacterium. GTDB lineage: Bacteria > Acidobacteriota > Terriglobia > Acidiferrales > UBA7541 > Palsa-360. Next base: position 158,788 of record CAWAYK010000001.1, read on the forward strand.
GACTACGATCGCACTCACGTTTTCAACTTCGATTATCACTATGAACTACCGAAGTTCTTTGCGCCCTCCACCTGGGAAGGCAAGGTAGCAGATGGGTGGGGGATCCAAGGGCTGGTGATCATCCAGAGCGGGCAGCCGTACAGCGTGATCGATTATTCCGGCGCGGTGGGCAGTATTTTTTACGGCATCTTCAACGGCATCACGAACCCCATCGTCCCGCTGAACAGTGCCAACGGTTGCACACCACAGAACGCGCTCACTGGTGCGAACGGAGCCACTCCCGGCCAGCCTGCGCTCAAAGCCTCTTGCTTCACGCTGCCGCTTTTGACGCCCAGCGCAACCAATGGTGTTGCTCCCGGTGATAACTTCGAAACGAACTTCACCTCGGGCCAACGCAATATTTTCCGCCAGTCCTGGCAGCGAAACGCGGACATCTCTCTCGTGAAAGTAACTTCGTTAACCGAACGATTTACTTTAAAGTATACATTCGATGTTTTTAATATGTTCAACACTCCCAGCTTTGACATTCCCATCGACAACGTTACGCAAAACTTGGCATTTGGCCAGTTTCCGCAAACAGGCACTGCCTCGGCGCCTACGCCCGCTGCGTGCACTGCCAGCGGCGGAACCTCCGGGCCACCCAACTTTTTCTACAACTGCCCCGGTGGACTGGGCCAGGTAACGAAAACAATCGGAAGCGCGCGGCAAGTTCAGATGTCTCTGAGCCTGACTTTTTAGGTCGGAAATTGTGCGCATGCCGTAGGGGCACGGCGTTGCCGTGCCCCCACAACTTCGCCACCAAGAAAAATTAGAGCCAGCAGACGTTCAGCGTGTTCGCGGAAAGCTGAATACGGAAACTTACCGACCCAATGAGCAAAAATAATGCCGTCTAGTTTCTCGAAGGTTGGCAGGGGCGCTCGATCATGACTATTTCGAAAACGCCCGAACTCTCCGAGACGGTCCTACCCAACGGCGATCAATTCGGACATGTCGAAGCGCGCGGCATCGACCATATTCCAGACGCCGAGCGGCATGGACGCTCACGTGAGCTGTTTCTCCTTTGGTTGGCGCCCAACATAATGTATCTGGACGTCATCCTGGGCGGCGTGATGATCAAGCTTGGCCTGGGCCTCTGGCCGGCGATCGCCGTTATTGTGGTGGGTAACGCATATTGGTTGCTGGTCGGCCTTGTTTCCATAAGCGGGTCGAGAGCCGGAACGGCTGGCGCCGTGATCATGCGGGCCATGTTTGGTGTGCGCGCAAATCGCGTCAATGTGGCCATCAGCGTCTGGGCCATTATGGTGGCCTACGAAGCGGTTAACCTCTCGATGGGCGGGCTGGCGGGATTCGCACTGCTCAAGGCTGTCGGGATCGCCCCGACGTTCGGGTGGAAGCTGGCCATGGTATTGGCCATCAGCGCCGCCACCATCACGATCAGCGTTTATGGCCATCAAACCATAGTCAGTCTGAGTGGCTATCTCACGGTTGGGTTGACGCTGTGCTTCAGCATCCTGGCGTGGTTCGTGGTCAAGCATGCCAATTTTCACTACACCCCGCCGGGTTCGCCGAACACGGCGACCGCTTGGGCCACCGCCATGGTGGGCCTGGCAATCATCGCATCCAGCCCGATGTCCTGGCCTACTGGCGCTGATTACACCCGTTATCTTCCGGCTGACACGCCGGCAAAGGGAATCGTGATCTGGACAACCTTGGGATGTTTTTTGCCCGCCGTTGTGCTCTCGGCGCTGGGCGCTCTGGCGGGAACCGCTGTGGACATGACCGATCCGCAGACATCCTTTGCGGCCATCTTGCCAGCCTGGTTCTATCCCATTTACCTTTTAGTTATTATTGTCAGTTCCAGCGCCAATAATGTGATCACCACCTACAGTTCCGGGCTGGCTTTGCAAGCTGTGGGAATCAATGCCCGGCGCGCGGTGACCGTGGGAATAGACGGTTTAATGGCAGTTTCTCTCACCATTTACGCCCTCTTCATTTCTAATTTTTTCGATTCGCTCAACAATTTCCTTTCCCTCTCGGTCGCTGTCCTGGGGCCGTGTATCGCTATTTACGTCACGGACAGTTTTCTGCGCCGCCACCAGTATGACGGGCTGCAACTAAGCGACGAATCACCGCAAAGCCCATTCTGGTATGACAATGGCATCCGTTGGTCGGGAGTTGCGGCGGAGGGCTTCGGAACTGTGGCGGCATTGCTTTGCATCAACAGTCCGGTGTTGGTCGGACCCATCGCCCGTGCACTGAAGGGCGCCGACCTATCGGCGATTGTCGGCCCCTTGATCGCGGCTGGCATCTACTTCGCGATGACGCGCGGCGCTCGCAACATGCGTATTATAAATGGACGACAGGCGCGACAAGCGGCCGATTGATTTGTCTGAAAAGGGGAGAAGCGCTGCATGGCAACTTTGATCCGTAACGCCCGCATTTTGACTTTCGATGAGACCCGCCGCGAATATGCGCGGGCCGACGTGCTTACGATAGGACGTAAAATCGCCGCTGTGGGACCCGATCTTCGCGTATCCGATTTTTTAAATCCAGTGTCGGAAAGCGTTGAAGTGATTGATGGCGCCGGCAAATTGGTGATGCCGGGTTTGGTCAACGGACACTTGCATTCGCCCGCCGCATTTCTCAAGGGAGCCATTGAAGATTTCCCGCTTGAGATTTTCATGCTCTATGAAGTGCCACCCATGGGCGATACGCCGCTCAATTCCAGACTATATTATTTGCGCGCGATGCTGGGCGCGATGGAGATGCTGAAACTTGGCGTCACCTCAGTGCACGACGACGCATTCTTCAACCCCACCCCATTGCCCGAATCGGTTGACGCCGTCATGAATGCATATCGTGATTCGGGCATTCGAGCCCGCGTGACGATTTGCCAGTCCAACGTGGTCGAATACGAGAAATTTCCTTTCCTGGCCGACATTCTGCCCGAGGAAATCAAGCGTGCCATTCGCGCCGCGCCCATGCAGAACGGCGAGGAACTGATGGCTCTCTACCGGGAATTCATTGCGCGGTGGCACGGAGCCGAAGAAGGACGGCTGCTTTGCTCTGCATCCTGTTCGGCACCGCAACGAGTGACGGAGCGCTACCTGCAGGATCTGACTGAACTGTCGGCAGAGCACAACATGCCCTTCAACATTCACATCTTGGAAACGCGCCTCCAGCGTGTATTGGGGCAGGAGAAACACGGCAAGTCGCTGATTCGCTACGTGCACGATATAGGCTGCCTCGACTCGCGCAAATTAGTAATTCACGCCATCTGGATAGACGACACAGACATCGCATTGATGGCTGAGGCCCAATGCAGCATCGCGCACAACCCGATCTGCAATCTCAAACTTGGCTCTGGAATTATGCGCTTCCGAGACATACGCGACGCCGGGATCAATATCGCCGTCGGCACCGACGAGGCGCCCTGCGATGACACCACCAACGTCTGGCATGCGGCCAAGGCCATGGGACTGGTCCAGCACATCACCACACCCGATTGGACACGCTGGCCGAAGGCGGCGGAGATTTTGGATTGCGTAATTTTGGGTGGCGCGCGCTCCATGCGCCTGGACCGGCAGGTCGGACAAATCGCGCCCGGATTCGAGGCCGACCTCATCCTGCTCGATCTCGACACTCTGGCTTTCACGCCGCTCAACGACCTGAAGAGGCAATTGGTTTTCAGTGAAAACGGATCGTCCGTGGTGATGACCATGGTGGCCGGCCGGACTGTGGCGCGCGACGGGAAATTGCTGACCGTGGATGAGGCAGCACTGAAGGCTGAAATTCGCGAAGCTGTGCGCGAGTATCAATCCACCTTCGAGCATATCGAAAAACATGCGCAGACTCTGTTACCCTACTACCGCGAAATGTACGAACGTGCAGTGGCGCAGGATGTTGGCATGTCACGGTGGGTGAGTGGTGCGAGCTAATCCGCGCATTCTGCTGGTCAACGGGAACAGCAGCCAATCCGTTACCGACCGGATGGCGACCTTGGCGACAGCAGCCGCGCCGCAACTTGAATTTCTTCCATGCACGCCGCAAGGCGGCCCCGCCTATGTTTCCACCCCCGCGGACTTCGCCCTGGCAGCTGAAAAAGTCATCGAAACAATTGCCTCTGCCTCTCTGGATTTCAAACCGGATGGCTGCATCATCGCCTGCTTTGGCGAGCCGGGATTGCTGGAGGCGCGCCGGCGTTTCAAATTTCCGGTTGTCGGCATGGCCGAGGCATCCATGCTGACAGCGATGCAACTGGGCGGCAATTTCGCAATCGTGACCCTAGGCGAGCAATGGCCGGCAATGTTGTACGATTTGGTAAGAGTGTATGGGGTGGAGGACCGCTGTATCAGCATTGAGCTCGTCGAAGGAACCCCCATAGAACTGATGGGCAATCCGAAACGCGCAGCGGAATTGGTAACCGCTGTCGCCAAAAAGTGCGCCGCGCCGATCATAATTGTCGGCGGCGCAGCGTTGACAGGTCTGGCGTCAGCCATTGGCCCCTTGCCGAATATAATCCTTGTCGATTGCCTGCAGGCCAGCATAGCCCAAGTGGTCGCCCTAACTACGTATCGCCGCATGCATGAACCTTAAAGACCGCAAGTCTTCATCTATTTCGAAACCACCACCCTTTCGTGCCAAGTTCGCGCAGCCCTACTCCTGGTAGCGCATGTCATGCCCTGATTGATTTCACATGAAATGTCCACTCTTACCTGATAAAAAACGTCTCCTTTTCTTTGGATCTGGTGATGCCGTTGGCGTACCCAAGTAAAAAAAAGGTGATTATTTTAAATAGCTTTTATGTCATAAAAGTTTTCTTGTATTAACTTGTCGTTGACATTCAAATTTCTTCGGGCTCCCGCGCATTTTCATCACAGGCTTCACCAATTTGGGCGGAGGAAACTGGCCCCGGTTCGTTGGACCGAATTCCTATACTGAGTTTCTCGATCACGTTTCCTATCTGCACGGTAAACACGCTTTCAAATTTGGTGGCGAGATGACGTTCGTGCGATCCACTGGGGGCCAGGTAAACGATCCTAAGGGACGCATTAATTTTAGGGACACCACAGACACCACCGGCTTCAATGCGCTGGAGAATTTCCTTTTAGGGAACGTAGGAGATGGGTCCTCCATTTTCGAGGGATCCCCCGTGCGACATGTGCATAACGAAGATTACGCGGCCTTCATCCAAGACGACTATCGCGTCCTGCCCAAAGTCACTGTGAATTTCGGCCTGCGCTACGAACTGCAAACGGTCATCAAAGAGGATAACAACCTCCTTGGCAACTTCGATCCGAGCTCTCCCACCGGATTCGTGCAGGTCGGTAAGGGTGAGACTTCCCCCTACAACGGCGATCACAACAATTTCTCACCGCGCATAGGGTTCGCCTGGGATGTGAGGGGGGACGGTAAGACTGTAATCCGCTCGGGTGCCAGCATAATCCATGAATTCCAGCCACTCTCCTCGATCATGAGTTCAGCTGGTGGGCTTGGCGTGGTACCGACGGGAGCGCAGCTCAGTGGTGTAGGGGGCGTTCCAATCCAGAACAGCGGCACCATTTCAAGCGGCACCGTCAGCCCGAGCACCACGAACTTGACCACTGGGTGGCAGAGCAACGGCGCAACACCCATCTTCGCAGGCACAGGCCAATTGGCCTGCACTGTCAGCGAGCCCTGCCCTATCCCAGCCTTCTCGCGGAATCTGGAAATTCCTTATTTCGAGACTTGGAACCTCGATGTCCAACGTATGCTCACCAATGACCTCTCCCTGGAAGTGGCTTATCTCGGCAACCGTGGGGTGAAGCTGTGGGGGTTGCGCGACATCAACGCGCCGGCAGTGGGCAGTGGCGGCAGCCCACTGCCGTATGGAACCCAATTTCCATACCTGTCCAACATCAACTACTTGTCAAACATGGACAAGTCCAATTACAACGCGATGCAAGTTGTTCTGACGCAGCGGACTTACCACGGGCTTTCCTTCACGGCCGCATACACGTACGGCCACGCTCTCGATGACGACTCCGCCAATGGGGGAGCCACGATTCCCCTCGATAACGCGAATCCCGCGTTGCAATACGGCAACAGCGACTACGACATCCGGCACCACTTCACGTTGGACGTGAACTATGTCCTCCCTTCCAGGAAGTCCCCCGGACAAATCCTGGAAGGCTGGGAAATCAGTTCCATCACCACGTTGCAGTCTGGCACGCCCTGGGGCGTTGAAGACTTCTCAACCGATTTCAGCGGGACAGGAGAAGTGAATAATCCCTACAGTTATGGTGAAACTTGGAATTTCTACGGCAAGCCCTCTGACTTTACGGCGAGTCCAAACGGAATTCCTTATTTCAACGGGGTCTCCGCCCCGTTTCCGAGTCAATGTGTGGCCCACGCCAGCTCTGCGCAACTGAGTTCATTCGGGTGTTACATGCAGGGTAGTTCAGTTCTTGTACCCCCGGAATTCGGCACATTCGGAAATGTGGGCCGCAACATCTTCCGCAATACCCCGTTCAAAACTTGGGACTTCTCTATACTCAAGAACTGGAAATTTAAAGAGCGGCTGAGCGTACAATTCCGAGCCGAGTTCTTTAACGTTCTCAACCATCCGATCTTCGGCGGCGTGGATGCGGGTCACCTGGCGACTAACGACCCTTCGGTGGGGAGCAATACGTTTGGCCAGACCAATGCGACTGCCGACTTGGCGGCGGGCAACCCCGTGATGGGATCGGGCTCGAACCGTGTCATCCAGTTGGGCCTCAAACTCGCCTTCTAGTTGATAATATATCGACCACCTTCACGGCGGCTCCAGGCTGCCGCGAAGGTTCTCTGGTGACGAAATCTGAATTGAAAAAGTAGAGTCCTTATAGAAAGATAAACTGGCAGGGAGGCTGGTAATGGGTTCCTTTCATAGAATCGTTCGTCTTTTTCTTTTTACATGCGTGGCAATATTCCCGATAGCACTGGCAGCTCAGGATTCCAACGGGCAAGCGACAAAGCCATCATCGCCAACCGCCCAAACACATGCGGCTACAGAACAGCAACAGGAATTGCCCGCTGATCTGCCAGCGTGGGCTTATGGCTTCGACAACACCAAGGAAGGACAGCGAGCTGATAGCCCCGATTCCGATGCGCGCGGGGGACGCGATAACGGTGTCCTACGAAATCTTCCCAACAGCAAGTTTTCTTTCACGCTCACCCAGCTTCGCAATAATTATAGCCCGGCTGATTGGTATCCCGAAGACCATCCGCCGATGCCTGATATCGTAGCTCATGGCCACAAACCCAACGTGGTCGCCTGCTCATTCTGTCACTATCCCAACGGCAAAGGCCGTCCGGTAAATACGAATCTCGCGGGTCTCCCCTACAGTTATATCTTGCAGGTGTTGGGCGAGTTCAAGACTGGCGCCCGGATGAGCGCGGATACCAGAAAAGCCAACACGAATCAGATGATTCTGTTTGCCAAGTCGATGACTGACGACGAGATGAAGGATGCCGCTCAATACTTCAGCTCGATGAAATGGACGCCGTGGATCAGGGTGGTGGAGGGCAACGTGGTGCCGAAGACGCAGATCGCCAACGGCATATTCCTACGTGTGCCGGGAAACGAGAAAGAGCCGCTTGGCAATCGCATCGTCGAAACACCGGAAGACGTGGAAGCCATGGAAGTACTTCGCGACGATCATTCCGGATTTATCGCATACGTTCCGGAGGGCAGTGTCCAAAAGGGCGCGACGCTCGTGATGACCGGTGGTGGTGGAAAGACGATTCGCTGCACGATCTGCCACGGCGCGGACCTGATGGGTATGGGCCCGGTGCCGGGTCTCGCGGGCCGCTCTCCCAGCTATCTCGTCCGCCAGCTCTATGACATGCGCCAGGGCAAGCGAACAGGGGAGTGGACAAGCCTGATGATGCCTGTGGTTACTAAACTGACAACAGAAGACATGTTAGCGATAGCCGCCTATCTGGCGTCGCTCACCCCGTCGGCGTCTGCATCTACCGCGACAAAATAGATAAGTATGAGCAGAGCAGTGATCTTATTTGCCTGTGAAGCTCGCGGTTAGCGGAGTCTTGCCCTTCCGTTTGCGGAGCAGGGCGTGAACCGGACCAAAGCAGAGTGGGCTGATTCGAGTAACAATCTCCAACGCTTTGAACCGCTGCGGCAAAAAAAGTTCGTCACCGTAGATCAGGTCGACAGAGCGAGAACATCGCTTGTTGCAGACTAGTTAGCGTTCAGGTTGGAGTATTTTGGTGTAGTTTACCGTCGATCCAGCGTATCAGTTCGCAGGTGGCGGACTCCGCACAATGTTTTTCCAGCTTGGTTCTTTTTCCGCGCATCCGATTTTATTCAAGTACTCGACATCGAGTAACGTTCCATCCATCATCCAGTACGGATTATTCTGCTCGTCGCAGATACCTGCGACGTGCGTGGCCGCGACCGCGGAAAATTTCGACTGGCTGCAAGCGGATGGATGATGCTGCCAGGCTACGCCTTCGATGACGCTGCTGGGCAGACCCCACATACTTAAAAGGTAGGCGGCAACCTCGGCATGGCCGCATCCTAGAATCTCCAGTTCGGCCATCATCAGAGGTTTCTTGGTGCTTTTTACCAAGGAAAGTACGGTCAGATATTTATCTGGGACAGCCGATGCCAGGATCAGTTTTCCCAAGTCGTGAAGCAATCCCGTCGTGAAACATTCATCCACCAGGTACTTGTCGGCATTTTCGAAGGATGGCGATCTTCTTCGCATGGCCCGCAACCGCAAAGCTGTGCTTCCACAAATACTCCATATCCGCTTCACTCAGGAGTTTGGATTGGAATTTGCTGAATGCGTGCGTTGAAAGCGCCAGCGCTCTTATTACATCGAGTCCAAGCGATCCAACTGCTTTCATTGCGCTCGGAAATATGGCAGGGCAGGCCGAAGAAAGCGGAGTTCACAAGTTGCAGAATTTTGGCGGTCAGCGCCATATCCTCGGAAATAAGGTCTGCAATCCTGGCGAAAGACGGATCGCTTTTATTTAATTCATGGACAAGTTCCGCGTAGAGAGTTGGCAAGCTGGGCAATGATTCCAGCCTGGACACGAGTCCCCGCAGGTCCTCGTTCTGCAGAATGTTTTTTATAGCCAGGGCTCGCGTCAGACGGTTTTTCAATTCAGCAGGTTCACTAGGCTTGGAAAGAAACTGGTGTGTGGGATTGACGGCCTTGAGAATGGAATCACGCTCTGCCTGTCCGGAAAATACAAATCTCAAGCATTGAGGAAACTTGAGCCTTACCTGTTCAAGCAATTGTGCCCCGTCCATAAGAGGCATTCGCATGTCCGTCACGATGATATCGAACTGCTCTTTCTCCATCGCTTGCAATGCTTCGAGTCCGCCGGAGACAAACACCATTTCCCACTCATGACGCATTCCATACAGACTTCTTTTCAGACCCGCGAGCACATTCGGCTCATCATCCACAAAAATGACGCGCTTGGTCATGGTTAGTTAACTCCCGCAATGGGTAATTGAATAAAGAAAGTCGTCCCTTTATTCGGTTCACTCTCAAACCAGAGCCGGCCTCCATGCCTTCTTAACAATCGTATTGTGCGCGATCGTAAGACCTTGACCGGTTCCCTTTTCCCACTCCCTTGGTCGTAAAAAACGGTTCGAATATTTTGGATTGAATCGCCGGCGCTATGCCTGGCCTGTGTCATGAATGGAAATCAGGACGCAGCCATTTTCCTGTTTACTCTGAATGGTGATCTTTCCCAAACCGCCCGATCCGTCTCCCACCACTTGAGAAATCGCGTGCGCTGAATTGACGATAAGATTCAGGATGACCTGGCTGACTTCGCTAACATGGCAGGGAACCAACGGGAGGTCTTCAGCAAGGAATGTAGCGACTTCGGATACGTACTTCCATTCGTTGCGCGCCACGGTGATCGTCGTCAGAATCGCCTTGTTGATGTTCGCGGGCAGCTTCTCATCTGACCCAGGATGTGAAAACTCCTTCATGGCCAGCACTATCTTTGTCACCCGGCCAATCCCATCCAGCGATTGGTTAAGCGCCTGAGGTAGTTCCTGACGCAGGTATTCCAGGTCAAGTGCCGCAAGCGTGCCGCTGAATTGATTCATAAGGTCCACCGGAAACTCTTTTTGCGGCGAGGCCTGCGATAAGGGTCGCAACATCGATATCACAGGCTCCAGAGAAATCCAGGCTTCTTGAACGAAGCGCAGATTGTCCCCAATAAATTGGATCGGAGTATTGATTTCGTGCGCGATGCCCGCCGCCAGTTGGCCGATTGCCTCCAACTTCTGGGCCTGTTGCATCTGAAGCTCCATATTTCTGCGCTCAGTGACGTCTTCCTTGAAGGCAAGTAAAGTGAGTTGGATGGCCGTTGCTGTCTTTAATCGGACTGATGATCACGGATTCCCAAAGCAACTCTCCATCCTTTCGCCGATTGTGGAATTCACCTCGCCATTCCCGTCCCTGGGTTACAGCTTCCCACATATTTTTGTATTCGGAATTGCGAAGTTTGCCCTGACTTCAAGAATCCGGGGATTTTTACCCAAAACTTCGTCGGACGTATAACCGGAAGAATCCGTAAAGCGACGGTTCACGTACGTTATGCTGCCCTCAAGATCAGTAATGAGTATTGAGACCGGGCTTTGTTCGACCGCCAGTGACAATCGGCGCACGGCCTCTTCGTTACGTTTTCTTTCCGTGATTTCCCGGAAAGTCCATATCCTCCCGTAGTGAGTTCCATCTTTGCCGATTACGGCCGCGGAGTAACGATCAAAGATCCTGCCATTATTAAATTCAACTTCGTCGCGAACAGTTTGCTCTTTGTGGGAATTAATGTATTGCAACTGTTTCACAAATTCCTCGGGATTTTTCGTTTCCGGAAGCATGTGTTCGAGAAGCGATTGTTCCTCGGCCTCCTCGCTGACCCATTGAGGAATGTCGAACATCTCCAGAAATTTTAGATTTTGCAAAAGCTTGTTGCCGTTCTCATCCAGCACGAGGATGCCGTCAGGGGTCGCCGTGCGTCTGCGCCTCTAGAAATGCAGTCTTGGAAAGCAACTCCTCTTCCGCCTGCCTTCGCTCGGTAATATCCGCACCCACGATCAAGTACATGACTTCTCCGGTGTCCTGCAAGCGCGATCTTGGTGGTCGTCAGTCCGAGAAGGCATGTCTAATACCTTTTTCGAACTGGAGATCGTCCCATTTCGTTTGACTGTCCGATGAGAGCAAGGTTCGAATCTTGACTGGCTATGTCCAGACCGACCCAATGGATTCCGCAAGTCTGCCAGCGGTTTTCCCAGCACCTCTGCAGCGCCAAGGGCGAACACGTCAGCGGCTGCCGAATTCCAGCGAATGATGTGTCCATGTCCGTCAAGCCCGATCAGGATGGAGGGAACAGAATTGATAAAAAGTTCTGATTCCGCATGTGCGGCTCTCAACGTCGTTATGGGATAGTTCACGCTCAGTGATATCGATGAACGTGATGACGCCGCCCAATAATTTTCCTTCCCTCCACACGGGATGTGACCAACCTTCGATCGGAAAACTGGTTCCGTCAGCACGCCAGAGGTTTCACGTTCGGTGTGGATCTCGTTGCCGCCTTTCATGCTCAAATAGGATGGACATTGCTCAACGGGATAGGGTGCACCATCCGGTTTGCTGTGATGAATTAAAGTGTGAATGTTTTTGCCCAACATCTCATCTGATTTTGCAAAGCCAAGAATTCGCAAGCAGGAAAGATTGCTGAAAGTACATCGCCCTTCGAGATCGATGCCATAGATGGCCTCAGCGGTCGAATCCAGAATCAGTTGTAATTGGGCTTCGCGGTCGCGCAGCATATGTTCGGCGTTCGTGCGAACGCTGACTTCGCTCTCGAGATCCGACTCGCGTTTTTCAATTTCGTCCAGCATTTCGTTGAATCCGTCCACCAGTAAACCCAGCTCATCGTCGGCGTATTTCCGCGAACGAATTCCATAGTTTCTTCCCAGGGAAACTTCTCTGGTAGTCCGGACGAGGTCAAAAATCGGCTTGCAGATGATGTGTTTTAGAAAAAGTGCCACGAAGAATGCCGCTGCGGAACACACCACGGTCAGAATCAGCACAAAAAATCCAAGACGGCGTTCTCGGGATTGCAACTCCCCAAGGTCCGATTCCAGATACACGTAACCAATCACCTCTTCGTCGAAAACGATCGGTTGGCAGACTGTCACGCGCCCGGATTCCAGTTTGTGCCAACGGCGGGCGGACGACTGGGAAGCAGTTCGCTCAACAACGGAAATTCGCGACGATACGAAGCAATCGGAGTTCCGTCGCTGCGAAATACCCTCGAAGCCACAATTTGCGGTTTGATTCGGAGCGTGCTTAGGACAACGTTCGCACTCTTGGGATCATGGTAAGGTAATCGCCGCCGCAACGTTGGAGCCGGTAATGTTCGCCAGAATTGTGAGCTGTTCCGCGAGATTCTGGCGGAATGTAAACGAAGTCATAACTCAAGAAGGATAAGCTGGCAATTAGCAACGAGGCGCTGCTGGTTGCCATCATCGTCAGGACCAATTTCGGCCCGAGAGGCGACTGAAGAAAAAATTTCATCACGGACCTTCCACAGCGCGTTCATTGCTGACAACGCGCGCGACGACCACGTAACCGGCGACATCGACAGTCTTGGTTCGCGGGTCGTTGAAGATAGTTCCAAAGGAAGCCGTCGGAATAGTTTTTTCACGAGTCGGAGCGATGGCTTCGAAAGAGAAGTGCCCATACTTTAGGTTACTGAAAAGATTTTTCGAGAAATCGCCATCCGCATTTTCGGCGATTCCGTTGTTGGTTGCCAAGCTGTTGAAAGCCGGAAAGAAAAGCTTGGACACGCCGCCACTCTGATAAATTGTCCCGGAAAACAGCCATTCCAATCCATGCGCCGTTCCTCCATAGCTGGCGCGTCCTCTATAACTGCCAAAGCCGCCCGCGTCGCCCGATAGTTCGACTCCGCCAATACCCGCCGCGCTCTTTGTAATCACATTCACGACGGCAAAAAAAGCGCTGGTTCCATACAGAGCGGAGCTGGGCCCGCGCACAATTTCCACCCGATCGATGAGGTCGACATCTAGCGGAAATTCCGTGCCGATCAACGCCTGGCCATACACATCGTCGTTCATTCGGTGGCCGTCTATGAGAACCTGAATTCGATTGTTGTAATCGCCGGGCCGTGAAAATCCACGCACTCCAACGTAACTGTAATTGCGGTCATAACTCGCATAGAACCCTCGCGCGGTATTGAGAATTTCCGCCACCGTCCGGTAGCCAAATTTGCGAACCTGGTCCGCCGTAATAATGGTTACCGAGGCGGGAGCCTCGCGATCGCTTTAAGATGCATCCCTCGATTGCATTCGAACTCTTAAGCCGCATCCCGCGCCTGGAATTAGTGGCGGCCACGATCGCGCGGCAGCAGGATCAAGCTCCCGCGAAAGAGCAAGCGCAGACCTCCCCAGCCATCGATCCCGTCACCTTGGGGGCTAATCTTCTAAAAATTGCCGTCGATTTCGATCAATTCCAGTTTCAGGGTGCGTCCGCCGATGCAGCTTTGGAAAAACTGACGAGTCGCCCGGCGGAGTATTATCCCGTCGCCGTCAAGGCGCTCGAAGTGTTGTCGACGGATGCCATTCCTTTTGTTACCGAGGAAATCTCCATCCGCGAAATGTGCACGGGAATGATTCTGGATGAAAACTTGCGGTCGCCCGCGGGATTACTTCTGGTTGCGCGCAACCAGAAGATCAGCTATCCGCTTCTGGTCCGCGTGCGAAGTCTTTACCAGAAATCTTCGATCCCCGCCAAAGTTCGCGTCAAGATTCCACAGCAGGAAAGCCTCTCGACCCTGGAAACCACTAAGTAACCGGTTGCCAATTAATATGTATGCGAAAATCGCACGGCAATAAGTGGGTTTTCCGGGTACGCCGTCGGGACTCAGCTCACTTTCCAATCCAGTACCGTCACTTTTTACATCGTCATCCCGCAATCGTTGCGCTTGCCGGCGCGAAAGCGGCGAACTGGCGCTCGAGCGCCTTGACTGCGCCGTTGCGCCAACCCTCAGCGATGGACTGTGACGCTGGGTCTGGAAAGATTTCGTCTTCGCCTTTTTCCACTCCTTCGAAGATGCAGTGCGCCGCGGATTCGGGCGAAGCTTTCGGAATGTCGAATCCACGATTCATATCCGTGTCGATTGGTCCGAGGACGACGGCGTGCACAGTTACGCCTTGGCCGGCCAATAGCGCTCTGAGTGATTGCGTCATGTTGAACGCGGCCGCCTTTGAAATGGAGTAGGCGAGAATGATCGGCAAGGCAGCGAGCGCTACCATGGACAGGTTGTTGACGATAGCGCCTTTGGAGCGCCTCAGCAGCGGCAAGAACGCGTTCGTCACCTTGATCATCCCCGTGAAGTTGACGGCCAGGTGCTGTTCGATCACGTCGAGATTGCTCAGATCGTCATAAATTGCGATGCCGGCATTGTTGATGAGAACATCTAGGCTGTCGACTTCGCCGACCGCCCGCTGAATTTGTAAAGTATTTGTCACGTCCAGTGTCACGGTCGTGACGCGCCGATCCAGGTGGGAAAAGGGGTGGCGCGTTCCAGCGTATACTCGCTTCGCTCCTCTCTTCAGAGCTTCTTCGACCAGGGCCTGTCCGATGCCTCGATTGGCGCCAGTTACCAAAACTGCTTTGTCTTTGATTTTCATTGTTCACCTCTCGGGCGGCGAAGCTTGATCGCTGATCCGCCTCTATAGGGGTGACGTGTGAAGGGGGTCGATTTCGACAGAGCAGAAAGAAAAATTATCCGCGTCTTTGGAAGAGGAACTGTCTTACAGCTGAATCTTCGGCGAGGCCAATTGCCCGGTCGAAAGCATCCGCAGCCTCGGATGCTTTTCCTAACTTTTTTAAGAGGTGAGCGCGAACTGCCCAGTAGGGTTGATAAGCGGAGACATCCTCTGGATCGATCCTGTCCAATATCGCTAGTCCAGCTTGTGGCCCGTTCGCTTCGCCAACCGCCGCGGCATATCCAGTGCGCGTACCGAGCGTCGGAGAAATGCGGAGCAGCTGTTCGTAGAACAGCACAATCGCGTTCCACTCCGTACGGCCGCTGCGCGTTCGCTCAGCATGTACCGATTGAATTGCGGCCTCGAGTTGAAATCGGCCAGCCTGGCGGCGACTCGACGCTTCGGCCAGCAGATGTTCCGCCTCTCCGATTAATGGTTGTGACCACTGCCCGGAGTCCTGCTCAGAAAGAGGTATATAGCGGCCATCGGGACCGCGTCGTGCCCGCCGCCGCGCTTCACAGTGGAGCATGAGTGCTAGCAGCCCTCGAACCTCAGCTTCATCTGGCATGAGGTGGAGGAGGACGCGTCCGAGCCAGATCGCTTCCTCGGCCAGATCGCGGCCGCGCTGATCCACACCAGCCATGTCATCCCAGCCGATTCCGAAGGCGGCGTAAATCGCTTCCAGCACGGCGTCGATCCGCTGCGACAGTTCACGCTCCTGCGGGACTTCGAATTGAATTCCTCCGTCGCGGATCTTTGTCTTGGCACGCACGAGGCGCTGCCCCATCGTCGCCGGTGAAATAAGAAATGCATGGGCGATGCGGGCTGCATCCAGGCCCAGAACGGTTTGCAGCATAAGCGGCGTGTGCATGCCTGAATCGATCGCAGGGTGGGCGCAGACGAACATCAATTTCAATCGATCGTCAGGAAACTCGGCCGACAAATTCATCTCCACGGAATCCTCCCTGAGAAGCAAGAGAGTGGGCTCGCTCGCCTCGGCTACTTGCCGGTGGCGCACATGGTCGATGAAGGAGTGACGAGCCGTCGTCAGCAACCACGCCTCGGGATTTTGCGGCACACCGTCTCGCGGCCAAGCGGTGAGTGCCGAGATCAACGCGTTGCTGAGGGCGTCTTCCGCGCTGGCCACGTCGCGCGTGTTTGCGGAAAGGTAGGCAACCAGACGACCGTAGGACTCGCGGGCGACCCGCTCAATCGCCCGATGCGCGTCCACCTGTCCGCCTGCGTTCATCCCGTGACCTTGCGCCTGTAATCAGGTGACAGGGGGCGGACCTCCACCGCGCCAATCGAAGCGGCCGGGCATCGCGCAGCCCACTCGAGCGCTGCATCAAGCGAAGGAAGTTCCAGGATTGTAAATCCGCCCAGTTGTTCCTTGGCATCCGCGAACGGGCCATCTTGCACGCGCCGCTTTCCTTCCTTGAGTCGCACCGTCGTCGCAGTTTCCGGACCTTGCAGTGGATTGCCACCGACGAAAACGCCGGCTTCGAGCAGCGCTTTGTGGTAAGCGCGCCAGGCGCTGAGGTAGACATCGCCTTCGTTCGTATCTCGCCGCGACGCAAATGCATCCGGTGATTCGTAGATTAGCAGTGCAAATTGCATGACCTGTCCTCCTTTGGGAACATCGTGCGCGCCTGTGCGCTTCTGATTGTATGACGGATGAAAAGCACACCTTTCGACAGATTTCTGGAAATCCCTGGGCCTGGCCTGACGTCATTCCGGCAACGGCAGGCCACGAGCCCGATTGAGAAAATTCGAGTATTCAACCAGCGGACAAAGCATCCGCAGGCCAGTACGGAAGATCGGCATCGGCCAAGCGGCCATCCGCGTAGCGATCGTGATGACGAAGCCACGACATGGTAAATGACAAATCGTCTTCGTCGCGGCCTTTGGGCACGAGGTCGAGATAGTTGTAAGTGTTCATCGTCGTCTCAGTGCCGCGCGCGTATGCGGAGTAAGTGTGAAAGATGTCTCCATTCTGGTCCTTGTAAAATACGCTGAAGCCGGGCGCGTCCGTGCCGGGAAATCCCTCCAGACCGAAGTTGTGTTCCACTTTGCCCGTGGCGAGTTCCTCTTTTGTGAAATAGACGTGGTAGTCCCGGTTGAAATCGTTGCCGTTCGAAGATACCCAGTTGAAGCGCCAGCCCATGCGTTTTTTGAACGCAGAGAGCTTGGCGTATGGCGCTCGTGAGACCGCCGCGAACGACACATCGCGCTGCGCGAGGTGCACCAGCGCGCCATCCGTATGATCCATGTTGAATGAGCAACTGGGGCACGCTTCTTGCCACTCCGGACCGAACATCAAATGGTAAATAATCAGCTGGCTCTTGCCATTAAAAAGATCCGCGAGGTTTATCTTTCCTTCCGGCCCGTCGAAAACATAATTCTTTTCGATCTTGACCCAGGGAAGCTGGCGGCGTTCGGCCGCGAGAGCATCGCGCTCGCGCGTGAGCCGTTTCTCCTTCGCCAGAAGTTTCTTGCGAGCCGCAAGCCACTCATCTCGCGACACTATTTCCGGGTTCAACTTCATGCTTGTAGACATTTTGATTTCTCCTCTGATTTGAATTCGGTGTGATTTCACCAACCCTGTTCTTTTTGCGAGAAAATTTCACTGCCAACGCCGCTAGCCCGCCTGTGGATGCCGCGCCGGCCACTAGCAGTCCCATGCTCGATAAACAAACTGGACACATCGTTTACCTCCCTGGAGCTTGCATCGAATTCTGGCTTCCAAGCCGCCTCTATAGTGGTGACGGGTGAAGGAGGCCGATTTCGACAGGGCAAAAAGGAAAAATATATCGGGGTTTCAAGAAGGGAAGAGCAGAGCAGCGTGGCCGGATCTTATAAGCAGTTTGGCTCTGTTGACCTGACGGGTAAGACCGCGAGGTCTACATTTCGCGCGTTGCCAATGTTGTAGCCCGCCTCTTCAGAGGCGGGGGTTTAGATTTTACACCTCGACCCTGCCGCCGGGAATCTAAACCCCCGCCTCTGAAGAGGCGGGCTACAGCAAACTTGGCCATATTTTTAGAATGTGGCGATATTTCGTCACTCTGGAATGCGGAAGGGTAGTGTTTTAACTTAAAATCCCCTTTTATAGAACCCGCCGTGATTTTCGATAGATTCCGGAAGCGACTACCAGTATTTTTCCGCCGGGCGTATCTCCACCGCACCGCCCAGCCTCGCAGCCGGGATTTTTGCAGCCAGCTTGATTGCATCCTCCATGCTCTCGGCCTCAAACACGGAATACCCGGCTACGTTTTCAGGCAAATACGTCCCGTTCTTAACCTGGGTTTTTCCGTTCAAAACTTGCACTGTTCTTGCCGCATCCGGCAACCCTAAAGGAAGTCCCGCAGCGTTGCCTACAATTTTGTTTACTTCGGCGTATTCCGCGTAGATAGCTTTTTGTTCCGCCGCGGACAGTGCGTTCCAGCGCTCCGAACCCGGGAGGATTGGGTTGGGACCATGATAGATCAACAGTACGTATGTCATTTTCATTCTCCTTCGAAAAATGTTGTCCAACACAACTCTGACGAATGGCGGCGGCGCAATGTGACGGTTATCTCTGAATTCATGCGTGGGAACAATTCCAGTTCTGCGGAAACTTATTTTTAGTTGGATCACACCGCAGGGGATAGCACGCAACGTGTGTAAGGGACTCACAACCCGGCATTACGTCAAACGCAGGAATGTCACATCTAGCCTATTTCATTCGTTAACGGTATAGAGGTATGGGAGGCGGAAATGACGGAGTGGCTGGCCGAGCGATTTGAGGAGAACCGGGCGCATCTGCGACGTGTTGCGTACCGGATGCTCGGTTCACTCGATGATGCGGAAGACGCGGTTCAGGAAGCCTGGTTGCGTCTTAACCGGAACGAGGACAGTGGAATCGAGAATATTGGAGGATGGCTGACGACGGTTACCGCGCGAATATGCCTCGATATGCTGCGCTCTCGCCGGTTGAAGCGGGAGGAACCCCTTGAGCTGAACATTCCAGATTTTATCGTAAGCCGCGAAGAAGGCCCCGAGGACGAGGCCGTGCTGGCAGATTCCGTGGGGTTAGCCCTTCTCGTCGTTCTCGACACGTTGACACCCGCTGAGCGGCTGGCGTTTGTCCTGCACGATTTGTTTGCGCTGTCTTTTGACGAAATCGCTTCGGTCATGGGGCGGACCTCGACAGCCGCCCGGCAGCTTGCCAGCCGCGCTCGCCGCCGCGTACAAGGTGCGACGATGCCGAATACGGATCTGGCCCTGCAGCGGAAAGTCGTCGATGCGTTCATCGCCGCCGCGCGAGGTGGCGATTTCGACGCCCTGATTGCGGTGCTCGATCCCGATGTTGTGCTTCGGGCTGACCGCGAACCTGCTTCAAGAGGTATTCGCGGTTCGACGGCTGTTGCTCAGCAAGCCGTCGGATTCTCCAAACTTGTGCAGAAAATTGAATCGGTCATCGTAAATGGCGGGCCAGGGGTCGTTTCCTGGCGTCCCAATGGAAAGCCAATGGCGGTCTTAGGCTTTGTAGTAGCAAAAAACAAAATTGCTGAAATCTACGTGATTTCGAGCCCCGGGCGCGTTGAACAGCTTTTGAACTATCGCCCAGAAGAACGGGGATGAATTTTTTTGGATGCATCGCTCCGATTCGCGATAAGTTTCGAACATACCGATTGATCGGCAGGTTGCGGACTCACCGACCCAGGGCTTTGCGGATGCATGCCAAGTGGTGCCAACTGTGCCGCAGCGCGTGGTCTTCAATGACAAACTGCGCAGTGACTGGCGCTCCGAAGCTAAGCGAGAAGGGCGCAGCCTGATCCAGCTCGTCATCGGTGAACGCACGAACGGCATCAGCTGCTTCGCGACTATTCTTGCGCAGGAGTTCGAGTGCCGCGGCCTTGGTTACACCAAAATGTTCGAGGGCATGCCTGGCATTTAACCCGGCAACAACTTCCCACGTGACATCTGTAATTGCCTGGCCCTTGGCGATCGTTCGCGCGACGTCAATTTCGATCGGGTACATGTGGGCAACATGGTGTACGGCAATGCCGACGGCGCGGCGGTCACGAAGCGACACCGGTGCACTCCAATCCTCCTCCGAGAGTCCTTCCGCAAACGCGGCCAGCGCGGCTGCTCCTTCCTCGATGCGATCCGCCAGTAATGCAGCACGACGACTCACGCCGTCTTTGATTTTGTAAGTGGCTATGGTCTGTGATGACATGATTCATCTCCTTTTTTGTATTTTAATTCGATCGACCGGCGATTCGCCGATACGATTTTTTCAACGCAATTACTTTCCGATGTCACAAGAATCAATACTTGCCCCGGCGTCCGGTGCGATTCGCGGGAACAATTGATCCACATCATCCGTCACGTTTCACGAGTTCCGGGGAAAAGGCTGGCATACACCCCGCCCCCTTAAGATCGGACGCCGATCACTTCGAGATATTCGGAATACACGATTGTGCTGCCTGCCGCGGCACGGTTGTGCGAAGACCACAGAGCTTCGAGTTCCTGGCGAAGATGTTCACGGCCGGCGTCATCAACCGAAGCAAACGCCCGATTTGTCGGGCCATAATTAAGCCGGAAAAACTCCACTACCTCAGACGGCGGAAAAGGGTAACTGAAGACATAGTTATGCTTTATCAGGCTCAGTTCCGTAAGTCCCTTGCCGAACCTTTCCCGAACTGTGGTTTCGTCACCCCAGAGGACCGGCGAAGGAATGCCCGATGGTTCGATGAATTTCGATACAGTTTTGAACATTTGACCGATGAATCCCTGTGCGGTCCAATTCACCATGGCAATGGTCCCACCCGGGCTGCACACACGCAACATTTCCTGGGCGACAAGGTCTGGCCGAGGAGCAAACATTGCTCCCACCAGGCTGGCCACAATCTCAAAGCTCGCATCTTCAAACGGGAGGGCTTCAGCGTCGGCTTCCTCAAAGCGGGCGAGGAGACCTTCGGCTTGCGCCCGCTCCCGTGCACGCTCAACCAGATTGCGTGCAATGTCCACGCCAGTTACTTTCAGTCCATCCCGAGCGGCAATTAGTGCAAGCTGTCCCGAGCCGCAGGCCACGTCCAGGAAATTGACGCCTGGAGCAGCGTTCAGGCGTTCGTAGAAATCCCGAGCGCCGTTTTCCATGTAACGCGAGAATCGATCGTAATCGCCGGCCATCCAGGTTTTCTTCAGGCGAGTTTTCAGATTTATAAATTCGGGTGAAACGGCAGTGGCATTCATTTTCTTTCTCCTTTGGAATATTTTCAGATTGAAGATCGCTTTGACTTCACTCTGTGTTAACGCGACGTAATATAGTTTTTTTTCTTACAGCTGTCTTATCCGGAAGTCCGGTTCTCTTGACAGGGCACCGAAACGATGTTCTTTACTTGATCTACCGTCCGGCAGAGTTTGCCGGAACGCCATGAACTGAAGTCTGGAGCCCGCATGGACGTTTTGTCCGAAGTTCTGAAAGCCGTCAGACTCGATGGGGCCCTGTTCTACAATGGCGAGTTTTCAGCGCCATGGTGCTTTCGATCGCCACAATCCCGCATTGTCGCTCCCTATTTTTCGCCGGATTCAGGCCATGTAATCATCTTTCATCTCTTGACCGAGGGACGAGGCTACGCGCATTTAGAGGGCGAGGGCAGTCCAGTCCCGCTAAACGCGGGCGACATCATAATTTTCCCGCATGGCGATCCCCACTTCATGGGAAACGGTTCTGCTGTCAAGGCCGTGGACATTGCGAAAGAGTTGGAACGAATCTTGTTGCAAGGGCTCAAAATTTCTCGCATGGGTGGAGGCGGGGAAATCACCAAGTTCATTTGCGGCTACATGGTATGCGAGCCGCGACTTAGCAAGGTTTTCCTGGGCGGCCTGCCACCTGTTCTGAAAATCAATATCCGCAACGACGACTCCGGAAAGTGGCTGGAAAACTCCATCCGCTATTCGGTGGGCAGCGCGGACACATCCACGCCCGGCAGTGAGGCCGTGATCGCCAAGTTGTCTGAAGTGCTGTTTGTTGAAGCGTTGCGACGCTATATCACGGTGTTGCCACCGGAACAAACCGGCTGGCTCGCCGGCATCCGCGATCCGGAAGTCGGAAAAGTTCTTGCCTTGCTGCATCGCAAGCCCGCGCATCCGTGGACAATTGCTGAGCTTGCAAACGATGTGGGAATTTCGCGTTCCGTACTGGCCGAACGCTTTCGGCGTTATCTTTCGGAGACGCCCATTGCTTACCTGACGCGCTGGCGCCTTCAGCTAGGCGCGCAAATGCTCAAGTCCACGAGCAGTAGCGTCGCGGAAATCGCCGCCGAGGTCGGCTACGAGTCCGAACCGGCCTTTAACCGCGCCTTCAAGCGTGAATTTGGTCTCCCTCCGGCACGATTCCGCAATCAGGCAAAATTAGGCCGCAGCAAAGCGATCCGCCACGCGCCAGTAAAAGTGCTCCGCACTGCCAAGCGATAAGCGTTGCGGTTTGTCCAAGCGCAACAGGAAATATTTCGCTCGCTGGCATTGGGATGGCGTCGAAAGTCTATATGCTATCGATAGAGAAGCAGGGCGACGCCGGAGAAATTTCGCGCCGCGCATCATCTTGTTGCTAATTGTTGCTAAAAAATTTTCGACATTGTGAATTTTGTTTTAAAATTGTATTAACCGGAACTTACACGTGCGTCAGAACCACTGCAATTCATTTTTAATGACGGAGCGAGCGGGAAAAGATTTAAGTTTGCCCTGTGGACTAAATCCGCGAGTGAGACTGTGTGAAAATGAATAAGAAATTAATCTCCGCGATTCCGGCCTATTAAAGTTTTGGATGCTAAGTATTCAAATTTTGGATTTGTACTCTTCAACTTGTCTATGCAAACTAAACAAGGGCTATGCGGGCCGGATTTTCACTACAGTTGACCTCAATATTTTTCTGCGCGGAAGCGAAAAGGCTTCTCGTTTGTCAGGTGCTTGAGACAGGGGATCGGGTAGGCAATTAACCCAGACAATTTGATTAGATAAGTTTGCGGGGTTGAATTTTCACCCGTGCAAAGAACCGTTGTCCGTGCCTGGACAATGGTTTGTATGTGGTTTGTATGTTTGACGCAAGACTTGGAATAAAGGAAGCAATTTATTTTAATCAGGAGCGCATGCAGGATCGGTGCGTGCATGGAACGATTGAGTCAGGGAGAAGTTGCATCATTTAAGTGAACTCATACCGAAGTTGAATACATACTTTATGTCCGGAAAAACAGAAGTCCGAATCTATTTCCATCATAATTCATAAATTTATAGGAGATCATAAAAATGATAAGTAAGGAGATCGTTGAACGCAAGTTCACGGTTGGCATAGTCGCCATACTGGCCTTGCTGTTTTCTGTTTTCGGCTCCACTCCTGCGAATGCACAGGCGGTTGGAGCAACGCTTTCTGGAACGGTTACGGATCCATCCGGCGCCGCCATCGCCGGCGCCGCCATCTCGATCAAAAATACTGGAACGGGTATAGAACGAACACTCACTTCCGATTCCGCGGGATTTTATTCAGCGCCTAACCTGCTCCCCGGGACGTATTCTGTAACAACCGCCTCGACAGGATTTTCGACCGCACAAGCCACCATCACGTTGTCAGTCGGCCAACAGCAACAGTTGAATGTGGCGATGAAAGTCGGCGATACCACTCAAAACGTCACCGTATCCGAGGCCGCGCCCGCCGTCGAGTTGACCTCGGCAACCCTCAGTTCACAGGTCAATTCCACTACCGTGCGCGAATTGCCGTTGAACGGCCGCGATTGGACGCAACTGGCGACTCTTGAGCCAGGCGTTAGCTCGGTGCGCACGCAAGCGAGCACCAACTCGGCCACCGCGAATCGTACGAATCGAGGCTTCGGAAATCAGCTAACGGACTCCGGCCACAGCCCCTATGAAAATAGCTATCGCGTGAACGGAATTAACGTCAATGACTACACAAACGGTTCCCCCGGAAGCGTCATTGGCGCCAACCTCGGTACCGATGCGATTCAGGAATTTTCCGTTCTGACTACCGACTATACGGCGGAATACGGCCGAACCTCGGGCGCGATCATCAACTCCATTACAAAGTCCGGAGAAAATACGATTCACGGAGATGTCTTCGGCTTTTTCCGCAATGCAAGCCTGGATGCGAAAAATTATTTCGACAGTGCGACGGATCCAATCCCGCCGTTTCAACGCTACCAATACGGAGGCGCCATAGGTGGCCCGATCGTAAAGGATAAGACATTCTTCTTCGCTGCCTACGAAGGAGTTTTGCAAGATCGCAGCCAAACCTTCACTGACCAGGTTCCATCCGCAGCCGCGCGAACCGGGGTGCTTAACTTCACAAACCCATCCCAATTCCCGACGGGTTGCGTCGCGACTTCCGTCGCAAACCAGTGTCAGCTCACTGTAAGCCCAGTGGTGCAGCCCTATCTGGGCTTGTGGCCCACAGGAAATGGACCGTTGTCAGCGGACGGCAATACGCAAACCTTCACCTTTCCCGGATTATTTCACCTGAATGAAAGCTATGCGAGTGCTCGCATCGACCATCACCTCTCTAACAACGACACACTCTCCGGAAGCTGGACGTTTGATCGAGGACCTTACACTCAACCCGATGCTCTCGGGAACGTGGAGACTAGCCTGTTCAGTTCCCGCGAAATGGTCGAGGCGGAAGAGACTCACATCTTCAGTCCGACTTTGGTGAACACGGCACGCGTCGGTTACAGCCGCTCGCATGGTATTAGCGGTGTGACCGCCTCGGCGCTTACTCCTATTGCGGCGGACACGACACTCGGAGTGGCACCCGGCCTTCCCGCACCAATTCTGACTGTAACCGGACTCACGGCCACCAACTCTGTCGGCAGCACGACCGAAAATCTGCTGGTCTCCAACTCTTTCCAATTCTACGATGACGTATTCATGACCAAGGGGAAACACTCCTTGAAATTCGGAATGTCCGTGGAACGCATTCAATTCAACAATTCCACTCTTCCGCGACCCAATGGAGATTTCACCTTTAACAGCTTGGCGAATTTCCTGCAGGACACGCCCCAATCCTTTCAGGGACTGGTCCCAGGAACTGGCAGTGAAATGGGTGCTCGCCAGACTGTATTCGGATTTTATGCGCAGGACACCTGGCAGGTACGAACTAACTTGACGTTAGATTTCGGCCTGCGTTACGAACCGACCACGCTGCCAACGGAAGCGAATGGCAGATACCAGGTACTCGTGAATCCAACCGATCCCGCACTGACTCCGGTGAATACACTTTGGTCGCACAACCAAACGCTCAAGAATTTCGAGCCCCGTGTGGGCTTCTCCTGGGATCCATTCCACTCAGGAAAGACCGCGGTCCGCGGAGGATTTGGCATATTTGACGTCCTGCCTCTTCCCTGGACCTACACGCAGACGGCGGCTTTCGAGCTCCCATTTGTGACCCAAGTGAGTGCCGCTGGACTCACGCAGGGTCAATTCCCGACTGTCCCTGCACAAACCTTAAGCACGTCCCAGGGCGCATTTTACGTTCCTCAGAATCCGCCGAACCCTTACACGATGAACTGGAACGTGAATATTCAGCACCAGTTCAGTCCAACCTTGTCGGTAACTCTGGGCTATGTCGGGTCGCGCAGCATCCACTTGCCCGACTTGCTGGACGATATCAATTTTTCGCTTCCGACACTCACTCCTGCCGGGTATATCTGGCCGACAACCGGCGGATCAAAGCTCAATCCTAATTTCGGTGGAATCCGCGGTCAACTTTGGAACAACGATGCCTGGTATAACGCGCTTCAGGCCGGAGTCACCAAGAAAATGGGGCACGGCCTCCAGCTGCAGGGCAGTTACACGTATTCGAAGTGCCTGGATACCGGTTCCAACCTGTCCTTCAACGATCCATACCAAAATTCATTGACTGATTATATGTATTTTAACCATTCGCTCACCAAGGGAGAGTGCGACTTCAACATTACCCAGAGCGGGGTCGTCAGTTTCATCTATACGATTCCTGGTCCTCAACATATGAAGGGGTTTGCACAAAAGGCCCTGGACGGCTGGCAAGTGGGCGGGATCGTCACAGCCCAAACCGGCTCGCCGTTTACACCGGTCGTGGGCGGAGATCCTCTTGGCCGCAATGCGGGGGATACCGGAGTCGACTACGTAAATCTCTTGCCGGGCTGCAATCCGATTAACGGAAGCGTTAGCTCTTATCTCAATCTGAGTTGCTTCACTCTTCCAACGGCGCCGGCGTCCATGGCGTCCCAGTGCAATTCTTTCCCAAATGCGACCACACCTGCGCCCGCGGGGCAGGTCTATTGTGCCAACCTGCTCGGCAGCTTGGGACGAAACCAAATCAACGGTCCTGGCTTTGTTGATGTTGATTTCTCCATATTCAAGAATATTCGCCTCTCGGAGCGTTTCACCACACAGTTCCGGGTGGAAGTATTCAACATCCTCAACCACCCGAACTTCCTAGCCCCCATTGATAACGAGGCACTGTTCAACGGCGGCAGCCTATCAAATGGGCTGGACGCATCGTCGACCGGATTGTCACCAGGTAAGATCGATGCCACTTCGGGCGATTCGCGAGAAATCCAGTTCGGATTTAAGCTGAACTTCTAACCGTTACAACTTCTCTCTGGTTGGGGAAGCCCGTCGAATCGACGGGCTTCCCCGATTAGTTTGATGAGCCGTGTAATCAGAATCCCATCCAGCAGGATTCTGCTGGCTGAACCTCGAGCCAGTTCGTCTTGAGTCGGATAAAACTCAGGATGCCCATATCAGGGGCGTAAGACCATCTAACATTTTGTGCAAGAAATCTCGGAGCGATCATGCCTGGCGCACTAGATGACGGACAGTTGCCAATCGTGGCCGTGCTCTCCACGGGCGGGACGATTGCAAGCAAGCAGAACCCATCAAAGGGAGGTTATGAGGCGGTACTCACGGGCAAAGATCTAGTGGCGGCGGTGCCAGCGATTGAAAAAGTTGCGCGTGTTCTGGTCGAGCAGATTTCAAATATTTCCAGCTCGGATATGAATCCTGAGATCTGGATGCGGCTGGCTGAAAGAGTGAACGACTTGCTGGCCATGCCTGAACTTGCCGGCGTAGTGATCACTCACGGCACTAACACGCTGGAAGAAACTGCGTATTTTCTGGACCTGACAGTTACGGGCACGAAGCCCGTGATCCTCGTCGGCGCACAGCGCCCGGCTTCCGATTCCGACTCGGATGGCCCACGAAATTTATTGGATGCGATTCGCGTATGTGTTTCGCCGGAAGCAAGGAACAACGGAGTTTTGGTGGTCATGAACGGGCAGATCAATCCTGCGCGTGACGTTACAAAATCGAATACCAGTCAGGTGGAAACATTTCGCAGCCTCGAGTTTGGGCCACTTGGACTGGTCGACGTGGATGGCGTTCGTTTTTATCGCGCTCCGTTACGACGACAGACAATTCCAATCACCGCCGAGACGAAACTCGGCCGCGTTGAAATCATCATGAACTATGCTGGCGCTGATGGATTGCTGATTCGCTCCTTGATGCGTGAGGGGAAGAGTGCGGGCGGCATCGATGGATTGGTGATTGCCGGCCTGGGCCTCGGCTGCGTCAGCAGCTCCATGTTTGACGCAATACAAGAAGCGCGCGCCAAAGATATTGCCGTGGTGATCAGCACGCGCGTTCCTACGGGGAGAATTTTTTCGCTCTCGGCCATGAAGGGCTGTCCCCTGACGCTGAAGCAAATCGGCTGCGTGCTGGCGGATAACCTGAGCCCTCAAAAGGCGCGCGTTCTGCTCATGCTCGCGCTTACCAAAACGCGCGATCCAGAAAGCTTGCAGAAATATTTCGATGCTTGAAATTGCTTTTTGCGGAGCATGCTCCTCATCGAATTTGCGTTGTGTGTCTGCTGCGTGTCGACGAAATCAGAAGTTGAAATGTCTGAACCAAATTTCAATGGTAACCTTGCCGCTGCTCTCCATCGAGCGATAAGAGTTGACCAAAATTAAAAAGGTGAACCCCAAATATGACTTTGCCCAGTGAACGTTCCAAGTATTCCGCAATCGTGGATCGGCCGAAGCTGAAGCTGCCAAACGGAGAGCGCATTATTGTCTGGACCGTTGTAAACGTGGAAGTGTGGGACATCTCCCGCCCCATGCCCAGGCAAGTGCTCGCGCCGCCCACCGGAGTAACTATATTACCGGACGTTTCGAATTGGGGTTGGCACGAGTACGGCATGCGAGTTGGCTTCTGGCGTTTTCATGCGCTGTACGAGCGGTTGGGAATCCGTCCAAGCCTGTCGATTAACGGCCGCGTGTGCGTGGATTACCCGCGCATCGCGCAGGCTTGCAAAGATTCAGGGTGGGAGTTCATGGGTCACAGTTACGAGCAAGGCCCTATCCACAACGAGAAAGATCAGCCGGGGATGATCGCGCGCACCGTCTCAACCATTAAGGATTTTACCGGCAAGCCTCCCTTAGGCTGGATGGGGCCGGGGCTGACCGAGACGTACGATACGCCCGATTACCTCAAGGCCGCGGGCATTCAGTACACCGCGGATTGGGTTTACGACGATGAGCCCACCGAGATCGAAACGAAACACGGCCCCTTGGTCACGCTGCCTTACACCCTGGAATGCAATGACATTTCCATGATGGCCGTCCAGCACCATGAAGCTCCATACTGGACGCAAAAATGTACCGATACTTTTGACCGGCTCTACGAAGAAGGCGCGGACCGCCCGCGAGTCATGGCGATCGCCATACACCCGTACATCAGCGGGCAGCCGTCCCGGATAAAATATCTCGAAGCCGTTTACGATTACATGGCCAAATTTCCAGGCGTGTTGCACTGGAATGGCGAGCAGATACTCGACTGGTATAAGAAGGCGAAAAAATAAGGACGGCGATGGATACTACAAGCCATCTCACAGATGGCTCGTGGCAGGTAATTGATTGGGCTTCAGAGTCTGCGTGAGAACTCAAAATCGACGCGTTTTTGTAGCGCCCGCCTTCAGGCGGGCACTTTGGAATCAAGCAGATGCCCGCCTGAAGGCGGGCGCTACATGATCCAAAACCGAGTTCTCACGCAGACTCTTCATGGGCTAAAGTCCTTGATTTTCACTTCTCTAAGCGCCGCGGCTGAAGAGGCTGCGGAAAAACCCAATACTCTGTCATTCTGAGCGAAGCGAAGAATCTCTCCTGGTTTCTTTTCCTTTCCTTAAATCGAAGAGAGATTCTTCGCTTCGCTCAGAATGACAAAACAAGGCCTTTTTCCGCAGCCTGTGAAGCCGCGCCCACAAAGATTATTTATTGAGATAGCTTCTAATAATGTTGTGTTGAAACTTCTGACACGCTACATTTTTAACGTCCGACCGGAACGAACACGGTAAAGGGTAAATATCCCGACAAAAAATATTCGCTTCGCATTCGGTTAATTGCCCGCTAAAACATCGTGCAGGGAGAGGAGCAAGAACCATGAGCTCATTATCGGAACCAACCAGGAGAGGCGTGATGAAGTGGGGGCTTGGCTTTGCTGGATTCCCCGTCATTTCGCAAGCAATGGGAACGGCGGCCTCGGGGGAAGAGAAACCCGTTCGCACAAAAGAACGTGGCGGGATCACCGCCTCTCTGAGTTCAGGAGTTTCTGTCTACTACAAAAATGAATGGCTGGGGGCGCCCTGGCTGGACTCCGATCCAGTCATTTTCCTCCACGGCAATTTGGAAACCAATGAAATCTGGTACGGTTGGGTGCCGCAAATGGCTCAACATTACCGCCTGTTTCGGCCCGATCTTCCGGGCTTCGGAGGTTCGACAGCGCCTGCTAATTTTGAATGGACGCTGGCGGGTTTTGCTAAATTTCTGTCGGATTTTCTCGACTCGCTTGGAATCCGCTCCGCGCACATTGTAGGCGCCAAGACCGGAGGCGCGATTGCGATGCAATTTGCGGTGAGCTATCCGCAGCGCACGCGTTCGGTGGTTGTGGCCAGCGGTCCGTTCACCGCGCTCGGCCCTAAAGTCGAGCAGAACTCACAGCAAGTCAGGCTTGGCTCCGCCGCTACACCCGAGGAAATCGCATATTTCGACAAGATGCGGGACGACATGCGCCCGGAAACAAAGCGGCAGATGGAGACTCTGCTTGGTTCGATCAACGTGGATAATCTTCTTCCGCAAATTGCCGCGCCAACGCTGATCATCACCTCAGATCAAAGCGCCTTGCAAACGGTGGACACGGTACTTCATTACAAATCAAAAATTCCGAATTCAAGATTGCTGGTCCTCAGGAGCGACGCTTACCATGTGGCCGTTGCGAATGCTGACGAGTGCGTGGCGAATGTTCTCGCTTTTTACAAACAGTCGGTCAAGGCCTAACCATCTGTGTTTTGGGAGTGTCACCATTTGTGACACTCTGGCTCTTGTCGTGGCAATGAGTGGACATTGCATAGCTGTTGCGCCAGATACCCAATCAACCTAAGTTGCTCTGGCTGATTGGGTATCGAGCAGCGGCGATACACTATTTCTGGTTCTGAAAAATCGATTTAGGGATCAGAGCATGGATGCCCTTGACGCCATCGACGGCCTGAGTCACGACCAGGTCCATGGAAGCGCTCATCAGCATGTAGGCGTCCTCGCGCGAAAGGCCTTTCGTCTCCACGAGGAAATTGAGCATCTCGCGCGTCGCAATTTTTACGGCTTGATTTAAATCTTCGTCGAAGCCCATGGTCATATAGTGAGTGGGCGTTTCCGCTCTGGGCCAGCCCATCCGCTTTCCTTTGTGGACAATGACCTGGATCTCGCCCTTCAGGGAAGTTTCCACTGCGGCAAGGCAAACTTCACCATCTCCTTGCGCCGCGTGGCCATCGCTCAATGAGAGCAAAGCTCCCGGAACGTGAACCGGCAAGTACAACGTGCTGCCCGCGCCCAGATCGTGATTGTCCATGTTGCCGCCGTTGATGTTTGGAGGGCCGCTGATCACTCGCCCCATTTGCGGTGGCGGCGCTACTCCGATATCGCCCCAGAACGGTTTCACGGGAATCACAACGCCCGGCGCATATTCAATGGTTTTTTTATTAAGGTCAATCCACATCACGCGATCTTTCGCGTAGGGAAATTCATCGGGCAGCACGCCGCGATGCGGACGAAAACTTTGGGCAGCGATTGGCAGCCACACATCGACCGAAAGAATCCTGATCTCCAGCGTGTCTCCGGGCTCCGCACCATTCACGTACATGGGGCCGATGAGCGTGTGATCGCCGCGCTCGCTGTCCTGAACGCCCTCGAATGCGGCATAAAGTTCGGGCGGAATTTTTTCTTTTGGCACGCCAAGATTTTCAAAATATTTCGGGTTGCCCGTGGTGGTCCACACGCGGACCTTGTCACCGGAATCAATCGTCAGGACTGGCTTAAGCGTCGCATCGTAATAGCCGCGATGCACGGTGGTCGGCGATGATTTCAATTCATATGTTTTTCCGGAACTCTGAGCGCCTGCCCGCACTCCAAGAATCATTAAGCCTGCGAAGAGTAATGCTGCGTGTCGTTTCTTCATTGGATTCCCCCTGAAAATTTCTGTCGAATAATTTCTGTATTTATTTTTGGAACCGCTCGCATTCTATATCGGCTGGCATGCTCCGTCATCCATATCATCTGCTTATCAGTTTCTTCATCGGCGCTCATCATCTTTCATGCGCGTTCATCCTCATTCAAGCGAAAGTGTGGTGAAGCAATCTCATAAAAAGTCATTATGGGTCGTGTCTTCACAGGTTGGGGAAAAAGTCGTGTAGCACAGGCACTCCTGCCTGTGCGCTCTTGTTAACTCGAGCAAAACCCGCACAGGCAGGAGTGCCTGTGCTACTAGACCCCACGTCGAACCGACTTTTTCCGGAACCTCTTCATCTGCGACATCCAGGGGCGTGAAAATCAAGGGCTTCAGAGTCTGTGTGAGAACTAAGTTTTGGATCATGTAGCGCCCGCCTTCAGGCGGGCATCTTGTTGACTCCAAAGTGCCCGCCTGAAGGCGGGCGCTACAAAAATGCCTCGATTTTGAGTTCTCACACTGACTCTTCAGCCCCTGAAGTCCTATCAAGTGCTTGAGCGGAGCCATTTATGAGATGGCGTGGTCGTCGAGCCGGGCAGGGAATTGACTTTGACTCATGAAGATTCGCCCGCTAGTGTTGTGAAGCATTTACGATTTTATTCGGAGGCCACTCATGGGTTCGTCGTCAAAGATTGCCATCATAACCGGCGCAGGCAGCGGGATCGGCAGGAGCGTTGCCGTAACTCTTGCTCACAATGGATACGCAGTGGTTCTTGTCGGCCGAAGGGAAGAGCAGCTGGAAGCCACTGCACGCGAAGCAAGCGACGATCCTTCCCAAACGTTAGTAGTGCCGGTGGACATCACCGATCCGGGTTCCGTGCGCGAAATTTTCGCGAAAACAAAACACACGTTCGGGCGGCTCGACCTGCTGTTCAACAACGCCGGTATTTCCGGCCCGGGTGCGCTGCTGGAAGATTTAGCGTACGAGGATTGGAAGTCGGTGGTCGATACGAATCTCACCGGCTCGTTTCTTTGCACGCAGGAAGCTTTCAAAATCATGAAGAGCCAGGAGCCGCGCGGCGGTCGCATCATCAACAACGGATCGATTGCCGCACACAACCCTCGCCCAAATTCCGCCCCCTACACGTCAACAAAACATGCCATTACAGGCCTGACGAAAGCAACTTCGCTGGACGGCCGAAAGTACGACATCGCCTGCGGCCAGATCGACATTGGAAACGCGCTCACCGAAATGGGAGAAAAAATGAAGAAAGGCGTTCTCCAGCCATACGGAGAAATTGTGCCCGAAGCCACGATGGATCCCGCGGATGTCGCTCGCGCAATTTTATATATGGCGTCTCTCCCTCTCGACGCCAATGTCCAATTCATGACCGTCATGGCCACAAAAATGCCATTTATCGGGCGAGGGTAGTGGTTCGGCTGGCCCCCGATCAGTTTTTTTTACACGAAGAAGGAAGGCGGGCTTCTTCGCATCGATTCCGTACATTGATTTGCGGCTTGAGAATAAAGGCAAAAGCCCCAGCCTTCAAAAAACGAAGACTGGGGCACCCAAAAATTCAAAATTTTTCAAAACCCGGGCCACCTATCCGATCAGTGTACATTAGGAAACATGGGGAGGGTAAATGTGAGCGATCTTCTAAGAGAGAAACAGCGGCATTACGAAATAGAGCAGGATTGTCCCACTAGGAAAGGAATACTGTGAAGAGAGCGGGGTTTTTGTTCGGGGCGACAGCGATTTTCGGAATCGGGTGTTTTGTGAGTTATTTCGTTGGATATAATGCGGGTAAGTCCCACGGGTATTCCGAAGGTCATCAACATGCCGATAGCGCAGATCTATTAGAAAAGCATCATTATGAATTCAAGCAGAACGGAGCTTCGATTTTCCGATTCGACTCCAATACGGGCGAGTCATGCTGGATACAACTTAGTGATGCGGACGGTCACATAGAAGATCGACTTACACATCCTATGCAGCAATGCACTCAGTAGAGACTCCCTCAGTGGCTAAAAGCAAAGATCCTCAAGGCGGGATATTATCTCCGCCTCTAACGTTGAGTCTTTTTTGCGTCCGAGGAACTCTCTGGTATTTCGATCCCGACCTCCCGCAAAAAGTCGAGGTCAGCAGTCTCTATTTCTCTTTCTTGTTGCTCCAAATTTTCGTCAGAGATAAAGGTTTCTTCCCAGACCCAGGAACCCAACTCGGCGTCATAATGGAAGGCATCTGCAAGACGGAAGCCGTTTTTGTCGTAGTTGCCGTCGTTATCGCTCATAAATAGATTGTATCAGTAACTGATTACTTGAATTTTTAATGTCTTCAAAGGTGCAATATAAAGCACCATCGAAAGGTAAAGGTTATTTTTTATTTGGATTGTTTCGACCAGAACGTTATTTGATTGCATCTATCACAGATTCTTGCCCACATCGGGAACTTCTGTCCTGCTACTGTTTCTCCGGGTTGTTTCATTACAAGTAGGTCGGCTTTGAATTCTTCAAAATGTGTGTTCCCGCAAGGACACGTCGGCAATGCTTTCGGTTGTTCCATATTTACCTCATAAGGAGAATGTATGTCTAATATTCCTGGATACTTAATGGACGAAAGCGGGTTTTATTTTAACCCAGAGTGCCCAGAACTAGGACTGATATTCAACGGGCCGATAACGATAGAATAGATTAAGCGGGTTCGTATCCCAGTAACGATTTACAGGGATAGCAGACCTGTTGTGCCGGGGGGCGAAATTCCTGCCGACATACGGGAAAACACCCTAGTTTTGAATTAAAAGATTCAAACTGACCAACTACCCAGAATTGTTTTCGGTTGCAATCTTTCCGGAAGTATACTATCAAACACTAATAAGGCTAATAATACGGTCCCGTCTACATCAGCTGCCGAGGAGCACCCATGAGCTCTAAGTTATCTGGTCGTAGGAAATTCCTGAGGGATAGCGCCGCACTGGTTGGTTTGGCTGCTGGAGTTGTGCCGGTTGCAGATGCGCAGATGTCCCATACTGCGGCTACTGCGGCGCCCGCCAAAGAGGCCCCGAAAGAAAACAAGGAATGCAAAGACAACAAGGATCTGATCGCCTATGGCGAGCGCTCCCGTTACGTGAAATCGATCCGCATTCCTGTGATGGAGAGGATGTCTCCGGATGAGTTCGGAATGACGTTTCACGTGTTGTCGCCGCTGCAGGATTCGGTGGGAATGATCACGGCCACGTCGCTCCATTATGTGGCGACTCATCGCGGCTCCTATGTTCCGGACATCAATCCCGCAGGAACATCGGCTGATGATTCACGGCATGGTGGACCGGCCGCTGATTTTTACGGTGGACGAACTAAAGCGCCTGCCTTTTGTGACGCGCACCCATTTTCTCGAATGCAGCGGAAATCGCGCGAGAGCCACGCATAAAAACGTGCAGGAGATCGCACGGAATGACCAGTTGCTCGCGAGTGGACCGGCGTGCCTCTGTCTCTGTTGCTCAAGGAGGCCGGCGTGCAGAGCGGCGCGTCCTTCATCGTGGCGGAAGGGGCGGAGACCGTGAAAGGCGCGACGAGCATTCCGCTCGCCAAGGCCATGGACGACTGCCTGGTCTGCTACGGCCAAAATGGCGAGGCAGTGCGTCCCCAGCACGGCTTCCCGCTTCGGTTGATCGTGCCCGGCTATGAAGGAATTTATAACATGAAGTATCTGCGGCGAATCAAGGTGGTCGAGCAACACTACATGACCTACAACGATTACGGACATATTGCCGACGATTCCCGCGTCGCTGCTCTCGAATCGCCAGGTGGGGCCGAAATCGGTCATCACCTTTCCTTCCGGCGAGCAAAAGCTGCCCGGCCCCGGATTCTATGAAATCACTGGCCTGGCTTGGTCGGGCTCGGCGCGATCCGAAGCGTGGACATCTCGCTCGACGGCGGGCAGACCTGGACGCCCGCTGAGCTTCGATCCCCGGCATATCCGATGGCGCATACCCGGTTTGGCTTCCACTGGAAGTGGGACGGGAAGGAGTGCGTGATCATGTCACGCTGCACGGACGAATTGGGCACCGTGCAACCCACGCGAGCCGAAATCGCGAAATACTGGAATAAACCAAACGACAACGATCTCCAGATCAAAGGCCTGGACAATAGTGTTTTTCCGTGGAGGGTGGCCAGCGATGGGAGCGTTCACAATGGGCTCGCGTAAGCTTCTCCTGCTTGTGATGATTCTCGGGCTGAGCCAGATTGGCAGGGCGCAGTCACCCACCTACGGCGTGGGGAGAACTCCCACTGCGGAAGAAATTCGCAAGTGGGATATCGCGATCGGCCCCGATGGAAAGGAACTCCCGCCAGGACACGGAACCGCCACGGAAGGCGCGGCAGCTTTTTGTTCGCAAAGGCCTGCTTTACATGCCACGGGGAAACAGGTTCAGGTGGACCCGCTCCTACTTTGATCAAGAGCGACGGCAAGACCAAGTCCCCTTACCCTTGCCTCACGCCATGCGTGAACGATTCAAACGTGATGGCGCTTGCACGCGCCGTACGCGACGACGATTTGGGATTACATCAACCGCGCCATGCCACTCACCAAAGAGGGCACGCTAAAGCCGAATGAGGTTTACGCGCTGACGGCCTTTCTCCTCTACAAGAACGGCGTCATCAAAGAGGACGAGGTCATGGACGCCCAGAGCCTGCCGAAGGTGAAAATGCCAAACCGGGATCACGTCGCTCTGGCTCCGGAATGGAAGCACGGGACACCGAGGCTTCAGGGTTACCCCTGATCCCGCATCAAAAAATATCCTGATATGCGAAGGGGACGGCGATCTAAATCCAAAGCTTGGAACCAAGTGCCAGATTAACGGTGACTGCCCACGTGCAGTACATCAGCCAGACTCCCGTCAAACATTGGAACAGCGCAACGACTCGCGAACCACCCGTCCAACCCGCCAGATGCTCCAGAATTTCCACAAGATAGATCAACGTCAGACCAATGAAGATAATCATGACGGGAACATCTCCGGCCTTGCCGAAAACATATGTTCCCAGCACGGAGATGAAGCAATACGAGATGGCCATCCAACCGTCTGGCGCTCCGCTCGATCCGATGTAACGCCGGTAGGCCATCGCAAACCAGTGGATTCCGTACACGGTGAATGCCACGCCCGCCATGTAAAGCGGTGCTGCGTTTCCGAAAACGTTGAAC
This sequence comes from uncultured Acidobacteriota bacterium, assembly GCA_963786215.1. Taxonomy (GTDB): domain Bacteria; phylum Acidobacteriota; class Terriglobia; order Acidiferrales; family UBA7541; genus Palsa-360. The sequence continues at coordinate 195,315 of CAWAYK010000001.1, forward strand.
CAAGTTAAACCAACAATCAGATATACGCCCGTGATGAACTGGCAAAAGCCGGGCATCCAGAATCCCCATAACCCCATTGTCCGATCGACCTCGGGGCTGCCCTTGGGAAAGCCAAAAAGAGCTTGTCCACCCCAGATGAAGTAGCCGGTTCCGAGCCCGAAAAAGCCGATCGCGATAGGCCAAAACGACGAACTGCCAAATGTAACTGTTTGCGGTGACATGGTGCTGAACCTCCCCTGATCAATCTCCAATCAAATCTAGAAATGAGTCAATAAATTCGAACAAGAGCAATTCGAAATGCGCGGCGGGCTGAACTCTGGCGGCTTGTGGTGACGAAATGTAGTCACTTGGGTTGTCCTGGTTTCGAACTATTCTCCTGGGCAACGCCTCTAAAATTCCACTCGGCGAAAAAGATCGGCATGCTCGCAAACGCCTACGCCGCTGAGGCGCTAGTTGGGCCGGTTCGTCCGGACGGGAAAATGAAAGCCTGACTTTGAAAAGTTGTATTGGAAGTAAGCGTACGGATAGCTGAAGTCGGTTCCCCCCGTAGTGGTCTTGAGGAATTGTCCGGCGAACAGGCGGGCATAACCAAAGCCAAAGTTCAGTCCTTTGCTCATGGTGTATTCAAAAGCGAGATCGAATTCATTGCCAATGTGGCGGCTCGCGCCGGGATGGGCGGGAACGGCAATGGCTCCACTGCTGGCGTAGAAATTGTCATTTGCGGTGACAAGCCAGTAGCCTACAAATGCCTGTTTGAGTTTCCATTTTTTGGTGGGTTCCTCTTCCACGCCGGTTCGGAATTGCACCAGGTTCCGGCGCCCAACCTGATCGGTGAAACCGAACTTGTCGTGGTTGGAAGGATAGAGCTGGTCGAAGGTATTCCAGTTACGGCCCGCCGGATTTTTCGTGCCGGAAGCGTAGTTGCCCTCGATAAATACCCGCGGTGCGGCAGCCACATCGCTGAATAGTTTTCCCGACGCTGGCGTAACCTGCCCACGCGCCGATGGATAAATTGCCGAGAGAGCCTTTCTGACCGTCAAACTCGGTATCGTAATCGAAGTCGGCAGGAAGATCGCCCTTCCAATGGAGACCGATGGTGGTTTCATTGAGGTGTCCATGGCCGACCTCTTCTGGAAGGCCAGTATTCGGAGGTGCGACGCGCCAGAGGACATACGGCTCGAAAGTGCCCTTTGGAACGATGTTCTTGAAGCTTCCGTAGACTCCGTAGAAATTGTTGCCCGGCAATGCATTGTGTAAGTCGGAGTTTTCGCCCGGCACGACGGAAGAGGCGAAAATGTTGACCTTGAAATCCGATTGATGAAGCTCGACCTGCGCGACGTTGAAAGTGCGGCCGACATTGAGCCAGTTGGAAGGCCCGATGACGCGCTCGTCCCCGAAAAGCAAAACTTGGCGACCCCCTGCGACATCCACCCAACCTGATGTGGAACTGCCAAGCTGCGCGTAACCTTCCCAGAGAGTCCAAGTATCCTGGAAGGGGTTGGCATTCGGAGTGTTGTAATTAAAAAAGATGCGAGCATCCTGCACTTCTCCGTGGAAGCTCAGCCACTCTTTGGGTTGGATGATCACACGAATCCGCAAGCGGTCCAGCAGGTAAAAATCGTTGACCGCGCGATTGCCGATACCCGTAGGGCCTTCGATACGATTGCGATATTGGCCGCCGAGGAACAGCCAATGCGGCAAAGAGTCATCGAGCTTGTCGACGGGAAACAGCCAATCTGGCGGATCCTGGCCGGCGGGAGGTTCCGGGTAGCATTGGACTTGTGGGACATGGTCGAGTCAGATTCCTCTTGAGCATTGGCACGTCCGGGATCGATGCCAGCAACGACGATTAGGAGCAGGGCTAACAGGATGTATGTTCTGATCAAAATCTATGCACCACAGATTCAATTTTCGCCAATTACGTTTTCAAGCAATGTTCAGCTGATTCCAATCCCAGGCTTGGCAAGACGGAACGCGAACTGATTGGCCCGGATTGTAGCGCCGAGAATTTCGAAGGTTCATGAGAGGGTGAATCAGTTTCTGAACATTTCCTCGGCCCTTCAAACTTTTTGTGTCCGTTATCCCGGAATCACCAATTCCTTTTCAGAAGGGATTTTTGCGATCTGGTCCTTAGAAAGATTTATATGCGCGGATACCGCTTCCGGTGGCACACGCCTGAGCCAGTTATTCAACGAGACGTCGACGAAGCTATCGGCCTTGAACATTTCCAGAAACACGACATCGGTTTTGCCGGTATTTTCGATGTAATGAGTCGCAACCCTGGGAACAAAGCCGACGTCGTTGGCGTTGAAGTCCATGGTACGAGCTTTCCCCTCGTTCATGATGATGCTCATGCGTCCTTTGCCGGCGAGCCAGAATTGCCATTCGCTGGCGTTGGGATGCCAATGCAATTCGCGCAAGGCTCCTGGCTTGAGGGTAACGAGCGCAGTGGCGATATTCTTGGACACAGGAAAGTTATGCGAGTCGACAATCCGAACTTCTCCTCCCGGTGTTTTCCTTGTTGGGGGCATGGCTTCCAGCTTGAACGTAAATTGGATCGGAGATTCCACGCGCCGCCCTCCAATCGCCATTTTGTCTTGCGCGAGAGATAAAGGAAGATTTGCCGGGAAAATATAAAGTTGCTCACTTCTAACGATTTTCGCGATCGTTTCCTTGTCGAGGCCAAAATTTTTCGCCAGGATGTTTCGTGGGGTGTGCGCAATTGTTTCGGAGAGAAGGAAGGTGCCGTCTTCCGAGAAGTCCCCTTCATCAAACACGAGAAGAAACTCGCAACCATCCGGCTGAAGCCCCTGAATGGAATGGGGAAAACCGGCCGGAAACAGCCACAGATCGCCCTTGGCCACATCATCGATGAACATGCTGCCGTCAGGGTTCATGACCGTTACACGGGCGTTGCCGTTGAGCATGATGGCCCACTCATCCGCGGTGTGCCAGTGCAGTTCGCGGAAGCTGCCGGCAGTGAGCCGCATGTTTACGCCGGCCAGATCCTTTGAAGTTGGCAAGACTTTCGAGTTCACCTCATGCGTCCAGCCACCTTCCTGCACCCGTCTGTGCGCCAAATCGAAGGAGTACCAGACGGGACCAATATCGCCAGAATCGGTTGGAGGGGGTGCGTTTGAACTTGGGTTCTCCTCCAGCAGCGGCTTGTTTTCCTGTCCCGGATTGGTGGAAGAAATATCTTTATCTGCTTCGCGTGTGTCTTGCGTCTCCTGCGCATGCGCGGTGAGTCCGGCCAACGCTGCTGTTGCAATCGCCGTGGAGCCCGCTCCCAGGAAATTTCTTCTCGAAATTCCTTCCGTGCCTGGATTATGAACTTCAGCACTTTGAGTGGCGTTGTTTGCGGCGCCTTGCTCGTTGTCGCTTTTGACCTTTTCAGGTTCATTCATGATCGCTACCTCCTGTCATGCCCTGCGCGGTATAACCAGTAACCACCAGTGCAAAGCAGATGCCAACTGCGCGATCGCACGATGCAAGAATATCTGCTGTGGTATCAATGGAGTTAGCAAGTGCGCCAAGTGTTTTACCGCCACCAGAAAATTCGGACGCCCGCATTGTGACAGGGTGTCATCATTTGGACAGCGGAGAGCACGGGCAAGCTTTGCGGCGTGAGGAAAATCGTGTGCTGGAGGGCGATGCCGGATTTAAATCTTTGGCAATGACTGAACTTGGACCGCAGAGGCAACGAGGATTTCGTTCGGTTTCACTTTACTATCGGCGGTGGGTACAAGGTAAAGATTCTGAGTGAGAACTGCAAGATTCCAAATTCAGTGGCTAAAGCCGCACCCACTTTGCAGAATTAATGTCGTGGCTAAAGCCACGACCCACAATGATTCTGCAATTCTCAAACAGACTCTAAACCCACTACCCGAAATGATTCCGCAGTTCTCATACACACTCTGAAGCTGCGACTTTGAATAACGTCAGCTGCGGGGCACTCCGTCAGGGTTTGTTGCCCTCAGGAATTGGCTTCGATTTTGCTTCGACCTTAAAAGCGTCCTTCACTTCCCATGCTGGGCTGGTTGGGTCAGTAAGCCGGTACATCGCCGCTTTGAGCGTGTCGCGATCATATTCAAATTTCACATAATGGAAGTTAGGGTAAGAGTTGCCCCGGAAAAGATCGGAGGGTTTGCGCTCAATGGTTTGCTGCGGGGCTCCTCCGCCGCCTGAGACGAGGTACGCCACACCATTCCGTTCGAATCTTTCGTAGTTATGGATATGACCAGCGATGACTACGAATCTCGCATGGCTCTTCCGGCTTTCGGTCTTGAGCAGATCAGCGAGAGCCATTTCATTGGGGCGAGGATTGTCGTCGGCACCCGCCTGGACATCGCCAACCGGCTCGTGATGCAGTGTGATAAACACGAATTGGAAGCTCTCAGGCAGCGTAGCGATTTGTGCTTCCAACCAACGGTGCTGGGGGCTGCCGGGCAACAACGAATCGTTGCTATCGAGTCCAATGACAAAAAGCTTCGTCCCTAATTGGACGGAGTACCAGCGATGGTTCTTTAGTTCTGGAAACGCTTCCCACCAATTCTGCAGGCACTGCCGGACCTCACATCCGGCAAACTCGTGGTTGCCAAGAACTGGGAAAATCCGCAGATGCGCGTCGCGCCAAGCCTGGGTCTCGGTGCGGTAAACACCATAGTCGGCTTGATTGCCTCCACGCATGGTCAGGTCACCATTCAGGAGCACGGCATCAGGTTTCTCCTGAGCGACACGGGCAACTAACGCTCGCCTGGCATTCACGTTCTCCAGTGGCAGGGCAGAGGGATCGGTGAAGCGCATGTCACCATATGCGATGATCGTGGTAGGTGTCTGTAAGTCAGCCTCATGGACAGTAAACGTCGAATTGAACTCACGGGATAAAGCGGAATGCTGGGCACCCTTTTGCGATGCGCCAGATCGGGCCCAATCCGTGACAGCACAAAGCGCAAGCCAGCTCATGATGCCCATCACCCGCAGTAAACGATAATTACATCGCAACATTCATTTTCTCCGGTAGATTTGAGTCGTTAGGAGTTTACAGTCTACCGTCTTGCTAATCCACTGGGCCCGTTGCCCGGTACTGTCCCAAATTGAAATGAATTCGAATCTAGGATGGCCGAGTATTAACACGGCCGTTCGGGTTACATTTAACCGCGGGCCTCAGAGTATGTGTGAGAATTGCAAAATTGAAACTTCAGCGGCTAAACAGGCTGCGGAAAAACCCAATACTCTGTCATTCTGAGCGAAGCGAAGAATCTCTCCTTGTTTCTTTTCCTATGCTTAAATCGAAGAGAGATTCTTCGCTTCGCTCAGAATGACAGAAAAAGGCCTTTTTTCCGCGGCCTGTGAAGCCGCATTCATTTTGCAAAACTTATGTCGTGGCTAAAGCCACGACCCACAATGATTCTACTGTTCTCACGCAGACTCTGAAGTTCCGGAAGCTTCATGTCTTAAAACCCTGATCAAACCTAGCTCCTCGTCGGGACTGAAGTTGCGACCTCCTACAGAATCGTGTGCCAGGCGAATTCTTTTCAAAAAAGGACAGTGTCCTTTCATCAGGCTACTGTGTTGTATACTTCACTCAGTCGTAATCTCCCTGTTATTGAAATTTGAACATGAGTTAATTTGCTGGAGGCGCGCCGATGAAACAGTGCCGCTTCATCGTTCCGGTCATCGCACTTATTTTTGTCGGCGCTTGCTTTGGGCAGGACCAACGTCCCGGACCTGATCCCGTGCAGCGCGCGGTCACACAAGCGAGAAATGCCGGGCGGCTTGCCGATGCGGAGAAACTTTTGCGAGACGCGATTCACGATCTGCAGGAGCGCGATCCGAAAAGCCTGCGCCTGACCGCGTATCTCAAGCAGCTTTCCGCCCTTGTCACGCGTCGCGGAGACAACGTCGAGGCTGCATCTATCCTCCAACAGGCATACGAACTCGAACTTAGTAGCTACGGTCCAGACGATCTGCGATTGACTGTCGAGATCGCCAATCTGGCATGGCTGGCGCACGGCGCGGGTGAGGACCAGAAAGCAGAGCAGATGTTTAACCACGTCCTCGAAATCGTCCGCTCGAATGAACCGAAGCTGCGAACGTTGGGCGACGCTGAATTCGCGGGAGGTGCGTTGGGAACGGTGATTTCGTATTACACGGTTCAGAAGAGGTGGGTCGACGCTGAAGTCCTGGTGCCGGAAGATAAGAAACTCTGCGACATGATTCCTTCTGAGATTCGCGATGGATATTGCATAAACCTATCCGGAGTGCTTGACGAAATTTATCGCGGGGAGGGCAGGCACGCTGAGGCCGCCCAACTCGCGCCGGAGTCGCCATTCCCCGCAGAACTCGACGCCCTGAACAAAGCCGCCAATAAATTTATGGACGACGGAGTTTATCCGTCGGCGGAAGATACTTACAATCGGGCAATACTTTTGGCCCAGAGGTTGGACGCCGATCCGCAAAGCCGCTTTAATGGGAGCCTCGCGATGATGGAGATGGATTCGCTCGCGCGACTTTATGAGAAGGAAGGCGCCAAGGACAAGGCGGAGCGGGCGTATCTGGCGGCGCAGGAAATGAGAGAAAAACGCGCGGGCAGCGAACCAAGTCAGAGGGGCTATGTCATGTCGCTTAACCCCGTCAACCTTATTTATTTGTACCAGAACGAAGGCCGTTTCCAAGACGCGGAAGCGATGCTTCAGCGCGTATTCGATGTGCAGGTGAAATACCTCGGCGAGAAAGATCGACGTTGTCGTCGACACGCTCACAACGCTCGCAGGCGTTTACGAACGGGCAGGAGAAAAAGACGCGGCGCAGTACACGCGGGCACGAGCCACATACGAACGCGCGCTCTCGCTCCAGGAATCGATGATTGGACCGCAGCATCCACAGCTAATTCCGTTGCTACAGCGATTGGTCGGCGTCCTGGAGAAGCTGCACGAAGACACGAAAGCCGCGGAAGTGAGGGGCACTATCGCCACAATCTCCGCAGCCTCGGCAAATCAGCAACGTTAGACTACGATTAGCTAATGAGATAGCGTTGCCTGCTTCACCTTCCGTAAATTGATGGTTAGCGCCGCCAACTATTTCTGGACCGATACGACCTCAGTTCGGCTGTTGGCCAATTGGAAACGTGAGCAAGAGCGATAGGCTACACTCGCCGTCGATTTTATATAATGAAGTCCCTTCCACTAGCCGATCTTCTTTCGGCAGAGTACTCCTTCCCATATTGAGTTGAGACGGGGCTTTTTCGTCCTCGGAATCCATCACCGCGTCTGGGCATCGTTTTGCAAATGCAGATCACGCTGCGGGGCGCGGAAAAAGAATGACGGAGCAATGGACAATGGCAATCAATGAGAGATTACGCAAGTGGATAATTCTGGGCACCGCGATCCTGGTGGTCTTCTTTGGGATTGCGGTGCTCATTGTAATCAGCCAGGCCAACAGGCGCAGCACCCAAACCGAGGCTCTGTTGTATCGCTTACGATCCGATGCGCTTGGATTAAGCGCGAGTGAATGGGAGGCCATCGCCAGTCGAAAGATCGATTCCAACCTGGATGCGAAATTTCGTCAGTTCCACGGCGATGTGCAGAACGATCTACAAAAGATTCAGATGCTACATAACCGTGAAAGTCTCTTGGGCCAAGTACAGCCGGCTGCCTCAAGCTATCTGAGCGCAACGAATGATGAACTCGAGCTTCTCTCCAATGGGCGATCCGATGAAGCGCGAGAAGTGGATGAATCGCGCGATAGATCCTAGTTTCGATGTTCTGCAAAAAACCATTGATGACGCGATCGCGAATTTTCAATATGAGTCGCAGCGCACCTTTCAGGGAGCACTGCTTACGTCTATCGTGACATTATTGGGATGTTTGTTCTCGATTTTGTTCCTGGCGCTACGATTTGAGCGAGGGCGAGTTTTGGAGCAAACCAACGCGAAGCTCAATGAGTTGGTCGATCGGCTTACCATTTCTCAGAAACAAGCCGAAGCCGCCAGCGTGGCGAAAAGCACGTTTCTGGCGACGATGAGCCATGAGATCCGCACGCCGATGAACGGCATTCTGGGCATGACGGAACTCGTTTTGGATACCGAACTCACCACGGAGCAACGCGATAGCCTAGGCCTGGTGCGAGCTCTCCGCCGAGTCACTGCTTACAATCATCAATGACATCCTGGACTTTTCCAAAATTGAGTCGGGAAAGCTAGAGCTCGAATCGATCCCTTTTGAGCTACGCGAAAGTCTGGGCGAGACCATGAAAGCGCTCAGTATTCGCGCCCAACAGAAGGGGCTCGAGATCATCTACGACGTGCAACCCGAGATACCAGAAACGCTTCTAGGTGATCCGAGCCGCATCCGACAGATGATCGTCAACCTGGTGGGCAACTCCATAAAGTTTACCGAACACGGTGAGATTTTCGTGTCGGTTGAACGAGCGTCAGAGACCGCCGAGACCATCGACTTGCACTTTGCCATCCGCGATTCTGGCGTAGGCATCCCAGAAGACAAGCAGCAGAAAATATTCGAAGCCTTTTCCCAAGCCGACGGTTCGATGACGAGAAAGTACGGTGGCACAGGGCTGGGACTGACTATATGCACGAAACTGGCGGATTTGATGCACGGGCGGATCTGGGTACAGAGCGAGGTTGGAAAAGGCAGTACCTTCCACTTTACCGCGCGGTTGGGAATCCAGGGCACTCCTACCCATCGGCCCATTCCTCTCTTGCCGGAACAATTACGCGACCTCCACTCGCTGATTGTGGACGACAATTTCACGAATCGCCGGGTGATGCTTGGAATGTTAAGCCGTTGGGGAATGCGGCCCACAGCGGTGGACGGTGGCCGGGCGGCGCTCCAAGCCATCGAAATCGCCAATAACGCAGGCCATCCCTTTCCCCTTATTTTGCTGGACGGCCAGATGCCTGAGATGGATGGTTTTACTCTCGCAGAGCATATTCAAAAGGATCCCGGGTTGCTTGGCGCCACAATTATGATGCTGACCTCAGCGGGGCATCTCGGCGATGCCGCACGTTGTCGAGAACTGGGAATCTCCGCATACCTGGTAAAGCCGATTCGACAGAGCGAACTGCTCAGCGCGATTTGTCACGTCTTGAACAAAACAGCTAAGTCTGAGGACGCTCCGTTGCTTACCCGACACACACTTAGGGAAGAAAGCAATTCCACTCGGGTTCTACTGGCCGAAGATAACGCGGTCAACCAAACACTCGCGAAGCGCTTGCTCGAAAAACGTGGATACCTGGTATTTGCGGTAGGAGACGGTCGGGCTGCGGTCGAGGCATTTGAAAAGGACCACTTTGACGTGGTCCTGATGGATATTCAGATGCCAGAAATGGATGGCTTTGAAGCAACCGCCAGGATTAGAGAAAAAGAAAAGACGCTTGGTGGACACATTCCGATCATCGCCCTTACCGCGAATGCACTCAAAGGCGACCAAGAGCGTTGCCTTGCCGCTGGCATGGATGGGTATATTTCAAAGCCGATTCGTACAAGCGAGCTGCTGGAGGCGATCGAGAACCTCGTCATGAAAAAGGATGAACAAGAACCCCGGCAAGTTACAACAAGCCTGAACTAATTTCTGAAACCGGCGGGGTCGCGTAGTTTTAGACCCAGCATTGAACTTTCAGACGATCGATTCCTCGCGAGTTTCGTGGGCTAGCGCATCCGACTTTTTTCTGCAACGACATTGTTGGCTTTTGAATGGTGACAAAATCGCATTGGGGGTCCCTAAACGCGCCCAGGGTCGGCCATCCGCGGAAAAGCATTGCAAAACTCTTGCATTTGTCACCAGCACTTCACTTGATTGCCCGTCGATCGAATTCTTTGAAGCGCACTTCGAAACTACATAGTTTTCTGTAGGAGGGTCTACGTAGGGAATTTTCTGACTTACATAGGTATATGAGCAACTCTATAGTAACTAAGATATTATGTAAACGGAGTACAACATGCGTCTCAAGGACGGAAGCCTAGTTTGTACATGCAATGGATGTCTGGAGTCGTTAGTCGATAGGGCAAAGGCTGTTATTGAAGTACAGAGCATGGCTCACGCTTCTCGAAGGAGTCCAAAGAAAGCTTATCAATCACCAGTCCTAATGGTCTATGGAACGCTGGCAGATCTTATTCGTCTCAAAGTTAATTCTGGCAACAATTAAAGAAATACGGAATTGCGGAATCATTCGAGGAGCAGTTCATGGAGAACTTATTCGTTATGGGCATACTTACCAGAAAGCCAGATACGATACGCGACATGCATCTGAGTGATTTAGACAGCGACGGCACAGTGCAGACGTTAAGCAGTTCCAGAACAGAACCGGCCTCACTCGTGAAATTTCTGCACGAGCGACGCCTTATAACGATGAACGATTGTCTTGAAATTGAGCGGGCGAAGCAACAGGTTGAAGCATCCGGCATCGTTAACATGATGGTCGAAACCTGCTCGGCAATTAACAGGATCGCGGGGGAAAACATTGTCGACATGCATATTTTCCTTTCTCCTGAACCGATCTTTTGTTGTTTCATCTATGTGGAAGATGGGATGGAATATTTCATGCGACTGGAGCTGCAAGGCGCCGTCCCCACTCTGAGTTTCGCCGAGCGCAAATGTCGCGATACCGTCAGCATTGACTTTGTTCGTTGGGTGTATCGACTTGCCGATATTGAACCCGTGACGATTACAGTCAGGCTGGTGCACGAATTTCAGGAAATCTGCGTTTCCGTCGAACAGGTTCGGGAATGGTTCAAGTATCTAGTTTCCCGGCTGGATAGCTCATACATGCCTTCCGTTTCCTAACGTATACAGCGCGCAATGATGGGTTGCCAAATAAAATTCTTTCAGTCCCGATGAAGGTTGGCGGAAGGGTAGAGAAGCAAATCAAAAGATGCAGCCGTCCGCGCGGCCGCCACTATTTCTGACCGCCGAAAGTATCACGGAGCGCCACATTCAGGTCATCGAGTGCGCTGGCGCAATTGCCAGTGAAGCTGGAACCGTGCATGACGGCCAGCGTTTTCGGTTTCAGGTCGGCTAGCTTCTTGAGGTTTTGTGCCGTGATATGCGTGTAAGGAACGTACTCCGCAAGAATACCTGCTTGATATACCTTCATTGCGTCCCGCGAGCGGTCCACAATATCGGCGGAAGTGATCGGTTCGACGTCGCCGTGCTGATGGAACAGGTCCGAACACAGGAGCGTTTCTTGCGTTTCCTCGAAGAGCACTCCGGCATCCCAGCCATGAGGCAGATGCGGAGTGCGGCAATAGCGGAAGCGGTACTTTCCTGTGGTGAAGGTTTCACTATCAGCGAGGCCGCGCGCCTCCCGTCCTGTGAAGTCGTTCACGCACACCATCGCACCGACCTGACTGCAAATGACGTCGGCCTTGGGAGCAGCGGCCAGCCACTCGTTGAGCGAGCCGCACTCATCGGACTCAAAATGGCTGAAACTGATGTGGTGCAACTCGGAAACAGAAATGAGCTTGGAGACCGCTTCGCGAATTTCCGCATGCATTCTTCGCAGCCCTGTGTGAAACAGGAGCGGTTCATCGTCTTTAATCAGGAAATGGTTGAACTGCATGTTCGCCCAGGGAGCGAAGATCGAGATGCGAAACAAGTCTGGTGCGATTTCCGTGATCACCGCCATTGCGCCCTCCTCAATTGAATGCTTTGAACGGGAATTTCATTATTTCTGTTCTGACAAAGTAATAACGTACACCTGACCGTTTTGCCAAACAATGCGCCAGCACGATTTATTGAGCGAGCTGACCTTCCGCGGAATCAAGATTTTGGAGGCACGGGTAATGAATCGGGAGCAGGGAGGAATCGAGGACAGATAACCGGCCCTCAGCGGCCTACTGTTGGGCGCTTTGACTTTGGCGGGACTGAAGTTCTGACAAGTATTGCTTGGCTAAATCTTTATCCTGCTTGTTCGGAGTGTACTTCACATATTGCTGGATCTGAGCGCTGGCGCTGGGCACATTTCCTTGTTCGCCGTAGATTTGGGCGAGCAGGAAGAAAAGGTTCGGCTGACGGTGCGCGCTGTCGAGCGAGATGGCTTGCGCCACGCTTTTTTCCGCGTCGGCGTAGTTGCGAAGGTGGAACAGAGCCAGGCCGCGGTAATAGCTCGCGTACAGGTCACCATTGAGGCTCAGCCCGCTGAAACGGTCGGTCCAGGTCTGCAATTCGCTCCAGTTTTTCTCATGGTTCAAGAGTCCCGCCAGGCAAAGGTACGGCGCCAAATAGGTGGGATCCACTTTAATGGGTTTGGAGCAGGCGTCGTGCGCTTCAGGGATTTTCTGCTGCCCGATCATTACCTGGCCGAGCAGAACCCACGCGGCGGGATAGTTAGGATACTTATCAATGGCATCGCGCAGGTGTTCTTCAGCTTTCGCCAGGTCGATTTTTTTGAAGGCGCCGCAGGCCTTTTGAAACTCGCTTCTCGCCTTGCCCGGAACTCCCAGCCGAATGGCGCTTACTGAGCTGTTGCGGACGTCGGAAAGGTCCCAGGGCAGACACGCGTCGTCTTCATTGACGACGACAGGTTTCTTTGGAAACGGTTCGGATGTTGGAAACATGATTTGCGAGTTATCAGGGTACGTGCCCGGCTGCGTCGGCGGAAATGGATTGATTGGTCCTCCCGTGCCGGGCGTGCCACGCGATCCGCCTCCAGTTCCTCCGCCCCCTCTGGGTACCGAGCCACCACCACCACCGCCGGTTTTTTGCGCACGCAGCGGCGCCGCACACAGCACGATCAGGACGGCCCAAAGCAATATGTACCTCGGAGATGGGAAAACGAAATGAGCCCGGCGGACTTTCACAAACCCTATCTTACTCCTTTTTTTTCGGATCGTTAAATGCCGTTCTTTGGAAGGGAGGCGTGTTGTGGTTTTGAAACTGCAGCCGACGAATTGTAAACGCGGATGGACAGCCGCTGAATACGTGGATGCCTACTTCGGCGGCTCCGCAACGGCCATACGCGAGCGCGCGGCTTCGCGCAAGCCCGTTGCCGGAACAAGTTTGCCGACTTTGCCGAGGCCGAAGGGAGGCATGCCGCTATAGATGGCTTCGTACTGGCCGGGCTTGATGGTGTACGTTTCGTGCCAAATGCCGACGTCGCCCCGGCTGTTTCCCAGACGGCGGTTGAAGTCAATCCAGGCAGGCCAGTGCTTCCTGTCTTTCGCGCGCGCATAGGCTTCCAAATGCTCGAACGAGCGCCAGTATTGGACGATGACTCGCCCGAGACCCGTGTGTCCCAAAAATCCAGATTCGGGATTCGCCTCCAGTTCTTTGAGCATTTTCGGCATGGCCAAGAACAATGGAATCCATTTGTGCAACTTCCAAGGTTTGTTGACCCTCATGCCAATCAGGAAGACTACGAACTCGCCGTCCAGCTCGACCGACATGCGGGAAGCGATTACCTTTGTCATGAGAATCCTGTCTGGCGGAATTTTCAATCCGGCCTGCTACGCGGCGAATCTTACTCTCGCGCTTGCCGGGGCGTCCAGTGGAGTGCGTTAGCAGAGGATCGGTTTTATATCGACCACTGGAGTGCCGTCGATCGCTTCGATTGGCCCAAGTAAGATTTTATTTTTTACGATTTTCCGCACGGTTACCTGATGCAGGCCCAGAGGATTCGGCCGGTCGGGAGATCGCGTGGCGAATACGCCAGTAAGCGGGCGGTCCTTTTTCGAGCGTGGGTGAACTTTTAATACGTCGCGATGCGCTTTGTGCAGCCATGTGATCACGATAATTTCATCGCCGACTTTGAGATCGTCGATTCCTGGCATTGCGAACCGATTCACTTGCAACCAGGCGTCGGGAGCGCCTTCGGATCCTTGCTTGGGCGCGTCGGCTCGCGTTTTGATGATGGATCGGATCGTGCCGATCGCCCGGAGGGGACCCAGCCTGCGACGAACAATTCGTGGACGCGTCTTAGGTTTCAATTCTCACTCCACAAAGAAATTTGATCTGGTCAAATCGCATGCGCCGTGGCGTGCCGCGGCGGCTCATGTGCTCGAAGCATAACGATGTAGCCGTGATTTGCCAATTGAGATTCGGCGGGGCGATTGGCCCAGAAAATCTCGAAATGAAATAAGATAGTAGCAAGATGCGAAGCGATTCAACGGACGCGACGATTGGGAATGCAACTGGCTATGCGGCCCAGTTGATGGAACATCGGCGCCCGGAGCGATATCCACTATGGATGTGGTGGAATCTCCTGAGTCTGGATGCGCCAACCGTTGTTTGCCTATGGGCGCTACTTTTTACGCAGGAACTCCATCTTCCTTTTCAACATTTGGAAATTGCGGCGCTGACTTTCGCGGTCTGGATTATTTACATTAGCGATCGCGTTCTCGATGGGCTGCGCACGACTGTGTTGGCCACAACTTCCGATCGCCACATGTTTTACATGAGGCATGGCCGGGCCATTCTTTGCGCTTTGCCTCCGATTATTCTGGCAGCAGGTTTGATTATTCTTGGGAAGCTCGGCATTCAAACTCGAATTGCAGGGCTCGTCATGAGCGCCGCCGTAATTTTTTATTTTCTCGGCATACACGGAGTTCCTGATCACGTAAATCGCTGGATTCCCAAGGAAATTGTAGCAGGTGGGATATTTGCTGTGGGTGCCGCGATCCCTGCCTGGACGCATGCGGAAGAGATGCGGAATTCCCTCATGCCAGAGTTATTTCTATTCGCTGGTCTGTGCGCGTTGAACTGTTTGTCGATCGAATGCTGGGAACATAACCGCGGAGAACGGCGATGGGAGAAACGGCCCTACTGGTTGATCCAGTTGGCTGACAAACGCATTGAAAGCATTGCCGCAACTTTGATTTTGTGCGGGTCGTTGATGGTTGTTTTTTTGTCACGCAATGGAATCCGTGCGGAGGTGGCAGAGGCGTCCATCCTTTCAGTTTTGATCCTCATGGCGGTGGAGCGGCGAAGCAACAACCTCTCACCTCAGGCCTTGCGCATATTTGCGGACGTGGCGCTGTTGACGCCGGCATTGTTCCTGCTTCATTGGTGATTTGAGCGAACATGAATCATTCCACGCCAAAAATGAATTGTGACCGGATTGCGCGATGGTATGAGGCAGCCGAGCATTTGAGTTTCAGAAGAACTCTGGAATGCCGCCGTTTTGCATATGTGAGCCGGCTTCGAGAGAGCAGGCGAGCGTTGCTGTGCGGCGGGGGCGACGGGAGGTTTCTGGCGGTTTTGCTCCTGGCAAATCCGCAGGTTGAGATTACGTATGTGGATCTGAGCATGGAAATGCTGCGGGTCGCGGAGCGTCGCGTCACGCTGCTTGGCAAAAATTACCGAAATCGCGTGCAGTTTTTTTGCGCGGACGTTCTGACGTTTGTGCCGCCCCATGACGACTACGACCTTTTCGCCACACATTTTTTCCTGGATTGCCTTACAAGGGATGATATTCAAATCCTGATCTTGAAAATGATGAAGTGGGCGCGTCCTCGGGCAAAGTGGGTTTTGTCGGAATTCCGATATTCGCAATCCGTATTCGGTAGAGTTTGGACCGGAGCAATTATCCGCGCTCTATATGCCGCGTTTCGAGTCGCAACAGGATTGCGCGTCACGCGAATCACTCCGCATACGGCTCTCCTCCGTTCCGCAGGTTTTTATCTTCAGCAGTATGAGATTGCAACGGGAGGCCTGTTGATTTCAGAATTGTGGGAATATCAAAGGGATCGCGACGGTATGAACTCTTCGTTCGCCAAATTGTGAATATTGGAGTAAACGACGGCCAGAATCGGAATTTTTGTTTAACGGCGTACACAGAAAACCCGAGTTCCCGGAGTTATTTCACCCAGATGTGAGCTTGATTTGGGAAACGTGAATTAAATTGGGAAGGTCTCATGGACGGAACAGACAGACTTGAATGGAAGTAATGCCGGAAATGTAACCCATCATGGATTCACGAGTCGTTTGCGTGACTTCGCGGATTCACCCAGCAGCGAGCTGGCAAACTGATGCGGAATTTCACGCACGATTTTGGGCGCTAGTCATCTAACGTTGGGGATTCTTCATGCCATCTCGAATTGAAGATTACGCGATGATTGGAGACTGTGAAACCGCCGCGCTGGTGGCGAAAGATGGATCGATTGACTGGCTGTGCTGGCCACGGTTCGATTCGGGCGCATGCTTCGCCGCACTTCTTGGCGCGCCGGATAATGGACGCTGGAGCATCGCTCCTGCGGTTCCCGCAAAAAAGATCACGCGCCGGTACCGGCCGCAAACTTTAATTCTTGAAACTGAATTTGAAACCGAAGACGGATCGGTGATGCTGATCGACTTCATGCCGCTGCGCGGGAGGCAGTCAAACCTGGTGCGGATTGTTCGAGGAGTTCGCGGGCAGGTGGCGATGAAGATGGAGTTGATTCTTCGTTTCGATTACGGGGAATCAGTGCCCTGGGTTACGCGAATCACGGACACATCGATTCAGGCGATTTCCGGGCCGAATAAAGTGTTGCTGCGAACTTCCGTCCCCATTCATGGAGAAGATTTGAGTTCAGTCTCTGAATTTACGGTTGCCGAAGGGCAGTCGATCCCTTTTGTCCTCAGCTATACCCCCTCGCATTTGCCCGCTGCGAGGGAAATCGATGCGACGGAGGCGCTCGATAAGACGGAAAAATTCTGGCGAAAATGGTCGAGCATGAGTACGTATCGCGGACCGTGGGCGGAAGAGGTCAACCGTTCGCTGATTACTTTGAAAGCCTTGACCTACTGGCCGACGGGCGGAATTGTAGCGGCGCCTACGACATCTTTGCCTGAAAAAATCGGAGGCGAAAGAAATTGGGACTATCGAATTTGTTGGCTTCGAGACGCCAGCTTCACTCTATGGGTATTGACCCAAGCCGGTTATTACCAGGAAGCAACGGCCTGGCAGAATTGGTTGCTGCGCGCAGTGGCCGGAAGTCCGGAACAGGTTCAGATTATGTACGGACTGGCCGGAGAGAAGGACCTCAGGGAATGGGAGTTGAATAAGCTGCCGGGGTATGAAGGATCTCGACCCGTGCGGGTAGGAAACGCGGCAGCGGAACAGCTTCAACTCGATATCTATGGGGAAATCGTCAGCTTGTTGCACTACGCGCGGGGTGAAAAACTTTTAAACCATGGCCCCAACATCAATCTGGAATGGAATTTGCTTAACCATTTGGAGGGTATCTGGCGCGAGCCGGACGATGGCATTTGGGAAGTTCGCGGACCTCGCCGCCAATTTACGCATTCCAAAGTGATGTGCTGGTATGCCTTTGATAGCGCGATCAAAAGTTGCGAGAGGTTTGGGCTGAAGGGATCATTAGACCGATGGCGAGCGGCCCGCGATGAAATCCACATGGATGTTTGCCGGAACGCGTTCGATCCCGACCTTGGGAGTTTCGTGCAGTCCTATGGTTCAAAAGAAGTGGACGCAAGTCTCTTGATGATTCCAAGAACGGGTTTCCTTCCCGCGACGGATGAAAAAGTGCAAGGCACGATCCGGGCCATTGAAAAGCTGCTGATGAGAGACGGTTATGTTCTGCGTTACAACACCAAGGAGAACATCGATGGCTTGCCTCCGGGAGAAGGTGTTTTTCTGCCCTGCAGTTTTTGGCTCGCCGATGTTTATTTCCTGTCGGGAAGATATGAGGAAGGAAAACAACTTTTTGAGAGATTGATGCAGCTGCGAAATGATGTTGGACTGTTTTCCGAGGAATATAGCCCTAGTGAACAACGCCAGGTGGGTAATTTTCCGCAAGCGTTTACTCATGTGGCTTTGTTGAATTCCATTTTTATTGCGAAGCGTGCACGTGAAGCGGCCGGCGGCAAATGAGATTAGCGCGCGTTCCGAAAGCCATGTTAGAACAAGGCCCGCCATTCATTTCCTCGATTGGACATCCCGCATGATGGATCAGATGCCTCCGGACGCGACATTCCACGCGCACGAGCAGGCGTATCAACTTGCCGCATATCTGCTGCGGGAAGCGGAATTGCGCGCGGAATCGCAAGCGGAAAATCTTTCGCTTCTTGCGCCTTGTTGATTGAGAACTTTTAGTAAACGTGTCCGATTCCCTACAAGTTTGCTTGTAAGAATTCCTAATTCCGACTGCCTCAGTTTTCGGACTCCACCAAAATTCTCGTTTGCAACCGTTAACTCTTCCACGATAATCAATGCAATCGCAAAATGTGTTGGGGCGTTGCATTCCCCGGCGTGCGGATATATGTTGCCTTTAGATAAAGAAAGCCGTGGATTTATATAAAGTGTGGAGGGAAAGATATGAAGCGTAGGATCGTGTTAGCGTTGTGCGCGTCGGCTGGAATTGGTTTAACGCTCATGATGGCGGGGGCACCAGTGAATTCTTCGGAAAAAGAACAGCGATTCCCAGTAATGAAAATGGAGCAATTGAACGATCAGCAGAAGCCCTTTGCCGACGAGGTTTTAAAAGTTTCGAGCATTGGGATTACCGGGCCATACAACATGATGCTGCGCAGTCCGGTGATGGGCCAGCGCATGTTTTCCATGCTCGATTACCTGCGCTTCAATACATCCGTGCCGCGCAAGCTGAATGAATTCGCAATTTTGATCCAGGGCCGTCTGTGGACATCGCAGGTGGAGTGGTCGGCTCATTATCCGCTCGCGCTCAAAGCGGGACTGCCGCAATCCGTTGCTGACGATCTGAAAGTAGGGAAGCGGCCTGCATCCATGGCGCCAGACGAAGAAGCGGTCTACGATTTCTGCATGGAACTCTCGACGAAACATTTTGTCAGCGACGCCACTTTTAAAAAGATTCGCGCCGTGCTCAGCGATCAACAAATCGTCGATTTGATTGGCGTGACCGGCACGTACATCACCGCGGCGATGTTGAGCAATACTAACGAAGACCCGACACCCGGAGGAAAAACTCCTCCGCTCGCGCCGCTCCCCTAGCGCAAAATGGAATGAATTACGTGGCATAGGCTTCAGCCTGTGGATTTTGGTCCCTGCAAGCGCTAACCCCCGCAGGCTGAAGCCCGCGCCACTGTAACCACCCTTCCCACCATTGCGAGAAATCCTGCCCCGGCGTACATTACGTGAGCTTGCAATCCAAAAAGAACTCCCGCCGAATCCAAAAGGAGAGAAACGCAAAATGAAATTCAGGCAAATCCTTACTGCATGCGCGATTTTGGGAATTTCCGCGGTTGTGTCAGCGCCCGCAATGGCGCAGGCCCCGCCAGCAGCAGCTCCGGCAGTCCCTGGTTTGGCAATCAGTTCGCCCGCTTTTGAGGATGGTTCGATCATTCCTGGCAAATTTACGCAATCGGTCACCGATTTCGTTTCACCAAAGCTGGTGTGGACCAACGTTCCGCCTAACACGGTGAGCTTCGTTCTACTCGTTCATGATCCGGACGCGGCGCTCGATAAAAAAACAACCGACGTGCTTCACTGGTTGGCGTTCAATATTCCGGGAACGGCCACCGGACTTCCCGAAGCCGTGCCGCCGACAGCGATGATGAGCGACGGAACCGTGCAGGCTAAAAATCGACGCGGAGCCGTCGGTTATCTTGGGCCCGGCGCTCCTGCCGTGGGCCCTTACCACCACTACACATTTGAACTCTTCGCCCTGGATACGAAACTCAATTTGGGCGCGGATGCCACTCGTCCCGATGTCCTGGCCGCAATCGACGGGCACATTTTGGGCAAGGGTGTGCTCGTGGGCCGCTTCCACAAATAGTTTTCCGTAAAAAATAAACACGCATTTTTAAAATAAAAACGGCTCAGGAGAGGAATACTTTCCTGAGCCGTTTTTATTTTCGATGCTGCTTACGAACTCTAGTCTAGTTACTTCAAGTCAGGCTGATTCGGCGTACCGCCGTCATCACGGGCGAAGCCAAAATATAATTGTGATAGCTCTCCATCATCTGCCACAGGCCTGACTCGTTTGGCGCGAGCACGCGGCTGGACCAGTACGCTTTGTCGCCATAGGTCGGCTGCACGGAAACCATCACCACGGCGTCGCCGAAGTCCCACGTGCGAATCCACAACGCCGGAGCCGCGCCCACTTTTGGACGCGTTCGGATTTGCCGCTTTGCGCTTGTTCATGCCCGACAATGCGATCGGCCTTCGAGGGTGACGCGCCGCCGTAGGTGCTGACAACGCGCTGATCCAGATTGTCGGCCACATGCTTTTCCCAATTTTCCTGGCTCGATTCCTGGTTCTGCCATTCGTCGAGCGACGCTTTTTCGCCCGCTGAAATTGGCTTGTAGGGCACAGCCTTGCACGGATTGTTGCACGGAATTTCATAGGTTGGCTCCACCGTTTGGAAATCGCGCTTGGGCATCGCCGCGATTTCCGTGGTGTGCAGAAGCTTCCAGCCACCCGGACGCTTCACCCAGAATCGCGCGGAATATTTGTTGCCCTGATTCCATTGGATCCACACGACGCTCTTGCCGTATTTGTGCTCGATCACCTTCACGTCGTCGCCGGGCAGGAACCAGCGGTTTTAAGCCGCGCGCGGAAAGCATCGTCCTTGGCCCACATGATTCCTTCCGAATCGATCCAGCTGAAATCCGGATCGAGCCATTTATTTGCGGCAACTTTGTCACCCTTCGCGAGCGCTGCTACCACAGCCTTGTCCGCGGTGATCACGGCGTCATCGGCGGCGATCGCAGGCACACTGGCCCAGCTGGCCATCAGCCCAACGCAGGCGATCCCGGTCGCAACAAAATTCTTGACCAAACGATTCATACTTCCTCCCCTTGATTGAGCAATGATTGAGCAATCCTGACCTTGCAATGCGCTCATTCTATTACAACCATAATTCATCGCACCATTAAGTTGCCCCTGTTGCAGTAGCTGCCGTAGCCCGCCTCTCTTGTCCTGAGTGAAAACGAAGGATAAGAGGCGGGGATTTGGATTCCACGCCCTACAAATTTCTCGACATTGAAACCCGACACGCCTTCGTACTAAAGAGACGCCCGTGCGCCCAATAAAGTTTCGCCCATCCGACACCCACTAATCGCTGGCCAAGGAACCTTACGGATTGCAAACCGGATCATCCCACCCGCCCGGCGGCGTAACGCGTTCGACTTCCGCTGGCCCCCACGAATTTTGCGCATAGGAGAAAACCGGCGTGCCCTTTTTCAACACGGGATCGACAATCCTCCACGCCTCTTCCACATAATCTTCGCGCGCAAAAAGCGAATTTTCGCCGGCCATCGCCGCGCCCAGCAATCGCTCGTACGCGTCCATTTCGCCGGAACCCGCGGAATTCGTGGCCACCATTTCGTTGGTCTGGAAAATCATGCCATCTCCCGGCGCGAGAGTCATCAATCCCATGGCAATCACCACGTCCGGGCTCAGCCGCAGGCGGACATGATTTTCAGTCAAAATTCTGTCGGGGATCAGCGTGGGCGGCTTGCGAAATTTGGCAAGTATTTCCGTGCAGGTGACCGGCAAACTTTTCCCCGCGCGAATATAAAAAGGAACGCCCTTCCACCGCCACGAATTAATTTCCAGGCGCAAAGCGGCAAAAGTTTCCGTCTGCGAACCTTTAGGCACTCCCGTCTCGTCCTTGTATCCCGCAAATTGGCCGCGAACCAGATCCTTCTCCTCAATCGGCGGGATGGCCTTCAGCACTTTTACTTTTTCATCGCGGATGGATTCGCTGTCCGCCCGCACCGGAGGCTCCATCGTCAGATTGGAAAGGACTTGAAAAAGATGATTCTGCACCACATCGCGGATTGTTCCGGTCCCGTCGTAGAAAGCGCCGCGGCCCTGCACACCAAAATTTTCCGCCATGGTGATTTGCACGCTCTTTATGTAAGTGCGATTCCAAAAAGATTCCGCGAAGGAATTTGCAAAGCGAAACACCAGCATGTTGTCCACGGGCCGCTTTCCAAGGAAATGATCGATGCGGAAAATGCAGTCTTCGTCGAAAATAGTCAGCAAAATCTTGTTCAATTCCGAGGCGGATTTCTGATCATGTCCAAAAGGTTTTTCCACAATCACCCTGGCGTTTCCCGCGCCATGTGATTTCCCGATATTTTCGACCACTGTCTCGAACAGCACAGGCGGGATCGCCAGATAATACGCCGGACGCTGCGCGTCCTTGAGTTGATCGCGCAATGCCGCAAAAGTGGCCGGATCCTGGTAGTCGCCATCAACATAGCGCAACAGTCCGCTCAATTTTTCAAAGGCCGCGGGGTCAACGCCGCCGTGTTTTTCCAGGCTATCTTTTGCTCTCGCCCGGAGTTGGTCCAGGTTCCATCCGGCTTTTGCCACGCCCACAACGGGCACATTCAGGTTGCCTCGCTTCACCATCGCTTGCAGTGCGGGAAAAATTTTCTTGTAGGCCAGATCTCCGGTGGCCCCGAAAAATACCAGCGCGTCAGAATGCTCATTGCTCATGAAATTGCTCCTTGACTGCAATCGCGGGCGGCAGCCAACCCTCGAACATTAATCATGCCGACCAAATGCGAGTGCGGCAAGCATTTACAAAGCGCTGGGTAAAATCGCCCTTCGCTGATCGCGTGGATTTCTTCGCAGCTATTGCGTCACCTTAAGTGTGAGTGGGTTTGGAGTACTTACGGGTGTGCCGCCTGCCCCATTCGCCGAAATCGTTACGGCATAGGTTCCGGCCGGCGTTCCTCCAGTAGTTGTCGAGCTTGAGCTGCTTGAGCATCCAACGAAAAGCGCGGCCGCCATCACCAGCAGACCACGTCGAATTATTTTCATTAGTCCGTGACAACTTGCAACGCGAACTTTCATCTTGGCCTCTTCCACAATATGCGATGAATTTATTTGCCTTTCTGTGGCGATCATCGATGCATCTCAAGATTTCATCGCCCTCTACAATAAATCATGTATAGACCGCCTCCATGACGCGCGAGCATTATGACAAAGTTGTTAAGGGCATGGCCGAGAAATTGAATCGATTTCGGGTGAATCGAAAAGTTATTAAATATTTTTGTGGAATCCTTTTGCCGGCAAATTTTAGTTTTGGGCAAAATTTGCTGAATTAAGTTGGCAGCTTGCCAATGCCACCCCAGCTTCAATCATAAATATCGAACCAGCCCCTGGCCCCTAACGATTGCGACCAGCACACAAGGGCACAACGGAATAAAAAAATCTCAAATATCCCCTTCCCGCAAAAGGGCCTTTGCTATTGCACGTGAAAGGCGTAAATTCCGCATAAGAAGGAGGCATCTTGCCAAGAATTACGATCAAAGACGGAACGCAGATTTACCTCAAGGATTGGGGCACAGGACAACCTGTCTTTTTCAGTCATGGTTGGCCCCTCAGCTCCGATGCTTTTGAAGACCAGATGATGTTTCTGGCCGATCACGGATGCCGGTGCATCGCGCATGATCGCCGCGGCCATGGGCGATCGGGCCAACCGTGGAACGGCAACAACATGGATACGTTTGCGGACGACCTCGCGGCCATCGTGGAAGCGCTCGATCTGCGCGATGTGATTCACGTGGGTCATTCGATGGGCGGCGGCGAAGTCGCGCGATACATTGGCCGGCATGGCACAAAACGTGTCGATAAAGTTGTGTTGATCTCCGCCGTAACTCCCCTGATGCTCAAAACGGCGGCTAACCCGAAGGGTTTGCCGGTCGAAACCTTCGATAAAATTCGCGCAGGAGTCAAGGCGGATCGCGCGGAATTTTTTAGGGAATTGAGCGAAGCTTTTTATGGCGCCAACCGCCCGGGTTCAAAAGTCTCTCAGGGTTTGCGCGATTCTTTCTGGATGCAGGGCATGCAGTCCGGCCTCAAAGGCGTTTACGACTGCATCGAAGCGTTTTCCGAATCGGACTTCACCGAAGATTTCAAAAAATTCGATATTCCAACTCTCATTATTCACGGTGATGATGACCAAATTGTGCCCATCGAGGACACAGCGCTGCTGTCGGCAAAGTTGGTGAAGGGCGCAACGATAAAAATTATTTCGGGTGGCTCTCATGGAATTTGTTCCACGCACAAAGACCAGATCAATGCGGAGCTTCTTTCCTTTTTTCAGCGCAGCAAACACGCGTCAGCCTAGGATAAACGATGGAAAATAGCGAAGTGAGGACCGTGTACGTTCGCGGAAGCGGCAAAGCGCTTGCCCAACAAATTCAAATCGCGCCGCATTGCATCATTTCGGATGAGCCTGTTTCCGCGGGCGGCACGGATACTGGACCCAATCCCTATGATTTATTGCTCGGCGCGCTCGGAGCGTGCACTTCGATGACGATGTCGATGTATGCGCACCGAAAAGCGTGGCCCCTCGAAGATGTCATCGTTCATCTTCGCCACACCAGGATTCACACCGCCGATTGCACTGATTGCGATGCGAAAGAGACAAGGCTCGATCAAATTGAGCGAGATATTCATGTGAGCGGAAATTTGTCCGAGGCACAGCGCTCCAAACTCCTGGAGATTGCCAATAAATGTCCGGTACATCGAACACTCACTTCGGGAATCCATATCGAGACGCGAATGGTTTGAACTTGCCCATGTGACGGTTGCACGATTGAGGTAGACATCATGTCGCTTTCTGCGGTCCTCATCTCAGCGCTTTTGATTGGCTTCGTCTGCGGTTTGCGTACTTTCACGGGTCCGGCCATTCTGGCCTGGGGCTCTCACTGGAATTGGATCGATCTCAACAGAACTCCGCTGCACTTTATGAGCACGACAGCTGCGGTTGCGATTTTTACGGTGCTTGCGCTCGGAGAATTTATTGCGGACCAGCTTCCTTCCACGCCCAAAAGGACGGACCCATCGGGATTAATTCCACGCATTCTTTTCGGCGGCCTATGCGGTGCGGCACTTCTGGCATCCGAAGGACTATCCATTGCGATTGGCTCTTTTTTGGGCGCCGCAGCCGGCCTTGCCGGCGCTTTTGGAGGTTATCAGGCGCGGGCACATCTGGTGACAGATTTCAAAATTCCAGATTTTGTGATCGCAACTTTAGAGGATGCTCTTGCGATCGGCGCAGGAATTTTTGTTGTTTCGCGTTTTTAAATCCACAGGCGATTTTCTTCCAATCGTCGCGTCGTGTTACAGTTCAATGAGAGCGAAAGGGAAGTATCGGTTCGGAAAGCGCTTTTATCCGATTGTGCCATTTAGGAACCGAACCACTAGGGATAGACATTTTAAACACGGGGTAACAAGATTTTGTGTTTAAGGGTCAATTTCCCACTTGACAGAATTTTCTCTCTTGATTACATTGCGCCCTCGGATTCAGGGATCGTGATTCGACAAGTGGGCGGAACATTCATCCACGGGAAGTACCCCAAGTCGATTAACGCGACCTGCAGGGTTTCAAAGAGACATCGAGGAGGCTTTCTTTTTCTCCCCGTAGCCGGCGCTCCCAGCGCGGTTGGCGAGGGAATGCATCACGCCAAGGGTCGCTGACGGCCGGGGCGGGATGCAGGGGGAGGCTTTTTCTTTTTTTCAAATCCGGACTCCACTTTCGTGGAATGAATCAGCCGGGGGAGCAAGCGACCAAGGCGGATGAAGTAACCAGGATGATCGAAAATTCCTGGCATAAAGTATTTGAATCGAGTGGCAGCCTGCTGAGAATCAGGTTGCTGCGTGCTCCCGTTTTCGGGAGTAAAATAAAGGGGTTCCCCTCTGCGCAGGGGAGCCTAACTGCGCGGAGGCTGTGATGTCACAAACGAAAGTGGCGATAAACGAAAAGACGGTAATGCAAGCTGGCGCACCAACGCCTGCTGGAACCGAGACCCGCACCGGCCTCGTATTCGAGCGATATTTTACGGACGGGCGCGTATCTCCCTTCGACGCAGTCGAATGGGAACGCCGTGTGGCTTTGATCGGCAATGAAAAGGGTAAGACCATTTTCCGCCAGGAAGGTGTGGAAGTCCCCAAGGGCTGGTCGCAGACTGCGACGAACATCGTCGCCTCAAAATATTTTCACGGGAAACCCAACACGCCGGAGCGCGAGAATTCCGTTCGCCAGCTCATAGGCCGCGTCGTGGATTCGATCGTCATCTGGGGAGAGCAGGGCGACTATTTCGCCAACACAGCTTCGCGTGACGCCTTCCGCGACGACCTGACACACCTGCTAGTTGAACAAAAGATGGCGTTCAATTCGCCGGTCTGGTTCAACGTCGGCGTGCAGCCCAAGCCGCAATGCTCCGCCTGCTTCATCAACTCGGTTCAAGACAACATGGAATCGATCATGAACCTCGCGAAGACCGAAGGCATGCTCTTCAAGTGGGGCTCCGGCACGGGAACGAATTTTTCTTCGCTCCGCGGCAGCCGCGAAACGCTTTCCGGCGGCGGCATCGCCTCCGGTCCTGTAAGTTTCATGAAGGGCTTTGACGCTTTCGCCGGCGTAATTAAATCCGGCGGCAAGACGCGCCGCGCCGCCAAGATGGTGATCCTCAACGTGGATCATCCGGATATCGTTGAATTCATCGACTCCAAGATGAAAGAAGAGCGCAAGGCGCGCGTGCTCATCGAGCAGGGTTACGATCCCGCCATCGACGGCGAAGCCTACTCCTCCATCTTTTTCCAGAACGCGAACCACTCCGTCCGCGTCACCGACGAATACATGCAATCGGTGGAGGAAGACCGCGATTTCTGGACCCGCAATGTGAATGACGGCAATCCCGTCGAGAAATTCGGCGCGCGCGAACTCCTGCATAGCATGGCCGAATCCACCTGGCAGTGCGGCGATCCCGGCATGCAGTACGACACTACGATCAACCGTTGGCACACATGCAAAACCACCGCGCGCATCAACGCCTCGAACCCGTGCTCGGAATACATGTTCCTGGACGACACGGCGTGCAACCTCGCATCGCTCAACCTGATGAAGTATCTGAATTCGAACGGCTCGTTCGACGTGGAAGCCTTCCGCCACGCCGTCGACGTCACGATTACGGCGCAGGAAATCCTGGTGGACAATGCCAGCTACCCGACGCCGCGAATCGCCGACAACTCACACAAGTTCCGTCCGCTGGGCCTCGGCTACGCCAATCTTGGCGCGCTGCTGATGTCCATGGCTCTGCCCTATGACTCCGATGGTGGGCGCGACATGGCCGCTACCGTCACCGCGCTGATGTGCGGAGAAGCTTACGCGCAGTCCGCGCGCATTGCGGAGCGCCTCGGGCCCTTTGCAGGCTACGCCGTCAACCGCGAGCCGATGATCGAAGTCATCCGAATGCACCGCGATTCGATGCGGCCCATCAAGGCGGAAAGCGTGCAGCCTTCGCTGCTCAGCGCCGCGCAAGCATCCTGGGATTCCGCGCTTTCTCTGGGCGAGAAATTCGGCTACAAGAATTCGCAAGTCACCGTGCTCGCGCCCACCGGCACCATCGGCTTCATGATGGATTGCGACACCACCGGCATCGAGCCCGATCTCGCGCTCGTGAAATATAAAAAACTCGTCGGCGGCGGCGTGATCAAGATTGTGAACAACACCGTTCCCGCGGCGTTGATGAAGCTCGGCTACACGCCCGAGGAAACTTCGCAATTCGTTTCCTATATAGATCGCAACGGCAAGATCGAAGGCGCGCCCGGATTCAAGCCCGAGCACCTCGCGATCTTCGATTGCTCTCTGGCAGCACCCGGCGGACGCTCCATCGCTTGGCGCGGCCACTTGAAAATGATGGCGGCGGCCCAGCCTTTCCTCTCCGGCGCGATCAGCAAGACGATCAACATGCCCGAGGAATCCACGGTCGAAGACATCATGCAGGCGTATATCGAGTCGTGGAAGCTCGGCGTCAAGGCAGTGGCCATCTATCGCGACAATTCCAAAGGCTCGCAGCCGCTTTCTGCCGCCGGCGACAAGAAAGACACCGCGCAGCAAACGCAGCCTGCGGCAGCCGCACCGGTCGCAGCAGCCAAGCCCGCCGAAGCCGCGACAGCCGTTGCCGAGCAGCAGGAACTCTTCGTGCGTTCGCGTCGCCGCAAGATGCCGAGCGAGCGCCAGTCCATCACCCACAAATTCTCAATCGGCGGCCACGAAGGCTACATCACCGTCGGCATGTACGAATCGGGTGAGCCCGGCGAAATTTTCATCAAGATGGCCAAGGAAGGCTCGACGCTCTCCGGCTTCATGGACGGCTTCGCGCTTTCGGTTTCCATCGGCTTGCAGTACGGCGTGCCGCTTAAGGCCCTGGTCGATAAATTCATCAACACGCGCTTTGAGCCCGCCGGCTACACCGGCCATCCAGCAATTCCGTACGCCAAGTCCGTGCTCGATTACCTCGGGCGCTGGCTAGGCGGCCGTTTCATTTCGCCCGACTACCTGACGCACAGCGGCGAAGCTTCCTTGCCCGCTGCCACTGTAGCCGCGACGCCAGCCGTTGTCCCCGCATTCATCCCGACAGCCGATGATGATCCGTCACCGGCTAGTGCGCGTCCCTCGGCCGCCAACGCCCGCAGCGATGCGCGCCCCATGTTTGATGGCGCGCCCACGTGCTCCGAGTGCGGCATGCTGATGACGCCGAACGGCGCCTGCTACAAATGCGAAAATTGCGGCGGTACTTCGGGCTGCAGCTAGAACATAAGTTAGAAACTGAATTTCCCAAACAAAGGGCACGGTTCGCCGTGCCCTTGCCTTTTGTGGCATAGGCTTTAGCCTGTGCAGGACTTGTTGCGCCGGCGTCCCGCCGGCGGTTTTGCGCTGCGTTGCGATACCTGAAACCCGCCGGCGAGACGCCGGCGCTACAAAACCTAACCCCACAGACTGAAGTCTGTGCTACTAAAGCCCACCTTGCCCCACGGGCCTGCCTATGCTCCAATGTCCGCCCATGCTAGCCGCAGTCACGCGCAAAAATTCCGTTACGGTTTTGCAAAAATCTCTGCCGCGCATAAACCCCGGCTGGGCACTAGTCCGCGTGCGCCTCGCCGGAATCTGCAACACCGACATCGAAATCCTGCGCGGCTACCACAATTTTCAGGGCACGCTGGGCCACGAATTCGTGGGCGAAGTAGTCCGCGTGGCCAGCGCAAAAGATCGCGCCTGGATCGGCCGCCGCGTAGTTGGCGAAATAAATTTGTCCTGCGCAGGACTGGGCTTCCGAAAACCATGCAGCTACTGCCGTCGCGGAATTCCCACGCACTGCGCGCGCCGCCGCGTCCTAGGAATCATTGGCCATGGCGGCGCATTCGCTGAATTTTTAGCGCTCCCCGTCATAAACCTGCATCGCGTCCCGGAAAATGTTCCCGACGAATCCGCCGTCTTCACCGAACCGCTCGCCGCAGCGTGCGAAATTCTGGAGCAGGTCAACATCCGCGAGCATCGCGAAGCAGCTGTGATCGGCGACGGCAAACTCGCGCAGTTAATCGCGCGCGTGCTCCACGCCGCAGGCTCGCGCGCGGGTCTGTGCGTGACGATGATCGGCAAGCACGAAAGCAAGTTGCGCCTCGCGCACGTCACAGGTATCTCCACAGCAAAAGTCACGTCGCCAGCCGCGCGCCGCGCCGATGCGTTCACGCTGACGGTCGAGGCCACCGGCTCGCCCTCAGGCCTCGCGCTCGCGCAACAAATTACCGCACCGCGCGGCACCCTCGTCCTGAAATCCACATTTCACGGCGCCGCCAACGTCGAAACCTGGCCCATCGTCGTAAAAGAGTTGACCGTAATCGGCTCCCGCTGCGGCCCGTTTCCTCCCGCGCTCGCGCTTCTCAGTTCAGGACGCGTAGACCCGCGCCCGCTCATTTCCCGAGTCTTCGATTTGAAAGATGCGTCCGAAGCAATTCAATTCGCGCAGCAGCGCGGCGTGATGAAAGTGTTACTTCGGTAGGTGGGGTTTACAGTCGCCGCTCTTACTAGAAGTTATTGCTGCCTGGGGTCCACATGCACCATGTATCTATCACTGAAGCCTGCTTGATCCTTATCGTCGGTGCCTGTCACCAGCACTTCAAGATCCATCGGTTTGAGCCACCCCGGTGCCTCGATATAGAAGCGGTGGTTGCTCAAGCGAGCCTTCAGATTTTCTCGGCCGGTTTCTGACAATTGGCTGAAGAGGAGATCCAAAACTGGAATCGGTGGGACTTTTGCGTCGATTGAGAATATGCTGCACCGAGAGCTATCAGTGTTTATAAAATTTGTCACTGCAATCATCTTGCTATCAGGGTTCCATGACATGAATACTTGTCGTTCGTAGCCGAACAGCTTGTGCCGAATCCTCAGGGCCTCGTCCTCCAGATAAACTTCATGAGGGTATCCCCGCCCCCAGCCAACTTCAATATCCACAATTTCGTAATTTCGGTTAGGCGACATCAGTTGAGATTGGGTATGCAATGTTATTGGCACTCCCACCGGGATTATTGGACAGCCGGCTGAACATTCCCCGACTGCCAGAACAACAGAAATTAGTTGCTGCGTCGCAGTTTGCACTTCTACGTGCTTTTTCATCTCGTTAAAACCTGGAGATGCAACGATCAGGTCATAGATGCCGGGCGGCAAGTCAAGGTGGAGTCTACCGTTGAAGTCAGTAGTTAGATTTTTTCCAATGTTATTTGGCGCTGGCGCAATTTGAACTTGCGCGTTCTCAATAATTGCTCCGCTTTGATCTTTCACTTCGATCACAATAGCTACGGTTTTGGCGGAGTGTTGGGCCGGGAGCCCGGAACACAGCGATGTGAGAATCCCGATCCAAAGAAGTGTACGAATGAGATAAGATCCCATATTGAGAATCTAACACGAATTGACCTATGCCGCGTGCCGCCTCACCTTGAGGCTTAGTTGGGCTATCGGAAACCGATTCGCGATCACACCTTTGCGTTTCTTGACTTTCCCTTAAGCCGCTGTCTAGACTTAATCTTCCCGCGAAAACTATGAACCAGGCGGAACACAAAACGATTGTTGTAGGTGTCACCGGAGCGTCTGGGGCGGTGCTGGCGCAGGCGGCGCTGCGGATGCTCGAAGCCGATGCTCGCGTCGCGCGGATTCACCTTGTGGTCACGGACACCGGCGCGCGCTTACTGGCCCACGAATTGGGCATTGCGACGAGCGATCCGAAAAAGCTGGCATCTCTTCTCGTCGGCGGCCGCGCAGACAAAACCGAGGTGTTGCCCAATAAAGATGTGGGCGCGTCCATCGCCTCGGGCAGCTATCCGGTGGACGCGATGGTGGTGATCCCGTGCTCGATGGGCACGCTCGCGACGATCGCCGCGGGAACGAGCGATGATTTAATCGCGCGCGCCGCGGATGTTTGCCTCAAGGAAGGCCGCCGCCTCGTGCTGTGCGTGCGCGATACCCCGTTCAGCAGGATTCATCTGGAAAACATGCTGCGCGCGCAACAGGCGGGCGCCGTGATCATGCCGGCCATCGTGTCCTTCTATCATCAGCCGAAAACGATTGACGATCTCGTCGCGCAATACGTGTACCGCGTGCTAGCACAAATAAATTTGCCGCAGGACGAGATGTACCGCTGGGAAGGGCAGAACAGAACCAAAGTCATCGAAGTGTGATTTTCAGTAGGACAGGCTTCAGCCTGTCTTCTTTTGAATTAAGCATACGCGGCAAAAATCAAACCCAGATAGGCTGAAGCCTGTCCTACTGAAATTTGGAGACTGAGCGAGTGAGCACTTCCCGCATCCGCACCATCCTCGAAATGATCAAGTTCGAGCACTCCGTGTTCGCGCTGCCATTTGCGTTGATGGGAGCGCTGCTCGCCGCGCGCTGTTCACACGCAACAGGCGCGGCGGGGAACCTGTCTGCCGTTGCAGGTTCCTATGCGAAGGCGGATTGGCCCACGTGGTGGCAAATCGCGTGGATCATCGTTGCCATGGTTGGAGCGCGCTCCGCCGCCATGACGATGAATCGCATCATCGACCTGCGCTATGACCGCGAAAATCCGCGCACCCGCACGCGCGCTCTCGCCACCGGAGCGCTCACCGTACAGTTCGCATGGATTTTTACTGCCGCTGCGGCCGCCGTGCTGATAATTGCGGCGTGGCAATTAAATCCGCTGGCGCTAAAACTTTCGCCTGTCGCGCTCGCCGTGCTGTTTTTTTATTCGTACACAAAGCGATTCACTTCGTGGTCGCACCTCGTGCTCGGTTTTTGCCTCGGCATGTCCCCTGCGGCTGCGTGGATTGCCATAGCAGGTTCGCTCGATCCGCGCATGCTGATCCTGTGCGCCGCGGTAACGCTGTGGGTCGGCGGCTTCGATGTTCTCTACGCCTGCCAGGATATCGAGTACGACAAATCGGTCGACCTTTTTTCCGTGCCCAAACGTTTCGGCGTGGCCAAGGCGCTGCTCATCGCGCGCGCCATGCACGTCCTGATGATCGCGTTATTAGCATGGCTGGCTTGGAGTTTTCTCCTGCCGTGGCCCGCATGGGCGGGAATCGTGGTGGTCGCGGGCCTTTTGGCCTACGAGCACTCGCTCGTTTCCGCCACAGATTTGAGCCGGATGAATGCTGCGTTTTTCACCGTGAACGGTTATATTAGTCTCTTGTTCCTGCTGTTCTGGGGAGCCGCAGTGGCATTGAAGTAGCACAGGCACTCTTGCCTGTGCGGGGTTCGCTATTGCTGTAAGGCCGCTAGCCCGAGCGTCCAGCATACAAAACCGCACAGCCAGGATTGGCTGTGCTACATGAGAAAATGAGCAACCTCCAAATTAACGACGAGCACCTGAAGCCCATCGCAGATAAAGTCCTGGCAGGCGAACGCCTGACCGCCGAAGATGGCATCGCTCTTTACCGTTCGCCAGACCTTCTGGCCATCGGCTGGCTAGCGAATAACGTGCGCGAAAAGCGCCACGGCAACACTTGCTTCTTCAATGTGAATCGCCACATCAATCCCACAAACATTTGCGTGGCGCACTGCAAACTCTGCGCCTTCGGCCGCGACCCCAATGCGCCCGGCGCCTACAATTTTGCGCTCGAAGAGATCTATCAGCGCGCCGAACAAGGCATGCGCGAAGGCGCCACCGAATTTCACATGGTCGGCGGCCTGCACCCCGATTTGCCGTTTGAATATTTTCTGGAAATGATGCGCGGCCTGAAAAAACGCTGTCCGACGGTCCACTTAAAAGCGTTCACGATGGTCGAAGTCGGCTATTTCTCGCGCATCGCCAAGCTATCGATTCGCGACACGCTCGTCGCGCTGAAGGAAGCGGGCGTCGATTCGCTTCCTGGCGGCGGCGCGGAAATATTTCAACCCGCGCGTGAGAAAGTTAATTTGCGATCACAAAGTCAGCGGCCGCCAGTGGCTGAACATCGCGCGCACGGCTCACGAAATCGGACTGCGCTCGAATGCCACCATGCTCTACGGCCACGTCGAAACCGACGAAGAGCGCGTCGAGCACATGCTCCTCCTGCGCGAATTGCAGGACGAGACGCACGGCTTCTCTGCGTTCATTCCTCTCGCGTTTCACCCTGATAATACGGGCCTCGCGCACTTGCCGCCGCCCACGGGCTACCACGATTTGAAATCGATCGCGATTTCACGCCTGCTGCTCGACAACTTCGACCACATCAAAGCCTACTGGGTGATGCTCACGCCGAGCATCGCGCAAATCGCGCTGCGCTTCGGCGCGGACGATCTCGATGGCACCGTGGTGGAAGAAAAGATCTATCACGATGCCGGCGCGAAGACCGCCGAGTTCACCCCGCGCCTCGAACTCGAGCGCCTCATCCGCGAAGCCGGCCGAGTCCCCGTCGAGCGCGACACTTTGTATCGCCCCGTAGATCGCTCAAAAATGCCGCCGCCGCAAGGCCCGCGCCCCGACGTTACGATTTCCATTAATATTTAGTATTTAGTGTAAAATTAAACCGAAGTAGTCAGCGGAGGGAACGATGCGACAGATCATTCTCTATCCCGGCGAAGACGGTTACTGGGTGGCGGAATGTCCCAGCCTCCCTGGGTGCATAAGCCAGGGAGAAGACAAGGCTAAAGCTATTTCCAACATCCGCGAAGCCATTGAGGGCTATATAGCGGCTTTGAAGGATGATGGCCTCCCAGTTCCTGAAGAACGGTTTGAAACGATTGTCATGGCTGTATGACAAGCTTGCCGCAAGTTTCAGGGCGGGAATGTGTCACTGCATTATTAAAAATCGGATTTCAATTCAAGCGACAGAATGGAAGTCATATCATCCTCAGGCGTGAACAACCGTTTGCACAAGTCGTGGTTCCCGATCACAAAACGCTTGACCGTGGGACGCTTCGCTCGATTCTTCGCCAATCAGGAATTTCAATCGAAGACTTCATTGCTCTGCTGTAATTGGTATGCCTTCCGCTTTTTCTGCAGAAACTCCCACCCCAGCAGCGCATAAAACGGCGCGTAGCACAGCCACTGAAATAGCGGATCGAACTGCCATACTCCTAAAGCACGATAGTTGAGGAAAATTTTGTACGAGAGAAACTCCAGAATCGTCAGCAGCAGCCACGCCGGGCTCGGATAGAAGCACAACAGCGGCACAATCCAGGTGAAATACCAAGAGTAGCCATTTGGCGCGAAGAGCAGCACCGTGCCGATCATCAGAAACGCGGCGCGAGTCGGGTCCACACGGCGAAATGCCAGCCAAAGTGCGAGCCCAATGACCACGCCTTCGCCAATCCCGGCGGCAACTTCGTACGAACCGGACAGCCAGAAGAGCACCGTATAGATGCTGGAATGGTAGCCGCGAAAAATAAACTGGTAATACTTCATCATGGCTAAAAATTCGCGCCAAGCGCGCCAATACGGCCACGTGCAGGCCGCGACGAGCAAAGCGCAGCCGCCCGCCGCGAGCCATCCGCGCAACCTACCAGGCCAGCCAGCGCGAAAAAGCGCCATCGGCAACAAGGTGGCAGGGAAGGCCTTGGCCAGCGCCCCGGCGGTCAGCG
This sequence comes from uncultured Acidobacteriota bacterium, assembly GCA_963786215.1. Classification (GTDB taxonomy): domain Bacteria; phylum Acidobacteriota; class Terriglobia; order Acidiferrales; family UBA7541; genus Palsa-360. The sequence continues at coordinate 230,087 of CAWAYK010000001.1, forward strand.
TGAGCGTTGACATTGCCGGAAAGCGCCGTATAATCAGCAGAGTAGCGACGACAGCGGCGATGGCAAGAGCGTCGTTGTGGCCGCTTGAGGCGAATTCGACTATTACCAGCGGATTCCAGGCGTAAATTGCTATCTGGTAGTTCCGTCCCCCAGTCGAACGGATCCACCCGGCGAGCATGGCTGCGACCGCAAGATCGGCCAGCAGAAACGGCAGCTTAAAGCCGACCGGGCCAGGCAAGAAGCGCCACGTCGCGCGAAACACCAGCTGAGCGAGCGGCGGGTACATCGTTGGAATTTCCGGCACAGGCATCACGTACCAACCCGGATCGCGCAACGGCGCAAGCCGTGGGTCTGTAGGTGCAACTGCATACGGATTCCAGCCCTCGTTCTGCACGTGCCCGTCCCAGCGGTAGCGGTGCAGATCGGTGGAGAGCGACGGCGGCTGCGGAAACAGCGTCAGGCGGAACGCCAGCCCGCCCAGCAGGACGAGCCATAGCACGGCGCGGCGATCTGGGGTATGTTCGAGCGCGTACAGGAAGATGAAATAGAGGACGCCGCCGCCCAGGGCGAGTGCCATGAATTCGGGGATGTGGATCGAAAGGTCTCCGAGGCGGGCCATCGCGGCAAATACTGCTTCGAGCGCCACGATGGCGACGACGGCAATCAGAATTTGCGGTTCGAAGCGGCGACCGGGAGAAGGGTTCAAGAGTTGCACGCTCGCCGCTCGTTGATTCGACGTGCAATCATTCGCGGGTCAACGATTCGCGGATCGATATTTTGCAGGGGGGACTGTCCGGTTTGAATTTCGCGCAACATACGATTGCTTTGCTCGCAATGGCGGCTCAAAATCCGCTCTCCAATTATTGGTCTAAGCTTACCGATCCGAACCGCAATCCATTCCGCGGCCTGTATCAACTCAATTCCTTCGATCTGGCCATCATGATTCCGTATTTCATGGTGCTGGTTATTCTCGCCGCGTACGGAATGCACCGCTACTATCTGGTGTACGAGTTTTTCAAGCATCGCCGCAACGTTCCCGGCCCGCCGCCTGCGATGACCGAGTGGCCCAAGGTTACCATACAGCTCCCCATCTTCAACGAGCGCTACGTGATTGAGCGCCTTGTCGACGCCGTGGCGCGCTTCGATTATCCGCGCGAACTGCTCGACATTCAGGTGCTCGACGACTCGACCGATGAGACGCGGCAAGTGGCCAGCGAGTGCGTAGAGCGCTACCAGGCGCTCGGCTTGCCTATTCACTACCTGCATCGCACCGACCGCACAGGTTATAAGGCAGGCGCGCTTGCCGAGGGCTTGAAATCCGCTACCGGAGAACTTGTCGCCATTTTTGATGCTGACTTCCTGCCGTCACCGGATTTTCTACGCCGCGTGGTGCCGTATTTTACCGATCCAAAAATCGGCATGGTGCAGGGTCGCTGGACGTACCTTAACCGCAACTATTCCGCGCTCACGGAAGTCGAAACGATTCTGCTCGACGGCCATTTTGTGATGGAGCATGGCGCTCGCTCTCGCAGCGGCAGTTTTTTCAATTTTAACGGCACGGCGGGCATGTGGCGCCGCTCGGCGATCGATCAAGCTGGCGGCTGGCAGCATGACACACTCACCGAAGACACCGACCTTTCCTATCGCGCGCAGCTCATCGGCTGGAAATTTCTCTACCTGCCCGATGTGGAATGCGCCTCCGAACTGCCCGTGGAAATGAATGCTTTTAAGGCGCAGCAGGCGCGCTGGGCCAAGGGCCTGATGCAGACTGCGAAGAAAATTCTGCCGCGCATGATGCGTTCAAACGAATCGGCGCAAATCAAGGCGGAGTCCATTTTTCACCTCACCGCCAACATCAGCTACCCGTTCATGATCGTGCTTTCGACGCTGCTCCTGCCCGCGATGATCGTGCGTTTCTATCAGGGCTGGTTCCAGATGCTTTTCATCGACCTGCCGCTGTTCATCGCGTCCAGCTGCTCGATTTCCGGTTTCTATCTCACTTCGCAGCGCGTCCTATATCCAAAAACGTGGAAGCGCTCGATTCTCTACATGCCGCTCGTGATGGCCGTGGGCATTGGCCTCTCTGTGCGCAACGCGAAAGCCGTGCTCGAAGCGATTTTCGGCGTCAAATCGGAATTTGTGCGCACTCCAAAATTCAAGATTGAAGGCCAGGCCGGCACCTGGAAGAAAAAAAGTTACCGCAATCGCGCTGGTTGGATGCCCTGGCTGGAAATTGCGCTCGGCCTCTACTTCGCCGGCACAATTGTCTATTCCATCCAGAATGAAAATTACGCCACCACCCCGTTCCTCTTCCTCTTCGTCTGGGGTTTCCTCTACACCGGCGTCATGTCCGTAGCCCCAGGCTGGGCAGACCGCCTCCGCCTAGGCGGGGTGCAGCCCAGCACCGCATCAGCCGAAGCCAGAGCCTCCGCTTCCGGCGCGCCTGGGTTTTAGTTTTTCCCTTTCAGTAGTAAAGGCTTCAGCCTGTGGCCTTTGAATTTCTATAAATTATCGAAACTAACCCCACAGGCTGAAGCCTGTGCTACTCAATTACCGTTCCTCAACCGGCTCAGGATGAATCGTGACGCGGGCGATCTGCGGGAAATGTTCCTTTACGCGGAGCTCCAGTTCGCCGGTGACGTCGTGGATTTGGGCTGGGTAGCACAGCGACTCTTCGCTGTGTGGCTTTTGCGATACCCAATTGGACGAGTGCGTGGATGGGTCTACAAAACCACACAGCGAAGAGTCGCTGTGCTACTTGGAGCGCTTTATCTTGCGGCGAATAATTCGATTGTGTATAATTATGCCTAAACATACACACCTAGGGAGACGCTCCATGAGCAGGGCGGCATTGACACGAACGAATCTCTTGCTTGAAACCGGGAAAATCCGGCGGCTTCGCAAGGCGCTCCGGTCACGAAGCAATTCAGAAGCTGTGCGGCGGGTTATCGACGAGCGCCTGGCCGTGGAAGCCGGTCTTCAAGCCCTGCGCAAATTGCGGAAGAGTGGTGGTATCAAGGACGTGTTCAACCGCGTTCCGGCGAAGAGATGATTTCGCTTCCGTCCGGCCCTCTTCTGTTCGATACCGGCATTTACATTCGGTTCAGCCGTGGAGAGGACTATCTTTGGCTCGGTGATGACTTCGGGGTCTTCCAGCGCACCGTTTTGACCGCGGTCGTAGCCGCGGAACTCTACGCTGGCACCAACGACCAACGAGAGAAAAGAGCGCTGGACGAAATGTGTCGGGCGCACCATGCCCTAGGCCACTTCTCGTCACCGTCAGCGGACGCGTGGGTCGAGGCCGGTATTTTGCTTCGCCGCGCCCAGAACGCTTCCGGTCAAATCGATTTTGTCCATCATTTTCGCGATCTGCTGATCGCACAGGAAGCAGTGCGGGCTAGGGCCACGCTCGTGACCGAGAATGCCAGAGACTTCGCGCGCTGGAGATCGCTGCTCGCGCCTTCACGAAAGATTTTGAAGATATTCCATCCGTCCAAGCCACTAAGTTAAGGGCCATTCAGATAAAGCGGGCAACTTAGCGTTCCTCAACCGGCTCGGGATGAATCGTGACTCGGGCGATCTGCGGGAAATGTTCCTTCACGCGGTCTTCCAGCGCGCCGGTGACGTCGTGGATTTGCGTGATGGGCAGGCTGCCGTCCATGGCGCAGTGGCAGGACACCAGAATTTTGTGCTCCACCTGGCGCACGTGAACTTCGTGGCAATCCACCAGTTCGTGAAATTCGCGCTGCAGCGTGTTGATGTAGTTTTCGATGGCGCGGCCGAGGCCGGTCATTTCGCCGCGCTGGCCGTCCACCGAAGCGATGTGCGTGCCGAGCGGCTCGATGTGAATATTCACTTTTGCGTCGGCGCGATCTTTCGACGACGCGGCCACGCCGGGAAGTTTGCGGATTTCTTCTTCCAGTTCCGTGGCGCGGCGATGCGCCTCCCGCAGGCTCAAGTGCTCATCCACTTCCAGATGCATTTCGATGAACAGGCGCCCGTCGAGCTGGTCGGCGGAAATTTCGTGCACGGCGAGGCCGAGGCGCGCGGCGATCACGCGGATGGCGTCAAACAAATGTTCGCCCGCGACGGCGCGCGGCTCCATGTGCACCATCACGTCGGCGGGAACAATTTCGCCGACGCGCCGCTCGACTGCGTCGGAAATGGCGTGCACCTGCTCGAAGCTGGCCGAACGCGGAACGCTGATCGTAACGTCCACGAAATGCTGGTTCCCGGCGCGCCGCACGCGCACGCGCTCGGTGGAGAGCACGCCTTCGAGTCCTTGCACTTCCTTCGTCACGCGCTCCTGCAAACCGGCGGGCGCCACATCGAGCAGCGCGTCCATCGTGCGCTTTCCCAGCCGCGAGCCCACCCAGATCACAATGGCCGCGACGACCAGCGCGGCGATCGGGTCGGCAATCTGCAGCCACGGCGACGCCGTAATGCTGGCCGAGCCAGACGGTGCCCATGCCCAGAATGACGACCAACGTGCTCCAGACGTCGGTCGAGAAATGAAGCGCGTCGGCTTCCAGCGCTTCGCTCGGATATTCCTGCGCGACGCGGGACAGCGCGCGCGAGCGCACCAGATCGATGCCCATCGCGAGCAGCGAGAATCACCATCGCCAGTCGCGCTCGGCTGCAGATGCACTCTGCTTGAACAGCAGGCGCACAAATGCTTCGACGATGATGTACACCGAAGTGGCGAGCAGCAGACCGGTCTCGACGAACGCGGAAAAATTTTCAAATTTTCCGTGGCCGTAGGTGTGCCCGGAATCGGCAGGAAGGTCGGATACGCTGCACCGAAAGCCACGTCAGGATTGCGGCGATCAGATCCAGCCCGGAATGCAGCGCCTCGGAAAGCACGCCGAGGCTGCCCGTGGCGACGGCCAAAAACACTTTGAGCGCGACAAGAACCAGCGCGGAGCCGATGGACCCGAGCGCCGCCATCTGCTTGACCGATGTGGGAGATCGTGTGATGGGAGAAACCTCGGAGAGGATTATACGATGAGGAGGGAGAAGTGGCGTGGCTTCGAAGGCTGCGATAAAAAATAATCTTTCTGTCATTCCGAGCGAAGCGAGGAATCTCTCCTTCTTTCTTTATGTTAATAGCGGAATCGAAGAGAGATTCCTCGCTTCGCTCGGAATGACGAATGTTTAATTTTCTGCAGCCTGAAAGCCGTGGGTTTGGGCCAAGCACAGTCCATTGCGCTTGTCACCAAACCCCACAGGCTGAAGCCTATGCCACGTAATGCATTTAGTTAATCGGCGGCGGAGGAACCAGCGGCAGACGTTCCGGCTCGCCGCGCGCTCCGTGAACTTCCACGTCATCCAGCAGCAGCGATGGCGCGATCACGGTCGACGGCACGCCGGAATCGGCCGAGCCGAAGGCGGCCAGCGCCGTTCCCGGCAAAACCGGCCTGCTGGCTCTGCATGAAATCGAAAGCCGTGGCGTCGTTTCCGACCGCGGCGATATTGCGAATCGCGCGCAGCGTCAACCCGGAGAGGCGCGCGCCGCGAATCAGCGATTCCCGTCCATCGGCCACGTCCACGCGATACACCAGCAGCGGCAGGCGGTCGCCCGTGCGGCGCCGGATGCCGCGCCCATCACGATTTCGGAAAGATCGTCCTGCTCGCGCACGCCGAGCACGGGATTATCCATCTCGCGAACGATGAGGCACCACTTGTTTCCGTTCTGCTTGCACTCATCCATGAATTTTTTCTTCATTTCGTCGCGGAGAAATTCCGTCCGACGAAGTGAAAAATAAATTGCTCACCATCGGACGCGGATCGCCCAGATAAGCGGCGCGTCCATGCCCGTTCGTATTGATCGAGGTCGGGACCCGGACGCCGCGACATCAGGAAATTGAGCAAGCAGGCCGTTGTTGACGAGCTCCACGCGCTGCGCTTTCACGCCTTCCTGATCCACCTCATAGGTGCCCAGCAAATCGTGTCCCTGAAATTGTTTCGCCGTCGGATCGTCCACCAGCGAAACCGTGCCGGGCAAAACGCGCGAGCCGAGTTTGCCGGTCCATTCGCTGCGCCCGCCCAGGCGGTCCATCAATTGATCGAAGGCCGATCTGCATCGCCAGCGGTCCGCGCGCGCCGGAAAGCGACGGCCCCAGCATTTGCGCCAGCAGCGAACCTGCCGCGGGCGCTTCGAACAGCACCGGGCCGTCATAATCGGCCGCGGGCGGCGAAACGCGCAGCGTGATCAATTGCTCTCCGGCCTTTTCGAGATCTTTTTTCACGGCGTCGGCCGCGGGCAAGTTGATCGGGGCGGTGGCGATAGACGGCGTAGAAATTGTGCAGCGCCATGCCATCGTCCGATTCGGTTTCGAGGCTGGCTTCGATCGCCGCGAGGCTGCGATTGGCGCGAATCTTGGTTCCGTCGCTGTTGAGCAGATAGCTCGTCGTGTAGATCAGGTGATAGGTGACGCGCGAGCTGTACAGTTGCGGGAACTGGCGCAGTGCCGCGGAAACGGTTCTGGCTTCCTGCTCCCAGTTTCGCGTGGTCCAGTCCGAATCGTGCAGCGGTTCGACGGAAACCGTTGGGCGGCGCGGCAGAAAAATCGGGAATGCTCGGCGCTTTCGCCAGGCGCGACATGAACGCCTGCTTCTTGGAATAATTTTCCACGGCGGCCTTGAATGCCTGATCGCGTGGCCAGCCACAGATCCTGGCGCAGGGAATCGTAATCGCGGTCGATTCCGATCGTGCCGGTCGAGCCGAGGAATCCGCTGAAGCCTTCGTCGGTGATGAAGTTCGAGCTGTCCAGATTATTGTTTCCGACGCGGACATCCACGCTCATGATGCGGTTGCGGCCGGAGGTCGAGGAAACCAGCGCGCCAAATTCCGCGACGATCGTGCGCACATCCAGATCGAGAACGCGGTACTGGATGTAGTACGGATGCGCCGGTTCGTTCGTTCCCGGAATTTTCAGTTCCAGGCGCGTGCGCGCGCGGTCGAGTTCATCCTGCATCGCCGCGAGCGTTTTGTCTGAGTCATTTGCCGAGCCTGCGCTGCGGCTGTGCGGGTTGCGCAAGCGTTGCGGTCGTCGCGGGATGGCGCGGCGGCGCGGCACTCGCGAGTCCGGCGGACATCAGAAAAAGCAGCGCCCAGCGTACCGCGGCAACTGTACGATAATTTCTGAAAATTTCGATCGAATTGTTCATCCGGTTCTCCAGGGAAATTCGTTCGATTCATTGCGCACCGCCTTCGGATCATGCCCGGGCGGCGGCAGGATCGGCGGCTTGTCGGTGGAGGTTTCCTTCTTCTGAACTTCCATTTCCGTAATCAGAGATGGCCGGAGCCGAGGCGGACACCGGCACGGAGCCGGATTCCGCGCCGCAATATCCGTTAAAAGTTTCCATCGTGTCGCCGGTAGCCACAATTTTGGTGAGCGAAACGAGCGGCGTGCCCACGATATCCACGCCGCGCACGAGTTCGATCGGGTCGGCCGTCCGCATAGACTTTGTAAACGACCAGCGGCTGCACCTGAAACGCCTGCGGCTGTCCGCGGCCGGTAAAGGTAAATCCGCCGGCGATATCGTCAATCATCAGGCCAAATGGTTTTCCCTGGCGTTTGATTTCTTCGATCAGTTTTTTGCGCAGTTCAGCGTTCGGTCACCGTGAGGCTGCTCTGGACAATCAAATTTCCCTGCCGCGAAACCGGCTGCGCGCCGATCTGCCGCCGCCCGTGCCCGTTCGAAAGCGGAAATCCGGTGAGCGGCTGGCGCGACATTTCAAAATTTTTCAGGATGCCGTGATCGACCAGCGTGACGCGCTCGGACGGAGTTCCTTCATCATCGAATGGATAGAAGCCGATGAGGATGTCCTTGCCCAGAGTTCTCTGCGTCGGATCGTCGTAGATGGAAAGAAATTTCGGAAGGATCGGTTCGCCCACCTTGCGGGCGAAGGTCTGGCCTTCGTTGATGTCTTTCTGGCGGAAGCCTTCGGCGCGATGACCGAAAACTTCGTGGAAGAAAACGGCGGTGGCGCGGCCCGTCAGCAGCGCGGGCCCGGCATAGGGCTCGACCAGCGGCGCGGCCACCAGCGCTTCGAGTTCCTTGCGCAGCACCTGTCCTTCGGCCAGCACAGTCTTGTCGTCCGGAGCGTCGGCAGGATTGGTCCAATCAAAATTGTAGTAGCGATTGATGTCCATCCCGTCCGGCGCCTTGCCCTGAATGAACAATTCCAGCCGGTAGTGGACCTGGCCAAATTGCAGGCGCGTGCCTTCGCTTGTGACCTGATACTGATTGTCGCCCGTGGCGCTGAACGTCACGATGGAATTCAGAATTTGCGGCGAAGCGCGAAACGCGCGTGTATAACGCGAACTTTTTGCTTCCCAGGGTTTGCGGTCCGGATGTACGGAAACTTCCGGGCCATAAAACGTGTGCGGCTGTCTCGCGCGCAAAATCCGGAGCGTGCTCCTCCGCCGTCTGCACCTGCACTTCCTTGCTGGTGTTGATCTTGATCAGGCCTTCCGAAGCGGCACGGAATTGCTTGTCCGTCTGCCGCCACATCGCGCGGCGCAAGAACATCGGGAGCATCGTCGACCGGCACGGACGCGCCAAAGCTGCCTTGCGTCTGGCCGCGGAGTTGCCAACCTTGTGCGTGTTGTCCAGATCGTAGCTTCCCACGCGCACTTGCGTTTCGAGCCATCGCGAGTGGCTTTCCTCGCTCGACAGCAGCGCACCGTTCGAGCCCATTACTTCGGAGCGGTCCGAGGAAGTCAGAATGTAACTGACGAAGTAGGCAGGCGGAGTCGCCTTGGAAAGTATGGGCATCTCGCGGTCGAGTTCCTGGCTCATCGTCTGAATCAGGGGAGAGGGCGCGGCCTGTGCCGTCTTCTGGGCAGCAGGTGCCCCTTCAGGAGCGCGAGCAGGCTTATTCGCCGCCCACACATTCATGGAAACAAAAGTAGTAAGTAACGCAAGACAGAATGTTTTCACAGAACTACTCCAATCTACTAAGAGGGAATTCAAGAGATTAAGTTAATAAGTCTATGCTTATGTTCTACCGATCTCAATGCGCACGTTTCTTGCTGGTGCCTCAATTTGGGAAACAAGCTGCCCTGTCCGTCCCGAAGGGCACGGGACGGACAGGCCTCTACAAAACCGCAATGCACTGCCGCCGGTTTCGTAGAGGCCGCTCGATTTATGAGCGGGCAGCTTTTCTGCGTGTGCAAATCAAATTGTTCCACTACTGCTTTTTGAACGCTCCATCAGCAGGCGAAACATAAATCAACCCGCTGAGATTAGATGCAGGGAAAGTGTCTGGCGTAGCCGCACCATCCCACGCAGGTTAGACGCGTGGAAATGGAAGTTAGCTCCAAAAAAATACGGAGACTCTTCGATTGAGCCTCCGCACAGTACATCTGCTGCTCAGCAATTCAGGTCAGCAAAGATTTTTATTGGTTGCGCAGGTATTTCCAGGCGTCACAGGTGTGCCGCCTCCGCGCGTAGCGATCGGCACGACGATTGCTGGAATCACGACGACCGCTGTCAGCCCGATGATCCATCCGAGACCGATATGATGCACCGGGGGCACGCCGGCGAGGGAAGTCCCCACGCTTGTTGCGTTTGCCGCGTCGGTTAACTCGGAGGGCGTCGCCTGCGCGGGCTGGTCGGGAGCTTGATGGCCGTCACGAATCGTGGCGATCTGTCCCGCGAGAACATCGACGCAATTCGCGTCCAGATTGCAGAATTTCACGTGGCCTTCGTAAACGATGATCTGAAAAAGACCGTTCATGTATCCAAGAAAAAAGTCAGTTCCAACCACGCCCGCGACCCCCACTGGAGTATGAATTTCAAATTTCGCGTTGGGCTTGGCCTGCTTGACCACCTGCGAGCGCATGCGCCCGTAGGTCAGCTCAATCTGCGTTTGCTGCGCGGCGGCATTGTGCTGCGTCACGGTCAGCGTGGAACTGGAGCCGACATTGAGCACGGACCCGTCATCGAGCGCGACGCGCGCGCGGCCTCCGTCGCCCGTCTTCACCGCGTCTCCCCAATCGACCAGGGCCTTTACCGGCGCGGGGAGTTGCTGCGTTCCGCGCGCAATCGCCACATCGGGAATCGCGCGCGAAATTTGACCGGCGCGCTGCGCTACCTGAGCCGAAATATCCGGCGGCACGATGATCGAAGCAGAAACAAGAATTGCGAGAGCCATCAAGAATGGGGGGCGATTCTTCATAAAATTCTCCTGGATAAAATCAATTCACACCGAGCCATAGGCATTCTTAGTTACTGGATAGGTTATCGAGTGTCAACGGCAGCGATTGAAAGCGTCCCGAATTTGCTAATGGGGAGAAAGTTAGAGGCAGGCGGAAATTCGCGGCGGTAGATCAAGACGATGGATCAATATGGCGGGTCTTCGGAGGTTGCTGCGCGGCCTTCCCGCGTGGCGCGAAGAATTCCCGAGTTATCCAAATAAAAATTCCGGAAGCCGTAATTTCCAGCTTTAGCCTGCAAGGCAAAAGAGCGGATCATTCCGTCGGATTCCACCGGGCCGGGCGTGTATTGGATCTGGTAGTTCACGCTTTGCGCCAGCTGCGCGGCGAGGCGCGCTTTTTCGCCAACCGCTTCCAGTTGTTGCGGGTAACCGCCAGCATCCCCGGATGCGAAAGTGCCAAGAGCCGTGTTGACTTCCTGCAAGGATTCCGCAGCGCGTTTTTCCGCCATCACCGTGGGATTGCCCCGCCGCTCAGGGACAATGAACCAGAGAAAACTCCAGATCGCTCCCAGAAGCACAGCTAGCAGCACGCCCCAACGCAGCAAAATCTTCCCGATCGTTGGTTTCGGCCTTAAAGGACCTTCGGTCAACAATGGATCAGTCAGGTCAACGCCGCAATGCGGACAAATTTCTGTCGCCTGATTGATTTCATTCTCGCATTGGCGACACACATACATAATTTTTACGCTAGTCGAAGGGCAAGGCTTGGACGCGCCACGGAACGCACGAGTGGCGACATTTCGCCACATCCTATCCAATGCCAAGGCCAAGAGTCAATTGCGTCTCGACTAAAGCTTTTTGGTGGCGCGGGCTTCAGCCTGCGGAATTTGGTCCTTGCAAGGACTAAATTCCGCAGGCTGAAGCCCGCGCCACTAAAAGCCGCAATTCATGGAGGGGCATTAGATGAGTAAAGGAAGCCGGGAAGGCTTCCTCTCGCTTAGCTGATGGGTGCGCTGGCGGCGTCTGCTACGCCGCTGGAAGTATTCCGGATGGTTCCGCTTTGATCCGTGAAGAAAGATCGCTGCCCGGTCGATCCCGCGACGACGGGCGTAGCGGTAATCGAATAACTTTGCACGTTGCCTGCAGCGTCGCTGACCACTGGCGTGTACGCGAATTTGTAACCGCTCTTCACGCCACTTGCTAGCGTCGTATCGATCAAATCGGCGCCTGCTGAAGTGGCCGCTGTCCCGCCGGATGCCGGCCCCATATCGGAAAGGGCGTGGGGGAAACCGCCATAGGAATTGGAATAGAGAAGAATGCTCTCGTTGAGGGTCCGCATCGTTTCGACCGCCGCGGTCTCATTCGCCTGGATCTTGTTCCGCATCAGATTAGGTATGGCGATGGCTGCAATGATTAAAATGATCGTCACGACGATCAGCAATTCGATCAGCGAAAATCCTTTTTCCCTGTTTCGGCTTACGTTCATAACTCTCCTGTCCAATCCGGCGAAAATTCCTGAGTATCCAGCTACGGCCGTTACCTTTTCCCGGTATTCACTCAAGCGGGGAAAGAGTCCGCTCCGCACCACATTGAAAATTCATTCTACACCGGACAGGGAATTATGGGGTGACGAGAAAGTACCTTTTTCAGCCACCCGCGCGGCCTGTACGTACTAGGTCGGTTATGATTCTAGAAATCAAGTGAAGTCACACGAATTCATGTCCGAAGAAAAGCCTTTTGCATCTCTAGATCGCTTTCTTGCGCGGTTCTCGCAAGTCGTAACCGCCCTGCACGAAGAAGCGGGATGCGCGCGCTGGGAACTATCCGAAAAAGTATTTGCCGATGCCCTGCGGCGCAGCACTGAAAAACGATTTGGCGCAACGAATCCGAATCCTGGCGAAATCGAAGCCTACCTGAAATCGCTTCATCTCGAGGACCTGGCATTAGCCTGCGCATGCAGCGAGGGCAACGAAAATGCCTGGGAATATTTCATCGCTCATTTTCGCCAGGACCTGCGTAACGCCGCGAACGCGATTCTCAGCGGGTCCGGACAGGCAGGCGGAGGTCGCGCCGAAGAGTTGGCGGATTCTCTGTACGCCGAACTGTACGGTGTTCGTTCGAACGACGCAGGCAACCGAAAATCTCTGTTCGAATATTTTCATGGGCGCAGCAAACTGTCCACCTGGCTTCGCGCCGTGCTGGCACAGAAGCATGTGGACTTGCTTCGAACCGGAGGGAAAACGGTTTCCCTCGAAGAAGAAAAAGAAAGCGAGAATTTCCGCGATTCGGCAATGCAAACGCAATTCGCGGCTCCCGATCCTGATCGCGAACTATACCAAGGACGCATCGCCAGATGTCTTTCTACGGCGTTGGCAGCCTTAACGCCGCGCGAACGAATGATTCTGGCGTGTTACTACGTCGACCGGCTTACGCTCGCGGAAATCGGGCGTATGCTGCGCGAGCATGAGTCGACCATATCGCGGCAACTCGAACGCACGCGCCGCGTCCTGCGCGAAACTGTGGCGCAATCCTTGCGGCTAGGCTGCCCCGCGCGCAACGGTTGGCCCGCGGAACCGGCTCTGGACGACGCACAGGTGAAATTGGCGTTCGAATATGCTGTGGAGGATTGGCCATTTGATTTGTCGCAGGCGCTTTCCGCTTCGGACGCGGTTGCGGCTGATCCGCCAGAGTGAAAATGCCCAGCCCCTTGGCGCGAATGGGCTATGTGAATTTTTGACCGGCTTTTGAAAAGCGTTCGAATCGATGCAAGAATTTTGAATTAAACCGTTCTAAAGTAAGGAAGAGTTTCTTTATGGACGCAAAAGACAGGGACGAATCCGCAATTCGGCAACGGGAAGCGGCGCTTGCCCGGCGTCTCGGCGAAGCCCTCGACCAGCTGAATCCGCAGAGCGCTACGGCTTGTCCCGATGCGGAAGTCATCGCGGCCTATTCGGAGCACGCTCTTGGCGCGGACGAATTGGCGCAGTGCGAAGATCATTTCGCGTCTTGCGGCAGGTGCAGAAATATTTTAAAAGTGCTTGCCGCTGCGTCGGATGCGCCGCTGGCTGAAACTGAAGTTGCGGCGCTTGGGCAGCTTGTCTCCGCTGTTCGCGCGCCGGTGGAAATCTCGGCGGGAGCGGCGAAGCGCCCGCGTTCAAAAGCGGCAGATTGGAGCACGCGTTGGCTCGCGCCTGCCTTTGGAATCGCAGCCGTGCTGGCTGTCTGGTTCGTCATGCGCCCGCCATGGCGCGCCATGGACCGAAGCGGTTCGCCCACGCTGATCGCGCAAGCGCCTCAGCAAGAAATGTCCGGACCTGCGCCGCAAGCAGGCGACCGCGCACAAAAAGCCGCACCAGCGCCGGAAGCTCCCGCCGCGAAAACCGGTTCGCTTAATTCAAACGCGGAGCCGTCGGCCAGGCAAAGTTTGAAAGCAGAGAATGAAATTCGGGAGAATTCTCCTGACGCATATGTGGCTGAAAATTTGCCTAGCGAGAAAAAGGAATCCGCTGCGGTCGCGGACGGAAATAAAGCGAAATCATTGGCGGTGCCTCCGCCCCCGGCTGCGCAGCCACAACCCATGATCGCGTCAAGAATGAATCCTGCTGCTCCTGCGCCGCAATCCCGCGCCCAGGCGGATTCGTCGGCTCCGGCCGCAGCTGAAGCGCCTCGCACGACAAGCCAACCCGACGCAGTTTCACAGGTGGCCCCGGTTGCAGGTGCAATCAATCCAAGCGTCTTGGGGTCGCTGCCACCACCGGAGTCGGACCTCCCGATCAACGGCAGAAGCTTTCAAGCCCTCCGTAAATTGCGTTCCGCTCAAGGAATTCCGACCTTATTGAAATCTGCGTCTGGTTCAACGCTCTGGCGTGTTGGGATATCCGGAGCGATCGAACGTTCTGGCGATGCGGGGAAAACATGGTCTCCTCAAATGAGCCCGTCCAAGGAAGACTGGCTCGCGGGCGCAGCGGTTTCCGAAACCGTATGTTGGATAGCTGGGCGCAACGGCGCCATCGCGCGAACGACGGACGGCAAAAATTGGGAGAGCGTTGCGCCGCCATCTCAAGCCGCGCCGAATAATGCCAAATCGCCCGACTGGACAGGCATCACGGCGAGCGATGCACGCACCGCAGCCATCACCGGCAGTGATGGAACCAAATTCGCCACGACCGATGGCGGAAAAGCCTGGAAGCAACAATAGAAAAATAAGCTGCAAGAAATTCGGGCAGCCCCGTTCTAAGAGTTGAAGGAAGAAATAACGCTCTTAACGGGAGAAGTTCATGAAAACCGCCACGCTTGGCAGATTCATTTCCATTGCAGGATTCGCGGCGCTGCTCGTAGTCGCGCCATTCCTGCACCGATCGGCATCTGCAAATTCTGTAGCCCAGACCGCGGCGCAAGCCTCGGAAAAAGATGTCACCACCACGCTCGCGGATCAGACGGACCTGGCGCTCACTGTCTATAACTCAAATCTGTCGCTCGTGCGTGACGTCCGCCAGCTCAACATCCCGGCCGGCGAATCGCTCCTGAAATTCATGGATATCGCCGCATCCATCAATCCGGCCACCGTGCACTTCCGTTCGCTGAACGATCCCGCGAAGCTCAACGTGCTGGAGCAGAATTACGAATACGATTTGCTCGACCCAAACAAGTTGCTGCAGAAATACGTAGGACACGAAGTCACCCTGGTTCGCGCGAAATTAAGCAACGGTTCGACAGAATATGAAGAAATGAAGGCCACTCTGCTTTCGTTCAATGGCTCGCCCGTTTGGAAAATCGGAAATGAAATTGCCTCAGGAATTTCTTATGAAAGCATCCGCTTTCCCGCGCTGCCAGAAAATTTATACGAGCGGCCCACGCTGCTGTGGACTCTCCAAAATGGCGGCGCGCGAAGCCAGCGCGTGGAGGCGTCTTACCTCGCGGCGAATCTTTCCTGGAGCGCAGATTATGTTTTAAATGTCGCGAAGGACGATACCAATGCGGATCTCGATGGCTGGGTGACGCTCGTCAATCACAGCGGAACGGCATTCAAGAACGCGAAACTGCAATTAGTTGCGGGGAACTTGCATCAAGACGTTCCCCTCAACGGACGCGTGTACGCTGCACTCAAGTCGATGGCTGCGGATGCAGTGGCGCCTGCACCTTTCGTGCAGGAATCGTTCTCCGAATATCACCTGTACTCGCTGAATCGCCGTACTTCGATCTTCGACCAGGAATCAAAACAAATCAGCCTCTTAAACGCTTCACATTTTCCATTGCGCAAAGTGTACGTGGTGAATGGACAGTCCTACTACTACCGCCAAGCATCGCAGCCCGGCGCGTCGATCAAAGACCCGGTGCAGGTTTTCTACAAATTTAAGAATGAAGAGAAAGCCGGCCTCGGCATGCCGCTGCCCTCGGGAACCATTCGCGTGTATCAGCAGGACTCGCACGGCGGTTCGCTCTTTGCGGGGGAAGATCACATCGACCACACGCCGAAGGACGAACAAATCAGCCTGCACATCGGCGACGCGTTTGACATCGTGGCCGAGCGCAAGCAAATGGATTACAAGGCGCTCGCAAGCCGGCTGTATGAGATGGAGTACGAGATCACGCTGCGCAACCACAAAGACGGACCGATCACTGTAGAAGTGAACGAGCCCATCGGCGGCGATTGGGAAATGGTCAGCTCGACTTACAAATTCACAAAGACCGCAGCTTTTGCCGCGCAGTTCGATGTTCCGGTGGATAAAGACGGCACATCAATTCTGAAATACCGCGTGCGCGTGAGGTATTAGTCTGTAGTGAGGATCTCTTTTAGTGGCGCGGGCTTCAGCCTGCGGATTTTGGTCCTTAGTAAGGACTAAACTCCGCAGGCTGAAGCCCGCGCCACTTAAACCACATGCCTTCTAGGATTTTCTACGCCGTTTCGTTTTCGTCTTTTTTGCCGCGCGCTTCATTACAATCGCTTCCGCTTCAATCTCCACCAGCATTTCGGGCGATACCATGCCGGCCACCTGCAGCATCGCTGTCGCGGGGCGTATCGAACCGAAAAATTCTCCATGCGCGCGGCCAATCTTTTCCCACTCCGCAATGTTTGTTACAAACATTCGCGTGCGCACCACGTCTTCCATGCGCGCGCCGGCCTTGTGCAGCGCAGATTCGATGTTCCGCAGCGTCTGCATCGTCTGCGCGTAAGCGTCGCCCACGCCCACAAGGTTGCCATCGGCGCCCGTGGCCGTCGTGCCCGAAACGTGCACCGTATCGCCCACGCGCACCGCGCGCGAATACCCGATGATCGGCTCGTATTTCGTTCCCGTGGAAATATTGGTTCGCTTCATGTCGGTGTTTTCTCCTGGTTGAAAGTGAGGCCTATTCTGCCACGAACCTGTGCGCGTTGAGAAACTGGACAACCGCTCCGCTGTCCACTTAAGCTTGACTCGCCGGAGAAAAGCTTTAACTCGGAAAAAGCTTTAAGACAAAAAAAGCTTTAACACAGAGGACCCAGAGAAAAGAGGAGCAAGGCGGAGAAAGACAAAACAAGGGGCAAAGGCCATACGCAAGACCGGGACTCGCGGCATCCGTGAATGCCACGGAACCTGATCTGTTTTTCTCCGCTTTTCTCCTCTTTTCTCTGGGTCCTCTGTGTTAAAGCTTTTGAACTCTCGCCACACGTAGCCGTAAATTAAGGAGCCTTCGTTGCGCTGCAATAACATTCTCGAAGCCATAGGCCACACGCCTCTCGTGCGCCTGAACCGCCTGACCGCCGGATTTGCCGCCGACGTCTACGTCAAAGTCGATTACATGAACCCGGGCGGATCGGTGAAAGACCGCATCGGCGTCTCCATGATCGAAGATGCGGAGAAAAAAGGCCTTTTAAAACCCGGCGGCACGATTATTGAGGGAACCTCGGGCAACACGGGAATCGGCCTTGCGCTCGTCGGCGCTGTGCGCGGCTACAAATTGGTGTTCACCATCACGGACAAGCAATCCAAGGAAAAAGTGGATCTGCTGAAGGCGCTGGGCGCGGAAGTGATTGTTTGCCCGACAGCGGTCGAGCCGGATGATCCGCGCAGCTATTATTCCGTGGCCAAAAAACTGGCGAAAGATATTCCGAATTCGTTTTATCCAAACCAGTATGAAAATCCGATGAATCCCGAAGCGCATTACCGCGGCACGGGGCCGGAAATCTGGGAAGACTCCGAAGGCAAGATCACGCATTTTGTTTGCGGTATGGGCACGGGCGGCACGATCAGCGGAGTGGGCCGCTACCTGAAAGAAAAAAATCCCAACGTGCAAATCATCGGCGTTGATCCCATCGGATCGCTGTATTACGAATTCAAAAAAACCGGAAAAGTGGGCACGGCGAAAACGTATGTCGTGGAAGGCATCGGCGAAGATATTTTTCCGTCCACCATGGATTTCAACATGGTCGATGACGTTGTTCAGGTGGATGATCAGGAATGTTTCGTCTGGGCGCGGCGTCTTGTAAAGCAGGAAGGAATTTTCACGGGCGGTTCTGGCGGCGGGTGCGTTTCCGGCGCGCTGCGCATGTCCAAGACGCTGCCCAAGGGCTCTTTCGTTGTTGCGTTCCTGCCGGACACGGGAATGCGGTACCTCAGCAAAGTATATAGCGATGAGTGGATGCGCGAGCGCGGCTACGTCGATTCGGAAGTTATGCTGACCGTTGAAGATGTGGTGAACGCGAAACACAAGGTCAGCAAGGATCGCGATTTACTTTTGGTTGGACCGGACCAGACCGTGTTTCACGCGCTGCACACCATGCAGACGCAGGATATTTCGCAATTGCCGGTGTTTGAAGCGAAGCAGCCCATCGGCGCGATTTACGAAGACCAGATTTTAAATCTCGCGCTGCAGGGAAAAGATCTTCGCAAAATGGTGATCCGCGAAGTCATGAGCGATCCTCTGCCCATGATTTCGTGCGAAGCGCCGGTTGAGCGGCTCACTTATTTGCTGAGCCACGAAGAGCCCGCCGTGTTTGTGCAGATGAGCAACGGCAGGCTGGAGATCATCACGAAGTTTGACGTGATGGGGACCATTGCCGGATTGATGGAACAGAAGCGCTGAAGTGGCATAGGCTTCAGCCTGTGGGTTTGCGTTAAATAACTACTAAAATTTAAACCCACAGGCTGAACAGGCTGCGGAAAAACCCAATACTCTGTCATTCTGAGCGGAGCGAAGAATCTCTCCTTGTTTCTTTTCCTATACTTAAATCGAAGAGAGATTCTTCGCTTCGCTCAGAATGACAGGACAAGGCCTTTTTCCCGCAACCTGTGAAGCCTGCGCTACTAAAACCTCAGGCTTTTTCGCCGCGTTGAAATAGTTTCGCGAATTGTTCCTGCGAAGCGGGTGGCACCCCTACAATCTCCAGATTTTCCCGCACATGTTCGACGCGGCTCATGCCCACTAAAGCCGTCGCGATCCCTGGCGTTGACCGCACAAATTGCATCGCGCGTTCCGCGTCGGTTTTCATCCCCAGCGCATTTGTCACGAAAGGTGGAAGGCCTTTGGAAAGCTTCCCCTGCAGCATCGAAGCGCTGGCCATTAGCGTAACGCCGATCTTCGATGCGGCTTCAACGACTGGCACGCGCGCGCCGTCCAGCTCTTGATTGGCGCGGGTGAGCGCTTCCGTCATGCCCAGGTTGCACGGCAGTTGAACGAAGCGAAAGTGGTGCGATAGTCCCGCAACATCCCGCCCGAGCGACTCCATTGCGGCGAGCGAAAGAAAATCCTGTTCATTTTCACTTTGGCGAAATGCGTTCCATGTCGCGAGCCCGTAGAAATGAATTTTTGCCGCGGCTACGGCGGACTCCAGAAATTCAAACGCGGCGCGCACGCGCGTGTTGAACATTTCGCGCGGCACTTCGCTCAATTGCGTTTCCGGATTGTGCAGGTAATAGACGTCAATCGTTTCGACAGCCAGATTGCGCCGGCTGCGCTCGAGTTGATCGGCAATAAATTTCGGCGCGATGGAGTGGCATCCGGCGGCGACGTCGCCTTCGCGCAAAATTTCCGTATCCACATATTCGTGATTGAAATATTCGGTGGCGTCGGCGGGCATGTCGCCATCAGGGGTAAGAAATCCGCCCTTCGTGCAAATCACCAGCTCTTCGCGTCCGTAGCCGCGCCGCCCGAGTTCCGCGAGCGCCGCGCCCACGGAGCGTTCCGAGCGCTGAAAACGGTAATTGATCGCCGTGTCGATCACGTTCACGCCGGATTCGACGGCAGCCACAATCGCGTCCGTGTATCCCTGATCCGTTCGCGCGTCGGCTTCGCCGAGATATGTCCCGATGCCTACGGAAGAAAGCCAAAGGCCTTGCTGCTCGCGAAAATGCCCTGACGCTGCGCGCCCTGCAAATCGTGCGGCATATTTTTTCGTTCCATCAGGTGTCGCGAATGTAGGCATTTCTTCTCCTTCAAAACAGAATGGAGATTATATGTGAATCCGCGAGAGATCACGATGGAGGAAAAATCGAGAGTTGACAGTTGAGAGTCGAGAGAAGGATTTCCATTTGCTCGATTTTACTTGCAGCCCACAACTGTTAATTCTCAACTGTTCTGCTTTTTGTGGCGCCGGCGTCTCGCCGGCGGTTTTTTCGATCGCCCCTTAAATAAACCCGCCGGCGAGACGCCGGCGCCACCAACCCCGCGCGACTAGACTCCGGACTCTTAACTCTCAACTCTCCGCCTGCGCTTCTTCCGCCGGCGGGGCGAGCAGGCGCGAGCATGCGCGCAAGATGCGGCGATACGGCCATTCGCTGTTGCGGCGCGCGCTGGCTTCGTCCTGCGGCGCCGCTGTAGAGGAACGCGCGGTGCCTTCGCGAAAAAATATTTCTCCGGCACGCGGCTTCTTGTGAAACCAGCGCGTCAGCAGGCTGAGATGGTCTTCCAGTTCGCGATGGCTCTGTTGCTGTGAAGCGTGTGCTTTTGCCGGAAGGGAAGCCGACTCTCCAGTTCCTTCGAGCCATTCGCGCAGAATTTGTTCCACGGAGCGCGGCTCGCCAGCGAGTTCGGCGAAACGCAACAGGCGCGGCTCTTCGATGCGTCCCGCGCGCACTACGAATACGGCGATCGTATTTTCTTCCGCTGCGCGCTGCAGAACCACGGCGTTGAGGTCTTCAATTCGACGCGCGAGATCGGGCAGGCCGCGCAATGCTTCCGCGGCTTTTTCAATGCGGCGATGAACGGCGGCGGCTCGCTCGAAATCGAGAGCTTCGCTCGCCGCCTCGCGTTCGCGCTCCAGTTCCGCCGTGAGCGATCCGCCGCGCGTCGAGAGGAACGTGACCACGCGGCCGACCTCCACGTCATATTCTTCCGATGTGCAACCGGCAAAGCAGGGCGCGAGACACATCTTCATTTCCGAATAAATGCAGCCGGGAAATTCCGGATCGCGGCGAATTTTGATCTGGCAGCGGCGGATTTTGAAAAGGTCGAGAAAGCCGGAAGCAAACGTATCGGCCTCGCGGCGCGAAGCGAACGGCCCGAAATAAAACCCATTTGCGCTGATGCGGCGCGTGGCGTAGCAGCGCGGGTACGCATTTTTGAGGCTGACTTTCAGCACGGCAGGCGGCCGGATTCGCGCGCGCTCGCGATACGAGGCGGGCCAGAGGTGCCGCGCATGCTGCCAGTGCAGAAAACTCAATTCAAATGGCGAGCCCACAACGCGATACCGCACGCTGCCAGCAAATTCGCGCAAATTCAGCCGCTTGGAAGTTGGATCGGGCGGCCCAAGCAAGCGCGCGAGCCGTTGCCGCAGATTTGCCGAGCGAAGCAGATACGGTTTCGCATCCACCAATTCCGTGCGCGGCTCGATCGCAAACACCGCAGGTTTTGCGGGGACGGACGCGAAAAATTCTTCGTCGTGCGCAGGGTCGAATTCAAGGGTGGAGTCGAGTTCTTGCATGGGATGAGGTTTGTCGTGATCCGTAAAAGTTCAGAGTCGACAGCTAAGACTTCAGCCGTACCTTTTTGCCACAGAAATGGGACCGCCAATCTCCCGATTGGCGTTTTGCCGCTCGCCAATCGGGAGATTGGCGGTCCCAGGAAGTATATAATTCCGTGAGCATTGCGGATTCGCTTTTCGGGGCTTCGATGCAATGCAATTTTCGCGGTCCCGATTTTATCTTTTAACTCTAAACTCTAAACTGACGACTCTCAACTTAGAACTCTTCACAAATTACAAATCACGATTCACAAATCACATTCCTCATCCGTGTCCATCCGTGGTTTCAAAAGCTCTTCAACACCCAGGCGGCAATCACCAGCCGCTGAATTTCGCTGGTGCCTTCGTAAATTTCGGTGATGCGCGCGTCGCGGTACATTCGCTCGACTGGATATTCGCCGCTGTAGCCGTAGCCGCCGTGAATCTGCATGGCTTTGTGCGTGACGCGCGTGGCCAGTTCCGAGGCGAATAATTTCGCGATGGAAGCTTCCATGGAAAAGCGCGCGCCGGTGTCCTGTTTCCAGGCGGCTTTGCGCACCAGCAGGCGCGCGGCGTCAATTTCCGTGGCCATGTCGGCCAGCATGAATTGAATGGCCTGAAAATCGGCGATGGGATGGCCAAACGCCTGGCGCTGCTGTGCGTAGGACAGCGCTTGCTTCGAGCGCGCCCTGCGCGATTCCGGTGGCCTGCGCGGCAATGCCGATGCGGCCGCCGTCGAGCGTCGAGAGCGCAATCTTGTATCCTTCGCCTTCGTTGCCGATGCGATTCGCGACCGGCACTTCGCAATCGGTGAAGGACAAGTTCCGTGCACGCGGTGGCATGGATGCCGAGTTTCTTTTCTTCCTTGCCCACTTTAAAGCCGGGCGTGCCGCGCTCGACGACCAGCGCCGTGATTCCTTTTTCGCCCTTTGCCGGATCGGTATTTACGTAAACGATGGCAGCGTCGGCCACGCCGCCGTTGGTGATCCACGCCTTTGTGCCGTTGATGACGTAGCTGTCGCCCTTGCGCACTGCTTTGGTGGTGAGCGCCGCTGCGTTCGAGCCGGCCTGCGGCTCGGTGAGCGCGTAGCAACCGATTTTTTCGCCGCGCGCGAAGGGCAGCAGAAATTTCTTTTTCTGCTCTTCGGTGCCGAAGCGGTGAATCGGATCGCAGTACAAGCGAATTTTGCACGGAAAGAATCACGCCGGTGGAAGCGCACACGCGGGAAATTTCTTCGATGACGATGGAGTAGGAAATGTGGTCGAACCCCGCGCCGCCTTCGGATTCGGGCAGGGCCACGGCGGTCAGGCCAAGCTCGGCCGCTTTGCGAAAGGTTTCGCGGGGGAAATGGCCGGTCTCGTCAATCTCGCGCGCAAGCGGCTTCACTTCGTTCTGGGCGAATTCCCGCACCGTGCGCTGCAGCAGTGTTTGCTCTTCGGTGAGTGCGAGGTTCAACAGCTGCTCCGGAATTTTTGAGCGCAGGCTAAAAAGTCTGCGTGGCAACTGCAAAATTGGCACATCAGCGGCTACTGCAGGCCGCGGAAAAACCCAATACTCTGTCATTCTGAGCGAAGCGAAGAATCTCTCCTTGTTTCTTTTCCTACACTTAAATCGAAGAGAGATTCTTCGCTTCGCTCAGAATGACAGAACAAGGCCTTTTTTCCGCAGCCTGTAAAGCCGCACTTATTTTGGATAACTGATATCGTGGCTAAAGCCACGACCCACAATGATTCCGCAGTTCTCACGCAGGGTCTAAAGAGTCAGCGCCTTGCGCAGCTTCGTGTACGTCACCGAAAGATCTTCAGGTTCGAGGCGCGTTTCGCTCGACCGTGGTCATGAAGTTTGTGTCGCCCGTCCAGCGCGGCAGGACGTGCAGGTGCAGATGATCGGCGATTCCCGCGCCGGCCGAGCGGCCCAGATTCATGCCCAGATTGAAGCCGTCGGGATGATAAGTGTCATCGAGCGCCGTTTGCACGCGCTGCGCAAGCAGCATCATTTCCGTCGTAGTTTCCCGTTCGAGGCCGGAAAAATCCGCGGTATGCGCGTAGGGAACGATCATGACGTGGCCCGAAGTATAGGGATAGCGATTCAGAATGACGAAATTTTTCACGCCGCGAAGGACGATGAGCCATTCTTCATCGTCCGATTCGCGGCAGGAGCGTTGCAGAAAACGCAACCGGCAACGTTCTTGGCTTCAGCGATGTAGCGGTAGCGCCAGGGCGTCCAGAGGTAATCCATATGGAGTTGTGAGCCGCGCGGACTGCACAGGTTGTGCCGCCGGCGCCTATCAGCCTTGCGGCGTTACTGGCGCGGGGCCCGGAGCCGGAGCAGCAGGCGTTGCGGGCGCACCCGTATTGACGTGATCCTTCAGTTCCTTGCTGGGCTTGAAAAACGGAATGCGCTTGGGCGGCACTTCCACCTTGGCGCCGGTCTTCGGATTGCGGCCGGTACGGCCGCGGCGCTGGCGCGTGCGGAAGCTGCCGAAGCCGCGGATTTCGATGCGGTCGCCGCCTTGCAGCGCACCGATAATGCTTTCGAAAATGGTTTCCACAACGGCTTCGGATTCTTTGCGTGGAAGTTCTGTGACGCGAACGACTTCTTCAACGAGGTCCGCTTTTGTCACGGTGGAATCGGTCATCGATGTATGCTCCGCCTCATCTAAATTGCACCCGTAGGTGCTCAGGCTCGACGCGCCTCGGGAACGCGCCACTCGCTCGCCGGAAAAATTCCCCAACGAGCCGCCTTTGGTGGCAATTCCATATCACCAAATGAGCGCTTAAGGGAAATAAAATTTACTGCTCCGGCACGGGGACTACCGGAGCGTCTACAGGGAACGCTTGGCCATGATGGCATCGCCGATCGTGGCTGTCGCCGAGGATTTCGTCGACCGGTAATCATCCATGTCGCGGCGTTCCGCCTGTTTTTGCGCGGCACGGTAGCTGAGCCCGATCTTATGCTGGTCCTGGCTGATTTTCACGATCTTGAATTCGTAATCGCGGCCGGGATCGAGCAACCCGCTCTGCCGCGCGCCGGACGCGGGGGGCGCCGGCTTGTCTCTGTCTCGCCTTTGCCGCGCCGCTCGTCGATCTCGGAAATGTGGCAGAGACCTTCGATCCCGTCCGCCAGCTCGACAAATGCGCCAAACGTCGTGACGCGCGACACTTTTCCGCGAACCAGGTCGCCAACCTTGTGCTTCTCAAACCAGCTGGACCAGATGTCGTTCACTTGCTTGACGCCGAGCGACACGCGGCGCGTCGCCTGATCGATCTTCAGCACCTTGGCTTCGACCGCGTCGCCCTTCTTGTAAACGTCCGCCGGATTCTTGATTCGCCCGGTCCAGGAAATATCGCTCACGTGGATCAGGCCGTCGAAACCTTCCTCGATTTCCAGGAACGCGCCGAATTCGGTCAGGTTGCGGATTTTCCCGTTGACCACGGTGCCGACCGGATACTTTTCCGCGAGCTGCTGCCACGGATCGGCCTGCGCCTGCTTCATGCCCAGCGAAATGCGCCGCTCGTTCGAATCGACGCCCAGCACGATCGACGTTCACCTCGATCGCCGACGTTCACGATTTTCGAAGGATGCACCTTGCGCTTGGACCAGCTCATTTCGCTGACGTGCACCAGTCCTTCGATGCCCGGCTCGACTTCCACGAACGCGCCGTAGTCCGTCAGGCCCATGATTTTGCCGGTCAGCTTCGTGCCCGTGGTGTAGCGCTCGACAACGGAAGCCCAGGGATCGGGCAGCAATTGCTTGCGCCCGAGCGAGACGCGACCCTTTTCCTTGTCGTACTTCAGAATCTTGACTTCGACTTCTTCGCCCGGACGTACAGCATCGAGCGGGCTCGCCACGCGGCCCCAGGACATGTCCGTGATGTGCAGCAGGCCGTCGATGCCGCCCAGGTCGACGAATGCGCCGTAGCCGGTGACGTTCTTCACCACGCCGCGCACGGTCTGTCCCTCGGCCATGTGTTCAGCATTGCTTGCCGCTGCGCGGCTACCTGCTCGTCCAGAATCGCGCGACGGCTGACCACGACGTTTCCGCGCTTGCGGTTCATCTTCAGTACGCGGACCGTGATTTCGCGGCCCTTCCATTCGTCCAGGTCGCGCACGGGATGCAGATCGGCCTGCGAGGCCGGCAGAAATGCGCGCACGCCGATGTCCACGACCAGGCCGCCCTTGATGCTGGTCCACGACTTTTCCGGTGATGTCGGCTTTGTTGCGGTAGGCTTCTTCAATCTTGGACCACACGCGGCGACGGCGCACACGCTGGTAGGACAGCAAAACCATCCCGTCCTTGCGGTCGCCGGTGCGCTGAACTTCGACCGGCTGCTCCGACCTACCAGAGGGAACGGCCCATCGAGTTCCGCGAATTCCTGCGCGGGAATCAGGCCCTCGGTCTTGCCGCCCAGATCCACGACGACGCCCAGGTCGGTGATCGCCACGACCTGGCCGGATTCGATTTCGCCCTCGGCCGGCGCCTGATGCGGCGCGGCGTACTGCTCCATGAGCTGTTCCATCTCCGCGTTCGATTCCGTGGAAGGCTCGCCGGAATCGACGGCCTCTTCCACCGTATCGCTCACGTCGGAATGCTCGACAGCGGCCAAGCCGTCTGGCGCGGCTACAGGCTCGGCGGGAGCTACAGTAACGGCTGCTGGCTCCGCCGGAGGCGGAGGAACAGCGTCCGTTGTTTCTTGCGCTTTGGCCGCAGCTTGTGTCGGCTTCCACGTTTTCGGTTTTTTCCGGCGCCGGCGTAGCGGCGGTTGCGGTTTGTCCGGCGGAAAGTTCCGCGCCGGGGTTTTCGTTGTCGGAAAACATCTTACGGCCTCCAGTGAGGTCTAGCCCTGCTCCCGGCGAAAAAACGCTCGGGCAATCTTCCCAGTCACGGGGCAAGTGCAAGGAAGGAAACGCGGCTTCCCACCCAGGGGCCGCACCGAGGGGATGATACCTGCGGCCTGTGGCCTATGTCAATGAAAAGCCGGGAGGTAAATCGGGGAAGGAAGTTGAGAGTTGACCGTCGGGAGTCAAGAGTTCAGAGGGGCGATGCCGTCATGTGGCACGAACTCGGCCAAGAGGAAACTCGCGACTCTCAACTGTGAACTGGGGAGTTTCGCGACTTAAATGAATTGCAATTCAAAAATTACGAATAGCTTGCGCGGTTTTTTTGTAGCGCCGGCGTCTCGCAGGCAGGTTTCCGCGGTGATGGCACAAACGGAAAACTGCCGGCGAGACGCCGGCGCTACAAAGACTCAAATTTAATGAGGGGGGAATTTACACGAATCACGAATCACAAACCACAACTTACGACCTCATTCGTCCTGCCTGTCGAACTTTGCGACGATAGTCCGGAGCATCAAATTCAACGGTGCGACACATTTCATACAGACGGGAACGGATGCGTACTCCTAAACGGTCCGTGAGCGAATCCTCACGTGAAATAGAGACTGTTTGCCCAGAGGGGAATCGAGAAGTTTGGCGAGCAGGCTTCGATCCAGAATCATCGTCACGGTCGAGATAATTCGTGGTCAAGATGGTGACGCGCTTTTCGTTGTAACGAGTATTGAGAATGTGTCCCACGGTTTCGAGTGCCCACGGAGAAGGTTTGCCTGCGCCGAGATCATCGAGCAGCAAAACGTCGGCCGTCAACACGGGTTCGAGCACGCCCAGTTCGCTGGTCTGACTTTCCGAATTGTAGCTGCCCTGAATTTCTTTCAGCAGTTCTCGGTAATCGTAAAAAAGTCCGGTGTGTCCGCGCAAAACAATTTGCCGCAGCGCGGCTACGGCAAGATGCGTTTTCCCCGCTCCGCATGGCCCCATTAAAAGCAATCCCGTTTCCGCACCAGTCGGATAATCGCGCGCAAATGCTTCTGTTACCAGCTTGCCTTGCTCGAGGCTGCGGTTCCAAGCCAGCGCGGAGGTGCCGTCAAGGCCCGTGTCATATAAATCTTTGTCAAAATTTTCGAAGTCGCAGTGTTCGTAGCGGTTGGGAATGCGCGCGCGTCCCATCACACGCGAAGCGCGGTCCTTGCCCGTGCAATCGCAGGGCACGGCCCACACGCGCCTCTTGATGTCCGTGCCTTCGTAGGGTTTTTCCCACGAAACTCGCTTCAGATTTTCTTCTTCCGATACGCGCTCGACTATTTTCCAGCCGCAGCCATTGCATATCGGGCAATCAGGTTGTGCCATGTCATGAGCATAGGCGCGCGCAAGAGGTTGCGCAAGATGTCCGCGCCTGTGGAAAGCGGTGGAGCGTGTGGAAAAGAAAAAAATCAAAAATAAATTTGAAGAAATCACGCTGATCAGTGTGCGCTGTGTCATGCGGGATTTTGTAGTGCTTGCGTCTTGCCGAAAGGGTTTACGCGCAGATGGCACACACAGAAAACCGCCGGCGAGACGCCGACGCTACAACGCATGTTGAAGGGAATTAAGAAGGGAGGAATTTTCGGGAATTACAAAATCTGAAATTTCAAATTTCAAATTTGAAATTTCAAATCACAAAATTCGTTTCACGAATCAGTCTTCGCGGGAGCTCAGGGCAAGCAATTCACGAATCACGCTACTTATGCACGCGAATCACTTTCGGCGCGGGGACACGCGCCAGGGCATTGCCCTGCGGCCTTGCGCCTGCCGAGCGCATGCCGCGCGCCAGTTCTTGCTGCACGAACGAAGTGAATGCTTCCATCTGTTGCTGCATTTCGGCCATCTTTTCGCGCATATTTAAAATAATTTCAATGCCCGCGAGGTTGACGCCCATTTCGCGCGTCAGCGTCAGGATGACTTCGAGTCGTTCGAGGTCGGAATCCGTGTATAGCCGCGTGTTGCCGTCAGAGCGCGAAGGTTTTAACAGTCCCACGCGCTCGTAAAGCCGCAGCGTTTGCGGATGAAGTTTGTACAGCTCCGCTACGGCCGAAATCATGTATCCAGCGCGGGTTTTTTTTCGTTTTGTGGTTACGCGCGCCATGGCTGCACTCCTTATACATTGGCCCGATCAAATAAATCCTTGCGCGGATTTTCCGGCGCAAGTTTTTCCAGCTCTCGCAGAAGTTCCTTCACGCGCTCATCCACCGGTTTGGGCACCACCACTTGCAATTCGATGTACTGGTCGCCGCGATGTCCCGGCGTGCGAACCGAAGGCACGCCTTTTTCGCGCAGCCGCAATTTTTGCCCGCTGTTGGTTCCCGGAGGAACGCGCAGTGGCCGCGAAGGTCCGTCGATCGTGGGCACTTCGATTTTCGCGCCGAGCGCGGCTTCGGTCACGGTGATGGGAACGGAAATATAAATGTCGTCTCCGCGCCGGTCAAAAAATGGGTGCGGCAGAACGTCCGTGATGATGTACAGGTCTCCTGGCGGCTCTCCGCCCGTTCCGGCGTTGCCGCGTCCTGGGACGCGCACGCGCGATCCAGTTTGCACGCCCGCGGGGATTCGCACGTCGATCGTGTCCGCGCGCCGCACGCGGCCTTCGCCGCCGCAAACCCGGCAAATATTTCGCACGCGTCCCGAGCCACCGCATCGCGAGCACGTCAAATTGAAGCGCATCTTTCCGCTCGTCTGCGTGACCTGGCCCGAACCGCCACACGCCGTGCAAGTTTGCGGCTGGCCTACCGTTCCTGTGCCGCGGCATTCCGTGCACAAATCGAGGCGAGAGATGGTCAGTTTTTTTATGGTGCCGCGCACAGCTTCCCAGAAACTGATTTCAATCTGATATTCGAGGCTCGAGCCGGGTTCCGCATGTGTTGGAGCTTCGGTCGTGGCTCCGCCACCGCGAAAGAATTGACTGAACAAGTCCTGGAAGCTTGGGCCTCCGCCCGCGCCGCCTGCACCCTGGCCACCGAAATCGAAACCGTTGAAATCGAAATGGACATCCCCTCCATTTCCGGGCTGCGGCATTCCGCCGGAACCCGGAGTTTCGAAGCCGAATTGATCGTACATCTGGCGTTTTTTTGCGTCGGAGAGAACGTCGTAGGCTTCCTGCACCTGTTTGAATTTTTCTTCGGAAGATTTATCGCCAGGATTCAGGTCAGGATGATATTTGCGCGCAAGTTTCCGGTAGGCCGCACGAATTTCCTTTTGCGCCGCCTTGCGTGGGACGCCCAGGAGATCGTAGTAATCTTGTTTTGTTGTCGTGGCCATTTGAGGTCCGTGATTCGTGATCTGGTGACTAGTGACTGGTGACTGGTGATTCGTGAATCGTGATTTGTGATTTGTCGCTCATCACTCGTCCACCGTTCATGAGTTTCCTTTACTTCCTGAACTTCCTTTATTTCCTAACCTTCCTCTTAAAGTTTTTCCCATTGCGCGTTGATCGCCGCCAGTTCCTGCTGCTCGCGCTGGTGTTCGTCGCGGCGCTTTCGGCGCTCTTCGTCCAGGCGTCCGCCCATGCTGGCTTCCTTTTGATTTGCGCGATCAATCCAGCGGTCGATCCACGCTGTCCTCGCCTGCACGCTGGGAACTTCCGAGCGGAAGCGGATATAGTTGCTGATAATTTCCACCGACCTGGGAAGAAAATCGGGCGGCGGCGCCTGCTGCGTTTCGTAGAACAGGCGCTTCCAGTCAGCGGTCGGAGTTTCCGTCAGCGCGATTTGAATCATGAACAAATCTTCCCGCAATTTCTGAATCGCCTGCGGCGGTCCAATCCGCTTAATTCCTTCGTACGTGGTCAACGCTCGCTCCTCGAAAATCGCTTATTGAAAAAGCAGAGTGCGGTTTTATGTGGCGTAGGCTTTAGCCTGCGGGGGTTAGCTGTTCCAAGGACTAAACCCCGCAGGCTGAAGCCTACGCCACGTACCCGCTTAGTTTGGCTTTTTTGTCTCGTCGACGTCCACATATTCCGCGTCGATCACTTCGCCTTCCGGCCTGGGCCCCGGTCCGCCCTGTGGAGCAGCGCCCGACCCGCCATCCTGTGAACCTGGTGCGCCCGGTTGTGCTCCGGACGCCGCCGCGGTCTTGTAAAGCACCTCGGCCAGTTTGTGCGAAGCGCTTTCCAGCGTCACGGTCGCCGATTGAATCTGCTCGAGGATGCCGCCAGCGAGCGCCGACTTGGCCGCTGCCACAGCTTCTTCGACTGGCTTCGTGTCCGTTTCGGAAAGTTTTTCGCGATTGTCCGCGATCAGCTTCTCGACCTGATACACGCGGTTGTCGAGAATGTTGCGCGCCTCGATCTCCGCGAGTTTCTTCTTGTCGTCTTCGGCGTGAGCCTCGGCGTCCGATCGCATCTTCTCGGCCTCTTCCTTGCTGAGTCCGGTGGAAGCCGTGATCGTGATCTTCTGTTCCTTGTTCGTTGCGCGGTCTTTTGCCGAGACGTTCAGGATGCCGTTCGCGTCGATGTCGAAAGTGACTTCCACTTGCGGCATGCCTCGCGGCGCCGGCGGAATTCCCATCAGATGGAATTTACCGAGCGTGCGATTGTCGGGCGCCATTTTGCGCTCGCCCTGCAGCACGTGGATTTCAACCGATGGCTGATTATCCGCAGCGGTTGAGAACACTTCGGATTTGCGCGTTGGGATCGTCGTATTGCGCGGGATCAGCACGGTCATCACGCCGCCCAGCGTTTCCACGCCCAGCGAAAGTGGCGTGACGTCCAGGAGCAGGATGTCCTTCACTTCGCCGCCAAGCACGCCGCCCTGAATTGCCGCGCCCACCGCGACCACTTCGTCCGGGTTGACGCCCTTGTGCGGTTCCTTGCCGCCGAACAAATCTTTCACGATTTGCAGTACGCGCGGGATACGCGTCGAGCCGCCAACCAGAACGACTTCGTCGATCTTGTCAGGTGTAATGCCTGCGTCGGACAGAGCCTGCTTCGTGGGCCCAATCGTTCGCTGCAGAATGTCTTCCATCAATTGCTCGAGCTTCGCGCGCGTCAGCTTGAGTTGCAAGTGCTTCGGGCCGGACGCATCCGCCGTTAAGAAGGGAAGATTGATGTCCGTTTCCTGCATCTGCGACAACTCAATCTTGGCTTTTTCCGCGGCTTCCTTCAGCCGCTGAACTGCCATGCGATCTTTGCTGACGTCGATGCCCTGATCCTTCTTGAATTCCGCTATAAGCCAATCGACCACGCGATTGTCCACGTCGTCTCCGCCGAGGTGCGTGTCGCCGGCCGTCGCTTTCACTTCCACGACGCCCTCGCCGACTTCCAGGATCGAAATGTCGAACGTGCCTCCGCCAAGGTCGTAGACAGCGATGGTTTCATCTTTCTTTTTATCCAAACCGTAGGCGAGCGCGGCAGCCGTAGGTTCGTTGATGATGCGCAGAACTTCGAGGCCCGCGACTTCGCCAGCTTGCTTGGTCGCTTGCCGCTGGCTGTCGTTAAAGTACGCAGGAACGGTGATGACGGCCTTGGTTACTTTTTCTCCGAGGAAATCCTCGGCGGCTGTCTTCAGCTTCTGCAGAATCATTGCGGACAATTCGGGCGGGGTATAAGCCTTGCCGAAAATCTCGACGCGCGCATCATCATGCGGCCCTTTTACAACCTTATAGGGGACGCGCTTGGTCTCTTCGGTCACTTCATCGAATCTGTGACCCATAAACCGCTTGATCGAATAAACTGTGTTTTCGGGGTTGGTAACGGCTTGGCGCTTCGCTACCTGTCCGACCAGACGCTCGCCCGACTTGGTAATCGCGACCACCGATGGGGTTGTCCGACCACCTTCCTGGTTCGGAATCACGACCGGCTCTCCACCTTGCATGACGGCAACTACCGAGTTGGTCGTCCCCAGATCAATTCCAATAATTTTGCTCATCGCTGACTTCCCTCCTGAATCTCTTGGCCGGCACTGGCTGGCATGGGTGCCTTACAGGGAGAGATTTTACACATTGAGTGTATCTTTGTCAAGTATTTTGATAACATGTATCTGTATTATTTACAGCATTTTGCGAGACGTTTACTCCATGCCACTGGTCTTACCCCCTTTTCCCCAAATTGATCTGCCTCTCATCCGCCCTTCGCCTAACCCCTCCTTTCCGCCAGTCACAGCGTGATTGTCTTTACTGAAGAGGCAATCCTCACCAATTGGAAATTTTTCAGGAGGCTCGCGGGTAACCCTACCTGTGCTTTTGACGTCTATCCTGTACAGAAGCACCCGTTTTGGGGTTAGAATGTGTTGTTCACTCTCATGATCCCCAAGGAGAAAGTCGCGTGAATTTGCAAACCGGCCGCCCGATTCGAGTTGTAACCTTTCTTCTTGCCCTTTGTGCCATGGCAACGACGGTTTTCGCCAGACCGCAGGCGAAACCTCCGGCGGCTCCGGTAGCAAAGACGGCTTCCGCAGCGACCGCCGCCCCCAATTTCCAAAAAACAATTGGAAACCCAAGCGCGCCCATCACGATGGAAGTTTTCGGGGATTTTGAATGCCCGGCGTGCCGCGGTTTTTTTGAAGGCACGGTGAAGCAGGTGATTGACGATTACGTGATTCCCGGCAAGGTGTACATCGTCCACCGCGATTTCCCTTTGGAGATGCATCCCTACGCGCGGCAGGCTGCGCGGCTTGCGAATGCGGCGGCGACGTTCGGGCAATTCGAGGCCATGGAGCGCGCGCTGTACGATCATCAGGACGAATGGGTAGCCAAGGGAAATATCGATCAGGTGATTGCTACTTATTTTCCGCCAGCCGAGTTCAAAAAATTCCAGGCGTTTGAAGCGCAGCACATGACTGAAATCAACGCTTCCATCGCAAAAGATCAGGCGATGGGCACGCAGCGCAATGTGAACCAGACTCCCACCGTGTACATCACGTCTCACGGAAAGACGGAAGCGCTTCCTGGCGGCGGAGTAGATTACAAGCTGCTGAAAAGTTATTTTGATTATCTGCTGCGCCAGTAACCCTGAATCCTTATGGCTACCACAGCGATTTCATCGGAAGTTTCGCCGCGCCCGGCAGGATGGCCCGGAACACTGCTCATAATCGGGCGCGTGGCGCTTGGCGTGATTTTCCTGATTGCGGCCTACGCGAAACTTCATTTCGCGGGCGAATGGCACTTGCGCGACTACCAATTCTTTTTTGCCATGGCCATCGATTCCTACAAGATGCTGCCGATTTCCGCCGTGCAACTGATGGCGCAAGTCCTGCCGTGGTTTGAGCTGGTGTTGGGAATATTTCTGATTGCGGGAATTGGTTTGCGCGTAATTGGCACGATCACCAGCGGTCTGCTGCTTGTCTTCATCGGCGCGATGACGCGCGCCAAAATTCTGGGACTCGAAATTAATTGCGGCTGCTTCGGAAATAATGAAAAGTTGGGCGCCGCCACGCTGATTCGCGACAGCAGTCTTCTGGTTCTGGCTCTTGCCGTCACGATCGGAGCGTTTCTGATTAAGAAACGGCGCGAAAGACTCTCCTCCTGATCCCCGCGTTCGCCTTCAGGTTTGCGCTAGAATGAAATTCTCATGGTAGATCTTCCGCCAATCACCCTGAACTTGCGAGGTCGCAAGGTTGTAGGGCGCGTTGCTTTTATCCTGTTGCTGCTTGGCTCGATTGCCATCGGCACGCTGGCGGGGCTGTGGTTTGTTTACTCGAGCGATCTCCCGCAGATTCGCGCTCTCGAAGATTTTCAACCCGATGTGGTCACGGAACTGTACGCGGACGACGGCCAGGTGGTTGGGAATTTCGCGCTGCAACGGCGCGTGCTGCTCACTTACGAGCAATATCCCCAAATACTGAAGGACGCGATTCTCACGACCGAGGATCAGCACTTCGACCAGCACTGGGGCGTGGATTTTACGCGCGTGGCGGGCGCAGCGTACAAGGATTTTGTTTCGCACCGCGTTGTCGAAGGCGCCAGCACCATCACCATGCAACTGGCCGGATCGCTTTTTCTGGATCGCTCCGACCGCCACATGGGCCGGAAAATTCAGGAAGCGCTGCTCGCTCTTCAGATCGAGCGCCACTACACCAAGCAACAGATTTTTACGATGTACGGCAATCAGATTTATTTATCGCACGGCAATTATGGATTTGAAGCGGCTTCGGAATCTTACTTCGGCAAACCTGTGGGGAAATTAAACATTCAGGAAGCGGCGCTCTTGGCGGGAATGATTCGCGGCCCGAGCTACTCGCCGATTCTGCACGCGCAGCGCGCGTTGCAGCGGCGCAATCTGGTGATCGAACTGATGGCGCGCTCCGGAAAAATCACGGACGCGCAGGCGAAGCTGGCCACCGCGCAGCCGCTGGGACTGCACCAGGAGTCGCCGCGAAATTCGCTTGCGCCATACTTTGTGGAAGAGATTCGCAAATACCTGGAAAGCACCTACGGCACGGAAATGGTGCACCAGCGCGGCCTGCGCGTGTACACCACGCTGAATGTGAACATGCAAAAATCCGCGAATCGCGCCATTCGCGACGGCCTGCATGCCTATGACCGCCGCCATGGCTGGCGCGGGAAGCTCGACAACATTCTCGCGGATAAAAGCGATACGCTCGAATCGTACGATGACGATGACTGGCGCTGGCCCATCAATAAAGGCGACTACGTGCAGGGACTGGTCGTCGCCGTCGATCAAAAAGAGGCGAACATCAAGATCGGGTCGCTGCACGCATTGCTCACTCCGCCGGATTTTGCCTGGACGAGCCGCAAGCTTCCCACCGACTTGCTCAAGACTGGCGACCTCGCAGAATTCTTGATCAAGGACATCAGCGGGAACGTGGCCCACGTGGAACTGGAGCAGAATGTGGCGCCGCAAGCGGCAATTCTGGCCATCGATAATCCGACTGGCGAGATCAAGGCAATGGTTGGCGGCTACAGTTTCGACGAATCCAAATTTAACCGGGCCATGCAGGCGCAGCGGCAGGTAGGTTCCTCCTTCAAAGTGTACGTCTATGCCGCCGCCATGGAGCAAGGCTTCACCCCGTTTGACACAATTCTGGATGCGCCGTTCACAACTATGAGCGGCGGACAAGCATACTCGCCGCATAACTACGACGAAAAATTTGAAGGCGTGATTACGCTGCGGCGCGCTCTGGACGGTTCACGCAACGTTCCGGCCGTAAAGCTCGCGGAAAAAATCGGCATGAATAGCGTGATCGATATGGCGCGGAGGTTCGGCATCACGAGCCCGTTGCCGCCGTACTTGCCCATCACGCTGGGCGCGGCGGATCTGAACCTGCTGGAGCATACCTCGGCGTTTACCGTGTTTCCGAATGACGGGATTCGCATCGATCCGCACATGATTCGCCGTGTGACCACCTATGACGGCGCACTGCTTGAGCAGGCGCACCCCGTGGTGCATGACGTGGTGGAACCGGATGTGGCGCGAACGATGACCGCGATGCTACAGGACGTGGTCGAGCGCGGCACCGGCATGCCTGCGCGCGCGTTAGGCCGCCCGGCGGCAGGCAAAACTGGCACGACCAATGACTTCACGGACGCCTGGTTTATGGGCTTCACGCCGGAAATCACCGCGGGCGTGTGGGTTGGCTTTGACGATAAATCCGTTTCTCTTGGCAAGCCCGAAACCGGTGCTGTTGCGGCATTGCCGATCTGGCTGGAATTCATGCAGGGCGCGCTCGAAGGCAAGCCCATCCAGGCGTTCCAAAATATCCAGCCTCTGGATAGAGTGGCGCTGACGAAAACCGTGAAGGTCGATACGCCGGACACCGCTCCCGAAGACGCCGGCGAAGGCCCGACGACAATTACCGTAAATCCAACAGTGCCAGATGCGGCTCCTCATGTGGAAATTCCTGCGAAAGCCACCGTGCCAGCCCAAAATTCCGCAACACCCGCATTAACCCCGCGCAATTAGAGATAGCGTCTGCAGCTCCAAAAATCGCGTCCCGATTCTTGTGGCGCCGGCGTCTCGCCGGCGGGTTTTTCTTGATTCCTGCAATGGCAAAAACCGCCGGCGAAACGCCGGCGCCACAAATGCCGTTGCCTTCGTGGCGGCCGGTCGTTTTTCGGGCGGGCGCTTTTCTTCCAGTACAATTCAGACGTATGAATACATCAGACCTGCGGATTAATTGGATAGATCGTCCGCGGGCAACTGAAAAATCGCCCACTCCGTTCCGAAAATCACGGAACGGAGTGGCCGCTACGAAAAGCGTAAACCCTCCGCATCACACATTTATGTAGTGGGCAACCGTGCTGCAAAAAAATGTTTGGGTTTCACTTGCGGAATGGATCCCACCCGAGTGGCTTGCAGAGGTTTGGTCTTGCCATCGGCCTCAATAAGAGGATCTTTTTCTCGCGCGTGATTTCGCCGATCACGGTCACGGGAACTTGTCCTAATTTGCGAGGCAGACGGCCGGAAAATTTCTTTGGAACGGTGAAAAGTAATTCGTAGTCCTCGCCGCCATGCAAGGCGAGAGATAGTGGACTGAGTTTCAATGCACTCAACTCAGGCGGTACATGAACTGCCGGAATTTTCTCCGCCCACACTCGTGCCCCAACTCCACTGGACTTGCAAATGTGGTTCAAGTCGGTGGAAAGGCCGTCCGAGGTATCAATCATCGAGGAAGCGTATTGATGAGAGGCGAGCCATTCGCCCAACGCCAGCCTGGGCTGGGGATAAAAATGTTTTTTTACAAGCTTCGGCCATCGCTTTTGATTCTGCGCTTTTTGCTGGATCAGCCGCAAACCCAGCTCCGCTTCACCCAATCGGCCGCTGACGCACAGCAAATCGCCGGGCCTGGCACCGGAACGCAGAATAGCTATTTCTCGTTTCAATTCGCCCAAAACAGTGAGGGTAATAATGATTTCAGGATATTTCGTTGTATCGCCTCCCGCCAGGACCAGGCCAAACTCGCGAGCGGCGCGTGCCATGCCTTTGCTGAAGCCGTCGAACCATTTCTCAGTGCAAGATTCCGGAAGCCCCAGCGTCAGAAAGAAATATCGCGGACGGGCTCCCATCGCGGCGATGTCGCTCGTAGCGCGGGCCAGCGCCTTATAGCCAACCGCAAATGGCTCATGGATCTTGCGAAGGAAATGCACATTTTCCAAAAACGCGTCCGTCGTGATTGCCCACTCCGAATCGCTCGCCGGGCGCAAGACCGCGGCATCGTCACCGATGCCGACTCGCAGTCCGTCCTTTCTTAATTGCTTTGTGCGACTGGAAAGGAAGCGTTTACGAATCGATTCGATCAGCTGGCTCTCACTGGCCATCAGTACAGTTGCCAAAAGCCGCTTTTGTGTGGTTTCATATGGGCATTCTAGAGCATGATTTGTGAACGCGCTATGGCAGGCTAGTTTTCTTGGCCACCGGATTAAAATTTTGATCTCTAGAATTGGAATTAAAAGGTTGACTCTGTTTCAGTGTGAAACTAGACTTCAATTGGGTCTGGTTTCGAACCAATGCTCCCGGTTCAAACGAGTTGCAGATTAGCAGGACTGCTCAGGGGATGGGCGGTTCGGCTCCCTCTAAAATTAAAGCAAAAAGTAGGGCCAGCATTAGGTTGAGAGATTTCATACGATGAAACCTGAAGCATATACTTTATTTGTGGCATCAAGCCGTAACGGAAGCCTTCGCAAGATCACGCTTCCCGGCTATGTACTGCATATACTTTTGGCACTGGCCGTCGTCGGCGGTGTGACGGTGGCTGCCGCTGTCGGTTCCTATACCCGGATGCTGTGGAAAGTCGGCAATTATAATGCGCTTCGCCGCCAGCAGGATACTCTGAAGCACAATTATGAAAAATTGCAATCCAGCGTCCAGGATACCAATGAACGCATGAATTCGCTGCAATCGCTGGCCACCGAAGTGGCTATGACTTACGGATTTATGAGGTTTAGGCAGAGTCCGTTCACGTTGAGTGAAGTGCAGCAGGCATCGAACACGGGGTTTGAGCAGTCAATCGAACAGTTCAATTTTCTGCAGAGAAATGTCGCTCAGGCATCGCTCCCCGCGGGCAGCCTTCAGCTGACGGCTTCGTCGGGTTTGGGAGATCTGACTTCCACTCCGACTCTATGGCCTGTGATTGGCCATTTGACCGGGACATTCGGAGAGCGAATGGATCCGTTCAGCGGAGAAGGCGCTTTCCACACGGGCGTGGATATTTCCTCCCAATATGGGGATTCGGTCCGAGTTTCGGCCGATGGTGTTGTGGTGGAAGCAGATGAACGCTCGGGATACGGCCGCTTGGTAGTGGTCGATCATGGATTTGGCATCAGCACTTATTATGGACATCTTTCCAGTTTCCATGTCATTGTGGGACAACAAGTCAGGCGCGGCGACGCGATTGGAAATGTGGGGGTTAGCGGTCGTTCAACGGGACCGCACGTCCATTATGAGGTTCGCATCAATGGCGCGCCGGTGAATCCGATGCGCTATCTGCGCCAAGCCTCAGCCGCGGATTAATTTATTTCAGCCCTTTAAAAAATCCTCCGAAAATTGAAATCGCAACGGTAGGTTTTGT
Source organism: uncultured Acidobacteriota bacterium (assembly GCA_963786215.1). Lineage (GTDB taxonomy): Bacteria > Acidobacteriota > Terriglobia > Acidiferrales > UBA7541 > Palsa-360. The sequence goes on from CAWAYK010000001.1 coordinate 268,506, forward strand.
GGCGCCGGCGTCCCGCCGGCGTTTTTATTTTACCTCCACGCAGCTCAAAAGCGCCGGCGAGACACCGGCGCCACAATTGCGCAATCCTTACTCCTTGCCGTGAGCAGACGCATTCATTTCTCGTTCTCTTTCATACTTTTTCCAAACAGGCTTTAACCTTGAATTAGGTCATGCGGAAGGGCGCAGGGTTTTGTAGCGCCGGCGTCCCGCCGGCAGTTTTGATTTTTGCATTGGCGCGACACAAACCTGCCGGCGAGACGCCGGCGCTACAAAAATCGGACGGAATTTTTTGAATGAATTTAAGTATGAATTGCGAAACAAATCGAAGGGCAGCGAACTACTTCTGCGCTTTTGCAGGGCCGCTGAGCTGCCATACATCGGGCGTGACTTCCACCAGGACGCGAACTCTCTCGGCTGCTTGCGTCACTTCCGCTCCGGTCAATAAAGTCTGCAGCATCGCGAGGGCGGCAGGATCCATCGACTGTTTGTTCTTTGCGCTATCGAGTCCCGCACGCCCAAACATTCGCATCAGCTCCAGTGCTGTCTTCACCTGGCCCGCATCTGTGGCGTTGTCACATTCTCCTTCGAGCGAGACGCGCAGGTTGTCTCCTTCTGGGCGCGCGGCAAACGTAACCCATTGCACGGACCGTGCGAGGGCCAGAAATTGCGCGGCTCCGGCGGCTTGCGGTCCCGCGCCGGCGGCGTTATCCGGAATGGGCGGCACATGGGTGATTACGAAACGCAGCGGCTCCGTCCAGGTGCGCGGCGCGTTCGCGCACGGGGTCGCCGCCCGTCGCATCCATGTGATTCTCAAAAAGAGGAGCGATGCTGGATCCTGCGACGAGTGCGATGCGGCGGTCGTCCAGAAAAGTAATGGCGTTCATGGCGTTGGAATCGCCGGCTGGAAATAGAAAAACTTCGTGCCCCTGCTGGTGATCGAGCTTTCCTTTGCGCATCGCGTAGTCGCGAATCTTTGCGCGATCAAAATGGCCTTCCGCAATGGCCACGCTTTTTCTGGGACCATTTGGCGAATCCGGCGGCCACGAGGCGATGACGACGCGCTCTAAATCTTTTTCAAAATCGAAACCTGTCGAGCGCATGAAGTCCGCGTAGTCCTGATTGGGAACGGCGATGGGGCCCTTGTCCGGGCGGTCGCTGGTAAAACGATGACGCGCGTATTGCGCCCAGATCAACGTAGGCAAGCGTGGGCGCGCCGGAGGGCAGCGCGGAGAACAACTCCGGAACCGGGGAAGCGTGCGCCGTCGCAGCGTGCCGAAAAATTCCATAGCTCATGAGCAAGACGCAGATGGCGGCAACCGCAACTCCGGCCGATACGAAAAATGTTTTTCTGGAGCGCTGCATGAGCGCCTCCTGCGGATAATATTCTCTCATTGTCTGACCAGGAAGCTCCAATTGTGCGTCAGCGCGTGCGCTGGCGCGGTCTCTTTGCCACTCGAATCAATCTGCGCAAGGCTGAATTTACGGATCGGTCGTCGGGGAAGTGCTCGGCGACATCCGGGGAGAGAAGCACGAGATTCGTGCCCGCTTTATATCGTGCAGCGTATTTTCCCCGAATGCCGCCACCTAATTTTGTAAGATCATAGTCCTTGCGCAGTTCGTCACGCTGTTTTCGTTTCTCAGTTTTCTTGTTCATATTGTTTTCGCTCGCCCTGCGTTGTTTTTCGGGCGCTTATGATTCTGATGCTCTCCCCGCGGTCGACATGAGCCACAATTAAAAGCCTGTTTGAATTCGACATTCCAACGGTGACGAACCGTTTTTCCTGGACGGAATGGTCCGGGTCCTGAAATGTAAGTGCCAGCGGGTCGCCAAATATAGTTGCTGCATCGTGGAATGAGACTCCATGCTTTCGGGCATTTCGCGCCGCTTTGAGCGGGTCCCATTCAAAATTCACAATTCTATCTTACTCCATTACCGCCAATGGAAAGTCTTTAGAATTCGGATCGAGCCGTATTGTTAAAGATCAAAGCAGAGCGATCGAGAACTAGAAATCCCGGCCTCAAAAAGATTTCTTCCGTCTGTCGTGTTTCAAGGTGTAGAATGTTTCTTCCAGCACGGACTTGAGGACCGAATGCGGGTGTGGGCTTAATTTTGAGCTCAAAAGCAGTCGGTCGAGGTTTGCACAGGTTCTCCACAGGAGGCCATTGCAATTCCAGTTCCCTTTTGATATATTTTCTCGGTTTGCGCCGTGCTGGCGTAGCTCAGTTGGTAGAGCATCTGATTTGTAATCAGAGGGTCGGGGGTTCAAGTCCCTCCGCCAGCTCTGCCAAAATATTTTTGAGTCAGGGGAAAAATCCTAAAAGATCGCGGTAGATTAGGTTTCTGCGTCGCGAAGAATGTGAAAGTGTCTTTTGTCTTTGCAAACTTCGCGCATGCTCTTTGACCTTCTTTGCCTAATTCCCCCCGTGCGGACGGGTGGGTGAGTGGCTAAAACCAGCAGACTGTAAATCTGCCGCTCCTTGCGGGCTACGGAGGTTCGAATCCTCCCCCGTCCACCATCTGGTCGACCGCCGGAAATGACCTGAACCGCAAGTCCGGTATTGGCGGAGTTGTTCATTTTTAGATTGACTTTGATTTCGTGTTGCGCTGCATGCAGCAAACAGAACTCGCCTGGGTAGCTCAGTTGGTAGAGCGCGTCCTTGGTAAGGACGAGGTCACCGGTTCAATCCCGGTCCCAGGCTCCAGAGGTCGTTTGGTTTTGGCAGGCAGGGCGGGGGTAACTCAACGGTAGAGTCTCGCTCTTCCAAGGCGATGGTTGCCGGTTCAAATCCGGTCCCCCGCTCCAAAAGATTCGGCGATGGCTTCAATCGAGCCCGCTCTTATTTCTACGAGGATCCGTATCGATGGCGAAGGAAAAATTTGAGCGCAATAAGCCGCACCTGAATATCGGGACGATCGGGCACATCGATCACGGCAAAACGACGTTGACGGCGGCGATCACCAAGGTGCTGTCGAAGCACAATCCGAAGGTGGCGTTCCGCGCGTTCGATTCGATTGACAACGCGCCGGAAGAACGCGAACGCGGCATTACGATTGCCGTGTCGCACGTGGAGTACGAGACGCCGAACCGGCACTACGCGCACATCGATTGCCCGGGGCACGCGGACTACGTGAAGAACATGATCACGGGCGCGGCGCAGATGGACGGAGCGATTCTGGTGGTGGCGGCGACGGATGGACCGATGCCGCAAACGCGCGAGCACATTCTACTGGCGAGGCAAGTGGGCGTGCCGTCGATCGTGGTGTTCATGAACAAGTGCGACTCGGTGGAAGATCCGGAGCTCTTGGAACTCGTCGAACTGGAAGTACGCGAACTGTTGAAGCTGTATCAGTTTCCTGGGGACGATATTCCGGTGATTCGCGGATCGGCCTTGGGCGCGCTGAACGGCGAAGAGAAGTGGGAAAAGCAGATTGATGAATTGATGGCGGCGGTGGACGCGTATATTCCGCAGCCGGTGCGCGATATCGACAAACCGTTCGCCATGCCGATCGAAGATATTTTCTCGATTTCGGGACGCGGCACGGTGGTCACGGGGCGCGTGGAGCGCGGCAAAGTGAAGGTCGGAGAAGAAGTGGAAATCGTGGGATTCCGGCCGACGATGAAGCGCGTGGTGACGGGCATCGAAATGTTCCGCAAGCTCTTGGATGAGGGCATGGCGGGAGACAACGTAGGACTCTTGCTGCGCGGCACGGAAAAGGAAGAAGTGGAGCGCGGGCAGGTGCTGGCGAAGCCGGCATCGATCACGCCGCACACGAAGTTCAAGGCGGAAGCGTACGTGTTGACGAAGGAAGAGGGCGGGCGGCACACGCCGTTCTTCACGGGATATCGGCCTCAGTTTTACTTCCGCACGACGGACGTGACGGGAGATGTGAAGTTGCCGACAGGGGTCGAGATGGTGATGCCTGGAGACAACGTAAGCGCGGAAATCAGCTTGATCACGCCGGTAGCCCTGGAAAAGGGACTGCGGTTTGCTATCCGCGAAGGTGGCCACACAGTCGGCGCCGGAGCGGTTACGGAGATTATCGAGTAGTATTGATTAGTGAAGGCTATGCAGATATCAGTCGAAGGATGGCGGGCGAGTAAGAACGATTGGGAGTCCGTGAGGACACTTCCCAAAGAGCAGTTGCCTGCCCTTACAGTGGAGCAGCAGATTGTTGCCACGAAGCTCAAAATATCAATTGAGGATTACGCGCGAAGTGTTCTAGCAGGACGGCGGACAAGTGATGGATTACTCGTAAAGACGGCCAGCTTTGGTAGGCTTTTGGAAGAAAAACTGAAAGAGCGTGTTGCAAATGGCTTGGTCGAAAGCGTAGCTCTTGAAACGTCAGAGCACAAATTTAGAGTCCTTATTCAAGTGGGCGGCAAGTCTGCGGTTTTACATATAGAAGAAGAAATCGTTGATGACTTGTTTGAAGGTGGATCGAGTGAGGCCGAGAAAAAGATATTGCGAATTCTCGACTTGGCTATGCACGAGAAAGTGGCATAGTTGAAAATTAGTCAGCGAATTGTTGCGATACTTTTGAACGAAGAGGGAAGTAATGTTGTCCAGATTACTGTTCCCGAACTCTCTAATTCGCCTGTACTTTTTGTATATGTCCAAGATACAGATGATCTTGGCTTATGGGTACGAATCGAGCGCGAAGATGGCGAGCACGTTGTTTTGATTCGTTGGGAGTTTGTTCTTTCAATTGATTTTCCCGCTGGAGAGACACGAACCGTCGGGCTGAAAGCGTAGAGGACACAAATAATGCGCGAAATCATAACGCTGCAGTGCAACGATTGCAAAAACCGGAATTACACAACCACCAAGAATCGGAAGAAGCATTCCGACCGGATGGAAACGCAGAAGTTTTGCAAAGCGTGCCGCAAGCACACCGGACACAAAGAAGTAAAGTAAGCTCGGTTTTTTAGGGGAGTAGGTTCAACGGTAGACCATCGGTCTCCAAAACCGAGAGTGGGGGTTCGAATCCCTCCTCCCCTGCCATTTTTGGCGGCCGATGGAAGCGACAAGAACCAGGGTTAAGCGCGGAGAGAGTCAGAACGATGGCGACGCAGGTGGGTAAATTGAAGACCGAAGACACAGAGGGGCGCGGCGCATCATTACAGGTGATGGGCTTTTTCGACCGTTTGGCGGAATATCCTCGCCAGTGGCGCGGTTTTCTTCATGAAGTGCGCGTGGAAATGCGCCAGGTTACCTGGCCCACGCGGCACGAGGTTTTTGTAACTACCTGGGTGGTAATTGTAACGGTCGCGTTTTTTGGGGTCTTTTTCTTTGGCGTGGATAGCGGCGTGAGCTGGCTTGTCCAGCGCGTGATCAAACTTTTTGCGCACTGAGGTATCAGTTGGACATGGAAAAGCAGTGGTTCATCATCCACACCTATTCGGGATTTGAGAAGAAGGTGAAGGAGAGCCTGGAGAGCCGCGTCGGGGCCTTCGGACTCCAGGACAAGATTGGCCGGATGATGATTCCGACCGAAGACGTCATGGAAGTTCGCGGCGGGAAGAAAGTAGTTTCCACGCGGATGCTGTATCCCGGCTATGTATTCGTGGAAATGGAAATGGACGACTACACCTGGCACGTCGTCCGCAATACGCCGCGCGTGACTGGATTTGTCGGGTCGGGCGAAACGCCCACGCCGCTTCCCGATGGGGAAGTCGAAAATATTCTGCACCGCGTGATAACCTCCGCGGACCGTCCGAAGCCGAAACTGGTATTCGAGCGCAACGAGCAAGTGCGCATTATAGAAGGACCGTTCGCGAACTTTACGGGAGTTGTGGACGACGTGAATACGGACCGCAACACGCTGAAAGTTTCGGTCACGATTTTCGGCCGCTCGACGCCCGTGGAACTTGATTTCGTGCAAGTCGAAAAAATGGCGTAGGAATAGGGCGGAGGCGGTCGCGTCTTTCAGCGGCTAAAGCCGATCCTGGGCAGGCAGTTACGGCCGGGCTGAAGCCCGGTCCCATCAAAGCGAATTAGCGGAAACAGGGGATTTCGAATGGCAAAGAAAGTACAAGCAACCGTTAAATTGCAATTGCCGGCAGGAAAAGCAACTCCGGCACCGCCCGTCGGCACCGCTCTCGGTCCGCAGGGCGTGAACATCATGGATTTCGTAAAGCAGTTCAACGCGAAGACTGCCAAAGAACCCGATGGCATGATCATTCCGGCGTTGGTCACAATCTATAGCGATCGCTCGTTTACGTTTATCACCAAGACGCCTCCGGCTTCCGAGCTATTGAAGCGCGCTGCGGGAATCGTCAAGGGATCGGCCGAACCGAATCGTAATAAGGTCGGCAAGGTCACGCGTAAACAGGTCGAAGAGATTGCCAAGACCAAATTGCCGGACTTGAATACCACAAGTCTGGACTCCGCTGTGCGCACAGTGATGGGCACGGCACGCAACATGGGTCTGGAAGTGGAAGGGTAGGAGAAGAAATGGCTAAGAAGCCCGGAAAAAATATTACCAAGGCGCGTGCGACGATTGAAGCGCGTCCTTATAAGCTTGCGGAAGCAGCGGAAGCGATCAAGAAAGCCCATTTCGTCAAGTTCGATGAAACCGTGGAGCTGGTCGCCAATCTGGGCGTCGATCCGAAGCAATCGGATCAGATGGTGCGCGGCACAGTGGTTCTGCCGCACGGTTTGGGCAAATCCAAGCGCGTGCTGGTGATCGCCACTGGAGAAAAAGTTCGCGAGGCGCAGGAAGCCGGCGCGGATTTTGTCGGCGGCGAAGACATGGTTCAGAAGATTCAGGAAGGCTGGACCGATTTTGACGCGGTGATCGCCACGCCGGACATGATGCGCTCCGCCGGACGTTTGGGAAAAGTGCTCGGCCCTCGCGGGTTGATGCCGAACCCGAAGACCGGCACGGTGACGTTTGAAGTTGCCAACGCGGTGAAAGAAATCAAAGCCGGTAAAGTGGAATTTCGCGTGGACAAGCAGGGAATTATCCACTCCGCCATTGGCAAGATCAGTTTCGATTCAGCAAAGCTGGCCGAAAATGCGCACGCCCTGATCGGAGCGATCCTGAAGGCCAAGCCTTCCTCGGCCAAGGGCAAGTTCGTTAAAAAAGTCTATCTAACCTCCACGATGGGCCCGGGCGTAACAATTGACGAAGCCGAAGTAGAATCGGCCGTCGCAGCCGCCGCGGCATAAACAGAGCGCAGTTCCGCATGAATGCGGACCGCCTGCAGAAAAAGAATTGAGAATTCGGAGCTGGAAATGAAAAATCGCAGCGAAAAACAGCAAGACCTCGACAAACTGAAAAGCCAGCTGGCTGTGGTCTCAACCGTGATCCTTTCGACGTTCCAGGGCATCACGGTGGAAGACGACAACAAGCTGCGCCGCGCCGTGGAACAAGCTGGCGGGCACTATCAAGTGGTGAAGAACACGCTTGCCGAGCGCGCCGCTTCAGGCACGCCGAACGAAGCCCTGCTGAAAAATTTGACAGGGACGAACTCCATCGCTTACACGGCGACCGATCCCGTATCGCTCGCCAAGGCGCTCACAAAAATCGCGAAAGACGTTCCGGCATTTCAGTTCCGCGCCGGAATCGTGGACGGACGCGTGCTTTCGATCGCTGAAATTCAGCAGCTGTCGTCGCTGCCGTCGAAGGAAGAGTTGATCAGCAAGATTATGTTCCTGGTGAATGCTCCGGCGCAGCGCATCGCGTCGGCGCTCGCCGCGGTCAATCGCAATCTGGCCGTAACGGTCAGCGAAGCGGTGAAGGCCAACAAGTTCGGACCGGGTACTCCATCGGTCGAAACGCCTCAATAATCCCAATTGCATCTAATAGAGAGAGGACACACAGAAATGGCAAATAAGGTGGAATCGATTCTGGAAGAAATCAAGGGCCTGACGCTTCTCGAAGCGGCGGACCTCGTCAAGAAGATGGAAGAAACCTTCGGCGTATCGGCGGCAGCAGCAGCGCCGGTCATGATGGCGGGCGGAGGAGCGGCAGGCGCAGCTCCGGCCGAAGAGAAGACGGAATTCTCGGTTGTGCTCACGGATGTGGGCGCGAACAAGATTAACGTCATCAAAGCGGTTCGCGAAGTCACTAGCCTGGGCTTGAAAGAAGCCAAGGACCTGGTCGACGGCGCTCCCAAGCCGATCAAGGAAGGCGTGAACAAGGACGAGGCGGCCACGATCAAGAAGAAGTTCGAAGAAGTCGGCGCCAAAGTCGAAGTCAAGTAACGCTATCGAGTAACCCAGCAATTCCGGCGCGAGGCGATCCGATCACAAAATCGGATCTGCCGCGCCCTGAGGGGTTTGCTTACGCAAGATCCAAAACGTGATTTGTTAACCTTAACTAGGTCCCGCCGGGACCCGGGGCGGCGGTGTCTACCGTGCCGCCTATCGGCGTTTCGGCCCAACCCTGCGAATTTTATGAGGTCATAGCATGCAGAATGGAAACGGGAATCATCATATGCGTGAAAGAGAGCGGCTGGATTTCTCGAAAATCCGCAGCTCGATCCAAATCCCGAACCTGATCGAGGTTCAGAAGAATTCCTATGCGCGATTTTTGCAGATGGATTTGCTTCCATCCGAGCGCGAGGACGGCGGCCTGCAATCGGTTTTTTCCTCCGTATTTCCGATTCAGGATTTCCGCGGCCTGTCGCAGCTGGATTTTGTGGACTACTCGATTGGGAACTGGGAATGCAAGTGCGGCAACCTGAAAGGGTTGCATCACCTGCGCGCCACTTGCCGTAATTGCGGCGCTTCGGTCGTCACCAATCCGTATCAGACGGGCGATGTGCTCTGCACCAAGTGCGGAGCTTTCAATAAGAACACGCCTACGTTCTGCGAAAAGTGCGGCGATCCGGTCGGCATGCAGCTGAAGTATGACGTGAACGAGTGCCAGGAGCGCGGCATGACCTACGCCGCTCCGCTCAAGGTCACCATACGTCTCACGATTTACGATAAAGATCCCGACACAGGCGCGAAAAACATTCGCGACATCAAGGAACAAGAAGTATTTTTCGGCGACATTCCGCTGATGACCGATAACGGAACCTTCGTGATCAATGGCACGGAGCGCGTGATCGTCAGCCAGTTGCATCGTTCGCCGGGCGTGTTCTACGAATCGGCCAACAACCGCAGCTACTTCCTCGGCAAAATTATTCCGTACCGCGGCTCATGGGTTGAGTTCGAGTACGACACCAAAAACATTCTGTACGTCCGCATCGACCGCAAACGCAAATTCCTCGGCTCGATTTTCCTGCGCGCGCTCGGCATGAAGTCGAACGAAGAAATTTTGCGCACGTTCTATCAAGTGGAACGCGTCACGTTGCGCGACGGCGATCTGCACTGGAATCTTTCTGAAGGCCTGATCGACCGCAAGCTGGCGCACGAAATCAAGAACCCCAAGAGCGACGAAGTTTTGGTTGGCGCGCACAAGCGCATCACCGAAGCGCTGTACAAGGAACTGGTCAAGGCGAAAGTTCCAGCGGCGCACGTTACGCTTGCGGACCTTGAAGGCGCTTACTCGGTTGCCGACCTTGTAAACCGGCAGACCGGAGAAGTTCTGCTCGAAGCCAACAAGCCGCTGACGGCCGAGATCTGGACTTCGCTCGCCGAAGCCGGCCTTACGAGCGTCGATATCTTCTTCCCCGATCGCGACGACGTCGGCGTGGTTCTTTCGCGCACGCTGGACAAGGACGCCATCAAGTCTCCGCGCGAAGCGCTGATCGAAATTTACCGCAAGCTGCGTCCGGGAGATCCTCCGACGCTCGAAACCGCGACGGCGCTATTTAACGGAATGTTCTTCGACCCGCGCAAGTACGATTTCAGCCGCGTGGGCCGCTTGAAATTCAACATCAAGTTTGGACTTGAAACGCCGCTCAACACGCGCACGCTCGACGCTTCTGACTTCGTCGCGGCGATTCGCTACCTGATGAAGCTGCGCAAAAACATCGGCACGCTGGACGATATCGATCACCTCGGCAACCGCCGCGTACGCGCGGTTGGCGAATTGCTCGAGAACCAGTTCCGCATCGGCCTCGTTCGCATGGAGCGCGCGATCAAGGAAAAGATGTCGGTGTATCAGGAAATGTCCACCGCGATGCCGCACGATCTCGTCAACGCCAAGCCGGTTATGGCCGCGATTCGCGAGTTCTTCGGCAGTTCGCAACTTTCGCAATTCATGGATCAAACGAATCCGCTGAGCGAAATTACGCACAAACGCCGCCTCTCGGCCCTTGGGCCCGGCGGTCTTTCACGCGAGCGCGCTGGTTTCGAAGTGCGCGACGTCCATCCAACGCACTACGGACGTATTTGCCCGATTGAAACGCCGGAAGGTCCGAACATCGGTTTGATCAGCTCGCTGTCCTGCTACGCGCGCATCAACGAATTCGGATTTATCGAATCGCCCTACCGCAAGGTGAAGGGCGGGCGCGTGATCGACTACGTGCAAATCGTGAACGCGGGCGAGAGCGAATTCAAGGCCGGCGAAATCATCGAGCGTGACAAAGTGGAAGCGGTGAACGAGGAACTGAAGCGCCGCAAAGTCACGAACGAAGCCTACTGTTTCTATCTTTCCGCTTGGGAGGAAGACCGCTACGTCGTCGCGCAGGCCAACGTGCCGCTCGACGAGCGCGGAAAAATCACCACGGAACTCGTGAACTGCCGGCAAGCCGGAAACTTCGTGCTGAAGTCGCGCGATGAAGTCGATTACATCGACGTCTCGCCGAAGCAGCTCGTCTCGGTCGCTGCCAGCCTCATTCCATTCCTTGAGAATGACGACGCGAACCGCGCATTGATGGGTTCGAACATGCAACGCCAGGCCGTGCCGCTGATTCGCGGAGAAGCTCCGCTGGTCGGCACCGGAATGGAACGCGTGACCGCGCGCGATTCTGGCGCAGTCGTCATCTGCCGCCGCGACGGTATCGTCGATCAAGTCGATTCCGAGCGCATCATCGTTCGCGTCGAATCCGATCACTCGGGCGTTCTCTCGCGCGAAGTTGGCGCGGACATCTACCAGCTGATCAAGTTCAAGCGTTCGAACCAGAATACTTGCATCAACCAGAAGCCGCTCGTGCGTGTAGGCGACCGTGTGAAGCAAGGGCAAGTCCTTGCTGACGGTCCTTGCACGGATCGCGGAGAACTGGCGCTTGGCCGCAACGTGCTCGTCGCGTTCGTGCCCTGGCGCGGGTATAACTTCGAAGACGCCATCCTGGTCAGCGAAAAGCTGGTCAAGGACGATTACTACACTTCGATTCACATCGAGGAATATGAAATCGAAGCGCGGGATACGAAGCTCGGTCCCGAAGAAATCACGCGCGATATTCCCAACATCAGCGAAATGTTCCTGCGCAACCTTGACGAAAGCGGCGTGATTCGCATCGGCGCAACCGTGCGGCCGGGAGACATCCTGGTTGGCAAGGTGACGCCGAAGGGCGAAACGACGCTGACGCCGGAAGAAAAATTGTTGCGCGCGATCTTCGGTGAAAAAGCCGGCGACGTGCGTGACGCTTCTCTCTACTGCCCGCCGGGCATCGAGGGCACCATCGTCGACGTCAAGATTTTCTGCCGCAAGGGCGCGGAAAAAGACGAACGCCACAAGGCCATCGAAGCCGCGCAAGTCTTCAAGCTCGAAAAGAACTTGTCGGACGAAATCCGCATCTTGACCGACGAGCGATTGAAGCGGCTTGCTGTGCTGCTCGAAGGCAAAGCTCTGACCGCGGACTTGCACGACGAAAAGACCAACAAGCGCCTGATCACCAAGGGCACGGAACTCACGCGCGACATCATCGAAAAGATCGCCACGCGCAACCTCAAGCGTTTGCGCCTGGCCGATAAGGATCCTCTGCTCATCGAGAAGATCGACGAGATCGAGGAGATGACTTCGCGCCAGATCGACGTGCTGCGCAAGATCACCGAAGAGCGCAAGGAAAAGCTGCGCAAGGGCGACGAACTTCCTCCGGGCGTCATCAAGCTCGTGAAGTGCTACATCGCCATGAAGCGCAAACTTTCCGTCGGTGACAAAATGGCCGGACGCCACGGTAATAAGGGCGTCATCGCGCGAATCGTTCCCGAAGCGGACATGCCGTATTTGCCGGACGGCACGCCCGTGGAAATCGTTCTGAATCCGCTCGGCGTTCCTTCACGTATGAACGTCGGACAGATTCTCGAAACGCATCTTGGCTGGGCGTCGAAAGAGTTGGGCCGCAGCGTTGGGCGCCTGCTCGATCAGAATAAAAAATCCGATGCTCTCCGCCGCTGGTTCCGCGAAGTCTTCACGGACACCGCGATCTGGAAGACGCTAACCGATTTGGATGACGACACGCTGCTCGAATACGCAGACAGCTTCCGCGAAGGAATTCCGATGGCCACGCCGGTTTTTGACGGCGCGCGCGAATCGGAAATCCGCCACCTGCTCGAAGTCGCGGGACTGCCGAATGCCGGAAAAATTACGCTCTGGGACGGTATGACCGGAGAAGAATTCGGCCAGGCTGTCACCGTCGGCTACATCTACATGCTGAAGCTCTCGCACTTGGTTGACGACAAAATTCACGCTCGGTCCATCGGGCCTTACTCGCTCATCACGCAACAGCCGCTCGGCGGCAAGGCGCAGTTCGGCGGACAGCGGTTCGGCGAAATGGAAGTCTGGGCGCTCGAAGCGTATGGTGCGGCGCACATCCTTCAGGAATTGCTGACTGCGAAGTCAGACGACGTTTACGGCCGCGCGAAAATTTACGAGGCCATCGTGAAGGGCGAGCCTGGCATAGAGCCCGGCGTGCCCGAATCGTTCAACGTTCTCGTCCGCGAGTTACAGTCGCTTTGCCTTGACGTGGAATTGATGAAGCGGCAAAAAGCGCCTGACAAACAGGCAGCGGACTAACACGAACTCACCAATTGCCGTCTTCTCCGCCTCGGCGTTGCAAAGAGTCCCGGAGGGACGGCAAATCGTAGCCCACCGCGGAAGCGGTGGGGATACGAACCGCAAAAGACCAAAAAGCCCCGTTAGGGGCGACACATTGGACGCGGTGACGAAGTAGAGAAGTTCACAAGTTTCTTTTCTTACTCCCGGTTCGCCGGGATGGCTCCGATGCAATCCATCGGAGCAGGAGGGACACACCTTGTATCGAAGCAGCCCTTATGATCGTGCCAGTTTAATAGCAGATTTTGATTCCATCCGGATCAGCTTGGCGAGTCCGGAAAAAATCAGGTCCTGGTCGCACGGCGAAGTCACCAAGCCTGAAACCATCAACTACCGTACTTTCAAACCCGAGCGCGACGGATTATTCTGCGCGAAAATTTTCGGTCCGGTAACGGACTGGGAATGCCTCTGCGGCAAGTACAAGCGCATGAAGCACCGCGGCGTGATCTGCGACAAGTGCGGCGTGGAAGTTACCTTGAGCAAGGTCCGGCGCGAGCGGCTGGGCCACATCGAGCTGGCATCGCCCTGCTCGCACGTATGGTTTTTCAAGGGCCTGCCTTCCCGCATCGGCTACCTGCTGGACATTTCGATGCGCGACCTCGAACGCATTCTTTATTTTGAAGGCTACGTGGTCACGGATCCCATGGACGTTCCCGGCATTAAGGAACGCGAGATGCTTCCGGAAGAAAAATACCGCGAGCTGCAAAAGGATTTTCCGGGACAATTCCGCGCGCAAATGGGCGCGGAAGCGATTAAAGAACTTCTGAAACTCGTCGACGTCGAAAAACTTTCCGAAGAACTGCGCGAGAAGATGAAGGTCGACCCAAGCCTGCAGAAGCGCATCAAGTACGCCAAGCGCCTGAAGGTTGTCGAATCGTTCCGCAAGAGCGGAAACCGCCCCGAGTGGATGATTCTCGATGTGCTTCCGGTTCTGCCGCCGGAGTTGCGTCCTCTTGTGCCTCTGGATGGCGGACGCTTCGCCACATCCGATTTGAACGATCTGTACCGGCGCGTGATCAACCGCAACAACCGTCTGAAGAAACTGATGGAGTTGCATGCTCCGGACGTGATTGTCCGTAACGAAAAGCGCATGCTGCAGGAAGCCGTTGACGCGCTGTTCGATAACGGACGTCGCGGCCGCGTTTTGCGTGGCACGAACAACCGCCCGCTGAAATCGCTGTCCGACACACTCAAGGGAAAGCAAGGCCGCTTCCGCCAGAACTTGCTCGGAAAGCGCGTGGACTATTCGGGACGTTCCGTAATCGTGGTCGGTCCCGAACTCAAGCTGCACCAGTGCGGATTGCCCAAGAAAATGGCGCTTGAGCTTTTCAAGCCCTTCATCTATCACCGCCTCGAAGCGCAGGGCCACTGCACCACCATCAAGCAAGCCAAGGAAATGGTGGAGCAGCAAGAGTCCGTGGTTTGGGACATTCTGGAAGAAGTAATTCGCGAACATCCGGTGCTGCTGAACCGCGCCCCCACGCTGCACAGGCTCGGTATTCAGGCATTCGAACCAGTTTTGGTCGAAGGCAAGGCCATTCGAATTCACCCACTGGTTTGCACGGCGTTCAACGCGGACTTTGACGGCGACCAGATGGCAGTACACATTCCGCTTTCGCCCGAAGCGCAGGTGGAAGCTTCCGTCCTGATGCTCTCGGCGAACAACATTCTGTCACCGGCCAACGGCTTGCCTCTCGCCGTTCCGACGCAGGACATGGTTCTGGGAATTTACTATCTTACAAAGGCAAAGCCCGGAGCAAAGGGCGAAGGCCGCGCGTTCGGTCACACGGAAGAAGTTGTTCTGGCGCTCGAATCGCAGGAAGTGGAATTGCTCACGCCGATTCGTTTGCGCTACGAGGGCGAAATGATCGACCTCGCCGCCGCGTACGATGACCAGGACGTGCCGCACGCCGAATCCGTCACGCTGAACCGCCAGTTCATCAACACCACCGTTGGCCGCGTGATTTTCAACGATCACCTGCCGAAGGAAATGCCGTTCATCAACGGGCTCATCAAGAAAAAGGGCGTGCAGCAGCTCTGCTATTACTGCTACCTCCGCTTTGGTCTGAAGCGCACCGTGCAGATGCTCGACGAATTGAAGGAACTTGGCTTCCAGTACGCCACCAAGTCCGGCATTTCGATCGGCATCGACGACATGCTCATTCCCGGCGACAAGTTCACGCTGGTCGATAACACGGAAAAGGAAGTCGTCAAGGTGCAACAGCAGTACCTGGACGGCGCGATCACCAACGGCGAACGCTACAACAAGGTCGTCGCCATTTGGAGCGACATCACGGAAAAAGTCGCCGAGCAGATGTTTAAAGCGATGGAGCGCCAGGATAAGGAAGGCGTCATCAACCCGATTTACGTCATGGCCGATTCCGGAGCGCGCGGATCGAAACAGCAAATCCGCCAGCTTTCCGGTATGCGCGGCTTGATGGCCAAGCCCTCGGGCGAAGTCATCGAAACGCCAATCACTTCCAACTTCCGCGAAGGCCTTACCGTGCTGCAATACTTCATCTCAACGCACGGCGCGCGTAAGGGACTTGCGGACACCGCTCTGAAGACGGCCGATTCGGGCTACCTCACACGGCGTCTCGTAGACGTGGCACAGGATGTGATCATCAGCGAAATCGATTGCGGCACCGCCGACGGAATTTACGTCGAACCGATCACCGAAGCGGGCGTCGAAGTCGAACCGCTGCGTGACCGAATCGTGGGCCGCGTTTCGCTCGACAAGATCAAGGACTACGAAGGCAATGTGATCGTTGATATCAATCAGGAAATCAGCGAAGAACTTGCCAACTCCGTGCAAGCTGCCGGCATCGAGCGCGTGAACATTCGCTCCGTGCTGACGTGCGAATCGCGGCGCGGCGCTTGCGCCCGCTGCTACGGACGTAACCTGGCCACTGGACGCTTCGTGGAACTCGGCGAAGCGGTCGGCGTGATCGCCGCGCAGTCCATCGGCGAGCCGGGCACACAGCTCACCATGCGTACGTTCCACATCGGCGGAACGGCAACGCGTATCACGGAACAATCGAAACTCGAAACGCGCAACAGCGGCTTCGTGCGCTTCATTGACATGAACGTCGTGCGCGGCCGGAACGCGAACCTGATCGCCATGAACCGCAACGGCATCATCGCCATCGTGGACGAAAAGGGCCGCGAAAAAGAGCGCTACCACGTCGTTTACGGAGCACGTCTGCGCGTTGAAGAAAATCAGGCCGTAAAGCTCGGCGAACTGCTTGCCGAATGGGATCCGTACACGTTCTCGATCTTGACCGAAGCCGGAGGCACGATCCAGTTCAAGGACCTGCAGCCCGGCATCACGATCGAAGAGCAGGTGGACGAAGTCACCGGACTTTCGCAGCTGGTCGTAACGCTGCCGCCGGGAGACGAAAAGCATGCGCCGACGATTCAGGTGCGTGACTCCCAGGGACGTACCCGGAAAAAATACCTCATGCCTTCCCGCGCGCACTTGATGGTGCAGGATGGCGATGAAGTGCAGCCCGGAGACGTGCTGGCAAAGATTCCGCGTGAAACCACGAAGACCAAGGACATCACCGGAGGACTTCCGCGCGTCGTGGAACTCTTCGAAACCCGCAAGCCGCGCGACCCGGCCGTCATCAGCGAAATCGACGGCGTCGTGAAGTACGGCGAAATCAGCAAGGGTTTGCGCAAGATTTACGTCGAATCGGAAGACGGCAAAACGCAGAAGGAATACTCGATCATTCGCGGCGTGCACATCAACGTGCAGGAAGGCGAACACGTCAAGGCGGGCGAACCCCTGATTGACGGACCGCTGAACCCGCACGATTTGCTGGCCGTCCTCGGCGAAAAGTACACGCAGGCTTACCTCGTGAACGCGATTCAAGAGGTTTACCGTCTGCAGGGCGTCAACATCAATGACAAGCACATCGAGACCATCGTCCGCCAGATGATGCGCTGGGTGAAAGTGGAAGACGTGGGCGACACACCGTTCCTGCTCGACGAACAGGTGGACAAGTTCCGCTTCCGCGAGGAAAACGATCGCATCATCGCCGAGGGGGATCGTCCGGCGACGGGGCGCCCGCTGCTCCTCGGAATCACCAAGGCGTCGCTGTCGACGGATTCGTTCATCTCCGCCGCCAGCTTCCAGGAGACCACGCGCGTGCTCACCGAAGCCGCAGTTGCCGGCAAGGTGGATTACCTCCGCGGCCTCAAGGAAAACGTCATCATGGGCCGCCTCATTCCGGCGGGCACCGGCCTCGAGCGGTATCGCAACATCCAGCTGCTCACCGAAATGCCACCGCCGCCTCCGCCCGAGGAGATCATGCCACCAGCCGATCTCTCCGCGGAAGAAGCCGCCGCGCTCGACTTCCTGCGCAAGGATGCCGATGCATTGGCGGAGGGCGGGTCGGACTAACGGGAAGATCACAATCGGAAAGAATGTTTGGGCGGCCCGATAGATTGGGCCGCCCATTTTTTAATTGGATCGATCAGAAGCCAAGGGGACGACCTTAGGCACGTTGGGACGCTAAATCATTCCGGGGGCCGGGCCGGAGCGTCGAAAGGCGCCTGCCCGAAATTCGGTGAGATATGCCATCAAAGCATGAAAACGTAACTCGAACAATGACCAAGGACAAATTTAGTTTGCTTCCTCCCGTTTACGACAGCTTCTTGCAAGAGTTGAAGGACCGCATCCGCTCAGCCCAGGTTCGGGCTGGTTTATCTGTGAACCGGGAACTGATTGTCCTCTATTGGAGCATTGGCCGTGACATTCTGAGTCGCCAAAAGAATGAAGGATGGGGCGCAAAAATCATAGATCGCCTGTCGGAGGATCTGGCCAAAGCGTTCCCGGAAATGCGTGGATTTCGAGCCAGAAACCTGAAATATATGCGCGCATTTGCTGAAGCGTACTCGGACCAGGAGTTTGTGCAACAGGTTGTTGCACAATTGCCTTGGGGTCACCAGGTCAGGATTCTGGACGCTGTAAAAGATGCAAAGCAGAGAGAGTGGTACATTCGGCAGGCAGTGCAAGGCGGATGGAGCCGGAATGTCCTGGTCCACCAGATTGAAAGCAAGCTGTTCGATCGCCAGGGACATGCACAGACCAATTTTGATAAAACGCTCCCCGCCCCTCAATCCGATCTTGCCCAGCAGTTGATAAAGGATCCATACAATTTTGACTTCCTCACCTTAGGAGCTGACGCGCAAGAGCGGGATTTGGAACGAAGCCTGATCGAGCACGTTCGCGATTTCATGTTGGAGCTTGGGAAGGGTTTCGCGTTGGTCGGGAGTCAGTATCACCTCGAAGTTGGCGACCAGGACTTCTTTCTCGATCTGCTTTTCTATCATCTGAGGCTGCGCTGCTACATCGTAATTGACCTCAAGATCGAAGAATTCAAGCCGGAATTCGCGGGGAAGATGAACTTTTATCTGTCGGCTGTAGACGATCTCCTGCGCCAGTCCGAGGACCAACCCAGCCTGGGCCTCATTCTTTGCAAAGAGCGTAACAAGCTGGTCGTAGAGTACGCGCTGCGAGATATGAGCAAGCCAATGGGGGTTGCGGCTTATCGGTTGACGCACGCATTGCCAAAACGATTGAAATCTGAACTTCCGACCAAAGAGGATCTGGCCACTGAACTGCCAATGCTCGACCTGCTGACTTTGCGAATCGAACTTGAAAGAAGATTGGCGAACATTGCAAAAGAAAATGGTCTCGATTGGGAACGCGAGAGCATAGGTATGCTGGTGACAAACTTGCACCTCGGCGAGCTGATCTCCACCGAGTTGTTGCACAATGTCATGGTTCTTTCCGAAACTCTCAACCGCGCCGCGCATGGCGAAAAGATCACCAGTGAGGATGCCCGGCATAGCTTGGAAACAGGAAGAGCCGTCCTGAAGAAGTTGGGGTCTTGAGCCATCGTACTGGCGTCCGAAGCCAGGCATGGGCGCACCAGCGGCGCGGTTATGCGCGGAGATCATGCCTCCCTCAGAGCTTTCGGCGGAAGAAGCCGCCGCACTCGACTTCCTGCGCAAGGATGCCGATACGTTGGCGGAGGGTGGTTCGGATTAACTGTTACGGGAAGTTTGCAATTGAAAATTAAAAGGGCGGCCTGATGTTTGGGCCGCCTTTTTTATTTGGAATAAGTGCTGTTCCATCTAAAGTCAAGTAGATTCAACTGCATAGAGGGTTCGGCGCGTTTCGCTGAGTAAAGTCGCGTTTGGGAATTTGGATATGCGGCTCTTGTGATCTTTATGATCGTCTGCGCGATTACATTACGGCGGGCGCCTCAACAAAATAATTCAGACGATACAAATACACCGCGAAGGGAACCGCCAGTGCCGGTGACCTGCTTAGGGAACGTTTACTCTGGATCACGCTGGCATTCGTTCACTCGAGCCTCATGCTCGGCGAAACCACCCTGCTTGGCACCGAAAATCCGCCGATACCATAGGATTGCTCGCCAGGTTCGCTAGTTATCTATGCGAAGAGTTTAGCGGGAAATTACTAAATGGATCGCGCTCCAAGTCGAGAAATATATGACACTGGTAAGACCCTCCGGCGATCGCATTTAGATTGCACGAGCAAAAACGATAATTGCAACTCAGGAAATATGAGGTCCTTTGTGACCAAACTAAGTGCCAACACCAACCTGTCGCAATCTACGTCGTACTTCACGCGGAAACGTGTTCGAGGTCACGGATTGTTGCTTGCTGTCGCTTTATGGTCGCTTTATGCCATGAACTTGGCACATCCGGGGCTGCGCGATTTGTTCGGGCACATAAAAGGAGGAGATTTTGTCCATGAATATGTTTTAGGGAAAATCGCACTTGCGCGCAATGGATCCATGCTGTTCGACTACCAAGGCCAGGTCAAGCTCTCGCGGCAAGCGATCCCGGGCATCGAAGACGAGAGCTACCTGCCGATTTACGGGCCGCAAGTTTCGTTAATATATCTGCCATTTGCGATGTTTTGCTACGTTTGGGCGGCTGTGTTGTGGGCGCTGTTTAGTTCCGCAATTTATGCGGCATGCTGCTATGCAGTATGGAGAACCACGCCGAATCTTCAAGAAGAAGGATCGACTGTTCTAATCCTTGCGATTGCATTTCCCGCGTACGTTAATCTGATCGAGTTTGGTCAGAATTCGGCGATCGGACTTTGCGCGTTCGTACTGGCCTACCTGGGGCTGAGAGGCAAGAAGTCATTTTTTGCGGGGATGGCGCTGGGCTTACTTTTTTACAAGCCGCAATTAGGTATCGTCACTGCTATTTTGTTCGCACTGACAATGGAATGGCGTTTGATTTTTGGCGGGCTCGTCACGACAGCAATTCAAGTGGGCATTGCGTGGGCTTATTATGGCAAAAATAGCTTGCTGGACTATTCCCACGCCATGCAGAATTTAGGGCAGAACGCCAAGCTGCTCGAGCCGAAGCTTTACCTCATGTTTTCATTGAGGTCGTTCTGGCAGATGTTACTGCCATGGCCGGGCATTGCATTCGCTTTATATCTAATGAGCTCCATTCTCGTTTTAACTCTACTTTACAAATCATGGCGTTCGACACAGCCATTGTCCTTGCGCTATGCGGCACTTCTACTGGGCACAGTCCTTGTGGATCCTCATATCTCCTCCTACGATTTGGTCTTACTAGCCCCTGCGTTTCTTCTGATCGGCGATCATATTTTGGGATCATATTTCGGGCAAGGTTTAGAGCGTATGCGATGGTTGATTTATTTAAGTTATGCGCTGCCATTGGCAGGTCCGGCAATTCAAGATTTACACGTGCAAGTGGCAGTACCGGTGTTTTTCTTGCTTTTTCTGGTATTGACCCTCGACTCCTTTCGGAGAATCAACATGCAAACCTTGGACGAGCCTCGAGAAATTGGTCTTCAGGCATCATAACTGGAACCTGGTTCTAGCGGTTAGTGAACGGATGCCAGTGTGAGCCCCGCGTCGAACAGTGCAACGCGGCTGGCTCGTTATTTGTCGAACATCCCCCGAGCAGAAATGTCTTTTTTTGTGCACACCCAGAAACCATGGCCGGTCACTACAGAGTCGGTGTCCGCAGCTGATCTCGCCACTGGGAATAATAACCAGTTCAGAGTCAATGAGATTGCACTTCTCACCGATTTGGATTGAATATTGCTCAATACTCTGCGGATTCACCTTTCACGCACCGAAAATTATGCAGTTTTGCGCTGCACGCGAAGGTGGGTGGAAGGTGCAAAATCCCATTTGCGAGTGACAAGCCAAAATTTCAGGACGTTTTTTAAGCTGCTGAAAATGGCATAAAACACGATTCGGGAAATTGTCCCCCCATATGCCTACATCCATGAGAATGCGTCTCGTTAGGATGATCCCGTGAACTTGATTCCGACCTCATTAGATCCTGAGCCCGTTTCCAATCAAACATCCTCTTGTCATGCCTTGCAAAAAAATAACGACTCCAATGCAGGGCCGCTGGAACTCGCAATCGTGATACCCACTTTTGAAGAGTGCGGCAACGTTTGTCCGATCCTGGAAAGGATCGAGGTGTCCTTAGCGGGCATTCAATATGAGGTAATTTTTGTCGATGATGATTCCGGGGATGGAACCGCGGATTGCGTTCGCAAAATCGCAAGGACGAATCACAATGTCCGCGTTTTACAGCGAGTGCATCGCCGAGGCTTGGCGACTGCATGTATTGAGGGGATGATGGCGACTTCAGCCCCTTACATTGCTGTCATGGACGCCGACCTTCAACATGACGCGGGGATACTGCCCCAAATGTTGAAAAAACTTAAATCGGATTCTCTCGATATTGTCGTGGGCAGCCGAAATGGCGCAGGTGGGAGCATGGGAAGTCTGTCGTGGCATCGCGTACTTCTCAGTAATTTCGGACGCCGCCTCAGCAATTCAATTCTGCGAACGCAACTCAATGATCCGATGAGCGGTTTTTTTGTTATGACCCGCGATTACTTGGAAGAAGTCGTTCATTCCACGACAGGCATCGGATTCAAGATTTTGCTTGACCTGGTTGCCTCGGCGCGGCGCCCTTTGAAGATCGCTGAGATTCCCTACACGTTTCGAGAGCGCCTGTATGGACACAGTAAACTGGATTTCGCTGTTGGACTCGAATATTTGCAGCTGCTCATCGATAAAAAGGTTGGCAGGATTGTGCCAGTCCGTTTTCTGATTTTCAGCATCGTTGGCTTTGTCGGCGTGCTCCTGAGCACCGTCATTCTTTCTGTGCTGGTGTCTATATTTAACATTGGCTTCTTAAAAGCTCTAGCGATCACCACTCTCATAACGATGACTGGAAACTTCTTCCTCAATAATGTTACGACCTATCGGGATCGGCGCTTAAAAGGAAGCAGAATCTTCAATGGGCTGGTGAAATTTTACGCTGCCTGCTCACTCGGCGCATTAATCAACTTCCGCATTGCAGAATCCGCACAAGAACTGGGCTTGGCTTGGTATCTCGCTGGTGCGTGCGGTCTGGCAGTCGGTGCTGTATGGAATTATGGAATCACTTCGTTCTTTACTTGGAGTCGGGCCCAAAGTATTTCGATACCTCGTACTTCTCGGCCTGCGTTCCTTGTGGCACATCCACTGTCAACAAATTCAATAGGGCATATTCCCGCTCTGCTTTCCCCGGACATTTCACCTGGTCCAGCTTTAGAGCGTGGAGTACTTATATCTGGTAGTGCTAAGTTTATTGAGTGAGTTTGCAGATTTGTGGCCCTTTGCCGCGTTCTAGGTTCGGCGGGACGGGTGCCCATCTTTGAGGATTATTTCGAGGCTGAGGGCTTTCCATTTTCTGGGTGGAGACCCAATTTTGCGATCATGAAAGCCCGCTCCACTGGCTGGTTGATTTCAACGCGCATGCCGACAACTTTCCGGAAGGTTAGAATCCGCGCCCTTTTAATCAGCCGCCTCTCACCGGGGATTCTAGTTTTCTCGCTTGCTCCAGAATTTGCAGGATTCCGGCGGGGGCCACGCGGAGAATTCGTTCCTGGAAAGATTCTTCGGCGCGAAGAGCAGAAAGCTTTTCGGCGACGCAGATGTTAAACCACTGGTTCATGGATACGCGCTCGGATTTAGCCACCTTTCGCGCCCCCGCCAGCAACGAAGGCTGCAGGCGCAAAGGATAGCAGGTCAATCTATTGGCTCTGTTCCCGCCGTTTTTTTCCGTAAGGGCTCATACTGATTTATTAAGGCCTGGGGCGTGGAACGTCAAGTGCCGGTCAATACCTCGTTTGAAAACCGTTCGAACGATATTGTTTCGGAAGAACGAGTTTCGTTGCATCCCTTTTAGAGACGCTTGACAGCTATCATTTCCGAGCCTAGGCTTCGTACATGGAAGTAAATCTAAGTCCTGGGCTGCAGGCGAAGCTGGCAAATATCGCAGCGGAAAATAATAGCGGCGCGGAAGAATATGTCCGGCAGCTTGTAGAGCACTATCTTGAACATGACGCCTGGTTTCGTCAAAAGGTGAAGACAGGGCTCGCACAGCTGGACAACGAAGAGTTTGCCACCCACGAAGAAATGGGCGCGCGTATCGACCAAATGTTTCGCCCGTAAATGCAAATTCGCTGGTCAACTGCCGCGTCTCAAGATTTGTTTCGCATCATCGAATACATTCGCAAAGAAAACGCTTCCGCCGCGCAACGAGTCGCCAAAAACAATCTACGAAAACATTGGCTCATTGAGTTCTTTTCCTCATCGCGGCAGGACTGGGCGTGTAGAAGGCACGCGGGAATTACCAGTGCCATCTCTTCCATTTCTCGTCATCTATCGCGTGGTCAAAGATGCTGTAGAAATGGCAGGCGTAATTCACAGCGCACAACGCTGGCCTCCTGAGGATTGAATCCCAGACGATAAGAAAGCGCCAGTTTTTTGCTTTCTGCGCGGGAAAATCAATTTTTTCACATGGTCGAATTCAGCCGCAGGTTACGCCGGGCGTCATCGCGGGAGGGTGGCAGCCGCTTCGCCTCGTTCTTAGCCTATGGAAACTCGCCGTTGAAGTTGGAAAACCCTTCTAGAATGGGGATTTTCTCGTTTCATGAATGCCGGAATTGGCAAGAGTTTGTGCAGGGCTCCCTCAAATGTCAAGGGGGTTGAATTTCTGCTTGAATAAGAAAGTACTTAACTCTTTGGCGTTTCCGCTGAAATCATGGCAACTGTTATCTTCAGAGTTAATATAATCGGTAATATAATCCGGAGTGATGACCTGCCATCGGTGTGATGGCTCCCCGGAGGCTTCGGAACGCATGCCCGCCCTGCAGTCCATGGAAGTCTCGAAACGAAGCTCGGTGCCCGTCATTCTATTTTCCGTAACGCTATTCCTGAGCGCCGCCCTGCTATTTCTGATGGAGCCGATGTTCGCAAAGATGACGCTACCTGTGCTCGGTGGCACGTCAGCTGTCTGGGCTACCTGCATGCTCTTTTATCAGGCAATGCTGCTTGCAGGCTACGCATTCGCAAACGTTATTACACGCAGATTAAGCTACGTGCGGCAGTCGCAATTGTTCCTTGGGCTGGCACTCGTTACCCTGGCTATTCTCCCTTTCAGCTTTCCCGCAGACCGGGTCCCTCCCGTCGGCCAGAATCCAATTCCATGGCTGCTGATGATCCTGACAGGTGCCGTCGGTCTCCCTTTCTTCGTGATGTCAACTATTGCGCCCACTCTTCAGAAATGGTTTGAAGGGATTGGCCATGAGAGATCGGGCGATCCCTACTTTCTATATGCGGCAAGCAATATTGGAAGCATGCTCGGTCTACTCAGTTATCCAATTTTGGTCGAACCGCGGCTACGTCTCGCCCAGCAAAGCAGCTTCTGGGAATTTGGCTACATAGCTCTTGTGATTCTCATGATTGCCTGCGCAGTTACACTGTGGCGGGCACCTCGGCAAAATAATGCCGACGAAACTTATTCTCCGGTAAAGGTAGCGCCAACGCCGGCGCCCGTGCTTCAGGAACGTTTACTCTGGATGGTGCTGGCGTTCGTTCCCTCGAGCCTCATGCTCGGCGTCACTACTGTGCTGACTACCGAAATTCCGCCGATACCTTTGTTATGGGTTCTGCCCCTTGCCGTGTACCTTTTGAGCTTCATTCTGGTGTTTTCAAGGAAGCCGATTATCTCTTCAGTTGGATTCTCGGAAAGTTTTCCAATCGTGCTTCTGGCCGGAATTCTTCCTGTGCTGATAAAGGCCAGCTTGCCTCTTTTTGTGTATATCGCGATAAACCTGATCATGCTGTTCGTGGTGGCCATGGCCTGCCACGGTGAACTTGCCAAAAGGCGTCCTCCCGTCAATCATCTCACCGGCTTTTATCTGTGGATCGCCCTGGGTGGAGTTCTGGGCGGGCTTTTCAACGGTGTCATCGCGCCACTGGCATTCAATACGGTTTTGGAATTTCCACTGATTTTGATCTGTGCCGCACTTCTGCGCCAAGTCTTGATGCCGGAGGTTAAGCGGCGGCCCTTCCATTGGCTCGATGTGGCACTCCCGCTCGCCCTTGGCGCCCTAACAATCCTGCTAATTCGCATCCCGTCTAAATTCGGTATTGGGCTGGGAATGGCTTTCCATCTAATTGCATTTGGACCTCCTGTTCTGCTCTGCCTCAGTTTCAGTAAACGTCCCATCCGCTTCGTCCTGGGATTTGTGGCACTGGTGGTCGCGGCGACCAGCTATACGGGCGCGTACCAACATATTCTCAGTACGCAACGCAGTTTTTACGGGATCAATCGAGTGGCGAACGACGACAGTGGCCAATATCGGGTTCTCTTCAGTGGCCAGACGATTCACGGAATACAAAGCTTATCGCCCGAAAGAAGTCGTGAGCCTCTCTCGTATTTTTCACATGCCGGCCCGATCGGCCAGATTTTCAAAGCATTGTCTGGCTCTGCGGAACTGAAAGAAGTCGGGATTGCGGGGCTTGGCGCCGGCTCTATCGCCTGTTACCAGACGTCCGGAGAGGAATTCACTTTCTATGAGATCGATCCCGTGGTCGAGCGAATCGCGCGCGACCCGCGTTATTTTACATTTCTGAGGGATTGCGCACCGCGGGCACACGTGGTGTTAGGCGACGCTCGGATTTCTTTGAAAAACGCTCCGGACCACCACTACGGAATGTTCATCGTGGATGTTTTTGGCGGGGATTCGATTCCCATACACCTTCTGACTCGTCAAGCGGTCCAGCTTTATCTTTCCAAGTTGGATGCCCACGGCATTATCGTAATCCATATTTCCAACCGCTACCTGCATCTTGAGAACGTAGTAGCGAATTTGGCAAACGACGCAGGAATGGTCGCCTACCTTCAGGAAGACAAGACAACCATCGGGTCGGGGAGGATACCTTCAACCTGGTCAGTCATGGCGAAGAGCAATGACGACCTGGGCGCGCTTTGCGCAGATCCTCGTTGGGTCGCTCTGAAGGCCGATCCCAGAGCAAAGGTTTGGACTGATGATTATTCAAGTGTTCTAACTGTTTTCAATTGGGCCTCGCCTTAATTCCAATCGCCCCGCCATATATATCTGGAGACGAATAAATCAGGCAACTTGTTGAGTATTGTCTTGAGCATGACCGCTGGTTTCGTCAAAAAGTGATAAGCAACGATTTCCAAAATTAAAAATAAGCCTATTTAATAAGCTCTTAATTAATCAAGCCCCCTGCACCAGCGCCATCATGTCCGCAGTGTAGCGGTCTCCGACGACTTTGAATTGTGCTACTCGG
Source organism: uncultured Acidobacteriota bacterium (assembly GCA_963786215.1). Taxonomy (GTDB): domain Bacteria; phylum Acidobacteriota; class Terriglobia; order Acidiferrales; family UBA7541; genus Palsa-360. The sequence goes on from CAWAYK010000001.1 coordinate 295,101, forward strand.
TCAGCGATTTTCTTTCGGTCGCTCTCGGTTAGCTTCACGTTGAGGGCGCCCATATTGTCTTCCAGGTAGCGGACGCGCTTTGTTCCGGGGATGGGGACTAGGTCTTTGCCTTGGGCGAGGACCCAGGCAAGAGCTAGTTGCGCAGGCGATACTCCTTTTTCCTTGGCCAAATCTTTCACAGCTGCTGCCAGTTTCAGGTTTTCTTGCAGGGCTTTTTCGCCGAAGCGGGGATTGGTGCGGCGCCAATCGGTGGGGTCAAGGTCTTCGAGCTTCTGGATTGCGCCCGTGAGGAAACCGCGGCCGAGGGGGCTGTAGGGGACGAAGGTGATGCCGAGTTCGCGGCAGGTGGAGAGCACGCCGTTGGATTCGACTTCGCGCGACCAGAGCGAATATTCGCTTTGCAGCGCGGCGATGGGATGGATTTTCACGGCGCGGCGCAAGGTTTCCGGGCCGGCTTCGGAAAGGCCGAGCATGCGAACTTTTCCGGCGGAAACGAGTTCGGCCATCGCGCCGACCGTATCTTCGATTGGAACCTGGGGATCGACGCGATGCTGGTAATACAGATCGATGGTGTCGATGCCCAGGCGTTTCAGGCTTCCATCGCACGCGCGACGAACATTTTCGGGCGAGCTGTCGACGGCTCGGCTCCCGCCGGGGCCAATGCGGAAGCCAAATTTGGTGGCGACAATGACTTTATCGCGAGAAACTCCGCGCAAGAAACGGCCGACAAGTTCCTCATTTTTATGCGGGCCATAAATTTCGGCCGTATCCAGAAAATTTCCGCCCAGATCCATATAGCGATGCAGGACTCTCAGCGATTCCTCTTCATCCGCGGGGCCGTAGGCAAAAGACATTCCCATGCATCCCAAGCCCAGCGCTGAAACTTGCGGTCCGTTTTTTCCTAAAATTCGGTAATCCATGTTTATCCTCCGGAGTGGCACCAATCCTAGGATGTTCTAAGAGGGATGAACGGTTCTCTCTAACCAAAGATATTAAAAAAGCTGCCGCAGCAAATCGCGTGATCCCCACATTAAGCATAGTTCATTCGGCCCGGGTAGAGCGTAATTTTTCAGGTGACGACAGTTCGTCAGACGTGATAACTAGAGTCCTCCAAACCACTTGCGGCAGGGAAACGGGGCGGAAGGGGAGCGAAAAATGAAGCCTGGAGAATCACTTTTGGCAAGGCGCGCCGCAGCGCATAAGCGGCAGTGCGATGTACGCCACCCTTCGCGAAGAGAAATCTTGGGCATACTCTCCGCAACAGCAACCGTTGCCGGGGCCGGAATGGCGCTGGCGCCGCGCTCGTTCGGGCAAAGCATGAGCGCCGGGCCTCGAATCGTTGATATGCATCACCATTTTTACCCGCCGAAGTATGTCGCGGAAATTGCGAGCAAATTTACGGAGACGGACAGCCAGAGAGCGCTGCGCACAAATTGGAATCCGAAATTTTCTCTCGATCAAATGGATCAATGCGGAGTGGCGACCGCCATCGGGTCGCTGACCAGTCCGGGAGTGTGGCTCGGAGACAATCAGCAAGGGCGGTCATGGGCGCGCCAGTGCAATGAGTACGGCGCGCAGATGATCAAAGATTATCCAGGGCGCTTTGGGATGTGGGCGGCGATTCCGCTGCCGGACATCGACGGAAGTTTGCGCGAAATCGAATATGCGCTGGACACGTTAAAACTCGATGGCATTGGCCTTTTGACCAGCTACGAGGACGGAAAGTTGCTGGGGGATCCGAAATATGCTCCCGTCATGAACGAGCTCAATCGCCGCAAGGCCATTGTTTTCGTGCATCCCACGGTCACGTGCTGCTCGGATCCGATCCCTCCGCTGAACGAATCGATCATCGAATTTCCGACGGACACAACGCGAACCATTACAAGCTTGATTTATAAAGGCACGTTTGCTCGCTGCCCGAATATCAGATTTATTTTCTCGCACGGTGGCGGGACTTTACCCATGCTGCTCACGCGCATCTCCGGTGTCGCGAAGAAAATGACGCCGGAGCAACGCGCTGCCATCATTCCCAATGGATTTGAGGGCGAATTGCAGCGTCAGTATTACGATGTCGCCAGCGTGGCCACGAATCCTCCGGCGATGGCAGCAGTGCTGAAACTATTTTCCGTTAGCCATCTTCTTTTTGGGTCGGATCTTCCCTATTGGACGGTCGCATCGATCGTAGATGGATTGAACAGTTTGGGCCTCCCCATACAGGATGTGCGCGCCATTCAGCGGGACAACGCACTTGGTCTACTGCCACGCTTAAAAGGAGTTGGAGCGTGATTCGTAGACTGCATTTGAAATGCAATTGAAAACGTTTCTGAAACGTATTTGAAATGTTTTTGAAATGCCTTCGAGGCAATATTATTTTGCAATGAGCATGTAAGTTAAAGGAATTTCAAGGTTACTCCTGTCTTTAGAAAGGGTTGGCGACTTCGCTATTTTCCTTATGAGAGGGCATTGCTCGGCTTCGAGGTTGGCAGCATAATTTGCGAGCAAGGCAACTCTCCTAGGCCGCCAGCCTACCGGAGGGGCATTCCAACTCGAATTGGTGATGATCACAAATTCCAAACCCCGCGAAGAAGTTTTGGCCGAATCGCCCATGGCGAATTCGGACCGCGATCGGCTCACCCGTCATGAACTTGAAGTCTGGCGAGCCTCTCTTATCCTTTTGGGTTGTCTGGCCTTGGCACTTGCAGTATCCACATGGCAAGCCATTGGCTCGCTGCCACACCGTCTGGAAGTATTGCCCGTAGCATTAGTAGTCATCGTGTTTCTATTTGTGGGCTACGCCTGGATAAAGACCAATGAAATCTCTGCGTTACGAGGACTGATCCAAGGTATTCAACACCGAACGGTTGACGTCCAGAATCCCGACCAATTCGATCAACTCTTTTCGCTGATCTCTCGATCCCAGCAAGGTTATCGGGACCTAATCGACACGTTTGAAGACCTGCTATTTTCGGTAACTAATGACGGCAAGATTCTCACCGTGAACCGGAGCTTCGCGAACCTGCTGAACCTTGCTTTCACCGATGTCGTTGGACGATCGCTCGATGAATTTTTTGATCTGCCCGAGGCCAGCGATAGGCTCGCCCTCGAGCAGTGGCTGCCGCGCTTTCTGCAGCGGCACCGATGGACCGGGGTCGTTCGCGCACGAGTGAAGCATACGGGCGATCTTCGCTATTTCGATTGTGTTCTGCACGCGATCGTGCGGGACAATGTGGTGTACGGAATCAGCGGCTTCGCGCGCGACGTGACCAAAGAACGCGAAAGTGAGACTCGATTCACGGAACTTTTTCAAACCCTGCGCGAGGGAGTTTACCTGGCGTCGGCGGACGACCGGATTACCGAAGTGAATCCCGCGCTGGCGCAAATGCTCGGTTATGAGAGCAAAGAAGAATTGCTGAACTGCCAAATTTCATCTCTTTACCGCAGATCGGAAGACCGCATCGAAGAACAAAATCTATTGAACAATGTGGGTTTCTTGCGCGCGCATGAAATCACGCTAAAACACAAAGAGCCCAAAAGGGACGTAGTTGCTGTTCACACCACGGCGGTCATCCGCGACCCATCCGGCAAATTCGTGCGGTATCAGGGTACTTTCGTGGATGTAACCGAGCAGCGCGAAATGGAACGGCGCTTGCATCGCGAGCAGGAATTCGCCGGACGTTTGATGGACAGCTTCCCTGATCTGGTCATTGCGCTAGACTCGGTGGGGCGCTACACGTTCGTCAGCCCGCAAATTTATGACATTCTCGGTTTCCACCCTGAAGAATTAATCGGAAAGAGGATGGGCGCGCGAACGGATCCGTCGGATCGGACCGCGCTGCTCGAAATGTTTGACGACCTGATTTTCAAGCGCCTGACCGAGGGGCAGATTGAATACCGGACCCAGCATAAGAACGGGGCGTGGCGCATCTTCCGCGCTTCCGCCCGTCCGCTGCACGACGAAACGGGACGAATTATCGGCGTGATCGCGTCCGCGAGAGACATCACAGAGCAACAACGGCTTCAGCAACAGCTGATTCAATCGGAGCGCCTCGCGGCGATGGGGCAGATGATTGCCGGCGTGGCGCATGAATTGAATAATCCGCTGACCGCAATTTTGGGAGTGACGGAGTTGTTGCGAGACCAGTCGACGGACGAGCGCAAATCGCGCCAGTTGGATTTGGCGCACCGCCAGGCGCGCCGCGCCGCGCACATCGTGCAGAGCCTGCTGGTTTTCTCTCGCCCGTCCACGCCGCGAAGCACGCTGCTTCATTTGCCGGACCTCGTGCTGCGCACTTTGCAACTGCATGAGCATTCCCTGCATTCCAATCATATTCAGGTGGATGTGTCCGCTCGCCATGATCTTCCCACCGTTCAGGGAGATTCCAATCAACTGACTCAGGTGTTCCTGAATCTCATTGTGAACGCCGAGCAGGCCATCAACGAAGTGCGCGATCATGGCACGCTGCGCATACGCCTGGGAGTAGTTGGAGACCGGGTGCTGATTACGTTTCAGGATGATGGAGTGGGCATTCGGCGCGAATTGCTGCCGCGCATTTTCGATCCGTTTTTTACAACGAAGCGTCCCGGGCGCGGCACGGGCCTGGGCCTTAGCATTTGCCTGGCAATTATTCGCGAGCATAATGGCGATATTTCCGCACAACCGCAGCCGGATGGCGGTTCTGTTTTCACTGTGTCCCTGCCGATCTGCACCGAGTCTACTGCCGTTATTCAGCCGCCGGCATCCGCAAAAAATTCTGTGATGGACTTTCCAGACAAGGCTAACCAGACTCTTGCGCGAAAGAAAATTCTGGTTGTGGACGATGAGGAAAGTATTCTGGAACTTGTCACGGACAGTTTGACCGGCCGAGGATGCCTCGTGGATTGCGCTGCTACTTCCGAACATGCGTTGGAACTTGCAAACAGAAATATTTACGACGTGATCCTGTGCGATTTAAATCTGGAATCGGATCACGGAAAAATAGTTTCGGGATTCACGCTACGCGACCGCGTTTTGGAAGATTCAGCGCGCCGCAGTATTATTCAGCCCACATTTATTTTCATGACAGGCGACCTTGTCGAAGCCGCTATCGGAGATCAAGGCGGCGCGGAGACCGGTAAATTCCTGCAAAAACCCTTCCGAATCGCCGAATTAGTGGCGTTGCTGAGCGAATTGCCCGCGACCGTGGTCCTGGAGCCCAAGAAGAACGCTTCCTAAAACAGAACCTCATGAATTGCAGTTCCGCCCCAGCCGCTCAATTTTATTTCGATTTCGTTCCGGACGCGTCGACTCCAAAATCCCAAACGTAGCCGCTGATGCCGTCGGCGGTCATTTCCACGAAAGCGTATTCGCCTGGTTCGAGGCGCTCATCTACCGTATAGCGGTAGACGCCGGTAGCGGGAACCCATGTCTGAATCTCGATGTCAGTGGCATTGTGTTTTTCTTCGCCCGTGAAACGAATGCTGATGGTGTCGATCAGGCGATGCCCACCCTTGACTTCAGCGCGCAACAAACGGAAACGCGGCTCGCGCCGGTCCACCGGTCGCATGAAAAATTCGGGTTCGGCCGTCGAAATGCGCATGGCGGCTCGCTCGCCGGGAATATCCATCGTGGCTTTGCTCGGAATCAGTTGGACACCGCTCAGAATCTTTCCCACTTCGCGCCCTGTCGACCGTTTTACTTCCGCGGTGCTCTGTTTCATTTCGCGAATACTATTGTTGCGGTCGAGTGCGTAAAAGCCGACTGCATCGGGCAGAAAGATTCCCGGCTTGATCTCCAGGCTACGATCTACATCAATATCCTTGGTGCGCTGGGCCAGGGCAGAGGCCCGGATCTTGGCTTTCAGCTCGGCGTCGCGAGCAGCCTGTTCGGCCTCGGATTTGTGGGTGGCATCCCAATCCACCAGGCTTGCTGGAATTTCCTCCCACTGCGAACTTTCCACGCTCCAGTAACGCACGCGATCACCCTCTACCGAGTATTCACGCGCCAGTTGATATGTGCCATCCTTCAAAATTATTTTTTTGCCCTTGGGGAGCGCAGAGGGGATTTGCGATTGGGAAGAAGAGGAAGATTTTGCGTCCCCGCTCTGTTGCCCCGGCATTGACGCAAAGGCAAAACTGCCCGAAAGGCTAAGCAGCACAGCGAGCAGCGCCGCGAGGATGATTGCGATGTGCGCCGGGATCCGCTTCATTTCAGTCCTTACCTGCAAGCCACCTTAAGCGAGGATAACGCCGCAACGTGCTGCATGCAACGCTTGCGTGAGGCGGGTTTCAACCTTCCGGGGTGAGTCCTTTTTTCTCACGACGAAGGAAGATTGGGAAACGTGATCGAGGACGCTTGCCGCAAGACTCGCGCTTTTGGTGGCGCCGCCGTCTCGCCGGCGGGCTTGCATTGTGCTGAGGTAGCGCAAAACCGCCGGCGAGACGCCGGCGCCACCAAAAGAGGCGGAAGCTTATCTCGAAGTAAATTTCAAGAGTAGGGGTTTGAGATAAATGAGGGAGATGCCGCGGCTTAATGTTCGCAGCGAGAAAATAGGGCCGTGAGCACACTCAGATCGGTATGGGTGAAGAGTAGGCGCTCCGCTTGGCCTCCGACTGCTCCTGCGGCCCGGACAATCGACCCCAGATGTTTGCTGCGGGCCAAAGAGCGAAGGTGTTCTGAGCAGATCCCAGTAAGGTGAGAAATTTCGTCTTCGGTAAAAGTCTTCTGAGTGGATTTTACGGTGATCATTTTTCCTGTCGTCCTTTACGATTCCTGCAAACGAATAGAACACACTAAAACCCAGATCCGAAGTCGATTGCTCATTATTTTCTGAGCAATCATTCTGCCGTTCGGCGAATTGCTGCCTCATGGCACGGGGGCAAGTCTGCAAATAATTGGAAAGAAAAGCATTATAGAAAGATAGAGATGAGGGACATGAAGCGTGAGGAAAGTAAAATGAAAAACTGCACCCGAAAAGTGTCCAGTTTTTTGTACAACTCTACGTAATTTTGTTTAGTTTCGGAGCCATGCCAACCTGAAGGTTAGCGCTACAGGGAGCTGCCGCCGGCTTGTTCAAACGCATGAGCCATATGCAGGACACGGTCTTCGCCGAAAGCGGGTCCGTAGATCTGCAATCCTACGGGAAGACCGGAAGGGGTTTTTCCGGACGGCACGGAAATTCCAGGCACGCCAGCCAGCGAACCAGTGACTGTGTAAATGTCGGCTAGATACATTTGCAAGGGGTTGGCAGTTCGTTCTCCAATTCGGAAGGCCGGGACGGGAGAAGTTGGCGTCACGATGGCGTCAACCTTTTCGAAGGCATCCCGGAAATCCCTGGCGATCAGCGCGCGAACTTTTTGCCCCTTCAAATAGTACGCATCGTAATATCCGGCGGAAAGAACATAGGTGCCGAGGACGATGCGGCGCTTCACTTCCGCGCCGAAGCCGCGGCCGCGCGTTTTTTGGTACATCTCGGTCAGAGTTGAGCCCGAAACGCGTGGACCGTAACGCACTCCGTCATAGCGCGCGAGGTTGGAACTAGCTTCAGCCGTGGCGATAATGTAATAAGCCGCGACGGCATATTCCGTGTTCGGCATGCGGATGGAAACGCGGCGGCAGCCCAGCTTTTCGAGCAGGGCAATGCCAGCTTCGACCTTCTTTCGAACATCCGGATCAATCCCTTCGCCAAAATAATCGTCAGGGATCCCAATGCGCAGACCATGAAGTGGGCGACTGAGGCCTGCAGGGTAATCTGGAACCGGAATGGAGGCCGAAGTGGCGTCGCGCGGATCACGCCCCGCGATGATCGACATGACCGTAGCGGTGTCGCGCACCGTATGCGCAAATGGCCCAATACGATCGAGGGATGAAGCATACGCGATCAGGCCGTAGCGAGAGACGCGGCCATAGCTCGGATTCAACGCGGGAACTCCGCAAAACGATCCCGGTTGGCGAATGGAACCGCCCGTATCCGTGCCCAGCGAAGCTACAGCCAGGTTGGCGGCCACGGCTGCCGCCGAGCCTCCGCTGGAACCGCCGGGAACATGATCGGTCGCAACAGGGTTGCGGACCGGCCCATACGCGGAGTTTTCGTTCGAGCTGCCCATCGCAAATTCATCGCAATTCGTTTTTCCGAGCACGACGGCACCCGCGCGTTCCAGTAGAGTCACGGCGGTTGCATCATAAGCAGGGTTATAACCCTCCAATATGCGGGAGCCGCAGGTTGTAGGAATGCCCCGTGTGCTAATCACGTCTTTTATCGCTACCGGAACTCCAGCCAGCACGGGCAGGAAGTCACCGGCGGCGATGGCGGCGTCAATCTTGTCCGCTTGCGCGTAGGCGCGGTCAGGGGACAGGGCAAGAAAAATATTCAGCTCGGGATTGCGCTGTTCAATGCGCCCGTAGAAGTCCGTGACGAGTTCGCGGGCGGAAATTTTACGCGCGTCGAGCGCCGCGCGCACTTCCGGGATGGTCCATGCCGTTGGGGCGCTCACTTTTCGATCACCCTGGGAACTCGGAAATAAGGCGCTTCGGGATCGGGTGCACCCTGCAAGACTTCCGTAATAATGTCAGCGCGAACGATAACGTCTTCACGCAGGGCTGAATCATCTTCCGCCGCTGCCACCACCTGGGTCATCGGTTCAACGCCCGAGGTATCAAGCTCATTCAGCTTGTCAATGTAAGTGAGAATATCGTCGAGGTGGCTGCGGTATGTGTCTACTTCTGCGTCGGACAACTCCAGATTGGCCAGAGTTGCCACCTTTAATACATCTTCCTTGCTAATTTTCATTGCGGTTCTCGACCCTTTGGACTCAAGTGCAAGATTCTAGCACATGCATCGGGTCTGTCCCGCCGCCGGGCCTGTCCGCATCAGTCGATCGGGTTGAGGACAGAATCAAACATATCTGCATACGGACGCAGAGAATGAGCTTTTGATGTCTGAAAGTAGGCGTGGATATAACTCAGTATATTAACAAAGGAGTTATCACCCATCTGAGAATCAAGCTGCTGATTGCAAAGGACTTGCCAATATGGGAACCCGGTTCCAGTACCCTGGGTACACAAAATATGATGCCAGTTGTCTATCGGTCATTTTCGAATGCTTGGTTAAGATTGAAACGCAATCAGACAGGTTTCAACCCACGGCCTTCCGGCAAGTCGGTGGATCGCAGGGCGGAAAAAAGCGAAATAGACGGAAGCACCCAAGTTCTTCGAAAAAAGATTTACAGCAGAAAGTATTTTGAAGAGGTAAATGATGCACTGGCTGAATACAGGAATGGAAACCAACATCGCTTACGGATCATGCATGCTGCTTTTCGGGCTGTTGGTCTTCTCGGTTAGAAATAGAAAAATGGAAGCTAAGGTTTCCCACACTTTTTATGCCCCGCCCGTTCGATCACGCCGCCAAAACGCTGTGAATCATAAGACAGAACAAATGTTGCGCCGGATAGCCCCGGTTCAGTCTTCCGCAGTCCTTGTATCCAGGAAGATCGAAGCAGCGCCTTGCGAACCAGTGAATTTAAAAGTGGCGGAAATGGCTGCCATCGAATTTCCGGACGCTTCAGAGATTTCAACAGAGATTACAGGTGCGATAATTTCCGACGAGGTGAAAATGAACTCTGCGTCTTTTCCGTTTGTGAGCCTTGACCCGATTTCGCTTGCCGACATATCCGCGTTTTCCGAGCCTCCAATCCGACAAGCGATTCCGGATACGGAGGTTTCACCGCTGTTCGCGCATGGCCTGCTTGAACTGGAAGAGCCATGCGCAAGTGAAGCTGAAAAGGATGCGGCGCCGGGCACGCAGATGGAAGAGGGGAAGGCTTCTGCAATCGCGGTTGAAACAAATGTTGTCGAGCGAGAGGACGCGGATGAATTGGTTATGTTTCCGTTGCCCGAGTCTGTCGATACAACCGTGGACAAGGCGACAGGAGCAAATTTGCTTTCTTATTATGGGTTGAGTCAGCAGCCATTTGACGTAACGCCGGACCCGGCTTGCCTCTATCTGAGCGCATCGCATAGTGAAGCCCTGACATCACTCAAGCAGGGAATCGAACATTTTCGCGGATTCATGATGCTCGTTGCGGAACCCGGCATGGGCAAGACGACGCTGCTGCATCGATTGATGGAAGAGCTGGCTGAGTCCGCTCGCGTCGTGTTCCTGTTTCAGACGCAGTGCAATTCGCGTGAATTGCTTTGCTACATTTTGAATGAATTGCAAGTGGACCATACGGGCATGGACGCCGTGGCGATGCACCGCGCATTGAATCAGGCGCTGCTGGAAGAGATGTTGCGCGGACGGCGATTTGTCCTGATCGTGGATGAAGCGCAGAATTTGCAGGAACCGGTGCTGGAAACGATTCGCCTGCTTTCTGATTTTGAAACCACGCACTCCAAACTGATTCAGATTGTTCTGGCTGGGCAGCCGCAATTGGCCGAAACTCTGATGCGGGAAAGCCTGGTGCAACTGCGCCAGCGTATTGCGGTACTTTCCAGTTTGAAATCGCTGAGCTTGGCGGAGACTGCCGAGTACGTCGATTACCGGTTGCGGGCCTCGGGTTGGAGCGGCAAGCAAATTTTTACGCCGGACGCGCTCGTACAAATCGCGGAATCTAGCGGCGGCGTTCCACGCAGCATCAACAATTATTGCTTTAGCGCAATGTTCAAGGCGTTTCAACGCGGGCTGCAAGTGGTGGATGCGGAGATCGTGAAGGAAGTTGCGGGAACGCTGAATCTTGAATCGCTTGTGCGGCGCCCGATCAGCGTGCCTGGTTATCAACAGTCAATCGAAACGGCGAATGCGACCTGCGATACACAAGTTGATCAGGACTTCACCGATATTCCCAACACGGAAGCCGGGCTCAGTGCGAACGCTGCGCCTTTTATTGGACCATTGCCAAATCCTGAAATCGTTTTGACCGGCAACCTTACGGAAAAAGTTCGCAACCAGGGTTGGAGCAAGCGGCACGAATACAGAATTTTGGTTACCCTCGAACGCGATCCAGTTTCGGGTCTGCCTATCGCAGATCGCTACTATTGCTGCAGCATTTACGTGGATGAAACCCAAGCCGCGCTGCTGAAACCTGGCAAGCCCGTGCGCATCAAGATTGAGCAGGATTAAGTAGTACGGGTTTTTGTGGCATAGGCTTCAGCCTGTGGAATTTAGGCCTTGCCAGGACTAAAACCCATAGGCTGAAGCCTATGCCACGTCATGCCACATCTAATTCTAAAATAGTTTTCGAATTTTAAATCCGGAACGAATTACCCCAACATTCCAGGCTTTTTCAAATACTTGTCTACAATCGCGTCGGCGGTGCGGTAGGTCAGCGCGAGAATTGTGGGCGTGGGATTTGACGAGCCTGAATTGGGGAATGTGGAGGCGCCGAGGACGAAAAGATTGGAAGCGTCCCAGTGCTGGCCGTAGGTGTTCACAACGCCGCGGTCAGGTGACGTGGCCATCATTGTGCCGCCCTGAATGTGGGTCGACTGGTAGCGCGTGACATCATAATCGCCGTACGGAGCGGAAGCATTCACTTCTTTCGCGCCCATCGCGCGCGCGATTTCCACCATCTTTGCGTTCATGAAGTCGACCATTTTGCGTTCGTTGTCCTGCCAGTTGATGGTCATGCGCAGAAGAAGATCGCCCAGCGGATTTTTGTACGTTGGGTCGAGATCGAAGCGATTGCCTCGATAGGGAATTTGCTCGCCGGCAAAAGAGACGACGCCAGTATTGTCATACCACTCGATGGCCGCTTTCTTCCAGGCGGCGCCCCAGCGCGGCAGCTTCAATGAGTTCGGAACATTTCCAAATGTGGAAAGCGGCTGAGTGCCAACGCTCATGGCGCCGATCATTCCGCCGCGAATGAAGGGAAGATTGCTGTGATCGAAAACGTCCGCGTCGAAGTCCGAGATGCGCACGCCTGTGCCGCCTCCGCCCATGAACCGGTTGAGCGGCTTGGGCAGAAACGCCTGCACGCCAAATGCGACTTGATGCGTGAGATTTTTTCCGAGCGTGCCCTTGTCGGTCGCGGGATCGTATGGCGTGCCAATGCCAGAAAGAAAAAGCAGATGATTGTTGCCAAGCGTGAATGTCGAAAGAAAAATAAGATCGGCGGGCTGAAAGATTTCTTCGCCCGATTCGTCGATGTAGGTGACGCCGCGCGCCTTGCCGCCTTTTTCGGTTGTGTCGTGAACGATTCTGCGCACTGTTGCGCCAGTACGAAGTGTAACGGATTTCCGATTTTTCAGCACGGGCATCAGGACGCTGGTGGGTTGCGCCTTCGCGCCAATCATGCAGGGAGTGCGTTCGCAATATCCGCAGAACGAGCACGCGGGGCGCGAGACGCCTTCCGGATTGGTGTAATCGCGGCTGGTAACGGCCGTGGCGTTGTTGAATGGATGATAGCCGAGTGATTTTGCGCCGTTGCGAAACAGGTCTGAAAAATAGGGCGTGGGAGTTGGCGGCATGGGATATTCCGAGCTGCGCCAGCCCTCAAAAATATTTCCGCCGTCAATTTTTTTCCCGTTCAAATTGCCGGCCTTGCCTGAGACGCCGACCTCGCGCTCCGAACGCGTGTAGTAGGATTCCATTTCATCGTACGTGATGCCCCAATCCTGCATGGAGCTGTCTTCCGGCAATTTTCTTTCTCCGTAGCGCGCCACGGTTGAGGAATGCAGCGTGAAACAATCGGGCTGCAGGCGCGGGTAAACCGCTCCCCAGTGCTCGCCTGTGCCGCCAATGCCGGAGCCGGGAAGGAACGCGCCGTACTGGCGTACGGGCAGCGCGCGCTCGCTATCGCGATGGCGCATGGTGGGAGTTTCACGCGTTGGGTTCTGCATCATGTGCATGCGCACAAAAAAATCCAGTTCGTCCATGCCCTTGATGTAGTCCGGGCGGCGGTCGGGACCGCGCTCCAGAATCACGATCGATGCGGGCGTGCGCGCGCTCAGTTCTTTTGCCATCAGCAGGCCGGTCCAGCCGCCGCCGATTATCAGGACGTCTGTGGAAGGCAGCGTTTTCATGATTTCAGATCCTCGTCTTCGCTGGGGCGAACTTTACGTCCGATGGCTTGCTCAAGCGAAAGAGCCTTGGGGCGAAACGCTTCGCCGTAGTGCTTCGTGACGTCGTCGATGTTACTCATGCGCGGGCCGGGGAAGCCGACGAGTTGCCAGCCGACCATGTCGATGTTGCCGCCATGCACGGGGTCGCTGAACATTCCTTCGATGGTGTTCTGGCGCAGCACGGCGAAAAAATGTGTGTTCTCGATTTGCTGCAATTCTTTGTCCTGCTCTTCGGGAGAAAGTTTTTCAAAACCTTTCAAGCCCCTGAGTCCTTCGCGATACGTTTCGCTCGGCGTGGCCTGGCCCTGATAGCCGAATTCGCGCGCCGCTTTTTCGTCGAATGGACCCTGCGAGTAGCGGTAGCGATCGTGCCCGTATGGGCCGGCAAGCTGGCGATCGATGTAGATCACGACGCCGGCTTCCTTCGCGCCCGGGCCGGAATCGTCGCTAGGAAAAATTCGCGCGGCGGCAGCGGCCACGATCAGCGCTTCTTCTTCGTTGAAAAAGCGCAACGGAATTTTCAGGGTTTGAGTTGTTTTTTCCTGCGCGAAAAGGCGCGAGACGCGGCGGTCCAGTGAATACACCAGCACGCCGCCAATGCTTGCCGCGGAAAGAACTAAAAATTGTCTGCGTTGCATGAGCGGGATTTTATCACAGGAAAAGCGCGGAGGGAGAAGGGCAAAGGGGTCTGGCGTGGCCTTGATTCCCAGTTTCTGTGAACGCCCCGTTTCGCAGCGCTTGGGCATGCGATTCGCGTACTTGCCAGGCTGGGTGCCGCGACTCATCGCAAGTTAAGGACAAACCTCTCGTGGACACTCCACAAGTTACTATACTCAGACGTTCAAGTGTGTGCTATCTTTTCGCCGATTAACCGCTCCAGTTTCGATCAACTTTTCGAAGATGTCCGCGGGGGGCACGATGCTCAAGTGCTACTACGTTTTGGCGGGGCTGTTTCTTTTGTCATTACCTGCGGCTGCGAAATCCAATGTTCAACCTAATTGGGCCGTGGTCGCGGCGCTGTCCGCAGGTACCAAGGTGGAAATTCATCAAAGAAGTAGCCCGACAGTAAATGGCACAGTTGCAAGCGTGACGGATTCAGAACTTGTGCTCGATAATTCAAATCGACCACCCGTGACGATTCAGCGGAAAAATATCACGAGCGTTTACCTGGTGGGCAAACGCGAAGCTGCTCGCGATGCCGCGGTTGGCGGCGCAATCGGCGTGGGAATCGGAGTAGGGCTCGGCGTAGGCATCTGCGGCCCGAACCAAACTTGCTCGCGTGGCGGAGGCGCCGCCTCGGGCGCAATTGTATTCGGTGGCATTGGAGCGTTGATCGGAGTTGTGATCGGTCTGCATCACAATCACGATCAGATTTACCGCGCCCTATAGAAATTATTGGGCTCGGCAAAATCGGATAAAAGGCTCTTGCAGGTCGGAAACAAAGCCTTCACGTATTGGGTGCGCCATTTTATACTGCGTCGTCTTCCCGGAAACTGGCTTCTTGCGCAGTCACGATTTGAGACTTTTTCAATTCGGCTGCTGAAATGTGTTGCATGCGGTGATTGTGCCGGTGCTCAAGCCGGCGTTGAACCAGTGCATGCGCTGCTCGGAAGTTCCGTGGGTGAATGATTCGGGACTGACGTGGCCGGTGGACATTTTTTGCAGGCGATCGTCGCCCACTGCGGCTGCTGCGCCCAGGGCGGATTCGACGTCTCCCTTTTCAAGTAGGCCGCGTTGCTGCGTGGAGTGCGCCCAAATTCCAGCAAAGCAGTCGGCCTGCAGTTCGAGCTTTACGGATAAGGGGTTTATTTCGCGCGAGTTGTTTTTCTGAAGGCGGCGCACTTTTCCTTCGATCCCCGTCAGTTTCTGAACGTGATGGCCGAGTTCGTGAGCGAGCACATAGGCTTGCGCAAATTGACCGGGCGCGCCGAAGCGGCGGTTTAATTCGTCGAAGAAGCTGAGGTCGATGTAGACGTGTTCATCTTCGGGACAATAAAAAGGGCCGGTTGCGGATTGCGCGTTGCCGCACCCGGAGTCCGTGGCGTCGCGGAAAAGAACGAGTTTGGCGTGACGATATTGCGTTCCGGTCTGCTGCGGAAGAATCTCGGTCCAGGTTTTTTGAACGTCATCCAGCACGAAAGAGACGAATTCCACGAGAGGCTTTTCAGCAGCGTCCTGGGCAGGGTTCGGCTGGCTGATCGCCGTGGTCGAAACCGCTCCGTTGCCCAGCAGGCTGAATAAATTTGTCCGGAAAACGAAACTTAGAATGGCAAGCACGATAGCGCCGCCGATGCCGATGTGGATGCCCCCGAATTGAAAGCCACCGCCGCCGCCTTCATCTCGGCGATCCTCAATGTCTCCGCTTTCGCCACCGGGCGTCCATTTCATGATGTATTCCCCCGACCTGCAAAATTGCCGCGATTACCGAAGAAATCTAAACACAGGAAAATTAGCATGTATGGAGAGAATGCAGCAATACAGACAATCCCTGTGAGACAGCAATCACAATTCAAAACAGTTCTGGCCAGCATAACGCCAACTTTGATTTTCCTGTACATTAGATAAGTTAGATTTTCTGTTAGGCATGATGGCTGGTCTGTTTAGTTTACGAGTCCACAGGAGAAAATCCGGCGCGCGACGTTTAGCGAATCCATGACCCCTGCAACTCAATCTTCCGCCACAGCCAGCATGAACCGGATTGTGATCGCGACGAGCTTCAGCTTCGTGGTGACGCAGCTGGACGTGACCATCGTGAATGTGGCGTTGCCGCACATTGCCGCCAGTTTATCGGTGCGTGTGGCCGGATTGTCGTGGGTGGTCGATGCTTACACGCTGCCATTCGCCGTGTTGATGCTTTCCGCAGGAGTGCTGGGCGATCGTTTTGGCTCTCGACTGACCTATCTGATTGGTCTGGCAATTTTTGGTGTTGCTTCGCTCGCGTGTGGCCTTGCGCCAAACGCCGCAACCATGATTGCAGCGCGCGCCGCGCAAGGCGCGGGAGCTGCTCTCCTGATTCCCAGTTCGCTCGCGCTGCTCAGCCACGCGGCAGGCGATGATCATGCATTGCGCGCTCGCGCCGTCGGCTTGTGGACCGCGGCCGGAAGCGTGGCGATTGCGGCGGGGCCAGTGATCGGTGGATTGCTCGTAGCCAGCCTGGGCTGGCGCAGCATTTTTTTGGTGAATGTACCGCTTTGCGTTGTCGGCGTCGTCCTAACCATGCAGTCTGTTTCTTCCGGCACTCATTCCGATGCGACGCATCATCTCGATCCCGTGGGCCAATTGCTGTCGATCCTGGCGCTCACGGGATTGACGTGCTCGGTCATCGAACTTCGCCCGTTGGGAATTCACCACCCACTGGTAATCGGCGGAGCCATTCTTGCGGTCATTGCGGGAAGCGCTTTTTATTTTGCGGAAGCGAAATCCGCGGAGCCCATGCTTCCATTCGGCCTCTTTCATTTGCCAAATTTCAGTCCGTCCGTAATTTTCGGGACGATCATGAATCTCACTTTTTACGGAATGATTTTTGTGCTGAGCCTGTACCTGCAGCAGGCGCGCGGATATTCGGCGTTGGGCACGGGGCTGGCATATTTGCCGATGATGACCACGTTTATTTTGTCAAATTTGGCCAGCGGCATGGTGGCGTCTCGTACAGGGCCGCGCTTTCCGATGATCCTCGGCTCGGCAGTGACGGTGGTGGCGTATGTGATGTTGTCGCAATTTGGTTACGCGACTCCCTACCTTGCGATGCTGGTTCCTTTCATCGTTCTTCCCGCTGGAATGGGTTTTGCAATTCCCGCGATGACCGCCGCGGTCCTTTCCAGCGTGGATCGAAAACGCTCCGGAACCGCGTCGGCGGTTTTGAACGCGTCGCGGCAGACGGGTGGAGCCATTGGTGTTGCCATTTTTGGCGCGATGGTGGGAAACACGCCTGTTCAGATTGTGCAAGGATTGAAGCTGGCTTCGCTCACATCGCTCGCGCTCCTGTTGATTGCCACGCTCGTGGCGTGGAAATTTATTCGGCGAAGCCATGGAAACGTGGGGATTGAAGACAAAATTGGATTTCAGTTTGAGTGAGTTTTTGTAGCGCCGGCGTCTCGGCGGCAATTTTCAGTTTTCGCAACGCAGCGCAAAAACTGCCGGCGGGACGCCGGCGCTACAAGTACAAACCCCACAGGCTGAAGCTATGCTACGTAAACCTTCATTTAATTTGGTTTTGTTATTGTTGCGCCAGCCAATTTTGCGGTGGCCGCTAACGTCGTTTGTGCCGCATTCAAGCCCAAGAGAAAATCTTTGTCGTAGTATGTCGTATATAAATCCGTCGGCTGGTGCCACTGCGGATCCCAACCGTTGCCAATTTCCGTGCCGCGCTCATTTTCTCGTACGCTGATTGCAGCCACTTCATTCATGAACGGGTTGGAATCGGTGTTGGTCATGTGGCTGCCAACGGTCGCTGGATAATCCGTTGCATATTTTTCGTCGGCTTGCTGGAATGTCCAGGCAAGCGCTTGCGATTGAGCCGCGAATTGCGAATTCACCTGGAATTCAATGTTGATGTCCGCTTCAGGGCGCTGCTGCTTGCTGACGGTTCCATCTTCGCGAGGCATCCCGTGATCGAACATCATCATGTCGTGTTGAATCATTCCCAGCCATTTGGGTTCCGGGTAGCGGCCTGATCCCGGAGGATTTTCCTTGCCCTGTAAATCTTTGCGCTGAGCGACGTAGGCCGCGCTGCCATTCAATCCTGTTTCTTCGTTGTTCCAAAAAATAAAGCGGATCGAGCGTTCGGTGCGCACGTTCGGATTGCCGAATATGCGAGCGAGTTCCATCACCAGAGCTGTGCCCGATCCATCGTCATTGGCGGCTTCGCCCCAGCCGATGCCGTCCATGTGCGCGCTGACGATGTACATTTCTTCCGGGTGCGGGTTGCCAACTTTGGTGCAATAAATTTCTTCGCGAGCGCCCGGAGCGGACTGCTGGGAATTCAATGCGCGTAGTTTTGGATCCGGCTGCGCGTTGGGATCATTGTTAATTCCTGTGCGAACGCGCAGGCCTTTTGGCGAGCCGCCTCCAACGGAAATCGTGCCTTGCGGCGTGGGGGTTCCAGGTCCACCCGCTGCATTTGCCATCGTGCTGCGCAGGTCCGGATTGGGCGGCTGGTAGTCGTACTTGAGTCGCTCGATATTTGCGCAGCCGTAACTCTTAAGCTGAGCTTCTATCCAATCGATGGCCTTGCGGTTCCGGTCCGTGCCCTGGCGGCGATCGCCGAATTGCGTGAGCCCTTTGACCGTGGCCTTGTAGCGATCCAGGTTGAGCTGATCGACGAGAATCTTTGCGGGATCGGCCGCGGTTTGCGTTTGCGGTGCGCCGATTTGGGCGGCAATCGCGTTTGGTATCGTCTGCAAAATTGAGAAGCAAATTAGTACGGTCAAGAATTGTGATCGCATGGATTGCCTCCACCCGCTACGACGTTGGAGCGGTTCGCACATTTTTGAATATTTCTTATGCCAACAGAGGAAAGGAAGCTTACTGCAAAAGAATCGTGGGACCAAGCGCCGGAATTATGTTGCGGAGAATATGGAAGTGTGGAAGGCCGTGCCCATATCGTCCCGAAATGCGCGGTTCACCGAGACCGTTCACCGTGAACGGGACGATATGGCCTCGACGACACCATCCTTGACCAGTAGGCGTGACTCGCTGCATTGCGAAAGGTTTTCGTAGAGGCCGTCCGTATTCCGGACGGGCGACTTTTGTTGCGTGCTTAAATTAGCGAATGATAACAACACGACGCGACACAGCAGAGAGACTTAGATATTTTCAGCACGTTTGGGAGCAAGTTCGCCCATCAGCATCAGGCTGCGTTGTGAAAAAGGGAGATAAAGCAGCGCAGCCGTGGCGGCCAGCGCGAGGCCCAGGCCAATTTGATCCACCAGCAGGAATGGCGCGAGCGCCCAAAGCTCATCTAGAGGAATCACGATCGGGAAGAGGCGAAGAAATTTAACAGGCAAGCCCCGATATCCAAATACAACCGCAGACAATAAATACAAACGAATTGGAATGCCTACCAGCGCGGTAAGAATAAGCAACGCAAAAATCCACTTAGGGTGTTGAACCGACTGGGAAAGGATGGGCCCCACCCAGCGCAGCCTTGCCAGCGAAATGAAATAAAAAGATAAATACATGATTTGAATGAGCGAAAAAAGGATTTGCACAACGCCGCGCGGCGCCTCGGGGAGATCGTGCGCATCACTCAGCCCCATCGTGAGTTTTCGGGTTGGCAATGGGCCGGGAGCTTCGGTGTGCGTGGCAGGTTCCGGCACAGTTTCTTCCGCTTTCGTTGAGTAATTGCTCGAAGAATGATTGGTCACAATTTCCACGGAGGAAATGAAGCGATAGCCGCGACGGGGAATTGTTTGGATGAAGCGCGGATTGTCCGCCGAATCATTGAGGGCGTCGCGCAACTTATTCACAGCTGTGTTGAGGCTATGATCGTAGTCAACAAATGTATCCACAGGCCAAAGCTGAAGGCGCAGTTCATCGCGAGTCACGACATCGCCGGGACGCCCCAGCAGGTGCAAAAGGATTTCTAGCGGCTGGCCTTGTATGCGCGGGCGAAGCTTGCCATCCTTGCGCAGGTCTCCTGTGACACTATCCAGCTCGTACAAGCCGAAGCGAAAAATTGGCTTTTGGTTTGTTTGTTCTTGCACAGTTTTGACCCAGGCCCAAGATGTCACAGGTATTTTAAAAGATATACGTCAATAACCCTATAACTTTGTTGGGCGTAGCGGATGACTTCTAATTGATGCGAATTTAGAGGAAGTGCATTGCAAGCTGACACGATTTTTAGGCAATCTCGTGCCGCACAAGGAGGCAGCGATTCGAAACCGACGAGCAATTTGGACTTGTATGACACTGATTATTAGTCTGATTGTTCGGCCATGTTTTGTGGCGGCTGCGGATTTGCGGCCGGAAGCAGCGCAAGGATTCGATCGCTATATTCGGCTGACCGAAAAGCGGATGGCCGGTGAAGTGAAGACGCGAGGAGCGTTTCTTTGGGTCGATAACCTCCTTGTACCCAGCCGAGACGAAACAAATGCCCGGCTGAAAAGCGGCGAGGTGGTTTCGGAGAAAATGCGCACGCCCGATCCTTCGGGAAATACTTCGACGCCCGGAGCGCTTATTCATCACTGGGTGGGCACTGTTTTTATTCCGGGGGCCACGCTCAGCCGGGTGCTGGCGCTGGTTCAGGATTACGATCATCACGCCGAATATTTCAAGCCGGAAGTCGTGAAATCGAAGACGATCGAGCATGCGGGCGACGATTTCAAAGTCTATCTTCGATTGAAAAAGAAAAAAGTAGTTACCGTTGTTCTCGACACCGAATATGCGGTGCACTACCACTCGCTCGATGCAACTCGCGCCTTCAGCGAATCCTATAGCACGCGCATTGCGGAAATAAATCATCCGGACGAGCCGGATGAAAGGGCGACGCCTGAGGGCCGGGGCGAAGGTTTCATGTGGCGGCTCGACTCCTTCTGGCGTTTTGCTGAAAGGGACGGGGGAGTTTATGTTCAGTGCGAAGCGATCTCTTTGACGCGCGACGTTCCCACGGGGCTCAACTGGTTAATCGCGCCGTTCATCGAAAGTATTCCCAGGGAATCTCTGGAATTTACTTTGCTTTCTACGCGCTCCGCGGTCCTGCGTGGCGGCGCGCACGCGTTGCCGTAGTGTGAGAGGAAACTTTACAAAGGGAGGCTGACGATGCAGAACGAAAATAACCAAATCTCTGTGAAGCCACGCGAGCAGAGGGCAAGTCCAGAGCGGCAATCCGTGAAAAGCGTTTCCTTCAAGGACGCGCTGCGACTTCAAGAAAGTTTCACGGCTCCCTTGGAGCGTAAAGTCCTTCCATGGCTGGCGGCAAAACTACCTGCGCAAATAAATTCAGACCATTTGACGTTTCTGGGATTTCTATCCATGTTTCTTGCGGGTGCGAGTTATTCATTTGCGCGCACGCATCGCTATGGGTTGATGCTTGCCACAGTTTTTCTGGGGCTGAATTGGTTTGGCGATAGCCTGGATGGAACTCTCGCGCGTCTTCGAGACCGCCAGCGACCGCGTTACGGCTTTTACGTTGATCACATGATTGATACTTTCGGCGGATTTTTTCTGATGGGCGGACTTGCGCTTTCCGGCTTCATCGACTGGAGAATTGCACTCGGCATGTTTATCGCTTTTTTGATGCTGTCGGTGCAGGTGTATCTGGCTACCTATACTGTGGGAACTTTTCAACTTTCGTTTGCAAAATTCGGACCTACGGAAATTCGGATTTTGTTGTCGATGGGCAATGTAGCGCTGTGGTTTCATCCGGATGCGCGCGTATTCGGCTCGACCTTCCGTGTGTTTGACATGGGAGGAATCATCGCCATCGCGGGGATGTTTGGGATGCTCGTCGTGTCGACGATTTATAATACGGCGAAGTTGTATCGCGCAGAGACCTGAAGCTAGTTGCAAAAAGCAAAATCCAGTACCGCTTCTTATAAAATTCTAATCGTGATAGAGCGAATGCAAGTGTCAGTTTGATACGTAATTCCCTGTATTGTTTGTTTTTGAAACTGCCTCGTTTTTCCTGCCTTAACTAAACCTGTTAGATCCGCACAGTTTGCCGATGTCATCTACGCCGGGAATTGGCCAGGGAAATGCTTGATTACGAAGCAGTGGGTCACGGCCCTATGTGTGAAGGGACGATTTCAATGGAAAATTTTAACCGAAAAATAGGTGTTTTGTTGGTGATGAGTTTGCCGTTCCTGGCCGTGGCAGCGCCAGCGCAGATCCCTCAGCCAACGACAAAAAGTTCTTCGACGGCGGCTTCCCAAAGCGATCTTTCGCAAGTCTCGCTGGAAGACCTGATGAATATCAAAGTGACGTCGGTCTCCAAGACAGATCAGAAAATGTCGCAGGCCGCGGCGGCAATTTTCGTGATTTCCGGAGAAGATATACGCCGTTCAGGAGCGACGAACATTCCCGATTTGCTGCGCATGGTTCCGGGAATGGACGTATCGCAAATCAACTCGAATGCCTGGGCTGTTTCTGTGCGCGGATTTAACGGTCAATTTTCAAACAAATTGCTCGTATTGATCGACGGGCGGGCGGTGTACACGCCATTACTTGGCGGCGTGAACTGGGACACACAGAATGTGCCGCTCGAAGATATAGAAAGGATTGAAGTGATTCGGGGCCCCGGCGCCACGATCTGGGGAGCCAATGCTGTAAACGGTGTGATTAATGTCGTGACGAAGGTTGCCGCGGACACGCCCGGGGCCCTCATTTCCGGCGGCGGTGGCACAGACGGCAAAGGATTTGGCACTGTGCAATACGGCGGATCCCTGCCCAAAGATACGGACTACCGGATCGCTATAAATTATCTGAAAAATGGCGCCTTGCCCGCGGCAGGCGGCGGTTCCGGCGCAGACGATTGGGATCTTTTGCATGGCAGTTTCCGCGCGGATACCAAGATTTCGTCCAAAGATTCGCTTACCGTGCAAGGAGACATGTACACGGGCCACGCAGGTGCCACAATTATTCATATCTACTCGATTGATCCACCTGTGGTGGATAATCTGAACGTGGATAGTCAACTTTCGGGTGGAAATATTCTTGGGCGATGGAAGCACACTTTTTCGAGCCGCTCGGACACCACATTTCAATTCTATTATGACTCTTTCGATCGTTCAGGTCCCGAATCCGACGAATCCCGCAGGACAATTGATTTTGATTTCAATCACCATTTTGGATGGGGATCGCGTCAGGACATCGTATGGGGAATTGGATATCGTCGAACGTGGGATACAGACTTGGGGACGATCGATCAGGCATTCAATCCGAACGACACTTCACTTCAGCTATTTACCGCTTTCGTGCAGGACACATTCACCCTGCTGCCAGGCCGCTTATTTTTAACAGCGGGAACCAAGGTGGAGAACTCCTACTTCACTGGTTTCGATCTAGATCCAAGTGTGCGATTGGCCTGGACACCTTCCAATACGTTGACCCTTTGGGCCGCGGTTTCGCGTGCCTCACGCAGTCCAGATCGAAGAGACGTAGGCCTTAATGCAGCTCTCGCAGCATTCCCCGATCCGGGAGGGTCGAACACGCCGGTGGAGGTAATTTTGTTTGGCAATCCTAAAATAATGGATGAGCGTGTGGTGGCCTATGAAACGGGCTTCCGAACGAAACCGAATACCAGGCTTTCCGTCGATGTTTCCGCATTTTTCAATCGCTACAATCAATTGGAATCCATAGAGCCTGGCGAGAAATTCTTTCAGCCGATTCCGGCGCCCGCGCGCTTCATCGTTCCCATTACGTTTGACAATTTGATGGTTGGCACGACGGAAGGCGGCGAGATTTCCACGAATTTCAAATTAACGGATCATTGGACGCTAAGCCCTGGCTATGCATTTTTGGAAATGCATCTGCACCTGCTGCCGACCAGTCAGGACTCGTCATCCGTTGCGGAGTACCAAGGTTCAAGCCCTGAGAGTCAGGTGCAGCTGCGTTCACATGTTGACCTGTCGCACGGACTTTCGTGGGATGCGAATGCGTATTTCGTCAGCGCGCTTCCCGTGCAGGGAGTTCCCTCCTATACGCGCATCGATACGCAATTAAGATGGAGATTTGCGGAACGAGGAGAGCTTAGTCTCGTGGGCCAAAATCTATTGAAAGACACGCATCTGGAATCGATGGACCAACTGACCGTCGTAAATTCGTCGCTCATGAAGCGCAGCGCCTACGCAAAATTCACGTACCGCTTCTGGTAGCGCAGGCCAGTTTAAACCATCAACTATTTGGGCATAGAGCAGGATCAAGTTTTTGGAAGCCAGAGCCGAAGAACCCCGCCGCACTTCAGCCGCGTAGCACGCCCGGCGGAATATCATGCTGGCGCGCCAGATCGCTCAGCTCATCCAGATAATCTTGCACTTCCTGCACTTGTTCTTGAAGAATCTGGACACCAGCTTCGGGCGTAACCCATGGGCTTGGTTGATCCAGCGAAACTCCCGGCCGAGTGATTCGGTCTGCGGCCAGGGCAATTGCCTTTCGCTGGTCTTGCAACGCAGCTTCGCGCCTGGCGAGCTCGTCGCGCAAATCAGCGGCGACATCAGCGTACCAATCGGGATCGTCAAACCTTGATTCGTAAACGGGATACACGGGTCCGGACGGAACGGCCTGAGGTTGCGCAGGGGTTGCAGGGGGTTCCTGACCAACAATGGAAATCAAGCCTCGCGCGCGAAGCTGATCCATGTCCTGGTTCGTCCAGACTTTTATAGGCTGCTTTTGGTCAGCTTGTGCAGAGCGAGGTTTCTCCGCCGCCTGCGAAGAATTTGCTATGAAGATTGCAACTACCGCCGCGATTGGAAAATACAATTTCCTCATACATCCTCCTCGGCGGGGACGATTCCAGTTTACCTCTTTTTTTTGAATCCATCGAGAAGCGAAAAAGGAAGATTAGTCTGAGGAGGCAGAAGCCGTTGCGGAGTCTTTCGGCGCATATCGGGATTGAATGTAATCGTCGACCAGCTTGCGAAACGCGACGGACAGTTCATCGTAATTGCCATGCAGCGTGACGGATTTTTTGCCGTCAATGTAAACCGGGCAGCTTGGCTCTTCGCCCGTGCCGGGAAGGCTGATGCCGATGTTGGCGGCTTTCGATTCGCCGGGGCCGTTGACGATGCAGCCCATCACTGCGAGCGTCATTTCCTCCACGCCCTCATATTGCTGCTTCCATTGAGGCATGCTTTCGCGAATGTAATCCTGAATGCGTTCGGCGAGTTCCTGGAATGTGGTGCTGGTGGTGCGGCCGCAGCCAGGGCAGGCTGTCACGCTCGGCGCAAAGGAACGCAGGCCCAGCGACTGAAGTAGTTCGCACGCGGCGTAGACTTCTTCACGGCGGTCGCCGCCTGGACGCGGCGTGAGCGAAATGCGAATCGTATCGCCGATGCCTTCCTGCAGCAAAATTCCCAGAGCTGCCGAGGACCACACAATTCCTTTCGTGCCCATGCCCGCTTCCGTGAGCCCGAGATGCAAGGGTTGCTGAGTCTTGCGGGAGAGTTCACGGTAGACTTTGATCAGGTTCTGCGGGTTCGAAAGCTTGCAGGAAATAATAATTTGATCGTTGCGCAGGCCGCATTCCAGCGCGAGCTCGGTCGACTCGATGGCGGATTGCACCATGCAATTATTGATGATGTCTTCCGAGCTGAGTCCAAGGTCGCGGTCCGTATTTTCCTGCATGCGGCGCATCACCAGCTCTTGATTGAGCGAGCCGCCGTTGACGCCGATCCGTACCGGCTTACCGTTGTCGACGGCCACTTTACATATAGTTGAAAATTGTTCATCGCGCCGCGCGCCAGCGCCCACGTTGCCGGGATTGATGCGGTATTTGTCCAAGGCTTTTGCGCAATCGGGGTATTTCGTCAGCAGGACGTGTCCGTTGTAATGGAAATCGCCGATGATCGGCGCCGTGCAGCCAAGATCGCGCAACCGCGCCACAATTTCCGCCACGGTCGCCGCAGATTCCGGCATATTCACCGTGATGCGCACCAGTTCCGAGCCCGCGTCCGCCAGTTCCTTGCACTGCGTTACGGTCCCAGCAATATCCGCCGTATCGGTATTGGTCATCGACTGGACAACGACCGGCGCGCCACCGCCCACCTGGTATTGGCCTACCTTCACGCCATACGTCTTCCGCCGAGTAATGGGAAATATCTGCATGTTTGCCTTAGCCAGGTAATGATAACAGGGCCACGCCGCGGGTCAAAATAGCAGTGTGAGAGTGGAGTTTAAATCAGAAATGTCATTGAACAAAAATGTTAAATAACCTTCGCCAGTCCTGCCCATGGACAGCTCACACTTGCCCTCCAAGGGCAACGGAAAAGCTTGCTAATTATGGCCATTGTGCGACAATTTTAATCTTACCCAGCACGGTACTACCGGTACTTAGGGGGGTTAAATGCGATGCACTAGAAAAGCCATCTTTTTGATGGCGCTACTGGGCATTTCCGGATTGTTTTCCATTCGATCGAATGTTCAAGCCCAAAAAAATGTTATGGGCCAACTTCAACTGACACCAACCACGAAGGTTGCCAAAACTTCCGGTGTGTGGATCGACGGACAATATGTCGGCTACCTGAGTGAATTGAAGGGTGGGAACCGGCTGAAACTTTTGCCGGGAGAGCACGCGCTTATTGTGCGGCAGGCGGGCTATTTTGACTTCAACAAGAAAGTCATTATCGAGCCAAAGCAGGTGACTCCCGTACGTGTGGCCATGGAGCGGGATTCACGCTTTATCTATCCGGATCCAAAGACCAGTTCGGAAGTCAGGCTAAACGTTCAACCCGGCAGGGCGGCCGTGTTCCTCGACGATTATTACGTGGGAACGGTCGATGAATATTACGGCGTTGAACATGCCATGCTGGTGGTCCCGGGAAAACACCACTTTAAAATTGCTTTGCCCGGTTACCGAACATTTGAAACAGAAGTGGAACTATTCCCTCGCCAAAAATTCGAGCTCAGGACTGACTTGATGGGCGGCAGTATCAAGGATGCAGATTCCCTGATTCGAACGGACCCACCCGCAGCCGCATCGTCCGTCGATCAAACGTCTCCGAGGGCCGCGCGGTAATTTCCGGGATCCTTGTTGTTTTGTTGCAAAAAGGCAGCGTGCGAAACTTTCGCACGCTGCTTTTTGCTTTCCAGCCGACCTTTTTGCCGGCAAGATTCAAAGGATCTGCAACAAATTCCTGGAGTTAAGAGTTTTTCAGAACTCTGGTCGGCCAGACCAGCGTTGAAACAAGAATGCCAATCACGATGCCGAAGGAAACTTCAAGGAAGCGATGAAGCGGCGCGATCCATGGGTGCCCCGGGTGGCTTGTGAGCATCACAATGGCAACAGCGACTCCCGCCATCCGTGCGGTATCCTCGAAACCCAGGAGGCCACAGACGAGAACGGTAATCGTGACTGCAACTCCGAAGGCCCACAATTTTTCACCAAACAGTGCGGCAAACACTCCTCCGATGCACACGCCTATGGCCGTTCCCACCAGACGCTGCCCGGATGCGCTTATCGTTTGGCTGACATCCGAGTACATCACGATGATGGCCGAGATGGCAGCCCAATAGCTTTCCGGCAATCGAAGGAAGTGGGCCAGATAATAGGCAAGAACAGCAGCGAGGCCCGTCTTCGCGGCGTGTTTGAGCTGAATGAGGGAGCCGGTATTCATCGGAGATCGGTCAGTGCTCCGCGCAAGAGTTCAACATTCTGTCATTCCGAGCGAAGCGAGGAATCTCTCCTCGATTTAATGGTAAAGAATTAGGAGAGATTCCTCGCTTCGCTCGCAATGACAGAATATTTTTTGTCTCCACGATCCTGCAAAGCGCGTGCCGTTTGGTTTTGCCCGGCCCAAAATCCACAAGCTGAAAACCTGTGCCACTTAAGAAGAGGCGCTGGGCGATCCAGTTCCCCTGAGGCCAAGTGCGTCTGCGGCTTCGCGCATGGCCGCGATGCAGAAGGCGATGTGCTCTTCGATCGGAATGGCCAATTCTTCCGCGCCTTTGCGGACATCTTCGCGATTCACGCCGCGAGCGAATGCTTTATCCTTCAATTTGCGTTTCACGGAATCGGCTTCAACCTCAAAAATGCTTTTGCCCGGCTTGACGAGCGAGCATGCCGTTAAGAATCCCGCAAGCTCATCGCACGCAAAGAGAGTGTGTTCGAGTTGAGTTTCGCGAGGGACCTGGCAATAGTCGGCGTGCGAGACGATCGCTCGAATCATTTCTTCGGGATAGCCGCGTTCGCGCAGGATTGCCGATCCGCCCGCGGGATGTTCTTCCGTCGGGCTGTGCGCATCATTGGGCCACCGTTCGTAATCGAAATCGTGCAACAACGCAGTTACTCCCCACAATTCTTCATCGGCGCCAAATTTACGGGCATAAGCGCGGACGCAGGCTTCTACTGCCAGCGCGTGCTTACGCAAGCTTTCGTTCTGGGTGTACTCGCAAACTAAAGTCCAGGCGTCATTCCTAGTCGGCATTTTTTCTCCCGAAGCACAAAATATGGAATTTCTCGAAGTTCATTTTTATAAGTGCCTTGAATCCAGCGCGGCGCGGTTTGGTTCCTGTGAATGGATTGTGAATCCGTGGTTTCCCTCACATGAAAAAATCATTATAGTGACCCAACCAAATCGAAGAATACCTCAACCGGGCAACGCCTTACAGTTTGTTCTCATCCGAAAGTCAGTATTTCTTGAAAAAGATCTAAAGGATTTACTGAATTGACCGATTTGAATAAGCGTGTGGAGAAAACGCTTGACACGGGATTCGGTTGCCCCCATTATGTCGTTCGCGCCTGCTGCTGCCTTCCCCACGCCCGAAGTCCCTTTCATCCGCATGCCGGAATAGTCTGCGAGGAGCCCCGGTGTCGGAACAAAATAGCACGAATGCAATAAACGTAACGAACGGAAACAAGGTCGCTATGGATATTGATCTGGACCGAGAAGTAATCCGTTGCAAGACCTGCGGGCTTGTGCAGTATCGCACCCGCACGGGGAATTGCCGCCGGTGCCTACGTTTGCTGCCGCCAAAGGTGGAATTTTTAATTCCTCCTCCAGAGCCGCAGGAGCTTCCAGGCGACGATCGGCAACTCTTCGAGAAATGGCCGAACCGCGAGACGGTGGAGAATATTGGTCAACGCATCCGGCAATTGCGCGAGTCGCGCGGGATGACGCAAAGCCAGCTCCAAGCACGCTCGCGCGTATCCCGGTCGTATCTGTCACGGATCGAGAGCGGACAGATGACGCCCAGCCTCGGAACTCTTGAAAAGATTTCCGAAGCGCTTGGCGTTGGTCTGAACCGTTTCTTCGTTCCGGAAACGAACGGCGAAGCTCTTCTGGAAGATCCGTTTATCCAGGGGTTGCGGCCTTTCCTAAGGCAGCTCGACTGGGAACAGTGGCAATCGATTCTGAAGCGTCTGGCGGCGATCAGCGACCACGTCTCAAGCGGCAATGGAGTAGTGCGCCCGTTGGCACAGCCCCAGGTCTCTCGAGTCGAACAACTGGCGCGACGGATGCACCCAGCTGCGATGGGCCACCGGTAGTCGGCTAAAGAAAAGAAAATTCAGCGAACGGCGCGAACTCTTGCTTGCTGAAGAGTTCGCGCCGTTACGTTTTTACTCACCTTCGCGAGAAACTTCGCTACTGCGAGCAGGCTCGCTTTCGCTGGAATTCTCCGTACGGCTTGCAGGAACGCTTTGGCGGGCGCGCTCGGCTTCTCGAAATTCTTCCGACAAAATTCCACAATTTTCAACATCAATGAAACGGTTCCATTTCTGGAAGTGATTTCTGAGTCGCCCTTCGCGGCGCATCCCGATTTTCTCCAGAACGCGGCCCGACGCCGTGTTTTCGGCAAAATAGTGCGCGTGGATCCGGTGTAATCCCAGATTTGCAAATCCAAATTCAACCACGGCCCGCGCCGCTTCTGTGGCGTACCCCATTCTCCAATACGGCACGCCGATCCAGTAGCCGAGTTCCGCGCGTTGGTGCGTCTCGGAAATGTCAAGCCCCGCACCGCCGCAGAGTTCGCCTTCGGGCATCTTGCAAATGGCAAACGACACAGAGCGCCCCGCGCGAAAATCGTCCTCGGACTTTGCCAGAAATTTGCGTGCATCTTCGTCGATGTATGGGTGCGGAATGCCGAGAGTTGTGGCGGCGACTTCCCTCGCTCCCGCCAGCCTCACGAGGGAGGGAATGTCTTCGTGCTTGTGGAGGCGAAGTAATAGACGAGCGGTCCGCAGCTCACAGGGGGCATTCATGGAGCCAGCTTACCCGGAAAAGGGAACCGCGGCCAAATCTACTTTTTGGGCAGAAGCTTGTAATCGGTGTACTTCACCACTTCGCGGATGTGGACGAAACCTCTGGGAAACCGCAATAATTCATCAGCGCGCGAATAGGTGGGGAACCAGAACTGGTCGTCAATCTGTTCCCGGTAGGTGACGAAGACGGGCGTCAGGCTGACCATTTGATTTTTCTTGGCGAAATTCGCATTCTGGTCTTCGCGCGGTTTGCCGCAAGTTTTCACGATCATCAGGTCCATGTCGTCCACCCAGATGCGCCCTGCAAAAACTTTCGTATCTTTTTTCTTGTCTTTGGGAACAACATCGAACACGTAGGCATTCAACTGATCTACGCGCTGCCGGCCGACATAAGTAATGGAAAAATGCGGCAGTTCATCCGGCGTGAGAGGGAAAGGTATGCGCTGGCGAATGTCATCCAGGTCATCCTGTGAAAGCGATAATTTCCGAAGGGTGCTTTGCGGAGCAAAAGTCGTCTTTTCCACACGTTTGCTATCGTCGTTCAGCGAGTATTCCGAAACCTGCTGATATTGCCCATCCACCCGGTCGTTATTGTCCAGAGTTTGCACGGAAATATCCAGCGTGAAGCCGTAGCGTTCTCGCGCGGCCTTGAATTTCGCCTCCTTTCGGGAAAACTCCAAAATAATTCCCGCAGGCGTGAGGGCTTCTGGCAAGGCAGGGTTGAGTGAGCCATTTCCCGAGTCGCACACCCCTTGCGCATGTAGTTTTCCGAGGGGCAGAGAGAGTAGGAACAAAACAACCGCGTAGTAGCCGAATGAACGGCAGCTCACAGTAATCTCCTCAATTAAGATAGAAATTGATAAATCTAGAATCGCGCTAATTTTATCCCTATACGGGCAATTTACGCCACTATTTATCAATAGCTAAGCTAAACGTGAAATATACGAGAAGATCGCAATGAAGCAGGCATTGTTTGATTCTTGGGGAGGAAGCAACTCGCCGCCGATGCGGCGAGTTGTCATTCAACTATCCATATCGATATCTGGAGGGTAGGAAAAAGTTTTCTGCTAAGCGAAGCGAACCTTGACGTCAGGGCGCTTATCAAGTGTCACGGTGTCTACGAATCGCACCTGGCGCTCGTCCAGAGTGACCACGAGCGATTGCGTGCGGATGCCTTCGCCGAAGAAGCGAACCCCTTTCAACAGGTTTCCATCCGTCACGCCGGTGCAGGCGAAAATAATTTTCTTGCCGGGGGCCAGGTCTTCGGTGCGATAGATGCGCTTGCCATCCTTGATTCCCATTTTGGCGATGCGCTCTTCGTGTTCGGGCTTGGATATGACAAGCCGTGCAAGAATTTCTCCGTTCAGGCAGCGCAAAGCGGCGGCCGTCAACACGCCTTCGGGAGCGCCGCCCGTACCCATGACGACGTGAACGCCAGTGCCAATGACGGCAGCGGAAATTCCGGCGGAGAGATCTCCATCGCCGATCAGGCGAATACGAGCGCCCGTCGCGCGAATATCCGCGATCAACTTTTCGTGGCGTGGGCGGTCCAGGACCACTACAACTAAATCTTCCACATCACGATCCAGCCGCTTCGCAATAGCCGTGAGGTTGTCCGACACTGGAGCGTCCAGATCGACAGCACCTTTGCAGGACGGCCCCACAACAACTTTTTCCATATACAGATCGGGCGCGTGGAGCAATCCGCCCTTTTCGCTTGCTGCGAGCACGGTGATCGAGCCGGGCGCTCCGGTGGCGCAAAGATTTGTGCCTTCCAGCGGGTCAACCGCAATATCAACGGCAGGGAAATTAAACCCGCGCACGTGTTGAGCGGCGCCGATTTTTTCGCCAATGAAAAGCATCGGAGCTTCGTCGCGCTCGCCTTCGCCGATCACGATCGTGCCGTCCATGGGCACTTCGTCCATCACGCGGCGCATGGCGCCGACAGCGGCCTGGTCAGCCTTGTGGCCGTCGCCCAAGCCCATCGTCTTGGCCGATTCAATGGCCGCCTGCTCGACTACGCGCAAAAATTCTAGACTCAGTTCGATTTCCATCGAAACTCCCGCAATATAAATTTTTAGATCTGGCGCGCAGTCGGACACAGACCCCAGCGCGGCACGGTCAAAACATAACCTATCCTAAACCAAGCGGCTATGTGAACCTAGCGGAACAACTTTTAATCTGTGTTCAAAAACTCCGTAGAGATGGTTTCAGAATAAATGAAAGTCGGCAAGTTCCCGCGCTTTCCTTGAATCTATCAAGTCGTCGTTGCGGTTCAGTCTTACGTTCATCAGGTGCACTCACCATCGTTGGGAAATATTTGTGCTGATCAGAATTTTGCAGGGCTTGCAGCCGCTTGTTTATAGGGCGAGTCAGTCCTACTTGAGGGGAAGTCAATCGGGCTGTACCTCAATTTACCCGGAAAATCGCCCTCTCCGTCCCGAAAAACGCGGGACGGAGAGGCCGCTACGAAACCGTAATGCTTTGCTTTCGTAGCGGCCGCCCTGCTTTTGGGCGGGCGACGGTTTTATGCCAAGTTAGAGCCAAAAAGAATCCTAGGATGGACATCTAAATTAAGTTGGCAAACGCAGTCATTGAGATATATTCGGTTCAGAGCTAAGAAAATATTTTGAATGCGAATATGGGTTGATCTGCGAGTTCACGATGAAAATAACAATTCTGGACGATTACTTCGACACGATCCGAACGCTTCCATGTTTTGAAAAGCTGAAGAAACATGAAGTACAGATTTGGAACGATCATGTGCAGGACACGGACACGTTAGCTGAACGGCTGAAAGATACGGAAGTTCTCGTGCTGATCCGAGAGCGTACGAAGATTCAGGCGCCATTGCTCTCGCGTTTGCCTAAATTAAAACTCATCAGCCAGCGCAGCGTTTTTCCGCACATCGATATCGAAGCTTGCACACAGCTGGGTGTGATTGTCTCGTCCAGCCAGCATGGTGGCACGCCGTGTTACGCGGCGGCGGAACTAACATGGGGCCTCATTCTTGCCGCGATTCGCCAGATCCCGCAACAGATGGCCTCGCTTCAGGCGGGGAACTGGCAAATTGGAGTGGGCGATACGCTGCGCGGAAAAACGCTCGGCATTTATGGCTACGGACGCATCGGCGGCACTGTTGCGGGGTACGGAAAAGCTTTCGGCATGAAGGTTCTCGCATGGTCGGGCAAAGACGCGCTCGAACGCGCGCGGCAGGATGGGTACACCGCTGCCGAAAGCAAGGAAGCATTTTTTGAAGAGAGCGACGTGCTCTCGCTGCACCTGCGCCTTTACAACGCTACTCGCGGAATCGTCACGGCCGAGGATTTAGCGCGAATGAAACCCACATCGCTCCTCGTGAATACCAGCCGCGCACCGCTCATAGAACCCGGAGCATTGGTAAACGCTTTGCAACAGGGTCGGCCGGGAAAGGCCGCTATGGACGTCTTCGAGGAAGAACCTGTGCGAGACACAAACAATCCGCTGCTCAAGATGAAAAATGTTGTGTGCACGCCGCACATTGGATATGTCACGCGTGATGAGTATGACCTGCAATTTGCGGAAATTTTTGACCAGATAACGGCTTATTGGATTGGTACGCCCATCAATGTGGTGAATCCAACGGTGCTTGGCACATCCAGGAAATAATTATCAGGACTGCCCGGTGAGTAATGGCAGTAAAAGAAGTGGGTAAAGCCGCTTCCAGGCCTAAGAATTGCCAGCTCTTTTGCAGATTGACCAAATTGGCTAAAATAGCTAAAATGGCTATTAGGAGATACCCCATGAGCGCTGCGCGTAGAAATGCAATTTCGGCCGCCCGTTCTGTTCCGGAAGCTCCCGGTGAATCCGCCCGTTTCACGGCGACGCAGGCCAAAAACGAATTTGCCCGCGCCCTCGAATTGGCCCTGCAGGGCGGCAGCGTCGTCATCACCAAGCACGATGCGCCCAAAGCCATCCTGATTTCCATGGATGAATTTAATAAGCTCACCCACGCCGCGGAATTCAAGCTCAATACCCTCAGCGCCGAATTTGACGCCATGCTCGATCGCATGCAGGCGCCGAATGCGCGCTCCGCGATGCAGTCCGCATTCTCCGCTTCACCCAAGGAACTTGGCAAAGCCGCTGTAAGCGCTGCGCGCAAGCGTGCCTAAGGCAACTCAGAATCCGTGCATCTATGTTCTGGCCGGCACGAATGGCGCGGGCAAGAGCAGCATTGGAGGCGCCATGTTTCGCCAGCGCGGCGCCGAGTATTTCAATCCAGATGAAGCCGCACGCCGCATTCTTTCCGCGAATCCCGCCATCACGCAGGAAAAAGCAAACAGTGCTGCGTGGAACGAAGGGAAGCGTTTGCTCGAACGCGCGATCGTTGAACGACGCAACTTCGCGATGGAGACAACGCTTGGCGGGCACACCCTTGCAGCGCTTCTTGAAAAAGCATTGCTCGCAGGGATCGAAGTGCGTGTCTGGTACGTAGGCCTTGAAAGTCCTGAGCTGCACATTGCCAGGGTGCGTGCACGAGTGGAACGAGGCGGTCACGATATTCCCGAGGCGAAAATTCGCGAACGGTATGCCCGCAGCATCTGGAATTTAATTCAGCTGCTTCCGAAACTAACCGAAGTGTTTGTTTACGATAACAGCGAAGAGACCGATCCTCATTCGGGGCACGCGCCCAATCCAAAACTGATTCTTCATGCGCAAAAAGGGAAGCCCATCGCTACGTGTGATTTGAAGCAAGCTCCGCCTTGGGCCAAGCCAATCCTGATGGCGGCAATGCATGCCTTCGTAAACAAATAAATATTTAATTTCGTAGCGCCGGCATCTTGCCGGCATCTTTCCGCAACAATGCTGAAAAAGAAGCCGGCAAGATGCCGGCGCTACAAAAACAGATCAGAAATTTAGGTTAAAAAATCAGGGCAGCGGTTGAATAATTGTGTTGATCAGATTGGGATCGTCAAACGCGGTGCGATCGCCGGCCTTCGCTCCAGCCACCGGCAGGAGGCGCGCGCTCAGCGGCTTGGTCCACTTGACGGAAAGGCTGGCCATGTCGCCGATAATGCGTTCGAGTTGCTGCGTTGAGGTGTCGCCCGGCAGCGGGATCGTGTCGAGCCCCGTGCCGCAGACCGCCGAGTAGGCCAGCAATTGATCGATGGAAAGCGCGCCCTCGCTCCACAGCTGGGAAAGTCGGGTGTCCTCCATCACGGGCATCATCAGGCCCGAGTAGCCCACCTTTTTTACGGAGATATCGCGAAGCGCCGAAGTAATCGTCGCCGCCGCTGTCATCGTGCCGCTGGTGCCGAAATGTCCGCCGGTAAAGCCCGCCATCGCCGACGCGATGGAAACTTCCTTATGCGGCGCGGGGGAAAGATCGATGCCGAGATAAGTCCAGCCCGATTCGCCATCGATTTTGCTGGCAATATCCTGAATCGCGCTCGCGTGCATTCCCAACTCGGAAATGATTGCCTGGCGCGTGGCTTCGGCATCGCGCGGAGTGGCCATCGCAGCCGCAACCACATTGGCCGATTCCAACGCGATGGCAAATTGATGCCCGTTCCCCTGGTGATAAGACGCCGGATAAAACGGCGAGTAAGCCGGGACATTGGCAATGGCCGCGAAATAAAAATTACCCACGCTGTGGTCCGTATGATCTTCCAGATATTTCATGACTTCGGCGGCCGCGTGCACGGACTTCCAGTGAATGCCGTCAGCTCCGGCGACAACAATCGTGCCCCGAATCTGCGTGGTTTGGCTCAAAATTTCAGCCAGGGTTTGCGCCTGCTCCGGATCATCCGTATCGGACATCAGCGCGGGTCCGATGCCGATCAAAATGTTTTCGTGTTTCGCGACTGCGTCCAGGTCGTGAAAGAACGCCAGAATTTCCTGCCTGGATTTCCCGTGCATGTATTCGCTATAGGGTTGCGTGGTAATGCGAATCGTCTCAACATGGTAACCAGCCAGGTCGAATCGAGATTCCGCTTTGCGCAGCATGGCCAAAGTTTCCGTAATTTGTTGCTTATATTGTGTTGGGTCCAGCCGGATGAACGCGGTGATGGCGCGAACTTTCGGCTTTTCCTGAGCGGATGCGGGCGCGACAGCCATTGCAAGCAGAATAGCCCCGAGGAACAATGTATGCGAAAGAAATGGAAGGACGTGTGCCGAACTACTGGAATGACGAAACATCAAGTCCTCCTCAAATAAACGAACCTGCGCTCAGCAATCAGAAGTAAGCGGGAATGCCCGTAATCCGCTCGCCGATCACCAGCCTGTGAATGTCATGCGTGCCTTCGTACGTGTAGACCGACTCGAGATTGTTCATGTGCCGCATGACGCAGTAATCGTCCACAATTCCGTTCGCGCCCAAAATGTCGCGCGCTTTGCGGGCCGTTTCCATGGCCATCCACACATTATTCATCTTCAGCATGGAAACATGTGAGGGCTCTACCTTGCCCTGATCTTTTCGCCTGCCAATGTGTAGTGCAAGCAGTTGCGCTTTGGAAATCTCCGTGATCATGAAGACAAGCTTATCTTGCACCAGTTGGTGCGACGCGATCGGCTTATTCTGAAATTGTTTGCGCGTTTTTGCATATTGCAAAGCTGTGTCATAGCAAGCCATTGCCGCGCCAATTGCTCCCCAGCCGATTCCATAGCGCGCCTGCGTCAGGCAGCTGAGCGGGCCCTTCATGCCGGCGACGCCCGGAAGTACGTTCTCCACCGGAATTTCGCAATCGTTCATCGCCAGCCCGGAGGTGATCGATGCACGCAGCGAAAGCTTTCCATGAACGTCCCAGGCTTTAAATCCTGGCGTCCCTTTATCGATCAGGAAGCCGCGAATTTTTTCATCCTCGCACTTTGCCCATACGAGCGCGACATCGGCGAGCGATCCATTGGTGATCCACATTTTTTCGCCGTTCAATATGTAGCGATCGCCGCGCAATACGGCGCGCGTCAACATGCCGCCGGGGTTGGATCCGAACTGCGGCTCGGTGAGGCCGAAGCATCCCACCGCTTTTCCGCTTTGCAGGCGCGGAAGCCACTTGTCTTTTTGTTCCGGCGAGCCGTAACTGAAGATCGGAAACATTACGAGCGCGCTCTGCACGGAAACGAAACTGCGAAGACCGGAATCGCCGCGCTCAAGTTCCTGTGTTACAAGGCCGTAAGCAACATTAGACATTCCAGCGCAACCGTAGCCCTCTAGGTTTGCGCCAAAAAATCCCATTTCGCCCAGTTTCGGCACCAGGTGTAAAGGAAAAGTCGCTTCGCGATTGTGCTTTTCGATGATAGGAATGACGTGTTCGTCCACAAACTGCCGGGCAGTCTTGCGTGCGAGCAATTCTTCATCATTTAGGAGCGAATCGAAATCCAGAAAATCCACACCGGGGAACGCGGGCATTCGATCTCCTTAGCCAATTTGCCACATCGGGGCCACGAAAAATGCCTGGCAGGCCAATTCTATTTTTATCTTAGGATTAGCCGGGCACGTCGCGGGCTCATTCTAGCGCGCCCGGTTTGGCCCCAGCAAGCACGCACTGCGCTGGCAGGCGCCGCAAATTGAATTGCACAGGCTTAAAAGCTGCCCGCTCAAAAAGCGAGCGTGCTCTACAAAAGCCAAGTCAGGTTCGGTGGCTCCACCGAAATCTGACATCGCTGCTCCGGGTTAAAAACGAGGAATTTGGGGCTCGGGGAAGGGAAAAATCCTCCCCTGATGCTTGAATAAAGATTTATGGCTAAAAAAGTGGCAAAGCCCCTCCGTGGGGCTTGCGTGAAAGCTTTGCGGATGCTATAAAATCACTCCTTTGTCCAGCAAGGATATGTCCGAGGGTAAAGGTGTGGGTGTGCCCCACGGATATTGCTCATAATAAAATGTCGGCAGGCATTGTCGGGTCCCTTATCATAATCAGTGGAAATCGTTAACCAACTCGGTCAGTTGTTTCTGTCGGCTGTCCCCACAGTCATTATCGTTTTCTTTTTCTATTTGTTCCTTCGCTGGAGCTTTTTCAATCCCATGATGCGAGTGCTTTCCGAGCGCCAACAGCGCGCCGAGGGCGCGAAATTGGAAGCGGAAGCGGAGCGCATCGCCGTGCGCGAACTGCTGCAAACATATAACGACAAAATGAAGAAGACTCGCGGCCAGATTTTTTCGGAACAGGAAGCGGAGCGTCGCCGTACGCTCGAAGCGCGGCAGGCCACCATTAACGCCGCGCGCGCCACGGCGCAGGGCGCCATTCAGGAAGCAAAAAAGGCGCTGGCCGCGGAAGTGAAAGCTGCGGAAGCGGAACTGCAGCAATCCAGCGGAGTTTTGGCTGACGACATTGCAGAGGCCATTCTAGCGGGAATCCCCAAAAATCCCGGAAGTTTGCAGGGCAAGGGCGTCCGATGAAAACCTGCCGACAATATCTAACTGCAGTCTCGGGAGCATTATTGCTCTCCTTCTTCATCGCTTTTCCCGCGTTTGCCGAGGAAGGCGCAAAAGCTGATCCGGCCGACTCTCCCATGGGCATCTTTTTCCGCTGGCTCAATTTCCTGATCGTGTTTGGAGCGATCGGTTTTCTGATCGTCAAGCATGGCGGCGCATTCTTTCGGTCAAACGCAAAAGAAATATCAGCCAGCATCGTCGAGGCCACCGCGGTGAAGGCCGAAGCCGACCGCGAATTGGCCCAGGCGAACGCAAAAGTTCAAAACCTCGACAGCGATTTGGCGGCATTGCGGGAAGAAGCGCAGCGAAACTGGGCCGCGGAACGCGAGCGCCTGAAAGCATCCACCGTTGCGGAAATTGAAAAGATTAATCAGGCTGCTGTCGCGGAAATGGCTGCCTCCGAACGCGCCGCGCAGCAGGAATTGCGCCATGTCGCGGCGGCGATGTCCGTGGAGCGCGCGGCGGCGCTGGTGACTTCCAGAATGAACCCGGAAATTCGTTCGAGAATGTTCCAGTCATTCCTCGACAAGCTGGAAAGAGGCGCGAATTGAAGGCTCTGGCCGAGCGGTATGCAGGGGCGCTGGTGGATGTCGCGATTGAAAATCATCAGGCCGATCAGGTCAAGCACGAGCTTGCGGATTTCGCGACTCTGATGCGCGAATCGGCGGAATTGCATTCGCTGCTCGCGAATCCTTCGATTGCGCGCGCTGTGAAACATAAAGTCATCGAAGAAATTGTCAATCGAATGGGCGCGAGCCGCACGCTGCGCAATTATCTTTTTGTGATTGTCGATCAGCGCCGCGCCGCGATGCTGATCGAAATTGAGCAGTCTTTCAGCCGCCTGCTGGATGCGCGCATGGGAATCACGCAAGCTGCGGTTACCTCAGCAGGGGATTTGACAGAAGTGGAGCGCGCGGAACTCGGCGCGGCTCTCAGCAAACTCACAGGCCAGAAAGTGCAGGCGCAATTCACAACGGATAAAGCGCTGATTGGCGGCGCCGTTGTGCGAATCGGCTCGACGATTTATGACGGATCCGTACGCACACAGCTCGAACGCATGCGTGCCCAAATGATTTCGGAATAGGAGTTGTAATGGCATCGATTAAAGCGGATGAAATAACCAAAATACTGAAGGCGCAGATCGCCAACTATGAGCAGGCCGTTGCGGTCGAGGAAGTCGGCACAGTTATCTCGGTCGGTGACGGTATTGCTCGCATCTACGGCCTGGAAAAAGCCATGTCCGGCGAGATGCTGGCGTTTCCGCATGACGTGTTCGGCATCGCGCTAAACCTGGAAGAAGACCAGGTCGGCGCCGTCTTGCTGGGCGAATACACACTGGTGCAGGAAGGCGACACGGTCAAGCGCACCGGAACTATTATGTCCGCTCCCGTGGGCGAAGCCATGGTAGGCCGTGTAGTCAATCCGCTCGGCGTACCGCTCGACGGCAAGGGCCCTATCGTCACAAATCAGCGCATCCCGATTGAGCGTATCGCGCCCGGCGTCGTTGACCGGCAACCCGTGCGCGAACCTCTGCAAACCGGTATCAAGGCCATCGACTCCATGATTCCGATCGGCCGCGGCCAACGCGAGTTGATCATCGGCGACCGCCAGACCGGAAAGACCGCCATCATTCTGGACACGATCCTGAACCAGAAGGGCGGCGACGTTATTTGCATTTACTGCGCCATCGGCCAGAAGCGTTCGACGATCGCGCAGATGGTAAAAGTTCTGACGGATGCGGGCGCGATGGACTACACGATTGTCGTCGCGGCGTCCGCCACCGAACCCGCAACCTTGCAGTACATCGCTCCCTACGCGGCCTGCGCGATGGGCGAATATTTCCGCGACACCAAGCGGCACGCCGTTTGCTTCTACGACGATCTTTCCAAGCATGCGCAAGCCTATCGCGAAATTTCGCTCTTGTTGCGCCGTCCTCCCGGCCGCGAAGCGTTTCCGGGCGACGTGTTTTATCTTCACTCGCGCTTGTTGGAACGCGCCGCGAAGCTGAACGACAAACTGGGCGCTGGTTCGTTAACCGCGCTGCCCGTGATCGAAACGCAGGCGGGCGACGTCTCGGCCTACATTCCGACCAACGTGATTTCGATTACCGACGGACAGATTTATCTGGAAGCCGATTTGTTTAACAGCGGCATCCGTCCCGCGATCAACGTGGGTCTTTCGGTGAGCCGCGTCGGCGGCAACGCGCAAATCAAGGCCGTGCGGCAGGTGGCCGGCTCGTTGCGCCTGGACCTCGCGCAGTACCGCGAACTGGCGGCCTTCGCGCAGTTCGGCTCCGACCAGCTCGACAAGGCAACGCAAGCGCAGCTCGCGCGCGGACAGCGCCTGACGGAAATTTTGAAACAAGGCCAGTTCTCGCCGCTCAAAGTCGAAGAGCAAGTGCTGGTTATTTTTGCGGGCACCAGCGGCCTGACCGACGACGTTGCGGTAACGGACATCCAGCGCTTTGAAAAAGGCTTGATCGAGTTTATGCACACTCGTTACGGGTCACTGCTCGAGGGGATCGTCCAGAAAAAACAGATTACCGATGAGGCGCGCCCCGAGTTGAAGCGCGCCATCGGCGAATTCAAGGAGCAATTCCAGGCCGGCGCAGCAGTTGCTCGCGCGTAACCGGTAACGGACCTGATTCGATGCCCACACTTCTCGATTTTCGGCGGCGCATTCGCTCCGTAAAGAACACGCAGCAGATCACGCGCGCGATGAAATTTATCGCGGCTGCGCGTTTGCGCCGTGCGCAGGAAACTGCTGTTTCGCTTCGCCCCTATGCCAGCGGGATACGCGAAGTTTTGCGCTCGGCAATGTCGCGCATCGAGAATCCCGAACAGTTTCCGCTCCTGACTCAGCGCCCTGAAGAGAAGATTCTGGTTCTCGTCACCGCAGGTGAGCGGGGGCTGTGCGGCGCATTCAATGCGAATGTATTGCGCACGGCATTCGATTTCCTGCGCGAAAAAACCGGCAAGGCTGTCGAAATCATTGCTATTTCAAAGAAAAGCCGCGACGCGTTCCGCAAGCGCCAGTGGAAAATTGTCGGTGAGTATATTGACGTAACCTCGCGCGCCGAACTTGGCAAGGCAGCTGAAATTGCCGCCGAAGTCATGAAGATTTACGAGTCGGGGGCTGCTGATTCCGTCTATCTAGTATACAACGAGTTCAAGAACGTGATGACGCAAACGTTGCGCGTCGAAAAGGTTTTGCCCCTTGATCGGTCCGAGTTGGGTGAGCCGAAAAAGGATGTGCCTCCAACTGCAGCCGGCGAACTCGTGGATTACATTTACGAGCAGCCCGCCGAGGAAATTTTCAACCGGCTCGTGCCCCGCTACGTCGAAATGCAAATTTTCCGCATGCTGGCCGAAAGTTCTGCCGCGGAACACGCCGCCCGAATGACAGCAATGGAATCCGCGACAAGCAATGCTTCCGACGTGATCGACGCGCTCACTCTGCACATGAACAAAGTCCGCCAGGCGGCCATCACGCGCGAGATCATCGAGGTAGTGAGCGGCGCGGCGTCGGCGGGGTAGTGTTGCGACTGGTGACTGGTGAGAAGATTTTTGAAGCCATAATTCGCTATGAAGGTCAAGTCGTTTCAAGACCTTACGGTTTGGCAGGAAGCGCATAAGCTGACGCTTGAAGTTTACAAATTAACTGGGAAATTTCCGGCAAGTGAAAAGTACGGGATTGTATTGCAATTGAGACGATGTAGCTCATCAGTTCCTGCGAATATTGCAGAAGGATTTGGAAGGGCAACTACCAGGGAGTTGCTGCGTTGCATGCAAATTTCGCGCGGTGAACTTGAAGAGGCACGATACTTTATTTTGCTGAGCCGCGATCTCAGTTATGTTACGGCAAAAGATTGCGAAGAAATTGGTCAACGCTGCGACAGCATCGGGCGAATGATCAACGCGCTTGGAAGCTCATTGAAACATCGGCTGACCAGTGGACGGGTTTCACCAGTCACCAGTCACTAGTCACGAACCGCGAATCGCCAGTACCGGAAGCGAGGATCTAAACAAATGGCGCAACACGAAACAGGAAACGTCGGCTACGTCATCCAGGTCATCGGGCCTGTGATCGACGTGCAATTTCCGGAGCATCATTTGCCGGAAATTCATAACGCTGTGCATATCACAAGCGAAGGCTTTGTAGGACCGGAGCCTATCAATATCGTTGCCGAAGTCGCGCAGCACTTGGGCGAAGGGCGCGTCCGCGCCGTCGCCATGACCGCAACCGAAGGCGTCGTGCGCGGCATGAAGGCCGTTGATCTTGGCGGACCGATTGCCGTGCCGGTGGGACGCGCGGCACTCGGACGCGTGATGAACGTGCTGGGTGAGCCCGTGGATGGCCTCGGACCGATTCAGACTGACAAGCGTTATCCGATTCACCGGCCTGCACCGTCGCTCGATCGATCAGTCGACCGAACTCGAAATGTTCGAAACGGGCATCAAGGTTGTGGACCTTTTCGAACCCTACCTGAAGGGCGGAAAGATTGGCCTCTTCGGCGGCGCGGGAGTCGGCAAAACGGTTTTGATTCAAGAGTTGATTCACAACGTCGCCATGAAGCACGGCGGCGTGTCGGTGTTCGCCGGAGTCGGCGAGCGCACGCGCGAAGGAAATGACCTGTGGCTCGAAATGCAGGAATCGGGCGTCGTGGTTCCCGGCAATTCGGAGAAGTCACGCGCCGCGCTGATTTACGGCCAGATGACGGAACCACCCGGCGCGCGCTTGCGCGTGGGTCTGACCGGATTGACGGTCGCCGAATATTTCCGCGATGAGGAAGGCCTGGACGTTCTGCTCTTCATCGACAACATTTTCCGCTTCGTGCAGGCTGGCTCGGAAGTATCCGCGCTGCTCGGCCGCATGCCTTCCGCCGTCGGTTACCAGCCAAACCTGAACACCGAAATTGGTGAATTGCAGGAGCGCATCACATCCACCAAGCACGGTTCGATTACTTCCGTTCAAGCGATTTACGTGCCCGCGGACGACTACACCGATCCCGCTCCGGCTGCGACTTTTGCCCACCTGGACGCGACGACGAACCTCAGCCGCCAGATCGTGGAGCGCGGAATTTATCCCGCGGTCGACCCGCTGGCCAGCTTCTCGCGTATTCTAGATCCGCGCGTCGTTGGCGAAGATCACTACAACACGGCCCGCGCGGTCAAAGGCGTCCTGCAGCGTTACAAGGATTTGCAGGACATCATCGCGATTCTCGGAATTGAAGAGCTTTCGGATGAAGACAAGCAGGCCGTAACGCGCGCGCGAAAAATCGAAAAGTTCCTGTCGCAGCCGATGTTCGTCGCGCAGCAATTCACAGGCCTCGAAGGCAAGTACGTGAAAATCGCCGATAACGTGCGCGGCTTCAAGGAAATCGTCGAAGGCAAGCACGACGATCTTCCGGAGCAGGCGTTCTACATGGTCGGCACAATCGAAGAAGCGCGCGAAAAGGCCGAGAAAATGGCGGCAACGGCATAGGAGTTGTGACTGGTGATTGGTGACTAGTGACTGGTGAAAAACAGATTAAGTGTGTTGGAATGTTTTTGGTCTTTCACCAGTCACCGGTCACCAGTCACTAGTCACCCGAATTCATGGCGGACACATTCACACTCGAAGTGGTCACACCGGCGCGGCTCGTAGTGCGCGAAGCGGTAAACGAGGCGCAGATTCCTGTGCGCGGCGGATATATTGGCGTGTTGCCCGGGCACACCCCGCTGCTCGCTGAAATGGGCATCGGGGAATTGAGCTATCAAGTCGGAAATCGCGCGTTTTATTGCACCGCGTTTGGCGGCTTCGTGGAAGTTTTGGCCGATCGCGTCATCGTGCTGGCGGACATTGCGGAACGCGCGGAAGAAATTAACGTGGCACGCGCTGAGGCTGCCCGCGATCGCGCTCAAAAGAGAATGGCCACACCCAACGACCCGACCGTGGATTGGAAACGCGCGGAAGCATCGCTTGCGCGTGCCCAGGCGCGGCTTCAGGTTGCGGCCAAAGCGGGCGCATCTCCTGTTGCCTCATCCGCATCCGCGGGGCATTGAACTTAACGGAATCGTTTTTTACCCCGCTAAAATCAAATACCGTATGGAACAAATCACAATGTATTGCACGGGCTGGTGTGTGGACTGCCGCCGAGCCAAAAAATTCCTGAAAGATCGCGGAGTGAACTTCATCGAAGTGAATATCGATGAGGAACCCGATGCGGAAGATCTAGTTATGGAAGTTAATAATGGCCGCAGAAAGGTCCCCACGATTAAGGTCGGCGACCGTTTCTTTGCCTGCAGCCCGTTCGATCCCCACATCTTGTCATCCGAATTAAACATCCCCCTGAATCGTTAACCCTAAATTTTTACGGGAATGAATTTCCTGGGACCGCCAATCTCCTGATTGGCGTTTTGCCACGCGCCAATCAGGAGATTGGCGGTCCCAGGTAGTGCCAGAAGTTTTTCTTACACGTCCCGAACATTGCAAAACTTCACGACTCTTACCGCTGGCGATGATGACAAAACTTCCTGAATGGCTTTCGTCGCTTCTGGCTTGATTTCCTTGGTC
Source organism: uncultured Acidobacteriota bacterium (assembly GCA_963786215.1). Taxonomy (GTDB): domain Bacteria; phylum Acidobacteriota; class Terriglobia; order Acidiferrales; family UBA7541; genus Palsa-360. The sequence goes on from CAWAYK010000001.1 coordinate 339,951, forward strand.
ATCTTGAACATCTTCCCAAGAGGACCGGCCCTGCGTTCCACCCAGCAAATCCATTCGCCTTCGCCGCCGTACGCTCCCGGCCGGTAGCCGATTACGGCATGGTGACTAACTCCCGCGGCTTCAAACGTAAAATACCAGCCAAAATCTTCCTGGCTCGGTTCTACGCCGGTATGAAATCCGTGAATCCCGAGTTCCACCATAATCCACCGCGCGGCGTCATCGCCAAAGCACGATGGATTAATGAAATAATCTCTTCGCACCGTTGTGTTGAAGGCAGTCGTTTTGAAGACAACGCAGTTCTGAATTTTTTCCATGCCTCTTCATCTTTTCAGGTGAGTTGAATTTCCACGCGACACTGATTCACAGGAAATTGCATCAGGATACGCAAGCGGCAAGTTCAATTCGTCAAGTTCAGGCCCGCTCCCCTGGTCATCACTCCGGAAACTTCCAGCTTGTCATTCAGCAATACAAGGTCCGCGTCCGCTCCCACCGCCAGAATGCCCTTGCGCGCCGCAAGGCCGATCTGCCGTGCAGGATTCGCCGTAATCATTCGCAGCGCCGAAGGGAACGGCACGCCCAGCGCGACCATGTTTCGCAGCGCGCGGTCCAGCGTAAGCGTGCTCCCGGCAAGCTTTCCCTCCGTGTTCCGAGCCACGCCTTTCGAAACTTTCACTTCAAATTTCCCCAACTGATATCTGCCATCGGGCATGCCAGTGGCGGAAATCCCGTCGCTTACGAGAATCACGCGTTCCGGAGTTTTCATCTCCACGAGAATGCGCATAGCCGCTTCGTCCACGTGAACTCCATCCGCAATCAGTTCGGCGCTCACCTTGGGTGACGTCAACACAGCACCCAGCACACCGGTTTCGCGATGTGAAAATGGCCGCATGGCATTGTAGACATGCGCGGCATGTGTGGCGCCCGCCTCAATCGCGACCATTGCTTGCTCGTAGGTGGCGTCCGTGTGCCCCAGCGAGATGACCAGGCCCGCCCTGCGCGCGTCCGCAATTAAATCGAGCGCCCCAGGTAATTCCGGCGCGAGCGTGATGATTTGCGCGGTGCCGCGCGCCCTCTTTAGAATTTGCTCAAGAATCTCTGAGGAAGGCGCGGCGATCCACTTGGATGGGTGCACGCCGCGTCGCGTCGCGCTGATAAACGGTCCCTCGAAATGGATTCCCAGAATTTCGGCGGATAGTTCACGGGGAGCGTTCTCCCCGGAGCTCAGAATATAGTTGGCAATGCCCCCAACGCTGGCGCACGTTTCAATTTCGCTGGCCGTGACGGTGGTTGCCACAAGCGACGTTGTCCCGTGAGTGGCAACCGTTGCGGCAACCGCATCCAATGCGTCCGGAGTGCCTTCCATTACATCGCGGCCGCCTGCACCATGGATGTGGATATCGACAAAACCAGGAACCACAATTTTTCCGCGCGTATCGATTTCGCGGACTCCGCGCGGTGTTTCAACTTCGCCTCGCCGCCCCATGGCCGAAATTTTGCCCCTCCGAATCACCAGGATCGCGTCCTGGATCTCCTCAAATGGGGTAAACAATCGGTCCGCGTGAATGACAATTGGTGTCATATAGGGTGGGATCATCCTACTTTAAATGAGAATGATTTGGGAATCGTTGCAGCCAGTTTGTTTCCCCACGTGAAAATTTCAAGCCGGTATTTGGGTAATTCCCGTGCAACCTTTCATTCTATTTTGGGTTCTTGTTTGTGCAGGGAGAGCGGTGCTAGACTGCATATGGAATACTCGATTGTTTTAGGTCTTCTGAAGTGGATCGGATTTGATCGAAACATGGTCAAAGTGTTTCCAATCCGAGATCGAGGCAACAAGCCATCTACCCTCTCGGATGGCCATTCGATCAGGTGGCTATTAGGCAACAATAGTACAAAAGTCCTATTCAGACCCTCAGCCCAGCCCAGTACATTGAATGAGCACGCGGCAGCGCCAGCCTTGCTCCTGTAAACCAACAGGTGAGTCGCTGTCTCTACGCGCTCAGATCTCTAATTAGGCGACGAGACGATATGACAACGACAGTGCAACAATTTTCGCAGGGGAGTCTCCAAATTCGATCTGGAATTCCTTCGTCCGGCAGGGACCCAAAAGCCTGGAAGGATATGGTGGGTACCAAGCCTGTGAGCGCGCGTTTTGCCCTTTTGCCTGAGACCAAGCCGCGCATGAGCGCCTTGGGAACAAGCGTCATTATACAAATCTGTGCGGTGGCGCTCCTGGTCACCGTGCCACTCTTGTTTCCTCAACAAATGATTCCAAGAGCCATGTATATGGTGACGGATCTTTCAGGACCACCCCTGGATGTCCCGGCACCCCCGAAACCGAAGCCGCCTGCGGTTCCGAAGGTGGCGAAGGTGCAGCCAACTCCGCCGCCCGTGGAGCGGACAACTCCTCCTAAGATCGACGTGGCAAAATATTTTGCGCCTAAGATCGTGGCGCCCAAAGTGAAGCCTCGTCAGGTGGACGCGGAGCTTCCGAAGGTCAACGACACGTTCCAGCCTTTGAATCTGAAGGTGGACTCCGCCCAGCCTGCTCGGCCTCGCGAACCTGTGAAAACAGGCCTGATGACCACAGGCAGTTCAGCTACTCCAACGATTTCCAAGTCCGTGCCAGTCGATAAAGTGCAAACCGGCGGGTTCGGCGATCCACAGGGCGTCACGGGCCCAAGCAATCCGAATAAACGGGCAAATATTGGACAATTTGGTGATGCAGCTCTGCCACCAGGGCCGGGTTACGGCAATGGTTCAGGTGGTGCTAACGGACAGCGTGGTGTGGTAGCAAGCACCGGGTTCGGTAACGGTGTTGCAATTGAACCATCTGGTGGTGGCAAGCGTGGTGGTTCAGTTCAGACTGCCGGGTTTGCGAATACCAACGACCAGGTTGCTCAAACGCCAAAAAAGAAAGTGGAAGATGCACCGGCGGTTGAAGCGGTCGTGATCTTGTCCAAACCGAGGCCGGTATACTCAGCGGAAGCTCTAAAGTTAAACCTGGAAGGTGAGGTTCTGCTGGAAGTTGTATTCCCGGCATCCGGCGGTGAAGTTCAAGTAAACAGGGTAGTTAAAGGAATGGGACATGGTTTGGACGAAGCAGCGACACGAGCAGCGCAGCAAATTAAATTTAAACCTGCGCTTTCGAACGGGCACGCTGTCGACTTCCCAGCTGTGGTTCATATCGTGTTCCAAATCGCATACTGACTTTTAATTGAAGTTCGGAGGGGATATGCGCATTTTCAAGACGGTGTTGGCGGTCCTGGCGCTGGGTGCTCTGCCACTACATGCGGCTGATTCACCTAACACTGCTTTGGACCAGATTGTGGATAAGATCGTCACCACGGAGCAGGCTGAGATGAACGCTCTTAAGCCTTTCACTCCTCTGGTGGAAACGTACATTCAGAATCTCAGGGGAGACAATGAACTTGGCTCCGTCCCGGCGGGCGATCGTTATTTCCTTGGCCGAGCGGTTCTTGCAAAGGGCATTTCTCTGGATCCTCTGACGGACGGCAACGACAACCATGGCGCCAAGAGGAAGATGTTGAGCGGCATTGGCGACATGTTGTCCCTGTCCATGGAATATCTGCCGCAAGGTTTTCTGCAGATGATTTACCTGGACAATAACGGCTTCGATAAACAGCACTATAAGTTTGACTACGTTCGCCGCGAGTTTCTCGGCGAAGTCCGGACCCTGGTATTTGACGTCACGCCCCTGGCGAAGTCCGGCAAGGGACGCTTCTCCGGCCGCATTTGGGTCGAAGATCAGGACTTCCACATTGTACGGTTCAATGGTGCATACAGCGGCAGCTCGCGCACCAACTACTACTTCCATTTTGACAGTTGGCGCGTGAATACCGGCCCGAACCTGTGGCTGCCGGCATTCATCTACAGCGAAGAGTCTGACTTGAACTTTGCCTTGTCCAAGCGCCTCTCGTTCAAAGCGCAAACGCGTCTCTGGGGATACAACCTCGGGCACTCCGCGCAAGAGCAGGAACTGAGCAAGATCCTGATCGAGTCGCAGACGCCGGTTAAGGATCAGACCACAACGGCGAACGACATCAATCCGGTCATGGCGCAACGCAACTGGGATCGCCAGGCGGAAGATAACGTTGTAGACCGTCTCGAACGCCTCGGATTGCTTGCCCCAGCTGGCGAAGTAGATAAAGTTCTCGAAACCGTTGTGAACAACCTGGAAGTTACAAATAACCTGGACCTCCAACCAGAAGTTCGCTGCCGCGTGCTGCTGACCTCGACCTTGGAGTCCTTCGCCATCGGCCACACCATCGTATTCAGCCGCGGCTTGATCGATGTGCTGCCGGATGAAGCCAGCCTTGCCACGATGGTTGCGCACGAGTTGTCCCACGTGGTCCTCGGCCATCGCATTGATGGACAGTATGCCTTCTTCGATCGACTGCTGTTCGACGAGAAAGATACGTTCCGTCACTTCGGCTTCGCACGCACGCAAACCGAAGAAGATGCAGCCAACGCCAAGGCGAACGAACTATTGCAGAACTCGCCTTATAAAGAACAGCTCGCAACAGCGAGGCTTTTCATGAACGCTCTGGAAACACGCCAGAAAGATATTCCTAACCTGATCAGCCCGCACCTGGGCGATCGCGTTCCCGTGAACATGACCGTAGCCTCCGCCTCTGCTCCTGTAGCTCAACCGGCGGCAGCGACTGCTCCGGCCGATCCAAAGAAGCCTGCTTCCACTCCAGTGGTTGCGTTGCCGCTCGGCGGCCGCGTGAAGATGGACCCCTGGAGCGACAAGCTCGAAATGCTGAAATCGAAACCAGTGGGCACGGTAGCGGAGCGGGAAAAGATGCCGTTTGAAGTTACCCCGTTCATGCTGTACTTGACCCGCACGGTCAACACGAATAGCAGCATGGCCACACCCGGCAGCGCAATTTCGGCGGATTCCAGCGCAACCACCGCTGACAAAGCGCCAGCCGCACAAAAGTAACCGCACAGAAGTAACCGGACGGAAGTTAACAATCCAGAAGCGGCCAGTCCCCCTCAGCCCGGGCTGGCCGCTTTGGTTTTTCTGCAGGCTCTCATTCGTGCGTATCCTCTTAAAAAATTCCATCTAATGAGTTCCGGGCAGTCAGCAAAGTTTGTCGCCGCCAAATATTTCTCATGGGTCCCGCACCCTTTGCGGGTTTCAGGGGCAAGGTTGACGTGCGTAACGTAACGCATTACAATAGGGAATGATCCGCGCGTTTCGGCACAAAGGTTTGCGGCGATTGTTCATGGACGATGACCGGCGAGGCGTTCGCGGCGACCATGCCGACAAACTGGGGCGCATCTTGGCGCGGTTACATGCCGCTCGTACGGTGTCGGATATGGATTTGCCGGGGTATCGTCTGCACCTGTTGAAAGGGGAGCTCAAGGGCTTTTATGCCGTGACGGTGCAAGCAAACTGGGGCGTGATTTTTCGATTTGCCGATGGTGACGCGCTCGACGTGGATTACCTGGACTACCACTAAGAAGGAGAATGGAACCATGCGCATGAAGAACCCCCCGCATCCCGGAACCGTGGTGCTGCACGACTGCATCGAGCCTCTGGGTTTGACAATTACCGATGCCGCCGCCGCGCTGCATGTAACGCGTACGACGCTGTCCGAACTGGTGAACGGCAAGCGCGGGATTTCAACTGAGATGGCCGTGAGGCTTGAACAGGTTTTTGGCGGCAGTGCCGAAAGCTGGCTGCTCCAGCAGTTGCAGTATGACCTTGCGCACGTCAAGCCTCGGAGCTTCAAACTCCAAAAGTTACAAATCGCCTAAGAAGAATTAATCCTGGGCGCGGCTGGCGGCAGTGCTGAACGGCAACAAGTGCGTCCAATATTTGTGCAATGGGTGCGTGCCGGTTGCTAATTTTGAGCTTTTCCGTCGTTGAGATGCCCGATCCCTCGCACATTTTAGCGGGCCGTATATTTCTATTCGTATTTTCCATTGAACTTGATTTATAGAAAAAAATTATAGGAGACGAATGTGTCGAAGTTAACCGGGAAAGTGGCCCTCGTAACGGGTGGTTCACGCGGCATTGGGGCGGCGATCGCGAAACGCCTGGCCGCCGATGGAGCGAGCGTTGCTATTACATATGCGAAGCATGCCAACGCGGCATCCGCCGTGGTCAAAGCTATTGAGTCCAATGGCGGAAAGGCGATCGCCATTCAGGCGGATGCTTCCAACAGTGAAGCGGCAAAGGGCGCGGTCGAAAAGGTCGTCGCGAGCTTCAGCCGGCTCGATGTGCTTGTGAACAATGCCGGGACTGCGATTTTGAAAAAGTTTGAGGAAACTTCGCTCGAAGAAATGGAGCGCATGATAAACATCAACGTCCGCGGCGTCTTCGTGACTACGCAAGCGGCACTGAAGCACATGAAGGACGGAGGTCGCATCATCATGATCGGCTCATGCATCGGTGAGCGTTTCATGACTCCCGGACTCGTTCCCTACTCGGCCACCAAAGGAGCCGTTAAGATGTTCAGTCAGGGACTGGCCAGGGAGCTTGGGACTCGCGGCATCACCGTGAACAACATCCAGCCGGGACCGATTGAAACGGATTTGAATCCAGTCGATGGCGCTTCATTTTCGATTCAGAAGGCCGCCACAGCCCTCGATCGCTACGGGCATGTGGACGAAGTCGCCGCGCTAGTGGCGTTCGTCGCAGGTTCGGAGTCTTCGTACATTACTGGTGCGAATCTTACCGTCGATGGCGGAACGAATGCCTGAGCCAAGCGGCGGTTTCCCGCAATGCCTCGGAGACAATGCTGTGGAATGAAAAAAGCCCGTCCACCCGGCCTGAGCACGGCCAACAGCCGGGTCGGGCGGCACAACCCTTGAAGCGGGTTTGAATTTCGTGCACGTGTCCCCGCCTTGTGGTTGAATTTGGGGTCCCGCACTCTTTGCGTTTTTCAAAAGGTGCGGTTTTTCATTTTCTTGGAACGGAAAAAAATCAAAACCCCAACCCTTCGAAGATCGCGAAGAGTCGGCCGCCTGGAAAAACAAAGAGACAGAAAATGCAGAAGCCAGTACCTCATGGATGACATACAGGGATGGCATTATTCAGCAGTGAAAAAAAATGTCACTTGAAAAAAGTGCGAAAGGGGTCTACCACCCGCCCGTTCGTTTTTAAGGGGCCAGGTTTAGATTTAATTCCATTCAAAATTTCTGCGCTCGGTAATCGGTAAAAAGTAAATCCCGCTCTTGAATTCTCCAATAAATATTCTAGCCGCAATTTGCATAGACAAGAAAGTCGCCCTCTTCGTCCCAAAGAACATGGGACGAAGAGTCCTCTACGAAACCGTAAGGCACTGCTGTGGTTGTTTTCGTAGAGGCCGTCCGAATTATGCACGGGCGACTTCATTGCCAGTACAAATCAAAATGAGTAACTGCCTCTCACTCGAAAATCTTTGTCGGGTGGCCGCTCCTTCGCGTTTTTCGAGGGTACGGAGGAATTGGCGCGAGAGCCTGCGATAGAAGTGGAAGTGGTTTTGAACGCGAGCGAGTCATCGAACGAGTGTTCCCACTTAAAATCATTTCGCAATCCATGTAAATCAAATATATATTTGAATGACTGGGGAGAGAGTGACTCTCCATTTCGGAAGATTTGTGGAAGCTTCGGAGGCGGAGAAAAAATGTGGACGCGTGGAATTCGAAGTCTTGTGACATTAGGGATTCTTCTTGCATTGGCATGCGTGTTTGCCGGATCTCGGGCGAGCCGCGCCGATGAGGATCCGGCCGCGAGCCTGATTGGATCCTGGAGAGGGACGCGCAGGGCTCCCGGCACGACAGCGGTGCGGCATAATTTGCTGAGCTTTATGCCGGGAGGCATCGCACTCGAGGCCGGGCCATCTGTTTATGTGACGGGCGGAAATTTCGGCAATGGCACATTTGTGGAGACGGGATTTGTTGGCACCTGGGTGAGCGAAGGGCACGGAAATTTTGTGGCACATTTAATTGCGAATATTTCGGAGCCTCCCATCAGCAAGGGTACCCCGATCGGAACAGAAAATCTGACGTTCCGTTTTCATATTGAAAATGGAAAAAATGGCAAGGAATTAAAGGGAACACTCGAAGGAATTTTTCTCGATATGGAAGGGAATACGCTGGCGCAAATGCCCGCGGGGCTGACCTGGGAAGCAACTCCCCTGACAATTACTTCCAATGGGTACAATTAAAATTTGGTGCATCAATTTGAATTTTGCTGTGTTGCGGCAATGAGGCTGCCCGCCCGAAGAGACGGGCGGCCTCTACAAAAGCGACTGCAAGGCACTGCGCTTTTGTAGCGGCCTCTCCGTCCCGTTCACGGTGAACCGCAATCTTCGGGAAGGAGAGGGCGACTTTGCTCGCAGATTGAGTCACTACCAATTAAGAAGTAGTATTAATCTCAGTCCGGCCTACAGTATTTTCGATAGCAGAAACAAACTTCTATTGGGGTATACTCCACAGCCTATGCGAACACACAAAGCAATTGCGGTCACAGCGGCACTGGTAATTTCATCGGCATTTTCTGCGGCAGCCCAGAAGGCTGTCAAAGTAGAGCTGCATGATGGTATGGGCGCCAGCGTGGGCACTGCTATGCTTTCTGCCGCGCCAAAGGGCGTGAGCATCAAGCTCGATTTGATGAACCTTCCTCCCGGCGTGCACGGGATTCACGTTCACGCCGTGGCCAAGTGCGAAGGCCCGGCGTTCACCACGGCCGGCGGCCACCTCAATCCGGACATGAAGCATCACGGCTTGGATAATCCGGACGGCCCGCACGCGGGCGACATGCTGAACGTAACGGTAGCGGCGGATGGAACCGCGAAGTCGACAATCGTCGCGCCTGGCGTGACGATGGGCGACGGCGCGAATTCAATTTTTACCAACGGCGGCACGGCTCTGGTGATTCACGCGATGACCGACGATCAGAAGACCGATCCTGCGGGAAACGCGGGCGCACGCATTGCATGCGGCGTTATTACAAAAATGTAAACGGTGCGCTGCGTAAGAGCAGCGCATTTATTTTTTAGTTGGCAAAGCAAGGATTTAAGCGTAAATTAGCTGTAGGGAAATTCACAGGTTCTTCACAATGTGAAAACGACCGCTTGACGAAAAGAAGAGATTTGTTATACTCTGCATTCGTCAGAGGAATGGTTGTGGTACGGTAATGGTAGGCAGGGGCGTTCAGAGTTTCCGGACAGACCTAACTCTCAAGCGAGGTCAATTACGAACTCAGGGTAGCCAATTAGTCGAGCATCGCGCGAACCCGTCCAGGGTTATTTTTGGACGGCTTGGCCCGGCGCTCGACGCCGGGTTTTTTATTGTTTCGCCTCTTTTTATAAGGGCTGGACGTCTCACCGGGAGTGGGACGGTTCGGCAGTAAGGAACGCAAAGTTCTTTGACAACTGAATAGGCTGGCATTTTGTATTACGTTTTGCGATTCGCACGAACGCGAGGCGTGGTACGAAATCTGCAAATTTCTCGATAAGAGCAAATGTGGAAAGGCGAGCTTGCTTGACATGAAGATTTACTTTGCCTTCGAAAAAGTGGGCAAGGGGGATGACGTGTTGGGTAAGTTTTATGGTTAAGCTACTAAGGGCGTACGGTGGATGCCTTGGCGCCAGAAGACGATGAAGGACGTGGCAAGCTGCGAAAAGCCTCGGTGAGCCGCAAGCAGGCTTTGATCCGGGGATGTCCGAATGGGGAAACCCAACGTGATGAACTCACGTTACGGCCGGCTGAATATATAGGCTGGTACGAGTCAACCCAGGGAAGTGAACCATCTCAGTACCTGGTGGAAAATAAATCTAACAGAGATTCCGAAAGTAGCGGCGAGCGAAATCGGAAGAGCCCAAACCGTTGTGTTTACACAGCGGGGTTGTAGGATCCCATGAGTAGAGTTACCAATCCGGAGGCTAGGTGAACCTGCTGGAAAGCGGGGCCACAGAGTGTGATAGCCACGTAACCGAAAGCTTACCGGACTCGAAGGGATATCCTGAGTACCACGGGACACGCGAAATCCCGTGGGAAGCTGGGGAGACCACTCTCCAAGGCTAAATACTCTCTGGCGACCGATAGTGAACTAGTACCGTGAGGGAAAGGTGAAAAGCACCCCTGCGAGGGGAGTGAAATAGAACCTGAAACCGTATGCTTACAAGCAGTCAAAGGGCTATCTCCGGGTTCGCCCGGCTGAATGCCTGATGGCGTGCCTCTTGCTTAATGAGCCGGCTAGTTATTCTCACATGCGAGGTTAAGCGCAAGCGAGCCGTAGCGAAAGCGAGTCCGAATAGGGCGAATAGTATGTGGGAATAGACGCGAAGCGGGATGATCTACCCTTGGTCAGGCTGAAGGTGGCTTAAACGCCACTGGAGGGCCGAACGGTTGTGAGTTGAAAATCGCTCCGATGAACTGAGGGTAGGGGTGAAAGGCTAATCAAATTCCGTGATAGCTCGTTCTCCCCGAAATGCCTTTAGGGGCAGCCTCGTATCAATTGCCGCGGTGGTAGAGCTCTGAATGGACTAGGGACCAACCAAGGTTACCGAATCCAATCAAACTGCGAATGCCGCGGACAAATATACGGGAGTGAGACTACGAGGGATAAGCTTCGTGGTCGAGAGGGAAAGAACCCAGATCTACAGCTAAGGTCCCTAACTATAGACTAAGTGGGAAAGGAAGTGTGATCGCTCGGACAGCCAGGAGGTTGGCTTAGAAGCAGCCATCCTTTAAAGAAAGCGTAACAGCTCACTGGTCAAGCGATCATGCACCGACAATCCAACGGGGCTCAAGTCTATGACCGAAGCTTAGGAATATAACGTGACTACGGTCATGTTGTTTTGGTAGGGGAGCATTCTGTGGAGTCTGAAGGTAGACCGAGAGGACTACTCAACGCCACGGAAGAGACCCTGCCGGCATAAGTAGCGATAAACACGATGAGAACTCGTGTCGCCGAAAGTCTACGGTTTCCTGAGGAAGGTTAATCCGCTCAGGGTTAGGCGGGTCCTAAGGTGAGGCCGACAGGCGTAACTGATGGACAACAGGTTAATATTCCTGTCCCACCTAATGGTCGTTATTACGATGGGGTGACGCAGAAGGATACAGGAGTCGGGTGATGGATGTCCCGATTGGTATGTGTAAGCCGGATCCCGCAGGCAAATCCACGGGGTCATTCAACGGTGAGACATGCGACGAGACCACACGGTCATAAAGTCCTCGATTTCACGCTGCCTGGAAAAACCTCTAAGGAGAACATTAGGTGCCCGTACCACAAACCGACACAGGTAGACAAGGACAATATCCACAGGCGCTCGAGAGAACACTCGCTCAGGAACTAGGCACATTAACCCCGTAACTTCGGGAGAAGGGGTGCCGCTGTAGGGTTTATAGCCCGAAGCGGCCGCAGCGAAACGCGCTCTGCGACTGTTTAACAAAAACACAGCTCTCTGCTAAGTCGAATACGACGTATAGGGGGTGACACCTGCCCGGTGCCGGAAGGTTAAAGCAAGGGCTCAGTCCCGCAAGGGACGAAGGCCTGAACTGAAGCCCCGGTGAACGGCGGCCGTAACTATAACGGTCCTAAGGTAGCGAAATTCCTTGTCGGGTAAGTTCCGACCTGCACGAATGGTGTAACGATAGAGCGACTGTCTTGGCGAGTGACTCGGCGAATTTGTGGTTCCGGTGAAGACGCCGGATGCCCGCACCTAGACGGAAAGACCCCGTGCACCTTTACTGCACTCTGGCTGTGAGTAACGGGACGATCTGCGTAGCATAGGTGGGAGACTTTGATCCTCTGGTTTCGGCTGGAGGGGAGTCAACAGTGAAATACCACCCTGATTGTTCTGTCGCTCTAACCTACGACCCTAGACGGGTCGGGAGACATAGCCAGACGGGTAGTTTGACTGGGGCGGTCGCCTCCCAAAATGTAACGGAGGCGCCCAAAGTTCGGCTCAAGCGGATTGGAAACCCGCTGTGGAGTGCAAGAGCATAAGCCGGATTAACTGCGAGACACACAGGTCAAGCAGAAGCGAAAGCTGGGTCTAGTGATCCGGTGATCCCGCGTGGAAGGGTCATCGCTCAACGGATAAAAGGTACGCCGGGGATAACAGGCTGATCTAAGCCAAGAGTTCACATCGACGCTTAGGTTTGGCACCTCGATGTCGGCTCATCGCATCCTGGGGCTGTAGAAGGTCCCAAGGGTTAGGCTGTTCGCCTATTAAAGCGGTACGTGAGCTGGGTTCAGAACGTCGCGAGACAGTTCGGTCCCTATCTGGTGTGGGCGCAGGAGACTTGAGAGGAGCTGTCCCTAGTACGAGAGGACCGGGATGGACGGACCCCTTGTGAACGAGTTGTCACGCCAGTGGCATAGCTCGGTAGCGAAGTCCGGAAAAGATAAATGCTGAATGCATCTAAGCATGAAGCTTGCCTCGAGATAAGGTCTCCCAAGATGGCTGCGGCCATCTAAGAAGAGCGGTCGAAGACTACGACCTTGATAGGTGGGAGGTGGAAGCGTAGCAATACGCGTAGCTGACCCATACTAATCGCTCGTTCGGCTTGACCATAAAACTTTCCCAAACCGTTATCATCCTGCCAGGAATTTTTCCCTGGCCGAATATTCCGGTAATAAAGATAGTTCATGATCGAGACGAATTTGCAGCAAACCCTAAGTAACGCAAGTTACAAAAGACAAAGCCTATTCAGTTGTTAAAGTTTGAAAGCTCGGGAGTTGAGAGTCTGCCTTTTTCAGACTCTCAACTCCCGCCTCTCAACTAATTTTGACTTTCCTGGTGGCCATATCGTGGGGGTCACACCCGTTCCCATCCCGAACACGGAAGTTAAGCCCCACTGAGCCGATGATACTGCACGGGTAACTGTGTGGGAACGTAGGTCGCTGCCAGGATTAAATACATAAAGCCCGCCACGAGCAATCGTGGCGGGCTTTTTTGTTTTGTGGTTAAGAACCGATCGAAAAGATTTGGAAAGCATTCTCGCAGGAATTCACGAAAACATGCTGCCTACACTACTCTGTTACCTCCTAACCGATCGGTCTCAGCAACCCGAGTTTGCCAGCATCGTCGCTAAGGCGCGCAGAGATCACCTCATATGCGCGCAGCACTGTGATTCTATCTTTCAAGTCCTCCGGGCGAGATTCAGGTTCTCTTCGGGAAAAGAGCGGGTCAATCAAATGTAGATCTGCATAGCGCCATTCTTCTCCTTGCCACTCGCCGAATTTGTCGAATTCCGGAATGGGCAATATTTTCGACGTGATTTTTCTGTATGCCTCGTTCAAGATTGTAATGAGTCGCGGTAATTCTTCGATTTTTAGTTTCAGAGTAATTGCGTTGATTTCTAGTTCTGATACTGCGCAACTTTTGTCCGGCGATTGCGACTGATATCCGCACTCCGGGCACAAAAAATCTGTAGCGAGAGCAACTCCGTCCTCTGATTCACTTTCTGTTTCAAGAGTCAGCAGAACCCACTCCTCATCGTCCTTTGCAATCTCGGCGGAAACCGCGAGCAACCCCGGTCGGGCATACAGCTCCCACGCTTGTCGGCCCTCGTTTTCATCTGGAGCCATCGCTACCTCCTTGTCCTTGTTTTTCGGATGGTGCCTCGTGGAGATGGATTGTCTCGGGGCTATTTATTTGCGCAGCAGAGGTAGCGACTTTTCCAAGCACGCGCGCTAGCCATTTTCTACCCTCGTCGGTTATTTCCCACGTCCCACGTGGTGAGCCAGATTTTAGCAAGCCGTCGCGAACCATATTGAAACGTTGCCACGCAACCCGGTTCCGCCACCGTACATCAGTTCCACTGTCAAGACGTGCCTTGTCGTCGTGCGTTAGAATATTCTCCATCTTCTTTCCCACGAGCTCAATAACAGCATCACCTCGCGCCGTGCCCCCCAGTTCGATAATGCTCGACAAGATAAAAGGCCAATAAGTGTAGACAGATGTGTATGTGGCCTGGCCAGACCGAGACGATTTTTCGTCGCCAGTGGAATGTACATTCGAAGGAAAGGGAGGGGGCGATGCTGGTGCGGACGATGGCAGTTCAGGATTCACATCGCCGTTATCACCACCCCTGGCCCTTATCATTTGGTCTAATGCGGAGAGTTCTTGTTGCTTGCTTGAAATCTCATCAACTAGCGGTTGCATGCGTTTCTCGATGGCCTCGATTTGTTTTTGCAATTCAGTACGCCAACGCTTGAGTTCAGTTAAATCTGGCAATGAATTCACATAATACTCCTAAGCAACATCATAATAATACTACCAACGTCTGTCAACTGCAATTTTTTATTGAAGTAGCCTTGCAATCTCATTTCAAGAATTGATATGCTTAAGCATATGAGGACTACCATCAATCTGCCTGACGAGCTGATCCTGCAGGCCAAGAAAGCCGCACTGGAAGCCGATACAACCCTGACTGAGATTATCGCCAACGCCCTTCGAGCGGCATTGGGTAAGCGTCGCGGAAAACCTCAAAAGAAAAAGACCCGATTGATCACCTATGGGAAGGGTGGGACATTCCCGGGCATCGACATAAGCGACTCTGCAACTCTATACGACATCATGGACGGAATCATTGATCCTCCTCGACGTTAACATCCTGGTTTATGCTCATCGCGACGACGCCGGGGATCACGAGAAATATAGGCGATGGCTAGAAGATGTGATGGATTCGGGCGAGGTCTTCGGAATCTCGGAATTGGTTCTGTCCGCGTTTGTCCGGATTGTCACGCATCCGCGAATCTATCCCGACCCGACACCTATGGAACGCGCACTCGATTATGCGGGTCAACTGCGGCAGCACGATTCCTGTTTTCTTGTTGCTCCGGGCGAGCGGCACTGGGAGATTTTTGATCGTCTGTGCCGGGCGGCAGGCGCAAAAGGTGCTCTCGTGACCGACGCCTATTTTGCCGCACTAGCCATTGAATCCGGTGCGGAATGGATTACAGCGGATCGCGACTTTTCAAGATTTCCCAGCTTGCGCTGGCGGCATCCCCTTGCGTAATTTACTCTCCCGCTTCACAGCGAACAACTAGAAGCCATCTCATAAATGCCTCAGGAGAATAATGAGGCAGCCGAGTTGGAGCATGCCGAGGAAATTGGCTTGGTGATATTCCCAGCGGCTAACGAGTCGGCGGAAATTGTGGAGCCAGGCAAAGAGGCGCTCGATTTTCCAGCGCCGGCAGTAGCGACGCAGTTCGCGGCCGTCTTGGGTGCTCTTGCGGCGGCGGTTGTACTTGTGGGGCGCGATGAGCCGGATGCCATGTTTTTGCCGGAGGCGCTGATCGAGCGGATCGCTGTCGTAGGCGCGGTCGCCGATCATTCGTTTTGGTTTGGCTCGCGTGAAACGCTGCGCGACGGTGGCTTGGACGAGTTTGCTTTCAGGAGGCGAAGCGCTGGTGACGCAGCAGGCGACAGGAAGACCATGGCGGTCTGCGATCGCCATGATTTTACTGCCTTTTCCTCGGCGAGTCGGGCCGACAGCAGCGCCCCTTTTTTCGCCGAACTGAAGCTGGCGTCGATGAAAGTTTCCGACAGATCCAGTTTGCCGCGCGCCCGCAGGTCTTCGGCGAGTGCGTGCAAGAGTTGGGTCAGCGTGCCATCGCGTTGCCACTGCTGAAATCGACGATGGCAGGTTTGATAGGGAGGATAGCGGTCGGGTAGATCGTGCCAAGGAGCACCAGTGCGCAAAACCCAAAGAATACCGTTCAGCACGGCTTGTGTATCGCGCCAAGGCCGACCGCGACCGTCGGAACGTCGTTTCGGAGCAAGCAGTGGTTTGAGTTTTTCCCACTGCGCCGCAGTTAGGTCCATGCTCCTGATTTACTCTCATTTGCATAACTCGCAAGCTCGGAAAGACTTAAATGTGTTTATGAGATAACTTCTAGTTGATATTGAAGAATTCGTGGAGAAGAGAGTATTGTATCCTCACGATTCCGAACGAATATTTCTGGAGGCTAGAGATGTCCACGAGCAATGGCGGTTCATCGCGTCGAAAATTTATTTTGGGTGCTGCGCCCGCGATTGCCGGCGGAATTGCGCTCGACGAGCGTGGCGCGCGAAGCGTTTGCGCAACCTTCGCCTGCGAGCGCGAAAGAGAAATCCGGCGCGGCTGACGAAAAAATTTGGAGCAAGGAATATTGGGCGCAGAAGGGCGACATCAAGCTGTGGATGTTCCGGAAGCGCGTTGGAGCGCCGCAGTCGGGGAAGTCTGCGCTGCCTGTGTTGTTTCTCGTGCACGGGTCTTCGACTTCATCCGCTGGGATGGATTTGACGGTGCCGGGGCGCGGCGAATATTCCATGATGAATGCGTTCGCGCGATTTGGATTCGATGTCTGGACCATGGATTTTACGGGATATGGAAGATCCTCGCGGGGCACTGGAAATTCCGACATCAAGGATGGCGTTGAGGATTTGAAAGCGGCGCTCCCCATCGTGGTGCAGGAAACAGGGCAACAGAAATTCCACGTGTTCGGCGAATCGTCAGGCGCGCTGCGTGCAGGCGCATTTGCCATGGCTCATCCGGAAATGATGGACAGGCTCGTGCTCGCGGCATTCACATACACAGGCGAAGGTTCGCCAACGCTGAAGGATCGCGCGAAGCAACTGGAATTTTACAAAACGCACAATCGCCGCCCGCGCGATCGAGACATGATTCGCAGTATTTTCACGCGCGATCAGGTGGGCACATCCGATCCGGCCGTGGGCGAAGCGCTCGCCGATGTGGAAATGAAATATGGCAATGACGTTCCTACGGGAACGTACCTGGACATGACCTCGAATCTGCCCATCGTCGATCCGTTAAAAATAAAAGCTCCCTTGCTGATCGTTCGCGGCGAATTCGATGGGATTGCCACGGAAGTGGATCTCATCAACTTTTATACCAAGCTGACTGTTCCGGATCGCCAGTTCATCGTGCTGCCCGGTGCGGCCCACGCGCTCTCTCTGGGAATCAATCGCGAGCAGTTCTGGCACGTGATGCGCGCATTTTTGGAGATGCCTCCGCGGCAGGATAGTTTTAAGAATAGTTAAGCGACTTTTGGAATAGGCGAGGGTTTCGTAGCGCCGGCGTCCCGCCGGCAGGTTTTGAATTGAACGCAATTCGAAACTGCCGGCGAGACGCCGGCGCTACAAATTCAATGTGAAATTTCACTGCTGCTGGGGAAGTTGACGCTGCTGCTGCGGGTCTGGAATTTGTTGTTGCTGCTGTTGCTGCAACGGATTTGCCGTTCCAGGCGCTTGCCCGGGCTGCAGTCCAGGATTAAAAGGCGGTCTCCCTTGTTGAGGTGGCTGGTTTGGGTTCACAGCACCCGGCTGACCAGGTTGCGGAACTCCGGCAGGCTGCTGAGGAGCGGATGGAGTCGAGGATGGCTCCCCACGCCCCGCATAGACTGCGGGAACTTCATGCGGCGGTGCGCGCAAGGCTCTCGGTGTTACAAGTATGAGCAATTCAGATTTTTGATCGTTGGTCGTATCTTCCCCTGTCAATAATCCAATTCCCGGCTGAGTAGATATCCACGGCAATCCACTGCTGGACGTAATTTTGTTGGATTGCAGAATGCCTGAAAGAACTGAAGTCTCGTTTTCGCGCAGGCGAATGGTTTGCTCGATATTACGATTGCTCAAAATTGGAATGCCGTTGATGCTTGATCCGGTCAGGCTTTTGATATCGAATTGAAGCTGCAAAGTGACTTCATCATCGCCGTGGAGGCGCGGCGTAGCCTTCACCTTCAGCCCAAGATCTTCATACTGTGCCGATGGATAACCAATCTGACTGGAGCCTGAATTCGATAACGAAGACGGCAAAGTGTTAAGCGTTACGCTCACCGTATTGGAAGCGTTGTTCGCGGTGACGAGATCAAGAGTGCCATCGCCGTTCAAGTCCGCGGCTGCCAATGCGATCGGGGAATTTCCGGTGGGCAACGAAATGGGACTGTTAAATGTTCCGTCGCCGTTTCCGACAAGGACGTCCGCGTTGTTTGCAGTTTCATCAGCGACAACGAGATCAGAATTTCCGCCAGTGAAATTTGCCGCGACAATTCCCACCGGACTCGATCCAGTGGCAAAAGTATTTTGCGCCAGAAAAGTTCCGTCGCTGTTCCCCAACAAAATCGAAACGGTACTGTCCGTCTGATTAGTCACGGCCAAATCAGCTTTTGTGTCTCCATTAAAATCCGAAGTAGCAACGCCGGCGGGCCCTTTTCCTGTGGCGAAAACATTTTGTGTCGTGAATGTTCCGTCGCCATTTCCGAGTAAAACGGAGACCGTATTGTCGCTGCTGTTGGTAACGACGAGGTCCGCGAACGTATTGTTCACAGTGTCAAACTCCCCCGTGGCAATGGAGGAGGGAGCTCCTCCTACGGGGAGAGCGGCAGGATGGGCGGCCGGAGTGCCAAATGTTCCGTCCTGCGTGCCGTTTACTTTATTCCCCAAAAGAATTGTCACCGTCCCGTCCGTTTGATTGACGACGGCCAGGTCCGCCTGGCCGTCGCCATCGAAATCCTGCGCGACTAAGGCGACAGGTTTAGCGCCGGTTGGATAGGGCACGGGTGTTTGAAAAGTGCCATCACCGTTCCCCAAAAGCACCAGCACCCGGTTGTTGGCCGCATCTGTTACGGCGAGATCCGGAAAACCGTCATCGTTGAAATCGCCGGTGACGATGGAGGAAGGACTCGCCGCCGTTGTGGTTGTTCCCGCCGGCACCGGCGGAAGAGCGATGCAGGACGGAGGCGTGCACGTTGTGGCCTCCGCCACGAACGTACCATCGCCATTCCCAGGCAATATTGTGATCGTGCCATCCGTTTGATTTGCGATAGCCTGATCCAAATGGCCGCTATTTTTCGTGTTGAAGGTTGCAATCGCAACGGAAATCGGGCCCTTGCCAGTGTCGTAATCGGTGCGCGGAAGCGTAACGCTGCCGCCGAGCAGTGCCTGCGTGAGCGCCGCTGAATTCGAAGTCAAACTGTTAGAGAGCAAACCCAGATCGATGGGAAAACGGTCACCCACAAAAAATGTTGCGGGCTTGCCGTCCTGCGCGCGCAACAACACACGTTGCGCACTTTGCACACTGCTGAGCGTTGTTCCAAAATTTGCAGCGGCGCCCGGCATAGTGGCTAGAAAAATAGTTTTTCCCCGCCAAATGCAATCAGCGCGGGAAGCGCGGAGCCTGTGGCGGAGCTCACCGAACTGCTTCCAAAAATACTTTGCAGAGTTTGAATCAGGCTGCCGCTATTTTGCGCCGCCTGCAGTTGCCGAATTTCGGGCACGGTCAGGGCAAAAACGGTGGAGGCGGTGGGCGGCGTAATTCCCAGCTGAGTGGCGTTGGTGCGGTCCACTTCCAGGATTTCGATTTCCAGCATGAGTTCGCCGTGCGGCTGTTCGATTTGTTCGAGAAGCTTTTGCGCCAGGGCTACGTTTTGTTCATTGCTGCGAACGGTAAGCGTGCGCGTCGCCGTGTTCAATTGCGTCCGAGTGATTCCGGTCATTTCGCGGATCATGCGCACCGTTTCATTCATTTCGTCGGTGGTAACGGAGGCAGGGAGCAAAAGTTCCTTCTGCACTTCGATCGTGTAGTCGCGGACTTTCTGCGGAGTATCTTCGGTCACAAACAATGTGTGCTCGTCGGCCACGCGTGTGAATGTTCTGGTTTCCTGCGCGAGGATCTTCACCGCGGTCTCAAAATCCAAATTCGGCACGGTGAACCGGACGGAGCGATCGGTCAAGTCTCCATCGAAAATCATTTTCACGCCAAATTGTTTACCGATTTCTTCATACGCACCTCGCGTCGTGCCCCGAAAATCGAACGGTTGCGTCCCTGGCTTTAGAACTAATCGCTGCAATCCTCCGAGGCGCGGCCCCTTTGCGACTTCCACCTCTTGCTCTGTTGGAGTTAATTCCTGAAGCCTCTCCCGCGCCACAATGTAATTCGGATCAATTTGCAGCGCTTCGGTCAGCAGTGCTCGTGCGCCGGGAGTGTTTCCGGCGATTTCCTGCCGTTCCGCATTGTCGACAAGCGACTGAACGACCTGAAACCGGGCGTGTTCCTTCAGCATTGCGTATTGGCGATTGGACGGATCGTAAGTCGCCGCTTCGGAATACGCGGCAAACTCTGCCTTCCAGTCTCCTGCCTGCTCCGAACGTCTGCCTTGCTGGAAAGCATTGCGGGCGCGGGCCTTGTCCGGTTTGGGAGCAGTGGAAGCAGGGTTCTCAGCCTGCGTGGGAGCCGCAGCGGGGGAAGATGGACTTGCGGAGCTTTGGGCGAAGCCCGTTGCCACGGCCAGCCATCCAGCAATAGCAAGAATTGCGAAATACCTGATGACCATAACCATGCGGTCAGGCAGGGATCGATTTGCAAGATGACACCGAGGCTCAGTCATAGCTAAAATCATGTAGATGCATATTCTACCGTCAGGAGAGGTACGCGACGGAGGAAAGTTGCAATCTTGACCTGGGTGAATCAGGGCGTGTACACTTGTATTTCCAGTTGCGAATGAGTTGCAACTGGGGTTGTCCCTTTTTTGGGGCTCCATTTTGCGCACATGCTTTGTCTCTATGCGGAACGTTCGCGACTGTAGGGGCACGACATGTTGTGCCCCTACGGCTAGACAGGCTGCGGAAAAAAGGCCTTGTTCTGTCATTCTGAGCGAAGCGAAGAATCTCTCTTCGATTTAAGTGTAGGAAAAGAAACAAGGAGAGATTCTTCGCTTCGCTCAGAATGACAGAGTATTGGGTTTTTCCGCGGCCTGTAGAGGCGACCTGTTTGAAATGATGAGTGACGCCGAAAAGTTAAACATAAGGACCACTTTTGCTCTCTGCTTTCCTCATTGCTCTTCGTGAAGGTGTCGAAGCCGCACTGGTTGTCGGCATCGTCCTCGTTTACCTGAACCGTACCGGGCGGGCAACTCTGGCGCGATGGGTGTGGGGAGGCGTGTTCGCCGCAGTTGCCTCCAGCCTGGCGATCGCGATTGCGCTCGAGAGATGGAAAGTCAGCGAAGACGGATTTGAAGGTTTGCTGCTGCTGGTCGCGGCCGTGTTTGTCGTGACGATGATTATCTGGATGAACCGCGTGGCGCGGCATCTGAAAGCGGAAATCGAAAAGCGCATCGAAATCCACGCCTCCAAAGCCGAATTTTCCGCCGGGATCGGTCTGGCCACATTTGTTTATCTGATGGTGGTTCGCGAAGGCGCCGAACTTGCGCTGATTTTGCGCGCTGTGGAACTTTCTTCGGAAGGCGTCGCCGTATGGGTTGGAACGATTCTCGGGCTTGCCGTTGCAGTTGCCGTAGGTTTGTTCTTCTTCCAGGGAACGCTGAAAATTTCTCTCGGGAAGTTTTTCTCCGCGACCAGCACAATTCTGATCATCGTCGCCGTGCAGCTCGCCTTGACCGGCATCCACGAGTTGAGCGAAGCGATGTGGCTGCCGTCGAGCCGCGTGGAGATGGCCTACGTCGGCCCGATTGTTCGCAATGAGTTTTTCTTTTTCACCGTGATCCTCGGCGCTGCGGCGCTTCTCGGCCTGCGAGAGTGGATCGCGGCGCGCAGCTTGGCGGTTGAAAATCTTCCAGCGGATGCCGCAGAGCGTCGGCGTCTCGAATGGGAACGCCGCAAACAACGCCGCTGGGCGCTGGCTTCGGCCTTCACTTGCACGGCAGTCATCCTGATTCTGGCCGCTGAATTTGCGTATACACGCGTGACCGCCACGACGGAAGCTACGCTCGATCGAGGCTGAGAATGGGGTCGTTCGAATTCCCATGTCGGAAATCAGCGATGCAAATCTTCACATTTACAGTGTGGATGCAAGCGGGACGAGCGTGCGCTTTATGGTCATTCGAAAGCCCAATGGAAGCTGGGGAACTGCGCTGGACGCGTGCCTGATTTGCGGCACGGCGGGATATCGTCAGGAAGGTTCGAACGTGATTTGCCGGAATTGCGCTTCCGCCATTTACGTTCCCACGATTGGAGAAGCGGGCGGATGCAATCCTGTGGGGGTTCCGTCGCATGCGGAAAGCGGCGCGCTGGTGATCGATGTTTCGACGCTGGCTGCAGCCAGGAGCCGCGTTTCGAAGTAGGATTCGTAACTGAAATTGTTGCCTGCGCGGCAGAAAAACCCCGGGTCTGAAGCCCCGGGCTACAAAAAGCTGCTGTAGCCCGCCACTTCAGAGGCGGGGATTTTCTGTAAATTGGGCAACTCGTTTTCGCAAGGCACAGCCAACCATGTTTTTTCGAATTGTCAGCGACTCATTCACGCGAAAGCCGCGCCGGAAAATTCTAACGGCCGCAGCCCTTGCGCTGGGCATGGCCGTTGCGACTGCCACGCTGGAAGTCGCACTGGACGTGGGAGACCGCCTCGCGCGCGAATTCCGTTCGCTTGGCGCGAATCTGCTGGTCACTCCCGCGTCGGACACGTTGCCGTTGGAAATCGGGGGAGTGGATTACCGGCCCGTCGATGCGGGCGCTTATTTGCCAGCCGCAGATTTCGGAAAGCTGAAAACAATTTTTTGGCGCAACAATGTGATGGGATTCGCTCCGTTTCTAGATGTTCCCGTTGCGATCGCGGCCTCGGATTCACAAAATGATTCGCACGAAGAATTAATCGGGACTTGGTACAGCCACTCTGTTTCTGTTCCGGACGGCGGCACATTCACGACCGGAATTTCCGCAACCGATCCGTGGTGGCACGTGGATGGGCGTTGGTTTTCAGATGCCGCGGAGGAAGGCGTGGCGGGATCTTCGCTCGCGCAGCGTTTAAATTTGCAGGCGGGAAGCAAAATCAAGATTGACGCAGGCGAGCCACACGCACACGCTTACCATCACTGGAATTGTTTCGACCGGAGGCCGCGAAGATAATTCGATTCTCGCGCCACTGGAAATCGCGCAGGATCTGGCAGGGCGACCGGGCGAGTACCGACAGCTGCTGGTGAGCGCGTTGACCAAACCCGCGGACTCGTTTTCCGAGCGCGATCCAGCCGGCATGACGCCTGTCGAATATGACCGCTGGTATTGCAGCCCATATATTTCGTCCATCTCGCACCAGATTCAGCAGCAGCTTCCCGGCGTGGATGTGCGCGCGATCCGGCAAGTGGCGGAGGGCGAGGGTCGAATTCTTACGCGCGTGAGCGGCCTGATGTGGATGGTGACGATTGCCGCACTGTTCGCGGCGGCGCTTGCGGTGGGAGCAACTTCGGCGACGACGGTGCTGGAGCGGCGTTTGGAAATCGGATTGATGAAGGCTCTGGGCGCGAGCCGCCGCGCGGTCAGTTCATTTTTTATCGCGGAGCAATTATTTCTTGCGATGGTTGGCGGCATCCTGGGATATGCGCTGGGAATTTTGCTGGCGCGCGCGCTTGGTATCGGAATTTTTGGAGTTGCTCCGGAGCTTCGCTGGATTTTGCTGCCGATTGTTTTGGCTCTCGCCGCCGTCGTTGCGCTGGTGGGGAGTCTCCTGCCGCTAGGGCGCGCATCGCGCGTCGATCCCGCTCCCGTATTGCGGGGAGAGTGAGTAGTGCCCAGCCGGTCAATGTTCCTGCGAATTTTATGGAGGTTGCTCGGCGCCAGTCGCGGCCGCCTGGCTGTGGCCTTGATCGCGCTCACGAGTGGAGCGGCTGTTTGCTCCGCTTTGCTCAACGTAAATCTGGACGCAGAACGAAAGCTGACGCAGGAATTTCGCACTCTCGGCGCAAACGTTGTGATTGCTCCTCCGTCCGGCGGAGGTGAAGCCGCGCTCGCCGACGCTGCCGTTCTTGGTCATATCGACGCGTTGCGTCTCGCGCGAATTGTTGCCACCGCGCCTTACCTGTACGTGGCGGCAAATTCAGGATCGCAGCCCGTAATTTTGGCGGGCACCTGGTTCGACCAGGTTTCCAAAATGAATTCCTGGTGGAAGGTGGAGGGCGGCGCGATCACTTCGCGCGACGATCGCGAGCACTGCCTTGTGGGCGTTACCGCCGCGCGCCAGTTGGGACTTTCGCCGGGAAGTTCCGTTCAGCTGCGTTCGGGCGAACGCAATCTTTCGCTCACGGTCGCGGGAATTGTTACGACGGGTGGCGCGGAGGACAATCAAATCCTCACGAATCTGGAGTCCGTGCAATCGTTTGCGGGATTATCGGGCCGCGTGAGCCTTGTGCAATTGAGCGTTTCGGGCACGCCGCCGGAAATTGTGGAAGTTACGCGAAAACTCGCGGAGGGTTTGCCAGGACTCGATGTAAGGCCCGTGCGCCAGATTGCCGCCGCGGAAGGAACCATTCTGGGTAAGATTCGCGGTATGATTTTCTGGACGATTGCGCTGATTCTGATTCTTTCGATGCTTGGAGTGCTTGCGTCGATGGCGGCGCTGGCGATGGAGCGGCGTCGCGACGTGGGCCTGATGAAAGCTTTGGGTGGCACGGTGCCGCGCATCATGCGATTGTTTCTAGCCGAAGCGGGCGCGCTGGGCGCGGTGGGCGGCCTTGTCGGATTTCTGCTCGGCGTGGTTCTTGCGCGCTGGATCGGCTCGCGGATTTTTGGTGTGGTGATTTCTGCGCGGTTTGAAGTTTTGCCCATTACAATTTTATTAACGGTCGGCGTGGCGCTGCTTGGATCGTTTCCGCTGCGCCTCCTGGGGCGCGTGCGCCCGGCGGAAATTTTGCGGGGAGAATGATGGCACCGGTCGTACAAGTCGAGCAGCTTGAAAAACGCTTCGGCGACGTGCGCGCGCTTGACCGCATCAGCTTCGAGGTCGAGCCGGGCGAATGGATCGCCATCATGGGACCATCGGGCTCCGGCAAAACGACGCTCATTAATATTTTAGGCGGGCTCGATCATCCGACCGGGGGCCGCGTGGTGGTTGACGGCCTGGAGATCAGCAATCTCGGCGAACGCGAATTGACTCGCTATCGCGCCGACAAAATCGGTTTTGTCTTTCAACAATTTCACCTCGTGCCGTATCTCACCGCCTTGGAAAACGTGATGTTGGCGCAATATTTTCACAGCATTACGGATGAAAAAGAGGCAGCGGAAGCGCTGAAGCGAGTAGGGCTCGGCGATCGGCTCGATCACGTGCCCGCAGCTCTTTCCGGCGGCGAGCAGCAGCGCGTGGC
The DNA here is from genome assembly GCA_963786215.1 of uncultured Acidobacteriota bacterium. Classification (GTDB taxonomy): domain Bacteria; phylum Acidobacteriota; class Terriglobia; order Acidiferrales; family UBA7541; genus Palsa-360. Next base: position 365,014 of record CAWAYK010000001.1, read on the forward strand.
CATCGCGCGCGCGCTGATCAACCAGCCGAAACTGATTCTGGCGGATGAACCGACTGGCAACCTCGACGAAGCGAATGAGGGAGTGGTTCTAAAGCTCTTGCGTGAGTTACATGAAACAGGACACACGATTCTTGTCGTAACCCATTCGCAGGCCATAGGAAATCTTGCGGACCGCCGCGTGGAACTGGAACACGGCCGCCTCGCTAGAATCGCTTCACCCTCGCTGGCGAAGGACTAACCAAGCAAAACCATGCCAATTCCCATTGATGCTCGACGCAAACCCACCAAGGTAAAGGTTCACGTTTCCTCCGGAGCGGGTGTGGATATTACCTGGGCGGATGATCACGTTAGCCACTACGATTTCGCCTACCTGCGCGAGCAATGTCCCTGCGCGATGTGCAACGACGAGCGACAGAAAAAAGCGGCCGGCCAGGAAAAAGACGCCCAATTAAAAGCCGAAAATCCGGGCGCTGCCGCAGTTCCTATGAGCTCGCCTCTCCTCCCTATGTTCAAACCGAGGCTGACGGCAAAAGCGGCCCACGCGGTGGGGAATTATGCCCTGCAGATTGATTTTAACGATGGGCACTCGACTGGAATCTACAGCTTCGATTACCTCAGAACCGTTTGCCCTTGCCCGGAATGCGCGCTTTTATTTCGGACTGACCCTGAAGAATGACGAAGTTATTTCATAAATATTTATTGTGGGTCACCGCTTCACAGGCGGCGGAAAAATCCAATACTCTGTCATTCTGAGCGAAGCGAAGAATCTCTCCTTGTTTCTATTCCTATACTTAAATCGAAGAGAGATTCTTCGCTTCGCTCAGAATGACAGAACAAGGCCTTTTTTCCGCAGCCTCTTCACCCGTGACGTTCAGGGCATGAAAACCAAGGGCTTTAGCCCCTGAAGTCCAATCAAGCGCCCGAGTAGGGCTATTTTTTGAGTTAGCCTGACGTCTATTTCCCGCCCGCAACCCCCGCACCCGGTACAGTAACTCCTCAGCCACAAGTCTTTTCAGCCGCGCAGACCACCAGATGCGTTCAGGGGTATCATTTTTATTCCAGCTCTACGGAGGATTTCGTGCAATCTCATCAGGCCTCATTCGCGCAAAAGCGGCGCAGTACTCGCATTGACCAGAACGTACCCGTCATCGTGCAGGGGGTAGGGGCGCTACGCGAACCCTATCAGGAGCAGGTTTCAACCCTGTCTATCAGTTGCCATGGTTGCACCTACCAATCCAAGCATGAGGTGATCCAGGGAGAAACGGTTTATCTGGATGTCCTGGCTCCCGCGCTCGGCTCGTCGGCGTGCTCGACCAAGGGACGCGTAAAATGGGCGCAAAAAATCGGGGCGAAGGAACGCATCTTCCAGATTGCTGTGGAATTGGAAATTGCCGGGAATATCTGGGGCATAGCCACTCCCCCACCGGATTGGTTTCCTCCTGAGCTTCCGGCAGCGAATGAAGCGCTCGCGCCTGGGCTGAAGGTTGTGGCTCGAAAAGAGCAGCAGTCGATTGCCACGACAGCGGCGGAGGCGAACAGTCGAACCGCAGGCATTGAGAAAAGAGAAACCACTGCGCCTTCGATTCCGGCGCTGGCGCAGTTGATGATGGGTCTAGGCGAGCAGATTCAGACGGTGGCATCCGATGCGGCCACTGCCATTCTTTTGAAGGAGAAAGGCCGCCTGATCGAAGAGTTCCGCACGCAATTCAGGGAAGAAGCGTCCAAGGGGATGCAGTCCGCCATAGCAACGGCGAAGGAAATGATCGTTCGCCAGGCCACGAAAGAAATGACCGAGGCGCACGAGATCATTGTGCGGAATAACCACGCCCAGTGGGCAAAAAAGATCGACCAGGAATTGGAAACGGCCCAGCAACATATCCTGAGGCAGGAAAAAGAAGCGACCGCTCGCCTGGACGGTTTGGCGGCCATCACAATTGAGCGCGTCCAGAAAAGCATGGAGATTACACGCACGGACCTGGTGGATCGATTCGTCTCGCGCCTCCGTGAGCAGGTGGGACCTTTGTTGATGGAAGCGAAAGAGTCCCTCCAAAAACTGGAAGCTACCGAAGCTGCAATTAAGAAAGAATCGGAAACAATTTACGCGGGTTTTGGTCAACAGCTTGAACAGAGCGCCCAGGCAAATCTCGCCAGGGTCCAGCAGGATCTGGAGAAAAACACGGGAGAGGTTGCCGCCCGGACGAACGAAACGATCCAGAAGCTATATCAGGACTTCGAGAAAGCGGCACAGAGCAGCGCGGAGTCGCTACTTGCCACTAGCGGGAACCAGATCACCGAAATTTTGCAGGGTAAAGTAAATGAGATTTCCCAGTCATTTTCCAGCGGTCTTGAAAACCATACGCGCAATTACCTGGAGTCCGTTAGCAAATCGATTGCGGAGATTCCAAACAAGATATCGAATCCTTCTCTAAAAGCAGACTGAGTCTATGGAGTTTGCGGAAATGCGGTCTGGTCTGTCATTCCGAGCGAAGCGAGGAATCTCTCCTCTTTTTTCTCATGGTTAAATCGAAGAGAGATTCCTCGCTTTGCTCGGAATGACAAATTAATGAAATCTTCCGCTGCCAGTGTTACCAGATCTATTTCAACAATCATAATCTGCGCATACCGCCATTCCGCGTGCGCATTTCAAAATTAGATTTAATCCATCGAAAAATTGCGTCGATTTCCTCTATGGTCCTGCGGGCTTTCCATAGACACCCCCACATAAAGATGCCATAATAAATTCTTTATAGAATCCTTACATAATTTATGCCATCCATACCCGCGGGCCAAAATACTGAGCCTTCTCCACTTATAACAGTTCCTCGTGTCATCGTGGCCACCACGGCCATGCTCACGTTCATTTCCTTTTGGCGTGCCGCTGCCATTGTATTGAATGACCTTGCCTCGTCCGCCTACTACGCCGGTGGAGAATCGGAAAGTTTTATCGGGAAGTCCGCGCCGTGGTTCATCCTCGGCGTGATGTTGTTCTCTTACTGCGTGCGCGCGGTGTACGTGGAAAGCTGCAGCATGTTCGTGCGCGGCGGCGTGTATCGCGTGGTGAAAGAGGCACTCGGCGGGACTCTGGCAAAATTTTCCGTTTCGGCGCTGATGTTCGATTATGTGTTGACCGGACCGATCAGCGGCGTGTCCGCGGGCCAATATCTGGCCGGACTGCTGAATGAGCTGTTCGCCTATTTTCATATGGGCATCGTGCTCTCGGAAAATGCGACCGCCGCATTTTTCGCCGTTCTCGTCACGATATTTTTCTGGTGGGAAAACATCAAGGGCGTGCATGAATCCAGCGACAAAGCCCTGAAGATCATGCAGGTCACCACAGTGATGGTGGCCGTGCTGATCGTCTGGTGTACGTACACCATCTGGATTCGCGGCGCGCACCTCCCTCCGTTTCCCATGGCCCTCCAACATTCAACTGGATAAAAGATCCCTCGGGCTGGCTTTCCGGCAGCGAGATCGTGAAAATGATTCCAATGATTGCCGTGTTCGTCGGCATCGGACATTCGGTTCTGGCGATGAGCGGCGAGGAGTCCCTCGCGCAGGTGTATCGCGAGATCGAAGCGCCCAAGCTGCCGAACCTGAAAAAAGCCGGCGCTGATCATTTTCGTTTACAGCCTGCTCTTTACTTCGCTCGTATCGTTTTTTGCCGTGATGATTATTCCGGACAACATTCGCGGACAAGTATCTGGAGAATTTGATCGGCGGATTGTCCATGAGTCTGGCGGGCCCGTTCACGTTGCGCCTGGCCTTTCATGTGTTCGTCGTAGCGGTGGGCACGTTGATCCTGGCGGGCGCCGTGAACACGGCGATCGTCGGATCGAACGGCGTGCTTAACCGCGTTTCCGAGGACGGCGTGCTGGCCGACTGGTTCCGGCAGCCGCACCGCAAATATCGGAACTTCCAATCGCATCATCAACATCGTGGTCGTCTTCCAGATCATGACCATCATTGCCAGCCGAGGCGACGTGACGTTTCTCGCCAACCTGTACGCGTTCGGCGTGATCTGGAGCTTCACGATGCAGGGCATCGCGGTGCTGGTGATCCGGTACACGCATCCCGGCGATCGCGAATATCGCGTGCCGTTGAATTTTCATTTGTTCGGCAAGGAAATTCCGCTGGGCCTGGCGCTGATCACGGTGATCTTATTTCTGATCGCCATCGTGAACCTGTTTACGAAACCAAGCGCCACGGTCGCCGGACTGATTTTCTCGTTCATCATGTTCGGAGTGTTTACGGTTTCCGAACGATCACGCAAAAAAATCGCGGCGCGGCACACGTTGAAATGGATCAGTTCAACGTGGCGGCGCAGGAAGAACTTTCGCCGCAATCGGTCGGCGTACGTCCCGGCAAGCATTCTGGTCCCGATCAGCAATTATCACGCGCTATACCACCTGCAGGCAGTGCTGGACCGCGTACAGACCGGAGCGCCGCGACATCGTCGTGCTGCATGTTCGCCTGCTCAGCCGGTCTACTTCCGGATCGAGCGAACTCGAAGCCGAGCAGCTTTTTGGCAGCGTCGAGCAGTTCCTGTTTACCAAGGCCCTGTCCCTGGCGGAAAAACGCGGAAAGACCGATTCATCTGGCTGTGGTTTCCGCAAACGATCTTTGGGGCGGCATTCTGAATGCCGCGGTGAAGCTGGAAGCCTCGACCGATTGTGTTGGGGCGATCGGCGAAGGTTACGCTCGCCGGAAGCAGGCCCGGGAAATCGGCCTAGCGTGGGAACAACTCCCGGATCCGCGCCCGCAATTCAATCTGGAAATTTTCACGCCGGGAGGGCAGCGCGAATTTTTCCTGCTCGGCCCGCACGCGCCGAATCTCACTTCCAACGAAGTGCGACTCGTGCACCGGCTCTGGCTGCGCTTCAGCGATTTGGTTGCCCCGGACGAGCTTCATCACCACGACGTTGTTCACTTTGCGCTCGATGAAGTGATTAAGGAATTGGAAGAAGGCAAGGAAGCGGATGTCGTCGCGCGCCTGAAAGAACACATCAGCAGGAATAAATCGGTACCAACAAAGCAGTAGTATCACAAGCTTCCACTTGGCTTTTCATTTCCCATGAATCATGGTTTCCGATTGCGCAGGGAGAATAGCAAAACCTAAAAGCTCAACACAGAGGACACGGAGGAAACAGGAGGATCACAGAGAAATTCAAAAGCAAGAATACATAAGAAACTCACAAATTTCCCACCAAATTCTTCGTTTTTCTCTCTCTTGATTTTCTCTGTGCCCTCTGTGTTAAAAGCCTTTGACTTTTTCCAGCAACAAGAAGCATGCACGAATCAACCGCCAGATGCAGCATCGAAAATTCAGGCAGCAGCGCGAAGCTCCGACGTGCAGTGCATGCACTTTGTCGCCTTGCAGCGGCACGGCGCTCAGGCAATAGGGGCAGTCGCGGGTTGCGGGCGGCGCGGGAGCAGGCTTGGGAGCCAGGCGATTCACCTGACGCACCAGCAGAAATACGGCAAAGGCCACGATCAGGAAATTAATCACCGTGTTCAGAAACAGGCCGTAGTTGAGCGTCGCCGCGCCCGCAGCCTTCGCCGCCGCAATCGTGTCGTAGTGCGTCTCCGGCAAGATTCACAAATAGATTCGAGAAGTCCACGTGGCCGAGCAGCCTGCCGATCGGCGGCATCAGAATATCCTGCACGAACGAAGTGACAATTTGCCCGAACGCCGCACCGATGATGATACCGACCGCCATGTCCAGCACATTTCCCCGCATTGCGAATTCTTTGAATTCTTTGAACATTTTGAGGCTCCTTTCGAGCTCTAGCGATTTCGACAGGACTAATCCGTTCGCAGAGACAGCACCGCTGCCAGCGAGCCCGCGTAGCGCAAGAACGGCACCGCGACCGCCAAAGCACAGGTCCCACCCAGCGAAATTCCACGAACAACCAGGCCCAGCATCAGGAATCCTACGAGCACCAGCGACGCTCCGCCCACGCGCGCCACCGTGCGATCCGATGTTCGCGCCGCGCGTGCGTTTTCATCCACGTACGCGCGCCCCAATAGATCAGCACCGCTCCCAGCCCCAGCCACGCCGGGCTGCGCGGATTGAAACATGAACCGGTTGGTCAACCCGAGCCAGACCAGAAAGCCACCGAGCAGGACGAAGATCATCTCGGTCATCATCCGGAATAAATTGGCCGGGTTCAGCATGGCGCGTCAAGCGGCGCTCAGACCCGCTCGATGCGTTACCGATTTCAAGATCGACGGGTTCTTCGGCTTGTCACTCGCGCCGCGCGGCAACTTCGGAAATTTTTATGGCGACGTCCATTCCTTCGACCACTTCGCCGAAGATCGCATGCTTGTTGTCGAGCCACGGCGTGGCGCCACAGTGATGAAAAACTGGCTGCCATTCGTTTCCGGCCCGGCGTTGGCCATGGAAAGTTTTCCCGGCTTGTCGTGCCGCAAGCGAGGGATGGAATTCGTCGCGCAAAGCGATAGCCGGGATCGCCGGTTCCCGTTCCCAGCGGGCATCCGCCCTGAATCATGAATTGCGGAATCACGCGGTGAAAAATCAGGCCGTCGTAAAACGGCCGTTTCACTTTTTGCCCGTGCGCGGGTCCTTGAATTCCTTGGTTCCCTCCGCAAGGCCGACAAAATTCGCGACGGTTTGCGGCGCTTCTTTTTCGAACAGCGAACCACAATCGTTCCCTGCGAAGTGTCAAATACTGCGTATGTTCCTGGTGCGCGGCTCAAGGTTTCCTCCTCATGAATGGACAAAACATGCTCGCATTATCGCCTATTCCGGGCGCAGAGACCAGCGCCGCCCGTAATAATATACTGCTTCGAATTTACCGCAAGCGCTCGCGCGGGTCGCAGTGTTAAACTTCCTGCCCTGCGGTGTTGAATCGTAACACCAGGCTCGCGAATCCAATGGCAGGCAGGGAGAAGAACACTTGAACAACGTCATTATCATCGGCAGCGGCTGCGCGGGATTGACGGCGGCGATTTATGCGGGGCGCGCCAACCTGAAACCCGCTGGTGATTGACGGCTACGAGCCCGGCGGCCAGCTCTCGCTCACGACGATGGTCGAGAATTTTCCGGGATTTCCCGACGGCATTCTGGGCCCGGACCTGATTGAAAACATGCGCAAACAGGCGCAGCGGTTCGGCGCGGAATTCAAGGCCGGCGCGATTACGGAAGTGGATTTCAGCAAGCGGCCGTTCAAGATTACGACGGGCAACGAGACGTTACGAAACGCGCGCGCTGATTATCGCTTCGGGCGCGACGGCGCGCATGATCGGGCCTGGAGTCCGAGCGCAAACTGATCGGGTACGGCGTTTCCACGTGCGCGACGTGCGACGGATATTTCTTCCGCGGCAAGGAAATTGCCGTGGTCGGCGGCGGCGATTCGGCCATGGAAGAGGCGAATTTTCTTTCCAAATTTGCCAGCAAAGTCTACCTGCTGCACCGCCGCAAGGAATTTCGCGCCTCGAAAATCATGGTGGACCGCGCACGCGCCAACGAAAAAATTCAATTTCATCACTCCCGTCGTGGTCGAGGACATTTCGGATGTGACCAAGGGCGGCGTGGAAATTGTGAACTCTGCGCAATACGGAGACCAACGAGATTTCGACGCTGCCCGTCGAAGGCGTCTTTATCGCCATCGGCCACGAGCCGAATACCAAGGTGTTTCGCGGCAAGCTGGACATGGACGAAAACGGCTACCTGATCACGCATCACGGCAGCCAGACCAATGTTCCGGGCGTATTCGCCGCCGGCGATGTGCAGGATCACCATTACCGCCAGGCGGTCACCGCGGCCGGTTCGGGCTGCATGGCCGCGCTCGATGCCGAGAAATTTCTCGACGCCCACAAAGGACGCCTGACGTCGCGCAGCGATTTCTCGGGCGTGGGTCGCCTGCCTACAACTTATCCGATGTTACGCGACGCTGCTGCTCGAACTCGCAAAAAGTTCCCGCCTTCGCCGCTGGATCACCTCCAATGGCACGACGCGCCGTATGGGCGCAACGGTTTGTTCCGGGAGAGGATCTCGCTCCCGCCATCGAAGCCGCGCGAAACTGCAATCGCGCGGGAATGACCGCGAGCCTCGATCATCTCGGCGAAAATGTGGTCACGCGCGAAGATGCGGAGCGCGCGCGCACGTCCTACACCGAACGCGCTCGACCGCATCGCAGCGGAGCGCATCGACGCCAATGTTTCGCTGAAGCTCACGCATCTGGGCCTCGACCTGGGCGACGAATTCTGCGCGCGAGCAGTTGCGAATCGTCACGCGCCGCGCGACGGAACTCGGCAATTTCGTGCGCGTGGATATGGAAGGCTCGGCCTACACGGATCGAACCCTGCAAATCGTCAAGCAGGCCCGCGCGGAAACCGATGCCGTCGGCACCGTCATTCAGGCCTACCTGTACCGCAGCGAAGCAGGATATCCGGGACCTGCTGAGCCATTGGCTGCCGCATCCGCCTGGTCAAAGGCGCGTACAAGGAGCCATCGCAAATCGCGTTTCCCGCGCAAGAAAGACGTCGATGCAAATTTCGTCAAGCTGATGAAGATTCTGCTGCCCAGCGGAATTTATCACGCGATCGCGACACACGATCCCAAGATGATCGAAGCCACGATCCGGTTTGCCGCCGAGCACGACATCTCGAAGGATAAATTTGAATTTCAGATGCTCTACGGAATTCGCACGGATTTGCAGGCCCGGCTGGTGCGCCAGGGATATCGCGTGCGCGTTTACATTCCGTTCGGGCAGGATTGGTTTCCATACTTCATGCGGCGTCTGGCGGAGCGCCCCGCGAATCTGCTATTTTTCGCAAAGAATTTGTTTCGCGGAGCCGCGCCCTCTGCTTAAGCTGTTTATGTATTGAAGCCCGCGCCCTCTGGAGTTCCTTCGTTGTGAGTCTGGACCATGACCCAAAATAAGATGCAAAATAAACTCATGCGCGCGATGGTTCTCGATCAGCCCGGGAAACCACTTACACTTCGGGATCTGGCCCAGTTCCGGAGCCTGGAAGCAGGCCAGGTGCTGCTCCAAGTGCTCGCCTGCGCCGTCTGCCGCACGGATTTGCATGTCGTTGACGGCGAATTGCCCGATCCAAAACTTCCGCTCATCATCGGGCACGAAATCGTGGCCCGCGTAGCGAGTCTGGGAGAAGACGCAAGCCTGCTTTCCGTCGGCCAGCGCGTTGGCGTGCCGTGGCTTGGCTGGACTTGCGGCAAATGTTTCTATTGCCGCACGGGCAAGGAAAATCTTGTGCGTGAGTGCGCGCTTCACCGGTTACACACTCGACGGCGGCTACGCCGAATTTACGGTTGCGGACGAGCGTTACTGCGTGCCCATTCCAGAATCCTATTCCGACGTCGAGGCAGCACCGCTGCTGTGCGCCGGGCTGATCGGATACCGTTCTCTCGTGCGTGCAGGTGACGGGAAGCGGCTGGGCATTTATGGGTTCGGTGCCGCGGCGCACATTATTACGCAGGTGGCGCGCCATCAAGGGCGCAGCGTGTACGCCTTCACGCGCGCCGGCGACGAGACAGCGCAAAATTTTGCAAAAGGTTTGGGTGCGGTGTGGGCAGGGGCATCGGACGAGCGACCGCCGGACGAGTTGGACGCCGCGATTATCTTCGCTCCGGTCGGAGCGCTGGTTCCCGCCGCGCTTGCCGCTGTGCGCAAGGGAGGAAATCGTGGTCTGCGGCGGCATTCACATGAGCGACATCCCTCGATTCTCCTATGACTTGCTGTGGGGGGAGCGATCGGTGACTTCCGTGGCGAACCTGACGCGCAAGGACGCGGCTGAGTTCATGGAAATCGCGCCGAAAGTGCCAGTGCGCACGACGACCGAAATATTTAAGCTTGAGGAAGCCAATGAAGCGCTCAGCCAGCTGCGAAGCGGAAAAGTGCACGGCGCGGCCGTCCTGAAGTGCTCTTGATTTTTTGTTAAGCACGATGGCGCTCATTGCATTCCGCCAATGCAGGCATGCTATACTTTTTTTGGGCACAAACTGGCTTGTACAGTTGCCAGTTTGGTGATATAAACCCATACTTTCCAAGCATAATGGTAGATGGCATTTTAATTTTTTAAGCGATAGATATACCTTGAAGGAGAGTCCCGATGGCGTACGTAATCGCTGAGCCCTGTGTCGGAACGAAGGACACTGCATGCGTCGACGTCTGTCCCGTCGATTGCATCCATCCGCGTAAAGATGAACCTAAATTTGAGTCCGAGCCGCAACTTTACATTAGCCCCGTGGAATGTATTGATTGCGGCGCATGCGTCCCGGTTTGCCCGGTGACGGCGATCTTCGCTTTGGAAGATCTGCCGGAAAAGTGGGCTCACTTTACACCGATTAATGCGGACTGGTATACGAATCAGGCTTGATCCGGACCGTCCGAAAACGGCAAATTTTCCAGTTGGGTTTTCGTGCGGCGTTCTTTTTTTGCGGAAAGACGCCGCATTTTTTTGCCAATGTAGTCCCGTCCTGCTTAAATGGGTGAAGGCCGGATCTCGTTCGTAGATAATTTTTCTTGGCTTCCAGCAGCCAGAACCTGCATCCTACCTAAGTAGTTGCAAAGTGGTCTCCGGGTATATGATGCCCCCCATATCGGTACCCGGGTTGCGGTTATAGGAGCCAAACATTGTCATCCACGCGAACGCCTAAATCTTTAGAAGTCGCAGAAATTCCCGCAATCGGCCAGGAACCTCGCACAAGCATTAAGAATAAAATTGTACCAGCCGTGGCTACGATTGCCGGAACCGCAACTGCCGTACCTCCCCACGTGCTTTCGCGCGATCTTGTGAAAAACGGAATTGGTCCCGTGTTTAATCTGGAAGGCGCGAAGCTGGATGCAATTCGCGAAATTATCGATAATTCCGCGATTGATCAGCGCTATAGCGTGTTCCCCTCGGATTATTTGATTGAGCCGCGCCCGCTCGCCCAGATCAACGCCGAGTATCAGGAAAAATCAGTCGAACTTGGATTGCAGGTAGCCGAGCACGCTTTGGCGCAGGCCGGCATGGTCCCCACCGACGTGGATTTGTTGGTCACCGTTTCCTGCACGGGCGTCATGATTCCTTCGCTCGACGCCCACATTGCCACGATCATGGGATTTCGCTCGGATGTGCGACGCCTGCCGATCACGGAACTCGGCTGCGCGGCCGGAGCCGCGGGCCTTGCGCGTACCTGGGAATATTTGACGCGCCTTTCCGGATCGCACGGCGATGCTGATCGCGGTCGAGCTTCCCACGCTCACCTTTCAGCGCAAAGACGCCTCGCAAGCCAATTTGATTTCCGCGGCTCTTTTCGGCGACGGCGCCGCGGGTGTGGTGGTAACGGGTCGCGAAGCGCCCGGACCTCGTATTTTGGCGTCGGAATGTTTTCTGTTTCCTGATTCGCTCGGGGCGATGGGCTTCGATCTGCGCGACACGGGTTTCCATATCGTTCTTTCCAAGGATGTGCCGGAAATTATTCGCGCCCGGGTCAAGGAATTGGCGCAAGGCTTCCTTGCGCGTCAGGGATTGCGCCAGGAAGATATTTCCGCGTTTTTGCTGCATCCGGGCGGGCAAAAACTTTTGTCCTACATGCAGGAAGAATTGGGATTGAAGCGCTCCGACACGGAAGTTTCGTGGGATATTTTGCGGCGTTACGGAAACCTTTCAAGCGCCAGCGTCTTATTTATTTTGAACGAATGGCTGGTGCAGAAAGAAATGCCGTCCGGGAGTTACGGACTCTTGATGGCGTTCGGGCCGGGATTCACGGCGGAGATGCTCCTGCTGCAATGGCCATGACATTTGCCTATATTTCGCTTCTTGCGCATCGTTGGGATAGGCCGGCTCGCGGAGTTGGTGATTTCGCGGCGCAACCAGCGGCAGCTTGAAAAGCAGGGCGTTCGCAAAATACACGAGCCGCTCTTTCGCTTACTTGTACTGCTACATGGTGGCATTCTTGTTTGCTGCCGGTCTTGAAGTTCTTTTCCTTCATCGCCCCCTGATTCCTGCCCTCGCCATTGCGATGGGAATCGTATTCATTTTGTCGAATGTCCTTCGGTGGTGGGTGATCTGGACAATGGCGGGCCACTGGAACGTGGAAGTCATGGACTCCTCCCGCGTGGGGGTTGTCTGTTCAGGGCCATATCGCTGGGTGCGGCACCCCAATTATGTTGGCGTGGTATTGGAAATGTTTTCCCTGCCCATGATGCACACGGCCTGGTTAACGGCAATTTTGGGAACGCTAGGATATATGGAAATTCTTCGCCAGCGGTTGAAACTGGAAAACGGCGCCCTGATGGCCAATCCAGAATATCGCCTGGTCATGGGCGGCAAGCCAAGTTTCTTCCCGCGCATTTTTGGAAAAGCACCCAAAGGCCCAACGCCACAGCGCACCAGAGCGGGACTGTAGGGTTGAAGCAGCGCCGGCGTCTCGCCGGCAGGTTTCAGCTATCGCCACGCTGCGCAAAACCGCCGGCGGGACGCCGGCGCTACAAGGACCAACCCCCACAGGCTGAAGCCTGTGCTACTTACCCCGACTTTTCTCAATCCGTGGAATTTTTCTGCTTTTCGGAATTTCTCCCACCTCGAAATCGGCAAGCCATTCCCGCACCGTCACGCGCAGCGTTTCAATTTCCAAATCGCCATAAATATCCGGGAATTGATCCAGCTTCCAAAGTCCCTCGCGAAGCAGATTCCGTGTCCCCAATAAATTCGCGCGCGAGTGATGATGAAACGCCGCGGCAACCTGGATCAGCCCCTGCAGAAACATTCTTTCCGGGTTGGGCGTCTTCAACCACACTTCTTCCCAATGCTCGTGCGCATCGTAAAATCGCGCCGAATTAAACGCTTCAAGACCTTGTCTGTACAGCCGATCTTTTTCGTGGGCATCCATGCGTGTTTTGCGTGCGATCAGAAAATTTAATGATGTATTCATAATACCAAACGTCTAATCAGTGCGCCCGTACCTGTACCGATGGCGTAGTTCCTAATGGAGTGAATCGCGAATATGAATTTCCATCTTTATTGCCGCCCGAGTTAATATGGTTAGCCTTTGCAAATCTGAGGTTCTTGCGTGTCGAAATTCAATCTAGTGTTGCTCATTCATGCCCACCAGCCCGTCGGGAATTTCGACGATGTGATGGAGCGCACCTACCAACAATCGTACCTGCCGTTTGTGGAGTGTGTTGCGCGCCATCCACGCGTTCGCATCGGACTGCATTACACGGGATCGCTCCTCGAATGGATGGCGGAAATGCATCCCGAATACATACAGCGCGTGGGCGCGCTGGTGTCTCGCGGCCAGGTGGAAATTGTTGGCGGCGGATTTTATGAGCCGATCCTTGTGGCCATTCCCCATGAAGATCGCATCGACCAGATCCGGCGGCTGAGCGATTTTGTTGAAAAACATTTTGGGAAACGGCCGCAGGGCGCCTGGCTTGCTGAGCGCGTGTGGGAACCGCAACTGCCCGCAGTGCTGGCGGAAGCCGGAGTGGATTACACGCTGGTCGACGACAGCCATTTTCTGACTGCCGGACGCGAAATTCCGGAGCTCTTCGGCTATTACGTGGCCGACGATTGCGGCAAAACAGTGAAGGTCATTCCAGGCCTGCAGGAGTTGCGCTACCTGCTTCCTTTTGGCACCGTGGAAGATTCCATCGCTTTCCTTCGCCGCTCGGCCAACGATCATCCGGGCGGAATGGCCTGCATGGGCGATGACATGGAAAAATTCGGCGCCTGGCCGCATACCTATGAACATTGCTATCGCGACGGATGGCTCGACCGTTTCTTCAGCGCCGTCGAAGCGAATTTCGAGTGGCTGGAGATGATACCGCCCGGAGAAGCGTTAGCAACGCATGTGCCACTGGGCCGCGTCGATCTGCCCACCGCATCCTACACGGAAATGATGGAATGGGTTTTACCCACTTCCGTGAGACAAAAATTTCATTCGCTGCTCGAAGAATTTTCAGGACGCCCTGACGTGCGTCGATTCCTGCGCGGTGGTTTCTGGCGCGGCTTTTTCAGCAAATATGCAGAAGCCAATCTTCTGCATAAGAAAATGCTGCGCGTCTCCTCGAAATTGCGGGGCGAAGGAATTAAAAGTTCGCGGCGGGGAACTAAGGGCGATGTCCTTCGCTCTCGGGCCATTACCCATCTGCTACGCTCGCAATGCAATGACGCATATTGGCACGGAATTTTCGGCGGCCTGTATGCCCCGCATCTGAGAACCGAACTGTGGCGTGAGCTCGTGCGCGCCGAAACCATTGCAGACGGCCTGCATCACGGCGCGAAGTCGAATCGGACCATGACGCGGCTCGACTTTGACGCCGACGGCAGGGAAGAAATCGAAATCACTTCGCCGGCATTTGCCGCGCTGATTAAGCCATCGGATGGAGGCACGCTGGAAGTTCTGGATTTTCGCCCCAGCGCAGTTACACTGATCAATTCGCTGCAGCGCCGCGTGGAGGCCTACCATTCGCGCTTGCAGAATATGTCGCAGCCTGACGGCAAAGTTGCCTCCATCCACGAGCAGACGCTGGCCAAGGAGCCAGGCCTCGAAAAGCATTTGAAGTATGACCGCTGGCCGCGAAATGCATTCCGGCTTTTGCTTTTCGATCCGGGAAAAACGCACGCGGATTATGAAGCCCTCCACCTGGAAGAGAGCGCGGCGTTCGCGGGCGGAGATTATCAGGTGGATCAGGCCAGCGCCGCCGAAGTTACGCTGAGCAAGGAAGCTCCTCTGCGCCAGTTGATCGCGGGCGCGGACCCAAAATCCATTCTTGCCGCGACAAAAGTTTTGCAATTTGAAAAAAAGGATCACGGTTTCAATGTTCGTTGCCGCATGGATCTTGCGCTGAAAGATACGGAGTACATCTCGGAAGGAGCGGGCGGTTCCGCGCAAATCCTGGTGGGGCTGGAAATCGTGATCAACCTTCTTGCGCCCAATGTGCCGGATCGTTATATCGAATTTGCGGGCGCTCGCAAACCATTGGAGTGGAGCGGTGTGGTCGATGAAAAGAAATTACGGATCGCGGACGAATGGCAAAATGTTGCTGTGGATGTCGAGGCTCCGTGCGTGTGCCATTTCTGGGTTTCGCCCATTCAAACTGTTTCTGAATCGGAAGAAGGATTCGAGCGTGTCTACCAGGGTTCGCAAATTCTGGGTGTATGGAATGTAACGCTGGATCCGGCAAAACCCTGGAGCGCGGAAACGGTCCTGCATATTTCCAAAACGCACAATTCCTGATTGCGCCTGGCAATCAAACGGCAAACAGCAGGTTTTCGGCGAAAGGCCATTCCTTATCGATCCATTGTGAGTCGCAGCGAAATCCGTTTCGCTCAGCCATTGCCGGAACATCTTCGGCGCGATATTTGTGCGAGCTTTCCGTCCAGATCGTCTCATCCTTCAAAAATGAAACGGTACATGCCGCGCCGGGAATTCTGACGTGCTGATCGCGCAGAGAGCGCAAATGCATTTCTACTCGCTGGTGTTCTTCACTATAGCGAGCTTCGTGCCGGAATTCCGTAAGATCGAAATCCGCGCGAAGTTCGCGATTAATGCGCGCAAGAATATTCAAATTAAACGCGGCTGTCACTCCCAGCGCATCGTCATAAGCCGCGAACAATTGCGGACGCGGCTTTTCGAGATCCGTGCCCAGCAGAAGAGCATCGCCGGGAAGCAGAATTCGCCGCACTTCAGAAAGAAACCGTTCGCCCGCGTCGCGATCGAAATTTCCAATCGTGCTTCCCAAAAACAAGACAAGCAGATGATCGTTTTCCTGGCGTCGCGCGGAGGCCGCCAGCAAGCCATCCAGATAAGGCCGCTCGAATCCCACAATGCTGATACATTCGATCTGTCCAAGTTCGCTCTCACAGCGGGCCAGGGCGGTGGGTGAAATTTCAATCGGGCAATACGTAGTACATTGCCGCCGCGCCAGCGCTTCCAGAATCCAGCGCGTTTTTTTGCCGCTCCCGCTTCCGAGTTCCGCCACCATCAGCTGTGGCGTGAGGCGCGAAACAATTTCCGCCGCGTGATCGTGCAAAATTCGTTCGTCGGCCCGCGTTAACCCGTATTCGGGCAGCAGCGTAATCACTTCAAAAAGCGCTGAGCCGATTTCGTCGTACAAATATTTGGAGGGAAGCTCTTTTTGTCCTGCGCGGCACAATCCCGCGCGTACTTCCCGTGCAAGGTCCGATCTCGAATGTTGCGCTGCGACCGCAGTTGCCATGATGTGCCCTCGATTCTAGTATTGGCCGGATTATTATCGTTCGACGCAGCGGAATTTGGCGTACACGTAGGGATAATGTGGCTGAAACCAGTTCCGGAAGGATCGGCGCAACATGCACGCAGCCGTGCGCGGAGAACCGCCCTTCATCACGAAATGCTTGCCATCGAAGAAATTCGCGGAATATCCCGGATAGAAAGAAAATGCCTGGAAGCCAGGGAGCGGCTCAAAGGGTGAGCGGGTCCATTCCCAACCGTTTCCCACGAGGTCAGCAACGCCGAATGCGCTGTTGCCGGCAGGATACGATCCGACGGAAACGGGATCCCAGCGCTGAAAATCAAAGTTGCCATGCTCAAGAGACGGCGCATCCGAGCCCCACGGGTAGGCACGCTCCGTACCGTCTCGCGTACCGCACGCCGCTCGATGCCACTCGGCTTCGCTGGGCAATTCCTTGCCTACCCAACGTGCATAGGCCGAAGCTTCGTCATGGCTGACATAGGCAGGCCAGTCGAGAGGCAGCGGAATTTCCGCAAACATCGCGCGGTAGCTCCACGCATCGCCTTTTGCAACCCAAAAGGTTGGCGCGCGCCGCTTTTCAGAGGAAATCCACTTCCAGCCTGCATCTGTCCACAAATCGCGCCGCTCGTACCCACCGTCACGGAGGAATTGAAGGAAATCACGATTCGTGACGTTGAGCACTTCAATGCGAAACGCCGGCACGAGGACGCGATTTTCCTCAAACTCATTGTCCCACCCAAACGGCGCGCCATCCTTGCGAGGGAGGCCAAGCGTTGCGGTCCCTTCAGGAATTGCGATGCTTCGCTGTATGTGCGTTGGAGGGAATGGTGCCGGTGGCGTATGCTGGGCTAGTTTGCGGTTCCCTGGCAACTGGTGCAGCATGTAACATAGGGTTTCAGAATGCATCAGACGATGTTCGATTGCCACATCGAGCAAGCGCCCGAGGTCGAGACGCCCCAACTCGGGATCTTTTGCCCCGGCATCCTTGATCGCAGCATTCAGCATTTCGCGAAGGCGCTGGCAGTACTCCCGAACGCGATCCTCCGAAGGCCAGTCCTTAGGCTGGTCCGTGGGCAATCCTCCTTCCACCGGATCGATTCCAAACGCAAAAAGCTGATCGAACTCGGGATGGAACGAAGAGAGGCCAAGCGCTTCGCGCAAAAGGTTCCAGTCAAAGGCTTCGAGGTGTCCCAGGTAAAAAATTATTCGATGGCGTTCCGGGACGGGTCGATCATAGAGGGCGCCGGGATGAACAATCCTGAAGAGTTCTTCGCTACGGGCTCGCGCGGATTGAAGGCGCGCAAAAAGCTGATCGGCGTGGGAAGATTGTTCGGCTGCTGTCGAGGACATAGATCACCAGTGTGTTTAGATGTATTTACTGCCGACTGGATTCACCGGCGAAGCACAACGCCGACTCCCATTATGATCCGGTTTCCCCAAAAGGGAAGTCAATACATGATCTCAGGGAGGGCCAAATCGTCGGGTTCAAGGCCCGGAGGCGCTAAGGCGTGACTTCGCCAACTGATTCATTACAAGACGGATACGCTCTTACATTTCAAAATGCGAGCTACCGCTTGCCTTCGGGAAGCGCGCTTATTTCTAATTTGAATCTCAGCGTTGCCCGGGGAGAAACTCTCGTTTTGCTCGGCAGGAGTGGTTCGGGCAAAACCACCACCTTAAAACTCATCAATCGCCTTTTGGATGCTACCGAGGGCGAGATCCTGATTGCTGGCAAGCCTATTCGCTCCCTGGACCCGATTAGAATTGCGCAGGGGAATCGGTTATGTCATTCAGGATGCAGGACTTATTCCCCCATTGGACTGTGGAACGAAATGTTGGCTTGGTGCCCATGCTGGATGGCTGGCCAAAGGAGAAAATCCAGGCACGCGTCCGCGAAATGCTATCGCTCGTGGGCCTCCCACCTGAGGAATTCGCCAAACGTCGCCCGTCGGCCCTCTCAGGCGGCCAGAAGCAGCGTGTAGGAGTCGCCCGCGCCCTTGCCGCAGATCCCCCAATCCTGCTCATGGATGAGCCGTTCGGCGCGCTCGATCCCATTACCCGCTCGGACCTTCAGAACGAGTTTCGAATGCTGGCTGCGCGGCTCCAGAAGACTATCGTGTTCGTCACGCACGATGTCCGCGAAGCCCTCTTCCTCGGCACACGCATCGCGGTGCTCGACCAGGGGCGACTGATAGGGGTCTATACGCCAGACGAATTTCTTAAAGCCAGCGAACCGGAGATTCATGCGTTTGCCGCGTCATTGCATTCAGGCGCGGCGGGTGAGGGGGCGCAATGAAATGGTATGAGTTCCTGCTGCACAACCGAGCGGAAGTTTTCCAACGGATTATCGAGCATCTTGGGCTGGTCGCTGCGTCCATGGCCATCGCTCTTGCCGTTGGCCTGCCGTTGGGGATTGCGCTCGTTCACCGCGAGAAAATGCAGCGATGGGTGATCGGAACTGCGAATGTGCTGCAAACGATTCCCAGCCTCGCGCTTTTTGGGTTCCTGATTCCTGTTCCCTGGATTGGCGGGGTAGGGGCAAGCACGGCGATCGTCGCCCTTTCGCTGTACGCTCTTCTTCCTATTTTGCGAAATACGTCTACCGGGATCCTTGAGGTCGATCCGGCGGTCGTGGAGTCCGCAATCGGCATGGGCATGACCCCGCGACAGGTGCTGTGGCAAGTGCAGCTTCCACTTGCGGCGCCGGTGCTGCTCGCGGGGATTCGCGTGGCGACTGCCATGTGCATCGGGGTTGCGACGGTGGCGGCTGCGATTGGCGCAGGTGGTTTGGGAGTTTTTATTTTTCGCGGGCTGGCCATGGTAAATAATCAAGTGATTCTGGCTGGGGCAATTCCCGCGGCGGGCATAGCGATCGCCGTGGATTCCGGATTGGGTTACTTCCAGAAAAGTGTCGACAAAAGATGAATCATTCGCCCGGCTGGACCACTTCGAGGTGCGGAACGTCACGGTTTGCGGTCGGCGCGCTGATTCTTGGCGTGTTTATTTCGCTATTTGCTGTGGGCTGCAAAAAGCAGAACGGCGGAGAAGCCATTGTCGTCGGCTCAAAAAATTTTACGGAACAGATTATTCTCGCGGAATTATTCGCTCAGCAGATCGAGGCGCATTCGGCGCTGCGCGTGGAGCGGAAACTGAATCTCGGCGGAACTTTTATCTGCCAGAATGCGCTGTTATCGGGAAAAATTGATTTGTACCCGGAATACACAGGCACCGCGCTTACGGCTGTATTAAAGAAACCTCCTCAAAACAATCCTCCAGAAGTTTTCCGCATTGTGAAGGAAGAGTATCAATCCCAATTTAATGTCGAAGAAATGCCGCCGCTCGGTTTCAACAATACTTTTGCGATGGTGATTCGCGGTGAGGACGCTGATAATTTGCATTTGAGCAAGGTTTCCGACATCGCGCAATATGCCTCCAAATGGCGCGCCGGATTTGGCTACGAATTCATGGAAAGGCCTGATGGATATAAAGGCTGGATAGCTGCCTACGGGCTGCATTTTGCCGCAGCGCCTCGAATCCTCGACCTTGGATTGCTCTATCGCGCCCTCGCGGATAAGAAAGTCGATCTCGTTGCCGGAAACTCGACGGATGGAGTGATCGCGTCCTTGCACATGGTTGCGTTGGAGGACGATCGCCATTATTTTCCGCCCTACGAAGCTGTGCCGCTCGTGCGACGGGCAACGCTCGAAAAGCATCCCGAAATTCGCGACGCGATTGGCGCGCTTGCAGGAAAAATATCGGTGGACGAGATGCGCATGATGAATTACGCGGTGGATGGGGAGCAGCACGACCCCGCCGAAGTGGTTCGCGCATTCCGCAAATCGAAGGGCTTATAAAGAACCGCGCGGCAATTATTCCAAGAATCGATAAAAGTTCACACGGGTTTTTGGCACAGGCACGGCTCTCAACCTCACTGTAAATGCTTCAGGCAGACCACATCACCGATAAAGAAGCTATCCCATTCTGCCGATAGGGATAGGGTGAGTGAAGACCGTACTGAACCCAGGGTCAATATGAACCTGCCGATTGTGGCATGGTGGGAGGACGGAGCTGGAAATCAACGCTTCTCCCACGACAAATTGGACGATATTTCCAATACAGGGCTGCGTTTCCGATCCCGGGAGGAAATTTCCATCGGAACCAAACTTCTTCTGCGCACCCCTATGGGAGAATACATCGGCAAAATCGTGCGTTCCAGCAAGGATGGGGAGGAATTTAACCTCGGCATCAAAAAATTGTCCGAGCGGAAATCTTCAGGTAAACATGTCAAGTTCGAGTGGAGTGGCATAAATTCATTTAATCGAACTGCGTGGCTGGAGTTGCCCGCGGCAATTCGTCTCTGCTAGAGTGCGTGCGTATGCCAATCGTTGAAATTGAAAAGTTCAAAAGTCGAATTCGGATTTGCGGGTTTTAGAACCTCCCTCTGACATGACCATCGATAAACGAAAGCTCACAAATTTTGCGAAAGCACTTCGCGGCCGGCGAATTGGAGTGATTGGGGACTTCATGCTGGATCGTTACGTGTGGGGTTCAGCCACGCGGCTTTCGCCCGAAGCCCCTGTGCCCGTCGTGGATTTTAAGGATGAAACGCAAGTGCTGGGCGGTGCGGGAAACGTGGCTCGGAATCTGGCCGCCTTGGGCGCGAAAGTATTTCCCTTTGGAGTGGTTGGCGAGGATGAAGATGGGCGCGCGATTCGAGAACTATTTGAAGAAGACGGCATGGCCACGAAAGGAGTAATCGCCAATACATCACGCCTTACTACGGTAAAAACTCGCATCGTCGCCAAAAATCAGCAAATCGTGCGCGTCGATCGCGAACTCCGCGAGCCAATCCATCCTGCGCTCGAAGACCGCTTGGTGCGCGCGATTCTCAATGCGCTTCCGCGTCTGGATGCGCTGGTGATTTCAGATTACGACAAGGGCGTGATTACCGATAAGCTCGCGGACCGCGTTCTCGCCGAATGCCAGCGCCGCGGCGTGCCCGCGCTCGTGAAGCCGAAAGAATCCAGACTGCTGCTTTATCACGGCGCAACTATGATTGTGTGCAACGCAAAAGAAGCGCACTTTTTTATCAGCCGCAAATTTGAGGACGACGATTCCGTTGAGCTGGGAGGGGTGGCGCTACTCGCGCATTTCGGATGCGCCGCTGTGGTCATCACGCGTGGGCGCGAAGGCCTCAACGTGTTTGAGAAAGACGAGAAGAAAAGTTTTCATGTCTCGGCCACGAGCAGTGAAATCAGCTATGACCGCGTCGGCAAAGCGGGAGTGGAGAGGTCGGCGCATGGCCGCCAGGTTTTCGATGTGACGGGAGCCGGTGACACGGTGCTGTCGGTTCTTGCGCTTGCGGTTGCCGGAAGAATTCCCGTTCGTGAGGCAGCCGTCCTGGCAAATGCAGGAGCAGGAGTTGTGGTGGGGAAACTCGGTACTTCGATCATCACGCCGGAAGAATTATTCGCCGCCGTGCGCGAACTTCGTTAATTCCCAATATTAATTCTGAAATTAAAACTGCGAGATGAATGGATTTAAGTGGCGCGGGCTTCAGCCTGCGGGGTTTAGTACTTGCAAGCACTAAACCCCGCAGGCTGAAGCCCGCGCCACTTAAAACGATAAATTTATGGCGGAGGGAAACTCATCGACTGGTCGGATCGTTCAATCCACAGCTGCACTTCGCGATTTCGCGCGGATTTAATGGTTTCCTCAGCCTTTGGAAACGTATCGTACTCACTGAGTTCAATCACCACGACGACTCCGGTCCCGCCCTTCGGAGGCACTTCCGCTGTTTCAATTCGATAGCTTTTGATGGGGCTGTAATAGCCGTTCGGTCCCCAAAAGCTCAGGAAATCCTGATAAGAAAAACCCGCATGAGGATGCCAGATCTGGTAGGCCTGCTGCGTATCCCCTGCAACAATCGCATTCATGAAGCGGTTGGCTGTATGTTTTTCAGTGGAGTATCGCAGCAAGAACCAGATTCCGCCGGTAATTAAGAGCGCCAGAGCAACACCGCTGATGACGTAGCGCAAAGCCTTGGACTTCGGTTCTTCGGCGCCCGCGTCGAGTAATCCCATGAACATTTCTCCCTTTGGCATCCTAAATCTGCCTCTTGAATAAAGCAACGGAGAGACTGACGAGCACAATCGAAAATCCCGTCAGAATAAGCATATCCGAATAGATGCCGGAGAAACCCGTGTTTTTCAACAGCAGCGCCTTCAACGCGTGTACCGCGTAGGTGAAAGGATCGATGTACGAAATCCATCGCAGCCAGACGGGAAATCCCTCGACCGGATAAATCGCTCCCGAGGGAAAGTAGAGAAGCGTATTCAGCACGCCGAACATCGCGCGCGGCACGAGCGGATCGCTGACGCGAACCATCAGCAAAAACATGAAACTGATCATTGCGATCGACGTTATGCCCAGCACGCTCATCAGAAAAAGCAGCCGCACCGGATCCCACAAGCGATCGATGCCGGCGATCAATCCGCCAATAATCGTAATCGTCGTGCCGGCCATCAGTCCTTTGATCGCGCCGGAAAAAATAAGCCCCAGAATCAATTCCGTTTTCGTGATGGGCGTGACCAGATATCCTTCATGAAGGCCGCGCGATTTGTCGTCGATGAACGTAATGCCTCCGCCGATCATCGCCACGATGAAAATGGACATGGCAATCGATCCCGAAAGCAAATACTTGATGTACTCGATGTACGGATAGAGTTCGACCACCTGCAAATTCACGAGCGGATTGAGACGCGGTAACGGAACGGTCAAGCGCTGTCCCGGCTGAAACGGGTTCAGTCCCTGGTTGATGTCCTTCACCAGGTCCTGCATGCGCGTGAGAATTTCGGAGGTGACGAAGTTGTCTGTATTGTCTTCGATGAACGCGATTTGTGGCCGGTTTCCCTGGTTCACGCGCCGCGAATAATCCACGGGAATATAGACAACGGCGCGGACGAATCCGGCGCGCAAGTCGACGATGGCATCGGAGACGGAATTATAATTCTCCACTTTCATCGTTTCCGGCCCCGCGACAATCGCATTGAATCGCTCGCGGAGGTCGCGCGAATAAGTCGTGCGATCTTCATCCACCACCGCGACTTTGATTCCTTTGATTTTTCCGCCAAACGCGTAGCCCAGAACGATGAGCTGCATCAGCGGAAAAATCATGGAGCTCATCATCAGCGCGGGGCTGCGGAAAAATTTCCGCATGTCGCGTTCGATGATGGCGGAGATACGCTGGAATTTCATTGGATTCGCAATGATCCCTATTTGTACAAATGACTCATGTCGCGCTTCATGGTTTCAGAGGCGGCATCGCGCAGCTGCCTTCCCGTGTAATACAGAAACACATCGTCGAGCGTGGTTCCTTGCACCGAAACGCGCCGCACGTTCACGCCGCGATCTCGCGCCGTATCCATCAGCTCGCGCACGGTCAGAGGACCGTTGGTAGTCGAAATGTGCGTGAAATCTTCATTTGCCGCCACGCTGGCCACACCAGTAAGTTTTTCCAGAGTCGCGGTCCAATCCGCGGGCGGGTTTTCAAATTCCGCTTCCACAATGTCGACGGCCGGAACGCTGTCTTTTAGTTTAATCGGCGTGTCGAGCGCGACGAGTTGCCCGTGATCCACAATCGCGATCCGGTCACAAAGTTTGTCGGCCTCGTCCATGTAATGCGTGGTCAGCAAAATGGTCAGGCCCGCGGATTCTTTCAGCTTGGTGATCATTTCCCAAACCGCCGTGCGCGACACGGGATCGAGCCCGGTGGTCGGCTCGTCGAGAAACATAATTTTTGGCGAATGCACCAGTCCGCGCGCAATCTCCAGCCGCCTGCGCATGCCGCCAGAAAAACTGCCCACCAGTTTGTCGCTGAATTCAGTCAGCCCCACCGATTCCAAAAGTTGCGGAACGAGCCGCTCGCGATCCGCAGTCGTGAGCCCGTAAAGTTTCGCGTGAATGTTCATGTTCTCGCGCGCCGTCAATTCCGGATCGGACGTCAGCGCCTGCGGAATCACTCCAATAACATGGCGAACACCGTTCGCGTCGCTTACCACGTTGTGCCCGCCCACTTTCGCCGTTCCTGAAGTTGGCGGCGTCAATGTAGTCATCATGCGAATCAGCGTGGTTTTCCCTGCGCCATTCGGCCCGAGCAGGCCGAAGATTTCTCCGGTGTGCACCGTGAAGCTCACTTCCTTCACGGCCACGAAATCGCCAAATTGTTTTTTCAATTTGATGACTTCAATCGCGTTGGTTTCGGTGGTGTTCATTTGTTTTGATGCATGCGTTTTGTGGCACAGGCTTCAGCCTGTGGGGTTTTGCCCCTGCAAGGCCTAAATTCCACAGGCTGAAGCCTATGCCACAGAAACCTAGAGCCTGCGCCACCAGCTCAGCTCTGAGGGCAAGGGCGGCAGCAGAACCGTCGCGGTCATGCCGGACATCAGAATGCGCCCCGTATTTGGTACCGCCACTTTAATTTCAAATGTTTTGATGTCGCGCTTGGTGCGGCTGACGTCGCGCTGCGTGGCAAAATCGCTTTCCACGCCTTTGAAAATCACCGTGCCTTCAAGAATATTTCCGGAAGGCAGCTGAACTTTAATTTTCTGATTGAGGCCAACGCGGTCAATATAAGTTTCCTCGATATCCGCCTGCACCCACAAATGATCCACATCAAGTACAGTTACGACGGGTTCGCCCACTTGCAAAACTTCGCCCTGCCGAGCGGCTCGAACCGAAACGATGCCATCGAGTGGCGCATAAACTTTTGTGTAGCTCAGGCGCACATCGGCCGTGGCTTTGTCGGCTCGCGCCTGCTGCAATTGCGCGCGCGTCGCGGCCACATCGCTTTGTTGCACGTCGAGCTGCTTGCGATTCGCATTTGCCACCGCGACTTGCGCTTCCGCCGCGCGCACCTGATCTTCAAATGATTTCACGGCCGCTTCGGAACTTTGCATGGCGGCAAGCGCGAGGTCGCGATCTTGCGCGGCGGCCACGCCGGCGTCAAACAAGCTTTGCGTGCGTTTATAAGTGGTCTGATCGCGCCAGAGATTGGCTTGCGCCTGCGTCAACTGCGAGCGCACGGAGGTGAGCGTCGCTTCCGCCTGACGAATGGACGCGCTGGTCTGATCATCCGTCATGCTCCGCGTTCCCGACGCGGAAACAACCTTATTTTCCAGCATGTGGATGTTGGCTTCGGCGGAATCTCGCGCGGTGATCCACTCCGCCGGATCGATTTCCGCGATCAGGTCGCCCTTGTGCACTTCCGAGCCTTCGTCGACCGTCAGTCTAATCATGCGCCCGGCAATCTGCGAGCTCACGATCACGTCATTGCCCGTAACAATTCCGGTCAGCGAAATATCTTTCCCACTCGGCGTCGTGGTCAGATACACCACGACGGAGATGGCGAACAACACTCCGACAAAGACAAAAAATTTGGAGAATTTCATTCGATCTCTGCCTCGTGCTCAAGCAGCGCGAGCCGCGAATCTAGCTTGTAGCTGACATGTCAGTGTAAGGTACGAATTTCGCAGGCTCAAGGATTAGCAGGAAGTTGTGTGTTCATCTGAAGGCTGATGGGCTTATGTGGCATAGGCTTCAGCCTGCGGAATTAGCTCTTGTAGCGCCGGCGTCTCGCCGGCGGGTTTCAGCTATCGCAACTCAACGCAAAACCGTCGGTGGGACGCCAGCGCCACAGGGACCAACCCCCGCAGGCTGAAGCCCGCGCTACTAAGAGCTACTGATTCGTCTGAGGTGCCGGTGTCCGTGGCGTGCCGCAACGGCCGCGCATTCCTTCGCGGAATTTTTCGCGTTCCTCGGGCGTCATGCTTTCCCAGCGCCGCCGCATCTCGCCGCCGCGCCAGCCGAAGCCGCCACGGCCCGGACGAAATCCGCCGAAGAGCAGCCGGCCCAGCAGCATCAATCCGATGGCTTGCCAGAACGTGATGGCGTGGAGCCCGAACAATCCCGGCATCAAATAATTCCACAAATTCGTGACCACAAAACCGAACACCGTGAAAGCCACGGCTCCGATCGCAATAAATTTTAAGACCCGAAGAAATCTGTTTCCTCTCATATCGTTTCTCCTTAAAGTTTCAAAAATTCATCGTAAATTGTTTGCAGACGCCGCCGCAGGTGAACCACCGCGTGATGCTTGCGCGAAAGCAGCGTATTGACGCTCACTCCCGTTTCGGCC
Organism: uncultured Acidobacteriota bacterium; assembly: GCA_963786215.1. Classification (GTDB taxonomy): domain Bacteria; phylum Acidobacteriota; class Terriglobia; order Acidiferrales; family UBA7541; genus Palsa-360. The sequence goes on from CAWAYK010000001.1 coordinate 391,421, forward strand.
GAAATTTCCTTGAAGCTGATTCCGTCGTATTCATGCGCAATAAAAACTTCGCGCTGGTCTTCGGGAAGTTCATCGATGGCCGCGTCCAGTTCTTCCATCAAAATGCTGCGCGCGTACGCCGCCTCGGGACCTGCGTCGGGCGAAGGCAGCAGATCTTCGAGCGTCAGCGAATCGCCGCTTTCCTCGTCCGGATCTTTCGCGGATGCAAAAGCCTCCGGCTTTTTCCTGCGAAAGCGGTCGACAATCCGGTTGCGCGCAACGCGAAACATCCACGCGCCTGCCTGCTCGATCGGTTTCATGAGCCGGTACGCTTCAATCAGTTCGTAAAAAACGTCCTGTAAAATATCTTCAGCATCGGCCTCGTCGGGTACTCGCTTGCGAATGAAATTTCGCAACCGCCCCTGTTCCCGGCCGATCGTTTCGGTGAGCTTCTGGTCTTGCTCAGCCATAATCAAATTTGTACTTATTACTTTTTCCATCTAGAAATGAAGACGTTTGAACAGCGAAAATATTGTAGGAAATTTATAGAAAGAAGAATTTCGCGTGCTGCGTGGTGAAAAGAATGCGCTTACGCAGTTCCCTGGGCTGCGGCTTCCAGCGCGTCTCCGATGAGAATCGCGGGCTTCCATTCATCGAGAAACACGGCGCCGAGATTTTTATAGAAATCAATCGCCGGCTTGTTCCAGTCCAGAACTTCCCAGCGCATGCAAAAATATTTTTCCCGCCAGGCAATTCCCGCAACGTGCTTGATCAGGGCTGTGCCGATCCCGTGCTGGCGTGAATCGGGCCGCACATATAAATCATCTAGAAAAATTCCTGCGCGCCCTTGAAACGAGGAGTAGAACTCAAAAAATACAGCGTAGCCGACAGCCTTGCCTTCCCATTCGGCAATCACGGAACGGAATTTCGGGCGCGGGCCAAAACCGTCGCGCCGCAGATCTTCTTCCGTCGTGCCGACTTCATGCTCCAGATGCTCGAACGCCGCGAATTCGCGGATCATTTCGGCCAGGAGCGCAGCATCATTCCCTGTGGCAGGGCGAATCGAGAGCATCGGCAAAGTCCTATGTAAATCGTTTGCGAACGCGCCATTATAGTCCAGCCCTGACGTCAATGTCGCATGAAAGAGAATCGCGTTGCTGTCCTAAATTTAAATGAATTTGAACTTGGGAGGGCCGAGCTTCAGCTCGGCCATTCGAGTTGCGTCGAGTCGCGGGCTTCAGCCCCTGAAGCTTCAGGGGTTAAAACCCCATTCAAAGTAAGCTTCTCGTTGGGACTGAAGAGTCTGTGTGAGAACTCAAATCGACGCGTTTTTGTAGCGCCCGCCTTCAGGCGGGCACTTTGGAATCAAGCAGATGCCCGCCTGAAGGCGAGCGCTACATGATCCAAAACCGAGTTCTCACGCAGGCTCTGAAGTCCCGAACTGCTAAAGTATGCTGCAATGCGAATTCTTTTCAACCTAGGACTGAACCAGAGTCCCAGTATTTCGGTTGTAGTGTTGACAAGGAACGATTGCGCAGAGTAGAAGGTTCCACTCGGTGTGAATGTGCGAAAAATTTATTGGATATCTCTGGTTATTTCCTGCCTCGGCTTTGCCTTGAGCCTCGTTGTACATGTCCGTTCGCTCATGGGTTTTGGGCTTGAGAATTGGTTTGTCCTTCCTGCTTTTCTGCTTCTTCCGCTGGGCGCCTGGTTTGTGGCTGCTGATGATGTCGTTCATGGCGGCACCGCACGTTGGCGAAAGCAAGGCGTTGGCGCTGTTGAATCCGGGGTGGAAAAACAGATGTTGTGGGGCCAATCGCTTTATCGCAGCATGGCAAAACCGTTCAAATGGGGAAATGGACTTCTTGTTTTATATTTCTCGATCCTGGCCGCGCTATTTCTAAAGAACAGCAATTCCGGAAATCCTTTTCCTCAAAGCTCACTCAGGTTTATCGAAGCTCCGCTCGCAACCCTTCTTTCTTGCGGCTGCATAGGAGGTTTCTGGGCGTATTCAGTCACTTTCGTGCGAGTACTAAAGCTAAAGTAGAAGTCTGCTCACGCTCGCGTTACTCGATTGCGGGAGGCGCGGAAGCGGCGGGCAGCTCAATCGTGTATTTCGTGCGTTGGCGTTCGCGGTGCTGTGAGAGCGCGAGTTCGATCAATCTGTCGAGCAACTCGGGGTAGGGCAGGCCGGAAGCTTCCCAAAGTTTTGGGTACATGCTGATCGAAGTGAAGCCGGGGATCGTGTTGATTTCGTTCAACAATATTTTCCCTGTGCGATTTTCCAGGAAAAAATCCACACGGGACATTCCGAGGCATTCGAGCGTGCGAAATGCGCGCACGGCATATTCCTGGAATTTTTTTACCTGTGCCTTGGTGAGCTTCGCGGGAATCATCAGCCGCGTGCCTTCTTCCAGATATTTTGCCGCGTAATCGTAGAATTCGCGGTGCGGAATAATTTCTCCCGGGATCGACGCTTTCGGATCTTCGTTGCCCAGCACCGACAGTTCGATTTCGCGGCCGCGAATTTCTTTCTCGACCATGATTTTTTGCGCGAATTCGCCAGCAAAATCCATGGCCTTCGCCAGTTCTTTGGCGTCATGCGCCTTGGTCATGCCCACGGAGCTGCCGAGCGTTGCGGGCTTTACGAAAACAGGGAAACGGAATTTTTTGCGAATTTCGCGCAGAACTTTTGCGGGCGACTTCTCCCACTGCGAGCGCGGAACCGCCATAAATTCGCCGACAGGCAGCTTGGCCTGCAGGAACAAACGCTTCTGGACATCCTTGTCCATACCGACAGCAGAGCCGAGAACTCCAGAGCCCACATACGGAAGCCCGGCAAGATCAAGCAAACCTTGAACGGCGCCATCCTCGCCAAACGTGCCATGCAGCACGGGAAATACAACGTCGACGTGCAGCGAGTCTGTTCGCGAATTGTTTGCGGGAACGAGCGCGGCCACATTTGGATCTGCGGAAAGCATTACGCTTTCGCCCGTCCGCAGGACTTCGCCCAGCGCAGGCTTGCCGTGAGCGCTTTCCGGGAACGGCGGCAGCATTTTGTTCGCCGCGGTCCCCGCAAGCCACCGGCCTTCTTTGGAGATCCCGATGGGCACAGCTTCGTATTTTTCGGGATCGAGCGCGGAAATTACTGACGCCGCGGAAATCAGCGAAACTTCATGCTCGCCCGAGCGCCCGCCAAATAAAATGCCAATTCGTAGCCGTTTTTTTTCTGTGGTCATAAATAAATAACGCAGTCCGTTGGCGCGGATTTTAGTGGCGCGGGCTTCAGCCTGCGGGGGTTAGGCCTTGCAAATACGAAACCCCGCAGGCTGAAGCCCGCGCCACTAAAACCTGCTACAAAATTTTCTTTCCTAATCCTGACAACACCATTTCAACACCCAGCAATGCCGTCTGATTATGCAAATCGATCACCGGATTAATTTCGACGACCTCAAGTGACACCATCGCTTCGCTATCCGCAATAATTTCCAATGCCAGATGCGCTTCGCGATACGTCACGCCGCCGCGCACGGGGGTTCCAACGCCGGGCGCGTCATCCGGATCGACAAAATCCAGATCGAGGCTGACGGCCACGCCGTCCGTATCGTCGCTCACAAAGCGCAGCGCTTCGTTCATCACATCGCGCATGCCGCGCTCGTCAATATCGCGCATGGTGAAAACGTGAACGCCGGATTCCTTGATCAGGCGGCGCTCTTTGGGATCGAGATCGCGCACGCCCACTAAAACCACGTTGCGCGGTTCAACTTTCGGCTTGTAGCCGAGCAATTCAACCAGCTCCGGCGCGCCATAACCCATGATCGCCGCGAGCGGCATGCCGTGAATGTTGCCCGAAGGCGAACTGTCCGGTGTGTTCATGTCTCCATGTGCATCGAGCCATAAATAACCGACACGTTTGGATTGCGCACGAAAATAATTCGATACTCCCGAGAAAGAGCCAACGGCCAGCGAATGATCTCCGCCGAGCACGAGTGGAAAATAACCTTCCGAGAGTGATTTCTCGGTCATCTCCGCTAGGCCGCGGCAAGTTTCCGCAATTTCATGCAAGTACTTGGCGCGCTTTTCGCCGTACGGCTGCTCTTCCGGCTGCCTCACATACACATTGCCGATATCATCGACCGTGTGCCCGAGCGACTTGAGGCGCGATTGCAATCCCGCCACGCGCAGCGCCGAGGGACCCATGTCCACTCCGCGGCGGCTTTGGCCAAGGTCCATCGGAACACCGATAATCCTGATTTTTTGCGGCATATTTTTTAATCAACCGCGCTTGTCCCGAACCGGCAGGACAGCAGCGAGACTAAGGATAGACTCTGTAGATCATGCGAGGGAAGGGAATGACTTCGCGAATGTGCTCAGTTCCGCAAATCCACGCCACCGTGCGTTCCAGGCCAAGGCCAAAGCCCGCGTGCGGCACGCTGCCGTAGCGGCGCAAATCGAGGTACCACTGAAAGGCCTCTTCCGGCAGGTTGTGTTCCCGCAGGCGTTTTAAAAGTAGATCGTAATCCGCCACGCGTTCGCCGCCGCCGATGATTTCGCCGTAGCCTTCCGGGGCGAGCATGTCGAAACCAAGCGCAAGTTCCGGGCGGTCCTTATCCGGTTGCATATAAAAAGCTTTCATCGCGGCGGGGTAGCGATGCACCATCACCGGCCGGTCATACGCGCTGGAAAGAATTGTTTCTTCGTCGCCGCCAAAATCGTCGCCCCATTTAGCGGGGTTGCCGCGCTGTTGAAGAATTTGAATCGCTTCGTCGTAAGTAATGCGTGGAAAGGGAGCGGTAACGTTGGCGAGCTTTGTGGCGTCGCGGCCAATCGCTTCCAGTTCGCGGGCGCGGTTCTTGAGCACCGATTGCACGACGTGGCAGACGAGGCCTTCGCCCAGCGCCATCACGTCTTCCAGGTGTGCATAAGCCGCTTCCGGCTCGAGCATCCAGAATTCCGTGAGGTGGCGGCGCGTCTTGGATTTTTCCGCGCGAAATGTTGGCCCGAACGTGTAGACCTTGCCCAGCGCCATGGCCGTGGCTTCTACATAGAGCTGGCCGGACTGCGTGAGGTAAGCTTTTTCTTCGTCAATGTATTGAACTTCGAAAAGCGTGGTCGTGCCTTCGCAGGCCGCGGGCGTAAAAATAGGCGCTTCCGTCAGGATGTAATCCTGCGATGCCATGTATTCATGCGCGGCGCGCACGGCTTCCGCGCGAATGCGCAGAATCGAAGCCTGGCGCGGCGTGCGAATCCAGAGGTGGCGATGATCCAAAAGAAAATCGACGCCGTGTTCCTTCAGCTGAATGGGATAAGGCGTATCTGCTGGGACGCGCTGCACCACTTCCAGCGCGGTCATCTGAATTTCGAATCCGCCGGGCGCGCGCTTATCCGCATGAACTTTTCCTGTGACGATCACGCTGGATTCCTGTGTCAGGCCGCGCAAAGCTTCAAACGCCACGGGCTGATCTTTCAGCGAGACCACGCCCTGGATCGTTCCCGTTCCATCGCGAAAGATGGGGAAGAGAAGTTTGCCGGCCTCGCGCAAATTGTAAAGCCAGCCGCGCAGCGTGACTTCCTGCCCGTCATATTTGCCCACGTCTTGAATCGATACGATTGGCATGTAGTTTCTTTCGGATCATGTGGCGTAGGCTTCAGCCTGCGGAATTTAGGCCTTGCTAGCACTAACCCCCGCAGGCTGAAGCCCGCGCTACTAATTCGTCTTCGCGCGTTCCTCTTCAAATTTGTCGAAAACGGGCCGCACGCCGTGCAACGTTTCCGCAAAAGCCTGCACCTCGGCGGAGCCTACAGCCGCGGCAGGTTCTTTTAATTCGAGCACGAGAGGCGCATCGGTCGGCAGCGCCGAAAGCATGGCATCCCAATCGATCGTTCCCTCATACGGCAGCAGATGATCGTCGCGCTCACCGCGATTGTCATGCATGTGCGTGGTCACCACCAGATCGCGCACGGCTTCCAGCGCTTCCTGCGCGCCACCTTCGAGGTGCGCGTGGCCGGCGTCAAAGCAAAGCTTCACATTCGACAAGCGCGTTTGTTCGAGAAAATTTTTCAGGTTTACGGGAGTAGCCATTTCGCCCGGCGTGTTTTCAATGGCCATAGTGACGCCGCGCTGCCGCGCAAACAAAGACAAATGCTCGAGCGAACTGAACGCGGCATCCCACTTCCGCTCGTCGGGAACATCACGTTGCCGCGCCACGTGTTGAATGCAATAGCGAAAGGGAATTTGCTCCACGAGGTCAAGTGCGCGCTTGATTTCGTCCACTGCTTCCTGGCGCCGCAAACGTTCCGGATCGATAAGGGAGAGTGGCGCGCCGCTGTCACGGTTGAGTTGGAAATCGCGATTCTTCGGCGAATGAATGGAATGCAGCGTGAGATTATTTCCCGTGAGCCAGGAAGCCAGCTCCCGCGCGTCATCCGCCGAACGGTAATCGAAATGTCCGCGCGAGCAAAATAATTCGATCGCGGAGGCTCCCGCGCGCGCCATCTCGCCCACCAATTCAGAGGTTAATTTGCGATTTACAAAGAGATATGTGGAAAGAATACGTTGCATCTTCACGATGTGCGGGCCCTGTTTGATTTCAAATCAATTCGCATCGACTCTAAGCGATGCCCTGACAAGCGTCAAGGCGCGCGATTCCTGCCGGGCGGCGGAATGCAAAATCAAAATGAAAATTTTAAATCCGCGTTTTTCCGGAAATTAATCTTCCTGCAAAAACTCGGCATCGGGAGACCCTGGAATCAAACCGTCGCTCACGCCGCGCCGCAAAAATTCGTTGACCGCCTGCCGTCCGCGATCGCCGTATCCCAGCGTCCAGTTGTTCACATACATGCCTATAAATTTGTCGGCCATTTCGGTTTCCATCTCGCGCGCGAATTGCATGGCATAGTTCACTGCCGCTTCGCGATGTTCCAGGCCATACGAAACGCTTTCGTGGATGGCGCGAGCGATCTGCAACCCCACGGTGCGGCCCAAAGAGCGGCGAACAGCGTTACCTCCAAGCGGCAGCGGCAAGCCCGTTTGTTCCATCCACCACTGTCCCAGATCGACGACCTTGTGCAGCCCCATCTGTGGGAAATACAGCTGGCCTTCGTGAATCAGCAACCCGGCATCGACCACGGAATTCTTCACCGCGTCCAGAATCTGGTCGAAGGGGACGACCACGGCTTCAACGTTTGGCTGGTATAAGCGCAATGCCAGGTAAGCGGAAGTCTGCAAGCCGGGGACAGCGATGCGGCACTTGGTCAGGTCCTCACGCTTCAAAGGATGCTGTGAAACAACGATAGGCCCGTAGCCTTCGCCGAAGCTCGCGCCGCAATCCAGCAGAACATATTTGTCCCGTAAATATGGGTAGGCGCCAAAGCTAAATGCCGTTACATCATAGATTTCCTGTTGCGCGGCCTGATTCAACGATTCGATGTCGGCAAGCACGTGGGTAAACTTAAGCCCGGGCGTGCGCACCTTCTGCGTCGCCATGCCATAGAACATGAAGGCGTCGTCGGAATCTGGCGAATGCGCCAATTTAATCTCTAAATCCTTGCCGGGTGCTGGTTTCGTCGGCATTGGGTTCTGCGTTCACTCCCTTTCGGTATTTCTCTGAATTAGGTAGTCAGCCACAAAATCACTCGGGCCTGATTGATTGCCAGGCACACTGAAGTCACAAATGACCGGCGCCACACCCGCATTCCAGAGAGGAACAACTGGGGCGGAATCTAGATACAGAAAACCGCGCTTTGAGTGAAAAAGAGTAGCACACTCGGCGATTGCGGACAATTGCAGGGCAGTCGTGGCACCGCATCGATTTTGGATTGTGGATAGAAAAAGCTGCCCGAAAAACGGGCGTGCGCTACGAAAGCAAGGCAATTCGGTTTCGTAGAGGACTCTCTGTCCCACGTTTTTTGGGACAGAGAGGGCACGTTATGGCGCAAACTGAGGCGGCATCGCTGAATTGAGTTACATATCCGCGGCCATGCGGTTCATGGCGGTTTCGAACGAAAGCCTGCCATCCAGGTAGGGCAGCCAATACAAGTCCAGCAAAGCGCGAAAGTGCTCCCAAGAACCGGAATAAAGGCCGTAGCGCGCGGCATAGGGGAGATATTCGGACGCGCCGTTCTTTTGCTCGCTCGTGAAGGTCATCGAGCCGTATTCGATGTCGCGGCGAACGATCTCGCCCGTTGTGTAAAACAAAAGCGCGTGCCAAAAATCGCGTGGAATAGGCTTGTCTCGTTCGCGGAAATCGTGGGCAATCGCGGTGGTCACGGAACCGGATACCGCATGGGAGGCTTCGTGGAACAATACTTCAAATCCGTACACGCCGCGATTGCGCGGGTCATGGCTTGAAATCGTAATGTGCATGGGATCGAGAAAGGTATATGCGCCGAACGGGCCCGCGTACCACACGACATCCACACGGATGCGCTGTGACGGCCAGGGCCTTTGATAAACTTCAGCCAGTTGGCCGGAAAGCTCGACGCCCATCTTTTGTATTAGCGGCGCAACCTGGGAAATCCATTCGCGGTTAGCATGATCCTGCTGCCCCCACCAGTGAGCGCGGAATACTGGCGCGGCGCGTTCCAGGGCTTCCACCAGGTCGGGACGCAAACCGGATTTGCAATAGGGAGTCGTTTTTCCCTCAAGATCGGGGCAAGTTTCCATCAACGAAAGTTGATTGCTAATAATTTCCATGTCGCCATTCAGCAAAAGGTCGCGTTTCCCCAGATCCTTAGAGTAGAACTCGACAGCATCCTGCCAGGCGTGAATTTCCGCTTCCGGAAATCCAATGAGCGAGACGGGAAGTTCGTCAGGCTGCGCTTCGCCGCGACCTGTTTGCGTGGCGGGAGAACCGGATTTCAGGAGGCGCGATTGGAGGTAAAGAAAGTGGTGTAAGTTGGACCAGAAGCCGCTGTGCATTTCAAAAACGGGAAGCGGCGGGCCCACGGGCGCGGTTGTTTGCGTGGCGACCTGGCCCGCAAAATAAACAGGCGCTGTAGAATTGGAGGAAGCCCGCGCTGATGTCACTGCAAACATAGCAGCTGCAATCCATACAACGCGCAAAAAATGTCGGCGGCAAAGGGACATGGCGTAACGTGCCATGTTATCGCCAAACCGCGTCCCTTGCCAGAATTCAAAAGCGGCCAGCCACTGTATGCACTTAAAAATTCAGCGCAACGCTCGAAACAATAATTCCGCGCCTTCCATCTCCGTAATCACTTTTTTTCGGACCAGCAATGTAACCAGTTCGTTTAGGACCAGACGCATGTTGGAATCCTGATCCGTGGAAGGAGGCATTCTGGAAGGCGCTTCCTCTGGCTCCAGTTTGGGAATCGGTTCGCCGCTGAGGTCCCCAACCCAATAGCGCAACACATTCCTGAATTCGGGCTTAATTTCCGTGAATCTTATTCCCATCCCCATGGAAATATGAGAATAGGCCACAACGGCCATGGCCTGGAATTCACGTGAGTCGTGTTGAATCACGATTCGCAGCGCGGAGTCCACGGGGAAAGGAGACAGTGTGTCGACATAACAGCCACCCATGCTCAAATCTGAGCACCGGCCTGCTATGCGTGTTTCCGAACGAAGTTCATATACCTTTGCAACGGCAATGAAAGAATAACGCGCCACCGTCCGGCGTTCGGGAATACTGGCAGTGGACGATATCTCCCTCGCTGAATCAGGAGGCATAACCGGCTTTTTGGGTCGATCGGACATCTTGCGCTCAAAGTCGCAGAACACACATCTGCGCCAGCATTTATTTAGGTAAGGGATTCCGCGCGAATTCCTGCACGGATATCGGAGGGGTATAACGATTGTGAATTAGCAAGTTACTGCTAGCAAGAAGATTGTTAGCCGAATGTGATGCAAACGCGACGGGGTCAGGACGGACCGATGCGAGGGTCTGTGCGATCCGCGAGGCCGCCCTTCTTGTCCGCTCCGCGGAGGATTCCGGACGAGTCCAGATAGAACGATCGACGCCCCATCCTGCCGTATTCCTTGGGGGAACAGGCAATGGAGAAGTTTACCGCCTTGCCGGAGTCTTCCCCCGGCGCAAAGTCGGTTACAGGCACAATTGCGTAACGGAATGTGTAGCCGTCTTTTTCGCCCGCGGCCAGACCAGCGTCGATCAGTCCGGCAGTGTCGGGTGAAACTCCACCGGGGGGTGCCGGACCGAGAGCCTCGAGCGTTTCGGGCAATACTCCATACGCGTTGCGATAAGCGCTCGCTGCGGCGGCAACTGAGCGCAAATCGGCAATGGCGATGTCTTCATTTGCGTCCAGGTCGGCTTGCTCCCATTGCTTGGCCATGGCCGGCACATCGAGCAGAATCAATCCCACAGAGAGAAGTTTCCAGTTTCCACTTTCTCGCACTAAGCCAACCGTAACCTTGCGAGGTTCTTCACCGGTGATGGGAATTTCCATGGGGATAAAAGCGAGGTTTTCGCGCACCTTTGCTGCGTCGAGGCGCATTTCGGTAGTGAAACTTGGGCTTTCGCAGCGAACGATCCTTTGCCCGCTGTTGCTCGTCGAGAGCAGGGGTCTGCCCGGCTCTTCGAGCAGCACAAACCGCTTCATCATCGCCGTGCGTTGCGGGCTGGGAAGAGTTTTGAAGGCTGCGGCATTTTCCGAGGTTAATGAATTTCCGAACGCAGGAGAGTCCTGGCGGCAAGCTGCGGACAGTGCGTCGGAAAGCGCGGTTTCAGGGGGTGTTGTCATTGATTGCTGCTGCGCGCGGGCCCACGGTGCGCAAACGACAAAAAGAAATATGACTGACAGCACCAGCAGGACATGCTTCAGAGTTCGTGTGAGGACGCGGTTTTGGATCATGTAGCGCCCGCCTTCAGGCGGGCATCCGCTTGATTCCAAAATGCCCGCCTGAAGGCGGGCGCTACAAAAACGCTTCGATTTTGAGTTCTCACGCAGACTCTTCCGCCTGTCTGGTTTAATTTTTCCCTGACGCATATGAAAATCGGACAGGCTGAACAGGCTGCGGAAAAAAGGCCTTGTTCTGTCATTCTGAGCGAAGCGAAGAATCTCTCTTCGATTTAAGTATAGGAAAAGAAACAAGGAGAGATTCTTCGCTTCGCTCAGAATGACAGAGTATTGGGTTTTTCCGCATCCCGTGAAGCCTGTCCTGCTCACGACTTTGCTCCGCGCAAAATCTCGGCGAGATTTTGAGTGAATTTGGATCGAGGCATAATTTCCGAGCATCCCGCGGCGCGCGCGCGTTCCGCCAGGTCCGTTTGCACATGAGATAGAAAGGCAATCACGTGCCGCGGGTTGCCTGTGCCGTTTGCGGCGCACAATTTTTCCACGGCCTCGAGCGCTCCCTGCCTCGCGTTCAGGTCCACCATGATGAGCGCCGATGGGCTGCCTTCCGCCGCTTTCAGCAGTTGCTCGCCCGTGGAGGCTGTCTCGAGCGTTACGCCCGTAAGTTTGGCCGTTTGGTGCACCTTGGCCAGGAAAAATAAATCATCGATCAACGCGATTGCGTCAGCCATGAATTTCAAACCTCACAATAGTTCACCTTCACGATTTATCACGTGCGCCGCCGCAACACAAGCCGCAACGCATCTCGAGCATTTCAAATTGACCGGAACAAATTCAGTCGTCTCCGGTTTTCTCCTCTTTCCTCTGTGACCTCTGTGTTAAGTCTTTGCACTTCCAACCCGGAAAAAGCTTTAACACAGAGGGCACAGAGAAAAGAGGAGAAAGGCGAAGAGTTTGGAAGTGGGGCCAGGGTGCTTCCCGGAAGGATTAAATTGGGATACAAATAGCGGAGTGATAGATGCAATGGAACGCAAAATACTGACTGCTTTCGACCTTCATGGCTCACGCGTGCTCACGCTTGCCGATTTTGGCGAATATCCCGGCGTGAAGGATCGTTTGCTGCAACTTGTCGAACGTGGATGGTTGCGCCGTGGGGAAGCGCCGGATACTTTGGTGCGAACGGAGGGTGGCCGCTTGCAAATTGCCGCGCCTCGCGATGCAACGATTTATTCTCGCCCCGGATGCCACTTGTGCGAAGAAGCCAAGGCGCAAATCGCGCCTCTTCTGAAAGCGTTCGGCGCGCGCCTCACGGAAATTAATGTCGACGAAGATCCGGAACTTCGCGCACGCTACGATTATGATGTTCCGGTCATTTTTCTCGGCGCGAGAAAAGTCGCCAAACATCGAGTCGACATCGCGCAATTCCGCAGGCAATTGCGCGACGCCTCTGCAAATTCCGAATAATTTTTATGCGCGGTAGCCGGCCAGGGGCTAAAGACTCTGTGTGAGAACTGCCAAATCGTTGTGGGTCGTGGCTTTAGCCAAGACTTAAATCCCGCAAAATGAGTGCGGCTTTACAGGCTGCGGAAAAAAGGCCTTGTTCTGTCATTCTGAGCGAAGCGAAGAATCTCTCTTCGATTTAAGTATAGGAAAAGAAACAAGGAGAGATTCTTCGCTTCGCTCAGAATGACAGAGTATTGGGTTTTTCCGCAGCCTCTTTAGCCACTGAAGTTCCAATTTTGCAGTTCTAACGCAGACTCTAAAGCACTACTTTTAATTCGTATTTTGATGTCGCGGCTGAAGACGCGACCCACAAAACACATTTAATGAGACGGTCAGGCTATATTGACATCCCCGATTCCGCTGGGATCTGCTTTAGCCCGCCTCTTTAGAGGCGGGGGTTTAGATTCCCCGGTAGTAGTGTCGACGTGTGAACTCTAAACCCCCGCCTCTGAAGAGGCGGGCTACAGCATTTGACTCGCGCGGAATGTAAACGCCGCTGTTTGATTCAGGATGTCGACAGAGCCGGATGGATTGCTGGAAGTTGGATTCTTAATGTCCAGCGATGGGCTTCACGCCAACCGTTTTATCGGGTACATCTCCCGTGCGGCCTTTTACGCGGTCATATACGGACACTAAGGAAGTTGAGCCGAGCGCTTCGTTGTAATACGTGGGGACACCGAGAGCGGTTCTCAATTCTTCATTAAATTTGCGCATGTTGACGAGTTGCTCCGCATGCGCGGGAAATTTTCTGCCGTCGTCCGTGAGCAGAAATTTCTGGTAGCCTGCGTCCCAGAGGCGCACGAATTGCCCGTTCAAGAGGATGGTGGGCAAAATCGTCATCGTGTAATGGTCGTCCGATGTGCGCCGGAACTCCGCGCCGCTGCCATATTTTTCAACGCGCATCACGCCGCCCGTGCTGCTGACCAAAAAGCCCGCGGTGGATAACGCGTCCATCAACTTCGCCGGAAACTTATCTTTCACATTCCACATAGCCTCTAAGAATACGGGCGGCAAGTTTCGCTGTAAAGACCAATTTCATTCCGGCAACTCACAAATAATCTCTCCAAATTCTCTGTGGCCCTCCTCTTTTCTTCGCGTTCTCTGTGTTAAGTTTTTACACTTTCAGTCAGGAAAAGGCTTTAACACAGAGGGCACAGAGAAAAGAGGAGAACGGCGGAGACGGCTGGGAGTGGATTGGGCTTCGACTGCCACAGATTTGGGGAAGATTGTGCTAAATTAGGTAAATACGATGAAGCCACCTGGTTTCGTTCGAGGGGAATGGCCTTTACGTTAGTTCAAAAGCCTTTCGCGAGTCTCACGGTTGAAGGCGGAAAATATTGTGATCTATGACCACAGTAAATAGAACCGTTTCGGCCGAAGCATCTCCGAATAAGAAACTCATCGGCCGCAATGTGCTGGATTGCATCGGGAACACGCCGCTGTTGCGCCTGGAGCGGCTCGGACCCAATTTCCCGAACGCGGAGTTTTACGGCAAAGCGGAATGGTTCAATCCCGGCGGCTCGGTGAAGGATCGTCCGGCGCTGGAAATGATTCGTGACGCGGAACGCACCGGAAAATTGAAGCCCGGTCAGACGATTCTGGACGCGACGAGCGGAAATACGGGCATTGCCTACGCCATGATTGCCTCCGCTCTGGGCTATCGCGTGAAACTTTGCCTCCCGACCAGCGCCAGCGAAGAGCGCAAAAAAATTCTCAAAGCATTTGGCGCGGAACTGGTCTTCACGCCCGGAGACGAAGGCTCCGACGGGGCGATTCTTCGGGCGCGCGAAATTATTGCTGCCGAGCCGGACAAATATTTTTACCCCGATCAGTACGGTAACGATTCCAATTGGCGCGCTCACTATAAAACCACGGCCAACGAAATCTGGGAACAGACCGGCGGACGAATTACACACTTCGTGGCGGGACTCGGTACGAGCGGAACATTTATGGGCAATACGCGGCGCCTCAAGGAATTAAATCCGGCGATTCGCTGCATCAGCCTGCAACCGGACGCTTCCTTTCACGGCTTGGAAGGTTGGAAGCACATGGCCACGGCGATTGTCCCGCCCATTTATGACGCAACTCTTGCCGACGCCAATCTGGAAGTGGGCACGGAAGAGGCATATCGTCTGGTTAAGCGCGCCGCGCAGGAGGAGGGATTATTGCTGAGCCCGAGCGCCGCCGCCGCACTTGAGGGATGCTTTATGGTGGCCTCCAGGCTCGGCGCGGATGAGCACGCTGTGATCGTGACAGTTCTCCCGGACTCAGGTTCAAAGTACCTGAGCGAACGTTTCTGGGACGAAGTGTAAGAGGCTGCTGTAGCCCGCCTCTTCAGAGGCGGGGGTTTAGATTACAGGCCGTGATAATTTCAAATTGGAAGAATGTGTTTGAAGCAAACACAACCAAGAAGCAGAGACCGAAAGATTGAGATTTAAGTTACGGCTTAGATGTAAATACTGCTCGCGACTGACACAAAGACCTCGCCTCTGAAGAGGCGAGCTACAAAAACCTTGGCGAGCTGCAAAATTTTGGAGAATTGATTGATGCTGCTGCTGGCGAAAAATTTGGAACAGGAAATCCGCGAACACAGCGCGAAGGATTATCCGAACGAGTGCTGCGGCGCGATGCTCGGAACGGATAACGATGCGGCTGGACGGGAAGTGCGTGCGTTGTTTCCGCTGATTAACCGGCGGGACGACTCGCCACGCAATCGCTTTTCAATTACGCCTGAAGATTTCCGCGCGGCCGAGCGGGCAGCAACTGAGCGTGGACTTGACCTTCTGGGGTGGTATCATTCCCACCCCGATCATCCGGCCCGGCCGAGCGAATTTGACAGGGATCATGCGTGGCCGTGGTACAGCTACGTCATCGTCAGTGTCGAAAGCGGCGTGCCAAAGGATTTGAC
Source organism: uncultured Acidobacteriota bacterium (assembly GCA_963786215.1). Lineage (GTDB taxonomy): Bacteria > Acidobacteriota > Terriglobia > Acidiferrales > UBA7541 > Palsa-360. The sequence goes on from CAWAYK010000001.1 coordinate 406,584, forward strand.
GTCCTGGCAGCTGGAGGACGATCGGTCAAAGTTTCAACCGGAAGTAGTTGTTCCGGAACGGCTTGCGGGGGATGAGAAGTAGAGTTGTGCTTCCAAACCTGAAGAGTCTATGTGAGAACTGCAAAATTGGAACTTCAGCGGCTAAAGCCGCACTCATCTTGCAGACCTTATGTCGTGGCTAAAGCCACGACCCACAATGATTCTGCAGTTCTTACACAGACTCTGAAGGCTGTTCTTGAACCCTAACTGGGTGCTCGCGCATCCGATATTCTGGTTTTCTAATATGAGCAGGATGCGGCGAACTGTTCATATAGTTTTAGTTAGCGCCTGGGTGGCAGACACCCCTGAAATCAATAAGGAGAAACGTCCGTATGGCCGTAAAGGTTATGATTCCAACGCCGCTTCGCCAATTTACCGGGAAGCAATCCAGCTTCGAATGTAACGCGGCCACCGTGGGTGAGGCTCTTAGCGGCCTGACCGGGACATACTCCGAGTTGAAAAAGCATTTGTTTACGGATGAAGGAAAAATTCGCAGCTTCGTGAATGTGTACGTAAACGACGAAGACATCCGTTTCCTGGAAAAGGAAAATACGAAAACGAAGGATGGCGACACGGTCAGCATCGTGCCCTCGATCGCCGGCGGCAGCGCGCAAAAGATTTAGTAAGTCGGAACTGCCCTAATTTGAAAAAAAATTGCGCGGCACGGTTCAATAGGAGGTCGGGACTTCAGTCCCGACGAGGAGACTAGTTCGAGCGGGGTTTTAACCCCTGAAACTTCAGGGGCTGAAGCCCGCGACTCAATGTAACCTAAGTGGCCGAGTTGAAACTCGGCCCTCCTAAATTCGAGAAATTTTCAAATTAAGGCAGGACCAGTTAGGCCGCGATATTCGCGAAGAGATCAGAAGAAATTAGAGGAGAACGTCCGTGGCAATCCAGACAGACACTATGAAGCAGCAGGATGTGAAGCTTTCCAGGGAAGAAATTCAGCGATATAGCCGCCACCTGATCATGCCGGAAGTCGGGATGGACGGGCAGCTCAAGCTGAAGAAAGCGCGCGTGCTGACGATTGGCACAGGCGGGTTGGGAGCGCCGCTTGGCCTGTATCTCGCCGCGGCTGGCGTGGGGCATCTCGGGCTCGTGGATTTCGATGTCGTCGACTCGTCGAATTTGCAGAGGCAGGTGACGTTCACGACAGCCGATGTTGGCAAGCCGAAATCAGAAGCGGCGAAGGCACGGCTTTCGGCGCTGAACCCGGACATCGAAATCGTTTCCTACGAAACGCGCCTAACCAGCGACAACGCGCTCGAGCTGTTCCGCGATTACGACATCATCGTCGACGGCACAGACAATTTCCCCACGCGTTTTCTGGTGAATGACGCTTGCGTGCTGCTCGGCAAACCCAACGTGTACGGTTCTATTTTCCGGTTTGAAGGGCAAGCCACAGTGTTTGGGTATCCCGGCGGGCCGTGCTATCGCTGCTTGTACCCTGAGCCACCTCCGCCGGGACTTGTTCCCTCGTGCGCCGAGGGCGGCGTGCTGGGCGTGTTACCCGGAATTGTCGGCTCGATCCAGGCGATGGAGACAATCAAGCTGATTCTGGGCACGGGCGATTCGCTGGTTGGGCGGCTCTTGCTTTTCGATGCGCTGGCCATGCGCTTCCGCGAACTGAAATTGAAGCGAAACCCGGAATGCCCGATGTGCGGCGATCACCGGACAATTACTAAATTGATCGATTATGAAGAATTCTGCGGAATTCGAGGAGAGGAAACCCCTGCAATGACAGAAGGTATTCAGGAAATCACACCGACGGAATTAAAAGCGCGGCAGGATCGCGGCGACAAGCCATTTCTTTTGGACGTGCGAGAGCCTCACGAGTATCAGATTTGCAATTTGAATGGTAAATTGATCCCGCTCGGCGAACTTACGCGCCGGGTGAACGAATTGGACAGTTCGGTGGAAATGGTTGTGCACTGCCGCAGCGGAAAGCGCTCGGCCGACGCCATTCATTTTCTTAAGACGGCAGGTTTCAAAAAGCTGCTGAACCTTAGGGGCGGGATTTTGGCGTGGGCGGATGAAGTCGATCCGAAAATGCCCAAGTACTAAAAGAAAAAATTCGGACCCGCTTCTCGATGGTTAGATTGAAGATTTCGAGAGGCGGGTCTAGACGAAAGAATGATGATGCCTTCGACAAAAATCAGAGTTCGGAACGATGGGCCCCTGGCGATCGAGGGGGATTTTGAGTTGGTGGATATGGAAGGCAAGCCGTACGGCTTGGGTGGACGCACGATGATTGTTCTTTGCCGCTGCGGACACTCTGCCAAAAAACCTTTTTGCGACGGTGCCCACAAGACCTGTTTTCAAGACAAGCAGCAAGCACGTGATCTTCCCCCGCCAGTGCCAAAGATTTAATCAGTCTTCCAGACGCTCCCCTCCGTCTATTCAGGTTGCGGTAAAGGTATTTTATTCTGTCATTCCGACCGGAGCCAGGAATCTCTCTATTTTTGTTTTCTTATGATTAGATCGGGGAGAGATTCCTACCTCTCGGAATGACAAAGATGGTGCGTTTTTCCGCTGGCTCTATTGGCTGCGACCAACTTTCCCACAACTTTCCCCAAAAGTGTGCGTTGAATAGCACAAAGGTGAATTTTCCTTGTGCGTTTCCCAAAAGGGGCCGGTCTGTCTGAAAATTTGTTAGTGAATCTAAATTCAAGCGCAGCAAACTCATAAAATTCTAATTCCATTCGCGATCCGGATGGCAGTAGTGTCAAACTTGCCACTAGTGTGTTTCAAAATGAGAACAGTTAAGGAGTTAATGTAACGATTCCACCCATTTCCACGGAATGGGCTTACTTCTCTGACCGCCTATCAGTTCCTTCGTTTAAATAAAGTTATTGTAATGAAATATATGCAAAGAAAATGAAAACTCGGCCAAATCGGCACTGAACTTGCTCCTCTCATTCCGTACTAAGAAATTGGGCTCATGGAACTGCTCAACTGGGGGAGCGGTGAGTGCGCTAAGTCAAATTCAGGTGTGGAGTTTTCGCCTTCGGTGGTTTCTCGGAATATTGGGCGCGGCAGCGTTCCTGATATTTGTTGTTTGGCTAAGACAACTTCCGTTTACCTCCGAACCCTTACTCTATTCCTACCTTCAAATTGTGGGCAGCCTGCTGTGCTTCATTTACGCAGCGAACGCCATGGTGCGGTTTCGTGGCACGCATGACCGCGTGACGCTCATTCTTGCGTTTGGATTCGTGCTTTCCGGCGTGATCGAAACGGCCGCTACATTCAATTTCTACGATGTATACGCCTTCGACGCTTACAGCCAGGTTCGCATACCGCTTACCTGGATGGTCAGCCGGACCTTACTGGCTCTCGTGCTGATCGTTGCCCTGTTTGTGGAGCGCCGGGTTCCGAATTCACGTGAACCAAGCAAGGAAATAGCCCTGGCGTTATTCGCCGTCGTGGCTGTGGCGTATACCACTAGCGTGGTTTACATGTGGTCACCGTTAGCCCAGGTGATGCACCCCAAAGCGCTCATTTCCAGGCCAGGGGACATTTTGCCCGCGGTTTTCTTTGCAATCGCAGCGATAGGGTTCAGCCGCAATGCGCGGCGCAATCCATCCCCATTCGATTCGTTATTTTGCGCTGCAATCTGGATGAATGTGGCTTGCCATGTGCTTTCAACTCAATCGGAAAGACTGATGGATGCTCCGTTCATGATCGCCCAACTGCTGAAAGTTGGCAGCTACGTTCTCGTGCTGGGCGGCGCGTTGCTGGATAACGCGCGTTTGTTCGAACAAGTCCGGCGTCTTGCAGTGACGGATTCCCTGACAGGGCTTTCGAATTACGGGACGTTGATAAATGTCATGGATGCTGAAATCCAACGTTCGCGGCGCACCGCCCGGCCCTTTTCCATTTTATTGCTGGATATGGATGACCTCAAAATGATCAACGATGCCCACGGGCATCTGATGGGCAGCCGCGCGATATGCCGCCTGGCGCAAGTGCTGCGAGTGCATTCGCGAGCGACGGACACGGCCGCGCGCTACGGGGGCGATGAGTTTGCCGTCGTGCTGCCAGAGGCCGATAAGGAATCCGCAGAGGCAGTAGGGCGACGGATATGCGAGCGGTTGTCGGAAGATGGTGAATCTCCACGCGTCACCGTAAGTGTTGGAGCAGCCGTTTTTCCAAAAGATGGAGAAACGATTGATGCCTTGCTCAACGTGGCGGACAAAGCCTTGTATGGAATGAAACGTCGGCCGGATGGGATGCGCACCCTGGCTCGTATCGCAGCTTGCCTGTAAAAAGTTCAATCTTTCGGGTTGCGACCGGACCCGGCCATTGAGGAAGACATGCCTGCAACATTTGATATCACGCGGCTTGAAAAAAGGATTCCGATGACCGTGGCAGTCCACATTTCCGAGTGCGAATCGGCCGCTTGCGTGGAGACGACCTTTACAGAGGACGTCAGTTCACGAGGGGCGCGAGTGCCGAGCGCCCGCCGCTGGAATCGCAATCAGGTATTGAATTTTGAATCGTTGCCCGGCGATTTTCGCGCTTTAGCGCGTGTGGCGTATTGCCGGCCGCATCCCGATGGCTATGTCATCGGACTCGAGTTCCTAGAGCCCATCGGTCGGTGGGTGGTTACCGCCCCAGTCGGCTCAGGGAAACCGCTGCAAGGATAGGAGGGACACGCGAAGAAGGCAAACAACTGGCGTAAGGATTTACCTAGAAGCGCCTGACATTCCGCGGGAACGGGATGACAGGCGCTTTTGGTGTGTCTGGAGGGGGAAGACGGTGACTGGTGACTGGTGACTAGTGACTAGTGATTGGTGATTCGTGATTTTTGGCTCGTAAATCATGAAGAGAATTGTCGTGCGGGAGTTACAAATTGCGAATGAGATTACTTTAAATTGACTTAATTCTAGGCTATCTCATAAATGGCCTTTGTGGGTCGCGGCTTCAGCCACGACGTTGAGGGATTTAAAAAAATTAAGGGCTTTAGAGTCTGTGTGGGAACCCGGTTTTGGATGATGTAGCGCCCGCCTTCAGGCGGGCATCTTCCTGATAAGAAAGTGCCCGCCTGAACGCGGGCGCTACAAAAACGCGTCAATTTTGAGTACTCACACAGACTCTTTAGCCCCTGAAGTTGAACCAAGAACGTGGTGAACCATGTTATAAGACGGTAGCTGGGCTCCAACTGAAATATTAACTTACTTGGATTGAATTGCTTGCCACGAGTTGCTCATACAGTCTGAGCGTTTGTTTGACCATTATTTCCTGGGAGAAGCGCGCGAGAATCGTTTCCCTGGCGGCGGTACCGAGACGTGCAGCGAATGCGGGATCGGCAAACAGCCGCATGATCGCGGATGCAACTGCTTCGGGATTTTGGTCTTTAATCAGCAAACCATTCTTTCCATCTTCCATGATTTCGGGAATGCCCCCGAGCGCGCTTGCCACCACGGGCAGGCCATTTGCCATCGCTAACAACAACGCAGTGCCGAGAGCTTCCGCCTGCGCCAGAAAAGCAAATAAGTCGATGGATGCGTAAGTGCTTTGTATGTTTTCGAGGAAGCCTGTGAAGTGAACGACGTTATCGAGGTCGAGTTCACGCACAAGCGCGGCAAGTTTCGCCCGGCAAGGTCCATCCCCGACGAGCAGTAATTGGCAGCGCGGAAAACGCGTGCGGATCTGGGCAAAGGCGCTGATTAAAATCTCCTGCCCTTTGTCGGGGGTTAGCGCGGCAATGCAGCCGATAAGCAAGGCTTTCGGTTCTATTCCCATACTTCGCCGGGCTTCGACGCGGTTTGATTGCGAAGGCAAGTTTTCGGTGGGAACGCCATCTGAAATAACCGTAATATCGCCGGCCCGCATACCCGAGTTGATGAGTGCTGATGACACGCACTGCGAGACGGCAATTATTTTTTCAGTGGCGCGATAGCGGGCAAGGGACACCGCACTTTGTGATAGCGGAAAAATAACTCGGCGCGATGCAACGAGGGGCACACGATGATGCGCTCTGGCGAGCCAGGCGGAGGTCAAGGCGTGAGGCTCGTTCGCATGAACGATATCCACTCTGCGGCGGGAAAGAAGTTCACGAATGACTAGGACGGACGAGAAACGCCGCCAGCGCTTATCGACGAGATGCACTTGAATGCGTACGCTTTGCGCGCGCTCGGCTAGAAGTGAGCCGCGAATGGTGATTAATTCCGGAGTGTGCCCCAGCGCCGCGAGTCCCTTCAAGAGCAGAAAAGCCTGATCTTGTCCTCCGCGGTAATCCCGGCCCAGATCGACAAGTAATGGGCGCACAGTTACACGCCGCCGGGACTGGGCCAAGAGCGGCGCGAAAGCTGCTCGCCGGCGAGCAATTGGCCGAGTTTGCGATATTTTACGTAAATATATTTTGCGGAAAACCACGCAATCAGCCAGCCGCGGCGTCCGTCCAGAATGCCGCCCTGAAACACGAGTCGTTGGAGAATGGTCCACGGGGCGGCAAAAAACATTGCGGGGCGCCAGATTTTGTACCCTCGGGCAAACATGTCTTCGGCCGCCAACGTGGTCATGGCGTCCAGCTTCGCCCTGTGCTCGGCAAGTGTACGAATCGTGTAATGAAAAATGTGACCTTCTATTTTGCCAGGCGAGCCTTCCATGTGAACGCGTTCGTGAATGGCACTGACGAATTTCCCCTTGTCGCGGCGATAAAGGACCAATCTAGATTCCGGATACCAGCCGGAATGGCGGATCCATCCGCCCAGATAATTTGTCAGCCGCAAGATTTCATAGCCATTTGGTTCAGGAATTCTTTCTTTCCAGGCAAGCATGGAATCGCGCAGTTCGGAACTTAATTCTTCGTCGCAGTCCATGGACAGAATCCAGTCGTGCGAGGCGAGAGAAGTGGCGTAATTTTTTTGTTCGGCAAAGCTGTCCAGCTTGCGCGTATACACGCGGGCGCCGAAGGATTGCGCAATCTCGATGGTGCGGTCTGTGGAGCCGGAATCCACCAGAATGATTTCGTCGGCAATGCCCGCGAGGGAAGCGAGTGCACGCGGCAGGTCCGCTTCTTCATTATAGGAGATCAAAGTGGCAGTCACCTGTGGCATCGGAAATCCAATCGGTAACGGTAACACGAAATGCGGCGGGTGTAAGCTGCTGTGCTGCGCGCCTACAATATTGGAACAAGGAGTTTCTTTCTGCTGTGGCCCGCCTCTTCAGAGGCGGGTGTTTAGATGTAGGGTCATTTAAAACCCCGCCTCTGAAGAGGCGGGCTACAGCAGCCGATCGATTTAACGCATAAATAAGAGGGGATTTCTCACTTCTCGCATTCAATGAGGATCAAGTTATTTTTGTTGCATGGGTGGGGGCAAGCTTGGGAGTCACACTCACAAGAACTACGGAAGTGCCAATGCGGAATTCGGAGAGGTGCTTCAGTTCGGCCACGCGAACGCGTTCATCGGCAAAATAAGTGCCATTGGTCGAATCCATATCGCGCAAACGGATCACGTCGCCCTTAATTTCGATGGAGCAATGCCAGCGCGAAATTTCTTTGTCATTGATGACGATGTCCGCGTCGGCTCTGCCTAGGACCACGCGAGGTTTTTCGATGGGATAGACGAGGCCGCGGGAAGGTCCGGCAATCACGGAAAGTGCGATGGCCTTTCCGGTGGGCAATTGCAGGGAACTCGTTTCGTTTGACCCGCTGCCGGCTAGCCAGGGCGCGCCGGCGCTGCGGGCGAATCCGGGCAAAGGCGTCAGAATTTGAGTGGCGTCAGGACTGGCAGGAACTTCGACGACAGTGCTTTTTCCGCACTTGCCACACTGAAATTGCACGCGCGGCAGACCAACCAATTGCTTGTCTGGAAGAGAATGCTGAGCGCCACAACTGGAGCAAGCGGCTTTCATAAATGTTTGCGGGTGCGAACTCCATTCTTACACTTGGCAGGCGGTTCGCTCGCGCGCGGCCGCTGCCATGTCTGCAGCAAAATAGCCTGTTTAGAGCAGGCTCCTTAAGCGCTAATTTAACATGCGCAGGTCAAGGCTCAAGTGAACTTCGCGGCGCATGTTTCGGCTTATGAACTAGACGCGTAAGTCACTTATAACGAAAGTGTTATCGCCGACGCGAAGGACACAAACCCCTGGGGCCTGGGGTAGATGTTCTGATCAGCCCTTGGGTTATTTTGTTTTGGAAGAAGGAAGCGAAATTTTCCTACTGCACAAAACCGACATTGGGGACGGGGGTTGGTTCGGGGACTTCTTTGATCGGCCCGAATTGTTTTTCGTAGCGCCTGATATTCTCTTCGAGCGCGTGCAAGATGCGTTTCGCGTGTCCCGGGCTGACGATGACGCTCGAAACCAATTTACCTTGCGGCACGTTGGGAAAAACATAAATGAAGTGCACGGTGAATTCTTCCGCCGTGTGATGAAACATCACCAGGTTTGAAAATTGTCCGACCAGTTCTTTTTCATCAGCCTTGATCTGAACCTGCACCTGATCGCTACCCGTTTGCGCCATGGGGTCCTCCGTTCACAGGGGTCATTCCCCGCGAATCGTTCCAATGCCGACACTAACATACTCCACGCGAAGGCTGCACGGCCAACACGCATAAAATTCCGCGAACTTAGTTAGAAAGATTCGAAGGCTCCGCGTAAAAACACAGTTAATAAAATCCTGAGCACACCGGGGCCGCAATTGAATTGACGGGCGTTTTGCTTAATGCTAGTTTATAGAAGATATTTATCTAGGTTAACTATGTCTTTGGTTCCTTCATCTTCCGCTTCGCTTGACCCGATACCCGATACTGGTAGTGCAACCGCAGCAGCGACGGCGACACGAGCGAGCCTTTCTCCCCGCGCAGGATCTCCCTCGCTTCCGGAGTCTTACCGCAGCATTCCTATTCTGGCGAACGCTTCCTTTTTTCGGAAAATGATTGCCTTTGCCGGACCCGGATATCTGGTGGCAGTCGGCTATATGGACCCGGGAAACTGGGCGACGGACCTGGGCGGCGGTTCACGTTACGGTTACACCCTGCTGAGCGCCGTGTTGATTTCCAGTTTGATGGCCATTTTTCTGCAGGCGCTTTCGGCGAAGCTCGGAATTGCCACCGGTCGTGATCTGGCGCAGGCCTGCCGCGAGCACTATTCGCCGAGAACGACAGCGGTTCTCTGGGTGTTCTGCGAAATTGCGATTGCGGCCTGCGATCTGGCGGAGGTGCTGGGCTCCGCGGTTGCGTTGAAACTTTTATTTGGCTTGCCGCTGCTTGCCGGAGTGTTGCTGACGGGATTCGATGTGCTGGTCGTCCTGGCATTGCAGGGGCGAGGTTTTCGAGTTTTAGAAACTCTGGTCATAACGCTGATCATGACCATCGGCGCATGCTTCGCATACGAAATATTTTTCGCGCGTCCGCTTTGGATCGAAGCGGCGCGCGGATTTCTTCCCACATTCCAAATCCTGAAAGACCGGCAGATGCTTTATCTCGCGATTGGAATTTTGGGCGCCACGGTGATGCCGCACAATTTGTATCTGCACTCGAGCATCGTGCAAACGCGCGCGTTTAATTTAACGGCGGAAGGGAAGCGCGAGGCGGTGCGCTTTGCCACGCTCGATTCCACGATCGCGCTTGGATTATCACTTTTCATCAACGCAGCCATACTTGTTTTGGGCGCGGCGGCGTTTCACGTTCGTGGGATGAACGACGTGGCGGACATCAGCCAGGCGTATCAGTTACTGACCCCGGTGCTGGGTGTAAGCTTTGCCAGCGTTTTGTTCGCGGCGGCGCTGCTGTGCTCCGGGCAAAATTCCACGCTCACCGGTACACTTGCCGGACAGATTTGTATGGAAGGTTTCCTGCACTGGAGGGTTAGCCCGTGGCTGCGGCGGTTAATCACGCGATCGATGGCCATTATTCCCGCGGCGCTCGTTATCGGCATTATGGGCGAGAGTCACACAACTTCATTGCTTATTTTGAGCCAGGTGGTTTTGAGTTTTCAGTTGCCCTTCGCTGTCGTGCCTTTGATCCAATTCACCAGCGACCGGTCTAAAATGGGAGAGTTTACGAACGGCACGTTCACAACAATTTTTGGCTGGTTTATGGCTGCGGCCATCATTGTGCTGAACGCGGTGCTCTTGTGGCTAACGTTTGGCGGGAAACTATAAATTTACATTTCTAATCTTTCCGCTCTTACTACGAATTTTTCAGCTCTGCCTCAATTTACATTGCAAATCGCCCTCTCCGTCCCAAAGAACGCGGGACGGAGTGGCCTCTACGAAACCGGAATGCAGTTGCTTTCGTAGAGGCCGTCCGCTTTTTGGACGGGCGACTTTTTTCTTCTAGAGTCATGACAACTGTGGCACTTTTGGGTCTTGGCGGAGTAAAATGCCGCCCTATTTAAAATTTAAAAGACAAAGCTGTAATTGCGCTTTTCTACGGGAGGATCGGAATGTTTTCGGGTCGCCAAATCAGGAATGGTTTCTTAGCCATTTTCGCTGTTATTTTTGTGTCTGGAATTTCGGCACGCAGCCAGGAAACTCAATACCCTAAGCCTGAGGACCTCCCAAACCCGTATAAGCTGGTGGAAGGCTGGCCAACGCTTCCCGCGAGCATGAATGGCGGGCATTGGGGCGAAGTGATTCGAGTGCACCTCGAGCACAATGGCAACGTCTGGGTTTTTCATCGCTGCTTCAGCGTGGTTCCTTCGGGGCATGCAACGTGCGTGGCTCGGGGAGAGGCGAACCCACCTATATTGGAATTTGATCCCTCTGGAAAGCTGATTAAAAGTTTTGGCGAGGGGCTTTTTGCGTATCCACATGGATTCACGGTTGCCGAGGATGGAAATTTGTGGGCGACAGACGTGAATGACGAGCAGCAGATTCTAGGCTTGCCTGCAAAGAACAAAGACGGCGTAGTCATGGGGCAAGAGGTGCTGAAGATTAGCCCCACGGGCAAGGTCTTGATGACGATTGGCAAAGAAGGCGTCAGCGGGGACGGCAACGATACGTTCGATCGTCCTACGGGCGTTGCCGTTGCCTCTAACGGCGACATTTTTGTTTCTGATGGGCATTTTCCGAATGCGCACCACAATGCGCGCATCATGAAGTTTTCGAAGGACGGCAAGTTCATTAAATCCTTCGGACACCTGGGAGCAGGCGATGGAGAAATCGACGAGCCGCATGACATCGCCATAGGCGGCACTCAGAACCGGGTGTACGTGGCCAACCGCAGAAACAGGCGCATCGAAGTTTTCGATCAGGACGGGAACTTCATTACGTCCTGGAAGCAATTCGGGCAGCCAAGTTCCGTGTTTGTGGGCAAGGATGACACGATTTATGTCGGCGCTTCCTTCTGGGATGCGAAAGATCAAATCGAAGTGCGGGCGAAAGCGCGGGCGTCCGAAAATGTTAAGGACTACATCGAGCTGACGAAGCGCGAAAAGAGGGGCGTGATCATTGGCAGCGTCAAGGATGGTTCGCTGAAGGCATTTATTCCTGACCCTGCTGACCTGACGAAGCTGACTGACGTAGGATCGTCAGCGTCGGGTATTGCAGCGGATGACCAAGGCAATACGATCTATGTGGCGGACGTGGCCGTGCACAATTTGCGCAAATACGTGAAAGTTCAATAGGTGGCTTGCCTGTAGGTCTATGTGGGCAATGTGTTTATTTGTCGAAATTGGGGTTCGAAGGTTTAGCAGGTGAAATAAGCTGTGCGTTGTGGCAAGATTTTTAAAGTCTTGCAAATCTTGGTCTAAATGGAGACTTCGGAATGGGTGGATTCAATAACGGTACTTCTAAGTGGCTGGCGCGTGCTATAGGCGCTTGCCTCGTGTTAGGGATGTTTGTTTCCGTCGGGGGGCGCGTCCTTGCGCAAGATACCCCGCCAGCGCCGTGGGTTGCGCCTGACGATGCAAAGAAAGTGAAAAATCCAGTGCCTTCCACTCCGGAAGCATTGGCCGCAGCGCAGGATTTGTTCACGGACAACTGCGTGCTGTGCCACGGCGAAAAGGGCGTGGGGGATGGCCCAGGCGCTAAGGCTATCAAGGTCAAGCCGGCGAACTTCACGGACGCGAAAATGATGGCTGCCGAGACCGACGGATCGCTGTATTGGAAGATGACAAACGGCCGCGGGCCCATGCCTTCCTGGAAAGATACGTTGTCTGACAAGGAACGCTGGGAACTGGTGGATTACATTCGCAAGCTGGGGAAGGACGCCGCCAAGAAGTAAATGGATTGAGCTAAAAGAAATTAGGGCGCGGCCCGCGAGAGATTCAACAAATCGCAGCCGCGCCTTTATTTTTCTCCCCTACTTCACAGCTGCCAGGGCCTGTGCCACATCTTTCATGTCAGGGATGGACGGATAATCGTAATTCTTGAACCAGGCAATTTTTCCAGCCTTGTCGACGATGGCCACGGATCGCCCTGCCACTCCTCTATCCGGAACATAGACGCCATACAATTGCGCAACTGCGCCTTTGGGATGGAAATCGGCGAGAAGGTGATAGGTGATACCCATCTTTTCGGCGAATGCCTGGTGGGTCCAGACGCTATCCACGCTCAGGCCGAGAACTTGCGCGTTGAGAGATTCAAACTGCTTCAGTTCGTTGATGAAGCAGACATGTTCGTTGGTGCAAAGCGGACTGAAATCGAGCGGATAAAAAACCAACACGACGTTGCGCTTGCCGGCAAAATCGGAAAGCTTGATATCCTTTTGCGATTGATCTTTCAGAGTAAAATCCGGAGCTGGTTGTCCCACGGCAATGGGCATGAGGCCTCCTAAAAAATGCAATAAGTGCATATCGCGCTGGCGAATGATGCGATCAGGTGGCAGCGGCTTACAGGCTGCGGAAAAATCCAATACTCTGTCATTCTGAGCTAAGCGAAGAATCTCTCCTGGTTTCTTTTCCTCTACTTAAATCGAAGAGAGATTCTTCGCTTCGCTCAGAATGACAGAACAAGGCCTTTTTTCCGCAGCCTGTTTAACCTGTGGGGTTTAGATTTAGCAAGGCCTAAGTTCCACAGGCTAAAGAGTCTGTGTGAGAACTAGCCTTGACGCGTCTTTTATACTGCACGAGAGAGGAGACGCGATGGGGAAATTTTTGGATTACAACCCGGATCAGGCGTATTTGCTGCCGCCGAGTGTGCGCGATGTATTGGGTTCAGGACACTTATGTTTTTATGTGCGCAGGATGGTGGCGAAGTTGGACTTGGGCGCTTTTCGAGACGAGTATGGAATCGAAGGCGGACCGGCGTACGCACCAGAGATGTTGGTTTCGGTATGGCTATACGCTTACGCCCTGGGCGTGACCAGTTCGCGCAGGCTGGAACAGCGCATCCGAGAGGATTTGGCATTTCGGTATTTGGGTGGCGGGGCGACGCCGGATCACTGGACGCTGAACGCGTTTCGGCGGCGGCACGCGAAGGGGTTGAACGATTTGTTTACGCGCGTGGTGGAGTTGGCGCGGGCGAGCGGGCTGGGTCGGTTGGGACACGTGGCCATCGACTCGACGCGCATCGCGGCGAACGCATCACGCAATCGCCTGGATACCGAGCAAGCGTTGCGAGAGAAACGGGCGCGCATACGGCGCGACATTCGGCGGTGGCAGAAGCAGTGCAACGCGGAAGATCCGAACGAAGGCGCAGGGATGGAAGTAGGCCGCGAAGCGATCGAACGGCTGGAGCGGCAAGCGGATGAAATTCCGGCGCGGCTGGAGCGGCTGCGGAAATCGGGATTGAAGAAACTCTCGCGGACGGATGCGGACAGCCGCTTTCTGCGCGAGCGTGGCGGGTTCACGCTGGGCTACACGGGCACGCTGGCGGTGAGCGAAGATCACTTGATTGTGGGGCAGTGCGTGACGCAGGAGACGAACGACAACGGTTTGCTGCTTCCGCTGCTGGATTTGGTGGAGCAAACGTGTGGAGACAAGCCGCACTGCGCGAGTGCGGACAGTGGATTTTTTTCCGTGGAGAATTTGCGGGTGTTGGAGGAACGAGGAATCGACGGGTATGTTCCAGACTCCCATCTGGGACGCTGGTTGAATCGCGGAGGGCGACTGCGGACGCGGGCAAAGGACCCGGCCTATCGCCGCATGCGACGAAAATTGCGCGACCCGGCAGGCCGCGCGCTGTACGCCAAACGCAAAGCCATCGTCGAACCGGTCAACGGAGTGTTAAAAGAGCAGCGAGGCATGAGAAGGTTCCGCCAACGCGGATTGCACAAAGTGAGAGGAGAATGGGCGCTAGCGAGCACCGCCTATAACTTGACGCGCATGTGGCACGCGAACTAGCGGCCACGCAACTCCAATTTCCCAGAACCATGCGTAGCAAACAGTCATAAACTCGAATACAAACTATAAAAACGAAGCGGCATCGAGTCTTCACCCAGACTCTAAAGCCTATGCCACGAGGCAATCATAGCGGATTTGTTCGAGTGCTGTCCTGGATTCTGATACCATCGGCGCGACATGGCGCGACTCAGTTTGCAGCAGGCTTACCCTGGGATTTCCATTCGACCGAGTTCGCGCAGGTTGTGGGCGCGATTCATGCAGTGGCCGGCGGAGTGCATCCATTTGGAAAAAGGGCACCCGTGGATGGCGACGTACATTCCGGATACGCTGTACCTGCGCGGCAAGGCGAGGACACGCAGGGAACCCAGGCGGCCGGAAATTTCCGTGTGCTTCGCTTGCCTGAGCGGGCTGCTCGAGCCGGAACTGGCGTCCACGCAGGCGCGTGTGGTTGCCTTTGAGCCGGACGGCGAAAGTTTTACGCAGTATTTTTTCTTGGGCCGCGAGGATTTTGACGCCGCCGGAATGCGCTCCGAAGTTGCCGCAGCGATTGAGGCGCGTCTTTCTAAATTGGAAGGCGCGTGCAGCGATTGCGGAAATCCTGCAACGTGGTTGTGGATTTCGCGGCGCGAGGTTTCCAGCCTGGATCAGGCGGAACGGATCGAGACTTCGCCTGGAGCGCTCTTTTGCGCAAAGCATGGGGCCGCGAAATTGTGCGAAGCATTGGGACAAATTGAGGAAGCAAATTTATTTTACGTGAATGCGCCGTATGGAGATTCCGGCGCATACGTATGGATTTAATGAAATGATTCTGCGTGAACTGGTCGAAAAATATCTGGAGATTGCGGGAGGATTTTCGTTTCTTGCTCCGCTCGCGGATTTTGGAATGGAGCGCCAGGAAGCGGAGCGCGTTTTTGGCGTGTTTGACGAGGATTACCATATCAGCCGCTACATTCACTTCACTCAGGTTTCCGGGCCCGCCTACAAGATCAATGGATTTGAACAGACGCATGTTTCCATGGATGAGGAAATTCAGACGATTTTGTAGGTTCACTGGGATGGTATTCCGCCCCTCTCACCGGCGACGTGCGCGTAATACCGCCTTCGCGCACATCCGCGGATGATACTTGCTACTTGTGCGTACACCGTAGGGGCACGGCATGCCGCAAGGCTGTCCAAATTAGGAGACGTGAGCGGGAGCGCGACTTGAAAAGACGGTGTTTGTGGGCGCCATGGACGCGAGTGGCTTATTAGGTTGGGGCTGTGCTGTCCTAATAGCATGTTAAAAAGGCAGCGCCAACTGGCCATCGTGTAGGCCTGCCAAAGCGGGCGGAGCTTGGAACGGTTCGTCCAGCCAAGCTTGTAAATCGCGATAAACAAAGAGTTGTTGGCGTAGCAGAGCGACCAGATTCGATAACGACCAGCCGTAGCGGGCCCGCAGTTGCAAGTATTTCAAGAGCAGGATGGCGATCAGTGCTGTCCAAATTTGAGTGTGCAACGCGTTGGCGCTAGTGCCTACGAAGGTTTTGATGCGCAAGTTCTGCTTCAAATAGCGGAAGAAGACTTCGATCCTCCAGCGTTCTCGATAGATTTGCGCGATGGTCGTGGATCCAAAGCTGAGGTGGTTGCTCAGTAGCACGAGAACCTCCTGCCGTTCCTGTATCCACACTTCGACACGCCGGAATCGCGCTGTCTGCCTGTAGTGATGACTGCCCAAGGCGATGATTTCATCTTTGAGGATGTGGCGATTCTTTGGAATTGGCCGGGATTCCAGAACACGATAGTGAGCGTCATGACGCAGGCGAGTTACAAAGAACACCCCGCGATCGGTGAGTCTTTGATACCACTGGTAGTCCACATAGCCGCGATCAAAAACTAAAATAGTGCCGGGAGCAAACGAAAGTGTGCGCGCTATTTTCACCTCGGAAGCGTTTGCTTCGGTGAGAACCGCATAACACGGCAGATGTCCATCGTGGTCCAAAACTAAGTGCAACTTGGATGCGCCTTTGGCTTGCTGGTATTGGGCCCAGTCAAACATGGTGGCGCAGAGATCGATAAGTGTGCCGTCGATGCTCAGCAGTGGATTGCGAAAACGGAATCCGTGTCGCGTTCCTGCGACCTGTTGGCAACGAGCAAATAAACAGTAGAAAACTTTCTGATACAACAGCCAGGGTCGGTGTTCGTTGGCGTAGGCCAGCGTGGATTTCTTGGGTGCTCGAGGAACGCCCAGATGTTTCAGTTTGCCTTCACAACCCGCCAGTCCTCCGCAAATTTCACGTAGCGACCGAGCTTGCCCTAACTGGCAAAACATCATGGCCACGAATTGCCCCCAGCAAGTAAATCCGCGGGCATGGCGCTCGGCACGGGTCGCTCGAACAATCTGTTCAAATTCCAGACGAGGAAAAAACTGTAACAGCTGAGAAAAAATGCTGCATACTCGGTTCAAGGCGGAATCTCCTGTCCTGAAAAGTTGGTTCTTGTCATGGAACCCAACCTAAAGTAACAGGCCTTTCCGCCCTATATCGAAAACCTAATTTGGACAAGCTTGCGGCGTGCCGTGCCCCTACAACCTCGCCAATAATGGACAGGCAATCATCGAAATACCTAGTGATGTAGGAATCATTTTGTTAGAAATTTTGGGGTAGTCAGAAGCGGATAATTATTTTCATTGCTACAAAATTCAAAAGAAAATAGGCTGAAGCCTGTTCTACTGGTAGCGGCGCCAGAGCCAGTAGCCTAGGCCGCAGACTAGCAGGATGGGCAGGGAACTCATGAACAGGGTCATGCCGAGGTAGGTGCCGGCGGTTTTGGGATCGCCCACCATGCAGGCGGGGCACGCCCATGCAGCCGCGGGGACGAGCGATGAGCCGACAAAGGCTGCGAAGATTCGTGCTGCTCGATTCAGATGTTGCATAGCTCTCACAAATATACTCGCAAGTAGATGATGGGCCAAAGCAAGACTACGAAGTACCAGAATATTTGGACAGCGGTGAATGTCGATGGCTCGAGCGATCCGCTGCGCATCGGGAAATAAATTGCGGTGAGCACGGCGATGGCAACGATGGCGTGGAGCGCGTGCGCGCCAACGATTAAGTAGAAAAATGCGCCGTGCGCGCCGGAGGTCATCGTCAGGCCTTCGCGCAGCAGGGCTATCCATTCCACTCCCTGTAACAGTACAAACGCAATTCCTGTGGCAATAGCGCCAGCCAGGTAAGGCGTCGCCTTGGCGTAGCTCTCACGCGCTCGCCGATTCGCGATGTACAACAATGCGCCGCTGAGAAGCAGGATCGCGGTGTTGAATGCCGTGCGTTCCACAGGTAGGCGCGGTTGACCCACGGGCGGCCAGACGCCGCCTAGGACTGTTGCGCGCGCGATGGTGTGGGCGCTGATCAGGCCCGCGAAAAACATAATTTCCGCGACCACAAAAATAATCATGGCCAGAACGGAGTTGGGCAGGCGTCTATTTGCGTTTGGCGGAGATCCGGCCATTGGCGATTCCATGGCTGTGCTCGAGTTACTCATGTTTTACGAGCGCGCCTGGAGCTGATTGCGCTTCTACGTTTGCCGGATTCTTGGACCAGTGCAGGCCGGTCTGCTTCATTACGTCCGGGGCGACGCCTGCAAACAGAATGAAGATAAAGAGCAGGCACACAGCCAGAAGATAGGGCACCCAGCGCTTTTCGACATTGATGTGCATGAAATTTTTTGCGACAAGATACGCTTTGACGAATGCAATTCCGAAGGCGGCGATCAGCACGACTTCCCGCACGTGAGACATCGATCCCAGCACGCTGACGACAAGCAGCGCTACGAGGATGGCCCAGACCTTTACGTAATTGGGATGATGGACGTGAGATTCAGTGGTCATGATTCCTCGTCAAAATTGCTAACCATCGCAAACCGATTCTCTTACCGCGCGATATAAAGCAGCGGGAAAAGGAAAATCCAAACGATATCGACAAAGTGCCAGTACAGCCCGATGCACTCGACGCGCTGCAATTCCTGATTTTTTGCTGCGTCCGACGCGACGACCAGCATGATGATCATTCCGGCCAGCACATGCAGGCCATGCAGTCCTGCGAGAACATAATAGAACGACCAGAATCCGCCCGAGGAAAGCACGAACCCTTCATGAATATCCTTGGTCCACTCAAAACCTTTGATGGTCAGAAAGAGCAGGCCGCCGAGAGTGGTGAGGCGCAGGAGTTTCGCGGCCCTCGGGCCGTCCAAAGCGTCCGCTGCCTTGTGAGCGGACACGGCGCACAAGCTCGAAGTGAGCAGCACGAGCGTGTTGAATGCGCCGGCCCAGGTGTTGGTGTGCGAAGCGGCTTCGGCCCATTCCGGATGCCCGATGCGATGCATGATGTACGCGGCGAGCAGGCCGCCGAAGATCACGATTTCCGAGGCAATCACCCACCACGTAATTAATCGCGCCGTAGGAATTCCGGTGACGCTTCTCGTGTTGGCAATCGGTTTGGCGCTAGCACTCATAAGTCATTGGCTCCGAAAAATTATTCGGGAACGTTCTGCGGAGTGAAATCATCCGCGCGGCCCGGCAGGCCATATTCGTACGGTCCGCGGTAGACGGTGGGCAATTCGGAAAAGTTGCCGTGCGGCGGCGGCGAGGGCACGCTCCATTCGAGCGTGGTGGATCGCCACGGATTCGGCCCCGCCTTTTTACCGTTGCGCAGACTCCAGAAAAAATTAAATAGAAAAACAAATTGGAAAGAAAGCATAACGAGCAGCGCGATCGTGGAAGTGGTGCGCAGATGTTGCAGCGCAGGGCGCGACTGTTCTGCAAACTGCGCGTAGCTGTAAACTCGGCGCTGGTCGCCCGCGGTGCCAGTGATGAACAGGGGAATGAAAATCACGTTGAAGGGAATCACTGTCCCCCAGAAATGAATTTTCCCGAGCGTTTCATTGAGCATGGTCCCGAACATTTTCGGGTACCAGAATGTGACTCCCGCGAATACGGCAATAATGGCAATGGGAACGAACGTGTAATGAAAATGCGCGATGACGAAGTACGTATCGTGCAGATAAATATCAGTGCCGGAAGAACCAAGAAAAATTCCGGTGACGCCACCGATCAGAAACTCCGCAATAAAACCGAGAGCCCAGAGCATGGGCGTGCCGAGGGTGATCGAGCCGCCGTAGAGCGTGGCGATGTAAAGGAACACCATTTCCGTGATGGGCACGGAAATCATCAGCGTGGTGATGGAAAAAATATTGGCCATGCGCGGATCGATGCCCGCGACGAATTGATGGTGCGCCCAAACCACGAAGCTCAGGAAACCGACTGCCCATGTGGTGTACAGAACAGTCTTGTATCCAAAAATTTTCTTGCGCGCAAACACGGCGATCACTTCCGCCACAATTCCCATGGCGGGGAGCAGCACGACATAAACTTCCGGATGGCCGAAAAACCAGAAAAGATGCTGCCACAGAAGCGGATCGCCGCCGCGCGTCGCATCGTAAAAGCCGGTGGACATCGTCTGGTCAAAGAGCAACATGACGGCCCCCGCGATCAGCGGTCCGGCGGAAGCCATGAAGATGACGCTGGCGAGAACGATCATCCAGACGATGAGCGGGATGTCGTACATTTTCATTCCAGGCGCGCGGCTATTCATCGTGGTGACCGTGAAGTTGATTCCGCCGAGGAGGAACGCCACAAATTCCAGCGCAACCGCAAGCAGCCATAGCACGGCGCCCAGCGGCGTCAGGTTATAAGCGCCATTTGCGGAAAGAGGTGGGTAGGCGGTCCACGCGCCGCCGAATGCTCCACCCTTCACCAGAAAAGAAGCAAGCAAGACAATCGCACTGATCAGAAAAATTTGATACGAAAGGCGATTGATGCGTGGGAACGCCATGTCGTCGCATCCAACCATTAATGGAATCAGGAAATTTCCGAACGCGGCGACGAGGACGGGCATGGCCACCCAGAAAATCATGATGCTGCCGTGCATGGTCACGAGCGCGTTGTAACGGCCAGGAGTTACGAGGCCATATCCTGGGACATTTTGGTTGGGAAATCCGAGCTGCATGCGGAAGACGTAAGCGAAGAATGCGCCGATCATCGCCATAGCCATGCCGGTAAACAAATACTGCATGGCAATAACCTTGTGATCGGTGGACCAGAAATATTTCTTGAACATTCCCGGTTCGTCGTGCCCGGCGTGCGTGTTCACTGCGACGTGTGTGCTCATCGCCGCGCCTCCGCCAGGGTAATTGCCCCATCGGAAAGCGGAGCGGTGGCGGGCTGCACTCCAGCCATAGCCGGACTGGTGTTGTGCATCAGCCATGCCGCGTGATCCTGAGGCGTCTCGACAATAATTCGTCCGGCCATTAGTCCATGTCCAAGGCCGCACATTTGCGTGCATTGAATGTCATAGGCGCCCACTTTATTGGGGCGAAACCAGCCGGTAATGGTGCGGCCGGGCAACGCGTCTTGCTTGAGGCGAAATGCGGGGATTGCAAAGCTGTGCACCACATCGCGAGACATCAGCTCAAAGTGGTAGGTCGTATCGACTTTGACGTGCAGTTCACCGACCGAGCGGATGTCGTCCGCCGTGTCCATTACACCGTCCGGACCAGCCTGCTGAAAGCTCCAGGCCCATTGCTGGCCGATGACGCGCACGGTTTCCTGAGCTGCAGGCATATCCTGCTTGATGTTGTACCAGACGGAAATTGCACCAACGATGATCACAACGTCGCAGACCAGCACCAGAAGGTGGGGAATGGTGATCCAGCGCTTCAAATATTTTTCATCGCCGGTGATGTACTGTGTGGGGCGGCCATCTTTGGCTCGAAACCTGAAGATCAGGACAAACATCATGGTTTCGGCGGCGATCAGCCAAAAGCCTACAATCACCGCAATTAAAATAAAAAGGTGATCGATGCTGTGCGCGTAAGTGGATGCAGCCGATAGATACCGCTCGTACATGCAATCTCCCGCTTCCTGACTAATTCGCTACCGGATTAAGACGATGACGCCCAAAATAAAAGCGATCGAGCCGACTAAAATAATTTGAAAAACAACTTTGGCAACTTGATCCGCGGATGCTTCCGTTTCTTCCATAAGAGAGTCTTCTCCCCGTTCAAGCCTATGGCTTCAGCGTGCCTACATAGGCGACGACATTGCGTATCGCATCTTCATCGGCCAATCCGCGCGCCATGGGACGCATCAAGCGGCCTCCTGCGTCTTTCGGACTCGTGCCGCGCATCCCGTTTCTGAATTTTCTGAGTTCCGTGGCGAGATACCAGTCATCGAGTCCGGCAATTCGCGGCGCTTTCAAATCCTCATTGCCTGCGCCGTTATCGCCGTGGCACGCCGCGCACGTGGCGAAAATTGCCTGGCCGGCATTGGAATCGCCGGGAAGCGTTGCCGCGTGGCGAACCGGGGGCATCGATTCGACATAATGCGCTACGGATTTCACGTCATCTTCGGAAGGCAAACTGAGCGCCATCGGGCGCATGCGCATGCCTTCCATGTCGTTGAATTGCATGCCGCGCACTCCGGAGCGGAATTTATCCAATTCCTCTTCGACGTACCATTCTTTCATTCCGGCAATATTGGGAGCGCCTACGGAAGGATTGCCCGATCCATCTGTGCCATGACACGGAGCGCAGGTCTGAAAAACTTCTTTGCCTCGCGTAGCAGCGTCCGTGCTGCCCCAGCCGCATCCAGAAAGATTCAGCCCGCAGGCAAGAACCAGGAGAAATAAAGCCCAGACGGGAAACAGGTTTGGGCTGAGTGATTGAATTTTAGACATTATAAATCGCACAGGACTTCTCAAGGCGCGGATACTAGCAGTTGAGAAAAATGAAAACAAGCAGTACCTGCCTTAAAATCCACAATTAAATTCAGCAATTTATGAAAGGCAAATAAAAAGCATCCCATTTTTTCATGCCTGTGGCTGTGACGTGCGTCACCTGAAAAATTATTTTTGTGCGACAGCCGTGCGCTGCAAACGTTCACCAAGACGAGAGTGTTCTTCGCTGATTTCTTCAGGCAAGCGATCGCCGAATTTCTCGAAGAAATTTCCCACGTCGGCATGTTCCTTGACCCAATCCGCGGGATCGACGCGCAGCAAATCGTTCATCGTTTCTTTGGAGACGTTAATCCCGTCAAGCGTAATCGCATTCGTGGTGGGAACGGCTCCAATCGGAGTTTCCGTTGCCGCGCCTTTTCCTTCGATCCGCTCGAGCATCCATTTCAGGACGCGCGCATTTTCACCATAGCCGGGCCACAGGAATTTTCCATCCGCGCCTTTGCGGAACCAGTTCACGTGGAAAATTTTCGGAGGATGCGGAATGTTCCTGCCCATTTCCAGCCAGTGTCCGAAATAATCGGCCATGTTGTAGCCGCAGAAGGGAAGCATGGCCATGGGATCGCGGCGTGTGACGCCCATCGCTTCGGTAATGGCCGCGGTTGTTTCCGATGCCATCGTCGCGGCTACGTATACGCCATGCTGCCAGTCCTTCGCCTCGTAAACGAGAGGAGCGAGGCGCGCGCGGCGGCCGCCAAAAATAAATGCGGAGATGGGCACTCCCGCGGGATCTTCCCAGCGGGGAGAGATGCAGGGAGCCTGGGCGGCAGGCACGGTGTAACGCGAATTCGCCTGCGCTGCCGGGCCCTTCGCCGGATTCCATGGGCGACCCTGCCAATCGAGCATGTCCGAGGGGACTTGGTTGCTCATCCCTTCCCACCAGGGTTCATGCTGCGGAGTCATCGCTGTATTCGTAAAAATAGTGTTTGAGCGTAACGCGGTCATGACATTGGGATTGGTCTTGTCATTCGTGCCGGGAGCAACGCCAAAGAAACCTGCTTCTGGATTGATTGCGTGCAGGTAGCCGTCCGCGCCAACTTGCATCCAGGAGATGTCATCGCCTACGGTCCATACGCGATAGCCTTCGTTTTCCAGGGCGGAGACCATCATGCACAAATTGGTCTTGCCGCACGCGCTTGGAAAAGCGGCCGCCATGTACGTCACTTTTCCGTCGGGTGATTCGAGTCCGAGGATGAGCATGTGTTCCGCCATCCAACCCTGCTCACGCGCCATGGAACTGGCGATGCGCAGAGCAAAGCACTTCTTGCCGAGGAGTGCGTTGCCGCCGTAACCCGAGCCAATACTCCAAATCAATTTTTCTTCGGGAAAATGGGCGATGAGGCGGCGGTCCGGATTCAAGTCGCCAAGAGAATGCAGGCCGGGAACAAAGTCAGAAGAATTGCCGAGGCGGTCCAGCGCCACTTTGCCCATGCGGGACATGATGCGCATGCTGGCGACGACGTAAGCGCTATCTGTCAGCTCGACGCCGATACGGCTTTGCGGAGAAGCGGCAGGCCCCATGATGTAGGGGACCACGTACATGGTGCGGCCTTTCATCGAGCCTTCAAACAGCGAGCCCATGTGTTTCTTGGCTTCGGCGGGAGCCATCCAGTTGTTCGTGGGGCCGGCTTCTTCACGGTCATGGGAGCAGATATAAGTTACTTTTTCCGTGCGAGCCACGTCGCTGGGGTCGCTACGGTGAAGAATGCTGCCAGGATATGTTTTTTCGTTCAGAGGAAAGGTCTGGCCCTCGCGAACTAGTTGATCTTTGATGCGGGCATCTTCTTCTTCTGAACCGTCGCACCACTGTATTTGCGACGGGCGGGTCATCTTGGCAACAGATTCGACCCATTGTTCAAGGGGCGTAGACACGGATCCTCCTCCGGATTTAATCGGCGTGGGTGCGTAATATTTCCGAGCGGAAAGAAACCGCGCAGCAATTCACGAAGCGAAAACGCGCCGAAAGAAAAAGTTTAAGGCACGGATGAATCAAACGCAAGGCATGGACAAATTTCTCCATCTCTGACTGGCGAGGTTTTCTGCCTGGTCGCTCTAACGAGGCTGCTAAATCTCTGGGTCTTACGAGGATATGAATTTGAATACCGTGCATAAAATTTGACATATTCCCGTATCGCGAGAGAGTAAGATTTAAGTGCGTGCACGCCATCAAGCTTGCATAGAGGGCAGGGTGGCACGCATTGAGCCGTTCATTCACCCGAAGAAGATACTTTTGTGGTGCATCTTGGGGTGTGACGGGCGTCACAATTGCCTGTGCTGCTGATCACGGATCGAAATCAATCTCTATGGCAAAAACATGACTGCACGCGCTCAAGTTTTGCAACTCTTAGTCACCTGCGAGGGAAAAATGTTTGAAGGAATCACAAAAAAATACAGAGTGGGCGTTCTTGCATTATTGCCGCTATTTTTGTTTGCATTGCCCCATTATGCGACAGCGCAGTCAGATGGCCAGAAGTTGTTTGACACGAACTGCGCGAAGTGCCACGGCCCGGACGGGTCAGGCAATACGGTGGTAGGGAAAGCAGTTGGCGCGAAGGATTTGGGGTCGGCCGAAGCCAAGAAACTGACCGACGCCGAAATCCACACGCAGATTGAGCAGGGTAAGGGCAACATGCCACCTTTCGGCGGCACTCTGAACAAGGCGCAGATCGATAGCATTATTCCTATTGTTCGTGCGTTTGGCAAGAAACCGGCCGGCACGAAGAAGCCAAGTTAATTTTTTCGTTTCTGAGCATTTAAGCTCTTAATCGCTTAACCGAACCATTAAAAGCTGCGGGCGTGTCGAGCGCCCGCTATGCCCCTTCAAGCGCTTACAAAGTTGCAACGTACGGGGTGTGCGTCAATTAGAAATAATTGAATCAAAAGGAGATATGGGTATGAAGAGTCAGAAGATGTATATCTTCAGGGGTGGAATTTTAAGTACGATTTTTGCGTTATTCGTGGCCCTTTTTGTTCAAGTACGGACGGCTTCCGCAGTTCCGAGTTATGCCAGGCAGACCGGTTTTCCCTGCAAGTCCTGCCATTACGTGCCGCCCGAACTCACGCCCCTGGGCCGGGCGTTTAAGCTGAACGGCTACACGATGTCCGGAAAACCAACGATTACTTCACCGGGCAAAGGAAACGTCAGCGGTCTTAATATTCTGGAATCATTCCCGCTTTCCGTGCTGCTGGATACTTCTTTTACTTCATTGAAAACTCCAGAGCCGGCTTCACAGAATGGAAGCTTTCAGTTGCCCCAACAGGCATCGCTCTTTTTGGCCGGAGCCTGGGCTACTCACGTGGGGAGTTTCGTGCAGGTGACCTATACCAGCCAAGATGATCATTTTACGTGGGATAACTCTGACATTCGCTATGCGAATGCCACCAAGCTCTTCAAAAAAGATCTCGCATACGGAATCACGATCAACAACAATCCCACTGTCGAAGATTTGTGGAACAGCACGCCCGCGTGGGGCTTTCCATGGGTAAGCAGCGATTGGGCGCCTGGACCGACCGCCGGAGCCCTTGTCAATGGAGGGTTGGGGCAAGACGTGGCGGGTATCGGAATGTATGCGATGTGGAATAACCATCTTTATATCGACGGAACAATTTATCGATCCGCGCATATCGGAGCGCCTCAGCCGAATACAGGGTTGGACGGAAGCGGAAATCCATTAGCAATCAACATTCGCGGCGTTGCTCCCTATTGGCGCTTGGCCTGGCAGGAAAACACGACGAACAATAACCTTATGGTTGGCACATACGGCATCCATGTGAAATCGACACCGGGAGCCATTACCGGGCTGGAGGATGCGTATACGGACTGGGCAGTCGATTTCCAATACGACCGCGTTATTCCTCAATTTCACGGGGACGTGCTTTCCTTCCGCGGAACTTACATTCGTGAGAATTCATCGCTGCTGTCGACTTTCACGAGTGGAGGGGCGGACATCGTAAACCATCATCTCAACACTGTTCAGGCCAATGCGGAATATCACTTCGGGGATAAGTATTCGGCCACGATTGGATATTTCAATTTGGACGGGACACCTGATTTTTCATTTTATTCAAACGCCACGACAACAGGCGGAATCACTACGGTACCCCCTGTCTTTGGCAGCGCGAATGGAGATCCCCGAAGCGCGGGGTACATAGCCAATCTTTCCTGGTGGCCGGTTCAAAATATCGGACTCTCAGCCCAATACACAGGGTACACACGCTTCAACGGGGCGAGATTGAATTACGATACAAACGGACGAGATGCCAGTTCCAATAACACCATTTACTTAGTCGCCCGATTCGTTTTCTAGGATTTCTGGAAGACAATCGTAACGGTTCAAGACGAGGTAAGTGTTCCAACGGCGGCCGGGATTTGATTCTTAACGAATCGGATCCCGGCCGCTTCGTTTTTTGTGTGACGTTTTGGTTTTGACGAGGGGCGGAAATGTCTGTGTGGAAATAAGAAGCGAAAATTTCCTGGCGGCTGATTTAACAGGCTTCGGAAAAATGCACTATTTTTGTCATTCCGAGCGAAGCGAGGAATCTCTCTTTCTTTGTTTTCTTATGGTTAAATCGAAGAGAGATTCCTCGCTCCGCTCGGAATGACAGAATAAAATACTTTTTCCGCACCCTGTTAAGCCCATCGGAAATCGTTTGATTATTTTTCGCGCGATGTTCCGGAGAGGTGACCGTCGGGCCCTATCTTAGCGACTCGCTTTACGGTTTCCTTGGATTCCAGGAGCAATTTTTTCTGACCGGTTTTTTCTTCGATCACAGCGCGGATTTTCGGAAGCGCGGCGCGCGCGGCAGCTTCGCCCGCGGCAATTAACTCGCCGGTCCTTTCAAAATCATCCCAAAGAAAATCTTTTACCACCGGTTCGATTGTAACGTCGGCAGCGCGTCTCCACTCGAGGTCCGCGTGGCGCTGCAAAATGGCGAAGGAAAGGCCGATGACGTCCACAATGCTGGAGGGTTTGCGATTGTTGGCCGCTTCGAGGAATACGGCGATTACTATATCCGCTCCAATGCTGCGCGCCGCATCCACGGGCACGGGCGCGGCAAGAAATCCGTCCACGAGCGTGCGGCCATCGATTTCGACCGGGATAAACATTCCGGGATAAGCGCACGACGCCCGCAGCGCAGGTCCCAGCGGCCCGTGCGAAAAGTAAACAGCCTCCCCGGTGGCAAGATCGGTGGCCGCAATGGCGAGAGGAATGCGCAAATCCTCGAATGTGCTCACACCCAGATATTTGCGGGGATAATGTTCCAGTCTTTGGTTGGAGGCGAGGCCCATCCAGGAAAGTTTCCAGTTGCCGAAATCTTTAAAGCGAGTAGCCTGCGCCTGGCGCTCAATTTCAGGAATCGTATGGCGGCTGGCAAAAGAGATGCCCATCAAGGCTCCCGCGCTCGTTCCGGTCAGATAATCGACGGGAATTTTTTCCTCTTCGAGAACTCGGAGAACTCCCAGATGTGCGATGCCGCGCGCGAATCCCCCGCCGAGGGCGACGCCGATGCGGGGACGCTCCACCGCGGGCGGAGGCGGTTCGGTGTAAGCAAACTCGCGAACGCGTCCAACCGCGGTTTGCAACCAGTTTAGAACTTTCTTTTTAGGACGCTTGGCCATGAACGGGTTAAGTTAAAGTTACCCCTAATTTAGATGCGCGGCATTTCTCGTTGACCGCGCATTGTCGCTTCTGTAACCTGCACTGGCACCTGTACCAATCCGCTCGGCGAGGATTGCCAGGGCAGCCGCTCCGGCTAATTTCTCAGTACCCTTATCGTAATCAAATTGACCCACTTTCGTGAAGGGCTTAACGTAACAGACATGCCAAAAAAAATGATCGAAAAAGTTGTGGTATTGGGTGCGGGCACGATGGGTGCGCGAATTGCCGCGCACATTGCCAATGCGGGCGTGTGGTGCGCGTTGTTGGACATTGCGCCGAGAGAGCTCTCCACCGATGAGCAGAAGCGCGGGTTGACTCTCGCCAGCCCTGAGGTTCGCAACCGGATTGTGCGCGCGGGGCTTGCCGCAGCGGTGAAATCCAAACCTGCCGCATTTTTCAAACGAGGCGTGGAGAACCGCATCGTCACCGGAAATTTTGAAGATGATTTAAAGCTTTGCGCGGAGGCTGACTGGATCATTGAAGTGGTCGCCGAAAACCTGGAAATCAAGCGAGCTCTCCTTTCGCGTGTGGCCGCGGTTCGTAAGCCGGGAACGATTGTTACCACGAATACTTCGGGGCTTCCCGTGCACAGCATCGCGGAGGGCATGCCAGAGGAATGGCAACAACATTGGGCCGGCACGCACTTCTTTAATCCGCCGCGCTATTTAAAACTGGTGGAAATTATTCCTGGGACGGCCACGCTACCTGGCGTGATTGAAACTCTCACGGATTTTTGCGATCACAAACTTGGCAAAGGCGTGGTGGTCGCGAAAGATACTCCCAATTTTATTGCTAATCGAATCGGAACATTTTCGATGTTGAATGCAATTCGCCTGATGGGCGAGCTGGGCATGACGTTTGAGGAAGTGGATGCCTGCACGGGGCCGGCGCTTGGATGGCCGAAATCCGCGACATTTCGTCTGGCGGATATTGTTGGAACTGATGTGCTCCTGCACGTGATTCGCAATATTTACGAAAATATTCCAAACGATGAATCGCGCGAACTTTACAAAGTTCCGGCGCTCATTGAGGAGATGGCCAAGCGCGGTTGGATTGGCGACAAGACGGGGAGCGGGTTTTACAAGCGCGTGAAAAAAGCGGGAGGGGAATCGGAAATCCTTACGCTCGATCCCGCAAAAATGGAATACCGGCCGCAAGCGAAAGCGAGATTTGCTTCGATTGAAGCGGGGAAGGGCATCGAGAGCACGCGTGAGCGTTTGCGCATGCTGTGCGGCCCTGCACTGGAAGGAAAAGAGGGCGACAAAGCGCAGAAATTTATCTGGGGCGCGCTCTCCGGGATGTGCCTGTACGCGGCGCGGCGGGTGCCGGAAATTTCAGATTCGATTGTGGATGTGGATCGCGCCATGCGCTGGGGTTTTGGTTGGGAGCTTGGACCGTTTGAGATTTGGGACGCGATTGGCGTTGGAGCGATGGCGAAGCAGCTTGAGAAAGCGGGTAACGCGCTGCCTCCGCTGGTCTCCAATCTTTTGGCATCAGGAAAAAAATCTTTCTACGAGTCCGCGCAGGGACAAACTTCGTATTTCGATTTTGCGGGGAAAGCTTACAAACCTGCGCCGCAGTCCGACGGAATTATTATTTTGAAATCACTCAAGGAGCGCGGACGCGAGATTGAGAAAAATTCCGGCGCGAGCCTGATTGATTTGGGTGACGGCGTAATCTGCTGCGAATTCCACTCCAAAATGAACGCGATCGGCGGCGACCTTCTGGGAATGATTCACAAAGGCCTCGCGCGCCTGCGCACCGATTTCGACGCGATGGTGATCGCCAATCAGGGCGAGAATTTTTCCGCCGGCGCGAATCTGATGCTGGTGTTGATGACCGCGCAGGAACAGGAATGGGACGATTTACATGTGATGGTGCGGCAGTTTCAGAACACCACGCTTGCTATAAAACATTCGCCAAAGCCGGTGGTCGTTGCGCCGCAGGGCCTGGCTCTTGGCGGCGGCTGCGAAGTGGTGCTGCACGGCACGCGCGTCCATGCGGCGGCAGAAGCTTATATGGGTCTAGTGGAAGTGGGCGTTGGGCTCATTCCGGCCGGCGGCGGCTCGAAGGAAATGATTATTCGCGCAAACGAACGCGCCGAGGGGGAAGAGGACCTCGACCTGTTCCACGCGCTCAAGCCCGTGTTTGAGAATATCGCGATGGCTAAAGTTTCCACCAGCGGAGAAGAGGCGCGCGATCTCGGCTACCTGCGCCGCGCCGATCTGGTGGCGATGAATCTCGAGCGGCTGGTCGCCGACGCCAAAGAAACCGCGCTGGGACTCGTCCGCAGCGAATGGCGGCAGACCGCGCCCGCGCCGAACGAACCCTCGATCCGCGTGCTGGGCCAGGAATTCAGCGCCGCCGCGAAACTTGCCGTATACATGATGCTGAAGGGCGAATATATATCAGAGTACGATGCACTCGTGGCGCGCAAGCTCGGCAACATCCTCGCAGGAGGTGCGCTCACTTCCGCGCAGCTCGTCAGCGAGCAATATCTGCTCGACCTTGAGCGCGAAGCCTTCGTCTCCCTCTGCGGCGAACGCAAAACGCAGGAGCGCATCGCGCATACCCTCAAGACCGGCAAGCCTCTGCGGAACTAGCGGATCGCGAAGCATTACAAATCATCGTCGGCGAGGCGGCGGTCGTGGCCGTTAGCTTCGAGCCAGTGGTAGAGGTGGACCTGGTAGAGGTAGGAGGCGATGATTTCCTCGCCGAGTTCGTGCGTTTCGACGCAGAGGAACGGGACGCGCAGACCTGCAAGCGTGGCGATCAGCGACTGCGTGATCTGATTTGGATTTGCGGGGCTGCTGTATTCGTAACGTGATTTCACCTGGCTCAGCGCGGCTGTGATGACCAGCAAGCGGTCATGGAATGCGCTCATGCGGCGCAGGCGCGCGACGAAGACGGAACGTTCCATGTGGAACGAACGCACCAGGTCGCTGAGGTCCTTGCGCTCGACGACGCAGGTATCTTCCATGCCGGCAATGGCGTAATCGCCGATTTCGAGCGGCCGTTTTTCGATGCCGGAAAACCAGCCGGAAAAGCGTTCGAATGAGAACGGGATTTGTTCACGCGTGTCGACCACGATGGTTGGCTTTGGAGAACGAAGCTGCGTGCCGCCGCGTTCGGCAATCACGGGCATGATTGGATGAGCCACTGGCAGGGCGGTCATCTGCCATTCGAGAGGAGAGGTGATCAGTGTGCGGCGGCGTCGCATCGGATTGACGCTCGCTAGGATAGCATGAGGATTTCAATGGGCAATCTTGTGCGCGTTTATGGCGCGCATTTATCGGCTGGGCGAGGTAGGAAAAATCCCCGCCTCTGATCCTTCGCGTTCACTCAGGACCAGAGAGGCGAGCTACGGTTGATGTTCGCGGAAACGTAAAAATTCAGGAACGCACCGGTCACTTGGCGGAATCCAACCCCTGAAGCTTCAGGGGCTGAAGCCCGCGATTCAATCCCATCCGAATGGCCGAGTTGAAACTCGGCCCTCCTAAATTCGAGAAATTGCCAAATTAGGACAGGAACCGGAACCCGCTGGCCTATGAACTTTCGGTGCCTGCATCATATACTGGGCGGGCGAAAATCAAATGGGACCAACTATCCGCATTATCTCAAGGGCTCTTTATCGTGCAGGCGGATTGGGATTGCTAACGCTAGGTATATTCGATTCCTCGCCTCTGGTTCTGCCGTTTGGCAATGATTTACTTGTCCTGGCATTGAGCGCGCGCCATCATGATCGGATGATTTACTACGCCATTATGGCTACGCTCGGTTCGGTGATCGGCTGCCTGGTTACGGATTGGTTGAGTCGAAAGGGCGCAGAGCGGCTAAAGGAGTCTTCCTCGAGCAAGCGCCTCGGGAGCGTGGAAAGCATGGTGAAAAAAAATGCCGCCTGGACGCTTTTATCCGCTTCTCTTTTGCCGCCGCCATTCCCTTTTACGGCGGTGGTGGCCGCGGCTGCGGCATTTAAATATCCTCGCAATAAACTTTTAAGTTTCGTCGGCGTGGGAAGACTGATTCGCTTCCTGATCGAGGGCGCTCTGGCGATTCATTATGGACGCTGGATTATCCGGCAAGCGAAATCGCCGATTCTGGAAGACACGATGATTGTGCTGATTGTGATTGCGATTGGCGCGAGCATTTTTTCCGCATACCAGTGGAGCGTGAAAGATAAGCGTCCCGCGAGCCAGCATGCCTAGCCATTAGCCCGTGCAAATCTCTCTGGGGAAGAGGTTTAGAATCTTAGGGGTAATCGGTCGGGGACGCCCGCAGTTGCTTTTTAGCTCGATCGGGCATCCAATGGTTTGGAAAGATGGCTCGCGCGGGAAGCGCGAGTCTCTTATCTCAAATTTCAAAATTTAAAATCACGAATCACTGCGCCAGGGTGGCCTATATGAGAGACGCCGTCATCGTCAGTTCAGTACGAACGCCTGTAGGAAAGGCATTTAAGGGAACGCTGCGGTCCACGCGGCCGGATGACCTTGCTGCGATTGCGATGCAGGAAGCGATTCGACGCGTGCCGGGGCTTAATCCCGCGGACATCGAAGACGTGATCCTCGGCTGCGCCATGCCTGAGGGCGAGGCGGGGATGAACGTTGCGCGCATTGCCAGCCAGCGCGCAGGGCTTCCGCCCGAGGTTCCGGCCATTACCATCAACCGCTTTTGCTCTTCGGGATTGCAGGCGATTGCCATGGCGGCTGAGCGCATCATGGTTGGCCACGCCGATGTTATTTTGGCGGGCGGCACGGAGTCGATGAGCATGATTCCGATGGGCGGCAACAAAGTTTCGCCGAATCCCTGGTTGATGGATCACTATCCGGACGCTTACCTCAGCATGGGGCTGACGGCGGAAAATGTGGCTAAGAAATACGGGATCACGCGCGAGATGGCGGATGAGTTTTCCCTGGCCAGCCATAGAAAAGCGATTGCCGCGATTGCGGCGGGAAAATTTAAAGATGAAATCGTGCCGGTCGAAGTGCAGACGACGGTAACGGCGGCCTCAGCGAATGGTCGCGGCGCAAGAACCAACTCGACCAAGACTATTTTTGACATGGATGAAGGACCGCGCGCTGACACGAGCATGGAAGCGCTCGCGAAGCTCAAGCCTGCGTTTCATACGCGCGGAACGACCACAGCTGGGAATAGTTCGCAGACGAGCGACGGGGCTGCGGCGACCATCGTGATGAGCGCTGAACGCGCGCGGGCGCTGGGCGCGAAGCCCCTTGCGCGATTCCTTGGATTCGCAACGGCGGGAGTGCCGGCGGAAATCATGGGGATCGGGCCCGCGTTTGCCATTCCCAAGGTTTTAAAACTTACGGGATTGATGCTGGATCAGATGGATGTGATTGAACTGAATGAGGCGTTTGCTGTGCAGTCGCTGGCAGTGATGCAGGAGGCGGGGATTGATCCTGCGCGCGTGAATCCTAATGGAGGGGCGATTGCTCTTGGGCATCCGCTTGGATGCACGGGGGCTAAGCTTACGGCGTCCATTTTGCGCGAACTGGAGCGGCGCGGTGCTCGGTACGGGATGGTTACGATGTGTATTGGCGGGGGGATGGGCGCGGCGGGAATTTTTGAGCGGATTGCGTCTTGAGGGTTGACTGAGGGCAAAAGATAAAAGCTTTAACACAGAGAACACAGAGGAAAAGAGGAGAAAGGCGAAGAATTTTTCCTCCAGCACTACTGTGCATCAAACGAAACATTTCATTTTGTAATTAGCGGACTAGCAGATACGCGCCGTAGCCTAATCCTGCTCCCATCAGAGACCCTACCACTACGTCACTCACGAAATGCATTCCCAGGATGACGCGCGATACGGCAATGCTCACCGACAGAGCGATCAGAACTGCTTGCAACTCCGGATAAAAGATGCACAGGGGGATGGCGATGGCGAAGGCGCTCATGGCGTGGCCTGAGGGAAAAGAAAATTGGTCGGGGGGAAGGACGTTCGCCCAACAGTGCGACTCCATGTGGCACGGTCGCTTTCGTTTGCTGACCTTTTTGATGTAGCGGAAAATAACAACTGTGGCGGCTTCGGCCGAAGCGCTGGCGGCGAAGGCGATGAAACGCAAATCGCCTCCGAACAGAAGCAATGCGATTCCTACGGAATACCAGATCCAACCATCTCCCAATTTTGTGGAAGCAATCATCCAGTAACGCATCCACCGAGGCGCGCGCCATCGATGGACTTTCCTCATGACTTGATAGTCGCGGGCTTGAATGAATTCCCAAACCACTCTGCGTGCTGTCATGGCTGCTCCTTTACTGAACGGGCTGCCTATTGGCTATCAAACCAACAATCCTATCTTTATCCGCTAGGCCATCTGTTTCTGGCGCAGCGGGAGTGTCTCGAGCAAATTCTTTGGCGCGGGCTGAGGGCCATTGATCGCAGTGCCCCAGCGGCGGATAAAGCTCAGGTCGACGAAATAGTCGACGGCGACGCCAGCGGGAACGAGTGGAACGAGTGGGCTAAGTAGCACGGTCCAGGGATCCTTGCGCATCATTTCGCCGCATAGCAGCAAAATATCACGCGTCAATTTCCAGTAGCCGCCCGACTCTCCGCACAGTTTCCCGTGCCCTGCGCGCAGGCCGGCGAAAAACTCTTCCTTGTTCCGGGCACCCGGAACTTCTGTATAGGTTGTGCCCACGGAAGCCAGCGCGTGCGCGTCGCTCCCAGCCACCTGCGTCTTGCAGCGTTTCCATGCAAAGTCGGATGCAAGTTTGTTGGCGGCGGGAAGCATCTGGCCATTGCGAGCCTCGACGGCAGGGAAATAGCCAGAGAACCATTCATAATCATCGGCGTTCCGCTTCCCGGTCACCGAGGAAAAAACGTGGTTGATCGTGAAGAACAGGCGCTGTTCGGACAGATAGGCCAGCAGGCGAACCATGTCTTTTCGGCGGCGATTGATTTCCGTGTGCTGGCGTTCGGTGATGTCATATACACCGACGTGAGCTTCGGTGCCGCTCGGCATGGTGCAGGTGACTTCCTCGCTGATAAAAAAATCAGCGTGGCAGCGCAGCTCTTCCGCGCCGGTGATAGAATCATGATCAGTGAGAGTAATCAGGTCCATGCCGCGTTTTCGCAGCACGGAGTAAACGTCAGTCGGAGCACTATAGCTCTCCAGAAAAAAGTGGCGCAGGAGGGCCACAGGCAGGGTGCCTGAGTGGAGCGAGTGGACGTGCAGATCGCATCTCATTGAGGAAAAGTATCGCAATTCGAGTTTGCTAACTTATTACGCAATGTTTAAAAACTCGTAACAATCGTCTGTTACTAATTGAACACAAACAAGTTAACGATTGGGAGACGAGGAGATTGATGGCAGACGGAATGTCCAGCCCACAGGGCCGAAGACGCGCTATCGATCTTATTTTCTTTGATGCAGGAGGAGGTCACCGCAACGCAGCCACCGCTTTGCAGGTGCAAATAAACAAGTTAGATCTCCCGGTTGATGTAACGATGGTTAATCTCCAGGAAGTACTGGACCCTCTAGACATACTCCGCAAACTGACCGGTATTCGCATTCAGGACATGTATAACAAGATGCTGCGGCATGGATGGACGCTGGGCAGCCCTCAATTAATGCGTGTGCTGCAGCTGGTTGTGCGGTCGTATCACGGGCCTTCGGTGCGCGTGCTTGAAGAATTTTGGAAGAAGCGCTCGCCGGACATGGTGGTTTCGCTCGTGCCGCATTTCAATCGCGCCATGCGCGAAGCATACGAAAAAGCGTGCCCCGGGCGGCCTTTTGTAACGGTGCTCACCGATCTTGCTGATTACCCGAAACATTTCTGGATTGAAAAAGAATCGCAATACATTGTCTGCGGGACGGATCACGCCGTGGAGCAGGCGCGCCAGCTTGGCCATCTCGATGGCACCGTGTTCCGAACCTCCGGCATGATTCTTCACCCGCGGTTTTATGAGCCTGTGGAAGTGGACCGGAGCGCCGAGCGAAAAAAACTTGGGCTCAATCCGGATTTGCCGACAGGGATCGTTTTATTCGGTGGGTACGGCACCTGGAAAATGTTGGATATCGTGCGGCAAATTAACAAGTCATCGTTACAAGTGCAGTTGATACTCATATGCGGGCGCAATGAGAAATTGGCAGATGCGCTGCGGCGGGAACCGTCCCGCATCCCATTGCACGTCGAAGGCTTTACAACACAAATTCCATATTTCATGGCGCTGTCGGATTTCTTTATCGGTAAACCGGGGCCGGGAAGCATTAGCGAGGCGCTTTCCAAGCACTTGCCTGTGATCATCGATTGCAATGCCTGGACGCTGCCGCAGGAGCGTTACAACGCGCAGTGGGTGCGCGAAAAAAAAGTAGGCATCGTGGTGGACAGCCATCGTGAAACCGCGAAGGCGCTGGCCAGAATGCTGGAGCCTGGCGCGCTTGCAGAATATAAGGCACGCGCGGCCGCGATGAATAACCGCGCTATTTTTGAAATTCCTGCAATATTTGAAAATATTTTGAATGGTGGTGTTTAGCCAGCTGTGCCGGTAGCGGTTTCGGTGAATTTCAAATCTCAAATTTGAAATTTCAAATCTAAAGTTCAAAACTTCAGATCCAAAATTGCAAATTACAATTCTGAGATCCCAGATCTGAAAATTGAAATCCCCGATCACAAATTCCAGATTTCAAATCTGAAATTAATCGGAGTGCAATGGGTGTGTTCCCTGCTGACGAGGCCAACTTACACGGGGCACAAATTACAAATAAACTTAAGTCGTGAATTTCATAAATCATCAAGCGAAAATCACAAATCACAACCCGTAAATCACGAATTACGATTCACAAATCACGACTCACTTCGCTTTCCGCACGCGCAAATCGTGGCCCGTCATTTCCTGTGGCACGGGGAAACCCAAGATGCCTAGCAGCGTTGGTGCAACGTCGCGCAAAGAGCCGCCTGGCGCGAGCGGGCCGATTTCATTTTCCGTGGCGAGAATCAGCGGCACGGGGTTTGTGGTGTGATACGTGTGCGGGCCGCCGGTGGCCGGGTCGATCATGGTTTCGGCGTTGCCGTGATCGGCGGTGATAATCCAGGCGCCGCCGCGCGGCTGCAGTGCCTGGCGGATCATTCCCAGGCAGGCATCGACCGTTTCCACGGCCTTGATTGCGGCTTCCAGGCTGCCGGTGTGCCCAACCATGTCAGCATTGGCGAAATTCATCACGACGGCGTCGAAGCCGTCTTTTTCGACTGCTTTTACTACGGTTTCGGCAATTCCCACCGCGCTCATTTCCGGCTTCAAATCGTAGGTGGGAACTTTAGGTGATGGGACGAGAATGCGTTCTTCGCCGCCATACGGTTTTTCAATTCCGCCATTGAAGAAATAGGTGACGTGAGCGTATTTTTCGGTTTCCGCGCAGCGCAGATTTTTTAAATTCTGCTCGGCGAAAACCTGGGCGAGAATATGCGCGATTTTTTCCGGCGCGATGACGTACCGCAGCCAGGGCCAGGTTTTTTCGTATTGCGTCATGGCCACGTAGAAAATGCTTGTCGGGCGCTTTGGATCTGAAAATTCCTTGAAGCCAGGCTCAGCGATGGCGCGCGTCATCTGGCGGGCGCGGTCGGCGCGAAAGTTGAAGAAAATCACGGCGTCATCATCACGAATCGGGCCGACTGGTGGCGCGGACGGGGAAGTGCCGCTTGTGATGGCGATGGGTTCGACAAATTCGTCGGTCACGCCACGCTCGTAACTATGGCGAATGGCCTCCACCGGGTCCGCTGATTTTGTTGGGGCATCGCCGTGAACCACCGCGCGATAAGCGCGCTCGACGCGCTCCCAGCGGTTGTCGCGGTCCATCGCAAAATAACGGCCCGTGAGCGATGCGATTTGCCCAACGCCGATCTCGCGAATTTTCTGCTGCAATTGCTGGATGTATTCGACGCCGCTGTGCGGATGCGTGTCGCGCCCATCGATGAAGCAGTGAATGAAAACGCGCTCGACATGCTGCTCGCGCGCCATGCGCAGCAGCGCGTAGAGATGATTCATGTGCGAGTGCACGCCGCCGTCGCTCAGGAGGCCCAGCAAATGCAGGTTGCGCGCGCGGCCGCGCTCCATCGCTTCGAGCAGCAGCGGTTGCTTGTAAAATTCGCCGCTGGCGATCATCACATCGATGCGCGTGATATCCATGTGGATGATGCGGCCTGCGCCCATGTTCATGTGGCCCACTTCGCTGTTGCCCATTTGCCCCTCGGGCAAACCAACAAAAGGCCCGGAAGTCTGAATCAGCGTGTTGGGAAAATCTTTCAATAGGCGGTCGTAATTCGGTTTCCGCGCAAGAGCGATGGCGTTGCCCGCGGTTTCTGCGCGGTAGCCCCATCCATCGAGCACGGTCAGTACAATCGGTTTCGGTCGTTTTGGCATAAGTCGTAAGG
This sequence comes from uncultured Acidobacteriota bacterium, assembly GCA_963786215.1. GTDB lineage: Bacteria > Acidobacteriota > Terriglobia > Acidiferrales > UBA7541 > Palsa-360. Next base: position 444,730 of record CAWAYK010000001.1, read on the forward strand.
ATACACGGAACGTGTTCCGAGTTGTAGCGTCCGCCTTTAGGCGGACATCCGGCCCTCCTTCCAGGGAGGCGTCCATCCCTCGCCTTGAGGCAAGTCCTTCCAAGGCCGCGTGAACGACCCAGAAAAAAGATAATCTTCAAAGCTTTTGCAAAGGCCTTTTCGCACGGGATTCATCCAGATGTAGCCAGCCACACGATTCGCTTCCTCATTTGCGCGAAGGACATGGTCGTAGTAATTCTTTTGCCATAATCTCGATCCCGTCTCTTTTTGAAAGCTAAAGCCCGTTTTCTGTTTCAGGCTTTTCGCAAACACCAATAATTTACTGGACGAGTTTTTCCCAAATGTTAAAAAGTGCAAATGGTCCGGCATTACGCAATATGCGTCCACCAAAAATCCTTGAAGCAGCGATTCAGTCCGAAGACATTCAATCATCCAGTTCGCTCGACCTGCATCTGAAAATGCCGGGTAGCGATTTTCACAGCACATGGTGACGAAGGACCATCTTTGTCCACTATATTCGTTGGAGTCTAGGCGATGGGTCTTTCGCGTGAATTCCATTTTCGATCGTCCCTGGTGGCAAGTTGCTTGGCGAGCGGACAAGCGCCGAATGCCCGCCTGAAGGCGGGCGCTACAGAAATTCGGACCATTATTGAGGATTAGCGTTCGTTCATTTCTTCGCGCGTGTATGGCCCACTGATGCTTACGGTGCCTCGGAGTTGCTTCATCAACGCGTGATACTCGCGAGCCGATATTCTTTTCCTAGGATTGGACTTTAGCCATTCGAGAATAGCCTCTTCAAGCGTCTTTCCCTGAGACTTCGCAGTCCTTCGGGCTTCTTTGACTAAATTATCGTCGGCAGAAATCGTTATCTTTTTCATAAAATATACTTTGCAATAGTATGGCCATAACATTCCCGGGGATTATTTCAGCGCGAGCGCGGTTTTACCCGGAAACTTGGCTGCGGCGCCCAACTCTTCCTCGATGCGCAGGAGCTGGTTGTATTTGGCGACGCGGTCGGTGCGCGAGGCGGAGCCGGTCTTGATCTGGCCTGTGCCCATGGCAACGACGAGGTCGGCGATGAAGGTGTCTTCGGTCTCGCCAGAGCGGTGCGAGACGATGGAGGCGTAGCCTGCTTTGCGCGCCATTTCGATGGCTTCGATCGTTTCGGTCACGGTGCCGATTTGATTGAGCTTAATTAAAATCGCGTTGCCGATATGCTCGGAAATGCCGCGTTGCAGGCGCACGGTGTTAGTGACGAACAAATCGTCGCCGACGAGCTGCGTTTTTCCGCCAAGTTCCGCGGTCATGTGCTTCCATCCGGCCCAGTCGTCTTCTGCTAGGCCGTCTTCGATGGAGACAATGGGGAACTGGCGGACCCAGTCGGCCCAGAATACGGTCATTTGTTCGGAAGTGCGCGCGGACTTGTCTGACTTTTTGAAAATATATTTGCCGCTGGCCTTGTCATAAAACTCGCTGGACGCGGGATCGAGCGCGATGGCCACGTGCTCGCCGGGCTTGTATCCGGCCGCGGCAATCGCTTCGAGTACAACTTCAATTGCTTCGTCATTCGATTTCAAGTTGGGCGCGAAGCCGCCTTCGTCGCCGACAGCTGTGGAATAGCCGCGTTTGTGCAGAACCGCTTTCAAGCGATGAAAAACTTCCACGCCCATGCGCAAGGCTTCGTCGAATGTTTTTGCACCGACGGGCATGGCCATGAACTCCTGAAGGTCGACGGAATTATCGGCGTGCGCGCCGCCATTTAAAATATTCATCATCGGGACGGGAAGCGTGTTGCCGGAGGGATCGCTCGAATAGCGCGAAAGATATTTGTAGAGAGGTTGCCGGGCTGCTACCGCCGCAGCCCGCGCCGCAGCCATCGAGACAGCGAGAATGGCGTTGGCGCCAAGATTGCCTTTGTTTGGCGAGCCGTCGGTTTCGATCATGCGGCGGTCGAGCGCTTTTTGGTCCGAGGCATCGAGGCCCGCTACGGCCTTAGCGATTGCGCCGTTCACATTGCCGACGGCCTTGAGCACGCCCTTGCCGAGGTAGCGCGATTTGTCGCCATCGCGCAATTCGATAGCTTCGTGCTCGCCGGTGGACGCACCGGACGGAACGGCGGCGCGTCCAAGCGCGCCACCTTCCAGAATTACATCTGCCTCAACCGTGGGATTGCCGCGCGAATCGATGATTTGCCTTCCGTGTACGCGCGCGATCTTCGTTGACATGCCGCCTCCCGGGGAAGTCTAAAACGACTGGAACCACAGATGCACACTGATAAACACGGATAAAAGCGTCTAAAAAGTTTAGGGTCAAGAGTTTAGAGTTGAAGTGCTTTCCTTGGCGCCAAATTACTTAGATTTTTTAGCTCTGAACTCTTAACTCACAACTCTCGACTCTCAACTGCCTTCTTCATTCCGGTTCTTCGATCATGGATTCTTCGCGCACAACGACTACGATGCCACCCTCCGTGACGTGGTAGCGCTGGCGATCGGCTTCCAGGTCATAGCCAATTTCGGCGCGCTCGGGAATCGTTACGTGGCGGTCAATGATGGCGTTGCGGATGCGTGCATGACGCCCCACATTTACGTGGTTGAAGAGAATCGAATTATCCACTTCGGAATAACTGTTGGTTCGCACGTCATACCCCAGCACGGAACGCGTGACGCGCCCGCCCGAAATAATCGATCCTCCGCCAACCATCGAATCCATGCTGACGCCCATGCGGCCGGGATCCGCGAACACGGTTTTTACCGGCGGATACTGGTGCTGCCAGGTGCGAATCGGCCATGATTTGTCATAGAGATTGAAAATGGGCGACACAGAAACGAGGTCCATATTCGCTTCGTAGTACGCCTCGACCGTGCCAACATCGCGCCAGTATTGCGGGCCAACTTTATTTTCATCGATGAAATTGTAGGCGAACACGCGGTACTTCGAAAAAATACGCGGCAAAATATCTTTGCCAAAATCGTGTTTGGAATTCGGATCTTCCGCATCCGCGAGGAGCGCCGGAATTAAAAGTTGCGTGTTAAACACGTAAACGCCCATGGAAGCGTTGACCATGTCCGGATGCAAATGCGATCGCTTCGGCGATGCGGGCTTTTCCTCGAATCCGACGATGCGCCAGTTGGCATCCGTTTCAATCACGCCAAATCGTAAGGCCGCCTCTGTCGAAGGAACCTCTAGCGTGGCCACCGTTACATCCGCGCCCGAATCCACGTGCTGCTGCAGCATTTTCTGATAATTCATTTTGTAGATGTGGTCGCCGGAAAGGACGATGACGTAGCGCGAATGCTCGCTGCCAATCGAATAAATATTCTGGTAAACCGCATCGGCCGTCCCGAGATACCAGTTGGTGGAGACGCGCATTTGCGGCGGCAGAACTTCGATGAATTCGCCAAGCCCCAGCAGCTGCGACCAGCCCTGTCGAGTGTGACGGTTAAGGGAAAGCGCTTTGTACTGCGTAAGGACGAAGACGCGCCGCAGATCGCTGTTAATGCAATTCGAGAGGGTGATATCAATAATTCGGTAAACACCGCCGAACGGAACAGCCGGCTTGGCTCGGTCACGAGTAAGTGGCCACAACCGTTCACCTTGTCCGCCCGCCAGCAGAACGCCAATCGCGTCACGCATCAATGACATTAGGGAATCTCTTCGCCTGCTCCCAAATAACCCGGAGCATAGGTGTGTGCTTCGTCATTCTAGCAGGTGAGCCGAAAAGTTTAATAGCCTCTGCCGCAGATTGTTAAAAGGCTCCGGGATGTGTGTCCCAAAAACAACACTTGACTTCAGTGGGTAGGTCCGATACAAGTGACTGCCAATAAGCAGTCAGGGCCGTGTTTGCCCTATAATACTCCTCATGGTAATTAGCAATCATTGCCACATGCATCGGAAGGACGGTGATTTTTAAGTGGCTGAAGTCAGCATTCAAGAAGGTGAGTCTCTGGAAAACGCACTGCGCAGGTTTAAACGCAAAGTGCAACAGGAAGACATCATCAAGGAAATTAAGAAGCACAGTTATTACATGAAGCCTGGAGAAAAGCGACGCGCAAAACAAGCGCTATCGCGCAAGCGTCTCCGCAAAAAGCAGCGGCGGGAGTTGGACTAACTCTCCCCCCAGGCAGGCACGACGACCCGGGATTTTCCAGAGCACCTTAGGCCAGTCGGAATTGGGACCCACGTTCTTCCCCGGCGTATCCCTGCACGATCTGACAGGCCGGGGTGCCGTGGGCTCTATCCAGTTGGAGCCTCGGAGTAGTGTATGGAATATCACGATAAGGTCCTGAAGTGTGCGGAATGCAATCAGGAATTTGTCTTTACCGCCGGCGAACAGATGTTTTTCGCCGACAAGGGCTTCAAAAACGAGCCCAAGCGGTGTAAAGACTGCAAAGCCAAGCGCTCTCAGAGTCCGGGTCCGGCCACCAATACATTCCAAAGAGCTGAAACCAAGACAACCTGCTCGCAGTGCGGAAAGGAAACTACCGTTCCTTTCCGCCCGACGCAGGGCCGTCCTGTGTTCTGCCGCGAATGCTTCCAACAGCGGCGGTCCATGAGCGCGCCGGCGTAGCACGCGTAAGGAAAGCGCGAGGGCCCGTCCGCTATTGGGTGATTCCCCTCGGTGAATTTTTCTCCTTCGTGTGACGATCGGATCGGACTTAACCTCGCGTGAGGATCATTGTGTTCGTGTGCCCTTTTACCTCCTTCTGTAATCTCTATTTTATTTCTGATTTTAAATTCGATCGAAATTGAATGTTGGGTGCCGTACCGTTTACTATGTGCGAGGCTTTCTTTTGCCTGCCTTGCCCTGTGAAAAGAGATTCAAAGCGAATTTTAGGATATTGGAAAAATGAAAACATCGTTGCCGGATTCTGCCATTCGATCTGCTTTGGAAATTCTGGAAGGGGCATCGGCGGCATTCGCGCGTCGCTACCCGGGCGAGACGGGACGCCGGCAGCCGGTTCATGTTGTGTACGGTGGCGCACATTTGTTTCACGCGGATATTTCAAAGCGTTTGGGCGAAGGAGCGCTGGCGGCGCTTTCAGAATTCGCGCCGGATGCGTTTACTTTCGCGCGGGCCATTGGCCTGCCGGGAGCGGCATCGCTGCCAAAAACAGGCAAGGCTGCCGTTGCGGCCGAGCGGCAATTCGCAAAATCACCTGAAAAGTTGCGGCTGGGAAACAGGCCCGACTGGCTGGCTCAAAAAATATACAGCCTGGTGCTCGAAAAATTGCGGCGCGAGCCTGTGGAGGATTTTCGAATCGATTTCGAGGATGGCTATGGAAATCGTCCGGACGCGGAAGAAGATCGGCACACAATGCTGGCGGCGCAAGAGGTTGCCAAAGGATTCGCAATGGGTTCGCTGCCCCCTTTTATTGGGATCCGTTTGAAGCCGTTCTCGCCGGAGTTGCGGGATCGCAGCATACGCACCCTGAATATTTTCCTGAGCGAACTCTGTGAATTTACGGGAGGACGTCTCCCATCGAACTTCGTTGTCACGCTGCCCAAAGTTGTAATTCCGGAGCAGATGGCAGCTCTCTCGCAATTGCTCGCGGCGATGGAGCCGGAATTGGGACTGAAAAAAGGCGCGCTTCGTTTTGAAATGATGATCGAAACGACGTCGGCGATCCTCAACGCGCGCGGGGAATCGAACTTGCCGCAATTTCTGGATGCTGCGGCCGGACGCTGCATCGCCGCGCATTTTGGGACCTACGATTACACGGCAAGCTGCAGCATCACAGCGGCCTACCAGACGATGGACCATCCCGCCTGCGACTTTGCGAAAAACATGATGCAAGTGGCGTTTGCGGGCACAGGCATCTGGCTTTCCGACGGTGCGACAAATGTAATGCCCGTTCCACTGCACCGCGCGGAAAAGGGAAAACGCCTGACGCGTGCTCAGCAGGCGCAGAACCTTGAGGCCGTGCATCGCGCGTGGAAGCTGCACTTCGGACACATCCAGCACTCGCTCGTCACCGCCTATTACCAGGGATGGGATCTGCATCCCGCGCAACTGCCTACACGTTACGCCGCCGTATTTTCATTTTTTCTCGAAGGCCTCGATTCTTCGGCGGCACGGCTCAAAAATTTTGTCGAGAAGGCGGCGAAAGCAACGCTTGTTGGCGACGTGTTTGACGATGCGGCAACAGGGCAGGGCCTGCTGAATTTTTTCCTGCGTGCGATCAACTGTGGAGCAATCAGCGAAGAAGAAGCAGAACGCCTGACCGGCGTAACAATCGAGGAATTACATTACGGTTCGTTCCTGAAAATCCTGAAAAATCGCACAAAGTAAACCGGGAATTATCTCCTCTGGAAGTATGCCGCGGTAAAGGCTCACAAAAAATAATATTTCTTCGGGTGAGAGGGTTTTGTAGCGCCGGCGTCCCGCCGGCAGTTTTCTTCCACGTCTATTCCCAACTCGCATCCAATCCCACGCAAAAAAATCAGCTCCCGCGGTAAGTGGAATATCCAAAAGGGCTAATCAATAAAGGAACATGATAGTGCCGGTTAGAATCACCGACTTCAAAAATAACAGGAATTTCGGAGTAAAACGTCTTGGCCTTCAGCTCCCGAAAATAATCTGCCGCGTAAAATAAGAGGCGGTAAGTTCCAGGCTCGGGCTTCTCTTCTCCCATCAAGTCGCCGCAGCGCCCATTGACGTCTGTCTGCCCTTGTCCGACCAATTTCCATGCATTATCAGATTTGCGATGGAGGTCGACACGAATCCCTGCGCCAGGGCGGCCGAGAGAAGTGTCAAGAACATGCGTGGTGATCCCGCTCATGTGGATCGCTGCTCTCCGGACAAAAGTTTATCCAGACGAATGCGCGTGATTAAACGCTGCTGTTCCGCGGCCACTGAAAGTTCGCTGGCCAGATCATTCTGGAGTCGCTGATTCAGAATCGCAAGCATTGCTTCGACGGATTTCCCCGTTGCGCATACGATGTAGATGTAACCGAATTTTTCAAAATAGGCGTGATTCGCTCTTGCCAATCGCGTTTTGACGTCGTCGCTGGCGATGCGCGCTCCCATTTGCTCGCCTTCAGCCCACTGGCGCGCGGATTCTGAACCGCTGGCGGGTTTGTCCCCGATTTGGGGATGATGGCTGAATGCCTCCAGCCAATCGGCGCGGTCGAGTTTCCACCAGACGGAGTCAGCGGCCTTATGTAAGGCTTCCGCGTTTGCATAGGGGCGCCGCGCCGCGACGGTTGCCGCCCAACGCGAGGAGCCGCAGCAATCCAACAGCGAGGACTCCGTTTGCTCGGAATGCAAGGCGTTAAATTCCGCGAGCGTCATCTTGCTCGGGCCTCTTTGCCGGCGTGCCGAAGAGGCGCAGCCGCGCGACACCGCCATCGGGATAAATGTTAAAACGCGCGTGGGTGATTTCGCCCGATTCCTGCAACTCCTTTTCGAATGTGTGTAGGGAATCCGCCCTGAGTTTCGTCCTGGGCAGGATTTCTTTCCATGGCAGAGTTCCCAGCTTTTCCGAATCGACGAGATCGCGCGGCGCGGTGGACACTTCGAGCGAACAACTTTCCGGAAAATTTCCTTTGAAATGCGAAGTGTCGACTTCGACGCGGCTGATTTTTCCCGCTGTGCCCAGACGCAGGATGCACCAATCGTGGCCGGGACCGCGGCGGCGGCGCGTTTCCCAGCCGTCGTGCATTCCGGTGGAGTGGCCCGGCTGGATCAGGTTATTCCGTGAACCGTAAAACATATCGCTCGAAAGGATGACCCAGCCACCATGCTCGACGGCAGAAAGATCAATCCCGCCGCCTGCGCGAGTCAACGCCGGCCAATCGGGGACGACTTCTCCATGCACGCGAAGGCGCGCCACCCCGCCGTCCGGATAAATTTTCAAACGCAAATACGTGACTCGATCCAATGGCGCGAGCGGAAATAAATTTCGTGAATCGCCGGTGAGTTGAGATTTAGGAAGAAGGCTGCGCCACTGCGTTGCAGAATCTTCCAATTGAGAGAGGTTGGGATCTCCATCCATGGCGCACGCTTCGATCTCGCAATGTTCCGGATAATTTCCCGTAAAATATGCGGTGTCCACCACCACGCCGTGAATTATTCCGGGGAGGCCAAGCTTCACGATGCACCAATCGTAGCCGGGAGTTCTGCGGCGGCGTGTTTCCCAACCGTCCATCCACTTGCCGACATCCGTGTATTTGCCCGCGATCCAGCGGGGAGCGGCCGCCTTTAATAAATTTTCTTTCGGCGCGAAAAAATCGTCGTTGGCGGCAAGCACACGCCCGCCAAGCCGCTCTGCCGCAAGATCAATGTATTCTGTGAAATCCATCAGTTTTCGCCTCGTCGCAACAGTTTTCCTTTGGGCTTGCCGAGAAAGCGGCCGCGATCGTAAATCATCTCGCCATGAATAAATGTTGTCTCCACGACTCCGTGCAGTCGTTGTTTTAAATATGGAGTTAGCTTGTGCCGGTGGTGGAGTATTTTTGGCTGCACACTGAAACTCTTCTCTGGATTCCAGATGACCATGTCGGCATCGTATCCCTTTGCAATCGCGCCTTTGTGCTTGTCTAGTCCAGCAAGACGCGCGGGGCCAGCACTCATCCACCGCACCAATTGTTGCAGCGAATATTTTTGAGCGCGCATTTTTGTCCACATGGCGGGCAAGCCGAGTTGGAGAGAGGAGATGCCGCCCCAGGCCTTTAAAAAATCGCCGGAGTCGAGACATTTCATCGCTGGCGGCGCCGGGGCATGATCGGAAACCACAAAATCGATTACGCCTTTGTCCAATCCCCCCCACAGTTTTTTGTTGTTTTGCGAATCACGGATCGGCGGCGCGCATTTGTATTCCGTGCGTCCATTTCTAATGGAACCTGAAGCAAAAAAGAGATAGTGCGGGCAAGTTTCCACGGTGATACGCAAGCCTTCCTTTTTTGCGCGTCGAATAATCGGCAAGGAAAGGTGCGAGGAAAGGTGGACGATGTGCACTTGCGCCGTATATTCACGCGCGAGGCGAAGGATCATTTCAATTGCTTTTGTTTCCGCAATGGGTGGGCGCGAAAGCATCCAGCTTTTATATTTTGCTGGATCGGATTTCGCGAGCTTTCTGCCAACCTTTTCAATCGGCTCGGGCAACTCCGCGTGAACCAAAAGTGGCGCATCCAGTTCAGCGAGGACGAGAAGCGCGACGCGCAAATCTTCCTCCGTTACGTTTGCAAATTCCGCCACACCGGATGGAACCAGAAAGCACTTGAAGCCGAATGCGCCAGCATGATGCAGGGTATGTAAATCCGAAGCATTGCCAGGAACAACGCCGCCCCAGAAGCCCACATTCACCCAGCATTTTTTCTGTGCTGCATCGCGTTTCATCTCAAGCGCTGCAACGGTGGTTGTCGCTGGAATGCTGTTCAGAGGCATGTCGATCAGTGTAGTGACTCCGCCCGCTGCTGCCGCGCGAGTCGCCGTTTGAAAACCTTCCCAGTCAGTGCGCCCCGGTTCGTCGATGTGGACATGCGTGTCCACAAGACCGGGCATCACGACGGAATTTCCCGCATCGAAAGTGTGTTTGCCGGAGGGGGCATCGTTGTAGCCGGAGATGGATTCGATGACGCCATCGCGAAGGTATATCGTCGCCGGGTGAACACCCTCCGGTGTGACAACCCGTTTGCCGCGAATCGCGTGAATGATGGTCATTTCATGAGCTCCGAAAGAAATTCTTCGAGCAGATTTTGCGCGACGAGTAGGCGGTAGCGAGCGGTTGAGCGAATGTCATCGATCGGCAAAATTTCCCGCACCAGTGTTTCTTTCGCTGCGACAATCATGGCGGATGTGATTTTATTTCCGCGCAACGCATCTTCCGTTTTTACAGCGCGCTGAACAATCGGGGCTACGCTGCCCAGCGCGATGCGCACATCCTGAATCGTGCCGCTTTCCACAAGCGCTGCGCCCGCGAAACATACCTTGGAAATCGCCTGTGCTTTGCGCGTGCCCACTTTGCGGTAATAGTGCCGCCGATTTGCTGTGCGCCGTGGCAATCTGATCGCGCGCAATAATTCATCCGAAGCAATCTGCGTTTTTTTGTATCCGGTATGAAAGCCGTGATAGGGCAACCAGCGAATGCCGCGCACCGAAACAAGTTCAATTTCAGCATCGTAAACGAGTAATGCGGGCGGGGTATCGGCCGCCGGCGATGCGTTCATAATATTTCCGCCCAGAGTGCCGCGATTCTGCGTAGCGATGCTGCCGGTCTCTTTCGCCGCCGCACAGAGCAGCGGAAATTCACTCTGCAGCCCTTGATGCTCCTGAACTTTGGTATAGGTTGTCATCGCGCCTAAAGTCAGATAATCGGCGCCCATTTCAATGCCGCGCAAATCGTTCAAGCGGGCAACGCTGAAGAATCGCTTGTGAGAAAGTTTTCCTGCTTCGAGCAGCACCATCAGGTCGGTGCCGCCTGCGAACGGTTGCCAAGCTCCCGGTTCGCGGGCCAGAAGTGCGAGCGCTTCCGAAAGACTTCCGGGGACGCGTAAATCGTAGGAGGGAATATGAGCTCTCATCGCTTCCCTGCATTTTTATTTACGGACGATTCGCAAGCACGCACAACGGCTGCAAAAATTTTCTGGTAGCCCGTGCAGCGGCAAAGATTTCCAGCAAGCCCTTCTCGAATTTCGCTGTCGGTGGGCTGGGGATGTCTTTCCAGCAGCGCCGTAGAAGCAATCACCATTCCCGGCGTGCATATTCCGCATTGCGCGCCGCCGCACTGCAAAAACGCTTCCTGCACGGCGCTCAATCGGTCGCCTTCCGCGATTCCTTCAATCGTGCGGATTTCCGCACCGTTCGCTTCGATCGCCGGTATGAGGCAACTATTCACAATTGCACCATCCAGGAGCACGGCGCACGCTCCGCACTCGCCTTCGCCGCAGCCCTCTTTCGTTCCGGTCAAATTCATTTCTTCGCGCAAGACGTCCAGCAGTCGCGCCATTGGAAACGCCTGCACATGCCGCCGCTCGCCATTTATCGTGCAATTGATGTCGATCTTATTGACCAATTCAGGCAATCGCGCCCGCCTTTTCCGTCATCGCTTCCATCAGCACTTCCGGCGTCGCCGGAATTTCGTGAATCGAAATGCCAATCGCATTTTCAATCGCATTCACGATGGCCGGGGCTGGGCCGTCCATCGGAAGTTCGCCGATTCCCTTTGCCCCGTGCGGGCCGAACGGATAGGGCTGCTCTTCAAAAAATACTCGAATCGGAGGAATGTCCGCGGCGGTGGGCATAATGTAATTTGTCATTTGTCCGTTAGCCATGCGCCCATCGCGCCAGACGACGTTTTCATAGAGCGCCATGCCAATGGCCTGCGCCACGCCGCCTTCGATTTGGCCCGCTGCGAGCACGGGATGAATTACTTTGCCCACTTCCTGCAGTGCGACAAAATCGGTCACGCGCGCCTCGAACGTAACGGTATCCACCGAAACTTCGGCGACGTAAACAGCCCACGCGTAGGTCCCGTAGGCGTCACCACTATATTTTTTGTCGTCCCATAACAAGCCCGGGGGCGGCTCGTAAACACTTCGCGAACGAAGCGGCCCCCGCGTTTCGATATAGCGGCGGCATGCGCGCACAAATTCATCTTCCGTGCACTGATCGCAGAGCAATCCGCTATCCACTAATTTGCGTTTCAAATCGCGCGCCGCAGTCTCCACCAGATTTCCAACAACCATTGACGTGCGTGAAGCAACGGTAGGGCCGCTATTGGGAACCGCGCCCGTATCGGGCTGCGCAATTTCAATTCGATCGTAGCTTATGCCGAGAGCGTCAGCCGCGATTTGCGAAAAAACTGTATTTGTGCCTTGTCCGATTTCCGTGCTAGCGGCGAGGACGCGCACGATTCCTTGAGGAGTCGCTTCCACTTCGACGACAGATGCGAGATACACTTCGCCCGAACCCGTAAATCCGGCGCCATGCATGAACGTGGCGAAGCCGATGCCGCGCTTGATGGGCGAGCCGGGATTTTCGCGCGCGAAGCGTTCGCGTTTGGCATGATAGTCGCTTTCCCGAAACGCGCGGTCGAGCAGAGCATTAAAATTTACGTCCTCGTTGATCAGTTGCCCGGTCGAGGTTGTCTGCCCTTTGCTTATAAAATTGCGCCGCCGAATTTCTTCCGGCGAAAGGTTTACGGCTCGAGCGATCTGATCCATGTGGCGCTCAATCGCAAAAATACTTTGCGGGGCGCCGAAAGCCTCGAAACGCGCCGTGCGGCGGGGCATTGGTGGCCATGGCGCGCGAGTGGACGCGTACGTTGGGGCAGGAATAGGGCCCCGCCGCGTGAATCGTTCCGCGCGAAAGAACGACGGAAGAAAGCGTCGCGTATGCGCCGCCATCGATCACGAAATCAATGTCCATGGCAACGAGCTTGCCGTCCTGCGTGACGCCCGTGCGATGCCGCGTGCGCGAGGGATGGCGCTTGGTGGTCGCCACCATGTCTTCCGCGCGGTCGTAAATCATTTTCACGGGCTTTCCTGATTTCAAGGCCAGCAGAGCCGCGTGCGCCGCGATAATCGAAGGATATTCTTCCTTGCCACCGAAGCCGCCGCCAGTTTCCGTTTGAATGACGCGAATTTTATCCGCGGGGAGATTAAAAATGGGGATCAGCGCTTTATGCACATAGTAAGGGCATTGCAGCGAGCCCCAGACGGTCACGCCATCCGTGGAATTTGCGGTTGCAATCATGCCCTGATTTTCAATGTAGAGCTGTTCCTGAGCCCCCGTACGATATTCGCCTTCGACGATAATGTCCGCTTGCGCCCACGCCGCGTCCACATCGCCTTTTTCCATGAGGTAAGCCTTGAAGACATTATCTTCGCCATAAATGACGGCGCGTTTCGCGATGGAATCTTCAATCGTGAAAATTGCGGGCAACGGCTCGACGTCGATCTGTACCGCGCGGCGCGCCTCTTCCAGCAAATACTTGTCAGGATGCGCGAGAAGCACAATCGCTTCTTCGGGATGATTAAATATTTCGCCCGCAAGGCATTGTTGATCGTGCTCGATCAACGCCACTTCATTTTTTCCGGGTATGTCGGCGGCGGTTACCACAGTAAATTCACTCCACGGAATGTCATCGCCAAAGCGGATACCGCGAATCCGTCCGCGTGGAGTGCTGCTGCGCACCGTCACCCCATGCAGCATGTCCGGAACAGTGAGGTCGTCCACGTAGCGCGCGCGGCCCGTGACTTTTTCACGTCCTTCTTTGCGGATGACGGAATGTCCGAAATATTTCTCTTCCATACCGTTGAGCCTTTTAAATGAACGCAGGAAAACAATTCAGCAGTTTGGCGCGCGTTCCCGTTTCAGTAGCTAACGCGATCGTTCTTATTTGTCCACTCGCGAAATGGCTCAAGCCCCGCTTCACGCATCAGCGGTTCGAGCTGAATTTTGCGATCTTCCTGCGCCAGTTTCAATTCGTCATAAATAAAGGAGTCGTCAAATCCGGCAGCCGCGGCATCGCTTGCAGTCGCTGCAAAAAAAACGTGGTCAGGCCGCGCCCAGTATATAGCGGCCAGGCACATCGGGCATGGCTCGCAGCTCGAATAAATTTCGCATCCGCTCAGCTGAAATGTGCCCAACACGCGGCAAGCTTCACGGATGGCGTTCACTTCCGCATGCGCCGTGGGGTCATTTGTTGTTGTAACAGAATTGGCGCCAACGGCAATCACGCGGCCATCCTTCACTACGACCGCACCGAACGGGCCGCCCTGGCCTGATCGCACATTCTCCACCGCTTGCTGGATCGCTTGCTGCATGAAAGCATTATTCAAATTGCCTCCTCTGCTTTGCGTGCGCCAATCTCGAATTGTACCGGAAAAACTGCGTGCAAATGGAATTTGGTTTTTGATTCCTAAGCATAGAACTGAGCATGATGTTGTGTCTCGGAAGATGAATCGAACGAATCTCATCGGATTACTGGGGGGCTTACTGCTACTGGCGTTTGCCGCCAACCGGCTGTTCCGGTGGATACAAATTCCGGAGATAGTTGTCTTCATGGCTACTGGAGTGGTGATCGGCCCATTCTCATCAACAATTGGATTTTTGCAATTTTGCATGTAAAATCTTTACTTCAGCGCTTGTCAATCGGCTGAAGAGCATAGGCATTGGATCCGCGATAGTGCCCGGCATTTCCGCCTTCGAATCCACGCCGGCCGCCAAAAGGAATTTATCCCCCTGGCGTGGCCTTCTCGAAGAAAATTCTTGATTTTGACTTGGGCAGATTGAAGAGATTGCCTCGTTTGTCCGATGCCTTATGTGTGCGGCGCCGTAAGAGATAGAGGAGGAAGTAGAATGATTGTTGGAGTTCCTCAAGAAACGTATCCGGGTGAGCGCCGTGTCGCTCTCGTACCCGCCGTGATTCCGAATCTGGCGAAGGCGGGATTGGAAGTAATCGTACAGGCCGGCGCGGGCGCCTCGGCAGGTTTTCTGGATTCCGATTATGTGGCCAAGGGCGCGAAGATTGTCGCGACCCGCGCCGAAGTTTTTGCCTCCGCCGACATCATCACGCAAATGCTTTCCTACGGATCGAATGATCAAACAGGCCGCGACGATTTGCCGCTCTTTCGGCGCGGGCAGGTCCTCATCGGTTTTTTGCGTCCCATGGGATCGCTGGAAACAGTGCAGGAGATTGCCGCTTCGGGCGTGACTTCTTTTTCGGTGGAATTAATGCCGCGCACGACGCGCGCGCAGAGCATGGACGCGCTTTCCTCCATGGGCACAATGTGCGGCTACAAAGCCGTGCTGCTCGCCGCTGACACGCTGCCGAAAATTTTCCCGATGCTCACGACTGCGGCCGGCACGATCACTCCAGCCCGCGTTCTGGTGATTGGCGCGGGCGTTGCCGGCCTGCAGGCCATCTCCACTGCGCGGAGGTTGGGAGCTGTGGTCTCCGCTTACGACCTACGCCCCGCGTCCAAAGAGCAAGTGCAGAGTCTTGGCGCGCGTTTTGTCGAGCTACCCATCGAAGCCAAGGATGCGCAGGATGCCAGCGGGTATGCAAAGGCACAGGATGAGGAGTTTTACAAGCGCCAGCGCGAATTGCTTGGAAAAGTAATCGCGGAAAGCGACGTGGTGATCACCGCCGCAGTGGTGCCGGGCAAGAAATCCCCCGTGCTCGTGACGGAAGAAATGGTCAAAGGCATGGCGCCGGGTTCCGTGGTTGTCGATCTGGCGGCCGAGCGCGGCGGAAACTGTGAACTGACCAAGTCCGGCGAAAAAATCATGGTTCACGGCGTCTCGATCATCGGCTGCTTCAACATCGCATCCACCGTGCCGCATCACGCCAGCCAGATGTATGCGCGCAACATTACCGCGTTTCTTAATTTGCTTGTGAAGGATGGAAAACTGCAACTCAATCTGGAAGACGACATCATCAAGAGTACTCTGCTGACGCAGGGAGGAGAACTCGTCAATCCCAAAGTGCGCGAATTTTTCGCACTTGCGCCTCTCGAAGCACTGCAGAAGGGAACGGCCTAGCGATGAAAATGGATCTGATCACCAGCCTTTATGTTTTCATGTTGGCCGCCCTTGTAGGCCTCGAAGTCATTCGCCGCGTTTCGCCCCTGCTGCACACGCCGCTGATGTCTCTCACCAACGCCCTCGATGCTATCGCGGTAGTAGGCGCAATTCTTCTGGCGGGCGAGCACAAGACAACGCTCTCCACAGTGCTTGGTACCATCGCCATCGTTGCCGCCACCAGCAACGTTGTCGGCGGCTTTTTCATTACTGACCGCATGCTAAAAATGTTCAAAGCGAGCCGCAGCCCGAAACCATGACTCCATTTCCCGGAACTGACACGATTATTGAACTGACCTACCTCATCGCCACGGCGTTATTTGTGATGTCTCTCAAATGGATGAGTTCGCCGACCACGGCGCGACACGGCGTCTGGGCGGGCGAACTTGGCATGCTGCTGGCGATCGTTGGCACTCTGCTGAACCGCAGCATAGTGGATTACAAATGGGTCGCCATCGCCCTTGTACTCGGCACGATCATCGGTATTCCGCTCGGCAAAGTGCATATGACGGCGGTGCCGCAACGGACGGCGCTCAGCCATGCGTTTGGCGCTTGCTGCGTCACGCTGGTTGGCACTGCGGAATATTATCTTCGCGCTCCCAATGTGCCCGAAGTTCATGATGTCCGTCCTCTCGATGGAAGTGATTCTCGGATCGCTCACATTTACCGGAAGCTTGATGGCTGCGGGAAAATTGCAGGAAATTTTGCCGCAACGCCCCATCACGTTTAAGGGGCAGAATTTTTTCAATCTCGGAATGCTACTCGTCGCCGTTGGCCTGGCCGTTTTTCTGGTCATGCATCCGGATCACACGTACTTATTTCCGGTCATGCTGGCGATACCTTTGCTGTTTGGCGTGGCAATGATCATCCCGATTGGCGGCGCGGATATGCCCACCGTCATTTCGCTGCTCAATGCGTATGCGGGGCTTTCCGCTGCGGCCATGGGATTTGTGCTTGATAGCAAACTGCTGATCGTTGCGGGAGCTTTGGATGGCGCATCGGGCCTAATTCTCTCCGTCAACATGTCCAAGGCCATGAACCGTTCGTTTTCAAATGTATTGTTTGGCGGATTCGGTCAGGAGCAAATTTCCGCAAAGGGTGGGAAAGAAGCGCGTCCAGTTCGCAGCGCTTCGCCCGAAGAAGCTGCGGAAATTCTTGGCGTGGCCAGCAAAGTGATCATCGTCCCTGGATACGGCATGGCCGTGGCGCAGGCGCAGCACAAAGTTCGCGAACTCTATGACATTCTGACCAAGCGCGGCATCGACGTAAAATTCGCCATTCATCCGGTCGCCGGCCGCATGCCCGGACACATGAACGTGTTGCTCGCCGAGGCCGATATTCCGTATGACAAGCTGCTCGATATGGAAGAGATCAATGGCGAATTTCCCCAGACCGACGTGGCCCTGGTCATCGGCGCGAATGACGTCACGAATCCCGCCGCGCGCAGCGATTCCACGAGCCCCATCTACGGTATGCCGATTTTAGACGTCGACAAGGCGCACACCGTGATGGTCATCAAGCGCAGCATGGCCGCCGGCTTCGCCGGAATCGACAACCCGCTCTATTACATGGACAAAACCCTTATGCTATTCGGCGACGCCAAAGGCTTCGTAGGCTCCATCGTCCGAGAACTTTCCGGGAGCGGAAACCACTGATAATTTCAAATCGAATCGTGTGATTTAGTCTTGAATTGGGTGCCGCACTCTTGCCGTTTTTGCAAGGGTGCGGTTCTTGATTTACGTTGTGGCAGGACTTTTCTCAGAAATAGGCGTCAGGCGATGCCCGCTGACCAATGCCCCTGCTTCCCGATCAAGTGAGAAGCAATCAAACGTTCCCAACACCGTCAACCCCGCGACAAGAAAAAATGCGATGTGAAATTCTTTAGTCGTCGGAGCCCCATGCGCATTGCCGTCCAGCAATCCCGCGACGCGCAGCAAAATTGCGCCAACCGCCACGCCCATCCCCATCGACATTTGCGTGATCATGCTGAAAAAACTGGTCGCCGAGCTGAGGTCCGGCTTCGGAATGTCCGCGAAAGAGAGTGTCGACAAGCAGGTGAACTGCATGGAGCGGCACAAGCCGTTCACAAAAAGAACAACGAGCATGATCGTTCTTGACGTGGAGGGAAACAACGCGGCGCAACCGAGCATCATGATCGCAGTCAATATTCCATTCCAGATGAGCACAGTGCGGAAACCAAAACGCCGGAGCACAAAAGTTGTCGCAGGCTTCATGCTCAAATTCCCCGCGAATAGGCCCAGCATCAGCATGCCCGATCGAAACGCGTTCAAACCGAAACCCACTTGAAACATCAGCGGAAGCAAGAAGGGCGATACGCTGATCGCCACGCGGAAGATCGATCCACCTTCGATCGTAACCGCAAATGTCTTGATCTTGAGCAGATCGAGATTCAGCAAGGGAGTTGCCGCACGCCGGAAATGGATGACGGCCAAAATTCCAAGAACACATCCACAGACCAAGTAAAGAGTTGTAGGTTTCCAGGTCGCATCTTCGCGGCCGACGAGTTCCATTCCGTACATGAAAGTCACGCAAGCCGTGGCGCTCAAAATAAATCCGATCCAATCGAAACGCTTCACTCTGTCTTCTTTCAAATTCGGAATCCACAGAAAAGAAAGCACAATTCCGATAATCCCAAGCGGCACATTCAGAAAGAAAATCCAGTGCCATGAAAAATAAGTCGTGATGTAGCCGCCGACGGGAGGTCCCACAACGGGTGCGACCAAAGCAGGCCACGTTATATAGGCAATCGCCTCCATCAATTTATGTTTTTCCGTCGTACGCAAGACCACAAGTCGCCCGACGGGAACCATCATCGCGCCGCCGATTCCCTGAATAATGCGCGCGCCCGTAAACGCAATAATCCCGTTGCTCAGCCCGCAAAGAATCGACGAAATCGTGAAAACCGCAATGGCCGCGACAAAAACGGAACGCGCTCCCACTTTGTCCGCAACCCATCCGCTGATGGGAATAAAAACAGCAAGCATCAGCAAATAGGCCGTCATTCCAATGTTCAGATCGACGGGGTTTACGTGGAACGTCTTGCCCATTTGCGGCAGCGCCGTGGCAATCACCGTGCCGTCCAGATTTTCCATGAAGAATGCAGTCGCTACGAGTATGGAGATCGCTGTGGATTTTTGAAAGAGAGATGACATTCCGTTAGGTGACCTACGCAAGATTCACCGGCGATTGAAACGCGCGAATCTTCAAGTTGCCGCTCGTAAACTCTACGTGCCTGCACAATTTTTGTAAAGGGAGCGCGGGCGACAGTAGTGCCTTGCAGTTGCTGTCGTAGAGGCCGCCCGTATTTTCGGGCGGGCAGCCTTCTTGCCGCGGCACTGCAAAATTCAAGTTGATGCGCTACCCTGGCGGCGGGACTAAAAACAAATCAATGAAAGGTTGCTGTTACGGAGCGGTTTCCAAGACAAAGGGAGCAGGGGGGAGTGTGGCGATATGTATGATCAATCGCCGTTTCGATACAGCGGGTATCTTTGTAAAGTGGATCCCCATGCCTTGTTGGTCAATCGAATGCCGGACAATTCCTTCAAGCGAAATGTCCTGAAGTCCGGCGCGAAAAATAAATGCGATTTCAGAGCCAGCTGGAAGAGGATCCGGGTCGAGGACAAAAACGCCTTCCATACTTACGTCGCGAACAGGCGCCGATCTTTCGTCGTAGAGAATGCAATCTCCCGGCTTGGCCAGGAATCGCTGAATCGCGCGTCTGTCTTTTTTAGCCATAATCTCAGGCTGGCTTTCTGATCAAAGAGCCTGGAAACCGTGTACAGATGACGCCCTTCGATTGTCTTACTATTACCGGCTATTTCTGGTGCTTCTTGTACGGAATCATAATCTCAAATTCATGGCCAAAAATTTGCGAAAGTATACTTTTCAGATACGTAGAATGCTATTGCTTACTAAGCGATATTTATTCGTGTAAGGCATTCCTATGCACCAAAAATGGCCCTGCATAGCGACAACCGCAAGCCGCCATGCAGGTCATTCTAAAACCGGTACGGAAAACTGCCAATTCACAGCATTGCCCGCCTTCGGCTATTACTTAACCGGAATAAACCTTTGAACCCGTTCGCCGCCAAAGACTTCGCCCGTATAAATGTCGCCTTTGGTATCCACGGCAATCATGTGCAGCCCGTAGAACTGGCCCGCATTCTGGCCCATGCTGCCAAGGGTGCTCACGACTTTGCCGTCCTCGCGATTCAGGAACCAGATGTGATTGTTGGTCAAGTCGGAGATGTAAAGGAACCGCTGCTCTTTATCCGGCGAGAACATGACGCCGCCCGTTGAGCCGCCCACTCCCGTCCACGGCGCCATGATGAATTCCTTCACGAATTTTCCATCCTTGGTGGTCACGTCGATGCGATTTGCCATGCGGTCGGCGGCGTACACCAGCCCATCGTGCGAAACGTTCAACGTAAGATGGCCGCGAAATTCCTTTGGCATTGGCCCGTTGGGGACGTATGCGCGATCTTTATCATCGGTTGTAATTTCCGACAGCTTGTGGCCGTACGCGCCCCAGCCGCGTTTGAACTGGAACGTATCCATATCAAACACCATGACGCGCCCGCCGAGATAATTATCCGCCGCGTAAAGTTCATGTGCCGATTCGTCGAGGCGCACTTCTTCAATTCCACCCACGATCATCGGAGTTGTTGGAGGATACTTTGCGCGAAACGCGGTGGTCGCTGCTTCGCGGGCCGCGCGCGCTGCCGGGATCAGGCCTCGGACGCCCGCCCGGCAGAAATCCAAAAACAGGGCCCATGCTGCCGTGGCCCGGCACGCGCGGATTATCCGGAGCGGCATCCCCGCCACCGCCTCCGGGCGGCGTTTCCGGAGTGTGCGGCAATTCAGCAAGAAACGCTCCGGTCTTCGGATCGTATTTGCGAACGTTGCCGATTCCGTTCACCACGTTGCCCAAATAAATAAAACCTTTACTGTCGACGGTCATTCCGTGCCCTTGCGGCGGATCGATCGAGCCGATGACAGTGCCTTCCTTGTCGATATGAATCATGGACGGGGGACGCGTGCAGCAATCGGCGATCGGCGGAGTAAGCTCGGCCTCCAGTTCAATGTCGGTCAAATCATTCGGACGATCGTGCACCCAGACATTGTCGTCCTTGTCGACTGCGAGTCCTGTAACGCCACCCATCTTCCATTTATTCGGCAGCGGTTTTGGCCATTCCGCATCCACTTTGTATTTCGGCCCGTTCTGCGTTCGTGCGCTTCTCGCGGCCAACAAAATGACCAGGCACAAGCCTGCGGCCACGCCGAATGCCAGGAGAAATCTCTTCTTACTCATGGAATTGCCCCCCTTATACACAAGTCATCAGGATTCCTGATTTGGCCCACTCGGTGAGAAAACTTATACACCCGACTTTGATTTCAGTAAACCTTGTAAATTGTTGAATATTTGCAAAAAATACTGCGACAGGTTTGGCCAGGATAAATCGATTTTCTAAAACGCTTCCTGAAGAATTTGGAGCAGGTCGTTTTCGCCAAACGAAACGGGACTGTTGTCCAAAAGCCTTTTCACAGTCGTCGCCATTTTCGCAATCTCAGGAAGCTGCGATTCCTTCAATCCCAACGCGTGCAGACCTTTTGGAATTCCCACTTTTGCGGCGAATTCATCGACGAGCGTTGCAGCCTGCGCCGCAGCATCGGCGTCCGTTTTTAAATTGAGGGTCGAATCGAGGCAGCGCGCGATAAATGCCATCTCTGCAACACGCGAAGGCGTAATGCGCCTCATGACAGTGGACAGCAGCACAGCGTTTCCCAGTCCGTGCGGAGTATGAGTTGCTTCTCCAACTGGATATTGAAGCGCGTGTACAGCCGCAGTTCCCGCGGCTGAAAACGCCATGCCCGCAAGCAGGCTCGCGAGAGCCATTTGTTCGCGCGCTTCGCGATGATTCGGTTGCGCGACCGCAATCGGAAGAAATTTTGTGATCGCGGTAATCGCCTTCGTCGCCAGAACATCGGACATGGGATTCTTGCCGACAAAAATAGCGTGAGGAGAGCAGTCGGTCCGAACGCGCGCGCAGTAGGATTCAATCGCGTGCACGAGCGCGTCCATGCCGGAATGCGCTGTAACGCTTGCCGGACACGAAACGGTTAGTGCCGGATCAACAATGGCCCACTTCGGAATCAGAGAGCGCGACGCGATGCCGATTTTCATCGCGCGTTCCGGGTCTGCCACAACGGCGACGGGGCTGACTTCCGATCCAGTCCCCGCAGTGGTGGGAACCGCAACAACCGGCGCAATCGGCCCTGGAACATTATTTTCGCCGTAGTAGGTGGAAAGTTGGCCGGGATATTTCACATAACAGCGCTACGGCTTTCGACAGATCAAGATTGCTGCCGCCTCCCAGGCCAACAACAACATCAGGAGCGTAAGACTGCGCCGCCGCGGCGGCATTCTCAATCGTCTGCCGATCAACTTCAGGCTGCCCGCCGTCGAAAATTTTAATTTCGGCTTTACCCTCGGCGAGGTGCGCCACAACTTTTTCGCACACGCCCGCTTTCACCATGTTCTGGTCGGTGCAAATAAAAACTCGAGGGCCGAATTCCTTTGCGACGTCACGCAACACGCTCGCTGCACCCCACCCAAAGAAAATTCTGCCCGCGGTTGAAAATCCCAGAATATGATTGCTGATTTCAGAGCTCATTTTTCAGCCTTTCTGCCGCGAGCCAAACTTCTTTCGGTAGAGGAATGCCGGAGCGCATCCGCTCTTCGCGAACTTTTCGCGCCCGGTCGCCAGGCACGATAACCTGTTCACAATTTTTCTGTGGTGGTGAGTTGCGAAGTTCGTCGAGATACGAAGCGACATGTGCGGTAAGCAAAGCACCGCCGGGAAAAGCCGCGGGATTCAGCAAGAGAAATAAATCTCCCTTGGTGCAGCGAAACTCCGTATCCAGCGTACCCAGCACAGTGCGTCCAATCTCGGCACCCGGCAAAAGCCCGGCAAGTATTCCGATGGAAATTCCAAGGCCATAGCCTTTCGGCCCTGCCAGCGGCGTCAGCGAGCCTTTTAGCGCTACGTCAGGATTCGTAGTGGGATTGCCTTCTGCATCGATGGCCCAGCCGAGCGGGATGTTTTCGCCGCGATGTTTGCTGGCATAAATCTTTCCGATCGCGCTGGTGGAAGTGGCCATATCAAAAACAAACGGGGAAGGCTCGCTCGGAATTCCAATTGCAATCGGATTTGTGCCAACCAGAGCTTTCGTGCCGCCGTGCGGGTGAACAAGCGCTTCGCTCTCCGTCATCGCGATGCAAACAAATCCTTCGCGCGCCCGCTTCTCGCAATAATATCCGATCATCCCGATGTGGCTGCTGTTTCGTATCGCCACCGCGACGATTCCTTTTTGCTGCAGCCTGGATTTCGCCAACTCGTGCGCGGTCTCTGCCACAAATGGCCCGAGACCATCTTTTCCATCCACGCTGAGCACTGCATCCGCTGTCCAAACATAATCGGGCTCGGCTTTTACGCGGATAAGTTGCTTCCTGATTCGCGCCACCAGCACCGGGAGGCGCTGCAGGCCATGCGAATGATGGCCGCGAAGGTCCGCTTCGGTCAGCACGTCGGCCTGGATGGAAAATTCGCGCTCACTCGCGCCAAGTTTTGACAAGCACATGAATGATTGTCGTTCTTACGTCTTCCGCGGAGACGACAATGGATGCTTCCTGAGGAATAGTCATGCACTCTCGATGAGGATCAGATTGGTTTGTGTCCTGCCTAAATTAGCTCAAGGCCTGGATGATTTCCTGGCAGCTCAGGCGGTCGGCAATATTTTGAAGTGCGAAATTAATTCCCGCGTTTTGCCACTCGTCGCTCACTGTGGATGTTCCGTCGGTTGCGACTACGACGTCATAACCCGCATCTGCTCCATGCCGCGCCGTATGTTCGATGGAAAAATTTGTCCAGGCACCTGTAATCACGAGCGAATCGATTCCGTAGCCTTGCAGAATCGTTTCAAGCTTGGTCCCATGAAAACCATTCATGCGCATCTTTTCAACAAGGATGTCGCCCTGTTGCGGTTCCAGTCCTTCGGCGGGAGCGGCTCCCCATGTCCCGCGCACCACGGCCTTGCTCTCGGCCAATCCGCGAAAAAGTGGCGCGTTCAACTTTAATCCCGGCGCGCTGGGCTCAACGATGTAGTGAATGTGAATTACGACTGCGCCGGCCTTGCGCATGGCGGCCGCCAGATTTTTTACATTCTCCACCACATTTTGTTTCTTGGCATGGGCAGGCGCGCCGGACGACGCGAAAGCGCCGCCTTCGGTGATCACGTCATTTTGCAAATCCTGAATGATCAGCGCCGTCTTCTTTGCAATCAGTTTTCGGTCGGCCATTTTTTCCTCTTAACGCATCTTCATGTATGCGACAGGATTTCCTCGGACTTTCATCTTCACACTATAAATCGATTTCGAGCACGCGCAATATAGCTCATCCCAATTCCGCCCGCCAAACGTCAGATTGCCGGCATGCTCCGGCATCCGAATCACGCCAAGATGTTCCGCGGCCGGGCTGAGAACCCAAATTCCGCGCGGGCCCGTAACCAGAATATTCCCGCGCTCGTCGACCTTCATGCCATCGACAATTCCGTTTTCCAGAACGCCATCGCCGATTTTCTCCGCGAAAATACGACTGTTGCTGAGAGAGCCGTCGGCGGCGACGTCGAACATGCGAATGTGCGCGCGGGGAGAATCGTTCACGTACAGGATTTTTTCATTGGGCGAAAAACACAGGCCATTGGTCTGGCCAAAATCGTCGGCTTCCAGGTGCAGTTTTCCGTCCGGCGAAATTCTGTATAGGCCCTGAAAATCGAGCTCTTGCTTACGTTCCAGGCCAAAGACCGGCATTCGGCCATAAGAGGGATCGCTAAAATACACGGAATTATCGGAGCGAACCACGACGTCGTTGGGGCTGTTCAGTTCTTTGCCTTGCCAGTGAGAAGCTAGCACCTTGCGTTCGCCAGCCGGAGTTTCCATCACCAGCGAACTGGTGACGTGCTCGCACACATACAAATTGCCGGCACCGTCGTACGTCATCCCGTTGCACTTATTGCTGGGCCTGCGGACTTCCTTCACGCCGTCCGCGGCGCTCCAGCGGCGCCGCACATCGCCCGGCATGTCGCTAAAATACAGGCACTGTTCCTTAGCGTTCCAGATGGGGCCTTCCGTGAACCAGAAGCCCGTGCAGATTTGTTCAACGACCACGTTTGCATCGATCAGGTTCAGCAACTCAGGAGATTTAATTTCCACAGTTTTGGTGGATTCACTCATTTCGTTTTTCGCCTCCCGAGCTTCTAGTCTTGAAATGCACTTAATAAGTTTTTAAATGTTTTTCAATTGGCTAGTAGATTTGCTGATTTTTATGTGCCTCGTACGCAGACTATATTCACGGCCCCAACCTGTGTCAAACGATCATCGTGGAAATTCACATTCGGTTTTTAGTAGCGCGGGCTTCAGCCTGCGGAATTTTGTCCTCGCAAGCCCGAACCCCCGCAGGCTGAAGCCCGCGCCACATAAACCTACTGCCCTTTACCAACAATCTGCAGGAAATCAGCGTTCGTCCTAGCATGCCTATGAATCGGAACGTGCTGCGGAACATCCAGTTTCAGAATGGGCACTCTTATACACCCGAGACATCATGAGAAGAACCATTTTTGTCATGAATTTTCCCGGAGGGAGAGTTATCTCGGACTAGAAGGGAGCACGGAAGAGGCTGGGTCGAGCAAAGGAGGATTTCTGTGCTGATCTTCTTGTCAAATCTTACACAACCGATGGAAACAGAAATCAAAAACCGCGGCCCGCTGCGAGAGGCGGGTCGCGGCCAGTTATTTATAGGTGTGCTACGCCAGCACGTGCAGCTTGCGCTTCGAGTTTTGCCGCGTCTATGCTCTTGCCTTCATGCCGAAGCAGCGTGGCATAGATTTCCACTGTTTGCAGGACGATTGGGTTATCCGCGCCGAGATTTTTTTGGCGGATATCCAGCACTCGCTTGTAGAGGGGTTCGGCCGCCTGATAATTTCCCTCGCAATAGAAGAGAACTGCGAGATTGTTCAGGCTGGCGGCGACTTGAATATCATCGGCCTCGGCCATCTTTTCGGTTCCCTTCAGGGCGCCTTCCAGCAGAGGTTCGGCTTGCTCGTACTTTCCTTCCGAGCGGTAAATTTCTCCTAGAGCAGCCTGTGCAGCAATCCCTTCCTGCTTTTCGATTTCCCCGGTCTTTTGCCAGATCGCAATCACACGGGCATACATGGACGCAGCGTTGTCGTTATCGCTTCGGGAGTGGTAAATCCCGGCCAAGTGAATTAATGCGTCGGCAGCGATGTCCGAATCCGCCTTACCTTCTACATTGCAAAGCGTCAGGGTTCGCAGGTAAAGAGGCTCGGCTGCGCCATCCTGGTTACGCGATTGATAAATTCTGGCGAGGCTGATGGCAGAGAAGGCTTCACCGGCATTATCCTTCTTCACCAAATTCTTCCAAATGCCCATCGCCCGCAGGTACAGCGGTTCGGATTTCGCATCCGCACCCATGTCTTGATAAAGCGATGCAAGATTATTCAACGTGCGGCCCAGGGAAACATTCTGATTCGGCGTCTTCTCCAAAATCGCCAGCGCTCGCTTGTAGGATTGTTCAGCTTGCAGGTTCATGGATTGCTCGTGGTAAGTGGCCGCCAGATTGTTCAGGCTGACCGCCACACCCGGATTGCTGGCACCCATCGAGCTCGTCTGCATCGCGATGACCTGGTTGTAAAGTGCTTGAGCCTGAGCATATGCGCCGCGGTCCCGCGCTGAGTTCGCTGCGGAATTGACCTTGCTCCACTCCGGTGCCTGCGCATGTGTGCACGTGGGCTCCCAGAAGAGCGATCAGGGTGAATATGACGGCTAGCATTATTTTGTTCCGGTTCATCGAAAGGCTCCTCGTTGGTTGGTGTTGCTTTCGTTCTCGCAAGACAACTTTGCCAAAAGCAAATGGAGCCACCAATGAGGCATCGGTGCCAATTCAACAAAACAAAGGGTTTGGTAGTACTGGGACTAGGTCCAGGACTAAGTGCCACCCTCATAACTTACGCTTTACTCTTGTAAGTCACGTAAATACAGTACCTTGCAAGATCGCACTTCCAGTGTGGGTATACAAAAAACTCATTCCCTGAGAGAACTGGCGAAAAAATTAAATTTCCTTGCCTGGTTATGGCAGGGGAACGCTTTTGGCGGATTGGCTGAAGGATCGCCTGGACGGAAAACCCATGCAGACAAAACACATGAAAGTGGACGCCAATGGGCAGATTCACGAATCCACTTTCGAGGAATCGGGCAAGGCCCTTTCCGTTCCTCTATAATTTAGATTTGCGTTTGAAAGGGCGGATAACCGCTTGCACTTGCGCAAATGCGCTTGTCTGTTTTTCTATTCTTCCACTTTGAATTTCACGGGCTTAATGAATAGTTTGTCGCCCACTTGTAGGGAAATGTTATAATTTCCGGCCTTTACCTGCGGCACTTTCATTGTGATTTTGTCGCTGCTCTGTTCGACGATAGTTGATTTGTAATCATTCTTTTCGTCAGAGAGATACACGGCGGAAACGGACTCCTTTCCTACGTTGCTTCCATTAACGATAATGGTATCGTTCACTTTGCCCAATGCCGGATCCACTCCGGTAACTTGGGGTGAATTTTGCGCAACCGCCAACGACGAAAATAAAACGATTCCCGCAAGGAAAATCCATTTTTTCGACCGGAATTTTCCGACTGTACTATTTTCGCATTTAACATGGGGACGAACAGGAATCTTGCCGCACACGAGCCTGACAGCAGAAAAAGTGGCCATCACTCACCTCGCACAAGGATGTTCGATTTGAAAATGAACTGCCCTTGCGCTGGACCGTACACCAGGTCTTATTCCGTGTCAATATGAATGAATCGACGTGAGGGAAAAGAGAAATAGCTCAACCCCAATTTATTTTCAGACAAAAATATAGCGACCGTTTACTGGCGCAATTTGAATTTTAAACTATTGCGCGCGAGCTTGTTCCTGCTGCTGCACCTGCTGTTTTAGCGCCTGAATTTCTTCCTTTGTGCGAACGGTCATCCGCGCAACTCTTCGCGCGCGCGAATACGGCAATATAATTTCCATTTTGCCGTTGCGCTCCAGCAAAGAAATGTAGCGTGTTTCCGCGCCCAACGTCGGGAACGGATACTCAGTCCATTTGGAAGTCTTGGGATCGAACTTGATGACCTCGTCTGAATTCATCAAATTGATCCAAACGTTGTGATCCTTGTCCACCGCCGCCTGATATGGCTCTTGCACGTCTGGCCGGGGGAGGGGAATCAGCGTTACTTTCAAAGTTTGCGTGTCGATCTTCGCGAGGCTTCCGCCCCACCAGTCGCAAACCCATACCACATGGCCCTGTTTGTCGGCTCCCATGCGGCGAGGACCTTCCGCCCACGGCGTGGCAGCATTCCATGTCGATCCGCCAGCATCGTAGGTTTTCGCTTCTTCCGCTGAAAACATATCTCTGATTCCCGGCACGGGCGGAATTTTGATTTCCGTAACCTTTCCGGTCTCGAGATCGGTTTTTGCGATCATGTCGAGATTCATCTCCGCCCACCAGCCGTTGCCTTCGCCGTCTGCTGTGAGTCCGTAAGTGTTTCCAATTCCATCGGCATTTTTAAACGTGGGCGATTTGTATTCCGTAAACTGCTTTGTCACGGGATCGAAACGCGAAGCTCCGTGGAAAGTGGAAGCCCAGATTTTTCCTTTGCCGTCCACGTCCACGGTTCCCGCGACGGTGGTCGGTCCTTCCATTGTGTTCGGCGGAGTGTAGACCTGCAAAGTCTGCGCGGATGGATCGACTTCGATCATGCGCCCTGGACCTTTGTCCTCGCCCGCGGAAATGTTGAACCAGATGTGCCCGTGTTCATCCCTCGTTGCGCCGTGCCCGTTTGCAGCCATGCCGTGCAGCCCTTCAACGCGGAAGAATTTTGTCTCGCCCGTTTTTGCATCGACGCGTCCGATGCTTGCATACGGATTCGGGACGTTCACGGAAAACCAGATGTTTCCATCGAGGTCCGCCTGCGCGTCGTGCACGCCATGATTGCCAAAGAAAGACGATGGAGTACCCAGCGACCAATCGCTTCCGTTGTTCAACGCGTATGTTTTAGGTACGTCATTAGCTGCAAACATCGCCACATCGTACTCGGTGAAAACTGCGCGTGCTGCGTCTCCAGTCGGGCGCGGCCGCAATTTATAATTCGTGATGGCGCTGGGTTCCGGTCCGCGAGCGCGAGCGAGATACGCGGCGAGTTCCTTCTCATGCGTATCAATTTGCGGCGCGATCGGGCTGTTCGGCCCCGAATACCCTCCGGCGACATTCACGCGCTTCATGACTTCCAGAATCGCGGTCCATCCCTTTTCATCGAACTGGTTCTGCAAAATGTAATTCGGCTGGTGGCAGCTCGTGCAATCGTTGCGGAATATGCGCTTCATTCGGCGATCGTCCGGCGTCTGATCCGGCAGCGAAGCGAGCATCTGGTCGCCGGTCAGCTGCTTCGCGACGTCTTTCGTTTCCTTCATAACAAAATCTTCATGCTTGGTGGTCGTCAGATCCACAGTGCCGCGCGCGATTTCAAACCCATCGGCCTGCGCCCACACTTGATAGTGCCCGCTATTCATCGACGGAAAATAGAACGAGCCCTCTTCATCCGTGAACACGGAGGTCGTGATCGTCGTATTGCCCATTTTCGCGGAAACCGTCACGCCGCTCATCCGCGCTCCCGCCGCGGACTTCACCGTTCCAGCCAGCAGCGAGCCATCCGGAGCGGCATGTCCCAGCGAGGGCAGCGCAGCACCCAGCACAATTAATGCGAGGCTAAGGCCCACGAATTTTACGATCGATCGAGTTTGGAAAAGTTTCATTGCAGGCTCTCCTTTTTCTTAGTCGAGCGGGCCCATGTCACCGCCGGTGGTCTGCGTGCTCTTCGGCGGCTTCGGAACGGTTTTCAAATATTCCACAATCGCGTCAATGTCCGATGCTGGTATTCCAAGCTTGAATCCCGGCATTTTTGCCGATCCATTGCGAATAATTTCCTTGATCGCATCTTCGCTTCCGTTGACCAGATCTTTGTATAGGGGTGGCCCGTACATCTGAAAGCCTGCTCTTGCCGGCGCGTGGCAGATGCCGCAGCGCTGCTCAAACACACGGTGCCCCAATTTCTGAACATCGGTCAGCGGTTTATCCGCGCTTGCTTGTTGCGCGCCCGCGGCGAGCGGAAAAATGCCCAGGGTAATCAGCAGCGCCCATCGGAAATGTCTCACAGGAAGGTCTCCTTCGCAGACTTTATCACGAGTCATCCTCAAAAAAACAGGCTTTAAGTGGCATAGGCTTCAGCCTGTGGGGATTAGTCGCTGCTTGAATTACACCTCTTAAAATATTAGTCCTCGCAAGGCCCAAACCCCACAGGCTGAAGCCTATGCCACTTAAAGCGCACCCCGGCAGCTTGCGGCAAAACGAGGAAAGCGTTAGCTTTAATTCGTCATGCATTCCGAAGATTTGATCCGGGCCGAGTGGAAAGCGCAAGGCCTAAGAATCAAGAGAAATAACCTGCTGGCTGCAATCTTGTCCGGGTCTCTCCTCGTTTACATTTCGATCCATTTTTCCCCCCACACGCCTGCCGGGATCGCAGTTGGTCTTGTCCTTGGTTTTTTCTACGCCAACGGATTTGAATATTGCCTGCACAGATTTTTGCTTCACTCAGGCCGCGGCATGTTTTGCCAGCAGCATATGGTGCACCACACCACGCTGCACTTGCCGGAAGCCGCGCGTTACGTAAACTTTTCGAGAAACCCGTGGGGAGTCGTTGCACTTTTTTTCGTCAATGCCGTCCCATTTTTGTTGCTCCAATGGATATTTAAAAGTGTCTGGACAGCAGGCGCATTCGCAAGCTTCGCGGTCTATTACATCGCGTTTGAAGAAATTCACTGGCGCTCGCACATTGGCGGCTGGCTGCCAAGGTGGGTGCGTCCCGCTGCCAGGCATCACCTGATGCATCACGCGCAGGACACCGGCCGCTTCAACGTGTTTCTCCCCATTTTCGATTGGCTAACAGGATTATTTCAGCCGCAAGCGCGAACCTCCGCCGGCGAAGCACGCAGATAAATCAGTAAATTTAGAAGCGGGTTGGTTTTGTAGCGCCAGCATCTTGCCGGCATTCTTAATTGCCGATAACGATCGCATAAACCTGCCGGCAGGATGCCGGCGCTACGAAGATCTAATCAGTCCCGGCAACAACGGCTAGAGTCTTCTCAGACTTTTCTTTCATGTCTGACAGCAGCGGGCAATCCTGCGGCAAAAGCGCGAGCTTCTTCTCAATGATCGCATCTGAATATTTTGCCAGGTAATGCACAATGGTCTCAATGCGAATGCGAATGCTTCCCGTTGGCTTGGTCGAATCCAGGTCGCCAAACTTAAAAAATAAAGTCCCTGCCGCTTCCACGATTTTTTGCGTCGGCGTGTAGGTCGGCTGATCCATGCCGCACTCATAGCTGGAGAGGCGCAGCACGCAGGTCACCCACGGAAAACGCGCCGCGAATTTTGCGCCCCAAAGAATTTCATTCGTGTTGCTGCTGTTGGACGAAGTCCACACGTCGGAAATATCGAGCGGCGAGCGAATCTTCTTCGCCTGTACTTCTTCGCCAAAAATCCAGCCAAGTAAATCTTCGTCGATGGGGAGATATTGCAGCCACACGATGGGATAACCGTGCGCCTGCAGATCGGCCTCAATCTCGTGCCCGATGCCCGGGTCCATGTGATACGGGCGCGCCAGCACAAGCACGCACGGTTTATTTTCGCGCGCGCACCAGGTCAGAATTTTTCGCGTTTCCGCTCGCGCTTTCTCGTTGAATTCGCGCAGCGCTTTGTAACCCGCGTCCACGGCGCGTTGTGTTTCCGCCATGTCCAGGTCGAATACATCTTTCAGCGCGTCATACATTTGCTTGGGAACCATGTCCGGCTCGGCCATATTCACAAACGGCGCGGCGTACTTGATTCCGTTGTCGCCGAACACATCGCTTTCCTTTACGAATCCGGCGCGAATATTTTCCGGTCCGGCCATCACGCGCGTGCAGGCCAGGTTTTCCGAAACGTGCCCGCGCATAAAAGAAGGCAGCGAATAAATCATCGGGCTCATGATGACGTGGAGTTTTCTCTTCTGGCCGAAGATCAACTCGCCATAGTGTCCGCTCATGGCTTTTACGGGATAGCAGCAATCGACCGTGCCTCGGCCTTTGCCGAATTCGCGGCCCTGCTCCTCGGAAGTGTCCGAGCTGAAAACAATATTTTCGGAGCTGATGCCGATTTCGCGCAGAAAAGCGACCCAGAACTGGTGGGTGCTCCACATGTTCAGGACCTTGGGGATTCCTACGCGTACTCCCGAGCGGTCCTTAGGCGGGAGTGGAGACTCGACGGAAGCCTTCTTGCCGAACCATGTCTGCAATGTTGGGAAACGCATTCTTGGTTTTCTCGATTCCAGCCTTGATCACTTTCATTTCATTTAGATCTTCGACGAGTCCCTTGGGGCACGAGTTGTTCACGATCACCCGCTCCCATCCCACAGAAATCGGAATCTTGCTCCACTCTCGACCCTGGCCGCCGGGCAGAGCCACATCGATGAAACTGCGTTGGCAATTCACCGGGCACCAGTTGCAAATTGTTTCCTTCGCCGTCGTGGTGGTATACGTCAATTTTTCGATCACTTCGAAGCCGCGGAACTGCGACCGGCCACCTTTTTCCCACCAGTCCAGCGAAACAAGAGCGGCGCCGATTGCGCCAGCCTCTCCGGAATAGGGATGGACGACAACATCGGCATCGGGAACTTTGGAGCGGATGAAATCGACCTGCGTTTTTACCACGGCCAGATTCTTGTGTGTGCCGCCCTGCAAAATATACTTCTTTCCGACTTGCGAGAGGTTATTCATGCCGCCCGCATAGATCCATACGTTCAGCGGCAGAATGGAGCAGAGCGCGGCGAGAATTTCTTCCGCCTGCCAGCCCTTGCGCTGTTGGTTGACGATATCACTTTGCAAAAACACGCCGCATCCCATAGAAAGCTGCGGCATGGCCTGAGCGAGAAATGCTTTGTCGGCCATTTCGCTTAGGGGAATGCCAAACCGCTCGGCGACGCCCTGCAGAAACGCGCCGTTGCCAGAAGAGCATTGCGAATTCAAACGGAAGTCGCTGACCGTCCCGTTTTTCAGGATCATGATCTTGACGTCAACGCCGCCAACATCGCAGATGCAATCCGCATCGGGGAAGTAATGCAACCCGGCAGACGCGTGCGCGATTGTTTCCACTACGCCGCAATCCGCGCCCAAAATTCCCTTCAGCAAATCTTTTCCGTAGCCTGTGATTCCGAGGCCGAGGATCTCGCCGTCACCGATCGCTTCGCGAAGCTGGCGGAATAAAATTTTCGCGTCCTCGATGGGATTTCCTTTGCTCAGAGCGTAGCAGGAGAAGAGCAGTTCCTTATCAGGCCCCAGGCAAACGGCCTTCGCCGTGGTCGAACCGAAATCGCAACCGACCACAACGCGATCCAATTTTCTCTTCTCCACCGTAACGGCTGGAGCCGCCGCCGCTTTGGCTTCGATATTGGCCGCGGAGGTCGCGTCCATCTTGGAGTAAACATCAATGAACGTTTTTAGATTATCCGCGCTGTCGCACAATCCGCCGCGGCCCTGTTTCTTTTTATCCTCGTACTGGCCTTCTTCGATCCACCATTGCAGTTTCTTGGTGCCGAGGTAAGTGCCGACCGTATGTTGCTCGCCGAGAGCCACTTCGATGCAGCCGAGCGCGGCGTAATACAGCGCGTCCTTTGGCACCACAATGAATTCTTCTGGATCTTTACTGTTCGGCATCTGGATTTTTCGTTCCTGCCAGATGTGCGTGAGGTGCAGTCTCCATGCTTCTTGCAGCCCTTTGAAAAACAAATTCGGTCCGCCAAGCAGCAGAACTTCCGGCGACGGCGTGTTTCCGCGCGTCAGCGTGGCGAGGTTTTGGTAAACGACCGCCTCGAACAGGGAAGCGATGATTTCATCGACCGTGACGCCGGCTTTGAGCAACGTATTGGCGTCGGCTTCCGCGAAAATTCCGCATTTGCTGCTGATCTTGTGCAGCGTGTGCCCCGTATAGCGCATTTCGGAAAGCGCTTCAGGAGCAATCTGCAACTTGCGCGCGGTTTTTTCAATGAACGTGCCCGTGCCGCCAGAGCATGCGCTCTGCATCAAAACTTGTTTGCTCTTCGTCGTTCCGTTGCCGTTGAAGAAGATAGTCTTCATATCTTCTCCACCGATTTCACTGACGAATCTTACGTCGGGATGCAATCGCTCGACGCTCGCAGCGACCGCCACAACTTCCTGGACGACTTTCGCTCCGACGATCGGCGCGATCAGTCCCGCGCCTGAGCCGGTAAGGAAAATGCGATCGCGTTGTGGCGTGAAATCATGCTGCGCCTCAAGCCGCGCCAAAAACTGCAGAACCTTTTCACCCTGCTTGGTGTTGTGCCGCTCGTAAGCCTGGGAAATGACTTCGCCGGAAGGAGAGGCAAGGACGTATTTTACCGTCGTGCTGCCAACGTCGAGACCGCATATCATTGCGCCATTCGAGCTGGGCGCGAGCTTTGGCGGCATCTTGATTTCCACCATGCCCGGTTCCCGCATGAGCGGCGCGATCTGAACGATATTTCCGTCAGCCATTGAGGGTCCTCGCTGATTCCTATTGCATGTAGCGCTCACCTTTAGGTGAGCACTCCCAACTCAACCCAATGCTCGCCTGAGCGCGAGCGATACAAATCCCCGTCGTCCTCGGCGGGTGCCCATCCATGCGAGTTTTGCAAGGGTGGGGATTTTCCTACCGACCTTCCACAAATTCCGGGTTAAGCTCGACTCTAAACCCGCACCCTTTGAAAGTCACAAAGGGTGCGGCACCCGCATTCCCCTAGAGGCTGGCGAGATGCAGCGCGTAATTCGCCGCCGTGGACGCGTATCCCATGTGCGGAATCCGATAAGTTGCCTTCTTCACTTTAGGATGTTTCTCTTCGATTTGCCGGAGTTGGTCAAGTGTCAACCCCGTCTTTGCCATCGCCGCCACGAACTCAGCCTGCGAACGCTTCTTCGCCTCGGTCAAAATCATCTGGCAGCGGGAAAGTGCGTGGACTTCCGCGTCGCCCTTGATTTCGATGGGCGCGTAGAGCAGTTCCGGATGCCGCCCCAGCACGTTGGCCATTGCTCCCTGCGACATCGTATTCGGCATGCAGGAATAGGGTGAAAGCTCGCAAGTCATGTTGGCGTGCTTGTGAAGATGCGCATGCAAGGCCTTGCCGATCAGCATGTGGCCCTCGCCGCCGCGCAGTTCGTGGTGGAAGAAGGGAGAAGCCAGCTGCTTCAGCTCTTCCTGATCCGGCAATTCGTGCGGCACATTGCCCAGCGCTTTGCGGAACCGGTTATAGGTTCCCACATAAAGTTTTTCGAGGCCGCGAATCATGGCCATTTTCATGCGAATTTTGCGGTCAATGTTCGGCTTGGCCGACAGGCGCCACAGCGGAGTGTGCAGCAAATATCCCAGCCATACGGCCACCGGAGGCGGCATCACTTCGGAGCCTTCCGATTCCAGCCAGCGCTTGATGTTGTAATTGCCGTCGCCTTCATGTGTTTGCAGCCAGAACTCGCCGGTAATTTTCACCTTCGGCTTCACTTGCAGGCGGTCCACTTCAATGGCGTCGAACTTCTTCTTCACCACGCGCAGCGCATCCGCAAAATAGCCGGACATGAAATGCCAGGCCAGCATGCTGTACTTATTTGTCTTCAGCGGCCGGTTTTGAAACACTTCGAACAGATAGTCAGCGCTTTCCTGCATGACTTTGTCGGTCTGTCCGGGCACAACTTCGTAAGGACGCGTCAGGTACTCCATGTCCGTAAGAATATCGCCGACCAGGATGGCCCACACGATGCCGAGGCTCAGCGGCATGTTGATCTCGAGGCCGCCACCCTTTTCGGGAGCCTGGTCGAGTTGGTCTTGTGCGAGCAGGAAGAGGCGGAATTCCTTCAGACCCATGCCGTCGAGAGCCATCTCGTAAGATTCGTGATACTGCCCGAAGCGGCAGGGGCCGCACGCGCCGGCCGTCAGGAAGACGTAATCATCCAGCGTTTTCTGCTTGCCGTTGACGGCGACTTCGTTTTTCAGGAAATTAACGAGGCTGCCTGTGGTGAAGATCGTGGGGCAGCATGCGCCCGTGTCGATCAGTTCCTTACCGGCGTCGAGGTCCGCGCGCGCGATGTTCGGCAGCGGCTTGGCGTTGTAATTCAAATTATTGAAGACGCCTTGAACCAGCCGCTCGTGTTTCCAGGTCAGGCCGCCAAATAAAATCGTGGTTTTATCGCGCTGTTCTCGCGTGAAAGGCCGCGCTTTGTAGGAAGTGTAGTGAGTAACCGCTGTCGCCATAAAAAAATCCTCCTCGCACCCTCAGACATTTCTTTTGTCTATCGTTAACGAAGGCCCGTGGTTCCCAATTTCTGTGAAAATCTGCGGCGATTCATGGAAATGAATTGACGTACTTGAAGGAATGAGCAATGTCCAGACTTCGGCTCACGCAAATAGACCAATCCCTGGCTCGCACCTTTTTGGAAGTCCATAAGACTCATGACCCAATCTCCATGAGGTCGCGCGCTCAGCGCCGGGCAGGTGGATATCCTGGGGCCAAACCGGACCCCTCGCTTATATCAAAAGACAGTTTTAAAAGCCATACAGACTTGCAAAAGAATTGCCCTAAAGTCAGCAGTGGCCGGCCTCACCGTGTGAATCCGCAAAGCCGATGAGGGCCGGCCAAAAATGGATCGAAATCCTCTAAATTTCCCCTATTCAAAGCTCCGTGCGTCACCACGAAACCCAGTCGAAGCCTGCTTCCAGAGCCATTTAATAACCCTGGCATCGTTATAGCAATATGCCAGATTGTGATTGAGCGTTGAAAAACAGTGGCGTTGGCAGGCGCCCTTCATATGCGAAAGCTGCTTGGAATTGAAATCGAATCGGTCAATGTTTCCCCAATTAAAGGTGGATGCGTACATGGGAAAGCAGGGAGCAACGGTTCCATCGGTCCGAATGATCACATTATTTTGGCCGGCCCGGCAGTTCCAGTCCGTAAACTGCATTTCGCCTTTTTCGTCCTGCGCAATTCCGGGAATGGTGGAAAGCATTCTGGCTTCTTCGCTATTGAGTCCTGTTCCGTCTCCATACCAACCGTATTTACGGATGTCGAGGCCCGAGGACATCCGCACAAACGCTTTCATTTCCTGCAAGCGCTGCACGGAATTCACCATCTGGTAGCCCGCCTTGTTCTTCTCGATAAGCCAATCCACCAGTTCGTCAACGGCGCGCCAATCCTGCGGGCGAATGTAGGTCGGGTTGTCACTCAAGTGCTTGAAATGTTCGTCCTGCTCGATCATTGGAGTTTCATTGATGTGGTAGTCGGTAGCCAGCCGGTGTTCATGCGCGAATTCGGTAATTTTTTTCACGTCTTCATGATTGTTCCGGCAAATATTCAGGTTAAAGAACACCATGTATCCGTACACATATTGTTTGCGAATCAGGTATTCCAGATTTTTCTGAACGGGCACGACGGCTTTCGGCAGGCTGGGCTTTTCATCCCAGGCGTCGACCGCAAAATTAAAAATGGCTGCTCCCGCGTCGGCCAGCCTGTCTGTCACTTCCGGACGGAGCAGCCGGCCGTTTGTTCCAATGTAAATCCAGAAACCCTTTTTTGCCGCATAGTTAACTACCTTGTGAGCAAAGTCAGGGCGAAGGAGCGGTTCTCCGCCCATCAAAGCAAGCACCCGGCAACCGTGATCGTGCAGCCAATCGATGGACCGGCGCGCAACGTCCTCTGTCATCCCCTTAACTTTGTTATTAAACGCCCAGCAATACCAGCAGTCCAAATTGCATTTGTATTCCACGAAAAGATATGACGTGATGGGATGAAAATCGCCCGGAAGGACTCTCGATTTGACATAGGGAACCAGCCACCCGTTCATCGCGCGGAGGATGTGCTTGCCGCTCCACTTCCGTTCGGGAGGCGGTGCATCCAGCCCCCATTCCTTTAGCAGCGCCGGATGCTGCGGAAATACAGGTTCCGGCAAGGACATTCCTTTGGATTCAGCGGGCGGGGGCGACCCTGCCTGCGAACTGGTCAAAAGCTGGTGAAGTTCAACATCAAGTCGAAATTGCGGAGGTGCATCTGCAAATGGATTTTGTGATGTTTCAGACATTTTTCCTCCCGTGAAAAATGGATGAAGCTGGATGCCCTTTGGATACAGGATTTTTTTATTTTTAAGCCAGGCGTTCGAGTCTCACACTTATGCTGTTCCGGCCACGCTGCATGGGCGGCAGAACCCCGGTCAAACCTCTAACCTGCACGTTAAATCGTTATTGATAACAAGCCAAGGCGTCAATCAGGTTATCCCCGTAGGCCTTCCCTTAGGGTGTAAGACTGGGCCGACGGTCTACTGCAAATGGCAACTAGGGAATCTTTTCCACAAAACATTCCAAGTACTTTTTCTGGCGACACTTAGAGGCAAATACGAGTCCGTTTGGGCGGTAGGTGGCGGATCAATATGAAGAATTTTGCAAATTTCTGGAAAAAGCGAAGCAGGACCAGTTAACTCGTCTTGGCGGACTGGCGGAGTCAACTCAAAATCTTGAAAACTTATTCCATATACCATTACCCTCTAAGGGAAAGAGGCGTGGGGCAGACCAGTTAGCGCAGGCATTTCTGGCTATCATGGTTTTCACCGAGCAATAATTTGAAATCTGAAATTTCAAATGCGAAATTTCAGATCCAGAAAACTTCTAATCGGATCGCAATTCATTAAAAAAGACGCAACAGGCCAATGTTGTTCACTCCAAGGGCTTCCACTGGAATAGCTGAGCTATTCGTGGTTCCATTTGCGAGTTGGCCGTTGGCGTTGGCTCCCCAGCACTGCGCTGATCCCGTAATGGTTGCGGCGCAGGCGTGCTGGTCACCGGAAGCGATTGCGGCGACGCCGCTGGAGAGGCCGGCGACGACAACCGGGGTCGACGAATTTGTGGTGCTTCCGTTGCCCAGCTGACCGCTTGCGTTTGCTCCCCAGCACTCGGTTGTCCCGGCGGCGGTCACAGCGCAGTTGCTGTCCAGCCCGCTGGAAATCGCAACCATGCCACCGAGCGGCGACTTCCCATTCGAATCCGTTACTTCGACCGGAAGTGTGGACGCCGAGCCCGTAGCGCCATTGCCAAGTTGACCCGCGCCATTAGCTCCCCAGCAGAGGACGTTGCCCACTGTGGTAAGGGCGCAGGCATTCTCGAATCCCGCCGAGATAGTGACCACCCCGCCTAGAGCGGAGCTTCCGGTCCCGTCCAAAACCGATGAGGCTAGGGCGGAGTTCGCCGAGGTTCCGTTGCCAAGTTGCCCTGAAACTCCATCTCCCCAGCATTTAGCGCCGCCATCCGTGGTTGCAGCGCAGGTGAAGTCCGATCCGGCCGCAATGGTGGCCACGCCCGTAGCTAGCCCCGAAACAGGCACAGGCAGGCTGGAATCGATCTCCGTGCCATTTCCCAGCTGGCCCTTGCTGTTGTCTCCCCAGCAGAGAGCCTCGCCGGCAGCGGTTACCGCGCACGTGTGGGATTGCCCGGCACCGATTCTAGCGACACCGCTGAGAGGCGCATTCCCAGCCGGGTCCATTACCTGCACAGGGACGGTGGATGGTGTAAACGTGCCATTGCCAAGTTGTCCGCTGGAGTTATCTCCCCAGCACCAGACTGTTCCCGTCGCGATGAGAGCGCAAGTAGATTCGGATCCAGCGGCGACGGAGACGGTGCTGGAAGTCAGACCCACCACTTGGATTGGGCTGGTGATGCTGGTGGTTGAGCCGTTGCCCAGCTGGCCAAATTCATTCGAACCCCAGCAGAGAACCGTGCCCGCGCCGGCAAGCGCGCACGTATGCGCCACGCCTGCCGTGATGGTTGTTCCGCAGGTGACCGCGACGTTGATATTGGCGCTGGCCACCTTGCCGCTGGCATTCGCTCCCAGCGTGCAAGTTTGCCCGGCCGGCTGAGTCAGCACTGTAACTGCGTAAGCTGCGGCCGAAGCGATGGGAGTATTGAAATTCGTGGTGACGCCGTTTGAGGAGATCGTAAGGTTGTCGCCACCATTATCCTGTAACACGACGGCCGTGTTGGCCAGGAGTCCCGAGGCCGTGGCCGCGATATTCGAATTCGTTCCTGCACAGGAAATCGCGATGTTGGTTACGCTGGAATTTCCAACTACGCCGCTGCCATTGGTTATGGCGCAACTGGGGCTGGGTTGAGCCAGCACGGTCACAGCGTACGCGGAGCCGCTGGCCACCTGTGCAGCAAATGTAAAGCTGGTGGCGTTTGCGGCGACAGGCAAGCTGTTGGCGCCGTTATCTTGCAAAATAAGTCCCGCACCCGTCAGACCGGTAATCGTGCCGCCTACCGTGAAGGTCGTCGTTGTGCAATTCACCAGAACACCGGTGATATTGGCGGATGCCGTTCCGCCGCCGCCCGTAACGACGCAGG
The DNA here is from genome assembly GCA_963786215.1 of uncultured Acidobacteriota bacterium. Classification (GTDB taxonomy): domain Bacteria; phylum Acidobacteriota; class Terriglobia; order Acidiferrales; family UBA7541; genus Palsa-360. The sequence continues at coordinate 484,907 of CAWAYK010000001.1, forward strand.
TCTGCGTTGGGCTCGCAGGCTGCGAGAATGCCGTAACGCTGAAAGAACTTCCGCTGGGGATCGGTGTGGGAAATGTAAAGATTCCATTTTTGCTGATGGGAAGGTTGTCGCCGCTATTGTCCTGCAGCACAAGGCCTGTGCCGGCAAGGCCAGAAATCGTGCCACCGACCGTAAAAGTCTGCGAAGTGGTGAAGCATGCCACCTGGATACTGGTCACGTTTCCGCTGATGCTTGCTCCAAAGCCGTTTGTCACCGAGCAGTTCTGCGTGGGACTGGATGGCTGCGTGAGGATTGTGACGTTGTAACTGCTTCCCCTGTTGACAGGCGTAGAGAACGTGGAGATGCCATTGGCATTGATCGGGAGGTTATTGCCGCCATTGTTTTGCAATACCAAGCCTGTGCCGGAAAGCCCTGAGACGTTTACGCCAAGTGTAAAGTTGTTCGTGTTGCAGTTGACACTCACGATCACCACATTTGAGGTAGCTGTCCCTGTTCCACCAAATGTGACCGTGCAGGTTTGCGCCGGGTTCGATGGTTGCGTCAGTACGGTCACGGCGTATGCCGTTCCGCTCGCGAGGGCCGTGGGGAAAAGGAAGCTCCCGCCCTGGCTGATTGGCAGGTTGTCATGGCCGTTGTCCTGCAATACCAGGCCCGTGCCTGCAAGGCCAGAAACCGAGCCCCCAATCGTGAATGTGGTTGGGGCCGTGGTCGACCCGCAGGAAATCAGTAAAAAAGGAAACGTAAGAATTGCAATCACCAGCAACGACTTCATCTTCACCCTTGCCTCCGGACCGTTTCTTTTTTACTGAATTGGACTACTCACAAACCACACTTCCAATTATTTTCGGATCCGCAAAACCGATTTCAAACTCGCCAGGATTCCCGGATGTTGAATTCGCAGGGCCGTAGAGACCTACCAGGCTCTGACGAAACGTCAGCTATGCATCCAGCGCCGCAGAATTCTTCGCCCATCAGCGATAGGTGTTGAATCCTTTCGGAAGCACGATGGGAGCGATGGGTTGCCTGAGCCGCGAATTCAAAGTGGAAGCCGCCGCGCCATTTTCAGAAAACCGATCATACGATAATTAGGTCCGATCTGTCGCGCGTCGGACTTTTTTGGTAATTCGTTAAATCAGATTGTAAGCATAGAAAAAACTGCCCGCCCAAAAAGAGGGCGTGCGCTACAAAACCAACAGCAGCAATGCATTGCGGTTTTGTAGAGGCATCTCCGTACCGCGTTCTTCGGGACGGAGATGGCAGCTTGCCTCATGAAATGGGAATTCAAATTCAACCGCAGAGTAAGCCTCACAAGAAAAATGGAATTGTTCCGATTGCGTCTTTACAGTTGCATGCAAAGACGGCGTATAATTCCGCCAGAAGCGGTACTTTGAAATTTTGTATTCCTGCACTGCGCCCGAGCCTGACATTGAGAAGTTGAAGAGGCGAGACCGATGACCCATCGGATTTCTTTGTCCGCTGAACGATTTCTGAAAAGTTGGCCCGATCTCCGCAAAGGTTTGTGGCGAAACATTTTCAGGGTCGCGCTGTGTGCCGCGTTGTTGATGCCAGGCACTACGGGTGCATTGGCGCAGGCGGGGAAATCATCCGATGACGCAAAAACTCAAGACGCGGCGGCGTCTGATTCTCACGATTTATCCGGTGTGTGGATGCCGTATCCGGATACGGATGTGCCGCCCGGCACCGGAAAAAATGCGATTGATCAATCCACGCGCCCTCCATTGACCCCGTGGGGGCAGGAAAAATTTAACGCTTCGAGGCCATTGCTTGGACCCAGGGCGATTGCGGGAGAGGAAAATAGTCCGTCGCTCAAATGCGATCCGGACGGCCCGCCAAAACTTTTGAATCATCCCAATCCGTTTGAAATTGTGCAAATGCCGGGAAGAGTTTTGATGTTTTTTGAGGAGCAGCATATTTGGCGTAATGTTTGGGCGGACGGTCGCCCGCTTCCCAAAGATCCTGACGCAAGTTATTTGGGCTATGCGGTGGCCAGGTGGGAAGGGGATACATTTGTCATCGAAACGATTGGCTTTAATGATAAACAATGGGCCGATCCGTTTGGAAATCCACGCAGCGATCAGATGCACCTTACCGAGCGCTACCGCCGACTGAATCGCGATACTCTGGAACAGCAAATCATCATTGATGACCCCAAAGCGTATACAAAAGTGTGGGTAAGCCCGCCCAAGCTTTATAAATTTGAGCCGGGCTGGGAAATTGCCGAATGGTTTTGCGTGGTGGATGAAGACAAAACGTATGACGATACGGTGCGGAAACCGGCAGGGAAAAAATAAACGATTGGGAATGGATAATTTGAGATGGAGGTAGAGGAAGTGAGGGAAGCACGGAGAGTAAAGGATAAAAACATTCCCCGCCACACGCGCGGTGGCGATTTTTCCGTTCCTTTACTTCCTCAATTTCCTCTATTTCCTTTACTTCCATTTTTCCTATTCACAATTTTATTTTTCTCTCCGAATTTGCATTCGCAATCGAACAAGCCCGCCGCGACGCCTGCTCTCTCGCATGATTTTTCCGGTGTCTGGATGCAATATCCGGACGGCGATGTGCCCGGAGTTCCGGGCATGAATGCCGTCGATGACAGGACACGTCCGCCACTGACGCCGTGGGGAAAAGAAAAATTCGATGCTGCAAGGCCGCTGGTGGGGCCGCGGGCGGTTGCGGGCGAGGAAAATAATCCCGCGCTGCGCTGCGATCCTGACGGTCCTCCGAAACTTCTCAATCTTCCCAACCCGTTTGAAATTATTCAAATTCCGGGAAGAGTTCTGATGTTTTTTGAGTTGGGGCACGTATGGCGCGAAATCTGGACAGACGGGCGTCCTCTGCCGAAAGATCCTGAACCATCTTATCTGGGATATTCCGTTGGCAAATGGGAAGGCGACACGTTTATCGTCGACACCATCGGCTTCAACGATAAACTCTGGGACGATTCCTATGGAAATCCGCGCAGCGACGCAACGCACTTGACCGAGCGTTACAGGCGATTAAATGAAAATACATTGGAATTGCAAATCATCATCGACGATCCCAAAGCGTATACGAAGCCGTGGGTAAGTCCGCCGAAACTTCATAAGCTGGAGCCGGGTTGGGAAATCGCGGAATGGTTTTGTGTGCTGGACGAAGACAATGCGTACGACCAGGTTGTGCGCAAGCCGGCAGGGAAAAAATAAATGAGTCGCAATGGAGAAATAAAAATGGAAGTAGAGGAAGGGAAGGAAGTTCAGGATGTAAAGGATGACAACCTCTCACGACACTCGAGCGGTGCCGATTTTTCCGTTCCTCAACTTCCTCTACTTCCTTTCCTTCCGATATTCCTATTCTCAATTTTATTGTTCTCCCCGAAATTGCACGCACAAGCGAGCCAGCCTTCCGCGGTTTCCGCGCCGTCGCACGATTTAGGCGGAGTCTGGATGCCGTACCCGGATAAGAGAGAGAACGGCGAGCCGGTTATTTCCGGAATTGAAGAAAAAACGCGTCCTCCGTTGACACCGTGGGGACAGGCGCGATTTGACGCCGCAATTCCTATCATGGGGCCGCGCGTTCAGCCTGGAAAGGAAAATAATCCAGCCTTGCGCTGCGAGCCCGAAGCTGTTCCCAAGTCGCTGGTTCTTCCCAATCCGTTTGAGATCGTGCAGATTCCCGGAAGAATATTTATGTTTTTCGAGGAATTCCATTTGTGGCGCACGATCTGGACGGATGGGCGACCGCTGCCGAAAAATCCTGACCCAAGCTATCTGGGATATTCCGTGGGCCGGTGGGAGGGCGACACGTTTATTGTCGAGACGATTGGGTTCAACGATAAGCCCTGGGTCGATTCCTACGGAAATCCGCGCAGCGAACAAATGCATTTGACGGAACGCTACCGGCGAATCGACCATGACACGCTGGAACTGCGTATCATCATGGACGACCCGAAGGCCTACACGAAAACCTGGGAAAGTTCGCCGCGACTTTTCAAGTTCGAGCCCGGATGGGAGATTGGCGAATTTTTTTGTATCGTGGATGAAGAAATTGATTATGCAAGTCGAGTCAGGAAGCCGGCGGGTGGCGGAGATCCTGCGTCAAGTCCTGAACAGGGCAGTAAAAAATAAAAGGGGTATGGCCATGAAGCTTGTTCATTTATTTCTTGTGCTGATTGCGGTGCTGGTTGTAAAGCCTGCAGCAATCGCGCAAAACGATAAATCGCCAGACGCAAACAAATCGGCGACTACGGCGCAGGGAACGGACGCCGCTCTTTCCCACGATTTATCCGGCGTGTGGATGCCGTATTCCGTACACATGGACGGCATCGACGAAAAGTTGCGGCCGCCGCTGACGCCATGGGGACAGGCGAGGTTTGACGCCTCCGCGCCGCTCGTCGGACCGCGCGCTGTCGCCGGCAAAGAAAATAATCCAGCATTGCACTGCGAACCCGAGGCTGTTCCCAAATCTCTCGTCTTGCCGAATCCGTTTGAGATCATCGAGGCTTCAGGGCGCGTCTTCATGTTCTTTGAGCAATACCATCTTTGGCGCACGATTTGGGCGGATGGCCGCCCGCTGCCGAAAGATCCCGATCCCAGTTTTCTCGGATATTCAGTCGGAAAATGGGAAGGGGATACGTTCGTGGTCGACACGGTTGGGATGAATGACAAGCCGTGGGTCGACTCCTACGGAAATCCGCGCAGCGAGCAGATGCACTTGACGGAACGCTACCGGCGCCTCGATCACGACACGCTGGAAATGCAAATCATCATGGATGATCCCAAGGCATACACGAAGCCGTGGGTGAATCCTCCGCAGCGCTTCAAGCTGGAGCCGACCTGGGAAATTGCGGAATTTTTCTGCATCGTGGACGAAGAAAATAGTTACGGTGATGCGGTGCGCAAGCCGGCGGGGGTTGCGCCGAAATAGTGGGAGGTAGAGGAGATTGAGGAGGTAAAGGAAGTGAAGGATAAAACCGCGCGCATCATTTTATGCGGTGCGCGGCCGATTTTTCCGTTCCTCTATTTCCTGTACTTCCTTTACTTCCTCAACTTCCTTTCATTGGAGATGGAAGCCCATGATCATCGAAAATCTGGAACAGGTTACACAAGCCGTGCTGGAGGAAGCGAAACGCACTCCTGAACTGCGCACGAGAGAAATTATTGAGAGTCTGGTGCGGCACCTCCACGGCTTCATCAAGGAAACCCAGCTCACCGAAAAAGAAATGGACGCCGCGATTAACTACGTGATTGCGCTGGGCCAACTCACTACGGAAAGTCACAACGAAGTGAGGCTCATGTGTGGATCGCTGGGAGTTTCCACATTGGTATGCCTCATGAACAATGGTCCGAACGCAGCCACGGAAAGCTCCGCAAATATGCTGGGGCCGTTTTGGAGAACGGATTCGCCGCGAACTCCGAACGGGGGATCGCTTTTGCGTTCTGAAACGCGCGGACCTGCAGTGTTTTTCAAAGGCTGGGTGCGCGACAAGGAGGGGAACCCAATCGCGGGTGCCGAGGTTGATGTGTGGCACGCGTCTCCCTGTGGACTCTACGAGAATCAGGATCCGGAACAAGCGGAGATGAATTTGCGCGGAAAATTTACTACCGATGCAAACGGAGAGTTCGGCTTTCAAAGCATCAAGCCGACCGGATATCCCATTCCGGTGAACGGCCCCGTGGGAGCGTTGCTGAACGCGCAAAAGCGCCATAACTTTCGACCGGCGCATTTGCATTTCCTGATTTACAAGCCCGGCTACAAAACGGTTACTTCTCAAATTTATTCGCCCGACGATCCTCATCTGAATACAGACTCGCAATTTGGCGTGACGCGCGCCCTGATAGGGCGATACGAAGTGCATGAGAATGAGGCGGCCCCGGGGCCGGGAGTGGCGGGCAAATGGTATTCGCTGCAGCACACATTTATCATGCAGGCGGGAGAAAGCTGGCTGCCCACGCCGCCCGTTACGGCCAAGGCGACACATAGCTAGAGCGAATGGTGGCTGAACATCCAAGTTTGGCCGTGACTCGGAACGATGATTTTTTGCAGTTATCCATTTATCGAAGGCCAAAGTCGAATCTTTACACGGAAACTGATTCGTGATTGAATTCACGTATAGGGATTGAGACGGCATTTTTCCAAGGACAATGAGCCAGGGTTTCCGGACCGCGACGTTCCTGAGGGCCCGCCATTGTAAGAACCAAAAAATTGGGGAGTATTTTTGATGAAGACAGTCGTTCTGATTGTGACTCTTGCCTTGTTCCTTGTGCCTGTCTTTGCTGCTTATCCGCCCGACTCGCGGTGGGTGGACGGAATGGATCTTTCCTGGGCGTTTCCTCCGCCATCGCCGGATTTCCCCGCTGAGGACCTCAACGCGTTGAAGCACGTTCCCGGCAGTTCGAAATCATACACGCAGGGGCAGATCGACGATATTTACAATCCTCCCGATTGGTTTCCCGACGAGCACATGCCATTTCCGAAGGTGGTAGCGAAAGGCGAAGGACAAGCAACGCCGGGCTGCGCGTCCTGCCATCTTGCCTCAGGCAGCGGGCATCCTGAATCGGCCAATTTGACTGGGCTGACGGCGGATTACCTCACCACGCAAATCCGTGAATTCCAGCAAGGCGTGCGGCAGGATCCGCGCCACCGCATGAGCGATATCGCCAAGGGTATGACGGAAGAGGATGTGAAGGACGCGGCGACTTACTTTTCAAGCCTCAAGCCGCGCCAATGGATTCGTGTTGTTGAGACCGATACCGTGCAGGAAAGTTATGTGAATGATGGCCACCGCCGCTACTTGCGTCCAGGCGGCAAGATGGAGCCGCTCGGATCGCGAATCATTGAGGTGCCCGAGGATCCGCTTCGCATCACCTGCCGTGATCCGCATCTTGGGTTCGTGGCGTATGTGCCTATTGGCGCTGTCGAGAAGGGGAAGGAGCTTGCGACAACTGGCGGAGGAAAGACGACTGCGTGCGTCGCCTGCCATGGACCGCGGCTGTTGGGTTTGGGACCAGTTCCGCACATTGCCGGACATTCGCCCACATACATCGTTCGACAGTTGGCTGGATTCCAGGTGGGTGCGCGTAACAGCGAAATGGATCAGTTAATGAAGGGCGTGGTGGCCAACTTAACGCAGGAAGACATCGTTTCGCTTTCCGCTTATGTATCTTCCCTCAGCCCAATAAAATAAATTCAAGCTGCGAGGGCGAGGGGCATGCACTTATTTACCTCGCGCCCTTCGGGCCTTTTTCACCCAGCTCAAGCTTGGCTGATGTTTGTCCAAAGGGCATTGTGGAAGAACTTTCCTGGGCACCCGGCGTGAGGGATGCGACATACGCCGCAACCGCAATCATGTCGTCCTCGCTTATCTTTGCTACGACGCCCTTCATCAGCGCTCCCATGGAACCGTGGCGCGAACCGTCCTTAAAATAATAGAGCTGCCGGAAGAGATACATCGGATCATGCCCTGCGATCGGCGGTACTTCGGCCAAACCGTTGAGCGTCGGTCCATGGCAGATCACGCATTGGATGGTTTTGCCTCCGCCGCCGGTATTCACGAATTCCTTGCCCTTGGCCAGGCTGCCCTTCGGCACGTAGGCGATGAATCCTGAATGCGGATCGCGGCTCTCCGCGCGCGCAGGATCCTGGGGCAATACTATGATGCGCTGTCCGATGGGCTCATCACCGCCGCCGGGAAGCGGCATGCGCATCAGGTGCTCGTTGATGAATGTTTTCGGCACGCGGTCGGTTTCCACCACGGATTGCCACACTTCGGGCTTGAGTGCCGCAAACCATTCCGCCGCTTCTTTCGCATCTTCGTCGGTCAGATTTTTCGCCATGTCGTTCATGGCCTCGCCCATTCGGTTGCCCACCTTAAAATCACCAAGCTGGCGAATAATATATGTAGCGGGAACTCCGGCAAGATTCGCGGATTCCGGATGCCCAAGTCCAGAAGCGAGGTGGCAGGAGGCGCATCCGAGTACGCCGCCGGGAGCGCCGTGCGCGATTACTTTGGGCATGGGTGCGTGCTCGTCGGGAAACCAATCTGGGACATTGACGAAATTATCGATCTCTCCTTGCGTGTAAGTCTTATTGCTCCCCGGCACATGTATCGGCCCTTTTCGTTCGTCAATCTCGGGCCGAACTTTATCCCGCACGGGAAACGCCCAAGGAATGTCCGGAAGTTTCCACTGTTCGGCCGATTGCGCTCCAACACGGGCCAGGGGAAAAAGGACAAGCACCAGACCTACAGCGAGAACTTTGGTAAATTTTTTGCCGACGAAATATTTGCCGCAGATTGGAATCTTCATTTTTCCTTCGGTCCCCTCGGGGCTTTCAATTCAAAATCTCTCTCGTATATTCAGTCGTGCCAAAGATTGATTAGCGCGACCGTCGCCATTATTTGGATGTGGGCGGAGCTCCAGCCGGTTTGCGGACAACATCGTCATAACCTTTGTTTTCGTCCAGAACGCAAAACCATTCCGCGATTTCCCATCCGGGTTCCAGCTTGTGGAGTTTGGGAGGGCTAACCCACGGCTTGGTATAGACTCTGGGGTCTTCAATAATGATTTGCTGTTCGAGAGTATCGTGATTTAAACGCCGGTAGCGTTCCGTCAAGTGCGTTGTCGAAGTTCGCGGATTTCCGTATAGATCGACCCACTCCTTGTCATTGAAGCCAACCGTTTCGACCACCAGCGTATCGCCTTCCCAATGTCCCACGGAGTACCCAAGCCAGGAGGGGTCAGGGTCCTTTGGCAATGGACGACCATCTGTCCAGATTTCGCGCCAGATGTGCTGCTCTTCGAAGAACATCAAAACTCTGCCCGGAATCTGCACGATTTCCCACGGGTTGGGAAGAACCAAAACTTGCGGAGGGCCGCTTGGCTCGCAACGCAGGGCCGAATTGTCTTCCTTACCCGCCACAGCCTTTGCTCCGGACAAAGGTTTCGCGGCATTCACTTGCGCTTGTCCCCAGGGAGTTAGCGGCGGCCGAAAATGTTCATTCACGCCATTCATTCCAGGAGTGCCCGGAACGTCGCCATCACGGTACTGCATCCAAACGCCGGACAGATCATGCGAAAGGGGCGCGGCGCTTTCCTGTGGCTGTGATGAGTCGGAAGGCCTACTCGCCTGTGCATACGATTTCGGGAAGATAAATAAAATTGAGAACAGAAATAATGGAAATATAGGAAGGAGAGGAGATCGCGGAAGTAAAGGAACGGAAAAATAACTCCCGCGTGTCCGGCGGGGAATGTTTTTATCCTTTACTTCCTGAGCTTCCTTAACTTCCATCGCTTCTCCTCCACTGCCGCTCGTTTCTATTTGCCGGCGCCGCGCCTATTTAGTTGGTTCGTTTATGCCGCCAGAGGGTTTTCGAACATCCTTGTCATACACCTGATTTTCGCTCGCCGCGCAGAACCACTCGCCAATTTCCCATTTGGGCTCCAATTTGTGGCGCTTCGGCGGGCTCACCCACTTTGCTGTGTACGACTTCGGATCATCGATGATGATCTGCTGCTCCAGTGTGTCATGGTTAACTCGGCGGTAGCGCTCCGTGAGGTGCATATCTTCGCTACGGGGATTCCCGGAAAGGTCGGCCCAAACTCTGTCATTAAACCCGACAGTTTCGACCACAAAGGTGTCGCCTTCCCAGTGGCCGACAGAATATCCGAGCCACGTAGGATCAGGATCTTTTGGCAGCGGACGGCCATCGGTGTAAATCGTGCGCCAAATGTGGTATTCCTCAAAAAACATAAACATCCTGCCCGGAATCTGAACAATCTCCCAGGGATTCGGAAGGATGAGCAGTTGCGGAGGCCCGCTCGGGTCACAGTGCAAAGCGGGGCTGTCTTCCTGCCCGCCTACCGCGCGAGGACCCATCAAGGGTTTGGCGGCGTCAAACTTGGCCTGGCCCCAGGGCGTCAAAGGAGGGCGCGTACGATCGTCCACGCCATTCATTCGCGTGAATGCCGGATCGGTTCCGTCCGCATATTGCATCCAGACTCCGGACAGATCATGAGACTGATGTTTGGCGGAGGTAGCAGGGGCCGTAGCTTTTTTCGTGTTAGCAGGCTTGGTGGACTGCGCAAATGCTGCCGGCGAAAATGCCGCAATTGTTAAAAACAGCACCAGTGAGGCTGTCGGCGAACGACGCATTTTTAAACTCCTGGTATTTTGCGAACAAATTTTATTTTGAAAATCTCTGATTGAAATTGCCAGAGTTGCCAGAAATTGTCGCGCCAACGGTGCGGAGGAAGGTAGCCCGGGGCAATGCCCGGGTATTGAGCCGGCCAAATTTGCTGCCGCCCTGAAAGGGCGGCCGATCCTTGCGCCCCTTCAGGGCGCACAATGAGGCGGGGATGCAGACTCCCAGGGCGTTGCCCTGGGCTGGTGTCCATCGGCGCTTTCAGCGCTGTAATTTTGAGATTCGGATTTGCGCCGAGACGGAAGAAAAATTTCACGGTGTGATCCCTATGATCCCTTATCCATACTTGATCAATACTTGTGCTCTCAGGAATCCCGGCCCGCAATTTACAGCGAGAGAAAAATCTGCAGTTCCATCACCTGGTCCGCCGGCATCCACACGGCAAAGCACTCCGAAGTTTTAAGAAACGTTAGAATGCTTTCTGCGTGGTCAGTTCCTTGCCGTCAGACAGCTGGACCTTCTGCAAAAATGTGACTTTGGCCCCTACCCGGTTCGGATTCACAAAAAGTGTGACCTGATCGCCAGCCTTCAATGTTTCTTTACTCCAGCCCACGCGGTTCAACATCGCAGGGTTCGTCGTTTCCGCTACCCAATGTTCCACATTTCCCTTGTCGTCGGTCACATCGTAATACACCTGGGCATGCGGATTGCTGTACTCGAATTTTGTGACGGTGGCTTTCTGCGCGACAGTCTTTGACATGTCATATGCGGAATTCCCGTGGTGAGCGAACGTCGGAGTGGACAACAGCAGGAAACCAAGAATGACAGCGGAAAAAATCAATAATTTGGACTTCATGTCACACCTCTCGGACGGGAAATGCTGGATTCACGAGAACCCAGTTCATGGGAATATGTCCCTAAGTGGCAGAATTGTACCTTGCTTCAGGAAATCATACACGGCATTTTAGTGTCAATTATTTCACTTGATTGCGGCGTGCTTACAATTAAAATTTGAGCAAAAGTTTAAATTCCCGATTGTTCCTGCTTGCCAATATTCCTCCATTCCTCCGGCTGGCAGGGCAGATTAACTCCGGGAATTGCCAGGGGCTTCGCTCTGCGGAATAGAAATTATTGCGCAAAGGCGTTCATATCGAATAAACTTCATCCCATTCAACAGTCGGATCTGTCTTTGCCTTGTATGTCGAGACGTTGAACAATGCAATTAACTCGCACTGATATTTTGCTGCCCGGAGAGGGGAAAAATGCCAAAAAAATTATTTTCGCATTACGGTTTGCTGGGATTTGTTTTTGTGCTGGCGATGCAAGCGCATGCTCAGGTGCCTGGACCGCTCAAGCTTTCTCAAACCATTCCCCTGACGGGGCTAAAGGACGGCGACTTCGACCATTTTGCGCTCGATGCTCCCGGCCAGCGGCTCTTTCTTGCCGCGGAAGAAAATTCCACCATTGTCGTGATCGATTTGCGCACGGACAAAGTTGTCGGGAAAATCACCGGCTCGAAAGCCCCGCACTCCCTGGGGTACAACACGGAAACGAAAAAGCTTTATGCCGTGGATGACGGCGGCCCGAACCAGGTCGAAATTTTCGATGGCACGACGTTCAAGCTCGTGGGGACGATTCCCATGGGAGCGCACGCGGACGTCAGCGCTTATGACCCGGCCAGCAAGATGCTTTATGTCGGCAATGGAGGCAGAAAAGCCAAGGAAGATTTCACGTCCCTCAGTGTCGTGGATACATCCAGCGACAAAAAAGTCGGCGACATCAGAATTTCCGGAGACCGCATCGAGTCCGTCCGCATGGAAGAAAAAAGTCCGCGCATGTTCGTGAACGTTTATTACAAGGGCGAAATTGCCGTGGTGGACAGAGTCAAGCAGACCGTAATCGCCACGTGGTCCTTCGCGCAGCAGGGGAAAAACTTCGGTTCGATGGCGCTGGATGAACCCGATCACCGCCTCTTCGTTCACTCGCGCGAACCGGGAACCGTTCTAGTGATTGACACGGAGACCGGAAAACTCATTACCTCACTGCCATGCCAGGGCGATTATGACGACGCGATCTACGATCCCGGAACGCGCCGCTTATACCTGATCGGTACCCCATTCCTCAAAGTCTGGCAGAAAGACGAGGAAGGCGATCGCTACGACATTCTCGGCCAAGTCCCCACTGCATTCCATTCCATCACAGGTTTCCTGGTCCCATCACTCAATCGTTTGTTCATCGCCGTCAATCACCACGGAACCACGGACGCCGTGGTGCAATCCTACGAAATCGTTCCATAACTCAGGAATCAACGGCGCGGCTCCGCGTGTGCAAGCAGGGATGCACGCGCGCAGCTGTGTCTCAAAAAAAATCTGTTCGTGGATGATCAAGTGGGCCCGCCAGGATTTGAACCTGGGACCGACGGATTATGAGTCCGCTGCTCTAACCACTGAGCTACAGGCCCGACGTGTGTGCATTACATCCTACACCGAAATGAATTCCTGGACATAGACCGGCTCGGTTCGCCTCGAATAAATTGTAGTTTTTGGATTAGACCTTCGCTTGCCCCACGCTTAAAGCTTTTCAAAAACGTGGCTCTCGGTTTAATCTCCTGTCCATCTATCTACATGAAGTATTGAAAACAATTAAGAGGGGAGGGATTTCAACTTATGAATCGACGCAAATTTTTGCCGACCGGATTTTTTGGCGCGTTGGCGTTGACGACGCTGCCCAACATGACTGCGGCAGCCGCGGAAATGACGGAGCCGGACCGAGCAAATATCAAGGTGATCAGCGATATGGTCGCGACATGGGATATGGTTGCTGCCTCGAATCCTCCGGAAACTGACAAGCTCAAAACTTTTTTTGCTGACGATTGCGCGTTTCGACTTCGCCCAACCGATACGGCGCCCGTGCGGGGATTTGATGTCGTGCCGGCAGCTATTCAGCGCGGCACGGCGAATGGTCAGAAAATCCGGCACGAGTTACTGGATCGATTTGCGAAGGGGCCGGTGGTGGTCATGGAGAAGCTGAACCAATTTATATTGCCGGAAAAAACGCGGACTTCTCATGTGGTCGCCGTTTTCCTGATGAAAGACGGGAAGATCGCGGAATGGACGGAATATTTCATTAGCGCCGCGTAAAGAGTATGCGTGAGTACTGCAAAATTTGAAGCTCAGCGGCTAACAGGCTGCGAAAAAAAGCCTTGTTCTGTCATTCTGAGCGAAGCGAAGGATCTCTCTTCGATTTAAGTATAGGAAAAGAAACAAGGAGAGATTCTTCGCTTCGCTCAGAATGACAGAGTATTGGGTTTTTCCGTAATCTGTAAAGCCGCACTCTTTTGTCGAACTTATGTCGTGGCTAAAGCCACGAGCCACAAACACAAAATTTGTGATAGCCTTCAGCGGAAATCCGAGTTGACATAGCATTGCACTCGCAGTAGATTCGCGCCTCATCCCACCGAACACAAGGAGAAACATTATGCGAATGCTGATGAAAGTTACAATTCCTGGCGCGGAAGGAAACGCCGCCATTATCAACGGAACACTTGGATCCACAATTGGCTCGATCCTTGCCGATTTAAAACCTGAATCTGTTTATTTTCTCGAAGAGAATGGCCATAGGACAGGAATCATCGTCTTTAATCTGGAAAATCCATCGCAAATCCCCGCGATTGCGGAGCCGTGGTTTCTGGCCTTCAACGCGAGAGTGGAATTGCATCCCACGATGACCATGGAAGATTTGAAGAATTCCGCGCCCGGCATGGAAAGCGCCGTGAAGAAGTACTCGAAATCGGTGCATCCCGTAGGCCGTTAATTTTTAGGAAGGCGGAGCGGTGGCGCCCGGCTGCGTGGTTGGCGGCGCCATCATGCCTTGCGCGGCGATCAGGTCTCGCGCGGGAGCTCTCATCTCGGGCCATTTGCGCAAGAAAGTCAGTCCGCCGATGCAACTGACGAGCCCGCCGAGCGCAACAGTTACGGGCGCGCCAATTCGATCGGCGAGAGCGCCGGCCAGTAGCGAGCCGAACGGCGTCATTCCCAAAAACATCATCGCGTACAGGGACATCACGCGTCCTCGGAGCTGATCCGGGACCATTGCCTGAATCAGCGTATTGCTGGCCGTAAACTGCATCATCATCGTGAATCCGGAAATCGCCAGTATGAACATTGAAATCCAGTACCAATGCGAGGCGCTGAATAACACCAGGGAAGCGCCGAGGCCGGTTGCCGAGTACGCCACAACGTTTCCCAGTCCGCGCAATTGCTGGCGTGTGGCTAGCACCAGCGCTCCGAACATCGCACCCACACCGACCGCGCCCATGAGCGCGCCGTAAGCCGAAGCTCCGCCGTGCAGAATTTTTACCGCAAAGATGGGCATCAGCACGGTGTAAGGCAGCGCCATAAAGCTGACGAGAGCCACAAGCGTCAGGATCGTGCGTATCGGCTTTGTATGCCGCGCAAATCGAATTCCTTCGCGAAGTTTTTCCAGCGGCGAAACACCATCATGCACAGACTGCAATTTTTGAATGCGCATCATGAACAGGCCCGCGATCACCGCGAGATAGCTGATTCCGTTAAGAAGGAAGCACCAGCCCTCGCCGACCAATGCAACGAGGATGCCGGCAATCGCCGGCCCAGCTACTCGCGCGCCATTGAACATGGATGAATTGAGCGCAATCGCGTTCAACAAATCCTCGCGCCCAACCATCTCGATCAGGAACGATTGCCGCGCCGGCACATCGAATGCGTTTATGATGCCCAGCAGAGTCGCCAGAACAATGATTTCCCAAACGAGGATGTGATGCGTCATCGTCAGCGCCGCAAGGATGAAGGCCAGCGCCATGGAAGAAGCTTGCGTCGCGATCACGACTTTTTGTCGCGGCCAACGATCGGCCACGAGCCCCGCGAGCGGCGAGAGCACGAAGATGGGCATCTGCCCGACAAAACCAAGCAGGCCGAGCAGCGCTCCTGATCCGGTAAGCCTGTAAATAAGCCAGGACTGCGCGACCGTCTGCATCCAGGTTCCGACCAGCGAAATAATTTGTCCGCTGAAAAAAAGCTGGAAATTGCGATGCCTGAGCGCGCGGAATGTACCGCCCGCCCCGGATGTGCGCGCCGTTGCCGGCGGAGTATTTACTGTTGTGGGAGAGGAATCTGCCATATCGTTCGAAGCCACATTTTATTGTAGCGCACGCGCAGCCCTCGTATGTAGGGCAGGCTCTACACCCTGCGGAAAAACTCGCACCATGTCATTCCGAAGGGCGGTGTTTGCCCGAGGAATCTGCTGTTTCTTGGAAGCCGAGAAGAAAAGCAGATCCCTCGCTTCGCTCGGGATGACAAAAAGTACTTTTTCCGCAACCTGTACAGCCTCATGCGGGATTTCGCCGTTAAAATTAGACAAAAATGCGCGTTGAACCAGCGCTCTACTCTGCAGAGCCTCACAATTTGAGTTCAAGGCGCACGGCCGCACAATCCGTTCCCCGGGAGGGTGGTTTGGTGTATATTGCCCCTCAGACGCAGGTCCTAAGCCAATACAGGAGTTACCCATATCGATTCTTCGCGGCTGCTTCGCATTGTTTAACGTAGCTTGAGGCGCCGCACCGTTTCCAGGTTTGCGAAAATTAAGTTAGAGAGGGAACTATGCGAACACGGATCACATTGCTGATTGCCATGGTTATTCTGGGGATGGTCGCTATTCAATCGATGCCCGCTCTTACGTTCGCTGCGGAGAGCTCCGGGCCGCCGGCGATTTCTGGAATCGTAACTTCGCAGGAAGAAGGGCCGATGGAAGGCGTAGTGATCAGCGCCAAGAAAGATGGGTCGACGATTACGGTCAGCGTGCTCAGCGATAACAAGGGACACTACAGTTTTCCGGCGAATCGTTTGGAGCCCGGCCATTACACGCTGAAGACTCGCGCGGTTGGCTATGCGCTCGAAGGTGCGGGTGCGGCGGATGTAGCGGCGCAGAAACCCGCGACGGCGGACCTTACGTTGAAGAAGACGAAAAACATTGTGCCGCAACTGACCAATGCGGAATGGTTGATGAGCATTCCAGGCACGGACGAGCAGAAATCGTATTTGCTCAATTGCGTGAGTTGCCACACGCTTGAGCGCATCATGCGTTCAACGCATGATGCCGATGAATTTACGCAAGTGATCTACCGGATGATGGGCTATGCGCAAGTGAGCCAGCCGATCAAGCCGCAACGCCGCATGGAGCAAAATCGCGGCGGCACCCCGGAGCAGTACCGCAAGCAGGCTGAATATCTGGCGACGATTAATTTGAGCGGAGTCTCGCAGTGGGAGTATTCACTAAAGACCCTGCCTCGCCCAACAGGCAAAGCCACGCACGTGATTGTCACGGAATATGAATTGCCGCGCCCGACGATTGAGCCGCATGACGTGATCGTCGACGAGCATGGAATCGTCTGGTACACAAACTTTGGCGAGCAATTTATCGGCAGGCTCGATCCGAAGACCGGTGCCCTCAAGGAATATCCCGTGCCGGAATTAAAGCCCGGCTATCCGCAAGGTTTGCTGGACATCGAAGAAGACAAGAGCGGAGACATGTGGGTTGGCATGATGTATCAGGGCGCGCTCGCGAAGTTCAGCCCAAAAACTGAGAAATTACAAACTTTCTCTCTACCGCCGGAATTTAATGACAACGCTGCGCAGCCGAACATGCTGGGAATGCGCTACGACGTTGACGGCAAAATCTGGACGGACAGTGCCGGGCACTACGATATTTTCAGGCTGGATGTCAAAACCGGATCGTACGAGAGATTCGAGCCTATGAAGCACCTTCCCGATGCAAGGCCGGGAACGATTTACGGCATCGATTCCGACTCGCACAACAATCTTTACTTCACGGACTTTGCCACGGATTACATTGGCCGCATCGACGCCAAGACTGGCGACACTTCGTGGTTCCAGACGCCTACAAAACAATCGCGTCCTCGCCGCATTCGCACTGCTCCGAATGACGCGGTCTATTTCGGCGAATATCAGGGTAACCGCATTGGAATGCTCGATCCCGAAACGAAGAAAATTACGGAATGGCTGCTCTCCATACCCTGGTCTGGCCCGTACTACGTGACGTGGGATAAAACTGGAAACCTGTACACCGGTGGCATGACCACCGATCGCCTTTCCAAGATCGATCCCAAGAGTGGGCAGGATACCGAATACTTGATGCCGCGCGATACCAATATGCGCCGCGTCTTTGCCGACGACACCACCGTACCCGCGACGATATGGACGGGAAGCAACCACGGCGCAGCCATCGTAAAGATCGAGCCGCTGGACTAACGGCATCAACAGTAATTCTCGGATGCAGTTGAATTTCGGGTGCCGCACCCTTGAGCCTTTCAAGGGTGCGGTTTTTTTGAGGCCTGTACGTTTGCGGTCCTCCGTTCCGAAGTAAGGCAAATCGCCCTCTCTGTCCCGAAGAGCACGGGACAGAGAGTCCTCTACGAAACCGCTTTCGTAGCGCCCGGCCGGTTTGTGGGCGGGCAGCTTTTCACTTCTAGCAGTAATTCAAATTTATCCAGGACCCCTTGCCCACCAAAACGCGGCGCGTGTTGCATCCCCTGCTATGATGGAGCGCGATGAAGCTCATCGCGGCGGGCAAATCAGAGAATAATTCCGCAAACGCGCCGCACCCCGCGGACTCGGTAAAAAAATCAGCCACGCTCACCGCATTGCTCGTTGGCGTTATCGCCTTCCAATTAAACGCCTCGATGGTTGCTCCCGCCGTCCCTGAAATTGCCCGCAAGCTGCAATCCACACCGGGGATGGTTGGCATCTCGCAAACACTGTTTTTCCTGGTCGGCGGAATCGCGGGAATTGTTTTGACCCGTTACAGCGACCACGCGGGACGCAGGAAAATTCTGTTGTACTCGCTCGCCGTGATGAGCATCGGAACCGTGCTGGCGATGCTGGCGCCGAATGTTGCAATCCTATGCTTCGGGCGATTGTTGCAGGGCGCAAGCGGTTCCATTTTTCAAATTACGTACCTGATTCTCCGCGATATTTTGACGCCGAAACAGTTTGGCCCCGCGCTCGGACTCGTAACCGCAATCAGTTGCGGCGTGGGAGGCGCCGACCAGTTTTTGGGCGGCATGCTTTCCGATCACTGGAGCTTTCGCTCGATTTTTTTCGTGATCCTTGTTGTTGGCATCATCGGAATTTTTTTGTCGAAGCTCTATGTGCCGGAATCCGTTGCGATTGTGTCAGGAAGCATGGACTGGCTGGGAGCAACGGCGCTTTCGGCTGCGCTGATTTTTGTAAATGTGGGAGTCGCGCGCGGAGGCTCGCAGGGCTGGGCGAGTCCAACCGCTTTAGCTCTGCTAACGATCGCAGCGGCATGCTTTGTCGCTTTCTGGTTTATTGAGAAGCGCAGCGGCCATCCGCTTATCAGTACCGCGCATCTGAAATCGCGGCAGATCTGGCCCATCGTCGCGACCACGCTTGCGACGCTTACCGGAATTTTTGCGGCGATCAATTTTACGGTGGTTGTCTTCAGTCAGGATTCGCACGCCGGTTACGGAATGTCGGCCACGGCGTCGGCGTTGCTGTTTCTTTCGCCCGCCGCGGCCATCGGAGTTTTTGCAGCGCCGGTTACCGGTTGGCTCGCGCCGCGATTGGGATGGCGCGTGGTGATGTGGAGCGGATTGACGCTGAGCATTGTCACGATGCTAGTGGCCACATTGATGCTCGATCATAAATGGGTCGTGGTTGCTGGTTTTGCGCTGCTCGGCGTTTTTTACAATGGACTGGCGCTCACCACGATCAACGGTCTTGGAGTTATCCTTTCGCCGGAAGACGCGCCGGGCTCGCTCCCTGGATTAAATGGCGCGTGTTTTCAAATTGGCGCCGGGCTCGGCATCGCACTCGTTGGGCCGGTGGTCAGTTCAGGCACCTACTCCAGCTATCAGAAAGCGATGTGGATTTCGACCGCGATTGTGGTGTTGGCGCTGTTTGCATCTTTGTTCGTGCAAGGTGCCGCCGGACAGCGCGGAGAAAAAATTTGAGAGAGTTACTTTACGAGCTATCTGGCTCTGTTGACATCCCCGGCTCCGCTGCCGATCTGCTGTAGCCCGCCTCTTCAGAGGCGGGCTACAGCAGAAATGGCCATTGTTTGAGGATGTCAACAGAGTCAAGCTATCTCATAAATGTGCTTTGTGGGTCGCGGCTTCAGCCGCGACATCAGGCCATGAAAAAATTCCGGCTTTAGCCGCTGGCAGGCGATCAAGCTCGATTGCCGAGTTATTTATGAGATGAGTTGTGGCAATTTAAAAAAGTTTCAGGAGAATTCAGAATGTCCGATCCGAACAATAAAGGTCTCGTGGATAAAAGCGCCGTCGGCATTGGAGAAAGGCAATTTCACATCAAGGTTGCGCCGGGAGAAGTTTCCACCGTTGCGCTGCTGCCGGGCGATCCCTTCCGCGTGCCGTTGATTGCGGAATTTCTCACCGACGTGCGTGAAATCGCGCACAACCGCGAGCATCGCACCATGACCGGAATGTACAAGGGGAAGAAAATCACTGCGACGTCGACTGGAATGGGCTGCCCGTCCACCGCGATTGCAGTGGAAGAACTTGCGCGAGTTGGCGTGCAATCCTTTATCCGCGTGGGCAGTTCCGCCGGTCTTCAGCCGCAAGTAAAGCCAGGCGATTTGCTGGTCAGCGAAGGCTCGCTGCGCAATGACGGAACGACCGCCGCGTACGCGCATCCCGGCTATCCCGCCGTGCCCGACCTGCGCATCACCATCGAACTGGAGCGTTGCGCGCGCGCGATTGCCGCAAGAGAAGGAAAATTCGCGGTGCACTCGGGCATCTCGGTTTCCGACGACGCGTTTTACGCTGAAACTCCCGCCTGGATCAGCCAGCTGAATTCTCTCGGAATTTTAAACGTGGAAATGGAAGCTTCGGCCATGTACGTGGTCGCGCGTTTGCGCGGATTGCGTGCCGGGATGATTTGCTCGTGCTCGAGCAATCTAGTGTCCGGAGCGAGCCTTTACGATAATGTCCATGAAGCTTTGAAAAATGGCTGGATGTACAGCATCGAGGCTGCGCTCGAAACCGCGGTGAACTTGAATCTTTAGAAACGGTCTGAAGAATATTCTATTGATGGTCGACTCAAAATTCTATGAAGCTCAATCTGCATAGTCATCTGGAAGGACGCTTGAGGCCTTCCACCGCGGCTGCTCTTGCGGCCGAGGCCGGTATCGCGCCGCCCGAAGGCGGATGGGAGCAGGCATTGCAGCTGGATGGCCCGTCCAATCTCACGGTGTATTTAACCAAGGTCGCGGCCACGTACCCATTCTTCCGCACTCCCGCGCACATCGCGCGCATTGCCTGCGAAGCTGTCGAAGACGCCGCCGCCGATGGAACCGATTATCTCGAACTTCGATTTGGCCCCGCGACGCACGTGCATATGGGATTCGATATGGACTCCGTGATGTCCGCCGTCTGCGATGGAATCGCCGAGGGAATGAAGCGCACGAAAATCCATGCCGGCGTGGTTATCGCGGCGCTGCGCCATCACGACGTTGAAACAAACATCGAAGTTGCGCGCGCCGCTTGCCGATACGCCGGAAAGGGAATTGCAGGCTTCGATCTCGCCGGCGACGAATCTCTCTTCAACGACCTGTCTCAGTACGAAAAGCCTTTCGCCATAGCGCGCGCCGCAGGCCTAGGACTGACCTGCCACGCCGCCGAAGCCGCACCAGGCTCAGCCGCGCGAGAAGCCGTCGAGCGTTTTGGAGTCACCCGCATCGGCCACGGCGCCCACCTCGCCGAAGACATCGAATCCCTGCAATGGGTGCGCGACCGAGGCATCGTCGTCGAATGCTGCCCCACCTCCAACTGGTACACCGGCGCAATTGCCCACAGGTCCGATCACCCCGCCAAATATTTTCATTCGCAAAATTTAAAAATCGTTCTCGGCGATGACAATCCCATGCAAACCAAATCCCTACTCTCAAACGAGCGCCGCGTGCTGGTCGATGAGCTGGGATTCAGCGCACAAGATTTGCATAACCTGGACATGACCAGCGTTTATGCGGCGTTTATTGAGGACGTCACCAGACAGGGCTTCATTTCACGATTGAATGGAAAAGGGTGAACCTAAGCATGTCACCAGAACAAACCCATTATTGTCAGCATTTGGACGTGGATTTTTACCGGTAAGCGTCACGGCGGTGTTTCACAGCGAGGATAAGTATGGAATCGCCCAGGTCGTGGAAGCGGATGCGGTAATCACCGGCACGAAGGCGAAATTCCGACGGCTCGATATCCTGGAGGCGCTTAACGTCGCCTTCGCCTGTGGCCAGATAACGAGCAAGAATGTGCAGGATGCGCAGCGCTTCAGTTTGATCTATAGAACGAAGCTGCAATTTGGCCTGATCGGTCCAAACGAGCTTTTTGGGCATATTTACTTGCCCGATTCGCGAGGATCGATCGGAGTGCGGGCCATGCGTTCGAAGTCTTCTTTGCTTAGTCCGAACTCGGGAAGCACGTTTTCATTGGGGATAGGTTGGTTGCTTTTGAGCCAAATCTTTGCGGCAGCGACGGAAAGATTTTCTTCCTCGCTGATCGATTCATCCTCGAAGGGAGCTTTGGCGAGGCTGCGGGCCGTCGGATCTAGAATGATTTCCAAAAGGTTTACCACGACTTCCACCTGGCCGGGAGCCATGCGTTCAATCAGTTCGTGAGCGTGCTCTTTAGGATTGGCCATAGAAATCTCTTACGCATATTTTCGCATAAATGCGGCTTGCTGTCCCAGCATTTGCCTAAAACAAAACCTCAACGGGCAGTTAGCGAACCATTTAATTTCCAAACGAGCATCCTCCTACTGCACATTCTTCTCCAGCCAATCCATGAAGAATTTAGAAATGTCCGCGCTATTTTTTTCGGACATGAACTGATGTCCATTGCCGCGAATCCCCACATCTTCCAGATTCACGTATTTGGTTTTCACGCCGGCCTGATTAAGCCATTTGGCTATGCAGTGGGAGTAAGGGCGGTGGTAACTGGCTTCGCCCGAAACATCGAGGACTGGAATATTTTCCAGATGGATGAGTTTATGCGCGGGCTCTTTCTGGACGTAGCAGGGAATTAGGCCTGGTCCATCCGCTTTATCCTCGCGTACCGGTTGCAACTCGGCCGCGTTTTTTACCGGAGGATCATAGGCCACCGGGTCGTTGGTCAGTCCCCACGCGCGTCCGGGGCCTGTGGCGCCACGTTCCGCGTTTTCGATGGGTGGCGCGATGGGTTCCGCTGCGATGATGCCTTTAACCAGGTTTGGGCGCTCGTCCGCAACCAGCCAGCCGGAAGGCGCAACGCCCGAGTGCAGCAGCAGAATCACCGGTTGATGAATCAGATCCACGAGCTCGATGATGTCATCCGCAGAGAGCTTCTCCAAATCCTTGCCTGTTGGGGCATCCGTATCGGTCTTGGCAAAATAATCGAAAATCGGATCGCCCATTTTCCCCTTGTTCGGGCCATCCCCGGGCCATTGTGTGTATTTCGATGACTGCGGCCAACTGCTTTGCGGAGTCGATTGCGGACGTCCGCCGGACCAAACCTCTTCCATCAATTCTCCTAATCGCGGCGGTGCCAGGTCGCCATCGACACCCGGAACATACGCGGAACGCCCTCTTCCGGGAAGGTCCACCATGTAAACCGTATAGCCTCGATTGACAAAATCATAGGCCCAGCCGGGCCGGCCGTCCGGAGTTTGCAGCAAGGCGACATTCGTTTGACCGCCTCCGCCCTGCACAAAAATGATTGGATATTTGAAGCGAATATTTTTTGGCACCCAAGTTTCCACGTACATTGCGCCGCGCATCACGCTGCCGCCGGGCGTTTTCACCCATTTTCCGCCTACGTAGAAATGTCCTTGCCGTGCAATATTGGCCGTGGAAAATGTCGGCACTGATTTCAGAGGAGGGACCACCGGAGCATCTTTGGGCTTTTGCTGCGCACTGCACTGTGTGGCAACCAGAAATGCCAGGATAGAGAGCACAGTGGCCCATTTCTTCGAACTTTTCATTACACACTCCTCCGTAAAGTTTTCCAGAAATAAAGATTCTGAATTTTATGTGTCAATCAGCGTACGAAGCAAATACATCGGGCCATATTGAGTTGTCAAGCATTCAAAGTTTGGGTAGTGCATCAATCTGAATTTTGCAGCGCTATGGCAATAAGACTGCCCGCCCGAAAAGACGGGCGGCCTTTACAAGAGCAGCTGCATTGCCCTGCGGTTTTGTAGCGGCCTTTCCGTCCCAAAGGACGCGGTTCACCGAGCACGTTCTCCGTCAACAGGACGGAAAGGCCTCCAGGCGGAGTCGAGGACAAGAGTGAGGTCGGCGGCTTGCACAAATGCTCTGAAATCGCGGTCTCGCGTTAGCAGTGCAACGCCCCGGTCAATGCAGCTTTGCGCAATCAAAGCGTCACCGAGGCGAGCCTTGTGATGCCGGGCAAGGACTTTCGATCTCAATATTCCGGCCCTTTCCCAATAGCCGGGTTCAATCTCGATCAACGGGATTTCAGAAAACATTTTGGCAACGCTTGATGGAAGTTTTGGATCGCTCAGCAATTCTGTCAGCACAGCGGGAACCATCAGGACTTGCCGATCCTCCAGAGCCTTGTCAAGCAAGTCTGAATCGTCGCCGTGGGCGCCTTCGAAGAAGGCGATCCAAGTGCTCGTATCGGCGGCAATCATCGGTCCGCTTTAATTTCTGCGAGCGTTCGGGAGAAGCGAACCTTGCCGCGAAGCTGGCGTAGGCGCGCGTACGTTTGCGAAGCAGCCACGAGCTGAAGACCGGCGCGGACCGTTTGCGTGATGCCGGTTCCGCTAGCTCGCTGTGCCTTATCGAGAAGGTCAGGAGGAACTTCAATGGTGATCTTGCGCGCTTTTCCCATAATTTAAAGATTGTACCATACGACATACCAGCATTTAGTATGGTATTTTCCACAACTACAATTTTGGAAAGTTTCAACTGCGACGCGTTTTGTTTTTATGTGAACGTTTTTGATGCAACGAGAAGGCTAGCCTGTTTTACGAAAACAAACTCTGTCTTTCCGCTATTCCGTGAACACAATTCCAACCGCGGTGCGCTCTTTATCTTCCTGCGTTTCGATGCGAACCACATATCCGCGCAGCCGCAGAGGACTGTTGACGGACCCGTCTATGCCGGGATTATCGAGCAGCACTTGCAGTTCGGATTGCAATTTGGGGCTGTGATCCAGATAGATCAGCGCGCCCTGCAAGCTCAAATCGCTGATCACGGTTTCTTCCTCGAAGGAGTGTCCGTCATCGGTGAGGCCGGTTACACGCGCGCGGAAATGCGCATCGCGCCGCAGCCCTTCGCGCGACGCGGGAATCGCCACGTCGAGTTCTTTGTCGCCGAGGGTCATCACCATGCCTTCGGCGGCGGCCCACACATTCGCAAATCTACCGCGCGCTTCGCGTAGAATTCCGTCCACCAATTTATCCGTGGAATCCGGATCGTGATGGAAAAGAACAAGATTTTTTACGCCCACGGAATCGGCAATTTTCACGCCCTCCAGCCACGTCGAGTGTCCCCAGCCTTTTCGCGTAGTAGCCAGCAGTTCGGGGCTGAACTGCGCATCGTTGATAAAAATATCGGCCCCCTCGGCCAGGTCCAAAAGACTTTTATCGAGTTTCGGATTGCCCGGCTCGTTGTCCGTGGCATACACGATGGTCCCAGCGGAAGTCTCAAACCGGAAGCCGAGGCAACCCTGGGGATGATCCAACCAGCGCGCGGTCACGCGGGCGCCCGGAACGCAGATTTCGTCTCCGCCGGTCACTTCTGTAAATTCCCGCCTCGCGTGCATCGATTTAAGATCGACCGGAAAATACGGATAAGCCATCTGCGCTTCAAACACGCGCTTCAAGCTGCCCGCCCCTAGATATTCGGAACGAAAACTATAAAAGTGAAAGCGGTTTTGTTCGGCATACAGAGGAGAGAAAAATGGGATTCCCTGAATGTGATCCCAATGATAGTGGGTCACAAAAATGTGCGGTTCATGTTTTTCGGGCTGCTGCGCCGCGTCCAGATGTCGGCCCAGCATGCGGAGTCCGGTCCCGCAATCCAGAATAATGCGCGCGCCAGCCGGCGTTGTCAGTTCAACGCACGCTGTATTGCCGCCATATCGCCACGTTGCTTTATCGACAGTGGGGGTAGATCCGCGCACACCCCAAAAACGCAGTGTAGCCACCGAATCACTGGTTACTTTGCGCGATGGTTGCGTCGACGTTTCAGGCGCGATGGAGTAGGTTGATGGCACAAAAGCTCAAGTTAGGTGGCCTTTTCATACTAGGGAGCGTCTCGAACTTAGTCAATTGAGTTCGGGGTGAAGTGTGCGTGGGTAGCAAGCCTCATTCATTCGACTCAAGGAGAAGGGAGAACTGTCCCTAAGTGCTCAAATCCCAGTACAATAGGGGCGATGCATGTTCACGCGTATTGCGACGATGGTTCTGCCGGCCATTCGCACCATACTCAGGAAATGACGAGTGGAGTGCTAGCCGCCGCTGTAGCCGCAACTTTCTTGCTCGTAGTGGCTGAGCTTTTGGGCGGTTACCTGGGTCATTCCATCTCGCTTGTCAGTGACGCGCTGCATAATCTTTCCGATATTCCCACACTGCTGATTTCCTGGATCGCATTGCATTGGGCGGCGAGACCAGCAGACCACGAACGAACTTATGGCTATCAGCGCGCCGGTGTTTTGGCAGCATTTACAAATGCCATTTTGCTGGTTCTTGTCTCGCTGGGTCTTTTCTATGAGGCGTTCGAACGCTTTTTGCATCCCGTGGCCGTCCACGAAGGCTGGATGATTGGCGTATCGTTGCTGGCTCTGGCGATTAACGGCGGTATCACGCTGGCGCTGGTCAGCAGTCGGCGCGATTTAAACTTGCGCAGCCTTTTGATTCACAATTTTGGCGACGCGATTTCGAACATCGGCATTTTGGCGGGCGCCATCGCGATTCACATGACGGGAGCGCAATGGCTTGACCCGATGATCGGTGTGGTGATTGCCACATTGGTGCTGTGGTCAACCAAGGGGCTGCTGCAGGAGGCCGGAAATATCCTCCTGGAGGGCCTGCCAAGGGGAATTAAGCTCGAATCCGTGGCGAAGTCCATCCTCGCGGTAAAAGGCGTCCAGGAAGTGCACGACATACATATCTGGACGATTGGAACAAACATGGTGGCGCTGTCCTGCCACGCACGGATTCCGGATATGCATATGGATGAAAGCGAAAAAATTCTACAGGCAGTTTGCGCCGGGCTGGAAAAGGATTTCCATATTTCCCACATTACCGTCCAATTCGAACGGGCCGGACTGCCGCAGGAAGCGTCTTACATCATGCCGCAATCCGTTCAATCCGCGGAATAAACCGGCTTCCAGCAATGTGCGCTCGCGGCCGGGCGCTTAAATCCCTGCACGAACTAAAATCCACAAGGTGAAGCAGATGCTACTAATCTGATGTCTATCTTCCCACGTCACATCGGTTATGCTATAAACGTCGGGCCGTGGAGCGGATAATGCATACCGAAGCGGAGAATGGCGCGCTCAACGAAGATTCTCGTGAGCGGCAGAATGCCGTTGAGCACCCCATGAGTTATTGCCCGGTTTGTTCCGAACGGCTGGAGCCGAAACGGTGCAAGTTGGTTTGTGAGAAGTGCGGGTACTACTTGTCCTGCTCTGACTATTACTGATGCCTTTTTAAGGCACTCGAACTTCAAATTCGCAAAAACGTTTACGCCAGGAGGATAAACCGTGGCATTGAAAATGACGGATCGTGTAGTGGACGGAGTGGATGTAGTGGCGATGGAAGGGCGCATCGTGTTGGGCGAAGAAAGCACAGCGCTGCGCGAGAAAATAAAATCGCTGCTGGCCTCTGGACAAAAGAAGATTGTCCTCAACATGGACAATGTTACTTACATCGACAGCTCAGGATTGGGCGCTCTGGTTGCTGCTCACACGAGCGCGCGTTCGCAAGGCGCGTTCATGAAGCTGTCCCATCTGGGCTCAAAGTTTCAGGAAATTCTGCAGGTGACCAAACTGTTCACCGTGTTTGAGGTATATCCCACCGAAGCAGCCGCCATCGCCAGCTTTTCCAAGTAAATTTCTGGCTTAAAAATTTAAATGCCGCCGAAGATTTTTAATCTTCGGCGGCATTTTGTATTTTTTGGCTGTCGCTAGAACGAATATTTCAACCAGAATTTAATTTGCCGCCCGCCGTTAATCCAGATGGAAGTGTTATTGAAATTTGAGTCGCTCATATTATAGGAGGGGGTAAATAAGTTTGGGTGGTTTAGAGCGTTGTACATATCCGCTCTAAAGGAAAGCGATTGATTTTCAAGCTTCCAAAAATGGACGGGGAAATCGCGCTGAATGGCTGTATCGAAATAAACTTGTCCTGGCCCATATATTGAATTGCGCGGAACATTTCCTGGTGTTCCTGCTGGGACGATGAAATGAAATGTACTAGCAGGTTGCGCGGCGCATTGCGGCCCCGCTGCAAACAACCAGGCATTAATACAATCGAATTCATAATCTTGGCCTGGAAGATAGGGCCCGCCGATATCTCCTCCATCATATGCGAAGGAATTGAGTGGGGCATTGGGATTTCCAAGATCAGGACGGGCATTGGGATGGCCGTTAAGGAGGTTATCAAAGCCCACAGTTACAGTGTTTGGCGTCCCGCTTTCCACTGTGGCGATGCCTGACCATTCCCAACGATCTGTCAGCACGCGAAGGAACGTATTTCTGTGGGAATAAGGTACGAACCAGCTATAGGCAACTGTGAATCGATGGCGCCGGTCGTATGCGGCTGCGCCCCAGTCGGAGCTCTGATTCGAGAGAACTTGGGAAAACGTGCTTTGTCCGGTTGTGAGATTTACGTCGGACGTATCGTCCATGAATTTCGAATAGGTATAGGCAGCACGCAGGATCAGACTGTGGATTTTCCGTTCCACTTCAAGTTGCCCCGAGTTGTACCAGGAATCTCCGGCATTCGTGCGAATTTCGATCTCGCCGAAATTGGGATTCGTATATGTGTACTGCCCAAACGCGTCTAGGCCGTTTGCGGGGTTGAAATCCTGATTCGCGAAAAGATGTTCACCTCTCGTTCCTACATACGCCAATGTGAGCACCAGCCCGAGGGGCAACTCTCTCTGAATGTCCACGTTCCATTGTTGGGTAAGCGGGTTGTGGAGGTTGCTGGCCATCGATTCGTTGAAAAGGGTGGAGTTGAACATTGGCCCAATCCCGGGGAATGTGGATGCGTTGGGTACACCGTGCGCGGTTCCGCCCGAGATGCTGCCGCCAAAGGAATTCGGTTGCGATTGTGCTGAATTAACCGTGATGTTGGTGAATAAACCATCATAAAAAATACCATACCCGGCACGAATCACGGTTTTACCGTCACCGAAGAGAAAGCGCCCCCAATGCGGTGTATAAGCCATTCCCATCCGCGGCGCAAAATTTCTCTTATCGGGATTCTGTTTAAAGGAGAAAAGGCTGTTAAATTTGGCTGGATCGGTTGAATAAGTCAGGTCGGTGGCATTGGGAAGACCAACACCAGCAGCGATATTAAACGCCGGGTATGCCAGTCCATTCGCCAGTGCGCCCCAATATTCGTAGCGTAAACCCGCGGTCAAAGTAAGATCATTCCTGATCCTCCATGTATCCTCAATGTATGGAGCGAACATATTGGCATGTGAGTGGATATCTGGATTTCCGAATCCTTTAGAAATAAAACCTGGATTTTGACCGGTGAAATCATCGATGAAATTTCCCAGTGACGTGAATCCACTGCCAGAGTTGTATTCAATCGTGCCGCGTGTATCAAGTGCAATTACGTCCTGAAGGTTTAGCCTGGTGAAGTCGACTCCAACCTTGATGGTATGGCGGTTGGCCACGTAGCTTAGAGCTTCCTGAACCTGCCAGGTGTTGTGATATCGGCCTTGCGGAAAGTTGCTGCTATCCAATCCGATAGAAGGAAAATTGATATCATTGCCAAATTCGATGAACGGAATATTCGCCTGCGGTCCGGACAAAGTCGCCGGAGTCGGATCGAATAAGAAACTGATATTCGTATAGGAAAGGCGCAGTTCGTTGACGAGATTCGAATTAATCGTATGCGTCCATTGTCCACGAATAATTTCTGAATGCCCTTCTTGTTGAGTTTGGAAATTGGGCAGCGCGTCGGGGTTGGCAAAATTGTCAGGCGACAGACTTGAATGGTCCCTAATAATGCTTCCCGTTATTACGTCGTGGTCCGTGAAATGCCAATCCATTCGATAATTCCAGTCATAACCGTTGGAAACCGTATTGACATTCTGGAATTGAAATGGCCCAATTTCAACACTGGGTCGTCCGTTTCCGAGGGCGATCATAGTCGTATTGGGGGCTGCTGCATTGGAGACAAGAGGCCCTATCGCCGTGAGGAATAATGAAATGTTTGCATTAGGCAAAAGGGATCTCAGCGTCGCAATGCCGGCCGCCGTAGGTAAATTAAACTGCGTTGGCCCAGCAACCAATTGGCGTTCTCTGTCCCACTGCACCGTGCCGAAGGCGAAGAGCTTATCTTTGATTACCGGACCGCCGGCGTCAAATCCAAACGTATTTTCATTATCATAGGGATTCTTACTGATGGGGTTAATAACCGCATCTTGAGCGGGGATTGCCGCTAGTGCGGAGTTCCGATTGCTCTCCCACAAATCGCCGTGAAAATTATTTGTTCCGCTCTTGTAAATATAATTGGTGACGGACCCGCCGCCGCGCCCGTATTCAGCGCTATAAGCATTTGTCAGAATTGCGACTTCTTGAATTGCGCCATAATTTACTGGTTGGAATGCCTGCCCCGTGAGGCCGTAATCATTATCATCCTGGCCGTCGATTAGGAAATTGTTGGCTCGCGGCCGTGTGCCATTGACGGAGAATTCCACCCCTTCAGTCTTTGCATCACTGGCGATTGCGCCGTTTCCCAGTGGCGAATCCTGAACTCCCGGAAGTGTCATTGCCAAGTCCGCCGGATTTCCGCTATACGGCAGGTCCGCAATTTCCTGGCGGCTGATGTTTTCGCCAAGCTGGCCGGATTGAGTGTCAATTATCTGTGCAGCGGGAGCTTGCACTTCGATTAATTGCTGCGCTGTGGCCAGCACTAACTTTCCGTTAATTGTGGTGGTTAGAGATCCGTTGACCATTACTCCAGAAACCGTTAGGGTTTCGAATCCTGACGATGTAATGGTGACCGCATAAGTCCCGGGCTGCAAACTCTCCAGGCGGTACGTTCCGACTGAATCTGTATGCGTTTCATGGGGCTGCCCATACTGTGCGCTTAGGGCCGAAACCGTTGCATTCGGGACCACCGCTCCCGTAGGGTCGGTGACCGAACCCACCAGCGCGCCATTGCTCGTCTGCGCCCAGGCATTTCCACACACTAAGAACGTAACAATCAGCGCGATTATCTGCGCGATCTTTTTTGCGGGATTCATTTCCCCCCCTTGGATCTATCCATACTCAAATTGCCGCACGCTTTAATTGCAGATTAAATCGGGCCTCACATCTAAATTCGAGGCGACAAGTTTCCAGGCCTGGCAGAAAGGAGAGCGGTCTTTTCCCAAATCGTCCTTCACGAAATGAGTGACCGGAGGGCCTTGCAGGCCAATTAAATTGATTTTGCGAGAGCGCCACCAAGTAATACGTTAAGAATTAATGGGTTTAAGGTCAACATAGTTAAATCAACTGTTTCGATACCGAAAACAATGCCAGAAGTAGTTATATAGAGCAGTAGTAAACTTGAAAGGGGTAAAGGTGGGGTTAAGTCCTTTGTTTGCAGGGTAGGTTTCAAAATGGAACAGAGAGCGGGCCCTTGATGAAATCATCGGGCTTCCCGCTCTCTTTTGGGTTTTCCGTTAATCTTTTAAGCGATACATAGTGATGCCGCTCATCAGTTTCGGGAAAAAATCCGTGGATTTCTGCGGCAACACCTCGCCCGCCATGGCCATGCCGGCAACAGTTTCCACACTGACGGGGTTGAGCAGAAAGCATATCTGCGCGCGGCCTGCATCGACGTCCGCGATGGCTGTATCCATTTCTCGCTCGTAAGTAATGTTTTTCTCGGTTTTCACGGCGTCCTGCGTAATGTTCAAGCCCCGCTCAATGATGAGCCTGTGCAGCAGGACCACGTCCAGTTGCCGTTGCGCAGGCGAAACGCCTTTCAGGAGGTCTTCGAGGTTCGCATCCTTCTTCAGAACAAAAATGTGGAAGGCTCCATTACCCGCGTACGCGCCAATGGCTCTCTGTTCCGCACCTTTTCGCAAATCGCTTTTGAATTGTCCGTAGACCTTAGCGCGATCTGAGCTCTCCTTAAAAGGGTAGGGGGTCACATCGAAGGCGTTGGCCAATGCGGCGCGGATTTTTTCGAAGGAAAAATTCGGAACGTTGGCGACAACGCGGTGCGTCGGAAGAATGGTCAAGCCCTCTCCGACGGTATTGAACACGGACATCATCACTTTTTCGTAGGGCGCGTTGGGGTCGACGCGACCGTCGCGCGCGCGGCGCTCATCCCGATAGGCCATGGCAGTTTCATAGCGATGGTGGCCATCGGCGATCACCAGTTTCTTGTCGGCCATTTCGCGCCGGATGGTTTCGAGCGTCTGCACGTCAATAATGGGCCACAATCTGTGCACGACGTCATACTCATCACGAAGTTCAACTTCCACTTTTTTCGAGCCGGCAGCTTTATTCAGAAGCGCGTCGATGCGAGCTGCCGGATCGTTGTACAGCATAAAAAGTTGGCCCGTATGCGTCTGCGTGTGGCGCAGCAATTCCATGCGGTCCGCTTTCGGCCCGGAGAGTGTCTGTTCATGGCGGAACACAACGCCCGCCGAATAGTCTTCGATGCGTCCGACTGCGATGAAACCTTTGCGCGTGCGGCGTTCCGTTGTTCCCGGCACGGTGTATTCCTGGAAATAGGCATAGAGCGAGGGCGCTGCGTCTTGCACTATCACTTTCGCGCGAATCCATTCTTCCAGCGTATTCTCGGCCCGGGTGTAAACGTTGCTTGCGGGCGTGTCGCTCGGTAGCGTTTTCCCTTTTTCGATCGGAATTAAATTGTACGGACTTGCCGCCGCGTATTTCTCAGCCATTGCCGGAGTGATCTTGTCATAGGGCTGCGTCAGCACTTTCGCGGGATCTACGACTGCCGCATTATATCTATAAGCTCGAAACGGAAAAATGTCCGCCATTCTTACTTCCTCCAGTTTGTGTAAACATGCCGCCGCGCGCATTCCAAAGAAGACAACACGGAGACTTTGCTCGTATAAAATTCAACTGACTATATTACAATTAATATTTCGCGGGAGGCCGCAGAAGATTCATGGGGGATCCTATTACTCGATTTTCCGAAGTCCGTGCCCTGATTTTTGATTTGGACGGCACGCTGATCGATTCCAAGCTGGATTTGGCACTAGCCGTTAACGCAACGCTCGCGGAACTGGGCAGGAAGCCGCTGCCGCACGAACAGATTTTCAGTTATGTCGGGCAGGGCGCTCCGGCATTAATTTCGCGGGCTTTGGGCCCTGCGGCCTCTGAACAAGACTGCATGCTCGGTCTTGAATATTTCATCAAGTATTATTCGGCGCACAAACTGGATAACACGACTTTGTACCCCGGCGTACGCGAAACGCTCGACGCGCTTAAAGGCATGCCCATGGCCGTTTATACGAATAAGCCCGTGCGCGTCAGCCGCAGTATTATCGAGGGACTCGGAGTCTCGGATCATTTTCGCTATGTGTACGGCGGCAACAGTTTTGAGCGCAAGAAGCCGGACCCAATGGGCGTTGAATCGATCCTGCGCCAGTTCGGCGCCGCGCCCGCCCAAACCATGTTTGTTGGCGATTCAGAGGTCGACGTCCAAACCGCGCGCAACTCCGGCACCTGGGTTTGCGGCGTAACCTACGGATTTGGCAGTCACCGTCTTTCTGAATATCCGCCAGATCTGCTTGTGGATAATCTGCTGGAATTGGTTCCATATTTGTTGAGCAGCCCGCTGGAACGCTCCCGCTAAGTAATGTGAAATGAATTTGGGATTTATTTATTTGAGAATTTGCGCTTATTGGTTTGTGGAAAACCATTCCCATGTCCGCTTCAAACCCTCTTCAAACGTGACACTTGGTTGGTAACCGAGCGTTTTTTTTGCGAGGCTGATGTTCGCCTGCGAATCGCGGATATCGCCGTCGCGGGCAGGTGCGTGCGTTGCACGAGCCGGGCGGCCCGTTATTTTTTCCAATAACGCTAATGTCTGATTCAGAGTGTAACGGTCTCCCGTGCCAATGTTGACCGCCTGGAACGGGACACTTTTTATTTCAGATGCAAGCAAAATTGCCTGAACTACATTTTCCACGTAGACGAAATCGCGGGATTGCTCGCCATCTCCATATACAGTGGGAGCGGTTCCTCTTTGCAAATTTTCGTTGAATACGGAAAGCACGCCGGAATAAGGGGAACCCGGATCTTGGCGCGGGCCAAAAACATTAAAATAGCGCAGGGAAATAAATTCGAGACCGTATAAATCATGAAATACCCGACCGTAGGCTTCCCCCAGCTGTTTCGAGATGCCATAAGGAGAAATGGGATCTAGCGCTGCATTTTCCGCAATAGGCAGCGTCGAAGTTTTTCCATAGACTGCGCAAGAGCAGGCAAATAGAACGCGTTTTACTTTTGCCTCCCGCGCTGCGACCAAAACGTTTAGCGTGCCAGTTACGTTGATGAGATTGGTTTCAAGTGGGTCTTTGATGGAACGCGGCACGGAAGTTTGAGCCGCCAGATGTATGACATAATCCACATTGCGGCACGCTTCGCGCAAAGCTTCCAAATTTACGATGTTTTCCCGAATGAATTTAATTTTGGAATTTACCTGCGAGAGGTTTGCCGTTTTGCCAGTGGATAGATCATCCATCACGGTTACGTCATGGCCGCGGCGCACCAATTCGTCCACCGTATGCGAACCGATGAAGCCGGCGCCTCCCGTGACCATATAACGCATCCATCCCCCCTCGAAATTAGAAATGCGGCCCGCGCTCATGCGAATTCATGCGTCTTCAAATCATGCGGCTACAGGTTCCCGCATCTAAACCGCAGGCTCGACAATTCTGGTCTCGGAGCCATTTTTTCGGTACCCTGAATATAGCGTGCCGACCGGCCCGATTTGTGGCGTCTACGTTAGCATGCTGGAAAGGACTGGCGCGACCGGCTTCGCCGTCCCAAGTCAAATCTATTGCAGAGAAAACTTACACTCTTTCCATTCATCACGGTCGCGGTGCTCCTGGTTGCCGGAGTGCTTGCACCCACGTCAGTAGGAATCGCGCAACAGTCCAAGCCCTCGAAGAAACACGGTAAAGTTGCCGCTGCACCTGCGCCCCCCACGCTGATGCCCGTTCCGTTCAAGTCCGGAGAAAATCTGGAATACCGGGTTTTGCTGTCAAAGTATGCTCTGAATGCGGCGAAAATTGAAATCATGGTCGTCGAGCAGCGTAATTTCTTCAGCCACCCTGCATGGCATTTCCGTGCTTCCGCGCACACCATGGATACGACGCGCACCCTATTTCCGTTGGACGATCAATTCGATTCCTATACCTCCGCCGCCAATTTATGTTCGCTGCAATTCGAGATGTACCTTCATGAACAAGGAAAATCGCAGACGAATTTATTTCGCATGACTTCGGAAGGCGATCCGGCTCCCAGCGATGCAACGGCGGTGCGTGTCGCTCCTGGGACGCGCGATGCAATTGGCTTCCTATATGATTTGCGGGCCGCGGACTGGCAGCGCACTCCCGAGTTGCACGCGCCAATTTTTGATGGCAGGCGGTTGTACGATGCCATTGCGCGCGTCGACACGCCGCAAGGAACCGTGACAGTCCCCGCAGGAACCTTTCCCGCGTTTCGCGTCTCGATTCGATTATTCGATCACGGCAAGGAAGTGACGGAAACAAAGTTGTGGGTCTGGTTTACGAAGGAAGCGGCGCGCACGCCCGTGCTGGTAGAAGCCGAAATCCCGTTCGGCACGGCGCGAGTTGAACTCACGCATTTGCCCTGAACGGGATTTCGAAATTTCCAACAAAATTTTAGTGAAACAGCCCTGGTTATTTTAGACCAGGACAATTTTATTGCGATTGCGCGCAATGCGCCGCGTGGCGTTGCGCGTGTCGACCACAAGTTGCGAGGATTCGACGATCATCGGGTAGTCATAGGCCGTGTGGTCGGTGGCGATCAGCACGCAATCGTATGAGGCCAGTGCTTTGGCGTCGATGGGAGCGGATTTCATTCCTTCGAAGTTGTAGTGCCGCA
Organism: uncultured Acidobacteriota bacterium; assembly: GCA_963786215.1. Taxonomy (GTDB): domain Bacteria; phylum Acidobacteriota; class Terriglobia; order Acidiferrales; family UBA7541; genus Palsa-360. Next base: position 520,432 of record CAWAYK010000001.1, read on the forward strand.
GCTTGTGAATCTGCGCGAAATGCGGATCATTGTAATCCACCGTTGCACCGCGCAGCACCAACTGTTCAATAATTTTCAGGGATGGAGATTCGCGCAAATCGTCCACGTCTTTTTTGTAGGCTACGCCCAAGACCATAATGCGCGAACCCTTAAGCGATTTTTGCCGCTCGTTCAACGCCGAGGCAACAGAATCTACGACGTGATAGGGCATCGCCGTGTTGACTTCGCCGGCCAGCTCAATGAAGCGAGTTGCAAAATCGTATTCTCGCGCCTTCCATGACAGGTAAAAAGGATCCACAGGAATGCAATGGCCGCCGAGACCGGGCCCGGGATAAAAGGGCATGAAGCCGAACGGCTTTGTCGCCGCGGCGTCAATCACTTCCCAAATGTCGATTCCCATGCGCATGCCCAGCATTTTTAACTCGTTGACCAGGGCGATGTTCACGCATCGAAAAATATTTTCTAGCAATTTGGTCATTTCCGCGGCCTGCGTGGAACTCACGGGAATAACTTTCGCCACGATCTGCGCGTAAAGCGAGCAGGCGGCGCGGCCGGAAGGAGGATTTACTCCGCCGACGACCTTGGGGATTTGCGCCAGCCCATATTGCTTGTTTCCGGGATCTTCGCGTTCGGGAGAAAACGCCAAAAAGAAATCGGTGCTGATCTGATCGTTATCGGGACCATGTGCGACCGGGCACTTCATTCCGGTTTCTTCGAGCACGGGCAGCACGAGTTCTTCGGTTGTCCCGGGATAGGTCGTCGATTCGAGAACGACTAATTGGCCGCGCTGCAAGTGCGGCCGAATGGCTTGGGCTGTGTCAGTCACGTAGGAAAGATCGGGCTCGCGGCGCTGATCGAGCGGAGTCGGCACGCAGATAATGATAGCGTCCACTTCAGCCAGGCGCGAAAAATCCGTGGTCGCGCCAAAATGTTTCGATTGCACAAATTGTTGAATCTTGTTTTGCGGAATGTGCTGGATGTAGGATTGTCCGCGATTCAGCTTTTCGACCTTCACCGGATCCGTGTCAAACCCGGTTACGCGATGCCCGGCTTCAGCGAACCGCAATCCCAGCGGGAGTCCCACATATCCACAACCGATAATTCCAACACGTAATTGAGCACCCTTGAAATATTCTGGTCTGCGGTCGGTAGGCATCGAATTTTTTTTCTACTCCTGTGATTTTCGTCAATCGCTAGTTTACGAGCCGACTATAACAAACATTAAGTTCGGCGCAATACCGGATCACCGCGCCCGTGTGCCCAGTTACCAATCACGAACCGAGGAAACAGTGTCAGATGAAGAGAAATTTAGGGAGTGCCACTGCGCTTTTGATAGCACAAGAGGATTAGATCCGCGCGGCGGCGTACGCCAAATTTATTCAACAAATTTGAGACATGAAACTTAACTGTTCGTTCGGAAATATTAAGTTTGTTTCCGATTTCCTTGTTGGCAAGATTTTCCAGCAGGGAATTCAAAACTTCCTGCTCCCTGCGGCTCAAGTCCGCCGCGGCATCCACCTTCAAGCGTCGCGAGTGCGAGCCGGCCAGAACCGAATCGACAAATCCCGAAAGGACGGAACGCGGAACCCAGAACCCGCCATTTGCAACCAGCGGAAGAGCACGCGGGAGCTGTTCCCTCGCTTCACCGTAACTGAGCAATCCTTTCGCGCCCATCTGCAATAAAGAATAGCTTTCCGCGGAATCGAATTTTTCCGCGACAACGATAATTCGCGCTTCGATATGCTGCTCGAGAATATTGGAAAGCAGCGCGCCGGCCGCAGGCTTTGCCACGTGAGCATCCACAACATAAACGGTGGCCTTTGGAATTGGCAGATGCCGTAGGTCCGGACCCAGCGTAGATTCCAAATGCCGTGAAATTGTTTTGAAATCAGGATGGTTCAGCACACGCTCGAATTCGCTGAGCACCAGCGGGTGCGGCGAAATCAAGCAAACTTGCAATGCAATTTTTTTTGCCGTCTTTTTCACAGACTTTGAGATTAACGGAACTGAGAATGAGGAGCAAGACTCGGTCAGCATGGAGTTGCGTAGTCACGCAATGGTTACTGAAAGGCGACTTTGCTGCGCAAAACCAGCGAAGTCTGATCAAATTTAGCTGGCTATTCGGCCGGCAACACCCCGCTCCTTAGGACAGGTTTCTCATAGAACAAGGGGCGAACCGGAATTTGTGCTCGAAATCGGTAAATGAACTAGTCTTATGAAAAGCGGTTTTCTATGTCCTCAGACAAAAAATTACGCAGATATACTCGAGTGAACCTGCCAAAGGGTAAGCTCGTGGCTTGGGAGCATTCTGGTGAAAGGCGCGTCTCCACGGTCCGGGTTTTGGGGCTCGGAGGATTATTCATTTGTACGCCTCACCCACCTCCAACTGGGGACTATATAAAGCTAGTATTCGAAGTCCCCGGCGGCGATGTACGAGCTCGAGCCCTGGTATGCGATAGCCGGATCGGCGAGGGGATGGGGATTCAGTTCGTCTCGATGGGCTATGAAGCGCGTGCGCGGCTAAACCGGCTCCTGACTTCGATAGCTGCTGCATAAGACCAACAAATCTCTAAATCAGATTTCCTCCTTTAAGAACTTCCCATTCAGATAATCAATCATAACTCTGTAAGCAAAGGAGTTAGATGATTTATTGATTGGATAATACGGTTTTTTTAGAAAAATTGGGAAGATTCTGACAATAATTGTCATATTGGACCAATATGGACCATTCCTCGGAAGTCGTGTCTCCTGTATGAGAAAAGTTTTTCCCACATTGACGCGGTATTAGTTTTATTCAATTTTAATCCAAACTTTGGCCATGCGGCGCAATTCGCGTAGGTTATTGAAAGATAAATATTTATCTCCATAAAAGACTTAATTGGAACCATCAAAATAAAACCTATATTAAAAATAGTTTGGTTCGCTGTGTGCATTTGGTTAATGGGGGGCGATCCCAGCCCTAAAGACTGAGACCCAACCACATATGGCGACTACAGCTATCTCCAGAGCAGGTTTGAGTGACCGTGTCGGCGGCCTACCTCCGGCCCATCTCATTTTCGGGCGTTCTGCATCAATGCAGGCGGCCAGGCAAAAGATCGATAAGGTATCCCTTTCAGGCGTACCCATCCTCCTTCAAGGCGATAACGGCACGGGAAAAGGCTTGCTGGCCGCATTTATCCATAATTTGTCCCCTCAACCCGAAGCGCAATTTGTGAAGGTGAACTGCGCGGCGATTCCGGGGGCTCTGCTGGAAAGTGAGTTATTCGGGTACGAGAAGGGCGCTTTCACCGGCGCACACACCTCAAAACCCGGACGCGTGGAGCTAGCCAATGGCGGCACTCTCTTTCTGGATGGAATAGATGAAATCGATATGTCGCTGCAGGCGAAATTGCTGCAATTGCTTCAGGATGGCCAGTTCTGCAGAATTGGCGGTCAGGAAGATCGCCACGTTCAGCTTCGAGTGATCTGCGCGACGAATAAACGCCTGGACACGGAAATCGCGAATGGCCGGTTTCGCCAGGACCTGTATTACCGAATCAACGTAGTCAGCATCGAGCTTCCACCGTTGCGATCAAGGTATGAAGATATCCCCGATCTGGTAGCTTATTTCTTGCAGGCACATAAAACGCGCCACAACATGCAGGCCAGACCGCTCTCTACCGCTGCCGTTCAATTGCTCATGAAGCATTCCTGGCCGGGCAATATCAGGGAACTGGAGAACTTGATTGAGCGATACGTAATCCTTGGTTCCGAAGACGCCATTTCCTCCGAGTTGCTGAGTTGGGGGCATTCTCACGGGACTTCTGAGGTTGTGATCGAAGGGCAAATCCACCTGAAGAAAGTCACCCGCCAGGCGGTCCACGATCTGGAACGGAAAATCATACTCAGTGTGCTGGAGGCCAATCGCTGGAACCGCAAGCGCACCGCCTGTGCGTTAAAAATTAGTTACCGCGCTCTGCTTTACAAAATTCGGAGGGCGGGCCTGCCACGCAAGAGGGGCCTGCATGCCAAGGCCTCAGGGATTATTGACTCAGACGCAAAAGCAGCATCTTAAACCGAACCCACCTCACAGTGGTCGACCGTGAGATTCATCGATTCAATCTTGGGTTTTTGAGCGGGTCTCTCTGCCATTTTGCGGGTAAATGTAGAAAAATGAGGGAAAATTGTGGAAATTGCCTTCACTCGCCCTTTTGTAGCTGCAGGATCCCCTTGCGAACCAATTCTTTTCTAGGCCTTCAGCAATTCCACTAAAATCAAGGTGATGGCGTCGATTTTCTGAACCAGTTCCGAAGGTGGAAATAAGTTGCCACTTTGTGGTAGTTCGATACACCCTCAAGCACCACTGAGAATGTCGCCTGAACTCTCATTTTATGCTATCTAAATATAAGAAAATTAAGTAGTTAACATAGTTATCTCAGTTTCAATTTAAGGTGTGGAGCCTTGGCCCATCCATTGCTCTATTCCGCTACAGCCACACACATGGCTAGCCGAATTTAGGCCTTTAACTCGATTAAGGGGTGCAATGACTGCTCGGGTGGACGCGAACTTTCTATCAGTGGGTGTGCCAGAAGCACAGGCACTCCCCTACCAGCATTTTGTCCACGGCACTAGCCCGGCCATGCGCGCCTTGCAGAGAACGATCAATGACATTGCTGCTACGGATATACCCGTTCTGTTGGTAGGCGAGAGTGGGACGGGCAAAGAAGTCGCGGCATTGGAGATTCACAGACTTTCCAGGCGCAGGGAAGAACCCTTTGTAAAGTGTGGGTGTTCGGGACTGTCAGGAGACTCGCTTTCGTCAAGATTGCAACGCGCGGAGAATTGCTCCGATGCGGAGACAGCGACCAGCGGATCACTTTTTCTGGATGGGATCAATCATCTGGAAATCTCCGCGCAAGGACGCCTGCTTCATTTGCTTCCGGATGGGACTGGCAGGCCTCCGCAAGGCTGCAATAGTATGCGCGTCATTTCCTCGACTACGCGAAATTTGGAAGAGGAAATGAAGAGCGGAAGGTTTCAGGAAGAACTTTATTATCGAATCAACGGAGTCCACCTTCGCCTTCCTCCGTTGCGGGATCGCGGTGAAGACATTCCCGCGCTGCTCGAATTCTTTTTTAAGAAATACGCCTCATTGTTTGAGCGTCAGGAACCGAAAATAAGCGATTCCACTATGAGTTTGCTGTTACGGCATTCCTGGCCAGGAAATATCCGCGAGCTTGAAAATGTTGCGCGTAAGATTGTGGCGCTGGGGGATGAACATCTGGCAACGCATGACCTATCCGCTGGGAATGGGTCCAACGCGCCAGATCCGCACAATGGCGCTTCTAAAATATCCGAAACTGTCTATTCTCCAGTTCCTACTCGCTCGCTAAAAGAAGCAGCCCGAGCCGCATCGCGAGTGGCCGAGCGTGCCATGATTTTGGATCAGCTTGAGCGCACGCACTGGAATCGAAAGAAAGCTGCGCGCGAGCTGCAAATCAGCTACAAAGCGTTGCTTTATAAATTAAAGCAGTTGGGTTTGGATGGTTCCGGCCAGGTGGAAGAGCAATGAGGAGACCTAGCATGAAGAAAAACATATTATTTTTTGTTGCAGTGATAATTCTTGTGGGAGCGGGCAATGCGCGTGCCGCATGGCAGGATAAAAAATCTGGGAAAGAAGCGCCTATTTTTCCGTCTGCCAATGCAGTAGACGATACAAAATCCGGGGTCACTCCGGCTACCACCGATCCCGCCTATGTGATCGGCCCGCAGGACGTCCTGGATATTAACGTATGGAAAGAGCCGGACATGACTCGCGTCGTCCCTGTCCGCCCTGATGGAAAAATTTCGTTGCCATTGATCAACGATGTGCAAGCGGCGGGTCAGACGCCCCAACAACTGGCCACTGAAATTACCACCAAATTGAAGAAGTTCCTGACCGAACCGCAGGTCACCGTGATTGTGAGCGCCATTAACAGCCAGCGGGTGTTCGTGATCGGCGAAGTTCTTCATGCCGGAGCATTTCAACTGGTCCCCGGCACGACGGTTTTGCAGGCCCTTGCGAATGCCGGCGGATTTACGACATTTGCCAACGTCAAGAAAATCCACGTCATGCGCGTGGCGAATGGCAAGCACGTTGAGCTCCCCTTCAATTACAGGGAAGTGCTCAATGGCGACAGCCAAGAACAGAATATAAAGCTTGAGCCGGGCGACACTGTCGTCGTCCCGTAAGAGGTGATGCAATGAAGGCGTGGAAAATAAGCAAGATCTTCGGTGTCACAATGCTGCTGTGCGCAAGTTCGGCAATAGCGCAGGATCAAAGGCAGGGTATGCCGCCGATCGATCCGAATGCGCCACTTCAGCCACTGGATACCACGGCTGGCGGATCGAGCCGATCTGCGAATAAACCTCCCGTCGGTGCGGCGCGCGGAGTTGATGCATCCAATAATTCCGAAACGTATGATCCGTCGCAGGTCACTCCGGATCAGAACACGCTGGCAGGCGCGGAACCTTTAACTCTTGGATCTCTGCAGCACAGAGTGAATATCTTTGATCCGGGGATCTCCGTTTCGCAGGTAGGTCAGTTTGTGCCTATCACGAGCGGAAAAACGGTCACGACCGGAGTAACCGTCGCTAGCGGCAGCTTGAATTTCTCGCGTACCTGGAGCGGGTATCAATTCACAACTTTTTATAACGGTGGCGCAATATTCAATGAAAACTATAGCGCTGCTTCAACTTTTTACGGCTCAGTTTCTCCGCGCTACCAATTTCATGATCTGGTTGTTACGCAGCAGGCGGAGTGGGGGCGCTGGCATATTTTGCTGCAGGACAATTTCACTGCCTCGCCGGGCGCCGCATTTTCCGGCCAAGGCGTTGGCGGTCCCGGGCTAGCTGGTGAATTTTCTTCCATGCTGGATACTTCACTGAACAGTATTTCGCAGGCTTTCCTGCCCAGCGAAAATATCAACACCGGCCAGGCAATGCGTTATCGAAATTCGGTCCTCGGCCAGGCGGAATATTCATTCAGCCGGAGATCGGCGTTTACCGTCGCGGCTGCCTACGGCTTGCTGCATTTCGATGTTCCCGGATTCCAGAACAGCGAAATGATGGACGTGCAGGCTGGTTATGACTATTTGCTCGATCCCTCGGATTCAATCGCCGTCCTCGGCAGCTACGGCAAGATTAATTATCTTGGAACCGGAAAATCCACTTTGGATTATGTGGGTGCGCTGGCCTACGGCAGAAAAATAACAGGCCGCCTGGCGTTCCAGATTGCCGCGGGACCACAGGAAATTCGGATGTTCGTCCCCGGAGGAATAGGAAACTTCAACCTGCTGTTTGTTTCGGTGAACAGCGCGTTAACCTACCAAAGGCGGAGAGGCTCGGTGTCATTAAATTTCGTCCGCGGGCTAAACGGCGGATCTGGGGTGTTTGTAGGAGCTACGAGCAATACGGCCTCAGCCAATGCACATTATCAATTTTCGCGAAACTGGACAGGTTCCATCAACGGTGGATACTCCTTGAACAATAGTCTCGCCCCGGCGGGTGTCGCGAGTACGCAATTCAATAACTGGTTCGCGGGAGCTAATATTGGCAGGTCGCTGGGCCTGCACGCGGCGGTTAATTTTAATTATGGGGCGCTAAGGCAGAACAACCCCGTGTCCTGTACAGTGGCCGTTTGCGGTGGGACAGGGCTTCAACAAACGGTAGGTGTGTCATTAAACTGGCATCTACTGCCGGTTGGCAGGGAACGCCGTTAATATTATGTGTTCGATGAAAAAAGCTAAGGCCGATGGAAATTTTGGATCGATACTGAGGTTACGGCATGTATAAGAAGTTTTTCGGACTCAAAGAAAGTCCGTTTAACGTAAATCCTGATCCGCGCTATCTCTACCTGACGCCGAACACTCAGGAAGCGCTGGCTTGCCTGACCTATGGAATTGAAACTCGCAAGGGATTCATCCTCCTGACTGGTGAAGTTGGTACAGGCAAGACCACACTGATCAACAAGCTGCTCGAATGGCTGCACAAAGAACGCGTGTTCACCGCTTTTGTGTTCAATCCACGGTTGAGCGTCTCTCAATTTTTCGATTTCATGATGGCCGATTTCGGCATTCCCTGTGAATCAAGGCAAAAAGGGCAGATGCTGGTGAAATTGAACCAGTGGCTGCTGGATCGATACCAGGCCGGGGAACGCGCCGTGTTGGTGGTGGACGAAGCACAAAATCTTTCGCCGCAAATGCTGGAAGAGATTCGACTGCTGACGAACCTCGAGACATCAACCGAAAAGTTGCTGCAGATTGTTCTCGCGGGCCAGCCCGAACTAGAACAAAAACTCAATCAACCCGATTTGCGGCAACTTCGCCAGCGCATCACGCTTCGCGCCAGGACGCGCCCACTTACGCTCGAAGAAACTCATGGATATATTCAAGAGCGCTTGCGTATTGCGGGAGCCGAGAATCCGGACATCTTCAGCCCCGAAGCTGTGGCCACCGTGCACCGGTATGCGCGCGGAATTCCCCGCGTCACGAATCTGCTTTGCGAACATTCACTTGTGAGTTCGTTCGTCGATCAGAAAAATCCGGTGCCTCCCGAAATTGTGGAGGAGGTCGCTCGCGATTTCGATCTGCACATCGTCGATCCGCTGGCGCAGGCGCCCGCGCCACAACCGAATCCGCAGGCCGCTTTAGCGAATGCCGCGGCGGGCCTGGAGGGTAACGGAGACCAGCCACCGCTTATTGAATCCCTTTTGCAGGCGCTGAATACCCTTGTCGACCGCTTGAATCAGGCGGAAGCCAATGCCGGAACCGACACCGAGCGAAAAACTTAACCAACTATTTTTAGTTGATTCCGCTACGAATTGAAATGCGGGGAAGAGGACGGTTCGGAGACTGCGGGAATTTCCTCCCGGGCCAGTTGCGGAATCGCCGCCCAAATTCAATCGAACAAATTAAAACGGATGATGCACCAAAGCGTGGAAAAGCCGTCGCGCCAGGTAATTTTTTTGCCTTCGGCATAAGTCCTGCCGGCATACGAAATCGAAACTTCATATATGCGCCAGTTGCCCTTCGAGATTTTGGCGGTGATTTCCGGCTCGAAGCCGAAGCGGTTGGATTTCAGTTTTATGCCCTGCAAGACTTCGCGGCGAAAGACCTTGTAGCACGTCTCCATGTCCGTAAGCTTCAGGTTGGTGAAAATGTCAGAGAGCAGCGTGAGAAATTTGTTTCCGGCATAGTGCCAGAAGTAGTGAACGCGCTGCGGTCCTCCTAGAAATCTCGAGCCATAAACGACATCCGCTTTTTCTTCGAAGATCGGTTCCAGAAGTTTTCCGTAGTCGCGAGGGTCGTATTCGAGGTCCGCGTCCTGCACCAGAATGATGTCGCCGGTGGCAGCCTCGAATCCGCGGCGCAGGGCTGCCCCTTTGCCGCCGTTTTCCCGCTGGAAAAGAAAGCGGATATTGGCGAGCGAGAGGCGGGCTTTTCCGTTTTGCACCATCACATCGCGTTTGCCTTCCGATTGCGCTTTGTCAAAATCCTCGAGCAGACCGCGCGTGCCGTCGGTGGATTTGTCGTCGATGAGAATGATCTCTTTTTCGATGGGCGATGCCTGCACGCGCAGCAAGACTTCTTCGATAAATGCGCGCTCGTTATAGACCGGGATTATGACCGAAACTTTCATTCCGATTCACGCTTCTCCATATCAAATTTGAAAAACATTCTTTGCACGATTCCATGGCCGCACAAAGCGTTCGGACCACATGATTGATGATCGATGCAAGGAACGCAAATGATTTGGAAGATCGTTTTGCTCACCTGACACGGTGTTAGAGGCGCATTCCTCATCGCCCGCGTGCAACTGGATAGTATCCACGGGCCGCGTTCCACCGGATCAGGATCAGTTCTAAAAACATTCGCAGGCCATCCGCGGCCACGTTTACTTTGGTTGCAGCGTCATGCGACCAGCGCACCGGGATTTCCGCGACTCGAAGTCTGTTGCGCTTGGCCAGAAAAAGTATTTCAGGGTCAAATCCAAAACGTTCGATGCGCTGCTGTTCAAAAATAGGGAGCGCGCGCTCCCTGCGAAAAGCCTTGAATCCGCATTGCGTGTCCGAAATTTGAATGCCCAGTATCCATTGCACCATTCGATTAAAGAAAATCCCCGCCATTTCGCGAATAGTGGATTGATGGACTTGAATGAGGCTGCGATCCATTGCGCGGGAGCCGATCGCTGCATCAAAATTCCGCTCACGAATCGCCGCCAGCAATTTGTCCGCTTCCTCGATAGGAGTAGAAAGATCCGCATCGCTGAAAAGTGCGAATTCTCCCAATGCTTCGAGCATGCCGTGACGAACGCTGAATCCTTTTCCCCGGTTTCCTTCGTTGGAGATGCATCGCAGGCCGGGATATTTCTGCCGGTAAGCGTCAACGACCGCCGCGGTATGGTCCGTAGATCCATCATCGACAACAATAATTTCCGTCTGGTAGGCGCGGGATTGCACATAATCGATCACCGAATCGAGCGTTTTCGGCAGGCGACTTTCCTCATTGAATGCCGGAATAACAATGGAAAGATCCAGCTTTGACGAATTCATTTGTGGTAGCGCCGCCTGAAATTTGCGGCAACTACAATGTCTCCAGAGGGGCGATTATATCGTCTGCAATTGGTTTCGTCCACGAAGCCAGCTCGAAATGGAATGCGGAGGCCAAAAAACGGCGATAGCGATCGCCAAGTAAAAAGGGGACCGCTGACTTCAGAGGAACAGAGATTGAAGAAAGGTGGAATCTTCGGCAAATAAAAATCCCTGGGGGAAACTTACCCCAGGGCTCAGTGGAAGTGTCTTATAAAAGAGATTGATTAATGCGTGGAAGGCTCTGTTCGGATAATTTCGTATCGCTCGATCACCGCGGCAACGCCCACGCGAGATGATTCGCTATCCGGTTTCTTGTCAATTCGCACTACTTTGCCCATCGCCCGGATAAATACTTCGGATCCACGAGTTACCTCGGCAGGCAAAGTTAGAGTGATATCGAGTTCTGCGCCAGTGCCCAAATCCTGATCAATCGTAAAATAAACCCCACGCGTTGAAATATCGCGTGTTTTTCCGCTTCGTGATGATATTTCCTTCTCGACTGGCACGCGAATGATGACTGGCAATGACAAGTCATATCGGCGTGCAGTTCTCCGCTCCGTCATCTTCTTGTTCCCCCCAAGTACCCTGAATCTGCTTGAACTCCCAATTCGACCAATAACAAGGAGCAATTGACATTCCAAAGCGGCGGCACTGCCCGTCATTATGACTTAATTTACCGAATGATCAAAAACAGGATTACATTAGTGTTTCTTCAACTGAAAAAAGACTAACCCCCATAAATCCTTTGAAAAACAATCTTTGAGCGTCTTCGCTCGGCAGAATCTGACTCCGAAAGAGCACCGGTTGAGTGCCTTGCGGCTGATTCCGTTCGAATAAATCAGGCAAAAATTTTCAAAACTTAAAGAAAAATTTCGCTCGTCGGCTGCTTTGCCACCCTTGAAAAAAACGTCCCAAGGGAAAATATTGGAAACCTTAATCCTATCTATGACCAAAACTTTGCATGTACTAGTCGCACTAGCTATGCCGACCCGCGGGTGCAAGGGTCGACGGCGAAGATCCCGGAGTTCCGGTTCCCGCTGAGTCCTTTTTGCTGCTCGCGCGAGCCGGCCGACCGGTATCCAATCCGAACTGGCGAATTTTGTAAAGTAACGCCTTGTAACTGATTCCGAGCATCTTGGCCGCATCCTTACGGCACCAATGCGTCCTTTCGAGTGCGTCGCCAATCGCTTCCATTTCGGCTTCATCCTTCAAGCTGCGAACGAGCGCTTTCAATCCTTGTTCGCGCACCGGAGCCGCTTCCTCGCGAGGAGAAATTCGCTGCCGCGTGGCGGACATTTCCAAAAGTTCGCGGAAGCTGCCTTCGTCATCTTCCAGAATGACGTAGCGTTTTACGAAATTTTCCAGCTCGCGAAGATTGCCCGGCCATGGATAGCGCACCGCGGCTTCCATCAAATGTTGCGAAGGAACCATGGGTTCCTTGTTGAATTTCTCGCTGTATTTCTGTAGGAAATGACGGAACAGCAGTGGGATTTCCGAAGCCCTTTCGCGCAGCGGAGGGACATTAATCGAAAGCACATTCAACCGGTAGTACAAGTCTTCACGAAGGCGTCCGGACTTCATCGCCTCTTGAATTTCCACGTTGGTTGCGGCCAGAACGCGCACATCCACGTCAATCAATTGGCGCCCTCCAAGCCGCGAAAACTGATGATCCTGCAGCACGTGCAGAAGCTTTGCCTGCAAATGCGGGCTCATTTCCGCAATTTCATCGAGGAAAATGGTTCCCTTGGTGGCAAGTTCAAATTTTCCTGGCTTTGAACGAACAGCACCTGTAAACGCGCCCTGTTCGAATCCGAATAATTCCGACTCGAGCAGTTCGCCCGGAAGCGCGGCGCAATTCACTTTGATGAAAGCTTGCTGGCGGCGGTTCGATCGCATATGGATCAAGCGCGCGACCACCTCTTTTCCAACTCCGCTTTCGCCATAGATGAAGACCGGAACATCGACCGGAGCAATCTGCATAATCTGCTGACGAATTCGCACCATCTGCGGGCTGGCGGCCAGGAAGCAGAGATCTTCAGTGATCGTGTCGCAGTATTCGCGCAATGCTTTGTTTTCCTGGCGCAACTGCTGCTTCTGTCTGCACTTCAGCATCGCCACGTCGAGTTCCGCTTTTTCAAACGGCTTGGTCAGGTAATCCTGCGCGCCGAGGCGAATGGCTTCGACCACGGTGCCGACTTCATTCGAGCAGGAAAGCATGACGATGTTCAGCGACCGGTCAATCTGCATCAACTGTTTCAGGGTTTCGATGCCGCTCAAATTGGGCATCAAAACATCGAGAATGATGAAGTCGGGACGATCGCCGCCTTCGATCTTTTGAATCGCTTCCACGCCGGAATTCACGGCCTCGACTTGATATCCGTCGACCTCGAGCAACGTTCCCAGATACTTTCGTATGCTGGGTTCATCGTCCACTACCAGGATTCTTTCCTTTTCAGCCATTTGTCCCACCTTCATTTAGCCCAATTTCCATTACGTATTGTCTATCGGCAACAGGAACGTAAAAGTGCAGCCCCGCCGCGGTTCGCTCTCCACCCAAATCTTCCCGCGATGCGCCTGAACCAGGCGCTTGGCAATCGCGAGCCCCAGGCCCATGCCTGAGGACGTGCGGTCCACGCGGACGAAATCTTCGAAAATTTCCTGGTGATGCTCGGAAGCGATTCCAGGGCCCGAATCCGAGACGGATACTTTGATGCAATTCGGAACGGCCGTGCGCTCTCGCCGGCGATCCATGGTTTGAATTTCCTCGGCCGTGCGGCGTTCCCAGAAATAAAGTTCAGCGCGGAAGATTACATTGCCGCCGGCAAGCGTGTGCTTCAGCGAGTTATCCAATAAATTCGCGACGGTCTGCTGGACTTTTTGATAGTCGAATTTGAAAATGGGGATATCCGCATTCAGGATGGTTTCGAGCCGCACGTGCTTGCGCACAAACGCCTCATGCCAGCGCGTGGCCAATTCGCTCAAGCAATCGCGCAAATCATTTTCGCGCAAATGCAAGACCAGCTTGCCGCTTTCGAGAGCCGAATAATTCAGGAACATGGAAACCAGGCGTACCAGCCGCTCACAGCTTTCCTTTGATTCCTGAAGGATATCGCGTTGTTTATCCGTCAATTTGCCGAGTGAACCGGAAAGCAGCAAGTCGTAGTAGCCTTTGATCACGGCAAGAGGCGTTTTCAATTCATGCGCCGCAGAGGCGAGGAACACAGTTTTTTGCCGGTTTACTTCTTGCAGCCTTAAATACGCGGCGAGCAAATTGCGATACGTGATTTCGCGCTCTTGCAGCAATTCCTGCACGGTATGTTGCGTGGCTGCGGCTTCGTTTCGCGTGGGAAGCAGCGGAGGCTTTTCCGTTTCTTCAATTCGTACAACGAGCCAGTCCGCTTCCGGGAGCCATTGAATGCGGGCTACAGCGGCTCCGCCAAGGCACACAAAATGCGAATCGATTTGTTGTTCGCCGCCGTCGATCCTGTTGGCAATCGATTTGGGATCCATCCGAAGCAGATCAACAAAAAGATTCAAGTTCAACTCAGAAGAGAACCCCAAAGATTCCAGACGCTGCTTGCCTAGAACATTGGTTTGTAGAATCCTGCCAAATCGATCGGATACAAGAATAGGCTGTTCCAGCAAGTCCAGGAGACTCGCAATGATACTCGCGGGAACGGCTTCATTCGTTGGCAACTCAATCACAGGACCGCGTCTCACCAGGCTCTCCTCGGGACACTTGTCCGCTTTTGGGAAAGCGGTCTAACCCATTTGATTCACTTCGGTTTATGCGCGGGAAACCAATCGGATACTGTCAAAAGCGAACTACCGTGTCAATGGTAAATGGGTTCTATTTTGCACAATTGTAGTAAAGAACTCGACTAATGGCATGGGCGGATTGTGGAAAACGAATTCTTGCCCTCTAAAATAGTCTGTAAGTATATGAAAATGAATAGCTTGAAATTGGGCGGATTTTACCGCGCGCTGGCAACCCATGTGCTTGGGTATTGCTGGTACTAGTGCGGAAGTACTAGGTTTTTTGACCATGGGAAAGTGATTTCCCAGGACTTTTTTTGAGAAAGAGAAGGCATGCCCACCTCCAACTCCGAGCGTCGCCGCTCGCAGCGAATTCACGTTCAGATCCCCATGTTCGTTCGTGGGACCGATGCTGCCGGTCATGAATTTCTTGATTTGATTAAAACTCTTGATATAAGTGCGACGGGTGCATACCTTGCCAGTTCACGATCTGTCCGCATGAATGAACTTGTCAATTTAACGATTCCCGCTCCATCTTCTCCCTCTGCGACGTTGCCATCTGACACTCCACCGATCCAGGCGCGAGTTCGGCGTCACCGAGCCACGGATGGAGTACATCTTTTGGGCGTTGAATTTGTAAAATCGCTTGCGTAGTGTCACTCTATGGAAGCGGAATAGACGTGACGAAATATCCCCAAAGAGTACGCAAACTTTTGCGCAATGTCCCTATGTGTTCACATAAATTTCTGCTGCAAGTTCGTTCAAGATTTTTACTCTCTAAGACTCAATGCATTACAGGCATCTGATTTATAAGCGTAAAACACGGATTTTGGCAGTTCCCGTGCACATGTAACTACGAAATCGATCTCCACGCCCGTCCCGCGCTGGGGTATTCTTGAAATTCACGGCCCATTTGAATGGCAAATACTGGTGCTCCCAACCCACCACGTTGGTCCGCCGAGGAGTCTTTCCTCGAGCTATTGATGGACACGCTCGCCACGATGGACTCGTCTGGCCGCGGACAATTTCTGCAGCGATTTTTTCGCTCCATAGCGCAAATTGAATTAACGGAAACGCAGAGCCTGGATTACTGGGAACAGACGCTCGCGCGAAAAAGTGAGCTTTCTCAAAGTCTGGGCAAGAGAGTGACGTTGCAAGCTGCGCTGGCAGAAGTGCTGGCCTCCACCGGGCAATTGCGGATGCCGATCTTGATGGAATATGAGGAACTCCGCAAACTTCAGTTCAATGCCGCCACGGATCCTTTAACTAGCCTCTACAACCGGCGCTTTTTTGATGATTATTTCGAAAAAGAATTGAACCGGTCAAGCCGCTACAATCACAAGCTGGCACTGGTTATGTTAGACCTCCATCGCTTCAAAGATGTCAATGACAAGTTTGGACATCAGCAGGGAGATGCCCTGCTTCAGATGGCTGCGGCCACATTTCGAAAATCCTTGCGTACATCTGACTATGCGTTTCGGATTGGTGGGGATGAATTTGCCCTGTTGCTGCCGCAGTCCGATACGGAGCAGGCGGCCACACTCAGCCGTCGTTTGCGCGCCACCTATGCGAGTTCCATCGAACCGATGAATTTGGGAATTCCTCTCGCACTGGATTACGGCTTGGCCGTTTATCCGGATGATGGTGAGTTACAGGAAGCATTGATTCGCGTCGCGGATGAAAGACTTTATCAACTCAAGAATGAAAGCCGCCCTACTGCCGGATCGCGCCGCGGCCAAATGGAAGGAGATCCAAAAATTGCGACTCCCGGACCGCTTCAGAATTTGCCCTACGTCGAACCATCCCCGGAAAGCAAAACAAGTAAAATGGTGGATCGACGCAGGTGGGAACGCTTTTCCATGGCCAATACGAATGCGTACGCGTTGATCGGCGAAAGTCCAGAACGAAAAGCACGCGTCATGAACTTAGGCCATGGCGGTATTTGCCTGGAAAGTTTAAATCCTGACGAATTAGGGGAAGCGTTTCACGCTATGCTGCATGTCCCGATTTTGCCCCCCGTACGTGTGAATTTGCGCCGTGTTTACCGGGCAATACAACCCCAAGCGGATTCCGGCGCGACACGAATTGGCTGTTCTTTTGTGACCTAGCTTATTTGCCGCAGGAAAAGCGACTCTTCTGATTGCGCAGTTTTACGCACATCCACATCTGCAATTTCAAAATTATTTCTATTCAAGGTTCAGGTGCAATCGTTCGTCGTATGGACTGCCCAGCATGGGATCGATTTGCCGGCGAAATTCCTTGGTGTGCGCGGAGGAAACGTGTTCGTCGAAAGCCTTCTGGTTTTGCCACACTTCGACGATCGAAATGTGGTTGACGCGCGAGATCTGCGCTCCGGCTTCGATGCGCACAAAACCTTTGTCTTTACGGCTATCCGTAACATATTGCTGCACTAATTTCGTGCCCTCGGCTGTGTTCGGCGGCACGATATCCACGTGCGTGACAACGAAAATCCTGTCATGCGCAGCGGATTCCTGGGCTAACGCCCATCCCGCAAAGCTGCTGCAAGCCAGAAGCAGCACAGCGCAGACTTGTAAAAGCGGGTGTCGCGTGAATTTCATCTTCGAGTCCATCGGCATATCTTCCACCTCCCGGTGAATGTTTTCTTCCACTTGAATTGTTAGCGCCTCACGGCGCATCGAAACGAATTCCCAACCCGCATGTATATCATGTTGGCAGGGCTCCGCGAATCACGTATGATAGAAAATTGTCCGCTGACCAAGCGACGCGACTGTAGCCCCGGCAATCGACCGGGAGCCGCGCAGACCGGCCAGCCGGCGGGAGATCTTCCATGAAACCGAACATTCACCCGGACTACCATCCGGTAACCGTACATTGTGCCTGTGGGCACACTTTCCCCACGCGATCGACGATGAAGGGCGAGTTCCTACGCGTCGAAATCTGCTCGAACTGCCACCCGTTTTTTACGGGCAAGCAGAAATTGCTGGATACGGCCGGCCGCGTCGAGCGCTTTACGAAGAAATACGAGAAGGCTGCCGAAGCTCAGCAAGCCATCAAAGACGCCAATAAGAAAAAGCGCTAAAAAATATCCGCGTTCTCACTGGCGCGCGATCTGTTCGGATAGCGCGCCCGGGTGTAGAATGTCGCGCGAGATATGGCCGCTCAACCCATGAGTTCACCGCAGCCGGACCGCGTGCAGTTTGAAGCCGCTGCGCCGCGCATTACGCTGCGCAATCACTTCGCGCATCCCTACGATTCGGCGATCGCCGCGGCGCGTACGTGCTACGCGCCGCGCATCATCAATCCCGAAGATGTCACCGACAAGCAGCGGTTGCAAATCGGTGCGTCTACTTTTTACGGCGGCCACCACACTGTTTTTCAGCACGCGCATTTTGAATTTGGCCTGGAAAATGTAAGCCGCCAATTCGTATGGTCCTTCCTCCACGCGCACCCGTTTTACAATTCCGAGCAGCAGAGCCAGCGCTACGTGAAGCTGGATCATGCGCAGGCCTATTTGCCTGCCGAAACGCCGGGCTTTGGCGCGGCGGAACGCGCCATTTACGAAGAGCGCGATTGCCCGTGCGTGGGGCTATTACCGCGAGTTGACGGCTCTATTGCGCGGGGATGCTCACGAAATTCTGAGCGATATCTGGCACATCGGGCCGATGTCACACGCGAAGCGCGTGCTGAAAGTGGATCGCCAGGCCGAGAAGCGTGCCATTGAAGTTGCGCGCTACGTGCTGCCCGTGGCGGCAGCCACGACGATGGTGCACACGCTTTCCGGAATTGTGCTGCACAGGTTGTGGCGCATGGCCGCTGCTTCGGATACGCCGACCGAAGCGCGCGCGGTGATCGGCGAAATGGTCGCGCGTGTGCGTGAGATCGATTCGCAATTTTTCGATCGCTTTGACAACGTGCCGGTGAACCAGGAGGAATTGCCCGAGTGGTCGCACGCGAAGGCCGCCGGTTCAACGGGCCACGCGGAAGAATTTGCGCGCGAGTTTGACGCGCGCCTCGCCGGCCGCGTCTCGCTCCTAACGGATTATTCTCCCAACGCCCCGCGCGTCATGGCGGACGCCTATCGCGCCGTGGTCGGCCTTACTGAAAGCGCGTGCCCGGACGACGAAGCGATCGATAGGCTGCTAAATCCGGCGCGCAACACATATCGTCTGGAAACGCTCAATATTGGCGTGCATGCGCCGATCATGCGCGCACTGCAACACGCGAATTTCACGTTTGCGAAAAAAATCAGCCACACGGCTGATAGTCAGGACCAGCGCCACCGCATGGTTCCCGGTTCGCGGCCGCTGCTGATGCTGAGCGATACGCGTTCGCCGGATTACGTGGTGCCAATGCTGATTGCGGGTAACCCGCGTGCTCGCGAAGTGTATGAGCGCGCGATGGCCGATGCGTGGGCCGCGAAAAATGAATTGCTGGATCGCGGCGCGCCGCTCGAAATTGCCATGTACCTTTTGCCGAATGCGAAGTCCATCCGCCTGGTTGAGACTGGATCGCTGTTGCACCTCTTGCATAAGTGGACGATGCGCACGTGTTTTAACGCGCAGGAAGAAATTTACCAGGCATCTATGGAAGAAGTGGAGCAGGTTCGCGCCGTGCTTCCTTCACTTGGGCGCTATCTCGGGCCGCCTTGTTACATTCGAGCCGGAGTAGCCACGCCGATCTGTACTGAGGGCTCGCACTTCTGCGGGGTGAAAGTGTGGGAAGAATTCCCAAAAATCGAGCGGCGAATTTGATTCTCGCGCGTCTGAATCCCTGTATGACACATCTTCTGAAAAATGATCATCTAAAAAATTAATGACGCGCCGCGGAAGCCTCGTCTATTACCTCGCCTCATGGATTTGCGGAGGACTGTTTCTCACCATTGCGATGTACTTGCAGGAGCGCGCTTCGCCGCAGGGAATGGGGATGGGCCCGACCGGCGCGGGCGCCGCGATTATCACAACGTATTTTCTGGTGCTTGTTTTCTGCGCTTTTCTTTCCGTGGTTTTTGCGTTTTTTCTGCGGCGTGCCATGCGTTTGCTGCATGCGGAAAGCTTTTGGCAATGGGTGCTTGCCGGAACTGTGCTCTCCATTCCCATGGTTTGGGCGGTGCGTTGGGCATCTCGCCTGATGGACTTATCAGGGGTTCAAGGCGTGTGGCGCGAGATCGCTGTTTTGCTTTTTCTCGGCGTCCGCGGGATTGCCGAGAATCATCCGTTGTTGGGATTGCCGGTGGCGGCGCTGACGTCAGCGGTTTTGTTTTTGATTCATCGGGCGTTTGGAAGGGAAGACGCGGGTGAGGAGAAGAAGCAGGGCTGAAAGCCTGCGTTTTTAGGGGGGATTTGGGTGCGCGGCGGAAAAGCCCCGCCTCAGACCCTTCGCGTTCCCTCAGGGCAAGAGAGTCGGGCTACAGCAGGCGGCTGTTTCTGGGTTGCGGTTTTTCGCGAATTTCATATCACGAATCTCAAATCCGAAATCTCAGATTTGAAATTTCAACTTTAAAATCTCAAATCTCTAAACAAGAGTTACAAATCTCAACTCTCAAATTGAATTCACAAATTCCTGCTCCCAACTTTAAAATCTGAAATTCTAAATTTCAGATCTGAAATTTAGAATTGCGAAACACGAATTACTAATCACACATCACGAATCACGATTCACGTCAACTCCGCCACTTCAGCGTAACCGGGCCTTCCAGTGGATGCGTCATCGGCTCGCCTGTCTGAATGGATGCTTGATAGGCGGCCTTCAGCTGGAAATACCAGCGGGCCTGCTTGTCGGCGTCATCGATCAGCATCATGCGCGGCTGAACTTTCAGGCCGGGTTGCTGGCGGTTGATTACGTCCTGATCCTGCCCAATAAATCGCTTGCCAAAAAATTTCAGGAATGGCGTCACGGGAAACCAGCGAAAAAGATTCCATGCGGCCACAAAATCCAGGTGACATAAATCGCGCCGGATTGGCGTGACGGTGGTGCGATTGGTGAAAAAGTATTTGCCGCAGCGAATGATTTCCGTACGCATGTTGGGCAGCACGAAATCGATTTGCGTCGTAACTTCTTCTCCGTAGATGCGCAGCAATTTGTAGGGCCCGCTGTTGGCCGATGGCGCGTGCGAACTCATGCGGAAGCCGAGCGGGATAGGCTCAAACGTTTTGTGTTTTTCGCGAATGCTGCGTCTGCTGCGCCAATACCACGATTGATGCACGAACGGGCCGTGCGCCGGGTCCATCAGGCCTGTGATGGCCGTGTCCATGTTGCAGGTGAGATCGGCGGTGAGATGCGCGATGCGGTAGCGCTCGCTGAATTTCGGCAACTCAGGAACGAGCGAGATCGCCGATCGATCGATTTCCCCATTGGGCAAACGTGCGGCTCGGCCTTCAGGATTTGCCAGGTACACCCAAATATAGCCGTCTCGCTCTTCGCACGGGAAGCTGCCCGCGAAGATACGCTCGCACTGCAACTTGGAATCCGCGGTGATGGAAGGAATTTCGCGGCACTGTCCGGTGTGCGCGTCAAATCGCCAGCCATGGTAGGTGCACTCCACAGTCTGCCCATCGCACGTTCCGGCAGAGAGCGGGAACGCGCGGTGCGGGCAAATATCGCGCAGCGCAAATGCTTTTCCGGCGGCGTCGCGACCCAGAACGAGTGGAATTTCCAGCCGCGTCGAAGTTACGAGCGTGCGTCCGCGAAGTTCATTGCTGCGCAGCGCAGGATACCAGAAGCCCCACAGCAGTTCGCCGTCAATACTTGACGCGGTGACACCCGGTAGAGAAATTTGCTGGCTTGTGTTCATGTGTAGTCGCTTGCCTATGATATACCGATTGTCCGTGGTCGCAACTTGGCGTGATCGTTATTGCGATCGAATTTTTCACAAAGGCATTTCATCGAAACTCCATCGGATTGTGTTGGACCGCGCCGAGAGGCCGTGTGTTATAAAACCAAATCATGAAACGATGGATGCTGGGCATTTTTCAGCTGGTTGTTGCATTGACTATGATGCCGCAAGTTTTTTTCTTTGGAGTGCCCGGAGTTCTCGGCTCCCTCGGGATGAGCGAGAGCGGGCATTTTGACGTGGTCTTATCAGGAGTGCCGAAAGCTTTATTTCTGGAGTTTACTAGTCGCGTCATTTTCCGTGGTGATCGCCTGCATTCTTGCGATGGCGGGTGCTGTGCTCACACTCGCGAGGCCATCGCAATTCAGCGTTCGAGCCTGCGTGGCAGGAGCGTTTTTCTACTGGATATTTATCGCCGGGTCTCTGCTCATTTCGTTCGCGTTGGGAATCCACTTCAGCTTTCGCTACATGACAGTGTGGGACGTAATCCAGTACCCGATAGGTGTCGCCGCCGCGATCGTTGCTTACGCGCTTTATTCCCAGATTAAGGTGCGCAGAGCTTCCTGAAAATCTGGAAATGCCGTTTGATCACGTCTTTTCTTTGGTCATGACTCAATTTGGGAGACAAGCTGCCCTCTCTGTCCCGAAGAACGCGAGACGGAGAGGGCGCTACGAAACCGTAATGCATTGACGTTGTTGGTTTTGTAGAGGCCGCCCCTTTTTGGGGCGGGCAGCTCTTCTGTGTGTGCAAATCAAATTGATGCATTACTTTTCCTTTCGCTGCATTGCTTTTGCGGCAATTTCACGCTATTTTGATAGTCAGAAAACATGTTCACCGCGTTCTATTAGCCGCGCCCTTCCGGATCCCGCCGCGCGGGATCGTCGAACCATACTGTTTCTTTTGAAAAAACTTAGTTTTTACTTCCGATTGGAATTCTATTTGAGGGGCAAGCCATGGCAGGGTTAACGCTGTACGAAAAGCTCGACCAGATTGAACACCGCTACGTCGAGATGACCACGGAGCTTTCGTCGCCGGAAATTTTGAACGATTCGGCGAATTACCAGAAGCTCGCGCGGCGGCACTCGGAACTTTCCGAGATGGTCGAGAAATACCGCGAGTGGAAGCAACTCGACAAAGAACTCACGGGCGCGAAACAAATGGTCCTCGAAGCCGACGACGCCGAAATGAAGCAGATGGCCGAGGAGGAAGAAAAGCAGCTGGCCGCGCGCAAGGAAGCGGTGGAGCGCGAGCTGAAAATTTTGCTGCTCCCCAAAGATCCGAACGACGAGAAGAACGTGATCGTTGAAATTCGCGCGGGCACGGGCGGCGACGAAGCGGCGTTGTTCGCGGGCGAACTGTTTCGCATGTACTCGCGCTACGCGGAATCGCAGAAATGGAAAGTGGAAATCCTGGAGAGTTCACCGAGTTCGCTGGGCGGCATGAAGCAAGTGGTTGCTTCGATTCAAGGTCAAAAAGTTTACTCGAAACTGAAGTACGAAAGCGGCGTGCACCGCGTGCAGCGCGTCCCGGCCACCGAGCAGCAGGGGCGCATTCACACCTCAGCCGCAACGGTTGCTGTGTTGCCCGAGGCCGACGATATCGACATCAAAATTGAAGCGAAGGATCTGCGTATTGACACGTTCTGCTCGTCCGGGCCAGGAGGGCAGTCGGTGAACACGACGTATTCGGCCGTACGCATCACGCATATTCCTTCCGGGCTCGTTGTTTCGCAGCAAGATGAAAAATCGCAGATCAAAAATCGCGCCAAAGCTATGCGCGTATTGCGCGCGCGCCTCTATGAGTTGGAGCAGTCCAAGCAGCACGAAGCTATGGCCGCCGAGAGGCTTGGGCAGATCAAGACGGGCGACCGTTCTGAAAAGATCAGGACCTACAATTTTCCGCAAAATCGCGTGACGGATCATCGCATCGGATTGACCTCACACCAGCTGACGGAAGTAATGGACGGCAAGCTCGGCGCGTTTGTCGACGCGCTCGTCACACATTTCGAAGCCGAACGCCTCAAGCAGGAACTGGTCGAGGTATAAACGCGGCGCGGGCTTCAGCCTGCGGGGTTTGGTCCTTGCAAAAACCAAAGCCCGCAGGTTGACGAGCCTGTCTGAGAACTGCAAAATTGGAAGCTCAGCGGCTAAAGCCGCACCCATATTTGCAGAACCTATGTCGTGGCCAAAGTCACGACCCACAATGAATTTGCACTTCTCACACAGACTCTGAATCCTGTAGTGCCGCAGTCGAATCCTAAAGCGAATTCGCAAAATGACATCCCACCAGTCACCAGTCACCAATCACCAGTCACTGTTCGCCGCGCTCCGCGACGGAATTGCACATCTGGAGCGAGAGAAAGTGCCATCGGCTGGGCTCGCCGCGGAACTCTTGCTGATGCATGTCACCTCGCGAGATCGCGCGTGGATTTACGCGCATCCGGAGACAGAACTCGAACCTGCCCAGAGAGAGAAATATTTTTCGTTGATCGCACGACGCGCGAATGGGGAGCCCACACAGCACCTCACCGGGCATCAGGAATTTTGGGGACTGGATTTCGAAGTTACTCGCGATGTCCTTATTCCGCGGCCTGAAACCGAGCATGTGATTGAAGTTTCTCTCGAACGCCTGGGAGTAAAAAATGAACTCGGCACGCCGCGCCGCCACGAAAAATTCCGCATCGCGGATGTCGGAACGGGCTCAGGCTGCATCGCGATTGCGCTGGCTCATGAATTGCCCGCTGCGAGCATAGTTGCAACTGATATTTCCGCCGCCGCTCTCAAAGTCGCACGACGCAACGCTGCGTGCCTCGAAGTTTCCGATCGCATCGAGTTCACTGAATGCAATCTACTGGATGCGTTTTTCCCCCAGTCACTAGTCACCAGCCACCAGTCACCGCTTTTCGATCTCATCGCCAGCAATCCTCCCTATATCGGACGCTGGGAAGAATCAGGACTAGCGCGCGAAGTTCGCGAGCATGAGCCGGAAGCGGCGCTGTATGGCGGAGAAATCGGCACGGAAATTTACGCGCCGCTCATCGCTCAGGCTGCTGCGCTGTTGAAACCTGGAGGCCTGCTCGTCCTGGAACTCGGGCATAAATCAGCTGTCCATGTCTCGAAGCTGCTCGCTACACCCGAATGGACCAACGTGAAGATTACCAATGATCTCGCGGGAATTTCGCGCGTTGCATCCGCTGCGCGAAAGCCGAACTAAATTTTCATGCCAAGAGGATTTTGGTTTACGTGGTATAGGCTTTGCCTGTGGAATTTTGTCCTTGCTAGGCCTAACCCCCGCAGCTGAAGCCAACGCCACTTAAAAGCAATTCCTTTTTGTTTTGCGCTAGAATAATTTTCCGACGGAGAAAAAATGGAAGAGTTAAAAAATCCCTGGACTGTTTTGACGCAATTGACGGTGTACGAAAACGACTGGATTCGCGTGGAACATCATGAGGTTTTGGGGCCACTGGGCGGGCCTGGTATTTATGGGACGGTGCATTTCAAGCATCAGGCCACTGGCGTTGTACCGATTGACGAACACGGAAATGTAATTCTGGTGGGCCAATATCGGTTTCCATTGAATGCTTATAGTTGGGAAATACCTGAAGGCGGCGGGGCCCATTCGGCCACCGCACTCGAATCGGCGCAGCGGGAACTGCGCGAGGAGTGCGGTGTGGCGGCGGCAAACTGGAAAGAAATTTTAGTGATGGACCTTTCCAACAGCGTTTCCGATGAAGGTTGCACGGCGTTCCTGGCGTGGGAACTTTCGGACGTGCCGCCCGAGCCGGATGAAACGGAAAAACTGCAAATCAAGCGCGTGCCTTTCTGGGATGCGGTCGACCGCGCCAAAAAAGGAGAAATCCGCGACGCTATTAGCGTCGCGGCTCTCACTCGTGTTGCCTTGATGGCGCTGCAGGATGAATTGCCGGAACAAATTGCCCGAGTGATTGGGCGGGGGCGAAAAAATTAGATCCCAAATGCGCTTTGCCCGATGCTGCCGTTCTGGGAAAAAGCCAATCGCTTGTTCGTTCTCACGCGGAAGGGTATGTTTAATTTTTGAACGCCGCGTGCGCGTAACTTTGTCAGCCGGTTTCGCAGGCGTTCCGGATCCATTCCCGCCGAAGAACACACTGCCTTGAAATCTTTGTTGTCGTGAAAAAGAAATTGTTCTGCCTTGCGGCTGAAACTCAACGGCCCGCAAATCCATTCTTCCAGGCTTTTCGTAATCACAGCGCGCCAAAGTCTTTCTTCCGCCGTCCCCTGATCGTTGATGCGCAAGATCGAATTCTGAAACATGGTTTTGGCCCCCAGTTCAAATTTTGTTGTTCGGCTGAGTGACTTCCTAAGTGCAGGTAAAGGACCATAAACGTGTTAACGCCAACGGTAAACAAAAAGCAAAGTGACGAATTTTGGCGTACCGGATAGGAACGTTCTGAATACATGGTTTAAGGTACGGGACCTCTTTACTTTTTAGGCACCAAAAAATGCAACTGACAAATTTTGGCTCAAGCGAAATGCTTGCAATTTTCAGAAGCCGATAGAGAAACTTCGGAAATTTTTGCGCAAGGAATATACAAATTACAATCGCGCTCGCCACAAAGGAGCAACATGAATATTATTTTCGCGGATCGTGCGCGAGAAAAAATATCGGTGCGCGATGCACCGTGACAAGCCTGGAACCACATTCAGTTTGGAGGATAGTGTCCGCAATATTTGGAGGAGAATTAAGAACCCTTGGTGTTGGTGATCAAAAGTTTAAGCACGTCCGATGGGATTGCAGCCGCATTTTCTCTTTCGCTCTATATTCGCCTGGGTGTATCATTGCTGCCATCGGCCTATGCCAAAGCTCGCTACCTTCCGAGCCAAGAGCGAATCCCTCACGGAATCTCCTGCGTCTGGTTCCTCTACTTCATGTACCACAATTCTACACGTCGATATGGATGCATTTTTTGTTTCGGTGGAATTGCTGGACCGGCCGGAGTTGCGAGGAAAGCCTGTCGTGGTGGGAGGGCAGCCGGACGAGCGCGGCATTGTGTCCACGGCAAGTTATGAGGCGCGAAAATATGGCATCCACTCGGCGATGCCGCTGCGCACGGCGGGTCGCCTGTGCCCACACGCAATATTTCTCGAGCCGCGCCACCATCTTTATTCCGAGTGGAGCGACCGCGTTGCAGCGATTCTCGGAAAATATTCTCCTGTCGTGGAGATGGCCTCGGTCGACGAGGCCTACATCGATCTTGCGGGTACGGAGCGGCTGCACGGCCCGCCAATCGCTGCGGCGGATTCGCTCTTGCGAGAAATTACGTCCCAGACCGGGCTGCCGTGTTCCGCGGGGCTTGCGCGAACGCGCCTCGTCGCAAAAGTGGCGAGCGATCAAGCTAAGCCGCGCGGTTTAGTGTGGGTTCCAGCCGAAAGCGAGGAAGCGTTTCTCGCGCCGCTCGAGGTACGGCGCATCCCCGGAATCGGCAAAGTTACGGAAGCGGCTTTGCAATCTGCGGGCATACAAAAAGTCGGGCAGCTTGCCGCAATGGGGCGCGAAAAACTTGAGAAGGAATTCGGGCGCTGGGGCACGGCGCTCTTTAGAAAAGCGCATGGCGGCGACACGTATGAATTTTTCGTGGATGCCGAACCGAAATCTATTTCGCACAACCGCACATTTTCCGAAGACACGCAAGATCGCGCACTGCTCGATGCCACGCTCAGCTTGCTGTGCCAGAAAGCGATGAAGCGCCTGCGCGAAGCAAGTCTCAGGGCCGAAGTGGTGACCGTAACCATCCGCTACATGGGATTTGAAACCATCACTCGCGCCCAAACTTTACACGAGCCCACGCATCTCGACCCCATCGTGTTTGAAACCGTGAAGAAATTATTCGACAAAAATTGTGACCGCACTCGAAAAGTCAGGCTCGTCGGCGTGGCGCTCTCATCCTTCACACACGGCGGCGAACAGTTAGATTTGCTCGACGCATCACGCCGCGAAAAACTGGAACGCATCGCCCAAGCCACCGACGCTCTGCGTGACCGCTTCGGCTTCTCCAAGATTCAGTTTGGCGGCTCAATGACCAAGTCGCGCAACGAAGAACGGGAAGACTAAAGCAATCGGTAAGATGAACTAAGCTTCAATCATTCTTTCAGTTCTTAGAGGTTTCACGCAGCCAATTTCGCAGCATTGATCAGCATCTGAATAAATTGTTTACCTGATGGAATTCAAGAACTCGGTCCGGTACGCTTGCGGTTAGCACTTTTGTTGCAGGCCCCATCAACCCACGTGTTCAGTTGTGAACAGAATGTCCTCTTACTACGAGTTATAAAAGATTGTTCATGCGCTGATAGCAATACTCAACTTGAGAGAAAGCTCAAAAGGGGGCCGTTATGTCTTCAAGCAATCCTGCTATCCGGAATTCAAATCCTCATTTCGGAACCTTGGGAGTCCTTTGGACTGTTTACGGATTGATACGCCTGATCATGGCGGCCTGCCTGCTGATTTATGCCGGCACAGCTACCTTGATGTTTGGCGCGCTGTTGAACCGTGTCGATGATCCATTTACCTTGATGGGACTTTTTCACTTCCTGTATGCAGCCACGATTGTGTTGTCAGTTGTTTGCGGTCTTATTGCGATTTTTGGTGGACTCGCACTGCTTGGAGGACGGAGTGTCGGACGTACACTCGCTCTCGTCGCCGCCGTTTTGTCGCTTTGCGATATTCCGCTGGGTATAACGCTGGGAACTTATACTCTCGTGGAGTTGCTCCCAATCCATACAGTGCCGCTTTACGATCGCTCCGGGCAGTCGGCCTAGTTTGTTCCGACCAAAGAAAGCAGGAAAAGCATGTTTCTGATGGCAATTCTTTCGGTATTCGTTCTGATAGCGCTGGTGGGGAGTCTTCCAGTTTGGCCACACAGCAAGAGTTGGGGCTTTGGTCCCATTGCTGGAGTAAGTGTTGTGATACTTACTATTCTGATTCTGTTCTGGACTGGCCGCCTATAAAAACGTCGGGAGGAGATGCGCTGGCCAGCGTAAATCTCAGTTCGAGTGTCTGGAAAAAGGGAAGTGAATTTCATTTATGCAGATTTTGCGGCGTGGCCGATTGCTTCGCGGAGCCTATCGACACGCAGCGCGACCACTTCCAATTTTCAAAAATTCGATTTAATGCTTCGATCGCAAAATCACGCAAACAGAAAGAAAATTCAACGCTCGCTCCTTTGTTGATCGCCAAGACAGGCGCATAATCCAGAAATGACATCGCGCGAACTTGCTGAAAAGATCTGCGCAACGCTGCGAAGCCACGGGTATCAGGCTTACTTCGCGGGCGGGTGTGTGCGCGATCTGGAGTTGGGACGCGAACCGGCGGACTATGACGTTTGCACAGATGCGCGGCCTGAACGTGTTCAGGAATTATTTCCGCGAAGCATCGCGGTGGGCGCGAAATTCGGTGTCATTCTTGTGGTTGAGCGAGAACAAAAAGAACAAGAACAGGATGCTCAGCAGCAGCCGGCACAAGTCGAGGTCGCCACGTTTCGCTCCGATGTTGGCTATTCGGATGGTCGGCATCCGGACCAAGTCGTCTACTCGCAGACGCCGCAGGAAGATGTTCTCCGGCGCGATTTCACGATCAATGGATTGCTGATGGACCCGGCGACAGGAGAAGTGTTCGACTATGTTGGCGGACGCGCGGATTTGCGCGCGGGAATTGTGCGTGCCATTGGCGATCCGCTGCGGCGTTTTACGGAAGACAAGCTGCGCATGCTGCGCGCCGTGCGGTTCGCCGCGCGATTCGGTTTCCAGATTGAGCCGGAAACGATGGCAGCGGTGCAGAGCCTTGCCCCGCAAATCACACATGTTTCTTATGAACGCATCCGTGATGAACTGACCAAGTTGCTGACCGAAGGCGCTGCGCGGCGCGGATTTGAGTTGCTGGATGAGACTGGATTGTTGCCTGTCGTGCTACCAGACATCGCGCGCATGAAGGGAGTGGAGCAGCCGCCGCAATTCCATCCCGAGGGCGACGTATGGATCCATACGCTCATGTTGCTTGAGAAGCTTCCGCCTGTCTGTTCGCCAACGCTGGCCTGGGGAGTTCTTTTGCACGACGTAGGTAAGCCACCCACATTTTCGGCAGCCACTGGGCCGGGAACACGCATCAGATTTAATGGCCATGAGGAGATCGGCGCGCGTATGGCTGAAAGTATCTGTCGCAGCCTGCGCTTCTCGAACGAAGAGACGGAGCAGGTCGAGTCGCTGGTGGCCAATCATATGCGCTTCAAGGACGTCCCAAAGATGCGTACTGCCACGCTCAAGCGGTTCGTACGCTTGCCGAGGTTTGAGGAACACATGGAGTTGCACAGGCTCGACTGCCTAGCCAGCCACGGTGGCCTTGATTCCTACACTTTCGTCCAGCGCTTCCTTTTGGAAACTCCGGTTGAAAAAGTATATCCCCCAAAGCTGGTCACAGGAGATGATCTCAAAAGCATGGGCCTTGTACCCGGTCCTCGTTTCAGGGAAATCTTGACGGCAGTTGAAGAGGCGCAGCTTGAAGGACGGCTTCAGGACCGGGAAACCGCACTCGAATTCGCTCGGTCAATAAGCAACGTGGACTAACCAACTGAAATCCATAGAGAGATCAGAGACATCTGGATGCTTTCCAATGGTCGGGGCTCTGATCGGTTTAAGCCAATCAGGCGATAAATAGCCTTGCCGATATGAGCTTTATACCCTAAAAAGAGGGTGTGGTTAAAAGGCATGAACGAAGGTATGAATGTATAAGTT
Source organism: uncultured Acidobacteriota bacterium (assembly GCA_963786215.1). GTDB lineage: Bacteria > Acidobacteriota > Terriglobia > Acidiferrales > UBA7541 > Palsa-360. The sequence goes on from CAWAYK010000001.1 coordinate 550,371, forward strand.
GTTTGTTTATAGCAATTTAATGTGTTGAAAACTTGATTTTGAAACGGGCGTCTAACTCTTTAGTCGTAGGCACTAAACTTTGTTGCTTCGGTCCTTGTATCTATCTCGTATCTTTTTGAATGCTCCTGCATCTAAATTAATTGTTGAGACTTAATGAGTTGTTGGCCTTAGGAACTTAAGGGGGACCTAATGAGTGAAAAGTCGATTCAAATACCCAAAGAGCTGCCGATTTTGCCTGTACGGGATACGGTGCTGTTTCCGGGAGGCGTTCAACCCCTGACCGTTGGCAGGGAGGGGTCACTGGCCCTGCTGAACTCCCTTCATGGAGATGAAAAGCTGCTGGGAATTGTTGCTCAGCATGATCCTCGTGTGGAGGAACCTGCTGCAGCTGATCTGCATCTGGTGGGCACGGCCGCCAAAATCCACAAGCTGGTGAGAATGCCGAACGGGAACGTAGTTGTGTTCCTTGAAGGTTTGCAGCGTATTCGTGTGATGGAACTGGTTACCTTCCGCCCGTTTCTCACGGCACGCGTCGAAATTCAACCTGACATTATCGGGGAAGAGGACGCCGAATTAATGGCCCTCGAACGCAACGCCCGCGAACTATTCAGGGACGTTGTCGCGCGTTCGCCTCAACTTTCGGATGATCTGCAAACGGCGGCGCTGAATATCGAAGATCCGGTTCGCTTGGCGGACTTTATCGCCGCGAACTTGCCTTCGCTCCCGACTTTGCTGCGCCAGGAACTTCTGGAAACGGCCGATGTGCGCCGTCGCCTGGAAACTTTGATTCGCGAGCTTTCCAAGGAACTGGAAGTTTTGGAGTTGCGCAACAAGATTCAGGAGCAAGTGCAAGAACAAGTCAGCCAGAGCCAGCGTGAATATTTGCTGCGTGAGCAGCTGAAGGCGATTCACAAGGAACTGGGCGAGTCCGATGACGGGCAAGCGGAAATCGATGAGCTGCGCGAAAAGCTCGAGAAATCCGGAATGTCCCCTGAGGGACGCAAAGAATGCGACCGCGAAATCAAGCGGCTCGCGAAAATGACTCCGGCTTCGGCCGAGTACATGGTTGCGCGCACCTACCTGGAATGGATGATCTCGCTTCCGTGGACAAAATCCTCGGGGGTGGAGGAGATCGACATCGCCAAGGGACAAGCCATTCTGGACGAGGATCACTACGATCTTGAAAAAGTGAAAGAGCGCATCCTCGACTATCTGGCTGTGAAAAAACTAAAGCCGGGAATGAAGGGACCAATCCTGTGCTTCCTTGGGCCTCCAGGAGTAGGAAAAACTTCGCTCGGTAAATCGATCGCGCGGGCCCTGGGCCGCAAATTCGTGCGCATCTCGATGGGAGGTATGCACGATGAAGCGGAAATCCGCGGACACCGCCGGACATATATCGGAGCGTTGCCTGGACAAATTATTCAGGGGCTTCGCCGCGCGGAAACCAACGATCCGGTTTTCATGCTGGACGAAGTGGACAAGCTGGGACGCGATTTCCGGGGCGATCCATCGGCAGCACTGATGGAAGTGCTCGATCCGGAGCAAAATAATGCATTCCGCGATCACTACCTGGATGTGCCGTTCGATTTGTCCAAGGTGCTGTTCATCGCCACGGCAAACATGATCGATCCGATTCCGGAGCCGCTGCGAGATCGTATGGAAATCATCGAACTCGCCGGCTATATCGAACTCGAGAAGATCCAGATTGCCCACAAATACCTGGTTCCCAAACAGGCGGAAGAGCACGGGCTCAAGATCGGCGAACAGATCGAGTTTACGGACGAAGGCTTGCGCGAAATTGTTCACAGCTACACGCGTGAAGCCGGCGTGCGAAATCTCGAACGTGAGGTCGCCACGGTTATCCGAAAAGAGGCTCGGCGCATCGCCGAGGGCAAGACCGAGAAGCTGGTGGTTACGCCCGAAGTTGTGCACGAAGCCCTTGGAGTGCCGAAGTTCCGTGCCGAACGCGAAGTGGAAGAACGCGTCAAGACGCCTGGTGTTTCCGTTGGGCTCGTCTGGACGCCGGCAGGCGGCGACATTGTCTTCATCGAGGCAAGCCGCATGCGAGGCGGAAAGCAGTTCACCATGACGGGGCATCTGGGCGAAGTGATGCAGGAATCGATGACGGCCGCGTTGACGTGGGTTCGCGCCAATGCCGGACGTTACGACATCGATCCCGACTTCTTCCGGAAGCAGGACATCCACATCCACGTGCCATCAGGCGCGGTGCCTAAGGATGGTCCTTCGGCCGGGGTCGCAATGGTCAACGCTCTGGTGAGTTTGCTTTCTGGCCGTCCGCTACGTCCGCGTGTCGCAATGACAGGCGAAATTTCGCTCTCCGGAATTGTTTTGCCGGTGGGCGGAATTAAGGAAAAGGTCCTGGGAGCAAAACGCGCCGGAATCCGCGAGGTGATTTTGCCTGCGGAGAATGAGCCGAACGTGAAGGAGGACCTGCAGCCACACATGCTCGAAGGAATGCAAATTCACTTCGTGCGCACGGTGGACCAGGCTCTCGACATCGCGCTCTCGAAGCCAGTGCCTGCCGCGGCTGGTTTGAAAACTGGCCAGATTCCGCCGGTCGGACCAGCACCCGTGGTGCCGCCGATTCACTAACACAATGACAATTATGAAATAAAACCACCGGCTCCTTAACAGGAGCCGGTTTTTTTTGTGGCGCGGGCTTCAGCCTGCGGGTTTAGTCCTTGCAAGGACTAAACCCCGCAGGCTGAAGCCCGCGCCACATGAAACCTTTCCGTGAGCTACATTCCACAGTTAGCTTTCTTGCTGCTAATATCTGGCCATGGCGCGAACGCGCAAATTGTTTCCAATTTATGGCAGTTCGCTCGCGAACAATGTGCTCGCGACACTTGTGCATGACCGCATTGTGGGCGGTTTCGTTACAGCCTATGTATCGCAATACGACCGTAAAGGGATTCTCGGCGGGCCGGCGCGCGACAGGGAATTGGCCGAGACAATTGGGCGTGAGATCGTGCTGGCGTTGATTGTGGAAGTGGAAAGCTTGATGCCCTCTTTTTTCGGCAAGAAACATAAGAAAAAACTGAAGGCAGACGAAAAGCAGGCCATCGATTTGTTTTTACATGAACTACGAGCGGCGCTGGAGCGGGCGCACAACTGGAATAGTGAGGATCGCAAGCAGTTTCACCGCGATCTGACGATGTACACGGATTTTGATGCGCGTAAGGAACTTGCCGCCAGCGTACGCAAAAAGGGGAAGACGCAGGAGGAAGAGGCGCCGTTCGTCGCGCGCGTGGCGTTGCTGCTTGATCCCTCGATGCTGGAGCAATCACGGCGCGCAGCGCGAAAATTTCACGGAGGGATGGGAGTGTTGGCCCGAAAGCTATTGCGCCAGACGTTGAATCCTGGGCGCAGATGACGGTGCTGTAGCCCGCCTCTCAAGAGGCGGGCTACAACAAACCGGATCTTAGTTGGTGATCCCAACAGGGCTAGATGGCTGCTAAGTAGAAATTATTACGTGATCTTTTCCACTTGCACTGCCGTGCCATAGGCAAGTACTTCCGTAACGCCCTGCATAATTTCCGTGGCATCGTAACGCATCGCAATAACGGCGTTGGCCCCGTGTTGGGCCGCGTGCTGCATCATCAGTTCGTAAGCTTCTTCGCGCGTTTTTTCGCAGAGTTCGGTCAGAATCGTAATATTTCCTCCGATGATCGTCTGCAGTCCGGCCCCGATCGAGCCGAGCAAGCTGCGCGAACGCACGATGATGCCGCGCACAATTCCAAAATTCCGCACGATGCGATAGCCCGGCAATTCCTGGGATGTAGTCACCATCATCGTCGCAACTTGTACGGTCATGAAAGGCGCTCCTTATGTACGGATTGGTTTCACTGCAATACTAACTGTCCTGTGCGCTTGCCACTCCTCTGTTATGCTCCGGCCTGTACCTTCTAGTTATGATTGGCCATGAGGCAGGCAATGCTTACGCTGTTCTATTTTCTGGTGATCGAACAGATTTTGCAGGGCTTGTACAATCTTTGGGATGGGCTTGTCTGGCTTCGCCTGGCGCAACGCCGGGCCGGAACCCACTCGGGATTTTATGCGCCGCGTGTTGCACTATTTTGTCCCGTGAAGGGCGCAGAACCGGGATTGGAATTAAATATTTCCGCGCTCATTTCATTCGATTACCCGGACTATGAGATTTTCTTCAGCATGGCAAGCGCTGACGATCCCGCGCGTAAAATCATCGAACGCGTTACGGCAGGCAGCAAACATAAAATTCACATCGTAATTGCGGGCCGTCCGTCCGGATGTGGAGAAAAGGTTAACAACCTTCGCGCTGCAATCCTGAAGGCTACCGAGAGTTTCGACGTATACGTTTTCGCGGATTCCGACGGGCGTCCGGGAAGGAACTGGCTCTCGCGACTGGTTGCGCCGCTTGCGGATTCCAACCTCGGCGCAGTCACCACGTTTCGCTGGTTCTTTCCGCAGACTGGCGGATTCTGGAGTGCACTGGCTTCAGCCTGGAATGCGCCAGCCGCGACTTATCTTGGCGAGCACCATCGAAATTTCTGCTGGGGCGGCGGCACGGCGATTCAAAAGGAGCGCTTTGAGCAGTGCAACGCGCTTGAATTCTGGAACGGTTCCGTGAGCGACGATTTTTCCCTGACGCGCGCGCTGCGCCATTATGGACTCCCGATTCAGTTCGCCCCGGAGTGCATTGTTCCCACTATTTTCGATTGCGATGCAAATGGCCTTATTGAATTCACGAACCGGCAAATCATCATCACGCGAATTTACGAATCCAGATTGTGGGCGCTTGGTGGCATCGGCCATGCGTTTTATTGCGGCGCGATTTTGTTGGGCGTTGGGCTGTTCATAAATAATTCAATTACCGGCGCTTCCGGCATTCAGTTGCTGATGCTGGCGATTCTTCTGCCTGTTCTTTCCATGGGCCGCGGCGTGCTTCGCCTGGCCGCGATCATGGAACTTCTTCCGGAGTGGAAATCGAAGTTGCTTGCCGATGGGTGGATTTGGACATTTCTTGCGGCGGTCGCGCCCGCGCTAGGATTGTGGAACGCGTTCGCAGCTTTATTCAGCAGGCATATCCGTTGGCGAGGCATCCATTACGAACTACTCTCTGCCGGACAAACGCGCATTCTGAGCCAGTAATGATCCAGCAATACAAATAACTCCAACCAAAAAAATAAAAACAAAAATAGGAATATATCGTAATACGATCATTTCTATCGCAGAAGGGGTCCCCGAAACGACCGTGTCCACCTTACCGAGAACGGAGCCGAAAAGGGCATCCGGCACCCCATTTTCATTCATAAACGCTTCATTTCGCTGCCTGGCCGAGCCTGGATTGAAACAATGCCGATATTCAGGCAGTGGAAAAAAATTCGCATATGATGAAAACTCTACCCTGAATACTGTGAACCCTGTAGAGAAATGGCTTCCAACTCCTTGCGAATGTGTGTGCAAAAACTTTGCGCATTAATGGTAAGCAGCTTGCATAGTGTCAGTGTCATTTTGAATTGTGTGCACTGAGGTCATGCCCCGCGGCGTGGCCTGTATCTTCCGAGCAGAAGCCAGGGACACACGTTCGTCTTCGGAATTGGCCCCTAAACGGTCCACTGGCGAACCGCTCGAAAGTAACGGCGATGTTTTGCATCTGTCGAGATAGATCGTTCTAAAAATCCAAACTTAACTTGGTCCTTCTCCCCGGCTTGGACTGAAAATTGTGAGGCCGACTCTGATACGCAGACAAAAACAATCTACTAAAATGCAAGATCAACGTTCACCCTTCCTGATGCAAAGCTTTGTTCTGTGTGAACGTTGCTCAGGCGCAGTGCGTTTTCGGGTGGATGCGGAACCTGATGGCAGTATGCCGGTCGAAAAAATTGCTGGTTTGCTTGCCGTTCATTGCCTGGTGCGGGGGCAAGCGCCAGAAGATTACGAATTATTGGTGGTCCTCCGAGAATCACTTCTGGATGCCGCTGCAGAGCGGGCCCAGGAACTACTTGCCGCAGGCCGGGCCCTTGGAGCAGGTGTGAAAGTCAGCCGCCGTGAGCAGGAAGTGCTGGACTGCATTTTACAGGGCTGCGCGAACAAGGAAATTGCATCCAAGTTGAATGTTGCGGAACGCACAGTGAAGTTTCATGTTTCTTCGTTATTGGCAAAATTCGGTGTCACCGATCGCGTGGCTTTAAGCCGTGAGGCATCGCTCGGGCGCATGCCAACCGTTGCTGCCTCCGGGCTGGTGGACGCGGATTCATTGTTTGGTTTTCAAGTTCGCCCTCCGCAAGGCATCGCAGAGGAGCCACAAGATTCAACCGTTGTAGACAGGCCCGCTGCCCCTGCCAAGGAATCCTCACGCACGCGGAATCGGCTGTTGCCCATGTTTCCGCGCGCAAGATATGCAACGTAGGCGATTGAAGGCCAAGGAAGAAAACAAACGGCCCATCCGGAATTCAATTCGGATGGGCCTTTAATTTGTTTTAAGTCGTTTTTATTTACGCCGACAAAATGCAATGCGAAATTATTCGGCGTAAGTGCCGGGCGTGTTGATTACTTGCTTGCCGAGTAATGGCTCACCACGTCATCCCAATTGACGACATTCCACCACGCCTCGATGTAATCGGGACGGCGGTTTTGATATTTCAGGTAGTAGGCGTGTTCCCAAACGTCCAGCCCAAGAACGGCCTTTCCGCCGCTCATCAGCGGATTGTCCTGATTCGGTGTGGATTCAATTGCGAGTTTGCCGTCCTTGACGACGACCCATGCCCAGCCGGAACCAAATCGGCCAACGCCTGCCGCCGCGAATTTCGTTTTGAAATCGGCAAACGAACCAAAAGCGGACTTGATGGCATCGGCCAGCGCGCCCGAGGGTTCGCCGCCTCCGCCCTTTTTCATGATGTTTCCAAAACATGGAGTGGTTCCAGTGGCCGCCGCCATTGTTACGGACGGCGGTGCGAATATTTTCGGGAACGCTATCGAGGCTCTGCATCAGCTGATCGATCGAAAGTGCTTGAAGATCGGCATGACCCTCGAGAGCCTTGTTCAAATTGGTGACATAGGCGTTGTGATGCTTGCCGTGATGAATTTCCATCGTCATGCTTATCGATATAGGGCTCCAGCGCATCGCGGCGTACGGGAGCGGGGGAAGAACGTGGGCCAAAGGACCCTCCTTTTGTGACGTTGCAGCCTGTTGTGACATGGATACCTCCTCACTGAAGTTGGATGATAACTCGCTGTCACTGGGCAAACACATTCTATCGCTGACCGACGGAGCGGCACAACCTGAGCGGCTTAAGCCAGTGGAATGCGACGAATCCGAGCCGGTCCAGCGCCCACTGGGCATGTTCGGCGAGCATCGCGTCACCCGAGCTAGCCAGTTGCGAAAGACGCGCGCAGATTTCCCGATAGCGCGGGTCGGCGGGTCGCATGCCGGAATTTCCAAGCGCGATGCACACATTTCGCAAGAGGCCGCGCCATTTCGTTCGCTTCACGGGGCCTTCGCGAAAGATTTCGCGAAATTGTTCTTCGGTGAGCGAGAGCAGCCATTCGAGGTCGGGCGAAAAAAGGGAATGAGTTTCGCGCTGTCGCGGTTGAAAATTGGGAAGAGACGTTATCGGGCGCGCGACGATTCCACGGGCAAACATCCTGGCAAATATCGCAACCGAAGACGTGCCGGCCGATTGGCTCGCGAAATTCCAATGGAATCGAATCGCGCAGTTCAATCGTCAGGTAGGAAATGCAACGGCGCGCGTCAAGCAGGTAAGGCTCGACGATGGCGCCTGTCGGGCACGCGTCAATGCACAGGCTGCAATTTCCGCACAAATCCGGCGCCGGAGGTTCTGCGTGATCCAGCGATGGCGCCAGGTCGAGCGTGGTCACGATCACGCCGAGGAAGAACCACGAACCCATTTCTTCGTTGATGAGACATGTGTTCTTCGCAAGCCAGCCGAGGCCTGCATATTTTGCGGCGACGCGTTCGACGACCGGACCGGTATCCACATAGGCGCGCGCTTCAAAAGGCTCGGGAAATTCCAAACGCAAAGGTTTAATCAGCATTTCGAGCTTTTCGCCGAGCACATCGTGATAGTCATCGCCCCAGGCGTAGCGCGAAATCCAACCGCGTGGGCCGGTCTGCTCGGTTGTCGGCGCAGTTGCTTCAGTAGAGGAGGGAAACGCGGTGTTGTAATTGAGCGCGCAAACAATCACGCTGCGAGCGCTCTGCATGGCGAGCGCCGGAGATCGGCGCCGCGCATCATGCAGATAGCGCATTTCGCCTGCGTAGCCTCGCTCCAGCCAATCGTCCAGTGCGCAAGTTCAGGAAATTCTGCAACGGGGGCGATGCCGCAAAGATCAAATCCAAGCTCGCGGGAAAGCTCAACAATTTGAGTCGCGGGATTGATTTGCTCCATTCCTTGATTGTGCCGCAGACGTGCGCGGAACGCGAGTGAGGATGTACGATAGGAATTCAGGATTCGGACGGGGTCAGGACAATTATGAAAACGCGAAAGCTTGGCAAAACTGGGATGGAAATTTCTTCTCTCATTTTTGGAGGAAATGTATTTGGCTGGACGGTGGACCAGCCCAAATCTTTTCAGTTACTGGATGCGTTTACAGGCGCCGGTTTCAACGCGATCGATACGGCGGATACGTATTCCCGATGGGCGCCCGGCCACACGGGCGGGGAATCGGAACGGATCATCGGCGAATGGATGAAGCGAAATGGAAACCGCAAAAAGGTGATTGTCGCGACCAAGGTTGGCATGGATATGGGAGAATTTGGAAAAGGGCTTTCGAAGGCCCATATTTTGCGCTCCGCGGAGGAATCTCTGAAGCGATTGCAGACGGATTATATTGATCTCTATCAGTCACACGTCGATGATCCGAACACTCCTTTTGAGGAAACCTTGGGCGCCTATGCGGAATTAATCAAGCAGGGTAAAGTGAGAGCGATCGGAGCCTCCAACCATAATGCGGAAAGGCTTGCGGCTGCGCTCGAAACCAGTCGAAAAATGGGCCTGCCTTCATATCAGACGCTCCAGCCGAATTACAGCCTTGTCGAGCGCGCGGAATTTGAAAATAATCTTCAGCCTGTTTGTGAAAAAGAAGGCTTGGGGGTTATCAGTTATTTTCCGTTGGCGGCGGGCTTCCTGACGGGTAAATACAAGTCGGGAAAAGATGTGGAAGGGAAGCCGCGTGCCCGCAATGTATCAAAATATCTCCATGAACGCGGATTCAGGATTCTCGCGGCTTTGGATCAGGTTGCCAAAAAATACAGCGCTACCTCGGCCCGAGTTTCACTCGCGTGGGTGCAGTCGCGCCCGGGCATCACGGCGCCAATTGTGAGCGCGACGAATCTCGATCAGTTGAAGGATTTAATCGCTTCCGTAAATCTCGCATTGGATGCCGAATCTGTCGCGCTTCTCAATCAGGCCAGCGCGTAATTTCATCCGTGTTGAACCAGCGACAATTTTGTGGAAGTGTGCTCTGAGGAGCGCGCGCTTCAGCCTGCGGGGTTTGGTCCGTGCAAGGCCTACCCCCGCAGGCTGAAGCCCGCGCTACAAAATGCTACGGCAACACCGAGACGTGCGCCGCGACGATTCGCCAACCTTCGGGGAGTCGCACCCATACCTGGCTTTGCCGACCCGAAATTATTTTTCCATTTGCGGTGCGCTCGAATTCAAGCGTAACGCTGCCAAAATCGCGGCCAAACGTGACGATATCCAGGCGTCGAACGCTTCGCGCCAGATTCGTGGCCGGTCGCGATTTGCGGAACGCTTCAAGCTCTTCGATGCCATACAAATTTTCCGTAACTCCAAAGCGCATCGCGTGCGGCGATGCCCAGAACATTTGAGTGAGCGTTTCCGTGTCATTGGCCATGAGCGCGGCCTCGTACTTTGGATAAAGCGCCTGCAACTCAGCAACAATTTCGGGATCGTTGATTTGCATTTGGTAGCTTCCATTTTTTCGTGGCATAGGCTTCAGCCTGTGGGGTTTTGTCCTTGCAAGGCCCAACCCCCACAGACTGAAGCCTATGCCACTTTCACACTAGAAAAGTTTTCTAGCGGGAAGAATCTTCTTCGAGATGGCCGCTGAAACCGTGAATATCGGCTCGTTCACCACCTGACTGAAACGCAGATTCATAGCCACGCTGCACAATAGATATGCGTGTACGGAGCTAAATCCCCAGCGATCCACGAGCAGGTCGATCATGCGCGAAGTCGCAGCGCGAGCCGCGCCAGTTGCGTCGTCTGCCGATTCGACGACTATCCATTCACCTCCGCTCGCATCCGATTCAAGCCTGCGCCCTGCAGGCGATTCGACGATGGGCCCGGGAAGCCCGCGCTGTTTGTGCACATGAAAGCGCACCGTCACATCCGCAGGGCATTCCATTCCGTTGATGCACACTTCTCCGTCCCCTTGCGCGCCGTGAGCGTCGCCGGCGGAGAAAAGTGCGCCGCGATTGAGGACAGGCAAATAAAGCGTCGCGCCCGTGCATAGCTCGCGCACATCCATGTTGCCGCCGAAAATGCCGGGTGGACGCGTCTTAAATTCGCCATCTTCGGGGCGAGCGACGCCCATCACGCCGCAAAAAGGATTCAGGGGCACCACGGCCGGCGGAATCGACTTACTCACATCGCCCTCAAATTTCCAGATGTGGAAAAATGGCTCCGAAAATCGCTGCTTGAGAAAACCGAGGCCCGGCACAACGCTAGTCCAACCCCAGCCTTTATGCGCCACTTCCAGAATATCCACCTGAAGGACGTCGCCCGGCTCTGTGCCATCCACAAAAATCGGACCAGTGAGCGCATGAATTTTGGCGCGATCGATTTTCAAATATCCATCGAGCGTCATGGACGGATGAACTTGCGCGCCGCTGGAATCTACGCACTCCATATGCAGCGTGTCTCCTGGCGCAACGTGAATGCGTGGCTTCAGAGCGCGGTTCCAGAGAGAGTGTGTGGGTTCTGCGTTTAAGGAATATTCAGCCATGGGCCCGTTTAAACCTCCACCGTCATTTGCAATTCGACCAGCGCATTGCGAGGCAACGCCGGAACTCCAATCGCCGTTCGTGCGTGCCGCCCCGCGTCCCCAAAAATTTCAACGAATAAATCGGATGCTCCGTTGATCACTTTCGGCGAATCCGGAAAACCCGCTACCGCGTTCACATATCCGTTGACCGTAACAATATTTTTTACTTTGTCGAGCGAGCCCAGATGTGCGGTCAGCACTGCCAGTTGCATCAGAGCGCAGGCTCGCGCCGCTGCGTAGCCTTCCTCAATCGTGCGTCCCGCGCCGGCAGTTCCAGAGATCACTTCGCTACCTTGAATGGAAATAACCCCGGCAAGGTAGACAATTTGCCCGACGGTCCGGGCCGGAAGATAATTGCCGCCCGGTTGCGGCAACGCGGGGAGAACAATCCCCAGCGCGTTTAGCCTTTCGTCGATTCGTGCAGCAGCCATAGATCAATCGCTCCCAAAAAAAATAATCGCGTAAGTTTATCACACACAATCGCGCGCCTGATTTTTTGCTTGCCTCCGGGCAACTGTGAGCTAGGATGTCCCATGCATTTCTCGTTGAAATATTTGTTCGCTTTCCTGGCAATTTTACTTGCCGCCACAAGCGCGCAATCTTTTCCCGCCTTGCACGAAAAAAGGCAGTCTCCCTCAGACCTGGAAGTGAGCGGAGTGCTCGCTGGGCTTCCGCCCGATTCGGTCCGGTACATTACGCGAGAAGAATTGCTGGCCATGCCGCAGGTAATCTTTAACGCCACTGGCGATACGAATTTTACTGGCTCAACCAAAATTCGCGGCGTGAAGCTTGAGGATCTGGCGCGCGCGATGGGCGCATCTCCTGCTTCTGACATGGTAGTGGCGATCTGCGACGACGAGTACCGCGCAAATTATCCGCAGGCATACCTTGAAGCTCATCATCCTGTGCTGGTGCTTGAAGTAAATGGAAACGCGCCTGCCGGATGGCCAAAAGATTCCCAGGAACATAAATACGATATGGGGCCTTATATGATTTCGAATCCGAAATTCGCCCCCAGCTTCAAAATACTTTCGCACACGGATGAACCGCAAATTCCGTGGGGCGTTGTTCGCATCGAATTTCGCGACGAGAAAACTGTGTTCGATGCCATTGCCCCGCGAGGGCCGCGCGCGCAGCTTCGCGAAGTGCAGAATGGCCTTCGCATCGCGATGCAGAATTGCTTTCGCTGCCACAATTCCGGGCGCGAAGGAGGCCAAAAATCCGGCGTGCACTGGGAAGTGCTTTCTGCATTAGCACTGTCTTCGCCCAAGGATTTTGCCGCATACATTCACGCGCCGGTCAGCAGAAATCCGAAGGCCCAAATGCCCGTCTTTCCTGAATATGACGACGCAACGCTGGCGGCGCTTACCGCGTATTTCCAAACCTTCTCCCAACGGGCCAACCCATGATTCTGCGCACAATCAAAATTCTGTTGGTTTTTGGCGTGGCAGTTTTTTATAGCCTGGTCGTTCTCAATAACATCACGGATTACAATTCCAACTACCAATTCGTGCGGCACGTGCTGATGATGGACTCCACCTTTCCCGGCAATCGTGGGATGTGGCGCGCCATAAACACGCCGCTTTTGCATACCGCATTCTATAGTTCAATTATTGCGTGGGAAACGGTCACCATGATTCTTTGCTGGTGGGGCGGGATTCGCATGGCGCGAATGCGTCGCGAATCCGCTGCGCTTTTTCAGCAATCCAAGGACATATCGATTGCGGCCGTGGCGCTGAGTTTGCTTATGTGGCTCGTCGCGTTCCTTGCTGTGGGTGGGGAATGGTTTCTGATGTGGCAATCAAGAATGTGGAATGGTCAGGACGCGGCCTTCCGTATGTTCACGGTGATAGGCGTTATTTTGCTGCTTGTGGCGCAACCTGACACGGCGGATCAACCCTAATTAGGAAGCCTAGTTACCAGGCTCAGTCATTTGGCTCGTTTATTTAATGACCCCGAGCATCCAGTCGCGGCGCGTGCGACTTTGCCATCTTTTTCGCCATGTGCATGAGAAGTTGCCTGTCATCCTCGTGCGCACGGCTAAGCAGTTGGCGGAATTTTGCCAGCATGCGGGCGTCCTTCCCGCTTTCCCCCAGGAATGGCCGTTTCCGGGTTTTCGCCTGGAGAAAATGGGGAGTTTAGGATTCAGATCTCCGTCGTAAAAAAGCTGGTACATCGGTACTTCAAGAGCGCGTGCGAATTTTTCCAGCGTTTCAACGGATGGCACGGTGTGCCCATTTTCAACTCGCGAAATATAACAACGAAGCAGGCCTGTTCGTTGTTCAATCTCGCCTTGAGATAATTTTTTCTGCTCCCGCAGGTCTCTCAAACGGTCGCCTATGATCATGGTGGAGGAACCTCCTGCTTATAATATTTACGAATCGCTTAATAGAAGACTTGCTATTTTTTCTGGTAGAAATAGCATACATCAGAAGATTCATTCGTGACAGCTTTTTTGTCCGGGTGGGGCGGCAAAAAGCTGTCACCATGGATGCCCCAAGCTGGTCTATTGCGGACGCCGCGATCTACGCCTTCATCGCGGACAGAACGCGCTGTGGCGTAAACGGAACGCGGCGCATGCGCGCGCCCGTAGCGTCAAAAATTGCATTCGCAATAGCAGCGGTAACCGGAACGATGGACGGCTCACCTCCGCCGAGCGGCTGCATTTCCGGCCGGTTAATCAGTTCGATTACAACTTCCGGAACCTGTTCAAAGCGGATAACCGGATAACTGTTCCAGTCGAGGTTTGTTTGTCCGGTGGAGTCGAATTGAACTTCTTCGAGCAGCGCCCGGCTCACGCCCTGCAAAATATTTCCTTCGATCTGGTTTTTCAACCCGTTTGGATTCACGATCAAACCGCAGTCGTGGCCCAGAGTAATTTTCTTAACGGTGACTTCGCCGGTCGTTTTGTCAACCTCCACTTCGGCGACGGCGGCCGTCATCGTATTGGCGCGGTTCGCTACCGCGATGCCTCTTCCCGTGGCTTTCGTGCCGCTGGAAGAAAGTCCTGGTGCGGGGCGAGCGGTCCATCCGGCTTGTTTGGCGGTTGCGACAAGTATCTCAGAGATGCGTTTGTCGCTTGTGAGGTAGCGCAAACGGAATTGCAAGGGATCGACATGCTGGTCCGCGGCAATTTCATCAATCGTGGATTCGCTCGCAAAAACGCGCGCCAAATCTCCCGGCGCGCGCAGGTTGCTCGTCCGCAGTGGCCACTGACCCTGCTGTACCCAGGGAATGCTCGCCGCGAGCACTTTTTGATTTTCGAAAGTATAAATTTGCCCGCCGCCACCCGCTCCGTTCAGGAAGCCAGGTCCGCTGGGCTTCATCCCCACCTGCGTTGACGCCAAAAGGGGATTTGCCTCCGATTCGGTCCAAGGCAAACTGCGGTCCATATAGTCCCAGGCAATTACGTTGCCCTGTGCGTCCACGCCCGCGCGCACGGTTGAATATTGCGCCGGCCCCTTGGGATCCCACGCGTGCTCGTCCTCGCGCATCCACTGGACACGCACTGGCTTGCCTACGGCGCGAGACATCAGAGCCGCGTCTTCGGCCACGTCATCGCTTTCCAGACGCCCGTAGCTGCCCGAGCCTTCGCGGTAGAGCAGGTGAACATTTTTCGGCGGAACTTTCAGCAGCAAAGCGATCGCATCGCGAGTTCGGAACGGTCCCTGCGTCCCAGTCCAAATCGTGGCTTTATCTCCCTGCACGTCGGCGACAGCGCAGGGCGGGCCGATCATTCCGTGCAGCTGGAACGGCCAGTAATATGTGGCTTCATATTTCTTGTGCGCCTGAGAAAAAGCGGTATCCAGGTTGCCTTTGTTCGTTACAACGTTATCCCTGAAACTCTTGGTATTTTTTAGATAATCGAAAACTTCATCCGGCCCCGAAGGCATTTTCAGTGATGGCTCGGCCCACGTAACTTTCAGCGCCCGCGAAGCCTGGATCGCAGCCCACTCCGTCTGAGCCACAACTCCGACGAAAGTTCCTTCGCGCACGACTTTCACGACGCCGGGAATATTTTTAATCGAGCTTTCATCCACACTGACCGGCGCGGAAAGTGATGTCGCCGGACGCACGGTCCGCCCATGCAGCATTCCCGGCACTGTCACGTCCTGCGAGTAGACAAATTCTCCGGTAAATTTTCCCGGCAAGTCCACGCGAGGAATGGATTGCCCGACGACCTTGTAATCCTTGTAATTTTTCGCGGGAATTTCCGGCGCCACCTTCATGTCCCAGCCAATTCCGCTGGCCACAATTTTAATGTTGAATTTCTTGCCGCCCAGCAGATCTCCGTAGGCAATTTTCTTCGCCGGACTGCCCACTACGCTGACCACGCCGTCCGCCACAGTGAGTTTTTCGACAGGCGAATCGAGGCGCGCGGAAGCTAGCTTCAAAAGTTCCTGGCGCGCCGCTGCGGACGCTTGCCGCAGTTGTGGGCCGCCGCGCTCGATGGTTCTGGCGGCGGCAGTGACGCCCTGATCGACAGCCGTATCCGTGTCGCCCGAATCCATGTAAACCTTGCTGAACGACACATCGAGTTCTTCGGCCACAATCTGCGCCAAGGCCGTGACAACGCCCGTGCCGAGTTCGACCTTGCCGGTGAATACCGTTACGGTGCCGTCTTTCGAAATCGCCAGCCACGAATCGAGCACCGTGGGATCCATGCCGTCCACGGAAAGTCCTGAACCCTGTGCGAGCACTTTCGCTGCGCTTCCGAAAAAGCTGAAGCCCACGATCATGACGCCTGTGCTCTTGAGAAGATCTCTGCGGGAGATGGTTTTCGTTTCCATGTTCGGCTCTCCTTTAGGCTTTCACGGTTGAATTTGCGACGCGCTGAATCGCGCGGATGACCCGCAGGTGAGTGCCGCATCGGCAGATATAACTGTTCAAGGATTTCTTAATTTCCTCGACGTTGGGGTGAGGATTTTTGTCCAGCAGCGCTTTGGCGCCCATCACCATTCCATTCATGCAGAAGCCGCACTGCGCCGCTTGTTCTTCAACGAACGCAGCTTGAATCGCGTGAGGATGTGCAACGGTGCCCAAGCCTTCCAGAGTCACAATGTTTTTATTTTGCGCTGAGGATGCCGGAATCATGCAGGAGCGCATGCTGTTGCCGTCCACGAGTACGGTGCATGCGCCGCATTGTCCCAGGCCGCAGCCGAATCGTGGGCCGTGCAGCTCCAAATTATCGCGCAGGACATAGAGCAGCGGTGTGCTGGGATCGGTTTCAACGGCTCTCGATTTCCCATTCACTTTCAGCGTGATTCGCGCCATGGTGAAATTCCTTTCTCGATGGATCGGTCAGAATCTATGATTTCCTAATGGGCGGTTCACAAATTCCAACATTATCGATGCAGTGTTACCGCTAAATATACACCCGGTCGTCAGGGGAAGGGAATGGCCAGGCCCAATTTGTAATTGGGATGGGGTAAGGAATGTTTGAACGTTGAATCCGTTGCAATAGCCCATCTTTTTAAAACTTTTCCCCGGTTTACCGGGCGTATTCGTCGGCCGCGTCGAACACATATCGTACGGTGATCGGCGTTCCGGATTTTCCATTTTCAATTCGCCAAGTTTCATAAACTTGCCGGCCATCCGGAGAAAGCTCGATGGTGCGGCTCATTTTCCTGTTTTGCGGACCCTTTTCATCCGTCACAAGTTTTTGGCCATCCCAATGAGCTGGTATTTCCTTCAAGGCTTCATTTTTCGATTTCTCAATTTTTCTGTTGTCCGTGAAAAATATTAATTTGTCGCCATGATCGTTCAACGAATCCACTTCGGTGTCCATCAAGCTGATGTTCTGCGTGTAATCGGGGCGAATCTGCTCGAAAATTTTCTGGCTCGTTTCGCTGTCTCCGCCGCCCATTCCTCGGCCGCTGCCCCCGTAAGGGCCATTACCTCCGCCACCGCCCGGAATGGGGGGGAACCCAACACCTACACGGCCATTGCCTGGGGTACCGGGGTCCATGGGTCCGTTGCTACCTCCCGCTTTGGTTCTTCGAGCCTCGTCCAGCTTATTCTTCGCGTCATCGCTTTCATCCATGTTCAATTTCCAGAATCCCGCCAGCGTTTTTCGCGGCGGAATCACGGGCTTCTTTTTTGGCGGGGGCGCAGCCTTCGGTGGAGGCAGAGGCTGCGAAGGATTCATGGGCCCGGGAGGAGCTTGCGCGTGCATGCGTCCAATGGGGAAAAAGAAAACACCGCACAGAAATACGAAGCAAGCCGTGAATTTAATTTTGCGGTACATCATATTTTTCTTGTCTCCGGGTAGCATGACGCTTGCGGTCCAGCCAGATAGATGACAAAAGATTCAGATCGAGTTGCTTATCCCCAGACTTACTCAATTATACCTCAGTCGTGAGCTCCGCTTAACAGGCGGTTCAACCGTCGAAGCTACCGCTCATTTCGCAAATGCGTTTATTAGGTGGCGGCATCAGCCCTGGCAGCGCAGCTGCTGTAGCCCGCCTCTTCAGAGGCGGGGGTTTAGATTCCCCGGTGGCAGACTCGACGGGTGAACTCTAAACACCCGCCTCTGAAGAGGCGGGCTACAGCAGACCGGACCATCATTGAGTACGTCAACTGAGCCAGATGAAAGTCCAAGCATATTGGTTTTAGAAATTGCGCAATGGTTTGCCCCGGACGGTGACAGCCTGTTTGCAATTTGCGCTATGATAACGCCGTTTGCCTGGCGAATATTCCGGGGGAAAGAGGGTCGCGTAATGGAAATAAAGAAAGTTGGCGTTCTCGGCTGCGGGTTGATGGGTTCGGGTATCGCGCAAGTATCGGCCACGGCTGGATTCGACGTGACTGTTTTGGAGGTCGACCAGAAATATATTGAAAAAGGTTTCGCGGCCATTCGCAAATCTCTCGATAGACTTGCGGCAAAAGGTGCGGTCGCCGAACCAACGGACAAGATTTTCGCGCGCCTGAAAGGCACGACTCGCAAAGAAGATCTCGCTGATTGCGATTTTGTCGTTGAAGCCGTGATTGAAAATCTCGACGAAAAACGAAAAATGTTTGCTTCCATCGATCCCATCATTAAGCCCTCGGCCATTTTCGCGAGCAACACATCCTCGATTTCCATCACGGAAATCATGACGGCGACGAAGCGCCCCGGCCAGTTTGTGGGCCTGCACTTTTTCAATCCCGTGCCGCTAATGAAACTGGTGGAGGTCGCGCGTACGATCGTTACGACGGATGAAACGTTTGAAACTGCCTGCGAATTCGGCAAAAAACTAGGAAAAGCACCGGTGCGCACGAGCGACAAAACCGGCTTCATCGTGAACCGCTTGCTGGTTCCTTACCTGATGGACGCGATTCGCGCGTTTGAAGAAGGCGTCGGCTCCGTAGCCGACATCGATGCCTCGATGAAACTGGGCTGCGGATACCCAATGGGCCCGTTTACACTGCTCGATTTCGTGGGGCTCGACACCACGTACTACATTACGCACGTCATGTTCGACGAGTTCAAGGAAAAGCGCTTTTCCTCGCCTTCCTTGCTGAAGCGCATGGTGATGGCCGGCTGGTACGGCAAGAAAAACGGCAAAGGTTTTTACGACTGGTCAAACCCGGAAAAGCCAGTGCCGCAGGATGCCGCACTTCGCGGAATTGCGAAGGATTAACCAAATCGATTTGCCTGCGCAAATCGTTTCCAGCATTTCTGGCGCTGAACTTGTAGGATGAACATATGTCTGTCGAACGCGAGCGGCTGGATGCGGATGTATTGATTGTTGGCGCGGGCCCTGCGGGGCTAGCCTGCGCGCTGCATCTTTCCCAGCTGATTGCACAACACAACGCTTCGGGCGCGAAGCCCGAGCTTTCCGCCGAAAATATTTACGTCCTCGAAAAGGCCCGCGAAATCGGCGCGCACCAGCTTTCCGGCGCGGTGATGGACCCGCGAGGACTCGCCGAACTGGTGCCCGATTGGGAAAAGACCGCGCCGCTGGAATCGCCGTTACCGATGACGCCGCATATGTGCTCACTTCCTCAAGTTCGTGGAAATTGCCGATCACGCCGCCGCCGCTGCGCAATCACGGCAACTACATTGTCTCGCTGAACAAGCTCGTCAAGTGGCTGGGCGGCCTCGTGGAAAAAGCGGGCGTGAATCTGTTCACGCAATTTGCCGGCGCGAAATTTAATTTACGAGGGCGACGGAATCGCCGGCGTCATCACCGACGACAAAGGCGTGGATAAGGACGGCAAGCCGAAGGACAACTACACGCCCGGCTACGAATTGCGCGCCAAGGTGACGGTGCTGGCCGAAGGCCCGCGCGGATCGCTCACCAAAGAAATGGTGAGCCGCCTGAAACTGGACGGCCTGAATCCGCAGGTGTACGGCATCGGCATCAAGGAATTGTGGGAAGTTCCGGCGGGCCGCGTCAAGCCGGGATTCGTCGCGCACACGCTCGGCTGGCCGCTCGATACCAGCATGTATGGCGGCGGATGGCTGTACGGCCTGCCGGAAATCGCGTTTCCGTCGGCATGGTGATTGGCCTCGATTATCACGATCCGCGTTTCGATCCGCACGACGCGTTTCAGAAATACAAGACGCATCCGTTTCATCAAGCGAGTTCTCGAGGGCGGCAAGCTGGTGCGCTACGGCGCGAAGACCGTTCCCTACGGCGGCTGGTATTCGATGCCGCGCCAATATGTGGACGGCGGATTGATCATCGGCGATTCAGCAAGCCTGCTCAATTCGCAGCGCCTGAAGGGCATTCACATCGCCATCAAAAGCGGAATGCTGGCCGCGGAAACCGTTTTTGAAGCGCTGAAGACAGGCGACGCCTCGTCGAAAACTCTCTCCGCATTTCCGCAAAAAATCGAGCAGAGCTGGATCAAAAAAGAACTTGTGGGCCGTGCGAAATTTTCATCAGGGATTTCAAGCACGGTCTTTACGCCGGATTATTCCACGCGGGAATTCAGTTCGTCACGGGAGGACGCGGCCTGATCGATCCCATGCGCACGCGACCCGGGCATGAGGAGTATCAGAAGCTGAACGGATCGGCCCCCGCGCCGGAACGATTTAAAGGCGACGGCGCGCTGACGTTTGACCGCCTGACCGACGTCTACCATTCCGGCACGCGCCACGAAGAGGATCAACCGTGCCATCTCATCGTTGCCGACCTGAACGTCTGCGCGACGAAATGCGTCACCGAGTACGGAAATCCGTGCCAATATTTTTGCCCCGCCGCTGTTTATGAGATGGTGCAGGAAAAAGGGCAGCCTCGATTAAAAATCAATGCGTCGAACTGCGTCCATTGCAAGACCTGCGATATCGCCGACCCTTACGAGATCATCACCTGGGTGCCGCCGGAGGGCGGTGGCGGCCCGAATTACGAGGGGATGTGAGGTAGGATAGGCTTCAGAGTCTGTGTGAGAACTGCAAATTCATTGTGGGTCGTGGCTTTAGCTGCTGAAGCTTCAATTTTGTAATTCTTAGGCAGACTCTTCAGCCTGTTTTGTCTAAATTTCGGTGGCGTTACAAAGTTCAAAAGAAAACAGGCTGAAGCCTGTTCTACTTAAGAAAACCGTACACGTCTACTTCGGTCTGCGTTCCTAAGTACACTTTGCCATTTGCCACAGTTGGAACTGTAAACTTCACTGCCAATCCCGCCAAATCACGTGAGGCAGCAGCCATCGTGCTGCTATAAATTTCATTCGAAAGATTCGCCGGATCGTAGGCGCGCAGGATGGCCGGCGTGTTGGGCGTGGCGAGCGCACCACTGGAATCGACCAGCCATAGGATGGCGTTGCTTGCGGCGTTCGAAGAAATGACAGGCGTCGCGCCCTGCGGCCCGAGCTGCTCGGGAGATTGAGAGGAAAGGGGAGTCGAAGCAACAACTCCATTCGTCATTGCGAAGGACATCAAGCTTCCCGTTAGCGGGAGCAACATACACATTTCCGTTCCAATATAGTGGAGTCCCAAAAATCACAGAGCCAACTGGAATTGTTTGCACACGTGTCGAGGCATCGGGGCACGGACCCAAGTATCCACCCATGTTGTCACGATTGACCACATAGAGAGAACCGCCCTTCGAACCGCCAATCAGCAAATGCGGTTGCAAAGAGGAGCCAGCGGAATCCGGCAGATAGAAGCGGCGCGGTTGTCCCCAGAATCTGGCCGGAGGCTTCATCGCAAGGAGTGAAGTAGTCGACCAGAGGCAGTCCTCCAGTATTTGCCAGCCGCAGGAAACTGTTCCCGTAGTCGTAATTTATTTCGGGCCGGCCGGCATTGAATGTCCCGTCTCCCGAAACCACAAAAACGTTATGATTCGAATCCGCTGACGGCCCGCCGCCACTTTGCCAAATTCCTCCATGGAAGCCGGCGGGAGTGACGTCGAAAACGCCAGTTTGATTAAGAGACGCGGAATCATATGCGAACAGCCAGCCATTGTATGCACCTTCGCCGCCGTAGGAACCGAACGCCACATACGCGGTTCCATTATCCAGCAGCAAAGCGGCGCGCTGGTTTTGGTAGGTGGGAGAAAACGGGGAAAGCTAGCCCCGATGGCGAAGTGAAGGGTGCGCCGTTCGTCTTGATTTCCAGCGCGCCGGTAGCCAGATCCAATGCATAGAGGCGCTGGGGGGAGGGAAGCGAGGTTCCAATCGTCTGAAAAGCTGCGACGGCATAGAGCGTGGATGAATTTATTTCGATCGCTGGAGTTCCGGTAATCCCCACACGAGGGACGATGTCAGTGCTCGTAATGATGAGGTTGGGAGTGGTGATGGCCTGTGAACCGGACGGAATAAGGCTCGTATGCCAAATCTGCATGCAAGGATTTGCATCGGCGTCAAATGCGTACACGGAATCATTTTCCGTGGCGACAAAAAGTACGTTGAGGGTTCCACCGCCGGGAATCGCGAGATTGGGTACGTATAACGGCTGCGCGTAGACGTAGCCATCAACCGGACACGAAAATAGTTTTCCAAATGTCGAGGAGTTCACGGTGGAAGGGGCAAGCGCCAGTTCCTCGCTGTTTATTCCCGATCGAGCGTTATCGTTGCGCCAGGTCAAGGTACCCGGAAATCCTGTGACTTCAATGGTGGCCGAACCAATGGCGGCGGGATTCGCTTTCAAAATTGCGGTAATTAAGTGCGGGCCGGCAGCAAGCGAGGGCGAGTAATCTCCGCTCGAAGAAATCGTCCCCACCGTGTAGGTTCCGTTCGCCACTCCGTCTACGGCCCAGTTGACGTCCGTGTTGTTCACTCCTGTAGTCATTACATTGAGTTGAATGGTTTGCGACGTGGTGATGCTCGCAAGCTTGGGCGAAAGCGTCAGCGGGCCTTGAACCGCGCTGAGGTTTTGAATCGTAACAATCGCGGATGAAGTTAAGACAGGTTGCGCTTGCAGGACTGCGGTGACCGTAACGGAAGCAGGATTCGGCACTGTGCCGGGAGCCGTGTACAAGCCTGCTGAGGAAATGGTTCCTACGACTGCGTTTCCGCCGCTTATCTGATTCACTTGCCAGTTGATTGCTGAACTCGATGCGTTTCCCACCAGCGCCTGGAACTGGACGCTCCCGCCCGGAAAAGGTTGAGCGGATGTGGGCGTAACATTTACGGTAACCGGCGCGGGCGGTGCGGGCGTCGCTGAGCCCACAGCGCCACAGGAAAGACAAATCAAGGAAAGAAAAAGGGAACTGAGAATCAAAAATCGAGAGGCGGCCGAAAACGTTGCGCCGCAATGCGCAGGGAAAATTTCGCGCGGTGCGCGAGTGTGAAGGCGCAGATCCAATGGGCTGATCATGTGCTCTGTAAGGAAAGTCAGGTTTCTGAAATCTGGCGGAACGTATCACAGGCGCAAAGGGTCGTCAATGACGGGAGTCATGATTGATGACAGTACATTTGTCATGTAGGGTGGCGTTCGATGAATCAAGCTAATTGGAGCTTATGAGCCTGTGGAAAAAGGCACGCACGCGGTCGATAAATCCTGTTTCCGGTTTTGCCGGTGGTGGGGACGGCGGTGCCTCCGGGAGAGAAGGAACCACTGAGGCGGCAGTTGTGGGCGGCAGAGCAGGAGCAGGATTCACGTGGCCTTGAAATTCCACGGAAGGACGCACGCGCACTTCACGCACCAGTAGAATTGTTTCAGGCGAAGGGTCTGGGGGTGGCTCGGGAGATTTGGCGTCAAAACTAAGCGGTGGCATTAGCACGGTATAGATCGGCTCATTCGAAGATGTTGAAGCGGGCTGTCTGGGTTCGGGTTTCTTCCGCTCAGGTGGCAACGGTTTGGCGAGTGTGGCTATTTCCCGGTCAGGCGGCGGGCCAGCCGGCTGAGAGGGTTTAGGCGTTTGCAGCCGGGCGCGTGTAAATTCACAAGAGCATGCGGTAGCATCCGCGTGGAGCGAAACGATTTGCCCTTCAGCCAGGCTCGCCGTGCCGCCTTGCGGAATAATCATGCTCTGGTCCGAAAATTGAGGCTCCACGCGCATCGCGCCGCGCGACGTGACGATGCACATCTCGCCGCCCTGCTCGAGTCCCACGGTCATATCGCGCGGACCGCCGCCAATCGCGATGGGCGTGGCAACCATCGTCGGCATATAGATCGTGAACGCATCGGACGATTCGAGCGATGGATGAACGCGCCCATAATCCAGGGCCAGTGTCAGCGCTCCGGATGATTTGACCATCTTGAAATGCGCGGGGCCGCAAATGCTGATTTCGCCGCCGGCATTCAGCAATAAAAGCGCGTGCCCGGAATGCAATGTAACGTCGCTGCCGCTTGCGACGACGGTTGAGCCGGCGTCCGTTTCGATTCCTGTTGGAGTTTTTGTCACCACTTCCACATCGTCGCCTTCGATTCGCCCGATGATGGCGGGAAAATCCTGCGCGGAAATGCGCGCGATTGCGCACGGAAAATGCGGCAGCACACGTCAGCAGTGCGGCGGCAGCGATTTTCGCGCAAGCAACCATACTGCTCCGCGGGATTTTTAATGGACGCAAGTTTACCTGCAGCTTCCTGAATCGCGTTGTGAGGCTTTCATCATGCCATCTTCGACTTATACTATAACTGCATGTCGGACCAAGTGAAAACAACACCCGAAGAGGCGGAGCAGCGCGTCCCGGTTCATTACGATACACGGCTGCCGAAGCTCACCTTCCTACAGCGCACTCTGATTCCCATCATCGGCTGGGTTGTCTGGTTCGTGATTCGCATGCTCGGTCCGACGATTCGATTTGAAGTTTTGGGTGGCCAAAAAGCGGGGCGCGATTACCGGCCGGACTTGCCGCCGAATATTTTTGCGTTCTGGCATCGCTGCATTATTCCGTCCGCATGGTATTTCCGAAATCGCAATGGCGTGCTGATGAACACCACCAATTTCGATGGGCAGTGGACACGCCGCGTGATTGAGCGCCTGGGATTTGGAACGGCGCAGGGCAGCTCAACGCGCGGCGGATTGCGCGGGCTTGCCGTAATGGCCAAGCGGTTGGAAGAGGGAGTCGACGCCGGCTTCACGATCGATGGCCCGCGCGGCCCACGCTATGTGGCAAAGCCCGGCCCAGTGATGCTGGCGCGCCGCTCGGGCAGGCCCATCGTTTTATTTCACATCGGGATTGGAGCGCGCCTGGACGCTGAAGAAGGCCTGGGACCTGATGCAGATTCCCAAGCCTTTTACGCGCGCGGTTCTGATTTTCGCGCCGGCTATTTCTGTTGCCACGGATGCCGATCACGAAGAGATCGAAAGAAAGCATCAGGAAATGCAGAAAATGCTGGAACGTTGAGGGACGTGGCGGAGAGCTGGTTTTCGCTTTCGGAAGCAGAGCGGGACCGAAAGCGCGTATTGGAATGCGCAGTAAGTAGCGCGGGCTTTAGCCTGTGGAAGTTAGTCGCTTGCAAGTCGAATACCCCACAGGCTAAAGCCTATACCAGTTAACGGCTGGCGTCATTCAGCGTGACTTTCGCCGTCATTTTTTGTGTGCCGCGATAATACTCCACGTTCACCGTGTCTCCGGGGCGTTTCCGGTTTAGCGCGAGAGTCAGGTCCGTTTGCGCGGTGATGGGGCGACCATCAATTCCGGTCACCACATCGCCACCCAGCAAAATGCGGCGCATTCCCAGAATTGCCTGGTGGTCTCCGCCTTTCAGTCCCGCATTCGCGGCTGGTCCGCCGGGCGTGACGCGCTCGATCATCAATCCTTCGTTCACCGGCAAATGCAGCGCCTCCGCAACGGCAGGAGTCAGCAGGCGCGCCTCAACGCCCATGGACGCGCGGTGCACGCGGCCGTCTGTAATCAAATCCTGCGCAATTTGACGCGCCGTGCTGATGGGAATCGCAAAACCGATTCCGGCAGTCGTGCCGGAAGGCGTGTAGATCGCGGAGTTGATTCCAATCACTTCTCCGTGAGAATTCAGGAGCGGCCCGCCGGAATTTCCCTGGTTAATCGCCGCGTCGGTTTGGATTGCGCCATCGATCACAGTCGTTTGGCCCGTTTGAACTGTGCGGCCGAGTGCGCTGACTACGCCGGTGGTGAGCGTGCTCTGAAAACCGAATGGATTTCCAATGGCCAGGACGCGTTGGCCCACCAGCAGGCTTTCGGAATCGCCCATGGTCAGCACAGGCAGCTTTCTATCTTTCGGATCGATTTTCACGAGAGCGATGTCATTGCGTTCATCCGCGCCAATAAATTTCGCGTCGTAATGCGTGCGGTCGCCGAGCGTTACGGAAATCGCTTGCGCATTCTGCACCACGTGAAAATTCGTCAGGATATAGCCGCGCGGATCGATGACGAATCCTGAGCCCGCGCCTTCCACCGGCACCGGTTCCATGAAGACGTCATATTCGAGGTGCGCGTCACGATGTTGGCCACGGCCGGGGCGGCCTGGCTATAAATTTTGACGTAAATCGCTTCGTCGCCCAGAAGTTCGCCCGGCTTTGGCTCGGGGAAGGAAGCGGGGACTGCAGGGACGGCGCCTACGCTTTGCGGCTGGCGTTCACCCCAGCGGCTGCCAGCCCAATACGCGCCCAGCACGAGCACCAGGCCCAGACGCCAGCAAACGGAAAACACCTCGGCTGTCTTTTCCTTCACGCATTATGACGTCCCTCCAACTCCCAAATCTAATGTCCGCAATATAAAAATTGTAGCGCTCGCCTTCAGGCGAGCATGGGTTCTGGCCGGGTGCTCGCCTGAAGGCGAGCGCTACAAAACCGGCGCGAAAATTAAATTACCGTACTTTAGCGTCCCGTGATTTCGCGCTTTCCATGCCCTTCAGCTTGGCAAAAAGCGCGATAACTTGGGCTCGCGTATGCTCCAGCGTGCCGGAGCAATCAATTACTTCATCGGCTCTGCGCCGCTTTTCTTCCATTGGCATTTGTGCCGCAATGCGCTGCCGCGCCTGCTCCACGCTCAGGCCGCGCCCTTTTCCCGGAGCCGTGAGCCGCTCGAGTTGCTGCTCCGGTGTACACCACGTGACCACGATAAATTCTAGCTTCTTGTCGAAGCCCGCCTCGATCAGCAGCGCTGCTTCCACCACGGCGATGGCGTGTGGATCTGCCTGTCCGATGGCGGCAAGCTGGCGGACCTGTTCTGCGAGAACCGGAGGGTGCACGATGGCGTTCAGTCGCGCGAGGCGCGCAGGATCGGCAAACACGATGGGCCCAAGTTTTTGCCGGTCCACGAGCCCTTCCGCCGTAAGAATTCCGCGTCCAAATTCCCGGACGACTTCCGCATATGCCGGTCCGTCCGGCTCTATCATTTGATGCGCAATCTTGTCTGCTTCGAGCACGCGGCAGCCAAGTTCGCGCAGCATCATAACCACCGCTGTCTTGCCGGTGGCAATTCCCCCGGTCAGGCCGACGCCTAGCATTAATATTTCGCCGCGACGGCGCCGGAACTGCTTTCGCCCGTATTCCCCGCAATCCTGGATGCCGCATGTCCGCGTCGCAGGCGGGCTGCCTTCACCGTGTTGCTCATTAACATGGCGATCGTCAGAGGCCCCACGCCGCCCGGCACAGGAGTCATTGCTCCGGCCACGTCCGCGACGCTGGGATGAACGTCGCCCACAAGGACTGAGCCTTTTTCCTTAAACTGCGCGAGTTTTGCTGGAAATTTGGCAAAAATTCGTTCCGCTTCGGCGGAATTCGTGATGCGATTAATGCCCACGTCAATCACAGTGGCACCCGGCCGCACCCAATCAGGTTCGATCATCGCTGCGCGCCCAATCGCCGCGATGACGATATCGGCGCGCCGCACCACTTGCGGCAAATCACGCGTTTTCGAATGGCAAATCGTCACCGTCGCGTTCGCGTGCATCAGCAACAGCGCCATCGGTTTTCCTACAATGTCGCTGCGTCCCACAACCACGGCGTCGGCTCCTTCCAATGAGATGCCGCTGCGGCGCAAAATTTCCATCGAACCTGCGGGCGTGCATGCGACAAGGCCGGGGCGGCCAGACACAAGCTTGCCGAGGTTTGTCGGATGAAATCCATCCACATCTTTCGAAGGATCCACCGCTTCGAGCACGCGTTTGGTTTCCACTTGAGGCGGCAGTGGAAGTTGCACGAGAATTCCGTCCACGTCTTCGCGAGCATTTAATTCCGCAACCAGCGCCAGCAAGTCATCAGTTGTAATGCTGGCAGGTGGCGTAAGCAACCAACTACCGAGGCCAAGTTGCTCGCAGGCAGCGACCTTGCTGCGCACATAAATCTGCGACGCGGGATTATCACCCACGAGCACCGCCGCGAGTCCGGGACGAATTCCTGCCGCGCTCAATGCAGCAATTTCCTGTATAAGCTCCGCGTAAATCTGGTCTCGAATCGCGTTGCCGCTAAGTATCCGCGCTGGCAAAAGTGGCTCCTTGCGTCATGAATGAGAGCTAGTTCGAGATTATGGTAGCACAGCAAACGAACGGCCCGTGGCGGCCGCGTCCCGCCAGCGATTGTACTGAATGAGCTGGGGACTGATGCTGCCAAACGCCCCAAATTCAAGCCCAACTCCATTTCATGTACAATTAAATTCTCCAGCAAGGGAGGCCACCATGCTCTTCGGCGACACGGGCGAACGAAAAAAACTGGAACAACACGCCAGGGAGGAAGGTCGCCTCCCGCCAGGCCAATCGCTCACGCTGAAGTGGCCTGTGCTGCACGCAGGAAACGTGCCGCGCGTCGACCTGAGCACGTGGGATTTTCGCATCGATGGACTGGTTGAAAAATCGGTGCGACTCACCTGGGAAGAATTCAACCGCCTGCCGCAGACCGAACTTCAGTGTGACATGCATTGTGTGACGCGCTGGAGCCGCCTCGACAATTCCTTCGAGGGTGTTCTATTCACGGACGTGATGAAATTAGTCACGCCGAAGCCCGAAGCAAAATTCGCGCTGGTGCGCGGCGAGCACGGATTCACCGCTAATCTTCCTCTGGAAGACCTGATGAGGCCCACAACAATATTTGCTTTCCGGCATGATGGGGAACCGCTCGCCGCCGAACATGGCTATCCCGTGCGCCTTGTCGTGCCGCATCTTTATCTTTGGAAAAGTGTGAAGTGGGTGCGAGGTTTCGCGCTCACGGCCGAGGATACGCCGGGCTTCTGGGAAGAGTATGGCTACCACATGCACGGCGATCCGTGGAAAGAGCAGCGATTTAATCCGGAGCAGTGATTCGTAACGTACATTGTGGCTCCCACGCCCATTGTACTTCGCCTCTTAGGTGGCGAGGGTAGTGGGTCAGTTTGCACCTGAGGCTTTGACTCCAGCCCATTCGAGAGCCTGCCGCCTGTCGGCGAATGAGCGCATCTGAATGGCCTTGCCGTTAAGGAAGGTGTAGACATCCGCTAGACGACCTTCGCGCCATTCCACCTCGTGTTTCAGTCGCGCTCGCACATAAACGAACACAATGATCTTATCGCTGGCGACAATGAAATGTTCCGGCTCGCAACTTCCTTCGGCCCAACTCCCGCGCGCCTGCGACAGGTGTGCCTCCACTTGTGCGCGCCCGTGATATGTCCCGCCTCCCGAATACTCGGGCGGTTCGGTCCACTCGATCTCCGGGTCAAATGCTTTGACCATTGCCGGAATATCGTTCCGGTTGAGTGCGGCGTATGCTTCCCTCAGTGCCTCCGTCTCAGCCGCAAGAGACGATGTCAGTTCGCCCATATTTCTCTCCCGTGGCACATAGTTATAACCGCATTAAGCCAAGACCGAAATGGCGAAGCAAGAACCAACGGCTTGCTTCCACACAGGTCGCGTGTCGCGATTCTATCAAGGATACCGCCAACTTTGCTCAAACGGTTTGCGAGCTATTCTGCCCTCTTCAAATTGACCCACTACCGTAGCGAGGGTTTAGATGAAAGTTGAGCGACCATGTCCAGGGCAAGCGCGACATGCGAGTTCAGCGGTTCGCAATCCTAAGACGATGTTCGACGCGCAAACGTTAGGATTTGAATAGGCCATCATCTAAACCCCCGCCTCTGAAGAGGCGGGCTACAGCAGACCCGGCCGACACCCAAAAGCCCCAGGACTCA
Organism: uncultured Acidobacteriota bacterium; assembly: GCA_963786215.1. Lineage (GTDB taxonomy): Bacteria > Acidobacteriota > Terriglobia > Acidiferrales > UBA7541 > Palsa-360. Next base: position 579,855 of record CAWAYK010000001.1, read on the forward strand.
CTTTGAGCCTGGGGCTATTTTTTAGCCAAATCGAATCTGGTTCTACTTCACGTTCTTGCGCAGCCAGTCGTCGATGAACTTGATGACTACGTCGCTGTTCCGGTCGAGAAACATTTCGTGCATGTTGCCGTGAATGTTCACGTCCTCAAGGCGCACGAAATCATCCTTCACGCCAGCCTGATTCAGCCACTTGGGTATGCACGCGTCGAATACGCGGTGATACGTGCCTTCCGCGGAGATGGACAGGATGTGCAGTTTCTCGAGGCTTACCAGTTTGTGAACAGGTTCCTTCTGCATGTAGCAGGGAACTTCATCCGGGCGATCTGATTTTTCTTCGAGGTATGTTTTCAAATCGTCGGGGCTATTGACCGGCGGATCGTAGTGCATGGGCATGTTCGTAATGCCCCACGCGTTTCCAATTCTGCCAGTGTATTTTACTGTCGCCGTGTCCACGTTGCCGATCTGCGGGCCGCCGGGCTCGATCGCCACCATGCCTGCCACGAGATTCGGGCGCTGGTCGGCAACGTTAAAGCCGATGCCGCCACCCTGCGAGTGCGTGATCATGATGACCGGGCTTCCGATTTGATCGAGCAGCGCGACGCCAGCAGGAACGGCAAGTTCCGCCTGAGCGGAAATAAATTGCATTTGGCCCTTGATGAAATTATCGAACACCGGATCGCCCATCGTTCCTTTTTTCGGTGAATCGCTCGGCCACTGCGTGTAGAGCTTCATGCGCGGAAAGTTGCCGCCGGAAAGCGTCGGGCCGGTCCAGATTTGCGACAGGTCCTGCGCCGTGCGCAGGCCCAGCTTGCCGTCCATATCCGGCACGTATGGCGAGCGTCCGCGCGCCGGGTAATCCACCATATAAACAACGTAGCCTTGATTGATGAGGTAGTACGCCCAGCCCGGCCGGTTGTCAGGAGTTTGCTTCCAGACCGTTCCGTCCTGTCCGTTGCCGTGGAAAAAGACGATGGGATATTTTTGCTTGATTTGTTTGGGCACCATCACTTCCACGTACATCGCGCCGTGCATTTCTTCCTTGCCAGGAGCGCCTTCGTATTTTCCCCCGACGTAGAAGAAAGCCTCGCGGCCTACGTTTTCCGTGGAAAATGTGGGAATCGAGGCGGGCGGCATGGCTGAATTTTTCGAGTCGCTGGCTTGCGTGCCATGGCGAAGACCGGCAACCGCAGCGAGCGCGGCCACAAACAAAATTGCCAGTCCAATTTTTACGATCTTGCGATTCATACATTCCTCCAAGGAGTGTTTGCTCTCCACTTAGGCTTTAAGACGCGGAAACAGCCGCTCCGCGTTTCCGCGATTAATTGCTTGTAAGTCGCTTGACGAAAATCCAAAACGGTCGAGAGGCCCCTCCGTCACCGGCGGGTTATAAATCGGATAATCGCTTCCAAAAAGAATCTGCGAAATGGGGATTATTTTTGTTATTGCGGACAACGGAGCCGGATAAGACGCGTGTGCGACGTCGAAATAAACCCCCTTCAATTCATCCATGATTTCCGCGGAATCTTTTTCCGTTCGCTTTTCCGGCAAAGTTTCGCTCACGCGATTGGCCAGAACGGGAAGTGTTCCGCCCGAGTGCGGGAAAATGAAACGAATATTTGAGTAGCGGCGGAATGAATCGCTCTTCAGGTAACTGACGACGGCTCTGGCGATATCGAAATCATATTCCACCACGCTGTCTGCGACTCCCGGCTGCAGCGCGCGGCAGCAACTGGGCGGCGCGGAGTGAAGGAAGATGATGGCCTTGCGCCGGTTCAGCTCTTCGTAGACCGGCGCGAAGATCGGATCGCCCGGCCACTTGCCGAGATAGCTTGTCCACAGGCCGATGCCATCCGCCTTGAGCGTATCGAGCGCGTATTCGATTTCCTTCAGGCTTCCTTCCGTGTCTGGCAGCGGGATCGCTGCAAAATTTCCGAAACGCCCCGGATAATCTCTTACCAGTTGTTGCGTATAGTCGTTGCTTTGACGAGCCAGCTTCCGCGCGCGCTCTGACTTGTCGGAAAAGGAATCCTGGACCACACGCGTCATGGGAGAAAGCATGGAAGTGGCGATGCCCGTCTTGTCCATCATTTCAATCGCGGCGGCCGGCGACCATGTAGGCAACGGATGCCCGGTGGCCATAATCTCTTTCTCCATAATTTTTGTGTAGAAAGGTGGCACGGTGTGCGTGTGCACGTCGATTCGTCCCGTAGCCGCAGCGGCAGGGGCGATCGCACCCGCGAGCAATTTGCTTGCGGGGAGGGACGCGGCGGCTCCGGCCATTCCCATCCATCGCAAAACATCGCGGCGTGAAGCGTTGCCGCCAAGCTCCAAGTGTGAATTGAAACGAGCGCGAAGCATGGCCGGCACATTTTCGTTCATTGCATCCTGACGCTTTTTCATGGCGTCCTCCGTTCGCTCGCGATTCCCGTGGTTTGATTTGTGTTGGACGGCAATCTACACCCCGTTCGTTTTGCAAACAATGCGAAAGTGCGCGGCCTGTCAAAAGGCTCGGATGGGTTGGTAAACGGGTGGTGCATCAATTTGAATTTTGCAGTGCTGCGGCAAAAAAAGGCTGCCCGCCCGAAAAGACGGGCGGCCTCTACAAAAGCAACTGCAAAGCACCGAGGTTTTGTAGCGGCCTCTCCGTCCCGTTCACGGTGAACCGTGATCTTCGGGACGGAGAGGGCGACTTTGCTCGCAAATCGTGGCACCTCCGGCAAACGATATGGCTTGACATGTTTTGCGCGTGAATGGCACTCTGCACGCAATCATTTCCTGCAAGATGAGTCGAGGCTGCTGAAAATCAGAAAAGCTCTTCGCAGGAAAATGTCCAAGGAGGAATTTCCATGCTCGTCGTCCGCAATTGTTTTGTTGCCAAACCAGGTCAAGCCACCAAGCTCGCTGCCCAAATAAAAGACGCCGCTTCGACAGGCAAATTTCCAAAGTTCAGGGTGCTTACGGATTTGACGGGCGATTTCAATCGCGTCGTTCTGGAATTTGAAGTGGAGAACGTCGCGGAATTTGAAAAACAATTGAAAGATTACGGCACGAATGAAGCTTTTCGCGCCAAGATGAAGGCCTATACGGATTTGTGGATTACCGGCAGCCGCGAAATCATGCAGATCACGTAAATTTGCACCGTCCTGGCCGCAATTCATTTGCGCAGGAAATCCAGCGTCCTTGTCCAGGCAAGCTTCGCTGCCTCGGCGTTGTACTGCGTGCCGGGGACATAAAACGCGCGGTACGCCTGTGGATACACAAAGTAGCTGAAATGTTTTCCGGCTTCGGTCATCGCTTTTTCGGTGACCAGCGCATTTCCCGTGGTACGGAAATCGTATTGGGCGTAGTGCGCGAGAATCGTAGCGTGAACGGCGTCGAAGCTTTGCGACGGCGTCGTTCCGCTATAGATCACGGCGCGATACAGCTCAGGCGCGGAAACCGCCAGCATGAAGCTTCGCCAACCGCCCCAGCCAAATCCCACAGTTGAAATCCTGGCCGCATCCACGGCCGAATCTTTCCGCAGAAAGTCGAAGGCTGAGCGGGTGTCTTCCACGGTAAGGTTGGGAGAAAGTTGCGATACGACCTGTGCCATTTGATCGGGCGTTCGCGCGCCGCCCCGGCGGGAAGTGAAATCCGGAGCGAGCGCAACAAATCCCGCCGCTGCAAATTGCTTTGCGATGTCACGAATCGAATCGTTCAGTCCCAGACTGTCATGAATCACGAGTACCGCGGCGTGCTTCCCGGCGCCTGAGGGCCTCGCTACAAACGCATCAATGTTGAATCCGCCCGAGTCAAAGTGAACTGTTTCGGTTGTGACGGCAGATTCTTCCGTAGACGAAGCGTGGAGAGGTGACGAAAACGTGGTCGCAAATGAGCCCGCCAGAAAAATTGCGAGAGGAGCAGCGATGCTGATCAGAAAGCTTTTCAAGCGACCCGTGTTTTTCATGCACTCTCCCGCGAAGAAATCCGGTGCAGGCTGGGATTGCGTTTTTGTGGCGCCGGCATCTTGCCGGCAGGTTTTTTAATTCGACAGCAATTCAAACCTGCCAGCGGGACGCCGGCGCTACAAACCCACTTCCCTCAATGAGTTTGTTTTAAGCCTCGAATACGCGGTTTTCTGCTAATGCGTAGCTTCTTGCGCCGATAAATTTTGGGCCTGCGCCTTTAGTGCTTCCAGCTCCTCTTTCGAGCGAATTTGCATGCGCGCGATTTTGCTGTTGCGCGTGTAGCCAACCACGATGCGCGTCACTCCGTCGCGTTCGTCGAGCGAAATGTGGCGCAGGTTAATTCCGCGCCCCGGCAAAGGAAATTCGGTCCACTGCTCGGTATTGGGATTGAAACGCGCCACGGAATCGCCGTTGGTGAGGTTCACCCACACGTTGTGTTCGCGGTCGATGCTCGCGTCGTACGGCGCGGATTCCGGCGTGGGATATCTGTAGATTTTGGATTTCAGCGTGCGAGTATCGTACTTCTCCAGATTGCCGCCCCAGTAATCGCACACCCAGACCGCGTCGCCATTTCTGTCCGCGCCCAGTCGGCGCGGGCCTTCGGACCACCATGCGCCGAAGTCCGTCAGTTCCACTCCCGCGAGTTCGTAAAGCTTTTTGTCCTCGGCCGTGATTGCTCCGTCGGCGCGCGCGGGTCGAGGCGCTTCATGAAACTCCTGCGTTTTGCCGCTCTCGATATCGGCGCGGTTCACGCGGTCAATGTTGATCTGCGTCCACCAGCCGTTGCCCATACGGTCCGCGGCGATGCCGTACGATCCGCCGGGGCCGTTGTCGATCGGCGTGGGCGATTTGAATTCGCGGAACTCGCGCGTGGCCGGATCGTAGCGAAAAGCGCCCACTGCCGTCGTCGCCCAAACTTTTCCTTTGGCATCCACGTCGATGCTCGTGGTCGTCCCGCCCATTCCTTTGGGTGGCGGAATGACTTCGTACTTCATCGTGGCGGGATCGACGCGCAACAAGTTTCCACCGCCGCCGCGCGGATCGCCGATCATCGTCGCCCACATCACTCCGTTCGGATCCATGGCCAGGCCGTGCGTGGGAGCAGCCAGACCATTCATGCCCGGAACTTTGATGTCCGTGACCTTCCCGGTTTTTGTGTCGAGCATACTGATCGTCCGCGTGTAGCTCGGCTCGGAAGTGGTGAACCAGATGTTGCCGTTTTTATCGGTTTGCGAATCGTGCAGGCCGCGCGACCCATTTAGCGCGGAAGGCGTTCCCTCTGACCAGAATGTTCCGTCATTCGTTGGAAATCCATCTTCGCTGGGATTCGCGTCAGGATCCGCAATCGGAATGCTGTACTCCGTGACGATCGCGCGGGCCGCTTCGCCGCGCGGCCGCGCACGCAACTTGATTTGCATCGTAGAGGGGCCCGGGCCGCGAGCTTCCGAAAGATACGTCGCTAGTTCTTTTTTGTAATAGGCCATCACGGGGAACGGAGCCATGTCCGGCCCGGCATATTCGCCGCCGCCGTTGTAAACGCGCGACATTAAATTCAATATCGCTTCCCAGCCTTTTTCATCGAAGCGGTTCTGAAGAATGTAGCTTGGTTCGTGGCATCCGGTGCAGGTGTTGTAAAAAACATCCTTCATTTTCCGTTGTTGCGGAGTATTTTCCGGCAGCGAGGTCACATATTCCTGCCCGGTCATTTGCTTCACGATTTCCAAATCGTCTTTGATCGTAGCCAATGTAAAATCCTGCCGCCCGGCCGCGCTGCTCAGATTAATTTCCGCTTTGCCTGCCTCAAATCCTTCCGCCTGCGCCCACACGAGGTATTTTCCTTCGGCCATGCGCGGAAAATAGTAGTTGCCGTCTTCATCCGTAAACACGCTGGTTGTGATCGTTTGCCCCGCAGCTCTGGCGGACACAGTCACGCCGTCAAGCTTGGCACCTGTATCGGATTTTATTGAGCCGGAGAGCAACGCGGCTGCCTGCTGGGCAGCGGCGCTTTTTGGACTGATGACGAACAGAGTGCCGCCCGTAATCATTGTCGCGATCAAGGCGATTGCCCACAGCCGCTTCGTGTTCGTCATGACGCTCTCCTCAAACGATTCCACTGAAACTTTTCGACACGGCACAAGTTCATTCACCAGCGCTCGCTGGAGTGCCTTCTGCTGCAGGATTGGCTTTGGGCCGCGCCGGGCGATTCACTGTCTTGAGATACTCAACGATGGAATCGATTTCCACGCGGGAAAGCCCATATTGAAATCCAGGCATAAGCCCTTCGCGACCTTGCTTGATGACATCGCGAATATTGTCCTCATTGTCTTCGACCAGTTCTTTGTAAAGTGCCGGACCATATCTCTTGCTGACCACAGTCGGAAGCGAGTGGCAAACAGCGCAGCGCTGCTGAAAAATTCTCCGCCCGTCTTTTTGAACTTCGGTGAGCGGAGTTGCTGATGGTTTTTGTGCCCGCAAGGGAATTGAGACTGCCAGGATAGAAACCAGGACAGCAAGAAGCATGAAACATTTGCGAATCAAAGTTCCCCCTCTGCAACGGGCTGGCGTGAATAGTAAGAATGGCGGCGAAATTAAGAATTTACTTAAACTTATGGTCGAATTTTAGGCGTGGAGTTAAATCGTGTCAAGGCTTCCCGTGGCGCGGGCTTCAGCCTGCGGGGTTTGGTGTTGCAAGGCCTAACCCCCGCAGGCTGAAGCCCGCGCCACGAAATGCGCCTCATCACTACGCGAAATAATTTGTGAACGGTTACTTCTTGGCAGAATCCAGAAACAGTCCGTGTTCAAGAAAATCCAGTACAGATCGGCGGCGCTGCTCAACATTTTTGGGATTCCAGATGTCGCGGTTCCAGATCTGGCTGGCCAGTTGCCCAGTTGCAAAATAATACATAATCATTCCAAAAATAGTGAAAACCATCTGATCTGGATCGACCGCGCGAAATTGGCCGCGCGAGATTCCTTCGCGGATTGTTTTTACAGCGCGCTGGTGCAGGGGACGGTGATGCGCAACGACCATCCAGTGCAAAGGGCGCCGGTCCGCCATCATTTCGCGCTGAATCAATCTGGGATATGCGGGATTGCGCATGACGAAATCAAATGTCAAATTAACCAGCGCCTTCACGCGTTCCGGCGGATCCATGGCGCGCACTGTCGCGGATTCCATCTGCCCGGAAATTTGCGCGATCATCGTTTCAAGCACGAATCGATGCAGCTCTTCCTTATCACGAAAATAGTAATAGGGAAGAGCCTTGTTCACGCCGGCGACGCGCGCGATCTCGTCCATCCGCGCGCCAGCGAGGCCGCGTTGCGCGAATACTTTTCGCGCGGCCACCACAATGCGTTTGACAGTGGAGAACTGGCGCCCTTCGCGAAGAATTCGCCGTCCGATTGGCGATAGCTCCCAGTGTTGAATTAAATCGGTCTGAGTTCGAGGTTTCGATCGAGTTTTGGCCATTTTTTAGAGTAGAAATGTGTAGTTTAAATTACCTTCAACTTCAAGCAGTATGACTTTTGCGGTACGAGCAAATTCGCCCTCTACATCCCGAAGATCGCGGTTCACCGTGAACGGGACGGAGAGGCCGCTACAAAACCACAGTGTATTGCAGTTGCTTTTGTAGAGGCCGCCCGTATTTTCGGGCGGGCAGCCTTTTTTTGCCGCGGCACTGCAAAATTCAAATTGATGCACTACCGACTTTCGTGGCGCTTTAGGTTCGCGTCCCTTCAGTAAGCATCTCGATTGCGTTTCAGCATTCATTATAATTGTGGCACAATGGCGGCAAAAGGGGTTTCTGTGAAATTACTTTTACCATTCGCAGTTGCGATCGTTCTATTTGGGACTGCTTCAGCGCGAGCGCAATCTTCCTCACAGCAGAAAGAAAAAACAGACACGGCTCCTACCGGAAATGTGGAAGCCGGCAAAAAGATTTTCACGAAAGATGGCTGCTACGAATGCCACGGGCACGAAGGGCAGGGTGCCGCGCAAGGAGCAGGTCCCAGAATTGGACCGCCGCTCCTGTCGCAGGAAGGTTTTATGAAGTACGTTCGTCAGCCTTCCGGGCAGATGCCGCCGTATACCAGCAAAGTTATTTCCGATCAGGAACTGGGTGACATTTTTGCTTATTTGCAATCACGACCGAAGGGCACGCCTTCCAAGGATATTCCGCTCCTGAATTAGTAGCGCCGGCGTCTCGCCGGCTGTTTTCTTCAACTTGACGCAGCTCAAAACAGCCGGCGGGACGCCGGCGCTACAAAACCTGCCTTCGTTAATTATTGAAAAAAAATCAGCGTGGTTGCGTAATGGCTTCCACCAAGGCTGGCTCGCCGCGCTTCACGACTTCCATTGCACGCTTGATTGCCGGACCGAGATCCTTCGGATCCGCGATCGGCCCCTCGGAGTAGACGCCCATTCCTTTTGCGACCATCGCAAAATTAATGTTTGGGTCCGTCAAAGTTGTACCAATGGAGGCGCGATCGACGCCCCGGCTGTGGCGGTCAGCCATTCGCTGCACGTGCATCAATTCCTGGTGATACGCGCGATTGTTATGCATCACGCTGAGCAAAGGAATATGGTGGTGTGCGGAAGTCCACAGAACTCCCGGCGCGTACATCAGGTCGCCGTCATTTTGAATTGTGACGGTCAGGCGTCCATGCTTTTTGTTGGCAAGCGCGGCGCCCAGCGCTGCGGGCGCGCCATAACCCACGCCGAAGCCGCCTGAATTCCCAATGTACTGGTAGTGCTTGTCAAAATTCCACAGGCGCAAAGGCCAGCGATTTACCCACGGCGAAACTTCGCACACGAGCGACCAGTCTTCATTCCTGATCGCGCCATAAATCTCCGCGCACAGGCGCGCCGTGGTGATCGGGCTGGCATCCCAGGCGAAGGCCGCTTCGTCGCGCGACCGGCGCAATGCTTCCTCATGCTGCGTCGCAAGTTTTTTTCCGCGATCCGCATACACTCTTTTCTTGTCGTCGGTCAGTAAGCGTTTGACGGCCTCGATCAGCGACGGCAGCGTCTCTTCCGCATCGGCGGCCATCGCCAGATCCAGTTCGGTGTAGCGCTGGAAATCCTGGTAATTGCTCTTCATGTAGAGGTCGCTGGCGCTGATGCTGATGAGCTTCACGTCTTTTTTGGTGATGGGTTCCGAAGAGCGATGCAACTGGTCGCGATAATTATTAATTGTCCCCCAGAAATTCAGCGCTTCGAGCCCCAGGATTACATCCGCGCTGCTGATGACGGCGCGTGTCCGCTCCGTCTGATTCAAGGGATGCTGCGAAGGGAAATTCATGCGCGCGGCCAAATCCACAACGGGAGCTTGCAAGGTTTCCGCCAGCTCAACGGCATGTTTCAATCCGTCGGGCGTGCGCGCCATGCGCTCCAGCAAGATCACAGGATTTTCGGCGGCCACCAGCATTCGTGCAGCTTCCGCCACCGATCCGGAATCGCCTTGCGGCGGCATGGCGCGAGTGAGTTTAGGAATGTTGATTTTCGCGTCGTCGATCGGCCCTTCCTGCAACTCGCCATCCGCAACCAGAAGTACTGGCGCCATGGGCGGAGTCATCGCGATTTTATAAGCGCGCACAGCGGACTCCGCAAAATGATCGAGCGACACAGGCACGTCATCCCATTTCAGGCAATCGCGCACAATGGCCGCGGCATCCTGAACGCTGTGATCCCACTCAACGCCCGGCCGCCGCGAATTGACCTCGAGCGCGTTGCCTGCGATCAGGTAAATCGGCACGCGATCGCAAAACGCGTTGAAGATGGCCATCGAGCCGTGCTGCAAGCCCACGTCACTGTGAAGGAAGACCGCCATCGGCTTGCCTTCGATTTTTGAATAGCCGTGGGCCATGGCGACGGCCGACTCTTCGTGGCAGCAGGTGATGAATTCCGGATTTTTATTTCCGCCGTAATTAATCACGGATTCGTGCAGGCCGCGGAAACTCGATCCGGGGTTCGAGGCTACATATTCGATGCCCAGCGATTTGAGCACATCGATCATGAAATCGGATCCGGAGCGATTTTCGGTTAGAACTTCGAGCTCCGCCGGCACGGCTGTCTCCGGCTCTTTCGGCATGGGCTGTGCGGTCGCCGCGCGGGAAACCTCGGCGGGTTGCGAGCTGGCTGATGCGGGAATTGCGGCCAGAGCAGCTGCGCCGGCCGCCGCACCTTTCAGGAATTTGCGGCGATCGATCCCATCTTTTTTAGGTTTTCGCATGGCGGCTTTCGTTTAGCTCGAAGGAGATTTATTTGCCGATTAAATTTTCAACCTGTAGCGTCACCTTATGCCAGCAAAGTTTGGGAGTCAAGCTTGGCGAAAAATGAAGGAAACATTGGCGTTTGAAGGATTAACAATGTATTTGTAGCGCCCGCCTTCAGGCGGGCAATGCCAATACGCAGGAATGCCCACCTGAAGGCGGGCGCTACAAAAACAGGTTTGGTCCGCAATTCCAGTCATTTGAAAAAGCAAACACCCAATTCAGGTTAATCAAGAGATTGGAAGCGAAACATTCGTTCTTTGAATTGGCTTTTTCCGTCTCGGGAACGCAGGATGGATCAGGAGAAAAAGATTTTGAAATAGGCTAAAAAAATAAAATCTTTCTCTTCCACGAGGAATGGGAATGTCCCCAGAGTTTACTGCATAAAAGCTCGTTTCAGACACCACGCAGTGTCCCCGGCAAGCAAAAATTTATAGGCAATAAGCTGCAAGAGAACCTTGCCGTTTTCTTTATACATGCGCATTTCTTGACGAAGAATTTATATATTCAGGAGGATTTATGTTAAGTGAGCAAAACTTACTATTAGAAGAGGTGTACCCAGGCGGTCGGGCAAGAATCAGCGTGACTTTGCCTCCGCCGAAAATGGAACATGAAAGCCGAGTTTTTGCCGAAGCCCTGCTTGAACACTCATCGACACGCCAGCGCCGAAGCCCCATGGATTTGGCCGTTTCTTTTTTCGTCCACTTCGCCATTTTGATTTTGCTGCTGTTCGTTCCACTTTATTTTTCGCAGGGAATCGACATGAAGCGCCTGGAGACCACGCTACTCATAGCGCCTATGCCGCCCATGGCTCCAGCGCCTCCTCCTCCCGCATCCATGGCTCGCGCAGTCCATGTTGCTCCCAAAGTCTTCACGCCGGGCAAATTGACTGCGCCCACATATATTCCCAAGGCTGTTCCAGCCGCTTCGACGGACGCAACTCCTCCTGAGGAAGCGTTTAATTCATCGATGGGCGGAGTCCCCGGCGGCGTTCCCGGTGGGCAGATCGGAGGCATTGCCGGTGGAATGCCCAGCGTGGCTGCTCCGGCCATCCCCGTCCCTGTGGCGGAACGGCCGAAGGGCCCTGTGCGAGTGGGCGGAAACGTAAAGCCCCCGCGATTGATTTTTGGTCCTCCGGCTGTGTATCCAACCCTCGCGGCCCAGGGACATATCCACGGAATGGTTGTGATCGACGCCGTGATCGATGAGCACGGAAACGTTATCCAGGAAAAAGTTGTCAGCGGACACCCATTGTTGCTGCAAGCGGCGCTGAAGGCCGTTTCAGAAAGAAAATATGAACCAACGATCCTCGATGGAGAGCCCACACCGGTTGACCTGAGAGTTGAGGTTAACTTCCAAATGTAGTTACTCGCCACCACCCGCCACGACTTGCGCGCGACCGCTATGCGGTCGCGTGCAAGTCTCTTCCTGCAAATGTGTTTTCCGGTGTAACCAAAATGAAACATATTGGTGTGTCATTTTGGGTGTTTTGGACTGCGTACGAATTGGCGTGGTTAGGCTTGACGGTCATTGAAAATATCTTGCACACTGGATCTTGCAGTTACCCTTCCGTGATCCCGGCATCAGGAATAAGTCGGGATGCGACATATTAAAACTCACTCGTCAGTCCCGATAAAACCATGGCAAAAAATACCGAGAAATCCAAATTCATAGAAAAAGTAAAGCCGATTATTCTGGCGGTCGATGACGACCCCGCGGTTCTGCGCATTATTGAATCGCAATTGTCGCGCCATGATCTTGATGTGAAGACCGCCTTGAGTGGCGGAGACGCCCTGGATATCCTCAAAAATCTGACGCCGGCGGTATTAATCCTGGATGTAATGATGGAAGGAATTTCCGGTTATGACCTCTGCCACGTGGTCAAGCGCGACAAACGGCTTCAGAACGTGCCTGTTATTTTTTTAACTTCTCGAGGAACTCCGGAGGATTTCAAAACGGGGCACGATCTTGGAGCGGTTATTTACATGGTGAAACCGCTCAAAGTAGAAAAATTGGTTAATATCGTCAATATGCTTTTGCCCACCACTGCGTAACCTTGATTGCAATAAAATTTTCCAAAATGTTTCAAAGAAATTGTGAGCAATTTGCGCTCCTCATCAGGGCTGTGCGAATTCCTTCTCAAATTTCCCTAAAGCAATTCGAAGTTTCGTGAGTTCCTCTTCCAGAGACAGGAAAGCATCCTTCGATCCGGCCAGTGAACCGCGTTTCCCCATGTCTTCCAGTTGTGAAGCCATTTCCATCACTCTTGATGCGAGTAAGTTTGCCGCGGTCCCCTTTAACGCGTGGGCGGCGCGCTCGACAAGTTTCGGATCCTCTTTTGAAATTCCATCTTGAATGTTTTCCATATGCTTTGAAAATTGCTTCAGGGAAATTCCGACTATTTCCAGTAATAAATCGAAATCTCCATCCAGCGATTCCAATACTTTTGTCGTATCAAACACTGAATCTGCGGGCTGTAAGCCATCGGAGCCATTTTTATTGGCAAGCGAGGAATTCATCATCAGGTCCATGGTTTCAAAAAGCGCATTCTTTTCGATCGGTTTGGCTAGATAGGCGTCCATTCCCACTTCCAGGCAGCGGTCTTTGTCTTCTTTCATCGCGGAAGCGGTTGTGGCGATGATCGGAATATGCCGGTCGGTGCCTTTTTCCTTTTCGCGAATGGCCGCGGTTACTTCGATTCCGCTCATTTCCGGCATCTGAATATCCATCAGGATCAAGTCAAATTGCTGGTTTTCCAGCATGGCCAGTGCTTCGCGGCCACTACTCGCAACCGCCATGGTGTCGCCTCGCTTGCCGACTAATCGTTGGGCCAGCATCTGGTTGATGGGATTGTCCTCGACCAGGAGTATGTGCAATTTCCGCCTCCGATCACGACCTGTAGACTGAGCAGCTGATTTGGAATTTGAAGTGGCCCGACGCCTGTTCATCCTTCCGGTCTTTTGTTTTTGCAGGCTAAATCTGGCGGTAAAGTGAAAGATACTGCCTTCGCTTGCGTCGCTCTCGACCCAGATCTTTCCACCCATCATCTTCACCAGTCGCGAGCAAATGGAGAGGCCCAGCCCTGTTCCACCATATTTTCGTGTCGTCGAATTATCCGCTTGGGCAAAAGCTTCGAAAATAAGTTGCTGTTTGTCTTCCGGAATCCCAATTCCCGAATCTTCCACGGAGAAGTGCAGGCAAACGTCCGCGTCAGTCAGAGAATCTTTTTCTATTCGGATGGCAATTCCGCCCTGTTTCGTAAATTTGATGGCATTGTCCACCAGATTCGAAATAATCTGGCGCAATCGTCCCGCATCGCCAAGCAATGCATCCGGGACGTCAGGTGCGATATAGCTTGAAAGCTCCAAACCGCTCTGTTTTGCCCGCACGCCAAAAATTTTCACCATCTCGTTAATGCTGTCGCGTAATTGAAAAGGCGTGATTTCAAGGTCCAGTTTTCCTGCTTCAATTTTGGAGAAATCCAGAATGTCGTTGATCAAAGTGAGCAGGGACTTGCCGGACTCGCGCACCATCGTCATGTATTCCCGCTGCTCGGCGCTCAAGTCTGTGTCCAGTGCCAGATCCGTCATGCCAAGAACAGCGTTCATCGGTGTGCGTATTTCATGGCTGATATGAGCCAGAAACGCGCTTTTGGCCATGTTGGCGGCCTCGGCGGCTTCCTTGGCCTTCTGCAGTTCTAATTCAGAATTCTTGCGGACCGTGATGTCCACCAGGGTTCCCTGATGGCGGATCATATGGCCGTTGGGGTCGCCCACAGTGTTGGAGTTGTCAATGCAAATAACCGGTATTCCGTCTTTCCGGCGTAAAGTGATCTCACGAGTGATGGAATTGGAGAAAGGCGTGCGTTGACGCACCGGAAAAAGTTCCGTCGGCATTTCAAAATAGAGATTTCCGATGGTCGTTCCGATAAGCTCTTCCCGGTGGGAGTATCCCAGCATGCGAACCAACGCAGGATTCACGTCCAGCAGTTTCCCTTCGGAATCGCAGAAATAAACCCCTTCCTGCAGGGTTTCAAACAATTCCGTAAACCGCGTTTCGCTCTCGCGCTGCGTGGTAATATCCCGCGCCAGTCCGCTGGCGCCGACGACTTGCCCGTCTTTTACAATCGCTTGTAAGATGCAGTCGAAATAGCGGACCTCCCCTGTTTTCTTGAGGCGCATCCGTACTGTGCCATTCCAGTGCCTTCGTTCCTTGAACGGACGATGGAATCTTGCAAGTTTTCCATTCGTGGCTCATCGAAAAATTCGTCTAATCGGTGCCCCACGACTTCCGAGTACGGCAGGTCTAAAGCTTCCGCAACGCGCTGGTTTACAGCCCGAAGGTGTCCCTCGAGCGATGTTGTAAAAACCAACTGATCGAGGCTGTCGATCAAATCCCTGTAGCCTTGCCTGGAAGCGGAAATAACTTGAGCGAGTCTTTCGAGCTCCTCCGATTCGAGAGGCTGATCCTGAATCTCCCGGAATCCGCGAGCGAAGTTCCGTAATTCGTTAATTTTGTGCTTCCTGGTCCATAAGTAAATTCCGAGGAGGGAAATGAGGACACCTACCCCAATCGGCAGCGAATCAAGATGCCAGGGATTTGCTTCAATCGATTGTTTGGATATCACGGCCATGCCAATACCCAGGATGACGAGCATTAGAATCGTCAATCGCCAAATTTCACTTTCCTTGCGCTCCAGACGTTCTAACTCCTTTGGCTGTCTATTCTTTTGTTTGTCGCTTGTTTGCATGGTCTGTTCCTTGCCAAGCCAAAAAATAATGATTGGAAAAAACGGAGAAGAGTCTTACGAGTCCGCTGTTTATCGTAAGTTTAAACGCTGAAGCGGGGCAATCGAATTTGGCCCGTCAGTTTCTTAAATCAACATTCTGGAGCCCGCACGAAAATGGCCCGCCGTTTGATTTCAGTACAACTATTGAAAATTTCATAGTTGCCGATGAAAAGGTATGGCTCCGGCAGCCCTAAGTCGATAGCATGATCCTGCAAAGTCTTTGCGCTGCAATAGCTTGCGCCAGAAGTAATGGTGGCTGTCCCAGGCGGGCATAGCTCACTTTCCCGGGGCTGATCGGATAGATCTGCGCCAGAGGTTTGAAACGTGTCTTCCACCAAGCCGCTAGAGTCTCAAACCAGCCCTGCCGAGCCACGCCGCAATTTGCGATTTCCAATGATTGCCACAGTCGAAGCCTTGGATAATGAGTTGGTTGCAAGGCTAGAGGGACGAACAAGCGATTTAAGCGTGAATGGTTGTTTTGTGGGCACTTTCAACCCTTTTCCCGTGGGTTTGGATGTGAATATCGGAATTCAAATGGGCAATGAGGATTTTGAAGCCCGCGCAAAAGTAGTATCTTCCTCGGCCGAAAAGGGCATGGGTCTTACATTTGTGTCCGCGCGACCAAGTCAGATCAAAATTTTTCAAAGTTGGCTGCAAGATCTCAGTCTGCAAGCAAAAGAAGAAACGGAAATCTTGTCTAAGCCGGCGCCAGTTGAAAAGGCGCACTGGAGGAAACGCCTCATGCTACGAGACCTGATTATGAGCCCGGCGCAGAAAAATATTCTGACGCCTGCGGAAGGGAAAGATCTGCTACGGAAGCTTTTCCTGTAGCCGCAGTTCTTCCATACGCCGCAACGCCGCGCATGTTCATAAAAGAATCAGCTCCCCTCAGAAAAATACAACTGATCATCGATGTTCATTCGTGTGACACTTACTCGTCGGCAACTACATCATGTTACGCCCTGCTTTTAAACTTATCGTCGGCCGTGCCGCGCATTGGCGTTGCCCCAATTGCGGGCGCGGCCGGCTATTTCGCGGCGTGTTTCGCATGCTGTTGCGTTGTCCGGAATGCGGGCTTTCGTATTTTCCCGAGCAGGGATATTACCTAGGCGCAATGATCATTAACTACGCGGCTACGACGGCTGTGAGTCGTAACAATTTTTCTTTTTTCATTGCTGTTTCGTGATTTCACAACTCTCTCCACCAACTCCAAAATTACGCTCTGGATCGGATTTGCCATCTGCCTGTCCCTGATATTTGTGCGGCACGCCTATAGTTTTTGGCTGGGGATCGATTTTTGGATCAAGCCGAGGCGACCCGATATTCTGCCAGCTCAGAAAAAGTAAAAATCCGTCAGTGCGCTCGCACGAGCATCATGGCGATTCCCACAGCCGCCCCACCGAGCACCAGCCAAGCAGAGTTGATCCGAAACCGAAGAAGCAGCACGAGACTCACGATGGCCAATGCCGCCGTTAGCCAATCCACGATCGTCGAGCGGGCAAGTTGATAGCTGACAGCCGCCATCAGTGCGAGCGACGCTACGTTCACTCCGTCCAGAAATGCGCCGGCAGTTGCGGATTTGCGGATCAGCGGAATCAAAGGCCCGCTGATCGCCACCAGAATAAAAGCGGGCAGGAAAATTCCAACCGTGGCCGCCAGCGCGCCCGCCGGGCCTCGCAACAAGTATCCAAGGAAAGTGGCTGTTGTGAACACCGGGCCGGGCGTGACCTGTCCGATGGCGACAGCGTCCACCAATTGCGCGTCCGTCACCCAACCGCGGTGCACCACAAGATCCGCGCGCAAAAATGCCAATAAAACATAGCCGCTTCCAAAGACGATCGATCCTATCCTGACGAAGACCAGGAACAGCGCCCAAATGCCAGGAACCACGGCGGCGGCAGCGGTGGCGCTCGCCCAAGGAAAAATTCGAGCCAGTGCCGTGCGTGCTCCCCGCGCGAGCGAAATAAATAACGCCGCACCCGCCGTTTTTTTTGTTTCCACGCGCTTGCTGAAAAGAGCGCGAAGGCACGCCACAACCGCTCCCGTTCCAAACAACAAGAGCACAACATTTACCTTCGCCAGGCTAAGGACAAGGCATGCCACTCCGGCAACTGCTAACGTCCAATTCTTAACCGCTGTGCGGCCAAGCCCCCAGAGCGCTTGCAGAATTACGGCAATCACCACTGGCTTTACGCCGTAAAGCAGCGCCCGCAACGGCAGGCAAGTGACCGAAGCGCACGTACGCCCACGCGATGATTCCAACCAGAATCGCCGCCGGAAAAATAAAGCACACGCCGCCCAGCACCAATCCAGCCCATCCTCGCACGCAAATAGCCGATATGAATTGCCAATTCGCTGGAGCTGGGACCGGGAATCAGGCTGCTTGCGCCAAGCAAATCAAGAAATTTTTCACGCGAAAGCCACTTTCGCCGCCGGACGAGTTCATCTTCCATCATGGCGATGTGCGCGGCCGGTCCGCCGAACGCGGTAACGCCGAGGCGAAGGAAAAAAAGCGCTAGCTCTTTCAGCGATCCACGTTTTGAATTTGGGTTGTCCGGCGATTGTGGCCGTGGCTGCTCGAGTTCGGCCATTTATTGATTTTTCCTGGAGGGCAAAGGCATATCGAGCAATGCAACGTTTCTCACTGCAATCATAAAAAACGAAAAGCTATCTGGCTTTGTTGACGACCTCAAAGTAAGGCCAGTTCTGCTGTAGCCCGCCTCTTCAGAGGCGGGGGTTTAGATTTCACACATCGCACCTGCCGCCGGGGCATCTAAACCCCGCCTCTAAAGAGGCGGGCTACAGCAGATCGGCAGCTGAACCAGGGGATGTCAACAGGGCCATAGGACTTCTAGACTGATTGAATCCTGTCCTGCCTTCTCTCAGAAAACTCGCAATTAATGAGAACCCGCGTCCGTCATGTACGGATTCAGATTTACAGGGCGCCAATCGCCTCGAATAATGGCGGCGCGAATTTGCGCGGGAGTTTTTCCCTTCTGCGTCAGCTGGTAGGCGAGAACCGCTTCTTTCTGGCAGACATCGCATTCCGCCCCATGCGTCCCTGCAAAGCAATCGAGCAAACTCTTGTGCCCCATATGCCTGTCGCAATAGCAATAGCAGGGCTGCTGGTACAGAACAGGACGAATTTTCGCAGCCAGCGCATACACATTCCGGTTCAGCGCGTCAGGAAATTGTTTCGGATCGAGCGTCGCCGGAATCGGAGGTTTCAACTCATAGGCGTGATAAGAGGGAATCCCGAGGTCGGTCGGCCCGGACATGTTCATCTGATCCTGCGAATCCGCGCTCGCGCCAAAAGCTGGATAAAGCTGCATCAGGCCAATTCCTGCCAGCGATATGAATAGCGCGATCGTAATAGCCATGCCTTTACCGCTCATCAGGAAAACCTCCGCGATAGATAAAAACGGTAGCGCATCCAGGACGCAGGCGCAACTTATGAATGGTTCGTTCAGGTAAGTTTTAAGGCACGCAAGTTAATTCAATGCTGGAGAGGGCGAGAGGAATAATCACAGATTAAGAACCGCGCGCATCAGATTCCCGCTCATTCGGCAAATCCGAGGCAGATGCGTGTTTTGACAAGGTGTTTGGGCTCTCAGGCTGCGAAATTGTTTGAGAACCGGCAGCAGAAGCCGCTGCGACGACGCCCGCGGAAGGATTTGAGGCGTCCGCATTTCCATCGGCAGATGCGGTCAAAATTTCCAAACGCTTAGACAGAACGGCTGTCAGCAGATCAATCAATTTTCGTGAGCCCTCGCCATCCGGGTCGAGGTCCGGGTTATAGCCTGCTACTTCAAAAGCGGCCAGATTCGGCTGGACGGCGAATACGCAGAGCGCGTCGCGCACTTCGCTCAGGCTGAGGCCACCTGTTCCAGGAAAATTGGTCCATGGGAATTCTTCGCCGTTAATCAGGTCGACGTCAAAGTGCAGAACGAATTCATGTTTGGCGGCGTGAACGCGTTCGAGAGCCAGGCGCGCCGCAGCGGCCGCACCTACGGCTGCAACCTCAAGGTATGGATGCCTGCGCAACGGCGAGGCAAGCAGGTATTGCTCTTCGGGCGGGTCCAGGCGTTCGAAACCGAATAGTGCGATATCAGGCTCGCGAACCAGCGGCGGCTCGCCCCAGAAGCGAACCAGTTCCGGCGCGCCCCGGCCAATCACTTGCGAGATCACCATGCCATCCACGCATCCCGACCGAGATGTGGCCGGCACGTTCAGATCCGCATCGCGGTCCATATAAATCAGGCTGACGTTTCGAAAATAGCGGCGCGTTCCGGCGATCGTCGCCAGAACCGAAATGCAATCGCCTGAGAGAATGACGGGAAGCGCGCCGGACTTTACAGCAACTTCGATGCGCGGGCGCAGATCATTCAGCAGTTTTAGAATTGAGGAAACATTTTTCGCGCGGGGATGCTCTTCGTCCGGCTGCGAAACATAAGTGGAAGTATTGCCGTGGTCGAGAACTGTAAACCCTGCGGTCTTCAGCCGGTCCGCAATCCCTGCCGCACGTAAGGTTTCAGGCGCGCGCTCAAGGCCCGGACGAAGGGCCGCTGCGCTTGTGGCCGCTCCCAGTAGAACTATATTCTTCGGCTGACGGGTAATTTTAACCGCCAAAGTAGCTCCCCTGACGCTAGCGTTGCCCCCTCTTGAAGATGGCAGCCGGTACGACTACTTTGCTATACGGTGATCGCCCTATTTAGCGGCTGGGACGATGTTTGTCAGTTCGGACGGCAAAGTGAATCGCACATCCTCCCGGATCAGATCGAGATCGCGTTGATTGGTGTAGCCCAAGCCAGCAAGCCGTTCGCTGACTTGCTCGACCAGAATTTCCGGTGCCGATGCGCCCGCTGTCAGGCCTACGCTGCGGATTCCTTCCAGCCATTTCGGATCGATATCATTTGCGGAGTCAATCAATTCCGCGGGCACTCCCGAACGCTTGGCGACTTCCACGAGCCGGTTCGAGTTCGAACTGTTGGGCGAACCGACCACCAGAATGAGTTCGACTTCGCTGGCCAGTTGTTCAACAGCTTCCTGGCGGTTCTGCGTTGCGTAGCAAATGTCGTCCGAAGCGGGTCCCTCAATCTTGGGAAACCTTTCGCGAAGGCGGGCGACAATTTCTTGCGTGTCATACAGGCTAAGCGTGGTCTGCGTCAGGAACGAAAGGCGACTCGCGTCCGACAACCTCAAGCGCATCCACGGCCTCCACGCTATCCACCACCACGGTTTGTTTGGGAGCTTCACCGGAAGTCCCCACAATTTCCTGGTGATCGCGATGGCCGATTAAAATGATGGTGCGATTTTCGCGCGCGAATTTCAGCGCCTCCAGATGGACCTTGGTCACGAGCGGACATGTGGCGTCAATCACGCGCAATTCTCGGATGCGAGCTTCTTCGCGCGTGGTGGGAGGAACTCCGTGCGCGCTGAACACCAGCACGGCACCCAGCGGAACTTCTTCCACGGTCTCGACAAAAATGGCGCCGTTTTTTCGCAGTTGTTCCACCACGTAACGGTTGTGCACGATTTCGTGATGGACGTATACCGGCGGCCCATATGCTTGCAAGGCCAGTTCCACGATATCCACGGCGCGCACAACGCCTGCGCAAAAACCTCTCGGGCGCACACGAATTAAACTCTTGCCTTCTGTCAATGTTTGAGACTGGTTACTCATCAATATCCTCGTCCTCAAAATTACATTCCTAGATTATCATGCTCAGCCGAACTTATGCGACATTTTGCTAGTGGCTGATATTTCGTCGCCGTATGCTAAGTCATAGCCCAGTATCGCTTTCCATTTCAGGCTTCGAAACCCAATGGTTCTCGCGATTATTTGGCAGTTTGGAACCGTGCCGCCTTGCCCCTCGTCAGATGGGTTGGTAGACTCCCTCTATCGCCATAAAATTTTTGGCGTTTTTTTGGGGTCCCCTGATCCGACTTTGAGGAGCCGAGATGCGCAAATTGTTGGCGCCATTTTTCTTCTTTGCCATTATTCTTCTGCAAACGAATGCCTGGGCTCAATCCGGCAAGGCTTTAACCGCTTATTTTATTGATGTTGAGGGTGGACAGTCAACGCTGCTGGTTTCGCCGTCCGGGCAATCCCTGCTGATCGATGCCGGGTGGCCGGGCACGCGCGACGCGGATCGAATCATGGCTGTCGTGAAGCAAGCGGGGATTACGCAGATTGACTATATGATTCTCACGCACTATCACGTCGATCATGCCGGCGGTGTCCCTGAACTCGCCTCCAGGATTCCCATCCGCAACTTCGTGGACCATGGGCCTACACACGACCCGCTGGTAAATGTTCCGCAATATTATGCAGCCTACGTCAAAGTGCGCGAAAAGGGCCAGCACATCCTTGCCAAACCGGGCGACAAAATTCCGATTACTGGAATTGATGTCCAAGTCGTTTCGGCTGCGTCTAATACGATTATGGAGCCTTTGCCCGGAGCTGGCGCTCCAAACCCGCTATGCGCTGATTTTCAGCCGAAGGATGAAGCCAAGGATCCGATGGTTGGAGGGGAGAATAAGCAATCGGTTGGATCGGTAATTTCACTGGGAAAGTTTCGTATGTCCGACTTCGGAGATCTGACTTGGAACAAGGAGCACGATCTCGCGTGCCCGAACAACCTGATAGGCACGGTCGACGTGTACGTGGTATCCCATCACGGCAAGGAAACCTCGAGCCTGCCAATCATGATCCACGCCATGCGCCCGAGAGTTGCCGTGATGAACAATGGAGCGAACAAGGGCGCTGAGATTCCGACGTTCGTAACGCTGAAAAGCTCGCCCGGGTTGGAAGACCTCTGGCAGTTGCATTATGGAGTCGAGGCAGCCACGCGCAATTCGCCTGAACAGTTTCTGGCGAACCTCGGGACGGCTGGAACAAAGGATTCGGGCGTGCCGGATGAATCGCCTGCAAACTATATCAAGATGTCGGCGCGGGCCGATGGCAGCTTCACAATGACGAATTCCCGGAATGGATTCAGCAAGGAATATGCGGCGCGGAAATAACATAAGTCGGGATGTTTCACGTAGCGCGGGCTTCAGCCTGCGGAATTTAGTCCTCGCAAGGACCAACCCGCGCAGGCTGAAGCCCGCGCCACATGGATCGGGTTTGGAATAATAATGTTCCGGATGTATTTACAATCAAGGCTTAGGATTGCGTCGTCAAAGATTAGAGATTGAGTGTAGGTGCTTAACTACACTATAATGCCCAGCTTCGCTATTGGTGCGGCAGTTTCCAGCAGTCCTGACTTTCGGATTGCGGAAAAGCTGTGCAGGAGGATTTTCGGACGTGTGGGATGCTCTTCGTGAAAAAAAGATAGGCGTACGCATCATGCTCGGGATCGTAGTCGGGATTCTGGGGATCGGCATGTTGCTGTACCTTGTGCCCCAGGGCACGAATGATATCAACGCAGCGGACACCGTAGCTACGGTCGGCGATCAGGCGATTTCCGTGATTGACGTGCAGAACCAGTTGGCCAAGAGCACGCGCGGCAGCCAGATACCCCCTGCACTCGTGGGAATTTACAATCAGCAGGCGCTCGATCAACTGATCGATGAAAAGATGTTGGCACTCGAGGCCAACCGCATGGGGCTGCGCGTTTCAGATGAGGAACACGCTGACTTCATCAAGAAACTCGTGCCCACGGCCTTTGCGGGTGACACCTTCATTGGGATGGACCGTTACAGCGCGGAAGTTCAGGCGCGCTTCCAGATGACTGTTCCGGAATTTGAGACGGAAGTGAAAAACGCGCTGTTGCAGCAGAAATTCCAGCAACTTGTGACCGACGGGGTCACGGCCAGCGATGACGAAGTACGCGCGGAGTTCCGGCGCGAAAATGAAAAGATCAAGCTCGACTACGTAACGATCAAGCCTTCGGACATGCAATCCAAGGTGGAAGTTTCAGACGCGGACATTGCCGCTTATTTTGAAAAGAATAAGGCCAAATACGTCATTCCGGAGCGCAGAACGCTGGATTACGCGATTCTGAGCCTTGCGCAGCTTCGGCAGCGCTCGCCAGTGACCGAGGACGACGAAAAAGTCTTTTACCAGAAAAACATCGACCAATACAAATTGGAAGATCGCGCGCACATTGCCCACATCCTTTTCAAGACTGTTGGAATGACGGATGCTGAATCGACCGAAGTTAAGAAAAAAGCGGAAGACGTGTTGAACAAGGCCAAGCACGGCGGAAATTTTGGGGATCTTGCCAAGCAATACTCCGAGGATACGTCCAAGGACAAGGGCGGCGACCTGGGCTGGATCGTTCGTGGACAAACTGTACCGGAATTTGAAGCTGCAGCCTTCAGCCTCCCCAAGGGCTCGGTCTCAGACCTCGTAAAAACGCAGTATGGCTTCCACATTATTCAGGTGATTGACCGCGAGCAAGCGCGTACGCAAACGCTTGATGAAGTGAAGGCAAGCATTGTCAATCGATTGCAGGAACAAAAAGCTGAGCAGCTGGGAGAAAATATTTCCACCCAAATCGCCGATGAAATCCGCCGCACCGGAAAGACCCCGATCGAAGAACTTGCCAAGAAATTCAATATGACGACTGGAGAGGCGAAGTCAGTGGAAGCCACTCAGCCGCTTCCTGAACTCGGCAATGCGCCGGGCCTGATGGACACTGTGTTCCGTCAACGCGAGGGCGATGTCGGCGCTCCGATTCACACGGAGGCGGGCTACGTGGTGGTTTCCGTAAAAGATATTCAGCCGATGCACCCTGCGACCATCGCGGAAGTTCATGACCACGTGGCCAGCGATCTCCGCATGGAGAAAGCTGTTGAGGTGGCAAAGACACGCGCCGAGGATCTGGCGAAACGCGCAAAGGGTGGTGAGAACTTCACCGGGGCAGCCAAGGGCCTGGGTCTCGATGTAAAGACCTCCGACGCAATTTCCCGGACAGGCTCTATCCCCGACGTTGGCAGCGCCAAGCAATTTGCTGCGGCGTTTACGCTGCCTGTGGGCCAAACGGGTGACCCAGTTGCTATGGGACCAAACTGGACGGTTTACCACGTTGCGCAGCACGATCCTGTCAACCAAGACGACTTCGAAAAGCAAAAATCGAAAATCGAAACGCAAGTGTTGCAAGAAAAGAAGCAAACCGCCTACGAATTGTTCCGTGACGCGTTGAAAACACGGCTCCAACAACAGGGACAATTACATTACAACGCAGAGAGTTTGAAACGCCTGACGAGCCCCGCATAG
This sequence comes from uncultured Acidobacteriota bacterium, assembly GCA_963786215.1. Lineage (GTDB taxonomy): Bacteria > Acidobacteriota > Terriglobia > Acidiferrales > UBA7541 > Palsa-360. The sequence goes on from CAWAYK010000001.1 coordinate 604,087, forward strand.
TGCGTAAGCATTTGAATTAAAAGCGGTTATTTGTTTGCAAGAGGGACTTGCCTAAGTCCTTCTCCTACGCTAGCATTATATTGCTTCTATTTTACGGCCATTGCCAGGGGACCGTGATCCGAAGCCTCCCAGCGCTCGTTGTCTTTTCGGAATTTCCCCGATTTCTTGTAATAAAAAATTAACGAGGCATTCAACGACGCGCCATATTTTTACGGCATAGTAAAGTGGGGCTAGTTTCGGCTAAGCCAGTTGCTATTCAGTTCGTGAGGTGCCAGATGCAGGGGAAAAATAATCATCGCAATGAATATCAATGCTCGATTGAAGTAAATCAGAATGGAAAATATTGTGTGCGAGTTCGGGCTTCATTTGCCCGTAAGACTTGGGTCTTACCCGTTTATTTTCTCGCATCTACGTTTGACCGCGCCATGCGCAAGCTCGAGGAATCGCTGCAATTTCTCCAGAAGAAAGAGGAAAATTTGTGGCTCTGGGGCGTGGATTCGTCCGACGATCCAAAATTTTCCGAAGAGCTAGTCCGCGAAGCCGGCCTTAAGCTGGATCGCCGCGCCGAATTTCCGGGCAGGAGTTCCAATCTGACCCTTTCTCCGGAAAAGCCGATCCCAGCAGTTCTGTTGGCGCCTGTGCGGCGAGGTTTGGCACATTCGATCGATACGAGCCGGGTAGGAATGGCAGGGAATTGAAATTTACTTTTCCCTCAGAATGACTTCACCGTTGCCCACAGGTTGATCGTTTAGCCAGAGGCGATACTTGAAGGAGCCGGGATTGGTGCCGGGACGCGGCGGTCCACTTTGCAGCTGGCGTCCCGGAGGCGCCTGGAAGATGTTTGATTGAAACGGGCAGCGGTTCGGATCGAACTGAATCTTCAGATTTCCGGTGTCAGACAGCCACACGACTTGCTCTTCAGGGCCTATCACCACGATTTCAGGTATCACGCCAACCAAAACCAGTTTTTCCGCCATCGATGCTCCATCCTCCAGTGCCACGCGAAGATAGCATAGCAGGCGGCAAGTGCGCTCAAAGAATATGAATTCAGAAGGCAATCTGCCTGTGCACTCAACGCAGCGACGAAGCGGCATTCGATGAGTAGATGATTCCTCAGACACAGTCATTTTGACGGTTGCGCGAGCGCGGGGAATCGCGCAAACTATATACTGGTCAGGAGTTTGTTTCAGAAAAGCTTGCCGAACGCGACCAGGAAAGTACCCGGTAATTTTGAGCCGTCTTGAATGGTTTCTAACATTCTGCGCATCAAATTAGTGTGCAATTTTCTAATAATTATCGGTAATGTTCGTAAGTTGCCGTGTGAAAGCTGAGGTTTGTTTCCATGTTGAATCCGATGGATGAAGTTCGACCCCCGACGAGGCTGATGCTTACGCCTGGTCCTTCGTGTATCAGTCCGCGCGTATACCGCGCGCTGGCCACGCCCCTGGTCGGACATGTGGACCCATGGTTCACTGAATTTATGGGTGGTGTTCAGGAACTCTTGCGCCGCGTGTTTCAAACGCAAAATAACATTACGTTCCCTATTTCGGCATCTGGGACAGGCGGCATCGAAACCGCTATGGTCAATGTGTTGGAACCGGGTGACGAGGCCATCGTCTGCGTGAATGGCACCTTCTCCGCGCGTATGGCGGAAATTGCCGAGCGCACCGGCGCAAAGATTCACCGCGTCCTGGCGCCGCTGGGCCGCACGGTGGATCCGGATGATGTCCGCCGCGCAGGACAAGGCCGCAAGATCAAGTTTGTGGGCCTTGCCCACGGGGAAACTTCGACGGGAGTGGTTTCAAACCTAGACGTATTTCGCAAAGTTGCCGATGAACTTGGGGCGCTGTTGGTTGTGGACAGCGTCGCTTCCCTTGTTGGCGTCCCGTTGAACGTGGATCGCCAGCGCGTCGATATGTGCTTTAGCGGCACGCAGAAAGCAATCAGCGCGCCTCCAGGCATGGCTCCGATCACCGTGAATTCGCGTGTAGAGGAAATGCTGCGCAACCGAAAATCGAAAGTGCAGAGCTGGTATTTTGACCTCACCAGCGTCATGAATTATTGGGGCAAGGAGCGCACCTATCACCACACACCGCCCGTACCACTGATTTATGCATTGCACGAGGCGCTGCGGATTGTGCTGGAAGAAGGTTTGGAAGCAAGCTGGGAACGGCACCGGCAAAATCAGGCTGCGCTGATCGCGGGTTTGGAAGCGATGGGCTTTCGCATGTTTGTCGAAAATCCGGAAGACCGCTTGCCAACCGTTACGTGCGTTTGGATTCCCGCGAGCATTGATGGCGTGAAGGCGCGCGGCCGCCTGTTGAATGAATTTAATATCGAGATTGCGGGAGGCCTTGGCGAAATCAAGTCCACCACGTGGCGCATTGGATTGATGGGATACTCCAGCCAGCGCGCGAACGTGCTCCTGTTCCTCGATTGCCTGGAAAGAGTTTTGCTCGATCAGGGCATGAAGCTATCGGTAGGCGCGGGCATTGCGGCGGCGGCAAGCAGCTTCGCGCACGCTGAGCCCGTCACCGTGGGACAACTGAAGTAGCGTAGAGGAAGCAGAGAAAAAGAAAGCGGAGAAAATGAGCACAGGAATCGGGATTCCCAATCTTGGGGCAATGAGCCAGTTCGTCGGTGAATTTGACGTGACCTCGCGGCTGACGGATCGCACCTATCACTGCCGGTTTTCGCATTTGTGGAATGGCGTGGCCACCCGCCATAGCGATACCGTGGACACCAAGTTCCTGGTCGATGGAAAGGGTTGCATCGTGGGACTTTCGCACCCGGGAATCGTTGAGTTCACGGCCAAAGCTGGACGAAACATTTCGGATCGCGAGGCGAGCTACGTAGCCGCTCAATATTTGCGCGAACAATTAGAGCAGGAAGACGAGCGTCCGCTCTATGACGTTTCCGCTGCCGATGTAGTGCGAATCATCAGCCTGCTGGGAATTCAGTAAGCGAGAGTAGTTTCCAAAGTCAGTTAAAAAATTCTCTCGCCCTTCTCCAGAATTTCTCAGTGTCCTCTGTGTTAAAGCTCTTTCGACCGGTGGCGGAAATTCAAGTTAAGCGTCGGAGAGCGATTCATTGAACCCGCTGGACGGTTCCGGCATTTCGCTGGATTCGACGATGGCCCCGCAGTCGAGGCACTCCACATATTCAGCGTCGGAATCCTTGGCGATGAGTTTCGTGTGGAGATGGCGGCAGGCGACGGTATCGTTCATCGTATTACCTCTGAACTATCTACAGAAATCATAGCACGCACTTCTGCGCGATTTAGGCGGTCTCACAAATAATCTTTGTGGGTTGCGGCTTCAGCCGCGACGTTCAGAGACGTGAAAAGCGAGGGCTTTAGAGTCTGTGTGAGAACTCGGTTTTGGATTATGTAGCGCCCGCCTGAAGGCGGGCACTACAAAAACGCGTCGATTCTGAGTTCTCACACAGACTCTTTAGCCCCTGAAGTCCTATCAAGTCCATCCAGCGAGCCATTTATGACTTGGCTGATCGAAATTGTCTTTTCAATTTGGGTGCTGTGTCTTCAGGGGCTAAAACCCATGTCTTTGCGAGCGATTTAATGTCGCGGCTGAAGCCGCGACCCACAAAGACGCGTTCAAAGACATACGGCGTGCCCAGCCTCAACATTCATGAAGTTCACTAATTCTTCCGGCTTGGTTATAAGATGGGCGTCCGAGTCGATTCGTGTATAGGATCAATTGTGTGTAGGATCAGGGGAGAGCCGGAAACACCGTGACGCAAAACACCGATTATCGTTTCAATAATTTTTTATTTTACGGCGTTATTTTGTGCCTCACCTATCTGGTCTTCCGTGTTTTTGAGCCGTTTCTTACGCCGCTCGGATGGGCCGCGGTATTCGGCGTTCTATTTCATTCCCTGAATAAACGCTTTGAAAAAAAGTGGGGCAGCACGCGAGCGGCTGCGTTGATTACTCTTGGCGTCACGTTGATCTTGATCATTCCCGTGCTGTTGCTGGCGGTGATGTTTGTGCGCGAAGGAATCGCGGCGGCAGGAGATATCCAGCAAGCCATAGGAAGCGGGCAATACGGATGGTTCGCCAAAGCGTGGGCCTGGATTGGCACGAGGATCGAGGCGCGTGGAATTGACGTGGATTTGCCGGGGCTGGTCCGCCAGGGCGCTAGTCGGGCCGGGGGATATATGGCCGCGGAACTTGGCCAGGTGATTCGGAATATTGTCATCTTCCTGTTTCAATTATTTGTCACGCTTTTTGCACTGTTTTATTTCGTGAAAGACGGCGATGCAATTCTCGCGCGGTTTCGCAATTTTTTGCCGTTCGAGGAAACCACGAAAGAGCGGATGCTGGCGGAGGCCCGCGAACTGGTTTTTGCCAGCGTCACAACCAGCGTGGCAATTGCTTTGGTGCAAGGGCTGATCTGCGGCGGGGCTTTCGCGGTGGTGGGACTAGGATCGCCGATTTTCTGGGGAGCGGTCATGGCATTTTTGTCGCTGCTGCCTGTTGTGGGAGCATGGCCGGTTTGGATCCCCGCCACGATTTGGCTATTTTCGACGGGGCATCCGTGGCGCGCGATCATTTTGGTGATTCTCTGCGGGGCGATTGGTGCAACGGTGGACAATGTGCTGCGCCCGATTCTGCTCGGAGGGCGGGCTTCGTTGAATGGGTTGCTGGTATTTATCAGCGTGCTGGGCGGGATCGCGGTGTTTGGCGTGTTGGGAGTGATCCTGGGCCCCATCGTTGTTGCGACCGCTGTTGGAATTCTGGACGTGTATTCGGGAATGGATGAAGCGGAACGTTTGCCTAATATGTCTGTCCGTTAAATCGCGGAACTTTTTTGTGCCAGGCCTGTGGTGCGAAAAGCGGGCCGGGAGATTGTTTCAAGGCTGTGGAAATTTTGAGGCCGGTGAATGTGCGCCCGCCGTCTTGCCTGTGCTAGAGTAACCCGCTTGAGACCTTCAAGAATTTAAAATGGCCACTGAACCCATGACATTGCCCGTTGGTTTACCTGCAGAAAAACTTCGCTGGAGATGCGATCCGGACTCCATTCCATTTGCCACAACGGCGGATGCCGAACCGGTGAAAGAATTGCTTGGCCAGGAGCGCGCTTTCCGTGCGCTGAAAATGGGCGTGGAGCTGAACGCGCCGGGGTTCAATATTTTTGTATGCGGCCTGGCAGGGACAAGCCGGGGCGGCACGATCACCCATCTGATCGATCAGATCCATCCTCCCTCGAAGGCCTCGCTCGATCGCTGCTACGTCAATAATTTTAAGAGTCCCGATCGTCCGAGGCTTCTGGCGTTGCCGCGCGGGCAGGCCAATGGTTTCAAGAAAGACATGCAGAGCGGGATCGAATTTTTGCGGCGGCGAATTCCGCAAGTGTTCGAGGGCGAGCCTTTTCAGCGGCAAAAAGGGCGCATCGTGGACCGCTTCACGGTCCGCGAAAAAGAATTGATGGACGACTTCACGCACCGCATCGCGCGCGAGCAATTCGCGCTCGGGCACATGCAGGTAGGCGCTGTGGCGCTGCCGGAAATTTTCCCTGTCCTTGAAGGGCAGATGGTGCCGATCGAAGATATTCCGAAGATGGTGCATGAAGGCAAGCTGGAAACCATCGTGGCCGAGGATCTGGAGAGGAAATACGAGCAATTTCGCCAAGAGTTTACTGTCGTTTACCGCAAGACGCTGACGCTTTCGAGAGAGTTGGCCAGCGAACTGAGCTACCTCGAGCAGGAAGCTGCTTCGGTGCTGGTCGATGGCTTCATCGAGGAATTGAAAGAAAAATATTTGGGAGCGACGGTGGCGGAATATCTGGAAGAAGTTCGCCACCAGATTCTGGACAATCTCGATCCGTTTAAAGAACGCGAAGGTGAGGAAGAGCCGGGCGGAGTGCCGCCGCCGGATGGCGGTCCGCGATCCGCCTCCACCGAGCGCGATCCGTTTCGCGTGTATGGGGTCAACGTGTTGCTGGCGCACACGGATGAAGACCGCTCATCCGTAATTTTTGAAACGACGCCGACCTACACAAATTTGTTTGGCACGATTCAGCGGAGTTACGATTCGCGCGGCGGATGGAATTCGGATTTCATGGACCTGCGCCCTGGTTCGATTCTTCGCGCGGACGGTGGTTTTCTGGTGATGTACGCGCTGGATGCGCTGACGGAAGCCGGAGTATGGCGGACGCTCAAGCGCATGCTGAATCATGCGAAGCTTGAGATACAGCCGCTGGAAATGTTTTTTCCGTTTGGATCCTCGGCGCTCAAACCGGAACCGATCGACATTGACGTGAAGCTCATTTTGATCGGCGACCGGCACATGTATGAGCTTCTTTATAATTATGAGGAAGACTTCCGCAAAATTTTCAAAGTGCGCGTGGAATTTGACGAAGAGATGGTGATGAGCGATGCCGTCATCCGTCATTACGGCGACCGGTTGCGGCAGCTTTCCGAACAGGAAAAAATAGGGCCATTCGATCGCACGGCCGTAGCCAGCATGCTGGAGTATGGCGTGCGTCTGGCAGGGCGCCGCAATAAAGTCACGGCGCGATTCCCTGAGCTTGCGGATCTGGCGCGCGAAGCGGCTTACATTGCGCGGCAAGAGGGAACCGAACTGGTGAATGGTTTGCATGTGCGGCGAGCGCGCGAAGCGCGAATCGAGCGGCACAACCTCACCGAAACGAAGATTCGTGAAATGATCGAAGAAGGCACGCTGCTGATTGAAACCGACGGAACGCGCGTCGGCCAAATCAACGGCCTGAGCGTGCTCGAAATTGGCGGATATGCGTTTGGCAAGCCTGTACGCATCACGGCGTCCGCTTCGCTCGGGAAGACTGGATTGATCAACGTGGAACGCGAATCCAATCTGAGCGGCAGCTTCCACGATAAAGGCATGCAAATAATTGCCGGATATTTGCGCACTAAATTTGCGCAGGATAAGCCGCTCTCGCTTGCGGCCAGCATTTGCTTTGAGCAATCCTACAGCGGCGTGGATGGAGACAGCGCCAGCTCGACTGAAATTTACGCGCTCCTTTCCGCTCTTTCGGGATTGCCGATTCGTCAGGACATTGCCGTAACCGGCTCTGTCAGCCAGCAAGGCGATATCCAGCCCATCGGCGGAGTGAACCAGAAGATTGAAGGCTTCTTCGATGTGTGCCGCGTGAAAACCGGGCTGACCGGACGGCAAGGCGTGATGATTCCTTCGGAAAATATTGAAGATTTAATGCTGCGCGATGACGTGATCGAAGCGGTCGCCGCGGGTAAATTTCACATTCTTCCTGTCGCATCACTCGAAGAGGGAATTGAAATTTTGACGGGTGTGAAGGCCGGCCGCCGCGATGCGAAGGGTGTGTTTGAACCCGAAACCGTGTATGCGAAGGTTGACCGGCGTCTCCACGAAATGGCTACGACGATGAGAGACTTCCAGTCGTAGTTCATTACATTTTCAGAATTACAAAAATCAAAATACAAAGCGCGAAATAACGTGGGTCGAAGCATTTTGTAGCGCCCGCCTTCAGGCGGGCATCTTGCTACATCGGCTATGCCCGCCTGAAGGCGGGCGCTACAAGTTATTGCGCGCGCGCGGTGCCCACGTCTTTCGGCGTCGACAGGTAGCCGTTCACTTTATCTTTGGTGACGTCGAACACCACGATCTCGTACGGTTTCGTTGCGCCTTTAATGTAAAACTGCACGGGCTCGTCGGCGGTCTTGTCTTTTTTCTCGATGGTCTTATCGTCGGCTACGACCATCAGCGTGTACTTGAATTTTTTCGGATCTGTTTTGGTCAGCGTGACTTGGATGGGGCCAACATGAGTGGGCGTCTTGGACTTCGCAAGGTGCAGCTCAAATATATTGCGTTCGCCCGAGCGTTTCAGCTGATCGAGTTCCTCCTGGTTGCGCGCGATCAAGCCGCTTTGCACACCCAAATCCCCCACCGTGCTGGTGAGTTTTTCCTTGGTCGCTTCCAGATCCTGCTTGGTCGCGGTGATGTCGCCCTTCGCACCGGTCAAGTCCGTGCTGACTTGTCCGATCTTTGCTTCGGTATCCTGTTTCACTTGTCCAATTTGCGTGGTCAACTTTTCATCGGATTCTTTCTGGGATTGGCGGATGTTCTGGGCCAGCGCGCGAGCCTGCGCCAATTCGGCTTGCGTGAAGCCCAGCTTTTGCGTGGTCACTTCCAACTGGCCTTTCAGGTCCGCCACGCGTGAATTGGTTTGATCGATTTGCACGGAAAGAATCGCTTCTTTGGAATTGGCCTGTGCCAGATCATTCTCCAGCTTTGATTTTGCTGCATTTCCGGCATACGCGAAATAACCGATCAGCAAAAAGGCCACCACGAACACCACCATAATCCAGCGGGGCGTGGGGGCCGCTTCATAGAAATTTTGTTCATGGGTTCCCGGATCAGGAACATTCGGGGAGATGCTCATCTTCGCTCCTTCGCGTCCGGTTTTAAGCGCGCGTCCATTGGATTCTCGCGAGCTTTAAAGGCCGACGCATCAAAAAAACTGTAAAGTGAGTGTTTTGGCGCAACCATCACTTCCGTACCTCAGATTATTACTGAGTCGCTATTGGTTGTCTACGATTTGCGGGGCTTTGTGTTTCTTGGCCATCGAGCATCCACCGTGGTGGTCAACCCGCCACGTGGCGTGAATTCCCCGCGCACTTCGCACCACACCGGGTGAATAGCATCCACGATATCACGCAACATGCGGTTGACGGCGTTTTCATAAAAAATACCGAGGTCGCGGTAAGCGAGGAGGTACATTTTCAGAGCCTTGAGTTCGAGGCAGGCTTTTTTCGGTTCGTACTCAATCGTTATCGTGCCGTAATCCGGCAAACCTGTTTTTGGGCAAACCGAGGTGTATTCGGGATAGCGCGTCACGATCCGGTACCCTGGAAATTGATTGGGCCAGGTTTCCAGTTGCGGAAGTTTTGCGTTGATTCCCGCGCTCGCATGTTCGGAAGTGTAATCTGCCATTTTCCCTCTCTCATGTAATTGTACATGCCTGAACAACATTTCGCAGATGGAACTTGCCAATTGAATCAGCGTTCGATTATCCTTTGCGCAGATTTCCAGGGGAATTAAGAACTTGCTTTGTCCAGTTTGCCGTAGTGACAGTCCTCGCCGGTCCCGCAGGCGCAGCGCAATGGATTATTTCGCCGGCGTGGCGAGACTCCGCCCATGGAGATGCCGGGTTTGCGATTCGCGGTTTTATGCCTGGGCAACTCCGGTTGGATATGTCTGGTATGTTCACTGCGGAATGTGCGGCAATCTGGATGTGCAGCGCATTTCGAGCGAGCATGGCATGGGCATGATTTCCTGGGTTTATCGATTGTTCCGCGCTCCCGCCTATCGTTGCGCGCCTTGCCGGAATCGTTTTTTCTCTTTCCGAATTTATCGCCGCATCGTACCCACAAAGCAGCCCGTGGCGCCGAAGCACGAGTCTATGGCCGTTCCGCAATAGAGACGTATTTTAGTCGGAACATTTGGAAAGCCAGCGATTGACTTCCTTTACTTCAAACGTATGATTACGGAAGGCGATGGAGTTCGCCTTATAACCGCTGTCCTTTTCGCCGGACAGATGATGACTCCTGACAAGTTCCTTGTCGCGGAGTCATGTCCCGGCAACGAACCGACTAAATTCATCGATTTTGAATCGGCCTTCGCGGCCCGAGATTTTTTTATATTTGTGCGATGACTTAAGGAAGATGAGGGTTGTGGCGCCGGCGTCTCGCCGGCGGTTTTGGCATCGCTCCTCGGAGCATCTGAAAAACCGCCGGCGAGACGCCGGCGCCACAGTGCTGGAGTTTGCATAGGCGCCAAGTTAACAGCGCAAAAAAGTCTGGCGAGGATACGAATGACAAAATACTGGATGGTGGGGCTGGGGGGATTCCTCGGATCGATTGCGCGATTCTGGCTGGGGTCCTACATTACCTATCGGATGGGAGCCCGCTTTCCATTCGGCACTTTCGCTATAAATATCAGTGGATCATTCTTGATTGGATTTATCGTGACGCTACTGGGTGAGCACGTGCACTGGAGTCCCAACCTGCTTTATTTCATACCCATAGGTTTTATCGGAGCCTACACAACATTTTCCACATTTGAGCTTGAAGCATTCCGCAGCGTTCGCGCGGGCGACGTCTTGTTGTCTCTCCTTTACGTGGTCCTCAGCGTGACGGTAGGCTTCGTGGCGGTATGGTTGGGTGTATTGACCGGCAAGACTCTCGCCTGAAAAAATGAAGCGAAGCAAAATCCCCTCTCTGTCCCGAAGAACACAGGACAGAGAATCCTCTACGAAACCGCAATACACTGCTGGTTTTGGTTTCGTAGCGCCCGGCCGTTTTTCGGGCGGGCAGCTTTTTCCGCGTTGCTATTCGATCAGGATTCACTCTAAATTCCCACCCTCGCTTGATTCTTTCCTTTGTTCATATCAAAATGAAATTGTGTGGGACGGAATTGTGGGAATTTGCATTGTCGAGTCATTGGACAGTCTGAATTGATAAAATGACGTATCGCCCGCGCGAAAATCCCGGGAGGATGTGAAAGAGTGCACAGAGCTGATAACGGTTTTTCACGATTTTCAAAGGTTGCCACAGGTGTTCTTTTTCTAGCGACGTGGGGAATTATGGCGGTCCCTGCGGTGCGTTCGGCCGCCAATCAGGATGCCGGACAAGCCGCCCCCGCAGCGGCCGCCCCTGCTGCGCAAAAGCCCGTGGATTTGCCTGAAGGCGATGGCAAGCCAATCGCCACGGAATACTGCCAGGATTGCCACCGGCTCACGAACCTGACCAAGGCGCACAAGAATCTGGACGACTGGAAAGACACGCTGCACACCATGATTGACCGCGGAGCACGGCTCCCGGACGACAAGATTGACTCGCTCGCGAAATATCTGGCCGCAAACTTTGGTCCCAAGGCCGATGCGCCTCCCGCAAGCGGTTCGACCCCCGCGCCTGCGAGTTCACCGGATGCTTCCGCGCCAGCCGCGCCAGCCCCCGCAAAGGCAGCAGTTGTAGAGCTGCCCGAGGGCGATGGCAAGGCAATCGCGACGGAAAATTGCCAGGCGTGCCACAAGCTGACGAACCTGACGAAGGCGCACAAAAGCCTGGATGACTGGAAAGATACCGTCCAGACTATGATCGACCGCGGCGCAAACGTGCCCGCAGACAAAGTCGACGTCCTCGTTCAATACCTCGCCAAGAACTTTGGGCCCAAGGACGCCTCGGCTCCGGCACCTTCGAATTAGGGCAACCATCTCGCGACACAGGCCACGACCATTCAGGTCGTGGCCAACTCCTGATATTCACGTAGATAGTGCTAAGGGTCAGAGCAAGTGACGACAACGCCTCCGCAGGTTTGTTTTCACGCTTGGCTTGCGCCTTCGGGGTGTCCGTGCGAAAATCACCACTCAATCGTCTGCGCTAATCGCCTGGGGTAAACAAAGCTATTTAAATTTTGTCGGGCGGAAGCGATTAGCTCACGACGGCGATATCGTCTAAGGGTTAGGACGTGGCCCTCTCAAGGCCAAAATCCGGGTTCGAATCCCGGTATCGCTACCAACATTAAAAAACCCCAATAAAAACAAACTTTCTGCCTCAAGGTTACGGGGCGGGTCACGGTTTTTGCTGATTTTCCTCTCCAATGCAGTATTAAAACTGATAGGAGAGCAGAATCATGGCTATCAAAACTGTATCACTCAGAATCAGGATTAAGACGTCCGAGGGGAAGCGGGTCATGGTAAGGCCCGTCTACACGAAGAAAGGCTCTCTGAAGCCCCTCTACGCCCTTGTGAATGGTGTAGAGGAGCTACACCCGGAGGGTACCTATGCCCTCCGAATCGGGAACTCCTGGGAGTTTGTCGGTCAGGCTACCGATGTCGTGTTGGCGACGAAGAAGCGCCGTGAGGATGAACTCGCTAATAAGGCTGAGGCCCCGACCCCAGTAGCCGTCATAAACGAGTCCGGCCCGGAGATTCTAGACGCCCTAGAGAAGTACCTCGCCGAAGTATCGGTTCCCGATGAAGAGGCTGGGACGGAGGCCCTCGCATCAAAGACGATCTCCGGAATCCGGGGAATCGTGGAAGCCTTCCAGCGCACCTGTAAGAAGACATTGATGCGGGAAGTTACCGCAGCCGACCTTACCGGGTACTTTTCCATGATGAGGACTCAAGCCAACCTTGACCCGGCCGACCCCGAGTATCGGGAGAAGCGCCGTAAGCGGAATGTCACTGTCAAGAATCACTGGGGTACCCTTCGGACTTTCTTCAGCCGTGCGACCCGGATAGATCTCAAAGCGATGCTGGAATACAAACAGATTCCCCGATGCAAGGGGCGGGTCCCGACGGCCTACACGCCCGAACAGATGGATAAAATGTGGAAGGTTGCCGATGCTGAAGAAAAGATTCGGCTACAGTTTTTCTGCGTGAGTGGCTGCCGTCGCGGCGAAGTCGCACACCTTACTTGGGATGACGTTCACTTTGATACCGGGATAGCAGACATCCGAGGAAAGGGAACTTGGGATACGAAGACTCGTAAGGCTCGTGAGATTCGCTTAGCCCAGAGGTGACGAAGCCCCTTGCTCGGCATGAACTCGTCATGAAACTAATGAAATCCGTTTCGAAAGGAAGGATCATGCGAAAGATAGTATTGACCATCGTATTTACCGACGAGGGAGGAACGTCGCGCACCGACAGCCGAACCGTCAGCACCACCTATGAGCCCGACGCTGGGGGGAACATCGGGTCGCTCACATTCTTGCGACCGAATTAGAGGTAACCGTGGGGTCGCAGGCGGTGCCGAAACACAATGAGGCCGCGCGCCACTGGCTTAGTTTTCCCAAGCGCTCTGTGGGAATGAATAAAATATTCGATCTGCAGAATTCGCAGGCGCTGTGGCTTGAGCTTTCAAACCTGGTCATGGGTGCCGAGGCAGACCTGGCGCTTGCGCAAGCGTTCAAGGGGCTTGAGCCTGCACAGGAACCAGCACAGGAGAACGCGACGGCGCTGAACGACTTGTATTACATTCACGACCGCAAAATGACTTTGCTCAATCAGGCCGTCCAAGCCTTGGTCAAGGCACAGGAACTCGTGAACCGACTGCTGCACGAGAGTACGGGCGGCGATCTTGTGGATACCAGCAAGCCGGAATGGGAGAAATCTCAGCTCATCCGGAAAAACGTCGAGAAGGGTATGAAAGCCAAACTCGCTGCGGGCCAGATCACTCAGGACGATTTCCATGCAATCAAGGCGGCTTTGGATATCCCCCAGAAACATCCCAAAGCCGACATCGCGGTACGCTACAGGAACCGCCTGATGCACCATGTTAGGCCATCGGTCGATTACGCAATGTTTTTCTCGGTCCTTCAGTCGCGCGCCGGCGAGGAGATGAAAGATAATCAGGGCAAGGTGATAGGACGGAAGCACCCCCTGTTCGCCAAAGAGTCGGCCAAATTCCGCTTCAACGACCTGCACGCGGCTTTTTCAGAATATCTTGATGCGGTCGTTTCCATGCTCCAGAACCTGAGTGAACTCGAACTCCTGCGCTAAGCGAGGATCGCTCATTTCGCTTGGAAACGCTGACAGCACGCTTTCATAAAAGACATTATCACTTCGCGATTGCGGAAGCTGTTGGGTCGAGAAAACACGTTCGGCACTCGTCTCCGATTCACTTGACACCTGCCTCGACTGTGTAATGCTTCATGCGACCATGGGTCAAGGGCGGTCCGAAATTGAAGCGGGCCCGCCCGGTCCACGCTTGAAGCGTCAGCTTATGGCGAAGAAGAAAAAAAAGGCGCGTCGCGCCCGGAAAAACCTAGCCAAGGAGCCGTCGAGCACAGGCTACGTCGCTGTTTCAAACCCGAGTTATGGGACTTTTCTCAAGGGGGTGACAATTTACTACGAAGGCGGGCGGGCGGCCGGCACATCTTCGCGATGATGGATCGATCCAGTTCGGAAAGAACATTCTTGAAATTCTAAGAAAACGATTCAACAAGAAGGTCCGTTGGATCATCACAAACGAAACAGACTCGATCGAGGAGCACACGGACGAGCACTATGTACGCACCTCCCAAAAGCTTCTGTCGCGTATGTCAGGCGAGAAGTTCGAGCGCGACCGCGACGTGAAGAATGAAATCGTCCAGCGCAGATTCTATTCTGTCTTTCCGACCCACTTCACCACGCCGCCGCCCTCCCCTTATGTCCCTGGCGCACTGGCGCGCATCCTCGGATCGGGCGTTGCTAAAAAACTCTCATCAAAAGACAAAGAGGCGCTCAACGCTTTCCTTCCCGATTACCTCAAGACCGAAGCCATGAGCGCGATCGTGCTGAAGGCATCGACCCAGATAGAGAGCCTGAAGGAACTGGTGACAGAATTGGAAACCGAAATCGCTTCCGCCCATGCCGAAAGCTGGTGGCAGACCTATATTCAGAACAAAATTCTGCTCATCCAGCAAGGCTACATCCGCGCGGTCGAAAAAATGAACATCGGCATCGGTGAGGTCAAGTTTCCGGATTTCTCGCTCGTTACTCACGATAATTACCTGGACATCCTCGAAATCAAAAAGCCGGATACTCCGATACTCAAATTCGACAGCAGTCGGAATAACTACTATTGGGACGCTGAAATTTCGAGGGCGATCATTCAGGTTGAAAATTACTTGGCCAACGTGTCTCGTTTTGCCAGCGAAGTGCGGAGTTTTATCCTCGACCAGTATGCGATAAACCTGAAGGTCGTCAGGCCCCGGGGCATTATTCTGGCTGGCGACGCCCGCACATTTACCGAGCAGAAACAGAAGGATGACTTCCGCCTGCTCTCGCATGGCCTTAAAAATGTAAACATCCTCACCTACGATGAATTGGCGACCCGCCTGAGTAATTACATTGAGGTGCTGGAACAATTCAGTTCGCATTCGTAGTTGCCGGTGCGATCGCAATGCAACTGCTCCTTCAGTCCGATGGCCAGACCGCACTCGCCACAGCTGACATTGCTGCCGGCTGGCGCAGGCTCACCAATACATTCGGATTCTGTGAAGAATGCAGATGCTCTGTGCATCTTCAAGGACAAATTCAAGTCTGCATCATCCGGCCCAATGGCGGGAGACATCGGCAAGCGCAGTTGGTGAGGCTAGGCCTTACTACAAGCCTGCTACTTTTGCTGCGTCCTTTGGTAGGCATACGTGTCAAAGATGAAATTGCTAAAAGTCATTGCAGCGTTGACGATCAGTGCCGCGTGATGCTCCGCCGGCTTGTACTCCCGGACGTGTCGATCACCCATCTTGTTGCTGAGACCAGATAGTCCGCAGATGATGCTGATAAATCCGGTAAGGGTCTGTTTCAGGCTGTCGCTGATCTTCGGGTTGTCAGGCGAGAGATTCAGGTGCTTCTGCACGCGTTTGTACAGTTTCGGCAAATCACCGTCATAGCCGGGCGCATTGGAATCACATTCTTTCTCGATCGCTGCCAGAACGGCCTCGACCAGTGACCGGGCATTTGTAATGGCGCCGTCGTAATCACCCTGCCCCATTTTTGTCCGGCACTTTTCGATTTGCTCCATGATGAAGTCGTGAGAGAGGTGGCTGGGCTCCAGTTTCACATCGACGAGGATTTCGCCGCGCGTCCTGTCGACGACATTGTAGCCCTTGCCGTGCGGCACCACTTCGTAGCCGTCATAGGCGAGGAACTCGTTCAGATATGTCATCGCATCCTGCACACAGGCCGGCTTGTCTTGCTGCGTCACCTTGTCGTGGACGGTCGCGCCCATGAAATCCCGCGGATCAAGCGCGGACAGAATGATCTTTTTGAGAGCCGGTGTGTCGTTAAACTGGCGCAGGCAGTCTTCGGCGAACGTCCATCGTGAGGGGAAACCCTGCCCATAGGCGTGATTGGTGCCGAAATCGTTGAAGAAGCTGACCAGCTTGGGTCCCGAGCGGTACGGCGAGAGCGCTTTGTCGCCCGTGATGATTTCCCCGAGTCGCTTGATCGTTCTTTCGGAAATTTTCATGTTTACGCTCGCGCCCTTTTGGACAGGAAGTTCGATCTCGCCTTTCAATTGCGAACCACCGCCAGCGTGTAACTCGTGCTCCGCCCGCCTTCCTCGCTGCGGATGAGAATTCCGCGCTGAACGAGATCGGTGATATCGCGCTGCGCGGTGTCCTGCGATGATTTCGTCAGCTTCGCCCATTTCGATGATGTGAGCTTGCCCTCGAAACCATCCAGCAGTTTGTTGAGGATCAGACGCTGCCGGTCGTTCAGGGGCGACGCGCCGATGTTCTCCCAGAACCGGGCCTTCGTCAGGACGCCTGCCAGCAGTGTTTCCGCGCCGTCAATCGCGCGGCCGAGACACTCCAGGAACCATGTCAGCCATTCCGTTATGTCCGTTTCGCCTTTCTGCGTTTGTTCCAGCAGGTCGTAATATTCCTTGCGCTCCTGCCGGATCTGCGCCGACATGCTGTAGAAGCGCTGCGGACTTTTTTCCGAACGGGCGAGGCACAAATCGGCAATCGCGCGCGCGATGCGCCCGTTCCCGTCGTCGAACGGATGGATTGTCACGAACCGCAGGTGCGCGATACCGGCCTTAAGGACCGGATCGACTTCCGGGTCGTTGTTGAACCAGACTAGGAACTCCGTCATTTCCTTTTGAAGACGCGGCGCTTCCGGCGCTTCGAAATGAACCTTCTCTTTGCCGACCGGACCCGAGACGACCTGCATCGGGCCGTCGCTGTCATTCCGCCAGCCGCCGACCGTTATACGCCGCATCCCGCTGCGGCCTGTCGGGAACAGACTGGCGTGCCAGCCGAACAGGCGTTCCTCCGTCAGCTTCTTGTCATAGTTCCGCGTTGCGTCGAGCATCATCTCGACGACGCCTTCCACGTCACGGTCGGCAGGCGTAAGGCCGCCGACATCCATTCCGAGGCGACGAGCGATCGAGGAACGAACGGCGGCAGGATCAAGCTCCTGTCCTTCTATAGCGCTCGATTTGACGACATCCTCGGTCAGCGTCCGCAGCACCGCCTCTTCCTGCAGCCCGAAACCCAGCGCCTGCATTTGGCCCAGCAGTCGGCCTTGGCGGTGGCGTACCTCCGCCAGCAGGCTGGTGAGCGCCTCGCTGTTCCATTGAAGGTTCGGCCAATCGGCCCGTTCATGGATGTGCATGGTCATTCTCCGCACATTATGCGTAGATTATAGAGTCTAATCTCCGCGCTGGCAAGTTTAATCGACGCGATGCATGCGGCGAATAGGGGGGGCTAATCTTCGCATCGAGCTACTTGACTTGTCCGGACCGCTCGCGTCCGGGCTTTACTCCCCAGCTCTCACGTTCGCGTCCAGGTCAGCGTGTCAGCAGTGCCTACTACCGGCAGTACGGCAAAGAGCGACGAAGTTCCTCGCCGAGTATGGCGTTCCTTTCCAGAAGGTCGAAACCCTGGGCTCTCATGCGTTCGAAGATCGGCTTGAGCAGGTCAAGGTCTCGAACGATCCATTGCCGGGTAGTTCGCAAGAGCCATACCCCATCCTTGCGGCACCACCGGGAGTCACGGTCAACTTGCCGAAGCTGGCACTCTTCGCGGGCGACCAGCGCGGCGAATGGGATCGAGCGCTCCTTGGCGTCGCGCACTAATTTCTCGATATCGCCCTCGGCAATTGCGGCCTTGTCCTTGTTGTCGATGAGGATGCGCGGCTCGGTTGGCTCACCATTCGGAGTGCGGTAGGAGAGGATGAAATCTCCGTTGCGCGGAAGCTTTTCGCTGATCCAAATGCCTGCCCACGCCCTTGCATCCTTGGCAAAGTCCATCTCTTCATCGTTTGCGGCAGCGCTCGAGCAGATGCGCAGGACAAATTGCCGCTCAAACTAGTGCAGACCATAAATTTACCGGGAGTACGTGGGCGTTTCGATCACCTTGACGTGGACGTCGCCGGAAAGCGTCTCTTTGTCGTTGGAGTGGAGAGCAACTCCGTGGAAGTGGTGGACTTGGCCACTGGTAAGTGGATTCGAAGCCTCACAGGATTCAAAACGCCGACGGAGCCTATTTATGCGCCTGACGTGAACAGGCTGTTCGTAACCAGCCGGGACGACGGAACAATCAAAGTGTTTCGCGGCGATTCGCTGGACCTAATCGATACGATTAAGCTGGAGCCTGGCTCCAACCGCACGTTCTATGACCCCGCCGACAAACTGATCTGGGTTGGATACGGAGGACATCTTGCTGGGTTCGACTACGGGCGAGTGGGAATGATTGACGCGCGCAGCGACAAACTCCTCGGCGACGTGGTCGTGAACCACCAGGACCAGCCGAGTCAAATCCTCCTGGATCCCGCGACGCGGCGGCTGTTTGTTATTGTCCCTGAGTTTGCCCGCATCGACGTGTTCGACAAAGAACACCGCTTGGCTCTTACTTTTCCTACTGCGGGTCAGGCGGGTGACATGGATCTAGATTCGGCGCGTCATCGCCTGTTCACCGCGACGCGCAACTCTCCCCAGATGATGCTCGTTTACGACGCAGATTCAGGGCAGGAAATCGCTCACCTGCCTGCCGAAGGGCGCATGAATGGTGTCTACTACGATGCGCGCCAAAGGCGTATTTACATAACATGCGGTCGTGAACTTCCCTCTGGATTCGTTTTCGTTTACCAGCAACAGGACGCGGATCACTATACGTTTCTTGGAAAAGTCCCGACCGGATCTGGCGCAGGAACATCACTTTGGGTCTATCCGCAAAATCGGTTCTATGTAGCCGTTCCGGCAGAGGATAAACAGGCAGCAGCGATTCTGGTTTTTGAACCACAGCCATAGATGGGCGCGGTGTCGTCCTACGGCTGCGCCTCGAATACTAGGATCTCCGCAGGATGGCCTCCGTAGGGCGTGGCCGGGACGTACAGGCGGTTCAGCTCCGGCACGAATAGCGAAGTGCTGGCGCCTGGCACGCTTGGAATTTTTGCCGCGAGTTGGTAATGGTCAGCGTCCAGTTGTTGGAAGACACCGATTTTGCCATCTCCACCCGACATGTAGAGGCGCTTATGCTCAGCGTCGTAAAACAAGTCGTCAGTATGTTCGACACCTTCAACGCTCATGACCTTCTTGCCAGTCTGCATGTCGAAGACAACAAGTGCCGGAGGATTCCGACTTCCAATGAAAAGACGCTGATTCTTTTCATCTAGCGCCATAGGATAAAACGGCTTGAAACCCTCGACGGGCCATTTCTCCATCACCCGACGCTTGCCCGTGTCAATAACGGCGATATATCCGGCTGTTGGAACATTCACAAATGCTTTCGTGCTGCCGCTGACAAATCGAAACGATTCGGGATGGCCCTCAAGCGGAATGTCGAACTGAGGCGTGCCATTGCGTGAATCAAAGGCACGGAGGCCAGACTGGGAACCCGATCCGTAGCCAACGTGGACCAAGCCGTACCCATAAGTGCGGGCGCTTCCTGTATCAAAACGCAGATTGTCTGCGTCGGGAACGGATGATTCCGTGTGGACAAGCTCGTACGAAGTGCCGTCGTAGACTTTGCAAGCGTCCTGCTCACCATCGGCAACGAAGATGAGGTTTGACTCAGGAACATACAGAACGGCCTGAGGCTCCTTGAGGCCCGGAATCGTATGGATATGTTTTCCAGCAGCGAGGTCTACGGCTTCCACCGTCTCATTTCCCAGAGCCGCCATGAACAGACGCTTTCCTTTTATGTCCACCGACATGTGGTCGATTCGGCCCTGAACGCCTGGCAGCGGGATTCTTTGTACGAGCTTCAAGGGCTCTTGGGGCGACTGATTCTGAGCTGACGGAGCGCCAAAAAGCAAAGCGCCTAAGAGAATTGCAGCGAGATGTCTCATGCAGACTCCTCCCGGGCCCGTCTTTCCGGCTCCGGATTTTGAGAGCGTAGAATATACCGGCAACCCCTGAACGCCGCGTGAAAAAATATGTGGAACAAGAAGAGCGGAGAAAACTTTTTAGTGATGACATGCCGTTCGATGCTGACCTCCAACGGATCGCCGTCCAGACCCGTTGGCGTACGAAACGGGGTATTGAACCCATTTATGGTCGTGCTTGCTGACCTTCTCGGATCATGTATCCCGTCCCCCGAATTGTATGGAGTAGCTTAAGCGTACGCCCTTGGTCAATTTTGCTGCGCAACGAGCTAACAAAAGCGTCGAGCGTGTTCTGTTCCACATCGACTTTCGAATCCCATACTGCATTCAAAATCGTGGTTCTGGATATTACCCGGCCGGTACGCCTCATCAAGAACTCCAGCAACCGATACTCGGTACGACTAAGGGAAATCGCGTCACCGGCCCTAGTCACATCGTGTGTCGCCGGGTCCAAGACCAAATCTCCCACTTGTACAAAAGTCTGTCGCCGATTAGACGCACGGCGAGAAACTGCGCGAAGGCGCGCTAGAAACTCCTCGAACGAGAATGGTTTAGTCATATAGTCGTCGGCCCCCATATCAAGCCCTTTGACAACATCCGGCACGGTGTCCCGAGCGGTTAGGACCAAAATCGGTGTGTTGTTACCGCTCTTACATAAGCGCCGGGCGACTTCGTACCCGTCGATATCGGGGAGCATTAAATCGAGCACGATTGCGTCACAGTTAAGGCACCGGGCCATTTCGAGCCCAGCAAGGCCGTCATATGCCAGACTCACAGTGTGGTTTTCTTCCTCGAGACCCTTCCTGAGAAGTCCTGCCATCTTTTTCTCATCTTCGATGATAAGGATATGCATAAGTTGCGGACTCCCTTGTAGACGCCATGATTCTTCTCTGGAAAGCAAGCGCAGCTCCGGTCGTCCTGGAGACTTTGCTGACTCAGGAGAATGGACTTTCCGAGGGATGGCAACTGCTCAATACACAATGCGAAAAAAGCGCGATTGTCCGTCCAAGCGGACTGCCTTGCGCTATCGGGCCAATGGACAATGGCCATTTAAGACAGGAGAACCTGAAAATTCCATGAGCCAAACCTGGCGGAAACTTTGGTCGCTAACATTCGAAACAGCGAAGCAGTGAATCGCGAAGATTGCTGTGCGCTTCGGGTGCAAATCCGTATTGCTCATGGAATTTTCAGGTAACTCCGATAGATATACGAGCATAAGCGTCTGACCGGTGGCTAAGCCGATCGTTCTAAGCATTCCGGAGCAACGTGGGGCGAAGGGGAATGCACGGGCGCACATACAATTCGATCAGAGAGGTATTCCAATGACGAGGCAACTATTCGCAAGATTTTTTCTTAAGGCTTGCACGGCATGCTGCTGTGCACTGGTTGTTTGCAGTGGTGTCGTCGCTGCGGGCTACAAGATAGCCCGAAGAATGCCCGTTGGGGGTGACGGAGCATGGGATGGCCTAGCGATCGATCCCGACGCGCAGCGGATTTACATCACGCGCGGCACGCACGTGATGGTTGTCGATGAATCCAGCGGCAAAGTCGTTGGTGACATTATGCTCGCAGGCACCAAGAACGTACATCATGTGGCGCTTGCGCAAGACTTAGGAAAGGGGTTCACAAGTAACGGCAGCGCGAATACCGTGACCATTTTCGATTTGAAGACGCTAAAGTCCATTTCCGATGTAAAGGTTACCGGCCAGGACCCTGACGCGATCGTCTACGATCCGACGACAAAGCGCGTTTTTGTGTTCAATGCCAAGACTAACAACGCGACTGTACTCGACGCCAACAATGGCCAGGTTGTGGGAACAGTGAAGCTGAGCGGTGCGCCCGAGCAAGCGCAGATGGATGGGAATGGCAGTGTTTTTGTCAATATCGATGACAAGAGCTCCCTGGTCCGGTTC
This sequence comes from uncultured Acidobacteriota bacterium, assembly GCA_963786215.1. GTDB lineage: Bacteria > Acidobacteriota > Terriglobia > Acidiferrales > UBA7541 > Palsa-360. The sequence goes on from CAWAYK010000001.1 coordinate 625,853, forward strand.
GACGCGAAGACGCTGGCCGTGAAGAGCGAATGGCCGCTCGCGCCGTGCGAGGGACCTTCCGCACTTGCTTTTGACTCGACCCACCGGCGCTTCTTCGCAGCTTGCGACAAGATGATGGTTGTCGTTAATGCGGACACCGGGAAGGTAGTTGCTTCGCCCCCAATTGGCGGGGATCCTGACGGCAATGGGTACGATCCGGCTACAGGTTTTGCGTTCGCATCGTGCAAAGAGGGGCTGATTTCCGTTGTCCACCAGGATTCAGCAGACAAGTATAGTGCCGCGGGCAATGTCAACACGCAGTTCGGTACCAGCACGATGGTGCTAGATCCGAAGACTCATCATGTTTTTACCATGACAGCGGATTACACCACGCCTGCAAAGACACCGGACAACCCTAAACCACGCCCGAAGCAGATTCCCGGCTCCTTCGTGGTTCTCGAACTGACGCAACAATAATTAAGTGGAGTTTGGGTAGGCAATTCGAAGCAGTTTCTAGAGCGTGTCCAGTGACAGTTCTTATTTGGTCAGTTCAAATTCAACGGAGGATCGAATGAAAAAGCTCTTCGGCTTCAGTTTAGTTGTGTTGCTGGGAATTACGCTTACGGCATGTCAGGGGCAGCAAGCCACTGCACCCCCGGCATCACAGCCCGCAGCCGAGGCTGCACCCCCAATGGTGTTAACTGCCACTGTTCCACTCGAAGGCGTGAAGGGGCGTTTCGATCACTTTGCGACTGGTAAGGGTAAAGTTTTTCTCTCGGGCCTTGGCAACAATTCTGTAGAGATTATCGACATGTTCCAGGGAGCACGCTCCCACGAGATTACCGGTGTACCAAATCCGCAGGGCGTGGCGTTCTCTCCTGAGGCGAATAAGTTATTCGTCGCGAGTGAAAAGGGCAAGGTCTACATCTACGACGGGGACTCGTACAAACAACTCGCTACAGTTGATTTCGATGGTGGCGCTGACAACCTGCGCTACGACGCCGTTTCGAAGCGGGTGTATGTCGGATGCGGTGACGACGAAAAGAATTCTGCGATCGCGACCATCGACGCCATGACCAACAAGCGCACCGATGAAGAATACAAGCTGGGAGGCGAACCGGAATCGTTCCAGCTGGAAAAGAATGGACCCAACATTTACGTCAACGTGCCGGATTTGAAGGTGATCAAGGTCCTAAATCGCCAGACCAAGCAGATCACGGAGTGGCCCGTCACCAACCTGCAGAATTTCCCGATGGCGCTTGATGAAGCCGACCACCGCGTCATCGTGGGTACGCGAGAGCCGGCCACCATCTCCGTCTTCGACACCACGACGGGCAAGATGGTCGCATCCGTCTCGACGGTTCAAGACACGGATGATTTGTATTACAGTGCCGAGAAAAAGCGCGTCTTTGTCCCTGGACGCGAGGGCGCCATCTGGGTCTATCAGCAGAATGATCCCGATCACTACACGCTTATCACAAAGGTTCCGACGGTGGTTGGGGCGGGAACAGCCGGCTATTTCGGAAGACAAGGAAAAGGATTCGACCGTTTCTATCTCGCCGTTTCCGCAACTGCGAGCTCGAACGCCGAAGTCAGGATCTATACGGTCCAGGAATAGCGTTTCGAACGTAAAATGACATAGTAACCGCCGACGAAAGGAGCCTACGACAGACCATACGAAACGTTTAGGGACCCGGTTTGAATTGAAAAAGGAAGACCTTCTCCAAGACTTACGGAAAGATTGCGTTTTCTCCACCGCGAGGCACAGACACGGAACGACGCGCCTGGATGTCCTGCCCGATACTTTCGTGGTGTTTGTGGTCTGGATATAACCAAGGTTGGAGTGATTGGACTGTTTGCAATGAACTGTCGGAGCGAAGACAAACCGTCTAGTTATTTAATTTATTATGATGATCGCCCTAACGTTCTCGCAGGAAAGCATGCCAAGTGCCCTATCTTTTCGCATCTCCTTTGGAAAGGGACTGAGCAAGCATGCTTTCTTCGAGCAGCCCCAGGGAAGCCTAACCTTCCCTGGGGTTCAGGTTCGAATTCCGGTCTCCCACCCGTTTGACGAACTGGATTCGAAGGCCCGACCTAATTGTTGTCAGCAATTAGCATCGCGCCGTTTCGTTTGAGGCAACCGAATTGGAGGCTGCTAATGAGTAAGCGTTGGGCAGGCGTGTCGGTTATCCGTGTGTCAATATTACTTTCGATTCTTGGGACGGTGCCTATGGTTGTTGCGGCTCAGAGCCCATCCGCAGAACCGCCGTTGAAGCTCGTTCAGACTATTCCGATGCCTCAAATCAAGTGTCGCAACCCTGCCCAGAGTCAGGAGCAGCTGTCCCAATCCATCGATACCGAATTTATGCCGGTTATGACTTGCCACTTCGACCGAATCGGAGTGGACCCTAAAAACGGACGCCTGTTTATAGTGGCAGAAAACGACGGCACGGTTGAGGTCTACGGCGTACCCTCTGGCAAGCATCTCCACAGCCTCACTGGATTTTCCATGTCCCACAACGTGGTTTATCGCCCCGATACCAACCGGATTTACGCTACCGATGGAAGCCGCACCGAGGGCGCTCTGCGCATTTATGATGGAACAAGCTACGAGCTAATCAAGTCGGTGAAAATGCTCCCCGACGCTGACTCGATGGACTACGATCCCACGACGCACTATCTCTACTTCACGAACGGCGGCGACTTTGCAAAGCTCGATTACACGTTATTGACTGTTTTCGATACAGAGAAAGACGAGCGAGTTGACGACATCAAGTTCAATACCGGTCGTCTCGAGCACATGGTCATGGAAAAATCGGGGCCGCGGCTCTTCCTTATGAGTCCAAATAAGCAGGAAGTCGATGTGGTCAACAGACAAACAAGGGCCGTCGAGGCGAGGTGGCCGGTTTCCGGTGGCAATTTTTGCGTCGCAGTGGACCTGGACGAGGCTCACCAGCGTTTGTTCGTCACTTGCCGAAGCGGCACGATGAATGTTTTAGACGTGAAGACAGGCAAGCTTGTCGTTACCGTTCCGATCGCTAAAGGCACGGACGATGTGCTTTACGACGCTGAGAACCGCCGAGTGTACGTCACCTCCGCGCAAGGATTTATCGAGATTCTTCAACAAGTCGATCCCGATCACTACGAGACAGTTGGCAAAATCCCGACTGGTCCGATGGGAAAAAACCTTGCATTCATCAAATCTCTACACCGGCTTTACGTGGCCGTGCCGCCATATGGAGACATACAAGCCAAGATTCTGGTGTATAGCATCCAGTAATCCAATTGTCGAAATAGACCTCATTTGAGTGGCGCGTAGGACCAACAGGACTAGGGACCCGAAGTCGCACCGATTCGGCGAGGAGCATCAAGAGAAAAAGTTTTGTTGAGGTGATCTCGTAACCGTAATAGCCCGCCTGAAGCTCTGACTGATTCTGCCATTCATCAGACTCCTTTGATTCGTTTTTCACCAAGCTTGGCTCATGGAATTTTCAGGTTTTTCTTATATGAAGTAGCGATTGTCACCCGGCCCGAGCAACAGTCGATTTGTGGAGGACGCAATGCCACAACGAAGTGATCAAGAACTGGTTTCCTGGGACATCATTGGCGCAGAACTAGGAATGACTGGAGGAGGGGCGCTTAAGATCTACAACCAGGCCCTTAAGAAAATTCGTGAACATTTACGAGACAACCCGGTGCAGGCAAAAGCCGCCCACAATCTACTTATAGATCGTGAACCTCGGTATTACTGCGATAGTATTGATCTAGACAGTGAACATGAAAGCTGTTGAGCGCCCCTGAATTTTAGGGCGCATCAGAGGCTTGCGAGTTCTCATGGAATTTTCAGATTGCGCGAGTAGAGTCGCGTCAAACAATCTCCTTATGAGACACCCGGTGTGCCCTTGAAGTGGACCCACCTGAGATTGCAATTTTGGGCGCTGAGCATCGAGAGACTTCGCCGGCAATACAGGCGTTCAGACGTTGTGAGACCTGTCCCGCAACAGCTTTTCCGGAGAGTGAACGCTATGAGGAAGTACGTCACGCTGGTGCTGCTCGCGGCAAATTGTCTAATTGTATTGGGAATTCGGGCAACTCCGCCACAACAGAGTACAGAACTTCTTCGACTTGTCCAGACGACCCCCTTGCCGGGTGTTCAGGGCCGCCTGGACCATTCGGCCGTTGACTTGAAGGGCAAAAGACTGTTCGTCGCGGCCCTCGGAGACAATCAAAACACAATCGAGGTTGTTGACCTAAAGACCAATAAACGCGTCGCGAGTATTCCCGGCCAAAGTAAGCCGCAGGGGGTCTTCTATTCTTCAGAATTCAAGAAACTGTTCGTCGCCAACGGAACCGACGGCACTTGCAAAATTTTTGACGCGAATACATTGAAGCTGATTGACAGCCTGCCCATCGGAGCAGACGCCGATCATGTTGGGTACGATCCAGCCACGAAATACCTCTATGTAGGCGTCGGTGACGCGAAGTCCGGCGCGCTCTCGGTCATCGATACACGGACCAACAAGCACGTCGAAGACATCAAAACAGACGCGCGACCGGGCGGCATCAAATTCGACAGTGCAAGCCAGCGAATTTTTGTAACGCTCGCTGGATCGACTAACCTCGGGGTCGTGGATCGCAGCAAACACCAACAAGTCGCGACCTGGCCCGTGACCGGCGTGCAGGGCAATGTTTCGCTGGCACTCGACGAGAAGAATCATCGCCTCATTGCAGGTTCTCGCACCCCGCCGATGTTGTCGATATTTGACACAACATCCGGCAAACAAATCAGCCAGGTGGAAGGCATTGCCGGGATCGACGACCTGTGGTACGACGCCCAGCACAAACGCATTTACGCTTCCGGTGGAAGAGGGACGGACGTGGGCTTCGTGTATATTTACCAACAGAAAACAGCTGACAAATATGAACTCGTGGGCAAGATTCCGACCGCAGCGAGCGCCGGAACCTCGTTGTGGGTGCGGGAGCTCAACCGGCTTTACGTTGCCGCTCCGGCAAGCGAGACGAAGGAAGCGGGAGTCATGGTCTTCGAGCCCCAGCCGTAAAGCTGGAACATTGCCGTCTGGAGGTGGGAAAGATGCGTTGTTCAATTCTGAGGACCAATTTCCTGGCGTTCTTGGTCTCCACGGTGGGTGTCTGCTTCGCCTTGCCTGCGCAGTCGCAAACCTCAACTCCGCCTTTGAAACTTGTTCAGACGATCCCCCTTCCAGGAATCGAAGGCGCCTTCGACCACATGGATATTGACGTGAAAGGGCAACGACTATTTATCCCCGCGGAACAGGCGCAGTTGGTCGAAGTGTTGGACGTGAAGACCGGCAAAAGACTTCGCACCATTAGCAGTGTCCGGTGGCCCAGTACGATCGCTTATCATCCTCAGTCGGACGAGATTTTCGTGAGTGACCGGGAGGATGGCTCGGTCAGAGTGATCAGCGGCCAAACCTATGAGATTGTCAAAACCATCAAGCTAGCGAAGGGAGCGGACAACGCCACGTACGATCCTGATACCCAGTATTTCTATGTTCGCTATGCTGGCGCGAATGCCGGGCTACCCTATCAGTTGATCGGCATTATTGACACAGTGAAGAAGGAAAAAATAGGCGATATTCGGGTGGAGTCCGCAAACATTCAGGGGATGGCCATTGAGCCCGGCTCGGGACCCAAAAAGATGTATGCGGATTTGGGAGATAAACACCAAATTGCAGTGATCGATCTTCAGAAACGCGCTGTGGTTGCCACATGGACTACTGCGCCCGAATGTCAGGGACCCTTCGCTTCGGCTGTCGATAGTGCCCATCATCGGCTTTTCGTCGGTTGCCGGATGTACCCTACACAGTCGCAATGGTGGATGCCGGGCAGGATGATCGTCATGAACACTGATACGGGTGAGAGGGTTGCTACTTTTGATGCCGTGGGCGGCTCCGACGAAATGTTCTTCGATCCCGCGAGTCAGCAAGTTTACCTGCAAGGATATGAAGGCATCGCGGACGTATGGAAGGAGGTCGATCCTGACCACTACGAATCTATTGGCAAGATCCAAGGAGGAGTTCATGGAAAAACGGGACTCCTCGTTCCGGAATTGAAGCGGTATTACGTCACTGTCTCGCGTCACCAGGATATCGTGTACGGCGTACAGGGTGGAAAAATCGAAGAGGGGTACGTTGAGGTTTACGAAGTTGAGCCGTAGATCGCAACCGAGGTGAACGCAATGAGAATGATCGTTTCGATTGGGATGATCGCATTGGTTGGCGCAGTGGCTATCGGTGTTCAAGCTGCCCCGCAACAGGACAAAGAGCCACTGAAGCTCATTCAGAAAATTGCGCTGCCGAATGTCAAAGGGCGCATCGACCACATGGACGTGGATGTAAAGGGTAAACGGCTGTTCGTCGCCGGCCTCGAAAACGGCACGCTCGAAGTTGTGGATTTGAAGGAAGGAAAATGGATTCGCAGCATACCCGGCTTCAAAGCCACGCAAGGCATCGCGTACCTTCCTTCCCTCAACAAGGTTTTCGTGGCAAGCAACGACGATGGAATGGTGAGGGTCTTTCGTGGGGACACGTTTGAGCTCCTTGACTCCATCCAACTGGACTTGGGTCCGAACCGTGTTGCCTACGATCCGCACACCAACCTGCTCTACGTGGGCTACGGAGGGCGGGTCGCAAAAAAGGATAAAGGAGAAGTAGGAATCATCGACGTAAAAACGGATAAGCACGTGGGCGACATCGATGTAGGTTTGCGAGCCGCCGAAATTCTGATGGACAAATCCGGGCAAACGCTTTTTGTTTTTGACAACGTCGCCTCCAAGATCCAGGTGATTGACACGAAGAAGCGGACGATGGTGTCGGCCTGGCAAGTGAGCAGCGAACGGCCGGGTGACGGTGCGTTTGACGAGGCTAATCATCGCCTGCTGATTGGAACCCGCATGCCGCCGACGATGACGGTCATGGATTCCGAAACGGGAAAAGAGGTCATGAGCTTACCGACGGTGGAAGGCATGGACGGCGTGTATTATGACGCCATTCACAAACGCGTGTACGTCTCGGGGGGCAGAGACGCCGACGTTGGCTACGTTTTCGTCTATCAGCAGCAGGACGCCGATCATTACAGGCAGATCGGACAGATTCCCACTCGAACGTTCGCGGGTACTTCTTTTTGGTCGCCGGAACTCAATCGCTACTACGTTGCCGCAGCCGCCAACGACAAGGAAGAGGCGGACATTCTCGTTTTCGAGCCTCAACCGTAAGACGTGTCTCATTAGGGCGAAATACAAGGGCAATGGAAATCGCTAAGCTTCCTTGGTCCACGTGGGATTTCGCAACAGAAGAGCAGGTTTATACGAAAACGAAAAAATTCACAAGTTCGTTAGACTTTCAAAAGTGAAGCATGGTTCCAGTGACGACGCATTCTGCAAGGCTCGATGTAATTAACTAAAGGAGAAATACATGAGGAAGGTTTACGCAACACTCGTAGTCTTGTTTGTCGCACTCGCTGTCTTTGTGATGAGCCGCTCAGTCCCAGTGGCGGCTCAGGAATCGACCACTGATCTTGCGCCACTTCAACTGGATCAACGAATCCCGGTGCCAGGTGTCTCCGGTCGTATCGATCACTTTACCGCTTATCCCAAAAAACGGCTGCTGATTTTTGCTGCGCTTGGAAACAATACAGTGGAGGTGATCAACACTTTTGAGGGCAAGGTAGTCCAGACGATCAAGGGGTTAAATGAGCCTCAGGGCGTATTGTTCGTTCCGGAATTCAACAAGCTCTTCGTCGCCAACGCAGCAACCGGCATGGTCAATGTTTATGACGGCAAGACGTGGGCTCTTCGCAAGAGTATCCCGTTAGGTGAGGAAGCCGATACAGACAACCTTCGGTACGATGAAGCTACCAAGCGGGTTTATGTTGGCATCGTTGGCGGCATCGCCATGATTGATGCGGCAACGGAAATGCACGTTGGCAAGGACCTCAAAGGCAGTGGCGGTCACTCCGAGTCATATCAGTTGGAAAAGAAGGGGTCTCGCGTTTTTGTCAACGTGCCGGATGACGACAGTATCGTTAACGTAATTGACCGCAAAACCGGCGAACTTACCAAATGGAGTCTCGATGGAATCAAAGCAAACTATCCCATGGCGCTGGATGAAGACGACCATCGGCTATTCATCTTCACCCGGAGACCCCCACTCGTGGTCGTACTTAATACCGACAATGGCAAACAAGTTGCCAAAATTCCCATCGGGGGCAACTGCGACGATGGCTATTACGACGCGGACCGCAAGCGAATTTACGCTCTCGGAGCCAACGGCTATATCACCGCGATCCAACAGAATGACCCGGACCACTATTCGTCGATTGCCAATATCCCCTCGACGATAGGTGTGCGCACCGGCATTTTCTTTGGGACGAGCTTGTACGTCGGCGTGCCAGCCCAGGGATTGGAACCCGCGCAGGTGTGGTTTTATGCCGTGCCTGAATAGGGTTAAAGGCGCTGGCGACTTGACGCAGGTAAGTCCAAAACAGACGGAGGTTCTTGCAGAGCTTCGGGTACAGCGCCACGTTCGGCTTCCCGATGCTTACGGGGTCAGCAGGCTGTGCAAGTTAGCTGACCCCAGTGGAAAGGGCCATGAAATCTATCGGAGTTAATCAGCCCGCACGTAGTGGTCTGCACTCGGGACACCAATCAGGATTGCGTGTGTTTGACCGTTCTTGTTTCCCCTACTTGATCAGAGTTCTTGTTTTGCTGTTGTTCACGCTTATGGCGCCTCGCGTACACACCGCCCAGGGTGCAGGCGGGTCGATAACGGGAACCGTCACAGGTGCACCGGGTGCTGCGCTGCCCGGCGTACAAGTTTCCATTACTTACCTCCAGACCGGAGCGAATGTGAGAACCGTCACGACGGATAACCAAGGATTTTACGTAGCTCCCGACCTTGCGCCCGGGAACTACGAAATGCGGGTTTCGGCGCCGGGATTCGCCAGCCAGTTGTGGACCAGCATCAACGTCGCGGCAGGTTCGGTCCGGGCACTGAATCTGACTATGGTTCCGGGGAATCCAGAAACGGTCGTGCGAAACGTTGCGCCTGCGGCACCGATCAGCCAAAACTCCGCGTGCTGCGGTGGAAACGTGAGTTCAGAGACCGTCCGTAGCACTCCGCTGAACGGTCGTGACTGGACCCAGCTCGCCACTATGCAGGCCGGCGTGACTGGAGTTCAGACTGGAAGCGCACAGGGGTCAGGCAACACGGAACGTGGTTTCGGAGCAGCGATGAGTATCTCTGGTGCGCGTCCAGATCAGAACAATTTTCGCGTGGACGGCATCAGCATCAACGATTACGCGAATGGTGCACCGGGGAGCGTTCTCGGTGACAGCTTGGGAATCGATGCTGTCGAAGATGTCTCCGTTTTGGGAAGCAACTACCCGGCGGAGTACGGGCGTACGACAGGCGGAATCGTCAATGCGGCGACGAAGGCTGGTACGAATTCATTCCACGGAAGTGTGTACGAGTTTCTGCGGAACAGTGCCTTCGATGCACGGAATTTTTTCGATGGACCGACGATCCCTCCGTTTAAGCGCAATCAGTTTGGAGCATCGGCAGGCTTGCCAATCCAGAGGGACAAGACATTCCTGTTCGGTGACTATGAAGGCCTGAGGCAGTCGCTTGGCATCACCACGGTCGATACCACGCCTTCACCCGCAGCCCGTGCGGGGAATCTTTGCTCCATTTCAAGCGGCGTGAGTCCCGCCTGCACGCCTAACAGCGTTGCGGTGGATCCCAGCGTGGCGAGGTTCTTGAAAGCTTTCTATCCATTGCCTAACGGAGCGTTGCTGGGCAACGGCGATACGGGGGTCTTTACCTTTGCCGGCCAGCAAGTCACTGACGAGAATTACACCACCGGGCGCATTGATCGCAAGCTCTCCGAAAACGATGCGTTTAATGGAACCTACATGCGTGATGCCTCGAATGTCGTGCAACCGGACGTTTTCGAATCGATCATGTCCAATATCGTTTCCACGCATCAACTCGTCACTCTGCATGAACAGCATATTTTCAGCCCCACGCTATTGAACGCGGCTCGCTTTGGATTCAATCGCGCGATCGGCATCGATGGCGGAGTCACCAAGATTCTCAATCCTCTGGTCGAGGATACCTCCTATAGTTTCATTCCCGGTCAGTTCCCCGGCCAAGTTGAATCCGTGCCGGGAATCACCAGCACGCCGGACACACCAATTGCAAATAACCCGGGTACGTTGGAGTCGAGCAAGTCACTTCACTGGAACTCGTTCCAATTCGGGGATGACATTTTTTGGACGCATGGAATCAACGCCATCCGATTCGGCACTGTCGTCGAGCGCATCCAGGACAATGCGATCAGCTTTTTTAATTCCAATGGGGCGTTCCGGTTCAATACGCTTTCCGATTTGTTGACGAATCGTCCCCGTGAATTTACAGGACTCGTCCCCTCGCCTCAAATCACCTATGGAACCCGCCAGACGCTCTTCGGCACCTACTTTGAAGACGATGTGAGGGTGAGGCCGAATCTGACGGTCAATCTGGGCCTACGGTACGAGATCGCCTCTATACCGAAAGAAGTTCATAACGATCTCTCAAATCTTCAGAATATGACCGACGCGCAGTCGCATCTCGGCTCGCCGTACTTTTTGAATCCGACGTTTCACAATTTGGAGCCGCGCCTGGGGTTCGCATGGACGCCGTCAAAGAATTCCAGGACGCTCTTGCGCGGCGGTTTCGGCATGTTCGATGTACTCCCCTTGCCGTATACGTTCCGAGACATCACCCCGAATCCATACCCCTTCGCGCGGCAGTTCTTGGGTGAACCACCGCCGGGTTCCTTCCCAACGGGGGCCTATGCACTACTTTCGAATAGTACGACGGGACTTCGTGCCAACTACGTACAGCACGATCCAAAACGCAGCTACGTGATGCAGTGGAATCTGAGCGCGGCAGAGCAGATCTCGTCCACCTGGGTCGCTACCGTCGGTTATGTCGGCTCTCGGGGCGTCCATCTGCCCTATCGTCTCGACAACATCAACATGGTGTTACCGACGCCGACGCCTGCAGGCTATTTGTACCCACCAGGAGCCACTAGCCAAACGCTCAATCCGAACTTTGGCCGCGTTACGGCAATGCTCTGGCAGGCTAACTCGTTCTACGATGCTCTGCAGGCAGACCTAACGAAGAAGGTGACTCACGGCTTTGAATTTCACGTTGCGTACACATGGGGCAAGAGCATCGACACGCTCTCAGCGACGGTTGCAGATGACAGTTTCCCGAACGGCTTGTTCAATCAACTATTCTTTGATCAAAGAACGAGCCGCGGGCTTTCGGATTTCAACGTCGCTCAAGACCTCGTCGTAAGTTATACGTGGGAGCTTCCGAGTCCCCAACTTCATTCCCGCGCTGCGTCGTGGGCACTCGGCGGGTGGCAGCTCGGAGGGCTCTACAAGGTGAGTACAGGGCAGCCTTTTACGCCAATTTTCGGCGGAGATCCTTACGGGACAAAACTGGACGAAACGAGCGAGGTGCCGAGCTATAGCCCAGGATGCAATCCGGTCGACTCCAATTTCAAAAAGAACCCCAATGGCCCCATCTATCTCAATGCGAGTTGTTTTACTCTTCCCACCGTGCCTAATTCTCTGCTGGCATCTCTGCCGTTCCCATGCGCGACGTTCTCGGGGGCTTCTTCGTCGGCCCCGAGCGGGCAGACGTACTGCACGAATCTCCACGGCAACTTGGGTCGCAATACGGTGATTGGTCCGGGCCTCTCGAAGTTAGATTTTTCGGTTTTTAAGAATAATCACGTAAAACGGATTTCAGAAGATTTCAACGTCCAGTTCCGTGCAGAGATTTTCAATATTCTGAATCGTCCGAATTTTTCTTCGCCGACGGACAACATGAATGTGTTCGACGGAAGCGGGGCTAAGGTTGATAGCGCGGGGCTGCTCACTTCGACACAAACGTCGAGTCGACAAATTCAGTTTGCGCTGAAATTTATCTGGTGAAATTGCGGAGTTGACCAGGCGTCACCATCTCAACCACGAGGTAGATGATCATGAAGCTTGCCGCACGAGTGACTGCCATTGCGCTTCTGGGGTTCGCTTTTTGCGGCTCATTAACAAACGGGGTGCGGGCGCAGCAGTCCGGATCGACTCTCGCGCCGATGGGGTTGACGAACCGGGTCGCGTTGCCGGGCGTTGTCGGGCGTCTCGATCATCTGACGACGGACAACAAACACGGCCGGGTCATCGTCGCGGGCTTAGGAAACAACACGGTTGAAGTGGTTGCTGGTTTCCCGCTGAAGGATATTCACAGCATTCCCGGCCAGGATGGTCCGCAAGGTGTGCTCTACGTACAGGAAATTGACAAGCTCTTCGTCTCGAATGAAGGAGGGAAAGTCAACGTCTACGAGGGCGAAGACTACAAGTTCGTGAAGGCTATCGATTTCAAAGACGGAGCTGACAATCTTCGCTACGATCCTGCCGAAAAGCTCGTCTACGTCTCCTACAAAGAAGGCATTGGCCTGATCGACACGAAGACGCTGGAGCGACTTCCGACTGTCTACAAGTTTCCAGAACAGCCTGAATCGTACCGACTCGAGACGCACGGTCCTCGAATTTTCGTCAATCTGCCAAAGGCGAGTTCTGTGGTGACGATTGACCGCAAGACTGGACAGACGTTGGCGACGTGGAAAGTCACCGACGCCCACACGAACTTCTCGATGATCCTTGATGAAGCAAACCACAGACTTTTCTCTGTGTTTCGGAACCCGTCGACCGTCATGGTCTTTGACACGGAGACTGGAAAAATCGTGGCGAAGCTCCCCTGCGTCCTCGATGTCGATGACATTTGGTATGTCTCCTCCACAAAACGACTGTACGTCACGGGTGGCGAGGGGTTTGTTGACGTGTTTCATCAGAACGATCGAGACCACTACGAACTCATTGGAAAGGTTCCTACATTCACGGGAGCACGCACCAGTGTTGTGTGGGAAGAATACCGCGCCCGCCAGGGCATGGTGATCGCCGTCCCGGCAACTTCGAATCAGGGGGCGGAATTGTGGTTCACTCAGTTTCGCGATTACTGAGCTTCCACGAGCGATTTCTCCATTCGAAAGGAGTTTGCGATGAAAAAAGGGATGATGGTCGCGTTTCTCAGCAGTACTCTTGCTGCGTTCGCACTGGCCCAAGCACCAAGCTACCCACTGGTGAAGGGTTCGCCGACAAACTATGGTGCCTACGGGTTCGACATCAGTTGGATCGACGCCAACACGCAAAAGTATTACCTGACCGACCGCACCAACAATGCGATTGACTTTGTAGATGCGGCGACGGACACCTTCATTGGTTTCATCGGGAAGGGCAATTACACGGGAAGCCGTCCCTGTCCCGGTCAGCCAAAGAACTTGCGACACTGTGCGGGTCCCAACGGTGTGGTCACGGACGACCTCGGCCATGTCTGGGCCGGAGACGGCGCGGGCAACCTGATCGAAGCCGATGCTTCGAAACCGGGCACGGAGATCATTCGAAAGATCCCTACGGGCGGCACACATCGCGTGGACGAACTTGCTTATGATTCGAACGACAAAATGCTGATGGTTTCAAGTGACGGAGACATGCCGCCATATCTCACGTTCGTCTCCGTTGCCGATGGAAAGATTCTGGGTCATTACAAATATCCGGCTGGCCAGGATGGAATGGAACAGCCGGTTTGGAATCCGGAGACTGGCTGGTTCTATCAGAATGTGCCCGGCACAAAGAACCGGATCGACGTGTTCGATCCCCACAAGTTGCCGAATCCCATAAAAAGTTTTCCTGTGGAATGTAAAGGCGGCGTGCTTGATCTCACGCTCAGCGGCCTAGCCGTCGGACCGAAGGGGCGCTTGATGACAGTTTGCGGCAGTGTAGGTGGCCTTGGCCTCGATCCCCGGACAGGAAAGCCGGGAAAGCCGATTCCTCAAGTCGGCGACACAGACGAGGTCTGGTACGATCCAGCTTCGAACAGCTACTATTTCGCACACACGTCAGAGGGTGAGACGGAGTTAAGCGCAGCGAAGGGCGGGGCAGTCGGCATCGTGAATGCCGCCACGGAAGAATTTGTTCGTGACATTCCATTTGCGGGCGCCGGTGTTCATTCGGTCGCTGTAAATCCGAAGAATGGACATATTTTTGTTCCCGTTTACGCCAAGGGCATTTACGTTGTCCTGCCAGGCAAATAGTTAAGGGGGTTTGATGCGAAGAGCTACTGAATTCTTTCTAGGCGTGGGACTAGCCGCGGTGTTCGCCGGGGGGCTTTGCGCTCAACAGAACACGCCACCGGCAAAAGCACCGACGGAGCGATCACAACCGCTTGTTCTGACGGAAACAATTCCTCTTGAGGGAATTAAGGGACGCTTCGATCATTTTGGTATTGGTGGCGGCCGAATCTACGTTTCCGCCCTTGGCAGTAACGCCGTCGAGGTAATCAACACGGGCGCTCGAACGCTCGATCGTTCCATCACGGGAGTGCCTGACCCGCAAGGAGTGGTTTATTCGCCGGAGACGAAGAAGCTTTTCGTTGCCAGCGGTTCGGCGGGCAAGGTTTACGTCTATGACGATGTGACTTACAACCTAATTACTAGTGTGGACTTCGAAGGCGGTGCCGATAATTTACGCTACGACGCTGCAAACAAGCGCGTATATGTGGGCTGCGGCGATAACGAGAAGAATGGCGCAATCGGAACCATTGACGCGGTTACAAACGAACGACTCGACGCGACCTACAAGTTGGGCGGCGAGCCTGAATCGTTTCAACTAGAAAAGTCAGGGCCAAACATTTATGTGAATGTGCCAGACCTGAAGGAGATCGTGGTTGTAAATCGCGAAACCAAAGCCGTTTCGCATTGGACGTTGCAGGGAGTCGAGAGCAATTTCCCTATGGCCCTCGATGAAGCCGATCACCGACTATTCGTTGGCACGCATTCGCCAGCGCGTCTCGCCGTGTTCAATACCACATCCGGAAAGATGGTGGCGGCGCTGCCAGGCGTGCAGGGCACCGATGACCTCTACTACGATACCGACCGAAAACGAGTGTATATGCCAGGCTCGGAGGGTTTCATTTACGCATATCAAATGAAGGATCCCGATCACTTCCAACTCATCGCAAAAGTTCTCACCGCTATCGGTGCTGCGACGGCTGGGTACTGGGGTAAGCAAGGGAAAGGCTTTGACCGGTTCTACCTCGCTGTTCCTTCGCACGGACTTGAACCAGCGGAGGTTCGAATTTATGTGGTGCAGGATTAGTCCCAGATGAACGAATACAATCGTGGCATTCGCTCCAGTGCAAAATAAACTCAAAGAAGGTTGATTACCCGGCACAAAATTTCTCGTAAAATCGGTTTGAGTTTGTTAGAAGTGATTTCAAAAAATATCCAAGAAACTCGTTTACTTGGAGGAAAATATGAAGAGAATCCGTCACGCGGGATTTGCAGCGTTAGCTGTTGTCTGCCTGGCAATCGGTCTAGCTGCACAGAACAACAATTCGACATCTGGAGAAAACGGACCACTGATCTTAACAGCTCAAATTCCTCTGCCGGGAGTTCACGGACGGTTTGATCACTTCACGTTCGATCCTTCGGAACCCGCTCGAATATTTATTTCCGCGCTGGGCAATAGTTCCGTGGAGGTGGTTGATCTGGTTAAGGACTCGGACGTGCACAGCATTACTGGCATCCCTGAACCGCAAGGAATTGTTTACGCGACCGGGGTCAACAAACTCTTCGTCGCCAGCCGCAAGGGCAAACTTTATATTTACGACGGCAGTGACTATAAGCTGATCACAAGCATCGATTACAACGCTGACGTGGACAACTTGCGTTACGACTCGGATTCGAAGCGCGTCTATGTCGGTTATGGTGACGATGAAAAAGCAGCCATCGGTATGGTTGACGCGAACACAAATGAGCGTCTGGAGGAAGTATACAAAACCGGTACCCATCCAGAGTCTTACCAAATAGAGAAATCGGGGCAGAACATCTACGTCAATTTGATGGACTTGAAATTGATTGGGGTGATCGATCGCAGCACAAAAAAGCTTACAAAATGGGAATTGCCACCCAAATTTGCTGAAAATTTCCCGATGGCCCTTGACGAAGCTGATCACCGCCTGATGATCGTCACCCGCACGCCGCCCCGTTTGGTGGTGTATGACACGAATTCAGGAAAGGTCGTGGCCACGCAGCCATGCGTTGCTGACGTGGACGATCTGTACTATGACGCCAACCACAAACGTATTTACATTCCGGGTGGACAGGGATTTATCGATGTTTTTCAGCAGAAAGATCCCGACCACTACGAACGCATGATCAGAATTCCTACGATCGTAGGCGCGCGCACTGCGGGTTATACGCCTAGGGTCGGTAAGAAGGGTCTGGACCGCATCTTCCTCGCCGTCCCGTATTCACCGAGCAAGGAAGCGGCGGTGTGGACTTATAGTGTGCAAGAGTGAAGGTTTTATACGATTGCTCTCGATAAATAACTGTTCAAAAATTTCAATTCATTAGGAGAACATGACGATGAAGGTGTCTCGGGCTGTAAATGTAGTGATCGCGATACTGCTGTTTACCCTCTGTGGTGCCGCACAAGAACTTCCGACCGATGAAACCGCACCTCTGGTATTAGTGCGCATTATTCCAATTCCGGGAGTGGAGGGCCGCTTTGACCACATGGCCATCGACAACGAGAACGGCCGGATATTCGCTCCCGTGTACGGCAATGATACGGTGCAGGTATTGGACACGCAGAGAGGAGCGCGAATTCACAGTCTCGAGGCCGGATTTATCAAGCCGCAGATGGTGGCCTACCTTCCCGACGCAAACCGCATTGTGGTATCCAGCGAGGGCGACGGCACGTGCAAGGTTTTTGACGCCGACACTTATAAGCTGATCGATACAGTGAAATATTCCGACGATGCCGACCAACTTCGCTATGATCCGGTGGCAAAACGGGTCTACGTCGCTTACGGCGACGGCGAGGAAAGCGCCATTGGAGTGTTTGACGCTAAAACGAATAAGCGCATCGAAGAATTTAAAGTCGCAGCCCATCCGGAGTCATTTCAACTGGAGGAGCACGGCCCGAAGATTTATGTAAATCTTGCGTCCATCAGTCAAATCGCCGTCATTGACCGCAACACCCATAAAGTTGTGAATTGGAAATTGGAAAGCGCGGGAACAAATTTCCCTATGGCGCTTGACGAGCCGCATCGCCGCATGTTCGTGGCCGCTCGCAAACCGGCACGCCTTCTGGTGCTGGACATGGATACCGGCAAGCAGATCGCAAGCCTGCCTGGGGCGATTGATACGGACGATCTTTCGTTCGACGTGGATCGCAAGCGGATTTACGTGAGCAGCGGAGAAGGTTATATCTTCGTCTACCAACAGATTGATGCAGATCGTTACCAGCGAATCGCGAAAATTCCCAGCGCCATTGGTGCCCGCACCAGCGCCTATACGGGGCAGGTAGGCAAGCACAATAGTTACTACCTGGCGGTCCCCGCACAGGCCGGTCGAGGTGCGGAGCTTTGGGTTTACGAAACGCGAGACTGAACAAATTGACTGTTTGTCGAGGCCACTGGTTTGCTCGGAGTTTTCTTGTGGCGCGTTCTTAACCTCGACCGAAGGGAAATGAAAATCTTTGACGTTTGAAGCGGAAGAATCGAAAAACGATGAAAGTCAGTGATCTGTCAATATGTCTGGTCTTAGAGTGATGGTCAAATGCACGTACTGATCGTTGAAGATAACAAGAAGATGGCAAGGCTCCTTAAAAAAGGACTCGAGGAGAGAAATCACTCCATTACTCTTGCTTTTGACGGATGCACAGGTTTCGAGGAGGCTGTTTCTTCTGATTTTAGCGCCGTTATTTTGGACTTGATGCTCCCAAGGATGGATGGTTTCGAATTCCTGCGCCGACTGAGGCAAGATAACAACACGATGCCTATTCTTGTGCTATCGGCGAAGGACGCTACGACAGACATCGTGAGGGCGCTCGACCTGGGCGCCGACGACTACCTGACAAAGCCTTTCTCATTTGCGGAGCTATTGGCACGGCTGCGCGTGCTTGGCCACTATGGTTCGGTTCCTCGACCTATCCTGCTAAGGTTCGCGGATATCGTGCTCGACCCATCGACTAGCCACGTTACCCGCAGCGGGCAGGAGATTTACCTGAGCCGGACCGAATACAGGTTGCTGGAGTGCCTCATGCGGCGGCCCGGCCAGCTTGTCCCTCGCAACATCATTATTGAGAGTGTATGGAATTATGAACAAGATGTTGAAGAGAACACGTTGGACGCGCTGGTTTTCACGTTGCGCAGCAAGATCGATAAGGGTTTCGAATCGAAGCTAATACACACGATCAGGGGCATCGGTCATTCCATTCGAGAAGCTAAATCATGAAGCCCATGCCCATTCGTCTGAAATTGACAGGATGGTACTTCACCATTTTCGCTGCGTTCCTGTGTTTGTTTGGCTTCTACGCTTATTTTGCCATGGGGAACAGCGTTTACGGAACAGTGGACGAAGAACTCCGGGACCGGGTAGTTGGCGTTCGCGGGTTAATCCAGAGGGTTGTCGTAGAGGAACCGGCAGACCTGCACTCCGAACTTCGGGAACATGCGGAACTCCAGCCGGGTGCGCTCGTACAAGTATCGGACCAGCAAGGCAACTGGGTTTACCGTTCCAGGACAATGAACGATTATGGCGTTCCTAGAACTCAGGGGAGTTCCGCTGCACCTTTTACATTCCTTGCGGGCGACGTACCGCTGCGTGTCCTGAGTGCAGAGGTTCAGGTTGGAAATCAAACTTATAATGTCCAAGTAGCCGCGCCTTTGGATGAATTTTATGTGGCGCAGAGACGCTTTGAAACCGTACTAATTGTATCCATTCCAATCTTTCTTCTGTGTGCGGCAGCCAGTAGCTATTGGATGAGTGCACGGGCGCTCGCGCCTGTCGATAGAATAACGCTGATGGCCAGAACGATTGGGGCGCGCAATTTGTCGAACCGTCTCGAAGTGCCGCAAACTCGCGATGAGTTGCAGCGCCTATCCGAGACACTTAATGGGATGCTGGAGCGCCTCGAACAGGCTTTTCGAAAGATTACCCAGTTTACAGCCGATGCATCGCACGAATTGCGCACTCCCATCTCACTCATGCGGACGGAGGCGGAAATTACCCTCAGTCAGCCGCGCACTGCGGACGAATATCGTGAAGCTTTTGCCAGCGTATACACCGAGCTTGAAAGCACCTCCGAGCTGGTTGAAAATCTCCTGATCCTGGCGCGCGCGGATTCTGGAGCAGAAACACTCCAAAACGGGACTGTCGATTTTGCGGAGATCCTCCGCGAAGCGTGTCAAAAGGGGCGGATTCTGGCAGAACACAAGGCCATCAGCTTTCGGGACCATATCCCAGCACAACCCCTGTGGATCAGGGGGGAAGCAAATAGCCTCCGCCGACTATTTCTTATTTTGATCGACAACGCGGTCAGGTATACCCCGCCCGGTGGAATTGTAGAGCTTACTGGGGTCCTTAGCGATGGTACTCACTCTGCCTTGTGTGTCGTGCGCGACACGGGAATAGGGATCACTTCGGAAGACTTGCCGCACATCTTCGAGAGGTTCTATCGCGCCGATAAGGCCCGATCTCACGAGTCGGGAGGAGTTGGCTTGGGTCTTTCGATTGGACGTTGGATCGCCGAGGCTCATGGCGGAACGATAGAAGTTGAGAGTTCGCCGGGGAATGGCTCGATTTTTAGGGTACAACTTCCCATGACCAACAACGGACTCGCCAAGTAAGGTATAACCTGGCCTCAGAACGAACACTCTCATCGAATTTTCAGGTGGGCAAATTAGGATCGCTAATGAGACTGACGTGTGAGCGGACCCGTGAAACTCTCTCGGCAATCACTTGGTAGAGTCGCATTTCAGTCTTTTTCCAATGAGACGGTGGAAAACTTCACGGATGTCTGCTAACCCCTTTGTGGAGAGGAGCGTAATGAATTGTTGGGAATCTGCTTCCCTAGGGTTGAATCGCGGTAGTCAGTTTCACGGCATTAGCACCGAGGAGGTCTTCTATGCGGATTGGTTACATTTGCCTTCTTTCTGGATTGTTATTCACGACGAGTTTGCGGGTGGCTGCTCAGGGCTTGGATACCGGAAAGATTGATGAAGCACTAGGCCGTTCGGGGCAGAAGATGGGCGATGTTTATCGTGTCGGTTTTCCCCGCACCGATCTTAAGGTCATGGTGGCTGGGGTTGCGATCAAACCTGGGCTGGCTCTCGGCTCTTGGGCGGCATTTAGCGGGACCGACGCCAGTGCATTCGTCATGGGTGATCTTGTCCTTCTTGAGAATGAAGTGAACCCCGTCATGGCCAAGTTGCGCTCTAGTGGAATCGAAATCACCGCAGTTCACAATCACATCTTGAACGAGTCACCGCAGGTTCTCTATATGCATTATATGGGTCATGGTAATGCAGCAGAACTTGCCAATTCGGTGCGTGCGGCTCTTGCTCAATCCAATACTCCTCTCAGTGCGCCCGCAGCTCCAGGACCCGCGCCGACTTCTCCTCCTGCGTTCGTTAAGACGATCGAGGAAGTCATAGGACACAAGGGACAATTGAATGGTGGTGTGCTTGCCTTTGGCATTCCCCGCGCAGATCCGATTACGGAAATGGGCATGACGCTCACAGGAGCTCAAGGAGTCGCAGAATCCATAAACTTTCAGGAAACAGTCCCAGGGCAGGTTGCAACAACTGGCGACTTTGTCCTGAAGGCCGAAGAAGTCAATCCCGTAATTTCGACTCTTGAAGAGCACAACATTCAAGTAACGGCCCTACATAGCCACATGCTGAACGAGGAACCGCGTTTATTTTTCATGCACTTTTGGGCGACAGGAGATGTGGAGCCCGTGGTTCAAGGAATCAAAGCTGCGCTCGCCCATATCGCTATAAAGTAAATCGTTAGGCAGATCATCAAACGATGCCTACTTCCTTGAGGACACCTGCATGAAAGTTAGGAATGCCACACTTCTCACCCTGTTGGTCATCCTAATTATTGCGGCTTGGTACGCAACCACTGTGGTTCGTGGGGGATTCAGCTCGGTAGCCCAGCCTTCGAAGGCCGAAGTCGTCGTTGCACAGGCCGTGCGAAACTGGGGTATTCCCGGCGGTGCGCGAGGCCAAAAAAATCCTTGGCCGCCGACCGCCGACTTGTTGCAGGAAGCGCGCAACGATTTCACGGACCACTGCGCGGGGTGCCACGGCAAGGACGGCGACGGAAGAACCGGAATAGGCCAGAATCTCTATCCCAAAGCGCCCGATCTGCGCCGACCTGAAACGCAGGACCTCACCGACGGCGAGATTCACTGGATCATTCAGAACGGCGTGCGGCTCACCGGCATGCCGGCGTTCGGCAATCCGCACGGAAGCGAGGATGACAATAGCGTGTGGAAGCTCGTGCTGTTCGTCCGGTCGATCGCACAGGCGACGCCACAACAAATCGCTGACCAAAACGCGACTGCAACTACGTCGCACTACGTGGGCTCCGCCGCGTGCCAGAAGTGCCATACGGAGATTTACGAACCGCTGGAAGAAGACGCCGATGGCCAATGTGGTGCGCGATCCCCGCGAGCATCCGGACGCGATCATTCCCAATCTCGCTACTAATAACGTCAGTCCAAAATTCACGAAGGACCAGGTCGCGTTCGTTTACGGAGCATTTGGAAGCAGCGCTATTTCACCAAAATCGGCGACGATTATTTTCCGCAGCCCGCGCAGTGGGACGTGAGCAACAAGAAGTGGCTTAAGTATTTTGTTCCAAAGGGAACCGACTGGTGGGAACCGTTCTATCCTCCCGACAATTTCAAGCGACCTACCGGGCCAACTTGCGACGGCTGCCACTCGGTTGATTACAACATTCAAACCAAACAAGTCGCGGAGTGGAACGTTGGCTGCGAGCGCTGCCACGGTCCCGGGAGCGTCCACGTCGATCACGCGACGCGCGACAATATTTCGAATCCTGCCCGTATGGATTACGTAAGTGCCAACGACACCTGCATCCAGTGCCATTCGCAGGGTCGACCGCTCGACCAATCCCATCGAAGGGAAATACTACGATTGGCCGGTCGGATATCACGCGGGGCTGAACTTGCGGGATTACTGGCAGCTCGAAGATCACACTCTGGGCCAGCTGAGCTTCACACATTTTCCGGACGGCACGGCACATAAGAATCGGATGCAGGGGAACGATTTCGTGCAGAGCGTCATGTACCGCCGCGGCGTGACTGTGCTTCGACTGCCACGACGTTCACGGCACGAAGAACTACGCGCAGCTTCGGAAACCGGTCGAACGAAATTTGCCTCGATTGCCACGGACCCGGTTCGCGGAATGGGCCGCGCGAGGCAACACTCGCGGAACACACGCATCACAAGGACGGTTCGACAGGGCAGCGCAATGCGTTGCTTGCCACATGCCGAAGATCGAAGTGACGATTCCCGGCGTTTTCGTGAGCGCACATACATTTGCATTTATCACGCCAGCGATGACGGACAAATACAAGATTCCGAATCCTTGCACTTCGTGTCACACGGATAAGGCTCCTGACTGGGCCTCAAAAACATTGGCGCAATGGACGAATGCTTCCCCATGGCGAATGGAATAGAAATATCAGGTCAGTTATTAAGGTTCTCTTCAGGTCGAAAGAATACAATAAGCAACAACGCTAGTGGTCTGATCTGATTTTTTTATCTTTCAAAATCATGTTTAGAATTCGTTGATCGATAGCGCGGTCATGCCGTAAAGGGGATGTCATGAAAGTCATTTTGGCCACACTGGCGCTGATTCTATTCTTGCGCCTGCCCGCAAATGGACAGGACGCGGGCGGATCGATTTCGGGGACAGTCACTGGCGAATCGGGTTCAGCGATGCCAGATGTGAGTATCTCCATAACACAAGCAACCACAGGCCTTGTCCGAAACGCGGCTACCAATCCTACCGGATTTTACAACGTTCCCGATCTGTCCGCGGGTGTTTATGAAATGACGGTGTCCGGAAATGGATTCACGACACAAGTGTGGACAACCATTACGGTGACTGCCGGCGTCGGGCGCGTTCTGAATGTCACCATGCATGCCGGCGACTCAAAACAGATCGTACGGATGGTTGCGCCGCCCGCTCTAGTAAGCGAGCCTTGCTCCGCCGCATGCGGAAGCGCCAACGCATCGACGGTCCGCGATACTCCCCTTAATGGTCGAGACTGGGCTGCGCTGGCGACGTTGCAGGCTGGAGTTACCGGGGTCCAATCCAGCGGTGGAAATACTGAGCGCGGATTTGGCGCGGCGATCAGTATTTCGGGCGCGAGGCCCGACCAAAACGGTTTTCGGCTGGACGGAATCAGCATCAATGATTATTCGAATGGGGCTCCGGGGAGCGTCCTTGGAGATAACTTGGGAATCGACGCCGTCGAGCAAGTGTCCGTTCTGGGAAGCAACTATCCGGCAGAGTATGGGCGGACTTCCGGCGGGTGTCATCAATGCGGTAACACGCAAGGGCAAGAACACGTTTCACGGCACTGTGTATGAATTTCTTCGGAATAGCGCGCTCGATGCGCGCAACTTCTTCGATGGATCGGTCATTCCTCCTTTCAAGCGCAACCAGTTTGGCGCCTCGGCAGGGCTTCCACTTGAAAAGGATCGTACGTTCATTTTTGGAGACTACGAGGGGCTTCGACAATCGCTCGGTGTAACAACCGTGGATACGGTCCCGTCGGCCACCGCGCGCGCCGGTCAGCTTTCCACAGGAACGGTTATTGTGGATCCATCCGTGGCCAGGTTTCTCACGGCTTTCTACCCGTTGCCCAACGGTCCGCTGCTGGGTTCCGGGGACACTGGCATTTTTTCATTCGCCGCGCAGGATGTAACCACCGAAAATTACTTCACGATCCGTGGGGATCGGAAGCTTTCCGATCAAGACAGTCTTTTCGCCACGTACATGCGTGACAATTCGGAAACCGAGCAACCCGGAACTTTTAACGAACTTCTCACAAACGTAGTTTCGGCGCGTCAAGTCGCCTCGGTTCACGAACAACACTTGTTCAGTCCTACCTTCATTAACTCAGTTCGAATCGGTTATAGCCGCGCCAAAGCGAGCACGGGAGGAGTCTCAGGAGTGTCCAACGGCCTGATGCTGGATCCGTCCTATGCTTTCCAACCGGGCGGGTTTGCAGGGTCGATTCAGAATGTACCAGGCCTGACTAGTTTCTTGGGTGCGCCGAGCGCGCAGGGACTTCTCCCTTCCAGCTCGACCCTGACCTGGAATTCCTTCCAGGCGGGCGACGATGCTGTCCTGACCAGGGGAAGGCACGCGTTGAAGTTCGGCGGGGTCGTCGAGCGTATGCAAGACAATCAACTGATCCTAGGAAGCGTGAATGGCTCGTTCCGATTCGCTTCCCTCCTCGAACCTTCTAACCAACGTGCCGCAGAGCTTTCAGGGAAATCGCACGATTGCTCCACCCGAGTTTGGATTGCGGCAAACCGTCGCCGGCGCGTACTTCGAAGATGATGTGCGGCTACGCTCAACCCTGACTGTCGATCTTGGTTTGCGCTATGAGATGGCGACAGTACTCAGCGAAGCGCATAATCGGCTTTCCAACCTGCGTAATCTCACGGACGCTCAGCCATACATTGGATCTCCGTTTTACCTGAATCCCACACTTCGAAATTTTGAGCCGCGTGTTGGATTTGCCTGGAATCCCGGTGGAGGACGGACTTTGGTTCGCGGCGGATTTGGCATGTTCGACGTCCTGCCGCTACCCTACGTATTTGCAATTTCCGTCCAGCACGGGGTGCCTTTCGTGCAAGAAGTATTCGGAAACACCATTCCTGCCGGATCGTTTCCTACCGATGCATTTAACCAACTCGCGGGGTCACCTGGGTCGTCCCGTTCGGTGTATGTGGAGCACGCTCCCAAGCGGAATTATGTGATGCAGTGGAACCTTAGTATCGCCCGCGAGTTGTCATCCACGTTGGCGGTTACGGTTGGTTATGTAGGATCACGCGGAGTCCACCAGCCTTATAAGATGGATAACATGGACATGGTGCTCCCTACGCAGACATCGGCAGGGTATGTCTGGCCATGTGGACCCAACGGGAGTGGAAATCCGTGCGCTGCGGGGTTCCTAGCAAGCGGCACACAGGCTAGTCCAGTACCCAGCGTTCAGCTTAATCCCAACTTTGGACGCATCAGCGGAACATTGTGGCAAGCCAATTCATTTTATGACGCGCTACAAGCCGATCTAACAAAGCGAGTGAGCCATGGCTTTGAGTTTCATGGCGCTTACACCTGGGGGAAAAGTATCGATACGCTGTCCGCCACGTCAGCCGATGACTCGTTTCCGAACGGACTCTTCAATCAGCTTTTCTTTGACCAGCGGACGACCCGTGGGCTGTCGGATTTTAATGTCGCCCAGACATTTGTCCTGAGCTTCACGTGGGAAGTGCCTAGTCCGAGAGCAGGAGGATCTGCGCAATACGCCGGTGCTGCAACCCCACTGCGGTTCGCAAAATTCCCCATCTGGGCGGTTAGCGGCTGGCAAGTCGGCGGCCTCTATAAGAGATCCACTGGACAACCCTTCACGCCGCTCGTCGGCGGCGACCCGGTCGGAATGAAATTGGAGGAAACCGGTGAGCCACCGGACTTGCTTACCGGTCCGGGCTGCAAGACTCTCACGAACCCTGGAAATCCGAATAATTTCATCAAGACTCAATGCTTCGCATTTCCGGCACAAAGTGTTCGACGGGGAAATCTCGGGCGCAATACACTGATCGGACCAGGGCTGTCTAAGCTTGATGTGTCTGTGTTTAAAAACAATCGAATCGTGAGAAAAATCGGTTCCGTGCCGGGATGTGACGGAGCGGGCTGCAAGAGCGGTCGCTTCAGCAATCTGTTTTCAGAAGAGTTTAATGTTCAATTCCGGGCGGAGTTTTTCAATATTCTCAACCAGACAAGTTTCTCTTCACCGACCGATAATCTTGAGATCTTTGACAAGGGCGGACAACCGATCTCCGGAGCAGGGCTGATTACTTCCACGCAGACGACTTCTCGACAGATTCAATTTGCACTCAAACTGATCTGGTAGATGATTTCAGCTGATTTAGAGGTTGTCTTACTTGAAGCGATGGGCCAGCGAAATGTCATCCTCGAAGTGGCTGGCACCGGTATTCTTCATCAACTCGGAAGATTAGTTTCCGGCAAAATCCAGAATCGCAGGAAGGGAGATTTGCCGTGAAGCAGAAGCGATTTACCGTTGATCAGATTGTTGCGGTTTTGAAGAAGGCGGAAGTTGGAGTCGTGACCCACCTTAGGATGGGATGGAATTCAAAATCAAAGTTCGAGAATCGTATCGGCCACTAGCAAAAATCTCCGCTATCTGCGCGACTTCCGTGGCGGACTCTCTGCAAGGCGTTGTACACTCTGGCGAACAGGAATCTAGGCGGGCGGCATCTCTTTAACGGACGCCGGTTGCGGCGCTGTATGACCTCCGAAAAGCCTCGCCTCTTTGCGGCCCTTAATTCTCGATTGCAGGCGGTCCATATACAAGTAAATCACCGGAGTCGTGTACAGAGTGAGGACTTGACTCACCATCAAGCCGCCAACAATGCTGATCCCCAGGGGGCGCCGCATTTCCGAACCGGTGCCGGTCAGTCAACGCCAGCGGCAATCCTCCGAAAAGCGCCGCCATCAGTGGTCATCATAATCGGACGGAACCTCAGCAGGCACGCCTGATAAATCGATTCCTCGGGAGTCTTCCCTGTCCGTTCCTCCTCAACCGCGAAGTCAATCATCATGATGGCATTCTTCTTGACGATGCCGATCAGTAGAATGATTCCAATCAGCGCGATCACGGTCAATTCGGTGTGAAATGCCAGCAACGCCAGAAGAGCTCCTACCCCAGCCGACGGCAGAGTCGAAAGGATCGTGACCGGGTGGACGTAACTTTCGTACAGCATTCCCAATACAATGTAGACAGTCACAAGCGCGGCCAGGATGAGCCACGGCTGGGTCGAAAGCGAAGATTGAAAGGCCTGCGCGGTTCCCTGGAACGTCGGATGAATATCGGCAGGAAGTCCCATGTGCAAAGACTGCAGCTTGGATCTTCGTCACTGCATCACCCAGAGCGACTCCCTCTGCAAGATTGAACGAGATCGTGACCGCGGGAAATTGGCCCTGATGGTTTACGGCGAGGGCCGTATTCTTCGTCTCATAGTGGGTAAAGGCGCTGAGCGGTACCTGGTTCCCATTCGACGATCTCACGTATAGTCCCTGGATGGCATCCGTGCTGTCCCGAAACGCCGAATCGACTTCCATCACGACGTGATACTGGTTCAATTGCGTGTAGATCGTGGATACCTGCCGCTGGCCGAACGCGTCGTAGAGCGTGTTATCGATGGCCTGCGGCGAAATCCCCAATCGCGATGCCGTATCGCGATCAATCACCAGAGTCGCTTGCAAACCACGCGTTTGTTGATCGCTGGCAATGTCGCGCAATTCGGGCAACTGCTTCATCATCGCCTGTCACGCGAGGCGCCCATTCCAGCAGGTCGGCGAGATTCTCACTCGATAGCGTGAATTGATATTGCGAACTGCTGATCCGCCCGCCTACCGTGATGTCTTGATTCGCCCGCAGAAACAGTGTGGCTCCCGGAACCACCGCAAGTTTGGGCCGGAGGCGCGCGATCACCTGGTCCACCGTGACTTTTCGTTCGTTGAGAGGCTTCAGTTCGATCTCCATCTGCCCCGTATTTTCCGCCCCGCCTCCTGTGTCGCCCGACCATACTCTTAACCGCCGGGTCGCTCATGACGATGTCGGTATATTGTTTTAGTTTCTGCTGCATCACGGGGAAGGAAGTATCCTGTGCTCCCAGGATATTTCCGGTCATCAGTCCGGTGTCCTGCTGCGGGAAAAAGCCCTTGGGAATGACGATATACAAATACACGCTGAGGCAAATGGTCGCGCCAGTCAGGACGAGCATGAAGGGTTGATGGCGTAGAACCCACCGCAATCCTGCAGCATAGGTTTCCACACTCCATTGAAATACCCGTTCGCTCGCCTGATACATTTTCCCGTGCTTTATTTCCTTTTCCGATTTCAGGAATCGAGCGCACATCATGGGTGTCGTGGTCAGCGACACGCAAAGGGAAACAACAATGGCCACGCTCAAGGTGACCGCAAATTCGCGGAACAATCTTCCGATGATCCCGCCCATCAGCAAAAGAGGAATGAATACCGCGATCAGGGAAGACGCTCATCGATAGGACAGTAAATCCAATTTCACGGGAACCCCTCATGGCAGCTTGCAGCGGCGAATCTCCTGCTTCCAGATAGCGTGAGATGTTCTCAATCACCACGATCGCGTCGTCCACGACAAAACCCGTGCAGATCGCCAGCGCCATAAGAGAAAGATTGTCGAGACTGTAATGCAACAGCGTACATCACTCCGAACGTTCCGACGATGGAGAGAGGCACCGCAATGCTCGGAATAATGGTGGCCCAGACATTGCGCAGGAAAAGAAAAATAACCATGACCACCAATGCGACGGTCAACAGCATCGTGAATTCGATGTCCTTCACTGACGCGCGGATCGTGGTCGTGCGATTAAAGTTGGTGTCGAGCGTGACTGTGGGGGGGATGGAAGCGCGCAATTCCGGAAGCAGTGCCATGATGCGGTCCACTGTCTCTATGACGTTGGCGCCGGGTTGTCGGCCAATGCCCATCGACACGGCAGGTTCTGCCGTTGGCGTACTCCGGAGTTGCGCAGATCTTCGATTCCTTCGGTCACTTTCGCAATATCACTCAGTCGGACCGGCGCCCCATTTCTGTAGGCCACAATCAAAGGAGAATATTGCTCAGGTTTGAACAGTTGGTCGGTGTCGTTCACGATCCAACGGTTGGATTGATTTTCCAGATTTCCCTTCGGAGTATTTGCGTTGGCGGACCGAAGCGCGGCCCGCACTTCCTCCAAACCGATCCCGTAATGCGCCAGCGCGTTGGGATTTACGTCCACGCGAACCGCGGGCTTCGCTCCTCCGGAAATGCGGACCAGGCCTACGCCATCGACCTGGGATATCTTTTGCGCAAGGAAGGAATCACACAAATCGTAGAGGCGGCTCCTTGGAAGGGTGTCCGACGACACGGCCAGATCCAGAATGTCGACTTCGGCGGGATTAATCTTGCGGTAGGTCGGCAAGGTATGGCAATCCAGCTGGCAATTGACCCGCCGCACCATTGATGGCCGCCTGCACGTCTCGGGACGCCGCGTTGATGTCCCGATCCAGGTCGAACTGGAGAGTGATTCCGGTAGAACCAAGCTGGCTGGTGGACGTCATCTGCGTGACGCCCGCAATGCGCCCGAATTGGCGTTCCAGCGGCGTGGCCACCGAGGAGGCCATGGTTTCCGGACTCGCCCCCGGCAGACTGGCCCGAACAGAGATCGTCGGAAAATCTACGCGGGGCAATGCCGCCACGGGCAGAAAATAAAAGCCCACACCGCCTGCAAGCAGAATCGCAATGCTCAACAACGAAGTTGCAATAGGCCGTCGTATGAAAGGCGCTGAAATATGCATCTTGGTTTGTTCAGCCCGTTAGTTCAGTTCCGAATCTTGCTCCAAAACTGATCCCACCAAGGCCACCATCCGAGGCAGAAATTCCAGACTGTTTCTCTCATTGGCCTCACTTTTTTCTGTTCCGGAGGGCTGCCGTTAGATTCCATGGTAAGGCGCCGCGTCTGCCTATACTTTTCGGCACGAGTCCGAACTCCACTCGCCTGCCTTCTACTTGCATCCGCGGCCATCTTCACGCGCACAAAAACTTCCCATGACCTCACTCATATTTATACTAATCAAACGGGCTGAAAATTTCCTGAATGTGTTGTCAGCATCACGAGGATTTCGATCTAGCGCGTACCAAAATCTTGCCTGGGATTTCCGTTTTGACCTCCCGCCAAATTGCCGCGCCGCCCGATCCCTTCCAGCCTCCGATGCGCGAGCCAGGTTCTTCGAGTGCTTGGCATTACCATCCATCTCTCAGCCACTTTGACTTCTCCACTCATGCCCAGGACTGAAATCTGTTTTGGTATACAGCTTTCCCGTTGGGCATGAGTGTGGTCATGCCGATATCCACGAAGAAGAGCAAATTTTTCATTTGGAAGAGGCTTGCGAGGATGTTCTCGGAGCATCCGTGAGTCGGCGAATTTGTCCAACGAAGTTACCGATGGTTTGGAATTAACCATGAACCATACAGTGAACTAACTATATTAAGCAGATGTAAACGTTACTTTCGTTGAACTCTTATTCAGGCTCCAGTGATATGATGATTTTACTAGGTTTCGGTGAGCAAATCCCGAACTGACAGCGGAGGGAGATCGGCCACACCCATCTCCTTCCTCTGCTTAGAGCAGCTTCAATTAGGTCTCAAGACGCGGATATCAAGATGGCCGAACCCCCGTAGTTATCTATCAAATCCCATTCGGCGGCTTTTTTTCAAGATCGGACGACACTCTGGATGAACGGAAATTACTCGCTATGGGATTAAATTTGTAACTGTTCGGGTTGGGCCTTAATAACCAATTCTATTCTTGGCACCTTTGAAATAATTCGCATCCCTCTTCACCTGTCCCTAATAAAGACTCTGCTTCGTTGAAATATTTGAATTTTCTAGCCGAGGTATTTAACCTGCTGCGACCTCCGAATTGTATCAATTCCAAATGGGCGGGTAGCCCCGGCCCTGCCCGGTGAGGGTGGGCAGTCGCGCGTTTGACTCGAGGCTGAACTTGAGGCTACCGAATCCCTTCACGTTTTTTGAGTGAGGGGGCCGGTCTTCTTCTAAGGGAGTTACGTGATCGCACGTCAATAGTCGAAAAGAAGCGTAGATAGGCGCTGCTTTCGTGATTATTTCCAACCCACCGAGTGCGATGTCTTGTACGACTTCCGCGAGCATTGGCAGTCCCCGCAGTCTTCTAAGTTGTTGTAAACCCTATCCCGGCTCGATTGACACGGTAGAGGTCTGCGGTTCGGATGCGTGGTGCATGAAATTGAAATGTTGGAACTGAGTTTCACGGTATCGAGGGCGCTGCTGCTTCTCAGGCAGGTGCTCCTCTCATAAGTCACTGTACCAAAACTGTGCCAAACGTCGTTGGATTCTGGCGCTTGGGTTTAGCTTTAAGCGAAAAGCAGATTCCCCAAGTTGTTGTAAATGTTGCTAATTCAAAACACAGAATAGAAAGGATGGAGTGGCTGAACGTGCTTGCAAAGCACCAGACTCGTCTCCACCCACTCTTTCTATCACTTCAACTACTAACGTTTCCAACCAATCGGGGAATCTGCTTTCGCTCAAAAGCTAACCCCAATAGGCTGAAAACAACCCGTTCGTGCACAGTTCGTGTACAGTCGAGTTCCAACAGAAATCCTACAGAGTGAACCCCTCGTTGAGACAGAGGTGTGCATCACGCCTTGTTCGACGTGGTGTTCCGTCTCGGATGAGCATCCATCATCGAGCTTAATCACGGCGACCGAAGCCGACACTTCTCAGGAGAACAACGGACGCACGGAACGTTTACTGCCGGTTTGCCGTCATCCGAGCACAATCTGATGGGGGCGTCCACTCCGGCGGTGCTGGACAGCGTGCGGCGCGGTTCAACCCGAGGTCAGAGTTTGCGACTTCGCTGCCAGTCTTTGGGTGTTGCGCCCGTGGCACGGCGAAACGTCTTCGTGAAATGGCTCTGGTCGGCGAAACCTGTTTGGAGCGCGATAAACGCAATGGGTTCCCTGCCACGTAACAGAAGTTCCTGTGCGCGTTTGATCCGGGCGTCGAGAGACCATTTATATGGCGGCATTCCGGTCGAAATTTTAAAGGATCGGGCGAACTGTGACTGGGAAAGCCCTACCAGTTTGGCCATCTCCTCAAGGCTTATGTCCTGCGTCATGTGGGCTTCGAGGTACTCCATCGCTCGACGCAACTGCCATCGGGCAAGTCCGTTTGCCCGCTGTATCTGGGCGTTTCGGCGAGTAAACAGGGTAGCCGTCAATGCTGTCGTCAGGCTCTCACCGTAGAGGCGGCCACCACTTGAGGGTTCTTGACATTCCTCCGCCAGAAGCTCTGCGCATCTCGCCATCTTATCGTCGTACAACAACAGGACCGGCGTATCGGTTTTTGCCGAATCCAAGTCGTCGCCGAGGATCGATTCGGGGACTTTCGGAGCGAAGCTCATCCTGAGTTCGCGAACTGATCGAAGTCCGTCAGTATAGCCCCACACCGTCATGCCCGCGGGCACAAAAGTCGTATGCCCTACGTCAAAGCGAGATCGGAGGGTCGGACGGTTGAGATTCAGGCGAGGCTCGCAATATCCGCCTACCTGGCCGAGAACAATCGCAACGGTTGTTTCGTGTGAAGAGATGTCGTGCCAGGCTTTTCCAGGATCAGGATAGTGCACGATGTTACGCACGGTAATCCCATTCCAACTGCGGGTGTGGCTTTCGATCTTCCTGATCCCGTGCGGTGAACGAAATTCAAACGGCTGCGATTGGCTCATATCTCTTTCCTTGGCCACCGGGCAAACAGAGAATTAGATGAACTCTTCGAAGAAGTGAACGCAGATAAAGAATAGCAAGATCACTGAAGACGTGAAAGCGGAAACAGACCAAAAACAGCCAAATCCGACAAGATGCAAGATTTGCGGTGGTCCATATTTGTTGTGTTCGAGGATGACACCGAATGAGGTCTCAGCCAGCTTCGTATCTGACATTTTGCTTAAGCGTGTCTCTTGTGCTCTTCGTCGCGCAAGGCATCGATGGCCGGTCGGCGTCATTCACCAAGCTTAAAGCGGCGGCCCAGAAGGTCGAATCAATTCCCATTCCAGGAACGAAAGCGTTTCCAGAGAGCATCACGTCAACTACGGACGGTACGCTTTATGTCGGTCGCGTCGGGGACGGTGGAATCGTCCGCGTCAAACCGCGCACAGCCGAGAGCACCGTATTCGTCCGACCAGGCGCATCGGGCTCGCGCTCGATCTTGGGAGTCTTCGCGGACGAGGCATCGAGCACCCTCTGGGCCTGCTCGAACGACTTGAGCGCGTTGGGCGGACCTGCGACCGGCAGTGATACGGAGAGCGCGCTGAAGGGCTTCGACCTTCAGACCGGGGATGGAAAACGCAGCGTCTCTTTGCCTGGCTCTCACGCGTTCTGCAATGACATCACGGTGGACGCGCAAGGGCTCTGTCTACGTCACCGACAGCGCGAATCCCACGATCCTGAAACTCTCCCCAGGCGCTACGACGTTCGAAGTATTCGCACAGCGATTCCGCCTTCTCTCCGCCTCAAGGCGGTATCGGGCTCGACGGGATCGCCTTCGGCAGCGACGGCAACCTCTACGTGACGACCTACACCGTTGGCGA
The DNA here is from genome assembly GCA_963786215.1 of uncultured Acidobacteriota bacterium. Lineage (GTDB taxonomy): Bacteria > Acidobacteriota > Terriglobia > Acidiferrales > UBA7541 > Palsa-360. Next base: position 659,324 of record CAWAYK010000001.1, read on the forward strand.
ACTCTTGCGTGTGGAAGTCAAAGATGGAAGGGCCGGGCGCATCACGGTACTCTCCGGTACCGGTCACCTGAGAATTTCCCGATGCGCTCCGAGCCCTCGGCGACAACAGTTTCCTCCTGATCGAAGGTTCAGGAAGATTAGATCGCGTGGTGATTCAAGGCGACGGATTCGCCGTCACGCCGATTCACGGCGGTTTCGCGACCCCGACGTCGGTTGCCCGGATTAGGCACGACAGCGTGGGTGAGCGAGGGCCAACTGACATTCTTCTTCGATCCTTCGAAGAAGAACTCATCGCCTTCTTTGCCCTTTCGAATCTACCCCGTCCCATTGAGAGCGGAGAACACTAAATGAAGTTTCAAACGGTGTCGTATCTAACGTTGCTGTTGAGCCTATCCATTGCGCTTTTCGCGCATACATGGCGTGCATGCACAAGGCGTGCATGTTGAGCCGACGCCTTACCCGACGGTGACGGACGAACGGCTCGAGCATCCGGAAGCGGGCGATTGGCTGATGTACCGGCGAACCTATGATGGCTTCGGGATTCAGCCCGCTGAAGCAGATCACGCCGAGCAACATTCGCCGGCTGACGCTGGCCTGGTCGGTGAGCACCGACCTGCTTGGCGCACACGAAACGACGCCAATCGTCAATCACGGCCGGATGTTCATCACGACGCCTCAAAACAACATCATCGCGCTGGACGCCAAGACCGGAACCCAACTGTGGCGGTACGCCAGGAAGTACCCGGACGGCCTGTTCCAACTCCATCCGACAAACCGCGGCGTCGCGCTCTACGGTGACTACGTCTACATGGCGACGACCGATTGCGCGCTCGTGGCTCTTGACGCCGCGACGGGCAAAGAGGTCTGGAACGTCCCGCTCGATGATTACAAGACGGGGTGCTACGCGACGCTGGCGCCGCTTGCGGTGCGCGGCAAAATCATCCTCGGCTACTCGGGTGGCGAGCTTGGCGTTCGGGGCTCAGTGAGCGCATTCGACGCGCTCACCGGAAAGCGCATCTGGAAAACCTACACGGTGCCTGCGCCCAACGAACCGGGCGGGGACACCTGGAAGGGCGAGAACTACAAGCGAGGGGGCGGATCAACCTGGATTACCGGGGTCTATGATCCTGCCTCGAACACGACCTACTGGGGTACGGGGAATCCGGGCCCTTGGGTCGCTGACGACCGGCCCGGCGACAACCTCTACACGGACTCGACGCTCGCTCTCGACGCCGACACCGGCAAGATCAAGAGCTATCACCAGTACACGCCGCATGATTCGTTTGACTGGGATGAAGTCTCGGCACCTCTCCTGATCGACACGCAGGTCGACGGGAAGCTCACGAAGACGGCCACACACGCGGGTCGGAACGGCTACCTTTGGATCTTGGATCGCGATGGCCTCAAGTTCCTGCACGCTTTCCCGTTCTCCAACAACAACGTCTTTACATCAATTGACCCGAAGACCGGTCGTCCCACGATCGACGAGTCGAAGCGACCGGGTGCAAAACAGGGCGCCGAGTTCTGTCCGAGCATTGGCGGCGGCAAAGACTGGCCGCCCGAGGCCTGGAGCCCGCAGACGAAACTCCTGTACGTCCCTGCGAACAACAACGTCTGCGCGTTTCTCCCGAAAGGCGAGGTGCCAGAGGCTGACTCGACGGGGTTTTATGTGGGGTACGACACCGACAGCATCTTCGGATCGGTGCGCGCCGGCGCAGGCGCCGCCGATCACCTGGGAGAACTGCAGGCCTGGGACCTGAACACCGGCAAGCGAGTTTGGCAGCACAATTTCAAGACGATCCTTTGGTCGCCACTTCTGGTTACGGGCGGGGACATCCTCTTCGCTGGCGGGACTCCGGATCGTTTGTTCAGAGCGTTTAACGCCCGCACTGGTGATCAATTGTGGAGCTTCCCGCTTCCGTCCGGTGCCATCGGTGTTCCCACGTCCTTTGCGGTCGATGGCGAGCAGTATGTCGCCGTCACGACGGGCTGGGACCTCGACGCGCGAGGACTTCAAAACGGCATCGACGAGATCCAAGGGACCAAAACGGTTGTTCCTCAGGGCGGCACGCTGCTGGTGTTCAAGCTTCAGTAGGGCTGATGGAGAGCGATTCTGACGGTCTGGCGAAGCGGCGGACTTCAAAGGATGATATGACACTCGGAGAGCAACTCATGAAAGACGACTTAGAAAACAGAACGGGAGCATGCGCGCCCATCATCTCGCGGCGTAACTTTATAGGTGCGGCAGCGGCAACTGGTGTTGCCGGTTTATTCTCACCGGGGTTTGTGCCGATAAGTGCCGAGGGGAGCGCCACCGAGGCTGCGCAGATCGTGCTCCCCACTACAACAGAGGAAGTAACGCCCTTCAAGGTTCATGTACCTCAGGCGGCACTCAACGATCTCAAGAGTCGACTAGCGTCCACGCGGTGGCCGGAGCGGGAAACCGTCGGCGACTGGTCGCAGGGCGTCCCCCTCCAGAAGGCTCAGGCGCTGATCGCCTACTGGCGCGACAAGTATGACTGGCGCCGCTTTGAGGCTCGCATCAACGCCTTCTCGCAATACCGGACCCAGATCGACGGGGTTGGCATTCATTTCATTCACGTGCGTTCCCCTCAGCAGAACGCGCTACCGATCATTCTCACCCACGGATGGCCGGGATCGGTCGTGGAGTTCATGGAGGTTATCGGCCCGCTCAGCGATCCCACCCGCTACGGGGGAAGGGCGGAGGACGCGTTCCATGTCGTCGTGCCGTCGCTCCCAGGTTTTGGCTTCTCCGACAAGCCGGTCGAGACGGGCTGGGATGTGAACAGGATCGCCCGCGCCTGGGCAACGCTGATGCCACGCCTTGGCTACGAGCGCTGGGTCGCACAGGGAGGCGATTGGGGGGCGGGCGTAACGCACGCCTTGGCGCATCAGCGGCCCCCGGGGCTGATAGCGGCCCATGTGAACTGGCAATTCGTCTTTCCCGAAAAGCTGCCGGAGAACCCCACGCCTGCCGAGCAGCGAGCCATCGACGGGGCATCGCGGTTCGCCAACGATTGGAGCGGGTATTTTCGCGAACAGGCGACGCGCCCGCAGACCATAGGCTACCCGCTTGCAGACTCGGCCGCGGGTCAGGCGCTGTGGATCTACGAGAAGTTCCAGGCATGGACCGACAATCACGGCAATCCTGAAGATGAGCTCTCCACCGATGCGATGCTCGACGATATCAGCCTCTACTGGTTCACCGACACCGCTGCGTCGTCGGCCCGCATCTACTGGGAGAATACCCGCGCCGGCATGGCGGGCACGTCTGGCGGACGGATCGAGCTGCCAATGGCGGCGTCCGTCTTTCCGCACGAGATATTCGTCCCGCCAAAAGCCTGGGCTGAGGCACTGTGGCCGAACCTGTTCTACTGGAACGAGCTCGACAGGGGTGGGCACTTCGCCGCGTTCGAGCAGCCAAAGCTCTTCACCGACGAGCTGCGAAACGCCTTCAGGTCACGGCGAGCCTAGCGATCTGGCTGTTGTCTGAACCCCGCGGAGGTGCTCCGCAGCGCACCAAATTTGAAACGAAGGATTGGAGCAACTCATGAAAGACGGTTTAGAACACAGAGCAGAGATAGCAGTACCCGTCAGCTCACGGCGTAAGTTCATGCGCACCGCGGCTGTAACCGCTGGCGCCGGCTTGTTGTTAGAGGGGCTCGATCCGATAAGGGCCCAGGAGAGCGGCAAGAAGGCCCCGCTCCTCGTGCTCCCGGCGGCGACGAAGGACCTCTCACCCTTCACTGTGCACGTGCCGCAGACGGCGCTCGACGATCTGAAAAGGCGACTTGCCGCTGTTCGCTGGCCTGACAAAGGATCGGCAACGGACTGGTCCCAGGGCGTGCCGCTGCCAAGAGCACAGGAGTTCATTGAGTACTGGCGCACTCGCTACAATTGGCGTCGTGCTGAGAGCTCACTGAATGCGCTGCCGCAGTTTCGCACGCAAATTGACGGTCTCGGGATCTACTTCATTCACGTCCGATCGAAGCACGAGAATGCTCTGCCGATCATACTTACGCATGGATGGCCGGGATCGATCATCGAGTTTCTGCAGGTCATCGAACCTCTGGCGGACCCGACAGCACATGGCGGTAAAGCTGAGGAAGCTTTTCACGTCGTAATTCCCTCCCTGCCTGGGTTTGGTTTTTCCGACAAACCGACCGAACCGGGCTGGCGCCTTCCGCGCATCGCGAACGCATGGGCCGCGCTGATGGCGCGCCTCGGTTACAGCCGCTACGTGGCACAAGGCGGCGATTGGGGCGCGGGCGTGACAAGCTGGATGGCGAAGCAGCATCCGTCGGGTCTAGCCGCCATCCATCTCAACCTTCCGATCCTCTTTCCTCCGCCGGCACCACCATCGGGCGGGTACACGGCCGAAGAACAGGCGGCGCTGGCCCAGCTCGTCAAGTATGGGAGCGACGGTTCTGGTTATGCGTCGATCCAGGGGACGCGTCCGCAAACACTTGGGTACGGTCTTGCCGACTCGCCGGTCGGGCAGGCGATGTGGATCTACGAAAAGTTTCAGGCATGGAGCGACAACAAGGGTGATCCGGCGGAGGCGATCTCCGTCGATCGCATGCTGGATGACATCAGTCTCTATTGGCTGACCGACACCGCGGCATCATCCGCGCGGCTGTACTACGAGAGCTTCGCAAAGGATTTCGTCCGCATGCCGCTCGAAACGCCCGTCGCGGTGAGCGTCTTCAAAGGCGACCTTTTCGCACCGCCGAAGGTGTGGGGCGATCAGACCTATTCGAAACTTTTCTACTGGAACGAGGTTCCGAAAGGCGGTCACTTCGCCGCGCTTGAGCAACCCGAGCTATTCGTCGCTGAACTGCGCAAGAGCTTCGCGCAGGTGCGCTGACCGCGAGAGCCGAATTGCGTCGACGGGTCTCAATTGTTCGTGGAGCAAGACTGAAATGTTATCGCGCTGCCTGCAGCTTTGTTCTCGTCGCGTCGGCCGTTCTGGCGGCTTCACCAGCCATGGCGCAAGTTCAGACGCCGGACCCGGCGCGGAGGTACCCACTGCCGACGTACGACGAAAACTGGCAATTCCTGAGCGATCCGAATCGCCACAGCGATCCATGGGACATCGTCAAGTACGTGCAGTTAGCTGGTGGAATGTTCGCTTCATTCGGCGGGGAGGCGCGCGAGTCGTACGAGAGGTTTGGCAACCAGGACTTTGGCTTGAGCGTGCCGAGTCCGAACGGATACCTCTTGCAGCGATACTTGCTGCATGCGGACATTCACGTGGGCTCGCGTCTGAGATTGTGGACCGAGTTGAACAGCTCGTTCGAGAACGGTCGCGTCGGTGGCCCGCAACCTGTCGTCGATGAAGACAAGCTGGATTTGCATCAGGGGTTTGTGGAGTAGGAGATCATTCAACGAGCTCGCGTCAACGTGCGCGTACGAACGGGCCGCCAGGAGATCGCGGTTGGGTCCGGACGCCTATATGCATTACGCGAAGGTCCGAACGTTCCCTTAAGCTTCGACGGCGTGCGCGCGATCGCACAAACGGGAGCATGGCGCTTCGATGCTTGGGCAGCGCGCCCGGTGACGACGACACCGGGGATTTTCGATGACTCGTCGCACCGCCAATTTAGCGTCTGGGGCGCCTACGTTACGCGGACCGTACTTGAGCACGCATCAGTCGACGCTTACTACCTCGGCTGGGATCGGCAAAACGCAAGCTTCGACAAAGGAGTCGCGAACGAACTTCGTCACACTGTTGGAGCCAGGCTCTGGCGAAATGGACTGTGGGCGTACGACTTCGAGGGCATGTACCAATTTGGCAGCTTCGGTGCAGGCAACATTCGCGCCTGGAGAGTCGTGGCCGAAGCATCGCGCGGATTCGCTGGTCGATGGAATCCCCGCGTCAGGATTGACTTCGACGTTGCGAGTGGGGACCGGAACCGATCGAGTCCGAATCTCGGAACGTTTAACTCCTTCTTTCAGAGTGGTGAGTATTCGGGACGCGCACAACTTCTCGGGCCGAGCAATTCGATTCGTCTCGAACCGACACTGACGCTGGCTCCGCGACGAAATGTCTCCGTTTCGACCGGGTGGGGTTTCTACTGGCGCGAAAGCGAGCAAGACGGATTGTACGGAATTCCTGGGAATCTGATCGTTCCGAGCAACGGAGTACCAGGGCACTACGAAGGGAGTCGGCCGATTGTGGAAGTTGCATGGACGCTGAATCCGCACCTTTCCGTGCATCTCGACTACATCTTTGTGTTCAACGGACGGTTCGAAGAACGGTCAGTCCACGCAACGACCACTGAAAGCTACATCTGTCCATGGATTACGTATCGCTTTTAGTGAGGACGGCCATGGCAAAACGTGATGCTAAGCGTCGAGGCGGGCAACTATCTAGGTGTCGATCCATCGACGCCGTCTTCCTTGCTTCCGACGATTCAAGTTTCGTAACCGGCATCGAGCTCTTCGCCGATGGCGGCATTTCGCAGGTATAGAAAGGAATACATCATGCAAACGTTCGCGAAAGTCGGCCTCGACGCTCTACTGACACCAGAGAATTGTGTCTTACTCCTTATTGACCATCAACCTTTCCAGTTGGCAAACGTAAACAGTCACGACCCCACAATCGTGATCAACAACGTCACAGCTCTAGCCAAAACCGCGAAGGCGTATGGCATTCCGACGATTCTCACCACTGTCAATGAAGAACGCGGGGGACTAATTTTCAAGCAGGTCCAGGCAGTTTTTCCGGATCAGAAAACGATTAACCGCACTTTCATCAACTGCTGGGAGGACCAACGGGTCGTCGAGGCGGTGAAGAAGACGGGCCGGAAGAAGGTTGTCATGGCTGCGCTCTGGACGGAGATGTGTCTTGCGATGCCCGCTATCCATGCGATGGGTGACGGCTACGACGTGTACGTCGTCACCGACGCCTCGGGCGGCGTCTCTCCTGAGGCACACGATATGGCAGTCCGCCGCATGGCGGCCGCGGGGGCTCAACCCATTACCTGGCTTGGCCTGGCGGGAGAACTTCAGCGAGATTGGGCGCGCACTGAGCGCCTCGGAGAAGTCGCTCAGCTTTTTGTCGACCATGCGGGCGCAACTGGTTCTGTATTTCTGTGGGAGACGCAGCTGCTAGGCGCCTCCCAAAGCAAGCGCGCATAGAGCTTTCCTGGCAGATGAGGCTAACCTCGTCTGCCCTTCTCCAGGGCATCGGCTGAGAAAAGAAAGGAGGACGAATGGTTGCGAATGATCAAGAGAAGATCAAGATCGCTCGCGAATATCTCATGAGAGCTGACCAGGGACGCCCAGACGTTCTTGAACTGTTCCATGAAGATGCGGAAATTTATTTCCCTAAATTCGGATTTGGATTTGGACGGAATTCGTTTCTTGAAATGGTTAAAGGATTCGAAGGCGTCTTGGAATACATTCAACACGACTATGACCGTTTGAATTTCATTCCTTCAGCCGACTATCTCATCGTTGAAGGCACGTCACAGGGCAGAATGTCTGGTAAGTCGTGGGCAGGCGGCAAAACTCCTGGCGGGCGTTTCTGCAACGTGTTCAAGTTTCGAGATGGCCGAATATCGAGCCTGCACATCTATCTTGATCCTGACTATACAGGCGAGGATGAGGCACGGTTTCGATGGGGTAAGAACCGTAAGTGGTGAGGTTGATAACCATCCGTGAGACGATTTGTCGTGGTTTTTTTAAAAATTGAGGAGACGAGCCATGTCCTACAGCATATCGGACTTACTGATCCGAAATCTTCGCGACGTGTTCGGTGAAAACGATCCCGCGCGTCGGCGCGCGGCCATCGACGAGCTCTGGGCCGAAGATGGCGTGTTCTACGATCCCAGCAAGGGCGCCATCCGTGGCCGCGACGCGATCGATCGCATCGCGGGCGCGGTCAAGGCGACTCATCCTGACTTTCGATATCAAGTGACTGCCGCTCCTCAGGAATATTGCGATGCAGGGATGGTTCCATGGATATCGGGACGCCCTGGTGAAGTGCCGGCTTACTCCGGGAGGGACTTCGTCATCGCGCGGGACGGCCGGATCGTAGCGCTTTATATGTTTTTCGACAAGCGGCCCTGAGCTCGAGTCTACCGTCCGAGGGTCATCATCTGGTGCTGATGCGCCAGCGTTATGGCGCGGATGTCGCGATTCTCGAAAACCGGGCCTCGGCGCTCTCCTGTTCCTCCGACGACGGCAATCGCAACGAAGCGGGAGCCTATTGGGGGTAGATGTTTGAGTACCTGCTCACCAGGCAGGCGTCCGTGAACGGCACGCTCGTGCACACTTCGCTTGTGGGCAGACTTTGGCGGATTTCTGCAAAGTGTGCACTATCAAACTGTCTCACTCTAGGGGTTCACTCCAATCCAGAGCAATTCACCTGGGTCATTGCGGAAACTTGTCGCCGAACATGGGCAAGCCGCTCTTTGACTGTTCCTGCGTGGCCTCGTCCTGAATCACGTCCCAGTGCTCGATGAGCAGCCCGTCTTGGAGACGAACGATATCGGCGGCGATCCAGTTCACAGGCGCGCCAAAGCCAGAGAAACGGCCATGGACCATCACGAAATCTCCCCCGGCGACGATGACGCCTGCCTCATACTTCAGCGTGGGCGGAAGGCTCTTGATTAGCTTGAACAGGCCCTCTCGGCCAGGCTCAATATGATTGCTGTGCTGAATGTAGTGAGGTGACCAATAACGTTCGGCCGCCGCATAGTCACGCTTATTGAACAGCGTGTCGAACGCTTCCAAGGCAAGCTTCTTGTTGTTCTCCTCTGTCGTCTTCATCAAACTCCCCTTTTGCCAAGTAGATTCCATAAATCTTAGAGTTTCGACCCACCGTCGACTGGGATGCTCGCTCCCGTGATCCAGCGCGCCGCATCTGACGCAAGAAACGCGACTACGTCCGCAACATCTTCTGGTTTGCCGATTCGTTTCAACGCCTGCATGCCAAGCGTCACCTCACGACCTGCCTCGGTCTTCGTAAAATTCGACATATCGGTATCGATTGCGCCTGGCGCGACTGCGTTTACGCGGATGCCCCGCGGCCCGAGAATGGCGGCCCAGTATTTGACGAGCGTCTCTAATGCTCCTTTGGTCGAGGCATAGGCAAGGACCGAAGGGTTGTCCAGACCGGGTTTCCCGACTACGGCGTGCGCCCCAAGCGATGAGATCACAATGATGTTCGAGCCCTCACCGAGGACGGGCAGGAGTTGCTGCACCAGAAAAAACGGACTCCGCACATTCGTTGCAAAGAGATTGTCAAAGTCTTCGACCGTATGATCCTTGATGGTGGCAGCCTTGGAAATGCCGGCGTTGGACACAAGCACATCCAATCGGTCGCCAACAATTGAGCGCACCTCCTTCGCGAGCAGTGTCGCGCCGTCTGGCTTTCCCAGGTCTGCCTGGATGGCATCTGCGCGTCCCTCTTTTGAACGGATGTCGGCTACGAGAGATTCCGCGTCCTGCGCGGAACGGCCATAGTGAACTAGGACGTGAGCACCGGCCGCAGCAAGCGCCGACGCCGTAGCGCGCCCAATTCCCCGTGAGGCTCCAGTCACCAAAGCAGTTTTATTAAGAAGGGCAGCCATTTTCTTTTACCTGTGATTCCGAGGGCGGGTTCCTCCCCGACATGTGCCGTCGTCGTCACGCGTTCAAAAACAGAGTCGCGTGTTCAACGAAGAGCTCCGGGTACATGTGGTGCGCGCCGTGATTGGAGTCGGGGTAGACGATCAGCTGCGCATACGGCATGTTCTGCTGCATGATGAAAGAGTTCACCGTGGGCATGATCACGTCGTTACTGCCGTTCACGACGAGTGTTGGCTGCTTGATCGTCTTCAGATAGTCGTAGGACCCCTTTTGCTGGACGCCCCACTTGCCCATCGCTTCGACCTGGGCGGGCGACACCTTGTCGTTCACCTCGGGATCGCGGCCCTCTTGCCGAAGATGCGTGCGCTTCAGGAACTCCCGTCCCGCCGCCTGGCCTGCCGCGGACGGACTGAATTTGACCGCGAGCCAGACATTCTCGGGCGGATCGTAGGTGGCACCAAAGAGCCGCCCTGCAGCCTGGGTCAGCAACTCCATTCCCTGACCGCCGCGCGGACCTGTGCCATCGACGATCAACCTGCGAACGAGATCGGGCGCCTGCAAAGTGATTTCCTGCGCGACCATGCCGCCGATCGAGAAGCCAAGTACGTCAACTTGCTTCAGGCCCAGCGCCTTGATGAAGGCGATGGCGTTAGCGCCCATCCGCTCGAACGTCGTCGGGACCTCGCCGGAGCTGCTGGAGACGCCCGCGTTGTTGAACAGGATCACCTCACGGTCGCGAGCGAGGCCATCCGTCACCGTCGGGTCCCAATAATCCATGGTGCCGATGTAGTGCTGGTTGAAGACGATAGGCACACCGCCGGTCTTGCCGAATCGGCGATAGGCGAAGCGGATTCCGTTAGCCTCTATGAACTGTGTCGGTGCGGTCTTGTGAGTATGAATCATCATGGTCGCTCCCTTTATCATTTAGTCGGCACCGCATCGGATACGAGCGCTAGAGCTGCTTTCGCGCAGTCGATGTCGTTCTGCACCGTGGGCGCACCGCTCAGCCCGATCGCCCCGACAACTTCTCCGTTCACCTTAATGGGAAACCCTCCACCCCACGCCGCCATACGCGCAAGCGTGGGGATGCCGGCCAAAAGCGACGGGTCGCTCTGGATAAAGTTGAAAAACTCCTGCGTGGAGATGCCGAACAGAGCTGTGTATGCCTTGTTCTGGGCCATCTCAGTGGTAGGGATCGGGGCGCCATCCATCCTGCCAAAGGCCTTGAGATTTCCGCCGTCGTCGAGAATCGCTACGTTCTCGCTAACGCCAAGTTCTCTGGCTTTCGCCACCGCTGCATCTACCATTTTCTGTGCTAGCTCATAAGAGATGCTGTATTTCTTCACCACATTAGCCATTGGTCACCTTCCTCCACGTGATATATGCGTGTCTTCGGACCTGCCTATTCACTTCAATGCCTCCATTCGCAACGTGACTTCGAGGGCGTTGCTTCAGGCGTTCATTCCGCCATCCACGGTAAGATTCGCCCCGGTAATGTACGAGGACTCCGGACCGGCGACAAACGCCACCATCGCGGCGATCTCATCCACACGCCCGTAACGATCGAGCGCTGTGGCGGCCTTCTGCGGCACCGCCCAATCACCCGAGGCGGGATTTAAATCCGTATCGATCGGACCCGGCTGCACGTTGTTGACCGTGATGCCCCGGCTCCCGATCTCTCTGGCCAGCGCCTGAGTGAACATCTTGACGGCCCCCTTCGTGCCCGCGTATGGCACAAGCCCGGGTGCCGCAACACGTTCGCCGACGGCCGAACCGATCGTGATGACGCGACCGCCGCTCTTCATGTGCTTCAGCGCCGCCTGAGTCGCGACGTACACGCCACGGACATTGATGTCGAGCACACGATCCATCTCCTCCAGCGTCGCCTCTTCGAACGGTTTCGGAATGGCCGTGCCGGCGTTGTTCACCAGCACATCCAGTCGACCGAAGGTGGCAAACGTCTTTTCGACCGCGGCTTTAACCGCGTCGGCATCGGCGGCGTCCGCCTGAATTGCGATCGCCTTTCGGCCTGCGCGTTCAATCTCCTTGACGACTGACGCGGCCGCATCGGCACCTTTCGTGTAGGTGATGGCCACGTCAGCTCCGTCCGCTGCCAGACGCTTGGCGATTGCGGCACCAATGCCGCGCGAGCCGCCCGTAACGAGTGCAATCTTTCCTTCCAATTTCTTTGACATGTGGCTCCTCCTTGAATTAGACGTATGCTCATCAGGCATGAGCCGAAATCTCATTGCTCGCTCAACGAATCCCAATCACCTCGTTAGATTAGAATGTTAGCCGTTAGTCGCAGCTTGGAGCATACCTTGTTAAGATGGGAGGGATGCTCTACAAGCATGGGAGTGGGGAATGGAATTACGACATCTACGCTACTTCATCGCGGTTGCCGAAGCCGGAAGTCTGACGGTGGCAGCACAGCAAACGCTGCACACGTCACAACCTTCGTTGAGTAGGCAAATTCGGGACCTTGAGGACGAGGTAGGCGCGCAACTCCTGACGCGCCGCGCTCGCGGTATCGAACTGACACCCGCAGGTCGAGCGTTTCTCGAACACGCCCGCTCGGCGCTATCGCAGGTTGAAGCGGCAACCGGAGCTGCTCGCCGAGTCGCTCATCCCGCCAAGCCGTGCTTCTCGATAGGCTTTCTCACCGGACACGAATTGACGTGGATGCCCGAAGCGTTGCGGATCTTGCGCGACGAACTGCCCAACATCGACGTGATGATATCGAGTCAATACTCGCCGCAGCTCGCCGATGCCATTGTGAAGGGAAACGTCGATGCGGCTTTTCTTCGGCGTGAGCAAGGCGTGCCAGAGTTGGCATTCCGTCCTCTCGTCAAGGAGCCCTTGGTGGTGGTTTTGCCAAGTGACCACCGTCTGGCTAAGCGCAAAGCCATCAGTCCTGGGGATCTAGTGGGCGAGACATTCGTGGGCGTGTCGCACACGGCTCCTGTGCTGCGTGCGGTCATCGACGATTACTTGAAGCGGTCCGGAATCAATATCACGCCAGATCACGAGACGGAGCACGTCGTCATGGGAGTGTCCTTAATAGCGTCGACGGGCGGCGTAGGGCTATTACCTGCTTACGCCAAGAACTTTCTCACTCGGTCTGTAACGAGCCGTCCTCTCAAGGGAGACACGCCGACTGTCGAGCTGGTCCTCGGCTACAAAAAGTCGAACGAGTCTCCCATCCTAAAGCTTTTGCTTTCGAGATTGGACGAGTTGGTCGCTCGTGTCTCGAAGAAGGCACATTAAGGCCTTCGTATGTAGAACGGTTGGGTCAGGTGTGCCGCAACTCGCCTTCCGAAGTCTTGTTAGAATAACCGACTATCCGGAAGTAATCGTCTCCCGGTGTGCATCATCAAACTGTCTCACTTTAGGGGTTCACTCCATGAGGTCCGTGGTGCATTCCTCATGAAGATCACATCGATCACGACAGTTCTAATTCTGACCTTTGCCGGGATTGCCGGCTTGCCCTGGCCCGGGACTGAGGGGTTCGCCCTGAACTGCTCCGCACAGTCGATGGTCAAGGATTTCGAGCAGTCCCATTTGATCCCTCCGAAGATGCAGACGAAACTAGAAATCAGTCGACAAGCTGAGCTCTTTCCATCTTCTTGCTTCTTCCAACCGCGCAAGGTCGTTCTTTTCTGCGCCATTGTACGCGTCGCTGCCGAGTAAAAGCCGCAACGGTGGATTTTGCTCCCGAGTCAGACGAACGATTGCTTGAGCAGCCTTTTTCGGATCGCCCGGCTGCTTTCCATTGTAGTCACGCTGAAACCTGGCGGTCGCGCCAACTGTCGAATCGTATTCGGGACGCCCTTCGCTCAGCTTTGTAGAACTTCCCGCAAAGTCGGTGCGAAAGCCACCTGGTTCAACAATGGTGACCTTAACGCCCAGCGGAGATGCTTCGCGCGATAACACTTCGGAGAAACCTTCAACGCCCCATTTTGCAGCCGAGTAGGGTCCGCGACCCGGAGGTCCGATCCTTCCTCCCATCGATGAAAATTGAACAAAATGACCGCCCTTCCTTTCGCGGAAATACGGAAGGGCTGCCTTTGTCACAATGATCGTCCCGAAGAGGTTCGTTTCGATTTGCGCGCGAAAATCCGACATGGGTGTGTCTTCGACAGACGAGAGATTGCCGTATCCCGCGTTGTTGACAACAACGTCCAGCGAGCCAAACGTATCGATAGCTGTCTTCACGGCAGCAGTCGCGGCGGACTCGTCGGTCACATCCAGGGCAAATAGTTTCACCTGATTACCGTAGCGGTCCGACAGATCGTTAAGTGATTCGGTGTTTCGGGCTGTCGCCATGACCTTATTACCGGCTGCAAGGCTGGCCTCGACAATGGCGCGACCCAGACCGCGAGAACTACCCGTAACTAACCACACTTGCGACATTCTTCCTCCTGTTTCCAACTGGTTTCGATAGGGGTTGGACCCTGGTGAGTCCCAGCTAGTTCAAGCCCTACGTGCGGCACTCTCAATCGGGAGAACCCTTACAAGTTACGTTCGCGTTCGATGAGCATTCGCAACACAGTTTCCATTGCCACATTTCCTTTGCGGGAGCCGGCTTGACCAGCCTCGAACTCGATCCACCCTTCGTTGAAGCCATCGAGCATCTGAATGCGCGGCGCCGGGTTCTTCATGCCCTGTGATTTGAATAACGATTCCCAGGTCTCGCGCGGCACGGCTTCAACTTTTACAGGGCGGCCGAGCAGATTTGTAAAAGTAGCTGCGATCTCGTTGGGAGTGACTCGATGCGCTCCCTCCGACTCAGATCGTATTGTTCCGGCTGGGTCTTCTCAAGTACCTGAGCGGATGAGGCGCTTTCGGCGGGCTTCATGCGGATTTTCCTTTCCGAGCGACAGGTTCACTCTTCGCTTGCATTGATTTCACGAGAGCGGCAGACGATGCTCCTTCGAGCGACAGCCCATAGCCAACTTCTCGAACAATGCGCTCCTTCAAGGGCTGGATGAAATGCACGCGCGTGTTGCGGCGTGTCACTTCCGGAGCCTTCAGGTAAGTCTCGGCCAATTCCTGTGCGCGATTGAGCGCCGTACCGTTCGGAACAACTTCCGCAACCACTCCCCATTCGTGTGCGGTACGCGCCGTGATCGGCTGTGGATTCAGCAGGAAGGCTTCCGCTCGTCCCGCTCCAGCGCGATAGCTCCAGGTGGTAAAGATTCCGTCACCGGGCGCAACGCCCGCGCTGAAGTGGGCCACATCCTGAAAGGTCGCACCATCCGCCGCCACAATTACACTTGCAAGTAGCGCGTAGTCTGAGTGCACGTGGGCGCGTCCCTCGATGGCCGCGATGACCGGCACGCGTATGTTGGCTATGTTTTCCAAAACCTGAACGCCTTCGTCGTGAACTTGGCTCCAAACGCCAGGATCGGCGACATCGCCGAAAGAGGACCACTCGACGTCAGCAATGAAGTCCCCGCCTGCTCCCGTCAGGATTACGATCTTGTTCGCTCGATCTTGCGCAATCCGGTAGAAGGCATCGACAAATTCCGTGTGAGATTGCGCGGTCATAATCAACGGTCCGCCGTTACTGTGGAATTCAGCAACCAGCACACCTTTGTTATCTCGTGTCATCTTTAGGTTGTCATAAGCAGAAAAGTAGTCACTTTGAAGTTGCATCGTATTCTCCTCTGTATTGTCCTACCCTCGCGCGCATGAAAATCTCGAATTATGCTCCTTATGCTGAAGAGCGTTTTGAAACAGAGCGTCGACATCCAATTTTGCATCCTGAACGAATCATCGGCAACTCGGAACTATCCCGAGACGGGTCAGAGGAAGTGATCCCCACGCGCGGCATCGACTCTGGACGGATTACGGGCTAGCCGGAAGTAATCGTCGCTCCGCAAAGTGTGCACGATCAATTTGTCTCACTTTAGGGGTTCACTCCACGGGGGTAAAAAGCATGGGACGGATTAGGAGTAAAGTTGGAAAGTGCTTTAGAATGAATCTCGCACTTCATGTCGGGGCGTAGCGCAGCCTGGTAGCGCGCCTGCCTTGGGCGCAGGAGGCCCGCGGTTCAAATCCGCGCGCCCCGACCAATCTTCTCAATGAGTTGTGCGTTTCCATTGTTATTGCTCTCAGTTCACTGTAGTAGGAATTGCAGGGACCCCAGACCTCTTTTGGACCATCTCCGCGACCAATTGCGCGTTGTAGGTCTCAAGTTTTTTCGCCGCGTCAGGGCTACGAGCATCCGTCGGATGGACGTACCGGCTAGTCATTTGCACGCTCTTGTGACCCAGTAATGCGGCCAGCGTCAGCACGTCCACTCCCGCCTGAGCCGCCCTCGTAGCGAACGTATGACGGAGATCGTACAGTCGGAAATGCGGAATCCCCGCACGTTCAGTCGCTGCGTCATGCGCCTTACGGACGCTCCCGATCGGTCGCCCTGTATTTTCTTTCCTGCCGGCCCTTTGGGGGACCAAAAGACGAAACGACTTCCAGCAGCCTTAGCCAGATCGACACGTCGTTTCAGAACGGAAGCGGCCTCTTCATCGAGGGGCACCGTTCGCTTCGCGGCTGGTGTTTTTCCCCACGGATTGAAGATTGTTTTCCGCCGTAGCTCCACATTGCGTAGTTCGATGCGGAAAACTTCCTCCGGCCTCATGCCTGTGTGAAGAATCACCGTAGCAATATCTCGCAAAGGCTGGCTCGCTGTATGTAGGTAGGCTGTTTCTTCATCCACCATAACCACCCTAGTTTGCTCTTCTTCCTTGGCGAACATGCCCTTCAGTGTCGGGCTCTTCAAGTTGAGGCAGCTGTAGATTAGACGCAGCGTGGAGAGAGCCCGATTCACAGTAGCTGGCGAAACGGTGCTCGAGTCCTTGGCCTTACCTCTTTTCTCGCGCAGTTTTGCCCACCTCGTTTCCCGCAGCCTTGCTTGGCGAAAATCCTCTACCATCTCTGACGTGATCATGTCTGTCCACTTGCCGCGGAAATAGCGGAGTAGTGTGTCGCAGTTAAGCAAATGGAGCTTGTGTGTTTTTGGACGAGGTGGTCGTTCGACCATGCCTTAAAACTCTCGACGGCACTCTCGAATTTTGTTGGCCGTTTGGCCCGAGTCAGTCCCATCCTCCCATCAATCAGTCCTGCCTTACGGATTGCCATCATGTCGATGGCCTTGTTCTTGTTTTTGCATTTAGAAGACTCCTGTATCTTCCGGCCATCAAACTGGAACTCAAACCACCAAGTTTTACCGCGTCGATAGACCGCCATGGCTAGTAGTCCCTCCTACCGGGAGGATCTTGCTCGACGCGCACTATACGCTCAGTGAGCCAAACATCCAAATCTACCTGTCGATACCGCACGCAGTTCCTACTGATTTTGACAAACGGAATACCCCGGCGTCGACTGCGCCACTGTGCCAGGGTTTCAACTGAGAGGCCGGTGATTTCGAGCCACATCCTCGGCCGTAAGCAGCCGTACGAACGGCGCCGGTGGATTCGGGGCTCTCGCGATTTTTGCTGAGCTCGCCATTAGTCACTGTTCGTAAATCAATTCTTTCCCAACGCCAGAAATTCTCACGATGGCCTTTTCGTCTCTGGCCACTTGCCGACACCGCGTAAACGGAGTCTCACGACACCCGTAGTCAGAACTTGACGCCCGGCAGGCGCCCATGTCGTTGCGCGAGCCTTTGCGCCTCATGTTCGTCGAGCGTGCTCCAACTCGGCCGCGCCCACGGCTCCAGTTCGTGTGTAAGGTAACGGTCCCCACAAAATTGGGGACATGTGGGGACACTTTCGTGCCACCTGTCCCCACTCTCGCGCGCGAATTCAGTGACTGCTGACTTACTCGTATAGAAAGAAAGCCCATAGGTTCAAACTGTCCCCATGTGTAGTGGGGACAGCCTTCTCTGACACACACTGACTTAGAGGTTGGGGTTGGTGACAGTTCAAGGCAGTAGCCTCAGCTCCATGGATTTGGCCCCCCAGTTCGATTTCGCCGTTGTACTGTAGGTTGTTCAGCGCTCGATTGAAGACTCCAGCGCCGTGTCGCTCAGCGTGAATCTGTCTATACAGGCTCCGGCGATTTACCCATTGGCGGTCAGACGCCTGACGCTCGAGCGCGGCCACAATTGCGAAGGAGCACTTTGCGTCTGGGTTTTCCCCAGGGTTGGGCCGGAGAATAACGCGGACGCGCGCCTGATTTTCGGCGAACGCTCGAGCCGGACCCAGATCACATACGCGCAACGTGTCACGGCCATCGAACGCCGCACAAATCCCCGCAACTCGCAGTGCTTGCTCGGCGCATCGCCCTGAGAGGTTTGGTATCGTTCGAACCCAGTCGTCCTTCGCTTCCCAAGACTTCCGGGTCAACGGTTACTGCAGACTGTGGAACGTCAACGCATTCGGGAACACCTTCAAACGGACGGTAGACAAACTTAAAACCATCCGGGCACTGGCCGAAAATGAATCGATCATGGAGCCCTCCCACGGTTGCGAAGTCGAAAAGATGCCCAAAGTCGGCATCGACGACTCCGCCGATGAAACTCAGCGAGCAATTAAATTGAATGACTTTCCCACGCGCCGAGGTCTGTTTCGAAAATTAGTTTGGTAGTACGCGCGGTTAAGAACGAAAGGAAAGCTTGCGTTCTCGATGTGGCTCTTGGAAAGGAGATGACCAAGCTCATCAGGGGATACCAGTCGCGCAGCTCTCCTAGCGTCGCTGAGTTTCGCGAGCAAGCCTTCAGCACTGCCAGACATAACGTTTTGCAATCGTGGTTTCTTAAGGCCTAGCGCCCCGACCGAGCATTCAATGGCTTGCGATTTTCCGCTATCGACTGGGCCAACTAGTCCGCAGAACAAATTTGTGCGCAGTGGGCTGCTGTTTTGTCTTTCGATCAACGCGCCAGCGACGGTGACCAGAGAAAGCCAGGCGTAAGCGATCGGGAAGCGCGCCAGCCGACGCTGGCAAATCTCGCCAAGCCTTCCATCCAACACTTCGGCTGACATGTCCGCAATGGACAGGACCGCTGGATTCCCCTGTGGTACATCGCTGCTCTCTACTGTGCCTACGCTGGGCTCTTCGTTGCTCTCGACTGCCGGCGTGGCATCCGCCAATGCTTCCAATTCTTCCCGGGTGTGGCCGGCTTCAAGCCAGTCACTGACATCGCCATGCTCAGGAAGATCGGTGCCAGCGAAGCTCACTATCCGTACGGATGTCGCGACGAGACGTAGTTTTTCCGCCAAGATGTTCCCGCGATTCCAGCCAGGTCCATCGTTGTCGACCAGGATGACGACATCACGTCCGGCGACGTACTTGTCGAAAAGCTGGAAGCCATGGGTCATTTGCGCCTCCGGACGTAGTACTCGTGAGCCCCAGATCGCACAGGGAATCCACATCCTTCTCCCCTTCCGGGATCCAAATTCGCTCGGCTAGGGAAGAAATCAGTTCAGGCAATCGATAGAGGTACCGACTAGCGCCGTTCAGTCCGGCCTTCCACTGTCCGTTGGCATCCCTACTTTCCCAGACGAAACGCTTCGGATTCTCGTGGCGGACCTTCCTATAGACTACTTCACCGAAGTTGTCGGTATAAACATAGGTGTTCGGCTGCGGGGCGCTTGCGCTCATGCCCCCTCCGGCCGCGAACATTCAGGTTTGACTATGGGTGGCACCAGCATTTGAAACAACCAGTCAACCGGGTAACCCAATTCGCGCGCTATCTTCTGGCGTTCCTCATCTGAAAATTCAAAGCGCCCAGACAATCGGCGCGATAACCAGGACTCATTCTGATTAAGGGCGGATGCGAACCTGTATCTCGGCCCCCACTGAGCGATCGCCCAATTTAGGTTCGGGAATCTCAATTTCGAGCCTCACACGTGACGCTTATTGCTGCGTCACTGATAGAACATGGATGTGCTGGCTTGAGCAGCCTACTTAAAGCAGCACATTTCGTGGGGACGCTATTCGGAATGAGCTTTCTTTGCGGCGGGCCGTGCGACTCGCCTCAATCCCTGATCCATCATGCGAATGGCGGAGTTGGCGCGGTCCGGAAAGTAGTGCGGGAAGTAACGCTCTGCCAGTTGACGAGTGGTAAGTTCGGGGTTGTCAAGCTTGTCGCGCCCGGCTTGCTGATAGATTTCTTCAGGGATCGGGGCGCCCTCTCGGGGCGAGAGGAGGAACTCGATTTTGCGGAGTTCGTACTGAAGCCGGCCGATTTCTCGATTCAAGTCATGGTAGTTACGCACCACCATCGAGTTAGACATATCTACCTGGTTGAATTTGATTATGATGCCGTAATCCAGAAACGGTAGGCTCGTGCCATCCCTTACTAGTTTAGTGCGAAGCGCATCACTTTGTTCAGAGAGAAAGAATATCCTCTCAATCAGCGCGTCTTTTTGTCCTTGTAGGACGGAACGGGCCCGCGAACTCAGACGAGGAGATCTTTGTGATGTTTTGGCGTCATCTGCCAATTGCCGACCATGGGAGGAAGTCGTGTTCTTCTTTCCACGCGAGCACTGGCCACGAACGGGGGCTTTTCCTTTTGCTAGGGCGGGAATCGACCTCCTTCGTTTCCTGCGTTTTGGAGTGCGCTTCTCCAAGGCGATTGTCCTCCTGTCACGGCTCCAGCTTCTTCGTCACCCAGCCCTCATTGAGGCGCATCCTAACCAATCACTTGACGTAAGGTCAAGCGGAGTGTATAGCAAGCAGATGGATGCAAAGACCTACACGACGGCTGAGGCTGCAGCGAAAATTGGAGTTTCACGCCAAACCCTTTTTGCCTGGATTAAGAACGGGCAAATCGCCGCACCAAAGCCAATCAAGATGGGTCAACGGTCCATTCGGTTTTGGACGAATAGTGATATTGGGCAAGCCCGAAAGTTCAAAGGCACCTTGAAGTCTGGGCCGCGCTCAAACGAAGAAGAAATAGTCAAGAAGCGGGACGCGCCGGTGCTTGAACACCGAACGCGCCCCTGACCACCGAAGGAGGGTTAGCTCCCATGGCAGCTGCAAAGAAAGTTATCCCACTCGCTTTACCTGCACAAGCAGTCCCCAACAAGACGAACCGCTCGGCAATGACGTATCTCACGCCGGAGGAGATCTTGGCCGTGCTCAAGGCCGCCCGTAAGCGTTCCATTCGGGATTGGGCCATGATCCTACTCGCATACAGGCATGGCTTGCGGGCTTCGGAGGTCTGCGGGCTCAAACTAGCTGACATCGATTTGAAAGCTGGCTCGATCTCGATTCGGCGTCTCAAGGGTTCGCTCGGTCAG
>CAWAYK010000002.1:0-181038 GCA_963786215.1 uncultured Acidobacteriota bacterium
CGGGACCTGGAGCTGGCAGCCGCCCTACCGATCGACTTCGGCCATTCCAGTTCCTTTGTTGAAACACTGGACGTTCCTGAAATCGTGGCTCCTTCACGTCGCCTGCTGGCTGCAATCCGGTATTCGGGACTTGTTGAACTTGAGTACAAGCTCGACACGCGAGATGGCCGCTACAAACTTCTGGATATCAATCCGAGGATTTGGACGTGGTCAGCGCTGGGAGGTCGCGCGGGAACCGACTTTCCTTATCTTCTTTGGCAAATGATGACGGGCAAGCCTGTTCCGGAACAGACCGGGCGCATGGGTGTGCGCTGGGTTTATATGGCTTCGGATGTTCTGGCCGCTTTTCATGAAATCGTTCGCGGGCGAATCAGCCTGGGCGCGTACTTGCGCTCTTTGCGCAGGCCACTCCAGTTTGCGCTGTGCGCAGCGGACGATCCTCTGCCGGGACTGCTGGATCTGCCGCTCTTCGCCTGCAAACAACTTCATAAGTGGTATGAGAGTTTGAATCCGAAAGTAATTAATCGTCCGGCGGTCTCGAATAAGGACGTTCCGTAACACCCGTCATCAGTGAAAAAAGTCTGGTGTTCGCAGCCCCAAGAGTTGTCGATTTATCACGCGCAACCTGGGTTTGGAAAGTAAAGTAAATGACACCACCAACCGTCGTCATCAGCTTGGACTTGGAATTAAGTTGGGGGACTTTCGACCTCGCCTACGATGAAGATCTGATTCATATGGCCAGGTGGACTCACGACATTGGCGTACCCAATTTGCTGAACCACCTGACGCGCAACGGCATATCCGCGTCTTGGGCCGTGGTTGGGGCGATGATGCGTTCCTCGCTGCCCGATGTCTCCGCGCTACCTGAAGTCCGCTACCCACACTTTTCGAAACCGTGGTTCAGTTTCGTTCCGGTAAACGGCGATGAATCGACTCATCCCGAGTGGTTCGCACCGTCCTTGTTAGAAATGATCAAGAACGCAGAACCGAAGCAAGAGATCGGCTTTCATTCGTTTTCACACGCGCCTCTTGGATGGCCCGGGATGACGCGGGAACGAGCAATCGCTGAGTTTCGTTATTGTGCCCAAACTGCTCGAGAGCTGGGGCTCTCAACATCATGTTTCGTTTTCCCTCGGAATTCGGTTGCTTACCTCGATGACCTTCGAACTGCTGGATTCACATGTTTTCGAGACGTTGATGATCCAACCATTCGCCTACGGAACTCCACGCTTAACTCCATCGGCATGGCACTGGCGGATTTCGCCGGACTGTCACCGCGCATGGTCGAACCTTCGCTCAAACATGGGATGGTTTCGATCCCCGGATCTCTAATGGTCCGGTTCACGTCCGGCTGGCGGTCGTTCATACCTGACTCGAGTCGTTTGCGGCGACTGAGAAAAGGGTTGGAACGTGTGCGTCGAGACGGTGGGGTTTTCCACATCTGGCTCCATCCGGAGAACCTTTATGCCGGGTGGCCGCGACTTGAAAACATATTCGCCCGTTTTCTTGAGGAGCTTGGCGTCCTGGTGCGCAATGGAGACCTGAGATGCTTGACAATGGGGCAGCTTGCAGGCGAATTCCAAACAAAATTAGCTGCTAAAGAGAGCTGTGATTTGAATCCCGCGGATGCGATGGTGAATAAACCGGGGCGCCAGTTTGACGCAAGCTTGGATAGCCCAATCCCACTGCGAAAACAGGCGAACTAAATCGTGAGGTGGAAAGCCTCGCGAAGGGCGGCAAAAAACCGCGCAGCTTTTCTTCTTATTAAATAAGGATGGGCCCGTCTTAATTAAAGACGGGCCCATTCGGTTCTCATCCGCCAGGAAACAAACTCCCCAGTAGGCAGAATTAATTTCCCCAGATATTCACCGCTTTCCTTACGTGCGCTTGCTGTTCCCCACTGCTGATATTTTAATGTTCGGTTCCCTCGACTCCTTCCATCATCGGATGATTTGCTTATTTCCCTCCAGCGTATGACCTACTGAAGGCCGGCAACTCTAACTCGGTCGCCGCAGCCTGCCCTCTCTATTGAGCTGGGGGGGCAAGCTGATCGAGCTTTTGGCCCAATTGCAGCCGTGCGGCTGAAAGTGCGTTCGGGTCGTGTGTCCAGTTCGTCCAGCTGGTCGCAATCGGCTGGATGACTGAGTTTGCGAAGGTTGATTGCCCCAGGGTATTGAGAATCTGAACATATTCATAGTCCTGGATGCCGTCGCGGATTGATTTGAGCCGTATGCCTGGTGCGGGCTCGGTCGACGCAATCGGTGCTGGAGGATAGACAAATACGCCGTCGCCGGGATCCGAGGTTCCCGAACCACACGCCGACGCATTCACGTTCGTCCACGAACCGATTGCATTTCCCGACGTCCATCCATCTGAACGGTAGTAAAGCATCCCAGCGGCACCCTGAGTCCAATCAAGGAAGCCTGCCTGAATGCGCTCGTTGATCGGAGGATAATCAACCATCCATTCGGGAGTGTTGCCAAAGCCGACGTTACATGACACATAGCTCCACAATGTTCCTTGTCCGGAATACGGCAAAGTCGGCCACTTCTGCACGGAATCGAGCAAAATCCAATTGTCGATGGTGCCATAGAGGCCAGAGTATGGCGCGTCTGTAGTCAGGCTTACCTTTACGCCATGCGCGTGCGCGTTCGCCGCAAGTGTTTGCAACGGACCCACGGCTGCTCCGCAGTTTGGAAATTGCAGCTCGTCCGCCGCATACATATCGAGAGCCAATCCAGCGGGGAAAGTCGATACCGCGGAGGCAATTTGAGTTGAGGAAGGCAGGCTGCTGAATGAACCGCTGCAGCCCATCCCAATGTAGAAGGTTCCGTCGAGCCCACTGCGGTTCAAGCCAAAAGTAGTGATGTCCGAGGCCGCGCTGGAAGCAGCGTCGTACCAACCCATGACTTTATTTCGCATCAAGGCTTGATCGAGGGATTTCAGTGAATCGCCAGAAGCGGGACTCCATAACGTCCAAAGGGACTTCTCAGTGGGCTTTATGGGAAGTTCGAAGTTCCAGACCGTTACGCTAACCGGCACAGTAACGTTGCCTTGGGTGCTAGTGACCGTGACTGTACCAGTATAAGTTCCTGGGGGAGTGTTGGTTGCGCCACGCGGAATAAACAAGTCAATCCAGAACGGTTGATTTTGGTTCGCGGTAACTGTCGCAGGAACAGCTCGCAAAGAACCTGTTAGCGCGGCTCCTGTCTCAGGATCGTTGAACGGAATTAGCGGCTCGGGATATGTGCCCGAGCCTAAGGGCGGGTTTGACCCTCCCTCTGGGGTGGTTCCGTTAACAGTAATATATTGCTCTCGATAGAATGTGATATTGGAAACCGCGATCGTCGCGCCATTGGGACCAGTGAGATTCGACGCCGACATGTTGACGTTCGAAAGGCCGCCAGCCGGAGCATTTACGATGATCTGGGTATCCAGATATTCACCTCGGCCTCCGGAAAGACTGACGGAAGTAGTTGTCCCAGGGGCGTCGCTCGGCCCCACTCTCACAAGACTTGGCGCAACCCACGTCTTGAATGCCGAGTTCGTTTGTGTGCTGCCGGTGCCGCTCAGAGAAATTGTCGCCGGCGAGTTTGTAGCATTACTAGCGACGGTGACGCTACCCGTCACACTTCCTGAGCCCGTCGGAGCAAAGGTCACATTCAAGGTCGCGCCCTTCCCCGCAGCGAGAATGAGCCCGCTGGACAAGCCACTTGCATTGAAGCCAGGGCCGGAAATGCTGTCCCCCGAAATGGTTATGTTGGCACTGCTGGAATTGGTGAGCGTGACACTCTTGCTGCTGCTTGCGCCTACGTTTATAGCTCCGAAGCTCAAAGTCGAGGGGGTAACCGTCAACTGGCTCGCAACCGCGTTGACCGTGAGAGTCGCTGGATTGCTAGTAGCGGTACCTGCTGAATTACTGATACATAACAGTAAACTTCGATCCGCTGTCAGAGGTGGTTGTGGCCGGAGTTGTATAGGATGAGGATGTTGCGCCTGTAATTGCCGTCCCGTTCTTCATCCATTTATAGCTGAGCGGAGCCGTGCCCGTAGCCGCCACCGAGAATGTTGCCGTTTGGCCTGGCACAACGCTGACACTTGCCGGTTGAGTGGTAACTGACGGTTGGGTACCTGAGGATTGAGCTAAAACGCCGGTGCCGGTTAAAGAAACCACAATGCTTTGCCCGCTCGCGAATCTGAAGGTAAGCGTGCCGTTGTATGATTGCGATGCGGCGGGCTTGAAAGTTGCGGTCCCAGTCAACTGTTGGTCGGTACCCATTGTGTAGGGCAAAGAAGGCCACGAATATGAAAATTGAGGTAGTGAGGACGAAATACTTACAATGGTAGCGTCGCGCCGCGAACTGTTGGTCAACGTGATCATGAGCGGTGTGCTAGTGGTGCCGACCGATTGATTAGCAAAACTCAAAGCGTCAGGATTGATGCGTACCCTGGCCTCAAGCGGCGCAGCCGCGCAGCCTATGAAGAACAGGACGAGCAGTATCGCCGCCCTCTGAATCCAATAACTGAAATATTCAACAAATTTCATTCATCCCCCTGCAGCCGTTTTACAGGTCACTGATTGCTCATTGACCATCAGCCGAAAATTATTTTTGATTTAAGGAGGTTACGGAACTACGGCGGGCAGATACCACTGGCCTGAGGTACAGGTTATGTACGGGTCCATACGCCTCATCCAGTGTAGTAAAAAGACGTGAAAGGCACAGGTCGCGGGTGCGCTTTTTGTTACAGGGATTTTTTTGCTTGGCGAGAATTGTCAAGCTTGAAGTTGGTAAGCTTTTTTTCCGTCACGATTGGGCGGTGTTGCAAAAAAAACAGCAGTACCGCGTTAGACCAAGTTGATTTGATTTGCTAAAAGACTTGCTATCCCTTTGCGGCTTTTACAATCTCCGGTGGAAATACCAGTCCCAGACGGTGCGCCGCATCCTCATTGAGAACAATCTTTTTTACAGCGACTTCCTCAAACGGAATATCGCGCGGACTTTCGCCGCGAAGAACTCGCGCAGCCAGAACGCCGCCTGCATGGCCCGCTTCGTACCATCCGAGACCGACGCTGGCCACCGCGCCTCGCATGGTGAATTCAGGGTCATTAATAATTAAGGGAAGCTTCGCATCGCGGGAGGCTTTGACGACTCCGTCGAAGCCCTGAAGCGCGGTGTTATCTCCAGTGACCCAAAGCGCTTGCACGCCCCGGTAGCACACCACTTGCGCCGCTTGAAACACTTCGCTCGTGCTTGTCGCGGTCACTTCCTCGAGCTTAATCCCCCGCTTCTTGAAAGACTCACGGGCCACGCTGATCACCTTCACCGAGTTGGCTTCTGAGCTGTTGTAAATGGTGCCCACAGCCTTAACGTTCGGAATAAGCTTCTGAATTAAGTCAACGGTGTCATCCACAGGCGGAAACGATCCCACCCCCGTAATATTCGGAAGGTGATCTGTCATGCTTTTCCCTGCGCCTGCAGCGATCGGATCATAACAATACATGAAAACTACAGGAGTCTTCTTCGCAAAGTTGCAGGCAGCAGCCAGGCACGGCGTCGTCATTGTAATAATCGCGTTAAGACCCTGGCTGTCATAATTCTCAATCAGCAACGGAATGTTGGAGATTTCACCTTGCGCGTGCGCGCTCAGGATCTCAAGATTGCGGCCGCGCTCAAGCCCGCGGTCTTTAAGCCCGTCGTAGAGTCCCTTCATGCACGTGTCCGCGCCTTCCTCGGGCGCAAAATAGATCAGTCCGATTTTGAAATTGTCGCCGCCAGCATTCGAGTTTCCGCCATCGCCGGCAGGCTTCCGGCTACAACCGGTAAGCGTAACTGCGCCCGCTACGGCCTGCATGAGCAACTGGCGTCGCGTAATATGTGAAATCGTCATGAAATGTCATCTCCGGAAAAGTAGTGTTACTGAGCCAGCCCTAAAAACAATTCCAACGACTCGACACTTGCGTGTCGCCGCATTCTTCGCGTAGCCTGCGGCACACGACAAAAATGAATTTATTCGTCCTGTTTGTGGGTGAAATGATCGCCGCGAATTGTACCATAAGGCAATCTTTTCCCATGCGAATTGCCCTACACGTAACTCTGTTGCAGCATCTCTGCTACTGAGGCATCCATCTGCTCGCGGCGACGTATGTCCTCAAACCGTCCGAGCAAATCCTCAGGCCGCGCACGCGCGCGTTCGCTTCCCTGCAGATCGTGCAGGATGCGTCCTCTGTGCATCATGATGATGCGGTCGCCGAGGTTGACAGCCTGTTGCATCGAGTGCGTGACCATCAGCGTAGTCAATTTGTCACGTTGGATGATGTCGTGCGTGAGGCGAATCACCTGATCGGCGCTCTTCGGATCCAGCGCCGCGGTATGTTCGTCAAGCAAAAGTAATTCCGGTTTCAACCATGAGGCCATGAGTAGCGTCAGCGCTTGCCGCTGTCCGCCAGACAAACTGCCAATCGCATTGTCGAGGCGGTCTTCGAGGCCCATGTTGAGCGAGCGAATCCGGTCGCGCAGATCGCTGGCCCCGCGGCGGTGAACGGCCCATCCGAGGCCGCGACTTTTCCCGCGTCGCGCTGCCAGCGCCAGATTTTCGGCGATTGACATGGTCGGTGCAGTGCCGCTAAACGGATTTTGGAATACACGGCCAATTAACTTCGCCCTCTTGTGCTCGGGCCATTTCGTGATCTTGTGGCCGGCAAGTTCGATGCTACCTGTATCCACGATGAATGAACCAGCGACCGAGTTGAGTAGCGTCGATTTTCCTGAGCCATTCGTTCCAATAATGATCAGGAAAGAACCGGGTTGCAGGTGAAGTGAAACATCAGAAAGCGCGCGAACTTCGTTCGGGGTTCCAGGGTTGAATGTTTTGAATATCCGCTTAATCTGCAGCATGGGAATCAGGCCTCCTTTGCCACAGCTTGCCGAGATGCGCGCAGCCGGCGCACGAGGTCCGGCATCACGAGTGCTGCGAACACGAACATCGCTGTAATCAACTTGAGGTCATTCGGATTGAGTCCCCACCGCAAGGCAATTGCTACCAGCAGACGGAAGAGCACCGATCCCATGATTGTGCCGACAATGAGCAGCCCGACTGCGCGCGACCCGACAAGCGCCTCTCCGATAATGACGCTGGCGAGCCCCAGAACAACGATGCCGACGCCCATTTGGACATCCGCAAAGCCCTGGTACTGCGCGATCAGAGCTCCGCTCAGCGCGATCAGACCGTTGGACATCGCCAAACCGAAGATGGTCACTGCATCCACACTCACTCCGAGGGCGCGAATCATTTGAGGATTGTCGCCCGCCGCCCTCATAGCGGTGCCCAGGTTCGTACGAAAAAACATGTACAGCAGGATGCCTGTGAAGATAATGAAGAACAGCACACTGAGCAGCATTGACAGATCCCGCACGCCTATATCCCATCCGGCGATGTTGATATCCGTAGTGCCACCGAATATTTTCCCGCCAAACTGTTCAGCGCGCGTGGCGAGCGTGGTCTCGTTAAGCAGCGGAAGATTGCTCTTGCCCATGACATGAAGATTGACGGAATACAGTGCGGTCATCACCAGAATGCCGCTCAGCAGTTCGTTGATTTTGCATTTTGTTGCCAACACGCCTGTGACGGCCCCGGCAACCATTCCGGCGGCCGCGGCGGCAATGGTTGAAATTACGGCGCCGTGCCCGCTGACCATAAGCGCGGCCGCGACGGACGCACCGAGCGTGACGGACCCTTCCGCCGTGATGTCCGGTATATTGAAAATTCGAAAACTTAAGTACACACCGAGAGCCAGCAGCCCAAGTATGAGTCCAAGTGTGAAAGCCCCGATCAGCAATGTCATGCCGTGTGCTCCCTCATCCCCGTGAGATCGCCTGCAGTGGCCCTGCCCAACAGGCTCCACGCACCAGATCGCTTTCGCCCACTCCTTCAAAAGGCCGCGTGTCCGCCATCAGATGCATGACGCTACCAGGAGTCGACGCATTAAGAATGTCCGCGACCGTTTTTCCGAACGGCAATTCTCCACGCTGCACCGGCCGGTACGGGAAGAGCGCAGCGTGTACATGCGCCTGAGTTGTCGCGCCGAGTTTCATGGGACGCAAAAACGCGGCAACTTCGCCCGGAACTTTGCGGGACGCTACTCCAACCAGAAGAGCCAGGCTGCGCTCGCCGGCGCGTTCGGTTGTGAAAGACAATGAGTCACGAACGCCAGGCAATTCGAGAGAAACCGCGACCGCAGCGGGTGACCTGCGCAAGGTAGCTCCCACCAACCCGGCGACTTCCGCGAGGACTACAAATGCGGCAGTTTCCGCTCCGGAAATTTCAATCAGCGTGTCGACCAGATCCGAAAGACCGATCGTGCCAGGACCATCGGCCGCTGAATCAAAACGTGCCATGAAAGAAAATTCGCCGGAGCCCGCGATGCCGTAAAGCGTCTCAACACGCGGAACAAGCACGCCCTCTTCCACCACATAATCCGGAATTGCATGCGGATCATTCGTCGGCAGCGTAATCGCGCATCCCCCTGCTGCCAGGAACTCGCCGAACCGATTTCGGCAATCGGCGAACCCTTCGCCAAATGCGCCGAGCCCAAGACCGAATGAACCGGTAGCAAAGTTCAGCGGCTGGCAGTCGGCTTCCTGGAAACCAGTCAGCAGCCGGTCGGGGTGTCCAATGACTGCGCACGAAAGTGGCGCGGAAATGGACTGCGGATAAATCTGAAAAGTCGCGCCTTTCCGCTTTAACTCCGTAGCGGATTTCGCGACAGTGTGGGCTGCGCTTTCTGCAATTTTGCTTAGAAGGAATTCCGCCAAGCCCGCGGCTTTCAAAATGGCGCGAGTCGTATCGCTCGGATTGCTGATGGACAGGCTGCCGTTGACGGACTTCAAGCGTTTGTAGTGGTTGACCAGCACTCGGATTCCGAGTGAGCTGATGTAGTCCACGCCGGAAAAGTTGAGCACGATCTTATGCGAGCCTGCACGCACCGCGTTCTCGATCGTGTTGCCCACATGATCGGCCCACGTTGCGTCCAATCGACCCGTGAGGCGCAACTCAAGAAGTTCGGCTCCGGGATGCTGTGTGATTTCCATCAGCGAATCACCCTGCTGGCCTTGGATATCAGGTCCGGTGGGATCCGGATTTTATAAGACTCCGCGACCTTGAGATTTACGATGTAGCTAAGCTTTGCCACCGAAATAAATGGGATGTCCGCGGTTCGTTCGCCTCGCAGCACGCGCGCCGCCAACATGCCGGACTCGAACCCGTTATCGGAGTAATCGCGCGCAACTATGAGCAATGGCCCCATGTCCGCCATTGTGGGAGAGTAGGCAATCACCGGCAAGTGCGAGCCCTTTTCGCCGATACCATGAGGGACGGGAAACCGGAAGTAATCAGGTTGTCGCTGATTTGTGTGAGGACTTCTACATGGCGGTTTGCAAGCGTGGTGGTTGCATCGCCAACATCTCCGCTGTCAGTTATGCCGACCGATTCAAATTCCAATCCCGCCAGCTTCGCCGCTTTCTCGAGTTTTTCCTTGTCGTAAACGGAATTAATTTCTGACGGCGTGAAAAGAGTTCCTATGCGGTGTACGTTCGGCAGGCAGGCTTTCAGCGCTTCCAGCATTTCCTTTACCGGCTGATCGAGATACGAGCCGGTGACAAACGGCAAGTGGTCATTGTCACTCTTTCCTGCATCCACGATGAAGGGGTTCGAAACCATAGTGAAAACGATGGGTGTTCCCCGCCCCCGCAGCAGCGCGTTCTGCAAGTGTGGGGGTGCTCGCGGTAATCATCAAGTCCGAGTGCTGCGTTACAGCGTTATCAATGATGCTGCTTAGCGTCGCGATATCCCCTTGAGCGGCGTGGCGGCGGAGTTCAAAATCTTTCCCTTCCGTCAGGCCCGCTTTAGCCAGTCCGGCCATCACACCCACGCGGGCGAGCTCCGCGTTTGGTGTGTCCATGTATTCGATCAGATCCACCGACATCTTTCGCGCAAGCGGCCCCGAATTGGCGGCATCTTTTCCCGCGTCCCCCGCGGAAGCAATTGGTTGATCCTTGGTGTGAATCCCTGAATCGTCCATCATCATGTTGGCGCGCTGCACTACGGAATCCGGCATCTCCCAGTGATCGCGAAGCCCTTTCAATGCCACACGACTGACTTCCAACCGTACGGGCATCACATTCTCAACAGGAATCTGCGAAGGTGCGCGGCCGTCTAGAACGTCCGCTGCCAGCAAGCCTTCGGTGTGACCTAATCCGGGATAATCCGCGCCGAGATCAAAGAGCGTCCCTTTTTTGACGTTACCCGGCAATGAAGTAAACACCGGAATTCGCGCGCGCTTTGCCGCGCTGATTATGGAATCGATGCCGAGCGTGACCGTCTGGTCCGGACTCACCCAAATGGCTTCGACGCCACGCGACAATAGCGATCCAGTTGCTTCGCCCACAGAGGTCGAGTTTTCCGCATTGGCCTCGACCAGCTGAATTCCCAGCTGCGAGCAAATGGCTTTCGCGAGTTTTGTCGCGGCAACGGAATTGGCCTCAGTCGGATTCCACACCAGGCCAACCCTCTTTAAGTCCGGCCGCAGTTGTTTGGCAAGCTTAAAGGCATCTTCCACCGGAGGCAGGCTGCCGAGGCCGGTCATGTAGGGAGGATGATCGCTGTGATTCGTGCTGCTTACACCGATCCCCGCCGCGTACGGGTCGCTGACCAGGCCGAACACATGTCGCCGCGGAGGGCTGGCAAAGCGGTTGGCATTCGCAATCGTTTGCATCGTGACGGTCGACAGCGAAATGATCAGGTCGTAATCCGCGCTGGTAACTTCCTTGGCGATCGCGTTCGCGGTGGACATGTCGCCTTCCGCGTTGTACCGGCGAAGGCTCATGCGGGCGCCATCCACGTAGCCGCGCTCTTTGAGCGCAGCAAGAATACCCGTTGCTCCATCTTCGAGCACAGCGATCGAGGTGTGCTGGACAAGCGCAACTCGCAGGGCGTGCGCCGACACTGCCGCGTGGCTTCTGGCGCTGCGGTTGCGCGAACCCAAATCGGAATAAAGCAGAATGGCCGCCGCTCCACCGATAAGGAGCAGACCAAGACCCACACTCTTGAGCATTACAATTAGTTGTTTCATTAGTTATATAGTAACTGTATAGTATACTTCAATCGCCGAGTCTATTTAAATCAAATTCAGCGGGCCATGCCGAATCCCGCGGAGCCGCGCGCAAGATCTTCCAGCAGCCTGGCGATGGCGTAACTCACGTTGCGTGAAATCGTTTCGATCTTTGAAAGAGTTTCAATCCAATTGGCGCGCAACTCAATTTGTGCGGGCGCCAGCACCACACTGAGCAAGCCGCAGGCGTTGGCAAGGCTGACCAGCATGATGTCGCGAATCTCAGGAATCTCGTCCTCAAGCACTGCTCGCGCGAGGCGGGCCTTGATATTCTGGTGATGGGCGCCGTCAATCACACGCAGCCTCTCGACATCGATCACCCACAGGAGTTTGGTCGCTTCCTTCCTGAGAATGCCCTTTTCGATGAGAATCGCCAGCGCCTCGCCCTCGAGATCCTTGCGCTGATAAAAAATCTGCTCCACACAATCGCGAACCTTGAACGAAGCCCCACGCTTTGACAGTGCGGCAAGCAGATCATCTTGAATGGAATTGCCGGTAGCAGTGTCGTCAATGACAGAGACACTGTCAACATCCGTGTCGATGCGCTGAGCGAGCGCAAGATCGAACAGCACGGCGCCGGCAAGTGCGTAGCGCACGCCGAACTCGTCGCCGCCTTCCAGGCTGCCAGTTCGCGGATTAATTGTCAGAAGTACGATCTCTTCAAGCAGCGTCAGCAAGGAAGGTCCTCATGGACATCGAGTTGATGGCGAAGGCCGGTAATTTCGAATACCTGCTTCACACGCTGGTTGGGCGCGCAGACCCTAAATTCGCGATGGGCAATACGCGCGGCTCGTGCCCCTTCCATGAGGGAGGCAATTCCCATGCTGGAAATATATTCCAGGGCAGAGCAGTCCACAGCAACCCGCTCATGAGCCGAGACCGCTGCCAGCAGAGCGACATTCATTTCGCCGGCGGTCAAAGTGTCAACGCGGCCCTGGACAGAAATAATGTGCCAGCCGCCGCGTGTGTCAGTCGCAATATGTATCCCGGGCATCGGTCCCACATCCTACAACAGAATTCAAAACCAATGATCTGTTTTTCGTCATTGCTTGCCAGGCCAGAGCTTTCAGTTGAAAGAAAATAATACAGAATCTAATTTTGCTGGCGCAATGAGTTACGGCCTTACTAGTACGCTTTGAAAAAATAAGCAAACATCTTAAGGCATTCGCTTTGTCAGCGTGATTCGGTTCGTGTTGTCGCGCCGCTCATAGGACATGTTGTCCGCCAACTCCCGCAGCATGTGAATCCCAAGTCCACCAATGGGCCTGTCCTCAATCGCCCCTGACATATCCGGAGCTGGCACTGCCAAAGGGTCAAATGCGTGGCCGTCATCGACGACCGTAATCGTCAGCGTGTGATTGGCAACGGACAATTCGATGTCGATGGTGTGTTCCGCCGAATCGTCATATCCGTACTTGATGCAATTCGTTACGAGTTCCTCGACCGTCAGGCTGGCGAAAAATATGGCTTCCGGCGAAATCTCCTGCGTGGCCAGCCACGTTTCCACAGCCTCATTGGCCGGAGCGATCGCATCGCCTTTGTTCCGCACATGTAATGTGAGGGATTCACCCACGCCCGTTACTCCTCACTGAAGCGTCCCGCCAGTCATCATTCGAATGAGACTTTTCGAAAACTTGCCCCAGGAATGCAGTGTACTTAGTGGTCTTTGCCTTAAACGATGGCCGCCAGCGCGGTCTCCCGGGTAGGATGAATTGGGAAGAACTCGGTCAAGCCGCTCACCCTGAACAAGTCGACAATCGGCTTGGAAACGGAATGCAGGGCGAGAGGGGTGTTCTGTTTGCGGCATCGCTTCGCAGCCATCAGAAGCACGCGCAGGCCAATGCTGCTCACGAAGGTGACGTGACTAAAATCAAGAATCAGGGCTGACGGCGCAGCGTCAAGCGCCAGGCCGATACTTGTCTCGATGTCCGCGGAGGTGACGTTGTCGATTCGCCCGCTTAGTTCGACGATGTTGGGTTGTCCCATAACTCCCGTTCCCTGATTAGACTCTCGCGATTTCGCGAGGCAGTTTATCCCGATCTATAAAGGGACACAATATTGAATGCAGTTCCCGCTCCACTTGTCGCGAGATTGTCACAATGCAGCATGGGACGGCTGACTCAGCTGGCGCGCTCCAACTCCAGTATGGACCGCACAATCAGCGCGGCACTGCAGGCGGCGTACCTCTTATGTCTCCCCGTCACTTGCATGTAACAAACCACGGAGTACGTCCATTCCAGCAACGCCAACCAATACGGAACAACGTCCTGCTCGAACAACGTAGCTCTGTCGGCACACCGGCGCAGGAACGTAATCCCAGCATGCGCGCGTGCGACCAGGGGATCGTTTCCGCGATAGTGTAGCGGCGGAGGTTCGTCGAGCCGCGTAACGCTCATCAGTCCTTGCTCAAATTCCAGCAGTTGGCGCAAGTCCTCATCCGATTCAAGGCGCGGCATCTCAAACTTTAGAATTGGCTCCATGCGAGCGAAGTCCGAAACCACGTTGCGCGGTCGAGTCTCAGAAAAGTCGATGACATAAAGATTATTGCGCTCATCGACCAGAACATTTTGAAGATTCAAGTCCCCGTGGCAAATCGCGGTGTACCACAGGCGGGACTGCGTGGCGCGTCGGGGATACTCGTGCTTCAGAAAGTGAAACGGGTTGGGTAGCTGAACGCCAAGCTCAGGACAATCAAAATTCGGCGAATCCGCGGACACGTTGAGCTCACGTTCGGCAATTTGGAGGAGTTCGGGAAACAGGCGCAGCGGAGTGTGGTCGCGGTAGAGCGATACCTGTTCCCATTTTGGCTGGCCGTACCAGGGCTTTAGGACGCGTGTGAGCAATTGTTCGAACAGCCCCAAAACTTCGGGAATGGGTCGGCTCAAATAATGCTCGCGTAGCCATACCAACTGGCTGTCGGGCCCGTTAATCCCAAGAAAGTTATAGCGCAGCCCGGCCCACTCTCCCTCGTGCTCGCTTCCAAGTACCGTCGTGCCGTTATTCAAAATGAAGCGGGACACATAGTCGCGGTTGGCTTTTTGCTCCCGTTCGGTCAGTGCCGTCGGTCCGATCTTAAGGACGGTGGGAAGCGTTCGTCTTCCTTCGCGGTCATAGGCGACCGCGCGAAACGTCTTCGACATATACCCGCCATGCAGTGGCGCGAGGGTTACGGAGCGGCAGTCATGATACAAACGCCGGACAATTGCGTCCCACTCCGGTCGCCACTCGCCGGCATTTTCAACATTCACCTGCAATAATTTATCGGCCCCGTTCTTCACCGCAGCTGGAACAAACACCCAGACAGAAGCCCGCACGACATCGCGGCATTCGCTCAGCTTGATAACATCCCGCAATGCATCTAGGGTCGCGAGAGAACGGATCGCATCGGCCAACTCCGTGCGTGCGATCAGTTCCCCACTTTCCGCAAGCGATACACCACCACCGAAAATTCTGCGGCCTGAGGGCAAATGATCCTGTTCCAGCCATTTCTCCAAATGACCGTCCCGGTCCATCGATTTTACCTGCGCCGGGTCATAGGCAACGCCCGTGACAAAAACTCCCTGCCCAGCATCCTCGTACTGACCGATCGCCACAAATCCGAGTACCGGCGGGGCACTCTTTCCATCCACGGCCTCGAAGATCCCATCCATTGCCGCGACCAGTGAAAATGGTTTTTCCCCATGCAGCTGAATCAAAAATGCCGGCGTACCGCTTATGCCAACGGCCGTGGATAATTGCACTGGCACGAGGAGTGAAGTATCTCCAACCAGAAAGTCAGACACATCATTCGCCTGGACCCCCGCAACACCAACAAAATACGGTGTGCATACGAACGAACCAATGCCGGCATCGTGCCCCGCACTCGTTTGATCCAGAAGGCCATTGCCAAACGCGAATCCTAGATTATCGAGGCTCACTCCAACAAGCGGATTGGCGGAAGTATCGTTGTTTATGCGCGGTTCCCACCATTCGACAACGCTCCTGCTCCCCGGCAGCCGCCGAATTTTTGCGCGACATCCCGGAATTTCTTTCTCGACCACAGGGCCAGCGGCAACCGAAGTGCGAACCATTGCTATCCCTTGCTCAAGTGTTGGCGCAGTGCGCAGCAATCCGTCGAGGCCGGAGACATGGAGCAACTGCCGGACGAATTCCGTCATTCCTGACAATACAACTCCACCGTCGAGAACTTTCAGACGCTTCTCGATGGTCAGAAGCGACCGAACGGCAACGCTGGATAAATAGTTCACGCCGGAAAGATCGATGACCAGGTACGCAGTTCCGCCATCCAGCTTGAGCGCCTCCTGATCGAAAGCCTTAGCCCCTGATCCGTCGAAGCGTCCGCTCAGGGAAAAGACCGGAATCCCCTCCAGAAATGACACAGCAATGTCCAAACATTCCTCCGGTCTGACTGCACTTTACTTTAAAAAGTGACTTCTACAATCGAAACATCATCTTCGAAGCTGCTCGGCCCGCGAATGGCGCGAATGCTCTCTATCGTATGCGGTATGGCACCGCGGTCGCGCGGCCCGCGGCCAAGAATGGTAATGAATTCCTGAAAAGTGAGCATCGATTCGTCTGGCCTCGTGACTTCGAAAACGCCATCACTGAAAAAAAAGAGCCGGCTGTATGGAGGAAGATCCACGGTCAATTCATCGTATGTAACCCCGGGAAATCCTCCGATGATCATGCCAGGATTCGAAAGCTCAACGGGCATGGACGTTTCTGCCGATGCGCCGCCCAGCAGGATAGCTGCCGGGTGCCCTCCACTCGCGTACGTGAGCTGGCGCTTTTGTTTGTTGTACACGCCATACCACATCGTGAAATACATGTCGTTGTGACGATCCATCTGAAACGCTTCGTTCATGCCGACCAGGACGGAAGCGGGCGACCGGAACTCCGTGGCCGGAAGCGTCTGATTACGCAGAACGTTCATCGCGGAAATGGACAGCAGAGCGGCCTTCAGTCCGTGCCCGCACACGTCGAGCAGGTACATCGCAAAATGATCCTGATCGAGCCAGGAATATCCAAACGTGTCCCCGCCCAGCTCCGCCGAGGGAATGAATTGCCAATCAGTTGTCAGCTCGCCACTCAGCCGTTCGGGGAGCAATGAAGTAAGGTATTTCGCCGCCTCGGCCAGCTCTTCCGCGAGGCGTTCTTCGCTGCGCTTGAGCGCCGCGTAGGCTTCGTTGCGTTCCAGCTGTGCGATGTACCCGCGCGAATGAAGCCGCACCCGTGCAGTCAGTTCGATCGGGTCAGGCAGTTTCACCAGGTAGTCGCTGGCCCCGAGCATGAAGGCTTCGGCCTTTACCTTCGGCTCTTCCTTGGTGGAAAGCACAATCGTCGGGATTTCCCGAGTCACCGGGTTGGCTCGATAATATCGCAGCATCGTGAGGCCATCGACTTCGGGCATCACCAAATCTTGCAGAATCACGGTTGGCTGGAATTCAGCGGCCACCTGCATCGCCTGAGTCGGATCGTTGCAATAACGGAACTCCAGGTCCGGCTCGGTCGCAAGCATCCGCCGGACGGCTTCTCCGATTATGGCTTGATCATCGACCAGCATCACGCGAATCGGCCTACGAGACGCTGGCGCAATATTGTTCGGCAATTGCGAAGCAACTTCACTCATGTTTGACTCCTCTGGCCTACGCGGCGTGTATGCGAGCCGCGGACAGCATTTACAATCGCCGATGCAATTTGTTCGACCGGCAAAATTTCGACCGCGGCTTTCAACTTGGCGGCAGCCTTGGGCATGCCGTACACAATGCTCGTGGCCTGGTCCTGCGCAATTGTGTGCCAACCTGCGCGACGAAGGCCCAGCAATCCCTCCGCGCCGTCCGCGCCCATTCCGGTAAGAAGCACTCCCACAATTGGACCCGGCCAAAATTGGGCAATGGATTGAAAGAACACATCAACAGATGGACGATAGGGATATTCAACAGGATCAGGCGTGTAGCGGTATGTGACTTCACGCGTCAGGACGAGATGATCGTTGGTTGAGGCGAGAAGAACACGACCTGTCACCGGTTTATCGTTCGGTAGAATGGTGGCCACATCGTGACCGGATTGTCCGGCCAGCCAGGATGCCAGCCCTGCTGCAAATTGCTCATCGACGTGCTGCACCAAAGCGACCGTGGCGCGCAAATCGCGTGGCAATCCGCTGATAATCTGTGCCAAGGCTCCTGGGCCTCCCGTAGATGCGCCTATGGCAACAAGCGGAACCGCGCCCGAAGCGGTCTCTGGAACAGCGGCAATCGAAAATGTTTTCGCAGCAGCGCGGGGCCGACCAATTAAACGGCCAAGCATGGCGATTTTTGCCAGCAGCGGAGCAGCACCGGTAGGGTCACCCGACAGGCCAAGCGCAGGAGTATCGACGGCGTCGAGAGCGCCCCAGCCCATCGCCTGAAAGACTTTGGAAGCGTGCCCTCCCACCGTGGCGGTAACAACCAGTATGGCGCACGGAGTTTTCTGCATGATGTGCCGCGTGGCTTCCGCGCCATCCATTCGAGGCATCATCAAATCCATCAGGATTAAGTCCGGCACGTCGGCGGCGCATCGGCGTACCGCCTGTTCTCCATCTTCCGCAATCCAGGCAATGTCATAACCGGGCACGCTGCTGACCACGCGGCGCAAGGCTTCAACTGCTAGCGGAACATCATTGACAATGGCGATTCGCATTATCCGGGAGGACCAATAAATTCGTGCACCGCGGAAAGCAGTGTCTGGTCATGAAAACTACTCTTGGTCATATAACGGTCGGCACCGGCTTCAAGTCCACGTAGGCGGTCCTCTTCCCGGTCCTTGTAGGAGACGATGATAACCGGTATGGCGCGAAGAAGTGGATCAGCTTTTACGCGGGAGACGAGTTCGATGCCGGTCATTCGCGGCATGTCCACGTCCGTGACCATCAGATCGTAACTTCCAGATCGCAGTGCGTTCCACCCATCCATGCCGTCCACGGCGACTTCCACCTCATACCCGCGGCTCTTTAAAAGAGAACGCTCGAGCTCTCGCACGGTAATCGAATCGTCCACAACCAGAATCCGGCGGCGTTTTATTGCCGTGACTGTGGCTTGCCCCAGTCCTCGCAGTCGGCCACCCTGCAATTCTGATTGCACCGAGCGGATCAGGTCTTCCACATCCAGGATTAATACCGGGGAGCCATCTTCCATCAGTGCTGATGCGCTGACGTCCTGCACTTTCCCCAAGCGGCGGTCGAGCGGCCGCACCACCATATCATGCTCTCCAAGAAATCGATCGACAGCCAGCCCGTATCGCTCAGTCCGCTCGCCCAACAGAAGCACGGGTATCTCTTCGCCCCACTCCGGCTTCCTGGGCATGCCCAACAATTCATGCGCGGGGACGACGCCAATGCGTTCGCCATCCAACGTGAAATACTGCTGCCCTTCCAGCGACACGAGTTCGGGGAACGGGAGCGAAACGGTTTTTGCAATCCTCGTGAGCGGAAACGCGAAGGGCTCTCCCCCGATTTCAGCGACCAGCGTGCGGACAACCGAAAGCGTCAAGGGCAGTTCCAGCGTCAGAGTAATGCCCTGTCCCGGCGGCGCCGTCAGACGCGCAACTCCGCCCACCGACTTCGCCATTTCATTGACTGCGTCGAGTCCCACACCACGGCCCGAGATGTCGGTAACCTTGCTCGCCGTCGAGAAACCGGGCAGGAATAAAAATTCGGTCAGTTCAGCGTCCGAGAAATTCGCGGCCATCTCTGGAGTTGCGTGGCCTCGATCCACGACTTTCGTTCGCAGGCGTTCGACATTCACTCCGCGCCCATCGTCAGAAACAGTGAGCACGAAGAGGCCAGCGCGGTGACGCGCCTCTACGCGTATCGTGCCGGAGGAAGATTTACCGGCAGCCAAGCGCTCCTCGGGAGATTCGATCCCATGATCGAGGCTATTGCGAATCATGTGGTTGAGCGGAGCTTCGAGCCGATCCAGGATTTCGCGGTCGACTTCTGTCTGCCGCCCCAGGATCGTGATCTGCGCTTGCTTTCCTAACTGTCGCGCGAGGTCACGCACCAATCGTGGAAAGCCTTCCACCACATCCCCGAAAGGCCTCATCCGCGTCGCTACCACTTCCCTGTAAAGCCGATCGGAAAGCCCGGATGAGCGCAAGGCGAAGGTTTCGAATTCCATGTGCCGCGCTGCCGTCGATTGCCGCACGGTTTCGAGCTTGGTACGGGCGGAGTCCAACAGCTCATTGGTGTCAACCGGCGCACGGTCCAGTCGCGTCTGCAGCAATTCCAGAATTTCACTGATTTCGTATTGGCGTCGCTTGAGAGTGAAGAGCGATTCGGCAAAAGGTTCGAACCATCGGCTTTGCACGAGAGACTCTCCGGCGAGTCCCATCAACCGGTTCAGAGTTTGGGCACCGACCTTTAATGTCCGGTCCTTCATG
Organism: uncultured Acidobacteriota bacterium; assembly: GCA_963786215.1. Taxonomy (GTDB): domain Bacteria; phylum Acidobacteriota; class Terriglobia; order Acidiferrales; family UBA7541; genus Palsa-360. The sequence goes on from CAWAYK010000002.1 coordinate 19,583, forward strand.
TCGACAACGTGAGAGGAAGCTACTGGTTTTTCTGGGACAGGCGGCGCTGGAGCGGAAGTTTCCGTGACGGGAACGAGTGGCGCAACGGTTGCGCTTGATCCGTTCGCAGGCAATCCTGCAACCTTGCCGGATGAAGCGGAGGAAGAATCGACAGGTTCGATTGTCACGAATGATGACTGATCCGCCAAAACGGAGACGCTGGTTGGGGCGGCCCATGTTCCGGCACGGACTTGCCCAAGTTGAGCAATCAGTTCTTCGATCGCAGTGCCATGTTCCTCGATCCAGCCGGGCACCGACGCTTCGTCCACGGAAGAGAGGCGAGACAGCAAGTCGCCTGCCGCGAGGAGTACGTCAATCCCCGCCGCGTTCAGCACCAGCGTGGATTCCTGCGCTGCGACCAGACAATCTTCCATCACGTGCGCAATGCGTACGACAACATCCAATTGGACAATTCGCGCCGCGCCTTTGATCGAATGCGCGGCGCGCATGGTGGCCGCCAAATGCGCTTGGGGATTTGCGCCCCCTTCGATCTGAAGCAATCCCTCGGTGAACACCCGCATCTGCGACTCAACTTCTCCGCGGAAAAGGTCCCACATGGAGAATGCGCCCAGGTTGCTCATGCGATTTTCCGCTCCAGGCTGCTGAACAGCATATCCTCGTCCACTAAGCCCACGGGACGATCACCACACTGCGCGATTCCCTTGGTGTAAACTCCGCCTGAATGTGCCAACGTCGCGGGAAGCGCTTCAACCGCCGCTTCCGGAACGTCATGAATTCCGTTGATTTCATCAACCGGCAATACCCAGTCACCTCCTTGGTGGCGAGCGACGAGAAACCGCACAGTCGATGCAGCTCCATCAAGCGCCGCATCGCCGATGAGCGCGTGTAATGAAACACAGGGATAGATTTCTCCGCGCACTACCGTTAGTCCCAGTAATACATTCGAGCGGCGATGCGGGACTGTCCGAATTACTCCCGGCTGCATAATTTCGCGGAGTACGACGGCGCGAAGCGCAAGCCAGGACTGACCGACGCGAAAGACAAGATAGGGAGTGGTTGACTCCGGTTTGGAATCTTTATTTTTTGCGGCGAGCAGCTCGGTCCACCAGTCAAGATAGTCAGGCGGCGCGGGGCGCTCAAGTAGTTCATGACCGCCTGCCGTGTAGACTTCGCAATTGCGGCAATGCCCTACTCGTGGCAATTCAACGCAAGTGTTGTTGCCCCAAACGCCAATTTCTCCCCAGCACCTGAGCGTGGCTCCCGTTTCCTGATTGAAGCCGCTCATGATTTGCTCCCGCGTGCAGCGATCCGGTCAGCTCGCGCGCGCAATCGCGCAGCCGTGATAGTGTTTCCTTTTGCGTAATGATTTAGGGAGAGATGCATGAGCGCGCCAGCATGATCGGGCTGCAGGTATAGAGCGCGACGCAGAGCGGTTTCCGCATCAGATTCATTCTTCATTGCGCCGCACAGTACGCCTAGCAGAAAATATCCTTCCGCGGAATCAGGGACACGCCGCACATAATCGCGGCACTGTTGAATCGCTTCCTGCGTACGGCCCGCATCGCCCAACTTCCGGATGGTGTCCAGAGTGGGAGCGATGGCGCGGGATTGCGAGGAAGCAGTAGCGGGCTTCTTTTCAGTATTTCCATGTGCGGCAGCTACAGCAAGTTGTGAATAAGACTTCAAATTATTTCGCGGTGCGCGGCTGGCCGAAGTGGATATGAAATGTTTGCGAGACTCCGCCTTGGCTGCCCTGGTAAAGGCAAAAGCGCGTGCATCGCCTACGCTGGTAAACCCATGTTCGCGTGCAATAGCAGGTTCCGCATGGCCGACAATGAGAATTCCGTCCGGAGCAAGCAAACGGCGCAATGAAGCCAGAACGTCGGCGCGCGCCCGCGGGTGAAGATAAATGAGCAGATTTCGACAGAGCACGATGTCAAAGGGTTGCAAGTGCTCAAGGCCTTCAAGCGTAACCAGATTCGCGGGACGGAACTTGACCATGGCACGGAGCGCGGGCTTGAGTTTCCAACGTTTGGTATCAGCCTCGTGCTGGAAATAATGTGCCCGATCTATGCGATGACTCCCTCGGAAAGAACGGGTCCTATAGATTGCGGCATGCGCCACTTTAAGTGAATTGGGACTCACATCCGCAGCGTCGATGGTAAATGCGCTTGGTGGAAGGCCTGCATCCGTCAACGCAATCGCAACGGAATACGCCTCCTCCCCCGTAGAGCATGGACAGCTCAGAAAACGGATAGGGGCAGCGCCACGAATATGCAAACTCTGTTGCGCGGCTTCCGCGATATATTCGAATGGCGCTTCATCCCGAAAAAACCAGGTTTCAGAAACCACCACGTTCTCGACAAGTTTCTGCCAGGTTTCGCCCCCCGTGGCAGCCGCCCGCATAAATGCCGGGAGATCGGCATATGCGGATTGATGCAGGCTTCGGCGGGCAATGGAAATAAGAAATGACGGGCCCATGCTCTCGGCATCCAGCCCCAACTTTTCGGCAAGCAATTCGCCAAGAGCGGTGGTATCCACGCGATCAGTCCTCGGTGAAAAGTTGGTCACGCAGTTTATCCGGAATCAGCTGCTCAATCTTAACGAACTGAATTGTTTCTTTTCCAAGCGTCGCAAGCTTGCCGAGATATGGAGCATCGGGAGTGGAGATGCCCGAGGACTGGAGATCGCCCACAGGTTCCGTAAGTCCCTGATCCGCGCGCTCAACCATGAGACCCAACAGGTGCTCGACTCCCGAAGTTCCGGGAAATCGTACAAGGATGACCCGCGTGCTGTAACGTTTTTCCGCAGGTCTGCCGCTGAGCATCTGATTCAGGTCAATCACGGGCACGATCGATCCCTTGTATCGGAACACTCCTGCCACGTGGTCAGGCGTGCCAGGAATCGTTCGCAGGCGCACCGCCGGAACTACCTCTACAATCTGCGATACATCGAGTCCATAGCGCTGATCCGCGACCCCGAATAGAAGTGCGGTCACGACACCACTATTCATCGGACTGCCACAACACCAACCGCAGAGTCGCCGTTGTGCGATGGCGCGGAGGCGGAGACTGGCTTCGTGCCATCGACCCGGAAGAGAGAGACTTCGTGATGCAGGGAGCGCGCGGCATTATCCAAAACCTGAATCACGCGCGCAGCTTCGCGCTGTGATTCGGCAGTGGCGCGCGTTGCTTCGCTCAGATGGATCATTGCTTCAGAAATTTGCCGGGCGCCGATCGATTGCGATTCCATTCCTTCATTCACCGATTCGAACCGCGGGCCGAGGCCTTGAACCTGTTCGATGATGTGGGCAATCTGCCCGCCGATGTCATTCACCTCGTGCACGGCTCCTTGCACTTCCTGGGCGAATTTTTCCATGCCCATCACACCCGAGGATACGGAGGATTGCATTTCCTTAACCATTTGCTCGATGTCAAGGGTTGCCACAGCGGTCTGATCCGCAAGCCGCCGAATTTCCCGCGCGACTACGGCGAAGCCTTGACCGAACTCGCCAGCCTTTGCCGCTTCGATTGCGGCATTGAGCGACAAAAGGTTCGTTTGGTCGGCGACCTTGTTGATGGTCGTCACCACGCTGGTAATATTGGCGACTTTCGCGTTGATTGCCGCAAGCTTCTGGGCGATGGTTGTCGACGCGGATTCCATTTTTTCCATCGTGGCGCTCATCCGTGAGAGACCTGTCTGGCCCTGATCGGCGGACCGGGCTGCATCATGAGAAAGCGAGGCTACGTCACCCATGGTTTTCACCAGCGTTTGTGCAGTTGCGGATATCTGTTTGGCGGAAGATACGACTTCGTTGGTGGAGGCAATCTGCTCTCCGAGAGTGGCTTCGAGCTCCTTGGAGGATGCGGAAAGCTGCGTGGATGAGGAAGTCACTTGAATCCCTGACTCCTGAACACGGCGGACTAGCCCGAGGAGCTTTTCCATCAGTCCGTTCACTTCCTCCGCGATCTGGCCGACCTCGTCCTTACCTGTCGGCAAGCGGCGAGTCAGGTCTCCTTCTCCAGCGGACAGCTCGTGCAACTGCTCCCGCACAAGGCGCAGGGATCGCGTAACCGTTCTGAGAACCGTCCACCCCAAGAAGAGAGAAATTGCCAGGCCGATACCAATGATCGAAAACTGTAGATTGCGGCCATGCGTGTACGCCGCGGTTAAATCTTCAAAATCGTTTCGGCCTTCGCTTTGTAGCGTATCGTAAAGCTGGGCGAGTTGATCTGACAGCGGGTCGGCAGCCGGATACCACGTTTCTTGGAGGAATTTCTTGACACCTGCACGATCGCCCTTTTTCAGGAGCGCCTGGAGCGGGTCCAGATTGGCATCAACACCGGTTTTAAGAGCCTCTACTGCATCGGTCAGTTGTTTATCTACGTCGGTTTTCTGGCGGGCGACAAACTTCGGCCACGTTTGACCAATACTCTCCCTCGCGTCTCCTACGAGCTTCGACGCTTGATCGCTGGTGATCAGGCCATCCGCAAATTTCACCGCGGCCCCGTATATTTGGATCGAATATGCGCCTTCGATGTCCTTCAGGTACCCGGTCGAAACAACACGGCTTTCATAAATGTCCTCAAACGCAGCCTTGCTTTTTTGCGTTTGCAGCAGCCCGTCATAGCCCACGCCGAGGCTGACCACGTTGGCCACCAGTACGAGCAAGATCAGCCGCGTTTTGATCGTTGTGGAGCGCCAATTTAATGTCAGGTAACGCAGCATCGTGTGATCGTGCTCCTTTTTTGCTGACGGTGTAGCGCGAATGATTGCCTTGAATTGGCCGGCCGACCGCGCGCGTCGCGATCCAACGCGTCAGCTTCTCAATCGAGAGAAAAATTGACAGCGGTCGTCATAATCACGGAAATAGCTTTTCCGTTCAACATTGTGGGCTTGAATTCCCACTGTTTCACGGCGTCCGTCGCTGCCGCATCGAGGAGCGTCAGGGACTTGAGGACCTTCACGGCCTTCACTTTTCCGTCGTCGCCGATGGTCAACTCCAGAATCACTGTGCCTTGCGTGCGAGTTTGGCGCGCCATTGGAGGATAAACTGGCTTCGCATCCTTAATTTTTATGGGTGGTTTGACATCCCCGCCCACCCTAACGGGAGCAGCTCCGGAAGTAGCCTGCCCCGCGCTGGCAGTCACGGATGCGGAAATGTAGAAAGAAATGAATATGACGAAGAAGAGTGCTTTCGCCGTGGCACGTATTAGAGAATTCTTATTGAAAGTAGATGTCATTTGGACGCAAATATACACAGACGTGAATTTATTAGCTTATAGACCCGTGACACGTGTAGTTAGCATATTGCCCTAAGAAGGTCAACAGCCAGCATACCGATATGCCGGGGAGGAAGAATTCAAATATGTGAATGGGCATGCTGTTTTGGTACACATCCTGAAAAGGCATAAAAGCTGACAGTTCGGGACATGAAAAAAGCAGGAGGAAAAAATAGGTGAAAAGATTTTGGTGCGGAAGGGGATTCCAATTTTATTGCGCGAATTCCAAGAAATATAGCCATTCTCCTTCATTATCAGGGGAGCTACAGCCCTAGCAGGCTGCGGAAAAACCCAATACTCTGTCATTCTGAGCGAAGCGAAGAATCTCTCCTTGTTTCTTTTCCTATACTTAAATCGAAGAGAGATTCTTCGCTTCGCTCAGAATGACAGAACAAGGCTTTTTTCCGCAGCCTGCTAGAGAACCTTCGGCGCCTTCGGTAGCCTCGTTTGCTTATGCTCGGCATAAGCGGAGAGGTAAACGCGTGTTTTGGCTGGGCGGACTGTTTCGTTCAGATTGCGCCCAATCAGTATTCAGGAATGATAATGATTTAACATTTTATCATTAATCTACCAATCTAGCTTTTGCGCAATGATACTCATTGCTTCAGGCCTTTTCTGTTGTCGCATTCTCGATCTTTACGTATTGCGGAAGGTTGCAAGCTTCCTGCGCCTCCTTTTCGATGGCGGCGAAAGCTGCGTAATCCATCCTGGGACTGCCATTTTGCTTCAAATAGTTGAGATCGTCCTTGATGGCTTTGAACGCCGCGAATATCGGCCCGCCAACGTAGTTAATAAGTTTGTATCCGCCTTTATCGCCACCCATTGCTTCGAGCTCCTGAAGGGAAAATACCGGCGCTTCGCCGGGTCGGCCGGCACTATGGGTCCAGTTAAGGGGGGCATGAATTTCGTGGGGCAACTGCTTGACCTGCTCGCCGGTCGTGACATGCGACGGCATAATCATGTCCGCGCCCGCTTCGACGTATAGATTCGATCTGCGAACCCCTTCGGCAAAACTTACTGTGCGGAAAGAGTCGGTGCGGCCAACGATTACGAAGTCCGGGTCGCTGCGCGCCTCAACGGCATAGTGGATCTTATCAAGCATCTCCTCTGCCGAAATCGTGTGCTCCTGCCCCACATGATAGTGGAAGCGCTTTGGATACACCTGATCTTCCAGATGCATGCCCGCCGCACCGGCTTGCTCCAGAAAACGCACCGTGCGCAACAGGTGCGCCGGTTCACCGAAGCCGGCACCCACGTCGACCACGACGGGGATATTAACTGCGCTCGTGATGCGGCGAAGAGCCTCAATCATGTCCTCAAGGCCAAGGTTTGGCTCCATCAAGGTGGTCTGATACCCAAGCGCGCTACCGGGAAGATCGAGCACCTGGAATCCAAGCGTTTCCGCAATTCTCGCGGACATAGGATCAAAGATTCCCGGTGCGGCAATGATCCCCTTGCGGCTGATCAGCTCGCGCAAGACTGTGGTCATCCGTTTTGGGGAAGCTGTGGCGGGGAGTGGCGACGCCAGTGCCGCCGATCCGCCGACAAGGCTTCCGACTACGCCGGCTCCAAGCGTTTTGCCGAAACCCCTCCGTGAGATTGAGGCTTTCATGATTTTCCCTCCTCACACAGTGCATTCTAAATCTCTAATTATCTGAAGCCATCCGCATAAAAGAACGATCACCAGATGACTTTCAGTCCAAGCTGAATTTCCCGCGCATCGGTGACGGTGGACTTTATTTGGCCTGCTGAATCGTTTGCCGTACCGTCGGAATTAAATATATCCGTCTGGTCTGGCAGCACCGGCGGAGCAAAGTTCGCGCGGTTCAGAATGTTGAACATTTCGGCTCTGAATTGAATGTTGAATGTTTCCGAAATCCGGCGGATGTGGTTGTTCTTGAATACCGCGAAGTCGAGATTGATCAGTCCAGGCGCGGTGAGAATATTTCGGCCAGCGTTACCTCGTAGATTGTAGCAATCCAGCGACCCTGTCGGGAGAGATCCGCCAAAGCTAGGCGGCGCCGGGTCGCAGTTCGCATTCCAAAATGCCAGGTTCGGCGCGGTAGGAATCGAGAAGCATTGCGTCTTGACGTAGTTCAATGGGTTGCCCGGATTCACGAGGGAATTACATCCAGAACCGCCCAAGCGGTTGGGGTAGTCCCAATCATCGCTATTGCTAAGTCCAAGCGGGTCGCCGCCCGTACCGAATGTCGGCGTAAAGGGAATGCCGTCGCTCATTTTAAAGATCGATTGCACCTGCCATCCATTTGCCACCCCACCTACAAATCCTGTCAGTGATTTGGCGTGTGGGAACTTGCCAGATCCCATTGATTACGAGCGTTCGTCCAATGTTGAAATCTGACACTCCACGAAGCAATCGGTTGTCGAAATGCACCAGGCTGGACATGGAGTTCGAGAATTGGTCGGCATATCCCTGTTCCGGAGCTGTCGTCTATACTTTTACTCCAGGTGAACGCGCCCTGGATTTGAAGACCATGCGTCATGTTCTTGGTCACTCCAGCCTCGAGTGCATGAAAGACCGAACTGCCTGAATAGAACATTCCGCGAATCGATCCAAAGTTGTCGTTTAATCTGACTGGTGGGTTACAACTTGGATCGTCATCTGCTTCGGGATCGGTGGTGTTACATATGGAAGAAAAGATATTGCCGTTCACATCTACCTTAGGCCACACGTAACCGGCAGAAGTCAGTGTTGGCAGCACGATGTCGTAATCGTCGATGCGCAATGGCATGTGAACGCCGTGAGAACCTACATACGCAATGAAGGCCGTAACGCTAGGTGTAATCTCCCGCTGGATATTCAGGTTCCACTGCATCACGTAATTGCGTGGCATCTTGTTCTCAATATAGGCGCCGCGGAAGCTCTTTGGATTTCCGGCAAGCGGTGGAACACCAGCGAAGAAGGTATTCTTGTAGTCCGCCATTAATCGAGCCGAGCTCAAAAAAGGGAGCTGCCAGGATTTCCATTCCGGTGTACTCATAAATTAACGGGAGATTGTCAAATAGTCCGAAGCCACCACGAACGGCCATTTTTCCGTCGTGAAGTGGATCCCATGCGAAGCCGACTCGCGGCTGGAAATCCTTGCGGGTCGGATTTTGATACAACGGACCGACGGCGCCGCATCCGGTGACAAGAACTCCGCAGTGCGCCGCGGAATCAGTGGGGTTATAGAGCACGGCAAGTTGGCCCGTGGTCTCCTTCTCTACCGTTGCCGTCTCATACCGAAGTCCAAGATTCAGAGTGAAGTTTGATCGAATTCGCCAATCGTCCTGGAAGTAGAAGCCGAACATCGTCTGGCGATAACCACGGCTATGAAGTGTGCTTTCTATTCCTGAATTGATATTTCGTTGGCGCATTCGTCAGGAAACTTGCCAGACCTTTGAATGTAAATATCCCGTTAGGATTGGAGAGGCCCGTCGCGTTGAGCTGCATGCGCTCGACCGAGCCGCCGAACTTGATCGAATGCTTTCCATGGGTGAACGAACGCGTCATCGTAATATTGAAACGAGTTCCAACGGTACAAGTACGTGGGATTGGCTCCCACGCCGCCAGTCATCAGAGGAATCCCTTTTTGCAGGCCCGTGACCTGTGCGGCAGTTCTCCCGGGATTGGCACCCAGGCTGGTGTCGGCCGCCGCAGGGTTGATTGCGCTCACACTGTAATCTACGTCCGCTCGCTGACGGTTAAAGCCAAATCGTGCTGCGTTCACAAAATTGGGCTTAAAGCTGTGGGTCCACTCGACGATATACATCTGATCCTTCGTAAAGTCACCCAAGAGCACGTTGTTCAGACCATCCGGCGTGCTGTACGGGGTGCGGTCCCAAACGATCGTCCCAAACAGACTATCTTTTTCTGAGAACTTGTGATCGACCCTCGCAGTCACAAAATCTTCGTGCACGACTTGGTTCTGAACAAATGTGTGGATACCGGTATTCCCGCTTTCTGTGCCAGCATCGGGCAGGGGATAGAAAACGTGAGATACTTTGCAGCTGAATTGTCAACACATACGGTTGAGCTGGGACTTAACAGGGTCGAGTTGGCCGGACAAGAACTTGGAGTTGGACCACCACTGGCAAGAATACCCAATCTGGCGTTGCGAGACGGAACCGTGGAAAGTATCGAATGTCCCTGGAACTGACGCACGCCTTCGTAATCACCAAAAACGAAGGTGCGATCTTTAATGATCGGCCCACCTGCAGACGCTCCGAATTGATTGCGGCGAAACGGTGGAATCGGGCTGGCCGGATCGTCAAAAAAATTCCTGGCGTCGAGCGCGCTGTTGCGAAGAAATTCATAGCCCGTGCCGTGGAACTGATTGCTTCCTGATTTGGTGACTGCGTTCACTACACCGCCAGCGGTCCTTCCGTACTCAGCTCCCTGATTCGTTGTGATAACCGAAAATTCCTGAACCGCGTCGACGCCCAATTTCTCGTCCGGTTACGCTACCAGGCGCCGCATTCGAGTAACCGTTCATCGTTACGCCATCCAGCCGGTAGTTATCCATCTGGGGCCGCGAACCGGACACTGAAATCTGCGATCCAAAACCGCGATTGCCCCGGTCAGCGCCAACCGTAAAGCTCGGCTGCGTATTAATCTGAGTCACGCCAGGTTGTAGGGTGGCAAGGTCCGTCCAACTGCGCCCGTTCAGCGGAAGTTCGCGTACCGTGTTCGAAGTAATTTCAGCACTGATCTCCGATGAAGCCAGCTCCACAGTGGGCGCTTCACCCGCAACGTGAATCTCCTGCGTCATTTGCCCAACGTGCAAGTCGATATCCAGCACCTGCTGGGCGCCTACCGTGAGCGTGATGCCAGAGCGTACTTCGACGGAAAAGCCAGTTGCCGTTACACGAATCTGGTATTCCCCCGGCCGAAGATTCGCAGCAGCATAGTTGCCAGTGGTATCTGTTGTGACTGTGCGGGTAATTCCAGTGGCCACATCGATGATTGAAACTTGAGCCTTTGGGATGAAGGCCCCGGTAGGCATCCGTGACCGTACCCTTGAGCATTGCTCCCGCAACCTGGGCATAGGTGTGCCCAGGCGCAAGAAGACTGGTACACATGAGCAAAGCAATGACTACAAAAAATGGCACGACGAAAGCTTCTGGACGACATGGCGGCCTCCTAGTCAGACGATTCAGCTCCCTAATCCCGAGATATAGAAACCTCTAAGATGCCCCTAAAAAAGAAGGCCCAGGCAGCAGCAAACCGCTTCATGAGAAGGAAAATCAACTATACGAACGTGAAGATGCTTTCTAAGAATGAGAAAACAAACTCGCGTCATGGCAAGCCTGCCGGTATGGCGCTTTATGAAACGACTGGAACTGTTGCTTCGAACTTCATCTATCGCGTCACCCAAGTTCTGTAAGAAGGTCTCCGAATCAAATAAGATTGGCGCATCTATACAACCTTCATGAAAGCGTGTCAATACACAGTTTATGGAATTCTAAATTTCCAGCAAATCATGGAAATCGGCATGAAAAGTGACTTTTGCACAAGCGCCATCGGAAGCCGCTGGAATTTCACTAGCGCGTCTCTGCCTCTATTCGATCACATTGCCGGCATCGATAAAAAACCACGCCGTGCCGCTCACCACGGTCACGAGCGCGGCAAAATCCAGGGCCTGAGTCCAGCCAAATTTGGTTGCGATAAACACAGTCACGACCGGCGAGGCTGCCCCACCCAGATTCCCGAACGTTGCCATGTTGCCGGAGATCGACTCGGCGCATTTTTTGAAAATGTCCGTACACGTTGTGTAAAGAATGGCGGAAGCCGCAAAATCAAATACCGTCTTCCCGTCATTCTCTATAAACTTTCGTTGGGATCACCTTTTCAAAGATGTGCCGGCACACGGTCCAGTACTTCACGAATTTTCAGCCCAATGCTGCGTTGACCGTAAGGCTTTTGAAGAAAACCGGCGCCTCCATCAATCAGGGAAGTCAGATGAGCTACTTCGCTCGTGTACCCGGTCGTAAAAATAACTCTCAAGTCAGGTCGAATAGAGATCATCTTTGAATATGTATCCGGTCCAGACAATCCGGGCATCACGACATCCAAAATGACTAAATCCACCTTGTCAGAATTTTCCCTAAAGATCTGGACCGCGTCCAAGCCGTTTGCCGCGAGCAGAACGCGATACCCAAGAGCCTCGAGCATTTCCTGGGCCGATTGTCGAAGCCCATCGTGATCTTCAACCATCAAGATTGTTTCGCTCCCGGTGCGCGGCTTTTCGTCGCTTTGAGCCTCACGTGGTTCGGCCATGCCACTACCGGCCGGAAGAAAGACTTGAAATGTTGTTCCCTTTCCCATTTCACTATCTACATTGATGAAACCGCCGTGCTGCTTCACGATCCCGTACACCGTTGCCAAACCGAGCCCTGTGCCTTTTCCCATTTCCTTGGTGGTGAAAAAAGGTTCAAAGATTTGCTCAATCGTTTCGGCGTCCATCCCCTCGCCTGTGTCGGAAATCGACAATTGGACGTAGCTTCCCGGCTGCGCATAAGGGACAATGCAGCAATATTCTTCCGTTGCCTCAAAATTCCTCGTTTCGAGAACGAGATGCCCGCCCTTTGGCATTGCATCTCTGGCATTCAAGCAGAGATTCATGAGCACTTGGTCCATCTGAGATGGGTCCGCAAGCGTGACGTGAAGATCTCGAGCCGTTTGGACGGTAATCGTGATGTGTTCTCCGATGACTCTGCGAAGAAGGCTCGTGCTTTGCAAAACGTGCATGTTCAGGTCGATTCGTTTCGGTTGCAGGAATTGCCGCCGCGCGAATGAGAGAAGCTGGGATGTCAGTCCTGCAGCCCGGTCGGCTTGGTTCATGATTTTATGAATGCGATCGTGTAGTTGCGTTCCCGGTTGAGTATCCTGACTGCATAATTCCGCCCAGCCTAAAATCGCGCCAATGACATTATTGAAATCGTGGGCTATACCGCCCGCCAGCCGACCGATCGTTTCAAATTTGTGCAGTTGCTGTACCTGCCGCTCCAAACGCTCTCTTTCCTGTCGCTGTTCAGCCTCTCGGAGTTCACGCTGAACGGCTGGAACCAAACGCTTCAGGTTCGTCTTCATCAAGTAATCTTGCGCGCCATCTTTCAGCGCGGAGACGGCCGTTTCTTCCCCCATGGTTCCAGAGACAAAGATGAACGGAATGCGCGATCCCTTGGATCTCAGAGTGTGCAACGCATCGATCCCGGTGAAATGTGGCATGGAATGGTCAGAGATCACGAGGTCCCATTTCTGCCGGTCCAGTGCGGATGTCAATGCGCCAGGTGTATCCACCCGCTCGTGCGTGACATCATAGCCACCGCGCCGAAGTTCTCGCAGCAGCAGAGCTGCGTCATCTTCGGAGTCTTCGACAATCAATAATCGGAGTGCAGTTCCCATTCAACGCCTCCCAACCGGTGGCCGTTCATTGAAAACCAGCCAGTACAATCCAAGCTGGCGAACGGCCTCAATGAACTTATTGAAATCGACCGGCTTGCGTACATAACTGTTTGCGCCCAGATCGTATCCTTTGAACCTGTCCTGCTCTTCATTGGAAGATGTAAGAATCACCACGGGAGTTAGTTTTGTTCGCTGATCCTCCCGAAGTTGGCGCAATACTTCGAGGCCATCAATCTTCGGGAGCTTTAAATCCAGTAAGATTACTTGCGGCAACTGATTCGGATCCCTGCCCGAGTAGTTCCCCCTGCCAAACATGTAGTCGAGTGCTTCGCTTCCATCGCGCGCGACAACTACTTGATTAACGATATTGTTCTTTTTCAGCGCGCGAAGCGTAAGCGCCTCGTCGTCGGGATTGTCTTCCACTAACAGAATCACGTTTTCATCCATGGCCCCATCCTTAGGTCAAAGCGATTGAATTACAAAGTAAAATAAAATGTAGCGCCTTTTTCGACTTCCCCTTCCGCCCAAATCTCTCCGCCATGCCTATGGATGATTCGTTGGACGGTGGCCAGGCCAATTCCAGTACCAGGAAATTCAGTCATTGAGTGCAATCGCTGGAAAGCGCCGAAAAGGCGATCGGAATAACGTTGATCGAACCCCGCGCCGTCGTCACGGACGAAAAAGGCAGACCGGCCGTTGGCTTGGTGGAAGCCGAATTCAATACGAGCGCTGCTATGCCCGGAAGTGTACTTCCAGGAATTGCCGAGCAGATTTTCGATCGCCACACGCAATAGACGCGAATCTCCGTCGGCTGTAAGGCCTTCGGTAATAACAAATGTCACGTTCCGGCTTGGTGCTCCGCGTTGAAGGTCCACTGCGATGGATTTGACTACAGCGCTTAGGTCAAGGCGTTCTCGATACATTTCACTTCTGGTAACACGGGAAAGATTCAGCAAATCATCGATCAGCGCGGACATGTTCTGCGCTGCCAGACGTACGCGTTGAAGATAGTTTTGGCCGACGGAGTCGAGCTTTTCGCCATAGTCTTCCAGAAGCGCCTGGCTGAATCCGTCTATGCCACGGAGCGGCGCGCGCAAGTCATGGGAAACTGAGTAACTGAACGCATCAAGCTCGTGGTTCGCGGTCTCCAATTGCGCATTCTTAAGCCGCAGCAACTCTTCGTTCTGCTTACGAACGGTTACATCGCGTGTGACTTTGCAGAAACCACGCAGCTGGCCCGTCTTGTCTCGCAATGCAGTGAGCACGACATCGGCCCAGAAAGTGGAGCCATCCTTGCGTACGCGCCAGCCCTCGTCTTCGTATCGTCCGTGCTCCAAAGCAGTATTCAACGCAAAGGCGGGCTTTCCGCGCAGCACATCTTCCTTCGGGTAAAAGAGGGAGAAATGCTGCCCCAATATTTCATCGGCCAGATATCCTTTGGTGCGTTCCGCTCCAGCGTTCCAACTTGTCACTCGTCCATCTGGATCGAGCATCAGGATGGCGTATTCTTTCACGTCGGACACCATCAAGCGGAATCGTTCTTCGCTGAGTCGCAAGGCGTCTTCGGTCTGCTTGCGTTCAGTAACCTCTTGAGTCAACAGCTCGTTGGCAAGTGTCAGTTCAGAAGTGCGTTCATGGACTCTTAATTCCAACTCGTCATGAGCCCTCTGCAGAGCTTTGTCGCGCTCTTGAATCTGCGACAACATGCCGTTGAAAGCCTCGACCAGGACCGATACTTCATCGTGACTGTCAACCTGTGCCGCCCGGATGGAATAATTTTTATCTCGAGAAACAATCTTCGTAATTTCCGCCAACTGCACGATCGGGCCGGCAACTTCTCTCTGAAAAATCGGTGAAATTAAGAGTGCCGCCAGCAGAGATACGATCAACACGACGGCGGAGATTTCCACGTACAGCCTCAGCCGGGCATACAAAGTATTCATGCCGGATTGTATGTAAATGATACCTGTCGGCTTTCCTTGGAATTCAATCGCCTGAACCAGTAGAACCGTGCCGTTGCCAAATTGATGTGTTTCTTTTTGCCCAGGAGTGAGCTGAGGTAGAACCAGGATTTTTCCATCCTTATCGTGGGAATATGACGCGAACAGCCGGCCGTCGAGAGTAAGAATGCCGGCGGAAATGATATTTGGCGAAGCCTGAAGTGCCGACAAAGTCTTCTCTGCTGAATTTTGGTCGTCGAACAGAAGCGCGGAAACGGCGTTTGATCCGGCGATCTGAGCCTGAATGGAGAGATTGTAGACGGTTGCTTGTCGAAAGCTGATCAGATCGTAACCAATAAATGAAGCGCAGGCCAGAAGCAACGCGGCGCCGCTCACCAACATGTTCGTCCAGGTAATTTTTTTAGAAATCGAATAGTTTCTGAACATCGAATTTTAGTCTCCAGGCTGCGGAGACTTCCTCACGGCGACTGCGACTTTCAGTAAATCGGAACTCAGAGTCAGACCTGCGTTTTGCGCGTTCGTCAAATTGACTTCGAACCGGATCTTGTTCCCCGCCAGGACGAACTGGATCATGCCCCCGCGCTGCGAGAATTGGGGGATGTCGCTGACGGTCAGCACCCCTGCCTTATCAAGTGCAACCAGGAGTTCTTTCAATCGACTGTCTTCCGACGGACTTATGTACAGGACACGGCAATTCATTGCCTCTTGCGGTTTCGTAATTCGTCTTGCCACCACTGACTTACCGTCAATGGCTTCACCAGCGAGAATGTTGTCCAGAGCGGCACCGAACGGATCCTGCCCAATCACACAAATAGGAAACGAGTCCCCCTGCGCCGCCACGGCAGTCGGAGGCCATTGGACGAAGCGGCCAAAGTTATAGAGATAAGTGGCCTTGACAAGATATTCGGACGCTTTTGGTTGTTGGGCGCGAAGAATGGGGATGACAAGCAGCGACAACGCTACGATGACAACGGGAACGCGCTGGCGCGCATACGCGGAACGGCTGGAAACGCAGCCGTGAATGGCGGGCTGTTCCAAAGCCCCGCTAATCGTACGAAACATGGATATCAGATTCAGTTATCTTCTCCACGTTATCTTCGCGTAAACGCTTCTCTTAATCCAAACCAGCGGTCCTGGATCGCCGCTAAACTCGACATGGCGGGGTTGAAATAAGTTTTGCCCGCCCAGCGAAAATTCAACTCGCTCAGCGGCGTGCCAGCCTAACCGCACATCCGCGGTGCTGTAAGCCGCTGCTTGCTGGGCGGGTAGCGCGCTCACATACCGAAATATCGGATCAAATTCAAATCGTTTGGGCAGATTGATCAAGGATTGGATAACTATCTCGTGGCGCGGACTTGAGCCGTTATCCGCAGCTACGGTTACAGCGTCCGTAAATCCCGGTCTGTCTTCCGTCTTTAAATGCAAATACGAGTACGAACCCTTTAATTGCCACCAATCAGTGATCTTCCAATCAGGAGAGATTTCCACCCCCGTCGTGACGCCTTTTAAACCGTTGGCGTAGGGGACTGTAATTAGCAAATCAGGCGGAGCCGGAGAGGGTGCAATGGAGAACTGTGGATTTCCGTAACTGGTGAGATCATTGTAATCGTTGCGGAAAGCAGAGAGATCAAAATAGAGCTTGGAGGTGATGAGGGCCCGATAGCCGATCTCGTAGCCAAGCAATTGCTCCGAGACGAATGCAGGGTTGCCGGCAATGCGCAAGAAAAATTCTGGGGTCGTCGCATTCGCAGGCGAAAAGCCCGTGAGCTGAATATCCTCATCGAGCCGCGATGGACTGCGGACAGCGCGTGACACCGCTCCCCAAACGGTTTGGTGGGGACTCGGTGTCCACAGTAGGCGTACGCTGGGCTGAATCTCCCAACCGGTGTAAATGTTGTGCTCAAACTTCGATCCGATGGTTACTGCGAGCTTGTTTCGAATAACCGAAACCTCATCCTGCAGGAACGCGCTGTAAATGTTATCGGACTGGTGATGCGGCAGGAAGTCGACTGTGGAAACCGTCTGGGTGAAATCGCTGGGGCTCCAACGGGCACCCAAGCCCCAAATAATGTCCTGGCGGGGCAGGAGGGTCATGTGGTGAATAAAATCAATATCAAACGTGTTTCGAGTTTCTCCTAATTGGGTGCCAATGCGATATGTGCGGTCGTAATATCCTTGGACTTGAATGTCAGATCCGCCAGTAAATTTGCGCTGCCATCTTCCTAGAAGGTTTGCGCCTGATACGTCTTTCGTCCCGTCGATGTTGGTAGATCCAGGCGGCGAGTAAGAGGCAATATTCTCCCTTTCCCCGACCCCACCTTTATAGAGGTCACCCTGGAGTGTCAGCGTGTCACGCTTTTGATCGTCCCAATCCATTCGAAAGCCGCCCTGGCCCAATTGCCAGCCGTCAAAATTATCTTGATCGGTGTGAAACTCCGGCGCCCTGCCAAAAGCCATACCATAGACGCGATAGCTAAGATTCTTGCTGAGTGCTCCTCCGTATTGAAATTCGCCGGTCCCCTGATCGACATTGCCGCCACCTACGGAAACCAGCGCCCCGTGGCTATCCTTGGAATTCTTAGTGATGATGTTGATAACGCCGTTCACCGCGTTCGTTCCCCATATCGTGCCGCCGGGTCCGCGAACGACTTCAATCCGATCTATATCTTCGAGCAAGACATTTTGCACTCTCCAGTTAACACCGGCAAAAAGCGGAGTGTAGACGTTGCGGCCGTCAATCAAAACCAGAACAGACTTGGAAAAACCGCTTCCGAATCCGCGGATACCAATGCTCCATGTGCTGGAGTCGATTTGGGCCACCTCCACTCCCGGCGCTAACCGCAGGACATCCGGAATGCTCGTGGCACCTGAACGCCGTATATCCTCCTGAGTGATGACATAGATCGCCGCCGACGTCTTCCAGACCGCCTCTGGCTCCTTCGAAGCTGTCGTTACTTCGACGTTACCGAGCTGCTCCAGACTAAGCAGCTTAAGAGTCATATCTTTGGATTGATCCTGCTCTGTGCCATCTGCACGGCTATCGACAGCTGTCAATATGACCAGCAAACAGCACAAAGCGATACTCACGACAGCCTGGCGCAGTATGGACAAAGGTCGGCTCAATATACATATTCCCTTTGGGGGAATCGGCTCCTGCAGAGACACACAGATCGGGGAATCGAATTGCACAATCATTTGGATTATTCGCGCTCGTGGAAGCAGGTAGCCTGGAGCGGCGCTCTAAATATAAACGTATACGTGTCGATTGACTTGCGCCTTGAAGCGTGTACGTGACTAATACAGTAATACTTATATTGCATAAAACGCTTGGTATTGCATTCCTGGGTTGTCTTTACGCAAAGCTTGAGGATTGGATGAAACGCCGCTGAGTGCCAGGATGATGACCGCAGCCAAAATTCGCCACGCTGCAGTCAAGGTTGGCCTTCGATTGCAACCTGGTAAAAGATTTGGCTTCCAAATCTTTCTTCATTCACTTGCGGCCTTCCTCGCGAATCGAAGATCGGACGTAAAAACGATTATTCAAGAACTTTTCTGGCACGCCAAGGTGAGTACAACCCTTGATTTGTATTCGTAATCGATTGATGCATCGAAACTAATTGCGTAGAAAGAAAAGTCGATCACGAGCACCGCAACAGCCAATTAGCACAATCGCAGCGAAGAGAATCTTCGCGATACAATTTTCCTCCATCCTATGCGGGTCGGGTGTAGTCACAATTTCCGATTGACCTTATTTCAACTTCCGGTTTCGCCGTGACTCGCTCAAGATCAGCGCAGGGTTACAGAATTACTATTTTCATGATGGGGCGGCAGGCTCGAACGCTTCTTAGAACGGGTCTTAAAGGTCCTCGTAATCTTCGTCTTGGCAATGTATGAGAAGTGGAATAGCCCGCATAGAAACGAAGATTCGCTACCACGTGAGAGCAGATGAGCAGATTATGCGTGCGCCGCAATTTTGGCGGGCAGCGTGAATTGAAAAGTTGCGCCCCGCCCGGATGCACCGGTAACCCACAAGCGGCCGCCATGCGACTCAATGATCGACCGGCTGATGGGCAGCCCCATACCAGTCCCGTTGTCTTTGGTCGTAAAAAATGCCCTGAAGATCTGGTCCGCCTGCTCCGGGGGCAATCCCACACCAGTATCGCTGACCGAGATCAGCAGTTGACCGTCTTCGGCTTCCGCCTTGATTGTAAGCTCACCTGGGCCGCTCGTTTCCTTCATGGCATCGATGGCGTTGAGCATGAGGTTCATGAAAACTTGCTGTAGTTGCACACGGTCTGCCATGACCTTTGGAAGACCCTCAGCAAGTTCGGTGCGGATGGAGATTGAGTAGCGGTTCACTTCGTTGCGTAGCAGGACAATCATTTCTCGAACGAGATCACTTATATCAACCAGCTCCCGCTGCAGCGCGCCCTTCTTGAACAGCGAGCTGATTCTGCCAATAATATCAGCCGCGCGCGTTACGTCTTTAACGAGTCTTGATGCGGCTTCGCATGCCTCTGCCAGGTCGGGCTCATCGCGACCAAGCCATCGCAAGCAGGTTTTAGCGTTTATTACTGCTGCGGAAATCGGCTGTCTGATCTCGTGCGCCAGAGAAGCAGTCAACTCGCCCATGGTGGTTACCCGGCTCATGTACGCGAGATCCGCCTGCGCCTGGCGCAAAGCTTCTTCGGCACGTTTGCGTTCGGTTATGTCCCGTGCCAATTTCGATGCCCCAACAATGCGCCCCCCGGCATCCTTCATCGGCGAGATTGTCAGAGCAACATCGAGCAGGCTGCCGTCTTTGCGCATGCGGACCGTCTCGAAGTGGTCGACCCGCTCGCCTCGCGTCAGCCGTTCAATAATCGCCCTTTCTTCGTCACGACGGTCAGGGGGAATAATCAGCGTGATATTCTGGCCGACCGCCTCTTCCGCAGCATAGCCGAACAGTCGTTCTGCGCCCGTGTTCCAAGTAGTGATTATGCCATTCAGATCTTTGCTCACAATCGCATCGTGAGACGATTCCACAACGGCTGCCAGCAAACGGCTCGCCTGCTCTCCCCGCTTACGGTCGGTTACGTCCATCGCGGTCCCCACAAATTCTATGAGGTCGCCCGACTCGTTTAGGACTGGATGTCCGATAACATGGAGGTGCTTGATGGTTCCGTCGGGAAGAACAATGCGATGGTCCTCTTGATAATCGGTTTTCTGGATTTCGCTTCTTTTAAAAAGTTCCTGAACGCGCTCACGATCTTCAGGATGAAACCAGCTAAAAAAGAAATCCGTGCTGGACACATCCTCACCAGGTTTGATACCGAATATTCGGAAGATTTCCGGTGAGACAGTGACCTCCCCCGATGCGAAATCGTGTCTCCAGCTGCCCGTGTGGCTTAGTTTCTGCGCCTCAAGCAAAGATTCTTCACTGCGGCGCAACTTTTTCTCCGCGCGCTTGCTCTCCGTGGTGTCCATCACCGCACCAACAAACTCGAGCTCACCCGACTCACTTCTTTCTGCATGAGCCACAACGTGGACATGTTTGATCGCACAATCTGGCATCACCAAGCGATATTCATGCTCAAAATCATTCCCATCCTGCGAAGCACGCTCAACGGTCTGTTTCACGAAGGCCGCGTCTTCCGGATGAACCCGTTGGAGGAACACGTTCGACGGTCGGTTTCGTCGATCGGTCGTATTGGAAGATTCGAAAGGTTTCCTCTGACCAGATGATCTCGCCGGTGGAGGGCCTCCAGCCGAAGCTGCCGGTATGACTTAATCGCTGCGCTTCGGACAAGGTAGGCCTCGCTTCTGGCGAAGCTTCTCTTCCTGCAGTTCCAAGGTCTGTGCAGCGAATCGCTTATCCAGCCAGGACGTCAGCAGGGCCAGTCCGAGGACGATCAAGGTGACGGCGGCAATTCCGATCGTGCCAAGCGTGGAGATACTGACGGCATGAGATAGGTCCGCTGGCATGCCGGAAGGCGTGAAACTGGCGGCAGCCATGCCGGTGTAATGCATGACGGGAATGGCGGTACCCATCAGCAAAGCTCCGGCTATCTTTCCCCAGTCGATCCCTTTTTTCCCATCTCGGAAGTGAAAGGTAATCCATAACGCGGCGAGAGAAATCAGCACAGCGAACACGACGGACAGGACGACGAGGAAGGAATTAAAATGGCATACGGCAGATAAACGCATGGCGGCCATGCCGATGTAATGCATGCTCGCAATACCCGCACCCATCAGGACACTTCCGGCGAGCGTTGGGAACGCACCCATTTTCTGTCGGCTCACCACGTACAGCGGAATAACCGACGCGAGAATGGCCGCAAACAGTGACAGCAGAACGGTCGGCCAATGGTATGCAACAGGAATCGGCAGGGCAAACGCCAGCATCCCGATGTAATGCATGGACCAAATGCCAGTCCCCATCGCGCCGGCCCCGCCCAACAGCCAAACCGCCCGAGTCCAACCGCGCGCGGCCGTTACGCGACCCGCAAGATCCAGAGCAGCGTACGACGCGAAGATGGCGATCAACACCGAAAGCGCCACGAGCCCGTGGTTGTATGAGCCAATCAAGTTCACGGAAGCCATGTGACACCATCCGTTGCCACACAAAACAGTCGCACCGGGCTTCAATCAGAAATAAACCGTCCACATAACACCAGCGGTAATTCTCCCCAGGCTCCAACGATCGGTTCCGCGCTTCTTCTGTGGCCTCGATGTGCGGGTCGATCGGAGCAGTAAGTCCGAGGAAAGTCCGCGTCGGCCTTTGCGAATCGGTCGATCAAATCAGCAGACCTTGCGATACTACTGCCGATTTTCTCGGTGGGAATTCGTGATTGGCCCAGGCTTGGTAATGCTTACCGCCTCCCCCCGAGTATAATTGACCCCACCGTTTTTTTGATCTAAAAGGATTTCAGCCGCTTCATCGCGACGAGTTGAACCCTAATCATGATGCGAACGCTTTTCTGATAGTTCCCTAACCCTATGTTTGATTTAGTCTCGAAAATCGCGAAACTCTTCTAAATCTGCATGGAATGGACCTTGCAATGTGAGCGTATTTGGAAAATTTCAGTGCTGGAAATTCTTGGCAAATCGGAAAAACGAACACCGGCCGCGGGCAAGATCACGGAGGGTAATGACAAACTTGAAATGAAAGGTCAAATACTCTTGAGGTTCTTGCAGTAATGGCGAGAAATATCAATCTCTACCTCGTCCATTACTAGAACTTCGATTCCCTACTTATACATGCCGGAAGGGCTCCTCAATATTTTCGCTGGGAGTCTCTTTGGTATTCCGATCCAGTGATTTGGTGACCAGTTCCTTCGAATTAAGAGCAATTGCAAGCACCAATGTAAGCACAATCCCGCCAAAGAGGATGCCAAATGCAAGGTCAACAATGCTCGGAGCAATCTTGAGATGTTCCAGAGCCATGGCAACCGCCAAAACGGTCACAAGCCATTTCACACCTGCGCTTAACAGACGCGCATACTGCAGATTCAAGTTCACGGCCCCAATCAATACACTTCTTGCAAGAAAGCTAGCGACGATACTGCCGACTGACAAAACCAATATGGCGCCGATAATGTTCGGAATATAGGCGAAAACGCTCTGAACCAGTAGAGATGTCGATTCGGCGTCGAAAGCGGCAATCCCGATCAAAAATCCTGCCATGATGACCAAGAAGGCAGTGGTTCGCGAAACCAAGCGCGTTGGGCTGTTCATTGGCGACCACTCTCCGAGAGAGGCGAAACCCCAACGGTTCAGCTGTTCGTCGAAGTGTATGCTGGTAAGTAGCCGCCGCACCACAATTGCGAGTATCCATGCCAATACAATAGAAATCAGCAGCGCCACGATGAGAGCTACCATTCCCGGTAGCAGGTGTGCGAGCTCGGTAAGGAATTTCGTCGTGGACTGATCCAATGCTTGCTTAGCTTGGTCCCACATACAGTACCTCCGTTCCAAATCGCTATGGATTGAATCGGTCAGGCCAGCGCCAGCGAGAAATAAAGTATGGCTTGACCGATTCATATGCGAGAGCCAGCCGCTCAATTCGTTTCTCGACTGCTGCCGCTCCAGCACCGTCTAGTTCCCGGGCATAAGACACGACCCATGTCAGATACAGGGGTGTCATCGAAAGCAGTAAATGGTCGCGATTAATCGTTCGGAGGCGGTGCGCAAGCGCGAAGTCAAAAACGATGCGCGCCCACAATTCGTCAGGCATATTGATCTGCTCTGTCGTCAAGCGTGACAGTTTCCTAAGTTCGAACAAAGTTGCAGGTGGGAGCACCAACCCCCATATTTCCTGAAGGTCACGAACTCCCAATTGAAATGTTTCCACCATACGATTCAAATCCAAGGCTCCTGTCTCTTGTGACGCAGACACGGGTTCACCACGCGCCGGCACAGAATCAGAGCCCCGCATCCTTTGCCAGCAGGCGGCATATCGCTCCATTTCAATGAAGATGGGCCCCAACACCTGGGCCAACAGAGAGCTCATATTCACCCAATCCGTTGGCGGATAGATGCGCGCTCCGACGTGCAGTTGGCATATTTGCAAGTTATCGCAGGCAGCTGATGGAGTAAGCGAAGCTAGTGGATGCGTCTGGCTCGAACCGACGTTGGAGTTCCGATTATTTCCAAGTATCTTCTGGGCCAGCCGTCGGGAGACACCGACGTCCGGACCGAGCGGATTGTGAATTCTCTTTCCGTACAGGCATCGGGTGAGCGGATAGATAATGCTGGTATTAAGTAATCCCTGCAGCTTGCGGGGCGCATAGTAGGGCACGACCAAGTCGAAATCCGATTCGAGCAGAGGTTGTACCAACTGGCAAACCCATTGAGGCATTTCGCTTTCCATTTCGGATGCAACGAGGCAACACGCGCGAGCACCCATTTTTTCGGTCACCGCGAAAAGCGATCGACACGCAACGGATATGCTCTGCATAGGTGCCACGCCAGGGTCTGGAGCTAAGAAAGACCAGGGCAGCACGGACAGAGACGAATTCCCTTCGGCCGATTGCGGATTTTGCGTAGCCGTATTGCCGGCAGGGTCGTTTTGCAGCACGACAATTCGTGGGGATCCGGGCAGTGCGCGAAGCCCCTCGTACAACAGCGATATGTTGTTTTGGTTGAAGCCGGCGAAAAGGCCTACCACGAGATCAGCGCTATCGATTTGCGCGGCCTTTTCCTGCGTTTGTTGCGGGATGGAGTCTACTTCCAAAGGTCAGTCCTTTACCTTTATCACGTCAGATCGCCACTCATTTTGGCAGTGTACACGCATCTGGAATAATTCATATTGGGAGCGACATTATTCCTAACATGGGGATGCGTACCCATTCGGGACGGCTGTTCAATTCATAGAGTATTTCATATAGCGCCTTGTCCAGCAGAAAGACATCGAGCAACTTCCGAAAGTCGGCCTTGCTTGCGGGGAGAAAGTCCGCGCCTTGCGCGGTATTGCGATAAGCGCGTAGAAATTCTGCCGCCACGAATCGCTCCCAGAGCTGTGCCCACGGTTCGAGACGCGCAAGATCCTCGGGATGCCGCGCGGTGTAATTAATTAGTGTCCCATACGCAGCATAACTGAACGAGCGCAACATGCCTGCCACATCCTTTAACGGGCATTGTTTGGAGCGCCGATACGCCAATGATCGAGCGGGCTCGCCTTCAAAATCCAGAATCACAAAATCGGTCTTGACCCGCAGCACTTGTCCAAGATGGTAATCTCCGTGAATTCGGATCCGTTGCGATTGAAGGCCATCAAATTTCGCATTTCCTAAATGTTCGAGAATCCGGCGCCGCCGGCTCAGCACCGAAGCTGCGATTTCAACGACTTCATCCGGCAGATAGGACACGCGCTCCTTGAGGATATCGAAGACACCCGCTGCATGCTGGCGAGCGTCTGCAATCTGCGCATGGAGATCATCGGCGGTCAGTGGTTCGGGCGCGAAATCCGGATTTTCTGTCGGTGACGCCAAAGCCAGATGCAACTCAGCGGTGCGGCGGCCAAGCGTTGCGGCAGAATCGAGATAAATGCCGACATGGTCGCGCGCAAGTTGAGAAGTCGGGACGTTCGGAAAGATCGAGCGGATCACCAAGTTCGTCGATTGCGTTTTCCGGGAAAACCGCGGCGGCACAAGTTTCGTAGTAGCGGTCGAGTTCCTCGACCGTCCACTTCCAACCGTCGCCTTCGTTCGCCACCAGACCTTGCAGCATCGCGAGCACCGTCGGTTCAGCATTCTGCTGCCGGCGTGTATTCGATCGAACCGGCAAACGGAGGTATTCCGCCAAAGCTTGTTTTCTCGGTCAGGTACTGGCCGATCTCACAATCCGGGTTCACACCTGTTTCCAGGCGGCGGAACAACTTGAGGATGAAGTGTTCGCCGAAAAGAATCGACGTATTGCTTTGCTCGGCTGAGCCGCGTCGCACCTGCAATGGTGCCTCCCCGGATCCCAAAATATTCTGAAAAGCCTTGCCGCGCACCCCTTGGATGCGGCCGTTGCGCGTCTCTAATTTGCGTCCCTTCTCGATCAGCGAGAACAATTCCGCGCACGCTTTGTCGTCAAAGACTCCATCGTGTAACAGGCCAACTACTCTCTTCGATATAATGCTGGCAATGCCTGCGTTGGGGGCCGCCCGTCGCAATGCATCTCCGACCTCTCCGAACGTCATGCCGAGTGGCAATTGATACGTTTCCGATGATCCATGATCGAACTCCTACTTCGACCAGAGCCACTGCCGAATGCGATACGTCCAATTCAGCCGAATCTACAATTTTCGTCGTCCGGATTCGACGTGACTTCCCCGCAAACCAGCGCTGCTTCGGAAGGTAGTCCAGAAGATCCACGGTCTCAAGCCGCTCACGGCCCGGGCCTTCGAGAAGGCTTTCCCAGCCAGCAGTTACGTCGAATGGTACGTGTTCAGCGCTAACTACACTGGTTTCCGCGGATTTTGCCCTCCGCTGAAGTTCCAGCCAAAGAAAACTGTAGGGCGCTAACGTCAGCCGGTATGGCCCTGCTCAATGGGTGGGAATTCCACGTAGCCGAGCATCTCTACCGGGATCATGCCCTCCAGTTTTGAAAGATCCAGATCGACGGGCTGCGCGAAACGAGAGAGATTGGCGACGCACAGAACCTGCTCGCCATCGTAACGCCGAAGATACGCCAGGATCTTGCGGTTAGTTGGATTGAGAAACTCGATCGTGCCGCGCCCGAACACGCGGAAAAGTTTTCGCAGGGCGATCATGTTTCGCATCCAGTGCAAGAGTGAAGACGTATCACTCTGTTGGGCTTCCACATTGATCGCTTCGTATCCCCAGACCGGATCCATGATGACCGGGCTGTACAATCGGGCGGGCGTGGCCGTGGAAAAACCAGCGTTGCGATCGGCATTCCACTGCATTGGAGTCCGGACGCCGTTGCGGTCTCCGAGATAAATGTTATCTCCCATTCCGATTTCGTCTCCGTAGTAGAGGATCGGAGTGCCGGGAAATGAAAGCAGCAGGCTGTTGAGCAGCTCGATTCGTCTGCGATTGTTGTCAACCAGCGGCGCCAGACGCCGGCGAATGCCCAGGTTGATGCGCATTCGCGGGTCCGCGCTATAGGCGAGGTACATGTAGTCCCGCTCGTCGTTGGTTACCATCTCGAGCGTCAGCTCATCGTGATTTCTCAGGAATAGGCCCCACTGGCAGGTGTCAGGAATGGCGGGGGTTTGAGCGATGATGTCGGTGATGGGCAGGCGATCTTCCTGGCGCAGCGCCATATAGATGCGCGGCATCAACGGAAAATGAAAGGCCATGTGGCATTCGTCGCCATCCCCGAAATACGGACGCACGTCGGTCGGCCATTGATTGGCTTCCGCCAGGAGCATGCGATTGGAGTATCCTGAATCAATTTCCTGACGAAGCTTCTTGATGATGGCATGTGTTTCCGGAAGATTCTCGCAACTGGTGCCGTCGCGCTCGATCAGGTAGGGGATCGCATCGACGCGCAGCGCATCGACGCCCATGTCCAGCCAGTAGCGCATGACCTTGACGATTTCTTCGACGACTCTTGGATTGTCATAATTCAGATCCGGCTGGTGGGAAAAAAAACGATGCCAGTAATATTGCTTGGCGACCGGGTCCCAGGTCCAGTTGGATCTTTCGGTGTCGGTGAAGATAATTCGGGCGTCTTTGTATTTCTGGTCAGTGTCGCTCCAGACGTAAAAGTCACGTTCCGGCGAATTCGGCGGAGCTAGACGCGCCGCTTGAAACCAGGGATGCTGATCGGAAGTGTGATTCACCACCAGCTCGATCATCACCTGCAGGTCACGGTCGTGAGCGGCGTCCAAGAACGTCCGAAAATCATCAATCGTGCCGTACATCGGATGGACATTCAGGTAATCGGAAATATCGTAGCCATCGTCTTTTAGCGGTGACGAAAAAAAAGGCAGTAACCACAGACACGTCACGCCCAGATCTTGCAGGTAATCCAATTTCTGTATCAAACCTGGAAAATCACCGATCCCGTCGGCATTGCTGTCCTTGAAGGCCCGCACGTGCAGCTCATAGATGATTGCATTTTGGTACCAGAGAGGATCGGCTGCACTGCCCGGTCGTTTTGCCATAGTGCCTTTCTTCGCGCTTTATCTATCGCTCTGGGATTCCGGCCGGAACGCGACAACTCCGAGAGGAGGAAGTCTCATGTTCAATGTGAAAGGCCGGCCATGAATTGGAAGTGGGATGGCTGATAGACCGCCGAAATTTCCTTGTCCGCTGCCGCCATATAAAGGTGCGTCGCTGTTCAGGATTTCCTTCCAGGAACCCTCCAGGGGAACACCTACCCGGTAGTTCTCTCTAACGACGGGAGTAAAATTACACACAAAAAGAATCTGGTCATCCATCGTGAGTCCGCGGCGCAGGAAACTAATAATGCTTCGTTGTGAATCCTTGCAATCGACCCACTCGAAGCCCCCAGC
The DNA here is from genome assembly GCA_963786215.1 of uncultured Acidobacteriota bacterium. Taxonomy (GTDB): domain Bacteria; phylum Acidobacteriota; class Terriglobia; order Acidiferrales; family UBA7541; genus Palsa-360. The sequence goes on from CAWAYK010000002.1 coordinate 47,186, forward strand.
ATTAAAGTCAAATTCGTACAGAAAAGATTTGCCGCGATATAAGGTATTGAGATCTCGCACCCACCGCAACATTCCCGCGTGAAGTGGATTCTTCAGTAGATGCCATTCGAGGCTCGCTTCATGATTCCACTCTGACCATTGCCCGAATTCATCCCCCATGAATAAAAGTTTTTTTCCAGGATGGCCAAACATGAAACCGTAAAGGAGCCGCAGGTTCGCAAATTTCTGCCATTCGTCGCCGGGCATCTTCCGCAGCATGGAGCCTTTTCCGTAAACGACCTCATCGTGCGAGAAAGGCAGAACGAAATTCTCAGCAAACGCATAGACCAGGCTAAAAGTGATCTGGTTGTGGTGATAGCTGCGCAAGATCGGGTCTTGCGACATGTAGTCCAGCATGTCATGCATCCAGCCCATGTTCCACTTGAGGCCAAATCCGAGGCCTCCAAGATAGGTAGGCCTCGATACTTGCGGCCATGCTGTCGATTCTTCAGCGATCATCATCACATCAGGAAACGATTCGTAAACGCGCTCGTTTACCTCTCTCAAAAAATGAATCGCTTCGATATTTTCCTTCCCGCCATAACGATTGGGAATCCATTGCCCCTCGCGTCGACCATAATCGAGATACAACATCGAGGCGACGGCATCGACGCGAAGCCCGTCGACATGGTATTTGTCGAACCAGAACATGGCGTTGCTGATCAGAAAGCTTTGGACCTCGTTGCGTCCGTAATTGAAAACGAAGGTGTTCCAGTCCGGCTGTTCCGCCTGTTTCGGATCTGCGTGCTCATAGAGGTGAGATCCATCGAAATAACCGAGTCCTGCTTCATCCTTCGGAAAATGCGCAGGAACCCAATCCAGGATGACACCGATCCCTTGTTGATGAAGATAATCGATGAGATACATGAAATCGGACGGCGTGCCGAACCTGCTAGTGGGAGCAAAGTAACCAATTATTTGATATCCCCACGAACCATCGAACGGATGTTCCATGATGGGAAGAAATTCGACATGTGTGAAACCTGCGTCATGGACATAATCGGCCAAGAGAGGGGCCATTTCACGGTAGGTTAGCCACCGGTTGGCCTCCTCTGGCACACGCATCCAGGAGCCAAGATGCACTTCGTAAATGGAAATGGGAGAGTTGAGGGAATTATTTTTTGCCCGGTTCGCCATCCAGGAATTATCAAGCCAGGAATAAGCTTGCAAGTCCCACACGCGTGAGGCAGTACGAGGCCGAATCTCGGCGGCGAAACCATATGGGTCAGCCTTATCGACTACATAACGTCGATCGCGCGATTCCACGTGATACTTATAGACGGATCCCGATCCAATGTCCGGCACGAAATCTTCCCAAACGCCGGCCGAACTAGGGTGCATGATATCGGTCAATGGATTCCATTGATTAAAGTCCCCAATCACTGAAACCAGCTCCGCGTTCGGCGCCCAGACGGCAAACTGCACGCCGCGATGACCGTTTCTTTCACTTAGATGAGCGCCCAGCTTCTCGTACGCGCGGTTATGGGTTCCTTCTGCAAGCAGGTAGCGATCGAATTCACTCAAGGTCGATTGCGACATGGGGCCTCCTGTCCACAGCTCCTACGGTGATTGGGCCGGATCGATTCATCTAAAGGTAATAATCAAAATCCGTTTCTGTGCGAACCCAGCGGCGCACATGCAGAATGTGCGTTGGTAAACTCTCAGGTGCCAGTTCGACATAGTTACGCGCTCCTTGCCACAGATACCTGCCTTCGCCCAACAAATCATGGACCTGAAAGGCGTGAGCCGCATCCAGTCCGAGCGAATTGAGATCGAGATCAATCCAACCTGATTGGGCGTGAAACGAATCGAGATTAACGACGACGATAATAATGTTGGAAAGATCATCGGTCGCTTTGCTGTAACAAATCAACGATGGATTATCTGTACTGTGGAAGCGCAAATTGCGATTACTCTGCAACGCCGGATTCTGTTTGCGGATCCGATTGATCCGGGCAATAAAATCCTTCAAACTCCAGGCTGAATTGAGGTCGCGATGCTTGAGTTCATACTTCTCCGAATTCAGGTATTCTTCGCTTCCCGATTGGTAAGGGGAGTTTTCACATAGCTCGAAAGCCGGCCCGTAAATTCCATAGCTGGCCCCCAGCGTCGCCGCCAGAATAAATCGGATCATGAATGCGGGGCGCCCGCCAACCTGTAGAAACTCCGGTAAAATGTCAGGAGTGTTCGGCCAAAGGTTCGGCCGAAAGTATTCCTGCACTTCGGGTTGCGCAAGCTCGTTGAAATAGTCTGTCAATTCCTGTTTGGTGTTGCGCCATGCGAAATAAGTGTAGGACTGGGAAAAACCTAGTTTGGCGAGCCGATACATCACATGCGGCCTCGTGAAGGCCTCCGCAAGGAATAGCACATCCGGATGCTGCTCCTTAATCTCGGCAATTAACCATTGCCAAAATGAAAACGGCTTCGTGTGTGGATTATCGACGCGAAAGATGCGCACTCCTTGCCTTACCCAGAAAAGAACAACTTCCTTTAGCTCAATCCAGAGCGCGTGCCATTCGGGGCATTCGAAATCGAGTGGGAAGATATCTTGATATAGTTTAGGCGGATTCTCGGCATATTGAATCGTGCCGTCCGGGCGTGTCCGAAACCACTCTCGGTGTTGTTTAACGTAGGGATGGTCAGGCGAGCACTGGAATGCAATATCAAGAGCGACCTCAAGCCCGTGTCCATTCGCTCTGGAGATGAAATGTTTGAAGTCTTCCAGTGTTCCCAACTTTGGATGAATGGAAGTATGACCGCCTTCTTCAGAGCCGATCGCCCATGGACTGCCAACATCATCCGGCTGTGCTGAGACTGAATTGTTTTTCCCCTTGCGAAATGTTTGTCCGATCGGATGGATGGGCGGAAGATATACGACATCGAAACCCATGGATGCGATGTATGGAAGCATAGCTTCGCAATCTCGCAGCGTTCCATGCCGCCCGGGGTCGGGCGAGCATGACCTGGGAAATACTTCGTACCATGCAGAGAATCGCGCCTTTTCACGATCAACAACGACGGCCAATCGCTTCTCATAACGTGTAATGAGATGACGGTCCGGGTAGCGCTGAACAGTATTAAGTAGTTCTATATCGACAGCGACGTTCTTCCTCGACTCTTCGTCCTTTTCCTCACGCAATCGGCGCATACATCGGCGCAAGAAATCAGCGTCCTCTCCAGTGGCTTGAGAGGCCACATCTTGAATGATCTGGGCGCCAATTAGAAAGTCAATTTGAACATTCTGTCCTGCGTCCATTCGCTTTATCAAGTCACCGCGCCATGTTTTGAAACGATCGATCCAGCCTTCTACCGTATATTCGTACCGCCCCACATGCAGGACAGGAAATTCACCGCGCCACAGATCATTGCCAATATTTTTCATGGGCAACGAGTGCACCGATTTGTCATTTTCCTGCCAGTATAAAAGCTGACACGCAACTTGGTCATGGCCGTCTGCGAACACATTCGCTTCCACGACCACCGTTTCTCCAACAACTCGCTTAATCGAAAACTGGCCGGAATCAATTTCTGGCCAAACGCACTCGATTACGACTCGACGACGCCCATCAGCTCGCTCTTCCGGCACGCGAGACCTCCTCGTCATAGAAAGCAATTAGGCTAGAGACGCCTGTAAAAATATCTTCCAAGACTCCTCTCCTTCATACTAAGGCAACATGTTCGCCGCAAGACTTCAACCTTTGATGCATTTATGAATATCTTTTGATGCACTCCTTTGACGCGCGTGGGCTACATGCCCGACGCCGAGGTTTCGCTCGGCACCAGCAGGGCTACCGGAAAATCCGCAAGCAAATCCCCGACCGCAATGAACGGATTACCGCCCTCAAGCGTGCTATTGAAAACCTTTGCAGTGATCACATTACGCCAGGAGTTCGAAGTTGCCGGTGGCAGCCGTAGATAGGTTCCTCGCCAAAATCTTCCAGCCCGTGTTGTATCTACACTGTTTGGCATGTTTGTTGCCACCCATCTCGGAATCACAATAAGTGCCTGTTCTTTTCCGTGACGTCTTAAGAAAGCTATGATGTGATGGAATTGTTCCCCGACTATTTCCAGGGGAATAAATTCTCCTTCTCGGAACAAAGCCGGATGCTGGCGCCGGCAGTCGAGCGCTTTCCAAATCATATATAGCTTAACGCGCCCGTCGGGCCATTGCGCTAGCAACTTGTTGGCAATCCCCACTGTCTCGATACGCGCGCATTCGACCAAAGCTTGGAGAGCCTCGGTTCGAATTTGAAAGTCGACAGGACTGCGGTTATCTGGATCTACGAGGTGGCGGTTCCAAAGTTCGGAGCCCTGATAAAAATCTGGAACCCCTGGGCAAGTAATTTTCAGCAATGCCTGGCTGAGACCATTGATCATGCCGGCATGAACCACCTTTTGTAGAAAAGGCGCGATTCTGTCCAAAAACGCGGGATTATCCTGGGGAGAAACGACCTTTTGAATGAACCTGCTCACCGACAGTTCATGAGCCGCGTTGGGTTCCGTCCAACGTGTGTGAACCATGGCTTCCCGAATCGCCTTTATGGCGTAAGCCTGAAGGCGCTCCGAGATCGAATTCAATTCGGATCGATCAGCAGACCATATGCCGATAAGCGCCTGATAGATAAGATATTCCTCATTGGCATCAGGCACTTTGCGCCCATCGACTACCTGTTTATGGGGTTCATTTTCCTTCGACCATTCGGCAATTTCTTTTGCCCACTCGTCGGGAATCTCTGAGAGGACATTCAGGCGTGCGCGAACGTCTTCGCTGAGCTTCGTATCATGGGTAGAAGTGGCGTTCAAGGAATCCGGCCATAGCCGTTGTCGCTTCCTTATAAATTCGACGAATTCTTCCCATGGCCGAATCTTTGAAGGTTCCGGATTCCCCCCGACTTCATTCAGAGATAGTAGAGGGTAGTAAACGTATAGCGCCGTATCTTCGATGCCTTTCGCCACGATCGGGCCTGTGAACTGCTGCCAGCGCACCACAAAGGCAAGACGTTCCTCTCGCTGATCCGGAAGAATGTACGGAGGATTCGAAAGTGTGAGGACATCGCCCAGGAATGCGAAGCACGTGCGGCTAAGACGCGGCCGGCGCTTCCTTACTTCATCGATGGCGCGCTCGATCATCAGCTTCGCGGAATCGGGCGCATCCAGATTTCGAATATAAGTTCGGTAAACACGAATGCATGCGGTTACCTCGATCAGGGCGTCCATCAACTCCAGGCGCAAAATGTCCCTCGCGTAACGATCGCGGGCGGCAAGGTCGGCCAGTTGGCGCCCGAGTGACCGCATTTCAACTCGCAGCAGGGTATTCATAACAAGCTTCTTTTTCTCGTATACGACATCCGCAAAATTCATCTCTTTGGAAATAAAATCGAAATATATTTTCTCCAGCCTGCGTGCGCCAGACGGGCATGCGAATAAACCATTCGCCGCGTTCAAGAACTCATAACCGGTGGTACCGGAAACTGCCCAGTCCTTGGACAGACATTCATTGTTTAAGAGAATCTTTTCGACCAGGACATACGGAGTACCGGATTCGGGAGGTTGCGAGGCGACCAATCGCTCCTGGAGCCGGTTCAGGTAACCTACGGGGTCCCGCAATCCGTCGATGTGATCGACTCGCAGGCCTCGTATGGCTCCTTTCGCACAGAGGTGAAAAATCTGGTCGTGGGTAGCATCGAAAACGAGTGGATCCTCAACCCGCATTCCGACAAGCTCAGAAATCGCAAAAAAGCGGCGGTAGTTGATCGCCTCATTGCGATCTTGCCAGTACGCGAGCCGGAAATGTTGTTCGCCTAACAGATGTTCGAGCGCGCACAGGCTGGCCGGGTCGCCTGACCTGCCATTGAATGCGGCGATGTTTTCATCAACAAATGCGGCTATTTCAGAGTTGCCTGCCACCAATCGCTGCAACCGTTCACGAACTCCGTCCAAACGGACCCGTTTTTCGGCCTCCGAGTTCGATCGAGCGGATTCCGATAGTGACGACAATGCAGCGATAATCCCCGAATACTCCTGAAAGGCTGGCGAATCCTCAGATAATACGTTTTTCAATTCGTCGATACGGTGCTTGAGCAACCGCCGATAAGATCGTGGCATAAGCGGAAAAATCGAATCGAAATACTGAACGAAGAATTTCCCATTATCGAAAGTAAGTCGCAATTCGCCGCTGTCCAGGATTTTACCGAACGGGCGGCCAAGCACAGGCAACAGCACTTTTCCTTCCAGATTCCGCGAAGGAGGATGCCAGTCAATATCGAAATACGAGGCGAAGACGGATTCGCTGCCGTTTTCCAAAACGTCCATCCACCAGCGGTTCTCACTACTGGCGGCCATGTGGTTCGGCACGATATCCAGAATCAATCGCATCTCATGTTTCATGAGTTCGTTTTGCAATAGTTCGAAATCGTTGACCGTTCCGATGTCCGGATCTATCTGCGTAGGATCCGTGACGTCATAACCGTGCCTGCTCCCTTTGCGGCTCGTAAGAATGGGCGAAGCATAGATGTCCGTGATCCCGAGTTTCGCCAGATAATCAACGAGACTGGTAGCGTCCGACAGCCGGAAATCGGCATTGAACTGAAGCCGGTAAGTTGCGACTGGAAAGGAATTTTCAGTCATGGGTTAGCTCACTGAGGATAAAAGGATTATCTCGCAGTGATCTGTAGAAATAGCCATGAACACAGACGTTCTTCATTTTTACATCGTATAGGGTCACGGACCGGTTTCGCTGTACTCAATTTACTGTATATCTGAAAAAGTTTGAATAGGGGTTTACGACAGAGCAAATAACTGCATCGTGTGAAGTTAACTGGAGTTGAACTGGCTTGCTTTCGGCTTTGTACATCAGCCAGACCAGATTCTTACGAAAGGTAATTTTCTTGTGGGTTAGTAAAGTAATTTGTAGCAAATCAAAAGCAGCCGCCCGATAAAAGTAAACCAACAAACATTGCAGACGGTCGCTAGTCTTCACCTTCGCGGCTAAGCACAAGAAACGACTGGCCTGTTAGCGCAAGGATTTCCATTGAATTCACCGTTCGCGGAAAATGATCACTCGGTCCTAGCCATCGCGAGTCTGCCGAATATAGTTCCGTAGTCCAAAGTTCATTGGGCGATACGGAAGGGAGATCAACCGCGCTGGCCCCGAAGTTAAAAATCATCAGCCACCGTCGTCCAGCCACATTCCTCGAAACGGTCAGGATCGGGGGATTTTCGCTTTCCATTATTTCCAAATTCGCTTCCGCACCAAAATGATTTGCTTTGCGAAATCGAATTAGTTCCTGGTAGTAGAGCCGCAATGCGCGATGCGGATCAGTATTTCGTAAGTGGTGTTGCAGCTTCGAATTCGCGAAAGTTGTCTCGTCCTGAGGATCGGGTACTTCGTTGCTCCATCCGAACTCGGAGAATTCTTCACGGCGACCACGGCGAACTGCTTCCACCAAATCGTTGTCTCCGTGGCTCGTGAAATACAGGAACGGGGACGGCTCGCCATACTCCTCGCCCATGAATAGAAGCGGGACAAAGGGCGAGAGCAACGTCATCCCCGCGGCCAATTTTTGCGCTTCAAAGTTGACCAACGTACTCAGGCGTTCGCCACACGCGCGGTTGCCTACCTGATCGTGATTCTGGCTATATCCCACCAAATGCGACCGAGGAATTCCGCATGGCGAATTTCCATGCCGTCGGCGCCGAAATCCGGAATATTGTCCGTGATAAAACCATCCATCGCGGAGAACATTCGCCAGGTGGCCGACACTACCGAAATCAGCATAGTAGCCCTGTGTTTCGCGCGTGAGAAGCGTGTGCAGGGAGTGATGAAAATCATCGCTCCATTGAGCGGCAAGTCCGTATCCACCTTTTTCTGAAGGCAGCAAAACTCTCGCATCGTTTAAATCGCTTTCCGCGATTAAGCAGAGGTCCCGTCCGAGCTGTTTGCCTGCAAGCTGGACTTGATTTTCGAGTTCCGCCAAAATGTGAAAAGCGCCAAAATCGTATATACCGTGAATCGCATCGAGCCTCAAAGCATCGATATGGTACTTGTCGAACCAATAGATGGCGTTTTCAATAAAAAACTGACGAACATGGTCGCTGTGGGGACCATCAAAATTGATGGCTTGCCCCCACGGCGTTCTATATCGATCGGTAAAATAAGGCCCGAATTGGCCTAAATAGTTTCCTTCAGGTCCAAGGTGGTTGTATACGACATCCAGAGCGACAGCGAGCCCATGAGCATGTGCGGCGTTCACGAACCGTTGAAGCGCAAGCGGACCTCCGTAACTATTCTGGACGGCAAAAGGGTAGACGCCGTCGTAGCCCCAATTGCGCGATCCAGGAAACTGTGCGACTGGCATCAATTCAATCGTAGTTACGCCGAGATCGGCCAATTCCGCTAGATGTGAGCACACGCCATCCAGCGTTCCCTTTTCAGAATACGTACCCACGTGAAGCTCGTAGAAGACGCTCTCCTCGAGGCTCGGAGCTTTCCACCCGGTATCGGTCCATTGGAACGCAGACAAGTCGACGATTTCGGAAGGGCCATGAACGCCGTCCGGTTGAAACCGAGATGCGGGATCTGGAAATTCTTGTAAACCGTCAAGCTGATAGACGTAACGAGACGGGAGTTCAATGTCCCTGCACTAAAACTTGGTGGTAGCCACGGTGATTCTTGGTCATCGGGATGAAACGATCATGCGAACCGAAAAGATGGACTGCAACTTTTTCTCTATTCGGGGCCCACACTGTAAATTCCCAAGCACCGTCTGGTCGTCGGTTGGCACCCAAACCGACGCCGCTTTCAGTATTAATCCAGCTCATCGTCTATTGTCCCCAGAACATCGACGCATCCGAATGGTAGCACCCGATCAGATCTTTTCGTACTTGATTAGAGGGCAGGCCTTAAGAAAACGAAGCACACTTCAAAACCAAGCAAGGTCGCGGCGAAACCTGAAGATGAAACCGATCCAACGCCCATTGATCCCGATTTAAGTGCTGTTATTGGCGCCGTCAAGCAGCATCCAAAGCAAATTGTCCGGGCACTGCCGCCCAGGAGGAATCATGTGCAAGGGGGTTGATTGCAGATACTCCTTGATTCTTGTTGGTGACGGCGCGTTTGGACTACGGCTGTCAAACAGAAAAGTACCAGGGCCCGCAGGTCTTTCGCTCAGCTGCTACATAATGTTTCATATAGCTCCCTCCGTAGGCCAATTGAAATCGAATAAGAGAAAGTCTCGGCGGGATTGCTTATTTATTACATCGAGATCAATAGGCCGTGAATGAAGGAGACGGAGGGTACTGATACCCTGCCATAGATGTCCACATTCATGACATGCGTGAGCTCGCTGAATGTTGAAGCGGTCCTGTAACAAAGAATTCATATTAATTTAAGCTGATCTTAAAGAGGCTCAATGTTACGAACTGTAGTCACGTTTTTTCGTCGCACAGATGTATGGAGCTTTCTTATCTAGTGTGCGAAATCTGTGAATGCCCTCCGGGTTGCCGAAACCGCATTTTGATGATTTAAATCAATACCGAGACCGTGTGGTTTCACGGGATTTCTATTTCTCCTAACGCGGCATGGTTCACAGTTGCGTGCGCCCTCCGCGCAAGAACCGCGCTATTGACTCGGCTGCTTATTTTATCGAGCTATTTACGATTTTTAAGATTTAAGTGAAGCTGCCCGCTGAGATTCCCATAATGTCCGCTCTAATGAATGATACCGACTATTGGCCGGTCGCTACGAGTTTGTTTGACTGGAGTAGTTTTCTGCACTAGTATCCCCGCTCAATGAGGAGATAAAAAATGAACGCAGTCAATCGATCCTGCTTTTGGGTGAGTCTGGGCATTTTTCTTTCCGTGCTTGCTGCTTGCCCCCACGCTACCGCTCAGTCCAACACGCGCCCAATTGTGCTGAAAGGAGCGCGATTGATTGATGGGACTGGCCGACCGGCGACTGAGAATTCTGTGCTCATCATTGAAGGCGATCATATCGTCGCCGCTGGAAAGGTGGGGACTGTGTCCATTCCCCAAAACGCAGAAGTAAAGGACGCTAGCGGAAAAACAATTATGCCCGCGCTCATCAACCTCCATGGCCACCTTGGATTGTCATCGAATGGCGCCGATTCCGCGGCTGGACACTACACGCAGGAAAACGTTGTCAAGCAGCTGAACAGATATCTTTCTTACGGTGTGGCGACGGTTGCGTCCTTCGGACAGGACGAAGATGACATTTACAAAATACGAGACGCTCAACATGCCGGGACATTGAGTGGTGCGCGTTTCTATACCGCGGGCCGCGGGTTCCTTGAATATACCGGGCGAACGTACCCTTTGGACGACCGCTACCGCCCTCAAACTCCAGAGGAAGCCCGCGCCGATGTCCGCGAACTTGCGGCGCATCACCCTGATTACGTCAAGATGTGGGTGGACGACGGCTTGGGCCACGGCGTGAAAATAAAACCTGAAATCTATCAGGCGATTATCGACGAAGCGCACAAACAACATATCCGAGTCTTCGCCCATGAATTCTACTTGAGTGACGCGAAAGCATTGCTCGCGGCCGGCATCGACGGTTTTGCTCACAGCATTCGCGACCAGCCCGTGGACAAAGAAGTCATGCAAACAATGAAAGCACGCGGTGTATTTCTGATCCCCACTCTGGTACGTGACGAAGTTCTGTTTGCGTATGCCGACAACTTGAAATGGCTGGACGATCCATTCTTCAAAGCAGGGTACGACCCGGCGGCAATCGCCATGGTCCGGAGCCCGGAAAACGTGGAAAAAGGACGCAAGGATCCGGATATTGCGAAGTACCGGGCGGGGCTCGAAATGGCCAAGAAAAATCTGAGGACACTTTCCGAGGCGGGCGTGAAAATCGCGTTTGGCACGGACTCTGGAATCCCCACACGTTTTCCCGGCTATTTTGAACATCGGGAATTACAACTCATGGTTGAAGCAGGCCTCACGCCCATGCAAGCCATCGTCGCCGCAACGCGGACGAATGCGGAGATCCTGGGAGGAGCAAAGAAATTCGGAACTTTACAACCTGGCATGCAGGCCGATTTCCTGGTGCTCGATGGAAATCCGCTCGACGATATTCACAATACCGAGAGGCTGTCTGCTGTCTGGCAGTCTGGCAAGATAGTGCCTTCCGTATCCGCAAAATTGGTGTCCGGGAACTAGGACCGCGCCCTGCTGGATATTGGCAGGTGATTTTACTCGATCTCGAAATCCTGTCGGCAACAACATTACGAAATTCTATGCCAGCCTTCGAAGACCGGAATCGAGGTCGGGAGGATTCATGAAGCATTCGAATCCCGAGCACCGTTTTCGGTGGCCGACCCTCCCGCTCCTGGAGGATCGGGTTTTGACTTTTTTTTCTTTCCATGGCTCACAAACTCATTCGCCATTACGGACGCGGCCATCTTCATTTCATCACATTCACTTGCCATCGGCGCCTGCCGCTATTGCGCTCCATTCGCGCTCGAAACGCGTTTGTCCAGATTCTCGGTGAGACGCGCGATCACTACGGATTCTCTCTCGTGGGCTATGTCGTCATGCCCGAGCACATCCACCTGCTCATCGCCGAGGCTGCAAAAGGTACACCTTCCACTGTGATTCAGGTCTTAAAGCACCGCGTCTCGCATCGCTTGCGCCTCAAGAAGCGCAACGCTGCCGGACGATTTTGTTTGGCATTTGCGGGCGGTGACGAGGCGCTCCGCCGCTTTTGGCAGCGCCGCTTCTACGATTTTCGGGTCCGGGCTCTACTTGGAGCCCGCCGGAACGATGTTTGGAGTCTGAAGAAGAAAGCTGAAAAACTTCACTACATTCATACGAATCCGCTGAAAAGAAAATTGGTCGATCATCCCCGCAACTGGCCCTGGAGCAGCTTTTTTTCTACTCAGACCTCAAGAGCGGCTAGATCCGCGTTGATCCAGTCCACTGAATTAAAGGCACAGAGAAAAGTCAAAACCCCGACTCTCTAAGAACGAGAGGATCGGCCACCGGGAAGTTCAAAGCCGCCGCAAAGCATGCGCCACCCGCCATTCCCCTTAAATCGGAATGTCCTTCTGCTTAACCTGAACGACCTCAACGTCAACGATGGCTCCAGCAATGTTTTCTCCTTCGTGGTGTCCTAGCCAGTGACCCCGGCCATTTTGCGGAGGCGATCATTCGCGAAATACTGAGCCTCCCCTTGTTCGATGGCCTGCAGAACGAGACCAGCCACGAATTCAGGCTTGTCGCCCTCGGCGTAATTGGCGGACGGCCCGCCATTGAGCGGGCTCCCCATCCTGTTCTTGCCGAAGTTTGTCGCTGTGATAAACGGGTAGACTTCACTAACGACGATGCGGTCCTTATCCAGCTCGGCGCGTGCCGTGAGACTGAAACCAAGAAGCGCCCGTTTCGATGCCGAGTAAACGCTGTACTGGGGAATAGTCATGAATGCAGTTCCCGAATTTATGTTCACGATGCTTCCGCCTCCTTGGGCTCGCATCACCGGAATTACCGACTGCATCGCGATGATCGGCCCCAAAACATTGAGATGGAATATTTCGTCAAAAATCTCGGGCTCGATCTCCTCTATTGAAGCCGCATAGCTGCGCCCGGCGTTATTTACGAGCCCGTCGATGCGGCCGTAATGCTGGTGAACGGTGCGCACGACTTCCCGCACCCGATCAAACTTCGTCATGTCTACCGTGACAGGCAAGCTGCCGGGAAGCTGTTGCGACAACTTTTGGAGCGCATCGCCACTGCGGGCCAGGATGGCGACTTTCGCGCCGCGATCAGACAGAGCCATCGCCGTCGAGAGCCCGATCCCCGAAGAAGCGCCCGTGACAATGAATACGTGATCTTTGATTTGCATGTTTGCTCTCCTAACTTAGCATTTACCCTGCATCCGGGTCGGCCTTGTGTGCCGCGCCGATTTTCTTTTTTCGGTTCGGCCGGTCTCCGTCAATCAACGGGATGCGCTGTCCGCAGGGGTCTCCAAATACCACATTTGTTCGAGGTCGGCAATCAGTCCCGGCCCGGTTGGGCGCCATCCCAGTCGCCGCTGGGTTCGCACGCTCGAACCGATAAGGTCGCGACCAACGAACATCGCCAGCCAGCCAAAATGGGCTGATGCTTCCTCGGTGGATTTGGACACGACCGGCACTTTCAGGCCGCGGCCGATGGCCTCAGCGATGTCCCGAACCGGAATTCCCTCTTCGGCGATCGCGTGATACCTGGCCCCTGCTTCTTGCTTCTCGAGCGCCAGCCTGTAGAGGTGTGCAGTGTCGAAGACGTGCACGGCCGCCAAGCGGTTGAGTCCGTCGCCCACATATGCTGACACACCTTTCTCGCGAGCCACCGCGATTGCATAGGAAACTAGACCCTGCTTGAATGTGTTGTGAACCTGGGGAAGGCGCACCACCGACACGCTTCAGCAATGTCTCAGCCGTCGCTTCCGAGGCGCGGGGATATACAGGAGAAGGAGGAGGTGGAGCATCTTCCTCTGTAGGCGTCCGCCCCTCCGCTACCGTCCCGAGCCCGGAAGTGACAAGCAGCGCCCGACCGGAGCCTTCGAGAGCCGAGCCGAGAGCCTCGATGGCGCGTTTGTCGATCTCGCAGTTTTCTGCGAAGTTCGAGAAGTCATGGATAAAACCCGTGTGAATTACGCCATCGGACATCGCTGCTCCGCTGCACAAGCTTTCGAGGTCTTTAAGATCGCCTCGATGCACCTCTGCACCAGCCGCAATAAGAGACTTGGCACCCGCATCCGAGCGAGCAAGACCGAGCACCTGATGCCCTGCGTCGATCAACTCCCGGACAATAGCGGAACCTATGAAGCCTGTGGCCCCTGTAACGAATACGCGCATATGTTTCCTCCTTGTACCGGCTTTCGAGTTCCGTACCTAAAGGAGCCGGCATTGACGAGTCTCACCGCTTCGGATAAAGTGGAGAGAGTCTCCGCATAATAAGATTACCGGAGGCTGTCTCCGGTTACAAGTTTTTTTCGAAATTTTTAGGATGACTAAGAAACGTTCATTGGACGGCCGAAAGCCGCGCGCCGACGCGGAGCGGAATCGCGAGCGCATTCTGGTGGTTGCGAAGCAGGCGTTCACCAAATCGGGCGCGGATACCAGCCTGGACAACATTGCCAAACAGGCGGGCGTTGGACCGGGAACTCTGTATCGCCACTTCCCTACGCGCGAAGAACTTCTAAAGGCGGTTTACCGGCATGAGCTGGAAAACCTGGCCACAGCGGAGAAGAAGATTGCTGAGACCATGCCTCCGGTCGAGGCGTTGCGGGCGTGGTTATTGTTGTTCGTTGATGCGGTCGCGGCAAAACAAATCATCGCGCCGGCGCTGAATACGTTGGTTGGAGACCACAAGAAGGTGTTCGAATCTTCCTACGCTCAGATGCATGAGGCAATTCGTCGACTGGTGAAACGCGCGATCAAGAGCGGAGAGATACGGAAGGACCTCGACCCAATCGATTTGCTTCGGGCTATTATCGGCGTCTCGAACGTGGCGTCTGGCCCCGATTGGCAACAAAGCGCCAGGAGACTGGTAGATATCCTCATCACCGGTTCGCGGTCAGTCAAATAGACCGGAGATCTGACTCCCGAGTTTTCGACAACCTGGAAATTGAGATTTTCCCGACCAGCCGAAACTTCACTTTGAGCAGTGGTAACGCAATCTTACGATGCGTATTTGCGGAAGTCGACGAATCAGTCTGACTCCGACTGTCCGAAAAGACCGGCTGTTTCAATGTGTCGATATAACACTTGCACAAGGTAATCTCGTAGTAGTCTAAGAGACTGATTTCGTATTCGGGGGTAAATTCAAACAAAAAGCCCTGATTAGGTTGTAATCGAGATCGCGCCTCAACTTCTCACTGCGCCCATTGTGCATCATCAGACTTTCTTTAAGCGAAACCTGGTCCAACTCGTCGGTCGCTACCAATCTCCCAACCTGAAATACTTTCGCAAAATAAAAGATTTTGCCCGGCCATTCTCGTTTAAATTCTATTCACATTCTTATGCTCTAATCGGTGCTTATGAAACTACATAATTTGGCATTATCCATCGCAATCTGCATTACGATCTCGATTTCGGCAAACGCTCAGCAGCCAGAACCTCTGCGCACTGTTCGCGCCATCGAATTGCCTGCGGCAGTGAAAGGTTCCTTCGATCATTTGACTGCGGATGTCGCCCACAACCGCCTGTTCATCGCGGCAAAGGATTATCAGGCGGTTCTCGTTGTAGACCTTACAAACGGCGCGGTGATTCACGAGATCAAGGGCATTTCGAGACCTCATGCAATTCTTTACCGCGAAGATCTGAACCGGATCTATGTCACGGACGGGGCCGATGGCACCGTGAGAATTTTCGACGGAACGACCTACGAGACGCTGAACACTGTGCCTCTCGCGAAAGATGCTGATTCAATCGGATATGACGTGTCGCGCAAGTTCCTGTACGTCGATAACGGCGGCAAGAGCGTGGGAAACAAATTCTCCATGCTCAGTGTCATCGATACGACCTCGGCCAGCAAGGTCACTGAAATCAAGATCGAGGGTGATTCGCTGGAAGCAATGGCGCTGGACCTCTTCCGCCCGAGAATGTACGTAAACAACGAAGCGAAAAACCAAATCGAAGTGGTGGACCGCTGGAAAGGCGAGGTGATCGCCTCCTGGCCGGTGACGTTGTGCAAAGAAAATGTCGCGATGGGACTCGATGAGCAGCGTCAGCGGCTGTTCGTCGGATGCCAGAACGGAAAAATTTCAGTCATCGATACAAACACGGGCAAGGAACTTCTGGCCCTGGATGCGGGCAAGGATATGGACGACCTTGCATACAATGCTGACACAAAACGAATCTATTCCATCGGCGGCGGTGTGGTGAGCGTTCTCGAACAAACCGATGCGGATCATTACCGCGTTCTTGGGAATGTGCAAACCGGGCCCGGCGCGAAGACCGCGATTCTGGTTCCAGCGCTGAACCGTTATTTCGTTGCGGCCCCGCAAGGCAATTCTAAAAACGCGGCGATTCTGGAAATGGAACCGGTGGGCGTACCGGCGGCCCGGGCTGCCGAACCCGAAGTCTCCCTCACGGTCGATGCTCCCGCAGCGGAGCAATTAATTATGACCACCATGTCCGCGCATCCTTATCTGCGAAAGATGGGGTTCCATGCGATCCCCGCGGGCGCCACGGATAGCGTCATTATCGCCAATGCGTATGCAAGCCGAATTGGAGTCAAATCATCGGACGGGGATCTGGACGCAGTAAAAGGCGGCAACATCTATTGCGTAAAGCGCGACGATGGTTCGTTTTACAACATAAAGATGCCTATGCTCGACGCAGCGGGACGCAAAACGGGCATCCTCGTGATGGAAATTCCCTGGACATCGGCCATAAATGAGGCGGACGCTCAGCACCAGGCTGAGGATTTGCGTACGGAACTTGCGCGCCAGATCCCAAGCTTGGGCGCCATGTTCCAGTTTTCTTTAAATGTCTCCGCTCCCTACGCACAAAAGCTGGTGGACGAAGCAATAGCCTCGAATCCGGGCGTGCAGAAAATGGGGATCCACGTCAAGCCACCCGACTCGCAAGACAGCGTAGTGATCGCCAACGGCATACCGAGTAAGATCGGAAAGAAATCGTCGGCAAAAGATCTAAGCGTTGTGACTTCAGGAAAATCGACCGTCGTGAAGGTAAACGGAGCATCGCCGTTTTACGATCTTGCATTGCCACTGCGGGATGCGGCGGGCAAAACAGCCGGATTGATCGTTATGGAAATTCGCGGCACCGCGGCAAATGATGAACCTGACGCCCTGCATCAGGCCGAGAACATCACGCACTCCATAGAAGCGCGGATACCGAATCAAGCTGCACTTTTCGCAAAGAAGTAGAAGGTGCCTGCTAAATTCCAGACGGTGTCTGATCCGGTGATGACAATTACCGAGCTTCGAAAATTTGGAGGGCCAACTTCGCGTCAGGTTTTCCTTTGCCTGAATCGGCCACATACAAGCGATTCAGCTGCGGCACAAAGATGGATGACTTGGCGCGGAAAGCAGTAGGCACTTCAGCGATGTGCTCGTAGTGGTCCGCATCGTGTTGCACGAAAACAGATGCGGTATCGCTCCCGGTTATATAAATTCGCTTTCGCGCGACGTCCAGCGACATATCGCTGTTCACACCCACACACGGCAGAGAGGCCACGACTTTGCCGCTGTCGGTATTTAACACAACGAATTGCGGCGGGTTACGGGTGGCAGTGAACAAGCGATGATGGGGTTCGTCCAAAGCGATCGCATGGGCAACATGCACATCCGGCAACGGCCATTTGGCAATGATGTGGCGGGTATTCAGATCAATCACTCCAACCTCGTTCGACCCCGTCATGTTTACGTACAGTTTTTTTCCAGCATGGTCAATGACCATTCCTTCGTTCGAGTCACCAGAAAGCCCAGGAATTTGACCGATGATCTTAAAGGTTTTCGAATCAATAATGGCGATCGAATGGGACTTGCCGTCCGGCGTGGCTCCGTTCTCCACATAAAAATATCCGTCGATGGGATTGAGCGCGCTGTGATCCACGCCCTTTCCCAATTTCAGAGTATTAATAATCTTGTATTCCTTGCAGTCCACAAGGGCAACATCGTCGGTGTCACCATTCGTGACCAGCAGCCGATTCGACGCTGGCAAATAAGCCATCGTGAGGGGATGGCCAAAGCCTTCTATGGTGTGGATGCGCACCCCCGTCCGAAGGTCAAACACTTCGACGGTTTTTTGTCTTCGGCGGCAAGAAATAATCGGTTGCCCTTCAGGTCAAGGCCGAAATGGTCAAGATCTCCCGTGTAACCTGGCAGTGGAGTTGTCGCAACTAAATTCAATGGAAGTTTTTCTTGTGCGCCGGCTTTCACCGTAAACACCGCCAATATTATGAAACAGGACGTCAGTAGGAATCGTCGCAATTTATATTCTCCTTTAAATTCTATGCAGAAGTGTGCGTGGGGTTTAAGTGAATGTGAACCAAATGGATAATTCCCCTTCGGCTCTTGTTTAAACAGACGAGGCTTGAATGAGATTTCAAATTGCTTGGTCGTCGTCCAAGAATTGCAATTTACAGTCCTGTCTATCATGCCCCGAACCGTGTTTATTCCGGGCGCAATTCTCGCAACGTTCTTCGCTCTCCCGCAAAGAGTCCTGGCAACACAGACGTTCCTTCTTTCAAAACGGACTGCAGCATGTGGGGCGGAACTCCCAGAACCTGAAGAATAGTCGGAGCGACCTGCGTCGTCTGCACAGGAGTCCTGACCGGTCTTGCCTTTAATCTCGGATTGGAAACAAGTAGCGCAACGTGCGTGTCATCGTCGCTGAATCCACCGTGGCCGGCGATCGACTTATCATCAGGTGGAGAATAGACAACTCCAAGATCGGGAATAACCACAACGTCTGGACTGCGGCTGTCGTGCAAAGGATCATTTGTCAATAATTTGAGCGATTCTCCCCACAGAACTTTTTCGATTCCAGCCGACGACTGATTCTCTTTCTGACCGAGTAACTCTCCCACTTTCTGCGTTTGGGATTGATCCGTCAGCCAGATGGACATGAGATCTCCATCCGCATAAGCCAGAGCGACAAGGCCACTCTGAATTTTATTGATCAGGTTTGGAATGAGACTGTCGTCCACGATTCTCAATTTGCTGGGATCCATCGCCGCTTGTCCGTGTTTGGCGGTAATAATGATCAGAGTAGAATCCAGGAGCCCTTTGCTCTTCAAGGCGGCAACAATCCTGCCAACGGATTGATCGGTGTGTTCAATCGCATCCAGCAGCGGCGCGCTCGGCGTTCCTTTTGCATCCGTATAGCCGCCCGTGGGAAGAACTTCAGCGAATCGAAACGACTGCAGAGCCACGCCGAAAAGCGAAGGCACACCGACGGACGACTTCCCTGTGTGATCCTGTCCGTTGATTTGGTTAATCAGTGCCTCGATTTTGACATCGTCATAGTCTTCCTGGCCTTTGACGTTCCTCGGCGCCGAGCCGATTTCTGGGCCGAAGAAATCATCCATTCCCACGCCGGATGGTCCGTTTAACATTTCGTACGAAGGATGCTTGTCAATCCAGGCGGTGCGCATTCCTGCGAAGTGCGCTGCTTCAAAAATCGTATTCACGCGGAGAAATGTGTGAGGGTAGACGGGCACGCAACCTCTCGCCGGATCCAAAGGAAGCTTGGCGGAATTGATTCCTCCTCCCGCATCCAGAAGTTTTTTGTTCCAGTCCACGGAGCCATCCCAGGAAACTTCCGTGCCGACTGTTTTGCAGTTTGAGCCGGCTGGCGAAAGAGAGCGGTCATAAGCGCCTTCGAACCAGACGCCCGTTGAAGCGGGGGAACCGCCTGTGAGCAACGCAAGCAAGCCGGGAAACGAATTCGAAGGACGAGAACCGAATGCCTGCGTGTACGTCACACCTGTGGAACTCAACTTGGCAAGCGTTGAATTGGGATGGGACTTGATGAAATTTGCCAAATCGATGGCATGCAACCCATCGATGCTGATCAGCAATACCCTCTGGGCCGAGACGGGAGGATTATCTTGCGCGTGAACACGGGGTGACTGGCAGAACGTCGTTAAACTAAGCGCCCCAAGAAACAATAAACTCGTTGCTCGAAACTTCAAGTGGCCCCCTCGGATATTGATCGTGTTATGCGCGTTTCCTGATAAATCCGAACGAATCATTTACAAAATGTCACGGGGACCCCGAGGGTGTGGGTCGGGATCCCCGCTTACTGACTGCAAACTCCTACCACATCAGTTTTAAAGCGAACTGAATTTCACGCGAAGTTGTTGTCGTGCCGTTCAGAACGCCCACAGAGCCCGAAGGAGCTCCTGAAGGAGTGAAGATGTCCGTATTGCTCGGAGTTGGAGGAGGAGCAAAGTTTGAGTGATTGAGTACGTTGAATAGCTCGGCCCGGAACTGGACGTTGAAGGTTTCAGATATGCGCGGGATGTAATTGTTCTTGAAGAGCGAGAAGTCGAAATCGGTCAGGCCTGGACCGATCAGGATGTTGCGGCCCGCATTTCCGCGAAGATTGAAACATTGCAGGCCTGTGCCCAGTTGCGGATCGCAATTCGCATCATGGAAGGCTTGGTTTGGCGCTGTCGGGACGGTGAAGCATGCTGTCTTTATGTAGTTTGCAGCATTGCCAGGATTGACAAGAGTTTTGCACCCCGAACCACCTAGTCGATCGGGATAATCAAAGGTATTGGAACTCTTTTTTCCAAGCACGTCGCCGCTGGTACCGAACGTTGGGGTGAAGGGGATTCCATCACTGGCTTTAAAAATCCCGCCGACTTGCCAACCGTTCGTTGCCCAGTTTGCAGCCGTCATGGACGACTTTAATCCGGGAACTTCCCAGATGGCATTGATGACCAATGTACGGCCGACGTTGAAATCGGAAAGCCCCCGACCCAATCGAAGGTTGAACCAATCAAGACTTTGGATTGAATTTCCGAACTGGTCGCCAGCCAAAGTTGCCGAGCCGGTGTCCATGCTCTTGGCCCATGTAAATGCGCCCTGAACCTGCACGCCGTGGCTCATGTTTTTAATTACTTGAACCTGGAGCGAGTTGTAGTAGGACATACCTTCATACAGCATGGCCCGCATCGAACCGAATTTAGGATTGAGCGGAGCACTCGGAACCGGAACAGCCTGCGTTCCGGTCGGCAGGAATCCTACGCCGCATGGATCGGGATTTAAAGCCGCTCCGTTCGGTCCGCAAGGCCACAGATAACCCGCGGAAGTCTGAGTCGGGAGGACCATATCCAGATCGTCGGTCCGGAAGGGCATATGTACGCCGCGAGATCCAACATAACCCACCGTTGCCGTCAAGGTTGGCGTGATGGCTCTCTGCACATTCATGTTCCACTGCATCACATAGTTCCTGTGTGGATCATTCTCAATGTACGCGGTTCGCAGCGAAGAAGGATTCGACGCCACCAACGGAAACGCGTTGGTATAAAAAGTGTTTTGAAGTGCGGCTTTGTTTGAAGTTGCACCGAGCAGGAAGTAGGGCGCGGCCAGGTTTTCCATCAGGAAGTATTGCGAGGGCAAAGGCAAGACATCAAACATTCCGAAGCCCCCTCGCACGGCGGTTTTGCCGTTGCGGAACGGGTCCCAGGCAAAGCCAACTCGAGGTTCAAAGTTATGCAACGTAGGATTTTTGTAAAGGGGTCCACCAGTACGAGCGGTTGCGTCGGTCGGGTTCACGAGATTGGCCAACCGTCCTTTCGTTTCCGTCATGACCGTGGTCATTTCATAGCGCAATCCCAGGTTCAAAGTTAGATTCGGACGTAAGCGCCAATCGTCCTGGAAGTAAGCACCGTAGAGCGACTGGCGGAACGCTCTGTCATGCAGGGAGCTTGCCAGGGCGGAGTTGAACTTTGACGGATTATTCGTCAAGAAGGATCCGATGTCTGGGAAGGAAAAAACGCCTGTGGGGTTTGAGAACGACTGTACATTCATCTGCATTCGCTCTGCCTGGAAACCGAATTTCAACGAATGCTTTCCTTTGATCACGAAGGCATCGTCGGAAGGCTGGAACGAATTCCAACGGAAGAAGTACGTCGGGTTTCCGCCAATACCACCGGTGAAAGCAGTGATGCCGCCTATGATGACTTGGGCGGCTGCCTGGCCAGGAACTGCGCCCAAGGATAAATCGCCTGCCGCCGGAAGAATCGCCTTTGAACTCAAATCGTTATCGACGCGATTGCGGTTATAACCAAAGCGAACCGTATTGATAAAGTTTGGATTGAAAATATGGGTTTCTTCCAGGATCCCTACCTGACGAAATGTCAAATCCGACAGCGAAACTTCGTCAAATCCGTCGGGAAGGCTATAAGGAGTTCGGTCAAAAACGTAAGTTCCGAACAGGCTATCCTTGTCGGAAAACTTGTGATCGACGCGGGTTGTGAAGAAGTTTTCCGAAAGCACCCTTTGGGCGGCAAACGAGGAAGTAAACGTATTGCCCAAACCAAGTGGAGTTGCTGCACCGGTGGGCAGAGGAAAGAAAGGAAGGTACTTCTGGGCCGAGGGATCGACGGCGACAACGCACTGAGCAAAAGGCTTTGTGGGATCGTTGTTGAAATTACCGGTCACTCCATTACTAACACAGTTATACCCAGCCGGAAAAGCCGGGCCGGAAGCAGGATTAGGGAAGTTCAGAATCCCATTCCGCGCGTTGGCCGATGGAACGACATTGACAGTGGTAACGCCCTTGGACTCACGAATGCCTTCGAAGTCGCCGAA
Organism: uncultured Acidobacteriota bacterium; assembly: GCA_963786215.1. GTDB lineage: Bacteria > Acidobacteriota > Terriglobia > Acidiferrales > UBA7541 > Palsa-360. The sequence continues at coordinate 69,522 of CAWAYK010000002.1, forward strand.
AATAAATGTCTTACCCTTAATTACCGGCCCGCCTGCCGACCCGCCAAATTGATTTTGGCGGAACGGCGGAATAACCGGGCCGTCAAAAAAGTTCCGCGCATCGAGCGCACTGTTGCGCAAAAACTCATAAGCAGATCCATGGAATTGGTTGGTCCCGGACTTTGTGATCGCATTGATCACTCCGCCAGACGTCTTTCCATACTCGGCAGAGTAGTTGCTGGTGAGAACCGTGAATTCCTGAATCGCGTCCACGCCAAGATTTCCCCCGAGGACGCTGCCGGGCGCTCCGTTTGAATAGTCATTGATGCTGACGCCGTCGAGCCGGTAGTTATTTTGTTGAGGCCGCGCTCCGGAAATGGAAGCCTGCGCACCAAATCCACGATTTCCGCGATCCGATCCGGAAGCAAAAGAGGGTTGCGTTTCAATGGAATTCACGCCGGGCTGAAGGGTCGCAAGATCGGTCCATGAGCGGCCATTCAAAGGGAGTTCGCGAACTGTCGTGGCCGTCACCTGCGCACTGATGCTGGACGAAGCCAATTCGACATTGAGCGCTTCCCCGGTCACTTCGACTTTCTGCGACATCTCTCCGACTTGCAGCTTAACGTCCAGGACCTGCTCTGCGCCGACGGTCAGCTTAATACCGGTCACTTCATGAGTGTTGAAGCCGGAAGCGGCGACGCTAACTTTGTAATCGCCCGGCAAAAGATTGGGGGCTGTATAAAATCCCGCTCCAGTGGAGTTAAGAGTTCTGGTGACGCCAGTCCCAACATCCGTAATCGTAATTTCGGCGTTGGGGACTCCTGCGCCGGATGGATCCATAATCGTCCCGCTCAAAGATGCTCCTGCGACCTGAGCGAAAACTGGGGATGAACTTAGAACGCTAATAAAAAAGATCGCCAGCAACGAACAAATTAAGCCAAACTTTTTTACAACTCTGCTGCTATACATCGTCGTTCCTCCGATGGCACGAACTTGTTAGCTTTTGGTAAGTTTTGCTGGACCAGCAAAAAAGAATCACCCTATTCTCGAATGCTCCGGCTGACATTCCAGTCTCTGTCAATTAAGAATCGCAACAGCTAGATTGCGAGTAAGTGAATGCAAGCCGAGACAAGGTTTTCCATTTTTCCTGTGGAGTGATTTTTCTATGCGCCAGTCGCCGTCGTGAAGAATCTCCGAATCTCAATAGGCGAGAAATAAGCGCGAAAGGCGAAGTCTGCAACTAAAGAGTTTCAGAAGCTTGAATGAATTGTGAATTCCTTGTAATGATACGAATGCCCGGCCCGCGGCACGCAGATCAAGGTCGAATCCAAGTCCAACAGCGAAACGAAGGTTGTGGCTATCGCGCAACAGCAAAGCGACATAACCTTCCTTCGCGCTGCGATCAATTTACATGGAAAGAATTGCAGGTATAGTTTTTGTCGGATAACCAGTGAAATCATTCTGCGCCTAAATCCAAGCCCGGAGAATTCAGGCAGCTCTTGCTGCCACGTTCGGGTGTAAACGTAAGACGCGTGGAAGTGGGTCAATCGGGAGAACGTTCCGTCTTTTGAGTAGGGGAAAATCACCAAGAACAAAATGCTGTGATGGAACTCCTGGATTAACAGCCCTTGGGAATGCCTTGGAAACGTTGGCGCGTTCCACAGAAAACTGTAAAACACAATATGGTCCCGGTTGAGACCTGATAAAAGTTGTTGCCCGGTACCGATGCCTGTAGCTTCGCGGACCGTTATTACCCAGTTATGATAATTTTTTGCATGCTCACACGATAAAGCTAGTCGTCTCAATACCTCGCATCGGGCTACCAATTGCAGCGAAAGCGCGTTGCAGTTCGCGGAATAATTTTGCGGTTCCCTGTTACCACTCGGATAGATGCGATCCATGCGCAGGCGGCATTTCTGATCAACGGGCGTGATTCATCCGGCCCGAGAGCCTCTCTTATCCTTCTGTCAGGCCGCCAAGCAGCGCGCCATTACGCTTTCTTAAAAACTGCTTGACGTTAGGAATAAGTACATACATGATGGTTCGATTTTCTGTCGTTACTCACATATTACTATCACTTGTTATTAAACATCCGTGCCTGGAAGGAGTGTGCTATAGGCCCAGCCCAAGGCTTCATACACCCGACTCATTGTGCTCGCCCGAATCAAGCTTTCCGTTTTTTCATTTTATTTATACTCCTCCAGCTATCCGTAATCCCTCAAGTGCGCGCGCAAAGCGAAGTTCCCGTAGTGCCTGTCGCGACTGATGCAGGCGTGTTAGGGCTCCTATCCAACCAGTTCGGTTTTCCAGACGCTCAAGCGATCAACCAGGTGGGCGATCTCGTGTTTGCGGGACGCGGTGGCTCGGCCCTATTCTTTCGCGTCGCTGGGTCCGCAACCCCATCAAGACTTTTGCAGACTGGGGAAGCCATCCCCGGGGTTGCTGACAGCCAGGTCACATCGTTCACTGCTCGTGTTGGAATTAATCTATCAGCGAAAATTGTTTTTTTCGTAAACTATTCGTTGCCGGATGCGCGTCCTCATCAAGCACTGATGACTTATGATGGCTCCGCATATCACAAAATCATTTCTTCAGATGATGCGGCGCCAGCAGGCGAAGGCACGTTTGGCAACACCATTCTTCCAATCTTTCTTGGCGCTATCAATGACAACGGAGACATCGCGTTTAGCGCGGCGCCCACCGGCACGACTATATTCACTCTGTACATTGTCAGCCCGCCCGTCGCAACATTTACGATGGGCCTCACCGGATCGTTTTCGGTAACGGCTTTTGGCGTGCCAAATCCCACGGTGTCTGAGACCGGCGCGTTGCCTTCAGGCGTCACGTTAGATTCGGTCACGGGATTGCTAAGTGGGAAACCGGATCGCGGAACGGGCGGGGTCTATCCAATCACTATGACTGCGCAAAACGGAATCCTGCCCAACGCCACGCAGAGTTTTACACTGACCGTAATTGAAGCGCCCTCGTTCAGACGACGCAGGTGACCTTAATTGTGAAATAAGTGCAAAGGGGGGCCGATCTGGAATGTGCTGTCTGGACTTTTGCCTGGAATCAGTAGGTAGCTTACGAAATTTGCAGAGCTTCGAACCATAAGCCCCTCGGAGGGATAAGGTTTAGGCACTGCCTGGAAGACTATCAAGGCATAGCCTCCAACGAGGAAAAAGGCAGTCCCGAATTTGAGCCTGTAACTCAAATTAGGACACCACCGAATACCGCATATTTCATCACCCGTGCGGACTCGAACCGCTGACCTCTACCGAGTCAAAACGGCGGGATGACATACTGCAACAATATATTAGGATTGGAGAACTGTGTGAGTGCCTGTGGTTTTACTACGCTCAGATACGATGGAAGCGGCAGAGTTCGCACTAGAATCTTCTACTGCAAGCGTTGAATGCCCAGCCGATCGGCAAGGTCATTCAGAATCTTCCGCGATGACGCACTCAATGGGACACCTTTTGCCATCCGCTCGCGGTAAAGATTTTCTGAGCGTTCTCCAGGCAATCGGACTTCGTCCACGCCTGGCAGAGTGGGAGAAGACTTCATGACCTTCCATACTTCATCCACATTCTGTTTGAAGATATGCACATCGGCGAATGCAGCGATATCTACAGCCATAATGGACTGTCCCGTATTGCTTGGCGTTTTGGAGTCCACCATATAGTCGACCACATCGCGGCCAAAGGCTGCGCCATTCAAAGTTCCAGCCAGCAAACCAAATATGAGTGCCAAGCCGTATCCTTTTGGACCGCCGATGGGAACAAGGAACCCCTCACTCGCTCGCTTCGGATCAGTCAAAGGTTTGCCCTGCCGGTCGATCATCCATCCTTCCGGCATTTGCTCATTGCGCTGCGCTTTGAGCCTGATCTTCCCGAATGCCGTGTTGGTTGTGGCCATATCCAAAACGATGGCCGGCTGCTGCAAGGCTGGCACGGCTACGGCGACCGGATTGGTGCTGAGCAACACTTCCGTTCCGCCCCAAGGTGGAACAAGGTTAGCGTTCCCAACACAGAAATATATTCCAATCATTCCCTGCGCCGCTGCCATTCGCGGATAAAGCTGCGCAGGCCCCGCATGATTACTGTGCCGCGTCCCTACCCAACCGATGCCACATTGACGAGCTTTTTTCATGGCCATATCTGTGGCACGTTTCATGACAAGATGGCCTAACGCGTCATCGCCGTCAATCAGCGCTGTTCCAAGTCTTTCGCTCACAACTCGAATATGGGGTCGCGCATTGACCGCACCGTGTTGAATCTGTTTCACGTACTGCGGCAGGCGAAATACTCCATGCGCATCACCGCCCCGTGCGTCGGATTCGGCCATCAGTTCAGCCACTTGGATGGCATCTTCTGGGGGAACATTCACGGATACAAGCGCTCGAGTAATGAACTCAACAATTTCCGTTATTTGACTGTAAGGCTGATTTGGTGTTGGTATGACGGTTTCGCTCATGATCAGGCCCTTTGCTCTGGTGTCGATGTCAATACAAGCATCTGTGCTTGGCGCTTCCATTCAGATCGCTGCTTATTCACAGCACAGTTCAAGGCAAATAATCGAAGACCATCAAGTGCGCCTCTTCGATCACCAGATCCGATAGCATGGATGTTTGCCAGCCAGCGGCCTTATCTTTCTTCGTCTCTCCTGTCGCGATATTCAATTCCTTCAGCAAATCCGCCTCCAGATCCTGCGTCCCATGCCGCGCGGTAATCACGTAATGCCTTGGCACAGCGGAGTAAAACCGCTTCAGCTCCGGAACCCACAATCCGGTTTTTGAAATTGCTCCGGTCGGCACTTTTCCGAGAAGCTCAAAATGATTCGCGTCGTTCTCTTTAAAAACGGCGACCGTCCCCGTGGTTCCCATGAAATAAATGCGTTGCGTGGGCGCGTCAAATTGCAGATCGTCGGCGCCGCCGATGCTGTCCAGCACCTGCACTACTTTTCCGGATTCCGTATCCATCACCACCAGTTTTCCAGGTTCGTGCTGGTGCCCGCCGCCAATATTTCCGGTGTGCGCGATGGTTCGGCTTCCCACAAATAGCCGGTGATGCGCGGCGTCCACTGCCGCCGTATGCGGAACCGGACCGCCGGTAATCGGCCACTGCGCAATCACGGCGCGCTTCTCAAGGTCAACAACCGCGACGTGGCTCTCGCCATCCACAATATCTCCCATGGCCACATACAATCTTTTTCCCGATGGCTCGATGGCAATGCCCGCAGGATCGCCGCCCGGCAGCTTAATGCTAGCCACCAGCTTGGCGGTTCTTGTGTCAACGATGTCGAGCGAAGCATTGTTCGATCCGTGGTCGCCGCTGCCGCCAAAATCTTCAAACACTTCCACACAGGCATAAAGCAAATGCGTGGCCGGGTCGTACACTCCGTTATCCGCGCCCCGGTTGGGATCGCCGAAGCCGGATAATTTTACCGTCTTGGCGATTTCATACGTGGTTCCGCTGATGGCGACAACGCTGCTGTTGGCCAACTCCAGCCAAATTTCATTCGAGTCGGGGAGATAGAATGACTTCTTGGGCATGTCGGCAAGCCCTTTAGTCTCGTGAATCATTTTTCCCGCGCGCAGATCCACGGAGATCAGACTCTTTGCGGCTTCGCCGGAAATAAACAGGCGCTGCCCTTTCACGTCCGCCGCGAGATGGTCCATATATCCATCGCCCGGCAGCGGAATCGTTTCCTCCAGCCGCAGTAGTCCGCCCATATGCGTCATGGGCAATTGTTGGCCTGTGGTGTACTGGGCGCGCGCTTTCACGGCGAAAACCACTAATAAAATAAACAGAATTGCGAGAAGCTTTCTCATTTCCTGTCTCCCTAACCGGCAACCCGGTTTTGCCTTTGAATTCGCCAACGATTGTTTTTCTAAATATTTCTATGATGAATTGCGCCAGAACGTATTCCTATTCAGGTATCGACGATCATCAATCCTTATGCAATGTTCCATAGATAAGTACGCCCGGTTTACACCCAATAGCTTTCCTCTTTTTTGCAATGCGCGCTCAACCTGTACTGCCACAATTTCGGGGGCTCCGAGCCCCCCGAAATCGTAGCGGCCCAAACTAGGGTGTAAGCGCACTTCCGCAATTACCAAATCATTTTGATAGCAAATTGGACGTCTCGCGGTTGTGTCGCCAGATTGTCCATGAAACCGTTGGTCAGAGGCGCTCCGGTCGCGTCGAAAATCCCGGCCCCAACGATGGGCTCTGGTGGTGCAAAGTTGGAGTGATTCAGGATGTTGAAGATCTCTGCGCGAAATTGGACGTTGAACGTCTCCGAAATGCGGTGGATCGGATTGTTCTTGGTGGCCGAGAAATCCAAATTCACAAGTTTGGGACCAATTAGCGTGTTACGACCGGCGTTCCCCAAAAGATTCGCGCAATAAACCTGGCCAGCGGGCGCAGGAGCGGCTCCTGGGAAATTGCCGCACTGCGAAGCAAGAGGCGACGAAGCCGAAACCGTGGGAAGCGTATAGCAACTCACGTTGATATAGGCAGGGCTTGTCCCACCAATATAATTATGATTAACGGGGTCACATCCTGGAATGCGGTTGGGGATGCCAAATTGGTCAGCACCTCCATTGCCCAAACCCGCCGGGTCTCCGTTAACGATAACTGTTGTCGGCACTCCTGTATTGATTTTAAAGATGCTGCCAATCTGCCACCCTCCCAGCGCCGATTTTGTGAAACCACTGAACGACTTGGGCGTAGGCACGGCCCAGAGCACGTTAATGGTTGCATTTTGGCCGACATTGAAGTCAGAGAGGCCACGAAGTGATTTCGGCGCGAACCAGTACGTGGAGTTCAGGCTGTTTGAAAACGCATCCCCTGCAACTGTTGAAGAGTTGTCATCAATTGATTTGGACCATGTATAAGCAATCTGGAATTGAAGGCCATGGGCCATTCTCTTGTCGATGTTCACATTCAATGCGTCGTAGAAGGAATCGCTTCCCCAAAACAGATAGCGAATATTCCCCAAGGACTGGTTCACTTTCGCTGAAGCACCCGTTGGCGTATTGCCCGGAGTGCACGGACCGCCACTTGATGGAGCCGGAAGGCCGCACGGGAAGAGATATCCCGCGGAAGTAAGAGTAGGTATGGTCATGTTCCCGTCGTCGCCGCGCATTAACATGTGGACGCCGTGGGAACCTACATAACCTAGAGTAACGGACAAGTCAGATGAAATCTGGCGTTGGACGTTGAGGTTCCATTGCAGCACATAATTTCGGTGCGGATTTGCTTCGACCGTGGAGGTGCTTAGCTTGCCCGTCTGCAATCCCGGTGTCGTGAGCAGAGCATTTCCACCCGTAAAAAATTTTCCCTTCAAAGGACCTGTACCATCGATGGTGTCAAAGATCATAAACGGTGCAGCCTGATCTTGCAGCACAAGGAAGTACCCAGGCACAGGCAACACGTCGTAGATGCCAAAGCCACCGCGGACAGACGTCTTTCCGTCTCGGAATGGGTCCCATGCAAATCCAATCCTGGGTTCAAAATTCGGGCGCGTTGGGTTGGCATAGTAAGGACCAACGCTGTCACAGGTTGTGCCGGGGTGAGTCGGGAAATTTGGAGTCGAGTATTGCATCCCGCATCGGAGGTTGGAAAGTGCGGTTGATGCAGAGTTCGAATCGAAAATATTAACCAAGCTCGTAGTTTTGTTCTGTGCATCTTCGATGACCGTTGCCATTTCGTAGCGCAGACCAACATTGACCGTTAGATTGGGACGGATTCGCCAATCGTCCTGGACATATCCCGCGAACAGGGTTTGCCGCAATTCACGTGGCGTGATCGTGGCCGGTATGCCGGCCTCGAAATGCTTTGCATTATTGTTAAGAAAAGCCGCCAAGTTGGAGAAATTCCACCGGCCGCCTGCTTCGACATTCCCGATGAAGTTGTATTGCAATCGCTCGATATCCGTTCCGAATTTCACGGTGTGCGCCCCATGTGTCCAGAACGCATCGTCAGCGAATTGATAATTATTAAGCGTATGAATAAAATTGGATGCCGCTCCTACGCCGCCCTGATCCCTCGAAAATCCACTGATCGCGATCGTAGGCGCATTTTCTCCTGGCATGCTGCCCAGAGATGCGAGTGCCGCGGCGGGATTAATGGCCCCGGACGGGATAAGGTTGAGCGCATGAGTGCGGCTGTAACCAACTCGCGCCGCATTGATAAAGCTGGCGCCGAACGTGTGGCTCTCTTGGAGCACAACGGTTTCGCGCCTGGTATGTGAATTGAGCATAACGTTGTTAAAGCTGTCGGGCTGCGTGAAATCCGTGTCGTCGAACAAGTACGTTCCGAATAAGCTGTCATTCATTCCCAGCTTGTGATCCACGCGAACGGTATAGAAATTTTCAGGCACAATCTGCAGGCCGGAGTTGATGAATTTTCCGCTGTCGCTATTGAGAGGTGTAGTGAGGGGCGTCGCATGGGGGAACATTGCCAACGCCGCCGCTGCTGCAGGGTCCACTTGCACTGTGCACGTGGTTGGGCCGGTCACAGTACAACCAGATGGGGCGGTGCCATTCAATTTGTAATGGAGGTTTCCCGCACGTGCGGTGTCCGAAGGAACAGTAATTGTTGTCGTGATTCCCTTCGCCTGGCGAAACCCTTCGTAGTCCCCGAATATGAAAGTCTTATCCTTGATAATGGGCCCACCCACTGCGGCCCCAAACTGATTACGTCGGAACTGCGCAAGTGGTGTGTTGCCGCTCCTGGAAAAGTAATCTCTGGAATCCAACGCACTGTTACGAATGAATTCGTACACGTCGCCATGGAAAGCATTCGTACCGGACTTGGTGATGGCATTTACGACTCCGCCGGTGGCCTTTCCGTATTCAGCCGAGAAACCTCCCGTCAGCACCGAGAACTCTTGAATGGCGTCCACGCCCAATGCAACGCCGATCACGTTGCCCGGGCCGCCGTTCGCGTAATCATTGACGCTAACTCCATCCAGGCGGTAATTGTTGTTTGTTGGCCTTTGGCCGGAGACAGTGAGTTGTGCGCCGAATCCCCGATTGCCGCGTGAAGAAGTGGCATAGTCCACCTGGGTTTCAATTTGGTTGACGCCGGGATTGAGAGTAGCAAGTGAAGTCCAGTCGCGACCGTTCAGCGGCAAATCAAGCACCGTCTTCGACTCCACTTGCTCCGTCAAAGTCGACGAAGTGAGGTCAATCTGCGGCGCAGCCTCATTTACCTGAACCGTCTGCGAGGTTTCGCCCACCTTCATCGGAATGTTGAACTGCTGTTGAGCACCTACCGCCAGCGTGATCGTCGAAACCGACGTGCTAAAACCTGCAGCCGAAACTTTAATCTCATAAGTACCGGGCGCCAAATTGGGCGCCGAATAATATCCCGCCGAATCAGAAAGATAATCCTTACCGATTCCCGTGGCGGTATTGGTGATAGAAATCTGGGCCCCAACTAATACACCGCCAGATGAATCAGCGACGGTGCCAGAGAGCGTTGCACCGGTGACTTGCGAAAAGCCCGAAACTGCGCAAAACAAGCAGACACACACCACAAGGAAAGAGGCGAAAATTTTCATAGGTTTGATCCCCCGATGGGCGGACATTATTCTGATTTTACCCTTAAGGTCAATTTACAAATTATGTGTGTTGAATTAAGCTGGGCTTAATGCTCTCGACAGAGGACCTGCGATTCTTCGTCACGCTTGCAACATCCAGTTCCTTGGCTGCTGCGGCTCGGTCATTGAACGTGACTCCGCCTGCGGTCACGCAACGGCTCCGTCAGATTGAGGAGCGGCTGGGCCTCCACCTCGTTGATCGGTCTGGCCGGCGGATGGTTTTGACAGACGAAGGTGATCATCTTGCCAGCGCAGGGCGACGCATTCTCGACGAAATTGGTGAGTTAACGGATACCCTTGCTGCTCGTCGTACGGTTGTTTCAGGACATCTTCGGGTTGTGGCTCCGCTAGGTTTTGGCCGGCGCTACGTGGCTCCCGCTGCGGCCCAATTTCGCACTTTACATCCGGAAGTCACTCTCAGCTTGATGCTTTTTGACCGACCTGCTCAATTATCAGAAGATGCATGGGATTTGATGCTGTATGTGGGTCAACTCCGAAATTCAACTCTCATTACGCAGTGGCTGGCACCGAATGATCGTTTTCTTTGCGCGGCACCTGGATATTTATCTCGCGCAGGAATCCCGTCCCGGCCACAAGACCTTCTCAAGCACCAGTGTATTGCACTCCGCGAGAACGAGGAAGATGTGACGATGTGGCGTTTCAACTCCGGCCGACGCGGCAAACCAATCGGAATTAGAATCGATCCTACACTGAGCAGTAATGACGGAGAAGTGACACATGACTGGGCGCTTGCCGGAGCAGGAATAATCATCCGATCGGAGTGGGATGTGGCTGACGACTTGCGTGCGGGCCGATTGGTCCGAGTGCTTAGTGATTGGAAATTGCCTTCAGCGAACATAGTCGCTTTAATCGGAACGCGAAATGGCCGGTCCGCCCGCACGACGCGATTTTTGCAATATCTACAGACAATTCTGACGCCAGTCCCATGGAGGCAAGAAGCCACCGCAGGTGCGCTTCTAAAGTAGGTGTTATGTTTCTCCCTCGCAGTCCCATCGCAAAGCAACGATGTTCAGTGCATAGAAGTTTCCCTCCGCGATATCCTGCAGAACCTGTCTCTTCGGTGGAGTGCGCATCAGATTTCTTCGCCCCCATCTTAGCTCACTTATCGTGCTAGCCGGATCCTCAAGCCTTATCTAAAACGTCAGCTTCAAAGCGAATTGAATATGCCGTGGACCGCCCGCTCCAAGCACGGAGTTCGTCCCGCCGCCAGAGGATGCTGCGTCCGGCGTTGTGCAGGAACAACCAAATTGCCCCCCATCGCCTTGGCTCGGATCGTTGACACCGGGAATTGGAAAGTCCGGGTGGTTAAAGAAATTGAAGAACTCCGTCCGGAATTGCGCGGAGTACCTTTCCTTGAACTTCCACACTTTCGATATCGAAAAATCCAGGTTGTAATAGTTCGGGCCCCTGAAGATGTTGCGGTTCGCATTACCGATGGTTCCGAAAGCGGGAGGAGTCAGAATGCCGCCACCCTGCATGTAGCAGCCAAAATTCGTGAGTGAAGCCATAGCCAGTTGTTGGAGTGGGGCATTACCCGCATACGGAGCGATCGCTGCAGTGACACAGGCTTGCGGTATCGTAGGGTTGCTGCAGGGTGGGCCAAAGCAGGGAATGTTCTGCGGGCCCGATGTGAAAGCGGAACGCGGCCCCGTATAATTCCAGGTCTGAGTACCTCCCGCGTTCACCTCGCCGGTGCCGGTGAGGTCGTTCGCTGTATCGACCGGGGACCATGGCAGGCCATTCTGTAGAGTCACGATGGAACTGATCGACCAGCCTTGGAGTAACTGTCCCGCGAACTTTTTCCCCGGAATCGCGTAGGTGGCCTCAAAAGTAAATGCGTTGGGGATATCATTGTTGGAGTTCCCGTAGCTAAGCTTCAGGTTCTTCGCGTCGACTGGAAAGAGATCCGAGCTGATGCCCTCATCAGAGATGATGTCGAGAGCGTGGGAGTGCGTGAAAGCAGCAAGGAACGATAGCCCATGGGAAGTCCGTTCGTTCAGTGTGACCTGCAAAGCGTTGTAGTTGGAAAAGGCACGATTTTGCAACAGAATTATCTGAGAAAGATACGGAAATTTGCTGGTGAACGGACCGGGGGCCGAACCAACCATGCACATATCGTAGGGTGTTGGATCGCTGGCGCTGGCGATGCAAACCCCTGCGGGACTTGTCGCGGAATTTGGGTCTCCCCATCCAGCGCCAATCGCGGGCTGGTTCACATCGGACTCCGCTCCCAATTTAAAGCCGTGGTTGCCCACATAAGCCACTTCCAGCGTCAAATTATTTGTGAGAGCTCGTTGAACGTCTAGGTGCCACTCAGCAACGTAAGGTGTCCGCCAGTTTGGATCCACGCCAAAGGTCGGACAGGGTGAGGCGGTAGAACACGTGAGCCCGTTGGTGGCGTCGCTAGGGAAGACAGGACCTGTAAGATTCCAGTTCTTTTGAAGCGTAGAACCATCCAACGGCAAGGTTACAGGAGAGTGAGCGTTTAATGCGGTGCCACTCGTGTTGATACCAAGCTCGGGGAAATTCGCGCCGAATGGAACGGGGTTAAAGAATTCGCCTGTAATAATGGAATCGTAGAGGACACTGGCTCCAGCACGGACAACTGTCTTTCCGTTACCTGCGACGTCCCACGCCAATCCGAAACGGGGTGAAAAATTCCTCTTATTGCCCGTATACAAGCTGTGGATCGGCGCACCTGGGCCGACTTGTTCAACCGCCGGAGTCGTAGCGGGGTTGACATTTGGATTGAAGTTGCCGAGGTAATTATTTTTTTCCGTGGGGGGTGGCTGGTATTCGTAACGGAGGCCCAGGTTCAGGGTTAGCCTTGTGGTAACGCGCCAATCATCCTGAAAGAACCCGGCGAATCCATTTTGCCGTCCCTTCACGCTGGGATCGCCAAGCAAAATCGCGCCGTTCTTTGGCTTCCCTAAAAGGAAATTCGTCAAATTACTGAATTTAATCTGACCGTTTGCTTCATTATACGAGTCATTGTCCGCAACGCTGAGCATGTACTCGAACCCAAACCTGAAGGCGTGCTTTCCGTGCAAATACGAGACGTTATCTACGAAATCAGCTTCGCCTTCCGGGCCGCGCGCCGAGGTATGGTGCCCCGCGCCCAAATATCCAGAGAAACCGCCAATTTGGATTTCCGGCAAGCCGCCATATATGGGATTCGTCACCCCAGTATTGAAGCTATAACCCTTCGGATATGGGTTGCTGGGAAGGATGTTGGCGTCAGCAGAGACTGTTTTATTAAATAAGTAGGCGTAACCCATTCTGACGTCGTTTACCCAATTGGAGTTGGAAGTCCAGGTCCAAGCTCCACTGAACATTTGGATATCAATAGGAACACTAGCTTCCCATTGTGGCAGCAGTTGCCTGGGGTCGTAGGAAACCAACTGATCTGCCTTGGCCACAAAATACATCCCGCTGATGTGATTGTGGTCGTTAAGAATATAATCACCCTTTATGAGCCCGTTGTTCAATGGCCCTGTGCTTACCAATCCAGCGGTGAAATTGTTTGAAGTTGCGCTCGGCAAGAAGGGAAACAGATTTTCAACAGTTGGGGATGAAGGCGATACAACACAGGTCGTTGGGTTGAGCCCCGCCAATTGTGCACTTAGAGGATTTATCGTTTTCCCCAGTCCCAGCGGCGGCGGCGATTTGATAGCGTTACACGTGTCCACCATACTTACGTCTTGCCCCAGCCCCGCGACGGACGTCGGAATTGTGTTCACGGCGGAGTCCCCAAGCGTGCTTCGCAGACCCTCGTAGCCTACAAACCAGAAAAGTTTGTCCTTGAGTATCGGTCCACCTGCCGTGGCACCGAACTGTTCCAGGGTTGCCGGTGTTACGACACCCGGAGTGAAAAAGTTCGCTGCATCCGTGGCCTCAGAGTTGCGCCCAAACGCGTAGGCGGTCCCATGAATGTTGTTAGTACCTGACTTCACCCCAACGTTTACAACTGAGCCAGCCTTCCAGCCATACTCGGCCTTCGGATATTGCTCAGCATTGAATTCCTGGACGGCATCGATGGGCAAAAGCGAGGATGCATCTCCGGTACGATAAGAGGTATTGATGATGCTTGAGCCGGTGCTTGGATCGATTTGCCCGAGACCCTCGATCACAAAGAGGTCGGCTCCCGTACGCTGGCCGTTGGTGCTTTGTGTCCCAGATCCAGTCCCAACGGGGTTAACGACTCCCGGGCGAAGTTGCAGCAAGTGCTCGAAGTTACGACCGTTTAGCGGAAGCTCATTGATCGTTTCGTTGCTGATCGTTCCTCCCAGGGTCGCGTCGCTGGTGTCAATCGCAATAACATCTTCGTTGACGACAATTGTTTGAGTCTGCTGTCCCGGCTGCACAACCAGGTCGACTCGAACGGTTTGACCCACTTCCAGCGAAACACCCTGCCGCTCGATCGTCTGGAAACCCTTGGCCTCTGCCCGAACCGAATACGTGCTCGGGTTCAGGCTATTTGCCACATATTGGCCAGAGCTGTCAGTTATCAAGTTCCGTGACGTGCCCCTGGATACGTCGGTAACGGTAACCGTGGCGCCGGAAACGACACCGCCGCTCTGGTCAAGAATAGTCCCTTGAATGGTGCCTTGACTGGACTGAGAAAATAGAGGGAGGCTTGCTACCAGCAACGCGATCATCGCGGCCACCACTGGCGCCGTCTTCTTTAAATTCGTCCAAATCTGAATCCACACGGTCATCGTCGAATTCATACACACACCCCCCTTAGCAGCAATCACGCCGTTGAAGTCATTTCACATGGAGGAAATGCATTGAGAAAAAGCAATTCCCCCACTAACGAAAATTACAAGACGAGTGCACCCAGGTTTTTTTCAAGGAAAACTATTTCTTCTTGTCCGCACCGATGGCCGGCTCACGCATTAATTCTTTATAACGTTGCTCATCCGAAGGTACGCAGAAATCCTCGGTAAATTCCTTCGGATCAGTCAACTTCAGGAGTTTCGTGTCGCTCACCCAAGGCTTCGCATAGGTCTTCGGATCGTCGATCGTAATAGTGAGTTCAATGGTGTCGTGGTCCACGCGGTGGTAGCGCTCCTCGAGGTGCATTTCATCACTGTGCGGAGCACCAAAAAAATCGACCCAAGTCCGGTCGTTGAATCCATTGGACTCAACAACGAAGACGTCTCCGACCCACTTCCCAACCGAATACCCGTTCCATCTTGGGTCTGGATCCTTTGGAAGGTCTCGACCATCCGTCCATATAATTCTAAAAGTGTGATACCAGTCGAATATTTGCACCACCCTGTCCGGAAGCTGGATAATTTCCTCAGGTACGGCGTAATAAAAGAGAATGCGCGGAAGCCCCATCGGATCGCAAACCATCATCGGGTCATTCCCAAGTGGCGCGCCCCTGGGGCCGAGGCCGGGCTTCGCAGCATCGAACCTCTGCTGCCCCCATGGTGTCATCGGAGGCATTGGGATGCTTAGAGTCTGCGACCCATGGAATCGCCACACCGAAGCCAAGTCATGAGGATCAAATGGCTCGGTCGATGCTGGCAGCTCCTTCTTCTTCCTTCCCGGTTCTCGGTTCTGAGCGGGCAAGGCATGTGCTAAGACCAACTGTGTCGCCAATATCGCGATCACACCAATAAAGAATTTTCGCACTTCGATCCTCCTCACTACGGGTTAGAGCCCGACCCACACCCTCGTATAGGGCAAGTGAAACTTACCGACCTAGCTCGCTGATGCCTCACACTTACATTTCCGAAGTCAATGCTCGCGGCAGTACCATCGAACTCTGGACACCCAAACTGCACCAGCCAAAACACTCGCTCTAATTTGCCGCGCATTGGCTCTTAATTTTTTGAATAAGGAGTGCGAATTCGCACTTGAGCATCGTCGATCAACACTTTGCCATTGAGCACGATCTTCGCGATAAGTCCCCGAGGCGCGCCAACCCTCGAGGGAAAGACGGTGATAGTAATTTCGTCTCCCGGCTTGAAAGTATTTCTCGTCCAACCATCTTCATCCGACAACACGGACGGCGCGTGGGTTTCGGCTCCCCAATGAACGACGCTCCCCTTATCGTCCTTCACGTCATACATAAGGAAGACATGAGGGTTCGCCCACTCAAAGCTTGTCACGGTTCCGGTCATGGTAATCAGCTTGCTCATTTCGATGGTGTAAGAAACGGCGGATCCGTGATGTGCGGACGCAGGGACAGACACCATCACAAGAAACGCAAGTAATCCTAAAAATCCTGTGAGCTTCTTTTTCACGCGGGACCTCCTGGAAACGAATTAAGAATAGTCTGAGAGACTCGACGAACACCCCAAGCTGCCACCCATTGCGATTACAGACGTAAGCTTTTTCAAAATCGTTACGCTGTATTTGATATTGCCAACCTAAAACGTCAATTTCGCAATCTCGATATCGTCATATTCAGGCCGCCCTGCCAGCAAATCCGCAGTGCCTCGCGCTTATCTCGGAGCGACCGGCAAGTAGGGCCAGGATTCGACATTCTCCATTCGGGCGGGCAAGAACGTTTCGAATCACAACCCGTCTCTAACTTTTAAATCGCAATCCTGGAGCGGCGACGACACCCGATGGTTCTATTCCCATGCCAAATTTCGATCACCGCATGTTTCCAGCTGGAAGGCGGATGCCGGAAAAGCTTAAAGATTCCCAGTGCCTGACAAATTTAGTTATGACAGAAAGAGAAGGACAACACGCCTCCCACCAACCCATAAGTGGGGCTAATATTAGACCAGACAAGAACGTTGTCAAGTAAATTTTTGAAGATCTCAAATTCAAGAACTTCGCTTGCGAAGACTCATCCCCAACGGACCAGACCACAGCTTCCGGCGCGCTTCACCTAATTCCGTGACTGGCTCCGCCGCCAGCAGTTATTCCTGTTGAGCATGAGAATACGCCGAGTGAAGAAAGAAGACCATAAGACTGAATGCACGCATCCTCGGTAAATCAAATCCGGCCGTATGCGATATATTGCAAAAAGTGAAGCTTTCCCAACAATGGGCGACGGCTGTTGAAATGCAAAACATTTAAGAATAAATTGACAGAAGGACAACTTTAGATTCAAATTAAGTACGATTTGTACGTCGGACCTGAAACAGCTTGCGGATAGGTTTTCTCGCTCCGCCCAGACATATAATTGAGATGTGCGTCTGCTGACTTTTATCAAGTCAGGATTGCCCAACGTGGCAATTTTGAAACGACGAAGGTCTTGCGTTGTTTTACTTACACCAGCGGGCCCGCTCAGAACTCGATTCGAAGACAGGCCGTTCCCACGCCGGCCGCAGCAAATTGTTTCGTAGTTTTGGTAAGATTGAATGTTAGTTTTTTCTGATCTAATGTTCGCTCAATCTATTGCTGATCCAGGAGATTAATGAGATCGAAGAGTGCGAAGTCGCTGTTCCGCATCTCCCCGCTGCCACGCCAGCGGGTATCCGAAGCGGTCGCCGATGACATCCGCGAAGCTATTTTTGGCGGAAAACTGTTGCCTGGTCATAAGTTACCTTCAGAGAGGGAAATGGCAGCTCAATATCACTCCAGTCGTGTGGCCATCCGAGAAGCCTTGCGCGCACTTGTGAATGAGGGCTTGATTATCGTCAAGAGAGGCTATAACGGCGGAGCTTGTGTGTCCGACTTCGACAATGCGTTGCGCGCTCTGCGCGATTCACTCATGACCGTTGTAAAACTTGGACAGGCGAAGAGCAGTCATTTGTCTGAAGTGCGCAATATTTTAGAGCCGGAAATCGCGGCAATCGCAACGTTACGAGCAACCTCGTCAGACTTGCAGGCTATTGAAGCAATCGTAATGGCGCAGGAAGAGGAACTCAAAGCAGGCAAACTCAGCCGCAGATATGACATGGAATTTCATCGCAGTGCGGTCGACGCGACCCATAATCCGGTGCTTTCGATTGTGGTGAATGCCATAAACGATTCTCTGCGTGAGTCGATTTTTCAATCCAAGTTGAACAATGCAATGCGCACCCGTGTCGTCAATAATCATAGGAATATTTTTGAAGCGCTGAAAAGCCGTAATGCGGAAGAGGCACAGAAGCTCATGAGCCAACACATCCTCGCCGTTCAGGGACACCTGGAGACCGGCAAAACCAAACAAGAAAAGAGCAAAAATGGCTAGGAGCCGTCTGGCCTTTTTGACATCCTAGTTGCGACGACGAAAATTCGAGCTGCCAGATAGATCGAAATTGAGGTTTGCTACGTGGGCGATCAGCGTGTGTTTTGATGGCGGTTTTGAATATTCTTTATTTGTTTAATCTTCAATTGCGGCCCCGTGGGTCCCTGAATTTTCTTCAGACTTGATTCAGTCGCAGATTCAGATTGCATTGGTGTGAAACAATGGTCTAAAATTAGCCCATAGGTTCAGCACTCAATCGCTGGATTTTATGGACAACGGCTCGACCCTTCAAACGATCAAGTTTTTTTGGACGCTGGATTTGCGGGATGAAATACTTAACCGTATACTTCCGCTGGCTCGAAACTACAGTTGATTGTGATCGATAGTATGCCGGCGCATTGCAATTGGCTATGGATGCGCTCGTATACCTGGAATGCTCGGCACCTTTCGACGTAGTTGCTGCCATGAGGCGACTTGATTAGAGAAAGGGAATTCCATGAATGAATCTCCCGAGTTCGAATTCGTCGACGTCCCGCGTGTATCAGGGCAAACATCCAAGGTTTTGAAAGCTCTCGTAATCCCGAAGACAGTAATCGACGCAGAAATCAAGCGCCTTGCAAGCATTCCGGCGCCAACCGATGGCCGTCGTGTGTCCTTTGTTTCAAACCCTCTCGCAGGACCGGGAAATGGTCTTACTCCGGGCATCGCTGTGTCGATTTGCGTTCTTAATCCCGGGGAAAAAACGAAGCCGATTCGGCACAATTCTTCTCTCGTAAGCTTCTGCATTCAGGGCGCGGGAAGTACCGTCGTTGATGGCGGACGTTTCGACTACCATCAATTTGATTTGTGGACAACCCCGCCATGGAGCGTATATCAACACTATAACGATACCGATGCCGTCCAGGTGCGGCTGACATATAGCAATTCACCGCTCCTGGAAAAGCTAGGTGTTCACATTGTGGACGAACCTAAGCAAGAGCAAATGGAAGAATACAATTCGCAAACCCTCGCAAGCGAACAACCAACGCACAACTCAACAAGCAGCCCTTACGGAACCTTTCGCTTAACGGAAGAAGGGGCCTTCTTAATGCCCTACGAAATATTAATCAACCCCTCTCCGATAGACATGAAACCTCTGCTCTGGCCGTGGCAGAAAGTGCAGGAGGAACTCGATAAACTCCGAAATTTGGGCCAGCGATATCAGGGGCGTCGTTTGTACCTTTTGTATGATCCGGCGACTGGGCGAACAAATGGAACTACGAACAGCTTTTTCGCCGCCATTACAATTCGACCCGGAAACATAATCGATCGTCCCCATCGGCACGTCTCGGCAGCCATCAATTATTATTTCGCCGGAAGCGGATACAGCATTGTCAACGGCAACAGGCACGAGTGGGAAGCGGGAGACCTGATGTTAAGCGCACCAGGGTGGGCTGTGCATAACCATGCCTCGAACGAGCGCGATGTTTACGAGTTGACAATTCAAGATCAACCGTTTCACATCGCGATGGGCTCGTTGCTATGGCAAGAAAGTTTGCGAGAGCAACCGAAGGCGCTTGGAATTCAAAAAGGTTTTGCTACGAATCGCTCGAGCGCAATCGAATCCAGGGGTTAATGAATGATCGAACTGAACGAAACATTCCTGCGGGGATCATATCCTCCTCTCATCACGCCGTTTAGAGATGGCCAGATCGATTTTGAAACATTCAGCAGTCTGGTAGAACGCCAAGTTCAAAGTGGTTCACACGGAATACTCGTTGGCGGAACGACGGGGGAACCTAGCAGCCTCACAGTCGAGGAGAGAATCAAGCTAGTGAAAGTCTCGGTTGAGGTTGTGGCTAATCGAATTCCTGTCGTCGCCGGAACAGGGTCGCAATCGTTGGCTGAAACGATCGAGATTACGCAGAAGGCCGAGGAATTCGGAGCGGACGCAGTATTAATTGTTACGCCGTATTATATAAAACCACCCCAACGGGGGCTGGTGGAATATTTCCAATCGGTTGCAACGCGAACTCACCTGCCTGTACTCCTCTATCACATTCCGCACAGGGCTTCCGTTTTCTTAGAGCCGTCGACCGTGGAGGAAATAGCGGATCGCGCCCCGAATATCGTAGGAATCAAACATGCCGCCCCGGATGTTGGGTTTGTTTCCGAAATCCTGGTCCGATTAGGACCAGAATTTCGCATATTTTGCGGGCTGGAAGCCCTGACCCTTCCGATGATGTCGGTGGGGGCAGCAGGTACAATGTCCGCGGTCGGAAACCTGGACCCAGCGCGCGTCGCAGGACTTTGCGATGCCATTGCCGGCAATCGCCAAGATGAAGCTCGCAAATTGCACTTTGATCTCTTTGCGCTCAACGAAGCAATTTTTTTGGACACCAATCCGATTCCTCTTAAATACATGATGTGGCGGACGGGACAATTGGAATCTCCCGAACTTCGCTTGCCCCTTGTGCCGCTCGGCGAGAAACATCGCGACAAGGCTGATGCCGCGCTTTCAGCGTCTGGTTTGCTTTACGGTAAAAATGAGGAAGCGCGCCAGCCCGTGTGACCAGCCGGTTCGCTTACTAACGGCATCCGCCCGACGAATACTTTTGCTTTACCAATTTTCCGTTGACAGGGTCGGAACTTGGGCTAATATTAGTCCCAATAAGGAAGGGTGCGGCCGTGGCGCATTCGGCGAGATACGCTCGCTCACCGCCGCAGCTATGCTTTCGGCGCGTATTTGTGGCGACCAGCCCAAGAGAAAAATGAATTGGATATCCTGAGCTTTGGGCCGGTGTTTCGGGAGGAATGTCGAAATGCATAGGTGCTCCACGGGTATTGCGTTGGCCTTGATAAGTGTCATGAATTGTGCCTTGGCAGTGTCCGCTCAAACCAAAAAGCCATCAGTGCCGGCGAAGGCCTCAAAGCCAGATCAATTGCATGACTTGTCAGGTGTCTGGATGGAAGACCACCCTCGGCCGAACACCGTCAGTGAGCGCTTTTGGACTTATGAGTTCACCCTGGAAGAGCCCCCTATGACAGCTTGGGGCCAGGCGCAATTCAATGCTGCCAAGCCCTCATTCGGGCCTCATGCTTTCCCCCTCGCCGAATCGAACGATCCCTTGTACCACACCTGCGTTCCACTCGGTTTCCCTCGTATTTTTCTTTACCCATTGCCACTACAAATCATCCAGGTGCCGGGGGAAGTCCTCATGCTTTTCGAGTACGACTCAATGAGGCTTCAGATCTTTACAGACGGGCGCCAGCACGACACCAATCTCGGTCCTATGTGGATGGGGGACTCGATCGGGCATTGGGAGGGAGACACGCTGGTCGTGGACACTGTGAATTTCAATGACAAGACTTGGATCGATCGCGTTGGACATCCGCACAGCGAGGCTCTTCACGTTGTCGAGCGCCTCCGGCGTATTAATCACGATCATCTAGTGGACGACCTCACTATCGAGGACTCAAAGGCGTACACCAAGCCGTGGACTGCGCAACTGACATTTTTATTGCAGCCGAAGTGGACGCTGGCAGAACAGTTCTGTGAGGATGAAGAGAATTTCAAAACAATGGATAAAGATGCGTCGGTGCCGGCGAAGTAGCGCTTTTGGAATTATCATATCTCGAAATGCGGGATATCCACTGATGTCCTTATGCGATGCACAGGCTTCAATAAAGCATTTTGTCTAGATAACGGGAGGTACGGTAAATGAAGAACTGGGTATTTTGCATGGCCATAACGCTCGCTTGCCTTTTTGTTTCGGCTCCGGTCATTGCTCATCACGGAGAAACGAACTATGACACGGAGAAGCTTGTGAGTGTCAAAGCGACCGTGACGACCTTTGAATTCATCAATCCGCACGTTCAAATTTCGCTGGAAGCGAAAAACGACAAGGGTGAAATTGAAAAATGGACCTGCGAAGCCAGAAGTCCGGCGATGCTCGTGCGTAACGGCGGCTGGAGTAAGACCACTCTCAAGCCCGGTGACGTGATTACCGCGATTGGTTTCCGCGCCAAAAACGGAGCAACAATTTTGCGTCTGAAAAAGATCGTGCTAGCGGACGGCATGGAATTGCCCGACCTATAGAAACTCTGGAAGCATGCGAGGATCATCTGATAGGCTGCCAGTGATATTTTGTGGAGGAAGGCGCTTGATTCAAAAAAGTCTGCAAAGCATGAGTCGAATGAAGTTTTAAGTGAAGGTCGAAGGCACAGGAATGACAGCCACGCAAATTCGACGCCTCAAAAGTTGGAGCAACTTGGTATGGGTTTAATTACCCCGCCGGACTCCAGTCCGATAAGGCCGCAATAAACATTGATCTACCGGGGGCTCTAAACAGTATGGAGTACATTTTCGCGATTTGTCAGTGGCTTGAGCAAACGGCCGTGGGGACATCCGTTAGGGAATCTCTTTGGCTGTTCCCGATCACCGAAACTCTGCATATTTTTGGCATCATTTTACTGGTTGGCGCGACTTCGATTCTGGACGTGCGCCTGATGGGATTAGCGTTTCGTGCCGAGCCAGTTTCCAAGCTTGCGAAACTATTTCT
This sequence comes from uncultured Acidobacteriota bacterium, assembly GCA_963786215.1. Taxonomy (GTDB): domain Bacteria; phylum Acidobacteriota; class Terriglobia; order Acidiferrales; family UBA7541; genus Palsa-360. The sequence continues at coordinate 91,815 of CAWAYK010000002.1, forward strand.
GCCGTGGGCCTGGGCTGGATTCCTCATTCAGGTTACTACGGGACTTATCCTGTTTAGCTCCGAGGCCGTCAAGATGTACGGGAATCCTGGGTTCAAGATCAAAATGGTGCTGATTCTAGTTGCCGGGATCAACGCATTTGTTTTCCATGAGATCGCTTATCGGAGCGTGGGTAAGTGGGACAATGATCCGGTGGCGCCGCTCGCAGCCCGAGCAGCGGGATTGATTTCAATTTTGTTGTGGTTCGGCATTGTCGCCGCAGGCCGCTGGATCGCCTACGTGTAACAGCAAAATACCAATGCCCAGCAAGATCGGGGATATATTCGCAAGATGGCGGCATGAAACTGAGTGATAGTTGGAAAGTCAAGATGTCTAAGCTCGCTCCTTGCGAAGAGCGGGATCGGCTATGGCCAGCCTGATACGCCATCGCAACGCCGATAGACGCCAAGTTGTGCAGGATGCGAATGGAATCACGTTGTTCAGCGAGCGAGTACCGTCGGAAGGTGTTTTAGCAGTTCGGTGGATCATCCAGCCCGCCGCCTCGCAATTCGATGCCATCGAGCCGATTTGCTATCACGAAAACAATCCGAATGATCTCCGAAATCAGTCAGGCTTTGTTGGCTGCCCGCAAATCCCCCTTTTCCAGGCCAGATTCTGCCGGAATACAAATTCTCATTGCGTGTTAAGAATTGGGGGCCGATCACCCCATCGCAATGATAACGATATGGTAAGCTCGTGCGGACTCGAACAGCAGAACTCTACCTCGCCAATTTAGAAAATCTTGATCGGGGCGATGAGCATTGATATGCCGTAACGCAGTGAAATAGTTTATTTACCACTTTTAAAGCGGCTTTGTACAATTGCCGCATATTCATTCAATTCCCAGTCGGTGAAGGCTGCGCGCACTTTGGGGTTGGCGTCGATCTCAACCTCATTGACAAGTCGACAATGTCTTCCTAGAATGCCGCTCTTGGGCATATTCTTTCTTCGAAGGGTGGTGTATCTTGCCGTAGTGGTCCTGATCGCCACTTCAGCGAACTACTTTCTCGCGGCAACCGCTCTGAATCCCCGCTCGAATTTCGAAGGCCGCAACCCTGCTCCTCCGCCTGAAGTGGTAGACGCGCAGCTCACCTCGCTCAACCTGAATGACAAGACCCCTGTTTTGGAGCGATTCGGTCGCTGGGCAGATGGCGTCTGGCAGGGGAATCTCGGGCTCACGATCGACCACGAATCCGTCAATGATGAAATGCGGCGCCGCGTGGGCGTCAGCTTGCGCCTGCTTCTGATCGGTTCCGTGCTTGGCTCTTTCTGCGGGATTGCCGCGGGCGCCTGGAGCGCTGTGAACCAGTATGAATTCTCCGACCACGCAATGACAATTCTCTCCTTTGTAATTCTGTCCGTCCCAACCGTAGTGCTCGCCGTTTTTCTAGCGAACGCCGGCTCATCGTTCAACGATGCGATCGGCCACCGTTTTGTCTACAACACTGGCGAGTACACGCCAGGTCTCGAAGCGTGGACCTCTGCCGATATTATCAATCGGCTGCAGCACCTTGTCCTGCCTTCTCTGGTTCTCACTCTGCAGGGACTCGCGTTTTACAGCCGCTATCAGCGCAATTCCATGCTGGACGCCATGGGCAGCGATTTCGTTCGTACCGCCCAGGCGAAGGGACTGAGGCGGTCACAGGCGTTGATACACCACGCGTTGCGGACAGCCCTGATTCCCATGGGGACGTTCTTCGCCTATGAATTCACCCTGATTTTTATCGGATCAATCTTCGTCGAGAAAATCTTCAGCTGGCATGGTATGGGCGAATGGTTCGTGCAGTCGATTCAGAAGAATGATGTGAACTCCACGGCCGCCATTGGCATGTTCGTTGCGGTTCTTGTGCTCTTAGCCGGTTTTTTATCGGATGTGGTGACAGTTATACTCGACCCCCGCATACGACGGGGCTGACGATATGAGTTCCATACCTTCTCCGATCGTCGAAAATCCCGTCGAGACCACCGGCCACGATTCGCGCATTCAGCTCGCACTACGCCGCTTCCTGCGCCGGCCGCTGGCCATCGCCGGCCTCGTCATCGTTCTCCTGCTTTTCGCGTTCGCCTATATCGGACCGCATTTTTACAAGTGGCAATACGATCAGATCGACTTCGAAGCATTCCTGGAGCATCCCTCTGCGACACATTGGTTCGGCACTACGCAGAACGGCTTCGACATGCTGGCGCTGACGATGCGGGGAATGCAGAAGTCACTGATCATCGGACTCATCGGCGCCGTCCTTTCCACCGGTATTGCAGCCATCGCTGGCGCGACGGCGGGCTATTTCTCCGGTTGGACGGACCGGTCAATCGTCGCTCTGATCGACTTGATTCTGGTCCTGCCCGGCTTTCTCATCATAGCCATCCTCTCGCCCGTTTTTCACGGCAAGACGTGGCTGATTTTCGTGATTTTACTGGCCGCTTTCCAGTGGATGATCACGGCTCGCGTGATCCGCAGCATGACGCTTTCCATGAAGGAGCGCGAATTTGTCTATGCAGCGCGTTTCATGGGTGTGCCCGACTGGAAGATCATTTTCAGGCACATCCTGCCGAACATGTCTTCCTTTCTGATCATTGATGCCACCATCAATGTCAGTAGCCTGATTCTGGCGGAGGTCGGTCTCTCTTTTTTTGGCTTCGGTGTGCAGCCCCCGGATATCTCACTCGGCACGCTAATCGGCGATCACTGGGAAGCTGCGCAGACGGCAAATGGATATCAGTTCTACTTTCCCGCCATCCTGCTTGTCATTCTTGTTCTATCCGTGAACCTTGTTGGCGATGGACTGCGCGACGCCCTCGATCCCAATGCAGGATCTACCTCGGGAAAAGGTACAGCCTCCAGATGACTCAGAGGCCGCCACTGCTCGAAGTCAACGGCCTCTCCGTGACGTTCCCGAGCGAAGCTGGCGCAGTCGAGGCTGTGCGAGGCGTTAGCTACCATGTGATGCCTGGCGAGGTGCTGGGAATCGCCGGAGAATCGGGCAGCGGTAAATCAGTGTCCTCACTTGCGGTGATGGGGTTGCTGTCACGGCGCGCCCGTATCACGGGATCGGTACGTTTCGAGGGCGAAGAGCTTCTGGGCGCTGGTGATAAAGACCTCTCCAAGATCCGCGGCGGCAGGATCGCCATGATCTTCCAGGACCCGCTTTCGGCGCTCACACCGGTTATTACCGTTGGGGATCAAATCGCGGAGGCGGTCCGCATACATCAAAACGTTTCCAAACAGGCCGCGATGGAACGTGTGGTCGAATTATTGAATCTGGCGGGCATTCCAAATCCACAGCAGAGGGCGCGGGCGTTTCCGCATGAATTCTCCGGCGGAATGCGGCAGCGCGCCATGATTGCGATGGCGATTGCCAACAACCCGAAGCTGATCATCGCGGACGAACCGACTACGGCGCTCGATGTCACGATTCAGGCGCAAATTCTCGATCTCCTGCAGAAAGCGAAAGAGATGACCGGCGCCGCTATCGTGATGATCACCCACGATCTCGGCGTCCTGGCGGGATTTGCCGACCGCCTGGCCATCATGTATGCGGGCAAACTCGTAGAAGTAGGCGAGGTCGATGACGTTTTCTACCGCTCGCGAATGCCTTACACGACGGGGTTGCTCGGCTCGATCCCGCGCATCGATGCGGCCCCCGGAAGCCCGCTGACACCCATTGAAGGCAGTCCACCTTCTCTGACAAATCTGCCGCCGGGCTGTCCATTCACGCCGCGCTGCCCGATGCGCGTGGATCACTGCAGCAAGGAGGAACCGGATCTTGTTCGCATGAATAGCTCCGGAGACGAGCATTTTGCCGCCTGCCATCGCAGCGCAGAAATCGAGCAGAAGAATCTCAAAGGCGTGGATATTTTTCCCGTCTCCGCCGCAGTCCATTCCCCGATCGAGGATCTCCCCCGTGAAGGCCGCACCCCGGTGCTCCGGATAACGGATCTCAAGAAGCACTTCCCGATGATCAGAGGAGCCATACTGCAGCGGCGCATCGGAACGATCTATGCAGTGGATGGAATCGACCTGGATATTCGCGAGGGTGAAACGCTCGGCCTCGTCGGGGAATCGGGCTGCGGCAAGACAACGACGATCATGGAGATCCTCAGTCTGGCCCGGCCGACTTCCGGAAGCATTGAGGTGCTCGGCAGGAACACGGCAGGGATGACTGCCCGGGACCGCTTCGAAATACGCCGCGAGATCAGCGTGGTCTTTCAGGATCCGATGGCCTCGATCGATCCACGGATGCCGATCTCAGACATCCTGGCTGAGCCGATGATGACGCACGGTGTACCGGCGGAGGAACGCACGAAGCGCATCGGGCAACTGCTGAAGATGGTCGGCCTTCGCCCCGAGCACAACAGCCGCTACCCTCAGGAATTTTCGGGCGGCCAGCGCCAGCGCATCTGTATCGCACGAGCGTTGGCTCTGAAACCGAAGCTGCTGGTGCTGGATGAACCGGTTTCGGCGCTCGATGTGTCCATCCGCGCCGGTGTCCTGAATTTGCTGGAAGAGCTGAAGGTCGAACTCGGTCTCTCGTATCTGTTCGTCGCGCACGATTTGTCCGTCGTCCGCCACATTTCCGATCGCGTCGCGGTCATGTATCTGGGAAGAATCGTCGAGACCGGCGACGCGAGCCTCGTTTTCAACCATCCGGCTCATCCTTATACGCAGGCGCTGCTTTCGGCGGTGCCGCTGCCGGATCCCGGTAAGGAACGCGCGCGTCGCCGCATCATTCTTAAAGGCGACCTGCCGAGTCCCGCGAACCCTCCCTCAGGTTGCCGGTTTCGTACCAGATGTCAGAAATTCGCAGACGAGTTGAACGACCAGCAGCGTCAAATGTGTATTGAAGTCGATCCTGTCTTATGCGATCAAGGCAATCCTGGTTCGGATCATCGCGCAGCGTGCCATTATGCGGAAGGAGAAATTTGAATTGATGCGAAAGATATTCCTGATAACAATGCCCGCCGCAGTCCTCGCCGTTCTCGCGACACTCGCCGGGTGCGGCTCCAGTACGGAGAAGACCGGCGCGGTTGCCGGGCAGAAGTCGAATCCGATCGCGGAACAGAATCAGATGAATCCGCAACCGCGCGACAAAGTGCAGCAAGGCGGAAAAATGACGTGGGCGGTTGACAGCGTAATCGTCAACTTCAACTACAACCAACTGGACGGAACCACCGCCGTCGGCAATTGGGTACTTCTCAGCCATGATGCCTCAGATGTTTGTCTCCGATGCGCGCGCCACGCCAATCTACGATCCCGATTACCTCAGCGGTGAGCCGGAACTCACGCCGGGTCCTCCGCAGGTCGTGAAGTACAAGCTGAACCCAAAGGCCGTCTGGTTCGATGGTAGTCCGATCACTGCGGCCGATTTTATCGCCCAATGGAAAGCGTTGTCCGGTAAGGACGCGGCGTTTCACATTTCATCCAGCAATGGATACGATCACATCAAAAGCGTTACCCAGGGCGCCAATCAATTCGAAGTGATCGTCACTTTCAGCACGCCTTACGCCGACTGGAAAGGCCTGTTCTCACCTCTCTACCCCGCCTCCACGAACACTCACCCGGAGATATTCAATACGGGCTGGAAAAACAATATGCTCACGAGCGGCGGCCCCTTCCGCCTGGCGAGCTATGATGCCACGGCCAAGACCTACACGCTGGTCCCCAACGAAAAGTGGTGGGGCAACAAGCCCAAACTGGATCAGATTATTTTTCGCGTGATTGACAATGACGCACAACCGAGTGCCATGGCCAACGGGGAAATCGACCTGATGGATGTCGGTCCGAGCGCGGATGAGTACAACAGGGTGAAGTCGATTCCCGGCGTGGATATTCGCGTTGCGGGCGGCCCGAATTTTCGGCACATCACGTTTAATGGTGGTAGTCCGATGCTGAAGGACGTGCACGTCCGGCAGGCGATCGCGATGGCGATCGATCGCACGGCCATTGCCAGGGCGGAACTGGGCCAGCTGCCGGTAAAACCAGTCGCACTTGGCAACCATATCTTCATGGAGAACCAGAATGGGTATCAGGACAATTCGGGTGTTGTCGCCTACAATCCGGAAAAAGCTAAACAGATGCTCGATGCCGCGGGTTGGACGGTGCAGGGCAATAAGCGCGTAAAGAATGGCCAGACGCTGACGATCAATCTTGTGATCCCGGGCGGCGTATCGGTCAGCCGCTCGGAAGCCGAACTGATCCAGAACATGCTGGCGCAGGTGAATGTCGGGGTTTCCATCAACACAGTGCCGACCGATAATTTCTTCGACAAATACATAACGCCCGGGCAGTACGACATGACCGTATATTCGTGGCTTGGTACGCCGTTTCCTATCAGTTCGTCACAATCGATCTACCGGAAACCCGTGGGCGACAAGATCCAGCAGAACTTCGCGCGCATCGGTAGCGACGAATTGGACCATGTGCTGGACAACGCTGTGCAGGAACTCGATCCACAAAAGGCGATCGCGCTGGCAAATCAAGCAGACGCGCTGATCTGGCAGGAAGTCCATTCCGTCACGAATTATCAGCGGCCGGATATTTGGGCCGCTAAGAAGGGTCTCGCCAACGTGGGCGCCTACGGATTCGCCAGCATCGCCTATGAAGATATCGGCTGGGTTGATTCGGCCAGCGGCAAATAGCGGATTTTATCGCCTTCGAACGACGGAACCCTGGGCCCAGATCTTTGGTGTCCTTAACTATAACAACTACACCCTGCACAAGTTCGTCATAAACAAGTCCATATTTGACAAAGGCGTCGCCTACCGTGAAATGACGACGGAGGCGTTCACATGCGCAAGCGATTTTTGTGATCATCAACGACTGCGCACCGACGCTTTTGACTAAGGGACGCCTGAACTGTAAGCGTCCGAACCTAACCGTGTTGACAAGAAGCAAGGTTTGTTAAGCGGCGGTGGTGGATGCCATGGCGAATTCCGGGGCGAGGTTCCACTGCAGGAGTTCCTCGATGCGGTTGATGGGTGATCGACGATGCGGGACAGCACGTTGCGGAGATAGGCTTTGGATCGAGGTCGTTGAGTTTGGCACTGCCGGACCTTCGGGTCCGAATGTGGCGATGATTACGTGATCACCAGACTTGACGGCGTGGGCGACCTGTCGAATGTATGCGCTACGCTGTTCAGGTACGGTAAGAAAATGAAACACCGCACGGTCATGCCATACGTCGTAGGCACTGGGTTCCATATGTATTTCGGTAATATCAGCGATGAGCTAATGAACACGGTCCGCAACCAGCCCCAACCGTTTTTTGGTCACGTCGAGAGCGGTTTGAGAAACATCAAGAACAGTAAGGTTTTCATATCCTCGTGCCAGCAGGTCATCCACAAGTGTTGATTCGCCGCCACCAACGTTGATGATAGATGCTGGCTGCGCGCTCGATCAGGCGAAGCGAAGTTTCAAGATGCCTGCGGTACCAACTCACCGCCTCGGGTGTCTTCGTTTTGTAGATCTTCTCCCAATGATTTATGGTGTCCATGGCAGTCTAAAAAAGGATCGGATGCTCGATCATTGTTGCGGCCCCTCCAGCATAAGCCACTATAGAACTGGAGGGGATTGGATTTTTGCTTTTCGGGTGATGGATTGGAGTTAATGCCCATCGCCAAGATGGCCGGGCGGCATTCACGCCGCCCCATCAGCTTTAAATTGCTTGGCCATCAACTTCGTATTTTCGGAGGCGATCACGCGATTCTGCTTCAGCACTTGGATCGTTACATTCCACGACCCGGCGGAAGGGATATTCGCCTTGCCCGAATAGTCAGAACCGTTCCAGGCAACTGTCGGCGCAACTTTCATTTCCGCCATTCCCATCTCCGGCATCGCTGGCATAACGAGAGCGATTTTGACGGTGGCGTCAGAGATGGATTTTCCGGCTGAGTCCGCGACACTGACGTGAAACGTGTTTTGCGCGGAACCCTTTGCCGGGCTTGGGTCGGTACGAAACGAAATCTTGTATTCTTGTTTTGCTTGGGCTTGTCCAGCGCGAACTGGAACTACGGCGTAATTAACTAGAAGCCATCTCATAAATGCCTCAGGAGAATAATGAGGCAGGCGAGTTGGAGCATGCCGAGGAAATTGGCTTGGTGATATTCCCAGCGGCTAACGAGTCGGCGGAAATTGTGGAGCCAGGCAAAGAGGCGCTCGATTTTCCAGCGCCGGCAGTAGCGACGCAGTTCGCGGCCGTCTTGGGTGCTCTTGCGGCGGCGGTTGTACTTGTGGGGCGCGATGAGCCGGATGCCATGTTTTTGCCGGAGGCGCTGATCGAGCGGATCGCTGTCGTAGGCGCGGTCGCCGATCATTCGTTTTGGTTTGGCTCGCGTGAAACGCTGCGCGACGGTGGCTTGGACGAGTTTGCTTTCAGGAGGCGAAGCGCTGGTGACGCAGCAGGCGACAGGAAGACCATGGCGGTCTGCGATCGCCATGATTTTACTGCCTTTTCCTCGGCGAGTCGGGCCGACAGCAGCGCCCCTTTTTTCGCCGAACTGAAGCTGGCGTCGATGAAAGTTTCCGACAGATCCAGTTTGCCGCGCGCCCGCAGGTCTTCGGCGAGTGCGTGCAAGAGTTGGGTCAGCGTGCCATCGCGTTGCCACTGCTGAAATCGACGATGGCAGGTTTGATAGGGAGGATAGCGGTCGGGTAGATCGTGCCAAGGAGCACCAGTGCGCAAAACCCAAAGAATACCGTTCAGCACGGCTTGTGTATCGCGCCAAGGCCGACCGCGACCGTCGGAACGTCGTTTCGGAGCAAGCAGTGGTTTGAGTTTTTCCCACTGCGCCGCAGTTAGGTCCATGCTCCTGATTTACTCTCATTTACATAACTCGCAAGCTCGGAAAGACTTAAATGTGTTTATGAGATAACTTCTAGAAACAACCATGCCGCGATTAGTCCTATCACCTGAACCTTTTTCATTTGATCTCCTTTGGTTTGCTTAATTTGCTGCAACTTTCCTGACGGAAAAATTGAAAATCTAAGTCGATTCATTTCATTTCTGTGGAATTGAAGCTTCCTCCTGCATTCGCAGCGTTCCACGCCGCAGGGCACGCTCTTTCATCAAGGCAAAGAACACTGGAACGAGAATCAAAACGTGAATCGTCGAAGTAATCATGCCGCCGACGAGAGGTGCGGCAATTGGCTTCATGACATCGGAACCAACTCCGGTCTCCCACAAGATGGGGATAAGGCTGGCCAAGACGACGCTCACAGTCATCAGTTTCGGCCTGAGCCGTTGGACCGCGCCTTCTATAACGGCCGTCTCGATGTCTTCATGACGCATTGGAACGCCGGTGGCCAAACGTTTGTCCAGAGCCTCGTGCAGGTATACGACCATGACCACGCCGGTCTCGACCGCAATTCCAAACAACGCGATGTAGCCCACCCAGACGGCAACGCTGAAGTTGTATCCAAGAAGCTTTTGGAGGATGAGGCCACCCGTTAGCGCATAGATCGTGGGAAAAATAAGGACGGCAGCCTCGGCAATGGAGTGAAATACCATGTAGAGCAGCAAGAATATGACGAAGAAAACTACTGGCAAGATCAATTGCAGCCGTTCCTTCGCACGCAACTCAAATTCATATTCGCCGGACCATTTGTACGTGTAGCCGGGCGGCAACTTAAGTTTCTGTCGGAACAAATTATTTGCGCTGGTAACGAAACCTCCATAGTCCTTCGTGTTCAAGTCGATGTACACATAGCCGGTGAGGGCTCCATCCTCATCACGAATCATCGATGGCCCGCGCGAGAACGAAACCTTAGCCACTTCCGCAATGGGAATCTGCGATCCGGTCGGCGTAGCGATGAGGACTCGTCGAAGCTCCTCGATATTGTCTCGAAAATCGCGGCTATAGCGGACGTTGACTGGATACCGCTCGCGGCCTTCGATGTTTTCAGTCACGGTTTCGCCACCGATTCCCGAAGTGACGGATTGCTGCACGTCCGCCACAGTAAGTCCGTAACGTGCTGCATCCTCCCGATTCACTTCCACGTTGATGTAAAAACCCTGAGACACGCGTTCCGCGAAGATCGATCGTACGTCGGGCAGACTGGTCAGAAGCTGCTGCAATTGCCCGGCAGCCTGTTGAATTCCGTCGAGGTTTGGCCCTTGAATCTTCAAGCCAAGTGGCGTCTTAATTCCTGTCAGTTCCATGTCCAGGCGGTTCTCGACCGGCATCGTCCAACTGTTCGAAAGACCCGGAAACTGAAGTTTCGAGTCCATCTCCCCAATGAGTTTTTCGTAGGTCATTCCTGGCCGCCACTGGGTGCGCGGCTTGAGCATGATCGTCGTGTCGTACATGTCCAGCGGCGCGTTGTCCGTGGCGCTGTCGGAGCGTCCGATGGTTCCAAATACAGATTCCACTTCGGGGAACGTACGAATAATCCTGTCCTGCTCTTGAAGCAACTGCGACGCTTGACCAATGGAAATTCCCGGCAAAGCAGACGGCATATACAGGGCGGAGCCTTCATAGAGTGGTGGCATGAACTGGCTGCCAATTTTCAGAGCCAGCGGTAAGGTCAGAACCAGAAAAATTAAATTGAGAACCAAGGTTGTTTTGCGATAGCGCAGACACAGACGCAGAATCGGAAGGTAGATCGCCTGAGTCAGGCGCGAAAGAGGATTTCGGGATTCCGGGCGAAGTTTTCCTCGAATGAAAAGGACCATAAGAACCGGCACCAGAGTGATCGCCAGCACCGAAGAAAAACCTACAGCCAACGTCTTCGTCCACGCCAAAGGTCGGAACATTCGCCCTTCCTGGGCTTCCAGCAAAAAGACGGGCAGGAAGGAAACCACGATGATGACAAGCGAAAAGAAAATGGCGGGGCCCACTTGTTTCGCCGAATCCAGCAAAATACGTTGCCTTTGCGGCTCGGACAACGGCGTCGATTCCATCGCCTGGTGTTCGGAAAGTTGGCGATACCCGTTTTCGACCATAACGATGGCCGCGTCCACCAGTACGCCTATAGCAAGGGCCATGCCTCCGAGTGACATAATGTTCGAGCTGACATTGAGGTAGTACATCGGGATGAAAGCTGCGATTACTGCAATGGGCAGCGTCAGAATCGGAATCAGCGCCGAACGGAAGTGGAATAGAAAAATGATAATAACAATGCTGACGATGATAGCCTCTTCGAGTAGATCACGTTGCAACGTTGCGATGGATGCGTGAATCAACCCAGCGCGGTCATATCCCGCAACCACTTCCACGCCTGGTGGCAATGAAGGTTTAATTTCCTCCAGTTTTTGTTTGACGCCGTTAATGACGGTCAGAGCATTCATGCCGTCTCGCATGACGATAATTCCGCCAACCGTTTCTCCGTCCCCTTGCCACTCGGCAACTCCTTCCCGAATATCCGGTCCGAATGCGACGGTTCCGACATCACCGGATAAGCACAGCCGTGCCATTCTTTGTTGCGACGGGCACTGTTTCCAGATCGCTCAACGTGCGCAGGTAGCCGAGGCCGCGAATCATGTATTCCGCCCCGCCGAGTTCAAGCAAACGTCCGCCGACTTCGTTCGTACTGGCTCGAACCTTTTCAATAACCGTCGAGAGTGGAATGCCGTATGCGCGAAGTTTTTCAGGATCGAGATTGACTTGATACTGTCGAACGAAACCGCCAATTGTCGCCACTTCCGCTACGCCCGGGACTGTTTCGATTTGGTAGCGCAGATACCAGTCCTGAAGGCTCCGTAAGTCAGCCAGACTGCGTTGATGGCTGTGATCTACGAGAGCGTATTCGTAGACCCATCCGGCACCGGTGGCATCCGGACCAATGACAGGGTGAACGCTTTCAGGCAGCCGCCCTTGGATTTGCTGCAAATACTCAACAACACGTGACCTCGCCCAATACAAGTCTGTTCCGTCTTCAAACACTACGAATACGTAAGAGTCGCCGAACATCGTCTGCGCTCGCACGGCTTTTACATGAGGGGCTGCTAGCAAGGTGGAGACGATCGGATAGGTAACCTGATCTTCAATAATGCTCGGCGGCATTCCCATCCAGGGCGTGTGAATAATAACTTCAACGTCGGAAATATCCGGCAACGCATCGAGCGGAATTCTCCGCAGTGCCCAGATTCCCACAAGCACCAGGAAAAGTGTCCCCGTAAAAACGAGAAAGCGATTTTTCGCACACCAATCGATCCATCGCGCGATCATGCTACATCCCTCCTGTAGCGCTGACGCTCAGTTGCTTACTGGCGATGACTTGTCCATTTTTCTTCGCCACGATTGTGGTCTGCCACGTTCCTCCGCTTTCCAGTACGCCCGTTCCTTCGTACAAGCCATTGCCTTTTTCGCCGAGAGCCACGGGAGTGTTCACTGCCGCCATTCCCATTGCCGGCATCGCAGCCATGGAGAACGTCACCGAGACTTCCGCGCCAGCAATCGGAGAACCGTTCGCATCCGTGAGTTTTATACGAAAGACGTTGCTTCCTTTGTTTGGAGGACTCGGTTGTGAGGTGAGTTCCACGTTCGCTTGAGGAGCGTTCACTGCGGATGCTGCACCCGCTCCTGGTGGAGGTGGAACGAAGGACCCGAGTGAGGCTTGCAGCTGACTTTCCGAGTCGATCAGGAAATTTGCGGAAGTAACAATTTGCTCGCCCGATTTCAAACCTTTAGTCACGATGAAATCGTCACCGACGCGAGTGCCCAGCTCCACCTCGCGGGGTTCCAGGTATCCATCGCTTCGTTCTACAAACGCAATTTGGCGGGAACCGGATTGCAGCACGCCGCTTGCAGGGATGACGAGATGGCTACCCATGGGCACTTTCAACGCGACGTCGACGAACATGCCGGGTTTGAGCTGGAGGCCGGAGTTTGCTGAGACAATGCGGACTTTAGCCGTTCGCGTATCGGGATCGAGCTGTGGATAAATGAAGTCCACACGGCCACGGAAAGTTCGACCAGGAAATGTGTTCACCGTGATCGTTGCGGGATCGCCGACCTTGATGCGTGCAAGATCGTTCTGAAATACCTGGGCCTGTACCCACACGCTCGACAGATCGGCGACAGTAAAGAGACGCATCTCCGGCTGAACCGCGACGCTTGGTAGCGCATTGCGTTCCGTGATGTATCCGGAGACCGGGGAATCGAATTGGATTTCCTGCTGGACTTGACCAGTGGATTCAAGCCTGGAGATTTCCTGTTGGGAAACGCCCCACTGCTTCAGGCGCTCGCTTGATGCATCGAGCAATGACGCAGCGCTGGACGCGACACCCGGCACCGTACTCTGCGCCACCTGTTGCTGATTCTTCTTTGCTACCAGGTATTCGCGTTCCGTCGCCACAATGTCGGGGCTATAGATTGTAAATAGCGGCTGTCCTTTTCGAACGTATTGGTACGTCGCGTCAACGAACACTTTCTCGATATAGCCCGAGTATCGGACTTGAACGTATGCCAATCGGGTTTCATCCACGGCAACATTGCCTGTCGTTCGAATTTCGTCTTCGACCATTTTTCGTTCCACTGTGCCAACCTTCACTCCAATGCTCTGCAACCGTTGTGCGGAGATTTGCACTGGCACTAAAGGAGCATCGACGGACGCGGTCGGTGCGGCAGCTTGTGAAGGTTCTGTGGAAGCAGGTATTTGAAGCGCCATGTTTGGCGCTCGCTTAATCGTTCGGTAATGAATCCACAAACCTGCGAGAACAACGGCGAGCATGATATTTCCGACGAGTGCCAGCAAAAAGCCTGTGCGATAGGTTTTCATTTGCTCATCCCTTCTTCACGCAATGACAATCCAGTGAGTTGTTCGAGGCGAGAGAGCGCCGTCTCGCGGTCCGCCTCGCTTTGCCAGTACTCCTCGTCCAACTTCAGAACATCGAGAAACGAGGTCAACAGCGACTGGAAATCCTGCCGATTGTTCTGGTAGGCAGCAACACCAGCCTCGAATTCGGCCCGCGCTTGAGGGAGCAATCCTTCGCGGTAAATTTTGAGAATTTCGGCGTTCTTCCGGGCTGTTTCGTACTCCGTTTGAAGTTCAAAGGCGACCTGTTGCACCTGCGATTCCGCTTCGCTGCGTGAGCGGTTCAGGTCCGCTTCGGCCTGAGCCAGCTCGGGACGCTGTTTGCGACTGCGATAGATGGGGACACGAACGTTGAACGTAAGCATGTAGTAAGCGCGAAATTGGGTCGGGTCCGTGCGCTGCCACATGTATTGGATATTGAAATCCGGGTAGAAATCCTTGTGCGCTATTTCGACTTGAACGTTTTGCTTCTCAATCATTTTGTCCGCGCCGGCAATATCAGAATTCTCACTCTTTGCTGCGGTGAGGAGTTCGTCGAACGTGTAAGCGAGTGGGGATTCCGAAAGGTCGTCCGGCTCTATGTCAGGCGAGGATTGCGAACGATTGAGAAGCTGTTTGATTTGCGCCTGCGTCTTTGCGACATCAAGATGATGCATGGTGATTTCGCGAAGTAATTTGGTTCGCTCCAGCTGAGCCTGTAGCAGATCGTGTTGATTCCCCATTCCGGAGCGGTAACGTGCGTCGGCAGCTTTCTCAACCTGTTGAAGCAGGTTCCCGTCGCTCTCAAGAATTCCCAGAGTTTTGGATAAATAAGAAAGCTGGAAGTACGCCGCTTTGATTCCGGCAATAACGGAGCGACGGGTAGATTCGTATTGCTGCTGCACAACGTCCGCGTCTCGCTTCGCCATTTCACCTTTGAGGCGCAGCTTTCCGGGATAGGGAAAGTCCTGCGAGAAGCCGATACCGAAATAGGCAAAGTCGCTGTTCGAATATCCCGCAAAAGGTCTCGGGCTTCCGACGTTTACCTGCTGCGCTGTGAACTGCGGGTCGGGAAGCGTTGAGACTTGCGATGGAACCTGTTTTGCAGATTCCCAAGCCTGTTGCGCGGCTTTGATTTGTGGATTGTTATGCTCCGCTTCGGCTATCAGGTCGGCGAGTTTCTCCGCTTGACCCGGCGAATGCGATTCCTGCGCTCGAACAGGCCGAATCCACATCGCGATTAAAATACTTAACAAAATGTAAAAAAACTTACGCTGCATATGCTGGTCCCCTCATCTCGGTCTAGGAAAGAACGACCGTACCTTGCTCACGATCTTGTGGCTGTAGGCCTGCAGACGCGTGCATAACGATGCACACGTGGCGCTACAAGGGTGATGAGAGAAGTTTTAGATCAGGAAAATGCAGAGGCGCGATTGAGACGCGGGGGGTGAGTAGTCATGCTGCAGAATATTGGCTGGCAGGGTCCGAACCCGTGGAGCATCACCAACCGAAAGGGCAGATGGTGAATATGCAACAGCGAAAGACGAGTCTGAGATTACAAAGTGGGATTCACCTGCGGGAAGACTGGAAATGAAACAGCACGAAGTATCTTCAGGAGCGGCGAGTTGCGGGCTGCTCGTGGTCATGTCCATCTCGTCACAATTGCTTCGAATCTTCGAGACAGAACATCCGACACGATTCGATGAAAATAACGCGGAAGCCGAAAGCGAGACTTGGCCTAACCCTGCCAAACTTAGCGCCATGACGAGAATAAATAATTTCCGCATCGGCTTATAGCTTACCAAATTCGCCGCCACCGCACATATTGTTTCAAATCTCGCTCCATTTGCGATTGCCAAACATGATGTAGGGTTCTAGCTTGCTCGGTTTAGCAGCAATCTCTAGCAGGCTGCGGAAAAACCCAATACTCTGTCATTCTGAGCGAAGCGAAGAATCTCTCCTTGTTTCTTTTCCTATACTTAAATCGAAGAGAGATTCTTCGCTTCGCTCAGAATGACAGAACAAGGCTTTTTTCCGCACCCTGCTAGAAGCCTAATCTGACCAAATTACACGTGAAGTTTTTGTGGGATTCCGCAGAAAACTCTCTTAGTGTCAAAGGGCCGCGATTACGCACTTCCAATAACTCAAGCAACCTTAGAGACTTCCTCAGTACGTGGAAGCACGGCTAGGCCCGACTTCTTACAGGTGAAATTACAGGTGAAGAAATTCTTGCAGTGCATTAGCAGTTTCTCGACGCCCATCGAGCTTTACACGCAATCGCCGATGGCGCAGCGAATCGCCGCCCAGGAGTCGGAGCTGAGAGCGATTCTCGAACGGCCGACCCGAAGGTCAAGAATTGGTACGGTACGGCACGCCTCAAGAGTGGGATAGAGAAAACGTGGTTGAGTCCATTTCTCGTCGGCTCTCGTCAATTGTAGAAAGATAAAAGCATCGGCACGTTAGCGCCTGAGCCTCTTCTATACCTATCCCATGCTTCCTTCACTTCATCAGGGTCTTCGCCTGGTGCAGCGGTCGGCGCGGACGAGTAGGCAAGGTTGTTGAAAGGCGTGCATGCTACTACGAATTTCGCCCGCTTCTGTACAAAGTCGTTTTTCAGAAACCGAACGTACTTCTTGATTCTTCCTTCACGGCGTTTTTTCCGGAGGTAGTCCTATCCTTTAACGAAATCGCCAATGATCGCCACCGAGAGGGTGGCCATCGTGAACAACCATTGATCCGCGTATAGCCAGTCCGAGATAATCTTGAGATGCAGGAGGATATCCTCCGGCTCTCAGTCTTATTGTCGCCAGCAAATCCGATTATATCGCATCGTCGGCTCAGGATTCGTGTAGTGTCCACCATCAGGTCGAGAGATTCAGCGTTGCGGAGAGCGATACGAGAGACTATGAAACACACAAGGTCCTCGCCTACAATAATGCTATTTCTATGCCAAAAGTTTACGCTGGTTCTTCGGGTTGGGCATATTCCAGTTGGAAGCCGGATTTCTATCCGGCGAGGTTGGCCTCTAACAAATTCCTGAGTTACTACGCCACACGCCTGAACTCCGTCGAAGTGAACTATACGTTCCGGAGTTTCCCCACCGAGAGACTCTTGAAAAGTTGGATCGATGCAACGCCTCCGGGATTTAAATTCGCCATCAAGGCGCATCAAAGCATCACACACCTTAAGCGCCTTCGAGGAGCGGAAGAGTTGACTGCGAAGTTGTTCCTCTCCCTCCAACCGCTGGAGAAGGCAGGGAAACTGGGACCAGTGTTGTTTCAATTGCCGCCATTCCTGAAATTCGACATCGTAATGTTGACAAATTTTTTGGCAGGACTACCCCGCGACCTGCGCTCGGCCTTCGAATTTCGAGATACATCATGGTTTACCGATGACGTGTTCGCGGCGCTCCACAAGAGAAATGCAGCGTTATGCCACGCCGAGAGCGAGGTAATTCAAACGCCGAGCATCCAGACCGCTAACTTTCTTTACCTCCGCCTGCGGAAGGACGCCTATTCCGCCAAGAGTATTGCGGAACATATACAAGCGATTGAAGGCCATGATGATCGAGAAGAGGTTTTTGCGTACTTCAAGCATGAAGAAACTCCGGAAGGTGCGTTACGTGCTGAGGCATTACTCGCGGCGATCAACACCGGTTGAGCGTCCAAAGGTGTAATTACAGGTGAAGAAATTTGAATCGCAAACATAAAGATAAGTCAAAGCCCCATGCGCGCGGCAGCTCCGTCGGAACCAACAACACGACCATGGCTTTCGCGGAGAAACGCACAATCTCCAGTCGCTGATTCTCGGCCTTTTCTTGAATTTTTTTTCGTTTTGGAATTAGTACTTCCATGCACACACATTGTGCACCGGCGTACCAAGTGCCAGTGTAGCGCAGTTTTCTATCATGCGCGGTTCCGTCATGCAATTCGTTTTGTTTTACTTCGATCCAGGTGCAGTGTGTGTCTGGAGAAGCCGGACAAATTCCGTGAGGTCGGGTGCCGCCACATCGGATACTACCCAGAATTGGAATCCACCCCGTGACCACCGCAAGATGTTGTAGCCCTGCTGGGATTCGACTCCTTGGGTTGAGTCCGATCCAGTGGGATTTGGCCACACGAATACATTAATAAGGTGCTCGCGCCTCTGATAGATCAGCGCGGCGACTTCACGGTTTTCGACGTAATCCAAACGCCCACCAACCAATGGAAACCCGTCGCTCGCTAGGTCTTCAACTGGAGGCGAAAAATCGAGCTTGCCGTCGAACCAGGGTTTCACAGTGTGTTGATCGGTGGAGACGACGTCCATCAGGTGGTTGGCTTCCAGTGATCGCACATGGCTGGAAAAAACTTCCGCCGCGATTCGCTGGTCACTGGAAGTTGTCCGGAGACGGGCTGTCCATTGCCAACTAGTAACTGAAATCAAGGTGAACAGGGCAAAGGTGCCGGCCAATTGCAGGAGGTTGAGAGATGGCCAGTTAATCTTGCGTTTCTTCACCTCAGCCACGCTCGACGCACGTAATGATGACTGGATTCGTTCTCTCAAAGCAGTCGGCGCACCATACTTGAGCGAACTGCGTTGCAAAACAGCGCGCAATGCTTTCAGGCCCTCCAACTCCTGATTGCAAGCGGAACATCCCTTCAGGTGGGTTTCCATCTCGATCGTGCGAACCAGATCGACCTCACCGTCGAGGTATCCAGGAACATAGCGTTGTGTCAAGTCGCAGTTCAATTCAGGACTCCTTACCCAGACTCAAAGTCAAAAACTCCCGTAACCGGGCCCGTCCGCGCGCCAACCGCGACATGACTGTGCCCATAGAGACCGACATGATGTCGGCGATTTCCTTATACGACATTCCTTCCAGTTCGCGCAGCACAAGGGCTTCACGGTACACATCCGGCAGATCTTCAAGCGCCCGACGCAGGGTTTCCTTGTCTGCACTGGCCAACGCCATAATTTCGGGATTGGCACTGCCAGAGATTTCGACGCTGTGAATTTCTTCGTCGAATACTTCCGCGGAATCTGGTGGCCGATTCTGGTGCAGCCACGTGTAGCAGGTATTGCGCACGATCGTAAGGAGCCACGCGCGCATGTTTCCGCCCTGGTAGCCGTCGAAAAAACGGAAGGCACGCATGCAGGCTTCCTGCGTGACATCTTGGGCATCCTGGTCGTTCCGCGTCAGCCAGCGCGCGAGGTTGAACGCCGCGTCCAGGTGAGGCAGAACGGTTTGCTCGAAGCGCTCGCGTTGTGCTGTCTCTGGCACTATCGTGGCCGTCGTTGCTCCTTACCTCAACCTATAAGACTACAGGTCAGCCTTTTTTATTCCCGCTCGTGAAATCAACAATTTGGAGGGAATAAGCAGTGTCGAGAATGAAGTCAAAATAGCGACTTTCCTGGAGAAGAAATCATTCGACAGACTCAGGAATTGTAATCCTGGCTGCCCAACGGGAAACGTGTCAGCCCGCAACAGCACATACTATTTTTCCGTCGCCGCGCTGGCCCATTTTTCTTTTATGAGAGATGGATGCCCGCAACCTGCTTCGAAGAATGCGAACTGTCTGGCACGATCAATGAGCGGTTACATTTTTCGCTCGGATTTCTGTTCCGACTGGCCTCGACTCTAATTTCCTTCAACACTTCATTGAGTGCGCTGGAAAACTCGCTTGGTCGCAGCGCTGGCGCTCCGAAGCATTCTTCGCCGGATCTTAGAATGGGTACCCACCAATAGCCCACTTCTACGCGCAGCCCATAGTACAAAGTAGTTGGTAAGCCGCTCAGCAGTGCGACCAGGCTTGGACCACGCGTCCCGCGGCTGGTATGCAGACTAAGCACAAGATCGATCTGACGCTGGTCTAGAATCTTCCATACTGATTTTTCGTACTCTGCAAACTCGCATTCGCATCCATTTCTCTCCAAGTACTTTTGACAGCGGAAGAACATCTGTGGGCTGTCGCCGATGAGAAGGACTTTGATCATGCTGGAATCATCCATTGGTACCTCGAACTTACAGACCAACGCCCACACTCAAATATTCCCGTTCCGTAAGACATCTTCGCACGTGTTTTCAACCGGCGTACCAGACCATGTAAGTCACCGCTCCCATCATCAATACGATCCACCAAAGGGCCAGCTCGATTCGCATCCAAAGTTTCCATCGCTTAAAACGCCACGTTTCCGGGAGAATCCTGGTTCCGGCAACGAGGACGATATACAGGCCAAGAATTTCAGCTAATACTCCTAAGACTCCATGGATCGTCGCGACTGCGTAGAATCGTTTTCCAAGACGCTCGGGAAGGCGAGGCAGCACGTGCGAGTGAAGAGACGGCCACATCAACAAGTAGATCATCAAGAGATTCAAGACCAGGACAACAGTTTGGCAAATACCATGTGCTACGAAGCGCCTCTTTCGAGCCAGGAACGCGCCAAAGATCAGAGCAATGCCCATCGCGACCTGAATCGTAAGATTCAGATCTGCACGATAACCTGCATGAGTACCGAGAAATCCACCCACAGCGCACACTTCCTCACCTGCGCTGGGCCGCTACGTCGCAATCGGCACCCTTCAGCGCTTCTAGATTCTTGCCTGGAACTGTTCAGTCAGGAGAATCTCAGACTTAGTAGCCAGCGAACTCTTCAGAGCGGATGTTTTCGTCAGGCACGCCGGCTACTTCGAGAATTTCGCGCATGCCGGCAACCATTCCAGGGGGGCCAGCGATGTAGAAAATGGGATCCTGAAAATCTGGAATCCAGCTCATGATCATCGGTTCAGTGATGTGCCCAAGTTCCCCTCGCCACTTGTGCGGAGTTTTGTAGGGATGAGTGATGGTCGGAATAAATTGAAAGCGTTGATTTAGTTCCTGGATCTCTCGCAGTTCATTCATGAAAGCGGCATCTTCGAACCGTCGGATCGAATAAAACAGGAACATTCTATGTCCGCTTCGCATTTCTGATGCATGCCGGATCATGCTCCGAAAGGGCGTGATGCCAATGCCACCTGCAAGAAAGACAGCTGGGCGTGAGGCATCTCTGTGAAGAATCAAGTTGCCGTAAGGACCTTCCATGAGAAATGGAGCGCCGATTGGCAATGCGTTTGCGATTCGCTTGAATCCGGTATCGCGCATGCGCATTGCGACCATCAGGTCTTTCTCATGCGGCGCGCTGGCGATTGACAAAGATCGAGTAATGCCACCTGGATCAGTCGTGATGACTGAATCGAGAGTGAAATTGGCGAATTGGCCCGGCTTGAAATTGAAGCCACCAGGCTTTTCAAAATACAGAGCGGCAGTGCCATCGCACAAGATGTCTCGCCGTTTCAAGATTGCCGTATAGGGTCGCATCCGGAACCTCCACAATTGTTCTTTTGTCGCGCCACGACTTCAGCATCGAGCCGAAAACCGTGCGCCTCTCTGAATATTTAGACTCCAGTCCGTTAGCGTTTATTCCTCAAATTGGGGAAAAGCAATCACGCGCGAGGGCTGCCTTGGCAAACTGCACGACAACCGCACGACAGTGCAACGAATCAGTGCTGCAAGGCGGAGTAATGAACCGTGAAATCTGTCTGGTCAATCACAATTGCTCTGGCCGTGCCCGCGATGCGGATTTCGGTGAGCGATTTCGATCCGTCGGAGTTCATGCGAACTAGCATCTCGTCTACTGGGTATTTGATTCCGGTTTTCACCCAGGCGCCCGGAGCAGTGGCCACGAATTGTCCGTCCTTTAACAGGGTCACGCGCGCGGCTGCACCGTGGGTTTCACAAGTTAATTCATATGTCCCGGCAGGAACCTTCGCTCCATTCAGGCTGACTACGACCGGCAAGACGAACGGCCGGGGCGGATTCTTTTTTGCCCAAACGGGGCTGCTCGCAAGGAGCACGATCAGAGCAGAAAGCAATGCTGTTTTGTTCATGGCCCACTCGTTCGGAGAGATATAAATAGGAAGACGGTTTTCCCGCCCTTTCAAGATTGCTTTGCAGTGTCGCATCTTGGAACCTCCACAATATTTCTTTTATAGCGCCACGCGTCCTGCGTCGAGATTGCCCTTCTGGATCCAACGTTCCGCTGATAATTTCTGGACTTTAATTCGCCCGCACTTATTCCCAAAAAGTAGAATGAAGAAATATTTAATTTGGGAAGGAATATCACTTTTCCGCGCAACCGCTCTCACGATATTTGGCCCAATTGCCAGCGACGCCAAATTCAATTTTCCAATTAATGGGCGTATTGCCGGCTTTTACTTCCATTTCGAGGAATTGTAGGCTTCGAGTAGTCGAACAAATTCTGCGAGGTCGGACGACGCAATATCCGACACAGCCCAGCACTGGAACCCGCCGTGCGACCAGCGCATAATGTTGTAGCCCTGGCGTGATTCGATTACTTGGGCGGAGCCCGATCCTGTGGGATTTGGCCACACGAAAACATTAATGAAGTGTTCGCGCCTCTGATAGATCAGCGCCGCGACTTCGCGCCCTTCGAGATAATCGAGACGTCCACCGACAAGTGGGAAACCATCGCTCGCCAGGTCTTCGACCGGCGGTGAAAAATCGAGCTTGGCATCTAACCAGGGTTTCACAGTGTGTTGGTCAGTGGAGACGACGTCCATCAGATGGTTACCCTCCAGTGACCGCACATGGTTGGAGAAAACTTCCGCAGCGATTCGATCATCACTGGAAGGTGCATGAAAATGAGCAGTCAACTGCCAGCCGGTGAGAGAAAATAAAGCGAGTGCCGTAACAGCGCCGGCCAATTGCCAGACGCGCAGTGATGGCCACTTCCTCTTACGCTCTTGAACAATTTCCACGTTCGATGCACGCAGCGATAATTTGATTCGCTCTCGCAGAGCTGCCGGTGCGGCATAGGCGGGCAGGCTTTGCCGCAGGGCGACTCGCAATTTCTGCTGGTTCTCCAGGTTCTGAGCGCAATGCGGACAATACTTTAGGTGGGCTTCCATCTCGATCGTGCGCACCAAATCGAGTTCACCATCCGTGTACCCGTGAACGAAGCATTGTGTCAGCTCACAGGTCACTTCAATACCCCCTGCATAGCTCGGCGCTCAAAGATTGAAGTAAATGTGTTCGTGCTTGCACTAACCGCGACATCACTGTGCCCATCGGAACGGACGTCACCTCGGCGATCTCCTTGTACGACATTCCTACTATTTCACGCAGCACAATCGTTTCACGGAAAACGTCTGGCAACTCTTCAAGTGCACGATTCAAAGTTTCATGGTCATCGTTGGCCAGCGTGTGACCGTCGGGATCGGCACTGCCAGAGATCTCGGGACTGCAAATCTCTTCATCGAATAACTCTGTCGAATCAGCCCGCAGATTCTTGTGCAACAACGTGTAGCATGTGTTTCGAACGATCGTTAGCCACCAGGCTCGCATACTCCCACCTTGATATCCGTCGAAGAAACGAAATGCGCGCAGACACGCTTCCTGGGTCACGTCTTGAGCGTCCTGGTCGTTCCGCATCAGCCATCGCGCAAGGTTATACGCGGCGTCCAGATGAGGTAGGATGGCTTGCTCGAAGCGTTCGTGTATCGCGGTGTCCGGCATCCTCGTAAGTTCCGTTGTTCGTCAGCTATCTGCCTATAAGACTGATATGTGAGCTTTTTTATTCCTGATTGAGAAACCGGCCGATTGCCGGGAATAAGTGACGTTGTCGCGAGTCTCATATCCTGAAGGCCGCGTGTGGCACGAAATTTACAGCCTGCGCTCGCCCAAGGAGAAAAGAACATGAAACGGATGAAGTGGGTTGTAGCGCTCAGCACCGCAATTCT
This sequence comes from uncultured Acidobacteriota bacterium, assembly GCA_963786215.1. Taxonomy (GTDB): domain Bacteria; phylum Acidobacteriota; class Terriglobia; order Acidiferrales; family UBA7541; genus Palsa-360. The sequence goes on from CAWAYK010000002.1 coordinate 115,359, forward strand.
ATCGACAGTCGTCATGATGGCCATTAGCTCGCCGAGGCTGGCAGTACGTGCCAACAATAAACTAACGCCCGGGACCGAGGTCAAAATAGACAACTTCAGCTTCGGCCCGGATGTCACGATCGCTGCCGGAACGACAGTCACATGGACAAACCTTGATGACGCTCCGCATGTCGTCGCGAGCGATACCAACATATTCAAATCCAAGACGCTCGATACCGACGATCGTTATTCCTATACGTTCACGAAACCCGGCACGTACGTCTATTACTGCACGGTTCACCCAAAGATGATTGCCAAAGTCGTCGTGAAGTAACCAGATGAAGCAGAAGTGGATCCGTGCGACGTGAAATCGGCGATACTTGCCAAGCGCGCGCAGCATGTGGCATTGGTCCACTGACGCTAACTGGCCTTCGCTTGGAAGGGCGTGACCCTAATCGATGTGCGAAAATGTGAAATGTCCAATTGGAGGCTGAATCCTGCACATACTTCGCTGATCTGGTCGTAGGAATTGGTACGAGTTATAATTGCCAGACAACAAATCCAAAGTAAATCGGGAGACAATTATGAAACGCAATATTCTTCCTGGCATCGCGGCCGTCGCGTTGCTCGCTTCTCCTTTATTTGCACAGAACACTCAGGTGCGATTTCGCGGCGTCATCTCATCCTTTGACGGCACAACCCTCGTCGTGCAGACGCCCAACGGCAAGACCACTTCCGTCAACGTTCCAGCTGACGTGAGAATCAACGCAAACGGAAAAGAGAAACTTTCCGACATCAAGCCCGGCGATTTCGTCGGTTCAGCCGCCGATAAAGGCCCTGACGGCAAACTGCACGCCGAAGAAGTACACATCTTTCCCGAAGCGATGCGTGGCACAGGCGAAGGCCACCGCCCCATGGGCCCGGACCCGAACCGCTCCATGACGAATGGCACTGTGGCAATCAACGATCCCGAATCCCGCACCATGACCAACGGCACGGTAAGCGCCGCTAGCGGCAAGGGCTCGGTAACGCTCACCGTTCACTACAAAGATGGCGACCAAATGATCGAAGTATCCCCGGACACCCCCGTAGTAACAATCATTCCTGGCGACCGCACCCTGCTGAAACCGGGAGCGACCGTGTCAGTTGTCGCCGTGCAAAAAGACACCGGCCTGACCGCGACCATCCTCACCGCTGAAAAAAATGGCGTGAAACCGATATAGAGAATAGCTACATCCCGATAATTGAGCGCAGGATAAAAGGGCGCCCCTTTTTGAGTAGATTTTGAGTGTTCCGCTCGAACCGCCTCCAGAAAGGAGCACCTTTTTTATGGATGGCGCGAAGTATCACGGTAAGTCACCATTCGTGACCGGCGTCCACAGCCTGAGACGGCTTTACATCAAAGTCTATGCAATCGAACTTGCGGCCGACGTGGACGATGCAAGCAACGCAGTAATGGAACAAGTTCGTCAGGTCGACCTTGAGGCACAGAAAGTACTTCTGGGTGGAGTGACGGTGGGGGCTGAACCGGCTGAGATGGACATGAACAATACAATCTAAATCAGAAGATTTAGGTCTGCGCCAAACCACGTTTGCCTACCGAGAAAGCCTCTCAAGTGTGTCCTCCCTCGTTCCGCCTATTTCATAGCTTTACTACATCCATACTCATCATGGTGGGTAATTATTTCCTCAGAATTTCATGTCTGGAAATGCGCCCGCCTTCAATTGCTCAAAAATGAAAAGGAATAAAAAGGTGCGCCACTGCGTCTAGCACATTGAAGGATGCTGGAAACCGCACAAGAACTCAGTCCGGGCCAGTTGGGAGAACAGTCGTGGACAACAAATTCGTTCAATGCAAAGAGAACAGCACGCGGTCCGTGCTTGACCGCTCACATGGGCTCAACGAAATCGCAGGTTTCCAGGTGCAGAATCGTAGGCGCCAAATGCGCAGCAGAATCGGCCAAGTGGTCCGGAGGCTGGGCCGATACATCCTTCCGTTGATCGCGGGCGTGTTCCTTTCGCTAAGTGCTTTTTCCCAAACACCGGGAGGACCAGCAGGTCCCTATCCCGCTGGTGAGCAGACCATGCAATTTCCTGCAAAACAGGATAAGACGCCGGTCGATCTTCAGGTGAATTTGATAATGGATCGCATTGCGGCCGCACAAGTATTTCATCCGTCCAATATGAAAGACCCTCGTCGAGTCTACTTTCTCTACCCGAAGTTTGCCGGCCCTGCTGAGTCCGTGTTTCGACTGAAGGATCACAAGATTTCAGATTCGGGCGGAAGTATTCCTATCCGCCTGTATACGACCAATGCAAGTACCGAACTTCCGCTATGGGTGTCCTTCCATGGCGGCAATGCGACCGGTGGTCTCAATTCGTACGACGTAACATTGCCTGCCGTGACCAATCGATGGAATTGTCCGGTCGTCTCGGTGGGGTGCCCGCGGGCACCGGAGAATCGCTATCCGGCCGCTCCCACGAATGCGTATGCGATTACGAAATGGCTGGCAGAGCATCCGGTTGAGATAGGCCAAAATTCAAGAACTCCGCTGTCAGCCACACCTCTTGGTACGTTCGGTTTGCCGCCGATTCCCGGGACGCCGCAGACGCCTAGCAGCGAGGCCAATCGCGGCGGCAATATCGAACTGACGGCGCTGGCGGCTCATTTTCGGTTAGGCCGGCGGTTTCTCCGACAAAATTAACAGCTTGTGGCGATGGCCCGTCTCTTCACCGAGGGTGTCGCCACCGAATCTCTCATTTCAAGTTATTTAATTATAAACAATATTATTCACACAGTAATACAGGAAACAGTATTTTTGTGGTCTGGAAATAAAACAACCTGGTAGGCGGTCAGACATTGTGAGGAGAAACTTATGAAAACTAAAACATGTTTTATCACCTTGGGAATGTTACTTGCATTTGTCATTTCGTTGCCCTCAGCACGGGCAGGCGTGCCCGATCAGACTACGCAGCTCACTTTCAGCCAACCTGTCCAAATTCCTGGACGCGTGTTGCCAGCGGGAACCTACTGGTTCGAGTTGTCCAACACGCCGAGCTCCCGAAACATTGTCAACATTTATAACTCTGACCGATCAACGGTATACGCCACCATCATCACTATCAATGCTGAGTCTTTGACGGCACACGAAAAAACTACGATCACCTTCGCGGAGCGTGAACCGATGCAGCCCAAGACTCTCGTGTCATGGTTCTATCCTGGGGAATCTACCGGTCATCAATTCGTTTACTCCCCCACGGAAGAGAACGAACTTGCGCAGGTTAAGCACTACAGCATAATGGTCAAGACACAGAACAAGCGCCAGACTGCAGCGTCTGGAGATTAAAGACCAAACCACGCAATTTCTTTCTTAGATTCGCCGGCGGTGGAGAGTTTCCATCACCGGCGAATTTTTTCAGACTGGAATAAATATCTGGCGCAATTGGCAATTTGAAGTTCGACCTCATACCCGCTGCATACCGTTAAAATTATCTGGTGGAGGGAGTTCTCGAACAGCTCTGATTGCTTCACGATTCAGATCGACCAGCGCCTCGAATTTTCGTGGATTCAAAATATCCAGGTGTGGTCAAACGAGAAAGAGTGGAGGACGCGCGCGGCGACAAGACCGTGGTCCAAAGCTAACATCCCTTACCTTGATTTCTTGTCGCCCTCTCGCGCCCGCTTTGTTGAATTATCGGCGGCAGTTCCTCGCGCTCTAGACTACAACTCACGCTTTGCTTCGTCGGCCTCTTCCGCCAAATGGAGTAGCAATTGTTTGAATTCTTTCGGTTGGCCAATGAAGAGCCCATCAGCAATAAACCCGTTGATGGCGCCCTTCGCATCTAGCTGCCCTGGACCCGTCGGTCGAATAATCGAACATTCTGGAAGGCCTTTGATGAAGTCGGTTGGCTCGGGCATGATCAAGTTGGCCTGCAGTGACTCAGGTTGGCCTAAAGTTAGATCTACAAATGTTAACGAGCCGCCGGGCTGATTGTCCGTTAATGCAATCGCATTACCTGCCTTATCGTGCCACACCTGGAAGTGCATGATCTCCGCTCCGCCAATGCTTGTCGTGATTCGCAAGACTTCGGGACTAGACGCCCGCTGGCTGAGAGTGGCGTAAAGACTGGTGCCGGCTTGCTCGATAAACGCAAAGTGAAATCCAGCCGTGTTGGCGATGGCCTGAATGTGGACTGGATCGTTAAGGTCGCTTTGGGATACAGGAATTGCCGGATGCTGCCCGACGGCCAAACTAGGGACGGCTTGAGGAAACGTTGCACCAAGATCGGGATTTTCCTTGCTCCGATACCGAGTCCACCAGGTAGTGTCCACGCTGAGCTGCTTCAGGTTTGTGAGCCGCCCGGTTTGTGGGACACCTGGAACGGTGCTGGGCGCCAGGTTTGCAAATTTACCAAGATCGATGGGCTTCTGTCCTTTGGATTTCAAATAAGCGGTTAGGAAAGCAACGTGGCTGATTTCATCGTCGGTATTATCGGAAATATATTGCGGCATGTCGCCATCAAGTTTTGACAGAGCATCGATGTAAGGTTGACTAACGCTATTGGTTGCTTCCACTCCGCCAAGTTCCTTGTATTGTTGCCACAGGTCAGTTTCGATAATTTCCGCAGCCAGCAAGAGCTGTAGAATTGCCGCATCCCCTCTGGAGAGATCGTCGCCATCGCCCTTCCCTTCCTGGCCGAACGCAGACATTCCACCAGTTAACAGCCCGGTGCTAGCAGTCACTGCCCCAACCGCGATCATCCCATTTTTCAAGAACGATCGGCGATTCGCATTGTTTTTCAAAAGACCATCGGATTGTTTCATAAATGATTCTCCTTTGTTATGACTGAATAGTTGAGTCTGAGGCGAACGGTGTGACCAAGACCCCTCCTACGATGAAATGGGTCTAGCGTGAGCACACAGTCACTCAGTGCTATGACCGATGCGACGTCAGTTTTATTCCAGATTAATTTATTGAGTTCTTATAGCCTGCGTACCGAGCGGGAGCAGTCCGCGGGAATAAGACCAGCTGAAATCAGGTCTGATGAAATGAAAGCCGGCCAGATTATCGTTTGCTCTCGAGTCGAGGCGTTAGGTTTGAAGTGGGGCGATCTTGATTATGAGCGGCAGATGATTCATTTGCGCCGTGTCTGGGTTGGGAATGATGTGATTGATCAAATGAAGACAGATGGCTCAGCTGCTCCCGCTCTGCTCGGAGAACTATTAGCAGATGAGAGGAGGCAAAGCGCTATCCCCCAAAGCCGACATCGGCTCGGCCGAAGAACCACGTGACCGGAAAACGGGCTCTGCTCCAGCGCTGTCTGCACCATTCCGCTCAATCCCACAAAGCCGCGCCGCATGTCCGTCACACCCGCCACGATCCAGATCTGCGTCCCTGCCGCCAGGCCAATCATCCCAGCAAACACTCCAGCACCACGCGCAACGATTCCATATCGATGCTGCCGGTGATTCGGACTTGTCCCTTGGGGAGTTCGACCTGGATCATTCCCAATGCGATCCGGCGTCTCGGCTCACCGCTGGACCGTGCCGCTTCGCTGGCCACCGCATCCGTCACACGAACCGGAAGTAAACTCACCGCCTCTGTGTTCCCCGCGTCCAGCAATCCTCGGTGGTACTGCCTGCGCCACTGAAACACCTGGTTGGCGTTCACCCCATGCGCCCGCGCCACGCGCGCTACCGATCCTCCCACTGCCAACGTCTGTTCGACGATCCGCCGTTTCTCCGCTACCGCCCACCGCCGACGTGTCGGTTCTTGTTGACCAGCCATCCGCTCCGAAGTGTCCACCTATCCCCCAAGTGGACACCATAGCAAGTGCCCACTTCGGGCATCATCCTCACTTAACCACACTTCGTCTAGACGGTCAGTACCGGACGCTTACCATTTTGGTGCTTATGGAGGGTGAAATCCTAAAGACTGAGACTCGGCAAAACTCAGCCAGGAACTAGCGAATTATCCCCCGGTACGACGTACTCAAATTTACGGATACAGGTGTAAGCTTCTTAAGGTTGGATTCCCTTCCCGATTACAAAAGCAATGCTGATTCGTGAAGCCGATCACCGCGTAGCCTTCTCCGCATTCTGTCCGACCATGATGCGCCCAACGTCCGGCCTGTCCGGCTGACGCTTATTTTTCATTTTCTTGGCGTCTTCGCGTCCGGCAGTCTTCGCGGCGTCTTGGGTAGCAAAGCCGCCGTCGCGCTTCAGCACAGTGTTATTGGCGCTGCGAATTTCGTAGAAGAAGGCCAATGGATGTCTACTTTTCCGGGCAGCTATGGATTTACGACATTGCTCTGTTGGGATACAAGATCACCTTGGAAGCCTCCGCGATCATAAGGCACCGTGCACTTCAAAATCACTCAACCTCAGCCGCCAAGGGTACTGCCGCTTGCCTAACTTAGTAATTAGAGTAAGTGTAATGTAGAGTCTGGCATATAGATTTCGATCTTAGGAGGTATCAAGTACTTAAAGAAGTTTGAGTTCAAATACAATACCGGAAGGAAAGCCCACAATAAAGCACGAACTAGGCTTGAACCGCGAACGCCTAAAGATGTAAGCGTCAATGTAACAACGGTGAAACTCATAATTAGCGATAGGAGCGGATAATATTCTGAAGCCACAAGCAATGTCTTGCATGTCGGGCACGGAAAGGGCCCAACAACGCGAATGTCCATAAGTGGTAGCGGCCTGCCGCAGTGAGCGCAATTCCTTCGCCTAAGTTTCATTGAATTACGGATCTCGCCGCTCGACCTGCTGCCCAACCCAGAAATGCTTGCGGAGAACTCATGGTTGGAAGTCCACCAGATACCCCCTGGGCGAAGCCCCGCACAAAGTCAGGGTTGTTCGTAGTTGCCGCCGTCGCGACGGTCGCAGCTTCTGCAGCTACCGGAGCCGCAAACAGGATATATTGGGGTGCGGTGACCGCCATACCAGCCTTTACTCCCTGATCGGCGGAATGCCCTGCCTGACTAAGTATCCATGTCGGTTTATCTTGCCACAGACGCGAGAATGAATTCCAGTAGAGGTATCCGCCGTAACTGCCTTCGGAGGTGAAGATCGAACATAGCTCTTCACCGTTGTGATCACCAATGATGGCTCCATTTACATTCGAATAGTCGGGTGGCCCGGCCTTTTGCATCCCGCAGAATTGTCTCAGCTGCATTATAAATACTACTCCAGTATTTTTACTTGGGGTTATGATTTTGCACTTCGGGTGCCCCGTCCTTGACGCTCCTTCAAGGGCGGGGCTTTTCGGTCCTCTTGCCATGCCTAAAGGTTTGCACCGCCGCTACGGACTCCGCCATCTGCACTTCATCACCTGCAGTTGCTACAGGCGGCTGCCCCTGTTCGCCTCTGCTCGTGCTAAGAATTCATTTGTCAAGATTCTCGGTGAGGTCCGCGACCGCTACGGTTTCACCTTGGCCGGTTACGTCGTCATGCCCAATCACATTCATCTGCTGATCGGCGAACCCGCCAAAGGCACACCTTCCACCATCATGCAAGTTTTGAAGCAACGCGTTTCTCCCCGGCTTCGCCGTAAATCACGCATAAAACCAACCCCATCTCAACTCGCACTTCCATTTTCTCAACCGAACGACTCGTTGCCGCAATTCTGGCAACCGCGCTTCTACGATTTCAATGTTTGGAGTCAATCAAAGTTCGTCGAGAAGCTTCACTACATGCACATGAATCCCGTAAAAAAAGCTGGTAACTCACCCAAAAGATTGGCCCTGAAATAGTTTTTCTTTTTATGTGAAGAAGGAACGTACATTGATTCGCATGGATTTTGTGCATTGACGGGGGCGCGAGTTAAAAGTCAAAAAACCCCGCCCTTGAAAAAACGTTCAAGGAGGGGGCACCCGAAATTCTAATTCAATGCCCGGGCTACCCGTCAGAACAGTTCTCCCAACGTTAGCGTCAGCGGCGAGCGCCGCCGCGCGGCTAGAGCAATCCCGCGTTACTGATGATCCCAGACAACCTTCCTGAGACCCTACTTGGGAGCGTAGACCCTCAGGCTTTCTTGCGCTTGCGATTGGTGCTACTTTCTTTTTGGCATTCGTTCCACCCGTGGAAAATCCATGCCCGAGCAATTTGTCTTTCGCGATCTGCGCGACTTGTTGGCCAAGGCCAACGAGGAAAAATCCGGCGACCAATTAGCTGGGATTGCCGCGCGTTCGGAGCGCGAACGCGTGGCTGCAAAACGCAAACTCGCTGATCTTTCCCTGGGGGAAATTGTCCGCCAACCACTGATCGATCCTTCCGACGACGAAGTCAGCCGCCTGCTTCTAGACACCTACGATGCGGAGAGGTTTCAAAACATTCAAGAGCATGACCGTGGGCGAATTCCGGGAATTGATTCTCGACGATGCCACGACCGAGGAACAATTGAAGCAGCTGCAGTGGGCCATCATTCCGGAAATCGCGGCGGCCGTCGCAAAAATCATGAGCAACAAAGACCTGATTCTGGCGGCCGCAAAAATCAGGAATGTAACGCGATGCCGGAATACCATGGGCGAGCGCGGCGTGCTGGGGATTCGAGTGCAGCCGAATCATCCTGTGGACGATATTGGCGGAATTCTGCTGGCCGCGTTTGAAGGGCTCCTCTACGGATGCGGCGACGCCGTAATTGGAGTGAACCCGGCCTCGGATTCGGTGGAAACCGTCGGCGCCATTTTGCACTCGCTCGCTCGGCTGATCGATGCCTACGGCGTGCCGACGCAATCCTGCTGCCTCGCGCATATCACCACGCAATTGGAGGCCATGAATCGCCGGCGCGCCGGTGGATCTGCTGTTTCAATCCATCGCCGGGACGGAGGCGGCCAACCGCAGTTTCGGTGTCACGCTGCAAATGCTGCGCGAAGGCCGCGACCAAGTCCTCGAACATCATGCGCGGCGCGACGTTCCTTGGAAGGGCGGCGACGTGATGTACTTCGAGACGGGCCAGGGCAGCGCGTTGTCGGCCGAGGCGCATCACGGCGTCGATCAATTGACGCTCGAAGCGCGCGCCTACGGCGTGGCCCGCGTGTTCCATCCGTTCCTGGTGAATAGCGTGGTGGGCTTTATCGGGCCGGAATATCTTTACGACGAGCGGCAGATCATTCGCGCCGGCCTCGAAGACCATTTCATGGGCAAACTGCTGGGACTTCCGATGGGCTGCGACGTTTGCTACACGAACCACGCTGCAGCCGATCAGAATTCCGCGGACAATCTTCTGGTGCTTCTCGCCGCCGCGGGCTGCAATTATTTTATGGGCGTTCCGTGCTCGGACGACGTGATGCTGAATTATCAATCCACCAGCTTACCATGACGCGCTGGCCGCGCGAAAGCTTTTCAATTTGCGGCCCGCGCCCGAGTTTCTTGAACTGGCTGCAGACCAAGGGCATCTTTCGCGACACGGAGCCGGCGCTGCTCGATGCTTCGGCGCGCCGCGAGCTCATGCAAGGTTTGGAAACCTCACTGGGAGAAATTGTCTAAATGATGCGCGACCCCGACTCCTTCCTCGCCGCCGATTTTCCCGACGCCTTGCGAAAAATTCGCGAACGCACTCCGGCCCGCATCTTTTCTGGCCGCGCAGGAGCCGCCTATCGCACCTCTACGCAATTGGAACTGCGCGAAGCCCACGCTGCCGCGCGCGACGCCGTCCGCGAGGAGCTGGATATGCCAACTCTCTTTGGCGAGGCGTTCGTCAAGAAGTGGAATCTGTTCGAGGTCCGTACCGAAGCGCGTTCCAAGGAAGAATATCTTGCTGCAGCCCGACCTGGGCCGCCGCTTAAACGAATCGTCGCGCCAGGAATTAGTCATTCACTGTTCGCGCGAGAGCGACATACAAATCGCTATCGGTGACGGCCTCTCGGTGACGGCAGTCGCCGCACAAGTTCCCGCTCTCCTGCCACTGCTGAATGAAGGAGCACGAGCGCGCGGCTGGACTGTCGGCAATCCGTTCTCGATTCGCCACTGCCGAGTCGGCGTTCTCAGCGAAATCGGCGAACTGCTCGCCCCAAAAGTAGCAGTCCTGCTGATCGGCGAACGCCCGGGCCTCGCCACCGCCGAGAGTTTGTCCGCCTACATGGCATATCAGCCTCGCGCGGCGGACACCGACGCCAACCGCAATCTCATCTCCAACATCCACTCGCGCGGCCTCAGCCCACAGATCGCCGCAGACCGAATCCTGAGCCTCGCTGCCCAGATGATGGCGCAGCGGATGAGCGGATTCAGCATCCGGGAACAACTTCCGCTGCAGGCCAGCGGTCCGGCAATAAAGGGGGAGCACATTAAAAGAATATGAATTTCGGCCTCGCGAGATTGAATGGCACGGTCAAACGTAACCAAATTCAATCCGGCAACAATTGCGAAGAAAAGCAGATAGGCGTCGGCCCGTAGTTGGAAATCCACACGGCGAACAACAGTCGAATATGATAGATTCCGCCCATGGCCGTGCGCGCGTGCAAAGTCACGATTCAAGACATGGAGGGCGTGACCCACACAGTCAATTTCACGGCGGATACTCTCTACGAAGCGGTCACGCTGAGGATGGCGGCCATCCGCACCAATGAATGGGCCAGAGGAATTGCACAAGGACTGAACACGGTCAAGGTCCAGGTGACAAACGTCCCGGTCGAACATGAAGTTGCGTTGAAGGATTTTAGGGAGTGCTTGGATAAAGCAAACGGCTCCCCGTGCGAGATGACCGACCGGAAGCGAATCAAATCAATCCTCGGCATTTAGAAACAATGCTCGCGTCCGTCAGTGATTCTCGCAGGGAAGATGACCCACCCCGGCAAATCCTCTCCGGACCTCTGAAAACCCAGTTAGTGATAATCCCGTTTATCAGGCCCTATACGCTCCAGGTTGGGGGATTCCTTTCGGTTTGCCCGTCAACCGGGAGCAATCGCGATCACTTCCTACAAACCGACTTAGCAGGACTTGGTCCGGCGTGCCCGAGTAATGGCAGTTGAGTAGCACATTCGGCGTGTGAGGTATTCCGCCACGGCTCACATTGTTCGCCAAAGTATCCGCGCACCTGATGGGCTAATAACCGTCACTGGAACTTGGGGGGGCATCCCCCAAAGAGAACTCCCCTGAACAGACGAGCCTTCATCATCATCGAGTTTCTGGATGGCCTGATATTGAAACATAAGATCACCGGGTGTGCGTTGGAGATCGGGGAGATCCTCCCGTTAGCCATCGAGATCGCCGATACCCTGGATACCGCACGGGCGAGATGGGTCACAATATAGTTTTGGCGAGATTAGGCGAGCTTATGGTGTTGCTTGGTGCCACACCTTCTCGGAGCCTTCACCTTTCGTTTCGCCGGGCTTCTTGTCCTTGCCATAGGTATAGAGCGGTTTGTCTCTGTAGGCCCACTGTTTGGAACCGTCCTTGCGCGTGATCACCGTCCAGTCGCTCATCGGCTGCGCGTCCGCCGGGGCTGTCAGCGGCGGCCAAAAATGCGCGCACAGCCCGTTGCAGTTCGACTTGCCCGGCTCATCCTTGCCATAGGTGTACAGCGTCATGCCCTTTGCATCCGCCAACACCATGGCTCCCGAATCAGCTTTCTGCGTCCGAACCCCTTGAGGCATCTGCGCCGCAAAAGCCAGACCGGTGGCCAGCAGCACCATCAGAACCGGAAGTCTCATTTTTCGCATCTTCGTTGCCTCCTTTGACCTAGACCTACTCGAAACAGCTTTGGCGATTCGGTCTGTTGGACCGCCGCTCCATCGACAAGGGCCCCTGGAATCAGACCAGAGATCGCTTCGCCACGAGCAACTTACTACTCGCCCGTCGCAAAACTGCGCGAACTAACTAAGCCTGGCCGCCAACCTATCGAAACAGGGCGAAAGTGCTCACGCTCAGGCTGAAGCGATGGAGGTTCCCTGCGCTGCCGCGAGATAGAATTTTTCGTCGCGCTCGACGTAAACGTGTGTGTAACGGCTTTGACCGACAAACGCAGTTTGGTCAAAGCAGCCGCGCATCTCCGTCCGGCCGGTGACGATTGCTGTTGGCCCGCACAACCGCACTGAACGCTCGACTGTTTCGATCGCATCGAAGCGAAGCCTTCCCGAGCGGATCGAGTCCGTCAGTGATGCCTTCGACATGAGGCCGCCGCTGAGATCGGCCAACGAAAAATCGTCTGTCAATAGCGTATCGAGCTCGTCAACTTGAGCTCTGACGAGCGCGCCGAAAAAGGCCCCCTCTGCCCTCAGAACTTCTGCGAGGCTCCCAATTCTCCGGACTGAAAAAGGCTCAAGAAACTCGATCCTGTTGCCAAAGGGATCATCTATGTAGAAGCGATCGTAGCCCTCAAGAGGCTCATCAAGTTCCGCTCTAAAACCGGCTCCTTCGAGGAGCCTTCGTAGGCCGGATAGATCCTCGACCAGAAATGCTGGATGTGCTTTGCGCGCTGGCCGGAAGTCATCTTCCACACCCAAATGAATTTTTAAGCCGTCCCTTGCGAACCAACAACCACCCCGCTTGGCGAGATTTACCGGTTTTTGAACTTCCCGTACACCGAGAAATCCCTCATAGAAGGCGCGCGCTTCGTCTTCTCTCCCGCGGGGCATGGCCAATTGGATATGATCAATCCCACTTAGACGCATCCACTCTCCTCAGGTCGCTTGCAGCGCTCGGTCCCGAAGGGCGCCGATACCTGTTTCCATTCGTATAGACCGACGACGCGTTCCTAATATTCCCAACAGACGGCTTTTGGGGCTTCTTCCTCCTACTTAGGGTTTTCAATCAACGAATATCTTGGTTCCTACGTCACGAATCTAGTGGCCAAGTCGTCATATCGGAATATGGGAATCGTGAAATATTTAATTGACGATAGCGCTATTTCTCGGGCGCAAAGTCTCCTGGGCATTGATCTTGGGCGTTCTGTACAAGCAAGCGATTCAACGTCGGCCTGAGGAGGGATCTGGTGAATCAGAAGAATCAAGATCGATATTTACTCCATCGGTTGGCTGGGGCGCGTAGCAGTTGCCGTCAGCGCTGTAGTTCGATGGGCAGTTGGCTGTAAGCTCCTGCCTTCGAGGCGATTGAGCGAATTGCCAGATCGCGGCAAATGGAACTCCGCTCCGTTGGGGTGACGGCGGATTTCTTGGGAAAGCACACCCGGGCGATGGAGGGCAAGAATCGTTATAAATGAAAAAGACAATTTTTCTTCGCTGGGCATTATCCCGTAAATCGTTTGCTGTAATAATTGTCGTTCCGCCCCCCTCGTTTGCTGGGATTCCGGAACAGTAGACTCCCGCTCGATACCCGGACGTGTTAACTGCGTCGATCCACTCATACACGTAGGCTCGCTGCTCCGGAAGCATTCTTCCGCCTTCTTCCTGATCGAGAAAAACAACAGTCCCTGCTGAAAACCCTTCTTTCTTTGCCGCCCGAACGGCGACTGCCGCATCGTTTCTGCCGAGAGTCCTTGGATCCGCCGGAACCTTGAGGTCTCTGTATACGCGTCCGTTGAACAACACCAAAAATCCAAAGCCATTTGAGATTAGGACTTCGCGTTTGCCTTCCCACGTGTTTGAGGTTTCGTTCGGAGGTGCGTTAAGCCAATATCCGGAAAACGAAAAGTTTTGCCGCAAAAGTTTAAGGGTAGGATCGCCAGGATATGCGTTCCGATCGAAACCGAGATACGTGCGCGAATGGACCTCCGGCCGGTTTGAAAATTGAATGCGTGCTGGCGCATTCGTGGCCAGCAAACCAAGACCGCAGGCAAAGAAGGCCGCCGCCGATGCCACTGAGAGTGACTTTCGCATAGAGGCAAATCTTATGACATAAACCCGAAACCGAACGCAGAAGAAATTCCTTAGTTAGTGAACGCACGACCAGAGACAATCCGCGGAAAAATTGAGAAACATCGTGATGTAAGATATTAAGCCTCGATAAGTCATCATCTCGTAATGCGGCTTCTATAAATTTCCAGTTAGCGATGAGTTCATTTCTCAGGATTTAGGATTGGCGACGGGACCTGCGAGTCGGGCGGCTTGGTCTAGGAGCCTTCGACCTTGGGCGTCGACTGAGCTCCGGGCGGTTCGCGGAAAGGATCCATCGGAATCGGCGCGTACTCGACGTCGATGATCTCGAGATGTTCCGTCTTCGATGGCGCGCGCAGGTCCACGCGATCGCCGGGGCTCGCCTTCATCAGCGCCATGGCGAGAGGTGAGCGATAGCTGATGTAGCCGCGGTCGAGGTTCACCTCGTCGATGCCGACGATCGAGACGACGTGTTCGAGGCCGGCGGCGTCCTTGTAGGTCACGGTTGCGCCGAAGAAGGCGCGCGTAGCGGCCGATCCCGTCCGCGGAGCGGCGGGGTCCACGACCGCGGCTGCGGTGATGCGTTTCGTGAGAAAGCGAATCCGCGAATCGATCTGGCCTAACCGTCGTTTGCCGTAGAGGTAGTCGGCGTTTTCACTGCGGTCACCGTTACTGGCAGCCCACGCTACGACCTGCACCACCGCGGGCCGCTCGCGACTCAGCAGGAACCGATGCTCGTCTTTCAGCCGCTGCAACCCGGCGGGCGTGATGTAGTTTTTTACCGTCGGTCCCGCTTCCTCTCGCACCGGTTCTCGGAGCGGCCGCTTTGTTCGTATTTGCCAATCGGCCATGGGATTTTGTGTACTTGGGGTGACCCAATCTCAGAAGGTCCGCGCCGCGGTTCCGATAATTCCTCGCATGCTGAACGGGACCTACGCGGGCTATATACCGAATAATACATCGGTCTTTCCTGAAGCGCTCTTGGAAAATGCGGTCACCCGTCCGATTGCATATCAGGGCGAAGAAGTTTGCGATTCACCTAAGTGACGAGCCGATGAGGTACCCACTTCAAAAGCCGGGCCACCCGCCAATCATTGCCCGGCTGCCCTCCCGTTCAGAGTGCAAAAAGCCACATTCCGAGAAGCTGACTTATCAAGACTCCGCCCCATTGAGTTGAGTTGGATTCGGAGAGATATTCGGAGTTGAAGGGATTAGCGGCGCTTGTTCTTCTCGACTGAGAGATCGAGTATCCTATGGCTTGTCTGCCACCGCGAGGGAGCCGTGCAAATCAAGATCTTCAACTCATCTGCAGAATTCCGAGAGTGGCTCGAGAAAAATCACGACCGTGTCGCAGAACTGTGGCTGGGTTTTTACAACAAACGCTCACACAAGAAAAGTATTACCTACCGTGAAGCGTTGGACGAGGCTCTGTGTTTCGGATGGATCGATGGAGTGCGCAAGAGCATTAACCAGACCACCTACAAACAACGGTTCACTCCGCGAAAGCCGAAGAGCTATTGGAGCGCAGTCAACACCAATCGGGCGGGTGAACTAGCAAAGCTTGGCCGAATGGCGTTTTCAGGGGTGAAAACGTTCGAGCAACGCGTGAGCGATTCTGGCAAATATTCGTTCGAGTCACGACCGAAAAAATTGCCTCCCGCTTACGAGAAGCAGTTCAAGGCTAACGCCGCGGCATGGGCATTCTTCCGGACACAAGCGCCCTGGTACCAGCGGACGTCCAGCTTTTGGGTCGTTAGCGCTAAACAAGAGGAAACTCGTCAACGGCGACTGGCAACGGTGATTAGAGATTCAGAGAAAGGGCGTAGATTGAGCATGCTTGCGCCAAAAGTGAAGACACCGCACCGTTTCAGAGAAGCGCCCGAAGGTTAAGAAGCAATGACGGTAATAATCACGAGAGAGCCGCAAGAGTTTGAGTACGATGTCCCTGTTGCGGAGCTTTCGCTCATTGACGCCAGTGGATCGCCTTTATCCCTATGACAAGACTTACGAACAAGTGTTTCGGGAGCAGGAGTAATAACGATAGTTTCGCTGCTTGTGGGGGGGCCGAACGAGTAGTGCGTTTGCCACAATAAGCAAAGAGGAGGTCGAGGTCTTCTATGAAGAGTTTCTGCGAGCATTAAAGTCCGGGGACATGACATCAGTTGAGAGAATATACGCATATGACTATCCGCTTGTGCGTCCGAACGGCGACACCATTGGAAAAGGAGAGATCCTTAGTGATTTGCGCCACTCCATTAGATTCGCTTCATTCCAGGTGAATGACGTTCTTATTCGGACCAAGGTATCTGTTGGCATTCTTACGGTTGCTGTCCGGAGTGCCGCGGTTAGAGATGGCGTAGAAATCAAAACGTACGCCAGGCAGTTAGCAATCCTGTCGAAGGAAAATGAGCGGATTACAATTTCCCATTTTCAATCAACGAACATAGCCGATCCCAAGTGACTGCAGTGAACCCTTATTTTGAGACGGTTTTCGCGGCCACACTTCCGCGACCGACGATTACTTCCGAATTGGCGACCATCCGCCCCAAACCTCACTGTGGCTTCCTACAACCCCGTTTTGGACCAGGATTCAGTTCAAAGAAAGCCCCTCTGTGTGAAGGATTGGCGAGCATAAATTGCAAGATGGTTATTAAGAGCTTTCCGCCTGGGCGCACATACTAGCCGCTGATCCTGGTAATGATGGGAAATCCCAATCGGGCAGGTTCTTGTATAGGGCGTCCCAGGTAGAATATGTCCGCAGTGCGGTTAACACAACGGGCAACGGATCGGGCAATATTTCCGGAAAACTCCTTCCCTCGGCAGAGCTCGGCCGAAACGCTAACTGTTCGGCGGGTGGGGAAAACTGTGCGCTGACTCCGGGCTTATTCCCCCTAGAATCTAGTCGATACCAACCAAATTCTGGTAGATGAATAGCGTTAAGACCATGCAAACAATAGGGTGCGCCCGCTTCATAAATGCTGAGCCGTTGATAACAAAACCCCACAGGAATCCGATTCGCTCGAAGCAGTGCAGCCAGGAGGTTACTTTTCGCGTAGCAATAACCCGTGCCGAATGCAAGAACTTCAGACGCATAACATGTTACAGGATTGCGCTGAAAGTCAGCGCTATGTTGGATCGAATCGCGGACCCACTCAAAACAGCGCCTGACAATTTCATGAACGTCGGCTGTGCCTTCTGCGAGTTCACTGGCTTTTGACAATACCGAAGGATGGGTCCAGTCGATAACCTCAGTAGCTCTTAAAAACCGCTCCATCGAACACTCTCCCTAGGAACACCGTTCCTCGCTTTCGGAGTCGCTCGTCCTTTATCGTGATTCAATCTGGAACAAAATATACTGGTCCGCATATTTATACGGCATCACGAATAGGGTCGTCCACTGCTTCACTTGGAGCGCAACTCGGGCCAGAAGTCCGCCCCTGGGAACTGGCGTGTGAATTGGTTACGTCACTATCGATCGACGATTGGTCCCGAATGACTTTAGCGCTTTATCGGAGGCGCGCGTTCGATAAATCCGTTAGAAGGAAGCCGCCCTCAGAAAGAAATCAACCGCATCGGTGAACCGTCTACGGCAGCGCGAAGCTGAATCAGAGGACGCGTTCTAGTCAGACGCCGCGCTTCCGCTGCGAGAAGCGCGGCCTTCGACCAGGCTCACGTCATCCCTTGATGAACGCGAGGAGGTCCGCATTGAGACGATCCGCGTGCGTGAACATGAGGCCGTGGGGCGCTCCTTCATATACCTTAAACTGACTACGCGGTATCAGTTGCGCGGTTCTGCGTCCTCGCTGTTCGATGGGCTCGGAGACGTCGGCATCTCCGTGAATGATTAGCGTGGGTACGGTGATGGCTAGCAACTCGGCACGAAAATCCGTCTCGGTGCTTGCCTGATGCCAATCGATAAGTCCTTTCAGTGAGGCTTGGAGGAACATGCCTATGGCCCACTGCACCATTTCCGGCGAAGTGTCCGGCAAGAAGAATGGCCGGGCATTATCGCCTAGCCACTTCGGAAAATCCTTAGCCCACGATGCCCGCAATTTGTCGAAGAACGCTTTGTCCACTCCATCAGGATTGTCAGGGGTCTTTAAGGGAAAAGGTGTTGCCGTACCGATGAAGACGGCGCGGGCGACACGGCTGGAGCCGTGTCGCGACAGGTAGCGGACGATCTCGCCGCAGCCCATCGAGTGGCCGACAAGGGTCACCTCGCGAAGATCTAGTTGTTCGAGTAACGATGCCAGATCGTCCGCAAGTGTGTCGTACTCGTAGCCATAGCCTGGTTGGCTGGAGCGGCCATGACCTCGCTGATCGTAGGCGATGCAGCGCAAGCCTTGGCCAGATAAATGGAGCATCTGGTATTGCCACAGCTCGGAATTGGTTCCCCAACTGTGGACGAAAACCGTGGGCTTGCCTGCACCCCAGTCCTTGCAAAACAGCTTGGCGCGATCGGTTGTTTCGAGAAACGGCGTGGACAGCACCTTGTTTTTCGCGTCTGTACTCTTCGTCCCGTCGGCCCAGACGGCTCGCGGGTCGCTGGCCACTAGGCCTATACCTGCGCTCGCAGCAAAGGTCGACGTCATTAGATTTTTTCGATTCATAATCTTCTCCTTCGGCAAACAATCTTGTCGCATCTCCTTGATAGCCGATGTGGAACAGCGAGTCGATAACCTGGGATGTAATGTTTGCGGAATCTTCTGCGCTCGAGATGAAGTCGAGCGATGGGATCAGTAATGGTCAGTCGGAGAGGGCGATCCTACATTTTCCGGAGGGCTTCCGCAGTGGCGGAGTTGGCGGGGAAAAATGTTTCGAGCGCGAGTTCGGAGAGCGTGATATCCACAGGCGTACCAAAAACGGTGGTAGTGCTGATGAAGGCGAGAAGGCCCGATTCGGTGATCAGCTCGAAAGGCACGACTACTCCGGCATAGTCGCGATCCGCAGCAGTGGTACCAGCAGATTTGCGCTCGCTGGGAGCGGGATAAGCGCGAAGTTCGGTCATGAGTTCCACGAGAACCGGGTCGGCGGTGACCTCGATCTGATGATGCAAGCGCGCGAGCAGGTGCGAGCGCCATTCGGCTAGGTTGGCAATGCGCGGCGCCAGGCCACTGGGATGCAGGCAGAGGCGAAGCACGTTGACCGGAGGGCGCAGCAAGGCAGCGTCTGCGCCGACCATAAGTGGAGGCACGGTGCGATTTGAGGCGACCAGCATCCAATGCCGATCGATCGCGAGCGCCGGATACGGCTCGTGCCCCGTGAGCACCAAATCGACGGCCTTGCGAGCATTCTTCAGCGCGGGGTCGGCAAGCCGGCGTTCGGGAAAGATCGGGGCGTACCCCGCCGCGATCAGGAGAACGTTGCGTTCACGCAAGGGCACATCAAGCTGCGCGGCGAGGTGGAGAACCATCTCGCGGCTTGGCTGCGAGCGCCCGGTTTCGAGAAAGCTCAAGTGGCGTGTGGAGATTTCCGCTTCGCAGGAGAGATCGAGCTGGCTCAAGCGGCGGCGCTGGCGCCACTCGCGGAGAAGACCGCCGACAGGTTGTGCGGACGCCATCACGAAGCGACAATAGCACAGGCTCAGAGAGCAGACCATTACGTCAGAGGTAATCACCAGAGTTCGGATATCAATACAGCCGTAACGGTAAGGCGCTCCAGATGCTAGCATTCGCCGATCGACCGTACTTTGAGTCGAGCGGTGTCATCGCGCTCTCACCCAATCTTATTGGTACCGACTCGCCCGTTTTACAGTGCGCCCAGTTGAGCCGAGTTCCGCACTGGTTATCGTACAGGACTCAATGGGGCATCCGATTCACGCGACAGTTCAGATCATGAGGTCCAGCAGTCTTGCAGTCTCCGGTACAACTGACGATGATGGCGTCGTACTTTTCAAAGGACTATACAGCAGGGATCAGACCGGAATATTAAGTGACCAATATTTTGGTCGGATTCGCAGCACTAACTTTGTGAATGACGCATTTGCTGACCTTGGAAACGGTGATGACCTCCTGCCTTCTCCTGAGCTACTTCGCACTCGCCAGGTTTTTATGGACCAGAAATTGTGGAATCAGCGGCTATCACTTTCGGTTGATAAGCAAGCTACGGTCGATGTTCCACCTCTTCCCGGAAAACCTGGGCAGCTGCAGTTGCGAGTTGAGCGACCAGAAGATTGATTGTGATTTCTCGTTGCAGTTTTTACAAACTGCTCGCTGCCAGCCCTCTTGAAGCACGCCTTCTTGTAATTACCGGCCCCGTCCACCAACGGATTAAAAGCTTCAGCGGTACGGAGAGCGGTATGGAAAATCTAAAAACAGGGTGGCGAAAACGTGGTTAAGTCCAGCGCAATGAAGTGGTAGGCCCGTCCGGACTCGAACCGGAGACCTCTACCGTGTCAAAGCGGCGTCATTATGTACTTGCAATAACTTAGAAGGTGCTGAGGGGCGGCTAAGTACGTGTAAATACGGCTAAGACGGACTCGTTGCAGGTGAAATTACAGGTGAAGAAATTTGAAATGACGCCTATTTACACGGAAAAGATGTAGTAGAGCAAAAAACTTTGAATAGCAGCGTTGCAAGGGATTCGAGCAATGACATTCACGTCTCTTGAGATCCCACTCGCGGCAACTTACATCGTTATTTCACGCTCAAGTTCCAGCAAGTAGAGATGAGCGCGATTCTGTGTCTACCGAGCTAACCATATCAGTAATAGACATTGGCCCTAATCTTCACGGTGGCTTATTCTCTTACCTATACGGAAGCCCACCGAAACTCTTAGTGCATCACGAGTGTGTTGGTTCGCTTCGGCACTTCTCCGACCGGGATGGTCGCGATCGCCTTCAAGTTTTGCGTGTTGATCGCCGACATGGACCGGGTTTCGCAGAGTTCGAAACATAAACCGTCTGATTGTCTGGCGTGAACGTGAAAACCAGATAACCGACGACTAAGATTCAGGTCCATCCGCTGATGAGCGGCTCCAAGATTTGATCGCGGGATTCCACGATTACAATCCCTAATTCAATTATTGAACTTCAAAAATTTGAAGGGCCAGCTGGGCATCCGGTTTTCCTTTGCCTGAATCGGCGACATAAAGCCGATTCAGCTGCGGCACAAAGATGGATGACTTGGCGCGGAAAGCGGTAGGCACTTCGGCGATATGTTCGTAGTGGTCCGCATCGTGCTGCACAAAAACAGATGCCGTATCGCTCCCGGTTATATAAATTCGCTTTCGCGCGACGTCCAGCGACATATCGCTGTTCACTCCCACGCACGGCAGAGAGGCCACGACTTTGCCGTTGTCGGTATTGTAAGACAATGAATTGCGGCGGTTTGCGGGTGGCAGTAAACAAGCGATGATGGGGTTCGTCCAAGGCGATCGCATGGGCAACGTGCACGTCCGGCAGCGGCCATTTGGCAATGATTTGACGGGTATTCAGATCAATCACTCCAACCTCGTCCGACCCCGTGAGGTTTACGTACAGTTTTTTTCCAGCATGGTCAATGACCATGCCTTCGTTCGAGTCACCAGAAAGCCCAGGAATTTCACCGACGATCTTAAAGGATTTCGAATCAATAATGGCGAGCGAATGGGACTTGCCGTCCGGCGTGGCTCCGTTCTCCACATAAAAATATTCGTCGACGGGATTGAGGGCGCTGTGGTCCACGCCCTTTCCCAATTTCAGAGTATTAATAATCTTGTATTCCTTGCAGTCCACTAGCGCAACGTCGTCGGTGTCGCCATTCGTGACCAGCAGGCGATCCGACTCTGGCAGATAAGCCATCGTGAGGGGTGTCCAAAGCCTTCTATGGTGTGAATGCGCGCCCCCGTCCGAAGGTCAAACACTTCGACAGTTTTTTTGTCCTCGGCGGCAAGAAACAGGCGATTTCCCTTCAGGTCGAGGCCAAAATGGTCAAGGTCTCCCGTGAAACCTGGCAGTGGAGTTGTCGCAACCAACTTCAGTGGAAGCTTCTCTTGCGCGCCGGCTTTTACCGCGAAGACCGCCAATGTCATGAAACAGGACGTCAGTATTAATCGTCGCAATTTTTCCTCCTCAAAATTCCATTCAGAAATTGTTGCAGCAAACTTTTTCGTTTGACACTTCGCGGCTTTCGATCAACAGATTTTCGGTCATCTCAAGTCTTCAACGATCGTTGTGATGCAAACGCAACGCCGATCTCCGGGTGCCGAATCTTCCCTCCCAGATTTGACGTCCACCCCATCAGCAGCATCACTACGAAGCCAAAGACAAGCAACGCTGTGATAATTTTGGACGGGACAGCCGCACTAGCGCGAAACTGATAAAGGGCGCCAAGAGAAAGCACGCCGAGAACTTCCAGTGACCAGAAGGCAAAGTCGGCGGCGGTCGAGTGCCGGTGAATTACACTTCGCGAGAAGCCGGGCAGGTCGCGCACTTGATGATTCGCGGGACTGCCGCTGAGGTATACAACGATGCTCACAAGAGCAAGCACCACGAACAATTGCAAGCTTGCCCATTCGATTTCACGACTCCCGCGAATCATTCCGATCAAGAAGAAAAGCGATAATGGCCGGCACCCCAATCACCGGAATGTGAGTCAGCATCAAATGAACATGGGCCCAATTCAGCAATCTCGCCGACTCCTGATTGAAAACCACAAGGCTTCGCGCCAACATCCAAAAACCGGTTGTTAGTTTCCATCTAGCGCCCCGCTTTCCATTTCAATTTTTCAGGCATTCATACCGTGTTTATTCCGGGCGCAATTCTCGCAACGATGCTTCGCTCTCCCGCAAACAGTCCCGGCAACACCGACGTTCCTTCCTTTAACACAGACTGCAGCATGTGGGGCGGAATTCCAAGAACCTGCAAGAATTGTCGGAGCGACCTGCGTCGTCTGCACGGGAGTTCTGTACCGGCTCTCGGTTTCAATTTCGGATTGGAAACAAGAGGGCCACGTGCGTGTCATCGTCACTCAATCCACCGTGTCCGGCGATCGATTTATCATCGGGTGGAGAGTAGACAACTCCAAGATTGGGAATGACCACGAGGTCTGGTATGCGCTTGTCGTGCAACGGATCATTCGCCAGCAGCTTCAGCGAATCTCCCCACAGGACTTGCTGGATTCCCGCCGCGGACTGATTCTGCCTGCGTCCCAGCAACTCGTCCCACTTTTTCCGTTTGGCTCTGGTCCGTCAGCCAGATGGACATGACATCTCCATCCGCATAAGCCAGAGCCACAAGTCCGCTTTGAAGTTTATTGATCAGGCCGGGAATGAGGCTGTCATCGACGATTCTCACTTTACTGGGATCCATCGGCGATTGCCCGTGCTTGGCGCTGATAATGATCAGAGTCGAATCGAAAAGCCCTTGCGCTCTTCAGGGCGCTGACAATCTTGCCGATCGGATTGGTCGGTGTGTTCAATCGCCTCCAGCAGCGGCGCGCTCGGCGTTCCTTTTGCATCGGTGTAGCCGCCGGTGGGAAGCATCTTCGCGAATCGAAACGACCTGGAGAGCCACGCCGAAATAGCGACAGGCACACCGACAGACTACTTCCCTGTGTGATCCTGTCCGTTAATTTGGTTAATCAGAGCTTCGATTTTGACGTCGTCATAGTCTTCCTGGCCCTTTGACATTCCTCGGCGCCGAGCCGATTTCCGGGCCGAAAAAATCATCCATTCCCACGCCGGATGGTCCGTTTAACATTTCATAGGAAGGATGCTTGTCAATCCAGGCGGTGCGCATTCCTGCGAAGTGCGCTGCTTCAAATATCGTGTTCACCCGGAGAAAAGTGTGAGGGTAGACCGGCACGCAACCTCTCGCCGGATCCAGAGGCAGCTTGGCGGGATTGATTCCTCCTCCTGCATCCAGAAGTTTTTTGTTCCAGTCCACAGCGCCATCCCAGGATACTTCCGTGCCGACTGTTTTGCAGTTTGAGCCGGCTGGCGAAAGATCCCGGCATAGGCGCCTTCGATACCAGACGCCCGTCGAAGCTGGGGGAGCCTCCGGTGACCAATGCAAGCAAGCCGGGAAACGAATTGGAAGGATGAGAACTGAAGCCTGCGTGTACGTCACACCGGTGGAACTCAACTGGGCAAGCGTTGAATTGGGATGCGACTGATGAAATTCGCCAAATCGATGGCATGCAACCCATCGATGCTGATCAGCAATACCCTCGCGCCGATGAGGGAGGAATTATCTTGCGCGTGAATACGGGGTGCTCGGCAGAACAATCGACAAACTATAGCGCGGCGAGACACAATCAGACTCGTTGCTCGAATCTTCAAGTGGGCCCCCTCGGATATTGATCGTGTTATGCGCGTTTCCTGATAAATCCGAACGAATCATTTACAAAATGTCACGGGGACCCCGAGGGTGTGAGTCGGGATCCCCGCTTACTGACTGCAAACTACTACCACATCAGTTTTAAAGCGAACTGAATTTCACGTGAAGTTGTTGTCGTGCCGTTCAGAACGCCCACAGAGCCCGAAGGCGCTCCCTGAATGGAGTGAAGATGTCGGTGTTGCTCGGAGTTGGAGGAGGCGCAAAGTTTGAGTGATTGAGAACGTTGAATAGCTTCGGCCCGGAACTGGACGTTGAAGGTTTCAGAGATTCGCGGAATGTAATTGTTCTTGAAGAGCGAGAAGTCGAAATCGGTCAGGCCTGGTCCGATCAGGATGTTACGGCCGGCGTTTCCGCGGAGGTTGAAGCACTGCAGACCGTGTGCCTAGTTGCGGATCGCAATTACGCATCATGAAGAAGGCCTGGGTTGGTGCTGTCGGGATCGCAAAGCATGCAGTCTTGATGTAATTGTTCGGATTGCCGGGATTGACAAGACGTATCGCATCCCGAACCGCCAAGACGATTGGGATAATCAAACGTGTTGGAGCTCTTTCTTTCCCAAGCACGTCGCCGCTGGAACCAAACGTGGCGGTGAAGGGGATTCCATCGCTGGCCTTAAAGATTCCGCCGACTTGCCAGCCGTTCGTCGCCCAGTTTGCAGCCGTCATGGACGACTTCAGTCCCGGAACCTCCCAAATGGCGTTGATCACCAACGTACGGCCGACGTTGAAATCGGATAGCGAACGACTCAATCGTTGGTCGAACCAATCAAGACTTTGGATGGAATTCCCGAACTGGTCGCCGGCCAAGCGTCGCCGAATCCGTGTCCATGCTCTTGGCCCATGTGAAATGCGCCCTGAACCCGAACGCCGTGGCTCATGTTCTTAATCACTTGAACTTGCAGAGCAGTTGTAGTAGGACATGCCTTCGTACAGCATGGCCCGCATCGAACCGAAGTTAGGATTGAGCGGAGCACTCGGAACCGGAACAGCTGCGTTCCGGTTGGCAGGAATCCTACGCCGCATGGATCGGGATTCACAGCCGCTCCGTTCGGTCCGCACGGCCACAAATAACCTGCGGAAGTCTGAGTCGGGAGGACCATATCCAGATCGTCTGTTCGGATAGGGCATATGGACGCCGCGCGATCCAACATAACCGACCGTTGCCGTCAGGGTTGGTGTGATGGCTCTTTGCACATTCATGTTCCACTGCATCACATAGTTCCGGTGCGGATCATTCTCAATGTAAGCGGTGCGAAGCGAAGACGGCGATTCTTAAGCAACGGGAACGCGTTGGTGTAGAACGTGCCTTTGAGAGCACCCTTGTTGGACGTGGAACCCAGCAGGAAGTAGGGCGCGGCCAGGTTCTCCATCAGGAAATACTGCGAAGGCAATGGCAGAACATCAAACACACCAAAGCCTCCGCGCACGACGTCTTGCCGTTGCGGAACGGATCCCAGGCAAAACCGACCCGAGGCTCGAAATTATGCAACGTGGGATTTTTGTACAGGGGTCGGCCAGTGCGCGCAGTTGCGTCGGTTGGATTGACCAGATTGGCCAACCGTCCTTGCGTTTCCGTCATGACCGTAGTCATTTCGTAGCGCAATCCCAGATTCAAAGTCAGGTTCGGGCGGAAGCGCCAATCGTCCTGGAAGTAAGCGCCGTAGAGCGATTGACGAAACGCCCTGTCATGCAGGGAGCTTGCCAGCGCGGAGTTGAACTTTGATGGAGTGTTGGTCAAGAAAGCCCCAATATCAGGGAAGGAAAAAACGCCGTTGGGATTTGAAAATGACTGCACATTCATCTGCATTCGTTCTGCCTGGAAACCGAATTTCAACGAATGCTTTCCTTTGGTAACGAAGGCATCGTCGGATGGCTGGAACGAATTCCAACGGAAGAAATACGTCGGGTTTCCGCCAATACCGCCGCTGAATGCAGTAATGCCGCCTATGCTGACTTGAGCGGCTGCGCTGCCCCGGAACGGCACCTAAGGATAAATCTCCCGCCGCTGGAAGAATCGCCGTTGTACTCAAATCGTTATCTACGCGGTTGCGGTTATAGCCGAAGCGAACCGTATTGATAAAGTTGGGGTTGAAGATATGGGTCTCTTCCAGGATGCCAACCTGACGAAACGTCAAATCCGACAGCAAAACTTCGTTAAACCCATCGGGAAGGCTATAGGGCGTTCTGTCAAAAACGTACGTTCCGAAAAGGCTATCCTTGTCGGAAAATTTGTGGTCGACACGAGTCGTGAAGAAGTTTTCGGACAATACCCTTTGCGCCGCAAACGAGGAAGTGAACGTGTTGCCCAAACCTTTTGTAGTCGCTGTACCGGTTGGCAGAGGAAAGAAAGGAAGATACTTCTGAGCTGAGGGATCGATGGGTACAGTGCATTGTGCAAATGGTTGTGAGGGGTCGTTGTTGAAATTTCCGGTTACGCCATTACCGATACAATTATATCCGTTTTTGGCGACAGTGGGAAACATGGCGGGACCAGGAGCGGGATTGGGATAGTTCAGAATCCCGTTCCGTGCATTGGTCGAAGGCACCACGTTGACGGTGGTAACGCCCTTGGACTCACGAATGCCTTCGTAATCTCCGAAAACGAATGTGTTGCCCTTGACGATCGGCCCACCGCCCGAAACACCAAACTGATTCTGTCTGAACGGAGGAATTACAGGACCATCAAAAGGGTTTCGAGCATCGAGCGCGCTGTTGCGGAGGAACTCATAGGCGGATCCGTGGAATTGGTTCGTCCCGGATCGCGTGATCGCGTTGATCACTCCGCCCGACGTCTTCCCATATTCCGCGGAGTAGTTGCTGGTAAGAACCGTGAACTCCTGAATCGCGTCCACGCCAAGATTTCCTCCAAGCACGCTGCCAGGAGCTCCGTTCGAATAGTCGTTGATGCTGACTCCGTCTAGCCGATAGTTATTTTGTTGAGGACGAGCACCTGAGATGGATGCCTGCGCTCCAAAGCCGCGATTCCCGCGATCCGATCCGGAAGCAAATGATGGTTGCGTTTCAATGGAATTGACGCCGGGCTGAAGCGTTGCAAGATCGGTCCATGAGCGACCGTTCAATGGAAGCTCGCGAACCGTAGTGGCCGACACCTGAGCGCTGATGCTTGACGAAGCCAATTCCACGTTGAGCGCCTCGCCTGTCACTTCGACTTTTTGCGTGATCTGCCCGACCTGCAACTTGACGTCAAGAACCTGCTGCGCACCGACCGTCAACTTGATACCAGTAACTTCCTGTGTGCTGAAGCCGGGGGCAGTGACGCTCAGCTTGTAATCGCCCGGCAAAAGGTTGGGCGCAATATAAAATCCTGCGCTGGTGGAGGTGATATTTCGGGTGACGGTAGTGCCTGTATCCGTGATTGTGATCACGGCACCGGGAACTGCGGACCCGGATGCATCCATAATTGTGCCGCTCAAAGATGCTCCTGAGACCTGAGCAAAAACAGGATATGAACTTAGAGCAGTGATAACCAAGATCGCTAGCAACGAAAAAGCTAAACCGAGCTTTTCTCCAACGCTCCTGCTATGCATCGTCATTCCTCCGAATGTTCGAACTCCTGGATTCTTCGTGGCTTTCGCTGGACTCGTAATGCACTCGTTGCTTCCTCGAATGCTCTGGATGACAATCCAGCCTCGTTCAGTTATGAACTGGATTAAATAACCAGTGAGTGAGCGCAGCCCGACAGAGACAGAGATTTCCCTTGTTCAAAAAATGTGACTTATTCTTGTGTCAATCACCCCAGTGAAGAATCCCCGAGTCCAATGGCCGAGAAACTAGCACAAAACAGCGATTGTGCAACTTAAGAGTTCCTTAAGTTTTAATGAACAATGACTTTAATGTGATGGCCGGAGCACCCCGACTGCGCCGTACGTCAATGATTACTGCGGGCTTCCATTTGCAATCAGGGTTGACAGCGTGCGCAGGAAAGCACAGGCGGGCATTATTCAAATTTATTTTTTGGATCTGCTGGTCGCGGAATAGGCCTGAAACAGCTTGGAGAAACTTAGAAATTACTCTGGCGATGCGATCAACTGTAATAGTGCCGTCGAGCCCGATGCAATTTTGACGGTATGCTTAGTGGAGCGGAATCGGATGACGCCGGAACTTTCAGCATCGGCATCGTCGACAGTGAGACCCAAGAACCCATAAATGCCACAAGCATTCGAAGCAAAGACACCAACGGATTGGAGCGTGTCAGTGCTTTCGCATACGACGTGATTTTGAGATTTGGACTGCTCAAGGTGCTGGAGTTTAACAAACACACCGGCGTGCGTTGATTTGCCAACCTCTTCCCAATCATTGGAATATACGACGTCACCCTGGTAAAAATAATCGCCGCCAACTTGACGATACACGCTGTTTTCCTGGTAGCCATTATCAACAGCAGGAGAGTGAACGCTATAAGAATCGACAAAAGAGGCTAGGGCACGAAGTGCGACATGGATCGCGTAATCGCGATCTCGCACGTGGAGAGTCTCGAATCTGATTCCCAGCATAGCTGGATTGGTTGAAGACCCCGAAGGCTGAACCTCCACCACGCTCCCGACCAATTCTGATCCGCTGCGGATTCGTTCTCCTCCGGAGCCAAGAATCACTTGATCGGTTTTGGCAATTACCCTGTCACCGATCTTCAGTTTCGTTGCATCCAGCGTGTGGGGAAATGTGACTGGAATAGCCGTGCCCGCAGGCAAGGACAGCGCAGATTGAGGTTCGCGTGCGGCCGCTATTCCATAACAAAGCGCCAAGCTGAGCATTACTTTGGTCACTGAGAAATAAATCTTCACGTTGTGTAGCCCCCAATCGCTTGAGCATCGAGCCAAAATCAAAAATAAAGTCTGTTCGATTGAGACACCACTGAAGAATCTCTAAACTTTTGCCCACGGAAAATCTTAAGATTATTAAGGAAGTCTTCAGTGGATCATCCCGGGGTCTCTCGACTACAACTAAAGCCAGCGTCTCTGAAGCAGACACTTTTGTTTCTTTCGAGGAAAGCACCACTTTAAATATTGCCAATATGTTGACAACCGGACCCGCCTTGAAAGTAACGATTCATATCAACGCCGATATCAGTTCGCGCACAACATTTCTTCATGAAGAAATTCTGCAGCTTCTCTTGGAGCGAGGCATCGCGGGTGCCACGTTACTTCGTGTCCAGGTTGGATTTGGTTCGCACCATCGCCTGCACACCGAGGGAGCGGCCGGAGTTGAAGGAGAGCATCTTCCAGTTCGCATTGAATTTATCGAGTGCAAGGAAACTGTAAACGCGATTCTTCCGGCTTTGTACGAACTGGTTTCGGACGGCGTCATTGAGGCCCAAAACACCACTATTTTGAAAGTCACGACTGGAAAAACGCAACTTCCCTAGACACCGATAGAGGCCGATCTGTGCAGACCGGAGTAAAAATTCGATGCTGTACCTTGCTGCTGCCCGTGGCGCTGCTTGTCGTTGTGAATGCCGTGCGGGCTTCGGCGCAGTCTGCAAATGGTGCAGCAGTCTCACTACGGAGTAAAACTTTGACGCTGGCCCAAGCAGAAGATTTGGCCGTGCGCAACCATCCCCGAATTGCCTCTTCTGACCTTCGGGCACAGGCGGCTGCAAAAGTCGTGACTGAGTTTCGTGCGGCGTATTTTCCAGCGCTCAGTGGAAATTTAACGGGAACCGTTGCCGATGAGGGAACAATCATCGCGTCTGGGGCCCTTCAGACTTCGAGCCTTTCCACCCGGACTGCGGGCGGCCTCGTCTTAACTCAACTCGTCACAGATTTCGGACGTACTTTCAACCTTACTCGCTCCGCTCGACTACTTGCCGAAGGACAAAAGCAGACGGCAGAGGATACTCGCGCACAAGTGCTTCTTGGTGTGCGGCAAGCTTACTACCAGGTGCTGGCCGCCGAATCAGTGCAAAACGCCGCACAGGCCGCGCTGGAGAACCGCCGTCTGACATTGCGCCAGGTAAGTGCGCTTGCCCAGAGCCAGATGAAATCAACACTGGATGTAAATTTTGCGGAAGTTCTTACTTCCGAAGCCGAGCTCGCCGTATATCAAACCGAGAGCAACGTCCAGGAAAGCAAGGCGCAGTTGGCGGCTGCGTTGGGCGACGAGCACAACTTGGATTTCGCTCTGGTGGAGGAGCCGCTCCCCTCTCCACTGGAATCGAATGTCGAACATTTGGTCGATATGGCGTTGCACAACCGGCCCGATTTGCAAGCCTTGCAACTGAGTGAAAACGCCGCCCACCAATTCGCTGAGGCGGAAAAAAAACTCAATTATCCAACGGTGAACTTGCTGGGAGCTGCGGGCGAAATTCCACAGCATGATTCCACGTTGCATCAGGATCAATACGGGGCGGCGGGCGTGAACATTTCAATCCCCATTTTTAACGGAAAACTTTATTCAGCCCGACATGGTGAAGCTGAGTTGCGCGCGCAGGCTGCCGATAAAGACGTTGAGGCACTGCAAGTAAGAATCGCTCGCGACCTGCGAGTTGCATGGTTTGAAGCCAATAACGCTTTTCGCCGTCTGGACGTTACAGCCCGACTGGTCGAGCAATCGAATCAGGCGCTGCGCCTTGCCCAAGCCCGTTATGACAACGGGCTTGGAAGCATCGTGGAATTGAATGAAGCGCAACTTAACCAGACCTCGGCGGAAATTACGGCCGCCGGTGCGAAGTACGAATACTTAAGTCGGCGCGCAATTCTCGACTATACGAGCGGTGTGATCCGCTGAATGTTTCGATTTGACCATAGGACAGATTGGAGTTCGGATGCAGCGGTGTTTCGTGCCTGAATCTGAAAATATCGAGCATTCCAGAAAGAATTCTTTTCTCCTTGCACCGTTTCTTTTGCTCACGTTGTCCATCGCTTCTTGCGGCGGCCAAGGCGGTGAGGCGGTGGCGCGTGAATCGGCAGTCAGCACGGGATCGGATGCCATTCCAGTTGTTCCTGTGACGAAAGTCACTCGCTCCGAACTCTCCAATGACCTTTCCCTGACGGGAGAATTTCAGCCTTTTCAGGAAGTGGACCTTATGGCGAAAGTTTCTGGATACCTGCAATCGATCCGTGTGGACATCGGGGACCAGGTGCGAGAAGGCGAGACTTTGGCGACGCTTGAAATTCCAGAAATGGAAGACGACATGACGCGCGCAATTGCTGCGGTACAGGCGGCGGAGGCGGATGTGGCCACAGCGCAAGATGACTTGAAGCGTGCAACAGCCTCACACGAAATCGCGCACCTCTCCTACACAAGAATTGAAGATGTAAATAAAAAAGAAGCAGGCTTGGTTCCGAAGCAGGACATCGACGTTGTGCACTCGCGCGATCTGGAATCGGAGGCACAATTGGCGATGGCACAGTCACGACTGCGATCCGCTGAGCAACATAGCCAGATGGCAATCTCCGAACAGGCCCGAGTAAAAACACTGGGCAAGTACACGCAGATCGTAGCTCCATTTTCGGGCGTTATCACAAAACGGTACGCGAATAAAGGCTCGATGATCCAGGCCGGGACTTCGTCTCAGACGCAGGCGATGCCAGTCGTCCGGCTTTCCCAAAACAATTTGCTGCGCTTGATGCTGCCCGTTCCAGAGTCGAATGTTCCTCTGATTCACACCGGTGAAACTGTTCAGGTCAACGTACCTTCCATCGGCAAAACTTTTCCCGGGCACGTCACGCGCTTTTCGAAGAGTGTACAAACTTCGACGCGCACCATGGATACGGAAGTGGATGTTCCGAACCCGGGCTTCTCTTTAGTCCCAGGGATGTATGCCTCGGTGGTCTTGCGAACACAACAACACTCAAATGCATTGAGCGTTCCCGTGGATGCCATCGACAGAACTGGAGATTCCACGACCGTTTATGCGGTCGATTCGTCTGGGGTCATTCACGTGTCGCAAGTCAAACTTGGAATCGAGACGCCGCAACAAATTGAAATTCTGTCGGGCCTGAAAGAGGGAGACATCGTTGTCGTGGGACGGCATTCGGGTTTGCAAGAGGGCTCAAAAGTGCGGCCGAAATCTATAAGCGTTTCCGATAACTCCGCCGGGAAAGCCCACGGAGGCTAATTCATGTCGCGATTCGCAATCGGCTCACCGTATTTTATCGTAGTTATCTGTCTGATTATCTGCCTGCTGGGAACTGTCAGCGTTGTACGCATGCCCGTCGATTTGTTTCCTTCTATGAATTTCCCCGTCGTTGTCGTTGCAACTCTTTATTCCGGGATGCCCCCCGAACAGATCGAAGGGAACATCACATTCCATCTCGAGCGTTTTTTCATGCTGGCAAGTGGAATCGACCACATTGAATCGCGCTCACTGAACGGAGTCAGCCTGATTAAGGTTTATTTTCAGCCGGGAACGGATGCGGATACGGCGGCAGCAAGCATTGCAAACCTGGCTGTTGCGGATATGAGGGATCTTCCCCCGGGAACACTTCCTCCCATTGTGCTGAAATCCGATGCGTCAAGCCTTCCCGTCTGTCTGATCACACTCAACGGGGAAGGTCTAAGTGACACTCAACTCAAGGACGTTGCGCAAAACGTGGTGCGCAATCAGTTGGCAAGTGTTCCCGGCGCTGCGGTGCCTCAGCCGTTTGGCGGACGATGGCGTCAGCTCATGTTTTATGTCGACCCGTCTAAATTGGAAGCGCGGCAGTTGAGTCCTATGGATGTCGTGCGGGCCGTGAATGAAGCCAATGTCGTTCTTCCCGCGGGAGATGTTCAAATTGGCGGTTTCGATTACGACATTTATACGAATAGCCAGTTCAGCCTCAGTGATATGAATCAGACGCCTCTCAAAGTTGTTGGACAATCGCCTGTTCGCATTTCCGACGTTGGCGAGGCCAAGGATGCCTACGCACTGCAATACAACATCGTCCGTGTAAATGGACAGCGGTCTGTTTACCTGCCGGTGCTCAAGCAAGGCGGCGACTCGAACACCATTCAAGTGGTGACAGGGACGCAGGAAGCAATAAAACATTTATTAGATATTCCGCCAACGCTTCAGAGCCATGTAGTTTTCGACCAGTCGCAATTCGTAAAGACAGCCATCTCGACGCTTTTGCATGAAGGCGGCATCGGACTTTTCCTAACGGGTTTGATGATCCTGATTTTTCTTGGGAGCACGCGAGCCACAGTGGCTGTTTTCTTTTCCATCCCGCTGTCGGTGCTGGCGACATTTATTGTGCTGCAATTTGCGGGCAGCTCGGTCAATAGCATGATGCTTGGTGGCTTGGCCCTGGCTTTATCTCGATTGATCGACAATTCTGTCGTCGTGCTCGAAAATATTTACCGGCACTTGGAAGCAGGCGAACCGCCGCTGGTCGCTGCCGAAAAAGGAGGACGGGAAGTTGCTCTGCCGGTTCTGTCGGGCACGCTAACCACAGCGGTCGTGTTCTTTCCGGTCACGCTGCTCTATGGTGTCAGCAAATATCTTTTCTCTGCCATGGCGTTAGCCGTGGTGATTTCACTGGCAGCTTCCTACCTCGTTGCGATGACCGTAGTTCCCTTGTTCTGCGCTCTGTTCATTCGACCTTCGGGGCACCATGCTTCGAACGAGCATCCCGGCGGAGTAACAGCGGACAAGCAACCAGGATTCGCGGAGAGATTCAACGCCTGGTTTTCCGGAAATTTCGAAAGACTGCTGACAGCGTACGATCGCTTAGTCACGCGCGTACTCGCGCAACCCGGTCGCATCGTGGCAGCCTCTCTCATACTTTTTATTCTCAGCCTTTTTCTTTATCCATTTTTGGGTTTTGCTTTCTTTCCGCAGACTGACGCTGGGCAGTTTGTGATTAATGTAAAAGCCCCGTCGGGAACCAAGCTCACGGAAACTGAAAAAAAGATAAGCGATCTTGAGCAATTGATTCGTCGGACCGTCGCGCCTGATGATCTGGACATGATTGTTTCAAATATCGGCCTGGACCCCGGATTTTCGGCGGTCTATTCCACAAACGCTGCGATGCATACTTCGTTTGTACAAGTAAGCCTTAAACCTGGCCACAAGCTCAGCAGCTTCGAGTACGTCGGGCGAGTGAGACACCAAATGACCGAAGAGATGCCCGAATTGGTCGCTTTTTTTTCATCGGGCAGCCTGGTAGATTCCGTCGTTAATTTGGGAATGGCTGCTCCCATCGATATTCAAATTGCCGGATCGAATTTGAAGGACGATTTTCAATCCGGTCAGAATCTCGCATCGCAAATTCGCAATCTCAAAGACGCTGCTGAAGTTTACATTCCGCAGGATATCGATTATCCAGCCCTGCGACTGGATATTGATCGAATGCACGCCAATGAACTCGGCCTGAGCGAAAAAGAAGTGGTGACTAACGTCATCACTGCCCTGACCTCCAATCAAATGGTCGCACCGAATATCTGGACTGATCCAAAGAACGGAAATAATTACTACCTGACAGTTCAGTATCCCGAGCAGCAAATTCGAACACTCGAAGATTTGCGATCCATACCCTTGCATGGTTTGGGATTGGCCAAACCAACGCGACTCGATATGGTGGCAAAAATTTCTCGCTTCGACGCCCCTACCGAAGTAGATCACTATCAGATCCGCCGAAAGATCGATATTTACATTCGGCCCGCGAGTGAGGATCTCGGCCGGCTGGCAAAACAGATCGACAAAATTATTCAGCAGACAACGCTGTCGAGTGGAGTGAAAGCGACTGTTAGAGGCAGCGTGGAAGCGATGAACGCATCGTTCCGAAGTTTCGCGGTCGGATTAATTCTTTCAGTCGGCTTACTCTACCTGATTCTCGTCGCACAATTTCGATCTTTTTTGGACCCATTTATTATTTTGCTCGCGCTGCCGCCGGGAATTGTGGGTGTCATGCTGACGTTGACGACAACCGGCACAACTTTAAATGTTATGTCCTTGATGGGTCTAATCATGCTTGCGGGTATCGCCACTTCGAACAGTATTTTGATTGTGGAGTTCGCTCATCGTCTGATGGAAGAAGGGCTCACTGTTCGCGAGGCTGTGGCGAAATCTTGCAGGGTGCGGTTGCGGCCAATCCTGATGACGTCTCTCGCAACTGTGATTGGTCTGCTTCCAATGGCATTGAAGCTGGGGGAAGGCAGCGAATCCTACGCTCCGCTGGCCCGCTCCCTTGTTGGCGGCTTGACCGTGTCAGCGCTTCTCACCGTATTCATCGTTCCAGCGGGATTATTCCTCGTCTACGGGGCGAAAGAGGCAAAGGCTTCGTAAGGTGTGCGCACTTTCCAACGTTTATTGTGCGGAAGTTTGAGCGGAGGTGGGCAACCGAATCCAGAATGTGCACCCACCGCCGGGAGCATTTGTCAGTGCAATTTCTCCATCGTGTGATTGCACAGCCCAGCGTGCGATAGAAAGCCCCAGGCCTGCTCCCTTATTTTCACCGGCGCGCGCCGGATCCACTCGATAAAATCGGTCAAAAACCAGCGTCCAATGCTCAAGCGGTATTCCGGGACCATTGTCGGTAATAGTCATCACAGCCTTTGCATCAGGATCTCGAGATACCGACAATGAGATTGCGCCGCCTACGGGAGTGAATTTTACGGCGTTATGTAGAACATTTATGACTGCCTGGCGCAGGAAAAGGCGGTCGCCTCTCACGAACAGACTTTCGTCGCCTGTCAGAGTAAAAGCTAATTTCTTTTCTTCGATTAGGACTTCCAGCAAACCGACGGCATCGCGCATTAATTCCATCACGGGAAAAATCGTATAACGGAGCGTTAATTGCCCGGCGTCAGCACGAGAAAGCGTCAACAAACTTTCCACCAAATTTGTAAGTCGGTTGACCTCCTCCAGCATGCTGCCGATCATGTCGCGGTATTCTTCACTGGTGGCATTTTTATTAAGCCCTACTTCTCCTACACTGCGAATGGCTGCGAGGGGTGTCCGCAACTCATGTGACGCGTCCGAAGTAAAACGCTTTAGCTGCTCAAAAGATCCTTCGATGCGGGACAACATTTCATTGAACGCACGTGCCAAATGCCCCAGTTCGTCTTCTTCATTTTCAACGGGCAAACGCTCGCCGAGGCGCTCAGAAGTAATCTGTTTGGCCCTTTGCGCCAATGTCTCAATCGGATCAAGAACGCGGCCGGCCATTTTGTAGCCCGCATAGGCCGCAGCTGCCAATGCCAGAGGCAAGGCAAGAAACAAAATTGCAAGCATTTGCTTGAGGCGAACCCAAATGGGTTCTTCGCTGAAAGCTACCCGAAGGAGGATGGGACGGTCTTGCATTGTATGAGCGCGACTGGCGAGCACGACTCGAGTTCCATCCGAGAGTCGCATGGATCGCTCCGAGTATCCGCCTACACCTTCTCCTGCGAACGGAGCGCCACCCAAAGTCATTTCACCCAATTGATTGTTCTTAAAAAGTATCGTGCCGTCGGGCGAGAGTACTTCCAGCATTCGTTCCTGGATCAGTTTCGATTCCGGATGATTATGATAGTCGTCACTGAAATGAAGCCGTCCGTCTTCAGTGAAATATAAAAGGCCCTCGACAGTTTCCAGGTCCTGAATCACTTGACGATTGATCTGGGCTCTCATCTGCCACACCAGGACCAGGGAAGCACCGGCAACATAAACAACGATTACACAGGTCAGGACCAACATATACCAGAGTGTGAGGCGCATCCTCACACTCTTTGGGCGAAGCGAGTTCATGTCGTCTCTTCTCGTACGATAAATCCTACGCCGCGAACTGTGTGGAGAAGCTTTATTTTAAATGGCTCATCCACTTTCCGCCGTAACCGCGCAATATGAACATCGATTACATTGTCGAGCGGAGTGTGCCGGGCGTTCTCTTTCCAAACGTCGCGCGCAAGCATTTCTCGGGAAACCACGCGTCCCTGGTGACGAAGCAAATATTCGAGCAAGTCAAATTCCCGGGCTGTGAGCACCAACTCACTATTTTCTCGAATTACTGAGTGGCCGGTAACGTCCATTTCCAGATCCGCCAGCTTGAGGCGGGTGACGGCGTCTACCCGGTGGGCGCGTCGAGACAATGCCCTGATGCGAGCCACCAATTCCGAAAACGCGAATGGCTTCACCAGGTAATCATCAGCGCCGGCTTCCAGTCCTCGCACTCGATCTTCGACCGAGTCTTTCGACGTAAGGAATAGTACAGGGGTGGAGATATCTCGTTTTCGCAATGCCGTGAGAATTTCCACGCCATCGCGACCCGGCAACATCACATCGAGGATAAGCAGGTCGAAACTCTGATTGGAAATGAGAAAAAAACCTTCTTCCCCAGTAGACGCCACACTGACGGAATATCCCTCGGATTCCAAGCCCTTTCGTATGGCGCTCGACAGTTTCACTTCATCCTCGACGACCAATATATTCATTTTGACAGGTCCAATTTTTTTGACGTCAACTGAACACTGTATATCACAGTGAGGCCTACATGAAAACCACAGCTGGCGATATCACAAATCGTCGGCAGAACTGAACCTGATTGCGTTACCGAGCAACTATTGCATCGATAGAGATGCTTTTTCAACAAACAGATGATTCTTAAGCATTCAAATATGATTTGCGGTCAATCAGACTCACTCATTCCCGGTTGAGTTTTTAGAGGCCAATTTTTGAAAGGTTATGGTCAGCTTTATGAACCATACTCGGGCATAGATGGCGATTTTCATTTTTGCGCTTCCTCGAAGGCTTAGGTCCGGGATTCAAAGCAAAGTTAATGCATCGTGGCACCTTATCGTCCACTTCGGCAACCTCAACTCCAACAAATCCCACCGCTTTTCTGTTTACTTCTCTCCCGGACAGCGTATCTTTCGAAACCGTTCCGTGGAGGGAACACACAATGAAACGTTCAAAGACAGCGAAGCGGTCCCGAAAAGCAGCTAAAAAGAAGCGCAGCAAACCCGACGATAAAGAAGCGGCTACCACGTTCGTTCCAGTCGCCATCCCCAAACCTGTAGAGAATCCGGTGACAGCCACACTCAATACTGCGGAGAGTCCCATCCCGACTACTTCCGAACCCAGTCTAGTGACGTCAGCACCCGATCAATCAGAGCCCGTCGTCTCGTGATCCCGATCCGAAGCCTCACGTCGCACAGCTGAAGGCAAATTCACCAAGGCGGTATTCGTGCAAATCGGCGGAACCGAGTGCCCGCGCTTTGCCGCGATGACCTGGAAAGAACGTGATCGTTTTATGGCAAAGCCCGAGAACTCCGTCGTACTGGAACGTTACAAAGCGCACATGGCTTCAGTAGGAAAGTGAAGCCTCTCTTTCCGCTCGGCCAAATTGTTGCTACTCCGGCTGCTCTTGCCGCAATTGAGAGATCAGGCCAGCAGCCGGGGGAATTTCTTGGTCGTCATGTTAGTGGTAACTGGGGGGAACTCGATCAGCACGATGTGGCGGAGAATGAATTCTCGCTCCAGCACTGCTGAGTGCGTACCATACGAGCGCGGGTGAAAAGATTTGGGTGATTACTGAGGCCGACCGCTCCACTGCTTGTATTTTGCTTCCCGAGGAATATTGACAATGCCGAAGCAGCAGAAGATTAGCTCAAGGGAACGGAAGCAAATTAAGCAACGATTAAACCGCCGCTATGAAGCTCTCCGCAAGAAATATCCCGAGGTGCATGGCAAGGTCGTGGACTTCATCACCCGCACCGTCGAGGACGGAACCTTATATTTCACTGTCCGATTCACAGATAAAACATCCTTCACTCTCCAATATCAATGTGAATTTATTGCCGTCGGGGCCGAACTCGGTGACTGGAAAACGGGAGACTTGCAGTTGGTTAGACAATATATGAAGCCAAAATCGAAGAGGTAACTCTTCCCTACCCAACGTCAGCGCAGCCCATCACTGAAAGTGAATAGGTCGGCAATGGGTAATTTTAACTTCTTCGCGATTCTGTCCAGCGTCTCAAACGAGGGCGCGTTCCTGCCCCGCTCTATTAAACTCAGAAAATCAACGGACATGCCAACCAGCTCCGCGAACTCTTCCTGCGTCATTCGCCGAGTGGCACGAATCTCGCGCAACCGCAGCCCGAATCTCTTTCGCAACGTCGCCATTAGAAAAATGTTTCCGGGCGAAGTGTGCCGTAGTATGGTTACGGTCACCACCGAATGAGATCACGGGTAACGTATTTACAAACTTCTCAACCAACTGTCTGAGGAGGACCATCTTCATGGCTCAATGCAGCGCGTGTAATGGCACAGGGCGATGCCAAAACTGTAAGGGAACTGGGCACTTTGCTTATCCAGGCCGTGGCCCCATCGACAAAGACAGGAATCCATGTGTGCGCTGTCAGAAGTCAGGAGTTTGCTCGATCTGTAGAGGAAGCGGCATTAAGTAGCGGATTGCTATAACCAGCCAGCCAAAAGGAATTGAATGTTCTGGAAAAAACGTGAGTGTCCGACACCGTCGGCCTCGGAACAGATGGAAATAGCCAAGCAGCAGGCTCGGAGCGACGACATATCCCTTTCTCCCGTGCGGGTAACCGTACGAATGACCGAATCGGTGATCAAAACAAAATCACTGGAATCGTACGCGAATGTCATCTTATCGCACAACGGATCAGTCGCAGTTAATGGCTGTGGTCACTTGATTCGTGTCGTGAGATTCCACCCAATCCCATTCTTGACGCGCATTGGCGTCCGGATGGCTCGGCGTCCAATCTTCCGGAGGGAAGGTAACATGCCAGAATGAAGGATTAGGTTTTGTAAACTCTACGCCGACACGAAAGTTTCCATCGTTTGACTCAGATACGTACACGACTTCGGCTTCTTGCATCTCATTCGTGGATATATTTTGCAGTTTCACTCTTTCATGAAACTGTGGTTTCGCTTGCAATCTAATAAGGGCTCCGTGCACATTCACGGTGAGCGTCGTTGTCTCTTCGCACAGTGGATTCTCGCCTTCCGACTGCCGTTCAACTCGTATTCGCAATTGTATGGACATCCGCTGACTGCGTCTGGATTTCGATGCACGATTTGGGAGACCACGAGTCGGCGCGTCCAAGACATCGCGTATTTTGCTCATGAGTTTGTCGCGGCTAAAAGGCTTATCGAGCAGATGAGCGCCTGACTCCAGCCCGTGTTGTGCGATTACGTGGCCGATGTATCCTGACATGTAAAGTATTTTCGTTTCAGGGTGCGTGCGAACCAACATTTCTGCCAGTGCGGGCCCAGTCATTCCAGGCATAATAACGTCAGTCAGCAGGAGATCGATGTGTGTGCCTTCCTGTTGCGCGACCTCCATGGCCCGCTCGCCATTTTCCGCTTCCAAAACCTTATATTCGCCCTGCAGAAGCAGATCCCGAGTCACAGCCCGAAGCGATTCTTCATCTTCCGCCAGCAAGATTGTTTTTCCTTTGTGTATGTAATCAGTTTGATTGTTCACAGGCTCTAGTGTCGGAACCCGCCCCTCGGCTTGCGGCAGATATATTTCGAACGTAGTTCCTTTCCCGAGTTCACTGCGAACTCGAATGAAGCCATTACTTTGTTTAACTATTCCATACACCGAGGAAAGGCCTAATCCAGTGCCTTTGCCAACACCCTTCGTAGTAAAAAAGGGTTCAAAAACATGCGCTTGGGTTTCAGCATCCATGCCAATCCCCAAATCAGTCACCGTCAGTTGGATAAAATGACCAGGTTGTATTTCCGATGATCGGAGCGTGTCGGATTCCCCCAGTTCAACGTTCGCAGTCCGAATTATCAGTTTCCCACCATTTGGCATGGCATCTCGCGCATTTGCTGCGAGATTCATGATGGCTTGCTCGATTTGTCCCTGGTCGGCAAGAACTAGACCGAGATGCTCATCGAGAACCGTGACCATTTCAACGTCCTCACCGATCAACCGTCGCAGCATTGCTTCTACGTCTACCACAACGGCATTCAGATCTAGCACCTTGGGTGCCAGTACCTGTTGGCGGCTAAATGCCAGAAGTTGCCGAGTCAAGGATGCCGCTCGTTGACTCGCTTTCTTGATTTCTTGAATACCTTTGCGATGACGGTCGACTGTGGTTCGAGGATCCTCCAGGACTTCTAAATATCCAAGAATCACTCCCAGAAGATTATTGAAGTCATGGGCTATCCCACCCGACAATCGCCCGACAGCCTCCATTTTGCAAGCTTGACGAAACTGATTCTCCCGATTTTCCTCTTCTGCCTGCCTGCGCCCGGTGATATCGCGATTTACGATCACGAGCTTTTCGGGATCGCCGGTAGCATTCCGCACGACGCTCGCCGTCGATTCCAGGATTCGCCACGAGCCATCCTTGTGACGAAATCGGTATTCCAGGCTCCTCCCCTTACCGGCTTTTCGAGCCTCTATTACGGCTTCCTTCACTAGTTGACGATCATCAGGATGAATTTGTTCCAGTGATTCGGTGCTTGCCAATTCCTCGGGGGAATATCCGAGGACGTGTTCGTAGGACGGACTGTTATAGAGACGCCGGCCATTGACGTCCACAACCGCGATCATGTCAGCGGCGTTTTCCCCGATGACTCGAAAAATTTCATGTTGTTCGTCCAATAGACGAGAAACACGGCGATTTTGCAATTGCTGATAGATGACATACAGATCAAACAATAAGACCAAACCCAACAGCGCACTCACCACCTGCCGCGTCTCGAGGAAGTAAAACACTTCTCCCTGAGAATGCAGGACGGTAAAAGCAAGAGAAGCGGCTGCCAACGTGAGAAGTAAAGTGATGACAATTGTCGTGGCCCAAAGCCAATACTGGCGCTGTTCATTGCGGCGCCGTTCGCCGGGAGACAGCCAGTTCATCGTCGTGCCGTCACCGACCAAGCGCTTTGCTCGCGCTTTCTTTTGTGCGGATTCGATGGAAACTGTCATTTTTCGCATGTTATGAAACCTCTTCAGGAAATCTTGTTCGTTGGCATCGAGATAATCGGGTTACACCCGTTGTCTGTCCACTTGGTCATCCCATCGCAACGATTGTGACTGTCTCCAAGTCAACCAATCGATTAAGCCGCCTGGTACTCGTCATGTCAGCAACTCGCAACGACTCTCTCGTAACCCCGGCTCACTTTGGTGCTTGACCATCGCCACTAAATTTGCCGATGTCACCCAGTCCATAATCATCCATTTCGACAGGACAGTTGTTCCTAACGGGAACGCTTCTTATCAGCGTTCCGCCTGCAGCTGTCCTATCTGTATATCTGCTCGAATTCTCGCCGGTTCGACCGGTACGATGACGTTGCGAATAACTTGCGCTTCACCCGAACCCACACAGAGAACAACTTCCCCTTCTGGCAGGTCCTGGAAGTCAAATTTGCCGGCTGCATTTGTGCTAGTGGTTCTCGCGAGTTGACGGAGTTGCACGAGCACTCCGACGGCGGGAACATATTTGCCCAAGGTTGTGTCATAAACGGTGACGAAACCTGTTATCGATCGCATGGCTCTGACGTGGAAATCCGCTCGTCCGGGAGCGCCGTTCTCAATACTGAGGTGCTGAGGTTTCAGTTCTTCCAAAAGATAGCCGGCAGGAAGAGTGTCGGGGTTAACGGTAACGTCGTATTCTCCCGCAGCGAGTCCAGAAACCGCAAATCTGCCATCCGCGTCGGATTGCGTATCCAGCCGCTGATTGTTGCCAGCAACAACAACGTGAGCTCCATCCACTCCGACGCCCGCATCATTCTTCAGATAGCCTACTAATTCGGTGGGTGCAAAACGGATCCCGACATTTCTCTCTTCGTTGATGGATGTAACGAACCTGGAGGGGCCGGTGAACCAAAATGGTTGGCTGGATTGAAAATGAATTTCTACGGTATGCTCGCCCTCCTTAACGTGCCGGAAAGAATAGAAACCATTGCGATCTGTCGTGGTTCGCTCGGAATTGTCGAGAACCACTTCCACGCCGGGAATTGGAGGTAAACCTTTGTGGAATTCGCCCTGTCCCGACTCGTCTTCAAAAATGGTGCCACTCACTTTCCCTGACTTATAACCCGAAAGGAATGAGGGCAAAGTCGAAAAGACGTGGCGTACTGCGAACTGCACTTGAGGATAAGTCTGCGAGGTGCCAGACGCGGATACGTGCAACAGCGCAAACGACGTCGAGACACTCAGCGTCCTGCTCAGTTGCAAATTGTAAGAACCGTTGACCGTCCAATTGGTGGAATGTCCGAGCAAAATCTCGTCCTGATTATGGATGACACCTAGATTAAGCTGTTGACCCCGCTTGCCGTGTGAGGACCAATTTAGATTGCCGCCGAACTGTATCCGGGACGGCACGAGATTCGGGCGAGCACCTGGAGAGAGGCCGAGGGCCAGCAGAAATGAGGTGTCTTGGAGCAGTGCTTGTACCTGCTGTGGCGTTGATGCTGATAAGCCGAGACTCTGCAGCTCCGTTTGAAGTGCCGGAATTTCTGAGAAGAGTGACTCCACCGAGAGGGCCTGCGTTTGACGTTCCACGAACGCACTCGCCGAAAACGTGCCCATGCTGGCACGGAAGGTTTGTCGGAACTGATTGCCCGGGGCAAAGCCTTGAGAATTACGGGAATATTGGTACTGAAAACCTGTGCCAAAGTGAGTGAGGTCAAAATTTAAGTTTTGCGGTAGATCTAGCGAGCCAACTGAATAAGCCCCGGCGGCGCCGGTCTGATTAAAACTTGCTTGGGACACGCCACTGGAGGCGGACCAATGCCTGGTAATTCTGACTCGCGCGTTCTCGGTCGCAATGAAATTGTTCTCCCGTGCAAAAGGCAATAGGAGACGCTGTTCAGAAATGTTAACGCTGTTGGCGAACTTTGGATTGAATTGATGCGTCCATTCTAGTCCCGACTGCAATCCCGGAAGATTGTCGATACTCAGCGAAGGAAACGT
The DNA here is from genome assembly GCA_963786215.1 of uncultured Acidobacteriota bacterium. Lineage (GTDB taxonomy): Bacteria > Acidobacteriota > Terriglobia > Acidiferrales > UBA7541 > Palsa-360. The sequence continues at coordinate 159,251 of CAWAYK010000002.1, forward strand.
CTGGGGTTTTTGACGAAAATTCAACATCAACGCGTCGCGTGAGGTTGTCTGCCGAAGATCAAACGCACTGGCAAGTCCGCCGCGACTCGCAGCAAGTTCGACCAATAGAGTTGGTCCGTGCTTGCGCTGGAACTCATAAACAAGAGATGCCACAGTTCCCCTATGACTGGTTGTGGTACTCAATGTGGGTGCAAAAAAGTAGTACACATTTGCGCTGAGCCGAGAATTCTCAGTTAATGGGGCGACATAGCTTGCGCCCACAGATCCTTCCCGTTGCACGGGAAGCAGAAAATCGTGAAACATTGCCAGTGACGAGTAGCCGCTGTGCAAGCGCCATCGTCCTTTGGAAACATGCAGGCCTCGCAGAGTTTCACCGTGCAAGGTAAGAGGCGAAGTGATAACGGGCTGGTCTAACAATGTGACATCCCAACCCGGAGTGCGAATCCGAAAAAACGCGGATGGCAACAATACATGCGCGCCGCCAACTGCACCTTCGGCGAGAGCACTGGTGACCAGATGTAGCTGTGTGCTGCGCAGGGGGCCCTGGACGGTATAATCGAGAAGATTCTGGACTTGTTGCTGATCAGAGATGTAGCGAATCTCCTGCTCCCCGTTCACGCGGCCTGAGGAGGCCGAAACAGGAGAAATGAAGCCTTCCGGGTAAAGTGGGGGCGCGCCGGTAACTTCAATGGGAATTGTTTGGATGCCCGCATCGCTTACAAGTATGAGCTGGCTATGCCCGGCAAACTTGCCCGTAACCACCGCAAAGCCCTGGTCGAGGGCGACATCCACATGCAGGGCTTCAATCGAGTAGGCCGCCGTTGCGCCTGAGGCAGGCACGCGCAACGTTTGCCTTTCTTGCAGAGAAATTCCCGCTGTTCCCGTCGAGGACCAAACGCCTGCTTTAGCTGCCGTTGATGTACGAACTGGATTGACAGATTTAGGGGCCAGCTTCTTATTTTCGTCGGGATGGGAATCCACATGAGACATGGGTGGTGCGCCAGCAGGATTGGCAGGCTCAACGGCCACCGGGGTATTTTCGTTGCGGCGCGAATTCTCTATTCCTGATTCCGTAACTTGAGGTGGAACCACCTGGGGCGGAGCCATTGGGGAGGTACCCGGCAAAGTGGACTTTCCACTATCGGATTGCTCCCTCTTTCTGGGGGATGGTAGCCGCCAACTGCGTCCGGCGGGGATTGGCATTTCCTCGCGCCGGGGAAGCACGGTGACCATCAAATGCAATGTGGAATTCTTCGTGATCAGTACAATTTCCGTAGTGCCAGCCTTCTTCCCAGTGACGAGCACAACGCCGTCGTCCACTTCGACTTTGGCGGAATGCCCAGGACGTGCAAACCCCGCGATCGCACCGGGCACAAGCAGTTGCAGCTTCTGGCCCACTTTCACCTGATTTTCAGGTGACTGGCAGTAATAGTTTACTGAACACATATATATAAATATTGATAACAAATATCTCATTGGATGTCGAATTCGGAGGCAGTCGTCAGGACTCCCCCGGCGTGCTCCAGAGTAATCACAGCACGGTATTTGCCTTGTTTCAGGGTTGATGGATACTCGGCCTTGAATTCCAGATGCTCTCCAGGTAGAAGCCTCTTTCCATCCACCGGAACTTTACCAACCAAACTTCCGGTGGACTTAAGGATGGCAATCACACCTTTGGCCACTGTCGGTTCGCTGCCAGTGTTCGTCACCCATTCGGAGATCGCCACGTTGTCACCTGCCGAGGTCCCGGCAAATTGAATTCCCGAGCTTTCCAGCTTAATTTGATCGGACAAATTGAACGTCAGGAGGGCGCCTAGCGACGCTGTCATTCCAACGGCGCCGTGCCCTTGTATCACGGTCTTACCTCGAAACACCGCCACCATCGCGCGAGTCGCAGGACTTTCGGGAATCGTGAGGGTCACGCTCACCGTCGAGGTTCCCCCGGGTTGCACGACAATGACCTGTGGGGAAAAAACCGCAGTGCGAGCGATACTCCCCGGCAATTCTCCCGCGTGCACGAACACGCGCTTTCCCTCGCGCACCGCCACGTCCATGGCTTCGAGTTCAAATCCGAGTTCTGTAGAGGTAAGGTTGCTGATGGTTAATTGTTGAGTTGTGCTTTGCCCGGGCTTGGCAGTCATCATAATGACCCCTGGCGAAAGTGAAAGTGAAGGCGCGGGTGCCGCGGCTTCAGGACTTGGTTTGGGAGACGCATAAGATATATTGGAAACGGCCGGGATAGGGCCGCTAGTTGTTTGTGCAGGCGGTTTGGGATTCTGGCTACTCGCCACGAAGACCGGGCAAAGACTGGCCAACAGAAAGGAAAGGGCGCCAGCAAACGGAAGTGCCATTTGCCCCATCTTCCGTGTCATTCTTCGCAACATTGCAAATATCTGCGGTATGAAAGACTGATTCATCTTGATCCCCTTCTGAACTGTCAATTTGCTATCGCAATAAAGTCTATGGTGTTACTGAATGTTCCCGCCGGCGCGGAAAATGGAATCGTCAGCGCTAAGTTATAAGTCGAATTTATGCCGTAACTACCTGACAGGGTAATCGTCCCCGCGCTGGCGCTGGATAAAGTCAACCCCCCGAGAGTCCAGGTATTCGTTGGATCGAAGTTTTGAAGCTGAGCTGTTAGCGTGTAATTGGCACTGAGGAAGGCTGATTTGCTGACAAGCACATCCAATGGCGTGCTCAAGGTCCAATTTGTAGTTCCATTTAGCGCTTTCGTTACACCAGTGGGAACGGTGCCCCCAAACGCCTGAATATTGCCGAGTGTCAGACTTGCCGAGGACGTACCCGTGCCTGCCAGCGATATTCCACCAGGATCTGAGCTGAAAGTTATTGTGACGGTCTGCGCGTGGACACGCTGTGCAGAAAGTTGGAGCAGCACCATCGCCCCAATAAACATCCATAATTTCTTTGACATGTGATCTGCATCCCCCCAGAGTGCAGATGAAAGAGCGGTTGCTCCCTATGCGACACAACCGCTCTCTCCCCCGTGGTTAACTTAATTGGCTGTGGCGACGAAATTAATAGTATTGCTGATAGAGCCGGCTGCTTCCGAAAACGGGATCGTCAAGTTCAACGTGTAGGAGGTAGCGGAATTATACGTTCCTGTTGAAGTAATCGATGCAGGGGACGCTCCTGTGACCGGCGTGGCTCCAAGAGTCCAGGTGTTGACACTGTCGGTAGAGGCCAGTTCCGCCGTTAGCGTGTAGTCAGTACTGGTCTGGTTGGCAACTTCGACCAATACATCGAAGGGCGTGGAGAGTGTCCAGTTGGTAGGGGCATTGACCGTTTTGGTTACGCCGGATGGCACTGACCCGCCATAAGCTTGGACGCTGCCAAACGGGATGGTCGCAGCGGAAGTGCCGCTGCCGGTCAGTGAGATGCCTGAGCCATCTGTCACGAACGTAATGCTAACTGTAGCAGTAGTTGTTGCAGTTACCGCGACTGATCCGCTACCCGAAGTGGCAAATGCTGGCGCGCTTGCTATTGCCATGAACGCCAGAAGTGCCAAGCTCCCGAATAGTTTCTTGTTGATGATCATTTGTGTCCTTTTCTCCCAATGATGGGAATAAGAGTGCTGCAGGGCATGGGGACGTAATGACCCACACTCGGCGGCTGTCCCTAAAGGAGCACGCGGCGTTCCAGAGTGGTGCTGCGGCCATTGTTAAGTAACTTAGTTTCTGCGCGATACGCAATTACTAGTTACTCACATTCTTAGTGTCTTACTAAATGTGTTCAAAAAGGAGGGAAGTGTTCGCCTGGCGAACATGGAAGGGTAAATGGGCTTATTCCACAAAAGTTCTAGATCTAGATTAAGGAGGCTTGCTTTACTTCTGTTTGACCTGCTCGTAGCCTGAAGGAGGCGAATCTATCCGGTTCTCGAGGGGCTCAAGCGATCTCAATGTTTCTCTTGGCTGGTTACTTCGCCAGTAGATCATAGAGTTTTGTGCGGCTGATGCCTAGCAGCTCAGCAGCTTGCTTCTTATTGCCCATTCGTTCGACCAGTAGCCGTGCGTGGCGCTTTTGAACCTCATCCATGGAAAGTAAGCTGCCCAATCCTATATCAGGGAGAGTCCGCATATAATCCGGCAAATCACGCACATCGATCGCATTTCCATCAGCTAGCATGCACCCATGATTCAGTACGTTTTCTAATTCGCGGATGTTTCCGGGCCATGAATGGCGGCCCAATACAACTTGAGCCCGACGAGTAAGCCCACGGATTTGTTTTTTGTATTGCTTGGAAAATACGTGAATAAAATGACGCGTCAGCAGTGGTAGATCTTCCTTTCGCTCCACGAGTGAGGGAACACTTAATGTCATCATCGACAAACGATAGTACAAATCCTCTCTGAAGGTACCTTCCCTGACCATTGCGGGTAAATCGCGGTGCGTGGCTCCTAAAACGAGGACATCGATTTTACGAGCGGTTGTAGAACCCACTCGCCGAATCTCCTGATTTTGCAAAACACGAAGGAGTTTGGTTTGCGTGGCTAAAGTTAATTCGCCGATTTCATCTAGTAAGATTGTCCCGCCATTCGCATGTTCGAAGAGGCCTACTCGGTCCTGTGTTGCGCCTGTGTACGCGCCTTTGACGCATCCAAAGAGTTCTGTTTCGGCCAAACCCTCTACGATCGATCCGCAGTTGCAGGCGACGAACGGCCCCGAAGCTGCTTTACTCAACCGGTGAAGCGCCTTAGCCGCCAGTTCTTTTCCCGTTCCCGTCTCTCCCAAAAGCAAAGCCGTCCTGAAATGAGGCGCCACTCGACGAATCTTCCGGAAAAGATCCAGCATGAGCGGGCTTCGCCCCACCATTCCTTGGAGCTGGAAGGACTGCAATAATTGTTCGTCTAACACAGAACTTTCCATGCGCTTTCCGAGGTCGATAAGAATATTCTCAATTGTTTTGCGTAGCTGGGGGATCGAAATGGGTTTTCCCAAATAATCACAGGCGCCCTTCTTGATGGCTTCCACGGCGAATTCGGTGTCGTATTGAGCTGCCATCAATATCGTTTCAATGCCCGGATCGATGTCCATGATTTGTTCCAGTAACCCAACGCCAACATCGTTTGGGATTCCCTTGTCGAGCAGAACGATATGCGGGCGTTTTTGCCGGATGAGCGCCAGCCCTTCAAGGCGCTCGGAGGCAACGAATATCTCAAGGCAATCCGACCGAAGCACATCCTGAACCAAGGCGAGCGTTTGCGGGTCACCATCAATCGCTACCAATCGATGGATCGGGTCACTTGAATAATTCATAAGTAGTTAGTTTATCATACATGTATATAATATTGCGAGAACATTTATCATTCAACTGTCGCCTTATCAACTCAGAGCTTCCGTGCGGGCATCCTTTTCAATGACATTAGAAAGTGGCTTCGAGGAGAGCTGCTTTGCCCGAATACGGACTCGTGTAATAGCAATAAGGCAATCCATCCGACCAGAATGGCAGCACCTGAAAACGTGACGGCCAAGAAACCTCTATAAAATCGATTACTGGAACCCAATACTTTTTCCCTTCCCCAGAAAGCCTCGTGATATCAGTAATAGCGTGGTTTTGACACACCACTAAAGCACCGCTTCAAAATTTATTAGCGTCTATAATTTTGGACTAATAACAAACTCAATGTGGCTTGTCTTTAGAAACATCATGCCTAATTGAGTAGTTAACCACTTCTTCACAGCCAGCCCAATTATCACTAGTCTTATTTTGCCTGATCGTCTCAAGATCGAAAGCAATCGGAGGAACATCATGTCCATCATGCCTAAAGCAGGTAACAAACTTGATGAATTCCGGGCCGTTGTGCGAACGAATGTGTTCGGGAATGCCTCGCCACAGCATCACTTCCGCCAGCGTCTCGATCACTTCGTTACTTCCCAGCCTTCTGGCAGTTGAAGGTCTTTCTTGAAGCCAACTCGAATGAAGACCTGAGGGTACTTCTTTTCGTAATACTCCGCGTTCTTCTGAGTGAAGGATGCCCAGTTTTCAAGTAAAGTGTCAGACAGCCTTTGATCGCGCTACTCACTTTGCCAGGACCAGGAGTCTCCAGCCCCCAAGGACACGCACGGTTAAATCTTGATGAATGGCAAACAGGATCTGGCTCGGCACGGTCACGATTTGTTTCGCAATGTAATGAAGGAGCCCTCTCGCGAGTTTGCGAGGATTATTCTTGTTTTCGTTCCAAACAAATTCGAGAGAGTGACCTGGCTCCCATGTATACATGTAACTGACTACGTCATAACCCAGATCCCTCAACATCTGTATTTCCACATCCTTTGTGAAGTAGTGAAGATGCCCATAAGTAGCCCGAAACCGGATTAAATCGTTCCCGAATACGGTCCTGACGGATATGTCCAGGGGAATGTGGAATATCTTGTACTCGCTTTTCGGCCGCAGATCTATCACAAAACTGAAATAGTCTTCCAAATGTTCAAGCACATCCATGAGTAAAATAAGATCGAAATATACGCCTTCCTCTTGTCGAATGTCCTCGAGTTTAAAGCGCAGATTTTCATTTGCCCTCTCGCGACAAAACTCAAGAGCTTGCGGAGAGACGTCATACCCCCAGAAGATGCATTCCTTCTTCATGCCCTCCTGGACGAGTTTCAGCACCTCGCCAGCTCCACATCACAGATCGTTTTAGGCGCAATTCTATTCTTCGCCATTATTTGAAGAACGTACTTTGTTTTCCAGGGGGATTCGTCTGCATGCCATCGAGGATTGGCTCTTAGATATGCGCCACTCGTATACAGGCCTTGGGTCATTCGCGTCGCGCCTTATTGAGTTTCGCTATGCTATCTTCCCGTGTGTTTCCGAGTGGCGGCGATTCCGCCGGAAAGGGAGCGGATCGATTTTGAGTGCCATGCGCATGGGCGAAGCCCAGTCAATCGCTTCTCGGAATGCGGGTTTCTGGGGACGACCTGCAGCGGCGTTTCTTGGTGTAGAATCCGCCCCACGGGAGCAATATATGTCGGTCCGATGGGGTCGCATCGTACTCGCCGCCTTCCTGATGGAACTCGTTCTAATTGCGATCGCGGTCCCGTTAAACCTCAGCGGCGCAGCACGAGTTAACCTCTACGTCATCCCGCCAGCCGCGCTTATCGCCACATTCGCTGTTACCGTCTGGCTTGGGCGACCGATTCAGTCAAAGTTCATCCTGCATGGGGTCCTCATCGGCGTCATCGGAACGCTCATGTACGTCGGTCTGACACGCGGGAAACCGGAACCGTGGCAATACTTGGTCGCGAATGGGTTAAAGGTTGTTGGCGGAGTTGCGGGTGGAATGTTTCTAGCGAGGCGGAGAGAGATTCAATCATGATTGGCTTACAGGTCGAACCTCACGAACCAAAAGATAATGATAAACGGCCAAGTCCCGTGAAGTCATCCTCTCGGAATGTGGCTTTTGTCGGGTATGGGTCTCCAAAAACTGGTAACTAAGGATTTCACTGTTGGTTTTGCGCCGCCGGGAACTTCCGCCGGCTCCTCTTCTTCCACCTTTCCTTTTGGATTGTAGCTTTCCATGTCCTTGATTTCTTCGGGGCCGAGATGAGATAGCTGTCGGCCGATCAAATCACCACAAAAACAAACGACCCCTGTGGAAGATTCGCCGTTTGTGCCCGCGGACTGTGACCAAGAGGTCCCACACAAACTGGGACATACGTCCACCCCCCGAACAAGTCAATACACTAAAGTCTTGGTGCGTGCGTATTAAGGCGCTAAACGAACGGCAGTCTTCTGTTCTTCTTCTCGTCGTGCCTCATCACAGAGCTTTTCGAATTCTTCAAGAGAGATTGGCTTGCCCTCATAGATCCACTTCAGTAAGTACTCCAGCGCGTCGGACTGCGGGAATTCATGTTTCATGTCACACTCTCTCTGAGCACGAAATCAATCAAGGATAGAGGTCGCCATCAACGAACGGATCAAAAACACAAAGTGTCAGTCCCTCATTGGAACAGGTACCCATCAAGGTGTCTGAACGGTCCGCCCTAATTCGCCCGTATAGATAGAAATAAATTCAAAAACAGACAATACGGCGTTTGCCTGATTCCTCTGGAGTTTAGACCCTGAGTTCTAAGGGCAGGCTAAGTCTCTTACGCTGGAAACGGCCCACGAAGGAACTTGTCTGGAAGGGTTACTCGGAAGATGCCATTGCAGTTAATGCAACAAATGGATTCATTTGTTTATTGGCGAGCGCCGTTGCTAAGAGCTAGATGAACCTTCTGCTTGGTTTTGCAATGCGAGCAATTCACTGGCATCACGATGTATCGTTCGTTGGCCATTACTTATCATGCAAATTCTACCACTCTGCCTTTGGCCCTCGGTGTCTAATCGTATAGCGTGAGTTATCGATAGGCCATGCGACCTCACATTTGCTCTCCGTATTCCGCACTTGGCTCAGCTCCCATCTTGATCAACCGCCCCCAAAAGTCATCACGATCACGCTTGTGGATTATGTGGTCTGTATAACGTCCGGCCTTCGAGAGCGGCGTCGAATCAATGAAGAGCATGTCATTGATGAGGAATACGATGCCCATTTCAGGTGCGACTGGTTTTGCGTCATTGCGCTCCGGAATTTACCACCCTCTGAATTGAATTTCGTCCGATGAATTTGAGCGTAAATCTACAGTATTCCGCCCACCTAAACTATCGCCGCTCGGTATTCTTTATAGTGGTGTTAGCTGGCGCGCGATGTGAGGGTTTTCCGCTCACTGTAGTTCATTTTGGGAAGGTTAGTTTTTCAGAATCTGGACCTCAAATTACCGGAATCCGGTAATTTGACCGCATCTCAGCTCGGCGTGAAATGCGTAAGGCAGGGCCTTGCGGTCGATTGGGGACTGCCAAAAAGCCAGTTCCCGAGAAGCAGTAGACTGGGTTCGGCTCCGCCCAGACAGGGGCGGAAGAAAGTGGCTCTGCGCGTCCCTGAAAAATAAATAAGTTAGCGACTAATTTCTTAGGGGACGACTTCTCAAGACTAGGGTAATTCACAGTTGGCGCAACTCCAAAGTATAAAGTCGATTCGCCGAAAATAATTGACAACCTCAAGTGGCTGCTCTTTTTCTAAATTGAAAGCTATTCCTTCGCCTTCGTGAATCTATTTTAATCCGCCGTACAGCGTCACGTTACCCCACGCGAATATGCACCCTGACAGTGCGTAACAACGCTCTTCGCAAGTATTCCGCAAAATGTTCGTAAGCACCGCGAGTGGGTAGGAACCATCCTTATCCCGACAATTTCATAGAGTGTTTCGGGTATATACGGGATACCATCAATGTTTTATCTTCCGTGTTAATACAGCAGGAGGGCCGAGTGGCACGGTGGATTCTAGACTGCCCTAATTGTAATGGCGAATTCACGCACACAGAAATTTCACCAGACCACAGGCTTCCTGATACTTTCCTTCGAAGTACACCGAAACCTGACTTTCCAACTGGCGGACTTACGATAACTTGCCCGAATTGCGGTGACGCTTCCGTGTACCAGCGCCACCAGCTTATCTATCAATCAGCTTAAAGGAAGCTCTCACTTAACGCAGCAAGCGCGTTCCCAATTGGATTGAACGCGCTTGTTGGCAGAGAGAATGCCATCTGCGGGGAAATTAGCTAGTGTAAAACGCAGATATGCATCGCGAACTCCCTCTCCCGCATTGTTTTCAGATGGAGCAAAATTTCGTTTAATGTCAGTCCATCAAGAATGCAGCCCGGAGTATAGAACTGAAATCCGCAACGGCTGCACGTCCACTCATGCTGAATCTCAACTAGCTCACGTTTGGCGACCTCTTTTCCAAAAATGCTTAGTTCGTCTTGATCGACTTGTTTTTGCAACATGTGTTCTCCAGTTCATAGTTCATTCAGGCACATTCCGGCCTAATCTTTCTTCTCATGATTGGCAAGGCGATTCTGCTGCGATTGGTTGTCTGCGGCGGGCCGATGGCAGTTTGGCAGACTTGAAAATACAATATTAAGAGTGCATTAGTGGGGCCGAATGCCAACGGTGTGTGAATGTATTGACCGCAAATAGCTTAGCTGGACGGGGACAGCTTAGTGGACAAAATTAGCTGTTGTATAATGCTATATCTATGTAATTGGAGGTAAATTGTACACGCGGACTCAAAAATCAGATGATTTCCAGAGGTGGTCGAAGTATTTTTCTTAACTTTTCCTTTTATTGAACATAACAGGCCCACCACTTAGCTGCGGACAAATATCCAACCATAACCGCTGCACTGGCGACACGTCTTATCGCCATTCACACCGGTAGTCTTGCAAGATGGGCAATCAATCCAGTCATTCTCCTGGATGGCGCTCTGGACTGTTCCCTTACACCTCTTTCCATCAACCTTTCGTCCGCACTTTCCGTTCGCCACGCCTATGTTCTAGCCAAATACTCGGCAGTTTGTGCAAAACGTGACTGGCTTAGGGCGCATCATTTGGCTTAGGAATGCAGGGATTCTGTCACCTTGACCCTGATGACACATCAGCGGCGTTTTTACAGATGATGTATCGCTTAGCAGGCAATGCACTTCGAAACCAGCAACGGTTCACAAAAATTGTGGCATTGTCATTTTTTGCAATATTTTCGTTGGGGATCCAGATATGGCCAACAGGCAATATTTCGTGATGACAGTGGATTGCGTGCGATGCAAACCGAAGATGAAAATTCACGTTGCTTTGCGTCCTGTTGCCACGTTGGAACGCAAAGAAACGATTCAGTGCCTTCAGTGCAATATTTTTTTCAGGATACCGGTTCCCGATCGAGTTGTTCGGGGCCCATTTCCCGCATAGCGTGACCGCCACTTTAACTGACGTTACGTTAGGAAGGAGTTATATTTCAAACAACTTCACCCTCTAATGTACAAACGCCGCGCGGGTAGTCACCCATTCGCGTCGTTTCCTTTTGGAGCGTCACACTTGCAATTTTCTTTGGTGAGAATGGGTAATCGTGTGGCGTGCATCCCGGTCAGTGAGCAAAATGCCAGTGTCCGGTAAGATCACTTATCATAACTTGGGAGTAATTCCGACAGTGATGCCCGGGTTCTTACTCTTTCGCGTACCGTTTTATGGCTGGAATTAATTCAAAGCCGAGGTTCGCTTTATCAAGGAATTCGACAGCTCCATAACTATCAGCAAGAGCTTTTGTTTCACTGTCATTCCAAAGTGAAATTGCCAGCAATAGCGAACCATTTAACAGTGATTTGATGTCTGAAGATTTAGCGTTATTTCCATTTCCCAAATGCATATCCATGAGGACAATTTTCGGACTGAGGTAGCTTATAAGTTGCCTTGTCTGGGTGAGGTTGGAGGCTTCTGCCACTACTTGAATTTCCGGATCGCCTTTGAGCAGACACGCAATCGTTTTACGCACGATATCACTGTCGTCAACCAAGAGCACGCTTATTATCATCGGAATTCACGCGACTCAATGAACGGATAATTTGCTAGGATCGGTCCCAAGTTAAGTGCAAAAAAGTTGTTATTTAACTCCCGCGCTAGTTTTTGCAACTTCAGCTCGACACTTTCCATTCCAAGAACACAACCTCGACAAACAGCCGAACCGTCTGGTAATTTTTCAAAAACGAAGTAGTTGCGATCCGCCGAACCTTCGGGGAATTTATAAAGCGTCGGAAAATCGACCATTGAGGACTCCTTGCTCGAAACAGAGGACCGAAGAATCAGTAGATAAACGTCATTCTTGCGATGTTCCCCGCAGAAGAAAAGTTTCAAGGAATTGTATTTTCTTCAGGGCCTTTGGCCGTGGGCAACGATATTTGTAAACATTTACTTGAGGTAATCCCGGCGTGATAAAGTCCAGCGCAGGAGCTTGCATGACATTTCCTCAAGGTCAAACGCTAAAATATGAAATCGTGCAGAGCGGAGACTATCTCCATGTAGTTTGCCCGGTGTGCCGGGAGGGCTGTAGATTCAGTTTCAAAGGTTACGATCCCTCCATTCCGTTGATCGAAATCACCTGTTCATATTGCGGCAGTTCGGGCAACAGTTCTACGACGCTGAGATGGATTGTCGTAGCGGGAAACGCATCGTGGGCTATTAGATTATGCTAAAACATCCATAAGGAGAATTTACCAGTGACTACATCCAAGCAGGACGGTACTAAGGCAGCTCGTTTATTGCGTGGAAAGCGAACGTCTAAGGACATGAAGAGTGTGGCTGCTTCTGATCTTGCACAGCGTCCAAGGAAAACTGGCCGGAAATCAGTTCGCAAATCCAGTCGATAAGAATGTGTTAACTACGCCACCGTTCATTTGTAATTTCATTTTCCCTATCCCTATTTTGCGGATTTGTTCTTGGTTGAAGGTTGCAAGAGCTTTTCTAATTCGGCGGAAAGTCGATTCATGGCCTCCTAACGCCACAAGCGCGTCCCTACTCGGCAGGAAATGCATGCCGAAACCGTGCTGCAATTTCTTCGTCAACGCTTATATTCACTGTGGCGATTTTGTTTCGGGTCAACTCAACTCTAAGCGCAACGGCACATTCCACAGACATACCGCAATTCAAGAAAAACAAATCCCCAGCGTCAATGTCTATTGCCTTAACCGGAGCTGCGTCCTTGTCACCGTTGGTCGGAAGGAACACAATGCGCATCGTACCGCCCGGTAACAAGTCCATGACTAGTCTGCCCGGTATTTTTGCCATGAGCGGATTCTAACATGCGCGGGAAAACCTGGAGCGAGTTGCGGAGCCACCAACTGCTGGCCACACTTCGCAATTGCCTCATTTCGAGATTGGACAATCGCGCGATGTGCCATTGCGGGTAGAGAACAATAAGCCTTACTCACTTATTTCCATGCCGGGGAATTGTCTGGTCAATATCGGCTTCAAATGTCACCGAGACTTCCGCTCCTTCCTTAAGTTTCACTTTATTACCCGCTTGATCTTCCAGACTGTTTTCAATGCGGACTTCTTGATAAAGAGGATCGGCGTCCTTCACTTCGATTTCTGCTTTTTCAGGTTCGTGAGGAATCGGTGATTTAATTATTTTTTTGACGGCACCGGACTTGGTGATTTTTGGTTTCTTCGACATATGACACCTCCGGGTGCTTTGATTTTACCTCTTTTGACTTGCAATAAAGGAACCTTTATTTCAGTTTTAAAAGTTGTCGAAAGATAAACATAGAGCGAAAGAATTTGTAATGAGCACAGCAAACAAGGAACGGACGCACCGAAGCACCAACAAAATGGTTTCAGTAGCCAATGATTTACGGGAAAGTATCGAGCTGGAAAACGAGCTTCCCAATTCACACTTCAAAGTTATCTTCCCGCATGCGTGAGTCGCTCATCACGTTTGGCCTATCAAAATTGCTGACCTTCTGGAACCACAATGAGTCACTACCGGGTTTCCTTTGAAGTTGACACCAATTTAGGGCAGGCGTATTTTGCAATTATATTCGCTGCCTCTACGGTCCTAGACCCGGCATCGAATTGATGGCAAGGATCGGCAACTCAACGCACCCACGGCAAGGCGAAACGAACGCAAGACAACACAGGCCGACCTTAAACGGCGGACTTTTCTAGAGAGTTCGCCGTTTTTATTTGGCGTAGACCTATAGTTGTGAGGCGTTACGGGGTAAGTCAACTGTGTGGTGCTTATTTTCGTCTAATGCAGTTGAAGCGAGTGCGTCCATTTCCACGAGCAAAATTCTCATTTGACGGAGTAGTTTCGTCCGCTCTTCGGTACTGATGCTGTTTGTGCCAAGGCGTTCAACCAAGAAGTCGAGTTGATCTCTTACCGATTGTGAATTCTCGGATGTGGTCATGGCAGTGGGAGTTTATCGGTTTCTTATGGAATGAAAATAAGGGATTTACTGTAGGAGAAGTGCGATTGCACCACAGGGCACGGGACGCGGGCCAAAGGAACCGGTTTCGGATACCTTTTCCCGAAATCCTAGACTCGCCGGCCTTAGCCGACATTTTGAATAATCCATCGTGCGGCCAATTTCCTTGGGGTACTTCCTCGACATCCCCCGAATACCAGATAAAGCAACACGTCGATTCAGGCATTTCACAGAGGGTTGAAATCAAAAGTCCACGCCCTTGAGTAATCCCTTCTTGGTAAGTCTTTTGAGACTCCATTTCGCCGCTGGTCGGCATGGGAATCTTGATGTAGACCAATTTTCTACCTGGGAATATGACATCATTCGGAGTCAGTGTTGCATCAACCCATTGAGACGGCCTGACTTATCGTCGTGTGGCCCGAACTACCGGCGAGGCCCGTCCGGCAATTCTTATTGGTCTCCACGTGTCCAAGTGATCTTTGCGAATACAGTTCTTTTTATCTGCACAACTGGCCCGGGAGTGTTGCCAAACTCTCCGTGGTACTGCTGTAAAAGATTTTGTCCAACAACAGAAAACCCGAAGTTCCCACGTGGATGCCAGCCAATCCGGGCATCCGCCGTGCTGTACGCACGCACCGACTGTGCTGGCAAGGCGCTCACATATCGGAAGGTAATGTCAGACTCAAATCCCTTCGGCAGATTAAACAAAGACTGGGCGCTGATTTCGTTCGTTGGGCTGGAACCGTTGTAACTGGTCACAGTTCCTGTATCCGTGTATCCGGGTCTGTCTTTGGTATGAAGGTGTAAATACGAGTAGGAACCTTTCAGGTGCCACCAACTTCTTACATTCCAGTCAGGCGCGATTTCAAATCCAGATGTGGAGCCCCTGATTCCGTTAGCAAAGGGTTCAGCTAATAGAATATAAGTGATGGGTTTCGTCTGAATGGAGAAGGCTCCAGCACCGTAGCTCTCAAGATCGTCATACTGGTTATCGAACGCGGAAAAATCTATATACAAATGCTGAGTAATCAGGCTGCGATAGCCCAGTTCGTAGCCGAGCATCTCTTCCGGCTTAAAGTTGGGATCGCCATTCACAGCCAGGTAAACCGGCAGAGGGTTGCCAGGTATGTGCCCAATAAAATCCGTGAGATGAATGTCCGTATCCAAGCTCGATGGAGTACGGACTGCGCGCGATACCGAAGCCCAGATCGTCTGATGCGGGGTGACGGTCCACAAAAGCCGCACGCTCGGCTGGGCATCAAACCCACTGAAGCTATTGTCTTCGAATTTTGAACCGAGCGTTAGCGAGAGCTTTTGCGGAACGATTTGGATTTCATCCTCTATGAAGGCGCTGTAAAGACGATACGTCAGACGGTTGGGTGTGAACGTCAGCGTCGGAATCAGCTGATCGAACCTACTAGGGCTAATTCGGGCCCCGCCACCCCAGAGCACGTCTTGCCGATGGCCCAGTTTTTCGTGATACAGAAGATCGAGATCGAAAGTATCGCGCACTTCATCGTATTGCGCCGCGTGTCGATCTGTTCGGTCGTAAAATGCTTGCACTTGAAAATCAGATCCATCTGAAAATTCGTGCTTCCATTTCGTAAGAATATCCCCACCAGATACGTGATCGGAACCTGCAAGTGTAATCTGCGATGGTGGATGGAAAGACCCAACTGTTGTTATCTCCCCATCGTCACCGGTATAAATGTCTCCCTGAACATTCAGCGTATCACTTGCGTTTTTCGTCCAATCTAGACGGAAGCCGCCTCGCTGCTGCCGCCATTCGTCATAGCCAACATTTTCGGGATGCAACTCTGAGCCTCGTGTTGATGCTTTGCCAAAAATTCTATAATCAAGTGATTTGCCGATCTCTCCACCCTGTCGAACCTCCGCAATAGCTTCGTCCAGATCACCGCCACCCAAGGAAACCACGGTTCCATGCGTATCTTTCGCGGCTTTTGTGATGATATTAATGACACCATTAACTGCGTTCGAACCCCATATCGTTCCGCCAGGTCCGCGAATGACTTCGATGCGGTCAATGTCCTCGAGTATTGTGTCCTGCACGTCCCAGTAGACACCTGCAAAGAGCGGCGTGTAGACGCTTCGGCCATCAATCAGTACAAGCAGCGACTTTGAAAAACTGCTTCCAAATCCCCGGATTCCGATTGACCAGTGATCGGCGTCAATTCGAGCCACCTCAACGCCCGGAACCAAACGTAAAAGCTCCGGGATGCTGCTGGCCCCAGAGCGGCGAATGTCTTCTTGCGTAAGGACAAAGATCGCGGCAGGCGTTCGCCACACCGTCTCGGGCTCCTTGGATACAGAGGTGATTTCGACATCACCCAATTGTTCCAGCGTAAGCTGTTTGAGCGATGATCCTGGAGAGGTTTGTGGATCTGGCGACTCTGTTAGGCCGCTCTGCGCTGCCGATACGGGGAGGATGATGGAGAGCAGAGCTACCAAAATTGGACAGGCGAATGTGGCAGCTTTCATAGCGATAGCACCCGGTGTGGAGAATATGATGTAACATTTATACTATGTACTTCTACAAGAAATGGTGCCTACTTCTGTAGGTTGTTCTGAAAACGCAATACGAAAACCGCGCCTGTTCAGGGGCAAAAACACATGACGGTGAAATACGAGTTGCAAAGTCAAGATGTTCCATTTCAATAGCGACACAAATAGCCGATGGTAGGCTCGTCCCGGCGTATAGATGGAAAGAATTATTGACAAAATAACAAGCAGCAGATGGATCAGAGGTATAACGGCAAGCGCAGCCCGGTGAAATTGTGCGCGAGGCATTACTCTGAATATATGTCAGTTGAGGAGTGAAATCCTTATCAGCCGCCAAGTCCCGTGAAACGGTGCCGGCTCAACTGGTCGACGCAACACCATCTGATATAAATCTTTTTTCTATAAGGTGGTGTTTATGAGATTCAGGCGGCGGTTCAAGCTTTCTGAGCAGCAGCGGAATGAGATGTGGAGTCGATGGAAGGCGGGTCAGTCGTTGCATGAGGTTGGGCGGGCCTTCAGCCAAGACCATGTGTCGATTCACTTTATGTTGGCGCAGCATGGCGGGATTGCTCCAGCAGCGCGGCGACGCTCACCGCTAACACTTACGCTGGCGGAGCGGGAAAACATTTCACGGGGATTGCTTGTGGTTTGTCGATTCGTGAAATAGCCAGAGGATTGCAGCGGACGGTGTCGACGGTGAGTCGAGAGGTCGCCCGCCATGGCGGGCGACCTCTGTATCGGGCAACGGATGCCGATCAGAAAGCTTGGGAGTCGGCCTTGCGGCCTAAGCGCTGCCTTCTTGCCCTGCACCTGAAGCTGTAAGAGATCGTTGCGGGTAAACTCATGCTGGACTGGTCGCCGGAACAAGTTCGCGGGTGGCTGAAGAGTGAGTATTCCGAGGACGAGAGCATGCGCGTGTCGCACGAAACGATTTATCGCAGTCTGTTCATTCAAGCGCGCGGAGTGCTGAAAAAAGAGCTGATTCAGCATCTTCGCTTCAAGCGGCGAATTCGCCGCTCGCGGCACGCGCGGGATGGCGGACATCGCATGGGTCAAATCGTCGACGCCATTTCGATCCGGGAAAGACCCGCAGAAATCGAGGACCGCGCGATCCCCGGCCATTGGGAAGGCGATCTCATCGGCGGCACGAAGAACAGTCACATCGCGACGCTCGTGGAGCGACATTCGCGTTTTGTCATGCTGATCAAAGTGCCGAGCAAAGATACGGCGACCGTGGTCGCCGCGCTGACCCAACACGTTGGGAAGCTGCCCGCAGCTTTGCGTCGCTCGTTGACCTGGGATCGCGGGCTGGAGATGGCCCAGCACAAAAGTTTCACGGTGGACACGGAAGTGAAAGTCTACTTCTGCGATCCGCAGAGCCCGTGGCAGCGCGGCTCGAACGAAAACACAAACGGACTGTTGCGCCAGTACTTCCCTAAACGAACCGACTTGTCAGTGCATTCACAAGAAGACCTCGACAAAGTGGCGCTGCTCTTAAATCAGCGTCCAAGAAAAACTTTGGGATTTCGAACTCCGGCAGATAAACTGCAAGCAAGTGTTGCACTGACCCATTGAGACCGCCCCGTTTCACAGATGGGATGAGAAGGCCGGTCTCCAGCGGGATGCGATACGCTCCCAATGATCGACGCGCTCGAAGCGCAACCGAAAGGAGACCGGCTATGAAAAAGACTAGCACTGTACAGGTATTGCAGAGTGAAAATTTCAAGGAGCAAAAGCTAACGATCGGTGTGGATCTGGGAGATTGCTGGTCGTTCTACTGTGTTTTGGATGAAGCAGGCAAAATCATTCTGGAACAGAAAGTGCCGACGACGCCGGAAGCGATGAAGCAGACCTTTGGAAAAATACCGCAAAGTCGTATCGCACTGGAGACCGGAACACATTCGCCATGAGTAAGCCGGCTGCTAACGGAGCTAGGACACGAAGTGATCGTGGCGCACGCGCAAAAAGTGCAATTGATCACCAAGAGCAATCGAAAAGATGATCGACACGATGCAGGGACACTGGCACGACTGGCGCGAATCGATCCCGAGTTGTTGGGGCCGGTGCGACATCGCAGTGTGCAAGCGCAAATCCATCTGACGGTAATCCGGGCACGAGCGGAACTGGTGAGTGCTCGAACAGCCTTGGTGAACGCAGCACGCGGATTGGTGAAGTCTTATGGTCAACGGCTGCCCAAGTGTGGCACGTATCAGGTGAGCCGAGAGCTGGCCGCAGCATTGAGCCCAGAGTTGCGGGATGCTCTGGAGCCGTTGCTCCAAGAAGTCGAATCGCTGAACGAGCGCATCAAGCAATACGACGAGCGGATGGAGAAAATCGCCAAGGAAGTATACCCGGAAGTGGCCTTGCTCCAGCAGGTCAAGGGCGTGGGAACACAGATCGCTCTGACGTATGTGCTGATGATCGAGGACCCGTATCGGTTTCCGAAGAGTCGCGAGGTAGGTTGTTTTCTGGGGTTACGACCTGGCCGGAGAAACTCCGGGGAGAGCGAGCCACAGAAGAAAATCAGCAAAGAAGGAGACCGGTATTTGCGCACCATGACGGTGCAGGGAGCGCACTACATTCTGGGACCTTTTGGAGAAGACAGCGATCTGCGGAGATGGGGACTGAAACTTGCGGCGAGAGGAGGAAAAAATGCCAAGAAGCGAGCGGTGGTGGCCGTGGCTCGAAAGCTGGCGGTGCTGCTGCATCGGCTGTGGGTAGGCGGCGAGGTGTACGAACCACTGCGCAATAGTCAGAAAGCGATGGGGGAAGTGGCCTAGAGAGTTGCGATCCGGACAGCCGAGCTCGACCGCCGAGTCCAGGTGACTGCGACTAAGTCCTGGGGCCCGACTCTCACCGAATCGGTGGGACGAGAGGTCGATTCACAGGTAGCAGCACCTACTGAAACGAGAACACCCACCTGGCACCGAGCGAATATCGCTCACAAAAGAGTGCGAATGGAAGGATGGCGACAGGGGCGGCTTGGCTGAAATGGAAAAAATCTCTAATAAGAAAAAGAAAAAACTGTCTTGACACGAACCGGCCTTCTCATGGAAGGACTTGGCATGGGCTGTATGACCGGTCACACAAATCATTTTAGGAGATCAACATGGGCGAATGGCTTCAGAACCTTCCGGTAGGGTGGATGGCTCTTGTGGTGTTCACCCTGACCTACCTTGGCACGCTGGGGAATCTTCGCCATCGTCATGCGTCTCGCAGCGGGGGAGCGAACCCGCATCTTCAAAGGCGTTTCCCCCGGCATGCTGCCTCCCCTCGGCATCATCTTCGGCCTGTTTGTCGCGTTTGTCGCTTCCCAGGTCTGGAACGACATCGATCGCGCCAAGGCGGCCGTCAACCGCGAGGCCAACGCGCTAAGCACGGTCGTCTTTCTAGCCGCCAGCTTTCCGGGAGAACCGGAAGCGCGTTTGCGGGACCTGACGCGCCGCCATATTCAGGAAGCTGTGACCTACGAATGGCCCATGATGGCCCAACAATCAGCCTCCCTGAAGGTCACGCCGGTCTCGCTCGCCGAGGAGCTGCAGTTGATCCTGGCCCTTGCGCCCCACAGCGAAGGACAGGTGACCGCACAGCGCGAGATCGTGAGCGCGCTCGAAAGCGCGATCGACGCCCGTCGGCAGCGGATCATCGTCAGCCGGTCGAGCGTGAATTGGGTGAAATGGACGGCCCTCCTGCTGCAAGCTGATTTGCACGCTGGTCGCCATCGCCATGGTCCATAGCGATAATCGAGGCGCTGCCGCCGCCTCGATGGGGATCTTCGCCACCGGAGTCGCAGTGTCCATCCTGCTGATCGCCTCCCACGATCGGCCGTTCAGCGGGGAAATCTCGGTGAAACCGGATCTGCTGCAGCAGGTCATGCCGGAGGAAGCGGCCAGTCAGGACGAAATCGATCACACCGTGCTGCTCCATTTGACGACCTTGCTGCGTTCCGCCAGACAGGTCATTTCCGATCAGCAGGATTTCATTAACGAACCGAAGACCGGCAAGGATCTAAGCGGGAAGAAACTGATCGAGCTGGCCAGGGCGAAATATGCCGAGCAAACCGGCCACCCCGTTCCGAGCCTCGATCCGACATCCGCGGAAGGACAGATGCTTCAAGCCGAGATGGACGCGATGCAGGAAGTCATGGATCAGGCACAGCCACTCATCAATGATCCCCATCGCGGCTTTAAGGGATTTCTGCCGGCGGTGTTCGCTTATCGAGTGGCCGAGGGCTTCAACCGGAAAGTGGGCGGACTTGCGTTACGTGAAATTGACTGCTCCTGCCGAGCTGGTTCGCCACCAGCCCAATTTGCCGGATGCCTGGGAGGACCAGATGATCAAGAGCAAGTTTCAGTCGACAGGATGGAAGAAAGGCGAATTCGTGGAGCAAGAGGCTCAGCTGAACGGCAAAAAAGCTTACCGCGTGCTGATCCCCGAATACTATGAGACTTCGTGCCTGGCATGTCATGGTGAGCCCAAGGGCTCAATAGATATCACGGGAGGCAAGAAAGAAGGCGGCAAGCTGGGGGATCTGGGAGGCGCGATCAGTGCGGCGATTTACCTCAAATGAGCGTCAGCGACACGCCCCCAAAATGATTCACGACCTCGAACTGCGGCGCATGGAGTCATCCCGGTTACCTGATGACAAGGTCTTTCCCTGATAAGTCACCTTACCGTGGTGTGGCCCGGAACGCCTCAAACGCTAGGTTCCGGCATCCCATTTATCAGACGCAATCTGTTGACTGATATTTTCCTCTAACAAGATCAAACTGCGATTTCGGAGTAAAGTGAACTATGTCGTTTCTGTTGAAGTCATCGCGTCGGGTGGTTTTCTGGCTTCCATTATTGATTCTCGTGCTTCTTTATCTGGCGGTAAAAGGATGGAAACCCCTTGTTCCGCGACGAGACAACGAGCTTTACCAGGTATCGACGCTCGACGCTCTGTCGCTCGGGCTCTATCAGGGTGCGCTCTCTTATCATGACTTGGAACACCATGGGGATTTCGGGCTAGGTACCTTCGACAGCTTGGACGGCGAGATGGTGGCCCTCGACGGGCGCTTCTATCAGGTGCGCTCAGATGGCACCATACAGCGTGTAAGCGGCAACTCCGCCACGCCTTTCGCTACAGTCACGATGTTTGAGACCGACCTGCAACTGACCATCAACCGGCCGACGACGCTCGCCCAGCTCACCGCAAGATCGATCAGGCCTTGCCGTCGAGAAATTTTTCTTATGCGATCAAGGTTCATGGGCGCTTCATGGACCTGACCACACGTAGCGTGCCGAAACAATACGTCCCCTATCCGCCGCTCACGATCGCGGTTTCCCAGCAGAGACTGTTTCCTTATAGCAATCTTGCGGGCACGCTGGTTGGCTTCCGTTTCCCGGCGTTCCTGACAGGTATCCATCAGGTGGGGTACCATTTCCATTTCATTTCAGACGACGAGAAGGCGGGCGACATGA
>CAWAYK010000003.1:0-239326 GCA_963786215.1 uncultured Acidobacteriota bacterium
AAGATAACCGTAAGCGTCCGGTCTGTGACGTATGGACGAAGTGTGAGTAGTTGAGGAAGATGGCCCTTCGTGGGCACCTCGGGAAGTGTCCACTTGGGGAATAAGTGGACACTTCGGAGCGAGTGGTTGGTAAGCAGAGAATCGCAAAGACGACGGTGGTCGGTGGCGGAGAAGCGGCGGATCGTCGAAGAGACGTTGGAGCCGGATGCGTCGGTGGCGCGGGTGGCGCGGGCGCATGGAGTGAATGCCAACCAGGTGTTTCAGTGGCGCCGGCAGTATCGGCAAGGGCTGTTGGGCGCTGGG
This sequence comes from uncultured Acidobacteriota bacterium, assembly GCA_963786215.1. Taxonomy (GTDB): domain Bacteria; phylum Acidobacteriota; class Terriglobia; order Acidiferrales; family UBA7541; genus Palsa-360. Next base: position 304 of record CAWAYK010000003.1, read on the forward strand.
AAAGCGAGACGGTGAACTTACTTCCGGTTCATGTGACGGAGGCGGTGGCCGGAGCAAAGAGCATCGACGCGCGGATCGCAGAGCGGCAGGCAGGCCAGCAGAGACGGCGAACCGCATCCGGCACGATTCAGGTGGAACTTCCGAAGGGACAAGTTCGCATCACGGGCGCGTGGATGCGGAAGCGCTGCGGGTGGTGCTGGAGAAGTTGCTGGGATGATCGGGCTGGCGGCGGGGACGCAGATCTGGATCGTGGCGGGAGTGACGGACATGCGGCGCGGATTTACGGGACTGAGCGGGATGGTGCAGACGGCGCTGGAGGAGAATCCGTTTTCGGGGCAGGTGTTTGTGTTTCGGGGCAAGCGCGGCGATCTGATCAAGGTGCTCTGGTGGGACGGTGACGGGCTGTGTCTGTTCGCCAAGCGGCTGGAGCGGGGACGGTTCATCTGGCCGCAGGCGACGAGTGGCACGGTGTCGCTCACGCCGGCGCAGCTGTCGATGTTGCTGGAAGGGATCGATTGGCGGCGGCCGGTGCGCAGTTACGCGCCGCAGATGGCGGTGTGAGCAAAATAATTTTAATTTTCGCTGCACATTTTTATTTTGCTGTAACGAAAGTCTGCTATATTCGCGGCGATGGTTGCCGCGCATCACACTCTCCCCGATCTCGACGCACTCGATCCCGACGCACTGAAAGCTCTCATCCTCTCGCAGCAGGAAAAGATCTTTTCGCAGCGCGAGCAACTCGTCTCGAAAGACGAGCAACTTGCTTCGCGCGACACGGAGATCGAGCACTTGAAGCTGCTGATCGCCAAGCTGCGGCGGATGCAGTTCGGGCGCACGTCGGAGAAGCTGGATCGGCAGATCGAGCAACTGGAGTTGCGGCTGGACGAACTGGCAGGCGACGCAAGCGGAGAACACAGCGGCTTCGCACACACCGGCAGGGGTTGCGCCGGTTGCAAACATCGGCTGGAAGCCAGCGCGGCGGCCGCTGCCGGAGCATCTGCCGCGCGAGAGTGCGGAACGTATTCTGCCGAAGCAGAACAGCTTGCCCGGACTGCGGCGGCGAGCTGAAAGCTTCTCGGCGAAGATGTCTCGGAAATTCTGGAGTACGTGCCGGCGCGATTCAAAGTGATCCGGCAGGTGCGACCGAAGCTGGCCTGCGCGCGCTGCGAACGCATCGTGCAAGCCGAAGCGCCGAGCCGTCCGATCGCAGCGCGGCGTTGCCGGACCGGGCTTGCTGGCGCACGTGCTGGTCTCGAAATATTGCGATCACTTGCCGCTGTATCGCCAGTCGGAGATTTATGCGCGCGAAGGCGTGGAGCTGGAACGCTCGACGCTGGCGGACTGGGTGGGCGGCACGAGCCAGTTGCTGGCGCCGCTGGTGGAGGCGCTGCGGCGTCACGTGATGAGCGCGACGAAGCTGCACGCCGACGACACGCCGGTGCCGGTGCTGGCGCCGGGAAATGGCAAAACAAAAACGGGGCGGCTGTGGACGTATGTGCGTGATGACCGGCCCGCGGGAGACACAACGCCGGCGGCGGTGTGGTTCGCCTACTCGCCGGATCGCAAGGGCGAGCATCCGCAAGCGCACCTTGCGCCACTTCACGGGCACGCTGCAGGCGGATGGTTACGCGGGATTCGATCCGGTGTACGAAACCGGGCGCATTCAGGAAGCGGCCTGCTGGGCGCATGTGCGCAGAAAGTTTTACGATCTGCACGTGGCGCACCAATCGCCGGTCGCGGCCGAAGCGATGGAACGCATCGCCGCGCTGTACGCGATCGAAAAAGAGATTCGCGGCCACCCGGCGAGCGAGCGGCGCGAGGTCCGCGAGACCAGAGCGCGGCCGTTGCTGGACTCGCTGAAGCAATGGCTGGAAGAGACGCTAGGAAAACTATCGCAGAAAATCCGATACGGCGCTGGCGGTGCGTTACGCGCTCTCGCGCTGGGAAGCGCTGATGCGCTACGTGGACGATGGCCGCATCGAGATCGACAACAACGCCGCCGAACGCTCCCTGCGCACCGTCGCTCTGGGCCGCAAGAATTACTTGTTCGCCGGCTCCGATGCCGGCGGCGAACGCGCCGCCGCGATCTACAGCCTGATCGGCACCGCCAAACTCAACGGCCTCGATCCCGAAGCGTATCTCCGCGACGTGCTGTCCCGCATCGCCGACCATCCGATCAACCGCATCGAGGAACTCCTGCCGTGGAACGTCGCCTCAGAAACCGCTCCGGTAACATAATCCCCAGTCAAGACGGCCAGCTCCGCACGCTTACGAACGCAAGCTCCGACAGGAAATAGAACAGTTTTGCTTAGCTCGTGTCACAAAAATTGTAGAGGCTGTTAATCCGAAGACTATTATTGCAATCGGGTTTGAAACGCTAGCGCTGTTCGGAGCGGGTACGCCCGTCTTGACCGGCGAAAAGCCGGGCAGCGTCCTCATGAGGAAAGGCTTTATCGTAGGACGGTCGGTTACCGGAACGTTACACCTCAGTGGCGCACGGATTTCCAAGCCGGGCCGATCTGCAATAGCGAATTACCTTCTTGCGGCTGTAGATTCGCGATAGGAACCTACCTCATCACGCATACGAACGGGGTTTCACAACTATTTCGAGGTGCTCTTTCCCATTTCGCAATCCTCCGTTGAGGATCGGCTGACGAAGGCGATTATCGCGCTGGCCAGCGAGTATGGACGCTACGGGTTCGCGGGATCATGGTGAAGTTGCGGGAAGCGGGCTGGCAAGTGGGAACGGATCGTGCGCAGCGTATCTGGCGGCGGGAGGGGTTGAAAGTGCCGCAGAAACAGCGGCCAAGAGGACGATTATGGCTGAACGATGGAACGTGTGTGCGGCTGCGGCCCGAGCGTGCCAATCATATGTGGAGCTACGACTTTGTGAGCGCGATGACGCATGACGGACGCACGCTACGGCTTTTGGTGCTGATCGACGAATACACGCGGGAATGCTTAGCGATCCGCGCGGCCAGAAGATTGGGAGGCAACGAAGTGATCGAGACGCTGGCGGATGTGATGCTGTGGAGGGGAATTCCCGAACACATTCGGTCGGACAACGGACCGGAGTTCGTGGCCAAGAAGTTGCGGAAGTGGCTGGGGAATCTGGGGACGGCCCGTTGCACATCGAACCGGGCAGTCCGTGGGAGAACGGCTACTGCAAAAGCTTTAACGGGAAGCTGCGAGACGAGCGCCTGAATGGGGAAATCCTCTACTCGTTGAAGGAGGCGCAAGTGGTGATCGAGAAGTGGCGAGTGGATTACAACACGAGGAGACCGCACTCGGCGCTGGGCTATTGGCCGCCGGCGCCGGTGGCGTTCTCGCCGCGAATGGCGGCTCTTCGGTCGCCTTCGGCTCCCTGCGATCCGCCATTCGCAAACCCCCCTTCCGTCGGAGGTTGTGCTATAAACTCTCCCACTCTCCGTGGTACAAAAACTCTATCAGGTCAGACCAGCATCGCTGATTTACACTAGTTGGAGAGTCTATTTGTGGCGGATGTCCATCGGTGCGCGGATGCGATCGAACGGCAGAACTCGGAGTTGCCACTTGACCGGGACAGAAGCCGGCAAGTAACAGATCGTTGTGTCACATGCCTGGTACTCGAGCTTCCCCGAGATGGTGACTACCTTGCCTTCTTTTCCAAGTACGCCCAAGGCGCCCCCTGTGCTTACCTTGGCAATCTGGCTAATACGGAATGTGCCTTCAAACACGGCCACCTTCTCCTTGATTGCGGGAAGATAAAGAACTTGCGACGTCGGGTAAACCGCCGGGTCGAAATCCAGTTCCGGGATACGGTCGAGCACGAGCCGAATCGGCTTATATCCCTGAGCGCCCGGCGCATAGACGTGCACATCCGGGGGTAGACGCACTTCGACCGCCAGGGTAATGTTCGTACCGGAGATGCCTTCGGGATCCGACTGTTCGAGCGCCACTTGAAGATGCGGCGCCTCGACGGTTCCCGTGACTTCCTCGCCCAACTGCGGGAACAGTTTCAAAACAAGGCTGTTTCCGGTGAGCCGTTCCCGGTACTTGGGGTCGAAAAACTTTTCTCGTATTATCCCGTTGGGATCGATAAAGAAATATCCTGGGCGAGCGTAGCCCCTCTGCATGCCAAAAGCTTCTTCATTCAGAACGCCGTAAGCACGGATCGTTTTCGTGTCCGGGTCCCCGAGCAACGGATATGTGATCTTTTCTCGTCCGGAGTAAAATTTCAGGATGTCCAGGGAGTCGTAGCTGATCGCGGCGAGCTTGACTCCTTCCTTCTCGAATCGCGGGATTGCGCTTTGCAACTGGACCAGCTGCTCTTTGCAGAACGGTCACCAATCCGCCGAACGGAAAAAGAGCAGGACAGTGCCCTTTGGTCCCTTCAGCGTGTCCAGAGTTTGCATGTGGCCGAATTGGTCGGGAATCGAAAACGCGGGAGCTTTCTGGCCCACCGCCAGGCCGATTGACATCGGTGCGACGACGGCCTTCTGAATCACATCGCCATTCAGGATGCCCCTGACAGTCACCGCATCTCCCAAATGAGCAGCAACGGGCCCCTGCGGGGCAACTTCGTACATGACGCGGGTCGTATCATCCAGCAAAGACAGCTTCGCGCCGGGCTGGTCCTTATAGCAGTCGGGAATTTCCATGAACGCTTCATCAGCGTTGCAGGCGCTAGACACAAGGATTCCGGACCACGCTCCGGAACTATTTGTATTTCCCTGCGCCGCTATGGCAAGGGCAGCCGCAAAATGCAGTGCGATCGTCGCAACGAGAATGCGTTTTGTGAACGAATTAAGCGGACACATCATTCTTGGGATCCACTTCGTTTGCAAGCTGACACCAATTTACGCTTGGCGCTCTAGTTGAGCAAGGGTTTTGTTCGTGCTGGCGCTAAACCAAAAGAGCCACTCACTTCAGTTTCGCCGCGAAATTGGTGATTCCAGCCTTTGCGCATTGTTCGTCAGCACTTCTGCTTCTGGTCACAACGCCTGTGTCCTTGCCCGGTGGCGGTTCCGCAGTCTCACTCACCCAGATCGCTCCGACGCGTTCTTTCCCAGCCCAGATCAGGACCCCAACGGGCAGTCCCACGGTTCCTGCGACGGTAGAGGCAGGCGGTGGAAGAGAGGCCCAATAGCGCGCCTTCTCACCAGACGTGCGCCTGTAGCCGGGATCATCTACCCGCTGCTCAATCTGCTTATCTGGAAGCACTCAGAGAGAGCAAGTCGATTCGTGTACTTCGCATTTCTCGGACTAAACGCGAGCGCCCTCAGCGAATTCGATCTTATTGCTTGTCAGGCTGGGAATTGATTGCAAGGGTTACGAAATCTCGTGATCGACATCGTGGATCTCCACGAAGTTTCGTACCTTCTTCCGGAATTTTGGGGTTGGTGCAGTTCGGGCTCGTTATTGCTGCTTGTAAACACCTCAAAATCAACATCGGCTTGACACCGCAATAGCCCAGCACTTTGGCGTATGTCTTGCTCCTATACGTGAATCTGCAATTCCAGGCTGCAAGCGATGGCCCTTTATGGTCCATCAAGGGGGTACTAAATTGGGTGTGGGAAAGCGTTTTAGACCAACTACCAGTTTTGCGATTCTTTTGACACTGCTATTCAGCTTGATGGGTAGCGTAGTAGCACATGCGCAGGTAACCGGTGCAACACTTACCGGAACCGTTACCGATCCATCGGGTGGCGTGGTCGTCGGAGCGCAAATCTCCGCGAAGGATACGGCAACGGGTGCCACGAAAGAAGCAACTTCAGATTCGGCAGGCTTGTATACGATTCCGAACCTGAATCCCGGCACGTATGAAGTGCGCGTTTCAGCAAACGGTTTTTCCACGGCCGTGCAATCGAATCTTCAACTCTCAGTCGGCCAGCAACAGCAACTGAACTTCCCCTTGAAAGTCGGCGAAACTAACACAACGGTCCAGGTATCGGAAGCCGCACCGCAAGTCGATCTGACCTCATCCGCGCTTACAGGACAAGTTGAATCGGAAACCGTGCGCGAATTGCCCTTGAATGGCCGCGACTGGACGTCGCTGGCCGTACTACAACCCGGCGTGAAGCCCATCGAAACACAGGTGAGCTATTCGACATCGGCCCGCGGAAACCGCGGATTCGGATCGGAACTCACCGTTTCCGGACAGCGCTCCACATTTAACAACTACCGAATCGATGGAATCAGCGTTGTTGACTATGCAAACGCTGCGCCAGGAAACGTGATCGGCGTGGTGCTCGGCGTGGACGCGATTCAGGAATTCTCGGTTTTGACCGGCGGATTCCCGGCTGAATACGGCCGCGCCACGGGCGGCGTCATTAACGCTATCAGCAAATCCGGAACCAACCAGTTCCACGGAAATGTATATGAATTCCTGCGGAACAGTGCGCTCGATGCCAACGATTACTTCACCAAGTCTTCTGGCGCGACGATTCCCCCGTTCAAGCGCAATCAGTTTGGCGCTTCGGCAGGCGGACCGATCATCAAGGATAAGACGTTTATTTTCGGCGACTACGAAGGATTGCGGCAGACGAAGGGAATCCCGACGTCCGTTGACGTGCCGTCTCTAGCAGCTCGAGGAGGAACATTTCAGTTTGACACTGGCACAAACGCCGACGAATCGATTTGCCCAACAACAAGGCCATCTGTTTTCAATGGCACAACTGAAGTAAGTCCGGGAGCTTGTGTGGTTCCGACGATCAATTCTTATTCCCAGAGCTTGCTGGGTCTCTACCCGTTGCCGACAAATGGAGTTGGAGCGTCCGGTGCCGCTGCTAACGTCGGTCAGTATGTATTTGCCGGCGTTCAGGTAGTACCTGAGAACTTCTTCACGATTCGCGTCGATCACAAACTTGGAAATAACGACAGCCTGTTCGGTACCTACCTTCATGACAGCACGAACTACACCCAGCCCGACGTGCTCAACACGGTTCTGACCCTGTCGCGGACAACGCGACAGACGGTCGCGTTGGAAGAGAATCACACGTTCAGCTCGAGCTTTGTGAACGCTGTGCGCTTCGGTTTCAATCGCGATAACGTCATCAACGCGGCGACACCTAGCTCAATCAATCCTGCAGCCTCCTCACTGGCTCTGGGCGCTCTTGTCGGACAGAACGCTCCGCGGCTAACAGTTCACGGCGGCGTTAGCGACTTTTTTGCCGGCGTCAACGGTGCTTCTCACTACACTTTTGGATGGAATTCCTTCCAATACGGCGACGATGCCTTCTGGACAAAGGGAGCGCATACGATCAAGTTCGGCGGCAGCATCGAACGTTTGCAGGATAACGAGCATACTTTTCAGGAGCCCGGCGGGCGTTATCAGTTTGACGATTTCATTAACTTCGAAGCTGGAAACCCAAGATCATTTGAAGCCAGCCTTTCCCCTGCCGTTGGCGGCGAAGACAATCCACGTGAATTCAGGCAAACCTTGTTTAGCGCCTACATCCAGGATGACTGGAAGATCAAACCGAACTTGACGCTGAACGTGGGTATCCGCTACGAACCCAGCACAGTGCTTAACGATGCCCAAGGTAGAATTACCAACCTGGCGACGATTACCGCAACTTCACCAACGTGCGGAGTTTCTTTCACGGATACTAACCTTGCGCCATCGCCCGGCACGAGCTGCGGCAGTGTTGGCTCCTATTATAAAAATGCCACGCTTCGCAACTTTGAACCCCGCTTGGGTTTTGCCTGGGATCCTTTCAAGGACGGAAAGACCTCGGTTCGCGGTGGCTTCGGTATCTATGACGTCGACCCGCTTCCCGGTTACTTTCTCCTTCAGCAAAACCAGGCAGGACCGTTCCTGATCTTCAAGAGCATCCACGGTGCAGGAAACTTCCAAACGTGCGGACCGGGGAATCCTTCGTGCCAAACGACGACCGCTTTCGCCAACAGATTTCAACCTCAAGAAGGTGGCTTTCAACTCGAAGATACAACATCGAGCTTGTTGGCTGAGTCCACAGTCGAAGGGCAACCTCACCGAAGCTACGTCATGCAGTGGAACCTCAACATTCAACGGCAACTCACGTCGGATATGTCCCTGACCGTGGGCTATGTCGGATCGCACGGCGTTCACTTGCTGATGCGCGGTGACGACGGAAACTTGGCAGGCGCACCAGGCAGCGCAGCTCCTTATCAAGTTACTCCGTATGGGTACCTCTTCCCCTGCGGGCCTGTGGGGACGGGCGCTGGTTGCACACCAGGCGTTACTCCGACCGGTGCGAACGCTCAGGTTAATCCTAACTTGGGAGTCATCCGGTACTTGTACTGGAATACGGACTCCCACTACAATGGTTTGGACGTAAACTTGGACAAGAAATTTGCCCATGGTTTCCAGTTCCAACTGGGCTATACGTTCTCTAAATCGCTGGATGATGACTCCCAAACAATCGCCGGCGATACCTTTGCCAATAGTATCAACTCGCCCTGGTGGTTCTTGCCGAAGGCGTTCTACGGTCCATCGGACTTTAACGTAGCCCATACACTAACCGTAAATGGCCTCTATTCGATCCCGACTCCGAAGTTTGGCGGACCGGCGGCAGCCTATGCCTTGGGCGGATGGGAATTGGGCGGAATCTTCACCTACAATAGCGGAACTCCGACGACTCCGATCAATAACGCCGATCCTCTAGGCTTGGGCAATAGCGGTGCAGACCAGTTTGGTCCTTTGGTCAGGCTCCCGGGATGCAACCCGATTAACTCTAATTATGCGGGAAGCACGCCCGGATCGCCCCAATACATTAACCCATCCTGCTTCACGGAGCCGTACCTGCCGACATCCGTTGCGCAGACGCTGGCGTACCCCTGCGCATCCTTCGCGACCCCGGCTCAGCCGGCTCCTGCGGGTCAAACGTATTGCGCCAACCTTTCGCCGTTTAACGTCGGGCGAAACAGCATTACCGGACCCAAGTTCTACAACATGGATTTCTCCATTTTGAAGAACTTCCCGGTGAAGCGCATTTCGGAAGTGTTCAACGTGCAATTCCGCGCGGAGATGTTTAACATCTTCAACCATGACAACTTCGTTCCGCCGCAGCCCTGCAGCGGCGATTGCAATTCCGGTTTGTTCGACAGTAACGGCGCGATAACGAGCAACGCCGGACAAATCCACGAACTGGCAGGGCTGCCGAGGGAAATTCAATTCGCCCTGAAGGTAGGCTGGTAGTTCTCAAGTAGCAGATTCAACACAAATGCCCGTCCGCTTTGGCGGACGGGCATTTGTGTTTTTGGAGCGCTCAAATTCGCAACCTGGGTGCGGGGCCGGGAGGATGTCTTGCTGAAAATATCGTGCAAGGGTACGAAATCTCGTGATCGACATCGTGGATCTCCACGAAATTTCGTGCTTTCTTCCGGAATTTCGGGTTGGTGCAGTTCGGGCTCGTCATTGCTGCTTTTAAACACCTCAAAATCAACATCGGCTTGACACCGCAATAGCCCAGCACTTTGGCGTATGTCTTGCTCCTGTACTACAAGAGATTCGGCGTGGAGAGGATCCACAGTGATTGTGCAAACCCACGCCCATGACGTGACTATCGTGTGGAGGGTCTCACATCAAAGACGCTATCTAAGGTTCAAAGCAAAAACGAGTCCAATCTATAGGGTGCGGTTTCGAATTGAAGGCTGGACCGCTGAATAAATCTGAGCCATGTTCCCGCGAGGGCTGATCCCAATCCGATGGCATCACGGTCCGAAATCGATCAGAAAATCAATGTTCAAGCAGTGAATGGGAATAATCATGCCCCCTCCTGGTGATGAGTTTTATTATGCGCGCATCGTTGAGCGGAGGGACATTTCAGAAGGTCTATTGGTGGTTCAAGTGGATCCAGGCGGGGATTTTTCGTTTGTGCCAGGTCAATACGCGACACTTGGCGTCTTTGCTCCCGGAAAACATTATGAACGCGCGTATTCGATTGTTTCCGCACCACACGAAAGGTTCATGGAATTCTTCATCGAATTAGTGCCGCACGGCGACCTAACGCCGCGGCTTTTTTCGCGCCGCGTAGGCGAAGAGCTCACTCTTCGGAAGAGCGCCAAAGGTCGCTTCACACTCGATGCCACCAGCAGCCGAACGAACCATCTTCTGGTTGCAACCGTAACAGGAGTGGCCCCCTTTGTCAGTTATGTGCGATCTCTTTATCGACAGTGGAAGGATGGAAGCTTTGCCGGCGAGCACAAACTGTTCTTGCTCGAGGGCGCCAGCCGTTCCTGGGAGCTAGGCTACAGCGAGGAACTGCAACGGCTGAGCAATGAAGTCCCATGGTTTTTTTTCTCGCCGACGATTAGCCGCCCTTGGGACGATGTTGATTGGAAGGGCGAACGAGGACGAGTCGACGAAGTGGTCCGAAAGTACGCCGATCATTGGGAATTGGCTCCCGAAAACACGACCGCGTATCTCTGCGGCCACCCTGCCATGGTTGGCAATGTCAGGGGCATTTTGCATCGCAGAGGATGGCAAAAAAACAGTATCAAGGAGGAGCTCTACTTTATCTCGGCCAAGAAGGCTCCACGCACCGGCTAAGCCGTTCTGTCGATGTGGCTGGCGCTTGGCGCCTCCCGGATTGACAACCACCGGAGCGTTCGGAACGCCTTGCTGGCAGCTACCCGAATATCTGGTCGACCGCCTTTACCTCGTGTTTTCGTTTTTGGAAATATATCAGTATCCGACAGGTTGAGAGGCAGTCTGCTCCTCAACCGTATTCGGAAGGCTGAACGCTAATTCGGTCATAGGAGAGCGTCGCGTGAATAATGTCATCATTATCGGAAGCGGCTGCGCGGGAATGACGGCGGCGATTTACGCGGGGCGCGCCAATCTGAAACCTGTGGTGATCGACGGGATGGAACCCGGCGGGCAACTCGCTCTGACGACAATGGTTGAAAATTTTCCAGGATTCCCCGACGGCATTCTGGGACCGGACCTGATTGAAAACATGCGCAAGCAGGCGCTGCGCTTTGGCGCGGAATTTAAATCCGGGGCGATTACGGACGTCGATCTAAACAAGCGGCCGTTCAAGATTACGGCGGGCAAAGAGACGTATGAAACTCAGTCGCTGATTATTGCCGCCGGCGCGACCGCGCGCCTGATGGGGCTGGAGTCCGAGCGAAAATTGATTGGTTACGGCGTTTCGACGTGCGCCACGTGCGACGGATATTTCTTCCGCGGCAAGGATATTGCCGTGGTTGGTGGCGGCGATTCGGCCATGGAAGAAGCTAATTTTCTTTCGCGATTTGCCAGCAAAGTGTACCTGGTGCACCGTCGCAAGGAATTCCGCGCCTCTAAAATCATGGTGGACCGCGCGCGCGCCAACGCAAAAATTCAATTTGTCACGCCTGTAATTGTCGAAGATATTTCGGATGTGACCAAGGGCGGCGTGGAAAATATGAAATTGCGCAACACCGAAACCAACGAATTGTCCACGCTGCGCCGTCGAGGGCGTGTTCATCGCCATCGGCCACGAGCCCAACACAAAAGTGTTTCGCGGCAAGCTGGATATGGATGAGAACGGTTACCTCACGACGCATCATGGCAGCCAGACGAATATTCCCGGCGTGTTCGCCGCGGGAGACGTTCAGGACCACCACTACAAGCAGGCGGTCACCGCGGCCGGCTCGGGTTGCATGGCCGCGATCGACGCGGAGAAATTTCTCGAGATGCGCGCGGACGTCTGAACTGGCGCACGCTTTCTGGCAGATAAATCTATAGGGGGGAGCTATCCATGTCAGGAATGAAAAAGCGTGCTTTGTCATCGCTTTGGCTCATGTCGAGATGCACCGGCCAAATCGGCTCTGAAAGGGCAGGCGACCCACAAAAACACAAACCAAACAGAAATTAAATGTGACTCTGTAACTTTTTAGCGTTGCGAGTATCCCAACGCGGGGGTGCTTGCCGAACCTTCCAGCATTCGTCGATGGGGAAGTCGTTATTTGTAACGGCTTCTTTTGGGGTGGAGTTTCGATCGAACTAAGGAGGCAGGATGAAAAATGGAGATTCGGGTGTGTACGTTGACTTGGCTCGTCACAATCAAAATAACGAAACGATTGACTGTCCGCGGAGAGACTGTAGACCGGTGAAGGTGTGCGACGGAAGCTTTAGCAAAGCGAGCGTCTTGCTTTTCCTGCTTCTAGTCCTTGCGATCGTTGCACCGACCACGGCTCTTCACGCGCAAGTGTCTGGAGCGACCTTAGCCGGCACGGTCACAGATCCCTCGGGCGCCGTCATACCAAACGCCGAGTTGTCGATCCAGAACGTGTCCACGGGAGTAACGCGGAAACTGACCACGGATTCGGCCGGTTTTTACTCCGCTCCCAATTTAATGCCAGCGACGTACGAAGTTATGGTTACGGCGGCTGGCTTCGAGACGACAATTCGAAAGGGAATAACACTGACAGTGGGCGCGCAGCAAGTAATGAATATCTCCATGAAAATTGGCGGCTCGACTCAGCAAGTCGAGGTCACGACTGGAGTTTTGGGCGTCGAATTGGCTTCGTCCGAGATTAGCGGAGTCGTTACGCAGAAGACCGTCGTGGATCTGCCCTTGAACGGGCGCGACTGGACCCAACTTGCCACTTTACAAGCTGGCGTCGATTCGCTCGGTTCGGTGCAGACGGATGCCGGCACGAAGGACCGTGCGCGCCGAGGGTATGGCGTGGAACTTTCGATCTCCGGCAGCCGCCCGTCGCAACAAAACTATCGCATCGACGGCATCAGCGTGAACGATTACGCCAACACCGGCCCGGGAAGTGTTGAAGGCGCAACCCTGGGCGTGGACGCCGTGCAGGAGTTTTCCGTTCTGACCAGCAATTACGCCGCCGAGTACGGACGGACGTCCGGCGGGGTGGTTAACGCCGTTACCAAGTCTGGCGCGAACGATTTCCATGGAAACGTGTTTGAGTTCTTGCGCAACAGCGCTCTCGACGCCGCCAATTTCATCGATAACGCCAACGGTAACCCCAAGCCTAACTTCGTGAAAAACCAATTCGGCGGTTCCATTGGCGGTCCGATCAAGAAGGACCGCACCTTCTTCTACGCGGATTATGAGTCGCTTCGCCAGAGCGAGGGAATCACCACGCAGACTTTCGTCCCCTCGGCAGCTATTCGCGGGATCGGCACTGGCCCGGGAGGTGGACCGGGGCCTTCGACGGTGTGCAGCATCCCGCAGCCGACCTGCACGACCATGACGCTCAGCCAGTTCGTGGCAAATAATGGGGAGAGGATCCTGCATCCCGACCCTGTAACGGGTATCGACTCATCGGTCGTACCCTACCTCGGCCTATGGCAACTCCCCAATGCGGGGCTCGTTGGCAACGGCGACCAGGGAATTTACGCCTTTACTACGGGCGTGTTGACCACAGAAAACTTCGGGAACATCCGAATCGATCACAAGTTTTCCGAAAAGGATAGTGTGACCGGCACCTACCAGAACGATCAAGCCATCGCGACGCAGCCGGACGCAAACAATGACGTCTTGGCAAACAACCTGACGAACCGCCAGCTCATTTCGATTGAAGAAACCCACATCTTCAGCCCGCAATTGATTAACACTGCCCGATTTGGCTTGAACCGCTCCGTGCACACCGGAGGGGGCATATCCGCCATCAATCCCCTGGCCGCAAATCTGGCCCTCGGGGAAAGCGCCGGGGCCGATAACCCCCAAATTGACATACTGGCCGGCGGATATAACTCCATCCAGCCGGGTGTGAATCAGGTAGAAGTCGTGAACTTCTTCCAGAATTCATGGCAAGGCTACGATGACCTGTTTCTGTCCAAGGGAATTCACAGCCTGAAATTTGGTTTTGCCGTGGAGAACATCATTACGCTTACCGCCAACCCGGCCCCTGCGGGCGATGTCCAATTTGCGTCGCTGTACGAGGATACGCAACACGGCGGGTTGCTTCTTAACAGTCCCTTGAGCCTGAATGGCCCGGTAAACACTGTTTTTCCGCAACTCGATTTTCACACGACGATTTTCGGAGGTTATGTCCAGGACGACGTTCGCCTGCGACCCACGCTGACGCTGAATCTGGGATTGCGTTACGAAACATCCACGGTGCCGAATGAGGTCAATGGCAGGCTCTCTGCCCTTACCTCTCCCTTTAACCAGACCACGCCGGTTATCGGCAATACGGTTTTCCAGAATCCCACGCGTCGCAACTTTGAACCACGCGTCGGCTTTGCTTGGGATCCGCTCGGCAACGGGAAGACTTCCGTCCGGGGCGGCTTCGGATTGTTCGATGTCCTCCCTCTGGCGTATGAATTCGGGCAGTTTGCCACCAACGCCGCGCCTTTTATTCAGAACGGTTTTATTTCGAATACATCCGCGACCAACCCATTGGTGCAGGGAGATTTTCCGACCATCGCGTTCAATAAATTAGCCGCCAATGTGGCCCAGGGCCTCAGCGAGCGGTTTCCGTACGTTGAAAATAAGCCGAAGCGCAGCTATGTGTTGCAATGGAACCTCTCCATTCAGCGCGAGCTTTTGCCGGATTTAACCGCGACGATTGCGTACGTGGGTTCCCGGGGCATTCACCAGCTGTTTCGGGCCGACGACATCAACGTCCCGCTGCCCACTCTTACTTCTGCCGGTTACCTTTTTCCCGCGAGTGGCAGTCCGAAACTGAGCCCCAATGTTGGACAGATCGATACGTTACAGTGGGGCAACGATTCGTTCTACCATGGCTTAGAATTGCAAGTTACCAAGAAGCTGAGCAAGGGCTTTCAAGTTGGCGGCAGCTACACGTGGAGCAGAGCGATTGACGGAGGCGATGGGTCGATCGCAAGTGACTCTTTCGTTAACTCAATTCCGAATCTCCTCTTCTTTGCTCCCTCGACCCGGCGCGGGCCTGCCGACTTCAACATAACCCAAAATGTGACCATAAATTTCCTGTGGCTCGTGCCCAGCCCGTTTCACGGTGTAGGCGGTAAATTGACGCACGGCTGGCAGATTGGCGGGATTTTCACCGGTCGGACTGGACTGCCGTTCACTCCTCTAATCGGTGGCGATCCTCTTGGCCAAGGCAATGCGGGACCGTTTGATTATCCAGACCGGTTGGGTGGCCCAGGTTGCGCTTCCTTGGTCAATCCCGGCAATAGGGAAAACTACATCAAGACACAATGTTTCGCGTTGCCGCAGAGCACGCCCGCGATCACCTCCCAATGCAATCTGTTTGGGAACATACCGGGCACCTGCGCGAATCTGCTGGGTAATGCGGGCCGGAATGTTATCAACGGTCCCGGACAGGCTGATTTTGATTTTTCCCTGGTTAAACAAACAAAGATCAACGACCGCTTTGGCTTGGAGTTTCGCTCGGAGTTTTTCAATGTAATCAATCACCCGAACTTCAACGCCCCCATCGCCAACAGCGCCATTTTCAATGCGGACGGAACCGTTCCAGCAAGCCCAGGACAAATTCTCTCCACCTCCACCACGGCGAGAGAGATTCAGTTTGGGTTGAAATTGGCCTTTTGAGACACGAGTCGGTCAACGCACGAGTCCGTGTGCTAGTTGATTAAGATCTGGAGCGATTGCGCGAAGCAGGCATGCCATGGTCATGGCGGCTAAATGGGCTTGTCCAGGATTTGATTTGTCGGGAAGAGTATTTGACGACCGTTAAAAATGCCGTAGGGAGAGGACATGACGAGAAAAAATCGGACCCAGGTTGTGGTCCTCTGCACTGCAATCGCTCTCACTTTCGCTGGAGCCGCGGGGTGGTCCCCTGCGTCTCCGGCGAACGCACGTAGTTCTCAAACTGCCTCGGGTCAGTCAGCGCCGGAAATGCCCACGGACGATCTACAGCGATCGATTAGAATCGACAGTTACATGGAGGTGGCTGACAGCGGGCCACGAAGAGGAGAAAACCTATACTTTTTTAAGTGTTGGATGTGCCACAACCAGTATGCGCAGGCAGGGCCTTACTTGAAGGATGTTTACAGTCGCGCGACTCTAATGTCCGGCAAGCCTGTCAGCGATGAAACGGTAAGGGAGCAGATCAAGAATGGCGGGCCTGGGATGCCGGCTTTTGGAACGACTTTATCCGATCCCGACATAGCGGATCTGCTAGCTTACATTAAAGAAGGCAAATGCTGCATCGAAGGAGAGGAGCTTCCGCCGAATCCCTGGTATCGGGCCGTCGCACAGAGGTGGCCGGTCCAGACCGCCGTTGCGGGTGGCGCGAAGGGAATCATACGCATTTCAAGCGGAGATTCGCCAGAAGGGATCGGTGTGCAGTTGATCGCCCCGAACGGCGTCAGAACCACCGTTTACACGGATCTGGAGGGAAACTACGAGTTTCCCAAGATGCAGGCTGGTGCGTACACTTTGCGGATCCCAACTCCGCTGACCTTTAAATCTTATCGCCGGGATTCGGTCCGAATTGACGGCGCGACGAAACTCGACGAGATTGTCCTGGATCGAGTTTCCAAAACGGACAGCCTGCCCGCAACCGCTCAGATCAGATCTCAGCTAAGCGGTGCGGAGCTGTTGTGGAACCTGCCCGGCACAGGAGAGGAAAAGGCAACTTTCCAAAAAGTATGTTCGCCCTGCCATGAATGGCAACAGATTTTGCGGAACCATTACGATGAGCGTAGCTGGACGGCAATCGTAGACCGGATGACGCATTACTATAGCGCTCCACTCGTCGTGCGAATCAAGGGCTCGACGGTTCTCGGATCCAATGACCAGGATGACGCTATCATCGTGAAGTGGTTGTCGAAAGTCCGAGGGCCTCAGTCGCAAGACGCGCCATACCATGCGTTTCCCCGTCCGAGTGCAACGTCCGGCCGGGCCGTGGTCACGGAATACGAACTACCGCACGCGTTCCTCACGCCTCATGACGTGGCAGGCGATTCTAAGGGCAACATCTGGTTTACCAGTCACAAGTCACGATTCATCGGCAAACTCGATCCTCTGACGGGCATTGTGACCGAATACACGGTTCCTCTGACGCCTGGTGCGATGCCCGGGACTCACCGCATCACGGTGGACAAGAACGATATTGTTTGGTTTTCAGAACCCTGGGCACATGTTTTAGATAGGCTTGATCCACGAACGGGAAAAATCACGCGATTGCCCATAGAAGTTCCCGAGCCACTAAACGTAGCTGGATTTAGCAATTTCGCCTTGGCGCCGGACGGTTTCATCTGGGATAACCAGGACAATCAGGTCCGAAAGATTGATCCCGAAACAGGCAAAATCTTGCGGGAATACCCAAACCAAGTCAAATTCAGCTATGACAACCTGATTTCTGCAGATGGGAACTATTGGGCGGGAGGCGGGCCCCCGGGGTACGGGAACACAGCTGAGCGCTTAGATATTCGGACAGGCAAAATGACAGGACTAAACACGGGCGGCCACATGGCAACCGCGAAGAGAGGTGGATTTGACCCCTCAGACAATGCGTGGTTCGGTGGCGGTGACGGCGCGCTCATCGAGCTGGATGGCAAAACGGGCCGTATTGTTGAGCATTGGCCTCCGACTCCGCCTAGCCCGCTTACCGATTTCTATGAGGCTATGCCGGACAAGAATGGAGACGTGTGGGCTGCGGTATTACACGGACGCCAGTTTGTGAGGTTTAGTCCACGAACGTCTCGCTGGAGCGTCTACCAACTACCGGAACCGTTTGCGTATGACCGAAGAACGTGGATCGACAATTCCACAGATCCAGTGACAGTCTGGTATGTAGACTATGATGGATATCTGGTCCGCCTCCAACCTTTGGAATAGTTGGCGAAATCATGATCTCCCTCAATGAGAATGGCAAGCCCTTCTCTGAGGAGCGAGTTGTTGGATGCTTTGGATGGTGTGTGTCGTGAGCTAGGGAAATGCTTTGGTTAAATGGGGGCTATTGTGCTGAGACGAAGGCATAGTTTTTCGCAGTCCGCAATTCTATCTTCCCTGACCATCGTATTCGCTCTGATTGCAGTGGGGATGGCAAACAGTAGGTCGGCTCGCGGGAACGCGCCGCCAGACTCTCAGTCCTCTTCACCAATATCCACCCCGGGCGACGATCTGCAGCGCTCCTACAGGACCGACAAATATTTGGAAGTAGCGGAGAGCGGCGCGGCCCGCGGAGAAAATATTTACTGGCACAAATGCTGGGCTTGCCACAACCAATATCAGCAGGCCGCTCCCACTCTCGAAGGACTTTTTAAGCGCACAGCCTTGATCACCGGAGTTCCCGTCAACGAGGAAAATGTAGCCGCGCATATCAAAAAGGGCGGGCCGGGAATGCCCTCGTTTGGCACGACCCTCGCCGACGCCGATGTGGCCGATGTGGTCAGCTATCTGCACAGCGACAAATGTTGCGTTGAGGGGGAATCGCTTCCGGCCAATCCGTGGTACCGGTCGCAAACAAATAAATGGACGGTGCAGAGCGGCCTCTCCGGCGGAGCCAATGGAACGGTGCGAGTGGCCAGCGGCGATTCGCCCGAGGGCGTGATGGTGCAACTCATCGCGCCAAACGGTGTACGCACCACCGTATATACGAATGAAGACGGAAAATATGAATTCCCAAAAATGCGGTCCGGTGCTTACACGCTGCGGATCGCGAATCCGCTGGAATTCAAGCCCTACCGGCGGGATGCCGTGCAAATCGACGGCGCCGCCAAATTAGAAGACATTGTGTTGGAGCGAATTACCAAGACACGCGCGCTGCCTGCTACGCCGGAAGTGGAATCGCAGCTTAGCGGCGAAGAAATTCTGTGGAATCTGCCCGGAACGGTCGAAGAAAAAGAAGCGCTGCACGCGACGTGCGCGCTCGGGTGCCACTCCTTCCAGCAGATTTTCAAGAACCGGTATGACGAGCGCAGCTGGGGCGTGCTCGTCTCGCGCATGCTGCATCGCGGCGGAGGCCCTCTGATCAACGATCCGCTCGAGCCGGTAACCGAAGCGCAGCAGGCCACCGACCACATGCTCGTGAAGTGGCTGGCGAAGGTTCGTGGGCCGGAAGCCGTGGACCCGCCGATGTACGCCTTTCCGCGGTTGACGGGAGAATCGAATCGCGTGGTGGTCACGGAATTCGAGTTGCCGCGCGCGCTGCAAAGCGCGCACGATGTTTACGGAGATGGTAACGGTAATATTTGGTACACAAGCCACCTGAGCCGCATCTTTGGGAAGCTCGATACGCGCACGGGCATCGTCACTGAATATCAGACTCCGCTGACGCCAGGAGCGCAGCCGGGAACGCATCACGTGCTTGTGGAGAAGAACGGCGAAGTGCTCATCTCCGAGCCATGGTCGCACAAGCTTCTCAAGCTCGATCCGCGCAACGGAGAAATGGTCGAAGTGCCTGTTGCTGCTCCCTTTCCAATTAACTCCGCAGGCATGGCCGATTTCGATGTGACGCCGGATGGATTTGTTTGGGCCAGCATCGGCGGCGGCTATGCTGCGGAAAAGATCGATCCGAAAACCGGGAAGCTTGTGCAGAAATATCCGATGAAGGTTCCCTTCAGCTACGACGGCATCATTTCCCAGGACGGAAATTTCTGGGCTGGTGGCGCGATTTCCGGGACCACGGGAAACTCCGCCGAGCTGCTAGACATTCGAACGGGTCAAATGCTCAATTTGAATTCCGGAGACAGTCGGTCAGCCGGGCGCAGGGGCGGATTCGATCCGTTCGGGAATGCCTGGTTCGGCGGCGAGAACGGAACTTTGGTGGAACTGGACGCCGCCGCCAAGCGTATCCGGGAGTTTTATCCTCCCGGGCCAGTCGACCCCTACACAGATCTGTATTCCGTGGAACCAGATAAGAACGGCGAAGTGTGGGGCGGCGAATTGCACGGGCGAGAATTTCTGCGATTCAACCCAAAAACGGGCCATTGGACCGAGTACGCCATGCCGGAGCCGTATTCACATTCGCGTGCGGTTTGGGTGGATAAGTCCACGACGCCGACCACCGTTTGGTACGCTGATTACAGCACCGGGCGCATCGTTCGCATTCAGCCATTAGAGTAGGTCATTGTCGCCTGTGCCATGCTCGAGCCTTGCCGTCGTGTAGTTCTGAGCGAACTGGTGCACGGGCGAAGAGAAGGACAATCCTGTATCGCCGTTCACGGAATTGGGCAAATTGGGCAGCGGGAAAAACGCAAGATACGGCATAACCGCTTTATCTTTATGCGTCGCTGGGCCCGGATTCGGAGCGGCATCATTAGGAATTTACACTCCGGAGTACAGCGCAGAGTCAAGTCCTAATTCTGGCGGGCAACTCGGAAACTACCTTACCGTTTTTTTATCTTCTGCCGTTCGCTCGCTCTGCTCACTCCTATTGGATTGAAATTGTCAATTTGGATGGTTGCGGGGTTCGCGGAAGTGATTGATAGAAAAGATTTTTTGGTTGCAGGGGCCTGATTTGAACTGACGATCTCGATCGAGGCAGTGTTCCTGCTCACGAGGCGGGCGCGTCCCCCTCCTTTCCCAGCAAAGAGTAATCTTGGCGATTGTCTCAGATTGCGGTTCACTTCACCGGAAACTCTGGCAGTACACATGCTTTCCAAGCACTACTGCAACCATTGAGACTTGTGTTCCCGGTTGTCAAAGCGTTTCAGGACCAGGCAATGCCAATGCGTTTGCCTGGGCGCTGATGCGAGAGATCAAAACCTATTCCAAAGGGGAGCATTTTTATAATGCACTTATCACGAATTTGGAAAGGTTCATTATTGGGGCGCGACGAAGATTGATGCCTGGCGCATGAGTAAAAAAGACTAAAATCAACTAAGGACTGAGCGTAGAAAATTCAGATTGTTGGGGGGAGAAAACGGTGAATTCCAAAATCAGCAGGAGAAAGTTTGTGCTTGCCGCGTCTTCGCTAGGGTCCGCTATGATGGCTGACGGTTTTGGAGTTCTGCCTAAGACTGGTTACGGAAACTCAGAGGCTTTCCTTCTAAAAAATACCGCTTTGCAATCTGGAGATTCAGGATCGCCTGCCAAGCCGAAAGTGCTCGTCTTCGATGTAAACCAGACCATGCTTGACCTGAATGCGCTCCGTCCACATTTTGTCCGCGTGTTTGGTGATGGCAAGGTGCTAGACGAATGGTTTGCACTCCTTCTGCAGTATTCGCTGGTCGTGAGTGTGGCTGACGCATATTCGGACTTTGGAACGGTCGGACGGGCCGTCCTGGAAATGCTCGCAAGTAACAAAGGAGTGAAGATTTCCGCTGCCGATTCGACTCGTATTTTGCAGGACCTGCTTACACTGCCACCGCATCCCGAGGTACCCGATAGCCTGAAACAGCTGAAGGACGCTGGGTTTCGCATGGTCACACTGACAAATTCGAGTCCCTCGGCAGTCAAGGCGCAATTGCAGAACGCGGGTCTTACGAACTATTTCGAGGAATCTATTTCCGTCGAAATAGTCCACCGATTCAAGCCTGATTTAGAAGTGTACCGAGGTGCCGCCGGGCATCTTGGAGTTAAGGCATCTGAACTTCGGCTTATCGCGGCGCACGCATGGGACGTATTTGGTGCCATGAAAGCAGGATGGCAGACCGCTTTCGTTGCAAGAAACGGCATTTCATTGTTTCCATTGGGTCCTAAGCCCGACATCATTGGCGCGGATATGCGGGTTGTGACGGCCGCAATTTTACGTTAGGCACACTCGAACCCTTGATATAATTTCTTGGCCCGCAGAGAATTTCAATCGAAATAGCCTGGTTTTTTTGAGCATCGCGACTGGAGACGAATGCAGAAAGCAACAACACTAAAATATGGTCGGCTCCTGCTACCAGCAACCTGCCTCGCCATTGTATTCACTGCAGGGTCTGTCGTATCGGCACAGTCGCCTACGCTCAACATCACCTTGACCGGACAATCCATGATTCGGGCGGATATCCGTGTCAATACGCCAACGGCTGTCGCAACGATATCGCCATTGCTGACGGGCGACGTAATATTTACGAGTTTTGAAGCGGCAGTGATAGAGAAAGAGCAATCGACTCACGATGGCAGGTACCTTTCCCCGCCGGAGGCGCTTGACGCGCTGCAGGCTTTAGGCTTCAACCTGCTGGCTCTATCCGATAATCATTCGTTCGATCTAAAGGTTCCGGGCATTCAGAACACCCTGCGGGAGGTAAAAAGCCGCAACCTAGCTCACGCCGGTATAGGGAACACGCTGGAGGAAGCCGCCTCGCCAAGTTATCTGCACACACCGAATGGCACGGTTGCCCTTGTAGCGAT
Organism: uncultured Acidobacteriota bacterium; assembly: GCA_963786215.1. Taxonomy (GTDB): domain Bacteria; phylum Acidobacteriota; class Terriglobia; order Acidiferrales; family UBA7541; genus Palsa-360. Next base: position 22,461 of record CAWAYK010000003.1, read on the forward strand.
GGCATCGGGCCTGATTGCAGAGGGTGGATCGGCCACGGCGACGCGGCCGGGCGTGAATGAGCTGCGTATCCAAGCCGGGGCCAAGCCAAATGAATCCACGACTCTGCTCCCGGCCGAACCGGGGAACGAGCCAAATCCAGAGGACAAACAGCGGATTCTTCAGAAGATCCGGGATGCCCACCAACGCGCTGACCTCGTCATCGTATATCAACACAATCACGTGTTTCTGAACAGGCCATTCGTGACATTGCTCCTTGAAGAATTACCTGAGCGGTTATCTCCACCGGATTGGCTCAAAAAATGGACGCATGAAGAAATCGATGCCGGCGCGGATATCGTTGTGATGCATGGCGCACCTCTCATACACGGCGTGGAGATCTATCAGAACCGGCCGATCTTTTATGATCTGGGTAACTTCATTTTGAATGCGACGCCAGTAGATATCCAGCTAGACGAGCCTATTACCTGGGAAAGCGTGGTCGCGCATGTCGAATTCCAGGGGAGAAATCTGCAATCGATTACGTTCCAACCGATCACGATGAATAAGATTGGTCGAGGAGAGCCCGACACTCAGGACGAGCATACGAATAATCTTTTCCTCCAAACTCGCGGCTTGCCAAAGCTGGCGACAGGTGAGCAAGCCCGTTATATCCTTCAGCGGTTGACTGACTCGTCACGTCCTTTTGGAACAACAGTTCAGGTGAACGACAATACAGCGGAGATTAAGCTGAAGTAGCTAACACGAAATGCTACAAGTCCCGACGATGTGCCTTTACGCCTCTGTTGAGAGGTGGTGGTTAACAATCCGCCGGGACCGGCCGACAACGCATAACGCCGATAGCCGGAGTCGCGTACAAATTCGCGCTACTCCAAAGCACGGTCCAGGAGAGACGATAGGGACGATTCGTCAACTTCCCCCGATGAGTTGTAAACAGCCTTGCCAGACTTGTCGAGAACCACGACGTGCGGTATATAGCCCTGGTAATATTGCTTCACGAGCTGCTGTTGCGTGGGTGATCGTTTCTGATCGAGGTCCACGACAACGAAATTCACGCGGTCCTTGTACTTCTCGTAGAGGCTCACGGTGCGCCGTGCCTGCCGCTTCGAATTGAAACAACCTTCTCCATAGATAATGACGTAGTTCGGCTTGCCAGGTACAGCGCCTTCGTTCATCTGGTCACCAGTGATCAGAGGTCCATCTTCGCTGTCCGATGAAAAGTCCAGATGAGAATTCAGACGTAGATTTTCACCCGCCTGCGCACCCGCAACTAGTGTCAGAATACCAATTGCCACCAACATTCCGATATTCTTTTTCATTGTTCATTCTCTCATTTTCATTTGGAAGCCTTCGTGTTCGATTGTTGCTCGCCGATCGTGAAACATGCGACTTGCCTCTTCCAGGGTTTGCCGGAACGCAGGTTTTTCAGCGGTTGCTTCCTTGGGGAAATAGCCTCCGCCGAGGTAGAGCCTTCCGTCCGGTGTAAGAAATGCGGTCAGTGGAAGGCCCGCGGGGAGGTTGGCAAAGGCCTGCGCGCGTTCAAACTCCGCAGATAGTTTTGGATCGGCTTCAAAGTCAACTTTAACCGCAACAAAGTGGCTGTCGATGAAGGCAGCGGTTTCTGGATCGTTGTAGCTATCTCGTTCCATCAGCTTGCACCAAGGGCACCAAGTTGCACCAAGGTCTACCAATATGGGCTGATTTCGTTCTCGCGCCTTCCGAAATGCTTGCTTGTCCCAAGGATACCAATCAACTCTCTCTTTCTGAGCGCTGTCCAGATAAGCAGATTGGCCAGCGGGCAAATGATGCTGCCTCGCCTTACCTTGCGCCGCGGCCGCGAGTGCCACCGCACAGGCGACGACCATCGCGACCGCGACCGGCGATGGAAGGGCTATGGCGAGGTGTCTCATGCTCTTTGGATAGCCGGCTCGAGAAAAAGTTTCAAATCGGATGCATTGCTCAGAAGGATGTTCCAGCGAAAATAGCTGCGTGTCGCTAAAAACGCACGCTGGCGGTGGCACCTCGCCACCGCCAGCAACTTGACGATTGGAATGTGGTGGATATGAATTAGTCCGCAGCCACCGCTGTTTGGTGCGTGGCAGGTGCGCGGGCCACTACGGTCTCGTGTTTGGCCGATGCAAACTCCGCCTCGTCCTGCGGGGGGTACACGAATTCATGGCCTGTCTTACTCCCCGGATAGAACCAGGTCACTAGGACACTAGGTTGCATCGAGTCTCGCTCCGCGAAAGTGAGCGCCGTGTGGTCGAATGGCTGGACGCGTTCGGCACTTATGGTGCCGACGGTCGCGTACAGCGTTGATCGATCGGAGTTGAAGATGTGAATGATGTTCCGGTTACCAATCGACGTGTTGGCCAGCACGAACCAGTAGGTTCCCGCTGGCAGGACACGTCCAGGAATCTGGACGGGCTGGCTGAAGGTCAGTTGAGAGGCCTGATCGTATTCATCTGCTCGTGCAGTAGTAGGCAGGATGATTGCGAGTGCAAGCAACAAACCAAGGATGCTAATTGCTTTTCGAGTGTTCATGAGTTCCTCCTCATGCCCGTTCGATAGCCAACGCATGAAAAGGTTTCAATCCGATTTCGATCGCGAGGTATGTTTCAGCGGTGGTGAAACTTTTCGCACCCGTGTTCATCCTAGGAAAGTACCGATGCTCGTTTTGATGGGTGCTCGAAATGCACGAACTGAGCAAACCAGAAAGGAACACTTCGATGGCGGAACTCATTACTGCAACAAGGCCCTTCCCCAGCAGCAGCGCGGAGAACGGTTTAGCAATCGCGACGCGACTCGAAATTACAGGAACTCTAATTCTGCGCTACGGCCTCGTGATGACGTTGCTGTTCTTCGGCGCCCAAAAATGGACGGCAGCCGAAGCCGAAGGCATCCAACCTCTGGTAGCGCACAGCCCTTTCCTGTCATGGATCTACCAAGTCATGAACATCCAGAGGGGTTCGGAATTAATTGGCATCATGGAGTTGGTAATCGGATTATTGATCGCTATCCGCTACTGGTCGCCGAAGCTGTGCGCTGTAGGCAGCACCGGCGCCATCCTGATGTTTCTTACGACTCTAAGTTTTCTTGTGACAACGCCTGGCTTGGACTCTGCCACTCAGGGTTTCATTTTGAAGGATGTCTTCTTGCTTGGCGCTGCCATTTGGAGCGCAGGTGAAGCCCTCCGACCAGCACGTGCCAAATAACCGGTTGCACGTCAGGTTACGCGAACCATGCCCCGTTCACGTTGAGTGGGGCCCCAATTCCCAATGCGGGCGTGCTGCATACTTTGTCAAACAATCCGCGTGGAATTCAGCCTTCTTTGAAGGCTATCTGGTAAATGTCAGCAAGGTCTGACGGCGGGACTGACATGTGGCCAGGTCTATCGTCGCTGCTTACGCGCATCTCCGTGACGCTCCAGGCTGCCAGATTGGATAAATCTCAGGCTCCGGAAAATGTGAAACTTTATTCTTATCCGTATGTCAAACGAATGGCTACATGAAGCTCAGTTTGAATCTAGTTTGACAAGGATGGCCACCATGATGAGTCGCTGGTTTCTAATTTTTGCCTTCATTGCGATCTCTTGTTTAACGATACTCACCCTCCAACATCCTCTGGCCACGAATGCGGCCGAGACAAATAGTAGCGCCAACAATACACGTACCCCTGTGCTAATCGAACTGTTCACTTCCGAGGGCTGTTCGGACTGCCCTCCCGCAGACGCGCTTCTCGAAAGATTGGATCGCTCTCAGCCGGTACGTGGCGCAGACCTAGTTGTCCTTAGCGAACATGTTGACTACTGGGATGATATCGGATGGAAGGATCCGTATTCATCTCATGAGTTCAGCGTTCGTCAAGGCGATTACGCGCATCGCTTTCGTCTCGATGGTCCTTACACGCCTCAGATGGTTGTTGACGGAGAGACGGAATTGGTTGGCAGTGATGAGCGCCGGGCCATTCGGGTTATCGAGGACAGCATCAAAATCGTCAAGGTTCCGGTAGCCCTTTCTTCAATTCATCGCGAGGGCAACAATGCGCTTGCAGTGCGCGTGGAGACTGGTCCGTTTGTGTCCTCTGGAAGACGAGCGCCGGCGCAAGTCTTGATCGCGTTAGCTGACAACAGCGATCAATCGAGCGTCAGGGGCGGAGAGAACTCGGGAAGAATTCTCAAACACGTGGCGGTCGTGCGAAACCTGACCCGTGTGGGAACCATCGATGACGCCGGCACGTTCTCCAAGGATGTCACAGTCAGTATCGGAAACGCGGACCCGCGTAACTTGAGGATTATAGCGATCGTGCAGGAAACGGGTTTCGGTAGAGTCCTGGGAGTAGGATCGGCACAACTTTCGAATTAGATCCGCATACTTAAGGTCTTTGGCATCTCCACTGCTGAATAGACATCATTTTATCCTGAATTGAGGCGGCATGGAAAATTCTCCACGGAGGAAGCGGGTACTCATTCTCGGCAGCGGCTTCGGTGGCCTTACGGTGGCCATGGAGTTGGAAAAGGGACTCGGTCGGGATGCGAGCGTCGAAGTGACACTCGTTAATCGTGAGAACTTTTTCTTATTCACGCCCATGCTTCACGAGGTCGCGGCCAGCGACTTGAATCTCACAACAATCGTTAATCCTGTCCGCAAATTGCTCCGGAGTACACATTTTTTTGCAGGGGAGGTCGAGCAGATCGATATCAAGCAAAGGAAAGTCGTCGTTTCCCACGGTTTCGACCATCATCACCACACGCTTGAGTTTGATTTCCTGGTCCTCGGCTTGGGTTCGGTTACGAACTTTTATGGGCTTCCCGGGTTGCAGGAATCTGCATTAACAATGAAATCTCTGGGTGACGCCATGCGCCTGCGGAACCATCTCATCGCTCACTTAGAGGAGGCGGATAGCGATTGCTGCAAAGTGAAAGAGCCACTGTTGACATTCGTGGTTGCGGGGGGCGGTTTTGCGGGGGTCGAGACAGTCGCGGGGATCAACGATCTTGTTCGCGGAGCACTGCACTCGTACCCCAACCTAACGGAAGACATGCTGCGAGTCGTCCTCGTCCATTCTGGGCCAGCCATCTTGCCAGAGTTGGAGGAAACGCTAGGCAATTTCGCCGAGCGAAGACTTTCTGAACGCAAAGTGGAAATTCACTTGAACACAAAGGTAGAGAGCTTTTCTGGCCAGATGGTCCGATTGAGTGATGGCACCGCGATTGAGACGAACACGCTCGTCTGGACCGCCGGAACTTCTCCGAATCCTTTGCTCGAAACCGTACCTTGCGCAAAGGAGCGCGGCCGTCTGCTTGTCACTGAATGTCTCGAACTTCAGGATTGGCCGGGCGTCTGGGCTTTGGGCGATTGCTCCGCAATACCTGATCGGCAGAAGGGTGGATTTCATCCGCCCACCGCGCAGCATGCCTTTCGTCAGGGCAGGATCGTAGCGCACAACGTGATCGCAGTGGTTCGCGGGATCGACCAGAAGCAGTTTCATTTTTCGATGATCGCACAGCTCGCTGCGATCGGCCGGCGGACCGGTGTTGCCAACGTACTGGGGATCAACTTTTCGGGGTTTATCGCCTGGTGGCTCTGGCGGACGATTTATCTGAGCAAGCTTCCGCGGTTCGAGAAGAAATTGCGCGTTGCGTTCGACTGGACGCTCGACCTGATTTTTTCAAAGGACCTCGTTCAGTTTCTGGAAATTCGCGCGCCAATGATTTCACGCCGCGAGACCGATCCGCCAAAGCAACCCAAGATCGCGGCGGCACGAATCGCAGGAACCGCCGTGCAGGCGCGCCAAGACAGGGCCGTTTGACCACGTGCTTGTCAATCGATTGTTTCAAGTGAAAGGGCTGAATTAATGCGGGCTGTGCTGCTCACATTGTACGCCCCGTCACTCGTTATGCGATAAGAGCTAAAAGAATTTCGTTAGGACGAATTCAAAGGGAGTACACAAGATATGAAATCGAAAGCCGTGGCGGCAGGTATGGGAGACACTAAGCACGAGGCGATCGAATCCGAGAAGACGCAATTGCAGCTCGCAAACACTGCGAGTCTGGAGGAAATCCAGCTGCGAGCATATGAATTACACCTCGAGAAAGGTTGCGCACACGGCCAGGACCTGGAGGACTGGCTCCAGGCTGAACGGGAGCTGGCGGCGAAGCGTCCGGCAGTCTAAAGTCACTCTGCTCTGGACCGGACCTCTGGGGTTGGATGATTATATAGGCGAGGCATGAATAATAGATCTCCAGTTCTGAGTGATCGCGAAAATAGGAGGAACAAATGTCTGAAACGAAGCTTGTCGTAATTTATCCCCGTCCGAAGGATATTGAGTCTTTCGAAAATATCTACTTGACGGAACATGTTCCAATGGCAGTTGAGAAACTGTCCGGAAAAACAAAGATCGTGGCCACGAAGATTGTGGATTCTCCCCAAGGCGTACCACCTTTCTACAGAATGGTGGAGATCCATTTTCCATCACAATCAGCATTGGAGGCGTGCGCAGCGACTCTGGGTGCAAAGGAGACTCTGGCGCACGCTGCCAAGATCTCGACCGGTGGAACTCCATTGATCTTGATCGCTGAGGGGGAGACATTCACCTTCGGCTAGATTGGTAGCGATTATGCCCGCTAACTCTGCGCGGTCGCTGCGATTGCCATCGAATTATCGGTGAAGATGGCAATCACGGCCGCTAGCGGCCCCAAAACGGATTTGGCTCGCTTTCTTATGTTCGTTCCATAGTCAATCAGAGAAAAGGTTTCGAGACGAATTTCGATTGCAAGGAACGTCACATTCTTGCAGCGTTCTCCAAGTTGTACTTCAGTGTGCTCCGCTATGCCAGCGGGCGCGAATCCTTGGTTAAGGATCGTGACCCACCGGTCTTTCGCTCGAGGTTCCATCCGAGGCGGAGGAATTCGCGGATCCGGCATTCCTCGTAAAGCTTGGCATCACCGCCCTCCTCTTGCGTTGTACTCGAAGTGTGAATACTATCCATTCTTAAAATTGGTCCTCAACGAGGATGCTTGATGGAGGCCAACAAGGATGGACGATGTCTACCGTATCAACGTCGCAAAGACCGAATTTCGAGAAGCCTACAACTGTGGAGATGTGGACCAACTACTCTCCGTCTTCGGGGAAGAAAACATTATGGATATGTCCGAGGAAGGACCAACCCGCTCTGATGGGGCCGCTAGGGAAGGACTTCGCGAAAATTCGACTAAGTTGTTCGCTGAGTTTTCAGTAAGACTAGCGGTTATCGTCGGCGAGATCACTGTTTTCGGCAATACTGCGTACGATTTTGGCTGACACGAGTTCACTCTTACTCCCAAGAACGCGGGAAAGACGATCCGCAAAAGGCATCGGTATCTTGAATTGTGGAAGAAAAACTCATCCGGCGATTGGAAGATTTGTTTCTTCATCAACAACCTTGACATTCCTGAAGAACTGTCGGGGAAGCTCAGCCATTGGTTCCTCAGCGAGGAACAATCTGAAATCGACGGCGGATCGATGGGATCCTAGAAGACGGCGGGTGATGCGGCTAACCAAATCGCGCGTTTCCTAAATATTTTTAATCCTATTGTAAAGCCGCTGGCTGAAACCGTCAGGCATTTGATATTCAACGCCGTCCCCTATTAGCTTCACAACATTCTTCGTTCCATCCAGAACGGCCTTGCAGTGGGCGCACACTTTGAAGTGGGCCTCCATCCTTGCGCGCAATTCGGCATCGACCTCGTCATCAATGTAATTGGAGATCTCTCGCCAGACCTCTAAGCAGCTGATTTCAATCACTTTCATACGATGCACCAGTTACCATTTTGTTTCAAACTTTTAGCGCGCCTATTCCTACCAAGGCCGCACCTTTTGATATTCCGGCTTGCCCGTGCTCCAGCTGCCATCTATCCCAGGAGCTAGCGCTTCTCGCATTTGCAGGCGAGCCCGCAAGAGACGGGTTTTCACGCTCCCCGCAGTGATCCCAAGAATCTGAGACACTTCTTCGATTCTCAGTTGTTGGACGTCCCTCAGTATAAGCACTTCCCTGTACTTAAGTGATAGAGAAGCAATAGCGCGTTTCAGTGCTTCTCTCAGCTCCATCCGTTGCAGCGTTTCAGAAGGCACCTCGCGCCAGTCGGCGAAGTCCTTCGGAAAGTACTCACCGTCTGTCATCCGTCCGCGGCTCATCGACGGATTCATATAGATGACGGCGATCCTTTCTTAACTTGAGCAGCGCTTCGTTAATTGTGATCTGAATGAGCCAAGTGCTGAACTTGGCCTCCGCTCGAAAGTCCGCCAAGTGCGAAAGCGCTTTCAGCACAGCTTCCTGTGCGACCTCCTCGGCGTCCTCGGGATTGTTCAGGATCGATACGGCAATAGTATAGACCGCTCTTTCACACGGGCGGACAAGGTTGTAGAAGGCTTCTTTGTCGCCCTGACACGCTCGCTGAATTAGCTCGGCTTCCGTGGGTTCGAAATGCGGTGTAGTTGCACCCATGTCTTCTCGTCTGTGCCTGACTAACACGACCGGTCTTGATCGTGCACCAGGCTCTCTAATCGGTCGAGTCCTTTACGTGCGGCATTTCGGAACGGACAGATATCTGATTCGACTCCAAGCCGTCGTTACAAAACCAGTTGCGATTTGCATTGGAGAACCCGTTGCGGCCGCGAATCATCAGCATAAGTTGGTCCCTCCGGTACTCAAGTGTGTAAGTTTCAGAGCACCGGTTGCAAAGCCAAAAGTGTCGCACAGAGTGCATGTTTGCAGGCGCTTTGCCCTCCGGATGGCTTTGTCGAAAGCGGAACAAACGCCCCTGCCGGTAATCATCAAATGAAGCCGCACACTCCGGGTTGCCGCATTTCAAGAACATAAGACCCCTCTCGCAAAGGGCAAATAGCCTGGCACGGTGGCACGAATGCTCATTGAGTGAGATGCACAACTCCCAAAGAAGATGCAGTAGTTCTTTAGGGATATAAGCAAATCGCACCTCCCGCCCGTCCCGAGCATCCGGTTGGTCATTGGCTTCTAATCAATTCGATTGCAGGGTCACTGCGAACGGGCAAATTCCAGGTTGCAGGAGGTAATCCGCCATTATTTCGTCGGTTTGTAACTTTCATTGGCCTTGCGTATCAGAAGAACACGTCGAGACCGCACGAGCGGTCTGCGAACTATTCGATCGGAAAAGGGGATGACATGAAAAAACTACTCATCACGGGGTTTGCACTATGTTTCATGGGACTGGCAATGCCCAGCTTTGCTTCACCGCGGCAGGACCAGACCCAGCAAGACCAGATGAAAAAGGACGACGCCATGAAGAAAGACGATGGCATGAAGCACGACGACATGAGCAAGGACAGCATGGCGAAAGACAGCAAATCCAAGAAAAAAAAGATGAAGAAAGATGCCATGAAGAAAGACGATGGCATGAAGCACGGCGACATGTCGAAGGACGCTCCCAAGAACTAGAGCTAGCCCGCTTATCCAACCTTGAGAGTTTCTGTTGAAGCTGGTCGTCGATTCAGTAGAGCGACAATCAGCGTGGTCCATTCCGGGCCGCTGTGTGGGGGTGTCTGTGCCCGGCTATTTGCTTTTCTCATCCCGAACAGTCAGGACGTCCCAGCGGACCGCGTCGGAATTCGCAGAGCAGCAGTCGGAAACGCCAAAGCTCATTTTTTTGTTTTTCCATTGGCTGCAGAGGAGGGAACTAGGACATCTGTGAGTTATGGGGCCAGATTGAGAAAAGATTCATTGGACTAATGTCTTGGACAGGGAGGTCCACATATGAATTCAGTAGCATCAATCTGTGAAATAGGTTGGAGTGGATGGGGCAGGAATACCGTGCAGTTGTTGGGTGGCGTGTTTGCTGTCCTCTTATTAAGTTGTCTTCCGGTCCACTCACAAGGCAGCAGTGGCCGGATTCTCGGAACCGTCACGGATCAAAGTGGCGGCGTTGTAGCGGGTGCCACTGTAACCGTCATTGACACAGCGAGGGGTATTTCCCGAGCTCTGACCACGGACGATGCCGGACTCTATAACGCTCCTAACCTGACTCCGGGCAACTATACAGTTCGCGCGGAGGCCAAAGGGTTCGCGAAGCTGGAGCGGCAGAATATTACCATTGAAGTAGGCCAGGAAATTCGAGTTGACTTGACGATTTCGCCCGGCTCACAGGATCAGACCGTCACGGTCAGCGAAGCTCCTCCCCTTGTGGAGACCACCAACGCCACATTAGGCGGAACGCTTAACAATGCGGAAATCAACGATTTGCCCTTAAATGGCCGCAACTACCAGAACCTGTTGGGATTGCGACCGGGCGTGTATCTCCAGCCTGGTGGGGGGCCCTGGACGCAGAGCAGCAACGGAGTCCGTCCTGATGAATCTGCCTGGCTGGTCGAAGGCGTCATCAATACCGAATTCTACGACTTCCGCCCTATCGCTGGCTCGCCGAGTCCGATTACCGACGCGGCGACGATCTTACCCATCGACGCCATTCAGGAATTCAACCTCGAGGAAAATCCCAAGGCTGAATACGGCTGGAAGCCCGGTGCCGTGGTGAACGTGGGACTTAAATCCGGGACCAACCAAATTCACGGAACAGCATACGGGTTTTATCGCAGTGCCGCTTGGGACGCCCGCAACTATTTCAACCCTGCCCCGTCCGGAGGAAGCTGTGTATTGGGAGCACTTACCCGTTGCGACAAGTTGCCAACCCAATTGAAACAATACGGCGCCACTGTGGGCGGGCCGATCAAGAAGGACAAAGTCTTCTTCTTCGGCGCCTTTGAAGGTATGAACGACTTGATTGGGAACGCCCTAACCTCGAACGGGGTTCCCGAAACCGGAGTTTCAAATGGAGACGTAAAGAACAACTTCGCGGCGGCCATCAATGCGCTGCAGCAGGGCGGAGCTACACAACTGTGCTCATCTGCGGTAACCGCTAATTGTCTGAGCAACCCGAGCCTTAATTTGGCAGGTTGCACGGGAACCCCCTCAACTGTAGGATCGTATTCCTGCACGGGCGGTTTATTTCCCAGCAATCCGACGAACAGCACGGGATTTATCAGCAACTTCCCAAACACCAATGTGACTTACAACGGGGTGGGTAAAATTGACGCCCACATCAACGACAAGAACAACCTCCATGGCGAAACGATTATCGGAAGCTATGTCGGAAGTGGAGAAGATCATCCTTTCATCAATCAGGTCTTCACCGACGATTTTCTAATCAAGGCGTATACGGTGTCCGGAACTTGGGACTATACCCCGAATTCCAACCTGGTAAATGAAGTACGGTTTGGCTACAACCGCTGGAGTCTCATTCAAGCTAACAACGACGCAGGAGTCACGGTCCCTGGCTTCAATACAGGCGCCGGTGTGCCAGGGCTTCCGGACATTAACATCGGCAGCCTTACTCAGTTCGGCACTCAGCACAACCGTCCCCAATCCAACTCTCCTAACCCGTACTATGACGCTCAGGAAAGCGTGTCGTATCTGGCGGGCAAGCACACACTGAAGTTTGGCTGGGAATATGCTCACATCGAGGCCGATGCCAACGTTCCCGACAATGGCCGGGGCCGGATCAATTTCTCTGGCGGAGTTAGTTTTCCGGGTTCGACCGCACTTGAGGACTTCCTAGACGGCAATCCATCCAGCGGAAGAATTCTTACGGGCGACGCGACCCGCAAGGTGCTCTGGACCTCGAATTCGGGATTCGTTCAGGATGACTGGCGCATTAGCCCGGGATTTACGTTCAATCTGGGCCTGCGCTACACCTACAATGCACCGCTCAAGGAGGCCAACAATCTCTGGGCCAATTTCGATCCAAATTCACCGACAGGACTCGTTCAGCAGGGTTCACCAGGTGCCAGTTCGTTGTGGAAGCCGGAAACCAAGGACTTCTCTCCGCGCTTGGGCTTCGCCTATGACGTCACCGGCAAAGGGACGACCGTAGTCCGGGGCGGATTCAGCATCATCTACTCATCGTTCAGCGCAGTCGAATGGATCAGCCAGAATGCGTTGCAGAACGCCTCGGCTGTTAGCCTCAACGCCAACCCGACCGGAGCCCAATATGTGGTGAACGGCGTTACCACCTCTGGCAACGGCAATATAGCGCTCGGAGCTACCAATCCGACGCCCACCAATTTCGATTGGAATCATGTGGTGTTTCCCGGCAGCTCTTCGGGTGGCATCCAATGCGGCGACGGCATAGGCTCGGATCCAGGCCCGTGCAATCTCTTGGCTGTGGACCAGAATCTTCAAACCCCTTACATCATCAACTACAGTTTGGGCGTCCAGCACTCCTTCGGGAATAACCTCTCATTGGAGGTTGGTTATGTGGGCACCCATGGCGCAAGACTGACGGGTTTTAGCGACATCAATCAACCACACCCAGGCGCCGGACTTTGTCTGGGCACTCTAACGGCAGCACAGTTACAAGATGCCTGCAAATCCGGTCCATTAACTAGTTTCAGTCAGCAGGCCGCGTTTGAGGGCGCTCCTTATTTTTCGAAATTCCCGTATTTCGGCTACATCAACGAGCAGACAAACGATGTCCGGTCCAACTACAACAGCTTGCAGGTAACACTGACCAAGCGGTTGTCTCACGGGGTGTCTTTTATCGCCGGGTACACGTTCGCTCACAGCCTCGACAACGGTTCCTTGAATCGCTTCGGGCTGATTCCCCAAAACAGCGCCAATCCCGGAGCGGAATACGGCAACGCCGATTTCGATGTTCGGCACCATTTCACGTTCACCAGCACTTACAATATTCCAGGGATCAAGGGCTTTGCGCAAATGCTGGAAGGCTGGCAAATCAACGGGATCGTGACCCTTCAAAGCGGGCAGCCGTGGATTGTCAACGACTACAATTCCGGCGGAGTAACTGGCTTCAGCGAGACCGGAGATAATGCCGATCGATGGGATTTCTTCGGAAACCCATCGGATTTCAAGGGCAGTAATTTTAGTATCCCATACTGCTCCGGCTTTTCTCTCAACCCGGATGGAACTCTCAACTCAAATGGTGTTAGTTGCTCTCGAACAGCCAGTCAGAACGGCACCGTCATCCCTCTTTCCAACTCACTCGCGGCTAAATGCGCCGCGGTGGCCCCCGATCCGAGAACGCTTGCAGCCGGCGGGTGCTTTGTCTCCGGAAATTCGGTCATAGCCCCCCAAACTCTTGGAACATTTGGAAATCTGGGCCGGAACACCTTCCGGGACTCGGGCTTTAAGAACGTGGATTTCTCCGTCTTCAAGAACTTTAAGATACGGGAGCGGTATGGAATCCAGTTGCGGGCCGAGTTGTTCAATCTATTCAACCACCCCATCTTCGCTAATCCTTACGGCGCATCTTCTAATACGAGTGGCGGACAGAATGACCCCTCTTCACCGGGTCAGTTTGGCGGAACGGTTGGAACTCCCGACGTCAATGCTGGGAACCCAATCATCGGTTCAGGTGCTTCTCGTGACTTGCAAGTCGGTGTGAAGGCGACCTTCTAGCCTGCCGCGACCAAATCCATCCGGCCGGTGTGAGGGGATCGAGCCCTCGCACCGGCCGCTCTTTTTTTTCGGACGTGCGGTTGACCTGACGGATTCCCTACCGGACCTGCAAATTCCTGATTGCAGGACGTCCTCGGCAATCACCTCGCCGCCCGTAACATTGATCGGATTTACGTATCAGAAGCGGCACCGAGGCGGTGTGCGCGGTCTGTAAACTATTCCGATTGGACGAGGATATGAAGAAGGCACTCATCACGAGGGATGCGCGGCAAATCTCAGGAGACTCCGAAGTGACTATGGATACCGTCCGCATCGGAGAAAAACAAAGTGTTTCACCGGTGCGGATTCTGGTCGTCGATGATAGTGAGCCGTTTCGGCAATTTATACGTTCCAGCCTGGAAAGGAGAGAAGATTTGCGGATCGTTGGCGTGGCCTCAGACGGACGTGAAGCAGTTCAGAAATCTGAAGAACTGCAACCGGACTTGATACTGTTGGGCATCGGGCTCCCAAGTCTGAATGGGATCGAAGCGGCTAAACGAATCTGCAAGCTCGCCCCCAAGTCCAAAATCATCTTCCTGAGCCTAGAATCATCTAAAGATGTGGTGCGAGGTGCTCTCAGTTCTGGAGCAAATGGTTATATTGCTAAATCAAATGCCGCACGCGATCTCTTAGTTGCTGTGGAAGCTGTGCTTCAGGGCAAACAGTTTGTCAGTGCTGTATTGACGGACCAGAGTATTACCAACCCGCAACAAGGAAAGGCCACGGGCCCGATCTGATTTCAAAAATGAGGCTGCTACCCACTTCATCGGCAAGAAATGGCGAAGCGTTCCGCATAGCTGATTGGAACGCATTTTAGGTTCCCACATGGGATTGGCCGCACCGAGCTTCGCCACAGCACGCCAGGACCAAGGTCAGCAAGACCAGATGAAAACATGCGACATCATAAAAAGGGACGACGGCGTGAAGCACGACGACATGTCGAAGGACGTGCCCAAGAAATAGAGCCGGCTCGACTATCGGACACCTACTGGCTCAGTGAGTCGCATACTTCGCGCAGCCGCTCAGCGTTCCGTTAGTGCCCCTCTGTCTCACTACTTACGATTTCCTCGCCCTGAAAGTCAGGTGTACCTTTCCCAGCACTCTGAAGCGCTTCAGGCATGCAACGGGTGCATGGGGCGTAACCCTCACGAACCGCCTCTTCTGGCGTTACCATGTGATACTTTCTGTGCATGAAAGGGCAGCCCGGTACATGAAACAATTTGCCGCTGTCAACAACCGCCACAAGACGTTGCGGCAATCGCCGGGCGGGCTGGCTCATCTCGGAGAGTGGCTGCGGCACGAAGTGATCGAGCGCGGCCGCCAAGACGGCCGAGGCAGCAAGCGCGCCGGTGACTCCGATGCTCACGAGCCAAGCCCTCCGCGAAATTTTTCGGCCTTCGACTTGATCGGCGAGACGCTCGCGCAGCCGCGGGTGGAAGCCTGCAGGCAAGTGGAACATCGCTTTGTCGCCATAAAGCTCAACGACATTGCGCATGCCGTCGCGCACGGACAGGCAATGCGCGCACTGCGCAAAATGCTCCTCCATCGCCAGCTTCAAGGCGGGATCAAGGTCTTCCTCGAGGTAATTTGAAATTTCACGCCAAACATCTTCGCATTTTACGACCATGGTTTTGTTCCCTTTGGAATCTGCGAATGGCTCGCCCAGATTCCTTCCAACCCAGGTGAGAGAAGATCTCGCAGCATCAATCGAGCGCGCAAGAGGCGTGTCTTGACGGCGCCTCCTGATATTCCGAGCGCCTGCGCCGTGTCTTCAATACTCATGTGCTCAACGTCCCTCAGGACAAACACTTCGCGATACTTCTGGGCCAGCGAGGCGAGCGCCGCAACCAGCTTTTCGCGGATTTCCTTTCGTTCCAGCGCTTCCGAAGGAATCTCACGCCAATCGGTGAAGTCGTGCGGCGTATAAGTGCCGTCTTCGTTTTCCTTATCCTCGATGGGTCGCATAATCTCGAGATGACTCTTCCTCTGCCGCAGTCGAGCTTCATTGATCGCAACCTGGATCAGCCAGGTGCTGAATCGCGATTCTGACCGGAATTGCGCGAGATACTTAAACGCTTTAAGGAAGGCGTCCTGCGCAGCATCTTCTGCGTCCTCCTCGTTTCGTAAGATTGTGAACGCGATGACGAAGACGCGTCTCTCGTACGGCCGAATCAGTTCGTAAAACAACTCCGTTTCACCGCCCCGGATGCGCCCGATCAAAACGGCTTCGTGTTCTTGTGCGGGGTCAGACGGAGGCGCAATTGTCACCTCAGCTTCGGACCGATCCCGATTTTGCATCGCTTCTGTCAAGAGTGAACAATCGTCAGGGCATGTATTCCGGGTTGCGCTTCCAACCCATCAGCATGGATGTGAAATTGTTCCATCCATGGAGGATCACCATGATCAGGTGCCCCAAAACGAACAAGAGCAATGCGCACAGAACACAAAAATGCCAAACCCGAGCCCAATGAAATCCGCCCATCAGCGAAGCCAGGAGGGAAAATTGCACAGGATTGTAGAGGACGATTCCCGTCAGCACAGACAGCAGGCCGAGCACTATCGCTGAGGTGTAAGCCATCTTCTGAAGCGGGTTGTATACCTCGGTTTGCGCTGGCTTACGCCCGAAAAAGAAGTAATGGCGGATCATCGGCCACACCCCGGCCAGATCTCTGAGAACGATCAGAGGCTGACGGTAATTACCCGAAAAGATCTGGTACGCTACGTAGAAAGCACCTGTAGCCACGTAGATCCAGGCGAACGTCATGTGCCATTGCAGCGCCCCGCCGAGCCAGCCGCCCAGGGCCAGAGATTTTGGAACATGCAGTATGTCGCGCTGAGGGATCTTCGAGCCAAAGCTCGGAAAGGCCCGGAAGATTTGCAGGCCGCTTCCAGCCATCACAAAGAGCGACACGCTGTTCAGCCAATGGCAGAAACGCACAGCCCAGGGATGTTCGTAGGCTGTTTGGACGTGGTTTTTCGCGGCCTCGACAGCGGTGATCGGAATAGGTATGGAGTTTGATGATGCCATTGAAATGTGCCAAGCCTAGAGCCCGTAGTAAGCGGGGTAGCCTTGGTCCTCCCAGTAGCCAGCTTTCGGAACTACATCCGTAACGCGCAGGCTCGTCAAATATTTAGCCTGCTTGTAACCAATCTTGGTTGGCACGCGCAGCCTGAGAGGCGCGCCGTGTTCTCGTGTCAGCGGCTGATCGTACATCTCGTAGCACAGTAGTGATTGCGGATGGAGAGCAGAAGCCATGTCTAGGGATTCGTAGTAATCGTCAGCGCATTCGACATAAAGGAATTTTGCGTCTCGTTTTGCGCCGACGAACTGGAGGAAGTCGGAGATCCGCACTCCGCCAAATCTTCCAATTACGTCCCAGCCTTCCACGCAAATGTGCCGCGTGTTCTGCCTCAGTTTAGGTAGAGATTGGATTTGCGCCAGCGTGTACTCTCCAGGTCGTTTAACATCGCCGCTGGCCGTGAGAGTCCACTTTTCGAGATCCACTTCGGGGTCATCCACGTCGTACGTGTTGACGTAAAACTTTTCCAGGGGGGCCAGTTCGCTATCGACGAATGTGGGCGCCAGATGATCGCGGCGAAACCATTTTGCGGACGCCCAGTCGGTGAAATTGACACCAGCCGCCAGTAGGGGCATGCGAACCTTCGGAATCGCGAAACCACCCACAACCAACAGGGGCGAAAGCCTCAGCAGTTCGCGGCGATTCAATGATCTGGACTTTTGCCGGTTCGGGAGATCAGGCATATTTATTCCCCGATGTATCTGCCCAACGACTTCGATTCATAGGTCTGAAGATAGGCGTCGATCTTCTGATACCGCAAACGCGAGAAAGTTTCACTGAAAGAGTGGCTTACACAGGCCATTGGGAGACCGGCCCAACGACCTCTCCCGCAACGCAGCCTGAAGGCAATCGTAAATGACGAGAGGAGCGAACTCGGCGACCGTCACAACCAGAAGTAGTTTCGTGCGAAGTAGGGTCCGTGATTCGGTGCAACCTGAAGGCTACTGATTGGGGGCGTAGTATCCGGTCTTGGCGTAGATGCTGAGAGGCGGCAAACCCTTGGGAGGTGCCAGTTTAACCTTGATTTTTCGCCAAACGCCATTGTGCCGGACGTTGCCTGGTTTGTATCCTAGGACATACTGATTGCGCAGCTCCAATCCAATTTTGGCGGCGATATCCGGAAGCTCATTTAGGTTCGTCACCGCAAAGACGCGTCCGCCGGTAAGCTCAGTGACTTCGGAGAGGAGCGTAGGACCATAGAATTCCTCGGGGGTTCGTCCCTGATCGTTGGCGTCGAACAAGCCGATTGAGTACAACTGGCAATCAGCCTCCTTCACTAAATTCCGAACGTCTGACTCTGTAAACCGGCTGTGGTTATCGCCGCCATCCGATATGATGAGTAACGCGCGTTTGCTGTTTCGCGCGCCCCTCATTTGGCTCAGACCGAGGTAAATCGCGTCGAAAAGTGCCGTGCGGCCTCGCGCCGTGGTGTATAACATCCCGTTCTGCAGATCTTCGATATTGGAAGTAAAGGGGCGGGTCAGCTCCGCTCGATCACCAAAACTCACCAGAAAGAATTCATCCCGCGGATTGGCGGTCTGCAGGAACTGAACTGCGGCTTGCCGCGCTTTCTCCAATTTATCCGACATGCTGCCGCTCATGTCGAAGATAAGGCCTATGGAAACCGGCACATCTTCACTCGAGAACGCGATGATCTCCTGTTCGATCCCATCCTCAAAGACACGGAAGTTTTCCCTCTCGAGGCCTGTCACCAGCCGGCCGTAGGGATCTGTCGCCGTGACATTGACGAGCGCAAGTGCGACTTCCGTTTGAATGGCCTTGCCGGAGAACTTGGCTTGCTCGGGAAGGCCGGTGGGCGTCAGAGGGCCGGCGACCTGTGCCAAGGCGGGAAACCCGAACAGCGCACAAGCGGCCAGGGTCAATGATCGCAGCCCTAGTAAAAGGCATTTCTTCTTGGTGTAGGATTGTTTCAATGGAGTGCCTCACCTTTAGCATCGAACTAATAGGAATAGGTCCCCGGTTTCCTGAAAGTTTTGGAGACTCTCTCGTCCTTTAGAAATACCGGACACCTTATGGTAGACTCGCGCCTTTTTTCGATTTCCAATAACCATACAGATCTGCCTCAAAGAGTCAGATACGCCGCCACCGAAAACGTTACACAGTTGAACGCGCCTTGGTTTCGGCGCAGCTTTCTGAATTGCTGGGTGAGAAGTCGCTCGACCGGTAGGGGTGCATTTTGTAACTTTCTCTTGGTTACGGAATCAGAAGGGGGGTACACAAATCGGCTGCATTTCTGGAAAGTAGCAATCGATGGCAAGGAACGGACAATGTCGTGAATAAAATTGTGCAAGCCGATGCGTTGCCAGACCTGCGACAATCCGAAACCATCGATTTGCCTGAGGCGGAGGCGATTCGATTGGCTCAACAGGGTGACGCCTCGGCGTTCGAATGCATCTATCGGTTGCACAGCAGGCGCGCGTATAACTTGTGCTTGAGAATGGTTGGAAACGCAACCGAAGCCGAAGACTTGACCCAAGATATCTTCTTGCAAGTGTTCCGTAAGATCCAGATGTTCCGCGGAGAAGCGGCTTTTTCAACATGGTTGCACCGGCTGGCTGTCAATATCGTCTTGATACGCCTGCGCAGGAGGAAACCTGCGCAGACCTCGTTAGAGGGGGCCATCGGCCCGAATGAAGAAATTGGTAATCCACCCAAAGAGTTCGGATGACCCGACCTCCGACTTTCTGGGCTAATGGATCGGTTAAATATGGACCGTGCCGTTGGGCAGCTACCATTGGGTTATAGGTCGGTCTTCCTCCTCCACGACGTTCAAGGCTATGAGCACAATGAAATTGCGAAGATCTTGGGTTGCTCAGTCGGTAATTCAAAGTCGCAGTTACACAAGGCTCGCATGCGGCTACGCCAAAAGCTGCATGGAGACAGGCCGCAATTAGATTGTGCGGTTGTCTATGCCGATCGTTAGCAATATGTGCGCGCTCAAAACCCGAAGCGAAAGAGGTAAACGTGGGCTGGACTTATAGCAGATCTTGCCGGGAGACGATTCCCGTACGTTATGGATTTAAGAGGCGGACAGAATTTTGGCGAATCACAACGGCTAATTCGTTCATGAGCGCCTCGTCGTTGCCTGAAGGATTGCTGCGCATTCCACGAATGTGGCCACGATGAAACCAAACAATGACTCCAATAACTCCTCAAATTCTTTCGCTCGTAGTAACTGCGTTGTGGAATGATAGATGGGTGGTTATCACAGGTCGTGTCTTTGATACGCGGAAACGCGAACCCTTGATGGTGACCCCATCCAGTTCTACTAAAGGACCGCGCCGAGAAAATGTCTACCGCCGCATTCGATGCGGCGCCTAAGGTCTACTATGGATCACATAGACTGGAAATGGCTCGAGGCCCTGGATTCAGATTGACCTAGACGTGTAGAATCCATTTATCGTCGCAATAGGCATTTATGAGATGAGACCCAGTAACGCAAGAGAGAAGAAATCTGGGAGAACGCCCACCGTTTCTCGCGAAGCCAGTTCTGCTGAGTCGGCGGAGCAGCGCGTCCGCATTCTTCTCGAAGTCAACAACTCGATCATCACGAAATTGAGTCAGGGCGAACTATTGCTTGCCGTTTGCGCGGCTTTGCATGACGTGCTGCCGTTCAATCGTTCGGCGATTACCCTCTACGTCCCGGAACGCGATACCCTCCTCATTTTCGCCCAGAATGATGAGTACGCCTCGGAGTTCTTCTCCGTTGGGAGAGAGCTTGACCGGCGTGATAGCCATGCCGGATGGGCGTTTGACCATCGACGGCCGCTGATCCGTCGGAATTTGGACAAGGAGAGCGAATCGTCTACCGAACGCTTGCTCGCGGAGCAGGGAGTGCGTTCGATTTGCGTCGCTCCACTGATCGTGGCGGGCGAAAGCATTGGGACGTTGAACCTCGCCAGCAACAAAGCCGATGAGTACTCGGAGGCAGACGGAGAACTGTTGCAGGAGGTAGCCAATCAGGTCGCACTCGCTGTGGAGAACATGAAGGCGTACGAAGAGATTCGCTCACTCCACGCCAAGCTAGAGAAAGAGAACGTTTACCTGCGTGAAGAAATCCGTTCGGAGCACAACTTCCGGGAGATCGTTGGCAGCAGCGCCGCATTGTGGGAAGTGCTCGAAAAGGTGGAGCGGGTCGCCCCCTTGGACACGACGGTTCTGATCTATGGAGAGACAGGAACGGGCAAGGAGCTCGTTGCCCGCGCCATCCATGACTGCAGCAATCGCAAGAGCCGGACACTCGTGAAATTGAATTGCAGTGCCATATCAGCTGGTCTCGTCGAGAGTGAGCTGTTCGGCCATATGAGAGGCGCCTTCACCGGTGCTTTGGAAAGGCATATCGGCCGGTTCGAACTGGCGGACGGTGGAACCCTTTTCCTCGACGAGGTCAGCGAGTTGCCGCTCGAAACACAGGTTAAACTGCTGCGCGTGCTGCAAGAAGGGGAGTTTGAGCCGGTAGGCAGCAACAAGACAATCCAGGTAAATGTTCGAATCATTGCAGCGACAAACCGGAACCTCGAGGAATGCGTGGCAGCCGGTCGTTTTCGATCCGATCTCTTTTACCGACTGAACGTTTTTCCGCTTGAGCTTCCGTCGCTTCGCAATCGCCGTTCCGATATTCCGCAACTCGTTAGTTTTTTTCTACAACGCTTCGCGAATAAATTTGGCCGCAAAATTGACGCGACGCAGAAGGAAACGATGGATCTGTTCATGGATTATTCCTGGCCTGGGAACATCCGCGAGCTTCAGAATATTATCGAGCGTGCGGTCGTACTTGCAGCAGGGCCCGTTCTATCGGTTGACCCAGCATTTCTACCCAGAACCCCCGCGTTTGTGGATCTTAGCCACGCATTCTCTGCCAAACCTCCAAAAGCTGATCCCCCCATTGCGGAGAACAGTGCCCGGTCGACGGAAACTTTGTTCCCGAGCCTGGAGCGCATGGAACGCGATCACATCCTGGCCGCTCTGAATCGAACTGCGGGAGTGATTGACGGACCAAGGGGCGCGGCAAGAATTCTGAATCTCCACCCGAACACACTCCGCAGCAAAATGACTAAGCTAGGCATTGACCGCAGGCGCCACGATATATCGTGAATGCAACTTGCCTCCACTAGGTTTCGTGCCGAGCCACGAAATGCCGTGATAGCGCTGTCGGCGTGCTTCCGACCTGCTCGCTCTAAGCCTTTTAAAATCAGGCGAAAGCTTTTTGCCCAAACGGCCAGCGCTTTGGCCCACCTCGTGCCATAACATTTACGGAAGTCAAGACCTAGCCGCTTCTGACGAGCAAGAACGAGTATAGAGAGGTTACAAATGGCCGCATTAACGCACGTGCCGCATGTTCCCCAAGTTGCTGACCAAGACATCCACGACCCCAAGTTGCGCCAGGTCATTGTTGGTGCTGCAGTAACGAAGAGCCCGCCGCAGGCTTGGTACCGAACTATGGGTAACAATCCCGAAGTAGCGAAAGCCTTCGCAGGTTATTGGGACATGCTCCACCGCGGCGGCTCTGTGCCCCACGAAATCAAGGAACTTGCGCGCATCCAGATTGCCCAGATGATCGGCTGCGAATTCTGCGCGCGGCAAACTTCTCCGCTCGCTGCATCCATCACCGAGGAAGAGAAAACAAGCTGCGCGCTGCCAAACTGGGAGCATCCAGACCCCAAGACGCGCGCAGCTCTCCATTACGCGCGGACTCTCACCCTCGACGATGGTAAAGACGCGCAAGTATATGCAGATTTGAAGAAATATTACAGCAACGCGGAAATCATCGAGTTATCCGCATTTTTTTGCCTGACGGCGGGTGGTAACCGTATGGCTAAAAGCTGGAGCATAGAACCGCACGGCGAAGTTTCCGCAATTCCGGCGAGAGCCATGTCGATTCATGGAGGGGAAGCGCGAGAATCGTCAAATCAACCCTTGCTCTTGGAAACCCAAGCAAAGTAACCAGCTACATCTAGCGGCAGGGCGGAGTCGTGAGTTTGCCCGATCATGGCCAAACCAACATGTGGTGAGTGTAAAAGGAGTCCATTACTTGCAGGAAGACTCTCCAGCGGAGATCGGGGCCTCGATCGCGGTATTCGTGAAAAGTATTCGTACTTAGCTGGCGTTTCAGGGGAAAAGTCGTGAAGATCACGCAGCAACAAATCGAGAGGATGCCCAAATGAACCGTCGCGATTTTCTACGTTCCGCTGGCATCGCATCCGCAAGCCTTGCAATACCAGGGACGACGCATTTGTTTGCCGGGAGTACTACAGCCGGCAGTTGGCGGACATTTGAGGTGACCACGCGCGTTGAAGTTTTCAATTCTTCCGGAGCTACGCGCGTGTGGCTGCCGGCGGCCCTCATGGGGGAAACGCCCTTCCAGCGGACATTCACAAATCGCTTCCACGCCGAGGGCGCCGCAGTGAAGATGCTCAAAAGCAAAACCGACGCTTTGGGAATCGTCGCTGCAGAATTTCCAGCCGGGGCGAAGCCGGTCCTCACGCTAACCAGTCGGATCGCCACCAGGAACTACGCCGTTGATCTCGCCGCGCCCGTCAAGGCTCCGAGAGTGGACCCAACGGAATTGCGCTGTTGTCTGCTCCCGACAAAGCTGCTGCCAACGGATGGCATTGTAAAGACAACTGCGGACGAAATTACCGGCGGCGCCAATACCGATATCGAGAAGGCCCGCGCGATCTACGATTGGATTGTCGACAATACCTTCCGGGACCCGAAGACACGTGGCTGCGGTGTCGGCGACATCCGCTTCATGCTGGAGTCGAAGGACTTGGGCGGGAAGTGCGCCGATCTCAACGCACTCTTCGTCGGCCTCGCGCGCGCTTCAGGGCTTCCCGCGCGCGATGTCTATGGCATCCGCGTCGGAAAATCGGAGCTCGGATACCAGAGCCTCGGCACGTCGTCAGCAAACGTGACGAAAGCCCAACACTGCCGCGCGGAAGTCTACCTCACCGCCTACGGATGGGTTCCGGTCGATCCCGCGGATGTGCGAAAGGTCGTCCTCGAGGAGGCACCCGGAAATCGTGTGCTGGGTGACGAAATGGTGAAGAATGCGCGAGAACGCCTCTTCGGATCGTGGGAGATGAACTGGATCGCCTACAACTTCGCACAGGATGTGGCGCTGCCGGGCTCCAGTGGTGCACCCATCGGTTTTCTGATGTATCCGCAGGCGGAAACTGCTGAGGGCCGGCTGGACTGCCTCGATCCCGACAATTTTAAATATGAAATTACGTCGAAGGAACTTTGATAGTTCTAGTTTTTTGACTTGTTCGGCTGGTACGGCGTGTCCGCTCCATTTTAGCGTGTTGGATTGTTGTCGAAATATCGGACAGAGTTAAGGTGGAGCATTCAGGAGGGGACATGATGAGAATGAACTTCCCCGTAATTTGTATGGTGGCGTTTTTTTTTGCCGGTGGAGTGGCCATGGCAAGTCAAACGGATAGTCAGGACTCCGGATCGTGGTCCGGCGTCATCATGAACAATAATTGCACTGCGGACGAAGCCTTTGCCGAGGCTCCCAAGTGCACCGAGAAAGATGTGCCCGGCACAAAATTTGTTTTATATGACGATACAACCAGGCAGATGTACTTGCTCGACCCTCAAGATGAGGCCATTGGGCACCTGGGGGACAGCATGACCCTTACCGGGACACTTGAGGGCAATACGGTTCATGTGACATCTTTGAAGATGCACACCTCGATTGGCCTGGAAGTCGGTCAGAAGGCCCCCTCATTTTCCGCTCGCGACCAGTTTGGCCGACAGCAAACTCTGGAAACATTGAAAGGAACGAATGGAACGGTTCTCCTTTTTTTCCGTTCGGCCGATTGGTGACCGTACTGCAAAGCGCAGCTGGTCGAGCTGCAAAACGCAAAAGCGCGGTTTGAAAAGCAGGGAATCAAAATGGCGGCCATCAGCTACGACAGCGTGGAAATATTGAAGTCTTTCGCTGACCGGAAGAAAATTGAATTTCCCATGCTCGCCGACACTGATTCGAAAACTATTCGCGCCTACGAAGTTCTGAACTCCGAGGCGACAGGGCAATATAAAGGCATGGCGCGACCCGGTTATTTCTTCATCGATACCAATGGCACAATTCGGGAAAAATTCTTCGAGGTGAAATACCGGCAACGATTTTCCGGAAACAATGTTGTTGGCAAACTTTTTCCGAATCTCGGAGACGAAGTAACAGACACTGTCCAGTCGCCGCACTTGAGCCTCGCCGTCGAGCAATCGGACCGAACAGGGTTTCCAGGCGGCCGTCTTGTATTGACTGCCGAAGTTCAACTCCCACCCGACGTGCATGTCTACGCGCCCGGGACTCAGGGCTATAAGCCCATCGCGCTTGTGATGGATCCCACGCCGGGAATTGTTCTTACCCCGGTGACCTATCCACACGCAGAGGTTCTCTATCTGCCGGCGATCAAGGAACGCGTACCGGTATTCGAGGGGAAATTCCGCATCACTCAGGATCTGAAAATAAGCTCCGCCGCGGATTTTAGCGCTTCTCTTGGGACGGAAGGAAAAGCGCTTACGATCAACGGAAGATTGGATTACCAGGCTTGCGATAAAAAAATCTGTTATCTACCAACCTCGGTTCCGGTGCACTGGCAAGTGCGAGTTTTGCCGCTCGATCGCCAACGAGCCCCGGAGGATATTCGGCACAAGTAGGACATCCACATTTGTAATGAACTGAACAGCCCTTTGCAGCACTGGAGATAACCATGTCCGAAGTTGTGTACGTTTCCAAAGCTCATATTGAACGAAAGGTTGGTCCTGTAAGGATCGCCAATTTAGCGGGTGAATCGCAGCCGGTGGTTTTTAGTGTCCACGGTGCCATTGCCGAGCATTACAAAGTCGACCCCGCCAAACTTACGGAGTCTCACGCCTCGACGATCGATTATGTGATCGCCGCGACCGCCGGTTGAATGCTCGGTACCTTCGGAGGCGCGCTGGATGCGCGTCACATCGATGCGAGCAACGGGAAGCTCGTGGGGGAAGTGACTGGCGAGGTGGAAGCCGAGGATGGCGTGCTCATCATCCGACGCATCCACGTCGCGATGCGGCTGGTGGCGCCGGAACAAGCCCTTGAAACCGTGGAGCGCGTGCATGGTATCTACGCCATGCACTGTCCGCTGTATCGAACCTTGCATAAAACGATCCAGCTAACATCGTCTTTCACACTGGAAAAGTTAGAGGCTTGACTCAGCAGCATTGATTGAACATTTTGCCGAATAAAGGGATCGTTCGAAAAAGCGGCAATTTTCGAATCAGCTTGGGTGTGGATTTTCGTGCGGGACTTCGAATAGACGTTCCCGTTCGCGGAGGAGCTGTACCGGATTTCCCGGATCTCAGAGTAGGAGTTAACCTTGCAAGTTTCAATTCTTGCGGCGTTTGTTGCCGGACTGATTTCGTTTCTCTCGCCGTGCGTCTTGCCCCTGGTGCCGGGGTACATCTCGATGCTTTCGGGAATCGGGGTCGAGCAGTTGCGGCGAGGGGAAAAGCCCCGAGGAAGTCTGATTGCATCCTCGTTCGCATTTGTGATGGGTTTCTCGGTCGTGTTCGTCGCTTTTGGCGCGTCGGCTAGCGCTGTCGGGCAATTTCTCCTGCAGAACAAAAGTCTTCTTGCGCCATTTGCCGGGGCCATTATCGTCCTCTTCGGTCTCCATTTGATCGGCGTGCTTGGGAAGATCCCGGTGCGGGCGGGGATGGTTGTGGGGGCGCTGCTTGCATTGGTCGGATTGTTAATCTGGATGCGCATGGGTGATGACGCACCCCGATTCTTCGGACCTGCGCAGTTAATTTCCGTTTCGCTCATTTTTCTGGCTGGGCCGATGCTGACTCGGTGGCTCAATCGCGACATGCATTTCCGCAATCTTGGAGGCCAAACCAAACAGGACACCGACGCTGGGCCATTCGCAGGCGTCCTGAGCGGTTTCCTGCTTGGCTTCGCGTTCGCGTTCGGCTGGACGCCGTGCATCGGCCCAATCCTGGCTGGTGTGTTAGCGATGGCCGCGACGAGCGAGACAATTTCACGCGGCGTCTTCATGTTGGCCATATACTCGGCCGGGTTAGCCATCCCATTTCTGCTAACGGCGCTGGGCATCAATCAATTCCTGGGTTTCTATCAGCGTTTCCGCCGCTACTTGCACGCAGTCGAGGTTGGCAGCGGCGTTTTGCTGCTCGCCGTGGGCTGTCTGATTTTTGTCAACCGCCTGACTCTGCTTTCCGGCAAACTGAGTTTTCTGAACAGCTTTGTCAAGTGAGGAGCATCGGCAAAATGGACCGCAATTTTCTGAAGTTGAAATCGGTAATTGCCATAGCGGTGCTCCTCGCGTTTGCTGGTTGCGGTCACGGAACGCAGCCACAAGTCGCGAAGGAATCCGGCGGAGTCGCTGGTGCGGCAGCTCCCGAGACCAGCGTGCAGATTCCTACCCTGGAGGGCGCAACCGTTACAGTCGCTCAGTACAAGGGGAAGGTGGTTCTGGTGAATTTTTGGGCTACCTGGTGCGCGCCATGCCGTTCCGAGATACCCTGGCTCATAGAGTTCAACGAGAAGTATGGCCCCAAGGGCCTGGTCATCCTTGGTATTGCTATGGATGACGACGGTCAGAAGGTCGTGCAACCATGGGTGCAAAGCCAGCGTTTCGACGTGAACGGCAATTCTGAGGCGATGAATTATCCAATCCTGCTGGGCAACACCAAGATCGCAGAGAAATTTGGCGGGATTCTGGGTATGCCGACAAGCATGCTCTATTCTCGCGACGGAAAGAAAATCAAAACGATTGTCGGCTTGATCGACCACGACGATCTTTCCAAAACTCTCGACAGTCAACTTTGAACCTAACTCTTCGCGCGGGTGGCAGGCGACAATCGCTAATCCCTAGGTACATTGATTTAGTAACTGCTACACTCCCGTGTTTGCGGTTCTGCCTCTTGTTGGTCTCCGTTTTTAGGGAGAGTGATGCGTGCCTGGTGGTCGTCGCGGTCTTCAAAACCGCTGCCCCGACACTTTGTGCCGGGGGGTAGGTTCGATTCCTACCCTCTCCGCCACCTTCAGCATTCGAAATCATCGTCGAAAGGAGGTGATCGCCCATGTCGCGCGAGCAGATCTTCAAGCTGACTGCCTTGTCGTCCTGCGCCGGTTGAGCTTCCAAACTCAGCCAGCAGGCTCTGACGCAGGTTCTCCGTCAGCTACCGATTCTGAATAGCCGAAATCTCCTGGTTGGCGCCGCCACAGGAGACGACGCAGGGGTGTATCGCATCGACCGAAATCGCGCGCTGGTGCAAACGACCGATTTTTTCACGCCAATCGTCGACGACCCGTTTGCCTACGGACAGATCGCAGCGGCAAATGCTTTGTCAGACGTTTACGCCATGGGCGGCCGTCCCTTGACTGCGCTTAACATCCTCGCAATACCAACAGACTTGGTGCCGCCCCGTGTCATGAATCTGATCCTTCGCGGCGGCGCTGCGAAGATCAAAGAAGCGAAGTGTGTTCTGATCGGTGGCCATACAATTCGAAACCCGGAGCCAATCTACGGGCTCGCCGTGACAGGACTGGTGTCGCCACTCCGCATGCTGACCAACGCGAAGGCTCGCGCCGGCGACGTGCTTGTCCTGACGAAACCGCTCGGGACAGGTATCATCACCACAGGGATTAAGCGTGGCCTGACCAACCGGTTGCTGGAACGGAGAGTTATCGCCGTTATGACAAAGCTCAACAGTGTAGGACCGGAACTAGCGGAGAGAGGGCTTCTAAAAGCCGCGGTTGACGTTACCGGGTTTGGGTTGCTCGGGCATCTGGGGGCGATGTGTCGCGCCAGCGGTGTTGGCGCCGAGATTGCTGCTGATGCAGTGCCAGTGATCAGCGCGGAAGTCTTCCAGCTCATCGCGAACAGTTGCATTCCTGCCGGCAGCCGCGACAATCTTGATTTTGCAAACAAATTCACCGCATGGGACAGCGCCACTCCGGCTCAAAAAACACTGTTGACGGATGCGCAGACGAGCGGCGGTCTCTTGCTGAGCGTGCCGCGGCGAAATCTGGATGCGGTATTGAAGCGTCTGAAGACCCACCACACACTGTGCGCTGCCGTCATCGGACAGATTGTACGGTCGAGCAAGCCTCGGATCCGAGTGGCAGCATGAAACGTTCAGGACTGCGCGCCATCCCATCTGTCGACAAACTTGCTATCGCGCTAGGTGATGCAGGATTACCTCATCCTACTGTCGTGGCGACCATTCGGCGAGAACTGGCGGCCCTGCGAAAACATGGAACAATCCCTGGCTTCGAGGAAGTCCTCTCGCAACTGCGTTCCGCGTTGGGAACTCTACGCGCGTCTCGCCTGCAGCCCGTGATCAATGGCACTGGCATTCTTGTTCATACGAATTTCGGTCGTGCACCACTGGGACATGCTGTTATTGAAGCGATATCCCGGATTGGATCGCAATACAACAATCTCGAGTATGAAATCGGCGGGGGAGGGCGCGGCGGTCGCGCTGCGTACCTCGAACACAATCTTGCGGTACTGTGCGGCTCGGAAGCTGCGACAGTGGTGAATAACAACGCGAGCGCGCTTGTTCTGATTCTTCGACATTTCTGCAAGGATGAAACGCGTGTTACTAATGGCGATTGCAGAAGTACGCTTCACCGAGATCCGCCGCCTAAGAATCAGGTCGTGATTTCGCGCGGCGAGCTGATTCAGATCGGCGGCGGGTTCCGGATTCCGGAAATACTGGAGGCCAGCGGTGCGCGATTGCGCGAAGTTGGAACAACCAACAAGACTTCTCTCAATGATTTCGCTCGCGCGATCACTCGCGAGACCGCGCTGATCTTGAAAGTGCATCGCAGCAATTTCTTTATGGATGGGTTCGTCGATTCTCCGTCAACCGAGGCCATCGCGATGCTGGCGCACGAGAAGCGAATACCGTTCGTGGAGGACTTAGGTAGCGGCGCCATGATTCATACGGAAACCTTTGCAGGCCTTGAACACGAGCCCACGCCCGCGGAGGTGTTGCGAAACGGGGTGAATTTAGTCTGCTTTAGCGGCGACAAACTGTTCGGCGGCCCACAGTCCGGAATTATTGCGGGGAAGGCGAAGTTGGTCGCCGCGCTCAAGCGCGAACCGTTGTTCCGCGCGCTACGTTGCGACAAACTAATTCTGGCAGCGCTTGAGGCGACGGTGGAGATTTACTTGCGTAACTCGACTGACCATCCGAATGCAAATGACACAATGAGTCACAAGGACATTCCCCTCCTCGCGATGTTGCACACATCGAACGATACGTTGCAATTGCGTGCTGGGAAAATCCTTACGGCGCTCAGCGGCTTGCCGATTAAAGCAGAAATAGGCAAAGGCCGCTCCCAAATCGGAGGCGGCGCGCTGCCACGCTCGCTTGTGCAGTCCACGACGCTCGATATAAGTCACGACAGACTCAAGCCGCAGGAATTGGCGGCGCGGTTGCGTTCTCATGTGCCGCCAATCGTCGGATTCATTGAACGTGGCAAGCTCAAACTCGATCTGCGAACCGTATTTCCAGATCAGGACGCAGAAATCGTGGCAGCCCTCCGCGCCGCGATCTGATTCAAGTGAAGCAAGTTTCATCACGATTAGGGGCAGCAGAAAAAAGTTCCAATGGCGGATCCTCAACATTTTATTGTCGCTACCGCTGGTCATGTGGATCACGGGAAGAGCACTCTGGTCAAAGCGCTGACCGGAACTGATCCCGACCGCTTGCCAGAAGAGAAAGCAAGGGGCATTACCATCGACCTCGGCTTCGCGCGCTTAGATCTTGTTGCCTCCGCGCCAGAGGCTCCGTCCTTCCAGCTTGGGATCGTTGACGTGCCCGGCCACGAAGACTTCGTGAAGAACATGGTTGCGGGGGTCGGCTCAATTGACATTGCACTGTTTGTTGTTGCGGCCGACGATGGCTGGATGCCTCAGACCGAGGAGCATCTGCAAATTCTCGCCTACCTCGGCATCAATCGCGCCGTGATTGCCTTAACCAAGATCGATCTAATACGGGACGAACATCGCGCGATTGCCGCAATTCACGACAAATTATGCGGCACGCCCTTCGCCGATGCGCCGATTGTTCCCACATCTGTTGTTACCGCACGAGGCCTCGACCATTTGAAGGCTGCCCTCGCACAAGTTCTGGCGGGCATGCCCTCGCCGCGCGATATTGGCAAACCACGGCTTCCTGTTGACCGGGTTTTCACGCTGCGGGGCATCGGCACGGTCGTCACAGGAACTCTGACCGGCGGAACTCTGCGACGCGGTCAAAGTGTTACGATCCAACCATCTGGCAAAGTCGCCCGGATTCGAAACATCCAGTCTTACAACCAGGATGTCGAGTTTAGCGTGCCGGGTACACGCACTGCGCTCAATCTGACCGATATCGCTGCCTCTGACGACGTTCGTCGAGGCGACGTGGTCACGCTGCCCGAGTTTGGCGGGGCCAGCGACGCATTTGACATCGCATTGGAAGTCTCACAAAGAGTGAACCGTCCACTCAGAGACGGCGCGCAAGTGAATGTTCACCACGGCAGCGCCAATGCCCGCGCCAAAGTAGTTTTTTCTCCGCGCAAAGAGTTAGGTCCTGGAGAACACGCACTCGCTCAACTTAGGTTTGACGCGAACGTGTTTGGTTTTGCCGGGGACCGCTTTGTACTCCGCGATTCAGCCGGACAGAGCACGTTGGCTGGAGGTGTAGTGCTCGACCCCGACGCGGGGCGTAAGATGTTCCGGAGCGAAGCGCGGCTCAGTTTTCTCCGCCGCCGCGCTGAATCACCCAGCGAGGTGACGTCGTTTGTCGCCTCCCAAATCGCGCGCGACCAGGCTGTCATGCGATCGCAATTGTTGTTGAAGTCGAATTTCAGCGCTGCCGACATTTCCAGTGCTATTTCGCGGATAGCCGAAGGAGGGAATCTTGTGCTCTTGGCGGATATCGCTGTTGACGCGGGCAGTTGGAAGATGTCGCTCCAGCGTGCAGCAGATGCCATCGACGCAAACCATCGCGCTCACCCTGAACACTCTGGCTTGTCCCTCTCGGACCTGCGAACGAATCTCGAAGCTGGTCTTCCATTCTCCGAACTCTTTGAATTCCTCGTCAGCGACTTATGCAGGAGTGAATTCGTCAAAGTTGGAAACACAATTCGCCGAGTGACACATCAGCGAGCGTTGCCGCCACCGCTTATGGCCGCAGCCGCGAAGCTACGCACCATGCTGGCTGCCAAACCGTTTGATCCGCCTTCGCGGAAGCAACTCGAGCCTGATTCCGCTTCACACCAGGCCCTGCGATTCTTGATCGAGACCGGCGAGGCGGTAGAGATCAACGCGGAAGTGGTGTTGGCCTCGGACAGTTTAAAGCGCATGACCAACTTGATAAGCCAATTCATTCGGAACAAGGGAGCTGCCACGGTTAGTCAGCTTCGGCAAGAACTCGGTTGCAGTCGACGGGTCATTGTACCGCTGCTTGAGCAACTCGACCGAGACGGCGTTACGCAGCGAAACGGTGACATTCGCAAACTTCGCGCCAAGTAAATTGCGGCAGACGCTCTGCCGGTGGAAGGTTTGCTAGAAATTTAGAGAGGATAATTTCACAGGCATGAAAATCTATTTTGGCTTCACCGTAGCCGGTGACCGCTCAGCAGTGACCGTAGCTCGGAAAATTGTGGACATCCTTGTGGAAATGCACCATGAAGTGCTAACTCGACATTTGGTCGAGGACAACGCGTGGGAGGTGGACCGCCGGATGACGCCCAAAGAAGTGTTTCTGCGGGACATGAAGTGGCTTGAACAATGCGACATGTTCATTGCCGAGGTTTCCGGTTCCTCGTTTGGCTTGGGCTTCGAGACTGGCTACCTTCTGGGGGCAACCAAGAAGAAGGTAGTCTTATTCTATCGGCGAGAAGTCGAAACCAAAATATCTCTCCTAATCACGGGCATCACCCACCCGAATTGCAGGCTGACACCGTATTCGGAACCTGATGAGGTAGAAGTTTGGATCAGGAACAACTTGTCCCAATAGGAGTCCTATTCAATCATCGCCCAATAATTCCCGCTGACGATTGCGAGTCTCATTGATTGATACGCGGAGACCATTACTCGGTTGCCAGGCGTTTTCCAAATTTGGATACTGTAGGACGGTACCAATGTCTGCTTTGCGCCGGACGCGCACTCCGGAAGGTTCGCTGTTCCACCAAAGGAACTCCCAACGATCAGGTCCCGTCTTCCTTTGTCCAATCCGCAGATATCCCCGTTGATAACGGACTCGCATGGTCCTTCCTCTAGCCACTGTTGCATTGGAGAAGAGCTGATGCCCGTGTGCTGTTGGGCTGACGAGCCCATTGATGTCTAAAAACTTTGACTTGGTCGCACAAATCCAGAGCGAGAACAGCTCATTTGTGCTATCGAAGATACAGAAAGGCGAGGCCTCCGTGTTTATCTCTAACCCACACTCCAACCCACAGAGTGCGATGTCTTGTACGACTTCCGCGTACTTTGGCAGTCCCTGCGGTCTTGTAAGTTACTGTAAAGCCAATGACACGGTAGAGCTCTGCGGTTCGAGTCCGCACGGGCCTACCATTCTTTCAGTGACTTAGCGTCCGCAACCCTTGTCGATCAGGCTCCAATTGGCTCCATTAAGGAGGTAGTTCGCGACTGCCAAGATCACTTCATTGTCCTCTGCAACGATGAAGAAGTGCTCGTATCGTCCGATTGCCACCATCTGTTGGAATGAGGAACGCCGGGCATGGAGTTACCCTTTGGCGTCTGCCTCCGTCAAAAGAGAGGCCCGCAACGGTGTTGGCGGCACGCTTTTGCCGTTCTAGAGAAAAGTGGCCAGCGGACCGACATCATCGGCTGCCTGTGGGCACCGCGCCGGGATGAAAATCAATTTCACGCAGATCACGCATCGCTTTGGACCAGAGCTTTTGAAAGCCATCAGCGAGTTGCTGCGCAAGATCCTTGTCGCGTATTAAGAGAGAAGCAAAACGTCCCTCGGGGATAAATGGATGGTCTAAACAGAGGATCACCATATCGTCGTCAATGACGTGAAACGGATGGCCCAGTTCCGCCGAATAGCGCACGGCGGTGACCTGCTCCAAGTGTGCCCTGTGCTTGCGCAGGAATCCAAGCAAACGAGGAGCTGTTCGGTGCCCAAAACCGAAAACGACACGTTGGTCCACTTTTCGTTCCGTCGCATTCCGAGCGATCCTCCGCAATATGGGAAAACCTTTTGTGGCGGCCGCTTCAATCGCCTCAAGATCGCCCTGCTCCATGTACGACCAGATTCGACGTTGCGCCGTGGCAAGATGCATCACATGCCGCTTGATGTGACTCTCCATTCCGAGCGCCAAATCCACAAATGTCTTTCGTCCCCGAACGTGTCGCGAGTGGTCGGCAAGGATAGATCGTAATTTCTCTGCTTGCTCGGAAAACAGGTCGGCACGCTCCCGCGAGATTGCGATTAAACGGTTCACCACTTCATCGACGGGGAGCGCGGAATAGAGCTTTGGGCGTGTAGGCTGGATTTCGACCAGGCCCAAACGGTCAAGTTTCTCCATCGCTTGGTAGATTTTCGAAGACGGCACCTCTCCTTCGCGGCAAAGCGTCTCAGCGTCGGCAACCCCTTCAACCATAAGAGTAGCCAGCGCTTTTCGCTCGTATAACGTCAGGCCCACCTCCTCCATAAGTTCCAGCTCGTGCCAGCGCATACAGGAGTTTTCTACTACATAGAGTAGTTGAAAAGCAATGAGTGCTCTCGTATCCTCGGACGGTCAGCCAATGAAATGGAGGGATCGACCGATGAAACAAAACTCTCAACTGATGCCGATGATCTCAGTGGACTCTGTTGACCAAGCTCGTGGCTTCTATGTCGAAAAACTCGGGTTCGCGCACCAAATGGGCGTCCTCGGCAAGGATGGCCAGCTCGATTTTTGCACGGTTGCGCTTCGTGGCGCCAAAGTCATGCTCATGAGACCGCCTGAGAAAATAGAGGGCACAAGCGCAACATCCGCCAAGCGGCCCGTTGAAATCTATCTCGAAGTGGATGACGTCAACGCATACCACGACGATCTCAAGAAACGCGGAGTGAAGATGACCTCCGCGCTGACCGACCAATGGTGGGGAGACCGCACTTTCACTGTAATTGATCCGTTCGGATATCAGATTTGGTTTTATCAGCATGTGGGCGAACCGCAACCACCCAAGGGCATGAAAATTGTTTAGCCATCAAAGGAGAACAGCGATATGAAACAAGTCATCGATTCTATGCTCAATGAATTGCGCGAGGAAGCAGCCATCACCAAGCGAGTCCTCGAACGAGTGCCCGAAGACAAGCTGGCTTGGAAACCTCATCCCAAATCCATGTCGCTCGGTCAACTGGCCTTCCATGTGGCCAGCATTCCGGGCAACCTAGCAAAGCTGGTGCAACTAGATGAATTCGACGCCTCCCAGGCAAATTTCCAACCTCCGGGCCCCGGCAATCTGAAAGAGATACATTCAACTTTTGACGAAAGCATTCACACTGCCGAGACGTATTTGGCTGGGATGACGGAACGGGACGCAAAGGCAACCTGGCGTTTGACTCTGAGAAGAAAGGAAGTTTTCGGGAAGCCGCGAGTGGGGGTTCTTAGGTCGATTCTGCTCAATCACTGGTATCATCACCGAGGTCAGCTATCTGTTAACCTCCGGCTGCTGGAAGTTCCAGTCCCCGTAATCTACGGCCGCAGTGCTGACGAAAATCCTTTTGGCTGAATGAGAGTATTCGCCGCACCGAATGGAGATGAACGTGGCATTTGACGCGAAGTTAGCGGGCCGGATTCGTAGACTCCTCCAGGGCCAACGCTCCGTTGAGGAGAAGCGTATGTTTGGCGGACTGGCTTTCATGGTCAATGGCCACATGTGCTGTGGAATCTTGAAAGGCGATCTCGTCTTGCGCGTTGACCCTGAGGAATACGAGAAACTGATCGAGCGTCCCCATGCGCGACCTATGGATTTTACGCGCCGGCCCATGCGAGGGTTCCTGTATGTCGGGCCTGCCGGTTTTCGTTCGGCCCGCGAGCTGAGGGCGTGGGTCGAGCGGGGTTTGCAATTCGTAGCTTCTCTAGCTCCCAAATGAGTTTCACTGGCTCTGGTATCCGGCTCGATTGACACAGCATAGGCCACTGAAAATGCCGTGCCACAACGGCATTTTGCACAACGCGGGATCAAATTGGAGTTGACTCCGGCGCTTTCGAAGCAGGCCCCCTGGGCTTTGCGCAATGCAAGGGCAGCTGCGGACATCGGCAACAAACCCAATTTCTAAGCAATGGCGCGTCGTGTGACAGCGTCACGCGCTTCTGCGCGCTTCGCATCTAAAGCGCACGGATTATAGTTCTCAACGTGAACGAGGACTCCAATGCGGGTCAACCTAGCTTGAACTCTTTTTGTCGCTATTTCAGGAGTGGGTGCCGCATCAACGGTTTCTTGCTATAGTCAATTCATGCCTCATGATTCTAGAGAGCCCCGGAAACTAACCACGATGTGGAGGGCGACAGTTGAAGTTAGTCTTGTAGTCTTCCTGCTCTACTCAATCCTATTGATGAGGGAGTTTACTCATACAAGCGAACGGGGAATGAGCTTAGTTCTCGCTATCAAAGATATTCTCACACTCACTAATTTGGCAGTTGCCATCATATCCGGGTTCGTTGGCTGCATAGTATTGGAATATCTGCGAAAGCGATTATAGACGTTGGATCAAGTTCCTTCCGCCGGCACACTTCGAGGGGACGTTCACAAGACCGGTCAGCCGGACACTGCTTTCAACCTCTCTTGGCTGGGGCAGGCAACTCTCCTAAACGTCGCATTAGCGGAACCACTGTCAGCCCCTGAACAAAGACAGAAAAGGCTACCACGGCAAAGGTGACCGTGATCATTTCCTCCCTCCGTGGAATTGCGGTCGGAAGGCCGAGGACGAGGGCAAGCGGAAGCGCACCGCGGAGCCCGCCCCAGAACAGAAGGTGCTGGTGCCGGGTGCTCACCTTTAGAGCCGAATGCGAAAATGGTAAAAGCGTCAGATACACGGCTGCTGCTCGGCCGACCATTACCAACACGATAGCTGCCAAGGCAGGCCACCAGATCAACAGAATATTCTCCTTGGTTCCATTCATGCCGATCAGCAGAAATATCAGGGAGTTTGCAACGAATGCCGCGTATTCCCAGAACGAAGTTATAGTCTCTTTTCCCTTTTCAGAAACGGCACCGAGTGGGCCCACATTGCCGAGCAACAACCCGGCCGTCAAAGTTGCAAGCACACCGGAGAATTGGAAATGTTCTGCGATGAGAAATGAACCGTATGCACTTACCGTAGTGAGCATCGTCTCGACGAGATGGTCGGTTGTTCTGCCGGCAAGGAGCAATATCCCGGCGGCAACCGCGGCGCCGCAAACAATTCCGCCTCCGACAGTCAGAAGCGACGTTTTGACTATGCCAAGTGTAGTTATGTTCTTGCCTGAAACGAATGCGAGCGCGATGGCGAAGGCGGCCGCCGCCGTTCCATCATTAAAGAGACTTTCGGCTTCTACCAGGAGTCTCAGACGTCCGCGGGCTCCAGCTTCCTTGAATGTTGCGATAACGGATACGGGATCGGTGGCAGCGATAAGGACGCTGAACAGGAGCGCGCTCGGCCATTCCCAGCCCACCGAGTACCGCAAGCCCAATGTGGTAACAGACGCAGATAGGAGCACGCCAAAGGTAGCCATTGCCAGAATCACAAAAATGTCTTTTCGCAAATCCTTCCAATGAATGTAGAGTGCAGCCTCAAATATCAATGGCGGGAGCAGGACCATGAAGATTAGTTCCCTTGAAAGTTCAATTTGGGGCAAACCCGGCAAGAGAGAAAGAGCAATTCCAGCGGAAACGAGACCCACGCTATACGGCAAACGGAGTCGCCTCGCCAACATCGCAACGATAGCCGCGACAAGCAGCAGGAATTCAATAGTCTCAATACTCAGTTTCATCGCTTAGCCGCAGTATATCGTTTCCTTGCTGCTCGCGTCGGCCTTTCACGCGTTTGTGAAAGTTTTTCCAAGTCGGAGTTGCTCATTATGAGAACCAAACTTCCGGAAACTTGGTGCACTTGAAAGATTTCCTATGGAGTGAAGTTTCTTTGGCGACGCAAACAGCATGGAGGATAAAGGGGGTTGTAAACACGATTCGAGATTGTATATTCAACTCGAATCAAATGGTGGTACGCCTTGGCCTCAGATCGCGCTTAGAGCTCGTCGCGGTATTTCTCCAGAGCGACACGCACCAATTGGCTGCGTGTCCGGACTCCAGTTTTTGTGAATAAATGCTGAAGACAGCTCTTGACGCCACTCTCTGAAATCTGAATGCGGTCCGCAACTTCCTTATTCGTCAAACCCTCAAAGACCAGAGAAAGTACCTGCTTTTCTCGCTCCGTTAACCTGGTGTGGCGTATCTCGGAAGCGGATCCCTCCGAGATTTCGAGGACTTTCTTCAAGAATTCCTGCTCAAACAGCGCCTTACCCTTCATTGCGTCACGGATGCCCTGTATCAGAAGTGCGGGAGAATTGTGTTTCAAGAAAATTCCGGAGATTCCTTTTCGAATTAGAGCGGGCATTTCTCTTTCGTTCGCTCCGGCGGTAACGAGCAGCACCTTCCCGACGAAACCGACTTCTCGTAGGCTGCCAAGCAGATCGGCTCCTTTTTCAGCACCCAAATCCAGATCAAGCAATACAATGTCAATTGCCCGAGCGCTCACGGCGCGCAAGGCATCTGCGGAAGAACTGCAATGGGCTACTACTTCAAATCCAGGTTCCGACTGGAGCAGTCTCGCTAAACTTTCGCGGAACAGGGTATGGTCGTCGATCAAAAGCACACGAATTTTTCCGGCAACAACCGCATTCATGAAGGAGTTTCCCCCTGGCTGACAAATCGAGGCAGGATGACGGCAAAGCAACAGCCCTTGTCACGAGGCTCATACCGCAGATCGCCGCGAAAGCTTCGCAAAATCGCGCGGGATACATACAGACCCAGGCCAGCCGCATCTGCACCGGCCTGGAATGGCCGAAATAATCCCGAAACGTCAGGAATACCAGTCCCCGTATCTTCAAATCGAATTGTGATGGCACCAGATTCGACCGTGCTACTGACCGTCAGTTCTTTATTCTCACTCACTTCCATTGCACGCTGGCTGTTCCTAGTGAGATTTAGGAACACCTGGAGCAATCCATAACGCTCTCCCATCACCAAGGGTAAATGTTCGTCAAGTTGCCAATGAATCGTAGCACCCGACTCACTATAGGGAGGAGCGATCACAATCCGCAATTCGTCCAATACAGAGGACAAGTCGATTGCCGGCAGGCTTTGCGCCCAAGAGGGCCGCAATTCCATCGTCGAAAGATTCTCCAATCCAGCGATCAAATCTCCCAATGCGATAAAATCTTCGTTTTCCCTCATTCCGTGGAGTCGAGAGAGGTTTCTGTACACCACGAGCGCCGCGCCGCACAGATTTCGGATCTCGTGTGAGATCGCACCCATCAGGATTTTCGCATTTTTCAGGAGATGTTCAAGGCTCAGGTCTTCACGATCCCTCAAGTCTTCTGAGAAGTCCATTATGATCGCGGAGACCACGTTTCCGGTTGTGGTAATTGACGTCGAGAACCAAACAGCAGCGAGAAAAATGTCTCCGTTTTTTCTCTTTCCTCGGCAGCGAATCTGGGTTCGGAATATTTTGGAGCTGGGCTGTTGAAGCACCGATTGGAGCGCAGGCAGAAAATCGGCGATCGGTTGTCCAGTGATCGTAGCGTCTCCGGAGGCGAATAGACTTTGTGCGGCTTCGTTTGCGAGCGATATGTTTCCGTTGGCGGAGATCACGATAATCGCTAGAGGACTGCTTTCCACCAGACCAATCAGCTGTCCTTCCGTTTCTTGCCGCAGTCGGATCTGGGTCTCCAGTTCCTTAACATTCTGCAGAGCCGCATGCCGATTGTGGACGATTTCGGAAACAAACATTCCCGTTCCGGCAAACCCGAGCGAAGCCATCACGAAAAGGATGGTTGCTGGCCGTAGCTCGTAGCGGCTGAATATCCCGGTCAGCGCCGCACAGACTATAACCAGCGCCACGATCCACGGCCGCGGGAGGAAACCCGCCAGGAGAAGAATCGGAAATAAATACAAATATCCTAGAGGTAAGGGAGGAGTCACCGCGTCCGTTATCGCTATGACAATTATTAATAGACCCCCAACGATCAAAAAACGCGACCGATTTGAGCGTGAGTAGATAGACAGAATGTCCATACGTTTCATTCGCCGACTGCCCTAAGCCCGCCCGTTGCACAGACCTATTTTAGTAGAATCAGAGAGATAGCTTCGTTGCCACGGCCAAAAGATACCCGCTGCACCCAAAAGATAGGTGGCAGGGACGAACGACCCAATCATACAATTTTTTTGTCTTTATGGAATCTTTACGTGCGTTTCCAGGACGAAACCGCTTCCATCGAGATTTTCTTGAGCGATGTAAATCTATGAGTCCTGGAGACGCCGATGGATACTATCCCTTTCAACAATTCCGGTCACCTCAACGAAAAAGGCCTCGATATCTTACTGCTTAGTAAGACGGCTAGTCGACTCTCCATGGCGACCCCGTTGCACGATGTCTTGCGCGAGGTTGTCAGATTCCTCGGTGAAGTCACGACATGTGACTCCTGCCTGATTTATGTTCTGGATAAAGACCAACTCGTTCTTCGAGCATCCAAGAATTCCCACGAGGATGCTGTAGACCACCTGACAATGACGGTCGGAAAAGGAATCGCGGGCTGGGTGGCGGAGCATCTCGAGCCTGTAGCCATTCCCGAGCGTGCCTACCTGGATAGTCGTTTCCAAATGTTTCACGAACTCCCCGAAGATCGTTTCGAAGCGCTGCTTTCGGTTCCCGTGGTCAGCGGCGGGCGTTTGGTCGGAGTCATTACCATTCAGAACCGCGCGCCGCACCGTTACGGCGATCGGGAAATCCAGCTGATCGCCACAGTGGGATTTCTGATTGGTGCCGAAGTGGAACGAGTGCGGCTGGAAAGTGAAAATGTGGTGCTGCTGGATAGGCTCGCGACGCGCACGTACGTCGACCGGGCGAAGGGGATTTTGCAGCGCAATCTCCACATTAGCGAGGACGAAGCGTACCGAATGATGCGACGACAAAGCCAGAACCAGCGCAAAAGCATGAAAGAGATTGCGGAAACTATCATGAACGACAACGATCCCATGCGCATGTTTCGGTAGTTTTTCCAAGCTCTTGCACGAATAAAAGAATTGCATCTTGTCGATCAAAAGTTTGACGTTGACTGCGCAGTGCGATAACCGCAATATGCCCCGCAGAAGCCAACGACGCCTTCTTATCCCTCTGATTTTGTGCAATACCGGGGGATCACACCTCTCAGAATCGAAGATTTCACCAGACACGGCGCTGTGTCCAAAGCAGACTCCGGCTATTTGACGGAGGGCTGATCAGTTTTCAGCGGCCACTTTTGTGGATGATCCACGGGTCTCTGAACAACTGAATTCAACAAAACGTGTTTTTTGCGTGGGTCTCTTGGTGTGCCCAGAGAGTGTGTGCGAGCCGCTACGAGCCTTACGTGCGGCGCGAGAGCGAAGAGCGGTCAGGACCGAGGAGAATTGTACTTTAGTTGACCGCATGCAGCGCGGAATCGCTGGAGGTGGAGGAAAAGTACCCATGAACCTACCAATGATGGCAGTTGAGATGATTCTCGCGGGATTCTTCGCGGTGGCCTGCATTCGCGCTTGTGTGCCGAATGCGCCTAACGGAAAACTTCGATGGAGTGATTTCCTGCGCTTCCCAGGGCGCATTGAGCGGCTGCGTCGTTCGCGATGGCAGTGGTTTTCCATGGTGGCGTTGTTGTTGGTTGTCCGTTTGCAACTGGGCGCGCCTCTGGTCCTTGAAGCCATCGTTCTAGTGGAGTTTGTCGTATTTCTGGCGGTGCCGACACGCGCGGAAACACCGCGAGGAAAACTGGGAAATGGAAATGCCGCGTTTGTGGGAACTCGCTGACTTTATTCGCTCGACGCGCCGCAAGCTGCGGTTCGGTGAGTTCTCGCGCGCTCCGCTCCGCTTGCTGCGTGTAGAAATTGGCGAGCATTCGGCCGAATGTGACTGGTTAATGCGGCCGCCGGATGTTTGGGACGCATAGCCTGACGCGTGATGCGCGCGAGCATAACGAAGCGCAGCAAGGCTTGGCCGACGCGATAACCATGAGGGCCTTTCTTTTTGACGCTCTGCCAAATGTAGAGAGCGCGGTGCTCAGGGCCTTTCATCAATCGAATCGTAAGCGATTGGAACTAATGATCCTCGGCACGGTTTCCAGGGAATCTCCCGCCGTGCACCGAGTCAGTTCCATGGCGATGCGAGCAAAGTTGTATGGCTTTTGTTTTTGGTTGGAAAACGGATTTCTGAGGCCATTGCAACAAGTTGTTGAGGAACAAGGCGAAGAGTCAATAGCTCAGTCAGCGACCCTCGCGGGTCAAGGAGGATGTAAAGATGGCGGCAAATAAACAACAAGGTAGTTATTTCGGCCTATTTTTGGCCGGGGCAACCGTGCTGTGCTCAGGTTTCGCATTTTATGACAGCGGAACCGGCAAGGCATTGTTGGCAATTGGGGCCCTCGGTGTGATCGGCAGCATGTTCGGATACCTGGGAATCAAGCCGCTCGAAGGTAAGACGGCGCTCAAGGATAATCCACTGAGTATGAAGCTGATTGGCGCCGGTGTATGCCTGCTGGGTTGGATTCTCACTCTGGCCGGCCTGCACATCACTGATAGCACAGGAGGGCGCATTATTTTTGCCCTGCTGGGCATCGTAGTCAGCTTTGTCGGAATGGCTTTCATTTTACCCGCGGCGTTCAACAAAAATGCAGTTTGGAAAGGGGAGTCGGGGGCAAGCGATCGCACTGGGATGGTGACTGCAAAACCCTCAATGGAGCAATCACGATGAAAAAAATAATTCAAATAAGTTGTCTCAGCCTTTGCATCTTAGGCATTGCGCTGACCTTGGGAACGGCAGCGCAAGCTCAGACAGCGGCACCGGCGGTACCCGCCGCAGCTGCGCCAGCAGCACCCGGCAGCCCCCTCCCTGCAGCCGACGCGGAACTCAAGGATGCGGCCGGTAAAGCTCCCGCAACCGCAGATTTAGCCAAAGGAGATCCCGGAGGTACGCTCACTGGAACTATCAGCGATGTACCTGCGGCCGACTCCAAAGCGGGCGTCACACTTCCCGATGTCGGAAACCAGGTCGGGCAGAACAAGATCGCCATCAACTTTGTATGGACACTTGTCACCGGTTTCCTGGTCATGTTCATGCAAGCGGGTTTCGCCATGGTCGAATCCGGACTTTGCCGAGTGAAGAACGCTAACCATACCTACATGATGAACTTCTTCGTGTACACCTGCGGTTTATTCGCCTACTGGATCCTCGGCTTTGCCATACAAATGGGCGGAGCGGCGGGTAACGGTAACCTGGGCGGTCTTCAGCCTCTCGCTTCTGAACACGCCATCACGTTGTTCGGCAAGACTTGGGGACTGTTCGGACAGGCCGGATATTTCCTGTCGGGCCATACGTATGACGTCGGCGTTATGGTGATCTTCCTGTTCGAAATGGTGTTCATGGACACGGCACTCACCATTGTCACAGGCGCATGCGCAGAGCGGTGGAAGTTCGCCACATTCGCGGTTTCGTCC
Source organism: uncultured Acidobacteriota bacterium (assembly GCA_963786215.1). Classification (GTDB taxonomy): domain Bacteria; phylum Acidobacteriota; class Terriglobia; order Acidiferrales; family UBA7541; genus Palsa-360. The sequence continues at coordinate 65,831 of CAWAYK010000003.1, forward strand.
GTAATTATGGGCGCGATCACATATCCAATCTATGGCAATTGGGCCTGGGGTGCAGGATGGCTTTCCCAGCTCGGCTCAAATATCGGCCTTGGCAAAGGGTATTGCGATTTTGCCGGATCGGGTGTGGTGCATGCTGTTGGGGGTATGACAGCACTAGCCGTCTCCTTGATCATCGGCGCTCGCATCGGCAAATACAACCGCGATGGTTCGAGCAACCCGATCATCGGCCATGACATTTCGGCCGTCCTGATCGGTTGCTTCATCTTGGCATTCGGCTGGTTCGGATTCAACCCAGGCAGCACACTGGGCGCTTCCGCCGCCGGCAACTTACGCATCGGGAGCATCGCAGTGAACACCATGCTTGCCGGCTGCACCGGAACGCTTGGCGCCATCATTTATATGTGGGCGTTCAAGGGTAAACCCGACGCCTCCATGAGCGGCAATGGCCTGTTGGCCGGCCTTGTTGCCATTACCGCGCCGAGCGGTTTTGTAAGCACGTTTGGCTCGGCCGTCATCGGTCTGGTCGCGGGCGTGCTCGTCTGCCTGAGCTGCTCGTTCGTGGAAAATTACATGAAAGTCGACGATCCCGTCGGCGCGATCTCTGTCCACGGAACCAATGGTCTCTGGGGTGTGCTCTCCATCGGTCTGTTTGCCGACGGCACGAGTAACTACGGAGGCGCTTGGAATGGCGTCACCGGCTCCGTTACCGGGCTGTTCTACGGCGGAGGCGCCAGCCAGCTAGCCGCGCAATTGGTCGGCATTTCCACGCTGATGGGCTTCGTATTCACTCTCAGCTTCGTCATTAACCTTGCCCTTGAGTACTTCATGGGGCAGCGCGTTTCGGCGGAAACAGAACTGGCCGGCTTGGACCTACCGGAAATGGGTCAGTTGGGCTACCCGGAATTCGTGTTTCGTCCGGAGCCTGTATATTCCGGCGACTGATCGCGTTAATTCAGGTATTGGCGGGGTGCGGGCACACAGTCCGCACCTCGCTAATCCAACTTCGACGGTGGTCTTTAGAAGAAGAGGAAGAACGGAATTCTGGAAACGAGGGAAACTTTTATGGAAATCGAGCTGATGCGAAACAACGAAAATTCGAGCGCGCTGGCTGCACCTCGCACTTCCTCTGTGCTGGCTCAGGTTGCACCCAAAGCGCAAGGTTTGCTTGAGCGCATGTTTGCAGACCCCTATTTGCTCGCCAAGGAAGAGCGCGCTGAGCTCGTGCAGGGATTGCGCGAGTGTGTCGCGGCATACCCGAAGGTCTCCGATCTCCGCGTGCTATTTGGCATGGCGTTATGCGTGGACCTTAAGGTGCAGGACGCCATCGAGGAATTAAATGAAGGCGTGCGGCTGGCTCCAGAGAGCTTCATCGCCCAATTAAAAATGGGCGAGTTGTGGATGCGCTTGCGTGTGATCGAAAAAGCTGAAACGCACACGCATCAGGCGTCGCTTCTGGCGCGGAACATGGCGCAATCGGAACTTGCACGCAGGCAGGCCGCCACCATTCGGGGCTACATCCAGAACGGGGTCAAGCGCGGCGGATACAACTACAACGGCCCGTGGCACATTGTTAAAAATTTGCAAAAACTGTGGAAACGGGATCGGCCGGAGCTGGAAACCATGGCGACCGCGGAGACCCCGCAATAATGCCGACTCTGATCCAAGCAAAGGCGATTTTGCCGTTGTGCCGTCATTCCAGGTCATTGATGAGTTTCGCGCGGGGCCAAGTCTCCCTGTGACCGCCATCACGGCGAGACCCGCGTGGATCATGCCGTCGCGGCGTATTCCGAGGACCAGAGCCGGACCCCGGCTAAAATATGCCGCGACGCACTGATTTATTGGGTATCCAAGTCGGCGAGCGAGGACCACAAATGCATGCATTTAGAATCTGTTCCCTCAGGCGGCCAATGAAAAAGAAGTCTGTCAGCCAGTCAAAGAATGGCCGATCCAAGCGAAGCGTTGATTCAACTCAAGTAACACGCCGCAAGAGAGGCAAGAAAAAGGAAGCCGCGCGTCCACTCCCTCTGTGGCTGCAGGTACTGTCTCGTGTCGACTGATTCACATGTTTTAAACCAAGTTGAATCCACCGGAGGCGGCCCGGACATTGTGATGCTGCCCGGTCGCGTTTTCGTCGGCGGTTGCGCCCTCGTGGCCGTAGCGATACTGTTCGCTGCGCCTGTCATGCCCGTATGGCTTCTGGCTGCAGAAGTATTTGCCACAATTCTTGCGCTGTTTTTCCTTGGCTCATTCAAGTATCAGATACATAAAAATCCGCTCACGTACGGAATGGCGCTCGTTATCATCGCCACGTTTTGCAGACTCAGCACATCCGAATGGCATGAGCAAATTCGCGAGTTCGGTTGGTGGCAGTGGGTCCATGTGAATTTGCTCACCTTTCACGGGCTGGACGATCTGATCCACGCGGACACAATGCTCTTCATCCTGGGCTTAACTTTTTTCGTGGCGGTGATCGCGCAGACTCGCCTCCTGGAAGGAATCACGTTCTCTCTATTGCGCCACAACGAAGGCGCAATTGTTCCGACAGTTGTTTCGGTGACGGCGTTCGTGGCAGTCGCATCTGCATTGTTCGGCGGAGTCTCCATGATTGGCCTGACCATTCGAACCTTGGTGATCGTTCTTCTTCTTGCGGCCGCACCAGTCGAGGCGATCAGCTATTCAGTGATCCTGTGCACCGCGGTTACGACCATCTGCGGCGTGTGGGTGGCCTATGGCGAACCGCCGAATCTAATCATGAAGTCGAACCTGTATCCCCTGTTGGGGAACGGATTCTTTATCATTTACTGTGCGCCAGCGGCGATCATTACTTACCTCATTATCGCCCGCCATCTCCGCAAAAAACTGCGCAACAAGCAGGTGTTTCTCGAACTGCTGGACGTGGTCGAAGCCAATGCGCAAGATGTACGGTTCCTTCAGGCAACGCGACACGGCGAAGTGCTGACTCCAATCGAGTTTGTCGAGGATCACGCTGCGGAACTCGGCGGCCAAGTGGGGGGCGTCTTGAAGTGGTTGCATCAAGGTGAATCGTTGGGTCTCGCCCTGTTTCGTGAAAACGTGCCGGAAGCGACTCGTAAGAACCTGTTCGGGCGTTTTGTCAGCGAGGAACTTGCTGATACGCTCGACGTCCACTATCAGCTGGCATTTGCACGCGACCCTGAAGGCGCAAAGAAGGCGGAGATTGGCATACGCAAAGCGCTGGCCTCCCTCGCGCACGTTCGCCGGCGCGCGCAAAGGGTTGGCGCGCTGGCTTTAGGGCCCTTCATAGGACTATTAGTTGTGCACACCATTTATGATCGCATCCCCCTATTCTGGGCCTCCTGCGCGGGCTTTGTATTCGCATTATTGGGGATCGCAGGGATACCCAAAATGCGCAGTCTCGCGTTACGCGAAGCCTATTCCGAATATGCCGAATATTATTTTCTGTTTCCCTTATTCCTTTCCATCACGCTGTTAACGAAAGCGCGGTTTTTCGAGCAAATACAAACGATGGTCCACAGAGGAATCGAGACGCTTGGACAAGGTCACGTTGCCTTTGCTCAATTTCTTGGCTGTACATTCCTGTCGGCGATTCTGGATAACAATATCGTTGCGGATTTTGCATCGCGCGGTCTTCACGGATTGAGCCCATCCGTGTTACACCTATTCGCAATGTCTCAAATTATTGGGTATGCGCTTGGCGGGTGCTGGACACACATCGGGTGCGCTCAATCCGTGGTTGCATTTGCATTTATTCGGCGCGACCTGGATGAGAAGTACACGCCTTTGCAATGGATCAGGGACATTACCCCGGTCATTATTGAAATGTTAGTGGCCCTGACGGTAATGATCTACATCCAGAACGCTCTGCTGCGGTGGCTGCCCTAGAGCCTGCGATGGATTGGCTTGCAGCGAGGTGCAGTCCACTCAGGAAAGAGCTAGGAAGATTCGACTCAATGGAACGTAACCAATGGCCGCGATGAAACCACTGGATTCTGCCGTTAACCCAGGCGATCACCTCGATCACTATCGAATCGATCGCGTCATTGCTCACGGCAATGAGGCCACCATCTTTTACGCGACCGATCTGCGCAATGGGACGGAGGTAGCCATCAAAGTCCCGCGCCCCGAGATGGCTGGCGACCCGGCATTTGTGGATCGTTTTAACCGTGAGTTGGAGATCGGAGCACAGCTCAACCATCCTGATATTATCAAAGTAATTCCAGATCCGGACCGCACTAAACTCTACATGGTGATGGAATCGTATGTCGGGAAAACGCTTCGCGATATTCTTACAGAACAGCGGAAGATTGTTCCGGAGCGCGCCGTGCGGATTGCCGCAGCAATTGCCGAGGGTTTGGAATACATCCACAGCAAAGGAATTGTGCGCCTGGATATCCGGCCAGAGAACATCATCGTTGGCGTTGGAGATCAGATTAAACTTATCGATTTCGGCGGGGCGGCAAAAACCGGGGCGCGGCGGCTCACTCTCACGAGGCTCTCCCAGGCCATTGGGACGTCAGAATATGTTTCACCTGAAGAATTGAAAGGTAAGCGCGGCGACGCCCGCAGCGACATTTATGCGTTGGGAGTGATGCTCTACGAGATGTTAACGGGAAAGGTGCCATTTCAAGATTCTGAACCATATGATCGGCTCCTGAACCACCCTATCCCTCCGCGTGAAATCGACCCAGAGATTTCGCCTCAGTTGCAGGAAGTGATTTATCGTGCTTTGGAACGTGATCCGCAGAATCGCTATGCGACTGCCCATGACTTTGCAAAGGATTTGCGGAATCTTGACGCGGTCGGTGTCACGGATAGACCGGAGCTAAGGGATTGGAGGAAGAGACGGGGGCACTCAAATACGATCATGCGCTATGCGCTGTTCTTGTTGATTCCCATCGCCATTCTTGGACTACTTCTTTACATGGCACGGCGCTGAGAGACAAGTTTCAAAAAGTGATCGCTCCCAACTGAAGACTGAATTGGAGCAACCCGCCAGACATGTTGTCCTAGGGAATTGGACCGTTGTTGGTCCGATGACCAGCAATCGGACCCCTTCGGATGATCTGAGGTTCGCCGCTGTCTTCATTTGTAATACCAAGAGTTCCTCAAATCTGGAGTGAGACAGTTTGATCGCGCACACTTTGCGGCAAAATTTGTCCGAGCGACGAAGTGTGTACGACAGATGTGCTCACGAGCATCTGCCTCGTGAGCAGGAGAACAGTTCTGCATGAAGAAGCTAGTAGGCGCGCCATGCACTGGATCTTACCGAACCAAGGCAGACGCACCATGATTACCGGGCATATATGACCTCGCCTTCATCGACTCGCTAATTTCATCGGCGGATATTTTGTGATAGATTCTGCCTGAGCGCCAAGGCCCTTTCCGGCTAGGCACGCGATCCGCGGCAACAAGCTTCGAGCCCAACCCAGATCCAGCCCTCAAGAGCCAAGACTTTCAAGCGCATGGCATTTCAGGTTCGTCCGCATTGCAAGACAGCGAGAGGTGTCCTATGGCGGCACCATTCCCGTCGGACCCGAAGGCGATCCCTAAAGGTAAGCCGGTTAAAGAGCAATTGCGGGAAAGCGAGCTTCGAACTCACGCATTTTGGGATAGCAGCCCGAACCTGATTTTCATCAAGGACAAAGAACTTCGTTACCTGTACGTTAAACGAGAGTTTGAAAGAGCCCTCCGCGTCAATCGCGAACAAATTCGTGGCAAGAGGGATCATGAAGTATTCCCACCGGAGCAGGCATCCGCATATCAAGCCAACGACCACGCGGTCCTCAATGCTGGTGTCCCGATTGGGGTTCCTTCTTTGCGGGAACGGCGAGAAGGCATTCCCCTGCTGGTTGAGTACTTCATCGATCGCTATCCATTCCATCCCTGGGCGATGGTTCTTACAGTCTTTCATTCCTTATAACTTTCTTCGTGCAGTCCAAATGTGAGCAGCACCGTTTGATTTATTTTCGCGTCTCGACTCACGAAGAAATCGTGCGCGCTGTTTCCAATGGGATGATAAATTCTTCGGCTTCATCTCGAAGACATATCGCTGAGATGTAGGGAGAGGTTTTTCAGAGCACTCTTGTTGCCGGATTCATAGCCATGAATGATGTCTGGTCCGACAAAAGAGACTATTTGTATAGTAACTGTCAAATTCGTGCCCGCTTCGGTCGACTCGAAATCGAGCGTCGTGAGCGCGACAGCAAGCCGTTGACCTTCCACGTCGAGTGTTTCGCTCGAAACAACATGCGCGTTGGTAACAATATTGAGGTAGCGGGTTTCTCCACGAAACTTTGGATCAGCTTTGGGCCCACAACGGAACACGTCTTTCCCGCCGAGTCGGAAATCGGCCTCATCATAGATGAGGGCATCCTGGGATGGAGCGCTCCAACGGGCGCGCGCCACTGGATCGGTGAATTCGGAGAAAACCCGTTCTGGTGGCGCTGGGTACGAGTCTTGAAGCTTGATCGTTGCGTGGTGCAGTTTGTTGCTCATTTTTGTATCCCTTTCATGCTTGGGCTGGGCTTCCGGGATGACAATAGCCCGAGGAATCCCGCGTCTACTACTAAGTCGAACGAAGCTTGGTGAAAACGACAGGGGGAAGTGCTTTTTTGCGTTGGCCAAGGAAATATCCGCACAGCGGCTGCGTTCTGGGCGAATCGTCGGCAACTCGGAAACTATCCAGAAACGGGGTTCTGGGAGATGAGGGGGCAGCTCTCTAGTCGCCTCTTTCGTAAGAATCATCGCTCTCCCGCATCGGTTGCCTCTCCATTCCGAGGAATAATCATCTGAATTACCCGATGTTGAGCCTCCCTCTTTGCCTGAATTCGAGCTTGAGAATAGATTTCCAGCGTACATCGGCAGTTCGAGTGCCGCATAAGTTCTTGCACCACCTTCACGTTTTCTCCGTTTCCGATCAATATCGTGGAAAAGCTGTGTCGGAACGTGTGCCAGCCAACATGCTTTTGAATTCCGGCACGCACTGGGGCAGGCCGGATGACGCTGGAAAGAATGCTATCTGGCCAATAAGGGTTTTTGCCCTTGGTACGGGGGCTTGCAAACACCCAATCGTGCGGCTGACTGTAGGAACTGTGTTGCTTCCAGGTCCAAAGTTCGGCGGCCAGAATTGGATCCATTGGCACGGGTTTCTTCGAGGCCTCTGTTTTGCAATTGCCTACAACGTTCCCATAAATTGAGCGTTGAACTATGATTTGCAGGTTGTCGAACTCCACGTCTCCCCACTTCAGCGCGAGGAGTTCACTGCGCCTTAGCCCGGTGACGGCGTCCAGGAACACCATTAAGCGAAAACACGGATCAAGCTGTGAAAGAAGTGCACTTAATTCTTCAGGTTCCAGCCACTCCGGTATTCGTTGTCGCTTGGAACTCTGGCGCACAAGAAGGATGGGATTTCTTCCTTGTTCCAGCCACTCATGGCGGATGGCGTGATTAAAAAGCACGCTCATTAAGCTGCGGATCTTCGCTTTTGTCGAGTTCGCCAAATTCCTGCCGTCCACCCGCAGCAATCGATGAAGCCATTGTTCGACGGCGATTGTGCGCACATCACGGATGTTCAGACTCCCCCATTTAGGCTTCACCCATCTCATGAGGATATCTCTGTAGACCGTCTTCGTAGCGTGGGACTTCCCTCCGTCAACTTGACCACAGGTTAGCTCGGTCGCGATGGAGTGATCGACAAGGTCGGCAACTGTTACAGGTTGTTTCCGCTGACGATTGCGTGTTTCGTTGATCGATTCGCGGAGGCCGTTACTCGCCTGCCAGGCGTTTTCCAAATTCGGATATTCCTGGACTGTGCCAATGATAGCTTTGCGCCGAACGCGCGTTCCGGTGGATTCGCTGTCCCACCAAAGAAACTCCCAACGACCAGGTCCTTTTTTCCTTTGTCCAAGCCGCAGATATCCCCGCTGATAGCGAACTCGCATGATTCCTTCTCCGGCGTCTATTGTCCCGGAGACGAGCTTATTCCCGTGTGCTGGGGAGACGGAACGTTCGGCTGACGAGTCCGCTTATGGGTAAAAACTTTGATTGGGGTCGTACAAATCCAGAACATCAACGGGTTATTTGTGTTATAGAAGTTGCAGAAAGGCGAGGCCACCTTGATTATTTCCAGCCCACACTCCAACCCACAGAGTGCGATGTCTTGTACGACTTCCGCGTATTTTGGCAGTCCCCGCGGTCTTGTAAGTTATTGTAATACCTAAGAGCGCAACATTGACACGGTAGAGGTCTCCGGTTCGAGTCCGGACGGGCCTACCATTGTTTTCAATAAGATAGAGAGTTTTCTTCGGAATCCCGCAAAAACTTCACCTGTAATTCTTCACCTGTAAATTGGTGTTTTGGAACTGTCGTCCATTCCGGCGACAGTTTTTCGTTTTGCTGGAGACGCCGGATCAGTTCCAGTCGTTGTTCGTCATTCATTCCACTTGTCCAGGCGTCATTTCCTGTGCCTGCCCATGTTGAACGGGGAAATGGTTTTTGGATTTCGAGGACAGCTTTGGCATGCCCGAAGTGTACCATCAGCCCAGCGTGTGTAAAAACCTAGTCCTAATTGTTGAGATGGTCCTCGGCGAGGGGAAGAGGTGGTCAGGTAAGCGCCAGATCTTGAATGCTGGTAGGTGTTAGCCCGTAACACCTCTACGGAACTTGCGACGCCGAACGGTGCACCCGGCAATCTCCTGAGGAGCCACTGTTACGGAACCTTAACTGTCAAGCAGTTGCACTGCAGGCCAATGCAAAGGAACGGTCAGGAATGCGTCGGCGGCTGACTGATCGGACCAACCGCGAATCCGACGACACGCGCACTCTGGGCGCGGAATTTCTGCAGAATCCGTAACGTCGAGATCTTTTGATAGGAGATTCATTTGGAGGCGAGAGAACGGAGGTTCGAACCGTCCCGTCAGCCAACCGATCGCATACCCAGCTGCCATTGACCCCGCCATCGTACTCAAAAAACCGACGGTGTTTAATTGCATTTCGCGATGCCAGTATTGGTTGGGGTTTTCCCCTCGCAGCTGGGCCTGTTTTGCCTCCTCTTGACGGAGTTTTCGCTCTTCGTCAGACATGAGTTCTTGTGAAATCGTGTGTGGAACGATCATACCTCGGCAGAGGGCGCAGGGATCGGCCGACAGGAATCTTACCAGTTGAATTACCTGCGCTGTGACAGCCCCATCCGCCCCTTCAAGCGCCACCGCGCAGTCGATGGTGGGAACGAGGTAACGGACCGCAACGTCACTGAGAGCCAATCGGCTGTGTTGCCGATCCGTACAGCCCACGATAACATCAGCACGAATGATCGCGTCAACGACTTCATTTTGGGGAAGTCTTCCAATTATGGCTTCGACACGGCAGCTTGAATCAATCGCCAAAACATGCTTTCGGGCCACCTCGACTTTGGGGACGGCTTGCTCCGCATGACTCGGCTGGCTGCCATGTACGCGTTCTAGATTGGATTTCTCGATGTGATCTGGGTCCACTAAGATCAGTTTGCCTACGCCTGCACGGGCGAGAATTTCAATCGCTGCCGATCCCGTGCCGCCTGCTCCGATCACTGCAACTGTAGCTCGTCGCAGTCGCGAAGCGGCCTCGATCCCAAACGCGGAATTCAATCGAGCTGTACGTTCACGAATATCGAGTGATTTGATTTTAGGTCCCGTCCCCAGCCAAGTTACTACCGGCGTGGTCTCAACCACGAATTTTTCGACACCGTGCCAAAGTCCTTGCCAGTAGATTCTCCCTGAAAGGATAAAAGCTTCGTTCACTCTCGAAAGAATCAGACTGACATAAGGCCGCCCCGGCGCAAAATCGTTGAAATAAGGCGCGTAGTAACCGTCCATGTCGTCATCAACTGAACTCGGTGCCGGAAGACAGCCTTCGGGATGTGAATGGATCACGCCAACAGCTAACGGATGTTGCTCGGCCGAGAGCGCAATGCGCAAGGTGTACGGCTCCATAATTTGCACATGGCCGACGAATTCATTCATGTCTTTGGAATTCGGGGAGTCTAAGGACGCGACCGAAACTACCAGCCCCTTCTTGGTATCCCGCCATCCAAAGCGCGCAAAGGTGGCCCACTCATGCTCCGGATAGCGCCGGAAAAGAAGCGAAGCAAGCGCTTGGAATTCCGCTTTTGAGAAGCGAACAACGCTGTCGTTTTGTGCAACTCTTATCAAGTTAGTTTGTCCAGCCACGCGATTAATTGATCCAAGTACGTGTGAAACCCGTGACGCATTTGGTCCCAAGGAGGACCGCCACCTCCGTTGTGAGGGTGGTAGCTCGCAAGCTGCCATTGGCGCCCTGCCACTAGAATAGCCCCCTGATTGTTCTGACTGCCACGCGCTCGCCCTAGGAAAGGAGAACCTATCGGAAGGCCAGCCAAGTCGATCATATTCGCCGGGTAGCCAGGTGGAATGGGAACAACAACGTCTTCTGTCGGAGGGAGTCCGATTGCAAGACCACCCGTGGGAACCTGTCGATATATGACGACCGCGCGCCCTTCGGTGAATAGATCAGCAAGTTGGCCGCCCTCTCGCAGCAGCTCCAGTTCTTGCTCAATTCGTTCCCAAGGCATGACCGCCCTCCACAATTTTTCGTGTAACGAGAAAGTGCTCCCCGTCCTTAATGCTCACAGTCTCGCCAACAGGGATTTCTCGCCTATCCGGACTCTCCTCGCGAACAACCGCCACGTCGGCCGGTACTCCCACCAGCGCGGCGATCTGAGCGCCGCTCATCTCTCTCTTGACGCCGTCACCTTCTTCAAACTTTCGGCGATTCACAAAAATGTGAAGATGTGCTGCTGATTCGGCTGAATCCATGAATTTTCTCCTTGCCCGGGGGCCATTTCCGAACTAACATAGCGTATAGTTATATACGCTACGGTATAGTCAGTATATAGGGAGGAGTAGAGATGTCAAGAACTATTCTGAAGGAGCCCGCGCCCGACATACTCGCGGAGAATCTGAGGAAGCTCCGCGAAACCCGCAATCTTACCCAAGCTGAACTCGGGAAGCGCGCGCGAATGGCGGCTGCTTCGGTGTCGCATTTCGAAACCGGCCAACGTGCTCCGTCTCTTGACTCGTTGGTAAAATTGGCGGATGCTCTCGAAGTCTCTGTTGACACTTTGCTCGGCCGCGATTCCCTTGAAACGCAAATGCGGGTGGACCCAATTTTTCTCAAAGCGTCTCGTGCCAGTGCACAAACGCTCGACACGATTAAAAAGATTACAACCGCTTTGCTGTCCGAAAAAGAATCTCGATAATTCACAAAACAGAGGAGGATACGTTTTGAAAGATGAGCGACACAATCGAGTCGAAAACCCCCAGGCAGAAAGCAACGTCCGTGAAGGAGAGCTCAAACCCAGATCTGAGGAGGAGAAGCAAGTATGGGCAGCTCTTGAGCAAGCACGACAAAGCGTCAAGTCTGTCGTGAAAAAAGAATTAGAAGCGGAGATCGTGACCAGCGAATTGTTCAATTTGCGGCTCAGGAACGAGTCACGATGATTGAACGCCATGCCTACACCTACCCCGAAGGAAAAATTCGACTAATTCCCTTTCAGAAGGAGTTTTGGCGAGAATTTCCTGCTCCTTCGGGGTGGGTGGAAGGTACATGGCCTCCGACTCAGTTGATGTACCTCGGCGAGTATTTGGCTCAGCTCCAGTGCAAGACAGTTTTGATCGAAACCCACTACATTGATCGCGACTATATTTACGACACGGCGATGTTCTATGCACGCAACCTTCGGTCCTATCCCAATTATTGCCAACGACTTCACTTCTTCCGCGAAGCATTCGATGAAACTCGCTGGAGAAGTTTGCTAAAGGATGCCAATCAAGGGTACGGGGCAAAGTCTCTTCATTTTCTTGAAAAAGGATATCTGGGCTTTTCGGTCGTGCGTCCCCTAAGCTTCCTGCCATCCTCGGTCGTTGTATCTGAAACCCTGTCGAAGAGCTTAATTTGGCCGTCAACATCTATGAAGCCTTGAAGATTTTTCATATCCAGGCCCCGAATTTCAGCATTCACTGATGCATTCGGAACGATGCCGTAGCGATTCTCGATCTGCAAGAGATGGAGCAGCGGCGTAGTGGCGTCTTTAAGTTTGCCCTCGGCGACGGCGAACTCACCATTGCAGCGACTACAGCTTCCCTTTAACACTTCGAGTTTCCCTCCCATGAAGGCGGGGAAAACATGCTCGTCGGTCAGATTCTCTTCGCTGCGACAAAAGATACAGGGCATCGCCGCCTCCAAGTGAAGTCTCAAACACTTCGCAATTAAGGTTATGACCGTTTACGGTAATCGTGAGAAGAAAAAGTTTCAGAAAGCTAGATGTGAATATTTGTGATAGTGAGCTAAAAAGATTAGCCCTTTTCGCTCACTTCCAAGTAGAACAACTCCATGCGATTCAGATTGCCAAAACGAAAGACCACGGATCTATCCGCACCGAGAGTCGGCATTATTTATCTAGTCGGAAAAGAACTCCTGATCGACTCAACACATCTCGCCCAAGCGGGCAACTATGGCGAATTCAGAATTCACGAGCGCAGCCATATCGATTATTGGGCAGAACTCGTGAAGAGTGGAAACGTTCCCAACAGCGAATATGAGGAATTCCCCCGAGGTCGCGTTGCCTACCATCCAAAGAACAATAAATTCGGTCTTCTCGCTGACAGCTGCATCCTGAATCAAGAAAAAGTTCTAGGGAGGATTTTCTCTAATCTGTGCATTTCGCTCGAAAACACCGTAATCGGCACGGACAGCCACTATCGGTGTTTCCGCTGCTTGGGTCTTAGCCGCTGAGTCAATTCAAAATTTACGGAGGATCATGCGCATCGCCATCTACGCCCGTGTCAGCACGAAGGACCAAAGCTGTGAGTTGCAAGTCTGCGATCTCCGCGCGTACATCAGTGTTTCTCTTCGTCTGCGTGAGCGTCGCAGACAGTTTTCAAACTCGGTCCTTGGAGTCTCCCCGGTCGGCCGCAAACCTCGCAGGTATGGAGCGCTTCAATCTTAGCGGCTTCTATGCCTTTCGTAATGGCATCCGTGTGCTGGCTGACGTAGAAGCGTAAGCCACCGAATTTCTCCTTCACTTGCAGCACTTCAAATCGACAATGAGTACTCCGTTCCATTTCGGCAACAAGGGGCTCAAGATGACAGCACAGCCGCCATATGATTTCGAACCAGCCGTCACCGTTACCGAATCCGTCCACCATCCGAGTCTTGGGGATATCACCCGTGACGTTGAACCACTTCGGCCAACGCTCCGCCACTTTCTGGTCCAATTCTTTTCTCATCGGATCTCCTTGCTGGTCGTAGTGTGCTGTTCCCCGTGTTTGTTCTACTTCTTTTGGGGCGGAAAGGCTAACCCGACTGGCGTACGTCGGGCACAGCTATGGAGCATCGCTGGGGGGTGCAGTGGCGGCATCGGAGAAGCGATTCAAGACCTTGGTGCTCATGGCAGGGTCGCCGAGTTGGACTGAAATCTTCCGGAATGGCAGTTATCCTGTCTCCCAAGAGACGCTCGACAAATGGCTTCAGATTATTGCGCCTCTCGATTCATTGAATTACATCGGGCGGGTCGCTCCCGCAACGCTTTTCTTTCAGTTTGCGCGGGAGGACGAATTTGTCAGCGAGGATGCCGCGAATGAGTACTTCAAAGCTGCAAGTGAGCCGAAGGTCCTTCGTTGGTATGACGGCGGGCATGATTTCAATGATGTTTCCGCGCTAAGCGACCGTGCCGAATGGCTAAGGGTACAGATCGGAATTCAAGATTTGCGTCCCATACTGAGGAAGAAACTTGAAGCACACTCGATTTCAGAATGACGGTCGGATGTTGGTTCCGGCTCGCCACTGAGCGACGCAAAGTTCAAACCATTCACCACGCTCGACAATGCCAAAGATGCCAGCTCCTGAGAAACGGCCTTACCGTCAACTGGCTTCTGCATTCGATGGCGAATCTGAATCGCTATCGGCCCGTGACAACCGCCCACTGCTGGACAAAGGGCTTCGGGCGGGGGAAAATCAGCTCCTCCGATGGAAGCCTCTTTCAAGCCGGGACAGCTCGTACGCGTCGATCTCTCCGGTATGCAGGTCGAGGGCGTAATGTTTCATGCTGCGGTTACTGACGCAGTGGGGAACATCATCAATCAGACTTCGGAGGACCCTCCCAAGTACCGTGTGAAGTTGCTGTTTTCTTTTCGCGGAATCCGCGAAGTAGAAGTTCCTGCCGATCGGATCCATAGTGGCTAGCACACCCTCAAAATAATGAGTTGGAACACCGGACGACCCATTTCCCGCAGTAAGGATTCAATGGCTTGCGGTAGCCTCCGCGAAGGGGTTTTCAGAACGCGGGGAAGAGCCACATTCCGTGAAGACGACGCAATATAAAAGGGCGCTCGTTTTGGAGTAGGGTTTGGGTGCTCGCCTCAACCCCTACGGAAAGGAACGCCCTCAATGGATAACAAAAAGTATATCGGGATGGATGTGCACAAGGAAAGCATTTCGATTGCGGTGAGGAATGGTGCAGGAAAGATCGTATTGGAATCTGTCGTCGAGACGAAAGCGAGCATGATTCTGCAGTGTATCGATGGGCTGCGCGGAGACTTGCACGTCACGTTTGAAGAAGGAACTTGCGCCGCCTGGTTATACGACTTGTTAAAGCCACACGTCACAAGACTTGTGGTGTGCGATCCGCGGAAGAATGCCTCAATGAAGGAAGGCAACAAGAGTGACAAGATCGATGCGCGGCGATTGGCCGAACTGCTGCGCATGAATCATCTCAGCCCGGTCTATCACGGAGAACATGGGCTGCGAAGTCTGAAGGAACTGGTGCGCAGTTATCTGACCATCACCAAAGATCTCGGACGGGTCATGACGCGGGTGAAGGCGATCTATCGCAGTTGGGCCATTCCCTGTACGGGTAAACAGGTCTATGCACCGCGCCACCGTGATGAGTGGTTAGGAAAAATCAAGGAACCTGGAGTGCGCCGTCGGGCGGAGTTTTACTACCAACAACTCGATGCACTGAGAGTGTTGCGCCGGCAGGTGCGGCGGGATTTGCTCGCGGAGAGCAAGAAGCATCCGGTGTGGAAACGGCTCTGCCAGATCCCTTCGATTGGTCCGATCCGAGCGGCCGTGTTGCTGGGCATTGTGCAGACCCCGCACCGATTCCGCACCAAGCGGCAGTTATGGACGTACAGCGGATTTGGCATCGAGACGCGCAGCAGCGCCGATTATCGCAGTGTCGAGGGACAGCTGCAACGAGCCAAGAAACAGGTCTCGATTCGCGGACTGAACCAAAACTGCAATCACGATCTGAAAAATCTGTTTAAGGGTGCGGCGATCCTGGCATCGAACAAACCCGGACCGTTTCAGGAGTTCTACGCAGCATTGCTGGCCAAGGGAATCCGGCCGGAGATGGCGCGTCTGACTTTGGCCAGAAAGATTGCCACCATCGCATTAATTGTGTGGAAGAGAGGAGCGAGCTTCGACGCCCAACATCTGAAACCACAAACAGCTTGAGTGTCTCTGACCGAGTCCGCCCATCCTGGAAATTTTCTCTGGCGGTGGCCGTTGGGTTCTCGAGACACTCGGGTTCGAGAGCGAGTCTCAGTTGATAAGCTAGGCGCTGTGTGCCTCGGGCACGCAGTCTCACAGACGACCCTAGGCCCTCTCGGACAACCCGAAAAAGCTATGGGCCACGAGTCCCAAATAGAACCATGGTCGCCAAATTTGACCGATGTTCTGCTTTGTAGGTTTCGGAACGAACCGGCTACGTCGCGAAGAAGCGATGAAAACCACTGATAGAGAAAACCAAAAACGCGGGGTCGCAGTGCCCCGCAACCGAGTACATGTCGCGGCAGGTCAGGACAAATCTTGCTCGATCAAGTGGGCTGCGAAGCAAGAAAAACTCCGGCCGCAGGAGAAGTGTTTTTTCTTGACTTCCCCTTTTATAGAACTTATCAAGACTTGGATACCTGTCGAAGCAATAGCACAAGTCCTAGCCTCGTAATACGCTTCCTAAGCGACGCTGGTGTTTATTATGCTTTCCAATTAACGACGTCCGGCCAAACCTTAACAAGAAGCTCAGCGAGGCTGAGTTTCGTTTTCTCCTCTGAGTGCGACACTAATGCATAGGACCTAGCAGCATATTGTTTTGCAAGATCAATCTCGCCTTGGCGAAACATAGCACCAGCCATATTGTAGAGGGCCATCGCCGTAACTGAATCCTTCCCATCGTCATGGGATAAGACGTTTTCGCAATACCGTACTGCAAGCTCACAATTTTGCATCGACTCGGCTACGGATGAAGCAAGCAGGCACAGCATGTCCATCCAATAAACTTCTTTCTCTTGCTCTGCCTTTGCAATCCACTCGTCGGCGAGCGCAAGAGCTTCTGAATACTGATTTTTTACCCAAAGTCGCGAGATTTGGCACATCGCACCGCCGTACCCGGTGTATTCGTCAGCCATCTGTAAATGCCTCGACAAACGTTGTATATGATACTCGATCTTTAGCATAGGGCCTGTGAAACGGGCTTATCGGAATGTGGGAATTCGCTGCGCCAGTCGAATTCATAGACTTTTTTGCCACTCACCCAATGCCATGCTTCTAGATTTCCAATCCATGACCTTTTTAAATATCTCGTCCGCAACCTCTTGCTCAGGACGGCCAGCATAAGGATTTTTAAGAGGCATCTTAATTTTGCGAGGTTCCCCCTTGCGAATTCCGGCTGTCGTCACGAGTGTGCTCTCGACTGTTGCCCAACGGTAATCTCCTTCTATTTCGCCTTTGATGACGTCAGCAATGGTGCACATTACTTCTGATTCCAGTGCGGTGGAATCGTCTTTTGAAGCAAATTTGCGTAGCAGCATTGTTGTGACGTGGCTAATTCTATCTTCAGTCTCGACGGATCGATTCAGTTGGTCTTGCACCCATTTAACGTTATTAGCGCCCACAATCTCGATCTGCATGGATGTCTCCGTCTGATCCCCGATCTTGGTTTCTTTTCGCTCTACGATCCTCATAGAGGTAGGTTCCGAAAGCTGCAAGGAAGGAACGTTTTTTGGGCTGCTCATTGTTTCTCTCCAGTGGGCGAACACTTTCTAGAAGTAATTACTCATGATTTATAGTGTACTACGTGGTTTCCGCCGGACGATAATGCGCGGCCAAGTCCTGTGAAACGGGATTATCGCTAACTGGAAATTCCACGGAAATGCAGTTTTCGCGAAGTTGATTGCCCGGGACATGGCGTTGTTCATTTAATGCCGTTGCATGATTCGAGTTTTTCGACTTTGTAAAGTGTGATCACGCGAACAACGCGCCAATATTTTCCATATCTTCCGATTGCAGAAAGGTCGCCTCCGAATCGAATCCGCCAGATGCCCTGAACAGGCTGATAAATGTCTTCTATACTCATTTGCGTTGAATTATCAAGTTCTGGGTTCGAATGCAGGACGTAGGGTATACCGCTTATAGGACACCCGGTTGCTCCCGGGAAGAACTCTTGGACGGGCAATCTGCGGACGAGTACGCCGTCGAACGTCTGGCCCTTTTTTTCACGAGCAAAGTTCAGGAATCCAGCCAATCCGATAACGAAAATGCCGAAAATCGGGATTATTCGGCTCGCTGATCTCCACTGGCGGAAAGCAATTATGCGTTCTTGCTCTCCATCGGAATCACGACATGATTCGGAAAGGTGTTCCACTAAATCTATCTCGCAATCGGAGCGGTGGGTGACACTTTTGATGTACTCAGCCTTGCACTGGGGACAAAACATAAGGCTTGGAACTTTAACATAGGGCCTGAGAAACGGGGCGGTCTCAATGGGTCAATGCAACACTTGCCCAAAACCCTCTTATAGGTGTCTGCGACGCTGATTTCGTCCGTAGGTCTCAAATCAAACAAATCAAAAGCCCTGATTAGGTTCTGAATAAGTACTGCCGTCCAGATCGATTCTCGATGGGAAGTATTCTCAGATCAGCTGCTTGTAAGGTGTTGCATCGACCGGTTGAGCTGGCACGTCTTCTCGGAAACTGGCCTCGGGACTCCATTCGGTAATTTTTTGTGAGTAATTCTATTCAATCCGAGGCACTTCCTGATCAACATTGCCTTTGCTTTTAGCAACTGCGATACGGCAGGTGTTGTCCAGTAATTCTTCTCCGTTTGCTAAATCACCGTGATCTTTGTTGACTTGGTCTGCGAGCATGATGAATCCCTTAGTTCCGTTGGTTCGAGTCAGCCCGATAACTACAAGTGTGCGATTGCTCATATCTCCCGCGGCATCTGGCAACCCTTCCGCCAAAAGTCTGAATGGGTTGTGCGCTTTAAGATGTTCGCCTGACGCCCACATAGCAGTGTAGCGGTGTCCGACCAACATGAAATTGAATGGAGCCCACTGGTTTCCGATTTCACGCTCATGTTCGTGCAGCGTGTCCCAGACATCCGTTCGAATGCAAGAAAAGTGAATGTGTAGCTGATCTTGAGAGCGGCTCACAAGCGAGTTGATTGCCAAACCAACGTCATCTCGCGGAATAGTTATGTGCAGCGCATCATCGAGACGAGTCCGAACCTCCCACGCGAGAGCGAAATAGTTCGCCCCATTGGGATTGCGAACTGCGGGACTCTCGATACCAGAAATCGGAGCAGTGGGAATTAGTAGGAATTGAGTGCCTCCTCTCGGGTCCCTGAGTATCGCGAATCCATTTTCCATACCTCCGGTCAAATCGACTTCAAGACAAGGATTAGGGTCGCGACGCAGGGACTGGCCGGGTACGCAGATATTGTGTACTAACTCCCAGAGAGCATTGCGGGGCAGATTTCTTTGAGATGTTTCGGCTGCAAGCAAAAGAGAAGCCGCACCAAAGCTAATCATCGCCATCACTACGGACGAAAGGGCGGTGAGGCGTTTCCAGAAACTGCACCGGCTTGCGCTAGCCGAAAGGTTCAGATTCATATCAGAATCACTCTCACCTAGATGGCACGCCGGGACAAGTCAAAATTGTAGTTAGAATTGTTGAAGCAGTTTTCGACGTGCCCGTTTCACAGGCGCTATCCTGCTGAACAATAATCCCCCGCTAAAAGAACTGATTCTCAGATGTAAGATCGCGGCACTCACAATCCGCATCCGTCGGATGTTTGTTGCAGCTCATTTTGATCTACATACGCTCAGCCATGCGGCTGGACTAAACTAGAAGCGTGAATACATTCTAAACAGAAACAGCTACATGTCTGGAGAGAGGTCGTATGTGGTTGGTTGTTGGCGTTGTGATTACCTTGTTGCTTGTGGTCGCTATCCATCTGCGGTCGAGACGGCGCCGGCCACTCAGCCGCGCGCCAGGGCGGAAAGACAGACGTCGCGGATCTCAGAGTGGCGCTCGCCACGCCCGTATTCGTGTACGGATGGCTGTTAGATGAGCCATTCTCGGAAAACACGGCAACTCTAAACGTCAGCGCGGTCGGCGGATTGATACAGCTTTCCGCAAAAGTGACTCCCTCGCATGAGCTGATCCTAACGAATCTGAAAACGAATGAAGATCTACATTGCCGCGTTGCTCGATCGATAAGAGCGGGGGATGGCAAAACTCTCGTCGGGGTGGACTTTCTGCAAGCTTCACCAAATTTTTGGCAAATAGATTTTGTTTCTAACTCTCCGCCGTTCATTCATCGAGCCGCTTCTGACGTATAAATAGGCCCTCTGCTGAAGGAAGGACGCCCAACAGGCACTGAGCGAAAAATCGCTCAATAAATGAGTGCGGATGGAAGGAATGGCGACAGAGGCGGCCCGGCTAAAATGAAAAAAAAATCTCTAATAAGAAAAAACCGTCTTGACACGAACCGGCCTTCTCATGGAAGGACTTGGCCCACACATGAAGTGAGCAACCTAAATCGAGTCGCTAGAAGAACGTCCCTCTCAAGTGAGAAACGAGCTGAATATTGCCTGTCAGCAGGTCCATCCGCGCAATTTGGTGATTGACCACGCGAAACCCTGCCGAAGTGTCTGGACCCATCATTCCCAACGTCAGATAGAGTTCAGAGGCATCCGCTGAAACACCCACAAGACTGTTGACCCAGCCCTCGATATAGGGTGATGGAAGCCGCAATGAATTCTTGTCGGCAATCTTGAGAGCCGTTCGATTATGGAGATCGAACGAATACAAGCCCTCCCAATCTCCGCTGAAGCCTTTATCACTTTTCGACAGCCGGTTGGAATTGTAGAAGAGTAATGGACGCTCAAGCGAAGTCACGGCGGATTCGGATGACACCATCTGCTCAGGGGTTTTGATTGGGTCATACTTCGGCGAATCTTTTTTGCGGATATAGGTCTGATTCGGAAGGAACTGCTCTCCGATTGACTGCAACTCAGCAATTACAGTTTCGCTTGGAGGGTTGTACAACAAACGGTAAGGTCCATATCCCTCTGGAATCGCAATCTCCTCCCATTCAGGAATCGCCATGAATACCTCGCTTCCATCGCATGCCCAGTTTGAACTGAGATGATGCTCTATTTTGGCGAGATGTGGTGGGTGTATTTCGGGAAATGGCCAGTTAACGATAACCCCGTTTCACAGGACTTGGACCGTAAAACCGGTCGCTGCGGTACACTTCTTTGCATGATCGAAACGCGCACAATCCTGATCCGAATTGGGCTAGTACTTGGCGCGGTCGCTCTAATCCCTGTTGGATTCATTGTGTATTTATGGCTGTACTCGTATGCGACCTATGTCCCATCCAAAATCGTGGATTTCCAGCCCTCGGACTTCCAAGCGAAAGCTGATGCGCATTTCTTTTACTCAATCGGGGATCAATTAAAATACTCCGATGAGGTCGGCTCCCAAGCACCCACCCTAATGCGCGGTAAGATTGAGCATTATCTTGTTTCGCCAGACAACACGAAGATTGCGGTCGTTGCGAATGGCCTGCTTACGGTAGTTGCCCATGAGGAACCTGTACTTCGGAAAGTTGCGCCCGTCGATTCGATTTATAGGGACGCGAAACCAATCGGAAAGCAGTTCTTCCGAGATAATGATTTCCAGTGGTCTAAAGACTCGAAGTTTCTTTATCTCGTTAGGGATGAGTATTATGAATCCAAGGGATCGCAACTATTTTCCATCAAAGGTGAGCTTTGGAAGTACGACCTCGAAACGGGAAATCTGGGTTCTGTTCTTAAGCCTTTCCCGGCATATAGTTATTTTTTCGGTGTGAAGTCTGGAATTTACTTTTCGGTGCCAACTGAACGTGGAGACTTACAGCTCAAATACTTTGATGGGAACGGCTCGACGACTGATATTGGCGCACCCAATGCTCAGATTCCCATCGACAGTTTGGCGTCGAATTTCATTGAATCGCCCTTCTTTTCGTTTGCCGATTTTGACTACATGCGAACAGTACTGCCAACCGAAGGTGTGGACCTAGTAGTCGATCAATCAAAGGGTCTTGAACAGCTCAAAATAGGAACTAGATCGTATTTGACTCTGACGCGAGGAAACGGGTTCAAGGGTCATTATTTTTGTTCTGATCTGTCTCGAAGTAGATTCCTGCCCGGAGATAGATACTTCCTATTCGACGTCCCATACTGTGAAAATTATGATGGCCAATTGCTCGTTGATACGATCACCGCGAAATATCAGCGCGTACCAAAGGGTTCTCGTGTCTATCTGAGATTAAATACCGACACTTATACCCAGTATCGCATCACGGGTGCGGGCATTATATCTAGGTAGCTACCATTTTGGAGAACATTGCCAAGTTCTATAAAGGTAGAAGTCAAGAAAAAACACTTCTCCGTCGGCCGGAATTTTTCTTGCTTCGCAGCCCACTCGATTGAGCGAGATCTGTTCTGACCGACCGCTCCATGTGCTCGGTTGCGGGGCATTGCGACCCTGTGGTTTGGATTTTCTCTACCAGCGGTTTTCATCACTTCTTCGCGACGAAGCCTGTCAGTTCCGAAACCAGCAAAGCAGAACGGTGGTCAAATTTGGCAACCATAGTTCTATTTGGGACTCGTGGCCCATAGCTCTTTCTGGTTATTCGAGAGGGTCTAGGGTCCTGAGTGAGACTGAGTGCCCGAGGCACGCAGCGCCTAGCGTGGCAGCTGAGACTCGCTCTCGAACCAGAGTGTCTCGAGAACCCGACGGCCACC
Organism: uncultured Acidobacteriota bacterium; assembly: GCA_963786215.1. GTDB lineage: Bacteria > Acidobacteriota > Terriglobia > Acidiferrales > UBA7541 > Palsa-360. The sequence continues at coordinate 87,978 of CAWAYK010000003.1, forward strand.
GCCAGAGAAATCTCCAGAGATGGAGCGGATTCGATCCGAGACACTCAAGCTGTTTGTGGTTTCAGATGTTGGGCGTCGAAGCTCGCTCCTCTCTTCCATACGATCAATACGATGGTGGCAATCTTCCTGGCCAAGGTCAGACGCGCCATCTCCGGCCGGATGCCCTTGGTCAGCAACGCGTTGTAGAACTCTTGAAACGGACCGGGTTTGCTCGAGGCCACGATCGCCGCACCCTTAAACAGATTCTTCAGATCGTGATTACAGTTGCGGTTCAGTCCGCGAATGGAGCTCGATTTCTTCACTCGTTCGAGCTGTCCATGGACACTCCGGTGATCGGCGCTACTTTGTGTCTCGATGCCAAATCCGCTGTACGTCCACAGCTGTCGCTTGGTGCGGAAACGGTGCGGGGTCTCCCGAATCAGAATCTAGCGCATAAAGAGTGTGCGAACTTTTCGCAAATATTCTGCCACCGACGCAGTAAACTGATGGGCCACCGAACCCGACAATTTCTGTCCGCCATAGCAGTTTGCCGGTTTTGCGATCTAGCGCATAGACCGCCCCAGGGGAAAATATTGAGGTGACTACCATCGAATCTGTGACCAGTGGATTCGGTCTATCATCGGAGGGTGGAAGGATGGCGTGCTTGATGTCGGCTACTTTGGTCCGCCAGATCGCAAGGTCATCGAAACTGTAGGACGCTGGTTCTCTTAGGTTACTGGTGTTCATAAGGGACGCATACTACAACGCCTTACCACCCAGCAGCAGCGGTTTTTCGTGAAGATCCGCCAAGTCATGATAAGTCGTCTCCTGAGGAACTTCTTGTGCTCTATGATGCGGCAATGAGTTGGAGGCCAAGCTCTCGGGCCTGTTTGCGGAGCCTAGCCTCCAGACGTTGGCGATGTTGCATTTCGTTTTGTGCGCAGATGGTCTCATGGTATTCCTGGCCTTCGGTCACCATGTGATAGATGATACGCGCCAGTTTATGCGCCGTGGCTGTAATCGCTTTGGGAGCGCCCAATTTGGCTCGCATCCGGCGATAGAAGTGCCCGAGATAAGATTGGCTATGATGGAGAGATAGAGCTGCCATACGAAGTGCTGTGGCGGCGCGATTCTTGACTTTGCGTGTTTTGACCGACAGCACTTTCCCACCGCTGATCCGGTTGTCTGGACACAATCCGAGCCATGATGTGAATGCCGGCCCCTGGGCAAAGTGCGAGAAGTCCGGACCGACCTCCGTTAAGAGGGTTTGCGCGGTGAGAATGTTTATCCCTGGAACTCGTGGCAGGTCCACTCCGAAGATGCGATGTAGATGGCCGCGCAGATCGAAATGGGGCGGGTCACTGTTTGGTTTTTGCTCCTCTTGTGATTTCGCCAGCGGACCTTCGGGCAGATCCACTTTAGATTCGAACGCCTCCAGATACTGAGCAATTTCTATGTCGCATTCTCCGATCAACTCTTGGTAATGACGAAACGCCACTAGCGACTGGCGGAGTGTGAACAGGTGCTCGTGTCGGTAGTCTCCTACCAGCGATTTTGCAATGATATCCGCACTGGCTTTGATCCGTCGGTCACGTAGTGTAGCCAACGTATGCGGATTGCGCTCGCCCGCCAGGATCGCTTCCAGGATTGCCACACCTGTCATGCCTGTGATGTCGCTGATCACGTGGTGCAGTTGCAGATTCATCTGATCCAGTGCCTTCTGCATATGTTGGACATGACTCGACGCCATCTGCACCAGATCATTCCGATGACGGAGGATCGACCGTACCGTGCATACCGCCTGTTCTGGCCGGAACGATCCACGCAGTAAACCCACCGCATGCAGATACTGCAACCATTGACAGTCGGAAACATCCGATTTGCGCCCCGGCACATTCTTAACATGGCGTGCGTTGACCAGGAAGACACGGAATCCTCGCGCCTCCAAGATCTGAAAAAATGGGATCCAATAAACCCCTGTCGATTCCATCGCTACCGTCTCGATGTGGCAGCTTTTCAGCCAGTCTGCAGCGGCACGTAGGTCTTCCGTGAAGGTTGAAAAACGACGCACCGGTCGTGGATCTCGGTCCACAGGTACGGCGATGTAGATTTCTGTCGCACCTACATCCACACCGGCAGCATGCGGGTTCAAGCAGTGCAATACTGGTGCACCTGTCGTTCGGTTGTTCTTCCGTCTTCTCGACATGGCTCTCCCTCAACTGAAATAGATGTGCCATGCGTGCCGGCCCAGACTGTGCAGTATCGAGTACTCTCCTGAACGAGATCGACGTACCTCCGTAGGTGGGCGCCGTCATCACTGATTTGAACACAGAGTCTGGGACCATACTCCTAACCGGGCTCTCGAAGGACGCACCATTCGACTTTTCGGTCTACTTGCCGTCACGCATGGCCTTGCTCATGATACTGCCGTAGTCCTGGCACTCAGTTCCTCACCTGATTGACCAGCACGTCGCGGGTGCCTACTCCTAAGAAAGTGGCCGCTAACTTATTGATTTTTCAGGGATGCCGCGAGACACTTTCTTCCGCCCCTGTCTGGGCGGAGCCCAGTCTACTGCTTATCGGAATCTGGCTTTTTTGCAATTCCCAATCGACCTCAAGGCCCTGCCTTATGCATTTCACGTCGAGCTGAGATGCATTCAAATTACCGGATTCCGGTAATTTGATCTGCGGATTTTGAAAATATAGCCATGCCAAGACGACTACAGTGAGCGCAAATCTAATACATTCCGCTTTCAAAACGGGCGTGCTTAACTGGAGTTGATTGAGTCCTGCTTTCAACCTTTTTGCGTGGGGTTTTTAGCTCACTAGTTTACGAACCGAAAAGTTATCTGGACCGGAACCATGACCGCAACGGGTTTCCCATCAGGTCCGACAGCAGGTGTAAACTTCCAGTTCTTCACAGTTTGGATTGCTACTTCATTAAGACCGAGTCCAGGCCCTTTCACGTCCTCAACATCGCTGACACTGCCATCCGCAGCGATAATGGCCTGGAGCACAATGGTCCCTTCATATTTTGCCTTGCGGGCTTCGTCATTATATTTAGGATTAGGGCAGTAGACGCAGACGGGATAGCTAACACCGCCGATGCCCGCCTTATAATAAGGGTCACCTGCATCTGTGAAAGCAGCTTCGTTCGTATTCTTCCCCTCATCACTATTAATAGGATCGGCTGGCGCAGCTTCAATGTCGGATGTCGTATCACTTGCAGGAGCCATTTCTGTCGGGATTGGACTAGAGACTTTGTCCGGAACAGGCTCTGGCGGTGGGCTTGGCTGTATCGGGGCTTGAACTTCTGGTACGGGAGCTTGCTGTTGAGTGTACTTGTGACTGCCAAACAGCCAAAAAAGTCCCATGAGAATCAGCATGAGAACAACCTGACCGAATTTGGAAGCAAATATGGCTTTCCAAAATCGATATTTCCCGTAGGCAAGCCCTAAGCTGATTTCGGTGGAATGTTCGTCCACGACGCGATTGACAGTTTTGTAGAACTTTTCTTGCTCGCTGCCTACGGGTCTACCTGTCATATCGTGTTCGTCCTCTCGATCCTTTATAAAAGCTTCTCCATCATTCCCACACTCAGGAGCGTGAAAACTACTGTCGTTTGTTTTTGGGGGAGGGACACCTTTGGGTTTCGCGTCCGCGCGTGGATCGTCCCGCTTCGGGCCATCGGCTGCTGGTTCCGTTTGAGTGGCATTCAATTTGGAAGCCGCCGGAGCGGCTCTCAACTTCTCCAATAATTTGTATGCAACATTAACCCGCGCCATCTCGCGTGTTGCCATTTCCTTCATTTCTTTCGGAATATCCATGGCGTGAAACTTGTCGGGATGCCAATGAGCAGTTTTTTTGTGGTAAGCAACGTTCAGTTCTTTGTCCGTGCAGGCGGGTACCACGCCGAGAATCTCGTAAGCTTCCGAAGCGTTACCGGCATCAGCCGTCTGTCCCGTTTCCCCGGAAATTGCCTTCAGCAGGGCACTATATTGGCTGATTACTTGTTCTCGCCTTACGGGATTACTTGAAAGATGAGCGGCAGCCGAAACGAGCAATTCGAACGCGCGCCGTGGTAGTTCTGACGCATTCGAACTGTTTTGCTCATCGTGGTGCGTGAGGACCTTCAGAATCACTGGTTCCCAGAGCGCCTTGGCTGGCTCCTCAGTCATTTGGACTATTAATTTGACTGATATTTTGAGGGAGTATGCTTTAAAAGTATCTGGATCAATCTTCTGCCCAATCAGCAATAACAGCCGTCCGTGGTGCTCCGAAATCGCTTCCGAGGTAGCGCGAGCCACTGAGGAGATGACGTGAAGTACGTCCATAATAAGCAAGCGCTCGGGATTAAGGTCGATGGAATCGTCCGACCCCGCTTCCTGGCGGTACAGGCGACACGCCAACGACGCGCCATCATGCGCAACGTCCTGGAAGGCATTGACTAACGCTGTCTCTTCCGGCGTGCGGGCCGTCGCCTGAACAGACAGGCTTTCCCCAAAAGAATTTAAGAGTTCAATGTACCGGCTTTTGACGACTCTATTTGCCTGCGCAAACCTCGAGATACCCTGCTCACAGGCTACCGAGACCAGTTTCAGGTAAACCTGAACCGCTTGGGATGCGTGACTCGTTCGATACTTCTCATCGAAGAGTTTGAGGCAATAAAGAGATTGAGGAATGCTGGGTTCATCATCCGTCTGATCAACCGACAGCTGATTAAGGTAGTGGACAGCTATTGTTGATGACGTCATAGCACTGACGCCACTGCTTAGCAGCGGTGCAATCAGATAAAATATGTCGCCTAGTCCTTCAGTCGCCGAACCATTTGCCCGAACAAAGGCGAACAGAATCTTGGAGAGGTCGGTAAAGAACACCTCGCTCGCTGAACCTGTGAAAGCCTTTCCCTTGGCTGCTTCGTAATCTATGTAGCTCTCTAAAACTTTCTGGTCCATCTTTACGCACACGGCCAGGAATTCCCCGGCAATCTCGCTCCGAGCCTGCTGCTTGGCAATTTCCATCTGCTCCCAAGCTGAGAGAGCCGGAGGCTCACGATTTTTCCAGAACATTCGATTCCCCTTAGACAGCTGATTGTCGCAACCCGCTACTTTTGCCCTCTTCCTTTGCAGCTCGGGCAAACGCCAGATTTGTGACAGCGGCCGCATGGATGTTTTTCTTTATCGACAGGTCCGAAACCCGGATAGGCAAAGTGTCCAGTTCCCCTACAAGTCTGGCAGCGTCCTGTACCATTACACGCGGTGCATTGAGCCATGAAGACAAACCTCCTCAGATAGTTAGTTGAAAATTGAGATTAATGTCACCCGCAATCTCATTCGGTGGTGACCGTAACCATACTACGGCACACTTCGCCCGGAAACATTTTTCTAATGGCGACGTTACGAAAGAGATTCGGGCAGCGGTTGCGCGAGATTCGCGCCAATCGGCGCATGACGCAGGAAGAGTTCGCGGAGCTGGTTGGAATGTCCGTGGATTTTCTGAGCTTGATTGAGCGGGGCAGGAATGCGCCTTCGTTTGAGACGCTGGACAGAATCGCGAAGAAGTTGAAATTGCCCGTTGCCGACTTATTCACTTTTAGTGACGGGCTGCGCTGACTTCGGGCGAGGAAGCATTACGAATTCTTATATTGTCGAATCAGCTTCAAGTCTCCCGTTTTCCAATCACCAAGCTCGGCACCCACGGCAACAAGCCCGCATTGATATTGCAGGGTAAAGGCTGTTTTATCTGTGAATCGGACAGTGAAATATAAGGTTCCGTCCTCGACGGTGTGGGTGATGAAGTCCACGACCTTGCCATGCACCTCAGGATATTTCTTCCGGAGAGCTTCATGGCGGCAGATTAATCGTTGCGAGATTTGCTTCCGTTCCTTCGAGGTAATCTTCTGTTTCTTCGGCATTGTCAATATTCCTCGGGCAGCAAAATGCAGGTAGATGAGCGGTCGACTTCAGTAATGACCCACAACTTTTCACCGGCGCTCGTTTGGTACGCACTCAAAAGTCGTAAGCCGTGTTGGAGTGAAAACTCGTTTTCCTCAACATCATGCTTATCCAGGTCTCCCCAGTCACCACTAACATGACGACCAAGAAACTCCCCCGGCTGCTGGCCTGATTTCTCAATAGCGCAGAGAGCAGCCGGGGTAGCAACCACCTGGCCGAGCGGGAAGAGTTGCTTCACTTTCCTACTGAAGCCATATGGGACTCGTAGCGTTCCGATACGACGGAGTGGTCGGGCTTTGACATATACGCATCACGTTCTTTCCACGTCATAGCCGCAAAACGCGGGCACTCGGTTCCGCCAATCTGCGCGAATACCGCCTTGGTGAATTTGCCCTCTGCTGTGCGACGCGCAGCTTCGGAGCGGGATGAGGAGACGACGGGTCCTGGTTGATCGGGCGCTGAGGTCACTGGACTGGGTTCGGGAGCCGAATGCACTGGGCTCTCTACAACTGTGGGACTCGCAGCTGGAGTGAACGTGGTAGCGGGTTCCTTATCTTCGTTTTTGGTGCGCTTCTTCTTGGCTGCTTTCCGCGACCGCTTCGCGGCTTTTGAACGTTTCATTGTGTGTTCCCTCCACGGAACGAGTTCGAACCATACGCGGGTTTAGAGAGAAGTAAACAGAAAAACGGTGGGGATTTTTATTTTCTGAAGTTATCTTCACAGTCGTTGAAGTTCTTTAATAGAAATCCGCGCAGCTAAATCTCAAATGAGCCTTCACATTTGGACATGTGTCTACAAGCTTGAGCAAAAGATTGCTTGTCAACTTGGAGTTGGTGACAGAATGGTTTTTGAAACTGGCAACCAGCGTTCGAAAATCCACTCGATAAATGGAATCGCGCGCGATTGATTTGTACCGCCGAGCTTTGCGTTTTTCAGCTTTCAGGGGTTATCTGTTTACTGAAACAAGCTTAATAGAAGACTGGGGTCTCAGATGGGAAGTTCCGAACGAAAGCTGCCTGAATTAAATAAGGACTAGCGTCTTACATCAGCGGTGTGAAGTTATTGATTTTCTATGTGCTACTGATAATAGGATATTAAATATATTTCTAAGATATGCAACCACCAGGTACGTAACACACTGTTTATCACAAAACTATTGACACGAGATAATTCTTAATATATTAACGTCGTCATCTTTTCGGTTTATCAATTCAGGTCACAGCATAACGTCCCGTCAATCTCTCGGGATCAAGTTTGGGCGCCAAGTATCTTTTTACAAAATCGGGAGAGGGGGCCTTATGCATTTGTTGAAGTATGCCTGTTTGTTTTGTGCGTGTAATTTGATCGTTCCGGCATTTACCGCGCAGGCTCAGCCGGCAGCACCCAAGCCACAATCCAATACCTTAACCCAACCTCAATCGGCATCAATTTCTGTCACAAAAGACCCTCAGGCCGTAAATATATTCAATCAATCGCTCAGTGCGACAGGTGGCTCCGCCGCAATACAGACAATTGTGGACTATACGGCCACGGGAACGGTTACCTATTACTGGAACCCTGAGGAGCAAGGCGCCATCACAATTCAAGCGCTAGGCTTGACAGAAATTCGCAGCGACTCAAGTCTTCCAAGTGGAGAGCATTCTGAATCGATTCAGGCTGGTGAAATGGCTAGGAAGAGGCCGGATGGAAAAATATGGAAATATCCGCCACAGTACTCGACTCCAAGCAGCGAGGCTTTTGCGTATCAACCTCCAATGTTTCCCGGCAGCCTCATAATCCCATATTCCCAACTTATCGCAATTCTGAACAATCCGAGGTACGGCGTTTCATTCAAGGGGAGTACTCAACTTGATGGGGTGCCAGTTTACGACATTCAAGCCCAGCTGATGCTTGCAGGTCAGCCAAATACTGACGTTATGGCTGAATACCGTTCGATAGAATTCTTCATAGATTCATCTAGTCTCCAAATAGTTATGACCCAAGATAGTGTGCCCAACCACATCGTCCACAGAATTCGATACGCCAATTATAGACCTGTAAATGGCGTCCTCATCCCTTTCTCGATCAGCGAAGAGACCGGAGGGCAGAAGACGAAGGATATACAACTGAGCCAGATCACCATAAATGGTGGCTTACAGGACTCGGCCTTTTCGATTCAATAAATTTGCAAGCACGGGGAAGAACCAACTCTCGTAGTCGGCGCTCACTTTAAGCGAAGAGGAGAATCTGGATGGCGATCTACTGGGTCAATCGAGCTGAGCAAACTAGAAATCGTGCTTGGAAAGCTCTACGGTATCGGTGGATCTTGCTTATCTTCTTCGTGCCGTGGTTGTTGGGGCCGAAGGCTGCCTTGCTCAGCGGGCAGACCTATCTTCAAAGCGTTGGCTCTCCCACCTTTTCAACGAAGATCCCAATCGAAAATGGTTACATCGATGCTTCGAACGGCCGTTTGCATTTGAATATCCCGCTTGGTTCATACGCGCAGCGTGGGAGCCTGGGCGGGAACATCGCGCTCGCTTATGACAGTAACATCTGGACGTATGCAGGCACTACCGCCTGGACAGCTGCTAATGCGACTGGTAGTTATCCCTTTAGTTACCCCACTGCCGGCGGTTGGCGCATAACTACACCGAGAGATGGAACTTCTAATTACACTTATACCCCTGTGGGCAAGTGTGGCAGCTACGGCCAAGAAGGCGCTGACAAATATTGGAACTGGACCTACACCTCTCCCGATGGCACTGTCCACCCATTTAGTGCCTGGACTCAAGCAAAGATCGGGTGCACATACACGGACATACCTACCGCAAGTGGATGGGCCACAGATGCAAGCGGATATTTTATCTACATAACGAGTTACACCAATTCAACAATCTATGCGCCCGATGGCACGATGGTGGTTGGCACAGGTGGATATGGTAATGGAACTGTGGAAGATTCTAACGGCAACCAATATCTTGGTTATTCCTCAATTACTGATACATTGGGGCGAACACTCATCACAACAAGCAGTTTGGGAAGCACATATACTTACAAGGTTCAGAACGCCCAGGGTAGCACAAGTTCGTACATCGTAACGACGGCTAGCATCACGGCCAAGACGAATTTTGGGCAGTCAGGAGTGACGGAATGCACTTCGGGAGCGTGCGCGACTCTTACGGTCGTTCGCTCAATACAGTTGCCGGACGGATCCGAGTACATTTTTAAGTATGACTGCGATAGTACGATTGACAGTACTGACTGCAGTTCTCCGAGTGGACAAAGTGCCTATTACGGTCTGCTTACCTCCATGACCCTGCCCACAGGAGGTGCTATTGCTTATTCGTGGAACCTTTTTACAGACTCACAGGGAAACCACTATGTTTGGATCAAGAGGCGCGTCACACCCGACAGCAGTACAGGCTGGACCTATAGTCAAGCAGTTGTGACCACGTGCAGTGCGGGCCAGGTCAACTGCCAGCAAACATTTACAATGGTGAAGCCCAACAACGACCAGAATGTTTTTACATTTACTCTGAATGGTGGTGCTTGGGCAAGTCAAATTCAGTATTACAACGGAACATCCACCGTGCTGGCAACCACAAGTCAATGTTGGAAATACGTTGCGACGGTTCTTAGTAACGGAACTTGCCCGATCAGCGCTCCGGCTACAGGCACACCTGCTACTCAGGTGTTGAAGGTGATAAGTTCAACCAACCTACCTACCCCTTCCGGCAGCGTCACCAAGAGCACACAATATACGCCCGACAGCTATGGAAATTATACTCTCATCCAAGAAAACAATTTTTACTCTGGCTCTCTCCCGTCAACCGTAGATAGGACAACAACGATTTCTTATCTGGGCGGCACGAGCTATATCAATGCGGTTATTCTCAATCGTCCTGCGAGTGTAACCATCACGAATTCAGGCGGAGGAACAGTCGCACAGACACTTTACTGCTACGATTATGCAGCAGGATGCGGGGGGTCGAGCTTCGCATCGATTACGGGCGTCGTCAACCATGATGACACAAAGTTTGGCACGACCAATGCTATTCGAGGGGACCCAACTCAGACCAAGCGGTTGGTCAGCGGTACGACGAACTATCTGAGCACCTCGATGACATATGACATGACGGGCCGGGTCCTGACGTCGACCGATTCCGATGGAAACGTCACGACATATAACTATGCCAATAGTTTCTTTGATGACAATGGAGCCAACCCATCAGCACCTCATTCAGCTTCTTCGGCAAACGCATTTCCCACGACGGTAACGCCCGCCATATCCAGTCTGGCAAGTACGTTCGGTTATTATTACGGCACTGGGCAGTTGGCAAAGGCCACGGACCCCAACGGCAATACAACTTATTCTCATTACGCAGACCCATTTAATCGTCCGACGGCTACTGCTCTGCCAAACGGAGGCTGGACTTTAAGACAGTACGACACATCTGGAGCGACGCCGCCTCTGCAAATCGCGGTGGAAAGATACACCGGAATCGCAAGCGCAAGTGGAACCGGGTGTTCAAACTGCAGGCATGACGAGACACTGCTGGATTCAGCGGGATTGGGCCGTCCTGCGAAGCAACTTTTAGTAAATGATCCCGATGGCCAGACTGAAGTCGATACGACGTTTGATTCCAACGGACGCGTAGCCACCATTAGTAACCCATATCGAAGTGGCGCAGACCCGACCTATGGCCTGGAGACACCGACCTACGATGGGCTCGACCGTCCATGGAAAGTAACGCACGCGGACGGAAATAACGCATACACCTATTACGGGACGCAAATTACCGGCACACTCGGGCAAACCACACAACAGTGCTCGGCGACCACTTATGGCATGGGTTATCCGGTACTCGTTATAGACGAGTCTGGCAAGAAGCGCGAAACTTGGACGGATGGATTTGGGAGGCTAATCGAGGCTGATGAGCCAAACTCCAGTGGAAGCCTATCTGTCTATACCTGCTATTCTTACGATCTTAATAACAATTTAACCGGAGTTTCGAGTTCTGCCGTCAGCCCAAACCAGACGCGGACTTTTACGTATGACATGGTTTCCCGCATCACGTCTAAGACGGAGCCTGAAACCGGGACTACGTGCTTTTACTACACGACTTCAGGAGGAACGTGTGGCTCCCCAGCCAGTGGCACACTGTGCAGTGGCGATCCGACTGCGGTTTGTCGACGGACTGACCCACGTAGTATCACGACGACCTATTCGTACGACGCGATGAACAGATTAACGCGTAAGGATTATTCAGACGGCACACCGTCACTCGTCAATTTCTACGATTTCAGTTTATCCTCACTTTGGGGATTCAATAATACGAATTATATGGGGCGACTTTCGTTAACTTGCTCATGTGCGGGTTCGACTTGGATAGCTGGGTCCCGGGTACAGTTTTGATGCTGTTGGCAACGTGATTGCTACGCAAGACTTCAACGGTGCATCGCCCCATCTGATGACTTACTACACGTATAATCTCGATGGATCGATTGCCACAATCAAGTATCCAAGCGGCCGAATCGTGACCTATACGGAAGGCGACGCCCAGAGAATGACAGCGGCAACCGAGTCGCCAACAGCATTAGCGACGCGAAGGCCCCTTCTGGCGTCATGTACGCACCAACCGGCGCATTGGGAAGCGCTGTCTATGGGCACACGGGGTCCTTCGCTGGAATTACGGAAAGCTACGCATATAATAACCGCCTTGAACTGACTAGTATTCAGGCGACCTCTTTGGCGGGAACGGCGCTGAATATGGCTTATAGTTATGTCTCAGGAAACAACGGAAATATCGCAACACAGACCAACAATACCACGAGCGGTCGGACGCAAGCCTACACGTACGATTCGCTGAACCGCTTGCTAACCGCACAAACGGCAGCGATTTCTGGTGGGGATTGTTGGGGCCAGAGTTTTGGAAACGGTGGGCCTCCTCCGACAATGGCGACTGACGCGCTAGCCAATCTATTTTATACGACAGCCACGCAGTGCACTGCGCCTCAGCCACAGTTCACGATGAACAGCAGCAACAATAATCAATTCACCGGCACCCAAATAAGTTACGATTCAGACGGCGACATGACTGCTGATACGGCTTACACGTACACATACGATGCGGAGAATCGCGTCATTACCGCCTCAGGAATGGTCAACGGTCCCTATTGTTATACGTATAATCCCGATGGATTACGCGTGGCCAAGGCTCACGCCAACGGGGGGAGTTGTACAGGCGCCGTAACGGTGGATATGCTGTACTGGCGAAATATCGCGGGCAACACAATCGCCGAGACGGACGGAACTGGCAGCACAACCAACGCAAGCTACAATGAGTATGTCTTTTTCGCGGGACGCCGCATTGCACAATCGAATCCCTCTTCGGGAAGCAAGTATTACTATTTTGTAGATCACTTGGGAAGCACTCGCGTAGTGACGACAGCGACGGGCACGCCTTGCTACGAAGTGGACTACCTGCCGTACGGCGCCGAGAACACTCCTTCTGGATTCTCGAATTCTTGTTCGACCCACTATCGATTCACAGGATATGAACGGGATCCAGAAACTGCCTACGGAACGAGTGCAGGCAATGACTATGCATTCGCGCGGTATTACAATTCGCGGCTAGGGCGGTTCATGTCAGGTGATCCGCTGGAGGGTGACGCTACAGACCCCCAAACGCTGAATAAGTACGCATACACACGGAATAATCCGATTAACTTTGTAGATCCCACAGGCGCGGATTGCACGTCGGTTGATGGTGGCGGCGTCGAATGCGTCGTTACATCTTATCCCATGAGACGGGGCGTGCACCGCGGCGTCGTTTTGTTTTACTTCCTCGGGCTGGGGCGGAGGAATGCCTGGCCCAGACGGGGGAGGCGGAGGTTATGGCGCAGGCTGTGGGGGCGCGGACATACATGGCCCCGCCGGCGGTTGCTCTGGGCCAAATACCAGCGTGCTCGCTTCTCCGTCGCAGTCAAAGGCACCGGATCCGAGCGGGACGGTATTGAATTGTGTGAAGGAGGCAGCAAAAGAGAAGGGTGTTTCGATCGTGCTTGATATTGTGGGAGCAGTCCCGGTCGCTGGAAATGCTGCTGCGACTGCTAGTCGATTGGTTCGAGCTGCCTACTCAATTAATCACGTAATTACAAACCCAGCTGTTGGAGCTCTCTCAGGAACCTACGGAATGTATGGAGGCGTTACCGCTGGACCTCAAGATCCTACGGACTCCTTCGTCGGAGTTGCCTCCGCAGGGACGGGCCTCGGCCTCGTAGGGGCAGATTTGGCTTTGGGAGGCGCCACGATGTTACCAGGGATCGGCAACGCGATCTCTGCATTGACCGGATTATACGACGCAACAAAAGCATATAAGATATATCAGGCGTGCGTGTCCCACCCGGGCTCCTGACAGAGGACTTATGTTTGACTACGATTCACCCAAGGAGCAAAGACCTACTGACTATACCGGCCTCAAAATCGCGGCCATTTTGTCTCCCGTATTCTTCTTTTTTGCATTTTGGGGAAAGGAAGATATCGGATTGACGGTTTGCATTGTGATGGCGATGATGATGTTCGCCATAAAGTTGCGCTGGAAGTTGAGGAGGCATGTCTGGTTCTGGGCAACGATCATTGCGATATTAGCGCTTCATGTTCCGTTATTATCCTTGATTCATTGGCCCTCAAACAGTGCACCTACCATTTTCTATTCATTGCCGCTAGGAATCGTGGATTTCTTCTTGATGACAGGCGGTATTGGTCTAGCCGAAAAGTTCTTCTCAAAAGACTCTTCCTCTGATGAGCAAGATGAATGATTCCTAGCGGGTGGGCCAGCCTTTGAGACGCTTTTGAACTTTCAGGCGGGGCTAATTAGATGACGTTGTCGGCTCCTCAATCCGAGTAAACTTGGCAGCGCTAACGACCAAGGCTCGGAAGAGAGGAGCCGAGCAATGAAGGATGCGATTATCAGAGGTTAATTCAAATTTCTTCACCTGTGATTTCACCTGTAACGATTCCGTCTTAGCCGTGCTTCCACGTACTTAGGCGGTCCCTCAACGCCTTCTAAGTTATTGGAAGTACGTGATAGCCGCCCTTTGACACGGTAGAGGTCTGCGGTTCGAGTCCGCACGGGCCTACCATTCTTTTCAATACTTAGAGAGTTTTCTCCGGAATCCCACAGAAACTTCACCTGTAATTCTTCACCTGTAAAATGGTGTTTTGGAAACAATCGGCGTTGGGATCGTACGGCTAGATATGCCAAACGAATCTTTGCACTTGACTCTAAATGCCTTTTATTTCGCCACCATCCATTCGAAGCGACGATCCAGTCGTCCACTTTGCGCCCGAAGAGACCCACGCAGCGACACCCGAAGAAGTCTTGGCAATCATGGACGCCTTGGAAAAAGCCGGAGAGAAAAAAGCTCGCGTGGCTGTAGCACTAATGTTCTTTGCGGGGCTGCGCCCTGGAGAGGCTCGCGGGGTTTGCTGGGAGGACTACGACGGAAAGCGGCTGATCATCCGCCAATCGGTTTGGCATACGTATACGACTTCCACAAAGACAGCTAGCAGCGCAAAACCTGTGCCCGTGATCGAACCGCTGCGCAGTATCTTGGCTGACTTACGTGAGTCAGAACGCAACCCTTCAACAGGGCCGATTCTACGTGGTCCCTCAGGGAAGCCGCTAGACCTTCACAACCTTGCAAATCGCGTTGTGATTCCGACTCTGAAAAAATGTGTTGGATGCCAGTTGTCTGAATCCGACCACCGCAAAGCAGACCACGACTTCCGATTGGACGGATCAATTTCAAAATGGCATGGCTGGTATTCGCTCAGGCGTGGAGTCGGCACGGCGGTTGCAGACCTCTCGAACTTCTCTCGCTGCGAAAGGACTGCTGCGCCATTCGAGCGTCAGTACAACGGAACGGCATTACATCAAGGATGTGCCAGAAAGCGCACTCAATGCAATGAAACTGCTGGAAACGTTGTGCAACGCCCGTGCAACTGAAAGGGAAGGGAAGCCAACCTAAGTGTTTGAAAAATTTGGGGTGCGCGCTAGGTGTGCCTAGTGACGCTTATTTCACCCTGTTACGCCTGTTATAGACAGCGAATGGACACAAGCATGGTCGCCAAGTGAGCAAACAACTGTAATCGCTCTCCTTTGACTACCAAACCGTTAATCACAGGTTGCGTAAGTACTCCCACAAAGGTGTTACGACAAACAGCATTGAAAGCGTATTTGCAGTTCTGAAGCGCGGTTTGCACGGCGTTTATCACCACGCAAGTAAGAAACACATCGGACGGTATGTTGACGAATTTACATTTCGCCTGAATGAAGGCAATGTTCGGCGACATACGTGGGACAAGTTGGATAGCTTTGTGGTCGCTGTCTCTGGCAAAAGAATTACCTACAAAAGACTGACAAAATAATGTAGCTGGGTAACAATTTTTCGCAGTAAAACTATGGTTAAATTACGAGAGCCTGTCGCACGATCACTGACTTTATCTGCGAAGGATCGAAGTGTCCATTCTTGCATTGCGGCTTGGTATTCTCGAAAACGATACGAGTTATCTCATCATCGTCTTCGAACGAATATCCGCTTACAAATACTTCGATTTGATCTCCGCAGCTTTCTTCGTCACATTCGTATCGTACTCTCCAAAGAACTTTTTGCGGAGTCCCAAATTTAATTGTTGGTCTATTGTCGGTATCCAGTAAACGTCATGCTTGCCAAAAACGGACAAGTGACCACAACTACGGCATATGTAGTTTATTTGCCTGTTATCCAGAGGCGTCGTTTCAGGGCGCTCGCCTATTCTTGGCGGGTTTGTTAGCGGCAAGCGGACACACTTTGGGTGAGGTTCGCGACACAACGGATTTTTGCAAGTAACCGTTCGTTCCCCGTGGATATGTTCGTTGATATTATATTTTTCCATGTTCGGTAGTTAGCTTCTCATATGTTCTTAGGCGTTGGTACAATCGTTTTGTTGAACATTCAAGGACTCCAATTTAAATGAAAACCGCTGTCATACATAAGATACGTAAGCCGAAGACGCGATTCTATCAGCAAAAGCTATCGCTTCTCCACTTCTCCACTTCTCGTACCAAGCCTCGCTCCGCCCGGTTTACGACGCTATTTTTTAATGGTTCTGTTTTCCCCTGTGTGAGCCTTCGATTAATTCAGCACGGTAGCGGCATCCGCGTGCCATCCTGTCGCGCTCCCACGTTACCTCCGAAATGAGCGAAAGCAGAGCCTCTTGGTACGGCGTCATTTATCGCAGTCATTGCCATAGCCCACATCGCAGTCACTTGCAAACCTCGAACCCTGGGCTAATTGAGACCGCATCGTGGACAGTTTAATCGTTGCACTTCCACCTTGAAAATTCTTGGAAAGCGAGACTATGTTTTACGCTTCCCTAGATACGACCCCGCATATCTAGACTAGCGTGAAATTTTACTTGCCTGATTACAGGCACTTCATTATCATTCGTCCACTTTAGAATATCTCTTATTAACGGATGAATTCAATTTAGGAGATAATAATGAAGAACCTTCGCATCTGCGCCATCGCATGGGTAGTTTTGCTCCCCATAGTTATGAACGCCGCCGACACGACAGCCACGCAAACACTCACGATCACTCCGAGGCTTTTTGACTCCGGTGACGTAAAGCTGGTTTCGAGCATGACTCCGCTGAAGGCGAGGACTTTACTGGAAAAGATCTGCAAGCCACAGGCCGATCCCGTAGAGCCTTGTGACCTCGATGATAAGCGCACCTTCGGCCTAATCAACATTCTTGTTTGGGACAACTCTGCAACACCTCCCAAGATCACCTCGACATGGGTGGTATACCATACAAAATCTGACGTTATTACGTCGTGGTCTCAGGCTGACCTAACAAGTCGAAACCGCTTTTACGGTGCGCACACCGTGGCACTAATGATGGTTGAAATTCACGCGCCAACTAAAAATCTAGTCGGTACTTACACTATTGGAGAAAAGAAGCGCGTGCTGGAAAACACCCAGTCTCTACAGAGCCTGATCTCACTCGCCGGCTTCGGGACCGCTGGGGGAGGCTTCAAGGCGCCGCAGGGTTGCAATGCGGACGGATGTAACATGTTTGGCGGCGCCATTGTCGCGCTCAGCTTCGATGCCGCGGACGTTACCATTAAAACCACAATAGGAGCGCTTACGTCCGCCTCGGCGCCGGAAGTTCAACAATCACCGCCAGTCGCAGTTGCACCCGTAATTCCGGCCCCAGGTGCGTCTGAACCTGTTGCCACCCCCTCTCCAGCCCCGGTGGGCGGCGCACCTTCGCCCGTAAATCCAGCCCCTGGCGGACTCACACCTGTGGTTGGTTCGCAACCCCTCACGGACGCCAGCGCAGGTAACCAGACTACCTTGCTGCCCGATGTGACCGTGATCAACGAAGCCAAGCAATGGTGGGATATATCTATTGCGATCCCCATAAAGAAAGTCAGCGAGCTTCAACTAAATAGCGTGAATAACACCGTCGCACCCACTAGTGTTAACCGTCAGAACGCCATCGCTGCTCTTGATCTCTTTCCCATCAAACGAGACCTCGTCGGGGCAGCACCGACCCTGATCCCCCACCCCATAATTGGCGTCTCGCTCGCCAGCCAGCCACTCCATACCATCCTCGCAGCCTTGGGAATAGGCTTATCCTACGCCGACATCTACGTCGGTGCCATTCTGCAGAAATCGCAAGCTGTCAACGGTTTTGTCGCAGGCTCTATGGCAACACCCGCCCAACTCGCGGCTGCGACGAGGTATACGTACAAGCCTCAATTCTCCATTGGAGTCAACGTATCCATTAAGGGCGTGGTTAGCGTCCTCAAAAAGTAGGAGCAGACACGGCAGCCATGTCAGGCATTCTAGACTTCAACATGCAGCATCAGGACAATGATAATTGGTGTTGGGCCGCCCTGACTGCGAGCGTTACCAGCTACTTCCAGCAAGTTAGTCCCAATGCGGTCGTGTCGCAATGCAAGATCGTACAAAGCTGTCTTGCCGCGCAGATTCCGATCTGCGCGGCCGACTGCCAGAACGAGGCGTGCAATCAAACCTTCTATCTAGAGCAGTCACTCGGAGCAGTAAACCATTTGGACGGTTACGCTTTTTCGCTCTATCCGACTTATGACTCCATCACCAGTGTAATCCTTAATCGTCGAATGCCCATCGGAGTCCGCCTTGCTCGCGGACCTTATGCGCACTTTGTTCTTATTGTGGGTTTCGACGATGACAATGACTCGCAGGATCTCTTCGTCGCCGATCCGCTCTATGGGCCGGGGCAGTACTCTTACCGGATTTCCTATGCACTTCTCTGCAGGCAGGCAGACGGAACCGTATGGACCCATACTTATCCAATCAAATGAGCACGAAATCACACATATCTCGCCCGCGTGATATGCCCAAGCCAGCGCGCGGTGCCCTCGAAGCAGCGGGGCAAAAACATACCCCGCAGACTCTCTCCCGTACGCCCATTGACGACAAAACTTCCTCGCGTTCGCTTATTGGCCCCACCGCGAGTGTCAAAATTTCGTCGAGACGGCCTACGGTCGCTCTATCTTTACCGTCGTTTTCGTTACAATGGCCGCCTGTTGAAGGGGAAGCTAAAGATATCAGTCCGGCCTCGCTACGCGAATCCGCGCTCCCAACGGGCTGGGTATCGCTCCTCAAGCCGCGTGATAACGCTACTAAGGGTTTCATTTTGGCTTTTATTATCTCTACTGAAAACAAGTACGGCATTGCGCATCTCATACACGGCTGGCTACCGCAGACTCTGGTTGAAATGATTAAGATTCGCAAGCCGCGGGCGACTAAAAAGAGCGGAGCTGTGCTTCCCACTGCCATTTTGGTCGTACCGACTCCACGCCATTACTATCTTTGGTATCGCTTTGAGCAGTCCACTTACGACCGCTTCCTGAGACTTTATCGACCAGGCGCGAAATCCCCTAATAGGCCGAGCACCGCGGAAGAAATTATCACCGACATAAAGCATTATCATGCCCGAATCACAATCTCTGATGATAGGCCGAGGGAAATCTCTTCTCCTCCAGAATATTTGAAGTAGGAAGTAGCTTCGCTAAATCGAAAACAACTTGTGTCGTTCAAATGAATCGCCTGTCTCGCCATGTTTGTCGAGAATTAAGGTGGTCTACTTGGCGGAGTCGTGAGACGTCTATGCGGCGACGACTCAGGCGAAAGGCACACTGATTCGGGTGCTCGGATTCCACAGTCAAAAGACTATCGAGAGGTCAGGGAAGTATAAACGCTGGCGTAACCACGCACAACAAAGTCCGCTCAAGCTGGATCGGATTCTACTGGAGCAGGCGGATCAGGGGCGTGATCATCAGGAGCAGGAGCCGGTATTACAGGGACAGGAGCGGGTGGCACTGGAGCCGGCGCGAGAGGACCAGTCTGCGGAGGACCGGATTGCAGAGGAAGAGCTTTTACGGTGGGGACTTGACCGGATCCAAAGTAAAAACCCAACGCTGTCCCTGCCAAGGCAATCAATGAAGGGAAAACTGATTGTGTGATTACAGTCCCTTCCAGTCGCCCCAAGCCCACAAATATCAGTATCCCCCCGACGCAGAAGGTAAGTAGCCAGAGCAATCCCCGCGCCAGGTCCCCTCTCGTTCGCTCCCGATCTTCGTCGGGGTTAAAAGGCACGGTCGCCACACCCGGCGCTACGGTCGGAGTAACAGCCGGCTCAGTTGTTAGATCGAGTTCCGCCACGATCTCGCCTATCTAGGTTTCCCGCGGAGTATTAAAAATAACCTGTCTTATGCTCTTATCTGCCTGGTCCTGAATAAGCACTTTGTTGCCGTTTTTTACCTCTGTGTTAAGAAAACGCTGGCTTTCGATTACTTGGCGCAGTGCCTCTGTAACTGTGGTACCCCGATCCGCAGCGATACTTTTAAGCGAATTCACCGTTTCATCAGGTAAATTTACCGTCACTTTGACAGCCATGATTACCTCCTTAAAATAAAAGATTTTCTCCTCTACGAGGAGATGCTACCATACGGCTTATAGCTGTATAATAGCCGTATCGTGGCGTAACGTCAACTATCATTTTGAGGGGTCGCAGGCTATGTAATGCCGGCGGCTCCAATCTTAGACCCAAGGTAACATTGCGTGGGAAAAAAGGAGCAGTGTTTATGTCTTCACTTAGATCCTTGAGCAGTTCAGATCTTGCAATCCTCATTTCGATAGCAGCAACTGGTCTATTCGTATTGCGCTTGCTGCTTCATAAATTCGGAATAAAGCTACCTGAAAACGCAGCCACTTGGAAGTCGTACCTGAAGGGGCAAGGGATGATCTTATTTGTCTTTTTACTGCTTGGCGGGACAGCCGCGTTCTCAAGCTGGAAGACTATATCCGTAGAGCAATCCTTAGAAGGTGGGAAATTAATCGAATATCGAAATTTAAATGCCAGCGAACATCCGGTTTATGAGAATTTAGACGTTGAAAATTACAGCGAAGTTACGATTCTGGCAAAAGCTTCGGATCCTGAGCACAGCACTGCGACGTTAACCATTTACTCTGACGATGGAAACGATACCAGCGACAAAATTAAACGGATGGAGTGCGTTAGCGGTTCGTGGACGCGCTGGGAACACAAGAATTCAACGAAGCACCTCAGGCTGATAGTCCAATCATCTCCTCTAGAGGGCTTGCCCGCGCCGACAAATATCGACGTCTTGATCTACCTCACGCCGGAGCACGGAACAAGTCATTAACTGGAACAAATGGTCGCGCGCGATCCTGATTCTATGCGGCACCTGCATTAAACTCGTCGAATCTCTAATGGCGTGAAAATGCCCGGAGAACTTGCAGAAATCTTTTGATATAGAGAAAACTCCGCATTTAGAACGAACGATTGAGGTCGATTTTTGTGACGTACTTTGTGACATAACCCCCTCATGCTAGCCCCTGCAAACGCCTCCAACTGAGCCTCATCGCTTCAAACTATATCTTCGTAAATTTCGGTCTAAACAATTCTCTCTATGCAACTTACACTCACTCCACCTCATCCGTCCCCAGTCCGCCCAACAAATTGACACGGTAGAGGTCTCCGGTTCGAGTCCGGACGGGCCTACCATCAGTTTCAATAGCTTAGAGAGCTTTCTGCGGAATCCCGCAAAAACTTCACCTGTAATTCTTCACCTGTAAATGGCTGGATGCATACTTTGAGAATGGTGTATTCGGTCCTCCTTGAAATATTTCGATTCAGAAAACGTGGTAGTTCCAGCGGTTAGAGCAAAAATTATTGAAGAAGCAAACCGTTGATGGTGTGGATTCTAGAGACTGCAACTCCGGGCTCTATTGTCTTGGCTTTGCTTCACAGGACTCACGAAGATCAGATTGTGTAAGGATTTCGCCTCCATGCCAAACGCTTCCAATTGCGTCCAAGAAATGTTTGATTCGTTAAGGTAACTTTCAGCTAAGGGGTGCACAGTACGGATTAGACTGGGAGGTCCTCGCAATGAAAATAAAAGTAGCAATTCTGTTTACGGCCATGACTTTTTTCGGAGGGGTAAGTTTTGCCCAAGTGAAGCAGCCGCTGAAATTGATTCAATCGGTTCCGCTTCCATCGCTTCACGACGGAGACTTTGACCACTTCACCGTGGATTTGCAGGGCAAAAGACTTTTCGCTGCTGCGGAGGAAAATTCCAAGGCATTGGTGTTCGACATGGACAGCGGGAAACTACTTCATACGCTCAGTGATTTGAAGGCGCCGCATTCCGTGCTCTACCGGGATGACCTGAAGAAACTTTACGTGGTCGATGGCGACCTCGGAAAAATCAGAATGTACGATGGAGCAACATACAAGAACGTTGGCGATATTGACCTTCGCGAAGGTGCTGACTCCATGGGGTACGATCCGGCCACAAAATACATGTACGTCGTAACCGGGGGAAGCGATGCCAAAATGCCGAATTGCTATCTCACCATTGTGGACACGACAGCCGCGAAGAAAATCGGAGATATCAAGCTGGACTCCGACGATGTGGAAACTGTTTTAGTTGAGAAGTCCGGGGCACGCCTTTTTGTACTGGTTCGAGGCAACAATGCTGTGGAAGTATTCGACCGGCAAAAGCAAACTCTACTCGCGACCTGGCCTTTGTTGAAGGACGCAACCAAGCCGTCGGCGATGGCGTTCGATGAAGCCACGCACCGGCTTTTTATTGGGACGCGCAATCCTGGCAAACTGATCGTCGTGGATTCGGACTCGGGGCAGATTGTAACGAGCCAGCCTGGGGCGTCCATGATTGACGATATGGGTTTTGGCGGCACGCAAAAGGACATCTTTTTTGCAGGGACGGAATTTCTTGACGTTTTTCAAGAACGTGACCCAAGCCACGTCGAACACATTGGGCATGTCCCTACCGCATTTCGCGCCAAGACGGGTCTCTTCGTGCCGGAGCTAAACCGGTTTTATCTGGGCGTGCCACATCACGGAGTCAAAAACGCGGAACTGCGTATTTACGAAGTCCAACCATAGGATAGTTGCCGTTAATAGATATTTCCTTTGAAACGTCAAAGAAAGATTGAGGCCCTCTTCGTATCCCGCGCGCTGTGGGACACGAAGAGGGCAATTTCTTTTCCAATTAGATGATTTTTCTTATCCATGCAATTGCTTGCTTCGATTCAGGTTTGCTCAGGGTTCCACTTCGAAGACGCGTACCTCCGCGTTCTTGGTTCCTTTTTTTGGGGCGGCTAGATAGTAGCGCTTCAATTCGGGGATCAGAATCCCGGTCTTGGCGCGGAATCCTCCGGGAATTTGGGCGATGTGGATATAGTGATCGGCATCTTTCTGTTCGAAGACATCAATAAACTGGTCGCCGGGCATATAAATCCGCTTCTGAACTGGATCAAAAGCGAGGTCATCGATCATTCCAACCGCAGGCAGGTCGGCAATCACTTTCCCGGTATCTGAATCCATTATGATCAGCTTTCCCGGCTTTCTTGCAGAAATCAACAGTCGGTGATTTTTTTCATCGAGCGCCATCGCGACATTTTGCTCCGTCCCGGCGGGAAGCGGCCAGGTGGTTTGAAATGACGATTGCGTTCGATCCATTACTCCAACGGCATTCATTCCGGTGATATTGAAGAAAAGGCGCGGACCGGATTTCTCCAAGACGACGGCTTCCACATGATTGTTTTCAATTCGTATATCACGCAACTTCTTGGATTCCGTTGTGTCCACAACGCTGATTAAGGAGTAGTTGGTCTTGGCCGCTCTTCCGCCATTCACTACGTACATATATTTGGTTGCCGGGTCATATGCGATGGAATCTGCATCGATAGTCAATTTTATTTCGGCCAATTTCTGATACGAATTTGAGTCGTACACTCGGACCATCGAATCATCGCCTTCGACAATAAACAATTTATTTGTATCCTTGCGGTAAAGAATTGCGTGCGGCGACGTTGCCGGCTCTATCGTATGGATGAGCTTGTTGGTGTTCGTGTCGAATACAAAAACCTTGTCGTTTTCCTCTCCCGTCAGGAAGAGACGATGGTTTTCAGGGTCGGAAGTGAAGTGATCAAAATCGCCTTCCTTCAATCCGGGCAGCGGAATGGTCTGCACCAGTTTTAGCGGCGGGTTTTTCTCCGTCGTGGGGGCTGCCTGTTGCGCGTGACACGGCAGAATAACCGCCAGACTCGAGAAAACCACAGCTTTAAGAAGCATTTTCATTTACGCATCTCCCTTTGTTGAAGATATTTTCGTGAGACCAATTTCTGATTGCCGTTACTTCCGGGATTCCACCGTTTCTTCTTCGATGCGGTAGTATTCCTCCAACCCCATCGCATCTTCGATATCCTTCCTGATTTTCTGGAACTCGTCCTG
This sequence comes from uncultured Acidobacteriota bacterium, assembly GCA_963786215.1. Classification (GTDB taxonomy): domain Bacteria; phylum Acidobacteriota; class Terriglobia; order Acidiferrales; family UBA7541; genus Palsa-360. The sequence continues at coordinate 111,772 of CAWAYK010000003.1, forward strand.
ATCCAAACCTGTCTTTCCGGTCTCCTTGAGTCTGGTAAAAAGCTCCTTGATCCTGTGGTATGTGACAGTGATGGCGCTGATGGCGTCATTAACCATTTTGTAGCCCGCATCCTCCAGTTGCTGGATCGGCAAAATGGGTCTTCCAAGCCGGTTGCCTTCGCTGTTCACATAAATCAATGGGGCGTCTACTTCTTTAGGAGCCCGAAGAGCCTCTTCGACCGTGTTCGGGAAGATCATGACCATGTCCGCACCTGCTTCGACGTACAAATTAGCCCGGAGTATGCCTTCAGCGAAACCATTCGTGCGCATGGCATCCGTGCGAGCTGCAATGACAAACTCAGGATTCCGGCGAGCGCGTACCGCATACCGAATTTTTTCACACATATCTTGTGCGGGAATAACGTGCTCAATGCCTTTGTGATAGTGAATTCGTTTCGGATAGACTTGATCCTCGATGTGTACGGCAGCGGCTCCCGCGCTCTCGATCTCCCGCACGGCACGTATCAGGTGTGTTGCATCGCCGTACCCGGCGCCGCCATCCACCATGATTGGAATTTGCACAGCTGCAGTAATTCGCCTCGTAGCTGTTGTCACTTCATCCAACGTGAGCAACGGTTCAGGAACACACGAACTAGCGCCGAGTGCATAGCCACCGAGATCAAGGGCACGGAATCCTACTTGCTCGGCGATCCTGGCCGTAAGCGGATCATATGCAACCGGCGCATGAATAATTCCTGGCGACCGTAGCATTTCAGAAAACACTGAAATCATCGATTTCAAGGTAACCCCCTAAGGAACAATTTCCGGAATGCAAAAAGACATTCCATTTGCCTTCCTGATTCGCAGTGCAACAGTTCTAAAACTGTCATGCAGAGGAGCTTTTCAATTTGACTTGCGCAGGGGCGCGCTGTATGTCCGCCTCAACGCCGTGCTCCACATTTACGAAGACCCAGATTACGCCGGCAGAAAAATTAACAAGAGCCGCGAAATCCAGCGCTGTTGTCCAGCTGATTTTCGTCGCTAAATAGCCAGTCAGGATCGGAGCAAAACCTCCAGCAAGATTGGCGCAGGTGTTCATCAATCCTGAAAGCGACCCTGAGTGTTCCGGGGCCAAGTCGATACACGCCGCCCACCAACTGGGCGCGGCAAATTGGCTGAATCCTGCGGCCGCGGCCAGAAATAAGACTGCTGTGACATTTTCTGCAGCATGGCTGCCAGCCCAAAGTAACAACGCCGCAGGAGTCATTCCGATCCAGACCGTAATTTGACGTCCTCGGCGACGGCCGAGGCGAATTACAAATTTATCGGAAAGCCAGCCGCCGAGCGGGGCCATGATGGTCATCACGATGAAGGGCGTGGCGCTCCACAATCCTCCCCTTACAAGGGTGAAGCCCCGCACCCGCGTGAGGTAAATAAAAAACCAGGTGAAATAAATGTAGGGCGTGTAACCATGACAGAGATAGCTGAGGACCAAGGCCCAGACCGATCCATTTGAGAAAATCTTTTTCCAAGGCGTGTCGAATGCCCGAAAGGAATGAGGGCCTGCTCTCGTAATCCCGAGGTCGAATATCGACCGCTCTACAGAATTCATGTGCGGGTGTTGCTCCGGCTTATCGGTGGCGTATGCGAACCAGATTATCGCGACCACAACCGCAAGTATTCCCGGCAAGAAAAAGGAAGAACGCCATCCCCAGTGTTGAATGGTGGCTACAAATAAAATCGGCGATACGATTCCTCCTGCAGCGACGCCTCCCAGCAGCAGGGCACTTCCGATTCCGCGCTGCGATTTCGTTGTCCATGCCGCAATAATCTTATTCGCGTTTGGATAGCTGGCGGCCTCGCCCATTCCCGTCAAGAAGCGTGCTGCGGCAAAAGCCCAGGCATAATTCCACCAATGACTTTGTTTTATCAGGGGAACGCATGTCATCAGGATCGTAAAAACGGACCACCACAGCAGACCGAGGGAGAGCGTGACGCGTGGACCAAAGCGATCGGCCGCCCAGCCCCATGGAATCTGAAAAAGCGCATAACCGAACGCAAACGCTCCCAGGATCCAGCCCATTGTTTCGGTGGGGAATTGGAATTCTTCCTGCAGGTATTTTCCGGCGATGGAAACATTGAGGCGGCCAAAGGCCGTAACCAGCATGATCGTTGTTACTACGGCGATGATGCTCCACTGAACGTGTGTGCGTTGCTGGGCAGCCAAATTTCCTCGCTCGCCAACATGTTTCGGTTTATCCTGGCCTGATTGTGGCGACACAAAGTGTCTACACTCTTGCAACCACTGTCAAGTGGAATATCCTAGTCTGCCCAGGTGCTCCAATAGGCGACGTTGACTTTAAACAAGGGCTACCCTTAAGGTAAAGCTTTGTTGCGACACTGCGGAAATGAGACCCACAATTAGCGTGGGGATAGTCGAGGTGTAGAAGCGAATGCCATCCAATCAAGGGAAACTTGTTGATCAAATCGTGGAAGCTCTTGAGACTGCGATTCACAATGGCGAACTTCTTCCAGGGAAGCGAATTTCCGAGCTGGCTCTTTCTTCAGCTCTCGGCGTAAGCCGTGGTCCTCTGCGCGAAGCGATCCGCAAACTGGAGGCCCGCCGTTTATTTGAAAGAACCGCGTTTCATGGAATTCGACTGGTCGATTTATCCATTAATGATCTCGAGCAGTTATTGTTCGTTAGGGAAGTTCTCGAGGGCGCTGCGGCGCGTGCTGCAGCCGAAAATGCTTCCACCAAGGAATTGACTGCCCTCAAACAGTTTTTGAAGAATAGCGTACGGCGCGGCAAGTCGCTGCCGCTGTCACCGAAGAAACCGGAGTTGGGAATTCATCATTTGATTGCACGGGCCAGCAAAAACCGCTGGCTCGAAGAAATGTTGTGCAAGGATTTATATGGCCTTTTGCGGGCGTACCGGTATTTGTCCAGCGACCTCGATCATCGTGCGGAAGATGCGCGGCGCGAGCATCTTAAGATCATCGATGCGATTGCCAAACACGATGCGGCGCGTGCGGAGATTCTCATGCGCGAGCATAACCGCCGCGGTCGGGTCGATCTGATTAATCGATTGAAGGCGGAGCGAAGCAGTAAGCAATTGAGTTCCTTGCGATTGATTCCGCGAAAAAGAAAAATTGCAAAAAATCCCCGCGCAATATGAAGTTAGTCGGCGATCGATTTGCTTATTGGCTACTCCTCTTTTCCGATTGTTCTGCCTGATCGCGAAACACTGTTCTCGCTTCAATTTCATATAGAGCGGGCAAGCCAATCACGCGTTCTATATACTTCATCGTTTCCCTGTCTGTCGCAACGTTGGGCGGAGGGAATCCTTCCTCTAAGTAATGAATCAGGCCCTTTCTGACCGCCTGCATGGCTAAGAGAATCACTGTTGTAGCGTCGATGCATATCTTGAATCCCATGTCTTCCAGTTCCACCCACCGAAAATTGGGCCGGCCAAGATCGCCATGATTGCCTGAAATATTGACGTGCAAAAGCGGGCCGTTGATTTCCTTGGCAATTTGGCGAGCTTCCTCGACCGTATTTGGGAACACCTCCACAACATCGCAACCTGATTCGAGATATGCATTGCCCCGCTTAATTGCTTCGGCCAGCCCGTGAGTCAGCAGAGAGTCTGTCCGCCCCACGATCACCAGCTCTTTATCCCGTTTAGATTCGACAGCAATTTTGATTTTGTCGAGCATCTGTGAAATGGGAATTACTTCTTCCACGCCGCGATGATAGGACGCGCGCTTAGGTAAATACTGGTCTTCGAGATGGATGCACGCGATATTCGCTGCCTCAGCCTCGCGTACGGTTCGCGCGACATGAATCGGCTCGCCAAACCCGCCGCCGCAATCCACTTTTAGCGGGATGTTCACCGCCTTGGTTACCAGGCGGGCGCACTCAATTGTTTCCGTCATTGTGAGGAGAGGTTCGGTCACGCACAATTGAGCTCCAACCTGCCATCCGCCCATCGCGATAAACTTGAAACCGACTTCCTCAGCGATCCGCGCAGTCAAGGGGTCGTAAATGTTCACGCCCTTAATAAGCCCCGGCGAGGAAAGAAGCCGGCGCAGTTGCGTTGACATCCTGACCGGCTCTTCTCCGTGTGCATTCATATTTTTTGAAACCTCCGAAAAAAAGATTGATCACGACTGTTTACAATATGCGGACGACCATTGTCGAGTGTGAATTTATTATTCGGTATTAGTGCCTTAATTATTGAAATTGCAAACAAGGCCGGCAAAGTCCTTCATATGCAGCCAAATATCTGCAAAGTGGCGCTATTTTGCTGGCTCATTCATCGATTCACACCTGAGGAATAAATCGTCTTCGATGCCTCGAGCTTAATTGTTTTGTTGTTCGTCCTTGATATTTTCCTTGACAGGTGGTTACACCAAGTGTAGACAGCACGTATACATTTGCACCCAATTTGTGAAAGAGGCCACGATGATGAAATCCAAGATGATTCAATCCGGGCTATTTACCACGATATTCTGCCTAATTGCCTTGATCTCGCAACCTTTGCGCGCACAGGTGGCTGGCGGATCTCTATCGGGCACAATTACGGATTCTTCCGGATCGAGCATCGCCGGTGCTCAGGTTGAAGTCAAAAATGCGGCCACAGGTGTCGTCAGAACCATAGAAACCAACGCCGAAGGTTTCTATTCAGCCGTAAACCTGATTCCCGGTGTTTACGATATCTCGATTTCCGCATCGGGTTTTAATTCAGCCATCAAATCGGGCATCACCGTGAATGTCGGAGGGCAATCGGTTTTTAACCTCACAATGCAGGTCGGCACGATTTCCAATAAAGTGGATGTGACCATCGAAGCTCCCACCGTCCAGCTAACCAGTTCTGATATCGGCGCCACGGTTGACTCAACGACGGTCCGTGAACTTCCGCTCAATGGGCGCAGCTGGACAGATCTGGCGGCGCTGCAGCCCGGCGTTTCTACTATTCAAACGCAACCCGGATTTGCATCTGGCGCGGATCGCGGCAATCGCGGGTTCGGCCAGCAACTGGCCATCTCTGGCGCGCGGCCGCAGCAGAACAACTATCGCCTGGACGGCATCAGTCTGAACGATTATGCCAACGGTGCTCCTGGCAGCGTTCTCGGCGGTAACCTGGGAGTCGACGCCATTCAGGAATTTTCCGTCCTCACCAGTAACTACTCCGCGGAATACGGGAAAACATCCGGCGGGGTCGTGAATGCGGTCACTCGTTCGGGCACTAATTCAATTCACGGCAGCGCATACGAGTTCCTGCGCAACAGCGCACTTGACGCGCGAAACTTTTTTGAGGATCCCACCGTTCCGAAAGCAGCTTTCCGCAGGAATCAATTCGGTGGCACGATCGGTGCGCCAATCATAAAAGATCGCACGTTCGTCTTTGCCGATTATGAAGGGATCCGGCAGTCGAAGGGGATCGCTAACGTCAATTTTGTTCCATCCCCAACAGCGCGTGCGGGAATGATTCACGATAAAAACGGAAATCCGATTACAGTGGCAGTAGATTCGAATATCCAAAAACTTCTTGCACTTTATCCTTCGAATCCCAATGACAAACCACTTAACGGAAATCCTGATGTACTTATAAACACATTTTCCGGGCAACAGGTCATTTCCGAAAACTTTTTTACAGGCCGGGTTGACCAGAACTTTTCCAATAAAGACCGTATGTTCGTTACGTACTTGTACGACAAAACTCCATACGACTCACCCGATTCATTCGGCAACGTCGAACTCAATACTCTGTCTTCCCGGCAAATCGTAGCCGCCGAAGAGACACACACCTTCACCTCCGATTTTTTGAACGCAGCCCGCTTTGGGTACAATCACGAAAATGTAAACAACAATACAAGCTTGAAAGCAATCAACCCGGCAGCCAGCGATGCTACGCTGGCATCTTTTCCCGGTCAAGACGCTGCTTTTATCAACGTCAATGGCCTTACATCCATGCCGGGCGGAGTGGGCGGTTTGCCCTCCTATTTGTACGGATGGAATTCGTTCCAAGCCTACGACGACGCGTTCTGGACCAAAGGCAATCATTCCATCAAATTCGGAGTAGCGGTTGAGCGGATGCTGCTCCAGGTGACGGCGAAGACCGATCCGAACGGCGTATGGAACTTCACCGACCTGCAGAGTTTTCTCACCAATGTCCCCTCCCGGTTTCAAGGGGGACTCGTGAGCGGCCTCACGCCGCGCAATCTTCGCCAGACTCTGGTGGGTGGTTACATCCAGGACGATTGGCGCTGGCGCCACAACGTGACCGTTAACATGGGCTTGCGCTACGAAATGACGACAGTGCCTACGGAAACGGATGGAAAGCTAGCTAATTTGATTAATCTTTCCGACGCCACACCACATCTCGGAAGTCCATTTTTTAAGAATCCGACCACGAAGAATTTTGAGCCGCGGCTAGGCTTTTCATGGGACCCATTCAGCAATGGGAAAATGGCCATTCGAGGAGGCGCTGGATTGTTCGATGTGCTCCCGCTGCCTTACCAATTCATACTCATGACGACTCAGGCCTCGCCGTTTTTCCAATACACAGTGGTTACCAAAGCTGGCGCCGCCGTGCAGCCTCTCGCTTTCCCCAACGTCCCTGCAGCCGACATCACTGCGAATAGCCTTCGCTCAACCTATATCGAACAAAATCCAAAGCGCAATTACGTCGCGCAATGGAACTTGAATCTTCAGTATCAATTGACTCCCAACGTGGCCGCCATGGTCGCCTATGTCGGATCGCGAGGGGTGCATCAACCCTATCGCGTGGATGATGCAAATATGACACTTCCAACATTGACTTCGGCAGGCTATCTCTGGCCGCAGGTCGACGTTAACGGGAATCTGACAACGGGTCCGAATGCCGGAAATCCTCCAGATTTGATCAACAATAATTTCGGATCGATTCACGGAATGTTTTATCAAGGCCGCTCTTATTTTGACGCCCTTGAAATGCAAGTCGCCAAACGCATGAGCCATGGTTTTCAGGCTCAGGGAACTTTCACTTGGGGGAAGAGTATCGATACAAGTTCTGCAACTGTGGCCGGCGATGCATTCGGCAACTCGATTTCCAGCCTCAATTGGTTCGATCCGAAGCTAAGCCGGGGCCTCTCCGATTACAATGTCGGGCGAACATTTGTCATGAATGCCACCTGGGATGTTCCCACTCCAAAATCATTCACGGGTCCTGGTCGTTGGGCAGCAGATGGATGGGAACTTGGGATGATCTTTACTTTGGGCGATGGCGTCCCCTTTACTCCTACATGGGGCACCGGTGGAGACCCAACTTTTTCACAGAGTCATGATGACTTTGCTTATCCGAATAGACTTGGCGGACCTGGATGCCAAAGTCTGTCCAACCCCGGAAATCCAAGCAATTACATAAAAACGGAATGCTTCGCCATCCCCACTGCACCCAATCAGGCCTTTTGGAATGCGAACTGCGATGCGGCCCCGCCGAGCCTTGGTGTACCTATCAATGATCCGAGTGCCCCACCGCTTTCTCCATTGGCGTGCTTCAATCTTCGAGGTAACTCCGGACGCAACGTGGTAATTGGCCCCGGCGTCACCAATCTCGATTTCTCGGTGTTCAAGAACAATCCGGTCAAACGAATTTCCGAGACCTTCAACGTACAATTCCGCATGGAGATGTTTAATATTCTCAACCATCCGAACTTCGCACCTCCAGGACCGGGGGATGGCAACACCGACATCTTTGATGCGACCGGTGCATCGCTATCTCCTGCAACAGGCGGAACCGCAGGAGCTTTGGTTAGGACAACAATCCCTGAACGCCAAATTCAATTTGCGCTGAAGGTTGTATTCTAACCACGTTTGGCATAGAACATCGAAAGCACGATGACTCGGCAGCGAAGCTTGTCCGCTGCCGAGTCGATCCGTTCACAATCAGGACTGACTTTGAAAAAAATACGCGCGCTCGCTGCGACAGGAAACATTAGCTCAGGTTTTCGAGAGGAAACCCTGATACGCGGTGTCGAGCAGGGCGCGCATTTTATCGGGTGCGACGCTGGCACAACTGACTCGGGACCCTACTACCTCGGTTCGGGAAACGCCCGTGGCCCGCGCGATGGCTCGAAGCGAAATCTCCGCATCATGATCCGGGAGGGTTTGAAGGCTGGCATCCCCGTGATTGTTGGCTCCGCGGGACATGCCGGAGGAAAGCCGCACCTGGACTGGACGCTCGAAATTGTCCGCGAACTTGCGAAAGAAAACGGCTGGCATTTCAAGCTCGCGGCAATCGACAGCGAAATCCCAAAGGAAACGCTGGCCAACGCATTTCTTCAAGGCCAAATCTCCCCTCTAAATCCTGCGCCGCAGCTTGACGAAAACTTGATTCGGCGAGCTACCCGATTTGTGGCCATGATGGGCATAGAGCCGATCCAATGCGCGCTGAAATCGGGCGCGCAGGTGGTAATCGCTGGGCGATGCAGCGATGTCGCGATCTATGCGGCGTTACCTGTGATGGAAGGCATCCCAAAGCAAGTTGCGTTTCATGCTGGAAAGATTTTGGAATGCGGCTCCGCGGCAGTTTCTCAACGATTCTATCCGGATTGCATGGCCGCGGAGCTGGATCAGGACGGCTTCACCATCGAGCCGCCGAATCCCGATTTCCGATGCACGCCGCAAAGTGTGGCAGCGCACACTTTGTATGAGAACGCAGACCCACACCACCTCGTTGAGTCCGGGGGCACGGTTGATACGACCGAAGCGCGATACGAAGCGTTGAGCGATCGAGCCGTGCGCGTTACGGGTGCGCGTTTTATTGAGGCGGAAAAATATACGGTGAAAATAGAGGGCGCGGCGCTCGCCGGATACCGTTCCATCGTCGTGGCGGGTATTCGCGACTCTCTCGTCATTCGCCAACTGGATTCCTACCTGAGCGGACTTCGCGCGGTGCTGGAACGGAAAATTGCGGACAGTTTGAAACTGAGTCGCGAGCAATACACACTTCAGTTTCGAGTCTATGGCGCGAACGCGACTATGGGTCCGCTCGAACCGTGTCCGCAGGTGGAAGGCCACGAAGTTGGACTGGTCATTGACGTTGTGGCGTCAACGCAGGCGCTTGCTTCTGACATTTTGCCGATCGTCTGGCACACCGGATTGCATCACCCCATTCCTGAATATGAAGGCCTGGTCAGCAATCTGGCGTTTCCGTTTTCGCCGCCCGGCGCGGACATGGGTCCTGTCTACCGTTTTTGCGCAAATCACGTTTGGCATCTGGATGATCCGTGCGCGCCTTTCCGCACGACATACGAGAATTTGTAAGCAACCGGAGAATAACGAAAGCAATGCGCGAACTTTGGCAATTTACCAAGCTGATCCGGAGCAAGAACGCAGGTCCGTTTGAATTGACGTTTGACATCATGTTCAAGGATGAAGAAAGTTTCCGGAAAGTTATCGACAGCGGAAAGCTTTCAGCGGAGTTGATCGCTCAACTTTATAAAGTCGACCTGAAGCAAGTCAGGTTTTTTGTCATTGAGCCTCTGCATACGATAAAAATTTCGATTCCCCGGCCTATTTTTTCCGGCGACGTACAGGACACGGACGTCTATGGCGGCCAGTTTCACGGACCCATCGTTAAGCTGCAAGTGGAAAATTCCTAGGTGTTGGTGAAGAGGAGAGGCCCGGCACGACTCGGCCCGGAAGCCGAGTGAGTTTTTTCGCGAGGGGTGCACGCGCTTGGTCTCGGATTCATCACCGCTAAGCAGCCAGCATGTTTCCGCAGCGGTCGCGGTTCCTACGCGCGTGCGGTGGACCGTGGTCGCGCTCGTCGCGTTCGTTACAGGACTGACCTACGTTGACCGGCTCAATCTGGGCATAGTCGCAAAAAATTTTCAGGACGAATTCCAGTTCACATCGCAAACCATGGGTTGGATACTGGGCGCATTCAGCCTGGGCTATGCGTGGTTTCACGTGCCCGGTGGATGGCTGGCCGACCGCTTTGGAGCGCGGCGCGTACTGGCTGGCGCGATTATCTGGTTTTCGGCATTCACCGCGCTCACGACGATTGCGCCGAGCATTCCGATTTTAAATTTGGCGGGAGTCGCCTGGTCATTTGCCATTGTCCGGTTTCTGATGGGCGTCGGGGAGTCCGCCGCATTTCCTGTCGGAAATAAAATGATGGGGAATTGGCTGGGGCCGGAAGAGCGTGCGCTGGGAACGAGCATTTTCCTCGCAGGTGTTGGCGCGGCTGGAATATTCGCGCCCGTCATCATCATCCGAATGGAACTTCGTTTTGGTTGGAGATCGCCGTTTCTAGCTTTGGGATTGATTGGAATCTTCGCCGGGATTTTCTGCTACGTCTATGTAACCGATCGCCCGGAACAGAATCCGCGCGTGAATTCCTCTGAACTTGCGCTCATTGCCGGGCCGCAGGGAACCGATGCAAGTCCCCGGCAGAAAAATATTTCGCAAAGAATTCGAGTGCCGTGGCGCAAGGTATTTTCCAATTCATCTATCTGGGCGCTCATGGTCTCCCATTTTTGCCTCGTGTATCCGCTCTACATTTTCTTTACCTGGTTTTTTATTTATCTGGTGAAGGTTCGCGGCGTCACTGTTTCAAAGGCAAGCTTTTGGGGCTCTGCCCCATTTCTTGCCAACCTAATTATGGTTCCTTTTTGGGGCTGGCTCTCCGACCGCGCGGTGCATAAATTGGGAATGCGGAGCGGCCGCCGTTTGACAGCGTGGCTGGGAATTGGCGGCTCCGCGCTGCTGCTGTGGTCGGGGAGCCACACAGCCAATAATACGGCAGCTCTTTTGGAGCTCACGCTCGCCGCGGGATTTAATTTTGCAGCTTCAGCAATTCTATACACCACGTGTACGGACATTTCCAAAAAATGTGCCGGATCGATTTCCGGAACCATGGCGACGTTTGGAAGTCTTGGCGGAGCCGCTTCGCCGGTTGTGACTGTCTTTATCGCGACCAAATTTGGCTGGACTCAGGCCCTGGATTTTGCCGCGCTCGTAACCATGCTGAGTGGAGCGGCATGGTTCTTTATCGATGCCGGCAAGCTGATCGAATAGAGGCCGCTAAATTTGATATATATCCGAAGGACTTGCTCTGTTCTTGCAAGTCCGTGATTGAAGCCAGCACTGCCTCGTTATGCTCGAGTAGATTTCCATCGGCTAAAACGTTCACTATTTTGCCGTTCAGGTTGTCCTGCCGCCCGTAATGGCCATCGCCATTTCTTTCTGCGCGGTTAATTTCGACGCGTCAATCGACTGCGAATATAAATCAAGCGTTGTGGTCACTTTCGCATGACGTAACAACCCTTGAATAGTTTTCACATCCGTTCCCCGGTTCACCAGGAATGTCGCAAGCGAATGCCGGAAATTATGAAAGCCGAAGCGTTGCCCCTTAGCTAGTCGGATTCCCACTCTTACCGCAGCGGGTCGAATCTTAGCGGCAGTCATCATGCTGGCACTGATGGGCGTTTTGCCCTTCAGTTTTACGGAAGGAAATATCCAGTCTTCAGGTTGCGGGTACATTGTTTCCTTCCGCCAGCAGCGCAGTTCATCAGCGAGTAGCTCTCCGAGGGGGACGGGAGCGGCTGAGCCATCAGTCTTCATGTGGGGAACGAGATCATTACCCACCCATACTCGGCGGAGGTGGATCATCTGCCGCTCATAATCAAGGTCGCCCCACTTCAAGCCCAGCGCTTCACTTATACGGAGCCCAGTCACCGCTACCAAAAAAACAAGCGTGCGGTGTGGGTCTTTTAATTCGATCATTATGCGGAAAGCTTGTTCGGGACTAACAATCACAGCTGTGTAGCTGGACTTTGCTGATTGCGTAACGAACGCGACGGGATTTCCGTCACCTGTCATTGGCAGAATTCTTGACTTCTGTCCCCGACGATACACGACGTTCATCACGCGGCGAATCTTTTCTTTCGTGGGATTCGCAAGAGCCAGCGCACCGAGCCATTCCTCGATTGCGTCCGGCTCGATGTCCAATGCGAAGTCGTCGCCCCAGCGACTCAGGAGGTAGTCATCGAGAATATGCGCGGTAATCGGCCGCGTCGTAATGGCGAGCTTGATAAAACTTTTTTTACGGTAATTTTCAACTAGTTCACGGAAAGTGACCCTGCCGAGTTTGTTCTGTACGGCGTCAGGCTTGAGATACCGGCGCTCGACTTCGGTCCAAGCATCTTTCTCACGGGGGAAATGCAATACCGAGCCGATAGTTGCGGTGTTCTCTACGCGCTTTCCGTTTTCTGGTTTATCACGATAAAAATGAAAAACCCAGGTCATCCCGTTGCGTTTGGTGTGATGTTTTGTAATCCAGCCTTTTTGCTGCATCTGAATCCCTTAGTCGCAATCGCGAGCAATTGTTTGGGGTCGAACCATACGCGTGCGTTCCTGAGAAGCCAAACTATTTTTTTGAGGCGAGATTATTGCGGCTGCAAGTTCGCTTAAACGAAAGCGCCAGACGCGCCGAGAACCGTCACCAATTGGATGGGCAGGTAGTTTTTTCGCGCGCGCCAGATCGAGGACGCGACGACGCGGAAGTGATAGAAATTGTGCGGCTTCGTCGGCGTCTACGAATGGTTCGGGTATTTCGGGTGCCATGGTCGTCCCTCGAGGGTCTAATACTGCGGCGTAAGAAAAACAGTACTTTTGTCCTGCCGCTGGGAACGGGTGGGCACCCGTTCCCCGCCCGAATTGATCGCCACCTATTAGCTCACTGTCGGCGCCAATTGCTGCCCTTGATATCCACTGGAGAACTATTTTTCGAAAGTCTGGCTCTCTCCCGTGCGGGCATCGTCTCTGCAAATCCTCTGTTTTGTGCGAATTGAGAATTCTCATCCGAGGTTTGTCCCCCAAGTAAAAAATATTTTCAGGCGAAATTCAGAACACGACCCCATTCCGAGTATTAGAGGGCATGGGCGGGGAAGCCCCCGGGAAAGGGTCGTAAATAATGCAGATAGATAAATTTTTGGCGTGGTTGGAAGTGGCATCGCCGGCTGTTTTAGAGCGGGTAGAGAAAACCGTGGACGCGGGTGTGCGGCGTGCTCACGCAAGACACAGCTTGGCACGGCTGGAGAACGGGCGTTGGCACTGGATGCGCAGGGAAGTAAACCGGAAGCTGGGTACGCGGGACTACGTAGCGCACCTCACGGCTGATGGCTACGCCGTCACAACAGTTTACAAGCAGATTCAGGACTGGGAGGCGACGCAGGAGCAGAACACGCTACCTGAAGAAAATCTGCCGGACGAAGTGAATCCTCTGGAGGAACAAATAAAAGCCGCCATCCAGGCAGCCGAAGCTGTCCGGGTGGGGAGGCAGCGGGTACCGAAGCCGCAATTAAATGGGCATGTTCTCATCCCGTTCCCTAAAGTATACGCGACGCGCGATGACATTGAAATTTTCCGCGAACTGCGGCGGACCCATGAGGCGCAAATAACCGAAATATTTCTGGACGCTTTTAATACCGCTCTTTTGATCGATCAATTCATCTACGAGGAGGACATGAATGTTGATTTTTCCATGCAGTTTTAATGAGGAGAAAAGGGCGAAAGAATTGGAGGGCACGTATGCCAACTACAGCCATTGCTCGCATCCTATCAAACAAGACGCGAAGATTTACGCGCCCGACGGCAGCTTGTTTGCACGATACATGCCTGAAAAATTGTCAGCCAAAGTGTTGGACTTGGCATTGCCTGTCATGAAAGCTGTCAGCACACGGATTACAAATCGTGGGACGGCTGCATACAAAGGCTCGATGTTTGACCGTATACGTAAAAGAGACGGATTGCTTTCCGGGACTCGTGTGGTAGACGAGGGGATAGCTAAGCTGTTGGGGTACTCAGACCAAATTGGTTATCTGGAGGGTAAAAAGGGTACTGAGGCGCGCGGCACGCAATTCTGCCGTCCAACGCAAATTACTCGCGACCACCCAGAACGCCTGATATTGATGAAGCCACTCGCATTGGAAGCGACGGGTATCTTTCAGCGGGAAATGCCAGAGGAGTACGCCGCCCAGGTGGCTGCGCTTGCCGGCGCGGGAACGTACCGCATTACGGAAGCGGTCTCGACCATCAATCTAAACCGTGACTGGCAAACAGCGTATCACTCCGATGCCAACGACTTGCCCAATGGCTGGGCGATTATATTTGTCGGCGGCGAGTACGCAGGCGGAGATTTAGTGGTCCCGCAATTCGGACTAAGGTTTGAATTGCGGCCAGGAACGCTGCTGATTTTTAAACCGCATGTGATTCACGGGAATCTACCCTTTTCTGGGGAGCTGCTGCAGGGCGTGTTGTTTGGACGCGAGCACATTGCATCGTGCGGCGGGCAATAAAATTTACCGAATCGGTAAATTATGGAAGGACGAAACCGCGCACGCCAACGCGGTCGCGACGTTGATGCGTCGCCTGACGAGTCCTCCATTCAAGAGCGAAGGGCATGAGGGATGAAGTGAACATCACTAATTTGGAATGCGAACGTGGGACCAGTAGTCTGACTACTTGGTCCCATTTTTCCTAGCTGGCAGCCTTTTTGACTGCGGCCCACCGCTTTTTGGCTGCGATGCGCAATTTCTGTTTTGTTGCTTCTGACATCTTGCCCCCACGTTTCACAGCGCGCTTTACATCTGCGGCGACGTCTCCACTCAGTGCCTCGATTGCTTTCTCTAAGCCTGCGAGCTTCTTCTGGAGCTGCTTCTGTTCTTCTTTCAACAATGCTACTAGATCGGCCATCGGTTACCTCCGGCCCGCAGTGTAGCACGGAGTACCTGTTTTGAACCTTATGGAGCTGGATAACCGAAAGAATAGGTGCGGTTCAATAATTATCGCTAATTAACAAACTAAATAATATTCCTGCACTGAAGTATGGAGGTCAATATGACCAGTCAAGAAAAAGCAAACCGGGAAACGGCTATAGCTTTAGCAATTCAAGCGGGCATTAAGACGTACGTTCAGATCGCAGCAGAGTTCCACACGGGACCCGCACAGGTTGTGAATGTTGCAAAAAAGCACGGCCTCACGCGTAGGCGGGGGCTAGGCTCACCATCTTATCTATCCAAAAAGGTGGTGGTGTAATGGAATTCCCAGAATTGCTATCCGTCCTTCTCTATGAAGATTGTTCAACACACGTCTCCCAAGAGCTTCCGCGTCTTCAGGCTCTCGCCAACGCGAATGGCAGCAATACCGCACTACAGCGTTACCTTTCTTATTTTGAAGAATTCAAGCAGACTCCGACGGCTGACCAATTGCGGGCATTTTGCGGAGATAGGCAATACGGAGTGGAAGCAATAAAGGCCGACTTGGAGTTTGCTGAAAATTGGCACAACGTCGAGCCGCCCAGCGGTTTTGCCCTAGCCTTCCGTAACAGTTGGAAAGCAGCCGACAAACAACACAGGCTAATGGCGCACAAGGTCGCTCATAACATAGCAGCGGGGTCATCTTTAGATAAAAAGACGAAATACGAGCTGACGAAGCTCTACGGCGAGGATGAAACACAGTGGGATTATGTGGCCTATTCCGACCTCTGGTATGCAAAGGCAATGGCAGCAAATACTTTTGCCAGACTCGAAGAGGAAGTAATTGACCCGGCCAATGAGCATGAGTTCAAGTTAGGTGAAGGCGCTGGCGTAACGCAAGATGGAGAAGTCGTCCATACAACGTTAATGGGCGTGCGCCTCAGTAATATCGTGACGAAGCCGCAAACGTGGCTCTGGCCCGACCGCATTCCTTCCGGCACCACAACCTTGTTCGCTGGCAAACCGGGAATTGGCAAATCTACCGTGTTGCTGGACATTACCTCTCGCATTACAACCGGAGCGGATTGGCCGGACGGTGAGAAGAACATACTCCCGCCCTCGGAAGTGCTCCTTTGCCTGAGTGAAGACTCCGTAGCCCGTACCGTTGCTCCACGTTTGAAGATTGCCGGGGCAGACCTGAGCAAAGTGATTTGGCATAACCGGGCAAAGTGTGAAGACGGAGATAGAACCCTTCAATTGGATGCTGACCTTGCTGCTCTCCGTAGAACCCTAGAGGCTAATCCGGACATCAAGCTCATTATCCTAGATCCCTTAGAGTCTTTCAGCGGGGATGCGAGCATCAACATCAATAAAGAAATCCGTCCAATCCTTGTAAGATTGGTTCAACTCTGCGAAGCCACGAACATTGCTGTCATAGGCATCGTCCACGACAACAAGCGAACTGATGTCAGCGCCATTCAGAAGATACCCGGCGGAAGTGCTGTATCGGGAGTTATCCGTTCAGCCTGGGGATTTTCCCGAGACCCTGAGAATCCAAATCTCCGTTACATGTCTTTCATCAAGGGCAGCTTGTCAAAGAAAACCTCCGGCCTTGAATTCATGATCGACGAAAAAGAGGTCGACGGAGATAAAGCCTCCTACATTGTTTGGGGTAAAGAGAACGACTCCACGGCTGACGATCTTATCAATGCTGAACGGGCAGCCACGTCTCCAACGGGCGGTAATAAGCAAATTGATTTGGCGAGAGACTTTCTGCTGAAAGCTTTGAAGGCAGGACCAAGAAAGCAGGCTGATTTAATCTCAGAGATGGAAGCCGTCGGGATTCGCAGCGTCCATACCTTGTATCGCGCAAAGGACCAGCTGAAGATTATAGACCTGAAGAAAGGCGAGCTATTTACGGAACGGGGTCATAGGTCATGGTGGATTCTGGACAAGGAAGAACCTGTTATGGATGACAGCGTGATTTGAACTTTGTAAGTGAGCGGCAAATACAAAGTTACAAGGTCCAAGGTAAGAATATGACCCTAATAATAAAATTCATACTATCTTTCTGTCTTTAAACCATTAAAGATTGTAACTTTGTAAGTTTGTATGCCGCCACAAATAGCAAAGTTCCCCGTTCGTTAATCAATGCCCGCGTAAAGAGCTCGCTTATCCCGGCAAGGGGCTCTTCGGGAATTGACTTCGCCAGGGCAGATCGTGTGTGCAGCCCCAATCAGTTCCGCTTTTTCAAAGTTCAGTCAATCGCAACTACTTTTCACTTTTCACCTTTCATCTTTTACTTATGGAGCCCGTGAAAAGTGAGATGCTGCTTTTCGTTTCCCGAAAAACCCAGGAACGATTGTCCATTCTAATGGCGACATATAATAGACGCCCTCCGTTGGCACCAATCCGTCCTGAGCCTGTCACCGATTATTCCAGGGCCGCTATTCGATATTCGTAAATTCGCCGGCGCACCTCAGAGAAGCACGATCTTTTTCCGTTGCTGTAATTTCGTAGTCCGCCCCGCCTAGGACCTGAGCATCCTCCTGAATCCCTTCGAAACAATATTCGCAATCAAGTCCTGACGCCCCGAACGCAGTATTACAAAAATAGCTGCACGAACTTAAACATAGAAAGAAAAATGACCATGCCCGAAGAATATAAATATGAACCGAATTTCCTGTCACAAGCAGAAGCAGACGCCCTGTTCGAGTTGGCTAAATCAATGCCACATGAGAGACCGCTCAACAAGCTAAGCGGTTTCAAGAATAAGCTTCGTCGACTTCAGATGCCCTGTTACAGCGCAACGCCCAATTGGCGTGGCTCAGATAACGAAGAAACCAATCAATTGATGAAGCCGCTTGATGAAGCCCCGATCGAAATCAAATCCCTGGCCGAGAAACTGAGTACACTCGCGGGAAAACCTGTGAACTATTTTTCATTTGTTGGTTATGAGAATGAAAAGGACCACATAAATTGGCATCAGCACCGCGAAGACAAGTGCCGGGACGCGCGCGTGTTCATCATCTCATTAGGGGATCCCCGTACATTCGGCCTGCGCAAACTGTGCGAGGACTGCCGCGTTTGTGACGGCTGTAACAAGGAAATGTGCGCCGGCGCGATGACACCTTCCTGCATGCAGTGCAGGCAAGCTCATAAGCACCGCAAGACTTGCGAGGTGTCCAACGATAAAAGCAAATGGATTTTGCTGCAACCCGAGCACGGCTCCCTGATTACCATTCCCGATTCGTACAACAACACCCACGAACACGCTGTGCTCGATGATAAGGAGCCGAAGGGCTTCCGAATTTCAATAAACACGAAGCATATTTCCGCTGAGGATATTGCTGCGGGAAACGGCTCAATTCCCAAGGAGCATCGTCACGGTGACCCTTTCCAACCGTCGCCGATGATGAACGAAACACTTATGTTTTTGAGCGGTCGGTTCAATTCCGAAACGTAGATAGCTCAACGTCAACCGGGTTCATCGACCTCTATAAGCCAGGCTGCTTTGTCCTTGAAGCCAAGCAAGGGAGCAATCGATCCGCAACGGAAACCGTAACTCTTCTTCGCGCATCCCGTTCTCGACGCGGGACCGCAGTGCGCGGTACTCACGGATGGGACGGAGCAATGCTTGCTGCCCGTGGGCAAGCGGAGCAATACGCGAAGGCTCTTCCAGTGTCTGAAGGCTGGCCGCCGTTTCTAATTGTCGCTGACGTTGGCTATAGTTTTGAGATTTATGCTGACTTCTCTCTGACCGGCAAGGCTTATCTTCCTTTCCCAGATGTCAGAAGCTACCGGGTCCGCCTGCAATCATTACGAGACTCCACTCTGCGGGATCGTCTGCGCGCGATATGGACCGATCCACGATCTCTTGATCCGAGTCGCAGAACCGCAGAAGTCACCAGAGACGTTGCAAGCCGCCTTGCAACGCTCGCACGTATCCTGGAATGTTGTTTCAATCCCGAACAGGTTGCGGGCTTCTTGATGCGGTGTATCTTTACATCCTTCGCTGAAGATGTGCGGCTGCTTCCCGAAGGTGGCTGGACTAGCCTCCTTCGCAGCCTCGAAAATGATGTTGATAATTTCCCATTGATGGTCAGTTCCCTCTGGCGGACGATGAATGACGGCGGTTTTTCGCCTATCCTCCGAGAACATCTTCTCAAGTTTAATGGCGGGCTCTTCGAGAGCGTGGAGGCTCTTCCCGTGGACGCCGCCCAGCTTGCGTTGCTCATCGAAGCAGCAGAGGCCGACTGGCGTGAAGTAGAGCCAGCTATTTTCGGAACGTTGCTAGAGAGGGCGCTGACGGAAGAGGAACGCCATCGTCTGGGAGCGCATTACACTCCACGGGCTTATGTTGAACGACTGGTTGTACCTACCATCGTTGAGCCTCTTCGTTACGACTGGAACGCGGTACAGGCGGCAGCTGTGGCCCTCTCGAACACAGGCCGAACAGATGAGGCAATTGCTGAGGTGAAACGATTCCAGCAACAGCTTTGCAGTGTCCGGGTACTTGATCCGGCTTGCGGAAGTGGGAACTTCCTCTACGTCGCTTTAGAGCACATGAAGCGTCTCGAAGGCGAGGTGCTCGATACTCTGCATGTGCTTGGTGAATCCCAGGAAGCTTTGGAACATACGGGTCTCACTGTTGATCCGCATCAATTGCTCGGCATTGAGGTAAATCCCCGCGCTGCCGTCATTACTGACCTAGTTCTCTGGATCGGCTACCTTCAATGGCACTTCCGCACTAGGGGAGATTCGCAGCCCCCAGAACCGGTCATCAGGCGTTTCTACAACGTTGAACATCGTGACGCATTGTTAGAATGGAGCGGCACGGAGCCTGCAAGGGACGAGGCGGGCGAACCAATCACCCAATGGGACGGTGTGACTACTTGCACTCATCCAACAACGAGCGAAAATGTGCCTGACGATGGCGCTCGTCGCCCGGTGTTGAAGTATCTGAATACGGGCAAGGCGGAATGGCCGAATGCCGACTTCATTATTGGGAACCCACCATTCATTGGTACGGCGCTCATGAGGAGGGAATTGGGGGATGGCTACGTAGAGGCTCTTCGCGAGACCTACAATTCAGTACCTCGAAGCGCCGATTACGTTATGTATTGGTGGGATCGTGCGGCGGAGTTGATCCGTGCGGGCAAGGTTCGGCGTTTCGGTTTCATCACAACGAACAGTCTGCACCAAGTTTTCAACCGGCGAGTAGTAACGCAACATCTAACAGCCGATAAGAACCCACTTTCGATAGTCTATGCTGTGCCTGACCATCCATGGTCCGATTCAACCAATGGTGCGGCCGTAAGAATCGCGATGACTGTCGGTGAGAAGGGGCTCCACGACGGCCTACTCTGTCAGGCCGTCAGTGAGCGACCTGGCGGCGGCGATGGAATGGTAGTTGACATTCAAGTCCAACGTGGACGCATTGCTTCAGACCTCACAGTTGGAATGGACGTTACTGCCGCTCTACCACTCACTTCAAACGAGGGATTGAGCTGCCGGGGTGTCGTATTACATGGGGCTGGTTTCATCGTTTCGCCTGAGGAAGCGATACAGCTAGGATTGGGGCGTATCCCTGGCTTGGAGGAGCATATTCGCCCATATCGAAATGGTCGAGATTTGACAGCCAAGTCGCGTGGGGTTTTGGTGATCGATCTCTTTGGGCTTGCGGCAGAAGATGTCCGAAGGCGTTTCCCTGAAGTCTATCAATGGGTTTGGGACCATGTAAAACCTGAGCGCGATCAAAATCCACGCCCTTCACGCAGAGATAATTGGTGGGTGTTTGGAGAGCCAATTAGCACGTTTAGACCAGCACTTCGAGGGCTCTCTCGTTACATTGCGACTGTGGAAACCGCAAGCCATCGGTTTTTTGTCTTTCTTGATGGGAAAATTCTCCCTGACAATAAGCTCATTAATATTGCGCTTGACGATGCATTTTACTTAGGAATTCTATCAAGTAGAATTCATTCGACTTGGGCAACTGCGAATCGAAGTCTGCTAGAGAATCGGCCTGTGTATGTAAAGACTATGTGCTTCGACCCTTTCCCATTTCCCAATTGTAGTGAGAGACGTCAGGGGGATGTCCGCCGTGCGGCGGAAGCACTTGACGCACATCGTAAGCGGCAGCAAGAGCTCCATCCGAACCTTTCGCTGACAGACATGTACAACGTCCTAACTAAGCTTCGCAGCAATCTGCCGCTGGATGATGATGAGCAGCGGGTCTACGAAGATGGGCTGATCCTCGTCCTGAAGGATATGCATGATCTTCTTGATGGGGCAGTATGTGAGGCATACGGCTGGCCCTTGGTGATGACCAGCGACGAGATTCTCAACCGCGTTGTGGCATTGAACGCTGAGCGATGTGCTGAAGAACAATCGGGCACCATTCGGTGGCTTCGACCGGAATATCAAAAGCCAGATGCAGCCGCAGTGCAGGTTACTTTGGGGCTACGGACAGACCCAGCCCCGTCCAAAGCTTCACGGGCAAGAAAAGTACCTTGGCCGGACGGTCTTGCAGACCAAGTACGCGTCGTGAAAGATGCGCTTCGTGCCAACGAGATGCTGGACTCGAATGCAATTGCGCGCGGTTTCCTGCGCGCGCGGATAGCCCGTGTGGATGAGATTCTTGAAACGCTGACAGCTCTCGGACAGGTGCGCAACGTCGAAGGCCGCTACACGCTCTAGCAAGAGCCTATTGCAACTCTAATTCGAGGATTTGGAAAACAATCCACATACAAATGTCCGACTAGCAATGAATTGATTATTGTGTTAACTTGCCTCTTGGACTGTTGGCGACCCAGTACGACGATAACTTTCCCATCCTCGCATATACTCGGCCTTCAATAACAAATTATGCCAATTGTAACCTGAGAATCCGCCCTCGATTGCTAACTAGAGGGCTTTAGGATTTGCCTGCCCCGAGTGTTCCTTACTAAGGAACGCGCATGAAATCACAGCAAACTTCTTAAGAAGCGCGCGATCTCAATAACAGTGAAGAGTAACCAAAACACTTCGAAGAGCAAATTCTTGAGTGACGGAAAGATGGATCTTATTTCGTTAAGGGTTTCAATGAGCTTTAGGACCTTCGGATTTGGCACCGCTTACTCCTTATACCAGGCCGCACAATCGTGTCGCTTGACAAAGCGTATTGGGCGAGGGAATCTTGGTCAAGAAAAGTTAGTTTCTTAGACTATCTATGAAGCCAGGCCCAAAGCGCCAAATCGTAAAAGAAGAAGAGTTTGGTATTCCCGGTCGAACTGGAATAAGCCTCGGCTGGCTAAATTCACAGGCACATGTCTGGAACATGGTGTTGCATGATCTCCGTGACGGTGTGCCGGGCTTCATTGCGAAGATTGCGAAGTCTGGACAGGGGAAGCCGAGACCCGCGCCCGAAATGGACTACCTGGCGTTCCATGACGTTCTGGCACAGGCGGAGCAACAGCGAAGGGGTCTTTCGCGGGCACACGCCCGCAAAGTTGAACTCTTGCTGGTCGCGATCATTGACCCGATAAGGACGCTGGACGCGCGACAAATGGTCAAGGATAAACGGAATTGGATGCTCACGCCGCCCAGATACCCGATGCCGGAAATATGGGAACGATTAAAAAAGGCGCGGTCAATTTGTGACGTTCAGCGGGTTGCACGCGATCTCCACGTCCGCTATCGGACGATATCCGTTGCCCAATGGGAGCCATTCCATAACCACGCTGCGGATTTTCTTAAATCAAAGAAACTCCACAACTATCCAAGAAGCGAGAGGCCGGGCAGCGACGAGAAGCGAATCCATTTCTTCGCAAAGATTCTTTCCGGATTTATGCAGAACATCGCACCGGCGACTGCGACAAAACGACTCGCGCGCTTGTCGCTGCCGAACAAGCACGAGCTTAGGAGAGCGGTCGAAGAACATGCGATGTGGTACTCAATGCCTCAGTACAGACAAGAGAAAATGAAACGCCTCATAGCGGTTGAGCGTGAGAGAGGCTCGCTCAAATGGTCAAATGTGTACCAGGACGAAACGAACCGCATCTTGCTGGAGCCACGCGAAGCCATTTGAGTTGTAATGCTGCAGGGCGCTCGTTTGAGGAGATGAATTCGCGGGCAGGAAAGTATGCTGGAACTCAGGATCGAAGCAGTTTCTGCATGTCCATTAGGTATGTTCTTTGGCATATCATTGGTTGATATCATCTTCGACTGGCACTGCTTTCCCGCTAGCTCGAATGCGAGGCCCGTTCCAACGTCCAAATGAGGTCTAATGTGACTGGCTTGCCGGGGTAAAGCACACGCTGCAGCTCCTGCCAAGCTAGATATATTTCCTTGATCGCAATGCTGGTTAACGAAAACTCAGCATCCCAGGCACGGCTCACGAGCTTAGGAGGTTCCTTTTTCCATCCGACCCGCGATCCATTCGGCTATCGGCGCTGTGCGCAGAACCTCTATTGGCAAACCTCGAACACCTCTTTTAGCCGCGCGCGCATGTGATTATTTGGATGATTTACGGGACAGCGGCAGGTTCATCAACGTCGGCTGCGGCCTCCATAACAGTACCAACCCGGCGTTTTGCAGGTTAAGCCACATGCGGGAAGGGTTTGGCGCGATCAAACGCGATCTTGCCAATTCTCAGTTCTCCAATGAGGGTCCTTCAGACACGGCTTGCAGCTCACGAAAGATGTCCGCGTGATTCTGGCCGAGATAGCGCGCTACACGGGCATTGCCGAACAGCTTCCCGAGATAGCCTCGCGCCAGAACCAGGTTTAGAACTTGATTCCCATGAGTCTCTTCGATCAGTTTCAAATCTCGTTGCAGCGCCTCCATCTCCTTTTCCATCTTCATGACTTGTTCCGGCGTTAGACCACCAACAACCTTGTGATTGCCGGGTTCAAGCAGCATGTCGGGGTTGGTTGCCACGAGAAGGGCCTTTACATACGGCACCGAGTAATTGGCCGTCGTCACCAAAAGTTCGGCCACTTCGATTTGCCGCATGGGTTTCATCTTTCTCAGGAAAGAAAATGCCCCCAGGGAAACGTGCTTATTCTTGAGGATCTCGACTGCCTCCTTGCAGATGCCATTTAGCAAATCCCGCTTCTGCCGGATGCTAGCGACATCCACCTTTAATACCTTTGCAATCCGTTCTTCAGAGACTCCATGTTCGTGTAGCTTTCAGAATCATCGCGTGCTCTTGAATCGTGGCCATCCGGTTTACGCGCTTGTTGTAGGTGTACGTCTCGTCATCGGTTGCGATCAAGCAGCGGGCGTGGGTCTCTTCGAGTTGCCTTAAGACTTCGAGCCGAATGTGACCATCCAACAACAGAAAAGAGTCGGACTTGCCGTTTTGCGGAAAGACAATTAAAGGCTCAATGATGCCGACTTCACGCACTGACGAAAGGACTTGCTGGTACTTCTGGCTGGACCTGATGGAAGTCTTTATTTGCTTGAGCGGAAGAATGCTTGTAATCGGGACGATCATCCCTTGAGGGTTAAACGCAAGCTGGACTTGTTTTGTCATAATGAGGCCTTGTCTGTGATTTGAATTTTTTCTGCCAAGGGTGCTGGAATTGTGTCCAGTCCCTCTGCGCGCAGCAACGTGACGAAGTTTTCGTCCCGGAGGAGGTTCTTTAGCGCGGATACGATAAGCAGGAGATGATGCTCCGTCAGTTGGGACTTTTTTATCAGCAGCTTTTGCCGGTCGGCCTCTTGGCGATATACGCGAACCAGCCCCTCGGCCGATTGCAGACGATTAACTTTCCGACGGACACCTGGATGGGTACACTTGCCATTGGTTCGTACGCGCTTCGATGATGCGTCGAACAGCGAGTAACTTGCGCCCACGGAGCGTCTTGTCCTCATACGCCTGGCAGAGAGCCCGCTGAATGCCGTCCTCATCGGTGTTGGCGATTTGCATCGCAACTGACAGCGGTATCCGGCCTGTCTCAACGGCAGAAATCAAACGCTCTTCGCCGTCTTTTAGCAGATGGCTGATGCCAGTGACATAGCTCTTGTGAACGTCAATTTTATGTCGCGATCTCTGTCGTGCTGTAACCTCTGGATTTTAGGCTACTGATCTCTCTTAGTAACTCGAGAGGGCGAATTTGGCGTCGAGCAATGTTTTCAACCAGGCTCATCAAGAAGCATTCTTCCTTCGATGCCTCCTTTACAATCGCCGGAATCTCGGCTTGTCCCAGCGCGGCGAAAGCCTCCAGTCGACCTTGTCCGCAAACGAGATCGTACAATTTGCCATCGGCAGGTTCTGTCCGACGAGCAACGGTAATGGGTCTCTTCAGGCCAAGATTGGAAATATTCGAGACGATGCTTTGGAAAACGATCTTATTGCGGCTTCGTGGATTTAGGACATTGATTTGATCGATCGGGATCATCTGAACTATTGGGGCTGTGTCATTCATGCTCCCTCCGGGATTCGCATCCGTTGAGCCATGCCGAAAAAGAAATCGAGCGTGCTAAAACGATATGTATCCAAACTGATGGCGTTATCTTCAGCGAGTAGCAGCTTCTCAAATGTGAAATCAAGGTGTGGCAGTAGATAGTAGTCAAGCGGCTCACGATTGTCGGCGTCCATTCGCACCGCCACAGTGATGTCGGGCTTCAAGCCAGCATCAACCCGAATTAGCCATCGAAATGCGCCAGACATTCTTTGCCTGCATCTTGCAATGACAAGAGACGCGGAGAATTCATCGTTCACCGTCAGCAAGTCGTTGTCGGGATTGCTTCTGACACTCCCGCCGAGTTGACAAATGCGCGTGATGACATCAGCGGTGATTTTGGGATGCATTAGACGAAGTTGACGGTTGGTTTCGATGAATTGATAGTCGCGCTCGGGCGTGTAACCAATCAGTTGGTATGCACGGACTAAACTGCCAAACCGATTGCGGTACATCGAACTTGAAGCCATCCCTTCAGCTTCGTCTATCAACAGACCGGAAAGACGGCCCGCCTGCTCCAGTAGGTGGCGAAGATGGTCCAGCAATTCGTCATTCGCTATACTTCCGACTGCGCTCCAGAATGATGCTTTGTGCCTTGGAAAACAATTCAGGCGAGACAATGGACTGGAAGACTCCATCGCTCCGAATCCACATTTCGGATGGATTGACTACGCGTTTCTTCTTTAGCTTGAAGGAGACCTTGTTATAGACGTTGTTCCCGACGTATTTTTCGCTCGTCAAAACCTGATGAACGGTACCGCGTGTCCATGGCCGACCCAAATCCGTGGGAATGCCACGTTCGTTCAACATGGTTGCGATTTTCGATTCAACGAATCCTTCTGTTGTAAATGTGTAGTAGATCCAACGAACAATTTCAACTTCGTCTGGCGGCCCCGGAATGAGAATGACGCGATCTGTCTGGATGCTTTTCTGCTCTCCTCGATTGAGCACGCCTTTGTGCTCCCCGTTCACGTCGCGCAGCATCCGACGAAGCCCGTAACCAGGGGAACCACCCTGGCGAAAGCCGAGTTCGATGAGGCGACATTGCCCGACAAAGACTTTGGCGGATAGCTCACGGCTATACTCGCCGGCCATTGCCCGTTTGACGCCCTTCACAATGGTCGAAATGGGGCTGCCATCGTTCTCAAATTGTTCAGCGCAATAGTGAACTTCGATCTTCGCGCGTCTGCAGATATATTCGTAATATGCACTTTCGTCTGCATCCTGAAAACGTCCCCAACGGCTAACGTCATAAACCAAAATCGCACTGAAGTCGGCCCGGTCATTTTCGACGTCGTGAATCAGTTGCTTTCAGACCGTCGCGGCCATCAATCCGCAACCCGCTTTTCCCGGCATCTGTGTACGTGCGCACAATCATCATTCCCCGGCGTTCGGCATATTGATGGATGATTTCTCGCTGATTCTCGGTTGAGTATTGCTGGTGCTCGGTGGACATTCGGACGTATTCTACGGCGCGGGTTGCGCTCGGATTGCTTTGAGATGATTCTGGTTCGATGCTGTCCATTGCCGCCATTTATCTGATAGCGAGGTTCTAGTAATTA
Source organism: uncultured Acidobacteriota bacterium (assembly GCA_963786215.1). GTDB lineage: Bacteria > Acidobacteriota > Terriglobia > Acidiferrales > UBA7541 > Palsa-360. Next base: position 138,512 of record CAWAYK010000003.1, read on the forward strand.
GAGACGATGCATCTCTCAGTCTTGCGAAGAGTCTGTTCCCGCCAGTAGTTCACATTGAACTGCCGTGGTCCTTATATATATGACGAATCGGGACCAAGCTTCAAAGAGATGTTCTTTTCAGCATCTGCCCTTGAGTGATGGTGTGCAAATCTCCTTGCAGAATAATCACTTTCGCTGACGCTAAGTTGTTCTTCTCTTCAGGCACAGAGTCTGAGACGAGCCAAATGCTTGCGTCCATAGCCCGGAGATCCAAAACTACGTTGTTCTTTACGGAATCAACGAGTTGGTGAAGAGCGGTCAACAGACGAGACTTTGCGGATGGGCGGCGGCCTCCAAGTCTTCGCCTGGCTCGATACTGTTTCATATAGCCAGGATTTTTCTCCCGCCATTTTTTCTGGCTGTCTCGACACTGCTCGCGATAGACGAAGTCCGTAGCGATTTTCTCCCGATGGTAATCAGTACGCCGTCGTTGTTGGCACTCTGCGGAACCGCAAACTCTCTGATCCGGATGATATCGGCACGGGCGGAATGCTTGTTTGCAATAGATGCAAGCCTTGTTTTTCATACCTACGATTAGCATGAAAGCACGGCACAGCTAATGCGTGGTCGATTGCGTTCGGAAACTCAGCGGTCGTAAAGCTCAACTAGACGGAAAACTGTCCCCCGCTCCGGTTAAGGCTGATATTTCAAGAGGCGCGTCAGAACCTCTGGCGCAAGATAGAAACGGTGGCCTGAAAGCATTTCACCGCGATTCGGACATCCAGTAGCACAGACATAGCAGTTCCCCGCAATGCGCCCAGTGTCCCCATAACATGGATGCCACGCTATTCGGCCTCTCGCCGTCCCTGCCAATGACCAACAATCAAATGATTGGCGCGGGGCTCTCCGGAAAGCAGGATGGCGTCACGGTTCTGGTTATCGTTAGCTAAAGCTTCACTGATCAATTGATCGTGCTTATCAAATTCGATGCGGATGTCTAGCTGGGGCAAGTTCGACAAGGCCCTCGGCTATGATTTTCAGCGTTTTGGACTGAGGAAAATAACATAACCCCTTACACTTGGTCCTTCTCGAGTTCCGAAAACCCTAGTAGATCTTTAGGCATGTTCTCGGGATCGATCAAAAGCAAATTCCTCTCATATGAAAACCGCCGTGAGCTAAAACAAAAAATAGCCCTTTCCGCTCATCATCCAGTAGAACAACTCCATGCGACTCAGATTGCCAAAGCGAAACAGCACGGACCCCACCTCACCCAGCGTCGGCATCATTTATCTCATCGGAAGCATACTGCTCATTGATTCCACACCTATTTCAGGGGCAGGTCATTACGGTGACTTCAGGATTCACGAGCGCAGCCATATCGACTATTGGGCAGAACTCGTGGCAAGCGGAAAGGTTCCCAACGCCGAATATGAAGAATTCCCACGGGGCCGCATTGCTTTCCACCCGAAGAGCAATAAATTCGGGCTTCTCGCTGACGGCTGCATCCTGGGCCGAGAGAAAATTCTCGGAAAGATTTTCTCACAGATGCACATCCCGCTCAAAAACACCGTAATCGGCACGGACAGTCACTACAGGTGCTTCCGCTGTTTGGGCCTCAGCCGCTGAATTTAAAAATCTACGGAGGGCCATGCGTATCGCCATCTACGCCCGCGTTTCCACAAAAGATCAAAGCTGTGAATTACAGGTACGTGATCTCCGCACTTACTGCACGGCCCGAGGATTTGAATTAGTCCGTGAATATATTGATATCGGACAAAGCGGGGCGAAGGACTCACGCCCCGAGCTTAATAAATTGATGGACGATGCTCGGAAGCGACAGTTTGACGCAGTGATATGCTGGCGGTTTGACAGATTCGCACGCAGCACAAAACACCTACTTTCGGCGCTGGAGGAATTCCGAGGTCTTGGGATTCAATTTATTTCCTACCAGGAGAACATCGACACGTCGAGCGCCTTGGGGCAGGCACTCTTTACAATTGTGTCAGCAGTGGCGCAACTTGAGAGAGATTTAATCCGGGAACGAGTGAGTGCGGGAATTCGAAACGCACGTGCGAATGGGAAGGTATTCGGTCGTCCGAAGAGTACGGTGGACAGGGACCGGATTCTGGAATTGAAGGCGCAGGGTCAAAGCTTGCGGCAAATTGCGGCGAATCTTGGTGTGGGGTATGGGACGGTGCGGGCGAGGCTAGAAACCCATTGAATAGCCAAGCCGCAATAAATCATTGATGCTTTTGCTGTCATTTGTAACATTGCTGGTCGTGGGAATATCACACTTTTCCCGCCGCGTTAAGGCTTGATCAACTGAATTTGGTGCCAAAAGCTAGTTTCCGATAAGCAATTGACTGGGCTCCGCCCAGACAGGGGCGGAAGAAAGCGGCTCTGAGTATCTCTGAAAAATCAATAGGTTAGCGGCCACTTTCTCAGGAGACGACTTATCATGACTTGGAGTTCGAAAGACGGTCTGATCCTCTCGATTTTCCCGCAATTCGGGTACGTCTCATTTTGATGGCCTCCATCACAACGGCCACGTCACACCAAACTACAAGCAAAACAGACGCCGCCGCAGCTACAGTCACCCTCGGATCACTTCCGCGTTTGGTAAAATAGAGCAAATATACACCTATGGGAAGCCCCGTTAAACTCAGAAGACCAGCCCCGAACCAGATAAGATCTCTTCCGCGACGTGGAAAGCGTCCCGCCAAAGCTGCGCCCAGGATTAAGCAAATAGGGAAAATCGCAAATACTGGCGACGCCCATGCAACGGTAACAGTTACCGCAGTCAGACACCCTGTTGCGCCAGCAAGCGAACGTATCTTGTTGGAGATAATCTCGGTGGATCGGTTTTCAGACTTGCTGATTTGCAAAATACTCCTTTTCGACTACTTCACACCCTGAAGCTAATTTACAGTCATAGACAGCGTTGCGATACCTGTTGTGCTCCATGAGGAGATAACTCCTTCCATGAGAAGGCCGGTTAGTGTCAAGACGGTTTTTTCTTTTTCTTATTAGAGTTTTTTCCATTTCAGCCAAGCCGCCCCTGTTGCCATCCTTCCATGCGCACTCTTTTATGAGCGATCTTCGCTCGGTGCCAGGTGGGCGTCCTTCCTTCAGCAGAGGGCCTATTTATACGTCAGAAGCGGCTCGATGAAGGAACGGCGGCGAGTTAGAAACAAAATCTATTTGCCAAACATTTGGTGAAGCTTGCAGAAAGTCCACCCCGACGAGAGTTTTGCCGTCCCCCGCTCTTATTGATCGAACAACGCGGCAGTGTAAATCTTCATTCGTTTTCAGATTCGTTAGGATCAGCTCATGCGAGGGAGTCACTTTTGCGGAAAGCTGTATCAATCCGCCGACCGCGCTGACGTTTAGAGTTTGCGTTTGACAACCTGATTTGGCCCACCTTTGATACTTTCATTTGGCCCACCCCAGGGCCCTAGTTCTCCTCTTCTTCCGGGGGTTCTCTCTCCTTGGCCCCGGCGGGAGCGGAGTCCTGCGGTGCCACTTTCAATCCAGAATGTCGGAGTAATTCTGGATAAGTTGGCTTTAAGACGCTTTGATGTGGACGAGCGTTTCAAGAAACAATGACATGGTTGCCGCCTGAGAGCATGGTGGCGGGTCTTTCGAGGTGGGGTGGCATGTTCACCCGGTGCCATGCGCCATTGCCCGCAGTCCGTCTATTGGCTCTTGAGATTGGAACGCGGTGCTTCGGGGATTCCTTTGAACTTGACTCCAATTTTTGACGGGCGTACTTTGGACTTATATTCGTTGCCACAACGGTCATAGACCCGGCAACGAATTGATGGCTGCGGAGCGATGATGCAGCCACGGCAAGGCCAAGCCGAACGCAAGATAAGGATTGGCAACCCCCTTATACGGCAGACTCTTCTAAAGGGTCCGCCGTTTTTATTTGGCGTAGACCTATAATTGTGAGGCGTTACAGGGTAAGTCAACCGTGTGGTGCTTATTTTCTTCTAATGCAGTTGAGACGAGTGCGTCCATTTCCACGAGCAAAGCCTCATAGACTCTTACAGGAAGACTTTGAGCAAGTGTTGCAACGACCTGTTGAGACCGCCCGACTTATCAGGACTTGGCCGGACTTTCCTTATTCCCACGAGTAAAACGACGAAGCAACAAGCCCAAGAAAAAGATGATTGTGCCTGCGATAAAAACGGAAAGGCGTGGCGGGTTATCCCAAGAGTGATCGATATTTTCACCAAAGTTCAGAAGCGGCCAAAGTAGGAACGCGCCCGTTCCGAAATCCTGAAGAATCCGGGCGAACTGATTCGTGATCGACGGAAGGCTCTTGCGATGCGACGGTTCGGATAGATTGACGATTTCGCGCTCCGAAAGTCCGAGTCCTTCGGAAGACTTGCGGAAAAGGAAAATGCCTTTGACAAGAAGCGTTAAGCTGCCAAGACAGAACACAATAGGTATGACGGTAAACTTGGCATCAGACGGAGAAAAGAACCAGAACCCAAGGGCAGTCACACCCAAACCTAAATACAGAATCGCACGACGCGGATGATATTCGAGGTCGCCAGCAAATTCGTCTAGCAACGATTCACGGAGGCTCATTGCCGGAGTCTACATGAAAACTTCTCGGCATGTCAGCTTCCACGAAAATTGGCCACATTCCGAGAAGCAATTGACTGGGCTCCACTCAGATAGGGGCGGAAGAAAGTGGCTCCAGGCATCCCTGAAAAATCAATAAGTTAGCGACTAATTTCTTAGGGGACGACTTCACAGGAGTTGGCGAGCAATAGCCGTGGTATGCACTTGGACACGTTTGCGCCTTTCAGTGTGTCTGTCCCACCGTTCATTGAGAAGATTTCCTATAATGTGACCTGAGATAGGAGGATGCATGGCACAAGTTTGGTTAGTCACTGGTAGTTCACGCGGTCTGGGTCGCGCGATAGTCGAAGCCGGTCTTGCGGCTGGCAATAAAGTCTTGGCGACGGCCCGGGACACTGAGTCACTGCGTGACCTGACGGAGCGTTATGGTGACCGAGTTAAACTCTTCGCTCTGGATGTGACCGACGAATCAGCGGCAGCCGGTGCGGTAAAAGCGGCAATCGACGCCTTTGGCTCGCTGGATGTTGTTATCAATAACGCGGGATACGGCAATCTCTCGTCAGTCGAAGATACGCCCATGTCGGATTTCCGCGCTCAGATCGAAACCAACCTCTTCGGAACGATTATCGTCACGAAGGCGGCTCTTCCGTACTTTCGGCAAAGGAAGGCGGGCCATTTTCTCCAGTTTTCTTCGATGGGAGGAAGGATCGGGCCCCCAGGACGCGGACCTTATTCGGCAGCGAAATGGGGTGTCGAAGGTTTCTCCGAAGTGTTGTCGCGCGAAGTCGCACCGCTAGGCATCAAAGTCACTATTGTCGAGCCAGGTGGGTTCCGCACGGACTTCGCTGGCAGTTCCACGAAGCTGAGCGAAGGGCGTCCCGAATACGACCAAACTGTGGGAGCAACCGCCAGGTTTCAGCGCGACTACAACGGTAAGCAGCCCGGTGACCCGAAGAAGGCGGCGGAAGCGATCGTTCAGTTGACGCAGGCAGAGGAACCTCCGTTGCGACTCCTACTCGGCAGCGATGCTTATCAAGGGGCGGAGAAGAATGACCTTGCAAGATTAGAAGAAGCGAAAGCCTGGAAAGACCTCAGCCTGTCTACTGATTTCCAAACCAAAACGTGAGTAGCTCGCTGTGCCCCCGACCGGCACCCCCATTTCGAAGGAACTGGAAGCTGGCGCCGCTTAAATTTCATAAACACCATCTTATAGAAAAAAGATTTATATCAGATGGTGTTGCATCGACCGGTTGAGCTGGCACGTCTTATCGGAATCTGGCTTTCTGGCAGTCCCCAATCGACCGCAAGGCCCTGCCTTACGCATTTCACGCCGAGCTGAGATGCGGTCAAATTGCCGGAATCCGGTAATTTGAGGTCCAGTTGGTGAAGATTAATGACGCCAAGGCGATTAAGGTGAGCGCAAATCTAATATATTCCGCTTTCAAAACGGGCCTGCCTAACTGGAGTTGATTGAGTCCTGCTTTCAACGTTTTTGCGTGGGGTTTTTAGCTCACTAGTTTACGAACCGAAAAGCTAGCTGGACCGGAACCAAGACCGCAACGGGTTTCCCATCAGGTCCGACAGCAGGTGTAAACTTCCATTTCTTCACAGTGTCGATTGCTAGTTCGTTCATGGCCTGGAGCACAGCCTTTTCAATTTCGGCCTCAGTAAGGTGCGATTGTTCAGAATTGGCTAAAATTGCATTCACCTGGCCCACAGCCGCATTCAATTCCGAGCCCGATTCCAGCACCTTAACTAAAAGGGCAACCTTATCTTGGCTGTTGTTCTTTTCTGTACTCATATTCCAAAGCGACGAATTCCCATCAGAGGTTCGCTTATAACACTGCGCTACCTGCCGAAGCCCATAGCGGGTGCCGATTGGGAATTGCATGGCGCTCAGTGTCGGGCGATATCTCCGCCGTGATTCTTTGAAGGAGACCGTTTTCATTCCGCAAATCGAGCCAGGCGAATTGCCCGTTGGGATTCACTTCGCAGAAGTGGATGATTCCGTTCTCATCGACTAACAGGTCCAATCTGCCAAAATCCAGCCTTAATTCGGCCATGTAGTCCTTAATTGCCTTGGCTGCAGTTGGAGTGAGTTCAATCTTTTCCCATACTTGGCTGTCCGATATGAATTCGCGCCAGTCTATTCCACCGTTCCAATTCTCCCGCTTTAATCTGAAAGCAAACAATTCGTCTCGTACGAAAACGACCGTGAGATCGTAGATTGCATCTACGAGATTCTGGACGAACCAGGGGCTGTCGGAGCAGAGTTTGTTCGGTTCAATTCGTGTGGTATACAGCACCCGATCTCCCAACTTCGAGCCGGACAAGGATTTTACAACGCGGGCATCGGTATTTTCGTGAGGGGCAATCTTAAAGACAAACTCGAAATCAGGCACATGCAAGTGCTTTCGAGCAAGAATAAGCTGGAGAAGTTTCCCGGTCCTGTTTTCGGCATACGGTTCGACCAGCACGAATTTGTGGTTCATCCACAAAAGATTGACCATTTCCCGAAGAATGTATGCCACCTCCTCGTTTTCATATTCCTGGACGCTGCCAGAGGTAAATTCTTCAAACGGTCGTAGAGGCTTCCTCCAGTACGCCTTGTGTATCTGCGAAAACGATATGGCCCTTCCGGTGGGATCTGATATTTGAAAGCCGTTGCAATCGAAGCGAATCCGATACTGGCGAAAGAGGTCTAGGTTGAACCTAAACACTCTTTCACTCGGTATCCGGTGAATCAGTAAGTCTGTGGTTACGTCGTAGGAATTCGTCAAGATAAGCAGATATGGTTCCATAAACTATGACTCGTTACTCCGAAAAACTGTTCAATCGTTGTCCTTATCTATGGGACGCCCTTGATTATTGTGTGTCTGAGTCCCAGCATGTGTGACGGCCAACGAGGTTTCGGAAATCGCGCTGACCCTCATTTGGCGTTCGAAATCGTATTCCTCTGCTGGAGCCGCCAAAATCAACGGAGTTTTGGCTAAATCGAATACGTGAATGACAGACATGAGTTTCTCCTTGGTGTTGGTCTCTCAAATTAGCTCGCATCGAACATCGCTCTTTCCTAAATTCTGCGAGGGCCGACCTTCATTTTTAACCTTTCAGCTTTCATCGGACCCGAAACGCATTCCGCAGCACCCGTAATCTCACTCGGTGGTGACCGTAACCATACTACGGCACACTTCGCCCGGAAACATTTTTCTAATGGCGACGTTACGAAAGAGATTCGGGCTGCGGTTGCGCGAGATTCGCGCCAATAGGCGCATGACGCAGGAAGAGTTCGCGGAGCTCGTGGGAATGTCCGTGGATTTTCTGAGTTTAATTGAGCGGGGCAGGAACGCGCCCTCATTTGAGACGCTGGACAGAATCGCGAGGAAGTTGAAACTACCAGTTGCCAACCTATTTACGTTCAGTGATGGGATTCGCTGAAGGTCGGGCAGGGAAGCATTATGAATGTTTTGGCTTCTTATATTGTCGAATCATCTTCAAGTCTCCCGTTTTCCAGTCACCAAGCTCGGCACCAACAGCAACAAGGCCGCATTGATATTGGAGGGCAAAGGCTGTCTTGTCTTTGAACCGTACGGTGAAATATAAAGTTCCGTCCTCAACGTTGTGTGAGATGAAGTCCACGACCTTCCCGTGCACATCAGGATATTTCTTGCGGAGAGTTTCATAGCGGCGATTTAGTCGTTTCTTGATTTGTTTCCGTTCCCTCGCGCTCAGCTTTCGATTCGTCGGCATTGTCAATATTCCTCGGGAAGCAAAATGCAGGTTGATGCGCGGTCGGCTTCTGTAATGATCCAGAGCTTTTCACCCGCGCTCGTATGGTACGCACTCAAAAGTCGTAAGCCGTGCTGAAGGGAGAGTTCATTTTCCGCTACATCGTGCTTATTGAGTTCTCCCCAGTCGCCGCTAACATGGCGAGCTAGAAATTCCTCCGGCTGTTGGCCTGCTTTCTCAATTGCCGACAAAGCAGCCGGGGTGGCAACCACCTGGCCGAGCGGGAAGAGTGGCTTCACTTTCCTACTGAAGCCATGTGCGCTTTGTAACGTTCACGCACGACTGAGTTCTCGGGCTTTGCCATGTACTTGTCGCGCTCTTTCCAGGTCATCGCGGCAAAACGCGGGCACTCGATTCCGCCAACCTGGACGAAGATGGCCTTCGTGAATTTGCCCTCGGCTGTGCGACGCGCGGCTTCGGATCGGGACGAGGAGACTACTGGTTCAGGTTTGGATTGATCGGGTGTAGACGCACCTGGCTTGGGTTCGGCAATAGTTGGGATGGGGCTCTCTACAGGTTCGGGAATTGCGACTTGCTCGAACGTCGTAGCCGCTTCTTTGTCGTCGGGTTTAGTGCGCTTCTTCCTGGCTGCTTTTCGAGACCGCTTCGCGGGCTTTGAACGTTTCATTGTGTGTTCCCTCCACGGAACGAATTCGAACCATACGCGTGTTTAGAGAGAAGTAAACAGAAAACGGTGGGAGGTTTTTGTGCTGAGGTTGCGGAAGAGGACGATAACGTTCTTCGAAGGATTCGCACTCAGCTAATTCTTAGATAGGGCCTTACCTTTGGACATGCGTCCAGAAGTTCGAGTGGGGTGTCAGCCAGCGAAGTGGAGCACAAGGCACCGAACAGTTTCAAGCCGGATCGTTTACGATGCCCCAGGTGGCGTGCTTACTTTGCACAAGAATGGCGCATAGCTTAGCAGAGTAATCAGTGATTCCCCGCAGGTCCTGGCTTGATTCCACAGTGTTCCGTTTGCAGAACTGCATTCTTTGGATATTTTTGCCACAGGTATATGACCAAATATTAATTATAATGTTCTTGACACAAGATTTATCCGTAAGGTATTTTCATCGGCATTTATCAGATGCGTTAGATCAGTCTGGTTCAAAGCATCTAGGCCCTTCAATTTCTCGGGATCATGTTCGATCTGGGAATTCGCTGTTGGACGAATTCAAGTTCTGAGGGGGCGATATGCGCTTTGCACGAATAGGCATACCTATTGTAATTCTACTTCAAGTAGTGCCGGCCTGGAGCAAGCAGCCCCAACCACCCCAGCAGATAAAAACAGCGACTTTGACTCCTGCGACAAAGGATCCTCAGGCAGTAAGCGCAGTGAATCAGGCCTTGAACGATTCAGGAGGGGCAACGGCAATAATGGCCATAAGCGACTTTACTGCGACTGGGAATGTGACCTACTACTCCGGCCCTGAACCAACTCTTCAAGGGAGCGTAACGATCCGTGGCAAAGGACTCGGACAGCTAAGGATTGATACAGATCTGCCAACCGGAACCCGCTCGGAATCGATAGATGGTCAGACAACAGTGAAGTATGAAGACGGCTCCAGCGAGCAGCTTCACGGTCAATCTCCTTTTTACCCTGTGCGGATGATCCTGCCGTTTTTACATTTACGTCCCGCTCCAGGAAGCGCAGGATATAACCTCACAAATAAAGATATTGTCACGATAGATGGTAATCCTGCGTATGACATCGAAGTTCAGCGGGCAATCCCAATTGCCAAAGATCCGAATAAATCGGCTGCTAAATTTCTCACAATAGAATATTTCATTGATGTTGCCACGTCTCGCGTGGTGATGATGCAGGATGTGGTCCTTAAGGGTTTGCCTCGCCAAATTCGTTATGCAGATTACAGAGCGGTGAATGGACTTTTAGTCCCCTTCTCGATCACTGAAACGATTCAAGGTCAAACTATTCGTAAGTTCCAATTAAATCAAATCAATTTCAATGCTGGCTTACAAGATTCAGATTTTCAGCTGTAAGTCCATTATGCGCTTGGGTTCGTTCATCCCAATTTCAGGAGAGAATTCATGCCCAGCAGACTCCGACTAAGGATAATTGGAACGGTAACGGTTTCAAGCCATCGATTACGACATTCGGTCCTCCTCTTTTTTACCATTGCGTTCGGCTGGCTTCTCGTTCCGGGTGCCGGCATTATCCATGCACAGGACGCTCTTCAATCAATTGGGATTCAGCCGTTCAGTGAACAGATCCCGGTGCAAAACGGGAGCGTGAACGTCTCAAATGGGAATGTACATCTCGAATTTCCTCTAGTGGCCCTGCCTCAGCGAGGAGCGAATCCACTAGAAGCAAAAATTGTTTATGACAGCAATCTTTGGTACCAAGAGAATAGCACGTACGCATACCAGACTGGTAATAGCGGCGGCACTATCGGGAGTCTTGCCGGGTGGAATATCACCTCAAGTATAGATGTAGGATATGTTGACAGTGTTTTGACGCCTCACAATATCTGCCATCTTGACGGGTCGGAAGATTATGACGCCTATACGTATCCCACCTGGACCAGTTCGGATAGTGTCACACATCGCTTCGATAGCTTAAGCTATAGTCTAGGGTTTGTGAATTCCTGCGGTGACTACACGAGTATGACCACGCCCGTGGCTAGTGCCGTGGCTGATGATGGCAGCGGTTATCGTATGACAGTTACTGGCGGTTTATATACTACGGTTTATTCCAAAGACGGGTCAGCAGTGGATTCATGGACAAACAACATAAGCTGGGAAGATTCGAACGGTAATTATTTCAGCTGTCCGATGTGTCTCCTGAGTGCAGGATTGACGGACACGTTGGGTAGGACTCCGATATCTTTTAGCACAAGCGGTATGACGAACACGATACAGCTTTCAAATGCAGGGAAAAATGGCGGCGTGTCTAACTATGTTGTGACTTACGAGACAATAAATTATTATACAAACTTTGGGCTCTCATCTTATGAGAGGTCAGGGTCATTTAAGGTTATCCAATCAATCCAACTCCCTGACGGAACGACCTATTCCTTCACGTATGATTCCGGTACGACCGCTGGTCATTACGGCGATCTGAAATCAATGACTCTCCCTACGGGGAGCACAATTAATTTTACCTATGCTAACTTCAACGATTCCGAAGTAGCTCCTGCGGGTTACACCCATCACGCCACGCGCATGCTGAGCACGATGACGACACCTGATGGCGCGTGGACTTTTACTCCGACCGTCTTGGTTCAGTGCACTTCTACGATTCAAACGTGCGAGCAGCAGATACAAGTCACAAAGCCTGCCTACAATACTAGGAGCGACATTGATGTATATAAATCATTAGTAGTTTATAAGGGCATTTACCATAGTGGACCAGCAGTCGCCATGGGCCCATACCCAATCGAAGCTGATTACTATAACGGTTCGATTTCCACATCTAACCTCTTGGCAACACTCGTACGGAGTTTCGACTTTTCTCAAACCTGTGCCGGCGCCCCGTGGAACTTGGTGGGCGTAGTTTGTAGTGATCCTACGATGCTTTCCAAAACCGTCACATTACCGATGCCCAGCGGCACGAGCATCAATCAGACAACTCAATATTGTTACGACATTGTTTACGGGAACCTCCTGAATAAGTGGGAGTGGAATTTCTACACCGGAGCCACGATCCATGACCCGAATCCCCCTACATCGTGCTCGGTCTACACGGGCGTTCCTACTCCTGATCGGACGACCACATACGCATATCTGGGCGGAAGCAATTATCTTGTCGAGCACCCGCAATGTTGCGAATCGTCCTTGCAAGTATGACCGTAACTAACAGCGGTGGGCACCGTAGGCCAGACCATTAATACATACGACGGAGCGAGGCCTTGCGTCTGGGGCGACAGGAGTCAAGAACCACGACGACGGAGGATTTGGATCGGGTTTTACTTATCGGGGGAACGTAACACAGGTTCAAAAGCTGATTAGCGGAACGCTCAAATTATTTAACGAAAGTCTATGACCTACGACATCACAGGCCAGCTCCGCACTGGGACAGACTGGAACAACAATACCACCACTTACGGTTATGCGGACAACTATTTTACTGATACCGGAGATGGGGCAAATCCGACCGCATACACTCCCACGACCACGACGAATGCCTACTTGAATACAATCACACATCCCACGGTTAATTCAGTAACACTGATAGATACATTCGGATATTACTGGGGTACAGGGCAAAAGGCACTTTCCATTGATGCCAACGGGTCGACTGCGACAACTTATTTTCACTTTTACGATTCCATGAATCGTCCGACAAGCACTACCTTACCACCAGTGAATGGCGGTTCGAACAAAGGTTGGACATATAAGGTTTATCCCAGTGCATCCGAAACACAAATAGATACTGGCGCTGGAATAACGAGCACGTCGTTGTCAATAAGTTGCACTGGCAGCTCGGGCGACTGCCGACACGATGAGGCGCTGTTAGACGGTTTAGGACGAGTGACAAGCCAGATTCTAGTCAGTGATCCTGATGGGCAGACCACCAGTTGGCACGACGTATGACTCCAACGGTAGAGTCTACAGTGTCACTAATCCACATCGGTCGGGATCGTTGCCAACTGATGGCACAGAATACTTTGCGTATGATGGACTCGACCGAAAAATTCAAGTGACAAAGCCCGATGGCAGTGTTGAACACACTATTATGGAGCTGCGCTCAACTCAAACGGAGGTCGAAGTTCGCAACTTTGTTCAGGCGTGGGCTTATCCGGTTCTGACAAAGGATGAAGCGTCGAAATTGCGGCAGACATGGACTGACGGATTCGGTAGATTGATTGAGGTCGATGAACCGGATCCATCTACTGGGAGTCTTACTTCTGGCGTCGTATGCTGGGACTTGCTACGGGTACGATTTGAACAACAATCTCACTAGCGTGACTCAGGGATCGCAGAACTCGCAGCTTTTCTTACGACTTGGTTTCACGCCTCACGAAGGCGGTAAATCCGGAGTCGGGAACGATTTGTTATTACTATACAACTTCCGGGGGTACGTGTGGCGTTCCGACTACGGGTACACCTTGCAGCGGGAATTTGAACTGATGTTTGTCGCCGAACGGATGCACGGAGCAAGACCACAACTTATGCTTACGACGCGCTCAACCCGATTAATCTCGAAGTCCTACTCAGATTCGACGCCAGGAGTGAAATACGGATATGACGCAGTTGCACCGAGTGGATGTACGCCGCCGACATTAACGATCACATACGGTCTAGAGCGTCGAACTTCCATTTGCGACGGGCCGGGGGCGACAGCTTGGGCATATGACGCTATGGGAAACATTTTGACGGAGAAGCGTACAACCAATAGCGTGACAAATTCGTTCACTTACACATACAATCTGGATAATTCGGTGGCAACGCTTACGTACCCCAGCGGACGAACCATAGCCTACGCACCCGGCGGCGCGCAGTTACCACTTTCTGCGAAGGATGTAACCAATAGCATCAACTACGGGACTAGCGCGCACTATATGCCACCAGGTGAACTGGCTTCCCTGACTAATGGGGGAAGCATTTTTCTGACGACCCTCACCAACCCAAGATTGCAACCATGTTGGCAGTACACGACAACAGGAACTGCGCTTTCATGGACCGGAACTGCGTGCACCGGCTCCGCCACACCAGGAAATGTAATCGACTTGAAATATACCTACAATTTAGGCTCCGCCGACAATGGGAACGTCATTGGAATTACCAACAATAGAGACACTACGCGCTCAGAGTCGTTCACGTACGATTCGCTGAACCGGATCGCCACGGGAGCGGCCTCCACCTATGCCACGAGCCCATCTCATTGTTGGGGGGAATCCTACACAATCGACCGGTACGGAAATCTGACGGGTATTGGATCAATCTCGTCCAGTTACACTGGATGCACGCAGGATAATTTAAGCTTATCTAGTAAGTACCAGCACTAATCAGATCACGAGTAGCGGATTCACATATGATGCCTCTGGAAATTTAACCGGTGATGGAACGCACTCGCCAACGTATGACGCCGAAGGCCAAATGATTTCTAATGCAGGCGTGACATATTCCTACGATGGCGACGGCAAGCGGGTGCAGAAGAGCAGCGGGACGCTCTACTGGTACGGAACTAGCTCCGATCCACAGCTGGAAACCAACGCGAGCGGCGCACTGGTCAACGAATACATCTTTTTTGGCGGAAAGCGCATTTCGCGACGCGACGCATCAAGCAACATCGAGTATTATTTTGCAGATGAGATTGGCAGCTCCCGGGTCGTAACTAATGCCTCTGGTACCATCGTAGAAGACTGCGATTATTTTCCGTACGGCGGTTCCAACTGTGCGGCCTTCGAGCGTCAACAATTATCTATTTTCCGGCAAAGAACGCGACTCCGAATCCGGCTTGGACGACTTTGGCGCGACGGTACTACTCGTCGCAGTACGGTAGGTTTATGATCCCGGATTGGGCAGCGAAGGCGACTGCCGTTCCGTACGCGGACTTTGGCAACCCGCAATCCCTGAACCTTTACAGCTATGTACGAAACAATCCGCTTAGCCAGGCTGACCTTGATGGACACTGCCCCGTCATTACCAACGACGATTCTTGTCTGAAGGCAGGAGATGCAATGAATTTGGGTCTTAACCCATTTTCGGGCGAGGACTCCAGCCTTCCAGGGACCACGCTCGCGGCGCAAAAGCAGAACACTGATCAAAGCCAGCAGAAGGCTGCCCCTGCTAACTCTCGGACAGATGTTGTTCTACATGGGCGGGAAACCACTCCGACCCCGAATTGGTCCTATGTAGGGCTTTGGACGATGGATTGGTATGTCTCGGCATGTTCAACACAAGGCTGTTCCAATCAAACCGCGGCGAACGAGGAACAGACGATTTCGCTCGTCGAATCTCAGAACGGCGGACCTTGGGTACCACAGGGAGGCGCAAAGATGGGTAAGAATACAGATACTATTTCACCGGAGGGGCCAAAGTATTTTGATCAGCGCTGGTTCGTTGATGGCAAGCAGGTGCAACTGGTGGTGGGAAGGGACGGCGGCGGAAATCTCATCAAAGCGTGGCAGGTCCACGTGACGGTCAACAAAACTGGGGATATACCCAAATATTCGCCAGGCTCTTGACGAGAAATCTATGCGCAGAAGCAAGTTGAAAGGAGTTTGCATGCTAAGAAAATATTTGATTGGAGTAGGCGTACTTCTTATCCTCACGATAATTACCACGGCAGCGCAAGTGCGCCTGGAACAGCTGGCTAGAGGGGGAGAGTGGTTATCATGGAGTTCAGGACAGCGATCCACCTATGTTAATGGATTCATTGCAGGATATCAGGAAGGGACCCATGAAGCATGCGATGTTGCGCAGAACCTTTTCGCAGATCCCAACGCAACGTATACACTCGGCGACGAACACCATCCCAGCGACATGCCGTCCGCTCGTTGCCTCGCACATATGAACAAGTACTCAAGATTTAAGTATACCGAAGCCTCAGGTCTGGATTTAAGTGCATATACAGACGTGATTACAGATTTTTACAATAAGCATCGTGAATATCAGGGCATTCCGTTCAATGACCTCTTAAAATTGTTGAGCGACCGTGAGTCTAAAACTGCTGACCAGCTCTACCAAATGGCAGTCAAGGGAGAATTGCGCCCAATCCCTTGAAGATAGGACGAAATTTGGCTGATTAGATGAAATAGTCGGCTCCTCAATCCTTGTAAACTTGGCAGAGTTAACGAACAAGGCTCGGAAGAGTGGAGCGGAACAATAAAGATTACGAGCAAAGTAAGCGTCCGTTTATGACCCTCTAGACGAAGTGTGGTTAAGTGGGGATGATGTCGTCGAACAGACGTTTGTGGCGAGAACATCTAAACCGAAAAGAGTCCGTTCAATGGCCTTCTTCTACGAAATCCGCAGCGCCGATAACACCGTGCTGAAGCGCGACGGCGGCTTTGCTTCGCAGGATGCAGCGAAGATGGCAGCGCGTGAAGACGCCAAGAAAATGAAAAACATGCGTCAGCCGAACAGGCCGGATGTTGGACGCATCATGGTGGGGCAGAATACGGAGAAGGCCACGCGGTATTGATCCATGTCACGAATCACATCGGCCCCGGTAACGAACGACGAATCTTGTTGTGCGAGCTTCCTAAGATGCAACGGTGCACGCTGCAAATTTCTTCACCTGTAATTTCACCTGTAACGAGTCCGTCTTAGCCGTATTTACACGTACTTAGGCGTCCTTCGACGCCTTCTAAGTTATTGCAAGTACATAATACCGCCGCTTTGACACGGTAGAGGTCTGCGGTTCGAGTCCGCACGGGCCTACCATTGTTTTCAATAACTTAGAGAGTTTTCTTCGCAATTCTGCAAAAACTTCACCTGTAATTCTTCACCTGTAAATTGGTGTTTTTACCCCCAATTGACATCCGCATTTTCGCTTTTTCTTTGCTCGTGTTGTATCCTAATATGTAACAACTGCATTACACTCTCTTCACGATTTCTATTCCCGCTACGATGGCTAACACGAAACAAGGCGAAGGATTGAAACTGGCGCGGTTGTTCATGGTGCTCAGTGGCATGTCTCCGCTGTTCATACTCTGGGCGATTAAAGGCAACAAAATCGTGCCGGACGGCCACTTGATGAGTGTTTGCGCCGCGCTTGTCTTGATTCCTAACTTGGTGCTCTGGCTTCGCATCAGGACGGCAATACAACAGAACGATCTGCGGGACATTGTTGTCGAAAAGGCCGAGGACCACAGGCACGCTTCACATACAAGGCGACACAAACCCTTGGAAGTCGATCTGCGCTGAATCCCTTTGACAAACCTTGCGTGATGAACGCGCGCACCAATCGTCATACATGGAGGCACGTTTCTCTAGCCATTACGGAACATCCAAGAATGGAAAAGCTAAGCAGGGGTTTTCAAAAGGGTCGAATTGAGGTCTAATCGTCCGCTCATTTAGTATATACATAAACTGCGTAAGCTCTGCCGCGCGTGTCACCCTGGCAAGGCGCTTCATTTGATTATTCAAAAAACGAACTTTCCTAGGACGTATAACTGGATAGTTGCATTGGTTTAACTGGATTGCCGCCGCCAGATCCAGTACGACCCTTAAAACTTCGCGGTCACATCTTTTTGAAATAAGAAACGCCGTGGCGGACTCATGTTGTTCATTCATGCCTTTCGAAATCGGGTGAGAGCGCTGAGAAACTTCCAAATAGAAAAGAATGTTCTTCAAAGACCAACCGTCGAGGATTTGTCATCGGAGTGACAATGTTTCTGATATCCGAGCTTCGTGGGAACGCATGACCGCCACCTCCTCTTTTTGAACCTTCCCTAATTTTAAATAGAAACGGGTTTTTTAGAAATGACCAGATCAGGCCATGCTCTGGGCTCCATTCTGTTGATGAATACCTATTAGCGGATATTGGAAATAATTCGTAACAGTCGATTGCTTTTTGGCACGAACGCCACCCTGTCTGAAATCACTGTAGTGGCACGGACAGTAGGTGCTTAAAAAAATTTGGCTCGCCCCCCATAAATGGAAGTGGCCCGTACCAAGCTATTGATAGGAGCTAAATAATGGATCGTGAAAATCAAGGTAATCGTGAAATATATTCCCGGGTGAAAACATCAACTGTAATTGCACTTTGCCCTGTCAAAGGCATAAAAACAGAATCAAACGAAACCATAAGCTTTAATCAGGATAAGCGGGCCGTTCAAGATGGGCGCCAAGATATCGTGCGCGATGGCTGTAATGGCTAAAGACATTACCGAAACTGAAACAGAAGTATGGTCGCCAACACTATAGGCCGAGGAACTCAGGGACAGAACGAGAGTCACAAACGTTGCGAAACTTATATCCAAGGTAGAACCCGTACCTGCATTGGAGTTTCGAGTTATTGCTCGAAAATCGGAGGAGGCCCGCTGATCCGCTTCCATTTTAGGCTGACATTTACTTCGACGCGGTTGGCGATTTTGATGAAGGGGATGCTTTTGTTCATTCCGTAGTCTTTGCGATCGAAGGCCATCGTGCCGTCGATGCTTCCGGAGGTTGATCCCTTGCCTTTAGCTGTAAGAGTCAGTTTTTCGGTTTTCGTGACCCCGCGAATCGTAAAGTCTCCTTCCAGGTCGAATGTGTTGGGCCCGGTCTGAACGACCTTCGTGGATTTGAAGGTAATGATGGGAGAGTCTTTCACGTCAAAGAAATCCTTGCTCTTCAATTTTTCGTTTTTTAGACCACTACCGGTGTTCACACTGTCCGCCTGAATCTCGATTTCTAAAACGGCGCTCCTCACATCCGTGGACGAAAACTTCATGGTTGCGTTCCATTTGTCGAAAGTACCTTTGATAGGCACCGAAGAGTCGACCCCAAATTTGATCGTGCTTTCTACTGGCGTGACTTCATAGACCGGAACTTGGGCGTGGTTTGCCGACGGAAAAGTGCAAAAAACAACCAGACACAGGACGGCCATCGGTAACTTGCGAGTTCTTACTGTCGAGGGATCCCGCTTACTGTAGATGCGGGACCAGTTTTCTTTCGCCGCAATCCTATTTGGATTCATGCAATCCCTGCCTCTCAACTCACTCTGTTCCAACGACCGAGACCTTGCGTCTCCGTGTGGAGGGATAGGATCGGCGTGAACTAGCGGGCTAAACCGTCCTAGCGTCACGACAAACTCGAAAGTCCACTGAGTCAACGCACGTGCCCACCCTAGTTCTGTTCCCCGATCACACAATCTCTCATCAGTCAGATTGAAGTCCCTTTTGAGGCAATGGAACCGAGATCGTTCCACAAGGGCCCTGTGCGTTCATACAGTCGACCGCTCTTCCTATAGTCATGAAGGAACCTACGAATCTGCCTCCCACAGTAGCAATCGTCGCATTTAGAGACAATTACATATTCCTGTAATAATCCTGGAATTCGCATAGGCCTGCAAATGTTGCTCGAAGAGTTGTATTTGTCTCAGGCCTATTGAATGGGTAGTGAAAGCATGATTGTAATAGACAATTTATTCAGGCAATTCGATTCCGCTAAGAGTTCCCGTTGCGGCAGGTACTCACGCTTGCTGCCCGTGTAAGGGACCACTAACTTTAGCTTGGTGCTATGGGCTGTAGGAACTAAGTTTCTCGGCCATTCTGACCAGGCTTGCGAACGAGTCAGCTTTCATCTTACGCATGATGTTTCCCCGATGAATTTGAACCGTGTACTCCGTGATCCCCAACTCAGCCGCCGCCTGCTTATTTAAGAGTCCACCAACAAGGAGCGGAAGCACCTCTTTCTCACGGGCTGTCAGCGATAGATGTCGCCCGAGAAGCTCTGCACGTTCCTGAGCTTTTCTTCTTGCTGTTCGGTCCACTTCAAGAGCATGGCTGATGGCTGCTAGAAACGAGCTGTCCTTGATCGGCTTCGTAAAGAAGTCAATCGCGCCTTCCTTCATCGCTTTCACTGTCGTAGGGATGTCACCGCGGCCAGTAACGAAGATGATCGGTATTATGCATCGCTCGGCATTAAGCTTGACCTGTAATTCCAGCCCAGACATTCCCGGCATGCGAATATCGGCAATCAAGCATGCAGCTTTGTGGCGGGCTTCGGACCCCCAAAATTGTTCGGCAGAGCTGAAGCAAAGCGCAGACATTCCTTGGGCTTCGATCAGATCCTGCATGGCATTCCGGAACGACGTGTCATCGTCGAGAATTGCCAGGAGGTCTGCGCTATGTTCCAAATGCATAAACGAACAATAGGTGCATCATGGATATGGTGCAATCGGCTCGTGGTTGAAAAAACTAATACTTCGGTAGTAATCGGGTACGACATGAGGAGGATCTGTATGACGGTTTGTATTCGATAGATAGAGATAATGTGGCGCTATTTGATGAAAATAGATTTGAGTTTGTCAGCCATGCGAACCAACTCAACGAATGATGCCGCTTGCATTTTTTCCATCAGATTGCCACGATGGATTTTTACGGTGGCTTCGCTCGCTCCAATCTCTGAGGCGATTTGCTTGTTGAGTAATCCTGAGACTACGAAACCCATAACCTCCCGTTCGCGCGCGGTTAATTTTTGATAGCGCTCGTGCAATTCGCGAACCTCGGACTCATGCTCTTGCGCCACACGGTCGCGCTGAAGAGCCTGTTGAATCGCATCCAGCAG
The DNA here is from genome assembly GCA_963786215.1 of uncultured Acidobacteriota bacterium. Taxonomy (GTDB): domain Bacteria; phylum Acidobacteriota; class Terriglobia; order Acidiferrales; family UBA7541; genus Palsa-360. The sequence goes on from CAWAYK010000003.1 coordinate 159,056, forward strand.
ATCCTGGTCCCGAAAAGGCTTCGTCAGAAATTCCACAGCACCCGACTTAAGCGCCCTGACAGACATAGGTATGTCGCCATGCGCCGTGATGAAGATGATTGGTATTCGCATGCCGATCTCGGTTAGGTGGTGCTGAAAATCGAGTCCACTCATCTGGGGCAATCTTACGTCAAGGACCAAGCAACTCGGGTCAGAGGTCCGCCTCTTCTTCAGAAACTCCTGGCCAGTCGCAAACGACTCGGCACGAAGACCTACCGACTCCACGAGATCTTGTATCGCCTGACGCATGCCACGATCGTCATCGATTATGAATACAGTAGGGAGGGCGGAAGCGTTCATGCATGCGCCTCGACTGCGCCGGGGAGTGTGAGATAAAAGGTTGCGCCCGCTCCCTGATTGTTGGTGGCCCAGACGCGCCCTCCGTAGGACTCCACGATGGAACGGGTAATGGTTAAGCCCATTCCCGTTCCCTGAGGCTTCGTCGAGTGAAAAGGATCAAAGATCTCCTCTTTCCGTTCCTCAGGTAATCCTACACCGGTATCGCTGATGGAAACCAACAGCCAGCCATCGGGATTCAATCGCGACTTGATGGTCAATTCACCACCGGTATCTTTCATAGCTTCGATCGCGTTCAGCATCAGGTTCATAATCACCTGCTGAAGTTGGACTCGATCTGCCCGGAGTTTGGGTATATCTTTGTCGATTTCAGCGCTGATGGTGATGGAGCAGCGAGCTGCTTCAGTCCCGAGTAAAACAGCCATTTCTTCAATTACGCCTCTTAAATCGACGATTGCCCGTTTTACAGGCGTTCCTCTTTTGTAGAAAGATTGCAAACTGTTGATAACGTCGGCGGCGCGATTGGCGTCCTGCTCAATTCTGTCTGCCGCAGCCCGCGCTCTTTCTAGGTCGGGGGGATCATGTGCCAACCATCGCGAAAGGGCGTTTGCGCTCGTGATCGAAGCCGCAATGGGTTGCTTGATTTCGTGTGCCAGTGCGGCGGCAAGCTCTCCCATCATGTTGACGCGGTTGGTGTGCGCAAGATCAGCCTCTAACTGACGCAGCCTTTCGCGCTCCTCCTCGGCACGTTTGCGTTCGGTTATATCCATAGTGATACCGACGTAGTACCCGATTTCTTCAGAGGGATTGTGATGTCCTATGGTGCGCAGAAACCGTATGGTGCCGTCGGGAAGACAAATCCGGAACTCTGGGATGTCGTAATCCATCCTTGTGCGCATTGCATTCTCAAGAGTTGTCGTCACGGCTGGCCGGTCTTCTGGGTGAAGAGTGTCGAAAAAGCGCTCGAGTGGAACAGGGCCTTGCCTTGGATCGAAACCATGCAGGCGAAAGACTTCGTCCGATAAATGAAATATTTGACCTGTGTCGAAATTCGTTGCCCAGCTCCCTATATGGGCGAGGCGCTGCCCTTCGCTGAGATAAAACTGGCTTCGCTGTAGGGCCTCCTCTGCGCGCTTTCGTTCGGTAATATCCATGGTGACGCCGACGTACTCGCCTGGTTCACCGGATGCATTGGGACGTCCGATCGCACGCAGGAATCGGATGCTGCCGTCTGTATGATGAATCCGATATCCGTCGAGGTAAAAATCGGTCCCCTCGCGGACCGCTCTTTCAACGGTTGCATTCACGTAGGGTGCATCTTCCGCATGTAGAGTGGCGAAAAAGCGTTCGGCCGATATCGGGCCTTGGCTGGGATCAAAGCCGTACAGACGAGCATTCTCGTCCGATGAATGCAGTGGCATTTGTGTGATGAGGTTGTAACTCCAACTTCCGATGTGGGCCATGCGTTGTGCATCAGTGAAGTATGCCTGCTCCCTTCGCAATTCCTGTGTAAGTAACTCCTGCTCTGTGACGTCAATTGCGGTGCCGTGAAACCCTTTGAAAACGCCATCTTCGACAACCGGAACGCCCACGCAGCGAACGTAGCGCAGTTGCCCATCCACTCGAACAATGCGCTTCGTTACATCGCAGCCACAGTGTTGCTGAAACATCGTCTCGATCGTTCCGGCCATAGAGGCTCGGTCTTGTGAATGAATGAGGGCCAAATGCTGATCAAGCGTGGGGGCCCCGTTCCCCGGGTCCAGGCCAAAAATGTGGTACAGCTCGTCAGACCAATAGAGACCTGAATCGTTGAATGCCCAACTCCCCATGTGAGCGAGGCGCTGCCCCTCACGAAGGTAAATCTGCGTTTGCTGCAGCGCCTCGTCTGCCCGCTTCCGGTCGGTGATGTCCTGGGTCGTACCGAACATTTGGGTTCGGCCTTCTGAATCTTTCTTCAAGTCACCCAAGCTATGGACGACGCGTATTTCCCCATCTGGACGAATGAGCCGATGTTCACAGTCAGCACGCGTCCCGGAGCGGATAGCCTCTTCTGCTGTCCGAAATACTGCTTCTCGATCCTCGGGGTGCATCATTTCGCCAACTCTTGCAACGTCAAACGAACCCACCTGGGGCGTCAACCCAAAGATGCGGTAGGTTTCCTCCGACCAGATCACCTGATTTGTTTCAAGATCCCATACCCAGTAGCCAAGATGGGCAACGCGTTGGGCTTCTTCGAGCCAATCTTTGCTTTCTTGCAAATCCCGAGACAATGCATGGTGAGATTCCTCTGCGTGCTTCAATTCCGTAATGTCTTGAACGGTACCGAACAGCCTGTTGGGCTTTCCAGATGTCCCGTTCTTCAAGTCACTAGAGGTCGCGCTCCAAAGTTTTGAAGTGATGGATTGCACCGTGCGCACTTCTCCACTCGGACGGACGATCCGATGCTGATGAACGGGGTGCACGCCAGCAGCAATTTCCGCGTCCACTGCGCTGTAGAGAACCTCACGGTCCGCAGGGTGGACCAATCCGCTAACGGTTTCTATGTCCATCGGACGTTCTTGCGGTTTGAACCCAAAGATTCGATAAGTCTCGTCCGACCAGATGATCTCACCCGTCTCAAGATTCCAATCCCAATAGCCCACATGTGCGACGCGTTGTGCTTCTTCAAGTCTGGCGTTGCTATCTTTTAAGTCTCGAGATAACGCCTGCCGCTCCTGCTCTGCAAGCTTCCCGATGCGCCCACAATTACAAGGCGCTTTTGGCCTGCAGACCCAGCATGATCAGTCACTGTCACGAGAGTGCGCGCTCCTCCAGCCAATCCACGTAGAGAAGCCGCTCGGCAAATAGCCATGCTCCGTCTGTCTTCACGAATGTGTCCATGTAGCGGAGAGCGGCGATCATCAGGCGTCGCTTTCCATCTTTGACCGTGAGGTGATGGGGCATGCAATAGGTTTCCCCGGTCCCTCGGTCACGGGTCAGCGTAAGGATTGTGGTTTGTCCAAGGAAGTGCATGGTCGCGGCGTACTGGTTAAGATCGGCAAAAACTGGAGCCAACGCATCGCGAGAGTGCAGTTCCTGCGAGGGCGTCGGATCCTTGGAATTCATGTAAACCACGAAGTGGGTATCGGCCGTGAACAGTGCCATTTGACCCTTAGCGTCGCGATGATCCGCACAATGCGCATAGGACTCGACGAGTTCGCGAATCGCGAACCGGTCGGCAACTTCCTCTGGCGAGACAGCAACGTGTTTACTCATGGCTTGTCTCCTTAGGACTCAAGGATGGCTCGGGTCTCGAGAAACGCCTCGATCCCATACCGGCCATATTCACGGCCGACGCCGGAGAATTTGAATCCTCCCCAAGGGGCTTGCGGATCATCGGTCATGCCACTGATCACGACGCGGCCGGCGCGTATTTGCGTGGCAACTCGACGCGCTCGCTGCAGGTCGGTTCCGAACACGGCGGCGTGCAATCCATATTTAGATTCGTTGGCGATTCGGATCGCCTCATCTTCGGAATCATAAGCGATAACACAAAGCACGGGACCAAAAATCTCTTCTTGGGCGATCGCCATATCGTTTTTAACGTTCGCGAAGACCGTGGGTTTCACGAAATAACCCATTTCGAATCCATCCGGGTGGCCTTCGCCGCCAACGAGGATTTCCGCGCCTTCCTCTATACCCTTGCGAATGTAAGATTGCACTCGCTCGTATTGGTTCTGTGAAACCATCGGTCCGACGGCGGTCTTCGGATCAGCCGGATTGCCAACAGGGAAGTGAGTCATGGCCTCCACGATCGCATGCTTGACCGCAGCGACTCGACTACTCGGAATGAGGAGCCGAGTTCCTGCGGCACAGGCTTGCCCACTATTCATAAAAGCCATTACGAGAGCCCCTGGAATCGCATTTTCGAGAATTGCATCATCGAGCAGAATGCTGGGCGACTTGCCGCCCAATTCCAGTGTGACACGTTTCATTGTGGCGGCACCGTCGCGCATGATCGACTGCCCAACGGCAACCGAGCCGGTAAAAGATATCTTCGCAACGTCGGGATTGCGCACTAACTCAGCTCCGACAGTACCTCCACGGCCAATAACTACGTTGCAAACACCTTTCGGGAGCTTTGCCGCTTCCAGACATTCGATCATTACATGCGTCTGCAGCGAACTTAGCTCGCTCGGCTTGAGGACGACAGTACAACCGGCAGCCACGGCGGAAGCGAGCTTGAGGCAAATGAATAGCGCGTTGGCATTCCATGCGGTAATCAGGCCAGCCACTCCGACTGGTTCTAAGGTGACAGTTGTCTTGCCCCAGCTTTCGGTCATCGGCAGTTCCTCTAGTCCCTTTACCGCAGCCGGAAAAGCTTTGACCCCCGATTCGACGATAAGTCTGGAGAACTGGGCAACACCTCCATATTCCTCAACCATTGCAGCCGTAAGATCATCTATGCGCGCCGATACCGCCTCATGAAGCCGGCGCAAGTAGCTCACGCGTTCTTCCTTTGTTGATCGACCAAAAGCGACGAATGCAGCCTTCGCCGCGGCAATGGCACGCCGCGTATCTTCCTCGTCACCTAACGTAACGCGGCCGATCACTTCACAGTTGGTCGGGTTGATAATTTCCATGACTTCTCGTCCATTGGATTCTACAAATTCTCCATCGATGTAATGCTTTGTGATTGTCGTCATCGCGTCTCTCCCTAATGAGATCAGAGCTTTCGCGAATGTTAGGGGAAGCGATTGCACGCCGCTTCGCATTGAGCGGTGCCTCGGTGGCCACCACCGCGCGATCTGAGCCAGCTAACAGCCAGAATTCTGCTCTCTTTATAAAGACGGATATCGGAACGGCCCGCGGTGTCCAAAACGTCATCGATTGCATTCAGCGAGAGTGGGGTGGACTCGACATCTTGGTGAATAATGTTGGCGGAACGGAAACAAAAGCAGGCGGATTCGAGGTGCTCTCCGACGAGGACTGGCAAAGGATACTGGAAGTGAATCTGCTCGCCGCCATCCGCCTGGATCGCACTTTCCTTCCCGGCATGATCGAACGAAAGTCAGGAGTCGTCATTCATATCTCCTCTGTCCAGCATCGTATGCCGTTCTCCAATTCGACGCTCGCCTATGCGGCGGCCAAGGGAGCGTTGGCTACTTACAGCAAGGAGCTGGCCAAAGGTGTCGCTCCGGAAGGTGTGCGGGTGACGATGATTTCGCCCGGCTTCATCGAGACTTCAGGCGCAAAGGGAATGCTCGCCGACATTTCAAGAGGCAGCGGCATCAGTGAGGACGCTGCACGTCAACGGATCATGGACATGCTTGGAGGCATTCCCATCGGCCGGCCAGGCCGACCCGAAGAAGTGGCGGGGCTGGTCGCCTTCCTCGCCTCAGACCGAGGTGCGTTTATCAGCGGCGCTGATTACATTATCGACGGTGGCACGATGCCCACGACTTGAGGCCCTGGTATTACGGGCGGCAGATTAGGTCCGCAGGCTTACGGATGTTTTCTCGTAGCTACTGGGGCCAAATCGTCGGCAATTCGGAAGTTAATCACACATTGGAGATCTGCGGAGTTATTATGTATATATAAGTTAGCTTATGGTAAATGATCGGGATTCCTTCCGGCTGACGGCGAAACCGGAAGTTGGTCAACTGGATGTAGCGACCTCATCCGCACCGCATAAAATGGGAGGAAGATGACACGACGAGGATTCTCTTCGATGTAATCTGACTTATCCGCTGCTGCGGCGCTAGTGATCGCCGATGCGATGGCTTCCTGCGCTTCAAGCTTGGCGGCGTCAATGGACTGGGAATACAGTTCAAGCGTGGTTGTTACTTTGGCGTGGCGCAGCAGTCCCTGAATTGATTTTACGTCTGTTCCCCGATTCACCAAAAAAGTCGCCAGGCTGTGTCGAAAATTGTGGGAGCCGAACCGCTAGCCCTTTAGAAGTCGAATTCCGACTTTAACTGCTGCGGAGGGATGTGATGCTGGAGATTTGTTGGATTCTGTCGTCGCAAGATCGCCCGATCATTCCGCGAATCGAAGAAAAAGGCGCCGAATCTAGTTCGAATCTGTACGCAAAACCAAATGCCCGCCTGAGGGATGAGTCTTCGACCAAAGATCACGTGCCCAGCCACTTTCCAAACTGGCGGGGTCAAATGTGATTGTCATCCCATAAGAACGCGTTGCGGCATCGTACACGGGCGTGAATAAGAAACCGCCGTTCCGCATTGAATAAGAGTCGGAATGCTGCCTGAAGACGTATCCACCAATGAGGTAACCAACCGCCGATCCAACCACCGCGTCAGATGGAAAATGGTTCCGGCTCGTTACCCGCGTCACGCTGACGGCCGTGGCCATGGCATAGAGTCCAAGGTGCAGCCAGGGATGCCCGGGAGTTTCGTCCGCGACTACATGCGCAAGCGTCCAGCTCACCGTAGCGTGTTCGGACGGGAATGAGCCATTCGTTGTGTAGATGGCTCTGCCGTCAGGCCAGAACGGGCCGTTCCCCGTCCCAAAGGCCGGTCGCTCTCTGTTCGTGGCAAGCTTCAGCACTTCCGTCACCACGCTCGCATCCACGATGGCTTCCAGGGAGAGAACTCCAGTTTCCCGGGCGGTTTCGTTATGCGTAACCTTCCCGATGATGTACGTAGCCCCTGCGGCACCGATTGCGCCGTAGGTTCCAGCGTTCGAAACATCATTGCTGACTCGAATCCGATTCGGTGAAGTGCTAACTGTCGCGAGCGTTTGGGCATCATAGTGCAGCGATGCAGCCGTAGCGCCCGCAAGTGGCAACAACCACAAAGCATCTCGAGGCTGTAGCCGAAGCGGGCTGGTCCATATTCCAGCCTGGTCGTGGAAAAAATCTCGTACGCAGGTTCGGAGCTGCGACACATCGCAGCGGTCCGGATCGGAATTGGAAGTGGACGTCTGTTGAGGATCTGATGCTGTTCCGTCTGGCCGGGAAACGGTGCCAGGTGTTTGCAATTCTGCGGATGCTTGCTGACTGACCTGAGCGTCTGCGCTGGTGCACATTATCGTTGCCGCAGCCAAGAAGACAACCGAACAAATTCGATTAGAGAATCGACCGAAGACGCCAATCATCTTTGCTCCTTAGCAAGAGATCGCTTCGAGGGTTTAGGTCCATACTTTACCCTGATGCGCCTTTTCTGTTCTTCGTTCCTACTTCATTTTCGGAACTACCAAGAAGAGCATGGCTTCCGCCCGGGTACGGTGCGCCCTGCGCAAGGTGCGAATTCGTTTACAAACCACGCCCACATATATTTCAAAATGAAGAACCCAAAAATCACGCGTTCCTGACCTGACGGTTTTAATTCTCTCTCATTTCACCTGGTACGAAAAAAACCGTCAGGTCACATGCAGTCCCCGTTAAATATGTGTAGAACCCGTGTTCTGTCTACAAGACTGTCATCCACCATTTTTTATTCCCAGCTATTAATTTTGCGTTCGCCGGGAATAAACGTCGCGCGAACGAGTCTTATATCGCGGAGGCATCGCGCGGCAATGATTCCATAGCCTGCGCTCGCCGGAGGAGACCACAATGGCTGACTTCATTAAAGATAATCTCAACAAAGATGGCATCGACCGCCGGGGGTTTCTGCAATGCATGGCCTGGGCGGGCACAGGCGTGCTCTATACCGTCCACGGCGGAATTCTGAAATCGCTGCCCCTGATGCAGGGTGCCGCAAACGCGCACGACATGGCAAAGATGAAGGGCGCGGATTTCAGCTTCATTCAGATCAGCGACTCGCATATCGGCTTCAGCAAGGAAGCCAATCCTGACGTTACAGCGACACTGCAAGTTGCCGTCGACCGCATCAACAGCGCCTCGGCGCCACCCGATTTTCTGCTCCACACCGGAGATATTTCGCAGCTCTCCAAACCGTCCGAGTTTGACACTGCCGAGCAGGTCCTCAAGGGCGCGAAGGCGAGCAAGATTTTTTACGTTCCCGGCGAGCACGACGTTCTCACCGATAATGGCCAGCAATACCTCGATCGCTTTGGCAAAGAAACCAAAGGAAATGGCTGGTACAGCTTCGATCACAAGGGCGCGCACTTCATCGGCCTCGTCAACGTAATGGACCTCAAAGCAGGCGGCCTCGGCTCGCTCGGCTCCGATCAGCTCAAGTGGCTGCAGGACGATGTGCGAAATTTAAAAAGCAGCACGCCGGTAATCGTGTTCGCGCACATTCCGCTCTGGACGGTTTATCCCGAATGGGGTTGGGGTACCGACGACAGCGAGCAGGCCCTCGGATACTTAAAACGTTTCGGCTCGGTCTCCGTGCTGAACGGACACATTCACCAGATCATGCAAAAGGTGGAAGGCAACGTCACATTCCACACCGCGCTTTCCACAGCCTTCCCGCAACCCGCGCCGGGCACAGCCCCGTCGCCGGGTCCCATGAAAGTGCCCGCGGACAAATTGCGCAGCGTGCTGGGCCTTTCGCATGTCAACTACGTGCAAGGCAACCACGCGCTGGCGCTTGTCGATTCAACGCTGGCGTGATCCCGGAAAATCTCGAACTTTCAAGCAAGAAAAGTCTCAAAAGGAGAAAAGAGATGACAAAAATCAAGTGGGTTCTTGGATTGGCGGCGATTGCATTGGCCGCATTTGCGTTGACTTCGGGAACCAGGGCGATCCCTGCCGTAGGTGCATCTGATAAACCCGAAGTCAAGATCGATAACTTCAGCTTTGGTCCGACAACCATCACCATTCCTGCCGGGACCACGGTCACTTGGACCAACAATGACGACGTTCCTCATGTCGTCACCAGCGATGACAACAAGTTGTTTAAATCAAAGGCGCTCGATACGGACGACCATTTCTCGTTTACCTTCACAAAACCTGGCACGTACAACTACTACTGTGCCATCCATCCGAAGATGACGGCCAAAATCGTAGTCCAGTGATGCAAGGAGCCCGAATGAACCCGTTTGACGTGGAATCGGTGGCCAAGCACGCGCAGCACTTGGCGATGGCCCACTTTCCATGTTTTTAAGCAAGAGTGTTCCAAGGAATCGCAATTCTGGAATTCAGCGCAAGGCTTGATCAATGAAATTCAAACGCGGATGGGAAACGAGCTACACGAGGTATCAGCAACTTCAACGAAAATAAATCTCTTGTTCTTCAAAGTAGATTTGCAGATGTAGGGCCCGCGATTTCGGGAAGTGTTTCCCGATTTATTGAGAAATTGAAACTTAATCTTGGCAACTTGATCGAACGTGGGGTGTGGGGTTGTGTCGCAATCTAATTCTTGGATGGGAGGATGAGAAATGAATTCCATATATTCGGACGAACGACCTGGGCGCAGGCGCTCCAGGAAGATCTTGCAATTCTTCGGCGGGATGCTTTGTTTACTCGTGCTCAGTTTGCCGGTGTTTTCACAAGGAGGTTTTGGCCGAATTCTCGGAACCGTTACAGACCAAAGCAGCGGCGTCGTAGCGGGGGCCACGGTAACTGTCATCGACACAGAGCGGGGCGTCACGCGTGTTCTCACTACCGATGAATCTGGTGAGTATAACGCTCCCAATTTGACTCCCAGCACTTATACGGTTCGCGTCGAAGCGCAAGGGTTCAAAAAACTCGAACACCAAAAGATCGAGGTGGAAGTTGGCAAGGAGGTTCGAGTCGACTTAACCGTTCAGCCCGGTGAGCAGGAGCAGACCGTCACGGTCAACGAATCACTTCCGCTTGTAGAGACTACCAACGCCACCTTGGGCGGCACACTCAACAACGCAGATATCAGCGATATGCCCTTGAATGGCCGCAACTATCAGAACCTGCTGTCGCTGCGTCCCGGTATTACGGTTCAGGCTGGTGGCGGGCCGTGGACACAGAGCACCAACGGTGTACGTCCCGATGAATCCGCATGGTTGGTGGACGGCGTGATCAACGCCAATTTCTATGACTCTCGTCCCGTCGCCAACATGCCGAGTGCCTTCACCGATGGAGCGACGATCCTACCCATCGACGCCATCCAGGAATTCGACCTTCAAGAAAATCCCAAGGCGGAGTACGGTTGGAAACCAGGCGCCGTAGTCAACGTCGGAATTAAATCGGGCAACAATTCTCTACACGGCACCGCGTATGCGTTCGGCCGCTCCGACAGTTGGGATGCCCGCAACGCTTTTGACCCGGCGCCGTCCGCCAACGGAACTTGCGCGAACCCCGTCCAGCATGCTTGCGATAAGCTGCCAGCTCAGTTGGAACAGTTCGGCACTGTTATTGGCGGACCGATCAAGAAAGACAAACTCTTTTTCCTCGGAGGCTATGAGGGCCTGCGTTCCTTCGTCGGAAATGCACTCGTCACGGGCGGTACTCCCGAAACTGTGGCGCAAGCAACTGCCAATCCAAAATCAAGCTTTGTGGATGCGATCACCTCGCTGCAAAACGCCGGCGTGCCGATCAGTCCGGTCAGCCTGAATTTGGGAGGGTGTAAATTGGGGCCGGCAGTGACGTGCACAGGCGGTCTGTTCCCGAATAACCCTGGGGCCACAACCGGGTTCACCAGCACCTTTCCCAACACGAATACCAGCGACAATGGAGTCGGAAAAATCGACTACCACATCAACGACAAAAACACGCTGCATGGTCTCCTCCTGGTAGGGCATTACGATTCACTTGGAGAAGATCACCCGTTCTTGAATCAATTGTTCGAAGACCACGATCCAATCAGCACATACACGGCCTCGGGCAGCTGGGATTGGACTCCCAATTCACGCATGGTGAATGAAGTGCGATTTGCTTACAATAAAGTGAACTTTGCCTTTGTCCCCAACGACGCCAACCTCCTCGCCGATGGCTCGGGCCTCAACGGCGGCGCAGGCTTTCCAATCAACACAGGCATCACAAGCCCCGGCGGACTACCAAACATTAACATTTCGGGTTTCGCCAGCCTTGGTACACAACACAATCGTCCCTTTGATTTTCATAACCCGTACTATGACGGGCAGGATAGCCTTTCCTATTTATTGGGCAAGCACACCTTTAGGTTTGGTGTCGAGATCGCGCACATCAATGTCAATAGCGCCTCATTCGAGACCGCCCGCGGCAGGATTGATTTCCAGGGCGGCCAGTCCTTTGGTGCTGCCACACCGCTCCAGGATTTCTTCGCCGGCGATCCCTCGCGGGGATTCCTACTAGGCGGCGATCCTACCCGCACAACGACTTGGGATTCGTATGCTGGATTTGCCCAAGATGACTGGCGCGTGACTCAGAAGCTAACCATCAACCTGGGCCTGCGCTACTCCTACGTCTCACCGTTCGAAGAGACCAATGGTCAATTTGGCAGCTTCAGCCCGACTCAAGGGTTGGTCCAACAGAGCCAATTGGGAGGTTCCTTGTACAAGCCGGATACCAAAGACTTTTCTCCCCGGCTTGGTTTCGCCTGGGATATGACGGGCAAGGGGACGACCGTGGTGCGCGGAGGATTCAACATTATTTACTCGGCTTTTACAATCGCCACACTCCTGCAAGAAGTCAATTTCCAGAACAGCACAGCTGTCACCATCGCTGCCGTTCCAACAGGCGCGTGCAATGTAGCCGTCCCTGTTGGCCAAACGTGTGCGCAAGCGGGAGGCCAGACATTTGGCGGCACGATCACTCTCGCGAATAATCAACTCAAAGGGGCCAACCTCAATTGGGACCCTACCGTTAATTCCAATCCAGGCCTCAACGGCGGCAAAGTTTTTCCCAGCGGCGTTGTGCCTTCGTGCACTGCCACCAGCAAGTGCAACATCGAGTCAGTGGACCCGAACCTCACAACTCCCTTTGTCACAGCTTGGAACTTCGGAGTCACACACGCCTTCAACAATAATCTTTCCTTGGAAGTTGAATATGTTGGCGATCACGGCTCGCGGTTGACCGGCTTTGTGGACCTGAACCAGCCAACGACTCAGGGCGTCTTTCCGTTGGCGGCAAAATTCCCTTATCTGGGGTTCGTCAACCAGTTCCTAAACGATACCCGGTCCAACTATAACGGCCTGCAGTCCACACTGACCGAACGACTTTCCCACGGAGTTTCTTTCACCGCGGGTTACACGTACAGCCACGGCCTCGACAACGGCTCACTGAACCGCAACGGTTTCCTACCACAGGACAGCGCCAATCCGGGTGCTGACTACTCCAGTGGGGACTTCGACATCCGCCACAGGTTCACGCTTACGGCTACCTATGACCTCCCATCGATTAAAGGCCATGGCCAACTGCTGGAAGGATGGAAGGTCAACGCCATTATCACCGAGCAGAGCGGACAGCCGTGGACCGTCTGGGATACCCAGAACAATTTCTCCTCGGGTGTCGACAGCACTGGGGCGTTCATCAGCAGTGACAACACCGATCGTTGGGATTTCTTTGGGAATCCCTCGGACTTCAAATCCGGCGGCGCAAATTCCATTCCCTATTGCGTAAGTGCCACGAACTGCACCATTACCAGCGGGGTAACTGGCGCTCAAACTGTATTGCCCAACTCGGGAGCCTTATTTGCCGAGTGCCAATCCAAGGCTGCGAGCCAGGCCAACCTTCAACAGTTTGGCTGTTTCGTGTCAGGCAACTCGGTCTTGACCCCTCCTGCCAACAACACATTCGGAAATTTGTCACGAAACGCTTTTCGTGACCTCGGATTCAATAACGTGGACTTCTCCATATTCAAGAGCTTCTCGTTTAAGGAACGGTACAATGCCCAGTTCCGAGCCGAGTTCTTCAATATATTCAATCACCCCAACTACGCCAATCCGTATGGGTCAATTGCGACCTCTGGCATCGGCGATGACCCCGGCGGAAACCCGAAGAACTTTGGCTGTGGCTGCGCCACGCCCGACGTTCTGGCCGGCAATCCGCTAGTTGGTTCGGGAAGTGCCCGAGTGATGCAACTCGGGTTGAAACTCGCGTTCTAATGAATCAGCCCGTTCAATGATGAAGAAGAACCCATGAAAAACCCTTACCAATCAACGGCGCAATTGCCGGTATAGAAAGAACCCAACAAACGCGATATCGCTGAGCAAGAATCCATCCGGCTAGCTCAGGATGGCGACGCCGCTGAGTTTGAGCAACTCTACCGCCGCTACAGTTCGCGAATTTATCGCCTGTGCTTCCATATGGTGAAAAACGAGGCCGAAGCTGAAGACCTAACCCAAGAAGCGTTCCTACAAGTCTTTCGCAACCGGAAACTGACGGGAATCTCTCTGGAGAATAACGATGATCATGAAGAAGCACCCGGAGCTCCGCGGTACGTTCCAGGTAGCCTAGACCCTACTATAAGCGGCCTGTTCGACCGGGAAAATCTGAAGCGCGCGGTTATTAAGATGCCACCTGGGTACAAGCAACTGTTGCTCCTGCACGATGTGCTTTGGTATAAACACAATGAAATTGCTTTGCTTGTGAAGTGCTCGAAGGGCAATTCCAAGTCACAGTTGCAGAAGGCCCGCCTTCGCATTTGAGCTAGTCATGTTGGGATTCATACCTTTCCTCATCTTTAGTTGCCGACTTGCGAGGATGTATCTATGTGGATTGCTTCCATTTCATCAGACTGTCTTCTGGCTAGCTTTATGCGGGCCTGAAAAATAAATCAGACTCTGACCGACAGATCGGGAATAAAAACAACATCACGTCAGTCATAGCGGTGAGCGATTGTGTGCAGAAGGCGCGGCCCAATTCATCTTGACGAGGGCCGTGGTTGAGTTGTTCGTCTGATGCTCAACTATTCGGGAAAACAATGGAGAAAAAATTCGCATATGAGAATATCGATTGAGTTATCAGCAGAAAAGATTTATGCGTAGGCGCCAGTTGATCGAGATTCACGAGCAACGCTGGTGCCCTGATTCACTTCGGGACGTGGTCACCGACACGCTGCAATTCGTCTGGAATTTGTTCAACTTTTACGAGCCAATCGTTACACGGCTTCGACGTGTCCTGCAAGAAACTGGGACTTGTCAGGTTGTGGACCTCTGCTCAGGTGGTGGAGGGCCGTGGCTACGCCTCGTGCGAAACGTTGAGGATGAAGATCGCCTCCCCGTGGAAGTTCGTTTGACGGATAAGTTCCCGAATTTAAGAGCATTCGAACATGCCAAGCGCTCGTCTCATACGAGGCTTGCCTTTCACGCCGATCCGGTGGACGCGACTCGAGTTCCCACGGACTTGGAAGGATTTCGGACGCTCTTTACTTGCTTCCATCACTTCCCGCGCGAGCAGGCACGTGCCATCCTGCAGGACGCTGTAGACCGCGGTCAGGGTGTTGGCATCTTCGAGGTGCCAAAGCGTGACTGGCTCACTATCGGCTTCGTTTTCTTTGTGCCCGTGATGGCTCTCGCGGTTGTTCCCTTCATCCGGCCTTTCCGCTGGTCGCGGATACTGTGGACTTTTCCGATTCCTGTGGGTCCTTTTGTCCTGTGGTTTGACGGAGTCATATCTTGCTTGCGGGCACACACCCCTCCAGAGCTTCTGGAACTTGCGCATGGGGTTTCTCCAGGTGGGTATCACTGGGAAGCGGGAGTGGAGGGGAATCGACGGGCATTTGTAGCTGTCACGTACCTGATTGGCTACCCGCGTTCGAATACAGGACGGCGCCCGAGGCGTTGCCAACTTATCGATGAATCTGACGCCCATGGACAGGTTGGCCAGTAGTTGGTCAAACGCGTTCCCGTATGCGGCGATAGAGCGCGGCCGTCCAAAACGGTGGTCTTGCAGGTATTTTCGATGGCGGAAGAACCTGGAGGTCTCACGGAATGGGAGCGGATTGACACCGTCGCGATGGTGAGCAAGTGGCTGGAAAAGCACCCGGAGTCCTGCAAACTTCATTCGGCTCCGCCGGAGCGGAATGATTTAGCCCGACTGGACGGTCGAGGAGGTAAGACGCACGATGACTTCGCCGAACTGCAAACGCTGTTTTCCGGGGATTAATAAGCGCACTAACTAATCAAAGAAGAAACAAAATGGAACCGAGAAAAAACGCAACTGAACTTTTCCGAAGTTCAGCAAGTCAGCCACCTGAACTGATGGAGTTTTTGTTCCGCGATATTGATCTTGGCCACTCATCTCGTAGTCGCCGTAAACGAACGACGAAACTTGTGATTGTGAGCCGCCAAATACCAGACGGCGCGTCTTAGAATTCTTCACCTGTAATTTTACCTGTAATGATTCCGTCTTAGCCGTATTTACACGTACTTAGACGCCCGTCAGCGCCTTCTAAGTTATTGCAAGTACATAATGATGTCGCTTTGACACGGTAGAGGTCTCCGGTTCGAGTCCGGACGGGCCTACCATTGTTTTCAATAACTTAGAAAGTTTTCTTCGCAATTCCGCAAAAACTTCACCTGTAAATTGGTGTTTTGGGGCAGTCGGAGTCGGCGTCCTGCGTCGACTTATCCAAAATACGCAACCTAAGATTGCATCACCACTGTTCGTGGTGGAGGTTCGGCTGGTTGGGGAAATCTCAACTTCCGAATTGCCGATCATCCGCCCAAGATCGGGCCTGACGCTTCCCAACCAAAGTTTAGCTTGTCTTCGTCGAGAGCCACGCTGCCGCGGTCAAACACACCGTAATTAGGGCTGAGAAAACGATGGGGGTGGTGAAGGCGTATCTCCAGCTCAAAGCTGTGACTGCAACAAAGCAAATGGCGAGCGCCCACGCAATGCTGCGCACGCGTGCCAAAGTCTCTGCCGGAAGTCCCCCTAGCAGCCACGCTAATACCGCTGCGAACAAAAGAAACACGGAGAAAAAAAGCCCGAACGCGCTGAAGAAGTCCCAATAAGTTCGGCTAAAACCTTGCGCGTCAAAGTGGACGGACCGCATTAACCCAGGAACCGCGTCCGCCCCCCATTCCGGATTATTCTGGCGAAACCCAAACGTATGTCCAGCGGCAAAAAGCAGCAGAAGCACAGAAGAGATTCGATAAAGGATTGGCGCTTTCACGTACTCCCTCCCGAACGTTCGCGGCGGCAGTTTACCACGGCACTCAACCCGGTCTGGCGCTTGCGGCCGTTCCGGGTGGTTTACGGCCAACCCGGAAGTTGAAAAAAGTTCAATTGGAAATTGCGACTACCTCCCGCTCGCATAGGATGGGACGAAGATGGCACCACGAAGATTCTCTGATGTAATCGGGCTAATCCGCCGCTGCACTGCCCGTAATCGCCATTGCCATATGTTCCTGCGCGTTTAACTTCGACGCGTCAATCGACTGCGAATACAGATCAAGAGTCGTGGTCACCTTTGCATGTCGCAACAATCCCTGAATTGTTTTCACATCCGTTCCCCGATTCACCAGAAATGTAGCCAGCGAATGGCGAAAGTTATGAAAACCGAACCTTTGCCCTTTTGCAAGCCTGATCCCAACCTTAACGGCTGCTGGACGAATCTTGGCTCCGGTCATCATACTGGCACTCATTGGCGTTTTACCCTTCAACTTTACGGACGGGAAAATCCAATCCTCAGGTTTCGGGTACATAGTTTCCTTCTGCCAGCACCGCAATTCATCGGCCAATAATTCTCCGAGCGGGACGGGAGCAGCTGAGCCATCAGTTTTTATATGATCGATCAGCTCGTTGCCAACCCAGACCCGGCGGAGATTAATCGTCTGTCGTTCATAATCAAGATCGTCCCATTTCAGACCAAGCGCCTCGCTTATCCGAAGCCCTGTCACCGCTACCAGAAAAACTAGTATGCGGTGCGGGTCTTTTAATTCCAGCATGATTTGGAAGGCTTGCTCCGGGCTGATGATCACAGCTGCGTAGCTGGACTTAGCTGATTGCGTGACGAACGCGACAGGGTTTCCATCGCCAATCATCGGGAGAATCCGTGATTTTTGTCCCCGTCGATACACGACGTTCATCACGCGGCGAATCTTTTCCTTCGTGGGATTGGCAAGGAGGAGCGCACCGAGCCATTCTTCAATCGCGTCAGGATCGATATCAGGAGCGAAGCTTTCTCCCCAGCGCGGAATTAAATAGTCATCGAGAATGTGCGCGGTGATAGGCTGCGTTGTTATGGCGAGCCTGCTGAAACTTTTTTTGCGGTAATTCTCGACTAATTCCCTGAATGTCACCCGCCCGAGCTTATTCTGTGCTGCGTCGGGCTGGAGGTACCGGCGCTCGACTTCAGCCCAAGCATCTTTTGCGCGCGCGAATGTGGATACAGAACCGATGGTGACTGTATTTTCAACCCGCTTGCCGGTTTCGGGCTTGTCGCGATAGCAGTGATAAACCCATGTGAGGCCATTGCGTTTTGTATGATGTTTTGTCAACCAGCCCCGCTGCTGCATCTGCATCCTCTATTCGCAATTGGATGGAGTCGAACCATACGCGGGCTCTCTTGAGAAGCCAAATTGTTTTTTTGAGACGAAGTAATCGCCGCCTCAATCTCGCTGAGTCGGAATCGCCAGACGCACCGCGCGCCGTCGCCGATTGGATGCGCAGGCAGCGGGGAGTTGGATTTCATTTTAAGCAACATTCGGCATTCAAACCAGGTCAGGGCGCGGAGTTGGAAGGGAAACTATATCGTGAAGCTCCACTGGTGCAAATCACATGATAGGTAAAAGCAAACGTGTGAGGAAAAGCGGGCGGGAGTTCAGTTAAGTTTTACTGGTAACTCGCGCGCTACCGGTAAGAACTTGGGACCAAGCGATAAGATTACTTGGTCCCCTTCTTTTTAGCTAGCAGCCTTTCTGACGGCGGCCCAACGCTTTTTCGCTGCGATGCGCAATTTTTGTTTTGTTGCTTCCGACATCTTGCCCCCGCGTTTCACCGCGCGCTTTACATCTGTGGCGACGTCTCCACTCAGTGCCTCGATTGCCTTCTCCAAGCCTGCGAGCTTCTGCTGAAGCATCTTCTGTTCTTGTTTGAGTAATCCCACCAGATCGGCCATGTAGTCCTCCGCGCGGCAGTGTAGCACGGAGTACCTGTTTTGAACCTTATGGAGCTGGATAACCGAAAGAATAGGTGCGGTTCAATAATTATCGCTAATTAACAAACTAAATAATATTCCTGCACTGAAGCATGGAGGTCAACATGACCAGTCAAGAAAAAGCAAACCGGGAAACGGCAATAACATTAGCAATTCAGGCAGGAATCAAGACGTACGTTCAGATCGCAGCAGAGTTCCACACGGGACCCGCACAGGTTGTGAACGTCGCAAAAAAGCACGGCCTCACGCGAAGGCGCGGGCTAGGCTCACCGTCTTACCTTTCCAAAAAGGTGGTGGTGTAATGGAATTCCCAGAATTGCTATCCGTCCTTCTCTATGAAGATTGTTCAACACACGTCTCCCAAGAGCTTCCGCGTCTTCAGGCTCTCGCCAACGCCAACGGAACCAACACGGCTCTGAAGATGTATCTTGAATTCTTCAACAAGTGCCAAGTCACGCCGAATCCTGAGCAACTCAATAATTTCTGCTTTACCGTATCGGCATCCAATTATCCCACCACCAAGCCAGTAGGAATCAATACTGATTTGATTGCTGACGATCTCGAGACAGCTCATCAGTACCGCGAGACAGGCAGCGTCGGTTTTGCGATGGCGTTGGAGAAGTCATGGGCAAATGCGAATGCGCACTATATTAAAGCCGGACACGTCAAAGCCCACAAACTCGCGAGCGGAGAATTAACTGAGGCCGACAAGAAAATACTCAGGCAGCTGTACGGGGAAGATCAAACGAGCTGGAATTACGTTGAGTACAGCAATACGTGGTGGACGCAATACATAGCCAAAAATCCATTTGCAAAACATGAACAGGAAGACTCGGACGCGGCAAATGAACATGAGCACGTATTGGCTACCGGGACGGATGCTAGCGGGGATGAAGTAGAAAATACCGCTCTCACTATAATCAATGCCACTGACATCAAGCCCGAAATTCAACCGTGGCTGTGGCCCGATCGCATCCCACAAGGGAAAATCTGCTGGTTTACGGGCAAGCCGGGATTGGGGAAATCACTCGCAACATTGTCCGTCATCGCTTGCGTTACAACAGGCAAAGATTGGCCGGATGGGTCTAAGAATACGAATCCCCCGCAAGACGTACTGGTTGCAATTTCCGAAGATGACCTTGCCACCACCGTGGTGCCGCGCTTGAACGCAGCCGGCGCAGACCTAAATAGAGTTAAATTTTATAACCGTGTAAAGCTTGACAAAGGCGGCAGGCATTTGCAGCTCGATACAGATACATCCTTGTTGAAGCGGGCACTCGAAGCGAACCCTTCCATCAGGCTCTTGGTGCTAGACCCGCTGGAATCTTTCTGTGGCAACATCAATATTAATGCCAATAAAGAATTGCGACCGGTGACGGACGCGCTCAAAAGAGTTTGCGAACAAACCAAGGTTACATTGGTCGGGATCGTTCACGACAACAAGCGCAGCGATGTGAGTGCTGTTCAAAAAAATACCGGGAGCATCAGCTTTATCAGCAGCATCGCGCATTGCCTGGGGCTTCAGCTGCGATCCTGAAAATCGAGCCGAGCGATACATGTCATTCGTGAAAGGCAATCTGTCGAAGAAAGAAACGGGGCTTCGATACACGATTGGCGAAAAGTCGATTGAAGGCATTGCAGCGCCGTTCATCATCTGGGAGAAGCTCACGAGTCTACGGCAGATGATCTGTTGAACAACGAACGCGCCATCAGTAAGAACGGTGGTGCGGCAGAGAACAAGCAAATTACTCATGCCAAGGCATTCATCCCCGTAGCCTTGGCAAACGGTCCACGCATGGCGAGAGATTTATATGCGGAAGCATTAAAATTGGGAATCTCTGACGCCACCATGAAGAGCGCGAAGCGCCAGCTAGGCAATGTCATAGTAACTCAGGTTTCAAAGGGGTGGGAATGGAAGCTCCGGGATACAACGGTTACGGATACAACTGTGGAAATGCCGGAAGATGTGCTCTAATCTGAGCAGGGTAGCGGGTACTGATATACCTACCCTGATACTCTGATTGAAAACAATACAGATAAGACTAATTCTTATATATTCTGTATCTCTGTTTCTCAGAGTCAGAGTATCAGAGTAGCAGGGTATCACCGTATCTGTGCCGGGACTTGATACTCTGATGCAGAAGCCCGCTAGAGTTGCCCGCTCGTCGCCCTCAATCAGTTCCGCGTTTTCAAAGTTCAGTCAATCGCAACTACTTTTCACTTTTCACCTTTCATGTTTCACTTCTGGAGCCCGTGAAAAGTGGAATGTTCTTTTCGTTTCCCGTAAAACCCGGGAACGATTTTCCATTCTAATGGCGCCGTATATAGGCGCACTCCGTTGACAATAATCCTTTCCGCGCCTGTCATCAGTTGTTCCGGTGCCGCTAATCGATATTCGATACTTTGCCGGCGCGCCTCAGAGCAGCACGATCTTTTCTCCGTGCGGTGATTACGTGGCCCGCCGTCTTTAGGACAAGAGAATCCTCCTGAATGCCGGAGAGGTGATACGCAGCGGCGGTTGCTAACCGGCTTCGGAATTTTGTCCCGCGCTCACGGTCCCAACTCCGCCGTCCGGCAACAAACCAGAAGCTTTCAGTTCTCTTGCCTTTTTTCTGCCAGCGGCCATAGCTGCTTGTTGCGTATCAAAACCTTTCCCCGTTTCTGCTACAGCCTTATTTGAATCGCGGATTTCGTAAAACCATGCCATAGAATTTTCTCCGGCATTCATTATCCGGCTGAAGCGGTGTACAGCCAGCCATTTGCATTCTTGAAGTGCCGCTTCCGTAACTGCCATCAGCCACCGGAATCGTTCCGGCTCCGAGCATCTCTCTCCTTGCGTTGACCGTTTCAGGGTGTGGTGCAGTTGGGCGTGGCACTGGAGTGGCACGGAGTGTGACACCTCCTTTTGTCGTGCCAGAAAACTCGCAATTAGATTGAACGCAGGTGAAATCTATACATGATAGAATCCACTCGCTTCCCATGAGAAGGCTGGCGCATTTTTTGTGTTGCGTGTGGCGACTACTTACTCGCAACTTTCATCGGAGTCCAGCAATGAACGCGAACAGTTCACGGGCGCTCGATTCACCACTTCAAGCATTGAGAGAACTGATAGAGCACATCAACCGAGAGCTTTCGTCCCCGGAACAGCCTGACCCATCGAAACTTTTTGAACTGGGCGTCCAAACTCACATATTTGAGCGGAAAGATTACGGATCGCTAGTTCTGTTTGGCGAGCGCGGTGACCAATACTTTGACTGTCTTCTCGCCCTTCAAAAGGTGGCAAACGCAAAGATTGAGCGAATTAGTTTTAGTGCGGTTGAATCTGCCACACAACTCGCGATTCTTAAGGCTCTCGATATCGCCAAGAAGCAGCCAACTGTAGAATTTTCCGAGAAGCTTCAATCGGCTTTGACAGAACTCCGAAACACGTTAAGCGAACAGCCGATTTCTTGGTCCGTGCATCGAGAGGTCGCGGGTCTTGACCCAGTCGGATTACCCCGACTTGTTGGCAATACCGAATTCTACGTGATGGACCAAGATCGGGTCTCTTCGTTTGACGGTCGCATAGCTGCCATCGTTGATAGGATGCGTGACATTAAGACGGACAAGGAGACTGCCAAGAAAAATCTTTCAACCCAACTGTTTCAAGGGTTGCTTGGGAAAACGTGTGCGCATGTGCGTGTGTCTGCGACTGATAGCAATGCTGCCAACGCGCTGGCACTAAAGCAGCTACGTCAAACGATAGATGTCATAAACTTTTTCATCGGTATCCTGGGTTTGTCGAACGCACAAGTGTATCTACCCTGGGAGGCAAACCCACATATCGCCAGATCGTTCACGCTGGCGGACAATGGGGAACACTCCAACTGGGGTAACTTTTGGCAAGGGCCCTGGGTTCCATTATCGTTCTCACTAATTCAGGGTAAAAGAGCCGAAGGCATCGGCTTTTCTAGAGCTTCGACTATCTTGGGGAAAAGTAACCCGAACTCAATTGAAGACCGCTTGCTCTCCGCAATGCAGTGGGCTGGACGTGCCTCGATAGTGGAACGCAAAGAAGAGGCATTCTTGTTATTCACGGTCGCGCTGGAATCCTTGTTGCTCGATATTCAAGAGAAACAGCAACTCAGGTACAGATTTGCAGTCGGGGGAGCGCATCTCCTTGGCAGTGGCCTCGAATCAAAACGAGAAATGAGCACCGCACTTAAAAAGCTATACGATTTGCGGTCTGCCATTGTTCATTCCGGCAGTACCGACATATCAGACTCGGACCGAGACACTGTGCGCTACTTTGCCCGGAGAGCAATTTATCGAATCCTTGCAACGAAGCCGTTCTTGGATATGTCAACCGAAGATGAACTAGATAAGTGGTTTGAGGATCAAGTTCTCGGTCCTGAAATCGAAACTGGGCCGAAAGGGTGATTTCGACGGTCTCATAACAATGGGCCGCAAAGGAGGAGGACGCAGGTTGCCTGAAGATTCCTCCATAATCATCACAGTTTCCTAAATCCCGGTTGGCTAAAGAGCAAGATTCCAGACCCCTACTGAGGTCAATTTCCGCTGTACCGAATCAGGTAAATTATATATGCCAAACACTGGAAGAATTGAACGACGGAATCGTATCACGCAACGAAAAACAGGAGCGTGGGGCACAATATCTCAAGATATCTTAATGGTTGCCTCACGACTCTACCGCTTATCAAAAGACGAATCGAATTCGCGGTCTGACAAGAACTACACCCTTTTTGTTTATGCGGGAATTCCGCTTCTATTGGCTGCCGTCTGGTCATTCGCCATCGAATACGAGGGAATCATGAATTTAGGATCAGTTCCAGCCGAATTATCTACAGACCCATTAGTCAAAGTCTTCGAGACCCGTTACAACCTCTCTGGTAATCTTCTGGAAGACCTTCGAGACCTTGTTGAACTCCGCAACGAAATACTTCACCCAGTTCCATTGCCGCCGGGTACCCCGGACAACTGGCCGGATTATCTGAGACGGGTGAAAGAGAAAGGGCTCTTATCAAGCACAGGTGACCCGAACAGTGACTACATCATGTTCGGCCAGATTGCATCACACAGACTTTTCTCTTGGGCTGTCGAGGTGACCAAGAGCCTCTACGCTGCTATCATCAATTCAAACTCTGAAAAAGTTCAAACATTTCAACCGTTTTTGGATTACAACTTCCAAACTCTCTTCGGATAGCCATGGTTAGGGTTGATTCGGGCAGTGCGGCAACCATTGAACTGCCGCGGGCTAAAAAATAGCCCTTTCCGCTCACTTTCACGTAGAACTCCTACATGCGAATCCGAGTGCCCAAGCGGAAGCGCTCCGACCCCACCTCACCCAGAGTCGGCATTATTTACCTCGTCGGCGAAGAGCTCTTCATCGACTCAACACCTCTTGCCCAGGCGGGTCATTACGGTGATTTCAAAATCCACGAGCGCAGCCACATTGATTTTTGGGCGGAACTTATGAAGATCGGGAAAGTTCCCGACACCGAGTATGAGGAATTTCCCAGGGCTCGCGTCGCTTACGATTCAAAGCGCAATAAATTCGGGCTCCTCGCTGACAGCTGCATCCTGAGCCGGGAGAAAGTTTTAGGAAAGATTTTCTCACAGCTGTTCATTCCGCTAAAAGACGCCATACTGGGCACGGACAGTCACTATCGATGTTTCCGCTGCTTGAACATCAGCTGCTGAGTCAATTCAAACTTTACAGAGGATCATGCGCATCGCCATCTACGCCCGGGTTTCCACAAAAGACCAAAGTTGTGAGTTGCAAGTGCGTGATTTACGCGCGTACATCAGTGTTTCTCTTCGTCTGCGTGAGCGTGAGCGTCGCAGACAGTTTTCGAACTCGGTCCTTGGAGTCTCCCCGGTCGGCCGCAAACCTCGCAGGTACGGAGCGCTTCAATCTTAGCGGCTTCTATGCCTTTCGTAATGGCATCCGTGTGCTGGCTGACGTAGAAGCGTAAGCCACCGAATTTCTCCTTCACTTGCAGCACTTCAAATCGACAATGAGTACTCCGTTCCATTTCGGCAACAAGGGGCTCAAGATGACAGCACAGCCGCCATATGATTTCGAACCAGCCGTCACCGTTACCGAATCCGTCCACCATCCGAGTCTTGCGGATATCACCCGTGACGTTGAACCACCTCGGCCAATGCTCCGCCACTTTCTGGTCCAATTCTTTTCTCATCGGATATCCTTGCTGGTCGTAGTGTGCTGTTCCCCGTGTTTGTTCTACTTCTTTTGGGGCGGAAAGGCTAACCTTTCCGCTCTCGCCGCAGTAGAACTGAGTTATGCGAATCGCAATCTATGCCCGCGTTTCCACAAAAGACCAAAGCTGCGAATTACAGGTGCGTGATTTGCGAGCTTACTGCACGGCTCGGGGATTTGAATTAGTCCGTGAATATATTGATATCGGACAAAGCGGGGCGAAGGACTCACGACCGGAACTCAACAAATTGATGGATGATGCCCGGAAGAGGCAATTCGATGCTGTGATTGTGTGGCGGTTTGATCGGTTTGCCAGGTCAACTAAACACTTGTTTTCGGCGCTGGAGGAGTTCCGAGGCCTCGGGATTCAGTTCATCAGCTATCAGGAGAATATCGACACCAGCAGCGCCTTGGGGCAGGCACTTTTCACAATCGTGTCCGCAGTTGCACAGTTGGAGAGAGACTTGATCCGGGAGCGGGTAAGTGCGGGGATTCGTAATGCGCGTGCCAATGGGAAGGTGTTCGGTCGGCCGAAGAGTATGGTAGACAGAGATCGGATTCTGGAATTAAAGGCACAAGGACAAAGCTTGCGCCAAATCGCGGCGAGTCTTGGTGCGGGGTATGGAACAGTCCGCTCTCGGCTGGAAACTCATTGAATAGTTATGCCACAATAATTCATTCATGTATTGGCTGTCATTTGTAGCATGCCGCTCGTCGAAGTATCACACTCTTCCCGCCGGGATACGGCCTGATCAACGGGATTTGGCCCAAAAACCTCATTCCGAGAATACTTCTCAGGAATTGGGGAGACAAACAGTCTCATTTCTGTGTTAATCACGATTATGAAACGTAATATTGGATTTAAAAGCGAGGATCGCATGCAAATGTTTTGCAGCAGGAAACGGATTCTATGCATTCGTAGGATTGACAACTCAAAGTAATTCCAAAGCCCACATTAGGGTCACGATAACGATTCCCGAAAATAGAATAAAGCCTACTGTGAACGCTGCACGCCTCCTTCGTTGTGCCCTCTTGTCCATGAGTAAACGGCTCCAGCTTCCTACACGACATAAATCGAAGAGGCCTCGACATCCAGATCGACGGTGGCTGAGTGACACCGTCCATGCCAGTTTTAACAAGCACTAAATATCATATGCACTTATTTTGTCAACAGTAGCAGCTCTTAAGTGAGGACGCTAACCTAGTGATGATTGATTGTGGTCGACCGTCAGTACCGCCGCCATCCGATCTTGAAGTTTTGATAGCTTGACATTCAATCTAGCGGGAATAGGAGTGGCATGGAGCGTGACACATGTGGAGACCACCCATGTCCTCTCCCGTAAGATGTCTCAATGGCGAAACTCCGTATAACAATGCTGCGAGGCTTTCCAAGCGTGAATTGAATGTTCTCAAGTTGTTAGCGGTGGGCAAATCAAGCAAAGAAATCTCAGCGATTCTTAGGATCAGCACCGGGACCATGGACACATACAGGTCTCGTGTGAGGCGCAAGATTGACTCATCATCCTTGGCTGATCTTATTCACTATGCAATTCGGCGCGAGATTGTGAAACTTCGCGCGTAGTTGTTTTGATTTACATGTGATTTGTTGGATGCATTGTCCATGTATGGTTAGATTCGCACAACGTGAGGTGAATATGATTGCTCCAAAAGTTGTTGAAGTGTTGAATGGTTATCTCGGCGCTGTCCTGATCCGCACTAAATCGGGACCAACATTGCACTCATGGACAGTGGTCGAATGGGAGATATTAGGCGGTGGATCAATTTCGATCGATGGAGCTGAGACGGCAGACTACAACATCTATCGCCGTCAGGGCGATCAATGGGATTGTGTGGCTCCTGACGGAGAGGTGATGAGGGTTAGCGAAGAAATTGGTCGTCACCTTAATCTCGCTGAACAGGCGGCTGCAAGTTACATCGCCGTTGGGCCAGTTCAGTAATTCGACGGAAGATTAGTTATTAATTTGTGCTTTCCGTCTGTGCGCGAATGTATCTTCTGCGTTTAGCAGCGACTGCAACCGATCTGCGAGGTTTCCCATTTCCTCTTGCGAAGTGTGCAATATCCCGTCAACTTCGAACCATAACTCGCCTTGATGGCTGTAAGACCGAACGGAGTGCCCATGATCCCTAAGCGTTTCCACTACCAAGTCAACCTTTGATTTCATTGTCTTGGCCTTTCTATACCCTACGGCTTAGTGTGCCGTCGAGGTTTGGATGAAGCGCACAGTGGGTTAAGCTATGCGCTTCATGCAAACGACCAGTCCGTCCTTGCAGGGTCTGGCTCTGTCAGACGCGTCTTCGGGGTATACGAAGGCACGAACAGTGACACACTGATAGGCATAACAAGCCGTGCGAATCTTAATAGTCAACAGGCAAT
Organism: uncultured Acidobacteriota bacterium; assembly: GCA_963786215.1. GTDB lineage: Bacteria > Acidobacteriota > Terriglobia > Acidiferrales > UBA7541 > Palsa-360. Next base: position 185,913 of record CAWAYK010000003.1, read on the forward strand.
GAATTGTAAACATTTGCATTCGGGCGATAAGAATTGACGTTATGGTTGGAATTGATTTTAAGATGGCTCAGAGTCGCCTGCATTAGAGACGCAGCCGAATGTACAAAATGTGCAATATTGAACAGTCCGCATATCCACATCGGTGGCATGATCACTGTGTCACGTATAGTGACAATGTATTTTGCGGAGGAACACCATGCCCCCTTACGCAATATGCTTCGAGGAACCATGCAAATATCTGTTTGATTTCAAAGAGGAGGAGGAGGGAAATCACAACTCAAAACTTCCTCCACACCGCTGTCCAAGCTGTAATGGAACCGTAGTTTTCTATTGCCCTGTCTGCCGTTGGCCGATCCTTGATGTTCCAGAGAGGAAATGTCCACGCTGCATAAACTGCAAGGCAAGATTGCGACAACCAATAACGCCGTTCTGTGATGCTCGCGGAAGTAACGCCAAGGCTGCATCATCGCCTTCGAATGGCGGACGCATTTCCAGTCGCGATCTGGATAACAACTTATGTAGCTCCCCCAAATGCACTCAATTACTCGACAAGACGAATTCGACCGATTCTGGCCCGCGTTGCAGATGTTACTGATCAAGTTCGATGTTGGGGTTCATATGCCAACCGCTAGTAAGCGGAATGTCGAAATGCGGCCCGAGCTGGCTGAATTCAATATACTAGCTTTCAAGATGAAGACCTATCCGGAATTGACGGGACTCGCTCTCTAATCTAAGAGATAGTGGACTTATTCTTTGAGCAGAAGCGAGTCTCGCAATCCTCGCATCGGTACGGGACGGTCCGGGTAAGGCTCCTCACCTCGCATAAGTTGTGACCTCAGAGGGTTGAAGAACCCTGTTCCGGAACTTGAGCCGGACAATTCTTGACCGAAGGTTACTTCCTTGTGGCCGACGATTCGTCCAGAATCCGTTTCTGGGCAGACCAGAACCTGACATTTTTGGCACATTGCCAAGCATTTTGTGGGTCCGACTCGAGCACAGAAACATCGGCGCGGGTTAAGTTTCGCTCATTTGATTTTTGCAAGGGGTCTCCCTATCCGAATCGTTGATCCTGTGGGTCCAACGTTTGAGTTGCGGTAGAATACCGATTGGTTTCGGAGATTTGTGTATGATTCGCAGCGATCTGCTTGAGCGATTTATCCTGGGTTTTGGTCTTGCGATTGCCAACAATGGGCAAGGCCGACCCACAACAATCACTCCGCTCTGGATTGCGGCTAAGGACCAGTGTGGCGATTGCAGTATCGATGAAGTGCTGGATTCACTTTACAACTTGAATCCACAACACGTAGAGCTATGTAAATTTGTCGCGATTGGAGGAGGATTCCAGAGTGTCAGCTTTGAGCGACGACGGAATACACCCCAATGGCAAGACTTTTTTACAAAAGGGGACTTTCGAATCAAAGTTCTCCCTTTGGGCAGAAGAAGGTTTGAGTTGATGTCCGAGTCAATCGCAACATCAGAACATTCAACGAGGCAAACCGATCATAATGCGGACCTTGACCGGAAGTTTGCGCGTCTCGCAATCGAAGAGGCACTGAAAAGTGTTCCTGAAGATGATAGGCCTCATCCGAAGGTCGGCGCAGTCGTGGTTAGAGACGGGAAAATTCTCAGTAAGGCTCACCGCGGAGAGAAAGAAAAATCTCATGCGGAATACGTCGCCCTGGAAGATAAGCTCTCCGATGATCTGATCGCCGGGTCCACTGTCTACACCACTCTCGAACCTTGCACAACTCGGACACACCCCAAGATTCCTTGTGCCCAGCGGCTCATCGACCGAAGGGTGGCTTGCGTCGTCATCGGTATGTTCGACCCGAATCCGTCTATCTGGCGTAAGGGCTGGCAGCGTTTGCGCGAAGCTGGGATAGAAACCAGGGTTTTCCACCACGATCTGATGCAAATCTGCGAAGAGATGAATCGCGAGTTCGCGAGAGCCCAGAAGGAAAATCAGGTGGGTTCCAAGGCGATTGCTGCGGACAGTGCAGCGATCATGGCCGCTCGATCAGTGATCGATGCAAGCAGAAATCTGCAAAAAGCGGCATGGTCATTTTTCGCGCTCCACACACAATTCGGTGTGGCGAGGGTTGTTCGTGATGTTGTGGAAGAGGAAAAGCAAATCTTCGAAAAACTCGACGACGCCCTAAATGTATTCACGCAGGATTATGACACCCCAAACGACCTGTCGCAGGTTGTGCAAACCGAACTTGGAAACATAAACATCGCTTGGGTTAACCTGAAATCTTTCTCGATGACTAGACAGGTAGCCGACATGGAGGTTTCCGCGATTCAGATTCAAGAGGCATGTGAACGAATCCGGGTGGCAGCCAAGCCGTACGCCTACACACGGACCACCTCGAACCCATGACGCTCAAGCCTAATGTGGATTCCGGTGCTCATCATAAATCAGGTCATATCGTAATTACGGCGGCGCAGGGATTGATGCAGCACGCAGATTATTCTGGGTGGCGGCAGCACACCGCTTCAAATTGTTAGCGGTCGACGGCGCACCTGGAAACAAGAGGCTATGTCCTATCAGTCCATTCAATCCATCCCGGCCCGCGCCACGGAAGACCTCTATATAAGGATACGTAGCGCGGGCAGTTTAGGCGGGCGGAAAGGTGAAGTTTTGCGCTCATTCTGGTGTTGCAACGACCTGTTTAGCTGGCAGGAATTATCGAAATGTGGGATTGGCGGTGTTAATGTACTCGCAAACCATCGTTTTACCTTTGTCTAGCCGGTGAAATTCAAGCGCGATTGCATCTTTTGCTATTGCCCGCTCTGTGATAGAAATCCTGCGTGTCAAATGACTACCAGGAACAACGCAGGTACCCTCGAATGGATTTGTCACAGGACACTCGCATTCGCCCCTTCGACCCAAACTTGCCTCCAGAATACTGCACCATCTTGAACGGCTCACAGGACGGCCTATATTTTTCCACTGAGACAAATCATTACGTGCTCGGAATGAGTGTGTATGTGACAAAAGATTTTCAGCCTGACAGCCCATTAGACTCTACGTTTGTTGGTGTTGTCGTCCGAATCGACAAACTGGAATCTGACAAACGGGGAATAGCGATTCGCGTTGTTTCTCCGTCATCAGCGGCGGCGAACTGATTTCTGCCAAGTGTAATTATTTTGGATGGATTCCTACCGGAAATTCCCACATTCCGATAAGCAGTAGACTGGGCTCCGCCCAGACAGGGGCGGAAGAAAGTGTCTCGCGGCATCCCTGAAAAATCAATAAGTTAGCGGCCACTTTCTTAGGAGTAGGCACCCGCGACGTGCTGGTCAATCAGGTGAGGAACTGAGTGCCAGGACTACGGCAGTATCATGAGCAAGGCCATGCGTGACGGCAAGTAGACCGAAAAGTCGAATGGTGCGTCCTTCGAGAGCCCGGTTAGGAGTATGGTCCCAGACTCTGTGTTCAAATCAGTGATGACGGCGCCCACCTACGGAGGTACGTCGATCTCGTTCAGGAGAGTACTCGATACTGCACAGTCTGGGCCGGCACGCATGGCACATCTATTTCAGTTGAGGGAGAGCCATGTCGAGAAGACGGAAGAACAACCGAACGACAGGTGCACCAGTATTGCACTGCTTGAACCCGCATGCTGCCGGTGTGGATGTAGGTGCGACAGAAATCTACATCGCCGTACCTGTGGACCGAGATCCACGACCGGTGCGTCGTTTTTCAACCTTCACGGAAGACCTACGTGCCGCTGCAGACTGGCTGAAAAGCTGCCACATCGAGACGGTAGCGATGGAATCGACAGGGGTTTATTGGATCCCATTTTTTCAGATCTTGGAGGCGCGAGGATTCCGTGTCTTCCTGGTCAACGCACGCCATGTTAAGAATGTGCCGGGGCGCAAATCGGATGTTTCCGACTGTCAATGGTTGCAGTATCTGCATGCGGTGGGCTTACTGCGTGGATCGTTCCGGCCAGAACAGGCGGTATGCACGGTACGGTCGATCCTCCGTCATCGGAATGATCTGGTGCAGATGGCGTCGAGTCATGTCCAACATATGCAGAAGGCACTGGATCAGATGAATCTGCAACTGCACCACGTGATCAGCGACATCACAGGCATGACAGGTGTGGCAATCCTGGAAGCGATCCTGGCGGGCGAGCGCAATCCGCATACGTTGGCTACACTACGTGACCGACGGATCAAAGCCAGTGCGGATATCATTGCAAAATCGCTGGTAGGAGACTACCGACACGAGCACCTGTTCACACTCCGCCAGTCGCTAGTGGCGTTTCGTCATTACCAAGAGTTGATCGGAGAATGCGACATAGAAATTGCTCAGTATCTGGAGGCGTTCGAATCTAAAGTGGATCTGCCCGAAGGTCCGCTGGCGAAATCACAAGAGGAGCAAAAACCAAACAGTGACCCGCCCCATTTCGATCTGCGCGGCCATCTACATCGCATCTTCGGAGTGGACCTGCCACGAGTTCCAGGGATAAACATTCTCACCGCGCAAACCCTCTTAACGGAGGTCGGTCCGGACTTCTCGCACTTTGCCCAGGGGCCGGCATTCACATCATGGCTCGGATTGTGTCCAGACAACCGGATCAGCGGTGGGAAAGTGCTGTCGGTCAAAACACGCAAAGTCAAGAATCGCGCCGCCACAGCACTTCGTATGGCAGCTCTATCTCTCCATCATAGCCAATCTTATCTCGGGCACTTCTATCGCCGGATGCGAGCCAAATTGGGCGCTCCCAAAGCGATTACAGCCACGGCGCATAAACTGGCGCGTATCATCTATCACATGGTGACCGAAGGCCAGGAATACCATGAGACCATCTGCGCACAAAACGAAATGCAACATCGCCAACGTCTGGAGGCTAGGCTCCGCAAACAGGCCCGAGAGCTTGGCCTCCAACTCATTGCCGCATCATAGAGCACAAGAAGTTCCTCAGGAGACGACTTATCGAGACTTGGGATACTTGCTTGCCGGGTCCATTTAGCTCTATCAGGTCACACAATCAGGAAGAGCACTAGTCACTACACCTGAGGTGAAAGCGTTTGTTAGTCGGTAACTGGCTCTTATTTCGAGAGATAGAGAATGATCAGTTTAGGTCCTATCGGCTGAAGATAAGTGAACCTCTCCCCAGAACTAAGGAAAATCACCGAATGCGCCGCCAATCGTAATGCCGTAGTTTGGGATTAGGCGATTGGGTCGTCGGCGCGCCTGGAGGTGATTTGTGAAAAACACAAAAACTCTGGAGTCGACTCACTCCAACGAGCCAACGAGCGCAGCTCGCCTTTGCCAGCCGGCTGATGTCGTTCAATCAGCGAATGACGAATCATAAATTAAAGGAGGACGACGATATGCGGCGATTACCCGGTTACGCTAGTTTACTTTTCCTGGCAGCGGCGCTAATTGCTCCAGTGGCATTCACGGGTTGTTCTGCTCGTGCATCGGGGACGATAAAAGGGACTAAAGCGACGACACCCGTAGATACAGGAACACGCCAGGCAAGTACTGCTCAACAGCAGGACGGGGTTGCTCAGGCCAGCCGGTAGTGAGCCCAAGCCAGCCACCGAACGACTCTAAAAATGCCTGCGGAGAAGAAGACCTCGGCCTGCCGATCTATCGAGCATTGAAGCTTGGGTGCCGCCCGGCAGGCCGAGTCGCGTGTTCCCTGAAATAAATATAGTTCGTCAAAGAATTTCATCGTCCCCGATCAACAACTCATCTATCGAACTGTGGATTAGAATTCTTGAATGAGTCAATCTTTCTTTGATGCTCGCGAAAAGTTGCGCTCAGCTATCTCGTCAGGAGTTTTGGCAAGAACCGATTCATTGCTCGACGTTAAAGTGAAACTGTTTGGCCCCAAACTCTCCGTCGCTTTCGTCGAAGTTCTCATGGCGTTAGAAGAGGACGGCGTGAAACTCAGAACCGTAGACGACCTGATGCGGTTCATGGACGAAATGAATCCCGACTGACGAGGCAATCGGTCACCAAAATCCATGGCTCTACGCAGGCCAAGTCCTTATCGCTAACTGGGAATTCGTTGCGCGACATCATGCGGAAGCACTTGCGATACATTCCTGCTAACGTTATGGACCAAGAACCCCGCCTAACCACCCGACGCAGGGCGGCGTTCAGGCACGAATACAGTAGGCCGCTTCAGCCAGAATTATTTCGTGAAATATTTTTCAAACAGTTCCTGCGACCGCTTCGCACCTTCTTCGGTCAACAAGACTGATTTTGCCTTCTTTGCTGGATCGGAGATGTAATCCTTGCGGTGTAGACGATCCAGAACGTCCCAACTGTGGCCTTTCCAGGCTCTCAATCTTGGTTTGTCCTCAAATGTGGTGAGATACAGCAGCGCAAGCACCATGTCGTCAACCTTATCTTTATCGATGTCCATGCGGCACCTCCAAACCGAGAGGATGCCACAAATTGCGCGCAAGGAATAAGCACGAAAAGAAATTTGGAATTAGGCAAGCGGAGACATATTCCGATAACGCGGTTTCTCAGTACTAGGAAAACTGCGCATCCCGATGTTAGGTTGAGGACATCACCTTGACGGTGGTCCCAGGGGCGGCATGACGCGACTGCAACGAGTACAGATTGGGGAACGGGTTCTCTTCGCGGCTGCCATGATCTTGATGAAAGATCGGGACGCTACGTTGGACGCGTTGAGCAAAGGCGTCCCGACAGAGACGACCATAGAGGCGATCAACTTCACAGCAGAGGGCAGCAGAAGAAAAACAATGAAGCGCATTGCTGCTCTCAGAAAAGAAGGATTTGGACTACTAGCGGTCGTCCTTCCCGATGGAATTTGTAAATATTCACTCGGGAACACGCAGCATCTAGCATTGGCCGAGGAACTGGTGTCACACGTCGAAAAAAACGCGCTACGGCGCATGAGGATCAAGGGGCCGGTTCAATGAACGTGATCGAGCAGCACGTGGACGGCGTCGATGTGGTTGTGCCACCTAAAACCCCAAATCCCGCCAACTCGGCGTCCCGGAAGCTAGGAATACCAAACTTCCAGTTTCCGATAAGGCCGGCGGTCTCAATGGGTCAGTGCAACACTTGCTTGCAGTTTATCTGCGGGAGTCTGAAATCCCAAAGTTTTTCTGGGACGCTGATTTAAGAGCAGCGCCACTTTGTCGAGGTCTTCTTGTGAATGCACGGACAAGTCTGTTCGTTTAGGGAAGTACTGACGCAACAGGCCATTTGTATTTTCGTTCGAGCCGCGCTGCCACGGGCTTTGCGGATCGCAGAAATAGACTTTCACTTCCGTGTCCACCGTGAAACTTTTGTGCTGGGCCATCTCCAGCCCGCGATCCCAGGTCAACGAGCGACGCAAAGCTGCGGGCAGCTTCCCAACGTGTTGGGTCAGCGCGGCGACCACGGTCGCCGTATCTTTGCTCGGCACTTTGATCAGCATGACAAAACGCGAATGTCGCTCCACGAGCGTCGCGATGTGACTGTTCTTCGTGCCGCCGATGAGATCGCCTTCCCAATGGCCGGGGATCGCGCGGTCCTCGATTTCTGCGGGTCTTTCCCGGATCGAAATGGCGTCGACGATTTGACCCATGCGATGTCCGCCATCCCGCGCGTGCCGCGAGCGGCGAATTCGCCGCTTGAAGCGAAGATGCTGAATCAGCTCTTTTTTCAGCACTCCGCGCGCTTGAATGAACAGACTGCGATAAATCGTTTCGTGCGACACGCGCATGCTCTCGTCCTCGGGATACTCACTCTTCAGCCACCCGCGAACTTGTTCCGGCGACCAGTCCAGCATGAGTTTACCCGCAACGATCTCTTACAGCTTCAGGTGCAGGGCAAGAAGGCAGCGCTTAGGCCGCAAGGCCGACTCCCAAGCTTTCTGATCGGCATCCGTTGCTCGATACAGAGGTCGCCCGCCATGGCGGGCGACCTCTCGACTCACCGTCGACGCCGCCCGCTGCAATCCTCTGGCTATTTCACGAATCGACAAGCCACAAGCAATCCCCCGTGAAATGTTTTCCCGCTCCGCCAGTGTAAGCCTCAGCGGTGAGCGTCGCCGCACTGCTGGAGTAATCCCGCCATGCTGCGCCAACATAAAGTGGATGACGCCATGTGCCTTACCAAAGGCCCGCCCAACCTCATGCAACGACTGACCCGCCTTCCAGCGACTCCACATCTCATTCCGCTGCTGCTCAGTAAGCTTGTACCGCCTCTTAAATCTCATCAACACCACCTTATAGAAAAAAGATTTATATCAGATGGTGTTGCATCGACCGGTTGAGCTGGCACCGTGTCACAGGACTTGACCAATTCACGTTCTGTCAGTGATAGTCCAAGTCGGGAATTTCGGTCTATAGTAGGAATTAGAATCGAGAAATATTGCAGATTTAGATTCAGTATAGGGGGATAGTCCATCCACTGTCGGCGATCTCATGATTGAGATGACCAGTTCAAGTGAGCTAATGCCTTCTATTCCTTATATTTCCGAGAACATCAGAAACCATTTCCAAGACCTTGAGATCACTCCTCAGTTCGGCCCGCGAATTGCTTCACATACTTTCTCCATGAGCGAAGAGCCAGCGCTCCACGATCACACTTTCTTGTCTGCTATGACAACATAGTCTAACGGAGGTTCACGGATGCCAACTGTAAAAGAACTTCTTGTTTGTACATGCCCTGAATGTCGTGCGGAGTTTGTCGTTAAGTCGAAGCCGCTTATACAAAAACACAAAGTGAGTTGTGTTTGCGGAAACGATATGAAAAAAGTCTATCATTCGCCCGTGTTAACGGTTTACGGGACGCTTGTCAGACCTTGTCCAACCAGATGCTGATTTCGGCGAATCTTGGCCCGACTATGGAATCGAAAAACGTTGGACAAATCAAGGCAGTATTTTAGGGCGGATTCGCCAGGGGATCATTTGTTATGGGCATATTTTCGAAGTGGGCAATCACGATACCCAGGATGAGTCCGAATAAATCGGACTGCAACGTTTCAACAAAAACGTTGAGCGATTCAAAGAAAGACTTGGATTCACTCGCAGAATTTCTGAGTCAAAGGCGGCTCGTAACAACGGATGACGCCTGCGGAATGGAAGTGGCCAGGGAGCAAGTTGAAAATTCAGGCCTTGATCGCATGATGCTCGAAACGTGCAACTTAATTAACAAGTTGGCGGGAAGAACCATTGTTGATGTGCATTCCTTCCTTCCGCCAATACCAATCCTTTGCTGTTTCATATTTGTGGAAGACGGAATCGAATATTTCATGCGGCTGGAGCTGCAAGGCGCCACGCCTACTTTAATTTTCGCCGAGCGCCACTGCCGCGACACCGTTACCAATGACTTTGTCCGATGGGTATGTCGACTCGCTGATATTGAGCCAGTTCAAATAAACGTCAAGCTAGTCCACGAATTTCAGGACGTCCGTGTTTCCGTCGAACAGGTTCGAGAATGGTTCAAGTATCTAGTCTCCGGCCTTGATCGCTCGCGCACACCTTCATTTTAGCAACCCCAAGTCTTGATGAGTCGTCTCCTGAGGAACTTCTTGTGCTCTATGATGCGGCAATGAGTTGGAGGCCAAGCTCTCGGGCCTGTTTGCGGAGCCTAGCCTCCAGACGTTGGCGATGTTGCATTTCGTTTTGTGCGCAGATGGTCTCATGGTATTCCTGGCCTTCGGTCACCATGTGATAGATGATACGCGCCAGTTTATGCGCCGTGGCTGTAATCGCTTTGGGAGCGCCCAATTTGGCTCGCATCCGGCGATAGAAGTGCCCGAGATAAGATTGGCTATGATGGAGAGATAGAGCTGCCATACGAAGTGCTGTGGCGGCGCGATTCTTGACTTTGCGTGTTTTGACCGACAGCACTTTCCCACCGCTGATCCGGTTGTCTGGACACAATCCGAGCCATGATGTGAATGCCGGCCCCTGGGCAAAGTGCGAGAAGTCCGGACCGACCTCCGTTAAGAGGGTTTGCGCGGTGAGAATGTTTATCCCTGGAACTCGTGGCAGGTCCACTCCGAAGATGCGATGTAGATGGCCGCGCAGATCGAAATGGGGCGGGTCACTGTTTGGTTTTTGCTCCTCTTGTGATTTCGCCAGCGGACCTTCGGGCAGATCCACTTTAGATTCGAACGCCTCCAGATACTGAGCAATTTCTATGTCGCATTCTCCGATCAACTCTTGGTAATGACGAAACGCCACTAGCGACTGGCGGAGTGTGAACAGGTGCTCGTGTCGGTAGTCTCCTACCAGCGATTTTGCAATGATATCCGCACTGGCTTTGATCCGTCGGTCACGTAGTGTAGCCAACGTATGCGGATTGCGCTCGCCCGCCAGGATCGCTTCCAGGATTGCCACACCTGTCATGCCTGTGATGTCGCTGATCACGTGGTGCAGTTGCAGATTCATCTGATCCAGTGCCTTCTGCATATGTTGGACATGACTCGACGCCATCTGCACCAGATCATTCCGATGACGGAGGATCGACCGTACCGTGCATACCGCCTGTTCTGGCCGGAACGATCCACGCAGTAAACCCACCGCATGCAGATACTGCAACCATTGACAGTCGGAAACATCCGATTTGCGCCCCGGCACATTCTTAACATGGCGTGCGTTGACCAGGAAGACACGGAATCCTCGCGCCTCCAAGATCTGAAAAAATGGGATCCAATAAACCCCTGTCGATTCCATCGCTACCGTCTCGATGTGGCAGCTTTTCAGCCAGTCTGCAGCGGCACGTAGGTCTTCCGTGAAGGTTGAAAAACGACGCACCGGTCGTGGATCTCGGTCCACAGGTACGGCGATGTAGATTTCTGTCGCACCTACATCCACACCGGCAGCATGCGGGTTCAAGCAGTGCAATACTGGTGCACCTGTCGTTCGGTTGTTCTTCCGTCTTCTCGACATGGCTCTCCCTCAACTGAAATAGATGTGCCATGCGTGCCGGCCCAGACTGTGCAGTATCGAGTACTCTCCTGAACGAGATCGACGTACCTCCGTAGGTGGGCGCCGTCATCACTGATTTGAACACAGAGTCTGGGACCATACTCCTAACCGGGCTCTCGAAGGACGCACCATTCGACTTTTCGGTCTACTTGCCGTCACGCATGGCCTTGCTCATGATACTGCCGTAGTCCTGGCACTCAGTTCCTCACCTGATTGACCAGCACGTCGCGGGTGCCTACTCCTAAGAGAGTGGCCCCTATCTTATTGATTCTTCAAGGCTGGTCCGAGCCACTTTCCTCCGCCCCTGTCTGGACGGAGTCCAGTCAATTGCTTATCGGAAACTGGCTTTTTGGCAATTCCCAATCGACCATAAGGCCCTGCCTTACGCCTTTCACAGCCGAGATGAGAAGCTTTCAAATTACCGGATTCCGGTAATTTGATCTGCGGATTTTGAAAATATAGCCATGCCAAGACGACTACAGTGAGCGCAAATCTAAAGGGTCTCGCTCATTCTGGTGTTGCAACGACCTGTTTAGCTGGCAGGAATTATCGAAATGTGGGATTGGCGGTGTTAATGTACTCGCAAACCATCGTTTTACCTTTGTCTAGCCGGTGAAATTCAAGCGCGATTGCATCTTTTGCTATTGCCCGCTCTGTGATAGAAATCCTGCGTGTCAAATGACTACCAGGAACAACGCAGGTACCCTCGAATGGATTTGTCACAGGACACTCGCATTCGCCCCTTCGACCCAAACTTGCCTCCAGAATACTGCACCATCTTGAACGGCTCACAGGACGGCCTATATTTTTCCACTGAGACAAATCATTACGTGCTCGGAATGAGTGTGTATGTGACAAAAGATTTTCAGCCTGACAGCCCATTAGACTCTACGTTTGTTGGTGTTGTCGTCCGAATCGACAAACTGGAATCTGACAAACGGGGAATAGCGATTCGCGTTGTTTCTCCGTCATCAGCGGCGGCGAACTGATTTCTGCCAAGTGTAATTATTTTGGATGGATTCCTACCGGAAATTCCCACATTCCGAGAAGACTTATCATGCGCAATCATGAGAACTGCGCGTAGGCAGTTGAGCCAATATCAATTTCCTTCTCGACTTGGAGAATCACTTCAGAAAGCTGGAGCGAAAGAACCAATTTGCAGTCTTGTCGCGATTTCCCGCACCGCGAGAAGTTTCTATTTGGCTTGTAACCGGAAGTGGATGTGTCGGAGGACCTCCGCGACCGTTGCGACGGGACTCACCTAATTCACGCATTGCATCTGGAATGCGCTAGCCACCGAAGAGCAGCACGACAATAGCGATCACGACTAGCCAATGAAATACGCTGAACTGTGCCATCTGTAGTCCGCAGGGGCAATTCTAGCGCTCGGCACCAAAGTCTAGCAATTCCTCGATTGGTCGACGGGATCGCCAGACATTGGCTCCCACATTCCGTGATGTTGGGCGGTGTTGCAGAAGGACGCAAAGCAACATGAATTTTCTGCTTCGTTTTGCATCGCGCGCATTCCACTGTCATCACGAAATATCGCATATTAGGCATAGTTGAAACTCCGAACAAAACTTTTACAAGAAAAAACTATGTCACATTTTATTGTGGACCGTCGCTGATTTCGAAGTGCATTGCCAAGCAAGGGTTATAGATTGAGGGAATCATCTACGGGATATGATTTCCTTCTGCTCAACGAATAACCGAAGTATAAGGCATTGCAGTTCATGCAAGAGTATCGGCGCACAAAGACTAATTGCAGGACGAATCGTTGGAATGGGAAGCCCCCTCGATGACGGTGGATGTCAAAGTTCCCGCACTCGAGGCACTGGCGAATGGAAGACCAAGGATTCCACATATTTTTCAATGCTTGCGCAGGGTAAGGCATCTGTCAACCGCATAGCGACATTTCATCGTGGTACGATATTAATTAAAGTGAGGTCTGAGTCTGTCGTGCGCCAAATACAGGGAAAGTACAACGAATTGGGCCAACGAGGAAGTTAGTGAAAACTACGAACCTCCGAATATTAATAGCTGACGATCATGATTTGGTACGGCGCGGGATAAAAGCCATTCTGCTGGAACATAAGGGTTGGGATATTTGTGCCGAAGCAAATACGGGAACGAAAGCAGTAGCGAAAGCCAAGAAATTTCAACCCGATATCGCAATACTGGATTTTGGCATGCCTGGCCTTAATGGGATCGAGGCGGCCAAAAGAATCCGAACGGTCTCCCCGAATACGGAAATTCTTATTTTATCCATGCACCACTCCGATCAATTAATCCGCGAACTTGTGGATACGGGAATCCGCGGATATATATTGAAATCGGATTCCAGCCGTGATCTTGTAATTGCGGTAGAGAGCCTTGCAAGCCATAAAATGTTTTTTACTTCCCAAGTCACTGAGATGATTCTTGCACATTTGTATTCGGGTGCGTCTACGAAGGAAATTCCGGGAAGAATCAGTGGGCGCCTTACCGAAAGTGAGCGAGAAATCGTTCGATTGCTAGCAACAGGCAGCAGTACAAAAGCTGCGGCTTCATCGCTGGGAATTAGCGTTAAGGCTGCTGAAACACGCCGTGTCGAAATTATGCGTAAGCTAGGATTGCACAGTTTGAGCGAATTAGTGCTTTATGCCGTCCGTAATCAAATCATTGAAGACGACTAACTTTCTTCAATTTCTATGGACTAACTTCTCAGCGACATGTTGCAGAGCTGTGTTTTTGTCGGTTTCACTGTGCAAATGGAAATTCCTCTCCAGGGCCTCAGGCCACGACTTAACGGAAATAATCGTCACCGTGAACTTGGCGAAGACTACCTTGGTGTGTAGCCATTCAAAGGGAAATTCCGAATTTGCAGAGATATTCTCGATGCTCGCCGGCCAGAAATCATGGTCAGAAAGAATATCTCCGGCGCGATTGTAAGTCATGATCTTTATCTGCGCACCTTTAGCCTCTGCGCAATTGTTGGATATGCGGCCTGTGATTCTGGTGAAGCCATACCCAGCGGACTGCGCTCTCAGCGCATGAAAAGTGAAGTCCGATGTGCCGCATTCCGATCCTCCAATTTGCGTTCTTACCAATGCCTTTGGGTTGGTAGCAAGATTCGCCAACTCTTGGATCGATTGATGTATGCCCTGATCAGGCGTATTTGCCCACGCGGGTATGCCTGTGAACAGAGCCACGATAAGAATCGCGACCTGAAAATGATGGTTACACTTACATAATTCGCTTATTTTAGTAAGTTCCAAAGCGCGAGAAACCGCCACTTTAACACGCTCCCCAAATGCCAATCCATCCCCATAAACCTCGGCTGCGACCTATTATTTTATTGGGGAGCGCCGGCAATCGTCCAACCCGCGACTAGTTCGTAGACATTGTGAGTCTTTGGACCTCGTCAGCGAGTTTCGTCAATTGATCTGTCTTGGATATAACTGAAGCAACGCCAACATTGTGAGCTAAGCGCACTATGACCGCGCCATTATAGATCGTGAACAGTATGATCGGGATGTAGGGCGCTACTTGATGAATTATGAGGGCCACTTGTAAACCATTCATTCGAGGCATCGAGAGATCCAAGATGATGGCATCTGGCTTTAACTCCAGACCTTTTTCCACGCCTTCGAATCCATCGGCGGCCTCGCCGCATACTTTGATGCCGGGTCGCAACTCAATAAACTCACGAATTAATCCGCGAATTGGAGCACAGTCGTCAACGATTAGAATGCGTTTATCCATAAGGACCTCAGGCGAGGAAACCAGGAGAACTGGGGGAGGCCCTCTGTACGGCAGCGTACACCCTCAGAGTGGCAAGAGCAATACTCGGTTTTGAGTAGAACTATAGGCATGTTCCGCTAAATGCCGGAACGCTACGGCGATTGAAAAGTACGAGTTTCTGACCGGGACCGAGGACGCTGCATAGAGCGGAATGACCACGTCTGACGCTAGGTAGGTTCGCCCATTTAGCCGAGGAAAAATTACCTCACTCCATTTCTTTATTGATTCCAGTAAACAATGTATGCACTGCGTTCGACTCATAGTTCTCAATAACTTACGCGGTCGTCAAATTGGTCCAGAAGTTGCGTCAGTAACTTAGTCGAGCCTTCGCTTCGGAGGTGAACAATGATACGGCGCAATTTCGACATATTCGAGAAGCTCCCGAATGGATCGATAACCTGGCGAACGTGCGTGTTTGGACGATACGAGGCTGAACGCAAACTGCAAGAATTGACCGAACATTCAAACAATGAGTTTGTGGCGATTGACATTCAGTCCGGTGAACGCCTGTCTATAGGAGTGCACCACAAATCGCGACAAACTATTAAGAAAGCAGCGAACGCATAGAATCCAGAAGCTGGTCCAGCGTGTCCCCTCTATCTTGATGGCTTAGCGCACGGTGCCGTCAACCCGGATCGTGATATTCGATGTGAACGGCGTCAGAGACCCGGTTAGTCATCCGCACATGGGATCGCTTGCTCTTGAACTAAAGGCCTAGCCCTATGACGAATTGACAGGAGGGGCTCCATGCCTATCGACTTATCGGCTGCCTGGAAGACCGGCATTAAAATCATCAACGATTCCATTTCACTTTTGCCAAACCTCGTCCTGGCAGTAGTGATTTTTGTCCTCTTCGTGATTCTTGCTTCAGCTAGCAAGTCCTTCACACGGAGTTTCACTGTGCGGTGGGGCAAGCGCCAAGGCGTTGCATTGTTGCTCGGTCAGATTGCGTACACAACTGTCTCTGTATTGGGTTTTCTCATCGCATTTTCAGTCGTCGCGCCATCGTTTCACGCGAGCGACCTTATTCGGACGCTCGGTATTGGAAGCATCGCAATTGGCTTTGCGTTCCAAAACATCCTACAGAACTTTCTCGCTGGGATTCTTCTAATGATCAGTGAACCGTTTCAATTGGGCGATTGGATCAGCGTGATTGGGATCGAGGGAGATGTCGATGATATTCAGACCCGCGCAACCCATGTCATCACGAAAGAAGGTCGGGAGGTCTTCATCCCAAATGCTCTTCTATTTACCAATCCTCTGACTGTAAATCGGAGGGAATTAAGAGAAGAACAGTCAGATCTAAACGACGCACGCTCGCCGCAATTGGAAAAACACCAGTAGAAAAGCAAAGGCTCTCGGGATGCGATCATTAACTCAACTCTGCATTAAGCCTTTGCTTATCACACGACTCCTTTGCGAGGCCCTGACGGAACTTCGCATCAGAAACATCGATGACATATCTGGACCGACAACTGTACGGCAGACAAAACAAAAGGAAGTTTGACTAGCCCATTGCCCTATGGGAGGACAGCCATGGCGGAGATTACGATTCGCATTTCAGACCGGCTGTTGAAAGTTGGGGTTGTTCTCGTCGCCGGGATTTGTACTGTTTTGGTGGTCACATATCTTTGGTCGTCGGGATTTTTTCGCCCTAAATATCGGTTGAAACTGTACGTTGCGGAAGCTACGAGCCTGCCCATCGGCGCATCGGTACGGGTAGACGGCCTTGATGTGGGAACCGTGCAGGCAAGGAATCTTGCAGGACAATCAGCAACTCCCCAGCGACGAATTGAATTGGTTTTGCGCGTTGAGAAGCGTGACCGGGAAATGATTCGCAGCGACTCCACCGCAATTCTGGACACCGATGGGCTGTTAGGGAAGAGGTTCGTGAAGATTGAAAGGGGGTTCAGTGGTACGCCTCTAAACGACGGAGATGAGATCGCCGCCGCTCAAACAATGCCAAAAACCGTTGTGGGTTTCCTAAATTCAATTTCTAAAATGGCAGATTGCTTAAAGGAATCGAACAATCAGAGGAATGATGCGGGCCACTCTCCCCCTGCGACTCCCCCGAAGCCCTGAACGTTGCCAAAGATTGACGGCTGCACGCCCCGAGGGATAATGCCAGGTTCCTTCTTCCAAAGTCACGCGCAAACTTCCGCGCAGTCCGTGAATAAACTGGCCGAATCGTTTCGGCCTTCGTTTCCAGAATCGCTTCCATCACTAGCTTGCCGGCAGAATCCAGAACCGCGACAGAGATCGTTGCTTGATGAACATCCAACCCAATATACTTGGTGTCATTCATGAGGGTGCTCCTTGCTGTTGGGATTGATGCGAACGATCAAACCCTACTTCAAAGGGGCGCCCTTTTATAATGCGTTTCTCTGCTGGATTCGTGACTTGGACTCAAGTCCGCGCGGCGTGCGCCAACCGCTAATCCAATGGCAGAAGTTGTGAACAAGGAAGGTTCCCGTGGCGCGAGTCACGACAGGACGAACGCGCGAAATTAACTGAAAACTTTTTCTGGGCCGCTGGACAGCGTGCGGCGCGGTTCAACCCGAGGTCAGAGTTTGCGACTTCGCTGCCAGTCTTTGGGTGTTGCGCCCGTGGCACGGCGAAACGTCTTCGTGAAATGGCTCTGGTCGGCGAAACCTGTTTGGAGCGCGATAACCGCAATGGGTTCCCTGTCACGTAACAGAAGTTCCTGTGCGCGTTTGATCCGGGCGTCGAGAGACCATTTATATGGCGGCATTCCGGTCGAAGTTTTAAAGGATCGGGCGAACTGTGATTGGGAAAGCCCTACCAGTTTGGCCATCTCCTCAAGGCTTATGTCCTGTGTCATGTGGGCTTCGAGATACTCCATCGCTCGACGCAACTGCCAGCGGGCAAGTCCGCTTGCCCGCTGTATCTGGGCGTTTCGGCGAGTAAATAGGGTAGCCGTCAATGCTGTCGTTAGGCTCTCGCCGTACAGACGGCCTCCACTTGAGGATTCTTGGCATTCCTCTGCCAGAAGCTCTGCGCATCTTGCCACCTTGTCGTCGTACAACAACAGGACCGGCGTATCTGTTTTTGTCGAATCCAAGTCGTCGCCGAGGATAGATTCCGGCACATTCGGAGCGAAGCTCATCCTGAGTTCGTGAACTGATCGAAGTCCGTCGGTATAGGCCCACACAGTCATGTCCGCGGGCACAAAAGTCGTATGCCCTACATCAAAGCGAGATCGGGGGGTCGGACGGTTGAGATTCAGGCGAGACTCGCAATATCCCCCTACCTGGCCGAGAACAATCGCGACGGTTGTTTCGTGTGAAGAGATGTCATGCCAGACTCTTCCAGGATCAGGATAGTGCACGATGTTACGCACCGTAATCCCATTCCAACTGCGGGTCTGGCTTTCAATCTTTCTGATCCCGTGCGGTGAACGAAATTCAAACGGCTGCGATTGGCTCATATCTCTTTCCTTGGCCATCGGGCAAACAGAGAATTAGATAAACCCTTCGAACTAATAGGCGCAGATATAAGGATAGCAAGATCACTGAAGAGGTGAAAGCGGGTACAGACCAAAAACAGCCAAATCCGACAAGATACAAAGTTTGCGGTGGTCCATATTTGTTGTATTCGATGATGACACCGAATGAGGTGCTCTCCGGAAAGCGGATCTGGAAAACCTACACGGTGCCTGCGCCAAACGAACCGGGCGGGGAAAGCTGGAAGGGCGAGACCCACAAGCGGGGGGATCGACCTGGCCCTTCTCTAGGGCATCGGCTGAGAAAAGAAAGGAGGATGAATGGTTGCGAACGATCAAGAGAAGATCAAGATTGCTCGCGAATATCTCATGAGAGCTGACCAGGGTCGCCCAGACGTTCTTGAACTGTTCCATGAAGATGCGGAAATCTATTTCCCTAAATTCGGATTTGGATTTGTACGGAATTCGTTTCTTGAAATGGTTAAAGGATTCGAAGGTGTCTTGGAATACATTCAACACGATTATGACCGTTTGAATTTCATTCCTTCAGCCGACTATCTCGTCGTTGAAGGCACGTCACAGGGCAGAATGTCCGGTAAGTCGTGGGCAGGCGGCAAAACTCCTAGCGGGCGTTTCTGTAACGTGTTCAAGTTTCGAGATGGCCGAATATCGAGCCTGCACATCTATCTTGATCCTGACTACACCGGAGAGGATGAGGCACGGTTTCGATGGGGTAAGAATCGTCAGTGGTGAGGTTGATAAGCAGCCGTGAGACAATTTGTCGTGGTTTTTTTTAAAATTGAGGAGACGAGCCATGTCCTACAGCATATCGGACTTACTGATCCGAAATCTTCGCGACGTGTTCGGTGAAAACGATCCCGCGCGTCGGCGTGCGGCCATCGACGAGCTCTGGGCCGAAGATGGCGTGTTCTACGATCCCAGCAAGGGTGCCATCCGTGGCCGCGAAGCGATCGATCGCATCGCTGGCGCGGTCAAGGTGACTCACCCTGACTTTCGATATCAAGTGACTGCCGCTCCTCAGGAATATTGCGATGCAGGGATGGTTCCATGGATATCGGGACGCCCTGGTGAAGTGCCGGCTTACTCCGGGAGGGACTTCCTCATCGTGCGGGACGGCCGGATCGTAGCGCTTTATATGTTTTTCGACAAGCGGCCCTGAGCTCGAAGTCTACCGGCCGACGGTCATCATCTGGTGCTAATGCGCAGCGCTATAGCGCGGATGTCGCGATTCTCGAAAAACGGGCCTCGGCTCTCTCCTGTTCCTCCGACCACGGCAATAGCAACGAAGCGGGAGCCTATTGGGGGGTAGATGTTTAACCGGTCCTGAGGCAGGGGGGAGGCCCAGCGCGCCAACGCTGTGGCGCGCGAACAAAAATAGCATGTCGCTTGATCTTTCGATCGTGTTCTAAGGGAGATACTCATGCCTTATATGCACCTGGACTTGCCGAGAACCTATGCAACTGCTGTCAAGCGCGCTCTTGCAACCCGCCTTTGCAAGATCTACGCACAGGTCATGCAAACTCAGTCGTGGCGGCCAAATGTCGGTATCGCTGAATTGGGAGAGGACAATCTCTTCCATCTTGGTCCCGATGGTCTTGAGCCCATTACAATGGTTTTGGTCGAATGCCGACGGGGCCGACCGCTGGATGACCGACTTACGCTCGGACGCAAAATCGTCGACATCTGCGTCGATGTCCTTAACGTTCCACGGAAGACGGTTTTGGTAGAGTTCACAGAGCATTCTGGAGACGAGATTCTCCGCGATGGGGAATGGGCGACCGACTGGAAGCCGTCGGAGGCAGGCTCGTCCTAAGTAACGGTCTCGGACGAGTCGGCTTGGGTCAATCGCATTGAGGGCACCGGGCGTCGCAACCGATTGATCAAGTGTGAAGAGAGGTTTCACGCCTTGTACTTTTCTGCATGTGCCAGGACCAGTATGCGCAGATTCATGCCTTGCAAGATTTTAAGCTGCCAATCCGTTGCCACAGTCGCACCCACTCGCGAAACAACTCCTGCAGGATTCCGGGCAATTGTGCCATCTCTTCGGCGGTGATCCGGCGCAGAAGATAGGCCACTCTCGCGTCTTCCAGATCGACAACATATGGCGGTTTCGGTGTGGCCTTTTTCATGGAGCTGGAAACTTTCATTGCCATGGTCTTGTCTTGAAACCATATGGCCGACGACGCAGCAAGTCCATCCTTCTCCCAGACGAGGTGATAATATTGTCGCCACCCCTCGGTGTCTCGAATTATCCGCAGGCCGAGCGACGCGTTTTCACCATCTGAGTTTTCCATCTTTTGTGGTCTTATCCGAACGTCGAGATCCTCACGGGAGAGCTTTACGCCCATAGCGGCGGATATCTTCGGCAGTTCGCTTTGCAATGCCTTGCGGAACATATCGACGATTAACAGTTGAAACTCGCTTAATGCAGCGAGCGCCTGTGGATAAGATCTAGCACCTTCGATCAGCAGTGGGTGCTCGGTTTGACTTTGATTGTCAGTCATGGCGTTTGCCAAGAGCCTCCTCGATATGCATTGCGGTCCTCGTATAGAACAACCCTGTAACGTAGCCATCGCCTCGTGGAGTGCTGAGATGAAGCAAATTCGTTTCGACCGCGCCGACAAAAGCCACAAACATCGCCCTCTTGACGACGGACAAACGCTTACGGAGTTCCGACCCAGAAATCATCCCGCGAAGTCCGATGCAAAGATCCGCCCAGCGAATTGGTACGAAATCATGATAGTTATCATCTTCGGCCTCAACGATGAGCAACAATGCGCGCTTGAATGGCTCGGGCTGCTTTGCAAGCCATTCTGTGTAACCTTTGTTCTTGCCCGTATCCGCCCCTTCCGCCGAGGTGAGTTTCACTTCAATTAGCAGAACCATTTGCTGTTCTACACGAATGACAAGATCGAGACGACCATTTTCAATAACTAACTCTCGGGACACCTTTATCGCGAGACCGCGATGTCGCTCCAGAATGGGCGGGGTATTAATGCGAAGAAGTTTAAGTAAATCTTGTGGATCACCGATCTGCTCAATTATCCAGGCCAGCCAGTCTGAATACGCCTCTTCGCGATCCTTCCTAAGCCATCGGTGCAAACCCAAATCGGCATGCAAGGGATCGCAAAGTGGATCAAAAAGGGCGTCTGACAGCTTCAATAGGTTTCGAAGCCTGGACTCAGCGATGCTGGACTGAATTCTCGCAGCCTTCAGGATTGCATCTACTTGCATCCAAGTGGGGCGGTGCGGACGGGCAAGTTGCGCCCAATTACGAAGAACCGTTGAGTGAGGGAAATGATCCATCTGAAATTTCCAGTTGAGAACCCTATCCTGCGCATCGTAGGCTTCTCGTGGCATCGACGCAACAAATTTTAGGCGCGGGGTTTCCACTCGTTCTGACAACGAAATAAACGCAATGGCTAGGGACCAAAAAAAATTCCCCGGCTGCTGACTGAATTTTTCAATCGCGGTCAGCGCACCGGTGGTGGCATTAACATGACCAAGTGGGAGGAGAGGCCTTGCGACTTAGTTTCGATGGACGCCAAATGCTTTTCGTAGCGCTCTCGAACAATGGCGCCCTCCAGCTCTGCCATGAATGCGCAGGTCTCCGTTACGCATTTCACAATCTGAATTAAGGCGATCTCAAATTGCCGGATTCCGTTAATTTGTTCTCCAAGCTTCAGAATTTAGCCACGCCAACACGACAACAGTGAGCGCAAATCTAATATATTCCGCTTTCAAAACAGGCGTGCTTAACTGGAGTTGATTGAGTTCTGTTTTCAACCTTTTTGCGTGGGGTTTTTAGCTCACGCGTTTAGGACAATTGCGGCACCACGAGCGGGCACATTGTTCGAGTTGCACCAATATTCCGAAAAGGGAAGTGAATGCGGAGTCGCAATTTCAGGATCGCACTACCTGTAAGGTTTCATACAATCTTCATATGCTGGTCCATTAAATTGACCGCAGGATTTAAAACCCGTTTCGGTCTTCTCTGCGGGATTCGCAGAATCATTCACATTCCCTGCAGGCAGAGTAGCACCCGGCGAACCATTTTGATCGGTATCTGAAGCTGGAGATGGCTCAATGGCTTGTGGCTCATCCGCTGGAGTAACGATAGCCGGCTCGGAAGATGAGGATTCTGGCAGAGTGGGTGTTGGAAGGATAGGTGCCTGCGAAGGTTTGGTCTCCTGAGCTACAGGTTGCGTATTTGGTCCAATTTCGTCAGGTGGTTTGCCGGGGGCTAAATTAAGAACGAGGAAAACGACTACCCAGATCAATAAAGTGGCAACGAATCTGACTTTAGTCCTTTCATGTTCAACACCTGGATTCTTCCATGCCGCAATAGCTCCTCCTATAAGTCCAACGATGATGGTGAGGACCATCCAAACAATTGTGGTTATCATCGAGGCCACAATGATTTTTGCGCCGTAATCATTGCCAAAAATCCAACAAACGCCTAAAGAATCACGCCGATAAAGATCTGCCCCGGTGTGGAAGTAAATATGGCCTTCCAGAAGCGATACTTCCCATATGCCAATCCCAAACTGATTTGAGTGGCATGATCGTCCACGACATGATTCACCGTTTTATAGAACTTTTCTTGCTCGCTACGTACGGGCCTACCCGTCATATCGTATTCGCCCTCGCTATCCTTTATAAAAGCTTCTCCATCGTTCCCACACTCAGGCTCGTAAGAACTGCTGTCGTTTGATTTCCCTGGCGTGCCATTCAGCTCGTTCATGAAACGGCGCAAGTTCTCTGTCTCCGTCATAAGATCGTCTACTTGTTCGTCTGGAGTCCTCTCCCTGTCATACACAGGCTTCGGTACGCAATGATGCGTAGGATTAGAATCAGGATACATAGCACAGCCACACTGCCCACACATCCAAATCCTACGCCCATCAGGTGTCCTCATCTCCGCGTCATCAACATGTGAATAACTCTGAGCAGGAGGCTGTGGTGGAGGCGATGGAGACGGTTGATAAGCAGCAGATGGCTTAGGCGGCGGTGGAGCATCATAAATACCGTTTGCCCTCAGCCTCATTATTTCTATTGCCCTATCATGGGCCATGTTCAGTTTCTTGCACTCTACTTCTGCCGTTAGTTTCTCTTTAGGTGAACTCTCCATCCACTTGTCTGGATGCCAGACTCTCATTCTGGACTTCCACGCGTCCTCGATTACTGCCACAGATGAATATTCAGGTACGTTGAGAAGGATCCAGCATGAGTTCATGACTTCTCGCCTTTCCCTTTGCAAATCGAGCAGACGCCTGAACTCTTACATCTGACGCACGGGTTCTTGTAGTTCTCTACGGGACCGCGCCCCGGATACCCGAACCGTCCCGTTCCCTTGCACTGTTGACATTGACCGGTGCCATTACACTCGGTGCATTGAGCCATGAAGACAAACCTCCTCAGATGATTGGGTTACGTAATCCAAAACATGTCACCCGTAATCTCATTCGGTGGTGACCGTAACCATACTACGGCACACTTCGCCCGGAAACATTTTTCTAATGGCGACGTTACGAAAGAGATTCGGTCAGCGGTTGCGCGAGATTCGTGCCACACAGCGCATGACGCAGGAAGAGTTCGCGGAGCTCGTGGGAATGTCCGTGGATTTTCTGAGCTTAATCGAGCGGGGCAGGAATGCGCCTTCGTTTGAAACGCTGGATCGAATCGCGAAGAAGCTGAAATTGCCCGTTGCCGACCTATTTACTTTTAGTGACGGGCTGCGCTAAAGTCGGGCAGGGAAGTGTTACGGCTTCTTATATTGTCGAACCAACTTCAAGTCTCCCGTTTTCCAGTCACCGAGTTCGGCACCGACAGCAACAAGTCCGCATTCATATTGGATGGTGAAGGCTGTCTTGTCCGTGAATCGGACGGTGAAATATAGCGTTCCGTCTTCAACTGTGTGGGAAATGAAATCTACAATCTTGCCGTGAACCTCAGGATATATATTGCGGAGTGCTTCGTAGCGGCGATTTAACCGTTGCTTGATTTGCTTTCGTTCCTTCGCGCTCAGCTTTCGATTCTTTGGCATCGTTAATATTCCTCGGGCAGCAAAATACAGGTAGATGAGCGGTCGGCTTCAGTAATTATCCAAAGCTTTTCACCCGCGCGCGTATGGTACGCACTCAGGAGTCGCAAACCATGCTAGAGTGAAAACTCGTTTTCCTCAACATCATGCTTATCGAGTTCTCCCCAATCACCGCTGACATGACGAGCTAAAAATTCCCCCGGCCGCTGGCCTGATTTCTCAATTGCGGCAAGAGCAGCCGGGGTGGCAACCACCTGGCCGAGCGGGAAGAGTGATTTCACTTTCCTACTGAAGCCAGGTACGCTTTGTGGCGTTCCCGCACGACGGAGTTCTCGGGCTTTGACATGTACGCATCACGTTCTTTCCAGGTCATAGCCACAAAGCGAGGGCACTCGGTTCCGCCAACCTGGGCAAAGATGGCCTTCGTGAATTTGCCGTCGGCTGTGCGACGCGCGGCTTCGGATCGGGACGAGGAGGTGGCGGCCTTTGGTTGATCGGGTGCTGACGTCACTGGACTGGGTTCGGGAATAGCTGGGACGGGACTCTCTACAGGTTTAGGAATGGCGACTGGCACGAACGTGGTAGCCGCTTCTTTATCATCGGGTTTGGTGCGCTTCTTCTTCGCTGCTTTTCGAGACCGCTTCGCGGCCTTTGAACGTTTCATTGTGTGTTCCCTCCACGGAACGAATTCGAACCATACGCGTGTTTAGAGAGAAGTAAACAAGAAAACGGTGGGAGGTTTTGGTGCTGAGGTTGCGGAGGAAGACGATAAAGGTTCTGCTTGGAATCCCGATTAGCTAAAGCTCACAGCAACCTTCACCTTTGGACATATGTCCAGAAGTTCGGGGCGCGTCGGTGATGGCATTGGGGGCACTGCCTTTGCTGCTTCGTCTGCGGGCTTACCGTGACTTCGATGACCTTTCGGGTTACTAGCGTGCTAACTATGCATGACGAAAATGAAATCTTCAGTTTCTGTGCTGCTTTCTATTGAAATTCAGGGCCTTTCTCTCTCTCCGTAGCGAAACTCTCGCTTTTTTGCACCGTAATTTTATGCGATTCGAGAATTTCGTAGAGCCACGCCATCGAATTTCTCCGGCATTCATTATCTCGCTGATGCGGTGCGGAGGCAGGCGTTGCCGTTTTGGAAGTGCCGATTCCATGACCAATGGAAGCCGTGGCTATGCTCGGGAGGGGCGAGTAGGACGCTGACGTTACTAGCGCTGTAAATGTTGGCACATTGACATAACACAACCGATTGTCGACAAATCACGCAAACACCTGATTGAGTAGGAGGGGAGCGCCGTGTCAGGATATTTTAATGCGCCATGAAGCTGTCTCTGGAGGGAGGAGTCCTTCGGCGAGGACGGAGGGAAAAGTAAAGGATGGCCAATTTCGTTCTTAAACCTGAACTACCGGTCGGGATTAAACCGCTTTCAGTTCAAGACACCAATGTTCTGGCTCGTCTAGGTCCAGGGCTAATAACGGGCGCGGCCGACGACGATCCGAGTGGAATTGCGACTTATTCCCAAGTGGGCGCTCAATTCGGATTGGGAATGCTATGGACGATGCTGTTCTCATTTCCATTGATGGCCGCAATGCAGGAGATTTCCGCTCGTTTGGGTCGGATTACGGGCGCAGGCATTGCGGCCAATCTGCGAAATCATTATCCAAAACCGGTTGTGTATGGTGTGGTGTTGCTTTTATGTGCAGCCAACATATTCAATCTCGGCGCGGATATTAGCGCAATGGGGGCGGCGGCACAGCTTGTCTTCGGCGGAAATCTGAATGTCTATGCAGTTTGCTTGGGGCTCTTATCGCTCGTGCTCCAGGCTTATATACCATATCGACGCTATGTCCACTATTTAAAATGGCTCACACTCGTCTTGTTCGCATATGTCGCTACCGCCTTTGTAGTGCACGTCCCGTGGGTGACTGCCTTTCGCTCCACGATTATTCCTGGCATCGCTTGGAACGTTGACTATTGGATGGCCTTAGTAGCCGTGCTGGGTACGACGATCAGCCCTTATTTGTTCTTTTGGCAGTCGTCTGAGGAGGCAGAGGAAGTCCGAGTCAACGATGGAGAATCCCCGCTCAAGAGAAAACCTTATCAGGCGTTCAAACAATTTCGCAGAATTGCCCTCGATACGAGGATCGGAATGGGACTCTCTAACCTTATTGCATTCTTCATTATTCTGACTACCGCGGTAACGATACATAGTTCGGCTTCGGCGCAAGGAATTCAAACTTCAGCGGACGCAGCAAAGGCACTAGAACCAGTCGCAGGCCATTTCGCTTTTCTTCTATTTGCTCTCGGAATTATAGGAACCGGACTCCTTGCCGTACCGGTTTTGGCTGGTGCCTCGGGATACGCGGTTGCGGAAACATTCAAATGGCGGGCCAGCCTCGAAAGTAAGCCGCAGCAGGCGCCTGAATTCTATTTGGTTATTGCGGCCGCCACTGCCTTAGGCCTTTGTCTCAATTTTATTGGGATGAATCCAATTCGGGCATTGTATTGGTCCGCTGTTATCAATGGCGTTGTTGCTGTACCGCTAATGATATTGCTTATGATCATGTCGGCCAACAGCAAGGTTGTAGGAAAGTTCGCGCTTACGCCGTATTTGCGGACAATGGGTTGGATTGCTACTTTGATTATGCTTCTGGCTTCGCTAGGGTTCATGTTTAGTGCTTTTCGATAATTTTGTATTTATGGAAGAACGCCAGAAAACTATTGTAATAGAAGCAAGTTCTAAAATTACTCTGAGGTCAGCATTGAGAGTCTGGCGGAAATTCCGAATGACGGCAAGATCATTTAGTGAACGGCTACCGGTAGCGGGACCATTGCGCTTCGGGCGTTGGCAATTTAGGGAAATTTGCTCGCTAGAATACTAATCATTGCATGTACTCATTTCGTGTTCTTTTGCTTCAGTGCCGTCCTCGCTGCCCGATTCTGAATCCTTATTTTTGCATACACCGGAAACAATGAAATTAGCCGCAATTCTGCAAAAGCATCAGTGAAGAAACGCAAAAATCAGCCTATAAGATTTGGAATACAGCATCAAGGGCCAAAACCTAAGGGCTCGCCCGTATTGTCCTAGGACTTAGTCCGAACAATACTCTAACAACTGCAATAAGTTTAACGTTGCCTTAAATAATCGGAGGCCTTCGATGAATATTGAAAAGAAGATAGCTTGGGTTCTGGCATTAATCGTTTTCTCAGGTGCAAGCAGTTTACGCGCACAGGAGCCTAAAAAGACTACGCATCAGAAGTCCCGAATCATCACCGGATGCCTACAAACCGGAGATGACTCCAACGAATTCAAATTTATTGGGCAAGACGGCAGCAGATGGGATGTGAAGAGCGATACGGTTAAGCTGGCACCTCATGTCGGGCATACAGTCACGGTTACGGGCGTCGTATCAAACGCCGCAGCGCACGGAGCCAAGGAAGATATAAAGGACGAGGCAAAAGAACACGGCGTGGGAAAGAACTCAACCGAGACGGGCGATTTGACAGTCACTACGTTAAAAATGGTGAGCAAAACCTGTAAGGAATAAATCGGAATTTCATTTCGTTCATCCGCGATGAGTGCTCGCACCGTGACCATCTTTGGTGGAAGCCGACTTCACACTCTGATATGCGTATCCGAATTGCGCTCGTCATTTCTGCCGTCGCAATTGCCTTGTTTGTATTGCTTGCTTGGCATTTTCGACGCGCAAAACATGGTGTGGAGTCCGCGGTATCTGCGACACCACCGCCTTCTGTCGTTATTTCCGGCGCACCACTCACAGTGGTCCCGGAAACTACCAACTCATCCCAAACCGCTCCCACAAACGTCTATGCGCACAATCTGAAGTTACGTAAGGGGCCGGGATTTCGTATCTATGTGCGGTGGCTGCGCGGACAAATGGTACGTGCCAAGCCCAGCGTCAACCCTTCATTCGACGATCCGGATTCGTTTGTACTCGACGTGAAAACTGGCGTGATTCACACGAACGTTGGAGACCTCAGCAACTTTTTGAATAATGGAGTTTCAGATTCTCCTCTTAGAAATATCACTCTGTCCGGCGACGGGGATCAGATCAAGCTTCACGGAACACTTCACAAAGTAGTGCCACTTCCTGTCGAAATGGTCGCGACAATCTCGGTTGCTCCAGGAAATCTCATCCAATTACACGTTACTAAACTCAACCTCTTGAAAATCCCCTTCAAGGGTCTGCTCGGCGATTTTCACATCACGGTCTCCAGTCTGTTCCAGCCCAGGAATATTCCCGGCATCCAGGTTTCCGAGAACGACATCTTTTTTGATACGCAGAAATTACTGCCACCACCGCACATTCGAGGACAGCTAACCAGCGTACGAATCATAAATCCCGACTTCGAAGAGACATATGGGAACGCACATGATGACGTTGCGCAAGTCGCCCAGTGGCGCAATTTCCTCCAGCTTCATGACGGCACGATTGACTTTGGAAAGCTCACGATGCGGCACGTTGACCTCATCATGGTTGACCTTTCGAATGACGCCTGGTTTGACCTGGATCTAGCTAACTATCAAGAGCAACTTGTGAATGGCTATACTCGAATGACTCCGCAAGCTGGCCTTCAGATTTTCATGCCTGACCTGGATACGATTCCACATAATAATAAAAACCAAAACATCAGCATGGAATGGCTCAAAAATCGAAATGTTCCACCTCCGTCAGATCTCACTTCGAGATAACCAGGCATACCGCCGAATCTTGCGCGCTAATACGCTTTAGTAAAATCCATCCTCAAGCTATCCCAGTATGGAACGCTAACGGCGTCGCTTGTAGCCTGACTTATAACAGACCGGAGATCTGCGAATCTAAACTAAACGCCGAAAGTAGGGCTCGACTTTTAGTCGCTTGGGTAAAGTTTTGAGAATGAGGAGATTTTTATGTCACATCCAGCCAGAGCACCGTTAATTCCGCCTGAACGATCCGGCTATGGTGATTCTTCCGGAACTCAAGAGGCATCCTCGTCAGGCGTATCCTGGGGGGCCGTAATCGGGGGCGCTTTTGCCACCGCAGCAGTATCTCTTATCCTCTTGGTATTAGGCGCAGGAGTGGGTTTATCGGCCCTTTCTCCATGGTCAAGCACAGGCACCGCAGCAGCTGTCGTCGGAACGGCAGCCATCGTGTGGCTAATCTTTTCCCAAGTTGTTGCCTCCGCTATGGGCGGCTACTTGGCAGGCCGGCTTCGAACCAAATGGGCCAGCATTCACACCGATGAAGTTTATTTCCGCGATACCGCGCATGGATTTTTGGTTTGGGCCGTTGGCCTCGTGCTGACTGCGGCGTTCTTGGCGTCGGCGGTTACGTCCTTAGCGGGTAGAGCGGCTCAAGGGGCTGCGGCAGCATCCGCGAATGATCCAAATGCTTATTTCACTGATAGCCTGTTTCGTTCCGATATGCCAAATCCAGGACAGAACGATACTTCGGTACGTTCGGAAGTCGAAAGCATATTTGCAAACGACCTTCGACAACCAGAGATTCCGGCCACAGATAGAGCCTATTTGGCAAAACTGGTGGCAGCTAGAACGGGGCTTAGTCAAGCCGATGCCGAAAAACGAGTGTCTGAAATCTTTGCAGAGGCACGTCAGGCCGCAGATGCCACACGCAAAGCAGGAGCCCACTTGTCGTACTGGACATTCTTCGCTCTTTTGGTTGGAGCCTTCTGCGCGAGTTTTGCCGCGACTATCGGAGGGAGACAAAGGGATCACGTACCAGTTACCTAATACAAGAAGGAGATAACAATGCGTTCAATTTTGCTATTGTTACTAGGAGTGCCGATACCAATCATTCTGCTAATAGGACTCTTCAGCCACTTTTAACAGTCCCTATGGCAATAACAGCGCCTAGTGGGCGTTAGTACTGAAGCCAGCTGTCGTGATATTAGATGTGACGATCAGTATATGGGCGTTTGTCGCAAAAACGAAGGCAGGGGAGGTACAAGTCGAGGCTGTAGAATCGGCAAAAGGTGGCGAATTGATGGAATAAACATGAAGTCGATTGTTCTGAGTAACAAAACACTAAACAAAAAAAACAATATCCCGTAGAAATTCTTTTCTGGATCAAAATCCTTAAATCTCATAGCCCTAAATGTTTACAAACTCCCGCTACCCGCAATGCCCGATTGGCCCAAGTCCCCCGCTCCCACATGATCGAATCTAGTCAAGTTTAGTGAGCCTTACCCACCAGTATGCAGCGCAAATAAAAAACGATTCGAATGGAGGAACAGCATGGCGAACGATAATAAAGTATCCGACGCACGAGAAGACAATTTCACGGGATCAATTGAATCGCAAACTTCGCAAATTCCATCGACAGTATTCTTGGGTGCGGCTTTGGGATCGATGGTCGTATCAGCAGTATTAAAGGCCAACGGCAAGAATGGAGCCGCTCTATTCGTCGGTCAATGGGCGGCGCCATTTTTGTTGTTGGGAATTTATAACAATCTGGTGAAGCAGCTCGGCTCGGACGCTGCATCCCGCAAGAAAGCCGACCAAGCTCCTGCCGCTACGGTCTAAACTTTACGCCTGTTTAGACTGCAGTGGACGACAAATCTATGGATGTATTGCAGGACAGACACTACGAGTCGCGACTGCAACCGCTATGGAACCTGTCTTGCTTTTGAAGATTGAAAAGTCGGAAATGACCCGAGTAATTCATGAAGAACACGAGTTTTCCGACCGTTTTGTGGCCCACATTCAGAAACGTAACGTTCGCGTTGAAGAGGATTGGGTCGATCAACTCCTTAATTCCAGCGAGAAACGCTTGGCCCGCACTCTGTTACTGATTGCGCGGTACGGAAACAACAGCGCAACGTAGAAAATCGCCCCTCAAATTTCCCAGAAACCTTGGCGGAAATGGTCGGTACCAATCGCAACCGGGTCAGTTTCTTCAAGAACAGATTTCGAAAGTTAGGATTCATCAAGTACAACGGCGGTCTAGAAGTTAACGACTCACTTTTGCGTGTTATTTTTCACGATTGAGCTGTAAATCATATTGTAGATTCCCTGATTATATTTAATCCATCTTATTATGCGATCTAGCCCACGGTATACATGACTAAACTCTTCCGACTGCAATTGCTCGATAAGGGAAAAACACGAAGAAAAAGAGGAAGCCCCGATGAGGCTTCCTCACTCGACTCAGTTTGTTCCACGAGCAGCCTTGCTCGCGACATCACGATTTGTCGTCGTTGTGTCGGCAGAGGACTCTCCTGTAGAGGAAACATCCTCACCTCCTGTATGTTCAACAATTTCCTTAGCCCGTTTAATCTCTTCTGATGTGTCGCAATGCACAGATAGAAGAATTCCACCCTTCTTCAAGCGACCTTCGTACCTTTTTGCTTCGAATTCAGGTATTCCCATCCCAATTAAAGCGCCGGTTATTCCGCCTACAGCTCCTCCAACTCCTAGACCCGCGAGTCCTGCCATGATCGGCCCAGCAGCGATGAAAGGCCCCAAGCCAGGGATTGCTAGCAAGCCAACACCTGCAAGCAGACCAAGCGTTCCCCCAATTATACCTCCTGTGGTGACGCCCACCGCTGTACCTTCGGGAGCTTTCGTACCTTTTTCCGTTCCCATATCCTTAAGTCTTCCGAGACTTTTCGGCAAAAGCACCGAAATATCGGAGGCCGGAAAACCAGCCTTCATAAGCGAGTCCGTAGCATTCTCCACAGCCTCGCGAGTTGAATAAATTCCAAATACCGCTACTTTTTTGCTCGACATTTCTTTTTTCTCCTTTAGATTCCCTTTACTCATGACACTTATCTGGGTTATTTTGAAGGTGCAATTTCGAGCTGATTTGTTACGTTGTCTGGCCCCGCTACTTCCGCAGCTTTAGCTTGCAGGTTGTTTTTCTCATCTTCAGACCGCACTGGTCCTCGCAGTGTAACTTTGCCGTCTTGAGAAATGATCTTGATGTTGTGTGCGTAGGAGGAGAGGGTCGTATCGTCGTGAATCGATTTTCGGATTTTCTGCGTGATGGCGCGATCTGAAGGATTCATCTTCTGTTGACCCGCATTAGGGCTGGTCTGGTCCTTATTTTTCTTGGTGTTGTCGGGTGCCGTCTGGTTATTATTCTGATACTGCGGGATTGGTGCGGCTATTAGGGATACGCAAAAAATCAGCGAACCCATAGGTAAAAGCAACTGCGATAATTTAAAAGATCTTCCTTTCATTTCAAATCCTCCTTATGGGAATTTAGATTGTGGGACACAGCAAAGCCGAACGAGCGGCTTCTAAGCGACGTTCTTCCACTTGAGCACTTAGTGTTTCGGCTCTGGCTAGCAGGTCATCGAAATGAATTCCGGACAGTCGGCTATCCTCCCCTAGTTCCACGGACCGTGCGCATTCGGTTCGCCTCGATCAGCGATTTGAGCCACCTTTCAGGGTTGTTTGATTGTGTTAATCGATATTGGACGGGTGCACCAAAAGTATCAATACTCCTTCGGATGTATTTGGTTCAAATGGGCGCTGTAGGGGCGGCACCATGTGCATCCAGGCCACATCACAGCGCCTCCGCAATTCGCCATATCACAACCGACACTGTGAGCCATACGATGGTGCTTCCCGTGAGAACGATCCACGTGTCATGCCCAGGAAGCAGTTGCCAGTTTAGAATGGCAAATACAACTAGGCCGATTGCTCCCATGCTCGCCCCGACCGCGTCAAGACCTACGGCATTTTGCCCTCGGAAACCAGGGTCAACCGAGGCCTTTTGCTTCTTTGCCTTCTCATGTTTCTCAATCAACGTCGCGGAAGCCGGAAATATGGCGGGGAACGCCAAGAACAAGCCGCCAACTGCCGGCCCAAATTTTTTAGCGATAATTCCAGTGAGTGCGGTTATTCCCCCTCCGATTAGAAATCGGATCAGATATTCGTACCATTGTGGTTCTTTTAAGACCGACAGGTTGATTTTGACTTTCATTGGCCTTTTGACCAGACCAGCCAGACGCCAAATGCGACCACAAACCAAAGAGCGATTACGGAGAATGTGCTTGCGAGAGCTGAGAATTTGTACCGAAATGATAGCCAATAAACTGAATAAGAATAAACGAAGAAGGCAATCGCTCCTCCAACCATGGAGCGTGCCTCCGTTGCAGCGTATGTCTTACCTTGAGTCTTCGCAGCTATGAGCAAAGTGGCCAAAGCGACGGACGGAGCGGCTCCGAATAAACCGGCAAACCTTTTGGGTTTGATGACATCGCCCAAAAGCGCAAAACCAGTTACCATTGAACCTCCGATTCCGATCCGGAGTAACATTTCTTTGATCATTGGAAGCTCGTCGTTAACCCTTCTTGGCGAGCTTTAGCCCCTTTTCAACGCATTTTCTAGCCGCGCCAGGTCCCTTCATGCCAAGAACTCGATATTCCTCGCCATCCAAGTCGTGGTAATTAACGAAAAACTCTTCAAGTTCAGCACCAAACTGTTTTCCAAGATCGTCAACGTGGCGCACATCGTCCCAGGAATGCGTGCCAATTTCTATGGCCAAAATTCTGTCGTTGCGTTCAACTTCCTTTCCATCTCGCTGTTCTCCCTCAATAACTCCAATTAATCGACACCGTAAGATGCATCCAGGAAAAGCTGGCTCATCCATTAGAACTAAGACATCGACTGGATCGCCATCTCCTCCTTTTGTCGAAGGTATAAACCCAAAATCGTAAGGAAATGCCATACCGGCCGGGAGGACTTTTTTCAACATAAAAACTCTTTGGTCAGGGTCAAACGCATATTTGTTCCGGGAGTTTCTTGGAGTTTCGATGACCACGGTAAGTATTTCATCATCATCTTCGTCGAAAGGACTTAGGTGAGACGGATCGGCAAGGCTAGCTTTAAGGTGACTACCATTTTTGTTCATTTGTTTTTCCTGAAATCAATACAACGGGATAGTGGAAGGTACCGGGTACTCCGGCCAATCGGGTCTTCACCGGGCTCCATTGTCAAATAATGTGTAGCTGTAAATAGCTCTGCGGAACTGAATGCTTTCACATCCTAATTTACTGCATCTGACGGATAGGCAAATGGACATCCTGGAGATATTTTGGTTTATGCGAATTGGAGGCATTGAATGAAAGAGAATGCATTGAAAGAACTTTACATTGAAGAGCTACGTGATATTTACAATGCGGAAAATCAGTTAGTAAAAGCTTTGCCAAAGATGGCTAAAGCGGTAACCTCTGAAGATCTGCGTGCTGGATTTGAAGAACACCTGGAGCAAACCAAGGGTCATGTCGAGCGTTTGGAAAAGATTTTCGCCAGTCTCGGGGAGAAGCCCTCTGGTAAGAAATGCAAAGGGATGGAAGGCCTTGTTGAAGAAGGTAAAGAAATGATTGAGGAAGAAGAGGGCGAGGTTCTTGATGCCGGTTTAATATCTGCTGCTCAACGGGTCGAGCATTATGAAATTGCTGCCTACGGTTGTGTCCGAACATATGCAAATCTTTTGGGAGAAAATGCTGCCGTTGAATTGCTCGAAAAAACGCTTAACGAAGAAAAAGAAACGGATAAAAAGCTGACACAATTAGCCCAAAAAATAAACGTAGAAGCTGCCGAACAAGACCAAGAAGAATCGGACAATGCACCTAAAAAACGGAAGGCAGCGCGAGCGTAAATCATAGACCTGTAACCGCTTCCACATAAGGCCAAATTAGAAATTGAACGCCGCCAGTGAAAGAGTATTGAGCGGCGTTTAAGATAGTCGGCAAAAAAATTATTCCCGATATCCTGCTGTATGCAAGTTGCTCCACATCGCAAGAGTTCTTATTAACGCCTGACAGGATTAGCTTGTGGCATCTATGTTTTTGCATCCCGTGCTTGCAAAGCTTTATGGCAGTTGGAACGCTTGGTCACTTCCGTGGAATCGTACCTGAGTGATCTTGTCTTGCGTCATGTCGAATCCTTCCGTTTTATCCGAAGTCTTGATCCACTGACCTTGAACAGTCGCAACGACTTTTCCCTTCTGCAAAATATTAAGTTCCATTTTAGAATCATCGGCCGTGAATTGGTATGACCCTGCCTTGAGTTGGGTGCTCCCAATCGTTTTGCTATCGCTAAGGTCTACAGATTCCTTGAAGGTCTTGGCCCAAGCAGGCATCGTTAATGCTAAAATTGCCAAAACAACGAGATAACACTTTTGAAAACGCATGTATACCTTCCTCTCGATAATTAGAATAAATTCCCCTTGAAGGCTCGCGCAGATCGAGTCGATTTCTGGGTATTTTCTGACCGCTAGTGGATGAACTATCACACACTCACTCAGGGCAATTTTATATGGTCAACCTGAAGGACACATGAAAGCTGAAGCATTCTACTTGCGATGGGAGGCTCAGACGCTTCGGCAGGCTTTAATTTTTCATTTCATGGCATCTGATCTTTGCTTTTGTCGATTGGCTCTCCGCTGGCAAAGCGTTTGCCCGAAAAGGCGCGACTCGATGACCCGGAAGATAACTGCAAAGTCGAGACGGGCAAAATAAAACGCCGCGCACGGTACCAATCCGCGCGGCGTTTGTACAGCAACGGGTAAAGCTAATTGAATCTAACTTTTATCATCATGCAACGTCAACGAAAATGAAGGCCAAGCTATGCAGGGTATGGACCCCGGAGAATCCGATCAGGAACGGGTACCTTGAAATAAGGTTGCACTGGAGGCACTGGATTGTTTCCATGCGTTCCAACGTGGCATCAGGACGCAGAGCGACATGGATGTTTTGCTTTGTTTTACAACGCACGCACTCGACCGTCATCACGAAATAGCGCACATTCGCCACAGTTTTGTCTCAGCCCAAAATACTTTCTAGTCAGCATACCTGACATTCATACGCCTTTCCGAGTTGTTGTTTCAGAGTATCTACAGTGAATGCAGTATGGCACTTTGTCATGAATCTGTGAGATTACCATGAGTGATTATCCGCCATCGTTAAAATACAATTCTGCTTCTGGAAGAAAACGGAGGAGGTCCGAATTTGGACGCGCTCAATTCTGTATCCGGTCAAGAACGCCGTAACAAATCTGGTCGGAATGTGATGGAATGTGGCTTGCCAACGCAGTTGCCGGATTTGCCTGCACTCCTCAATTTAGGGAATCAAGCCCATCTGATTGAGCTTTTTCCAATGGCCGCATACGCAGTTCGAGCGCCTGATGGAGTAATCGTTTGGTTTAATTCACGAGCAGCTAATCTCTGGGGCCGAACGCCGGTGATTGGTGACACTGATGAACGCTTCTGCGGAGCGGACACTCTCTACCATGCCGACGGTACTTACATGGCACACTGTGATACTCCCGTAGCTCTTGCTTTAACTACGGGTGAGTCGGTACATGAGGAAGAAGTGGTCATCGCGAGGCCGGATGGAAGCCGCGTGATGGTTTCGGTGCACATTGATCCGATCCGAGACAAGGACGGCACAATTGTAGGTGTCGTGAATTACTTCCATGACATCACTGAACGAAAGCAGGCTGAGCAAGCGTTGGCGGAAAGGGCTCTGCTGCTCGACTTGAGCAATGATGCAATCTTGGTTCGCGACGGTGATGACCGAGTTACGTACTGGAACAAAAGTGCAACCGAGCTGTATGGATTTAGCCGCGAGGAAGCAATTGGCCGCGCGAGCCACGAGCTGCTACAAACCGAATTCCCTGAGTCGCTGGAGCGAATTACCGAACAACTTCATCACGAGGGTCGCTGGAGCGGTGAACTCCTTCACACGCGCAAAGACGGGAGCCAAATCGTAGTTGCGAGCAGGTGGGCGCTCAACCGAGATGACGACGGAAATCGGAAATATGTTCTCGAAACGAATAATGACATTACCGCACAGAAGCAACTCGAATCAGAATTGCGCAGAAGTGAAGAGCGGCTTCGTGCGCTCGCCAATGAGCTGGAAAACCAAGTACGGGTTCGGACTCATCAGCTTGAGCAACGAAACGCAGAAGTCCTCCAACAATCTGAACAGCTTCGAGAATTGTCGAACCGTTTACAGCAAACGCAAGACGATGAACGACGACGTATCGCGCGAGAGCTTCACGACAGCGCCGGTCAACTTGTAACGGTACTCGGAATGAACCTAACCAGCATCAAGCAACACGCTGGGCGAAATTCGAAGGTTGGTAAAGCCATTGAGGAAAGCCGCGAACTGGTTCACCAGCTAAGTAAAGAGATACGCACTATGTCTTATTTGCTTCATCCTCCCCTGCTGGATGAGAATGGCTTACCGGGAGCAATCCAGTGGTATATTCAGGGCTTGGCGGAACGTAGCGAGTCTGAAAAGCAAGCTTATTATCCCTAAGGACTTCGGAAGATTGTCGGACGACGTGGAAGTCACGATTTTCCGCATTGTACAAGAATGCCTGACGAATATTCATCGCCATTCTGAAAGTAAAACTGCGGCGATACGACTTTCGCGTACGGGAGAGAGCGTTTCTCTGGAGATTCAAGATGAAGGCAAAGGAATACCAGCAGAAAAGCTCGCGGAGATTCAAGGCCATCGTACGGGTGTTGGAATTACTGGAATGCGTGAGCGTGTCCGCCATCTAAATGGTACAATTGATATTCAGTCAAACGCCAACGGAACGAAAATCTCGGTTAGACTCCCGGCTGCAGTTCCTTCAGATGCACAAACTCGCAAAATTAGGAGCGCCCATGGATAGGATGCCTAAGGATTAGTTGATCGATTCCCCACAAGGGTGCGGCCTTTCGCACTGTGCGAGTTTTGAGGCTGATTGGGTAATCTCTCACATCTGTTCGGAATGTGATCCCTTTGGCTGCTCTTACGAAACGGGCAGGCAGGGGAACGGTTTTGATGACCATGGCAGCAAGGTACGGCCGGGGAAGGAATCTTTCCTGTCTTCGCCACCGAGCGACCTCGAAAAACTAATCTGAAGCGTCAAAGAGAAGCTTCGGGCCGAGACCTACCTCGTGTATAAGGTTACATCTGTATCCGTAATTCAAATTACCGGAATCCGTAAATTTGAGTACGTCGTACCCGGGGATAATTCGTTAGTTCCTGGCTGAACCTTGCTGAGCTTCACTGCTTACGGCTTCACTCTCCCCAAGTACCAGAATGATTTCCAGGCATTCACATCGCTTGCTCCGCCATCGGCACTCGGCAGCGGGTCGTTCGGGTTTACCTACGATGCGCTGTCACGGCGCACGCAGATGACGCGTCCGAACAGCGTCACCACCAATTACACGTACGACAATTTGTCGCGCTTACAGTCGGTGCTGCACCAGCTGTCCGGGAGTACCATTGATGGGGCGAGCTATACGCTGGATTCTGGCGGAAACAGGACCGCGAAGACGGATCAGCGCGCGGCGGTGACGTCGAATTACACGTATGACGCGATTTACCAGTTGACGCAAACGATGCAGGGAACGAGCACAACCGAAAGTTACAGCTACGATCCGGTGGGCAATCGCACAGCGTCGCTGAGCGTGTCGTCGTACACCACGAACGCGTCCAACGAAATGACGGCCAATTCCAATGCCAGCTACACCTACGACAGCAACGGCAACACTCTGATCAAGACGGTCGGCTCGAACACTACAAGCTACGCTTGGGACTACGAGAACCGCCTGACGAGCGTCACGCTGGCCGGGACTGGCGGGACGGTAACGTTTAAGTATGACGCGTTTGGAAGGCGTATCTATAAGTCGGTGTCTACGGGTGGTACATCAGTGTTCGCCTACGACAGCGATAATATGATCGAGGAAACAAACTCGTCGGGAACGGTAGTTGCTCGCTACTCATAAACTGAAAATATTGACGAGCCTCTGGCTATGCTGCGAAGTTCTGCTACGAGTTATTACAATGCAGACGGACTAGGGTCGGTTACGTCGCTCGCTAACGGTTCCGGCACACTGACTCAGAGCTACACTTATGATTCGTTCGGTAAACAGACTGCGTCTTCAGGATCGGTTGTTAATCCGTTCCAATACACGGGAAGAGAACTCGATAGCGAGACCGGACTCTATTACTACCGCGCTAGGTACTATGATCAGATGGCGGGAAGATTCATCAAAGAGGATCTGACCTGATGGAGTTTTTGTACCACGGTGAGTGAGAGAGTTTATAGCACTGATCGGCCCGGCTTTTTTGTACCAACTCTCAGGGTGAGTTTTCGGCTGTTTGCAACCCAAGGAAATCGCGGCTAGCCGCGATTTCCTTGGCGAATTCGTTGGGCGTCCTCTCCCCGAGAGCCCTGTGAGGGCGACTCTCATTGTATTCAGCACGCCAAGTCTCTACGATCTGTTGGGCCTCCGTCAATGACGTGAACCAATGTGCGTTCAGACATTCTGACCGAAACGTTCCGTTGAACGATTCCACGAACGCATTATCGGTCGGCTTTCCCTGGTCGGGAAAAGGCCATTCGCACTCCGTTCTGATAGGCCCACAGATCCATCGCCTGACTGGAAAACTCGCTCCCGTTGTCACAGTAAACAAACTTCGGAACTCCGCGTTGGATTTTAATTCGGTTCAGCACCAACACCACATCTTCGCCTTTCAACCTCTGTTCTGATTCGATCGCCAAGCATTCCCGAGTATAGATATCCACGACGGTCAGCGAACGGAACCTTCTTCCGTCCGCCAGTTGATCCGCCACAAAGTCCATCGACCACACCTGATTCGGCCCCGTCGGATGAAAGCGTTCACGGCGATGCTCAGCCACTCGACGCCGGCGTTTCCGCCGCTGGTGCAGCGTTAATCCCTCTTCCCGATAGATTCGTTCTACCAAGTATTTGCCCACTTTCCAGCCCTCGCGGTTCAGCAGCACGCGGATCTTCCGATATCCGTATCGCACTCGCGTTTGCGCGATCTCCCGGATGCGCATCCGAAGAGCGGTCCGTGGATCTTTGTGACCGCGATATCGGAATGTCCCTCGATTCAACCGGGCTACTCTGCAGGCTCGCCGCTCGCTCACCCGGTAGCTGCCGTGCAGGTAGTCGACTACCTGCCGGCGCCGCGAGGGCTCTAGAATTTTTTTGATAGCACATCCTGCAACATCGCCTTGTCCAGCGTCAGATCGGCCACCAACTGCTTCAACCGGGTGTTCTCTTCCTGGAGTTGCTTGAGCTGACGAACTTGGTCGACTTCCAGCCCGACGTACTGCTTCTTCCAACGATAAAAGGTCTGTTCGGAAATACCCACCCGCCGGATCAGTTCCGCCAGGGGTACTCCCGCTTCCGCTTGCTTTAACACCGCCACGATCTGTTCGACGTTGAATCGCTTCTGCTTCACGGCAAATCTCCCTTCCTGAGCTACCTAGATTTTGCCGGAAACTAACCTCTGATAGTGGATCAAAAATACCGGGGCCGCGCAATCGTGAACCTTTGGTTGCGGCACTGGCATCCACGGAAGCAGTGCCAGGCGCGCCAGAATCGTAACCGCTCCAATCGCTGCCAAAGAAAGCCGCTTATTCCTGGCGAACTGAGCAAACCCGCGCTCGATCAGACCGACAACAGGCTCGCCCAATCCGGGCATCGGCCACGCGCAACCGATGCATATCGCGAGAATGATCCAGTCTAGCTTTTGCACGGGGAATTGATCTTTCGCTCCGCGTATAGATTAACCTGTCGGAACAAATGGGCGCGTCGCGTCGCCCTGGCAAGTCTACGATTGAATTGCACTTTGGAGACATCAATCGCGAAATTCGATGACGGGCTGCGGGGCGTCGGATAGCGTATTTGTGAGGGTTGCCCGATCCTAAGTCATCTCTGGATTAATATAATATGGCCGAAACAATCGTTAGTGAGCCCCCAAATCAAGTAGAGGCCGTTCTTCGAAACTCCAACTCTCCCGTATTGCCCGACAGATTCTGGCACCTATTGGTGATTGTTTGGGTGCTAACCGTGGTCTATGTTGCCGTTAACTTGAAGCACGGGTGGATTCCGCATGACGAGGGCGCTTTCTCGCAAAGCGCCGAACGTGTTCTGAACGGAGAATTGCCCCACCGTGACTTTGACGAACCGTATACAGGCGGACTTGCCTTTGTGAACGCTCTGGCGTTCCGCGTGTTTGGGGTCAACCTGGCGTCGTTGCGCTTCGTGTTATTTGCCTTTTTTGTGGCCTGAATACCGGCTGTTTACTATGTTGCATCGCGGTTTGCCGGTGCTTACGTGTCTGCGGGCGTTACCCTTCTTGCGGTGGCTTGAGTATTCCCAAACTATTCCGCAGCGGTGCCTTCCTGGTATAGCCTCTTTTTTGCTGTTTTCGGCGCGGCAGCTTTATTGCGGTACATCGACACACGATCGCGTCGGTCGATGTTTTTGTCGCAGGGATGTGTGCAGGGCTCTCCATAATCGTGAAAGTGATCGGGCTTTATTTTGTCGCTGCCGCCATATTATTTTTTGTCTTCTACGAACAATCCCTATCCCCAAGCCAGGACGACGGCGCCCTAAAGCGTGATCGCCTTTTTCCGATGACCATCCTGGCCGGGCTTGTCGTAATGGCATTTCTACTGGCAGGAATGATTCTAAGAGGCCCTAGCAATGGACTCATTTATTTCCTCCTTCCCCCTGTATGCTGATGATTATGCTGGCGAGCCGCGAATTTGGCGCGGTTTCGATAAGGCCGGCAATCGATTTCAGCGCATTTTTCAAGATGGTTCTCCCCTTCGCGGCTGGATCCGTTTATTCCTGTGCTGATTTTTCTGGTTCCTTATCTTCGGTCCGGGGCGGTTTCGGCGCTTGTCCGCGGGGTTTTCGTTCTCCCCGCCAAGAGGTTTGACTTCGCAGTGATAGCGCCTCCTCGATTGGAAAAGATGGAGGCGCTGGTCCCGATCGCACTGCTGTTGCTTCTGGCCTATTGCTGCGGCAAGAAAGTTCGAATTGTTTGCGGAGTGGTTCTGGCGCTGTATCTTGGTTTCATCCTGTATTTTTCGGCGAGTAACTACAAGGCGTATGGTGATAGCTGGTATTCCATAGCCACGGCGATCCCCTTGGCTACAGCGGTTGCGGCGGTTTTTCTGGGCGTTCCGCGCTTCTCCGGGAGACTCGATTCCGCGCAACAACAGCGGCTCATGCTCTTGTTTAGCGTCCTTGCCATGACTAGTCTGGTGCAGTTTCCATTTTCGGCGCCGATTTACTTCTGTTATGCCGCGCCTGTTCTAATCTTGGCAGCAAATGCGCTGTTTGCTCTGATCCCGAGGCCACCGCACCTGGTGTTGGGCGTCCTCATGTTTTTTTATCTGCTTTTTGTGGTTTGGCGGGTCACTCCCGCGTTTGTCTACAACATGGGCTTTTCTGCTACGCCATACTTTCAAACGGTACCGTTGAACCTACCGCGAGGAGGAAATCTGCGCGTCGACGCTATCCAAGCAGATGCGTATGGGGAGTTGATCCCTTTCATTCAGGCGCATACCTCGGGCGGATTCACATACGCTGGGCCGGATTGTCCGGAAATATATTTTCTGACCGGGCTGAAGAATCCCACGCGCACGTTGGGTGACTCTTTTGACGACTCAGTTGGACGCACGGATCGAATTCTGCAGGCCATCGATGCTCATCACATTACCGTCCTCACATTCAATGAAAAGCCAGCGTTCGCCGGCAACATCGATCGGGAACTGGAGCAGGTCGTGCAAAGCCGCTTCCCTCAATCGAAGCTGATAGGACATTTTCTGGTGAGGTGGAGGGATATGAGCCTTCTTGAAGCGATCCCGGTGAGGGAGAGCGACGAGGGCTGTGATGCGACGCCCCCCCACACACTTTCTGGCGCACCCGCTAATCCAGTTGGCAGTCGTAGCACTAACCCTCACTGGGACGCTGCGCTTGTTTTTCTTCCACTTCGCACCCCAAATTTGGGCCATGCAGGCAGATATCCGGCTCGAAGAAATCACGCCGTGGACGCGATGGGCTATGCTGGCGCGCGACGGCGCTGAGCCACCGGTATTGCTGGTTCTCATCCTGCTCCTGACGGCCCTCACCGTCTTGAGCATGCATTTGCTAAAGCGCATTCCCCGGCGGCTCTGCGTTGACATCTTGATAATTTGCCTTACGACGTCGGCGCTCTTTGCCCTGAGTGTGCGGCCGCGGGCGCCGAATTGGCAACCGGGCCGGAGTTGGTGGCAAGTGTTCGAAGCGGAGGCAGGTATTTTCCTGGCAGTATTCGTCACGCGTTGGGCCGCGCGAAAACGGGGCCTTCACATCGTCCTGGGGCTGGCCCTAATACCGGTGTGCTTTCTGGCGGTGAGCCTTCCATCGCACTCCGACCTCGCTTGCATCCTCGCTCCTGCGCTCAAGCTGAGACTCGGATTTTCACCAGCCCAGATTTATATGCAGTACGACTACCTGTTGTCGCTGCTCGGAATGGGATGGCATTACATCGGCGGAGATCCATTTGCGTTTTCGCGTGTCACGCAAGGTTCTTTTTTTCTCCTGCTGGTGGCAAGTTTCCTGCTCGCCCGACGCATGTTCGAGGAAAAGCGGTTAGCGGGTATGCTCCTGGTGGCACTCTGCGCCGTGCGCGTATACGGCATCGTTCCCGACGCCAATTTTTTCCCTCAAGTGACGCCATTGCGGATCGACCTCTGGGTCCTCCTGCTCGCGCCGGCGCTGATCTTCGACCTCCGCCATTGGTCGGTGGGTCTGGCCGCCGGATTGGTTTATTTCTTCGCCCGCAGTTTTGGCTTCCTCTACCTGGGGAGTTATGCGCTTGCACTTTCAGCAGACTTCCTGGTGCGGCACACGGATGCGCGAGAGCGGATACCTTTGTGGCGGGAGATAGCCGACTACGTACGTCCCATGACCGGAGGGCTAGTCTTTGTGGGCGCCAGCCTGCTGGCTGTACGCTGGGTTTTCGGCGCCACGATTTCAGACGCGGTGCTCACGTACCGGCGGCTCGGAATTGGTATGTTGCGTATCGGCCCGGACTCGTTTTACTGGTGGATTGCGCCGGCGTTGGCGTCTACCGGCTGGTTGGTCTTCTCCCTCCGCGGTGTCATCGGACAGCGACGGACCGGCGCATTCCTTTTTCTGTTGGCCCTTGGCATCGGTAATTCCATCTACTTTTTTGGGCGCAGCCATGAGCAGAATTTGCTGAACATCAGCGCTCCGCTTCTCTTCTGCGTCTTTCTCGGAATGGATCTCGCCATCGTCGCGTGGAGCGTGGGGCCTGTTTGGGTGCGTTGGATGGTGCATG
Organism: uncultured Acidobacteriota bacterium; assembly: GCA_963786215.1. Taxonomy (GTDB): domain Bacteria; phylum Acidobacteriota; class Terriglobia; order Acidiferrales; family UBA7541; genus Palsa-360. The sequence goes on from CAWAYK010000003.1 coordinate 230,304, forward strand.
CCGCGCCGTGGCTGACTCTCGGATTCATCGGCTTTTTTTACGCCGGACGGCTTGTCGCGAAGGTTCACACTCAGTTTGATTCGGTGACGGGGCGACAGGCGCTGGTTGACAATGACCATATCCCCCCGATTGTTTGTGAAGAGATCTCAGGGGTGGCCAAGGACTCCCGAGTGTTTGTCTACGACTCATCCGACTATTGGTTCTACGAAAAGTGCGGTTATGTTCCCCAGGGATACATCCAACCGATCTTGCTGCAACCGTTGCGCGTCAGCCTTATCGAGCAGTTGGACCAATTGCTGAACACGGGGTATAAAATCATAGTGCCTAAAGCGCACGCCGCCGGATTCGATTTTTCCGATATAGAGCCCAGCCTAGAGGCGTTGGAACGGACCGAGACGGCCCACTACGACATTTATTACCGAAAACCATGAACGCGGGGCGGTCGAAGAGAGCCGCACAAAAGGCGCCCTCGTCTGTGCCTCCAACGCAATGCTAACGAACGCCTGAATACTTTCAAAGGGAGATCAACTTGGAAATTTGGACTTAAATCCCATGCACACCAAGTTTCCCGCCGGTAGGGACAGAAGCATCTTTCCGATTCGAGACGTGTGGGCCAAGCTCAGAAGAGCGCTCTTTATACGATCCGGAAGGGGCAAGAGCCTCATCCAGTAATTCAATGGATAACGATTCCAGACCGAGGTAACCTGCACATGCTCGTATCCTGCGCGTTCCAGCAGATCGCGCGCGGTTTTGGGGCTGAACAGTTGCAAATGTTCGATGTCGAAGATCGGGGATTTAAAACGCAGAACTCTCGCCGACAATGCGTGGCGGTTGTGCACCACGATAACAAAAGCTCCGTCGGTTTTGAGAAGAGGGAAAACAGCTCGCGCGATTCCGAGCGGGTCCCAAACATGTTCCATGGTCTGAAAGCATGTCACCAAGGAGAAGCCGCCGGACGCGTAATCTTCCGGCTGGAACAAACCCAGGCGGATCCTATTGCGAATTTCGGGGGGCGCAGCGTCATAGGGCGCCTGCGAAGGTTCCACCCCGCTTACGTTCTGAAACCCGAGACTGATCAGTTGTCTAAGGAAGGCACCGTCTCCTGTTCCGATATCGAGCGAGCCGTTTAGATCGGGTAATCGACGCATGATCTTCCGGACTTCCCGGGCGTAGGTATCACTCGCGTAGCGCGCCTCATTACCGGAATCGAAGGCGGCGGCGCAATAAGCTTCTGCCAGCGTTTCAGGTGATAATACCGGAGACCCGTATAATAGGCCGCAACTGGGGCATTGGATCAGCCTGGGATGCATGTACTCCGGTTTTTTCCTCGAAGCGAATGCGAATTGGTCCAGCTTTGCGAGATCAATATTCGATTCGGCAACCACGTGCGATTGATCCACGGACCCGCATAACGGGCAGGACCGATCCACCCACGCGGCCGTCACGTAGACTTCCTTTCGGAAATGGCAGTGTAGCCAAGGCAATCATCGCCACCTTGGCCGAGCAGCGAGCCGTCGCCGAGAATTGCCAGGAGAATAAAAGCGGGCACGAATGGCACGAACAGTACTTGCATAATCAAACGCACGAAGATCGTTTGGGTCTGGGGTAGAGCGAGCCGTAGAAGAATTGCCATGGCTTTGTAACAAGCCACGGTAAACGCGTTTCCTCGTGCATAAACGCGCGTGTTCACAAAACCGGCCTGACCGAGCAGACGATCGAGGCCGGAAGGTGTAAATCGCCAATAATCGTGGGGGATAAAGTGCCATCGCGCGGCGAATGGCACCGTGAGTAAGATGGTGCCTCCCGGTACCAGGCACCGGAAGGCTTCGTCTAGAAACCGCTGCGGATCCGGTACGTGCTCCAGCACTTCGGTACAGAGAACGAAATCCACCGACGCGTCCGTGACAGGCCAATCATCTCCGCTGAAATATCGAGTATCAGGAACTTCGTAACCGAAATGATCCTTGCTCGCGACGCCGTCAATTCCGATATACGTTGCGCCAATTGGGACCAGTGAACGATACGGCTGTGCGCCGCATCCGACATCCACGATCGAGCCGGTCACATGTGGAAGGACTTTTTTCAAGTCGCGCCAAATCGAACTGGCTTGCAAATCCACTAGCCGGCGGAGCGCAGCCTTCGCGGACGCCCATCGCCCACCGGCTGGTACAAAAAGTGGCGGCCGCCATTTTTCTGCCGTGCGATAAAGCATATTTGTTCGGTGGATGAAGTCACGCTGAGAGGATTCGCTCATGCGGTCAGGATTCCGTGTCGTGATCTCGATTTAGTGCGGCAAAGCGAATTTCGCCCTCTTGGATCATGCTTCGGCGGATAAAATGGGGTCTTCGTTTGACCTCTTCGAATATCTTGGCCACATATTCTCCGACGACACTGATCGCAACCAGGTTCAGGGAACCAAAAAAGAGCACGGCCATGAGCAAGGTCGTTACGCCTCGCGGAGCCAGTTGCGGGAAAAACAATCGGGCGAGCAGCTGCACACCCATGAGAACGCCGGTGACACCGAGCAGGATCACGGCGGCCGTGCTCAGAATATCCAGGGGCACGTAAGTAAAGGAGTAAATCCCCTTTTTTGCCCAGCCGATGTTTTTCAGGAAGCTGTTTGTAGTCACGCCAAAAACGCGCTTCGGCCGGACGTAGTCTATTCCCGTCTGCTTAAAGCCTGCATAGGCTCGGACGCCACGCAAGAAGAGATCACGTTCCGGGAATCTTAGCATTGCGTCGACAACACGCTTATCCATTAGTGAGAAGTCGCCGGCATCGTGAGGAATCGGGACATATGAGAAATAATCGAAGACCCTGTAAAATGCTTTGTAGGCGATGCGCATGAACAGCGTCGTTTGGCGTCCCACACGGCGCCCGTAGACAACATCGAACCCTTCGCGCCACTTCTCCACCATCGCTTCGATAAGTTCCGGTGGATCCTGCAAATCGCCATCCAGCAGCACGCAGGAATTCTTGGTCGAGATCTCCATGCCGCTTCGGAATCCCGCTTGCGAACCGAAATTGCGAGAGTGTGAAATACCACGGACTCTCCTGTCATTTCTCGAAATTGCCCGGATAACCTCTTCGGAATTATCGGGACTGCCGTCATTCACAAAAATGATTTCATAATCGACGTTAAGTTTCGTGAAGGTATCCTTGAGTCGTTCGTACATTATGGGGATCGCCTCATTATCCTTGTAACAGGCGATTACCGCGGAGACGCTGTGTTTCGTGTCCAGGCCGAAGCGCTTCGATGATTGGAAATACTTTTCCTTGTTTTCCAACCCGCGGAACCATTCGGCTGTTTTGGCGATGCCTTGGCGGAAACTGGTTTGGGGAACCCACCCGATGCGCGCTCGCACTTCGTCGATATTGGCATACCAGTCGGTTACATCCCAATCCCGGCTGGGCATGGAAAATTCGGGATCCTGGGAAATTGAAAAGATGTCCTTGGCCAAGGTCGCGCAATCCCTGATGGTTGTCTTTTGGCCCGTGCCAATATTGAACGAAGTCCCGTAGTCGTCGGGTGTGAAGTTCAAAGCAATGTCGACGAAGGCTTCGACGGCGTCATCGACATAAAGAAAATCGCGAGAGATGTTGGGATCTACAAATTCCGGATATTTCCCTTCGATTCCATAACGAATAAGATTGGGAATCAGCCGAGATGAGTCCTCCATAGGCCCATATACCGAGTACAAACGGAGATTCACGCACGGAAAGCCCTTCTTTTTCCCGTAATAGTACACAAGGTTGGCCGCTGCGACCTTAGAAACGGCATAGTGGCTATTGGGAGCAAAAGAGGCCTGCTCACTGGGACCTGAAGCATTGTCGCCGTATTCCGATGAACTTCCTGCGTGGAGATAAGCCGAGATCTTGCGCGACTCGAGCCTGGCAAGCAGGCGGGAGACCAGACCGAAGTTGGTCTCGTAGATAAGTTGGTTATCGGTTTCGAAGGAATAGGCACCGTACGCAACGCAATCTATGATGGTGCGCGGCTGAACGGATTCGATCAACTCATCGAGATTGGAATCGATCAGCAAATCGACTACCTTCACTCGATCTTGCGGAATCTTTTCCAGCCGCCAGGCTGGCAACCGCGTCGCAGTGACAAAGACGTCATCGCGATAACGCAGAAGCGTAAGGGCGACATTCCCACCAATGAAACCGCTGCCTCCAAGCACAAGGATGGGCCCCTGAAGGCGGCCTATCTTCTGTTCCAGGGAGAGTCCTTCGTTCATACCATCACGGCCCGATGGAGTTCCGCAACGATGCTGGCAGGATCCAGACCGGACTCCGCGCGGTGAAATCGCTGTGATCCATATCGTCTGGAAACATAGCCCAAGGCCCTTCGATGAACGAACTGACTTGGCGCGGCGCAGGCAAGCAATAACTGATGGGCGAGCATTTGCCCGAGGCCCCCCGCGGAAACGTGTTCTTCTATTACCATTAAGTAATCAGAACGGCGAAGGCTGGACAAAAACTCCCGAGGCAACTCCGTGACCGGCAGTTCCGATACGAGCCAAACGTCTGCGGATATCTCGGATTCGCGTACAGCATCCAGAATTCCCCCTGCGAGCGGCCCTGCGATGGCGATGGTAGGGCCCGCACCGGTCAGCAGGTGACGCCAGGCAGCAAATGGGGGCGGCGAAAACCATTTCGGTTGTTCTGAAAGACCAAGACGCAGATATGCAGGATGGTCTGCCCGCATGAGATTGCGGATGACCTCGCTTACATCACAATCGAAAGCCGGAAGATATGCGCGCATACCTTGAAGGGAAAGCAGCGTCCCGTAGTCTTCGATGGCGTGATGAGTGCTGCCCATGACGCCGTATCCGTATCCCCCGCCATTTCCGACCAGGATTACCGGCATGCCGTGCAAGCATACGTCGTTCCGAATCTGCTCGAAGGCGCGCGCATACAGGAAAGGGGCAATGCTGTATACCCAGGGGCGGAGCCCCTCCTTCGCAAGAGCCGCTGCCACGGAAACCATGTTCTGCTCGGCGACCCCGGCATTGATAAAGCGCTCACCCATTTTTTCGCGGAGCGGCTCAAGCGCCTGGAATCCAAGGTCACCGGTGAGAAATACAAATACCGGATCGGCGGCTAACTCTATTAGAGCGTTGCGGAATGCATTTCTCATATGCTAGTTAATTCCTCGATGGCCCGCTGATAGAACTCCTTGGAGAGGGGCAGGTAGTGCCATTCGAACAAACCCTCCATGAACGATACGCCTTGCCCCTTTTTTGTTTTTGCCACAACGACCCTGGGACCGTCACCGTCCTGGCGAAGAGCCGCAGTGACAGCTTCCACGTCGTGTCCGTCCACCTCAAGGGTGGATAAACCAAATGCCCTGAATTTTTCCGCAAGAGGCTCTAGATCAGCAATGTCGCAAGTCCTTCCGAATCCTTGGAGGTCGTTCAGGTCAACGATGAGCGTGATATTCAATTGATGATGACGACTGAATATCAGAGATTCCCAGTTGGATCCCTCGTTCCACTCGCCATCGGAAGTCAGGCAGAAGAGCCGGCCTTTTTCGTGTTTTAACTTTTTCGCCAAGGCAAGACCTGCGGACAGACTAAGTCCATGCCCAAGGCTGCCCGTGGCAAAAACAATCTCAGGGATACCATGAACGGGGGGATGCCCACTCAAGCGAGTCCCGTCCTTGTGAAAGGTCTTGAGATCGTCGTCGCTGAGAAGTCCCAACGACCAGAGAGTGACATAAAGAGAGCCTGCGGAATGTCCCTTGGATAGCACGAATTTGTCTAACGGCCCGAGCACGTTATGGTAAAGGGCCATCAAGACGTCAAAACAAGACAGATTTCCGCCGATATGGCCGACTCCGCTCTCATAATGCATCTGGAGGAGGCGAAGCTTAGTTTTTAGCAGGAACTCGGGAGTCAGTTGCATATTAGCGCCGGATTGCAGGCCCAATCTCGCTTATGCGGCATAGCGAAAAAACCTGTCTGGCTATCATAGCGTCATAGTAAGATATGGCTTACTGCGGTGAAAGCTGTTCGTCAGCCCGGCGTTCCTATAATTAACCTGTCATAATTCCGCCCTCTTCACAGTAGCACTCGCCAAGGGGGACAAGCATATTGAAGATTTCTGCTGCGGCTCCTGCAGACTGCTCCAGTGGCTGCACCAGTTACGCCAGCCCGAGTTATCTTAATTATTACCTAACGAGCATTGCCGTAAATTGTGCCAATGTCGCATGGGTGTCCAGCAATGTGTCTTTCATCAGTTTGGGCTACTACGGAATCGCGGCGACCAAAATCGCTCCTGGAGCAGCCGCCGATCGTTCTTCTGGTTGCACAGCCTACATAAATTCACAATTTCTCAATACCGCCAATGTCACTCCCGGTGGAATTGCAATCGATGACGGCGGAAATGTTTGGCTTGAAAATTATACTAATGGATCCCTAGTCGAATTGCCGGCCATTGCAGCGAGCACGGTTACCCCAGTCCTTGCGCAGCCCCGTTGTAGAGACGCGGAGGATGCCATGGCCAAAGGCGACGATTGAGCTTTACACATCGCGAAGCACCAAAGCCGAACACGCTGCTCAGTGCGCGTGGGACGAACATTCGACACTGCGTTATCGCGTTCCTGCAGGATCTACTGTGTCATTGACTAGCCAATAAGGAAATCGCCGCACGGCTGACGATCTCCGAGCACACGGTCAAATTTCACCTAGCGTCGATTCTGGGCAAGCTCGGCGCCGGGAGCCGCACCGAAGCTGTTTCTCTCGGCATTCGTCGCGGCCTTGTCCTTACTCTGACGCACTTCGTACCGGGATACCAAAAAATGCACTCGTCGCACTGGCGGAACCTTTCCTTCCCTTCGTCGAAGCGGCTTCACTCAGCATCAAGATTCGAGCCGCTCCGCGATAACTCCCCAATCGTTGGCAACCCGGAAGTTGAGAATTCCCTCAACCCGCCGAAACCCCACTGCGAGTAGTAGTGATGCAATCTTAGGGTGCGTGTTTGGGGTAAGTCGACGCACGACGCCGACTCCGATTGTCTCCAAAACACGAAATTACAGGTGAAGTTTTTGTGGGATTCCGGAGAAAACTCTCTACGTGATTGAGAAGAATGGTAGGCCCGTGCGGACTCGAACCGCAGACCTACAGTTTAGGAAACTGCCGCTCTATCCATCTGAGCTACAGCCCCTTCCTCAACAAAGTTTATCCCGAATCAAGCGAGTCGGCCAGCGATCCAAAAATTAGGTAGTGGGCTGATTGTGTGTTGCTGTTGGTGGGGGACGCGCTAGGAGAGGCAGCCATAGTCTCACGCAGCCTCCAAGAGTTCTTGAACGGTCCAGATGTGATCTGTCAGCCCCGCTTGCATTGCGGGCGTGACACAAAGGGTCTGATGAACGCGAACGAAGTTATAAAAAGCCATATAGACCGAGACAGCCGCTTTCAGGTTGTCCAGCTTCTTGCTGAACGCATTGGTAAGCCGCGTAAAGCGGCGAAGGTGCATTCGTACGGTCAAGTTGGCGCGTTCAACATGGCTGGTGGAGATTCGCTCGATCTTCGGACTCCCGCTTACCTGGACTGGTATAGCCTCGAGAACTCTTGTAGGTGCGTACCAGTCCGGGCCTTCGGTTTTCGCTCGCCCATAAATCTTGATGAGTTGGGCGTAGTCCACTTGCGAGCCAAAGCAATCTTCAATGGCGGAAATGTAGGGCTTGAATCCGTCTGTAGTTACCTGGAAGCGACCAGCGACCCTATCGCTCAGATCGCGGGTGCGCGGCCCCGGTATTTTTGATCCACATCAAAGGTTAGTTTCCGGCAAAATCATGTAGTTCAGAAGGGAGATTTGCCGTGAAACAGAAGCGATTCACCGTTGAACAGATCGTAGCCGTGTTAAAGCAGGCGGAAGCGGGAGTTCCGCTCGCTGAGCTGATCCGGCGGATTGGAATTTCCGAACAGACCTTTTATCGATGGAAGAAACAGTACGTCGGGCTGGAGGTCGACCAAGTTCGTCAGCTGAAGCAACTCCAGGAAGAGAACACCCGGTTGAAGCAGCTGGTAGCCGACCTGACGCTGGACAAAGCGATGTTGCAGGATGTTCTATCAAAAAATTGTAAAGCCCTGGCGGTGCCGGCAGGTGGTCGAGTACCTGCATGGCAGCTACCGGGTAAGCGAGAGACGAGCATGCAGTGTAACCCGGTTGAATCGCGGGACATTCCGCTATCGCGGTCACAAAGACCCGCGGACCGCTCTTCGCATGCGCATCCGGGAGATCGCGCAAACGCGAGTCCGATACGGATACCGCAAGGTCCGCGTGCTGCTGAACCGAGAGGGCTGAAATGTGGGCAAATACTTGGTAGAACGCCTCTATCGGGAAGAGGGAGTAACGCTACATCAGCGGCGGAAAACGCCGTCGCCGGGTAGCTGAGCAACGGCGGGAACGCTTTCATCCGACGGGCCCGAATCAGGTGTGGTCGATGGACTTTGTGGCGGATCAACTGGCGGATGGCAGAAGGTTGCGTTCGCTGACGGTCGTGGATATTTGCACCCGGGAATGCTTGGCGATCGAATCCGAGCAGAGATTGAAGGGCGAAGATGTAGTGCATGCTTTGAACCGGATTAAAATCCAACGCGGAGTTCCGAAGTTTCTGTCCTGTGACAACGGGAGCGAGTTTTGCAGTCAAGCGATGGATCTGTGGGCCTATCAGAATGGAGTGCGCATGGCATTTTCACGGCCAGGAAAGCCCCCTGATAATGCCTTCGTGGAATCATTCAACGGAACGTTCCGGGCAGAATGTCTGAATGCACATTGGTTCACGTCCTTGACGGAGGCCCAACAGATCGTGGAGACTTGGCGTGCGGAATACAATGAGAGTCGCCCTCACCGGGCTCTCGGGGAGAAGACGCCCAACGAATTCGCCAAGGAAATCGCGGCTAGCCGCGATTTCCTTGAGTGACAAACAGCCGAAAACTCACCCTAGAGTTGGTACAAAAAAGCCGGGCCGATCAGTGCTATAAACTCTCTCACTCTCCGTGGTACAAAAACTC
>CAWAYK010000004.1:0-309822 GCA_963786215.1 uncultured Acidobacteriota bacterium
CGAGTTTGCCGAAAAAAAGATCTTCCTTGAACGGCAACGACGCCGGTCCGAATTCTGCGTTGACGGAGGGGGGGCAAGAAATTCTGGATCGGCAGCCCATTGAAATCGGTCACGCCCGGCGTAACTGTAATCGGGGTAACGAAACGCTTGCCTTCGTAGGCAAAGAAGAAATGCAGCATGTCCTTGAGAATGGGGCCGCCAACAGCGAAGCGCCGAACTCCTTGGTATTCGAGGGCGTCTCGATGCCATCCGCGCGCTCGGAAGGCGTTTCAGCGCGGAATTTATCGCTCGGTGTACTCACCGTACACTTCGCCGTGAAATTCATTGGTGCCGTACTTGGTCTCCGCGACATCGCGGCGCTCGACACCTGGTCATATTCGGCCTTGTAGTTGGAGGTGATCACCTTGTACTCGCCGATGGCGAGCTGCGGGAAGGGATTGCCCTGGGTGCGAACTGGCCGCTGACGCCGCCTTCCTTCACGTAGTTCTTCTGCCCGACGCCGTCGATGTAGACGTTGACCGAGCTGGTATTCTGCGCTCCGCCTCGCAGCGAGGTGTGTCCGCTGAATCGTGACGGTGAAGATCGACGCCCGGCACCGTGTCGGCGAATTCCAGGAAGTTGCGGGTGATTTGCGGCACCGTCTCGATTTGCTGCAGGGAAACGGTGGTCCCGACTTCGGAAGTCCTCACTTCGACGAGTCGCTGGGCTCTCACTGTGACCTCGGCGAGCGGAGCGGCCTCGGACGTCGCGGGCGCCAGGTCGACCGTGGCCGTCGAGGCCACCGACAAAGTGACGGTGGCTTCCGTGCCGGGTCCGGCCGCGACAGTGTACGTGCCCGGCTGCAATCCCGGCAGCGTGTAGCTTCCCTCCGCATCCGCCTTGGTCCGTCGCGTGACGCCTGTTGCGATATTCCGCGCAACCACCTCGGTGTTCGCTGCAGCTTTGCCGCGCAATGTCGCATCCGCCGTTTGCGCCCAGACTGCGATCGGCATTCCTGCGCCCGTAGCCAGCGCGGCGCCGATGGCCGCTGCGAGTACGGTCTTTCTATAGCGATTCCGTGTTCCCATGATGTTCCCCCGTGATTGCGTCTCACACCTAGCGCGGCGTGTTATTCATTTAATAAACTGCAGTGAAAATTCTTGAGCCCGTCTGACACGGGTCTTGAAGGCAGGGTGGAACTGCGAAGCTGACGAGAATTTAACGGCGCTGCCGCAACCAACACGGGTGCATCACGCGCGACATCCTTGGCACTTACCGACATCCTTCCCCCTGCGAGCTCCCCCTCCATGGAAGCGCTTGTTACGCATCGGATATGGCTTGCGGTCTACAATGCCGCGTGAGCCGATGCGAGTGATGCTGCCCCTTTTACGGAGCAAAGTCCACACTATGGTCATATGAAAATTATTTTCGTCGTTGCTCTTCTGAGTTTGATGGCGACGACTGCGCGGAGCGATGAAGAAATCATCGTCGATGCGCGCGGATCGCATCACAGCTTCCCGCACTATTGGGAACAGATGTTCGGCTCCGGCCGGGCAATTCTTACACTGCGCGAGAGTTATCGAAATGATCTTCGCCTTGTAAAAAGTACAACCGACTTCAAGTTCGTGCGGTTTCACGCGATCTTGCATGACGAAGTCGGAATCTACGGCGAAGACAAGCTGGGCAATCCGATCTACAACTTCTCGTACGTGGATCAGATCTACGACGGCTTGCTCGCGAATGGCGTTCGTCCCTTCGTCGAGCTGTCGTTCATGCCGAGCAAGCTGGCATCGCGCCAGGCCGTGCACTCGTTCAAATACCATCCCATCGTGGCGCCGCCGCGCAGCTACGCCAAGTGGGATGCGTTGATAGCGGCTTTCGCTGCACACCTGATCGATCGCTACGGTATCGATGAGGTGGCGCAGTGGTATTTCGAAGTCTGGAACGAGCCCAATCTCGATTTTTGGGTGGGTCAGCCCAAGCAGAGCAGCTACTGGACCTTGTACGATCACACTGCCCAGGCGCTCAAGGCGGTCAACAGCCGATTGCGCGTCGGCGGCCCGTCCACCGCGCAGGCCGCCTGGGTTGGCGCATTCATCCGTCATTGCACGGAGAAAGGCATTCCTTTCGATTTCGTATCGACCCATGTATACGCCAACGATACCGCCAAGGATGTTTTCGCAACCCGCGAAGATATTCCGCGTGCAGAGATGGTGTGTCGTGCCGCCAAGAAAGTTCGCGACGAAGTAGACGCTTCACCCCGGCGCGGCGTTCCGATCATCTGGAGCGAGTACAACGCCACGTACTTCAATGAACCCAAAATCACCGACTCCCTGTTCATGGGGCCGTGGCTCGCGGACACGCTGCGTCGCTGCGACGGCCTCACCGACATGATCTCCTACTGGACGTTCTCGGATGTATTCGAGGAGCAGGGGGTCGTCAAACGGCCTTTCTACGGTGGATTCGGCCTCATTGCGGCCGGCGGCATTCCAAAGCCGGTTTTCAACGCCTTCAAGATGTTGCATGAGCTTGGCACCGAGCGGTACGACGCGGATTCGGAGCACGCTTTGGTCACGCGGCGCACCGACGGCTCGTTTATCATCGCCCTCTGGAACTACGTCCCTCCTGGTGCAAGCGGCGCGCCGATGACGATTTCATTGCGATTGCCCGACGCCGCGGCGCGCTCGGCGCGAGTACTGCGTTTGGATGCCGAGCACGGCGATGTCGGCGGCGTCTATCAACGTATGGGATCGCCGACCTATCCGACGGCGGCGCAGCTCGCGCAGTTGGTGACGGCCTCTACGCTGCCTGCGCCCCAGGAGATGCCCATTGTGGATGGCCGCTTGTCGATCACGCTTCCCGCCAAGGCCCTGGTGACGGTCGAGGTGGCGCCGGGCCGGAACCAGCCCAAATAAGGAGTTCTTAAAATAGTGCTTGCCTAACCAATGCCATATGCTACAGTCAGTAACACTATGACCAGTAACACTACTCAAAGTCACGACCCGGCCGAGCTGGGCGAATTGGAACGGGCAGTTCTCGAGCTCATCTGGGAACACGGTGTACAAAGCGCCGACCAAGTGAGGGAGCACCTTGTCAAGCAAGGTCGTCCGCTCAAAGAATCCACCATCCGCACCGTGCTGCGCCGCCTCGAGGAGAAGGGATACCTGTCCCGACTCCATCGAGACCCGCACGTTCCTCTATCGGCCGGCTGCATCGCGCCAGGCTGTGGCAGGACGGGCCGTGCAACGCATTGTGGATTGGTTCTGCGAAGGATCGGTCGAAACGCTGCTCGCCGGCATGGTGGATTCCGCGGTGCTCGACCGCAAGGAACTGCAGCGCCTCGCCGAGCGCATCGCTGCATCGAAGAAGGGGAAGAAATCGTGAGCACTCATCTGTTGCTTGAAGCCGCTGTGCGTTCCCTGGTGATGGGGGCGATCATCTTCGTCGCACTGCGCCTGCTGCGCATCGAACAAGTCCGCGCCCGGCGCACGGCGTGGTTGCTGGCGCTGGCCGGTGCACTGGCCATGCCCGCATTGGTCGCTGCCCAGATCGGCCCGCGCCTGCTGCCGGAAATGGCGCTCGCCGCGCTCCCGACTGCCGCATCGCGCACGTCCAGCGCAGCGCACTTTGCCGGCGCGTCGCGGTCAGCCGCTGCCGTTGGAACGGCTGCTGCCGCCTTGACCGTGCCGCCGCTCGAGATCGGAAGCGCGAAGGCATTTCGAGCCGCCGAAGAGCGTGGCGCGGCGCTCGATGCAGCGCCTGCGCCTGCGCCTGCGCGAGACTACATAGGGGAGCGCGTAAACGCGGCGCAATTTGGTGACGCGGTGATGACGCTTGGCAGCATGGCGACAACGTTGGCGGTGTTCGGCTACTGCGTCGTCGCGGCGGTCCTGACGTTGCGCCTTTGTGCGGGCGTGGGATTTGCACTGCGGCTGCGCAATCAAGCCAAGCGCGTGATATTCCCGTTCGACGCCGAATTGGATGTGCGCACGACACAGCGGCTTGCGACCCCCGTCACCATCGGTTCCAGCGTGCTGTTGCCGAACGGCTATTCCGTGTGGGACAGTACCACCTTGCGCATCGTCCTGTCGCATGAGCGGGCGCACGTGCGGCAGAAGGACTTCTACGTGCATGCGCTCGCAGGATTGCATTGCGCTTTGTTCTGGTTCAATCCCTTCAGTTGGTGGCTGCAGCGGCAGCTATCCGAACTGGGCGAGGCCTTGAGCGATTGCGCCGCCGTAGAGCAGGCGGAGAGCCGCACGTCTTATGCGGAAACGCTGTTGGCTTTTGCCACCCGCACCCGCTGGCCGATGACCGGCGTTGCCATGGCCGGCACCAGCAACCTGACGCCGCGCATCGAAAGACTGTTGAGCGATCGGGGATTCGAGCGTTCGTTTGCGCCGAGGCAGCGCCTGCCTTTTGTTGCCGCCGGGATTGTCATGCTGGCCATGATTGCCTCCACCTCGATGGAGCGGGTACGCGCCGCGCCCGCCGCGACAAATACGGCCGCCAACGATACGGTTCCGAGCACCCCTGCGGCCCAGAGCGCGCCTGCGGCCAGCGTTGCACCCAGTTCTGCCGCCAGCCCGGCCGCGACCAGCACTCAGACCACGACCAGCACCCAAACCACGACGGATACGCGCCCCGCAAAGAAGCCCGTCAAAGTCAGAAAGCTTTCCAACCGGGATTTTGACTCCGACAAATCTGAAGCCGGCGACAGCCATAGCTTCGTGGAACACGATGGCATGGACCGCATCGACGATGAGGAGGGGATTCTGGCGATCCACTCCGGCCATTCGCGCTTCATGTTCGATTCAGGCGATGTGTTGCCTCGGCAGAGCGGCGACTACATTTATTTTCAGCATGACGGCAAGCCGTACCTGATCCAAGATCCTCAGATCATCGCCAAAGCGCAACAATTGCTCGAGCCGATGAAGGAACTGGGCGAGAAGCAGAAGGAGCTGGGCAGACAGCAGCGTGAACTCGGCGCGCAGCAGCGTGTCCTTGGCGCGCAGCAGCGCAGCATCAAAATAGTGGAGTCGCCGGAGTTCAAGCGCGAAATGGCCGAACTCGAAAAGACGATCAAGGAGTTGGACCTGCCGCGCCTGACCGCGCAAATCGATCAGCGGGCGTTGGCGGAGGTGCAGGCCCACTTGGGAGAAATCCAAGCCCGTGTCGGCGAGCTGCAATCGCAATTCGGCCGGGAGGAAGGTAAGTTCGGCGAGGAGCAGGGAAAGCTCGGCGAACAACAAGGCAAGTTGGGCGAGCAGCAGGCGAAGTTAGGCGAGCAGCAGCGCAAGCTGGTCGAAGACGCCCGGCGACAACTGAAGCCCCTCATCGAGCAGGCGATCCGCGAGGGAAAGGGCAAGGCGCTCTCAACGGAGTGACCGCGCGGTTTCGCTAGCCGCTCCATTCCCACGACTCATCCATGTCTTCCGGGTCGTCCATTTCGCAGCCGTCTGCGGTTTCCGGCTGCAAGGTGGTCCAGTCGCCGTGATGCCACACCGCCGTGGCGATGCCGGCGGTGGGAAGCTCGCGCCGCTGCGCCTTGGGTCCAAAACGGCTGGCAATGAGGCTAAGTCCCGGGTTGTGCCCGCAGATCATGATGTGATTCAACGAGGCCGCGCGGCGCGCGAGCAGCTGCCAGGTTCGCTCCGCCGTGGCCAGATATAGCTCACGCGCGCACTGCACCTGTTTCGCGTCGAGTTCGCAGGCGGTCGCGATGATTTCCGCCGTCGCCCAGGCACGCTCGGCCGGACTCACCAAAATAAGGTCGGGCACGAGATTTCGCTTCACCAGTCGCGCCGCCATTTCCTGCGCCTCGATGATGCCGCGGTGAGTCAGCGGCCGCTCGTAATCCTCCGGATAGGCGTCGGCGGCCTCTGCCTTACCGTGCCGCAGTAGTGTCAGCCTGCGTGTACCCACAGATGGCCATTCTCAATTTTGGTTTCAAACACGCGTACCGGCTCGTAGGCAGGCGGCGTCAGCGCTTCGCCGGTGCGCAGGCAAAATCTCGCGCCATGGCGCGGGCAGATGATCTCATTGCCCTCGATCTCACCGCCGGTCAGCGGGGCGCCGTCATGAGTGCAAATGTCTTCGATGGCGAAAAACGCGTCGCCGCTGCGCACGACGGCAATCGTGCGGCGGCCGACGGACAGGGATTTGGCCTGCCCGTCGGGCAGCTCATTGGCAACACCCAGGTCAATCCAGTTCACGGGATGGGCCTCGCGTCATTCACATCATGCCCGTCTGCAGCCGGGCCTCATCGGACATCATGGTCTGGTTCCAGGGTGGGTCGAACACCAATTCCACATTGGCCTGCGCCACGGTTGGAATAATCTGCACTTTGTCGCGTACGTCCTGCACCAACACCTCGCCCATGCCGCAGCCCGGCGCGGTGAGGGTCATCTTGATGTCGACGGTACGCGTGGCGTCCTCGTTTTTGCTGACCTCGCATTCGTAGACCAGCCCGAGGTCGACAATATTGACCGGTATTTCCGGGTCGTAGCAAGTCTTCAACTGCTGCCAGATGATGTTCTTGATGTCCTCCTCGGAGGCGCCGGGGGGAACCTCGGGTGCTTTTGCCGACGTCTTGCCGATGGCATCGGCGTCCTGGCCCGCGATTCGAAAAAGGTTGCCGTCGATGTACACGGTGAAGCTGCCGCCCAGGGCCTGCGTGATGTAGCCGACCGACCCTAACTTAAGGTTGACCTCGGCCCCCGCGGGAATTGCCACGGCCTTGACGTCGCGCTGCACGACGATGGGTTCATTTTCATAGCTGCGCACGTCAGCCGCTCACTCGGTCGATACCGGGGGCAGGGACTTGAGGTCGGCGGCTTTCAGCGCGGAGGCGAGGGTGTGCCAGCACAGACTCGCGCACTTGACGCGCGCCGGATATTCACGCACGCCGGACAGGGCGGCCAGTTTGCCCAATTCATCGGGTGGCGGCGCCGCATCGTCGGTCAGCAGTTGATGCACGCGGTCGAACAGGGTTAGCGCCGCTTCGCGGCTCTTGCCCTTGACGGCTTCGGTCATCAGCGAGGCGGAGGCCGTCGATATGGCGCAGCCCTGGCCTTCGAAGCGGATGTCGCTGATGGTGCCGTCGTTGAGCTTCAGACGCAGCGTCAGATGATCGCCGCACATGGGATTGAATCCCTCGACGCTGGCGTCCGCGGAATCCAAGCTCCCAAAGTTTCGCGGCCGCCGGTTGTGGTCGAGTATGACGTCGCGGTAGAGATCGTTGAGTTCCATGATGATCAGGCAAACATCTTGCGCGCGCGCTCGATTCCTACGCCGAGTCTGTCGATCTCGTCGAAGGTGTTATAGAAGGCGAACGATGCTCGAGCCGTGGCCGGCAACTTGAAGAAATCCATGACCGGCATTGCACAGTGATGGCCGGTGCGCACGGCGATGCCATCCTCGTCGAGGATCGTGCCCAGGTCATGGGGATGTACGCCGGCCACGACGAAGGAGACGAGGCTGGCCTTGTCGGGTGCCGTCCCCACGATGCGCAGCCCGGAAATCTTGCTGAGCACGCCCGTGGCATGGTGGAGCAGGGCGCTCTCGTGGGCATGCGCCGCCTCCAAATCCAGTGAGGACAGGAAATCGACCGCCGCGCCCAGGCCGACGACGCCGGAAATATTCGGCGTTCCGGCCTCGAACTTGTTCGGCAAGGCGTTGTAGGTGGTCTTGGCAAAGGTCACCGCCAGAATCATTTCGCCGCCGCCCTGCCATGGCGGCATGCGATCGAGCAGCTGCTCGCGTCCGTAGAGCACACCCACGCCGGTGGGCCCGTACATCTTGTGGCTGGAGAAGGCGTAGAAATCGCAGCCCGATATCCTGCACATCCACGCTCAAGTGCGAGATCGCCTGCGCGCCGTCGATCAGGGTGACGATGCCGCGGGCTTTGGCGGCGGCGATCAAACGCCGCACCGGCAGTATGGTCCCCAAGGCATTGGACACATGAGCGCAGGCCAGAATCTTGGTGCGCGCATTCATGAGGGCAACCACCGCGTCGAGATGAACCTCGCCCTGAGCATCCATGGGCAATGAGCTTGGCGCCGGTTGTCTCGCAGACCATTTGCCAGGGCACGATGTTCGGCGTGGTGCTCCAGGTGGGTGATCAGCACTTCATCGCCCGGCTGCAACGTCGGCCGCGCGTAGCTTTGCGCGACGAGATTGATCGCCTCGGTGGTGCCGCGCACGAAAATGATCTCGGTGCGCGAGCGCGCATTGATGAAGCGCGCCACGCGGTCGCGCGCGGTCTCGTACATCGCGGTCGCTTCCTGGCTCAAGGTATGAACGCCGCGATGAATGTTGGCGTGGTGACGGCGTTCGTAGTCGTCGACGGCCTCGATGACCGATTGCGCGCGCTGCGCGGAGGCGCCGTTGTCCAAATAGGCCAGCGGTTTCGCCGTGCACCAGGCGCGTCAATATCGGGAATTGGCGGCGCGCGGCCTCGACATCGAAGGTTCGGTCCGAACGGGCGAGTGCAATATTTTTCATCGAAAATTCCGCAAGATTTGCGAGTCGGGTAATTGGCTGATCAGCGCGCTCTCGATCGCCGAGCGCGCTGAGCCTATGGACATGCCGGTGAGCACGTCGGCCAGGAAGGCGAACACCAGCAGGCTTTGCGCGGTTTCGCGGTCGATACCGCGCGACAGCAAGTAGAACAGCATGTCCGGATCGAGCCTGCCGGTGGTGGCGCCATGTGCGCACTTGACCTCGTCGGCGTGGATCTCGAGCTGCGGCCGCGTATCGATCTCGGCGCTGGGGGAGAGCAGCAGGCCACGGCAGGATTGCTTCGAGTCGGATCCGTTGGCGCCCTGATTGACGATGACCTTGCTATTGAAGATCACGCGGCTCTCGTCGCTGGCGATGGCGCGTGCGTGTCGGCTGCTGCGCGTGTCGGGCGCCGCATGGGTGACGATGTTCACGCAATCCACGTGCCGGTCCTGGTGTCCGACCAGCAGCGAGTAACTGTCCAGGTTCGCACCGCGTTGGTTCAAGCGCGCTTCCAGGGATGAGCACCTTGCGCCGCGGCAGTAGGCATACTGAAGAAAACAATTTTGAAACCCAAAACTGATACTAGCCCTTGGCTTCCAGCAGCGTCAAGCGAGCGAAGCCGTGCCCGAACATTTTGTAGCCCAAGTTTTCTGCTGCGGCGGATTTGCTCTGCGTACAGGCATCTAAACCCTCGCCACCAAAGAGGCGAGCTACAAAAACGAATGCACCCCGTCGCCCGCCCAAAAACCGGCCGGCCTCTACAAAATCATGTTGCAAATTCCGGCGCTTTCGTAGCGCCCACTCCCTCCCGCGCCTTTCGGGAGGGAGTGGACAGCCTTTCCGCACCCCAGCCTCGCTTGCAACCTTCTGCCCGCCTTCTCCTCCGCAGCTTTTGTGCTCCACCAGTTCCATGCCACCTGACAATCTCCCAAAAAATTTCAGCCATTTCGCCCCAGAAATTTGCCGTCGGCAACGCGAAACTGCTACAATGCCTCAGTCATGAACCGCCCTTTGCAGATCACGCAAGTCCGGGGCAAGCTAGTTCGATCGGCGTACAACAAGCTGCAAGCCACTGAAAAAAAAATGCGCCCGTAGCTCAGCTGGATAGAGCGTCTGGCTACGAACCAGAAGGCCGGGAGTTCGAATCTCTCCGGGCGCACCATATCTTAAACAAAACTAAGGGACTTATAAAAAGAGGTAAGGCGAAGCTGTTGCAAAATAGGGGCTTGGTATAGGTTTGGTATAGGCTCAAGGGACTTCTTTCGACACAAGGCATTCTCGGAATGAAGAGTTTGGTATAGCGGCCAGTTTGGTATAGGGATTTGGTATAGGCTCACTGCGAAGCACAAAGCACGAGGGTAAAATCCGAAGAGGAAACATTGCGGTAGACAGGCGGGTAGACGGGAAGCCCGAAGCACCAAATCACGATCCTACTGTCATCCGCACCACATACCCACGGGGCAAGGTGTTCCAGTGCCACCGTGCTCCGTAAGTATTCGCTACGGGGCTGCGAAGTGGCAAGTTCACGAGCTGGGAGAGGATTGGATGCGCAGTGGCCAAGAAAATCGGCTACAATCCCAGTTTCCGATAACCCCGTTTATCAGGACTTGGTGAGCGGTCTCGAGTGACCCTCTAAATTCAATGAATCATTCCCAAGTAAAACCAGAGTGCAGACGTAGTCGCGCCTGTGAAGATATAACCAGCTTCCGAGTGGGTTCTGCTCTGGCAGATCATGCTGAGAATCGTTCCAATTACGCATATCGCCAATCCCATGATTAAAAAATGATCGAAGAGATCGATTATCGTCGCTCCCCGCACGACATATGCGATTTGCATCAACTCGCTGATGGCGATCAATATGAAAGCCCACGAGGAGAGCCGAGAAGAACTCCTGCGACGGATACGAGTAATCCAAGCGGGAAGGGCGAACAAAACTATGGCGATTAGTATTTTCAGCACAAGCGCATCCATCATGTCGCTCCCGTTTGTCTTGGGGTCATTCGACGGATTTCTCTGGCAATTCCTCTATCGAAGCCAAGTGATGATAAATCGTCAACCCGGAATATGAAATGTGCGAAATTCTCAGTTGCCGATAAGGCCGTTTCTCAGGCACTGGGAGTACATTGATACTCAACATGCGCAAGCGTTACCGCGCCGTGTTTCTATACGCTTGAGGGTTGCAATCGCTTTCTTGATGTTCTCCACAGTCTCCGGGTCACTCGTCTGACCACTCTTTTCGGTTAAGTAGGTGATCGTTTTTTCCAGCGTAGCCCAGCGCTTAAACGGTCCCTCCATCTTCCACTGCCTCAGCGCTGCCGCCTCTTGTGTCTTGTACTCGTTTTCATTGATACCCGGGTGCGTGCTGGTGAATAGAAGATGGAATCGGTAAACGGTCACCACCACGCGAATATTCGGTTTCGGCGGCCTGTACCGGAACGATGAATCAATGCTCCCGACATCGTCGCTCCAATAAGCATCAGCTTGCACTTGGTCGTCTTTGACTAGCTTTTCATTTGCGTTTATGGGTGCCATGCGCATGAGCACAATAGGTTCTTCGTTAGAAAATTCGCTTGATTTATAAGAGAGTTGCTCCACCGCTTTCCAGCCAGTTGGAGTGAGCAGTGCGCCATCCGCAACCATCTGGAGGAATCGGTCAAAAACGCGTTCGGCGAGGTAAGCCTGCGCTTCCGCTTCCGTTTGTCGCAGAGCCACTGATCGCATATTCGATAAGAGCCGTTCAGCTCGATATCGCAGGCGACGCTGCTGAACGTGGTCAAACGTCGCTGCCAAGAGGAGAATAATGGCGGTTCCACAACAACACCAGAGCAGCCACCGTATTGAACCGTTGTGTGTTTTCACACTACCATTTGACACCAATATCGGCTCAGGGGTGCCGTAGCCTAACATACCTGCTACGTACCAGTTAGCCGCGAAATATTTCCCCAACTCCTGTGAAGTCGTCTTACCGGAAACTGGCCCCATCGGTATGGCTCCGATGGCCGATGCCCGGGGAATGCCATTTACTCAGAGTTTGCAGCCAGAAGTTGAAAGGCCCACTTGTCATTTGGTTGCGAACTGACACTCGCCTCGATGCCACCGAATTGTGACGTAACGTACTTGGTCGTTGCCTCCCCAGCGGACAATGGAAACTTTCTCCCATTCGTAGTCGGACCCGCTGCAATCATTGGTTGGACAAGCTCCATTTATTGGTCCACCCGTTGCGACTTTGCCTCGCTCACGAGTGGGCACGAGTTCTTCGGTGATCTGATTGACGGCTTTGCTATCAAGGGTACTGTTCCATAGCCGCTGCGGGCTGAGCACAATCTCGCAAACGTCACCGCTCGCGCCGTAACTCGCGGACGCGGTTACGCCCGGTCTGACTAGAAAAGACTCGGATACAGGCGCTCCATACTTCTGGCGAAGCGCTTGTGCGTTATTTGATTGAAAGGCTGTTTGCAGCGCGAGCGCCAAAACCCCGATGACGGTGAGGCGTAACCACATCTTGAAAACCCCTTTTCTCCGAATGTATCTCGGGAGGCCATCGATGGAGTATTAGACACCATAACCAGAATGTTGGTTCAACGGAAGCCAAGTCACGATAAGTCGTCTTCTCGGAAACTGGCTTTTTGCCGTCTGAGTGGGGTAGCACACGGCACCATGATACAGCCTCACCGAAAGAAAACTGAAAAACACATTTTTACCGCGTGCAAGCAATCCGTCGCGGATTTGCTCGCCGTGGTTTGCGCCGATGCGGGAAAATAACTTTGAAGTGTGGATTGGGCAGCTCGCTTTCCAGCTCGATTGGTAAATTCAAATCATTTGCGACTCGATATAGTTCTTTCGCGCTATCGTGTGTCCGTTCCTTGTTTGCTGTGCTCATTACAACTTCTTTCGATTTACATTTATGCTTCTACGGACATTCCAAAACTAACCCTATGGCGAATATATGGCGTGAGCGCAAGGGCTGATGACGAGGGGGAAGCCACTGGATGTAACTCTTCAGCGACAGAAAAAGACACTAAAGATTCAGAAGCGTCCTAGTTTGGATTTATTACTTGTCTTTCGGTATTTTCGGCGGGTGGGCCGTGCTTAATCCAACTCCCCTGAACGTCTGCCCACGGGTTTGGGACATAAATGTATCTGAATCGGTAAACCCAAGTCCCATCAAAGATGTCTCTATACCTAACAAAACCGTAAAAATGAGCAAACAATATCTTCTTGCGGACCATTTCCACAACGTCTACACCATTCGTTGCTAATGCATCATCAGAAGAGAGAGGTGTACGCCCCATAACTCCGTCCGAAGTCGTTATAAAAACCGCAGGTATGTAAATGGAATTATAAGATTCACTCCGATACGGTTTATCGGAATCGGTGATTTGTGCCCAAACTTTTGTCTCAATAATGGTCGCGGGAGTTGTTCCGTGGCACTTCACTTTGTAGGAAACTTCATCGAGTCGCAGGGGATGGGCAGGTGGATAAATTTGAATGCCAACAGGTTCAATTTCAATCCGGGCACGTTCCCTGCTAATCATAACGTCTACAGTTTTTATGGCGGCATTGGCAGCCTCTTCTGTGGCTTGCGCTTGACGTTCCATAAGGACAAGCTGTTCCTGAATGGTGGCTACACTATCCTGTGTCGCTTTAGCAGCATCCTCAGTCGCTTTGGTCTGACGCTCCATAATTCCGATTGCTTGTTGCGATGCCTGCGCAGCAAGCCGGGTCTCCACAGCCTGCCATCCGATGACAAACATCGTCAGGATGCCTACGCCAACAAGCGCCCACTCGGGATTGTTCAAGAACAAATGCCAGAAGCTCATGGGTTGCATGGTCATTGCCAGCAGATATTACACCAAGGTGTCATCAGAATTATGGGTTCGATGCGTCTGGAAACAGCCCAGATGGTCAACACAAAGACGAATCTCCAATCACAGTAACGGACCTTAACGTAGCGGATTTTTTCATGACGTGCGGACTGTCGCCAGAGCGTGCCACTGCGTTATTCTATTCCATATTCCTTATACATACTCACAGGCAGATTAATATTACGAGCCTTCGCATCTTTCAAAATTTCAATTTCATCTCTTGCAATCTTACCTTCCTCCTCGATAGCAGGCTGTATGTTCGCTTTGTAATATTGAGTTCTATTCGTCTCAGGAATATTGGGAAGCTGTTTTGCATATTCAATTTCTTTCCCGAAGAATTTTGCGCCTTCTATGTCTTTTGCGAACACTGCCCTAAGCACACCTAATGCTGGAAGAGAGCTAGTATAATTGGCATTGGGTTTAAGTTCTTCGATTTCTTGCTGGGATTGGCTAAACAGATTATCCATTTGCACCTCAGAAGCCACGTAGTCCTTTAACGCAGGTTCCAGTTCGGAGCAACGCTGTGTATACTCGGCCAGCGTTTGTGCATCGCGTTTTTCCCTCGCAAGCTTAACGAACAGTTGTTTCTGGGGTGCTGCTTTCTTTCCAAGTTCCCTAACTTCATTTAAAACCATTTCGAGTTTGGCAACGTGACTCGCACGAATCCCAATGTAACCGCCTGCAAAGGCCGCAATGAGAAGCACACTCAAAATAATAACTCCAGCTTTTAGTCCGAATGTTCGATGCTTTTGGTGAAACTCAGGATTTGATTCTGGCTCGACTAGTGTAATCGCGGACCATGAGCGCGAAGCCCATATCGCAGTGAAAATCAATCCGACTAATGAAACGCTATCTCGTGTAAAAGCCTTCGGGGAACCAGGGGCAGCTGCCCATACCAAAAGGAAAACACCAGATGCAGCTATACTGGTGAAACAAACAATAGAATAAATAAAGGTTCTGTAAAGCGAAGTAAAACTTCGCTTAAATGCTTTCCACGTCGGGACCAAAAGGAAGGCAGACGTAACGCCCCAAATTCCACCAAGGTCTCCCGCCCATTGACTATTTTCGGGAGTATTGCCATTTAGCCACACATAAATGAACAACCATACGAGGAGCACTGAATCCAGAAGCCACACTACGCAAAGAATCTTTAGATACTTAGTTGTCTCCCAACTGCGGCTCCGCAATCTTTCGAGCTGGGACTCCAACGGGGGCACGTCTTTTTGCCCTGACGCGCTAATATCATTGTCTCTTTGCGCGAGCAATGTTTCAGCGCATTGAGAGCAAAAGTGGGCATTATCTGCCTGCTCAGATTTGCATTTTGGACAAGTCACTAGGGTTGCTTCCCAAGTCTGTGCATCCGAGGCTCCATCTCATTCGCATGATTTACTAAGGCTGTGCTTCGTTTCATCTCCATTCTGTGGCCGTGTGGAGAGTATGACCAGAGGTACGCACTTAGGAGTACCTTAATTAGTGATTAACGCTTTAAGTACTAGTCAGACGAGGGATTTATCTTGAATTTTTACGTGCGGGTACTCCCCAAATCACAGTGTGAGAGCTGCGATTGGCTCACCAAGGTTTTGCGACACACCGCACGTCCAGCCAGACACATGGGAGATTTTAGGATTTCGATTCTATGGGAAATGTCTTGGCGTGAAGTTCAAGCTTCTGTTTCACGTATTTCTCTGCGTCTTTCGAATCCATTAAAACGATTATGGTATCAGGTGCGTTTTCTTGCATTGGAATTTCTCCTTTTTTAAAGTGCGATTACGAAAATCTGCAAAGTTAAAATCGTGCAAGTCTGAACGAATACGAGGTCGATTTCTAGGCAATCAGTAGCGTTGAAAATTTTTGGGTTCCATAATCCGCTGATATCCAGTGAGCTTTTCTGCGCGTTACTCAAGGCGGGTGGATTTACTCCAGTGATTGAGACGGTTGAAGGAAGATTGTCGTAGGTGGCCCACTTCACATCGAATTGAGCACTGCCCGGTTGATCCGCAAAAATGGAGTAGCTGCTTACCACACAGTTTGCTGGCAACTGTACTAGTGCTTTTGTCCCTGTGGTTGGCGTGGTTCCGTTGCCGTCTACGATGCACACAATAGCCGATTCTTTTCCTGTGACTGTGGCTGAAGGCGCAAGAATTTTCCAAAATGGATTTCCTTCAGGTGGCATTACGTTCGTTGAAATGTTGAGCGGAGCAAGTGCCAAGTATAAAAATGAATTGTAATTTACGACAGCACCCGCTGTGTAGCCGACTGGCGATGGTGCCCAGTCCCCTGAAAATTGGATCACGCTTGTGAACGGTGCGCCTGTCGCGCCAGTATCGCCTTTTGGCCCAATCGGTCCAGCCACAGGCACAGGTATAGCAACAAGCAACTGTACCAGTGAGGTATCACCCACCACGCAGTACAGCAGAGAATTTGTGGTACAGAAATATACGTCTCCGACAGCGCCACTGCTTGGCAGATTTGCCAATGATACGGAATGAAATGAAGCCATGCTGATTCACGCTTTCGTTTTGAATTTGTTTTTTGGATTGTGGGGAGAGGAAATTATTTCCTCTCCCCACAAGCGACCAGAGGAAAATTACGGAGTGACAACGGCGCTAATGATCGGCGGGAAATTTCCGTTGCTCTCGTCCATGAACGCGCTGTCGAATCTAATTCTTCCCGTATAGTAGCTTCGACCGTATTCAATGCCGTTGGGAACGTTGATGGCGCGTTGCAATGTCGGACGGCTACAACGCAAATGCCAGTGGGAGAAATCCCCGAAGCAAATTGTCCCTGCGGTGACGGGACTTCCGCCGCCGCCGAATGACGGAGACACGTGGACAGGTTTGCCCATGAGTACTTCTGCGTCATTGACCATGTTGAGTAAGGGACGGCCTTGGGAGTCTGTTGCCTTGCGGACCCGCTCGTAACTGAAATCTCCCATGAGCCATGAGCATTTTTGTTGCGCTCTGTGGAAGCGGTTGCATAGGAAGTAGATATTTAAGAGGTCCGTTGCTGTAATCACACCAGAGCTGGTGGTGTATGACGGAGCTGGCAACGCGGCCAACAAATCTGTCACAGCCGCTTGACCTAAGCTCCTGCCGAAGGAAACACCATAGCACCGACATATTTTGCCAATGAGGTCTGGAATATCTGTCTCGGATTCAAGTGACGCAAGTACAGCGGTACGCCAGATTCGATTGCCTTTTAAAACTTTCCCGCCAATGGCTGGAGCGAAGGCTTGTCCGAGCTGCTGGGTTGTTTCGGAAATTAATTGTGCGGTTACGGAAGATAGGTCATAGCCTGAAATTGTTTTCGGCTGCAAGGTCGGTGAACTGGACATTTCGAAGTCTGTCACGGCATCTGACAGCACGGGATCAGTTTGGGACATGCCTTCGAAGACCGTTGCGTTATATAAAAGTGGAATCGTATAGGCGCCAGAAACACCTTGTGTGTATGCGATGGATTGAGTTCCAGCAGCTAAATCGCGATACTCTTTTGTGCTGTGATCCTCATCACCTTGCACAAAATATTTTTCAAATGCTTTGGTGTATCGTTGTTCGGTGATTTGTCGCGGAGTCAATTCCTCAACCAAAGCTGCGCCATAGCGTTGACGCATTTCATTGCTGGAAATTCCGCTACGGTTGATATTCGAAATTCTGGACAAGTACACGGACGCCAAGGTTCGGTCGGCTGGACTTCCTTTTGCCAAGATGTTCTGCTTTGGTGCTGAGGTCTGAAATTTCTAACAACGCTTCATTTGTGTATGTCATTTTGTTTTCTTTCAGTCTTGCATTTATGTTTCTGGTGCATTTTGTTTTTGGGACTTAAAACAACTTGCTTGCTGCGATTTCCATTTCGAGCGACGGGACTGCCGTCGCTACGGATTTGTTGCTTGCGCGAAACTCTGCAAATTTCCGCCCGAGTTTGATTGCACGATCTGCGAGGACTCGGAAAAATATTTCCTGCGGACAGCCCAATAATCTGTGGTCCGCGATTGCAAATAGTTTCCGATCACGGGTTGCATGTTCGGCTCCGTGCTCGCTCATTAGGAATCTGACTTCGGCTTCTTCAAAGTGCATTTGCTTTACCTCCAGTTGGTTTTTTGTTGCTAATTCAATTCAGTTACGGTTTCGTCTTCGCAGTCGCCATCATCTGTTTCGTCGCAATCTTCGTCATTGTCCGTGTCTGAGTCTTGGTTGTCTTGCTTGGCGACACGGACAACACGTTTATCGGTTGCTTCAATACCATTTGGCTCCAATGCTTGGTGGACTCTTGCGGCTGGAACCAAGGATCGTTGCTGCAATGGTTCTAGCAAGTGGGTGTTCAGTTTCACTGACATTGTTTATTTCTCCTTTTTATGAAATCACATAGCGCGGGGTTGGACCGTCCGCCAGATTTTCTTCGGCTTGACGGACGAATGCGACGATCTGTTCTTTACTCATGGATAGTGCCTGCGATTTGCTGAGGCCAATATTTCCGGCGAATTCACCAAGGCTCCTGCCGTTCAAAACATCTTTCACGGCTTCGCGGTACTCTTCGTCTTCCTCAAGGTTGTTTGTGTGAACGGGTGTTATTCGTGCGTGTTCCATCTGGTTTTGTAAGTAGTCGCCAATCATCGGGTGCTCCTTTTTGAAATCACTTTTGCGCAAACTTCAGCCAATTCCGCCATTGATAATTGCAGCTCGCGCAACTTTTCAATGTTTGAAAACGGTGCCAAATCTTCGACCAATGCTTTCAAGCTGAAGTGCAAACACTTCAGCTCGTCTTTCACTCGGACAAGTGCTGTGCTCATTGTTTTTTTTCCTTTCTGTTTTGTGAATCTACTGCTCTGTTTTGAAAGTTACGATTCGCTTGCTGGAATCGGCGTCTTCATATTTCAAACTGGTAATTTTTCGTGTTGGATCAGGTTTCGCGTACACTTTTTTTGGCAGTGCTGCTATTTCCGCTGCTCTTGCTTTTAATTCCAATTTGCCTTTGCGCCTCCCGCGTGGAAGTACGCCAAGGGTCAAGCTTCCTCCACCGTTCTCAATGATCGTGATTGTCCCCTCCAACGCGCCCGGAGAACCATCTGCTGGGATTTTTGTGTAACGTCCATATTTCAATTTGTTCCTCCTCAGTTTATCGTGAGCAATAAACGTCGCTCGATTTCGTCATCTGCTTGCGCGAAGGCCAGCGCCAAGTATTCGTTTTCATTTCCACAACTTCGGATCGGAAAAGAGTTTGAGAAATTGCTATCTTCTTTTTCTTCGACCCATCGGCGCTTGAGCTTTCGCGAATCTTTTTGAAAATCCGTTGTCATTGTTTGTGCTTCCTTACAGCGCGAACAGAGGGTGCGATAGTTGTCCAGCGGTGCGCTTTCATTTCGAATCTCATGCCAGTGATCTGCTTTACAGCGTGGGCAGCAATGCCAGCACTGGTACATGTTGCACCTCCAGATTTATTCCCGCTCTGCCACAATTGCTGCATCGATCATTTCGATATCGTCTGCGTTGAAATCCAAAAGTAATTCATTTGGGAAACGCGGTTCGTTGTTTGCGGTTTTCCAACACAGGAATTCGACCAGCGCCAGTTTTCGAATCATCGGGATCGGTTTGCCCGGGTCGGCAAATGTTTGGATCATTAGCTCGATATTTTTTATTGCTTCGGTATCTAGGTGGCAGTGGTGCGAATTATTTTCTAAGTCGGCCAGAAATCTTGTACATAACTCCCGCGTCCACGGCCCGCAGTTCGGATCGTTGACTGCGTTCACTGCAAAAGTTTTGTAGTCCGTTTGCAGGGTTGGATTCCAGCGGAAGAATGCGCCGTGTTTTTGGTAGCCTTCGCCTGCGTCTTTCCAGTCATAGCCGCTTCCGTACTGCCGCGTTAGGATTTCACCCGGCACACAGCGTTGAGAAAATGTTTCGCATTCACGGTTGATTGAAGCCACGTATGCAGCAACCGCTTCGGCATTAGGCTTGAATTTCTTCGGCCTAACGGTTGCGATTGGTGGCGGTGGTTCGTCTTCCCGTTGTCGTTTTTTCCAGATTTTTGAGCCATTCTCTTTCAGTGATTGCCAGCTCGCTCGCGGTCTACCTCTACCTTTATTCGCCATTTATTCGCCTTTCTTTGCTTCATTTTACGGACTCGTTAACCCCATACGGGTCATGCATTTAGAAGGCTCTCTGCGTTACGGGAATGTGTTTTCGGATTTTAGCGAACGCGAAAGCAGTGGTTGCGCGGTTCCATTGGGGTCGAGCTGTATTTTCCACGATGTCCATATCCCCTTCATTCAATAGGGGTTGCGGGAAATTGCTGTGAACTGTTTACTGTAGTGGTATTATTACGTTGTAGTACTCTATAGAGAATGTGACGAAAGAAGGTCCACAAGATTTCTATGCAGGACAGCAGCGCCAACAGCCAGATAGAGGCAACGATAAGCAAGATAATCATCTGCTTGGTGTGAGCTGCGGCTGTGTGTATGTCTTAACAATCAGCCTGCGCAATTCGGATGACACGCTTCGATCATTCGCGACTGCTGATGCATGCACAGCTTCGAAAACATTTTTGGGAATACGTGTAGCAAGGCAGAGTTTTTCGGCCATTGGGTGATCCTTTAATAAATTGGATTTGTGAAGATGAATCTATGCTGCTTTTAAGAGCGTTGGAATTCGATGCCGTCCGCGCACCCGGCGTCCGTGACGCTTTTCTTTGGGTGGCTCTGGTGCTGGCATCGACGCGCCGAGACTGGCCAGAAAAATATTCTGATCGCGGTTGAAAATCTTGATTCGCCGTTTGTGGTAATCTTTCTGGCAATCGCTGCCAATCACCAATTTTTCAATGTGGTATTTTCCAATCGTCTCGGCTGGACGTGGTTTTTCCAATGGTCCATTTTTCATGGGATTTTTCCTGTGACGCTAGGAAAGCTTTCTGCGCTATTTAGTTGTGTGTGTGTTATTTACTGAAACGTCCGCGTGAGGATCGAATCTTACGGTACGCCTCGAAAGCGTTGAAGACCGATTAGGTAAACCTAATCACATCTTCTACCGTGCCTGAAAGTCTGCGCTTAATTTTGTGATTTGTCAAGACAAAACGTGTGATTTTGTGGGGTTTTGTTCATTATTGGTATGCTCAAACTACTCAAATGTTTGAGTACTTTGGTCATCGCCAGTACCAGTTTGATTTTGCGGGTGTTTGCCGCTGCGGGTCGTTTTAAGAGACTATTTTGGGATTTTGGGGTTGTGGCACTGATGATGCCAGATTGCTCGCCAGAAGGCTTGCAGGTGTGCTGGCTGAGGCTCCAGAGGGCTGTACAGCGGTGATTCTGTTACCCCATGCGTTTCAGCGTCCTGAATGCTTTTTCTAGTTTGCTTTGGCCAAAGATTTTTATCAGCGGCTTGAGTGCGTGTTCTGCTGTGTCTACTGGGACGCTGATGTGCTTTACTCGGAAGCCTGCTTTTATGGCGGCTTCGTTGGCGGTTAGCTCGCCAGTGATTACCTTTTCGGCCAGAAGTGGATGATCGCGTTTTAGGCGACGGAGCGCGTAGGTCGGGGATGTGCCGCCTTTACTTGCTTTCAAGTTTATATTATCAACTTGCTTGGTGCTCTTTACTCTCGTGCCGCCGTGCTCTTTTGCTTCCGGGGCTTCCCGCTTTATCAATTCTTGTACGTCTTCTTTCTTGCGGCAATAGATGATTAGGTCGCTGATTGTGCTTTCCAATCCTTGCGGTAATCGGTGCTCCACAAATGCTTGAAAGCTGGTGAATAGCTTGCCGTTCTTGTCTGTGCACTGGAGCCACAATTTATTTTTGATGACGTTCTTGAGCTGCACTGGAAGCACATCAAACAAACGCGATCCGCCTTGGCCAAGGGTTTGCTGCAATGCATTCACAATCTCAGGCTGCATAGATTGGTCTCCTTATCGATTGGCTTTGCGGCACCACGGCAACACAGCACTTTGCCAAAGTGTCATGGTGCCGTGTGTGCCTCAAAAACCGCCACCCGTAAATCCCATAGAATCAATATCCATTACAGACTCAACATACTCAGACACCCTTTTAAACTACTTTCCAATACGCGCGTGTTAGGGAAAGGTTGTAAATGGTGTCTGAGTGTGTTGAGACTGTAAAATGGGCTTTGGTGGCAACACGGCAAGACCTCACATCTCACCCAGCCATTGCCGCAACACCAACCCGCAAACGATATCGTGCCGCTGGGCAGAATCGTAAGTCACCACGTAACCCTTCTTGGTAATCTGTTCCTTGAGCGCCCGGATTCCTACAACATCCTTCTTTGACGTTGCACGGCCTTTGAGCCAAGCTCCATAGCAGGAAGCAAAGCGCCCCATATCAAGTGTGGCCTTCGGCTCTCGAATACATTCCGCTTCAATGAACTGCTCCAATAAGTCCTGCTCCTGCTCGTATCGCTTGGAAGCTGCGGTGATTGTCTCGGGGACAATCAACACGCGCTCCCGTGCGTTCCAACGTCTTAACCCAGCGAGCACCCAATTCAAAATGCCGCTCCGCTCTGCCCACAGTTTTTTATCGAAGTGCAAATCTTTTTTAACTTTGTTGGAGATAACCTGATCGAATGCAATCAAACGAATTCGTCGCCACGTTCCAAAATCAGGCGAATCCACTTCCAACAAATAATTGGAATCAAGAATAAACTTGGCCTGCGGAGTGAATTGGAATGCATGGCCGTACTTCCGTGCGCCTGTCTGCTCGCTTGCACCACCTCCAGTTAGCGCCTTCATTACCTCAACGCGGAGGGTATCGCCTTTCTTGAATTCGGAACAGGTGACGAATCGCCTACCGAAAAGGTCCGCTATTTGGTGTGGCGCAATATCGGTGTACCCGCCAGCAAAAAGCGCACGTGGCGCAGGCCAACCGTAATCCCCAGCAAGGCTGCGGAATAAATCCACCGTGGTAGATTTTCCATTCTCACCATCGCCATGCAGAATGTGGATGCACTGCTCTCCGACTGATCCTGTAAACGAATAGGCAATCATCTCCTGAAAATAGCCGCGTACCGTGTCATCAGGAAGCACGAGTTTAATATGCTTCTCGAATAAGGGGCACGAAGCACGAGGGTCAAACATTACTGGTAACTGCAGCGTGATTAAATCAGCGGCGTGTTGCTCACGGACCATACCCGTGCGCAAATCGAGCGTGCCGTTTTCCAGATTCAGAAGTTCAATATCGGAATCGAGGTCGCGCGGCACGATGGCAATGTTTGGCTGCACTTCTTCAAGCATGGACGTAATCAGTTTCGAGTTTTCAGATTTCAGCGCCCACTTGCCGATGCGCTTTCGTATTTCGTCATCCTCGATTCCAGCGGCTTCTGCATGGATACCGCGCACGGTTTCTTGTGCGAGCTTGCGCACGGCTTTCCGTGCATCGGGCACCCAGCGGTGTCCATTCCACACGTGGTACCCGCCTTTTTCACCGTATGCTGGAACGAAGCGCACCACGTTCCCATGCTTCAGCACAAAGCGTTCCGCATTGCCGAGGTCGCTGCATTCCTCAACTTGCAAGATTTTTATTTTCTTCTCCTGCCCGCCGCGCCACCCGCTTTGGCAGGTCTTCTCAATTTCACGGTCATTGAGACCAAGCGATTCAGCGATTCGCACAATCTCCGCAGATGTTGTTTTTTCCGCTAGTAGCGGGTGATCGGATAATCTTGAAGCCCACCACGCGGCGTCATTCAGTCGCTTATTGCGATTGCCTTCTGTCGCGCGTTTCAGTTCTGCAATCACGCGATGGTATTGCCGCAAAGCGAATGAAGGTGTGGCCTCACCGATTGCAATTGACTTGCCCGCCTCAACATTTACAAGCAGGTTGTACAGCCAAACGGGTACTTCGGCCTTCGGCGCGGGGTTGATGACTTCATAGAATCCGCCTTCAGGATGTGGCGACGGTGGCACGATTACATAACCACCATTGGCGCGGATGTCGATGTGATCGGGAAGCGTGCGGGAAGAACAGCCGATATCACCGCTGCCGGGGTAAAGAAAATAAAAATGTTTCCCGTCATGAGTTTTGACCGTATACGTCGATGGCCAAGTTGTGCCTGCTTGCTCTGCCAGCAGTAGCAGTTCCGCTTCCGCACGATCTGAGTCCGTATCAACTACTAAACGGTTGGTGCGTTTGCCTGTGGGACTTCCAATCAGCGCATCAGGCCACTTTGCCCACCACTCTTTGATTTTTTCAGGATCGGTTGTAGCGCCCTTAAAACCATTTTCAATCAATGGCTGCTTGGTTCGCGGGCTGCACGGAAAGACGGGTATTCTCTCACTGGCATTAAAAAGTGCAGCGCCTAATAAATCAGGTTTACTCATCGATGGTTTACCCCTTCATAAACGTCATGCGGATGCATTCATCGGACCACGGACAATGAAAAGTAAACTTGTCGATAGAAAGTGTTGCGCCGATAGTCTGCGCAAATTTCTTTGCATCCTTGTGGCAAGCCTCACAGGTCCGTGCGTAGGGTTCACAGATAAAATTATTGTTGGCATCATGACCGTAGTGATCGAGGAAGCCAACAAGACAGTTTGGTGCCACAATCGAGGATCGCGCGTTATCAAGCCAAAACGCAGCATTGCGCACGGTGCGCAAACGTAAACCGTATGCTTTATTCAGAGGAGCAATCATCCATCTGGGAATCCCGCGCGTTACACGTGGCGCACGTGGTGGGTGTCCCCGTTCGCAATATTCCCTTGGGATATAGACTCCATCCCACAAGATGAATGGAGTACGGCAAACTGTGCATTTTGGAATCACTTCCTGTCTGTTCATTTCTTCACACTTTCTAAAATTCGGGCTGGGGACTGCGGACCTGATGGCGCAATCCCCAGCGGTGTTGCAGCACGGGTTTTTCAAGCCGTGCCCAAGCCCAGCGTCAGCACCTGCGCGGAGGCACACCGGGACAAGATCGTCAAGCTTTCGCGCCGTCCGCCTTCTTAACATCTGGAGGAGAACGACGCTTGGCAGCGTCAGCTTCACTTTCAAGTTGTATGTTCTCGATTTCAAATTCCTTGAATGTTTTGTGATTAGAGGTATGGAGATCAATATCTATTTCCCGTACTTCTCCGAACATCTCCGCAGCATCGGCTTCTGTCTCCGCTTGTAAGTAGGTGTTTCCTTCTAAAACCCAATTCACGGTAAATTCATCCAACACTCCTATTCTTGGTGCGTCAATAAATTCCAACTCATCAAAATCGGTGTCGCCAACTCTTTCCGGTAAAATCATGACGGTGATACGGC
This sequence comes from uncultured Acidobacteriota bacterium, assembly GCA_963786215.1. Classification (GTDB taxonomy): domain Bacteria; phylum Acidobacteriota; class Terriglobia; order Acidiferrales; family UBA7541; genus Palsa-360. Next base: position 24,584 of record CAWAYK010000004.1, read on the forward strand.
AATCTTTTTTGTACACTTCTTTTGCGTCTTCTGGCGTCTTAGCCTTTACAGGCGATATCCCAGTCAACTTCCAACTAACTATGTATTCATTCATTTCGTTTCCTCCTCTTTCTCTTCGCCTCTTGCCACAACGTGCGCGGCATTGCGGCTAGACACACCCGTGGCATAGAAAAACCTTTTTGATTTTTTACGGTGGGAGAAAAAAGAGCTTGAAAAAAATTACGAGTGCGAAAAATTTTCAGCGCCATGAAAAAATCAGGGGACCAAAGTAGAAGACGATGGAGCGGATGTCAAGCACAAAAATGCTGTAAGTCCTGCGTACAGTACAGCTTAGAGCGGTAAGATTTTCAAACATTTACTAATATTTTGATAGTTTTACGATGGAAAGCACGATGGCGCGATAGGAAAACGGCAATAAAAAACGGAGGGGCCGATACACGGCCCCGTAGATGAACAATCTAAATTTTTATCGCGGATGGTTCGCTCCGCTTTTTTATTGCAAGCTGCTAGGCAGCTTTCTTACGGGGCCTGCCCACGTTGGGGCTTACTTTTCGTTGAACGTTGCCACCTTCGACAAAAGCGTCCAAATCTTGCACGGTGTAGCGAATCCTCGTTGAACAAAGTTTATATTTCAACGGGTGATCCTTGCGAGTACGCCAAACGGCAAGTGTAGATTTTGACAGCCCTAAATAGGCTGCGGCCTGCACTGGCGTCAGGTATTTCGATTCCACTTCGAATGGTATTTCATTCACTGGTTGTCCTTTCTGATACGACTGGCTGGGAAGCCAATCCCCGAAAGTGTGCTCCCATTCACATTTCATGTCAAACTTTTAAATTTTTCTAGCAATATTATTTCGCTGGCAGTTCTTGTTTCTTGTTGCTCGCCGCAATCATGGCTACCGTAGCAGCGGTGACAGATTCGCGGACAGGATCGAGATTCAACCGGGAGTAAATTTCCGTTGAGGCAGTGTTCTTGTGTCCCAAACTTTTGCCAATAATTTGCAGCGAACTTCCAAGGCCACCCTGCCATGAGCCAAGCGTGCGTCGAAGATCATGCTGGCGCAAATCCTGAAATCCAGTCCGCTTCAAAAATTTCTGCCATGCAATTTTGTAATCCATCACATGGCCAGATTTCCCGAATGACGGAAAAACCCACGGACAATTCTCTTCTCTGGCTTTTAACCGCTCCTTCAAAATTTCTATTACTTCAGGGACCAGCGCAATTTCATACGGCTTCTCTTTTGTGCTCTCTGGCACGGACCAGCGATTGTCTTCCAGCGAGATATCTTGCCAGCGCATTCCTGTGACATCCGATTTTCTTGCGCCAGTCCACAAAGTGAGACACACAAAATCCACGAATGGCTTATTCGGGTCTTTTTTCAGTTCGCTAAAAAACTTAGGCATTTCGACAGGCTGAACGAATCGCTGCCGCTTCGTCTCTAGAAAAAGCTTCACATTTTGCGCCGGGTTCCGTTCGCCTTCCCATACATGCTGATCGATCAACTCTGCGTCTATCGCATGATTGAGCATGGCGCGAAGCAATTGGATAACGCGGTTTGCAGTGTACGGGTGTTTTTTTCCAAGATCATGGTGAATATCGCGAACGTCTTTTCGCAAAATCGCGGATACCTTTCGGTCCTGCCAGTCGGAAAGGTATTTATTAAACATCCAGCGAACGTCTTTCTCCGCTTTCTCTGGTTTCTTGCAGCGCGTGCGCACGTGCTTCTGGACGTAATCCTCTAGGAGTTGGTTGAAGGTAAGTTCCCCGCGTGATTCTTTAAACGGTCCTGTACCGCGTGAGCCGTTAAGCACCCAATCCGCAAGGTCCGTGTTAAATCGCTGTGCATGTTCGCGTGCCTTGTCTAAGGAAATGTCTGGCCATGTGCCGATTGTTTTAAACTTCGGCTTCCCTGCTACCGTGCGATACCAGAAAAATGTTTTCGCTCCGCTGGTCTCAATCCTTAAACCCAGCTCACAGGTTTTAAGATCGTACACGGATCGCCGTTTGACTTCGGGCTTCAAGGCTTCGATTCTTCGATCCGTAAAATGTTCCCGACTCGTCTCTTTTTTGGTTTGCGGACTCATTTTTTCACCTTCGCTTTTTCTTCATTCGAAACCGTCTGGTGAGGTTTTGGTATAGGATTGGTATAGGCTCAGACGAAATTTAGACGATATTTTGCTAAATTTGGCTAAATCTCACGAAGGGAGAATATCATAAGTACCTGTACAATCAACACAATTAAAATATAGGAAAATCTGTCAGGCAGGATAGCCAATGGCTACGAACCAGAAGGCCGGGAGTTCGAATCTCTCCGGGCGCACCACTTCTTAAACAAAACAAGGGATTTATTTAGAATCAAAGGAAGAGCTGTGCCTAAAACAGCGCTCCATTGTTGGATTATTGCAGGCTAAACGGGTGTTTCAGCCATAGGGGGAGTCCGTTTTAGGGATTGTATTAATAATGAAGGGCACTCAGCAAAATAAGGCTAGGACCGTTTTTAGGGATTATTGTAGGCTTTCAAGCTGGGGACTCTCGAATCACGACAGCCCGACCGTTCATCCCAGCACACCCCCGAAAGACGCGCCACAAGTTAGAACACTAGTAAGTTAACTCACTTTTAAATAATTGGAGCGCGAGGTTACTTCTTGCGGGGATTGCTTCCGTGGATTGGCTCTGCGTTTCTGTGCCGGGTGCGTCAAAAGCTCGTTATACTGGCGAACTGCGTGATGGGAGAATTCGATAAAATCGCCTAAAATCCCAGTTAGCGATAATCTCGTTTTGCAATACTTAGGACCAACACAATCCGCAATCTGAAACGGAAGGTGAGTACGACTCGGCAAGTTTAAATCCCAATTCTTTGGCCGTCTCCCAACATTTTTGTGCATCTCCCCAGCGACCCTCTAGCTCAGGATGCTTTGAGGCGTATTGACTGCCGCACCTATTCGATGCAATAACGTGATTCTGGGCCGCGGCCTTAAGCAACCACCGTTCTCCCTCTCGCACTTCGCGTTCAACACTAAGTGGCGGAAATCTGATATAAAATTCATAAATTAGCCGTCTGACAAGGAGCGCGCCGAAATGAATTCGAAGACAGAAAATCTCACGAACGGGACTGCGGCGGAAACGGAATTCGACATGATGTATCAGGAGATGGAGCGCACTCACGTCAAACCGCTCTGGACCGACGAGGCGCGAATCCTGCCGCGCAGCCCCAAGCCGCAGGCAGTTCCCTGGCTTTGGAAGTGGTCGCAAATCTACCGGCTGGCAAGCCGTGCCGGCGACCTAGTAACGATCGAGCGCGGCGGCGACCGGCGAGCCCTCGGATTGAGCAATCCGGGTCTGAACGGCCAGCCTTACGCCACACCCACGCTTTGGGCCGCCATCCAGTGGTTAAACGGCCGCGAAATCGAGCCAGCTCATCGCCACAGCGCCCAGGCCGTGCGCTTTATGATCAAGGGCAAAGCCTACAGTACGGTGCAAGGCGACAAGATCGAACTGGAACGCGGCGATTTCGCGATTAATCCGCCCATGGCCTGGCACGATCATGGAAGCGAGCACGATGATCCAGCCGTCTGGATGGATGGTCTGGACATCCCGCTCAATAACTATTTGAACGCCACGTTTTTCGAAGAAGCATCGAAGGACCGTCAGGACGTCACCGCAATTCTTGAAGGTTCCGTTCTCAAGTACGGCGCCGGTTCGCTTCGACCCGCGTGGGAGGAACCAGTACAGAAGTATTCGCCCATATCCGCGTACAAGTGGGCCGCCACGGAACGAGCGCTGACCAATCTGGCTAAGGTCGATACCAGCCCGTTCGATGACGCGGCCCTCGAATACATCAACCCGCACACCGGGCGATCAGTGATGGACACGATCGCAGCCTGGATTCAGCTGCTTCGGCCAGGTGTGCATACTAAGGCGCATCGTCAGGTGAACAGTTCCGTTTACCACGTATTTGAAGGACGCGGCGCCACCGTGATCGGGGGAGTTCGTTTTGATTGGGAAGAGGGCGACATTTTTGTCATTCCCAGCTGGGCTTACCACGAACATATCAATGCTTCTTCCACTGAAAGGGCAATTCTGTTTTCGATTCATGACACCCCCGTCATGAAAGCGCTCGGCAAATACCGGGAAGAAGCTCTTTCCGCCGACAACGGATATCAGAAGGTGACGAAAGTGTTCGATGCGGGAGCTCCGGGGAATGTCTGAAGAGAAGCGCCACGTGCCCCTGCTTGAGGCATCCATCCAATCCATTCAGGAATTGGCCCGTGAAGTTACGCAAACCGTGACGGAATTGCCGGAGGATGTGCTTCGCCGGAAACCCGCCGAAGACATCTGGTCGATAACGGAAATCCTCGGCCATGTGGAGGAGGCCGCGCCTTACTGGGCAAGTGAGATTCAGCGCGTGGTTGAAAATCCCGGCACGCAGTGGGGGCGCAACCATCATGACAAGGCCCGGCTCGCGGCAGTTGCTGCGACGTCCCAACGCAGCACACGCGACGTGATCGCAGGATTCAGCCAAGCGGCGAATGCAGTCGTGTCGGGCCTGCGCACGTTACGTGAAACAGATTTGCAGATCGAATCACCTAGCAGGAATCCACGCTGGGGAGTCAAATCAATGTCGTTCGTGCTAGACCATCTGATTGTTTCCCATTTGCGCGGACATCGCGATCAGATCATGCGGAACCTGAGTCAGTTTTCCACCCAGGACAGTGAACTCAAGAGATAGCTCGGCGGGCTCGATTTATCACGAAAGCATTTCTCGATAGGATTGGCCCGAGAGCGAAATTTCTCGTTAGTTGCGCAGATGGTTCTGGTCTTCAATCGTTCGCTTGTTTCGGCCCGGAATTGCGGAATTCTCTCATGGGACAATGCTTTCTCGGACGCCATCTCTGTGGGACTTCGATCTCCGGCTGCCTCGCGAAGCAATTGATTCAACGTCGGCCAGAGGAGGGTTTAGGTCTACGCATTTCTCTCGGAGGGAGTCTCCCCGTTTGCCGCTCGCTTTCCATCTGTCATCCATTCCAATGCTTGCGTGAGCACCTGCGCAGGACTTACGCGATCATCACGTTTGCGTTGGCGCTTTTCACCAGGGCGCAACCAATAGCTCCCGTAGAAGTCTGAGCTAACAATGATCAAATGTTCACCGAGTTGAAATTTCGCCGGATTTTCGGACGCCGCGACCACCCGATCTGCTAGCGAAAAGCATTCGCGTATTGCTGCCGCGTCTATTTCCGCATTGGCATACGCGCCGCCCCATCCGAGATGAAGGAACATACGCAGAGAACCTCGCACCAGGTAATACTGAATCGCATAGGAATTAATACCGTGGCCTGAGTGTGACAGAATTACATAATCATTCACGGGACCACTCTCGACCTCATGGACATGGTGCTGCAGATTATAAGGAGACATTTCAAGCTCTCTAGTGGAGAAAAGCCATGACGAGCCGTGTCTATCACTGATGTTGTCCCTCATAGGCAGTGGCTTATTTTGCTCCTTTAGCCGTACTGCAAGTTCCGCGGGAACCGTCGGGAAAGCCAGTCCTGCATTGTGAAACAGCTTCCCCGCTTTTTCGATATCCATCATCAACGCTCATCTTTCTGACCAGGGAAATTGGCATTCTCGCAGATCGAACTACAGCTCAAGGGTTAAGTTTAGACTCGCTTAATCCCTGGCATTACTACTACTCCGTCGGTGGCTTTGTTAGCGAGTTTTAAAACTCTAATACCATTTAATACACGATCTGGATGGCATCAGCCCGTCCAAGCCATTCGGCTGACGCTTGCATGGAAACAAAAAGTAAAACAACAAATACGAAGAAATGCTTTATTATTGCTGGCTCCGTTCAAACCAGTACCTCTATTCGCCGCTCCTAACCTTTGGTGGATTGCTTGTCCAACTTCCGAAAATCGGTTTTGACCGGAGTCCCACTTTCTTTCCGTGGAGCCAACCGTTCGCGGGCGTCATTCACAAATCCCAGGAAGCGTTGCGCTAGTTCTCGAATTCGCTCCGACTCACGCATTTCAATGGCATCCGTGGGAATCAAATCGGTGCTGATACCGATCGCCAAGGCTCCCGCGAAAATGAAATTGGCGGCTGTCTGCTGGGTCACGCCACCCGCGGCGATCAATGGAATTTGCGGCAACGCTGACGTCAACGCCTTGATGTATTTGTCGCCACCCGCTTGGCCGCAAGGAAACACTTTGACGAAATCCGAGCCAGCTTGCCACGCTGTGACCACTTCAGTTGGCGTGAACGCGCCCGGTAGGACTGCCACATCTTGCTTAGCGGCAAACTCCACAATCTGCAGATTGAATCCAGGCGCAGTCAGGAAGCTTGCTCCTGCGTCGACGCAGCGTCGCGCTGTCTCGGTATCCAACACCGTGCCGGCGCCAACGATCATTTTCTTGTGGTGAAGGACAAGATGGGAAATTAACTCAACCGCTTCCGGCACGGTCATGGTGATTTCCACAATCGGTATGCCGCCACTTGCGACCGATTCAGCGACAAAATGTGCGTCCTCGGCAGAAGAGACGCGGATAGCGGGAACGATGCCTATTTCCTTGATGAGTTCGCAGACTTCAGCTCTTTTCATAGTCGGAATCTTTCACTCCGTCCCGAAACGATGTTTTCAACTGGTAGTCACGCTATTGAACTCTACACTGCCCCTTCAGAGTCCGGTTCGGGAAGCTGATCATCTTTACGTGCAAACCAGGCGTAGAGTGTTGGCAAAAGAAAGATGCCTAAGACGAGATTTGACATGAGTCCCCCGACGATCACAATTGCAAACGGGCGCTGCGAGTCCGATCCAATTTCGTGTGAAAGCGCAGCAGGGAGTAGACCCAATGTCGCAACCAGCATGGTCATCATAATGGGCCGAAGCCGCAGCACGGCCCCTTCCACGGCTGACTTTTCAATCGTGTAGCCTCTCGCCCGTAGTTGATTGATGTATTCAACCATGATGATGCCGGTTTGCACCGACACACCGAACAGCGCAAGAAAGCCGACTCCCGATGAGACGCTGAGGTTTGTGTGCGTTACAAGCAAGGCCAGCAGGCCTCCCAGCGGAGCCATGGCCACGTTTGTCAAAATCAGAAGTGCCCATTTGACGGACGTGAACATAGCATACAGGATGACAAAGATTGCCACGATCGTGACTGGCAGAACGATCATTAGACGGAGTTGTGAACGTTTCTGGCTCTCGTATTCACCCGCCCAGTCAATCGTGTAGCCCTGCGGCATCTTGACGCCGGCATTGACCTTTCGAATTGCTTCTTCCACGGTCGTGCCCAAGTCTCTTCCGCGTACACTAAACTTGATGGCAACGTAACGCGAGTTATTCTCGCGATAAATTTCTGAACCACCATCCGAGACGCTGCTCTTCGTCAGTTGCGCCAACGAGACACGCTCGCCAGTGGACGATAACAAACGGATCTTCTCTATCGCTTCCCTGGTATCCCGATACTGCGGCAAATAACGCAGCACGAGGTCATACCTCTGCTCTCCGATCAGCACCTGACTGAGCGCGTTGCCCCCGACCGCGGTTTGAATTGCATCTTGGACGTCGGAGACATTAATCCCGAAACGCTTGGCCTGGTCGCGATCCACTTCGAAATTCAGGTTTGGCTGTCCGAGAACGCGAAACAATCCAAGATCCGCCACGCCGTGAATATCTCGCATGACGCTGACAATCTGATCGCCAGTTGCTTCAAGCGTTTTGAGATCATCTCCATAGATTTTCACTGCGAGTGCGCCCTTGACGCCGCTCACAGCCTCTTCCAAGTTATCTGAAATCGGCTGGGAGAAGCCCCAAAAAACTCCCGGTATCCCTTCCAGCTGATGATTCATCGCGGCAATCAGCAAGTCTTTATTTTGATGGAAGACAGGACGCCATTTTTCCTTGGGCAGAAGATCGACGAAAAATTCCATGTCGAAGAATCCGGTCGTGTCTGTGCCATCGTCTGGACGTCCAATTTGATTGACCACTCGAGGAACTTCGGGAAAGGAACACAGCACCTCACGAGCTCTTTCAGCGACGCGCGCGCTTTCAGTGGGCCCCGCGCTGGGGGCTAGCGTACCGCGAACCCAAATCGCGCCCTCATCCAAATGAGGAAGGAATTCTGAACCGATAGCTCCGCCAAAGCCCAAGTACATCGCGAGGGCAAATAAAACAAACGCTGTTCCTACGGTGACATAGCGGTTGCGGACGCTCCAAGTGACGGCTTCCCGGTAACGAGCCGTCAGATAGGTCATTACAGGGTTCTTCCATTCCTTGACTCCAGAATGAAACAGGAGACTCGCCAATGCGGGTGCAATCAGCATCGAGAAGACCAAGGCGCCTAGGAGAGCGAAAGCCACTGTCCATGCCATCGGCTTGAACAATTTTCCTTCGACCTGTTGCAATGTGAAGATTGGCATATACGCCGTAATGATGATTGCGATCGCATAGAAAACGGGCCGTTGGACTTCATGCACGGCTTCCCGGATTCGCTCCATCGGTGTGCGGCGATCTCTTTCCAGGCGATTCAGATGCCGGGAAATATTTTCGATCATGACCACCGCGCCATCGACGACCATGCCAAAATCCAGCGCACCTAACGAAAGCAAGTTGGCGGAGATGTGCCGCAAATCAAGACAAATGGATGCAAACAGCAGCGCAAACGGAATCGTGAATGAAACGATGAGCGCGCCGCGGACGTTTCCCAGAAAGATGAAGAGAATGATCACCACGAGGATCATTCCTTCGGTGAGATTGTGCAGGACCGTGTGGGTTGTGTAGTGCACCAGGTCGTCGCGGTCCAGATAAGGAATGATTTTCACTCCTGGCGGCAGGATGTGGTTGTTCAACTTTTCGACGGCTGCGTGTATGCCATCCATGGTTGTCGCCGTGTCCGCGCCTTTGCGCATGAAGACGATGCCCTCAACCACATCATTTTCGTCTACGACTACTCCATCGTCGCGATGAATGGCTCTGCCGATTTGACCGAGGCGAATCCTTGGCCCTTGCGTGACGACCGCAATATCCTTGATGCTGATCGCCGTGCCCTTCTGTGTTTTCAGCACAACCTTTTCGATATCCTGTACGTCCCTGACCAATCCAACCGCGCGAACATTGATTTGCTGTGCGCCTTGTTCGACAAAGCTGCCGCCGCCGTTGGCATTGCTGTTGGCTAACTGCTGCTCAACCTGAGCGAGGCTCAAGCCATAGGAAACCAGCTTGTCAGGATCTACACGGACTTGATATTCACGAGTCAGGCCGCCAAAGGACGAGTCGTCTACGACATCTGGCGCGGACTTGATGTACTTGGTGATTGTCCAGTCCTGGAGGGACTTAAGCTCCATGAGGTCGTAATTCGGATTCGTGCTTTTCACTGTGTACCAATAGACGGAGCCGGTGGGGCTGAAATCAGGCCCGATTTGTGCCGCCACATTGGTGGGCAGGGTTACCTGTGCAAGGCGTTCCAGCACTTTCTGGCGATCCCAGTCGTTGTCGGAGTCATCGTCGAAAATCAGATTGACGACAGATAGACCGGCTAACGAGGCGGACCTCACATGCGCAAGATGGGGAATTCCGTTCATCTGGATTTCAATCGGAATCGTAATTTGTTGCTCAACCTCTTCCGCCGCGCGGCCAGGCCACTGCGTGATTACCTGCACCCACGTATTCGCAACATCTGGGTAGGCTTCGACCGGTAATCTCTTGAATGAAATGACGCCCCACACGAAGAGGACCAGAGCCACACTGAGCACGATGAAGCGGTTGTTGAGAGCGAAATCGACAATAGAACGAATCATTGCTGTTCCACCGTATTCTGAAATTCCAGCGCATTCGTTACGACTTGTTGACCAGGAGTGATCCCAGAGATGATCTCCTGCATGTTGGCGGGCAGCATTTGCCCCGCAGAAACTTGTATGCGCCGGAATTTCTTATCGTTCGTCGGCACATAGACCCAATCCTGGTCGTGAAGATGCAAGATCGCAGTCGTTGGCAAGGCGGCATGTGTCTCTCTTGTTTGGCCGTGGAAAGTAGCGGTCGCGAACATGCCGACCCGCATCAGTCCACCCGGATTCGGCACCTCGATGCGCACTTTTGCCGTACGAATTACAGGATCGAGCACCGGACCAATGTTGTTAATTCGTCCCATGAGTATTCTGCCTGGATAAGCGTTTAAACGAATGTCTGCCCTGTCGCCAACGCGCACGCTTGCAAGGTCGTCTTCGTAAACATCGCAAAGCACCCACACAGAGGAAAGATCCGAGATCGTAAAGGGATTGGGAGAACTGAGGCCTGCCACGCCCCCAGCATTCGTGACTTGTTGGTCGGTAATGACTCCTGATACGGGAGCAAGGATATCGACAACACCAGACGGCTGATCGAGATTGATATTGCCAAGCAGCCGAAGCTTCTCGGTGCTGGTCTTTACATCGACCTGAGCCTTAGCTTCCGTGTCTTGCGAAACTTGCAAATCATTCAGCGAGATTGCACCTCTGTCATACAGGCGTTGTGCTCGTTCGAGTTGAGTGTGCGCGAGTTGCTCGTCAGCCATCGCTTTCTGGTAATCGGAAAAAGCTCCCGAAATATCCGCACTTTGCACCCGCAGCAGCACTTGCCCCTTCTTAACTGTGTCGCCCAAGCGTGCTTTGATCTCCACAACGCGGCCCGTCGCCAGCGAAACAACAGGCACCGTTCTGGAGACGTCCGGGTTGACGGTCGCCGTCGCCGTCAACAGTGAAGTCGAATCGTGCTTGACTGCAGCGATTAGCGGGAACTGATCGGGATGGTCGACTTGAAAGACGTTCGGATCTTCCACGCGCTCGACTTTAAGCGGAGGCGGCGCTCCCGCATTCGGATCGCTCTTGCCGACACTACAACCTGCCAGCCAAACACCAAACATGAAACAAAGTGCGAGCAGTTCTAACACCATGCGTTTCATGGTATGACCTCACGTCCAACCGCAAGATTCAGTTGATTCACTGCATCCAGATATGAAGCCACCAAACCCAAATAGTTGACCTGCACGCTTCGGTACTCTGCTTGCGCATTCAGAAAATCCAGAAGCGATGCCGCACCGCTTACGTATGAAAACTCAATCGTGTCCCGGACTTGTGTTGCCTGCTTTAGATAGCGGTCCTTATATGGCTGGAGAAGAATTACTGCGCTCGTGACTGAGGCATAAGCAGAGTCCACATCGCTGAACACTTGCGCTTGCGCGGCCTCCGTCAACTTCTCGTTGCGGTCAATGTCCAATTGCGTGCGGAGTTTCTCGCCCTGGTTCCGGTCGAAGATGCGCAAAGGAATGGTCACACTGAATCCGAAGTATTGGTCGATTGGCGGATTGCGTCCGACATCGAAACCAACCGTCGGATCGGTCGACCCCATCGAGACGGCGAGCCTGTGATCGGTCTTGGCCTTATCGACGGACTCTAATGCAGCCTTCAAGTCAGGCCTCATATCGAGGGCCGTTTGACGCACTTCATCAAGTGGCGCGATTTGATTCGAAAAATCGAATGGACCTGTCACGTCCAATTGCTCGACTGGCGTTCGATCATTCAATAGGGCAAGGAGTTGAATCTTCGCGGTGCGCAGGTTGACTTCAGCGGTTTGCAAATCCGACTCGTACAGTACGCGCTGCAATTCCAGGCGGTCCAAATCCACTTGCGCAATCGCTCCCTGTTTGAAGCGTTCACGATTGACATCGAGAAGGTGATCGTAATAGGTGAGGTTTTCTTTCGCTAGATCGAGAACCGCTTTCTCCTGAAGCGCTTGCACAAACGCCATCCGCAGGTCAAAGATGAGCGTCCTTTGAAGGTCCGCCTGACTTGAGATGGCGATTCCGGTCGCCTTCTGGGCGCTTTCGAGCCTCAACTCTCGTTTGTGCTCCCGTTCATGCAGGTAGTTTGCCGACGCAAGCGGCAACAGGAACCCGAATGTGCTGTGCGATGGACCTCCGGGAAACGGATTGATCTGATCGGCTACCAGCGTGAGATTCGGATTCGGTCGCAAATACGCTGTGGTCTCATTGGCGCGGGACTCATCGATGCCAATCTGTCCCGCTTGCAGGGAGGGATTCGCGGCCTCAAATCTATCTCGAACCTCCTGCCAAGTGAGCGCCTTCTGGGCTGACGCGCTTGCCGCTAAAGCTATGGTTAGAAGCAACCCAACACAAAAACGCTTTAGTAACCCGTACATTAAACCTCCTACTTTCGTCAGTCCCCAGAAATGGCAGAGTCCCATCCCAGTCCCATGCGACGTGCCAAGCAAAGCCGGGCCAAAAGGAACCACTATGGGTGGAGAGATTACAGAAACGTTACGCATCCCGACTGGCTCCGGTTCCCTGCAACGTGCACGAGGGAGGGACAGGGGTGAATGCGACCTCGTCCTAAAGTTGCTCGCGGTGAAATTGCGAAATATTTCTTGGACCCGGAGCCTTTGACTGCTGAATTGGAACTGCGATAAGCATCCTCGATCCTTAAACAAATCTTGATTTGTTGCCCAACAGCTTGATACCATACCCCCAGAGGGTAGTCAAATAATAATGTCGCATCTGTCACGAGAAAAGTTGGATCTCGTCAATCGAACTAAAAAAGCTATTGGCCAGCTCGAATCGGTCCTCCGTGGCTTCAACGAAGATGCACCGTGCGCCGATGTGCTTCAGCGGCTTGCGGCATCCAGAGGAGCAATCAACAGTCTCATGGCAGAGCTTATGGAAGACCACATTCGCAATCACATGCCTCGCAAAACGAGGTCTGCGGAAGAGGCTGCCGATGACCTCATCGGGATCGTTCGTACCTATCTAAAATGAATATTGAGAAATGCTATGGCACTCGTCTTGAAGGCAGCCGTACACCGACTGACAATATTATTGGCAGATGAAAAAAAACATGAAGAGAACTGCTTAGTAATTTATGGTTAGCACAAAACTAATAACATTTGCAGTCAATGATTTTCTAGAAGCAAATGCAATTCGGCAGCGATTGCGCGTAGGCCTCGCCTTAATCATACAGCGCGGTCCACAGGAATAAGAATTTTCGATGTTGCATGCTGACCGAGCCGATTCGACCTCGAATTCCCGACCACGCCATGTGCTTAGCAATTCGGAACAGCGCTCATGGCGCCTTTTGCGCGCAGCATCAAGTACTGGCGTTGCTTTTCAATTTTTCTTGACCAACCTCTTGCGTAGTTCATTCGCCTTGATGACCGGTCTCTCTTCCGCTCTCGTAGCTTGACTTCGAGTGCGGACAGTTCTTGTTCAAGCTTTCGCCACGCAAAAGCGAATCGCATCAATGCACGATTTTGGGGGAGTGCCAACTCAGCAAGTAATTGCTTCAGACTATTGAATATCGACTGAATCTCATCCCTGGTATGTCTTGCTCGCATTTCTATCGTTGCGTTTAACAACTTGTCGATCTCTTCCATTATGTCTTCTCTTTTCCCCCGCTCTTAGTTGTCTTGGATGCTCATTCGCCCGTGAAAGAAACCTCCGCCGCCGCGCTGATCAAGGAGCAACCGGCCATTGGCCGGACGCAGCGGCGGAAAATCTCCGGCCCATCTCTTAACTAAATCTCGTGCCATCGCGCGGCATTAAGACCTTGATGTGTGGCCCGGGATATTCGAATTCAAGCTCGATTGGCACACCCAAATCATTTGCGACTGAAACCATTTTTTTTAGCGCTTCTGTGCGCTAGTTCCTTATTTGCTATGCTCAAGTTACGACTTCCTTTGCCTTACATTTCTGCTTCTAAAAATCTTCAAAACTGAAATGCCATTTTTATCGGTCCATCATTTCCGGCGGTGATTCCATAAATGGAGCCGATCCCCTCTTAGCTGAAAATAAATGAATCACAACGAATGTGAAGATCAGCGCGGCAACTGCGCCGATAAGGCGCACACTCCAGATGTAACTTTTCCTCTGTAGGTTCTGAGACCGTTCCTGCCTGGTATTTGAATTTCGATACGCGGGCTTTAACGCATGTTCATAGAATTTTCCAGGCCAAGCGAGGCAGGTGATTGCCGTTACGAGGAAAAATAATCCTGCAAGGATTTCGATTACAGCTTGAGAAGTGCTTACCATCTGAATCCCGATGTGCCATGAACGACGGCGACGGAGACTGAATGCTCACATGGCACTTGCAAACTCGATTGTACACCCTGCGGAAGATCCAAGTCCCGCTTCGCGAGACTACCCTGCAGAAAAACTGAAGCGAACATTGCGTTGACTCGAATACGCATTTCCAACAAAGGAGGTACGCGCTTGCAGTGCTTAAACACTATGCCTCGGCTTGCCACGGTAAGAACGGTTTGGGCCACAATCCGATAAGGCCGTTTGATATGATTTGACTCTTCGTGCGGTTAGATATTTTTAGACTCCGCAATTTTCTTTCTTGAAACGCAGTCTGACCACGCGCCGTCCTAAAAACAAATCGCCCTGACTTCCTCCGACAGTCAGGGCCAAGAGGACGGCGATCCGATGTGGATCGCCGTTCTTGCTTAGCCGCGCCATCCTTGCCAAAGACCACTCCTGCCAAATTCCGACAACGCCGTTTATCAGGCCCTATCGTGTTCCGAAACCAGGAGTGCATCGGTGGCAAAATGTGGCGACATCTTCATCAGCAAACCTCCTTTGTATTTAGAAACGGTTCTGTAAGTGCGTTTGTCGGGACTGAGAATCATATGGTTGATTTAAGCGATGATTCAAACGCCGTCAGTTTTGCCCACCGTGATTATCGGAGTGCAGGCTATCGCCGGAGTGTTCGCTGTGATCACCTGCCAGACTAAACGCGAATACTTTGTTATTTCCTGTTCCTTGGATATTTCGGTAACCCGATCCCCAATAGAGTGTACCGTCCACAATAGACGGCCCATCGATTACCGTGCCTCCGCTCGCAAAATTCCAGAGGATGGTTCCGGTTCCAGCATCCAGCGCGTACATTTGTCCTGAATTAGAGCCGGCATACATGACGCCGTTTGCAACGCTCACCGAACCTCTGTCAATTGTGTCGGCCGTGGGGTCTGCAGTCTGCCAAAGGATCTTCCCAGTGGCGACATCCAGAGCGCTCCATGCACCCCAGGTTATTTGCTGTCCCGAAGGGACCAAGGTATAGGGGAGGTGATCGCTATTCGCGATTGCGACATAAATGCGCTGACCATCGGTCGCGGTACCCCACTCGATACCTCCGAGCGAAGCGCCTGGACCTACCGGTGTGGACCAAACGATGTCGCCGTTATCGGGATTCAGTGCCCAGAAGATTCCGCTCTTCTGGCCAAAGCCAACTATATTTCCCACGAGATTAGGTCCTGATCCACCCAGATCGAAATCGGGGCTGGTGGGTACAGGACAGTTGGCCTTGGGCCCTGTGGGCGTAAGGCATGCCACTGTCCAAGTATCAAAACCTTGCAGCCTCTTGGCCCACTTGACCTGCCCAGTCTTTAGATCCAATGCAAGCGCGGTGTCGAAGAAATCGTCAGCTGCGGCGCAGTTCGCTGTCGGAGTCGCGTCCTGGCAAGTTTCGACGGCCGCGGGAGCAGTGTAGTTGTTGCCGGTACCAATGAATAGTGTGCCGCGCTTTGGATCGATCGCGGGTGGTTGCCAAATCGCGCCGCCACTGTATCCCCCTGTCTTTCCGCCATTGTCCGGCATGTCGAATGTTTTCCAAAGCATCGCACCGGTTTTTTCATCGAGCGCGACGATACTGCCACGAAAACTGCAACAGGGATACGTTGGGTCAAGTGCCAGTGTCTCCTCACTCGACGAGACGCCAATATAAACAACGCCGTCGAAAACAACCGGTGATCCGGTAATGATGGCTGCCGGATGATCATCCACGTGTGTCATCCACCGGAGTGTTCCTGATTCGCGATCTACAGCCATGACGTTCGCGCCATTGTGAACCTTATTGCCACTCAGAATATCGCCAATGATTACCTCGTTCCCGTCCACGGCAGGACTAACACGAGAAATAGCCCCGTCGACGCCGTCGTAATCAGAGATTTTGTGAGACCAGATGAGTCGACCGCTCTCTTTCTCGACTGCGAAGAGACTGCCACCCCAATCGGGGAAGTAAACGGCGTTACCTTTGACCGTGGGAGTGGCAGAAACGTCATCACCGGTTGTGAACACCCATTTCGGTTTCAGTTCTTTAACATTATTAGTGCTGATGAAGTGCTCGGCGGGCTGGCTCCAGGTATTGTTTAGATTCTGTCCGGCAATTTGCCATTGACCAGATTGGGACAGATCTGACTGGCCTTGCGCGCTCAGCCCTGCGACTAACAGAAGAATGCTGATTAAGGCTGCCTTTGCAAGCGACACATAATGATTTTTGATGGATATCTTCATTGTTCTCCTTAAATGTGGTGCAATTACCCACAAAACATTGGACTGTGCCGTTCGCCACAGCGACACAGAATCAGATGTAAAGTTTTTGTCACCGATTGCGACAAGAGTCGTGACAAAATTCTTACATCACGGTTAGCAGAAGATTTTTATTGGCGTGCGCTCTGCTGGCGAGAAACGCGATCATGTAGGAAGCGAAAAAATGGATCGAGGACGAATTGTCGGCCACCTCGGAAGTAATCGAAGAGGGCCAAGTCCTATGAAGTCGTCTTAGGGGAAACTGGCTTTATCCCACGCTGGTCTGTACGTGGCTCCGTAGCAGGCAATAAATGAAATCTAGCAGGAGTCTCAATCTGTTTCACGTTTGCCACGAAATTGGACAGAAAAAATTCTAAAATCGTCCGCTTGGGCGCACCACTATTCGAAGAAAAATAATTTTCATTTAAGAACATATTGCGAAAGCTGCGGATTTTCGGGCGTCATTTGCTTCGCATTTTGAAGTGCGGACCAGGCGCGTGACTCGGCCGCTTCAAATTAGTGTGCCAAGCGGAACTTAAATCCGTTGCAGGAGTGGGCGCAGTTCCCTTATATCTTTTACTTTTTCCAGGGACAGCACAGTTTCGATCAGCTTGTTGCAGATGGGCATCCCCAAAACAGGCGCAATTAAGTCGCGCACCTTGTCCACGACTTCTTCGCGCGACATTGGATTTTCGACTGTGCCGCGGACTGCTTCCACGCGATCGCTGACCTGCGTTCCATCTGTGAGCGTGACTTCGACAATCGCTACGCGGGTGGGCATGAGCTTTTGCAGTTCTTCGTCGCCGACTAGCTGTATTTTGGCGCGTTCGCGAAGGATGGCGGGGTCTTGCATTCGCGCGGTGTCGTGCGTTGAACGGAACGAAACTGTTTTATCGATCAGCATGACCGCCATGAGGTGTTGCAGATTGATATCCACGATTTCGCGGCCGTTTACGATAGAGGCCTGGCTGCTCGCGAGCCGCACGACAACTTTTTGCACCTGGCCGGGAGTGAACGAATTTTTCTTCTGAATATTAAAGAGCGCGTCGAGCGGTGCCTGAATGGGCGAGCCCACCGTCCACTTCTTGATGTTCGTGCGCGCCACCTCGTACCGCTCGCCGAGCTTATCGACGAGTCCCGCGGGATCTGCTTGCGGCGCATAGGCCTGGAAATAATTGTCGGGGCCGGAAAAAATGTCATCGACGCCCGTCATTCCTGACTGGACGAGGATGGCGGCGGTAACGCCATTGCGCGCGGGGCCGCCGGCGAAATCGAAACCTTTTTCGATGTGGTCGGTATCGCGCTGCCATGCAGCCGTACCCGCGGCTTCCTGCGCCGAATAACTGAGGAGCCAGCGCATTTGTTGAGAGCTCAGGCTTGCAGCGCAGCCTGCGGCAGCCGCGGAACCAAATGTTCCCGCGATGTTGTGGCTGCTTTTGTGGGTTTTGAGCTCGATGTCCCTGCCGCCCATGGTCATGGTAACTCGCGTGCCGATATCGTAGCCGAGCGCCATGGCGCGCAAAAAATGAGCCCCGCCAATCGCGAATTGCTCACCGGCGGCGAGCGTCGCGGGAACGATCGAGCAGCCGGGATGGCTTTGGGATGGCCCGTGCGAATCGTCGGTTTCGTCAGAATGCGCGAGGAGTCCGTTCGTGAGTGCTGCCTCAATCGGGCCACAAATAATATTGGAGGCAGCTACGGTGGCAACCTTTTCCCCGCCATACGCGCGAGCAAATTTCAGCGCCGCGCGTCCCGGAGGAAGTTCGGAGCCGGAAATCATCGCGCCGAATGTATCCAGTGTGTGCCGCTTGGCCTTCTCCACGACCTCCGCGGGTAATTCGCGGCCGCGCGCCTCGCTCATATAAGTGCTCAGCCGCTCCATCGCGGGACTCACCTGCTCGCCGGCCTGCAGCAATCGAGGAACAAAAGCAGCGCCAGCCAAAGCCAGGCCAGCGGATTGCAATAAATTTCGCCGGTTTACGCCTGGCAAACTCGATTTTATTTTCGTGGGAAAATGTGGACGCTCGCGCACCAGGGTCTCCTTGCTTCCTATTATTTTAGCGAAATTCATTGCGAGATCCCGACACCGGGCGTCTCGATACGTTTAATTTTCGTTCTTGCGAGCTCCCACTTTACAGGGAAATTCCTGAATGCGCATCAGAAGTCGCGGAAGTTTTTGTGTTTACCAAAAGTGGGTTGTGCGGGTTTCCGGTTCTGATGCCGAATTCATGGCTCTCGGGTTGAAGAGTCTATGTGAGAACTGCAAAACTGGAACCTCAGAGGCTAAACAGGCCGCGGAAAAACCCACCCTCTCTGTCATTCCGAGCGAAGCGAGGAATCTCTCTTTCTTTGTTTTCTTACAGTTAAATCGAAGAGAGATTCCTCGCTTCGCTCGGAATGACAAAATTAAGTACTTTTTCCGCGCCCTGTATAGCCGCACTCATTTTGTAGAACTTATGTCGCGGCTAAAGCCACGACCCACAATGATTTAGCAGTTCTCAGACGAACTCTGAGGGGCAATTCGAATTCAGCTAGACTCTTGAGGTAGGTTACGCTATAAATCATCAGTGCAAGTTCCTGTATTCAATTCGGCCCAATCGCAATGTAGTCTCATCGGAGATTTCTGAGTGAATAGCATTTCCAGTTCAGAAATCGGGTCACGGAAGCGAAGCGCCGCAGTTCTGGCGATTCTTGTTCTGCTTTTTGCGACCTCGGTTGCCCTCCTGCATCACGATGATCCGACTTCGTCGGCAGTTTGCCAAATCTGCCACGTTCTAAGCTTGCCTTCATTGGGACCGCAGGCGGCTATACAGCTTCCTCAGCCCATCCAATTCAGGCGAGCGGCCTCAGTCCAAAGGTCGAGCGTATCGTTTGATCCAGTATCAAACCACACCTCGCCCCGTGGTCCTCCCTCTGCATAAAGAAACCCTCCACATTTGTTTCGAAAGTACGTGCTGACTCGTGTAACGCTAAATGGGGCTCCTGTTTTGGGGAGTAGTCCGAGAGTTGGCACTGGCGTATTCATCTCCTACCCGGACTTAAACAAGCTGGGTCAGGCTTCGTAGTCGAGAAAAACACAGCACAATGCATCATCGCATCCCAAAACTTGTTTTCGTCCTGGCGCTCTCAGCGATCGCGCTGTTGGCCTTTACCACAACAGCCGATCTGTTGCCGCACCATCACGATAATGTGAACGAGCGAGTCTGCCCGGTCTGCCATCCGCCGCTGATGGGCGTACAACCGGCGGCACTGAGACTTCCATCGTTGACCGCTCTTTCCTGGGCCATTGTCCCAAATTCCTCGATTTCAATTCGTGCGCCATTCCTCCTTCGCGCGTCTTCCCGCGCACCGCCCGCCGCGTAAACAAGAACGATTTCCATAGATCCATTCATCGTTGTGTTGCTCCATTTCGAATTGGAGCCGCACACCCGTTCATTTATTTGAGCGGCCACCTTGTTTGCCACAACGGAATGTTCCCATGGGGAACAGAGGAGATGAGGAAAATGAATTCTCGTTTGTTCGCAATTTTTGTTTGGGCTTTTCTTTTTTGCGCGTCGCCGGGATGGGCACAATCATCTGGAACCATATCCGGTGTTGTGAAGGATGCTACGGGTGGCGTGCTTACTACAGCGTCGGTGGAAATTTCTGATGTGGTGAGCGGCTACCATCGAGAGACGACGACCGGCATCTCTGGAGATTTTCGCTTTACGAACGTGCCGTTCAACACGTACCACATCGTGGTAAAAGCGTCTGGATTTTCAAACTACACGCAGGACGTGGATGTTCGCTCCAGCGTTCCGGCCACGGTTGACGTGAGCCTAAAGGTTGGAACGACCTCGGAAAATATCACAGTGGAAGCAACGGGCGCGGATCTGGTGGAAACCGAATCGACTCCCCACACTGATGTGGACCGCGAACTTTTCGATAAGCTGCCCCTCGAAAGCGCGTCTTCCTCCTTGAGCTCACTCGTTACACTGGCTTCGCCCGGTGTGGTGGCCGATTCCAACGGGCTCTTTCATGGGCTGGGAGACCACGCTGAAAATTCCTTTTCTGTCGACGGCCAACCCATCACGGATCAGCAGAGCAAAGTTTTCTCCAACCAACTTCCCGTCGATTCGATTCAGTCGATGGAAGTAATCTCCGGCGCGCCGCCGGCAGAATACGGTGATAAGACGAGCTTGGTCATCAAAGTGACGACTCGCTCGGGACTTGGACAAACGCAGCCCACCGGGAGCGTGACGACCTCGTACGGCTCGTTCGGTTCGGCGACCGTCGGCGCAAACCTTGCGATCGGCGGCGCAAAGTGGGGGAAATTTCATCTCGTTGAACGGATTGAATACCGGGCGATTTCTCGATCCCCCAGAGTTCGTAGTAATGCATTCGAAGGGAAATGAGGAGAACGCGTTCGACCGCTTCGATCTTCAGCCCACGATGGCGGATTCCATCCACCTGAATTTTGGGTACACGCGTTCCTGGTTCCAGGAGCCAAATTCGTTCGATGCGCAGGCAATAGGCCAGGACCAGCGGGCGCAAGTGCAATCGTTGAACGTAGCTCCGAGCTGGACACATCTCTTCAGTTCGACCACGCTTCTGAGTGTCGGAACGTTCGTGCGTCGCGATGTCTTTAACTATTACCCAAGCGCTAACCCACTCGCGGATATCTCAAATACAACCAGCCAGCACCGAATCCTGACAAATGCTGGAATTCATGCGGATGTTTCCTACGTGAAGGGCGCTCACAATGTGAAGCTCGGCGGCACATTTCAGCACACCCTGCTCACGGAGAACTTCTGCCACGGGCCTTACCGATCCAACTATCAACGATCCGTGTCTAGCGCCTGGAAGCAATCCCGACGGTTCCGACGGGCCGGCGGGCGAAACGAATGTCACCAGTCCCGCAGGATGCGCCGCAGTTTCGTTGATTCCCAACAACGGCACAGATCCCAATGCCGGGCCTTTCGCTGGCCCCGTGACATCCTTTCAATCCAGTCCTCGGCTGTATCGATCTGACCAGGCCAACGGTTTCGTGCACTGGCACTCGCGGATTGTTTCAGTTCAGCGGGCACGGCGACGTCAAAGGAAGTGGGGCTTTTTCTTCAGGACACAATTACCAAGGGGAGTTGGTCCTTCAACATCGGTATCCGCGGCGATCATTTATCGAGGCATCTCAAATAACACACAACAAGCGGAGCCTCGCGCCGGAATCGCTTACAACATTAAAAAAACAAATACCGTTCTACGGATTTCTTACGCCCGCGTGATGGAAACTCCGTTCAACGAGAATCTGGTCCTCGCCAGCACGGTGGGAAATCCTGTCGCCGAGGCCCTATTTGGGGCGACGTCACCGATCCTTCCCGGACAGCGCAATGAATTTCACGCGGGCTTCCAGCAGGCCTTCGGGAAGTACCTCGTGGTCGATGCCGATTATTTGTGGAAGTACACGCACAACGGTTACGACTTCAGCGATTTCCTGAACACTCCCATTTTCTTCCCGGTTGCCTGGGACCGTTCCAAGATTCACGGGCCTTCGGTTCGAGTAAGCATGCCGGGTTTTCATGGCGTGACGGCATTCTTCACAGCCAGCAGCGTCGCGGCACGCTTTTTCGCTCCACAAGTTGGAGGCCTGGGGACGGATTTGACTGGAGTTGGTGCATTCCGCATCGACCACGACCAGAGGTTTCAAGAAACGACTCACGTCCAATACCAGCCGTTCAAGAATCTTCCATGGATCGCGCTCAACTGGCGCTACGACAATGGTCTGGTTGCCGGGTGCTGTGCCGTGTTTCAACCTCACCAATCCAAATACCGTCTTGCGCGGGAACGTCCTTTCTGCATCGGCGGAGTTCCATTCGTGGATCTCAGCGGTGTGACTGCCGATCAGCAGGCACAGGCGGGCATTACTTGTAACGGAGTGGCCGCAACCTTGGCTGCGGCGTTTTCGTCATGCCCCGCATCCCAGTACGGCTCGACGCTGATCAAGATGCCAGCGCCGGGAACCTCGGATGACGATCACAACCCGTCGCGCATCGCTCCTCGCAATCTTTTTGACCTCAGCCTGGGCGATGACAACCTGTTTCGCAAGGACCGTTACAAGTGGAGCCTGCGCGTAACGGCCATTAATGTGACCAACAAGGTTGCCCTCTACAATTTCCTATCCACGTTTAGCGGAACCCACTACGTTACGCCTCGCGCGATGACGGCGGAACTTGGATTCCACTTCTAATTCATCTAGCCGTGATGCGGGCCGGTTCCTCGTGAACAGGCCCGCACCTCGCGACTTCCCTTTTACGCGAAGAAAAAGTTTCCGGCAGGAGGGCTGGACCATGGCAAGACATTTGGGATATGCGCGGCGTGATGCGGCAAAACTGGAGGCCCGACGCATTGCAGCAATGGTCAGATTGAAGCGCGGCGAATCCACCACAGCAATCGCCCATTCCTTAGGCGTGTGCATCCAATCGGTTCAACGATGGGCTCGAATCTACCGTTCGCGTGGACAAAAAGGGCTGCGCCGCCTGCCGAAGTCCGGTCCAAATCCTAAACTTGCTCGCGAAAAACTGGCTCAGCTTCCTGTTTTATTAGAGCGAGGCCCGATGTTTTATGGCTTTGACACGCCCGTCTGGACTTCGGAGCGGATCGCCTCCTTGATCTGGAACCGTTTCCGCGTGCGCTATTCTCCCGATTACGTAAAGCGCCTGCTGCCAACCATAGGGTGGAGATGGCACGAACACACATGGCTACCGCCAAGGCCAAAAAACATCAGCCGGTTGGCCGACCCTTTTGGGGCTTAATGGGGTCGGGGTTCTGATTTCAATTCGGTTTCAAGTCCAACGAACGCATTTCAGAAAAATAAAACTCACCCAAGAAATCAAAAATCGTCTCATAGGATGCGCCATCCGCTTACGAGAATTGCGCCTGCAATAAAACCGGTTCGGACGTTTGAAAAATTGAACTGAAAGATGAATTTTTGAGGGATACTTACACGCGGTTTCGAATTTAGGCGAAGCCTCGTTCGTTTCCTACAGGAGTCCGCGTAATGGTAAATTGGGCCCATGTTCATTTGATGTTCACGCACATTCCGGTTATCGGGATCGGAGCCATCCTCGCTTTTCTTCTTGTTGGAGTTTTTCGCGGGAGCCGTGAAATTGAATGGGCAAGTTTGCAGTTGTTCGTGGCGCTAGCACTGCTGAGTATCGTCGTGTACCTCTCCGGCAGTCCCGCGAACCATCAGGTGCGTGATTTGCCCGGCTTTTCGCGAGATGTTATCCATCGACACTCAACCGCTGCTGACTTTGCCTTCTGGTCGCTTGAAATCCTCGGTGCGCTTTCTCTTGGCGCGTTGTACCGGTTTCGAAGCTCCATGGCGGTTCCTCCCAGAGTCATCACGGTATTCCTTGTGGTTGGTTTCGTTGTGATGGTGTTGATGGCATGGACAGCCAATCTGGGAGGGAAAATCCGGCATCCGGAGATCGGTGCTACGTTTGCCGCACAACGAGTTTCAAGTGTATGAAACCTCTAAACTGAGACCTCTAAACATTGACAGGTGACTCGCAATTTTTTCTTCTGCACCAATAACTGAGCATCATGTAGAGCTAGCCGCACTCGCCTTCCTTCACCTTAAGCGGAAGTCGTCAATTTTATTGTTTCGAACGTAGGAGAGGCGTACCATGCACCAGCAATCGTTCCCAAATTGAAATTCATATGTCCAGGTCCAATAAAGGATCTTTATATACATTCTTGCGAGGTGAAAAATGTCCATCGGAAAACGTGCAACAGCGGAGTTCTTTGGAACTTTCTGGCTGGTGTTTGGCGGTTGCGGCAGCGCCGTGCTGGCAGCGGCTTTCCCCGGCCTGGGGATTGGCTTCGTGGGCGTGGCTCTGGCATTTGGGCTGACGGTAATGACCATGGCGTTCGCCATCGGGCACATTTCCGGATGCCATCTCAATCCGGCTGTGTCCGTCGGACTTGTCGCGGGCAAGCGATTCCCTGCTGCGGAGCTTGTGCCTTATGTGATCGCGCAAGTCATTGGGGGGATTTGCGGAGCGGCAGTCCTCTACGTCATCGCAAGCGGAAAAGCGGGATTTGATCTGAGCGGCGGATTCGCTTCGAACGGATATGGCTCTCATTCTCCAGGGGGCTATTCCCTGCTCGCGTGTTTTGTCGCGGAGACTGTGCTGACGATGTTCTTCCTGCTCATTATCATGGGCTCGACCGATAAACGCGCGCCGCAAGGTTTCGCGCCTATCGCAATCGGATTGGGATTGACGCTGATTCACCTCATCGGAATACCGGTTACCAATTTATCCGTCAATCCCGCGAGGAGCACGGGACCAGCCATTTTTGTTGGCGGCTGGGCCATAGGACAGCTTTGGCTATTCTGGGTGGCACCGATCCTCGGCGCGGTTATCGGAGGAATTGCTTATAGCGCTCTATTCGGCGAAACGTCCACGGCGAGCGAACTGGCTGCGAAGGAAAAGCTCAAAGCGGAATCCGCTGTTGTAGGAGCGCTTCGCTGATTGTCATTTATTGTTAGCTTCGATCCGGACGAATCGCTTCGCCTTTTGTTTTCTCCGCGCGATGAATAAGGCATGAAATATGACCAATCCCTCCATCCTGCCTGGAGTTATGCAATTGAAATTTGCGCGACGATGGCAGGAGATTGACACTGAACTTTATTCGGAATCTGCGCCGCCTGCTGGTGCAAAATCTGAAATGGGAGGATCAACGGAAATGAGATTTTTCTGTTTCGCTTTTGCCCTGGCCTTGTTGAGTATTCCAGCTGCCGCGCAGGACAAGCAGGATAAAAAAGATGCGGCTGCTCCGTCATCGACATCGGTCGTGGTCAACGGCCAACCGGTTAAAGGAAAAGTGCTGGAAATGGATGGCAAACATTTCGTCGCCGTGGAGGATCTGGCGCAAAGTCTCCACGGAGCGATTGCTTACGGCGACGGGCAGGTAGTGCTCACGTTGCCGCAAATCTCTTCCCTAGCCGCGAAGCCGGCGCAAACACAACACGCTGCCCCCACAGCCGCGGTTGCAACACCGACCCCGCTTCCACCGGTAACGGCACAGCCAATGAAAAATGGGATCGTGAAAGGTACTCTCACTTATTTCTTTGATTTCCATACCGGAAGCAAAGCGGATGCTGGAAGCAAGGTGTGGCTCGTGAAAGGCCATGCTGAAATTCCAGCCAGCCAAAATTTCGTGGCGTCCAGCACCGCGCTGGGGAGCAGCGCGAATCCGGAACAATACAGCGCGATCAAATATTCGGTCGCGGACGAGAATGGAAATTTTGAATTGTTTGATATTCCTGCCGGCGAGTACACGCTGGTTCTGCAGTCGGCTCACACGAAATGGACTTTAAACGATAAAAGGGATTTCTTCGGAAGAGGCAACGGCCACAATCCCAGAGACAGCAACGGGAGAGTTGAATTCCTCAAGGTGATTGTGAAGGAAGGCGAGACGTCTGATGCTTCCAAGGATTTCGGGCCTGATATCGATAAGTAAATAGACCGCCGTCCGCGTTTTCAAAATAAAAAAGAAAACTTGCTCCGCCCGCTCTGTCAACAGGTCTCCGAATTTGGGCATTTCATTCCTTATAAGCCACCCAGTCGGTACAAGGAACACTTCCGCAACGGTTTTATGCATGACTACCAGGATGCGTTTAACGGGCGATAGTTCCGTATAAACATAACGCTGCACGCACATTCAGGAAGTTCTTGATCTTCTGCTAAGCCGATCGCTTGTGGATTCCAAGCGATCGGTTTTCCTATCCGAATATGCTATTTGTCGAGACTCGGCAACCCGTGGATGGTAATGTTCCCCAGGCGAGCCGCTAATTGCATAAGGCCGAGCGCCACACAAAAGCGAGGAACATGTCAACCATCATCACCCGGTACGCGCTTCTCATTGTGATTGGCGCGATCGTTCTTCTCGGGGCTACGCACAGACTTTTCTCATCTTCCGTTGCTGTCATATCCGCGCAGGTCACTGCGGTAGGCATCGCCGTATGGGCACGACGTTCGTTTCCAACAAAAACGTTTCGCGTGGATGCAACCCCATCCGCCGAGAAAATCATTCGCCGCGGTCCATATCGATTGATTCGCCATCCGATGTATTCTGCCGCATTACTCTTCATTTGGGCGGGGGTCTTCTCACATCTGTCGAAAATGACTGTGGCAATTGGTGTGGTCGTCACGATCACCGCTGCACTTCGCGTTGTGTTCGAAGAACGCTTGCTTCACGACCGCTACCCTGGATATGCGGCTTATGCCCAAATGACGAAAGCGATCGTTCCCTACATAATCTGACGGCGGCGGGAGTTTTATTGCGGTTGCGCCTTCCATTAAGAATTAACAATCGAGAATGCCGAGGGAGCGCGCAGGGAAATTAACTTCGCCTATCAGCCCCTTTATTCTGCTCCTCCGTACTGTTCCTGCAAGAAAGGTTTTAGGCCTAAGGGCTCTAGCCGGTCAAGAGGTGCGCGGAACGTGATTTGAACGACTCCCGGGTGCCTGCCGATTTCAATTCCGCCAGTGATCGTTGCACGATTTTTTACTTCCTCGACCGTCATTTCCAGAATTCGTGCGGCTCGCGCCAAACCATTTTCCGTCGCGGCGTTCAAGTCCGACCCTGTGCCCACAAATGAGACTGGAGCGGATTCTTCCAATTGTTCGACGCCCCAATTTTTTGCCAGGGCCTCGGCGCGTGCTCGTTCTTTGCTGGATAGTGGCCGCGCAAGGTAAGGCAAATCCTCGGTGAGCGGCAAGAGAATTGGGCCGTCAATTCTTAAGCCTTTGATCACGTGAACTTGCAGCGTGATGATTCCCGAGACGTCAGCCGTGTGTCCGGCGATCTCGCCATCACCCTGTAGCGCGTGCATGTCTCCCATGTAAATGCCGCCGCCTTTAACTTTCACGGGGCAAATCACAATCGCTCCCGCGCGCACGATGTCGATGTCCATGTGTCCGTCGGTGCGATCTTCAAGCTGTTCGGCGGTGATTGCATACTGGTGCGGCGCGCCGATTAAAAATTGGCCGAAGTCGCCGGCATTGTGTGAGTCGGGCATGCGAATCGCGGGAGTGGTTCCGAACTGTCCCATGAAAGGCCGCAAGCGGGCCACGAGTCCAACCAGATCATGCGGCGCAAAAGTCAGAATCGGATTTTGAATGGATTTTTCAGGCAGCGCTGCGTAGGATTTCGCGTCACGCGCAATCTGTTCCGCCGCATTCTGGTGCAAGGTCAGGCCAATCGAGCGGTCTTTGTCAAAGGCAATGGTGTACCCGTTTGAAATTGTGAATGGCGTGCAATCCGCACCACAATTTGCGCAGCGAACGGCCGTTTGCCCAATTCCATCCACACGCGTTTCCGGATTCATCGTTCCGCAATCCGGGCAGCGCCCCGCGACATATGGGTCACCCAAAAATCGCCCGGTCATCATCCGGTCGTTCCCTGAGGCAGTCGCAAGCGACGTCACCACAATTTCCTTTATGCGAATGGCAATCGCATCGCCGACCTCAGCCCCCGCCACGGCTACGGGCTTTGTAACTTCATGCCCTCCGCGAATCGCGGGAGTAATCATCGGCCCCCAGCATCCCGGCGCAGTGTTGGCCACAATGTGACCGCCATCCCTAACCGGACCGAGCATAGGCAACGCTGGGTCAAGCAGCCCATTCGTAAATTCGTTTACAAAAACTGTTTCGGCGCCCACAGCAACTTTTTCAGTTCGATCGGCAGCAATCCCGGCCTGCGTTCCTATATTTGTGGCCATCGCGACTCGTTCCTCCCGCGAAATAAAGAATGTTCTATTCCATGTTATATCGCAAATTTGGACAAATGTGGTTAACGGCAAAGCGAAAAATGCCGTTTTATTGGGAGATTCCAATAAGGCCTAAACGAATCGCCTTTCCGGAACTTTGCCTTTGACAAATCGTCCAAAATCCCAGATTCCGAGAACCCCGTTTCACGGCACTCGGGAATGTGTTCGCTATTTGCCCGTCCAGCTGCGCAGGGACGCAACCTCGCAAAAGCTGAGTGCAAATCGTCGGAATATTCAAACAAACGCCGAACGAGTGGTGGTGTTGCGGCGTTTGTCTGATTGAAGTCGACCTATCTCGATTGATTCGCTGTCGGGATGATTCTCTTCGGCGTTTAAACCAGCCCTAACGCGCTCCACAATCAGGCTACGTTCCAACTCGGCACGGCACCGAAAACCGTTAATATAATTTTGCAGACACTCAGTATCCCACTTGTTGCGAGCACTCGAGATGTTCAACGCGTTGGCAATCGAATTTGTGTCCCTTTCCGAGCAAGTTGATACATCCACGCCCACTGCGGCATTTTGTTCCTCCCTGGAACAAAAAAATACGCATGTATTGGAATCTACTGGCAATTTCGGAGGAAGGCGTTCAGGGCCAAAGTCTTTTCGCGATCTTCGAACTGATTGTTCGTGAAACCGAGGACAGGCGCGCAAAAAAGCTTCAAAGCGGATGTGGGCTCGTTGATTTCGCTTGACACGCACCGAACTTTGCCATAAGAATCGTCCACAATTGCGGGGTTGAGGGTGAACCTACCTAAGTCCAAGAACGTTTTTGCCATTTCGTTATTGTGCCTGCTCTCCGTGTGTCTGGCCTGTTCTGAACTTGGCGAACTGACAACCTTGCATGACGATACTTCGAACGACTTCGCCGTTCAAGCACCCTCCAGCAATTCCCAAATCAGGTCTGCGATCACCGGGGTAAGAACGGGTGTACAACAGCAACAGAGGGCCTCAGGAATCGAGGGTCTCGAGCCCGCGGCTTCCCTGCAGGTTTGCCCCTTTGCGCTCCCACCCCAAGCCCGGGACCCCTTCCGGCTTTCGACCATTCAGCGCACATAGCCTCCAATCGCCCTATTAATTAATTGCCTATATCCTGATTGACAATATTCGCCTACTCATTTCTGAATATTAGTTATTGGTAATTAATATGTTGGGCATTTTGGGACCGCCATTCAAGCGATACCTGAAAATTGAACGCGCGACTTAGGAGGGGAAAATGATCCGCAAGACTCAGTGCACATCAGTAGGAATCGACAAAAGGCTTGGGGCGAAAATCACATTCCAGTGCCTTGGCCTATGCCTGGTGTTTTTTCTGCTCTGCCTGTCTGCGTTTTCGCAAGCCAATAGCGGTCGCATACTCGGAACCATTCAAGACCAATCCGGGGGCGCGATCGCCGGAGCGACAGTGACCGTCCGGGACGTCGAACGAGGCTCAACGCGTACTTTAACCACGGACGAATCCGGTTCCTATAGCGCCCCCAACCTGATTCCCGGAGCCTATGTCGTCAAGGTCGAATATAAGGGCTTTAAGTCCATCGAGCGAGAAAATATCGTCCTGGAAGTCGGCAAGGAAATTCGTGTCGACCTGTCGCTTCAACCGGGCGACCAGACACAGATGATCACGGTGACAGAAGCCATTCCAATGGTGGATACAACCAACGCCGTTCTCGGTGGAACGTTGCAGCCCGGCACCATCGCTGACCTTCCCTTGAATGGCAGGAATTTCATGAACTTGCTGCAACTGCGTCCAGGCGTGACGGTATATATCGGCGGAGGCGCCTGGACGCAGAGTACCAACGGCCTGCGCCCCGAGCATAACGTGTATATTTTGGACGGCATCACTGCGATGGAACCGCTTGGCGGGCAAAGCACCATTAATTCAGTCAGCCTCGCCGGTGACGCCGCAACGCTGCTGCCCATCGACACGATTCAGGAGTTCAATACTCAGCAAAGCCCCAAGGCGGAGTTCGGCTGGAAGCCGGGCTCGATTACGAACATTGCCTTGAAATCGGGCACAAACTCCTTCCACGGTACGGCGAATGCATTTGGCCGCACCAGCTCACTCGACGCCACGAACAATTTCCTGAAAGGCGCCGTGGATGCGAGCGGAAACCCGTTGCATCAGTTCATCGCCCTGGAAAACTTCGGGGCCACGGCGGGCGGACCGATCAAGAAGGACAAAGATTTCTTCTTCATCGGCTATGAGGGACAGCGCTACTCTATCGGCAACCCGGGCACTATGCAGTACCCGTTTGAGACTGCACCAAGCACTGGGACCCCGGATCCTACGAACAATGTTTTCGACGCTTGTCAGCAAGTGCTGGCAAACTCGAAACTGAGCCCCACCAGCTTGAAACTCGCGGGAATGAACCCGGATTGCACGCGCAGCTCCGCGCCTGGAGCCTATTCAGTTTTCGACCTCAACCCTAACATTTACGCTCGTCTCGGTGGGCCAAACCTTGCCGGGAACCTGAACACGGATTTCAGCACGGACAACGGGCTGGCAAAGGTGGATTACCACCTGAATGACAAGAACACCGTCAACGGCAAAATGTTCATCGGTCACGACACCGGCTTGGTTGCAAACAGCGCGACGATCATCCAACCCTACTGGCGGCCGTCCGTTCAAGCTTATTCGTTGTTCCTGGGCGCACAGTGGAACTACATCCCTAGCTCAACCGTGGTCAACACATTGCGCTTCGGGTCCAACTACTTTACGCAGCAGTTCAATACTTCCGATTGCTCGGGCCAAGCCAATGGCCAACCCAATTATGGCCTTCCCTTCGGCTTTGGCGGACCGAACAACGATACCAAACCGAATTGTGGCATGACCAACATCTCGTTACAGGGATTCAGCTCCAGCATCGGCTGCTGCTCCAGCTTCCCCAAATTCTATGGTCCTGACCACATCAACGAATTTATTGAGAACGTTTCCATCCTGCATGGAAATCATGCGTTCAAGCTCGGCGGCGAGATCCGCCTGAGCACGCTTACCAATACCGGCACGTTCAACCGCGGCCGCGGCCAGGTGTCATTCAGAAACACGGACGGAGACACCGCGCTTGAGAACTTCTTTCGCGGAGATACAGGCACATCGAGCGGATCCGCACTGGGTCAAATCTTCATCGGAGAACCCCGGCGCTATGTCAGCGAACAAGCCTACTCGCTGTTTTTACAGGACGACTATCGCATCATCCCGAGGGTGATGGTCAATCTCGGCGTACGCTACGAATACGTCACACCCATGCAAGAAAAATTCAACCGGCTGGCGAACTTCGATCCAGGCCTGGGACTGCAACAGCTGGGTATTCAGACCAGCAAGATGTGGAATGGAGACTACAACAATTTCTCGCCGCGTGTTGGGATCGCGTGGGACGTGCGCGGCAACGGCAAAACTGTCGTCCGGGCGGGCGGTAACCTTATCTATGCGACCCCAGCCTTGTGGGACCAGATGTTCCAGCAGAACACGAAGGATCCCACCACGGGGCTTAACGGCAATGCCACCGGGTATTCCACCTGTGTTGGCACTACGGCGCCGTTTGTTTGCACGCCGGGGATTGGCAATATCACATCGTCCGGAATCGTTCTCAAGCGGGCGCCGACCGCCAACTCAGCGAACGCGATTCCTGCCACAACGGGCAATGGGCTCGTGGCGGGAATGGTCAACTGGAATCAGGATCAGAGTCTCTACAACGGCAACATCTACCCCGGACTGGTCGACGCCGCGTCCGTCTTCACATGCACACCAACCCAGCAATGCACCATTCAAGCTACCGCACAAAATCTCAAGGTTCCCTACGTGACCAGTTGGTCGCTAGGCATCCAGCACGCCATCACAAATAATCTTTCCCTACAGGTAGATTATGTGGGCAACCATGGCACCGGCCTGATCGGCATGAATTACACGAACACGCCGGGCGCGGGCGCGGGGTATTGCCTCAATCCTGATGGCACCCCTTACTCCTCGTCCCAGCTTACGGCGTTGGCTTTAACTACTTCGAATTGCCCGACTGGATTTACAACTTTGGCTACAACCCCATACCCGGCTGGCACAAAGCCAAACGCAACGGCCATCATCCATTCGCGGCCGTTTTACTCCAAGTATCCCTACTATTCGTACATTTACACCGTGGGGAATCCGGACCACTCGAATTACAACGGGATGCAGGCTACGTTGACCCAGCGGCCGGTTCACGGCCTCGGCTATACGCTCGGATTCACCTGGGCCCATGCTCTGGACATGGATACCAACGGCGAGCGAGGCGGCCCGAATAACACTCCCGGAAACTTCGCATCGGATTATTCCAACAGCGGTTTTGACATCCGCAAGCGATTTACTGCCACCATTACTTACGACCTCCCCAGCAAAAAGGGTTTTGTTCATTTGCTGGAAGGCTGGAAGCTCACCTCCATCGTCACCGTGCAAAACGGGCTTCCCTGGGGCGCCGCTGGCGATTCCGGGATAGACGTGGCGGGACAGGCTGAGAACGTGGATCGCTGGAACTTCTCCGGTAATCCTCACGATTTCAGCGCGTTCGGCAAGGCTTCTATTCCATTTTTTGCCGGAGCGAGTAACCCCGCTTGTGTAGCCAAAGCCGCGAGCATGGCAACGCTTCAGACTTTTGGCTGCTACGTCGTTGGAAACTCCGTGATGACTCCGCCCGCCTACGGAACGTACGGCAACCTGAGGAGGAATTTCTTCTTCGGAAACACCTTCTCGGTGTGGGACGGCTCGATCATTAAGGACACCAAGATCGGTGAGCGAATCTCTGCGGAATTCCGCTTTGAAATGTTCAACGTTCTCAACCACACCAACTTTGGCAACCCAAGCTTCAACGGCGGCGGGGGCACCGATCCGTTCACGCCCGCGTCTGGGTTCGGCAATTCGAACAATACGCCGGACGTGGCTAATAACAACCCGGCCCTCGGTAGCGGCGGTCCTCGGGAGTTTCAATTGGGTCTCCGACTGTCGTTCTAGCGCCTGACGAAAAAAATTCGAATCTGGATTTCGGATTCTGGTAGCGCGGTTTTGCCCCCCTCGGCCAAGTCCCATATATTTGGGGGAACGCCGAGGGGGGCAGAGCGGCGCCGATGAGCCAATCGTTCTATTCGACCCTCCTTGAGTGTTATGATCCCGCGATTAGCCTTTAGCACTAAAACATGAAAACCGTACACGACCCGCAAATCGACTCATGGCCGCGATTCCGCCCTACCCCTATACGAAAACCTGAGTAACGTCACGCTTAAGTAAAAATCACTCTCATTAATTTGGGTCTTGGGTGTATAAGTGTGCCGACCTGATCAGCTTTATTTATTGAATTGGCCTGTCATTGGCTAATTGAGGAGAAAGTATGACCCCCGAGGGCTATTTACATTTCCTGACATCGTATTGGTGGATCCTTGTTTTGATCCTGGCCGTGCTTCTCCAGCGGCAGATTCTCAGGCTATTTGGAGTTGTGCTCATTCCGCAGAGCAGTGTTGGTATTGTGGATAAGCGGTATGCGCTGGTGGGCAGGAACCGCACTCTCGCGGAAGGCCAAATCGTGGCTCTGGATGGCGAGGCGGGCATTCAGGCCGACACGCTGGCTCCTGGATTGCATTTTTTCCTCTGGCCTTGGCAGTACAGAATTAAGCTGCAGGATTTTCTTGTGGTCCCGCAAGACTGTATTGGAGTGGTCGAGGCGCGCGGCGGAATTCCTTTGACCGAAGGAAGAGTGCTCGGAAAGAGAGTCGAGTGCAAAGCGTTTCAAGATGCCAGGGCATTTCTCGTGGGCGGCGGGCAGCGAGGACCGCAAATCACCATCATTCCGCCGGGAACTTACCGGATCAATACTTCCGTATTCTCCGTAAACACAGCCAAAGTTCTGGAGATACCCGTAAACGCAGTGGGCATTGTCACGATCAAGGATGGCAAACCTCTGACCACCGGCGAAATTGCCGGGCCGGAAGTCAAAGACCACAATTCCTTCCAGGATGCGCAGGCTTTTATCGACTCGGGCGGCTATAAAGGATTGCAGGAACAAGTCATGCTGGCAGGCCGCTATTTTATCAACCCGATGTTTGCAACCGTCGAAATTAAGCCCATGACGGCAATCCCGATTGCCAACGTCGGCGTAGTGATTGCCTACGTGGGAGAACCCGGAAAAGATGTAACCGGGGATGCTTTCAAACACGGCAACATCGTCGGACGAGGAGAAAAAGGCGTTTGGAACGACCCTTTGGACCCGGGAATGTATCCCATCAACCCTTACACAATACGCGTGGAACTGGTGCCCACTGCCAACGTTGTCTTGAACTGGGCCGATGGAAAGACGGAGGCGCACAACCTCGACAAAGACTTGTCCACGATTACCGTTCGATCTTCCGACGGCTTCAAATTCAATCTGGACGTTAGCCAGATCATCCACATCCCGCGAGCAGATGCGCCCAAGGTGATTGCGCGATTCGGCAGCATGGTGAATCTGGTTACGCAGGTGCTGGAACCGACGATCGGCAACTATTTCCGAAACGCAGCGCAAAACTCCGATGTGATCGACTTCCTCAAGAACCGTCAAACGCGGCAAGCGGAGGCCAGAAAATCGATTTCGGACGCTTTGCAGGAATACAACGTGGGAGCGGTGGACACATTGATCGGGGATATCACGCCGCCGGACGAATTGATGAAGACTTTGACGGATCGAAAGATTGCGGACCAGCGCAAGGTTACTTTCGATTCGCAACGGCTCGCCGAAGACAACCGGAGAGAACTAGAGAAATCAAAAGCAATGGCCGATACGCAAGCCAGCGTGGTGACCGCGGAACGAAGCGTGACGATCGCTGGATTTGCGGCCGATGCCGCAATTAAGCAGGCGGAGGGCCAGGCGCGAGCCAAAACCGTAAACGCAGAAGCCGACGCCACCGTGACAAAGGTGACAGGAGAGGCGAACGCCACGGTGACCACAGTAACGGGAGACGCCGACGCTGGAAAAACTCTGGCCGTTGGAACCGCCGAAGCGGACGTCATCAAATTAAAAATCGCGTCGATGACTTCGGATAATTATGCAGTTATTGAGACGGCGAAAGCTCTAGCGGCGAGCGGCTTTAAACTCGTGCCAGACATTGTTGCCAGCGGCGATGGCGGCGGGTCGAACTCATTGATGAATATCTTCCTGGCGCGTTTGATTAAAGATTCAAATGGTGCTACTAGTCCGAAGACATAGGTCAAATTTATGATTTGGCCGCTATCGATTGTGGCCGTAAATCCACAACAATCGCTACGACCCAATCTTTTATTGGGAATTAAATGCTCGATTTAAAACGGGCAGGATAATTTCAAGTCCTGCGGCTGGCCGTTGTGCTCTTTAAGAATACACAGAATCCGGTCAGCCCATTTGTCGGGATCTGGCACTCTCAACCGGGCCGTTCCACAGATTTGTCTTTTCTTCGGGTAAAGAGGTAACCGTAATAGAGGCTGTTGCAGTACATACAGGAGTAGCGCCGCATAAGAAATAATCTTAAGGCGACGCGTTTGTAGGTGCTGCCCCCTCTATGACGGTGGACATCAAAACTGCCACACCTCGGGCATTGGCGAATAAGGGACCAGGGCTTCCACATTTTTAGTATGTTTACTCAAAATTGAATGACACGTCAACTGTTTAGGCGAGTAATCTTTTAGAGAAGCGATTGTTTTTGAATTTAAAAGGGAAAAACGCACATTTTCCACAAATTTTTATTTCACGAACAAATATCTCGATGATAAGAGGGACGAAGTCGCATAGAGTTTCTCCGTCCGTTACCCCTGAGGAAATCGTTGGATTTTAAGTGCAGTTAAGGGTAGATTTTGTCGGAAAAAATCGAGCCGAATAGCAGATAATATCCAGGAAATTATTTATGGGCTAACAGGAGCTATACGCATGAAAAGGGTTTCGCTCTTTTTTGGAATCGCCGTGGTCTTTGCTTTCCTGACCGTTGGCAACAGGCCAGCTGAGGCTGCCGAGGCAACCGGTTTGACGGGCATCGTGAGTTCCGATGCGGAAGGTCCGATGGAAGGCGTGCTGGTCAGCGCCAAGCGCGTGCAGGGCACGGTGACCACCACCGTCGTGAGTAACGCGCAGGGCCGCTACACTTTTCCTTCAGGCAGACTTGTACCCGGGAAATATCGCCTGGCAATACGAGCTGTGGGTTATGACGCGGCTGATCCCGAAATGTTCGCAACGCTGGGAACAAAGACTACCGAAGCGAACATCAAGCTGAAGAAGACCACCGACCTGGCTTCGCAACTTAGCGATGTCGAGTGGCTGATGAGCATCCCCGGAACGTATGAGCAGAAGGAATATCTCTTCATGACCTGCTCCCACTGCCACACCTTGGCGCCAATCATGCAAAGCACGTATGACAAGGCCGGCTGGATGAC
Source organism: uncultured Acidobacteriota bacterium (assembly GCA_963786215.1). GTDB lineage: Bacteria > Acidobacteriota > Terriglobia > Acidiferrales > UBA7541 > Palsa-360. Next base: position 61,144 of record CAWAYK010000004.1, read on the forward strand.
AACGTTTAAACGAATGAAGGGCTGGGATCAAGTCAGCGCCATCACGAAACCCATTCCCTCGCCGGAGAAAGGCGGGACGCCCTTTGGGAGCGCGGAATTCGCTGAATATCTCAGCTCCATAAATTTGAGCTCGCATGCCACGCACGATTTTGAATTGAAGACACTGCCGCGGCCCCATGGCGAAGACACGAAAGTGATTGTGACCGAATTTGATTTGCCGCGCGAGGACGCGGAACCCCACGATGCCGGCCCGGACAAATCCGGAATGATCTGGTACCAGGATTTTGCGGAAGGCATTATCGGCCGGCTCAATCCCGCGACCGGCGAGATTAAAGAATGGAAGGATTCCACTCCCACGCCCGGCTTCCCTCCCGGGTTTCAGGCCCTGGAATGGGATGCTCAGGGAAATTTGTGGCTCGGAAGGCATGATTGGAACGGGATCACAAAGTTTGATCTCAAGACGGAAAAGTTCACCGAGTTCCCTCTTCCCTCTGGCGTGAAGGCGGATTTCGTTTCGGTGGGCGGTGACGGCAAAGTTTGGGCGAAAGACACGGGGGATGACTCGGTCTTTCGCGTCGATCCAGCGACAGGGCAAGCCGCCAAATTCGATGAATTTCCCCCTGAGCTGGCAATCAAAGATGAAAAGGGGATACGCCATCATATTTACGGTATTACGGCGGACCCTGCGGGCAACTTGTACGAGGCCGATATCGTTGGTGGCAACCTGTTTCGGTTGAATGGAGAAACCAGGAAAGTATCGATGTTCAAAATCCCTACGGAAGATGCCGGACCAAGACGCATGCACCTCGATGAGCAAGGCCGCCTGTGGATCGGCGAATATTACGGCAAAACCATTGGCATGTTTGATACGCAAACGGAAAAATTTCAGGAATGGAAAATTCCTATTCCCTGGTACGGCTCGTACGACGTCGCGCTCGATCAGAACGGCTACGCCTGGACCGGAACAATGACGAGTGAAATCATCTTGCGGCTGAATCCCAAGACCGGCGAATTCAGGCAGTACATGCTTCCACGTTTAGGCGTAAACGTAAGGCGGGTCGAAGTGGGTAATTCGGGCGCAAATTCCGTCTTCTGGGTGGGCGAAAATCATCAGGCAAAAATCGCCAGGGTGGAACCGCTGAACTAACGGCTCTTGGAAGAACTTTCACCAAGCGCGGCGACGGCTGCCCTGCTATTCTGAAATTGCAGCGAACAAGAATCGTGGGATCGTAGATAGCTATATTGAAGTATTGTGCTGCTGCTCCGGACACGCGAAAATTGAGCGCATTTCAATAGGAGGTCTCGAATGAAACGAATCGTGTTGTTTCTGTTCGGCGCGATAGTGATTTCGGTCAGTGCGCTGGCGCAGGCGCCGGACTCCGCAGTCGAGACGGCCTTGCTCGCCGCCCCAGCCAGTCTGCGTGATGGTGCAACGGTCATTAAATGGAAAGCTGACTTCACGTACGACACGCTGAGGAAAGGCACAAATCGTCTAGTCTGCTACGACCGGACCGGTTTTCCTGAACAGCAGCCATTCTCGGTTGAGTGCACAAGCATTGCCAATCTGGACCGGGTCGCTCAGAATTTGAAGTTCGAAGCGATCGGGGACAAGGCCAAGACCCAGTCGATGCTGGATGGTGCTGAAAAAGAAGGGACTCGTGTGAAGCCCGAGTACGGATCGGTGTGGTACCACATGATTGGGCCCGACCGGGAGCACGGTCACATCCATATAACCATCGCGGTGCCGGGCGCCACTTCACAGTCACTCGGGCTGCCTGACAACAATAAACAAGGCACCGTGTGGATTATGAATGCGGGCACGTCCACCGCCCACCTTATGACTCCGGGATCGTAGACGGCGTTCTGAGATCGATTTTAATTAGTAGAAGCCGCGGAGATCGAAAATAGCGGGAGATTATGAAATATTTGATCTTCAATTTACTTGCAGTCGCTGTACTTAGCGCATCTCCGGCCAAGCAAACGTTCAGAGGCATCATCACGGATGACAATTGCCCCAAAGCAGATCACTCCCAAATGCGAATGGGCCCGACGGACGCCGAGTGCGCCATGGCCTGCCTCGAAGCCCATGGCGCTGTGCTCGGATTGTACAACGGCAATAACTTCTACACTTTGAGCGACCAGAAGACGCCAGCAAAGTTCATCGGGAATAAGGTAAGGGTGACAGGCGATCTGGACGCCAAGACCAAGACGATACGAGTAGACTCAATAACAGCAGAAAAATAAGCTTCGCTATTGTTAGGCGGGGGCCCAGGATCTGATCGAAGAATTGCATCATATTTGATCTCGGATTTCTGAATCTAGAAGAAACGTCCGCTTGTGCCAAGTCCAAATAAGTACACTAATCGGACTGTGGGAAAATTCCGATCCCCCAGTCGTCGAGAACATCGTTTATCAGAACTTGGCCGCCGTCGCGGCGGCATGTCGCAATTTCCTGGGTATCTGGCAAGAGAAAAAACGAAGACATACTTACATTTAACCGACGCGGCGTAAATCCTGTTTCGCAGTCGATTTCCAGGGACGGATTACTGGGACGGACTGATCCAGCAAACTGATGGCGAATATTCTATTTGCTGTTTCTTTTGCCAGGTCTCGGAACTTCAGTTCGACGTTTTCCATTCCAAACACGCATGCCCGCCATACGGTAGAGCCATCCGGCAATTCCTCGAATATGTCGTAATCGCGATTCGTTGAATTTTCTGGAAACTTATGATGCGTGGGACAATTAGACATTGAGGACCTCCTTCAGAGAGCCAGGGCAATTGCAGAGGTAGCCTATATAGCATCCAGGAATGGTAACTTACAAGTTAAACCAAGCTAGTTAATCACAGGTTTTCCACACGGCAGTTAAATGGGCTGGGCCGATCGTGACGAGGCCGAATTGCCCCGTTTGGCGATATGCGTCGAAGTGTTTCTGCTGGAGTACGCACAATCCTGCCTGCTGGCAAGTCCTGTTTCCACTTTCCGATAAGTCATGCCAGCTCAATCGGTCGATGCAACTCTTTATAATCAATTAGTCTGACAATACTTCCCAATTAAAGCACGGCTTGATCAAGGGTGATGATAAGGGGTCGCCCGACTTCCAACAGAGTTGCGAACTCGACGGGGACCAGTAGTCGAATATCATAAGCTTGATACGTCAGAGGAATATCGTGATCGAGTTCAACCGAGACTTCACAGCGAGAAGGGTTGCCATTATTTGGTGTGACGTGGATATCCTTACATTTTCCCTTTAAACAGATTTTAACCATCTTGCTCCTTGCCAGATTTCGATCCATCTCAGGGTCGGCAGACACTTCGACTCAATGAGACGTTTCGAGTCTTCTTTGCTGGAGCAGGTAGACCTTCTGTACTATTTTGACTGAGTAATAGTCTAGCGGCAGTAGCTGATTTGAGTATGAGCGGATTGCAGTGTGTGTCAAACGAATTATGTAAATTCAGTCGCCACCGGGTGCATCTGGTACGCCACTTGTTCAAATTCTTTAGATCCGGAGTCCATGGGGTACGCAATCTCAGTTGCCGAGAAGACCGGCGGTCTCAATGCGTCACCTCTGCCGATTTAGGAGGGCTGGGTCTTGGAATCCCGATGATGTAGTTTGACTCAAAAGAACGCCAGAAGGGGGCGGGGGCCGACCAGCCTAGATTCGGCTAGAAGTTAGGCTCAATGTTGTGCTGCGCGCATCGTAGCCGCGCTTCCAGGGTGGTGACAAACGGGTTCCTGCTTACTTGAACTAAGCGTGACGCCCCGTTGCTCTCTTTGTGAATGATGGGAGATCCGCCAGGAATTAACGCCTCTTTAGGTATTCTGTAAAGATCACCTGATCCGCGCTCAACATAAGCACCAGCTTCGTTGAGATCGTCCCAAGTAACTTCGGAAAGTGCAAACCTCTGTTGCGGTTCGACTGATCTTGTTTTTACTTGTTCCATCGTTCCGTACCTCCTATTGAATGGGCTAGGAGTTAAACCAATTTAAATGTGTAGCGCTGCGAGAAAGCGTTGTCAAGATAGATGTCAAGATTTTACAATTGCTTCCCGTTTGGACTTGAGGGCCATTGTCAACGCTGCACTAGCGCGCACGTGATAAACGGTGACGGCTCAACCGCTCAATGCAGCACCATCAAATATAAATATTTTTTCTAAATGTGTTTTATATGACGCATGCGAGGCATGTGGGGCTTTCCCCTATGTGGAGACACATTCCGTAATGGAATCTGATTCCTTCGCTTTCGTTGACACTGTAAAACGGCCGTCTGATAATCCGCGTGCAGTTCTTCCCCCTTCCTGAATTGCCCTACTTCCATTGATCTCTTGATTTATTCATTTGAACCGCACGAATCGCCCTTGGCGAAGCCATGGAGGTTGTTATGACACAAACCGTTCAAACTGTCAGCGATGCCGTTTCCCGTGCCCTGACGGAATCGTCTCCGGCTACACGGCGGACGCCCTGGTGCACGGTGATTTGCATCGCACTGACTTCGCGTTCCTCTCCAAACCGTTTTCGTTGAACACGCTTGCGCGCAAAATCAGATCAGTCCTGGATGCAAAGCCGGTGTGAGATTAAAGCTTAATTTTAATACTGCGGCTGGGATCCCCGGAAATAGTTCCACAGGCACTTCGCCCGAACCTAACAAGCCAACTCGAAACGGACTGTTCGAGCAAACGATAGATCGTCCGCTCACTTCCAGCTGTTCATCGCCTTTCTCTGTAGCGATTCTGGAGGATATGCGAGCAATTCCAGCCGCACTCCATTGGGATCGAGCGTATTCGAAATGAGGGCTTTGGTTCCACCCAGATGCACGTCCTCTACTTTCAGGCCTTTCTTCTGTAAAGAGGCGACGGTGGATTCAATGTCGTCCGCCAGGATGCCCGTGTGCGAGAATCCCGCCGGATGATCCTTATCGGCAGGCGTCATTTCGAGGAACGTGTTGCGATCCATTTGAAGATAGACCACGGGATGGCCCGCGCCGTCCGTGAATGAGAACGCTTTGCGGAAGCCGAAATTTTCCGTGTAGTACTTCGTCGATTCGTCCATGTTCTGAACGTAAAGACCGAAATGATTGAGCGTAAATCCATTTAACTTTTTTTGAGGTGAGGCGGTTGTTCCCATGATAAAAAGTCCGACCATCGTTCCTGCCAAAAATAGCGCCGATCCACGCATCCAACGCATATAAACCTCCCCATGATTTCAGATTTCTTCGTTCAATATAATTAATTCTGCAACGCGCATTCATAGAGCAGTTTTAGAGTGGGACGAGTATACAGCCGCGAGTTAAGACATCCAAGATTTGTGCGGTCAGGTTTTCGCGTAATCCCGCAGAAATTGAATAAACAATGAGCTTACCTGTTCCGGCTGCTCCTGCTGCACCCAATGTCCCGCGCCATCGAGAAGATGGAAGCCAACCATGTGCGTGCAGTTGGTGTCGCGCATTTTGTCCACCGCGCCCGGGGTTTGATAAACGCCCCAATCGCTTTTTCCGCCGATAAACTGCGAAGGCACGTCCAGTGTGCGACCTGAAAACATGTAAGTCTCAGCAAGGCTTCTGGGATCGGAGCCGCGTCGAACGCGATAACCTTGCAGCGCGCCGGTAAAACCAGTCCTTCCGTACTCGCTGGCGTAAACTTCGACTTCGGCTTCCGTAAGCCATTTGCAATTCGCGATGTAATCCGCCGGCGGCATGAACGACGCCGCAGTCTCGGCCATGTCTTTGTCCTTCTCCATCACATAATAATTTGGAATTTGCGCCATTTCCTCGGCCGTACGCGCTTTCAGGGGATGCGGATGGTTCCCTTTGTAGTCGGCGCTCTTGGAGAAATAATAAGCACGGAAGAAAGCGTGCAGGCCTTGCGGCGCATGAAGCATGTCGTCATTCGCCCTGGGTGTGCGCTGGTAGTTTCGATAATATTTCCGCGGCGGGTTGAGCTTGGCAAGTTCGGCATCCAGGTCGTCATCCGTGCTGGCGGGCCGCGGCATTGGCGCGCCGTTCGCCGTGTTAAAGGGCAACGCAGGCGCGCCTTCGAACGGCGAGCTCATGATCGTCACCGAATGGAAAATATCCGGCCGGATTAGCGCGGACCAGCAAGCGATCGGCGCGCCAGCGTCGTGTCCGACGACCATTGCCACTGTCCGGTAGCCCAGTGCGTTGACGAGAGCGATGGCGTCTCGCGTCATGTTGAGAATACGAAACGGATCTCCATCAGCATCGTAGGAATCGTCCCAGCCGAGGGTGCGGCCGTAGCCGCGTTGATCCGGGGCGATGACGTGATAGCCCGCGGCCGCGAGAGAAGGCATCACCTTACGCCAGCTATAGGCGAGCTCCGGGAACCCGTGCAGAAGTAAAACTAATGGCCGGCCCGGCGTTTCGTAACCCGCCTCGAGGATGTGCACAGTCATCTCGTTCACGTTTGCGAGGTGGCGCGAGCGGATGCTTGTGGGCAGCGTACCGTTGCCATATGGCGGTAGTTTCGAAAAATCAGTCTGCACAATTGTGGGAACAGTGGGAGTGGGACTCGCGGGCGTGCTGTGAGCGGCAGCCAGTCCGGCGAAGCTCGCAGCGGCAGTCGTCAAAAAATTGCGACGCGAGAAGTTGTGGAACGACTCAACGCTTCCCTTTTTAGTCATGTCACGCTCCCGCGTACCCATCGCGGCTCGATAATCGCCAAGAGTGCGGGCGGTGTCAAGGGTGGAGCAAATGTAGCCCTCCAGGGAAATTCAGATCCCGGTCACACCGCTTTCAGTTATTTTCCCGGGGAAATGAAAATGATATTTTCCATACTTCCTTGGGCAAAATTACACAAAAATGCAAATGAAAGGCAATTCGAGGCTGCAAATTGTAGTAGTCTCATTTCCAACGTTTATTAATACGAATTTTTTAAATCTAATTCCGGGAAAACGGAAAGGGAGAAGTTTCATGAACTTATGGATACGGACCGCGGCACTTTCTGTGCTGGCTGCGGTTCTCGTGAGTGGCGGATTCCAAGCGAATGCCAAAGATCCTGAGCAGGGTTCGCCGCCTGCATCCGTTCCTACGTTTGCTACAGACAACATCGGGCGCGAAGGTCACTTCTATGTGGGCGGCCATTACGTTGGGGAACCGGGCAAGGAAATAATGTTCGGAGCCATGTACGTGGAAGTGATGGTGCCCAAGAAGATCAAGCATCCGTATCCGATTATTTTTATCGGTGGCGGAGCCGGTCAAACGGCGCTGACCATGTTGCAAACGCCCGACGGGCGTCCAGGCTGGGCTTATGATTTTCTCAATCAGGGCTACACCGTTTACGTTATGGATTATCCGGGCCGTGGGCGCTCGTTTTATTTTCCGCACTCGGAAGCGGACGGGACGATAGCTGATCCTCGGACTTCTCCGTTGATGGAAGAAGTCTGGTCGGGAGGTCATCCGCCGTCAACCAAGCAAAGCACCTGGCCGCAATACCCCAAGGAAACGCAGTGGCCGGGCGACGGACCCAAGAAGGGCAAGATGGGCGACCCCATTTTCGACCAGTTTGCCAAAACTGAACTCCCGGTCGTGCTGGGCGGAAACACGGAGAAATACACGACAGACGCTTTGATCAGCTTGCTGGATCTGATTAACCAACCAGTAATTCTTTTGCTGCACTCGGGCGTGTCCACTTCTGGGTGGGAGCTCGCGGATGCGCGGCCCAAGCTCATCAAGGGAATTGTTGCGGCCGAACCTGTTGCCCCGCCCATCGAAGAAGCGGAAAGAGGCAGGACTGGCCCCGGCCGCTTGTGGGGTCTTACGAATCTTCCGGTTCACTACGATCCACCAATCAAGGACGCGTCCGAATTGCAGACCGTTCGCCAGGATAAAGCGGATGGGCCTGACCTGATTCCCTGCTGGGTTCAGAAGGAACCTGCGCACAAGCTCGTTAACCTGGAGGGAATCCCGGTTCTCGACGTTTCCGGAGAGGCGAGCTATCACCGCCCGTACTCGCACTGCATAGCAAAGTGGCTCAATCAGGCGGGCGTAAAAACCACGTACGTAAACCTCGAAGATGTGGGGCTGTCCGGCAACGGACACATCATGATGGCGGAAAAAAATAGCGCTGCCATCTCGAAGTTCCTCGAAAGCTGGATCGAGAAAAACGTACACTAAACAAAACGATTGCGCGAAGCTTAACCCATCCTGCGGGCGAACTCCGGGTGACAATTATGCTGTCGGCGGAGATTTTCAAGATTCTCAAATTGTCGCTGCAGGATGGGTTATTCAGCAGGTGTACGGCAGCCCCAGAGAAAGCGCCTCATCAGAGATTTACCTCCCCAGATTTTTGTCCGGAAAACGACGAGACTTCAATTTTCGATCGCTCCGGAATCACGTACCAAGAGAAGTGATTTACATCACAGACGCATAGAGCGGGAGGCCATAATTTCGAGTTGGAGGTTGAGGCAAATGTTTAGCATTTTTACAAGAATTGAGGGTGGTGATTTTATTTTTGTAGCTTCCTTCAGGCAACTTGGAGAAGCACTGCATCTCGTCCAGGATCTCAACGCCGTGTGGCCGCGGGAATACGAAGTTCGCGATTCTGAAGGCAAGAGTGTAGAACTGAACGAATATCCTGCAATTCACCTGAGCCCTGCAGCGTACGACGCTTCTTCAAGTAGTTAAAGCTTAGAGGATGGCCCGCACGACGCCGCCGTCCACGCGGATTGCAGAGCCGGTTGTCGCGGACGCAAGCGGACTGCTGAGATAGGCGATCATGCTGGCGACTTCGTCGATGGTCGCAAATCTTTTCAAAAGGGAGGATGGACGAATCGTCTTAAAAAATTCGGTCTCGAATGCCGCAGAGTCGCTGCTGGCTCCCATGCGCGAGATAAAAGTTTCGACGCCTTCGGAGCGCGTCGGCCCGGCCAGCACGCTGTTCACGGTAATCCCCGTTCCCGCCACGGTTTCTGCAATTCCCCGCGCGACGGCCACCTGCGCTGTTTTCGTCATGCCGTAGTGAATCATCTCGGCGGGAATCTGCACGGCTGACTCGCTCGATACGAACAGGATTCGGCCCCAATTTTTCTGGCGCATCCCGGGATAGATAATGGCGCGAGAGCCGCACACCGCTCATGACATTCGCTTCAAAAAAATGCATCCAATCTTCATCCGTTATTTTTTCAAATGGCTTTGGCTCAAAAATACCCATGTTATTGACCAGAATATCGACTTCTTGCACGGCTTGAACCAGGTTCTTGCAGCCGTCCGCGTTGGAAACGTCGCTCGCGACTCCCGCGACATCCGCATGGGGATGTAACTTCCGAATTTCCTTAATGGCGGCATCCACGCGCGCCTGCCCTCTCCCGTTAATAATCACGGACGCGGATTCAGCCGCGAGCGCATGCGCCGTTGCAAAACCAATTCCGGCTGTAGAACCTGTCACCAATACTCTTTTGTCTTTTAGTTGTAGATCCATGGTTCCTCATTCCATCCTGCAAATTCTAATTTGAATTTGACTTTGCACTTCGCCTTTCGTCAATCAATCCAACTATGCCGACTATGAGCATCCAGATACCCCAAAAAAGAGGAGCAATAGCAGGAACCATTTCCTTAGGATCTTCCGTGAACGCTCTGCGGTGGACCAAAACATACTGGTGCTGTATGAGCAGACGAGCGGAAACAATTGCCAACAAGCACCCGACAACGAGGTAGAAAATGTTCATAAATCGGCCACTCATAGTTCAGTTGCTCCCAATGGTTCTGTCTGTTCCGTCTCGAATAAGCTAAGCCGGAATGAATTGAAGGTCAACAAATTGGACTTGAAGGCACTTCTTGAAGCATCTCGTTATCAAATATCGCTTTTCGACTCATCGTCTGGAGTCCGGCCCCTAACGAGACTTTACGTGAGGACTTGTGTCCCTAAATGGAAAGCGGTGTCATCGCAGCTGTTTATCGGATTAAATTCTTGTGAATCCGCGGTTTATTCGCTCAGGCTTTAGAAACGTAAGAATTGGAACCGTGGCGAGGGTCGTTACGACCGCCATCAACACAAGCATCGCAAACAATGCCGGTGAAATAATTCCCAGATCAAGCCCTACGTTAAGGACGATTAATTCCATCAACCCTCTCGTATTCATTAGCACGCCGAGCGCTGCTGCCTCTCTGTTACCCAACCCCGTAAATCGTCCGGCGACGAAACTTCCTCCAAACTTCCCCAGCGAGGCTCCGACAACAATCATGAGCAGCATGAGCCAGTCCTGACTGCTCCTTAGCAGATCGATATGCAGTCGAAGTCCAGTGAACGCAAAAAAAGAGGGCAGCAGTACGACCACCACTGAATCTTTGAGCTTCGCTTGAATATCCGAGGCCAGGCGCGAGTCATGCGGCACGATCAAACCTATTAGAAATGCGCCAAACAGAGCGTGAATACCGATGCGAGCTGTTGCAAGCGCGGCCAGGAAAAGCACCACGCAAATTACCACCACCATTTGCTGGGAAGTCTCGCGCCCTTCTTGTTTCCGAGCCAGCCAGGACGCCGCCGGCTTGACCACAAAAAAAACGAGTGCCACAAAGCATGCGGTCAATTCAATCGTTATCAGCGACTGGCCAGCATGAGATCGAACAATGCTAACGACAACTGCCAGCAGGCACCAAGCTGTGACATCATTTGCGGCCGCACAGCCCAGCGCGAGCGTTCCGAGCGGAGATTTCTGCATATTCCTGTCCGTTAAAATTCGCGCCAAAACTGGAAATGCTGTCACCGACATCGCCACGCCCATGAATAACGCGAACTGCGTAAACGGAACGTCTTTTGTTGACAGGACTGGGTAAATCCACAAGGCCATTACAGAACCGATCAAGAATGGTAGGGCGATACTCGCTTGGGCGACCCCCAATGAAACATCCAGACGATTTCGCAACTGTTCGATATCGAGCTCAACTCCGACCAGAAACATGTAAAGAATGACTCCAATTTGCGCGATGACAGAAAGAAACGGCAGCATATCGGCCGGGAAAAGATGAGCGGAAAGCGTTGGCGAGAGGCGTCCGAGCAGCGAAGGGCCCAGCAGAATGCCGGCAATGATTTCACCGATGACCGGAGGCTGATGAAGACGATCAAACAGCATCCCCACCAGCCTCGCAACTATTAAGATGGCAAGAAGCGCGAGCAGTACATGGACAAGTACAAAATCGGGATCCACTGCCAATCCCGCCATTGGTCGTTGGGATATGATTTCGGGCGCTTCTAACTTTTCGCCGATCGATCGAATCCATAGAAAAGCGCCAACACTCACTGCCAAAACCACCGATCCGGCGAGCACGACATACAAATTCTTAGGACTGATTCGTTTAAAAATAAAATTCACGATGGAGGGATCCACTTTCTTTGCATTATTTTGGGAGAATGCAATCCTGCAGTGCCAACTCGATTAGGCCAAGCGACGTCAGTGGTAAAATGTTCCCGTACATATTTTCTCAGATCTTGAATTCATTTCTGTAACGCGCGATGCGAAGATGATCGAAAATAACCTACACGAAATACGAGTTTACGACCAGTCGCGCGATCCCGGAAATTGGAATGAACTTCTCGGCCGGACCCAATGCGCCGTGTTTCTCAAAGATATCAACACTGAAGTGCCGCTGTCGCCTCAGGGCGTCCGGCTTGCTTATCGTGATTGCACATTTTTATTGTTTGACCGATTGCAACAAGCACGTGCTTTCTGCGAAGAGGCCGTTCAGCAGCATCCCGAAATGTGCTGCGAAATTTTCGATTCTGAAGGGAAAGCCAAGCCGCCCATTCTCACCATCGTGCATCCGGATGCCAAGGATGAGTTGAGCGCAGCGTCTGTGCGCAAGCGGAGGATGATTGCACTCGCGTTATTTGCATGTGCCGTGCCTTTGATTTGGTGGGATTGGCACACGGGTAATGGAAAGATCTACCCCACGGTAATTGCAATCAACATGATTCTCGCTGGCGTCAGGTTGATGCAATGGAATGCAGCCCGGCATCAACGCAACCTGGAAGAGACGGAACGAGTTCAAGAACATTTAGCCCGCGAGAAATCTATTGAGTCACTTCAAATTTAAAGTGCAGCGCTGGAATTTTATTGCCTGGATGATCATCTGCGTAAGTTAGCTGCGGTATCCGGTACAGCAATTGTTTTTCTTCGGGCGGGCCCTGGTAAATTCCCGGAAAAAGATCGATGAGGTGCGTGCCAGGTTCGCCTGCTGCCCTGAAAGTGAAAACGACATCGCCCTGCGAATTGAATCCGCAGGCATATCCCATATACGCATTATCGTACGTGGCCGCGTAAAGGTTGTCGTACTCCGTCCAGCCAACTCCATTCAAGTGAATCGTGATGGGCGTTCCAGCGGGGCCGGAAGTTGGCTCGATACTTACAATGCGGGTTTCGATTGCGAAATAAGCGCGAGCGAGCGGCTTTTCTCCGTCGCGCAGTTCGACCCCGTGCTGCCCGCCGAGGTCCAGCGGAATCGTAAATGGGAATTCGATTTTCCCGTCGCTTCCCACTTTTATTTTTGCGATCGAACTTTCCTGCGGCCCGAATCCGTTGCCGCTCACGCGGCTTCCGGAGTACGTCTGCCAAATCAGGTCGAGAGTCGAATTTGATGGAAAACCTTCGCCGCGCAGGATTGCATGCTCACCGACATGCCCTTGCGTCGGACTCACACTCAACTTTCCATTCGCAACGTGAATCTCCGATTCCGGCAAACGATAAGGTTGATATTCGTCCGCATAGGTGCCCGGCGTCGTTGCCCGGCCCGGAGTTGTCCGGAAAGTGAAATCGGGCCGCGGCAGATACGCGTTCGGGGCCTGCTCAAAATTCAAATAACTTTGCCCCTGCCATCCCGTATAAATTTTTACGGGATGATCGCCTACGGGGCCTGTCGCTCGAAACCGGGCGACCGCAGAACCACGTGTGCTGACCGCGGTAACAAATCCAAGTCCGCGATTATCCCAGTTTACGACCCATGTATTTTCCATGGCGCGCCAGCCGAGACCTTTGACCCGCAATTCAATTGGCGTTCCGACCGGCCCGGACAGTGGAGACATCTCGAAGCTTTGCGTAACCTCCAGACCATTTTGCGCGACGGCCTGTCCATCGATCGTCGCGATCACATCATGGACGCCGCCATAGTCCTCGGGAATCGCAAAGGTCGCGTCCAGGCGGCCATCTTCACTCACTGAAAATTTTCCGAGAGACAAAGTCTCTTTAGAAAATTTCTTTCCGCGGAAGAAGTAATAATTTTCGATTACCCACCCGCCGTTCACCGTGACCCACTGGAGCTCCACAATTTTGCCGGGAGGCAAACCCGCAGCAGTCGCTCGAACTTTCGCCCCGACGATAGGTTTGTCGTATGCCAAATCGAGCTTGTGGAAGGAATCAGTATGCAGTTTTTCAGCACCTTGGAGAGCATCCTCGGCTAATGCAATAGACGGAGTAATCTGTGCGCAAAAAAAGAAACTCAGAAATAAAAACAAGAAGGTCCCGCAACGGAGCGAATGCCTGGCCAGAAATTCCTCCGTTATTGAACGATGGTTAGAAGAGATGGTTCGCCACCTATCGGTTTCCATTCGGCTGTCCGGCCGGACTTATCACGCGCCGTCGCTGAATAATTAATGATTCCGGTCGGCGCATCCTCTGGAACGATCCACTTGGTCGTCCACATGCCCACATGGATCGGCATGTTGCCGCCCGAAGGAGTTTTGTGCGGCACGCCGCGATACAGGGCCGGGAGATCAAATGTTTTTCCACCGAAGCTGATGTGCACCGTAACTTCGGCGGAGGCTTCAGCCTCGTTCGTTCCGCCGTCCACAGCATAAAGACGGAACCCAACAGTCTCGCCTCGCTTGTATCGATTCCTCGCGATGCAACTGTCGGGATTAGAAGCAGGCCCGAAGGCGTTCAGGTCCGCGAACAAAACCAGCTTCCCTAAGGGAGAAGCTCCCTGTCCGGCCATGAGCGAACCGGCGAGCATTCCCATGAAAATACCGATGACGAGGAGCTTAGAAGTCAGGTGGGGGCTTTTCATGAGTGCAACCTTAGTTCAACTTTTAGATGTTGTCTAGAATTTTCACTCCGGCTTATGGAGTCGGTATTACGGCTGAAACTTCAGAAGAATTTGCGCTCTCTGTCCCATAAAACCCGACGGAAGTGACAACGTAGTAGTAGGTCTGGCCGCTAACGACTGTCAGGTCCCAATATTGAGTTCCTGAAATTGCCCCGCTATTCAGCAAGTTGTACGGTCCGCCCGTGATGCCCGCCCGATAAACGTTAAAGCTGGCGACCGGCGACGTACTGTAATCCCATCCCAAATCCACAGCGTGCGAACTCACCTGGATTCCCGTCCCTGAAAACGAAATTGGGGTCGGTGAATTCACAGCATTGCTCGTGATCGTCACGCCCCCCGCCACAAGTCCGGTAGCAGCGGGCGCAAAGGTCACGGTCATCGTTGGGCTTTGGCCTGGCAGCAAAATCGCTCCCGCAGAGATGCCGCTGACGGAGTAGCCGGGACCGGAAACAAGAACATTTGAAAGAGCGACGCTGGCCGTACCGAAATTTGTAATTTGTACCTGGGCGTTGCTGGCGCTTCCGAGATTTACATTTCCAAAATTCGCAATGGATATGCTCGAACTCAGCGGGCCGGGAACCGTGACCATGAGAATTGCTGCATTGCTGTTGACGCTGCCCGTTGCGTTCCGTACAAGCACTCTAAACACGGATCCGCTATCAACCGACATCGTTGCGGGCGTCGTGTAGGAAGCCGACGTTGCACCCATGATCGCGACTCCATTTCTTGACCACTGATAGGTGAGTGGAGCCGTACCCGTTGCTGCGATTGAAAATGTCGCCGATTGCCCGAGCGGAACAACTTGTTCCAGCGGTTGCAGCGTGATCAAGGGTGGGGACGGCGGAATTACGACGAGCGCGGCAACATTACTCGTCACGCTTCCTGCGGAATTGCTTACCGTTACCGCGAATTGGGAGCCGTTATCCGAGTTCGTGGTGGCAGGAGTCGTGTAAGAAGCAGACGTGGCGCCGCTGATTGACTTTCCGTTTTTCTTCCACTGGTATTTAAGTGGATCCGTGCCGGTCGCGACAACGGAAAATGTCGCTGCCTGCCCTGTCGTGGCGGACTGTCCCACCGGCTGTGTACTGATGTACGGCGCAATGACGGCATTTACCGTGAGTGTAGCGGCGCTACTCGTAATCGTCCCAATTGCGTTTGTTACAACTACTGTGAATTGAGCGCCGCTGTCAGCTGTCGTCGTAGCGGGCGTGGTATAGGAAGCGGACGTTGCACCGTTGATCGCGGCTCCGTTTTTCTTCCACTGGTATTTAAGCGGGGCTGAACCCGTCGCCCCCACCGAAAATGCGGCGGTTTGTCCGGCGAGAACCGTCCTGCTCGAAGGTTGGGTCGTGATACTCGGCGGAGTGCTGGCCGTTAGCACAGGAAGAGCGATGAACACCAATGACAACAAAATCGCACCCATATAACGATGAGCAAAAATACGTCGCATGCGCGTGGTTGCTTCCAGGCCCTGCTAAGGAGAGGCCCCCAGAAGAAATGCCACAACCTTTCTGTGTTTATTGAAAAGTAAGACTTAGTCGGCGTGCCAACATCCGGAAATATATGCGCGAAGCGCATCTCCGCATGCAGGGTGACGCGCCATAAAGTATGGCGTATTTACTCTTATTACATTCTAAATGTCAATGAATATCAGCAGTATTCAGGAAAATAACGCGTCGAATTATTCTTGTGAAGAGGTATAGCAGTTCCAGTACCCGACCAAATTTAGGCCAGTAATAGCTATCCTGACTTATCTTCCAGCTATGAAATTCACTACTGACACGAAATTGCAGCAGCCCGAAATTTTAAGTGCATAAGGACAGCTCTATAGTTCGCCTGGCAATGGGCCAAACCCGTTCGGGGGAACGCGGCGTTTGGAAGCTGCCTCGTAGGATGATGCAACCTTTAAAATGATATCTTCCTTCCCTGGCTCCGCTCGAAAAACAAGAGAGAACGGCAGACCGGGCGCGGGCAAAGTTGTTGGCGTATTGTTGTTGGTCGAGACGTATCGTCTCTTATCGGCGCTCAGCACGAACACTGGATCATAAACGGTTCGCACGTATCCCGCAGGAATCAGAACTTCGGTTACGCCTGAGAATGGTCCCATGCGAAGTTCGCCGCGAATTTCGTCCGGCGGTTCCGGCTGGCCGGCGAGGCCTATTTTCCCCGGCGGCAGTGAATAGTGGACACGGACCACGGCATCGAGATGGTTTTCCATGATCACTTTCATTTCCACGCGACGCAGCAATTCGCGCATCATGATGTGCTCGTCAATTCCCTGCCGCTCCCCGAGTCCGTTG
Organism: uncultured Acidobacteriota bacterium; assembly: GCA_963786215.1. Taxonomy (GTDB): domain Bacteria; phylum Acidobacteriota; class Terriglobia; order Acidiferrales; family UBA7541; genus Palsa-360. The sequence continues at coordinate 77,492 of CAWAYK010000004.1, forward strand.
CGCATATCGTCCATATCTTCCCAATTTTTGAATGCCGCGCGCTCGTCGTCGCCCCAAAATTTTGAGCGAGCATTAAGCGAGGGGAAATCAATCAGAGTCTCCATGAAGCCGCGCGCCTTCCAATCCGACGCGCGCCGCGATGCATATTGATTGAACTGCAGCGTGAACGCGTTGGATTCAACCACCTCTTCAATAGCGCGAATATTCAGATTCTTGGGAACGGGCACGCGCCCTTCCGTCAATTCCAGAAAATAATTGATCGGTTTCATCGTGCCGGAGCCGAAAGTTTTTCCAGGCGCGAATTCTGTCGGCTTGATTTTTGCGGCGAATTCGGGGAATTGCGGTTTGCCATTCCGGTCAAGACGGTAAAAAACGTCGGGGAAAAATATGGGCACAAGCTGCGCCAGCGCATCCGTATAGGAAGGCTTCATGTTTTCGATTTTGGGGTCGTCCGGCCAAAGGGGATCGACCGACTCGACGAGCGTTGCACCCAGGTAGTCGCCCAGAATGGCCTTGATTTCCTTGTCGGCGGCTTGCGAAATCGGTTCGTCAGCTTTTATGCCCGGGAAAGTCAGCATCGATTCGCGGACGATTCCGATGCGCATTCCGCGCAGCGAACCGCGAGCGCCCGACGTGACGATACTGGCGGAATACGGCTTGTCCAACACACTTGCTCGCGGAACGGTCGTAAAAATGTCGCGCGGATCGTAGTATCCGTTTGCCGGATCCTTGAGCGCGTCCAAAACTTTTGCCGCATCTTTCACCGTGCGGCACATGACGCCGGCGCGATCCAGATAAATATCCGCGCCAATCGCTCCGCCGAGAAATGAAATGAGCGACTTGTGCGGCAGGATCAGCGCCACGCCATTGTGATTGGAAGGGCCGCGGCAGGACATGCTGGTCTCTTCGCAAAGGCTGCACGTCACAAGATTTGAGCTGACGGAGACGCCCGATCCGGAGCTGGAGCCGAGAGACGCCGCGCGCGTCGTGTCATACACATCGCTCGGATTTCCCGCCCACGTGCTGCGCTGATAACCCTGCGCCGAAACAAATACTTTTGTTGGCCGGTTGATTCCTCTCGACGTTCCTTCACCGCCACGAATGGCGGGAACCGGGCGCCCGTTGTACTCGGTGTTCGCGGTCTTCGCGTAAATAATGGCTCCTTTTTGCCGAAGCTCTGCGACAAGCGTCTGGTCGCGCGATGGGAAATCGATATCGTAGTTGGCGTCACCGCCGCCTGTGCTGCGCATGTCTTTCGTGTCATACGAATCTTTGAAAGAAAATACGATGCAGTACATCGGCAGCTTTGCCAGATCTGGATTCCTGCCGTATTGCGCATCGAGTTCGGCTGCGCGCTCGAGGGCGTCCGGCTGTTTGCGGAATTCTTCACACACCGCGGGCGCCCCCGGAGGAAGCGGCCCGTCCGATGTGCGGCGGTCGCGATCCCCCTTGCAGGTCACCGAACGCTCGCCGCGAATATTCAGCGTGCCGAGCGTGTTGAGCTGTCCGGCGTTGGGAATGCCAATAGTCATGCCGAACTGTTGCTGCACCGTGGGATCGGAGGCGGTTGGTTCCATCCTGCCAAACTCAATCGGCGGCCCGGCATACTGATCGAAATTTGGCAATAAACTGGAAATAGAGATTGTTTCCGTAGGAAATTTTAGAGGAGAGCCTGCGCGAATCACTCCGGGCGCGTCCGGGATTGCCGCTCCGTCTTTTGTGACAAGCATGTTGCTGACGCCGTTGTAGGCCTTGGCGCGATTGAGGTAGAGCCGAACTAATCCAGCACAAGTGATCTGTCCGTCCCGAATGGCCCGATGCACGTCGTCAATTGTTGCTTCCTGAAGATGAAAGCGAGACGTCTGCGAATGTCCCGACTGAGCAGCAACGAGCATCACGGCAAGCAGAACAAACATTCTCTTCGCCCTGAACATTGAGCCTCCGGAATTCCAATTGAGTGTAATTTGTTCAAGTGGTTTTATAACGAAACAGGGTCAAATCACCACAATAAAATACACGCGATCCGCTGCATCACCCATTCCATTTAGAATTTATTCTTACTAGAAATTAAAGTTGCGCTATAGTTCCCATACTATGCGCAGACAAATTAGCATCTTTCTTTTCATCGCAACTCATGTATGTTGTGGGTCGATTTATGCACAGGATAAATCCGCTCGTGACCGCCTATTAACCGCTCGTGCGCTATATTACACGCCTACAGCAAGTGGTCTACAATCTTTCCATTGTGACGCAACACTCGATTGGAAGGCGATGCTCAGTCGCTTTGGCGGAACTGAAATTTCTGATGAGAATCCCTTACTCAAATATTTGATGACCGTGAAACTCTCCGTCACGGACCAACTCAAAGGGAAAGGGGAATTGGAATGGACAGAGACGAGTAATCCACCCGAGGAGATCGCAAAGAAAGCTTCGCAAACCCGCGGAGGCTTGCAAACTACAGTTGAAGGATTCTTCCAATCCTGGAATCCCTTTATGAATGGCACTGCAGTGCCGATGGGTGATCGTTCGATTACGTATGAGGCCACCGAGTCAGGATTTCATTTGAGCGGATCGTCTCAAAATATACAAATGGACGAAGATTTTGATACGAACATGGTGCTTACCAGAATCCTGATAGTTACTCCCGGCATGAAAGCGCTGGCAATTCCAACCTATACCGATACGCCTGATGGGCTAGTCGTTTCTGCCCTTACATCTCAAGTCCATCAACCCCCCTCAGCTCCGCAGATGGAAGTCACTTTTCGAATGGAATATGCCACTGTGGATTCATTTCGATTATTATCAAATATTATTTTGGATATAAAAAATGTTGGAAGTATTGAAATCGGTCTAAGTGCCTGCCGGGCTTCGGTTGCGGAGATATCTAAACAACAAGGATCTGGAAAGTCGGGACAAAGCAAATAATCTTTCGTATTTCCTCACAAATCAACGATTATCATTTACTTCAAAATATTTCCTTCAAAAGAGCATCGTAATTCCCAAGCAATGTCATTTGCTGTGATAGAACAAAATGCGTCCAATATTACGACCACAAATGAAGTGACAAAGGGCGATCCAGCCGAAAGCGAAGCACGGATTCCGCTGGAACGTACACTTCTTTGCCTTGCGTGATGATCTGCGCTCCCGCTCCCGCCCCCGCGCCGGCGACAGCACCGATTGCGGCGCCTTTTCCGCCTCCAGCAATAGCTCCGATCACTGCGCCGAGCACAGCGCCGCCGCCCATGAATTGCCCGGTGCGCTTGTTGGCCCCGACGCCATCTTTATGATTTTCCAATTCTTGATCCGCCGTGCTTACGCGGTAGCGGCGTCCTCCGACAACGATGGATTGAACATCCAGCCTAAGGTCGCCGTTGCCTTCCACGCGCCGAGTGATCAGGCTCGCGTCTGAGCCTCGAGGAATCGCAATCGAACCGTCGGAATCGCGAATGTCTTCGTTAATTTGCGCGGAAAAAGTTTGTCCTTCCACGACGTCACGTGAATCGATGCGTTCATTTGTTAGTACGGCTAACTCGGTTCCAGCTGGGAGCACGACTCGCTCCATCCGGTCCTGCTCGTAACCGCGGTCGTTATCGTGATTCCCTCTTCCCTGATCGTCGTTATTGCCGCCGTAATTTCGGTCCTGGACGCGAGATTGATCGTAATCCGGTTGCCCCCCGCGCGATTGATTAGGCGCATCGCCAAATTGCACGGACTCCACATCGTGCACCATGTAATGACGCTCGATGCCACGGCGATCTCTGAAAACAATCCAATTGCCATTAACGCTAGTCAATGTACCCGAATAAGTAGAGCCGCTCCGAAGCACCAGCGTGTCGCTCCAAGTGGGGACCGCAATCGCCGCGGTCAGCGTGCAGGCTAGCAGTGCTGATCTTGTCCAAATTGTAAAAGGGGTCTTCATATTTATTTCCCTCCGAGCAATCTCCGATGACTGAGATTTTGAACGAGCCTGCCCATCGGCGCAACCAAACAAATAGGCTTGAGTTCTATGGTATACAACAACATAGTTGGAGCACCGGAAATAATGCCCGTTCAAAAAAAAGAGGCCCACTACAAATCCGCTGGCAAAGTTTTTTGCTTTTCGTAGAGGCCTCTCCGTCCCACGTATTTCGGGACGGAGAGGGCAGCTTTCTTCGCAATAACACTAACTAAGGCAGCGCTTCAAAAACCATCAAGTGCGCTTCTTCAGTGATCCAATCGTGGTAATTATATTGTGTTGTGGGCAGCAGCTGAACGAGGTGCCTCGGAACAGCTGCATAATATCGCTTCAGTTCCGGAATCCAGATTCCAGACTTCGCAATCGCTCCGGTAGGAACTTTGCCGAGCAACACGAAATGATTGGGATCGTCCTCATGAAAAACAGCCAACGTGCCGGTAGCACCCGAAAAATAAATCCGTTTAGTCGGCGCGTCGTAAAAAATTTCATCTCCGCCGCCAACCGCATCGACCGTTTCAATCACTTTCCCTGTGTCCGTATCCATCACCACCAATTTGCCGGGCTCAACATTGTGCCCACCGCCCAACCGACTGCCCATAAACAACCGATGATGCTCCGTATCGAGGCCTGCGACGTGCGGCTGCGGCCCGCCTGCGGTTGACCATTCGGCGATAATTGCGCGCTTGTTGAGGTCAACAACCTTGACCACGCTCACGCCATTCACAACGTCTCCCATGCCCGCATAAAGCCGATTCGCAACAGCATCGAGCGCGATCCCGGCAGGTTCCTGGCCATCCATCTTGATGCTGCCAATAAGCTTGGCCGCCTTGGTGTCGACAATCTCAATACTCCCGTCCTTGGTTCCTTCAACGCGCTTTCTGACCGCCACATAATAAATACCCTTTGCAGCGTCGAAAGCGCCGTTATCCGGATCCCTGCCTGGGGCATCCTTCCCGCCCGTCAACACAATCGTCGTGACCACTTCGAACGTATCGCCGTCAATCGCCACAACAGTGTTGTCGCCAAGATCCACCCAAAGTTTGTTCGAAGCTGGATCGAAGAATGGTTTTCGGGGATTTCCGCCTACCTGGGTTTCATGAATCACCTTCCCTGCCTTCATATCCACAACAACGATCTTTTTATTGTTTTCGGCGGAAAGAAACAGGTGCTGTTTTTTCAAATCGTACGTAAGGTGATCCATATACCCTTCAGTGGGTATCGGAATCGTTTCCACCAGCCTCATGAGGCCGGACATGTGCTCCATGGGCGCCTGACGGTTCACGTACTCATCCTTTTTATCCTGTGCCCCTGCCTTCGCAACAAAGACTCCGCAGAAAGCTAAAATGACTGCTCCGCAAATCTTGAAATTCCCTCTGGTCCATCCCATTTTCTGTGATTCTCCTTTTAATTTCGCAAACGAAGTCGGTTACAAGAAAGCAACAGCTCGCTTTAGTCGCTCGCTGTTCTATTATTCTTAATTGCTGAAAACATCCACAAACCTATCAGAACACCGCAACCTTAAAATGATGTGAAAGTTCACGAACCACCTTCGGAAGATCGGGGATGTAGCAGTGTTGGAGAAAGTTTCTAGAAGCCATCTCATAATTGGGCGATTGGCTGCATCGCCAGGCGCTCAAGGACTAAAGAGTCTGAGTGAGAACTCAAAATCGACGCGTTTTTGTAGCGCCCGCCTTCAGGCGGGCACTTTGGAATCAAGCAGATGCCCGCCTGAAGGCGGGCGCCACATGATCCAAAACCCGGTTCTCACACAGACTCTAAGGCCCTGCATCTTAAGTATCTGGATGTCGTGGCTGAAGCCACGACCCACAAATATTATTTATGAGATGACTTAGCTCTATTGATATCCTCAATCAATGGCCATTTCTGCTGTAGCCCGCCTCTCTTGTCCTGATTGAAAACGAAGGATCAGAGGCGGGGGCTTAGATTTCACACGTCGACCCCGCCGCCGGGACATCTAAACCCCCGCCTCTGAAGAGGCGGGCTACAGCAAAGCGGCAGCGGAACCGGGGATATCGTGAGGACCGGATAGCTTCTAGTTGCGGCGCGACGTATTCGGACGTTCGGGGGAGGTCATAAGCTCAGGGCGGATCAGTTCATCGAATTCTTTTTCTTTCAGGTAGCCGAGCTTAAGCACGGCTTCGCGCAGGCTGAGCCCGTCGTGGTAGGCCATGTGCGCGATCTCGGCAGATTTGTCATATCCGATTTTTGCACTGAGCGCTGTGACCAGCATGAGTGAATTTTTTACGTTTTGATCGATTCGCTTCGCGTCCACTTCGATTCCCATGACGCAATCCTCCGTAAAGGATTTGCACACGTCGGCCAGCAATCGCACGGAATTCAAAAAATTAAAAATGATCACGGGCTTAAAGACGTTCAGCTCGAAATTCCCCAGGGATCCGGCAAAGCCGATGGCGGCATCATTTCCAAAAACCTGCACGGCCACCATGGTGACAGCTTCGCATTGGGTGGGATTCACCTTGCCCGGCATGATGGAGGAGCCGGGCTCATTTTCCGGAAGTTTCAATTCGCCGAGCCCCGCGCGCGGCCCGGAAGCGAGCCAGCGAATATCGTTGGCAATTTTCATCAGAGAAGCGGCGAGCGTTTTGAGAGCCCCACTGGCGAAGACGATTTCGTCGTGCGCGGAAAGAGCGGCAAATTTATTCGGATGCGATTTGAACGGCAGTCCCGTCAATTCTGATATTTTTCGGGCAGCGCGATCCGCAATTTCAGGATGCGAATTGAGGCCGGTCCCGACCGCGGTTCCGCCAATCGCAAGCTCATACAATCCGGACAAAGCAATTTTCAGGCGCTGTACATCGCGATCGAGCAAGCTCACCCACCCGGACATTTCCTGGCCAACAGTGATCGGCGTGGCATCCATCAGATGCGTGCGGCCAATTTTCACGATGCCCGCAAATTCCCGCGCCTTAACTTCAATCGCACCGCGCAATCGCTCCACGGAAGGAATGAGCGCCTCAACCATGTTGGTCGCTGCCGCAATGTGCATTGCTGTGGGAAACACGTCGTTCGAGGATTGCGACAGGTTGACATCATCATTCGGATGTATGGGCTTTTTGCTGCCCATCGTGCCGCCCGCGATCTCAATCGCGCGGTTCGAGATCACTTCGTTCACATTCATGTTGGTTTGCGTGCCGCTTCCGGTTTGCCAAACGTGCAGCGGAAAATGTTCGTCGAGTTTGCCCGAGATCACTTCATCCGCCGCCTGCACAATCAGTTTTGCTTTTTCAGAAGAAAGTTTGCCGAGGTCTTGATTCACTAAAGCCGCGGCCTTTTTTACGAGGGCTAACGCGTGAATTAATTCCAAAGGCATCGCGTCATGCCCGATATTGAAATGAACCAGCGAGCGAGCAGTCTGCGCGCCGTAATATCGGTCAGCTGGAACTTCGATCTTGCCCATGCTGTCCGATTCCGTTCGAGTCGGTGTATTCGCAGCTTGCAAATCTGGCGATGACTGTAATTTTTGTTGGTCGGGAACGAGAGATTCATCCTCTCCCATATTCCAGGCTGGTGGATCGCTTGCGGGAAACGATTCCTTGGAAGCTTCTTCCACCTGGTCGAAGGGCGCGATAACAGCGGGCGGCTGGTTGCGAACTTTGTTGCGTGCAGGTTTGGGCCGTGGTCCGGGCATCAGAACCCCTCGTTTCATTCTTGCTTTTCCCCACCACGCTGTCAAATTCGGTTCGCTTATGACACAAACTAGCCTTTAACTCACGAGGTGATTTCAAACGATCACTCCGATTACAATTTTTCCTAATTCAGATTGCCGCCGTGGATAAATAGGATGAGGTAGTGGGTAGTGCACCAATTTGAATTTTGCAGTGCTGCGGCAAAAAGGCTGCCCGCCCGAAAAGACGGGCGTCCTCTACAAAAGCAATTGCACGGCACCACGGTTTTGTAGCGGCCTCTCCGTCCCGCGATTTTCGGGGCGGAGAGGGTGACTTTGCTCGCAAATTGAGTCACCACCAGGCGTTCAACTTCGTTTACTGGCCTTTGATTTTGTGACCTACATCACAACCGAAGGTGACGGACATCACAGCCCATTAGTAATGCACTGATTAATATCGCGGTGGTTGCTGAAGCGTTTTGTAAATCGCAATTATGCGTCGGAGGTCGGGAAGAAAGTGGCGGATAAAAAAATCCACTTCGGAAACTAACCCAACCGATTCCATGTCTTCCCGCTTCCCCGATGCAACCAATCACACTCCTATCATATTTTATAATTGACGCATTCAGAATGCTTCGTGCCGTTCGACCTCTCCAATGTTTCAAACTAAATGTTCTCTCGTGCCCAACGATTCCGGGGAAGGCAAAAAAAACTGCCCGCTTGAAATGAAAGGCGGTCACTTCAAAACCAACGGCGCAAATCATAGTCTCGTTGAGATCTCTCTGGCCCATCTTTATTCGCGATGGGCGTGGCACATTTGGTGACACAACGAAAAGCCGTTGCGAATTACGCAGTGCTTGCCATATCAGGGAACCCGGCCTAAGATGGCGCCCAATCCAAACGCTTGGGAGGCTTCCATGAAGAAACGCTTCTTGTTGTCCGCGGTTTGCTTCGTACTGATTCTGCTTTTCTCCGTTGCCACAATGCACGCGCAAGAAGGCGGTGGAGGTGGCGGTGCAGCCGCCGCTATTGCGGCACTCCCGCAACTTCCTTTCCATCTCGTGCAAGGCTTCTTCCACTATCCGCCCAACTCTGTGGTTGGGCGCGTGAGCGGCATCGCGGTCAGCCCCAAGGGCAACATCCTTGCTCTGAATCGCGGCTACCATCCGGTGCTGGAGTTCACGTCGGAGGGAAAATTCGTACGCTCGTGGGGCGAAGGTTCCGGGATGTTCGTAGGCGCGCATTCCCTGCGCTTCGATCCGCAGGGCAATCTCTGGTATGTGGATGCGGCCGATGACATTATTTACCGTTTCGACTCCGAAGGCCGCACCGTGGGCACGCTCGGAACAAACCCCGAGCCATGGACTTGGCTGACGCACGTCATTGAACATGCTGCGATCGGCAGGGCCGGATTTTATCAAGAGACCGATATCGGATGGTCGAAGGACGGCAGCATGTTCGTCTCCGACGGCTACGGCAATTCGCGCGTTGCCAAATTCGATAAGGATGGCAACTTCGTAAAATCATGGGGAGAACGCGGTAACCAGCCCGGCGATTTCAATACGCCGCACAGCCTGGTGGTGGACAATAACGACGTCGTTTATGTGGCCGACCGCGGCAACAGCCGCATCCAGGTTTTCGACACGGACGGATCGCGCAAGGCAGTTTGGAATTTGCCGACCGCGCCCTGGTCGCTCTGCCTCACCAATGGCCCGAATCAAGTGATGTTCGTCGGCAGCGTTGGCCACGTCTACAAGATGGATCTAAGCGGAAAAATTCTGGGAGTGTTCGGCCGCCCCGGCCGCATGGAAGGCACCATCGACTCCATTCACGGAATTTCATGCCCCGATGACAAGGCAATCTATCTTGCGAATTTGTATGCATCGCGCATCGACAAATGGGTGGCGCAGTAAACCGACAATTAAAATTTCAACATGCAAACAAGTATCAATCGGTGCTGTACAAATTTGAAAAAAATCCTCCCCGCTCCATTCCTTAGAGGGTTGGGGCTTCAATAAGAGGTCGGACCTTCAGAATCTGTGTGAGAACTAAGTTTTGGATCATGTAGCGCCCGCCTTCAGGCGGGCGTCTTGTTGACTCCAAAGTGCCCGCCTGAAGGCGGGCGCTACAAAAATGTCTCGATTTTGAGTTCTCACACAGACTCTTCAGTCCCGACGAGGAGCTAGGGTTAATCGGGCTTCAACCCCTGTAGCTTCAGGGGCTGAAAAGTCTGTGTGTGCTGCAGAATCTTTGCAGGAACCGCAGGATTTTTGTGAGAATTGCAGAATCATTGTGGGTCGTGGCTTTAGCCACGACATAATTTTCAGCAAATTGACTGCGGCTTTAGCCTCTGAGGCGCAGCTGCGCGACACGCCATTGCAATTTTAAGGGGACCTCTATGATTTCAAAGTTTGCCAAAAAAATAGTTTGGGCGGGATTGCTCGCCCTCTTGCTCAGCGAATCGTGCCTAATTCCTTCGTTGCATGCTCAGCAATCCAGCGCGACCGCCAAGGACGCTCTACAAAAAGCGCATGTCGATGACCGCATGGCTGAAGGGATGGCTGTGGAGCACAAAGGAACCTCGCCGGGATTTGTGGTCGATCCTGCGTGGCCACTTCCGTTGCCCCACCACTGGGTGATTGGCGATGTCGGCGGAATCGCAGTCGATAAGCACGATCACATCTGGGTTTATCACCGCCCTCGATCAGTCACTTCTACGGACAGCGGGATGCAAGGCGCAGCGAGCAATGACGCCAAGGGCAACCCAATTAGCGCGCTTGGGTTTCCTCGGCCTTTTGGGCAATTGAATGGCTGCTGCATGGCTGCGCCGTCCATCCTGGTTTTCGACAAAGCCGGGAAATTGTTGCAGTCATGGGGCGGTCCCGGCGATCCCGGATTCCTCGAGACGAAGTGTCGCACGCAGGATGGCTGCGTCTGGCCCGCGCGCGAGCACGGCATTTATATTGATCAGAACGACTTCGTCTACATCGCAGGCAATGGCCAGGCCCGCAATTTTCATGGCCAGTATCCGTGGGCGCCAAGCTTCGGAAACGATTCGCAAATTTTGAAATTTAAAATGGACGGCACATTCATCTATCAGATCGGCACGCCCGGAGCCAAAGGGCCGAACAGCAACGACACGAATGGAGGCGTGAACGGAACGCCCGAACCCTTCTGGCCGGCCGAAATGGTCGTGGACCCGAAAACAAATCTCATGTACATCGCCGACGGTTACGGGAACCGGCGCGTGCTGATTGTGGACGCGGCGACCGGAAAGTATGTGGGCCATTTTGGCGCCTATGGACAGAATCCCGTGGTTGGCGAAAATGGCGGTGGTGAAGATGCAGGTGAAGGCGCCGGCTCATGGCCTGCGGATTTTAAAGCCGGCAATTTGAAGCCGAAGTTCTTCCGCAGCCCGGTCCACTGCGCGAAGCTTGCCAACGACGGTCTCCTCTATGTCTGCGACCGCGGTAACAATCGCGTACAAATCTTCAAAGCATCCGAGGTGGGAAAACCGTGCTCCAATCCCGAAGGTGAGGTTGGCAAATGCGGGTATGTGGGCGAAGTCCACGTTGCTCCTCAAACCATCGGGGGCACATCTGGAACAGTGAACTTCTCGACCGACGCGAAGCAGAGTTGCATGTACGTCGCCGATCTCCTCAATGATGTTGTCTACGTAATTAATCGCCAGAACCTGACAGAACTGAGCCGCTTCGGAGGCGGCGGTCGCCAGATAGGCGAATTCCATTGGCCGCACGTGGTCGCGACGGACTCGGATGGAAACGTCTACGTCGGCGAAGTGGATGGCTCCGGAAGAGCACAAAAATTTCTGCGTTACGGCGAGACAGGCTGCAGCGGGACAGGCAGCGCCGATGTTGGCAAGTATCTCGAGTAATCACGAAATACCTACGAATCGTGCAGATTTCCAGAGGGCTGCTCTCTATTGTGGTTTCGTCGAATGCGGATTCTTCAATTTTTGTTTTCTTGTGCGCAACTGAAGTAAACGGAAAAAAGTTAAGTGTCACCCTTGTCTACGACTAGCAGTAGAAAGCAGAATCGCTGAAAACGCGAAGGCTGTGGGATGCCGGAGTGACTTGATTTCCACATTGCGATAAGGCACGTCTTCTCGGAACCTGGCTTCTGGATCCCCCAGGGGTCAAATTCACAGATTCCGATTTTCTCTATTGGATCATCTTCCAGTTGGTATCAAGCAGTGGCTTGGCATGCTGCGCGAGGCTCCCAAAAATGGGAACCTCCCGATGCAGTTTTTGCTACCTGGTTACAGTTAGCGCCGCTGTCATTGTATGACTCAAGCTGCCACTCACGCCCTTGATTGTAAGCGTGTACGTCTTCCGTGTGCTGGTAGACAAAGTTTTGACTGTGAGCGTTGAAGTGCCGGTAGTCGGGTTCGGTGTGAAAGTGACAGAGGAACCCGATGGCTGCCCCGTTAGACTTAGGGTGACGGGTCCAGTGAAGCCGTTCACTTTATTGACTGTCACCGTATAGGTCGCCGTATTCCCGCGCCTGACGGACTGGGAAGTTGGATTCGTCGAGAGAGAGAAGTCCGCGACCAGAGCGGTCACCGTGACACTCGCAGTGCCATTCACGCCCCCGCTGGATGCCGTCACGGTGAATGGTCCGCCGCTGCTTGATCCCGCAGTGAATACTCCAGACGAGCTAATGACACCTCCTCCGTTCACCGACCAGGAAAACGCTGGCTGGGGGCTAATTGAACTTCCGTACTGATCAAAAGCTGTCGCGGAGAATGTCTGCTGCTTACCTGTCTGCACGGAGGCGCTACCAGGGGAAACCGTGATCGTGGTAAGGACCGGCGGGGCACCGCTGCACGACGGAAATTTAAAGGAAGCGATCCGTGTGCTCCAATTGAATGAGCCGTTGGCCTTGAGGTACTCAGTGGTGTAGAAGAACGTGCAGTCATCCCCCGGGTCGATAGTCATCGCGCTGTAGTCTCCCCAGCGGGTAAGACCAGAAGTCTGCGATCCGGCTCCCGTAAGAATCAAGTTTTCTCCCTGCATCGTGCCCGGTGGATCGGTTGGCGCTCGACCGGTATAGCTGATTGACGGGTGCATTGTGGTGCTGGACACGCTGTAACCGAGAGCGATGTTCCCCACTTTGTCCATCGCGATGCTGCCCATCCAGCGGTAATTCGCGTCCGGAGCGTACGTACCGGACTGATATACGACCGGCGCAGTACTGGGGCTGCGAATCTCGTACCAGCGCACTCCGACGCTTGAGCCAGCAGTTACCGAGTGGTTGACGACCAGCGCTTCGTGATTGCCGAAATTGCGGTAGGCCAGTCGATACATCACACGGTCGGCCAGAGAATCCAGCTTCTGAGTAGTGCCGGATTGCGGGATGCAAGTTCCTCCACCATTGCAGGCCGCAGCGAACGCCGGTGCTGCAATATTGCTGTGAGAAAAGGTGGAATTGGAGGGAGTTGTGAAATCGGCATGGAAATTCCAGAGGTCGAGCGACGCGCTGTCGTTTCCGAAGGCCACGAATACATTGGGGGCTCCAGACGGGGGAGCAGTCGAGCCGTCAAGATCGGACGGCAGCAGCCCGCCGTATGTGCTTGTCAGCTGGAAGCAAATCTCGGTCGCAGGACCGCCGGCCAGCATCGCAGCTGCGATCAAAGGCGCAAGCACGGCCGCCGACAAACGAATTGCCATTGAACATGTTAAAGCTCACATAATAGCCATCCGGCCAGACCCCAAGTTTGGGATAGTCATTGAAATTGGGCTGAGAGAAGGCATAGCGGTTGTATGTGCCGGTGGCGTCGGACGTGGTAGAAACAGCCACGCATTGCAGATACGGCGTGGTGGAAACCGAAAACTGCGTAAAAATCCAACGATTGGCCACTTTGTCATATTGAACGACAGGGTCGCCGTCATTATTGGTTTCGCAACCCCCGCCGAATCCGGACCAGAGCGTATTACCCGCGACCGGACCATGCAAGAGTGCGCCGCTCGACTTGCTGAATACGGCGAACGATTCGTTCACCCACTGCACATATTGGGTCGCACCAACCGCACCATTGGTATCGGGCGGCGCAGCATTGGGCGCGAAGCCGTAATCACCATTGCCAACTCCTGCGAAATTTAAGCCAGACGCGGTAGCTACGGAAGAGGTCGCGGTCGTCTGAAGCACCGGATCCACCTGAGTCTGGCTAAGTTGATGTGATAATCTGAGAAACTTCTTCGAGCGGAAGGAATCGGATCTGGGTTCCTTTGCCATATCGCGCAGAGCAGGAGAAACATCGTGTTGGAGGGCGTCGCTAACCTCCGGCGAGCTGACCCCGGAGGCGGTTGATGGGTTTTGAGCGTGAGCTGTCCAGGACCAGGAAATGATTGAGGATAGCAGTCCGAGCGTTACAAAAGCCCTATTGAGCATACGACTCCTAATTTTCATAGGTTGGATTAGATCACTTAATATGGGGACGGAACTATATAACGCGGTCCGCTACGATTAGCAAGATTAAAAGAACTGAAAATGAGCCATTGGTCTTTCTTAGTGATTTGCTGCCCCCAGAAGAGAGATCGACCAAGCGTCGAGGAAGAGCATCAGCTACACCCTACTTGGCCGCTGGGATTAATGTGTGGTGGGTTGCGAGTCCTTCTTGACTTGAAGTCCTCCACCTGAGGTGTAATCAGTAGGCGGTTCGCCGACCTGACGTAAAGCGCCCAATTTAACCGACCGTTTTTCAAGCCCCGAGAAGTCGTGCCGGAATCTGGCTTTTTGATCCTTGGGACTAATTTCCCTTTATCAAAAAAATAGTTTCTCAGAATTTCGGCGTTGTGACGAACTCCTGCGATTGTAAAAAAATCTTTGGGACTGTATGCTCACGAATCGCAGTAAAATTCGGGAGGATAAGACAGATGGAATTACGGCGATTGGTTTCCGTGTTCACGATAGGGCTTGGACTGGCAGTAGCTGTTGCGGCGCAAACTCCGGGGGCACAGGGCGGCGGGCAAGCTGCGCCGGCTCCTCCGCCGATGACAATGTCGACGACGGCGTTCGCCGACGGAACTGAAATTCCGGCAAAGTATACTCAGGCTGGCAACCAGACTTCACCGGCCATCACATGGACCAATGTTCCCGCCGGCACAGTGACATTCCTTTTGCACATGCATGACCTCGAAGTGAGCCGCAACCACAATCTGGACGATCAGCTTCACTGGATCGTGTGGAATATTCCCGGCACCGCAACCGGACTTCCGGAAGGAGTTCCTGCGGGAGCTCAGCTGCAGAACGGTGCGTATCAACTTAGTGCGAGCGGCGCAGTGTATCGTGGACCCGGCGCACCCGCCAATGGCCCGCGTCATCATTACACTTTTGAGCTGATTGCTTTGGACACGAAGATCGATGTGCAGCCTGGGACGGACGCGTTCGAGACTCGGGTGGCAATTATGAAAGCGATCCAGGGACATATTCTCGGCAAGGCCGTGTACATGGGCCTTTTCCACCGCCCGCAATAATCGTAAATATGAGCTGGGTCTGTTGACTCCTTCAGTTTCGTGGTCGGTCTGCTGTAGCCCTCCTCTTCAGAGGCGGGGTTTTAGATTTCACACGTCGACCCTGCCGCCGGGGAACCACTTGAAGAGGTGGGCTACAGCAGGCCATTTATTTTACCGCTCGACCAACTTAGTTAGCTTTGCTGGTGATCACTGGAGCGGAGCGCGGCGGCTTACGATCATGAGTGGCTTGCTCGAAACCGTACGCAAGCGTCAGCAATTCCGGTTCCTGAAACGGCCGCGCCAGAATTTCCATTCCTACAGGAACGCCGATCGGCGCTCGGTGGTGGGGCCGAAAATCCGGCGGGAACATCAATGGCCGGAAATCCTCCTACGGGCGCTATGTTTCCGTTTCGGTCTTTCTGAAATGTTGCGCCAATAGGAAGGACCAGACATTTCTGGTGCGGATACACGAGCGCGTCGAGCTTGTTTTTCGCCATGAGGTTCATTACTTCAATTTTTAATTCTTCCATCTTGATCCGCTTGTCCTTGTACTCCGCGGTATTCGGACCGTCAACATAACTTTCCGCACTGGCAAAAAACTTCTCGAGCGTCGGTTTGTCATACTTGCCGGATGCAATAATTTCGGCGAGCGAATGCACAGGGACGTGGGAACCCTGCGCCTTCAGATAACCGTTTATGGCGGTCTTAAATTCCAAATCATTAAGTCGGTAGTTTGAAACGACGCGATCCGTATCCAATAATTGATCTTCCACTGGAACGATCACGGCTCCCTGCTGCTTTCATCGCTTCGATGGCTTTGGCCATCACCTTGTTTACTTCGTCGTATTCCGGGCCGCTGCCAAATAAATTGGTGATCACTCCCAAGGCGCGCGCCTTTCAATCCATTTTTGAGGTACGCGGTGTAGGTTTTTGGAATGTTGCCGACGCTGAGGACGTTACCGGATCATTCGGATCGTATCCGGCCATCACGTCCAGCATCCGCGCAGCATCCGCAACATTGCGGGTGATCGGACCAATCGTATCCTGCGTGAAAGAAACCGGCACGATCCCATCACGGCTGATCAAGCCCATTGTCGGGCGCAATCCCACAAGATTGTTAGCCGATGCAGGCGAGCGAATCGAGCCGCCTGTATCGGAACCCGTGCCTGCGGCCGCGAAATTAGCCGCAACTGCCGCGCCCGTGCCGCCTGATGAACCGCCCGGCGTTCGGTTGAGATCATAGGGATTTTTCACTTGCCCGCCAAGAGAACTGACCGAGATGCCACCGCTCGCGAACTCCTGCAGATTGGTTTTGCCCAGAATGAGCGCACCCGCATCGCGCAATTTTTTAACCGCAAATGCATCCTTGTCCGGTTGCGCGCCTTTCAGCGTGAGCGCTCCGGCAGTCGTAGGCATGTCAACGGTATCGAAATTATCTTTCAGAACAATGGGAATGCATTCCAGCGATTTCATTTTCCCGGTGCGCTTGATTTCCTGGTCCATGGCATCGGCTTGCTTTAATACGCCAGGATTTACGTACAGCATGGCATTTATTTTTGGACCGGCCTGGTCATAGGCTTGAATGCGTTTCAAATATTGATCCGCGAGGTCGTGGCATGTGATCTTTCCGTCTTGCAGCGCTTGATGAATATCGACGATGGAGGTTTCCGTCACTTGAAACGACTGCGCAGACGCAGGTCCAGTCCAGAATAAAAACGAAAGAAAAATCCCAGCAAAAACTGTGGCCTTAATACGCAACATTCATTCCTCCGGGGATGGCAATCAATTGTGCATTCCTGTCGCCTGCATTAGTGCATCTCAAGGTCCGCATATTCAGGGTGATCCTCTACGTATCGCCGTACAATCGGACAGATGATATCGACCTTGAGATTGTGTTCTCGTGCATACCGTAAAGCGTTTTCTGCGAGAGCCGATGCGAGACCCAAATGCCGCAACTCTTCAGGAACTTCGGTGTGAATCAATTCCAGGATGCTCCCTGCCAAACTGTATTCGAGATAGGCAACTCGCCCGCTCTGCTCGATCTCAAAGCGCCCGCTCGTTACCAACTGCAATGGCAATGACTTTCGGTGAAAAACATTCCACATGAAAATAACACCTTTTGTTACTTAATAGTATATCGATAGTGCTCATGCTCGGCGAGCGCTCTCCAAAGGCAAATTGTTCGAGGCCGCAACATCGGTTGGAAATAACTCCTACGCATATTGAATCGCCATCGAATTTCCTCGTCGCTCCCGCCCGGCAACGCGATACAACGCTCGATAATAGCAGCATAAATCCCGCGGTTTGTAGCACACTTCCGCCGTGAATAAGAGACTAAAGAGCCTGTGTGGGAACTGGAATTTGGATCATGTAGCGCCCGCCTTCAGGCGGGCATCTACTTGATTCCAAAGTGCCCACCTGAAGGCGGGCGCTACAAAAACGCATCGATTTTGAGTTCTCCCACATACTCTAAAGTCCCACGAGATCGGAACCGGAATTTGCAAAAATGCACATTCGCAGGATTTGGATTATACTTCCGGAATGGCGTCTCCGAGCCATGGATCGGTGCACCTTGTAACTGCCGAGGACATTTGCCCTGTCGTCGACAGCGTTCCCAGTCTGGTCTGCACGATATATTCGCCCAATGAAGTCGAACTTCTCAACCGGCAAATCCTGAGATTATCCCAAACTGATTTTTTACAACCGGATCCCATAGGCGATTACTTCGCCGCCTGGGTGCAACCGAAACTATCACCACTGAACTCCGAGCTTCGCTCCGAACACTTCGCTCGTTAAGAAAAAGAGTTGGCGCGTACAATTTGAGGCCGCCACTTCTCGCCGCACTTCGTAGCACCAATACTTGAAATTTAAAGGAGAAATCATGGCAACCACAAGAATCGCAATAGCGCCCATGAAGGCGGCGCAGATTTCCAAAGCGGGAGGCGATTTCGAGATTGTCGAGCGTGAGATTCCCAATCCGGGTGCGGGACAGGTGCGCATCAAGGTTAAGGCATGTGGAGTTTGCCACAGTGACGTGCTCACGAAAGAAGGTGCCATCCCCGGCATTCAATATCCTCGGGTCCCAGGACACGAGGTCGCGGGCATTATTGACGAACTTGGTGCCGGAGTTACCGCGTGGAAAAAAGGGCAGCGCGTCGGTGTCGGCTGGCACGGCGGCCACGATGGCACATGTCTGCAGTGCCGGCGCGGAGATTTCCGCAATTGCATTAATCAAAAAATTGCAGGCATCAGTTATGACGGCGGGTACCAGCAATACATGGTGGCTCCGGTCGAGGCGCTTGCGGCGATCCCTGAAAATTTAAGCGACGTGGATGCCGCGCCACTGCTGTGCGCCGGAATCACCACCTACAATGCGCTGCGGCACAGCGGCGCCATGCCTGGGGATTTGGTGGCGGTGCTGGGCATCGGCGGCCTGGGTCACCTCGGAATTCAATTCGCAAACAAATTTGGATATAAGGTCGCGGCAATCGGCCGCGGATCCGAAAATGAGGCGCTCGCAAAAAAACTCGGAGCAAGCGTGTACATCAACAGCCAGGCGAGTAGCGCGGCAGAGGCATTGAAAAAAATGGGCGGCGCACAAGCCATTCTCGCTACAGCCCCCAGCTCCAAAGCAATGTCCGAACTGATCGACGGACTGGGACCGAACGGCAAACTCATGGTCATTGGCGCGGCGTTCGAGCCCATTGAGGTCACGCCGGTGCAACTCATTTTCGGAAGCCGAACTATTCAAGGTTGGGCCTCGGGAACTCCAGCCGATTCCGAGGACACGCTGCGTTTCGCCGAACTGAGCGGCGTGCGTGCCATGATTGAAACCTATCCGCTCGAAAAAGCGGCCGAGGCGTATGCGCGAATGATGAGCGGCAACGCCCAGTTCCGCGTCGTTCTGACCATGTGAAGATCGCCGCCAAGGAGTTCAGAAAACAGATCGAGCAGCAGAGCACGACCTCAAGTTGTCTAATGAAATCTTGCGTGTTTGCAGCCCACCCCGATGCGCATATATGGAGAGGAGAAAATGATCTATGTCACACCACTACTCCGGTCCAGACTATGGCTTTCCCCATGGGGATGCCCGCCTCGACCTCACTGATCTGTTTGCTTTCCCCAAACCTGGGAGCTCAGACAAGTCGATCCTGATTATGAACGTGCACCCGGCGGTCGGCGTCAACCCGTCTGGGCCCACGACAAACGAGCCTTTTTCAACCAATGCGTTATATGAGTTCAAGATTGACACCAACGACGATAAAGTCGCCGACATCGCATACCGGCTGCGATTCTCATTCGACAAGGGCGGAGCGCAGATTGCGACTTTGCGACGCGTCGAAGGCAAACAGGCCGCTGGAACAGGAGATGACGGGAAGATTATCCTCGAAGGTGCGCCAGTCTCAATAGGCCGGGATGCACGCGTGACTCAAGTCGGAGAATACAGTTTCTTCGCCGGTTGGCGTAGCGACCCCTTTTTCTTCGATACGCAGGGTGCCCTGAACAATATGCAGTTCACCGGCGAAGATTTCTTCTCGGATAAAGACGTTTGCAGCATCGTGCTGGAAGTGCCCAATTCTGCCCTGGGCTCTAAGAAAGTTGGCCTGTGGCATCGCACTCTGGATGGGGCGAGCGGAAAATGGGTTCAGGCGGATCGCGGCGCGCTGCCCTCGCAATCTGTATTCCTAACCGGTGAGAAGAAGGCTGACTACCTCTCCGGGGAACCGGCGGACGATCCCAGCTTCATCCCCGTTTTCGCGCACTCACTGGAACACACGGGTGGATATTCGCCGGACGAAGCGAAGCGCGTGGCAGGGACTCTTTTACCGGACATCCTTTATTACGATCCGAAAAAGCCTGCGTCCTACCCGGAAAATGGCCGGGCACTCTCCGACGATGTTATGGATCACTTCCTTTCCATCCTCACAAATGGAAAAGTCACGCGAGATAACGTAGGGCCTCACAGCGACTTGCTCGCTTCGTTTCCATATGTCGGCGCGCCGCACCAGGTCCGATCCGCTGAGTTGGCAGCAGGCGCCTGAACGTGAGTCTTCGCGACGTAGAAAAACGGGCGGCGGAAACTATGGCCGGCAGAAATTGAAATAACGAAGTAAGGCAGCAAAATCGACGTCCACTGCCCAAGCGCTTATGAAGCAAGTTGGGGCGAAAACAGCGGCAGGTGCTTAGCACAATTTTCGAGTGCCGAAAATCGGCTCGGATACTACCTAGGCCAAATCGCGCGCTAGGCCCTCGCCCGACGGGGCTCCTCGCTTCTGGGCGTCGAGGATGGGACGAGTTCGAAGCCAAGCTTGGCGGTCACGTTTCGAATGTCTGTAGTGATGTTTAATATATTCTGCGCACTATATCGAAAGGAGCCATCAATGAACGCCGTACAAGTCGAACAGAAGAGCTATGAGATGCCCCCGCGCGAGGGGATCAGCATCGCGCATTTTCTCACCGTCGCCGACGTCGAGCGATCGGCTCGCTACTACGAAAAGGTCTTCGGCGCTCGCATTCTGACCTGGGTGACGGCAACGCGCCTCGGTACCTTCAGCTTGCGAATATCTGGATGATTCTGAACGTTGGGGGCGGGCCGACCCCGGATAAGCCGACGGTAACGCTCAGCGTCCCCGACCCGAATCACATCAACAGCTTTATGAATTTCCGCGTTGCGGATATTCAAGCGTGCTATGAATTGTGGAAAAGTCGAGGAGCCGAGTTCATCACGGAGCCAATACCCAAGTACGGCGAGATTCGCTGCTACATCCGCGATCCTGACGGTTACATTATCGAGGTCGGACAGAGCACCGATCTCAAGTACGGTTAGCGCTCGGCCCGGATGGGATGCCGACTCTGCGCCTCGTCGTCGCGCTTCTGCCAATTTTGCCTTGAACAGTCACTCGCTCTGACATCGAAAGGAGTACCAAATGGACGGCACAAATGGACAGAAAGAGACCACGCGCGTGACCGCCCGTCGCGTCGAACACGCTTAGTGTGAACGTTTTTACCGCCCCGGGAAAGACTATGGTCGGCGAGCGGCCAAAGCCCTTCGGCGAAGCGCTCGGCTTTGACCCGATCACGTCGACTTTAATCTTCGGCGAGTACGACGCGGTGCTGGTGGACGCAATGGGGACAGTGGCTGAGGCCGAGGCTCTCGCGGATTGGGTTGCTCTGCACAACCGCAACTTGGAGACCATCTATATAACGCACGCCCATTTCGACCACTTCTACGGTCTGAGCATTCTGCTCGACCGTTTCCCGGGCGCTCGGGCGATAGCAACGCCCAAGGCGGTGAACGCCATGCAGATGTCTTTCACTCCCGCAGTGGAGCGGTTAGCCCGCCGGCTCTTTCCTGGGCAAGTGCCCACTAAGTTGGTTCCACCTGAGCCCTATGAGCACGACACGTTCACTCTCGAGGGCCACGAATTGCGCATCATCGAGCAGGGCCGCACCGATAGTCCCGATTCGACGTCTCTTTACGTTCCATCGATCGGCCTGATCGTCGCTGGCGACGTTGTGTACAACCAATGCCGCATGTACGTCGGCGACACCACCCCCGAGAGCCGAAAGAATTGGATCGCGGCGCTGGACCGGTTAGCGGCGCTGAACCCGGCGATTGTTGTCGCCGGTCACAAGAAGCCTGGCGCGCCCGACTCTCCCTCGACGATCCAAGACACCAAGCGTTACCTGCAGGACTTCGATCGGCTGCAGAAAACCGCGACATCCGACCAGGAGCTGTTCGATCAGATGACGGAGCTGTACCCGCATTGGGTAGCCAATCAGTCGTGGTTGATGTTCGGATTCCCCGGGGCATAACTCACATCAACCGCGGTGGCCCGTCCTTGCGCACTTTGGAGGAAGCCGCGGACGATGAGCTAGCTCATATTCAGGAGAACAGAATTCGATTTCAAAGAGGAGAACAAAATGACAACAAAAGGAAAAGTCTTGGTGCTAGTCTCGAGCGGTCACGGCTTGCCATTGAAAGATGGCAAGGTTTATGCCGGCGCTGGCTACTATCTCAACGAACTGACGGTTCCGGTTCGCGCCTTGATGAAGGAAGGCTACGAAATCACTTTCGCCAACCCCAAAGGCAACACGCCGCAAATGGATGTCCATTCAGCTGTCGCCGATTTCTTCGGCGGGGACGAGGCCAGGCTTCAGGACTATCTAAAATTCCGCGACACCCTGACTGGGCTCAAAAATCCAACTCGCATCTCGGATGTCATCGCATCGGGCCTGGATCAATATGACGCTGTTTTCGTCCCCGGCGGCCATGGCCCGATGATGGATCTTCTCGATGATCCCGACGCTGGCACGGTGATGAGACACTTTCATGAAACATCCAAGCCTACGGCGGTGCTCTGCCATGGCCCGATTTCACTTCTCTCAGCTCTTCCGAATTCGACGGAGGTGGTCGGAGCGCTGGCAGCGGGCGATGCCGCTGGAGCGCGGGCAAAGGCTCAAGGATGGATTTATTCTGGATATAAGATGACCATCTTTTCGACGGCGGAAGAGCAGCAGCGGGAGCCGCTTGAGATTGGTGGTAAGGTTCTCTTCTACCCGGACTTCGCCTTGCGTACGGCGGGCGGTGACGTAAGTGTGGTCGCTCCATGGAAGAGCTACGTCCTTCAAGATCGCGAGTTGATCTCAGGTCAGAACCCGTTCTCGGACGAAGCGCTTCTGAAACTTCTTCTACCGGCACTCAACGGGAGAAGAAGTAAGGGGGCTGGCGCATCCTCCGTTGGATCGAGTCTTCGCTACTAACGCAGCCATAACCTACATCAACCGCTGATGCGAATGTTTCCTCGCGCACGGTGGATGGGGGTGTTCGAATCCAATCCTGACGGACATGTTTCGAAAGTCCGTGGTGATGTTTTACATTTTCTGCACGAAGGAGGTTTGTATGTCTCAGAAAGCCAGCGGCGTAACAGCGTGCTCAGCAAAGCGAAGTCCAGGCCTCATCAACTCGGGCAGGAGGTTTTCAAAACCATCTTGTCCGAAGATATCGATTGGAAACCGTTCCCGGCGTTCCCACCTTCCGTCCGGCTGGCTGTCGTCGTGGGTCAGCCCTCGGAGCCCGGCCCTTACACAATCAGGGTCAAAACGCCCCACGGCGAGAAGCTGATGCCTCACAAGCACCCAGAGGATCGAGTCTATACCGTGATTTCCGGCATCTTTTATATCGGACTGGGTGATGAATTCGACGCGAGTAAGTTGGAAGCCTATCCGCCCGGCGCCGTGATCATTCTCCCTGGCAACACGCCCCATTTCCACTGGGCGAAATCCGGCGAGTACGTCACGCAAGTAACCGCGATGGGGCCGCTCGGACTGGAATACCTCAGCGCGAAAGACGATCCGCGAAACAACAACTCGTAGGAGGAGTCATCGCGGCTTGACGAGTCATAAACTGCGATTCCGCTAAAGCATTCAGCATCTTGTCAAATTGAAGGGTCAAGATGAACGATCAACAAAAGATGGACCAGTATTCTGGAGTGCGAGATCAAGAGATCCGCGCGGCACTGGATCAGCATTGGGCGGCGTCCGATGCCAACGATTTTGAAACGGAGCACCTCATCTATCACGAGGACGCGGTGCTTGAATACCCGCAGTCAGGCGAGCGAACCTCGCGGTCGACGCAGCATACAGGGCCAACGCGCAAGTCAGCCGAGCAAAAAGCGGTTTACTGTCCGACGAATCATTGGCGGCGGTGATCTTTGGGTTACCGAATTCATCGTGACATATGACGGCAAGCCGTCCTACACCGTGAGCGTTATGGAGTTCAAGGACGACAAGGTCGCGCGGGAAACACAGTACTTTGCGGATCCATTCGTGGCTCCCGCATCGCGTGCTCAATGGGTCGAACGGATGGACACATAATTTCGAGGCGCAAGAATTCGCCAACGACGCCGCATTTGCGGTTTGCAGCGTAGTGGTCGAGACGGAGGGACAAGAGATGGATTGGAAACGGTTGGTCCAGTTTGCGCTGCTGGGCAGCAGCGATTTGGAACAATATGCCATCCTGCTGGTACGCGTTTCTCTCGGGCTGTTCTTCGCCATCTCCGGGGCAAACAAATTGTTTGTCGCCGCCAGCACGCAAACAATGTACGAAACGCTCGTTGCAGGCCAAAGTCCCGTTTCCCCACCTGATGACTTATTTCGTGTCGGGTGTCGAGTTCGTTGGCGGATTCTTGCTGGCCGTAGGGTTTCTTTCGAGCCTGGTCTGCGTGGCTTTATTGGTCGATATGCTTGTCGCTATCCTGACCACCAAACTTTCCGCCATGCCTAAAGGACTTTCGCCTCTTAACTGGCTCGACGATTTTCTCTACCTTCCGGAAGTCCTGTACGCGCTCTTTTTTATCTTGCTGATCTGCACGGGTCCGGGAAAGTTCAGTGTCGATTACTGGCTCGCCGGCAAGTTACAGGGGTGATCGATCGACGAAGCAGCTTGTTGATAGCCAAGGCGCCGCTCTCTTGGAAGTTGGCATGCAGACGCTGGCATAGACGAGGTATGAATGCCCAGATTGCTTTCAGTAAATGTCGGTCTTCCACGCGACGTGACATGGAACGGTAAGACTGTCCGCACCGCGATCTGGAAAAGCTCCAGTTGAGGGACGACAAATGGTGCGCAAGCTCAATCTTGCTGGCGACGCCCAAGGCGATCTCGCCGGTCATGGTGGGGAGCAGCGCGCCGTTTTTGTTTATCAGATGGATGCCTATCACTACTGGGAAAACTTTCTCGGACGTAATGACTTCATCTTCGGCCAGTTCGGAGAAAACTTCACGGTTGAGGGACTTGCCGATAACGAGGTCTGCATTGGCGATCGCTACCGCATTGGTGATGCGATATTTGAAGTGACACAGCCGCGCGTAACGTGCTACCGCGTCGGTATTCGCATGAATGAACCTCGGATGCCAGCCCTGCTCGTAGCGCATCACAGACCAGGATTCTACTTTCGCGTGTTGCAGGAAGGAGAAGTTGGGGCGGGCGACGACATTGTAAAAATTACTGACGGTCCAGAGCGAATCAGCGTGGCCGAGGTTGACGCCCTCCTGTATTTGCCAGGACATTCTCGCGAACAATTGGAACGAGCGCTGCGGATTCCTGCACTTAGCAAGGGTTGGCAGAGTTCGTTTCAAGCGATGCTCGCGCAAGAGTCGAGCCCGAAACCCGCGCGAGGAAATCCGGGACTCGCGAATGAGGAACAAGCGCCAGCATGGCCCGGATTTCGACAGATGCGAGTCGCGAGTATTCATAAGGAAAGCGATAACGTAACTTCCTTCGTTCTGGCGCCGATCGATGGACAGCCTCTTCCTGTCTGCCAGGCAGGACAATTTGTCGTCTTGCGGTTGCTCGTCGATCCGGGCAAACCGCCCGTTCTTCGCAGCTATTCGTTGTCTGATCTGCCCGCAGCCGATCATTTCCGCATCAGCGTCAAGAACGAGTTGAATGGGATTGGAAGTTCATTTCTGTGCAACCGTGCGCGAGAAGGCGATTTATTGGATGTTAGTGCGCCGCGAGGAAGCTTTACTCTGCGTCCCGGCCAGAGTCCTGTGGTTCTGCTGAGCGCTGGAGTGGGCGCAACGCCCGTGATGTCGATGCTGCACACACTCGCCGCTGAAAAATCGCAACGAGAGATCTGGTGGATCTATGGAACGCGCAATCGCGTCGACCATCCATTTGCAGAAGAATCGCGTTCATTACTGAAACAGCTCTCTCGCGGACGAGGATACATCGTGTACAGCAGGCCCGCGGCAATCGACCAAGTCGGGGCAGACTTCGATGCTCCCGGGCACATTGACGCAGCTTTGCTCGAGAAAATTGGAGTGTCACAGGGTAGTGACTTCTATCTGTGTGGCCCCTCTTCATTCTTGCAGAACATGCGCGATGGACTGCGAAACTGGGGCGTGCTCGACGGGAATGTGCACACAGAAATCTTCGGTTCTCTCGAGGCTATTACCCCCGGTATGGCGCAGGTTGATCACACTCCTCACCTGCCGCAAGGGGCGCCCGGATCTGGCCCCCCAGTTTCATTCGCGCGTAGCGGAATTACCGCCGCTTGGGATCCGAAATTCGGGAGCTTGCTTGAACTGGCGGAAGCGTGCGACGTTCCGGTCAGATGGTCGTGCCGGACTGGAGTCTGCCATACCTGCATGACAGGTCTGATCGGCGGATCGATTATTTATAACCCTGAGCCGCTGGAGAGGCCCGCTCCCGGGAACGTGCTCGTATGCTGTTCCCAGCCAAATGCGGGTGTTACTTTGGATCTTTGAAATTGTCAAGAGAAGCAGTCCTACGGACTCATAGGAGGAGTCCAACCATGCGTTCTGATATTGTGCCCGGAGGCATTTTCCCCGACTACGAGCTGCCCGATCACACGGACACACCGCGCAAACTCAGCGAACTCCAGGGTGATGACCCGCTGATCCTCACACTCGCGCGCGGCCACTACTGCCCGAAGGAGCATCAGCAGCATCTGGAGCTCGCCGCGTTCTACCCGAAGATCGCAGTGGCGTACACCCAGATCGCCACGATTTCCACCGACGACCACCACACGATTCAGGAGTTTCGTGCGTCTGTCGGCGCCCAGTGGCCCTTCCTGTCCGACCCTGAGCGAAAGGTTCAGAAAGATCTCGACATCCAGGAGTACACAGACCCCGACAACAACCCGATGATTCCGCACACGCTCGTGCTCAAGCCGGGCCTGGTGATCCACAGCATCTACAACGGCTACTGGTTTTGGGGCCGTCCGTCCGTCGCGGACCTCTGGCATGATCTGCGCGCGGTGATGAGCGAAATCCGTCCCGACTGGGACTTGAGCACGCCTGGACTCCGCGAGGCATGGAACGCGGGCGATTTGTCGCGCTTCCATGGGTGGAATAAACGTGGCGCCGCGAAGGCGCCCTCGGGAGGACAGAAAAAGTAAAGATGACCGGTGGACTCAGGAGCGAGCACCGCAAGGCCAACAGATCCAACTACAGCAAAGACGGGGACAAGCGCATCGATCGATTGGATCCCAAAGGAAATAGTGAAATGACACCACCAAGGAGGCAGCAATGAGCACAAAGCCAGTCCGCAGCAGTGATGTAAGCGGCGACGCGAAAGCCGCGCCCATCGATTTGAAGTTCGAGATTGTCGTCATCCCCGTTTCCGACGTTGACCGCGCGAAGGAATTTTACGCGAGGCTGGGATGGCGGCTCGATGCCGACTACGATTCCGGAAAAGACTTCCGCGTGATCCAGTTCACGCCACCCGGCTCCGGTTGCTCGATCATCTTCGGCAAAAACGTTACTCCGGCAGCGCCTGGCTCCAGCAAAGGTTTGTACCTGATCGTTTCTGACCTCGAGGCCGCTCGCAAAGAACTACTCGGCCGAGGGGTGGATGTCAGCGACGTTTTCCACGCTGCCGTCGGCGCGTTCACGGGTAAGGATGAGCCCTACCTGTTTGGGAGCATCCGGGTCGGCGGTCCGGATCCAGAGCATCGCAGTTACCGCTCGTTCGCCTCATTCAGCGATCCTGATGGCAATGGGTGGTTGCTGCAGGAGATCACGACCCGGCTCGCAGGACGTGTGGACCCTGCCACCACTACCTTCGCCTCTACAAACGACTTGGCCAGCGCGTTTCGGCGTGCGGCGGCCGCCCACGGCGAGCATGAGAAGCGCATCGGCGCGGCGGATCCGAACTGGCCCGACTGGTATGCCGCGTATATGGTGGCGGAACAAACTGGCACGGAGTTGCCGAAATGAGCAACACCCATCTGCGTTCGTCTCTGCCGATAAGACGTGTGGCCGGCCCTGCCGACATCGACGGCGGCCAGCAGCTCGTTGAGGCGTGAGGGCGCAAACCGGCTCGGTTACTCCCGAAGCTTCTTAGCTGCGGGACTCATTTCAAGCTGACAAATCGTCTCTCCAGCCACCTTCATGAGTGGTAAGGACCTTAGCTTTTCGCGAATAAGCGAAACTGAGGACCTCCTGTCGATTACTTTTGATATTGTATCCAAATGACCCAGACCTTCGTTGTGAATACATATCTCGAAACCTCTGCAGAAGTTGTCAATTTGAAGGTCTTATTCAATAATCTTCCTTTCGGAACGAACTACGCGACGGAAACTTTGAACGGAGCAACAGCCAGGAACGTTCAGATTAGGACTGGCAATTTTTTTAACAATAAGATCTAGCGCCGTTCGTTAATCTGATACATCTAATAGGCAGAATTTGGCTGATCCGTGATTCGAACTGGCAGTGGTGTCCTAGCGCACTGGAGGACAGCTTGCATTGCCCGGACTTGCTGTATCTCAAACGCGAAGCCTCTCGGCAAGGAATACATCCTATTCAAAAGGGGAATAATGCGACTTCAAACCACCAAAAGATTTTCCGCAGTAGCATTCAGCATCGCCATCGCCGTTTCTTCCCTATTGCTCCACGTAACAGCCACGAGCAGCCACGCCATCCTCATTACCTCAACTCCAAAGGAAGGCGATGTTATTTCCAATTCCGAATCCACATTCGCGCTCCAATTCAACGTTCGCATAGATGGGATTCGTTCTCGAATTTCACTGGTGCATCCTGATGGATCTGTTCAGACAGTCTCAATCAACAAGCAAACTTCCCCTGACACATTGACAGCCAATGCGAAGGGACTAACCCCGGGTAACTACCATATCCGCTGGCAAGTGCTTGCTGTTGACGGTCACATTTCCAATGGAGAAGTCCGCTTCACGGTACGAGGATTATAGCTTCAGGTTAGAGACGCCAATATGGTTCGACTTTTAGCAATTATCGGCTATGCCTCTGTTTTAATGCGAGCGGTAACTCTCTGCCTTCAGTCATTGGTTATCGGGGGGCTTGTATTTGCCGTGTGCGTAAATTCACGCGTTCGGCCCTGCCCACGAGCCGTGGAACTGCTGATCCGCCGGTTGATCGTCAGGTCTGCAATCGCCCTGGCATTAACACAGGTGCTATTAACCGCAGCAAACATTTTGGTTCTGATGAGGTCCGCCGATCTGAAGTTTAGTGAAACTATTGGCGCCAATTTCGTACTGACTGGGGTATTGTCCTTTGCCGCCAGCCTGGCGGTTGTGGCAATCGTAAACAGCGTTGGGATTGGGCGACTTAGTCCAGCTGTATTGATTCCGGCGGTGTTGATCCTCGTCACATCCGTGATGAGCAGTCATGCGTTCTCGCGAATGAATCATGCTGCTCTTTTGGGGCTGTTCACCGCTCTTCACCAAGGAGCCACTGCAACCTGGATCGGCGGGCTGCCGTATCTCTGGATGTCCTTGAAGCGTGCGCCCGATCTACAAACAGCCAGAGAACTGAGCCGGAAATTCTCCAAGCTGGCGATGGGGAGCGTAGCTGTTCTGGCGGCCGGGGGATTGGGGCTCGGATTGGCATACATCGGCTCGTGGCAAGGGTTCTACGGGACCACCTACGGAACGATGGCAGGCGCGAAGATTGTACTCTTCGTCTGCCTTCTGGCACTGGGTTGCTTGAACTTCAGGATGGTTCGCGACTTGCACAGAACCGGTGGCACAGTTGTTAATTTGCGCCGGTTCGTCGAAGCGGAGATCTGTTTGGGCGTGCTCGTGATTTTGGTGGCCGCCTCTTTGACTTCGCAGCCGCCAGCTGTTGACCTACTTGCAGTTAGTGTGAATTCCAGCGAAATTGTTGCGCGGCTCACTCCGCATTGGCCTCGATTGACCTCTCCGGATCAACAGGAGCTTAACTATGTCATCGCTGAGCGCCAACAGCCCTCCGTCCCAGCGCTAACAAAGAACTCTTACGTACAACCGAATGCGCAATTGGCCGATCCTCCGGATTATTTGGCCGATCGTGAATGGTCCGAATACAATCATCATTGGGCCGGCCTTGTAATGCTCATGCTGGGCTTTTTGGCACTTGTGGCGAATACCGGGAAGGCGTCGTGGGCCAGGAATTGGCCCATTATATTCTTGGCGCTGGCCGTGTTTCTATTTTTCCGAGCCGATCCCGAAGTCTGGCCCTTGGGACCGACGAGTTTTTGGACGAGTCTGCTGGATCCTGAGGTGCTTCAACATCGTCTGGCAGTGGTATTGATTGTCGTCTTTGGGATCTTCGAATGGAAAGTGCGTACGGGGCGAACGGAGTCCACATATGCTGCACTAGTCTTCCCTGCCGCTAGCATGGTTGGTGGAGCGGTTCTGCTGACTCACTCCCATGCGTTAACTAACGTTAAGGAGCAACTTCTGACGGAATTCAACCACTTGCCTTTGGCCATTCTTGGAGTTGTAGCTGGAGTGTCGCGCTGGTTAGAGTTGCGAATTCCGAGAGAGGACCGCGCACGACCGTTCCTCTCATGGGTGTGGCCGGTTTGCTTTGTACTGATCGGAGTATTCCTCCTCAATTACCGTGAAATTTGAAGATAGGTGGCGCTTGGAGAGCTCTTAAAGAGTTCGGGTTCTGACCCGATTCCCTACCTCAACGCAGAATCGGAACTGCCGCAGTGCTCACATCCAAAACAGAATTAAAAATGGCGGAGGATGCAGTCTGATGCGAACCTTTCTCCGCATTGATTTAGGGCAGACGGTTTTTCATTTGGTGGGATTGGATGCAATAGGTCAGTGATCCGCAAAGAAATCTTCTCGTAAACAACTGCTAGCATTCGCCGCGAATCTGGAACTGGAATTGATCGGAATGGAATCCTGCCGTGGATCGCACTTTCTCAAGCGGACTCTGCGAGACCAGGGGCACGAAGTGCGATTGATGTCGGCGCAGCACGTGAAGCCTTGTTGTCAACTGGGCTTTCACAATTCCCATATTCTGGTAAGACGACTTGTCAAGACATGGCGCAAGTTGGCACTTATTTGGTAATCCGACTTCTAAGGACTAATCTGCTCTTTACAATGCCCTAAAGATAGCGGACGTAATTATTCATTGAATGTTTGACAGATCAGGATTCACCGCCCCTATTAAACTCTAGCAGTTTCGGCCGTTTCGCCTTAGGCCAGTGCGTGACCGCCCTAAGGTGGAGCTATGAAATCAGCATTCCGTACACGCACGTCAGAGTTCCTGCAAAACGGCGGAAGATCGTCAGTCTTCCGGCCGACGCTAATCCCGTTCCATTTTTCTTGGGAACAATGGCCGAGTAGCGGAATCTAACGCAATAAGGGAGGATCGTTGATCATCCATGGAAAAAGCAATACGCTCTTTCGAAGAAGTCGTATCTCAACGCGGATCGGCAGAGGTCGAATCGGTTTTTTTCCGACCAAGGCTGTCCTCAACCTGCAAAAATTGATTTTCGGTGGATCTCCTCTATGCGAAGTGCTAACGCACATTGCTCAGTTAGTGGAATCGCAAGCCGAAGGCATGCTGTGTACGATCTGGCTTCCCGATGAGGATGAGACAGTAGGCAAGGTGTTCTATCGCGAACCTTCGCATCCGGAGGCGCCCAAACTGGCTCCCGACTCCCATGGCTTTATTTGGATACCGGATGGCGGATTTCAAAGAGCGATTGCACATAAGGCCTCGGCCGATCAAACAAGCATCGCGGCCGCCGTGCAACGGCCAATCGCGCTTCGGTGCATTCAGGAACCGGTGCCGGCGCCAGCATGGAGAAAGAAGCCCTCGTGGTTTTTGATCGCAGAGGAAGACCGAATGATTAACCCGAAGACACAACATTTCATGGCCGATCGCATGGGGGCACATACTCAATCACACCGCCTGGACCATAGCCCGATGTATACGGAACCGAATCTTGTGGCTGGCATCATTTTGGAAGCTGCAGCTCAAACTCTTTTGGGGTAGGCGAATTCTAACCCGAGTACGGTCCAAACTCTTTTATGAACGCCATTATTCAAAAATCCGAAAGTAGCCGACATCTCGCGGAGACTGATTTATGAACGCCAAATCTGTCGCCATCATTAGCGGCGCAAGCCAGGGTATAGGGCGAGCAACAGCCCTGCGGCTCGCACGAGATTTTTCGGCCGTTGTGATTGTAGCTCGGGAACAGGATAAGCTAGAGGAAACTGCGGCCCAAATCAGGTCCATAGGCGCCGAAGTGATGGTCTTCGCTCTCGACCTACGCCAGCCGCAGTCTGCCAAGACCATCATCGAAGGGACTCTCAAGCGCTTTGGCAGGATCGATGCATTGCTCAATATTGCGGGCGCCGTCCCGCAGATTGATTTGTTCCAACTGCTGGACGGGCAGTGGGATGACGGGATGGCGCTAAAATTTCATGGCGCGCGCCGCTTGACGATTCAGGCTTGGGATGCCTTGAAATCCTCGCAAGGTTCTGTGATCTTTATGTCTGGAAACGCAGCGCTCGATCCCAAACCTGGAAACGCGGCAGTCGCAGCAATCAACGCAGCCATCGACGCATTCGCAAAGGCATTCGCAGAACAAGGCATCAACGATGGTGTACAGGTCAACAGTGTATCTCCCGGAGCCGTAATGACTGGGCGCCGGCGAGGCTTCTTTGAACGGTGGGCGTCTGCCCACAATCTGACGGTGGAAGAAACCATCAAGAAATTTCCAGAGCAAGCCGGCATCGCCCGCTTTGGAAAGCCTGAGGAGATTGCTGATCTGATGGGCTATCTGGTGTCACCGGCAGCGAAGTGGATGACGGGCGCTTCTGTGCGCATGGACGGCGGCGAGATAAAGGGCATTTAGCACAAGGATGGCTGGAGCTAAGTTCACTCACCTGGAGGAGTAATGGAAGATCCAACTTTGAATCGCACAGGAGTCAATCAGAGGGCAGCCTTGTTGTCCGCCATTACCTCAACGAAAAGGTCTCGGAGTGAGGAGGAAGTTATGGAACGTCGCAACTTTCTTGGCGCTCTCACAGCCGCATCTATCGGCGTCCTTTTTGAGAGCTCTCTAACCCAACTTGCGCGAGCAGAAAACAACGAACGAATCGGCGGACTGGCAACTCCGCCAATTTCATTTGAAACCTCTCAAGTTCAAGTTTCTGGCAACACAATTTTTGTGCGCCGCTACGGAACCGGGCCGGGCATTTTGATGGTGCATGGTTTCCCTCGCACAAGCCTGATGTGGCGATTCCTGGCGCCGAAGCTGGCGGAAAATCACACTGTAATCTGCGTCGATCTGAGGGGATATGGCCAAAGCGGGATACCCGCTTCAACGGACGATCATTTCCCTTATTCCAAGCGCGCTATGGCAGCGGAGCTGGTTGGCGTGATGAACAAACTCGGTTTTCCGAAGTTCACGCTAATTGGCCACGATCGCGGCGGTCGCGTCAGCTATCGCCTGGCGCTGGACTATCCGAAGGCGGTGGAACGTCTCGCGGTGTTCGACGTAATTCCGATTCTGGAAGCGTGGAACCGATCCGATGCCCGGTTTGCTCGGACCTATTGGCCTTGGATCTTGCTGTCGCAGCAGCAGCCGCTTCCAGAGAGCTATCTGCTCGGCGCCCCAGAAGCGGTGTTCCACAACCCCTTCGGGCAGGGATCGTTCGGGCAGGAGGTTCTCGACGAATACGTTACAACCTATCGCGATCCGGCCCGCGTTCACGGCATTTGTGAAGAATATCGAGCTGCGGCAACGATCGATGTCGAACACGATCGCGTCGACAAGGAAGCGGGTAAGCAAATCGAATGCCCGATGCTACATCTGTGGGCCCAAGGTGGCCCGCTCGATAGTTTCTATGGAAAAGATGGTGGCCCGCTCGGCATTTGGCGGCAATGGGCTCCGCAGGCGCATGGGCAGGCGATGAAGGGCGGCCACTTCTTCCCTGAGGAGAACCCCGACGATACTGCCCTTATCGTCAAACAGTTCCTCTCTGCATAGGCTACCGATTACGGGGGAAATACGGTTGGTGATCGCCGAGGTCGCATGGAGCCCGCAATTCGCGCACTACATTCTCGGACCGTTTGGACAGGACAGCGATCTGCGGCGCTGGGGATTAAAGCTGGCCGAGCGCGGAGGAAAAAATGCCAAGAAGCGAGCAGTGGTGGCCGTGGCACACAAGTTGGCGGTGCTGCTGCATAAGTGGTGGGTGAGCGGAGAAGTGTATGAACCACTGCGCAACAACCGCAAAATGGGAAGCGCTGTGGCCTAGCAGGCTGCGGAAAAAAATCCTTGTTCTGTCATTCTGAGCGAAGCGAAGAATCTCTCTTCGATTTAAGTACAGGAAAAGAAACAAGGAGAGATTCTTCACTTCGCTCAGAATGACAGAGTTTTTGGTTTTTCCGCAGCCTGCTAGAGGTTGAAACGAAAGAGCCGATCTCAACCGCCGAGTTCAGGTGACTGCGCCCAAGTTCTGGCCCAACTCTCATCCCAGAGATGGGAGCCGAGGTCGATTCTCAGGTAGCAGCACCTGCTGAATGAAGGACGCCCAACTTGCACCGAGCGAAATAATCGCTCAACAAAGAGTGCGGATGGAAGGATGGCGACAGAGGCGGCCCAGCTCAAACGAAAAAAACCTCTGATAAGAAAAAGAAAAAACCGCCTTGACACGAACCGGCCTTCTCATGGAAGGGCTTGGCCAGCCTAGTAAGTAAGTTTGTTGGTCGATTTAATTGAACAGCGCAACCTTTCTGGCACCACAGGATTCTGATAAATAGGGGATACTTCGAGGCTGGTTAGCCCTGCACCGCTTGGAGAGCGGTATGCGGATGCAGCGGAGACCTCTCCAGAAGTCCAAGATGCAGAATGTAATCAACTTCAGAAACGTAGTTTTCTTCTCCGCGTTTTTATTGCTCCTTGGCAACTCAGCTTGGGCACAACAGTTAGCCGACCGCCCACGACAGGCCGCCATACGCACCTTCGCCTATGACACAACCCAGGAAACTGTGGTCGAAGGCACGGTCCTGAGCTACACCGCGAAATCCGCCACCCCGCCGGTCGGCACCCATCTCATTCTGCAGACTGCAGCCGGTGCAATCGACGTTCATCTCGGTGCGGCCACTTTTCTTGAGGCCAACCATTTTTCTCTCGCCAAGGGCGATTCAGTGAAAGTTGTGGGCGTCAGTTCCACCTCACGACAGGGAACCATTTTTCTGGTGCGAGTGATCCAAAAGGGTGGGCAGTCCCTCGTTTTGCGAACCGCAAAGCGGAGCGTCCCTTTCCCTTGCTCGGCGGTCGCTCCCTGGGCGCTCAGAAGTCGCAAAAGCTGGATGGTGCACGTTGAGCCCTTGATGAAGCGCTGGTCCTGCTCGTCGCCGATCCTGCTCGCTTCACTCACTGCGGCGTGCGGCAACGGCGGAACTATTGTTGTCGGCCATCGCCACCGCCTCCAACCGGAAACTTCTCCAACGCGAGCTTGAAAGGTCAGTACTCTTTCTTGATGAGTGGCATGGAACTCTGCTCCGGGTTGAGCAGCTTTTTCACGCGAGCCGGCAGCTTCGCCGCGGATGGGAGCGGCCATATTACGGGTGGTCTTGAGGACATCAACGTGTGCACGGGGGTTTTCACCCTGCAATTTACCAACGGCACGTATTCCATCACCACCGATGGCCGTGGCACCCTCAGCCTGACAAACGGGACCGGCACGACAAACTACAGCATCACGCTTTCATCCGCGAATCAGGGCGTAATTGCACAGACCGATGTAAATTCAACTGCCAGTGGATCGTTTCAGAGGCAGAACGCAGCCGCCTTTTCCAACTCGGCGATCGCCGGAGGCTACGTCTTTGACTTCGCCGGCATCAGCGCCACGCTCAATCCCGAATCCGTCATCGGCCGCTTCAACGCAGACGGCGGACGCGGTATCAACTCTGGCCTGTTTGATTCCAATGAAGCTGGCACGCCATCCGGGCAACAGCTTTTTCCGACTGGCGCGTTCTATCAACTGGATACGAACGGCAGACGGCACCAACTTTGGCCGCGGCACTGCTAACATTGCCGGGCACAATTTTGCCTTCTATATCGTCGATGCCACTCGCTTGAAGCTCGTCGGCACCGATTTTCCCGAAGCATTCTCCGGGGAGGCGTTTGCGCAGCAAAATATATCTTTTACTGCCACCTCACTGAACAGCGGATTTGCGTTTCTTATTGGAGGCGCCAGTTCGGTCGGGCCGATTGCCACGGCCGGCCGCTTCACCGCGGATGGCGCGGGCAACCTGACTTCGATTTTCCTCGATGAGAACAACAGTGGAACCGTCACGCTCCTTCCCTCGCAGGGTGGCACGGTCAC
This sequence comes from uncultured Acidobacteriota bacterium, assembly GCA_963786215.1. Classification (GTDB taxonomy): domain Bacteria; phylum Acidobacteriota; class Terriglobia; order Acidiferrales; family UBA7541; genus Palsa-360. The sequence goes on from CAWAYK010000004.1 coordinate 113,696, forward strand.
ACGGAACATACACCGTCGATGCCAACGGACTCGGCGGCGGCACGGCAACTTGGACGGATACGAATGTTGGGACGTTCTCCTTCATCTTCTATTTGATCTCCCCCACAAAGGCCGTTTTCCAGGAGACGGACTCCATAATCACGAGCGACGGCACTCTCCTAGCCCAGACAGCCGGCCCGGTCTCGTCCGCCACCTTGGCGGGGGACTTCGCCTTCGTCTGGAGCGGAGTAAGCAGCGACGAAGAGGACTTTGTCGGCCAGCTGAAGCTGACCTCGGCTACGGGAAACAATGCTAGTGGCATCATGGACTTCAACGAGTTTGGAGCGGGGAGCAGTTTTTCAATATTCAGTTCGACGGCTCACTCACTATTACGCCGCCCGGCACGGGTCCAAATACTTTGGTCGCGACAACTACGTTCCCGTCGCCGACGACGTTCGACTTCACGGCCTACGCCGTGGATTCAAATAATGTGTTTCTCGTCGGTGTGGATAGCAACCGTGTCATCTCGGGTTCCGTCGTGCGACAACGTTGATGGTCAGGAATCGGGAAACCAAACTCGACAACGGACTGCACCGTATCTGGCTCATCCATCTTGCAAATTCTCAAAGCCGCTTTATGAGCCCCCACATTCCGAAAACCCCTGCCAGCTCAACCGGTCGTTGCAACGCCGTCAATTTAGTTGACCCAGCAATTCTTCCTCTAGGGAGCAAATCTGGAAGGGTGTGACACTCCAGTTAGCAGTTCTCCCAAGCTCCACGACTGCGAAAGGTTCTTTTTCTTCCTGTTGTGCGAATGCGTTTTCGGCGTACAGGAGCAAGAACAATATGAACATGGATTTTGTTGCCTTCACTTCAAGGGATGCCTCCAAACGTCGCAATGATCCGAAGCGTTAAGCGGGAAATTCTAAGATGGCACGGTTCCATGCGGCCTTATAGAGGATAGCCGTCATTTCTTGCGCTGGTGCAATACGCCGATTCAGTCGCTGTCCCCTCTTGTGCAGATGCAAAATGCTCCTGTACCTGTGCTGCCCAACGGATTACCGCCTGAGATTGCCCGTCGAATCCTTCGGATTCAAATTCTCAGCTTGGCTTGGAAGACGAACGAAGCAGTCTTTTGTAAAGCGCGGCTTGGACAGCTCGCGGTCCGGCACTTCTCGGTTTGAGGGTGACAGTGCGACCGAGCTTCTCTCCGCGCCAGTTGTGTTGCGACGTTTCTGTCTTCCAACTGACGAGGGCCACGCGGAGGAGCAAGCGGCCAAAATCGCGGGTGGCTTGATCTTCGCGTTCGCGAAACTTGCCGAGTCACAGGGAGGCACGTCCGCCGTGGCTTACCGAGATGTTCTCAGTAAGAGGCAGACGGACGTCCTTGTTTCCAGCGAATCGCGTGCTTAAGTTTTAGAACTCGAACCGAACCGACAGTTGCGCCTGTCGCGGATCGCCTACTCCCACCCGCAGGAACCCGTTAAAGTCAAACAGCGCGGGCGAACTCAGCGGGTTGATGTTGTTCTTGTTGTTGAACAGGTTGAATATTTCGAGCCGTGGAATAATTTGCATGCGTTCGCCCAGTATGGAACGGCCGGGCGAGCGCAAGATCAAATGAAAAAAATGCATTATCTTTCCGGAGGTGGTTGCGCCCACAGTCGACGCCGTTGACGAAGCGAGTCCGGGAGTTATCGATGCTGCAAGGCGCGCCTGTGCCGGTCCCGTTTACGTTGTCGGTAATCGGTTGGGCGGAGTGAGCTTGCATGCGGATGTTGCCCGTAAAACCGACCGGCAACTTCGCATATGTATAGAAATTGAACTTGTGCCGCTCGTCGCGATCTGACGGTGAGTATTCGGCCGCCAGGTTGTAGAAATTGGCGTAACGGAACGAAAAGGGATCGCGCTCGTTTGAGTCATCATCCCAGTCCTGCGAATAAGTGTAATTTGCTTCCATCTGAAATCTCGCGCCGAAACGCCCTTTTGCGCCGAACGTGACGCCCCGATAGAGCGAACGGGCATCGCTGGTCGTATTGGTGATGCTCCCCAAATTGGGAAATTCCGGTGTCCCGGTGTAAACCACAGTGTCACTGTTCAGGGTCGAAGGAATCGAAAATCCGGAGAGAGCGCCGTTCGGGTTTTCGAAGCGAGTCAGGTGCACCCCCATACTCCAGGCGAAGTTCGCGTAGGCCGACAAGTGTTGCCCCAGTTGCTGTTCGTACGCGACGTTTGCAGCGTAAACCCGGGGATTCGCATAATTCTTGCTGAAAACGGTCACACTTGGGACAGCAGTCGGCGGAATCGTCACAGGTATCACATTCGGGTAAGTCGGAAAAACACCCGTAATGGTCTGCTGCTGCACGCCGTTTGTCGTAATAGCGCCCACTTGCGTCAGCATATTCTGGCGGGCGTTGAAGATCCCCCAGCTTGCGCGCAATGCGGATTTCCCTTTACCCAGAATATCCCATGCAAATCCGAGGCGCGGCTGAAACATCTCGTTTTGGTTTGGCAAGTAGCCCGTCGAAGGGAACGCTGGATTGCTCAAGTATTGGCCGTAGGCAGTCTGTGCGGGTGGGATGACAGGGTCAGGAAAGTGTTGCGCTTCCCACCGAAGCCCATAGTTCAGCGTAAAGTTACGTGTGACTTTCCAGGTGTCTTGAATAAATAAGGAATATTCGTTATTGGCGATCGTGGAGGCGCCAGCCTGATCGAGTGTCTCTCCAATCCTTGCGGGACCGGCCTGGAGGTAGAGGAGGAGCGGGCTGCCAGAGTTCGTTGCGGCGCCGCACCCAACCGTCGCGCTGCTAAATGTTCCGTCCGAGCATGCGACTGTTGTCGGCCCGAAACCAGGTCCCAGCGATGCCGGAGAGGCATAGTGGAGAAAGCCAGCCACATCACCAAAGATGTATCGGCCCTTATGGAATCCTCGAAATATCTGCGAATTCAAGCTGTGCAGCCATTGCCCGCCAAACTTGATCGTGTGGGCGCCATGGGTGATCGAGAAATTATCTCGCACGTCCGTTCGCCAGAATATTTCGTCCACAGCGGGCTGCAGAAAGAACGGCTGGCCGAACCGGAACGATGGAGCAAACCCGATTCCGGTGTCCGGCACACTCGTCGGATCAATCGCCAGGCGCGGACGATTTTCCCGCGCGTAAGTGAAGTGTGCTTCGTTCAGCTTGGTCGGGGAAATGGCGCCGAACCAATTGGTATTAATTGCCTGGATTTTCGAGGGACCTTCGATTCCATTCGCCGTCGTGCCATAGGTCGGAACGTCAAAGGTCTGGTTGGGATTTTTCGACCAATTAAAGTTGTAGGAAGTGGAAATCTGGTTGCTCGCAGTTCAGGTTGTAATCAATGCGACCGAAGGCTGCCGCGTTGCGGATCTGATGGATCACGGGCAGTCCATCGTCCTGACTGAAATTGGTCTTCATGAAGTTCAGCAGCACTTGCCGCTGGCAGTCGCCACTGGCGCTGATTTGCGCATCAGTGATATTGCTCAGGAATACCGGGTTTGCAATCGCACAGGGCGTTCCAATGGGCACGCTCAAATTGGAGCGATTCAAGTCTTCCCGAATGCCTTCGCCACTTCCGAAAAAGAACAGCTTGTCCTTGACGAGTGGTCCCCCGAGGGTTCCGCCGAATTGTTTACGATTAAAACCGTCGAGGGGTTTTCCGTCCGATGTGGCGGATGTCAACGCCTCCAGCCGTTGGTAATAAAACGCGCTACCGTGGACGTCGTTTGTCCCCGATTTCGTGATGACATTGACGACGCCGCCTGCCGTTCGTCCGAATTCCGCATTCGCGCCGCTCGCCACAACCTGAAATTCTTTCACTGCATCGAGCGTGATATCGATGGCCGCACGCTGTCCGCCCATCTGTTCGCCGAAAAATCCGTTGTTGTAATCGCCTCCATCCAGGCTGATATTGTTGAAGATTCCGCGCTGCCCGTTGAAGCTGATTTCATCGCCATCGGGTCCCTGAACGATGCTGACACCGGGTGTGAGTGTTAGCAGGTCCTCGAATTTTCTTCCAAGGATCGGCGTTTCGCTTACGGACAACTGATTGAGCGTCGAACTGGATACCGAGCTGGCGGTATCGAAAAGATCCTGGGTCGAGGACACCTCGATCTTCTCTTCCACTGAGGAAACTTTCATCGTGACTGGCAACGACATTGACTGGCCGACGGTGAGCGTTGCGTCAGTCTCGATGAGCGTGGCAAATCCCGTCTTCATGACTGTCACGGTGTAATGCCCCGGCGGGAGTGATAGAAACGCGAATCTTCCCTCCGAGTCGGTCTTGACGGCTCTGGACAAGTTCGTGTCTTGGTTTTTCGCCTCGACGCTTGCGTCTGGCACAGCTCCACCACTCTCATCCACAACAGTGCCCTGGATGCTTCCCGCCGTAAATTGCGCCTGTCCCCAGATATTGCCGCACAGGCAAAGGAATGAAAACACGGACACTAAGGCTACAAACGATCTGCGCATGTTACACCCCCGTAAAATTGTATACAGAAATAAAATCGAGTGACATGGTCGTGCTAAAACTCGCTCTTGGACTGCAGGGCCTGCCGGGGAAAATAGAATTTCGAGGATTGGAAAGCTATCCCGGCAGGAGGGTATTTTGAAACCGAATTCTGGTGAGATGCTCGCGCAGCACTAATTGCCAGCTGGATGGCACCCCCTAGGCTGGCGTCGGGCGCAATTTGCCTGGGTATCAATAAATTGAGTAATGCCTTCGCCCATGACTGGTAGCAAGAGCTCAGCTCGAAAGCGCAGGACGAGGATTGGAAACACGAAATACGCATTTGGTGTCCTGCACGAGGTAATTTACGTTTTCAGAAAAATATTCTTGAGGGCTTCGGGTGAGTAACAGGACCTCCGTGGTCCATCGTGGGATCACATAGCACAATCCTCGGCTTACAAACTATCGAATAAGTTTACCCGCGCTTTTCATGCAGCCGATAGCTAAACTTGGGCCTACAAATACCATCCAGTTGGGATAGCTCCTCGTCACCTTTCCCTCTAATCTCATCGCTGAAAGTTAAAACGAAACTGACATGCGGGCTGGTGAGAAGTTGTCTAAGGAAAGTCGCGGACTACGCCCGCACGTCACAGAAAATCAAATGGAGGCATCGAAAATGCAGCTTAAGCCGATTACGACCCTTGTGATCGTCACATTCATTGCCGCAACGGCGCTTCTGGCGATTTTCATGCTACGACCGACGAGTCCGCCCCAACCAGCCGAGATAACCCAATCAGTAGCTAACCTGACTGGAACTATCGCCGATCCGATCGAAAGCCAGGCGCTCCCCCGAGACACAGTCCCCGTTCGCAAATCGGACGCTCCTCGCGAGGCCCGCAGGAAACATGGGCATAAGCAGAGCGCGGAGTTGAAAAGCGGATGGCTACCGCTCCCCATGAATCCAGCGCCCCTTGATTACACCGCAGGCGTGCCTGAGGCTCAGCCTTCTACAGCCGCAGTTGAGGAGTCGGCTGATTCCTCGGTGCCGGTGAGCGAGACTGGCGAGCCCATCGTTGAGCAGTCGGTATTTGCTGCTCCGCAGGTGCCGGAGAAAAGTTACATGTCAACGCATTTGTCAGGGCGAGCATCCGTGCTCCTCCTTGAGATCCAGAAGGAAGCAGCAGCCCTAAGATCACACGCAGACGTCCTTGGGACCTACGGCCGGAATCCGCAACGTCACTGGCGAAGCCATGCCTTCTATCTGGACCGAGTCAAGAGTCACATCAATGCCGTCGGAGAACGCACCGCTGAACTTCAGCAGATAAGTTATGCAGTGTTTCCCTGGCAGCGACAGGCCGTCAGAGAGGTGACTTCTCACGCCGCACAGGTGGCGGCCAGCACCCAGGCGGCCATCATTCACCTCCGTGAAAATCAGGATCGTCTCTTCGTCTCAGAATACCGAAACCACTTGACAACAATTGCCGACCGCTCCGAGGACATGAAGCAGACGGTGGACAAGTTCCTCGACTACGAGGAAACCCAGCAGAAGCTCCAACAGCTGCGAAACGAGTTGGAGCTATCGGGTGACTGATTGCCGAGGAGTTGTTGCTCAGGCTAGTGGGGGAATTGATTGAAGGTTCCCTGGGCCAAGCGAAGATAGTACGACCTGGGCCCAAAAGAGGATGGGACCGTCATGGTTCCCCCATTTAGTACTTCGAGGCCATCAGTTGAAGGCTTTACGCACTCCGGTAATTATTATAATTGTTACTATTATATCAGTTAGATAATTGTATGTGCAGACACAAAGAAACAAATACAAGTCGAACAATGCGGTAATACAGCAAAACAAAGAGCTAAATGTAACGGGGGGTCCGAAGCGTGGAAGCCTGCAAGCGTTTGTAAGCGAAGTCGCCAGTCGCGCGGGTCAGAGAAAAATTAGAATAAGGAGAATTCGAAAATGCGACTTAACTTGACGAAGTCTCGTACCATCGCCACAGTTCTGATGATTTTCACTATTGCCTCTATTGCGCTATTTCCCGTATGGGCGCAAGACAAAAAGTCTGCGACAACCGCTCCTGTCCGCATGACCGTTACACTCGAAGTGATTGATGAGAACAAGCACGTGCCCGAAGTGAACCGCGAGGATGTAATCGTCAAGCAGCAGAAGGATCGCTTGAAGGTAACGGGCTGGACGCCGGCCCGCGGTGATCACGCAGGGCTTGATCTATTTATCCTGATTGATGACGCGTCCGACCCGACCTTGGGTTCGCAGCTGGACGAATTGCGCGCATTTGTCAAAGCTCAGCCGCCAACCACTTCGGTGGGAATTGGGTACATGCGAAACTCGACGGTTGAAATCACGCAGAATTTTACAACCGACCACAGTCAAGCCGCGAAGGCTTTGCGGGTTCCGATAGCTTCCGTCGGCGCCTTTGCGAACCCCTACCTTTCGGTTATGGACCTTATGAAGAGGTGGCCGGCAACGATGAACCGACGGGAGGTAATAATGGTCACCGATGGAATTGACAGATATCGAGGAGGTCCGCGTAATCTCTTGATCATCAGCCCGGACGTGGATTCGGCAAGCAGCATCGGACAACGCACTGGAACCATCATTCACACAATCTTTACTCGAGGAATTGGCCGATTGGGCCGCAACTTCTGGGCAATATCCAATGGCCAAAACAGCTTGGCTAAACTATCGGAAGAAACCAACGGCAATTCCTTTTTCCTTGGGACTCAGAACCCGGTAAGTTTCAAGCCCTACCTGGACGACGTGCAGAAGTTGCTGGACAACCAATACATCCTGGAATTTCAGGCTAAGCCTGGGACGAAATCAGGGCTTCAGTCCGTGAACCTGAGTACCGAAGTCGCGGGCGTGGAACTAAATTCGGCTGATAATGTTTGGGTGGACGTGAAATATAATGACTAGACACGGATTGTGTAAATTTGGATAATCCGGCTCGTGGCCACAAGTGTGTTATTTATTCAGGCAGGTCGTACGAAGCAGACGTTCGCCGGAATGCGGGGCAGCTAAATGATTTCAGGGAGCGAACCCACTTCTGGTGAAACCCTGATAAAGCCAAACACCGATGCCTAAAAGGAAGAGTAAGGTCACAATCGCAGTCAGTGCAATGATCGGCAAGCGGAGTCGTGACATTTTAGCGATGAGTTCTTGTTGCTCTTCAACATAATGATGCTCCGAGGCATCGATAAAGATTTGGTCATCTTCCTTTGACGACAAAGTTGCGCGGTAAATCAGAAGAACGGCCAGACCGACCGCGATTACGCCGCACAAGCTGAATAGCACCAAAACGATATTTGATAGTTCCATTGGTTTCCCCCTTCCAGAACGGCATAGATTTGGAAAAAGTCCATCCCGGTCGTGCCCCCGTACCGCCTGTTTTGGCGGAAGTATGACACTGGAAGACATGGCCGCTCGAAAAGCCACATTCCGATAACCAATTGACTGGACTCCGACTAGACATTGGCGGAAAAAAGTGGCTCCGCGTTCCCTGAAGAATGAATAAGTCAGCGCCTCCTTTCTTAGGAGACGGCTTCTCAATTTGCGTCTGGCACTTCGAGTTGCGGCATGGGACGTGCCGAGAACAGGTACCTGCACAGCTTCGCGATCCAGCGGGCCCAGCGCACGGACCGAGCGACCCGTGCACTATCCGTGGCCATACCGGTATTTGCATACATTTGCAGGTAGAGTTTTGAAATTAAAACGAAGGCCATGCGGCTCCGAAGTGACTTGATGAAACTAGAGCGTTTCCAAATATACTTCAGGCTGTAGAAGCGGTCCCACGTGAACTGTGTTCGCCGGCAGATTTCTTCAGCCGACATGACGGGATGCGGCCAATACATCTTCGGACGCAGATGCGCCGGGATTAACCAACGCCGGGTTAACGGAACACCCGAGATGCGTAAGAGGTTGGCCTCCGTCATTTTTTCCCATTTCGCAAAATCCACGGTTCCGGGAAAGGGCGTCAACATGACAAACTGCGCGAACGCGATCTCGGCGCGTTGGGCCACAGCCGCAGTCGCTTCGAAAGTCTCTGGCCGGTCGCTGGGCAGGCCGAAGATAAACGAACCCAGCACATGTACGTTGTGTTGGCGGAACGTCCGCAGGCGCTCCACCAGGCCCTCCCCCGCCGAATTAAAATCCTTGTATATGTCCTTCAGCCCCTCTGGCGTAACGGATTCGACTCCAACCAGTGCGCCTTTTATATTCGCCTTCCTCATAGCTTCGAGAAAGGATGGGTCCTCCGCAGCTTCCATCGTAATCTGGGTAAAGAACACCATGTCTGAAGGAAGCAGCGCTAGGCGCGCCATGAGATCAAAGCGTTCCGCCCGCAAAGCTTTCAGTTCTTCGAGTCGGCGTGTGTCACCCTGTCGAGAGGCCAATTGAAGGTCGGTGAGGGTGACAGGATAAAAGTTATCGTCGGCAAGCAGCACGAATCGAAACCCAAGGCGTCGCAACTGAACAATCTCCTCGATCACTCCATCAGAGGACCGCTGGCGGGGGCGCTGGCCATCCGTCTTCCAGACCGAACAAAACGAACAGTGTTTGGGACACCCTCGGACGGTTTGCACCGATGCCCACATATATTTGTTGCGAGGCACAAGATCCCAACGCGCAGACAGGAAGTTCGACGCCTCGACACGACCGCCCAGATAGGCGGATTGGGGCGCAGCGTTGCGGCAGTCCGCCAGTGCGGTTGGCCAGACAATCTCACCGTCCCCCATCACGACTCCCTGCGCTCCTCCAAGGCTTCGTGCTTCTTCTGGATAGAGAGTGGCGTGGATGCCTCCGAAGATTACAAAGGCGCCGCGATCACGCGAGATCTTGCCGATCTTATATCCGCGCAGGGCGTTCTCCGTATGTATGCTGATGCCGACGACATCCCCAGGTTGAATGAGGTCTGAATCGAAAACATGAAGTGTTTCATCGACGAGAATCGGGTCGCCAAAAGAGGCTGGCGTAGCCGCCGCAATGACATACATCCAACGGGGGGTAATGACCGCAGTGCCGAAGGACACATCGCTCGGATTTATGAGATGCACTTTCATATGTTGTCTCCCAAGGTGGATTTGTGGGGGATATGAAGCCGACTTTCCATCCAGGACCTCAATCGCGGATCGTACGCTTCTCCTGCTCTCGACACGACGAACTTGCCACCAAAGCAGGCGCCAGCGGAATTGCGCGGATCCGACGACCAAGTCCCCATAAACGGCGTTGCACACACCGCGTCCTAATTGCCGGACTTGTTCCTCGGGGACTTCTTGTTCAGAGTAGACAGAAGCAATTTCGCCGATGCAGGCGGGTGGACCCTGCTATTAATTACAATTTCCTGGCCACTGACACCTTTTCCGTAGAGCCTCTCATTGCCGTCGTTATCGGGGCGGAGAGTCGAGCCCTCCAGAGAGATTCCGGCAAACAGTCCGCGCGAGCGCGAATACGAGAGAATTTCTGCACGCATCGTGACATCCGTGGACGCCGCAGCGTTGCGGCCCTTCGGTCCGGCTGCTGCAGCCACGTCGCCCCCTAGCTTGACTTGGCTGCTGAGAATCGAACTCGCCCCACGCTGATTCATCACCAACAGGACAAAGTCCGTTGCTTGGCCTCCCAACTGCAGGCCGAAGCTTCCCCCTTCCAGCGCCATCATGGAGGGCGCGCTCCAAGGTCCGCTGAACTCCTTGCCGCTCCGGCAAGTCATCACGCCACGTCCGTAACTGCCTCCGAATCCGATCGCAAACTTCACCACCGACGGCAGAACGATGACGCATTCCGCCTTCTCTAGAACGTCCGCCGGAAGATCATCGGGAACGTTGAGAATCTCGACCATCACTTGGCCGGAATTCTTAATGCGATTGTTTTCGTCTTTTTGGGCAAATGCAGGCAGCCCAACCAAGATCATGACAATCATTACTGAGAAGATTCTTCTCATTGACGTGCTCCTTTTCGCATTGGCAGATTCATTCATTCCGGAGCACCGCAATTGTCCGGCACTCCGGCCCCAACGCTTCTTTTCTGATTCGTTATTTTGTCAACGTCGGGGATATACATCACAAGCTTAGGTGTTCTGTTCGGTGCGTCGTTTTTCAAAAAGAGACAACTTGATTGCCTTGGTGATGTCTCTCTGAATCCAAGAAAAGATCGAATCGCGTGGGATCTAGACAGACGAATCGCCGTCGCCTTTCCCACAGAAAACGATTAATGCCAGAACACAAACTATCTTCTTTTCAATATTCATTGACGGCCTCCGATCATTTAAAGGAAGCCAGGCTAAATGCTGTAATCCGATTGTTGTACTTCACTAACTGGGCGACCATACGGGGAGGCCATTAGGTTGTGACTGCTAATGCTGTACCATCGCAGACAAAAAAGCGCGCTATCCGAAAGACAGGCCAGAACCGGTCCCAATATCGGTGCCTATCCCCTTGGAAAGGCGAAAGTCTCTTGAGTCTATATTGGGTGTAAGATCGTACTGTTAAGGGAGTCTATATGAGACTCTGCGTTTCACCCTCGTCATCCCGTTCTTTCTTTCTGTCACATCGTGTCTTACGCCATAGATCATATGACTCCCGCAGAAATCCTGGATGCTGAACGAATGGCAAACGAATGGAAGAGTCGTCATCCAACACCGTGAGTGCCACATCCTGATAGGTCTTATCGGAATGTGGGTTTTGGACAAATGGCGCGGATTCCCAACTTCCAGCGCTGTCAGGTCGTAAGCGTGATTGCTGGTCCGCCATGCGAACTATCAGGGCACTTTCGAGTTTGTCTGTAGCGCTTGAGAATATGGAGTTTTATTTTCGGCATGCACGTGATGCCCTTCTTGAATTTCCGTTGATGATTATGAGGAAGCGCCGGATGTTGCGAGAGGCAGTCCTCATGAGGCGGAATCGCCTGCAAACGCTGCTCACTGATTCTTCAGACGCGATTGTCGTTATGAATGAAGACCGGCGCCTTCTGGCGGCGAACCCACTGGCAGTCTCCCTGTTCGGCGTGTCTGAGAAAAATATATCCAAATTCTCAATCGATGCCTTCCTGCCAGTGAGTCAAATTTCCAACTTCAAAAGTAGGGGTGTGCCTTTCCTGAGGGGAAAAGAGTTGCGGGGCAAATGCGTGATCAGGCGTTTAGATGGCCGCCTACGAGTGGCGGAGTTCAGTTTCCAACCGAATTTTGTCCCTGGTCTACACCTGTCCAGATTCCGTGATATCACTTATACACAAGAGCGCAAAACGGAGCAGCAAGCCTCGACAAATCTCTTTAATTGTTGAGCTGATGCGCCACTCAGATGCCAAGCTCCCGAACATATTCATGTAGTACCGTAATTAGGAAGTTGACACTATCGACGAAGCCCCCAAGGCAAACCATTCGGGTCCAGTGCCTGAGAAGTCAGGCGTTATCAGGATATAGGTTTTCCCATTGAGGCTTCCGCCAATGCTTCACAGGGCGTTCAATCAGATTAGGATTGTGTCATCAACCTCAAATGATTTTTTGCCATTTGCGATGTCGATGGCGTTATTCACGATTATTGAACAGAAAATGCCAGTAGCAAGTTACCAGTTGCGCCGGCACCGAATGTGTATCCCGAGCCCACGAAGAGCATGCCGCCGGCTACGGTGGGACCCGGAGCACCCATCGAACCGCCTTTTGCGGGGACGCCGTTCACGGTTTTAACTTCCTGCATCGTGTCGTACTGCCAAAGAGGATGTCCGTCCGCTGTCGAAAACGCGCGGAGCGTCCCGTCCCATCCGCCCGAGAAAATAACGCCGGGAATTGCGGTGATCGCTGCGGATTGGCCGTTTCCGCGGCCTTCTCGAGCGGACTCAATGGGAGTGAACCATTTCTTTTCGCCATTCGAGAGTTGCACGGCCACAATTCCGCCGGTGCTCAGGCCGAAGTACGCGTTTTGCTCATCCGCGGCTCCGCCGAAGGTGATCACACCGCGAATGATTTTATCTACGAGTTGCGTTTTCCAGACGACCGCTCCTTGTTCGTCCGGGTCGTGCGCCCACACAATTCCGTTCTTCTGTCCGGCGACAAGAATTCGGTGGCCATTTGGCAGCGTTTGCAAAATCGGAGAAGAGCCGAAGTCGAAGTCAGGTCCGATATCCTTAGGGCAATTTTCGGAAGGATTTTGCGGGTTGCATCCGGCGAGCCAGACGTCATTCGGGGTGTCTTGTGCGCTCCACAGGACTTTACCCGTGTCCATGTTGATGGCCATAACGCCGTCCGTCGTCTTGATCGGTTGCTCGGTCTCCGTGTAGGCGTCGCCGGTCCCGATGTAAAGCGCGTGGTGCGCAGGGTCAAGCGTCGGCGAATTCCAGATTGCGCCACCAGCCGGGCCCCAGAGTTGCACGCCCGTCGCGGTTTTCTTTCTGGGTTGGGGCGCATCCGGAATAATGTACGTCTTCCAGATTTGCTTGCCCGTATTGGCGTCAAGCGCTGCGACGCTTCCGCGAAACGTGCAGCACGGATAGGTGGTGCTGCCTCCTGCGGCGCGCTCTTCGGTCGAGGAGACAGGAACATACAGGCGGTCTTCGAAAGCGATCGGCGCTCCGGTAATTCGTGCTGCCGGATGATCTTCCACTTTCGTTTTCCAGAGTTGCTTACCGGTCACTGCGTCCACAGCGTAGACATTTGCCTTTATATCGCCGAAGTAGACGGCAAACTTCGCGGCGCCTTGTCCCTTGACGGCGCGAATGGTGATGGCGTTGCGCACTCCGGCGTCCGCCTGAAAAGACCAGTGTACGCAGCCCGTCACTTCGTCAATTGAGTACACGCCGCCGCTATCGGCGCCGACAAAAACGCGGCCTGCGGCGATCGTGGGTTGTGCCCACATGATTTCCGCGGCGGGTAAGCCGAAGGCCCACTTCAGCTTGAGCTTCGGAACATCATCGGCAGTCATCCCGGCGGCTTTCGCGGTTTGCATGCGCGCGTTAGTGAGGTCTGCGCCCCAGCCGTTCCAGATCGGCTCTGAGGTCAAAGACTTGATCTCCGGATTTACGGGGCACGGATTCGACATCAATTTCGCGTCCGTCAGCCGCGCCGCGTCCACTTTGCGGCCGCCGAGATATCCCGCGATCATGCGCTTTTCGTCGTCGGAGACATCCGTGAGTTTCGCGTGCGTGGTTCCCGTTGTGATCGCTGCGTAGACAGCTTCCGGCGTCAGCTTCCGGAGCGCCAAGCCGTCAGGTGCTTGCGCCACGCTCGGGTTGCCGTGGCAGGTCGTGCAGCGCTTTTCAAAAGCGCGGAGATCTGTTGTGCCCTGCGCAAACGCGGAATGACCTGGAAGCAGCGTGATAACCAGCGCGGTTAAGATCAACAAGAATTGTCTTATCATGCGAATCCTCCGATTTTACTTTCTTCGCTCCGCAGCACGAACTGGGCTGAACTTCGTGCCCCTCCGCGCAGCGACGCCGTCAGGCCATCATTGGGTGGTGACTCAATTGGCGAGCAGAGTGGCCCTCTCCGTCCCTAAGATCGCGGTTCACCGAGAACGTTCTCAGTGAACGGGACGGAAAGGCCGCTACAAAACCGCAGCGCATTGCAGTTGCCTTTCTAGAGGCCGCCCGTTTTTTCGGGCGGGCAGCTTTTTGCCGCGGCACTGCAAAATTCAAATTGCTGCACTACCCATCATTGCCAATTCACTGCCGAGTAGCCAACTCGCGCTCAGTTGCCTGATTTCGGGCTTTGCTCTTTATCCGGCACATATTGCATGCGTGGGGCAGCCTGGATCGTAGTGTGGTAGCTCTCTTCCATCTTCCAGAAGCCGTTATGGTTTCCGAAAACGCGGCTCGACCAATAGGGCTTTCCGCCCCAGGTTGGCTGGAGCATGACTGCCACTACCGCGTCGCCAAAGTCCCATGTGCGCACCCACACTGCAGGCGTGGTGCTGATGAATGGGCGCTCGGGAGTCGGGGGATCGACCTTCGTCGGCCCGTTTGACGGCACGGTTTGTTGTGGAGTCATGGTGTTCGAGCTGATGGTCCACACGTTGTCGCCCATGTGCATCAAGCGGTGGCCGGTTCCATTCTCCTGCTCCTGCCAACCCTCGATGGCCGCTTTTTCGCTGTCCGAGAGCGGCTTCCACGGCAGCTCCTTGCAAGGATTGATGCAAGGAATTGTAAAAGTGGCCCGCGAGTTCTCGCCGGGCACCGCTGGACGCGCTTCGATCTCATTCACGTGCAGGAGCCGCCAGCCCTCAGGACGCTGCACCCAGAAGTGCGCGGCAAACTTGTGGCCCACGCTGTCTTGAATCCATACTACTTTTCCATATTTATGTTCGGTAATCTTGGTGTCGTCGGTCATGGGCACCAGCGGTTTGAGGTTTGCGCGGAGCGTATCCGCCCGTTCATACATGATCCCGTCCGTATCGATCCAGGTAAACTCTTCGTCGAGCATCTTCTTGATCGTGGCCGCGTCTCCCTTGGCATAAGCCGCCGCGAGCGCGCGATCGGCTTTCACGATTGCGTCTTCCTCGGCGGGCTTGCCAGTCTGCGCAGCCAGCAATCCCGCGGATACAGTACAAAGCGCCAGCGCGATAAGGATGAACCGTTTCATTTTCAGTCCCCTCCTCGGGACAAGGAGTACCGGGCCCCAACCCCCGCATGCTACACCCGCCGCGTCCCGCTGGAACGATTAAATGCGTATCGGCCTTCCAGCGGACCAAGGATAGCGGCTTCGAACCGAAGGGCACATTTGCTGCGGGGGATTTCTACTTGGGTACGCTAGCGCCTGATAAACGCATTATCGGAATGCCGCGTGAATCCAGTTAGTCGCAACACAAATCAAAATGGAAGTAGAACCTTGAGAGTAGAAAAGAAACCCGCGTTTGGAAATGAAATGCGCAGAATTGCAATTGATCGTGGCGAATCACTGGAGATGGAATACGAAATTCATAAGGCACCATTCAAACCGCCGATGCCACGCCGTCGCAACGGGCGAAAGTGCAATCCACGGCGGATTACACGTAAAGGATGAGACCGTGTTACGGGAACTGGAGGTGCCAAAATTCCGGCGCAGGTTCTCTAAATTCAATTCCGATTACGGTTCTGCCTTCTTCCACCGGGCCGACATATGTTACTTTGCAAATTCGTTCGTCTCGCGTGTCACGATTTTTGACCAGAATCGTGTCTCCCATTTCAACTTTGGTGGCCAGCGTAATCAACGCGCCATGTGCATTTACGACAAGGGTTGTGGTCTCTTCAGAGAACGCCAACTCGCCTTTGCCTGTGACCTTGATTGCAATGGCGAGGACAACGCGGAGGCTCCGACGCGTGTCGGAGCCAGTTTTACCTAGCATTACCTTTGGATCGTGAATTGTCATACAAAACTCCCATGTCCATGAAGTGGAATGTGACTCGGTTCACATTAATCAAAACTGGAAACGGGCACTTAAGAATATATTATCAGAATTTTGCGTCACTGGTCATGTCTTTTCGAATGCGCCAGCTTCGAGCGGTGCCGGTGGCCATAGGTACCACACGAACGTTGAATCGAACGCGAACGCTGTGGATGCTGCGGAAGAGCAATCAGCGCATCGCCTAATATTTTGAAACACAAATTATTTTGGGAAACTGCATGAATATAACAAAGAATGTTTGATTGACGCGTTTTGACAACCTGCTATCGTACGCCAATGGGTACAAGCGAACTACGCCAAGAAAATCAAAGTGAAGGACACACCTGCATTATCGCTAACTGCGGATGAACTTCAGAACATCTATCCAGCCTTTGACGCCTTGGCAGCGGAAGCCCCGAAACAATCCAAACTGAAAGCGTATCGCCTGAAGCCGCTGCTTTTGGCTATGGGGTATTCAGGTTTGCGCATGTGTGACGCCGTGCAATTGTCTAAACCCAAGATCAGCGGCAACACCATAAAAATTAAACAGCAAAAAACGGGTGTAATCGTCCGCGTGCCAGTGCCAGAGTTTGTTTTGACGGACCTGGCCAAAACCCCGATGGGGACACCTACCCGTTATTTCTGGAGCGGTAACGGCAAACTTCAGACCGCACCGCAACGGGCGACTAACAGGAAATGGTGAAGGAAGCTTTTGATCGTGCTGGAGTTGTGAAGCGTGAAAGCAACTTAATGGGCCATCGATTCCGAGATACGTTTGCTATCGAACTTCTGCTAAGCGGAGTCCCGATAGCGCGTGTATCCAAGTTGCTGGGCCATGACAGTATTGTCACCACGATCAAACATTATTCAGCTTGGGATGAATCACAGCAGAAACAGGCAGAAGCAGATGTAGCAGGAACATCGGGCCAGCGATCCGATTTTGAACCCCGAAAAAGTTGATGTTACGAATCTTCCCCGTACAGAGTCCGCACAGTTTCAGAACTAACCCCGCAAGTACAAGAAAATAATCAAGAAAATATGGCGGAGAGGGTGGGATTCGAACCCACGGTCGGGTTTCCCCGACACACGCTTTCCAAGCGTGCTCCTTAAACCGCTCGGACACCTCTCCGCAGAACGAGTCCAAAACAGACTAGCACAAACTTACGGCTATAAGAAAATGGGTAGTCTGCAGGATTTTTCTGACTATGATTACGGTATTGCAAAAGATACTAAATTTTGGTTAGGGGAAAGAAATGTTTGCAGGAATTTGCGGGACGGCAAAACCTTCTCAGGTCATCGCACACTCCTAAAAAATGCGCGCGTCCTGTAGAATTCTTTTGGGGGACCGCATGAATACATGGCAGGGGAAGTGGGCGCTAATTACGGGCGCGAGCGCGGGGATCGGTACGGCCATTGCCCGGGAACTTGCGGCTGGCGGAACGAACCTGGTCCTGACGGCGCGGCGCCGCGACCGGTTGGCGGGCCTCGCTACGGAGTTGAGCGACAAGCACAATGTACGGACCCTCGTGTGCGTTGCGGATTTGGCGCAGCCTCTTGGACCTCAGCAGATTTTTTCGTTTACTCAAGAAAAAAATATTGCCATCGATTTGCTGGTGAATAACGCCGGGTTTGGCGCGTATGGAGAATTTCACAAGGTCGCGCTTGACCGGCTCGTTGAAATGACGCAGGTCAACGTAACCGCTGTGGTTCATCTGACGCATCTTTTTTTGCCGGGAATGATTGCCAGGCACGCGGGCGATATTTTGATTCTGGCATCCACCGCTGCATTTCAACCCGTCCCATACATCTCCACCTACGCCGCAACGAAGGCGTTCGATTTATATTTCGCGGAAGGGCTGGCGGAGGAAGTGCGTGGGTATGGCGTGCGCGTTTGCGCGCTGTGTCCCGGGTCAACGGAAACGGAATTTTTTAAAGTTGCGGGGCAGCGCAACCATACTCGCAGCTCGCCGGAGACGCCTGAAAAAGTGGCGCATGTCGGCCTCGCGGCGCTGGCTGCGGGTAAAACATCCGTGGTGTCCGGTTTTATGAATAAAGTGGGAGCCGAAACCGTGCGGCTGGTGCCACGGCGCACGGTTTCGCGAATCGCCGCGGGGATATTTCGCCCGAAAGGAACGCAGGCATAAAATCAAATCGTCAGGGTACAAATATGGAAGTCAATCAAAAGTTATTTGAGAACGCATTGCGCGCGGAAGGATTTCTTCACACATATGTTTGGCAGGATGGACCCTACGCATTCTATTCCGAACACACGCATCCCGTGGAAACCGCACATATTATCCTGGATGGAGAAATGACGTTAACCAAGAGCAACGAAACAAGAACATATTACGCAGGCGAGCGGTGCGATGTCCCCGCCGGCGTGATGCATGCCGCGAAGATGGGGCTTCGAGGTTGCAAGTATCTGGTGGGAGAAAAGTAAGAGTGGGTTTTGTAGCGTCCGCCATTAGGCGGACACTTCTGGATCCACGATCATGCCCGCCTGAAGGCGGGCTCTACACGGCGGATTCGAATTATCCCGCGGATCCAGGATTCTTGACCAAAGCGCGATCCAGCAATTCCATTACGTGCACGACTTCCTGTCCTGTGGAATGAATTTCGGCTCCCGCGCGCATTTGCAGCAGGCAACCGGGATTCGCCGTGACAATCACCGGCGCGTTTGTAGCGCGCGCGTGCTTCATTTTTTCGGCAAGCAGTGCGAGAGAAGTTTCCGTCTCGGTGACGTTGTACGAACCCGCTGACCCGCAACAGTAATCCGCCATCGCCATTTCCGTGAGTTCCAGGCCGGGGATGGATCGCAGCAATTTACGCGGCGCTTCGCGTATTTTTTGTCCGTGCAGAAGGTGGCAGGAATCCTGATACGTCACGCGCATGGGCTGCGCGGCAAACTTGGCTGTAAGGCCGAGGTCGGCCAAAAATTCCGTGACGTCACGCATTTTTTTGCGGAACGCGTGCGCCTTATCTTCTTCCGGAGTTCCCTCTGCGAAAAGATGTTCGTATTCTTTCAGCGTGGAGCCGCAACCCGCCGCATTGGTGATAACCGCGTCGAAATCTTCGGCGAGGAATACATCGAGATTTGTGCGCGCGAGCGACCGCGCCACGTCGCGAACACCCGCATGCCCGGCCAGCGCACCGCAGCAAGTTTGCCCCGCGGGAACCACGACTTCGCAACCATTTGCCGTGAGCACACGGATCGTTGCGTCATGGAGCGCCGAAAAACTGACCTGCGCCACGCATCCCGCAAACAATGCGACGCGAGCACGCCGCTGCCCTACAGCTGGATACGTGCAGCCCAGCTTTGAAAAGAAGAACTCGCGATCGATTGGCGGCAACAGTTTTTCTTTTTGGGCGAGTCCCAGGAGCCCAAGGATTCCCGTCGCTCGCACCAGCGATTGCAATCCGGAACGCTGATAAAAATAAAGAAGGCGGGCGAGGGCCGCAATGCGTTTCGGATGAGGCAGCAGGCCGCGAAAAACGAAATTGCGCGACAGCCTTGAGAAAAACGGCCGCTGATAATTCTGCTCGATTTGCGCGCGCGCCGCCTCCACTAGCTTGCCATATTCCACGCCCGATGGACACGCCGTCTCGCAGGCGCGGCAATCAAGGCACTGATCAATGTGCTTTACGAAGGAATCACCGAGCGGAAGGCGTCCTTGATCCACCAGAATAATTTGTCGAATTCGGCCGCGCGGAGAATCGGCTTCGAGGCCCCAAAGTTTGTACGTAGGACATTGATTCAGGCACAGTCCGCAATGCACGCAGTGCGCGTAATCTTCGTAGGCGGGAATGTCCGAGCCTGAAAATCCGCTTTTTGATTTAATTGCGGAAGTCTGTTCCAGGTTCACGACTTGGTCGGCCATGTTTTTATATTCCGCCCGCGAATCGCCCCGGGGCGAGCACGCTTTGCGGGTCGAATGATTTTTTTACGCGGCGCATTAATTCAAAATCGGGTCGCGCCGGACCCCATATAACTTCTGGACCAGTTTTCATTCCCTTCGGACACCATTCCAGCATTGCGGAAGCTTGCATTTCAGTTTGGCTGCAGGCGCGAAATACTTCCGGAATCGCTCCCGCCAACGACGCCAGCATTTCCGAATTTTCCGCCACAAACACGGCGTACAGGATGCCAGATGCCCGCGCAAGTGTCGCGACATCAGCACGATTTTGTTTGGCGATTGCCGCCAATTTTGCAATCAAGGAAGGCATGGCATTGGGCAGAGCGCTCAGACGAAATATCGCCGCTTCCGGCGCGGCTTCCAAAGCGAGCCGCGGAAATTCTCGGATGCGCTCGAACAGTGCGGCATGCGCATCCTCTTCAACCGGCACAAATTCAGCTGCGCTCGCTGTGGCTGCCATGTGGCCTAATTCATGCGCATAGCGATCGACTACAGCGGGCTGGCCTGCCGCTGTGATGACCGCTGACCAAAGGCCCGGCGAAATTCGCGCGAAAGATTCCCCCGAAAAAATAAGCTGCCCGGCGCTGGGATCGACCACTTCCACCAGTTGCGGCGTGAGAACGGAATGCGCAACGGAACGGCAGAAATCAAACGCACCTTCGGCAGTAGAAAAGGATGCGATAAATGTTTTTTGCGCTTGCGGCATGGGAAACGTGCGGAAATTTATACGCGTGATCACCCCGAGCGTGCCGAGCGATCCAATCAGCAACTTGTGCAGATCGTAGCCTGTCACATTTTTTACGACGCGGCCGCCGCTTTTCGCCTGCGCTCCTTCACCCGTCACGAATTCCATGCCCAGGCAAAAATCGCGAACCGCGCCATACGCATGGCGCAGGGGCGAACTTGAATTTGTCGCCACAATGCCGCCGATGGTTGCGCGCTCCGAAAACGGAACCGCAAGTGGCAGGAATTGCCTCTGCTCGCCCAGAGTCCGCAGCAAATCTTCAATCCGCACGCCGGGCTCGACGCCAAGCGTCAGATCCTTAGGGTCGTAGGCCAGGACGTGATTGAGCCGGGAGAGATCGATGGCGATGTCATAACGCGAGGGAGGCGATCCGACGCCCAGCTTGGAACACCCGCCGGTGGGAATTACCGCCAGTTTTTCCGCGGCGGCGAACTGAACAATTTCCGCAATTTGCGCAGCGCCCGCGGGACGCACGACCACCGCGGGAAGCACACCGCAAACTTCACGCGCAGAAATTTCCGCAGCCTCCGTCACAACAAACGAGCCGCCAACGATTTCTTCCAGCCGTGTGAAGGACGCTTGTGTAGGTTGGGTCATGTGGCCATTGCCGTTGCTGCAGGTGATTGCGGTACGCGGATTTCGCCGCAAGCTTTGCCCATAGGCAAAACTTTTCCGGGATTCAAAAGGCTCGCAGGATTGAATGCCGTGCGGACACGCTCCATCAAAGCAAGATCGTCCGGTGTGAAAATCAGAGGCATCAGTTCATTTTTCTCCATGCCGATGCCGTGTTCCCCGGTGAGCGCGCCGCCCACCGCCACACAATGCCGCATAATTTCGCCGCCGGCCGCCACTACACGGGCAAATTGCGCTGCATCGCGCTCGTCGAACAGAATGAGTGGATGCAGATTGCCATCACCTGCATGAAAAATATTGCCGATCTGCAAATCGTATTTTTTACTGATTTCTTCGATGCGCCGCAAAGTTTCCGGAAGACGAGTGCGCGGGATGACGCCGTCCTGCACGTAATACATGGGAGAAATGCGTCCCATCGCGCCAAAGGCTTCTTTGCGGCCTCTCCACAAAAGATTGCGCTCCTGATCGGTGCGCGCCACTCGCACTTCGCGCGCGCGGTGTTCACGGCAAACTTCGGTAATCTCGGCGGCTTGCGCTTCCACGGCTTCTTTCAAGCCCTCCACTTCAATCAGCAGAACAGCCGCGCAGTCTTTCGGAAATCCCGCGTGAACGTAATCCTCCACCGCGCGAAGCGTAAAACCGTCCAGCATTTCGCAAGCAGCCGGCGTAATCGCGCGCACGGTGATATCGACGACAGATTCGGTGGTGTCGTCCAACGTGTCATAAACAGCGAGTAGGGTTTTCACTGCCTCTGGCTTGCGCATCAGTCTCACTGTAATTTCCGTGACCAGCGCGAGAGTTCCCTCGGACCCGACCAGCAAACCAGCCAAATCATAACCAGCCGTCTCGATATTTTTTCCGCCGATGCGAACAATCTCTCCATCGGTCAGTACGAGTTCGATCCCGGTCACGTGATTGGTTGTCACGCCGTAAGCCAGTGTATGTGGCCCACCGGAATTTTCAGAGACGTTGCCGCCGATCGTGCACGCTTTTTGGCTTGAGGGATCGGGCGCGAAAAACAAACCCAGGTGCTCGACCGCGCGCGACAAATCAAGATTGACAACACCCGGCTGGACGACGGCGCGAAGATTCGCCTCGTCAATCTCAAGAATTCGATTCATCCGCGAGAATACAATCACGATGCCGCCGCTGCGGGCAATGGCCCCGCCGGAAAGACCGGTGCCCGCGCCTCGCCCTACGATAGGAGTATCGTAACGATTCGCAAGCTTTACGATTCCGGATACGTCGCGCGCAGAGCTGGGAAAAACAACGCAGCGGGGGGAACCCAGATCCACCGAACCATCGTATTCATACAGCATCAAATCTTCAGCGGAAGACAGCACGGCGCGGGGGCCGAGCAGCGCTTCGAGTTCGCGAATGAGTTGCGGCTGCATAAAAATATTTTGTAAGGCTAATTGTCACTATAGTCTGTGCATTTGGGGAGGTCAACTCGGGCCGCGATGGAGCTTGTAAGTAATTAACAATAGACAGGTTGTGGATATCTGTTCATTAAAGTCATTAGAAATGTCCCGAAAAGTTCGCGGTTGAGGTTAAAATCCGGGACAATGGTCGGTTCAGCAATGACTGCCGGCTGTTTGATTTCTTTGGGGAAGATTCATCTCATAACTTCGTGTATATAAAGTGGCAATTTGACAATCATTGGAGATGAGTATTAATGGGCCTATTCTCAAAATTATTCGGTTCCAAAAATTCGGGAAATAATGGGCCGTCCATGCAGGAAGTGGAAATACATTTCGCATATGGGTCCACAAATTTTCAGCACGTATATGCGTTTGGAGATGTATTGCAGCATGCGATTGACGAAGCTAAAGTTGGCGAGTATGACGGGCATGCACTTCCCGCCGACGGAAGCGAAGCACGATATTTTGTGTACGGACCTGATGCCGAAGCCATCTACAAGGTGATTGCCCCTGTTCTGGCAACGTCGCCTATGATGCGAGGGGCAACCGTGACGCTGATTTATGGGCCGCGCCGCCGTGGAACTCCAAAACGCGTGATCGAAATCCCTGAATAATTTTCAAATTGGCTGATTTCCGAAGAATTGTTTTAATTTAATGCCGTAGGAAGTTGGTGCGCGTCCACGCCTTCGCCGCAATGATTGTGGTACTCTCTCCGAGTTGTTTATCCAACACCGAGGCCTCGTGTGAGCAAGCCGAAACTTTTTTCCACGCACATTTTGTTTGAAGGACCACGCAAAAAGCTTGAGGAGCATTTTGAAGTTGATTATTGGATGGGCGAACAGCGCCCGTCCCGGGAGGAATTCCTCAAGCGAGTCGCAGGCAAGGACGCGCTCGTTTGTCTACTGACGGAAAAAATCGACGGTGAAATGCTAGAGGTTGCCGGCCCTCGCCTGCGGATTGTTGCGAATGTCGCGGTGGGCTACGACAATATTGATGTGCCTGCCTGCACGAAACGGAATGTCGCCGTGACCAACACACCTGGCGTGCTGGATGAAACGACCGCCGATTTCACGTGGACTCTACTGATGGCTGTTGCCCGGCGCCTCGTCGAAGCCGACCACATGGCGCGGTCCGGCGCATGGAAAAAGTGGAATCTCGATCAACTGTGCGGGACGGATATTTGGGGCAAGACGCTTGGGATTATCGGATTCGGCCGCATTGGCCGCGCCGTCGCACGCCGCGCTTCCGGATTTCGTATGCGCGTCATTTACCACAGTACGTCGCGCGCGCCATTGGAAATGGAGAAGGAATTGAATGCTGAATACATGTCGCGGGACGAGGTCTTCCAGCAGGCTGATTTTGTTTCGCTTCATGTTCCGTTGAATCCGGCGACGCGCGGGTTAGCTGGACCTGCCGAGTTTTCCAGAATGAAGCCGACGGCATTTCTGATCAACACAACGCGTGGTCCCGTGGTACAGGAAACGGCGCTGATCGATGCTCTGGAACGTGGCCTCTTGGCCGGCGCGGCACTGGATGTTTTCGAGCGCGAGCCAATTATTCCTGATGGTTTGCGGCGGGACAACGTGGTCCTTGCCCCGCATCTTGGTTCAGCCTCGATTGAAACGCGTACAAAGATGGCTATGATTGCCGTGGAAAATGCCATCGCTATGTTTGCAGGGCAACGTCCGCCCACAATTTTGAATCCGGAAGTTTTGCTTAAAGCTTGAAATAGTTTAATTACGAAAAATAAGAAAGTTTCTCTGCAATTATTTCGAAATTTTTGGGAGGAAAAATGGCACACGTATCTCTGAACCACCCGAAACTAACGCTCGAAGGGGCGGAAGCCATTCTCGACGCCGCCAAAGCACAAGCCGCGCGCATTGGCGTCCCGATGAATATTGCGGTGGTGGATGACGGCGGATTTTTGATGGCCTTCGCGCGCATGGACGGCGCGAAACCTGCTTCGATCGAAATTGCATTTAATAAAGCGCATGCCGCGGCAATTCGTCGCCAGAACACGGGGCCCGTGCGCAGCGGCGATGATGTTAACGTGTTGTTGTCGCTGGGACTGGCGATTGGAAGTCGCGCGCGTCAAACGCCGATTCGCGGCGGCCTGATTCTTGAAGTGAGCGGCCAGGTCGTGGGCGCTATTGGCGTAAGCGCCGGCTCGGAAGACGAAGACACGGATGTCGCGCGTGCAGGCGTGGCGGCATTCGTAAAAGGATAATTTTAGTTAGCATCGGCTTCTGCCGAAGATTTTGTTTCTTGTGGCGCCGGCGTCCCGCCGGCGGTTTTTCGGTGCGTAGCGATAATCTAAACCCGCCGGCAAGATGCCGGCGCCACGGAAAACCAAATTCCACAGGCTGAAGCCTGTGCTACTCAGACCCGGCCCAATGACCAACCTCAAACAATCTGCGCTGCAAATTTTTCATGAGACTCTGGCGGGAATCGATATTCCTGCCTTCATGCAGCGTAAACTTTGCCGCGCAGGCTCGGAAATTTTTGTGAACGGCGCGCCTTGCGATCTCACGGCGCATGAACAGATTTTTGCCGTAGCCATTGGCAAAGCTTCCAATGCGATGGCACGTGGACTTGCTGAGACGCTTCTGCCGAATTATCGAGCGGAAGGAATCGTGGTTGGGCCGACAGCCGCGTCAAACTTGCCCGATGGATTTCGCGACATTGTCGCCGGGCATCCTATCCCCAATGCGGAAAGCTTTGCGGCCGGCACGCGCCATTCTCGAATTCCTGGCGCGCGCCACGGAGAAAACTCTGGTTTTCTTTCTGCTGTCAGGCGGAGGATCAGCGCTCGTTGAACTGCCACTCGATTCAGGCGTCACACTCGAAGACTTCCAGTCGCTGAATCGCACGCTGGTCACCTGCGGCGCGTCCATCGATGAAATTAATGCGGTAAGAAAACATCTATCCGCCGTTAAGGGTGGCCGTATGGCTGTTGCCGCGGGCGCTTCGACGAAAATCACACTGGCCGTGACCGACGTCCCCGAAGGCCAGGAATCCGCGCTCGCCTCCGGCCCGACTCTTCCCGATCCCACGACTGCTTCCGATGCGTGCAGGGTGGTTCAGCGCTACGATTTGCTTTCGAAGTTGCCGCTCAGCATACGAACACGTTTCGAAAATCCGGAGTCCATACTGGAAACTCCGAAGCCGGATCATGCCGCGTTCGACTCTCGCCGCTCGGCGTTTCAAATTTTGCTCGGGCGACACGAATTATTTCATGCCGCGCACCATGCCTCGGAATCCCTGGAATTCGTTACCATATGCGACAACACAACTGATGATTGGCCCATCGAGAAGTCCGTCGATTTTCTTCTCGATCAACTCGTGTCGCTGAAACAGTCCAATCCTCACAAATCTGTCGCGGTGATTGCGGATGGCGAAGTGAGTTCGCCGGTTACAGGCGATGGCGTTGGCGGAAGAAACCTGGCCTTCGTGCTGGATTGCGTGCAGAAAATCGCAGGCAGAAAAATTGCGGTTTTAAGCGCGGGCACGGATGGCGTTGATGGCTCCAGCCCCGCGGCGGGAGCCGTTGCGGACGGCGAAACGCTCTCCCGGGCGCAAGGCCTCGGCCTCGATCCAGCAGATTATTTTCGACGCAGCGATTCCTATAATTTTTTTCGCAAATTGCGCGATGCGATAGAAACAGGCCCCACGGGAAATAATCTGCGCGATCTGCGAATTTTCCTCGCCGAATAGTCTCCCAAAATCACAATGGGTTTGAGTGGCGCGGGCTTCAGAGTCTGGGTGAAGACTCGATGCCGCTTCGTTTTTATAGTTTGTATTCGAGTTTATGACTGTTTGCTACGCATGGTTCTGGGAAATTGGAGTTGCGTGGCCGCTAGTTCGCGTGCCACATGCGCGTCAAGTTATAGGCGGTGCTCGCTAGCGCCCATTCTCCTCTCACTTTGTGCAATCCGCGTTGGCGGAACCTTCTCATGCCTCGCTGCTCTTTTAACACTCCGTTGACCGGTTCGACGATGGCTTTGCGTTTGGCGTACAGCGCGCGGCCTGCCGGGTCGCGCAATTTTCGTCGCATGCGGCGATAGGCCGGGTCCTTTGCCCGCGTCCGCAGTCGCCCTCCGCGATTCAACCAGCGTCCCAGATGGGAGTCTGGAACATACCCGTCGATTCCTCGTTCCTCCAACACCCGCAAATTCTCCACGGAAAAAAATCCACTGTCCGCACTCGCGCAGTGCGGCTTGTCTCCACACGTTTGCTCCACCAAATCCAGCAGCGGAAGCAGCAAACCGTTGTCGTTCGTCTCCTGCGTCACGCACTGCCCCACAATCAAGTGATCTTCGCTCACCGCCAGCGTGCCCGTGTAGCCCAGCGTGAACCCGCCACGCTCGCGCAGAAAGCGGCTGTCCGCATCCGTCCGCGAGAGTTTCTTCAATCCCGATTTCCGCAGCCGCTCCAGCCGCGCCGGAATTTCATCCGCTTGCCGCTCCAGCCGTTCGATCGCTTCGCGGCCTACTTCCATCCCTGCGCCTTCGTTCGGATCTTCCGCGTTGCACTGCTTCTGTCACCGCCGAATGTCGCGCCGTATGCGCGCCCGTTTCTCTCGCAACGCTTGCTCGGTATCCAGGCGATTGCGTGATGCGTTCGCCGCGATGCGCGTCGAGTCGATGGCCACGTGTCCCAACCGACCCAGCCCGCTCGCCCGCGCCAACTCCACCACGCGCGTAAACAAATCGTTCAACCCCTTCGCGTGCCGCCGCCGAAACGCGTTCAGCGTCCAGTGATCCGGCGTCGCCCCGCCACCCAAATACCGAAATGCCAAATCCTCTCGGATGCGCTGTTCCAGCCTGCGCGAACTGGTCACGCCCAGGGCGTAAGCGTATAGCCATACCGAAACCAACATCTCTGGTGCGTACGCCGGTCCGCCTTCGATTCCATACTCGTCTCGAAAAGCGCCCAAGTCCAACTTCGCCACCATCCTGCGCACATAAAAACATAAGTGTCCTGAACCCAATACATCGCGCACACTCGGCGGTAGCAAATACGCCTGATCCGGGTTGTAATCCAAAAATTTCCCCATCGCGTCTCCTCTCTCGTGCAGTATAAAAGACGCGTCAAGGCTAGTTCTCACACAGACTCTTCAGCCTACGGGGAGTTATGATTTTGTAGCGCCGGCGTCTCGCCGGCAGTTTTCAGCTGTCGCGATGTAGAGCAAAAACCGCCGGCGGGACGCCGGCGCTACAAGGCCTACCCCCGCAGGCTGAAGCCTGCGCCACGAATAATCCATCGACAATTTTGAAATTATTCTGAATCGGTTTTTTTCGCGGGGAGCGAGGATTCAATGCGCTGAAGTTTTTCATTCATGTCGGTCAGCTGATGTTCGACGTGGTCCAGGCGGTCGAGCACAGCTTGGCTGGCGTTTGCAGTCACGGATTCATTGTTTTTCTGACTCGTTGCGGCCGCCGAAGGTTGTGGCGCGCTCTTTCCTCTTAACTCTTCGATTAAATTCTCCACGGCGTGGGGCACTCCGATGGAGAGTTGGCCCGTCTTCAGCAGCGCTTCGAGCGGTTCAATCGCGGTGGGATCTCCGCGCCGCCCGAGCGCGAAAATAGTCGCAAAGCGAATATCGAACGAGGATTCATTCAAATAGGAAATCAGTCTGGCCGTAATGTCATGGTTCTTCAGATCCACTCGACCGAGCGATCCGATCGCGATTCCGCGAAGCTGGGCCGATTTTCCCGGCGAAGACCAATCGAGGAGTGTGGGAACGGCGGAGTCGTCGCCGAGAGAACCCATGGCACGAAGCGCGGCGCCCCGCAGCACATCATCGGGAGAAGAAATCGTCAGAGTTTTTTCGAGAGTCGCTTCCAGGTTGGGGGCTTTATCCAGCGCCAGCGATTGCAAGGCCGCTGCACGCACGGTGTAAGCCTTATCGTCTTTGTAAATATTTTGCAGGTGCTTGATCACATCTTCTTCGTCGCGATCTTTTCCCAACTGCTCGACTGCTACGACGCGCACCCACGGTTGCTCATTGGCAAGGTCGGCCAGCACTTGTTTGCGCGCGGCGGGTGAATTAATACGCCCCAGCGAACGAAGGGCCTCTTCGCGCACTCCCCAAAATTTATCGTGCAGCGCTACGTCTCCCAATGCACTCACCGTCGCATCATTATCGTGATAAATGCCAAGCGCAACGGCCGCGTCCGCGCGATCCGGAACGCTCGACGCCGTTCGCACCTGCCTGATCCATTCGTCAGGAGTCTTCTGGAAATCCACGGATTTCAGAATTTTATCGCCTTTATCGAACAGCACGATCTGCGGCGCTCCATCCACGAGAAAAGAAAACGATTCATCGGCCTTGGAAACTTCAATCGGGAAAACTTTCTCGCCGCTTGCCGTGGTGATCGAAACGTCGACCGGCACGCGAAACAGTCCGACATGCCCTTCCACTTTTTGCGTCTGTTTCACGCTGAGATTTACTTTTTTCCCGGCATCGTCATACGTATAGCGCACGGTGAATCGCGGCGCGCCGGCCCCATAAATCCACTGATCGAAGAATTGATCGACGTTTGTGCCGGAAGATTCCTCAATGTCTTTGACCAGATCCGCGGTGACTACATTCTGCAGACGATTCGCTTCGAGGTAATGTTTGAGCGCGCGGAAGAATGCATCGTCTCCCATACGCTCCCGCAGCATGTGAATCACCCAGCCAGCCTTATCGTAAACGTTGCCCTCGTATTCCACGGAGTCATCAATATTGCGCGTCACGATGGGAATTGGATAAAGCTCTCTCGATTGCATCCAGCTATTCTGCTCGCGCCAGTAGCGGTAGCTGGATGCATCCACGCCGTAAAAATGTTCTTCCCACAATTCAGCGCCAAATGTCGCGAACCCTTCGTTCAGCCAGGTATTCGTCCAATCCTTGCAGGTCACAAGATCTCCGAACCATTGGTGAGTCATTTCGTGGGAAACAAGATTGTCTGCGGCTTCAGGCCTTTCCCCCGCGAGATCGGCTGGCACCATATCGCGCGCCCCGAGCGTTGTCGCGCTGACGTTCTCCATGCCTGAGGCCACAAAATCGTGCACAGCTGTCTGCGCATACTGGTCCCACGGATAAACAACGCCAAAACGATCCGAAAAGAAATCGAGCATTTGCTTGGTATGCGGAAAAGTGGAATCGATCGTATCGCCCATTCCGCGCGGCACGTTGTAGGAGATCGGAATATTCCGCCACGTATCTTTCTTGGTTTGATATTCACCCGCGACAAATGAAATCAGGTAGGTCGAAACCGGTTGCGATTGCTTCCAGCTCCAGGTTTTCTGGCCGTTGGGCGCGTCCTGCACGGTCAACAATTTTCCATTGGATACAGTGAGCCAATCCGCTGGAACCGTCAGAATCATTTCAAATGTAGTGCGGTCATTCGGATAATCGTAAATGGGAATGTAGTGGTGCGTATCTTCCGCTTCGCCTTGCGTCCAAATTTCCTTGGCGCGATTGGGATCTCCTTTATCGGGAAGAATGAAATAAAGTCCGGATGTTGGCTTGCCTTCATATTTAATTTCGACTTCGAATTTTTCGCCGGACTTGGCCGCCGGCGCCAGCTGAACGCGTAAATTATTATCGCGAAGGTCGAACGTCGCATCCTTGCCGTTGACGCGCACGCTGGAAACCGAAAGCTCGGCGCAATCGAAATCCAGATGAGTCTCTCCGTCACGCAGCGCGGCGAGCGTATGCGTCACATCGCCGAATACTTTGCGCTGGTCGATATCAAAATGGAGTGCAACGCGGACATTTTGAAGGTCATACTCGCGGCTCGGCGCATAGGGACGGTCCGCGCGCGCAACGGTTGCAAGAAGAATGGCAAGTCCAAGAACCGCGGCTGACAGAGAGATTCGTGACAAAAACTTTTTCCAGGGGAAATTCATTCCGGCCTCGCAGGAGAATTTGCGGCACTCCAATACATCGAGCCATTATACCTGCGCATCCCTTGCGGAATTAGTGCAAGCTTGCTTCCCATTGCCATTAGACGCGAATCTGGCTAAATGGTTTCCTGAGGCCTGGCGCGCAGCCCGGCCTACTTCCGCAAGTACGCGTCATCCTTGCGAATCCAGTCTTCACGCCGCGGGGTGAAAATATCCACGTCCACCGTGTCTTCCAGCGCCACAGCTCCATGGGGAACATTCGCCGGAATAATAAGAATTTCGCCCGCGCCCACAAAAACTTCCCGGTCATCGAATATAAAATTCAGCGATCCGGAAATGATCCATGAATATTGCTCATTTACATGCGAGTGGCGCGGGACAGTCGCGCCTTTTTTCAGAAAGAGTTGCGAGACTGTGGCGCTTTCTCCCGAAATCATTTGGCGGGAAAGTCTGTCCGTCAGCTGTTCCATTTCGATTGTTTTCCAGGATACTTTTTCAAGATTGCTCACCGTTTCCTCCTCGAATCAGAACTTGTCGCGCAGCATGCTCTACCCGGCACGCACGCGCCGTCAACTAAACTATAAGATTGCTCATAAATGGTCATTGTGGGCCGCGGCTGCTTCAGCAGCGACTTCCAGCCAGGTGATAATCAAGGGCTTCAGAGTTTGTGTGAGAACTCAAAATCGACACGTTTTTGTAGCGCCCGCCTTCAGGCGGGCACTACATGATCCAAAACCGAGTTCTCACACAGACTCTTTAGCCCCTGAAGCCCTACCGAGTTCCTTGAGCGAGTCATTTATCAGTTGGCTCCTAGCAGTGTAAACCGTAAGAGGCAAATTGAAATCCAAATCTGTCCGTTGCGACGAAGCCTGCGCGCAGCTACACAGACAAGCGATGTGCAATCTTCTGGTAAGATGCGTGACGCTGAAAGATACAAACAAGCGAGGAATCGGAATGCCGGCAGAGTCGAATGTTTCGGGAGCGCCGCGCGCCCTCTATCTAATTGGCGGAATTGCCTTCTCCTCCTGGGGATTGTGGGGTGC
Organism: uncultured Acidobacteriota bacterium; assembly: GCA_963786215.1. Classification (GTDB taxonomy): domain Bacteria; phylum Acidobacteriota; class Terriglobia; order Acidiferrales; family UBA7541; genus Palsa-360. The sequence goes on from CAWAYK010000004.1 coordinate 145,148, forward strand.
GGACCAGGGCTGGACGCAGTGGACCTGGCTGGCCCTGGGCGGCGTGCTGCTTGTCCTAGGCATCATTGGGTATTCTCCTCTGCACTCGATCCTGACGAAGAAACATCAGAAAGCAAACTGAATGCGGTTCCTTCACGCCGTCTCTGGATTTTTTCTTTTTTTTGAGCTTCCCATTCCCATTTACTGGCTGTTTATACATCCCTTCCATTCTTTCTGGAGAACACGTGTCCGCGCCGCTTTCTGGTTCGCTGGACTTTTCGCGTGGACGAGCGGCAGCGTGTTGTTATGGCTATTCCGGAATGAGTTGTTTAGCTATGAGCGCCCATCCTGGTTCGCAATCATTGCCGGTTTTGCGATGATTTTCGCTGAGCTTTACTTGTTTGCGCGCGTAGAGCGCGAACTCGGCAGCCGGAGACTGGTAGGCCACGCTGAACTCACCGGGACTGGTGAATTTTTTTCCGGCGGATTGTACGCCTACGTGCGCCACCCGCGCTATGCCGGAATGTTCTGCGCCGTTTTTGGATCTGCGCTCCTGTGCGCAACGCCGCTGCTGTGGATGGTAGTAGCTCTCTGGTTCCCCTTCGCCCTGATCGTCATCGGCCTCGAAGAACGCGAATTGATGGCCCGCTTCGGCCCAAGCTACGAATCCTATCGTAAGCGAGTGCCGGCATTTCTCCCGTTTGGAAAACATCGGGAAAATTCAAAATAGCATTGAAGAAACCAGTTCCCCGAAACTACCAGATCACCATCGTTGCCCAGTTCTCCAACCTCCGCTAGAATGGTCTGCCTCTGCGGAGAGGTGTCCGAGCGGTTGAAGGAGCTCGCCTCGAAAGCGAGTGTCGGGGAAACCCGACCGTGGGTTCGAATCCCACCCTCTCCGCCATTCCATCTGCATTTTTTTCGTTTTGAAATATTCATTTTTGGATTCTGGATTGGCATCTTCAGGTCGCATTGGCTTCAACGGTTCCCATTTCGAGATATCATTGCGACAGTTATCATCCTCAGGGCTAATCAATCGGCTTATACAACTTGAGAATCGGTTCGGCTTGCACTTTGGTCAGATACTCCGTTGTAACATTCCTGTAACATGAGCATGACTATGATTGCGGGACTTTGAAATGCATGCGCCAGCTTAATTCGCAAGCGAATTAAACTTGTGAATTTTGCTGCATCGCTTGGGAGGGAACTCAGCGTGCAACTTTCTCTTGAAGAGCTCGAAGGCGAGATTACTAAAGTAATTCTGGACGGCCGAATGGATATTGCCGGGGCTGCGGACGTCGACTTGAAAATGAATGTGATTGCCGGCAGCAGAAAATTTGTAGTGATTGATGCGCAGAAAATTGCATTTCTCGGATCGATGGGTCTTCGAACGATTGTGAACACAGTGCGCACGATCAAAAGCCGTGGCGGTAAAGTCGCCATGTATGGCGCGACTCAGGAAGTCGAGAAAGTCCTTACAGTAAGCGGTATAAGCACACTACTGCCAATCCTCCCTGATTTTCAGAGTGCCATCGAATTAATGAAGTGAACCAGGGCGTAATTGGGTGACAATGCCCTCGCCTTTGAATCGCTTGACGACAACGATTAGCCCGGTACAAATCAGCGATGAACAGCGGCCTGTGCCCACTGATCTGCCTGAATGGGGCCTGGCGCCCACGTTGATCATCGCGTTAAATGGGCGCATGGTTTTCGGATCGAGTTCAATGGAATTGAAAGCTTCGCCGCTGGGCTCGACGCCGACATGTTTTAATGTAGTGTCGCGACCGAATTTTTCCAGCGCCATTTGAAAAGCGAATGGCTTGCAAATCGATTGAATTGTAAATTCCTGCTCCCAGTCGCCGACGTGAATAACGCGCCCATCCACCGAGGCGAGGCAGATTCCAAAGTGCTGCGGATTTGCCTTGGCCAATTCCGGGATGTAGGTTGCCACTTCCCCATCGTCGAAATTTTTATACTTTTGATAAATGTGCTCAAGAATATGCTGAATGTGAGATATGCCGCTCACGACCTCTGAACTGGAAATGAATTTGAGCATTGGTCCCCGACCACGATGTATAGCGGCATACAGTATCGGTCGCTGTCCATCTGGTCTAAGCCAACTTTTAGATTAGAGGGAGTTGATTCGCTGATTTGATATTTATAAGGGAAATGGTCGACTCTTGACCGAACCGAGAGTGCCGAATACCTTTCGCCTTTCATTACAAGTCCGCCACTCCCACAAAATTTGGAAATCTTTGAACAGGAAATCCTCACCTCTCAGTTGGAGAGTTTGGCGCTGCGAGTGCGTTTGACTATTTCAGATCACCGGGCGTAGGCTGGTTACTGTAACCGGGGACATGTGCCATGGTTTTCCAAGCTGTTTTGATATTTCTTTTTAGTTTCCGTTTGGTAGGCTTTTTGCCGTTCAATCAACCGCTGCTCCTGTCCATCCTTAGCGATTCATCCGCGGTCCTTGCGACAACTAACTTTGCAACGTCAAACGAGGCGCCTTCCAACCCCGCGAGGAATTTACAGAACTATAAAAATAAAAAGCAGGAGCAAAGGGTTCAGACACTTACCGGCACGATCGAATGGGAGTACGACCCGCGTGCCTGGGATTGCGATATCCCAAATTGCGACCATTTCGCGTTGTATGATGACGCCACTCAATCCAATTTTCATGTTGACGATGCACGTGCTGCGCTTCCCTACGAAGGAAAAAGAGTGAAGTTAACGGGAGTAGTAGACGCGAAGAAAAAGTCAATCCACTTGGTCTCAATCGAACCAGAGAAATAACACGCAGGGAATTTCCTCTAGCCGTCCATTCGCATACTTAAAATCCTTAAGAATTAGTCTGGTGCCGTGAATTTGATATAAAACTGCGTGTCCGTGCGTACTTGATTGCAACGGTTTGGAATCCGCACCAAGGCTCCGGGGCCCAAATGAATCAGGGAACTCCAAAGATCAGGAGCACGACATGAAAAAACTGGCTGTAATCCTCGTGAAGGTCTTTGCTGGACTGGTTGCGATCCTGGTTGTGGCCATCTTGGGCCTGAATCTCTACGTTGCTTCACGTCCCGCGGGCAAAACAATGAAAGCTGCAGGTATCATTTCCATTCCGGTGCCATTTCATCTCGGGCGCCCATTCATTGATTACATGACTATCAACGGCACGCGGCTTTATGCCGGATACGCCAGCGAGGGCCTGGTGGGCGTGATCGACACAACAACAAGCAAAACAGTGGCAACTTTCGATGGACTTACGCGAGTACACGGAATTGCCATCGTGCCTGAGCGCAATCTCGGCTTTGCATCCTCGAGCGGCGACAACGTGGTCGGCGTTTTCGATCTGAATTCCAACCAACTTCTACGGAAAATTCCCGCTGGAGAGGGCGCGGACGCCATCATTTATGATGTGCAACCTGCCCTGGTTTACGTCGCAAATCATGCGGGAAAGACTGGCATGCTGATCGATCCCGCGTCCCTGAAAGTGACTGCCACCATCCCGCTAGGCGGAGAGCCTGAATTCCCTCAGGCGGATCCGGAAAATGGTTTGATCTATCAGAACCTCGAAGATACGAGCGAACTAGTGGTAATTGACCCGCTGAAACAGGCGGTGATTAAGCGCTATAAACTCGACCCGGGCGAAGGGCCAACGGGTTTGGCTCTGGATGCAACCAATCATCGCCTGTTCAGCGCCACGGGAAACAAAAAGTTGATGGTGGTGAATAGCCAAACAGGAGCGATTGTCGCCCAGCTACGGATTGAAGCAGGTTGCGATGGCGCGGGCTATGACCCTCTCCTGCACCGTGTTTATACAGCGAACAGCATTGGCACCATGACCGTGATCCAGCAGGATTCGCCAGACCAGTATCATGTGGTGGAAAATGCCAGGACGCATCTCGTCGGCCATTCACTGGTCGTGGACCCTGCCAGTCATCGGATCTACGTGGCCTACTTCGGTTCAATCGCAGCCTATGATCCTGTAACCCCCTGAAGCTTCAGGGGCTAAATCCCCGATAAAGCGCGATCCGAACGGCCGAGTTGGAAGGTTCAACCCTCCTAAATCCGAACTCATTTCAAATTGAGAAGGCACCGAAAGTTCGGTGATGACCCAATTTGCGAGCAAAGTCGCCCTCTCCACCCCGAAGATCGCGGGACGGAGAGGCCTCTACAAAACCGCAGTGCCTTGCACTTGGTTTTGTAGAGGCCGCCCGTCTCTTCGGGCGGGCAGCCTTATTGCCGCAACACTGCAAAATTCAAATTGAGGCAGCATCGAAAATTGCAGAGACGAGACAATTTGCATATTCATACGTTACAATGTCGGCTCAATCGAAACTCTGCATGAAGCTTTGCAAGAGCGAGTGGACCGCAAGAAAGCATCACGGTCCAATTGAACGGGTTGGGGATGGTGCAATCGGTAGCACAGCGGCCTTTGAAGCCGTTAATCTTGGTTCGAGTCCAAGTCCCCAAGCCATAATTTTTAACTTTTCCAAAGCTTGGCTTCAAAAAACAGCAAGTCTTTTGTTTGTTTTGGTTTTGGCCCGTGAATACTGCTTCTTGTAGCTTGTTAGCCCAGGTAGGGGCTAGACCCAGAAGCCACTTTCTTATTTGCCACAAAAATGAATCTCCCTGACTTAGCCCTCGGCGCGATCTGGTACATCGTTTTTCTTTTTTCGACAACGTGCCACGAAGCCGCGCACTCTCTGGCCGCCAAGCTTGGCGGGGATATGACCGCGGCTGAAGGCGGGCAGGTTACGCTCAATCCCCTTCCGCACATTCGCCGCTCACCGTTTGGCATGGTTGTCGTACCGATTCTTTCCTACTTGCTGGGAGGTTGGATGATCGGATGGGCGAACGCGCCGTTCGATCCCGCCTGGCAGCAGAAGTATCCCCGGCGCTCGGCGTGGATGTCCCTGGCTGGCCCGGCTGCTAATTTCTCTCTGATGTTCATCGCAGGAATTGCGATTCGGATCGGCTGATCGCAGGATACTTCGCGCCGCCGAGATTCATTCAAGGCTTTAGCTCGGCATTGGTCTTGCCTGCAAATAGTGCTGAGCCGAATTTCATTACTTCCGCGCTGAGCATTCTTTTCATCCTTAATATGATCTTGGGAACTTTCAACCTGCTGCCGGTTCCTCCGCTGGACGGAAGCGCAGGAATCATGGTCTTAATGCCCAATGCCTTGGCCCATCGTTATCTCGGATGGGTGAACCAGTCCAGGAATTTCGCCATGCTGGGCCTTCTCGTCGCGTGGTCACTTTACAACCGAATTTTCCAAACGGTCTTCCTCTTTGCCCTGCACACGCTCTACGCCGGTGTCCACAGCAGCCAATCCCTCTAGGGCACGGCTCGGACAAAAATTAATGGAACCAATTCCGCAATGTTCCAAAATTGCACTCGTATCTCAATTTGCCCGATTTCGCTTTGGCTGCAAACGAATGAGGAAGCCTTAAATCCTTATCTTTCAATGAGAACTTTTTTTGTAACTCTGGCCCCTCAGCTGCATTTAATACCTATATGAAAGACACGATAGCAGGTAACTCATTCCACGCGCCTGGAGATTACCGCATTGAAATTTCCGGCTGGGGTGGGGATAACAGCTTCTTTGTAGAAAGAGCGAATTTAGTATGGAGAGCGGGTGGTGAAAAACAAGTCTACCTGCATCGCGTGCTACCCGAAGGCGCCATGATTTTTATGCGGTCGATTTCCAGCGATCCGTCAAATCCCTCCGTACCAGTTGCTTACAAAGTTAAAACCGTAATGGCCAGGGACTCTGCGGGCCGCTACGGGATGGATCTGGTGCAAATGCACCCACGCGGCAAGGAATCCGGGGAATCTTTCACCCGTGGAATTGCATCGAATAAACAGGAGGCAAAAAGACAATGCGAAACGAGCGACTCAGAAACGACATTGGAACAAGAGGAGATCCTCCGATGAAACATGAAGTATTGTATCGCACGACGGAAGATCGTCTGGCTACTCTCGAAGAAGTTCGCTGCGCGACAATCTCGTCACGGGAGAACCTCCTGGATCTTTGCCAGGTGCAAGGAAATTATTGCCAGATGGACTCGGACACTGGAGGAATCATTCGGTATCCCAGCGAGGAATTCGAGTTTTTCGCGTATCTGAGCGAAATGGATGGCGGGGTTCCGAACTGACCGTCGGATGTATCAAACGATTAGAAAGGTTTAATTCAAAATTGGCACAGATGCAAGGTGATTCAATCCAATTCGGGTCAGCGCTTCGAACTCAATCGGCCGAGATTGAGCCAGGAGTGGTGTACCCGTTCATGCAGCGCGACCGCGTTTTCCCTCCTGCCCTGTACAACTAATAGCACGCAGAAGACTTACTGCAAGTTTCCCTCAAATTTGAAATTCACTTAAAGATTTAATACTTCCAGTCATCTTGTCGGTGATTTTGGCACACGCCGTGCCAATGATTCATCATGGACACTTTGACAGCACCATCTCACGCAGAGCATTTTGTTCGAGGCAGTTCGGAAGATGCCATGACCATTTGCGTCCTGGACGATGAACCGGCCATGGTTGAAATGCTGCAAGAATCGCTGCGATGTCTCGGATTCAATTCCATTGGCACGAGCGACCCACACTTCGCGCTGGAGCTGATTGAGCAGAGTCGCGTGCGCGTAGTGATGTCAGACATAAAAATGCCGGGGATGGATGGCCTCAAATTTCTGGAGCAGGCCATCCAGCGCGATCCCGGCGTTTACGTGATGCTGATGACGGGTTACTACTCCATTGACAATGCCATCGCCGCCGTCAAGCGCGGCGCTTACGACTACGTTCCTAAACCGGTTGATCGCATGCGTCTCAAGAAATCCCTGGACGAACTTTCCGAATCCTTCCACAAACGGAAACGGATACGCAGCCTCGAACAACAACTGTTGAGCGACCTCGAGTTCCACGGAATTGTGGGCCGAAGTCCGGCCATGGTGGAAGTATTTGAAATGGTTCGCAAAGTGGCGCGTCACTACACCAATATTTTGCTGATTGGCGCTACGGGCACAGGCAAGGAACTGATTGCCAAATCGATTCACCAGATGAGCCCGGTATCGCAGCAGCGGTTTGCCGTCTGCAATTGCTCCGCGATGGTTGACACGCTTCTCGAAAGCCAGCTATTCGGGCATGTACGCGGCTCATTCACAGGCGCTACGGACACTCGCCCCGGGCTGTTTGAATACGCTAATGGTGGAACCGTTTTCCTGGACGAAGTGGGGGAAACATCGCTCGCCATGCAAGCCAAGTTATTGCGCGTGATTCAAAACCGCGAAATCCAGCGCGTCGGTTCTCCGGAAGTGCGCCACGTGGATGTACGGCTCATAGCCGCAACGAATCGCGATTTGCGTGCCGAGGTTTTGGCCGGACGCTTCCGCGAAGATTTATTCTACCGGCTCAGCACCATACAAATCCGCGTTCCCAATCTGGCCGATCGCCTGGACGACATTCCCCTGCTAATCCAGTACTTTCTTAAAAAATATAATGAAGCTTACTCCAAGCAAATCAAAGGTCTCACGCGGCGGGCTCAAACGGTGCTCTACCAACATGCGTGGCCCGGGAACGTCCGGGAACTGGAAAACGTAATTTCCTGCGCGTGTTTAACCTCCGTAAATGAATTCGTCGATGTGGATGATCTACCGGAGAACCTGCAGAAGCCCACGGTGGGCCGCAACGGAGATGCCTGGAGGCCGGTCCCCCTGGAGGAGGTTCGTCGCCAGCATATTCGGCGGGTGCTGGATGCCTGTGAAGGCAACCGCGTTCGCGCCGCGCAAATGCTGGGCATTGGCCGCACGAGCTTGTACCGCTTCCTGAAGCGCGCCGAGAAAAAATCGGCAACTTCGGGAGCGTAGGATTTGGTCTGAGTTCACAATGAGGCTGGCGGGTTTGAATTGGTCTGCTTCAAATCCGCACAGCTTTCAGTTTTTTCACGTCATAAAAATTAAATCTCCTCACTTAACCCGCGAATTTTGATCAATTCAATCCAGCCCTTATCGGGCTCCCGTTTGCATTTTACGATTTGCAATGGTTTGCAGATTTCTTGGCCTATGAACGGGTGACCGATCCCAATACGTACGGGCGCTTCGATAAGGAATGAACGAAGGTCCGATAAGCTAATTTTCGCTCAGCGGCCTGTAGTCATTGCTGGCGTCCCTTTTCAGGCACAGTAAATTGCATGATCGCTGGAAAACGATTGGAAATATTTTTTCTTCGGCGGATTTTTTTTCGCAACGTGTTTTCTTTTTTCACGCGCATTGCTGTGCTAGACTGCCATTGCAGCCGCTTCCGAGTGGAGTGACTGCCGATGCGTGGAACTTCGGGCTCTGTGCGACGAAGTCCCGCGAACCCCGCCAGGCCCGGAAGGGAGCAACGGTACCGGGATCACTTCGAGTGCCGCAGAGTACCCGAAGTTCCTCTCATCTAAATGTGTCGGAATTATTCATCGGCGATAAAGTTGCTGTAGCCCGCCTCTTTAGATGCGGGGGTTTAGACAACAGAACTAAACCCTCGCCTCTAAAGAGGCGAGCTACAATACGGGGATGAATTTTTTATTCGGCTGGGTGCATACGGAATGAGCTACCAGGTTATCGCGCGAAAATGGCGGCCCCAAACGTTTGCCGACGTGGTTGGGCAGCAGCACGTCACGCGCACCCTCTCCAATGCAATCCAATCAGGTCGCGTTGCGCATGCGTACATTTTTTCCGGCGCGCGCGGCGTTGGCAAAACCACTACGGCGCGGATCCTGGCCAAGGCGCTGAATTGCGCGAAGGGTCCTGCCGCGGAACCTTGCAACGAGTGCGACTCCTGCCGTGAAATTGGCCAGGGAAATTCCCTCGACGTAATAGAAATTGACGCCGCATCCAATCGCGGCATCGACCAGATTCGCGAGTTGCGCGAAATGGTGCGCTACGCGCCCGCCGGCGGCCACTATAAAGTTGTAATCCTCGATGAGGCCCACGCGCTGACGGGCGAAGCCTCGAACGCGCTTTTGAAAACACTCGAGGAGCCTCCCGACAAAGTTATTTTCATCATGGCTACGACCCAGCCGGAAGATCTGGTCGATACGATTCGGTCGCGGTCGCAACATTTTCACTTCCGAGCTCTTTCGTTCGCGGAAATTTCCGATGCGTTGAATGATATTTGCGCAAAGGAAGGTTTAACCGCTGCGCCAGGCGCCATTGCCGTGATGGCTCGCGCCGCGGAAGGCAGCGTGCGCGACGGGCTTTCGCTTCTCGAGCAAGCGCGCGCGTATTGCGGCACGACGATCACCGATGCGCAGGTTCGCGAATTGCTCGGCGTAGTGCCCGGTGAAATTCTGGACGAACTGACTCACGCGATCGAGGAGCAGTCCGCCGAACGCGTCCTCTCGCTCGTCCACCGGCTGCTGTCCGAAGGACAAAATCTGCAGCATTTTTGCCGCGAAGCGATCGGACATTTTCGCAATCTGCTGGTCGCGCGCGTTTGCGGCGCCGATTCGGAATTGATTGCCGCGCCCGTCGATGAGCGCCCGCGATTGAAAGAAGCAGCCGAATTTTTCAGCGAGGAAGACCTGACGCGCTTTTTTCAAATCCTGCTGCACACGGACGACGATGTCCGCAGGAAACCCGACCCCCGATTGCATCTGGAAATGGGCCTGCTGCGCATGGTGAATGCGGCACGCCTCGCACCGCTCGAAGAACTGCTTGCGGATCTTGATAATGGCACACCAGCGACACCAGCACCCAATCGCGCGTCCAGTGCTCTGCCGCAAACCACCGCGCCGGTTCTGTCGAGCGCTTCGCCCGCCACACCCGTTTCTGCTACATGGCAGAGTTCGGCAATTTCCCAGGGAACAGCAACCGCCACTGCGCCCGCGAAAATACAGCCCTCGCCCGCCGCGCGCATCGAAACGCCAGTTCCCTTCACCGCCGCGCGCGAGGAAGTAAAAGTTTCGCCGAAACAAATTGATGCGACACCCATTCCGGCGCCCGCTATAACGAACGATACTGTTGCGCGGCCCGCCGCCGTTGGCTCTGAACTTTTAGGGGATCAAATTAATTCCATCAAGGGCGCAATCGCCGCGCAGGAAAAATTTTTAGGCGAACTCGTCGTGCACGCGTCCCGATGGGAAATAGCCGGCGGCGAAGTGCGGTTATTTTTTTCCACGGAGAACCGTGTATTCGCGGATATGTTGCAGGCACGTGATCCTATGGAACGTTTGCGCAACATTGCCAGCCGCACAATCGGCCAACCTGTGCGTGTCTGTGTTAAACTTGAAGACGTGCCGGCGACCGGAAATCCTCCGAGCGGTTCAGGGGGATCAAACGGTTCAGGCGGTTCGAGCGGCACACGTGAGTTGCGCGCAAAGTTCGAGCAGGATCCGATCGTGCGCGCGATGATGGAACGATTCGGCGGCCAGATTTCCGACGTAAAACGCCGGGGCGAGGAGTAGACCATGGAAGTGAAAGCGCTACAGCAGATTCTCACGCAGTTTCGTCAAATGCAGGAGGGCTTGCAAAAGCAGGTCGAAACCGTGCACGTGGAAGCTTCGGCGGGTGGCGGCATGGTCACCGTCAAAATGAATGGCCAGAAGCAACTCACCGATGTTCACATCGATTCCGAAATTTTTGCGGGCAAGGATCAGGAATTGTTGCAGGATCTGGTGCGCTCGGCCGTGAACGAAGCCAGCCGCCGCATTGATGAAGAACTGACCAGCCAGATGAAGAATCTGACCGGTTCGAATTCCAGGAATGGCCGGACTGAAAATTCCTGGATTGTTTTAAGCCGCCCCCTTTGAGAAATTTTTTGAAGCGTACATCACGAGTGAATTCGGAATCTGTGTCCCGCCTCACTCCGTCACGGATTAAAACTCATGCCTGATTTCGCCGAACCCGTCGAACGTCTGATCGATCAGCTGAAACATTTGCCCGGCATCGGCGCGAAGACCGCGCAACGTCTGGCGTTTCATATTCTGCGCACCGACTCGGAAAACGCGCTCGCGCTTGCCGATGCAATCCGCGACGCCAAAATGAACATGCGCATCTGCACGGTGTGCAATAACATCACAGACGTGGACCCGTGCCTCTACTGCACGAGTTCGACGCGCAATCGCAAAACGATTTGCGTGGTCGAAGAACCGCACAACATCATGGCCATCGAGAAAACGCGCCAGTACAACGGCATGTATCATGTGCTCGGCGGATCGCTTGCGCCTTTGCGCGGCGTCGGCCCCGATCAGCTGCATCTGAAAAGTTTGATTGAACGGCTCAAGGGCGGCAGGGTGGAAGAAATTATTATCGCCACCAACCCAAACGCCGAAGGCGAAGCCACGGCTATGTATCTTTCCAAGCTTCTCAAGCCGCTCGGCGTGCGCGTGACGCGTATCGGCGTCGGCATTCCGGTGGGTGCCGATCTCGAATACGCCGACGAAGTCACCATGATGAAAGCCATGGAAGGCCGCCGCGATTTATAGGTTTTTGTAGTATAGGCTTCAGCTCGTGGGGTTTATGCCTTGCAAACTCTAAAATCCACAGGGTGAAGCCTCTGCCACGTAAACCTAGTACCGAACCCTACACACCTTTGAACCTGTCCTGCCCGATGATAAAGTAAGACCCCGTGGAAAATCAGACATTCAGAGACGGAACAGCAGAAACGCCTGCGCGCATCGCGCCGCGCAGTCATCAAGCTGGGCACCGGCATAGTGACCGGCAGCAACGGCCATTTTAATGTCGCGCAGCTTGAACCAGTGGCGCGCGGCATCGCGCAATTAAAAAAAGATGGCCGGCAGATTGTGCTGGTGTCTTCGGGCGCGGTCGGACTGGGGCGAGGCCGGCTTGGCCTGCACCGCGACCGTTTGAACGACATGGTCATGCGCCAGGCTTGCGCGGCCGTGGGACAAAGTTTGCTGATGCACGAGTACGAGAAATTATTTCAGCAGTACGGCGTGCACATCGCGCAGGTGCTGCTCACCGAAGGCGACTTCGTCGACCGCACTCGCTACTCCAATTTGCGCGAAACGATGGAAGCGCTTTTGAAACTTGGCGTGCTGCCCATCGTGAACGAAAACGATACGGTTTCCACCGCGGAACTGGATTATCTGAATATTCGCGCGGGCGAGCGCATTTTCAGCGACAACGATCGTCTTGCCGCGCTCGTCATGAGCCACGTTGAGGCCGACGCGCTGGTTCTGCTCACAGATGTCGATGGCTTGATGCAGCTCGGTCCTTCCGGCTCGATTGATGCAGATGCAAAAATAATTCCGCTGGTCGAAGAAATCACGCCGGAGTTGAAGGCGCTCGCGCTTGGCCCTTCCGAGGGCGGCCGCGGCGGCATGCTCACAAAACTTGAGGCCGCGGAAATTGCGATGCAGGCGGGCGGCGTCGCGGTCATTACAAATGGCACGAAGCCGGATACGCTGTTAAAAGTTTTTGCAGGCGAGCCGACGGGTACGGTATTCGTTTCCAAAACGCGCATGGCGGGCAAGCGGCGCTGGATTGCTTATGCCGCGGGAGTGCGCGGGCGCGTGATCGTCAACGCCGGTGCGCGCGAAGCGCTTACCGGAGGCAAGGCAAGTTTGCTGGCTTCGGGCGTCACGGGAGTCGAGGGAGAATTTGACGCAGCGGAAGTCGTGAGCATCGTGGACGCCGAGGGGCTGGAATTTGCGCGCGGCATTACGGATTATTCGCGCGGCGATGCGCAGGGAATGATTGGCAATGGTTCGCGTGCAGCAGAGGTTCCCGGCCAAACGAGCAAGCGTGCAACTGTTCTCGTAAAGCGCGATAATATCGTTCTACTGGATCGCAAATGAGCACCGTACAAAAACAAGCGGAAGCTTCCGATGTTCGGCACATGATCAAGCGAGCGCGCAAGGCTGCGCACGTTCTCGCAACACTTTCGGGCGAACGCCGCAACGAAGCGCTGATCGCTGCTGCAAATGCGATTGAAGCGCGCGCCGCGGAAATTCAGGCTGCGAATGACAAAGATTGCGCGGCGGCACAAAAAGCCGTTGAACTCGGCGAACTTTCCCGCGCGATGTTCGCGCGTTTGCGAACCACAGAGCGAGGCATCGCTGATATGGCTGCGCGGGTGCGCGACGTCGCGCGATTGCCCGATCCCCTGCACCGGCGACTTTCTACTATGGAACTTGACGACGACCTCGTTCTGCACAAGGAAACGTGTCCCCTGGGAGTTGTCGGCGTCGTGTTTGAATCGCGCCCGGACGTTGTGCCGCAAATTTCGTCGCTCGCTCTGAAATCGGGGAATGCCGTGTGCCTGAAGGGCGGCGCGGAAGCAGCGGAAACGAATGCCATACTCGTTTCCATCTGGCGAGACGCGCTGAGCGCCTTTCCGGAAATTCCCGTCGATTCCGTAGTGCTGATTCACACGCGCCAGGATGTGGCCGAGATTCTGAAGATGCACGAAGACATCGATCTGATCGTGCCGCGCGGCTCGAATGAATTTGTGACTTATGTCATGCAAAACAGCCTGATCCCCGTGCTTGGACACGGCGAAGGCATCTGCCACGTTTACGTGCACAGCGATGCGGACCTGCAAAGAGCGATCGATGTGTCTTACGATTCCAAAGTCCAGTACCCCGCCGTGTGCAACGCGATGGAAACTTTGCTGGTGCATCAGGAAATCGCGCCAGTGTTTTTGCCGCTGATGATGGATGAGTTTCAAAAGGCTGGAGTTGAAATCCGCGGATGCTCGCGAACCATTGCACTGGCACAGGGCCGCGAAATAATTCCCGCAACGGAAGAAGATTGGAAAAAAGAATATTCCGATCTCATCGTTTCCATCAAAGTTGTGGACGGAGTGAATCAGGCGATCGAGCACATCAACAAATACGGCTCACGGCATACGGAATCCATCGTGACCGAAAGCCATGACGTCGCCTCGCGCTTTATGGAATTTGTGGATGCGGCCAACGTATTTCAGAATGCATCCACGCGATTCTCGGACGGTTTCCGCTACGGGTTGGGCGCGGAAGTCGGGATCAGCACAGGTAAGCTGCATGCGCGCGGCCCTGTAGGACTCGAAGGTCTCACCATTTACAAATATAAGTTGTTTGGCAAAGGCCAGACCGTCGCCAGCTACAACAAAGGCCAGCGCACCTTCAAGCATCGCCTCATTCCGGGCTAGGACTCCAGTAGCGCGGGCTTCAGCCTGCGGAATTTGATCCTTGCCAGGACTAACCCCCGTAGGCTGAAGCCCGCACTACTTGAACCCTACCGCCACCGAAAAAGCTTCAACGCCAGCGCATAACAAATCACCAACCAAAACATGATGATGCCGGTCTGCGGCATCATCTGCGATAAATTCGCGCCTTGCAGCATGTTCGAGCGCAACGCGTCAATCACCGCGGTCAATGGAAGCGATTTGATGAATGGCTGCATCAGGCTGGGAAATTTTTGCGAGGAAAAGAAAACGCCGGACGCGATCCACATCGGCATCATTGCCACGTTCATCAGTCCGGAAGCCGCTTCAATTGTTTTTACGCGAGAGGCCAGCAAAAGTCCGAGCGCGGAAAATGAAAGCGAACTCAGCACGCACAAAATAAAAAGAGTGAGCAACGAGCCGCGAACGGGCACGTGAAAAAACAACGCACCGAAACCAACAATGACTCCAACCTCAATCACCAGCATCAAAATTCGCGAAAGCAGAAACGAAATTAAATAGTAGGGGCGCGGCATCGGGCTCGCCACAAGACGCTTCAAAAGTTTTTTTCGACGTGCATCGACAATCGCAAAACCAATCGACCACATCGCGCTACCCATCAAATTCATTCCCAGAAGTCCGGGAATTAGGAAATCGATGTAGCGCGAACCGGGCTCGCGCATCAACTGGTCGGTGGCGGCAACAGGATCGGTCCGCCCCGCCGCCCGCTGGATCGCGCGATCCGCAAGCAAGCGCGCGGCGCGTCCTTCGGGATTCGTATCGTCGTATCGATATTCAACGGTGCCGGCCGACCATGGCAAAACAAGCAGCGCCACTTTGCCCGTGCGCAAAGCATCTTCCGCGGCGTTCTGATCGAGTTGTTGTACTTCGAGAAGTTTTTCCGGCTGCAATGATTGTGCAAGTTGCGGACTTACAACCGCAATTTTGAGCACGTCGGCGGGACGGTTGCGGAAAGCGATGCCCAATCCGGCCGCCAACAAAATAGGAAATGCAAATACCCAGAAGAGCGCTTCCGGTTCGCGAATAAATTCGAGAAACCGCACGAGCGTAAGTTGCACCAGCGGGTGATCCGCAAACGAATGGGCACGCGGAGATTTCTTTTCGGCCGCCGCGCGAACATCCGGAATCGTGTTTTCACTCATCGCGCAAATGCCGTCCTGTCAAATTCACAAACACGTCTTCCAGCGTGGCCGAATGAGTCCGAAATTCGGTAAGCGGAACATTCTGGCGCGTTAACTCTGCGAGCAATGCCGGAACAGCGGTGTGAAGCTCGCTCACCTGCAACAACACAGCCTCATTCTGCCTGCGAACCTCGCGCACGCCTTCGATGCGTCGGAGCGCAGACTCATCGAGCACATGGGAAGCGCTGCCCGCAGTAAACTCGACCACATGCTCCGCACAAGTGGAGGCAATTAATTCCCGCGGGGAGCCTAGCGCGATTTCTTTGCCGTGATCCACAATCGCCACGCGGTTGCAAAGGCGCTCTGCCTCATCCATGTAATGCGTGGTAAGCAGAATCGTGCGCCCGGACTCTTTAAATTCCTCAATCAATTCCCAAAGCTGGCGGCGAGCTTGTGGATCGAGGCCTGTTGTCGGTTCGTCGAGAAAAAGAAAATCGGGATCGCCAACCAGCGCGCAAGCCAGCGCCAATCTCTGTTTCTGCCCGCCGGATAAATCTCCCACGCGTGAATTCTCTTTTTCTTCAAGCTGCACCCGCGCAATCACTTCGGAAGCTTCCGCTCCTTGCTGAAAAAAGCTGCGGAACAATCGCACCGTTTCATGCACGGTCAGTTTTTCGGAAAGCTGCGTGTCTTGCAATTGAATACCCAGGCGCTGGCGAAGCTGTGCGGCGTTCGAACTCCACCGCATGCCGAGCACTTCCACGTCTCCCGAATCCGGATCGGTCAGGCCCTCACAAATTTCAACGGTCGTCGTCTTCCCCGCCCCGTTCGGCCCGAGCAATCCGAAGCATTCTCCAGCGCGCACTTCGAGGTTCAGGCCGTCAACCGCGCGCACATCTTTGTACGTTTTGCGGAGTTGGCTGACGCGGAGCGCGGAATGGAACGCAATGTCAGGCATTGCGCCAGTATCGCGTCAGAAGGCGGGACATTCAAGGCAGGATTCAAGTGGCGCGGGCTTCAGCCTGCGGGGGTTAGTCCTCGCGAGAATGAATGGTCGCCGCTTCTTCCTCCGATGCGACTCGGGCGACGCTGGATCGAACGATCAGCCAATCGGAAACGATCACAGCAGCAAAGCCGCCAACCAATTGTGCGCCAATAAAACCGGGAACGTCCACCGGACGAATTCCCGCAAATGTATCGCTTAACATGCGCGCAATCGTCACAGCCGGATTCGCGAAAGACGTCGACGCGGTAAACCAATACGCAGCAACTATGTATCCAGCAACCGCAAAAGGCAACCATTCGGACGAAAATCGAGCGCAGAGCCGGATCACCAGCAGCAAACCAAATGTGGCGATGAATTCACTGAACCATTGCGGGCGCCCCGTCCGAGCGTGATGCGAAAATGAAATTGCAGGAAGCGCAAACATGAGATTCGCGCAGACCGTTCCGCCAATTCCGCCGCAAATTTGGGCAACGATGTAGAGCGTCGATTCCTGTCCATTGATTCCCCCACGACTCCATTCCGCCAGGGATACCGCTGGATTGAAGTGCGCACCGGAGATGGGACGGAACATGAGAATCAAGGTGGCCAGCGCCGCGCCAGTAGCCAGGGTATTGGAGAGCAGGGCAATCGCGGAGTTTCCGCCGGCAAGAAGTTCGCCCATGATGCCGGACCCAACTACCGCAGCCACAAGAAATCCCGTTCCCAGAAATTCTGCGATAACACGTCTGCTGAGCGAAGATTTCATAGTAATCCTATTCGGTCAAATTCTATCTTGATCGCCAGTGGGGTGAGGGTCACGAGAGGTAGCGACAGTAAGAGCGATATTCGACGGTCCAGAATTACAAAAGCCTCGTGAAACGCTCGTTCGATTTCTTCGGGCGAGCCTTGAACGGACGCCGGGTCATTTACTCCCCAATGCGCCGTTACCGGCTGTCCGTACCATATGGGGCAAACTTCGCCGGCTGCGTTGTCGCATACGGTGATCACGAAATCCATTTTTGGCGCACCGGGTTGGGCGAATTCATCCCAGTTCTTGCTGCGAAAATTTTCCAAGGGCATCCCCGTCGCCTGGATTTGCTGAAGCGCCTCGGGCCGAACTGATCCTGCTGGATGGCTGCCCGCGCTGTAGGCAACGAAGCCAGGGCGACCCTTCCAGTTCAGAATCGCCTCAGCCATGATGGAGCGCGAGGAATTTCCGGTGCATAAGAACAGAACATTGTACGGATCGCTCATTGAGTTTCCTCTGGCAGTTCAGGACCTGCGCTAGAATTCCGCTCGCACTACAAACGCCGAAGACAATGTAGCGCTCGCCTTCAGGCGAGCATTGTGGACGGACGAAGATGCTCGCCTGAAGGCGAGCGCTACATGGCATGCCGATCGTTCATGAAACTTCCTTACGCCGCGGGCGTGCAGCAATCGGATGCGCAACATGCTTTGGCCGCGGGCGCCTTCTCCGGAAGATTGTCTTCAAGAACGGCGAAGACTTCCCATTCATTTCCGTCCGGATCGCTGACCCATGATTTATCCTGAAGCGCGTAGCAGCACTCCGTCTGCATTTCGTCCCGCGTAAGCAGACCCTGCTCTTGCCATTTTTGGCGCATCGCCAAAACCTCATCCGTGGAACCAACCTGGATTCCCATGTGGGATAAAGTTCCCTGCCCTCCATCCGAACTTTCATTTAAAGCAAAGTTAAGCGGCGGATTGGAGACATCAAATTTTGCGTAGCCGGTCCGCAGCTTACTCGGCTCGATCCCGAAAAGTTTGCGGTAGAACTCAACGCTGTTCTGCACGTTTTTCACATGGATTGCGATATGAACTTTAGGTAATGACGACGAAATGGACGTCATAGGACCTCTTTGCTAGGAATAATATATACGCTTATGCGTATATACAGACATTAAGGGGATTGTTCATATCTGTCAAGCCATATATAATGCCTCCATGGCTTCTAAACTCAATTCCTTTTCACTTGATCTTCTCTTCCGCGCTTTAGCCGACCGCACCAGGCTTCGTCTCCTGAATCTGATTGCCGATAAAGAGATCTGCGTCTGCTATTTTGTCGACATTCTGCGAATGAGCCAGCCAAAAATCTCGCGCCATTTGGCTTATTTGCGCCGTGCGGGAATTGTAACCGCGCGCAGGCAGGGTCGCTGGATGCACTATCGCCTCATAGTTCCGCAAGACGCAGCGGCGGCCGGAATATTGAAAGAAACTTTGTCCCATTTGCGGAAAATATCTGAGATGCAGGATGATTTGGCAAAGCTCGAGACAAGTTGCTGCAGCCCGAGTTCGAGCGATGCATCGCGGCAGGCGCCACAACCTCTGATTCTCCCAACATTCGCCCAATAATACGGCAGCTCTAATGAAGATTACTCTTACGGGGTGTAACCTTTACGAAATTCACATCCCATGAGCCTCGACGGGTGACCGATGTGGTACCCTTTGGGCTTAGCTCAGTAGGAGTAATCGTGGCGGAATCCAACATCCATCCAGAACAGGAAGCGCAAAAGCGCCGCAGCACGCGCATTGTGCAAGCTGTCCCCCTGACGGTTACAGGAGTGGATGCGCTTGGCCGCCCATTTCAGGAACGCACTTCCACACTGATCATCAATTGCCACGGCGCGCGCTATCAATCAAAGCATTATGTTTTGAAGAATATGTGGGTCACGTTGGACGTCCCTCACAACGAGCCCGGACATCCTGCGCGTTCCGTAAGAGGGCGCGTAACGTGGATTCAGCGACCGCGTACCGTGCGCGAACTTTTCCAAATTGGCGTTGAGCTGGAAATTGGAGGAAATGTCTGGGGAATTGCATTCCCTCCCTCTGACTGGTTTCCCTTCCCCGAAGGTGGCGCCGCATCGAGCACGGATATCCCCGCTCCATCTCAGCCCGCCGAACCGCCGCATCAGATGCATGAAATCCCGGTTCAGGAAAAAAGCTCGGAAGATAGGGTCCATCTGGCTCCCCCACCGGAGCCGGTAAAACCCAATGTCGTTTCGATTCCGTCTCCTCCTGAACCTGTGGAGGACAATGTACGTGTTCTTCCCTTGCCAGCCGGGGAAGATGCGTCTCTGCAACTTTCCAGGCAGGTTGCGCGCTTGGTGGCCGAAGCGAAACAACAAATTGAAATCGTTGCGCGCGAGAGCGCCAATCAGGCTGTGGCGGCGGAAACGCGCCCTCTTCTCGCCGCTTTGCAATCGCAATTGCAAAATGCCGCTGAAAAATCCGTAAACGCCGCGGCTGCTGCACAATTTGAAAAATTACAGCAGGAAATCACTCAGCGCATTGCTATAGAACGCGAAACGGCCGTGGCCGGTGTGCTCGAGCAATTGTCCACAGAACTGGACGCGAAATTAAGCCAGGCCCGCCTGCAGATTGACAATCAACTGGCGGTTGTAGAGCGTACGCGGCGAATGGACTTTGAGCAGCAGATTCAGACCCAGCTTCAAGCTGCGATCCATAAGATGGAAAGCCTCAGCGGAAGCATGGGCAAGAATCAGGATGAAGTTCGCGCTGTAATGGATCAGCTGCGAATTTCCTCGGCACAGGCTGCGGCGGATGAAATAAGACGGTGGAAAGAGCAGATGGACCTGCGCACTTCGGAAGCCCAGGCGCGGCTCGCGGAAATGGATCAATCCGCAAGGAAGCTCGGCGAACAGATCGCCGCAGCAACCGCCGTAGGAGAAGTTGGGTGGCGCGGGTTGCTGGAGGCCGATCTCGAAGCGGCCAACACGCGTTGGCAAGAGAAAATGCAATCATCGATTGCGGAAGCATCGCAGCGCGCGGCGGAAGAAATCGCGAAAAACGCGGAAGTTTCCGCACAACAGGTCGAGCAGCAAATTCACCAACGTTTCAGCACGCTAAGCCAGGCGCATTCGCAAATTTTCGCCGAAACCGAAGGCGTCCTCATACAGTTGCGCTCCGAAATTTCCGGCGAGGCGTCAAAAGGCGACGCTGTGATTTCACAATTTCATGACTCCATCGCGCAGATGGAGGCAAAACGCGGCGATTTCGCAGCCTTGTTGCAGACGACGTCGGATGAATGGGCGCGGCGCGGCGAAGCGATGCTCGAAGCGCAGAGTGCGGAATTAAACCGGCGCGCGGAGTCCGCAGTAACGGGAATGTCGCAGCGTTTGCAACCCATGCTCGAAGCAGCTGGCCAGGAGTCCATCGAAAAACTGGCAACCGAACTTGAAAATCGTTTTTCGCCGCAGATTACGCAAGCCACGGAGCTATTGAGCAAACTTGCATTCGACAGCGACCGCGCGGAGAAGGCGGCTGCCGACCATCAGCAGCGCATCTGGCAAATGTCCGATCAGGGATTGCAGGAATCCGCTGCGCGCAGCAAGGAAATCCTCGCGGGGATCGAAAAAGATTTCGCCGAATCCGCGCGGAATGCCTCGGCAAGATGGCTAGCCGAGCTCGAGACTCGTGCCACGGAAACTTCGCACGGCACATTTGAAACTCTGTATAAGTCTGCCGACTGGTACGAGAAAAAAATCCAAACGCAGATGCAGTCCACGCTCGAAAAGGGCCTGGACCAGGCCGCCGCACGGCTTCGCGAGAAAGCCGCCGAAATGTCGGGGCTGTTCGCCAGCGAACTCGATCATTACAGCAGGAGCTACGTCGAGCACGCACACGGACAAATGCAGGAAAATGCGCGCGACGCCGCCGAGAATGCTTCCCAGAAAATGGCGGAAGCAGGCGAGTCGATTGCCGCCACTTTCACGGAACGCGCCGGCCAATTGAGCGGCGAACAATTCGACGCCTTTACCTCCCGAACCAGAGCGGCAATGGAACAGAATGCCGCCGTGATGGACGCCCACACTTCGCAAATTCGCGCCAACCTCGAAAGCGACGCTCGCGGCTTTGCCTCGGAGTTCAAGAATGCGTTGTCGCAGCATGCGGAACAAACTCTGTCCCTCGGCAAGCAGGAGCTTGGCATGCAGATCGATCAGGCCAAAGATGCCTTGCTCATTGAGTCGCATTCTCTGGAACGCCATTTCCAATCCGCGCTGACCTTGCACGGAAATTCCGCCCTTGACGAGCACAAGCAGCGCCTGGAAAACGCATCGAACGCATGGCTGCTGACGACCGTCACGAAACTGAATCAGCAATCCGACCAGCTTATTTCCGAAATGTCCGACGCCACGGAAAAGAAATTGAAAGTTGTTTGCGAAAATGTATTTTCGGAAATGGGCGAAATCCTGCGCCAGCGTCTTGCCGGTCTGGCTTCCCCATTTTCCAGCCCCGCAAAGCCCGATGGAGCGCCTCCCGCTGCGAGCCCCGCCAAATCAGAAGAACAACAATAACCCGCGATTCCCTCTCCTCGATTTCTTGAAATGAAATGCGTCGGCCCGAATTTCTCACAAATGCGTTTTAGGTAGACGGATTCTCTTCGAGTAGGGGCACGGTTCACCGTGAACGTTCTCCGTGAACGGCATGCCGTGCCCCTACGGTATAAGCACAACGCACCAGGATCATCACACTCCTCTCAAATTCCCCTTTAATTCCGCTGCAATCCGCTTAGTCCTATGATCGCCAGCCAATTTCACGGCAATTTGCATGGGGAAATACATGGTTGCCTTCATTGTGAGGATTTGGATTGCGGCGGAAGATACGAATCGAGGCAAGGCAGCAAGCGAGAGAAGGCAATTCGTTTGAAAGGAGACTTGCGATGTTATTGCTGATCATCCTTCTGGTTCTTTTGTTTGGCGGCGGTGGCGGCTATTACGGATATTCGCGGTGGGGAGCGGGCGGAGGCATCGGGATTCTCGGAACCGTCCTTCTCATCGTCCTGGTCTTCTATCTGTTAGGCGGCGTACGTTAGCCGCTCAGAACTGGAGTGCGGTGAACGCATAAGGGAGGAGCCATGGCAAAAGAGAGCACGAAAGACGAAGTAAAGGGCAAGGCCCACGAAATCAAAGGCAAAGTGAAACAAAAAGTCGGTCAGGTTACGAATAATCCCCGCTTGCAAGAAGAGGGCGAGGATGAGGAACTGAGCGGCACGGTCCAAAAGAAGGTCGGCCAGGTTAAAAAAGTTTTTGGAAAGTAATCACTTGGATTTTGAGAGTCCCGTAGAAAAGCCGCCCGCCCAAAAAACGGGCGGCCTCTACGAAACCAGCCGCAATACATTTCAATTTCCGCAGAGTCCATTTCGCTGCGTTCACTGAGAACGTTCTCGGCTACCCGCGTTTTTCGGGGCGGAGTGGGCAATGCTCCTACCATGATGATGCAATTTCATTCCATTGCCCACATAGACCCGCGCTTTCGCTTCAGGTTATTCTCTTCGGATGGATTTTCGATCGCTCCCCAAAATTGAGCTGCACCTGCATCTGGATTGTTCGCTTAGTTACCAGGTGGTTTCCAAACTAGATCCGTCCGTTACTTTTAAAGAATATCAGCGCGATTATATTGCGCCCGCACGTTGTACAAATCTCGCCGAGTTTCTTTCCCGCGCACCCATGGGATTTCGTCTGATGCAGACGGAAGATTCCCTGCGCCTTGTGACCGAAGATTTATTCCAGCAATTGGTCGAGGATGGCGTCATCTACGCCGAAATTCGATTCGCTCCCCTGCTTCATCTTGAGAAGGGATTGAGCGTCGAGCGCGTGGTTGCAACCGTCGAGAAATCAGTCGAGAATTTGATCCGCGAAACAGGCCTGCAGGCAGGTGTGATTCTCTGCACGCTGAGGCATTTCACGGCAGCGCAAAGCTTCCAAACCGCTGAGCTCGTGGAAAAATTTCGCGGCAGCCGAGTAGTGGCGCTCGATCTTGCAGGCGACGAAGCGGGTTACCCCCTCGACGCGCATATAGGTACGTATCGTTATGCCCGCGAACATGGCCTTTTTCGCACCGCGCATGCCGGCGAAGCGCTAGGCCCCGAAAGCGTGTGGGAAACACTGCGCATGCTCGAGCCGCAGCGCATTGGCCACGGAACGCGCAGCATCGAAGATCCCAAACTAGTCGAACATCTGCGCCAGAAGCGGATTCACTTGGAACTTTGCCCCACCGCTAACGTCCAGATAATCCCATCGATCCCCAGCATGGAGGAACATCCCATCGACCGCCTCTACCGTTCCGGCGTCTCCCTAAATATCAACTCCGACAGCCGGATGCTGACACCGACAACGCTGACGAAGGAATACGAAATCCTCCATCGCGTTTTCCACTGGACTGTGCAGGATTTTCAGCGCGTGAATCTAATGGGAATAGAAGCTGCCTTCGTAAAAGATGATTTCAAACAGCAGTTTAGAGAACGTTTTGCCTGAATTGTGTAGCGCCAATCTTCAGGTTGGCAACTCGATATCGAAACCGTCGATTATTTTCTAATTGCTTCAAACCTGTCGACCTCGGTTTTCAGTCCTCAGCCCTATTGCCTGTATAATATCCGAATGCCGAATCGTGCTTATGCCAGTGTCTGGGTCCGTGATTTCACTGAAGAAAACATGCTCGCGCACTTCGGCCGTTTTCTGGCCACCGTGCCGCTGGCTGCCGTGCCGCCGGGTTTTACCGGGCTGATCATCCGCGCCGTGGATTTTGCGGAAACGCCGCTCGAAGAATTCGATTTGCGCGGTTATGTAACAACCCCGGAAGAACTTATCGCTCTGGCCAAGGAACAACACGCCGCCGATGTGTGTTATGAAGTTCCGGCGCGCTGGGATCTGTGGATTCGCGACAAGGAAACCGCCAGTTGGAAAATTCAGCCTGAACGAATGGACATATTTTGTTTCGGCCCGGAATACGATCAGGGCGTGTACGGCGAGTCCGGCCACATCATGATCGACCTGGGCTTTGAGCATTTGTTTACAGGCCACGCGGGACTTCTGGCCGCGCAAGCGGAAAAAATCGCGGAGCCGCAGCATCCGGAAGAAGCGCGATTTCTGATGTGGATGTCTCAACCGCAGAATTTACGCGAATATCAGGAGAAAACGAGAGAGAATATCAAGAAACTTATGGGCTGGATGCGCGCCGTGGAGGAGGCTCTGCCAGTGGATCGCTTCCGCCTGTGGTCCGAGGGAGAGGAAAACTTTGAAGCGCGGCTCGATGAAATTCTGGATTTGCGCTAGTCTGGCGCTGGCCGCGGCCTGCTTTGCCCTAATCTGCGTCGCCGCAGCCGCTGAACAGCAAGCTACCCCGACCAGCGCAGTCAAAAGTCCGGCAGTGAAACGCGTGAATGAAACGCTGCTGGCTGGGCTGCGACCCGGCCGAGATACGTTTACCGTGGCGGAAAAGCGCCTCAAACCGAAGGAAATATCGGACGACTCAACTCCAGGCTCGAAAGAATGGCGGGACTCTTGTTCAGGACGCTCCATTCGGCTGGAAATTGACGCGAAGGCCGTGATTCAAAGCGTCACACTTACAACCGTGGGCAAACAGGAAGGAAAGTGCAGCGACCACCGCCCGGACTTTCTGGATCCTAAATTCTGGCTCACCGGGCTTGGTTTGCGAATGGGTGATTCGCAGGATCGAGTGGTCACCTTATATGGTGAGCCGAATTCCGGGGGGCCCGCATCTAAGAATGGCCAGGAGTTCGATCTCATGTATTATCAGTTTGATTGGGCCGGGTCGGATGTACCGCAAGTGATGGAAATCCTTTGCGCGCGGGATACCGGGCGCGTGGTAGAAATTACGCTGGCTTTTCCAAGCTTATAGTGCGCCGATCCACGATGAAAAATTATAAACTTCGCGCCGCTCTGCGCAGACTGACTTGGATCATGGCGCTCTGCCTCGCCGGATGCCAGACGGCTCCGCAGCATCCAACGGACCCGGGGAAAGCAGCAGCCGCGAGCGACAAGCTGGCGGAGGATGCCCAGAGGGTTGCCGAAGCCTCGCTGGGCAAGCAGTCTGAAATACTGGCGCAGGGTGATCTGGCGCTGAACGGGCGTGAACAGTTGCTGGTGGTCAATCGCATTGCGAGTGCGGCACCCGCAAACGGGGAAATGGCAAATTCTTCTCCGGTATATATTATGCGGGCCGCCGTGCTTGAGAAGAATAACGGCAAGTGGTCTCAAATATTGCTTTGTGACGAGCATTTGAAGAACTCGAATGGCTATCTCGGGGGCTCGCCCAAGACGCGCATTACGGGCTGGTATTTGGAGTACAGAAGAGATCAGCAACTGGGATTGGAAATGAGTTTCACACCGGCCACTAAACTTGGCGTCGAGAACACCAGCGCCGACGAGGGGTCCCAAGAAAGACAGGCCACATTTTATGTGCGCTGGAATAAAAATACGAAACGCTATCAGTCGTTCGACAAGTCTCATGAAAGGTACCTGGGCGAAGTACCATCGCTGGAAGCTCCCGAATCCATTCTGAAATGAGCACTGCGGCCAATACCATCTCCGTATCCGAACCGAAGACTCCGCAGAAGCGCGTCTCCGGATGGGCGCAGCTTTCTCGTTTGTACCCGTACGTGATGCGGCACAAGACGGAAGTCGTGATCGGCTTCATCACGCAGGCCGGTATGGGAATTACCGGCACACTGCTGCCGCTGATGCTTGGCGTGATCACTGACTGCATCAAAGGCGCCGAGACGCCACTGGCGCAGCTAGGGCGGCTGACCCAAATCACATTAGGGCCGCTGCTTCCCTACTATCATCCAAAAGATCCGCATACGCTGGCGGTATTTTGCATTGCGCTCGTGGCCATTTGCACCGCGCAAGGCGTTTTTTCGTACTGGACGCGGCAAATTTTAATTGGGCTATCGCGCGATATTGAGTTCGATCTGCGCAACGATCTTCTATCGAAACTCGTGCAGATGGAGCCGGAATTTTACGTGCGCAATCGCACGGGCGAATTGATGTCGCGATGCACCAACGATTTGAACGCCGTGCGCATGGTGCTCGGCCCGGGCATCATGTACAGCGCCAACACCATGGCAACCATGGTGCTCGCCGTGATCCTGATGTTCTGGATTTCCACGACGCTGAGCGTCTACGTTTTGTTGCCGGTGCCGATTGTCGCTGTTTCCGTGTGGCTCTTCGGGCGGCAGATTCACGCGATGTACGGAAAAATTCAGGCTTCGCTCGCCGTGCTTTCCGCGAAGGCCCAGGAAAATCTGGCTGGCGTGCGCGTGGTGCGCGCGTACGGACAGGAAGAAGCGGAAATTCGCGGATTCGACGCACCCAATAAGGAATATATCAACCGCAACCTGCGCCTGATTTATTTCTGGAGCATGTTTATGCCGCTGCTTCAGATGCTGTTCGGGCTGACGTTCATCCTGGTTCTGTGGCAGGGCGGCAGACTCGTTGTGCTGGAGCGTATCACGCTCGGCGAGTTGATCGCGTTTTATACCTTCATGACGCGGCTGATTTTCCCGATGATCGCGCTCGGGTTCGTCACCAATATTTTTCAGCGCGGCGGCGCGTCAATGGGCCGCCTGAATTACATACTTGACTCCGAACCGAAGATCAACGATTCCACTGCGAAGCAGACCTCGCAGGAAATTCGCGGTGAAATTGATTTCCGGAATTTGACTTTCACTTATCCGACTGTGCGCAGCGACGTCGACGGCATGAAATCGAACGGAAACGGCGCGCCAAATAAACCCGTGCTGGAAAATATTTCGCTGCATGTTCCCCACGGATCGATCCTGGCCATCGTTGGGCCGACGGGCAGCGGAAAATCGACGCTTGCGGCGCTGATCGCCCGTTTGTGGGAAGCGCCTGAGGGCACACTTTTTGTGGATGGCCGCCCGATTCGCGAATGGCCGCTCGAAGCGCTGCGCCGCGCCGTGGGATATGTGCCACAGGATACGTTCCTGTTCAGTGAAACGCTGCGTGAAAATGTCGCGTTCGGAGTGGACAACGCCACAGACGAAGAAATTCGCGAGGCCGCTGACGTCGCCAGCATACTGGCGGAAATCGGCGAATTTCCGGCGCAGTTTGACACCATGGTGGGCGAGCGCGGGATCACACTTTCGGGTGGTCAGAAACAGCGCGCAGCCATTGCCCGCGCCGTCATTCGCGATCCCAAGATTTTGATCCTCGACGATTCCCTCTCCAGCGTGGATACGGGAACCGAAGAGCGTATCCTGCGCCGGCTGGACGCGATTCTGCGGCAACGAACCACGGTGCTGATTTCACATCGCATTTCCACTGTGCAGCACGCCGACCAGATTGTGGTGTTGCGCGACGGACAGATTATTGAACGAGGCAATCATGCCGAGCTTCTGGCACAAGGCGGCTACTACGCCGATCTGTACCAGAAACAATTGCTCGAGGAAGAATTGGCGCGCGAATGAGCGACTTCCGAGAAGAGGAAGCTCTAGGAAAAGCCTACGACTCGAAACTTTTAGGGCGGCTGATGACGTATCTTCGGCCGTACAAGTGGACAGTTGTGTTCGCCGTTGTGTTGACGCTGCTCGTCGGCCCTCTTGAAGTTGTTGGCCCCTACTTGTTCGGCTATACCGTCGACAAATACATCGTCCCGGGCTCCAACCACTCCATCGCACTTGCCGAAGCATTACGCGGCGTTACATTTATTTCTCTGGTGTCTCTCGCAGCGCTGCTCCTGAGCTTTGCGGTGCAGTATTTGCAAGTGCGCATGATGCAGAACGTGGGCCAGCAAACGCTCTACGATTTGCGCAAGGAAATCTTCGAGCGCATGCAGCGCCTGCCCATGAGCTTCTTTGACCGCAGTCCGGTAGGACGTCTGGTCACGCGCGTGACGACCGACGTGGACGCGCTGAATGATTTATTCGCTGCCGGAATTGCGGCGATGGCCAACGACGCAATTGTGCTGCTCAGCATCGGCGCGGTAATGGTATGGAAAAACTGGCGGCTGGCGCTGGCCACGTTTGCCGTTTTGCCATTGATCATGGTTTCCACTTGGCTCTTCCGCAATCGTGTTCGCGACGCGAACCGGCGCATCCGCACAGCCATCGCGCGCATCAATTCGTTCCTTCAGGAACATCTCAGCGGCATGAGCATCGTGCAGATTTTCAACCGCGAGAAAAAGTCGCGCGAACAATTCGCCGAATTAAATCGCATCCACATGGAAGCGTACAAGGACGCGATCACTGCGTTCGCCGTTTTCTTCCCGGCTGTCGAGCTGTTCAGCACCGCGGCCATTGCCATCGTTTTCTGGTATGGAGGTTTGCTCTCCTTCGCGGGCGCCGTAACAGTCGGAACCCTGATTACGTTCATGCAGTACGCGCAGCGCTTCTTCCGCCCGATTCAGGATTTGAGTGAAAAATTCAACATCCTGCAATCCGCCATGGCTGCTTGCGAACGTATTTTCAAGTTGCTCGATGAGCCGCTTCCCGCACCGCCCAAGGAAGCTCCGCTCTCACTGGCCGCGCCGCGCGGAGAAATTGAATTTCGAAACGTGTGGTTCGCTTACACAGGCGGCGCAAATCCGGGCGATGAAGACTGGGTCTTGCGCGACGTCTCCTTCCATATCGCGCCGGGACAAACCCTTGCCATCGTCGGCCACACCGGCGCGGGAAAGACAACGCTCATCCAGCTGCTGCTGCGCTTTTACGATATTCAGCGCGGCCAGATTTTGCTCGACGGCATGGACATCCGAAAATACGACGTTCACCAGTTGCGCCGTCAATTCGGCATCGTGCTGCAGGATCCGTTCCTCTTCACCGGAACTTTGGAATCGAATGTCCGCCTGGGCGATGAAGACATCAGCCGCGAGCGTGTCATCTCCGCCCTGCGCGAAGTGGGCCTCGGCTCGCTGCTCGATTCACTTGCAGATGGCGTCGAGACCAACGTGACGGAACGTGGCGCGACTTTTTCCGTGGGCCAGCGCCAGCTGATCAGCTTTGCGCGTGCCCTAGCGCACAATCCGCGCTTCCTGATTCTGGACGAAGCGACGTCAAGCGTGGACACCAAGACCGAACTTCAGATCCGAGAAGCCCTCGACCGCTTGCTGGAAGGCCGCACCGCGCTGGTCATCGCGCACCGACTCAGCACGATTCAGCATGCCGACCGCATTCTCGTTTTCCACAAAGGCAAATTGCGCGAACAGGGTTCGCACCAGCAATTGCTTGCCGAACGCGGCATTTACTACCGCCTATATCAGCTCCAATACAAAGATCAGGAACTGCGCGTCCCGTTTGAAACAGCAGGCAGCGAAGCGGGCAAGTCCGTTCCGGGCAATGATTGAGGGTTTAGCCCTGTGCTGTAGCCCGCCTCTTCAGAGGCGGGGGTTTAGACTCCGCCGCATCTAAATCCCCGCCTCTAAAGAGGCGGGCTACAATGACACCAAAACCCGCAGGCTGAAGCCCGCGCTACATAAAATGCCTCCAACACAAATCCTTATCTCCGCTGGAGAAGCGTCCGGTGACATGTATGCGGCGCGGCTGGCTGCAGCCCTGCAAGCGCGCGCCGACGTGCATCTCTTTGGCATGGGCGGCACGCGGATGCGCGAAGCCGGTGTGGAAACCATCGCGGACTGCTCGGAAGTTTCGCTCGTGGGAATCGTGGAAATCGCAAAAAAATATCCCGCATTAAAACGAGTCTGGAATCGCCTGATGGGCGAAGCCGCCCGCCGCAAACCTCGATACGCAATTCTCACTGACTTTCCCGGATTCCACCTACGCATGGCTCGCGCACTGAAGCGCCAGGGCGTTCAATGCATCTACTTTGTTTGCCCTCAGTTCTGGGCGTGGCGTCCGTGGCGGGCCAATCTTGTGCGGCGGCGATTCGTTCGCGGCCTATGTATATTTCCGTTCGAAGAGCAGTGGTATCGTTCGCGCGGCGTGAAAGCTGATTTCATCGGTCACCCACTTGTCGGAAATGTTTTTGCAAAACGAACGCGCACCGAATTTGCTGCCGATTACGGTCTAGATGCAAGCAAGCCGATCATTACAATTCTTCCCGGCAGCCGATCTGGAGAAATCGCGCACCACATGCCCACGCTGATGCAGGCTGCCGCGCGTATCCAAAAAGAGCGCCCGGCGCAATTTGTTTTGGCGCTGGCGACGGGCATGGCGCGGGATCAAATCGCAAAGTATCTCAGCCCCGAAGTCCATATTCATGTCGTTGAAGACGCTACGTATGACGCTCTGGGCGCCGCCGATCTATCGATCGTCTCCAGCGGCACCGCCACGGTAGAGGCCGCGCTGATGGACGCGCCCATGATTGTGGTGTACCGCCTTTCGCCGCTCACGGCGGGAATCGCGCGCCTGCTGGTACGCACTCCAATGTTTGCCATGGTCAATTTGATTGCGGGCAGGCAAGTGGTCCCAGAGCTCGTGCAGAAAGACTTCACGCCGGAGCGGCTTTCGAACGAAGCCATTCGCTTGCTCGATTCGCCAGACGCGCGAGCGGAGATGCGCCGCGGCCTCGCGGAAATTCGCGAAAATCTGGGCCCTCCGGGAGCCATTGAACGCGCTGCGGACCTGATTGCAGGGATGTTAAGTCAGCCCTAGTTCCAAAGGATTGATCCGCCTCGATGGAGATAGTGCCCATCCGTCTCGAAAGGTGCGAGACGGATGGCCGCGGCAAAACCGGTTTCGTGATGGCCGCCAGCTTTTTTGGCGGGCACGGTGCGACCAATTCAGGCCCACCTCAATCAAAGTAGAGGTGACTGCTAAGCTAGGGCTGGCAACTCATCAGGTCAAGTTGGTATCCTATTGCTTACGAAGTAGTTTCCGGAAAGAGGCATCTTAGCTCATGTCGAAATTTCGCCTATTCCTGCTCCTGGCAAGCCTCGCAAGTTCGGTGTTGCCGGCCGGTGCCCAGTCTCCCGGAGCGCCGCAAGGCCCGGGCCGCGCCGTTGCACCCGTTCAGACGGCTCCCGTGGCAGCTTTCCGCGCGACAAATTACGAAATCCGCGCATCGCTCGATACTTTCGGCCAGGTCATGAACGCGCAAGCCAAAGTGGACTTCGCAGCCAGTGATGCCTCACGCGTCATCGAAGTGGAATTAAATCAAAACCTGCGCATCAATTCGATTCGCGACCTCTCCGGCAAACCTGTGAATTTTGACCGCGACGATATGTCCGCGCAGAAACTCCGCGTCACCCTGAACGACACCGTGCCGGCAGGATCGAAGATCACCCTCTTATTCGACTACGGCGGCCCGCTTTCCAGCCGTGTGGTGAATCCCGATCAGGGCACGCGCATGGCCTACATTGCCAAGGACGGCGGATATTTGCTGCTTCCCTCGCGCTGGTTTCCGCTGACTGATTTCCCTTCTAATCGTTATACGGGAATTTTCCAGATCGAAGTGCCCGGCAACATGACCGTAGTAGGGACTGGAACTTTGGCCGGAGCTCCTGCATCGGTAACCCCAAAACCAGCTGCATTGCCCGCCCCGACAAATTCAAAATCTTCGCCACCGGCTGCGGCTCCCCCGACGCTCGGCAACTCACGCTCGAAACCAGAGGCTCCTTTATCGCCGAGGAATGCACCGGCACCTCCGCCGATGGAAAACGAACGCATGCTGTATACCTATCGAGTGGACAAGCCGGAATCCGCAGGAACTTTTGTAATCTCGCCGCTGCAACTTAACCCGGAGCACGCGCAAGGGATGACGTTTTCCATTTACACGCCGCCGGCCGCCGCCAAAACGGCCGTTGATTACGCAAACTCTCTTGCCCAAGTGATCGATTATTTTAATGACACGTTTGGCCCCCTACCCGATCCCAGCATGACGGTTGCCCAACTCCCTGATGGGACGGTGGACGGTTATGCATCTCCGGGATTGCTGCTGATAAGTGCGCGGCAGTGGTCCGCTAAACCAAACGAGCGCCTTCTGGCAGATCTCGCCGCGCATCAATGGTGGGGCTCGCAAGTCGCAGCCGCAACAACATCCGATGCGTGGATAACGGACGGACTCTCGCGCTACGCCGAAGGGATGTATGTGGAGCAAACTTCGGGTAAAGATGCGCTGAACAAAGCGATCGAGGATTTTGCGGTCGGCGCGCTGATGTTTGACGATTCGGCCCCCATTGCCGATGCGAGCCGCCTCGATGTCGGTACCGAGGAATATCAATCCGTTGTCGTGAACAAAGGCGCGATTGTGTTTCACATGCTTCGCGCGATTATCGGCGATGCGAATTTTAATGCCATGCTCAAGGATTTCTATACGCGGTACGCCGGAAAATCAGCCCGCATTCAGGATTTTGAGCAGCTCGCGGAATTGCACAGGACTAAGGCCGCACCTGCTGAATTCAAAATGGGCAACGCTCCCGTGGCTTCGGAGGAACAGGGCAGCTTGCGTCCGTTCTTCACACAATGGCTGCACTCGACAGGCGTTCCGGAATTCAACATTGAGTACGTGGTTTACCGCACCAAAAAAGGATTCCGAATCGTCGGAAAGGCGAAACAGAATCTGGATGTCTTCCACATGGATGTCGAGATTGAAGTGCAGACGGAGGGAAATCCGGAATTCAAAACGATTACAATTTCCGGAAAAGAGTCCCCGTTTACCGTGGAGACTTTCGGACGGCCAAAGCCGGACGGAATTATTCTTGACCCGCACGATTACATTCTAAAATCGAACCAGCGCTTGCGCGTGCGAGGAATTATTGCGCGCGGCGAATCGCTGGCCGGCCTGGGCCGCTACTACGACGCCGTCATCCAGTACCAAAAGGCCCTCGAGCAGGACCGCCTGAATGCGCTGGCCGAATTTCGCATGGGTGAGGCGTTCTTCTACCAGCGGAATTATGCTGCCGCCGCGCAATCCTTCCGCGACGCGCTCGACGGCGCTACGGATCTGACCACCAAATGGACGGAAGTCTGGTCGCACATCTACCTTGGCAGGATTTACGATATTCAGGGAGACCGGACGCGCGCGGTGAATGAATACAACAAAGCAAAACAGACCGCGGATGACACAGGCGGCGCGCAAGCCGAAGCCGAAAAATCCATGAAGAAGGCGTACAGCGAAGCAGGGGCGTGATTCGCTTTAAGTGGCGCAGGGCTTCAGCCTGCGGAGGTTAGTCTTGCAAGGACTAAAATCCGAAGGCTGAAGCCCGCGCCACTTAAAGCCACACGTTCAATCAATATCCAGACAATCCTGTCAATTGCGGCGTTGCAATTCCCTTGTGTTGGATGAGCACTTGAAACTTTTCTCCTAACCCTTCGGGATGAATCAAGTTTTTCAGCAATAATCTCGCCCGCAATTTTTCCATTTCTGTTTGCCCCGGCTCGTATAAATCGGCGAACTCATTCGCTCGGCCCAGCGCGACCAAAAATTGCGATTGCGTAACGAGGCCTGTCCGCGCAAGGCCCTCGCGGTGTCCCCACAAATCCACGGCGGTAAAATTGACATGCGACGTCAGATCCTGCTCCCCCGGCGTATCCAGAATATTTTCGGTGACCGTGTGATCGCGGTAAGCGAGCAGCGTCCCGCGATTGTGGTGTTCGTTATACAAAATGCCAGCCTCATGGCCATAATCGATGGTGAGAACAAATCCGCGCTCGAGCGCTCGCCCCGCGCACTCGATCCAGTCGCATGCTTCAAAGCACACTTCGGCCTGCTGGCCTTCGGCAAGCGCAATTCCCTGCTCGTTGAAATATTCCCCAAGCGCCGGCATTGACGGGTTTCCCCGACATTCGTTGAATTGTCCGTTCTCGAAGCCGACAAATATCTCACGCAGCGAACCGTGTTCCATAATCACGCGGTGCACGGGCAAAGCGTCCAGCAATTCATTGGAAAAAATACAACCTGCGGAAATTTTCTCCGGAATTTCGGCTGCGCTCGAGGCATGTCCTGCGGCTACGTGCAAAGCCATGTGCGCCGCTTGCTCTGCCCTGCGAGCGCTGGAGCGCTCGATCGCCACGTATTCCAGCGCGGCGTAAAATTCAGGTAATTCGCGCGCGCTGAAATCAAGAATGTGGCCCGCAAGCCGTCCCACGCCGGCTGCCGACTCAGCCACAACGAACTCGCGCGGCGAACCCAGCAGCTTCCACATTTCCGCGAACTGCCGCGCGAGCAATCGTCCAAAAATCGGATGCACATCCACGCTGGTGTAATAATCGCCAAAGCGGTGCGCATTTGTGCGCGAATAATAGCCGTGTACGGGGTGGTAAAGGCATTCGCGCATGAATTCGGCGAACGATATGGGGCCGCTCGCGCCAATGCGCCGCACCAGAATTTCGGTCAGCGCGCGCGAGTGCTCGCCAGATATGGGCGATACGCCGCGCTCGCTTGATTCCGAAGTTGGACCGGTCGTCATGCGTCCTGGCGCTGCGGATTGGACGTAAACATCTCGACAATGAAATCGTGGAGGCAATCGTAAAGTTGCTTTTGAAAAATCCAGGGAAATTGTTTGCTTTCAATTTCGCGCGGACGCATCAGAAACACATAAGTATGAACCTGCGGTTCAGGCGGCGAATACTGGATGAGCACCTCAACTCCTTCAGCAGCCGGACGCGCATCGAAAACAAAAAGCGGATGCTCGTATTGTTTTAGTTCAGCAAGAACTTTTTCAGCCAGAGCAATCATCATCGTTCCGCCTGAGGAGCGCCGTTGAATTCACTGCCGGAACTCATCTCCGAGCGCACTTTTTCAAATTCGAAAAGTGCCTGAGCATCAAATAGCACGAAGTAAATTTTTTCGAGAGATGTGGACTTCTTCAAATGTTCCGCAACTTCCCGCAGCATGATGCGCGCGCATTCCGGTATCGGAAAGCCGGCGATGCCTGTGTCAACGGCTGGGAATGCCATATTGCGCAGCCCCTTCTCCGCCGCAATTCGCAAGCAATGTGCGGTTGAACTTCGCAGCGCGTGCACGGTAGTTTCTCCGCCCAACTGCATGCTTGCTGCATGGATCACAAAGCGCGCGCGCAGCTGTGCCGCCCGAGGTGATCGCTGCGCCTCCCACGGGAATGCTGCCAATGTCGTTGCATTCCCGCTGAATTTGATCGCCGCCCTTGCGGCGGATGGCGCCCGCCACGCCCCCGCCAAGCTGCAAATCATTATTCGCGGCGTTCACGACGGCATCGACGTCCATTTCCGTCAAGTCGCCTTGCATCAACACGATTTTTTCTTCGACGCGCATTATTTTTTCCTGAAACGAGGGCTTTACTTCGCGATGCGCTTCAGCGCTTCCTCATCGTATCCCAGCACCAGTTCGTTGCCGCGCAGCACCACAGGCCGGCGAATCAAATTCGGTTCCGCCGCCATTAATTTTAAAGTCTCTTCGCGCGTTGGCGGATTCTCTTTCATTTTCTTCGCGCGGTAAAGTTCGTTGCGAGTATTCAGAAACATCCGGTGGTCGCGCTTTCCGATCAGCTTGTCCAACTCATCGACCGATAGCCTGTCTTTTCCAAGATCACGCAAATCCAATTCCGCTTTATGTTTTTCCAGGAACGCCTTAGCCTTGCGGCAAGTGGTGCAAGACGGCTTCTGCAGAAATTTAATTTTTACTTTCGCCATATTTTTTCTCCGTGGAATGGGATTGCCGGAAACTCTCCAACGCAAGGAACTCCTCGCCAGAGTACCCATGCGCCCTATTGTATGGATTTCACGCCGGAAAATGAAATGAACTGGCAGTCGGGTAGCGCCTCAATTTGCGAGCAAAGTCGCCCTCTCCGTCCCGAAAATTGCGATTCACCAAGAATGTTCACCGTGAACGGAACCGAGAGGCCGCTAAAAAACCGTGGCGCCTTGCAGTTGCTTTTGTAGAGGCCGCCCGTCTTTTCGGGCGGGCAGCCTTTTTTGCCGCGGCACTGCAAAATTCAAATTGTAAATCGGAGCCGCTTTAATCGGGCAATTCGGAAAGGAGCTTTGCCAACTGCTTGAAATAACGAATTTTTGAAGCTTCCCCGTTTGGACTCTGTGCGCCGGTTGAAGGAAGAACATATACCCGCGCTCCATACAGACGTTCTTTTTGTAACCCGGGCTTGCAAGCGCGCTGCGCGAAGTTCTCAAACGTTGCCACGCCATTGAATGCGATCACTTGCGGCGCGTACTGTTCAAGTTTCTGCGATAGCACGATACGTCCCTCTGCAAATTCCTCACGGGTCAATTCCTCAGCCCCACGTGTTGGGCGCTTGACCAGATCGGTAAGCCCAATGCCGAATTCGATCATCCGTCTGTCGGTTCGATGATCGAGAAGTTCCGGCACCACGCCCGAATCGTAGAGCATGGGCCAGAATTCATTGCCGCGCCCGGCATAATAGTGGCCGACGCGAGCAGAACGGTCGCCGGGATTACATCCGACGATGATCAATTTCATGCCGCTGCGTAAATAGTCAGGCAAGCTTCGCATTTAAGGTCGCTATCTCCCGCGCACTCCCCATTTCCACGATTGGCCATTCAACTTGGTTCGCGTTTATCCGCAACGGCAAACCTTGGCAAACTTGGGACCATATGGCGAATACCAATTAAAAAACTCACTTAAATTGAACAGATTGTACCATCGTAAGATGCGCTAACAGGACAGACCTCTAGTGATTGTGTTAATAAGATAAATACTTGAATCGAGTGCAAGGGTCACTGCATCAGAAGATAGGTAGTTTTCCGGCAGGAAATACAAAGGAGAATTATGGTAACCTGCCAAATGAGCGCGTCTGGCCAGTTCATGCGGCCGCCTGGAGCACGATGGAATTTGAGCGCTAGCGAACCCAAACCGTTGGCTTCCACAATCGTCCGCGACGACGAAGCGCTATTGGTGTCTGCAGCCAAGGGCGGGGATATCACTGCGTTTGAAGAGCTTGTGACCCGCTATGAGCGCAAAATTTTCCGCTTGGCCATGAACATCACGCAAAACCGCGAGGACGCGGAAGACGTGATGCAGGACGCTTTCCTGAAATCCTACCAGCATCTGGACCGCTTTCAGGGCGATTCCCGGTTCTATACCTGGCTGGTGCGTATCGCCGTCAACGAAGCGCTCATGAAGTTGCGCAAACGGCGCCCCAATCAGGTTTCGCTCGATGAACCGCTGACGGATAATGACGGAGAGGATTCGGTGTTTCGCGAGATCGTGGACTGGGGTCCGTCTCCTGAAAAGAAATTTGCACAGACCGAACTCAACGGAATTCTGACCAATGTGATCGGTGAACTCGATCCGATTTTCCGGGTCGCTTTTCTGTTGCGCGATGAAGAGGGTCTTTCGACGGAAGAAACCGCGCAAATTCTGGGAATTTCCGTAGCGGCGGTAAAATCACGCCTCTTGCGGGCGCGGTTGAAGCTCCGCCAAAAACTCAACAAGTATTTTCGACGGAGTGAACCGCAGTGAACTGCAAGAAAGTAATTCTAGAATTGACGAGCTACCTCGACGGCATACTCGACACCGAGATGCGAACCGATCTCGAACTCCACCTTTCCCGTTGCACGGATTGCCGAGTCGTCGTAGATACCACCCGCAAAACCCTGCAGATCTTTTGTAACTCTGAACCCGTTCCCCTCCCCGAAGATGTCCGCCAACGATTACACACGGCACTCCTGGAACGCTGCCGCCGCAATATCAAATCTACCTAAAACTTTTTGTCCCGGATATCTTTGATCGAAGGCGCGTGTATGGGTTTACGTAGCACAGACTTCAGCCTGTGGGGTTTCGTTTGAGCAAGAATCAAAATCCACAGGCTGAAGCCTGTGCTACGTAAACCCGTGTCAGTTTTCCCTAAAAAATATTGAATTAAACTCTCCAACGTAAATTCTTGTTTCCTTTTGCAAATGAGGACAGAATAGGGCGCATATCGCGCCACAATAAACGGCACGCATCTAGAAATGTATTGGCATGCCCAGGAGATACTCGATGAGACAGCTTTCTCGTTGGATGTTTTTTTTCGCCCCGGCTCTTTTTGTAATTTGCATCGCCCTGTCCGCGAATGCGCAGACCGGAGCAAAAAACGGAGAATGGCGAACCTACGGGGGAGATCTCGCAAGCACGCGCTACTCCGCGCTCGATCAGATCAACGCAGAAAATTTCAACAAGCTGGCCGTCGCCTGGCGCTTTAAAACCGACTCGCTCGGGCCGCGCCCCGAATTTAAGTTCGAATCGACGCCCTTAATGGTGAAAGGCGTTCTGTACTCCACAGGCGGCACGCGCAGGGCCGTGGTGGCGCTGGACGCAACCACAGGCGAACTTCTGTGGATGCACAGCGAGAATGAAGGCGAGCGAGCGGCGAATGCCCCCAGGCAGCTGTCCGGGCACGGGCTGGCATATTGGACCGACGGGAAGGAAGAGCGAATTTTGTATGTCACGCCAGGTTACAGGCTGATTGCGCTCAACGCCAAGACTGGAAATCCAATCCCCAGCTTCGGCGTTGGCGGCGTAGTCGATTTGAAAAAAGATGACGATCAGGTTATGGACCTTGTTACAGGTGAAGTAGGCCTTCACTCCACGCCCGTTGTGGCGCGCAATGTGGTGATCGTCGGCGCCGCGCACCTCACCGGCGGTGTGCCCCATAGCAGAAAAAATGTGAAGGGCTACGTCCGCGGCTTCGATGTGCGCACCGGTAAGCGTCTCTGGATTTTCCATACAATTCCGCTGCCCAACGAATATGGAAACGATACTTGGCTCAAGGAATCCTGGGCCTACACGGGTAACACGGGCGTTTGGGGACAAATTTCCGTGGATGAAACGCTCGGGCTTGTCTACTTGCCCGTGGAATTACCCACAGGAGATTATTTCGGTGGAGATCGTCCCGGCAAAGGATTGTTTGGAGAGAGTCTGGTAGCCGTAGACCTCGAAACCGGCAAGCGCAAATGGCACTACCAGCTTGTGCATCACGGCTTGTGGGATATGGACATCCCCTGCGCGCCGATCCTCGCGGACATCACCATTAACGGCCGCACTGTGAAAGCCGTTGCGCAACCCACCAAGCAGGCTTATCTCTACGTTTTCAACCGCGAGACCGGCGAACCGATCTGGCCCATCGTCGAAACTCCCGTGCCGCAGGGAGATGTTCCCGGCGAATGGTATTCGCCAACGCAGCCAATTCCCAGCAAGCCTCCCGCATTCGACAATCAGGGAATTTCGAAAGACTCCTTGATCAATTTCACGCCAGCACTTCACGCTGAAGCAGAGGAACTTGTTTCGAAATATCGAATTGGTCCGCTCTTTACGCCGCCATCGGTGAGCAAGGCCGATGGCACGCTGGGCACGCTCGTGTCGCCAGGAGCGCTTGGCGGCGCCAACTGGCCCGGCGGTTCCTACGATCCCGACACGCACATCTTGTACGTATATTCGCGGACCGATTTGTCCGCGCTGGGATTAGTTCCGTCGCCGAATCCCAATATTTCGGATATGGAGTACGTGCAAGGCGTGGCAAACAACATGCCTCGTGCAGGTAGACCGATGGGCGCGCCTCCCATCCCCTCGCCAAATCCAGAGTCCGGAGAACCTGTATTACTTGTCAGAGGATTGCCATTGCTGAAGCCTCCATACGGGCGCATCACCGCGATCGATCTGGACAAGGGCGAAATTGTTTGGCAGGTCGCGCACGGCGAAACGCCAGACAATGTTCGAAATCATCCTGCGCTCGCGGGGTTAACGATACCGCGCACAGGAAGCACCGGACTTATTGGCACACTGACGACTAAAAGTCTGGTGATTGCGGGAGAGTCAATTAACACGACGATGCCTTCAGGCACAAAGGGCGCGATGCTGCGCGCTTATGACAAGGCCAGCGGCAAAGATGCGGGGGCAGTCTACATGCCGGCGC
The DNA here is from genome assembly GCA_963786215.1 of uncultured Acidobacteriota bacterium. GTDB lineage: Bacteria > Acidobacteriota > Terriglobia > Acidiferrales > UBA7541 > Palsa-360. Next base: position 185,005 of record CAWAYK010000004.1, read on the forward strand.
CCCAAAGCGGCTCGCCGATGACTTACATGCTTAACGGCCAGCAGTACATCGTCGTCGCCATCAGCGGCCCAGGCTACCCCGGCGAATTGATCGCGTACAAGCTGCCTTCGAAATAAACAAATAAATGTGGCGCGGGCTTCAGCCTGCGGGGGTTAGTCCTTGCAGGGACTAAATTCCGCAGGCTGAAGCCCGCGCCACTCAAAACCAATCCGAATTTTAGATTTTCTCAACTCCTCAAATATTTATTAAAGAAGTCGAGCGTGCGTTGCCACGCCAGCTTGGCCGCGGCTTCGTCATATCGCGGCGTTGTGTCGTTGTGGAAGCCGTGATTCGCGCCATCGTAAATATATGCGGTGTAAGTAACATGGTTCGCTTTCAGCGCTTCTTCCCACGCTGGCCAGCCGCCGGTGATGCGCGTATCGAGCGACGCGTAGTGAAGCAAAAGTGGCGCCTTGATCTTGGCTGTATCATCGGCAGAAGGCTGGCCACCATAAAATGGCACGGCGGCCGCGAGATTCGGCAAACGCACTGCCAATTTATTTACCGTCGTTCCGCCAAAGCAGAAACCAACCGCGCCCATTTTTCCGCTGCACTCCGGGCGTGCTTTCAACCAATTGTAGGACGCGACAAAATCTTCAAACATTTTGGCCCCATCCACTTTCGGAAACAGTGCCACCGCTTTTTCTTCATCGCCTGGATAGCCGCCGAGCGAAGTGAGCCCATCCGGAGCAAACGCAACAAAATTTGCGACCGCCAGCCGGCGCGCTACGTCCTCAATGTATGGGTTCAACCCGCGGTTCTCATGAATCACCAGCACTCCCGGCAATTTCCCGCTAGCTTTTGCGGGGCGAGCGAAATAACCCTTGATGCTTCCATTTCCATCCGGCGAGGATACCGTTTCGTATTCCGCCTTTATTCTGGTGTCGTCCTTCGGAATTTGCTGGGCGAAAGCGTAATTCGGCCTCAAACTTTCCCAAATTGCCAAGGCAGTAACGCCCCCAACCGCGTATTTATTTGCACGATCCAGAAATTCGCGCCGGCTGATATCTCCGTGAACGTATTTGTCAAATTGATCCAATAACTCCTGCGGATAATCTGTAGCCTTCTTTCGTTCCATTTGAATTTCCTCCCTCGTTGCTGTCAGCGAATGTGCAAATCCGGCCAACCTGAAGCGGAGAATATCACTTTATTCAGCACGGAAGAAGCTTTCGTAATCGAAACACGCGCATCGGAGCTGTCCGGCGTCAGACGACAGATAGTGTAGAATATCCGTTTACGTTCCAGGCCTTATAGCCTGCCACCCGCAGAGGATCCATGGCTCAGACGATTCAGACGATCGGTATTGCTAACGGAGGAGGAGACTGTCCGGGGCTGAACGCCGTCATTCGCGGCGTCGTGCGCTCAGCAATTTTAGGGCACGAGTGGAAGGTCATCGGCATTCAGGATGGGTTCGATGGATTGATTTGGCCCGAGCGTTGTATTCCTTTAACCGTAGAGTCAATCGCTGGAATTTTGCCGCGTGGAGGAACGATCTTAGGTACAACAAATCGCGGAAATCCCTTTCACTATTTGGTCGAGGAAGGCGGCAAGCAGGTTACTCACGATTTTTCCCTGGAGTGTTGTGAAAACGCGCGTGAAATGGGCATCGATGCATTAATCGTTATCGGCGGGGATGGCACGCTGACCATCGCTCGCGACCTTGGCCGCCTCGGAATTTCCATCGTGGGCGTTCCTAAAACCATCGATAATGATTTGCCCGCAACGGAAGTCGCATTCGGTTTTGACACCGCCCTGCATGTAGCCACGGAGGCAATTGATCGCCTGCACACCACGGCGGAATCGCACGGGCGCGTGATGGTCATCGAAGTCATGGGCCGCAATGCGGGTTGGATTGCGCTGCATTCTGGAATCGCCGGCGGGGCGGATGTCATTCTAATCCCGGAAATTCCCTTCACCATTGAAAAAGTTTGCGAGAAATTGCGCGATCGCGCGGCGAAAGGGAAAAAATTCTCAATGGTTGTTGTCGCCGAAGGGGTAAAGTTGCCGCCGACCGATACGCACGGAAATCCATTTCCCGTACCGCGCCCTGGGCAAGTGGGGTTTGTAATTGGCGATACGATCCACACGATTTTGAAAAAAGATGTGCGCGTTACCGTCCTCGGACACATTCAGCGCGGCGGATCGCCCAGCCCGTTCGATCGTATTTTGGCCACGCGCTTCGGCGTCGAAGCCGTGGAGCTTGTTGCGCGAGGTGAATTTAACCGGATGGTTTGCCTGAAGGCCGGCGAAATTGAATCGGTCACTCTCGACGAAGCCGTTGGCGAAAATCGCCTGGTGGATCCAAAAGGAAGCATGGTCCGCACGGCGCGCTCTGTTGGCAGCACTTTTGGAGAAGATTGAAAATGATTTGGCGTATCGTGCGCAGCCGCGGATTTATTCCTATAGTTCTAATTCTAGCTGGGCTGCTGTATTGGAAATTGCATACGGGGCAGGCTAAAGCCATTTCAGTTGGTTACGTTGGCGATCGCGGGGTTCTCCTCTGGAATACGCTGGCGCTAGTGCGCGAATCCATCGGCGAACTGCACTACGGCGACCGCGTGGAAGTTTTGAAAGTGGATGGTCCGGCTGTTCAAGTTCGTACAGCTTCGGGCACGGTCGGATGGATGCGTGATTCGCGTCAGCTGATGGATTCCGATCTGTGGGGAAAGATTGCCACTTTGTTGGAGCGCGCCCGCACCCTTCCGGTTCAGGCGCAGGGGCGGACAAAAACGGTCAGCAACGTGCGAGCCGTTCCCGGTAGAGATGGGCAGCGAATTTTTCAATTTGGGCGCGACACTAAAGTTCTAATTTTGGAGCGAGCAGTCGCTGACGCTCCATCGGGGCCTGAAGAAAATTCACAGACTGAGAAACCCTCCGCACAGGTTCAACAAAAGACCAAGCCGGAGGATTGGCTGCTCGTTATGCGTGCGCCTAATTCCCCTGCTGTTGCCATTACTAAGACTCCTGCAAACGTTATTCCAGCTGAACCGCAGCGCGCCACAGCCGATTCTGTAAGTAGCGGACCAAGTCTCACGGAAACAGGCCCGTCGACAGTGGCCGAACCGTCTGGGCCCGTCGCGGGATGGGTACTCGCGCGATTCATTGATCTCGATTTGCCTGACACGGTGAAAGATTACGCCAGCTCCGCCGATTTGCATGTGGTGGCCTGGTTCGAGCTCAATCGCGTCGCAAACGGTTCCGGCGGTGGAGCACCGCAATATCTCGTCGCCGGATCGCGCGGAGTTGAAGGCAGCCCCTGCGACTTCACTATGTTGCGCGTGTACACCTGGAACGTCGCGCGCAAGCGATACGAAACCGCGTATGTGGAAAGCGATCTCTGCGGACGCCTGCCCATTCAAATATCCGCCGGCGCGAAGGGTCCAGAATTTCAATTTCCGGATGTTGACCAGGGTGGCGCAAAGAGAAAGTACGCCATGTTCCAGACGAGTGTCCGCCTTATAAAAGATCGCCCCGCACAAGCAGGTCACTAATCCCTTACATTCGCGGAATTAAGTAGCGCGGGCTTCGGCCTGCGGGGGTATGGCTTTGTAGCGCCGGCGTCTCGCCGGCAGTTTTCAGCTATTGCAAGGCGACGCAAAAACCGCCGGCGAGACGCCGGCGCTACGAGATCTACCCCCGCAGGCTGAAGCCCGCGCCACGAATACCACTGCATTGTTGTGAACACTCCGGGCGCGTGCCGCACTTCCCTTCGCAAAGCGCGTGGTAATATCCTTGTCGAAAAGTTTTCACGATCACTGGACAAATATTTTTCAAATGGCAAAACTGAATTCCAAATTTATGCGATGGAGAATGCGATACGCCGCCCTCTTCGCCATATTTTTTCTGACATCCTGCGGGAATCGCGCAACTCCCGTCGTCAAAGCACAGTCGCCTCCGCCGCCACCTTTTGAGTTTCTGGGATCATGGGGAGAAAAAGGCGAAGGCCCTGGCAAACTGAATTCCGCTGTAGCTTTCTCGGCCGATACTTTGGACAGAATATTTTTCGTGGATCCTGCCGTCAATTTCGTTCACAAGTTTGAATCCAAGGGCACGCCGCTGCTCTCGTTTGAAGATACGCGCTTGCGCCATGCTGCCGGCATTTCCGTTGACGCAGGCGGCGCAATCTACGTGATTGACCCTGCAGCTCGGAAACATTATTGTTTTTTTTCCGGATGGAACTTTTTTCCAAGTGTGGCACATCGCTCCGCAACGACATTTTTCCGGGCCCGTCGGCGTGGGCATCGATGAAGTGGGCACGCTCTACTCACCGGACTTTGCGAATTCGCGCATCCAGAAATTTAATAATCACGGGCGGCTGATCACTTCATGGCCTGCGCCTCAAAAACCTGTTTCGCCCGACGAACGGCCTTCGTGGGTTGCCGCGGAGCCCGATAATGCCGTGTTTGTCGCGTACTTTAATACCGGGCGCATCGAGAAATTTTCGCCGGAGGGGACATCAATCGCTTCCTGGATCGCAGGGGATACGTCCTCAGGAAATTCCGCGACTCTCTCCGGGATCGCTGTGAACACCGATTTCGCATTTACGATAGGCGCTTCATCGTCGGAAATACGCGTGTGGACGACGGATGGGCAGCATAAGCTCGATGCGGATTTGGCTGCGAATCTTGGAAAAATAGCCGCGCCACAATTGGCTGTCACACCCCACGGCGAACTGCTGGTGTTCGATCCCTCCGCCCAAAAAGTATTTCGCTTTCGTCTGCACCTGGCAACTAAGGAGCCCTTATGACCTTGCTGCTTACCGAAGCCGACGTTCGCTCCCTTTTGACCATGCCCATTGCGCTGGAAGTTGTGGAAGATTCTTTGCGCCAGCAAGGCAACGGTGAATTAATTCTGAATCCGCGTCGCAGAATTAAAATGCCGGACAACGCCCTGTTGCATTACATGGCGGCGGCCGATCCGGTCCGCGGATATATCGGCATGAAAATTTATACCGTCGCGCGCGGCACCGCGCGTTTCGTGGTGCCGCTTTTCCGCTCGACCACCGGCGAAATGGCGGCGCTGATCGAAGCGGATGCGCTCGGCCAACTCAGAACCGGCGCGGCTAGCGGCATTGCGACCAAATATCTCGCAAATGCCAGTGCGAGCAGTGCTTGCATCATTGGCACGGGATATCAGGCGCGAACGCAGCTTGAAGCCGTAGCCGCCGTGCGCCAGCTCAAACGCGTTCGAGCCTTCGGACGCGATCCCGAACGCCGTGCAAACTTTTGCCGCGAAATGAGCGACAAAATCGGCGTCACGGTGGAACCCGCAACTTCCGGCGAGGAGGCTGTGAAAGGAGCGGAAATTATTATCACCGCGACTTCCGCGACAAAAGTTGTGCTCGAGGGCACGTGGGTCGCTCCCGGCATGCACATCAACGCCATGGGCGCGAATTGGCCGCAAAAACGCGAACTCGATTCCGCTGCTGTTGACCGTGCCGATAAAATCGTTGTCGATTCCGTCGAGCAATCAAAAATGGAAGCGGGCGATCTGGTGCAAGCGTTCGGCGAAGATTCTTCGCGATGGAACTCGGTGCAGGAACTCTCAGAAATTGTTGCGGGCAAGCAACAAGGGAGAACGAGCGCCGACCAAATCACATTATTCAAATCCAACGGCATAGCTACATGGGATTTGGCGGCAGCGGTCCGCGTTTATGAAATGGCTGTGGCGCAAGGCGTAGGCCAAACCATTCCGCTATGGGAAGCTACAAACTGAAACATGTCTTTTAGTGGCGCGGGCTTTAGCCTGCGGGTTGGTCCTTGTAGCGCCGGCGTCTCGCCGGCGGTTTTGTGCCGCATTGCGATAGATGAAACCTGCCGGCGGGACGCCGACGCTACGAAACCATAACCCCGCAGGCTGAAACCCACGCTACCAAAAAGTAAGCGTAGAACTTTAATTCGCACCGGGAGAAAAGTGGAATGCAATTTTTTGACAATTTGAAACCGTTGGGGCTGCTCGTCCCGCGCTTGGCGCTCGGAGCGAGCTTTATTTTCCACGGATACCCGAAATTGACGGATCCGGAGCACGCACTGAAAGCATTTGCGGGTTACGGCTTTCCCGGATATCTCGCGTACATTTTCGGAATTTTGGAAGTTTTTGGCGGAGGACTTTTAATCGCTGGGCTGTTCACTCGCGGGGCGGCCCTGCTGCTTACGATCGAAACCGGATTGGTTCTTTATAAAATGGTTGTCCCGTCAGAAGGAATGAGAGGTTTCCCCCGCATCGAGATGCCGCTTCTGCTGGGCGCGATGGCCCTTGCTCTGGTCACAACCGGTGCGGGGCTAATTTCCGTGGACGCGTTTACATTTGAGTCAGGCCGAAAGTCCCCGAAGAAAGTCAAAGTTAAGAATTGAGCATGAACCTTGCGACTACAATTTTTTCTCAGCCGCAAATTTCGTAGCGCAACATGCCCTCTCCGTTCCGAAATACCCGGATCGGAGAGGCCGCTACAAAACCGCCGTTGCATTTGTAGCGGCCGGCCGTTTTTTGGGCGGGCGACTCTTGTTCCGCGTTCACGTTTGCAGTAAAGGGGATGGGGCTTTTGACTTTTCCTACGGTTTCCGAACCACGAGGCACCCGGCAATCAAGTCATGCAAAGCCTGCTTCTTTTCCGTCAGCCCAGCCATCACATAGCCGATAAATAAAAAACCTGAAATTTGCCTGGCAATATTGCGAAGGAAGGCCCGCCCGATCGTAATGCGCTGTCCATTCAGGTCTGTGACGTAAAGCCGCAAAATTCTTTTGCCGGGCGTAGCCTGCCAAACCGACGATTCAAACAAGGTGTAATACACGCACCCCAGCGAAATCAAAATGATAATCACGATGGGCGCGGGTTGCGGAAAATCCGTAAAGGAAGTGGACGCGGGTGGAAGCAACTTTTCAAAATAGGTCGGAAAAAACGAAGCGCCGATCAGAAAAATGGCAACGATAAAAATGGTGTCAATGAAGCAGGCAATCGCGCGCAACCAAAATCCGGCGAATCCGGGCCGTGGCGGCAGAACTGGAATTCCCGGAATCGCGGGAATCACTTCGGGAAGAGGCGCGTTTTGCGGCACATAGACCGGACCGATCTGCGCGACACTTACAGGAGTTTGACATTGACCGCAAAAGCTCGCTCCATCCGCGATTTCCTCGCCACATTTTTCACAAGTCAGAATTGCGAGCCTCCAGGAAAAGCCTTATGAAACCTAACAGCCGAAGATTCGCTTTGCAATGAGAGATCGTCAGCAGGCGTAATGCATTTCAAAGGAAGAGTGCTGCGCGCCTCAATAAGCGAGCAATTCGCGAACGGCCGCAACCAGGTCGCTGCTTTGCGGAAGGATTTCGTCTTCGAGGTGCGGTTGGTACGCGCAGAACGTGTCCATCGCCGCGACACGCCGCACGGGAGCGTCCAGTTCATCGAAAAGCTGGTCGGCGATGCGCGCGGCAATTTCCGCGCCGTATCCCCACGAGAGCATGTCTTCATACGCGACGATCACGCGATTGGTTTTGCGCACGGTCGCGGCAATCGCGTCCCAATCAAATGGCGAAAGCGATCGAAGGTCGATAATTTCCACGGAAATTCCTTCGCGTTCCAGTTGCGCCGCGGCTACTTCGGCCCGGTGCACAACTGCTCCGTACGTGATGATGCTTACGTCGGTGCCTTCTCGCGCTACGCGCGCGCGCCCGAACGGAATCGTGAAATCCGGGCCGGGATACGCGGAGCGATTGTAGGGCTGGCGATACAAATGTTTGTGTTCGAGGAACAGCACAGGGTCGTCGCAGCGAATCGCCGTGCGTAAAAGTCCGCACAGATCCAGCGCCGTCGACGGCATCACCACGCGAATTCCCGGCGTGTGCGTGAACAGCAATTCCCCGCTCTGGCTGTGATAAATCGCACCGCCCGTCAGGTAACCGCCGGTCGCCACGCGAATCACGGCCGGCGCCTTGAATGCGCCATTCGAGCGCCATCGGAATACGGATAGTTCATTCCGCAATTGCATCATGGCCGGCCAGATGTAATCGAAAAATTGTATTTCCGCGACAGGCTTCAATCCGCGCGCGGCCATTCCCAGCGCGCTGCCAACGATGCAGGCCTCGGCAATCGGCGTGTTAAACACGCGCATGGAACCGAACTTACGCTGCAGGCCGACGGTGGCTTTGAAGACGCCGCCCTTTCCCTTCAACTGCTCTAGATCTTCTTCATTGCTGCAATCGGCCACGTCTTCGCCCAACACGACAATGCGTTCGTCACGCGACATTTCATCGGCCAGCGTGTGCGAAATCATTTCCACCATGGTGCGCGGCTCGCCGGAAAAATTTGGCGTGGATTCAAAGCGCGACGAAGTCGGGTCCACGTCGGGAGAATATTGATTTACAAGAATGCAATCCTTGTCGGGCAATTCCGCCGCGAGCGCCTGATCGGAAGCTTCACGAACTTCCCTGTCGACCTCGGCCTCAATAGCTTCCAGTTCTTTCTCGTCGACAATCCCTTCGCGCACCAAAAACAAGCCAAACTTCGGAATGGGGTCGCGATGCGCTTCTTCCTCACGCACGCCGTGCGATTTATAAAGTTTTTCGTCGTCGGAAAGCGAATGCGAATAGGGGCGCGTGACCTGCGCGTGCACCAGCGCCGGCCCCTTTCGCGCGCGGCAATATTCCGCAGCGCGATTTAAAACCGCATAGCTCGCCAGAGGATCGCTGCCGTCGCACTCTTCCACAAACAGCCCGGGATAATTCGCCACGAGCTTCGCGATATTGCCACCCGGCGTCTGATATTTCACCGGGACGGAAATCGCCCAACCGTTATCTTCAATCAAAAATAAAACCGGAAGTTTCCTCAGGCAGGCGGAATTCAAAGCTTCAAAAAATTCACCTTCGCTCGTCGAACCATCGCCTCCGGAAACGTACACAATTTCGTCCGGCTGGTGGCGCACTTGTTCGCCGAGCGGCGCATGTTGCGCCTGCTCCAACGCGTGCGGAAATTTTTCGAAATAGAGCGATGCCTCTGCCATACCGACGGCCTGCGTGTACTGCATCCCCGTCGAGGAAGACCGCGGAAGAATATTCAGGCGTCGAATGCCCCAGTGCGAAGGCATCTGGCGCCCACCGGAATGCGGATCGTCCTTCGCGCCGACGGCCTGAAGAAACATTTCGAGAGAAGTGACACCCAGTGCCAGGCACAGTGCGCGGTCACGGTAGTACGGATACACCCAATCGTAGCCGGGGCGCAGAACCAGCCCCGCGGCGGCCAGAACACCTTCGTGCCCCGCGCCGCTGATCTGGAAAAAAGTTTTGTTCTGGCGTTTCAGCTGGATTTCGCGGTCGTCAATCCGCCGCGAAAGAAACATCGTGCGGTAAATACGAAGAAGATCCTCCCGGGAAAGTCCGTGGTAGTGGCCGGCATCATGTTTGGCGTTCTTAGGGCGCGCTTGAACCGGCATCCGAATCACCTTGAGCTGTCCCAAGACAGCTCAGTTTCGGAAGTACGCTTCATTATATCGAAACCGGGACAGCGAGCGAAGACGGCGGAAGAATTATTCTCGCAAAAGTGGCCAACCGGATAGCGCGCACCTCGGCACAAGAACCAGGAGTTGGAACCACGGATTCACACGGATGGACACGGATAAAAAGCTGATAAAACAAATGAAGTGTAAAATCAAATTCAAATTTTTGTTGGGAGTTCATACCAAATTCCAATTTGTGGTTTGCGATGAAACCGGTTCTCAATCTTTCTTTAATCCGTGTTGATCCGTGTGCATCCGTGGTTCCAAACTCCGGGAATAAAAAATCGCGGCGAGCGCTCCATCCCAGGGTGTGGTGCCGGAACGAAGACGCTCGCCGCGTTGCATGACGGCGCAACCGGGGGGGATGAGCGCCGACATATTGCTAGCGCACAACATCGCGGCAGCGAAGGTGCGCCGGCAATTTCTATGAACCCGCTGCCAGCCGGTTCCGTAATACAGCAGCGGTCCACTTAATTTTTTAAACGTTCTATTTCTGTCGCACGCCGGCGACCGCAGCAATGGTATCCGCCGATGCCGATGACGCCGTGCCCATGTCCAGCACGAACAGACCCTCTGTGGCTGACGCCGCTACCAGCTGATTTCCTGCTTCGCGCGAGCGCAACGCGGAAATCGAGTTATCCGCGCTGGGACCATCCAGGTGACCCCAGGTTTTTCCCGCGTCACGCGAAAGGAACAGGTCCCCTCGCGCGGTCGACACGACGACAGCGTTCTTCACTGGCGCCATGATCATCGATCGAAAGTTCCGACAGATTTGCCTGCTTCCAGGACTCTCCCGCATCGCGCGAAACGAAAACTCCGTGATCGCTGGCCAGCACGACCGTGTTTTCATCCGATGGATGCAAATGTAACGCTCCGCGCGGTTCAAACGGCAGCGTGCGCGAAATCCACGTCTTGCCGCCGTCGCCGGAAACTTCGAGTTGGCGGGCGGAAATCGCCCAAACGTAAGCGTTTCCGTTGCCCGATGCGTACCGCACGCATCGAGGCGTTATTTAATCCCGTTGTGTTCGTCGCAGGCTGTTGCCCGGCCGGCGCAAGAGTAACCGCGCGCCAGTTGAGCCCGCGGTCCACGGAAACCATCAATCCCTCTTCCGTGGCGGCATACCAGGCAGTCACGACTAAATGCCATGTCATTCACCTTCGCACGGAGCGGAACCGTGGTTTTTGCCGCCAGGAGCAGTAGGATTTGCTGCAACTTTTGAAGTGAAATTTTTTGAACCAGATTGCGCGGAAACTGTTTTTACGCTGGCCGCGCGACGGTTTTGAGCAGGCGCGGACTTGGAAGCAATAACTTGATTCGACCGGGACCCACGAATTTTTTGAAGCGTCGTAGCGCAGCAACCCGCCAGGGCCGGGAGCCGCAAACCAGCCATCCGGCGATGCAAAGATGTGCTGGGGTGGACCGGATTTGAGGCCGGTTGCCAGTGGAGTCCAGGTACGTCCAGCGTCTTTTGTCTCGAGCAAAGGCTCAAAGCTGCTGGTCAGCACAACAAGAGCGCGCTCCGGATGCTGCGGATCGACCGCCGCGTCCACAATGCGGCGATGCGAGAAACCTTGATTTGAGGCGCGATAAGTCTGCCCGCCATCGTCCGCTTACCTGCACGCCCAAACGTTCGGTGCCAAGAATCAGACGGTCCGAGTTTTCCGGATCGATCACCATGGAAAGGATGCTCCAGGATGCGGGCGTAATCAGATGCCAGCTCGCACCGTCGTCCGCCGTCTTCCACAGGCCCGTCAGTGGTAGCGGCATAGACAGTCGCCGTCCGTTTCGGATCTTGCAGAATATGCACAGTCCGGCGTGAATCGTTGGGAATGCCTTTAAACTTCGTCCAATTCGCGCCGCCATCCGGGCTGTGGTAAATCCCCGAGCAGGCGCTGGCAAAAATGTGCGCGGGATTGCGTTGGTCAACTGTGATGCTCATTACATCCGAGTCATCCACCATGCCTTGATGTACGGGAGTCCAGTTCTTGCCGCCATCGACAGTCTTCCATGGCAGGTGATACGTGCCGGCATAAATGGTGTTGGGATCGTGCGGGTCAATGGCAATCGAATCGAAATTGCGCAAGTCTTCGTGCTTCTCGGGCGAAATACGCGCCCAATTCTTTCCTGAATCTATGGAGCGATACACGCCATCCGTGGCCCCTGCGACCAGAATGGCCGGATTAGAGGGTGCTTCGGCAATGGCGCGAACTACAAGCCCACTAAGACCGATTAGCTGCCAGTTGTGCCCGGCATCCGCGCTGCGGTAAACCCCGCCACCCTTCGAACTTAGCGTCCAACTTGTTGCATAGATTGTATTTGCGGATCGCGCATCCACCACCATGGACATGATAACGTCATCATGGTGCTCGCCAATCCTCCCGAGAAGGCTCCAATGCTCCCCTGCGTCGTGCGAGCCGAATACATGCCCGTCCGACGTGCCAAGGTATAGCGTTTGCGCGCTGCCAGGGACCGCTGCAAGCGATTGGACATCTCCACCTGGAGGGCCAACCTGTTTCCACGTTTGAGCGCTGGCAGAAAACGACATCAGCAGTAGGCCAGCAAGAGTTAATACCGGCTTTTTATGCCACACACTCATTCAAAGTCCTCCGCCCCTCGGCATCCACACATGTATTTCGATAGGGTTGCGACACTTCCGCCAACAGCGCGGGAGTAGGTCCGACTAAAAGACTATCGGCATGCTGGGAAAAAACACGCTGGTCGGAAGGACAGAATTGGGACGGGATGCCTTATGGTACGAATGGGCAGGTTAAAAATCATGTGGCGGGAAGTTCGAAGTGGCGAAATACCGTCAGACCCTTGTAACACGTTGGTACTATTGGTAATAGTACGACTAGGATGTAAAGAACTCCAGCGACATATAGACTTTACCGTTCCGTTTTAAGTGTTTTTCGACATCCGAGAGTTCTCACGCTATTATCTTATGTATATTCAATAACTTAGAAGGACTGGCTTTACGCTTGCATTTGGCGCTGTTTTTGCCCTAACCCATTACGACTGCGTTTCGCAATGGGGAGCAGACATGGCTATTCTAACTTTGAAGATACTTGTAAGCTGGTCGGCACTTGCTGTCGTCACAGGGTTCGCCTTAGGGGCCGTCATACGTCGCAGCGACCGCTTGCGCAAGGATCTGTTTCTGACCTGCGTATATGCCTATCTGGAAAACATGCAGACGTCCGGCAGCTAAATCGAGCTGGACCTGCTCTAGGTAGACCCCTTCATTCCTAGTCTTCTTATTAATCTTACTTCAGGTTAATTCAGGGAATCGAATAAGTCGGATGTGGTTTTGAATTCACCATCTCCGGCTCGAATAATTTTTGGGTTGGCGGCCTTGAAGGGCTCTTCCGTTGGAATTCTCTCGACCCAGCGTTGGTGAGAAAGTTTCTCATGGTCCGAAAAATCGAGACGCACAATCAAGCGAATTTTCTCATTTCCATCCGCCGATGCAGTTTCATCTGAAGCTTTCTTCGCAGCAGATCGCTTCGCGGCGGGCTTATCTTCTGACTTCGCTTTCTTCGCGGATTTAGCAGGTTTTGCGGTTCCTTCTTCCGCGCTCTTTTCAAGTTCGTTGCGCTCGAATTTAACCTGAAGCTTTTTGTCGAGCCGAAATCCCTGCTTCCACGCTTCGATTCGGTGACGCGCCTGCTGAGCAGCTTCTTCATTACCGCCAAAATCAAAAACCAAAAAGGAATGTGCCATGACATGAATATTGGAGGGCGATGCGCGTTGTGTCAAGACCGGAGGGCGAAGGAGACGATCCCACTGACGACTTCAGTTTTCGTGTCCGTTCAAATTCAATGAGCCGGTGAAAAAGAACTTCGAGTCGACCCACTTTTTTTGGTGGTGCATCAATTTGAATTTTGCGGTGGTGCGGCAATAAGGCTGCCCGCCCGAAGAAACGGGCGGCCTCTACAAAACCAACTGCAAGATACTGCGGTTTTGTGGAGGCCTCTCCGTCCCGCGATCTTCGGGATGGAGAGGGCGACTTTGCTCGCAAATTGAGTCACTACCAATTTTTTACATCTGCTTGTCACGGCAACTTGTAAAGGCTATCCTTCGACTATGGTTCACGGGAAAGGGGCTCCCCACTTGCGAGTGTTGGTACGCAAATTCGTGGCAACCGTAGCGCTTCTCGCGCTGCTTCTGCCGGGAGTGTCCGCGCTGGCTGAAACTCTTTCCGCTTCAAATTTACCCGCGTGCTGCAATACCAGTTATTGCCCACTGCATCATCATGACGCGAACTCGCTCCAAAGAGACCGAAAGAATTGCGATACCACAGGCTCGTCTGATCGAAAAGATTGCTCGATGCGCGCCTGTGACGCTGTTTCAAATCCCATTGTCGGATCGGCTTTATATGTCCTGGTGACGCCCATCGCGTTCCGCGGACCGTCTCCGACGGAAGTTGATTTCTCCTTTGCTTTTCAGGCTGTTCCCTTCGTAACCTCGTTTCCTTTAACACCCCCTCCTCGAACTTTTCTGAGCTAACGGAAAGATCCACTTTCTAACGAAAAAGATCTCCGACACACGGATTCGTCCGTGCGGCGCGCCGTCCAGAATTCAACTCAGAAGAGGGACCAAATGAAAGCCAGGAAGTTTTTTGAAACATTAGGCATCGCTATAATTTTCTGCGTTTGCGGCATGACGCTATGTTTGGCACCAGCACGAGCGGAGATTTTTGGGCACGTGCATGGCATCGTGCATGACCCGCAGCACCGACCCATCCAGGACGCGACTGTCGACCTGAAGGCCCTGCACTCCGAATACGTGCAACACCAAAAAACAAATGACAGCGGAGAATTTGATTTCAGCGCCGTGCCTCTCGGCGAATACACGGTCACGGTGTCCGCGACAAATTTCCAGCAAACGCAACAAAATGTGGTCGTCGAATCTGGCGCAAGTCCGGTGCTGCATTTTCAATTGAACCTGGCGGGCGTAACGGAACAGACGGTTGTTACCGGAGAGGCGATCGAAGCTTCCGTGGACTCGGCCACGCCTACAACTCTTTTGAGCCGTGAAAATATTCAAAATACTCCGGGTGCCGACCGGACCAATAGCCTGGCTATCATTACGGAGTACGTCCCCGGAGCGTACGTCACGCACGATCAGCTCCATATTCGCGGAGGGCATCAGGTGAGCTGGCTGATTGACGGAGTGCCGGTCCCCAACACAAATATAGCCAGCAATGTCGGGCCGCAATTCGATCCCAAAGACATCGATTACATGGAAGTGCAGCGAGGAAGTTACGATGCGGATTATGGAAACCGCACATATGGCGTGTTCAACGTAGTGCCGCGGTCGGGATTCGAGCGAAATAGAGAGTGCGATCTGGTTACCAGCCTCGGAAATTTCTACCAGACCAATGACCAGATCAGTTGCGGCAGTCACACAGAACGATTCGCTTACTACGGCAGCCTCAGTGGAAACCGTAGTAATCTCGGCCTTGAACCGCCAACACCCGCGGTGCTGCACGACGCGGATAATGGCGTCAGCGGATTTGGCTCATTGATTTTCAATGTGGATCCCAAGAACCAGCTGCGCTTGGTCGTATCATCGCGCAGGGATTACTATCAGATTCCGGTTTCATCAGGAGTGATCACTGAAATTACCGGCGTTCCGGGAGCAATTTCCGTTACTCCCTGCTTTCCACCCCCCACGTGCGTTGATAGCACCGGGACGCCGCAAGGCGGCATTTTTCAATTCGACGCTCAGCGCGAGGCGGACACCTTTGTCAATTTTTCCTGGGTTCGAACGTTCAGTCACGACGCGCTCCTGACGGTCTCCCCGTTCTTTCATTACAATTCCGCCGACTACTCCGGAAACGTAAACGACTTCCCCACCGACACAACCGATAACCGAACCTCAATTTATGCTGGAGCCCAGATAACCTTCGCAGCCACCATCGCGAAAAACAGCATCACTGCCGGTTACTACGGTTTTTACCAGCATGACAATCAACTGTTTCAAGTGCTCTTCGCCGGTCCGCCGCCGACACCGGCAGGCTGCGCGCCAACACCACCTGCGCCACCTTCGACGCCAGCGTGCTCGAACTTTACCGACCGCGAGATTGTGGGAGGAAATTTAGAAGAAGTCTGGATTGAAGATAAATTCAGAGCAACTTCCTGGCTGACTTTAAGCGG
Organism: uncultured Acidobacteriota bacterium; assembly: GCA_963786215.1. GTDB lineage: Bacteria > Acidobacteriota > Terriglobia > Acidiferrales > UBA7541 > Palsa-360. The sequence goes on from CAWAYK010000004.1 coordinate 200,685, forward strand.
GGGCGTGAGGGAATCATTTTTCTCGGGAACGATCAGCGAGAATGCCACCAGCCCGCGCGTCGGAATTTCAGTGCGCGTTCCCAAAATTGACTGGGTTTTTCACGGATTTTACGGGCGGTTTTACCAGGCGCCACCTCTGCTCACTTTTTCCGGTCCAGCGCTCGTGAATGCAGCAAGCGGGCAAGGGTTCAGCTTTGGATCGTTACAAGGTGAACGAGATGAAGAATATCAATTCGGCGTCACGATACCCTACAAAGGCTGGGGCCTGGATGCGGATACCTTCCGAACCCGCGCCAACAATTTTTTCGATCACAATAGTTTAGGCGAGTCCAACGTCTTCATTCCCGTCACTCTGACGGAAGCCCTGATCCGAGGCTGGGAGTTAACACTCAAATCTCCCAAGCTTTGGAAAAGGGCTCAACTGCATCTCGCCTATTCCAACCAGATCGGCGAATCCCGGGGAAACATCACGGGTGGTCTAATTCCTACTGACAATACGCCGTCACCCGATTACGGCCCACTGGACCACGACCAAAGAAATACATTAAACGTCGGAATCCAAACGACTCTCCCGTGGCGCACTTTTGCCTCCAGCAACATTTACTACGGCTCAGGATTCACGAACGGCAACGGCCCAGCTGTGACGGGAGCCGCGCCCTGCTGCTCCTCACTGGACTATTTGCCCGCCCATACCACGGTCGACCTTTCCGTCGGCAAAGATTTTGGCGAAAACCTCACTATTTCCGCCAACGGTCTAAATGTCGGGAATCGCCGGGTGATGCTGGATGACAGTTTGACCTTCGGAGGATTTCACTTTTTCAACCCGCGAGAAATTTTCGTGGAAGTGCGCTACCGCTTCCACTACTGAAACTGAAGTGAATTCCGGAACTTTCGAGTGGCTTCAAGCGAGAAAGTTCCGGAATCCGGGCTGGCAGCGAAGACTTACGAAGGGTACTTAGAAAAAATGAGAGTAACCAAAGCAATTATTTACCGTTTTATGGAATACAGTTTTATTTTGTGTTTGTTCTTGACCTTTGCTGGTTGCAAAAATTCGCGCACTACCTACACATTGACAGGGCGCGTCATCAGCAAGCAGCCCGCTACGCAACAACTCATCATCGACAATGACGACATCCCCGGATTTATGTCTGCAATGACCATGCCCTACAAAGTGAAGGACCCGGACGGATTTCAAAGGGTTCAGCCGGCGGATGTGATTCGTGCGGATGTAATCATGGGTCAGCCCGGCGAATTTTGGCTGGAGCATTTGGCTGTCATCGGCAAAGCTGCTTATCAACCAATAGCCGAAGGGGCAGCGCCGCAAGTTCTTATGGTTGGCGATCAGGTTCCCGATGTTGCTTTACTGAATCAGGGTGGAAAGACGCTGCACTTCGGGCAATTCAAGGGGAAAATCGTTCTTCTGACCTTTATTTACACGCGCTGTCCATTTCCTGACTATTGTCCGCTCTTGAGCACAAAATTTCCCGCCATACAAAAAGAGCTGGCAAAAAATCCCGACGAATATAAAAAAACGCATTTAATTAGTATTACTTTAGATCCGAAATTTGACCTGCCGCCAGTTCTCCGCGCGTATGGACTTCCCTACTTGGACCGCAATCCAAAAGGTTTCGACCATTGGGATTTTGTTTCCACCACTCCCGCCGACTTGCTAAAACTGACTGGCAGTTTCGGTCTCGCGTATTCCGAGGAAAACAGTCAGATCAATCATAGTCTGAACACGATACTGCTTGCGGCTGATGGAACCGTGGCCGACATGTGGCCAGGAAATGAGTGGCAAACGTCGGAAGTTCTCGACGTCATGCATCACGCCTCGACTCTGGCCAAATAGCATTGAATCCAAAGCTAAACACTGATAAATGCTGATAAAACCAATAAAACTAAAAAATGGAAATGAATGAACCGGGTAAATTTTGTTCCCCGGTTCATTCATTTCCATTCTTAAAACTTATTATTGGTTTTTATCAGTCTTTATCCGTATTTATCAGTGTGCATCCGTGGTTCCAACGCATTTCTAGGGAACCAGAGCGCTGACTTCGGCGGAATAGGCGCTCTCCACATTGCTCGAATTTACCGCGGTCACAACGAAGTAGTAGGTTTGTCCTGCCACCACATTTGAATCTGTGTAGGAGGACGTGGAAACCGGAGCCGTGGTCAATTTCGTGTAGGGGCCGCCGGATACGGACGAGGTGTACGTGTTGTAGCCCATAACGGTGGACGTGCTCGGTGACCAGCTCAAAGAGACTGAGTGGCTCACTGCGGCGACTCCAGTACCCAATAACGTGATGGCGTCCGGAGAATTGGTCGCATTGCTTGCCACGGATACGCTGCCTGTAGCGCCACCTGCCGTTGACGGTGAAAATGTGGCGGTCAAGGTGGCCGTTTGTCCCGGCGTCAGAATAAGTCCGGAAGAAACTCCTGAGACGTTGAACCCGGCGCCCGAAATCGTAACGTTAGAAATTGTCACCGTGGAATTTCCGGCATTCGTGAGAGTAACGTTCTGAGTGCCGCTGCTCGATACATTCACACTGCCAAAGCTCACGGACGAAGTGCTCGAATTCAGCAAGAGAGTCGAAGCAGTCACCGTAAGCACGGCGGCGCTGCTCGTTGCGCTGCCCGCACTGTTGCTGACGGCCACCGTAAATTTTGCGCTGTTGTCCGTCGTGGTTTCCGCAGGCGTCGTGTACGTCGCCGAAGTCGCACCGCTGATGGCCGCACCATTCTTGCTCCACTGGTACGTCATGGGCGAGGTCCCGGTGGCGGTTACAGAGAACGACGCAGTTTTTCCAGCAATGACCGATTGGCTTGCAGGTTGCGCGGTAATTGCCGGAGCTACCGTTGCGCTCGTCACTGTCAGCATGGCGGCATTGCTGGTTGCGCTTCCCGCGCTGTTGCTGACCGCTACCGTAAATTTTGCATTATTGTCCGTCGTCGTTTCCGCCGGAGTGGTGTAGCTCGAAGAAGTCGCGCCGCTGATGGCCGCGCCATTCTTGCTCCACTGGTACGTCATTGGTGATGTACCGGTGGCCGCCACTGCGAAGGATGCCGTTTTCCCAGCAACTACAGTTTGGCTCGCAGGCTGCGTTGTAATAGAGGGAGCCACGGCAGGGCTCGTTATAGTGAGCACGGCGGCATTGCTGGTTGCGCTTCCCGCACTATTACTGACCGCTACCGCAAATTTTGCACTGTTGTCTGCAGTCGTTTCCGCCGGCGTGGTGTAGGTCGAAGAATTCGCGCCGCTGATCATTGCGCCGTTCTTGATCCACTGAAATGTCATTGGCGACGTCCCGGTAGCTGCAATGTTAAATGTGGCGGTCTGGCCTGCCTGAATACTCGCGTTCAATGGTTGTGCAGAAATGGATGGAGCGATAGCAGATGGGGCTGGCGGCTGGCCGCTGCCGTCCCCGCTCAGAGCGATGGACTCAGTCGTGCCATTTGCTTGTGTGAATCTAAGAGAGCCGGAATATGCGATTGCGGAAGACGGAGTAAAGACGACGAAGCCAGTCAGGCTTTGCCCCGGGTTCAAAGTTATGGGTAAGGCAGGCCCGGAATAAGTGAACTGGGGAGTTGAGGTGATTGCGCTTGAAATAGTAACCCGGCGCCGGTAGCTTTCGTTCGTTAAGATCACCGTGTGCGAACTCTTCGAACCCAGCGCATCTGTGCCAAAATTGATAGAGGTAGGTCTTACCCTCATGTTCGCATGCGCCACACTTGTGAAGGCAAATAGAATTGTTGCGGCAGCGGTAATCGTCTTAACACTGATTCGGCTCTTCGCTGAAATGTGCATGTGATTCCCCAGTTTTTCGAACGGATTCGCCTTTTAGCTTCATGCCGGCGAGAGAGTTTCGGATTCCAGGAAGTTTTTCTAATTTATTTTTCAGAACTACTTCCGCCCTGCATGCAGACTAGGTGGCGGTGAATGGATTGTTCGACTGGTCATTAGGACTGAATAAGGACAGGCCCAAGACACGGCCGTTGTGACAGTCGGAGTGCGCGCGAGAGAAGCATTCGAGCCATTGAGGAATATTCAGGCGGGAGAAAAGTGTAAAAAATAAATGCCCCGGTGAGTTCAGGAGAGAAAGACCGTTGCGAAGCCCGCGACGGCATGTTAGCGTAGCGAATAAAAGGCGAAGTATATAGGAGACGAGGATTGGCTCAATCTCTGGCTGTAAGGTCCTCGAAAGACTCGGCAACGCTGGCGCGCGTCCGGGAAATCGTCGAGCAGTTCGCTGAGCGTGACCGCAACGGCGAAATTATCACCGCCGTGCATCACATTCCCGCGCGCGAGGCGAAGTATGCGCCCATGCCGGAATGGGTGCGCCCGGAACTCGCTGCCGCGTATGCGGAAAAAGGAGTAAAAGATCTTTATAGCCATCAGGCCTTGGCCGCTGTGGCCGTAAAAGAAGGCCGCAACGTGGTGGTCGTAACGCCGACGGCATCCGGAAAAACTCTTTGCTACAACCTGCCGGTTCTGAATGCGGTGCTGGAAAATCCGGACGCCCGCGCGCTCTACCTCTTCCCGACTAAAGCCCTTGCGCAGGACCAACTTGCTGAGCTGCACGATTTATCGGAGGCGCCTGGACAATCGCTTCGGCGTTTTCACCTACGATGGCGACACGCCTGCCGACGCGCGCAAAGCGATACGTGAGCGCGGGCATATCGTGCTGTCGAATCCGGACATGTTGCATACGGGAATTCTTCCGCATCACACGCGGTGGCAGCGCCTCTTCGAAAATTTGCAGTATGTAGTGCTCGACGAGTTACACACTTACCGTGGCGTATTTGGAAGCCATCTGGCGAATGTTTTGCGCCGATTGCGGCGCATCGCGCGTTTCTACGGCTCCAATCCGCAATTTATTTGTTCTTCGGCTACGATCGCGAATCCCGGCGAACTCGCGTCTCGCCTGGCGGAAACTGATTTCGAGGTGATCGAAGAAAATGGCGCGCCGGCCGGCGAAAAATATTTCGTCTTCTACAATCCGCCGGTGGTGAACCGCTTTCTGGGAATACGGCGGAGCTATATCAACGAATCGTCGCGCGTCGCACAGGAATTTCTGAAACGCAATTTGCAGACGATTGTTTTTGCCAACTCACGGCTTTATACCGAAGTGCTGCTAACATATTTGCAGCAGGCTAATGCAGTGCAGCCCGGTCAGCCGCCTGCGATTCGCGGATATCGCGGAGGGTATCTACCCGGCGAGCGCCGCGAGATCGAGCACGGCTTGCGCGAAGGCCGCATCCGCGGGGTGGTCTCGACCAACGCGCTGGAACTGGGGATCGATGTCGGCTCGCTGGACGCGACGATCATGGCCGGATATGCCGGCACTATTGCATCGACTTGGCAGCGTGCGGGGCGCGCAGGGCGGCGCAGCGGCAGCTCATGCGCCGTGCTCGTCGCTTCCTCAGCGCCGCTTGATCAATTCATCGTGCAGCATCCGGATTATTTTTTTGGCCGCTCGCCGGAGCATGCGTTCGTTCAGCCGGACAATCTGGAAATCCTGATCAATCATCTGAAATGCGCCGCATTTGAATTGCCCATTGCCGCGAACGAAACTTTCGGGAGCGTTGACGTTCCAGATCTGTGCAACCGCCTGGCCGAAGCGGGATTTTTGCATCGCACGGGCGAGCACTGGCACTGGACGCAAGAAGCTTATCCCGCGGACACCGTCAGCCTGCGCTCAGTCACATCGGACAATTTTGTTATCGTGAACATTACAGATGCAGCGGAAGTGATTGGCGAAGTGGATTTTTCAAGCGCGCTCACAACCGTTCATCCCAAGGCGATTTATCTGCATCAGGGCCAGCAATTCCATGTGGAAGCGTTGAACTTTGAAGAACGAAAAGCGTATGTAAAACGCGTTGATGTGGATTATTACACGGACTCCATTCGCTACACGCAGGTACGCGTGCTGGAATGCGCGGCCAGTGATCGCATTGAGGCGGCGGGCGAGGACGCGCATGCCGCTCGATCACATGGCGACGTCCTGGTTCGTTCGCAGGTGATTGGCTTCAAGAAGATTAAATTTTTCACCAACGAAAATGTGGGTGACGGAAAACTTGAATTGCCGGAAAACGAAATGCACGCCACGTCCTTCTGGCTTACGCTCGAACGGCCACTGATCGAATCGCTTCCCTTTTCCGTAAGCGACCGCCAGAGCGGAATGTTCGGCTTGCTCCACGCGCTCGAATCCATTGCCACGCTGCTGCTGATGTGCGACGCGCGCGATCTGGGGACCTCGATCGGGGAACGGCCTCCTTCGCCCGGCTCGGAAATCGAATGGGAAGAAGCGCAGAGCCCGCAAGCGATTGCTGCACTCGCCGAAAAAGAATTCTTCGAGCCCAATTTATATTTGTATGACGCGTATCCCGGCGGAATCGGATTTTCCGAGCCTCTATTCCGCGCGCACGCGATCCTGCTGGCAAAAACGCGCGAACTGATCGCCGCATGCCCTTGCGAAAAGGGATGCCCGTCTTGCGTTGGCCCAGTAGGCGAGCGAGGCGAGCGCGCGAAAGAAGCCGCCCTGTCAATCCTCGCCCGCCTCGGTGCATAGATTTTCAGGCGCAGAGACACGGAGAAAAAATGGAACCACGGATGCACACGGATTAACACGGATGAAAGACAAATCAAAATATGGGATTGTTCAAAATCAATTCCTTCAAAATTACTTTGTGTCATTCTTGGTTCCTATTTTTTCTTTATCCGCGTTGATCCGTGTCCATCCGTGGTTCCAAGCATTTTGTTGTGCCTCTGCGGTTCCGTGGCAAATATGAAGCTAGACGACAAATTCGCGCGGATTGCGGCGTTGCGCCCTGCACGCAGGAAGGAGCCTCCCGCTCCGCTCGTTTTGGAACCGGTCGAGGGAGTGGACCGCCTCACTGCGCTGCTCGGCGCGCGCGTCAACCGGAATCATTACGGCGAACATTTATCATTGCAGCAGTGGTATTCCACTCCGGAGATATTCACGCCGGATGCGCGCTCCCTTTCCCTGCTCCTTCCTCAACTCGCTGGGACTGAAGATTTCTTAGCCACTGCCATCGATCCCCAAAAGTGGCTCTTCCTTGATACGGAGACCACCGGCCTCGCGGGAGGAACGGGCACATATGCTTTCATGGTGGGCATTGCCTGGTGGGATGCAGGCGGGTTGCAAGTCGAGCAATTTTTTCTGCGCGATCTCGATGAGGAACATTCGCTTCTACTGGAACTTTCCGAGCGCATGGAGCAGCGTCCCGTCCTCGTGACATTTAACGGAAAAAGTTTTGACTGGCCGCTGCTCGAAACACGCTACCGCATGACGCGCGCCGTCCCTGTTTTCTCGCCATTTCTGCATATCGATCTGCTGCATCCTGCGCGGCAGTTGTGGCGCTTGCGACTCGGCTCCGTGCGCCTCAAGGATCTGGAGCGCCACGTTCTGGGCGGCGAAACTCGCGGGCTCGATTGGTCTCGCCTCGACGACATCGATTCTTCGCTCATCCCGCAAATGTATTTCGATTACCTTCGCGGAGGACCCGCAGAGCCGCTGGTAGGAATTTTTCGTCACAATCAGATGGACTTGCGCGGACTCGCCGCGCTGGCCGGAAAAATTCTGGGCCTGCTCGACAGCGGGAACGGAATTGAAAATGCCGCCCATGCCGACACGCATCATCCCATTGAGGTGCTGGGCCTTTCTCGAATCATGCGCAACCGGGGCCATTCCACTCGCGCGCGAGAACTGTACGAAACCGCGCTGCACTTTGATCTGCCGCGTCCCGTCCAGAGGCTTGCGCAACGCGAACTCGCTCAAATTGCAAAACGCGAGCTCGACTACTCGCGTGCTATTTCGCTGTGGGGAGAATTGCGAGAAAATCCCTCCTCCGGGAAACCTTCCGAATTCCCTCTTTACGCGCAAGATGCGCAAAAGGCGCTGGAAGCGGCGATCGAAGCCGCCGAACAATTAGCGATTCATTACGAGCATCGCACCAAACAGCCACAGCGCGCCCTGGATTTAATCCAAGTGGCCATGAGCGAATTGCAAATTGCGCGGCGCGAAGGTCAATTGCCCAAAGACCGCGCTGAAAAAATTGAATCGCGCCTTGCCCGCCGCCTCATAAGATTGAGACGCCGTTGCAAGAGCGAACCGTTATTGGATCGCCCGGCGCCTCATCGTCGTTCCCTTGATAAAATCCTCTAACCTGACCTACTCACTAAAGAAACGGAACCGCGCCGCCTCTGTGGGCAAACGGTGCGTCATAGCAACGGGACCCAACCGGGATGGCTGCAAAATCTCAAAGCACAGTTGGCACGAATTACGTTGGGGCAAACCTGGGAACGTACAATCCAGTGAGAAATGCGGACTAATTACTCGAGAAAATGAGGAGGGCAAATTATTCTGGGCGCAATACCCTGCTGGCTTACTGTGCCGTGGGCTGCATGGGCCGACCGGCATCGGCAATCAGCTGAGGGATAATAGGAAACGCCGTTTCTTTCAAATGCGTATCGCCTGAATTCATGGGGACGACGGGACCCGCGGGCCAGCCCATTTCCATGGTCATATGATCGAACATCGCCCGCGTGCCGCCCTCCAGAATGAAGCAATCCGAATTCATGCAGCGAAGATAGACGCCATCTTCCGGCGTATCGAAAGAAAAGAAATTTGGACGCCGCATCAAATTTGTTCTCTGCATATACTTCGAATCGAGAACTTCGCTGTATGCGCCGAAAAAACGGGCGGCATCGGCTTCATTCGCAAGATGTATACGGAACTCCAGCATGGTTCTCTTATTTTTCTGATTCTCAAAGATCGCGTAACGATCTCCGCCCCAGGAAGCAGCGATTGTGGCTGATCGTGGCTTCGGTAAATATTGTTTCAGGATTTCCTGAACGCCAAATTCTCCCATGTCATTTTCATCCAGCTTTTTCCAGTCGCTGGAAATCAGGCCTTTACCCGCGGGAAGTTCAATCTTCGCCGGCATGACTCCCTGCAGGTACAAATCCGGGTGCATGATTTGCTGCGTGGATGCTGGAGGCTTGTCGAACACTTTGTAAAAATCGGCCCATCCATTTCCGGCCTTCAGAATATGTTGCGTAAAAGTGATTCCTGCGAGATAAGGAAATAGCAATTCATCCTGCAAAACTTTGGGTGCTTTGGAAAGTTCCGGGCTGCTGTCCACATCGCCCATAAACATGGCCGGATCGAAATCGCCCAGGTCCCGAATCGTCCCTTTTCCCCTCAATTCATAATCCAGCATGGCGGCCATGGCGGAGCCTTCAAGCACCGCGTCCCGCGCAAGTTCCCCGTCATCATTCGGTTTTGCCGCATCCGTCCATTTGTCGATATGAAAATGCTGGTCCTGCAAGGCATGCGTCAGCTCATGGGACATGACGGAACGCTGGTCTGCCGGGGACGTCCAGTCCGCAATGAAAAATTCCTGACTGTCGGGATCGTAAAGGCCCGCAATTTGTTCCGTCAGCACCTTGACGAGGACCTGGTCGAGCGGATAGTCCTTAGGAAGCAGACCAAATTTTTCCATGGTCTTCTGGTCGGCATATCTGTTGTCCGCGTCCTTGTCTTCCTTCATTTTCTGCAAAAGGTACGCACGGATTTCTTCTCGGGAGCGCATGCTTTTTTTCAAGGGAGAAAGGATCGGTAAGGAAACCAGTTTGCTCATTTCGGCCAAAACTTCATCGGCAGCCTGCAAAAACTCCTGCTTCTGGACGGATGCGGGAGGCGGCAAGGACGCCGGAGGGGCAATGCTTTGTGCTCCTGCCCCGATCGTCAGGAAGAGCGCAGCAACCATGCAGACAATCAATCGTTTCACTTGGTATATCCCTTCCCGTGCGAGAGCCAGATCAAGCCAAACATTGATCAAGCCTAACATTTTGATGTGGATTGCGCAGAAACGGATGCTGCAAGAGGCACAGGACTGATTACAATTAGGCGGAACGCATGCCACCATACTTACTTCGCTGTAGGTTTCGGGGAGGATAATTCAGAGGTTTCTACCCGTTTCCATTGTCCGGCTTCAAAGCGGAAGAGGTCGCGCGACATCTTCAGGCATACCGAGGGCCGGTCATCGTCCACCTGTGAGCAGTAGGCAATGCGAAACCCATTCCCTTCAACCTCGTAGCTGGATTGCTGAAGCAAATCCGAATTCCATAGAGCAGCTACTGCGTGCCCATTGAATTGCCAGGCGGTAAATGCCCCGGTCGATAAATCATCCGTTCGCCCCGAAACCGTTACGAACACCATGTCTGCGGCAGACACGGGAACCAGCTCAATATCGCTATCTAAAAAATCCTTTTGGGCGTAATGATCAATTTGCGCTGCCATCGAATAGTGGCCTGCCCCTCCTGCGTATATGCGCACGGCAGCCGGACCGCCCAAGCCAAAATTAATCACCATGGCATAGACGGCAGGCGCAACGCCGATTTTCAGGAGACGATAATTCTCTCCCACCGGAGAAGTCTGCGACACGAGGCTGGCCAGCCGACGATTCGTTGAATCGAGATCTGGGCTTGGCGCAGAATTTAAGGCCGAAATCGCCATGGAGTCCAGATAAACAAGGGCTTTCTGCAGTTGCGCCTTGCTTTCGATCCCGCCACCTAGCCTGGTTGATGAAACCTCTTCCGCCACCCTCCTAAATTCCACAGTCGTATCGCCACCGTTCTGCGCCTGAGCGGCCTCAAGGTAAATGTTGTCACTAAGCATGACAATGCTTGCAAAAAATGAGAGGATAAGAATTACGCGGGAGACATTAAAACTCTTTTTCTGAAGAACAGAAAATATAGCAATCATTTAGGCCTCGACTCTATTACACTCTTCGCGACTGTCGGAATCAATTAAGGGGCATCCAGGTGTGGACCTCTTCTCTGCAATTTATTTTTCATTTTTACATGCGATATTTGCGTGAATCGGTTGCGCATTTCTTAATCTTATTTAGGCTGGCCAAATTTATATTCCTCACCAAGCTTCTAGCTCTTGTCAGGATTTTTGTAAAATTTGGGACCAACTCGCCTATTATTATATTTTTATGCATTACTTGGAATAGCTGCGTGTTAAACACTGTTCTGGAAACGTAACAGAAAGGCGCTTTCCGTTATGGCAATTCGGAGTCTGAGCCAGCCGGGAGATCTTCCACCCAATGGAATGCAACCGGGTACTCGGCTGCGTCAATCTCGTGAGCGTCTCGGCCTCACCTACAGGGACGTCGAACGGGCAAGCTATGAATTGGCTTGCCAGCGCGGCCGGCCGGACTTCATCGTTCACCTGAGCCGCTTGGCTGATATCGAAAATCGGGAGGTAACTCCAAGTCTATACAAGCTTTATGCCTTGGCGGTTATTTATCATCTGGATCCCAAAGAAGTCTGCCAGTGGTACGAAGTTCCTTTTGAGGGCCATTTTTCCGATGGAATTCACATAGCCGCCCCAAAGACTCATTTAGCCGCGCCGCCGGCCCGTTTGCGGGTCCCGGTGCGGTTTGATCCAGCATTCGACCCTCGCCGTACGGAATTTCTGACGCGTATGGTGGAGAGATGGGGTGATCTGGAGGGAACATTCTTCAATCAGCCGACGAAATATCTCTACGGTTATATCGGCGAAGACGACATGAGAATGAACCCGCTCATTCGCCCAGGAAGCCTTGTGATGGTCAATCCCAAACTTCGGGAGGTGAAAAATACAGGTTGGACAAATGAATATGAGCGCCCGGTTTATTTTATTGAGCTGCACGGGGGCTTTCGCTGCTGTTGGTGCCGGTGTGAAGGTGGCAAGATCATTTTAGTTCCACATCCCTTATCTTCTTGTGCACCAGAAGTTTATCAGCATCCTGAGGAAGCGGAAATCGTGGGACAAGTCGTGGGAATTGTAATGCGGATGGGTACTAGCTAGGTTTATGCGCCGAGAAAATCGCTAGTAATGCGCACATGTTGGACCGAAACATGTCGTGCAAATAGCCTGGCACCTCTTGCGGACACATCTCATCAATTGATTGATTTTCCCGCCAATCTTCAACCACATTCCAGAATTTATCCCCCGCCGTTTCCAGACAGGCGCGTAAATCGGTTTCCTGCCTTTGCAGAGGTGTTTCCAGAATTCTGGAAAACAACTCTTCGTGGCAGTGTGCCAGCCCGGATTGGACCGAATTTTCGGGATACAAACTCATCAATCCCTCATGTTCGTAGCGTCCAGTCGTGCCGTCTTTTAATGAACTTACGTAATAGAGACGCGCGAAATCGGTGTGAATGGCGGCAAGTGTCCTCGAAGAAAAATCCTCGATTACCGCTCGGTTCTCCTGAAAGTGTTCCAAAGGCTCCACGTTTCACCCGTTCTGATTACTGAACTCTTTTTATTCGATCCGCCAAGTGGGCATGACCCTCGCTTATTACTTTCTTGACTCTGGAGGGTCAATCACAATGAAAAAAATTATCGGCGTGTCGTTTCTCGCTGCTTTCTCCATGTTACTCCCGGTGACGAATCAAGTCAATGCAGCTTCAGTTAATCAAAATATCTTGCGTCAAGGAACTAACCCCATGCCCGGAGGCGGTGGTGGACACTTTCAAGGAACCAATCCACTTCCTGGCGGCGGTGGCGGTCACTTTCAAGGAACCAACCCACTTCCCGGCGGCGGTGGCGGTCACTTTCAAGGAACCAACCCACTTCCCGGCGGCGGTGGCGGTCACTAGAATTTTTGGGTCGGGACCATGCTGGTTTCCAAGCGGATGTTATCTCGCAAGTGAATTCATCCTCATGGTATAATCCGCGAGCTGGCCCGACTCATGAATCTTCTAGAAAACATCCTTTCCTGGTCGACTTTTTGCTTCTTGATTATTCTATGCGGATTGGTATTTTCCAGGAAAGTATATGAAATTCTTCCACTTTTCACGATCTACTGTTCAGTTCTTTTGACGGGAATGGTGGTCGTCTGGGTTGTTTATGAGATATTTGGATTTAATTCCCACGTTTCGTATTACACCTATTGGAGTTCCATACTTATATACGCCACAGTGCGCAGTCTGGCCATTGCGGAATTATGCCGCTACGGGTTGCGAGCCTATCAAGGAATTTGGGCTCTTATCTCGCGTATTCTTGCAATACTAACTATTTTCCTGCTTTCCAGAGCCGCGGTGGATGCGTGGGGGCAACCTAAGAAATTCGCTATATATGCCATGACGCTCGACCGGGATTTAGCTTTTGCTTCTATTGTAATTGTGGCCGCACTCTTATTGCTCCGCAATTATTACAGAATTGGCCTCGAGCCTTTCCAACGAGCGGTTTCTGTGGGCGTATGTATAATTTGCGCCGTCGACGTGATTGGAAACACCATTCTACGCAATCTTTTTACCGGCTATCTTTATTCCTGGTTCCTAAGCACACAAAAGGCTTTTTGGCCCCAAATCGATTCCCAGGTTCACCATGTAAATGATCTTTGGAGCACGGTTCATCTTTTGTTTTTTATGTTTTCGGTAGGAATTTGGAGTTTTGCACTTCGAAAGCCTTTACCCGCGCGGCAAGAAAGCCCTGTGTTGCTTCCTTCCGAGGTTTATCGGGATTTGTCCCCGGCAATTAACATGCGTCTGGCTTCATTTAACACACGCATGTTGGAGTTGCTCAAGCCATGAACAACCTGGCCGCCATGATTCCCATTGTGCTGGCGATTTCTGGCGTTCTCATTTGGCTTTTGTATCCCCGGGAAAATTCCGCTGGCAAGGCCGATGCGACCGCTCTTTCAGCTATTGATAACGGGCTCCCAGCTCCCAAGCACTTTCGGTATTTTCGCCAAATTCGGCAAGCCCTCTCTTCCTCGGATGCTGAATACCTCCGGCAAAATGCGCCGAAGTACGTGGCCAAGCAGGCGCTTCGCGAACGCCGCGGGGTGGCGATGGGCTTTCTAAAAGGCTTGCACGAAGATTTCTCAAATCTCTCCCGGTTAGGCCGGGTCGTTGCATCGCTTTCGCCGGAAATCAGCCACAAACAAGAAGCCGAACGGTTAAAACTAACTGCGAAATTTCAGATTTTGTACGCGATCATCTGGCTGCGTCTTTACACGGGCAATCTGCCGGTTGAGCAGCTGGAACGGCTGACAGTCCTGGTCAGCAGACTGTCCGCTCGCATGGATGAAGCCATGGCAGAAATCAGCGCGCAGGCAGCTGGTCAATTTCCTGAAAAATTAGGGACTTAAGAAATGGTTTGGCTAGGGTATACTATAGGCACCCTGTAACACGGCAATCTGGAATCAAGGTACGCCCTCCCCCTCCAGCGTATAAATCTCTTGTTTTGTGCTCCAGTTACCCATTTAGCACGTCATTTCTGAATTCGTTACTTCTGTCTGGGTGTACAAAATCGCTGCCGTATAATGGATTTCCATGAGGTATTAAGTGTCCAAGACCAAAATCCTGATTGTGGATGACGAAGAGGCGATCCGAGAAGTAGTTTCCACGCTTCTTGAAGCTTTGGGATACGTGTGCTCATCCGTAAGCAATGGCCGATTAGCGAAAGAATATTTAGGATCTCATGAGACGGACATTGTCCTGAGCGACATGATTATGCCGGAAATGGATGGACTCAGCCTCGTGGAATGGATTCGCAAAGCTGAGCCCGACGTTCCGGTCATTATGGTGACGGCCATTCATGACCTCTCCACGGCGCTGGAAGCGATTCGCCGGGGGGCCTACGACTACATTCTGAAGCCATTCGAGAAAGACCATCTCTATATGAGCGTGCGGCGCGCGCTCGAACACCGGCGTCTGGTGCTGGAAAATAGGAATTACCAGCGCACCCTTGAGAACCAGGTTGAAGAGCGCACAGCGCAGCTTCAAGGCGCGCTCCAGCAACTCGAGCAATCGTACGATGACACGCTGGAGGCGCTCGGCGGCGCACTGGACTTGAAGGATGCTGAAACCGAAGGCCACTGCAAACGGGTGACGGCTTTCACCATAGCAATCGCCAAGGCTATGCGGGTGGAAACCTCCCTGCTTCCGCAAATTGCTCGAGCCGCCTTCCTGCATGATATTGGGAAAATGGCCATTCCTGACGTGATCTTACGCAAGCCCGGACCGCTGACCCCGGAAGAACGGGACATCATGCGCACGCATTGCGACATCGGGTACAACATGGTGAAAAGGATTCCCTTCCTTCGCGAAGCGGCGGAGATTGTCCTATCGCATCAGGAATACTTTGATGGGACCGGCTATCCGCGTGGTCTAAGCGGTATCGAGATTCCCCTGGGTGCCAGAATTTTCGCGGTGGCCGATGCTCTGGACGCCATGATTTCCGACCGCGTATACCGCAAGGCTCTGTCGATCAAGCATGCGCAGGAAGAAATTCAGCGATGCTCCGGCACGCAGTTCGATCCAAAAGTGGTCGAGATTTTCCTCAAAATGGATCATACGATTTGGACTGAGCTTCGGGAAAATATTGGAACGCCTTACCGCCTTTCTCAGTTAAAGACGGTTTAAAACATTTCCTTTCTCTTCGCAAAATCATGACGGGCCTTGCGCAATCCGCCCGGCAACTGTAATATTCTGCGGAAAAGGACAAACCTATGGCCCTTGTGCCGATCAAAACTGCTTCGACAACAGGATATTGCGACTGCATCCATGGATGCTATGAGCTTGCCAGCCTGCGCGATGAAGACAATGGAAAAGCGTATTGCCCGCGCTGCTCCAAAGAGCATCTGGAAATGAATGCCGGGCTTGGATTGCCACAACCGGCTCCATCGAAGGTAGTCGCGAACTCCGGAACTCTTCCTGCAACGCCCACCACACCTCGTTCAGCCGATCCTCCGGGACGGCTGAGGTAGGCTTCGCGTAAACATACTTCACGTTAACGAACCATTTTCAATTTTGCTCTTTCTTAAAAGTCTCCCTGATTTCAAACACGCCAAGCACCTGCCCGTTCTGTCCCGAAATGCGCGTGACAGAACGGCCGCTACAAAACCGTAAGACGTTCCTGTGGTTGCTTTCGTAGCGCCCGCCCTTCTTTTTGGGCGGGCAGCCTTTGAACTCTTCCGCGCGATTCAGAACGCTCACCACGACAACCTGAAGACTGCTCCTGACAGCCTATAATGAGATAATAGAGGCAACCAGTGGACCACCCTATGGCACAGCCGACGACTTACGATATTTTCACGGACGGTTCCTGCTCGTTCTGCAGGTGGTCGCAATCGAAAATCGAACCATACGATTCCGAATCGAAGCTGAGATTTCTGGATTACAACGATACTGCCGTGGCCGCTCAGGCTCCTTTCCCTCAAGCTGAACTTAATTCACAGATGCATGTTCGAACGCCGGATGGCGATTGGTTCAAAGGATTCGCGGCATGGGTCGTGGTGCTGCGCGCTTTGCCAAGGCTCGCCTGGCTGGGACGCATCGCTGGCAGGCCACCTGTTCGCTGGATTGGCCCCTTCCTGTACTCATTTATCGCGCGACACCGCTACAGCCTTCCAGGAGCCCCTGCGCGCTGTGAAAGCGATACGTGCGCGATTCCCGGGCGATCATCCAAGTAATCTACGTGCCTTGGCCGCGTGATACCATATTTGCGCCTTGAAACTCCACCCCACCACCGAGAATAATTCCAATTGATATGACGGAACCTACGAATCCTCCCATGAACTTGATCCCGATGCTCGACCTGCAAGCGCAGTTCGAAACCATAGCGCCCGAAATTCGTGCTGCCGTGGACAACGTCCTGACGGCTCAACAGTTTGTGCTCGGGCCGCAGGGCGAAGCGCTTGAGCATGAGATTGCGCAAGCCTGCGGCGCTGGCTTCGGCATAGGGCTCGCCTCTGGGACGGAAGCGCTTGAGCTTGGGCTGCACGTCTGCGGAGTGAAGCCGGGTGACGAGGTGATTGTTCCGGCGTTTACGTTCATTGCCACGGGCAGCGCCGTCAGCGCGCTGGGCGCTCGACCTGTGTTTGTGGACATTGAGCCCGGCACATTCAGCCTCGACCCGGAGCAAATCGAGGCACGCATCACGCCGCGCACGCGCGCCATTATCGTCGTTCACCTCTTCGGCCTTGCTGCGGATATGGACCCAATTCTTGCGATTGCGGAGAAGCACGGCATACCTGTTGTCGAAGACAATGCGCAGTCTTTTGGCGCCACGTATCACGGAAAGAAAACTGGCTCCATGGGCCAACTTGGCTGCATGAGTTTTTATCCCAGCAAAAATCTGGGAGCGTATGGCGACGCAGGGATGATTGTGACGAGCGATGAAAAGCTTGCCACGCGGCTGCGTTCGCTGCGCAATCACGGCCAGACCGGACAATATCTCAGCACGGAGCGAGGTTGGAACAGCCGCCTGGACGAGTTGCAAGCCGCTGTGCTTCGCGTGAAGCTGCGGCACATGGCCGACTGGACTGCGGCGCGCCAGGCTCACGCGAGCGTCTACGATTCCCTGCTCAAAGATTTGCCCGGCGTTCTTGTGCCACGTGTGCCACTCGGGAGAGAGCATGTCTATTATCTCTACACGATTCGAGTTGAGAGTCGGGCCGGAGGCAATACCCGATCGAATGATCGTGGGAGTGAAGTGCGCAGCGATCTCGTTCAGCAGCGTCTAAAGGCTCGCGGCATTGGCAGCACCGTGTATTACCCTGTTCCGCTGCATTTGCAGCCGCTCTACGCCTCGCTTGGGGGGAAGCCCGGGGAATTGCGCGTCAGCGAACGCGCGTCGCGCGAAGTGCTCTCCATTCCGATTTATCCTGAATTGACGCGCGAGCAGGTGGAGCGCGTGGCGCAGGAAGTGCGGAAGGCTACGCAAGAAGATTAGGATTTGAAATTTCAAATTTGAGATTTTTGATTTTTGTTTTTAGTGGTACAGGCTTCAGAGTCTGTGTGGGAACTGCAAATTCATTGTCAGTCGTGGCTTTAGCCACGACACAAGTTCTGCAAAATGAGTTCCGCTTTGCAGACTGCGGAAAAAAGGTTTTGTACTGTCATTCTGAGCGAAGTGAAGAATCTCTCTTCGATTTAAGCATTGGAAAAGAAACAAGGAGAGATTCTTCGCTTCGCTCAGAATGACAGGGTATTGGGTTTTTCCGCCCCCTCTTTAACCGCTGAGCTTCCACTTTTGCAGTTCTCACACGGACTCTTCAGCCTGTTTTCTTTTGACTTCTGCCACCGCTTAGAAAATTCAAAAGCAGACAGACTGAAGCCTGTCCTACTAGAACCTGCTGCACATTTAAAAATTTAGTGTGTTAACGGGGCTTACGCGGCGGCCGAGACTGCGCGGCGGTAGAGCAGGAAGATAACGCTGAGAAACAAGATCAGGGCTGGCGACACCAAAGCTAGAATTCCGATATCGAGCGAGCGTTGAGCGGAAGCACCCATCGCGGATGCTGTCGTGTAGCACAATGCGCAACCTTGCGCGAACGCGCCTTGCGCGGAAACCGCAATCGCAAACAGAGTTGCCAGGATAAATTTTATTCGCATCTCAGGTTCCTCCCCAAAAGCATCCCAATCGCAGCGCCATCATACATCAATGCGGCCTCATTTGAAGCAGCCGAAACGCTTCCGGGAAAAAGAAGATAAACATCATGCAGATACAAAAAATCATGGACGGAACGAGCCACAGGACCAACGAAAATTTTTCAAATTTCAAGTGCATGAAATACGACATGATCATGGCGGCCTTCACCACGGACAAGACGACCAGCACAGACAGCATGACAGATGGCTGCAATTGCTTGTACGCCAGAAAAACTTCGAGGCCGGTGATCGCCACGAGGCCAACCCAGATCGCCAAATTCGTGCCAACGCTGGCACCGGCGTGAACTTCTTCGGCATGCGCATGTGTGTTCATGGATCGACTATTCTCCCAATCGCAGGCTTAATAGGCTACGGACAAAGTCGTGTAGCACAGGCACTCTTGCCTGTGCGCTTTTCTTTACTCGAGCAAAACCCGCACAGGCAAGAGTGCCTGTGCTACTAGAATTAGTACTTCACGGACATCAAATAGATCAGCGGGAAAACGAACATCCAGACCAGGTCCACGAAGTGCCAGTACAGCCCGTTCACTTCCACGTCCTCGGCGGAAAATTTCCCGCGCCCGTAACCCACAGCCACGATGCCCAGATAAATCACACCGATCATGACGTGCGTCATGTGCAGGCCCGTGATGCCAAAGAAGACGGCGCCGAAGAGCGGCGTGCCTTCTGGATTCCCCGTGATCGTGAAACCCTCTTTGTAGATCATGTTGAACCACTCAGTTAAGTGGAGCCCGGTGAAAAGCAGGCCGCCGATCATGGTGGCGACCATCCACATGACCGTTTTCTTGCGATCGTTGCGTTGGGCGGCCATCACGGCCATGACCATGGTCAGCGAACTTGCCAGCAGGACCACTGTCATGGTTGTCGAAAAGGCGATTGCAGGATAAATGGGGAATGGGCGTGGCCAATCCGGATTCGTGATTCGCGAATAGCTGTATGTGATGAGAAGCGCGGAAAACGTCAGCGTGTCGGAGACGATGAAAAGCCACATCCCCAGCTTTTTTGAACCGATGGCAAAGGGAGATTTTCCACCGCTCCAGGCTGAATCCAGCGCAACATCAGTCTTAACTTCAAGCACGGTTCACCGTCCCAGTGTCAGAAGTGCCAGCAAGAAAATCCAAAGCCCATCCATAAAATGCCAGTAAATTGAAGTCAACTCGGCAGCCGTAGCTTGCGAGATGCGCGACTTTCTCCATGGCCGGAACGCCACGTAGAACAGAGCAAAAATACCGCCAGCCAAATGCGCGCCATGTGCGGCCGTCAGCACGTAGAAAAAACTGCTGCTTGGATTCGTGGCCAGCAGCATTCCAGCGGCGGCGAGTTGGCGCCAGGCAACGATCTGCCCCGCCAGGAAAAGCATTCCCAATCCTGTGGTCACCCACCACAGGGATTGAAAAGCTTCACGCTCGCCGCTCGCCAACTTCTTTCGCGCCACGATGATCGTGACGCTACTTGTGAGCAGAACAGCTGTGTTAAACCAAAGGACCGGAGGAATCGGCGTGCGCTGCCAATCCGTTCCAAGTCCTCTTCGCACAATGTAAGAGCTCGCCATGGCCATAAAAAACATAACGATGGCCGCTAGCCCAAGCTGCAAGGCAGTGAAGTAAGCGCGGCGAGGAAATGGCCGACGCGTTCCGTGGCCGTCTCCATCACCGTCGCCGCCAGCTGGTGGAGGAGTTCCGTTCCCTCTACCTGCATCTATAAGTTCGACATCATCGAAAACTGTTCCTGGCATTGTTTAATCCTGAAGGGCCGATTCCGTGGAGCCCTCACTTTTGCGAATTAATTCAGGCGCAAGGTGTTGTGGAATGTAATCATCCGCAGCGCCAGGCACGCTGAACTCATATGCTCCATGGTACACAACGGGCTCAACGCCGCCAAAATTGTCAAACGGCGGAGGCGTGGGGATCGACCATTCCAGCGTTGTCGCATGCCACGGATTTTCTTCCGTGGTTTTTTCGCCTGCCAAAAGGCTCCAGAAAAAATTGAACAGGAAAATCAACTGCACGCCGATGGTGATAAACGCCGCCACGCTGATGAACTGATGCAGCGGCTGCAGCTTTTGCAGGAAAGGTCCCGCGGTCATTTCCGAATATCGCCGCGGATTCCCGGCCAATCCCAAAAAGTGCATGGGCATGAACACGGCGTACACGCCGATAAACGTGAACCAGAAATGCACCTTGCCGATACTCTCATTCATGAAGCGGCCAAACATTTTTGGGAACCAGAAGTAAAGTCCGGCAAACATTCCAAAGATCGCCGCGACGCCCATGATCAGGTGGAAGTGCGCGACGACGAAGTAGCCGTCATGCAGATACAAATCCAACGCGGGCTGCGCCAGGAACAAGCCGGAAAGACCGCCGGTCACAAACAGCGAAACGAAGCCAAGAGCAAACAACATGGCGCAGTTAAAAGTAATCTTGCCGCCCCACAATGTGCCCAGCCAGTTAAATGTTTTGATCGCGGAAGGCACGCCAATCGTCATCGTCAGGATGGAGAACGCGAATGCCGAGTACGGGCTCATTCCGCTGATGAACATGTGGTGGCCCCAGACGCAGAAGCCGAGGAAACCTATGCCGCAAACGGCTCCGACCATGGCGCGATAGCCGAACACTGGCTTGCGTGAGAATGTCGAGAGCAAGTGCGACGCCACGCCCATGCCGGGAAGAATGGCGATGTACACCTCAGGATGTCCGAAGAACCAGAACAGATGCTGCCACAAAAGCGGCGAACCGCCTTTGTGCCAGGTAACCACCTGATCGGTGACCACGAGGCCGCCAGGAATGAAGAAACTGGTTCCCGCAACGCGATCGAGCAAAAGAAGGATGCACGCGGCAAGAAGCACACCGAAAGCCAGCAAGCCGAGAATGGCGGTGACGAACCAGGTCCAGCAGGTCAGCGGCATACGTCCCAGCGTCATGCCCTTCGCGCGCAAATCGATGAGCGTCGTAATAAAATTGAGCGCGCCCATCAGCGAAGCGCCGCAGAAAATTGCCAAGCCAACTATCCACAGCGTTTCACCGGCACCCTGCCCGGGACCCACCATTTCTCCGAGCGCACTAAGAGGCGGGTAAGAAGTCCAACCTCCAATCGGCGCGCCGCCTGAAACCACAAAGGCGCACATCATGACGACGAGCGATACGAATGTAGTCCAGAACGAAAGCATGTTCAGGACTGGAAACGCCATGTCCGCCGCGCCAATCTGAATGGGCAGGAAATAATTGCCGTAGCCGGATTGCGGCGCCGTCGTGAGCACCATGAAGACCATGATCGTGCCGTGCATGGTCATCAGCGCCAGGTACTGCTCCGGCGTCATCTGTCCGCCCTTGAAAAACGCAAATTTTGCGGCGGGCCAGCCGAGGTGCAAGCGCATCAGCAAGGAAAGGCCCATGCCGACGAATGCCGAGAACAAGGCCAGGCACAGATATTGAATGCCGATCACCTTATGATCGATGCTGAACACGTACTTCCAAATGAAACCGGTCGGTGCGTGGTGCGCGTGGCCGCCGTTTTCGTGTGTCACCATTGAGGCTCTCCTCAGGGTCTTTGGTAGAACAGGCTTCGCGGCCTGTGTGATAACTCGCAACTGGTCCATGTAGCGCCCGCCTTCAGGCGGGCATCCGATTGAATTCCCGGTGCCCACCTGAAGGTGGGCGCTACATAACTGAAAATCTACTGGCTTGCCGCTGCCTGGTCCTTCATCCACTTTTCGAAATCCGGTTCGGACATGACGCTGAGCATGGTGTGCATGCGGTAGTGGCCCAATCCGCAAAGTTCGGCGCAAGCGATTTCATAATCGCCGGGATCGGTGGCCGTGAAGTGCATGTGAATTTCCATGCCGGGCACGGCATCCTGCTTCAGGCGCAATTCGCGCACGTAGAAACTGTGCGTGACGTCCTGCGAGCGGATGATGAGCTCCACTTCTTTGCCAGCCGGAACAGCGATCACTGGAGAAACAACGTCATCCTTGGAGGTTGGGTCGGTAGGATCGAGGCCTAAGGGATTTCCTGTAGACGCGCTGACCAGCTCAGGCTTTTCACGGCCAAATTTTCCGTCTGGCCCCGCGTAGCGAAAATTCCAGACAAATTGCTGGCCTGTGACTTCGATTTGCAGCGCGCCGGGAGAGGCGCCCATAAAGTGAACTTCCGCCCAGGCGTTCCGCGCATACAAGCCGAGGCCGACGAAGAGTACCACGGTTGCCAGCGTCCAGACGATCTCCATGGTGTTGTTGCCTTCGAAGTAGGTCGCCTTTTGCCCATGGTCGCGAAATCTGAAGATGGCGATGGCGAGGCCGAGCTGCGCTGCGACAAATACAATTCCTGTAATCAGGAACGTACGCGCGAATTGCGCGTCAATCTCGTGGCCAAAATCGGTGATGGCTGGGGGAAACCACCAGATTTTTGCCATGAAGATATAGACGGTTACACCTGTCATCAGAAATAAAAACACGGCAAAGGCAAGAGCAACTGAGGTGGAACCGCGTTCTGGCCGTCTACTCAGCATCGTCTTCGCTCCAAGGGTCTTTAATGACCTAAAAACGGGGCCCGAAGTTATTATCCAAGACGTTTGTGCATGACGAATCCAATCGGTATGTATGGCCTGATGCGCACATGATATACATCCTGAGAAGAAATTCAACAAGCTTTATTCGTTGCTTGAAAATAATATTTTAAAACTGAGGAACTCATTTTCCAAATGCAAATCCAATCGTTAAAATTCGCGGAAAGCGAGGTAGAATGGAAAACATGCGAAAACACAGCCTATTTCTTATACTTTTTCTTTTAGAAATTGCCTCCTGCGCCATTTCGGCCGACGCGCAGGTCCTCAGCCCTCCCGCAAAAACCGCATGCAAATTTGCTGACGGCAAGACTATTTCGGTGAATTATTCCAGTCCACGCATGCATGGACGAAAAATTTTCGGCGACCTCGTTCCGTTTGGAGAAGTTTGGAGGGTGGGAGCGGATGATGCGACGACGTTTGTGCCGAACGTGGATGTCACGTTAGGCGGGAAAACAGTTCCCGCGGGCCGGTACACCATGTTCGCGCTACCCACGCCAAACAAGTGGATTTTGATCATCAGCAAGCAAATCGGCGAATGGGGCATTCCCTACCCCGGAGAAAAATTCGATTTTGCGCGCATGGAAATGAAAGTTTCAAAACTTTCCGCGCCGCTAGAAAATTTTACGATTTCTTTCGATGCGGCGGGAAACAGTTGCACGATGAAATTCGATTGGGAATTGACGCGAGCTTCCGTCGATATTGTGGAGAAGAAATAGCGCCCTGCAAACGGGATGGGATTGGTCCTGAGCTACGTAAGATTTATTGACGAGACAACTACTTTTATATCTAACGTAGGGGCACGGCATGTCGCAAGGCTGTCCAAATTAGGAGACGTGAGCGGGAGCGCGACTTGAAAAGACGGTGTTTGTGGGCGCCATGGACGCGAGTGGCTTATTAGGTTGGGGCTGTGCTGTCCTAATAGCATGTTAAAAAGGCAGCGCCAACTGGCCATCGTGTAGGCCTGCCAAAGCGGGCGGAGCTTGGAACGGTTCGTCCAGCCAAGCTTGTAAATCGCGATAAACAAAGAGTTGTTGGCGTAGCAGAGCGACCAGATTCGATAACGACCAGCCGTAGCGGGCCCGCAGTTGCAAGTATTTCAAGAGCAGGATGGCGATCAGTGCTGTCCAAATTTGAGTGTGCAACGCGTTGGCGCTAGTGCCTACGAAGGTTTTGATGCGCAAGTTCTGCTTCAAATAGCGGAAGAAGACTTCGATCCTCCAGCGTTCTCGATAGATTTGCGCGATGGTCGTGGATCCAAAGCTGAGGTGGTTGCTCAGTAGCACGAGAACCTCCTGCCGTTCCTGTATCCACACTTCGACACGCCGGAATCGCGCTGTCTGCCTGTAGTGATGACTGCCCAAGGCGATGATTTCATCTTTGAGGATGTGGCGATTCTTTGGAATTGGCCGGGATTCCAGAACACGATAGTGAGCGTCATGACGCAGGCGAGTTACAAAGAACACCCCGCGATCGGTGAGTCTTTGATACCACTGGTAGTCCACATAGCCGCGATCAAAAACTAAAATAGTGCCGGGAGCAAACGAAAGTGTGCGCGCTATTTTCACCTCGGAAGCGTTTGCTTCGGTGAGAACCGCATAACACGGCAGATGTCCATCGTGGTCCAAAACTAAGTGCAACTTGGATGCGCCTTTGGCTTGCTGGTATTGGGCCCAGTCAAACATGGTGGCGCAGAGATCGATAAGTGTGCCGTCGATGCTCAGCAGTGGATTGCGAAAACGGAATCCGTGTCGCGTTCCTGCGACCTGTTGGCAACGAGCAAATAAACAGTAGAAAACTTTCTGATACAACAGCCAGGGTCGGTGTTCGTTGGCGTAGGCCAGCGTGGATTTCTTGGGTGCTCGAGGAACGCCCAGATGTTTCAGTTTGCCTTCACAACCCGCCAGTCCTCCGCAAATTTCACGTAGCGACCGAGCTTGCCCTAACTGGCAAAACATCATGGCCACGAATTGCCCCCAGCAAGTAAATCCGCGGGCATGGCGCTCGGCACGGGTCGCTCGAACAATCTGTTCAAATTCCAGACGAGGAAAAAACTGTAACAGCTGAGAAAAAATGCTGCATACTCGGTTCAAGGCGGAATCTCCTGTCCTGAAAAGTTGGTTCTTGTCATGGAACCCAACCTAAAGTAACAGGCCTTTCCGCCCTATATCGAAAACCTAATTTGGACAAGCTTGCGGCATGCCGTGCCCCTACAATTTGGAAAAGATGCGACTCTCTTCGTTGAATCATTTGCTGTCTTAAAGAAAAACTTTCGGGAAACACGGATTGTGCCGCGAGGAATATTTTAGTCTCGAAGAAAGAATCCCGGTGTATAAGTGGGCGCGCCTGAGATTGCAAGATGACAACTGCCGGCTCACGTCAAATGATTCCTGAAAAAACTGCATCGGTTTCCGCTCGCCACATTGCCGCGGTGGTGGTGGGCAACGCTCTGGAATTTTACGATTTTTTGACCTACGCGTTTTTCGCTGTGTATATCGGCCGGACATTTTTTCCATCCAGCATTCCATCCGCTAGTTTGCTCGCCTCTCTCGGCACGTTCGGCGTTGGGTTCGTCACTCGGCCCGTCGGCGCTTGGGTGATTGGCAGGATGGGCGACCGCATGGGACGCAAGCCTGCGATGGTTTTTTCCATCGCGCTGACGGGCGTCGCGATCACGGGCCTTGCCTTAACGCCATCGCACGCGAGCATCGGCGTCGCGGCGCCGATGCTCGTTATTTTCTTCCGCTTGCTGCAAGGCTTTGCACTCGGCGGCGAAGTGGGACCGACGACGGCGTTTCTACTGGAAGCGGCTCCTCCCGAAAAGCGAGGTTTTTACGCGTCATTTCAATTATGGTCCCAACATTTGTCGGTGCTGGTTTCGGGCCTCGTTGGATTTGGTTTGGCGAATACCCTGAATGAGAAGCAATTGCAGGATTTTGGATGGCGCATCGCTTTTTTGGTTGGCGTGGCGATTGTGCCGCTCGGCCTCGTGATGCGGCGCAGCTTGCCAGAAACGTTTCATACGGCGTCTGAAAGCAATACAAGCGAACCTGCATCGTTGCGCCCACATATAGGAGTTGCGATGCTGGGCGTGATGCTGCTCGCCAGCACAACGATCGGAAACTATATCGGCAACTACATGACGACCTATGCGATCTCCACGTTGCATATGCGCGTGAATGTCGCTTTTGCCGCTACCATTGTGGTTGGACTTTCCGGCGTTACATTCGACCTCGTCAGCGGCACGTTATCGGATCGTATCGGGCGAAAACGAATGATGCTCGTGCCTGGAGCCATTTTGCTTGTGTCGATTCTTCCGGCGTTTTATTTGCTATTGCATTACCGCACGGCTGCCGCGCTCATCGTCGCCACGGCCTTGCTTTCGAGCTTGGCCACGCTTTCGGCCGGGCCATCGGTCATCTGGCTTACGGAATCGTTGCCTGCGTCTATTCGCTCGAGCGGCGTTGCTGTGGTTTACGCAATATCGATCACAACGTTTGGCGGGACGACCCAATACGTTGTTACGTGGCTGATTAAAATAACGGGGAGTTCGCTCGCGCCAGCATGGTATTGGACGGGGGCGGCGATCGTTGGGCTTATTGCGATGAGTGTAGTGCGAGAATCGGCCCCGCGAAAATTGCAGAGCATGAGCCTTGTCGATCAAACTCGAAACAATGCATTGAGCAAAAACTAATACAAAGCCGTAAGGTTTTCGTAGCGCCGGCGGGACGCCGGCTCTTTTTGCAATGTTTGGCGCACAGAAAAACTGCCGGCAAGATGCCGGCGCTACAACTCTGGACGGCGCCATAGCGAAATCAGATTTGGCCTACAGGTTTACGAGCTTGCAACGGTCGTTGCCGTTGAAGCTTGCCCCGCTTGCTCTTCGGCCTCTTCGATAATTTCACTTTCCCATTCGACGGTGATGCCGCGGCGCACGCTTTCGGATGCCGCGCAGAGTCCTTCGTGATGTTGCAGAGCGCGTTCGACCGTGGCGCGCTTGTCTTTCGGCACGGTCAAACGATAATGCAGCTTTACGCCGGTCAGAATCATCTTCCCGTCCACTTCTTCAATGGTGCCGTGGGCTTCGACTTGAAGCTTGTCCGGGTTGGCGCTCACGCCGCGCGCTTCGAGCGCTCCGGCAACGGTCCCCGTCATGCAGCCGCCGACCGCGGCGACGATGTAATCGAGCGTGGAGGCCATGGGCTCTTCCGGCGAAAGCTTGAAATATTGTGCGATGCCGCCGTGAATTCCCATGCGGATCGCGCCGGGAAAGCCTTCGATTTCGGCTCGCTTGATTTTGCTTTTGCCGGGCTCCTTGGAAATTTTCACCTTGGACATCTGAATTAACTTTCCCATGAGCATTCCTCCCGTAAAACCTGGTGAAAACTATACCAGCGCATCCAGCAATTGCGCGACAGTAAATGGTTGAGCCGCTTTCACTTTCGCCGTGAAAAGTGTGCGTGGATCCATGTCGTACTCGATGGAAAATTCTTTTCCCTTAAACAGTTTCTGGGAAAAGAGTTGAAAATCCGGATCGAGCAATTTTCGAGTTGCCTCGCTGTTTGGCGCAACCAAGCGGTCATTAATGAAAATTTCAATTTCCTGGCCGTTAAAGCGGAATTTTCCGCCGAGTCGCGGCTCGGATTCGAGTCGCTGGCACGCCGTAAGCGCAGCGCGCGCGGCTTGCGCGAGGATATTCTGATTGCCGCCGTTCAACTCGACTTTGCGGTTGTAGCGCACGCCAAGGCGATCATCCGTGTTATCGACGCTGTAATTCCCTTCGTGGCCGATCAGCACGACTCCCGGTCCGGCGGGGACGTGCGTGTAATCCGCGACATCGATCAGCAGCTCATCCCCATTTTGATTTTCAATCCAGCTGTGAAACACGGGAATCAGCGGCTCGAGACTGAGGCCCTGGGAGTTTTGCAGCAGAAGTTTCACGTTGACGTGCTGAAGTTGCATGCGCTGGGTTCCTTTTTTCTATGTTGCGCCCGCCTTCAGGCGGGCATTTGCTGGATCGCCGGATGCTTGTCTAAACGGATGCTTCTCTAAAGAGACGCTTTTCTAAACCCGGATGCCAACCTGAAGGTTGGCGCTACATCCGGCTTGCGGAATATGCGCCTTTATTTATACGGGCGACGGCGCAGGGGCCGAAATTCGATTGTAGCAACTGTGCGCTGCGTCAATAAAAAGCTGAGCTTCATCGATCAGGTAGCGCGTTCCATCCTGCGTGTATGGCTGGCCTGATTTTTCCTGCGCAGAAAAAAGGTAGTGAGCGAATTTACCGCCCGCGAACGGATCGAAAAATTTCTGCGTGTCATAGAAACGCGTGCGGAATTCCCGCACGATCAGCGCCGGATCATCCGCAATCGTGGAATTTTCGATCTTCACCAGCGCCTTCGCGGCTTGCACCATGGACCGGTAGGCCGACTCTCCAGCTTGCACGACGTGGCCGTCCTCGAGCGCAACTTGCGCCTCGAACAATTGCCGTTCGGCGGCAGCCAGGTCGAATTCCACGGATGACACAACCGCTCCCGCGCATTCTCCCACGCCAATATCCGCAAGCGTATATTCCCGCGGGTCGCCCCAATCCTGGAAGATGGAGCGGTCCGTCAAATCGGCGGGAGGCCGCGCGAGGTCTTCGAGCATTCTTTTCAATTCCACTTTCCCGGTACGCGCCACGAATTCCTTAAAACTTTCGCCGTTCTTGCGGTTTGCCGCGTAACGATCCGTGAGGCGCGAGACAACTTCCGGAATTCTCTTCGATGGAATTGCGATAGTTGGCAAACCGTAGGACGCGCCGTTATTTTCCCACTCGCCGCCGAGGACAACCTGGAAGTGCGGGACCGCGTACCCCGACATTTTGCGGCTGACGCCGTAAAAGCCGAGGTCCGCAACGTGATGCTGCCCGCAGCTGTTGAAGCAGCCGCTGATCTTGATGTGCAGCTTCACAACGGAATCATCCAGCTGGAAATTTTTCTCGGCAAGGCGCTTGCGCAATTCCGCTGCAAGGCCGCGCGAAGAAGAAATCCCCAGCTTGCAAGTATCGGTACCGGGGCATGCGGTAATGTCCACAATGCTTCCCGCTCCGGGCGCGCCCAATCCGGCGCCTTCGAGCGCCTTATGCAGTTCCGGCAGATCGCTCAGGCTCACCCAGCGGAGAACAATGTTTTGCTCCACGGTTGAGCGAATCGTTTCTTTCGTGAAGCGGCGCGCGATGTCTGCTAAAGACCGCAATTGTTTGGAAGTGATGTCTCCCAAGGGCAGCGTGATGGTGACGACCGTGTAGCCATCCTGTTTCTGCGCACGCGTATTTGTTTTTACCCAGCGCTGGAACGATTCCGTGCCGAGCAGCGGTGCTTTGCCCGCGGGACGAAGCGGAGTCTCATGGAATGTTTCGGCATCAGCAACAAAATCCGTCCATCGCGGATCGGGAGTCAGATTCTTTCGTTCCTCGGTCACCAATTCCTTGAATTTTTCGATCCCCAAGTCCTGCACAAGGAATTTGAGGCGCGCGCGGCTGCGATTTTTTTTCTCGCCGAGGCGGGCGAACACCAGAGAGATCGCCTGCGCAAGAGGAAGCAATTCTTCCACCGGAACAAATGAGTCGTAGGGTTTCGCCTGATACGGAACCGCTCCGAGGCCGCCACCGACCTGGACTTCAAATCCGCGCTTTTCTTTACCGTTCTCAATCCTGGTCGCGGCCACCATGCCCATATCGTGCATGCTGGCAAGGCCGCAGGCGTGCTGCGAGCAGCCGCTGAAGGATGGCTTGAATTTTCGGCCGAAATTTTGCGTGTCAGGATGTCCTAACAGAAACTTGGAGAGTGCAGTTGAGTAAGGAGTGACGTCGAATTTTTCATCCGGGCAAACGCCCGAGTACGGGCAAGCCGTAACGTTGCGAACCGAGTTTCCGCAGGCCTCGCGGGTCGTGATCTTGGCGGCGCCGAGTCGTCGCATGACGGTCGGCGTATCTTCCACGTGCACATAGTGGAGCTGAAAATCCTGCCTCGTCGTTACGTGCGCGATGCCGTCGGAGTATTCTTCGGCCAGTTCAGCCAGAGTTTCCAGTTGCTCCGCATTCAGCCCGCCTGCCGGAATCTTGATGCGCTGCATGCCCGGCGCGTCCCACATTGTGTTCGGGCCCTTGGTCAGATCGCCGGAAGGAAATTCAAGTCGCTGCACGGACTTGCCGTTGTGGCGCTGCCCATTGTCATAGCGCTGTCCGTACACGCCACGTCGCAGCCGCGTTTCGGCAAACAAGCGCTCGTCAAATTTGCCCTGCTTGCGAAGAGCAATCTCCGTCTCAAAAATATCGATTTCACGTGCCAGGGGCTCCGGAATTTTTCCAGCAAGCTGTTCCGCCCACTGAGTGTTTGAAACTTTCATTTGGCCCACGCCTCCATCACAATCAAACTACCGCCGCCCACGCAAGAACGATTCACCCGTTTGTCCGCCGACCCGCCGAGTATCTTTCGCATTATAGATGCGATTTTAAGTGGGAAAGCATCGGCAAAAAACAAAACCCACCGTCGGATGTGTCGCCGAGGTGGGCTACTTGCGCTGCGATCCTTGAGTCCTTATCGCGCGATTCCCCCACACAGCGGCGCACTGTTGCAGCAACAACAGAAACAAGCGCCGATCATAAACCTATGGTTCACGGGACTGAAACTATCATACAGCGGCACACTGGAAAGTCAATTTGCCAGGGGCATATTGCGGTTCGGAAAAAAGACGCGCGTAACTTTCGTGTCCTTCTCGTCGTAACTCTAAGTGTGGGCAGTATGGGCATTTCGGGATATGGCCACGCACTTTCTAACCCCCGTTATGGGGCTTGCAGTAGATAGCGCGAGCGAGGTCGAAGAATCCGGCTATAATCGGGCGCGACGATTCACGCCCATGACCTCAGACATCGATCTGGAGATGCTGATGGCCCGCTATCAACAAGGTGATTTGGCGGCGGCCACCTCCCTAATTCGTGCGATGAGCCCGCGGCTCCACAGGTTTTTTGTGATTCAATTTTCCAGCCGCGAACATGCCGACGATCTATTGCAGGAAATGTGGTTGCGAATTCACAAAGCGCGGCACACCTACCGCCCCGGAGAGCCCGTTCTTCCATGGCTGTATGCGATTGCCCGGAATATTCGCGTGGATCATTATCGAAAATCGAGCCGCACAACCGGCCACGAGCAGCCGCTGGATGAAACGCCGGAAGCCGAGACCGTCGCAGCGCAGGAACCAGAGCGAATTCCGAGTCTCGAAGTTCTGCTGTCGCCGCTCCCGGAAAGTCAACGCGAAGTGATCGCCATGCTGAAAGTGGAAGGGATGTCGCTGGAAGAGGTAGCGCGCGCCACCTCCTCGACCGTTGGTTCTGTGAAGCAAAAAGCACACCGCGGCTATGAAAAATTGAGAGAGCGATTGACGATGCTGGGGCTGGGAAAAGGGCCGTTGGGAGAGTTGCCATGAACGAAAAAAACATGGACGATTTCCTGAAACAGGCTGCCGGTGATTCCGAAGCAGTGAGTCCCGCCTTGCTTGATCGAGTCGCTGCGCACATTGGTAATTCATTGCCAGCTGTGCGTCCATTGCCACCTTCCTGGGTAATGGAATTTGGACTAATTTTGATTGCGGTGGCCGTTGCAATGGCCGGCGCGGCAAAAGCAGGATTTTTTGGCGTCCTCAAACTTAATTTTTTTGAACGCATGCTCGTTTTTCCAGCGCTTGGCATTCTGATTTTTCTGGCGGCATCCGCGTGGGTCAGCGAAAGCATTCCAGGAAGCAAGCGGAGGTTTACGCCTGGCGCGCTTCTCGGACTCGCCATTTTTGCCATGCTCGCAATCTTCGGAGTCTTATTTCGCAATTATCAAACGCATCGTTTCCTCTCCGCAGGGCTGAATTGCCTTGGAGCTGGGCTTTTTTATGCAATACCCACGGCTTTCATGGGCTGGCTCATTTTGCGCCGCGGTTTTGCGGTGAATGCCGTTGCATCGGGACTTATCGGCGGGACTCTCGCGGGCCTCGCGGGGGTGGCGATGCTGGAGTTGCATTGCCCAAATTTTCAAGCCCCGCACGTTCTGATCTGGCACACGTCGGTAATCCCAGTTAGTGCGGCGGGCGGTGCGTTTTTGGCGTGGGTTCTCGCCAGGCGATCCACTTCCAATCCATAGGTTCACGCAGGTCCAAAGAAGCATTTAAGTCTTACATTTGCCTCTTTTGGTCGTCATTGCCCCCTAAAAAGACAAGCTTAAACCCCTATTTATCAATAATTTAAAAACATTAGCGCCCCGAGTAACCACGCGGGGCCTTCGAGCATCTGACTTACCACCCAGCAAGGCGTATGCATTCCGACGCAATCCTCGTGCGCCGTTAATCTCAACGAAATTTACGATCCGGAGGCGGTTTAATGGCTCGAAAGCTATTCATTCTGTTGGGACTATTCTTCATTGGCTCAATCACTGTACATGCACAATCTATCGGAGTCCTGGCCGGATACTCATTCGAGCATGTAGGGACTTCCCCTGGAAGAAATTTCAACGGTGTAGAAGTGGGGGCGCAATACAAGATATTTGGCTGGCTCAGCGCTGCGGCGGATCTGGATGGCCATTTTGTCTTTCCGAATCAGACAGATGGGAGGACATTTCATATAATGGTCGGACCCGAGATTTCACTTCCCGGAAAGTATTCCCCATTCGTCCACGCTTTGGCGGGGTATGGCAGTATTCATGACGGTGGATTTACCAGCTCTTCCTACGCGGCGGCACTGGGCGGGGGGCTCGACAGGCACATCGCGCCGCTGTTCACCTGGCGGATGGTTCAGGTGGATGATGTGGTTACGCACTACTTTGGCGGATTACAGCACAGCGTAAGGGTCACCACTGGGGTGATATTTCGCTTTTAGGGTTTCGTCACTTCGATATGGCGCAAGTCAGCGATTAAGTTCGAGTGGTTACGTAGCGATCTGGATGACGGCTCTTTAGCAGGTGCCTAAGACGGTCACAGGCTTGTTCAAGGGATTCGTAAAGCTCATCCACGCCCTTGATCCCGTGAGACATGTGACCTGCGTCCAGATCGGCAATTAGTTCATGGCAAATGTTCGTAGCGCGGCGAATGCGCTCGGATACCAGCAAAGTTGTAATTTCGCTTTCGTCGCGGCCCTTGAGCTGTAGTTCCCTCAACTGCTGAACCGCCAGGGACGTGGTACGAATGGAATCGACCGTATCGCGAAATTCATTCAGCAAACGGAAATCGATGCCTTCGGCTTGAAGAGCTTTTTCAAGTTTTTGGAGTTCGACGCTCGTTTTCTTAACCTGCAGGTTCACGCCCCAGAAGCTATCACTTGGCGTTATCAACTCCACCACAATACCGTGGGAAACGCCTTCTCTTGAACTGGGCGTGGCGAGCACTCGAGCTTCGGCCGATTCCGCGGAAAGAAAATTGGTGAGCATAATTCGGCTGCCCACGCTGGGATGAATGGACATTTCCAGGTAACCGCCGTTCGCGTTCACTTGTTTTGCGACGGACTGAACCAAAACAGGAATACCTTCTGAATTGCGCCAACTAGCTTCGATTGGCACGGCGACTGGAAAGCGGAAACTTTTCCTTCTTTCCGCCTTTGATCCATCCGGGGCGGTTCCACGATTTGGCAAGATTGGCGTTTTCCTTCTGTCCATGGAGAGCTCTCATCCCTGCGCGGATAACGGCCGGCACCCAGTGCAATTCGCTAATCACAGACAGCTTAGGTATATGCCTGAAAAATTACTACTGGACGGAAGTACAGTATGCAAAGCGAGCAACTCTCGGGGGAATTATGTATTGCATAACTGGAATAGGCTTTCGTGGCAGCCGGAAAAACAAGAAAACTATTGTTCAGGCGACACGTTTTCCGTGTTGATGCGAGCGGGAATGGGGCGGTAGCCGCTTCGGGTGCGGATGCGATATTTTCTATATTTTGGATTGGCGAGTTTCACGGAAATGGCGCGCCAGCCCCGGTTAGGGTTAGGTTGTGGATAATAACTCATAAAGTATAGATGGGCCAGGTCCTCGCGAATCGAGCTGAAGGCATCGCGCTGATCTTTCCAACTCTTCGCAAAGTAGGCTTCCCCGCCCGTGCTGGCCGTCATGCGCGCAAAAACGGCGGCGGAAGCGGCATTCAGTTGCGCCTCCCGCGTGCTGATGATGTAAATCGGGATGCCCTCGGATTGCGCCAGTTCATCCACATCTTCGGGAGAAACCATGCTGGAATTATCGGGGCCATTTGAAAAGACGACCACGACTTTTCTGCCAGTATGTTGAGCGGCATCTTTCAGCGTCATGAGCAATGCGTTATAAAGCGCGGAATCGTCGCCATTCGTGGTCTCGCGCACGCCGCGGATGACCTGGGAACGGTCTGACGTGAGTGAAGCGGCGCGATAGAAGTTGCGGCTATAGGAATAAAATGCCACCTGGTAAGGATGGTCGAGCGACCTCACAAATTCCGCAATGGAGTCCTGAGCAAATACGAAACCTCGTCCGTGAAACATGTAATTGCTGGTATCAAACAGAATAAAAACATTGGAACCGCTTACGGAAGAAGCGATGGCATCCAGAGAATCCGATTGATTTCCGCCCCGAATGACGCCATTGGGGTGCGAGTCGCCCGCCGAGGAATTGCCCGGCGCCTGCGGCGAGGTCGAATCTTGAGTGGCATTCAGGATAGTTTGGGGCGCCGCATTTCCCTCTTCAAACGAAGCCATCTTTTGCGGAATGTTGTCCTCAGTCACCGTGAAGTCGGAGGGGCGCAGCGTAGTGACGTAATTCCCTTTTTCATCCGTTACGGCCACGTTCAGCTGCACCATGGATACGACAACGCGGATGATACTTCCTTCGCCATTGCTACCATTCTGGTTCTGGTCCTGGGCGGAGAGCCAGAGCACGCCAATAGAAAGAAAAGTCAAAAATATCAAGATCGCAAATCCGTAACGTTTTGACATAATTCCCTCGAAATATTTCCAGTTGGTTCTACCGAATTCAGTTCCACCTTTATTTATTTCAGGCGATTGCTTCTCTTTACCTCAGAGTCCCGCCGAAGGACTCTTCTTGGCCAGGGACGCGATTTTTCCTTGACGGAATTCTTCACCGGTCACCCGCATCGCGCGCAAAACGGCTGACCAATCTTCCAGATGTGAAGCGAAGGTTTGCTCTACCATGCGCCGCGTCAATTCCGGAACGAGAATATTGAGCATCATGGGTGAGTATCCCATCTCATCCGCCAATCGGCCCCAGTAGAGATTCCCCGAATCCCAGGACTCTGCCATTAACCGGCTCGAATAATAGAGAAATGTGGGGACCGGCTTCATGGTCATGAGCTCACGGTGATAGTTTTGCGCTAATGCCGGGTGAGGAACGCCGAAATCCTGAGAAATGCGGTCCAGATTTGTTTCAATGGGGTAACGTGCAAGGACTTCATCCAATTCGTTTCCTGCCGGACCCCAGGCTTTACTCTCCGATGAATGATTGTGACGAAATTCAGCTGCCAGATAGAAAGTTTCCGCCGGAGCAAGGAGCGCCAGCGCATCTTCCATTTGTCCATTGCGCAGGGCCGCCTCGATTTGCTCCAGTCTTTGTGGAAGTAGACGATCGGAAATGATGCTGAGAACCTGCTCACGCACCTTTTCATCTTTGGCGGCGGAACTCAGCAGTTCTTCTCCCGTGCGTTGGTACAGGGCCACAGCGTGCATCTCATTTCGGCTGACGCTCCACCATCGTGGCAACACAGCGCTAGTTATCAATCCCGGAACCAAATCCTCCCAGATGAGCGACTGCACATTTTTGGGTACAATAAAATCCTGCTCGACACGAGCCAGCGCATAGGGCAAATCGGCCATGGAGCCGATCAAATGCGCGCCGCCGCTGGCCGTCCATCCACGGCCAAAAATGCGCGGGCTGCGCCAAATTTGATCGGTGGCGGTAGCGGCTTCACCCGAGTAATCGCCGCCGGAAAAATCATGTGACCGAACGAAGAGCGGGTTATTGTGAATCATTTGCGC
The DNA here is from genome assembly GCA_963786215.1 of uncultured Acidobacteriota bacterium. Classification (GTDB taxonomy): domain Bacteria; phylum Acidobacteriota; class Terriglobia; order Acidiferrales; family UBA7541; genus Palsa-360. The sequence continues at coordinate 236,744 of CAWAYK010000004.1, forward strand.
GCCAGGTGGTTCGTAGTAGGCGTAATTGAGCCCTACCAAAGTGTCCCGCAAAAATGGAGTGAGCAAGGCGTGGGCCTGGGCCAGTTCCGCAGGGCTGGCGGGCGATTTGATGATTCGAATGAGATCGGTGCGCATCTGCAAAGCCGTGTGGCGATTGCTGTAAATCCCTCCGGCAAATTCGTTCCTTTCACTCTTGGTGAAAAGAGGTCTGGGCAATTCGAATTCGTGCAGTTCACCGGCAAGAGGCAACAACGTATCGGCCACCTCCTTGCCTTTGGCCATCTGGTCGAGGCCATCGCCGAGCGAAATCAAGGTGTCCAGAGAAACCAGGCGCTGGTCATCGATTACCTGATGCATTCTTCTGGCCATTTGCAATCGCAACTGCTGTCCCTCTTTGGTGTACTGCTCTGGGCCCGCAAGTAACGCAAAGAGCTGGTCTTGCGGCAAATACGTTTTCCCGGTAGCAGCGCGCAAAAGTTCTGCGAGGGATGCTCGTCCAGCCTGATATACCTGTTCGGAAGTATGCAGAGTACTGAATGGAATAAGGACTTTTTGCCAGGAGTCGTTCAGTTGGGCATCCGGAATTTCACCTTGCCGCGCGAGAATCTCCCAAAGACCAATACTCGCTTGCATCATTCCCAGAGCGTCGGTGCGAGCAAGATGATCGGGAATTTGATTCAATCCCTCGGCCACCGTCAGGAAGCGGGTGATCGATTCGTTGGATAACGAGGGAAATTCCGCAAACATTGGATATTGATCGCCAAAAAGCGGAAATTTATCCGCCAACAAATGGGCGGTGGGAATCGTAAGTTGCTCACCGGGCGTGCGACTGCGATCGATTTCCGTGAGCATCAGGAAATTGAAGACCGGCCCATCCGGCATCGGGTACCGGGTGACGGCAACCATTCCTTCGATCACTTGTTCGGGATTGTTCCAGCTTGCCGCTTTCTCTCCCCACTCTTTGACCAGCTTGGAATCCACTTTTCGATGCAGGACTTCTTGCCAGACTTCTATGTTCCCGGGAATGTGCGGCTGCCCGTTGGGGTTGAGGAGAAGCCGCGATTCCAGCAGAAAGAGAGCCGGATCAGGGCGAAACGAATGCCTGGTAGGGAGAGGATTTATGTCGTGTCCACGAAGCGCGTCATATAAATGCTGCATATGACGGGACGAAATGAAATATGCCTGCTGGGATGCATCTACGCGCGAAAGAGTGTCAAAATAGGAAGCTGCCCATCCACCATCTTTGATCAGTAGCCGCGTGATGAAATCTGCGGGGGAGCGTGGGCTTGCACCGATCAGGTCCCTCCAGGCCGATTCCGCCTGTGTTCCCCCTGGGACCAGAACTCGTCCGGACCGGACACTAATTTGGCTGCCATAAAAGTCCAGCACGGGAGCAACCAGAATGAGTTTTTTTGCCCCAACAGATTGCCACAAGAATTGCCCAGTTTCCGAGTCCATTCGGGACATCGCCCAATAGAGGCGGGCCAAATTGGGATCCCGCAAGATCGAGTCGACCACGCTGCGGTTGGAATTTTTCTTAGGCGGAAGCCAATCCGAACTCTTGTACAGAACAGGAACTTTGGTGGGCGCGTATGCAGTGTCAAATGACTTGCCTTCCCGCAAGGCATCTTCCAAGTCTGCCAATGGGAATCCGGAATTGACAGTGAGGAAAGCCCGGTTTGCATCAGCAGTTTCTAACGCGGCGTCAGGGCCGCAGGATTTTTGCAGCCTGTACCCGAGAATAGCGAGAAGAGGTTTCGCATCGTCGCAATTTGAAACATGTAAGACTTGCTCCTTGCCAGCAAGCGCTTCCAGTTCCCGTGCCTGATCCATATACCAATTCAGGAGCACGAGGAATTGCGTGGGCCTGCCCACTTCATAGCCATTCATGACAACGTTACGGGCAAGCAGCGGGAGCAACTCATCGGGTGTAATTTGCTGGCTGATAGCGGCCATCCGCAAAAACGAGCGCATCGGCCCAGGGATAGATGCTTCGTCCGCTGGGCGAGAAGCCTTTGTGGAAGATCTTTGCGCAGGGCCAGCCGGAGCCGCGGCCAAAGGTGAGGATGACAGCGCTAGAAATAAGCACAGAAATATGCAAAGGGGAAAAAGGAAGAAGGCGCGGTGCAATCTCATACCAAGACCTCCGACTACATTAGTCAAGGATGGCTTTTAATAATCTGGAGGTCGAAGAGAATTCAGGGACAACGATTCTCCTCGCGCGACCTCCACGAAAAGTATGGTTCGCTAGCCGTTTGGCAATCTACACTAACTAAAGGCTTACGCGAATCTAAATTCCTATTCTTTTCAGATTCCGGGCAGGGCCTATTCACTTCGATACAATCAATCTGTTTGGGCGGAGGATAGACCATTCATCGTAGCTCAGTCAATCCGCGTGAGTCTGGGGGAACACGCCTAAAGGAACCGCCTTGGTGGGCAACCTAACGGAGCAGCCCGTGGTCTATTCTTAAAAAAATCCAAATTAATTTTCCATCGGTATTTCACCTGATTCAGGCGCAAATAGATAAAATTTAATCGCATACTCAATCAGTAGATCTTAGATCGTGGCCGTTAGTGGGAAGTATCGATGAAAATTCCTTGGTTCCGCCAAGTGGAGTCGCTATGCTGGCGGCTATGAAAATTGCATTTCTTGGATTGGGAAGAATGGGCGCCGGAATGGCGCGCAATTTGATCCGCGCGGGGCACACTTTGGCCGTTTATAACCGCAGCCTCGAGAAAGCTGAGGCGCTGGCCGCGGATGGAGCGCGCGTGGCGAACTCCCCAGCGGACGCCGCCCGGGACGTGGATGCAGTAATGACCATGGTTGCTGACGATTCCGCGCTGGAGCAGATTATTTTCGGGGAAAATGGCGCGGCGCTCGCTATGAAGGCGGGTTGCGTTCATCTGTCGCACAGCACGATCAGCACGGACATGGCGCGCCGACTGACTGCGGAGCATGCCCAACGCAAGCAAGGCTATCTTAGCGTCCCTGTTTTTGGACGCCCTGATGCGGCGGAGAGCAAAAATCTGATCGTGATGGTCGCGGGGCCTGCTGAGCTTGCGGAACGCTACCAGCCGCTGTTCGAGGCGATTGGACGCCAGACCTTCGTTATGGGTACAGAGCCGTGGCAGGCGAATGTGGCCAAGGTGTGCGGAAACTTTATGGTGATCAGCGCAATTGAAGCGTTGGGAGAGGCTTACGCGACGCTTCGGAAAGCGGGAGTCTCACCTGAGACGTTCCTTGACGTCATGCATTCATTGTTAGGTTCGCAGGTAATTACCGGCTACGGCCGCATGATCGCGAAAGAGCAATTCGAGCCGGCGGGATTTGCGTTGAAGCTGGGATTGAAAGATGTCCGGCTGGTATTGGCGGCGTCTGAAGAAGTTGCTTCCCCCATGCCACTCGCCAGCCTGATTCACGATCATTTGCTTTCGGGACTCGCGCAGGGGCAGGGTGAAATGGATTGGTCGAGTGTGACGCAAGTGATTGCTCGGAATGCTGGGCTGAAGGCAAAGTTGTAATTGGGTGCCGTCTCTCTGAGTTTGTTTTAAACCTTTTATTTTTGCCCCAACTATTGAAAAACTGCCGGCGGGACACCGGCGCTACCTTGTAAAGGAGATGCGGATATGTCACTCGTGGATTTTATTCCTACGCCCAAGTTTGAGGAGTACAGAGAACGATTCAAGCAGCATTACAAAATGGAGCGCAGCAAGGACGGAGTTATCGTTGTGGAAGCGCACACGGCGGGCGGGCCCATTCAGTTGAGCGTCGAAAATCATCGCTCGGTTGGCCAGCTATTCAAAACGATTGGCGCCGATCCTGAAAACGAAGTGATGATCTTCACCGGGTCTGGCGAAGATTTCATGATGGATGCCGATCCGGAAGGTTTCAAGCTGGAGCAGGAAGATTTGCAGCATTGGGCCTATGAATACGCATATAAAGACGGCCGAATTAACGTCAGTTCTCTGGTGAACGATCTGGAAATTCCCACGATTGGCGTGCTGAACGGGCCGGGTTTTCATACGGAAATCTGCCTCATGTGTGATATTTCGATTTGCAGCGAAGACGCCGTCATTTTCGATCTCCATTATGATATCGGGTCCGTTCCGGGAGACGGCATTCACAGCTGCTTCATGGAATTACTGGGTACGAAACGCGGAGCCTATGCGCTACTTACAGGTCAGGCGATTGACGCAAAAAAAGCGCTCGAGTACGGATTGGTGAATGAGGTTGTTCCGCGAGATCGGCTTCTCGATCGCGCGAAGCAACTTGCCGCGCATATCATGACGCAGCCACGCATCACGCGCCGACTGACGACGCAAATTATCCGGCGCCCCTGGAAAAAAAGGATTACGGACGATTTGGACGGCGGGTTTGGCATCCAGATGTTTGCGCATTTGGCCAAGAAAAAATCGATTCACAGCAGGAATCATATCGCAACGTCCGTGGCCTACGTAAAAGAAGGCAAGGAAAATAATATTAAGTAAGAAGAAGTTTGGCTTTAAGTGGCGCGGGCTTCAGCCTGCGGGGGTTAGTCGTTGCAAGGTCTAAAACCCGCAGGTTGAAGCCCGCGCCACAAAAAGCCAGTGTAGCAAAATAATTAATCCTGCGGATTCGTTGCGAAGATGGAAACCTCAGGCGCAAAACCCCGGTCGTCCATTTCCAGCATGGCCTTTACCACGTGCGCAATATCTTCCCCGCGAAGCTTGCTGGCATTGGCTTTTTGCGGAAGCCCGGCCGTCTGAAAAAAATTGGTAACCACCTCGCTGGGATTCACGAGAATGACGCGGACATTATATTTACGCAACTCCGCGCGCCAGCACTCGGTCATGCCTCGCAGCGCAAATTTGCTGGCGTAATATGCGGTCCCATTCGGAGCGCCTCGCAACCCGGCGGTGGAAGAAATATTCACGATATTTCCGCGCTGCTTTTTCACAAAATGTTTTGCGGCTTCGCGCGCCATCAGCATCGCGCCCGTGACGTTCGTGGCAAACACATCCTCAAATTCTTTTTTGCCCAAATCGACCAGATTTTTGAACACGCCGACACCCGCGTTGTTCACCAGGATATCCAGGTCGCCAAGTTTCTGCATGACATCCTTAAATGTCCGCTCGACATCCGCCTCCACCGAAACGTCCGCATGAATTGGATGCACACCCAATTCCCTGGCCGCCTCCGCGAGTTTTTTTTCATCGCGCCCGGTGATCGCGACGCGCGCGCCGCTGGCCACGAGCGATTGCGCAATGGCCCTACCGATCCCGCTGCTTCCGCCGGTGATCAATGCTGTTGCATTCTTGAGATTCATGGTCTTCCCCCAGTGAGTTGTAAACCTTTGCATAGTGCCACAGACGTGCGGGTGGCGTCACTTCAGGCAGTTGTGTATTCGCGGACCGCGAAAATTTCGAATGTTACGGTGCGCCTAATTCTCGAACTTTTCGAATTCGATGTTGTCTTCGCAGATGTGTTCCATGATGTCCCAATCTGGGCGCGAGCCGAACTTCAGCACGGCGTTCCATGGTTTTGGGTAGGCCTTGGGATCGTCGAACGTGAAATCCACTTGCAACGTTTTTTCGTCGACGCGATGAATGCGCTCGACGATGTGCATCTGGTCGCTCTCCGGATGGCCGAGGCGATCGAGCCATAATTTTCCTTTCAAGCCGACCGTGTCCACAACCAGCGTATCGCCTTCCCAACGGCCAATCGAATGCCCGTTATAGGTGGGCGTCAAATCGTCCGGATGCTTGCGCCCATCGATAAAGATGTGGCGCACAGTATGGTCATACTCGAAAATTTCGATCACTTCCTTTGGCGTCTGGACAATTTGCATTGGAAAGAGTTGCAAATAGATGTAGGGCATGCCCGGTGGAACACACTGGTAAACTCTATCTGTCGTTTCTTTTAAAGAAACACCGCGCGGCCCTTGCGAAGGTTTGGCCTCATCAAATTGTGCTTTTCCCCAGGGAGTCATTGGAGGATCGCCTTTGCTAAACGACGAGAAATCGTAATTGCCGCGCAGTGCATTCCAAACGCCCGTAATGTCCGTGCCAGGGTTAGTTCTTGTGGTTTTCGGCGCAGGTGGAGGCGCAGACGACTGAGGTTTGCTTTGCGAGTGCATGGGTCCAGCCAGGCTTAATATCGCAGCAAGCGCCAGCGTTCCCGTTGCCAGCGGATTTCGCATATGAACGTCCCTCCTCATGCGCAGCCTAAAATTGATTTTTAAATTTGGGAATTAATCCAACGCATCGTACGCTTCTCTGCTTCCAGAAACAACATGGACGTAGTGGGAGGGTAACAATCACAACGGAAATTTCGTAGGCCACGAGCTAATACTTGCGGAAGAAAAATCGCGCTTCTATCAGGAAACCCAGAGCGAATAAACCAGCCAGCACAGCAATCCGCCGACTACTACAAGCAATAAACCCGAAAAGCGCCGCTTGGTGAGGAAAAAAATTAAAGTCAGGCCGGTGAGAGAGACCAGCGTCATGAGCACGGCTGAAAAATCAATCACGCTCGACCAAATCTTCCCGGTGTCCCGTCCTTTGTGCAGATCGTTCAGCAAAGCGACCAGGCTGAATGGGCTGATCGTTAAATCGTAATTCCCCGTTGCGCGATCGATTGTCGCGTCCGCTTCGTAGCCGGGCCCCTTGAATACAATTTCACATTGATCCCCATCCACATGCAGATCGGATATGGCGCCCTTCGTTCGATGCGTTTCGCGAAAAAACTTTACGAGATCGTCTTTCGCCACGCCGTCCGGGTTGGGTGCATTCACCCACGCTTTATTCAGCGTGCCATGGAACATCGCAGGGCGCGCATGACTATCAAACCACTCGGCGTGATTCAGGGTGAGGCCCGTGACCGCGAAAAACAGAAGGATGGCGAAGCTGACCATGGACAGATACGTGTGCAACCAGCGCGCGAGATGCGCGAAGCGGCGCTTCCAGTGCAAATATCGTGGGTCTATGGTTGATGAGCGCGGAGAACCGGCTGGGTTTCCGTCAGGGCTATTGGGCGATTTTGTGGTAATCAATGGTGGCCGACGCAATCTCAATCCCGCCCGGAAGCTGGAACTGCTTGGGCGAACCGTTAAAATCCATTTCTTGATGCAACAATTGATAGGTGCCATGCTCGCGCGCCGCTTCGATCATTACATTATATTTCCCCGCTTTAACCGGATTGCCGAGATCATCCTTGCCATCCCATTTAAACGTATATTTTCCGGGAGGGCGAGTGGCGCTGGAAACGGAATTCAGGACGTGCGTGTCTTCGCTCGTGGAACGCGCACTTTCGTAACGGCTCCATGCGCGCAATTCGGTCAGATATTTGTATTTCCTAAACCAAAGGGAAATTGTGCGCACGGGAGCATGGTTTTCATTCTCAATCCATACTGCGACGTAAGGCCGGTGGAAGCGGTAATCATCAATCAAACTCAGCTCGATGGAAACAGTCAATTCATACTTCGGATCCCACTGCGCGCCGCCGGATTGCGCGGAAATCGTTTTGTAAGTCGGCATCGGCGCGCGCATCGCCATGCGTGACGCCGGAACTTCTGCATAAGAACTCCAACCTGCGCTCTCGAATCTTTTTCCGTCTTTGTTTATCAGCAGATAATCCACGCCGGGGACCGCAGCCGCTACGCGCGCGCTCTCTTCCGGCTTGAGCACGGAGAAAGCTGTGGCCAGCGCACCGGCAATTGCCGGAGACTTCGCGATGACCGTGGAGCTGATGACCTGGTCCGCTGGCATTCCAGTGCGCGGATCGACGATGTGCGAATAGTGGCGCCCGCCAATTTCCACGCCGCGCCGGTAGTCTCCGCTTGTCGCTACAGCACGATCACGTATGACGAGGCGTGCGATGGGCGTTCCATTTTCCGCGTCCGATTTTGGATCGGAAATGTCGACGGGTTCCTGCAAGTCGCCACGCACAATCAAATCTCCGCCGATGTTGATGACCATGCCCTGTGCGCCGGATGCACTCAACGCTACATCCGCCGCGCGCCCCGCGATGTAACTTTTCACAAAGGAATTGAGTGCAAGTGGCGTGTCGCTCGTATGTGTAGCCGTTTGGTTTACGGGATCGAGCGTCCAATGGACCTTTTGAACGCTGGCTACGGCGGCATCTAATTCCGCTGGCGTGGGAACGCGCTTCACTGCGGCAGCATGTTTCCAGACTCGCGTGATCGCCTCGGCGGATGGATCAAGAGCACCGCCGGTCATTCCGCGCCACTTGTCAAACAAACTAAATACTTCAAACAATTCTGGGGAAACATGGACAGGCTGATCTTTGGTGCGGAACCAATTGCTGAATTCACTTTGCGGGTCCCAGGAACTGAGGATGTGCGCCTCGCGATCGATCTCAGCCAGCGCCGCTTGCTCCGCTTTTTCCGATTGCGCCTCGGACGTGGCCACAACTTTTAGTTCAAGAGATGTGCCAAGTACATTTTCGTACTGGAAAACGAAAAGATGGCCGGGTGCCTTGGCTGTTGATGAGGCAGCCAGCCCTAGCGATAGCAGGGCAATTGCAAAGAGTGCAATTATGGATTTCATCTTCGCCGCGTTCGACAAACTGTTATCTCCCTTATAGTTATTGCCCCAGAAGTCTACACCGACCAACTTGTGCTTTGCGAGTGTGTCCTTGATTGGAACAACTCGGCCGCACGAAATTTTTCATGTGTCAATCTCCGAGACTATTCGTGCGTCGGCATGTGTAGCGCCGGCGGGACGCCGGCGCTACAAAACCTCGCATCGCCAGCATCATTCCTTTCTGCCAATCGAAAGAAATGAGGTATACAATGCCGGTCAAATCTTAAACCGGGAATGTAAACAGCATGTAAGAGAGCGAGGGTTTGCCAGATGAAATGCACGATGATGCGATTATTTCTTGCGGCTACGATTACGGCATTTCTTTTTTCTACCCGGGCAAACGTTGGGGCTCAATCTGCGCCGCCCGCCCATCACAAGCCAAAAGCCCCCAGCTCCGTCCGGCTTTACGTTTTCGATTGCGGCGTACTGCACAATGCGGATATGGGCCGTTTTAATTTGAAGAATGAAGATGTCACGACCAGCGACATGTCCATAGCCTGCTTCCTGATCGTGCATCCAAAAGGAAATCTGATCTGGGACACGGGCGCGATTCCAGACGATTCGTGGAAGCCAACCGGCGCGATGATCACGCAGCACGTGACACTTCCTGATGGATCATCGCGCGATGCGGACGTGGATAAAAATCTTCGCGATCAACTGAAGGAAATCGGATACTCTCCTGCCGACATCGACTATCTCGCGCTCTCGCACTATCACTACGACCACACCGGCAACGCGAGCGAATTTGCGAGCGCCACGTGGCTTGTGCCGCAATTGGAGCATGACGTGATGTTCGGCGGCGCAAAGGCCTACGGCTCGCTGTGGCCGGCTACATTTTCAGCTCTGAAAAGCAGCAAGACGATTATCCTCAAAGACAAAGAATACGATGTGTTCGGCGACGGCAAGGTCATCATTAAATCTGCTCCGGGCCACACGCAAGGCCATCAGGTTCTATATGTAAAGCTGGCCAAGACAGGCGGCGTTGTTTTGTCCGGGGATCTGTACCATTATCCCGCGGAGAAAACTCTGGACCGCACTCCGACATTCGATTTCAACCCGGACCAGACTCGCGCCAGTCGCAAAGAGGTTGACGCTTTTCTGAAGAAAACAAATTCGCAGCTGTGGATTCAACACGACTTCGCAGGCAATGCAAAACTGAAAAAATCGCCGCAGTTTTACGAATAGCGCTGGCATTTATTGGGCAAGCATCCAAAAGGCAACCGCGATCCGGGCGAAATCTCTGTTCCCAATCCGCAGGCAAGCGCGACCATGAACTGAATCTATGTAAAAGAAACGCCGCTGCGGTGATAAACCGCAGCGGCGTTTTGTCGTTATATGCGCTTGCTTCGCCAGAAAGCGGGCGAGCAATTGATTTGAATTAACGACTAGACGGGCTTGACCCCCGGCCCGATTAGCATGGCCGGATTTGCGCCTTTCCTCGGCATAAACTTCTGGGCGCGCCCGTTGTCCACCTCGGCCGTGTACAGATTGCCTTCCTGATCGACGTGCATTCCATGCACTCCCCAGAAACCGCCCGGAAAATCTCCGAACGTGCCCCAGGAGTACAGGAAGTTGCCGTCCAGGTCGTACTTGATCATTTTGTTGGTGCCGCGATCAAAGAGCCAAAGGTGCCGGTCGGCCGCGGACAAATGCAGGCAATGCACGTCGGACGGCGGATCTCCCACCTTCCACATGTTCACAAATTTGCCGTTGGTGTCGAATACCTGCACACGATGATTGTATCGATCATTAACGAAAACTCTTCCGCTGGGAACATCAACGGCAACACCGTGCACGCCATTGAGGTAGCCCGGGCGAGTTTCGTTGGGGGGATTTCCCTTCATGCCGAAGTCCATCAGGAACTTGCCGTCCTTGTCGAACTTGGCCACGCGCGTGCCAAGGTAACCATCGGCGACAAACATAGTGCTGTCGGGGAGCCACGCGAGGTACGTGGGTCGCGAGAAATGAGTGGCGTCGGCGCCGAGGACATTCGGCGTGCCAAGAGTCTGCACCAGCTTCTTCACGTCATGAGTAAACTTGAAAATCGCGTGGCGATAATCGTCCACCAGCCACACATATTTGTCCTTGTCGTATGGATTGATGTAAATCGCGTGGGGGCGGCGAAGCATGCTGTCCCACTCCGGCCAAGTCTCTTTAATCTCTCCCTTGGCATTCACGGCAACGATGCAATGGGTCCAGCGCCAATCCACATTTTCCGTGCCATGATTTGGACCATCGAGCTGACCTGGGGGGCTGGCCGCTGTAGCGTCGCGGTAGGGCAAGCGGCCGATTGGAAATCCAAGGCTCGGCCCCAATTGTGGAAGATCAATTTCTTTTGGACGCTTGATGTTTGGCAATTCGCCGCGCTGAAGAATGAAGACACGGTCCGGATTTTCGGCGAAAATCCCTTCGCCCGATCCCCAGTTCCAGGCTTCGTTCCCGGGCAAGGAGGACAAGGCCTGCGGCCAATTCGGGTCCACATCGTACGCGCCGAAAACATCCTGAACTCCCTTTTCTCCCGGAACCGCCGCAAAGGTAACTTCGGCAGTTTTCGCTTGCGCTTCGACTTTTTCAGGCGTACCCAAAATTCCCGACACGATAGGAATAGCCGTCGAGGCCAGCCCAGTCTTTATCAAAGCCCTCCTGCTCAATTTCGAAATGGAACTCATATTTCACGCTCCTTATTTAAACAGAGATCGATTCGCGCGGAATGTTTTGATTGGGACTTCTATGGTGCGCATGGTACGCCTCTCTGCCGCCGTATACAATGAATTTACAATTTCCTTCGACGGCGGACTTCCGGAACGCAGAATTCCGCAAATGGTATCGACTCACGCTATCTTGCGTGTGAGTCGCAGTCTTAATCAACGTCCTCGATTGAATTGAGGGGCAAATCCCCAACATTCAGAATCAAACGCGGACTCGGGCCGATAAACGGCGCGCTTGGTTGCTGAAATTTATTCCAGTAGATGTAGGACTGGCAGCAGCGATCAAGCGGAGAATTATGTTTGCCGAATGCCGTAGGCAGTCTCGCTGATAGCAAAGCGCACTATCGTTGCGTTGAGCTCGTTAGGCTGTTTGCCGCGTGGTATTCAAGTGCCCGATCAGGCAGCGGATGCTTTTCGCGAGCTCCACGATTTCGCCTTTTCCCTGCACTTCGAATTGAATTTGATAATTTCCAGAATTGGCGTCATCGACGGCCTCTTTTAGAATCATCAGCGGTTTTATCACCTGTCGCGGCAGGACCAGACTCATCCATAGGCTAAGAAAAATCGTAATTGCGGAAACGATGCTCAAAACCCACTCCGCACGGTGCAGAAGGTTCTGTGCCCGCTGATGATCCTCCTGAACGCGCTGCCAGTTTTCCCTTTCGAGCGTGGATGTTAAGGCGAACAAATCGTGGCTCGTCGCATCCAGATCTCTGGCCACTTGACGCAATTTTGGATCACTGGCCTGAATTGTGGCCATGATCTGTGTATCGAAAGAGTCCACTTGCTGTCGCAGCCGTTCAACGAGTTTGGCACGGCTCTTACGATCATTCTGGCGCACGAGCGTGTTCAAATCCGATTCGTAATTCCGCACAACAGTTTCGAGGCGGCCGCGCTGCGCTTCACCAGGCTGCGAAAAATAGGAAACCGCCTCCTCGAAGCCTTGCTGGTAACGATTGACACAGTTCAAGGCATTCTGGATGGTGACGTCTTCTTCGGGATGCAAACCGTGAATTTGATTCAGAATTCCGGAAACTCCCGCAAGCGAATCGTGGTTTTCCTTCACGTCGGCTGGATCATACAGGAGGAAGAAATTACGTTCCGCTCTGCGCGCCTCAAGCATTTGGATCGAAGCCTGCTGCGCGAGTGTCGCCGATGGCGCGTCCACGCTCACGATGCGATCGACAATCCAGCCCATCTGAAACAAATAATAGATTGCGAGCAAAATGACCGGCGCGAGAATCAGGCGCACGATTGCTAAACTTAATGCGACTCTGCGGCGAAGCGAAACGCCAGGCGCGAAAATCCAGAATGACCTTGATTTCATGGCACTCCCCCGCTGGGCTCACACCTGTATTTTAACCGGAATCTCTCCCATAAAAACGTGCAACTGTATCGGGTATTTACCGTACGCTTAAAATATCAAGTATTTCCTGCATACTGAAAAACCACTGTGAAACTTTCAGGCACAATACATGGAATGTAAAATTCTGGCTTTGATATTGCTACTTGGGTGTATGTTATCGGCGAGTAGGGAGCCTGAACAGTGTTTCCCATACAAAACTGTCATTTCAAAAAGAATATCGCAATGCGACCTGTTCTGGTTACATCCCGAAACCTGGATATGCAGGCGCGCGCGGCAAAAACAGGAGAATCCCAAATGAAACTTGCTAGCCGAAAAATAATCGTCGGAGCAATGATTTGTGCCGTGATTGGCGCCACGACTTTGCTGAGTTGGGTGAACACAAAAAAAGTAAGCGCCGCGCCGCAGAAAGAACAGGATGGCCAGTGGGTTGATCCTGCGAATCCGAGCGATGAGCTGGTGGATGGCCCGTATCGTGTCGATCCAAACTGGCCAAAACCATTGTCTACGCTATTTCCTGAAGAAAAGGGCTGGACGTGGGGCGCCGTGCAGGGCGTGTTCGCGCAGAATCCCGATCGCATTTTTGTTGTGATGCGCGGCGAGCTGCCCGACTTAACAAATGCGAAGAAAGCATACGTGGAGCTCGAGACCGCATTCGGATTGAAGGCGCACGTGGAAGTCCCGGGGCGCGGAATGTATGGCCGCAACGCATCCGTTGGACCCTATGCGAGCCCTGGCGAGGCTTCTGACGATTACATGGGCGTCGATGAAAAGGATTATCGCTGGAAGCACATTATTACGGTGTACGACAGCAAGGGAGATGTGAAAGAGGCGTGGACCCAGTGGGATTCGCTCTTCAAGCCGGACAATCCGAACGTGTTGTCGCAGGGACGCGTCCATAAAATTCTGATCAGTCCCTATGACCCTGATAAGCGCGTGTGGGCGATCGACGACGGTCACGAAGTGATTCGCATCTTCAGCAACGACGGCAAGAAATTGCTTCAGACCATAGGCACGCTAAACACGACGACTGAGCGAAACGCAAAAATGACCGGCAATACCGCGCGCCCTTCGTACATTCAAAAAACTGGTCCGCCTAGTGAAACTTTCGGCCGCCAGACGGATATCGCGTGGCTGCCGGACGGAACCTTCTTTGTGACAGACGGGTATGAAGAAACACGCGTCGTAAAATTCGACAAGAACGGAAAATTCCTGATGGCCTGGGGCGAAAGAGGCGCGGCCGGTGGGCACGAAATGCGGCCAAACTATTTCAATACCGTTCACGGAATCGCCATCGATAACCAGCGCCGCCTTTACATTAACGACCGCAGCAACCGGCGCATTCAGATATTCGATGAGAACGGAAAATTCCTCAATCAGTGGTACCTTGGCGACGGTCCCACGGCGACGTATCACATTTTCATGACCGCCGACCAGCACCTCTGGATGTCCGACGGCCACGGAAACTTTAAATTCTACAAATATGACCTGAACGGGAAGTTGCTCTATACCTGGGGCACGATGACTCCCGAGGCGGGCGGCCTGTGGGGAACACACCAGTTCGGTGTGGATCAGGAAGGCAATCTCTATACCGCAGAAGTGTGGGGAGGCCGGCCGCAAAAATTTGTTCCGCGCAAGGGCGCTGATCCGGCTCTGTTGATCGGCCAACCGATTCGCGCTGCCTGGACAAAATAAAAAAGTCTTCGCGCCTGAAAAAGGGCCGGGAGCAGAAATCTGCTCCCGGCCCTTTTCTTGGTATGGGTAATCTTGGGAATGTTTAAGCGGAATGAAGCCACTTGGAGGTTTAAATGGCGTTTCTAAATGTGACCGGGATCACGCGGCCACGTTGCCTGCGTCACAGCAATTCATAAGTGGGTCAGCGAAGATTAGCTTGAAGTAAAGGAGATCATCATGCCGCCACTCACTACACCAAGCGCAGCGCTAGCGTTTATGATTTTATTTTTGTCGCCATTATGGGGCTTCCACTATTTTTCGCACGGCACAATCGGCGCCTGCCCAGGTGAGCACGCGTTCTACGCGCGATTAGCCTGACCTTCTCACTACAGGGCCGCGCCGCCTCAGTGGGCAGACGGTGCGTCATAGCAAGGTGACCCAACCGGGATAGCTTCCGAATCTGAAAGTACAGTTGGCACGAATTCCGTTGCGGAAAACCCGGGACCGCCAATCTCCTGATTGGCGCGTGGCAAAACGCCAATCAGGAGATTGGCGCTCCCAGAAAATAGACAATCCCGTGAGAAATGGGGGCTAGCGGTCTCTCGGCAAAGCGATAAGTGTACGGCCGCTCGTTGAATTTGTCCGAGGCCTGGGTCCACACCCCCAAAAAGACTTCCTGAATCCCCGCCGCTTTTTCTGATTCAAATTTCTGAATCAATCATATAATCGCGGATCTATTGTCTCGCGCGATTAGTTTGCATGGGCAGATATATAGTACGGTCTATAAATTTCGCGGTTAAGTTTATAGAGTGACAAGTCTTTTCGGAGAACAAATTCATGACGAAACGCAAATTGACTATTCTCGTGGCGGCCGTCGCTGCCATTGCATTTGTGGCTGGCGTGATTGCCACGGGCAAAATGATTTCCGTGCAAGCCCAGACAAAGCCGGGTTACGGGGTTGCCGCGCTTGCTGGACAGCGCGTGGGCCAGGATGTCGACGGCCCATACCAGGTCGATCCCAACTGGCCAAAACCTATCACCTCGTTGCCAGGCCACGAGAAATGGACCTATGGCGCGGTGGAAAGCGTTTTCGCGGAAAGTCCTGATCGCGTTTTTATTCTGGAGCGCGGCGAAATTCCTGCCATGAAGCGGCCCGAAGAAATTCCCTACCCTTCGGTTGGCCCCAGCATTTCATTTCCTGTCGCGCAGGTGCCCTGGCGAAACGCTTCGGTGGGCCCGGTAACGGCTGCCGGAAATCCTGTGTGGAAAGGTTCGCTTGGCGTGGACGCGCGCTGGGAACACTGCATCGTGGTGGTCGACTCGAATGGCAATCTGATAGAAGATTGGACGAAATGGGACAAGATGTTGCGCAGGCCGCACTCCGTCACCATGAATCCGTACGATCCGGAAAAACACATTTGGGTGGTGGACGATCAGGGGCACGCTGTCTACGAATTCACGCACGACGGAAAAGAATTGGTGAAAACGCTGGGCACACCCTACCAGTCCGGCGAGGATGACAAACATTTCAACCGGCCCACGTTCATTAATTGGCTGCCCGACGGAACAATGTACGTGACCGATGGCTACGGCAATACGCGCGTGGTGAAGTTTGATAAAGACGGCAAATATCTTATGGCATGGGGCCAACCTTCCACGCCTCCCGACGACACCCGCCCTGGAACATTCCATGATGTACACGGTGTTGTGTTTGACCTTCCACGCCACCGTGTTTTTGTCACGGATCGCTCCGATCATCGCATTCAGATTTTCGACGAAAACGGAAAATTTCTTGACCAGTGGACCACCGGAAAACCGTCCACCCCGCAATTCCTTTACAAAGCAGCCGACGGCTTCCTCTGGATTGCCGACGGCTATACCGCAAAAATTATCAAGTTCGATATGGATGGACATCTTCTTTACGAATGGGGCAGCGAAGGCGATTGGCCGGGAGCGCTGTGGAATGTGCACGGAATGAGTGTCGATCAGGAAGGAAATTTGTACCTCGCCGAAGTGAACAACGGCCGCGCGGAAAAATTCAAGCCGCGTCCGGGAGCGAATCCGGTTCTCATGGTGGGCAAACCTTTATATTCCGCGTGGAAATAAGCGCGGGTCGAATTTCGGACTTTCAGTGGCGCGGGCTTCAGCCTGCGGGGGGCAGGCCTGGCAAGCCCTAAAATCCGCAGGCTGAAGCCCGCGCCACTTAAGAGCTTCAATATTTTGCCGGTGAAACTTGTGTTGTGTAACATGTGCGCATGCGAATCATCACACTCGAAGAACACATCACGACACCAGAAATACTTAAGGCCGCGCAGATGCCTGCGACGGGCGCATCCGCCGCATTCATGCAGAGCATGAATGCGAAGCTGCTCGATTTAGGCGAAGGTCGCATCGCCGATATGGATGCCGCGGGAATCGACATGCAGGTTCTTTCGGTATCGGCGAATACCGTGGATAAACTGGACCCGTCCGCCGCGAATGCCGTTGCCCGAGACGCGAATGACCGGATGGTCGCAGCGGTTCGCGCTCATCCCGGCCGCTTTGCAGCCTTCGCCACGCTCGCCCTGCAGGAGCCGGACAAAGCCGCGGCGGAACTCGATCGCTGCGTTCGCGAGTTAGGCTTCAAAGGCGTGATGCTGAACGGTACGAGCAACGGCCAATTTTTCGATCACCCGAGATTCACGCCGATTTTTGAAGCCGCGACATCCTTGGATGTGCCGATCTATTTACATCCAGCGCCACCGCCAAAACCTGTGATGGAAGCGTATTACAGCGGCCTGCCGGGCTCGCTGGGATTTATGCTATCGACGGCAATGTGGGGCTGGCACGTGGAAACAGGAATGCATTGCCTTCGCTTGATTGTCAGCGGATTGTTTGACCGCTTCCCTGCCCTCAAAATCATCGTCGGCCATATGGGAGAAAATTTGCCGTTTTCCATTGCCCGGGCGGAAATGGTCTTGGGCAGAGGAGCGGCGGATTTAAAACGCTCGGTCGGCGAATATTTTCACGAGCATTTTTATCTGACCACCAGCGGATATTTCAGCACGCCGCCGTTTCAATGCATGCAGCAAGTGGTGGGAATCGACCGGATAATGTTTTCAGTGGACTATCCCTTTAGTTCAAATATTGTGGGCCGCAAATTTCTGGACAGCTTGCCGGTCACCTCGGAAGAAAAAGAAAAAGTCGCGCACGGTAATGCGGAAAAACTCCTGAAGATCTGACTGCGCAAAATATTCCGATCTCCAATTTATCCCTGGTTGTGATATCTTCCCCCCTAATTGCTGGGGTACAAAAATTAACTGTCACTTCAATAGTTAAAAATAACATCGATTTGAAGGAGATGAACATGAGGAAGATCAAGCCCGTCATTGCCGCATTCGCGTTGTCCATGGTAGGCGCTTACATTACGTTCGCACAGCAACCCGCACAGCAGCAGGCTCCGCCCCGGCCCATGAGTTTCTTTATTACGAGCGCAGGTTCCGGCCATGGAGCGAATCTCGGCGGCCTCGCGGGAGCGGACCGCATTTGCCAGACACTTGCCGCGGCGGTTGGCGGCGGCAGTAAAACCTGGCACGCTTACATGAGCACTAACGCCGCAAACGGCCAGCCCACAGTGAATGCGCGCGATCGCATCGGGAACGGCCCCTGGTACAACGCCAAGGGCGAAAAAATCGCCAATAATCTTGCCGATCTGCATGGGGACACTGCGGAACTTGCACGTCTTGGAAATAATCTCGTGAAACTTTCCGCGCTCACAGAAAAAGGGACGATGCTTAACGGGCGTGGCGATACGCCGAACGTGCATGACATGCTGACCGGCTCGCAAACTGATGGCAGGGCCTACACGGATGGCATGGATCACACCTGCGGTAACTGGACGAGCGAAACGACTGGCACAGCTCAGCTTGGGCATTTTGATCGGAGCGGCGGGAACAATACTTCTTGGAATTCCGCCCATCCAAGCCGTGGCTGCAGCCAGGACAATCTGGTAAGCACCGGCGGTGCGGGATTGTTTTATTGCTTCGCAATTAATTAAAACTTCAGCTACCTGCGGAGTTTAGTCCTTCTAGGAACTAAATTCCGCGTGCTGAAGCATGCTCTAATTTGAGATCTAAGAGACTGCATCGAGCAGAACTTTTGTTCCCAGCTCACGATTTGCGTATACCAAAGCTTGTGGCACGCTGACGAATAAAGAATCGCCGTTCGCCATTCTGATTCGAGAGGCCGTTTTGGGGAGTTTCCCTTCAAAATGCCCCATGCAAACCCCGATGCGGGCGTATGGCAATTGCGCGCGGAGTCTTCGGTATAATTCTCTGGTGTGGCTCAGGGCAAATGGGGGCAGCGATGCTATGCAGATCACTTTCGGCTTCAGCATTGCTTGCCAGGCCAGAGCTTTTAGTTGAAAGAAAATAATACAGAATCTAATTTTGCTGGCGCAATGAGTTACGGACTTACTAGTACGCTTTGAAAGAATAAGCAAACATCTTAAGGCATTCGCTTTGTCAGCGTGATTCGGTTCGTGTTGTCGCGCCGCTCATAGGACATGTTATCCGCCAACTCCCGCAGCATGTGAATCCCAAGTCCACCAATGGGCCTGTCCTCAATCGCCCCTGACATATCCGGAGCTGGCACTGCCAAAGGGTCAAATGCGTGGCCGTCATCGACGACCGTAATCGTCAGCGTGTGATTGGCAACGGACAATTCGATGTCGATGGTGTGTTCCGCCGAATCGTCATATCCGTACTTGATGCAATTCGTTACGAGTTCCTCGACCGTCAGGCTGGCGAAAAATATGGCTTCCGGCGAAATCTCCTGCGTGGCCAGCCACGTTTCCACAGCCTCATTGGCCGGAGCGATCGCATCGCCTTTGTTCCGCACATGTAATGTGAGGGATTCACCCACGCCCGTTTCTCCTCACTGAAGCGTCCCGCCAGTCATCATTCGAATGAGACTTTTCGAAAACTTGCCCCAGGAATACTTTATTCTCGGATGTAATTGCCTTAAACGATGGCCGCCAACGCGGTCTCCCGGGTAGGATGAATTGGGAAGAACTCGGTCAAGCCGCTCACCCTGAACAAGTCGACAATCGGCTTGGAAACGGAATGCAGGACGAGAGGGGTGTTCTGTTTGCGGCATCGCTTCGCAGCCATCAGAAGCACGCGCAGGCCAATGCTGCTCACGAAGGTGACGTGACTAAAATCAAGAATCAGGGCTGACGGCGCAGCGTCAAGCGCCAGGCCGATACTTGTCTCGATGTCCGCGGAGGTGACGTTGTCGATTCGCCCGCTTAGTTCGACGATATTGGGTTGTCCCATAACTCCCGTTCCCTGATTAGACTCTCGCGATTTCGCGAGGCAGTTTATCCCGATCTATAAAGGGACACAATATTGAATGCAGTTCCCGCTCCACTTGTCGCGAGATTGTCACAATGCAGCATGGGACGGCTGTCTCAGCTGGCGCGCTCCAACTCCAGTATGGACCGTACAATCAGCGCGGCACTGCAGGCGGCGCACCTCTTATGTCTCTCCGTCACTTGCATGTAACAAACCACGGAGTACGTCCATTCCAGCAACGCCAACCAATACGGAACAACGTCCTGCTCGGCACGAACGAAATCACGAATGGCTTGTTGCAGCAGTACTTCCCTAAGAGAACAGACTTGTCAGAGTATTCTCAAGCAGTTCTCGATAAACCCGCGCTGCGCTTAAATCAGCGTCCGAGAAAAACTTTGGGTTTGAGAATCCAGGTGAAAACTTAAAGCAAGTGATGCACTGCCCTGTTGAGACCGTCGAACCTATCGGGACTCAAACTAGGACTCGAATTCCCAAGCTCTGCTTACCTTCCGGGTAAGACTGCATAGCGGGCGATCGCGAAACCCATGGCACTGCCAAAGAAGATGTCAGAGGGGAAATGGTTGCTGCCAGTGACGCGCGCGAAACTGATTGCGCCGGCTACACCATAAGCGACGAAGGGGACCCAACGATGGTTGCGATAGCGGTGGGAGATCACGGTGGCGACTGAAAAAGCGGACATGGCATGCACGGAATAAAAACCACCGGAGTGAACCGGATTATGAGAACCGTTGAAGAAGCTGTCCGTGTAAGGACCATTGCCTGCGTACTGCGAGGGTTGCTTTCTGCCCGTGATGCCCTTGAAGGCGAGGTCCAACGCAAATCCATCCGCAAATGCTTCTGCCGCAAGTAACGCAGTGCCTTGCGCGTAGGAATCTTTTTTGATCAGGCCGATTGCGTAAAATGTAGCGGGCACGGCTGCGATGAATGCTCCGCTGCTCAAGCCGCCGGACACGCGATTAAATCCGTTGAAGCTATTTGTATTGCGGAAGTACGGAGCGGTGTGCGCGTCGGAAGCGATTAGCGCGGATGTGAGACCCACAATCGCGATTGTGGGTAGCCAGTGCTTGCCTTTGGCGAGTTGTTCCGGAAACATCCAAATTTCCTTCTGATCGGCAAAAAAATTCCTGGGCAACGTACTGAGGGAAACTTGGCGCTCAGCTGAAGTGCCGGGGGAAGGCTGCGGCTGCTCCGTGGGCGAGGGATCGGAGACCCGGTCAAAGGACTCCTGACAATATGCGGGAACGGCGGCGGCGAGAAACGCGATGAGAAAAGCTTTAGGAAGTTTGCCGCCGAATAATGTTATCTGACTCATAAATAGATTATATCCTAGTAAATACTTTCTGCCGGTTTACTTGTAAAAAAAGCCTCTGCAACTTGCATCTCGGTCGCGCCGAGGCTGCGTGTATTGACTGGCCAGGCGGCTCGGCCTGGAGCAACCGGCCTGCGAGGGATAAATGATGTATTTCCACCCTTCGTTAAGTTTCCTCGATCTTGATCGAAAAATATGTGCTGGATTGAACAGTCAGGGAAGATTAATGCAGGTATAAATGACAAAGCTAGGTGCGGGGAATTACGCAAGATTAACAAGTGCCATGGTCGATCCAAGAATGGAGTCTTATGTCATTTGGTATATATTCAATTGGATTTGTGATCGTGATCGGTGGACTGATTTATGGAGCGTACTTGCTTCATATACCCACACATTGGATCGCGGTTGGGGCGATAGTGCTTTTGGGAATCGGGATTTTGAACGGAGTAAAAACGACGCGTCAGAAAGATCCGGTGGAATAGCGGAGTTGAGCTACCGTTTGACACTTCCTGTCGCACAAGGGTCCAGCTTCATGAATGATAAGAATAAAACCAAGAAACGTACTGTTGCGAAATTTAAGGCAATCATAGCAGGTGTAACTAAAGAGCTGGCACGGCCGCGGCTGACAGAATCTGCGCGGAAAGAACTGGAAAAACAAGCTAAGTCAAAAGTTGGAGTATCCGCATGTATCGATCCTCCAATCGCTGCAATCACCTAGCATTTACGACGTGATCACTTCCCTGTCAAATTCCCCGGCAACAGATAATATTAAACGTCAAATTTTAAACTTCAGCCGGTCAAAGTGTTGATCAATCCATGCAGAAAAGTTCCTTGTCCGCAATAAAATAGGCTTGGCGACGCAATTGATCAGGAACAAATTAAGGATGAGCTTGGAACGTGAATTCCTTAATGCGAAATTCGATCCGAGACGATCTTCTGAGGTTCGCCTCCCACACTAACCCAGGACAATTAGGACTTGATGCGTGGCTCCATCGTCAGCAAGCGGAATATTGACGCGACCGACGAAATCTTTGCCATCGATGCTAGTGGAAAGGACCCCTCGACAAATACCTGTCGGATTTTTCACGCTGATTTGATAAATCGCAGAGTGATATCGAAAGCTAATGGAATAGCCAGGCCAGGTGCGAGGAATACACGGATCAATACAAAGAAACTGCCCGCGGACACGGAATCCCAAGATCGATTCCAACCCAGCGCGATAAAGCCATCCAGAAGAACCTGTATACCAGGTCCATCCACCTCTGCCTACGTGGGGAGGCTCAGCGTAAACATCTCCCGCCAATACGTAGGGTTCGACTTTGTAGCGTTGAACTTTCGCGCGTGAAGAAGTATGCGTAATTGGATTCAACATGCGAAATAATTCGTAAGCTTTATCGCCGTCACCAAGCGCCGCGAATGCTATGACCGTCCATGCCGCAGCATGAGAATATTGACCGCCATTTTCCCGGATTCCGGGGACGTAGCCCTTGATATAGCCAGGGTCATGCGATGTGAGGTCAAAGGGTGGTGTGAAGAGAAGCACTAATCCCTCAGGACGGCGCACAAGTTGGGAATCCACAGCGGCCATGGCGCGCGATGCGCGGCCATGTTCAGCTGCGCCACTAATGACTGCCCAGGACTGAGCAATCGAATCAATTCTGCATTCTGCGTTTCCGGCAGACCCAAGCGGCGTGCCGTCATCGAAATAAGCGCGGCGATACCACTCACCGTCCCATCCATCGGATTCGAGCGCGGCTTTTA
This sequence comes from uncultured Acidobacteriota bacterium, assembly GCA_963786215.1. GTDB lineage: Bacteria > Acidobacteriota > Terriglobia > Acidiferrales > UBA7541 > Palsa-360. The sequence continues at coordinate 259,496 of CAWAYK010000004.1, forward strand.
GAGCACTGACGTGGAGACGCCATGCCTCAGCGCGTTTATGTTCCCCTCGAATATCCGCAATTTTGGCGAACTCCCAGAGAATCGTGTGCAGAAACCAGCCGAGCCAAACACTTTCTCCGGTTCCGTGTTCCCCGACGCGATTCATACCGTCATTCCAATCGCCTGTGCCCATCAGCGGCAGTCCGTGATTGCCTAACGAGAGACTTCGGTCCAATGCTCGTGCGCAATGCTCGAACAACGTAGCCTTAGTTTCAGAAACGCGCGGTTCGAAATAGGATTCGTTCTGGCCCTCGGCCAACACGTCCCCTTCAAGAAAGGAAACTCCTTCATCGAACAAAGCCATTTCGCCAGTCGTTTCGATGAACTGGATCACGGCGTAAGGTAGCCACAAGAGGTCGTCCGAGATGCGAGTTCGCACGCCGCGCCCAAGCGGCGGATGCCACCAGTGTTGAACGTCGCCTTCGATAAATTGTCGCGCGGCTGCGCGCAGAAGGTGTTCGCGCGCGACTTTGTGGTTGGCGACCACCAAGGCCATCCCATCCTGAAGTTGGTCGCGGAAGCCGTACGCGCCACTTAACTGGTAGAATGCTGCGCGCGCCCAGACACGGGAAGCGAGCGTCTGATAAAGCAGCCAGCGGTTCAGGACGAGATCCATAGCTGGAATCGGGTGTAGTGATCTGCACCGCGCCGAGAATGTTGTCCCACTGGTTCGTAACTTCAGAAAGAACTGAATTCAAGTTTGCGGCGCGATAGCGGCTCAGCAATTCACGTGCCTGCTCTCTATTTTCCGCTTGGCCCAGAAGAATCACGATTTCCGAGCTGGCCCCAGGCCGTAATTCGATCAAAGTTTGTAAAGCCGCACACGGATCGAGGCCTGTTCCCACATTTCCGGAAAGCGGACCTCCATCGTTCCAGCGCTGCGGGCCGGTCAAGCGCTCCGTTGCGTCCTAGAAATTCTGTTCGGTCGCCAGTAACTGAAGTCTGCCTGCCGCCAAGATCCACGAATGCAATTCGCCCTCCGAATTCCCCCCCCAACGCGCTACTCACGAAGACAGCTCCCGTTTTCGAATCGAGCTCCGTGATGAGGTATGGCGCCGGAAGCACTTCGCGAACTGCCCAGCACCCATTCGGCATATCCGGTGATGGAAAGACGCCGCACACGGCCGGAATCATTCTTCAGCGTGAGCCGGGAAATCTTTATCGGGTCTTCGAGCGGCACAAATTGTAGTAACTCAGTAAGAATTCCGTGCGAGCCATGATGAAAACGGCTGTAGCCCTGGCCATGCCGCGCAACGTACGGAGCATGTTTCGTCGCGGATTGGCAATGCAGTCGGAGTCCATACTTCGCCGGTATTTTCGTCGCGAATGTAAATCGCTTCTCCGGGAGGATCAGTGACAGGATCGTTGGACCACGGCGTGAGTTGATTTTCGTGGCTGTTCAGCGACCAGGTGTGCCCCGAACCGGATTCAGAAACCAGAAACCCAAAGGAGGGATTCGCAATCACGTTGATCCACGGAGCGGGCGTTCGCAATCCTTCCCCAGAGCAAGGTCACATATTCGCGGCCTTCTCGGCAAAGCCACCGAGACCGTTGAAAAAATTCAAGCGTCCTTTGGGGAAGCGGAACATCCTGCCGTTTGGGCGCACGACGCGCGGGGCAACTGGAGGAATCACGATTTCGGCACGCTGCGACCGCGTCAACTTGTTCAGACAGACGTGCCTCGCCAACTGAGCAGCACAACTCGCGCGACGGTCTGAAGCAGCGCCTGTTCCTGCGGAGAGATCAGATCCGCGCGTAACAGGAAAATGCTGCCACGCACGTTGCTTGTGTTCGGTGAAAGCCGCAGGCGGCTTCCGTGCACAAGTTCGTCGAGCGAGACCTGCAATTCCTGCGCGTACGACGAAGGCTTTTCATTAATAATGATCAGGTCGGCAAATAGTTGCTTCATCCGCCAGTATTCGTGCGCACGCAAAAGTTGACGGACAATCTCGACGTCGTCCGCTTCGTTGATGCGCACCACTACAATGGGCAGATCGCCGGAAATTCCCTGGCCCACAGTGCGGAACGATCCAGCGTGCTGCGACTCAACACATCCGACGAAGGCCGTGAGAAGCGTCGGAGTAAAGCACGGAGTTCGCCAATCTCTGGAATAAATGAGCTTCATCGAGTCCAATGCCCAAGTGATGCAGCTGGATTTGTGCCTGTGTCCACGCAAGCGTCAAGGTGCGCTCGAAGTTGTTGGTCCGCGATATTTGTCCGCGAGATTCGAGACTGTTCGCGCGGAGGCGACGATCGTGGAAAAAATAACTCGCACCGTCGTTCCCGGCGGAATTCGTACCGTCCGCCGCAGACTCAGGATCGGGTCGAGAACGGAGCCAACCGTATTCGAAAGTGGCCGGCCGTCAATGATCGAAACTGGATTGCGCACGTCGTGGCCACGCCCGAGAAACCGCGAGCGATCCGTTTCGTATTGCAGCGTCGCCGACGGTTTCGCCTTCTACCGACAACTACGTGCGCAGCCCAAACTTCTGTTTCCTTGTCGGATTGTCTTCGGCGTGTTGCCAATAGCGCGCCAATATCAGAGACAAATTCGGTTTCAACAAACAAATTGGAAAATGCCGGATGAGCCACATCGGCGCCTGCGACGTCAGACATAGCTCGGCGTAGGATGTGACCTGAATTTCGCGCGTGCGCGTTCCTAAGTTGGTGATGGAAACGCGGCGCACTTCAGCATCGTCTTCCGGCGAAACGACAACTTCCAGAGTTGTGGTCAGCGAGCGGTCGCGGCGGATAAATTCGGCGCGATCTTCATGAAACGAAACCTCGTAGGAATCCGGTTCACACCGCTGGGTTGATAACCAGCCGACCACACATCTCCGGATTGCGAATCGCGCAAGAAAAATATAGTTGCCCCAGCAATCGCGCGTGGCGTCTTCGCGCCATCGCGTAACCGCGATATCACGCCAGCGGCTATAGCCCGAACCCGCGGCGGTCAGCATCACGGCGTATCGTCCGTTCGACAGCAGCTGCGTCCGCGGGATGGAAGTATGCGGAGTCGTAAAACGCCGCAACACCGGAGGAATCAATTCACGAACGTGCGATGCCGCGGAAACTTCTTCCGCGCGAGGCCGCGCGACCATCATGTTTCGCGGAGTGCGCTCCTGCAAAAGCAGTTCGGTCGCTTGCACGATTGGCTCAGCATGAAATCGCGCACGCATCGCGCCGTCATTCAGCACGTTAGCCATCGCGATGAGCGACATTCCCTGGTGGTGCGCCAAATAGGAACGCACGATGGCGACGTTTCGCCTTCGGGCAATCGCGAACTCGTGTAATCGAGGGCTTCATAAAATCCAAATGCGCCACTTCCACCCGCGTTCCAAGCGCGCGAAAGTTTTGCAAGGCAGCTTCCGGATCAATCATCGCCGCAAGCGCGGTGGCATATGGCGCGATGACAACGTCTTCGCTAAGGCCGCGCTTAAGTCCCAGGCCTGGAACGCCGAAGCTGGAATATTGATAGGTGAGATCCAGATCGCGCGCATTGTACGCGGATTCCGACATTCCCCAAGGCACGCCGCGCTCCTCGCCATATTCAATTTGCCGCCGCACAATCAGTTGGTACGTCTGGCTCAACAAGCTCCCTTCGGGGGAACGCATCACCAGGGCGGGCATTAGGTATTCAAACATCGAACCCGACCAGGAAATCAGCGCGGATCCGCGATCGACCGGCGTGAGCGCGCGGCCCAGGTGAAACCAGTGCGCTGACGGAACTTCTCCTTTTGCAATGGCGACGAAACTTGCGAGGCGTGCTTCCGATGCGAGCAAGTCGTAGCAGTTTGGATCCAGGCTTCCGTCTGCAACGCGATAACCGATGGAGAAGAGTTTGCGTGTTTCGTCAAACAAGAAAACTGAAATCCATCGCCTGAACCATCCGGTCCGCAGTTTGAGCGATGGTGGAAAGACGACGAATCAGCGCAGTTGAGTCAGCGGCGGAATGACTCAACGCTTTGGTCAACGCATCGAGCCGAACAATTGCGCCGGGATCAGACGGAATCCGATTTTCCCAAGTTGCGCGCAAAACTGAAATAGCAGAGAGAACCGCATCGAATTTGTCGGGCGCTTCTCCCAACGCGGGAGTGGAACGTAGCGACATTTCGATCGCCAACCATTCCGTGGAATGGTCGCGAAACTCTCTAACCAGCCACATTACATCTTCTGAATCCAGGCGCGCCCACGGGTTCAGAATTTTTACATCGCGACCGTGGCTTTCGACACAAGCTTTAAACGCCTCGGCCCAAGCGCGCAATTCTGATTCGAGACTATTTCCACGATCCTGCTCCAGCGCTTGAGCAATATCGGCCACGGTCTGGGCGTGAGCGGACAACTCTTTGAATCGAGTTGCCCAATGTATGGAGTCAAATGGCAATGGATCGAGCGACAACATCATCGCTTCCACGGAATTAATGAGCTGGTTTCGCGTGACAACTTGTGTTCGTGCGGGATCGGAGATTTTTTGAAGCTTTTCGCGCAAAAGCTGGCCGGTGTCCTTCAATCCGGATAAAAGCTGCGGACCAACAGATGCTTTCTCCATCAACTCCCGGCAACTGTTGCCAATGGTTAATAAATGCCCGGCCAGATTTCCGCTATCCACCGTGGAAACGTACTTGGGTTCGAGCGGGTGAAGGTCAAGCGTGTCATACCAATTGTATAAATGGCCGCGAAACAATTCCATCTTGCCCAAGGTTGCCAGAGTAGCTTCTAAACGCTCGACTAATTCCAGTGTGCTGATCCATCCCAAATCACGCGCGCAAACTGTTGAAAGAAGATACAGACCAATATTTGTGGGTGAGGTTCGGTGCGCAATAACGGGCTTGGGGATCTCCTGAAAATTGTCTGGAGGAAGGGCGTGGTCTTCCTTAGTTACAAAAGTCTCGAAAAAATGCCAAGTCCTGCGGGCGATTAACCGCAAGGCGTCCGCGTCGGCCAGCGACAACTGATTTTCTTTCTGAGTTTGCGGCAAGCGGCTGATCCACAAAGCGACGGCTGGAGCCGCGACCCATAGAAGAAGGAAAGGCGTCGCGGCAAACCACACCCGGATATGCGCATAGAACAGAACCACTGTGCATACCAGAGCGACGAAAACACCACCGGCCATATGCCTATAGATCCCGGAGAGTTTTGACTTGGCCGAAAACATAGATTGTGCGGCCGTCACCCATTCCAGCAAGTTCCTGTGAGTGAAAAATAAACGCGCAACAGTCCGAAGAATCGCGTCCGTCATGAGCCATGACTGGTATGCCAGGAATGTCAGAGTCAATCCAATTTGGGATGCGCCGAGAACTAAGTCGTTGAGCACTCCCCGAAAATGGCTTCTTAGAGAAATGCCTTTTCGACGCGGACGGAATCCATTGAAAAAAGGCAGAAGCGGAGGGATTGCAACCGTCGCGAGAAGAAATAACGTCCAGACCCAGGGAGAAGCCGGCCGCAGAAACCAGCCCGCGACTAACGTGAGCAGCGCGGCGGGCGCTGAAAGCGTACGCCGCAGGTTATCAAGAATTTTCCAGCGACCGATGACTGGAATCTTCGTCGGATATTTATTTTTTGCGCCTGCGTGGTTTCGTCCAAAAAGCCAGGGCAAAAGTTGCCAGTCCCCACGAGCCCAGCGGTCCTGGCGCGCCGTAATCGTTTCATATCTCGAGGGAAATTCTTCGAACAATTCAATATCGGTGGCAAGGGCTACACGACCGAAGATACCTTCGAACAAATCGTGGCTTAAAAGTGAATTCTCCGGAACCTTGCCTGCGAGCGCCATTTCAAAGGCGTCAATATCGTAAATTCCCTTCCCCGTGTAGGAACCTTCCTGAAACAAATCCTGATAAACATCCGAAACGGCCGACGAATACGGGTCAATCCCGCCAGGGCCGGAATAAATTCTTTGGCAAAGAGAACTTGGATGGTCAATAGGCAGTGAAGGCGTAATGCGCGGCTGAACGATTGCGTAGCCCTCTACAACCCGCCCTTCCTGGTCACTGAAACGCGGCCGATTCAGAGGATGCGCCATCGTGCCCACTAACCGAGCGGCAGCACCCCGCGGCAAGCGCGTATCTGCGTCGAGCGTAATTACGTAGCGAACGCCAGCAAGCGTTGTTGGCAGGCTGTCGGTGGTCACAAATGTGGTGGTCGTCGAACCGCGCAACAATTGGTTTAGTTCATGCAGCTTTCCTCGTTTGCGCTCCCAGCCCATCCATTTGCCGTCACACTCATTCCACACGCGTTTACGGTGAAGCAAGAAGAAACGATCGCTTTCGTCGGGAACCGTGCGATATTTTTTGTTCAGCCTGTTAATTCCATCGCGTGCCACGGCGAACAAATCATCATCAGCAGGCATGGTTTCGCTAGGGGCATCCTGCCAATCCGTGAGCAGTGCGAAGCGGAGATCTCCGTCTGGATTCGCAAGGTAGTGAACTTCCAGGTTTTCAACGTGCTCGGCAACTTCCGCCGCGGTGGTAAGCAATGTGGGCACGACTACAATCGTTCGCAAATGCTGGGGAATACCAAGGCGCAGTTCCAGCCGCGGAAGTCTTCTCGGACCTAGCAAACCCATCACGGCGCGGTTGATTAGAGCAATCGCCAAATCTGATGCCGGCACACTGGCGAGAAATCCAATGAAAATAAGTTCTCTAGCATTCAGGCCACGCGCATGAGCGATCAGGAGCGGCAGGAATAGAACCATCGCGGATACTAAAGTGATGCTCGCGAGGTAGCCGGGTACCGCAGATCGAATGTACAAGCGGAGCAACCAGCGTTTCCACGATAAGTGAAAGCCAAGTTCCCGCTCAAATGCCGGCCGCCCCCTCGAAATCAGATGGTAGCCAGGTTCCGATTTTCGCTCCGCTTTCACCTTATCGAAATCAGTCAGACCATCTCTGGGATCCCGGAACTCCTGCTTGACTCGGCGCAGAACACGCTTTGCAACTTCAATTTCGGAAAGTTTTGATCCCAGCGCGAGGTTTTCAATCGCGTGGCGATAGTCATCACGCGTGGAAAAATCCATTTCGGCGAAGGCCGTATCCTTGCGGAGAACTTCGTCTACGAGGCTGACAGTTTCAAAAAATTCCGGCCAGTCAAATTCGGAAATTAATCGCATGCTGGTGATGATGTTGCGCACCGACACGCTCATGGCCCCTTGTTGCTGATGCTCGGCGCGGACAATTTCATCGGCGGTTGTTCCCGCGAGTGCCAGACGTTGATCGAGCCAAAGAAGGACGGGGCCAACCTTGGGGTCAAGATCCCGCAAGCGCTGAACAAGCTGCACAGCGAATGACATTTCCAATGGAGCTTTTTCAAGTTGTTGGAGGGCAGGCAGGATTGCGGATTGCCCTCCGGGCCCGAGTAAGCTGTCAGCGAGTACGTCGGCTTCGTGGCGGGCCGTCCTGCTGCTTACCATCCGCTCCGCCATTCTGCGCAGATTTTCAACGAGGACAACACGCAGTGTGATTGCCACTGCCCAGAGTTCTCCAATGGTGAGCGGTTGCACGCGCTGGTACGCGGCAACGAAACGTCGCAGAGCTTCAGGTTCGAAGCGGCTGTCTGTGTGAGCCACAAACGCCCAGGCTACTCCGAACACGCGCGGATAACCTTGCAGGTGTCCCGAGGCCAGTTTGGGGAGCAAGCGGTAATACCCCGCCGGTAAATCATCCTTAATTTCTCGCAGCTGTTCGTCAATGATGTGGAAATTATCGACCAGCCACTCGGCTGCGGGCGTGATGGCATGTCCGTCTTTAATTGAAAGGGCGATTGCCCGATAGGAGCTGAGCAGAACGCGGCCATTATCCAGGACTCGCGGGATGAGCTGGAGACCACGGCTCACTTCATCTGTAACTACTTGCGCTGCCGCAAGGCTTTCCGCGTGTTCCTCTAGCCGCTCCAGACTGAAAAGCTCGGAGCGTATCGGCTCTTCCTCATTTGGAGCAAGAATGGTTGAAGATGGATTTGCGCTCATTAAGAAAATCTGGGAGTGTGTTCCGCTTGATCACCGCCAGCTTAATCGCCTTTCCAATGACTAATTAAGGGAGAAGACTGTCTTACCCGCCTTGAAACTTTTCAGAGCAAATGGAGTGCTCATTCAAAGTAAGTGAGGTGGCATAAAACCGTGCCGCAAGGAACCATTTCTTACTCCGGTCAGCAAGACGCGTCGAATAAATTGGCGCTATAAATTAAGGATTAGAATTGATTGCCACGCGCATCGACTCGCAATCGAATCTTTCGGTCAGGGGCGAAGGACTTCGATATTTTTTTGCCGCTGACGTTCCAGGTCATCCGTCTCTTTTTTCGCGCGTTCGACTTCTTTTTGCGGAGCCTCTTGTCGTTCAAGTTCCACGGATTCCGCAATCGAAACTGCCGCTTGAGAGTCTAAATGCTTATCAAATATGACGATTGCGAATGTATCCGTCGCCGAGGATCGAAAGAGATTTAGCGAATATCCAGTGTCTTCCCAACGGGCGATCACTTTTTCAGTCGGGTTATACGAAGGATTCGTAGGGAAATTAACTTCCACGACAGGCCTGGTTGCAACTCCGTACTTTGCGGAAATGATTTGTACCATGTCTTCATCAGTCAGCCCTTTAATTGCAGACCGGTCATAAGTGACAAGCATCCTATAGAGAGTGCCATTATCGAATGAAAAGAGGATCTTCTCGACGGGCTCCGCTGCCCGCGAAGTGCCGAAGGGTTGCGGCGGGTACCAGGTCAACTCTTGAATCACGGCAGGCTTTTGATGGATCAGCTGCAATTCATTGGCGTCCAGGTCCACTTTCTTGGAAATAGCGGCCAAGCTCATGCCAAACGAAAAATTGCGATACTTGGATAGATCCTGCCCGTAAACCAATTGGGAGGAACACACAAGCATCAGCAATCCAATGGCTCCAACGATTATCCTCTTCATTTTTGTTTTCCCTCTTTAAGAAATTGACATTCGGTTCAAGCGGCGACAACACGCTCGTTCTTCCGTTCAGGAGAGTCTTTAGTGCCGCGCAAAAACATTCCTTCCTGAATATTCCGTTTGTGGATTGAAATCGTTGCATATGGCAAGCCGAGAAAATGTTTGAAGACCACATTTGTCACTTCCAAAGAATTGAAATTCTCTATTTTCTGGTCAGCTAGAATTCGTTCTAACGCCTTGCGCACTGTTTTCTGGCCTTCGCTTCCGAATACCGTGGCCCCGATTTCCCCGGCAAAATAGAAAAATCTCCATCCTTTATCGTTGGCCTGGCGATCAAGCGCATATCCATCCATGCCCTGGACCGATCTCCACCCCGTGGAATAGGAAGCACTATCCATTTGAAAGCCTTCCGGAAGCCGCGTGCCTTCTCGAAACAGAATGGAGCCCGATTTAATTAATTCCTGCATGTGGGAACCTCTCTAAAATTCTGGCGAGACAATCCGCCGCAACTATTTGCACTAAGTAAAAAGAGCCAATGACTTGATAATCTGCGGAGCGCAATCAGGTATCGGAAGTTAAGGAAACTTTTCGCGAAAACGAGAGACGAACCTTTGTTGATTTAGGCGCTTGAATCGAAAGATTGGACCTCGTCAAGTAAAGACCGAGGCCCAACCCATCTTGATGCGCTGCAAAAATATGCGAAATGCGGTATCTACTGATTGGAAGCCTTTTCTGATTCGTTGTGCGGAGCATTCTTCTGCAAAACACGGACGAGAAGGCGGCCTGATGCGGGAACGCCGATCTTGTGTCCAAGAACGATTTCCTTGGCTGTGATCTTGCGGCCATAGACGTCTGCGTTGGCATCGTTGTCTGGGCGAAGCGTGGAACCTTCGAGAGAAACTCCGGCAAACAGACCACGGGTGCGAGAATAGCTGAGGATTTCCGCACGCATTGTTGCGTCGGTGTCTGCTGAGGCGTCGCGGCCTTTCGGCCCAGCCGCCGCGGAAGCATCGGCGCCGAGTTTGACTTTGCTTTCAAGGATGGCGGAAGCTCCTCGTTCATTCATGACCAAAAGCACGAGATCGGTCGCCTGTCCGCCGAGCTGGAATCCAACGCTGGCGCCTTCGAGTGCGTACATCGCTGGAGCCCCCCATGGACCGTTAAAGTGCTCGCCCGTACGGCAAACCATGGCTCCGCGGCCATAGCTGCCGCCAACCACGAATGCAGCCTTAAGAACAGATGGGAAAACGATAATGCATTCCGCTTTTTCCAGAAGTTCTTGCGGAATGTTGTCGGGCACGCCCATCACTTCCTGCATGACGGTTCCGGAATTTTCCAAACGTTTTTGTTCCTTGTTCGCAGCGAAAACAGTTGTCGCGGCAAACAGGATGCAGACACCAAGAGTCAATTTACGAAACATAGCAATCCTCCACTATCAGCTTTCTAGTTGATGAACTTCCGATATGAAATAAACTTATTGAGAGTTTGGGTGTGCCTATGACTTTTGTCGCGCACCCATAACGAGCAGTAAAGCTCCAGCTGCCAAAGCCAGCCCTCCGACGATCGGCGGAAGGGGCACGTGTTCGCGAGTGTCAGCCGTGGCGTGAATCGGCCCAATGTCGACGACCTTTTTTTGGCGCGTATAGCTAAATCCCTGGTAGACAAGAGCCAGCGCCCCAAGAACGGCTAATATAATTCCGAGTATTGTGGTTGATTTCATAATTGTCTTCTCCCCCGCTACGAACGTTGCGGCGCGACCTCTCAAAACCGGGAAGCCAGCCCATCCTTGCTTTGTGGAACTGCTTTCTGTTTTGCCTGGACACGATGGTAGACAGGAATGTCGCATCCGTCTGTTCACTTGTGCACAGTCTCAAAATTGGCGATGCGTAATCTTGCGGCTCAAGCCTTTGCGCGTGCCGCAATGAAACGTCGGGAAAACGCTATGACACTGCGCGAAGCAAGTGGAGTCCAAATGGCGACCATCACCACGAAGCACCACAATAGATACAATCCAAGGACAGCTAGAAGTAAGACAAGGAAGGCGCCAGCGAAGAGCACAAGAAACGCAAGGAGCTCTCTCACATAATAAGCGTACAGGCCAGGTACTGCGATGGCCACGCTAAACCCGCCCATGTATTGAAATGATTTAAATTCACGCAATGATTCCTTTGCCTCTTTTATTCACACCAGAATTAATTGAGCGGCGAGAATCAGAACATTCCAACCCAGAATCAGGGTCGCTGTTCTTCATCTCGCCGTCTGTACCAGAAGCATAGAGGGGGCAACGGTAGGAGTCTGTTCTCTTTTGATCACATTTGGAAATGGGGTCTTAAATAAATTTGACGACGCAGACGGGTGCAACCTCAGCGGAAGCCAACCAGACGCAGACGAACAAAAATCACACCAAGGCAAATCGAGGCAACGCGAACTGGCAGAAAAATAGTTAAAACTTTTTCAGGATAGGTTCTGAACGCTTACTGGGGCTTGGCAACGTTCCAAACGTACAGATATTTTTCGTCAGTGGCTGTGGCGACATTCAGCTTGGCGTTTCGAGTCGCGCGGTTCAATGCGGACCGCACATTTTCTTTCGTGTTCCCCAGATCAGCCAAAGGGACGCGTAAGGCCGCTCCGTCTTTTAGCTTGTCAAGGTCGCCTAGGATCATGGAAACAATCTTCTTATTCTTCCCTGACCGTGAATGAGGGACGTCCCCAAGGTTTAGGGTTCTGAAGTGCGCAGCGATAGGATTTGGACTCATGGTAATCCTTTCTTGCTTAAACCCTATAATTAACCTCACGTATAAGTACCACAGATAAGATGACGCGTATATCTAAATTAAAATTATAAATATGCACAGATTGTGACACGTAGAATCCTCCCTCCTATTCCGAAAAAAAACGATACCTCGCGCAAACGAAATCCAAATGCCCTTAATGAGTTGCGAACTCTGGACCAAATGAGATTAAAGATTCTCCCCGTATCCAATAAGGGCTGCTACCGTGCTTGCAGCGATAAGAGAGGCGAGCATGACAGCAAAGAAAACACGATTTGAGCAAGTTCCCGTCACGGTTGCCGAGAACGCTCTCCGTTTACCAATCGGTTGCTCAAGAAAATTAGCCAGCAGGAACCGATTGTCGGGTGATCTCTTTGCTAGGCGAGCGGCCGGCAGACGATTTCTTCGCAATACCAAGTTACAGATAGCATCGAGGAGGACCAATTGATTTCCATCATAGACAGAAATTCGCAACTGAGAGGGCAACGCGCCGCTTTTGGGGCGCTCGTATCGAGACAAATGGTTTGGACAAAGACGCCGAAAATGGAAGCTTGGACTTGCTTCGCATGCGCCTGGGCGTTCATACCCTTCGGTCCTCCACGCGGAAATAGCCTGCAAGAAATGATGAGCAACTACGAAAGCCAGCGCGACAAGGAATATGCTTCTCACGTTTGTAACGAGTGCCCAAAACTCCACAACACACTGGCCACGCCAAAGTTTCCGGTCCACCAAACAATCGAGAATGCGGTACGTGCCGGGTCCCTCAGTATGAATGCGAAGGATTGAGGCGGGAACTTTGAAACCAAACAAGCGAGCAAATGGAAAGAATAACGGAAAGAAAAAACCTATACCGTTCGACCCGGAGGCTTTTCTTAATTCAGCCGGTGTGGCGAGAACTATCGTCGAGTTCGAGAAAAAGCAATCGCTATTCTCCCAGGGAGATCCCTGCAAAAGCATCATGTACATTCAAAAAGGCGACGTGAAGATATCCGTAGTCTCACAGACAGGGAAAGAAGCCGTCGTCGGAATTTTGGGGCAGGGCGACTTTATCGGTGAAGGTGGATTAGCGGGGCAATCCATGAGAATGGCGACAGCGACGGCCACCACGGCCGTCACTGCTCTGGTAATCGACAATAGCGAAATGTTCCGAGTGCTTCATACCGAAGCTGCTTTCTCCGATCGCTTCATCACCTATATGCTTCAACGCAATGTTCGAATTGAGGAGGACTTGGTCGACCAACTCTTCAACTCCAGCGAAAAGCGACTGGCGCGCACCCTTCTGCTGCTGGCACGTTATGGTAAACAAGATCACCCGCAAAGAGTGCTTCCCAAAATACCTCAAGAAACGCTGGCGGAAATGGTCGGCACCACGCGCTCTCGCGTCAATTTTTTCATGAATAAATTCAAGAAACTGGGCTTCATCGAAGATAACAACGGCCTGCAAATAAATGCATCCCTGCTGAGCGTAGTCCTCCACGACTAGGGGGGTGCGCACTTCAGGATTTGGAAAGTGATCGTTGATCTTTCGTTCGATTCAATCTCACTTTATTCTGCCGGGCCCACGCGAAGGCCGCACGCGATTGCCAATGCTCGCGTGCGGCTTCACTTAACGCTGGAGTGAGCGCTTCTCCCAACTAAAGTCCAACAACTTTTTCTACCTGTCCAATTTTCTTTCGAATTTTCCCGCCAACCTGTTCGCCCTTGCCTTCTGCTTCCAGATTGGGATTTTTCGTTGCACGGCCCACGACTTCCTTCACTTTGCCCTTTACTTCGTGAAACTTTCCTTTTGCTTTGTCCTTCGCACTTTGCTTCATGGTTTGTCCCCTTTAGCGTAATTAATTTTCGAGCTTCGCTTTAATTTAAGTAGACCTCAATTGCAATTCGGTCCCGTGGATACCGGCGGTTGTAGAGGTAATAGCCGTCGCCGTAATAGGCGATATAAACATCGTCGTTGTCATACCAATTTGCATCCCAGGACTCTGGCCACGGGTCAAGAATGCTGAACCAGAAGCCTCCGTACTGGAAGCTGGGATACCCGCCAAACAGCACGAGCGGATAGCTGCGAATGCGGAATGCGTGACGTGCACCGAAGTAGACTTGGAAACGGTTATCGGGAATTCGGTAGCCGTTGTAACCACCGCGTTGCTGCCAAGTGCGGTGCTCGGACTGCCAGTTCGATGCGCGATGCTGCTGCCAGACACCTTGCCGTTCGTTTTGCTGCACACGTTGACCTTGTTGTGATGGACGCTGTTGAGCTTGCTGCGAAGGATGCTGTTGTTGCCGTCCTTGCTGTTGATCGTGCTCCTGCCTGTTCTGGTCCTGGTGTTGTTGCTGGGCTCGCTGTTGCGGCTGCCCCTTGTTCTGGTCCTGCTGCTGTTGCTGGGCCCTCTGTTGCTGCTGTCCCTTATTCTGGTCCTGCTGCTGTTGCTGGCCTCGTTGTTGCTGCTGCCCCTTATTCTGATCTTGCTGCTGTTGCTGGGCCCTCTGTTGCTGCTGCCCCTTGTTCTGATCTTGCTGCTGGCTGTGTTGTTCGCCCTTATTCTGATCTTCTTGATGCTTGCCTTTGTCTTGCTGCTGGTTCTCGTCATGCTGTCCAGCGTAGATGGGCACAGTGGTTCCGAGGAGCAGAACCAGGATTCCCGCGCTTACAAACTTGATTGATTTCATTGTTGGACCTCCGCCGTACATTTCGTTATTCGCGATAATTTCCCGTCGATACACTTGAACGTGCTATCCGATTCGGTTCGAACAAGGTCAGCGCAATCCACCAACCAGGTAGACGATCAACATAATGACCAGGACTGTTCCGACGATCCCCAAGCCCCCTCGGTTCCCCCATCTCGAATAGCCGTAATATCCGCCGCCCCCGCCAAACAAAAGCACCAGAACGATAATTAAAAGTAGCATCGAAGTTCTCCTTTTCGTTCTTGACTAGAATTTTACGTCTGCCTCTCTTCCCCGCACTTCGCAATAGGTCCTAATTCATCCTGCAAGCTTCGCAGAATCCCTTATTCGCTGCGCCCCGGGAGAGATTTCATGAGGTCAGTATTGCCGCCAACATTGTTAGAGGTCGGGATAATGCCCCTCAATTTACCGCGTTTTTCCCGGTGATAATTACCTCTTCGACCGCCAGGATTAAATCTTTTCGGATATTCATCTCCCATCCGGGCTGAATGCGGACACGCACGTTGGAAGCGGATTCACTGACGATCCGGCATTGCATTGGGACATGACAATCGCGAATAACCACAAGCATAACGACGGGCTTTCCAAACCAGGCAGAAAACGCAGGCAAGAATTCATTTGTTTCCTCAGTCATCATGTTTGTCAGCCTCCTGGATTTTCGAAGTAACCTTTGTGATTACATAAATAGTTGTATCGCGGACTGAAACGAGAATCTGTTCTGTTCTGAACAGTTGCCCTGCAATTACCGCGGAGATCGAAAAGGATTTGCGTATAATTTCCCGACACGAATTACGGCCGGTTAATTTATTTGCGAAGGTTAAACCGAAGCCGCAACGGGCCGTTTGAAAATCAAGAGGAGCGGAACGCGTAACATCATGGGGGCTAATTCCACGGAACAACACTTCGAGGAAAATACCGATTTATTCAAACTGTTTTTTCAATTGCTTCATTTCATACAAGGCGCGATCCGCTGCTTGAAACAAATCGTCGAGGGCTACGCCGTCTTCGGGATAAGCCGCAGCCCCAACGCTTACCGATAGCAACGGCTCATCCAGATCCTTGGACAGAAGTTCGCAAATTCTGCGCCCGACTGCGCTAGCTTCTAAGACAGATGTCTCTGGCAAAACAATAGCGAATTCGTCGCCGCCGTACCGCGCGGCAGTATCGATTGACCGGCAGGAGGATCGAAAAATATCGGCCAGCCGGCAGAGCGCCCGGTTCCCCGCCAGGTGACCATGGCTGTCATTAATCCGCTTCATCCCGTTTAGATCAAACAGGAGGATCGAAAAAGGCCGTGCAGTTCGGCCCGAACGATTAATCTCCGATTCGAGGATTTCGGAAAACCTGCGGTAGTTTGCGAGTCCGGTAAGGGCGTCAGTATCCGCCAGGTGGCGCAAATTGTCTTCCGAAGCGCGTTGCGCGGTAACGTCTTCGGCAATCACTTCACATCCGTCAGGCGCTCCTACTTCAATTCCCACTTGTTGTCCGCTGAGACGCACTTTCATTGGAGTTCCATCCTTGCGCCTCCATTCCACTTCGATCAAGTCGACGCGGCCCGTCTGCCGGTAGGAATCAAAGAGTTGTGCGCGTTCGATGGGATCGCGAATAATTTCTGTGGCCATGTTCACAGCCATTAATTCCTGTTTGGACACATAACCCAGCATAGCCACGAGTGCTTCATTCACATCAAGAATATGGCCATCGACGTCAAAGTGGCAGATCCCATACGTGGGATTTTCAACCAGCGCGCGATAGTGCGCTTCCGAATGGCGCAACTCTTTCTCCGCGTGATTCCGTTCTTCACGCCTTTTTTTCCCCTCTACGGCCAACGCGACGGTCAACGGCAAACGATTCAGTCGATTCTTATCGAGACAATCGAATGCTCCATTGCGGATGAATGCCTCTGTCATTTTCGCTTCCAGGACGCTAGTGGCCAGGATGAAGGGAATGTCCTGCTTCGATTGTTGCAGAAATTCGAGCGCCTCCAACCCTGTCCAATTCGGCATCGAATATTCGCAAACAATCACATCGTAGGTCTTTGTCCGCAGCTGTTCCTGGAAGTCCGCTGCAGTTTGTACCCGATCCGAGGAAACCGCAAAATCCATCCGCCTGAGTTGATTCAGGCAAAGTTGGACGCCTGACCTTTTCTCGTTTACAAAGAGGATTCGGACGACTCGTCTCCTTTGTTTCGCCGGATTGCGGGAACTAAGAAATGGATGATTCAGCGGCGTTTCGTTATGAAATGGTTGTGCCAAGCGAAGTCACTTTCTCATTCTCTAACATGAACAAAAATCTGGTTTCAAAAACGGAACTTATGGGACTCTTCTATTTACAGTTTGTAGCCTGGAAAGAGACGTTGGCTGTTCAATTTTATACACACAGCATTAATTTATCTTATTAGGTAACACACATTTAATTGACAAAATAGTTTCCTAATATTTTAAGAAGCAAAGGCCCCGGCAACTTTCAAATTGCCGGGGCCTTCGCTTGCGATGTGCACTGTTTTATGGACGGGGACTCAGAGGCAAGACCTCCGATATGATCCCTACCGTGGTGCCGATAACTTCGCCCGAGACGACCATCTCCACACGGCGATTTTGCTGGCGTCCCTCCGCTGTGTCATTGGAAGCTACGGGTTGCATCTTGCCAAATCCCTTCGACGTCATGGATGCCGAAGGAATATTTTCTTTTAGCATATAGTCGCGGACCGAATTGGCTCGCTGTTCCGACAGGACCTGATTCGTGGCATCGCTGCCAACACTGTCGGTATTGCCTTCGATCGCCAGCCTTAAGTCCGGATAGGCTAGAACAATTCCGGATATTTTAGCCAGCTTCTCGCGGGCTCCTGGGCGAAGCGTGGACTTGCCGGTGTCAAACAGCACATCCGAAAGATTCACGATAAGACCGCGAGCAGTGTCGCGAGTGGCAAAAATCACATTGAATTGTTGCAGTAATTTGGCGCGCAGTTCTTCTTTTTCCTGCACGGCCTGCTTAAAGCGTTGATCGGAAGAAGCCGCGGCGAGACGGTCTTTGTCTGATTGCGCCTCGGCATTCTTTTGTCCTTGCTGTGCTTCTGCGGTCGCTTGATTTGCATCGATGGCCACGTTGCGGTTTCGATCGGATTCCGCTTGGGCGCTGCGTTGCAGGCGCTGGGCTTCAGAGGTTGCTTGATCAGCAGCATCGCGTCCGCGATTTGCGTCCGCGGTCGCTGACTCTGCTGCCATGCGTCCCTGCACTTCGCTGTTCGAGCGGGCCTGCGCATCTGCGTTGGCGGATTCAGCTTCCATGCGGGCATGCATGTCACTTCTCGATTTGGCTTGGGCATCCGCATTCGCTGATTCAGCTTCCATACGCGCATGCATTTCGCTCTTGGATGTGGCCTGGGCATTGGCTAATTTTCCTGCTTCACGGTCCTTGTCGGCATCTATGCGGTCGGCGTCGATTCGCTTGACTGCAATTTCCCGTGAGTCATCCGCCGTTTGCACAACT
Organism: uncultured Acidobacteriota bacterium; assembly: GCA_963786215.1. GTDB lineage: Bacteria > Acidobacteriota > Terriglobia > Acidiferrales > UBA7541 > Palsa-360. Next base: position 277,379 of record CAWAYK010000004.1, read on the forward strand.
TCGCGCGATGCGGAAATGAGCGCCCTTCTGTTGGAGTGCTTGCTGACTGCCAGATCATCCGCATGCTTCATCTGGTTGACGGCTTTTTCATAACTCGGACCCGCATAGGTCTCGGCTCCAGCGGACTGGGCGATGCGAACGGCATTGCGCGCTTCGAAAAATTCCAACGGCAGTTTTAAATTCAGGATTACCGGGTCAAAGTGATAGCCGGTGGGAATGTACCCGCCGCGGTCGATGAGTTCATATTTCGCATCCACAGTTTCGCTGGTTCCAACCGTGTCGGGCCGAATCACATTTTCGGCGACGACAACGTTGCTGGGACGGCGCACCGCGTAATAAGGTTCGGCTGTTACGACCAGTGCGAAAGATTGAAGGTTCGTGGTGACGTCCAGTTTGCTGCGACGGTCCTCGTTGACCAAAACTTCTCCCAAATTTACGGGACGGCCTTCAGGTGAAATCGCCCACATCACGTAGGTCAGATATTCCGTGCCGAATGTAGTTGGTTTATCGAGCCCTCGGAATTCAGCTTCGATTTTCATCGCGCCGCTCTTGCTCGCTACCTCCGCTACTCCAGAGGCGCCGGGCATCAAAGCCGTGCCAGCGAAATCGATTTTCGTGGAACCGCGGCGGTGCTCGTATTTCACGGCGCCCGTCGTGCGGCTTACTATGCTTACGCTGTACGTAGGCATTTGATTGTGGTTATCGGAATTGTTGGTTTGGGCTTGCGCGCATGTCGATGCGCTCAATATTGCCAGGACTGTCAAAAGCATTGCGGAATTTTTCAAGTTGATTCTCCTTAACGTACGGTGAGCCCGCAGTATCCACCTTTGCGAATACGAATACTGTGCTCTATTGCTCCTTTTGTGAAATATCTGAAATAAGACGATAGTCAGGAAATTCATGGCTAAAGCGCATCGCCGCTGGGCAATTTTTGCGGCCAAAACAAACCCAACAACGATGGAAATCGGCTTTAGGGAGGTCTTATCCCATCGAAGGGCTATACCATAGCGTTCTGGCAAGAAGTGAGAATTGCGTCAAAGAAGGGACTAAGCGCCAATCGAAGTGACATAACAAGCGGAGATTTTCGGATGAATTAGAAGGAGGAATTATTCTGGCGTGCAATGGTGCCGTATCGGTACTTCATTGAACCTTCTGGGTGGCAGAGGCCAATGACCCGGCACCCGGCGCAGTAATCGCCCCGTTCGGTATGAATGACGCCCTCCCTGGAGATTTGTCTGCGACGGCTAGGGACAGTGCTTACAGACTTCAATTGATCGAGAGATGTCAAAACACTCCGCCAACGGCCCTCGTCCTTCTTGGTTTCGATCGGTGCGGTAGAGGTCTGAGTAAAACTGCAAAATATTGGTTCGCAGGTCTGGTGATGTTAGATCGAAGCTTCCCGCCTGCCAGTTGCCCTAATAATTTTGCGTATGTTTCGTCTGTCAGAGAGTATTCCGCCGCTTGGGTAGCTTTACCCGAATCGAGATCGAAATTCGGCAGCACAAGTGATTCGGTGCGGATTTCCTTCAAAAACGCTCGGTACTGATCGACGCTCAAATTAATGCTTTTGAAATACATTTCTTCGGTTTGCGCAGTCGGATTATTGAATGCCATTGCCCTGAACGGGCCAATCTTGGGCATGTAATGCAGGGCGGCTGACATTACTCGAGTGCCTATCCCCGGCGTTGGATAGTCTTTCCCCCAATTCTTTTCATATGCGGAACGCGAAAGACGATATAGGAATTTCCGTTTCGCGAAACCAGGTGTCTCGCGCATCATGTCCTTCTTATGAGTTCGTAGTGCGACTTGTGTCATTTCCGGGATAAGCCGGCTCACAGAATATCGATACGATCCAATCGCGAGATCCTCATGTGGCAGTACATCGTTCAATTCAACTCCATATACGACTGGGAAGACGCGCTCCAGCAGCGGTTTGGACACCTGAAATCCTATGAAGTCGTGATACTGCTGTGACGCGTAACGATTCTTGGCGACTTGCACCATGTCAAACCCGAATTCGGTCTTAAGATGCGCCGTGTGATCCTGAGCGTATCGAATCGAGTTGCCAAACTTCAGCTTCAGCTTCGGATATTGCATCGCCACTGCTTGATTAACGGCCGGATGCCCGGCGATGTCTGAGGTATAGTGCGCCAGCGCACCCAGGGCGAAGGCGTATTCGTCAGCATCTTTACTCTCCAGCAGCAACTCACGAACGAAGTCACCACTGCGAACGTAATGCACCAAATCGCTGAATTCGGTATCACCGAATGGGTAATATCCGAGGTCCTGGATTACCGCTCCCCCATAAGCATAAGCGTGCGCTTCCGTGATCTGCTCTTCACTAAGCCCCGGAAATCTCTGGAGAAGAAGTGGGCGGAGATCACTGCTCCATGCCAGGTCAACGATTTCCTCGTGGGTGAGCACGGAATATGCGGATGCAGCTCTCGCCCATAAGAGCGCGACAAGAAAAACCGCCACAACGCGGATGCACCGTCGATTCCAGAATTTGGGGGTTACTAGCACAGTCTGCTCTTTCCCAAGTGAACCCTTGCAATGAGATTCAATCGCCCTGCGGGAATTTATTTCCGATGTGTTAACTAGCTGACTCGGACATGCGACATGGAGTGAAAAAATCCAAATACATTGCCGAGCCACCACAAAACCGCGATGACAACAATGGCATTCAGAATCGACTTGATGGAACTTGCCATTGGAATGAACTGGTTAATCAGCCATAAAACTACGCCAACAACGATCAAGACGAACACTACTTGAGTTAAAGGCATGATGAAATTATCCTCTCTTTACCGTGCCCGTTTTTTTTGCGACCTTCCGCATCATACGAACTTTGAATGCAGCAAGCTGTTCACTTATGCACATCTTCCATATTTAGACCATTGGTGAGCGGTGCCATTATCGAAAACGGAACGCCTATAACCTTCAACGGAACAGCCCTGGCAACGTCTTCCTTCAACCAAAATACGGCGGCTTCAATTTCTGCCCTATCTGGCACTTGGACAGGCACACTCCGAGGTGGCTCGACTACAACTGTAGCGATCATTTCCAATGGAACCGTGAGTGGCTCCAGTTTAGGATGCTCGTTTTCGGGGACAGTTGCAGCTGATAGCTCCGGCAAGAACTTCTATAATTCACTCCCCGCAACCAATTAAATCAATGAGCCACGAGGGCTTGCCTACTATTTTCAAACTCTGATCTTGGAACTTGGCAATTCTAGAATATCAATGGATTGAAATTCGGTGCACGGACTGAACGGCAACTGCGGCCTCCAACTGATTATTCCCGAGGTAGTGAAATTTATCGACTTCGTAGTCTATGAGTCTCTAGCAGGCTGCGGAAAAACCCAGTACTCTGTCATTCTGAGCGAAGCGAAGAATCTCTCCTGGTTTCTTTTCCTATGCTTAAATCGAAGAGAGATTCTTCGCTTCGCTCAGAATGACAGAACAAGGCCTTTTTTCCGCAGCCTGCTAGAGAACGATCACGATTTCATCTCGACTCGATGAGCGTTTGCAGCACAGCTTTCAGCCCGACTCTTCCCTTTCGAGAGCCAGCCTCAGCGCCCTCGAACTCGATCCAGCCTTCGTTGAAGCCATCCAGCATCTTGATGCGGGGTATGGGGTTCTTCATGCCCTGCGATTTGAATAGCGACTCCCAAGTCTCACGCGGTACCGGTTCCATTCTCACAGGACGGCCAAGCAGGTCAGCGAAGGTGGCTGCGATCTCGCGAGGAGTCACACGATACTGCCCCTCCAACTCGACGACTCTGCGGCCGTTCCAGGTTTCCTGGAGCAGTTCGGCTGCTACACGCGCAACGTCGGCTGTGGCTACCATCGGTACCGGCTTATCGATGGGCTGCAGGAAACTCGAAATCACGCCGTCATTGGTAGCCGGAGCGACATCCCAGCTACAGTTCTCCATGAACCATCCTGGCCGCAGAAATGTAATCGGCATCGACAACTCTCCAAGCACTTGCTCGATAATGGTGTGCTGCGTAAGCAGGTTCGATTGAGCCGCCTGTGCGCCGATGGTGGACAGATATACGACTTTGCCCGGACGCGCTGCCTCGATCGCTGATTTCAACGTGGCCGCCGTCGCCCGCGCCTCGCGAAAGTCCGGCGACGGATCGAAGTTCGGCGGAACGAGCACGAACACACTTTCGGCTCCTTTGAATGCCGACGTGAGCGCCCCAGCATCGTTGATATCCGCGCACACGAGGTCGCAGCCAAGCTGTGCCCATGGTTCGCCTTTACGGACGTCGCGCACCACAGCTCGGACTGGCTGGTTGCCAGCCAGAAGGTTGCGCGCGACCTCTCCACCCACTTTGCCCGTGATTCCGGTAATTGCAAACATTGGATTGTTTTCTCCTTGACCGTCGAAAGATACCTCAGTTCATGACGGCGAATGATCGTAAGATTAAAATTACAGCCAAAGATGTGGACTAGGCAGCGCTTTTCGATTGACCAGTGAAGTCCTTCGGCGTCAGCACATCGTTGAGGCCTATCCGACGCAGGAGTTCAGCGCGCACCCTGTCGCAAACCATATTGACAACTTCCGCTCCGTCCTGCGTTGGATCGTAGTGCACACGGAACGGTCGTTTGCCAAAGGGAGCATCGACTACTTTGACGATGGCGTCCGCAACTCCCTCGACATTTGCATCTGGAGGCACGATTGAGGAGAAACCATTGAGGACATCCTCCGCGAAACCTTTGTAAGGACCCGCCTCATATTCAGCGACCCGTGCTTTGTCCGCGGGAGAACCGGCATGCGCGAAGTGGTTCGTGCCGCCCGTGAAGGCGCCCGGAACGATGATTGAGGTCTCAATACCCCAGCGCGTCAATTCGCGCGCGTAGACTACGGCCAATGCATCCATTCCGGCCTTCGCCGCGAAGTACGGTGCCAGGTAGGGCGGCGTTCCGCCCGCGCGAGCTACTGCTCGACACCCAAACCACAAGGCCTCTCTTCTGTTTGCGCAACTGAGGCAAGGCCGCGCGGTTCACGCGCTGCGTGCTTAGCACGTTCACGTCATATAACTCCGCAAGTTGTTCGGGCGTGAAGGCTTCAGCCGGACCGAACACCATGTGTCCGGCGTTGTGAATCACTACATCGAGACGGCCAGTCTTTTCGATGATTTCCTGGATCGCTCCGTTACAGGATTCTTGTGACGAAACGTCTAGTTCGACGGGACGCAGGTCCACAGAGTGCTCGGTGGCATACCTCTCGATCTCCTTGACCTGTGGTGCATTGCGACCTTTGGTCTCACGCATACTCGCGTATGCGGTGTGCCCGGCATTGGCCAGCGCACGAGCAGTCAATGCTCCAAAACCGCTCGATGCTCCGGTGATCACGATTACTTGCTTCATAACTAACTCCTTCTTTAATTTTACGTGGTGTATCTAGTTTTTTTCAACGTTCCGAATTCCATTCAGTAGACAAAGCCGCCGTTGGGGCGCAACACCTGGCTGTTGATCCAGCCGCCGTCAGGACCTGCGAGGAATGACACTACATTTGCCATGTCTTCTGGGAGGCCGAGCCGTTCGAGCGGATTCATCTTAATTAATTCTTCGATCAGTGCGTCGCTCTTGCCCTTCAGGAACAGCTCCGTTCGCACCTGGCCCGGCGCCACCGCATTGACCGTGATGTTTCTGCCACGCATTTCGTTGGCAAGCACATGGACCAAGCCTTCAACTCCCGCTTTGGAAGCGATGTAGGCACCGTAAGTCGGGAATGACTTGGCGAGAACGCTACTTGAGAAAGCAATGATGCGCCCGCCATCCACAACATGTTGTGCCGCCTGCGCGAACACTAGGAAGGTCCCGCGCAAGTTCGTCGCGATCACCTTGTCAAAGGCGGCCACGTCTCCGCTGGCAATCGGAAACAGCGGCATGATGCCCGCACAGTGAACCAGCACATCGGGTCTGCCAAGAGCGACCATCGATTCTTTGAAAAGCCGCTCCACGTCTTCGGCAATCGCCACATCTGCTTGCACAGCGATGCCCTGTCCGCCTGCAGCCTTGATTTCCACCACTAAAGACTGCGCCGGAGCTGCTTTTCCGGCGTAGTTCACCACCACCGCAAACCCGTCTTTTGCCAGACGTTTTGCGATCGAGCCTCCGATTCCACCAGAGGCGCCAGTAATGATCGCCACCTTTTTCATGATGTTCTCCGTTGTGCCATTTCTTTCGTTTCTCCTCGTGCAAAATTGAATACACAGACTTGGGCGTCGGCCAGCGCTAGCGTCACCTCATGCAACAGAACGACTGTCGCTCGAAACCTCGGGCTGATATTTTTGAAATGCCTGTTCGATAATATCGGCGGCCACTTCCATGCCGCATATGTCAGAACAGCGGCTGGATTCGATGCAATCAGCAGGATGCCGCGCGGATTTTGCAGACAAACGTCATTGATGAGGCCGTGCAATATCGTTCCCGTCTCACGTAGCCCTTCCATTCGCGACTTCTGGCCCGACTGGCCGACCCCTGCGGTGATGATCGTGACGTCCGCCGAGCAGCAGTCCGAAAAATCACCGGCAGTAATGCGAGTAGTATGAGAAAAAACTTCAGCATCACGTAAGTCGTTTACGTGCCCCTCTGCGCGCCGCGAATCTCGACCGATGAGCACAATTTCAGCAGCCATTCCTGACATCATCAGTGCATTTGCTGTTGTGGAACCTACAAGCCCGGCGCCCACGATTGCGATCCGAGGTACTCTGGATTCGAGTGATGGATGTGTCGAAATATTCTGCACAGATGACTCAATCTCAGAAAACCGCATAGATCCAATATTCTCCTCGCGCCATCCGCCAAGCTTCGGCATTGAGGAGGCGAATCGCGTTTGCGTTGGGCTCCGTCTTCGGCTGTACAAAAGCAGAAATTGCGGACTTGATTTCTGTTCTCATAAAAATTCCTCTCTACTACCTGGCGTTAGCCCGAACAGATCTTCTAGCGCTCTGCAGAAGTGGCATTCGGTGCAGGGCAACTCTCGCGTGAAATATCCGCGCTTTTACTGCTGAGGTCGAGATCCCCAGAATCTGTGCGGTTTCTCGGATTGAGTGTTCTTGTAAATAGATGAGCTCCACAATGTTTCGAGCTAGCGGCCGCAGCTCCGAAATGGCTGACTTCACGATCCGTTTCCGTTCACGGTGGGAGCAACTTTCTTCCGGATTCGGAGCGCCGTACGGAATTTCTCGTTGCACTACGAGTTCAGACGACGGGTTTGGCTCGTCCATGGGAACCTCTCGCGCTCCGCGGTTTTTGCGAAGCTTCATCAATGCGGCATTAATCGCAATGCGGGTCAGCCAGGTTGCAAATTGAGATCTTCCATCAAAATCTTTGAGATGGACGAAAGCATTCAGAAAGCACTCTTGCGCTGCGTCTTCCGCGTCTTCATGGTTTCGTATAATCCGGCGAGTCACACAGGAGACTTGTTTCCTATGACGTTCGCAAAGCTCTCCGAAGGGGGCTCGTCGTCCAGTCTCGGCGGCTGCTATCAACTGCTCCTCGCTCCACGCTCGAAGATCGCTAACCGCTGAGACATCGCTCTGCACCTGGAAAAATGTAGCCTTCACCACAGTGGACTTCCTCCTTTAAATCTTTAAATCTGAGGGTGCTACGTCTTCGTTCCCTCAATCTTCTTCTCTTTCCATCCACTCGCGTACGTACGCCGGACAGTTCTCAAGCTTCATCCCGTCCCGCTCGCAACTCCTTAGGAACTTCACGGCGTCACGATCCGCCAGCCTCATCTCTTGCAAGTCGAGAATGATGCTTCGGTAGTCCGTATCGAAAAGCTCCTTCAACTCCGCGACCTGCTCCGTCTCCATACGCCCGCTTAGGGTAAAAATCGTGAATCCCTGCCGCGCTGATCTTTCGATCCTCAAGGTCATCGGTTTTGTGTTTTGCCCAAGTCTCAGTGGTCGCGATGCGCTGCATTGCCGCCATCACGGGCGCTGGCGCAAGGAGTAACGCAATAGAGAGGCCATATGCAGCGCATTGAAAACATGGGATTAGACACAACCGTAGGATGACGAAACTTCGGAAATTGCCGAATTCTCGGGAATTAAAAAGAGGGACTGACCACTACGAAGAGATAAACCTGTGTTTCTTTATCCTCAGCTGCTTGATTTTCGAGTCCAGCGTCGAGCGCGGAATTCCCAGTTTCGCTGCCGCACCTTCTGGGCCGGCAACTTTCCCTTTGCTTTCGGCAAGAGCCATTTCAATTATTTCTCTTTCCTGAATCTCGAGAGTGTCTGGCAAAGGGCCTGCTAATTCCTTCCGTGGGGGATGCACGCTTGCCAGCCAGGCCTTTTCGATCCAAAAAGTGTCGCCGCTGCTCAGGATCACCGATCTTTCAACAATGTTTTGCAGTTCACGGATATTTCCCGGCCAAGGATACGACTGGCACTGTTCCAGCGTTTTCCTTTCGATTTTGCGAATTTGCTTCCCGGCCTTCTCTGCATAGCGTTTAACGAAGTACTCGACCAACATCGGAATGTCTTCCCTCCGCTTGCGCAGAGGAGGCACCTCAATCGGAAAAACGTTAAGCCGGTAAAACAAGTCGGACCGAAACGTTCCCGCGGCAATTGCCGCCTTCAAATCACGGTTGGTTGCGGCTATGACGCGAACGTCAGTGGAAATAGTTCGGTTACCTCCCACTCGTTCGAACTCCCGCTCCTGAAGCACTCGCAACAACGCAATCTGGGTCTCAGGGGGAAGCTCGCCGACCTCGTCTAGAAAGATCGTGCCCGAGTGCGCCATTTCAAAGCGGCCCTGGCGGCGCTGCACCGCGCCGGTGAAGGCGCCCTTCTCGTGGCCAAACAGTTCCGACGCGATCAAGGAGGCAGGAATCGACGCACAGTTTACGCTGATGAACGCCTGACCGGAACGTCGCGAGTGCTTGTGTATGGCGCGAGCAATCAGTTCTTTTCCTGTGCCGGTTTCGCCAGTGATCAGCACTGTGGAATCGGTGGGGGCCACCATCACAATGCTGGAGAGCACGGTTTGCAGCGCCGGTGACGCGCCCACAATTTCCTCAAACATGAACGCCTGATCGATTTGCTCCCTCAGCGCAACGTTTTCGTCACGCATCCTCTCCTCGGCCTGCTTGCGATCCTCAATATCCGTCCCGGTCGCATACCAGCGAATAATGTTCCCGTGGTCGTCGCGAAGTGGATTGTAGCGGACTAGAAACCAGCGATAGTTACCGTCTTTTCCAAGCGCTCGTTGCTCAAGTTCAAATGGCTTCCCTCGTGCGAACGCCTCATGGCGCTCCTCGCGCAGCCTTTCCAAATCCTCAGGGTGGAAGACCCTTGCGCGCTGGTCTTCTCTCTGCAAGTCCTCCAAAGTGAGACCGGTGTAATCGAGCACTGTCTGATTTGCATAAAGGGCTGTCCCATCAGGGTGCAACACGTAAATATAACTGGCGATGGCGTCGGTCATCCGCCGAAGCTCTGTTTCCTCCGCCTTAATTTGCTCAAACGCAGTCTGCAGAGCCGCTCGTGCTTCGTGCTGCTCGGTGACGTCCATCACCGTTCCGACAAATTCTACGAGGTCGTTTTTCTCATTGACGATAGGATGTCCGATCGCATGAAGGTGCTTGACAGCTCCGTCGGGAAGAACAATCCGGTAGTTTGCTTCATAGTCTGTTTTTTGGATTTCGGCCTTTTCGAAGAGTTCCCGAATGCGTTTCGCGTCCTCAGGATGATTTCTATTAAGCCAAAATTCAGTGGTCGACTTAACCTCATCGGGTCGGACACCGAATATTCGATACACTTCCGGCGAGATTGTGACTCTCCCCGAAGCAATGTCATGTTTCCAACTGCCGGTATGGCTCAATCGCTGCGCCTCAAGTAAATCTGCTTCACTGCGTCTCAGATTCTCTTCGTCGCGTTTGCGTTCTGTCACATCCACGTCGGTACCAACGTATTCGACAATATTCCCGGTTTCATCGAGAACCGGGTGCCCGATCCCGTGGATGTGCTTTACGGTGCCATCAGTCAGCACGATCCTGTAATCTTGCGCAAAATCAGCTTTATCGCGACGTGACTTCTCGATCAGTTCGTTAAATCTGTCGCGATCTTCCGGGTGTACCAGTCGAAGGAACTCTTCCCGATCTGGAAGGTTTCTTTGAGGATCTAATCCAAAGATTCGTTTCATTTCGTCGGACCAGTAAATACACTTCTCCGCGGCAGGGTCGTAGGCCCAGCTGCCTGTCTTGTTTAGTCTCTGCGCCTCCGCCAGATACGCCTCGCTTTGCCGAAGAGCTTGCTCCGAGCGCTTGCGATCTTCGATGTCGATAGCGGTTCCGTACCATCTGACGAGCTTTCCGGTTTTATCGTGCAGCGGTACATTGCGAATAAACCACCAGCAATATTCTCCGTCTGACCGCCGAACCCGCGCTTCACACTCCATAGCTTGCCCGTTCTTAACGGCTGTGTGCCAACCGGCGACGACCCTCGTGCGGTCATCCGGATGAAGTACCGCTTCCCACTTCCACCCGATTGCCTCGTCCAAAGCTAAACCCGTGAACTGCAACCAACGAGCATTAACGAAATCAACCTGACCCTCCGACGAAGTGCTCCAGACATGCGCCGGAACCGTATTGACCACGTCGCGAAGCTCTCTCTCGCTCCGGCGCGCAGCTTCCGTCCGCTGCTTAATTTCTTCGAAAGCTTTCTCCAATTCAATCCTGGCCTGAGCCTGTTCGGTGACATCGATTGCGGTCCCAACAAATTCCACGATGTCCCCCTTCTCGTTCATGATGGGACGTCCGATAGAAAGTTGGTATTTGATGGTTCCGTCAGGAAGAAGAAGGCGGTAGTGCGCTTCGTAATCCGTTTTCTCCATGACGCATCTCTCAAAGAGATCCCGAACCCGCTTGCGATCCTCAGGATGAATCCTGTTAAACCAAAAGTCAGTGCTTGAACAGTCGTCACCCGGTTCGACGTCAAATGTCCGGAGCATTTCCGGCGAAGGCGTTACAATTCCGGATGAAACGTCTAGACTCCAACTCCCCGAATGGCCTAGTCTCTGAGCTTCAAGCAGAGCCCATTCGCTGCGCCGTAGATTCTCCTCTGCTTTCTTACGCTCGGTGATGTCCTCGGACAGCGCCATTATAAATTGCGGTACCCTCTCGGTGCCCGGCACCAAAGAAACGTTGTTGTTTACCCAAATCGAACTGCCATCCTTGCGACGATACTTTTTCTCGATCTGAAACTGTCGTCGCTTTCCCTCCAGCAACTCGGTGACAAGCGCCCAGTTGGCTTCGCGATAGTCTTCATGCGTTATATCCAGAAAACAAAGCGAATGCAGTTCCTCGTCCGTGTAACCCACGATTGTCTGGTAGACATGATTGGTGGCTAGAAAGCGGCCGTTCAGGTCTGCCAGCGCAACGCCGATAGCCGAATTCTCAAATACGGACCTCCACCGCTCCTCGCTATTCCGAAGGGCTTGTTCAGCATCCAGCACCGGCGCCGGCACATCCGCCGTTTGCTGTGTCTCGGTTGGCACCGATGATGACTTCATCTTGTGCATAACATGTCCGCGATGCATTTTAAGGGAGATTTTGCAAGTGCCTAACTCACTGGCGATTTGCTTGTTCGGCAAGCCAGCTCGAACAGGCTATGGATGGCTTACTGCAAGTTCCGGTCGGTGTTGATCTTGTCCGCGATTTCCGCCTAGATCGCCAGATAAGTACCCTTATATACCCCAGCGTCTCACGAGTGAACCAATTTATTCTTCCGTCGGCCAAATTCACTGTTCGGGAGACCTTTGGTCGGCTAAGCCGCACCTGCAGTTGGGGATAACAGGTTTTATCCGGGAAGGTGACAATTTCCCCAGAAGGGCCTCCAGTGTGAGGTATTGAACCAGAAGATGATGCATCGTCGTGGCCGGGCAATATTCGCGAAGCGCAAAATGTTTTTATTTAAAGGTCGGTCATTGTGAGGTCTGATGACGTGTTTTGAGTAGGTGCGGCAGCGAAACTCGGAATTCCCCGTCCGACGCTAGAATCGAAAACCAAGCAGCTGAAGATTAAGAGACATAAGTTCAACTCTGAATAAAAGCCTGCGCTTATTCAACTCCCGAGAATTCGGCAATTCCCGAAGTTTCATCAGCCCGCTTCATCTTTAAGTGTTTGTTTTCAAGCTGTTGCATTTGGCCTTTGTGTTGCCCTTCATCACGCCGGTAGCCATAAGGCAAGCAACACGGCGCATCGCGGAGACTAACAGAGGGGAAAAGTCGCAATGCTTATAGTTAATGCGGAACGAACTATTTCAGTGAAAACGCTGCCCGTCATCCATGCGATGGCGAGCGCTCTTACTTGTCTTGTGGCAGGCCCTGCCGCCTTTGCACAGCAGTCGAGCGGCTCTTGCACCGATACCGAGAGCATTGACGTTCCCGCAGGCGCGCGTTTATGAACACGCGCAATTTTAATTTGGTTAAGGGGATGAAAATGAGAACAAAGAGCATTTCTGCACTCCTGCTGGCAACCATAACGATGGCGCCCGCTGCCGTGATTCCTGCAACTGCTTATAACGATACAGTTAAAACCAACTTCTCTTACCCCATCTCGAATGTTCCGGGCAAGTCGCTTGTTGCGGTGGAAGTGTCATACCCGCCGGGTGGTGCCTCCGCACCGCACCGCCATTCGGGCTCGGCGTTCATCTATGCGTACGTCGTTTCTGGTCAGATCGCGAGCCAAGTAGAGGGTCAGCCCGAGCACATTTACCGCGCGGGCGAGTGCTGGTATGAGACGCCCGGAGCACATCATTTGATCAGTCGCAACACGAGCAATACTGAACCAGCAAAGCTGCTCGCCGTATTCGTCGCCGATACCGGAGACAATGCTCTGACGACACCTGATCGCGTGGGAGGTTCGAGATGAGAGTTCTGCTGGCGGGGCCGACTGGGGCTATTGGACGACCTTTGATTCGCGGTCTGAAACAACACGGGCACACTGTGTTTGGTTTGGTGCGTTCAGCGGAATCGACGCGCACGCTGATTGAGATGGGTGCCGAGGCTGTGATCGGGGATGCGCTCGATGCGGCCTCGGTCCGATCCGCGATTGTGCGCGTTCGCCCTGATGCCGTCATCAATGAGCTGACTTCTCTGCCGCGGCATTACACTCCAGCTGAGATGAAGGCTGCCGCGGAACGCGACAGCCGTGTCCGCAGAGATGGACACTTCAACCTCCTTGCAGGCATGCGCGAGTGCGGTGTTCGCCGCTACGTCCTGCAGTCTTCGGCATTCTGGTATGCGCCCGGTCCAGGCTTGGCTGACGAATCGTCGCCTCTGGCTGTAGTTTCTTCACCCGGCGTTGCCGCCGGCTCTCGCACTTACGTTGAACTCGAATCGACCGCGTTTCAGGCATCGGAAATAGACTCTGTCGCGATGCGTTACGGATTCTTCTACGGTCCGGGCACGTGGTTTACGAGCGCCGGTGATATGGGCGAGCAGGTTCGCCGGCAGCAGGTGCCAATCATCGGCGCTGGCCAGGGCGTGTCGAGTTTCGTTCATATCGAGGACGCCGCATCCGCTACAGTCGCAGCGCTTGAATGCGTTCCGGGCGCCTACAACATCGTTGACGACAACCCGAGCGAGCAGCGCGTGTGGCTACCGGCGTTCGCACGCGCTTGCGGGGCGCCGGAACCGCCTCAAATCACAGAGTTGGAGGATCTGACGACATCTGGCGCCGACAGCGTCTATTACGCGACGCGCCTGCGCGGCGCCTCCAACAAGAAAGCAAAACACGAACTCAATTTCCGCCCGCGCCAGCTCGAATGGCTCCAGGCACGAGCCGCCGCTGCCCAACTTACGAGCCGAACACCAACTGACACTCTCGACCTTGACCGGGTGAATGATCCGGAATCACGCGCCGAGAAGTGATGTCTCGACTCTTGCAATAGTGAGAGTTTGCTGTGCCTGGCCGCGTCAAAAATAGAGTAGATCGTTACGCCAAACTCTTAACAGAGAAGGAAAGTTCGATGAACAAAAACGCAACACAGATTAGAGCCGGGGGCAATCCCCGGCGATAACTGGCGTGGGTAAGGAGACATCATTCGTGCCATTGTTTTCTTGATGTCGCAAACGGATGGTCACAACCTTTAATCTACCTGACATCATAGACGGCAGCGATGCGCAGTGTGTTGCTCCCAAGTCCGAATAAACGGCATTATCCTGTCCGGGTGCGCGATTACTTCCGGTTAGCCTGTCAACCGGGAGCAATCGCGATCACTTCCTACAAGCCGCCTTCCCGGTACCAGCCACGTCCCCGCAGGCCGCAAAGTTGGAATGCCTGTCAGCACTGGACCTTCCCGATGAGGTGGGAGTGGCAGGTGTCCCCGCCGCATGCTAGTGCTTGGAAAATGCCGCAGATGGAGTTCGGGCCGAGCTCGCTTCGTTTTCTTTGAGGTCCATGCGTTCGATGAGACCGTTCGCGATGGTATAAACGTGCCACACCTTGCTATCCGACAGAACGTTGCCCCCGAGACTCTTCACGAGCTGGTGAACTTTGACATCAGTTTTGCCCCCTTCGCGGTCGATTACTTCAATCGGTTCGACATAAGGGTCAAACTCCTGCCACTGACGGGTCCAGTAGGCACGAATCTCTTCTTTCCCAACCACACGGCCACCTTCCGATGCCTTGGGCCAGCTGACGTTTTCACTCATGAGCGCCAGGGCGCCGTCAATGTTTCGCTGATTAAAAGCAGAATAGGCCTGAGCTATCAGGGTCTTTGTGTTTGCCATGAGTCCTCCAGCTTACCTATTTGAATGACGGAGCGCCTTAGTCCTTGGTTCTTGCCGCATTACCGCTGTCCTGATATTCAATCCGGACATTTTCCCATTCAGCATTCCGTTGCCAGACTCTGTTTTCAACATTGGTACGCCAACGGCCTGAATAGCATGTCCCAAACAAGATTTTCAATTCTTGCTGGCTTTCCCACAAAAGACTGAAACCGCTGTCGTAGGGTTGTAAATTACCACTCCAGCACGAATCTTTGCAGAGCTGATCCTGACTTGGAGAATGTCCGGACCTCCGTTTATTTGCGCGGTGATCTGATGGAATTCCGCTATTACCTTGCCGTCAGGCGACATCGCCTGTTCGATGATTTGATCCCTGTTTCTCCTGGAATCCAGTATAAGAAAACCGAGCGAGACTAGAACAGCAGGAGCGTGACGCCTAGCCGCTCATCGTAAACTTAGAAAGAGCGCCCCGAAGATTTAATCGCCGCAAATGTTTACCGAAGGGTTGCGAGTTCGAATCTTGCCCGGGGAGCAATTTTTCTTCTAACGCTGCGTCGTTTTACGAACTTCGGGAAGGCGCTTCGGTGTCGATGAAAATGGGGTTCGGCCCCACTTACCGCGAACGAAAGTCCGAACTAAATCCCTACGCCCCTTTCAAAATTTCCGCGAAGTCCCGACTCCCCTTCAACTTGTTGTTATACGCTTCCGCGACACAACAAATTGCTTCGTCGGACCTCTAAACGCTCCAGTCAATTATTTATCGAACACGGGCGGTACATAGGGAGGGTCCATCGACAGGGGCGGGACCGGATATCCGAGACTCAAAGCTGACCCAAGCCTGTAGACTCTGTTGTCCATCATACTCAGACCCATAAATTCGGCATAGAAATCGCGCGTATCGCGTTTGCGCCGCGTTCCTTTTGGCTGCAAATTTACAGGCTGCAATCCGTCATCGACTAGACAACTCTGAAACCAGCCAGCCATAAAGTATGGCGCGTAGTCGGGATTTTCCTCATCATCTAAGGGGTCGTTTGGATTGAACTTGGCTGGGCCATATAGGCTGTTACGGAAAGCCAGCGCCTGCATACCCATGGCAGTCTCCAATAAAAATACTTGTGTTTGATACGGAAGTGTTTCGGGGCGTGCGGAGCGAACAGCAGGCGATGCGCCTTGACGGGCCATTTCCATATAGCGGGGTTGCACATTGGCGGGAACCCAGTAGGGCACCGTCACGGAGAGACAGTCATTGATAGCTTTCTGGAGGACCAGAAGATTTGGAGGAGTAACAGGAACCAATTCCTTGGTTGATGGCGGAGGCACAGTATTGTTGGACGGAGGCCCGCGTTTTATTGTTTTAGAGCCTTCTGGCGGATCGGGTGTCTGAGCACCGCAATAGCATCCAGCAGGCAGGCGCGCGCCTGGACCATTCGCGCAATAGTCATAGCCGCGGGGTCCTTTCGGTTGGCACGGATTCGGACCTGAGGCATAGCCAATGCCACCGGCAGGGCCTGGCATTCGCGGAGTATCGTTATAATTAGGTCCTCCACCAGATGGACCGGGGCTACCGCCGCCTGCTGTCGGGCCGCCGCTCGGGCCTCCATTCGCACTTCCTGCTCCAGTATTTCCACCCCCGCCATTCGAACTGGCGGCGAACACCTCGCCATTTCTGCCGGTAGCGAAAATCCCGCTGCCGGTAGGAGGACCAGTGGTGGGTGCCGCGCCCGGCAGAGCATCTCCCGGGTTCTGGCAGATCACCTGGGTGTTGTCGAACGGGTCTACGCCGCATGAAACGTAGTATTTCTGGAGCGCACCGACGTTGTTGATGCTGGTAATGTATCCATTGATTGGATCCGGCGCGAAATAGTAGCACTGGCCGTTTTGCTACGCGACCAGTTTCCAGGTTTTGACCAGTGGCACGCACTTTGGCGGGTTGCCGCCGGCGGGAAACATCTCCGGCCTGCCATCGAGTGGACTGAGTCCGGCATACGGGCTGCCCGCGCTGAACAGTTCGGAACCCGTGGTGCCTTGCTGCGCGGCAAACGCGGTAAATCCAATGCCTTCGTAGCGGGCGTCCGCATTTCGTACGGCAACTTTTTTTCTTACCCTGTTCAATGCGATAAAATCTTACCGACTGCATCCTCTTTCCTGAGGATGCAGTTGTAAGCGAGAAGCCCAAATTTGCCGCTCTTAGATTGAAAGGCAACGCGACCTGTGGAAAATTCCTCGTATTCGATGTTGGGAACTTTCTCGTACTTTAAGACTTCCGCTCAGTAATCGACGTGACTGCGCTCATGGATTCTGAAGTCATCGTAATGAACTGCTTGTGCGAGATGTGTTGAGTCAAACTGAAGGTCTCCTCCCACTAGGTAACGGCCATTCGCAAATCGCAAACGGCACGTTTCTGGATGGCACTAATTGTTTTCGTTGGCCGTGGCGTTGTAGGGGTCTATGTCCTGGCCGCCTCTGATGCATACGCCGCCGCCGGAGGTTCCGCCGGCTACGCCGCAAGCGATGTCTTCGGTGGACTGGCCGTGGTGCGCCCGCGCGGCTTGGCGATTGGCTTCGCCTTGCATGCGCATGCCTGCGGCTTCCATGTCGGCATAGTGCTGGCCCATCGCAGCGGCGCGATCGAATAATTCGACGGATTTGGGGA
Organism: uncultured Acidobacteriota bacterium; assembly: GCA_963786215.1. GTDB lineage: Bacteria > Acidobacteriota > Terriglobia > Acidiferrales > UBA7541 > Palsa-360. Next base: position 294,785 of record CAWAYK010000004.1, read on the forward strand.
TATTTTGCGGAACTCCGCGGGCGTGTTCGTACATAAGTCCCAAAAAGAACATAGCGTCGGCGTTGTTTTGGGCTACTGCCTTATCAAGCCAGATCAGCGCGGTGGCGTAATTGAGCGGGACTCCCACGCCTTCGGAGTAGGCGCGCCCTAACAAGGCTTCAGCTTTGGCGTCTCCTTTGGCGGCGCGGGCCTGGGCGTTTTGCAGCGCGTCGGCGTAATGGCCCGCGGCCCAAGCCGAGAGGTAAGCCTGAGTCTCAGGGTCGGTGTTGATGCGCTTCGTGAAGTCTGCGTCGGCGTGGCCAGAAACTCCAGCGCGAAGCTGCGCGGCTCGCGCAGGATCGCGCGGGCCACCGACTCCGGAGTCGAGCATAATTGCGAGATTGCCCATCGCGTAGCCGTCGCCTTTGGCGGCGGCGCGTTCGTACCATTCACGAGACTTAGCGAAGCTCTTTTCGGCTTGGGCTCGGAGCTGGGGCGGAATGGGAGCGTTATTGATCATGGGGTTGATGCCGCCAGCGATGTTTCGCCCATCGGCAAAATAGAATTGCGCGAGGAAGGTCATCCCCTTGACGTTGCCTTGGTTCGCGGAGGCAAGCAGCCATTTTTCAGCTTGGGCGTAGAATCCAGTAGCTGGCGGATTCAGATGTGAGAAGAGCATGGCGCCGACGCCCGCCTGGGCTTCGGAATCGCCTTGCTGAGCGGCGACCATGAAGTTGTCCCACGCGGTTTTATAATCTTTGCGATTAAAAGCTGCGATGGCGGCATTGGTGGCTGGCGGCAGCTTTGGATCGTAGGCTGCAGAAGCTTGGGCAGGAGGAGCAGCCGGAGCGTTGCGTTGCTCGGGCGGAGTCGTGAAGGTGCCTGGACGGCCAGACTGCGCAGCGGGAGCGGCTGGTTCTGCTGATGGAACGGCGTTGACTTGCAGCGGAGCGGTTCTTTGGCGCTTCCATGTGGCGTTTTGTCCTGCGGCGTTAGTGAAGGCGGCGGTGTCTGCGTCTGTGAAACGATACGTCTCGACATTATTGGGGGGCGCGCTTGCCGTTGTATATCTTCCATTTGCGGCAGAAAAGTGGCCTTGTTCCAAGGGTACGTTGCCAGTCGGGAGAACTATAGCGTTTTTGTATCCGTTGCCAGAGTGCACCGATACCATGGTGACCATCTGACCGTTGGCCGGAAACGTTGCTTCCCAAGTGCCCTGGAAACGGGCGGTATCGTCTGCCGCCTGCGAGGCTGTCGCCATGGCCATTAAGCCGAGTACCAGAGCTGCTTGGAGCAAGATTACTGGGAGTCTTGTTCGCATCGCAAATCACCTCGCCGCCCGCACCTTTGGCCGGGCCAAAAGTCCACAACAGAATTCAAACAGGATACCTGTTTTCTACAGGTTCGAGCCTGCCATTTTTTTTACGATTGCCGGGGACGAAATCTCTGGTCTGCGCCGGTCTGCGTCGCGCGAATATATCGATTCCCAGAATTACGGATTTACCAAAACTTTTCTGGCGCGCCTAAGGTATTGGAATGGAAAAGAGACACCCGCACAGAAATATTTGGCTCGCCATTCCGCCGGATTCGCTATCCAAACGTTTTCTGCCGAGGCAGATTTTCAAGCTAACAGCGTATCAGGACTGGCGCGACCAACGCACAGCCGCGCCAACCCTTTCGATAATTGGCAGCAAACAAAAATCAGATTCAGTAGGCCTCTTCTAAAGAAGTAACCGATAAAGGAAGCCATTGACTACAGATCATTGAATTCTATTATGCCCACTTAGTTATCTATCTCTTGTTGTAATCCTAAGATACTAGTCAGCAATTATCAAGGCTCGGTTTCTCCGGAACAAGACGCGATTAATGAATCCCTATGACGACAATCCGTTTCGAGTTCTCGGCCTGCGATCATACATTTCAGGGGCCTTATCGGAATTTGGCTGAGACCGCCGCTCCGGCGCAAAAACGTCGTTTCGGAAAGGGAGATTTAGAGGGTCTCGTAATTCACGACGGAACGCATGGCATATACCCCGAGCATTGGAGAACTGGCAAGCGCGGATATTTGGGAAAAGTCAAATCAGTGGCGGAGCGCTTGCACATCCAGAATATCGAACCTCTTACAGATTCAATCCGCCGAGCAAATTGGCAGTCCGCACAAAGGCTCGCACCAGGTCTTTCCTTCAGCGGTTTGTGTTCTTCTGCCATACGCGATAATAATACTCCGACTGAACAGAGCGCGAAGATCATCTGGCATCGGAATGCAGTACTCAGCTCCCCTGAAGCGCAAAAAACCACATTCAGAGAAGGCTCGTTACTCAAGACCTATCCGGATTAGATGGTGGTAAGCCTGTTCATATACCTCGTCTGGAAGGTTGTTAGTGTCCGTGTTACTCAACCACGGGGATCACTTCCTGGTGCGCCATGACTCAGGAACAACAGAACTAAACTAATGCGAAATTTTCAGCATCGGACTAGAATACGCCGATGTTTAACGGATCGCGCCGCTGGAGAAACTTAACAGGCCTTCTGGGCGCGGGTTTACTCGTGGCACTTTGCGCCCTACCCGCTCTGTCTGTGTGGGCCACCCCTCAAGATTCAGCCCACTCAGGCCTTAACGGCGACATTCCCAAGACATTCACCTCCCCGACCACCAACCAAGACTACATCAAACGCGAAGTGATGATCCCCATGCGCGACGGAGTGAAGTTATACACGGTCATCGTGGTGCCTAAGGGAGCGAAGAACGCGCCAATTCTCCTCACTCGCACACCCTATAACGCCTCCAAGCGCGCCGCGCGAAACAACAGCCCGCACATGCTCGCAATTCTTCCGCAGGGAGACGAAGTTTTCGTCGAGGGCGGGTACATTCGCGTTTTTCAGGATGTCCGCGGCAAATACAAATCAGAGGGCGACTATGTCATGACCCGGCCGGTCCGCGGCCCGTTAAACCGAACTGCGACTGACCATGTAACCGACTCCTACGACACGATCGACTGGCTGGTGAAGAACACGCCGGAATCGAACGGGCGCGTCGGCATGATCGGCTCTTCCTATGAAGGCTTCACGGTGGTCATGGCGCTGCTCAATCCGCATCCTGCGTTAAAGGTCGCTGCTCCAGAGAGCCCCATGGTGGACGGATGGATGGGCGATGACTGGTTTCACTATGGCGCATTCCGTCAGGTTAATATCGACTATTTCTCCGAGCAAACGACTAAGAGGGATGAAGGTGACGCCGTGCCTCGCGACGCCTACGATGACTATGAAACTTTCCGCAGCGCGGGATCGGTGGACTCCTATGTTCGCCTGCATGGGCTTGATCAACTCCCTTGGACTGAGAAGATCATCGAACATCCCGCGTACGATGCCTTCTGGCAGGGGCAAGCGCTCGATAAATTGGTTGCGCAGCATCCGTCGCAAGTACCGACCATGTGGATTCAGGGTCTATGGGATCAAGAGGACATGTGGGGCGCGATTCATTGTTATTTGGCCCTTAAGGCGCAAGGGCAGGTCGCGCATAATTATCTGGTGATGGGTCCTTGGAGACACAGCCAGGTGAATTACGACGCTTACCATCTCGGGCCGCTAAAATGGGAAGGCGATACCGCTCTTCAGTTCCGGCGCGATGTCCTCAAACCCTTTTTTGATCAATACCTGAAAACGGATGCGCCGAAAGCCGACACACCTCCTGTATTCATCTACAACACCGGCGAGAACCATTGGGATCGCTTGAAGAACTGGCCGCTGGCCTGCGAAGCGGGTTGCGCGGCGCCACTGAAACCGCTTTATCTGCAGGCAGACTTCGGTCTGGGATTTGACAAACCGACAGGTTCTGGAACTGCTGCCGATTCCTACGTCTCCGATCCTGCGAAGCCGGTTCCCTATCTCCCACGCCCGGTCCGCTTTGCGGACTCGGACCGCTGGAAGCAGTGGCTGGTCACCGATCAGCGCTCCGTGGCCGACCGGACGGACGTGTTGACATATTCAACGCCGGTGCTCACCGCGCCGGTGCGTATTAGCGGTGCGCCGATTGCCGATCTCTTGGCCGCTACCAGCGGCACGGATTCGGATTGGGTGGTGAAACTGATCGACGTTTTCCCCGACGAAGTTCCTAGCCAGCCGGAGTTAGGCGGATACCAGCTGGCAGTTTCGATGGACATTTTTCGGGGCCGCTATCGCGAGAGCTTCGAGCACCCGTCGGCCATTCCGGCCAACGAATCGCAACGCTATCACTTCGTCCTGCCGACTACCAACCACGTATTCCTGCCAGGCCATCGAATCATGGTGCAGATCCAGTCAAGTTGGTTCCCACTCTACGACCGGAATCCGCAAACCTACGTGCCAAATATTTTCTTCGCGAAACCTTCGGATTACTTGAAGGCGACACAGACCGTGTTCCACTCGGCCAGTCAGGCGAGCGCGGTGTGGTTGCCAGTCATAAACTAGCTTCCTCTTATCGGGGTCTTCGGTCTCGCTCCTCCCACATCGGGCCGGCTTGTTCAACTGTTACTTGATTACTTCCGGGTTGTCGGCAATTCAGAAGTTATCCTCGGACGAGATTTGCTCGCCGGTGAATTAGAAATTTGTCTGAAAATTCCCGCATAACCAGTGAAACACCTCATCGCGGGTCGGCCACATCCTCTCAAGTCTTATCGGAATGTGGTTTTTTGGCGTCCAGTTATTTGTTCAGTTCGAATTGTCTAACTGTTTGTGTCCTATCAAACGGCTCACCATGAGCCTGCCAATGGGTATGAGTTAATGAAGGTGAGGCGGCGAATTAAGCGATTAGCAAAACGGAGCGTTGGATGAAGCACGATTGCATCTACAGACCTAGCACCTTCAGCCTAGAAAAGTTTGCCACTATGCCATTTTTGGCCTTAAATGTCCCTATTTGTCCATTCCTGTCCTGTTGCATAATCCCACGAATCTGGTGAAAACAAAGAAAAACCCCGCATTTCGCGGGGTTTCTCACAATAGGCATGCGGAAGGGGGGATTCGAACCCCCACGCCTTACGGCGCCACCCCCTCAAGATGGTGCGTCTGCCAGTTCCGCCACTTCCGCCCGGGGTGAAGTAAAAAGCAATTTGTAGTACGCGGCAAATGCGGCCGCTCATTCTGAAATATGGCTAAACTTATTTCGTTGGCGCGGGCGCCGCAGGTGCTGGGGCAGGCGCAACCGGGGCCACCGGAATTGACGTTGGAGCCGGAGCAGCAGGAGCCGACTTTGACGTCTTCGAAAATTGTTGCAACACGGAACTGCCGGCCGCGACTGAACTCGAATTTTGATGCATGGTCAGTGCCATGGACGTCAGCATAAACATGATTGCGCACCATGTAGTCGCCTTCGAAAGGAAAGTCGCCGCTCCGCGAGGACCGAAAGCCGTCTGGCTGCCTGCGCCGCCAAAAGCTCCTGCCAAATCAGCAGCCTCGCCGCTTTGCAGCATGATGACCGCGATCAGCAACGCACAGATAATCACGTGCAATGTGACAAGAATAAAATACAGCTTCCAGCCAAGCGCCAGAAGGCCGAGTCCCACCGCAATCGATATTGCCCATTTCACTTCTTTTGGCATTTCTTATTCCTTACTTTCAGAAATTCACAATGGAGGCAAACGCCTCTGCATTTAAACTTGCGCCACCTACAAGCGCGCCGTCGATTTCCACTTGAGCCATCAATCCCTTTATGTTGTCGGGTTTGACGCTACCACCGTAGAGGATTCTTAAGCCGGAAGCCCGTTCGGAAGTGAAATTCGCCGCCGCCAACTGCCTCAGGAACCGGTGCGCTTCCGCTGCCATTTCCGGGGTCGCAGTGCGGCCCGTACCGATCGCCCATACCGGTTCGTAAGCAAGGATAATACGCGAGAACTCGGCACCGGTCAACGCGGCCACACCGCCATGAAACTGCCGCTCAAGGACTTGCTCGGTTCTGCCACCTTCTCGGTCGGCGAGAAGCTCTCCCACGCACAAGATAGGAGTAAGACCCGCCGCCAGCGCCGCTCTCACCTTCATATTCGCCGTCTCATCAGTTTCACCGCAAAATTGGCGGCGCTCCGAGTGCGCAATAATCACCGCGCGGCATCCCGCTTCCACGAGCATACACGTGGATACGTCCCCGGTGCACGCGCCCTCTGCTAACCAATGCACATTCTGCGCGGCGATAGAAATTGCCGTTCCGCGCACGGATTCCACGGATGCGGCCAGCGCCGTATAGGCGGGCGCAACAATTATTTCGCAATGCGTGCTTTGTTGCACGAGCGGCGCAAGCGCGCCAAAAAACGCGCGCGCCTCGCTCTGCGTCTTGTACATCTTCCAATTTCCCGCAATCACAGGTCGCCGCATGGTCCGCCTTTTCTGCGTCGTGGCAGTGGAAGATTAAAATTTATGGTTGTCAGACAACTCTTTGCTGAGCCGTCAAGTCCCCGGCGATTTGGCTTTTATCAGCGGCTTCTGCTTTTTCGGTAAGCGCTTCGACACCGGGCAATTTTCTGCCGGCTAAAAATTCAAGCGACGCCCCGCCGCCGGTCGAAATGTGTGAAACTTTATCGGCCAGGCCCGCCGCGTGGATCGCTGCCACGGAATCTCCACCTCCAACAATGGACGTGGCACCCGTCGCGGTTGCAGCCGCGACGGCATTGGCGATTTCGAGCGTCCCCCTGGCGAAGGCGGGCATCTCAGACACACCCATCGGGCCGTTCCAGATAATCGTTTTTGCGCGCGCCAATTCCGCGGAATATTTCGCGATCGTATCAGGGCCGATATCGAGTCCCATCCAACCGTCGGGAGTGTCGCTTACGCTGGTGATTTGCGTTTCCGTGTCCGCCTTGAATTCCGCGCCGAGCACATGGTCGGTGGGCAACAGTAGTTGAAAATTTCGCAGCTTTGCGTCAGCCAGAAGCTTCCGCGCGAGATCCAGTTTGTCGACCTCCACCAGAGATTTTCCGATTGGCAGGCCTTGCGATTTCAAAAATGTGTACGCCATGCCGCCGCCGATGAGCATGCTGTCCGCAACGCGCATAAGATTTTCGACGACTTCAATTTTGTCCGACACTTTTGCGCCGCCAAGCACGGCTACAAACGGCCGCTCGGGATTCGAGAGAGCTTTGCCCAAGTAGGCAAGCTCGCGCTCCATCAGCAATCCGGCCGCGGCCTGCTTCACAAAACGCGTGATACCCACGACGGATGCATGCGCGCGATGCGCCGTGCCGAATGCGTCGCACACAAACAATCCGTCGCAGAGAGCCGCAAGTTGGCGCGAAAAATTCTCGTCATTGGCTTCTTCTTCCGCGTGGTAGCGCACATTTTCCAGGAGCAGGACGCCGCCGTTTGCGAGAGCGCAGCTCTTGGTCTCCGCCTCCGGGCCGATACAATCCGCGGCGAAATCCACTGGCGCGCCTAGCAATTCGGCAAGCTTCGCGGAAGCGGGCCGCAAACTGTATTTCGGATTGGGCTTCCCTTTTGGCCTGCCGAGGTGAGAGGCGAGCACAAGTTTTGCGCCTTGCTTGCGCGCAAAATCAATGGTCGGCAGCGTTTCGCGGATTCTTGTGTCGTCCGTAACCCGCGTGCCCTCCAACGGAATATTGAAATCCACGCGCATGAAGACGCGTTTCCCGTTCATTTGCAAATCACGAATCGAAAGTTTGCCCATGGTTGAGAATTCCATTCCCGTAACGCCGCACATCAAATTCGCGGTTCGCACGAGTGACGATTCACAAATCACGAATCACAAACTCTACATCTTTGAAGCAATAAGAGTGATCAGGTCGCGGCAACGGCTCGAATATCCCCACTCGTTGTCGTACCAGGCAAGAACCTTGGCGCAGTTCGTTCCCACTACGCGCGTGTAACCAGAATCCACGATCGAGGAATGCGGGTTGCCGCGGAAGTCGATGGACACGAGTTCCTCTTCCGTGTACTCGAGAACATTTTTCATTGGTCCATCCGCCGCTGCCTTGAGCGCCGCATTCACGGTGGCCACGGTAACCGGCTTTTCGGTGAACACCGTCAAGTCAACAACGCTCACGTTCGGAGTTGGAACGCGTATCGAATATCCGTCGAGCTTCCCTTTCAGCGCGGGGATGACGAGGTGCAGCGCTTTCGCCGCACCGGTTGATGTGGGAATCATGGAAAGCGCCGCGGCACGCGCGCGCCGCAAATCCTTGTGCGGCAGGTCGAGCAGTTTTTGATCGTTCGTGTACGAGTGAATCGTGGTCATCGTGCCGCAGTTAATTCCAAAGGTGTCCTGTATCACTTTGGCAACAGGAGCAAGACAATTGGTGGTGCAGGATGCATTGGAAATAATGTGATGCTTGGCAGAATCGTACGATTTATCGTTCACGCCGAGAACGACAGTCAAATCCTCGTCCGTAGCGGGCGCGCTGATAATAACTTTTTTTACCGTCCCGCGTTTGTGCTTGGCCGCATCGGATGCCTTCGTGAAAAGACCTGTGGATTCAATTACGATTTCAGCGCCTACGGAAGACCAGTCAATTTCGGCAGGATCTTTGGTCTTGAACACGCGAAAACTTTTGCCGTCCACGGAAATGGTGGCGTCGGTGTGCGTAATTTTGTTATGGAGATTGCCGAGAACGGAGTCATATTTCAACAAGTGGGCGAGGGTTTTTGAATCGGTCACGTCATTCACCGCCACGATTTCAATCGCCGCATTTCCCAGCGAAGCGCGCATGATATTTCGTCCAATTCGTCCAAAACCGTTGATCCCTACTTTAATCGACATGATTCCTCCGGAAGTGTGAAATACACCATCACCGTTCTCATTTCATTCTAATGTGGAACTCAGTAAATTAGAATGCGATCGCTTTAAACTTTACACTTTGGCCGGGCAGATCCGATGCGCAATATATCTACCATTTACACGTGATTTCAGATGCTAGGTGGGCCACAGGCAAAAGTCAAACCAGTTCGCGCAATCTGGTGTCTCAAAAATTTAATCGTTTCGATTCATTTCAAAAAGAAGCATAAAAGATTGGGAGCAGGAAACATTTGACCGGTGGGCGATTCAGTCGAGCACAGGATTACTGGGGGATACTTGTGAACCTTGGTGACTTTATCTCCTTCAAAGCTCACGAAAATTGTTTTCTCAGGAGGTTTGCCGTAAATCCAATCTTCAATTTCGTTTCCGTCCGGACCTTTTTCGCGAATTTTTTTATCCGGCCGTCCCATCGCGGCCAGGACCATGTCATGATCCATTCCGACGATTGGCTGCTTTTCCTGAATTGCCTTCTGAATGTCCGGAGGCAAAGTATCCACCCACTGCACGGCAGCCGAATGCCGCTTTGAAAAATCGAGCACGCCGGAGAGAAGTTTCTCAAGATCTTCGGCGCTCATTTCCGGCAGCGCCTTGTCAAAATCCAGATAAATTGTGGCGCCAGCGGTCGTATTGACGGCGTTTTCAGGAGTGGTGCTCCCGGAAGGAACGCCGCCAATTTCCAAATGGATACGATCGCGCAGGCGAGTCTTTCCTTTGCCGCCTCCATTGATGTCTACAATAATTACCTTGTCTTTGAAATCGAGATTTGTAATTTGCGCGCGGTCGCCTGGATTGATTGCAGCTCCCGCCGAAGTTACCGCCATCCGAAGCGCATTATCATTCAGCGGCGCTCCCGCTTTCATATGAAATCCCTTTTTCCCAGCGGGAATCGGGCGAACGACCTGCACGATTTCGCCATCGACATACCGGACAAGCGACAACCGCGACATGGGCTGAAGAGTGCCATCCGGCCCTTTCGCGGATGGCGAATCCGTGGAGTCAGAAGCAGGATCAGCGGATTTGCTTTTCTTTGATTTTTGCTGGTTGTCGCCCGGCGAAGATCCCTGCGGGTCTGCTTCAGCATCTACAGAGGCAAGATTGCTAAAATCTTTGGGAACAGTTGGACGAAGCGCTCCGGAGGTATCCGCGCTTAAAAACAGCGCCACAGTTACAAGCGTGTATGCCAGTCGGTCCATAAAACACCTTCTGGCACGATCTTAGCACCAAAATCTTTATCGCGGATACATCAACAATTTTCATCCCCTCCAATGCACTCTTTCACGACGACCCCGCCACGGTCGATCTGAATCGGCAGTAATTTTGCCCCTGCGGCAATCACGGCGGCTTCCACCCGGGCGCGCGCATCGGGTTCAATCACAAGTGTTACGCAACCACCTCCACCCGCACCACATACTTTTCCGGCAAGCGCTCCGTTGCGCCGCGCGGACGTAACAACTTTATCAATCAGCGGGGTAGAAATGGAATGGAGGTTACGCCGGCGGAAATCCCATTCTTCCCGCATCAATTTGCCGACTTCTTTCCAGTTGTTTCGCTCAATCGCAGAGCGCAGGGCTTGCGCGATGATGGAAATTTTCTCCAGATTTTGCGCGACGCGTCGCGTGCCGTCGATATGCCGCTTGAACACTTCCCAATTATTGATTCCGTGCTGCCGCGGCTTTCCGGTGTAGCACAACACCAGATGCCTCTCGAGATTATCGAGATCGCAGGTAAGGCCTTCGCGACGCTCACCGCCGGGGGCCAGCACGATCGCGGACGCGCCGCCAAAGGCCGGCGGGTAATGATCCTGCGTCCCAGTCGGCACGCGGATCACGATTGCCTCCACGTCCCGGCTCAAATGAATCCAGTCTTCCCTGCGCAGCTTTGCATCCGTCAATTTGTCGAGCGCCCCGCAGATGGCTACGGCCATGGCCGAGGATCCGCCGATTCCCGCCCCGGAAGGAGCTTCCGAATCTGTAGTCAAAGTGAATCCGCAAGCCGGCCGAAATACGCGCACGAGATGCGCAAGCAAAGGCAATTTATAATTGCGCGCTCGGCACAATGCGTCGAAGGATGCGAATGACTCGCTCCGCCGAGTATCGCGTGAAGCCAGTACGATTTTGCGGGAAGCTCGCGGAGCCGTTTCGATCACGCACGAAGCGTATCGCGTGATGGCGCAATTTACGGTCAATGCTCCTTCATGAAACAAATACAGCGGCCAGATATCCAGTGTTCCGCCGGCCAGATCGATACGCGTTGGCGCTTTTGATTCGATTCTCACTTTGACTTGTTCCCTTCGCCCCGTTAGCCTCATCATTTAAATTCATTCGGTACATTCGCGCGAATCATACCAGATGAATACCGGCGCCCAACCCGAAACGAATCCGCGTGATTCCGTACTTGCACGCTTCATGCTCGGCTTTCCTGGCCATTCCCTGCCGCGCGAACTTGCGGATTATCTCGCTCAGGGACTCGCAGGGGTCGTTATTTACAAGCGAAATTTTGCGAGCGTCGAGCAGCTTCTCGATTTAACCGCTGCGATTAGAGAGTGCCGCCAGGCGCCCGGTCCTGATTGGAATCGATCAGGAAGGCGGCACGCGCTTTGCTCTTGAAAAGCCGTTTACGCGCTGGCCATCGGCCACTGAGCTTGGACAATTGGGCGACGCAGAAGCGGCGGAAAAAATTGCGCACGCTATGGCGGTGGAGATTCGCGCGGCCGGATGCAATCTCGATTTTGCGCCCATGCTGGACTTGCATGTGAATCCGGAAAGCCCCGTGACGCGGGATCGAAGTTTCGGCTCAGATCCGAATCTCGTAGCGCGAATGGGTGCTGCCTTCGATCACGGATTGCGCCAGGGCGGCGTCCTTTCATGCGCCAAACATTTTCCCGGACATGGCGACGCGGCAGTCGACCCGCACCTTGACTTGCCAGTTTTTGCGGGGACGATGGTGCGCCTGGAATCCACGGAACTGGTTCCCTTCGCCGCGGCAATTGCGTCGGGTACAGAGCTCATCATGACCGCGCACATACTGTTGCCGCAAATTGACGCTGATAATCCTGCATCGCTATCGCGCCTGATGCTGGATCAAGTCCTGCGCCGTGGTATGAAATTCAATGGAATTATCCTTGCCGATGATCTGGGCATGGGCGCAATCGCAAAACGCTATGGTCCCGGAGATGCCGCAGTAAGGGCCATTCGCGCGGGAACGGATATTGCGATGCTGTGCCATGACTGGGCCGCAGTCGCGCCCGCGATCAAAGCAGTCAGAAGTGCGCACGAGGAAGGACAGTTCGACGACGGGAATGGCAAGCCTGCCTGAAGCGCGAATAGACCGAATATGCAATCTGGCGGAAACACGGAGAAAACCCTCTAACTGAGGTAATTTGGTGCGACGAAAATCAGCGGCTGGCAGAGAAGTTTCGTAGTCGCCTGAAGTGAACCGAGGATGTTCCGGTTCTTCTCAGCGTTTTTCTCTGTGTCCTCTGTGTTAAAGCTTTGCCCGTGCCGTTGCGACCATAATCTAATCCGAAGAATTACCGCTTCGCGCACCGGAAGAAGTTTTCCCCGATTTCGCGGTCTTGTTAGCTTCGACCCGTTCATGCGCCAGATGCGGTTCAAAACAACGCCTGCATCGCGGTTCGTACATGCCAGCCGCACCCACGACAATCAGGTCTTCGGACGCGACCAGCCGCTGGGTATGCACAGCCGGATTTCCACATTGCACGCAAATTGCGAGCAGCTTGGTGATTTCTTCCGCGACGGCTAGCAAACGCGGCATCGGCTCAAACGGCCGCCCCAGATAGTCGGTGTCCAGGCCCGTGACGATCACGCGTTTGCCAGCATCCGCCATGCGCATGCAAACGTCGATGAGTCCATCGCCCAGGAATTGGCCCTCATCGATGCCCACGACTTCGGTGCGCGGCTGCACTTTTTCAAACATATCGATGGCATTCGTCACAATTTCGGAAGGCAATTCAAATCCGGAGTGAGAGACGATTTCGGTGTGCGAGTAGCGCTGGTCGATGACAGGCTTGAATATCTGCACGCGCTGGCGCGCAATTTCGGCGCGTTTCAAGCGGCGGATTAGTTCTTCGCTCTTGCCCGAGAACATGGGGCCAACGATGACTTCGATCCAGCCCATGTTCCCTTTTACGATGTCCACTTGGCTGTTTCTCCTCGAATGATCTTGCGGCAGAGTAACACATCGCGCTGAATTTTTATTTAGCGCGATCGAATCACAGATAGCGATTCCGCAAACGATTCGTCCGAATCTTTTCTTGCTCTAAAGCTTCACACACGCCAAAGCGCAGCTTGCTTATCTTTTCCATACCGTTCCAGGAGAAACTTCTTCAGGGCATCAATATCCGTGAATATGCGATCCGCGCAGGCGAGCACCCAGCCGCTGATTTCCTCAGTTGATGCGTCAGTCACAAGGTAAACGGGAATTCCGCGGCGGTGAGCGAACGTTAGTTCTGAAGATGTCCCGCCAGAGGCCAGCGCAGCGCGTTCATCGCTCAGGGAGCAGATCACGTAGTCGGCCCGGTTCTCCACAATATCCAGATCGTACTGGATTATTTTGCGGACCACGCGGCGAAATCGCTCTACATCCGTGAGTTTCCACTCCCTGAAATGATCGGCTTCTTCTTCGGTGAGGATTTTTCTTTTCGTCTTCGGCGGGATCGTAAACTCGATGCCCCAGTTCATTGTACAGGAACGGGGTAAGCTTACGGCGCCACATTTTGCCGCCGTCGGCGCGAATTCAATCGGACCACACAGGTAAGCCAGCATGAAGTTAGTCTAAGGACCGGTAGTGCAGTTAAGTTTATGAAGGAATGGAGCGGTCGATGGGACTCAGACCCACGCCTGGACCTTGGCAAGGTCCCGTACTACCCCTATACTACGACCGCCCGAAACCCAAAATCTCCAGTGACGTTAACACGCGTGCGCACTGGGATCAAGATCCTCGACTGCGATTTGCAGAAATCCGCCGGTCTTCGGATGTTAGTGCTCAGATTCCAGACTAAATCTGGAATGAAGATGGCAAAAACAAGACGCGCCGCAGATTTATTTACCGACTTGCAGTACTCGCGCTGTCTTGACGACGGGTGATTTTCGTTGCCGTTCAGCAAACTTGGTGGCCTTGTGCTTCTCGGTGTATACGCGGGCAAAGCGCTCCCCGTCCTTGTAAAAGACGGTGACTGCCAGTGCTTGTGCTTGCGCCGCTTATCTTTTCCGAGCTTGGTGCGTTTTCGTATCGTTTTGGTTTTCGCCATAGGTTGAATATCTCAATCCGGATTCAAGCACGCAAGTACCGATTCGGCCAATACTTAGATCGCTATAAAATTATACTTCATTCCCGTGAGGGTTCAAAACGAGGAAAGGATGAGGATTGCGGACCCACATTTATTCTGGAAACTTCAGCAGATATTAATTAAAGATTGATGGACCATTTTCAAAATTCGATCATCTTATAGCAGTATCGGTTCGACCCTGTACGATCGAGCTGAGCAAGGAGAAGTTGGATGATTAAATTCAATCAAGGAGTGAAAGTAAAAACCCGAGAGCATATGAAGTTTGGGTTGTGAAACACCTTCAGTATCTGCTGGAGGTCGGTAGTCCAATTGAGCGTGATCCGAGGCGTGCGAATTTTTATAATGTCGATGGTGGAAGCGAAATTTATTACATTCATGTTTCACCGGTCAGTGGAAATGTAATTCTGCTGGCAAGATGGATGCGGCAAACCCAGCGCTGTTATTCGGATTTCAACCAGCTTGCAGCGAATCCTGCCTAAGACAATTGTGTTGTCGATTTACAACAGTTCTGTTTTCAATAGCTTACAAGAATAGTTTCTTTGGGCCATCTGAACACTAAATTGGACTTTCCTCAAATCCTAGTTCACCTTATACTTTGCTTAGATTTTCAAGACTCGGGACCCAGCCCCCGATTCGTTTTTTATTGCGTCTGCGCACACGTCTGTCGGAGAACTCATAAGGGCGCGCACGAATTCTTGAGCTGGTCGACCCTCAGGAGAATTTATTCTCTGTGAGAGAGCAGACCCCTCCCATTTCGACCAGCGGAGCAAAGCGGCGTAGCACTCGTATCGCCCTCACCCTGCCATTGCTCGTGACGGGAATCAATCGCCACGAAGTATTTTTCGCGGAGAAGATTGAAACCGTTTCAATTAATTGCCATGGATTCCATTATTTTTCCGGCCAATGCGTCCCCAAGAATTCCACAGTACACGCGCAACTCATTCTAAATAATAAAGATAGCGCAGCAACCTCGCCAACCTA
>CAWAYK010000005.1:0-700546 GCA_963786215.1 uncultured Acidobacteriota bacterium
GCGGCGAGGGGTTGCCCGCGGCGGTGCGCGACATCGCCTGGAAAGCGCAGCTCCGCTTGTGCGCGCGATATCGGCGCCTGGCTGCGACCGGCAGGCCGAAAGTTGTGGTTACGACCGCGATCGCCCGCGAGATGGTTGGCTTCATCTGGGCGATTGCCCGCCTCGCGCAGCCGGCTCTGGTCTGATCAGGTGCCGCCCTCCATCGCAGCCGGAACCAGGTGAGGAGCTGCTGGACATAACGTAGCCGATGCGCAGGGCGGGGGGCAGGGCCGCGGTGGGGAACCCTCCCGCGCTGTTATGAGCCGGTCTTCGGATCGACGCTCGTCCTTAGAGTGAGGCAGCCCCAAGACGAAACCACGGTCATGCGGTACCCAACCCGCGCATGAGAGCTTGTTCAACCGGCGTCTTCGGGTCCTGTCTCCTGCCCTGCGCATCCATCCTACGGCCTGCCCCATCCGCCGCCGCGGAACAGAAAAGCGCGCCCGACCTCTTGAAAGCGAACATGAGAGCAGCCCGTTGCTGACCCGCGGCGCCGGCCCGCCGCCAGCGGCGCTCGGCCTGGCCGCGGTCGAGCCGCTTAAACGGCTTGGCCGAGGCGGGTAGGTGGGACCAAGTATGGAACGTCTGAGCCGTCCGGCTCAAACGTGGCAGAAATCCTGGGTTTCTAGCCCGGCACCGTAGAGATGTGAGCTGCGATCGTGGGTGTGTTAGCTTCTAGTCACACCCAGCGTTTAAGCGCTGCCAATTCGCAGTATGGCGGAGATGGTATCCGCCCAACTCTACCTATAAGCTGTTGATATCACTCGTCTACTGTTGAGCCGTCCGAGGCTGACCCATCTTTGAGCCCATCATTCTCCAGCTGCAGCGGCGCCGGCTCGGCGTCGATCGTCTTGGCGTTGACGATCTCCATCAGCCTGGCCAGATACTCGTCGCTGTCGTCTATGTACGTTGATATCTATCTGCTTTTTGTCGACGAACATGCCGAGGTGCTTGCCGATCAGCTCGACCGCCCGGTTCGATGCAGCCCGGTCGCCAGCGGCGCGCCGCCATCACCGCATTGCGCCGCAGCGTGCGCAGCACCCAGAAGTGATCGACGCCGGCTTTTTCGGCCGCTGACAGCGCCTGCCAGCTGCGACCGCAGCCGTCTTCTGCGCCAGCAGTTCAGCGATCCTGGCGTTGATGCGTTCGTGCAGCCGTAGCCGGCAAGCGTTGCTCTCGATTGCGCGGATAGCCAGCGATCTCATAGGCATCAACGATCGTGCTGCCTTTCAGCGATCTCCTGAGCGAACGCCTCGTGCTTCTCGATTGACTCAGCACTCCCATGCTTCAGCCTGTCGTCATCAATGAATACCCTGCCGTCACAAAATGACGACTCTGGCCGTCACCCGGTGAAGCCATTTTGAGCCAGATTGACGACCCTGTCGTCACAAAATGAATACCCGGTATTCATCCGCCAGCTGTATGCTGCCAGTGTCAGCGACATCCCGTCACTGGCTCCCCCAAGCACCTAGCCCCGCTCGCGGGGCTTTATCGTCTGGTCCTCCTTCATGCCGGAGCCCAGCGCCCTCGGCGTCGTCAAAACGGAGACACCATGGCCGGTTGTCAATGGCGTTCTTCACCGGGGGCGACAGCCTGCCGCATCGCGGTGTCGCGCCGACCAGGCCAGCCCTTCTTGTGCCCTGGCGGGCCTCCCTGGGGCACGCGATCCTCTGTCCCTGTCTCCGTTTTGAGGACCCGAGGACGATGGGTCGGGCTTTCCTTGCGTGACGATGGCAAAAGCAAAAATCCCCCTCGATCTGCTGGGCGAACTGGTGGTCGGCTTGCGCGACGAGATGCGCGAGCTGAAGGCAACCGGGCAAAAGCAGCACAACATCGTCGTCCGCATGCTGCGCCGGATCGAGGACCGCCTCGACCGGCACGATGAGCTGTTGATATCGCTGCTGCAAAGCGACCACGACCTGGAGCGACGGCTGCGGGCGGCGGAACGGGCGAAGGAGGGCGAGTGATGGCGCTACAACTAGGCGCCCTGCTTAGCGCCGGGGCGTCGCCCGAGAAGGCTGACAAGGCGGCCGAGGAGCTGGCGGGCTACGAAAACCGGCTCGCCGGTATCGAGACCCGGCTCACCCTCCTCACCTGGATGGTCGGGGCCAATTTCGCCATGACCCTGGCGGTGTTCGTCAAACTGTTCGTGCGTTGAAGGTGCCGCAATGACCATCGACGATCTGCGCAATGTCGGCGTGGCCCTCTACGGGCCGCGCTGGCAGCGCGAGCTGGGCCGGGCGATCGGCACCAACCATCGCCTCGTCGTCTACTGGCTGGCCGGCGAGCGCCGGCTGCCGGCCGACCTGGGCGAGCGCATCGACGCCGTGCTGATCCGGCGCATCACCGAGCTGGTCGCAGCGCGGCGTGATCTGAAGCAAGCGCTCAAGAAAGCCACCTGACATGAGGAACGACAGTGACCGACCAGCATTTTGACCAGATCGACCTCCGCGAGAAACTGGCGCACATCGATCTGATGCTCGCCCAGCATGACCGCGTGCGCCAAGAGATGCGCTACACGCCGATCGTCGCCGGGATCAGCGGCCTGACCGCAGGGGCTGCTCTCCTGGCAGCAGGATTTGCCCTCAACAGACTGATCGCGCCCGGCACGCTATGAAATCGCTGCCCGAAGACCTGGCGCTGCTGCAGCGCTGCGGCGAGGCGCTGTGGGGCGATGGATGGCGCCCGAGCTTTCGGCGCCAGTTTGGCATCAACCCCAAGACCACCCGGCGCTGGATGTCCGGCGAAGCGATGATTCCGCACTCTCTCTGGGTCGCCCTCGCAGAGCACATGCACCAACAAAGCTCCGTCGTCAGTGCCCCGGCAAATAGCCGCATCAGATCGCCTATTCGATGAGAGGACCGACACCTGCAGGGCGCGAGTGCGTGCCCCTGCGGGGACCTGACCTCTTTCGGTTACGGCGCCACCGGCACGGTGATGGACATCAACGCCGGCGGCTTCGATACGCCGCCAACCGGGGATCAGGTGGCCGCCGGCAAGGCGCATTTCCCCGAAAGCGCCCGAATTGTCGCGGGCGCATACATACGACAGTGACTACCCAGAAAATCGTCGGTATGACGAAGCGATCGAATCATTTCTCGGGGTACGGGCAATGACGAAATCGGAACGCTCTAGCCCACCCACGTCGCCAGAACTATGCCGCCGGTGCCTCGTTGCCCCAGCTATCCCATCCCGCGCGGTGGCGATGCGCGAACATTTCGAGCCTCGGCTGGTGCGGGAACATCCGCTCGATCATCTCGGCAAAGGCGTCCGGCTTTTCACTGTGTCGGCCGCGCTCAAGTGTCATCACTTGGGGAGGCTGATCACCCATTGCCGGTGCCGGGATGTTTCCTCTTGTTGCGACCAGCAGCAGCTCGACTTGGTTGCGTGTCCAGTAGCCGGTCCCGGGGTTTGGCTTAAGCCACACGAAGTAGGACTTGTAGGTAAGGCCCCAGCGCTTGATCAGCTCCATCGCTTGTTCGAGCATCGGCGCGGTTGCCCAGAGGAAGAGTGCGCAGTCAAATGCCGCCGGCAGCTCCAGCGTGGCGATGGTCTCCAGCGTCATGGTGGGGTAGTGGTTATCGGCGGCGCGATCCATGCCTGTCTCGGGCGACCATGGTTCGAACTGCCAGGGCGGATCGGCGAGGATGACGCCGTAGAGCTGATGACCGAGCAGTTGCGACACCTCGGCGGTCTTTGCCGCCAGCGCCACTTCGCGCGCTTCGCGAGCGACGCGCTTGACCATGTGCTTTGCGCGGTCCGGGTTCGCCGTCGCCTCACGCTGCCGATCAGGGGGAAGCTGCGCGATCTTGGCGGCAACCGAGACGGCGATCTGCCCCTGCTCGGTCGCCTCGATCAGCTCGGGCACGCCGTGCTCGCATACGACACTGGCGCGCGCGATGCTGTCGGAACTGACGTTGAACAGGACGGCCTTCTCCCTCTGCGAGGTTCCCGCAATTGCGGTATGCTGGTTGTCACCGCGGCGCAGCGTCGGGAGCTTGGCGGCAACCATTGCGCGCTGGCTCTCGCTCAGGTGCCGGCGGCAAAGATTGGCCGAGATGACAAAGGCGAACGGGTCGATCCCCCGTTCCTCAGGATCGAACACCTCAAAGGGCACCAGGAGACGGCCTGCGCCGTCGATCACCTCGACCCCGCCTTGCTCTGCTGCATCGAGCCGATTGCGCCCGTCGAGGAGCGACAGCGACCCGTTTGCTTCCTTCATGACGACGACAGGGCTTAGCATGCCGTGCGCCTTGATGTCGGCGGCGAGTTCCTCCAGCGCTTCGGCTGACATCAGCGGAAAGATTTCAGCAGCAGGGTGGATAGGTAAAAGGTCACGCCAGCTCGTGCCATCTTCTGTTGATGAAGTGATTGGCCGGCGAATCGAAACAGTCGTCATGGCGCGATCTCCCAAGCCCTAACTGAGCCCTGCGCTGTCGTCGTGGCAGTTGGTAGCCGTCGCCGACGCGCTGTTGGCCGCCACACCAGGGCCAACGTGGAGGCGCGTCATCGTTGCAACTGCCACAGGCTGATCGTGCCCGGCCGGAAGCGGGCGGCGGTAGAAGCGCTGCCGGACGCCGGTATTCGTCACCACGTCGGCGCCGCGCCTCATCGACACCGACGACCTCGCAGCGGTCGAGCAGAAGGACGATTCCCATGCAATCGAACCGCGCATCGGGGCGGTCGGGGTTGCACCCGAACACATCGAGGTCCGACCAGCCGCAAGCTGCTGCCTCGGCGGCCCAGCGGTCGACAAAGACCCCGGCGGCATCGACGATCCGCTGCCAACGCGCGGGCAGGAAGCCAGCCGGTGGGGGCATAGCACACAGTGCGGCGTAACCTTCCGCCCAGGCGCGAGGGACACCGGCACCCAGTTCGATGATGGCGGCGCGCTCATCGCAGGCATGGGCTCCGTCTTTCCCGAAATCTTCTGGAAAGGCGGCTGGCGCAACAATCCCCATCGCCGCCAAGGCGGCAATAGCCTCGGCCTTTCGACCGGCATACCAAGCGGGCTGGCAACGAGAGTGCAGCCAGACCCTACCGTCGGTTCCGATCCCGAAAGGCAACAGGGGATCGAGGGGTTGCTCTCCGCCACCGCAACCGAAACAGCTGTCCTGCCGGCGAGCACATGGAGTTGCGGTTCAACCATTCGGCAAGGCACCAGGCGACGGCACGGGCTTCGGCTTGTTCGCGCGGCAGCAAGCCATCCAATTTGCAGATGTCGACCCGCTCGTCGAAGAAGACCTGCCAGTCCTGGGCCGACCAACCGTCCCGGCCAGGCAACAGCAGCCGTACGATCTCGGCCTTGTGACGCGACAGCAAATCGAGCACAACGGTCGGCGGCGGCGCGCACGCTTCCAGCACCAGATCGTCGCCGTCGATACGGAGTTTGTTGCCGCCGGCGCGGGCCACCCTCAGTGCGTCGGCCGCGCTCACGCTGTTTACACTTTTGGGGGCGGCACCCGCTCAGCTCCCAGCGGATGGTGTGATTGATGAAATGCTGCTGCGACCAGGCCGGGTGCTGAGTCGCCGGCATCGCCTGCCTGTGGTTCGAGACCCGATGCAAGCGCGGCCAGGATTTGAGCCTTTGCTTCGCGCAATTGCCGCACCAACGCCGCGGGGACCGGCCGCGCGCCGGCACGAACGACCAGGCGGTCCTCGCCGCCGGGACGGACACTTGCCCCGATCTCGGCAAAGCGATCGAGAAGCTCCTGAGCCGGGGCTGTCATACGACGAACTCCTCGCCGGGCGGCACATCGGGAACGTCGTCGTCGTTTTCAGTTGGAGCGGACGCTGGAGGGCTGAAAACATGTCCCGCATCTCCCCTATCTCCCGCCGGTCGTCCCGCAGGGAGGGAGATAGGGGAGATAGCGGGACATAGTTTGGCCGCCTGCCGGATCGGAGAATGGTGTAAATCGACCCGTCGGCCGAGCGGGTCAGGTGCACCTCGTAGTAGCCGGTGTTGTCCTTTTTGAATGTTTTTAGGGTCGCGACGGTCGAGGCGTCGATGCGCGTCGGTCGGTCGACGAGGCGGTTGTTCAGGAGCTTGCCGAGCGAGCCGGCGGTCGGCCGATTGAGCTGGCGGCCCAGCAATTCGCTGAACGCATCGAGCAGATGCTCGGCTATTTCCCGCGCCTCCGGCTCCACATATGCCCCCCAAACGAAGGGGTGCCGGCTTCGATCAGTTTCACGATCTTACCCGCCGCGAATGGTCTCGCGCCGAACTCGTCCCGCAGTGTCGACAGCATGGTGGCGGCCGCGGCCGTTTCGTCGTCGTCGCTCTCGCCGGCGTTGAGCAGGGAAAGGCAATCAATGCTTTCGCCGATCAACGTTGCCGCATGCTCGACTGGCCAGCCGCACAACGACCACCAATCCTTGAACCTGGTCTTCGCCACCTGGCCTGCGGGCCGGTTTTGGCAGCCGTAGATGAGGATGGTGTAAAGGCAGCTCAGAATTTGGCGACGGTGCTGCGCCGTCCAGCCGATCGGGTCGGGATGGGCGAATTCGCGGTTTTCGGGGTCGGGCCGGTCGACGTTGATGACGATCGTGGAAGCTGCGGCTTGTCATATCGCCCTTCGGGGCCGATGTTGTTGCCGGTGAAGATCTGAACCGTGCCGCCCGGCGCCGTCTCGAACTCCGATTCACCGAGCACCCGGTCGCTGACCTCAGGACTGGTCAGCGCTTTTTCGATGCACGGCGCTGCTGATCTGTGCCCCGCGCGGAATGTTGTCCCAAACCACTACGGCAACCCCTTGCCGCAGATAGGCGAACAGCGCCTTGCGCCGCTCTTCCTCGTTGTCGGACCAAGCCGCCGCCGCCGCCATGCGGCCGAAAATAGCCATGACGATCATGTGGACGAGGGTGGTCTTGCCCCCGCCACGGTGGCCCGCGATCACGAACCAAGCCGGCCGCTCCTTCAGCAAAACCCGTTCGATCAGTGACAGACACAGCATAATCACGAGGAGCTTGCCGGTCAGGTCGGCGTTTACGTCGACCAGCCACTCATCGAGTAGCCAAGCGCAGGGCCTCTGCGAACGTCGTCCTCGGTCGGCGGCGTCGCCGGCAGACAGGCGAGAAGTTCTGGTTCGATCCGGTGTATCAAGCCGCTGCGGCGGTCGAGGCCGGCTCCGCCGATGATCACACCGTTCATCGCCACCAGCGGCGCGGTATTGATCGCACGGCCGACCGGCATCACTGGACTTCTCCGCACTGATCGCCATCAGCGCTTTGATAAACGGCTCCTGCAAGGCGGCCGCGTAGCTCGGCTTCCTGTCGGTCGCTTGGGTCTCGAAGCGGATGTGTTGCTCGATCAGGAGTTCCACTTCGACGGCCGACAACCGCACAATTGTGGGTTCGGCCGGGGCGCGGAGGCCGAAATCATCTCCCGCATCTCCCGCATCTCCCTCCTTGGGCACCGCTGCATCGGCATTGCTGCCGGTGGCGGTCAGGCGATGCAGGCCCCAAGGCTCAATGGTGCGCACCTCGACGATGTTGCCCGCGGCGTCGCGCATGGGCGGTTCGGCGGATTGATCTGCCGCCAGGGTCTCGTCGACGATCCTGATGATCGGCCCGCGCTCGCCATCTGACGGCGGCAGCGGATACCCCAGGCGCTTGTCCAGGGCGATCAGGCGGTCCTGAGCAGCCTTGCGCCTGGCCTCGTCGCGGCGGGCCTGCTCGGCCTTCAGGCGTGCCTGGATCGGGCGAACCCCGATCTCCGCCTGCTTTGCCGCTGTCGCGATCAATCCGGCCAGTTCATCGGCCTCGATGTCAGCCTGCGGGACGACAACGCACAGTACGTCGACGACATGCTGCGGGTCTGCCGCCTCGATGGCGGCGCGTGCAGTTCGCGCGTCGTGGCGCAGTTGATAGAAAGCCCGACCGTGAGCGAAGGAACTGATGAAGATCGCGCATGGATCGGTCTTCGATCTAAGGACCATTGCCTTGTCGCGGCCGTAGCCGGCGCCTTCAAGCGGATCGGCGAGCGTCTCGCCGATAAAGCGGTCGGGATCTGCCAGCACCGCCTCGACGCTGACAAAGCCGAGATGGTCGAAGTCCAGCATAAGCTGCGGCGACAGCGAGCCGTGGTGACGGGATGCGACGGCACGCATTGCCGCGACGAGCGGCATGCCGGTGCGTTTGCTGATCTCTTCGGCCAGCCGACGATCGGCTTCCGCCCTGACCTCGGCGGCGCGAGGTTCCAGCGTAATCCGCGCGCGCTCTTTTGCCTCCCGCACCCGAGCAAACTCGTACTCTGTCAGCGACGGAATGACGGTTCTTGTGTCGATTGTATCCCCGTCGTGAGGAATGGGCATTCGAGCCGCCGCGTCTTGCATCAGCGGCGGAACCACCTCGGGCGGCCCCTCGAATACCAGCCGCTCGCCAAAGCGCACGGTGGCGTCGATTATGGAGCGGTCGAGCAACTGTCCGGTTTTACCGATCCGGTACCAGCCGAAGCCGTGCAACCAGCACAAATCGTGCAGTGTCTTAAGCGCGCGGTCGATGTCAGTGCCGTCTGCGACCAGGACATAGTGGTGCTCGCCACCGCTGCCAGCGATCTCCTCGCCAGTGTCACTGCGCCGCAGCCCCGCGCTGGTGCTGCTCCGAGACACACGCTCCGCATGCGCTAGCCCCGGCAAGATCGACACCAGTGCACCCCAGACGCCGCCAGCGGACGCGACCCCGGCCGACACTTCGGGCGGTATGCCTTTACGATCGAAGTCGATCAGCGCCCAGCCAGGCGATCCCGGAATGTAATCGATGAACTCCCGGGTGCGGGCGATGGCGCCGGGATGATCTTTCAGTTTTTTCTCGGTGGTGATCGTCACCGAGTCGGAAAGCCGCGGTTCGAGAGCGCCAAGCGCGATTGCCTGGTCGGAACCGCAAGACATAATGCACTCGGCGAAACCACCGGCGGTTGCCGCCGCGGCCCGCGCTGCGGTGCCCCGAACCATCAAACAGCTAGACCCGTCACTCCGCACCTTCCCCGTATCGTCGAGGAAAATGCGCTTCGACATCAGTGGCTCGACACCGCACTTTGTTATCAGTGTTATTTGCGGGGTCACGGCGCGCGTGCCCCGTTCAGTCGGCGAAAAGGAACGGCGCTACCTATGACGCCTGGCTGCCCTGCCGCCACACGCAAGTTGTTAGAGTCGGGGTGACTGCCCCCACGCAGTTCCCCGCGGTTGTTTCGGGACATAGTTCATATGACCCGTTCGCGACCGGTGGCACCGTGTTTTTTGCGAGATTTGCGTGCAGCGTCCCGACCGGCCTTGCCGCGATTTGCCTCGGCAGCCTGTTCTTCGGAGGCAAGCCGCCTTACTATCGTGGGGAAATCTTCGTCGGTATACGAAGCACCGCCGACCCTATAAAGCCGGACACGACCAGCCTTGACCCATTGATAAAAAGTCGATTTGGCGCAGTTACCGCGGTAAACCTCGACCGCGCGGATCATCTGCGACGCCTGGGCTCTCGATTCCGACATTTTGTTCACCCCCGCCAGCGCGCGGGGGAGCTGGCGATTAGCTAGAGAGAGCTTTTCCCATTTCTCGCTTCCTGCTTCTCGCTTCCTGGTCTGCCGGGCGTCGAGCCCCCGGAAGGGTTCCGTCACGTTGGAAGGCCCAACCACACGGCGCGAAAGTTCAATCCTCAAAGATTGTAGGCTCCTGGGAATACCTCTACAAGCCTTGTCGCACGCTTACAGTCCAAGCGCTCGTGATGATGGACGCATGCGATGGGGCGGGTGATGGGATAGATCCCATGCTCAGCCATAACACTTTGTAAAGGCTTATCAATGCTCGAAGGCTTCACCCGCACCGAGATCGAGACCTCAAGCGCGCGCATCCATTTGCGCCATGGCGGCGATGGTCCGCCGCTGCTGCTGCTGCACGGCAACCCGATGACGCATGTGTCGTGGCACAAGATTGCGCCGCGCCTGGCGCAGGATTTTCACGTCGTCTGCCCCGATCTGCGCGGCTATGGCGACAGCGTCGGGCCCGACGATGCCGGCCCCAACAACATCAATTACTCGTTCCGCGCGATGGCCCAGGACCAGGTCGAGGTCATGGAAAAGCTCGGCTATCGCGAGTTCCTGGTTGCGGGGCATGACCGCGGCGCCCGCACCACGGCGCGCATGTGCCTCGATCACCCCGACCGGGTGAGAAAGGCGGCGCTGGTCGACATCCTGCCCAACCATCACATCTGGACCCACGCCTCAAAGGAATGGGCGCTGCGCTCGTGGCACTGGCCGTTTATGGCGCAGCCCTACGATTTCCCCGAGCGCATGATGGCCGGTGTCGACGCGCGCTGGTTCATGGAGAAGAAGCTGTCGAAGCCGGGAATCGGCCTCGGCTTTTTCGATCCCGAGGCGTTCGAGGAATATGTCCGCTGCTTCAACTGGAAGACGATCAAGGGCTCCTGCGCCGATTACCGCGCCTGCGTGACCTGCGACCTCGACATGGACACCGCCGATTTCGAAGCCGGCCGCAAGATCACCGTGCCCTTGCTGGTGATCTGGGGCGCGCGCAGCCACACCGAAGGCGTGCACGGCGACGTGCTGGCGGTGTGGCAGAAGAATTACGCGGAGAACGCCTGGGGCGGCGCGCTACCCTGCGGCCACTACGTACCCGAGGAAGCGCCGGACGAGACCTACGCCCATTTCATCAAGCATTTCAAGGACTGAGCGGCGGCAGCCCCCACCTGGCCCGCTGGCGCGGACCGCCCTCCCCCGCTAGCAGGGGAGGGTTTCATCGCACTCCCTCCCCCGCTAGCGGGGGAGGGTCGGGGTGGGGGTCAGGTCCGGAAAGCAGGGTCGAGCCTGTCGCACAGGCGCAGCAGCGCCGGCCATTCGCGCTGCCCGCCGAGGCGCGGCGTGTTGCCGGCATGGCGAATTGCGCCGCCTGTTTCTCGCAGGTCTCCTCGGGCGGGAAGACCATCTTGGCACCGGCAGCGCAGGCCGCCTGGATCTTGAGCTGCGCCTCGGCCGAGCGCTCGAAATGGTAGGTCAGCGAGAACGCCTCGGCGACGTTGCGCCCGGTCGCCAGCAGCCCGTGGTTGCGCAGCACCAGCACCGGGTGGTTGCCGATGATCTGCTGCAGCCGGCTCGCGCTCGTCCATGTCGAGCGAGACGCCCTCGTAATCGTGGTAGCCGAGCCGGTTGTAAAAGCGCATCGCCCATTGCGACAGCGGCAGCAGCCCCTCTTCGAGCACGCCGACCGCGATGTCGGCCTCGGTGTGGGTGTGGATCACGCACTCGACATCGGGCCGGCCGAGATAGATCGCGCCATGGATCACGACGCCGGCATAGATCGGCTCGTATTCCGACGGCTCGACGAGGTTGCCGTCGAAATCGACCTTGAGGATGTTCGAGGCGGTGACCTCGTCGAACATCAGCCCCGACGGGTTGATCAGCATGTGGTCGGGCTCGCCCGGCACCCGCGCCGAATTGTGCGTCAGGATCAGATCGTCCCAGCCGAAATGCGCGACCAGGCGATAGCAGGCCGCGAGATCGACCCGCACCGCCCATTCCTCCGGGCTGATATGGCGCGGCCGCGAAGCCTGGATGTTGAGCGTGTCCATGGTTGATTTCTCCTTCGCTTTCACGGTGCGCGGCGAACGCGAACACCTCGATCTGGATCACACGACCATCGCACCGGCGAGCTCATCCAAAGTTGAGCCGTCGATCACTCTTTGCGCAAGCTCGCAAGATACTCATCCAGCCCTTCTTCACGCGGCTCGCAACAGAAGATCAGGCCGGCATGCGTTCCCGGCGGATACAGGCGGACGATCGGCCAATTCCTTGTCGGCCGTCACGAGCCACCGGCCCTCGTCCTGGATACCCTGCCACAAGGTCGCGGTCCGCCATTCCGCGCCAGCCTTGGTCGCGCCACGGTTACGGCATCGTATCCATGCCGGACGAAGCAGACTCGGCAATTTCCTCGGGCAGATTTTCGTCGACCTTCAGCCGAGCGGCCATTAGCTCGCTCAAGTCGCTCATGCGGCGGAACCGCAGGTCGGCGTCCCGCCGCCAGCGGCCGAAGCGAACCACAATGCCGCCGTCGACGTCCTCGATCGTCAGCTGCGGCCAGGATTTGAGAACCCGCTCAAGCGAATGTCCCTCTGCAATGCTCCCCACGATCACGCTCGCGGGCACGCGCGTGCCTTTGATGCATGGCTTGCCGTGGTAAATCCGCGGGATCGATGCTGATCCGCTCGCGCCAGTTCATTTGCGCGAGCGCATTGCTCGTACGCTCGAGATATCCATCGTCAGGCCGGGCGCGAAACATCGGCACCGGCGGGCCGCCTTCGCTCGGCTTGAACACGAGCTTGACCGTCTGGCCGATCTTGATCGCGTCGAGGTCGCAATCGACGATGTTGGTCATCATCGTCGGCCCCTCGGCCAGCGTCACATAGGCGATCGCGTAGGGCACCGGCGCGCCGCGGCGCATCACGCTGTAGGTGTAGATCGTGCCGTTGCCCGAGGCCTGCTGCCACTCGGTCTGTCGCTGAAGCAGAACGGGCAGATTGGCGCGCGGGTAGAAATGCAGCTCGCCGCAGGCGTTGCATTTCTTGATCAGCAGCTTGCCCTCGGCGGCGGCGTCCCAGATACGGCTGGGTCTCGAGATTGGGCTGCGGCGCGGGGATCTTGCGGTGCTTGTTGTCCCTCGGGCCATCGTCCCTACTCCCTTTCCATGATGACGGTGGCGGCGCCGTGGCGCGTGCCGAGCGAGCCGCCGGTGCCGTGCGCCAGCGCGAGGTCGCAGTTCGCGCACCTGCACCTTCGGATGCGCCTCGCCGCGCAGCTGGCGCACCGCCTCGATCACCTTGGTGATGCCGCCGCGGTTCGACGGGTGGTTGTTGCACAGGCCGCCGCCATCGGTGTTGAACGGCAGCTTGCCGACGCCGGAGATCAGGTTGCCGTCGGAGACGAACTTGCCGCCCTGGCCCTTCTCGCAGAAGCCGAGATCCTCGATCTGCATCAGCACGGTGATGGTGAAGCTGTCGTAGATCGAGGCGTATTTGATGTCGGCCGGCTTGACGCCGGCCTCGGCGAAGGCCGGCGGCCCCGACCACACCGCGCCGGAATAGGTCAGGTCGAGCCTTGCCGCCGTATCTGGTTCTTCGGCGCTTCGCCGGCGCCGATGACCTTGACCTTGGGCCGCTTGAGGCTCTTGGCGATCTCCGGCCGGGCGACGATGATCGCGCCGCCGCCGTCGCTGATCACGCAGCAATCGAGCCGGTGCAGCGGGTCGGCGATCATCGGCGAGTTGACCACCTCCTCGACCGTCACCACGTCGCGCAGCATCGCGTGCTCGTTGTATTGCGCGTGGTGCGAGGCGGCGACCTTGACCCAGGCGAGCTGCTCGCTGGTGGTGCCGTACTGGTGCATGTGGCGCATCGCGCACATCGCGTACATGTTCGCGGTGGCCGGGCCGTAGGGGAACTCGAACTGCGATTCCGGGCATCTGCACCGCCGGGGCGCGCGGCGCGGTGCCGGTCGCCATGCCCTCGGCGCGCGGCCGGCCGGCCAGCGTGATCAGCGCGACGTTGCACTTGCCGGCGGCGATCGCCTCGGCCGCGTGGCCGACCTGCAGCAGGTAGGACGAGCCGCCGGTATCGGTCGAATCCCAGTGCTTCAGCTTGAGGCCCATGTAGTCGATCATCGACAGCGCGCCGAGCCCGGGCGTGTCGCCGGCGGCGCAGAAATAGCCGTCGATGTCGTCCTTGGTGATCCCGGCGTCCTCGATCGCGCCCTTGGCGCTTTCGGCGTGCAGCTGCGGACAGCGTCTTGTCGGTGGCGAGCCGCGTCGGATGCTCGTAGACGCCGATGATGTAGGATTTTCCCTTGATGCTCATCGCGTTGCGGTCCTCCCGGGGCCCTCCCTGGCGGCGCGGATGGGATACCGTTCGGCGCGTCCGGTCAATCCCGGATTGCGCGGCCGACATTCACGTTCCGCCGGGCGTCTGGGACAACTGTGATTTGACGCAGGTTCCGACGCGCTTCTATCGTCGGTTTTGTTGCATCCCATCGGTAGGAACCCATGCGTCTCCACACAGGATTGCTGCTCGGCGCGCTGCTTTTCGCAGCGCCGGCCGCTTATGCGGACAAGCTCGATCTCTCGACCATCAAGTGCGAAGACTTCGTCAAGGCCGGCAAAGACAACATAATGGTGATCATCACCTGGCTCGACGGCTATTACAAAGATGCCGACGCGCCTCCGGTCATCGACTTCGACAAATTCCAGAAAAACTCGGCAAAACTCGGTAAGTATTGCGGCGAGAACCCGGATACGGGCCTGATCACCGCGGCGGATAAGACCCTCGGCGGGAAGTGATCGGCGGGAGCTCATCCGCGCCGTAGCCGAGCCGCACGGGCGGCAAGTCATCCCGAATAGTGGCGCACCAGCATTTCCGTGGTCGCCAAGCCTGGATTATGCTACCCGATAAAATCGACGGGAGGAAGGTATGCACGCGCATCGCTGCGTGCTGGCCACTGTCACGTGGCTGGTGATCGCCGTCCCGGGCGACGCCGCAACCCGAGACTATACAAAACTCACCTGCGGTAATTTCCTCGCTTCCGGCAAGGATAACATGGCCGTGATGATCTGGTGGCTGCGCGGCTATCACGCCGGGAAGAGTGGCAACATTTCGTTCGATACCAGCGACCCCTACGCCGCCCGCCTCGGCTTTTATTGCGGCAGCCATCGCGCCGAGAACCTGATCGACACCTCCGAGCGCATTCTCGGCGACCTCGACCGCGGCATCTGATCAGCCGGCGATATCTGCGATCTCCTCTGCGCCGTAGCCGAGTTCTCGGTAGCACCGCCTCGGTGTGCTCGCCGAGATGCGCGGGCGGCAGGTTCTGGTCGAGCGTCGTCTCCGAGAAGCTGACCGGGAACGGCATCGTCGTCGAGCCGCCCCTCGGTCGGGTGGTCGAGCGGCTGGAAGAACCCGGCCTCGTTGAGATAGGGGTCGCGCACCACGCCCATCAGGTCGTTGACCCCGCCGTTCGGCACGTCGGCGGCGTCGAGGCGCTGCGCCCACTCGGCGGTGCTCCGGGTTTTCATCACGCCCGGCGAGCCAGGTGTAGAGCTCGTCGATGTTGGCGGTGCGGCGCCGCGATCGTATCGAACCGCGGGTCGTCGGCGAGCTCGGGCGCGTCGCAGCGCGCCGAACAGATTGCGCCATTGCCGGTCGGTCGTCGCCAACAGGCAGACATGGCCGTCGGTCGTCGCATAGGGCCGGCGATGCGGGGTCAGCATGCGCGGATAGCCGAGCCCTTTCTCCGGCTCGCCGAAGACGCCGTGCCACAGATGGTCGACCAGGTTGAACGCCGCCATCGTGTCGACCATCGGCACGTGGATTTCCTGGCCCTTGCCGGTCTTCTCGCGGGCGTAGAGCGCCATGCCGACCATCGAGGCCAGCACATAGCCGCAGATCTTGTCGCAGATCACCATCGGCGCGTAGCGCGGCGCGCCTCGTCCATCGGCGGCATCCTTGTTGAGCGCGGCGAACCCGCTTTCGCCCTGGATCACGTCGTCGAACGCGGCGCGGTCGCCATGTGGATGGTCGGCGCGCCAGCCGCTCGCCGAGGCATAGACGATGCGCGGATTGGCCTTGGCGACCGCCGCATAGCCGATGCCGTTCCGCCGCGCCGCGCCGGGCCGCATGTTGTGCACCAGCACGTCGGCGGTTGCCGCCAGCCGCAGCAGCGCCGCCTGCGCCGCCGGCCGCTTCAGGTCGAGCACGACGCTTTTCTTGTTGCGGTTGATGTTGAGGAAATAGGCGGCCATGCCGGGGTGCCGCATCGGCCCGATCGAGCGCATCATGTCGCCCTCGGGCGCCTCGATCTTGATCACCTCGGCGCCGAGATCGCCCAGGATCTGCGTCGCCACCGGCCCCAGCACCACGACCGTCAGATCGATGACGCGAACTCCTGCCAGTGGTCCGGGCATATCTTCCCCTCACGCACGCTCGCGGACGGTTCAACCCGTTTTGACGATGCTCTAAGATGACAGAGCCATCTGTCGGCGGGATGCTACGTCATGGCGCACGAGCGGATCGAGATCAATCCCGAGATCATGGGCGGGAAAGCCGGTGATCCGAGGTACGCGGGTGCCGGTTGAACTCGTGCTGCGAAAGCTGGGCGCAGGGATGAACACTGCCGCAATCATTGCGGATCATCCGCGGCTGACGCCGGAGGACATCCATGCCGCCCAAGCATTTGCCGCGGATTATCTAGCCGACGAAGAAGCGATCTTCAGCTGACGGTGAGGTTCG
Organism: uncultured Acidobacteriota bacterium; assembly: GCA_963786215.1. Taxonomy (GTDB): domain Bacteria; phylum Acidobacteriota; class Terriglobia; order Acidiferrales; family UBA7541; genus Palsa-360. Next base: position 16,315 of record CAWAYK010000005.1, read on the forward strand.
GATGCGTTGGCTGGCCGACGAATGTGTCGCCGCCGCGCTTGTCGCGGCCCTCAGAGCGGCACAGCACGACGTCGCCTATATCGCGGAGATCGCTTCCGGCTTGAGCGACACTGAAGCGCTCGCATCCAAATTCGACACCCGACGCGGCCTTGCCGCCACAGGTGATTTCGATGATCCCGCCACCCGATCCCGACGATCTCGCCCGCGTCAAGGCCTGGTTCGAGCGCTTGTCGGAGCATGTCCGCGCGGTCGATTACGAGGGCGCCCGGCCGATCTTCGCCGACGACATGATCGCCTTCGGCACGTTCGAGAATTTCATCACCGGGCGCGACCAGGTCGAGGCGGCGCAGTGGCGCAGCGTCTGGGGCGTGACCAGCGGGTTCCGCTACCGGATGGACGATATCCGGGCGATCGTCTCGGCCGACCGGCTGACCGCGATCGGCATGGGCGTCTTCGACTCGACCGGCTACCACCCCGACGGCAGCGAATACGCGCGCCCCGGCCGCACCACCGCCGCGTTCTCGCGCCGCGCGGTCGGCGAGGACTGGGTCGCCGACCACACCCACATGTCGCTGTTCCGCGACGTGCCCAGCGCTCTCGTTCGGGCAAAAGCCGCTGAGCACAAAACGCCGGGCACCGGCGCGTTTCCTGCATGGGTTAAGTACGCCGCGCCCGTTGTGTTTCCGCGGCGCGGTTCGTAAGAACGGCAATCTCCTTCGAACATCCTACACGCGGGGTCGAGATGGCACAGATGCGGATCATCGGCCTGGCGGCGGCGGCCTGTTGGCGGTTGTGCTGATGGCCGGCCCGGCGTCGGCCGACGGCCTCGCCCGGTTCGAAAAGCCGATCAAGGCGCAAATCCCGCCCGGCACGCTGACCTACAAGAGCGGCAAGGGGCTGGGCGACGACGGGTTCACACTGGACGACGTGGTCATCACCCCGCCGCCGATCCGATAAGGACAAGAAGCCGCAGCCGATCGCCATCAAGACCATCACGGTCGAGCGTTTCGATTTCGACTCGATCGAGAAGCAGCAGCCGCCGCTCTACGCCAAGATGCGAATTCGACGGGGTCACCGCCGGATCGAACCCCGGCGGTGGCATCGACCTGAAGCAGATGGCCGGTATCGACAAGCGTCAGCGCCGATTTCAGCTCGATTACAGGCTCGACGCCGACAAGAAGACCTTCACGCTCAACCGGCTGGAGCTGAACCTCAACGGGCTCGGCCGGCTCGAACAGCTCGTTCGTGGTCGACGGCGTCAGCGCCGATGCGGCGAGCAAGCCCGACGCAGGCGATGAACGACGCGTTCCTCAAGACCGCCGACCTGATCTACGACGACCATTCGCTGCTGTCGAAGGCGGTGCCGGTCGCTCGCGGTGATGCAGGGCACCGACCCGAAGGCGCTGGTCGCGATGGCGGTCGCGATGCTCGACGGCATGCGCGCAGGATCAAGGCGCGGCGGCGCAAAAGGCGATCGACTCGCTGGTCGCCTATGTCGAGGACTACGACAAGCCGAAGGGCCCGCTGAAGATCACCCTCAACCCGCCCGACAAGGTGTCGAGCGCGCAGCTGAGCGACGCCAAGACGCGCCGACGACATGGTCAAGCTGCTCGGCCTCAAGGTCAGCTACGCCGGCAGCCGCAGCTCAAAGCCCGGCGCGGCCGCGGCCGCCGCTAAGGACGTCCCGGCGAAGGACGATGACGACGACGACAAGAAGACGCTGAGCAAGAAGAAATAGCGTTTCGACGTGCGGCGCGGCGCCCGAAGTTCTCGGGCGCCGCGCCACCAAGCTACCAGCGGCGGCCGTAATAATCGGCGCGTTCGCGCTCGCGCACGACGGTGTGGTGATGGCCGACGGCGCAGCCGACGCCGGCGCCAATCAGCCCATGATGACCGGCGAAGTGGCCCGCGACGCCGCCAACCACAGCGCCGCTCACGCAGCCGGCCTGGGCCGGCTGAAGTGCCGCGACAGCCGGTTAGCGCCAAAATCGCAGTCGTAAACATCATCGTTTTTTTCACGCGTCTATCCTCCGGATGGCGGCGCTCAGCGCCTGGCCCAAGAGAAACGGCATTGGCACGGGCGAGGTTCAGCCCTTGCCGATCGCGCATTACGCGATCAGCCCTTTGAGCTTGGTCGACCGCCGCGCCGGGCGCGGTCAGCACCGGGCAGCGCACTGCCGCCTTGACCGCCGCCGCCGCGCGCGATGTCGAGAAATGCGCGAGCAGCACCGCGTCGTGGTCAGCGAAGCGCGGCGCCGCCTCGGCCAGCAGACGGTCGTGCGTCGCGCCGTCGCCCGCCTGCAGCGCCTTCATCGCGCCGGCGACGCAATAGCTGTCGAGCGACGCCGCCGATCTGGCGGCGCCGGCGATATCGCGGAATTCCGCCTCCATCCCGGCGACGCTGGGCTCGAAGGTCGCCAGCATGCCGAGCCGCTTGCCGGCCGCCAGCGCCGCGTCGAACATCGCCTCGTTCGGCTTCAGCACCGGCACGCGCGGCCTTGGCCGCCGCCGCCTCGATCGCCTCGCCAAAGGCCGAGCAGGTAAAAAGGATGCCGTCGGCGCCGTTGTCCTCGGCGTATTTCGCGAGCAGCAGAAAGCGGTCGACCATTGCCTCGGTCAGCTCTCCGTCGCGCTCGCGGTCGCGCGACAGCGAGGTGTCGAGGATGTCGACGCATTCCGCCTCCGGCCACAGCTGGCGAAACGCCTCGTGCACCGGTGCCATCGCGACGGTGACGGCATGAATAAGTGCGATGCGGGGCATGATAGTCCTCCGGCGCTAGCGGCCGACAATGGTAGCAGGCAGCGGCTCCGGACGGTATCGTCGGACGGCGCAATCCGGGAGAAGCATGTGGAAACCGTGGGGCTCGGCTTCTATTTCGAGGATTTGCCGGTCGGGCGGACCTTCAAGACCATCGGCCGCACCGTGACCGAGGCCGACATCACCAATTTCGTCAACTGCACCGGCATGGTCGAGGTGCTGTTCACCAACCTCGAATTTCTGCGCGAGGAGAGCGACATCAAGGGCCGCCCGGCGCCCGGCGCGCTGGTCTACGCCTTTGCCGAGGGGCTGCTGACGCAAGCGACGATGCAGCACACCGGCTTCGCCTTCCTGCACATGGAGTTGAACATCGAAGGCCCGGTGCTGGCCGGCGACACGATCCACGTCGAATGCGAGGTGACCGAAGCGCGCCTGTCGAAGAGCCGCCCCGGCCGCGGTCTCGTCCGCACCCGCAACCGTGTCGTCAACCAGCACGGCAAGGTGGTGCAGACCTACACCCCGCTGCGCATGGTCAAGTGCCGGGAGGGTTAATTTGGAGGCCTAATTTGGAGGCCTAATTTAATGGATGTGCGGCAATTCCAAGTCGGGTAGCGACCGGCAGAAGTCTCCGATCCTGCGTCCATAGTGTTAAGCCATCCGCAAATAGTGCGGCGGCAAGAAGATGGGCGTCGACATAGCCGATGCCTGCGCCAAACAATCGGCGCCGCTCAACGAGCAGCATCACATCACGGTCTCTGGCGACTTGGACGCTTGGCAGTTTCTGCAGCTCAGCGAGAACTACACTACGCCGAGCAATACTGCCCAGCGCAACCTCCCCAATGACGAATGGATGCGTCACTGTCTCTTTGCGCGCCATGAGGGTCGAGAGAACCTCGTTGGCGACCCGCAGATGGCTCACCCAAACCGACGTATCAACTAGAGCGATATCCGATCTGAAGGGATCGCGTTCATTCGCCGGCCAGCGTGAAGTAAAAGTAACAGCGCCACCCCGGCGGAGGCCGGGGTCTATTTATCCGCATCTCGGGCCGTTTGAGATATGGACCCCGACCTTCGTCGGGGTGGTCGTACTTGCTTGGATTAGACTTTAAAATCACCGAAGCTTTGGCCGCCGCCGCGGGGGCGCCTTGGCGTTCGGGTCCGTACCGCCGAGCCGTGCTAACCGGCGGCCGGCTTCAACCGCCACGAGCGTCTTCAGTGCTTCCCGAATTAATGCGGCGGTTTCCGTCAATCCCGTGTACTCGCGCGCTTGCGCGATCAATTCATCATCGATCGCTACTGTCGTCCGCATCTCATGCTCCTCGGCTAACATCAAAAATGACATCAGCTGATGCCATTCTCAATGCCTCAACCAGCAAACCGCGGCATCAGCCGGGCGGCGTTGCCGCGGTCGATCGCCTGGCGCTCGGCCTGGGTCAGCGGATAGTCGGCGAGCAGGCCGACATTTTCTTCGAGCGAGTAGTACGGATAGTCGCTGCCGAACAGCACCTGGCTCACCGGCACGAATTTGAGCAGCGCCGCCATCGTCGGCGCAAAGCTGGCGTTGGCGGTGTCGTAATGCAGCCGGGTCAGCTCTTGCATCACCCCTTGCGGCGCGATCTGCGGCCAGGTCCTTGCGGTTGCGGGTCATGTTGACGATGCGGCCGGCCAAGCGCCGGCACCGGCCCGCCGGCATGCGAGAAGACCCATTTGATGTCGGGATATTTCGCCAGCGCGCCGCCGAGCAATAGGCTGACCACCGCGCGGCCGGTATCGTAGGGCCATTCGAGCATCGACGGCTGCGCGCCGGGCACCAGATTGCCGCAGCATTCCGGCGTGTTCGGGATGAAAATAGGCGACGGCCTTGCGCCGGTTGAGCTCCTCCCAGACCGGCGCGAACATCGGGTCGCCCGGCCATTTGCCGCCATAGCTGGTCATCAGCCCGATACCGTCGGCCTTTAGCGTGTCGAAGCGCGTAGTCGATCTCCGTCGAGCGCACCGTCGATGTCGGGCAGCGGCATCGCCGCGAACAGTCCGAAGCGGCCCGGATGGTCGCGGCTCGTTTGCGCCGCGTAGTCGTTGCACAGCTCGCGCCAACGCGCGCGCCTGGGCCGCGTCCTTGAAATGCGGCCCCCAGGGCGACATCGAAGCGATCGCCGGTGGCGACCCCGGTCTTGTCCATGTGTTCGAGGACGCCGGCGGCGCTCCAGCCCGGTCATCAGCGTGCTCGGCTTGTTGCCGACCACCTCCTCGATCTTGTCGAGATAGGCCGGCGGGAAGAAATGGTGGTGGACATCGACCCGACGCGGCGCGGGATCGAATGCGTCGTCCGCGTGAACTTTTGCCGGTAATAGCGCCGCCGTCGCAGCCAATCCGCCAAGCACCAGCCGTCGCGACGGCCCGACGCAACCACAATGCGGCGAGTGGCGCTGCATCACCTTAGCTCCTGCGAAGTTCACGCTCCATCGAGACGTTGCATCCTTCGAGACGCGGCCTGAAGGCCGCTCCTCGGGATGACGGGCGTTCCTTGCGGCATCTACGACAAACGTCATCCTGAGAGCCTGACCCGAAATGCGTTTGGGGCGTCCTCTGAGTGTTTTTTTGCTCGTCATTCCGGGGCATCGCGCAGCGATGAACCCGGAACCTATGAACACGGACCTCGAAAAGTGCGTCCCGAGGCCCGTAACCACGTCGGAGGGGGCTGCGTTCATGGGTTCCGGGTTCGGCCCTGCAGGCCGCCCGGAATGACGAAGATAGTTTCGAGTTAGAACTCTGAGGAGCCCGCGCAGCCGGCGTCTCGAAGGACGCGTCGACCCATATTGCCGGTGCCTTAAACCAGTCCCATCGCGCTGGGCTGCCCCTGTTCGTTGACGTTGAACGCCGCCTCCCAGACCGCGACCTTGCCGTCGCGCATGATCCAGACCTCGACGCCGCGCCCCTGCATCTTCTTGGCCGGTCACGCGGTCTTCCCACCAGCCTTCCCAGTAATTGGCGATCTTGTCGCCCATCAGCGCGCGGAACTCCTTGACCAGGCGATAGTCCTTCTGCCGCTCCATGCGGCTGCGAAACAGCTTTTCGAGCGCCGCCTTGCCGCGCAGCTCCGGCAGGTCGCCGAACTTGACGACGCAATCATCGGTGAAGCCGGCGAGCAAGCCGTCGATGTTCCACGGCATGAACAGCGACTCGACATGCGCGACAAAGGCGCGCGCCTCCTCGACCGTACGCGGGTTCTGCCCGGCCATCGAAACCTCCCTGAAAAACACTTCGACGCAGAGGTCGCGGAGGAAACGCAGAGAACGCGAAGGCATCGTTCCGGCGCGAAGCGCCAGAAAAATTGCCGACGGACGCCGCCGGTTTTATTGCGGCTTCGCCGCGTACCGGCCCCTTCGCGTCCTCCGCGTTTCCTTTGCGTCCTCTGCGTCGAAGTTTTCTTTTCTTACACGCGTCGCGCAGTCTCGGGGACGATCCAGAACGCGCGTCTGGCCGCGGGCGACGCGCTCGCAATTGTCGAAGGCGTTGCGCCAGCGCTTCGGGTGGTTGTCCCAGGTCGGGCCGGCGCGAGTGCGGGCTGAAGATCGCGTTCTTCAGCGTGAACAGCTCGTGGTCCGGCTTGGGCGGCTCCTCGACCATGACGTCGAGCCCGGCGGCCATGATCGTCTCGTCGCGCAGCGCCTTGTAGAGCGCCACCTCGTCGACCACCGGCCCGCGGCAGGTGTTGATCAGGATCGCGGTCTTTTTCATCATCGCCAGCTCGCGCTCGCCGATCAGATTGTGCGTCGACATGTCGAGCGGCACGTGCAGCGAGACGATAGTCCGAGGTCTTCAGCAGCTCGGGGAACAGCGCGAAGCGGACGCCGAGCGCGTCTTCCTGGTCGGTCGTCAGCCGGTTGATGTCGTAATACTGGATGCGCATGTCGAACGCCTTGGCGCGGCGCGCGACCTTCTTGCCGATATTGCCGAGCCCGACGATGCCGAGCGTCTTGTCCTCGAGCTCGTAGAGCTTGGTCGAGTTGAAATCGTTGCCGCGCCAGCGCCCGGAGACGACGCCGTCATGCACCCAGATCAGCTTGCGCGACACCGCCAGCATCAGCATCATCGCGTGCTCGGCGACCGCGGTCGCGTTGGCGCCGCCATTGTTGCAGATCGGCACGCCGGCGGCGCGCGCGGCGTCGAGGTCGTAGGTGTTGTAGCCGGCGCTCAGGGTCTGCACGAGCTTCAGCTTCGGCGCCTGGGCGTAGAATTCCGGGCCGTGCTTGAACTGGCCGGCGCCGATGTAGAACTCGGTGTCCTTCAGCAGGTTCCAGAATTCCGGCCGGCCATGCGGCGCGGTGACCAGCTCGTAGCCCGGCGGCAGACAGGTCGTGGGCGATCGCGATGGTCTCGTCGCCGTGGCCGGTCGGGGGTCAGAATGCGATGGGGCATGTGGGCGTCTCCTCTGTCGGGGTTGTTCTTCGGCGCGCCATCGTAGCGACAGCGCGCGGCGCTGCCCAAGCAGCAAAGTGGCGCAGTCGCAGCCCGTCGGTTGGCCGGCTGCACTGGCGCTCGACCGGCTCCGCTAGGGTGCCGCCAGCATTTCCGCGCTGAACAGCACTGAGGATCGCCGATGTCCGACGACGACATTCTCGAATACCGCTTTCAGAACCTGCACGAGTTCGTCACAGGTCGCGCGCCAGAACCTCAACCGCAACAACTGGGACTATCTGATCGGCGGCTCGGAGACCGAGACGACGCTGGCGCGCAACCGGCTGGCGCTCGACGCGATCGGCTTCCGCCCGCGGGTGTTGCGCGACGTGTCGAACGTCGATTGTCAGCAGCACGCTGTTCGGCAAGAAACTGCGCATCCCGGTGCTGTGCGCGCCGGTCGGCTCGCTGGAGAATTTCGAGCCGGGCGGCGGCGCGCACCGTCGCCGCGGCGACGCAGCGAATTCGGCAACGGCATGATCCTGTCGTCGGTGTCGCATCCCGGCCTCGAAAAGACCGCCGAGGCCTCGCGGCGACGGGTTCAAGATCTTTCAGCTTTACGTGCGCGGCGACGAGGCCTGGGTCGACGACCATGTCCGCCGCGCGATCGACAACGGCTACGACGCCTTCTGCCTGACCGTCGACACCGACAGCTACAGCCGGCGCGAGCGCGACATCGCCAAGCGCCACGAGCGCCGCCGGGTGCGGGTCGGCGACGCCCGCATCTACCAGGCGCGGTTCAACTGGCAGCGACATCGAGCGGATCAAGCAGAGCTGTCGAAGATCCCGGTGATCCTCAAGGGCATCGCCACCGCCGAGGACGCCAAGATCGCGGTCGATCACGGGGTCGATTGCGTCTACGTGTCGAACCACGGCGGCCGCCAGCTCGACCAGGGCGTCGGCTCGATCGAGGTGCTGCCGGAGGTCGTCGAGGCGGTCGGCGGGCCGCGCCAAGATCATGGTCGACGGCGGCGATCACCCGCGGCACCGACGTCGTCAAGGCGATCATCCTCGGCGCCGACGCGGTCGTCTGCGGCCGGCTCTACGTCTACGGCCTCGCCGCCGCCGGCGGCCCGGGCGTCGTGCGGCTGTTCGAGATCCTCGAAGACGAGATCCGCATCTGCCTGTCGCTGCTCGGCGTCACCGGCTACGCGAGCTCGACAAGTCCTACATCCGCCCGGCGCCGCAGGTCGTGCCGCCGCACGTCCACAGCGCCTTCCCGCATCTCAACCTGCCGCGGGAACATTATTGATGGCACTATAACTGCAAGAGCATGTCTGCATTGCAGGATTGACCGTAGATCAACTGACTTAATCCCGAACCGACAGAAACACGGGGAGCCCCACATGCCAATACCGCAGCGCGTCCAGTATTCCGACGACATCGAGCCGCTTGTTCAGTTCATCGAGGACACGCCGCCGACCGAGATCATCGATCGCGACGCTGGAAAAGCTGCGCGGCGGCGTGCCGACCGGGACGATGCTGACCGCATCGGCGCTGGCGGTGACCCGCTCCACCGATCTGCCACCCGGCCATCACGGCGGCCCGCTGCATCCGCTCGCCGGCCTCTATGCGATCTCGAACCTGGTCAAGCGCCTTGAGGGCGAGGAACAATTTCGTCCCGGTGCTGCAGCACGTCGCGCTGTCGAACAAGCACATCAACGATCCGGCGATGGGCCCGTATCAGCTGCTCGAATTCAAGCCGGTCGATTCCGGCGGCGTCGAGGCGACCAAGGCGGCGTTCCTGATCGCCTGCAATCGCGGCGAATCGCAACAAGGCCGACCATCTCTTCCAGTGGCTGTGGCAGAACGTCCCGCCGATCGAGGCGTTCGATCTGCTGATGAGCGTCGCCATCCCGAAGAACAACATCGACGATCATTACTTCGTCTTCCCGGGCTATACGTGGCGCTCGTTCGAGACCGGCGTGCTCGACAAGCAGTACCTGCCGGTGTTGATGCGCCCGTCGGTGCGGTATGCGGCGCGCTTCCCGATCGCCCCGGCGACCCCGGAACTCGACGCGCTGATCAAAGACAACAAGCTGATGGAGCGCGTCACCCGGCAAGAAACCGGCGACGATGAAACGGTCGCGATCGGCCGGCTCGGCAAGAACATCGGTCAGGTCGAGGAATTTGCCGACATCCCGGTGATGATCGCCAGCGCGCTGGGCGAAGGGCTTGTCGCTCGACGGCGCGGGCGAAGCGCTGTCGATCGGCGCGGCCGGCCTGTTCATGCGCTCGCTCGGCGGAAATCCGATGGATGTCCACCTGCACACGAGCATCAATCTGCGGCGCTATCTGGTGCGGCTGCCGGGCCTGAGCCTGCGCAGCAAGCTGTTGCTGCTGTTGAACTGGCATCTGGGCCCGGAAATCCGCTCGACCGCAGATGCGGATGGAGCCGGCCGGCCGCAGCCCGACATGGCAGGCGGTCGCGGCTCTGCCGCCGCGCTCGCAGGAAGCGCTGCTCGATGCGATCACCCACAGCATCTACAACCAGCCGCCGACCGATTGGTCCCAGGTGACCAATCTCGGCCTGATGCGCGCGGTGCCGGAGGTCAAGGAGACGGTCAACCTGGCGCTGCAATACGTCGAATGCGGTTACGACCCGCAGGCGCTGATCGCGCGTCTCGCCGAGATTGTCTGCCACGACAATTTCACCGAGATGCACGCCTTCAAGCACCACCAGGCGGTCGTCGAGGAATACCACAACACCCGCGAGCCGTGGCGCTGGATGCACCTCGTCTGCGGCGCCCAGGCCGCGGCGATCTCGTTCGGCAAGAACATGGCGGTGTACGAGGAGTATCTCGACCTGCTGCACGCCGCCGAGTAACCGCGTTAGACTTCGTTGCGAACGTCCCCGGGGCATGCCCCGGGGACGTTTTTGTTTTGGGGATTGCTCTCGATCTCAACGCGCCTTGGCCGGGCTTGACCCGTGGGCCTTCAGCCCACGGACTTGATCCGTGGGCATCGATGAATAAGCTGAATCTTCTTTCATGGTCCCGCGGGTTAAGGCCGCGGGAGGCGGTAGTGGGCAGACGACAACCATTGGAGGAGGCGGCGCCATGAATATGGACTTCACCGGCAAGGTCGCGCTGATCACCGGGGGCGGTGGCGGCATCGGCCGCGCCACCGCGCTCGCTTTCGCCAAGGCCGGCGCCAAGGTCGTCGTCGTCGACCGCGACGCGGCGGCGGGCGAGGCGACCGCCGGTATCATCAAGCAGCAGGGCGGCGAGGCGAAATTCGTCGCCGCCGACGTCACCAAATCCGCCGATGTCGCGAATTACGTGAAGGAGACGCTCGCCACCTACGGCAAGATCGACTGCTTTTTCAACAATGCCGGGATCGAGGGCGGCCTGGCGCACACCGCCGACTACGACGAGGCGATGTTCGACCAGGTGATCGGTGGCGTGAAGGGCGTGTTCTCGGCCTGCGGCATGTGCTACCGGTGCTGATCGCACAGAAATCGGGCGCGGTGGTGAACACCGCCTCGGTCGCCGGACTGGTCGCGACGCCGGGCATGCCGGCCTATGTCGCCTCGAAGCACGCGGTGATCGGCCTCACCAAGACCGCCGCCGGCGAGGTCGCCCGCCAGGGCGTGCGGGTCAACGCGGTCTGCCCCGGCCCGGTCGACACGCGGATGATCCATTCGCTGGAAAAGATGATCAGCCCGGACGACCCCGAAGCGTCGGCAAGCGATACCAGGCGGCGATCCCGGCCGGGCGCTACACGACGCCCGAGGAGATCGCCAACGTCGTGCTGTTCCTGTGCTCCGACCTCGCCAGCAACATCACCGGCGCGCAATACGTCGTCGATGGCGGCCGCACCGCGGTCGGCGGCGCGGTGACCCAGGCGATGCAGAGTTAGACTGATCTCTAAAACTTTCGCCTCCCCGGGATTGACCCGGGGGTCCACGAATAGGTTCGGATTATTCGTGGATGCCCACGGATCGAGTCCGTGGGCTGAAGGCCCACGGGTCAAGCCCGGCCACGGCGACTTAAGAGGCTCCGCCCTCCTTGTGACTCGCCGGAAGTGACGCGCCGCTACAGCTTGCCGACCGCGTCGATGACTTCGGCCTCGGTCAGGATTTGCGGCAGCACCGTCGCCGTGCCGCCCTTGTCGTAGAGCAGATAGAGCGGCACGCCGCTGCGCCCGAAGCTTTGCGGAATCGGGCGATTTCCGGGTCCTGCCGTGTCCAGTCGCCCTTGAGCGCGACGACGCCGTGCGCGGCGAAGGCGTCGCGCACCGCGTCGCGGTCGAGGGTCGCGCGCTCGTTGACGATGCAGGTCAGGCACCAGGCCGCAGTCAGGTTGACGAAGACCGGCTTGTGGTTCGCGTGTGAGCGTGGCAAGCCGCGCCTCGCGTGAAAGGCTTGTAGGCGAAGCCGTCCCGCCACCGCCGGCGCAGCGCGGGCCGGCGGCGGGCGACAGCATTGCGCGCCAGATCACGGCAGCCGCGAAGCCCGACGAGGGCCAGCACCCCGCCAGCCGCCGCGCAGCGGGGCGCGGCGAACCGGGTGCGGCCGTAAATCCACACCGCGAACCCGACCAGCACCAGCCCGAACAGCGCCACCAGCGCCCGTTCGGGCCGACCTCCTGGATCAGCACCCAGATCAGCCAGGCGACCGTGCGCGTAAAGCGGGAAAGCGAGAACCTGCTTCAGCACCTCCATCCAGCCGCCCGGCCGCGGCAGCACGCGGGCGATACCCGGGACAAAGCTCGCCAGCAGCAAGCGGCGCCGCGAGCCCGGCGCCGAGCGCGACAAAGATCGCCAGCGCCAGCGGCGCCGGCGCGACCACCGCCGCGCCCAGCGCCGCACCCATGAACGGCGCGGTGCATGGGGTCGCCACCACCGTTGCCAGCACGCCGGTAAAGAACGCGCCGGCGAGTCCGCCCGCTCGGCCAGCCGGCCGCCGATTCCGGCCAGACCGGCGCCGAATTCGGCGACACCCGGAGAGGCTCAGCCCCATCGCCAGCATCAGATAGGCGAGCAGGCCGACGACCAGCCGGCGATTGCAGCTGGAACCCCCAGCCGACCGCCGCGCCGCCGGCGCGCAGAGCGATCAGCACGCCGCCCAGCGCGGCAAAGCTCAGCACCACGCCCAGCGCGTAGGCGAGCCCGTGATGGTGTCGTCTCGCCGGATCGGCGCCGGCGAGGCTCGAGCACCTTCAGCGACAGGATCGGAAAGACGCAGGGCATCAGGTTGAGGATGAGCCCGCCGAGAAACGCAAAGACCAGCGCCTGCCACCATCCCGTCAGCCCGGTCTTCGCCGGCGGTGCGGGCGCCGGCGCGGCGCTGATCGTGTAGCCGCGCGCGTGCCCGTCGGCGCCGCGCAGCACCAGCACGCCGTTCAGCGTCGCCGGCACTGCGGCGGTGGGGCTGGCGGACTTGGCCATGACCAGCTCGAGCCCGCCGCCGCGCGGCGTCGACCCTCGGCTCGGCCGAATGGTCGATCGACGTTGTCGTCGTCGGGGAAAAAGCCGCCGTCGGCCGATCGAGCCCGGCGAGAGCCGCTCGCCGGAACAATCAGCCGCAGGTCGTGCGGCTCGGCGACGAACCGCACCGCAAACGGCGCCGCCACGGGCAACTCTCGCGCGCGCCGCGGCAAAGCGTCGGCTGCCTGCGCGGGATCGGGGTTCGCCGCGCGCCTACCGGCAGGCTCAGCCCGAGTTTCGCCTCGCCGGGGATGCAGATCTCGGCGCAGACGAGGTAGTTGACCGTGCGCGTCGAGACGCGCCGGCGCGCCGGAGTCGAGCGCGGCCGGTACGTCGATCGGCACCAGCAGATCGACGTCGCCGGTATAGCCGTAATTGGCGATCTCCCCGACCTTGAACCGCTCCGGCACCGGCCATTCGATCGCGCCCGGCGGAAAACCCGGCCGGCAAGGCCCAGTCGATCGCGGTCGGCAGGCCGGCATCGCCGGGGTTGCTCCAGTAGACGTGCCAGCCCGGCGCGACGCCAGATGCACGTCGACCCACAGCGTGCCGCCGGCGGCGACCGATGCTGTCTCGGCGAAAGCGACGCCTTCACCAGCTCGCTCGCCAGCGGCGGCGCGGCAATGCCGACATGCGCCAAAGCGCAAACCGAGAGGCCGACCAGCGACACCGAGACGCGTCAACGCAACCCCTTATGCAACCGCGCAGGATGTCATGCAGGCGTCAGCTTAACAGATAATTCCGGAACGCCGCGCACTGATGCCGTCGCGATAAGTTGATGCGCGCGTGCAAGCGGTAAGCAGCGACAACAAAGCGGCCAGCGCGTGGTTCGCACACGCGATAGCTTCGAACGAGATTATCTCGGCATGTCACCTCGTCTTGACAACTAAACCGGCCCGATCCTAGGGCATTTCAACATCTTGCGAACCAGACGCGCCATGCCCGACACCAAACACGCCACCCTCGCCGGCCGTCTCGTCATCGTCGGCTTCGGCAGCATCGGCCAGGGCGTGCTGCCGCTGCTGCTGCGCCATATCGACATCGCGCCGGAGCGGATCACCATCGTCACCGCCGAGCCGCGCGGCCACGAGGTCGCGGCCGAATACGGCGTCCGCTTTGTCGAGACCGCGCTGACCCGCGACAATTACCGCGCCGTGCTGGAGCCGCTGCTCGGGCCGGGCGATTTCCTGCTCAACGTCTCGGTCGACGTGTCGAGCGTCGCGCTGATCGAGTTGTGCCAGGAAAAGGGCGCGCTCTATCTCGACACCTGCATCGAGCCGTGGCCGGGCGGCTACACCGACCCGAGCCTGTCGCCGTCGGCGCGCTCGAACTATGCGCTGCGCGAAAGCGCGCTGGCGCTGCGCGCGGCGCTATGCCGGCGGCCCGACCGCGGTGCTGACCCACGGCGCCAATCCCGGGCTCGTGTCGCATTTCGTCAAGCAGGCGCTGGTCGACCTCGCGCGCGATCGGCGATCCGACAGCGGCGGTCCCGACCGACCGCGCCGGCTGGGCCGGCGCTCGCCGAGCGGCTCGGCGTCAAGGTGATCCACATCGCCGAGCGCGACACGCAGGTCGCCTCGATCCCGAAAGCAGCCCGGCGAGTTCGTCAACACCTGGTCGATCGACGGCTTTTTCAGCGAGGGCTCGCAGCCGGCCGAGCTCGGCTGGGGCACGCATGAGCGGCATTTCCCGGCCGACGGCCGGCGGCACGATTTCGGCAGCGGCGCGGCGATCTATCTGCTGCGGCCGGGCGCCGGCGACGCGGGTGCGCAGCTGGACGCCGCTCGAAGGCCCCTATCATCGGCTTTCTGATCACCCACGGCGAATCGATCTCGATCGCCGATTATCTGACCGTGCGCGACGGCGACGCGTGCGCTACCGGCCGACCTGCCATTACGCCTATCACCCGTGCGACGACGCGGTGCTGAGCCTGCACGAACTGGCCGGCAAGAACTGGCAGCTGCAGAGCCGCAAGCGGCTGATGATGGACGAGATCATCGACGGCATCGACGAGCTCGGCGTGCTGCTGATGGGCCACGCGCGGCGGCGTCTACTGGTACGGCTCGCGGCTGTCGATCGACGAGGCGCGCGCGATCGCGCCGCACAACAACGCCACCTCGCTGCAGGTGACGGCGGCGGTGCTGGCCGGCATGGTCTGGGCGATCGAGCACCCGCGCGCGGGGATCGTCGAGCCGGAGGAGATGGATTTCGCGCGCATCCTCGAGATCGCCGGCCCCTATCTCGGCGAGGTCGTCGGCGTCTGCGGCGACTGGACGCCGCTGCGTCGACCGCGAGCGCCTGTTCCCCGAGGATCTCGACCGCGACGACCCGTGGCAGTTCAAGAACATCCGGGTCGTGTAGCGCCCGCGCGGCATGAAACGGCGGGTCTGGCTGATCGGGCTGGTGCTCTACGCCGCGGCCGGGATCGCCGATGGCGCCTATCACCTGACGGCGCCGAAATACGCCGCCAACCGGTCGAGCCTGTCGCGGCGTTACCGGTCGCCTTTTGCGCCGGGCTGTTCTGGCCGATCGACATCGTCGCCCGGCCACTGCTGATGTCGCGCTAAAAACATTTAAGTTGCGGCACTGGAAATTCCGCCTCCCCCGGGCTTGACCCGGGGGGCCACGTCTTCGTTCGCGAACGTTCGAGCCAGGAGACGTGGATGGCCGGGTCAAGCCCGGCCAAGGCGACAAAGAAAGTTTCCGGTAATCAAGACACGGCTAGATAATGTTGAACAGCGTGCAGACCAGCCAGAACACCGCCAGCGACAACACCGCGATCACCGCGATCAGTATGATCTGCAGGAATTGCGCGACCTGCGCCGTCGTAGACGGCCGGACCGGCTCTTCCGTTCCCTCGACGAGGTAATCGTCCGACGGCGCCCTGAATGGGTCGCCGCCACCGCGCATCGCTACTTCGAGATTGCGCCGCGGCATCGGATCGATGCTTCGCCGCCGCCAGAAACTCAGCGCCATATTGCCGTCGCCTCCGCCTGTCAGTGTCCGCCGCCGGCAGCCGCCGCGACGGGTTTGTCGCTGCGCCCGGGTTCGCGGATCGATGCCGCGACATCGCTGGCCAGTGCCTGCGCGCGAATCTGGTCGTTCTGCGCCATGGTCGCGAACAAATCTTCCGCGTGCTTCGCCGCCGCCTGGTTGTCGCGGCGACCGGCCGCGAGAAACCAGGCATAGGCATCGACCGGCGATGCCGTGACGCCCTCACCCTTCTCGTACATGATCGCCAGGTTGACCATCGCTTGCACCACGCCCTGGGTCGCCGCGCGACGATACCACAGTGCGCCTTCGGCCGCGTCCTGGCGAATACCCTGGCCCTTGATATAGCACACCGCGAGATTGTACTGCGCCAGCGGGTGGCCGCCTTGCGCACCCTTCAAGTACCAGTTGGCGGCCTCGGTCAGGTCGAGCGGCACGCCCCGGCCGCGCTCGTAGAGCACCCCCAGATCGTATTGCGCGCGCGGCAAGCCCTGGCTGGCCGACGCGCGAAACCATTTGCCGGCGGTATCGTAATCCTGCTTCACCCCGTCGCCCTTGGCGTAGAGGATGCCGAGCTGCAGCTCGGCATTGGCGTCGCCCGCCGCGGCGCCCTCCTGGAAGTAGGCGAGCCGCGCGGCCGGATCGCTGGGCGCTTCCGCGGTCGGATATTGGCGGCTGCGCGCGAACGGCCCCAGTCCGATTGCCGCAGTCACCAGGACCAGCACGCACAGCGCGACGGCGATCCCCGCCGCCACCGCAAGCCGCCGGCGCGGCGTGGTGGCCAGCAGGCGTCGCGCACCTGCGGTCCAGCCCACGAGACGTGCGGCGATCGCCGTTGCCCGTCCGGCTTCCGTCACGGGGGATGCTGCGGGCGCCTCGATCACCGGCGAGGGCTGCAGTGGCGGCGCCGCCGCGCTGTCGCCGACGGGCGGCGGTGCGGCGGGGGCATCCGTTCGTTCATGCGGAGCCGGCGCCGCATCTTCGGGCACCGCCACCGGTTCGATCAGCGCCGGAATTTCGAAGGTCGGGGCATCCGACCGCGGGGGGCGGGCGCGGCACCGCCAGCGCGATCGCCGTCGGACCGGCGAGAAACTTGCGCCGCGCCGGGCGGGGCCCAGGGGTCTCCCAGACGACCGGTTCGATCAGCGGCGGCAGATCGTCGATCGGCTCACCGGTATCGATGAGCGTATCGCCATCCGCCAGCGCGGGCGCCCGAGCGGGTTCGGCGGCGCCGCGATCGACCGTACGACTGGGGCTGGACATGCCTACGATTCTACCGAGGCCGCACCGATTTCAAGGGGCAAATCGGCATGCGCCCGAAATCAACGCCGACGTTTGACGGGCTAGGCGTATCCCGGCGGCGGCACGAAACCGCCGATTTCAGCCGCCAGCAACCGGGCAAATTCGATCGTCGTCGGGTCCTCGCCCTCCGCCCCGACGATCTGCAGCCCGACCGGCAGTCCGCCGGCAGCAAGACGACTAGTTGAGCAAGAGAACGAATTGCTCTATTGACGATCCGTTGAATTGCTGCTAAAAATCTCCTGTCCTCTTTCGCAGCAGACTTTTCTATTTATCTCCACAGGACGGTACTAGTATGCCTAAATCCTCGCCCCTTACTTCGGTTGCGCAGACCTTTCGCGAAAATTTATTGTTCCGCGTCCTGACGAAAACTTGCGCGGCGTTCGCGGCAATCCTGGTACTTTTTTCCGCCATGGCATATGCGCAAGGTGAAGTCCCTCTTATCCCTGTGGCGACCGATCAAAGTGTCCTGAACCTTTCGAACCAGTTTGGAGTTCCGGCCGCTTCCGCGATCAATCAGGCTGGCGATTTTGCATTCGTCGGAAATGGCCAAAATGCTTTGTTCTTGCGCCCTGCGGGAGCGTCTGCCGCCACCCGACTCCTGCAAATCGACGATGAACTGCCGAATTTCCCAGGGAGCCAAATTCAATTCATTTCGCCGGAATTGGGAATCAATGCTTCGCGGACCCTCTTTTTCGGGGCAAGGTTCACTGGCGCGGATGGCTTAAGCCATTACGCTTTAATGACTTATTCGGGCACCACTTACCGGACCGTTTTAACTTCCGACAGTTTTGTGCCCAATTCGAACAGCGCGACGTACGGGTTAAGTATCATCCCAGGCAGCATCGATGATAGCGGCGGACGTGAACTTCGCTGCTGTGCCCACTGGTGTTAATTCGCTCGTCTTTTACATTGCCCCCGCTGGATCTACGACCATCTTTCGAATTGCGGGCACGGCAGATACACCGCCGGCAGTCCTGCACGTGGTGCTCGACTTCTGGAAGTTCTGTGGGAAGTTTTCTTCCAGGGGTACCCGTTACCACCGGAGTTTTTGCGGAATTTTCCTCGCTTACGTTCCGAAATTAAATGCGCAAGGGCAGATGCTTTTAGGACTTTGGGGCGGGCTTTTCATTGGCGGTAAAGACGGCAGCTTCACCCTGGTACCAATGGCTGCCACGGGAGCATGCAGCCCACAATCCTGCCACCGAATGTAATTCCAATATCCATCGCAGGGACCTACAGCTTTTCTAAATAACAGTGGGACGGTCGCTTTCACGAATTCGCCGAGTTCGGCGAGTGCTCTCAATTTGCATCGCGATGCCTGCATCGCCTGGAGGGTGCACCTCCGGTACCAACCGCTCTCATTGCAGCAGGAGATGCGGCACCCGCCAGCAGTGGGCGGCGGCACGATGATCTCGCCCGTTGCGCTTGGGTTGGACGATTCGGGAGACGTCGTTTTTCAATCCCCAATTTCGGGAAGCGCCATCACAACTTTCGCTCTGCTGCGATATCAAGCCTCATCTGGACAATCGAATCTCGTTGCTTACAATTGTGAACCGGCGCCTAACTCGAGTGGCGCGTTCTTCTCACTCATTCCGTGCTCAACTTCCTCGGGTTCCGGGACCATTATTTTTGTTTCTTCCTCTGGGCCATTTTCTGAATTATCCATGGCGAATGATGGAGCCGTGAGCTTCAATTCCTCCTTGTCGAACGGCGGGAGTGCAATTTACAGGCAGAAACCCGGTGCCGCCGCTCCAGAATTTATTTCGCTGGCCAATAATGGAATCACAACATTATAGAATTCAAGCGGAGCAATTCTTTCGGCCAGCGTTTCTTCCCTCAGTGTATCAAACAGAAATACTGAACAATGACTCCGTGTTTTTCGCGACGTATTTGACGAATTCCACCGCGGATTTCGCCGAATATTTGGGAACTCCCGGAAATGTTCAGACACTCATGAGCACTGCGGATTCCCTGCCGTCCGGCGCGCGGACAATCCTGGGAAATGTTCCACCTCAGGCAGCCGGGCACTTCGTCGCGTTCACAGCGCAACCAGCGGCTGGACGAAGAAACCTCCTGGAATCTGATCTCACCACTGGAGTATCAAGCGCGTTAGCTAGCGACAACGATCCAGCTTTGCTATCGCCGGAGGACCATCTGGAAACCCCCTGGTAGCTTCCAATTTTTTCTTGAATGATGCGGGAGAGGTCGCATTTGAAGCAGTCGAGTTCCGTCTCTGCAATCGGGACTTCCGGCATTCCGTTCACGTCAAGCTCCACGAATAGTACCTGGATTAATTCTGCAGCACCCTGCGGAACCATTTACATATGGTCACCTTCAGGACTTTTAACGAAAGTTGCCGCGGCGGGAGATTCGGTACCCAATTCCACTGCAAAATTCTCGTGCGTTGCGCTCAATTCCGGACCGCCTTCACCGCTGAATCATTCCGGTGAGCTGACATTTCTTTAGCAGCGCTCCTCTTGCAGAGTCAGCTCGGCTGCACTTTCTGCGGGGCACCGCCAGGCAGTACGTCCTCTGGCGTAGATGGGGCATTTCTTTACCATCCAGACGGATCCATTACCGAAATCGCTGCTGCCAATGACACGTTGCCGGGGCAAACCCAAGCCGACCACGTTTGTTCCATACTTGGCGACTCCCTTGAATTCAGCGGGCCAAGTCGCGTTCGGCGCGCAAGTGGGAACTACTTCTCAGGCGTTTTTTCTGGAGAATGGTTCCACTGTGCAAAGTGTAATGGCGCTCGGCGATTCCGTGCCGGGCGGCAGCGATACGTTCGGTTTCCCCCACTTCATTGCCGGCCTGGCGGACAATGGAAATCTCGCTTTTACCGCTGCCACAAACTCGGCAATCGATGGTTTGTTTTTTGCGCCCGCTGGTGGCGCAATTCAGACACTCGCGCGGCAAGGTGGTGCTGCTCCCGGGCGGCGGATGTATTTACTTCCTGACGTAGTCGACGGAATTCTTCAGATCAACGGGTCCGCCCCTGTGACTCTGTATACCTTCAAGAATTTTGCGGAAATGAATGGCGAATCTGACGTTGCTTTCGGCTCAGCCATCACTGGCGGCAGCGCGGATTCCGGCTACTTCCGCATGCTGCAAGGCGGATCGGCGGCAGGTACTTTGCAGCCCGTAGCGTACAAGGCCAAGCAGTGCCGGGCGGCGGAACTTTTAACACGATTCCCACCGTAAGCTCAGTGGGCGGGACTTTCTCGCTCGGGCCGGATGGCTCGCTCGCCTTCGCTAATCCATTCAATACCAGCTCAGGCCTAAGACAGGGCTTATTTGTCGCGCGTCCGGACGGAACTCTCTTAAAAGTCGCCGCCACGGGCGATGCGCTTCCCGGCGGCGGAGTTTTGTCAGGAATTTCCATGAATCCGAAACTGTCGGCTGGCAATTCCGGTACATTCGCGTTTCTTGCGGGAATTTTTGGCGGGAGCACCAGAAGGGCGATTTTCGTTACGGCCATCCCACCGGGAACTGCTGCAACCACAATTACACTCAACCCATTGTCGGCCACTGCGGTAGCTCAGCAGTCTGTCGGACTTTCTGCGGCGGTTGTTAGTCCCGTTCCCGGGAGCCCCTCGGGCATCGTTACGTTTTTTGCGAATGGAATTTCGCTTGGCACAGGGACGCTAAATTCCAGCGGCCAGGCATCGATAAGCACTTCGACTTTGGCCGCGGGGCAGCATTCCATTGTTGCGCAGTACAGCGGCGACACAAATTTTGCGGCGGGAAATTCGAGCCCGCTCACCATTGTCGTCGCGGGATTTGCGCCGCTGCCATCGGCGCTTGCCGTAACTCGCGGACAGAGTCTCGTTATTCCCTTAACACTTTACGGCCCAGCGACTCCCGCGATGAGTTTTACGTTGAGCTGTTCAGGCCTTCCTGCGAACGCGAGCTGTCTGTTTGACAACAATCCGGTAACGCCGGGTCCGGCCGGCACAACGGTTCACCTGACGTTCAGCACTACGATGGCAAGCGCAAAGCTGCCACTCGGTTTACCGCACAATCGTTTTCCGCGATTCCGGGCTTCTACTGGCGACACTCCTTGCCGCGCTTTTAGCGGCGGCAACATTATTTTGGCGCCGAGCGCATCAATGGCGGTTGGCGGCTTGCGCATTGCGTCGCGGCATTCGCTTTGGCGCTGGTTATGGGGGGTTGTGGCGCAGTCGGAACTGGCTCGAATCGACCCGTGGTTCCGGGCACTCCGGCGGGAGCGCTTCACGTTCACTGTCACCGGAACTTCCGGCGGCACAACGATTTCCACAGCCGTAAATGTAACCGTGCAATAGAGATTATCGGCAAGTGGCCTCGCCTTTGGAGGGAAACTTCGTATGCCCCGTCCTGCGCATTTTGTAGTGCGGGGCCTTTTTGTCTATCCCCAGACGCGTCGCTAGCTGAAACAAAAGTCTCCCCCTTGAAGGGTGTCAAGGGCGGACCACCTATCCAAATTTAAATTGTCTTCCATCATCACGAAAGTACTTGACAATATATCTATTGGGTAATAGAAGCACAGCAACAGACTCAATATAGATCGCTGGGTCTATCCAAGGGAACGGCCAGGCGGTTACTGAATTACATGGGTTGATTTCTTCCTTCTAGAACCAATTTAAGAAAACGATTGCGGGCCTCTCGCGTGTTCGAGGTGGGTAAGGTTTCCTGTTTCTCACTGAGGATTTGCTTAAAAGGGGGTGCTTGTATGAGCTGCTCATTTGCGAATTGCAGTTTTAAGGGACGGGTGTATCTAGCCGCGGTGGCGAGGCGGGCGGCTGGGATCTGCATTGCGCTTCTTGTGTTCGTTATGCTTGGGCACTCACAGGCAAGTTTGGGACGCATCTCAGGCGTCATCACCGATCAAACGGGCGGGACCATGGCCGGCGTTACGGTGACAGTGCTGGATACGCAAAGAGGAATAGCGCGGACGCTGACCACCGACGAATCGGGGGATTATGTTGCTCCCAATCTCACCCCAAGTAATTACACGGTTAGCGCCGAGGCCAAGGGTTTTAAGACTGCCGAACGCTCCGGAATCCTGCTGGAAACTGGCAAGGATCTTCGCGTGGACCTCACGCTTCAGCCCGGTGAACAGGCCCAAAAAATTGTGGTCACTGAAGAAATGCCCTTGGTCGAAACCACGAATGCCACGTTGGGCGGCACGCTCAGCAATCAATCGATCAATGATCTGCCCCTGAACGGACGCAATTACCAGAATCTGCTTTCCATGCGGCCCGGCGTGCTTGTCGAGCCCGGTGGCGGCAGTTGGACGCAAAGCACGAATGGAGTTCGCCCCGAGGATAACGTTTACCTCGTGAATGGCATGTACAACGTGGGAGCATTTTCCGCGCTCAGTATTCTGAATGCTCCGGCCCTGGCGGGAGACGCCGCTTCGATCCTGCCGATCGACGCTATTCAGGAATTTAACACCGAAGAAAATCCTCGCGCCGAGTACGGTTGGAAGCCGGGCGCTGTGATTAATGTTGGCATCAAGTCAGGCACAAATGCGCTGCACGGCACCGCTTACGCTTTCGGCCGGGACACTGCGTTCGATGCCCGCAACTTCTTCAATGAAGCCAGCGAGCCTGGTTGCCCCGCTCCGTGCGCGAAAACGGAGTTGCGCTTGAGCAGTATGGCGCCACGGTTGGCGGCCCGATTAAAAAAGACAGGTTATTTTTCTTCGGCGGGTACGAGGGCCAGCGGTATACGGTGGGCAGTCCATTTCAGGCCACTGTCCCGGTCAACGTTACGATGGGAGGGAATCCAATACTGAGTATTCCCGACGCCGTGGCCGCGATTAACGCGCGCTGTGCCTTGCAGTTTTCTTCCGTGGCCTATTGTTCATCTTTTGGTCCCGGAGCAACAGCCAAGCTCAGCGCGCTCAGCCAACATCTGCTGAGCACCATCTGGCCAACCACTTCCAACACTTCAACCAATGGAATTATATCCGCGAATTTCCCAAGCACTTTCGCATCCGATAATTGGCTGGTGAAAGTCGATTTTCACATCAATGAAAAGCATACGCTGAGCGCCATGTATTTTATCGCTAACAGCACTGTTCACGACGAAGACGCGGCCTACCTGTCGCCGCAATTTTTGACTCAGCAGACACAGCGTCCAGAAGTAGGCAACATGAACTGGACATGGGTTCCGAACTCCCGCTGGGTCAATGAAGCGCAATTCGGAGCGCAGTACCTGCTCAAACCATCTTTCGTGGGCGATCACACCGTCGATCCAACCACGTATGGGCTGAACACAGGCGTCACCAATCCCTTGTATTTCGGTTTACCTCAAATTTCTATAACGGGAAATAACACTACTTTCACGACGCTGGGGGGCGGGTCTTGGCCCAAGATTCAAGGACCGGAAACCGATTACATCATCCAGGATCACGTTTCCTACCTTATGGGCAAGCATGCATTCAAGTTCGGCGGCGAGATCGTTGACAATAGTTTCACCGGCGGCGCTTTGAATACTTCTCGCGGATTTATTCGCTTTGGCGCCGGCACAGGCACCAGCGGCGCTTTCAACAAGGCAACCGCCCTGGAAGATTTTCTCCTGGGATATCCGAACCAGGGAAAAATTCTGCTTGGTAACGCGGAACGGAACATCACCAACCAGGGTTACGCGGTTTTCTTTCAAGATGACTGGCGCATCAAGCCGCGGCTGGTTCTGAACCTCGGAGTCCGCTACGAAATCAACACGGTCATCAAGGATGCCAACGATCAGCTGGGAAATTTCCTTCCTGCGACCGGCCTTGTGCAAGTGGGCAAGGGAATCAATTCCCCGTATGGCGGCGATCATAACAATATTGCCCCGCGGTTTGGCCTTGCCTGGGACATCTTTGGGAATGGCAAGACTGTTTTCCGCGCGGGCGCCGCGGTCGTTTACGAACAACTTTCCTATAACGTGTTCCTTGCTTACAGCAATACGCTTGGGTTAGGCACGGTTCCTACCGGAGCGATCATCGGAACGCCAGGTAATACGCAGCCGGGTCCCGGCAATATCGCCGTGGGTTCATTTACGTTCACAGGGACTGCGTTCTCAGGGTCACCTGTTAATTGGAATGGATCGTCTGTCGGAGGCCCAACGATCTTTCCGACCGGCGCGGTCAATTGCGCTGTTAGCCCTTGCAACACTGTCGCCGTCGATCCAAACTTGCGCAGTCCTTTTGTCACCACCTGGACCGCGGAGATTCAGCGCTCGATAACTAATGACCTTTCGCTCGAAGTAGGATATGTGGGCGATCATGGCAGCAAGCTAATTGGATTCCGCGATATGAACCAACTGAATCCGAATCTCACGGTACCTGCGCGGCCATTCAGCGCGCAGTATCCTTATCTCGCGTTCATCTACCAAATTTCAAACCAGGACTATTCCAACTACGATAGTCTTCAGGCAACACTCACCAAGCGCACCTCGCATGGACTTTCGTTCACCGGCGGCTATACCTATGCCCACGCACTGGACATCGCCTCATCCAATTTCGGTGGCGGAATTCCCCAAAATAGCAACGCTCCCCAACTGGAATATGGAAACAGCAATTTCGACATACGGCATCGCTTCACGTTCACAACCACCTATTCTATTCCCGGCAGGAAAGGGTTTGGACAAGCGCTTGAAGGCTGGCAGATTAATTCCATCGTCAGTCTTCAGACCGCCCAGCCATGGTCCGCAGTGGACACCAGCAGCAATATCAGTGGAACGGGTGAAAACGTGGACCGCTGGGATTTCGTCGGCAACACTTCCGATTTCACAGCTGGCCCAAATCCGATTCCATTCTTTTTGCCTGGCACGCCTCCCGGCACAGACCCTGCAGGCCTTTCGGATCCGGCCTATGCCAAAAACAATGCGCTTTGCACAGCAGCCACCGGCAGCAGCACTGGTTTGCAGAGCAGCATGTCGACGCTTGGCTGCTACGCACAAGGGAGTTCGGTCTTGATCCCGCCCGTTGCCGGGACATTCGGCACAGCCGGACGCAACATCTTCCGCGGCCGAGGCCTCAAAGATTGGGATCTTTCGGTCACGAAAGCTTGGGCATGGCGAGAATCAATGAAGGCCGAGTTCCGTGCCGAGTTTTTTAACGTCCTGAATCACCCCAATTTTGGAACTCCTGGCGTAAATGGAACGGGCTTCAACAATCCGAATGGAAGCCAGTTCGGTTGTACATGTGCGACTCCGGACACTGCAGCCAGCAACCCAGTCCTGGGTTCCGGCGGCAGCCGCGCCATGCAATTGGGCCTGAAATTAATCTTTTAACCTTATCGACTACCTGTTTTTGTTGCGGGTAAACCGACCGGAAAGAGGGGCTACCTGAGTGTAGCCCCTCTTTGCCGTTAGGCTATGTTTAGTGAAGTAAAAGTTGCCATCTTGGATGCTGTTAAGCCGCCTCTGGGGAAAGCTGTGCGATGGAAAAGGCGCTAAAGACTGCGGAAATAGATTTAGTTTCTACGTAACTCTTGGTATTGCAGGGCTTCCGGTCGTGCTATACTTTGTGGCCCAGCCTGATCCTGAGCAGAATACTGCATAGGGGAGGGATTGGCAGGAAGAAGTCGCCGAGGCCAGTGATTTTCGGGGCTGGCAGGCGCGATTTTTGGAGGTGGGTTTATCGCGGAACGGAGTTTTCGTCAGGCAGACCGAATTCGCATCAATGATCGAATTCGGGCGCGTGAAATTCGCGTGGTGGATGAGGATGGCGGACAGCTGGGTGTGATGCCGCCGTTTGAAGCGATTAAGCTTGCGAAAGAGCGGGGACTGGATCTGGTCGAAATTTCACCGACCGCCGACCCGCCGGTTTGCAAGATCACCGACTACGGAAAATATCTTTACCAAACCAACAAAAAAGCGCACGAACAGCGCAAACATCAAAAAGGTTCGCAGCTCAAGGAAGTCAAGTTTCGTCCTGCGACCGCGGAACATGATTTTCAGGTTCGCAAGAATCAGATCATCCGGTTCCTTGGTGAAGGGCACAAAGTAAAAGCGATGATCTTTCATCGCGGGCGCGAAATGGCTCATCAAGAAGTGGGCCGGGCCAAAATGCACCGCCTGTTGCAAGAAATTACGGATCACGCGCTGGTGGAAATCGGGCCGCGCATGGAAGCAAATGTTTTGATGGCGCTGCTTGCGCCGAAACGCGGAGGCGGTGCGCCGCCCCCGAAACCTGCGGGCGCTCCTGCCGGGGGGCAGGGCTGAAGCGCTGTTAAGCAGGACAGGTTTTAGCCTGTCAGCTTTTCGTTCAAGCTCCATTTTTGTGTAAGCTCAATCCAAAACAGACAGGCTGAATCCTGTCCTACCTGGAAAGATTTTAGAGAGGAAACGTCTGTGGCAAAAAAGAAGGTAAAGAAGCTGAAGCTCAAGACACATCGCGGAGCCGCCAAGAGATTTAAGATTACGTCCACCGGAAAAGTAATGCGCATGCACTCTGGCAAGCGGCACCTGCTCGGCACAAAGAAGGCGAACCGTATGCGCCGCCTGAAAAAGTTGAAGCAAGTTCAT
Source organism: uncultured Acidobacteriota bacterium (assembly GCA_963786215.1). Classification (GTDB taxonomy): domain Bacteria; phylum Acidobacteriota; class Terriglobia; order Acidiferrales; family UBA7541; genus Palsa-360. The sequence continues at coordinate 42,758 of CAWAYK010000005.1, forward strand.
CCGGCCGACGCAGGCAACGTCCACAAGATGCTGCCTTACGGCTAGAGTTGAAACGGTAATAAAGACGAAGTAATCGATGGTATATTTACGGAAGTCGATTAAAATTTGTCGGCCACGTTTTTAGGTCATAGTTTGCGAGTCGTGGTTTGTGGGTTATGTTTGGTGGGTCATCGTTTGTGGGTCAGGGCTGTGGACCGCGACTTATGATTGATGGTTGTGGGTCAGGGCTTCAGCCCTGACAATGAGTCGGGTTGAAAAAGGGGCTTTAGCCCCTGAAGGGTCAGGGCCTAAAGGCCTTGTGCCAGGAACCTGAAATGTCGGACCTGAAGGTCCGACCCACAAAGCTAAATTTTGAAGCGAAGTTATAAAGCAAATTTTTAAAGCTTGTTTTCAAAGGTAGTTCTGATTTTTTTTGCTGTGCCAGGCAGAGCGCAACCCGCCACGGTGGGCCTGCCGGCCAGCGGTTCGGTCCAAACAGATTTCAGGACCGGACATTGCTCGCGAAAAATTCGCGTCATGCGAAATTTTCGCTGAGCTTCTAAACACGCCGTGGAGACGCTCTTGCTTTCCGATTGTGTGCGGATTCCCGTGCGCGGGGATTTGCCATGATGTAGCGGATTGCCTTGCGACTCCGCACTTGGAGAAAATAAAATGGCTCGAGTAAAACGCGGTACAAAGCGACGCGCGCGCCGCAAAAAGTTTCTAAAGCGCACAAAGGGTTTTTTCCTAACAAAATCGAAGCTGTATCAGTCCGCTCAGGAAGCGGTCAATCGCGCGGAGCGTTTTTCCTACCGCGATCGCCGCGTCCGCAAGCGCCAGTTCCGCACGCTGTGGATTCAACGTATCGGCGCAGCTGCACGCAATGCCGGAATTTCCTACAGCGTGCTGATGCACGGGCTGAAGGCAGCGGGCGTCGAGATTGACCGCAAGGTCCTGTCCGATATCGCCGTGAAGGATGCCGCAGGCTTCCTGCAACTGGTGGATCAGGCAAAAGCTTCGCTAGGCGCGGCTAAAGCAAAGGCCTAGCACTGTAACTCGCAAACTGCTGTAGCCCGTCTCTTTAGAGGCGGGGATTTAGATGCGGCACATTTGAGATGTCGCGACGACTAAACCCCCGCCTCTGAAGAGGCGGGCTACAGCAGCGATGTTTCAGCTTTGCTAAAATCTGCACGAAAGAATTCTTGCCCAATGGACGCGAATCCAATTTCGGCTGGAAAAATTCTTCCTCCGCTCGACGCCACTTCGCCTGAGCAGGTAGCCGTGTGCTTTGCCGATCTTCGCGCGCAGTTCGATCGCGACGTAGCGGGCGCAACAAACGAGAGCGGCTGGAAATCCCTGCGCGATGCGTGGGCCGGACGCAAGTCCGGCGTCCTCACGCAAGTCACCGACACTTGGCTCAAGCCGGCAAAGCCTGAGCTGAAACGCTCGGTCGGCCAGGCGCTCAACGAACTAAAAGGGCACGTCGAAGCCGCGCTCGAATCGCGTCGCGCGGCCATCGAAGCGGCCGCGGAAAGCGCAGCGAATGCTCGCGAGCGCGAAGACCTCTCGCTGCCCGGCGTGATTCGCGCGCTCGGCTCGCGCCACCCGCTGCGGCAAACCTTTGAGGAAATCGAGCGCATTTTTCTTTCGCTCGGCTACTCCGTGGTTTCCGGGCCGGAAATGGAAACCCCCTACTACAATTTTGAGGCTCTAAATATTCCCGAGCACCATCCCGCGCGCGATAACATGGACACGTTTTACATGGCCGCGCCCCAAGGCGCTTCTCCTCTTCTGCTGCGCACGCACACTTCGCCGATGCAGATTCGCACAATGGAAAAGCAGCAGCCTCCCGTGCGCATCATCGTGCCGGGCAAAGTGTATCGCCGCGATAATCCGGACGCGACGCACGGCTTCATGTTCCACCAGATCGAAGGCCTCGCCGTCGATACGGGCATCACGTTTTGCGATTTCAAGGGCACGGTGGAATATTTCGTGCGCGAATTCCTGGGACCGAATGTGAAGACGCGCTTGCGCCCCAGCTATTTTCCGTTCACCGAGCCTTCTGTCGAAGTGGACGCGACATGCGTGTTTTGCGGCGGCAAAGGCTGCAATGTCTGCAAACATTCCGGCTGGATTGAATTGTTCGGCGCGGGCATGGTCGATCCCGCCGTCTACGGTTTCGTGAATTACGATGCCAAGAAGTATTCAGGTTTCGCGTTTGGCCTCGGCGTCGAGCGCCTGACGCAGCTGAAATACAACATCAACGATTTGCAGCTGTATTTCCAGAACGATGTCCGTTTCCTGCGCCAGTTCGCTTAACACAAGCAAGACGAAATACTGCGAGAAGTAGCGGAATTTGCGCAACTTGAATTCGTAGGTTTGAGTTTTTTGGATTGATTTTTGTGGGGTTGATTTTTGTGGGTCGGAGCTTTAGCTCCGACATTAGGGGTTTTGACGACGTGGGCTTTAGCCCCTGAAGTTCGGCGCACAATCAAGTGCGTCAGCGGCTAAAGCCGAACTGAGCAAGCAATTTATGTCACGGCTGAAGCCGTAACCCACGAACACCTGAAAAACAAACACGCGACAAACAAAGTCGCCGCCCACAGAGCCGCGACTGAAAAGAAATTTGTTTCCGCCGCGGTTCATTGCGCAATCTGGGACAAAAACTGAACAATGAAAGTTCTCTACAACTGGCTAAAGGAATTCGTTGAGCTGACGGCGGCGCCGGAAGAATTGCGTACACGACTCTCTCTATCCGGCACGGCCGTGGAAGCGCTGGACCAAACCGCGGCGGGACCGATGCTCGACGCCGAACTGACCTCGAATCGCGCGGATTGCCTGGGGCACTACGGCATCGCGCGCGAAGCAGCCGTGCTCTACAGCTTGCCGCTAAAAAAAGTCGCGCCGCAATTGCGCGAGTCCTCCGAACAAGTCTCTGCGGCAGCGCGCGTGCAAATTGACGCGCCGGAATTGTGTGGTCGCTACACGGCGCGCGCCCTGCGCGGAGTGAAAGTTGGGCCGTCGCCGGACTGGCTGCGCCAGCGCCTCGAAGCGCTCGGACAAACTTCCATCAACAACGTGGTGGACGCCACGAATTACGTGATGCTCGAACTCGGCCATCCCCTGCACGCATTCGATATGGATTTGCTGGCCGAAAAGCGCATTGTGGTGCGCCGCGCGTGCGCCGGAGAAAAAATGCGCACGCTCGACGGCAGCGAGCGCACGCTCACCAGTGAAATGTGCGTGATCGCCGACGCCGCGCATCCCGTGGCCATCGCCGGCGTGATGGGCGGCGCGGATAGCGAAATCCGTTTCGCCAGTAAAAACATTCTCCTAGAATCCGCATGGTTCGATCCGATATCCATTCGCCGCACTTCCAAAATTCTTGGCCTGCGCACGGAAGCATCGATGCGTTTCGAGCGCGGCGCGGATTTGGAAATGGCGGAGACGGCTTCGCGCCGCTGCGCCGAACTCATCCAGCAATTGGGCGGCGGTGAAATACTCGCGGGCGTGGTTGATGTTTATACGGGCCGCACCGAAGCCCCCACAATCGTACTGACGCGCCAGGAATTTTTGCGTGTGATGGGCGCGGATGTGCCCGATGCGGAAATCGAAACGATTCTCGCGGGCCTCGGTTTTGCGCCCGTGCGTTCGGATGCCGCGCAAAGAATTGAGGGATCGCGCGACGCGGCCTGGAAGTGCGTGCGCCCATCGTGGCGCGGTGACGTGACGCGCGAAATAGATCTGGTCGAAGAGGTCGCGCGAATTTACGGCGTGGACAAATTTCCCGTGCGGCTGCCGCCCGCAAAACTTCCAGCGGCTCGCCTCGAATATGCGGAAGCCGACGATCGCCTCCGCGAAATTTTAATAGGCCTCGGCTATCAGGAAATCATTACGATCCCAATAGTAGATGAACCGAGCGACGCGATGTTCCGCCCGGAAAATGCGGTTCCTGCGCGCATCGCGAATCCTTTGGCCGAAGATGCGTCCGTGATGCGCTCGACCGGCGCCGTCACCATGACGCGAACACTCGAATGGAATTTGAATCACGGGCAACGCAATGTGCGCCTGTTTGAATTTGGCAAATCCTATGGCTGGAACGGCACGCAGCCTATCGAGACGCGCATTTTGACGATTGGCGCATCGGGCCTCGCGCGCGAAAAAGGTGTAGTGGAAACAGAACGCGCTTACTCGTTTGCGGATTTGAAGGGTGACCTCGATCAGATTGGGCATCTCGCCGGGGGAATTGCGTGGAAGGCCGGCGCGCCGGATTGGCTGCAAGGCGCGCACGCGGGCACGATTTCGCTGCGCGCGAATGCCGCGGCGGTTTCTGAGCTGCCTATCGGACATGCCGGGCAGCTTTCACGCCGCATTTCCGAGCGATTTAAATTGCGTCAGGACGCGTACGTCGCGGAATTGGAACTGGAGCCGCTCTGCGCCGGATACAAAGCCGCACGCGCGGCGCTGCGATATAAACCCCTCTCCCGCTTTCCGGCCGTTGAGCGCGATTTCTCGCTGATTGTCGCGGATGGAACCGCTTTTGCCGGCGTCGAAGAAGCAATTCGCGCATTGGCCATTGCCGAAGTTTCCTCGATCGAAGCCGTCGACCTGTTTCGCGGCAAAAATATGCCTGAAGGAAACTTTGCGCTGCTCGTTCGCGTAAAGTTTGAAAGCTTGCAGGCCACTCTGACCGAAGCCCAGCTCACCGATTTCTCTTCGCGAATTCTCGCCACCCTCGAACAAAAGCTCGGCGCCACACTCCGCGCATAGTTGTCAGCGTTCGCAAACATGTCCAGTGTTTGCAAAGACTTTAGTGGCGCGGGCTTCAGCCTGCGGATTTTGGTCCTTGCAAGGACGAAATTCCGCAGGCTGAAGCCCGCGCCACTAAATTCCATTCTTTAGGGAATTGTAAAAGGGAGGAAAAGATAAACTTTAGTTAGTTTTTTTTGCAGGATAAACAAAAACAAAAATTACGGCAGTGATTCCCACAACCACGAATGACATCACACTGCCCTCAGGCCCCACCAAGCCGCCCGTGAGCCACGCGGGACCGTGTAAGGAAGAATTCAGAAAATGCCCGGGCGCAACGAGGCCGCTATCCGGCACGGAAAATAAAAATGTTTCGCCCCAGTCGAACGCAGCGTGCAATCCCACCGCGAACCAAAGATTTCCGGTACGCCACAGCGTCAGGCAAAAAAACATCCCAATCACAAACACGCTGAGCGCGCCGATTTTGTCTTCCCCCGAATTGCGCAGGTGAATCGCGCCGAACCCGGCCGAAAGGAGCAGGGCCGCAGGCCAGAACCCAACGCCCATCGAGAGCGTGAATTGCGCGTAGCCGCGAAATAAAAATTCCTCAAAAATTCCCACCAAAATAAAAACAACCCCCCAGAGAACCGCATAACCCCAGAGTTTTGGCCCATGCAAAGCCAGTTCGCCAAAAGTAAATCCGCCGAACGCGCGAATCAGCAAAATAATTGCCGTGATCATCGCGATTCCCCACAGAGTTCCTTGCCAAAACCGTGAGCCAAAGGCTTCGCTGCGCGGCAGGCCATAGGTTCCGAATCGCCTGTCCTCCAGCATGGACATGATTCCCGCGGCCATAAAAGTTGCGATGATTTCAGTTAATTCCTGAATCATCATGGAAGTTGCCGTGATGCCCGTGCGGGAAATTTCCGGCAGACGCAAAGCCGTGATCAAAAAAGTTCCAACCAGAGTGAACAAGACGAAAAAAAATAAAAACATCAGTAGACGCCAGCCAGTGCGAAATTCGGTCTCATTCCAGAAAATGGCTTTGCGTCCGGTGCGAGGACCTGCAGGCGGGCCCAACGGAGATTGCGACGCAGGGATTTCAGGATTTTGTTCGGACATCGTCAGGTTACTCCGGACCGTGTTCGGCGTAGCGCTTAAGTCGCGCAAGATAATTTTCGTTGCGGCGCGCGACGGCATGGCGCGTCATGAGCCAATCCATCATTTTGCCAAGGAAACCTGGCATCGTGTAATCGCTGGTCATGCGCACTTTCGTTCCCGCAGCACTTTGACCTGGTGCCGAATGCACTGGCTCCAGTTCCCATCTTTCCAGGCCTTTGACGCCGTAGCGGTCGCTGAATCGCCACTCAAACAATCGAGCCTGCTGCAAAGCTGTAACGACCGCGGTGTGCGACACTTCGCGCTTTCCCAAATTTCCCGCGATGTGCACCTTTTGCGCGACTGCAAAATCCGGCGCGCCGCCCTGCACTTCCAGGCACGCCTGCATGTCCGCACCATACCAGTAAGGCATCCGCTGCGGGACGAAAAATGCGAAAACAATTTCTGCGGGAGCCGCAATCTGTACCGAGGTTTCAATCCGCGCCATGGAGTGCGCGCTACTTTAGCACGAGCGGGGGCGGAAAATAATGTGGCATAGGCTTCAGCATGTGGGTGTTAGTCCTTGCGAGGACTAAGACCCCACAGGCTGAAGCCTATGCCACAAAATGCCACAGCACTTAAATTTTGGAGAAGGGAATTGCTGCAACGGCGAGAATGTGGCGGCTGTGGCGCTCCTGCACAAATACCACGGCGCGCAAATTTTCGCGATTCCATTCGCGCGCGGGATGCACAGCAGCGTTCGAGGAAAACCCCGCTGCCAGAGAATTAATTTTTGCGACGAGAGAAAGCTGACGAACGACGCCGTTATGTTCCAGGGCGCGGCCGGCATTTTCTCCGCGCTTCACATCCGTGTGCAGCATATTTTCCGCGACTACCAGGAACAGTTGCAAATCGTCCCCGTGCGTCGCGCCCGTCAGCGGACTCACATTTATTTTCAGATTGTCGCCCGCTCCCCAATCGAGTTGCACGGCCGGTTTAGGCGTGTGGATTGCTGACCGTATAGCGCGAAGCGCGTCACTGTCCGAACTGCCCACAAATTCCGTGTGCCCATCGACAATCATTTGCGGCGTATAAATTTGCTGCCCGCCGAAGGCAGAACCGTAATCGTTCTGCCGCGTAGTCGCCGCTTCGGACGAAAAAGGATCTTTCCAACCGAGCCGGTCCCAGTAATCGACATGTTCTTCGAGCGCAATAATGTCCGCGCCGTGTATAGGTTGCGTGCGCCCGAGGCGTGAAAGCAACGCATCCGCCGGCGGGCAACTGGAACATCCTTCGGAGGTAAACAATTCAACCAAAACAGGCGTCGCAGCCGCGTCCGGAGTAACTGCGACAGCGGCAGAATCATTGTTCAAGCTCGCCCTTACGGAATCGGCAAACCCAGAATGTTCTAGCACGACGAAACCAAGCACTACCATCAACGCCAAAAAAACAGTAACCCTGACTGATCGAAGGTCCATCGAATTTCTCCCTCGCATTGCGCTCTACACTCATCCACTCAAAGATGAATACGAAGCTCAAGCAAGGGAAGTTACGGTCGCCCTAGTGCGAGCGGCCGTAGCCACCGAAGTAGTAACGCGCGCCAATCGTCGCATAAAGCCCATAGGGTCCAGAAGTTCCAAGGTCCAGCCCGGGAACTGCCGGGTCGACATTTTTGCTCTTGAACTTGCCGAGCCAGTCCACCTGGTGCTGCGTGATGCGAATCTCAAAATTCTTTGGCAGCTCGAAGCCAACGCCAACCGCTCGCTCAAACGCGATGCCGGACATGGACGCCGTGTATTTAAATTGCGGCACGTTGCTGCCCAGGGAAAACGTCGGCGTTAAGAATACAAATAAATGGCGCGCGATTGTTTTGCCAAAGGGCTGAATTTCCAGGTAGCCGCCTATCATGTAGCGCGCGTAGGCCGTGCAAGGCGAATTGGCTCCGCCCGCGGCGGCAATCACTGCCCCGGACTGCGTGCAGCGGCCAAGGTCCGGTTCGTTGTGCGATGGAGCGACCTCGAAATCCGCATAGCCTCGAATCGAGTTATGCGGGAAAAACAATCTTCCCTCGGACGCGCCATAAGGTACAGGTTTCGGCGCGGGATCCGCCGCTTCCGCACTCGCGGCTGAACCGGCAGCGGAAAGCGTTCCCATCGCGTCCTGCGCCACGGCCGGCAAACCGGCAAATGCAAAAACAGCTAACGACAGCATGAATACGCGAAATCGATTTCTCACGCGATTCTCCTTTTTCTCTCGAAATTTCGGAAAAATTTTAGCCGGCTCACTTATTTGGACGGGCTCGCAAAATCGCCCGTGCCCTTCACAAATTCAGGCGCGCGGCCCTGGGACCACGGATCGTAGGTTTGCGCGAAACGCATGCGTTCATCGAGTGGCGGATGATTGTAAAACCAGAGTTTCACGGCGGGGGAAGGGCTGGGCTCCTCGAGGTCAACCTCGCCCAGAATTTGAAACGCATGCGCCGCCACCACTGGCGCGTCCGGAATCAGGCCGTGAATCACTTCGAGTCCATACTGGTCGGCCTGATGCTCGAGATGGCGGCTGTAAGCGTTGGAAATGGGAGTGAACAAAAATCCAAAAACGGACAATAGCAAAAGTAAAACCGGCAGTGCTGCCAGGTCATCCGGGCCGCGAATGGCCCAGGTTTTTCCCCAACGCGCGAGCATCCAGTTCAGCGAGCGATACGCGAGATTGAGAAAGAAGAGAAGCACGGCGCAGGCAAATAGAATTCCGTCGCGCACGTGGCCCAAAACGTAGTGGCCCATTTCGTGGCCGGTCACGAACAAAACTTCGTCTTCGCTCATGCGCCGGATGGTCGTGTCCCAAACGACCACGCGCTTGCTCGCGCCCAGGCCGGAGACATAGGCGTTCAATTGCCGCAGCTTCGCGCTCGCCGTCATTTCCAGAATGCGGCTTTGCGGAATGCGGGGCGCCGGCGCGAATGGTCATCTGCTCGATCTTCGTAGGCGAGTTGCGGTTGCGCATTTGCCAGCGGCGCGAATTTAAAAAATAGCGGCTCGACTATCACCGGCTCGATGATTGCGCCCAGAATGATCAGCGGCACCGCTGCAATCCAGAACCAGAACCACCATTTTCGCGGGCTCTTGCGAATCACCACGAACAAGATCCAAACCATCAAGCAGGACAATGGCCAATTCCACGCCTTCGCCCTTGGCCCAATCCGATAGCCACGAATTCCATCCCTGAATGGATTGCTGATATTGCAGCGCCAGACGGTGCGCCCAGATTCCAATGGGCAGGCTCAGGACGTCAATCGTAAGGAAAAGAAGCGGAGCAAAAACGATGATCTGGCCGAAATCGCTGTCCGTCCACTGCGCGGCCCAATCGCGATACAAGGGAGCGATGCGAAGCTGCAGAATCATCACCAGCAGCAGAAGGCCGTAGGCGGCATCCAGAAAATAAAGTTCATGCCGTGCGTGCGCATACGCGATGGCTTTTGCCTCCTGGTCCGGAGTGAGCGTGTAGCCCTGCACCTGCGGCGAGGAAGTTTGCGAAGGGGAAGAGGCGCTTGGCGCCGCGGGCGGCTGCGTGTCTTGCGCGCCGGCGAACGCGGCCAAGAAAAACCCGCCGCAACGAAACTTACGAAAATGAAAAAACACTGCGCGACCTGGCGGCTTCTGCGATTCACGTGTCTTCCTCTGACTTGGCCGAGTTCCGACCATTCCGGCCCAAAAAAGCTGGCTCAGTGCGGGGAGTATGATCGAACCTGCGCCGCGGATGCAAACATGGTATTGCGTGCGCACGCGCCTGTCTTGCAAATTTTCCGCGCGCTTCAATTTGGCGATTTCAAATTGTAGTTGCGAATCGCGCCGCCCACGGCGACACCCGCGTGAATGGCGGAAGTCCACCGCTCCAAACGATGATGCCCGGTGCGATGAAATATGTAGGAAACCCCCACCGATGCCGCCGTCGCCCCGATCTCGATCGCCGCAAACAACGGGTGATTGTCGACAATGGAATTGGTAAGGAATGCCTCGTCGATGCCGCGGTGGCGAAGGTTGAGCGTCGACGCGTAGTCCAGCGCGCGCCCGGCTCCCACGGCGGCAAACAGCAAATCATTCTCGCGATCCCAAAACCGGTGCACTCCGGGCGCAATGGGATTCACGGCTGGGGTAATTCCGCCATTTGCCTTCGGTTCGGGCTTATCAGGTTTATCAGTTTTCTCAGGCAAATTTGAGGTCGCCGCAGGTTTTGGCGCATCCGGCGCGTTCGGATCCCGGCCTTCTTCCGGTTGCTGCTGCGCGAATGCCGCGGAAACAAGCGCCAGCGAAAGAAACAGCGCGGCAATCGCAGTCAAAAACTCCTTACGCATGAAATCCATTCTTCCCTTTCGTTTCAATCAATGGAAGGAAAGATTGTGGGCAAGCACGGAAAGGTTGTAAAGGAGGAAAGAATAATTTCGCGGCCGGTTTTTTGGGATTTGCCTTGAGTCCCCGGCATAATTCACGCACCGCTCTGCAAGCGCACCACTAGGAATTGTATATTTTCTCTTGACACCACAAGAGCATCGGCGCAAAATTCCGGCAACTTTTCCGATTGTTTCCGGTCTGGGGGAACAGAACTTTTGTTTGACCGGAAAAAATCGTGCATCGTTCCATAAGGGGGGAAAAGCGTGCAGTATTTGCCTGGATGGACTGTGCAATGTATTAATCCGGAGTGCGCGGCACGCGGCCACTGGCTGCGAGCTGCTGACGCAGGAGGAGAATTTTGCAGCAATTGCAGCTCCCCGCTCCGTAATGTCCCGCCTCCGCTGAGCCCACGCTTGCGGATGCGTCCACGTTCGTTGGGGAGTTACCGTCCGACCCGTTCGCCGGGCCGGCACCGGTAGTCACCGCGAGCGATCTTAGGGCCGCTCGCCCCGGTTTCGCCGGGGCGAGCAGTCCCCGCCTCTTTTTTCCATACAAATTTGGAATTAGCCACCAGTAGCACAGGCTTCAGCCTGCGGGGGTTATGGTTTTGTAGCGCCGGCGTCACGCCGGCAGATTTTAGCGATCGCAACGAAGCGCAAAACCGCCGGCGGGACGCCGGCGCTACCAAGACTAACCCCCACAGGCTGAAACCTATGCCATGTAAAATCACTTTAATTGGATTGCAAAAATGGGGAGAGCGGCCGAACATCCGGCCGCTCGTAGGGCATGGGCAAACTTGAAATTGATGCAGCTCAAACAAAAAACTATCGCAAATGATCGGCTGGACCCAAGAAACTTAAGCAGACGAGCAAAGCAAATACCGTGATACATGCGGTTACGATCATCAGCGTCTCCGACATGCTCGAATAGCTCCGACCTGAGATGATTCTGCAAGAACGGCGACGTTCAGCAAATAGACCGACGGTTACATTCGCACCGGTACTCTGGTACGTTACTTCCGGTTTTCACTCGCCTTTTCACACACCCAGGTCAGGAATGACTTCCGTCGCATCGTTGAACCGATTCGTGAAATTGGCCATGCAGATCACCAGCGTCAGCTCCACAATCTGGCCTTCGTCGTAATACTTACGCAAACTCTCCATCGCGGGTTGGCGGATGCCGGAAGCGCCGCGCGTAACGCGATCCGCGTAGAGAATGGTGGCCTTTTCTTTTTCATCAAACAGCGGACTGCGCGCATAAAACGGCAGCGCGGCGATTTGTTCGGGAGTGACGCCCGCGCCCTTCGACGAAGCCATGTGCGCGCGCGTGCAATATTCGCAGCCGTTGACCATCGACGCGCGAAGATAGGCGAGCTCCTTATACTTGGCCTCAACGGTTCCCTGGTTTACAACGGCCTTATAGAGGGGAAGAAATGTGCTCAGGACCGCGGGCCTGTGCGCCATCGCGGCGAATATGTTTGGCACTTTCCCGGCTCGCCCGGCCAGCTTCTCAAATGTGTCTCGTAATTCCGGCGCGGCCTGTTCTTTTGTCAACGGATTCACGACTGCCATGCTCGATCTCCTTTTCGTCTCTGGATTGCAAATTAAGATCTCGGTATCCCGGCGCAAGTTTATCAAGAGCAGAAAGGATCGGATAGTATTGCCTTTCGCTTTCGTAGCGCCCGGCCGTTTTTTGGGCGGGCAGCTTTTTTGTGGGCGATCTAAATTGAGGCACTACGAAGGATCGGTTAATGGGCGAATGTGGCGAAATTTTAGGTGGAGGCTGATTACGCCCTGCTAGCACTAAACCCCACAGGCTGAAGCCTATGCCACAAGTAGCCTTGCGCCATTGAATGCTATTTCATCGCGTGTTAGCCTGCTCCGGGTAAAGCCCTTCCAGTCCATACGTTGCTCACGGGGAACTACTGATGGTGTCTTCCGCACGGCAATTGAATGCCACGGCCGATGAAGAACGCATATTGGGCGTTGTGCGGGAGCTCGTCTCCGAGCTTGGTCACGAGTCGGCCGTTCGTTCCGCAGACGTGCATTCCCATCTCGATCATGATCTTGGACTTGGAAGCCTGGAACGCGTGGAATTGCTGGTTCGGCTGGAGAAAATGTTTGGCACGCGGCTGAATGAAGACGTCCTGGCCGGAGCGGAAACCGTTCAGGACCTGGTCACAGCGATGAACAACGCAGGTGGCGAGTCTTCTGCCGTTCGAGTACAGGAGGAGACAGTTTCACGCGCTGCTCGCGTCTCTTTTCCCGGCCAGGCAGATGGGGTTCCCGCCGCGCAGACGTTCGAGGAAGTGATCAGACATCGCGGACGCGAGGATGCCGCACGAACGCACCTGATTTTCTATGAAGACGAAGGGGAAAGTCCGACCCTGACGTTCGGCGAACTGTTGGTTGGTGCCGAGCGCGTTGCCGCCGATCTGGCTCAGCGCGGCATTGGGCGCGGCGACACGGTCGCACTGATGCTTCCAACCTCGCGAGATTTTTTTCTTTCCTTTGCCGGCGCGCTGCTCGCAGGAGCAACCCCCGTGCCCATTTACCCGCCGTTTCGCGCTGACCGGATTTCAGAGTACGCTGAGCGCCAATCGGCAATTCTCGCCAACGCGGGTGCGCGCCTGCTGATTACGTTTCGTGAAGCAGCCAGCGCGGCCAAACTATTAAAACCTCTAGTGCCATCTCTCGAAGGCGTTGTGACGGCCGATACTCTAGTTCGCTCCGAGGCCGCAATTCCTCTTGGAACGCAGCTGCACTCGCGAGCGAATGACCTCGCGCTGTTACAGTACACTTCCGGCTCGACCGGCAATCCCAAAGGCGTGATGTTGACGCACTCCAATTTGCTGGCGAATGTGCGTTCCATCGGCGAAGCGCTTGGAATGCGGAATGAAGATGTGGGCGTGAGCTGGTTGCCGCTCTATCACGATATGGGCCTGATCGGCGCTTGGCTCATGCCGCTGTATTTCGGATTGCCTGTCGTGGTGATGTCTCCCCTCGCGTTTCTCTCGCGGCCCGCAAAATGGCTGCGCGCGTTCCATCGTTTTCACGGCACGATTGGAGCGGCCCCGAATTTCGCTTATGAGTTGGCAGCCGCCAAAATTTCTGATGACGACCTCAAGGACATTGATCTGAGTTCGTGGCGCGCGGCGCTCAACGGCGCGGAACCCGTTCTGCCTGCAACTCTGGATCGTTTCGTCTCGCGTTTCGCTGCCTACGGATTTCGCCGCGAAACTCTGTTGCCTGTGTACGGCCTGGCTGAAGCTTCTCTGGCCGTAACGATCCCGCAGGTCGGCCACGGTCCGCTGGTGGATCGCCTCGACCGCAACGCGTTTGCTCAAGAGGGCAGGGCTGTTCCCGCAGATCCGGAAAATCCAGCCGAAGATTTAAATGTAATTTCCTTTGTATCCGTGGGGCCGCCCGTCCCGCGCCACGAAGTCCGAATCGTAAATGACCGCGGAGAAGATTTGCCGGATCGGATGGAAGGACAGCTCTGGTTTCGCGGCCCTTCCACCACGCAGGGCTATTACCGGAACGAAGCGGCGACCGCGGCGCTACTTCCCGAAGGGCTTGCCGCAGGCTGGGTGAACTCCGGGGATCGCGCCTACCGTGCCGATGGCGAAATTTATATTACCGGCCGCGTGAAGGACATCATCATTCATGCGGGCCACAATCTTTATCCGCATGAGATTGAAGATTGCGTCGCGCATGTTCCAGGCGTGCGCAAAGGTTGCGTCGTAGCGTTCGGCGCGACAAATCCAATCGCTGGCACCGAACGTCTGGTGATCGTTGCCGAGTCGCGCGAGCGCAATCGCATTGCTCGCGAGCAGCTTGCGCAGGCCATCACCGCGCAGGTCACGGAATCGCTCGGGCAGCCTCCTGACAAAGTCGAAGTGGTTCCGCCGAATGCGATTCCAAAAACTTCCAGCGGAAAATTACGGCGCGACGCCACGAAACAAAAGTTTCTTTCGGGTGAATTGCATGCTGGCGTGCGTCCTGTGTGGCTACAAGTCGCCGGGCTTGCAGCAGCTTCGAGCGCCGGTAGAATTCGCGGCGCGCTCAAACGGACCGGAGAAATTATCTACGGCATCTATGCGATTGCCATGTTTGCGTTGCTGCTCTTTCCTGCGTGGCTGTATGTATTAATTTCACCCATGCGAAAAAGTTCGGCTCGCATAACGACGGCAACGCTGCGCGCTTATTTGAAAGTGGCGGGTTGGCGAGTGAGTGTCGAAGGGCGCGAGAATTTGCAGGACGCGAAGCCGCACATGTTCGTCGCGAATCACACGAGCTACGCGGACATCGTCGTGCTCATGGCGGCGCTCGGCACGGATTTCCATTTCGTGGCGAAAGCGGAAGTCATGTCCATGCCTTTTTTCGGCACATTTCTTCGGAAGCTGGGGCATTACTCTTTTCGCCGCGAAGATCCACGCGCCAGGCTCGAGCAAGCGAAACAAGTGGAGGAATCTCTTCGGCGCGGCGAATCCGTTTTTATTTTTCCAGAGGGCACATTCAACGCGCAATCCGGCGTGCGCGCGTTTCATCTCGGCGCCTTCAAAGCGGCCACGGCTGCGCAACGAGAAATAATCCCCATAGCTCTCAGCGGGACACGGCGCGTCCTGCGCGATGGCACATGGCTGCCGCGCCCCGGGAAAATCAACATTACGATTTGTCCGGCGGTGAACCCACCCCCCTCGACGGATGATTGGCAGCAAATTGTGCAAATGCGCGATGCAATCCGCGAAAAAATAAGCACTTACGCCCACGAACCGCTGCTGTAAATTTCCCCTGAGTAGGGCAACCGCCCTCCAAAAACCATGCATCACAATTTAAGTTCGAACACCGTTTCATTCTGGACGGAGTCGTATGGGCCGAAGCACCGACAACTTCGGCCCACGACGAATTCCTACGACATGCCCGCAACCTGCGTGACTTAATTGTGGAGTTGAAAGATCACTGTAATCGAAGTTTCAACCTCCACCGGCTCGCCATTCAGCATGGTCGGTCGATACCGCCACTGCGAAACGGCTTCGAGCGCGGCTTTGACGAGGAGCGGGTGCCCACTCAGAATATCGAGCGAAGTGATTCGCCCATCACGGCTGATGATGGCGTGGAGCCGCACAACGCCTTCCGTCCTGGTTTGCAACGCCAAGGCCGGATAGCGCGGCTCAATTCGTGTGATCAGTTGCGCTTGTAACACCCCTTCGCTCATTTTCACGGGACGTTTTTCCTGTTGGGCGGGTTGGGACACAGTTGGAGGCTCTCTTATTATGTCGAAGCTCCGGCCTCCACTGATCGATTCACCGCCCGGGATGTATATTCCGGCTCCGCCGAAGTCTGGCTCGGAGAGATTCGGTGGCTCATCGCTCTGGATACTTCCCACTGGATGGACAGGAGTAATCGGCGGATATGGGTCATAGATTGTAGTGGCGTGATTCGTGGCCACCGTTGTGACGCGGTCTCCCAGTTTAGGGCGAGGTCCGGAGTGGAAGTATGTCATTACAGGTGAAAGGGTAGGCCGAAGGTAGGGTTGCGCGACGCTGGTGAAAAGTGGCGCCGCCACGAGCAGACCCAGGATCAGGATTTCGATGGCCAGCGAAATACCAAAGGCTTCTCGCCGGGCTCGTCGGGCACTCGCTACTGACGATATATCGCCATCGACCAGACAACTGCTGAGGACGTAATCTGATTTTTCGTCACCTTGCCGCGCATTTTCCAGCTTTGATCGTCGCATAGGCACTCCTCAATTTGCCCGCAATACCCGAAGTGGGGCATTGGGCGGTCATTTTTTGAATTACTGAGGAGCGCGCGCTCACTTAATTTGACACCGTTTGGCAAACCCAGTTCCCCTGCATTTGCGTTTATTTGCCATGGACATACCTGGAAATTAATTAAGTGTATTGTTTTCATTCGCTTACATTTCTAAGCATTTTATACGCCACTTTGCACCATTTTCATATGTTCGTGCATCACATATGCAGTTTGCTTTTTGGGCGAGGTATATAAATCATGCGTCTTCCTTCGAAAGAAGCAGTTGGAGTTCGTTATACAGGTTGGGCTGCGCTAGGCCGTGATCCGCAAGAAGACACGCTTGAATACGCGTGCCCCTATTGCGGTGAGCATGGGGTGAAAGCGGCGCGACGCACTCCGGACCAATATCATTTTACGGATGGTTTCCTGCAGGATTTGCAGGGGGAAATGGCCGCCTGCCGGGCTTGCCGGCATGCCTTGAGAATCGCGCCTGTCGTCCTGCTCCATGACCAGGACGAAAAGCGCCGGTTCGAGGGCGTTTTCTCAAACGACCTGATCCCTAGCAAGAACTAGATTCAGTCAAGTTGAATTCATATGAAGAACGGGCCGATCCCTCAATTGGGGGATGGCCCGTTTTTCATTGCTTAATCTGGTTACGCGAAACGCGGCTATCGCCAAGGGCAGCTGCTGGTGTGTTTTGCGCTAGATCAAAAGGGAATCAGGTTCCATGTGGTGTGCCTCGAGGCCATCGCGCACGCGATCGAAGGCCTGGTCCACGGTGTCGGCAAACTCCAGCATTCCGTACTCTTGCCGGTTGATCATTCCAGTGCGTACCATGTGCTTCCAATCGA
Source organism: uncultured Acidobacteriota bacterium (assembly GCA_963786215.1). Taxonomy (GTDB): domain Bacteria; phylum Acidobacteriota; class Terriglobia; order Acidiferrales; family UBA7541; genus Palsa-360. Next base: position 59,579 of record CAWAYK010000005.1, read on the forward strand.
GCACGCGGTCCCAATATTTGCGTCCGTAAATCAAAATTAAATTCCGGCGCTGCAGTTTTCCGGTTTGCATCAGAGTCAGCATTTCCCACAGCTCATCCATTGTGCCGAAACCTCCGGGAAATACGATCAGGGCTTTGGCGAGTTGCGCGAACCACAGTTTGCGCATGAAAAAATAATGAAACATGAAACTGAGCTCGGGACTGATGTAGTCGTTGGGTCGCTGCTCATGCGGGAGCTCGATGCTCAGTCCTATGGATTTTCCGCCCGCTTCTGCCGCGCCGCGGTTGGCCGCTTCCATAATTCCCGGGCCGCCGCCTGAGCAAATCACGAAACGCCGCGGGTGATCGCCAAGCGACATGGCCCACGACGTAATCCTGCGTGACAACTCACGCGCCTCCTCGTAGTAGCGTGACATTTGCAACGCGGATTTCGCGTCGCTCAGTGCAACCCGGTATTGCAGCGCGGAAAGATTCTGTTTTTGTACGTCCTGCAGCCTCTGTAAATGCTTGGTCGCCTGTTCATGCGAAAGGATTCGCGCCGATCCGAACATCACAATTGTGTCGCCCACTTTTTCGCGGCGCAGCCGTTCCAGCGGATCAATATATTCGGTCGTAAAACGTACTGTGCGCGCCGGCGAGCTCTCCATAAATACCGGATCGCGATATGGCGGCACGATTTCCTTATGATGACTCCTGCGCTTCATGAATCCTCCAATGCAAGTGACAACAGTCTGACATTCTACGCAACACGCGCTACGAAAATTCAATAACTCAGCTTTGATGTGTTCCGTCTATATACCGTTTTCCCCGCTGCTCACTAAGACGTGTGCCGGGTAAATTTTTAGCCGCACACGGAGTGCCCGCTTCGCCCCGAAGAACACGGGACGAAGCGGCCGCTACGAAAACCAATCGCGTCTGCGCCTTTGGTTTACGTAGAGGCCGTCCGATTTCTGGACGGGCGGCTTTTCTGCCAGGGCAATCGAAACTGCCACAATCTCCGAACACTCATATCGCTCCAGAGCCTCAAGATCGCCGGCTGTTGTGCAGCCAACGCGACAGCGCGTTTTCGCTTCCAAAGGAGTAGACTGGAGTGGAGATAAAACACTGATGCGAACCCCGCAAATATCGGTTCTCTCAATCTTCGCAATTTTCTTTTTTTGCGCCACACCTTTTCAGGCTCAGCAAACGCAGGGGCCCATTACTCCAAAGCCCGGAACGCCGGTCCAGCAATCCCCGGAAGGCAGGATTCGCGTTCGCGTTTCGCTGGTTAGCGCGCCGGTCGTCGTGGTGGACGCAAAGGGCGAGCCGCTTCTCGATCTCCAGCAGAAGGATTTTCATATTACAGATGATGGCGCGGCCCAGACGATTGAATCGTTCGACCTCGGGGGAGAACCAGTCGCCGCAGTTTTCGTGTTTGAGACCAGCTCGCGAATCCAGCCTCTGTTGCCCGCCATCCAGAAATCAGCAATTATTTTTACGCAAACTGTGGTCGGCCCATCGGGTGAAGCGGCTGTCGTGAGTTATGACAGCACGGTCAATACATTGCTGCCGTTCAGCATGGACGGCGACAAAATCGAAAAACAATCGCCAACCTCAAGCCTGGCAACAGCGGCGCGCATCTATATGATGCGCTTTCTTCGGCGGTTGGCTTGCTGCGCGATGGTCCTAAAGGAATGCGACGCGCGATTGTCGTGGTGGGTGAAGCGAGTGATTACGGAAGCGAGCAGAAACTGGGACGCGTCCTGCGTGAAGCGCAGCTTGCCAACATTGTGATTTACAGCGTGGGGCTTTCCGAAACTTCAGCGAGCATGCGCGCGCCGGCAACGCAAACTGCTCCGCCTACCGGGACACCGCCTGGAACCTTCGGCGGGCCTTCCTTCCCCGGAACGGCGCAAACACCCACGAGCCAGCAACAGTACGGCGGAAATATCGATCTGATGGGGCTCGCGGAGTGGGCCGTGCGGAATGCCACAGCAGTGGTGAAGGATCGGCCGCTGGAAGTTGCCGCGACTGCCACTGGCGGCACGTACGAATCCGTTTTTCGTGACACCAAGATTGAAAATGCGATCGATCAGATCGGTGGAGAACTCAACTCGCAATACATGCTGAGCTATCGCCCCACGAGCGCGGACAATCCCGGCTATCACCAGATCAAGGTCACCGTCGATCGCCCCGGAGTAAAAGTAAGGACGCGCCCCGGGTATTACCTCGAAGCGAAATAGATTTCGCGTTTTGTGGCATAGGCTTCAGCCTGTGGGTTTTAGTCCTTGCAAGTAATAAATTCCACAGGCTCAAGCCTGTGCTACTCAACCCACAATCGAAATCATTTTCAGGATGTGCAGGCCGATCGTTTCGTCTCCCAACACTTGAACTTGCGATCTCGCTTCTTCCCGCGCAATTCCTTTGGTGAAAATGCGCCACGCAATTTCCTGGGGAATCGATGTCTCAGATATTTTTTCTCCCGCAGAAGATGCAATCAATTTCCATGCATCGTCGCCGCGCAGCAAATACCAGTTTCCACCGCATTCTCCGCTGATATTAAATTGCGCAAGAGAGCCAGGCACGGCCTCAACGTTTCGATACGTGTACGGCAGCGCGCGCATGAAGCAGTCGAGGACAGGAAAGTAAAATTCCCGCGTCATGATCCCCGGCTTATTTACGGCAACGCGAATCTGCTGCTGATGATGCCAGCGTTCCGTAAATTCGCGCGCGGTGTGGAACCAGTTCGGCGATTCTTCTTCGCCAGCCCAGCTCACGGGAAACACGCCAGGCGCGAATGGATCGATCACCTGGACATACTCCGCAAGTTCGCTCGACGCCGCTTCCATCCGGGAAATCAATTCTTCAGGGCTCAAGTTGCCGTACGTGCGAACGCCTTCCGCGTTGAGGGTGTTGATCAGAGGACAGCAGCTTGTCAGGGGTCAGCCTTCTTTGAGTTTTCGGGTTTGTAGCCGCGCCGTACGGCAGCCAGCCCGCGCGTTTGCGTGTCGAGCAGATGCGCTGCAACATCTTTTACTTTCCACTTGGGGGCAAGTGGTTTGCTTTTCCCAATCGTCCGGCGCAAGCGACGCGCAAAAGCTCAATCAGTTTCGCTTCCAGCGCTGGAAAAAGGTGCGCCGTGAAAATGGGCGGCAAGGGTTTAAGTTGTGCATCCATGCCGCCCATTTTATTTTCAATTCCGTCGATTTACTCTACTTCTTTTCTTCGGTGACTTCCTCGTCTTCCTGGATGGAGGCTGCGGCGGCGATTTTGTCTTCGTCTTCGAGACGCAACAGGCGCACGCCTTGCGTTGAGCGGCCGGCTTCGCGGATTTCGTTTCCGTGAACGCGGATCACTTTGCCGTACTCGGTGATGATCATGACGTCGGATTCTTCGGCCACTTGCAGGACCGCAACGACCGGGCCGTTGCGGTCCGTGGATTTCAGGTTGATTACGCCTTTGCCGCCGCGCGAGGTGATGCGGTACTCGGCGAGCGGCGTGCGCTTACCGAAGCCCTTTTCGGATACGGTGAGCATCAGCGAGGTGAGCGAATCCTTGATGGCTTCGTTCTCGATTTCGTCAAGATTCTGTCGTGTCTGATTTTGATTCTTTCTTGATAATTTCAAAATCAGGCTGCACGGGTTCCATACCCACCAGGTAATCGCCCTTGGCGAGATCCATGCCGTTCACGCCGCCTGCATTGCGGCCCATGGAGCGCACTTCGGTTTCGCGGAACAGGATAGCCTGGCCGTCATGGCTCGCGAGGAAAATCATCTGCTTGCCGTCGGTCAGGTGCGCACCGATCAGCTCGTCGTCCTGATCGAGGTTGATGGCGATGATCCCGGTCGAGCGCGGGTTTGAAAATTCGTTAAGCGAAGTTTTCTTGACCGTGCCGTTGCGCGTGGCGAGGAAGATGAACGTGCCTTCCACTTCCAGATCGCGAGCCGCGACTACCGCGGTGAGATGCTCGTCCTCCTGGAATTTCACCAGGTTGGAAATCGCCTTGCCGCGCGTGGCTGCCGCAGCCTCGGGAATTTCATACACCTTGAGCCAGTACACGCGGCCCTTCGAGCTGAAGAGCAAAATGTAACTGTGCGCCGAGGCGACAAATAGATATTCGACGAAATCCTCGTCGCGTGTTTTCGCGCCGATGCGTCCCTTGCCGCCGCGCGACTGGTGGCGGTAGACGTCCACCGGAGTGCGCTTGATGTAGCCCGCGTGGCTCACGGTGATGGCCATCTCGACGTCGGCGATCAGGTCTTCGAGTTTTATTTCCTCGACGTTCCCGACAATTTCGGTGCGCCGCGCGTCCGCGTAATCTTTCTGAATTTCGCGCAATTCCTTGACGATCACGGCTTTCAGCTTTTTTTCGCTGCCCAGAATTTCCCGCAACTCTTCGATCAGCGCGCGAATCTCCGCCAATTCCTTCAGGATTTCGTCGACGGAAAGGCGCGTCAAGCGGTGCAATTGCAATTCAAGGATGGCATCGATCTGTACGTAGCTCAGTCCGATTCCAGCGCCGGCCTGGACAGCGCCAAAGCCGACATCGAGCAAACCGTATTTTTTGCGATCGAGCTTGATGCCTTTCAGGGTTTCTGTTTTATTTCCCGCGGTGAGAATCTTGACTTCCTTATTTTCAAAAAAATCATGCAAATTCTCGCGGGCATTCGCGCGGCTGGAAGATCCGCGGATAATCTTGATGACGTTGTCGACGTGATCGAGCGAAATGTGGTAGCCGACCAAAATATGTTCGCGCGATTCCGCCTTGCGCAACTCGAATTGCGTGCGCCGGCGCACCACTTCCACGCGGTGGTCGATGAATAGCTTGAGCATGGGCACGAGGCCCAGTTCGCGCGGCTGCCCGTTCACGATGGACAGCAAAATCATGCCGAACGATTCCTGCATCTGCGTGAGCTTGTAGAGGTGGTTCAGGATGATCTTCGGCTCTTCGCCGCGCTTGATTTCGATCACCACGCGCATGCCTTCGCGATCGGATTCGTCGCGCACGTCCGAAATTCCTTCGATCTTTTTCGTCTGCACAAGCTCAGCGATGCGCTCGATCAGGCGGGATTTGTTGACCTGGTACGGAATTTCGGTGATGACGATGTTTTCGCGGTCCTTGCCCATGCTTTCGATAGCGGCTTTAGCGCGCATGGTAAAACTGCCGCGCCCTTTTTGGTATGCAGAAAGAATTCCCTCGGCACCGGAAATATATCCGCCGGTCGGGAAATCGGGTCCCGGACACAAACTTCATCACTTCTTTCAGGGTTGAATCCGGCTTCTCGATCAGCAATACAGTGGCGTCAATAATTTCGCCCAAATTGTGCGGCGGAATATTTGTCGCCATGCCGACGGCGATGCCGCTCGCGCCGTTGACCAACAGGTTCGGCGTCTTCGACGGCAGCACGACAGGTTCTTCGCGCGTCTGGTCGAAGTTCGGAATGAAGTCGACGGTTTCTTTTTCGAGGTCAGCGAGAATTTCTTCGGTAATTTTTGCCAGGCGCGCTTCGGTGTACCGCATGGCCGCCGGAGGATCGCCGTCCACCGAGCCGTAGTTTCCCTGGCCATCGATCAGCGGGTAGCGCATGTTGAAAGATTGCGCGAGGCGCACGAGCGTGGGATAGATCACGGCCTCACCGTGCGGGTGATAGTTGCCGGAAGTGTCGCCGCAGATTTTCGCGCATTTGCGGTAGCCGCGATTGGACGCGAGGCCCAGGTCGTTCATCGCGACGAGGATGCGCCGCTGCACGGGCTTCAAGCCGTCGCGCACATCGGGAATCGCGCGCGCCACGATTACGCTCATCGCGTAATCGAGGTACGACTTCTTCATCTCGGCCTCAATTTCGACCGGAATCATGTGTGACTGTTTAATTTCGTCCGCCATCGATCCGTCCTTCATCGTGTAGGGGCACGGCATGCCGTGCCCCTACGGATTGAAAATCTGCTTGCGCGCGAATTACTGCGCAGCTCGCTGCGCGATGTAATCCTTCACGCCATCGAACGCCGCCGCCGTATTCAAAAATCTTTGCGGGCCGAAATGCGATTCGAGTTCCACGAGCAGCGCGTCGCGTTCCGCCTCACTCGCGCATTCCACGGCAACGCCACGCACTTGATCCGGTGACGGGGTCTGCGTCGCGCGAAAATCCGAGCAGGACAATCCGCGCAGCCCCGGCAACGTCGTCCAACTTAATTGGTAGAACATTTCCCCCAACATTCAGCATCCAACTTCGCGCAAAGTGGTTTTTGTGCGCGCGTGGTGGTTTGTGGGTCGCGGCTTCAGCCGCGACATTATCCAGCCAATAAAACTAGGGCTTTAGCCCCTGACCCGATCGAATCGGCTAAGATCGAGCACAAACTTTCCCGTCGTTGATGAATATTCATAACGCTCGGGACTTTCTGCCAACTTCGCCTCCACCGGGTTCTGCTCGATGTACCGCTTACAGCCCAGATATTCTTGCTCGTCCCTCATCCAGCGATCATGAAACCCTGAATGCCAAATCGGAAAATTTTGGGGCTTCTCAATTCCGATCCGATGCGCCGAACCGCCCTTAACCATTTGCATCGCCTTTTCAACCGTTGTTGTTTCTCCCGGGGTCAGCAGAACATGCAAGTGATCCGGCATCAAAACAAAAGCATGCAGCTTGTAAAATCCCCGGTCCCTGCAACTTACAATTTGCTCGACGACAATTTTCGCCAGGGCCGTGTTGATGAAGAGAGGATGCTTCTGCCAGGTATCAGTCGTCACAAAATAGACTCCCGACTTGATGTGCCCGCCGCGCGATTCTTCCCACATCCGCACCCTCAGGGGCTAAAGCCCCTTTATTGGGCCTGTTTTATGTCGCGGCTGAAGCCGCGACCCACAAAGAATCCACTTCAACCGGCAATCTATCTTGGCGAAGAAACCGCAATTACCAATCACCTTCAATAACAAACGATGCTCAACCAAAACATTTGCGCAAAACTTTAAATATCAAGGTTTACGACTTCTAGCGCATTTTCCTCGATGAATTTGCGGCGGCTTTCCACGTTTTCACCCATCAGCGTTGAGAAAATTTCCTCAGCCGCGGTTACATCGTCGAGACGCACCTTGAGCAGCGTGCGCGTCTCGGCGTTCATCGTGGTTTCCCATAGCTGATCTGGATTCATTTCGCCCAGACCTTTAAACCGCGTAATCGTGAAATCTTTTTTCGCGTCTTCCAGAATGTAAGTGAGCACGTCGGACGCTTTTTCCTTCACTACCTTTTCGCTAGCCGCCTTGTCACCATTGCGCGTCACGGTGAAGGGCGGATGATCCAATTCGCTGATCAGATTTGCGGAGGCACGCAGGCGCTTGAATTCCGGCGTGGAGGCGAAGGCCCAGTTGATTTTCTTGTCGCCCGGATGCGCAGCATTGCCCGGAATCAGCAAGTCATACAGGCTGTGCTCTTCGTCGTAAACAATTTTCGTTTCGATGTCGAGTTTCGCTTTATCGATGGCTTTGGCCAGCTTTTCCAGGGCCTTCTTGTCCTCGAAATCCGTTTTCTTTTCCAGGTTGCTCGCGGCGAGAATGTCGACAAGCTCGCGGTTCGCGAAGCTTTCTAGCCATCTTGGCGGAGGCCGAGACATATTCCTGCACGTTGAGCAGAAATTTGGTGAGTCCGGCGCCCTCCATGGCAGGGCCTTCCTTGGGCTTCACCACGTGGTCTTCCGTCGCGCGCGACATCAGCTCGTGGTTGAATTCGTCTTCGTCACGAATGTAGCGATCCATCTTTCCGCGCTTCACGCGATACAGCGGTGGCTGCGCGATGTAGATGTGTTCGCGCTTGATCAATTCGGTCATGTGGCGGAAGAAGAAAGTGAGCAGCAGCGTGCGGATGTGGCTGCCGTCGACGTCCGCGTCGGTCATGAGAATAATTTTGTGATAGCGCAGCTTGGTGATATCGAAATCGTCCTTGCCGATGCCCGCGCCAAGCGCCGTGATGATGGCGCGAATTTCCTCGTGGCCCAGCATTTTGTCGTAGCGCGCTTTTTCGACGTTAAGAATTTTTCCCTTGAGCGGCAGAATCGCCTGATACTTTCGATCGCGTCCGCCTTTGGCCGAGCCGCCTGCGGACTCTCCCTCAACCACAAACAATTCGCATCGTGCCGGATCGCGTTCCTGGCAGTCGGCAAGTTTCCCGGGAAGGCCGCCCGAGTCCATGGCGGATTTGCGCCGCGTCAACTCGCGAGCCTTGCGTGCAGCTTCGCGCGCGCGGGCCGCGTCAATGCACTTGCCCACGATGCGGCGCGCCACAGTCGTGTGCTTGTCGAAATATTCGCCGAGGCGTTCGTTGATCAACTGCTCGACCGGGCCCTTGATGTCGCTGTTCAGTTTTCCCTTGGTCTGGCCCTCGAATTGAGGCTGCGGCAATTTTACGGAAACCACGGCCACGAGGCCTTCGCGCACGTCATCGCCCGTGATCGTGACTTCGTCCTTTTGCTCTTTCAGCATGTTGGTGGCAGAGGCGAAATTGTTGATCGTGCGCGTCAGCGCGGAGCGAAAGCCGGAAAGGTGCGTGCCGCCATCCACCGTGTTGATGGTGTTAGCGAACGCATAAATATTTTCGGTGTAGCTGTCGTTGTATTGCAGTGCGATTTCGATTTCGACGGTGTCTTTCTTGCCTTCCATGTACACGGGAGAATCGTGCAGCACCTGCTTACCTTTATTGAGGTGCTTGACGAATTCCGCGATGCCACCGGAGAAACGGAATTCCACGGATTTGTCGGAGCGCTCATCGGTCAGCGTGATTTTCAGGCCTTTATTCAGGAAGGCGAGTTCGCGCAAGCGCTGCTGCAGAATGTCGTAACTATATTTGTGATCCGCAAAAATCGTGGGGTCCGGATGAAATGTAATTTTTGTGCCGGTCTTGCGTGTTTTCCCGGTGCTCTTCAGCTTTCCCTTGGGCTTGCCTTCGTTGTACGTCTGCTCCCACACTTCGCCTTCGCGCCAAATTTCCAGCTCCAGCCAGTCGGAGAGCGCATTCACCACGGAGACGCCGACGCCGTGCAATCCGCCTGAAACTTTGTAGGTGTCGCTGTCGAATTTTCCGCCGGCGTGCAGCACGGTCATCACAACTTCCGCAGCAGCCTTTTTTTCCGTCGCGTGCATATCCACGGGAATGCCTCGGCCGTTGTCCGTCACCGTGACACTGTTATCCTCGTGCACCACTACATTAATTTCGTCGCAATATCCGGCAAGGGCTTCGTCCACGGAATTGTCCACCACTTCCCAAACGAGGTGATGCAGCCCCATCTCGCCCGTCGACCCAATGTACATGGCGGGACGTTTGCGCACAGCCTCAAGGCCGGCCAAGACTTTAATCGACCCCGCATCGTAGCGGTGTTCCGGTTCATTGCCCATTGCTGCTGCTTTTTCAGCCATAGTTTGCATGCTCCTGCGAATTTACAGGGAAAGGCGCGCTGATATTTTTCGATGGCGAGCAAAAATTTTTGAAAAACGCCCGCGACAATCGTATCGACCGCCACCTTACCCTGTGGCCCTCGGCAAATTCAAATTGCCGGAGCTCGAAGGGTTCCTGCTCCATCCCGCCCGGATTCCATTTAAGTGGAAGCGGACGCGGCGAAGACTTCTTTCCTCCAGGCTCGTAAGCGTCCCGTTCCCCCTGAACCGCGAGTTGCGGTAAAGGTGCATGCTTGCCCTGATCCGCTGTTTCTCGGAAAAGGGCTCTGGCGCGGGCATGCAATTCAGGGGCGCTGCCAGCCTGGCCGACGTGCCGTACTGGAGGAAACCAGATGTGCTTCTGACCACCATAATTCTACCCTGTTTGGCGCATTTTCTCAAGTCTTAGGGGATTGAAACTTGCCTAACAACCCTTTTATATTCAATTATTTACATTTTAAGGTTAATGGCTCAACGATGGCGGTTTACAAGTGGAAACATTCTCGACCCGGAGCGCAAATTATCTATGAATCGATATGGCATTTTGGGGAGTTTCTTTGACTCCTATTGTTCGATTTCATCGGATTCCTTTACGTAGAAGTATGAGCTTTCTTGGAAGAAAGCCTTGATTTCTGCCAACGGCGTAATTCACGAATAATTAATCTCGCGGCGTAGCGCGGCGGCAAGATATCCAAGATTCGCGCGATCTGATCCCGAGCCCACTCATCACGTTCCCTTGCGATCTGGGCGTTCTTGACGACACGCGTTACTACACGGCTGATTCTGTCCTTAGCCTTAAGCCCCGGCCATGGCAGATTTGAGTTTGATGGTCGCGCACTAACCTTGTTCGACTGTGTTTTTTTTGTCTTCATTGTCTTTAGAGGTCGGAATTCCTGATCGATGTTCGTCTACCTCCATTGTTCTAGTTTAGAACATTATAGCCTTTTGCAAAAGGTACTCTCTCCAAGTGATCAAGAAACAGTTGGGTAAGAACATCATCGGGAGGCGTGTTGCCGAAGCGCGCCAAAAGTGCAAGCCAGCACTAACTCAGGATGCGCTCTCAGGAAAGCTAGCACAGTTAGGGATTCAGCTAGATAGAGCCGCAATCGCAAAAATTGAAATTAATCACCGCCACGTTTTTGATTACGAACTGAAGGCAATAGCACATGTATTGGGGGTTGGTGCTAATTGGCTGCTTGGGATTGAAAAATCATGACAGACCCGACTTCCCAATTGCGCACCGCAACACGACGAGCTAAATCAGATGTCGCCAATAAACTCGTAAGCATGTTTCTTCATGAATTGAGTCGGAGGATCAGCCAGGACTGGCCGGTTCGAGTAGACAGCCATGAGTATGGGCAGGCGGTTCGAATTTTGTTCAACAACCGATGTCCATACTGCTCTTGCGATCTCGCTTTGACGATACCCGTCATTGAGCATCTAGATGGAATGAATCGTTTGCGTGTAGGTTTGCACGTTCCAGGTAATGTCTTGGTGGCATGCAAAAAATGCAATAGTGAAAAACGTCGAGACGATTCGCAAAAAGTCCTTTCATTAGCTTCAACTGGGTGGGAATCATTCCTATCTCACAATGGAGTAGCGTGCCTCAAGACATGTCTCACATGCAAATACTGGGAAAGTATCTGGCGGGATCCCACGGAACGAAAGATGCGCCTAGAAGAAAACTTGCAATCTGTTCGTTCGTTTCGAAATGGTTTTCCGGAATTCGAGCGTGTACTTCCGTCAATCTCACTCACACTTCCGGATTTGTTAGCCAAGCTTTACTCTGACTGCCAGAATTTTGCGGAGATAGAAATTAAAACTCTACTCAGCAGGTTTGAGGCGAGCTACAAACTGCCATTGACCTCTCAAAATACCGAATCCGACCAAACGAAGTTGTGAAAATAAAATTTGTCATATTCGCATAGGCATAATCACGTACCGGTATCGGTACGCTTCATCGGCTAGCGGGCGCATTTGTCCGGCGGATTGTTCGTCTTTTAATTCGAGGCTGATGGGGCCTTCGGGCGCGGCGGCCAGGAAATCGATCATGTATTGGGCATTGAAACCGATGGAGAGCGGCTCACCTGAAAATTCTTTTTCGATGGTTTCTTTGGCTTCGCCGTATTCGGGGCTGGAGGCGGAAATTTCGATGCCTTCTTTTGAAACGGAAAGTTTCACGGCGTGCGAACGAGTGTCTGCGAGTTGCGCGACGCGCTTCACGGCATCGTTTAATTCTCCGCGCTCGATCACAACTTTGCGATTGTTGTCGCGCGGCAGGACAGCTTCGTAATTCGGGAATTGTCCGGTGAGCATGCGCGAAATCAGGAGGCGTTCGCCGGCGCGGAAAAACAGGTGGCTTTCGTCGAGCGCAAATTCGATTTCGGCATCCTCGCCAGCTTCGCTTGCCAGGCGCTGGACTTCCGCCAGGGCCTTCTTGGGGACGAGCGGGCGGACTTCCCGGGTCAAACCCTCAAACTTGTGATCGATCTCGGCTACGGCCAAGCGGTGGCCGTCTGTGGCCACCATGGTGACCATCTCAGGCTTCAAAAGTAGAAGGGCGCCGTTCAACGTGTAACGCGACTCTTCGTTCGAAATCGCAAATGCCGTCCTGGCAATTAACGACGACAAAATTTTGGCGGGAATTTTCGCCACAGTGTGCGGGAACGCCGGGATCGCGGGAAAATTATCCTTGGCCATTCCGACCATCTTGTAGGTCTTGCGGTCGGCCAGAATCTGCACCCAATTATTTTCCAGCAGCTTGAAACGAATTTCGCCTTCGGGCAATAGGCGCACCAGCTCGAGAAGTTTTTTCGCGGGGATCGTTCCGGCGCCTTCTTTTTTTACTTTGGCTTCGCACGTGGTGCGGATGGAGAGTTCGAGGTCGGTGGCCGTCAGAGTGATCCGGTTTCCAGACGCCTCGCACAGAATATTGCCGAGAATCGGAATCGTGGTTTTCCGTTCGACAACTCCCTGCGTCAGGCTGAGTTCCTGGAGCAGGTCAAACTTCTTCACACTGAATTCCATCGATGGATTTCCTCCGCCGGAAGCCGCAAACAAGACTATTACTGCGAAGGGCTACTCTACCCTGTTTTAAAGTATGGATAAAGACCGTAGTAGTAGTCGTTGCTGTGGAAATGAGGAAATCGCGCGAATCGCAAGGCAGGGGTGCGTTTCGCCTGTGCATTAGTAATTACGAAAAATGAGGATAGGTCGGATAAACGGGCGCTCATCACTCGATATCCATCGATGCGACTAAAGTTTTCCTCAACTCCATTCCGCTTTGCACAGGTTGAGCACAGAGTTATGCGCAGGATTTCAACACAGTAAAAATGGTGGATTAAAATTTTTCTCCGGCCGTGCAGAAATGTTTTCCATTAAGAATCCGACAGTAAATGAAATATTCGATTTTATTCGCGCCATTAAAAATAAATGCGAAAATAATTCCAAAGAAATTTTAGAAAAATTTTAAGAGAGAAAAATTATGGGAGGTTATCTCACGAATACTATTCAATCGCACTTTGTGGGTCGCGGCCTCTTCGGCCGCGACGTTAAGGGCCGCGAAAATCGAGGGCTTTAGCACCTGTGTGAGAACTGTAGACTCGGAACCTCAGCGGCTAAAGCCGAACTTGTTTTGCAGAATATATGTCGTGGCTAAAGCCACGACCCACAATGATTCTGCAGTTCTTATGGGAGACACTTGAGACCCTAAATTCCGTCCAACACCGCGCTGTGTCTTTTATTGAGTTGGGTTGAAGTAAGCGTGCGGATCAGAATTAGCCGAACGAATCCATTAACTTGTTGATCGTGCGGTTCAAATCTTTATCGCTGCGGCGCAGCGTGTCGATCTTGTTGATGGAGTGCAGGACGGTGGTGTGGTGCTTGCCGCCGAATTGACGGCCGATTTCCGGGAGAGACGCGGAGGTGAGCTGCTTCACAAGATACATCGCCACCTGGCGGGGGAAGGCAATCGCTTTGGTGTTCGACTTTACTTTCAAATCCTGCTCGCGCAGACCAAATTGTTCGCCAACTTTTTTCTGAATTAAATCAATCGTGATGCGCTTTTCCTGCGTGGCAATGATGTTTCGCAAAACCTGCTGCGCGGTCATGAGGTTCAATGGTGCGCCAGTGAGCGACGCGTAAGCCATGAAGCGCGTCAGCGCGCCTTCGAGTTCCCGCACGTTGGACTTAATCGCCCGCGCGATATATTCGGCGACGTCATCCGGAATCAGAATATGCTCGTTGTCCGCTTTTTTCTGCAGGATGGCGATTTTAGTTTCCAGGTCGGGTGGCTGGATATCGGCGATCAAGCCCCACTCAAAACGCGAACGCAGGCGCTCTTCGATCGCGGAAATTTCTTTTGGCGGGCAATCCGAACTGATTACGATTTGCCGCTGCAGATCGTACAGCGCGTTAAACGTGTGAAAAAATTCTTCCTGCGTGCGTTCCTTGCCCGCGATGAACTGGATGTCATCCACGAGCAAAACATCCACGGAACGGAAGCGGTCGCGAAAACCGATCATGCGATCAAAGCGCAGCGAATTAATCACTTCATTGGTGAATTTTTCCGCGCTGATATAGGTGAGGCGAGCGGCAGGATTGCGCTGCTTGATCATGTGGCCGACGGCCTGCATCAAATGCGTCTTGCCCATTCCCACGCCGCCATACAGGAAGAGCGGGTTATAGGCTTTGGACGGGGCCTCGGCGACGGCGCGCGCCGCGGCATGCGCAAATTGATTCGACGCGCCCACCACAAAGGAATCAAACTGGTAGCGAGGATTCAACTGGTGATCCACGGAATCGAAATCCAGGCGCGTTTGCTTCAGGGGATTTCCCGCTGGCGCAGGCTCATTTTCCGCGCACATAAATTCAAGATGGGTGTCGCTCATGCCCGACTTCGGCCAGGACAGCCTGCAGCAGCTCGCCGTAGGTTTCCGTCAATCGCTTGCGGAAGATGCGCGAGGGAACGCGAACGACCAGTTTGCCGTTCTCGGCGCCTTCCTGCCGGGTAGGCCGAAACCAAGTCGTGAAACTGTGGGGATTAACCCGCCGTTCCATGTGCTGCAGAATTTTTTCCCAGGAATTCATTGCTTAAAAGACCCTCAAGAAAGCGAAAGTGCCCACGTCAGATATTTCCACAACTGTGGAAATGCTGTGGAAATGACAGCCACAAGACCTTCCTTGCAACCATTCCTTGTTTCTGGGTTGACCCCGTGACTTTCTTCCCTTCGCCCGATAGACCCAAGGTAGGGCCTGCCACTCGGTGCGTTTAGTTCCGATCCCGTCACGGCGTCCACAGGGATGCCAGTTAAAAGACTGGGTACCTAAGACGAGGGTGGATTCTCGCTGAAGGTGCGCTGCGCGGCAAGAGGAAAATTAGGGCACCGGCCGCACCTCCCACAGAAGATTCACAGCTTTTCCACAAGCATGTAAGCAATAGAAAATAAGTCACTTATCTGATTAAAACATCGGAATGATCGGTGGATATCCCTAGGCCAAGTACGCCTAGTGCTCCCTTCTGTCATAACTGATAAACCAACAATTGGTACTTCAAAGATTACGAATCCGTAATCATTACTTTGGAAGCGGCTGTGGCTTGGGGTATTCATAAATGCCCTGGGGATCGGCGCCAATCAGCAATTTGTCATGATCCACCAGTATTTGCGAGGGTTCCAGGGTTCCCCCACGGGACAAAAAGGTACGGAAACTGGAGAGGCGTTGTCCATCCTTATCGAAGCGCATCAGCAGTGTCCCAATGGCAATCCAGAGCTCCTGGGTAGGCGAATCGACCCCCACGGCGCTAATAATGCGGTGCAGGGAAGGGATGCTGTTTTCCGAGTCTTGAGAGCGGGCAATGGCTTTACGGGCGGCCTGTGCGGCGGGCTCAAATTCCAGAGTCTTTAGGGAGATCTCCATAGCAAGATAGCCAACACGGTCAAATTTACGGACGGTGGGTTCGGGAAGATAATCAAATGAGAAGTAATTGTTACCAGCCTCATCGGCGGCAAGATGGCCGAAATTGGCCTGATTATTGAGGTCCGCGCGGTCGGCAATTTCTTCGCGATCACCGTAGTCTCGAACTAATCTTCCTGTCAGGTCATAGGCAGTCACGAGATGTCTGCATTCGAGCTGGCCACAACGAATTCGTCGCCAGGAAGAAAACTGACAGAGATGGGCCCCTGAATTTTGATCGTCGCGGAGAGTGTTCCATTTGGCGAATAAATTTTTACGGCATTCGCGCCGCGATCGCACACCACGATATGGCCATCACGATCGATGTCGAAGGATTCGCCATACACAATTGCCGCATTTTTTGCGGTGGCGGCCGAAGGATCTGGGAATTTGGCCGACCCGCTTTCCGGCGGGGTCATAAATCAACAGTGCCGGGGCGGGTGCGGTGAGCACATAAAAATTTCCATTCGGTCCGATGCGAATCTGTCGAAATCCGGCGCCCACATCGGGCAAAATCCGCTTTCTGGCCACCAGATCGCTTTCGTACTGAAATTGCTCCTGCGCGTGGCCGGAGAGGGAAACAAATGGAGTCAGCATTGCGGCGAGCACGGCCGCCACGCAAACGAATACGCACGATTCATATCGAGTTCGCCTCAATCGATCCGGAAACGCAAGCGTTCGACGCTTCTGGCATGGCCCGTGGTTTCGTCCACGTCAATCAAGACGGTATTCATCTGGATGTCGCCGGTGGCAACTTCGAACCGCGCCGGCTGGCCGTCGAGGAACCGCCGCAAAATTGCGGTTTTATCCATTCCGATGATGCCATTGTGCGGACCGGTCATGCCCACATCGGTCTGAAACGCCGTCCCGCCGGGCAGAACATGCTCATCCGCTGTGGCCACGTGCGTATGCGTACCGATCACGGCTGACACGCGTCCATCCAGATACCATCCCATGGCAATTTTTTCGCTTGTCGTTTCCGCGTGAATGTCCACGAAGATCACGTGAACATCTGCTGGGATGCGGGCAAGCTCCCTATCGGCTGCCCGGAAAGGGCAATCATTTGAAGCCATGAAGACGCGGCCCTGTAGATCGATAACGGCATAGGGGACTCCGTTGCGTGCCGTGCCAATAAATAAGCCGGAGCCGGGATTCCCCTCAGGAAAGTTGGCAGGCCTGATCAACCGTGGTTCATGGGAGATATACTCCAGAATCTCTTTTTTGTCCCAGATGTGGTTTCCGCCGGTAATGACTTCCACCCCGGCCGCAAACAGCTGCTCCACAATGCGAGGAGTAATGCCAAAACCCGCAGCGGAATTTTCTCCGTTGGCAATGACCAGGTCGATTTGGCGCGATTCGACAATATCCGCCAGTCGCTCCACCACGATCTGGCGTCCGGGAGAACCTGCAATGTCACCAATAAACAGAAGTTTCATACGCTCACTTTGCCGGGCAGAATTCAACGCCAGTCACGGCGTGCCGATCGAAACGCCATCCAAAAGGCAGGCTTTTTTTTCGGAATAAGTTTGGAGCGGGTCCACTTCGCCGTGTGGGGCTAGATCCTGAACCACCTGTGAAAAAATTGGACGCCCTGCGCCGGCCTTTAGGCTTTCCCACAGCGAACCGAAATTCGCCGGGGACATGCACACCAGCCGTCTGACTCAGGCATCCGGAGGTTCATATTGGTTCAAAAGATCGTCGCCACATCACCTGCGTTGCAGGCCAACTCCAGATTTCATTCTAGCAAATTCGGCACTGGGGCGAAGGGAAGCGCGCGGCAAGATTTCCAGGTATGGGCTTATGCGTAAACTTGACTCTGCGTGAACGTAAAATTTTCGTGACCGGGACGATAAATCTGAGTAAGGAAGGAACGGGGGCGTTCCAGGAAAAGGTGGGACTGAACAGGCGGGTGCTTGGGGATTAAGGGGAGAGTCCATCAATATTTTAGGTGATCTTAAGTGGTGACAGGTTCCTCACGATGTTGTCGGAGCTTCGTCGTCCTTCGCTCTGGAAGTGTCATCTTCCTTTTTCCCATGGGCTGGGGCACTGGAAGCGGGAGCCAGTGAAAGGCGGGCGGCCGCGTTGGCGGACAAATGCTGGGCAATGGTCTCCACTAATTTGGTGATATTGCCGAGGGAAGACAGCGGCACGCTCATCACTGCTTCATTGGTGATGGGGTTTCTGACTTCGGCGGAAAGAATGTCCGATGAAAGTCCCGTGACATAGAAAGAAGTCGGCTTATACATGAGGAAAATTTAGCCCTACTCACGCCTCGATGTGCCCCGGCAAAATCTCCGTGGTTTGTCCTCGTAGTCCCGAGTCATGGAAGATTGAAATTGCAACGCGTTTCGTCGCGGGCGACCCAAATTAGAATCACTCGTGACAATTCCGTTCTCACTTAGAAGTGAAATCCCAGCTCCGCTGTCATGGCGCGCGGTGTTACGTAGTGCGTGCCGCTGAAAGTGGAAAGGAAATTGTAGACCGCAACCTTGTTTGTCACATTGATGGCGGTAAGACGCAGGCTCCATTTGTATCGGTCCTTTTGGAAAATGTTGTCGTCGCCCACGGAAACGTCGAACAAATGGCGCGGTGAAACGCGGGGCGGATTGTGATCATCATTCTCGGTGCCAGGGGCTGGAATTTTTAGGAACTTGGAACCGTAGATCGTCGCAGGGCAGAGATTCGCGCCGAGCGTCGAACTGATTGGGGTTGTGGGGGAAGCAAATATGGTCCCGCAGAATAGTCCTCCCTGAAACTGCTGGTCAGGTGTCAGCCCGGAAACATCCACGACAGTGTCGGAACCGTTCGGCCCATTCGCGCAATTGGTGAGGACTCCTGCACACGGCACGGCGCCGGCCACGAGGCCGCTATCGTAGCGCCAGTTCACGGCGACCCATGGCAACTTCTTCCACGGCTGGTATTGCACATGAGTTGTTTCGTTAAAAGTCTCGTCGTGGTCAATCCGAAACACGCCGCCCGCCACGCCGGGTGTTGCTCCTATTCCGCTAATCTGTGGGCCAAAGAAGCGCGCCGCCACGCTGGACATGACAACGAAGGCTGTCAAACCGTGGAAGTTCGGAATGCTTGCGCGGATGGCATACCCTGGGATTTTCGAACTGGCCCATTCGATCGGATAGAAGATCGGGGTGTTGGCCAGCACGCTGAAGTCGAACGCACGGGTCGTGTACTTCCAGATGTACTCGGCATCAACGACCAGGTACTTTCCGAAAGCTTGCTCGAAACCGGCGTGGAACTCGTTGCGTTTTCCAGGACTAAGCGGCGGCACCGACGATGAGACGCATTGTCCACCGGGCACCGATTGCTGCAAGTCAAAAATTACCGGGTTATTGCACCCGGTGCTCGCAATAATCAGGTTTTCGTTGAACGGACTCTCCATTGTGCGTGCATAAGAAACGCGGAATACGCTGTTTGTGGGCTTAAAGTTGTAAGCGATGCCCAAGCGCGGTTCCAGTTGCCGGGCGCTAGAAATTCCATTGTATAAATCGGCGCGCAGCCCGAGGTTAAAACTCCAGTTTTTAATTGTCATTGTGTCCTGGAAGAACAGCGCGGTTTCCTTAATATCCGTGTGGCCGCTGAATGGGAATAGCCGGCTGGTGGTCTGTCCCGCTGGGCAGCCGTCGGAGGACGGCAGCGCGGCAGTCCGTGTCAAATCGTAGCAACCCAGGAGCGGGATAAATGCCAGGACTGCTCCCTGACCTGTATTCGGTGCGAGAGCCCCGGTGCATTGAGCCGGATCGGTCAGAGCCGGATTCGTGTTGGCGCTTCCATCTGGATTCAAACAAACCGCATTCACGGTTGGATCGACGATGCCGAATTTGTCATTTTCCGTAAGAAAAGTCTGCTCGTAAGTGACTCCGGCCTTTATGTTGTGGACTCCAGTTACATAGGAGAGACTTGCGCGAGCCCCCGCATTCAACAGCGTGCGGTTCTGGCCCACTGTCGTCAATTGCAAATCGGGCGCGGCATCCGCGAAGGGGTTCGTGCTCGGGTAATAATTGTATTCATCCCGCCGCACGAAGCCGCCAAGTGTAAACACGGCCTTCGTATTGATAAGGCGTGTCCACGATGGCGCAATGTCGAACGTCCCGATCTTTGATCGCTGATCCGCGGGGCCTACCGGCTGGCCGTTAGGTCCCAGCCCCCCGCAAGACCCTATTTGTCCCACCGGGCACGTCGCCGGGCCCGCCGCGAGCAAAGTCCATTCCGTCGCATTTTGGGCGTCAAATGAATTCGGGTTCTGGAACCAGGAGCGGCTGTAGTTAAAATTTAGACTGAGGGTGTCCGCATTCGAAGTTTTAAAATCGACCCGGTCGAAGATATTTTGCTCATTGCCGTGGTCGTGCAGGACACTGAGTTCCGGAGGATCGAGAAACCGGCCAGTGTTCAGTCCGCTGACGGAAATGAAATTGCCCCAGTTTTTTCCGCCATAACCGAGATCAAACCCGCCGCTCGCACTGCCAAAGGTGCCGTACGATGCCGTCACCTGGCCATGCGGCTCCGTTTCGCCAAGCCCCGAGCGCGTGGTCACCACAATCACTAGGCTCGTCTTGCCTCCGTATTCGGCTGGCGGCGCGCCGGAAATGACTTCCAAGGATTGAATCGAATCCTCAGGAATTTGATTCGAGAAGACCTTGCTTTGCTGATCGGTGATAGGTTGGCCGTCCACCGAGAAGGAGTTGGACGCGTGATCGCCGAGTCCGTGAAAGAGGCCATTCGAATCCGCGGCGACTCCAGGAGTGGAAAGGGTAACCAACGAACTCACCGATGATGATGCACTCTCGAGAGGAAGCTTGTCGAAGAGTTCGCGATCGACGTCTGTGTGATAAGTCGACTCGGTTTCCACCAGGTCCGCTCCGGACGCCTCAACGGTTACGGTGCTTGACGCTCCGGCCAGACTCAGGACTATTTTCAGATTTCCCACTACCGTGGATCGCACGTCCACATCCTGGGAGTAAGTATTGAAACCAGACAAAGTGACTGTCAGGTGATAGGGATTGAAAGGCACGTTGGAGAAAATGAAATTTCCATTCGTATCCGTGGTTGTCGTTCGGTCAAATTGGCTGACGGGGTTGTGAATTTCGACCATCGCCTTTGGAACTACAGCTCCCGTCTGATCCGTAATATTTCCGCTAATCGAAGCCGAATTTTGAGCGTAAGTAACTCCAGGCAGAAAAATAACGCCAAGGCACAGCAATACCACGACAAATAGATTGCGAATAATACAAATCATTGCGTCTCCTTATTCATTGCAGCCCAATGGGCTGGCAGGTAGTGCCAGGAAGAAATAATGGAAATGGGTCCGCGCTACCTAACGCGGAGCCAATACGTCATGGAAGAATCCAGCAAGGAGATTTTTTAAAGAGGGGGAGCGCGAGGGGCGGTTTGGGAATAGATCGGGCCTGCAATATGAAGAATATCCACTGCCAGCAACAGGAAGGCGACGGGCTTTAGCGAAATGCTGGATGGCGCGACAGCCAGCTGAGCCGGCGTCTGATGTCCTAGATGGCAATAGGGACAATGCGCATCGTCGCTCGGGCCCTGATGGCTCCAATCGCTAACGACGCCAGTGGCAAAGATGACCAGCGCAAGGAGAGCGAAAGTTACTCCGAGGAAGCGAATTGTCTTGTGAGCATTCATTTCAGGAAATCTGCTAAGCCATCCGCCGTGCAAGGCAGGCCTCAGTGCACTACTAACTTTTGAGATGCCCAAAAATGCGTGGCGTTGCTAAATTCCCCAAAATAGTGAATCAACTAGCTACATGCTTTCCTGTATCACACCTGCAAAACGTCGCCCGGTTTGGCCACCATCTCGTACAGCACCGGGTTTACGAAAAAGCCGAGGAACAGGCGCGAAATCAGGCCCGCAACCACGACGATGGCGAACGGTTTTTGCGTATCCGATCCGATTCCAGTGGAAAGCGCCGCGGGCAAGAGGCCAAGGCACGCGACCAGCGCCGTCATCATGATGGGTCGCAGGCGCAACAATGCTGCTTCGCGCGTGGCGCTGCGGATGTCCAGATTTTGCAGGCGCAGCTTGTTGATATAGGAAACCAGGATGACAGCGGTCTCCACTGAAACGCCAAGCAACGCGAGCAGACCGAGCCCGGAGCTGACGCTGAGCGGCGTGTGGGTTAGTTTCAGCGCGATCAGCGCTCCGACCGGCTCGGTCATAATTACACCGATCATCACGGTGACCGGGAACTTGAAATTGCCGTAGAGCGCGAAAAGAATCATGAAAATCAGAAGCACCGCGAGAGGTCCAATGATCGCAAATTGTGATTTTGCGGCCACGTACTCGCTGTACTCTCCACCCCAATCGAGCGTGTAGCCCTGTGGCAACGCCACGGATCGCTCGCACGGCTTTTTGCGCTTCGTCCACGGCCCGCGCCAGGTCGCGGCCCTCGATGCTGAATTGCACGCCGATGTAGCGCGAATTATTTTCGCGATAAATAAATGACGCGCCGTTTCCCTGAGTGATCGTCGCCAGCTCGGAAATTGGAACTTGCTGCCCGGAGGGAGTAGGCACGAGCAAATTGCCAATTTCTTTCGTGCTGGAGCGGTATTCAGGCTTCATGCGCACGACCAGATCGAAGAGGCGCTCGCCCTGAATCACTTGCGTGGCAGCCTGGCCGCCGACTCCCGCCTGGACCACGCCCTCCACGTCCGAAACATTAATGCCGTAGCGCGCAATTTTTTCGCGATCCACGTCGACCTGCACGCTGGGCTGCCCAAGTTCGCGCACCACGGTCAGCTCCGTGAATCCGGGAACTTGCGAAAGTACGCGTTTAATCTCGACCGCTTTGCTTTCCAGAACCTGCAAATCCTCCCCGTAGATTTTCACGGCGAGCGCGCTTTTCAGTCCGGTAAGCGCTTCGTCCACCGCATCTTCGGCCGGTTGCGTGTAGTTAAAAATCACACCGGGATACGCGGCAAGTTTTTTCTGCAAATCTTCGGTAAGTTCCGCTTTGTTGCGGATCGGACCCTGGCCCCACACTTTGTCCTTGTAGGGCTTCAGTCCCACGTAAAATTCGCAATTAAAAAATCCTGTCGGGATCCGTGCCGTCATCCGGACGGCCCAATTCCGAACCCACTTCCGTCACCTGCGGGTAAGACAAAAGAATATTGCGAATTTCCGGCGCAAATTTAGACGACTCCTCGAATGAAATGGTGTAGGGCATTGTGGCGCGAACCCACAAAGCGCCTTCGTCCAGGTGCGGCATGAATTCGCCGCCGATATAAGGAATCAGGAGAAGGGTTGACCCAAAAATAATCGTCGCAACAAAAATAGTGATTTTCGGATGATTCAGGCACCAGTCCAGTTCCCCGGCGTAAATACCTTTCACCCATTCATAAGGGCGGTTGACAACTTCCTTCACGCCGTTTTTAAACCAGTACGAAGCAAGCACGGGGACAAGCGTGAGAGTGAAAATCAGCGAACCGAGCAGCGCGTAGGACATGGTTTCGGCCATCGGCAGAAACAATTTTCCGGAAGGTCCGGTGAGCGCATAGATGGGAAGGTATCCTGCGAGAATGACGGCGACGGAATAAAAAATCGGGCGGTCCACATCCCGCGCCGCGTCGAGAATCACCTCGCTCAATTTGTAATCTTTTCCGTGGCGCTCGGCGAGTTCGCGATAAATGTTTTCCATCATCACGACGGTGCCGTCGATGATGATTCCGAAATCGATGGCGCCGATGGAGAGCAGGTTTGCGGGGACACCGCGGCCGTGCAAAAGGATGAACGCAAAGAGCAAGCTCAGCGGAATGGTCAACGCAACGATAACGGCGGCTCGAAAACTGACCAGGAAAAAAATCAGAACGATCAAAACCAGGGTCATGCCCACAAGCATGTTGTGCTCGACCGTATCGATCGTCAGGCGGACGAGGTCGCTGCGATCGTAAAAGGGCCTGATCTTTACGTCCGACGGCAAAATACCGTGATTCAATTCTTCCGTCTTTTTTTCAACGCCGGCGAGGACGTTTTGCGTTTGCTCGCCGCGCAACATCAGGATCACGCCTTCGACGGAATCGTTATTTTTCTGGAAGCCGAATTCTCCGAGGCGCGGGGCGCTGCCAATGGTCACCTCGCCGACGTCGCGCACGCGAACCGGCACGCCATTATTATTTCCCACCACGATGTTTCCGATGTCGTTCGTGTTCGTTACGAGGCCCAGCCCGCGCACATAGAAAAATTGCGAACCCTGCGAATAAAATCCGCCTCCCGCGTTGGAATTATTCGCCGTAAGCGCGGCCACTACCTGAGGCACGGTAATGTGATATCCATAGGTCTTCGCCGGATCGAGCAGCACCTGATACTGCATCACGGTGCCGCCTAAGCCGGAATCGTCCGCGACACCGGGCACCGATCTATAGGCGCGCTGCACAACCCAATCTTCAATCGTTTTCAAATCCTGCGGGCTGCGGTCAGGACTTTCAATTACGTATCGATAGACGAGCCCCGACGGGCTGGACAATGGCGATAGGCCCGGCGTCACGCCGCTGGGCAGTTGCAACGTCCCGATAGACGCTCAAACACAACCTGGCGCGCAAAATAATCGTCGGTGCTTTCCTGAAACGTCAGCCGCACGTCGGAAAGTCCGTACAGCGAAATGGACCGCATCACGGCCATGTGCGGCACGCCATTCATTTCGATTTCGATGGGCAAACTGACGAGGCGCTCAATTTCCTCCGCCGCGTGGCCCGGCCACTGCGTAATGATCTCCACCATGGGGGGAGCCAGGTCCGGATAAGCATCGACGGGCATGCGTTGAAAGGACAACGCGCCCGCGATGGTCACGAACAGAACCAGCATCAGGACCAGAAAGCGCTGGCGTAGAGCGAATTGAACGATGTGATGAATCATGGTCGCGACTGCCCCTCCGCTCAGCGTTGCAGTGAATTCTGAAATTGCAGAAACAAGCTGCCGTCTCCCACGATTTTGTCGCCTGACTGCAGCCCTTCCGTAATTTGCGTTTTGCCGGCCTGGCTTTCGCCCAGCGTGACCATGCGCCTGGCAAATTGGTTTGCGCCGGTTTGCTATGTACACGTAGGGCATGTTGTCGCTGTCACGCAAAACGGCGGAATCCGGAACCATGAGCGCTTTGGGAATTACTCCCGCGCGGATCAATGCGCGGTCACGTACATATCTTTCTTCAGCCGTTCGCCCGGATTTTGCGCTTCGATGCGCGCCTGCAACGTGCGCGTCGTCGGATCGAGAGCGGGGGCGATATATTGAATCTTCCCGTGGACTTCGCCCGGATACGCCTCATTGTTGATGATGACTTCGTCGCCCACATGCACGTAGGCCACATCATTCTGGTAAATGTTCACGAGCACCCAGACACTGCTCATGTTGGAAAGCGTGAAGCATTGCGTGCCGCCGGATTGCAGCAATTGACCCGGCGAACAAAGGCGTTCCACCACTTCTCCCGCGAGCGGAGCAAGCAGCGCAACTTCCGACGATGGCGGTTTGTTTACAGATCATCCGGATTGGAAATTCCCAGAATGCGAATGGCCTGCTCGCTGGATTGCAGATCGGCATTCCGCTTGCGCTCGCGCGGATTCGGCTTGTTCAAGGTCGGCCTCGGCGATGGCCTTGTGCGCGAGCAGATCCTGGTCGCGCTTGTAAATTCTGTCCGCGAGCTGAAAAGAATCACGCGCTTTTACGTAAGCCGATCGCAGCAGGGAATAGTCGGGGCTCGTGACGTAGAGCATTGGCTGCCCCTTGCGTCACTTCCTGCCCGGGCGTAACCATGATGCGGCTGACCGGGCCACCCACCTGCGAAATCACCGGAGTCGTTAAAAAGCGCGTTGTAGGCGACTACTCCAGAAGTGCGCAGCGTGCGCGCCAACGGACGCTTGCGTAACGGTGAAAATCTGAATGTGCGACATCTGGTCCGCAGGCAAGGTGAAAAGTTCCGCCTTGCTCTGCGCGCTCTCTGCAGTGGAGAACGACGTCATTTTGCTCGCCTGCTCCGCAGAGCTTCCGCATCCGGCCATAGCGAGGGCCATGAACAACGGGACGGCTAACACGCCGCCACTTATCGCGCGAGTTGGCGTTCTGGTTTTTCGAGCCGAGCATGTACGTTTTATTTTCATGGCAAGCTCCTGGTACCCACGGCTTGGCGCAATTGCTCGAGTGAGATCATGTAGCCGGCGAGCGCCTGCCTGTAGGCTAAGTTCGGTGGCGCGGTAGCTGCGCTCCGCGTCCAGGAAATCAAGCAGGCTGGCCGCTCCACGCTGGTAGGCGTACTGGCTGATGTTTTTGGATTCTTCGGCCTCTTGCAGGTAGCCGGACTGGTACAGCTGCACGACTTCATCATCTGTACGCAGCGACTCGTAGGAATTTTCCACGTCGGTCAACGCGAGGGAGTTCTGCTCGCTCAAAAGTTCCTGCGATTGTCCAATGGCATATCGTGTGCGCGCAATTTCTCCCTGATTGCGATCGAAGATCGGAAGTTGAATGCCGCCGAACAGCGAAATAGAATTTGCATCGGCAACGTGCGTGTAATTTGACTGTCGCGTTGACGTCAACTTTCCCGTTGGCCTGGGCCAGGGCTAATTGACTTTCGGCGGCGGTAATCCCCAACTGCGCGGCTTTCACATCCGGACGCTGCCGCAGCGCCATCGCTTTCAATTCGTCCTTGCCCAGCTTCACGGGCTTGTATTCCAGGTCGCCGACCACTTCAAAATTTTCCGGTACCGAGTCGTATCCAAGTAGTTGGCGCAGTCCGGCAAGCGCTTGAATGCGGGCAAGCCTTGCGGCCGAGACGTCGGTCTGAAATTGCAGCAGCTGCAATTTGATTTTGAGCAGGTCGCCGCCGCTCATCGCGCCCTGATTTGGTCTGTGCTTCGGCGATGTCCACCGTTTGCTGGAAACTTTTCAAATCCGTGTCGGCTAATTCAATATTCGCTTGAGCGAGCAGAGCGGCGACAAATTGAGAGGCCACGTTAAAAGTCAGGGTGCGTTCATTGTCGCTCGTCTGCGCCACGGTTACGGCCGTCTGATCTTTCGCTGCCTGAAGACGATGCTGGCGTTTTTTCCCTCGTTCAAAGAGGTACCCAACCCCCAAGTCGAACTGCGCAATGTTGTCCAGGTAATCTGAATTGAGATTGCTCGGCGAAAAGATCGGCAAAAATTGCGCGTCCCCGCTGAGGGTCGGATTCGGGCGGAGGTTGGCCGTGATTTCCAGCGCCTGATTCTGCAAAATCATTGTGCGCGCCGCTTGCAGCGAATGGTTGTGCTTCAACGCCATATCGATGGCTTCATCGAGCGTGACGCGAGTGGGAGCAGCCTGCGGGGCGGCTGGCGCGGTTTGCCCAGCTGCGCGCTGCGTCGCCGCAAATGACAGAAATATTCCCAGAGCAATCAGCGGCCAACGTGTACGGGCCCTAGACTTCATATCCATTATTTATCTCCTGCTAAGAACTGTCGGGGCTCTCAGTTCTTCATCCCGGCGCATCAAAACGTCGGAAGAATAGAGCGGGACCGAACAAGGAAAATTGGAGTACGAAAGCGCTTGTTGAAAAAAAGCGCCAGGACGAAGGAATTAAATCGAGGGAGGAGCGCGCGGAGAGGTCTGCGAAAAAATTGGGCCCAGGCCCGGTGGAACATCTTGCGGAAGCGGCATGGAAGCAACCGGCTTCAGCAAGGAAACTGAAGGTGCAACGACCAGTTGCGCTGGTGTCTGGTGACCGAGATGGCAGTACGGGCAACGCGCATCGTCATTCACGCCCTGATGGTTCCAGTCACTGACCACACCCGTAGCAAACACCAGGAGCGCGATCAGCGCAAGGGAGACACCGAGAATGCGAAGAGTCTTCTGCACAGGCCAGAAAATCGATCAATGTTTCGCAATGAAACAGGAGCCGAAGCTCCTGCATAGTATCTGGATGTTGGACGTACGTAAAGCGTTGCACGTTGCGATGTCATGAAACAATACATGCTGCCACGAAAACCCTGGATTAAGCCGTTTGTTTCAAAGCTCGTTCGAGGATGGTGAGGCATTGCTGAGCGCGCTCCCGCAGCGCGTCATCTCGATGGCCAGTATCTTGCTGTCCTGAATGGAGTTCATCGGCAATCGCCAACGCTGCCAACACCGCCACGCGCACCGAATCCACTGTCTGTGTGGCCTCCCCTACGGCTCTCATTTTCTCGTCAACATAGTGCGCCAGTTTCTGGACGTAGGCTTCGTCCAGATCTCCACCCATCGTGTAGCTCTGGCCGTAAATTTCCACTTTTACGCGATTCGACATTCCGTTCTCTCCCTGCTGGGCGACCTATTTTCTTCTCTTCCGCGTCGAGAGGCAAGTACCGTTGCGGCCGAAGCACGTCGCCCCGCAGCACGGGTACATGCGCACTTCCGCATGGCCACGTTTCCGCGCCAACGGCGCGGAGGTGACTAGCCTAAGGCAACGCCCTGGGTATTTCCGCCGAATATTTTCCGCCCTGAAGGCGCGGAGGATCCCTGCGCCCCTTCAGGCGCATAACATTTCGATCATGCCGAACCCAGGGCGTTGCCCTAGGCTAGCATCCTGCGGCGCTTTCAGCGCCGCATACAAGCGCAGATCGCACTGGAAACCTGGCCGACTACTTGGCGAATCAAAATCACATTCCACCACAATGCGCAGAAATTTCTTCTTGCCCAAACGCAGAGTGTAGAGTCGCAGACCGTGTCAAGTCGAGTTTGACGGCAGGATTCGGACGACTTCTGCAAGTTCGAATCCACCTTGCTTTATTACACGCTCTGCTTCGGACGTTGAGCTTACTGCCTCCGAAATACCGGCAGAAGGTATTGACCACTTCTCGGATTGGGTTGAAAGACCAGTAATCGCTCATTGCAGAGCAACATCCATGCCTTTGTGATTGCAAGAATCCGCCAGACTCTACGCGTCTTAACTCTATCTCCTGCATTTCATCTCGGAGCTTCGCGATCGCGGAAGACGCGCTGAAATTCGTTGGCGGCTTTTTCACCCGCGGCCGCGCCGTGAAATCCGCTGATGATTTCCTGCGCGAGGGACATCTTCACGTCCATCGGATGTTTTGTTCCATCTTTCACTTCGGCTGCGAGCGCGGCGATTTGTTCCGGCGTGCGGTCCGTTACAAGATCGAAGTACGGCCACATCATTGCGTCGGACAAGGACATCAGCTTACCGAACATATCGGAGGGCGCTTCGCTGATGCCCACGTAGTTGCCCAGCGATTTGGACATTTTGCGCTGGCCGTCGAGGCCTACGAGAATCGGCATGGTGAGAGCCACTTGCGACACCTGTCCGTACTCGCGCTGAATTTCGCGGCCCACGAGCAGATTAAATTTCTGCTCGGTGGCGCCCAGCTCCACGTCGGCTTTGAGGGCGACGGAATCATAGGCTTGCAGCAGTGGGTACAACAATTCATGAATGGAAATCGGCAGATTGCCCGCGAGGCGCGAACGAAAATCTTCGCGCTCCAGCATGCGCGCGAGGCGATAGTGAGCGCACAGGTGAATCATATCGTGTCCCGATAGTTTTCCGAGCCACTCGCTGTTGTAGCGAACTTCCGTCGTTTCGCGATTCAGTATTTTGTAAACCTGTTCGAGGTATGTTCTTGCATTCGCTTCCACTTGTTCGCGCGTAAGCGGCGGACGCGTTTCGGATTGCCCGGTGGGATCGCCAACCATGGCTGTAAAATCGCCAATCAAAAAAATCGCCGTGTGGCCCAAATCCTGAAAATGTTTCAGTTTGCGCAGCACGACAGTATGCCCGAGGTGCAAATCGGGCGCCGTGGGATCGACTCCCAGCTTGACGCGCAGTGGCGTGCCGGATTTTCGGGAAGCTTCCAGCTTCGCGCGCAAATCTTCCTCGCGAATAATTTCCGCCGAGCCTTTGCGCAGATAGGCAATCTGCTCGTCGATGGGTTTAAATTCGTGCTTTGTGGTCATGGCGTTTTTTCGAGCGCAATCACGCGGCGCCCCTCAATTCGATATTTTCCTGAAACGATCAGGCGCACAGCTTCGGTATAAATCCGATGTTCTTCAGCAAGGATGCGCGCGGAAAGTGTTTCCTCCGTGTCCTCATCGCGCACAGGCACGATAGCCTGCGCGACGATCGGCCCCGCGTCCAGATTTTCGTCCACCAGGTGCACCGTGCAGCCCGTAAATTTCACGCCGTATTCGAGCGCCTGCCGCGACGCTTCCAGGCCGGGAAATGAAGGCAAGAGTGAAGGGTGGATATTCAGAATCCGCTGCGGAAATGCCGCCACAAAATAGGGCGACAGCAATCGCATGAATCCCGCAAGGCATACGAGATCCACGTTGGCCTTGCGCAACTCCTCGACAGCCAGCCGGTCATACTCCTCGCGTGCCAGGCCTTTCGACGGGATCGCTTTTGCCTTGATTCCTCGTGCCTCGGCCAGCGCCAGTCCTGGCGCGCCCTCGCGATTGCTGATGACCAGGGCAATCTTCGCGCCGGGGATGCGCCCAGCCGCAATACTGTCGGCCAGCGCCACAAAATTTGACCCTCTCCCGGATAACAGCACGCCAATGCGATGTGACATAAGGGAAAGACGTTAGCACAACCGCGCGGCGCATCCAATCCCACTGAGCGGATGTTGCCGTTCAAATTTGAAATGAATTCGAATTTAGGAGATCCGAGCCTTTAGCTCGGCCATTCGGTCTCCTGGTCGGGACTGAAGAGTCTGTGTGAGAACTGCAAAATTGGAAGCTCAGCGATTAAACAGGCCGCGGAAAAACTCGTACTTTGTCATTCCGAAGGGCGGTATTTGCCCGAGGAATCTGCTGTTTCTTGGAAGCCGAGAAGAAAAGCAGATCCCTCGCTTCGCTCGGGATGACAAAAAGTACTTTTTCTGCAGCCTGTAAAGCGGCACTAATTTTGCAGAACTGATGCCGTGGCTAAAGCCACGACCCACAATGAGTTTGCAGTTCTCACGCAGACTCTAGTGTCCCGCCCTCCTGAAGAATCGTGCCACGCG
This sequence comes from uncultured Acidobacteriota bacterium, assembly GCA_963786215.1. Taxonomy (GTDB): domain Bacteria; phylum Acidobacteriota; class Terriglobia; order Acidiferrales; family UBA7541; genus Palsa-360. Next base: position 89,915 of record CAWAYK010000005.1, read on the forward strand.
AATGCTTTTTCAAACTAAGACAAAACCGAATTGATTCTGGTGTCTGGACTGTATGGTGCAGCGGGAAAATCTTGTGTATGGAATCTAAAACGCACCAAACATGAACACTGGACCAAATCGAGCCCATCGGCCAGCTATTCCAGATGCATTCTGCATCTATATTGAAAGGAATCACCTTTCCATTGTCTGTACCACGGGCCAACTGTTTTCTTGCTTCTCCAGAAAATTTGCATGAAAACGGATTAGTACGATTTATGCAAACTATACATGGGAAACTAGTTGCGACAGGAATTTTCCTTTTTGGACTGGGGCTGATTTTGTGGAGTTGCAGCGGCGCAACCACCATGGCGCCGGCGGACCCGGCGACTGCGCCTTCATTCACGCTTCAGCCCGCCAGCCAAACCGTGGTGGTCGGACAACCGGCCTCTTTTTCCGTGATGGCCACGGGGACCGCACCTCTTAGCTATCAATGGCAGAAAAACAACGCGAACATAAGCGGGGCGACTTCAGCGAGCTACACCACACCCGCAACGGTTTCCGGCGACAACGGCGCGACGTTTCGCGTGATCGTCTCCAATTCCGCGGGCAACGTGACGAGCAACGCAGCCACTTTGACATTGAACGCCGCGCCTGTGGCCCCGAGCATCTCGACGCAGCCAGCCAATCAAACTGTAACCGTGGGACAGGCCGCAACATTTTCGGTTATCGCCGCGGGAACCACCCCGCTGACCTACCAGTGGCAAAAAAATAATACGAACATTTCTAGTGCCACTTCCGCCAGCTACACAACGCCCGCAACAGTATCCGGGGACAACGGCGCGACGTTCCGCGTGATCGTATCCAATTCCGTGACCAGCATTACGAGCAATTCGGCGACGCTTACGGTGAATGCGGTGGTCTCGTCAGCGGGCACGGACGTAACGACGTATCACAACGATGTGGCGCGCACGGGCCAAAACACAACGGAAACGAAGCTGACGCAGGCCAACGTAAATTCGGCCACCTTTGGCCTGCTCCACAATCTTTTCGTGGATGGCCGCGTCGACGCCGAACCGCTCTACTTATCTCAACTTTCCATTTCAGGAGTCGCGCACAACGTGGTGTTTGTCATGACCGAGCATGACTCGGCCTATGCGTTCGACGCGGACACAGGAACGAAGCTCTGGCAGGTTTCCCTGCTCGGAGCAGGGGAAACAACCAGTGATGATCGTGGTTGTGGGCAAGTTTCGCCGGAGATTGGCATCACTTCCACTCCGGTGATTGACCGGGCGGCTGGCGCGAATGGAATTCTGTACGCCGTGGCCATGTCAAAAAACGGCACGACCTATTTTCAGCGGCTGCACGCACTGGACATTACGACGGGTGCGGAAGTGAATGGAGGCCCTGTCACAGTGCAGGCGACTTACCCCGGAACTGGGGCCAACAGTTCCGGAGGCATCGTCACGTTCGATCCGAAGCAATACAAGGAACGGGCCGCGCTGCTTCTCTTGAACGGCGTGATCTATACAAGTTGGGCTTCACACTGCGACTTCGATCCATACACTGCTTGGGTCATGGCCTATAACCAGGCAACGCTCGCGCAAACCGCCGTGCTCAACCTCACGCCGAACGGCACCAGAGGTTCCATCTGGCAGAGTGGCGGAGGGCTGGCCACGGACCCGCAGGGGAACATTTATACACTGATGGCGAATGGCACTTTTGAAACGACGCTTGACGCGAATGGTTTCCCGAACAAGCAGGACTACGGCAACGCATTCGTAAAGATTTCCACGGGCGGAAATCTGAAGGTTGCGGATTATTTCGATATGTCGACCACAGTGAGCGAATCCGGCACGGATACGGATCTTGGTTCCGGGAGCCCTATGATTTTGCCAGACTCCGCCTATGGCACAGCGAATACCCTTAATCTCGCAGTAGGCGCGGGAAAGGACGGAAATATTTACGTCGTGAACCGCAACGACATGGGCAAATTCAGCCCCAGTGCGAATAATGTTTACCAGGAATTGGCCGGGGCCTTACCGAACGGCGTGTGGGGGGTGCCGGCTTATTTCAACAACACGGTTTATTATTGCGACTCCGATGGAACTCTAAAATCTTTCTCCATTGCCAACGGAAAACTTTCCACGACGCCTGTGCATACCGCCGCGTCATTTATTTATCCAGGAGTTTTGCCCAGCGTTTCGGCAAATGGGACCTCCAATGGAATCGTCTGGGCCATCGAAAATACAAGCATCGCTGTACTGCACGCGTATGCTGCAAATGACCTGACTCAGGAGCTTTACAACAGCAATCAGGCGGCTAACGCGCGCGACCACTTTGGCGCGGGAAATAAATTCATAACGCCGATGATCGCGGACGGGAAGGTGTTTGCCGCGACGACGAACAGCGTGGGCCTATTTGGATTGTTGCCGTAGCCGCGGAAAATCCCCGGGTCTGAAGACCCGGGCTACAGGAGTGGCAACAATTGGCACTGATTTGTAGCCCGCCTCTCTTGTCCTGAGTGAAAACGAAGGATCAGAGGCGGAGACTTAGGCGATAGCTAATCGCGGCCCAGCCCTCCAACCGCAAACTACAAATCTAGTTTTATTTCCCCAGCACCAGCGTCCCTGCAATCAAATCATGCAGGGCCTGCTTTTTTTCAGTGAAAGCAGCCATCAAATACCCGATTAGGAAGGGAATCATCCCGCTCACAATTTTCGCGAAAAAGCGGCCGGTCGCATGCCCAAACGAAATGCGCTTCCCATCAAGATCAGCTACACGCAAGGACATCACCGATTTTCCGATTGTGCCCTGACGCTCAGAGCTTTCCATTCCCGCGAAATATAGCCAATGAATGATCATGAGTGTGAGCATCCCCATAAGGAAAATCGGAACCAGGGTCACCATCATCGCCCGAACCGCGTCCGGATCCGCATGCCTTTGATGGAGCATGATGCCAAAGCCGCCTAAAAAGAACATCGCTGCAAACAGCGCGATCATCGAAGGAATGCCAATGATCACACTGTCGATCACATAGGCCACTAGCCGCGCCCAGAATGTTCCGTAGGGGAGTCGCGGAACGGAATACGCGCTGGCCGTCATTGGAGCGGGAGGAACGGCACCCGGTGTCGCAGGCACCGCGATTACAGGAGCGCCGACCTCATGCCCGCACGCCTGGCAAAACCGGTGTCCTTCTTCCACTCGAATTCCACATTTTGCACAGAACATGATTGTCCTCTTTTGGGTAGTCGCGGTGCCTGCCTTCCGAACGTTCCGAAACTGATGCGGACTTATAGCGCGGCCGAGCGAAGGGTCAATAAAAGAAACGAGCCTGAAGGCATGGATACAGCGCGGTAGCCCGCCTCTCTTGAGCTGGGCGAAAACGAAGGATCATCGGCGGGGTTTAGACGATGCGTCCCCACAACTCAAAATGGAAAAGAGCAAGATGCAGCGAATGCCTGTACGACCGGACAGCTATATCTTTGGGCAGTCCCGTCCTTCAGACGAGGAGGCACGATTGGCGTAAGTGAGTAGGATAGTTTTCCCAAGCCTGCAAATTCTTGAATGGAGGAAATACACCATGGCCACCGCACCGAACTACATCGAAGAACAAACAATCCCACGGGAAGCAAGTCTGATGGAAAACATGATGGATTTTTCTTTTCGCCGTTACGTGACGCCGCAAATGTTAAAGATTCTTTACAGTGTGCATTTACTTGCCGGACTGGTTGCAGCCGTTTGGCTCGTGTTCAGCGGCTTCCAGACATCCACATCGAATGGCCTGCTCGCGCTGATTCTCAGCGTCCCGGCCCTGCTTTTGTGGATCGCCTATTGCCGTATCGTAATGGAGCTTTTGGCCGGGGTTTTCCGCGCCATCCAGGTCATCACCAACGCTCAAGGATGAGGATGGGCCAAAATCGTAACGCGCACCAAAAGGGAATCACGTCGATATGAAACAAATTCTACCGCCAGCGTTTGACTATCAAGCTTCAGCCTGTAGGTTTTTCCCGCACAGGGGAAAACTTAACAGGCTGGAGCGAAATCACCGCAACGTGTGAATATTTCTTCAGTTAACCGCAGTTCGACGACTTCTCCGGGCGGCACACTGACAAAAACGCGCTAGTGAGAGCAAGTTTTTCAGGACTAGTACTACAGCAAACGCCCGATTGGATGTTCCTGCTCCAGCCTTTAACTTCATCAAAGCCACACGGTTAGCAATTATTTCTATTCAATTCGTGAATGGAGAGGTTCGTGCTCTCAGGTAATGTGGAGATCGAAAGAATATTAATTACTCCTGTGTGTGGGAGATGGGCGGGTTCAATATCTTTATAAATAAAATTTTTTTTACGAACCCGCCCCGCAATTTTAAATTCGCGAAGTATTAATGAACGAGCAGTCATTTCATGGAATGGTAGCGATGATGATTCAAGGAATTAAACAACGCGTAAATCAGCCGCTGGGGCAACACCCAGCCAGTGGTGCAAGATTTTTTGCAATATTAATCCAGCATTCCTTTTTTGTTCCCTCCCACACTCCCGCAATTTCCTCCTCTTTCTTCCGAGCCGGCATTTCAGGGCCCGAGTGGCCTTTGGATTGAAGGCGTTGGACCTCAATCACCGTGCGGGGCTCGCTCTAACCGAGCGAACCCCGCGGCCTACCTCCTAAATGAGCAGAGTTCGCCTTTCACGAATATAGAAGCTGTCTGACACTATTTGCATTGCGGATCATTCGGCTGGGTTTGCATTCTGGGCAGTGCTGTTGCTATACGTGTGAACTCTAAACCCCCGCCTCTAAAGAGGCGGGCTACAGCAGAACGGGACCTTCGTTGAGGAAGTCATCAAAGCCAGATGACATTTGATTGCAAATAGGGAAATTGAAAGCGGCTTGAATCGCGGTCGAGTGTGATCTTAAAAAGTCAGATCGATAAGGAAAAGAATTTGCCCGACGAAAAGCAACACTACGCCGCTGATCAGGGCCAGAGCGCCACGAGGGCGGCGGGGTTTCACGCGGCGGTAGAGCGGATCGGAAAGATGCGGATCGCGGCCGGAGATTTCGCCGCGCCATATGTCCAGAAGTTCACGCACCCAGTCCCATGCCTGCGCGCGGAATGTCCATAACAGGCCAAGGCCAAGAAGGGCCATGGTTTCTCCAACGCCACCGAGCATGCCAATGTTGCGCATCGGAATGGGTCACTCCCACATGAAATAAGAAAAGCGCTACAGCTATTCGTCTTCGTGGATGGTTTTCAACCGAACAATTTCAAATTCCTTGATCCCCGCGGGCGTCTGCACTTGCACTTCATCGCCGACGTTTTTCCCCAGTAGGGCTTTTCCGATGGGGGAGGTGGTCGAGATCAAGCCTGCCGTGACATCCGCTTCTTCGGTGCTTACCAGCTTATATTCAATCTCGATGGACTTCTTGACGTCGAGCACCCAGACGCGCGAGCCGTAACCGGTACGATCGGCAGGAATATTCTTCAGGTTCAGCATGCCGATATCGCCCAGCCGCTTTTTGAGCTGGCCGAGTCGCGCTGAGACGTATCCCTGGCGCTCCTTGGCGTACTTGTATTCGGCGTTTTCAGAGAGGTCTCCGTGCGCGCGTGCCTTCATCAATTCTTTGGGCAGTTCGACGTTCATTTCGTATTCAAGCGTGGTGATTTCGTCCTGCAGTTTCTTTTTAACTTTTGCCAGTGCGTCCATTGTTACTCTTTTTCCGCGATCAAAATTTTTATATCGCCTTGGCCCAAGGCAAGCTTGCAAGCCAATCTCAAGATGTTTCCGGGAGTCACATTTTCTAAGCTGGATTGAACGGAGAGGGTGGATCAGACTCACCCTGAAATACAAGATCACATACCGGAACTCAATTTCCCGAACTCCCGCCCAAATCATACTACGAATCCGCAGGGTCAATGTATATGGAAGTGATCTTAGAAAGGGGGAAAGGTTGAGGTCATTTGTTCAAAGCACATGGAGCGAAATTCACGGTTGTCCACAGCCTGCAAGGGATGGTTCGGGTGACAAATCCGAGCCTACTATAAAAGGGGCTATGGTGAAACCGTAAGGCTTGGCCGTTGCTTTTGTAGTGGCCGCTCTTTTTTGAGCGGGCGGGTTTTGGCGTGTGCGACCCAAATTATTCTTATAATTCGGCCAAAGCATTGTGCACAAGATGAATGGCAATTGCGCCTTCTCCCACGGCGGAAGCTACGCGTTTCACATTGCCCGATCGCACGTCGCCAACCGCGAACACACCGGGAAGGCTTGTCTCCAGCATTTGAGGAGGGCGAGACAACGTCCATGGCCGATTTTCCAGGACCGTGTCCAGATCCCGCCCGGTAAGAATGAAGCCCTTGTTATCGAGCGCGATGCAGCCCTCCAGCCATTCGGTATGTGGCGATGCCCCAGCCATGATGAAGACGTAGCTGATCTCGTGGCTTGAAATTTCGCCGGTGGATTTGTTTTGCCAGGTCACCTGTTTCAGAAAAGTGTCGCCTTCGAGGCCCACAATCTCCGTTCGGTAGTGCAACTCGATATTTGGATTTTCTTCGATTCGCTGGATCAAGTAGCGTGACATGGTGTCGGACAACGCGCTTGAGCGAACGAGCATGTGGACTTTACGCGAAGTTTGAGAAAGGAAGATGGCTGCTTGCCCTGCGGAATTTCCGCCGCCAACGACGATAATGTCTTCCTCTTCGCATAGCTGAGATTCCATGTAAGTGGCGCCGTAATAGATTCCCTGGCCCTCAAATTGGGCCAGGTTCGCTATGCGAGGTTTGTTGTATTGCGCTCCTGTTGCGATGATTACCGAGTGGCTGGCCAGGCGATTGCCATTGTCCAGAACAACTTTGTACGGACGCTTTTCGCAGTCCAATTTCACAACGCTGTGAGCGACCATCATCTGAGCCCCAAATTTTTCCGTTTGGACGATGGCGCGCGCGGCCAACTCCTGGCCCGAAAGTCCCGTCGGGAAGCCGAGATAATTTTCGATTTTGGAGCTGGATCCAGCCTGTCCTCCGGGCGACGCTGTTTCAATCACCAACGTATCTAAACCTTCCGAGGCGCCATAAACGGCGGCTGCCAAGCCCGAGGGTCCGGCGCCGACGATAATCAAATCGCGAATCAGTGTTTGGTCAATTGCAATATTCAAGCCGAGGCATTCGGCCAACTGCGGGACAGATGGATTGCGCAACACGGCCTTGCTGCTGCAGATGACAACCGGAATCTGGTCTAACTTCACATCGAACCGGTCGAGAAGTTCCTGCGATGTTTTGTCCGTATCCAGATCGACGTAGGTGTAAGGATGCTCATTGCGGGTTAAAAATTCGCGCAGCCGCAATGTGCCGGCGGAGTGGCGCGACCCCATCAGGATGATGCCGCCAAGGCCACTGCGAATCAGTTCCAGCCGGCGCAAAATAAACGCGCGCATGAAAATTTCGCTGAGCTCCGCATCTCTCGCGACCAGCGACCGCAAGGCTTCGCCGCTCAGCTCCAGGAAATCGCCCGCCTCGGTCACGCGGCCTCGCACCAGGTTGCGCCGTCCCGAAATCATCGTCATTTCGCCGGTGAACTCACCGGGGCCGTGTTTGGCGACCGTGACTTCCCCATTCAGGTCTGGCTGCACAATTTCCATTTTTCCGGAAAGCAAGACAAAGAATGGAATAACCGTGTCTCCGCGGTCAAAAAGGATTTCTCCCATTTGCACGTGCCTCTCTTTGGCAACGGACCGAATACGATTGATGTGAGATTCGGTCAGCACGGGAAAAGCTTGCGTGCGCTGATCGAGTGCGCTCGGTATTGGCGAAGATGACATTGCGCCCCCTTTGGCCCCGGAAGAGCCGTGCGATAAATATTAAATCATCTGACGCGGAAAGACAGTCGGGGACTTTTGCGGACACATCTGTGGTGCGTTTATTTGAATTTTGCAGTGCTGCGGCGAAGAAAAGGCTGCCCGCCCGAAAAGACGGGCGGCCTCTACAAAAGCAACTGCAATGCGGTTTTGTAGCGGCGTTTCCGTCCCTTGATCTTCGGGACGGTTCACCGTGAACGCTCACTGTGAACGGAGAGGGCGACTTTGCTCGCAATTTGAGTTACCGCCGACGCATCAAGGCGGTTGAAAATTAAGTACAAGTTGGTGGGCGATTCAATGTTTCGGATACAAATAGTTTTAGAAAATAGTTGCGGAGAGCAGGCGATGATAGGCATTGAACGCGGGTTCTGATAACGCCAGATACTGCCTCATGCAGGCCAGGGAAAACTGGAAGATATATGGCTCTGTTGACATCTCCGGTTCCGCTGCCGGTCTGCTGTACCCCGCATCTCTTGTCCTGAGTGAAAACGAAGGATCAGGGGCGGGGGTTTAGATTCCCCCGACGGCAGTGGCCGACGTGTGAAATCTAAATCCCCGCCTCTAAAGAGGCGGGCTACAGCAGATCTCAGAAATCCTCTCGCTCGGTCAGCGGCTACCTCCGGGGGATACGCGATGGCTTATCGCCCATACATACGCCGAGACAGCTGATAACTGGTCTGGCGTAAGTTGAGCTCCACCCATTGCCGGCATCGGGCTGCGATATTCTTTTGGTTGCGAGACTCCTTCGGTTATCGTTTTCTTGATTCCGGCCAAGCTGCCGTCGCTCCACAGCCATTTCTTGCCCGTCAGTGGGGGCCCCAGAGGCGTACCCTCGCCGCTATCGCCATGGCAGCCCGTGCATGCCGCTCCCGCTCCCTGACCACGGAAGATGCGTTCGCCGAGCGTCACCATGTCTCGAGTCGAGCCCGCAGGAACGGGAAGGCTGCTAGCCGCCGCTCCTGCGTTTGGATGCGTGCCCTCCGGAGGTGCTACCTGCACGTTAACCGCATTGCCGGCCGGAGCCGTTTGGCTCGGGCAAGGCGTGATCTTAGTAACACGGCTATCGGAGTTTCCTTGATACATGATCCGGTAGATCCGTCCTCGTATGTCGTCGGAAACATAAAGCGCACCATTCATTCCCACTGCCAAGCCGCTGGGTCGATGTTCGGCTTTGGCCGGAGACTTGTCTGCTCCTGCAAAACCGTCCGCAAATATTTCGCAATTGCCGGATCCGTGGTCACCTGAGACCGGCTGGAAAACCACGTTGTACCCACCTTGCGGATAGGGCGCACGATCCCATGAGCCGTGGAAAGCGATGAAGACGCCATCGCGATAGTGCGGCGGGAATTGATCTCTGTTGTAGCGAACCATTGCGTTCGGCGCCCAATGTGCTGGAAATGACGCGATGGGAGCAATCTTGTCAGCGCAAACCCCTATCTTTTTGCCATCACCACCATATTCCGGTGCCAGAACCAGCTTTTGCACGAACGAATCGTAGTAGCATTCGGGCCAGCCGTAATCTCCTCTTGCTTTCAAAAGCAACAACGTCTCAGCCGGAAGCGTAGCTTCTTGTTCGGGCTTATACAGGTCGGGCCAATTCGCGTGCAATTGATCGCGTCCATGTTGGGTGACAAAAATTCTCCCACTCTCGTCGATCGCAAAACCTTCCGCGTTGCGGATTCCAGTAGCGAAGCGCTCACCTGGAGAAAAGGTTTGGTTCGTCTTATTCGCGTCGTAAAGCCAGATGCCGCCGCGGGTCTCAAGTTCGGTGCAAGGGTCGATCCCTGGTGACTTCAGCGTACGATTTTTCGATTGGCAGGAATTGGTCGCGGTGGCCACGTCGATATACATCGATCCTTCGGGACTGATGATGAATGGATGCATCGGATGGTCGCCACCCAGAGGTAATTCGGAGACGATCGTTTCGGGTGAACCGTTCGGCACCAGAGCATCGGGCGGCAACGTATATCGCACAATGCGATCGTTGATCTCGGCGTAGATCGATCCTTTATATATGCCGATCCCTGTCCCGCCCGCCCCGCCGCTTTGCACGGTCTCGCCAAAACGCACGATCACATCGGCCTTTCCCGCATCGTTGTTATCCTGTAGTGCGACCAGGAATCCACCCGGATGTGGAGTGTCATTACCGTAGTACCTGCCCGACCATGTGTTTACGTAAAGAACTCCGTTCGGCGCAACCGCCATTTGGCGCACATGACCAATGTTATCGGCGAAGATCGACGCGCAGAATCCCGGCGGTAGCTTCAATCCGCTATCGTTCGCACATGTCGGGCTTGTGGTTGGCTGAGGCAGTTTAAATTCTTTTTGAGCGCGGACCAGCGAACTACCTGTGTACGTCGTGACGAACGCGAGCAACGCAAACAATAAAATTTTATTTCTTACGTTATTCCACATTTCTGAATTCCTTTCCTATCCATTCGTCGTCCGAGTGGCGGACTGTCCGGAGTAACTGAACTTGTGACCTGGCCGTGCCAGATATGCCTCTAAATTTGGGATGCCCTGTCGTGGTAGATAGCCTCAAAATTTCATGCAAAAATGGGCAAACTTTTTGGTGGGAGCCTCAACCTGAACCTCGAAGCCTTCCTCGTGTCATCCCCGAAAGGGTTACTTAGCGGCCATGCGTCGTTTCATTGGCACAGCATTCACCTGCATGCCGCTGGAAAAAAGTGCATTCAGCCCTTCCGCCATGGTCGGGTGCGTGAGAATGGCATCGCGTAAAGCGGTGTAAGGAAGCCCGGCAATCATGGCCATCTCCACTACAGCCATCACTTCACCGGCTTCAGGCCCGATCATCGTGAAACCGAGAATGCGGTCGCCCTCCGCTTCTACCAGCGCTTTCATGAATCCGCGGTTTTCACCTGTCGTGCGCGTCCTCAGCACGGCGGCTGTGGGCAATTTGAGAACGCGAACGAAAATCCCGCGTAGCTTCGCTTCGGTTTCGGTGAGGCCAACATGCGCGATCTGGGGATCAGTGAACAGGCATGATGGAATCAGGCGGCCGCGAGTGGTGCGATTTTTGCCGGCCAGGTTGTCGCGAATCACCCGAAAATCGTCGAAAGAGATATGCGTGAATTGCGGACTGCCTGCGCATTCACCAATGGCCCAAACATTGGGAGCGGTTGTTTGGAGTTGATCATCCACCTTTATGAAGCCTCGTTGATCCAGCTCAATTCCCGCGGCTTCCAGTCCAATTCCCGTGGTGTTGGGCGAGCGTCCGGTCGCAACAAGAATATCGGTGCCTTGAATCGTCTTTTCGCCGAATGAAGTTTGTACAATGAGGCTGACACCTGTTCCGGAACGGCCGCCCACGCTGAGCAGTTCGGCAGGGATAGTGACGTCAATTCCGTCGTCGGCAAAAATCTGGAGCAGCGCGGCTGCAACGTCTTGATCCTGATTCGCAAGAATCTGCGGACCTCGATCGAGAATCGTCACCTGGCTTCCAAAACGACGGTAGGCCTGAGCGAATTCCAGGCCGACATAACCTCCTCCGAGCACAATCAAGTGTTCGGGCAATCGATCCAGTTCGAGAGCCTCAATGTTTGTTAACGGCTCGGACTCTGCCAGACCGGGCACCGGTGGAATTGATGCGTGGGTTCCAAGGTTCAGAAATATTCGCTCACCAGTCAGTGCTCGCGCACTGCCGTCATTCAACCGCACCTCCAGCGACCTGGAGGCCGTAAACTTAGCTTCGCCCATCACAAGTTCGGCGCCACTCGCTTTATAGCGGTCCAGGTGCATGGCGATCAGGCCATCGACCATGTCGCGCTTGCGCTTTCGAACAGCCACCATATCGGATGATGTGTTGCCAAGCGTCACACCGAATTGGGCTGCATGATGCACAAGGTCGGCAACTTTAGCACTCCAGATTTCGTTTTTGCTGGGAAGGCAATTGACATTCGGGCAGGAACCGCCAATCCAACGACGTTCGACGACCACTGTTTTCTGGCCTGCCTGCGCCAAATGCCAGGCAAGATATTTTCCGCCTTCGCCGCTGCCGATAATGACATTCTTATAATTCTCAACGCTCATATGAGTTTCTCCCATCAACCGCCTGGTTTGCGGTTTGCAATTGGGTTGAGGCTCCTGCGTGTTACGTTTCCCCAATTCTGCAATCACGCGATTTGTTTTTCTCGGTCAATTCCCGGTCGGCTTCCAGCCAATCTTCGAGGTCATAGCCAAACAATCCACCGCGGGAGCGGTGGATCTCATGCGCGCGATTCAATAATTTTTCGATGTGCCAAGCCTGACGGATTGCATCCTCATCGAAATCGTCGTCCTGCGATTCCATTCGCCACGCGAGTTTTATTCGTAGAAGTATGATTGCGAAGGGTCTTTTTTTTTGCATGCTCTTGTTGCTCTTTCTACAAATGCAATCCCGCAATGGACGAAAACGAAGTTCCTCAGCCAGCGCCGCAGTTTTTACAAGCGGCGCTGGCATGTGTCCGGGAGCGAAGATTAGAAGTGCAACACAATTCCGGCCGACGGCTGCGCCGTATGAGTCGTTACATGCGAAGGCAATATGGGAATCCCAAAGTCCGGGCGATCGTAGACAAATCCGCGGTACTCCAGTCGAAGCGCGAGTTGGCGGAAGACCCGGTAATCCACGCCGCCGCCGTACTCAAATGTCGCGCGGGCCTGGCGCTGCTCCCCAGGAACGAACCCCCCACGTTGCCAGTGGGACTAAACACGAGCGCTCCCGTTCCCGCAAGCACGTAAGGCTTCAGCCGGAGAAGGGAAACGGGAAGGTTGGCGACCAGCGCTGCGGTTGCCTGATACACGTTGGTCTGAATATTAAAATTTCCACCGGGAGTGAAATTCTCCTGTGTGTTTCGATCGAATCCGTAGTTCGCGTCAGCGGCGAGCCAGCGTTTGATATGAAAGCGGTAACTGAATAATAGTCCTCCCGTGTTCGTGGAATGTTCCATCGTTCCGATTTGCCGCGAATCCTTGGTGAAAAAACCGGTTCCTTGTAATCCGACTTCGTTGCGCATGGAATCACCTTCCTGCGCTTTGGCCGATGAAACCAGGAAAACAAACGCTACAAGAAATCCTGAAACCAACATTTTCGTTCTTATCATTGCCAAATCTTCTTCAATTTCTCTCCATAAAAAATCGCAAAAAATATTCATCATCTTTTCGGACTGACAACCCCACTGTCCCTATCGACTTGATCCATTTTCCAGAACGACGAAAAAGAACTCGATCGCCAGTACAATCAAGAGCGCGTAAGTCACCATGATGAGTCACCTCCGTTTTCTCAACTTGCCCGCCTCACCATCCTCTATGCGAAAGTGCACACGGCGTGCCATTCTCGGATTGAAAACGAAAATCTTGAAAGTCGATGAATTTGAGAGAGATAGAGCAAAAAGAAATTCTAAGCGGGGGAACAGTGTCCAAGCGATAGTGTCAGGCTCGTAACACGCTGCCAATTACCCGGCACTGCGACAATTTCGAACCCATTTCTGCTGAATAAAATCTAAAGAGCAAAAGTAATCACCGCAGCTGTCTTTGCTCTTGCGCACAGCGGGACTAAGTTTGTCCTCGCAATAAAGCACGCTGAACGCACGGAATATTTCAAATCCAATCAGAAATTTTCAGAGGATATAGATCGAGCAGGCTTGCTGAATGCGCGTGTGGCGTTCTGGTCGTCGAAGCGGCGCTCCTGCTGGAGCATGGAGTATTTCGGCGCTTCGACAGAAACGCGGAAAGCGGGCCAAAGCCACCACACCAGAAACAGGGCGAAAACAATGGCAGAAATTACGATCACAATTAAATTGATCATGGTCCTGTGCTCTCCTGCGGCAATCCATATAAAGAGGGAACAAATTTGGCCAGGGCGCGCTGCTCATCTGCGTCGAGTTGGCTCTTCCATGGCGGCATTGCCGTCCCCGGAACGCCGTTTTCCAAAACATCCATGACTCTTTCTTCGGACGGTTTTTTCAAGTGAAAATTTGTTGGTGCAGGAGCAAGGGCGCCCGCGACCGGCCCATTGCCCGCTCCCGTTACGCCATGGCAACTGGCGCAGTAGGCTGCAAAAAATGGCAAGCCCTGAGCCGCAGCCGTCGCATCCTGACTGGGTGACGATGCAGTCGGGCGCTGCAGACTTTGGATGTAGGCAATCAGCGCGCGCAAATCTTCGGCAGGGAGTTGACGCCAAGGTGGCATGGAAGACCCCGCGATTCCGTTCCACAGTACGCTGCTCAATCGTTCATCGGAAAAGCGCGCGGCAGTCAGGTCCGCCGGTTTCGGCAATAGACTTGGCGAAGCTACGCCATCGCCGGATCCGCCGGATCCGTGACAGGTCGCGCAATTCTCAGCGAACAGATTGCTGCCGCGGCTCACTTCTTCGCGCAAATCGCCGAGAACCGTGGCGGGATGCAGAAGAGGTGCGCTGTCGCTAAATCCTCCGACCATCGCGACGGGGACTGTGGGGGGAGTGGCTTTGGCGCTGGGATCGCTCCCCATCGTCATATCCGCCATTTCCCATTGACCAGACTCGGTGCCGGATGCCGTCGCCTGATGGTCCAGGCCAGAAAGTTCCCGTGCTCGCCCAAGAGATTGGAGATAGGCGAGCAAATCCAAACCTTCCTGCGTGGGTTTGCTGGGGCCTGCACTGAAGAGCCACGGATACGGAGGCATGACGGAATCGCGAACGACCAGGCGAGGATTAAAAAGATGAGTGAGTTGCCAGTCTTGTGGGTGGATATTGAATTCGCGTGACAGGTCCGGGCCGATGCGCCGGGTGCCCCACAGTTGCGGATAATCGTACTTGGTCTCCCAAGCCTCGGTGGGCGCTCCAAAACGCCGCACGTCCGCCGCGAGAAAACGGACTTGCTCGGTGTGACAGTACGCGCATCCTTCGCGTCCATAAACCACCCTGCCCCTTTCCTCAGAAGCAGTGAGAGTCGGCATGGTGACGGGAGCGACTCGCTTGATTTCAGCCTCCAGATCTTTTCCAGGAAGGATCGCGAGAATAAGAAACGAAAGCGCGAAGAAACCAACACCCGCGCCGAACGCAATGACATACGCGTGGCTCAGCCAATTGGAAAACGAAAGTTCGTGCGAAGTTGAGCCGTCGCCATTGAATTTGGGAGCGATTTCGGAAACTTCGCGGCTCGCTTCGGAGGTAGTCTCTTGCGAAACTTCCGGGCCCGTGACGAGAGCAATCCAGAACAGAATGAAACCCGCTACAATGGGTACTCCTGAGAATGTGCGGACCAACCAATAACTCGAAACCGCACGGACGGAATCGATCCAGGGCGCGCTCGACTCCCAGACTTGCGCTTCGACGAGCCCCGCGATCGTAAGGTCAGCCACCATCAAAGTAATTCCCGTCGCCACAAGCCAGAAAGGCCCAATTCATCGCGCGCTCGTTATAGCGAGTTCCCGGAATGCGTTGCCACATATGGGCAATGCCGCCGAGCGCGATGAAGCTTGCAAACCCGATCATCGCTAAATGCGAGTGGCCGATGACCCAGTCCGTAAAATGGATGAAGCGATTGACGGGCATCAACGCCTGTACCGATCCCTGCAGACTCACCACAAGATAGGCGACCACGCCAAACCACACGAAACGCAGCGGCACGTCTTTTGAAGCGGTTCCACTATTGCCGCGCAAAGACAGAAGCAGGTTGGTGACAACCAGAATGACGTCCATTCCGAGATAGGCGGAAGCGACGATTGCGCCTTTCTGCGCGGCCATGGGAATTGCGGAATAAACGTAATGGTGAGTTCCGTTCAAAGGGTAAGTAAAGAAGAGCACCCAGAAGCCCACCATCGACAGGAAATGGCTGTAAATGGGACGGCGCGTGGTCGCCGGAATAACGTAGTAAGCGATGGCGAGAGCAAACGGTGTCACGAACAGGCCAACCGCATCGTGAATCCAGAGACCACTGAACGCTGCGCCCATCGCACCGGGAACATACACCGGCACAAAATTTCCAACCGGATAGGCAAGCATCGTGAAGATGATCCCGCCGATGATGTACCATGCGCTGACATAAAGGTCAGTGGACCGCACTCTGATGAAAGGGATGACAAACTCAATCGTCATCAAAATAAAAGCCAGCACGACGAACACGTCCACGACGATTGGAAACTCCGCCCATTCCAGCGGCTGGCTGAAGCCGGCTAAGACAAGAACCCAGCCGGGGAGCACTACTGCAAAATTCCAAACAGCGAAGAGAAGCCATCCCAGCTTGCGACTGAATACGGGCCGGTCCGCCAGGCGCGGCACAGCGTAATAGAAGAAGGCGAGAAATGCGTTGCCGAGCCATCCAAAAAATATTCCCTGCGTGTGGTTGTAACGAAGCCTTCCCCAGGTGAGCCAGGAGTGGCCGCCGAGGAATTCGGGAAAATTAAACTTCGTGGCTACCATAATGCCGAATGTTACGGAGATGAGCAGCGTAACCAACGAGGCCAATACGTGAGCGCGGATCAGGTCGTATTCAAGGGAGGGAAGTTCAACGGCAGATTGGCCGTTCGCCTGGGGTTTTCGATTGACGAATTGTCCTGAAAAGGTGGTCATTTTCCTGTCGGCTCACTTGCATTTTTTTCTTGCCGGAAATTGCTTAAAATCCAACTCGCGACTGCCAAGCGGTCATCGCCAGCGAGAGGCAACTCTGGCCCGGGCGCAAAATTGCCCCATCCTGGCTGGGGATGAACTACGGCCAGCGAAAGCCGCGAGAGCAAATCCGATTTTTGATTCGGGCCTGCGGATTGCCGGTCGTAAAATTTCACAATCTCCTCGTAGCTTGGTCCGGTGGAACGCGTGAACATTTCGTGGCAGCCCGCGCATTGCAGCTGAGAAATTTGCGAGCCGCGATCCTGCGAAATTTTCTCTTCTTGCGTGGACGGAGGAAGAAGCGCGCCCCCGGTGGAAACTGGTTCGCGAAGCGATTCCCCAAACCAGCGGCGTTTGTCTCGCGTACCCCACCAGGCGAGAAATGTGCCCAGCAACAGGACGGAAATCACGAGGAGCAACGGTGGATGCGATGGCGATGGCGATTGCGGCGCACTGTCAATTTTATTCGCCATATGTTCCGCCTTTTGCAGGGCTAGCCGCACCGCTCTCTCCGTTGATAAAAAATAGGTACTCTGTAATCTTGGAAACCTGATCGTCGGAAATATGCGCGCCGTAGACGTCCTTCATTTTTTTGACTTCTCCCAACCATGTCGCCTGTGAAAATCGCGGTTGCATCGTGATGTATTGCGGCGAGTGGCAAATGACGCACGCGCTTACAAATTCATCCCGGCCGGGGCCCGGCGGGAAAATCGGTTCGTCATGCGGCATCACGATGGAATGAACAGGGTTTTCCGGCTTGGGATTGGGCATCGAAGGCATTTTTCCATTGGCGGTTGCGAGGTCCGATTCCCTGGAGATGTTTAAGGGACCGCCACAAACGACGATCAATGTCGCGAGCGCAAACGAGAGAACGGCGCCTTTTGTTTTTGGGATCATGCGTCGTTATTCAGCCTTCACGTTAACTTGCTGGATTACATTCCACATAAAACCGCTGCGGTTCCACTGTTCCTCGCTCTGGGTGTCACCTGCTTTATTTGTCGCGCGAGCCATCAATCGATATTGCCCGCGGTTTTTTGGCGTCCATGACATTCGCCAGCGTCGCCAGGAATACTTTCCGATTTCCGGGTCCAGTCGAGCATCCTCCCAGGTGGTTCCTCCATCCGTGGAAATTTCAACTCTGCTGATTCCGCTGCCCGAGTCGAAGGCTACGCCTTCCACAACGTTCGGTTTTGCGATGAGCACCGTGTCACCCGGTTCTGGAAGGACGAAGATGGAACGCACGTTGAACCGGTTAATGGGAATCGTGTCCGCGGCAAAATGATTGGGAGATTCAGTGCCGTTTGGCACGTTCGGAATGCGATAGGCTTTGTCAGTCCAAAAATTGCTGAATGTCTGAGGTAACACCGTGATGTCGCTAAGTGACTTCACCCAATACGTTCCATACCATCCCGGGACAACCAGGCGCAGCGGAAAGCCGTTCAACATCGGCAAGGGCTGGTCATTCATCGCATAGGCGATCATCACTTCACCATCGCGCGCGTGATCGATCGAAAGTGCCTTCACGAAGTCAGACACAGTGGGCAAAGGCGGAACGTCAAGCCCGTTGAATGAAACGTCCACTGTGCCTGCCTTCACCTGGGCACGATCCAAAATTGTTTTCAGCGGAACTCCGGTCCATTTGGCGTTGCCAACCGCGCCATGTTTCCACTGGCCGCCGGGAACGCGAGGCGCGAAAAAACTACGGGAATTGCCGGAACATTGATTGACTGCAACGAGGGAGATTGGTTCGAACTGCGATCGCAAATCGTCCAGGCTGAGTTGCATCGGATGCTGGACATTGCCGCTGATATTGAGACGGTAAGTTCGAAGATCAACAGTAGTGGGAATTCCTTCGAGGTGCCATCGAACGAAGAATGCTTCGTTTGGGGTTAGGTCCTGCCGAAAATAATGAAGCGGAGTTTCCAGCTGCGGAGGCCGGTCGGTGAGGAAGATCATCTCCGATTTTTCCGGGAAACGAACCAGCTGGCGTGGATCCGATGCAGCCTCAAGCGCCGAAGATATTCGTTGTGACAGAACCGCCAATGCCGCACCGGCGGTTCCGGCAATTCGAAGAAATTTCCGGCGGTCCATAAGAAAAAAACCTTTCGACCATTTCCCGCACGAAATTGAATCCGTGTTCGAGGGCTGACGCGCTTCGAATTCCACGCTCGGCGATTTTGCTTCCGAGTCAGGCAGTTGAAATCACAGCGTTAGCATGAATGCCACCAAATCCTTTTTTTCCTGGAGAGTCAGCTTGGTGCCAAGAACCAGATTGAAAAATTCAACTGTGTCGTCCAGAGTCATTAAGCGTCCGTCGTGAAAATAGGTCGGAGTATCCTTCACGCCTCGTAATGCCTCAGTCTTGATCGGTCCGTCTCCACCGGAAGGCGCGATCAGACCATTGATCACTTGCGCTTTGTAGAAGCGCTCCACGTGCAGGTCATGCATCAGGTTGTCTGTAAAGAAGGGAGGCTGGTGGCAAGCGGCGCATTGTCCTTTGCCAAAAAATACGTCCTGGCCGTGAAGTTCTTCCCTGGTTGCCTTCTTCGGGTCGAGTTTTCCAAACACGTCGAGCTTGGGCGCCGGCGGGAAGTCCAGAATTTCCTGAAATTCCGCCATGTCATGAATCTGGCTGCCGCGATCCAGAACGTTGACTCCCTTCTTGGTTGCGATGACAGGGTCACCGTCAAAGTAAGCGGCGCGCTGCTCAAATTCCGTGAAATCTTCCACGGTTTTAAGGGCGCGCTGCGAACCGAACAGCCGCTGGATGTTGACACCTCGAAGCGTTGGAGTATCGATACGATGGCGAACTTCCTGAGGACGGACGTCACCCGCCTGGTGCGTTGCTCCATTCGTGCTGCCATTCTGGTGGCAATCGAAACACGCCACGCCTAAACTCTGGTGTTCGGTGCGGCGATCCGCTGTCTCGTTGAACTGCTGCTGTGCGAATGGCGTTAGCAGCAGCCGCAGACCTTCCAGCTGTTTGGGATTCAGGATGCCGTCAAAAAGGTCGTAGTAATTGCTGGATGTGACTACCTTTCCCTGGGAAACGTCTCCGAGGTCGGGACGTGTGGTCAGATAGATCGCTGCGGGGAATTCTGGCAAGAGGTGGTCAGGAATATCGAAATCGACGTCAAAGCGTTGCAGGTCTCTTCCCGTTTGCTTCTTCACTTCTTCGATTTCAAAATGTGGAAAAACCATGCCCCCTTCCACGTTCTTGGGATGGGGCAAGGGTAAGAAACCGGCGGGAAACAATCCTTTTGAACGAATATCTTCCGGGTCCATGGCGGAGAGTTGCTCCCAAGTAACGCCGGGAGAAAGTTTGACGCGCACACCTGCTTGCACCGGCTTTCCGCGACTCATCTTGGCATTCGGGTCGGGCCGGTCGCTTAAGTCGTAGCGTTCATTCAGTACGGCCATTTGCCGTTTGCGAACGGCTGGCTGGTCGGAGCTGAAGCGCTTAAACATCGGTTGAAAGCCTTCCTCGGCCACGGGGAACTGATAGCTGGACTTGACTGGAACGTTCGCATCAGAGGGATTCTGGGCAATTAGACTTAAGACGGCAAAAACGAAAAATGCGAACGCCACGCCAATCCATGTGCGAGGGCTGAGAACCATGGAAGTCTCCTTTTGTGACGGCTGCGCGTCATCTCACATCACACTTGCAATTGCTACAGGAGCAACTGGGCGTCCAAAGTACAAATCATCGATTCGCGAATCAGCCCTTGAAAACAAGTGAATTGAGCGACGCAGAAAACCAAGCGGAGGATTTCGCGATCGTGTTGATGTCGTTGGGCTGACACCGTGTCAGGTTGTTGGCTCACTAAAGTAAGGGCGGAATCAAAAGGCTCGCGCCGAATTTTTTCCAGTTCGAGCCCACATTCTACTTTCGCGACGCGGGTCGCTTTGCCGCGCGCTTGATGGGATCGTACGATTTGCTGATCACGCAGCGGCTGGTTGCGCAGCCTGAGATCGAATTAAATTTCTACCGCAAATCCGATCCAGCGCGCGGGATTGGAACTAGCTTGGCGGATTTGGACGCAGGTGTGCGTCTTCGTTACGAAGTCAGACGGAAGCTGGCTCCGTATATTGGTTTTGCCTACTCGGGAAAGTTTGGCGAGACTGCTGCATTTTCACGGCAAGCGGGAACGCCTGTTGCTGAACCACGCTTCATTTTCGGAATTCGGCTTTGGTATTAAAAGCTTAAGCAGCAGCTTGAATTTAATTTCCGTCTATTTTACTTCTACTCGAATTTCTATCATGCAACTTCATTGCGAGGCCGGTGGCCCAGCCAAAATCTCATGGCGGGGGAGAGACCCGTGCGCGGAATTCGTCGAACTCTCTCGGAGGGAAGAATGCGAATCGAACACGCTGGGCCAATCGATCACTTCCACATCAATGATTTCGTCCTGACGAAGCACTGCGGAAGATTTACTTGTCTTTTCTTGTACCGTGACGATGGCATTCGCATCTGCAGCGGTGCGCACGAGCGCGGAGCACTGATTCGCAATCGGCTTCACGACAAAATCTTTTGCCTCGCGCTGGACACGAGCAAGAACGAAATAGGGGCGGCCGGCACGAGCGTGCAGATCTGTGGTGAGGCGGGCGCGCAATTTTGGCAATTCGCAAGACGTGCGACCAGAGAGGCGCGCAAGAGCTGGTCCGACCAACTTATGGAAGCACACGAATGCGGCTGCGGGATTTCCGGGCAGCACACACACCGGGAATCCAGCCCCATTCGGCAAAGCCAAATGGCCTGCCCGGCCGCATGGCGACATGCGTGAAGTGAAACTCGGAGCCCAATCCTGTGAGAACACTTTTCACAAGGTCGCGTTCTCCCTTTGAAGCTCCCCCCGTTGTGATTATAAGATCCGCACCAAGCCGCGCACTTTGGAGCATCGCCGCCAGATCGGCGTAATTGTCTTGAGCGACGCCTACATAGCGGGGCTCTCCACCGGCGGCGCGCACGAGCGCGGAGAGCGCGACAGCGTTGCTGTTCCGCACTTGCCCCCGCGCCGGGATGTCTTCCACATCAACCAGTTCGTTCCCAGTGCAAACAATGGCGACACGCGGACGACGGAATACGCGTACCGAAGGTTTTCCGGCGAACGCGAGGAGCGCGAGTTTTCCCGGGATTCAAAACATCGCCCGCCGCAATCAGTTCGTCACCGTGACGAAAATCTTCGCCAGGAGGGAAAACGCAATCGCCCGAAACTACAGGAGCAAAAATTCGCACACCCGCTTCACATCGCTCAGTCCGTTCCTGCGGAATCACGGCATCGGCGCCGAGCGGAATGGGCGCGCCGGTGGTAATCGTCAGGGCGGTTCCGGGTGCTAGAATCGATTCGCCTTTTTCCGCGAACACTTGCCCGGTCACCGGAAGTTCGATCGGATTCTTCTGTGTTGCCAATGCGCAATCACGCGCGCGCACCGCGAAGCCATCCATCGCCGAGCGCGGATAGGGCACTGCATCTTCATCGGCCGAAACCTTTTCCGCCGCGATTCTTCCGAGCGCATGCTCAAGCGAGATGGACTCCTCCGGCAGCGGCTGCACGGCGGAGAGAATCGTATTGAGGGCGTTATCGTATGTGGTCGCAATCATCAGAATTCTCCGGGACTCTGTGCAAGGTCGGCGCGGCGTCGTAAAATCGGCGGGTTGCCGTGAAGCGCTATCGCCAAGTCGCTGGATTTATTCTTGCTGGTGGCGCCAGCTCGCGCATGGGCCGCGACAAGGGACTTCTCGATTTCAGCGGCGTTCCGCTGATTCTGCATACGGCGCGCTTGCTGGAGCCACTTGTCGCTGAGGTCACGGTTGTCGGCTCTCCAGCGCGATACGCATCGCTCGGACTGCGAGTTGTCGCGGACGCCGATCTCACGCAAGTTCATGACAAGCCAGAGAAGATTGGGATGGGACCTCTCGCGGGAATCGCGACCGCTCTTGTCCGCTACTCAACTGCCGTGGAATTTGATCGTCGCCTGCGACCTGCCGTACCTTTCCGAAAAATGGCTTGACTTGGCTGCTTTCGCGCGCGCTGCGTTCGCATGGAGACGTTGTGATTCCGCGAACTGAAAACGGTATCGAGCCGTTGGCCGCGGTGTACCGGCGCGAGTGCTGTGTTCCGATTACCGCTGCTCTTGCACGTGGCGTGCGAAAAGTTTCTGAAGCGATCAAGGGGCTTCAGGCGGATATTGTGTATCCGCATGAATGGAGTCGGGCAGAGCCGAGTGAATTGATTCTGAAAAACATGAATGCTCCTGGAGATTATGAAGAGGCGCGGCAGTGGTGGTTGGCCGGCCGTACAAGTGAAAACGCGCATATCAGGAGCCCCCATGCACGGCCGAAACGGAAGCGGCGATCCGCTCCTCGCCTGCGTAAATGACAAAGCGCCGTCCGCGCAGGAAACCGACGAGCGTCAGACCTAGCTCACGTGCCAACTGAACAGCGAGACTTGAGGGCGCGGAAACGGACGCGAGCAACGGAATGCCCGCAGCGATCGATTTTTGAACAATCTCAAATCCGCCGCGGCCGCTGACCAGCAACACATGATCGCTAAGGGGCAAGCGCCCGCCAAGCAATGCCCAACCGATCGTCTTGTCGACGGCGTTGTGCCTTCCGATATCTTCGCGCACGACGAGCAATTCTCCGGTTGGGCTAAAAAGCGCGGCAGCATGCAGTCCACCGGTACGGCCAAAGACATCTTGCGCCGCGCGCAATCTTGGAGGCAGCCCGCAGAGCATTTCAGGATCAAACAAAATCGTCGACTTGGGACGGCGCAATCCGCGACGTCTGAGTTGCGCGATGGTAGCTTTTCCGCACACTCCGCAGGCAGACCCTGCGGAAAATCTGTGAGTCGTGCTAGCAGCCGCGAGATGTACGTCTGGATGGAGAGTTACATCCACGAGATTTCTCTCGGGGGATTTATCGCTTGGCATCCGCAGTAAAATCAGGTCCTCTCGTCTGGAGATGATTCCCTCAGTGAATAGAAAACCGGCAATGAGTTCCTCATCGTTTCCAGGTGTGCGAAGAGTCACGCCAAGGGAAAACTTTCCGGAGCGCATCTCCAGCGGCTCTTCCGTTGCCAGGTAGTCCTCGACGCGCCTGGCAATCCTGTCTTCCCACTGAGTCACTTGTGTGAGATCGATGCTGCGTTTTTTTTGCGCCATTAAATAAGTCTCGTCATGCCTGGGCGATCAATTTCTTGTCGAAGCTTTTAATGTGCAGGTCGCGGCTTTGCCGTTTGACCGTCCTTGGTGAATGCAGGCTTTTGCGTTTGCCCCGTAGAATCGATTTTGGAATTTCGCATGGGCGGAGTTGCGGCACTTTGCGGTGGATGCACCAACACTGGTAGTACGGCGGAAACCAGCATTACGCCCGCGATGATGTGCAGCGCACCTCTGTACGTGCCATCGGCTTGACGCAAATAAGCGATCAGCAGCGGTCCAAAGGCACTAGCAAATCCCCAGGCAGTTAACATCAGGCCGTAGATCGGTCCAACATTTTTCGCACCGAAGTAGTCGGCCGCGAATGCTGGCATGGTCCCGAACCCGCCACCGTAACAGAGCAAAATAATAAACGCGACCACGGTCAATACGGTCACCGTAGTTAGGCTCGGAAGGAACCAGAACAGTAGAACCTGCAACAGGAACATCACGAAGAAGGTTGCTTTGCGAGTGATCATGTCAGAAACCCATGCCCAAAAAACTCGCCCCAGCGCGTTGCCCAGACTCACGACGCCGACCATGCCAGCGGCCACGATCGCAGTGACTCGCGCTAGTTCCTGAAATAGCGGAGCTTCCTGCGAGATCACCGAAATGCCCGCGGAAGTATTCAAAAAGAGGAGAAGCCAGAGCGCCCACCACTGCCAGGTCCCCAAGGCTTCGCCAAGTGTGTAGTCCCGTTTAGCCCTCTGAGAAACTTCTGCCGCGGTCGGGGTCCATCCTTCCGGCTTATATCCATCTGGCGGATTCTGCATAAATAGACCCGAAATAACAGTGACGATCAGGAATGCGACGCCGAGGTAGGCAAATGTTTGAAGCACGCCGACCGTCTGAATCAGCCGTGTCGCTACTGGCGCAGTGATCAACGCTCCAGCGCCAAAACCGCCGACTGCTATTCCGGTGATCAATCCTCTGCGATCCGGAAACCATTTGACGAGCACGGCAACCGGCACGATGTAGCCAAAACCCAAACCAATACCGCCGATTACTCCGTAGCTGAGATACAACCACCACAGTCCGTGGTCAGAAAAGCTGGCGAGGAAAACTCCAGCTCCATAAAGGATGCCGCCGGTCAGCGCGACGACGCGCGGGCCACCGCGATTCAGCCATAGGCCGCCAAAAAAAGCCGCAACTCCCAGCGTGAAGATGCTGATGGTAAACGTAAAGGTGACTTCTGGAATGCTCCATCCGAATTGCTTTGCGAGCGGGATGCGAAAAACGCTCCACGCATACACCGCGCCCAACGCAATTTGCAAAAAAATTCCAGCCGTGGCAATTACCCAACGATTCATCGTTCGCATAAATCTCCCATCAACGCGTTCATTTTTCCGACGGGCTATCCGCTTTCGAGAAAAAATCTTTTCCCCAAGCTTCGAGCAGGCTGTTCACCGCAACGAGGCCGCGCCGCAAATCCTTGCTGCGAAACTTATTCATAATTGCCAGGAAGCCGGGAGGTTCTTTTCCCTGCGCTCTGGCCTCGCGCATGGCTTCGGGCAGCGCGAGGGTAAAACCGTCCAACAATTCGGGATCGATTTCTGCGAGCGTTCTCCCCAGGACGATGAGATTGCGGATGGCGCGCACTGCCTCGGGCGCATCCGCCGCCGCTGCTGCCGTCTCTAACACTTTGCTGTCGGCTCCTAACATTCCGCGCAGCAGCTCCAGAATTCCTTTGTCGTAAAGACCCTGCAGCACTTCGTATCCGGCGAGCAGCGCCTCCGCGTGTTCCAGCGGCGCTCTGTCTAATCGAGAACTCAATTCTTCGCGCGGATCACGAGGAGGTAATTGCAATGGAATTGGTTTAGCCATGGCTCTCGCTCCTTATTATTATTTCTGCTGGATTTGTACGAGCTGACTTCCGGGAAGGTGATAGTCCGGGCGTTTCCATTTCCGTTCGACCTCGACGCCTTGTTGCGGCGTGGCATGGCCGAAGCGCGGGTTCCCGCGCGGCAAAGGGCTTTCGCCGATTTCGGGCAGGATTTGCATGTGCACGCTGGTTTCTTTGAATGCCGGCGTGTGCGTTACCGGATCGGTGTTGCTGCTGGTCAGGCGATTCACCGGGCTTTCGGTGGAATTCATCGGCATGTACAGTTCGTGTCCACTGACACGATCCGTGACCAATGCGCGCACGCGAACCTGTCCGTACGGGGAAACGAGCAACAACCACGTGCCGCTTTGCAGGCCGCGTTCTTTGGCGAGCTCCGGCGAAATTTCGACAAATGTGTCCGGTGTCTGTTCCTGAATGCCCTTCACACGGTAAGTTAAATTGCCCTCGTGGAAGTGCTCAAGCAGGCGCCCATTGTTCAGATGGAGGTCGAATTCTGGATTAAATTTTTCTAACGGGCCGGTCCAGGACACAGGGAAAAGCCGCGCCTTGCCGTCCGGAAAATTAAAATTTTTCGTGTAGAGCAATGGCTGATCGCTTCCATCGGAGGCCACGGGCCATTGCAAAGATTTGAAACCTTCGAGGCGTTCGTAATTCACTCCCTGCAACAAAGGCGCGACCGAAGCCATTTCGTTCATGATTTCAGAGGGGTGCGTGTAGTTCCAACCGGCGCCAAGACGGTTTGCGATGTCCTGGGTGATCTTCCAATCGGGACGGCTCCCCAAAATGGGTTCGAACACCTGATACAGCCGCTGGATGCGCCGCTCCGTGCTTGTGAACGTGCCTTCTTTTTCCAGGCTGGGAGCGCCGGGGAGAACTACATCGGCAAAGCGGCACGTCGTGCTGAAGAAAATATCCTGCACCACGAAGAAATCGAGTTTGGAGAATGCGGCCGCCACGTGATTGGAATTGGAATCCACAATCACCATCTCTTCGCCTTCCAGGTACAGCGATTTCAGCTTGCCCTCATGGATTGCGTCGACCATCTGGTGGTTGTCCAAGCCTTTGGTGGAGGGCAAATCCACCTTCCATGCAGCTTTGAATCGCGCACGAACTTCGGGATCGTCCACGGATTGATACCCAGGAACATTGTTGGGAGCCGCGCCGCTATCGCCCGCGCCTTGCACGTTGTTGTGCCCGCGCAATGGGTACGCACCCGTGCCGGTCCTCATGTAATTTCCGCTAACCAGCAGCAGATTTGAGATAGCAGTTGATGTGTCCGAACCCTGGCTTTGTTGCGTTACTCCCATCGCCCAGAGGATGCAGACACCGCTGGCTTCCGCAATCATGTGCGCGACTTTCTCCAGCGTTTCCACGGGAAGGCCGCAAGTCTTGGAAGCAAATTCTATCGTGAAGGGCGCGAGCGCGTTCTTGTACTCGTCGAGCCCGTTCACCCATTGACGAAGGAAGTCGTTGTGCGCGAGACCGTTGTCGAGCAGATAGCGAGTGATCGCTGAGAGCCAGACCAGGTCCGTTCCTGGTTTGGGATGCAGGAAGAGGTCAGCGCGGCGCGCCATTTCGTTCTCGCGCAGATCGGACACGATAAGTTTCTGTCCGCGAAGTTTGTGAGCGCTCTTCACGCGAGTGGCAAGCACGGGATGGCTCTCAGCCGTGTTGCTGCCGATGATCAGTACCAGACCTGCGTTCTCAATGTCGCGAATGGAGCCGGAATCGCCACCGTATCCGACAGTGCGAAATAGTCCCGTGGTGGCCGGCGCCTGACAATAGCGGGAGCAGTTGTCGATGTTGTTCGTGCCGATCACGGCGCGCGCCAGTTTTTGCATCAGGTAGCTTTCTTCATTGGTGCACTTCGAAGAAGAAATAAAGGCGAGCGCGTCCGGCCCATTTTTCTCTTTGATCTCAGTGAATTTTCGCGCAATCAAATCGAGAGCTTCGTCCCAACTGGCTTCGCGGAATTTGTCACCTTCCCGGATCAGCGGCTTGGTCAGGCGTTCCGGATCGTTCACATAGTCCCATCCGAATTTTCCCTTGATGCACGTGGAGATTCCGTTCGTGGGGCCCTCCGAAGGCTCGACCTTCAGAATGTGGCGGTCCTTGGTCCAAATATTGAAGCTGCAACCAACTCCGCAATACGTGCAAACGGTTTTGGTGCGGCGGATGCGCGATTCGCGCATCGCCGATTCGGTTTCCGACAATCGCAAGATGGGGCCGAATCCAGTTTCCGGTTCGACGTCCTTGACGATGTCGATCATGGAATTCAGAGTCCGCTTGGAAATCGCCGTAAGGAATCCTGCGTGACCGAGCATGGATTTTTCCATCAGCGCATTGCACGGGCAGACCGTGACGCAGTGGCCGCAGGAAACGCAACTGGATTCACGGATGGTCGAACCGCCGTCCCATAAAACGCGCGGATTCGGGTCATCCCAATTGATGGATAGCGTCTCATTCACTTCGACGTTCTGACAGGCTTCCACACAGCGGCCGCACAGGATGCACTGGTTGGGATCGTAGCGATAGAAGGGATTGGTGCTGTCGACTTCGTACGGCTTGTTGCGGAAAGGAATCTGCTGGTGTTCGATGGCTAGCAATTTCGTAGTGTTGTGTACGGTGCAATTTCCGTTGTTGTTGTCGCAGACGGTGCAATAGAGCATGTGATTGCTGAGGATGCGGTCAAATGCCTCTTGCTGCGCGGCGTGGGCTTTAGGCGAAACCGTTGAGATTTTCATGCCATCGGTAACTGTGGTGGCACACGCGCGCACAAGCTCGCCGTTGATTTCCACCATACATGTGTCGCAGGTTTGAATCGGCCCGAGCTGCGGGTGATAACAAACTTGCGCCAGCTCTACGCCCGCCCGATTGATGAGGTCGACCAGCCGCTCGCCCGCGTGTGCCACATGCCTTGAGCCGTCGATCACCACGCCGACTTCCACCGGATTTTCTGCCGCTACAAAACCATTACGCTTCCCGTTCACGGATGTTGAGGTCTGCATATCTGTAATCCTCTCGGCCCTCCTTAGGAGGAGACTGTCTTAAGGGAGAATGTAACGAAGACCGGCATACACCATATTGACGTGTGCGTTGTTGGTGGTCCCGGGTGTGGACGTAATCGACCACGGGCTTCGCATCAAATACGAATATTGCGTGATGATTTGTACGCGCCCGTAATTTTCGTTGGACCACAAAGTGGGGATCACGCCGAAAGTGACTTCTTGAACGGTTCGATTCGACGTGGTCGCCGACCCAGGAAAACCGAAGCCCACGCAATTGAAACCCGAGACGCCGTCACATGTTGAAGACGGCGCCGCAGGCTGGAATCCAAAGTTTTTTTGGAAGTACGCCCCGCCGTAGTAGCCATAGAACATGTAGTGCGGCGTGACCTGGTATTCAAAACCGCCGACACCGGAATCGGCGTGAACTGCCGAGAGAGTGCCGTCCGGCTTGACGACTGCGTCGGGACCCAGTCCAAAAATGTAACGTCCGCCGCCGTCGCTGTAGAAGGAATTGAAGATGATGCGCAGATTGTGAATCAATTCGACATTAAAGTTCAACGAACCGCCGCCCCCGGTAATCGTGTTGATGGTAGGCGAGGGCGTCTGATTGTTAAGTACTCTAAAACTGCGTATTAGCCCAGCGGCTTCGATGTGAAAAGAATGCCCTAAAAGATTCGAATCGTAGGCCGTTTTCACAATGATGTCAGGATGTAAATTGGGCACGGCGGTGTTCGTCGCGGCGCTGGGAGCGAGCGTGCTACCGCTTCCATTGTCAAATTGTGCGGTGAAGAAGGTCGAGGGGAAGACAACTGAAGCAGGCGCGAATTGCTGAGGGTTTTCGGCCGAGACGCCGACAGCCCAGTTGCTCGTGGGATGATAAACGACGCGGACCTGTGGCTGGCGTAACCAGGTGAGGCCGACTTGGAAGTTGGGGTCTTCGTCCAGCGTATAAAATACATCGGGCGTCAAAGGAGAGAGGCCCACGCGATTGGGAGTCATCAGCGACCATGCCTGCCCGCCTAAAACTTCCCACTTTCCGTGTCGCACATCTGCCCAATAAACACGCAGGCGCAAGCTGTCGCTGTTGGCCGTCTGGTAGGCGTTGGCCGGTTGAAAGCCGAGAAAATCGGATTCCACGTACCCCGTCACGGTCGTCGAATCGCTTACATGAGTATCCACCTTGAGTGATAAGCGAGAGTATTGCGCCGAAAGGTGCGTCTCGGACAAACGACTCTGCGGTAATTGATTGCTGAATGGAATTGTTCCAAACGCTGTTGCGATACCGCTGCCAACATTCGTGCTGCGATAAAATGTCGTGAAATCAAGAAATCCGCCTGGGGTGAATTCCGCGGAACCGATCTTGAATGACAGGGGTGACTTGTTTTCATCCGGGTTGCGCGCTCCGTCCTGCTTGGCCACAAGCCGCGCCGGCTCGATATTAGGAGCAACGGCGGGGGTTGACGGTTGAATGGCTGCAGGCGTAACGGGGACCTCGTTGAGGGCTGTCCTTCCTGCTTCAACAACTCCCAATCGTGTTCGCAACTCACGAAGCTCATCAGTTTGGGATTGGACCAGATCTCGAAGTTCCTGCAATTCTGATTCAACAGCATCTCTTTCGCTTCCAAGAGCATCGGTTTTGGTTGAATTGTCGGACTTCACTACAGGCTGATTGGCGTTTTCATTTGAGGACGTTCCGTTCTCACCACTGCGGGCCATTGCTATTGAAGCGGCGCTGAAGAAACCAAGTATCGTCAGGCACGCAATAATTCTGCGCATTTCTCCCCCCCAATTTCAAGCCATCATGAAGATTTCCATGATGTTCCAGAGCACACGTGCATGCTGCCTTCCATCCGCCACCTGAGCGCGACCGTGAAGCGATGTTCCAAAGAATGAAGCTGTTATCTGAATAGAAATTTTTTTGACCTCAGGTTTTCTGCTTAGTAGGAAGCAACAAATCGCGTCGGAATGCTGACAGGTGTCAGAATCCGGCCACCACTCCGAATGGGCACGCAAAAGTTACATATCGGATTCGCGATCCGATTTTTCTGCCTTAGCAATGTTTTCAACGCGGGTAGTGACGGAGCAAGTTACTTATCGGTGACTCGCTCCGTTTTCCCGGCTACGTGGCGTAGCCCTGTGGATTGTCCTGCGTGGAGTTTAGGTGGGAGTGTGGGGGTCGTGGATTGTGGCACTCGTTAAATTTCGCTTTAATTTCCCTGGCTTTATTTCTTTTTTGCCAGCGTGCGTACATATTTCACCAGGGATTGAATCTGCTCCGCGCTGAAAGAACTCTTGAACGAAGGCATGCCATTCTTGCCGTTGGTTACTACCTCGATGAGTTCCGCATCGGCTAAACCTTGAACTGCCTGCGAGCGAAGATCTGGAACGTTCATGCTTTTTCCAACCTCAGAGCCCGCTCCGTCCGGTCCGTGGCAAATGGCGCATTTTGTTTTGAACGTCGAGGCCATGGAAGCGCTGGCCTGGGCGGCATTCGCGTTCACAATCGAGATGGGAAAGCCCGTGAGCCCGACGAAAAGCGCAGTGAGAATAGAAGAACCGAAAATCATGCAGCGTCCAAATTTATTTCCTGACATAACTAATCCTTTCCTTGCATCGTTTTAATCCGGCCGTCGAAAAAACTCCGCTATGGGCGCGACGGACATCAGGCAAACCCAAGTTTTGAGATGGGCAGATCCCTTACTCTTTTGCCGGTTGCCGCGAATATCGCGTTGCAAAACGCAGCGATAAACGGTGGGACTCCCGGTTCGCCAATGCCTGCCGGAGGAGTCTCGCTTTCGACGATGGTCACGTTTGTTTGATCGGGGACGTCTTTAATTCGAGCGACCGGATAATCTTGAAAATTCGATTGGTTGATCACCCCGTTTGTCGCCGTAATCTCGCCAGTTCTTGCAACGCTCGTGCCAAAGACCACGGCGCCCTCGAATTGAGCGCGTGTCGCCTCCGGATTTACCACCAGGCCCGCGTCCACCACCGTATCCACGCGAGGGATGCGCACTTCACCCTGATCGTTGACTTCGACCTCTACAACGGTGGCGACGTACGTAAGGAAACATCGGTGCGCGGCGATCCCTACGCCGCTGCCCTTGGCATGTTTGCGTTTTCCCCAACCTGATTTTTCCGCAACCATTTGCGTAACATTTCGCAGCCGACCGGTTTCCCAGGGATAAGTTTCCAGCGAAGCGTTGTAATTCGGATATTGCACGCCGCTAAAATCGATCGTGCGCGGCTGCCCAATCAGATCAAGCAGATAATCGACCTGATCCCGGCCCGCCGCGTGTGCCAATTCATCCGTGAAGCATTGAATAGCAAATCCGTGATAGATGTTAGCCACCGAACGCAACCAGCCGATGCGGACGTGAGCCTTCGCCGGGCCATTTTCTATGCGAAGATTTGGTAGATCGTAAGGCAAATCCGTCCAGCCTTGCTGCAGGTGCGAGGGATCGCCATAGACTGCGTTCACGTCAAAGAGCGAAGGAATGGGAGGGAAGACCGAACGCTGCAACCACGCCGACGGTTTGCCGTTCGGGCCCAGAGTCGCTTTCATATACATGGACGCGACAGCGTTGTAGTAGTCGAACTTGATATCGTCCTCGCGCGTCCAGACTACTTTCACGGGCCGGCCAACTTTTTTGGACAAAACCGCGGCTTCCGCGCAGTAATCGGGTTTCGACTTGCGCCCGAATCCGCCACCGAGCAATGTCACATGGCAGATCACATCTTCCTTCGGGATCCCCAACTCTTTCGAGACAATGTCTTGTACCGTTTGCGGACTCTGCGTCGGAGCCCACAATGTTGCCTTGCCGTCCTTGAAATCCGCGAGAGCTACCATCGGCTCCATCGAAGCATGCGCCAGCAACGGAACGTAGTAATCCGCCTCGTAGACCTTGCCTCCTTTGGCGAACTCCGCATCCGCGTCGCCAATATTGCGCGCTATTTTGCAGGGATTGTGCGATGTCTCGCGCAATTCGTTTTTGTACGCGTCGGAGTTGAAGGATTCGTTGGGACCGTTGTCCCATGAGATATTCAACTTCTTGCGGCCCTGAAACGCCGCCCAGGAGTTGTCCGCGATCACCGCGATGCCGCCGAGCGGCTGAAAAGCAGGAGGAGGTTGATATGGATCAATCGGGATCGTCTGATGCACACCTGCGACCTTCAAGGCTTCCTTGTCATCAAAGGATTTCACTTTTCCGCCGAGGACGGGTGGGTGTTCCACGGAGGCGTACACCATTCCATCGAGTCGCGCGTCCATCCCGTAAATGGCTTTGCCGGTTACCAGCGCTTCCAGGTCGTAACTTGTGTGTCCTTTGCCGATATAACGCCAGGCACTTTTTTGTTTGAGCTTCAGATCTTCTGCTTTTGGGATTGGAAATTTTGCGGCAGCTTTCGTGAGTTCACCGTAACCCAATCTTCGA
Source organism: uncultured Acidobacteriota bacterium (assembly GCA_963786215.1). Lineage (GTDB taxonomy): Bacteria > Acidobacteriota > Terriglobia > Acidiferrales > UBA7541 > Palsa-360. Next base: position 122,804 of record CAWAYK010000005.1, read on the forward strand.
TTGGTCGCGGGATGTACAACCACATGTAAATCGGTTTCGCACTCCGCCGGAGGAACTTCCCATTGTTTGGCCGCGGCTTGAATCAGCATGAATCGCGCTGTGGCTCCGGCTTCGCGCATCGCATCGTAGAAGGAGCGGATCGAGTGCGATCCATCCGTAAATTGATCACCGTAGCGCTTGTCGCCAATCGCTTGTTCGATCTTTACTCGATTCCAATCCGCGTCCAGTTCATCTGCAACAACCAATGGAAGCGTCGTTCGGCTGGTCGTGCCCATCTCCGAGCGCGTGGCCATGATCCACACGGTTCCGTCCGGATCGATTCCGAGGTACACGCTCGGATTCAGTTTTGCGCGATCCGCATTTGAATTGTGGGGGAGCGTCGCGCCGGCGAAGAGCTTCGGCGTATAACGCACGCCAAGTACAAGTGCGCCGGCCACGACAATGCCTCCTGCCAAAAATTTGCGCCGGCTGACATTTTCAATCGTGCTCATACCATTGCCTCCGCAGCCACTCGAATTGCCATGCGAATACGCTGATAGGTTCCGCAGCGGCAAATGTTCCCGGACATTGCCTCGTCGATTTCCTGGCCGGTTGGATTCTTTTTGGCGTTCAACAGGGCCACCGCTTGCATGATCTGTCCCGACTGGCAATATCCGCATTGCGGCACGTTGATTTGCATCCATGCTTTCTGAACTGGATGCAGCCCATTCGTCTCGATTCCTTCGACGGTTGTTATTTCTTGCCCGGACGCATCGCGCATGGCCGTGACGCAAGATCGCTTCGCTTGTCCGTTCACGTGAACTGTGCACGCGCCGCACAGCCCGACCCCGCATCCAAATTTCGAGCCCGTCAGTCCCAGAACATCGCGCAAATACCACAGCAACGGCATTTCTGGTTCTCCGCCGAAAGTTTGTTCAGTTCCGTTCACCCTTAGTTGAATCATGGCCGCTCCTGAAATCGAACAAATGCAAGCGCATTCACTTCACTGCATTACTGCGGCAGCCGGCGGGATGACAACCCCACGTCCATTCGAATGCCTTGCGGCTGAGGTTTCCGATGTTTCCGTGACCATCCAATTGCATGGGACGATCATTTCTTCCGGCTCCTCTTTCGAAAACACAAGCCGTGGTTCGATGCCATTCCAATTTATTGAGATCACATCACCCAGCGATACCTGGCCGGTCCCCAGCAGTGTCGCGAGCGGGGACACGACATACCGCTCAATCGCCCGCTTCAGGTGGCGCGCTCCATATTTCAAGTCCGTCCCTTCGCGCAATAGAAATTCTTTTGCAGGCGGCATCACGCGGAACAGGAAACGTCCCCTCGCTGTCTCTAACACCCTCTTCTGCACATTCCTGAGTTCCATCTCGAGAATTTTTTCGAGTTGCTCGCTTTGCAATGGATGGAACACCACCACTTTGTCGATACGGTTCATGAATTCCGGCGCAAATTTCCGCTTTGCTGCCTCCACCGCCGTCCTCTCCACTTTCTGATTCAATCGCGCCTTCGTATCTGATTGCATCGCTGAAGCAAATCCCATTCCTCCGTCCCTTAGTTCGGCAATTTCGCTTCCGCCAAGATTTGATGTCATGAAAATAATTGTTTGAGAAAGGTCGACGTGCGTGTTGTCGCCCAGTGTCAGCGTGGCTTTATCCAGAATGCCGAGCAATAATTGCCAAAGCGCGGCACTTGCTTTTTCGATTTCGTCGAATAAAAGAAAGGAAATCCGCAGATTCTCCGTATGATGTTGCTCAAGCGACTCCTGCGTAATCAGCGGATTCGTTTCCCGGTGACCCAGGTATCCCGGAGGCGAGCCAATCAATTTTGCAATTTCATGTGAATGCTGAAACTCCGCGCAGTCCACTTTGAGTATCGCATTGGAATTGCCGAAGAGTAATTCCGCGGCCGCCTCCACCACGCGCGTTTTTCCCGCGCCAGTCGGTCCGAGAAACAACAGATTTCCTACCGGACGCCCAGGCGAGTTCAGTTCCGCGCGAAATACCTGGTACAAATCCACGACTGCCTGCACCGCTTCGTCTTGCCCTACAATCATGCGCCGAAGGCCTGCCTCGAAATCCCTGGATTCCATGCTGCGTTGATTCAGGTCTAGTTGTATTGTTTGTGCGTTCATGGTCTTATCCTTCGGCTGCTCACTCCAAACGCTGGCAATGGGGAAAATTACTTTCCGTTTAACCAACTTCTGTTGGGGAGCAAAAATTCGAGCCCCGCTTTCCGGTTGTAAAATCCAAGTTGTCCCTTTCTATTGGCTCGTATTGAAATCACGCTTACCAAGATGCACGTGATGTTCCAATCCAAGGGAAGGCCGTCCACTGCATACAACGGCTTTCATTCGTGATGGTTAACGCATTGGCCGAGTCGCAAAATAAATTGCCCACGCGCAATGGGATATTCCGGCGGCGTCAGCATTTCGACAGCTTTTCAAGCCATTGAACATCGACTTCCGCCTGTGGGTTTGGAACCGTACGCGTGCGTTAATCAATTTTGGGCGGAATATTCCGCCAGATAGTCGTAAATATTTTGTAAGAAATTACGTCTGGCGGAATCGGCTTACATCAGGGGGATATGACTGAAAAGAAGAGCGAGGATGATACATTTCTTCAGCTAGAGTAATTCATTCATATCATCCAGGTTTTCACTTTGCCGAAAATCGCGCGCATGGCCAGCATGCACAAGAGAATTACCAACGTGGCGAGAAAGCACAAGCGGATGTACATCGGAGTTCCCTCAACTATGTTCCAGCTGTCAATAAGAACTGACCATTTCTTTGTGATTCATCTCGGAAGAGAGCTCGTTCAATTCCTTGCTCACATCGCGTGATTTGGCAGCGCTTGTCAAAAGCGAATACGCTTTGGCCAGGTCTCGCGAAACGCCCAAGCCTTTCCAATACAACTGCGCGAGACGAAATTGCGATTCTGAATTTCCGCGCTCCGCGGCCAAAGTCCACCATTTGATAGCTTCGGATATGTTCCGCACGATTCCATCGCCGTCAAATAACATCGTTCCCAGTCTCCCTGCGGAAACTGGACTGCCCTGCTCGGCGGCCATCCGATACCATTTGGCGGCTGCACCGGAATCGGCCACGGTGCCTTGCCCAAATTCGTAGATTTGTCCTAGAGCCTGCTGGGCATCCATCGATCCTTTTTCGGCGGCCATTCGATACAGCCGTAGAGCTTCCTTTTCATCACGCGCCACACCTTGGCCAACCTCATACATGGTTCCGAGTCCGTATTGAGCAGAGGTATCCCCGGCCTCCACCGCTTTTCGATACCAACTCGCGGCTTGCGCGGCATCTTTAGCAACGCCCATTCCGATTGCATACAGCGTTCCAAGTAGCGCCTGTCCCCCGGGATCGTTTTTCGTCGCGGCTTCTTGAGCTAGCTTAAATGCCTTGATTGGATCTTTTGAGACTCCAACGCCGACGGAATACAAGTAGCCAAGGACTGTCATCGCCTTTCGATCACCTGCATCCACCGAGCGTTGAATCCAATAGATGGCATCACCGTTGGTCTGATTCGTTCCCGCCCCTCGCAGATAAAACAGCCCCAGATTTAATTGAGCTGTGGGGTTTCCATCCACGGCGCTGCGCATGAACCACTTGCCTGCTTCTTCAATGTTCTTGATTCCTTCCGGCCCCGTTTGGTACAGATATCCGAGGTTATTTTGTGCTGACGGATTGCCGTTGTTCGCGGCCTTGCGATACCACCGGATTGCCTCGTTAAAATTCTGTTGAACTCCCTTGCCAAACTGGTAGGCGTAACCGAGTTGAAGTTGCGCTTGCATGTCTCCCGAGCCTGCTTTTTTCGTCAATTTGTCCAAGTTAATTTGGGATGATTTCTCGTTCGGTGATGAGACGTACGATTGGGCCCTTGCGGCTGGCAGGCAGGTTATAAGGACAGATAATACGATTAACGGAAGAATTCCCAGACGCTTGCAATTCCGCCCCGGCATAGAAGCGAAGGTAAATAAGGCGATTTTTTTCATTATGGTTTCCCGTGCGATGTTGACTTGTCGGCCTCCGGTGTATGGGAATGGCAAATGGGTTGCCAATACTCAAACTAATTCACGATCACGCGAATTTAATTTGCAAATGGTTGAATCGAGGGGGCCTGCGGGAAGATCAAACGGTTGAGACAACGAAGAATTATGAACCTGGATTTCGTATAGCCGTGCAAGTGTCCAACGATTCGACAAGTTTCAACTAAAGTGTCCGACTTGACGACACTCACGCTATTTGGCCGCCTCGCCAGCCCGAATTCTGCTTTGCACGAGTAGAAACATAATTGCGATATCCATTGAAATAACATTCGATTCGGAAATATACATGCGTTAATTCAATGGTTTTTCCGTGGTGATCGATACAGCAACTCCCCCAATTTCGATGGGGCTTTACTGGAGACGGAATTTCGCCAGAGTCAGTTACGAATTACCAATCAGTATGCCGGTCGCGAAAACCAGCGCTCCGCCCAGCGCCACTTGCAGGGCCGCCGAAAGCGGTGGCGTGTCCATATATCGATGCCGCAGCCAGGTAATGATCGACAGCTCAAAGAAGACGACCAGAATCGCGATCATGGTCGCCAGCCTGAAATTGTGGATTAGGTACGGCAGCGTGTGGCCGATGCCGCCCAGCGCCGTCATGGATCCCGTGATGAACCCGCGAATCCAAGGCGTTCCCCGGCCGGTGAGGCTGCCGTCATCTGACAGCGCCTCGGCAAATCCCATGCTGATCCCCGCACCCAATGACGCTGCCAATCCAACGGCAAAAGCATCCCAGGTGCTTTTCGTGGCAAACGCCGCCGCAAAAACAGGAGCGAGAGTGGATACCGATCCATCCATCAGCCCCGCAAGCCCTGGCTGTACGATCTGCAAAACGAAGAGCCGCCGGCTTGCCTGTTCCTCACTCTTTCGAATTTCGGTAGGCAGGTTCTGCTCGGTGAGTTCCTCGGCGCGATTTTCGTGGCCTCGTTCTTCTTCGGCCAAATCATCGAGCAGCTGCCGAATATCCGCGTTCTTCGTTCGGCTGGCGGCTCGCTCATAAAAGCGTCGCGTCTCGATTTCCATTGCGCTGGCTTGCTTGCGCACAGCGTCCAGTCCCAGCGGGCGCACCAGCCAAATGGGCGTGCGGCGCACGAAGCCTCTCACATCCTGTCGACGAATTAGAGGAACATGATTCCCGAATTGCTTTTGATATAAGGAAAGAAGCCTTTGACGATGACCCGTTTCATCGGTCCGCATTGCGTCGAAGATTGCAGCCGTGGCGGGGAAGTTCCCCCTCAGTTGTTCGGCAAAATCGGCATACACTCGCTCATCTTCTTCTTCGAGAGAAATAGCAAGTGCAAGAATTTCTTGCTCAGATAAGCTGTCGAATTTTTTCATGGAAGGATCTGCTGTGTCGAATCAGGTTTCATCGTATTCGAGTCTGTACTGCTCACGAGTTTGCCGCAGCACTCGGGCCGTGCCGGCAAGCTGGAACGATCCCAACCTCCGCCAAGAGCTTGAATGAGCAATACGGTGTTCGCCATCCGCCGGCCCAGGATGTTGACCGCTGTCACTTCGTCCTGAAGCGCCGCGGTTTGCGCGATAGTCACTTCCAGGTAACTCGTGACTCCGCCTTTGTACCGCGTGATGGAAAGATCGAGCGATCTCTGTGCCGCCGTTACCGCTTCGTCCTGCACCTTGGCTTCATTCTCGAGGATTCTCACAGCGGCCAGATTATCTTCCACCTGCTGAAATGCAATGAGGACACTTTCCCGGTAAGCAGCGACCTGCACATCGTATGCTGCACGCGCTTCATCGGTGAAGGCTCGCCGCCTTCCCACGTCGAAAACCGTTCCCAGCGCTGACGCTCCGACAGACCATATTCCGCTCGGCCCGTTCAGCAACGTCGAGATACCGGAACTTTCAAACCCTCCCCCGCCCGTAAGGCTGATGACGGGATAGTAGGCAGATTGTGCAACTCCGATCTGGGCATTGGCGGCAGCCACGCGCCTCTCCGCAGCGGCGATTGTAGGAAGTCTTTCCAGTAACTCAGAAGGCATGCTCACGGGAACATCCGGAGGCGGGGCGGTGAGAGGCAGCGGAGGAAGGGTCAGCTCCGCTGGTGGTTTCCCAATCAGAATTGCAACGGCATGCTCGTACTGCGCGCGCAGAACACCTACATCGATAGCGAGTGCCTGGGTCGTATTGAGCTGAGTCTTTGCCTGCTGAACTTCTACCTCCGACGAATATCCCCCTTGAAAACGGGTTTCGGTCAAGTCCAGATAATCCTGATACTGTTTGACGGTAGAGGTCAGAAGCTGTTCTTCGGCATCCAGGCTGCGGGCCTGAAAGTAATCGACGGCTAAATCCGCGTGCATGCTCAGATTGACCGTCGCCAGGTCCGCGGCGCTGGCTTGCGCTTGCTCTCGATAAGACTCCACTGTGCGGCGAACGCGTCCCCACACATCGACCTGATAAGAAAAGTCGACGGGCAAAGTAAAGTCGTTGTAGGTAATGCCATCAAAAATCGAAGTCGCAGTCGCAGGCGGACGATGGGTTGATGTATGCAGTCGATCTCCCGAAAGACCAGCTGTCACGGTGGGATAATAGTCCGCCCGAGAGTAGCGCAGAACGGCTCGCGCCTGTTGATACTGCGCCTCTGCTTCTTTCAGATTCTGGTTCGATACATTGACCTGGAGTTCCAATTGATCGAGCTGTGGATCATTAAATATGGTCCACCAGTTACCACCGAGATTTTGGTCATTGGGCTGGGCGGGTTTCCAGCCATCCGCTTCCTTATATGTCTGCGGAATTTGGGCGGTCGGAGTTCGGTACTTTGGTCCAACTGTGCACCCAAGGACGAGCACCACTTGTAAAAGAAGGACGGTAAGCCGGGGCATTTTCCCCAAGCTTTCGGCGAGAACACTCAGTCGCGGACCGGTCATTTGGTGTCTCCCGGCAAAGTTCCTTCTACAATTTGGACTTTTTCCCCAGTGATAATGGAGTCCGGCGGATTGATAATCACCTGATCGCTTGCCTTAAGGCCTGCCACGATCTCAATCTGATCTCCGAAATCGTGGCCAGGAGTTACGGTTGCGAGCGTGACACTTCCGTCCTTGACCACACCCACTTGCAATCCTTCTGACCGGAAAATCAGAGTATTTACCGGAAGCAAGAAAGTTTTGGACTGCGTGGGGACCTTCAAGTGGACTTCCGCGTAAGATCCCGTGAATAAAGTACCCGTGGGATTTTCCACATCAATTTCGATTAACAAAGTCCGCGTGGTTACATTGATGGCATCGGCGGTCCGTACCAACTTTCCCTGGAATTTGCGGCCGGGAAATTCGGCGAGAACCAGATCCGCCGTCATGCCGGTTTTTACTCCTTGCGAATATTCCTCCGGAACATTTACGTAAACGCGCAGGACTCCTGGCTGCGCGACGTGAAACATATCCGTTTTCACGCCACCAGTGCTGCCGGAATTGATGAGGTCGCCGATATCCGTGTTACGCGCCGTCACCACGCCGTCGAATGGCGCGTAAATTTTTTCAAAAGATTGCAGCGCTTGAAGCTGCTTCACGTTCGCTTGGGCGGCTTCGACAATCGCCGTGTTTGCGTTGTAGTTGCCGACGGCATTGTCCACATCCTGTTGTGAAACCGCATTGGACTTGAGTAAGCCCTGGTACCGGTCCTTGGTGATCTGTGCCAGCGCGAGATTTGCTTTCGCTGTATTGAGGTTGCTGAGCGATTGCTCCAGTTGTTGATCGACTTCCGGAGTTTCGATCACTGCGAGCAATTGCCCTTCTTTGACATGCGCTCCGATGTCGAAATACCACTTTTTCAGGTATCCGTTCGTGCGCGAGTAAATAGGCGATGTGATGAAGGGTTGCACATTTCCAGGAAGAATGATTTCCTGCGCAGGAGTTGTTTGCTTTGGAGGCACAATGGATACTGCGGTGAGAGCGACTTGCGAAGTCTCTGTGCGTAACTTCGCGTTGGCTTTCACGCGTGACCAGATCCCTGAACCAATAAGTGCGGCAACCACGATGAGCGCGATCAACAGAACCAGCCAACCTTTACCAGTGTGCTTCGCTTCGTGCATTTCAATAAATCCCTCTGTTTGACCGCCGATTGTTTTTGCATTCTCATCTTTGGGCGACATGGCAGCTCCATAAGGTCTTACCGTTGAAACTATTTTTTGGCCAAATTCCTGTTTGATTGTTGAAGCAGACTGAAAAATGCCGGAACAAAAAAGAGCGTCGAGACCGTCGCGAAAATCAACCCGCCAATAACTGCCCGGCCCAAAGGGGCATTCTGTTCGCCGCCATCCCCAAGACCCAAAGCCATTGGCACCATGCCGATGATCATGGCGAGCGCAGTCATCAACACGGGCCGAAACCGCGTAAAGCCCGCTTCCAATGCGGCGCTCAGGGAATCGCTCCCCGCTTCCATTTGCTCCGTGGCAAAGCTCACCACCAAAATGCTGTTTGAAGTGGCCACGCCCATGCACATGATGGCTCCCATCAAGGCTGGCACGCTCAAAGTCGTGTGGGTTACGAACAGGAACCAGGCAATTCCGGCGAGCGCAGCGGGGAGTGCGGAAATCATAATGAAAGGGTCCAACCAGGATTGAAAGTTGACGACGATCAGCAGGTACACTAGCACGATCGAGAATGCCAAACCACTCAGAAGCCCGATGTAGGACTCCCGCATAGTCTGAACCTGTCCACGAACCACGACTCGAGAACCGCGCGGCAATTGTTGTCGTGTGGCATCAATAATCTTGTTGATATCTCCTGACACGCCACCCAGGTCACGACCTGTGACCGACCCAAAAATGTCAATCACCGGTTCAATGTCGTAATGGGAAACTACCGCCATGCCCGTTCCTCTTTGCATGGAAACTAAACTGGCCATAAGTGACGGGGGAGTCGCCGGATCCGTGCCCGTGACTGGAATGTTCTCAACCCCTTGCAACGTGTCGGCTCTGTACTGCGGCGTTTGAGTTGCGATCTGGTAGCTGACTCGGTTTTTTGGATCCACCCAAAACGTAGGCGAAGTCTGGAAACTGCCGCTCAGAGAAACTAAAAGATTTTGCGCAATGTCGTGGGCAGAAAACCCAAGTTCTTCAGCCTTCGTCCGTTCGACGCGGAACCGCAGATATGGCTCATCAAACGGCTGTTGAATTCGCAAATCAGCCGTTCCCGTGACGGATCGCAATTTCTCAAAAAGCGCGTCCGCGTAGAGCCGGTTCCCGTCCAAGTTGTTTCCCACAACCTGGATATCAATGGGAGCCGGCAAACCAAAATTCAAAATCTGACCGACCATGTCCGCCGGCAGGAAAGCGAATATGACACCTGGAAAATCCTTTGGAAGTGTTAGGCGCAGTTGACGAATATAGTCGTCCGTAGGATGGTGATCCGCATTTAGAGTCACAAGAATATCGGCGTCCGAGGTCCCGACGGGGGCCGAATTACTGTATGACAGATTGATTCCGCTGTAGGGCAAACCGATGTTGTCAATAATGGTCTGGACTTCGGCAGCTGGAATCTGCTGTCGAATCGTTCGTTCCACCAGATCGCAGAGGTCGGCGGTATCCTCGATGCGCATTCCTGTAGGCGCTCGCATATGAAGTTTGAAAGTGCCGCTGTCCACGTTGGGGAAGAAGTCCCGGCCCAGCCAGGGAATCAGAATGGCCAGAGAACCCAGACAGAATGCAAAGAAAGCAATCAGGAAGGCAGTCCTGTGGTGGAGGCTGCTTTCCAGCAAGCCGCGATAGGTCACGCGGAATCTCTCGAAGCCTGCCTCAAAACCTTTTTGAAATCGCACCAGGGGATTGCGGCTGGGGCCGGAACCTTGCTCTTCTTTTTTTTCGCCGCGCAAAAGGTATTTTGCCATCGTTGGAACAATCGTTCGGGAGAGCAGATACGATGCCAACATAGCGAAGACGACTGCCTCTGCGAGCGGCACAAAAAGATATCGCGCCACACCGGACAGCAAGAACATCGGGGCAAACACGATGCAGATCGAAAGTGTTGCCACGAAGGCGGGAGTCGCAATTTGCGCGGCGCTCTCGAGCACCACTTCGTCCATGCCCTTGTCCGGCTCTGCCTCGTGATTTCGATTGATGTTTTCGACCTCGACCGTGGCATCGTCCACCAGAATTCCAACCGCTAGTGCGAGTCCGCCCAGCGTCATGATGTTAATCGTTTCACCGATCGCGCTGAACACAATAATGGAGGTGAGAATCGCCAGCGGAATCGAGGTCGCGATGATAATCGTGCTTCGCCAACTGCCCAGGAAAGTGAGAATCATGAAAGCCGTGAGGCAGGCGGCAATTAAAGTTTCCCGTACCACGCCGCTGATCGCGCCTTTGACAAATATGGATTGATCCGCGAGAGGAGATATCTGTAACTGAGGTGGAACCGTCTGCTTAATTCGAGGGAGGATCGCCTTGATGCCAGCGATTACGCTCAGTGTCGATGCGTCACCCGCCTTTTGAATTGTCAGAAGTACCGACCTCTGCCCGTCCACCCGCACGATATTTGTCTGGGGTGGGAATCCGTCCCGCACCCAGGCAACATCCTTAATGTAGATCGTAGTACCGCCGATTGATTTGATCGGAATGCGGTTCAAGTCCTCGATCGTTTGCGGTGCCGCGTTGGGGATCGAAACATCGTATTCCCGGGATCCAATTTTCGAAGTTCCAGTTGGCAGGATTAGATTTTGAAGACTGATGGCATTCACCACGTCGAGTGCGGAAAGTCCCTTCGACTGCAATGCCGTTGTATTTAGATCCACTTGCACCTGGCGTTGTTTTCCGCCGTAGGGATACGGAACAGAGGCACCCGGAACTGTAATGATCTGCGTCCGAATGAAATTCAGGCCATAGTCGTTTAACTCTTGCTCCGAAAGAGTTTGTCCTGAAAGTGCTAACTGGAGGACGGGGACGCTCGACGCGCTATAGGCAAGAATGAGGGGCGGCGTCGTTCCTGCAGGCAATTGCCTTAGCTGAGTCTGAGAAATCGCCGTAATCTGCGCGATGCCTTGTTCAATGTTTGCTTGTGGTTGGAGGAACACTTTGACGACGGCGATGCCATAAAGCGACTGCGACTCGATATGCGCGATGTTATCGACGGTTGTTGTGAGAGCCCGTTCTGTGACGCTGACGATGCGATCCGCCATGTCGTCAGGCACTAGCCCGTTGTAATTCCAAATGATGCTGACTACCGGAATGTTTATGTTTGGGAAGATATCGGTGGGCGTGCGTAAGATCGCGAGCGTACCCAAAATAACGATAAGTATGGACATCACCACGAAGGTGTAGGGTCGCCTCAATGCAAGTCGTACTATCCACATGATTGACTTCTCCAAACTTCCGTCCGGGTTAGCCGGACGGGATCAATCAATTCGCACAGACACCCGACGATTCGGGGTTTGAGTTTCGAGAGTTAAAAATAAATCCTCAGTCTCCGACACATTGCTTGCCTCTCGTCCTTCAGGATGCAGGCCGAATACCATTGTTAACGGTGACTGAAATTTTCAGGAATTAGTTGAAAATATACGCGATTAAAAAGATCTTGCTGAATTTAAACCCGTGGCTCACCAGGAAAGAGTCCAACCAATTGAATAGTTGTCAGCATTTAGACACGGCGTCCGTCTGTTCTGATCTCCAATCTATAAACTGGAGGATGTCGTGATTCCGCCTATGTAACTTATGCAAATGGAATCGATTCCAAAGCTAAACAGGGAATAGGAGACCATTTTTCCAAGCAGGGGCAGAATACCCGCTTTCCGGAAGTATTTAGTTGCAGAAGATCGGTCTGATTGGATGCGGCATAAACTAACCTGTCTGGAATCTGAAAATTACAGCATGGTTTCTCCCGCGAAACGAACCGCGCTGTCTCCTATTGACAGACGGCTTCGTTCGGACTGGAAGCAAAAATCCCAAAAGCCTGGCCAGGATTCAATCTTCCTCGCAACTTCTCATGGCCATGGTAGATGCGCGATTTAACAGCTTCTATGGACGTTCCCAGAATCTGAGCTGTTTCGTTGACCGTGTGTTCCTCGATGTCATACAGCCGAATCGCTCTTCTCATCTTGGGGCTTAAGCTGTTGATCGCCTCATTCAGGAATTTCGTACGCTCCTGGTGCCAGCATGACTGCTCCGGGGTAGGACTCTGGTCAATGAATGTTGCCTCGATAAATTTCGCGTCATCATCCCTGCTTTCGTTTGAAACCTCGCAATTTCTCTTTCGCCAGCGAAGCAACATAAAAGCTTCATTCATAACAATGCGAGTGAGCCACGTTGAGAAAAGTGACTTTTCTTTAAAGGAGCCGATGTGACGGAATGCTTTGTGAAAACTCTCCTGCGCAATGTCTTCCGCGTCTTCCCGGTTGTTGACAATGCGTTGCGCCACGGAAAGCGCTTTTCGTTCGTAGCGGGATACCAATTGGTCAAAAGCTCCAGTATCTCCACACTTTGCTGCTCCCACTAATTCGCGGTCTGAAATTCCATTTATTGTGCTTGACCGAAGCGCTCCCATGGCTCTTTTCCTCCTCGCATCTCCCTCAGGCGTACTCGCCATCGAACGATGCAATATCCGTGCCATAGACGAATTCCGAAAAACGACTAGGAATTTACTGGGAAAATAAGGATTTAAGTCGGTTTGCTAATGTTTTGGAAGGTCGATTGCGATGAGAATGTGTCGAAGTATCGGCATTCGTCTAATCGCCCGGATGGGAGGCTTGCCTCTCTCTGTTCAAGGAGCGCCAGAATTGGACGTCTATTTCCAGCGCCAGACGGGTCTGTCAAGATGATTTTTATAGCGCGACGAGTGATTGAGAGGAGGGGTGCCGGGTTGTCTTGGTTATCCAAACGTGATAACAAAAGAAGTAGTGACTGCCACAGCGAGGTAAGCCATGGGGCGCCAGAATCTTTCATCGCTGATTACCAATCGATACTCGGTTAATCGGGGCGGGCCTGCCGTCGTTCCCGCAGCTCTTGTACTCACTTTGACTCTTCCTCTTGAACGATACGACGTTCGTGGAGTGGAGTTTCCGCTCTTCCAATCTGCCATTACCCCGACCCTCTGGAAGACGGTCTATATCTCAGGATTCTTACAATTTTGCTCTCAAGCTTGCCAGAAAAACTATCGGACCAGATCTTGCATGCATTTTTTTGTCACCCGACGTCACGTAAATGGCATCTGATTGTGTATTAGCCGCTGCGCTGTGGATTGCGCTGCGGCCGGTTCGGAGCTTAGAAAAACATAGCCGTGTCGCTCAATCGTTTTGTTCAGTCTGCTGGCTGCCGGCAATTCCGACATGCAAAAAAGCAGGATTATGCCAATGTCTAAACCGAATTGGTGGTACAGCCCCCCTTCTCGTGTGAAGTCCGCCGTCACCCTTGTTTCGATTGCCTCAGCGGTCACCGTCGCATGGTTGTTGTGGAATTTCCTGCATTCTGAGGCTTTCGCATCGGTGTTTTTCTGCGCCATCATTCTCAGCGCCTGGTTCGGCGGCTTCACGCAGGGTTTGCTCGGTGTCGCGGTCTCTGCTCTGTCGCTCGATTATTTCTTCCTGACCCCAACCCATTCATTTTATTTGGATTCGGGTCAAGAGGTGCGTCTCATCATCTTCGTCGTGTCAGGGCTCATAATTTGTTTCCTGACCGCCTCCCTAAGGAGCGGCACGGAATCGCTCAGGCGGGCGCGCGATGACCTGAGCGTAAATGTTCAGGAACTGGAAAGAACCAACAAAGAATTACGAGCGGAGAATTCTGAACGAAAACTGACCCAAATTGAGCTTCGGCGAAGCCAGGCATATTTGGCGGAAGCTCAAAGGCTCAGTGATACAGGGAGCTTCGGCTGGAAGGTCGCTACCGGCGAGATTATCTGGTCGGACGAATCCTTTCGAATATTCGAATGCGACCGAACAACGAAACCCAATGTAGAACTTATTCTCCATCGGGTTCACCCTGAAGATACGTCCCGTGTGAAACAGACAATCGAACGCGCGTCTCGGGACGGAAAGGATTTTGATCTTGAACATCGCCTGGTAATGCCGGATGGGTCAGTCAAACATGTCCATGTTGTGGCTCATGCCTTAAGTGACGAATCGCCAGGCATCGAGTTTGTTGGAGCGCTAATGGACGTCACCGAACGCAAGCGGGCCGAAGGATTGCTGGCTGGAGAGAAACTCCTTCTCGAAATGGTGGCAGGTGGTGACTCGCTTGTACGGATACTCGATAGCCTGTGCATGTTCGTGGAAGAGCAAGCCGACGATGTCATCGCTTCGATCCTGCTAATGGATTCAAATGGTAAGCAACTTCGGCACGGCGGAGCACCTAGCCTGCCGAAAGCCTATACGGACGCCATCAACGGAAGTTTCATTGGGCCCACCGCCGGTTCATGTGGAACCGCTGCCTACCACGGTAAACAAGTAATTGTCTCCGACATAGCCAGCGATCCATTGTGGGCCAACTATTCCGGGCTAGCTCTCGCCCACTCACTGCGAGCCTGCTGGTCTACACCCATTCTATCCGCGGAAGGCAAAGTGATCGGAACCTTTGCCATGTACTATCGGGAGCCGCGCAGTCCCAGCCTGCGTGACCAGGAAATCATCACTCAAATAACCCATCTTGCCGGTGTGGCTATTCAACGCAAGCTGGCGGAAGACGCCCTGCGCCAGAGCCAGGCATATCTGGCGGAGGCGCAGAGGCTCAGCCATACGGGCAGTTGGGCATCGGTACCCGATACGGGCCTGATCAGGTACTTATCCGAAGAATGCTGTCGCGTGTTGGGATTCGATCCGAATGGTGATCAGCCGCTTTGGGAAACTTTTTTTCAACGCATCCACACGGATGATAAAGCCAGGGTCAGAGAAATAGTCGAGACGGCACGGCGTGAAAAAGCGGAGTTCGAAGTGGATTACAGAATCGTTGACCCAGGCGGTGAAGTCAGAGATATTCACTCGATCGGGCATCCTGTTCTGAGCACCTCCGGCGACCTCATTGAATTTGTGGGCACCGTGATCGATATTACCGAACGCAAGCGGGGCGAAGAGGCTCTGCGCCAGGCGCAGGCGGAGCTTGCACATGTCAATCGCGTGACCACCATGGGCGAGCTAACTGCCTCCCTTGCGCACGAAGTGAATCAACCGATTGCCGCTGCCATTACGAATGCCAATACTTGCATGCGATGGCTTATGCGCGATCGCCCCGATCTGGAAGAGGCTCGCGCGGCTGCCATGAGAATCGTGAAAGACGGAACGCGAGCAGCGGAAATCGTCAGACGCATTCACCTGGTTTTCAAGAAAGATGTTCCGGAGAGTGAGGTGGTTGATGTAAATGATGTCATCCGAGGGATGATCGTGCTCCTTCGCAATGAGGCAACCCAGCATCACATTTCATTCCGCACGGAGCTTGCGGCGGACCTTTCCAAGGTTATGGGAGATCGCGTAGAACTCCAGCAGGTGGTGATGAACCTCATCGTGAACAGCATTGATGCGATGAAGGATTTGGATGATAAAGGGGAGATCGTCATCAAGACTCAGCCGACGGAAAACGAGCACATTTTGGTAACCGTCATCGATACTGGCATAGGGCTGCCCCCGCGGCAGGAGGACCAGATCTTCAATGCATTCTTCACCACCAAACCCGATGGTATTGGCATGGGACTTCGGATCTGCCGCTCGATTGTTGAATCGCATGGCGGCCACTTATGGGCTGGCAACAACTATCCGCACGGCGCAATTCTTTGTTTCACTTTACCAAGCAAAGCGGAGGCACGTGAATGACCCCCGCGGGTGCTCCATTGGTTTTCGTAATCGATGACGATGCCGGCATGCGTGCGGCAATTCAAGGACTGCTTAAGTCGGTGGGTCTGGGGTCCGAAACATTCGGAACGGCTCAAGAGTTCCTGCGAAGCAAGCGGCCGGACACGCCGAGTTGCCTGGTTCTGGACGTAAGACTCCCCGGCGTAAGTGGCCTGGACTTTCAGCGCCGTCTGACTGACTCAGGCGTTCTCATACCGATTATCTTCATCACCGGACACGGAGATATCCCGATGACGGTGAAAGCAATGAAATCAGGCGCCGTCGAATTCCTGACAAAGCCCTTCCGGGACCAGGATTTGCTGGATGCGATTTACGTGGCTTTGGAACGCGACAGGGCATTTCGCCGGCAGCAAAGCGATGCTGCTGAATTGCGAACGTGTTACCAATCGCTGACCAAACGAGAGCGGGAGGTCATGGCCCTGGTGGTTACGGGAAAGCTCAATAAACAAATAGCAGCGGAACATGGAACCAGTGAAATCACGGTGAAGATCCATCGCGGGAACGTGATGCGAAAGATGAAGGCCGATTCGTTAGCGGAACTGGTTAGAATGGCTGCGAAATTGGAACAGCTCTCGCCCGGCAAGCAGTAGGCTGATGCCGTTGCATGTGGCAGCGTGTTTGCCGATTGACAGTTTCTTTTCGTAAAATAATTTCCTTCCAAATTGCATTTCCAATTGCCGAATGATCGCTGTGATTCGCCGGTCAGGGCGGTATTAATCCTTTATACCAACGTATAATTGCGCCGTTTTCCGCAACGCCGTAATTTTCAATCATGAATATGGAAGCTAGGACCAAATTAGTGGCAATAGTTGATGACGATGACTCGATGCGCAACGCTCTGGACGGCTTGCTGAAAGCAGTCGGGTTTCCGGCGCGAGCGTTTGCTTCGGCCGAAGAATTTCTAAAGTCGGGCCTGCAACACGAAACTTCCTGCTTGATTGTGGATATCCGCATGCCTGGAATGTCAGGTTTGGAACTCCAGTCTCAACTGAACGCTGAGCGGTGCAGAATACCGATCATCTTCATTACGGCCCATGGAGATGCAAAGATGCGAATACAGGCGTTGAGGGCAGGCGCGGTGGAGTTCCTTTCAAAGCCGCTTGATGAAGAAGTACTTCTCCAAAGTGTGCGCGCGGCTTTCGAAAATTAATTCCAGGGCCGAAGCGGCGTCCCAATATTCGCAGGAGGTCCCAATGGCGGTTCATGCGGAGGCTTTCGAAAGATCGGGATCCAGTGATGAGGACCGTAATCCGCGAAGATTCGAACAGGTTGTAGGGAATAGTGCGGCACTTGAATATGTTTTCGACCATGTCGAATTGGTGGCCCCAACTAATTCCACTGTATTGATCCAGGGGGAAACCGGAACCGGCAAGGAGTTAATCGCACGGGCTATTCACAATATAAGCTCCCGCTGCGGACGCCAGTTCATCAGAGTAAATTGCGCAGCTATTCCGCTCGATCTTCTGGAAAGCGAACTTTTTGGGCATGAGAAAGGTGCATTCACAGGAGCCATTGCGCAAAAAATTGGGCGATTCGAACTTGCGGACAAAGGAACGCTTTTTCTCGATGAAGTCGGCGATATTCCATCGGCGTTGCAGCCAAAATTGCTCCGAGTTTTACAGGAACAAGAATTCGAGCGCCTGGGAAGTGCACGAAGTCACCGGGTGGACGTACGCCTCGTGGCCGCGACCAATCGTGATTTGGGGAGCATGGTGAAGCAGAAAGAGTTTCGCAGCGATCTCTACTATCGGCTGAACGTCTTCCCGATTCAGTTGCCGCCATTGCGCTCGCGGCGCGAGGATATTCCCGCACTAGTTTCGCATTTTGTAGAACTTTACAGCCGGAGAATGGGCAAACAAATCGAAAACGTTTCTGAGTCAGCCATGTCCGCGCTTGTGTCCTATTCCTGGCCCGGGAACATCCGCGAACTGCAGAATTTCATTGAGCGAAGCGTAATCATGAGTGTCGGAAGCGAGCTTCGCGCGCCTCTCGATGAACTAAAGCGCTCCGATGCAGCCGAATCACTGGGAGCTGTTACGCTGGAAGAAGCGGAACGCGAGCATATTATCAAGACCCTTGTGCACACTAAATGGGTCGTCGCCGGTCCTAATGGCGCAGCAGCGCGCCTCGGAATGAAACGATCCACCCTTTATTTCCGCATGCAAAAACTTGGAATATCGCGTTCCAATCAGGATGCATTCCACGCGCAACAGAGTGGGCGTGGCGTGGAGACAGACCTTCCCGTAGATTGACGTCGCTTGTGCAATCTCTGTCGTGATTAAAATACCTCATTTAGTTCGCTCGCCTCAGTTTCTTCCTTCGACTCACGGACTCCAGCTTTGTTTGCGGCGGCTTCTCCTCGCAGCTTCGTTTTAATTTTCGCAATTCTTTTCGTTCCAGGTGAACGTTCCAACTCCGATCGGCTTGAAACACCACTTCGCAACGAGCGGCGCGGGAAAAATGCGAAGACCCTGTCAATTTAAATGTCAGTTTATTGGACGTTATGTATGGGGGATTGGAATGCGTTGACGGACCAGGTTGTGCGGTTAACCATTTCTTTCCGTCACTTACGCACTCGCCATATTTGGCAGGCGTGTTGCATGTTCACTTGGCGAGTCGCTCGTGACACACAGTACATTGGCGACAAATTTGAATGAGGAGAAATAATCATGTTCGAGAAAGAAATCGACTGGATACATTCGCGGCGCAAAGGGACAACAACACGCAATTTGTTGAGTTTGATGCTGTTGTTTTTCGCTGTCGTGTTCATGCTTACGATCTTGCCGAGGAACGCACACGCGCAAATCATTGGAGAGATCGAAGTCACGATTCCATTTCAATTCCATGTGGGCAATGCCAAACTTCCGGCGGGCAAGTACATCATTCATCCGCTCGATAACACCGATCTCACAACCATGGAAATCAGCAGCGCAGATGGTTCTATTTCCGCCCTCTTTGAAGTCCGCGACGCTGAAGTCAACACTCCCCCAGCCAAGACCGAATTAATTTTCAACAAATACGGGAATCGCTATTTCCTCGCCAAGTTATTTGACGAAGCGAACCCCAATGGCAGCACCGTTGCCGAGTCACGGTACGAAAAGACAGTAAGCCACGAGACCGCGGAATCGCAGGCTCATGTACCGGCGCATCGTCACGGGCAGCAGAAAGGCTAGCGGCTCGCTGGAATAGCAATCATCTGGGATCGGGTTGACCTCCTCGCATGCGAGGAGTTTTGAATGGAAATCTCATGAAAGGAGAGACCATGAAAGTCCGAAGGCAGATGCTCATTTTAATAGGGATGATGTTTTTCCTCGCCGGTAATTCTTTCGCGCAGAAAGTAAAAACCGATTACGACCGGAATGCCGACTTCGGGAAATACAAGACGTTCTCGTGGGAGCAAGTTAAGACGCAAGACCCTCTGAACGTCGATCGGATCAAGAACGCCGTCAATATGACCTTGGCAGCAAAGGGCTGGACCCTCGTGAATTCCGGTGGCGATGTTTGCATCGTTGCCATGCAAATTACACAAAATCAGCAGACCTTAAATACCTTTTACGATGGGTTCGGAGGAGGCTGGCGTTGGAGAGGTTTCGGGGGACTCGGCGAGGCAACCACTACAACTGACACGTATCAAGTAGGCACTCTGGTTATTGACCTGTTTGACGCAAAAACAAAGGAATTGATATGGAGAGGAAATTCGTCCGACACTCTGTCCAACAACTCCAACAAAAACATCGAGAATCTGGATAAAGGCGTGGACAAAATGTTCAATAAATTTCCTCCAGGCTCTCCGAAGAAGTGAAGAATTATGAATGGATTTGGCCGGGACGAGTCGGTTTTAAATCAGTGATGGAGGTTATGTCATGAATCGGAGGCCGCCCAGATTCGCAATGCGGACCATGGTCATACTTGTGTGCTTTTTGCTTGTGCAATCGACTATGAGGGCTGCCTCTTTCATTCCCGCTGCCCAATCCAGTGAACAAACCCCAGCTCCCGCTGCTCAATTGTCTTCGCAAGAGCTGCAACAATTAGTTGCTCCGATCGCCCTTTACCCGGACGCTCTCGTTGCACAAGTTCTGGCAGCTTCTACTTATCCAACTGAGATCGTCGAGGCGGATCGCTGGCTGCAGAGTCACTCTGAACTCAAGGGTGAACAGCTGGGTGCTGAAGTCGATAAACAATCCTGGGACCCGAGCGTAAAGGCCCTTACTCAATTTTCCTCAGTTCTTGAAAACATGGACAAAAATCTTTCCTGGACTTCGTCCCTTGGCGACGCTTACGCCAATCAACAACAGGAAGTAATGGATACCGTGCAAACCATGCGCCAGGAAGCTCAAAAAGCCGGCGATCTGAAGAGCAACGAGCAGGAAAAGGTAGCAATTCAAGACAATTCCATCGAAATCGAACCCGCTAATCCGGAAGAGGTTTATGTCCCTGAGTACGATCCTTGGCTGGTTTACGGTTATCCCATTGTTACGTATCCGGGTTGGTATCCCGTCCCTGGAATCTTTTATGACGGCCCGGGACTTTTCTTCGGCGCAGGATTTGGAATTGGTTTCTTCGGCGGCTTCGGTTGGGGCTGGAATCACTGGGGATGGGACTGGCACGGCCACAGGATGCTCTTTAATCACAGCCCATATGAATTCCACAGTCGAACTTTCGTAAATCGCGGCAACTTCAATCACGGCGGCTTCGACCACGGCAATTCATTTCACGGAGGCAGTCCCGGAGTTGCCGGATTCCATGGGTCCCCTCACGCTGAGCAGGGAACACACTCCGGCGCATTCAGCGGATTCGATCACGGCGGAGATGTCCACAGTTTTTCTTCCCGCGGGCAATCCAGCTTCGGAGGCGGTTTCCATGGCGGAGGCGGCGGGCACAGGTGAGCTCACGTTGTGAGGAATGCAATTCAATGAAAATCAAAAAATGTGAGGAACAGCCATGCTGTGGAATATTTCGATGTTAAATCAACTGGAATGGAAAAAAGTTATTCTCTTCACTGCGTCCGTTCTATTGGCCTTCTGTATAGGGAATTCATTCGAGACCACGTTTGCACAAGAAGCGGGGCAAAAGACATTTCCTTCAACCGCGGACGCAGGCCGCGCTCTTTTTACCGCGATGCAGGACCCGGAGGATCGATCTCTCCTGGAAATTCTCGGTCCCGCTGGAAAAGATATCGTTTCCTCTGGCGACCCGACTGAAGATCTCGATTCCCGCGCAAACTTCAGGGTCAAATATGAAGAAATGCACCGATTCGTTACAGAGCCGAACGGAACCGTAACCCTCGTGATCGGGGCCGAGAATTGGCCGCTTCCGATTCCACTCGTCAATAAAAACGGAGCGTGGTATTTCGACACCAAGGCAGGCAAGAACGAGATTCTGTTCCGACGCATTGGCAAGAACGAAATATCCGCAATTCAAGCTTGCGCCGATTTGGTGGACGCCGAAAATATTTATTTCGAAAAGGCGCCATATGGCAATTCCAATGAATACGCGCAAAAACTGGTGAGCGATGAAGGAAGACACAACGGTTTATATTGGGACAAAACGGGCGATCAGTTGGATAGTCCAGTCAGTCCACTGATCGCCTGCGCGCGCCAAAATCGCCCAGCGAACGTTCCGTATAACGGGTATTTCTTCCGGATTCTCTCAAGCCAGGGGTCCAGTGCGCCTGGCGGAGCCAAGAACTATATCGTCAACGGGAAAATGACGCTGGGATTCGCATTTGTCGCGTACCCCGCGGAGTACCGCTCTTCAGGCGTGATGACATTCATTGTCAGTAAATCGGGAACCGTGTACGAAAAAGATCTCGGTCCCAACACAAACAGGGATGCAGAAGCGATGGCCTCTTATAACCCCGACTCTACCCGGCACAAGGCGCAATAGCCAAACGTCTGAACTTGGCCATCGGAAGTAGCCCTCTCCGAGGAAAAGAGATTATAACCATGCGTTATCGAAGACTCGGGTTTTCGCTGTTTGGGTTTCTCCCCATTGGCTTCCTCCTGCTCATATCCAGGACTGACCTTCAGCGGGACAATTCCGTGTATGTTCCTGGAACTGAAAAACATGATCCGTCTGGCAAGATGCCTCCAGGATTCGATCAGGAAGTCGCCAGGGTTGAGGCCAACATTGACAAGATTGAATCCGACGCTCTTCAGGAGATGAACCAGACCACTCTTGATCGCCAAAGGCAAGTCATCTTATTAGGAAAGTTATTACTGTTCGATAAACATCTCTCCGTGAATCAGAATGAGGCTTGCAGCTTTTGCCATACGCCTGAGACGGGATTCACCGGCCCGATCCAATCCCTAAACTTAAGCACTGTGGCGTATCCAGGATCGGTTAGAACGCGGTTCAGCCAGAGGAAGCCGCAAAGCTACATGTACGCATCCTTCGCCCCTGTACTTCACTACAATGCGTTGCAAGGTGATTTTGTCGGAGGAAATTTTTGGGACATGCGCGCCAGCGGCTTTCGCTTGCAAAGTGCAAGCGCCGAACAAGCGCAGGGACCGCCAACAAATCCCGTCGAAATGGGACTCTCCGATTCGGCCTGTGTAGCCTACCGGCTCTCCAAAGCTCCTTACCGTAAATTATTTGAAACCGTATGGGGTGCCGACTCATTTTCCATTCAATGGCCGACGAATGTCGAAAGTGTATGCGCTACGCCCGGGCCTCCTCCTGCTGACGATCAATATCCCGTCCATCTCAGCGTGGCGGACCGGCAGCGTGCCGACCATGTCTACGACAGTTTCGGACTGGAGGCTGCCGCATACGAAGCTTCGCCCGAGGTCGATCCATTTACTTCGAAGTACGACTATGTGCAGGCGGGGAAGGTGCAGTTTACGCCTGAAGAGGGAATCGGGTATGCCCTGTTCAAAGGCAAGGCGAAATGTAATCAGTGTCACCGCGACGGGGGACCTGGGGAAGAACCGCTATTCACGGATTTCACCGCAAGCAATTTGGGCGTGCCTCGAAATCCTGCGGTGCAATATTACTTCGAAGCAAAACCCGACGAACGCGGTTACAGTCCGAATCCCGCGGGTCAGTCCTACGTTGATACCGGCGTTGGATTTTTTCTGCGCAAGCTGAAGAGCCTGAGTGGTCAATTAAATCCTGATACGCAGTGGGTCGAACTGTCCCCCAAATTCGACGCCAAGTTCCAGGTAGCCACATTGCGCAACGTTGATATGCGTCCCACTGCCGATTTTGTGAAATCGTATATGCATAACGGCTACTTCAAGAGTTTGAAGGAGGTTGTGCATTTTTATAACACGCGCGACGTTCTACCCAAGTGCAAGACAGGAGATCCCGGAGAAAAGGTCACATGCTGGCCACCTCCTGAAGATTCAACCAATCTCAATTCAAGACAACTCGGCGACTTGAAGCTGACAGATGAGGAAGAGAACGATCTGGTGGCGTTTTTGAAGACCTTGACCGACGATTACAAACCTTCCAGCCCGGCAAAAGGAAAGTAAATATTTTTGGTCTCCGAAAGGAACATGAGAAATGAAATACAGAAAACTGGGAAATACCGGACTCATCGTGAGCGAGTTGGCGCTTGGCACGATGCAGTTTGGCGGCAGGATGAACATGGGCAATCTTGGTCAGGAAGAAACAACTCGGATGGTGAAGGCAGCGCTGGATAGAGGCATCAACTTTATCGACACGGCCGACGTGTACAGTCTCGGGGAAAGCGAGACGCTGGTGGGCAACGCATTGAAAGGCGTGAGACAGGAAATTGTTCTGGCCACTAAAGTCCGCCTCCCG
Source organism: uncultured Acidobacteriota bacterium (assembly GCA_963786215.1). GTDB lineage: Bacteria > Acidobacteriota > Terriglobia > Acidiferrales > UBA7541 > Palsa-360. Next base: position 146,405 of record CAWAYK010000005.1, read on the forward strand.
ATGGGAGAGAATTTCAACCGGAGTGGCGCAACTCGCGTGAATATCTTGCGCGAAATTGAGGGCAGCCTCCAACGACTGCAGACCGATTACATCGACCTTTACCAGGTGCATGGATGGGACAGCAATACTCCGCTCGAAGAAACGGTGAGGACGCTCGACGATGTTGTGCGTCAGGGCAAGGTCCGCTACATCGGGCTTTCGAACTTAATGTCATGGCAAGCGGCAACCGCGATCTTGTTGCAAGAGAGCCTGGGGCTGGAAAAATATGTGACCGCGCAGATGTATTACAGTTTAGTTGGCCGGGGACTCGAACATGAGTTCCAATCGTTCGCCGAGTATCACAACATCGGCATCCTGGTTTGGAGCCCACTTGCAGGTGGATTCCTCTCAGGCAAATACAGCCGCACGAATCCCGCTCCCGCGGGCACGCGATTTGCAGAGGCGGGTTCGTTCGTGCCTTTTGATAAAGAGATCGGTTATCGCGTCGTGGAAACGCTGAAGGGCGTGGCCAGCCGCCACTTCGCGAGCCCGGCCCGTGTGGCGCTCGCGTGGGTTCTGGGACGGCCTGCGGTTAGCAGCGTGATCATCGCGGCCCGGAAAATCGAGCAACTGGAAGATAACATCGCTGCGTCAGGCCTGCAGCTCTCGGACGAAGATTTCCAACTTCTGGATGCTGCATCGGACCCGGGAATTCCCTACCCGAAGTGGATGGTTCTGCAGCTCGACACTGCGGAAGATCCGCGTCCGAAGGTCCTGTATCCGGAACGCTACGCGAAAGGTGGGCCTTGGAAGGACTTGCGCCGGACGCTGAAATCCGCATGAAGGCACTGACGATTCGGGGCGTCATACTCCAATCATCTAGTCCGGTGGATATTGATTTATGCTCCTTTGAAATCGGTTGGAAGCGTGAATTGGAAAGTCGTGCCCTGATCAGGATTGGTAGTAGCCCATAGGCGTCCGCCGTGCGACTCAATAATGGACCGGCTGATTGAAAGTCCCATGCCGGTCCCTTGCGGCTTGGTTGTGAAAAATGCCTCAAATATTTTTTCCGCGCACTCGGGAGGCAGCCCTATGCCGGTATCGCAAACCGAGATCAGTAGCTGATCATCTGGGTTCCGCTCGGACTTGATCGTAAGTTTCCTTCCGGCGCTCACTTCAATCATGGCATCGATCGCATTGAGCATCAGGTTCATGAAGACCTGCTGCAATTGCACCCGATCCGCATTGATTTTGGGCAGGTCAGTTGCAAGTTCGGTATGGATCGAAAGCGAATATCGGTTCGCCTCACTGCGCAACAGCTCGATCATTTCACGAATGATTTCATTCACGTCGACTGGATATCTCTGCGTTTCCCCCTTCTTGAAAAGGGAGCTTGTCCGGCTGATGATTTCAGATGCACGGGTTACGTCTCCGATCATTCTCACGGCGGATTCGCGGGCTTCCTGAATGTCGGGCTGATCGCGTACCAGCCATTTCACACATGTGCGGGCGTTCATGACCGATGCCGAAATTGGTTGTTTAATTTCGTGGGCTAAGGAAGCGGTAAGTTCCCCCAACGTTGACACCCGGTTTATGTGAGCCAGATCCGTTTGCAATTGGCGTAATCTCTCCCGCTCTTCTTCTGCGCGTTTGCGATCCGTGATATCAATGTTCGAACCGATATAACCCGCAAAATCTCCTTCCCCTGTGTATCTCGGAATGCCGCTTTCAATCACCCAGCGGAATTCTCCATCCGCTCGCTTCAGGCGATACTCCATCGTGAAAGCTTTTCGCGCATGGAAGGCGGTTAGGAAACAATCGAAGCACCCCTGCACATCGTCTGGATGTACGCCTTCAACCCATCCGGTGCCTACTTCCTGTTCCAGGGTTCGGCCCGTGAAATCGAGCCACGGTTTGTTGAAATAATTGCAAACGCCATCTGTACTCGTCATCCAGATCATTACAGGAGCCGTGTCAGCCATCGTCTGGAACCGAGCCTCGCTCTCGCGTAGCCGTTCCTCCGCGAGCTTTCGCGCCGTAATGTCGCGATATATTGCATAATTCGCGGCTTGTTCTCCGGCAGGCGTAATAATCGGGACGACGAGAAGTGACACGTGAACAGGACTCCCATCCTTGCGTCTACGAATGGTCTCGACTTCTATTCGATGGCCTTCTTTGAGTTGACGCGTAAACTCCATGGAACTCTCGATCAGTGTTTCAGGAATGATGAAATCATAAATGGGGCGATATAAAAGCTCGTCAGATTCGTAACCGAACAGGCGGGTGAATTCCTTGTTGACGCGAATCACAAGATCGTCTGTGCTCAGGATGGCAATTGCTTCCGGAGCTTGTTCCACCAACTCGTCCAAATAAGAAGTTCGTTTCTGTTTTTCTTCTGCTCGCTTTAAGTTTTCGATATCCGTGCTAGTGCCATACCAGCGGGTTATTCCTCCGGCAGCAAGGCGTTGCGGCGCGGCTTGAATCGAGAACCAACGATAGGTTCCGTCGGCGCGGCGCAGGCGAGCTTGAGCTTCCAATGAGGTTTCTTGCTTCAAAGCTGCTTCCCATTTATCCCTCAATTCATTCATGTCTTCGGGGTGAATTGCGGCGGTCCACCCCGAGCCCTTAGCTTCACTTAAAGACATCCCGGTGTATTCGAGCCAACTTCGGTTGCAGAATTCACCTTGGCCATCCGGAAGAGCGGTCCAAATAAATCCTGGAATTGCATCCATCACCAGCCCCAAAGGAAACGCATTTTCCTGTGAATTGCCGGGACTTCCCGTTGGTGTGGTCGATTCGGCGCGCGATTCACCGGCGCGTGCGAAAGCCCTACGAACGTTGGATGGAAGATTTTGCATCGACGTCCCCCTTGCGCTTACGTGCCACCTAAAATCCGAGGGATATAGAACAAGTAAAACATCTTATAAGAAATTTCATTTGTCATCTCTACACAGATCGCTGTATTGAACTCTATAAGCGATGAAGGTACCCGTTATATAGGCGCTATTTTCGCACCCGTTGCTTTCGCATTTCGCGCGAAGAAATTAAGCAAGCCAAACCCGAAGATCTATCTGCCGGTTACTTCGCCGCAAGGAGAAAGTATGCTTCGCAGAGAGGATTGGTTGCCGCTCGCCACCAAGCTGGATTGGGACTACTCCTATGTGCGGGAGGAGGAAGTCTTTCCTGAGGTGATTAGTGGACATCCCTGGTTGCCTCACTCGGAATGGAAGGACTGGGAAGAATCGTTTAAGACCTCTTATCGTGAATACGTCGACAACCAATATGAAAAAGATATGGCCGTCTATGCTGTGTGCGACGCGGTAGGCCGGTTGGAAGATGCTCAGAAACTGGCCGCGCCGTGGATGAACAGTCTGAAGGTTCACGCGGCCGCATTACCGCTAGCGGAGTTTACCGGCACGATCGGCAATTTGCGGGGGGCGAGGTTTGGCCGCGACAGCGCCTGGCGAACCATGGCGACCTTTGGTGCGCTGGATGAATATCGCCATACACAGATCCCTCTGCTCCTCTTTCATAAACTCGTGCGATGGGACTCTCAGTTCGACTGGGCGCATAAGTTCTATCATACCAATAATTGGTTTGCGATTGCTGCCAGACACTTCTTCGACGAATTGACATTGGGACAAAACGCGATCGAATTTCACATTGCCACTAATTTTATTCTGGAAACCGGATTCACGAATTTGCAATTCGTCGGATTGGCTTCGCTGGCTCGCGAATCGAACGACCACATGTTCGAGAGAATGGTAACCAGCATTCAGACAGACGAAGCCCGTCATGCGCAGATTGGTCCTCCCGTTCTTGAGGTAGTGATGAAACATGACCCCAAATACGTGCAGTATCTGGTCGACAAGTGGTTCTGGCGCAACTGGCGGCTTTTCTCGATTTTGACGGGGCTCTCCATCGATTATCTAACCGATTTAAATCAGCGACCTTATTCATTTAAAGAGTTCATGGAGGAGTGGATCATCGATCAGTTTCTGCGGACGTTGGATGAGTTCGGGCTCCAGAAACCATGGTATTGGGACACTGTTATAGACGAACTCGATATTTACCATCACATGATCTACGCAAGCGCTTACAGTTATCGCGCAACTTTATGGCTAAATTTTGTCATCCCGAGTCCGGCGGAGCGCAAGTGGCTGCGTCAGAAATATCCAAAGTATTGGGACCAAATGGATGCCGTTTGGGAGCAAATCAGTGAACGTTGGAGATCGGTAGGTCCCGGACCTGAAAATGAGATGGCCGTGCACGGAGCCGCCCTGCCAACGTTCTGTGATTTGTGCCAGTTGCCACTAAGCGCTGGAACACCGCAGAAAAATACCGCAAGAGTTCTCGCGTACGACGGGCGAAAGTACATATTCTGCTCCGAGCCGTGTCAGTGGATTTTTCTGCAGGAGCCTGAAAGATATGCCAATCATAATGATTTGGTGAAACGAGTACTTTCAGGTGAAGCCCCGTCTGACATGTCCCAATTGCTCACTGAATATTTCAATCTTACTCCCGATACTTGGGGCAAAGACGTTTATCACGGCAAATATGATTGGCTCGGAACTAGAAAATCAGCAGGGGTCTAGCTCCGCTCAAAGGATTTTTGATGGCGATACCTCTCTATGGTTTTTTGCAGGGAGACACAGTCGGTCTTCTGATTCTGGCCGAGGAAGCTGAATCAGTCCAAACTCTGGCGCAAAAACTTCAGGATGCAGCCAGTCTTCGAGTGCGAGGAAACTCTCATTTCCATTTGGTCTACAACGAAAATGTAATTGATCCCGCGCTTACAGTCGCGCAAGCCGGGTTGCAACCATTGGATCGGTTTGATGTGATTTCGGGCGAACAGCAATGAGTTTTCGGAAGGTTGCCGCTTTGGAAGATCTCTGGAGCGGTGAAATGACTCGTATCGAAGTGGACGGGGAGTGCGTTCTGCTGATCAACCTGGATGACCGCATTTATGCGTTCGCCGATTCCTGTCCCCACCAGAACAGCCGATTGAGCGAAGGAAACTTGACGGACAAAACCCTTCGCTGCGCCAGGCATCACTGGGAATTCGACGTCTCCACCGGACGTGGCATAAACCCGCAGAATACTTGCCTGAGAATGTTTCCGGTCAAGCTTGATGGGCAGGACATTCTTGTTGACGTAAGTGTTGATTATCCCTTGAGAGCCAGGGCGGACGGAGGAAATGAAAAATGACTGAAGAAGTTGCAGAGGTTTACGACCGAGTCGGCCCGGTTCTCCAGTCAGGAACAGTAGCTGACGCCATAGTTGCGGCAATCAAGGATCTGAACCAGGACGTTTTGGTCTTGGACCGCGGCGCTTATTTGCGAGTGCTGGTTCCCCAGCGCTGCATCGTGACTCGCATTGCGATCGAAAAGCACTTGGGACGTCCCTTTCGTTTTCCTGGCGAATTGGAAACTGTGATGTCGGCCTTCAAGGGATCGCTTCAGTTGAACCAGGAAGATGCGGCATGGCAATTTGGGCGGAAACGCACGTCCGCCTGAATCGCGAGGTCGCGGGTTTTCCGGAGAGCTATATGCCCCAACAGAAGACGTACTGGCACCTCATGCAACAAAGGAGGATGCCCACTGATTACGAAATCGTTTCTTCCAAACTTCTCTTCTATACCGGCGAGGGTTTTACAGGGAAGCGCTTCGAACTGGATGTACCACTTAAGGACTGGTACCGCCGATACCAGGAGGAGTCTCCGCTAGTGGCGAAATCGTGGGAAGAGTTTCGCGACCCAAGAGAAACGACCTATACGAAGTACACGGGTATGCAGCGGGAGAAGGAGATCTTCGTCGATGGCATCCTCGACGAAATCGAAACTACCGGATATGACGCCCATCTCAGGCCTGGATGGCTGCACATCCTCGCAAGCGTGTTTGCGCCACTCCGGTATCCGGGACATGGTTTTCAAATGATCGCGTCGTATATCGGGCAAATGGCTCCGAGCGGGCGCATTACGATCGCGGCGACATTTCAGGCAGGTGACGAGATGCGCCGTATTCAGCGAATTGCCTACCGCATCCGTCAACTTCAGCTGATCTATCCCGGCTTTGCGACCGACAGTAGAACTTTGTGGCAGACGGATTCGATGTGGCAACCTCTTCGCGAAATCGTTGAAAAGCTCCTCATTACGTACGATTGGGCGGAATCCTTCGTCGCGCTCAACCTGGTGCTCAAACCTCTTTTCGACGAGTTGTTCATGAAGTATTTCAGCGAAATGGCTCTCCGCGAGGACGACTACTTGCTCGGGCAGATATTTTATTCGCTGAATGAGGATTGCCAGTGGCACCGGCAGTGGAGCGAATCGCTTGTTCGAATGGCGATCCTGGATAACGCCCGCAACCGGGACACGATTCAAAACTGGATCAATCATTGGCACCCGCTGGCGGCTCGTGCGGTGCATGCATTTGCGCAATGTTTTGAAAACAAGTGGAAACAGACCGAAACGCAATCGCCCCAGCATGTAGGCACGGCGCTAAATTCCTTCTATCGCGATTACTTGCGATCGATGAGCCTGGAATTCGCCGGTTGAATTGCCGCGGATTCAAACCTTCGAATGATCATTCACACGGATTTGGAGTCGCACGGCAGCGTGAATTGAAATATTGCGCCGCGCGGAGAATTTTCGGAGGCCCACAATTGGCCGCCGTGCGATTCAATAATGGTGCGGCTGATCCTCAGTCCCAGGCCGGTGCCGTCTGGCTTGGTGGTAAAAAATGCATCAAAAATCTTTTCCGTCATTTTCGGAGGAAGTCCTATCCCGGTATCGCTGACCGAGATCAGCACCTGGCCATTCGTGCCGCGTTGCGGCTTGATGGTAAGCACGCGCGTGCCATCCACATCTTTCATCGCGTCGATACTGTTCATCATGAGGTTCATCAGCACTTGTTGCAGTTGAACGCGGTCCCCCATGATCTGAGGGAGATCTGCGGGCAGTTCCGCCCGAATTGTAACGGCGAATCGAGTTGCCTCGGCATACAATAGAAGCACCATCTCATGTATCACCTCGTTGAAATCGACCAACTCCCGCTGCAGAGTATCCTTTTGGAAAAGCTGGCGGATTCGGTTGATGATTTCACTTGCACGCCTTCCGTCTTGCACAATTCTTGACGCAGCGGCCCGCACCTCCTGTAAATCAGGTTGATCACGGGATAGCCAGCGCAAGCAAGTATTGGCGTTGGTGACGGCAGCGGCAATCGGTTGTTTGATCTCGTGCGCCAGAGAAGCGGTCAGCTCTCCCATGCTGCTCACCCGGTTGGCGTGTGTGAGATCTGCCTGCGCCTGCCGCAGCGCCTCCTGCGCCTGCTTCCGCTCTGCGATTTGCGCCTCCAATTTCGTGTTAATCAAAGCCAGTTGCTCAGAACGCTGCTGGATGCTGTGCACCCGCCGCCGGTAAATGCACCAGAGCAATATCAAAACGGCGGCCACGCTCGTCACGCGAAACAAGGAGGTCTGGTAGTACGCAGGTGCGATGGAGAAATCCTGGAATGTTCCGGCGTCGTTCCACACGCCGCTGTTATTGCTGGCTGTGACGCGGAAACGGTAATTGCCCGGAGAAAGATTGGTATAGAACGCCTGCCGGCGATTGCCCACGTTCCGCCACTCGCGATCCAGACCTTCCAGCTTGACGCGAAATTGGACCTTCGCCGGCACGACGAAACTGAGCGCTGTGTACCTTATCTCCAGATGGCGAACCAGAGGTGGCAGCCGCAAACGCCACCCCGAAAAGACATCGTAGGTCTTGTCATCGGCGGTGACTTCTTCGACGTGGACCGGCGGCAGTATTGGATTGTCGTCCACGTGAGCGGGATCGATCATCTGCACGACGTTTTCATTTGCGAACCACAATCGTCCGTCCGGAGACTGAGATGCGTTTGGCTGGAAAGGAGTAGACATCGGTTGGGCGCCGTCAAACACGTCCAGGAGGCGGGACCTCACCGCTACATCGGGGGATTGCCACCATCGCTGCAGCTCCGCGTTTGGGATGGCAATAAGTCCGCATGCCGCGTACAGCCAAAGGGTAGCGTTCTTATCCGCGATGAGCGCATAAATGATGTCGCATGGAAGGCCATTTCGAACCGTTAGATTTTGCATTCTCCCCTTTTGCCATCCGAAAAGTCCCGAAGAGGTCGCGGCCAACACGGAACCGTCGGAGTTCACAAGGAGTCCATGGACTGGGCTATCTTGAGGGCTGAGACTTAAAGGGAAGAGTTCCGTTTGACCATTCCGGTATCGGGCCAAACCGCCGCTCGCTAAGCCTATCCAGACTCCACCGTGCGGATCAGGGGCGAGTGTGTTTGCGAGTGTCAATTGTGGGGAGGAGATCTCTTCACGAATACTGTAATCCTGAATGCGCAAAAGACGGCGACGGGCATCGTCTGGGTTGCTGGCCGCGACCCAGATGCTGCCATCGACATCTTCGGTCATGGCGCGAACAGCGCCTAAGGGACCGCCATCACGCGAATGGATCTTTCTGAACATTCCCTGCTCGAAGACCGACAATTCCTTGTCGATGCCGATCCAAAGCCGACCAGCTTGGTCCTCCAGCAAAGATGTGAGCGCCCGTCCAGGTAAGCCATTCTGCGGTTGAATCGAAGTGACCTTATCCGGGCGGAGAGCGTCCAGGTTGTAATTTCCAAGCCACACCGTACCGTCCCGCGAAGCGAGAACGGAATTAACCTGATCCGAACTAAGCCCTTGCCGCGTGGAAAAGCTGGCCACTCGAAGGTCATGAAATTTATCGATTCCCCTGGATGTCGTAACCCAGATGTTGCCTTCGAGATCCTGGAAGAGTTTAGCTACGCTGTCGCCCGATAAACCATCCGAGCCGCGAAAGTGATCGATCTTGTTTCCTTGAATGCGGTAGATACCGTTCTTCAAGGTTCCGACCCAAAGAGAGCTGTCACGGTCTAATAACAACGCTGTGACTTTGAGCGTACTCCCATCGAACTTCGGAGTGACAAATGGTTTCCATATCCCATTCGCAAGTTGTTGTAGGCCTCCGCCCTTTCCTGCATGCACCAGCCCGACCCAAAGAGACCCATCTGGTCGGCTTGCAAGCGCAAGTATTCCATTAAATATCTCGGCTGGATTCAGCCCGGGTGGTATAGAAACGCCGGTGGAATTTGTTGGCCAACGGGAGATCATGAGGGCCCCGGCCAGCCAGATATTGCCAAGGCTATCGCTGGCCAAAGTCGCCGCATAAGGAGGCTCTAGTCCATCGTTTCTTCCGTAGCACCGAAGGGCTGTGTCCGTGACTTTACAAAGAGGGCCGTTCGTATCGGACAATTTCTCCCCCAAATAGCGCCCGATCCAGATTGTGCCTGCGCGGTCCTCAAGAATTGCCATAATGCTTCCCGTTGCGTTGCTGTAGTTAGTCAGAATGCCATTTTTCCAGCGCGCTAGGCCGGCACTGGTTCCAATCCAAAGGCTTCCATCCCGCCCTCCGAGCAGAGAAGTGATGCGGGATGACGGCAATTCTTTCCCCTCCGGCGGTCTCCATGAAACGAACCGAACGCCATCGAAGCGCACCAATCCGGCTTGCGTTCCAATCCAGATATATCCATCGCTGGTTTGGGCCATCACATTGGGTGCGCCGGGGAAAACTCCCTCCTCGATCCGCCAAGCGGTATGCCCATATTGAGAGATTTGCCTACTGGGATCGAGTGCGGCGGCAGGGCGTCTGGTGAAAAAAAATAAGACAAAGAAGAATAGAAGCAGTTTCGGAGTGCCTCGCTTCACGGGCTTAAAAGCGAGATTTGCAATTAGGAACGGGCGCAATTCACCATGGAGCCCCTCATTCACCCGCTTGCAGGCGTATGGACTACGGTTTGTTCGTATGATTTGCATAGGAAGGCTGGTGACCTTCATCCGCGAAATTTTCGCGCCTCAAAACATCCAGCCGATGGTTGTGCGAATTGACCGTGGGCTTCCCGGTAGCACGTACACATTATTGTAGGAACCGGTGAAATAGCGTTTATCGGCCAGATTGTAAGCATTTACCTGCCAATTCAGATGTCTGCGGCGATAAAAAATTGAGGCATCCATCAGCCCGTAGGAAGGAATGGAGAAAGTGTCCAGCAGATCCCCGGACTGGTCCGTGTAATATCGCGCGCCGAAACCGAAACCCACTCCACTTAGCCAGCCATGCTGTAGTTCATCGGTGCTCCACACATTCACGCTGTGCCTGGGAGCATTCTGCGTGGGAGTTCCCGTCGGAATTACATTGTCCTCTACCACTTTTGCGTCCGTGAAGGCGTAGTCCAGTAATAGATTCCATGTTTTATGCAACCTGAAAATAGTCTCGAGCTCCACGCCTTTGGATCTTTGTTTTCCGGTCAACAGGTAAAAGTTCGGATGATTGGGATCGGGTGTGAGTACGTTGTTACGCGTCAGTCGGTACACCGAAATGGTATTCACCATACGGCCTGAAAACAAGGAGGTTTTCACTCCGCCCTCCCACTGATCGCCCCTCTCCGGATCCGCAAAGGCGCCGCTGATTGAGCCGTCGTACACCATTCCAGTTTGTGGAAGAAATGATGTGCTGTAATCCGCATAAAAGTTCACGCCCGATAAAAATTGGTAGCTCCCACCGAGTCGCGGAGAGAAGGCATCGTGGTCATTGCCATCAGGCTGCGAGAAATCCCGATTCGATGCGAAGGCCATACGGCCACCGGCGGTAAGGGAAAGCCTTTCAGTCAATTGCATGCGGTCCTGAAGATACAATCCAACATATTGGGTGCGAGTGTTGCCATTAGCGACCGGAAAAATTGGCGAAAAGGGTGTTCCATAAACGGGATGGAAGATATCGAGAGGCATGTAAGCCGAAGGATTGCTAAAATTGATGGTTTCTTCGTTATACCTGTTCGGCTCGCGGTAAAAATCCATGCCAGAAACTAGATTATGCTGAAGGCGGCCGGTCTTCACACGAAAACGCACTCCCGTATCCGCAGCGTAGTTACTCCATTCTGATTGGTAGGAGACTGGGTAGCGTTCCAACGTCCGCCCATCGCTATCAAGGAATGCCGGATACAGGAGCTTGTCCCAATGGTTCTCGTACCAATCCGCGCGGACATTCTGGTAGAACGAAACGGAATCGTTGAACTCATGGCTCAGCTGATAACCAAACTGCTTGTTGACCTCGGAAACGGGATTGGGGTTGGACGGCTCACCCACAAAAAGGCTGATCGGGATCTGGCCGTTTGGGTTGGGAAGCACCGTTCCTTCCGCCGGAAGCGGAAATCCCATATGACCAGTATCATGTTGATATCTTACAAGAATAGTTAATTGTGTCTGCGGGCTGACATCCCAGGTCAACGCGGGCGCAACGTACACCCGGCGGCGGTCTACGTAGTCCACGAAGGATCCCGTTGGGCGGTAAAGCACATTGATTCGTGAATAGAGCGTATGCGATGAGTTCAACGGCGTCCCGGCATCGATCGCCGGTTCGTAGAATCCATAGGAACCGCCGGTGAATTGAACCTGTGCGAAAGCGTCGGGACGGGGCACTTTGCTCCGAAGGTTCACTATGCCGCCGAGCACACTCTCCCCGTAGAGCGTTGAGGAAGGCCCCTTCATAACCTCCACCGATTCGAGACCAAAGATTTCTTCGCCCATACCATTGCCGCCGCGCAACCCATCGACATAGGTATTGAATGACGCATCGAAGCCGCGGATGCGGTAGTAATCCCAAGCTTCGTAATATCCGCCGGGCATCACACCTGCTACGTTCTTCAGAGCCTCATCGAGTTTGTGGACGCCTTGGTCGCTCAGAAGCGCGTGGTCAACTACCGTGATCGATTGCGGCACTTCCATCAATGGCGCGTCCATCTTGCTGCCGGCGGTTGAGTTTGTTACCGCGTAAGGCCCCGCGGTAACCAATACGCGGGTTTGTACCGTCGCCAAGGAGAGTGTGACGTTCCATACCACGAGGGGAGTTGTTGCGGTAAAGACTAATTCTCTTTCAGCCGTGCCAAATTTGTTAGCTGTCACGCTCACACGGTATCTGCCTGGCGACAACTGCAAGTTGTACGCACCAATCGAATCCGTTGTGACCGCTTGGCTGAATGATCCGCATGTTGCGGTGATCAACGCGCCCGAAATTTCCTTCCCCGAAATATCAGTGACCGTTCCTGATAGCGTTTCCATGCGATGTTGCTCTGCTTGACTGCATTGCAGTGGCAGGGCAGGAGCATTCGCGGTTTGCGCGCGCAAAACACGAGGATGCAATGAGAAAAATACGAGCAGAATGAAGACGGCTATGCGCATTTGCAAAACCCAAAGTGGTGCAAAAAGCGACTAGGCCGAAAAATACTTCAGGTCCCATTGCCTGACATGAACACCCTTCAGACAGTCATTGGAAGGGCTCAACAGCGAGAACTTTAGAACTGTTGCAAAAAAAACATCCGGCAATAGCAGTTGCAATGACGATTTTCTTTCAGCAACTAACAACAACTGATTTTCACCATCCCCTGGGTACGGCTTTCTCAATCATTCTTCGAAATGAATTCATCAAGGTGCGGCGGTTGAATATGTAAAGACGTCCTGCCTGCAACGCATCCAGCCGCATCTCTTGTCAGATCGAATCAATACTCTCATCTTCCTTGGCTCGCATTTAGATAGTTTCCTGACGGCTGATCCGGTCCCACGCCCGCTTTTGTGCGCTTGATAGCGGACGCAATTTCCTGCAGGTCATCAGCTGTGAGCTCGAGGGAGGCAGCTCGAATCCAACCATCCACTTGGGATGGCGTGCGCGCTCCGACGATTGCTCCCGTTACTCCCTGCCAGGATAGTGTCCAGGCAATCGCGACAGCAGATACGGAAGTCCCGTGCTTCTCGGCGATGGGGTGAAGTGAGTCGCGAAGAGCCAGGTTTCTGCTCAGGTTGGGTTCCAGAAAATCCGGCGCCCGGCGCCGCCAATCATCGTCTGCCAGGTCCGCAACACGAGTTGCGGTAAAGCTGTCCGTCAGAAGTCCGGATTGCATGGGGCTATAGCAAATCACGCCGGTACGGTGTGTGTGGCACCAGGGGATTTCACCGGCAGCCGCCGAGCGGTTCACCAATGAAAACGGAGGTTGCAGGGAATCCACATGACGGATTCCTTCACAGCGTTCGAGCAAATCCACATCAAAATTCGACACACCTGCCGCTCGAACTTTTCCTGCTTTCACCAACTTGTCCATCTCGGCCCAGGATTCTTCGACTCGAGTTCCGGTGTCATCCGGCCAGTGGAATTGATAGAGATCGATGTGCTCGATACCCAACCGGCGAAGTGATGCCTCGCATTCACGGCGGATGGATTCGGGCTTGAGGACGCGAGCCGGCTCTTTCATTGGATTTTTGCTATCCCAGATAAGCCCGCATTTCGTGAACACATAGGGCCGCCTGGATGGCGGCAAGTCGCGCAGTAGCCGCCCAACAACTTCTTCGGAATGGCCGAGGCCGTAGACTGCCGCCGTATCGATCCAGTTGATGCCCGAGTCCATCGCGTGCCGCATCGTGGCCAGTGAGTCGGAATCGTCTTGCGGTCCCCATCCAAATGACCAACCTCCACCTCCAACTGCCCACGAACCAAATCCAACTTTTGTGATATTGAGCCCGGTGGAACCCAGGGCGCGAGTTGCTAATGCCATGATTACTCCTTTTATTAAGTTGTTCGATCCAATTTGGCGGATTGCATTCCCACTGGGTCCATGAGGTCACGAGTTTCGTTCTCACGCGGCCCTGGCGATGCTCTCGAATCAAAAAACGCCAGAAAATCACAAAGTGAAGTAGGCAACTAGGATTCCAAAATCTCACTGCTAGTGCGGGTGAACAAGGAATTGGCCGAAGGCGTAGAAGCTTGTTTCAGTTAAGCGGTTTTTCTGAAGAAGCATGGATGACTGTATGATTTTCAAAAGCTTCCAGCATCCTGACACATGGCCATATGCCGACACCTGCTTGGCTAAACTCTTTCGCCTGGGCAAATACATTCCCTTTTGTTTATGACGCAAGTATTGATTTTATGCTGTCCTGCTTTGCGCAACCGTGCAAGTTCTGTTCTGGACCTTTAAATGCACTTCTCATCCCGGCAAGCGTTGAAATGTGGAGGTCCTTCGAAATGCTGGCTCGGCTTTTGGGAACGGATGGAGATTGGGCCCTCACAATTTTGCGAATTGTTTTGGGAGTTGTCTTTTTTGCTCACGGAGCACAGAAAGCGTTGGGTTGGTTTGGAGGGACGGGCCTGCGAAGTACGGTGAACATCTTTCGGGATAACTTGCATATTCCGGTGCCACTAGCGGTGTTGTCCGTCGCTGCGGAGTTTCTAGGCGGCCTGGGACTGATCGTAGGACTTCTAAGCCGCGTCGCGGCACTAGGTATCGCTATCGTCATGATCGTGGCACTGATTGCCGTCCACGGGAGATTCGGGTTCTTCATGAATTGGTACGGAGAAAAACAAGGCCACGGAATCGAATACCACATCCTGGTTCTTGCTCTCGCTCTCGCCGTAATAATCAAGGGAGCAGGACCTCTCTCTCTGGACGATGCTTTGTACCACCACTTCTTTACTCAAGATGGCATTTCATTCGGGGTTGGAACGGATGGGGGAAAATGAAGATGAAAACTATCGCTCAAGATCGCACCAAAATCGGTTTTATCGGCATCGGTGCCATGGGCATGCGCATTGCAGGGCGGCTGCTAAAACAGGGATTTTGTGTGACCGCTTTTGATCGCAACGTTGACAAGGTGAACGCGTTGGCAAAATCCGGCGGAATCCCGGCAAGCTCGATCGCCGAATTGGCTTCCAGCGTGGATGTGGTTATGTCGAGTCTCCCGAATGACGCCGTGGTGATGAGTGTTTACACCGGACGAGAAGGGGTTTTGCAACATATTCGTCAAGGGGCATTGATCATTGAAATGAGCACCGTGAATCCCGAAACTTCGCGTGAACTTTACAGGCTGGGTTTAGACCGTCGAGTGAACGTATTGGATGTACCGGTTTCAGGAAGCACTCCGGCAGCCGAGCAGGGCTTACTGACTTTACTTGGTGGTGGTGATCAAAGTTGCTTCAACTCCGCAAAACCAATTTTCGCCGCGATCAGTCGGCAGCATTTCCATCTTGGACCAAGCGGATCGGGTGCCACGATGAAATTAGTGGTGAACACTTTACTTGGTGTTGGCATGCAAGCGATCGCGGAGGCGATTGTCCTTGGCGAAAAAGCAGGCCTTAATCGCCAGCGGCTATTCGATGTCTTGTCCAAGACCGCGGTAATCGCACCCGCCCATGTCGGCAAGCTCACAAAAGCTCTGAAGCATGATTACCGGTCCGAATTTGCGGTCGGCCTTATGAACAAGGATTTCAGGCTGATTTTGGAAACTGCCTTTGCCGTGCGCGCACCGATGCCCACCGCAAGAGCGGCGTTTACGATTAATGACGCCGAGTTTGCAAATCATCCCGATTACGATTTTTCCGCGGTCATTGAGCGAATGGAAGCCATGGCAAACGTCAATTCCGCAAGAATTGATGCGCCGGGAGAAACAATTTCGCCTGCAAAATTTCAGGAGAGTGTCCTTAATCCTAATGAAAGACCTTAAGCGCGAGAGAAAGTTGGGAAGAATTCTGGGGCTATCCGCAGGTATAGCGATCTTACTTGCGGCGCTCTTTCTCGCCACCAGTTTATGCGCGGCGGAAGGTCCAGCGATTCCCAGCATTTTTAAGCCGGAGTCAACTCCTGCCGATTCGTCGTATCACCTTGCGCTTTTCGTCCTGGCCATTACCGCTATTATCTTCGTAATTGTCTTCAGTTTGCTTGTGTACGCGGCCACAAAATTCCGCAGACGCTCGGAAGACGGCCCTGAGCCTCCGCAGGTCTACGGCAGCAATCAGATTGAGATCGCCTGGACCGTGATTCCCGTGCTCATCGTGCTGGTGTTATTCATGGCCACTGCTCGCGTCATCCATGCCATACAGGATGCCCGCATGCCCAAGGGAGCGATCGAGGTCACCGTGATCGGCCATCAGTACTGGTGGGAATTTCGCTATCCCGCAGTTGGGGATCGTCACCGCAAACGAGCTGCATGTTCCGGTCAGCGATCCATCGCGCCCTTCGCCCACTTTCTTGAAATTACTTTCCGCCGATACGGATCACAGCTTTTGGGTTCCGCGCCTTGCGGGAAAGACAGACTTGATTCCGAATCGCGAAAACAGAATGTGGGTCGATCCTCACGATGTTGGAGTGTACGTCGGGCAGTGCTCGCAATACTGCGGGATGCAGCACGCCAAGATGCTCTTGCGAGTTTATGTCGATTCACCGTAGCAGTTCGAGCAATGGGTGCAAGCAGGAAAAGAAGACGGCTCAGCCGAGCGACGCGGCGAGCGAAGGCCAGCGAATTTTTGAAACCACTGCTTGCATCAACTGCCATACCGTTTCCGGAACCATGGCTGACGGGCACTTTGGCCCTGATCTGACTCATTTGATGAGCAGGGATACGATCGCGTCGGGAGCTGCGCCAAATACTTCCGAGAATCTCAAGACATGGATTCAAGATCCCGACTCGATCAAGCCTGGCTCGCTGATGCCGGCTATGAAATTGAACGATCACGATTTGAACGAGCTCACGGCGTATCTCGAAACGCTTCGGTAAGGAGGCATTGGCATGGCCTCTGAATCAATCCCGCTCAATATAATTGACCACGCCACACGCCCGATCGGCGACCGGCTTCACGAGTGGGTTGTCACCGTGGATCACAAAAAACTGGGGATTCTCTACATCCTTTATGGGCTCGTGTTTTTCATGATTGGGGGTATCGAAGCCACAATCATCAGAATCCAGCTTATTGTTCCGCACAACAATTTTGTTTCGCCCGAAGTTTTTAATCGCATGTTTACCATGCACGGCACCACGATGATCTTTTTTGTGGTCATGCCCATTTTATTCGGTTTCGGTACTTATCTGGTTCCCTTGATGATTGGCACCCGAGACATGGCGTTTCCAAGATTGAACGCCTTCAGTTTTTGGCTCACTGCGTTCGGAGGTCTGCTTCTTTATTACAGTTTCATCGGCGGGACGGGACTATACGGCGCGGGAAATGCCCCAGACGTGGGATGGTTCGCCTACGCGCCACTCACAGCTCGCGTATTTTCGCCCGGGCACAGCACTGATTTCTGGACGCTGGGCCTGTTGGTCTCGGGCTTCGGAAGTATCGGGACGGCGGTAAATTTCATTACGACTATTTTGTGTATGCGCTGCCCGGGGATGACTCTTGGAAAAATGCCGCTGCTGTCATGGATGTACCTGGTCATGGCCGGGATGGTGATCCTGGCCATTTCGCCGCTCACAGCGGCTCAGTTGATGCTGTCGATCGATCGTTATCTAGGCGGCCACTTCTTTGACGTGCAGGCTGGCGGTTCCGCCGTGCTCTGGATGCATTTTTTCTGGATATTCGGCCACCCCGAAGTCTACATCCTGGTCATTCCCTGCCTTCGCCTTCGTTTCTGAGATTATTCCGGTTTTTTCGCGCAAGCCGATCTTTGGATATCCGGTGATGGTCGCGGCGACGGTTTGCATTGGATTCGTCAGCATGAGCGTCTGGGCTCACCACATGTTCACGGTCGGAATGAATTCCTACTGGAAACAGTTTTTTCGTGATCACCACAATGATTGTCGGCATACCAACTGGAATAAAGATTTTCAATTGGATCGGGACGATGTGGGGAGGCAAGATTCAGTTCAAATCGCCCATGCTTTTCTGCACCGCTTTCCTGTTCCAATTTCTGATCGCGGGTCTGACAGGAATCATGCTGTCGCAGCGCCATTCAACTGGCAACTCAGCGCCTCCTATTTTGTGATCGCGCATTTTCATTACATGATCGTCGGGGGAATTGTTTTTGCAATCTTTGGAGCCTTCTACTACTGGTTCCCCAAGATCAGCGGAAGGATGTTCGACGAGACTCTGGCCAAATGGCATTTCTGGTTATTTTTTATCGGCTTCCATTTGACTTTTGATTTCATGCACATCCCAGGAATCTTGGGAATGCCACGCCGGATTTATACCTACGAGCCCGGACGCGGATGGGAGGGCTGGAATTTAATTGTCACGATCGGAGTGTTTTTTCAAATCGCCGCAGTGCTTGTTTTTGTTTTCAATTTGATGCGATCACTAATCAAAGGCCAGCCCGCCGAGAGCGATCCCTGGGATGCGTGGACACTTGAGTGGTCCGTGAGTTCACCTCCACCTGAATACAATTTTGCCAAGATTCCCACGGTCTTGAGCCGTCGTCCGCTTTGGGACCTCAAGCATCCGGAAGATCCTGACTGGAAATTCGAGTAGACAGGAGAACTCGATTGAGCAGCGAAGCCATTGCGCGACCCTCGATGGAACCCGAGTTAATTCTTCCCTCGCGCGGTCGTGTGGGAATGTTCACCCTGATTGCGGCGGAGTCTGCCATCTTCACGATTTTTGTGGTCGCCTACCTTTTCTATATTGGCAAAAGTGTTTCGGGGCCAATGCCAAAAGATGTGCTCGAGCTTCCGATCTTTGCCACGGTGTGCCTGCTCTCGAGCAGCCTGACGATTCATCTGGCTGTTAGGGCCTTGCGAGACGCAAAGATCAGAGCGTTTGGAGTGTGGTGGTTCATAACGATTGTGCTTGGCGTTATTTTTCTGGCTGGAACGGGGCGGGAGTGGCAACGCATGATTTTCGAAAAAGGTTTGACCATCAGCACGAATCTTTTTGGCACGACATATTACTCGCTCGTGGGACTGCATGCCTTTCACGTCACCGTAGGACTGATCATTCTCACTCTCGGAATGATTTTCACCTTACGGGGCTATGTAAAGCAGGAACACAGCGAGCGAGCGGAAATTTTTTCGTTGTATTGGCATTTCGTCGATGTGGTTTGGGTAATCGTGTTTACGGTAGTTTACATCATTGGTCGATAGAGAAAGCCGAGTCACGTGGTACCAACTGCTTCAGCAACGGGAACACCTGGGGCGCGAGAGACAGTCAAATTGCCGGCCCGAACGGCATGGCCCATCGTCCTTGCGTTCGGTATCACATTGCTTTTTGCCGGAATGCTCACAAGCGCATCGATCAGCATTCTCGGAGCGATCCTCATCGTGGTGGGTTGCGTCGGTTGGTTCAAGGAAGTTCTTCCGCACGAAAAAGAGGAAACGGTTGAAGTCCAGGATGTGCCGATCAGCGTTTCTACCTCCCACCACGCAGTCGAACGGCTGCCGATGGCGCCGGAGCTTCCGCGCCCGTTGCTTCCTCTCGAAATATATCCAGTGTCCGCGGGAATTAAAGGCGGATTGGCGGGGAGCGCGGCGATGGCGGCGCTCGCGTGTTTATACGGCCTTCTGAAGCAAGGCAGCATTTGGTATCCGATCAATCTGCTCGCAGCGAGTTGCTATGGTCGATCCTTCAATATGGAGACAGCATGGCTTGATGCATTCCATTTGGGCGAACTTTTCCCTGGCATTTGCACTACATTTACTCATTTCTCTTTTAGTGGGACTTCTATATGGAGCCGTGCTGCCAATGTTTCCGCGCCGTCCAATTTTTTTGGGCGGGGTTGTAGCGCCGATTCTGTGGACAGGAATACTCCACAGTATTTTGGGCCTCTTAAATCCCCTGCTCGACGAGCGTATTGATTGGCCCTGGTTTATTGCATCGCAAATTGCTTTCGGCATCGTTGCAGGATTAGTGGTGGCGCGTTTGGCTCGTGTGCACACGCGACAATTCGTACCGTTTTTAATGCGAGCGGGAATCGAGGCGCGTGGATATTCTCAAGAAAAACGCGGCGAGGATGAATCAAAATGAAAATCTGTCTGTTCATCCTCGGAGCCATAAGCCTTTTCGGATGTTCGAATGCGCCCGGCCGTCCGGTTCCCGGTGAGATGCCAGCCATTCCTGGCGAGATTTCAGATTTCAAAACTTTGTACGCGCAGAATTGCGCCGGGTGCCACGGTGCAGAGGGAAAAGGAGGAGCTGCGATCGCGCTCTCGAATCCAGTGTACCTGGCGGTTGCGGACGATGCGGTTCTGCAAAACGCAACAGCGAAAGGAATTTCCGGCACGTCGATGCCCGCGTTTGCGCAAAGCGCGGGCGGCATGTTGTCTGCCGCACAGGTCGATGTGATCGTAAAAGGGATTCGCGAGCGATGGTCAAAGCCGGATCTTTCTCAAGGTGCCGACCAACCACCGTACACAACATCTGCGCCGGGCGATAGCTCGCGTGGAGCGGATGCGTACGCCACATATTGCTCCTCCTGTCACGGCGCCGACGGCCGGGGCGGGCAAAAAGCAGGATCCATCGTGAATGGATCTTTCCTCGCGTTGGTCAACGATCAAGCGCTGCGCACGATTGTAATCACGGGGCGTCCGGAACTAGGCGCACCCGACTGGCGAAACGATGTTCCCGGCAAACCCATGACCCCGCAGGAAGTCTCTGACGTTGTTGCCTGGCTCGCATCTCAGCGGCCGAGATATCCAGGCCAGCCATTTCCAACCACTGCAAAAGCAATGGGAGAAATTCAATGAGTCTGACAGGCGAAGTCACGCGGCGTGATTTTTTCATGAAAGTCGGCATTTTATGCAACGGCATCGTCGGTTTCATTCTGGCCGTGCCAATCGTGCGCTATCTTGTCTCTCCCATTTCTCGCGAACGGAAACCTGGCTACGATTCCTGGATTCCTCTCGGCAACGTTGAACAATTTCCCTCGGGTGAGACTCGACTTGCCACCTACCGAAATCCTGTTGTAACTGCAACGGACGGAAATACCGCGAATATCGCCTGCTGGGTGCGCAATGTGGATGGCAAAACGTTTCAGGTTTTTGCGATTAATTGTGCGCACCTCGGGTGCCCTGTTCGCTGGTTCCCGCAATCCAACCTGTTTATGTGCCCGTGCCACGGCGGCGCGTATTACCAGGATGGCTCACGCGCCTCCGGCCCCCCTGAGCGTGGATTATTCGAGTACGACTATCGGATTGACGGCGGAAAGCTTTTGATCAAAGCAGGAGAAATGCCCACGCCTGGCCAGGCTTCCAATATCGTCAGAAGGATACGATCATGCGCCTGATCAAGCCCATCGGAGATTGGTTGGACGCGCGCCTTCAACTCGCCGCTTCCATCCGCGAAACCGCGGAGCATCCGGTTCCGCGGGAAACCGCAAGCTGGTTTTATGTTTTTGGCAGCGCCGCTTTCGTTGTGTTTATGCTGCAAATCGTTACCGGCATTTTGCTCGCATTCATTTACGTCCCGTCCGCCGGAGAAGCCTGGAACAGTCTCCAGACGCTCAATCACAGCGTCGCTCTCGGTTGGTTCATTCGCGGCCTGCATGGCTGGGGCTCGAATTTTATGGTGGCGATTGTCCTGATCCATATGGTCCAGGTCTTTCTGTTTGGCGCGTACAAATATCCGCGAGAGCTGACCTGGATTGTGGGTGTTTTTCTTCTGCTGGTGACGCTCGGCATGGCCTTCACCGGACAAGTCTTGCGATTCGATCAAGACGCCTACTGGGGTCTCGGCATAGGAGCATCGATAGAAAGCCGCGTTCCGTTGATCGGGCCAGCCATCGTTAAGTTAATGCTCGGCGGTCCGATCATCGCGGGAGCAACGCTTTCGCGATTTTTTGCACTGCACGTATTTGTTATCCCTGGACTTCTCATCGCGTTTGTAGCCGTTCACCTTTTGATGGTTTTGAAACTTGGAATTAATGAGTGGCCCATGCCCGGGCGCGTGGTGCTCAAATCGACCTATATAAAGGATTATCACGAGCTGACCAAAAAGGACGGTCTGCCATTCGTTCCTGGCGCGGTCTGGAAAGATCTTCTTTTTTCCGCCTTCATCTTGCTTTCGATTGCCGCCTGCGCCGCTTACTTCGGTCCGTTTGGGCCGTCGGGGCCGCCAGATCCGACAATCATTCAAACCGCGCCGCGGCCCGATTTCTTTTTCTTATGGCTTTACGCGGTGCTTTCGTTCTTGCCGCCCTCGATGGAAACTCCCACGCTGCTCATTGGGCCTGTGATTGGAATTGTTGCACTGCTGGCATTGCCGTTTGTTTTTGGCGAAGGCGAAAAAAGTTGGCGCCGCAGGCCCATCGCTGTACTCGCCATCCTGCTAGCGGTGGTTTCACTTGGAACATTTACACGCCTTGCAGGACATGCGCCCTGGAGCCCTGTCATGGACGCATGGAGCGCTATTCCCATTCCGTCCGAGTTTCTGCACAGCCGATCTGCGCTTGAGCGGCAAGGCGCTTTGGTCTTCCAAGTTAAACAATGCCATAACTGCCACTCTTTGGGCGATCAAGGCGGAAAGCGCGGACCTGCGCTCGACGCCGTTGCCGTGCGATTGACACAGGATCAACTGATTCGGCAGGTGATTCAGGGGGGCGGCAACATGCCCGCATACGGCAAGAATCTGAGTCCCGCGGAGACGACGGCTCTTGTCGCGTTTTTGGAAACTTTGCATCGGGCCGGCCAATCACCCGCGAAGGACGCGTCGCGAGCGATTGCGCTCGAAGAGCAGCAAGCCACCACGCCGATGACGGATCAATTAGACGTTGCAAAATGAGGATTGCCCAAAACCGATGACGTCCGCCGCTCAAAAATTATTCGCATCCTGGTCCACTCCGATAGGAGTGATCGAGATCCTGTCATTCACTGCTCTCGTCTACCTGGTCGGTTGGCTGCGCCTCCGCGGTGCTTTCCAGGACCTGATTTCAGCGTGGCGATTGGCCGCTTTTCTTGCTGGAATTTTTTCGCTGTGGATTGCAATCGGTTCCCCCCTGAACGCATTTGATGACGTTTCACTTATCGCGCACATGGTGCAGCATCTTTTGCTCATGGCGGTGGCGCCTCCCTTGATTCTGCTGAGTGCGCCAGCACTTCCGCTTCTTCAAGGGCTTCCCAGGTGGATGGCTCACAGCATCGTTGGCCCATTTCTACGATGGAGCTGGGTGAAACATATCGGGCACTTCTTCACTAATCCGGCGATTTGCTGGATTTCGGCTGCGCTCGCTTTGATGGGGTGGCATATTCCAGGAGCGTTTGAGATGGCGCTGCATTCACGCATGTGGCATGAAGTCGAGCACGCAACGTTTTTCGGCGCAGGGATTCTCTTCTGGTGGCCCGTTGTGCAACCTTGGCCGAGTACGGCGAGGTGGCCCCGGTGGTCTGTTCCCCTGTATCTTTTCTGTGGAACGTTCCCCTGTGACGCCCTTTCCGGTTTTCTCGCATTCTGCGATCGAGTGGTTTACACGTCTTATCTCCACGGGCCTCAAATCCTGACATCTTCGCCGCTCCAGGATCAGGAATTCGCGGCCGCCCTTATGTGGACGTGCACGACGATCATTTTCCTGATTGCAGCCGCAATTGTAACGATTCAAATTCTTTCGCCGAATCATGCTCCCATATCGAGCAGGGCTTGGCGGCGGTTAAAGAAAATTACAGATCAATCCGCCCAAGCCTCGAAGCCGGAAGGAACGTGAAAATGGCCTCTGAATAGCTGGATGTTAAATTAGCGGCTGTAACGGAGGTACAGTTTCGCACCGCTTCAATCATTTATCTTCCTGTTGCACTTATTCTGATTGTGCATAATATGAAACGCCATGATTGAAGCGGCAAAGAGTCTATTCCTGATTCTCAGTGCGCTGTTTCCCATCGTTGATCCGCTGGGAGGAAGCCCAATTTTCCTGGCGATGACCAGGGAATACTCACCGGTAACACGGAGGGCGCTCTCTTTTCGGATTGCGATGAACAGTTTTTTCTTGCTGGTTGGGTCGTACTTCATCGGAACGCACATCCTCTCTTTTTTCGGGATTTCGATACCTGTGGTCCAGGTGGGCGGTGGATTGATTGTCTTCTCTACCGGTTGGACGCTGCTGAAGCAAAGCTATGATGATGATGCAAAGGCTGTGAAGAACGCGATTCAGCCGACGGACCCTTTCCACGACGCCTTTTATCCGCTGACCTTGCCGTTAACGGTGGGACCCGGATCGATTTCCGCGGCAATCACACTGGGTGCGAATTCCCATCAACAAGGGTTTAATCTCTGGAATATTTTGGCTGCAATTATCGGGTCTGTTTTGCTTGCGGCCAGTATATACCTCTGCTATGGATTTGCGGACCGCTTGAGAAGGTTAGTCGGCCCGACCGGGATGACTGTGATCCTGAAGCTTACTTCATTTCTACTCGTATGCATCGGCGTGAATATCGTATGGAATGGCATCAGCGCGCTTTCGGCCACACTTCCCTTATATACGCGTTGAGTAATACAAAGCGGGGATTAGCGGCAGGATATGGCGGAGAGGCGGGGATTCGTAACCGGACTCCGCGAAACCATCTAAAACCAGGGTTTTTGCTGCTAACTCCATTAAAACCGTATTGCGTCTTTTAATTTTCGCTGGTACTGGAAAACGATTTGCCGCGCCGGGCAGCGTTTTCCGTAACCCGCGTAATCGTACCATAGCGCGATTTTGGGAGAAGTAAAACACGATTTTTTGGGCGCTATGGGTGCTAAGATATTGCAGGCCTGGGAAGGTGCGTCCTTTCGCCATTGCGCGGCTGCTGGCCTCTGGAAAGCAACTTCAATTCCTTCGTGGCTGGGGATGTCTTCACCCGCCTGGCTCTCCTCCGTGTCGCAGCCGATCCTTTTGTCGAAAGTCGTCTGCTTCGATTCTGAGCCTTTTGGACCTTCAGCGTGTTGATTTGGTCAGCCGCTTTCCAAGCACCTTCTTCGCTTTCGGGAACGTAAATCTTGCTAATGTCCGTTACCTTCAATGCTCTCGTGAGTCTGGCCTCGAAATACCTGCCAACAGAGTGTTTGACAATTTGCGAACGGTCTTTATACTTCCTCAGCTTCTTTTCTAGAGCATCGATTGATTTCCTGATTCGCCAAGCCTTAGCGTAACCACCCTCGCCCCCCAACAGAGCGCGTCCCAGGGTCTTTACGTCCCCGCTGAATACAACTAAATGGTCCCGGACCTCCTTCAGGTCAACTACGATGACCACGTCACCATATGGTGTCAAATCAGCGTTGCTGGAGGGAAATCCGTGAATCCGTGCGGCCATCGACGTGAACGGTCTAGGGACCTTCATTCTTGCCATCCGATATGCGGCACGAACGCTCTTCTCAACTTCTTCACCCTCTACTGACTGTGTAATGTTCCGCTTGGCGTCTTCACCAAGTTCAGCCTCCTCGCAAGCGTCAAGCAATGTGTCCAAGTTGTCTTCAGAGTTGGAGGTTTCATGCCCAGCTTCTGGTGCATCTGGGAGGACCTTTTCATCCTTAGCAAAGTACTGGTATCCGTAACAACGGCCTGTCGCAGCAAATTGCACAGGGCGCTGCGTTTGATTGCTGACGGCGGAACTTCGGCCAATTCTCGGATCAGTCCCAAGAAGATGCCGTTGGAAATGACCAGTAGGCTTTCGTCCTTCTTCCGCTTTCACAAGTTCTCGAAGCGAACGAAGCAATGCTTCCTCGGTGTTGAGGGCATCATGTTCCAGCAGCCGAAAGACCTTCAGCAGCAGGTCCGCAGGCCGAATGTTGTCTTCAAAGATTTGTCGAGGACTCAGCATTGTTCACTCCAGAATGATGATTGCGCCTTCATCGATGTACTTCTGAAGTGAATCCCGTATGAGATCGAGAGCTTTGTCGAGTTCTCCTTGCGTCTGAATGGGGCGATTGAAGAACTCCGAAACCCGAACCTTTCGCACGGGCGCTTTCTTCTCGCTGCCAATCGACAGTTCTTGCAGCTTGACCAAGACCGACGATTTCAGCCCATCGACGGCGGCAAGGTCCGATTCCATTTCGGTGAGGCTGGACTGGCCGAGCGATGTGCCACGTTTCACCGATTCCTTGTCTTCATCGGTGCCGACCCGACCCTGTAGCGGCGACAATAGCATAGCGGCCATGCTGGAATTGTTGGCCTCCAGCGGTCCCCATTCGGCGCGGTTCTTGATCTCACCGATGGCCGACTCGTAGGACTTCTTTCGGCGGTCGAACAGTTCGCAGTAGGCATTGCGATAGGCGTCCAGCACCGTCTTGGTAGGGGTAGAAGTGAATGAAATCACTTTCGTTGATGTCGGTGCGACGGGTCGTGCGTTCGAGCCGCAGCGCAGCGTTCAACTGGCCCTGGTTCTCGGAGAAGAGTTTCTTCAGCGGCTTCTCGGCTTCGGCTTTCTTCGCCAGAACACGCTTGGTGGCCACTTCCCGGATGTCGGAGGGGGCGAGGTCAACACGGTAGCGGAAGCGGTCCTGCAGCTTGGCCAGTTCGACCCGCTTGGAATCAATGGCGGCAACCACTTCGTCGAGCTTTTCTTGCGACGTGACCACGATCCAGCAAGGAGCGATGATCTTGCGCTCCTTCAGCAAGTTCTTGCCGACCTTGCCGAACTCTTCGATGGTCGCCCGCAGGTCTTCGATCTTGTCGCCGCTGCGAGCGACGTGTTGGCCCACTTCGTCGATGATGAAGACAAGGGCTTTACCCTTACGGCGGCGTCCCCAGAGCTCGAAGGTGCGCTCGACCACCTTGCTGACGGAGATCGATGCGTCTCGATTGCGTTGGGAGTGCGACCACGAATCCGCAGAAGGATAGAGCTTCGGATCAAGCTGATGCAGAATGGCGCTCGCACGTGACAATTTCTGCGCCCCGGCCCGGACTGTTTCCCAGTCTTTGTTCAGCAGAGTCTTGCAGGTGGCGATGAACTCAGGCAGTTTGCCTTCGGCTTCGAGTTCGATTTCCAGTTCTGCGATGTCGAAGTCTTCGGAGTACCCAAGCTCACGCAAGAGGACGGTGTACATCAACTCGGCAATTCGCTGCGTGACCTTCCGGGTGTCGGCCTCCTTCGCCACTTCAAAGAGGATGACCTCGGTTGGCGTCTTGGCGTTAATGAGGTCGAGCAAGTCGCTGATGCGGGTATCGCCCAGTTGTTGCTTGAAGAGATCAGCGAACTTGCTGCCGAGAACCGTGCGGTTTTCCAGTGCGTAGCCGAGGTTCTTGGCGAACGAACTTTTGCCGGACCCGAAGAAGCCCGACACCCAGACGCCCACGCTTTCGTGAGGATCGCTGGGAGCCTCAGCGATGGCTTTGAGGAGATCGTGGTACTGTTCACGGATGCTATCGGTGGCGACGTATTCCGTGATTTCAGCATAGACCGATTGCTCGTCCGCCTGATCGACTTGGATGATCTCTTCGATCTTGCGGCTGAGATCACGTGTCAGCAGATCGCCAATTGTCTTCATTTGGTTACCCTTGCCTCAGCCATAGATTTTGACTCGATAGTTGCCCAGTGCATCCCGGTCTTTCAGGTCCATGAAACGCAGGCCCGTCGTGCCTTCGATGGAGCCGGGATAGAACAGGATCGTCGTCACCTTGGTTTTGCCGTGCATCTTGTCGAGGAGCATCGACATGTGGAAAATCCCTGGCGACATCGCTGCCACACGGGTCAGGAAGACGACCGAATTCTCCGGGTTGATTGAGGCGAGTCGCTCTGCGAGCAAGTCCCACAGCGGAATCCAGACCTTGCTCGACAAGTACGTGGTCACCTGCTGCTGGGCCTCAACGTAGCCTCGCTCTTTTTCCAATTCGATGACGGCTTCCAAACCTTCGTCATCGTCCTTTTGATGAACCTTCTCTAACGCCGACCAAAGCAGTTCCGACATCGGGATGATGTGAACCTCTTTGCCGACCGCTTCCAGGCGAGTGGCCAGCAACTTGATCTCCCGCCGAAGCTCCCATTCATCGGTCGGGTCGTACCGCATGATCGCAAAGGGCAGATCGTGGTAGACGTTGATCCTCGGCGGCACGGCCTTCAGGTCGCTTTCCAGAGGAGCGATGCTATCTTTGAGCGAGGACATTCGCATACTCCTCAAGGGTTTCAGCGGGGAAGGTCAGCCGGGTGACGCTGCCAGCAACGTGGTACTCCAGCAAGTCACGCTGGTGGGCTTCAAACAGGAATCGCTCCACTCCTTCCCTCGGCAAAAAGAACAGCTTCCAGTCTGGCAACTCGATCAGCTTCGCTCCTGATGGTTGGTGCTGTTTCAGGTAGAACACGACGTACGCAAACGACTCGATGGGAAAGTAGGCGGGAGCGATCTTCTTGTTGACTGCCCCCTGAAGCACACCGAAGTCCCGAAGAGTCGAGAGCAATCCTTGGGCAATGCGGGTGATCGTGGGTTCGGACCAATGGCCGGTCGTCTTCCCTTCATCCACCCACTTTGCCAAGGACCGCTGGAAATCCTGCACGTTGATGTCCACCAAACCCCGTGCCTGCATCGGAACAAGAATTTCAGTGACGGCATCGTGAAGTAACTGGTCTGCACGAGCGGAGTGGAAGTACAACAATCGCTCCAGAGCGGCAGTCGGGAACTTTCCTCGGACGAGGGTGACAAGTGCTTTCGTGACTGATTCTTCGGTGAGGTAGCGCTGCCGGAAGATCGCCAAGATGTCCTCGACACGAGAACGGGACGCCTTCCCAAAGACGTTATCCCGCTGCACCCGGTTGATGTTCTCGTCTACCGAAGCATCGACATCCCAGTGGGAAAGCAGCGTCTTCGTGTCCCCGATCAAGGCTCCCGCTTTGATGATTTTGGACGAGTAAGGGGCTGAGAGGAATTGTTGCCTTCTCTTGCGCCCCGGATTTTGGACTGTCAAGCTCAATCCCCTCGAAGCCTTCGTTGCCGCCTGCTAATGCCGCTCATTTTTGCTCCGGTCGGGTTCAGAAGCGAGGCGAAATGTGGAAACGTCACCACTAAAAGCCCCGGTCCCTACTGGCTTTCACGACGTTCACATGAAGTGGACCTGTCACGGCACAAGAGCTAGGCGTCGAAATTGCCCTGGGGAATCCACACATGCAAGCTCGCTGGCTTTTGACATGTGCCGTCGCACTTTAATAGCCGCAATTTGACAGTCCGAGAAGGCTCCTCTGAAATGGGCTCGATATTTAAGCCTCTCCAGAACTGCCATTTGCCAAAATCTGCATTCTGTTTTCAGTTTGAGCTACAGAATCTAAATATACCACACGAAATGACAACAACTTCGTGTGGTCTTCGCAGGGCGAGAGTAGGTGCTGGGCCAAATTACAGGTTTGATTGGGGCCGAATCGTTGCGAAACGTCGTGAGCTGGGGGTGGAAGGAAGAGAGAACCCTGTGAAGGAAGAATTCAGAGCGAAACGGATATTCGGGTACCAGAGAAAAAATATCCCTCAGAACGGAAACGAAAGAGTTTCACAAAGAAATGCTAATGCATCGTCCTTCAGCTTTTCTTTTCGAGAAAACTTTGGGACTCGAGGAACGCAAGAATCTTAGCCAGCGTCGGCTTGTGCAATTCGTGATCATGCGCTGCGGCCAAGAAATCCTCGTGCGTCATCGGAGTGAGTCTTTGACGGATTAGTGAGCTGACAGTCTTGTGGGAATTGAATGCATGAAGCCGGATTGATTCGTACAACTCGGGTTCCACGAGGAAATTGATCTGCTTGATTAGATTGCGCGAATCCTCTCCGGACCGAAGGTTTGTTTTCCAAACAATTACGGCATTCTTCGCAGTAATAAGATTGTCTGGGGAAAGTGCAAACCAATCCTCCTGAATTCTTTTGGAGGCGAACATATCTTTTAGATGCAGTTCCAAGTGATGACAATACTTTCTCTGGTATGGCCATTGTGCGGAGATTTTCAATGGCAGTGAAGCGTTTGCAGAGATTTCCGCAAATTTATGTTCGATGCTCTGAGCCATCCCAATCTTGTACCAGCCTTGAGCTTCGTTCCCGAAGATGAAAATGCCTTCCACAATCATTACGTCAATAGTCTTGAATCCCTCGCACTATCGAAACCAGTGGAGATATAGACTCTTCATGCTCTGGAGGCGCGGAAATCTCTGCATAATACATATCAGCTATATCGTTGCCGAACACCCCACCCCCAAACGGACCCATACCCCACCACACATTTCTGTCTCCCAATCGATTTACCATTGCGAAAGGCGGAACCCACTGGAACACAATACGTTAGAGGTAGGCGCGGCCACGTAACCGGGCCATATAAACACAGCGTTATCAGCCTGGGCGCAAAAGGGTACACTCTCCGCCGCGCAAGGCGGGGACAATTGGACGCGTTATAAGGATCAATCCGCGCCTCAGGGTAAACGAACGGCCCGAATGATCCACACTTTATTGGTATTTCTCCTGGGGCAGTGAAGTCTAAGTCATTCACCGATCGAGAACCTTTAAAGAACCGAAGTGCCCACCAAAATTAGCACTTCAGTTCAAGGGATTTTCGCCCTTGCTGCGTGCGTGGACGCTTTACGGATGCTGAACCGCCAATTATATCTGCATGTTCTGCGATCACTTCCGCAGCGGGACTAATCAGGTAGCTTTTACCTAGCTGGAAGCTATTGGAATCGATGGAAATAAAAATGTTGTTTACTTACTATGCAACACTCCGTATGGTTCGTTTCATGGTTGGTAACTAGCCAACCAAAATTAAACCGACGATGAGGATACCATGACATTACTAGAAGCCATCTCATAAATGCCTCAGGAGAATAATGAGGCAGCCGAGTTGGAGCATGCCGAGGAAATTGGCTTGGTGATATTCCCAGCGGCTAACGAGTCGGCGGAAATTGTGGAGCCAGGCAAAGAGGCGCTCGATTTTCCAGCGCCGGCAGTAGCGACGCAGTTCGCGGCCGTCTTGGGTGCTCTTGCGGCGGCGGTTGTACTTGTGGGGCGCGATGAGCCGGATGCCATGTTTTTGCCGGAGGCGCTGATCGAGCGGATCGCTGTCGTAGGCGCGGTCGCCGATCATTCGTTTTGGTTTGGCTCGCGTGAAACGCTGCGCGACGGTGGCTTGGACGAGTTTGCTTTCAGGAGGCGAAGCGCTGGTGACGCAGCAGGCGACAGGAAGACCATGGCGGTCTGCGATCGCCATGATTTTACTGCCTTTTCCTCGGCGAGTCGGGCCGACAGCAGCGCCCCTTTTTTCGCCGAACTGAAGCTGGCGTCGATGAAAGTTTCCGACAGATCCAGTTTGCCGCGCGCCCGCAGGTCTTCGGCGAGTGCGTGCAAGAGTTGGGTCAGCGTGCCATCGCGTTGCCACTGCTGAAATCGACGATGGCAGGTTTGATAGGGAGGATAGCGGTCGGGTAGATCGTGCCAAGGAGCACCAGTGCGCAAAACCCAAAGAATACCGTTCAGCACGGCTTGTGTATCGCGCCAAGGCCGACCGCGACCGTCGGAACGTCGTTTCGGAGCAAGCAGTGGTTTGAGTTTTTCCCACTGCGCCGCAGTTAGGTCCATGCTCCTGATTTACTCTCATTTGCATAACTCGCAAGCTCGGAAAGACTTAAATGTGTTTATGAGATAACTTCTAGACACGATGCGAGCTGAACGAACCAAGCTGGTGAAAGCGTTTGAAGTTCATAAGGCTGACCCGGCCATCACGGCGCGCATCGCCGAACTGAAGACAGAACTCGCCAGGCTAACGGCCCAACTCTCTGGGGCTGATCTTAAATCGCAGATCGCAGCCGTGGACCGGGCTATCAAGGCGATCGAAAGTCCCAATCGGGTTAGCAAGCCGATGAGTGAAAAGGGACGCCTGGCAATCCAGGCTGGGTTGCAGCGCTACCACGAGAACCGCAAGAAAGCAGCGCAGGCTCCTGCGGCTCCGCCGTCTGCGCCTGTTGCTGCCAGTGGCGAGCGCAGCATTGGCAAGAAGAAAGCCTAATGGCCCGGTCCAATCCCATCAACGCAGGGTGGGATTGAGCAGGTCCATTACAAAGGTGATCCTGAACGTTGAGAGAGTAAGGTCGGCGAAGGGTAAGCCCAGCAGTCATCATATTCGGCCATTTTTATTGATTCGGCTGCGGGCTGTCGAAGTGTAGTCCTCGTTCGGCGGCAATATCGCTGAGCAAGGCGAGAACAGGAGTCAGGCGCTCGGGCGAACCAAAAGCATTCACCTCAAATTTTGTTCCACTGGGATATTGCATGAGTTTGCTTCGGAGAGAAGGTAAGTCTGTAGCTGTGTACTGCGAGTTTATGGACGCTTGTACCTGTTCTCCAAAGAAGTTAATGTTCAAATCAACGGGTGAGTTCCAATGCCAACGCTTCACGTTGTCCCGTTCCTGCCCGAGAGTCAGATTCTCCAAGTCCGTGATTTGTTCGTTGGTCAGCAACCAAGCCTGGGCTTTGCCAATAGCTTCGACTAGGCCAAATTGGAAGCCCAGAGCCTCGTTGGCATCGCGCGCAGTTCCGGGTCGGGGAGTCAGCTCGTCCGCTCGTTCGGCCCATTGCGCACGGAAGCTGCGTAGTCGTTCCCACATGGCATATTCAGCTTGTGGGCTACCGTACTTTGCAAGAGCCTCAGCAGCTTGCCGGGCCCGATTGAGGTCCGGCCCATTCAGACGCGCAAGAATGCCCGGTTCGACCTCTCTCCATCGTTGCATTTTGACTACAGTTGGCAGGGACTTTGTCATGCAAAAACTAGGAGCCAGCGCCAACCGCTTGACGCCGTAATCGGGGTCGACGCGGAGGAAGTAGTAAACGAATCCATCCTCGGTCACACAGTCCCATTGACCAGCGGAGGCCTCGTACGTGCTCTTCACTTTCGTCAGGATAACCTTCGTTGAATATCGTCCCACTAGCTGTGCATCAAGGCCGTTAGTACGACTCTCCTTCTGCGCAAGGCGATCAGAAAGTATCTGGTCAAATTGCGGCAATGTTTCGTTGGGAAGAAGGCCAAGCGTCTCACCCTTAACTGTGAACATGCCGTTATCGAGGTGCGGATGCATAATTTCTTGCATAAAAATGGGCGAAGCCTCAGTCGGGTCCAATTGATAAAGACACCGTAGTGCCAGGTCGCGCAACATCTGCTGCTTCAAGTCAGGTTGCTCCAGCAGTTTTTTAAGTGGGGCAGCCATGGCAGGAGCTCTGAGGCGATCCCAAGAGCTAGACAGAAGATTCCACTGCTCCTCCGGCGAGAGGTTCAAAAATGCCCTCGCGACTTCGTCAGCTGGGAGCCCAGCGAGTGGTCCTACTTCGCCCGGTTCCCTTGAAGGACGCAGCAGTAGTGTCCGAACGGTTTCTGTCCGCGCTCTACCCGACTTGCCAGATACGAGCGTTGTTGTCTCCTCGAAAAGCGCGTCTTGCAACTTGCCGAGTTCCTTTTCCCGAGCTTGCATTCGCTCTCGCCAGACTGTTTGCTGTTCGGTATCTTTTTCGGGATACGGAGGAATAGGTTCGTGATCAAGCTGAGACTTGAGTTTGGCCAAGATGTATAGATAATCTGCGGTGAGTGCTACGTCAGGAGCCTTCATCTGCTGCTCAAGCTCACGCACAGCCACATTTTGATAGCGCGAACCTGCCAACCCAGCCACCTCGTTCCACACGTCATGGTCCGATTGAGATCCCAGTAAATGTACGAGCGCTCGCACAGACTCGGGAGTATCCAAGAAACGCAGAGTTCGGACGGCTGCTCTCTTTTCGTCTTCCGAACTGGATTCGATGCTTAAAGTCGCTAATGCCGAGCTGATCGTCTGTTGCCGCCACGCCGGGTCGGCAGGCACAACATCAAACTCCAATGAATTAGATCGAAGCTCTACCGGTTCGTTCTTAATACCATCACGGCGACTCACACGACCTGAAGTCACGTAGAGGGAATAGTGTCCGGGTTGGTCGAGCGCGACCCATTCATTTAGGTCTTCCTGCATGGTCTCTTGCTCGCTGGAGAGTACACGCTGATTCCCCAGTCCACCACCCATAAAGCCTCCAATAGAGTAGTAATTCTCAAGCGGGTCGCGACCTGGCGGAGTTACATGAAATCGCTCGATGTTCAAGCGACCGCTACGGTCGTAATTGCGAGTTGACATGTCGTACGTATTTGGGATTAAGGCTCTGAACGCCAATTCGACAGAAATCAGTTGGCCAACATGGAAACGATTCGTTCCATCGGTGAACTGTATTGTTAGAGAAGCACTGCTATCCTCTTGCGATCGAAGAGGCAGCACCAAGGCCAATCCCGCAAGAGCGAGTAGTAAGGGCTTCATTCCAGCATCATCCCTTCCTGTTGATTTTTGTCTTATTACTTTGACACCGTTTAGAGATCGGATGTTTCCAGCCAAAATAAGGTTGCGACAGTGCCGTTCCGAATCCGCAGCACAACGAAACATTACGTGCTCGCCCTCATTCCTGATAGAGATTAGAAGCTACTGTCCCTCAAGATTTCGTTGACTTAACGGGGGCGATTTCGATTGGAGGTTGATTCCCATCGCCCTTGTGGTCTTCGTCAGGCATCGAAAATTCAACCTTCGTTTCGTTCATAATATGCAGAACTTCCTCGATTTCCTTTGGATTCATCTTAGCGCCAACAAAGGATGCTCCCCCTATCATCAACAGCATCAGTACCCTTAGCCATTTACGTTTCATCGACATGTAGTCCTCCGGCCATCGACGTGGAGCTGGATGCAGCCGCGAATGAACGCAACTCATCGTGTGAGTGACAATGTTTTGTGGAGCTGAGACCGCAGGATGGCGGCCTGACATTGCAAAGAACTATAGAACCGGAGGAGGGCGCGGCGAGAAAGCAGGTAACGCTAGGACCGGCTGCGAATGACCCTGTACGTCAACTTTGGAAAATGGAATACTGATGGAAATCGCAATAAAGAAAAGCACGATTCCCAGAATCGCGTGTAGCAAGTCAATCGCATGAGGAGTCATCACTGCGAGCAGTACTGCCGCCAGTAGGAGACAAACAACTATTCGTCGAACGTGTGGCGTCTTACTCATTCTCGGCCAATCATACACTTAATGGCCATCGTCTAAAACTCCCCTTTTTTCAAGAGGCTTGGCACGAAATTGATACTCAGAAACTGGCCCCTTGCACCCGGCGCTGGCGTCCGGCCACATTCCGATAACAGTTTCTCAGGCAAAATCCTGTTCGGTAAGATCTCTAGCCCCCCTAATAGAGCAGTTGTGTTACGTTTCTTATTTCGATCAGTACCGTGGGGTTGCCCAAATGAGTAAACGTCTCTGGGCCATTGTCGCCGTCCTGTTGCTGATCTCGATCGCGGTGCGTTCGTCCGCACAACAATCTCTTCCTTGGCGCGATCCCTCCCCACACACCATTAAGTTGGTAAACGTAGAAGACAACGTCAAACTGGAAGTGCTCGATTGGGGCGGTTCGGGACGGCCTGTAGTTTTCCTGACAGGTCTCGGAAATACCGCTCACATTTTTGATAATTTCGCGCCCAAACTTACTTCCGAGTACCACGTTTATGGAATTACAAGACGCGGTTATGGCGCGTCGAGTGTTCCTGCCTCTCGATACTCCGCAGATAGACTCGGAGACGATGTGCTGGCGGTGTTCAACGAGCTCAAACTTGAGCGGCCAGTGTTGGTGGGGCATTCCATCGCAGGAGAGGAGTTAAGTTCTGTAGGAACCCGACACCCTGAGTTGGTTGCAGGGTTGATCTACCTCGATGCCGCATACCCGTACGCGTACTATGACCGCTCACGCGGAGATGGGGATATCGACCTGCGGGAGTTGGAAAGAAAACTGGAGCGATTGAAAACACCGCTGGACAAAGCAGCGCGACAGCAGATCGTGCAGGAACTTTTGCAGGATAATCTTCCGGGTTTTGAAAGAGATCTTCAGGAAGAAACAAAGAGGGTGCAGGCTTTGCCGGACGAGCAGCGAAAGGAGCCTGAGCCCAGTGCTACTGACCTCGCAAGCTTTTCGGCATTTCACTCTTGGTTTATCCAGGCCTATGGGATTCCTGTTCCAGAGGCTGAGCTGCGCCAAGAATATAAATTGAAGCCGAGCGGCGAAGTTGACAAAACTCCTTCAAACTCCGCCAATAAGGCAATCGTTGAAGGCATACAAAAATATATGGATATCAGAGTTCCTATTCTTTCCATATATGCAATTCCCCACGATTATCGAGCCTTTTATAGTAACCCTGCTGCTCGGGCGGCGGCTGAGGCCGTCGATGCGGCTAGCAATGAGGCACAAGCGAAGGCGTTTGAAACCGGTGAACCTTCTGCGCGGGTAGTTCGATTTCCACACGCAAATCACTATGTGTTCTTGTCAAACGAGTTAGATGTACTCCGCGAAATGCGCATTTTTTTGGCTAGATTGCACTAGTCTGTCATGTATCCCCACATCTTGATAAGTAGCCTTCTTGTCGAGCGAAAAACTGAATCCGAGTTGAACCGGCACCGTTTATCAGAAGCTATCCTTCTTCGTTGATAGAGGTGCATTCGTGGACACCATGAGTGATATAATTTGAAAAAGAGGTTCACGACATGATATCCCTCTCTGATGTCCTCGTAGTTCTTGTCTTGGTGTCTTTTCGGCTGCTATTTATAAATCCCTCGTGGGCCTTGTTTCCCAAGAGCTGGCAACTCTGGCTCATGGGCAGGTCTTATTCTCACTTCTTCAAAATCCGACCAAGATAGTTCATAGTCGCGCCAACGGAATCATTTGGACCCGGAGGTCCGGGTAAGATTTAACAGTCTTGGGCGGGCCTTCTGGCCGTTTAAGGATTGTCCAGAGAGATTAGTTGACGTCTGGTCGCACGAAAGGGTTCAATGGCCGGCGGAGGCCAGAACAATGTGGACCTTCTTGGCGTGCATCTTCATCACAGCGATCTTCGCTGCAAATCCACTCTGCGCAAGTGGAATATCTGACCAATCAAATTCCGACGTCGCCCAATCTCCAACACCCGCCACGAACGAAATTTCCAGCATGGAGGAAGTGATTCAACCTCTTGTGGCGAAGAAGCAATTCATGGGTGCAGTTCTCGTTGCTCGCGGCAATGATATTTTGCTCGACAAGGGCTACGGGTTTGCTAATGTCGAGTGGAATATCCCCAATTCGCCGAAGACAAAGTTTCGCATCGGATCGATCACGAAGCAATTCACGGCGGCCGCAATCCTCCTGCTACAGGAGCGTGGATCACTCAACGTAGATGATAGGGTGAAGAAGTACATACCGGACGCGCCTGCGGCGTGGGACAAGATAACGATCTTCAACCTGCTAACGCACACTTCGGGAATCCCAGACTTTACAGGTTTTGCCGACTATGTTTCCTTGGAACGGCTCGCGACGACACCCGAGCAGTTAGTGAAACGATTCCGCGACAAACCGTTGGACTTTCAGCCGGGAGAGAACTGGAAATACAGCAATTCGGGATATGTCTTGTTGGGTTACTTGATCGAGAGGATCAGCGGCAAAACGTACGCGCAGTTCATCCAGGAAAATATCTTCACGCCTCTTGGCATGGCGGATTCTGGATACGACTCGAATTCCTCAGTGATCCAAAACCGTGCGTCGGGATACACGCCGGTATCAACCGAGTTGGTTAACGCGCACTTTGTCGATATGACAATTCCGTTTTCGGCGGGAGGGCTCTATTCGACGACCGAAGACCTGCTGCGCTGGGGGCGGGGACTTTTTGGCGGCAAGCTGCTTTCTCCCGTTTCACTCAAGGAGATGCTGACGCCGTTCAAGAATGACTATGCGTTCGGTCTATTTGTCGCCGTCATGAACGGACATCAAGTCATTGATCATGGAGGTAGAATCCCAGGCTTTGACACAGCGCTCATCTACTACCCCGAAGACAAACTGACGGTGGTCGTGCTCGGGAACACAGAAGTGGATGTAGCGCCTAAGATCGCTTTAGACCTAGGGACATTGGCGCTTGGCGGGAAAGTGGTGTCGCTCCCCCAGCATTAAGAAATCAGCGTTGATCCAACACGATTCGAAAAGCGTTCGATGGAGTTATGGAAGTAAGACCATCTAATCCTGTGGTATGCATGAGCAAAAAACCCTGTTCGCTTTCGATATTCCAAATGGGAGGGCTCCAATGGCAAGTCCTTGTTTCCCTCGGATACGGCCCCATCTGCAACGAAAAAGCGAACGGCCAGGTCAAGCAATTCGGTTGCTTCACGCTTCTCTCGTTATGTTCGTGCTGGCAGTGACTAGCCGGGCCCAAACGCAGACGAAGCCTGCCAGTGCAGAACTAAGTCCACGACCCGCAGTCAGTGCCATCCTAGAAGCCTTTGACAAATACGAAGTCGTCGGTATGCCGGAGGCGCATGGTTTGAAAGATCTGGACGATTTCATTCTTGCGTTGATCCGCAATGGACCAACAGGTCAAGCAGGAGACGCTCTTTGTCGGTCTTCGCTGCGCCATAAAATTTGTCGAGTTCCTCCTGTGTGTACGATTCAACTCGGCGCTCAGTGTATTTGGGCCAATCTGATTTCGGAACGAGTCCAGCTTTGCCGTGGAACTTCATGAACGACGCCAAGTCTACAAATCGATTGGCAACGGTGCGTTCAGCATCCCCGCGCTTGCGGCACCAGGCTGCAAAGTCGAGGAGTGTGTCGCCGGTGATTTGCTCCACGTAAAGATGTGGGCAAAACTTTTGAAACAGTCCGAGTGTGAATTTGTAAGAGGTTACGGTGCCAGGCCGTTTTCCAGCCGCGATCTTGCGCTGGATGAACTTTCCCACTCCCTCAGAGACCGTTACGTGCCCGATCGCAGCCGGGGCCACTAATCCATACTTGCGAGCGGCTTTTTTCCTCTCTTGCTCCCTCTCAAGCAAAAGTTTAGCTTTTTTTACAGTGTCGTACCGACCTACCCGGTGCCACTTCTGACGCCCGTTGTAACGTAGACTTGAGCCAGTACTCGTAATTTTCCGGGAACCTCTGGAGCCGCTCGGAAGGTTCGCTTTCCGTCAATTTTGGTGCGAATGTACATGCCAATCATCGCCGTCTCCCTTTGGCTAATGCGGCTTTTCCTGGGAGTTGCAGCGTTCTTTCCGTAACCCGCGCGTAACCCGGAACGGGCTACGCTACGTATCACGTTCGTTTTAGATGGTTTAGAAAATTATGGCGGAGAGGCGGGGATTCGAACCCCGGTCACCCTTTTGAGGTGAAACTGATTAGCAGTCAGCCCTGTTCGGCCACTCCAGCACCTCTCCGCGGAAAAATTGAGCCGAAATTGAACTGCGGCGACGGGCCTGCGTCGCGGGAAAGTATAGCACCGAGCGCGCTGCGGAACCTATCGCAACTCGCAGATTGACGGCGCAGGCGGACCTAAAAATACACTTCCGGCACGAATTTAAGTTAAATTGAAATAGTGGACTCAGAGGATTGCGTCCACGATCCGGCAGATTTCCGCGAATGTGAGGAACCACTATGTTAGTCGTAACAGGCGCCACGGGGCATACGGGAAGTGTGACGGCGGAAGCGCTGCTTGCTGCTGGCGCCAAGGTACGGGTGATCGGCAGAGATTCCAAGAAACTGGAACGGTTTACAGCAATGGGCGCGGAAGCATTCGTGGCGGACATGACGGATGCGGCGGCCCTGGAGAAAGCGCTCTCAGGTGCGCGCGCAGTTTTTGTGGTTATTCCGCCGAACATGGCTGCTCCCGATATTCGCGCATACCAGGAAACCGTGGGCAGCTCGCTCACCTCAGCCATCCGGAATAATGGAATTACTTATGCGGTAGTAGTAAGCAGCACGGGCGCGGAGCAATCGGACGGCACAGGAGTGGTCCTGGGACTACATGACCTTGAGAAAAAATTTGAAGAGATCGCAGGTCTTAATTTTCTTTGCCTGCGTTGCGGCTACTTCATGGAAAATCTGCTCCCCCAAATTGGGATCCTTCAATCCTTTGGTTTTTTGGCAGGCCCCATACGGGCTGATCTACCGTTGCCGATGATCGCGACTCGCGATATCGCTCGGGTGGCCGCCGGGTCACTTTTGAAATTGGATTTCATAGGAAAGCAAACACGGGAGTTGCTCGGCCCGAAACATCTGGAATATTCCGAAGCGGCAAAAATAATTGGCGGAGCAATTGGGAAGTCGGACTTGAGCTACAGGCAGGTACCCGCGTTTATTTTGAAGCCGGCCATGATGCGATTGGGAATGTCGTCCAACGTGGTCAACAATATTCTGGAAATGTGCGACGCGCTAAATACGGGCAAGATGAAATCCCTGGAGCCTCGCTCGGCCCTCAACACCACGCCGACTACGCTGGAACAGTTCGCTGCGGAAGTATTTGTCCCGGCTTACGGCGAAAAAGCCGCGGGAGCATAGCTCAGCACGGAGTTTCGGCTCCGTGCCCGATGTGGCTTCCAAGAAGACACACGAGCACGGCACCGCTTACCGGAAATCCACGCATCACTGTATGACGGTTGTGGGAAAACCCCGAGTGAGCCTTACTTTACTTCGCGGCGGCTGCCACTTTGGCGGCGGCTGTCGCGCCGGCTTTCTTGCTGCGCCGGCGTGGCTTGGTGGGCCGTTCGGGCGCATCACCCACAAGCTCCATGGTCATAAGGCCGGTGACGAACTTCTTCATCCCGACGCTATCGAAATCGATCGTCGTTCGTTCACCATCGGATTCTGAGACGATTCCGTATCCGTACAAATCGTGCTTAATGCACTGCCCTTCGGAAAGAACCTGCACAACTGCCTCCTTATTCACTTACGAAACTACGGAGTACTGACTACGAGGAAGCGAGCCATCCCGGCGTATCCGGGATGGCCCACGTTTGTCGGACTAGAGGCCGGTAACGTTCTCCGCCTGCAGGCCTTTGGGGCCCTTGCGAACCTCGAATTCAACCGCCTGCCCTTCGTTTAGAGACTTGTACCCGTCCATTTGGATGGCTGAAAAATGGACAAATACATCCTCGCCTGACTGGCGCTGGATGAATCCATAGCCTTTGCTGGCGTTGAACCACTTCACTGTTCCTTGTTCTTTCACTGCTACTACCTCACGTTAAGCTATTTGTGCTTCTCGTACCGACCGGCGCGCCTCGCAGGGCGGGGTGCGGGGGCCTTGAAAACCTCCAGCCCATACATACAGAAATCCGCAAAATTGAATTTGCAGCTCAGTTGAACGAGTCAAAAGGATTCACAAGAGCAACAAACGCAAGATAATTTTACCAAAAAGGCCTATTTATTGTCCATATCCATCGTATGATACTGACGGAAAAGAGGATCCATTGGTATAGTGGTCATACCATTGATAAGTGTTTTTGTTACAGGGATTTAAAGAAAATTTCATATGTTTTATTGAGGAACCAATTCAA
Source organism: uncultured Acidobacteriota bacterium (assembly GCA_963786215.1). Classification (GTDB taxonomy): domain Bacteria; phylum Acidobacteriota; class Terriglobia; order Acidiferrales; family UBA7541; genus Palsa-360. The sequence continues at coordinate 187,473 of CAWAYK010000005.1, forward strand.
CGATCTTTCCAGCTTTTCGCCGTGCCAACCTTTATCGAGATGTCCGTGCGGCAGTGGATAGGCGCCAAGCAACATTTGGGAACGTGAGCTACTCTACGGAATAAACGCCACGATTTGTAAGAGAGCAGGCTATCTATATGCCTCGCCAGTCATTAGTCGACTTCCTGAATGAGATTCGGAGACTAGGGAATACTTGCGCAATCGTGCAGCGCACTGGTTATCGGACGTCGCGGTCGTCCTATATCGAAGTTGCCAGCCTCGCGGCCCAATGTGCGCGTGAATTTGAGCTGAGGGGCATTCAGCGGGGCGATCGAATTTTGCTTTGGGGGCGGAATTCCGCTGAGTGGGTTGCAGTCTTTTTTGGGTGCATCTTGTGCGGCGCGGTGGCGGTCCCGATGGACCAGGGAGCTACGGAGAGTTTTGCGTCTCGGGTAGCGGCGCAAGTGGACGCCAAGCTCATTGTCATGGATCGCGGAAACGCGCCGTCGAGCGAGCAGCGTCCCACGATCCTGTTTGATTCGCTCAAGGAAGTCGTAGGAAAACATTCGAGTGAACCTTACCCATCTCCTCCTCTGAACGCGGATCCATCGCCCAAATCATCTTTACGTCAGGCACAACTGCTGAGCCAAGAGGCGTCGTTATTTCGCACGGAAATATTCTTGCCAACCTCGAACCACTTGAAAAAGGCATGCAGCCGTACCTGAAATGGGAGCGCTTCGTTCACCCGCTGCGTTTTCTTAACCTCGTGCCACTCAGCCATGTCTTCGGACAATTCCTTGGGATATGGATTCCTCCGCTGCTTGGTGCCTGCGTTTACTTCCAGGATTCGCTGAATCCATCGGAAATCATTTCAACCATTCGGCGCGAGCGCGTATCGGTTTTGATTTCCGTACCGCGCGTGCTGGAAGCGCTGCAGGGCAAAATCGAACGCGACCTGGAGCAGGAAGGCGCGCTGGAAAAATTTCGTGGGGATTTTAAAGATGCGGAGAAGGAAAAATTTCTGCGCAGAATGTGGCGCTTCCGGAATATTCACCGGCGATTCGGCTGGAAATTCTGGGCCGTTATTTCCGGCGGGGCGACATTGGATCCTGAAACGGAAAAGTTCTGGAGCCGCACGGGATTTGCTGCGATTCAAGGGTATGGGCTGACAGAAACGACTTCACTGGTGAGCGTGAATCATCCGTTCCGCATCGGTCAGGGTTCGATTGGAAAAGTTTTGGAAGGACGCGAAGTGAAATTGGATGGCAGCGGCGAAATCCTGGTGCGCGGAAAAAATATCGCCACGGGATACTGGGAGGACAGCGGAATCCATCCGGTGGCGGCGAATGCGGAAGATGCGGGATGGTTTCGCACGGGAGACCTGGGCACGCTGGACAGCGAAGGGAATTTATATTTCAAGGGACGCAAGAAAAACGTAATCGTAACGGCTGCGGGGATGAATGTTTTCCCCGAGGACTTGGAAGGGTTATTGCGCCGGGAGCCGGAAGTAAAAGACTGCGCGGTGGTTGGAGTGGAACGAAGCGGAAATGCCGAGCCTTGCGCCGTCTTGCTGTTGCGCGATGAGAAAAGGGTTAAACAGCCGCGGCACGTGGCAGGGATTATTGCCCGCGTAAATGAATCGCTTGCGGAATATCAGAGAATGCGTTCGTGGTTCTTGTGGCCGGAGGCGGATTTTCCGCGCACGTCCACTGGAAAACCAAAGCTCACGGAAATTCGAGCGGCTGTGGAAGTGCAATGGGGAAACAGCCGAAGTGGCGAGAATAATGTGGTTGCCAATGGCGGTATAAGCGAATTGATTGCACGAATGCATCGCGAGAACAATCCTGCGGGCGCGAATGTGGATCTCGAGAACGATTTACAACTGAGCTCGCTCGATCGCGTGGAACTGATGGGCGCGCTTGAGGACCGCTACCAGGTGGATCTGGATGAAACGCGCTTTGCATCGGCAAAGACGGTAGGCGAACTCGAAACGCTGGTGCGAGGATCGTCGTCCGCAAAACCGGAATTTGTTTTTCCTCGTTGGGCGCAACGCTGGCCTGTGACCTGGATTCGCAATGCCATCTATTATCTGCTGACGTGGCCCGCGACGCATTTGATGGCGCATCCGCGAGTTTTCGGGCGGGAGAATTTGCGTGGAGTAAAAGGTCCCGTGCTCATCATTTCCAATCACGTGATTTATTTGGACGTTGGTTTTGTGCTGGCGGCGTTGCCGGTAAGCTTACGGCGACGGCTTGCCGTGACGATGGGCGGAGAGCGTTTAGCGGAAATGCGTCGACCGCCTGGCGAATGGTTTTTTGCGAAGCGTTGGCTGCAGCGACTGAATTATTTCTTAGTTATTTCCCTGTTTAACGTTTTTCCGCTGCCAAAAAAGTCCGGGTTTCGGGAAAGCTTTCGATTTGCAGGTGAATTGGCCGATCGCCGGTGGAATATTCTTATTTTTCCCGAAGGCGATTTGACTCCGGACGGTACTTTGCAAACATTCCGCGCCGGGATTGGGCTGCTTGCGAGCGATCTGAAAATTCCTGTTGTGCCAATGCGCATTGATGGTGCGTATGAAATTCGCGAGGAGCGAAGTTTGCTCAATCGGCCGGGGCGCGTGCGCGTCTATATTGGCAAGCCTGTGGTGTTTCCGGCGGGGTCTGATCCGCAGGAGATTACTCAGATGCTACAGAAATGCGTTGCGGAATTGGGGACAGGGAATTTGAGTGGCGCGGGTTTCAGCCCGCGGGTTTTAGTCCTTGCGAGGAACTCCAAATTCCGCAGGCTGAAGCCCCACGCTACTTAAAGCCTTGCTTCGGCGTCGGCGCGGATCTGCTGCCAGCGCTTGGGGCGCTTTTTGGTGTCGAGAATTTTCTTGCGCAGGCGGATGGATTTTGGCGTGACTTCGACCAGTTCATCGTCGGAGATAAATTCGATGGCTTGCTCGAGGCTCAGCTGGCGATGCGGGATCAGGCGGATGGCTTCGTCCGCGCTCGATGCGCGCATGTTGGTTTGCTTCTTTTCTTTCGTGACGTTGACGTCCATGTCTTGTCGCGCGCGTTTTCTCCGACGAGCATGCCCTCATACACTTCTTCGCCGGGACCGACGAACAATTCGCCGCGCTCCTGCAGATTCCACAACGCGAAGGCTGTTGTGACTCCGGCGCGATCCGCTACCAGCGCACCCGTTGGGCGCGAGGCCATTTCACCGCCATATTCGGTCCAGCCTTCGAATAAAGTGTGCAAGCTGCACCGTGCCGCGCGTGTCGGTAAGCAACTGTCCGCGCAAACCGATCAGTCCGCGTGAAGGAACGGTGAACTCCATGCGCACCCAACCCGAACCGTGATTCACCATTTTGCCGAGTTCGCCGCGGCGGCGCCCGAGAGACTCCATCACCACGCCGACAAAGGATTCCGGGCAATCGACGACCAGCCGCTCGAGAGGCTCAAGTTTTTTCCCGTTTTCTTCTCGAATCACAATTTCCGGTTTGCCAACCATCAATTCGTAGCCTTCGCGGCGCATTGTTTCAATCAGAATGGCAAGCTGCAATTCGCCGCGCGCAAACACGCGAAAAATGTCGGTGGCTTCGGAATCCGTAATGCGCAGGGAAACGTTGGTGAGCAATTCCTTTTTCAATCGAGCACGCAAATCGCGCGAGGTGACCCACTGGCCTTCGCGGCCGGAAAGCGGGCCGGTATTGATCGTGAAATTCATGGCCAGAGTGGGTTCGTCAATGACCAGCGGCTCGAGCGGCGAGGGATTTTCCACGCTGGTCAATGCTTTCGCCGATTTGAATTCCCTCAACGCCGGCGATGGCGGCGAGATCGCCGCAGGGAACTTCCTCGGCTTCGTCGCGTTCCAGGCCGCGAAATGTATACAGCTTGGTGATGCGCGTGGGAACGATCTCGCCGTTGCGCTTGGCGATACCCACATCGGAGCCGCGGCGCAGCGTGCCGTTAAACACGCGCCCGATGGCGATGCGCCCCAGAAAATCGCTGTAATCCAGGTTCATGACCTGCGCTTGCAGCACGCCGTTCGGATCGCCCTTTGGTTCAGGAATCGCGGAAACGATTGTTTCAAACAGCGGCTGAAGATTCTCGGAGCCGTCATCCAATTTTCGGTGCGCGACTCCGGTCTTCGCGTTCGTGTAGAGAACGGGGAAATCGAGCTGGTCTTCGGTGGCTTCGAGGTCGATGAAAAGATCGTAAATTTCGTCCAGCACGGCCGCAACGCGCGCGTCGGTGCGATCAATCTTGTTCAGCACAATGATGGGAAGAAGCTTTGCATGCAGCGCCTTCTGCAGAACGTAGCGCGTCTGCGGCAGCGGGCCTTCGCTCGCGTCAACCAGGAGAAGAACGCCGTCCACCATTTTCAGGGCGCGCTCGACTTCTCCGCCGAAATCGCTGTGACCCGGCGTGTCCACGATATTGATTTTGGTGTCTTTGTAAAACAGGGCCGTGTTCTTGGCCAGAATGGTGATGCCGCGCTCGCGTTCCAGATCGTTTGAGTCCATCACGCGCTTCATGACGACCTGATTGTCGCGGAAGACGCCGCTTTGATGGAGCATGGCGTCCACCAGCGTGGTTTTGCCGTGGTCGACGTGCGCGATGATGGCGATATTGCGAATCTGTGGCATGGAATCCTAACTTTCTCTTCGATTGTCGTTTCGGCGCCCGGGTGCGGTCCTGTAGCAACAGTTCCGCGGGAATAAGCAATGAAAACAAAAAGAGCTGCAAGTGCGAACTTGCAGCCTCCACGTTCGTTTCCAAGAGGAATTACAAGTGCCTTCGACCAAGCTAGAGTACCACAGTAACGCTCTCTGAGTCACCGCTGGAGACCCTTATTGTCCCTTGCGGAAACTAAGTCCCTATCATCTGCAATCTAAACATTTATATTGTTTGTAGCCGAGATGGAACCCTCGTCGCGGCCGAGCCTCGAAATTGGGGCATCTTCGAGTAGAATTATTTCAGCTATGTATAGAAGAAGATTGCTCCATCCTGCGAAACTGGCGACCTTGTTCGTCGCTGACGTCTTGCGCTGACCTCGGGCCGCAGCCGCGCAGAACGGATTGGCCCGCGCCCGACCCTTCCGTCATCAGCAAGTTTCGAGATGAAGAGGCGCAGCATTCGCACATCATGGAAGTGATGGGCTACCTCACGGATGTGTACGGCCCGCGGCTCACGAATTCACCGAACATACGCGAGGCCGGCGAATATGCCGTCAAGACACTTCAGCTCGTGGGGGCTGGCGAATGTGCACGAGGAAACCTGGGGCCCGTTCGGGCGCGGCTGGTCCAACGAACTGTTTGAGGCCAACGAAATTGCGCCGCGTGCATTTTCCGCTGATCGCCTATCCCAAAGCGTGGACGCCCGGAACGAACGGCCCGTCACGGCCGATGCGATCTACGCAAAAATCGAAAAGGAAGAGGATTTCGCCTTGTATCGCGGGAAACTGCGGGGCTTGTTTGTGCTGACCGCGCCAATGCGCGTGGTCGACGCGCAATTCGAGGCGCATGGCGCATCGCTTTACCGATCAGGAACTGGCAGAACATTGCGCAGCCACGCCCAGCCGGCCTCCTCCGGACAAGGCCGCGCGTAGACCAGCTGCGCAAGCAACAGGAATTCAACGCAAAACTCGTTGAAATTTTTGACGGACGAAGGCGTGGCCGCATGGCTCGAACCCGCGCCGCACGACGGCGGCACGATTACGGTGATGGCCGGCGGCTCGCGAGATCCCAAGGACCCGCTGGTGCTGCCGCGCATCGCCGTGGACATCGAGCATTACGGGCGCATTTTTCGCACGCTCGAAAAAAATATTCCGGTAACGCTGCGAATCAATATCGCCAACAAGTTTTACGACGACAATCTGGATTCCTTCAACATCGTCGCGGAAATTCCAGGCACGGACAAAGCCGATGAAGTGGTCATGCTCGGCGCGCATTTCGATTCCTGGGCCAGCGGCACGGGCGCCACGGACAACGCCGCGGGCTCCGCCGTGATGATGGAAGCGATGCGCATTTTGAAATCGAGCAACGTGAAGATGCGGCGCACGGTGCGCCTGGCGCTGTGGACCGGCGAGGAAGAGGGATTGCTCGGCTCGCGCGCCTACGTGAAGGAGCATTTCGCCGACCGAAATACGATGAACCTCAAGCCGGACACGCAAAGCTTTCCGCTTATTTCAACGTGGACAACGGCACGGGAAAAATTCGCGGAATTTATTTGCAGGGCAACGAAGCCGTGCGGCCCATTTTTGAAAAGTGGATGGAGCCGTTTAAGTCCGAGGGGATGACCACGCTTTCCGACCGCTCGGAACGGGCGGCACCGATCACGTGTCGTTCGATGAGGTCGGCTTGCCCGGCTTTCAATTCATTCAGGATCCCATCGAATACGAAACGCGCACGCATCACACAAACATGGATGTGTACGAACGCATTCAGGCCGCGGACTTGAAGCAGATGGCCGTGATCGTCGCTTCGTTCGTTTACATGACGGCGAACGCGGACCAGCTTCTTCCACGCAAACCTTTGCCAAAACACTAGAATTTTGTGGCGCGGGCTTCAGCCTGCGGGGTTTAGTCCTTGCAAGGACCAAATTCCGCAGGCTGAAGCCCGCGCCACTTGAACCTATTTGCTGTTCTTGCTCAGGCGCCGGTAATACTCGGCGACGGATTCTTCGTAGCCCTGCGGCACTGTTTTGGTGTCGCCGCTGCGCACCTGGCCGGCATCCTTGTCGTCCAGCTGGCGGCGCAATTGCAATTCGAGTTTGTCCACGTCGGCGAGCACTTGCGAATGGAGCTGCTCGACGAGCGCCGGGATTGCCGGGGAAGCGGCTCGGGTCGAGGCGCTCCATTTCCTGGATGAGCTGCCTGAACTTCCTTGGCAGATTCAGGATCTTCGCGCACGGCCTGGCGCAGCTGATTCAAATCGCGCAGCGTGTCGTCATAGGCGCGCTGCGTGGGAATCGGCGAATTGTCAGGCTGAACCGGCGGTCCTCCGCGCGGCGTATTGTTTCCCGTGTCGAAATTGCCGTACACGTCGTGCCGTAGCCTCCGCCGCCGTAATTTCCGTTGCGATAACCATCACCATACTTGCCGCCGCCCATTCTTGCGCCCGGACGCGCCACCGGGGCCGCCTCCAGTCTGGCCCGCTTGCTGGCCGCCCTGGCCTTGCCCTTGGCCGCCTTGTCCCTGGCCCTGACCTTGTCCTGTCCGCCCTTGCTGCTGCCCTTGTCCTTGCTGGCGTCCCTGGCCGTCGCGGGATTGACCGCCAAGCTGGTTGCGCAGCCGCTCGACGCGATTCAGCGCGGTTTCTATTCCCTGCTGCTGCGAATCGTTCCCCTGCTGCGGCCCGGCGCCCATGGCCTGCTGCGCGTCATGCAAACCTTTTTCGAGGCGCTGCATTCCAGCTGCAATTTCCGGCTCCATGCCATTGGCGTTGGGATCGATGCCGCGGCGCATCCAGTCCGCTCCGCGCTGCACGCGGGCGCGCAGATCGGATTGCTGCATGTCGCCCAGCGCTTCGCGCAGCTTGGTGGACGCGGCGCTCTGATTGTTGGTGGCAAGTTCGCGCGCGGTGTCCTGCAGATTTTTTTCCAGGCCGCCCAGATCGTTCGCGAGTTTCTCGCGGTCGTCTGCCAGCTTCCTGCGATCCGCCGCCCCGACTTGCGACCCGACACCCTGCCCGAAAGCTTGCTGGATTCGGCCAGCCTGGTCGCGCTCCTGCTGGGTGAGGCGGCTGGCCTCATCGGCCAGCGAATCGACTTTGTTGGACGATTGCTCGTGGCGCATGCTGCCGAGCAAGTCGGTGGCTTCCTTCAGGCGATCGGCGGCGCGGCGCGCTTCCGCTTCGCTTTGCTGCGGAGTGGTGGCGCGGCGCATATCGTCGGTCGCCTGCTTCAGACGGTCAAGCGCTTGCTGCACGCGCGGGTCACCCGATTTTCCTGACGCGCCCGATTGCCCGCCTGAACCAGATTGTCCGGATGAACCAGACTGCCCGGACGATGCGGATTGCCCAGAGGATCCTGATTGCCCTGACGATCCCGATTGGCCCGAAGAACCCGAAGACGAATTGCCCTGCGAGTTTCCCTGCTGCGAACCGGATTGCGAGCCGGAGTTGCTTTGTCCGTTGTTGCGCGCCATCTGTTCCATCTGGCGCTGCAACTCTTCGGCCTGGCGGCGCAGCATTTCCTGCTGCCAGCGCTGCTCGGAGCTTTGCGCGTTATTCTTTTGCTGCTGTGCCAGTTCTTCCTGGCGCGCGCAAGCTGATCCAGTTTTTGCAGCGCTTCGTCGATTTCTTTTTGCTGCTGGCTTGCGGAGCCGGCGGTCTGCGCCGTCTCGTACTGATTCTTTTCCGTGTCCAGCTCCAGATCGAACAGGCTCGCAAGGTCGCGCCCTGCTCCGCCGCCCGCTCCGCCGCCTCCGCCCGAGCTGCCAAACGCCACTTGAATCTGGCGGAAGGTGGCTTCGGCGCGCAGCAAATTCTGCAGAGCTTTCTGTTCGCTGGGCATTGCGTCCTTCCACTTCTGCTGCTGCAATTGCTCCGCCGCCGGACCCATGGCAGCGGCGGCCGCGTTCATGTCCTTCACGAAACTATTGAACTCCTCATTTTCCTGGGACAATTCGCGGCTCTGCATGCGCCCGGCAAGCGACCTTGCCTGCTCGCCCAGTTTGGCCTGCACGCCGGAAAGAAATTTGGCCGCGTCGGCGGCTTCCTGCTGCGTGGCTTTCTTGTCGCCCTGATGCTTCCAGGTTTCGGCGATGATTTCTTTTTCGCGCTGGGAGATGTCGTCCTGACCGCCGCCGCCGCCACCGCCACCCCCTCCGCCGCCCGCAGCCTGCGCTTGCGAGAATTCGCGCTCAAATGGATCGGCCTGGATGAAGGAAATATCGGTGCGCGATTCGGAGTGCGCATCTTTCGCGATCGCGTACAGGCTGACGACGTCGCCCGGCACAGCCTTGAAATCCTCAAGCGAAAGCGTGGTGGAACCGTCGGCCTGCTTCACGCCCTTCTGCTTCAGCAGATCGAGGGTCTGTTCCGGGCCGCCGTTCACCGAATAGTGCAGCGTCATTTCGTGAGACGCCGAATTCGTCGTCGGCCTTCACCGCCACGGTAACTTCCTCGATGGGGCTGGCGCGGTAATCGTGGCCGGGGCGCGCGATGATCACATTGGGCGGCTCCGCTTTGCGCGCTTCGATGAAGAAATCGTTCGGACAGGCGCACCGGCTGGCCCTGATCGAGCGCGGCAACGTGGTACACGCCGTCCTTTTCCATGCGGACCGTGCCCTTGTAAACGTTTCCTTCGCCGCCGGACAAGCTGAATTTGCTGCTCGTCATCCAGCACGAGAATGCCGTCGCGCATGGGCTTGTCGGTTTCGATTTCCAGATCGGCTTCCGTGCCTTCCACCGCGCGCAGATCGCCGCCGCGCTCCTCGGTCACATTTTGCAGATGCGTCCAGGAAGGATAGCGATACGTCACGCGGACATTCTTCACGTTGGGAAGATCGAGCACGCGAATGTTGAAGTGCTTGGAATCGCAGCGGCCCCGCTTCCACGTAGTATTCAACGCTTTCCGGCAGCCCGCCGAATACAAATTGAAAGCCCGAGCCTCCGGCCTGCGGATGCATGGGCACCTGGTCCCACTTGGAGGCGCTCTGATAGCGCGCGTACAGACGCACATTCTGCGTTTGCAGGCCGATGAGCTGCGCCGTGACCATTAGATCGGAATTGCGCCGCACGGAAATATCGCCGGGCACAACTTGAATGTCGTAAAAGGGAGCAGAGCCGCCGTGCGGCGTCGCCGCCCACAGCAAGTGCGGCGCCGTGGCCCAGATATCCGGGCCCGGCAAGAATCAGCCACACCAGCACGCACAAGCGAAACCGCGCCAACGCCCAGAAAGGTCGCAAGCTTGCGGTCGGGAACCAGCGACTTTGGCTCCGCATCGCGCGCCACTTCCAGCGTATCGAGCGCCAGCAAGATCAAGAAACGGTTCGCGCTTTTCGGCGTCGCGTTCCGCAAACGTTACCAGGCGCTCTTTGAATTGCGGGTACATGTTTTCGGCCTGGCGGGCTGCGCGGCGGCGGGTGAGCGCGATCAGAGGCAGTGCAATTCCGAAACGTGACGGCCAGCACCAGCGCAAACAGCAGCGCCACGCGCGCGCTGGTAATGCTCCAGCGCGAAAAGGCAAACGCATTGGTGATCAGAACGAGAATTACGGTGGTGGCCAGCGCAACAGAAGTGAGGATCGCGGCCGCCGCGAAGCATGGCGCCCAGGCGCAGCCGTCTCTCCAGTTGCTGAATGTAGGAGTTCAGCTGGTCCCGAAGGCTCATAAATCCTCCTGCTGCTGGGCACCAAGGTATCGGTCCGCAAGCAGGGATTCGGCAATGGCTGCGGCGAATACTAGAAGCATAATATACCACCACAGACGGTAGGGCTGCTTCTGTTCCTCGGGCGAACCTCGCGGCACGCGGCTTGCGCGGTTCCCGTGCCCGAATTTCCGCGCCACAAGCGCCAGAGTATCGTCCGGAACAATGTCCAGATTGGATTCGCGGCGGTCGGGATTCACGCCGATCACATCGCGGCGGCCGTTCGCCAGTTTCAATTCGTAAAATCCGGCGCTCGCCAGTTGATAGGTCTGCGCGGACGTCGAATCCTTCAGCGAGAGCGGCCGGCGCCCTTGCGGATCGATCACCTCGACGCCCACGGATTGCTCCTTCGAGCTGCGCAGCTCGAGAAAAGAGTCCACCACGCGCGCGCCGCTGCGCCGCTCCGTGCCCGGACAAATACAGAGCCGTTTGCTCGACAAACGGCACGAAAATCGGGTGAAGCGGAAAATCGTTGGTGAGATTGTCGAGGCCGGAAGTGAAAAGCAGAACATGGCCTTCGCCGATTTTCTTTTCGAGCAGCAGCGGCGTTCCGTCCGTCAAAGTGAGCGACGACACGCGCGTCGCCGGGATCCACGCGAACCGCAAAATAAAATTTTACGCCGGACCAGTGATCCGGCTTTTTCGACCGATGGATATGAGGGATCGGCGTCAGCCACGTTTAGATAGCGGTCGCTCGTGCGCGAATAATCGTGCGAGTCCAGAACGTTGCCGCCAAACACTGGAACGCGCGTGCTGTGCGCCGCCGAAGTGCCTTCCGACGATCCACACGCTGCCGCCGCTTTGCACGTATCTCATCAGCGCGCTTTCAAACGATGCCGGGATCGAAATTAAATCCGACAGCACGACGAACGCGTAATTGGAAAGCTGCTGATTCGCCGCTTCGCCCGCGCTGACCACGTCGAGCGCAAAGGCAGACTCCGCCGCCGAGCCGATGGCCGAGCCAAAATAAAGCGGCGAACGCGAATCGCCCGCGTCGGCAACGAAAAGCGCGCGTCGCGGGTCGGTTCGCTCCACGGCAAAAATGCTTCCGTCGTCGGCGGGAAAAGAGTCCGCCGAATCGATTCGCACTTCGCAGCGCGTGAAACCGTAGGGCACATCCAGCGATTGAAATTCCACGGTGGCGCGGCCATTCGCGGGCACGTCCACGGTCTTGGTGGCCGCCGTCTTGCCATTCACGATGAGCGAAACGGTGCGCGTGGCGGCGGGCGTGCCGAATCCGGCGATCACGGCTTGCACGCGCGCTTTCTTCGGATCCCAAACTTGTCCCTGGAGCGTTGACGCTTTCCACTGTCCAGTTCGGCACGGCTTCTTTCGCCACCGGATGCAGCACCAGCGAGACGTTCGGTGGGCAGCGCCAATTCCGAAAAGCTTGCGGGCATGGCGGATTTTTGCATGTCGCTGAAAAAGTGCAGCTCGATGGGCGTGTGCACCGATTCCGCAAGCGAGCGCACGGCGCGCGAAAGTTCGCCGTAGCTGGCGCGCGAATCGCCCGGCTGAATGCTGTCCACGGCGGCGCGCAGCGCGCCCGCATCCAGCGACGGCTGCGTCAGCACTTGAATGCGCGAACCGAGCGACATCACTTGCGCGTGGTCCGACGGCCTGCGCGAAGAGAGCACGGAAAGCGCTTCGCGTCTTCGCATCGGCCAGGCGCGTTCCGGCGCGCATGCTGAAGGAATTGTCGATCACCAGCAGCTGCAAGTTTGTCGGCGTTCATGTTCGCAGCCGTGCGGTTGATGAACGGATTTGCGAACGCCAGCACGAGCAGCAGAGCAGCAGCGCGCGAAGCGAAAGCAGAAGCAGATAACGCAGGCGCCGATGCTTGATCGAGCTTTGCGTGCGCCGCTCGAAAAACATCAGCGAGCTGAAGGGGCGCGGCGTGGTCGTGTGCCGTCGCAGCAGGTGCACATAAAACGGCACAGCCAAGCGCCGCGATTCCCGCCAAAAACCAGGGAGCAAGGAAACCCATTTAATCCCTCCCCTGGCGGATGGAAAGATATTCGCGCAGCGCGTCGTCCAGCGGCCGGTCGGTGACGAGCAAGTGATAATCCATTCCCGCGCCGCGCACTTTATCGCGCAGTGATTCCACGTGCGCGTCGAATTTCTTGCGGTAATCGTCACGCACATATTCCGGCGTGATTTCGATGCGATCATCTGTTTCGAGATCGATCAAGGTCGATGGCTCGCGGATTTCCGGACGAATTTCCTTGGGATCGAGAATGTGAAAGAGCACCACTTCGTTGCCATGAAAGCGCAACGGCTCGATGGTGCGGACGATGTGTTCCGGCGACTCGTAAAAATCGGAAATGAAAACAACGATTCCGCGGCGGCTCAGAAACTGCTGAAAATGAATTAAAGGTTTGGCGAAATCGGTACGCGCGTGAGGCTCGGCCTGTTCGAGCCCGCTCAACAGGCGGTGCAATTGCCCTTGACGCATGGATGGCCGCACATAGTTGCGAATTTCGTCGTCGAAGACAATCAGGCCCGCCGCGTCGCGTTGATTTTTAATTGCCAGATAAAATAAGGATGCCGCCGTGAAGCGCGCATAATCCATCTTGCTAACGGAGTGCGAGGAAAATTTCATGGAATTGCTGGCATCGAGCAACACGGTGAGCATGCTGTTGGTTTCGCCACGGTAGCGTTTGAGATACGCACGCTCAGTGCGCGCAAAAACATTCCAGTCCACGTGGCGCAGATCGTCACCCGGCGAGTAGGCGCGGTATTCGGCGAATTCCTGGCTGAAGCCGAAATCCGGCGAGCGGTGCAGGCCGTTGACGAACCCGTCGACAACAGTCTTCGCCACCAGGTCCAAACCGGAAATTCCGGCGAGCACGGACGGATCGAGAAAGCGTTGCAGCATCCAGTCTTCTCCGCGTTTCTAGGCCCTCAAGGCGATCGCAGGTTGGAAAGCGTTGGGTGCCCCATCCTTGCGTCTTTTGCAAGGGTGGGGATTTTCGGATCGCCCATCCCCCAATCCTGGTAGTTCTTGAATCTAAACCCGCACCCTTTGGAAAGCGCAAAGGGTGCGGCACCCGCTAAGTCCTCCTGCGACTCTTAAGACTTCGATGGCGGCGGCATGTGTTCCAGCAGGCGCCGCAAAATTTCATCCGAATCGATGCGATCCGATTCGGCGTGGAAATTTAATAGGATGCGGTGGCGCAGCACGGGAATCGCCACGGCAAAAACATCTTCGTAGGCCACATGGTAGCGGCGATGCGCGAGCGCCCGCGCTTTCCCGGCCAGCACGATGAACTGCGCGGCACGCACGCTGCCTCCGTAGTTCACGTATTTTTTAACGAAATCCGGCGCGGAGCCGCTGTTGTGGCGCGTGGCACGCACAAGATTCACGACGTACTGTGCGAGAGATTCCCCGATCGGCACCATGCGCACGAGTTGCTGGAAATCGAGAATTTCCTCGGCGGAAGTCACGGTCTCCACTTTCGCCTCTCGCGTCGTGGTCGTCAGGTCCACCACTTTTATTTCGTCCGCGGCGCTTAAATAATCCAGGACCGTGTTGAACAGGAAGCGGTCGAGTTGCGCTTCTGGCAGCGGATACGTGCCTTCGAGCTCGATGGGATTTTGTGTGGCCAGCACAAAAAAGGGTGCGGGCAGCGCGTAATGATTGCCGCGCACGGTGCAGGATCTCTCCTGCATCGCTTCGAGCAGCGCCGATTGCGTTTTGGGCGGCGTCCGGTTGATTTCGTCGGCCAGCACGATGTTGCCGAAAATTGGTCCCGGCACAAACGTCCAGCGGCGATGCCCCGTCGTTGGATCTTCTTCGATGATGTCCGTGCCGGTGATGTCCGAGGGCATCAAGTCCGGCGTGAACTGGATGCGCTTGAACTCCAGGCCCAGCGTCTGCGCGATCGTGCGGACCATCAGCGTTTTTGCCGTGCCGGGCAAGCCAGTGATCAGGCAATGGCCGCCGACAAAAAGGGAAATCAGGATTTGGTCCAGCACGTCTTCCTGCCCGACGATCACTTGCCGGACTTGGGCGAGGATGTTGTCGCGCACGGTCTGAAAACGTTCAATGCGCTTTTTCAGTTCCGCGGAATCCGAATCAAGCTGTGCGATGGAGGCCATTTGTCATTTCCCTTCGTTGGAGTCCTTCAGCTGCAAAAGTAATTTCTGGGCCGGACGAAAATCGGGCGCTGCTTCGAGCGACGCGAGCACATGGTCTTCGGCTTTATCTTTTTGTCCCGCGGCCAGGTATGCGCGCGCCAGGTTGAATTGCGCGGAAGCCTTGTCGATGGGGCTCATGGCAATCACGGCATTGTATTCGCGAATGGCCCCGTGAAAATTATTTTGCGCAAACCACAAATCGCCGAGGTGCCGGTGCAGCTCTTCGTCCACAGGGTAGACGTAGTTGAGACGTTCGAGCGTTGCCGCCGCATCAGCCGGTTTGCCGAGTTCTTCTTCGAGCGAGGCCAATTGTTTTAAGGCCGGAGGATTGTGGCCGCCGATTTTTTCGTACGCCGTAAGAATCGCGGCTGCGGCCGGCTTGTCGCCCTTGGCGATGTCGGCTTGCGCCATGAACTCGTAGGGATTCGCGGGATAAACGTAATCCGGATACAAACTGCGCGCTTCTTCGCCTTCTTTCAAAACCACATCATAATTTTTGTTTTTTGCCTGCGCTGCGACATCTTTTAATTTCGTCCGCCACTCATCGAAATTCGCCACGGTCTTGCCCACATCTTTGTTCAGCCAATCGAGAAATTGCTTGTCGAAATCCTCGGGCGCCATTCCCAGGTCCGCGCGAATCACATCGGGCGTGGTCTTATGCGCGGCATACGAGTGCACCATGTCCAGCAGCTTATCCGCGCCCCAGCGCTCCTTGATGTAATCGCAAATGCGGCCCGCCTGGTAGTAGGACACAATCACCTGATTCGGATAATCGGGACGAATAAATCCGCGATCGAGTTCCGCAACCGGCAAAAGTTTTTTATCGCGAATGGCCGCAACCACATCGGGCGTAATGCGGTCTCCCCACTCGGGCGACGCTTCTGTTTCTTCGTGCACAGCAAGCCCTTCGGTAAACCAGCGCGGCACGCGGAAATTGGTCGCGGTAAGAATGTAGACGTGGCTCATCTCATGCCACAGCGTGCTGGCCCAGTGGAATTCTCCCGGAGGGCGTCCTGAAGGACTGTCCATGGCGATCACTTCGCCAAACGTAACGCCCAGAGCGCCCAGTCCCGGCATACCCATGGTGCGCACCGCGAAATCTTCGTGGTCCGGATACACTTCCACCTGCACCGGCGCGGGCAGCGTCATTTTGTATTTTTTGTCATAGGTGGCGATGATGCGCTTCATTTCCTCTTCAAAATAAGGATGCAGCAGGTCCGCTTCCTTTTTGTTGAGCTTGAGAATTGTTTCGCCGTCTTTGAAGGTGACAAAATTTTTGTAGCTGTCGAGCAGGCGCAGGCTGTTGACGGTCACTTCGTTGCGATAGCCGTTCTCGTAACACATTTCGAGTTGTTTGCGCGGCTCGTCTTCCTGGCCGATGCGCATCAGGTTGATACCGAGTTGCGAGCGAGCGGACCACAACCGCGGGTCCGCTTCAATCGCCTTGCGATAATAGGCGATGCCGTCCTGGTAGCGGCGGTTCAGAACCAGATGATCCGCAACGAGAGCGTAGCCTTCGCCATACGTAGGATTAATCTGGCGGATTTGTTCGAGCCACGCATCGGGCGAGCGGTCGGCCAGCAATTCGATTGCGGCGTGAATGGCCATCGCGTCGAGGGCTTCAGGAGAAATCTTCAGCGCGGTGTCTGCTTCGGCAAACGCTTTGGCGTCGTCCGAATCTTCAAGCAACAGGCTGGCCATCAGTTCGTGCGCTTCGTACAAGTTTCGGATCGAGCTCAATCGCTTTGCTCGTGTATTCGATCGCTTTGCTGTCAAAGCCGTCCGCGCTGACGAGAGCCAATCCGTAGTAGGCCTGCGCGTTCTTCGGATCGCGCTGCAGCGCTTCACTAAAAAGATTATCGGCTTCGGTGTTGTTAAAACGCTCGTGCATCAGGCGACCCCAGCGCACGCGAATATTTGCATTTGTTGGCGATTGATCCGCGGCGATGCGAAACTGATTGTTCGCCTCCTGATACTGTTCCATGCCCCATAAACCTTCGGCGCGAAGATACGCGTCGCGCGACGTGGTCAGCGATTCGTAGCACTTTTCAGCTTCAGGGCGATGGCCATGTTTGCGCAGTGCATGGCAATCCTCAGGAGTGGCCCTCTGCGCGATGCTCGCACCCGCGAGGCACGCCATGTACACGGCAGCGCCAAAAAATATGCGCACTAAACGCCGTGTGCCGCGCGCTTTCATTTGTCCAAATCCTCCTGCACGCGCGCGAGTTGCAACAAGGCGTCGGAGAGCTGCTTCTTGTAATCGTCCGCGGACATGGCGGCTTTCTGGTATTTCAGCAAATCGATTTTGCGTTCGAGCTCTTCTTTTTTATCGAGCATCGCCCGCTTGGCCGGATCGTTGGCGGCCTTTTGCGCCGCGCCGATGCGCAGCAAAACAAAACTCGCGGCGAGCGATCCCTCGCCATTTTCAGTTGAGGTAGTGCGAACGGCTTCCTTCTTGCCCGTATCCTCGATCACGGCGTGCTCGGTCGCCAGCCGTTTCTGCGACGAATAAAACTCCGCTGTCTTGCGATCGGCGAATTGAAAGGCTTCGAGCGCGCTGATCGCTTCATTCTTGTCCACATCGGCAGTGCCGTCGCGCAGCGCATCGACCCAATAGCGCGCAAATACGGTGGCGTTTTTTTCCGTCCCGGTTTTTGTCGCGGCGATGACGATGCGCCCCGCTTTTTGCAGCGCGCCAATCGAGCCGCCGCTTGCGCTCGTCGTGTTCACGATCAGTTGGCGCTTGGCCGGAATGCGGTCGCACAAAATGGCCAGGTCTTCGCCGGAAATATCCGGCCCGGGAAGATTGAATTTGTAAACCTCGCCGTCGTAGGAACCGTGGCCGATCATGATTAAAATAAATTCGTCCTCAGGCTTTGCTTCGCGCGCAATTTGGGAGAGTGTGTCTGAGAGGTGAGCCTTTGTCGAATCGCCGCCGGTGAGTGTGTACACGTGCGCGTCGCTTGATGCCGCTTTAAAAAGCTTGTCGAGGTCTTTCGCCAGCGCGGTGAAGCGCTGCTCGTAGTCCGGCTCGCCGCCAAGCCCCGCGACGGTGACGTAGTAGGGCGCGGCCAGCGCGCTGCGTGCGCCAAGCCCGGCGCACGCAACGCAGCACAAGAAAAGCAACGCGCTCCGCAATAATTTTCGCTTAACTCTCACGCATCCTCACCGCTCACCAAATCACTTTGCGCACTGTTTTTGTGGCGCTGGCGTCTCGCCGGCGGGTTTAGGTACCGTCCTAGCGACACCAACCCCGCCGCCGGGACGCCGGCGCCACAAAAACCTCAAACCACTCCCCACTTTCGCCGCAGGAGCCATTCCGCGGACGGCAACAGCAGCAGAAGCAGGAAAACAACCGGCATATTCCAAAGCTCTTTCGCGTCGCGCACGGTTATCCCCGCATCCGAATAAGAAATTTCATTCGGCAGCTTGGAAACATCCTGCGGCTTCCAGTAGCGCCCGCCCGTCTCGGCGGAAAGTTTTTCGAGCAGCCCGCGATTCTGCTCGGTATGAAAATTTTCGGCGACGCCATCGGTGCGCGCAAAGGTCAACACATCGCGTCCCAGTTCATCTTTATCGCGCGTGGCGACTACTTCCGTCAGATAGGATCCCGGCTGATCCGCCGTCCAATCCGCGTGAAATGTGCCGGGTGAATTCGGGTCCGGCGTCATTTCAATTTGAGCCGCCGAGCCTCCCGGCCCCAGAATGTGCGCTTCGACGTGCGCATCCGTGGCGGGCAAAAAGTTTTTATCGCGCACGTCGGCGGAAAATTGCACGCGGCCATCGTCCTGCAACATTTGATTCGGAACCGTGGCTGCCACGCGCCCCGGCGTGTCCATCACCAGCCAGCGCAGCAGTTGCTGCCAGAATTCCTCATGCGTTTGATCTTCAAGCGGTTGGCTCATCTGCCAGCGCCACGTGCCACCAGTCGCCAGCACTGCGGTGCGCCCGCGCCCATAATTTTCAGTGACCAACATCGGCATTTTTCGACCGCCCGCAGTCATTTCCGCCAGTACCACTGCGCCGGGTTTCGGCGTGCCCACTTCCTGATAGTCCATCAAGTAGGGCAGTTTTTTCCAGCGCTCCACATTCGCCGAGGGATCTTCCACAAGACGCGTGATGATGTTGTCCGCGCCCGCAGGCGTAAGAGAAGCAGTAGCGGGATCGCGATGAAATGTTCCCTTTTTTGCAGGCAGCGTAACTGGCAATAGATCTGCAAGGCTTGACGCCGCCCAGCCGCCGTCGCCGAGCGATGCGCGCCCACCCAGAAAAAGCAGTCCGCCCCCGCGCCGGTCCACAAATTGCTGGATCAATTCTTTCTGCGCCGGTGTGAAATAATTCGCCTCGACGGAACCGACAATGATGGCCTGGTACGGAAATAAATCTTCCGCGCGCGAAGGAAATCCGTCGGCAAGTTCTTTGGGATCTTCGATCCCCTGGCGGTAAATTTTATTTTCGCTGGTGCGCAGCATCGATACGATGGTCAGCAGGCGGTCATCCTGCTCCGCGCGGCGAATGAATTTATATTCCCATCGCGGCTCGCCTTCCACGTACAACACGCGGCGCTTGGTGGATTCCACGTTCACGAGACGCGAAAGGGAATTGTTGTCGCGATTTTCTTCGCCCGGCAGAGGATCGATCGAAAACTGCAGAGTCTTCGCCCCTGCATCGCCCGGATTAAATAACAGCGTTTCGTTCTGCGTTGCACCGTCGGCCGCCAAAGTGATCTGCCGCCCCGCCAGAACTTTGCCGCCGCCGCGCACGGTCAGCATCGCTTTCTGCCCCGCGTAGCCGCGCTGATGCAGTGTCACCTTGGCCGCTAGTCGCGAATCGGCCAAAGCGCGCGGCGCAACCGCTGCGTCATTGATCTCGACGTCATGCTCAATTTGCTCGGCCCCAAAACCAACGGTGTGCACCGGAATCCTGCGGCTGCGAAACCTGGAAATCGTGTCGAGGTCGATCCCGCCGGAATTGTCCGCCCCATCGCTAAGCAGCACCACGGCGCCAATCGGCAAATCGGCTGCTTCGTCGGCCAGTTGTTTCAGGCCGTCGCCGATGCGCGTGGCGGGCGCGGGCTGCGCGGTTTTTAAATCATCGAGCTTTGCGACACGGGAAATTTGGCGGTCGAGCCGGTAAACACGAATCTGAAATTTCTTTTGCAACTGGTCGAGCACGCCTCCTTCGAGAGACTTAATGGCCTGAGCTTCCCGCGTCGTGCCGCCATCCGCAATGGACATGCTGCGCGAATCATCCACCACCACCGCAATAATGTTCTGCTGCGGCCGAAGCTCGGCCACCAGCAGCGCGGGCTGCCACAGCAATAGCAACACCAGCGCTGCCAGCGCAAATTGCAACAACCAGATGATGCTCGACCTCCAGTTTTTAATTTGTGTGGATGCCTGCGGCCATCTCAAACGAATCAGCAGCGCGAGGCCAGCTCCCGCCGCGAGCACAAACAGCACGAGCACCCAGGAAGGCCAGGCGCTGAGCAGCACCAGGGAACCCTTGGAAAAAACGGCACGCGGATATTTAAAGAAAAATTCAAACATGGCCATATCTTAGGATGCTATTTATTGCTGCCAGGAAATCCGTCCGTCACGCACATCTGGTCACAATGCAAACTCAAGTGGCGCGGGCTTCAGCCTGCGGGTTTTCTTCGCTCTCGGCAAAATTAAACCCCGCAGGCTGAAGCCCGCGCCACAGGTGCTCTCAATAAATAATTACAATCCAGATTCGCGGCTCGAAGTTCGCCGTTAGTGCGTCATTCCGTACATCACGTAATTGATCCCCATGCGGAACGCAAGCGACGCGAACTTCTCCGGATAGCGAGGATCATCGGCCCATTCCCACGCATCGCCCAAATGCATGTCATAGCAGATCGCGACCATCACGCGGCCGCGGTCGTCCCGGATCGCGCGCCATGCCGGAACGTAGCCGTCCTTTTCATACGTTCTGCCCGTCCACACGTATTGCTCGCCCGGCACCTGGAAACGGTCCGTCAAATCGTAAAGCACGTGAAAAAGTTCGTCTTTGTCGGGTAGGTCTTCAATGGGCCGATCCGGGAAAACCATGAGCATGCCATTCATGAAATGTTCCCAGTCAGTAGGGCCGTGGAAATCGTCCACCATGATGAAGCCGCCCTTGAGCAAATATTCGCGCAGCCGCTTGGCTTCCGGCTCGGTGAACGTCCACGTCTGCACCTGCACGGCATAGACCCACGGAAAATTTTCAATCGCGGCTGGCCCATCGCTGTCGAGGTCCACCACTTGCTCCACAGGTCGCGCATTGATGCGCGTGAGTCGCTTCAGCGCAATTAAAAATTGCCGGTCCGCCTTGGGATAATCGCGCGACCAGCTGGCAAAGCGCCCGAATCCGCGCGAGCTTCCGCTATCCATCGAATAGCGCAGTCGCGACCAAGAATATTCATTTTTTCCGTTATCGCTGTCAGAGGAGGAAAACGCTTCACGAGCGCCATACTCGTCGTAGGACTGCTGATTGCTTGAGCGCTGCATGGCGAGCAGGCCAGTGCTAACTCCTGCGAGCAGCACTAGCGCCGAAATCGGAGCGAGGAGCCTCATAAAAGGTAGCCCCTAAATAGACGCCCCGCCAGCCGCCACAGTTTCAGAAGAGGTCAGCGCGCGTCAGCCTGATTCGGCCATGCTACCGCTAATGGGAGTAAGCACGCAAGGTGGAGAGGATCGTGTAGTGAGTCAGTTTTGTTTCGGATAAAGCAAATGCTGCCTGCCCGAAAACCGGACGAGCGCTACAAATGCAAACTATTCAATAACACTGTGGTTTTGTAGAGGCCACTTCGTCCCTCGCTCTTGGGGACGAAGTGGGCACTGTTCGTCTGTTGCGTCCAATCGGAACCTGTCGGATACTTGCGGCGACCTTTGGAGAAGGAAAACTCATGACCCCTCGCAAAAAATTGCGAACGGATAAATCATCGCCAGCAATACAAAGCCGCTTCGTCAACGTCAACGGCGCGCGCCTGCACTATCTCATCGCGGGCCAGGGCGATCCTGTGGTTCTGCTGCACGGGTACGCGGAAACGAGCCACATGTGGCTCCCGCTGATTCCAAAGCTTGCCGCGACCCACACGGTAATTGCTGTGGACTTGCGCGGTGCAGGTCAGTCATCGACTCCTGCCGACGGCTACACCAAGGCCGCAATGGCGCAGGACATTCATGCGCTCACGCAAAAGCTGGGTTACCAGCGCATTCGAATTGTTGGGCACGACATTGGTCTGATGGTTGCATACGCTTTTGCCGCGCAGTATCCGGCTGAAGTGGATCGCATCGTTTTGATGGACGCTTTCCTCCCCGGCGTAGGCAATTGGCGCGACGTTTGGCTGATGCGCGATTTGTGGCATTTCCATTTCTATGGCAAGACGCCGCTCGCTCTCGTGCACGGCCGCGAGCGCATCTATTTCGAACATTTCTGGAACGACTTTGCTGCCAATCCCGCTCATTCCATACCGGAGCGCGACCGCCGCTTCTATGCTAAAGCCTACGGTCGTCCTGGCGGCATGCGCGCAGGCTTCGAATACTTTCGCGCTTTCGAAAAGGACGCGGAGGATTTCGCGCGTTTCGCCCAGAAGCCTCTGCTCATGCCCATGCTGGTTCTTACTGGGGAAAAAGCCTCCGGCGAATTCTTGATTGAGCAGGGCCGCCTTGTGGCGAAGAACGTCGAGGCCGTCGTCATTCGTGGCTCGGGACACTGGTTGATGGAAGAAGCGACGGAGCAGGTCATCCCCAAGCTAGTCGAATTCCTAAACGGATAAACCGCACCTACCTCGGTTGGAGACCTTCGGTTTTGCGCCTGGATTTGCTGTAGCCTGCCTCTCTTGCCCTGAGAGAACGCGAAGGGTCAGAGGCGGGGATTTTCCCCTAGAATCGCAGCACCCCCTTGCCTTTGAAGAGGCGAGCTATAGACTTATTCCGAGAGCTACTTCGATTCTGGTGCGGTGCGATTACCCAGCAGCCGCACAAATTCCGCGAGGTCAGCCGAGCCTACATCGGATACCGCCCAGAACTGGAATCCGCCGCGCGACCAGCGCGTCATGTTGTATCCCTGTTGTGGAGCGAGGATTTGCGTGGACCCAGACCCGGCCGCGACAGGCCACACGAAAACATTGATGAAATGTTTTCGCCGCTGGTAGATGAGCGCGGCGACTTGCCGCCCCTCAAGATAATCGAGGCGGCCCCCAACCAGCGGAAAGCCATCACTGGCCAGGTCTTCCACCGGCGGCGAGAAATCGAGCTTCCCGTCGAACCACGGCTTCACTGTGTGCTGGTCAGTTGATACAACATCCATCAAATGATTGGCTTCGAGCGAGCGCACGTGGCTGGTGAGAACTTCCGCCGCAAGCTGCTGCTCATTTGTAGGTCCGTGCAAGCCGGGCAGCAATTGCCACGCCACCACGGTGCACAGAGCAAGCACGGCGAACGCACTGGCCCAGCGCAATAATTGAAACGCGTTCCACCAGCTGGCGCGTTCGCGCACACTTGCCGGCGCTTGAGCTGGAGTTGTCGCTAGATCCGGAGCGGAATCGGCAGCAAGCAACGAAGTTTGAATGCGCGCGCGCAATCCTTCCGGCGCCGCGAAGGCGAGGGACCCACGTCGCAGTGCTGCACGCAACGCCTGCTGCGTCTCAAGTTCCCTGGCGCATTCCGCGCAAACCTGCAAATGCGTTTCCATCTCGATGGTGCGCGACAAATCAAGCTCGCCATCCAGATAGCCGGGAACAAAGCGTTGTGTCAGCTTGCAGCTCACTTTTCTACAGCTCCTTGCCGAGAGCGGCGCTCAGCGATTGCCGCAATCTGGTCCGCGCCCGCGCGAGTCTCGACATTACCGTCCCGATGGAAATGGAGGCGACGTCGGCGATTTCCTTGTAAGACATTCCTTCGATCTCCCGCAGCACCAGAACTTCGCGAAACATTTCCGGCAACTCTCCGAGCGCGCGCTGCAAGGTAGCTTTGTCGGCATTCGCCAAAACCTGCAGCTCAGGGTCGGCCTCTCCGGAAAATTCCTCGCTGTGAATTTCCTCGTCAAATTCCACGGCCGGTTCCGCGGGCCGATTCTGGTGCAGCCACGTGTAGCAGGTATTGCGCACGATGGTCAGCAGCCACGCCCGCATGTTTCCGCCCTGGTAGCCGTCAAAAAAACGGAAGGCGCGCAAAAATGATTCCTGCGTAACGTCCTGCGCGTCCGCGTCGTTTCGCGTCAGCCAGCGAGCGAGGTTGTACGCCGCGTCCAGATGTGGCAGGACGGCTTGCTCAAATCGTTCACGTGCTGCTGTGCCGTGCACTCCTGTGCGTCCCGCGTTTCCTATTCGCCCACTTGTAAGAC
This sequence comes from uncultured Acidobacteriota bacterium, assembly GCA_963786215.1. Taxonomy (GTDB): domain Bacteria; phylum Acidobacteriota; class Terriglobia; order Acidiferrales; family UBA7541; genus Palsa-360. The sequence continues at coordinate 211,304 of CAWAYK010000005.1, forward strand.
TGCCGCCGCCACTATTTTATTCCCGGCCCTGAAATCGGCATTTTGCCGGGAATAAGCGTGGCCAGCACTGGTCTTACATCACGAAGGCCGCGTGCGGCAAGTTTTTCATAAGCCGCATTCGCGGAAGGAGGAACGATAACATGGCTGACTTCATTAAAGATAATCATCAACAAAGATGGCATCGACCGCCGGGGATTTCTGCAGTGCATGGCCTGGGCGGGCACAGGCGTGCTCTATACCGTCCACGGCGGAATTCTGAAATCGCTGCCCCTGATGCAGGGTGCCGCAAACGCGCACGACATGGCAAAGATGAAGGGCGCGGATTTCAGCTTCATTCAGATCAGCGACTCGCATATCGGCTTCAGCAAGGAAGCCAATCCTGACGTCACCGCGACACTGCAAGTTGCCGTCGACCGCATCAACAGCGCCTCGGCGCCACCCGATTTTCTGCTGCACACCGGAGATATTTCGCAGCTCTCCAAACCGTCCGAGTTTGACACTGCCGAGCAGGTCCTCAAGGGCGCGAAGGCGAGCAAGATTTTTTACGTTCCCGGCGAGCACGACGTTCTCACCGATGATGGCCAGCAATACCTCGATCGCTTTGGCAAAGACACCAAAGGAAATGGCTGGTACAGCTTCGATCACAAGGGCGCGCACTTCATCGGCCTCGTCAACGTCATGGACCTCAAAGCCGGCGGCCTCGGCTCGCTCGGCTCCGATCAGCTCAAGTGGCTGCAGGACGACGTGCGAAATTTAAAAAGCAGCACGCCGGTAATCGTGTTCGCGCACATTCCGCTCTGGACGGTTTATCCCGAATGGGGTTGGGGTACCGACGACAGCGAGCAGGCCCTCGGATACTTAAAACGTTTCGGCTCGGTCTCCGTGCTGAACGGACACATTCACCAGATCATGCAAAAGGTGGAAGGCAACGTCACATTCCACACCGCGCTTTCCACAGCCTTCCCGCAACCCGCGCCGGGCACAGCGCCGTCGCCGGGTCCCATGAAAGTGCCCGCGGACAAATTGCGCAGCGTGCTGGGCATTTCGCATGTCAACTACGTGCAAGGCAACCACTCGCTGGCGCTTGTCGATTCAACGCTCGCGTAATTCCGAAAAAATTCTCAGATTCCAGAAAAATTTCAAAGGGAGAAGAAAAATGAAAAGTATCAAATTGATTTGTGCAATGGCGGCAATCCTGACCACGGCGCTCGCATTTGGCGCCGCGGCCAGGCCCGGCTTGGCGGGGAGCGACAAACCCGCCAGCGCGGCCGAAATAAAAATCGACAATTTCAGTTTCGGCCCAACAACCCTCACTGTTCCCGCAGGGACGACGATCACATGGAAGAACAACGACGATGTTCCCCATGTGGTAAGCAGCGATGACGGCAAGTTGTTCAAATCGAAGGCTCTCGATACCGACGACCGCTTCTCATTCACCTTCACAAAACCGGGCACCTACAACTACTACTGCGCCATTCACCCGAAGATGACCGCCAAAATTGTGGTCCAGTAATGCGAGGAGTTTCCGATGAATCCGTTTGACCTGAAATCGGTGCTGCTCGCCAAACATGCGCAACATGTGGCCCTGGTCCACTTTCCCATTGCGCTGATCTTTGTCAGCGCCGCGTTCGATCTGCTTTCGTTGCGCAAGGAAAATCTGGCACTGCTTCGAGCCGCCTACTACACGGTCATCGCGGCGGCGATCGCAGCAGTGCCAACCGTTGCAACCGGCATACTGGCGTGGCAATTGCAATTTGAGGGAAAAGTTCCGCGAGGGAATCTCAAGCTTCATATGTTCCTGGCGTTTTTTTCCAGTGTCCTGATCTGGCTGGTTTGCTGGCTGCACGTCCGCGAGCATCGCAAATCAGAGGCCGGCTCACCGAATCTCCGATTAGCAGTTGAATTCCTGGCCGTCGCTCTAACTCTATTAACCGCGCACGTAGGCGGATTCGTCAGCGGGGTAAATGGTCCAACGTAGAGCGTCAAATCGTCGCTCTGTCGTTGAGATTCTCAAATTCCGTACACGTTTCATAGAACATATTTGAAAGGGGGAATCACATGCTGCTGTATGCCAAGCACGAAGACAAAAATAGCGACGTTGCTGAAAAGGAAATCATTCGACAGGCTCAGGAAGGCAACGCCGAAGCCTTCGAGCAAATCTACCGGCTGTACAGCGGACGTGTCTACTACCTGGGCATTCGGATGCTGAAGAATGACAGCGAGGCCGAGGACCTGACCCAGGAGGCTTTCTTACTGCTCTTCCGCAAGATCCACACGTTTCGCGGAGAATCGAGATTTTCCACGTGGCTGCACCGGCTGGCCTTCAACCTCGTGCTCATGCGATTTCGCAAGACACGGCATCCGGAGACGTCGCTCGACGCAGCGCTTGAATCCAACGAGGAAGATTCCGTACCCCTCGTCGAATTTGGCGGACCCGACCTGCGCCTCAACGGAGTGATCGATCGCGTAAATCTGAGCAAAGCCATTGAGAATTTGCCCAATGGGTACAAGGAAATGTTCATTCTCCACGATGTCGAAGGATACGAACACCATGAGATTGCCGGGATTCTGGGATGCTCGATTGGGAATTGCAAGTCCCAGTTGTACAAGGCACGCCGCCGTCTTCGTGAACTGCTGCAGGAAGCGCTTCGCAGCCGGGCGCGGGAGAAACGACTATCAGCGGCCGCGTTGCCGGCGCCGGATGAGAAGGACCTCCTGTGCGTTAAATCCTCAATCGAAACACCGTTCCATATTCAAAAGAGCATCGAGCCGTTTTCACCTAAAAGTCACGGAATTGTATCTATTCTGTAAATTACCTGCTCAGCTGACAACGAATCGCTCACCGCTGGAATCGCATACGAGTCGAGTGTGATCTCGGTGAAATTACAAAATTAGGACACGGAGGATGATTTGAAAGGGACATTGTGTTTATTCGCGCTACTCATGGCATCGATAATTCCATCCGGGCTGTGGGCCCAGCAAAGCGGCTATTTCCAGACCAATCTGGTCTCCAATACTGCCGGCGTAGCCACCACTACGGACCCGCAACTATTGAACCCCTGGGGAATCTCCATTCTTCCTGGACAAGATTTCTGGATCGCCAACAATAATAGCGGCACTTCCACGCTTTACGACTTAAACGGCAACAAAGACACAGCTCTGGTGGTGACCATACCAGCGGCCACAAAAAATCCAAATGGCAATTGTAATCCCGGCTGTCCAACGGGAAATGTATCCAACGCCAACGGCTCCTTTTTTGGCGGCGGCCAGTTCATTTTTGACACTGAAGATGGCCTGATCGCCAACTGGACAGGCGCGAGCAATATAGCGACAGTGGCTTTCGATAACTCCGTCAGCGGCGCGGTTTACAAAGGACTCGCCGTGCTCAACAGCAATATTCTTTTAGCGGCGAACTTCAATAGCGGCAAAGTCGACGTCTTCGACAGCAGCTTCAAGCTCACTCCCTTGAGCGGTTCGTTCACAGATCCGAAACTTCCCGCGGGCTACGCCCCCCACGGCATCCATGTCATCAATAACCAGGTCTATGTCGCTTACGCCATGCAGGATGCCGCCAAGCACGACTCCGTGCCCGGCGTCGGCCTCGGGCAAGTGGATATTTTCGACATGAATGGCAATTTCGTGAGCACCTTCGTCGCTGCCGGCGGCCAACTCAACGCGCCCTGGGGCGTTGTGGCGGCTCCGGCAACCTTCGGCGCCTTCCCGAACGCCATCTTGGTGGGAAATTTTGGCGATGGCACGATCAACGCATACGACACGACCGGCAAGTTTCTCGGTCAGCTCAGTGACGCGTCGAATAAGGTGCTGGTAAATCCCGGCTTGTGGGATTTGGTATTCGGCGGAGGCGGCATCTCGGGTGCTCCCGGCACGCTGTATCTAACGGCTGGTGGCGGCAACCAACCCAATTTCCCAGCTGGAGGCAGCACCACCAGCGTGTTTGCCAGTGTGATCCCTGCAGCCGCGGCCACCGGCCAGAATTTTTCCCTGAGCCTCTCGGCCCAAAGTGTATCCGTCATGCCAGGCGGTTCAGCCAGCCTCATGATTAGCGCCGCAGGGGTCGGAGGATTCAACAGTCCAATTTCGCTGACCTGCTCCTCGATCTCGGGTCTGACCTGTGCTTTCAGTCCCGCGACGATCACTCCTGGGTCGAGCACGACATCCACCTTGTCCATCTCTGCCGCTTCGACTCCGCCGACGGGCGGTTATCGCGCGGCAGTTTTCGGGGGCCTGCTACCATCTCTGGGGCTGTTTGCAACCGCTTTCGCGACTCGCAAACGGAAACCGCTTACGCGTAGGGCTGGTCTTGCGATGAGGTTGTTTGGTCTGCTCCTTATCATCTCAACGCTCTCCCTATTGGCCGTCGGGTGCGGTAGCTATTCAAATGGCCAAACGCCTGCGGCCGGATCTCAGGTCACCATGATGGTGACAGGGACATCCGGCGCAATAACTCAGTCCGTCCCAGTGACCATCACCATCAACTAAAACAAAATGGCGCGGGCAAGGGCGCACTCCGGTATGCCTTTGCCCAATGCCTGGATTCGGAAATTCCTGTTATTTCAACTTTTCAGAGCCTGGAGGACCGGAAAAGATCACCCACGGAACGGGGGAAGGAAAATGATAACGTTCATTTTGGATTGGTTGAATCGAAGAAAAGCTCGCCGAATGGCCGCGGCGAATAAATCATGTTCATGCAAACCGAAATAGAAGTCGATAGCTATCCGCTTGTGAATTGAATCTGCGATATCGCTCCGGAACTTAGCCTCCAGCAATCGCCCCAACAATAAGAAACGGCTCCTTGCCCGAAGTGATTTCCTCGGGCAAGGGTTTGTCGGGAGATTCGTGGGACCAATCTTCGCAGCATACGAAAAAGCGGAGGAATGCGCGGCGCACTTGCGTGTCGTGGTCGCGTATAGTGCCGCACAAAACGGGATACGCTTTTTCAAGCGCATCGAGAACCGAACAGAGCGTCGCGGGGCCGGTGACCTCAACGGTTACCTCGCCCGCGACGCGCGCCAGCGTTCTCAAATGTTGCGGCAGTTCCACGCGAATCATGGCAGTGTCTGTACCTCGACGGAGAGCACGGCCGGGAGGTCATGAACGATCGGTGCCCAGTTGTTTCCCGCGTCGGCGGAAGCGTATACCTGCCCGCCGGTGGTGCCGAAATACACGCCGCAGGAGTCGAGCGAATCGACGGCCATCGCATCGCGCAACACATTAACGAAGCAGTTGCTTTGCGGCAGGCCTTTAGTCAGCGGTTCCCACTCGTTGCCGCCTGAACGGCTACGGTAGACGCGCAATTTTCCTTCCAGCGGAAAATGTTCGGAGTCGCTCTTGATGGGCACAACGTAAACAGTTTCCGGTTCGTGCGCGTGCACGTCGATCACGAATCCGAAATCCGTCGGCAAGTTGCCGCTGATTTCATGCCAATTATCTCCGGCATCGTCGCTGCGCATCACGTCCCAATGTTTCTGCATGAAGAGAGTGTTTGGCCGCTTGGGATGCATGGCCACGTGGTGAACGCAGTGTCCCACCTCTGCGTTCGGGTCTGGAATAAATTGCGATTTCAGGCCGCGATTGATCGGCTTCCAGCTTTTTCCGCCGTCATCCGTGCGAAACGCGCCTGCCGCGGAAATGGCAATGTACATCCGCAGCGGATTGCTGGGATCGAGAATCACGGTATGCAAACACATGCCGCCCGCACCGGGTTGCCAGCGCGGTCCAGTGTCATTCCCGCGAAGTCCGGGCAACTCATTCCAGGTTATTCCGCCGTCGGCGGAACGGAACAGCGCAGCATCTTCAATTCCCGCATAAACCGCGTCGGGTTCCGTAAGTGATGGTTCCATGTGCCACACGCGTTTGAATTCCCAGGGATGTTGCGTGCCGTCATACCACTGGTGAGTGGTCAGCGGTTTCCCGGCCTCGCTCGTCGTGTCATAAACAAATTTATTGCTCACGCCCTGTGGCGGCCCTCCGCCTGCCGCTGGCGCCTCGCCCGCAGGCGAGCCCGGTTGATGCCATGTCTTTCCGCCGTCATCGGAGCGTTGAATGATTTGGCCGAACCAGCCGGAAGTTTGCGACGCGTAAATCCGATTCGGATCCGCGGGCGATCCCTTCATGTGATAAATCTCCCACCCGGCAAAGTGCGGCCCGCTGAGGTCCCATTTTTCGCGCTTCCCGTCGGAGGAAAGAATAAACGCGCCCTTCTTGGTGCCGACTAATACACGAACTTTGCTCATCTCCATCGCTCCCTTCTTATTTTCGTCCAATTGCGCATTAAATTTCCAAGCTAAGTTTTTCCATTGTGGCCCAGATTACCTTTGAAAAGGAATGAGCGCGCGCAGCCTCGCGTCGCGCAAGTAAATCCCTCCCCACAGAAACACGCCCATATAAACCGGAAATAAAATTTCACCGAAAAGTGAATTTCCGGCGGGCAGCTGGATGGCCACCGCCCCGCCCAGATAACCCGTTAAAAGAATCGCGCCGAGAATGGAAGATGACGGGATCACGTAAAGTAAAATACAGAAAAGCTCAACGATTCCGAGAGGAACAGCGAGCCGCAATGGAAAATTGAGCTTCGCAAATGCCTCCACGACCGGCGCAGGCCTCATTAAATGAACGACCGCATCGAAAATCATGAATGCCGTGATGAGGCCGCTGATGATTCGCCCGGCCCAGATGGATTTCGTTGATAGGGAACCCGGCGAACTTACTGTTTGCAGATTTGGCTGAACGGTTGACGTCATAAAATATATTTCTCCTTCGCTTTGCTTACGAGGAAGCCCGCTGCGCGGCCTGCTGGCAGTTAATCATCCATGGGATACCGAACCGGTCGACCAACATTCCAAATTTCACGGCCCAGAAAGTGGCTTGAATGGGCATGGTTATATTGCCGCCTTTTTCCAGCGCGTGAAACAGCCGCTCCGCTTCCGCTGGATCGTCCGTATGTATGGAAACGGAAAACCCTTGGGGCTTGTCAAATTCACCATGGGGAACATCACTGCCCATCAAAACTGCATTGCCCACTACGAGGCGCGCATGCATGATCTTTTGGGCCCATTCAGGCGCCACATGCTTTTCCGCTGGAGTGCCCGCGTGAGGCATCATTGCTTCGATTTTCCCGCCAAGCGCCTTCTCATAAAACTTGAAGGCCTCTTCGCAATTCCCTTTAAACAGCAGATACGCATTTAATTGCATCGCAATCTCCCTCCGAGAATTCGATATTGAAAAATCAATTCCCCTTCACTGAATAGACGAATGGCATTCCACAAAATCGACAATCGTGGGTAATTATTTTTTCTGCTTTGCCAGTTCTTTCCCCACTTCTGTGTGCAGGTCAATCGCCTTGCTCGGTGCAAAATCCTCCATCTCGAAAAATTGGCGAACTTCCACCATGCCTTCCTGGTCTTTCCCATGCGGAGCAGGAATTTTTTTGGCCCACTCAACGGCCTCTTCCTTGGACTTCACGTTGATAATCCAGTAGCCCGCGATTAATTCTTTCGTTTCGGCAAATGGCCCGTCAATCACAGTCGGCTTTCCTCCCGAGAATTTGACGCGAAATCCCTTCGAGCTCGCTTGCAGGCCCGAAAGATCCACCAGCACTCCGGCTTTCACCAACTCCTCGTTATATTTTCCCATCGCCATGAGGAGTTCCTCGCTCGGCATCTTGCCCGCTTCACTATCTTTATTCGCTTTCACAATCATCATGAATCGCATGATAGCTCCTTTTTTTAAGTAGCGCGGGCTGAAGCCCGCGCTACTGCAATCATTTCCCCTGAAACGCGTCTTCCAATTTTTTGATATCGATCTTGGTCATCTGCATCAATGCCTGCATCACCCGCCCCGTTTTTTCGCGGTCCGGATCGCTCATCAACTTCGGGAGGGCCGTCGGTACGATTTGCCAGGAAATCCCGAATTTATCCTGCAGCCAGCCGCACTGCCGCTTTTCTCCGCCCTCGGACAGCTTTTCCCACAAATCATCCACTTCCTGCTGCGTTTCGCAATTCGCCACAAACGAAATGGCCGGAGAAAATTTGAATTGCGGCCCGCCATTCAATGCGATGAATTCCTGTCCATCAATCTGAAACGTCGCGATCATTACCGTTCCTTTCGGTCCCGGTCCATGATCGCCGTAGCGGTTTACCTTGCCGATTTTTGAATTTTTAAAAATGGAAACATAAAAATTTGCCGCTTCTTCGGCCTTCCCATCGAACCACAAAAACGGCGTAATTTTTTGCATGAAATTATTCTCCCTTTTTCTCCGCTACCGTTTTTTCGGCTACCGACCGCTGGCTTGTTCCATTGCTCCGGCCTCATACAGCTGGCGCAGCTCGCACTCTCCATCACCGGCAATTCCCAGAAAGTGTTGTGTCAGTTCAATGGCGTGCTGCTTGGAATCGGCTTTCAGGATGGCGAAGCCACCGATCAATTCTTTGGTTTCCACGAACGGGCCATCGGTTACCACAACTAGTCCGTTCTTCTGGCTCACCCTCGCCCCTTTCACACTGGGCAAACAACCTTCCACGGCCAGTAGATATCCGGCCTTCATCCCTTCTTCAATCAGCTTGCCCATGCTGGCCATTTCCTCTTGCGTGGGCGGAACGCCTGTTTCAACTTTCTTGTAAACGCTTAGGAATCTCAAAATGTCCTCCTGAAGAAATTTTTTTAAATTTGCGTCGTGCACCTTCAACAGTAAGTCGAACAGCTTCCTGCCAAATCGACAGGCCGCCTATATTTATTTCAACGTTCTCGAAAACTCTTTCTCAGCTTCTGCCCCATCGTCCGCCGCCCCACTGGCGATGAGATCTTCCTGCAAGATCTGGCGTATCTCAATCTCGCTTTCCACGCCCGGCCCATGGGGATTCGGTACGCGCTTGGCCCATTCGATGGCCTCCTGCCTCGATTTCGCATCGATGATCCAGTAGCCTCCGATCAACTCCTTGGTTTCAGCGAATGGCCCATCGGTCACCGTTCGTTTTTCTCCGTTCAACTTGATGCGGGCACCCTTGGAGCTCGGATGGAGCCTCGATGAGTTCCACGAGCGCCCCGGCCTTCTTCAGATCTTGCGTATATTTCCCGAGCGCGGTGATGGCCTCACGGCTTACTTGTTTGCCCGCCTCGCAATCCTTCCAGCTTTTACGATCATCATGAATCGCATTTTTATCCCTCCTGATGTCGTTCGTTGTAACTCTCCATTCTCCTGAGAGTTCACCTACCCAGTCGGCAAGCCCCGAAATTTCCATGACCGGCCGAATTTCTACGGTTCCCCACCGTCCCGCCGGAATCCGCCCGGCGATCCCGATGGCTTCGTCCAGATCTTTCGCGTCGATCAGAAAATAGCCGCCAAGCTGTTCGCGCGTTTCAGCAAATGGGCCGTCCGTCACCAGCCTCTTGTTGTCGCGAACACGTACGCTCGTCGCGGTAGAGGTGGGATGAAGCGGCCCGGCACCCAAATAGTTGCCCGCTCTTGCTCAGTTGTACCGCGAATTGCGCGGATTCCTGATAGCACTGCGTGCTATCCTTCTCGCTCAGCCCGTTCTCATCCAGATAAATCAGCAGCATGTACTTCATTCCCGCCTCCCTGCATATAGGTCGAATGGCCCGATCCCAGATCGACATCTATACCAAAAAATAAGTAGAATCGGTCATGGCTACGTCCCGCGCGCGAGCCTCCGCGTTGAAGAAGTTTATCGCGCCGAGTGGGGCCGGATCGTCGCTACCCTGATTCGGCTTTTCGGCGATTTCGACCTCGCGGAAGAGTGCGCGCAGGAAGCTTTCGCTGCCGCCGTGGACCAGTGGCGCGACGGCGGCATCCCCGATTCGCCGCGCGCGTGGATCATTCAGACGGCCAAGCACAAAGCCATTGACCGTATTCGCCGCCGTGGGTTATACGCGGAAAAGCTGGAATCCTACGTCGTCTCCGGCTTCATCCGCGCCGCCGAGGAGCCGGATTACGACAACGAGCGAAATTTCTGACGACCGCCTTCGGCTGATTTTCACCTGCTGCCACCCCGCGCTCGCGCCGGAAGCGCAAATCGCTCTAACCCTGCGTACTTTGTGTGGCTTGGAGACGGACGAAATTGCGCGCGCGTTTCTCGTTTCTCCCACGACCATGGCGCAGCGTCTGGTCCGCGCCAAAAATAAGATTCGCGACGCGGGTATCCCGTATGTCGTCCCCGGGACGAATGACATCGCGAGCCCGGCTCGACGCCGTCTTAACCGTAATCTACCTGGTTTTTAACGAAGGGTATGTGGCAACGCGAGGTGCGTCCCTCGTCCGGACCGATCTTTGTGGCGAAGCGATTCGTCTCGGCCGTTTGATTATTCCGGTTGATGGGTCCGCAACCTCCTGCCGAAACGAAGGCTCTCGTCGCACTCATGCTCCTGCACGATGCGCGCCGCGATGCGCGTCTGGATGACACGGGAGAAATCGTAACGCTGGAGGATCAGGACCGCACTCGCTGGAACCGTCCGCAGATCAATGAAGCTTTACTTTTAATCAAGGATTCGCCGAGCGGCGAACGCCTGGCTCTTTCGCTCTGCAGGCCGCCATCGTTGCGGTGCATTGCAAAGCCGAGCGTGCCTCCGACACCGACTGGGCCGAGATCGTTCGCTTGTACGATCAGTTGCTGCGTGTCCAGCCCTCGCCCATCGTTTCGCTGAACCGCGCCGTGGCAATCGCGATGGCTGAGGGGCCACGCGCAGGCCTTTCCGCGATGGATGATTTGCCCGCCTCGGATAATCTCAAAGACTATCACCTGTTGCATGCGGCACGCGCCGATCTTCTGCGGCGCCTCGGCATGCATGCCCAGGCGGCGGAAAATTATTCGCGCGCACTTGAACTCGCCACCAACGAAAGCGAACGCCGATTCCTCGAACGGCGCCTCCGCGAAATGCAGTTCACGGCAGGGTAAAAGTAGGACACGCTTCAGCCTGTCGCTTTTGAATTTGTATTTGCTTGCTGCCGAAATTCGCCTAAGGCCAAAAAGGCTTGAAGTGGTTGATGAAAAAGGATTGAAATCTGTCATTCCGAGCGAAGCGAGGAATCTCTCTTCGATTTAACACTAGAAAAAAGAATGAGAGATTCCTTGCTTCGCTCGGAATGACAGAAATCGTCCGTTTTTCCTCGGCCTGTGCAGCCTGTCCTACAAGAAGCGAACTCGCTACTGCTGCCAGCCGCCGCCCAGGGCTTTGTAAATCTGGACCAGCGACAGAAGTTCGTTGAGCCGCGCTTGCGCCAGGCCGAGTTCAGCGGACAAATAGTTGGTCTCGTTGGTGAGGACTTCCAGATAATTTGTGGTGCCGGCCTCGTATCGCTTGCCGGAAAGCTGCGCGGCGTCCTGCGCGGCATGCGCCAGCAGTTCTTCCTGCGCGCGGAATTCCTGGTTCTGTTGATAGGCGATCAGTGCGTCGGAAACATCGCGAAACGCGCCTTGAATGGTCTGCTGGTAGGTCAGCACCGCTTCCTGCTGTTGTGCTTCGTGCCAGGCGCAACATTGGACCGAATTTGTCCGGCGTTAAAAATCGGCTGCGTGACGCTTCCCGCAAATGTCCACAATCCCGGCGGGGCCGCTGAACAAATTGGTAAGCGACGCGCTTTGAAAGCCGGCGCTCGCAGTCAGCGAAATATCTGGGAAATATGCTGCTCTCGCCACGCCGATTTGCGCATTCGCCGCCACCAGCAATTCTTCCGATTGGCGAATGTCCGGCCGCGCTCCAGCAGCGCGGAGGGAAGCCCGGCCGGAACCATGGGCGGATGCGGCTGGTCGACAAGTTCCTTACCACGCGGCTCGATCGGCCCCGGATTATTTCCCATCAGGATGCTGAGAAAATTTTCCTGCTGCGCGATGCGCCTGTTCAGATCGGCAATTTCCGCCGCAGCTGTGTAAACCAGTTGCTCCGCCTGGCGCACATCCAGAATGGAATTGATCCCGTGTTCTTCAAGCGTCTTGGTCAGGTCCAGCGATTCTTTGCGCGAGGCCAGCGCTCTTCTGCGAAATATCCAGTTCGAGATCGAGTTCGCGAAGCTGAAAATACGCGGCGGCCACATTTGCCACGAGCGTGGCATTCACTTCCTGGCGCGCCCAATCCGTGGCCAGCAAATTTGCGCGCGCCGCTTCCGTAGCACGCCGGTATTTTCCCCAGAAATCCAGTGTCCCACGACGGCGTTGGCCGTAATTTGTCCGATGCTGTATCCGTATGCAGGGAAATCGGGCCCTGTCGCAGGATTGCGCAAGATCGGTGCCTGTGCCAACGGCCTTAACGATTGGGAAATTGATTTGCGCGCGTAATTCCCAGCTTGCGCCTGCGCTTCCAGCACGCGCGTTGCCGCAATGCGCACATCGTAATTCTGCTGCAGCGCGGTGCGAATCAACTTTTGCAGCTGTTCATCTTGAAAAACTTCCCACCATTTTTGATCGCCAAGCGATTGGGTAGAGGAGTGCCGGGAGCCACCGTCGGTTCCGCAGGCTGCAAAGACGATAGCCGGTCGGCACATCTGTGTTCGGCCTCTTGTAATTGGGGCCAACTGTGCAGCCGCCAAGAAAAAGCGCGCCCAAAAATATTGAAGCAGCGAACTCTGCGCGCATCATCCCTAGAATCTTCATCATCGATTGGAGCTCCGTTTTTTGTGGCACAGGCTTCAGCCTGTGGGTTTTAGTCCTTGCAAATCCCAACCCCCACAGGCTGAAGCCTATGCCACTCAAACCAATAATTAATTCTCAATCCGCCGTACTGTCGCCTGCGGCAATCTGCCCGCCAGCGCTTGGAATCTGCGAGTGTCCTGAATGAAAGAACGAAGTGCGGTTCAACACCTTTTACCTGGAACTGTTCGAGGTACAAATAAATTACCGGCGTCACGTATAACGTGATGAACTGCGACACCACCAGACCGCCCGACAATCACCATGCCCAGCGGACGCCGCGAAGCTCCGTCGGCTCCGTACCCCGCCGCGATGGGCACCGCGCCGATCACCGCCGCAAGCGTGGTCATCAAAATCGGACGGAAGCGATCCAGGCTCGCTTCGTGTATGGCGTTTTCCGCCGTCTCGCCCGCATCCACGCGCTGGCGCGCAAAATCGACAATCATGATTCCGTTTTTCTTCACGATGCCCATCAGCATGAACATGCCCGACGAACGCGTAGAGCGATGCCTGTTCGCCAAACACGTACAGCGTCAGCAACCCGCCAACGAGCGCGGTGGGCAGCGTCGAAAGCACCGTCAACGGATGGACATAGCTTTCATAAAGAATGGCGAGGATCACGTACATGACGAACACGGCCAGCCCCATCAGGATGGTCAAATCGCGCACCGTGTCTCGAAACGTCAGCGCCTCGCCCTGCAGGCTCGCGCGAATCGTGGGCGGCACAATTTCGGCTTCGGCCTTGCTGATAAAGTTGGTGGCGTCGCCGATGGCCACATCCGGCTTCAAGTTGAAAAAGATCGTAGACGCTGGTGAATTGATTCAAATGATTTACCGTTTGCGGCCCAAGCGAACTCGTCCAGTCGACCAGCGTGTTAAGCGGGACAAGATTTTTTCCGTCATCGGACCGGATATAGAGCAGCGAGAGGTCATCGGCTTGCGAGCGCTCCGGAATCCTGGACTTCCAGAATCACCTGATACTGGTCTTCCGGCTTCTTGATCAGATACAAATAATTTTGCGAATAGGCGTTGCGCAGCAGATTCAGGATGCGGGTCTCCGAAACGCCGTAGGTGCGCGCCTGATCGCGCCGGATATTAATTTCCAGATTCGGCGTGTGATCGAAAAAATCGGACGAGACCGTCGCGAAGCCCGGGATACTGCCGCAACCTCGCCATCATCTTTTGCGCCACGTCGTACACTTGCTGCGCAGTTCACTCCGGAAACTGCATACGCATACTGTCCCTGATTCTGGTTCGTCGCGCCCGTGCTGATGTTCAGCACCGGCATGGGCCGAAGGAACGCGAAGATTCCCGGAATCGCGCTGAGCCTTGCCGATCATTCCGCCTACAACTGCCTGAATCGGAGGGCGCACCTGCGGCGGATTCAGGAACGCCAGCAGCAAACCCTGATTGGACGCCAGAAACTGGCTGTTGCCTGTCAGCGTGAACGTGGCTCCAACCGCGGGATCCTGACCGCATGTCAATCGCCGCCTGATTCTGCAGCGCACGCATTTGTTCCGGCGACGAGCCTTCCTTCCCGATCATCACGCCCCACACGAAGCTGCTGTCTCCAATCGGCAAAAAGGCTTTCGGAACGGCCATGAAAAGCAAAATCGTCCCCGCCATGCAAGCGGCCCAGGTCAGCGCGGAAATCCAGCGATGCCGCAGAAACCACCACAGCGATTTGCCGTACACCCGCAGAACGGCTTTTTCGACGCGCCCCCCGGTCCTCTCCACCCAGTTCTGCTTCACGCCGTGGCCCCTCGGTTTTAGCAGCCTCGCGCACATCAGCGGCGTCAGCGTCAGCGAAACAAGTCCAGACGCAATAATGGAAACAACGATGGTGATCGCAAACTCGCGGAAGATGCGGCCCACCAGGCCGGACATGAACACGAGCGGAAAAAATACCGCCGCGAGCGAAATCGTCATCGAAAGAATCGTGAAACTGATTTCGCGCGCGCTTTCGAGCGAGGCCTCCAGCGGCTTCATGCCTTTTTCCATCAGGCGCACCGTGTTTTCCAGAAACACGATGGCGTCGTCCACCAGAAATCCGATGGCCAGCGTCAGCGCCATTAGCGAAAGATTGTCCAGGCTGTATCCAAGAACGCGCATGGCCATGAATGTGAGCAATAGGGACAAGCGGAAGCGCAACGGCCGGAATCAGTGTGTCCGTGGCTCTGCCAAGGAAAATAAAAATCACGCCGACCACCAGCACAAATGCAAAAAGCAGCGTGGCCTGAACGTCGGCAACGGAATTGACGATGGTCTGGGAACGGTCGTAAATCGGAGTGACGCGAACCGATCCGGGAAGCTCAGCGCCGATCATGGGAAGCAAGGTCGCGGACGCTCTTCGACACGGCCACGGCGTTTGAGCCAGCCTGCCGGTTGACGGCTACGACGACCGTGGCGCTCGGTTCATCGTACCCGCGCACCCAAAACCTCATCTTGATGCGTTCGTCCTGCACCGTGTCTTCCACGTGGGCGACGTCGCGCAAAAACACCGGCGCGCCATTCGTGCTGCTGACGATCAATTTTCCGTATGACTCGGCGGTTTCCAGTTGGCCCAGGGGGCTGCAGCAATTGCTGTGCCCGAGGGACTATCAAATTGACCGGCGCCCGTATAACTGGTGCCGTTTTTCACCGCCGCAACCAGATCATCAATCGAAATTCCGCGCGCCCACATTTTCGATGGGTCAACCTTGATGCGCACGGCGGACTTCGTGCCAAACACGTTCACACTGCTCACGCCGGGCAGAATACTGATGCGCTGGCCCACTTGCGTGCGAGCCGTAATCGTATAGGCGGCCGGGCGTAACGGAGTCGCTGGTCAACGCGATGTACAAAATCGGCTGGTCATTCGGATTTGTTTTTGAAAAGGTTGGCGGCGAAGGCAGATCGGTCGGTAGGTTGCCGCTGGCCTGCGAAATGGCTGTCTGCACATCGGTTGCGGCCGCATCGATGCTCTTATCCAGCGCAAATTGCAGCGTAATGCTCACGTGCCCCTGCGTGCTCTGCGAGGTCACCAGTTCGAGCCCGTTGATCTGCATGAATTGCCGCTCGAGCGGCGTGGCAATGTTGTTGGCTACGGTGTCCGGACTTGCTCCCGGATAATTTGCCTGCACGGAAATGACGGGATAGTCCACCACCGGCAGATCGTTCACCGGAAGTCGCAGAAAACTGAGCACGCCAAACACGATGACTGATATCGTCAGGACTGCCGTCATGACCGGACGTCGAATAAATGGTTCTGAAAGATTCATGGTTGCCCTGCCGGAGTCGCCGCGGCCGTATCGGACACGACACGCACTTTGCCGCCCGGCATTACGCCTAGCTGGCCGTTCATTACGACATGTTCGCCGGCCTGAAGTCCTTGTTCGATCACTACCATTTCACCTTGCCGCTGCCCGAGCTTTACCGGCCTCAAGTTCAGCAGTCGAGTCCTGTTTCACCACATACACAAAGGACCCTTCGCCGAATCCTGCGCGGCAGCCGCGGGCACCAGCACAGCTTTCGGCAAAGTCGCCAGCACCAGACGCACGTTCACGAATTGCCCAGGCCACAGATGACGCGAAGGATTCGGAACGGTTGCGCGCAGCAGCACCGTTCCGCTGCTGCTTTGCACGGAGTTGTCGACAAACGTGAGTTGCCCGACTTCAGGTTTCGGCTGATCCGGCAGGCGCACTTCCGCCTTGAGCGCATGCTTGGCCAATTCGCGCTGCACCAGCGGAGAGATCGCTTTCCGTCGCCGTGAAGTCGGCGTAGATCGGGTCGAGCCGCTCGATCGTCAGCAGCGTCGTGGTGTTTGCGGTTACGACGTTGCCGTTATCGACCAGCCTGTGCCCGGCGCGGCCATCGATCGGAGAGCGAATCGATGTGTATTCCAGATTCAGGCGCGCGGATTCCACCGCCGCTTCGTTTTGCTTGACCTGCGCTTCGCACACGTCCACCGCGTTTTTTCGCGTGTCGTAATCCTGCCGCGCGATGGCCCGCGATTCGACCAGGTCTTTCACGCGCGCAAATTGAATCTGCGCAAAATCCAGCGCCGCTTTCGATTGCGCGAGGTTCGCCTGCGCCGCATCCAGCTGCGCTTGAAACGGCCGCGGATCGATCGTAAAAAGCAGATCGCCTTTTTTCAGATTCGGCGCCGTCCGCGAAATGTATTTCCGTGACTTTCCCGGAAACCTCCGGCTGCACAGAGACAACTTCACGCGCCACGGTATGGCCCACTTCGTCCAGGTACAGCGGCACATCCTGCGACACGGAGGTGGCAACCGTCACGGTGGATGGCGGCCGCTCCATCGGCGGCGGATCTTTTTTCGCACAGGCCGTCAGGAGATATTCCCAAAGTACATGCCAGATAAAATGTATGGTGCCTGCGGAGCATGAATCTCCTTCGTTCTCCAAAATGTTAGAAGCTAGGTTATATATACTACGCCACCCTGAATCAGATGTTTCAGGATGAAATTGGTACCAATTATTTTTGCCCCGGTTTCCTGGCGTCAAGCTAAAGGAATTGACTAGAGCAATTTAGGAGGAACTAGAGATTGACTTGACGTGTTTTAAAAATATTCAAAGGCTTCCTGCCCAACACAGGCAGCCTCCAGCTAACGCAGTGGCAATTCACACGTTTTGATAATCCGCCCGCCTCCCTCAAGGAATAAATGGAGATTGGCGGAGACTTATTCACCTTTTACTGAAACGCGCACGCACAAGTCGCGCCACAGCGATTATGGCACGGCACACTTTGCGAAGTCGCAATTCAAACTTATGCAGATTGCGCGCGCACTTGCTGCTTCACGCAGACTTTGTTCGTCAGCTCGATGAGTTGTCTCAGGTTCCACCACTCTTCTTCACTCATCAGTCTGCCTTCAGGACTCGAAAAATAGATGGATACGAATCCTTCGGTGGAGAGCGGAGAGCGGACGATCAACTGTGTTTTTTGGCTTTCCGGCAACGACTCGGACATGGGTAGTTCCTCCAGATGGGCGCGGATTCTACCACGAACACGTATCTAAATCTTTAACAAAGCATTAACAGAGATTGGTCGCTGGCTTCAAGCCGATTGTCCGCTTCGATTCCACCCGGTTCAAAATCTTGCTTCAAATTCCTGAAAGCGCCTCTCCAGCTCCCATTGCTCCTGCGCCTTTTCGCTGGACTCGAGGAAATTCGCGCAACCCGGAGAAGGCTTTGCCGCCGCCAAGGGTATCGGATGCGCACGCGGCCGAGGCCCGGGTGAAGACGTCCGGCTCACGCCACATGCTCGCTCCCGGCAAAAAAATGTGCTCGAGCCCGGTGCGGACCATTTGCTTCAGGTCCGCGTAGCTGAGCGCGTAGGTCTCCACAGCGCGCACATATTCATGCGTCATGTTGATGCGCGAGACGCCTTCGTCATCGGTGGAAAGCGATACCGGAACATGATATTTGCGGTAAATCGGCAACGGGTGATCGTTTCCTGTGACGCCAAGAATCACGTCGTTGCTGGTCAGATTGATTTCCACCATCACGTGCTTGGCGGCCATTTCTTTCAGCAAATCGTAGGGACGATCTTCGTGCATCACGTCGACGCCGTGCCCAATGCGTTCAGCATGCGCATCTTCCACGGCCAGTCGAATATGGCAGCAAAGTCCATCTGGCGGCACAAGTCCGGGCGCAAGTTCGCCCGCGTGCAGGTTGATATGAGGCTTGGGATATAGGCCGTGCAGGTAGTCGACCATTTTCATCTGCAGCTCGTAGTCCGCCATGGAGTCGAATTGTCCTCGGGCTGCACGTAAGTAATGCCGACAAAGCGCGGGTCGGCGGAAGCGACTTCAAATCCCAGAAGCGTTTGCGCGAACACCTGCTGCTTCGGAAAGTCTCTTAGAATCTGATAGATGTAGCGAATTTTAACATGGCAGGCCGGTGCCGCCTGCGGCGTGCCGCAATGTTCGATCGCCTGCCGCGAAGCCTCTGCATCGTCGCGTTCTTTGCTTGCAACCGCAACGTCATCGGTCAGGTGGGCGGCGAGCAGCGCGTCGCGCAGTTTAGCCAGGTCATCTTGCCATCCGACCTGATGCGCGACCCCAATGGTGTGCCCGAAGTCCGGAGTTTCCATGATTTCCAGGTATTGCTCATTTTGTGCGGCGGCGCGTGACGCTATTTCGTCTAGCCATTCGCCTGAGTGGCGATTAGCCGTCCCTTCAAATTTTCCAAATGTATCGAAAAAATGGTCATGCCCATTGGTGCCGGTAGTGGGTACGAAGCTGCGCATGGAAAACGCATCGACCAGCGCGTCGTAAAAGGTTGATTCGTGAGCGCTTCCGCGGCGCCCACTTGACCTGCCCCACACGTAGGCGCGGGAGGTACAAAGGCGTGCATCTTGAGATCCACGCACAGACCGTCTTCGGCTCCGTCACGAATAAAAGTTTCGGCATAAATCCCGCCTGATTCATGGTAGTGCAGGTCCGCGCCTTTGGGCATGCGACGCAGAAACGCCTCCAACTCCAAAGGATTCGCACGCGCGGCCTCATAGGCGCGGGAAGCGCGCTGTTCGGCTGTTCCCGCCGCCGCTGGGTTTTTTCTTTGGCTGCGGTTTGAGCGAATACAAGGACCGGCAAAAGCAGGAAAAGCGCTGCCCCTACAGCCACTGCAGGCCATACAGGCCACACACGAATGTTCAGCGGAAACCGATTACTATATGTGCTGGGCACGATTCTTATCCTTTCCTAAAAATCGCTACAACGTGCAAGTGTCACAAGTGTAGGGGCACGACATGTCGTGCCCCTAGGCGCTAGGGCGCATGCGGAATTTTCGATTCGCGCTCGTCCCAATGCTCCACAATGTCACGCACCACTTTATCGCCCACGCGCTCCGCCGCTTCGAGCGAGGGCAGAAACGCAGAATAATTTCCTCCGGCCATGCTCTTGAGCGTTTCCGCGGGAGTTTCACCAGGCGCTTCGCGATCAAAGTTACTCACGGTTCGCAGAACGAGCACGCGGTTCATGTCCACGCGGCCCGCCTGGCCCAGAAACGTCAGCGCCTGCATCGTTCCGGTATCTTCCATTGCGGCGACCATAAAATTGCCTTCTCCGCCGGTGTAATACTTGGTCCACTCGTTGGCCCACTCGTCCATTCTCTTGCCGTGCCAAAATGTGCCGCCGGACATCGTGTCGCCGCGCGTCACAAAAGGCGGCTTCATCGCATAGGGAAAGCCCGTGTACTTCATTCGCGAGGCGCGCATTTCTTCGTTATCCGCGAGAGGCACGCTTTTCGAGACTGATACGCCCAATCGACCAGGTCCTGATTGAGCGTGTACGCTTCGCCGTCCAGCTGGGCTTTTACAGGCTGCTCGTACGGCGTCCCTTTGCGCAACGGAACATAACCAGTCGGCCAATCCGCGGGAATTTCGCGCGCGTCGATTTCATAGGCGATGTCGCCATCGATCACGTGGTTTGCCCAGACTGCCGAGCCGAGCGATACGTCCGCCGGATCGCCGCCGCCGATTCCGGCGATCACCCAATAGGCTTTGCAGAGATCGAAGCGCGGATCGAGGCCCAGCGCCATCACGGACGCCGCCGCCTTGGCCGTGGCCACGCCGGTCAGCAGGCCCAGAACTCCGTCCTTGTTCATGCGCACATGATGATATCCGGCGGGAAGGGGAAGATATCTGATCCAGATGCTCGCGCTCAACCCACAGTTGGTATTCGCCGGGAGTGTCGCCCGTGTCTTCTCCCACTTCGAACATGGACACGACTACGACTTTCACTTTGATTGGTTTGATCGGAACAACTCGGGGCCGTTTCGCCGGTTTCCTCCGGGAATGAAGCGGGGTAACGAGAAAACTGAGTACTATGAAAGTTCCTACAGAAAATTTAAGAAGGCGAGACACAATTCTCTCCTGGGCATCGCATTTATTCAGTTCACTCAAGTAAGGAGTCTGAGTTTACATCAATGCGCGCCGAGGAGAGTTTCTGGATGGATTTTAATTCATGATTGCCAGCATAAGGATTAAGACATGGAAGAACCACACGCACAAATACCTGATTTTAAAAAGTAGCGAACGCGGACAGAATCGTACCCGGTTAGGCCTTCGCCGCTCGTGTCAACCCATCCTGCGAATACCATCGTATCGGGGCTGGACTTTCAAAAGTTGGAACCGTTTGAGGAGTTCCCTCGAAAGTGACGATTTCTTTTGTGCGATACGGCTTTTCTTTGTGGCAAGAGGGGCAGCGAAGGTTGAATACTTGAGACCTCGCTTCCATCGCCTCCGCTTCGATCCCGGATGACTGACGGCTCCCGACGATAGCAGGAACTGGAATTGCCGCCTTGCAATGCAGGCAAACAACTCCGCGAAAAGTTTTAGGTTCCGTTTCAATCTTCATAATTGAACCTCGCATCGATTTAAACCATCATTAAGGACAAGACAATGCTACTCCATTGGGTCCGGGGGTCTAGTCGGATAAAAGCAAAAACTGTGGAAATGGGGGCGTGAATGTGCAGGCCATCCAGTGCCAGCTAAATAATTGATAGGACTAGTTTTATATAGGTTTCATCTTAAGCTGCCCTTTCTGTGGACCTCCTATTTCCACAGTTATCCCGCTCGCGTCTGATAATTGTCACCGGGAAAAGCGGTGATAGAAATGAGCCGGCGGAAAGTAAAAGATCGAAAAAACCGGGCAGCAAATCGTCTGGACGACGGTAAAGTGTCCATCATTATCTCTAAATTTCATTCGACATATACATTGTCTAAGGTGAATTTATTCGTAAAGTGGTGGCAAGCATGTATCATTTGAAAAAATACCCGCCAGGTCGCGATATCTTTGATCAAGAAATGACTCCATGCCTCGAAAGCGTCATGAAATTTAGGGCAAAGAGTACGGCATGCCCGCGGGTCTACTTATTCGCTGCCATATTTTCCCTGACTAGCTTCGTCCCAACCGCACGCGCGCAATCCGTGCCGGCATTTTCCGCGCAAAGCCCGACGAATCCAAATACAGAACAGCATTTCATGGTGGATCGAGGCGATGTCCACATTGAAGTCATCGCGCAGGGACACGGGCCAGTCATAGTGATCTTGCCGTCGCTGGGAAGGGGCGCCGAAGATTATGGAGTCGTCGCTGACCTGCTTGCGCGGGAAGGTTTTCGCGTTCTGCGGCCGCAACCGCGCGGCGTCGGCAAGAGCATCGGGCCAATGGCCAATTTGACATTGCACGATTTTGCCGCCGACATCGCTGCAGTCATCGAGCATGAAGGCAAGGGCCCTGCCGTCGTGGTTGGCCATGCCTATGGCCATTTCGTAACGCGCATGCTGGCCACTGACCGGCCTGACCTAGTTCGCGGAGCAGTGCTCGCGGCTGCGTCGGCGGGAAAGGTTCCGGCAGGGCGTTCACGAGCCATCTGTTTCGCCAGAAGTCCGCGAAGCCATTGAAAAAAGTGGAGATACATCATTGCCCGAGGCGGATCGACTTCATTATTTGCAAATTGCGTTCTTCGCCCCAGGGCACGATCCACACGTATGGCTCACCGGATGGCACCCGGAAACCGAGAAGGCGGAAAACACGGCGTCACGCGCTACGCCTGTGGATGAATGGTTTGCCTGCGGGACAACGCGCGTTCTCGATCTGCAAGCGGAAAATGATGCGGTAGCGCCGCGAAAATTTGCGGGCGTGTTGAAAGCCGCGCTCGGAGATCGCGTCACCGTCGTGGTGATCCCCAATGCCGGACACGCTTTGGTACCCGAGCAGCCACAAGCCATGGCCAGCGCCATCGCCGCATTCGCGCGAACTTTAAAATAAAATTCCATGTTGATATAGCGATGATGGCCGTTCCGCCGCGAGGCTGATGAAGAGTTTCAATTCGTGGATTTGGATTGCGCGCGGCGCTAAAATATAGCTGTGGGGGATTCGCAATTCGGAGCCATGGAAGAAACCCGAGACGCCGATTTCAGGAGGTGATTTATGTATTGCAATCGATGCAACGCGGAAATTGCTGACGATGCCAATTTTTGTTCTTCTTGCGGGGCGCGGCGGTATTCCAGAACTTCACATAAGCAATTGACGCTTTCGGTCAGGGACAAAAAAATTTCCGGAGTCTGTGGAGGTATCGCGGAATATCTGGACGTGGACCCCACAATCGTACGGCTGATTTGGGTGGCGCTGTCCGTAGTCCCGGGAGGATTTGTTGGAGGCGTGCTGGCTTACATCCTGGCCTGGGGTATCATTCCCAAGGCGCCTGCGTTTGTACCGACGGCAGTGGCGACCCCGCAGCCCTCGGTAAAAACGAGTTGATTGGTTCGGGTAAGGTTTAAGTGGCGCGGCCTTCAGCCTGCGGGGATTAATGTTTGCAAGGATTAGACCCCGCAGGCTGAAGCCCGCGCCACGCTAGTGCGGTATAAAAATCTCCACAATATTATTCTCTCAACTAAATCAGAAACCCGTTCCCAGCATTACATCGTGGCCTGAGGCAGTGCGGGGATGAGCAGAATGTAAAAACAGTGGCCGGGAGTTTTACAACTCTACGCGCCTCATTCATGAAAAGTTGCCTTGCATTCGTTTACCGATCCCTCTTCAGCTCGTGCTGCGGCAAGGTCAGGCTCATGCACCTTGGCTTGCGATTCGAACATCGTCATCGATGGATCGATCCACACCCGGATGAGCGGGGCGTTCTCGCCCTCGTGAGCGCGAATCCAGACGCAGTACAGGCTCGGGCGCGGCACGGAATTCTTGCGTCCGGTAATGAAATCAAACATGATCCCCTCCTTTGAAATCACATAGGCCGCGGCCGGGCGGCAGCGCCTCGTCCGGTCAATATTATTTTTCGGGAGGGGAATGATTGCCGCGAGTCTGCGGATTCCCGCTCGCTCTTTTTTCCTTCCATTCGAGCGAGCAGAAACTTGGAGCAGCGAAGCTTATGCTATGTTCGCTCGGAGGAAGGTCCGGAAGGCTTGTACCGCCCGGAGGTTCCGGTTCTTGAACTGGAATATCCATGTGGTCTCAATTTCCTTTCGGGCTTTTGTGTTTCAGCCCGGATCTCTGAAATACCATACCCCCATAGGGTAGTCAAGGAAAAATGTCCCATTTATCGAGAGAAAAGCTGGACCTGCTGACGCGCACCAAGAAAATCGTGGGGCAGCTCGAAGCCGTCGGCCGCGCCCTGGACCAGGACGAGCCCTGCACGGAAGTGCTGCAGCGCCTGTCCGCCGCGCGCGGCGCCATCAACAGCCTCATGGGCGAGCTGATGGAAGACCATATCCGCAACCACATGCCTCGGAAAACGAAATCCGCGGAAGAAGCCGCCGACGATCTGATTGAAATTGTGCGAACGTATTTGAAATAGCTGCCTCGCCCGCAATAAAGAGTTTCCCCTACCAATGGCCTCAGGGAAAATCGCGTCTGTTCGATCCGTTCTTACGCGCGGCTCGCATTGGTTCGCTCTCTTCTGATTTTTCCGTGGGCTTAAGATTTAACGAAACTGGAAGGAATTAAATTTTGCGGAAATTTTGGCGGGTTGGGTAGAGCGCTTACAGACCCGATTTCTCGGGGCCGTCGTCCCCGCAGCGCGACTCCCAACCCACGGTCATCATGCGGGCAGTGAAACGGTTGGCTCAATGGGCTTGACGACTCAAAAATGTTGGGACCCGGGTTTTAGTACTAGGTAAGGAGAAGTCAAGTTTGAGAGTTTTGGTTATTCTTTCTTTAACTGCTGTATATAAGGGGCTTACTTGTTTATTCTATTCAACGATTGCGATCTTGTTGGCTCCGGAAAGAGGCAACCAGAGGCGGCCTTTCGCGTCACGCGCCATTCCCGACACTGTGGAGTTAGCGGCCGGCATGGGAAACGTCCTGAACACTTCGACGGCTGGGTCAAAGCGAACTAGGTTAGTTTGCGTCCTTCCCGCTTTCCTCATACCAGATTTTCCCGGCTGTATCTGCGCCGATCCCGTCCGGCGCGGAATGAATTCCTGAGGGGCTGTCCCAGAATTTAAATTTTTTGTCGGCCAACGTAATACGGCCCAGACGTCCGCCGCCGAAATCCGTGAAATAGATCGCGCCGCCTACGGCAACCAGGCGGCGGGGTTTCACGTCGGAGTCCGCGGGAGAAAATTCCGTCATCGTTCCGGTGGCCGGATCCATGCGGCCCAGTTTGCCGCCGGACAGCTCACAAAACCAAAGGGCGCGATCGTCCGCAGCCACGATTCCATAAGGATGCGCATTCTGCGTTGGCACGCCAAACTCAGTGATGATTCCACTATGCGTGTCTAGGCGTCCGATTACGTTGGAATTTTCGGCGGTGAACCATACGGCGCCATCCGGGCCGATGGCGAGCGAGTGCGGATCTTTTACCGTGGGAGGAGTGAACTCGGAGATGGCCCCGGTCTTCGGATCCAGATGGCCAATTTTTCCGGAATTGTTTTCCGCGAACCAGATTTCGCCTTGATTGTCGAAAACCAGGCCGGCGGAGCGGAATCCGCAGTTGGAATTTTAAAAAGTTTCCACTCTTCATTATTCGGATCGAAGCGCGCGATGTGCCCGGTCTGCTCCAGCGTAAACCAGACATTGCCGCTTGCATCGATGGCGGAGTCGCGGGGCACCGATCCTGAGACAGGCGCATCCCAGATGCGCATCGTACCTTTAAGTTCTGCTCCGACGGGGGCGACAGGCGGTTTGAATGCCAGCCGCATCGTTACATTCGTGTCCGCGCCAGGGCGCACCAGAACGTTGTGCTCCCACTCGGACCAGGCGCCATTCGCGGAGGCGCGCAAATCGTAAAAGCCGGTGCGCAACCGCTCGATATGAAACTGGCCATGTGCATCGCTATGCAATACGTGCGGGGTTTCGCCATCGGCCACTTGCCATAAAATCTGCGCATCGGCCACAGGAGCGCCTTTTGCGGTAACAACCTGACCCTCCAGGCCGCCCGGCTTCTGCTTGGGCGCTTTGGGCAATTGCGCCCACGAGCTGGCGCACAAAAAGCCAGCAGAGCACACGACCATCACGACATGTCGAGCCACACGGCGCACAGCGATTGGCCTCCGGAAACTTTTACACTTTAATTTTACCTTGCTGGGGCTAATGAGTGGGGGTTACGGCGGGGAGATTGTTCAAATCATTACGAACGACTTCGATAGCCTGGGATGGGGGACCGACGCGGCGATAACGGGTGATTTCCGTGCGCTCGTGGATGCCGAAGGGGAACATGAGTTTACGGCCATCCACATTATACGTGTAGGCAGTTGGGAGCCAGACTCCCGGAACAATTTCTTCCTGCTCCATGACGACGTGGCCCCCGCGATACACTTTTCCGGCGATCCCTCCGGCAAAGGGAATGTCAGTGGCAATGTCTCCTTCGAGGCGCGCGAATTGCGCCTCGGCTTCATCCACCCAGAGGACAGCATGAACATGCTGAAAACTGGAGGCGAAACGATTGATCGGTTCGTATTCTGGATTGGGATCCAGCAAGAATTTTATGAAGGTGTGGGGCCCGTTCGAATCGGTGCGCGTTTCGCGGCCCGCCCAGGTGATTCGAAATGCTTTCATGGCTGTGTCCACGAGGTCGGAGCGGTCGCGGCGGCGGCGTTCGTATTTTGCCAGATCTTCCTTGTAGTGATCATTCGGATGAATGGCGAGGCTGAATATGTTCAAAGCGATTTGGAGCTCGCTGCGATACTCTTCCGGGGTGACAGGAACCCCGTGTTCCGCCATTTTTAGTTTTACGTTGCCGACGGTGGAAGGCATGATGCGCTCAGTAATGTCAGAGATGACATCCGCGTTTTCGCCGCTGCGGGCAATTCTGTGTTCGATTCGTTCGAATTCCTGGAGCGCCAGGTCGTCACGATGCTGGTTCTGGATGGCCCGCACGATCAACGCGTGAATCTGATCGGCGCTGGGAGCGGGATTGGCGCTGATGATTGCTCCCTGGCCACCTGCAGGCGTCTGCGCACAAGTCACACCAATCCACGAGGCAACCGCGATCAAACATGTTCCGAGAGCTGCTATATGGGTTCTCTGAATCATGAGCCGCCGAGTTCCGCCTGCAAGACTGGCCCCTCCAAGGACATCTGCTAATGAGATTCTACGGTGAATAGGCCGGTTGCACTCGATTGTTTCGGAAATAATACTTTTCGCTGGGGGATCGCCTGCAGAAATGAAAGCGGGCGCCCTGATGATGAATCAGGGCGCCCGTTTTAAATGCGCACTACGTGAACTTCTCTTTTGAAAATCAAAACCTAATCGATTAGCGGCCCTTGGGAGAGAAGCCGGGACTGATCGTTAGCGTAATGCTGCGTCCGGGAAGCAATACCAACTGATCAGACAAACCCGGGGTGTAAACGGCTGCGGCTTGTGTGCCAAACGTAGCCGTTTGTGTGTCGCCCACGATGCCGCGGCTATTGAACACGTTGTTAACGCTGAGCCGGAACTTGGTCGCATCCCAACGGGAACCATTTTTGAGGGTGTAGTTGAAATACACGTTGGTGGTGCTGAACGGGTTGATGGGAATCACCTGGTTGGCCACCAGATTGTTGGAAAGGGTAAGGTCATTCCACATGGGGCCCACTCGCTTGTCGAAAATGCCGAGCTCAAAGTGCTTTTGCTGATAAGTCAAACCAAATGCTTCCGTATCGGACGGCGCATTCGCGACCCACAAGCCAGTATTCACGTAATGGGCTTTTCCTTCAGTACCGTTGGCGTAAAAGCTCAATCCATGCGTGATATACCAATTTACTTCCGCTTCAAATCCCTTTGTTATTGTATCGCCAGTTGCAACATAGTCGACAGCGACGTCAGTGCCCGGAATCGCATTTGAAGTGTAGGTATTCTGGAATTTAATGAAATACACGTCGGCGTTCACGGTCACTTGCTTAAGCTTTAAAACCGTGCCGGCTTGGTAGGTCGATACGCCTGTTGGTTTCGGTGTAGTTTGAACCGTTCCGCCTGTCACGTCGAAGACGCTGCTTGGCGGGACAATGGTGCCTTTTCCAAATTGCGCGTAGACGCTCCAATTATTCTTAATATGATAATTCGCGTCAAACGACGGCAGGTATGAGCTATAGCCCGCGCTGTTGTTTACGAAAGGCGCGCCACCCGCGCATGTCCCTGTAGTCCCGCCCGTCAGGACCCCGCCCAGGCAGCCAACGATCTTTCCGTTGTCCTGATATTGGGTCAGGCTCTGATTAAAGTAGGAGTATTTGAATCCGGCGGTGATTGTAAGTTTTTGAGTCGCATGGAGTTCATATTCCGCGTAAGGCTGATAGGAGTTGGTGTAAAAACGTTCGTGGAAATTAGGGAGAAATGTATCGACATGGGTGACGGGGCTGGAGGGGATCTGATACCTGTTGGTTGTGGCCCACTCATACCAAAGGCCCACGCGAAAGATTCCGTACTTGGAGACTTCGCTGGTATCAAAATTCTCGCCATACTTGCGATAGCTATTGAGTTTATCGACGGCGCTGGTCGGAGAAACTGCGCCGGATTTAAACGTCCCGTCGGTATTGTATTTTGGGTTGTTATAAAACTGCGCGTTGTAATAGCTAAGGGTGTATGGTCTGAAATCGGTTTGCCAGCCAGCGCCCCACTGTTTGGACCAGTCCACATACTCGAAGTCCGTTGGCACATGGTACGTGTAAAACTTGTAGTAGAGAGGATAGAGGCATGCTGCGATCGCCGGGTGCGCGCCCCCGGTCGGAGCGCACCCCGTGGTCGACGTCAATTCCGCGGCGTTGGAGTCATTGCTGTTCAGGAAGTTGTATCCTAACGCGTTGATCTGCCCGCGAGTCGGGTTATTGTTCGGGGTGTTGGCATCAAGCCATACTACGCCGGCGAATCCCGTGAGGACGTTATTTTCGGAAAACTTGTATGTATATTTCAGCATCCCCGCGTTCCGCGTCTGGTAGTTAAAAGTTTCAAAACCGTTTGACTGCATGTGCTGGACATCGACCATCATGTTGGATTTTTTCCCGCCGAATGCGCCGGAATTGAAGTTGACGTCATAGAGCTGCGTGTTGAACGAACCGTAGGAAACATTTGCCTGAATCAACGGTTGCGAGCTCATGTCCGGAGAAAGCAAATGAATCGATCCGCCGAAAGGCGTGGGCCCGATGGTGGAAGCTGAGCCGGGGCTGCGGTCAAAATCCACGCTGCCATTCCACGGGTCCGGGAAAAATGCCCAGGTGTGGTGAGTGGGCGAGTTTGTGTCATAGAACGGTACGCCATCAAAATCAATGTCGTAGTCGCCGTCGGGGAAGCCGCGGAAATATGTTTTATCTTGCCCGAGGCCGATTCCATTGGAGTTGATGCTGAAGGTTCCCGGCGCCATTTCAACCAGTTCGCCAAAATCGGCGAGCGGGGAAGTGAAATTCTGAACAAAAACTGGCGAGACTTCCGTGCGTGCGGAACGCGCTTCGAGCAAGCCATCCATTGGCGCATGCTGCGCCGCGATGGAACCTGAATTGGCCGCTTCGACGATGATCGCATCGCTTACGCTTCCGAGTGCCAGCGCGATCGTAAGTTCTTCCGCGTGATCGGCTGTTGCCTTCACGCTTTGCCTGGTGGCCAGCGCAAAGCCGGGGGCTGAAACTTCAACTGTGTAGGCGCCAGCCGGGAGGCCAGAGATCGAAAACTTGCCGGCTGCATCCGTGGTTGCCTTGGTCTCCGCGCCGGACTCACTTCTCACCACGACCGTTGCATTCTGGATGGCTCCGCCGACCGGATCTTGAACCGAGCCGGTAATTGCCGCGGAATCTTTTTGTTGCGCTTGTAATTGAATCGAGCCTGCCACGCATAGAAGAAGAACTAGAGCAAGAAGAAAACGAACTTGTACAAGAATACCCTTCATCACACCCCCTAAGATTGACTTCGAGGCAGGAATCCTGCGCAATTACTGTTACGCGGGATTGAATCGGATGTGAATGGCGTGTGAAAGAGTCAGATTTGGCCATTGTTTATTTGGAAGGAACAGATATAAGTTCGTAAATTCCGCCACTCGCAAACGTCGGGAAGGCGCGTTCCGGCTTTGCCAGCATGGCCGCCCGGCAATGTGAATAGATATTTACCGTAGTTTATTTTATTCGTAACATGGGCTTGCGTTACTGAAGACCCCTTATGCAATTCATGAAAAATGTACGAAACGCAAAAATAATGGCACTAAGGATTTATTTTGTTCGCGGCGCTTTCGTGGCGGGTGTTTTACTTTTAATGGCGCACGGAAGCAACGCTCAAGCCCTGACGCCTGCGTGGGTGGAGTTGGGCGAAGGCGGCAATGCGTTTGCGCGGATCGTTGTAAATACACCACAGGATTGCCCAGCGATTCAGATCGACGGGGTGAGCAAGCCGATGTCGCTTCGGCCCAACATGCCGGGCGGGTTGCGTCCCGCGTGTGAATTTGAAATTCCGGCGGGGACGAAATCGGCTTCGGTAAATTCTCATGCGCTAGCGTTGCCAAAAAACAACCCTACGGAAGTGATTGCGATTGGCGACACGGGATGCAGAATCAAGGGCAAGCAAATTCAAGCGTGCAACGATGCCGCCGGTTGGCCATTCCGGGAAGTCGCATCGAGGGCCGCAGCCGAAAAGGCAAATTTAATTATTCATGTCGGCGATTATCTTTACCGCGAGAGTCCATGCCCGGAAGAATTGACAGCGCAGTGCGGCGGCAGCCCCGTCGGGGATAGTTGGGAGGCGTGGAACGCGGATTTTTTTGCGCCCGCAGCGGACCTTTTGAATGCTGCTCCCTGGGCTTTTTCACGCGGGAATCATGAAGATTGCAGCCGCGCGTGGCGAGGCTGGTTCTACTATCTGGATCCGCGACCCTGGGACGGAAAATGCGAAGAATACTCCGCGCCTTATGTGATCAAACTCGGGAATTTTCAGCTGGCCATGCTTGATTCCGCTTCGCTCAATGAAAATGTGGTGGA
This sequence comes from uncultured Acidobacteriota bacterium, assembly GCA_963786215.1. Taxonomy (GTDB): domain Bacteria; phylum Acidobacteriota; class Terriglobia; order Acidiferrales; family UBA7541; genus Palsa-360. The sequence goes on from CAWAYK010000005.1 coordinate 241,844, forward strand.
CGAAGAGCAATTGCGAATTTTCGGGATGCAATTAGCTTCGCTTCAGGCGAAGGGCGCGTGGATCGCAACGCATCATCCATTTTGGGGATTCTACCCGGACCGTCGCAGCGGCTTGCCGAAACCGACGACCCCGGTTTTGGAAGAGGCCTGGGACAAGGCCGCGCCTAAAAATTTCAGCCTAATTCTCTCCGGGCACGTTCATCTTTTTGAATACGTCAGCGTGGACAACGGGCGGCCGCCGCAAATCGTTGCGGGGGATGGCGGCACGCAAATGGATGTTCCTATCAAAATTTCCGTGAAAGGCACGACGATTCGTGGCGCGACGGTGAACGGCGGCCGGATGAACGGACAATTCGGGTACACGATGCTGACCAAGGAGGGGAAAAACTGGCATTTGGAAATGAAGGACCGGTCGGCGAAAGTGCTGGTAACGTGCACGGTTCCCGAGAGCAGCGAGAGTTGCCAGAGCGCGGGGACGGATTGATTTTTAGTTTTTGCCGCGTGAGTTTTTGTTTTTAGATTTTTGTATTGTTTGACGGCATTCTTCGCACTCTAGGCTTCTCACTTCGCCATTTGCAGAAAAGCCTCGCCTCTTAAGAGGCGAGCTACAAAATGCTTTGTGCTTCGCGCTTTGCTAGCTCTGCGCTTACAATTAGCACTTCTATGCCGCGCCCTAGTCAGCCACAAACACCTGTTACAGAATCCGAAGTTTTAGCGCAACTCGCTCGCTCGCGCGGGCCGCAGAGTCTTCGTGAAATTGCGGCAGCGCTTGAGCTGCGCCATTCGGCGCGGCGCGCGCTCATCAAGCTCACACGAAAAATGAAAATGCGTGGAGAGATTATCGAATATCCGAACCGGCGCATTGGTTTGCCCAAGGAAAAGCAGGGCGCGCAATACGCGGAGGCGCCGCGAAAAGGTGCGCCGCAACGGTCACGGTTCGGACGGGCGGCAGCAGGCGCGTACTGAATCGCGCCCGGAATCGAGAGTGGCGAGGCCCGAGGCGAATCAGCTGACGGGACGGCTCGTCGCGCATCGCGACGGCTACGGCTTCGTTGTGCCTGATACGCCACGAAAAGATTTGGAAGGCGATCTTTTTATTGGGCGTGACGCGATTGGCGACGCCATGCACGGCGATCACGTGCTGGCCAGCATCGAGCACCGCAAACGATTTGGCGATGGCGCTGGACCGGGGCGAGCCGAGGGACGCATCTTGCGCGTGATTGGCCGCGCGCACACCACGGTTGTCGGTTTGTTCCGGTACGGATCTCGCGGCAATACCGTCGCACCGTACGAATCGCGGCTGCTGCAGGAAATTATTATTCCGCCGGGCGATGAGCTGACGCCGGAACTGCAAGGGAAGCTGGGCGCGCATCCGCCAAGGCGCGGCGTGCGTTTGCCGGAGCTCGATGGCGCTGTTGTAAATGTGGAGATGACGCGATTTCCTCGCGGCGGCGTGGCGCCGGCGGGACGCGTGATCGAAATTCTCGGGCGACCCGGCGAATTTGGCGTAGACGTTGAGATTCTGATTCGCAAGCATCATCTGCCACATGAATTTTCCGCGGACGTGCTGGCGGAAGCTGCGGCGGGGGCGCATCCCGTGACGGAAGCCGAGAGGGAAGGGCGGCGCGATTTCCGCGATTTGCCGATTGTCACAATCGACGGGGAAACAGCGCGTGATTTCGACGATGCTGTTTACGTGAAGCAACTTGAGAACGGCAACTGGCAGTTGCAGGTGCACATCGCTGACGTTTCGCATTACGTGCGGCGCGGATCGGCTCTGGATCGCGAAGCGCGGTTGCGCGGCACTTCTGTTTATTTTCCGAATCGCGCTGTGCCCATGCTGCCGGAAGAATTGTCGAACGGCATCTGCTCGCTAAATCCGAAGGAAGATCGCCTGGTGATGAGCGCGATCATGGAGCTGGACGCGAACGGCGAAATTGTCGCGTCGGAATTTGCGCGCGGCGTGATTCGCTCGGCGGAACGCATGACGTACACTTCGGTGAACGCCGTGCTTCAAAATGACGCGGCTGCCACCGCGCAGTACGCGCACCTCGCCGATCATTTTCGCGCCATGCGCGACCTTGCCTTGATTCTGAATGCGCGGCGCGCACGGCTTGGCTCCATCGATTTCGATTTGCCTGAACCGGTGATTGAATTTAACGACGCCGGACAGATGATTGGCGTTGTGCGGAGCGAACGTAACATTGCGCACAGGCTGATCGAAGAGTTCATGCTGACGGCAAACCAGGCTGTCGCGCGATATCTCGAATCGCGCGGCCTCGGCTCATTGCATCGCGTGCACGAAAAACCGGATCCCAAGAAAATTCTTGAATTTGAGGCCATGGCGCAAACGTTTGGATATTCGCTGGGCATTGAAAATCTTGCGGAGAGGCGCCTGGAAGTGAAGCACGGAAGTACGCGCCAGCAGAAATTCGATCGCGGCGCGCGACATGGACGTCGCGGCGGCGGGCGCGAAAAGCCGATGACGGTTTCGCTGCCGGGAGTGATGGACATCGCCATTCGCCCTTCGCATTACCAACGTCTCGCGGAAAAAATCGCGGGCAAGCCCGAAGAGCGCATCGTGTCCTTCCTGATGCTGCGTTCACTGAAACAGGCGCGTTACGCGGCGGATGCGCTGGGGCATTTTGCGCTGGCCTTCGATCAGTACACGCATTTCACTTCGCCCATTCGCCGCTACCCGGACTTGATTGTGCATCGCGTATTGAAGTGGGCGCTCGATAATCCGGAAGCGAAGCCCGCACCGAAGCCTCAGTCTTATGGGAGTGTCAGCAAAGACGATCCCACATTTGGGCCGTATCGCCGCGGCGAGCTCGAAGCGATTGCCGTGGAAACTTCGGAAACCGAGCGGCGCGCGGAAACGGCCGAGCGCGAATTGATGGCTTGGAAAACGGCGCAGTTCATGGAACAGCATCTGGGCGAGGAGTACGAAGCGCTGATTATTTCCGTGCAGAAATTCGGATTCTTTGTTGAACTGACGGAATTGTTTGTCGAGGGCATGGTGCCCATCGACCGCATACAGGAACTGACGGGCGAGCATGTTTTTTACCGCGAGCAGGATCATGCCATCGTGAGCGGCAGCGGGCACGGCGCGCGCAACGCATCGCGCGGGTCAAAAGATGCGAGCCGCGACAAAAATCCAAAGAAAAAATCCGGGCGCGGCGCGGCGCGGTCCGATCAGTCCGGACATGTGTGGAGGCTCGGTGACCGCATTACGGTGCGTGCGGAACGCATCGACCCGATCCGCCGGCGCGTGGAATTTTCTATTGTGTAGGGAATTGCGCACTTGCCAGGACTTCAGGGGCTAAGAGTCTGTGTGAGAACTGCAAAATTGGAATTTCAGCGGCTGAAGCCGCCCTCATTTGCGAGATTTGTGTCGCGGCTAAAGCCACGACCCACAAAGATTCCGCAGTTCTCACACAGACTCTAAAGCCCTTGATTTTCACATGAATGAACGTCGCGGCTGAAGCCGCGACCCACAAAGACTGTTGTGCGACTCACCAAGACTATCTATGCGACCCTCCAATTCCGGAAGCAGGCCGCGTGCATTGAAACTTCTAATGCTAAATTTTTGAGGGAATTTAAAATTGTCAATGCGGTTAGGGCCAATGAAGCGATTGCTTGGCATTGGCCCTTTCCGGCAGTAGAAGATAACGCTTACTTCGCTTTCGGTTGGAACAGGGCTAGCGTGGCGCCTGTGGGATCGATGAGAATGCTGAAGGACCCTACTCCCATGATTTCCGTTACGTCTTTCACTATGTTGGCGCCAAGCGATTTGGCTTTCTTGGTTGCGGCGGCAACGTCGTCGACGTGCACGTAGGCAAGCCACATCGAGGGCGCGCCCGGCATGGGATGCTTCATGATTCCACCGCCGGTTCCTTCGCCTACTTTAATCATCGTATAAGTTTCCGGGCCAACCGGAACATCCTCCAGGGTCCAATTGAATAAGGATCCGTAGAAGCTTTTTGCCTTGCTCACATCCGTTGTGTTTAACTCCACGTGCACGAAAGGGTTTGCCATTGTTTTTCTCCTTTGAAATGATTTAAATCCAATTAAAATTTACCTTGGGAAGTAGATGCCGGTGCCCGACCCCGCAGTTTGACGTCGATGGGCAAGATTAAGATGAATTCCGTTTCTCAATCCGGTTAAATTTTCACCCATCGGGATGCTCTTTCTTAAGCATCTATTTGATAAACGACTGAGCCGGGCAAAAATCGACAAATATTCGATCAATATTTCTTATAGGCGCATTTTTTGGTTCTGATGAGATGATTTTTGTCGAATCGACCGGATCTTAATCGTTAAGCATTTGGCAGGCGAAATTCGGCTAAGATTCCCGGTGGGAATTGTACTGCCGGGACTCATTTTCCGCAGGCCGAGCCGTAAAAGGCATCTATATCCACAAGACTTATAAGGAGATCGAACCAATGTCCAACTTTTTGTTATTGCTGCACCAAACGCCGACGAGCTTCCGTAATTTATCGCCTGAAGAAATTCAAAAAATCCTCGGTAGCTATATTGCCTGGAGGGAAAGCCTGGTAAAGCAGAACAAAATGCGTGGCGGAGAGAAGTTGACCGACGATGGAGGCCGCCGTCTGCGCATTCAAAGCGGAAAAGTTTCGGTCACAGATGGGCCGTACAGCGAATCGCAGGAAATTCTCGGCGGCTTTTTCATGATCGAAGCCGCGAATTACGACGAAGCCGTGGCCATCGCACAGACTTGCCCGCACTTGGTGGATGGCAAGTGGATTGAGGTCCGCCAGGTAGATGCTATCCACTAAATCGCAATTCAATGCGGAGAAGTCCGCCGCCAAAAAAAGCAGGAGAAGAATCGGGCTACAACATGAATTGAAAATTCTGCTGTAGCCCGCCTCTATTGCCCTGAGTGAAAACGAAGGGTCAGAGGCGGGGCTTTTTGGCGGTGATATCGAAGTCGCCCCATCAGGACTTGGAGCTTTCATGGACCCCCATTCCGAAAACATAAACCAACTCGTGGACCATTTATTCCGTCAGGAATTCGGCCGCATGGTTTCGCGCCTGACGCGAATCCTGGGTGCGTCGCGTTTGGCGCTGGCGGAAGACGCAGTGCAATACGCCATGCTGCAGGCGCTCCAGCTATGGTCCTATCAGGGAGTTCCCGAATATCCGCAAGCCTGGATGGCGAAAGTTGCATACCACCGCACCCTGGATGTTTTGAAGAGCGAAAGAAAATTGCGTTTTTACGATGATGAAAATGAAGTTCAATTGAGAAATCAGATTGAGGATTTGCAATCTGATGAAACGCCGGAATCGTTGCGATTTTCACAGGAAGTGGCCGACGAGCAGCTTGCGCTGATCTTCATGTGCTGCCATCCGGGGCTCCCGCATTCGGCCAGCGTCGCACTCACTCTAAAAATGGTGTGCGGATTCGGCGTCGAGGAAATTGCCCGCGCATTTCTTACGACGGAGACAGCCATCACGCAGAGACTCGTACGCGCCAAGCGAATGATTCGCGAGGAAGCGATGCGCTGCGAAGTTCCCGATCCCGGGCAATTGGAAGAACGCCTCGGCGCGGTGCTCGAAGTTCTTTATCTTCTCTTTACAGAAGGGTACGCTGCGACGGTTGGCGATCGATTGGTCAAAAACGATTTGTGTACAGAGGCAATTCGCTTGGGGAAATTGCTGGCTGAAAATTCCACGACGTCTCGGCCGGAGTGCCATGCGCTTTTGGCGCTGATGCTATTTCAGGCGGCCCGCTTGCCTGCGAGAACCGATGCGCTGGGGGATTTGCTACTGCTTGAGGAGCAAGATCGCAGCTTGTGGGACAAATCGATGATTCACCTCGGCCTGTTGTATCTGGAACAGGCGGCGCAGGGCGATCATATTTCCACTTACCACCTGCAAGCTGAAATCGCCGCGATGCATTCGACCGCTGAACATTCCACTCTCACCAAATGGGAAAGTATTTTGGAGCTGTACGATTTGTTGTGGGAAAAGCTGCCAACTCCCGTGGTTTTGATTAATCGCGCAGTGGCCATCGCGCAGGTCAAAGGCCCCGCCGCCGGCTTGAAAGCGCTGAAGGCAATTCCTGTTGAGACGCAGCTCGAACGTTACCCATTCCTGCACGCTGCGGAGGGCGAATTTCATCGCCAGCTCGGAAACTTTGCGGAAGCGGAAATTTCATTTCTCAAAGCTCAGGAATTTGCGCGCACCGAGCCGCAGCAGCGATTTTTGTTGCGGAAGCTGGAAGCGGTGCGTGCAGGCGAGAAGAAGCAATAGTGCGCAAAGATACTGACGCGCAGAAAAAAACCGTCCACTTCAGTTTCGAAGTGGAAGGCAGAGCGGGCTTAACTCACAACGAAGCAATCTCATAAATGGCTCCTCAGGTACTTGATAGGACTTCAGGGGCTAAAGCCAATGAATTTCACGTCCCTGAACGTCGCGGCTGAAGCCGCGACCCACAATGACTATTTACGAGATAGCTTCAAAGTTAGAGCGACAGTTTCGGTGTTGATGAGAAAAAATCACCAACCGTTAATTCTTATCGTATTTCAAGCAATCCTGAAGCTGATGGACCGATTCATCGATGGCCTTAATGGCTTCCACCCGATGCCCGCCGAAATCATGTGCGGCATGTTCCAGATGGTTGCGGGCTCTGCGCAGCGATTCGATGGCTTCACGGATTTCGGGATGAGGTTCGGGCACTGCCGCGGGCGACGCAGCGGGTTGTGGCGATGCTGCCGGGACAGCCGGAGCTGCGGGCGACTTCGGTGACGCTTGCGTTGTGCTTACAGAAAAGCAAAGCGCCAGTGAAAGAATCGTCAGGCCGAAAATTGTCAGGATTTTTGTTTTCATAATTCGCCCCCATCCGTGTGAGAATTTCTCAGCGGCTCCCGAATTAGCCGGAGACGGCACCATTTTAACCGTGGATGGTGAATAGGGAATTCAAGCGCGTAGCGCTTTGTCGCAAGCGTAACCTGTACACCAGGACTAGAAGGCACCGGGTCTGTTGACATCCCCGGTTCCGCTGCCGATTTGGTGTAACTCGCCTCTGATCCTTCGTTTTCACTCAGGACAAGCGAGGCGGGCTGCAGCAGACCTGTCCGTTCTCTACCGATGTCAACAGAACCAAACTATTTCCACAAATTTCTTGTTCAGGTTCCAAGGGCAAACGTCTTTTGCGCCGCTCACTTTGTGCCAACTCCTTCCTGCCACCATCTTTTTTTTCTTCCGGGGCTGATTTTCGATTATTGTAGGGGCAACATCGTGGAGGTGAGACGTGGCTGTTCGTATGTGTCCGCATTGCGCGACGGAAATTTCAGCTCCCAATTCCGTGGCTCGCTCGAATGACATGGAGTGCCCGAAGTGCGAGGCGCGGCTCGAAGTCGCTTCCGGATCGCGCACCATATCCACTCTCTGTGGGTTGGCAGCAGGGACGGTCGCCTGGCGCCTTTCTTCGGATTTGCCCGGCGATCTCGGCGGAGTGTTGCCAACGCTATACGCATTTCTCGCGTTTGGCATTGTCTCGCCGCTGGTGCTGATGTTTACGGCCAGTTTGCGGAATGCTGCGGCGGTCCCGGTTCCCGCGCCGGCGCATGAAACCAGTTCCGGCTCGCACGCGGGCGGTGGCCATGGCAGCGACCATCGTTGAGGATTGCAGGCGTGCTCTGGGACGGCCCTATCTGCTAGCAACCGCTGTACATATACGGAAGTACTAATCATTTTGACACCATCGTACTATTGTCTGGCTGCCTGGCCCTCGCCATACTTTTATCATGGCACGGTATTCCGATCTATTAGGCCGCCGCATCGTGGTTACGTACCGCGCCGGTGACATTCTTCTCCCCGCTACGGGCAACCTGGCAGCCGACTCAGGCAAGTCCATTTTCCTTGAAGAAAGTTATAAGCAGCGCGGCAATCTCAAGACCTTTCGCTGGGAAATTCCATATATGTGCATCGTAGAACTGAACGAGTGCCCTGAAATGCCCAAGTCGTCTGCCTCCATCATTGAACCACGCGAAACCTCCGAAGAAGCTGAACGAGTTTCCGGAGCGCTCGAATTCAAGAATCGCCCCGCCTAGATTTTTTCCTCCGTCGATTTTCATCCGGTTTTAGACCGATCTCCTGTAAACTTTTGCCTTCGCAAGTAACCAGAAATACATTTCCCCGGGAGGAATTTCGTTATGAAGCCGTCAGTTGGATTGATTGGATTGGGATTGATGGGCCGTCCTATGGGCGCCAATTTATTGAAGGCTGGCCACGAACTCACGGTGTGGAACCGCACGGCCTCGCGTGCCGATGAACTTGTGTCACAGGGTGCAAAACGAGCAGGTTCACCGCGCGAACTTGCCGCGGCATCCGAAGTGGTCATAACGATAGTCAGCGATCCTCCGGCCCTGGAATCGGTTTTGTGGGGAGATAGCGGTGTGTTTGCGGGATTACGCCAGGGAAGCTTGATGATCGAGTCAAGCACGGTCAGTCCGGGCCTTGAGAAGAGAGCCGCTGCGGAGGCCGCAATGCATGGCGCTGAATTTCTAGAAGCCCCTGTGACGGGCGGAACCTGGGGCGCTGAAAAGGGCGAGCTGGTGTTCATGGTCGGTGGCGAGGAAAAAACGCTGAAGCGGGCGGAACCGGTGCTTGGCGCGATGGGCAAGAAATGGTTTCACCTGGGGCCGATCGGAGCGGGGCAAACGGTAAAGGTCGCGATGAATTTGCTGCTCGATCTGGAAGTGGAAGCGTTTGCCGAGGCGCTTGCGCTTGTGACAAAGGCCGGCGTGCCGGGACAAAGCCTGCTCGAAGTGATGCAGTCGAGCATGGGCCGCTCACCCGTGATCGATTTGAAGGGCGCGAACATGCTGAAGGGCGAGTACAAGCCCAGCTTTCCTTTGCGGCTGATGCACAAGGATTTGGGCTTGGCGCTCGACCTTGCCAATCAACTGGGAGTGCCGTTGCCTGCGGCCGCAGCCGCTCGCGAAGTGTTGAGCGCTGTGAAGGGCGCCATGACCGAAGATGTGGATTTCTCGGCGCTCGCGACGTTCTGGCAGAAAAAATAATTCTTTTCGTTTAGGGTTTTGCGTCGGGCGGCAGGAAAGACATCGGAAGGTCGCGCGATGTGCGCAGCCCCGCTGTTGCGGCCAGGATCGCGGGGATGCAATTTACGACCACCGAGGCCGTGGCGATATCGCCGTGCGTGCCGCCGGGAATCGTCAGCGTCAGGTTGGGATTGCCGGTGATCTCAACCGTGTCTCCGGGATTTGTGGCGCCGACAAACATTTGCAATTCCATGAAGATTTTTTCCTTGCTGCCAGCGTAGCCTCTTGCAATCTGGTGTACTCCGGCGACCTGGCCGGGCGCAACTTCCAGAAATGGAGTCTTTACCGCGTCGCGCGCAATCACCGGCTCAATTGTTTCTGAAATATCGTCGACTCCGAGACCTAGCGCGTCCGAAACCATGGCTACGGATTCGGGCAAGCCGTGATGTTTTATGATTCCGGCGGCGACTTGCGCGCGGAATTCCTGTTCGGTCATTCCCGCGCCCACTTTTTTCTGCAGGGGCAGGCGGCGCTTGGACGCGTCCACAATGCGCACGGCGCGCGCGGATTCTATTGTCTGGGAAGCGGCGCTCAGTGTGATCAGCAATTTGTCCATCACGAAGCCGGGGTTGATTCCGGTGCCGATCAGCGAGACGCCCCAGGTCTTGGCTTCTTCATCGAGCTTGGCGGAAAGTTCCGGATGCTTGCGGAACGGGTACGAAAGCTCTTCGCAGGTGGACACCACGCAGCATTCCGCCGCCAGGCACGCCAGCAATTGATCCATTACGTCAGGCAAATAGGATGAGGTCGAATGGATGACCACGTCTGGCGATTTCGCGAGCATGGCTTCGGCGTCGCTTGAGATCGGGACGCCCCACGGAGCCTCTGTTCCGCCCACTACGTCGCCGAGGTCGAGCCCAGCCTTGGCCGGATCCGAATCAATTGCTCCAATAATTTCGATGGATTCTTTTTCCCGCATGAGGCGCACGATGGCTGCGCCAATTGGACCAACACCGTATTGCACCGCGCGAATTTTCTTTTTCATGATTGGCTCCGTTGCGTTGAACTGGGAAAGCTGATCTGAGAATTTTGATCGCCGGCGTCCGGGGCGGCGAATGCTTTGCACTCAAATTGGAGCGATTACCTTAAAGCAATCGCGCGGCGCGTTCAACGGGATTCGGCCTCTATTTTCTGGCAAAAAAAGCGGGTAGCTTGTTTGCCGGGGTTTGCGGGCGGATACTAGACGGGGGTTGGGCTAGACAGGAGGTTCCATGGCGGCGACAAAGCTTGCGGAAGCGGAAATAGCAGCGGAATTGGGAAAGTTAAATGGCTGGACCGTGGAGAAGGGAAACCTTCATAAGGTGTTTGAGTTCAAGGATTTTTCCGCGGCGTTCGGATTTATGACTCGCGTGGCGCTGGCCGCTGAAAAAATGGACCATCATCCGGACTGGTCCAACATTTGGAACAAGGTTACGGTGGACTTATCTACGCACAGCGCTGGAGGATTGACGAAAAATGATTTCGACCTAGCCGGGAAAATACAGCAGATTTATGGTGGATGAAAGTTATCGGGTTGTTTCAGGATAATGTCAGCGCAAAGAAAAGCGTTCCCGGAATCGGATCTTTCTGATACGCAGGGATTTCGAGGAACCCCGCTGATCTGTAAATCTTATGAGCTTCTCTCATGAAGGGTAGCGTTTCGAGAACGATTTTCCGGTACCCGATGGAACGCGCTTCCTGGATCGACGCTTCCAGCAATTTTCTTCCTACGCCGTGCCCTCGAAATTGATTGCGCATGTACAGCCGTTTTAATTCGCAAGTTTGCGTTGCCTGTTCCCATTGCCGAAGAGCTACACAACCAGCCGCCTCTTCTCGATTTTCGCTTTCTCCATAGGTAGCCAGCAGTAGCCTTCCGGCGGGAGGGGCATAGTCCCCGGGGAGCGAAAGGATTTCCTGCTCAAAATCTACGACGCAGACTTTCACTTGCGGCATGGATCCATATTCGCGAAACAAATTTTGCGCCTGAGAGATAGATTCTTTGGAGTTAACCTGCGTGATATGGATCATTTCGGACTCTCTTCTTTTTCATTTTAATAAAAACGCGTGGGCGGTAGGGTATCAATTTGTTTTTGCTCCCACAGAAAAGCTGCCCGCCCTGAAATGCGGGCGGCCTCTACGAAAGCAACGGCAAGGCGGTTTCGTAGAGGCCTCTCCGTCCCGCGATCTTCGGGACGGAGAGGGCGATCTGCCGCGCAAATGAAATCGCAATCCGCGCGGCAATATCTTTGAATATTTTTGCAAAAAAGTATCCCAAAATGCCTCCTGGACGCCGCCCGCACCTCTCGTTTGGTAGAATATATTGTTCTTTTATGTCCTTATATGGGGATTGGGGAATCTAGAAAAATGCCGGAAGCTGTGGAAATGAAAAGTGTGGAAACGGAACGAGTATTTGAGGGCTACCGCCGCTGGGGATACCTCGCAGCAAATCTTGACCCGCTTGGTTTTCTCGCGCCGATTGTTCACCCGGAGTTGATTATAGAGGGAGAATCGGCCGCCGAGGCGCGCAAATTTTATTGCGGCACGATTGGCGTTGAATTCGAGCACATTGACGATACGGAACGCCGTCGCTGGATTGCCAAGCGCATGGAGAGTGAGCCGGGTCAGGCCGATCGCGAATTTATTCTGGAAAGGCTTGTTCGCGCGGAACTTTTCGAGCAGGTGCTCCAGGCTCGCTATCTGGGCAGCAAACGATTTTCGCTTGAAGGCGTGACGGCCGTAATTCCTTTGCTCGATCGCATGCTTTCCGCCGCCGCTGAATCGGGCGCGGAGCAAGTGATGGTTGGAATGAGCCATCGCGGACGATTGAATGTGATGGCGCACATCGCGGGGCAGAAGGCTGCGGATATTTTTGCCGGCTTTGAGGATGTGGATCCGCGAAGCGTGCTGGGCAGCGGCGATGTGAAGTATCACGTCGGCGCGACGGGAGAATATCGCACGCGCGATGGGCGCAAGCTTAGCGTGCATCTCGCTTCCAATCCCAGCCACCTCGAGGCCGTCGATCCCGTGGTCGTGGGCCGCGCACGCGCCAAGCAAACACGCGCTGGCTTTCCCAGCGGCATCAAAAAAGTTTTGGCAATTATTTTGCACGGAGACGCAGCCTTCGCCGGGCAGGGAGTTTGGGCGGAGACCTTGAACCTGGCGGACGTGGATGCGTATAACGTGGGAGGCACGATCCATGTGATCGTAAATAATTTGATGGGATTCACCACGCAGCCACTGGAATTGCATTCCTCGCGCTTCGCTTCTTCGATCGCCAAGCGGCAGGCTGTGCCCATTTTTCATGTGAATGGGGAAGATCCGGAAGCCGTTGTTCGCGTGGGGCAAATCGCGCTCGATTATCGATACAAATTTGGCGGCGACGTGGTGATTGACGTTATCGGCTATCGACGCCACGGCCACAGCGAAGTGGACGATCCGACCATCACGCAGCCGCTGCTGTACGCGAAAATTAAGGATCATCCGGTGCTCTGGCAAATTTACGCGAAGCAAATTGGCGTAGACGCGTCCGCGACGGTTACGGCGACACGCAATGAATTGGAAACCGCGCACAAGGCTGCCAGCGAGATGCAAAAAAAACCGCGCTTGCGCCGGCTGCCTGCGTACTGGTCTCCTTTCAAGCGCGGTCGCTATGACAGCGCGTACGAAGTGGATACGGGAGTCGCGCCGGCGGAACTCGCAAAAATTACGGATTTGCTGACCAGCTATCCGCAGGATTTTGCGATTCACCCGAAATTGAAAAAGCTGCTGGAGCAGCGCGCCGAGATGGGGCATGGCCAGCGCGCCGTCGATTACGGCATGGCGGAAGCGCTGGCGTTCGGAACGCTACTTACGTCGGGAACTCCTGTGCGGTTCACGGGACAAGACACGAGGCGCGGAACATTCAATCAAAGGCACGCCGCGATTGTCGACACGACGAACGAAGCGCAGTATATGGCGCTGCAACATTTATCTCCCGATCAGGCCAGATGCGAAATTGATAATTCGACGCTTTCCGAGGCCGCGGTTCTCGGATTTGAATATGGATTCAGCCGTGATTTTCCTGAAGCACTCGTGTTGTGGGAAGCGCAGTTCGGGGATTTTGCGAACAGCGCGCAAATTATCATCGACCAGTTCATCAGCGCGGCGGAAGACAAGTGGGATCTGCCTTCAGGCGTGGGACTGCTTTTGCCGCATGGTTATGAAGGGCAAGGGCCGGAACATTCCAGCGCGAGAATTGAACGGTATCTTCAGCTTGCGGCGGAAGACAATATTCAGGTTTGCCAGCCGTCCACCGCGGCGCAATATTTTCAATTGTTGCGGAGGCAGGCGCTGCGGAAGTGGCGCAAACCGATGGTCGTCTTTACGCCGAAGAGCATGCTGCGGCATCCCGATGCATCCTCTCCGATTGAGGATTTTCAACGGCCTCGATTTGAGTGGGTCGTGCCGGATCGCGAAGTAACTTCGGCAGAACGCGTGCTGATTTGCACAGGAAAAATTGGCCATGAATTGCGCGGCGAACGCAAACGCCGTGCCGATACGAATACGGCCATCCTGTTTCTGGACCAGCTTTATCCATTTCCGAAAAATGAATTGCGCGCGGAAATGGCGCGACATCCGAATGCGCGTGAAATTGTCTGGGTACAGGAGGAGCCGGCGAATATGGGCGCGCTGTCGTACGTTTTGCCGCGCATACGAACTTATTTCCCGGACATTCCGGTGCGTTCTGTGAAGCGTTCGGCAAGCGCGAGCCCCGCGACGGGGTCGGCCAAGGCGCACGAGTTGGAACAGAAAACTGTGCTGACGCTTGCGTTTACTACCGGGCCGAGCTGACGTGGCATAGGCTTCAGCCTGTGCGGTTTTAGTCCTTGCTTGCACTAAACCCTGCCGGCGAGACGCCGGCGCTACTTTCATGAGCGGATATTTTCGAAGGTGTGCGATTTTTTCAGGAGAAAAAGGAAATGCGATTTGCAATTTGGAAAGCCACCCTGGTTTTGGCCGCATTGTGCGTCGCTGCTACGTGTGTTTCAGCACAAATTGCCGCGCCTATGGCAGGTTTGCAGACGAAAGAAGGCGAGTATGTCACGCATGATTTTAGATTTTCGGATGGACAGACGCTTCCGGATGTAAAGCTGCACTTTACGACGCTCGGCACGCCTCAGCATGACGCCAGCGGCAAGGTTACGAATGCTGTTTTAATTCTGCACGGCACAAACCGCACTGGCCGCGCTTGGCTCACCCCAACCTTTGCCGGAGTTCTCTTCGGCCCTGGCCAACTGCTTGACTCGTCGAAATATTATCTGATTCTTCCCGACCAGCTTGGCGCCGGCCTTGGAAAATCTACGAAGCCGAGCGACGGCTTGCGCGGAAAATTTCCGCATTACGATTATTCGGACATGATAAAGGCTTCGCAAATTCTTCTGGCGGAAGGGCTGAAAGTGAACCATCTGCACTTGCTGGTCGGCGCTTCGATGGGATGTATGGAGGGTTTCATGTGGGCGGAAGGGAGCCCTGACGATATGGACGCCATGCTGCTGCTTTCCTGCCTGCCCGTGGAAGTCGCCAGCCGCAATCGCATGGTGCGAAAAATAATGGTGGATGACATTCGCCTCGATCCGGGATGGAACAACGGGAACTATACGGAGCAGCCTTACGGTTTGCGCGCCGCGCTGGGCCACCTGCTGGTCGTGGGAAGCGCGCCAACGCGCTGGCAGAAGGAATATCCGACGGCTAAGGCCGCCGACAAATTTGTGAACGACTACATTGAACAAAACATGAAGACCACGGACGCGAACGATTTCATGTACCAGTATGATGCGTCGCGGAATTTCGATGCGTCGAAGGACCTCGGCAAAATCACCGCTAAAGTTTTGCTGATTAATCCGCAGGAAGATTTCTGGAATCCCGCGGAGCTGGGCATCGCAGAGCAAGAAATTAAGAAAGTGAAGAACGGAAAATTTGTTTTACTGTCATTTCCGGAATCGTACGGTCACTACACATTTTTTCAGGCCGCTGCGTGGCAGAAATATTTTGCTGAATTCATGAAGGAAGTCGAGAAGAAGTAAAGTGGCGCCGGCATCCTGCCGGCGGGTTTTGAGTTTTCTAAAGTATTGAGGGAAACCCGCCGGCGAGACGCCGGCGCCACCTCACTCAAATTGTTTGCGGAATGCGGCGAATTGTTGCTTCAACTCCGCGATTTCTTTTTGAAGATTTTCCACTTGATCTTCGAGGCGCGCGATTCGGTCGCCGCCTGAGCCGCTGCTTGTTGATGCTCCTCCCGCTGCCGATTCCTGCGGCGGCAATTCCACGTCGCCGCTCAGCAAGTGCGCATAACGCGCTTCTTTTGTGCCAGGCTGGCGCGGAAGCACTTTGACGAGCGGTGGTTCGCGTTTCATCAGGCGCTGCAAGGTGGATTGCGCGATGCCCAGATCTTCAAACTTGTGCATGCGGTCGGCGCGGGTGCGCAATTCGCCGGGAGTTTGCGGACCTCGCAGCAGTAATTCAGCGAGGATGGCCGTTTCGTGCCGCGTGAAGTTGTAAGCTTCCTGCAGGCGATGCTCGTACTTGGTCACGCGGCTCACCATGTTATCAGCGGCTCCCGCGAGCCCTTTTTTATCCAGCGTGCGCATCGCTTCGCGAACGGAATCTTCGTCGAGGTTCATTACCGGATCGCGATTTGATTTTTGATTGCAGGCGTTGACCAGCGCATTTAGTGAGAGCGGATAATATTCCGGCGTGGTCAGTTCTTTTTCGACGAGCGCGCCGAGCACTCGCGTTTCCACTTCGTTCAGAAGAATGTCCATGAGGAGAAAATCATAACGTATTGCACGGGGGTTCCCTACTGTTCAACGCGATGTGATTTCTGGTCGGACATCGATTTGGATTGCGCGCGCGAAAAAGCTGCCCGTCCTGGAAATCGGACGGGCTCTACGAAAGCGAATGCGGTTTCGCTGTACTGCCGCGCTACGGTATTATCTTTTACTTATGCCTCTGCAAATTATTAAACGCCGCTCACGCGGCTTCATCTGTGTGAACGCCCACCCTGAGGGGTGCAGGCGGAATGTGGAGCGTTGGGTTGCCGGGGTAAAAGGCAACATGCCCGCCGGACAAAATGTTCCCAAGAATGTGCTGGTGATCGGCGCGTCCACTGGTTATGGCCTTGCTTCGCGCATCGCTGCGGCCTGGGGCTACGGAGCGAAAACGCTAGGTGTCTTTTTTGAGCGACCGCCTGACGGCGACAAGACGGCGACCGCGGGCCACTACAACACGGTTGCGTTCCATTCGCTGGCGAAGAGCGACGGTCTTTTTGCAGCGAGCGTCAATGGGGATGCTTTTTCCGATGAAATCAAGCGCGCCACGATGGATGTGATCCGCAAGCAGATGGCCCCAGTGGATATGGTTATTTATTCGCTTGCGTCGCCGAAGCGCACCGATCCGCGAACGGGCAAGACGCACAGCTCTGTCCTGAAGCCGGTGGGACAATCATTCACCAATCGAACGATTGAACTGGATTCGGAAAAAGTGGTGGATGTCACGCTGCAGCCCGCCAATGACGCTGAAATTGCGGACACCGTCGCCGTGATGGGTGGCGATGACTGGCGGCTGTGGATCGAAATGCTGCTCGAGGAAAAGCTTCTGGCGCCGCACGCTCGCACGCTCGCGTATTCCTACATTGGGCCAGAAATTACGTGGCCGATTTATCGCGATGGGACCATTGGGCAGGCGAAAAAAGATCTGGAGCGCGCCGCGAAGGATTTGGATGGCACGCTCGCGGAACAACTGGGCGGGCACGCGTGGGTTTCCGTGAACAAGGCGGTCGTCACGCAAGCCTCGGCGGCAATTCCCGTTGTGCCGCTGTATTTGAGTTTGCTTTCAATGGTGATGAAAAAGAGAAATGTGGATGAGGGGCCACTGGAACAGATGCGGCGCATGTTTACGGATTTCCTGTGTACGGGAAGCGCGCCGTTGTTGGATGACTCGCGGCGGATGCGTCTGGATGATCGCGAGATGCGTCCCGATGTGCAGGCGGATGTTGCGGCCGTGTGGCCGCAGGTGACCACGGAAAATCTTCGGCAGATTTCCGATTTCGGCGGATTTCAGCGCGAGTTTCGGGGATTGTTTGGATTTGAAGTGGAGGGCGTGGATTACGAGCAGCCGACGGAAACGGATTTGCGCTGGTAGGGGAACGGCAAAATTCGAACTTCAGCGGCTAAACAGGCTGCGGAAAAACCCAATACTCTGTCATTCTGAGCGAAGCGAAGAATCTCTCCTTGTTTCTTTTCCTATGCTTAAATCGAAGAGAGATTCTTCGCTTCGCTCAGAATGACAGAACAAGGCCTTTTTTCCGCAGTCTGTAAAGCCGCACTAATTTTGCGGAACTAATGTCGTGGCTGAAGCCACGACCCACAATGATTCTGCAGCTCTCACACGGACTCTGAAGCCTATGCCACAGAAATCTAAATCCGGCTCCGTAGATACTCGACTACTACATATCCGATCAATCCGGAAACGGCTGCGATTGCAAAATTGTAGACCGTAAAGATATCGACAAGCGCAAAAGCCAGAGTTTTACCTTGCCCGTTCGACCGAGTGAATTCACCCATCAACAGGTTGGAATAAAACAGAAATATAATGAAGCCGATTTCGACCAGCGCTCTCCAGATCGGCGCCAGATGTCTTGGCTTCTTGCCATTCGGAGGCATGGGCGTGGTGGTCGGCGAGGGCATGGGTAACTATAGCAAAAAATATTTGAAGAGCGAGGAGGACTCGAACTAACGAATGATTCTACCGTTTGGTGAATTGCGTTCCGCGACATACAAGCTATTGTCCCGCGGTTCGCGCCTGCCATTTCTTGCCGTCAACGGATTCCTGCCGGCGTCCTGAGCATGTTCTTCATCGACGTCCTCGAAAAGAATTTTCAACCACGGTGCGCGGGCGGCAGGTTCGTCTTTATTGTGTGGAAGCTGTTTGCGTTGTTTTGTTTCGGGGAGTCGCACGGAGGGACGCTTGTGATCGCGCTGTTTGGAAGTTTTCTTCATTGGCACGCCAAAAAGTGGATTCGCATTGAGCTCTCCTTTGACTCAGAACTGAAACAACTTGTAACGGTCAGAATGCCGCAGCGCCCGTAAAAGACCGGCTGGCTTTTGCCGGACGCCGCGGCCAAATGACCCACGCGGGTCTTGCCGCCATGGCGGTAGCAGCAAGACTTGGCCCCGCGTGAAACTCAATTAGAGAGCCACCGCGCCGCGTTCCTGGTTGCGGATGCGGATGGTTTCCTCCACTTTGGAGAGAAAGATTTTCCCGTCGCCGATCTTGCCGGAAGAAGCGGTCTTGAGAATCGCTTCTATCGCGGCATCGACCAGGTTGTCGGGCAGAACCATTTCCAGTTTGACCTTCGGAAGAAGATCGACCGTGTACTCTCTACCGCGGTAGGTTTCGGTATGGCCTTTCTGGCGGCCATGTCCGCGTACGTCCGTGATGGTCATGCCGCCGATGCCGATCTCGGTCAACATTTCCTTCACGGCTTCAAATCTACCCGGCTGAATGATCGCTTCAATTTTTGTCATCATATTTTTCGTCCTTAAATTTCGTAAGCCGCTTCGATTTTTAATTTTCTGCTTGCGAATGCCCCTTGATTTCAAATGATTTCAAACTCGTGATGGCCGTATCTCTGTCACCAAAACTCTGTTACGAAAATGTGAAGGGCGTCCCCGCCTCCGTTCGTGCACAACAGGAACGCCCTCCGAACTTAATCGCCGTGCGCGGGAGCCGTGGCTTTGACGTGTGAGGTAGCTGGTTGTTGTTGCGCAGCCAACCCAGTCGGTGAGCCGAGAGCCGTGATCACGTATTCGGGGTAAGCCGAAATGCCGTGCTCGTGCAAGGTCGAGGCCGTAAAGTTCGCCCTCTTCCGTGACGCGCAGCAATCCGAACGCATTCACCGCAAGCATGACGACCATTGAAATCGCGAAGGTAGCCAGGGTGATGGATGCGCTGCCGATGACTTGGGCAATCAGCACTTGCGTGCCGCCGCCGTAGAAGAGCCCCTTGAGTGGAGCGGAATTATCAGCCGCGAGCGGTCCGGTGGATCCGTACTTGCCAACGGCGAACAAACCGAGGGAAATAGTTCCCCAGATTCCACAAATCCCGTGGACGGGAACCGCGCCAATCGGATCGTCAATGCGGAGGTATTCGAGCAATTCAACTCCGGCAACAACGATGACGCCGGCGACGGCTCCCAGAATTACGGAACCGGTCGGGCTGACCCAGTAGCAGGGGCAGGTGATGGCGACGAGTCCAGCCAGGAAGCCGTTCGTGGTGAAGCCTGCGTCCCACTTTTTCGTGTACGAGTACGCTGCGAACATGGCGGTCAATCCCGCTGCGCAAGCGGCAAGAGTCGTGTTGGTGGCGATTCGGCCAATCCCTTCAAAATCCATCGCCGAAAGCGTGCTGCCTGGATTGAAACCGTACCAGCCGAACCACAGAAGTAGTCCGCCGGAGACGGCGATCGTCAAATCGTGCGGCAGCATCGGAGCGCCGCCATCGCGCTTGAATGTGCGGCCGAGGCGTGGACCGAGGACAATCGCGCCGGCCAGAGCCACCATTCCGCCGATCGTGTGAACGACCGTGGACCCTGCGAAATCGTGGAAGGGCATCCCCGAAGCCGCCCAGAAATGACCGTCGGAGCCCATCATGGCGAGCCAGCCGTCAGGTCCCCATGCCCAGTGCCCAATGATCGGATAGATGAAACCGGAAACAGCCACGCTGTAAATCAGGTCGCCGGCGAAAGCGGTGCGGCCGATCATCGCGCCAGAGGTGATCGTCGAGCAGGTGTCCGCGAAGGCAAATTGGAAAATCCAGACGGCGAGGAACGCGACGCCTGTAGATTCGTACGTTGCCGGCGCGCCCTGCAGGAAGAACCAGTGATAGCCGATGAAGCCATTGCCGTGGCTGAACATGAAGGCGAATCCGATGGCGTAAAACAGAATGCCGCAGAGACATGTGTCAACCACGCATTCCATCAATACGTTTACGGTTTCGCGCGAGCGGCAGAAGCCGGCTTCGAGCATCGTGAATCCAACTTGCATACCGAACACCAGGAAGGCCGCGACCAGCGTCCACACCGTGTTGATCGGGTTGACGATGTCATTTCCCTTGAGGTCGGGATCGGCGGCAAGCGCATGTCCGCCGAGGAAAATGGAAGTGATCGCCGATGATGCCCAGAACCAGAGCGACGCCAGCTCCTTTTCCGAGCAGCAAAAGTTTGCCGTAGCGCCGCCATTCAGGATTGCGTAGGCGAACGCGTAACCGTGATATTTTTTCAGATAGTGATAATTTTCTTGTCCTGCATTGGGGCATGTCTGACATTTATTTCTCCTTTAATGAATGAATGTCTGCAATTTTTTAAGCAAAAAGGGTCGACTAAAATTGGGCCTGTACCGTCAAAAACTGGTGACTATGCGCGAAGTGCATTCACTTCGCCGGGCCTCCATTGGATTGAACCAGGAGGCGACCCAGAAACCGGGACCCTCGTTTGTGTTTTCTGCTGCTACTCTTCAGAGACCGCTTTCTGATCGCCGCCATGACGTCTCCTTGGTTAAGAATTCCTTTTGGTTAAAAACTCATTGCGCACTCTTCGGACTCCAACGCCGCCAGACTTCCATCCGCAAACCAGAACTGAAATCCGAGTAATTTCGCTCGCATTGCCGGTGAAACTATCTGGCGAGGAATTTTTTCGTCCCGGTTCACAGTTCCCGTAATAATCAATTCAGGTCTCCCTCCGGCCGACTTGTCGAAACGCCCGGAGATTTGCTTTCTGTACTTCGGGCAATTCCGCGAACAACAGTTCCCGAAGGGCGATCGCATCCTGTAGCGCTTGCAGCGATACGTTTTCGTCGCTCACTTGCCGCGGCAAATCCGCATCCCACTCATCCGCGGTGCGCGCCAGCCAATCGCACTCGACAAACTCTGGCTTGCCATTCCAATCGCAATATGCGAATGGGAGCGCGGGAGAGGTTTCCAAACCTCATCTGCCTGCGCACGGCACGACCGAAATCCGCAAAATTCCACAACAGCCGCATTTCAACTCCTGAAAATTGCATTTACGCGCCGATAGAGACACAAACCCTCTCAGGAACGGAAAACGCTGAAATTACGGGACACACAGGTCCACTCAGTCGCCGTTCAGGGCTTATTCTTCGGCTCGTCGTCGAGCGTTATGTTTCGCTTGTTTGGACACGGCATCGTGTCCGAGACGTACCAGGCACTTCGACGTACATGCAATTCAAGGTTGCGGCGCCGGAGGCTTCATTTCGTCGGCGAAATGAAACGGTTAATAACGGCAGTGCTACCCTTCACTTTCAAGCGCAGTTTGCAGCTTTCACTTCGCACAGTCAAATTCAAACTTTCGATTTTAATGATTTGCATCCATCGAAATTTATTGGGAACCCCGCTTCAAATCGTCATTTAAAATAATGGTTTCCGCAATTTCCTTCATGGATTTCCGCATTTGCTGGCTTTGCCGCTGAATCATTTTGTACGCTTCGTCCTCGCTGATTTTCATTTCGCGCTGCAGGATTCCCTTGGCGCGTTCCACGATTTTTCGCGCTTCGAGCTGTCCGGAAAGCACGGATTTCTCGCTGACCAGTTGCTCGCGCTGCCGCTCATTTTCCTGCAGTTCGGCAATTGTTTTTTCCAGCTCGGCAGTGCGTTCCGCCACGCGCGCTTCCAGGTGGTCGCGCGTTTCGCGCAACTCCTCTTCGTTTGTTCGCTTGGTGGAACTCACCCAGCTGGCCGCCAGAGCGCACAGAATGAAAGACACAAAATACGCGGTGTCCGTGGCATTTATTTCCAGGGAATGCAGCGGAGGCACAAAGTAATAGTCCACCGCCACGGTGGAAAGAATCACGGCAAAAATGCCAGGTCCCGTGCCGCCAATCCAAGCGCTGGCCATAACTGCCGCAAAAAACAGGAACAAAAATGGATAGGGAAACAGGCGTTGAAGAACCAAGCTCGAACCGAGAGCGGCCGCGACCCAAACCAAAGAAATCCCGAAGCGCCCATATCCATTTGCCAACCGGCTCTTAGACCACTGGTTTTTTGTTGAAGGTTGCGCCACGGCGATTTGTCCTGAATTCATAATGAAGTCCCTTAAACCCAAGCCACCTGCTCATAACTCATAAAGAATATATAAAGAGGTTGCGCCAGCGGCAGCCTGAAAACAAACTCAAAGACCAAATAGATGGGATTGAAATGTTTGTTGAATTGAAAGGGATCGGGTGGGGGGTTCCCCGTTAATTGCCATGCAGCAATGGTTTAACGGGGGAAAAATTCATCCGTGTGGGTCATGAATTCGGGATAGGCGCCAGCTCCCAATTCATGTAAGTCCATCCCTTGCCGTTCTCCTTCGACTGATACCCTATAAGGATAGAAGCGGTTCAAAATGAGATTAACCATATAGGTGAGTGGGAGGACAAAGCCCAACAAGGTGGCAACGCCGATCAATTGTGCCAACCACTGGCCCTCGGCGATGCCGCTGCTTAATCCAGTGACGGCATCTCCCGCCACATTCAGCACGGGCCTTTGAAATTCGCCGAACATTCCCAGCGCCAGTAATCCCCATATTCCGCCTACTACATGCACGGAAATTGCTCCTCCAGGATCATCGACTTCGAGGCGCAGTTCCAGCCATTCAATCGAAAATGTTATAGCCGTGCCGGCAATGGAGCCGATGACGAGAGCTTCAGCCGGGCTGAGAAATGCGCACGATGCGCTGCTCGCGACCAGGCCCCCCACCCATCCGTTCGTTGTGAGCGAAGCATCGGGCTTGCCAAAGCGAACTTTCGTGATGAATGCAGCGGTAAGCGCAGAAGCGGAGGCCGCCAACATGGTATTGATAGCAATCAAAGCGGCGCTCGAGGGTAGCGGCTCCAGTGAAAAGGATCGCGCCGGCGGAGTTAAGACCGATCCAACCGATCAGCGCCAAAATGCAGCCAAACAAAACAAACACGGAATTGTGCCCGGGAATCGCCGGCGCCATGCCGTCCGCGGAATATTTTCCGCGACGTGGTCCGAGGATCCATGTAATCGCCAGCGCCGTCAGCCCGCCAACCACCTGAATCGTGCTGGCTCCTCCGGCATCAAGAAAGCCGCGGCCAATTCCATAATTAACGCCGAGTTGCGCGAGCCACCCGCCACCCCATACCCAATGCGCAAAGAGCGGATACGTCAACGCAGCAAGGATTGCTGTGGAAAGGCAAATGGCGCGAAGACGCCAGCGATCCGCGCCGCTTCCAAGTGGAATTATGGCAGCGAGGCCCACCGAAAACATTTGCAACAAAGCGGTGAGCGGCATTTCTGAGCCGTCAAAGAAAAGCCTGCGAAAAAAGAAAGGCTGGGCGGCAATCCAGTTCCAACTTTTTCCGGACAAAATCAAAGCATACGCCGGTTCGCCGATCGCGCCCTGCCAAGCAAAACCAATAACAAAATAGGTGATGCCCGCAACTGCGAGCGCGCAAAGGGAAGCCATCATCATGTGCCCGGCGCTGCGTGAGCGTCCCAGGCCGACGTTCATCAGGGCAAGCCCGGCGGCGGCAAAGGGGACAAGAAAGATAAAGAAAATACAGGCAAGCGTTGTGAGTTCCGAGAATTTTGGGTAGGTCATGAGAATTAACTTTTTTCCTCCCGCGGAATTAAATGCGAACGGAAGGTAAGTCCCAATCCCAAAATTTCGACTGCAAAACCCGCCAATACAAATGCGCCACGCAGTGCAGGAGATGGAAACAGGACAATCGCGGCAAGCACCAGAAACCATCCTGCCGGCAGCATCAGTAATCCCACGGCCTTCATTCCAAAATTCCTCGTTTTTCCATGCGATGAAGCGACTATCGACTTGATTTGACGCAGGCTAAAATATCACAAACGCGCCGTAACCCAACGCACAGTCGAATAAAAACGGACAGAAAATTTCCCCGCAAAGCATCGGGCCAACGATTACCTTCTATCTCAAGGGACACCGGTCCGGTGCGGTCGACACGTATTTTTTATGCATGAGATAGAAGAAGTGGATGGATAAATGAAGGGTGTGCTGCATCTAAGAATTTATCGCGCTCGCCAGGCGTGCTGCTTGCGTTCGCGCGCCGCTTCGAGAAGTGTAGTGTTATGAGTATGTTACAGGAAAACTCTTCACTTCGCCGAGAATTCTTCCTGGAGAAATCCGCGCGCGGCTGTTTCTCTGCCCGCAGCCACTGGCATCGAATATGGCCATACGAATCCATAATTGGGGACATCGAAACGTTGCATTTTACTACTTCCGCACATCCCACTAGTATCGCTCTCCTTGGCACAACGTAGGTCACGCCGTTGCAATTAACGAAAGAAGATTCGACGGCGAGATAAAGAATCTATAAGGAGATTACATGGCGGAGAATACCGGCGAAGTCAAAATGACACCAACCCTGGGTTTAACTGGGTTGACGATGAACGCCATGGCGCTCATCGCACCTGGTGCATTCCTTTGGTTGACGTTCTACATTCAAGCGACAACCGGCGCGACAGGCCCGGCAATGTGGCTCGGCATCATCGTTGCTTTACTGCTTTGCTTGGCAACGGCTGTTTGCTACGCCGAACTGGCGAAGCTCTATCCTGGAACTGGGAGTTCGTACTACTTCGCAGAGCAATCATTTTTGAACCACGAGAAGGCATGGAAATATGCGCGCCTATCGAAGTTCATCGTAGGTTGGGGCTCACATCTTTATTACTGGATCTATCCAGGAGTAATGGTGGGCGTCACCGGAATCTTCTGCGGCTACATCGTAGGCACGCTCTGGCCTAACACGATGAGCGCTTCCAACCCTGGTCCTGTATTCATGGCCCTGGTTGCAGTTGTTTTCTCATTCGGTGTCGCGTACATCGCGCATCGAGGTGTAACAGGATCCACCGCGGTAAACGTAGCCATCAACGTGATTCAAATTTCAGCGCTACTTATCTTCTCTGTAATGGCGCTCGGCTATCGCATGAATCACCCGCCCGGAAGCGAAGCATGGCAATTTGATTCGGTCTCCGGCGAAGCATATTCCTATGAATTTGCCACCACCAGTCAGATGGTTTCCGGCACGGCGACGGATGTAATTACTCGTGACGCCAACATGGTGCCGCAGCCGAAGCTCGATGCAAGCGGCAAGCCGGTTCCTTTTCATGTTGACTATCCCTATTACGATTCAAATGGCACGTTCCTAAGCCACCCAACCGCGAAATCCGTAATCGCTCCACATAAGTGGGGCTGGGTTTTTGTCCAGGCTACTGTTGCCATTCTGATTCTTGTCGGATTTGAATCGGTGACGGCAATGGGAGGTGAAGCGAAGAACGCCAAACGCGACATCCCGATCGCAGTTATTTCATCACTGCTGATTCAGGGGGCGTTCTGTTATCTCATCGAGTATTTCTGTGCCAACTACTTTTTAAATAGTGGATACCCCATGACCAGCGCCGCTGGATCGGCAGCACCGATCGGCGACATGATGATCATGGTTGGCGATGCATTGTTCGGCATGGGCCATGGCCGTTACTTCATGCTGGCGGAAGCGGTCACTGTGTTCCTCGCTTTGATCGGCACCACTCTTTCCTGCATGAACACTGGCGCACGCGTCACATACGCCATGGGCAAAGATCAGGAAGTGCCGGAACACTTCGGCATGCTCCATGATAAAAACCTGTCCCCGCACCGCGCCATTTGGGTTCTGGCCGTAATTTCCGCGCTCATTGGCGTCGTTGGCGTAACTATGGCTTTCGGCGATGCGGGAGCTCCTACCGACGCTGCGATCGCAGGTTTGCCACATGGCATGTTGTCCAGCTTCGGATACACCTCTCACGACAAAATGGCGGCACTGCCCAACTCGTTGCTCACTGTAACCCTGGCATCGAACTTCGGCACGTTCCTGCTGTATGCCCTGAGTTGCGTCATCTGCCTCGTTGCCTATCACAACCATCCCAACTTCAAGGTCATGCGCCATCTCATAATTCCGCTGTTTGGATTATTCGCGAACTTAGGATGTATGGCCTTCTACTTAATAGGACCGTTCATGGGGTACGGCACGGCCAAAGAGCCGCTGCTGGCCCTAGGGATCGCTCTGGTCTGGGCTATCTATGGAGGAATTTACTTCATGAAGTCCAGCAAAGCTTCCGGGCGGACAACGTTGGTCACCAGCCGCACGTAATGGTGTAGGATGAATATCGCTCAATTAGCAAAGAAATTTGGACAGGCCCGCCGAGGCGGGTCTGCCCAAATTTCCGTTTCAGATGTAATAAATCTCCTTGGAGAACCTTCGAGGGACGCTGCCCAGAACCAGGCACCTTGGGTCGTTTCCGCTAAGAGTTCCGCTTCCGGACATATGCTTGATCTTGAATTTGTGGCGCTCACTGACGTAGGGCGAGTCCGCGACCATAACGAAGATTATTTGGGCAATTCGGTGCCCGGGACTCCCGCGCAGGCTCGCTCGCACGGTTGGTTATTCGTGCTGGCTGACGGAGTGGGAGGACACGAAAAAGGGGAAGTCGCTTCCCAAACCGCCGTGGAGGCCATGCAGGCGGGCTTTCCCAACGCCAAAGAAGGGGAGTCTCACTCCTCTGTCTTGCAGCGGTTAGTGCAGCAGGCGAATACATCGGTTTTTGAAGCCGCAATAGGCGGCGGTCGGGAATCGGCGGGGATGGCCACTACGATTGTGGCCTGCGCGTTGCGCTATGACCGAGTGTCCGTCGCGCACGTCGGGGATTCCCGTTGCTACCTGATTCGAAATGGCAAGGCAGCTCAAATTACGCGCGACCATACGGTTGTAGGCGAACAAGTGAGGCTCGGCCTGGTCAGCGCGCAAGAAGCTGCCGAAGGCAACATGAACCACATTCTCAGCCGCTCGCTTGGAACTGAACTTGTTGCCAATGTGGATACCAACGATCACCAGATATTTGCCGGAGATGTTCTCCTTCTCTGTTCGGACGGATTGCATGGGGCGGTGGATGCATCGGAAATGGCTGCACTTTGCGGCCACGGCCAGGACCTTCATCAAGCGGCTGCAAAATTGGTTGCTCTTGCCAACGATCGGGGCGGCGGCGATAATATCAGTGTCCAACTGATACGGGTGCGTAGCGTCGAGCGAATGGGTATGTATCGCGGACGGCCCTATAAACTGTACTGAATTCATATCGCTGCTGTCTTGTTTTTGCGTTTGACCTGCCTTCCCAAATGAGCGACCTGCATTCCGGCGATCAACTTGATCATTACCGCATCGATGGCTTAGTAGCCAGAAGCGGCATGGCATCCATTTTTCGCGGCACGGATACGCGCGATGGCCGGGCCGTGGCCATCAAGCTTCCTCATGCGGAAATGGAAGCGGACCCGATTTTATTTGACCGCTTTCAGCGCGAAGAAGATATTGGCAGGAAACTCGATCACCCCGGCGTGGTCCGCGTGCTTGTCGACGACAAACGCAGCCGGCGCTACATGGTTTTGGAATGGGTGGAAGGCCGCCTGCTTCGCCAGATCCTGAACGAACAAAAAAAACTTCCCGCTGAGCGCGCGATACGCATCACTTTGGGGCTGTGCAAGGCGCTGGAATATATTCACGCGCAAGGCGTTGTTCATCGCGACCTGAAGCCGGAAAACATCATGATCGGCCCGAACGACGAAGTGAAGCTCATCGATTTTGGCATTGCCGCGAACGCCGGATCGCGCCGCCTGACTTTTGCCAAGCTGACAGAAGCCATGGGAACGCCTGACTATATTTCTCCGGAGCAAGTGAAGGGGAAACGCGGCGATGCCCGCAGCGATGTGTATTCTTTGGGCGTTATGTTCTATGAAATGCTCACGGGCAAAGTGCCTTTTACGGGCCCCAATCCGTTTGTCATCATGAACGAGCGCTTGTTGAACAATCCGATTCCGCCGCGCGAGGTCAATCCGGAAGTTACTCCGGAGCTGCAGGAAATTATTTACCGCGCGCTGGAACGCGATCCCAGCAAGCGCTACCCGAACGCGCATGAGTTTGCATTGGATTTGGAGCACCCGGAAAAAGTGGGCGTGGCGGACCGCGAGGAACTCAAGAACTGGAAGCAGAGACGTTCGCCGGTGTCACGGCAAATTCTTTTTTACGTCATGCTGGCATTAATTCCAGTCGCCGTTTTTGCCTTGATGCTGCTTCTGGCGCGCGGCAAATAGCAGATCTTCGTTTCTGTATGCATTCATCCTGTTTTACAAACGCCAAAGGAAAAACGTGGATTGATTGCATGGCATGACTAGCCCGTAACGCATTCCATCGGGGCCAATGCCAATGGGAACGGCAACCTTATATACTGAAAAATTGATTTTACGAAAATGTTCTGGAGAGAGTACTGATTCATGCGAATTGAAGAGTTCCAGGAGAGGCTCCGACAGTCCGTATTAGTTGCTGACGGAGCCACAGGCTCGTTGCTCTATGAATCTCTGGGCGCGCAGCGCTGCGTGGACGAGCTGAACGCCACGCGCGCCGAAGAAGTATTTCGCGTGCACATGGCATATCTCGAGGCCGGCGCCCACATTATTGAGACGAATACCTTCGGCGCGAACCGCAATAAATTGAGCGCGTTTGGGTTGGAAGAGCGCGTCACGGAATTCAATCACCGCGGCGTCAAAATCGCGCGCGAGGCTCGTGAAGCCGCGCGCCATGACGTGCTGATTGCCGGGTCGATCGGCCCGCTCGGAGTGTTTCGCGATCCGCGCGATGCGACTCCTGAACATTTCCGCGAAATTTTCCGCGAGCAAGCCGAAGCCCTGGAAGAGCGCGGCGTGGATTTTTTTGTTCTGGAGACGTTCGGCAATCTCGCGGAACTCGTGGCTGCCATCGAAGCGGTTCGCTCTTTTTCCCAACTTCCCATTGTTGCGGAAATGACGTACTCGGAAGAGGGCAGCACGTTCAACGGCACGCGTCCCAAAGACGCGTGGGCCGAGCTGCAGAATCGCGGCGTGCAGGTGATCGGCGCGAACTGCACCGTGGGTCCGCAGGACCATTTGCGCATCTTGCAGGATCTCGCCGCGGTGGCCGGCTCGTTTCCCATGAGCGCGATGCCAAACGTGGGATTTCCGCAACGCGCCGGCGATCGCATCATCTACCCGAAATCTTCGCCGGAGTATTTCGATTTGTTCGCGCGCGAAGCCGTGGTGCTCGGCGCGCGAATTCTTGGCGGCTGCTGCGGAACTTCGCCGGAACATATTCGCGCGATGGTGCGAGCCGTAGAGGGCATGCACCCGGCCGTGGGCGCGCGCGCTGCCAAGGTGGTGGAAGCCGCGCCTGAGCCGCGTCCGATTGCGGCGCGCGAGCCTGACAGCTCGTTGTGGAGAAAAATTAAAGCGCAGCAGTTTGTGATTTCCGTGGAAATCGATCCTCCGAAAGGAACATCCATCGATCGCGTGATCGAGCAGGTGCAGCACGTCATGGCGTCAAAAAAAGTGGATGCCATCGATGTGAATAGCGGGCCTCTCGCGCGCGTGGGCATGGATGCGTTGACGCTTTCCGGCGCACTCGAAGCGCGCGGCATTGAAACTATTCCGCATCTCACCACGCGCGATTCAAACATGATCGGATTGCAGGCCATGCTGCTCGGCGCGTGGGCCGTGGGCGGAGTTCGCAATGTGCTTGCCGTTACCGGCGACCCGCCATCGGTCGGCAGTTCTTCGGAATCGTTCGGCGTGTATGAAGTGGATTCCATTGGCCTCGTAAAAATCATGGCCAAGCTGAATCAAGGGCAGGACTGGGGCGGAAAAAATCTCGGCGGTGCGACCAACTTCACGATCGGCGTCGCTGTGAATCCTCTCGCAGAAGATCTGGACGAAGAATTGCGCCGCTTTCGTTTGAAGGTGGATGCAGGCGCGCACTTCGCCATGACGCAGCCGATTTTCGATCCCGAGCATTGGGAACAATTCCTGGAACGCATGGGCGGAAAATCCCCGATTCCCATTCTCGTGGGATTGTGGCCGCTAAGCAGCTACAAACAGGCGCTACGCCTGCACAACGAAGTGCCCGGCATCGTGATTCCTGAGCCACTCTTAAAGCAGCTGGAAGCCGCGGGAGGCTCGGCACGCGAGCATGGTTTCGCGCTCGCGCGCAAATTGCTGGATTGGGCAAGAGGCGCGCGCCATTTGGGAATTGCCGGCGCTTACCTGATTCCGCCGTTTAAACGCTACGAGGAAATTCTCGATCTGTTTTAGTAGCGCGGGCTTCGGAATCATTAATTTCTGAAGCATGCCACGCGTTTCATCAATTCGAACCTTGCCATACTTCGTTCAATGCTGGAGATTCGGGTTCGATCTGAAACACTCCCTCATGATTTAACGGCCGCTGGACTGCGTCTTCGAGATCGCCGAGTGCCCGCTGCGCGCGTGCCAGGGCATCCAGTCTGGCTCGCTCCAAGAGTAATAGTTGAATTCGCACACCGTCGAGGCTCAGTCGATTGTCTGCACCGGAACTGATTGATTGCTGAACGGTCTGCAGTTGAGTTTCCTGAAGTTGGTAGAGCGATTGGCTCTCTGCTACCTCTTGCAATGCCGCCGTGTACACCGCGAGAGCTCGTTCACTCTTCGCAATGACTTGCGCCTGCGTCTGTAGGAATGCGGCAGCGGCTTCTTTGCGCCGAGCCTCAGCTTCGGCGATAGGCCCCTGGTTTCGATTGAATAAAGGAATAGCGGACGATAAGCCGACGGTAAAAAAACTATTTCTTTCTTCATACGTATAACCCGGCCCGATGTTGATGTCAGGATATTGCTTGGCGATTTCCAATCGCAAATCGGCTTCAGCGGCCGCGTATTGCGCGAGCGATCGTCGAACGTCCAACCGATTCAAGACCGCATCGCGGCGGATTTGCGCGGCAGAAAGAGATTCTGTGCTTGGCAACGTCTCCATGTCCGGCCATGAGAATTCCGCGTCGCGGAGGCCTTCCAAGGGAATTCCAATCGCGGCCGCCAATGCGGCTTTGGATTCGGCAGTTTGTCCTTCAGACGCGTGAATGGCTACTTTGGATTTTGAAAGTTCGATTCGTGCAAGATCCACATCGAGTCTGGTTATCTCTCCCACGGATAAAATCTTTTCCAGGATATTTACCTGGTCCGCGCGAATTGTTTCCTCTGAGCGGGCAATCTCCAAACTCCGTGACGCGAGAAGATAATTCAACAGCGCGAGCCGAACGCCGGCGAGGACCGTCCACGCGGAATCGGCAAGATCGAAACGAGCAGCCTGATCAAGATTGCGGGCGCCCTGCATACGGTATCCTCGCTTGCCCGCCGTCTCGATCGGTATGGAAAAATCCAAAGTGAGCAGATAAGGACTTGGGATGCCGGGTGAAATGCCCAGCGTGGGATTTGGTCGAGCGCCAGCAGTCACCACAGCGGCATCCGCTCGATCCACTCGAGCGCGAGCCACGCTGAGTGCCGGATTAAAATATAAAGCCGCGAGTGACAATGTCTGTAAGTTCCAAGTCTTGGGCGGCCAAGACACCTGTTGATTTAAATTCTTTTCCTCAAATTTTCGAAGCCCATCATCGGAAAGACTCCGCATTTCAAATTGCGACGCTGTTGTTTCAGGGTGAATAGGGGATGATTGATAACGTTGCGCTGCACACCCCGCTAACAAAAAAACTCCAAAGAGTGGAAGAACTATCTGCATACTTTTTGCAGCCATCACGATTCTCTCCCCGAAACGAAAGCAATTAGGGTTCTGAAAAAAATCTGTTCCAGTTATGTCTTAACGTCCGGCAAATACGATGCCAGGCTCAAGCTTCAAAACAGGACGGACGCTGATCAATGCGGCAACCACGCTTACAAGCATCACCATCACACCACCCAGAACGGGCGTGAACCACATCATTCGAAATGGATAATCGAATTCCACGATCACGAGTTGGCCAACGATGGCGCACAATCCGAGGCCCAGGCCCGTGCCCAGAAGCGCGCAGATTCCGGACTGCACAAAAATCATGGAGATCAGAAGTCTTGAAGACGCGCCCATGGTCTTGAGCACCGCATACTGCTTCAAGCTGTCTGCCGTGAACATGTACAGCATGACGCCCGTAACGCCGAATCCCACGAACATGGCAATGGAGATCATCGAGGCCATATCGCCGACGTCTTCGGAATTGATCAGGAACCAGTAAACCGTATCGGCTTTGAAGTCGTCCGACGACCGTGCCTTGAGTCCCGTTTGCGCCTGAATGCGCGTGGCCAATTCGCGCGGCGAAACACCGGGCGCGGCCGACGCCAGCACAAACGTCAGCAGGTGCCGCTCCGGCAAGCAGCACACGCCTCGCGTTCGAGAGCGTTGTATACATCAAGGGGCGCGGCGGATAGCGTGGCAGCGGCAGTCGAACGGCCCTGAATCATGACGCGATGATCATTGACCAGCAGTTCGTCTCCCGCGGACAGTTCGCGCGTCGCGGCGTCAAGATGTGGCTGCCCGTAAGGCCATTGATCAGCTTTCGAAACGGGAGTTTCGAGTTTTCCGTCTGTGCCACCCGGATCGACAATCGCCGCATCTGGCGCACGCAAAACAGTGACGGGCACATCGTCCTTCAGCGACAGGAACGCCGAATAACGTGGCGTCATCAACACAAATAAGTTGGAACGACTGAAATCGCCATTGGCGAAACGCGCATCAGCCGTAGCCAATGCCTAGCGGCACAGCGGACCGCACACCGTCAACACTGCGGACGCGATCAAGCGCCGAATCGGGCATGTTCGTGGTTTGTTCGGTGGACTCCGACCGCCGGATCCATCACCCACACGTCCGCGCCCGGATTTTCGGAGATCAGTGCAAATCCGCGCGTCATGAATCCGCAGAAGTACGATCCTGCGAACGTGACCAGAAACGAAGTGAATGTGATTCCGAATAGCAATCCCACGTACTTCGCACGGTCTCCGAGAAGCATCTTCACTGCAACTCGCAGCATTATGGTTTCCTCCCGTTAGTGGGCTGTGCATTCCGGCCGGCACATCGCCGCAGGTGCTGCCGGATTTTGCGTCGCGGGCATTCGATCGCGGAAGCTGACGGCGCTTCGATGAAACACGTCCAGTCAGTTGGCCGACGTACAGGGGCAGCGACGCCGGATCAAAACTGTAGACGACTTGCAGCACTCTGGTGTCGGTGCGCTGCGTGGTATCGCCCGTGAGCAACACTTTGGGGATCACGTCGGGATCCGTGCGCACATATTGCAACGGAGGCTTTTAATTCCGGATTTCCGCGCACGGAAGCCACCGCTGGCGCGCAGGGTTGAAACCTCCAGGCATCGTTTTCATCGATGTCCACGCGCACATGCAGCTTGGTATCGTCGCCAAGCAGCATCAACGGCGTGCTGAGAACGCCGGTCTGCGCGTATTCGCCCAAACGCGTCTTCATTTGCAGGATGCGGCCGGAAATCGGGGCACGAACGGTACGAATTTCAATCTCGCGTCTTAAGCTGTTGCGACCTGCGCTTCGGCTGACGCGATCTGCGCCTTGATTTGCTCGACCTGTGCCTTGGCCGAGGCAAATTCGCTTCGCTGACCCGAACATCGAATTGCCTGTTCGCCATTTCCTCGGCGCTGATGGACACTCCGGGTTCCAGGCCCTCGCCAACCTTCAGCCGATTTTCAGTTTTTGCCAGGTTTGCCTGCGCCTCTTTGACTTTGGCGGTCGCCGGCAACAATTGCGCTTCCACCTCTTTCACTTTGGCGTTTGCCGGCAGGCAGTTGCGCTTCCAGATCGCGAGTGTCCACCTTGAATAAGCGGCGCTCCGTCTTTACGCGGTCACCCCATTTCACGTACATGGCCGTCACGATGCCGGAGACTGGCGTGCCTACCGCGATGTTTTCGGTGCTGGCTTCGACGATGCCCGGCGCCGAAGATGTAAGAGGAAAATGGCGAGTTCGCATGGCTGAACGGCTGGTTGTGCGCGACTGGCCCAGTCCGGTTGCCCTGCTATGACCATGAGGATCGCGAGCGCCACGCCGATGATCGCCAGAGATTGGAAGCAAGTATTTGCGAATCATTGCAGACGCTCCTTATTACGGTTGTCAACGATATCGACGATTTTTCCGTCGTCCATGCGGGCGATGCGGTCGGCAAATTCAAAGATGCGCGGATCGTGAGTGACGACGATGAGCGCTCGATCCGGCCTTTTGGCGGCATTTCGCAAGAGTTCCATCATGTCTTGCCCGGACACATGATCGAGGTTGCTGGTCGGTTCGTCGCAAACGATCAACTTCGGGTTATGCACCAGTGCGCGAGCGATGGCCACGCGCTGCTGCTGGCCGCCGCTTAGCTGCGCGGGAAGTGCGTCCGGGCGCGTGCCAAGTCCCACAGCTTCCAAGGCTTCTATCGCGCGGATTTCCGCCTGCTTTCGGGGCGCACCATTGAGCAGCAGCGGTACGGACACGTTCTCCACAGCACTGAGCGCAGGCAGCAAATTGAACATTTGAAATACATAGCCGATGTGACTCCCCGCGAAATCGTGTGCGTTCTTTCTGCTCCATGCCTTTCAGATCATGGCCAAGGACTTCGCATTGGCCGGAATCCTGTCCAAGGATGGCTGCGATCACGGAAATGAGCGTGGTCTTTCCGCACCCGGATGGGCCGACTACCATCAGCAGTTCGCCACGGCGCACGTCGAGGTCGATACCGCGGAGCGCCATCACACTTGCATCGCCCGTCCCGTACGTTTTGGTGAGCCCTCGGCAGCGAACCGCAACGTTTTGGTTCAGATCTGCCGCATCGATTGCAGTATTCCATGGTCTTGTCCTCACACCTGCAGAAATGTGAACGTAAATTGAAGCGTCTTGGACTTACTCGTATCGTTCCGGTTCTAGAACGGAGAGGGCTAGGGCCAGAGAAATTGGGTGGTTGGTACAGGATTTTGGGCGCAGTTCTAGATACGCAGGCTTAACGGAGGACTTAGCAGAAGGAATCGCAAAGGTAGTCGTGATGAATCAAAAAACTCATCGAATTAAAGGTAGCTTGGAGAAAGTATCGAATGCTCGACATTGGGAGATCTTGCGAGATTTTGACGATCAGTCGTCCCAAGGCGAATGCGCATACCCACACACAAGGCCAGATATGACCAGCGGGTATTCGCTGTCATTCCCCGTCTGGACAGCGTGATCCCACTGATCGAACATGATCGAGGAGGGGACAGATCAACGCAGATCGCCAAGGCAATCGCGCCAATGATAAAGGACGCCCTCTTCCTCATGATTCGAAGTCTACCTTTAGCGTTCGATGACAGTCAATGAGTTCAGCAGTGGCACAATTTGCTCGATTGAGTCACATGTTGAGAATGGAACTACGCTCGCCACAGTCTCTCCGGTAAACTATTTGAGAGACATCTGTCGGTAGCTTTGCAGTTTTATTCGCCCAAATTGAAAAGGCGCCTGATTCAACGTCCGAATTTGGGCATGGGAGAGCTATCGTTGGATCGAAGAGAAGCACGAATTGCGCGCTCTGAAAAATCTCCTGAAGGAGAGGATCGTCATTCTGGATGGCGCCATGGGCACGATGATCCAGGCGCAGCGGCTGGAGGAAGCGGACTTTTCGCGGCACGCAATTTCAGAATCATCCGAGCGACCTGCGCGGCAACTTCGACGTTCTGAACATCACGCAGCCGCAGATCGTGCAGGACATTCAGCGCGCAATATCTGGAAGCCGGCGCGGACATCATCAAGACCAACACGTTCAACTCCAATGGAATTTCCACGCTCGATTACGGCCTCGAAGGATCACGTCCACGAACTCAACGTCGCGGGCGCGAAAATCGCGCGCGAAGTGGCCGATGAATTTGAAGCGGCGCATCCCGGCCGAATTCAGGTTTGTCACGGGCTCGATGGGACCGACCAATCGCACCGCCTCGATGTCGCAGGATGTGAACAGCCCCGCGTCGCGCGGCGTGACGTTCGACAAATTGCGCGAAGTTTATTACGAGCAGGCGCGCGGCCTGGTCGAAGGCGGCGTGGATCTCCTGCTGCTCGAAACAATTTTCGACACGCTGAACGCCAAAGCCGCGCTCTTTGCGATCAGCCAGTATAACGACGAATATTTCGCGGCCACCGGGCAGCGCGTGCCGGTCATGGTGTCCGTCACCATCACGGATCAGAGCGGCCGCACGCTTTCCGGGCAGACCGTCGAAGCGTTCTGGATTTCCGTTTCGCACATGGACCTGCTGAGCGTGGGCATCAACTGCGCGCTCGGCGCGAAACAGATGCGCCCGTACGTCGAGGAGCTTTCGCACCTCGCGCCCGTCCACATCAGTTGCCATCCGAATGCCGGGCTTGCCCAACGCGTTCGGCGGATTCGATGAAACGCCGGAAACGATGTCCGCGGACCTGCATGATTTTGCCTCGAACGGCTGGCTGAATATCGTCGGCGGCTGCTGCGGAACCACGCCCGCTCACATCAAAGCGATTGCCGAAGCCGTGCGCGGGCTTGCCGCCGCACGTGCTGTCGAAGCCGGAACGCTACACGCGATTCAGCGGCCTGGAGCCGCTGGTGCTGCGCCCCGATTCGCGCTTCGTCAATATCGGCGAGCGCACCAACGTCACCGGCTCGCCGAAATTTTCCAAGCTGATTCTCGGCGGCGAGCTACGAAGCGGCGCTTGCCGTGGCCCGGCAGCAGGTCGAAAACGGCGCGCAGATTATTGACATCAACATGGACGAAGCCATGCTCGATTCCGAGCAGGCCATGACCACCTTTCTGCATCACATCGCCGCGGAGCCGGACATCGCCCGCGTGCCGATCATGATCGACAGCTCGAACTGGAAAGTGATCGAAGCCGGGCTGAAATGCATTCAGGGCAAAGGCATCGTCAATTCCATCAGCCTGAAGGAAGGCGAAGAAGCTTTCCGCGAGCGCGCGCGACTGGTCCGGCGTTACGGCGCGGCCATGGTGGTGATGGCCTTTGACGAAAAGGGCCAGGCGGATTCGCTCGCGCGCAAGATGGAAGTGTGCGCGACGATCCTACCGCATTCTGACGGAAGAAGCCGGCGTCGCTCCGGAAGATATTATTTTCGATCCGAATATTCTGACCGTGGCGACCGGCATCGAAGAACACAACAATTACGCCGTGGATTTCATCGAAGCCACGCGGCAGATCAAGGCCAAGCTGCCCTACGCGAAAGTGAGCGGCGGCGTCAGCAATATTTCATTTTCTTTCCGCGGCCACAACGTGGTGCGCGAAGCCATGCACTCCGCGTTTCTGTATCACGCGATTCAGGCCGGCCTCGATATGGGCATCGTGAATGCCGGCCAGCTCGCCATTTACGAAGAAATTCCCAAGGATCTGCTGCATCTGGTCGAGGATGTTTTGCTGAATCGCCGTCCGGATTCGACCGAACGCCTGCTGGCGTTCACCGAAACGGTGAAAGCAAAAGAAAAAGGCGCAGTGGAAGAGGATTCCTGGCGCAAGGGCACGCTCGAAGAGCGCCTCACGCATGCGCTGGTCAAAGGCATCGCGGATTACATCGAGGAAGATACGGAAGAAGCGCGGCAAAAATATGGCAAGCCGCTCGCCGTGATCGAAGGTCCGCTGATGAGCGCGATGAACGTGGTCGGCGATCTGTTCGGATCGGGGCGCATGTTTCTGCCGCAGGTGGTGAAAAGCGCGCGCGTGATGAAAAAAGCCGTGGCGTACCTGCAGCCGTATCTGGAAGCGGAAAAACAGGCCGCGGCGGCACGTTTCGTGAAGGGCCGCATCGTCATGGCCACGGTGAAGGGCGACGTTCACGACATCGGCAAAAATATCGTCGGCGTCGTGCTCGGCTGCAACAATTATGAAGTGATCGATCTCGGCGTGATGGTGCCGAGCCGACAAAATTTTGAAAACCGCGCGCGAAACAGGCGCCGATCTGATCGGCCTGAGCGGCCTGATCACGCCGTCGCTCGAGGAAATGGTGCACGTCGCGAAGGAAATGGAGCGCGAAGGCTTCACGGTTCCGTTGCTGATCGGCGGCGCCACGACCAGCCGCACGCACACGGCCGTGAAAATCGCGCCCGCCTACCGCAGCCGCGTGATCCACGTGCAGGACGCTTCGCGCGCCGTCGGCGTGATGGGCAATCTGGTCAGCGCCGAGATCTGAAGACGAAGTTCACGGAAGAAAACCGCCGAGGAGCAGGAACGCGCGCGCGAAAAACACTCCTCGCGAAAGGCACAGCCTCTGCTGTCTCTTGCGGAGGCGCGCGCAAAAAAGCCTGTTTACGATTGGTCCGCCTACGACGCCGCCGCGGCCTTCGTTTCTCGGAACGCGCGTCTACAATCCGGTGCCGCTCGAAGAAATCGTTCCCTACATCGACTGGACGCCATTTTTCCACGCCTGGGAATTGCGCGGAATTTATCCGAAAATTTTCGAGCAGGAAGGCGTCGGTCCGAAAGCGAAGGAACTGTTCGACGACGGCCAGAAACTTCTGCAACGACATCGTGCGCGAAAAATTGCTGGAAGCGCGCGCCGTGATCGGATTTTTTCCGGCGAACAGCGTGCAGGACGATATCGAAGTGTACGCCGACGAATCGCGCCACCTGCTGACGACTTTCCACACCTTGCGGCAGCAGACTGGTGAAAGCCGAATCAGGATCCCAGTTACGCCGTGGCGGATTTCGTCGCTCCGCGCGAAAGCGGCAAGCTGGATTATCTGGGCGCGTTCGCGGTTACCGCGGGATTGCGCATCGAGCCGCTGGTCGCCAAATTTGAAAAAGATAATGACGATTACAATGCGCTGATGACCAAAGCGCTTGCCGACCGCCTGGCCGAAGGGCTCGCGGAATTGATTCACAAACGCGCGCGCATCGAATGGGGTTACGGCAAGGATGAAAATCTTACGCACGACGATCTGATCCGCGAACGCTATCGCGGCATTCGCCCCGCGCCCGGATATCCCGCGCTGCCCGATCACACGGAAAAGCGTCCGCTCTTCGATTTGCTGTGCGCGGAAAAGAATACGGGCATCACTCTGACGGAAAATTTCGCCATGTATCCGGCAGCCTCGGTGAGCGGCTTCTACTTTTCGCATCCGGAATCGAAATATTTTGCGGTGGGAAAAATCGATCGCGATCAGGTGGAAGATTACAGCCGCCGCAAAGGCCTGGACCTGCGCACGGTGGAGCGCTGGCTGGCCCCCAATTTGAATTACGATCCCGACGCTTCTTAGGCTCTGAACTTTCCCGTAATTACACAGCCGGTTTTCGTGGCATAGGCTTCAGCCTGTGGGGTTTGGTGCTTGCAAGGACTAAATTCCACAGGCTTCAGAGTCTGTGTGAGAACTAGCCTTGACGCGTCTTTTATACTGCACGAGAGAGGAGACGCGATGGGGAAATTTTTGGATTACAACCCGGATCAGGCGTATTTGCTGCCGCCGAGTGTGCGCGATGTATTGGGTTCAGGACACTTATGTTTTTATGTGCGCAGGATGGTGGCGAAGTTGGACTTGGGCGCTTTTCGAGACGAGTATGGAATCGAAGGCGGACCGGCGTACGCACCAGAGATGTTGGTTTCGGTATGGCTATACGCTTACGCCCTGGGCGTGACCAGTTCGCGCAGGCTGGAACAGCGCATCCGAGAGGATTTGGCATTTCGGTATTTGGGTGGCGGGGCGACGCCGGATCACTGGACGCTGAACGCGTTTCGGCGGCGGCACGCGAAGGGGTTGAACGATTTGTTTACGCGCGTGGTGGAGTTGGCGCGGGCGAGCGGGCTGGGTCGGTTGGGACACGTGGCCATCGACTCGACGCGCATCGCGGCGAACGCATCACGCAATCGCCTGGATACCGAGCAAGCGTTGCGAGAGAAACGGGCGCGCATACGGCGCGACATTCGGCGGTGGCAGAAGCAGTGCGACGCGGAAGATCCGAACGAAGGCGCAGGGATGGAAGTAGGCCGCGAAGCGATCGAACGGCTGGAGCGGCAAGCGGATGAAATTCCGGCGCGGCTGGAGCGGCTGCGGAAATCGGGATTGAAGAAACTCTCGCGGACGGATGCGGACAGCCGCTTTCTGCGCGAGCGTGGCGGGTTCACGCTGGGCTACACGGGCACGCTGGCGGTGAGCGAAGATCACTTGATTGTGGGGCAGTGCGTGACGCAGGAGACGAACGACAACGGTTTGCTGCTTCCGCTGCTGGATTTGGTGGAGCAAACGTGTGGAGACAAGCCGCACTGCGCGAGTGCGGACAGTGGATTTTTTTCCGTGGAGAATTTGCGGGTGTTGGAGGAACGAGGAATCGACGGGTATGTTCCAGACTCCCATCTGGGACGCTGGTTGAATCGCGGAGGGCGACTGCGGACGCGGGCAAAGGACCCGGCCTATCGCCGCATGCGACGAAAATTGCGCGACCCGGCAGGCCGCGCGCTGTACGCCAAACGCAAAGCCATCGTCGAACCGGTCAACGGAGTGTTAAAAGAGCAGCGAGGCATGAGAAGGTTCCGCCAACGCGGATTGCACAAAGTGAGAGGAGAATGGGCGCTAGCGAGCACCGCCTATAACTTGACGCGCATGTGGCACGCGAACTAGCGGCCACGCAACTCCAATTTCCCAGAACCATGCGTAGCAAACAGTCATAAACTCGAATACAAACTATAAAAACGAAGCGGCATCGAGTCTTCACCCAGACTCTGAAGCCTATGCCACGTAAACCTGGGTCCAATTGCTCGGACTTGCGCGGAGGGGAAACTGCCGTTAAAGTGAACGTGGCGTTTTAGTGCGGCTGCACCTCCCGATAGCGCCAGGCCACTCTGAAATGGTTTACGACGAACACAATTTGTCAGGCGCGGCACCCGTCAGGGCTCGTTCGAAAGAAACCATGGAACACGCCTCCGAGGATCAGCGCCCTACCGAGCCGGAGCAGTCAATCGCGGAAACCCCTTCGATGCAATCATTTAGCCCTGTGCCTCAGGATGGCCAAGGTAGTTCTTTCTCCCTCAATCAGTCACCAGAAGCGACTCGCTTTCATGCCGAAATTTCGGACGATCTGCATGTGCCCTGGGGCTGGATGGAAGTGTTGCTCCTCGTCATTCTAGGCTTGATTGGCAGCGCCGTGGTTACTTGGGGAGCGGCGCAGGTGGCCGTGCGGCTCTTTGGCATTCCTGCGGACGAAGTGTTCGGCGACACAATGAGCACGGCGAAGTCGGTGGTGGTGCTCGTCAGCCAGGCGCTGCTGGACGGCTTGGCGATTTTGTATCTTTACATGATGCTGAAGGCGCGCACAACCGCGCCGTTCTGGTCGTCGATCGGGTGGCGCGAGATGCGGCCCGGGCTGGGGAAAATTCGTGACTCCGTGTTTCATTACCTGGCGGTGGGCGCGATGCTGGCGGTCGTGGTTTCGTTCGTAGGAGGATTCCTTAATTCGAAGGAAACGCTGCCGATCGAAGAGTTGCTGAAAGCGCGCGTGAGCATTCTGCTGTTTGGCGTGCTCGGCGTGCTGGTGGCGCCGCTGGTGGAAGAAACTATTTTTCGCGGTTTTCTTTATCCGGTGATTGCGCGGCGGCTGGGTGTTGTGGCCGGGGTTGCCATCACGGGAACGCTTTTCGGGCTGATGCACGCAGCGCAATTGTGGGGCGGCTGGGGACAGATTGCGCTCTTGATTCTGGTGGGCGTAATCCTCACGTGGGTGCGCGCGCGAACAGGCACGGTGGCGGCCAGTTATTTTGTGCATCTTGGTTACAACGGGTTGCAGCTTGTCGGCTACCTAATCTATGTTGTCAGCGGTTCGCATCATTAGTTGAAATTTCTTACAATCTTGCGTGCGCAGGTTTGAGTGGCGCGGGCTTTAGCCTGCGGGGGTTAGGCCCTGCAAGCATTAACCCCCGCAGGCTGAAGCCCGCACCACTAAATTCGAAATCCCAGTTCAAAGAACAGAAAAGCACGGCAGCAAAAAAAGAATTCAGGGAAAACTGACAATTCTATGAAAGTCGCAAAGCCCATCGAATGGACGACAAAAGGTGTGGTCATGATCGACCAGCGCCGTTTGCCCGGAGAAGTGATTCACCATACGTATACGGATTATCGCGAAGTGGCGGCGGCGATCAAGGACATGGTGATTCGAGGAGCACCGGCGATTGGCGTGGCCGCGGCGATGGGCGTGGCGCTGGGCATCGAGCATTCGAGCGTGCGGACGCACGCGGAACTTCGCGCGGAATTTCCGGTGATTTGCGCGACGATTGCCAAGACGCGGCCCACGGCCGTCGATCTGTTCTGGGCGCTGGAGCGCATGACGCGCAAGTTCGACGAGGTCATGGCGGCGAACACTCCGCTCGATGAAGTGCGCCGCGCAATGATTGAGGAAGCGCGCGAAGTTCACGCCGAAAAACGCGCCACGGACGAAGCAATTGGCCACTTTGGCGCGGAATTAATGCC
This sequence comes from uncultured Acidobacteriota bacterium, assembly GCA_963786215.1. Lineage (GTDB taxonomy): Bacteria > Acidobacteriota > Terriglobia > Acidiferrales > UBA7541 > Palsa-360. The sequence continues at coordinate 284,281 of CAWAYK010000005.1, forward strand.
CGCGTCGGGCACGGTAATGACCCAGTGTAACGCGGGAGCTCTTGCAACGGCTGGCATTGGCACAGCGCTGGGCGTGATTCGCGTGGCGATTGAAGAGGGGCACAAGCTGAGCGTTTTTGTGCCGGAAACTCGCCCTTACTTGCAAGGCGCGCGGCTCACCGCGTGGGAACTGCATGAAGGCGGCGTGCCACTGACGCTGATCACCGACAACATGGTGGGACATTTCATGAAGACGGGAAAAGTGGGCGCGGTTGTCGTGGGCGCGGACCGCATCGCCGCCAACGGCGATACGGCCAACAAAATCGGCACGTACCAGATCGCTGTTTTGGCGCGCGAACATGGCGTGCCGTTTTACGTGGCCGCTCCGGTCTCTACGTTCGATCTATCGATTCCTAATGGAGAACACATTCCCATCGAAGAGCGTTCCGCCGAAGAAGTGACGCACATTCGCGGCGTGCGCATCGCACCCGATGTGGTCGCGGCGCATCCTGCGTTTGACGTCACGCCCGCGCGCTTTATTTCCGCGATCATTTGCGAACGCGGCGTGGCCCGCGCACCATTCACCGAATCGCTGCGCCAGCTTGCGGGAACGGTTGCCGCCGTAAGTCTGTAATGCACTATGTGGCATAGGCTTCAGCCTGTGGGGTTTGGTCCGAGCAAGAGGAAAACCCCGCGGAGATTCATGTTCTTAAGCACAAAAATCCACAGGCTGAAGCCTATGCCACAAAAATCCACCCCAATTTTCTAATTTAACTTTAAGCGCCAGCCAAGACTGCATACTGCTCTTTCGTGAGCGGAACCACGGAAAGCCTGCCTATGCGGATGAGCGGCGAATCTTTAAATAATTTGTTGTTCGCTTTGATGGTTTCGAGCGATACCGGATTTGCAATGGCCTTCCCTACCTTGATTTTCACAACCGGTTTTTTGGGGTCGCTCGCATCGACGGACGTTACCGTTGCGTTTCCGACAGCGCTTTTGCGCGTTCCCGTTTCGTAAATAATCAGCCTGGCTCCGGGAACCATTTCGCGAAGGTGTTTTACCGCAGCGGGAGCGGTGACGCCTTCCCATTCGGTCGTGCCATCCTTCAAAAGATCGGCGAAGGAATATTCGGAAGGTTCCGTTTTCAGCAAGTAATCCTGGGACATGATGTTCACCTCGGAGATCGAGGAACCATTGTAGCGCCAACCTTCAGGTTGGCAATTTGCAATCGCGGATAAATGCCCGCCTGAAGGCGGGCGCTACAGAAACGCGCATGCTTTTTCGTTGGCGTACTGTAGGCAAATCGATATAGACTCCCGAAGTTCGCGAAAATTTTAAAAATTTGAAAAAAAGCACGGGGCTCGCCGTGTCGCCCAATGCATGCAGGGTGATCGCAAAGCCCACTACGAATGAACTGAGGAGATTTCAATGAAAAAATTTGCACTCGTTTTGGCCTTATTCCTGAGCGCCCCATTCGGCCTATTCGCACAGGCGGCTCCTGAAATTCCGTTCGATTCCGTGCCCAACCCGGTGAAACTCCCCGCAGGAATGTATCTCGGCGAAGTCTCCGGCGTGGCCGTAAATTCCAAGGGTCACATTTTTATTTTCTCGCGCGGAAATACGACCGGCCCGGCCTATGGCGCGAGCGCGGCGCAGCTCCTGGAATTCGATAAGGACGGAAAATTCATCCGCGAGATTGGCCACAACCTTTACGCGTGGTCCTTCGCACACACCGTGCGGATCGACAAGTACGACAACATCTGGGTCGCGGACAAAGGCTCGGACATGGTGATCAAGTTCAATCCGGATGGCCAGGTAATTATGGTGTTCGGACGCAAGATGGAAGCTTCCGACGAAGGCACTGAACCGCTGAAGCATCCCGAAGCCGCCGCTGCCGCCCGTCGATGGAATGTTTCGGCAGGTAACGGACATGGCCTGGAACGCGGCCGACGATACGTTCATCAGCGATGGCTACATCAATTCGCGCGTCGCCAAATATGACAAGAACGGCAAATGGATAAAATCATTTGGCGAGCCCGGCAGCGGACCCGGCCAGCTCAACACTCCGCACAGCATTGCCACCGATGCGCAGGGAAATGTTTACGTTGCGAATCGCGGCAACGCTCGCATTGAAGTGTTCGATGGCGATGGCAAATACCTGCGCAATATCAAGATCATCGAACCATTCGATTACGCAAACACGGTGCCGATCATTGGCAACAAGCCGCCCGTCGATTTGGTGGGAACCATGGGTCCCGGCGCGCCGTGGACCGTTTGCATCACGCCCGGACCGAATCAGGTGATTTACGCGTCGGACGCTTTCCCTGGCCGCGTTTACAAGATCAGCCTGGACGGCAAAGTTCTGGGCATGCTCGGCGGGACCGGCAGGCAGATGAAGCAATTTGGATGGATCCACGAAATCGCGTGCCCATCTGAAAATGAAATCTACGTGGGGGAATTGCTGAACTGGCGCGTGCAAAAGCTGCTGCTGCATCCGGCGAAGTAGGGCGCCCCATAGACAAAATGCGAAAGACTTAACACAGAGGACACCGAGGGCACAGAGGAATTCAAAGCCGGAAAAAAAGAGAAAGCGACAACAGCGAACTAAACCTTTCTCATTCTTGCTTTTCTCGGTGTTCTCTGTGCCCTCTGTGTTAAATGTTTTTGATTTTCCTAAACGCGACCAAAAACTTACCCGTGCGCAGGCTCCTACCGCACGATTCCCGCTTCGCGCACCACTCCCGCTTCGCCGCGTTCCCGCGCCATGTACTGGTCGTAAATCCACCGGTACGTTTTTTCGAGCCCCACGCGAAGCGGCGTGCTCGGTTCCCAGCCGAGATATTTCTTGATCAGCGTGTTGTCGCTGTTCCGCCGTTGACGCCCTTCGGCGCGCTCAAATCGTAATTTCGTCTTCAGCTTGATTCCGGCAATCGTCTTCGGCGATGTCCACCAGCTGATTGATCGTTACTGCTTCGCTCGATCCCAGGTTGATCGGCTCCAGGATGTCGGAATTCATGATTTTCTGAATCCCGTCGGTGCAGTCGTCGATGAACATGAAGCTGCGCGTCTGGTTTCCGCTGCCCCAGATTTCAATTTCGTGCTTGCCCGGAAATCTTTGCCTCAATCACCTTGCGGCAGATCGCCGCCGGCGCTTTTTCGCGCCCTCCAAACCAGGTTCCCCACGGCCCGTAAACATTGTGAAAACGCGCGACCCGCGTGTAGAGGCTCGAAATCTTCGCGGAAATGCCGGCGACATCCGTTCCGAAAATAGTTTCTCCCAGCCGTAACCGTCTTCGGCGAGTGCGGGTAGGCATCTTCTTCCTTCAAGGAAGGCGCTTCGAACGTTTTCTGCTTGTCTCCGTTGTAGACACACGCGGACGAGGCGTAAAAATAGCGCTTCGTTCCATGCTTCAGCGCCGCTTGCAGCATGTGCGTATTGATCAGTACGGACAGCATGCACAGCGCTTTGTTGTGCTTCGATAAAACCCATGCCGCCCATGTTGGCGGCCAGATTATAAATATCGGTCACGCCCTTGGCAGCCGTTTCGCAGTTTTCTTTGAAATTCAAATCCAGGCATAGATTCTCCACGTCGTCGAAGCGCTGATACCACTCATCGAGAGGTTTCACATCCACGGCGCGGAGGTTGCTGTATCCTTGCTTTCGCAGCAGCGCGATCAGCGCGCCGCCAATAAATCCGCCGCCGCCGGCCACCAGAATTTTGTCGTTGAGTCCCACGGGTACCCCTCCCTTTAAAGCCATAACACGGCTCTAATATTCGATTTCACCACGCGCATGATTTGCGGGCAACAAATAATTCACGGCAGGCCCTTGGAGAGAAGTCAGTCCTCTGCCGAATGCCCATTGGAGCAAGTCATCACGGCAGCGCAACAAATGGGCATAACAGGATGACAATAAAAATTTGCGTTCGTTTCTTACCTGTTTGCATTCCATATTCTGAGTTCAATTGTTTTGAGAAAATATAAAATTTATGGACGCGCAACACCAAGGTAAAATGGAAGTGCGAAGGAGGTTGGAAGTGCTCACGAATTTTTCACAGGGGTGTGAATAAGCTGTAATACTTATCCTTGACATTTAAGAAACCGATGCTATTATCGTTGGGCTAGACGGTAGCCTGCCTGCTGGACAGGAGGCCTTTGCTCTTTGACAAACTGGGTAAGATGAGATGTGCCAGAACCCGTTCGATTGACCTCAGCACTTAGGTGCTAGGGGATTGAGTGAATCGAGCGATAAAAAGTTCGCTTGGAAAACTTTGGTCCGACATCCAGAAATGGGAGTCGGGCTTTTTGTTTTTCTAAGCAGCCAGTTTCACACGAGAGTTTGATCCTGGCTCAGAGCGAACGCTGGCGGCGTGCTTAACACATGCAAGTCGAGTGCGCGTCTGTAGCAATACAGATGGCGCACGGCGCACGGGTGCGTAACACGTGGGCAATCTGCCCTCGGATGGGGGATAACTCGCCGAAAGGCGAGCTAATACCGCATGACATTCCGGAGACCTCGGTCTCTGGATTCAAAGGCCGCAAGGCCGTCTGAGGAGGAGCCCGCGCCCGATTAGCTAGTTGGTGAGGTAACGGCTCACCAAGGCTTTGATCGGTAGCCGGTCTGAGAGGATGGCCGGCCACACTGGAACTGAGACACGGTCCAGACTCCTACGGGAGGCAGCAGTGGGGAATATTGCGCAATGGGCGAAAGCCTGACGCAGCGACGCCGCGTGGGGGATGAAGCTTTTCGGAGTGTAAACCCCTTTCGACCCGGACGAATGACCCGCAAGGGTTTGACGGTACGGGTATAAGAAGCCCCGGCTAACTACGTGCCAGCAGCCGCGGTAATACGTAGGGGGCCAGCGTTGCTCGGAATTACTGGGCGTAAAGGGTTCGTAGGTGGTGCGGCAAGTTGGGAGTGAAATCTCTGGGCTTAACCCAGAGGCTGCTTTCAAAACTGCCGTGCTCGAGTGCGAGAGAGGTCAGTGGAATTGCAGGTGTAGCGGTGAAATGCGTAGATATCTGCAGGAACACCCGTGGCGAAGGCGGCTGACTGGATCGCAACTGACACTGAGGAACGAAAGCTAGGGGAGCAAACAGGATTAGATACCCTGGTAGTCCTAGCCCTAAACCATCAGAACTTGGGGTGGCCCGCGTAGGCGGGTCGTCCCGTAGCTAACGCGTTAAGTTCTGCGCCTGGGGAGTACGGTCGCAAGACTGAAACTCAAAGGAATTGACGGGGGCCCGCACAAGCGGTGGAACATGTGGTTCAATTCGACGCAACGCGAAGAACCTTACCTGGGCTTGAACCGCTACTGACCAACGGTAGAAATATCGTCTTCCCGCAAGGGACAGTAGTAGAGGTGCTGCATGGCTGTCGTCAGCTCGTGCCGTGAGGTGTTGGGTTAAGTCCCGCAACGAGCGCAACCCTTATTCGTAGTTGCCACCCGCAAGGGGGAACTCTACGAGGACTGCTCCGGATAACGGAGAGGAAGGTGGGGATGACGTCAAGTCAGCACGGCCTTTATGTCCAGGGCTACACACGTGTTACAATGCACGGTACAGACTGTTGCGAACCCGCGAGGGGGAGCTAATCGGAAAAAACCGTGCTCAGTTCGGATTGCAGTCTGCAACTCGACTGCATGAAGCTGGAATCGCTAGTAATGGCGTATCAGATCGACGCCGTGAATACGTTCCCGGGCCTTGTACACACCGCCCGTCACATCACGAAAGTGAGTTGTACTAGAAGTCGCGCAGCTAACCGTAAGGGAGCACGCGCCCAAGGTATGACCCATGATTGGGGTGAAGTCGTAACAAGGTAGCCGTAGGAGAACCTGCGGCTGGATCACCTCCTTTCTAAACATAGCGGCAAACCGATCCTGTGCAGGTGTGCAGGTGAAGTTGCCCAAGCTTCGGAACCTCTCACGGGGATCCGAGGTAATCGCTCGAACGATTCAATCTTCGAGCGGGTTCTGTCAGATCTCATCTACTTCTTCTCACTCCATGTGCGAAGAAACGCGCACTCATCTGCGCTGCCCAGTTTTCAAAGAGCTTACCTAAAAGCGAAAGCCCGCCCCTTTACCGGGGCGGGCTTTTTGTTTTGCCAGTGATCTTATTTTCTGACCTCGAACGATCAATCTTTTCTTCCCAATTCGCTTCCCTCGGTCGGGTATTATCTGCTAGTCTAATAGATTTGAGCTATAATCAATTCATTTAGCTGAGCTTCTGGAGGTCCTGGGAATCGTTAGATATCCAGTCGAATGTCCGGGGTGCAAAACCTGATCGGCAAGGCTCGGAGTGGGGCATGAGAAGCGGCAACCTTTTTTCTACGTTTGCCCGAAATGCTAAGCCGCGACTAAGGGGGCGCTTCACTGGAACGGCGCAGCGAAAACTCGTCTCGAGCTAGCTGACGGACGGAAATTGTCTTCGGAGGAGAGATGCACTGAAGCAGTGTCAATCAACCCCGAGATTCCAGCTTTTGCCAACGCGCGAAGCAGCGGAGCATGGAGGGTCACCGTTCTAACATTCTATCAGTGGCTTGGTCCAGACGGAATTTTGCAATATCAACGTGCCTTCTACCAGATGCAGCATTTCGTTCAATCTGATTGGAAGCGACTCACTCGTCTTTCAACTTATTATCTACATAACGATTGGCACCATTACGACCGGGCGGTCGGGCAATTGGTGCCTGAGGGCGAGAGTCATATGCCCGTTGAATTGAAGCGCCATCATGAATTACATTATCTTTACGAAATCTTCTTTGGACCCATGTGGGCACTTCATCCCGACAAACATTCTATGGAAATGAAAGTAGCTTGGAATGCGTTATGGTCTCCCGACCGACCCCACTTTAAAGAGGCTGTCTCCTTTGCTAACGCTGAAGTCCAGACTAAGGAATTCACAAATGTTCAGAGAGATCTTTTTAACCAACTCGCACGATATGTGGATTTGATCAGCGCAATGTTTCCTGGTCTTCTGTGCGACTTGCTTCCAGAAAAGTATCAGCCCGAAATTGACAAATTGAGGCTATTCAGAGATGAATACGAACTGCTCAGAGACCTAGACAGTCTCAATGCTTTGAAACGACTCTAAGGCTATGCGTTGTGATAAGCACTGGTACAGTAGGACGCGATTGCAACGGTGATCAGACAACTTCGTACCCGTTCCGGGGATGACTCCCGACGCGGTATAACGCCGTATTCTAAGAACCTGGACGCGTTTGCAAGATTAACGCGCATCGAATTCAAGGTCGAGTGGCTTTTACGTTCCTGAAATGGCAGAATCACAGGCCATAAATTGCTCGTAGGCAGCTTCTTTACTTGGCACGATTCGGCGACATCCACTTCGACAGGACGAATGAGGGTGGTGCGCGAAGCCTCGCGCCTACCGCATCAAGCTATATCAGACTTACTGGATCGGATAGCTTGATGGGGTCAAGGCGCGAGTGCGTTATACCCACACTTAAAAATACCGTCAAGGTTCAATTTTAATAGTACTAACTGGGTCCCATGCGCGCCGAGCGCGCCAGGTCAAGAATTTACTGTTATTGCCGGGTGCGCCAGCCTTTGACATTTGCAGGTGCCCCTTCCTTCGCCTTCGCGGCGGATGGAGTGCGGAGAGCTCAAAATCAGTTGAAGGCTCAGCGCCTGACAACTACGGCTTCTTATCACCAATCGAGGCGCCGGAGTCCGGCAACAAAATCAAAGTGCTTATCCCGGCTTACAAGAGGGAGGGAATGCTGGCGGCAGAGCGCGGCGATCCAAAGATCGTTGGTGGGAATCGGCTTGCCTTTCCTTTTCAATTCGAGGCCGATGGCTGAGTAGGAGTGGGTGGTCCCATCGTCAATGTCCAGAACCGTCACGGCCGCGATCCATTGGCGAAGCCAGCTCTCATAGCTCGGCCCGGTGACGAGACTGCGCGATTCCAAGCCGGTATTCGCCCAATACGATCACAGGGAGAGCAACGCGATCGGCGCCGGCAACCAGTTCCATGGCGGACGCTTCGCCATCGGCAACGGCGGAGAGAGCGTTGGTATCCAAAATCAACGCCACATCTCCGCATCGATCTTCTCCGAATCCTCTTCGATCAGGCGGTTGATGCGAAGCGTCTCCTTGTGAAAACGCTTCAACTTGCCCATGTGTTTCACCCAGGGCTTTTCGCCGGGCCGAACCTCGGCTGCCAGCTTGTCCTTGACCGCTTCGCGTCACGAACTCCCGCAATGGAATTCCTCGTGCCGCCGCAACTGACTTGGCGCGCCGAAAAACCGGATCCGGAATTTCCAGTGTCGTCTTCATGAAGCGATGTTCCCATATTTATGGGAGCCGGTCAATCAGGCCGTAAAGTCGCGGTGTGACAACTAGAATCGACGAAATTTGTAGCGCCCGCGGTTTCATTTTCGGGGCGCGGCACGTTGGCGAGGCAGACGGATGCCCGCCTGAAATGAAAGGCGGGCGCTACAAGCGTCAGAACCGAATCCTACGCGTTCTTCCGCTGCTACGTCTGCAACAACTTCATCAAACCTACGGCCGCGTGCGAAAGGCGCGCGCCACGGCGAGATACCAAATAGAGAGAGCGCGGCAGCTTGAGCTGGCGGATGCGGACTTCGGCCAGCTGTTTTCTTTCTACTTCCCAGCGGACGCACATTCTCGGCACGATCGCTACGCCCATGCCCATTTGCACGAAGCGTTTGATGCTTTCGATCGTGGGCATTTCGATGTCGCGGTGCAGCGGCGTGTGGTGTTTTTCGAAGAGCTGAATGACGCGCGAGCGGTAGGGAGAATCGACGTTGTGCGCGATGAACGTTTCCTCGCCCAGTTCCTTGATGTCCACTGAAGAACGGCGCGCGAGTTTGTGTTTGGGCGGCACGACGAAGGTCAGCTCATCTTGCAGGATTTCGACGGCTTCGAGTTTTGCGTCCTGCGGCACGTAGGAGACGGTGCCGAGGTCGAGCCGGTAATTTAAAACTTCCTGCGGGATGTCGCGCGAAAGCGTGCGGTGCATGATCAGCTTCACGCCGGGGTAGAGTTTCCGGTAACGCGCCAGGGCCGGCAAGCAGCGCGTGGATCGAGCTTTCGTTTACGCCGAGGCGCAGTTCGCCGCGGCCCAGGCTCTTTAAATCCTCCATTCCCTTCTCGATTTCGTCGCGCAGATTCAGAAGGCGCTCGGCGTAATCGCGCAAGAGTTCGCCGGCGTCCGTGAGCTTTACCTGGCGCGCGCCGCGCACGAGCAGCGGCTGGCCGACCGACTCTTCCAGCTTGCGTATGACGATGCTCACGGCGGGCTGTGTGCGATAGAGTTTTTGCGCGGCGCGCGAAAAGCTCTGCTCTTTTGCGACGGTCAGAAATACGTGCAATTGGGATAGGTCCATATGATCCTTTGAGTGGCGCAGGCTTCAGCCTGCGGGGTTAGGCCTTGCAAGGGCTAAAATCCGCAGGCTGAAGCCCACGCCACTGCGCCTGCCTCAGACTCATTGCCCATATAATAAGTGTTTATAGGATGGCGATCTAGTATAAATCAAATTCGCAGTCCAAGGACAGGCAGATCAAGTGACGGGGAGAGGGTCTTGTTTTGAAATAGGCGGCGAGAAACAGGAAAGCGAAAATCCAGTCTACGGAACCGACGACCAGAACAGAAACCGGTAACCGCTGCTGCACGAAAAGAACGCCAGCGCAATTCCAAAACTGATTTTTTCCAGAATCGACGGCAGGATCATCGGGCGATATTTCACCGGATCAGTCGAAAGCACCAAAAACAGAAACTGCCACGCCAGACCTGCTCCTAGGAATCCATAAAAATATTCGGGATGAGTGATCGCGGGCGGAGTGTCCTGCCCAATTTTATTTTCCATGAAATAAATCGGCGTAAGAACCAGCAAACCGTAAATTCCGGCGACACGGAAAACGATCTTCGCGAATTTCACGATTCCCTGCTCCGGCAGATCAATTTATTTCGCTGGCTTAAAATGGATTTCAATGTACCGCGCTTCTTTCGCGGCCATCGTTTTTGATACGATCGCCCATGGCCCGAGCCGCCCTCCAGCCAAACGAAGTCGCCGGGCTTCAGCGTTCTTGCCGGATCTATGGAAGTACCGGAAATGGTTGCGACGTCGAGTGCGACAATGACTTCCGGCTCTCGATTCCCCTACTTTAATCGACTGGTGCGGCTGTACGTGAACAAGCGATGCGCTAGTCTGTCTGACTCAAGCAGCGGCTGGATACTGGAAGCGCCTATTGGCTTGACGACAACCATAGGGCAATTCAACGGCTGGCCCGGAAGGATTTCCGCGCATACATTGTGAAAGCTGGTTTGCGGCTTCATCAGTTCGACGGCGACGGTGTGATAGGGCGTATCCCCGTCGACGTGCGTCGAGTGAATGTAGCCGGCGCGCTGCAAGCGAACCTGCCCATCGGCATTCTTGGACTGCGGGATCGTCTTTCCCGGAATGCCAACCGTCACGAGTTGGTCGCCGATCGCGATAGCGATCGTGTCCTGGTCATGACTATGCAGGATGATGGAGTCCCCGGGCGCGACTTCCACGTTGAACACCTTGACATAATCATTGTGAAGAGCCAGATGGTGGTGAGGCTCGTGGTCCATCGTGGGAACAGCGGGCGTTTGCGCGACAAGCGCTGATGGCAGGAGCCACAACGCCGCGAACCAGGCAGCTGTGATCTTCATAGGTTTCCTCATAGGCTGCTGCAATTTAGGGCGGATGATTCGCAAAGGAGACAATCCGCGCAACTCATTCCGAAACATTAACATAGGACACCCACGGAGGTCTTATTTTTTGGCTTTCCAAGGTCCCTCTGGTCGTTGTAACACAGAATTAACATTCCTCTCATGGCGCCGTAAGGGCTTATCGGTAGTGTTCAAGTCGCTCGGAAGTGTCTGAATAGCGCAGCGACCCGAAAAACTGATTCTTTTCCCCGAAGAAAGTTGGCGCTATCGAAGATTCGACCGGGTGTTGCTGGAAGCAACGAATTCCTGGTGGGGATAGGCTTAGTTCAAATAATGGAAGCTTCCATCGCAATTGTACTTGGGGATCCGATCTCTAAAAAGCACTCCCAATTCAGATTTGTAAATGATTACTAGTTATAGGACCTCATTTCAGGAGGAAATGAAATGCGAGTATTCGCAACAGTTTTGCTGAGCATAAGTCTCGCGGCTTCGCCGCTTCTTGCGGGCAATGCCGGAGAGACCGGGAAGGAAGACACGCCCGCAGCGGCAACCAGCGCCTCAACCTTGCCGGACAAACCGGCGGTGGTAAAGCCGGCAGCCCCTGCCATCGAAAGTGAAGTGCAGGATCTTCGCAGCCTGGTGGAGGAGCAAAGAGCGGAACTTGAAGCGCAGCGAGCCGCGCTCAAGGCACAGCAAATGAGGATGGCTGCTCTGGAAGAAAAGCTCGGAGGAATCTCTTCCGAATCCGTGACTGCACCGGCTACGGCTTCCCCATCGACGCCTGCGGCCTCGCCCGTCTCTACGGCCTCCGCTTCGCCCGTGGCACCGGCTGCCAAGTCCACTATGGCGATGATGGCACCCCAAAAAGAGCAGGAATCCCCGCTGTATTTCAAGATCGGCGGCGCGGAATTCTATCCCCTTGGTTTCATGGATTTGACGAACGTATGGCGCAGCAACACAGTCGGCACCGGAATTGGGACCGGCTTTAACTCACTTCCCTTCGCCAACACCACCGGTGGCCACGTGAGTGAAGACCGCTTTTCGGCACAAAACTCACGCATCGGTTTGAGAACGCATGCCAAGTTCGGCGACGCGGACGTCACCGGTTACCTGGAAGCGGACTTTCTGGGCTTCACCCCTCCTAACGTCAACGACACGAGCAACAGCAATTCCCTCCGTATGCGCCTGTACTGGGTGGACTACAAAAAGGGAATGTTCGAAGTGCTCGGCGGGCAATCCTGGAGCTTCCTGACTCCGAACCGCAACGGCCTTTCCGCAATGCCCGGCGACCTCTTCTACTCCCAAGACGTGGACACGAACTACCAATTGGGCTTAACTTGGGCGCGCCAGGCGGGCGTTCGCTTCATCTTGCACCCGAACACTCACTTTGCAATGGGGCTTTCGATTGAAAACCCACAACAGACCTGCCCCAGCGGCGTTGTTCTGCCGCCAGGAGCCCCTGTAAACTACGGCTCGCAGTGCGATACCAACAGCGGCAGCATCACAGGCTCCGGCGCAAGCTCGAATACCGGTAACGTGGCGAACCTTCACCCTGATGTCATCGTGAAGGCCGCATATGACGGTGGACCGGAAAACCATCACGTTCACTTTGACATTGCGGGTTTGTTCCGTAGCTTCAAGACGGTCAACCTGATCACTTCTCTCCCCAACAGCAACCTGACAAATGCGAACACCTCAACCGATACGATTCACGGCGGCGGTGTTGCTGGAACCGCGTACATCGAACTGGTGAAAAACTTCCGCTTCATCGGCACCGCCTTCTATAGCTCTGGCGGCGGCCGCTATATCGCTAGCACTGCGGGACCTGACTTTATCGTCAAGCCCGATGGCACGCTCTCTGGAGTTAAGTCCGGATCGGGCATTGCCGGGTTCGAATATCAGGTCAACCCCAAGACGGTGTTGTACGGATATTACAGCGGCGCGTATTTCGCCAAGGACGTGAATGCGGTTACGTCGACCGCAGCCGCCACGGGCGCAGGAGCCTCTGGCACTTGCACCGTGACCACGAATTTCGGATATGGCTTCGGTCCAGGCACTTCCGTGCTGAATCCGGGAGCAACGGGAACCTGCGCAGCACCGGGCGGCTCCAACAACAATGCCAACCGGTACTTTTATGAACCAACTGTCGGCATCCACTACACGATGTGGCGGAATCCCAGCTACGGCGACCTTCGGCTCATGACGCAATTCTCTTACGCGTCACGCGCTCCTTGGTTCGTGAACGCACCGAGCACGGCAATTCCGACCAACTTGCCCACCGCTCATTCAATGATGGTGTTCATCGACTTGCGCTACGACCTCCCCTAGAGCTGGACGTTAGCGCAGTAGTAAAGCAAGAAACTCCAAGGCAGTCGCCGGATTTTCGGCCCTGCCTTGGAGTTTTTTATTTGCTACGGAGTTTTGTGGCATAGGCTTCAGAGTCTGGGTGAAGACTCGATGCCGCTTCGTTTTTATAGTTTGTATTCGAGTTTATGACTGTTTGCTACGCATGGTTCTGGGAAATTGGAGTTGCGTGGCCGCTAGTTCGCGTGCCACATGCGCGTCAAGTTATAGGCGGTGCTCGCTAGCGCCCATTCTCCTCTCACTTTGTGCAATCCGCGTTGGCGGAACCTTCTCATGCCTCGCTGCTCTTTTAACACTCCGTTGACCGGTTCGACGATGGCTTTGCGTTTGGCGTACAGCGCGCGGCCTGCCGGGTCGCGCAATTTTCGTCGCATGCGGCGATAGGCCGGGTCCTTTGCCCGCGTCCGCAGTCGCCCTCCGCGATTCAACCAGCGTCCCAGATGGGAGTCTGGAACATACCCGTCGATTCCTCGTTCCTCCAACACCCGCAAATTCTCCACGGAAAAAAATCCACTGTCCGCACTCGCGCAGTGCGGCTTGTCTCCACACGTTTGCTCCACCAAATCCAGCAGCGGAAGCAGCAAACCGTTGTCGTTCGTCTCCTGCGTCACGCACTGCCCCACAATCAAGTGATCTTCGCTCACCGCCAGCGTGCCCGTGTAGCCCAGCGTGAACCCGCCACGCTCGCGCAGAAAGCGGCTGTCCGCATCCGTCCGCGAGAGTTTCTTCAATCCCGATTTCCGCAGCCGCTCCAGCCGCGCCGGAATTTCATCCGCTTGCCGCTCCAGCCGTTCGATCGCTTCGCGGCCTACTTCCATCCCTGCGCCTTCGTTCGGATCTTCCGCGTCGCACTGCTTCTGCCACCGCCGAATGTCGCGCCGTATGCGCGCCCGTTTCTCTCGCAACGCTTGCTCGGTATCCAGGCGATTGCGTGATGCGTTCGCCGCGATGCGCGTCGAGTCGATGGCCACGTGTCCCAACCGACCCAGCCCGCTCGCCCGCGCCAACTCCACCACGCGCGTAAACAAATCGTTCAACCCCTTCGCGTGCCGCCGCCGAAACGCGTTCAGCGTCCAGTGATCCGGCGTCGCCCCGCCACCCAAATACCGAAATGCCAAATCCTCTCGGATGCGCTGTTCCAGCCTGCGCGAACTGGTCACGCCCAGGGCGTAAGCGTATAGCCATACCGAAACCAACATCTCTGGTGCGTACGCCGGTCCGCCTTCGATTCCATACTCGTCTCGAAAAGCGCCCAAGTCCAACTTCGCCACCATCCTGCGCACATAAAAACATAAGTGTCCTGAACCCAATACATCGCGCACACTCGGCGGCAGCAAATACGCCTGATCCGGGTTGTAATCCAAAAATTTCCCCATCGCGTCTCCTCTCTCGTGCAGTATAAAAGACGCGTCAAGGCTAGTTCTCACACAGACTCTGAAGCCTGTGTGGTTTTGATGCCAATAATTGCTGAATTGTGCATGGACAAACTCCCTTAGGCTGAAGCCCACGACACAAAGTGCGAAACGGTTGCGAATTTTCAGCGGCGGCGCGCCGGTTTTTTGCCGCGTGCGATCTTTGCGAGCGCCCGTGAATAGGCGGCGATGGTTTCCGGGACAACCTGGCTGTGCACGAATTGCCCGTCGCGGCGGCATTCGATCAGCCCAGCCTCGCTCAGAATTTTCAGGTGATGGGAAACCGTGGCGGGCGTGACGTCGCGCATCGACACGATTTCGCCACACGTCATGCGCTCAGAGTCTGAGATCGCTTCAAAAATCCTCAGGCGTGTCTTGTCGGCCAGCGCTTTCGATATTTTTTCGATCCCGGAACGGTCCATGAATTACTCCAAGTGTACAGGAATCCCTGTACGTGACGCCAAAAGGAACTGCAACCTCCAAAAGAAATTCCGGAAACATCTGCATCCTATCATTTCGATAGTCATCTAAGTATCTAAATCATTAGAAGCCTGGCCGCGGCGGCAGGGTTGCCTCCGGAAAAGGCCATTGGGCAAATTGGCGATCAAAAGGAGAATCATATGAAGAGATTCGAAGGAAAAGTAGCGGTAGTGACCGGCGGAAACAGCGGCATTGGCCTGGCAACGGCCAAACGCCTGCAAGAAGAAGGCGCGCGCGTCGCGATCTCAGGCCGAAGCAAAAAGACTCTGGACGAAGCCGTAAAAACAATTGGCAACGGCGTGCTCGCTGTGCAGTCGGACATATCCAAACTTGCCGACATCGACAAACTGTTCAAGGAAGTTTCAACGAAGCTGGGCAAAATCGATGTGCTGTTCGTGAATGCGGGAGTGGGAAAGTTCCTGCCGCTTGCCGATACGCCAGAAAGCGTGTTCGACGAGACGTTTGACATCAACATCAAGGGATCGTACTTCACCATCCAGAAGGCGTTGCCATTCCTGAACGACGGCGCGTCCATCATCCTGAATACCAGCGTGGCCGACAGTACTGGCACAATAGGCGCCAGCGCATATTCAGCGACGAAAGCGGCCATGCGCTCTCTCGCCAGAACGGCGGCGGCAGAGCTCGTAGAGCGCGGCATTCGGGTAAACACCGTGGCGCCCGGCCCGATTGTCACTCCGATTTTAGGCCGAACCGGTTTACCCCAGGAAGCCATCGACGAATTCACCAGGACAATCACTGCGCGTGTCCCGATGAAGCGTTTTGGACAGCCGGAGGAAGTGGCCGGCGCCGTCGCATTTTTGGCCTCGCAAGATGCGTCCTACATCACCGGCGTGGAAATCAACGTGGATGGCGGCATGGGACAAATTTAAAAGTTTGAATAAGTGGCGCGGGCTTCAGCCTGCGGGGTTTGGACCTTGCAAGCACTATACCCCGCAGGCTGAAGCCCGCGCCACCTATGCATCAAAAAAATCCTCCCCTCTGTCATTCCGAGCGAAGCGAGGAATCTCTCTTTCTTTTTGTCACATGCACAAATCAAAAAGAGAGATTCCCCGCTTCGTTCAGAATGACAATCCTTTGAGTTTTTTCCGTTGGGTGCCCCATCCACGCGCCTTCCGCAAGGGTGGGGTTTTGATTTCTCTGGATGAGAACATCAAATAATTTCGTCTTTCATCACGCATGCCGGTGACTTCCTAGACCCCACCCACAGCAAAGCCCGCAAAAGATGAGCCACGCGGCTCGTTCGTAGGGGCACGGCATGCCGCAAGGCTGTCCAAATTAGGAGACGTGAGCGGGAGCGCGACTTGAAAAGACGGTGTTTGTGGGCGCCATGGACGCGAGTGGCTTATTAGGTTGGGGCTGTGCTGTCCTAATAGCATGTTAAAAAGGCAGCGCCAACTGGCCATCGTGTAGGCCTGCCAAAGCGGGCGGAGCTTGGAACGGTTCGTCCAGCCAAGCTTGTAAATCGCGATAAACAAAGAGTTGTTGGCGTAGCAGAGCGACCAGATTCGATAACGACCAGCCGTAGCGGGCCCGCAGTTGCAAGTATTTCAAGAGCAGGATGGCGATCAGTGCTGTCCAAATTTGAGTGTGCAACGCGTTGGCGCTAGTGCCTACGAAGGTTTTGATGCGCAAGTTCTGCTTCAAATAGCGGAAGAAGACTTCGATCCTCCAGCGTTCTCGATAGATTTGCGCGATGGTCGTGGATCCAAAGCTGAGGTGGTTGCTCAGTAGCACGAGAACCTCCTGCCGTTCCTGTATCCACACTTCGACACGCCGGAATCGCGCTGTCTGCCTGTAGTGATGACTGCCCAAGGCGATGATTTCATCTTTGAGGATGTGGCGATTCTTTGGAATTGGCCGGGATTCCAGAACACGATAGTGAGCGTCATGACGCAGGCGAGTTACAAAGAACACCCCGCGATCGGTGAGTCTTTGATACCACTGGTAGTCCACATAGCCGCGATCAAAAACTAAAATAGTGCCGGGAGCAAACGAAAGTGTGCGCGCTATTTTCACCTCGGAAGCGTTTGCTTCGGTGAGAACCGCATAACACGGCAGATGTCCATCGTGGTCCAAAACTAAGTGCAACTTGGATGCGCCTTTGGCTTGCTGGTATTGGGCCCAGTCAAACATGGTGGCGCAGAGATCGATAAGTGTGCCGTCGATGCTCAGCAGTGGATTGCGAAAACGGAATCCGTGTCGCGTTCCTGCGACCTGTTGGCAACGAGCAAATAAACAGTAGAAAACTTTCTGATACAACAGCCAGGGTCGGTGTTCGTTGGCGTAGGCCAGCGTGGATTTCTTGGGTGCTCGAGGAACGCCCAGATGTTTCAGTTTGCCTTCACAACCCGCCAGTCCTCCGCAAATTTCACGTAGCGACCGAGCTTGCCCTAACTGGCAAAACATCATGGCCACGAATTGCCCCCAGCAAGTAAATCCGCGGGCATGGCGCTCGGCACGGGTCGCTCGAACAATCTGTTCAAATTCCAGACGAGGAAAAAACTGTAACAGCTGAGAAAAAATGCTGCATACTCGGTTCAAGGCGGAATCTCCTGTCCTGAAAAGTTGGTTCTTGTCATGGAACCCAACCTAAAGTAACAGGCCTTTCCGCCCTATATCGAAAACCTAATTTGGACAAGCTTGCGGCATGCCGTGCCCCTGCGACCTCGCTACCAGCAAATTAGGAAGGCATTTGCCTGAATACCAGTCGGCTAAGACACGTTTGTGAAGAATGCAAGCTACGAATTTCATGCCCCTGATCGGCTCCATTGACATCCGCACATACATCGAATGCGACCCATTGAAACCGCGCTTGTGCGCGAAGCCCGAAGATTGGCCGTGGTCAAGTGCCCACAATTAGTACAGCGACTATTCGCTGTGTGGGTTTTGCAATCGTGATTGTGATCGTGGCGATGGACAGGTCTACAAAACCACACAGCCAGGAGTGGCTGTGCTACTCGCGCTGTATCTCACACTTTTAGGCGGATTTGAATTTCCGTGCGCGCGACACACGCGCGAACAAAAAAGCCCCACCCTTGCAAAACACGCAAGGATGGGCCACCCAGAAATTCCAGTTCAAAGTCTGTGCCACCCGCCCACCCACAAATTCAAAATTCGGTAAAGCCCCGGCCACCCGCACTTTTTATTATTTCAGAACCACGTTCAACGCTTCTAGGAACGCCGTGGTATCCGCGTAGTAGTTTGGATATGCAGCGCGAAGATTCTTGATCGAGTCAACCCACACCAAGACTGCGTCGAGATCACTCCGCTTGGATCGCTCCATCTCGTCTATAGCTTCATCCGCCTCTTTTCTATTTTGGAAGCCTTTGACTGCAATGGTGTTTTCAGTTGTATTTAGGGCAAGCAAGAGATATTTGAAACGCTTAATGTGCTTACGTGGCAAAGTTTGGAGAGCATCCGCCCATCCGCGAAGTCTGTGTGTAACTCTTAATTCGTTGGCGGCAGCCCTCAATTCGGCGATGAGCTCTTGCTCCACATGTGGCGTATTTTCGACTAGCGGAGTCCCTTCTCGCATTGCCAGTGCCGAACCCATTAAGGAAAAAAATCTTCTCCACTCAACCGGTCCGGCGCCGAATTTTAGTGGCTGCCGTGTGAACGTTGTTACTGTTTCCACTGCCGTAGCGAATGCGTGTTGTAGCTTAGTCCGTAGTTGAATCTCGATTCTTTGACCATCCCACGGCAACCTTTCAGGTTTGCGCGGATGATACCGAGCCACAATATGGATTCCTCGGTATCCATCTGACTTTGGGTGAGTGATATAGTCATAGGGCTTTATTGAACTGTTCTCTTCCAATAGAAGTGGTTCATGTCCGTAATACATCGCATGAAGTGCTCTGACCGATGCGACATCAGGAAGGATAGCGCGACATCCACCCAAGTCTTGCATTTGAGTGAGTTCCATATTTGGTTCCCGCTTCAACTTATTCATGATTGATGGAAACCTTTTCAAGCGTTGCGCGACGATTACATCTTCAGTTATACCCATTCGTCGAATCCGTCCACGCAGACCAGCTTGAATTACATTCAGCGGGAGAGCATGGCAAAGTCGCCAATTCTTAAGTAGCCTGTAGGAAGGAAACCACTCCTCTAGTGCCATATCATCTGGACTGGTCCACCACTCAAGAAGAATTTCCCCAGCCCTGTTTATTGCACCTTTGCCGTGTTCGCGCTTTACCCATTCGGCCATATTTGTCGTCCCACATATATAAATGGACCCGAGCGAATCATATCGTATCGGGCAAGATTATCGTATCCTCTCGCAGTTTTCGAGCGGGGTGCCCCATCCTTGCCCCTTCTGCAAGGGTGGTTTTTTTGACTATTATTAATGAGAACTTCAAAAAGTTCCCTACCGCGGCACACATCCCAGTGTCGTCTTAGCCCTCCACCCTTTGCAAACCCCGCAAAGGATGGGGCATCCACAAATTCAAAACCCGGAAAAGCTCGGTCCACCCACCCTTGAATTGGCAATATTTACTAAGGACTTATTTCCACAGCTTTAATTTTTATCCACAGGTACGTTTAAAACTCTTCGTGTTATCTTCGCCTCTGCACGTGATAACTAAGGAGGTAACTAGTGCCAACGAATTTTGAGTTGTTGAGGCAGGCTATTCTCGAAAAAAAACAGATCGTTGCGAATTATGATGGGCTTCCCCGTGAACTTTGTCCTCATGTATTGGGATGGAAAGACGGAGTTAGCCACGTTCTTTCTTTTCAATTTGCCGGACAGAGTAGTAAGGGCTTACCCCCTGAGGGTCAATGGAAGTGCATGAACGTAGACCGGTTGTCGAATTTAATGTTGCGCGATGGCCCATGGCGCACTGGGGTCAGAAAAACTAATAGGCCCCAAAGTTGTGTCGATCTAAATCAAATTGACGTAGAAGTAGATTTCTAGCGCTTATTGTTCTTGAATTCAGAATATTCAGTAGCCCTTTGTTCGGCAAAAGGTCCAGCAAATATGGCGATATAAACATCGCCTGCGTTGGAATCGATTCCTTCGACTCTCCAGTTAGACGAGTCGTCTCGATCAGGGAACGCTTCGTACCGCACTGTGATATCGGGGGCTGTTTTAGTTTGCATGTCCACACTCCTAGTTTCGGATTTTGTCAGTGTGGCATTGCGGGACCCAACGTAGAATCGGGCCTTTAACGTAGCTGACTTAGGGACAGTAGCGTATTGGAGGCGTATTAGCAATTCCTTATCTTTGTGACACGTCAAATTCCTTTAATCATGATGAGCCACAGCTAGGTGATTGGCCTCACTTGGGTGAGAGTAAAATTCCGAAAAGCCCGGGCCATCCAACCGGGCTAGCTAAACGAGAACAGGTGAGCCATGAGAAGCGGTGAGAACAAAATGCCGGATGTTCCGATTCCAGATTACTTGGGCGCAATCTGCGAGATTTGGTTGACGGCTAATAACGCTGCGTACCATTTGGCCTACACGCGAGTCTATTTGCAGACACGTTCCATGCAAACGGATCACGAGGAACTAATGCGCGACGAGCAATCGGCAAGAGAAATGGGGCAAATTGATTTAATCATCTGTCGAAGCCATGTTGCAGCGTTCTTTTGGGAGCTACATCACGTATTTGAGGCATTAGAAGTTGCAATACGACGTGGTAAGAATGAATATCCTAACGAGCGGTATTTTTACAGCCAAGAACGTCAGCTTGAAGGAATTCGACAATCACCCATACCCAAAGAAATCGAAGCGTATCGCAACGAAGGGCATAACATACCAGCAATCATTGGTCAGAAATGGGAGGAAAAGGGAGGGAAGTTTTTGCATCACTTCTTGCCGTCGATTCAAGGCCATCAGGCGAAGGATTCCGTAGAGTTAAACCAACAGCTGCAAATCTACTTTGAATATGCTGTAAATATGTTGCTGTCGTTTGTGCCAGACTTATACAAATCTAAATTTCCTCGAAATTTTAGCTTTCCCGTTACAGTTCCGTTCTTCTACCTTGGTGAGCTCCCTCCGGAGCTTGCCAGAGTCCCTCAGTTGCAGATTACTTTGGAAGCGTACGAGAAGGCTTAAGCTTATCCATGATTCCCATTCGCCCCATTCAACACCCTCGCTAGCACCTGCCCTGTATACGATTTTTTCACCTTGGCTACTTGCTCTGGGGTGCCTTGGGCTACGATTCGGCCGCCGCCGGAGCCGCCTTCGGGGCCGAGGTCGATGAGCCAGTCGGCTTGTTTGATTACGTCGAGGTGGTGCTCGATGACCAAAACTGTGTTGCCGAGATCGGCGAGGCGATTTAAAACGTCGAGAAGTTTTTTTACGTCGTCGAAGTGCAGGCCGGTGGTGGGCTCGTCGAGGATATAGAGGGTGCGGCCGGTCTGGCGTTTGGAAAGTTCGCGTGCGAGCTTGATGCGCTGGGCTTCGCCGCCGGAAAGCGTGGTGGAGGACTGGCCGAGTTGAATGTAGCCGAGGCCGACGTCGACCAGCGTTTCGAGTTTTACGCGGATTTGCGGAATATTTTCCAGAACTTTTAGTGCGTCGGCAATCTGCATGTCCAGCAAGTCGGAAATGGAATAGCCTTTGTAACGCACGGAAAGCGTTTCCGAGTTGTAGCGGCGTCCGCGGCACACTTCGCAGGTGACATAAACATCCGGCAAAAAATTCATTTCGATGCGGCGCAGGCCGTCGCCCTGGCAGGCTTCGCAGCGCCCGCCCTTCACATTGAAGCTGAAGCGGCCGGGCTTGTAGCCGCGTTCGCGCGACTCGGGCAGCTGCGCGAAAATTTCGCGGATCGGCGCGAAGACGCCCGTGTAGGTCGCGGGATTCGAGCGCGGCGTGCGCCCGATGGGGGCCTGATCGATCTCAATCACCTTGTCGATCTGCTCCGCGCCTTCGATCGAGCGGAACGCGCCGGGGCGCTCCATTGAGCGATATAAAGTCTGCGCCAGCGCGCGATACAAAATGTCATTCACCAAAGTGGATTTGCCCGAGCCGGAAACGCCCGTCACCACCGTGAGCAAGCCGAGCGGCAATTCGAGATCGACATCTTGAAGATTGTTGGCTTCGCAGCCGAGAATGCGAATCGATTTTCCGTTGGGCGCGCGGCGCTTCTCGGGCACGGCAATTTTCAATTCGCCGCGCAGGTAACGGCCCGTGAGCGAGTCAACGCTGCGCTCGACTTCTTCCGGAGGGCCCGTCGCGACGAGGTGCCCGCCCGCATTGCCCGCGCCGGGGCCGAGGTCCACCACGAAATTGGCGCGGCGAATGGTTTCCTCATCGTGCTCGACGACGAGCACCGTATTGCCCATGTCGCGCAATTTTTCGAGCGAAGAAATCAGTCGATCGTTGTCGCGCGCGTGCAGGCCGATGGACGGCTCGTCCAGCACGTAGAGCACGCCGCGCAGCTGCGAGCCGATTTGCGTGGCCAGGCGAATGCGCTGCGACTCGCCACCGGAAAGCGTGGCGGAGGAGCGGTCGAGGCTGAGGTAGCCGAGCCCGACGGCCAGCAGGAAATCGAGGCGCGCGCCAATTTCGGCGAGTGCGCGCCCGGCGATATCCGTCTGGCGCTCGGTGAGGCCCTTGCGAATTCCGTCCACGGCAGGACGCGCGTCGGAAATGGCCAGCGCGGTAAATTCGGCGATGGATCGGCCGCCCACTTTCACAGCCAAACTTTCCGGACGCAAGCGTTGCTCATGGCAAACCGCGCACGGCACGGGCGACATGTACTGCGTGATCCACTCACGATAGGAATCCGAGCCGGATTCTTCAAAGCTGCTTTCGAGGAATCCGATTACGCCCTGAAAATGCAGCCCAGATCCAGCCTTCGCGCCTTTCGCCGAAGCGGAACGTGCGCCACTTTCGACGGCGCTGCGCGCGTTCGATGGCGGATTGCCGTAAAGAATTAAATTCTGCACATCGCGCGGCAATTTTTCGAATGGCGTCGAGAGGTTAAACCCGTGCGCGAGCGCGCCCAGTTCCAGGTTGCGCTTCAAAAATACGGAGCCCGCGCCCGGACCGAGGCCGCCGTCGAACAGAGGACGCGTCCAGTCCGCGATCACTTTTGAAGGATCGAAATCGTATTTCGAGCCGAGACCATTGCACGCGGGGCACGCCCCGTACGGCGAGTTAAAGCTGAAGGAGCGCGGCTCGAGTTGCGGGACGGAAATCCCGCACTCGCTGCACGCCATTTTTTCGGAGAAAACTTGTTCCGTGCCGCCGACCACGACGACGGTGACGAGGCCCTTCGCCAGCTTCAGCGCCGTGGCGATGGACTGCTCAAGGCGGCTCGCGATGCCCGGCTTCACCAGCAAGCGGTCGATCAGGACTTCGATGGTGTGATTCTTGCGCTTGTCGAGGCGCGGGGGATCGTCCAGCAAAGAAAGCTCGCCGTCGATGCGAGCGCGCACGAAGCCGTCACGCGCCAATTTTTCCAGCTCCTGGCGGTACTCGCCTTTTCTGCCGCGCACGATGGGCGCGAGGATCATCACGCGGTCACCGCTCTTTGCGAGCTCGCCTTGCAGGATCGAGCGCACAATCTGGTCCGTAGACTGCCGCGAGATGGGCTTGCCGCATTTCGGGCAGTGCGGCGTGCCGATGGAGCTGTAGACGACGCGCAGGTAATCGTAAATTTCGGTGATGGTTCCCACAGTGGAACGGGGAGAGCGAGTCGTTGTTTTCTGCTCGATGGCGATGGAGGGAGAGAGTCCTTCGATGGAGTCGACTTCGGGGCGCTCCATCTGGTCCAGGAATTGGCGTGCGTACGCCGAGAGCGACTCGACGTAGCGGCGCTGGCCTTCGGCGTAAATGGTGTCAAAGGCGAGCGAGGATTTGCCCGAGCCGGACAGACCGGTGATGACGGTCAGCGTGTTACGCGGAATTTCGAGGCTGATGTTTTTGAGGTTATGCTGGCGCGCGCCCCGGATGACAATTTTCTTCAGGCCCATATTGCGTAGGCCGCCCCCACTGCCGGCCCGGCACGCTGTGCGTAAAATGCGCCCATCGTAACCTTAAAACGTAGCAGGCCGCGGCGGGGTAGTCAACTTCGCCTGAAAGGTCTGGGAAGCAAAGTCAGAAAAGCCGCCCGCTCATAAATCGAGCGGCCTCTACGAAAGCGAAGCATTACGGTTTTGTATTTGTAGAGGACTCTTCGTTCCACGTTTTTCGGGACGAAGAGGGCATTTGCCGCGCAAATGGGTATCAACCGAGGTTCAACAATTCGCCTGACAGGTCCGAACCGTTTCTAATCAGGTAAACACTGTATCTTTCGGCATTATGATTGGTCTTCAGGCGGACCTGGAAAAAGCTGCAAAGGAAACGCTAAGGACATGAATTCCCGTTTATTTTTATTGTGCATAAAAGTGCACACGGAAAAATTTCCCGCAGCATGGCTTTTTTACCCGCAGTACGAAAATCAAAACGCTGTGTTTTCAGCGCTTTGTGTTTGGCCAACAGCGTGCAAACAATAGGAACTGTAGGAGGGAAGACACGCCGAGGATCCCTTTAGGGGATTGAGGGCTGGGCCGGCGCGATCTTCCCTCCGACCTGCTTCCGCCAACCACCCCAAAAAGCCACACCCCAAAAGTACCAAGGCTCAGGCGGAAGCCCTGTTCATTAATCTCCACGAAATATTTATTTTCTTTCACGCTGCAAAAACGCGGAAACCTATTTATCCAGAAAATTTCTGAAAAAAATTTAGATTTTGCGCCGCGAATCGCTTCGTTCGTTCCGATAACTGCAGAACGGGCAGCGGATTAGCCTGCAATCTCAACACACGAACGAGACTTCGCCCCGCCAGCGCTCAAACAGCCCACCATAGCGGAGTAACTTAATCGGTATGGCTTAAAAATCTCAAAACACAGTTGGCACGAATGACATGGAGGCAAACCTGGGAGCGCCAATCTCCTGATTGGCCATTTCTCACACGCCAATCAGGAGATTGGCGCTCCCAGAAAACATACAATTCCGTGAGAAATATAGGTTAGTCCTTCAGGAATGAATTACGGCAGAGAAAAAATTGGCTGGGGCGGTTGGACTCGAACCAACACCGTCCTCATTAACAGTGAGGTGCCCTACCGATTGGACCACGCCCCAGCGGCGCAATGTAAAATTGAGTCTTTAGAAGATAATGGTTACGTGCAAAACGCGCAAGCCCGCGGCGAAGATTTTATTTCGGGGTTTCCGTGGGAAAGCCGGCTCCGGTCCACGAACGCCAGCCGCCATCCATCGAAATGCAATTCGTATAGCCCATTTTGCGCAGGTTATCCGCTGCCAGTGCGGAGCGCAAACCGCCGCCGCAGTACAGGACGATTGTCGTGGATTTGTCCGGGATAGCTGTCTCGATATCGCGTTCGATAATTCCTTTGCTTAGGTGGACCGCTCCAGGCAAATGGCCGCGCGCCCATTCGTTGTCTTCGCGCACGTCCACCAGCGTAAATTCTTCGCCGGCGTCCTGCTTCTGCTTCACTTCCTGAAAATTCATTTCCTTCACTCGAGTTTTCGCGTCACTTACGATGGCCAAAAATCCCGCTGTATGTTTCATGGAAAACCTCCCCTAAAATCACCGCTCTATCAGAATAGCACAGAGAAAAATGAAGAAAAAATCCGGCAAGAGATACAAAATCGTCTCGCGTTTTAGATTTTGATTTTCGTAGAGGCCGCCCGCATTTGGGACGGGCAGGTTTTCGATTGCATGAAGAAAGTTGTTCAACTGAAGACCAACCCGAATCCTTAACTCTGTCCCAAATTATCTGGGAACTCCACACGCAAAAGCGTATCATCCGGGCAACTTGTTCCATCATCGGGAGGCAATTGTGAAATTTTCTTTGGCCTTGATTCTCTTCCTTGCAATTCCTGTGGCCGGCATTGCTCAGGATGCAAAACCCGCGCCAGGAACCGTCAAGGCAGCCACGCATGGGACGTCGAACATCACGATGGAAGAAATGCTCGTGCCGGCAAAAGATCCCGGCATAAAAATTTATGTTCGTAATAAACATGCCGCCGGAATGAGTCATTTCATGCCAGAGAAAACCGTGCTCTTCGTGCACGGCGCAACCTACCCGGCAGAAACTTCCTTCGATCTGGAATTGGATGGCCTCTCCTGGATGGATTACATTGCCGAACGCGGCTATGACGTTTACCTGATGGATGTGCGCGGCTACGGCCGCTCCACGCGGCCTCCTGAAATGGACGCACCTCCCGAGCAGAACGCGCCCATCGCGGACACCGAAACTGCGGTTCGCGACATCAGCGCGGTGGTCGATCATATTCTTGAGCGGCGCAAGCTGCAGAAGCTGGAGCTGATCGGTTGGTCCTGGGGCACATCGACCATGGCAACGTATACGGCGGGA
The DNA here is from genome assembly GCA_963786215.1 of uncultured Acidobacteriota bacterium. Lineage (GTDB taxonomy): Bacteria > Acidobacteriota > Terriglobia > Acidiferrales > UBA7541 > Palsa-360. The sequence goes on from CAWAYK010000005.1 coordinate 310,541, forward strand.
AATAATGACAAGGTAGTTAGGCTGGTGCTGTATGCTCCGATCTGGCACCGCGAAACCGCATCGCTGACGCAGCCGAACGGGCCGATTGGCGCTTACCGCACCGTGGTCCGCGAAGCGGCCTTCAAGCGCTGGATGACCGGCGTGCCTGAAGATAAAAAAGCGGACCTGATTCCCGCGGGCTGGTTTGACAAATGGTGGGACGCGACGCTGGCAAGCGACCCGAAAGGCCCGAAGCAGAATCCGCCCGCGTTGCGCGCCCCGAACGGCACCGTGATCGACGGAGAGCGTTTCTGGACTGCCGGGAAATCGACCTACGATCCCGCGAAAATCGCCGTGCCAATTCTGCTGATTCAGGCGGAGTGGGATCAGGACACGCCGCCGTACATGTCGCGCGCGCTATTCCCGCTGCTGGTGAACGCGCCGGAAAAACGTTACGTGCTGATCGGCGAGGGAACGCACACGGTAATGATGGAAAAGAATCGCATGGAATTATTTCATGAGGTGCAGATGTTCCTTGACGAAGGTGAGCATAAAAAGTAATTCAATCGCAGTGACTCACGCAAAAATAAACTTTCAATTCATCGCCGGAAAATGACGATGTAATGTAATGAAATCCCGCATTTCTAAAGGAGAAACTGTACTAAAACAAAGTCGCGCTCATTTTGCAGAAGTTATGTTGTGGCAAAAGCCGCGTTCCACAATGAATTTGCAGGTCTCACACAGACTCTTCTGTGTTTTGTATTTAATGCAATAGATTTCCGTCGTGGTGGCTTGACATTTGCCCTCTATAGCAGACTGCCGTAGTGTCCTGTCCCTGCGGGCACGCGTTCCTCTTTCGGCTTTTCCTGTGCTTTCAATTGCGCCCGCGCTTGTGGTTTTACTTGCTCTCGTGTTTGCGGTTGACGCCGATCTTCTCGCCGGATTCGCCTTTCTACAAAAATCTTAGAACCGGCCGTCAATATGGGGCGAAGACTGGCGACAGTCTTCAACATGTTGTAGCAGAGTGGGGCGCCCAGACTGAGTAATGCCAGGGCAAGCAGAAAGCCGGGCAGTTCATTGCTCGTCGGTTTCCAGCCCGGCCATGTTTCGGGGAACAACAGCAATTCCGAGCGCGCGAGATCATGTTTCAGCGAGGCGGAGTGGTCGAGCAATTTGTCGGTGTCGCTCACCAGTTGTGCGTTGACCGCCTGTTCGTAATTCATAACCAAATTTTCAGTGGCAGGGTCCGCGATTAATGTGCCGCGAAGCCAGGCAACCGCGTCTTCGCGACTCGCAAATCCTGGAGTCTTCTCCAGCTCTTTGCTCGCTCGCCCCTTGGCCTCGATCGTCGCTCTGTCTTCGCCGGGTGTCGCAGGAGATTTTGGTACCTCCGCCGTTATCGCCGTTTTCATCTTCGATGATTTCGAAGATTTGTGGCCAGAGCTCCTCACGGGGGCCTGAGGTGAAGGCGGAACATTTGACTCGACAGACGCAGCATCAGATGATCCCAGAGAGGCTGCTTGAATATTTTCTGGCGATTCCGCTGTGCCATCGGCGGCTAACGTCTGGGCACCGGCCGGCGCAGTCGTAGCGGTGTGTCGCGAAGAATGGTGCGGTTTTGATTTTGGCTGATCTGCGCCAATGGGAGCAGATTGAAGGACATCGACCATCGCCTTGCGATAGATGTCGGGCACGCCTTCTTTGCCTGCCCCATCCTCACGCGTTCGCGAAACTTGCCCCGCCTGTTTCTGGATAGCATCTGCGCTGGCGGTAAGCTGAGTGCGCATTCCCGAGTCAGAAGATACTGCTCGGAACAAACGGATGGCATCCAGATGCGCGCCAAGTACAAGTAACACGGAAAGGGCGACGGTTATTAATCGCGCTTGCACGGTGAAACGCTGCGAGGCGCGGTCCATCGCATGATCGAACCAGGAGTCTAACCCCGCCATCCGCGGTTCAGTTTGCTCCGAGGCCTGTTTCGAGGCCTTCTCCAAGGCTACGCCCAATTCATCATCTTCATTTTCTGGCAGTTCGCGCACAAATTTCTCAAACTCCACAGACGTCGAACTCGTCTTGGATCGCGGCCCGCTTTGTGCTTCGCCTGCGATTACGAGCATCGCTCGTTGCGCAGGGTCGGGTAGTGTGCCGCCTGGAGGCGACGAGAGTTTCTCCAGCACGGCGACCAGTTCATCGGCACGAACACACGTGGCCAAACGCCAGCGGCTCAGGAGACCTCCAAAAATTGCGCCTGCAATTGCCCCGGTGCGCCAAGGATGGTCATAGAAACTAAGAAAGGGCACGTAGCTCGCGACGATGTTTGAGAATGCGGAGATATCAAGAGACGTGAGGCGTTGAATCGCCGCCAAAGCAGCTGGCCAGATAAAAAATCCGCCTACAGCCCCCATCAGCCATGGCTGAAGTGGGATTCCATTCCCGGCCCATCGAAGTTTTCCGGCTGCATCCGCGGGCACGAAGGGAAGTTCTTCAATTCGAACGCCGAAACGAGAAAAAACGGATCCTGAAAGGAATGGATGGCGCAAAGCCCTCGCGGCAATTACTTTGCTGTAGCGCTTGGCGTCTTTATCGTCACTCGCGGTTTCGAACAGGTCGGCCAGGCTCCTGCGCAAATTGGTGCCGCGCAGGCCGAGTAAGCTGATGGTTAGCTGGGTGCCGGCTGTAACCAGCAAGCTGGCGACCAGCATGATTGCCGCAAAGGCGAGTACAGAATCAAGAAGATGCATAGTTTTCTGCTCTCTGACTGGTCCCTACAGTCTAGGCGCAGAGCACCCGGGAGGACTGGGAAAAAGGTGCAAGTGTTCCATTTTGTTGAACTGTCCGGAAGGACAGGTGGTTGATCCTATAAATTATGAAGTGACGACGGATTGGAGGAGCCGTCGAGGGTGGGTCCCGCTTGAGCAGATATTAAATTTCAGGCTGAATGGGAATGACGTCTACCGAGACACGCAACTGTTGGCAGCGTCCTCCTACCAGAACGCCTCGAATGGGACCGATGTCGTCATAATCTCGCCCCCAACCTAGAGTCACGTGCTGCCCTGAGGGCACAAGTCCGTTCGTAGGGTCAAAGTCGATCCAACCGCGGCCGGGAATATAGACGCTGACCCAGGCGTGGGACACGTCAGCGCCTTGCATGCGCCTTTGGCCGGGTGGCGGAGTTGTAACAAGATAGCCGCTGACGTAGCGCGCCGCAAAACCGAGGGAGCGCAGGCAAGCGATCTGCAAGTGAGCAAAATCCTGGCAGACACCGCGGCGGGTGCGCAACACTTCGGTTACGGGTGTGCCGACCGTGGTTGCACCCGGAAAGAACTCGAATTCCGTATGAATGCGCCGAGCAAGATCAAGGGAACAATCATAAAGAGGCAAGCCTTCTTTAAAAGAAGGCATCGCATATTCCGCGAATTCGGAGTTCGACGTTACATGAGGGGAATCGAAACAGAATTCGCGCGCAGCAAGCGTCGACGAGTCACGCGAAGCGCGCAACTCCTCGCGCGATTCTTCCCAAGAAGGCGCCACGGAAATGTTTTCGTTTTGCGGCGCAAAAACTTCGACGACGCTCTCCGCTACGACTGTCAATTCGCTGTGGCTTTGCTGAAGAGAAAAATAATCGCTACGGTTTCCAAAGTAGTCCAGCCAATCCGCCCGCGCTCGCGGATTCGGCGTGACGGTCAACTGATGCGACAAGCATTTTTGCAAACCATGCTCACGCGGCCGCAAACGCGCGACGTTATGAGACAGCGTCACTGGCTCCGAGTAGTCATATTGCGTGACGTGTTTGACGTGATATTTCACCGCATAGGCTCCCGGTAGTTCGCGCCTCGCGATAGCGACACGGTTATGTGCGAGAAATAAACGTGCGCGATGGCATCGGAAAGTTTGTGCACGTGGTCGAGGACATCGGACAAAAATTGCGCGAGGGCTTTGTGCTGCCCTCCAGTCGGATTCTGCCGCATCGCCGATTCTTCTTCCTGGATCAGGGTACGCACTGCGACAAGCAACTGTTGATCCCGATTGTCATGCAGGTCCGGACTTTCTGACCCTCTGGGAAGCGCGTTGAGGTGCTCCGCCACCGCGGCCAACTGAAAAGCTACCGAACGCGGATTGTTCTCTTCCACGAGGAGCAGATCGACTGCAGCCAATCTTTCGAGGCGCGTCAGGTACCGCCTCCTGTACGGGAAAGTGCTTTCAGTGATTTCCAGAACGGCTTCCAGCAGAGCCCTGTCGTCAGTGGGATGCAGGATAATGTTTCTCAATAATTTCAGAGTAAGGATGGCGCGTTCCAGTCTGCGTCCCATGTCATAAAAGCGCCATGCCTGGCTTCCCATCATCGAATCGGTGGCCAGACCGCAAAAGGCGGCGAGGCCGGTGACGACACCATCCAGGAGGCGCATAGCTTGCTCGGGAGAGCGATCTTCATCCGAAGCGCGGTCGAAAAGATTCTGATATCCCTCCTGCAAGACGCGATAGGCATCGGCAGGAAAGCGGTCACGCAAAACGCGGGTAAGACTCTGAATCTGGAGGAATGCGTCGCGTACTCCCAAGCCTTCCTCTTCGTCGCGGACATACTGGACGAGCCCGCGGACGAATTCCGGCCCATCTGAAAAATTGCCGCCGGGCTGGCACCAGGTTGCGAGGATTTTCGCCGCCTGGCTATCCTCTCTTCCGCTACCTTCGACGTAGCGGCGAAGAGCAGTTCGCGCGAGGTGAACTTTTCCTTCCGTGCGTTCCACGTAGCGGCCGAGCCAATACAGGTTGTCGGCGATCATACTGGGCAGGTCGCCAGTACCGCGGCTAAAGGGAATTGGCTGGCTACTATTGGCAAGAAGAGTGATCTGCGTTACGGGAGCGTCCGAAAGGACCCACGTGTCCTTGCTGCCTCCGCCTCTTTGCAAGGAAACTAGGACAGAATCCAAGGAAGGCGTGATGCGGGTCAGACCGCCGTTCATGACCAAGTAGGAATCATCTCTTGAAACAAGGTAGGACCGGAGCACAAAGCGCCGCGGCTGCACCTCACGCTCGCTGAACGCAGGTGTCGTGCAGGACATCGCCGGTGACTGGGCAACGTACTGCTCCGGATGCGATTTGATGGCGTCCGCCAGTTCCGAGAGTTGTTTTTCCGGCAGCTCATATCCAAAAACCGGATCCGCGCCCCGCGTCGGGTAGGCAGACTTGATGACCATGTCTGGAAGATGCTCCAGGACATATTGCAATTCCTTGCGCTGACCGCACCACCAGGTGGGGACGGACGGAAGTTTTAGTTCCTCGCCAAGGAAGGCGTGGCAAAGGGCAGGTAGGAACGGCAGAAATCCAGGAGCCTGCAGAACTCCCGTGCCGAGCGAATTTGCGACAGTCACATTTCCCCGGCGCACGGCATGCAAGAGTCCTGGCACACCCAGGTAGGAATCAGCGAATAATTCCAGGTTATCGCAAAAATCATCATCGACCCGGCGCAGGATTACATCGACGCGTTGCAGGCCTCCGACAGTTTTCAAGTAAACCATTTCGTCCCGCACGGTGAGGTCGTTCCCTTGCACCAGGGAATAGCCGAGGTATTGGGCGAGATAGGAATGTTCGAAATACGTTTCGTTGTATGGGCCCGGAGTGAGCAGGACGATCCTGGGGTTTTCGCGCGGGCAGGAGCTTAACAATGAATCGCGCAGTGCAACGAAAAATGGGGCGAGGCGCTCCACGTGGTAGGCGTTGAAGATTTCCGGAATGGATTTCAAAACAGCGATTCTGTTTTCGAGCAAATACCCTGCACCCGACGGCGCTTGTGTGCGGTCGCTGAGGACCTGGAAATCTCCCTGCGGCGTGCGGACAAGATCGGCTGCGTATAGATACAGCCGGCGATTCCCTGGAACCGGGACGCCATGGCAGGCGCGCAGATATGCAGTGTTGCCCCAAACCAATTCGGGTGGCAGCAGTCCATCGAGAATCGCCCTTCTGGGGCCATAAATATCAGCCAGCAGTAAATCCAGAAGTCGGGCGCGTTGAATCAGACCTTCCGATACAGCGCTCCACTCCTCAGGAGCAATCAGCAAGCGGAATGAGGTCGAGGTCCCAGGGACGATCGAGGCCATTCGGATCGCCGTAAACATTATGCGTTACTCCGTTTTCATGAATCGTCCGGCGGGCATTCTCGCGGCAGCGCTCCAGTTTTGCCGGCCCTAATTCATTCAGCATGGAGACGCACTGTGTCCAGTGAGGGCGGAGTTCTCCGGACGGGCCGAGCATTTCATCGCGTAATTCGTTCGGAACGGCGTACGTATCGCTGATCCCGCGCGTTTGCTCGGGGTCGTTATTCGTGATTTCCGGGGGTATCGGTGGGGGCATCCTAATTTCCAACGCGTAGTCCCTGTCCAAACATTATGCGCGTGTCCTTAGATCGAGCGTATAAGGAAACTCCTTGAGTACGCGCTCCTCTGCAACCGACATCGGCCCGGGAGTATGCCCGAATGAAAAGAATCGTTCGCGGCGTCGGCTCTCTGCCTCGTTTGCGTTCACAGGAAAATTCTCATAGTTGCGTCCACCGGGATGCACAACGTGGTAGGTGCAACCGCCTATGGACCTGCCGGACCAGGTGTCCACGAGGTCAAATACGAGCGGTGAGTGAACTCCGATCGTTGGATGCAGGCAATTTGGAGGCTGCCATGCACGGTAGCGAACCGCGGCCACGAATTCTCCATTCGTTCCGGTGGCGTGCAGAGGAGCTCGCCGTCCATTGCAGGTGATCACGTGCCTGGGATCCACCATTCCTTTTACCAACAGTTGCATGCGCTCCAGTGTGGAATCCACGTAGCGCACCGTCCCTCCGGTGGCAGGCTCGTCACCTAGCACATTCCACGGCTCGATTGCCTGTCGCAATTCCAGAAGAATTCCTCTTTGCTCAATGGAGCCGTAGCGCGGAAATCGAAATTCAAAATGAGGCATGAGCCAATCGATGTCAAATCCGTATCCGAATTCGTTTATTTCGCGGACGACATCCTCCATATCCTGACGAACGAAATAGGGAAGCATGAACCGGTCGTGAATTTCGGTGCGCCAGCGCACTGGCTTTTCGTCGATACGGCGCTTTCCAGAATCGGGCAATTAACGACCGCAGCAAAAGGTGCTGCGTCAGACTCATCCGCGCGTGCGGCGGCATTTCAAACGCGCGCATTTCGAGCAAGCCCAAGCCTGCCGGTGGGTCCATCCGGCGAGTAAAGTTTGTCGATGCAAAATTCCGCGCGGTGCGTGTTGCCGGTTGCGTCCGACCAGGATGTCGCGGAAAATACGATCGACTGTCCACGGGAATATCGGCGCCATTCTCCGGTGACTTGCTGAAATGCAATTTCGAGTTCATACACCTGATCGTTGCGCGCTTCATCCAGGCGAGGCGCCTGGCTCGTGGGCCCCACAAAAAGTCCGCTGAATAAATAGGAGAGCGACGGATGATTGTGCCAATAACCGACCATGCTTCGCAGAAGTCCGGGGTTGCGAAGCAGCGGTGAATCGGCAGGGGTCGGGCCGCCTACAACGATGTGGTTTCCGCCGCCCGTGCCTGTGTGCCGCCCATCCATCATGAATTTTTCGGTACCCAGGCGGCATTGTCTCGCTTCCTCATAAAGAACGGTTGTGTTGCGGACCAAATCGTTCCAGGAATCGGCGGGCTGCGTGTTTACTTCGATCACGCCGGGATCGGGCGTTACCTTGATCGTGTTCAGGCGATGGTCGTGCGGGGGAGCGTAGCCTTCAATCAGAACTTTTTTCCCGAGTTGCGCAGCCGTGTCTTCGACGGCCCAAATAAGGGCAAGATAATCTTCGAGGAAGTGCTGCGGTGGCATGAAGACGCGCAACACTCCGCCACGCACCTCCGCGCAAACTGCTGTTCGTATAATTTCCGGCGCGGACTCGCCCGGCAACGGAGGCAAGCCGCACGAAGCAGACTCAAGCTTCAATTTTGGAAAGGGACCTTGGGCACCAAGGCGCTGTTCGACAATTCCTTGTCGATGGATTGCCGACAGCACGCCCTCATATTGCAAGGCACGAGAAATCGCGGATCGCGTCGGCAGCGGCGGACGGTCTTCCATCGGATCCTGCTCCACGACACGCGGAAATTCGGACTCGCTGACCCAGGGAATGGAATCGAGAGGAAGCCGGTACCCCATGGGTGAATCGCCGGGAATCAAAAACATTTCTTCCGAACTCAGAAACCACGCGCCACTCGTCCACTTGCTTTTTCCGTCGACGGCATATTCGCGGCTTAGTGGCAGCGCGTAACCGACGATCTGGCCGAGTCCTTCTTCAAGAATGCGCGCGAGCCGGGCGCGTTCTTCAGCGTTCGCAAGTTTGTTGTCGCGAATCGACACGTTGACCGGAAGCCGCCGCTCCTTCCACAAGTAATACAGCTTGTCTTCGTATCCTGGAATTACGAGTCCTGGGTCTACATTCAACCGTCGCGCCAGCGATGACAGAAATTCCAGAGCATCGTCCGCGGCGAGAACTTCCGGGGATTTTTCATCCGCGTAAAGGCTCGCGTCTCGCCAGATCGGCTCGCCATCTTTGCGCCAAAAAATTCCCAAGGACCAGCGCGGCAACGATTCGCCGGGATACCACTTTCCCTGCCCGTGATGCAGCAATCCGCAGGGAGCGAAATGATCGCGCAGGCGCCGGGCCAGGTGATCAGCCCTGCGATATTTTTCTGGTCCAAGCGCGGCCACGTTCCACTCTTCGCCGTGCATATCATCGATGGAAACGAATGTAGGTTCGCCGCCCATGGTGAGCCGGACATCTTGCGCGCGAAGATCGGCGTCTACTCGATGGCCCAAGGATTCGATCGCCTTCCATTGTTCGTCGCTGTAGGGCTTCGTGACGCGCGGATCTTCATGCACGCGCGCGATGGACATGGAAAAATTAAATTTTGCGGGTACGTCCTTGCCGGATTTCTGCGGCGTTTTCGTTTCCTGCGTGACGACGGATTCGTCATCCGCCGAAAAGAAGCCGTCAATGGCCGCCGCGGTGGATGGGTCGGCTGAACACGCGAGTGGCAAGTGGCCTTCTCCCGCAAGGAGTCCAGACGTTGGGTCGAAGCCGATCCAGCCCGCGCCCGGGAGGTACACTTCCGCCCATGCGTGCAAGTCGGTGACATCCTGATCGGGGCCGGATGGGCCATCGAGAGATTTGATGTCCGGCGCAAGTTGGATCAGATACCCGGACACGAAGCGTGCCGCCAAACCGAGGTTCCGGAGCAGCTGAACCATGAGCCATGCGCTGTCTCGGCAAGAGCCGCTTTGCAGCGTCAGCGTTTCTTCGGGAGTCTGAATGCCCGGTTCCATCCGGATCAGGTATTTGTGCCTGCGATGAATTTCCAGGTTCAGTTCGACAAGATAATCCACTGTGCGCGCGTTTTCCCGGCGCAGCTCGTGAATCAATTTTTGGAGCTTCGGCCCCGCCGGCTCGGTTTCGAGGTAGGGAATCAACTCCCGCGAAAGAATCCGGTCATAGGCAAACGGATAATTTTCCGCGTATTCGTCGAGGAAGAAATCAAACGGGTTGATAACCGAAAGCTCGGCAATCAAATCCACTTCCACGGAAAACTCGGACGCTTTCTCGGGAAACACCAGACGCGCCAGCCGGTTGTTGTACGGATCCTGCTGCCAATTGATGAAATGTTTTTCCGGTTTAACGCGCAGGGAATAGCTGACCACAGGAGTCCGGCCGTGTGGCGCTGGCCGCAAGCGGATGACATGCGGCGACAGCCACACAGGCTTGGAATAGCGGTAGGAGGTCTTGTGATTCAGCGCCACTCGAATGCTCATCGGTAGTCATTTCCTGGTTGCCCAGCGGCAGCCGTTCCGTTTTCTGCTGTCTGCGCAATCTTCCAAACCTGCCGGCGGAAGGCGGGCAATCCCGAAACTCACAAGAGGCTTGGGCAATGATGATAAACGCTATTGGCAAAAGCCGTGCCTTTGAAGTTCCAATCCTCTGTATCAAAAAATCAGTTTAGCCGGGGTCGAAGGCGAGGCTGTACACAGCTGCCATGATTGGCAAACACAGCTGTGGGTGTTGGGTGTTGGCTCGCGGCGGTAGTGATTAATTTGCCTTGCACACGCAGAAAAGCTGCCCGCCCGAATTATGGGCGGCCTCTACAAAACCAACAACGGCGATGCATGAGGGTTTTGTAGAGGCATCTCCGTCCCGTGCTCTTTGGGACGGTTCACCGTGAACGCTCACCGTGAACGGAGAGGGCACCCTGACTCCCCAATTGAAACCCTACCGTCGCGGCTTGTAACCTCCGAAGATTGGCGAGTATATTGATGCGTACCGATACCGCAGACTTCCGCTCGAAGTTTCGCAAATTTGGTGGGGTTACGCGCAGATCGAGCGGTCAGACGAAAATGTGAGGTCAACCCAAATGGCAACAAGGTTGAAGGTCGTACGGCTGTGGGCGAGAGCAGGTTGCCTCGCGATTTTGCTGACGCTTGCATGCGCAATGGCACCGGCGGCGCGGTCGCAGTCGGCGCCGATCTCCATCACACTGGCTGGTCAGTCGATGATCCGCTCGGACATTCGCGAGACTTCGCCGGCGGCGGTGCCCGTGATTAAAGGGATGCTGAAGGGCGATGTGATTTTCACTAACCTCGAAGCCGCGGTCGCCGAAAAAGGCGAGACGACACGCGAGGGCCGCGGATTTCTCACGCCGCCAGAAGCGCTCGACGCGCTGCAGGCCTTCGGTTTTAATTTGCTTTCCTTATCCGGCAATCATGCGTTCGATTTAAAAGTGCCCGGCGTGCAAAACACGCTTCGGGAAGTTGACAAGAGGAAGATCGTTCACGCCGGAACGGGGAACAGCGTGAGCGAAGCCACGGCGGCCGGATATCTGCACACGCCGAAGGGCACGGTTGCGCTGATCGCGAGCGCGTCGGGGTTGATTGCTCCAGGAGCAAGCGCTACGGCGGATCGTCCCGGCGTAAATGAACTTCGCGTCGAGGCCGGCGGCATTCCGAACGAAGCAACTGAGGATTTGCCCGACGGCGTTGCCAACACGCCGAATGCGCAGGATTCGCAGCGCATCCTGCAAAGCATTCGTGATGCGCGCCAGCATGCGGATATCGTGGTCGTGTACCAGCACAATCACGTTTTCTCGAATCACTCGTTCGCAACAGTTTTCACGGAAGGACTGCCCGAGCGGCTTGCGCCGAATGAATGGCTCGTGAAGTGGACGCACGCGGAGATCGACGCCGGCGCGGACATCATCGTGATGCACGGCGCGCCCCTGCTGCACGGCGTGGAAATTTATCATGGCCGCCCAATTTTCTACGACCTGGGCAATTTTATTTACAACCTGGTGCCCACCTTGACCTACATCGACGAACCGATGAATTGGGAGAGCGCTGTCGCTACGGTTGAATTTCAGGACAAAAAACTCAAATCCGTTTCGTTCCGGCCTCTCGCCCTGAACAACATCGGCGAAGGCCAGCCCGACATGCACAATGAGTATGCCAGCAACCAATTCATTCAGACTCGCGGCTTGCCCACGCCAGTAACCGGAAAAAGAGCGGGCTTTATTCTTCAGCGAATCGCCGACGCCTCGAAACCATTCGGAACTGTGATGGAAATAAAAGGCGACACGGCGGTAATTAAGCTGAAGGCCGGAAACTAACCACCGTGACGGCGCAAACTCGTGCTCCGCTTGCCAACGATCCTAGCGGCCAGATGTCCGGCGCGTGATGCGCGGCAACAATTCTCGTATTTAAATTCGACAAAGCGGTACAAGATGCGCCATCAATTTAAACCGTTCTGCGTGGCCTTCACCGCGCACCCGCTTCCGGATGGCGACGTGCAATTGTTGGCCTGCGGGCCAAAATAAATGCTCGATTCCTGGCCTCCGACGCCCACGTTATCCACGATAATTCCGCTGGGGCCGTTCGATACGGGCAGAACGGAAAGCGCGCCGATCCCGGGAGGCCAGGACATGCCGGTTAAATTCAGCCCGAGGACGCAGCCGCCGCCGCAGCCGGCGGGTGAGCCGAGTGCGTCCACCCCAAAAAAAAGATAATCATTTGCCCCGTTCAAGATTTCCGTGATGGGAGTGCACAACGGGCCTGCGGTGCTGCTCTGTTGGACACTTAAATTGCCCGCGGCCCGGGCCGAATTCATGACTCCCGACGCATTGAACCCAATGCGATAAAGGCCCATAGGATTTGTCCCGCATGCGTACAGAAAACCGCTGGCATAATTTCCGGAGTAGTAATTTTGGTCGAATGCACCGGAAAAAATGGGGTTATACCCCCCTTGCAGCACGGTATCGACAGGGTTGGCCAGCGCTGTAGTCGCCTGGATCACGGCCGCGTTGTCGCTGGGATTGTATCCCGTGAACACAAACACCTTTTGCGAGGTTTGGTCCAAAGTTGGCGAATCAAAAACACCTAAACCCATTTCGGGGTCTGCAACAGCCAAGCTCGGCGTTCCCATGCAAGGCGGACTCCCTGAAGCGCACGCACCCACAGAGCTGCCTGTCTCCCGTACGTAATACAGACTTGCGATCGTGTCAGCGACGAAAATATTTCCGGACACCGCATCGAAGACCGGTCCGGTGAGGGAATTGCCCGAGGAGATGGTGATGGGCCAACCCCCTGACGTGACTTCGGCGGGTGTCCCGTTGAAAACTCCCGTAAATTTATGAAGCACTCCGATATCATCACCGACATAAATGGTGTCGTTAGCATAGTTATAAAATGGCGAGGAAATCGAGTCGGAAATACTTCCGGAGAATGTCAGGCTGAACAGGCAGGACGTGCCCGTTGCCGGGCAGGAAGACCATGGATTTCCCGTGGAGATGGGCGTAGGAGTTGTTGAAGCGCTGACGGTGCCCTGGCCTGGCACCCATTTCAAAATTTTTAGAGCCGCCGTCCCTGTTCCGTCCACATTTGTCTCGACAACTGCCACCTTGCTGCCATCGCGGGAAAGGACGGGTGAGCTGAGGATCTGTCCAAAGCTGTCTCCCGCCAGATTTGTGTTGTAAGCCCACATGACCGAGGGCTGACCGGTGCCGCAGATTCCCGTACCGCCTGCACCACTGCCCGAGTAGAGTTCGTTGATCGCCACAAGGCTGGCCTGTCCGCCACCGACTCCTGGCAGGCCCGTGGGGAAGACGACGAAATCATTGGTGCAACTCGGCGTTGCGTTTATGTCAAACGAAAATTTCGCGGGATATATAAAGTAATTCTGCCCGTTCGTGGTTAAGGAATTTGCGCCGAGATTGAATTGCCAATCCCGTTGCAGCGGAGATGTGTCGCGTTCCCAAATGGGGCCGCGTCCCCGGCGGTCGCGCCATTTGCCGGAATCCTCGCGGCCCTCACGGTCCTCCCGGAGAGACTCATGTCTTTCAAAAATGGAAAGATGCCGGTGAAAGCGAGGGTCCTGCATGGCTCTCCATGCATTCGGACCTGACGGATGCCCGGAATAAATAACGTGGCGATTGCTCCAATCCACCGACATATGTTCGGGCAGCGTAAAATCCTGAAAACTGGCCGCACGGGATTGCACGAGCAGCACGACCGCAAAAATTGCTGCGAAACTTAGAAACAACCAAGTCCAACGTACACGATTCATTGTCACTTCAGGCCTCTCGCCCAACTTGGATTTTTAATAAATCGGAAAGCGGAACTACTCACGCTTGGAAGGCAGATCGCTGTATTGTTCGCGACCGCATTGGGAAACTAGGCACTTAGGGGACCATCTGATTGGATAATGACTTTGCCGAGAAACCCTTTCAATATGTTGATTTCGGTTCGAAACGATCACACTCAATGACCGTATGAGAGGGCAAAACAATCCTGTTTCAGGAGAACATGGACCATGTTGGGAAATGTTCCGGGATAGCTCAGTCTTAGCTTACTTAGCCCCAGGAGCGGCCGCTAGTTGTTGCTGGCCTGAGTTTTCAGAAGGCAGCCCGTGAAATTCAGCACGGACCCTCGGCAGCGCATTGGGGTACTTCTCTTGCAGGAACTGAATTAGTTTCTCGCGCACAAGGCATCGCAGATCCCAGGAAGCGCTGGAATCGCGGGCGTCGAAAAGCGCGCGCAGTTGAATCGCGTGGTCTGTTGCGTCCGTGACTTGCAGCACGCACGTGGTGCCTTTCCATAGATTCGTGGATTCCAGAATCCTGCGCAGCTCCGCACGAACTGGTTCGACAGGCACCGAGTAGTCGACGTAGAGAAAGACGGTGACCAGCAGATCCGAACTGCTGCGCGTCCAATTCTGGAACGGGTGCTCGATAAAGTAAGACAGAGGCAGCACGAGTCGCCGCAAATCCCAAATTCGCACTACGACATAAGTCGTGCCAATTTCTTCGACCCAGCCCCATTCCCCTTCAACCACCACGACATCCTCGATGCTGATCGGTTGCGTGAAGGCAATCTGGATGCCGGCAATCAGGCTGGATAGAGTACTTTTCATCGCCATGCCAACGACCAGTCCGGCCAACCCCGCCGAGGCCAGCAGACTCATGCCGATATGTTTGATCTCGGGGAAAGTCATCAACATAACGGAGAGCGCAACGACCACGACGATCACCACCACGATCCGGTGCAGGACTTCAATTTGGGTATGGACGCGGCGGGCCGATAGATTGTTCACCAAGTCGACGCGGTATCGCGCGGAGATGAGGTCGGAGACGATGTAGCTGATCAGGATGACCAACCATGCGGTCGCGGCGATCAATCCAAGACCTGCGGCCCGCTGGATTGGAGTCAGTACGTTTTCGGGAAGCCGCGCTGCGGGTAGCGCGGCTATCAATGCGACGAGTGGTAGAATCCAGCGCGATGGCCACTCCCCGTGGCTCACCAAGGAGTTAATGAAAACATCCCCTTTTCGCCGGGCCATGCGGGTTAAAACAAAAAACAAAACCGTGTGTCCTGCCAGTGCGATCAGAATCGCGCCCGTCATAATACTGGCGGACCATATCCATGTATCCCAGTTCTTTAAGGTAAGTTCCATCTGCCGCTCCTAAAGCGATTCATCTGCACATTAGATGATTTTTGTGGGTTTGGCGGTATCGCCGGGGTAACCAACAAACCGGATTTCAGCTATGGTTCCTGAAGTAGCGAGAGCGGGGCGCAATAATTTTACCGGGAATAACCAATTTAGTTCTAAGGCTTTTGTATCGAGGTTTCAAACGAATTTCTGTTGTCAGCCTCTCTTGCCCCTGAGAGCGCACGAAGAGGGAGAGGCGGGGATCTTTCGATCTGCGGGCAAACTTTGGGGTCAGCTAAAAACTGTTAAATCCAGCTGGCCGCGCGAACGGCGAATAGGCTCGTCCAAAACTATTTTCCCTCCAGGAACAAATCGATTGTGATGGTGTCCAATTCTATATAGGCAAGTTCATCAACTCGTTAATACACCTTGTTGAAGAGCGCAGGGAATGCCGCGCGATGGAGAAGTGCGTACACGGTTCACCTGCCAGCAAAGGAGTAAAACAATGGGAATGGAAATCGGAGGGAAACAGGGCGGCGCGATGGCCACGATGAACGTCGTGCCGCTGATCGATATTCTGCTGGTGCTCTTGATCATCTTTTTGGTGATCACGCCTGTAACACCCAAGGGGCTGGACACAGTTGTTCCGCAGCCATCTAGTGCTGTCGACCAGGGACCAGAGCAAAAGGTAGTCGTCGTCCAGGTGCTGGAGGACAATCACCTGAAAATCAACGAGGAAGCTGCAACCTGGGAAAATCTGGGGCAGCGGCTCGATGACATTTTTAAGCTGCGCGCCGAAAAAGTCGCATTCGTAAAGGGCGGCGATACCGTCATTTTCTCCCATGTGGCTTGTGCCATTGACGTGATGCGCAGCGCGGGTATCGAAAAAGTGGGTTTGATTACTTCTAAGCTTGAGACTAAAAATTAATGCCTTCGACATCATGCCCGCAGCATGGAAACAGTATTTGGCTGAGAATCCCGGCAATTAAGCCGAGAAAATTGGATCGAGCCTTTTCTGAACGCGGGGAATAGATATTTGGAATTGCCTAACAGCGAAATGCTATAAAAATACTTTCTCGAAGCGAGCGAGTTGATTATCGATTCGAAGGATTCTTTCGCGCGTCGATACTTTAGTGAAAAATACGAAGGTTTCAGATTCTTCGCCTTAATGAAACACTATCGAACCTTTCTAGATTCTTCTCCCGACAGAGTCGAACGACTTCGCGTACTGAACTCGAGATAGGACATGAAGGCAATCGAAATCAAGTAGAAAAAGAATGTTGCGTCCATGAAAGTGTGGTACCCGATTTCGCTTCCTTTTGTACTGAAATTGAGAGTGTTGATGCCTAGAGCATCGAGTCCACGGGCTATCAAAGCCAGTGCTGCGCAAACGTTGCCAAGCCAATAGCTTCCCTTGACGATGAGTTTTTCCATCATACCTCCGAATGAAAGGCTATCCCTCAATGCGTATTAGCAATTAACCGCCCAAACTAAAGGGCTCTCAGATAATTAGTGTTAAGTCGCTACGTCAGCGTAATTTGTTTATATTAAAAGAGTTCCCTTTGTACCCATAGTCTACTTTTGATTACAGCAAGGCGCCGAAGCTGGGACGACAATAAGTCGACAAATGGCGGTAAAAGTGAAGTGATCGTAAGCCCCAAGTTTCTTCGCTTATTGCGAACCTACCGGGTCCTCAAGTATGACCAGAGGGCTTGTTTCAGCAAACACCGGCGATGAGGTTTCCGGGGATTTGCCTGCAACGTTCGGTTTCGGTGATGCCTCATTTATTTGCGATGCGGGAAACTCGTGTTTGCAGATTGCGTGGTTGCGAAACTCCTAGGCATATCTTGCCTTTCCTTGGAAAAAAGTCCTGATAGGATGGGGTACTGGCTACCTGGACCGTGGGCCGATATTCGCTAGAGTGTCGAACATGGGGGGCACGATCGGGAGCGACCAACGTATGGGATGGTATCGAGAGGCATGAAATCAGTTACTAAAGGTACGCCGGAACAACTCGCGAAAGAGTTTGAAAATTTTGAGGAAATCGCGCGTGGCGTCATGCCCAAGCCTGGCAGCGTTCCCGAGCTCAAAGGCGTGGAGGTTTACGGCGAGTCGATTCCACTGAACGGCATCGTCGGCGGCGACCACATCATTTATGTGGATTTCAACAAGCGCCACGACATGGAAGCCCGCATCAAGGTGGCGATAGAAGCTGGGCGGCCGGACATCGTGGCGAATCTTGAATACTGCCGCAAGACGGCAGGCGTCATGCTCATGGACGTCTCCGGCCATCAGGCCACGGACGCGATGCTCGCGGCGATGTTTCACCAGGCGTTTCTGATTGGGGTCCTCTACGAATTGGACATGTTTGGTCACGTCACGCAACGTGTGTTTGAGAATCTGAATCAGCGATTTTACCGCACGTCAAAAGTGGACAAGTTTATTACGGCCGTCTATGGAGAAATTTCTGAGGACGCCACGTTTCGTTTTCTGCTGGCCGGACATCCGCCGCCCATCGTCTTCTCCGCTGCAAACGACCGTTTCATGGAGGTGGATCATGAAAAGTGCGTCGCGTTTCCGCCGCTGGGTACGATGCCGTCCAAAAGCGTTGTCGACTGGCACAGGAGCAAGAGCATCCTCGGATTCAAGGCTCCATACGAGCTGAACAAGTGGGAATTGATGGGCAGCGGTGACATCTTGCTTTTGTACACGGACGGCGTGCGAAGAGCACATGAACGGCGACGTCCCCTATTTTCCCGATCGCCTGGAGCAAACCATTCGCGGAGCGAAGCATCTCTCTGCCAAAGAAATAGTGCACACGGTTCTGCACGACATACGGGAGTTTGCCAAACCTGCCGACGATGTGAGCCTTGTCGCCATCAAGAAACTCTGATGCATCGTGTCGCCTCGGCCGGTTTTTGCATGAGAGTTGCTAAAAGCCACCTGGCTCTGTTGAAATCGTGGGTCAGACGGCGGGGTTTATATTTTGCGCAGTGCCGGTGCTGTAGGCCGCCTCTTCAGAGGCGGGGGTTTAGTGCCAACACGTCGACCATTGCTGCCTACAGCCAAAACCCCGCCTCTAATCCTTCGTTTTCACTCAGGACAATAGAGGCGGGCTACAGCAGACCGGACGATGGAGCGATTCTCCCGGCTGAAAATATTCTTATTGAGACATGCTGAAGGCGAAGCATCTGCGGCACCCGCTTCGGACGCTGGTCATGGCTTACGATTATTATTCTTCCGCTTTCTATGACTGGACGCATGGCATCCGCACCACGAAAGTCGAGCCGCTCTCGACTCTTCAGCTGACGCGCCCGGAACATTTGGCACACGCGAATCCTTATCTGGCGAGCCAGCCCGAGGACATCCGCTCCGTTTTCAAAAATCTGGACGTCGATTTCCGCAAATACTGTTTCGTGGATTACGGCTGTGGCAAGGGACGCGTGATGGCGGAAGCCGTGCGCTACCCATTTAGTTCCGTCATCGGGATCGATTTCGCAAAGGAACTGTGCGAGGCGTGCGAGGCGAATCTCGAAAAAGTGCGCTCAACCAAACGCTGCGGCGATGTGCAAGTTTTGAATGCCGATGCGACCGAATTCGATCTGCCGCCCGAACCGTGCGTCGTCTACATTTACAATTCTTTTCGCGGCCCCGTGCTGGCCGCGACGCTTGAACGCATCCGCAAATCGGTCGAGCACTTTCCCAGGCACGTCCGCATCGCTTATGTAACACCCATGCTTTCCGATTTTTTTCTTCAACTTTCGGGAATTAAAATCTTCAAGTCGAACCAGCGGTACATTCTGTACGATCTGGGCGAGTTGCCGTGAATTCGTTCTGCTTTTACTGATCCCCGTAATATCCCTGGCGGGTCTGCACGGTCTGGTCTTTTTGTTTCGTTGTCAGGTGGATTTTGTGATACCCCGGGCCGGAATCTGCGGCGGGAGTGTAGCCGAGGCTGTATTGATTGCGTAATTCCTCTCCGATTTGATTATAGATTTCGTCGATGGGTAGTTTTTTGGAAACTTCAAATAGGCGTCCTCCGGTTTCTTCCGAAATTCTTTCCAGAATTTTCTTGCCGTCGACGTGCTCGTGTTGTGGAAATCCGGAACCATCCCGGCCCATGCCTCCGTGGCGCCCCATTCCTTCAAAGCCTCCAAAATTTCCATGATCTCCAAAGGATTCCTGATCGGAAAATAAAATCGAATAGACCACCGTATCGGCGCGCTGCGCCGACTCGATGGCAGTCGACAGGCTCTCTTTGCTGCCGCGGTCGACTCCGTCGGACAGAATGATGAGCGCTTTGCGGCCTTGCTGCTTTTTCATTTCCTCGTTCGATGCAAGGTAAACGGCGTCGTACAGCAAAGTGCCGCCTCCGTCATGGCTTCCACGCGAGCCGCCGGAACTTTTGCCGCTATTGGAAAAGCTCGGTTCGTCGAGCTCCTTCAGCGCGGTTTCCAGTTTTTTGTGCGAAGAGGTCAAGTCCTGCAGCAACTCCACTTCATGGTCGAAATGGATTACGAAGGCCAAATCTTTTTCACGCAGCATTTGATCGAGAAAGCTGTAGCTTGCATTGCGCTCAGCTTCCAGCACCCGGCGCTGGCTGCGGCTCGTGTCCACGAGCAGGCCGAGCGTCAGGGGAAGGTCCGTCTCCCGCGAAAAATAAGTAATCGTCTGCTGGCGCGTGTCTTCTTCCAGCACAAAATCGTCTTTCGTCAGATCTGGAATAATTTTTCCGTGTTTGTCCCGCACCGTAGCCAGCACGCTGACGACTTTCACCTGGACAGAAATCTTCGGCAGCTGCTCTTGGGCGCGTAAAATTTCAAGGGGTGCGAGCAGGAAAAGTATCAGCAGCAGTGGAAAAAGCACCGGCCTGAATCTCTTCTTCCTGTTGGTTCTTGCCAGGAATGGAATTGTTATGGATGTGTGATCTGATCGACTCGACCGTGAAGGCATGAAAATCCATTCTCCTTGCTCAGCACTCGCCTGAAGTCAACTATTCACCACCTAGATTCCGCATAGAGCGCTGCGGTTGCTCCGAGGTTATCCTTGTGAGCAGAAATTTCGATTTCCATTAATCGTTGCGGCTATAACGCTCGGAACGGGGCTCGGCCTCCGAATTAGAATTTGAGCTCCCCCGTCCTACGAATTTTGTAGGGCAGGGCCTATTCGTTGTCCTATCTACGCGTGGCCGGCTAAAACAAAAACCTCGCGCCTGAAGAACATCAAGCACGGGTCACCCCAAGTTCAGAATCTTAACCGCAAGTAAATTTGCTGGAGTAGTATTTTAAGGTGCGTCAGGAGCAAAACTGCGAAACGCGAAAGGCCGGGCCACTCGTCCGACGACTTATCCGTGGCACCGTCATCTTCAACTTCATTTTCTATTTAATTTATTGGCTTAGTCCCCAAGTCGGTGTATTAATAAACAGTGCTCTCCGAAATCTTCACCTCTACAATGCAGCTTATTATTGGTTCAACCTTTCAACGGTGGCACTGCCCATCTTGTTGGTAACGGAAATTGTAAAAAGGTACATCGAAGGGAAAAGACTCAAGTCCCAGATGGACATTGGCATATTCGATCCTGCCATCTTCATTGACTTGGTACTTGTAGCGGTCTGGATTATCGCGGTGCTGTGGGCTGTTGCATATGGCGCGGCCGCGATTTAACGATTGCGGTAATAGTTGCATCCCGTCACGAGCCTACTTCATATCGCGCCAATTCGGGCCGGCTTTTAAATCGGCTACGAGCGGGACGGCTAGTTTTTCTACATTTTCCATGGGCGGGTGGCGCACGCTTTGCGTTGGTTTTGGATTTCCGGGTGGCTGATCCCTCGTTGGTTTCGAGGGTCGGGGTTCTGTTTTCCCTAAGTCTTCGCCGACTCCAATCGCAAGTGAATGTGGCGAAAAGTAGAAGGCCGCACGGATAGCAGTGATTGAATTTCCCTTGCAAGGAAATGTCACGGAAGCCAAAACCCCGACCCTCTAAGAGCGAGAGGGTCGGCCACCCGGAAAGGCAAATCCAGCCCCTCGGGGATGGTGCGCACTAATGGCATTATCCAGCAGTGTCCATTCGCCAAGAGAAAAAGGACTCGGGAGTATGTGCCACCCGGCTCGGGCCATGGAACTAAAAATCTATAAAAAAGAGGTTCACCCTGTCGATCTGACCGGCTGCCATTCGACATATAGGTAGCGGGAGAAAGCATGCCGGTCGGAAGCACCGAAAACTGGCGTTAGCCATAAAAAGAGGAAACGAGGATGATGGGACACGCGATTGGCTCACTAATGGGGTGCTCGAATTTACACGGACGTGGAGAGTCGAAGAAGGGAGGTAATTGCGCGTGAAAAATCTCTTTGAAGCGGCAGAACTGGAAGAAGTGAGGCAACGCATGGCGCAACTGAGGCCGGATAGCGAACGCCAGTGGGGCAAGATGAATCCAGCGCAGGCTCTGGCACATTGCTCCCTGGCGATGGAGATGGCGACGGCGACAGGGGACGTAGCCCCGAAGCGAATCTTGATTGGACGTCTGCTGGGGCGGATTGCGAAAAAGTCGATGCTCGTGAATGGGACACCCATGCGACGCGATTCATCAACAGAGAAAAGCTTGTTAGTGACGGATGAACGGGAATTCGCGGCCGAGAGGCAACGGCTGTGGGAATCGATAGGCCGCTTCGCATCAGGCGGCCCTGGCATATGCACAAAACATCCGCACTTTTTTTTCGGGCCGCTGACTCCGCTGGAATGGGCGACGTTGATGTATCAGCATCTGGACCATCATCTGCGTCAATTTGGTGTTTAGCCCTGGCGATGATGCGGTTCGCGGGATATGGCGGGCTCTATAAAAGGGGATGTTAAGAAAAAACACTTCCCCTCTGCCTTCTCTTACTTCATATCGCGCCAGTTGGGGCCGGCTTTTAGATCGGCGACCAAGGGGACGGCCAATTTTTCTACATTTTCCATGGCGTTGCGGACTAGCGTTCGCAGGCGGTCGATTTCGGCGTGCGGGGCCTCGAAGAGGAGTTCGTCGTGGACTTGCAGGATCATTTTGGCTTTAAAATTCTGTTCAGTGAGTTCGCGCGCGACGACGATCATGGCTAGCTTAATTAAATCGGCGGCGGTGCCTTGCAGCGGCGTGTTGAGCGCGGTGCGCTCTGCGAAATTGCGCAAGGTTACTTGTTGCGATGTAATTTCGGGGACGGGACGAGTGCGTCCGTGCAACGTACGCGTCATGCCGGTTTTGCGCGCTTCGGCCAGCGAGCTTTCCAGATATTCTTTTACACCGCTGTAGCGGGCGAAATAGGCGTTGATAAATTTTGCCGCTTCTTTCTGATCGATGCCAAGTTGCGCGGCGAGGCCGAACGGTGTTTGCCCGTAGATGATTCCAAAATTGATGGCCTTGGCGGCGCGGCGGTGCTCGGCGTTTTGCGCCATGGGGCCGACGCCGAAAACTTCCTGCGCAGTGCGCGCGTGAATGTCCTGCCCGGTTTGAAACGCCTCGACCAGCACAGGGTCTTTGGAAAAATGCGCGAGGATGCGCAACTCGATCTGCGAATAATCGGCGGAGAGCAGTGTGTTGCCCTTGTCGGCCACGAACGCGGCTCGAATCTGGCGGCCGAGTTCCGAGCGCACCGGAATATTTTGCAGATTTGGATCGGAGGAGCTGAGACGCCCCGTGGCCGTTCCCGTCTGGCTAAAGCTGGTGTGCAGGCGGCCCGTTTCCGCGTGAATCAGTTTCGGCAGCGCGTCCACGTAAGTGGATTTCAGTTTGCTGAGTTCGCGATATTCCAGCACTTTGCGAGGCATTTCGTGCAGCAAAGCTAATTCTTCGAGCACGTCCGCTGCAGTCGAGCGAGGTTTCCCTCTGCGCCTGCCGCCCAACTGCAAGCCCATCTTGTCGAATAAAACTTCGGCCAGTTGCAGCGGCGAGTTGACGTTGAATTCCGAGCCCGCGTGCTCCCAGATAATTTTTTCAAGCGCGCGAATTTCACGTTCCATGGTTTCGGACATCGCGGCCAGCGCTTTGCGGTCGACGCGCACGCCGTGCTGCTCCATTTCGGCAAGCACGGGCGCGAGTGGCAAATCAATCGTCTCGTACAATTTCGCGAGACCCTGCGCTTCTACTTCCTTGCGCAAGAATGGGGCGAGCCGCTGCATGTGTTCCGCATGTTCGCCGGGAGCGCCCGCGAGATTTACGTTTGCCTGGCGCAGCACGGCGTCGGCCAGCGTGTGCTTCGATGTGGTGGGCCGCAACAAATAGGAATAGAGCATCGTCGCGTGGCGAATTCCGGCAACGGGGCCTTCGAGCAGCTCGATAAGTTTCGGGTCATGTACAATTTTTGCGCGTGAGGGATCGCGCAAAAATTCCGAGAGCACTGCGCGCATCTCGCCCTTTTCATCCAGCCACGCAGTGCGCGAAACGCCTGGCTTCGATGAAATTTCCACTGCGGCGGCGTGTGAGCCGAAGCCCTCTTCTTCGCGGTCGCCATCGGCCAGCGTCAGCCACACGGCGGTTTCCGCGTTGCGCGGAATGGCGCTCAGATATTTTTTCAGAGCGGCAGGCGATTCGATGGCGGCGGAATCGCACTGCGCGACAGGAGCGCCCGGAGCGACGGCGGCAGCCGGAAGATCGCGCAGCAACGAAGTAAATCCGAGCTCCGCATAGAGCGTGCGCAACGCTTCCACGTCAGGGCCGTTCGCTTTCAGATCGTCGAGCACAAGTTTTACGGGCGCGTTGACGTCAATGATGGCGAGCTGCTTCGACATTTTTACGGCTTCGACGCTATTTTCAAGCGCTTCGCGGTAGCGCTTTCCTTCCACTTCTTTTGCGCGCGCGAGCGCCGCTTCCACGGAACCGAAGCGGCGAATCAATTCCTTCGCCCCTTTTTCGCCGATGCCTTTTGCGCCGGGAATGTTGTCGATCGAATCGCCCATCAGGGCCATGACGTCGGCCACTTTTTCCGGCGGCACGCCCATGATCTCTTCCACTTTTGCGGCGTCCACCACCAGATCGGTTTTGTCCGGCCCCGCTCCGGGCCGCAGCACACGCACGTTTCCGCCGACGAGCTGCATCATGTCCTTGTCGCTCGTGACGATGGAAACGTCGAGCCCTTTTTTCGCCGCTTGTTTGGAGAGCGCGCCGATCACGTCGTCCGCTTCAAACCCGTCGTATTCGAGAATCGGCAGGCGCATGGCCTCGCACATCCGCCGCACGTAGGGCCGTTGCACGGCCAAGTCGTCCGGCATGGGCGGCCGCTGCGCCTTGTACTTGTCAAAAAGTTTGTCGCGAAATGTCGGCTCCCGCGTGTCAAACACCACGGCGAGGTAATCCGGCGAATATTCCTTCTGAATCTTGCGCAGCATGTTGGAGAACAGGTACGGAACTTTGGTGGGAATGCCCGCTGGGCTGTTCAGCCGCCCCATGGGCGCAAAATAGGCGCGAAAGATAAAGCCCATTGCGTCTACCAGAAATATTTTTTTCGCAGCAGCTGCCTTTGCCATTTCAGCGAGTATAGCAAAGCGACGCGCATTGCTGTGGTGTGCTATTTTATTGGTTCGCGGTTTTTCGAGAAGAACTGCTCGCATCCACTTTCCTCATGCCAAAACGCGCTAAAGAACCTAAAGAAAAAGTACAAGCCGTGGTCGTAGCTTCGCCGGAGCCGCAGCCAGAGCGGGCAGAAGCTCGTCCCTATACGCCTGACGTAAAGAAGCCGTCGATTGCGGACATTTTCGGGCCAGGTGGCGCGATTGAAAAATTTATGCCGGAAGGGTACGAGCACCGGCGCTCGCAGTTGGAGATGGCTGAGCTGGTGGAAGCGGCGTTCCAGGAAAAGCGGCATTTGATTGTGGAGGCGGGGACAGGCACGGGGAAAACGCTGGCGTATTTGATTCCGGCGATTCGCAGTGGGCGGCGCGTGGTGATTTCGACGGCGACGAAATCGCTGCAGGAGCAGCTTTTTGAGAAAGACATTCCGTTTCTGCAAAGACATTTTGCGCCGGAATTGAAAGTTGCTGTGATGAAGGGGCGCGGGAATTTTCTGTGCCGCGAAAAAGTCTACCGGATGGGCGATCAGCCCATGTTGAAGGGGCTCGATGAAGTGGATTGGTTTCACCAGATACGCGACTGGGAAAAAGTTACGGAAACGGGCGACCGCGCGGAGCTGAATTTTTTGCCTGACGATTCGGATTTGTGGTCGCGGCTCGACGCGCGCCGGGACGCATGCACGGGGCAAAAATGCCCGGAATTCAACAAATGTTTTCTGACCGCGATGCACCAGCGCGCTGCGGAAGCGGATCTGATCATCGTGAATCACCATCTTTTTTTCGCGGACCTGGCGCTGAAGCAGGATGATTTTGGCAGTGTGCTTCCCGAATACGGGGCCGTTATTTTCGACGAGGCGCACGAGATTGAAGATGTGGCCAGCGATTTTTTCGGCAAGCAAATTTCCAATTACCGCTTTGAAGAGCTCGCGCGCGATGCGGAGATTTCTGCACGTGTGACAAAAGCCGGAGGCGCCGAACTCCAAAAGAAAATCACGCGAATGCGCGAACGCTCGCGCACTTTTTTCGAGGCTTTTCCGTCGCGCGAAGGCCGCTTTCCGTTTGATAAAAATCAGCGCGCCGGATTCCTGGAACAAAACCGCGAAGCCTTCGACGCGCTGGTCAATGCCCTGAAAAGCCTTGAGGCGGAAATTGCTTCGCTCTCCACCAAACCGGAAGAAATGCTGAACATCGCGCGCCGCGGCATGGAAATTCGCGGTGAGCTGAAATTCCTGTTCGAATCGAGCGAAGGGAATTACGTGTACTGGTTCGAACGCCGCAACAAGGGCGTGTTCGTCGCCGCGACGCCAATCGATGTGAGCGCCCTGCTGCGCGAGCGCCTGTTCGAGGCGTTCGAAACGATCATTCTCACATCGGCAACGCTCGCGGTGGAAGGCCGCTTTAACTTTTTGAAGCAGCGACTCGGCGTGGACATGGCCGCCGAGCGCGTTCTGCCATCCGAATTCGATTTCGCGGAGCAGGCATTGCTATACATCCCGTCGAATTTGCCGGACGTGCGCGACGCAGGCTTTCCTGAGCGCGCGGCGCAGGAAATCGTTCAGCTGCTGGAGATTTCGGAGGGGCGCGCATTCTGTCTCTTTACGAGCTACAGCCAGATGAAAGATTTATACGAGCGAGTGCGAACCCAGGTTCGCTATCCATTGTTTCTGCAAGGCTCCGCGCCGCGCACCGCGCTGCTCGATAAATTCAAAAACACGGAAGGCGCCGTGCTTTTCGCCACTTCGAGCTTCTGGCAAGGCGTGGATGTGCGCGGCGATCAACTTTCCTGCGTGATTGTCGATAAGTTGCCATTCGCCGTGCCATCGGACCCGATTGTTGCGGCGCGCGTAAAGGCCTTGCAAGAAGATGGGCGCAACGCATTTGCGGAATATCAGGTGCCGGAGGCTGTCCTGGCGCTAAAGCAGGGCTTTGGGCGACTCATCCGTTCGCGCACCGATCGCGGCGTGTTGTCCATCCTCGATAACCGAATCCAGCGCATGCAATATGGTAAAATCTTCATGGAATCGCTTCCGGCGTACTCGACCACCAGGGACATCGCCGTAGTCGAACGGTTCATGCGGAAAACGAAATAGTGTATGAGGGATGGGCGGTTTGCCCGGGCATTCGGGGATTTTTCCGCGGGGACGCAGCAAAATTATCATTTATAGAATTTTAAAAGGGTAAATCATCGATGTTTCAAGTCAGCGTTGACGAAACTTTTTCTTCGGGGCACGCCCTGCGCGGTTACAAGGGGAAGTGTGAGAATCCGCACGGGCACAATTACAAAGTGCAAATCGTCCTCGAAGGACCGGGCCTGGATTCCATCGGCCTGCTGTATGATTTTAGCCATTTGAAGCGCGTGTTGCGCGGCATCATTGAAGGAGTGGATCACAAATATCTAAACGATCAGGCGCCGTTTGACGTGATCAATCCTTCGGCGGAGAATCTCGCCAAATATTTTTATGACGAAATTTCCGGGCAGCTGAATGCAATGCCCGCCGGGGCGCGGCTTGCGCGTGTCACCATCTGGGAGACCGACACAGCTACGGCGACGTATTGGGTTTAATCGCAACGCAAATTTTATTGCCATGAATCGCTCATTCCTTATCGTGATCGTTCCGGCCCTTGCCGTGGGCCTCGGATACCTGCTGATGTTTCACTGGCTCGGGTTTACGCTGGAGCCGTTGCGTTTTGTGGGCGCGGCAATTTTAATTGTGGGCGCGGTAATTCTTGTGCAAAGGCGCCAACGCCGCAAAGCCACTCGCGGGAGCCGTTAGCAGCGTCATGATCATTTCAGAAATATTTCGTTCTATTCAGGGAGAAGGCACGCGGACGGGCCTGCCATGCATTTTCGTGCGGCTCACCGGATGCAATCTGCGCTGCACGTGGTGCGACACGGCTTACGCATTCCACGGCGGCGAAAAAATGAGCGTCGAGGAAGTTTTAGCGCGCGTGAATGAATTGTCTTCTGCTTCCACGCAAAAGCAAAACGGAAGCGCAGGAAATAAGCCAAAACTTCCACTCGTGGAATTAACTGGCGGCGAGCCGCTGCTTCAGCCGGAAGCAATTCCTCTGTCGCAAAAACTTCTGGATGGCGGTTACCAGGTGATGATCGAAACCAGCGGGGAACGGAAAGTAGCCGTGCTTCCGAGCGAAGTGATTAAGATCGTAGATATTAAATGCCCGGATTCAGGCGAGCCGGACACGTTCCTGATGGAAAATTTGGATGCGCTCGACAGCAAGGATGAAATTAAATTCGTGATCTCTTCCCGCCGTGATTATGAATTCGCGCGCGATTTTACGCTGCAACACAATCTGGCGAGCCGCGTACATCAGGTGATTTTTTCTCCGGTTCATGCGGATCCCGCGGGCGCCTGGCAGGGAATGAACTCGCACGAGTTGGTTGAGTGGATTTTGCAGGATGAGTTACCGGTACGCCTGGGACTGCAAATTCATAAATTCATCTGGCATCCGGCAACTCGTGGCGTGTAGACTCTGCGGTTCAGTATTGCATCTAATAATGAAGAGGAAGCTTTAACCGGACAATGAGTCGGAGACCCAAGGCCGTCGTCTTGCTGAGTGGAGGCATGGATTCCTGCGTGACTGCTGCAATTGCGCGGGAAACGCACGAGTTAGCCCTGGTTCATGCGAGTTACGGGCAGCGCACGGAACGCCGCGAGCGGCAAGCCTTCACGGAAATCGCCGATTTCTATGGCGTGCAACAGCGGCTGGCGGTCCAGCTGCAGCACTTTGCGCAAATTGGGGGCTCGGCCCTGACGGACACGCGTATCACCGTGCCAGAAGGGCACTTAGGGGCGCAAGTTAGTGGGAACGAAATTCCCTCCACATACGTCCCATTTCGTAACGCGCATTTCCTTTCCGTTGCGGTAAGCTGGGGAGAGGTGATCGGGGCGACGGCCATATTTATTGGCGCTGTTGCGGAGGATAGTTCCGGCTACCCGGACTGCCGACCCGAATATTACCGCATTTTCCAGCAGCTCGTGCGCGAGGGTACGAAACCCGAAACACAAATCGAAATTGTTACTCCGGTCATAGGTATGCGAAAATGGCAGATCATCAAGAAAGGTCTGGAATTAAAGGCACCGCTGGATCGAACCTGGTCCTGTTATCAGTCTGAAGATGCGGCATGCGGTGTTTGTGACAGTTGCAGGCTCAGGCTTAGCGCCTTTGCCGAAGCAGGGATTGGCGATCCTATCGCCTATCGGGCCAAAGTTGAGAGATAATAACAACCCGCGTGGGTAATCCCAGCGCGGATCTGCGTCGCCAGGAGGCAGTGAAGATCATGAACCGAATGAAAGCAATCAGGAAGGCAATCTTGCTTGCGCTGATCGCAGGCCCAATGGCGGCGTTGCTGGCGCCTGCCGCCTTCGCGCAAAATGCCACGTTGTCGGGCAACGTATTGGATTTAACCGGCAAGCCATACCCCGACGTGACGATCACACTGAAAAGTATTGAGACAAACAAAGAAACCAAAGTCACGACCGACGCGAAAGGGCACTATTCAGCGCCCGGTCTTGCCGGCGGATCATACAACGTCGATATCAGCGGCAAGGATAAAGACCAGAAAGATATGCTGCTTTATCAAACCGGGTTGAAGCTTGCGCCTAATACTTCACCCACGTTTGATATCAATATGAAGGAACTCCAGGAACAGGGAAAGCTTGCCGCCGTCGACGCCGAGCGGAAACGGCAAGAAGCCGAAGTCCAGTTTGCGGCCCTGAAAACGCACTATGATGCGGGCATTGCCGCCATTGAGCAGATGAAAGCCGCGCAAACCAAGCTTGCGCAGACTCCGAAAGAACAGCAGGATCCCGTAAAGGCTCAAGTAACAGCGGCTGGAGGCACAGCCGTTACGGAATTGTCTGCCGCGCTTGAACTTGAGAAGCCGGAAGATCCGAACCGCTCCATCATTCTGTCCCGCTTGGGTGAAGCCTACGAGAGTATGGCCAAGTGGCAGGAAGCCGCAGATACTTATCAGAAGGCCATCGCACTGAAACCGGATACGGCCGCGAATTACAATAACCTTGGTAATGACCTTGCCAAGCTCGGAAAAGTGGACGACGCTCGCGCCGCTTATCAAAAATATGTCGATCTGAAACCGGACGACGCCGCACTCGCATGGCGCAATTTCGGGACCGTGCTCTACAACTCAAACCGCATGAAGGAATCCATCGAGCCGCTGCAAAAGGCCACCACGCTCGATCCGAAGAACGCGACTGCATGGTTGCTTCTCGGAATCGCGCTGGTGAACACGATGGAATTCAAAACCGTGGGTGACAAAATCACTCCCGTCATGCAGCCCGGAACCGTGGAAGCCTATCAACATGCTATCGACCTCGATCCGAACGGACCGATTGGCGCGCAAGCCAAGCAAGGCCTTGATTCGTTGACGGCCATGGGCGTGGGAATCACCACGAAAGTCGGCGAAGCTCCAGCCAAGACTACGAAGAAAAAGTAACTTCGTTTCTTAAATTCGATGCGCGATGGGGTCTGACTTGACCACCTCATCGCGCATTTTTATTTTCGATAAGGAAAGTTTTAAAAATGGGTAAGCGTTCCGGAAACTTTTGTCCGGCGCAAGGCCCATGAAAAAATGGCGAAAGAAATTGGCAGGAGAATGCCAGCGAACAAGAGCAATCCCCCAATCGACGGCAACAATTCACGCAGGGAAGCATGGCCGAGGATGGCCGCGCGCATTCCTTCCAGCGAATAGGTGACCGGTGTCAGTCATGCCACATACTGCAACCATTTCGGCAGCACGGAAATCGGATACATCATTCCGCCGACCACGGAAGAAAGGCCCAGGATCGCCCAATTCACCGGATTGCCTCGCTTGAAGATCAGCATATAACTCGCGCTAAGAATGCCGAGCCCCGAAAAGGCCAGGACGGACGCTGCGAGCACGATTAGCGCGCCCAGCCAGTTGGCTCCCTGCAATGGAAAACCAAACAGGATTGCGCCCCAACCCAGATAAATCGCCGTATGCAGAGACATCCAAGCAAATGGATAAATGCTGGATCCCGCCAGAATCACGGGAAGCGAAGTTTGCGTCACCAGTAAATTTTCGAGCGTGCCGTTTTGCCGCGCTTCCTGCAGGCTGCTGTCAAACGTGCTGAGCGCAACGCTCAGGTAGTCGAAAAATGCAATTCCCACGAGGGCGAAAGAAAAATATGTGGTGCCCTGCGGAAGCGATTTCTGCAGGGTTGGGCTTTGAACGAAGCGAGAAAGAAAATAGAAACTGGCGGATCCAAACAGCGCCTGAAACATTTCGACCAGAAACGCGAAACGATAGCTGCGCGCCACTATAAAATCGCGGCGAAACATGAGCGCGAGCTTACGCATGGTTAAGATCAATTTAGGCGAATCGTTCACTTGATTTCTCGCGTCTCATGGCGGATTAGAATTTCGAGTGATTTTTCAAGCGTTCCGGCGCGGGTATTTGTCTTAATGGCGTCGAGAGTGTCGCAGGCGAGCAATTGGCCGCCATCCAGCACTGCGATTTTTCCGGCGAGTTGCTCGACTTCCGCCAACGTGTGCGACGCAAAAATTAGCGTTGTCCCGTGCGCGCCCACAATTTCACGCAGCAAAAACCTGCGGAAATCGGCAGCCGCGAGCGGATCGAGGCTGCGCGTTGGCTCATCGAGGATAAGCACGGAAGGCCGGTGCATCATGGCGCGTGCCAAGCCCAGCCGGTGAATGTTGCCTGTCGATAGCGTCCGCACTTGTCGCTCAAGCAGATCGCCAAGATGAAACGGTTCTGTGAGTTCCGCAATTCGTTGCGAGGCGTGCCGCACGGATAGATTATTGAGGCCGGCAAACAACATGAGATTTTCTCTGCCCGTGAGGCGCGAATAGAAACAGGCATCGCCCCCGGTGTGGTAGCCAATTTGGAGACGAACTTTCGCGGGATCTTTTGACACATCAAAACCGCAAACTTGCGCGTGACCTCGCGTGGGAATCAACAGCGTCGTAAGAATGCGCAGAAGAGTCGATTTCCCCGCGCCGTTCGCGCCGACCACGGCCAGTGTTTCCCCTTTTTTTACATGAAATGAAATGCCAAGCAGCGCAGGGACCGTGAGGCGCGAGACAGGATACACAAACGCCCGCCATCCGGAAGTGCCCGCAGGGAAATACTTTTCAACGTTTTCGAGGTTGAGCGCGAAGTTTTCCACGAATGGCCGTTATAACCTTTCAAGTGATGCGAAACAAGACCCCATTAATTAAATTGTGGGCTGCGAATGCGGCTAAAACATTTCTGATCAAGGCCAACCTTGACACGGAGCATTCCGGCTCATCGGTGTGGCAGGGCGCTTCCCATGAGGCGGCCTTCCGGCATGCTCGATCATTGTTAGTTCTATCGGAATACGATACGATTGGTTTTATTCGGAGCAGCAGTTCTGGGGATGTCCGGCGTGATTTGCTGGCAATTCTGTCTGCTGCGCCTAATGCAGGCTTCCTATATAATTGGAGCGCATGACAAAGGGATGGTTGCATTCATTAATCCGCAGCGTGACTCCGGTCGATCCATCGTGTTTACCGCAACACACAGGCTCGGTGAAGTGAAAGACGCAAAGGCCCTGTAATGCGCTGATTTCATCCGAACACCGTTCCATTATTGGGAGTTCTTTGTGCATTTTCCCCCAAAGGAAAGGTAACAGTCCGTGTGTGGTTATGTGTGGATTTACCGGGAAGCATGATTGTGGCAACGGGCGGAAAAGATATGGCACCAAAAAAACTTATAGATCTAGAAGTTTTATCCAGAACTTAATTTCGCAATTTTAAAGAAAGAGGAAGCTTCGTGAAGCGATTGGAAGTCAGGTCAATAAAGTTTGTTCTTATCGAATGGTTGTCGGTTGGCCCGTTGGTTGTTTTGTTCTTCCTGGTAGCGCTATGTCCTGCGTTTGGTCAGACGAGTAGTGCGAATGCGGTTGTAGGGGACGCTGCGATATCGCCTCGCACGGCACCCAATGCGGCATCTGCGAATCCGCCCGCTGCCAATCCAAATGCACAAAGCGAAAGTGCCCTGACGGACTTTCCCGCTGCGGAAGTAAACAAGCTGTTCCCGACGTGGTTGCATTTTAGCGGCGAGTACCGGATCAGACCGGAAGAGCACACGGCATACTCTTTCACTCCCGGCAACAACGATGGATTTGTCCTGAGCCGACTTCGTCTGAATCTGGAAATCACGCCGACTACCTGGTTTGACGCCTTTGTTCAGGCGCAAGATTCGGAGGCCGGAGGAATCACTCCGGGCCACATTACAACTTCGATCAAGGATGTTTTCGATCTGCGGCAGGCCTATGTGCAATTTCAGAATGGGGAGAACGGCTGGATTCGTTTTCGCGTCGGCAGGCAGGAATTGCGCTACGGGCAGGAACGCCTGGTCGGAGTCAGCGACTGGACCAACGCCCCTCGCGTGTTCGATGCTTTTCGTCTCGTCCTCGGCACGACTAGGGATCATGTCGATTTGTTCAGCGCCTCTGTGGTGGTCAATAACCCTGTGGCGTTTGACAATCACGCAGGAGGAATGAATTTCCACGGGATGTACGGTTCGTTTTCCTCGCTCGTGCCCAAGGCTCACGTGGAGCCCTTTATTTTTTGGAAAGCTCTGCCGCTCGTTAAGAGTGAAGAAGGCACTTTTGGAAATGAGAATCTGTGGACCTACGGTTTTCGCTGGACTGGCACAATTGCCTCTGAACTTTGACTACACGGTTGAGGCCGCGAAGCAAGGCGGCAACTTTTCGAACGACACGATCGCGGCCTGGGCCGGTTACGCAAATTTGGGATATTCGATTCCCAATTTACGTTTTCAACCGCGCTTCTTGATCCAATATGATTATTCTTCCGGGGACAACAAACTGAAGGACGGCAAGGTGGGAACCTTCGACCAACTCTATCCCAGCAACCACGACGTTTTTGGCCTGGTAGACCTGTTTGGCTGGCGAAATATTATTCAGCAGCGCGCGGGAGTGGAACTTAAACCCGTGAACCACCTCAGCGTGCTTGCCGATTTCCGCGATCTCTATCTGGCCAACGGGAATGACACTCTATACAGTTCGACAGGCGCTGTCCTTGTAAAAACTCCCACAACCGGCGCGCTTCACCGTGATGTGGGTCTCGAACCGGACCTTTCGGCAAAGTACGAAGTTCAAAAGAACATTACAGTCGGAGCCGGATACGGCTATTTGTTCGCTGGCCGTTTTTTGACTGAGAATTCGGCCGGAGACCGAGCCTCCATCGTATATACATTCGCGACATATAAATTCTGAAGTGTGATCCACGAAATGTATTTCGACAGCAGCCCATTTATGCCGGATGAATTTGCGAATCCGGCATAAATGGGAACATTTATTCAGCCATGCCATCGTGGCCAGAGCGAAAAAGCCACATGACGATAAGACGACTTATCATGACTTGGGACAGCACGAACCTCTTTCCGAAAAATTTCGTCGAGACTTCCGGCGGGATACGGATGGAAACTCAGCCGCGCTGCGAGGGTGTCGAAATTGATCTCTTCCGTGTATTCTGCACACCGATATGAAAATCATTTTTCTCGTCCTGCTTTGGGCGATGGCCTCCGTCTCATCATTCGCGCAGGAATCGCTACAGCAAGAGATTCGAGACATTGCTGTAGATGCTAAGGGACAGGTCTCGGTGGCGTGTTCCTTACCAGGATCGACGTTAAATTGTGACCTCAATCCCAACGGACATCCTCCGATGCAGTCCGTTTTCAAGCTGCCGCTTGCGCTGACCATTCTTTATCAGGTGGAACAGGGTAAGCTTGGACTCGACCAAGCAATTCGTTTTCTTCCGCGAGACAGGATGGTTACGAATGCCAGTCCGTTGCAGGACAAATATCCCGACGGTAATGCCGATGTTCCGCTACGCGAGCTTCTGCGCCTATCGGTTTCGATCAGTGACAATGTGGCCTCCGACATTTTGCTGCGCGTCGCTGGCGGCCCTGAGGCAGTCGATCGTTACATGGCGGCGCTGGGCGTGCACGGTTTCCGCCTGCGGGACAGCGAAGGTGTGCTTCATCGAGAACCTCACGCGCAATACCGCAATTGGATCGAACCTGCCGGGGCAGTTCAGTTGCTTCGCCTGCTGGCGGACAAGCCGCCCATCTCTATAGAGCATCAGAAGCTTTTATTCGGCTGGATGACCCCCGCACGGCATACTGCGCGCTTGGATGCGAATCTTCCCGATGATGTC
This sequence comes from uncultured Acidobacteriota bacterium, assembly GCA_963786215.1. Classification (GTDB taxonomy): domain Bacteria; phylum Acidobacteriota; class Terriglobia; order Acidiferrales; family UBA7541; genus Palsa-360. The sequence continues at coordinate 345,255 of CAWAYK010000005.1, forward strand.
CTGGTCGCTCACAAATCTGGCACATCGGATGTCGATGCGGGATTAGCTCACGCAACGAACGATATCGGCCTCATTCCGTTGCCGGATGGCCGAGCGCTCGCCATCGCTGTATTCGTAACGGATTCGCGAGCGGATCAAACGATACGTGAGCAAATCATTGCGCGAATCGCTAAAGCGGCCTATGACGCCAGCATTAAGAAATAACGTCGCGAACAAATTGCCGTTTACCTCGGCTCGTCGAGAGAGCAGCCAACGCCTGAGAAATGGCGTTGTAGGAATATGGAACTTTGCCCTGCAAGCCCCAAGGCAGGCACAAGTTTCTGCCTCTCGGTTCTTGTACTCTAGAGACCGAGTGCGTCCAATTTCGGTTTCTCGTAGACATCATCTTCGCCTGGATATCTCAGCCTATCTTTGAATTGTCCGCTCTCAGCAGCCAGTCCCCACACCAGGCTCTCACCTGCCGGTAATGTTTGGGGTTCGCGTAGAAAGACCGGATCATCGAATGCTTGGTCCGCATTGGTCCACTCCCACCCTCCCTTTTCAAACGCGCTCATCACGTCACCAAGAAAGAGCGCCTCAATGGGCCTGTAGTGCAGAAGTATTGTGTGCCGAATCTCGTGCCCGAGAGTATCAAGAGCGAGTTGCCGATAGAAATTGGCTCGGTCCAGTAGATGCGAAATTAGATAGTCCCGATAGGGCTCCTTGGGTGCGCTGGAATCCTTCGTAAGCCGTTCTCGCATTCGCTGGTCCGCATACCAATCAGATGTATCAATCGTGACGCCTCCATTTCTGTATCCCCGACTTTTCAAAAGTGCACGGAAACCGTCCCTCTTCTCGACGGTGTCGCCTTCTTTCAGTCCAGGATACCGAAACAGATTTGTCCGATGAGAATAAGGCTGAAGGATTGGCTCGTTTCGGGCAAAATCCGAAATAAACCGTTCGTAAGTCACATTTGCAGCGTTGAAGTTCAAATGCGAATACGAATGGTTGCCGATCAAGTGACCTTCCTTCTCCCAATCGCTGAGAAGTTTCTGTCCGTCGGGGTGATCGACCCGCATTCCGCATACGAACAATGCGACTTTCAGTCGGCGCTGGGCGAAGATGTCCAAAAGTCGGCGATTCGCTTCGTGCCAAGTCATGAATGGGCCGATGTCAACGCTCGGGTCGTCCATTGTAATCGCCACTTGCGGACGTCCACTATTGGCCTGTTGGGGCAGTCTTTTCGACTTAGAATCGGCAAGTAATTCTCTAGTATGCGTATAGCTTGACAATTGGGTTCCGATTGTTCCAACAGCGGCTGCTTCGAGGAGGTGGAGGAAGAGTCGGCGATTCATGCGAGGAGTATAAACGCCAAACTAGTCGGTGCGGAAAAAACACATGTAAGGTTGACAGAATGGCAACGTCGCACGCCCGAGGAAGGTCATGGAGGGTGACCGCTGTGGATAAGTCCTGAGAAACGGCCTTACCGGAAACTGGCCTTTTCGCGTCACCGCTCCGGCCTATTGCCTTCGGGCCGCGCCTCAATGATAGAATCTGCCCCAGGTTTCTAACAAGTGGCACGTCTGTCGTTTCCGTAATTTTTTCAAATTCTGGAGAATCCATGGATAACTTCCTACAGCTTGAGCACCGCAAGACTGGAGAGATCCTGCGGATGCGCCGAGTGCGTGACTCGCAGGGCCAAACCATTTTGGCGCTCGATGGTTCGTTGCCAGCGCGAGCGGGCGGCCCGCCTCTTCACATACATTTCCATGAACGTGAAGAGGTCATAGTAAAAGCGGGAACACTCGGCGCTCAGGTTGGAACGGAGAAGATCATCGTGCCAACCGGAGGGACCGCAGTCTTACCCGCTGGGGTCGTTCATAAATGGTGGAACGCCGGAGACGATCTCTTAGAGTTCAGTGGCCGGGTAACTCCAGCGAATGACTTGGATCGCTACCTCCAGGCGATATTTGCGGTACTCAACGCCAGCCCGTCCGGTAGGCCGTCGATCTTCTACATAGCACACGTGGCGTGGCGGCACCGTCACATGCAGGCGTTTGCGATGCCTCCACGAGCTATTCAGCGTGATCGATTTTTCCTCTCATTCTTTTTGTTGGCCGCGTCGTGGGCAAATACCGTGGAGATAATTGGCCTGGTTCGCCTGCATCGTGCCCTGGTGCGCCGGAAGAGTAAGCTGCGAGCGCCCAACGGAACCGGATAGCGCCTGAGAAACGGCGTTATCGGCAACTGGAAATATGGGCTTCCCACACGGCGATATGGCAATTTCTCTGAACTAGCGTCAATTAAGGGCGGAATTCTTCGACGTATTTTGGTTCTCCGACCAATTCTAAGTTGACGCTGCCACCACGAATCAAAAGTACTTCATCATTCCATGTTTCAAAGCGAAGTTCGACAATTCCATTGTGGTTTAGTGGAATTGGAATCTCATTTTTTAGAAGCGATTCACCTATCTTGATGTATCCGTCCAGCAAATCGGCTGGGAATTTGGAAAATGACCTTTCGACAGTCGCGCCACTTATGGAGAGCAGAGCTTCCTGTACCCAACCGCTTCCCGCATCCACTCCCGGTGTGCCCGCAGATTCATGGATGTAAACCTCCGGGAAATGCAGCACCGCGTCTCCCGCTTGAAGGGAAACGGCATCCAGTTTGGAATCGTGAATTTCGATGCGGCGATTTTTCATTGTCGCGTCAGCGTTCTTAATATTACCCGACGTAGCCAAGTCCTGAGAAACGGCCTTATCGTCATGTGGGAATTTGGCGTCATTTCGGCCAACGCCCACCCTCCGTTGCTGGTTTCAAGCTTATTTCCTGAAGCGGAAGAGCCTCATGATTCCAGACTGCGACGGCATGTCGGGAAGATTGCCACTTCGGAGATCCGCGATGATGGCACGCAGCTTAACCTTGTCTTCTTCACTGGCTAGGGTATCGAAGTTGTTCAGACGCTGGCGTATCTGTTCTTGTACCTGTGCCAAGCGAGGATCGGCTAACTCAACATCCATAAGGTCATCCCAGCCTCGTTCAGGCTCCTCCCCGAATAGATGTCCTTCAAGAGCGTTAGCGAACTGCTCGGGCGAACCTTTTCGTCGCCCAATACCGAACAGACTTCCCAGTACACCTAAAGTGAACGCAAGAATGAAGATCAGACCAAGGATTCCGATTGGGACTCCAACCATCCATGCTGGGTTGTGCAGAACGTAAGCCATCAGGGCCGCTGGAACAAACAAGACCAGCAGCAAAATCACGCATCCCGGAACCTTCACCGGAATCTTTGGAAAGTGATATCTCATTGCGGGACGTTTCGTTTTTCGTCGGTATTTCGTGACTAAGCTTAAGGGGTGCGACCTGCATTGCCAAGTCCTGAGAAACGGGGTTATCGCTAACTGGGAATCGCTGGTTCCTTTACTTTGGACCGACTTGGAAATAGGATTTCTTTTATGAAATCCGAATGGTGCTGCCCGAAGTTTCAGGAGCGTTTCTTTCAAGCGGAGGGAAGACAGGACGGACTCGGGATTTTGTGGATTGTCCGTTCCAGAGCCGCTCCGGCGTTCCTACTGGAATATCGTCGTCCGAACAGAATGCCGACCGAACCCATAGCCGAAGATGGAATAAAATTAAAATTCTGTCCGTGGTGTGGGCGCAATTTACTTAAGCAATACGGGTCTGATGCGCGTCTTGTCGAAGAAGGGATAAAGCTACCGATCGGGCAAATTGACCATGCCGCAATATGGGTGTCCGACCTCGAGCGAGCACGCGCCTTCTATGAACATTGGTTTAAGGCCACGGTAGGCTTGAAATACTCAAGCGCGAAGCGGGATTTCACATCCTATTTCCTCTCGTTCGGCTCTGGGGCGCGTCTCGAGCTGATGACATCGCCCGGTGAAGCTACGCGACTGGCGCATATCGCTGTCTCAGTGGGGTCGCGCGATACCGTTGATCGTCTCGTGAATGCAATGGGGGCGGAGGGAATTCATATCGTGAGTGGCCCGAGGATCACTGGGGACGGATACTACGAAGCCTCGGTAATCGATACGGAAGGCAATCTCATAGAGATTATGTCTTAGCGTTGCCACATCCGAACTTCCAAACAAGAAAACGCGGTAAGGCTGGTGTTGTGATGGCGCAACTGCACATGAAACGGGAAAGTGCCTGAGAAACGGGCTTCCCGTCATATGGGAATCCCGCGACTTCCAGATGAAGGTTGGAAAGGTTAAAAAGGCCATCGCGTTTTTCGACACGCGAGGGGTTCGATGAATTCTGGACGCGAGTCTCGCCCGTTCCCTGACGTCAACTTTCATTTGTGACGGACGACAGTCGATATTAGTCGCCAGTATCGATCTCCGGACGGTGAAAACATCGACGTAAACTATTGTGCTGAGGCTTCAGTTCCTTCGCGACGTCGGCGAGTGAATTTGCCCAGAAGAAACTCTTGAGCCACATTAGCGCCGATGCGCTCGGCTGTACCAAGCGCGAACAGCGAAAGCACCAGCCCCCCGCCACGATTTGATTTGGGGAAATAGAGATTTGAAAGACCAGCAGAAGCTAAATCGCCGCCCACGCTGGAGTAGTTCGGTTGCCACTTGCCGTTGTCTCCTTTGGCGATGAACGCACTTAGGATCGCATGGCGGAGTCGAGAGCGGGTTGTGCCGGTTCCTTGATAAAAGTAGCGGGGATCTTGATGCAACACGGACGGGAGGATTGCGCCACCGATCATGATGTCGGTAAAACCATCAGCCGCCGTTACGCCAAACCGCTCCCCAAATCCCTTCGCGCCCTGCGGATAATTGGGGCTATTCACTGCCTGCCTCAAACCAGCGACAAGTCCAACTCCCGCAATCGTGACCGGATCGTAAGACACCTTGAAGGCGAGGTCGAATTTCATTTTCGTTGTGAGAGGAGCGGCTATTCTCTCCTTCAAAGGAAGTGTAAAAGTTCGGAATGATGCCGAAGATACGCTGCGTTTCTTCAACCTTGAACTGTTCAGTCGCATCCTTGATGGGATCATACTTAACCTGCATCGTAGTGTTCTGGGTTGCGATGCGAAGTGAGATGCCTCCAAGGGATTTAACTTGCCCCGGTTCAAGGGTGATCGGCGGCGAGGTCCACTCGGCAAAGCCATCCGCGTTGATGGCGAAATTATAGGTCACCGCCGGTGTCAAAGCGTCGAACCGGAAAAATCCGTTTTCGGTTGTTAGCACCGTTCTCTGATCGCTCGACTCCGGGCTACGCGTCAGAATGACAGTCGCGCCGACGATGGCATCGCCTTTGACGTCGGTAACCGTACCGGTGATTTGTCCTGACGGGGTTTCTGGCGATTGAACAGCTTGAGCCTGAGCGCGCATGGCCAGTGTCAGCGCCATCGCGACTATGGTGGCTGCACAGACATAAAATCGTGGCATCACTCCACCTGCTATGCTCCTTCTCACCAAATCCGATTCATAAAGCTTCCGGAATCAGCTACCTCAATTCGATGACAATTTGGCGAGATGGATTCATAGCTTTTTGCAAAGAGTCTGTTTTTGTCTCCATTCCTCAACCGTATCGAACGCCGGGCTGCCCCATCTGCGGACTCAACCATTGCATCCGACAGGATTCCGGTCGCGCTGCAACTTCACATCCTTTCAACGAGTTCGTCGGCGCTTAATTCGACCTTTTATGCGTTCGATTCACTCTCGGATAACCTCATTAGGCGTGTGCTTTGAGCGCTGAGTCTTACGTTACACGCTCTATTGTTGTGAATCGTGCTCGACAGTTCGGTAAGAAATCCGCAAGGCTGCCTCAAGTTCTGATAAACGGTGTCAACTCAACCGGTTCCAATTTCCAGACAGGCTTCCAGATTTAAATCAGGAGTGCTGCTCGGGGTGTGCTCTTTTGCGCATGAATGGAAAGTACCGACTAAAGTTAATTTTTAAATCAAATGGCTACTGCTGCTGTTCGAGAATGCCCGAGCCGAATTGAGACGCATCCAATTCGACGACCAGATATTGGGTGTTGCTGATCTGGTAGAGGACGAAACTTTGTGTTTGAGCGGGTGTGCTGGCGATGGAAATCTGGACGAGTGAACGCCCTGGATTGTTCGTATCGGCGGCCAGGGCTGATGTAGTCGTGGCAGAAAGAGCGATTTTAAGGCCGGTGCTCAGTAGAATATCGTTAAGGTCCACCGTTCCGGTTAACGTGGTTCCGGTGATCGACGCAACACCCACCGCATCGACTTCAAGATTATTGTTTGTGGCCTGCAGTTGCTGGGCAAAATTTCCGGACGGCAACGCGGTCTGAGTTCCGGGAACAATCAATTCGCCGGAACCGACAATTTTCGTATCCAGATCGAGGATGAGTCCGCATAATCCGCCGCCTGCGGAACTGCTGCTATTCGGATCCGCGAAGTTGATGGTTGGGTCCGCGAGGTACAAGCCCAGGGCGCTCACATCCTGCGTGTTTCCCGGATTGATGGTGATGCTGCCGTAGCCGTTGCTGCTCATCGTGTAGGTTCCGGTGAATGCAGCAGCGGTGGCATGGCCAGTCTCATTTACGTCCGCGAAGCCCGACACATGACCACTTCCGTCGAAAGTCATTTCTCCCGCGGCGGCGAATGTGGCCCCAGAGGAGAAAACGCTGGAATCGGCAAAAATAAATCTTTGGTGCAGAGTGGCGTTCGAAACGTTGGTCACGCCGGCATACGCAGAACCCACATCCGCCCATCCGGAGTCGAAGGACACGATCCGTAACACTTTGGAGTTCACGACGTAGTAGACAAAATCGGTGCCAGCGGGAGTGGTGTAAGTTCCTTTCCCAAAGCTGTCAGGCGCGGTGTAGGTGGAAACGTTTGTCCCTCCGTGTTCGCCGGCGCCGTCGTCGTTCACGTCTACCACAATATTTCCGGCACCCGCGCCGTTGCCTGTAAGAAGACCGCCAAAAGTTTCCTCAATCGTTCCTCTTTTACCTTTCACAAAAAATACAAATGGCCCATTAATTTGACCCATACCTCCCGGCGCCAAAGTTTGAAAATCGAGAGTTCCGCTGGATGTCGCGCTGGAATCAAATTCTTCGATGAGCGCATGTTTGCTGTTGGCGAGTGCAATATGGAACGTTTCTGTTCCACTTACACCGACCGCACTATTATTGGTAATTAGCGTCAGAGTTGCCGTGCTGTTCGCGCTGGTCGTTAATTTGCCGCCGGTAATTGTGTCCCCGCCTGGTTCAGGGGAGTTTGCTCCGCCAACGCTGACGTAATTCTGTTCTCCACCTGTAACATTGCCGCTCTGATCCAAAGCGAAGGCGCCGGTAATGCCATACGCAGAAATATTTGAGGTTTCTCCCCGCACCGAAAATACAAACTGGCCTGGGGTTAATGTTGGGCCGTTCGTGGAGGCTGCGGCAATAGAGACATTGTCCGTGACACTCGCGGAATGATTGCTGGTTGCCATAGCCGTGATCACCACACTTCCTGTGGCGCTGGAAGCCGTATAAGTGGAGGCCGCGCCGCTTGCGGTATGCGCAGGATTAAACGATCCGCAAGATGCGGACGGCGTGCAACTCCAATCGACGCCCGCGTTCGAACTATCGTTCGAAACGGTCGCCGCAACAGACGACGTTGCACCAGGATTCATTGTCGTGGGCGGAGAAGCTGTCATTGCAATCGAGGTCGGTACTCCGGTGGTGCTATTGGAGTTCGAATTGGAGCCGACCGCGCCACATCCTGAAAAACTTAACGCAAAAAGAAATAGTGTTGCTTCCGCAAAAAATCTCAATTTCAGGGCTTTGCGTCCGCTGTCCACAGGCTCTCCGTCGCGCTTTGATTTTTCTTTCTCATTGCAATGACCCCTACCGATTGGAGACAACTCACCCGGAAGTGAAGAATGGGGCAATGCGAGGGCGCAGACAATCAAGGGAAATCCTGACAAATTGAGGAGCGATATACTTACGTCGAGCGGAAGAGTGCCAAAATTTGGCACAAAACGTGGAATTTAAGATACGTATTCGGGCAGAGATGGGGATTGCTTGTTTAAAATTGATAATGTCACATTTTGGGTTATAGCAGGTACTAACTGGAGTGACAATTTTTGGCGGACCGGGGGTTCGTTCTCCGAATATCAAGATTGGTTAGAGTGAGATCCCGGAAGTCTCTGATCGCGTGCCCTACTTGAATTTCGAACGAGCTAGCGCGATCAAGAAATTTTAAACATGCTTGCAGCTAAAAATAATTGTCGGCATTTAGCCGAAAAATGATCTGCCCGGCGAGAGAAATATAATGGAGCACTCCTGGATCAAAAGCCTAATAGTTCTTGGTCATTTTGGCAATCAGTCGCAACCGTGTGCTTAACGATGGGAGATGTTTGTCTGGGAAAATGATCTTTAACTAAATTCTGAATCGCGTTGCCGTTACAAGCTTAAGCCGCTACAATTTTGCGGCATGGCAGATGCCTGGTTAATTCGCGTTGAAGTTATTGCGGAATATTATGAAATCCTGTGTGATGAACGGCGTCTGTGTGCGCAGCCAGCTACAGGATTCAGCAGGTGATGGAGAAGAGACATGACCCAAACTATTTCAGATCGTTCCGTCGTTGTGGCTGCAAAAGATCAAGTTTCCTGTGACCTTGCGGGAGAAGCGGCGATCTTGAACATAAAGAGTGGCGTTTACTACGGTCTTGATCCGGTGGGGGCGCGAATCTGGAATTTGATGCAGCAACCCCGTGAAGTTATAGAAATTCAAAACACGATCACCGGTGAGTATGATGTTGAGCCGGAACAGTGCGCTCGAGACCTGATGGCGCTGCTGGAAAAGCTTCTCGCGGAAGGTTTGATCGAGGTGAAGGGTGGTTCTGGCGTTTAGATTTTATTTGCGGGCGCGGATCGTCATGAGCCTTTTGGTATGACTCAAACATCTTCAGACGCGATAGAGAACAAGAAATCCGAAAATCCTATCCAACGGATTTTCCGCGTCGAAAATCATGATGCCGTATTACCAATCTGGAGAAATTCAGCGGGTACGAATCGCATTCTAGTTCATATCGATGCCCACCATGACATGTGGTGGGTGAAAAACGACAAGAATATTACGATCGCCAATTTCATAAGTCCCGCCATTCGCGACGGAATTATTTCTGAAATTTATTGGGTTGTGCCGGACCGTTCGTGGGAGTCAATTGAAAACCGCAGCCAGATTCTTCATCATCTAAAAAAGATCCAAAGAGATTTCCCAGGGCATTCTGACCCAATTGAAATTCGGCGCGATCACATTTCCACGACGCTGCTCGGCAAGCCGCTGCACATTTGTTCAATCGACGGTCTTCCGCAATTCCGCGAAGAGGTCCTACTCGATCTTGATGTGGACTACATGCTTCTCCCGCGCGTGACGTATGGTACCGGAGATCCTCACGCGAATCTCCCGTGGATCTGGCCAGAGGAGTTGCTTTCGCGACTCGATGAACGAAAGACTCGGGCGGACCTTATCACAATCGCTTACTCGGTTTATGGTGGATTCACCCCTCTTCGCTGGAAATATTTGGGAGATGAACTCGAGGCACGGATTGTTAAGGCCGACTCCAATGTCCTCCAGGGCATGAGATTGATGCGGGATGGCGCTGAGGCCGCTGCAAGCGGTGAATTCGGCGTCGCCCAGAAAAAATATATGGAAGCTGTGGAATGCTTGCCAAATCTTGCCGCTCCACTGTGGCATCTTGCGTCTTTGCATTTGGATGCCGGGCGTTTAGTTGAGGCGCAGCAGACGTATCGGCGCTCCATGGAACTTGATTCCAGGTACTGTGGTCCCTTCAACAGCGACGGGCTATGGCACTACTGGGAACGGCGATGTGAAACTGCAGAGCGCGAATATCAGCGCACGCTGAAGCTTGATCCGAATGATGCCTTCGCCCACTTGGGATTGGGATGGATTGCCCTGGAACAGTCCAACTGGAGCGTAGCCGAATCGGAAATTCACCACGCAATAGAAATACGGCCCGACCTGCTCGATGCGCATCGAGCGATGGGAAAAATCCAAGTAGAAATGGGTCGCCGGCGCGATGCCATCGCATCGTATGAAAAATCGCTGAAGCTTGCTCTTACTGGCCAGGAATCGCTGCAAGAATGTCCGTGGATTGCAGCGGAACGCCCCCGACTGAATGATGAGCATCATTTTGAAATATTTCTAAGACTTGGAAAGTTGTACCTGACACAAGGTGAGCCAGATCGTGCCAGCCAATATATGCACATGGCAGCCGCAGGTGGGTTTGATGGAGTGCTACTTCGCTGCCAGTTAGGGTCGCTGGCCCTTCGACAAAGCCGCTGGAAAAGTGCTGGAATTGAATTCGGGCAGGCATTCAAGCAGTCGGCAATGCAGTCAAAGCGCAAGATGTCCAAACTTTGGCGAAGTCTGCGCCGTCCATTCCGGCGGGCGTTGGAATTGTGGCGTGTGCGATAATGGGCGCGAAAGTGTCACTTTGGATAAAATGGCGCCGGTTTTGGAGACTTCCGGCTCCAGAACGCGGATATGTACTTCGTGCGATGGTCTTCTTGCCATTGACGGAGATCGGATTACGTGTGATCGGATTTCGTCGCTTGAAGCAATTGATTGAACAAGTTTCACCATCGCCGGCGCTGCCACAAATCCCGGAATCAGCAGACGAATTAAGGATGACTGAGAGGATCACCGGCGCGGCCCGCGCGGCCGAAAGAAACGTATTTGGAAAGCCGAACTGCCTGGAACGATCTCTCACTCTCTGGTGGCTTTTAAGGATTGCAGGAATTGACGGAGAACTGCACATTGGTGCCCGCAAGAATGATTCACAGTTTGAGGCCCATGCCTGGGTCGAACTCAGAGGGGTGATTTTGAACGACAGTCCGGATATTCATCAACACTATGCCCGTTTTGATGCTCCCATTGCCGGGGCGGATGAGGCCTTGAGATGAGTGGATTTGTCGGGATTTTAAATCTGGACGGCGCCCCCGTGGACCGGGATTTACTTGAGCGCTTGACGCGCTCGCTCACGTTTCGCGGTCCCGATGGGAACGGAATATGGTTGGAGGGGGCCGTTGGCTTGGGCCATACGCTGCTGCAAACAACACGCATTGGATCATCCCAGATGCCGTCCGGTGGGGACGGCGACAAGCAGCCTGCAAGCCTCGATAATCGTTTGTGGATCGTTGCGGACGTTCGACTCGATGCTCGACCTGAGCTGATCGAAAAGCTGAAAAAACAAAGCGATAATGCGAGCGGTATCTCCCCTTCAACGCCAGATGCTGATTTGATCCTTCAAGCCTACAGTGCGTGGGGCGATGCTTGTGTGGACCATCTCCTTGGAGATTTCTCGTTTGCTATTTGGGACTCAACCAGGCAGCGACTATTTTGTGCCAGGGATCAAATGGGAGTTAAGCCATTTTTCTACGCGCATCTAGGTTCCCTTGTTGTATTTAGTAACACTTTGGAGTGCGTGCGGCGGCATCCTGCGGTTTCCCGCAAACTCAACGATCTGGGCATTGCCGATTTCCTTCTATTCGAAATGAATCAGGATCCCGCCACTACGACTTTTGCTGATGTTAATCGCCTGCCCGCCGCCCACATTTTGGAATGCGACAGGAACTCGTTTTCTGTCCGTCGGTACTGGACCCTTTCGGTTCTTGAACCAATCATCTTTAAACATGAACACGAATATATCGAACGCTTTCTGGAATTGTTGGATCAAGCCGTGGTGGACCGCATGCCAGCGGATAACGCCGGTATCATGCTTAGCGGGGGTCTCGATTCGTCAACGATCGCGGCGTCTGCCAGGCGAGTTGTGACCAAATTCGATAATAAAACTGAATTGTTCGCTTATACGTCGGTACTTAACAATTTGATCCCCGACAAAGAAGGTCATTTCGCGAGTCTTGTGGCAAAGAAACTGGATATTCCCGTGGTGCTTCAGGCATTGGATGAATACCGCTTGTTTGACCGAGCCGGCGAGCCCGAGTGCCTCCAGTCCGAACCTGAAAATTCCGCATGGCCGGGGAACTACGTGGATCAACTGCGGGAAATCTCCAAAAAGAGCAAAGTCGCACTCAATGGACAAGGGAGTGACCCGGGCTTTGCGAGCCGCATCACGGTCCATTTTGCCCAATTGTTTAAACAAAGGCGATATTTTCAAGCTCTAACCGATGCAACGGAATATCTAGGCGCAAAGGGAAGATTTTCGAGACTATACCTTCGCGGCCGTTGGGGGATCCTAACCAGTAATCAGAACCCCTTTTATGCTTTTCCTGGTTGGCTCAATAAGGATTTCGAAAAGAAACTTGGACTGAGAGATCGCTGGATGACGTATGAGGTATCAAGTTGGGATGCGATTAAACGCCAGGAATCAACCGTTAGCGGGTTTCGACCGGAGGCGGTTATGGTTATGTCAGATGTGGGTTGGCAGAAGACGTTTGAGGAGTTCGATCCTGGAGTAACGAGAATACCAGTAGAGGTCAGATATCCCTTTTTTGACCTGCGCCTGATCGATTTTCTCCTGCGTTTGCAACGATTGCCCTGGTGTTGCGATAAAGAGATGCTCCGGCGAGCAGGGCGTGGAGTACTGCCAGAGTTGGTTCGGTTACGCCCAAAGTCACCATTGCGGCACGATCCCACCCTCGCAGTGCTCGAGAAAGCAGAGTCAGCGTGGGTGGACCGTTTCGAAACAATTCCCGATCTCGACCGTTACATTGATAGGACCAAGGTTCCGCCTGTATATATGGAAAAGATCCCTGGTAAGGCATGGTTGAATCTTCGGCCACTTAGCCTCAAATTTTGGTTGCAAGGTATTGACGGATTATGGTTCAATACGGACCAGTAATTGAGGAGCTTCAAGTGAGGCTAACATTGACATCAATGGATTCGCAACTTCCGTCCAAGAAATCTTATCGAAGTCCGAATTTGCAGATTTACGGCAGTGTTTCGAAGATTACGCAGACAACTGTAAGAGCATTAGCTACATTGGGCGACAATGCGGGAAGGGCTAATCGCAAAACTGGGGGGTAATATCGTTCATTATTCCCCTTTTGGGCCAATCTATGCCCAGCCTTCTGTTTGACAGTCACATTAAAGATAACCATTGATTATGATTAGGATATAATGGCTTTTCATTTTGTCTACGGTCTAAGACTGTCGGCGAATATTGCCATTCCCGGACTTCCTATTTTAACTAGCTTGGATGGGTTAGCTGAAGTCCAAATAAGACTCAAAGAAACAGCTCCCCGAGAGACCTCCACCGTTTCTTCCTCTGAAATTTTCTATGTAAGCCGAACAATGGATGCTGCAAATGGTGTCCCAGATTTATGGGCTGCGCAAGTAGCGGACGGCGGTTACTTCGTACTCCAATACTCTGACGGAACACGGTTTACAGTTGAGCGCAGTGGTAAGGAAGTTTTTGCGGATTGGCCGGATCGATTTACGGTCGAAGATATCTCTCCATACCTTTTAGGCCCGATTCTGGGGTTCATATTGCGTTTGCGAGGAACGATCCCACTTCACGCCAGCGCTGTGTCCATCGCAGGGCATGCAATCGCCCTCATGGGACCTGCGGGCGCTGGGAAATCCACAACGGCGGGAGGATTTGCTCGCCGCGGTTACCGGGTGATTTCTGATGATGTTGTTGCGTTGAATGACAACGGGGCTAAATTTTTGATCCCACCTGGCTATCCTCGAGTGAACTTATGGGCTGAGTCAGTTCAAGCGCTTTTTGGAGCGAGCGATTCATTGCCGTTTATCAGTCCCGATTGGGATAAGCAGTTCATGCCGCTCGATCAGGAAACCCAATTTGAAACAGGCGCCTTGCCTCTTGGAGCGATTTATGTACTGCAAAGGCGTGAAGAAGGATTAGCTGCACCGGTCTTAGGGAACTTAGGAGGTCCGGAAGCGTTTTTGGCGCTTCTGGGTAATACGTACATGAATTATATCCCTGACCCCCAATTGCGCCGTCTCGAATTCGAAGTCATTCAGCGTGTTTTAGGCCATGTTCCAATTCGAACAATTCGAGCCGCTACGGACGCTTCCATGCTTTTCGATCTTTGTGAAACGATAGGCGCAGATGCAAAGGAACTTTGTTCAAAGATTCTGCCTAAAAACTCAGAAGCTCACCAGATTGAAAAACGTTTGGGAGTTCGAGAGCCCGCCTGACCTGGAGTATTTCCACCGGTTTTCCAAACTTTCGCTAGCCGAATAAGCGGAATAGATCTCGTCTCGAAATGAAAACTTTTGCCAAAGTAAAAATTCCGATGTTTGTGATTCGTTCCACTGTGACATTTTTTTTGCGCATACTCCGAACTGTCCAGTAGTGACGGAAACAACCCTACATGATATTTTGCTTCAGACGCCTTGCAATACTTTGTTATTTGTTGCCCGGACTAATCAACAGTGATTGACACGATGAACCACAAGCTGCGCATGGACAACGAAGTGAAAAAAACGAAGATGCGTCCGGAACTTGAGATCGTTTTCCTTTCCGCTTGTCCTAGAAGTCCAGGAAATGAAGAACGAATTAAACAACTATGCGGTGCAGGAGCGAATTGGTCAGAAGTATTGGCGTGCGCTATCGAACACAAACTGACAGTAACCTTGTACGAGGCCGTTCGCGCCCTGGATAAAGATTTGGTTCCGCAAGACAAGCGAGACGCGTTAGCTGAAATCGCCCGTATCACGACTAGAGACAATTTTAGGTTTTTGAGCGAAATGCTGCGGCTCCATGCTTTATTTGAAAGTGCGCGGATTCCGGCGATTCCATTCAAGGGCCCGTCCCTCGCCTGGGTGGCTTATCCGAACTTTGCGCAGCGGACCTGCGCGGACCTCGATTTTGTTGTTCCGCAGCGCTACATCCCGGAAATTGTACGTTTGCTTAAAGCAAATAAGTACATTCCACAATTTAGCATTGATGAAGCGCAAGCTGGCCAGCATGGCCCAGTTCCGGGCCAGTACGCTTTTGCTCCTATAGAGAAATCCTGTTATTTGGAACTTCATACCGAGAGAACCCTCCGCTATTTTTCACACCCGCTCAATCTTGAGGAGATGAATTCAAGATTGCTGCAGCTGGATATAGCTGGGCAAAATCTTCGCACGTTTTCGGTGGAAGACCTGCTCATCATGTTGTCCGTTCATGGGGCAAAACACTTTTGGGATCGGCTTTCCTGGATTTTCGATATAGCGCAGTTGATCACAGTTCGGGAAGTGAATTGGGATTTACTTTTACAGATCGCGGTAGATATGGAGTGCACGCGTGTGTTGTTTCTTGGACTTTATCTTGCACATGAATTGTTCGGCGCGGTATTGCCGCAACCGGTTTTAGAGCAATTGCGCAGAGACAAAAACGTCCAATGGTTAGCGAACAAAGTGCTCGAAGGATACACGGGGGATTCAAGATCGACCATTGGCGTCTGGCCCCGAGCGATATTCCGATTTCGGTCATCGGATCGGTACTCGAAAGGATTGCGCCATTTAGTTCGTCTGGCCATGAGCCCGACCGAAAGTGACCGCCAAACTATTAATCTTCCCAGGTTTCTGAATCCGTTCTATGGAGTCTGGCGGCCATTAAGATTAATGCGTGAATATGGTTTGGGTTTGATGAATCGAAGGGCTAAAACGGATCTTGCCATATTTATACCGACGTCCCACGATGTGGTCGAGCAAATGCTATGTCTCGCGGAGGTTGGCCCAGGAGATGTTCTTTACGATTTAGGATGCGGCGACGGAAGGATTGTAGTGACCGCAGCAAAAAAATACGGAATTCGAACCGTTGGAGTCGATATCAATCCCACGCGAATCGCTGAAGCGCGGGCGAATGCGCGCCAGAATGAAGTTGAGGATCTGGTCCAATTCATTCTGGGAGATGCCAAGCAAATGGATTTTAGGGAAGCGACGGTAATCACAATGTACTTGGGCGCTGACGGAAATCTCAGGCTAGTAGATCAATTGCGCTCCCAACTGCGTCCGGGTGCACGAATTGTCTCGCGAGATTTTCAGATTTACGGTTGGGAGCCTGAGCGTAATGAAAGCTATTTCCTGCCAAATGGTGATCGTACTTCTCTATACCTTTGGACTATCAAAAGTCAGGAACCCGTTTCACCAGGAACCACAGGAGTTGTCTCGGGGGCGTCTAACTCCAGATAGGCAAAACAAATCGCCGCTGAGAGTTATCGTATATAGAAACAAAATCCCATTCGTTTACGAATTATTGTTTTTGGCCAATAATTCTCTTAAGATGCCGCAATTTCCACCTATCTGTTGTCTGATGCGCGAAAGTTTAATCCTTGTCCTCGGTTTTTAGTTGCGCAGCGATGGGCATTCGGTGCAGATTATCCGCGGATGCCTGAAGGCGCTACCAATTCTACTTTGCCGCGTATAGTCGCGATTATTGCAATCGCGGCGGCGGTGTGGTTTTGTTACGCTGGCGGCAAGCATGCGTTGGCGAGCCATTATGCGTTGTCGTCGATTCCGGAGAATTGGGAACGCGCCAGCCGCATTGAGCCGGATAATCCCGAAACATGGTACCGGATGGGGCGCTACCGTCAGCTCGATTTCGACAACGCAAATATTCCCCTCTCCATTTCCGATTACCAGCGCGCGGTGAAACTGAATCCGCATTCCCCTTACTACAAGCTGGATCTGGCCGGAGCTTTCGAGATGGCGGGAAATATTTCCGAGGCGGATAATAGTTTTCGAGCTGCAAAAGCGGCGCACCCAATTTCCGCCGAAGTTGCGTGGAAGTATGGCAACTTTCTTCTTCGCCAAGACCGGTTGACCGAAGCGTATGCCGAAATTCACCGCGCCGTCCTGGTGCAACCCAGCTTGATGCCGCTCGCGGTTTCGCGGGTCTGGCACAGCGACCCGGACATTCACCTGCTGCTCGACCAGATTTTGCCGGAGACGGCAGAAGGCTATTCGGAGGCACTCACATTTCTAGTGGGCGAGCAGAATCCGACGGCGGCGCTGGAAGTTTGGCATCGGTTGATCGCCAAAGATCCTCAGCCGGACATGAAGTTGGTTTATGGACTGACGGACATGTTGATGGCTCAGGAAAAATTCGATGATGCGGGAACTGTTTGGCATGAGGCTGTGTCCGCGAATGCGGATTCCGCTTCAGGGTATGCTGGAAATTCGCTGATTTATGATGGCGGATTTGAAAAAGATATTTCGGGTGGCGGCTTTGGTTGGCGGCTGATTGAAACGGACGGCGCGGATTTTGATTACGATGCGGAGCAGAAGCATTCCGGCGGCCGGGCTGCACGTGTGATTTTCGATGGCACCAAGAATCTGGAGTATCAAAATTTAACTCAAAATGTTCTGGTGTCTCCCGGCACGCGCTACCGCTTTCAAGGATTTATTCGGACGGACAAAATTTCCACGGAATCCGGAATGCGATTTGAGATCGTGGATCCCAAAGATCCCCAGCATGTGGACGTGCTGACGCCAGATGAGACGGGAACTTTGCCATGGACGTTGGAACAAAGTGATTTTACTGCCGGTCCAAACACCCACATGCTCGCCATCCGGCTGGTCAGAAAGTTGAGTCAGCGTTTAGACAACAAGCTGCGCGGAACGGTCTGGATTGACGATGTGAGTTTGGTTCCGGGCGGCAGCGGTGGCCATGAAAAACCGCGACAGGCAATTCATTAATTGGAATTGAAAAGAGAATTTGCGATTTTGATGGAAAATTCAAAATGCTGAAGACTTATAGCAGGCCGGGCGCATGAGCTTTTTGCGAGCAGGGGTTTGTGTTTTGGCGGCCTTCGCCGTGCTGGCGCACGGAGCGGTGGAACCCTGGTCGGAAGGCGTTCTGGAAATAGGAGCGGCCATTTTATTGCTGGTCTGGGCGGCAAAAATATTGACTGGCGGAGAAACAAAGGTTGTGTGGAATCCGCTTCTATGGCCCCTGCTTGCATTTTGGCTGGTGGCAGCGTTTCAGCTTGCGGTTGGGATCACGGCTGTGCCGTTTTTGACGCGGATCGAATGGTTGAAGTATTCAGCGCTGGTAGCGCTATTTTTTCTTTGTATTCAGTGCTACAGAACGAGGGCACACTGGCGCACCTTCGTTTGGTTTTTGCTGAGCCTTGGTTTCGCGGTCTCCCTGTTTGCGATTCTGCAGCATTTTACGTTTAACGGAAAATTATATTGGCTGCGCGAATTGCAGTACGGCGGCATCCCATTCGGGCCCTACGTAAATCGAAATCACTATGCCGGGTTGATGGAATTGTTGATACCGCCGGGCCTGGCCATACAAATTCTAGGCGCGGAACGCCGCGACCAGTTGCCGCTGATCACGCTCTTCACGTTATTGCCAATTGGATCCTTGTTTTTGTCCGCATCACGAGGCGGGATCGTCAGTTTTGTGGCCGAAGTGATTTTTCTGGCGATTCTGATCATTCTGCGAAGGAGAGAGAAAAAAACGCTGGTCGCAGGCGCACTGGTTGTCACACTGGCCGCCCTACTTGTTTCCTGGCTGGGAATTGGTAGAGCGCTGGACCGTTTTGCCACTTATAAAAAGCTGGAAACAACCGAGGGACGCCGCGTGCAGATGCTGCATGACAGTTTGCATATTTTTAACGACCACCGTGTTTTGGGAACAGGTCTTGGTACCTTGCAGGAAGTTTTTCCGCTATACGAGTCGTATTATGACGGCCTGGTCGTAAATCACAGCCACAACGACTATGCGGAAACGCTCGCTGAAACGGGCGCCATTGGAGGTCTTTGCGGGCTTGTTTTCCTGATTTTTCTGTTTTGGAAATCCTGGAAGATTCTCAATTCGGAAAGCGATGCGCGAAATTTTGCATTTCACGCCGGCGCACTGACTGCCTGCCTCGGGCTTCTTGTGCATGGAGGGGTGGACTTCAATTTCCGAATCCCTTCCAACGAACTTATTTTTCTTTTGCAGGCAGCCCTGGCAACATCCGCCTTTCCGGCGCTGCCCACCTCCCGGAGAAATTGATTCATGTATTTTCATTTCAGCGGGAAATTCGCGCGAAGCAATTAATTTGGATTCATACCATGTTTGAGCGATCCACAAGAATGCCGGCAGGTCTGTCCATTGGATGCAGATGCCTATTTGGAAATTGTAGTTGGGTTATCTTTGCAGAACATTCTAATTTTCCATCAAGAAAACCCCTTGACTCAGTGCGAGACTCTGTATAATGGCAGCTGCGTTGGGGGAGTATCTATATTGAGCAATCAAAATGTAAGGGGCGTATTGCGCCCGTCGATGTATTCATGTGCGCGGACGGTGATACTTTTTGTTCTCGCAGTTCCATCCGTCTTCGCTCAACAACAAAAAACAGCGGTGCCTCCCGATGTGCCTAACAAGCCAATCAGCAGAGTCGCTGCAGAGACGAACGATCGCATCGCGCAACTTGCACTCGCCTCCGATGTGAAGCAGGGCGATTACCTCATAGGCAGCGGCGATTTGTTAGGAATCGAAGTGTTCGATGTTCCAGAGCTTTCGCGCGAAGTCCGAGTGAATGAGACGGGATATATTTCACTTCCCCTGATGCCCTCCAAAGTTCGAGCTGCCGGTCTAAATCCGTTTCAACTGCAAGACAAGCTGGCGGAGTTATTACAGACGAATGGTCTGGTATCCACACCGCAGGTAACGGTTTCGGTAAAAGAGCAGCACAGTCAACCCATCACCGTGATTGGCGCGGTCAAGAATCCGATGGTGATTCAAGCCTTGCGGAAAACGACTTTGCTTCAGGCACTGTCGCAAGCAGGCGGGATTGCGGACGATGCTGGGGCCACGGTCATCGTGACTCGCCCAAGGCCGGATGTTTCCGATTCCGCTGATCCGAGTGCTGCATCCACACCGGCGGCTCCTCAGAGCTTCACGATTAGCCTGTCTGACGTTCTGGAATCGAACAATGCGGAGTTTAATATTCCTCTGACGGGCGGTGACGTGGTTTCAGTTCCGCGCGCGGGCATTATTTACGTTGTAGGCGCTGTAATTCGTCCTGGCGGATTTTTGATGCAGAATGACCTGGATCGCATGACCATGCTGAAGATGCTGTCTCTCGCCGGCGGTGCAACCAATACCGCGAAATTGAAGAATGCGGTCATCCTTCGAAAAAACCCCAATACCGGGACTCGCGACCAAGTGCCTGTGAATCTTTCAAAAATCTTGAGCATGAAATCGCAAGATATAGCAATGCAGTCGAACGATATCCTTTTTGTGCCCGACAGCAATGGATTGAAGGCCTTGCATCGCGCAGGTGACGTCGCTCTTACCCTCACCTCGGGGATAGGCATCGTCGCTGCGGGCAAACTGTAGATAACCCCAGTCGGCTCGAATCGACTTGAATTCATGGAGCTTGTGAAGATTTTATGGATGAGACAAACAATCTAGCTCCTCGAGAGCGCCCCAATTCTAATTCGTCGGAATCTCTTCAGCAGCGTTCCCCATTTTTAGCGCTGGACCTCATGCCGCGGGAACCGCATCTCCTGGACTACTTGCTGGTATTGCGGAAGCACCAGTGGCTGATCGCCTTTTTCCTGCTGGCAGTCGTGTCCATCGTGACGATCGCCACGTTCCGCATGCAGCCGATTTACGAAGCCACAGCGCGCGTGGAAGTAGACCGCGACACTCCCACTGCGTTTCGCTTTAACGAAAATGAGCAGTCAGACGATTACGGGGACCTTGAGGACTATATCGTCACGCAGTCGAAAATTCTTCAAAGCGAGACCCTGGCCATGCAAACAGTTAAGTCCATGGGTCTCGATCACCTGCCCCAATTCGGTGGCACGCCGGGGAAAGCGACCAAACCGGAACCCGCCCCCGGCAGCGATGCCAGCCTGATGCGGCCTCCGGCGCTGGGAGCTTTTTTGGGCGGGTTGAGCGTGAAACGGGTGCCGAACTCCCGTTTGCTCGACGTGACTTTTGAGACGACCGATCCCGCGCTTGCGGCGCGGGTGGTCAATGCGCATCTGAATAATTTCATAGAGCAAAATTTTCGCAGCCGTTTTGAGGCGGCCACGCAAGCTTCCAACTGGATGGCCGGGCAATTGAATGAAATGAAGATCAAGGTCGAGAATGCGGAGGATGCGCGGCTCGAATATGAGCGCGAAAATCAGATCTGGACCATTGATGAGAAAAGCGACATCAGCACTCAGAAATTGGGAGAGCTGGAAAAGCAGCTGACTGACGCGCAAGCCGACCGGATCAACAAGGAAGCCGTTTATCAGCTGGCGCAATCAGGGAATTACGATGCGATCGCCGCGGTGCGCGAAAGCGTTGTCATTCAGGATATTTTGAAACAGCAGACAACACTCAGCGCGCAATACACCGATGCCGTCAGCCAATACGGTCCCAAATTTCCCAAAGTCGTGCGAATTCAGGCACAGCTCAAAGACCTGGATCAACTGATTACGCGCGAGAAGTTGAACATTGGTAATCAGGTGGAAGCCGATTACCGCGGATCGCGGCAGCGCGAACTTCTCTTGAAGCAAGCGCTCGACGAGCAAAAAGCGGAAGTGAATCAGACGGCTGAGAAGCTTGTCCAGTACAATATTTTGAAGCGCGAGGCTGATACGAATAAACAGCTGTACGACGGAATGCTTCAGAAATTGAAGGAAGCGGGCATCACGGCCGGCCTTCGTTCTTCCAATATTCGCATTGTTGATCCTGCTCTGATTCCCGGCTACCCATCGCGGCCCAATAAGACTCGAAATATTCTGTTGAGTGTCATTGTTGGATTCCTCGGCGGAATTGGCTTGGCGCTTCTGCGCGAATATCTCGATAACACAGTGAAAACGCCGGATGACATCGAGACGCTGGCGCGGCTGCCTTCGCTGGCCGTGGTTCCGGCGTTATCGAACTCCAGCGGGAAGCGGCGGGGGCGGTTTTCAAAACTTCTCAACACCGCTGTGGTGACGTCTAAAGAAGGCCGAGCGGAATTGATTTCGCACAACATGCCGCAGTCCCAAATGTCAGAGGCATTTCGTGCGCTCCGTACATCATTGCTTCTGTCACAGGCAGACCATCCGCCGCAGGTCATCCTGATGACCAGCGCGCTGCCCCGCGAAGGTAAAACCACGGCGGCTGTGAACTTGGCCGTTACGCTTGCGCAGCTTGGTGATAAGACTCTGCTGGTGGATGCCGACTTACGCAAGCCTGGCATCAATCGCGCATTGAGCCTGGTGGACGGTAAACACGCGGGATTGAGCTCCTATCTGGCGGGCGTTTCCTCGCTGGATTTAATCACCGTGCCCCATCCTGCGATTTCGAATCTGGAAGCGATTCCGACCGGACCGATTCCTCCAAACCCTGCCGATTTGCTTTCTTCACGCAGGCTGACGGAACTGATAACCGAACTTCGGACCCGCTATAAATTTGTGGTCATCGATTCACCGCCGATTATGGCGGCCACGGACGCCGTTATTCTTTCCGTGCTCGTGGACGGCGTGCTGATGGTGGTGCGCAGCGGAGAAACACCGAAGGAAGCGTTCACGCGCACGCGCGATCTGCTGGTAGGTGTGAAGGCCCACATGCTCGGGGTTGTTTTGAACGCTGTGGACGCCAGTTCACCGGATTACTACTACTCGTATCGTTACTATCCGTATTCGTATGGCGGATACGGGCGGGAAGAAGACACCCGGAAATCTCGGAAAGCCCGGCGAGCCGAAGCGGAATCGCAATTGGGCCAAGACTAAACGCTGTCAGGGGGAATTGTTGGTTTATCTCATCACAGGTGGAGCAGGTTTTATCGGGTCTCACCTCGCGGAGCGTTTGCTTGAGCGCGGTGACCAGGTCCTGTTAATGGATAATCTTTCCACCGGCAGCATGGAAAACATCCGGCACCTGAAAAAATATGATCGGATGCATTATTTCCTGGAACCGCTGGAGAATCGGCAACTCTTGGCTGAACTCGTCGATGAGGCCGACGTCATTTTCCATCTGGCCGCGGCCGTTGGCGTCAAGCTGATTGTCGAAAGTCCTGTCCGCACAATTGAAACGAACGTCAACGGAACGCAGATGGTTCTGGAAGCAGCCTGCCGCAAGCGCAAGCTGGTTTTTGCTGCCTCCACTTCCGAAGTCTATGGAAAAAATACTAATGTTCCGTTTCATGAGGATGCCGATCTCGTGCTGGGTCCGACCACCAAGGGGCGTTGGAGCTACGCAGCTTCGAAGGCGCTCGATGAATTCCTTGCGCTTTCATACTGGAAAGAGAAGAAATTACCGGTCGTAATTGCGCGCCTCTTCAACACGGTGGGGCCGCGTCAAACGGGGCGCTATGGAATGGTTCTGCCCGAATTTTGTGCGGCAGTCGCTGGAGGGCAGCCCGATCAGCGTTTATGGAACCGGCAAACAGTCGCGATGCTTTTGCGATGTGAGGGATGCCGTAGAAGCCCTTCTCCGTTTGGCCGCAACGGATAAGGCTGTCGGGGAAGTCGTCAACGTGGGCAACGATGATGAAGTTACCATCGAAAATCTTGCGCGCCTGGTGAAAGAACGCACGCGAAGCGCTTCTTCGATTGAGTATGTTCCGTACGATCAGGCTTACGAACCCGGGTTTGAAGATATGTTCCGGCGCGTGCCTTGCGTCGAAAAATTGGAACAGATGACGGGCTTTCGCCCTTCTATTGCTTTGCCTGAGATTATTGACCGTGTGTCTGCGTATCAGAGCAGGAAAAAAGAATTCGTGGGCATCCCGAAAGAACCCGCGAACACCATTGCATAAATTATTTTGCATCCTGCCCACAACACAGACAGCGCCTGACCATTACGAGAACTGGTTTGCCTGTTGACTCGACCGAAGTCTTCTATGGAACTTATGTGCGAGTGGAAGCATGAGCGGATTGCGGGCCGATGAGACGCTTAGAGGCGATCGAATCGCCATGGACTCTTCTTTCTCACGCGTAGCAGTGTCACTCTCCAAATTAGTCACGACGCCTAAAATTCTCATTATTTTGTTCCTTTGCTCCCTGCCGTTGGTAAATCCGTGGGTGCGCGGGGACGGAGTCGGCTACTATGCCTACCTACGATCCGCCTTAATTGATCACGATCTTCACTTTGAAGACGATTATCTCGCCGCCAATCGTTCCTTTGTGATCGCAAAAACGGATGGCCAAGACCATATTCTTCCCACCTTGTACACAAAGACCGGATATGTTGAAAATCATTTCGCGGTAGGTCCTGCGATTTTATGGGCGCCGGCAGTTGTCGTTGTTCACGGGATTGTTTTGCTCGCAGATAAATGGGGAGGGCATGTTGCCGCCGACGGATATTCGCATCCCTACTTGCTGACCATGGCGGTTACGACAGCTTGCTACGGTTTCTTGTCGTTATTTTTGGCTTATCGAATTGCGCGAAAATATTTTGATGATCAGACCGCTTTTCTCGCAACGGTGGGGATCTGGATGGCTAGTTCATTGCCGATCTATATGTATTTCAATCCATCCTGGTCGCACGCAATCTCTGCGTTTACCGTTTCGTTATATCTCTGGTATTGGGAGCGAACCAAGTTGCAGCGGACAGCCGGCCAATGGGCAATTTTTGGTTTCGTAGCTGGGTTGATGGGGAATGTATACTATCCCAACGCGATATTGTTGATTTTCCCCGCGCTTGAAATCGGATATCTTTTGCAGCAAGGGAAGCGTGGTCAGGGAGCAGCCGCGGTCACAATTAAAAATTTGGCGGTTGGCTGCGGAATATTTTCGGTCGTGTTCTTGGCCTCACTTTTGCCGACTTTTGTCACGCGAAAAATAATTTACGGAAATCCGTTTGAAACCGGTTATCCGCCGGTCTGGACCTGGAATTGGACCTCACCCGTGTTGCTTAAAGTGTTGTTTTCATCCGATCACGGCATGTTCAGCTGGACTCCAATTCTGATATTTGCAGTGGCGGGACTGCCTTTCTTGATAAAGCGCGATGTATTGTTGGGATTGGGCTCGATCATCACTTTTATCTCCTTCTACTATTTCATCGCTAGCTATCCGGACTGGGACGGCATTTCCAGTTTCGGAAATCGTTTTTTCGTCTCATTGACACCAATTTTTATTTTGGGACTCGCCGCTCTGATCGCTTCATTGGCGGAATGGCTTGGCAATACAGCGCGAGCGTTAGCCCTGGCTGGCCCGGCGCTGGCCTTGTTGATTATCTGGAACATAGCATTTATTTTTCAATGGGGCACTCATATGGTGCCGGCACGCGGAGAAATTTCCTGGAGCACGATGGTTCATAATCAATTTAGCGCTGTGCCCCAACGATTGACGCAACAGCTTAAAATTTACTTTCTAAACCGCGACGAAATGATGAAGCAAATCGAGCAGAAAGATCTGGAGCAACAGGGCCTGCAGCTGAAGAGCCGGGAATAGATAATTCGATGGCTGTAACCCAAACTCAAATCGCAGTAGCCGTCGAGCATGGCGAAAGCCGCATCGTGCGTATTCAAGCGCGTAATACGTGGTTTGCGCTTGATCTTGCGGAGTTGTGGGCCTATCGGGAGCTGCTCTATTTCTTTGTCTGGCGCGATATCAAAGTGCGCTACAAGCAGACGGTGATCGGCGCGGCTTGGGCCATTCTTCAACCGGTCCTGACCATGATCGTCTTCAGTCTGTTCTTCGGGAAGCTTGCTAAAATTCCTTCCCAAGGATTGCCCTATCCCATTTTTTATTACAGCGCTCTTTTGCCCTGGATGTATTTTGCAACGGCCATGCAGGGCGCGACGAACATCGTCGTGGACAACCAGAGGGTAATCACTAAAATTTATTTTCCACGCGTTGTTTTGCCCATCGCTTCGGTTCTATCGGGGTTGCTCGATTTTTCCATCTCGTTCGGCGTGTTTCTGATCATGATGGCGTATTACCGGATTGCGCCCATGGCTTCCGTGATCTGGCTGCCAGCGTTTCTGCTTGCTTGCGGTTTTAACCGCTCTTGGCGTCGGTTTGTGGCTCTCAGCGTTGAATGCCTTGTATAGGGACGTACGTTACGTTGTTCCTTTTCTTGTGCAGTTTTGGATGTTTGCATCGCCGGTTGCCTATCCTAGTTCTCTTGTTCCGGAAAGATGGCGATGGCTCTACGGGTTGAATCCCATGGCAGGTGTAATTGAAGGTTTTCGCTGGGCTTTGACCGGGCATGGCCAGCCACCCGGAATTCTATTGGCGGCCTCCTCGGTTGCCGTGCTTCTGCTCGTTTTTAGCGGATTGATTTACTATCACGCCGTTGAAGGCACGATGGCGGACGTGGTCTGATGCGCAAATTCCAGTTGTTTGAGTTGCATGCGATTAAGCTCTCTGGAGAGTTTGGCCCAAAAGGGACATCTGCCAGGGTTGGCGGCAGAATCTAACCAGTGGAAATAAATTTCAAACATCGCGTACCGGAGCTTGATGGGCTTCGCGGCTTCGCAATTTTAATTGTAATAGCAGGACACTACATAAGTGTGTCTGCGCCGCGGCACATAGGGCAGGTTTTGAGCACAACCGCTGCTCTCAGTTGGACCGGTGTGGACCTATTTTTTGTCCTTTCGGGATTCCTTATTGGAGGAATCCTCCTCGATGTCCGCGATTCGAGTAATTATTTTCCAGTGTTTTACGCCAGACGTTTCTTCCGGATTTTTCCGGTGTATTACGCCTGGTTGGTTCTCTACGTGCTGCTCTTGACGGTAGGCAGGTCGTTCCTGCAATCCCACATGGCCTCGGGAATTGTGCCAACTCTGGGATTCGAGACATGGAGCCATTTTCTCTATCTTCAGAACTTCTTAGCTGGCGGCTATGTGGCCATTTCTGAATGGTGTGTTGGCGCCACTTGGTCGCTGGCCGTCGAAGAACAGTTTTACCTGATCGCGCCTCTGGCAGTGCGCTTTCTGAATCGCCGCACGCTTTCCTGGTCCTTGGTCGCGACTGTAGCAGTGGCGCCTCTGATAAGATTGTTCGTGCGCTCCAAATTTCCATCCGGGCCGGACCTGGCCTACACGCTCATGTTCTGCAGGATTGATGCGCTGGCACTCGGGATGCTTGTTGCCATTGCCGTTCGCGATGAAAAATGGAAAATGATTGTGCTGGGGAACTCCAGGATGTTAAAAACCGCATCAGCCATTCTCACCGTGGGCATGATTGGGATATGGATTTGGGCTCACAATCCGCGCTTCCTTCCCGCGCAGAGTCTTGGCTATACCTGGATTGCCTTCTTTTACGCCAGCATCCTGCTGTTGGCGATCAGCCTGCCTGCGGGGCCGATTGCCACAGTTTGCAGATCGGGATTTTTGCGCGAACTAGGCCGCGTGTCGTATTGCATGTACATCATCCATTTACCGGTTCAGCTCGGGGTTTCCATGTTGCTCACGCACAGGCCACCGCAGCTTTTCAATTTTCTGGACGTTGTGTCGCTGATTGCAGGCTTGGGCATCACTTACGGGATCGCGCGAATCTCTTGGATAATGCTCGAACATCCACTGCTTCAGATTGGGCACCGCTGGTCGTACGGCGAGCCGGCGAAGGTTCTTTCTCCCGCTTTAAGCCTTGACCGGAATGTGTAGGAAGCGGAGTGACTGTGCAGGCCCATGGCGCAAGAATGGAATGGCATCACGAGTCGATCATCTCAGAGCAGGGAAAGGGAGAGTTTAGGAGTGACCCGGAAAGTCCAAATTTGTTCTATACAATGTGTTTGAAGTTGCCAAGGCGGATAGGGTCTTATTCATGAGCAATGTTGCCATCCATGTCGACACATTGGGCAAACGCTACCGTATCGGAGCTCGGGTGCAGTACCACACCATGCGCGACCGCCTAACGAATGCGCTGACGGCTCCTGCGCGATGGTTCAGCTCCGGGAATGGCGCGGGTTCAGGCGCTGACCCTACGCACTTCTGGGCGCTTCGCAATGTTTCCTTCGAAATGAAAGAAGGCGAAGTCCTCGGCCTGATCGGTCGCAACGGCGCGGGGAAGACGACGCTGTTAAAAATTCTCTCGCGAGTCACGCAGCCTACCGAAGGCTCGGCGGAAATTCGAGGTCGCGTGGGCAGCTTGCTTGAGGTGGGCACAGGCTTTCATCCGGAATTAAGCGGCCGTGAAAATACGTATTTAAACGGCGCTATTTTGGGTATGGGCAAAAAAGAAATTGATCGAAAATTCGACGATATTGTCGCTTTTGCCGAGGTGGCCGAATTTATCGATACTCCGCTGAAGCACTACAGCACAGGCATGCAAATGCGGCTGGCGTTTGCTGTTGCCGCCCATTTTGAGCCTCAAATTCTCCTCGTGGACGAAGTGCTGGCTGTTGGAGACCTCGCATTTCAAAAAAAGTGTTTGGCAAAAATGAGTGAGGTGGCTCACGCGGGGCGCACCATCGTCTTCGTGACGCACCAGATGAATCAGATACGGCGCCTTTGCGAAAAAGTGATCTGGATGGATGGCGGCACGATCCGTCAAGTTGGTCCCACTGCGGAAGTAGTCGGTGCGTACGAAGCAGCTGTGAATACGGGAACCGCATCGAGCGAAGCGAGCAGGGGGCAGAAGGCGCGCTTCCTGAGTTGGGAGATTTTGGAGCCGCGCGGCGAATCGCCGCATATGCTAACTTCACTCGACCCGGTCACTGTACATTTTAATCTGGAGATCAACAAGGAAGTGCGCCACGGCCATCATGGAGTGGCTTTGTTCGGCATGGATCGACAACTCATTTGGGCCTGTGCAAAAGACGACGTCTGCCTGGAGCCTGGCTTGCATTCTCTTGCCTACTCCTTCCCAATGCTTCCACTTCGCCCCGGTCCATATTCCTGGCAAGTAAGTCTTTGGGAGGATGGGGAGCTGCTTGATCTGTGGGATTGTCTGCCCGAAATAAATATCGCGACGCAAGTGCTCCAACATTCGAAAGACGAATGGAATGGAATACTAAATATCCCGTGTGAATTCGCCATACATCACAACGAAAGTGATGAAGCAAGGTCCAACGGCTATTGATTCGCTAGACGAATACCGACGCAATAAGTTGCACGTCGCGGTGCCGTGCATTTGCGTGAAAAATATTATGAGCATTCTTTTGGAGCTAGTTTGCTAAAACGCGTCATTCGACGGTGTGTTTCCGCGATTTTCGGTGAACAACGGTTTAGTGCCTGGATGGGCGCATTGGATTGCATTTTCCATCGCCAGCCGAGCACAGGGTTCGGCGGACCTCTTAACGGTTCTCCGGCGCGCTTGGCCGCTTTTGAAGAGTTGAAACGCCGCTGCTCTTTTGATGCCATCGTCGAAACGGGTACTTACCTTGGCGAATCTACAATTTATTTTGGTGCTGCGGGATGTCCCGTCTATTCCAGCGAAGTAAACCCTCGGTATATGGGCTATGCACGCATGCGGCTAAGATCCCGGCCCAACGTTCATATTTCACTTGGGGACAGTAGAAAGTTCCTTCGCCGGCTAATCGAAGATCCAAATGTTCCGAAAGATAAGGTGTTCTTCTATCTCGATGCTCACTGGCAGGATGATCTTCCCCTCCGTGAAGAAGTGGATTTGATTTTCCGAAATTGGAAGCGCGCTGTGGTGATGGTGGATGATTTTCGAGTGCCAGACGATTTAGGCTATAAGTTTGACGATTATGGTGAGGGAAAGAGCCTATCCCTTGAATATTTGGACCTGATCGCGCATTTAGGATTTACCTCATTTTTTCCAGCGCTCCCATCCTCCGAAGAGCCTGGTTACAAACGCGGGTGGGTTGTTCTGGCTATCGATAAATATTCAATTGGCCAATTAAGGGAAATTTCCCAGGTTCGAGAATGGCAACAAATCAGAGCGTGAGTGTGGAAGAATCGAGCCCCTTAACGGTTGATCCATTTGTAGGCTTATTGCATTAGTACGATTGCGACATTTCTTATTGGACTTAATTTTCAACCTTGTGAGGGTAGCGCTTGAAGTCCTGGAAAGTTCTTGTCACTGGAAGCAGCGGACTCATCGGCTCGGAGGCCGTTGAGTACTTTGACGGGCAGGGTCATAAGGTCGTCGGCGTGGACAACAATATGCGCAGGGAATTCTTTGGCCCGTCTGGGGATACGCTCTGGAACTTGGAGCGTCTGAAGAATTCGACCCGGCAGTTCACTTCTGTGTCGCTTGATATTCGAGACCGCGCTGGAGTGATGGCGCTATTCGGCGAACATCGCTTCGACCTGATTATCCATTGCGCCGCGCAACCTTCGCACGACAAAGCCGCTGAGATTGCCTTATTGGATTTTGAAGTCAACGCGATGGGCACCGTAAATCTTCTGGAAGCGACGCGCCAACTATGCCGCGATTCCGCTTTTATTTTCATGAGCACCAATAAGGTATACGGCGATGCACCGAACGAGAAACCTCTGCGCGAGTTGGAAACGCGCTATGACTACGCCGACCCTGCCGACTTCGAAGGCATCGATGAAACCTGCCGTATCGACCGCACGATGCATTCGTTATTCGGTGCGTCCAAAGCCGCTGCGGATATCTACGCGCAGGAATACGGTCGCTATTTTGGAATGCCGGTGGGGATATTTCGGGGCGGTTGTCTGACAGGCCCGTCCCATTCAGGAGTTGAGCTGCATGGCTTTCTTTCCTATTTGCTGAAAGTTGCGCTCTCTGGAAAACCTTATACAGTTTTTGGATACAAAGGAAAGCAAGTTCGCGACAATATCCACAGCTTTGACGTGGTAAGTGCGTTTGAAGAATTTGCACGCAATCCGCGATCAGGCGAAGTTTACAATCTCGGTGGCGGACGCACCAATAGTGTTTCCATACTGGAAGCGATTTCTCGAATCGAGGCGATTACCGGCCGCAAAATTAATTGGACGTACTCTGAGCGGGCGCGCAAAGGCGATCACATTTGCTACATCTCTAATTTATCGAAATTAAAAAGCCACTATCCAGGATGGACCCTGACACGCAATCTTGATTCAATCCTGGAGGAGATGGTGGGTTCCGAAAAGGCGCATAGCGAGAGAGACTAGCCTATCGAGGCAAAATCATGATGCTCATTATCTTTGCCAAAAAGCAATCTTATGAAAATTCTCGCGAGGATGGGCAATTCCGTGCTTCGCGAGTTTAAGGCAACTCTACGCGGAATTGTGCCGCCATCTATTTGGATGAAAATCAGTGGCGTGAAGCGCGGCGTCATCCGGTCGACCCTGCGGCACTCCGTTTTAAAGTATGGCTGGATAAGCTCGTATTTCAATGCGTGGGAACTGAACGCTTATGGTTTAAATGTCAGTCTTCGCGGTGATTATTACTCACCTCTTCCAGACCTTCAGCGTCTTCAAAAGAATCGCGATCGCTGGTCAAAACCGAGTGACTTGATTGGTTTGAAGATCGATTTGGCGGAAATGAAATATTTTTGGAGTCGCGTGGTCACAAGGTTCCGCGATGAATTTGACGGTTTGCCGGGTTATGCAGACTTGATGAAGGAAAGTTACGGCGAGGGATACACGCCTCTTGACGCGATGACGCTTTATTTTTTGCTCCGGCAGCATCGTCCTCGGCGCTATCTTGAAGTCGGGGCGGGGCTCTCGACTTACTACGCGACTTGCAGCGCGAGGCAGAATCTTGCAGAGGGCCAACCCATGACTATTACTTCCATCGAACCGTACCCACACGCAAAGTTAAAATCGATTGCCGGAATCAACCTTATCGAAAAACCTGTTCAAGAGGTTGATTGCTCCCTGTTTGAAATGTTGGGCACAGGTGACGTGTTATTCATTGATTCGACTCATGCGCTGAAGTTAGACGGCGACGTCGCTTATCTTTTTCTCGAGATTTTGCCACGGCTAAACAAAGGAGTGATCGTACACATTCACGACATTCCGTTTCCCTATAACTGCCCGTTTCCACCGGACACTTGGGTGTTCAATCGCGAGTGGCCTGTTTTTTGGACAGAAGCAATGCTCCTTCAGGCTTTTCTTTGCAATAACTCGGAGTTCCTGATTCGACTTTCGCTACCATATATCCGGTATAAGGATGAAGAATTTCTTCGTCAGAGTATTTCTGGTTATGACCAATGGAAGGGCTCGGGAACGGACACGTTTTCTTCCATCTGGATGGAAAGGATCTGAGCGATTTGCCAGGCGGTTGCCTGGCATTTGCAAAAGCCATTAATGATTACGTTCTTTTCCACTCCGAAACCTTTTCGCGGGCATATTGGCATCATCCAGCGCAATGCGATCCAGAGCTGGAAGCTCGCGCATCCTGAGGCAGAAGTTATTCTTTTCGGGAACGAAGAAGGCGCCGCTGAAGCTGCGCGCGTTCTTGGTGCACGTCATGAACCGGAAGTTGATCGGAATTCGCACGGGACGCCTTTACTATCGAGTTTGTTTAGTCGTGCTGATCATCTGGCCCGGCACGACCATCTATGCTTTCTAAATGCAGATATCATGCTTACGGAAGATTTTCTGCTGTCTTCCCACAGGCTGAATCAAATTCGCTCGCGTTACTTGATGGTGGGTCGCCGTTGCGACGTAGATATCACTCAGCCGTGGAATTTTTCTCAGCCGGACTGGAATCAGATGCTTCACTCTATGGCACGCGAGAGCGGGAAGCTCCGGCCCGCGCAATGGATCGATTATTTTGCATTTCCACGGGGTTTGCTGCGCGATCAGGTGCCACCCTTCGCAGTGGGACGGCCGGGGTATGACAATTGGATACTCTGGAAAGTTCGTTCGATGCAGGTCCCCGTGGTGGATGCAACGCAGGTTGTCCTGGCGGTCCATCAAAACCACGATTACTCACATCATCCCGGTGGTCAAAGCGGCCTGTGGAAAGACGTGGAAGCGCAGCAGAATCATGTACTGATGGGCAAAGGGCATTTTGCTACGATCGATAACGCAACACATAAACTTACACCAAAAGGTTTGCAGGTAAACTATTATCATTATTTCGCACAGTCGAAACGAAAAATTGCGAGTGCGCGAAGCGCTGCATGGTTTGGAATTCTTGGCTTGACAAGACCTCTACGAAGCCGGCTTGGGATACGACAGCGTCACAATAACAAGAATCGAGAATTAAATTGAACCGCGAATTTCTCATGAAGGTTGAATGAGCGCTGTGAACAAATTGCCCACTAGGGTCTTGAGGAAGGCGGCGCGGATAATCGATCTTCCGAGGCCGATCCAAATCCTCAATGACGAGTACATCACCTGGCAGTGCTACGCGAATCTGGGAATGGTCGAAAAAGGCAATCATTATTTGATGGATTACGCGATTCTCCATCATCCCAGTGCCGTGCCAATTCTGGAAATCGGAACGTTTTGCGGACTCTCGACGAATGTAATCACCCATTTCAAGAGAAAGCACGGCATAGGGAATCCACTGATCACTTCTGATAAGTGGGAATTTGAAAATGTGAATGGGCGGCCCTTCATCGCTGACTCTCCGATTCTATTTTCGGAATATAAAAAGTTCGTCAAAGATTCCTATATTCAAAATATCCAGATGATTAGTACGGACGATATGCCCTTCACATTCGAATTAACTGCAAATGAGTTTTTTGAAGATTGGAAGAATGGGGAAAATTGTACGGATGTCCTTGGAAGAACTCATAATCTAGGGGGTCCCATCAGTTTTTGCTATATTGACGGCAATCATACCTACGATTACGCGAAGCAGTATTTTCTCCACGCCGATACGTATCTTGAGGATGGTGGCCTTATCATTTTCGATGATTCCACGCTTACTGAATTCAGTTTGCATAAATTAGTCCCTGAAATCATGGCGATGAGCCGATATAGACTTATTGCTCAAAATCCGTACCATCTATTCCAAAAACATAAATCCAATTCCTTGTTTTTTTACGGGAATGGAGATGGCGCAAATTGAAAATTCTAATCACCGGTGGCTGCGGATTCCTGGGTTCTTGCCTCGCGATATACCTGCGCGAACGTGGGCATGCAGTCGTTGCAATGGACAATCTGGTGCGCCGAGGCAGTGAATCCAATATTGACCGGCTGGAAAAGAATGGCATCACGTTTGTACACGGGGATGTGCGTTGCATCGAGGATTTTAAAAATCTTCCATCAGGAATTGAGCTGATTTGCGACGCATGCGCTCAGCCGTCGGTGGTCTCGGGATACAGTAACCCGACATTCGATTTGACAAACAATACTCTTGGCGTGATCAATGTGCTTGAATTTGCGCGGGTGCACCATTGTCCGCTGATTTTTTGCAGCACCAATCGTATTTACAGCGCTTACAGGATCAATGCGCTGCCGCGGCACGAATGTGAGAGCCGCCTGAAATGGGACTCTGCTGCATGGCGAAAACTACCGGTAGAGAGTCGACCGCAGGGGTTCGACCCCGAATTTGGCATCTCTGAAGAATTCAGCCTGGATGGTCCAGGCAAGAGTATCTACGGAGTCAGCAAATTAATGGCGGACGTCGTTTGCCAGGAATATGCGGACGCGTTCGACACTCCGGTGATCGTCAATCGCCTTAGCGTAATTTCCGGCGCGGGGCAGTTTGGCAAAATAGATCAGGGATGGGTCGTATGGTGGGCGGTGGCTTGCCGATTCGGGTTGCCGCTGAAATATATCGGCTGGGGCGGGAAGCAGGTGCGCGACATCTTGTTTGTGGATGATGTGTGCCGCCTGCTGGAATTGGAAATTATACAAATTGGCAGTTTGCGAAGCGGCGTTTTTAACGCCGGTGGTGGAGCCGCAAATTCAATTTCTCTTCTCGAGGCTACACAGTTTTTCGAGAAAAAAACAGGCCGGTCCATGTCGATTGCTCACGAAGATACTCCTCGCAAGGCCGATACTGTGATTTATATTACGGACAATCGGAAAGTGGAACACGTACTCGGGTGGAAACCGAAGGTTAATCTTTCCGATGGATTGGATTCCATACTTTCCTGGATTTCCGCGAATGAGAAACTATTGGGCGATCGATATCTCCCAAAGGTTTAGCCGCCGGTCGAGTTAAATTATGCAAGCAAACGCCATTCCTCGCGTGACTGTATTGATTGACACCTACAATCACGAGCGTTTTATCGAACGGGCCATCCTCAGCGTCCTGAACCAGGACATGCCGATGGACGATGTCGAAATTCTGGTTGTGGACGATGGGTCAACCGACCGCACTCCGGAAATCGTTCTGCAGTTTGAACCTCGAGTGCACTTGATCCGGAAGACAAATGGCGGCCAGGCGTCGGCGTTCAATCTTGGTTTTTCCCACGCGCGCGGGGAGATTATTGCAACGTTGGACGGTGATGATTGGTGGGCCAGAGAAAAATTACGCCGGGTAATCGAAACATTGGAATCCAACCCCGATGTTGGATTAGTGGGGCACGGATTCCATGAAGAATATTCCGACGGGCGACCTCTGGGCCTGATTCTTCCGGGCAAACCCTATCGTCTGGATCTGACTTCCCAGGAAAATGCCGAATTATTCCGCCACCTTGCCGCATTCTTCGGCACCAGCAGAATGACAGTGCGAAAATGTGTTTTGGAACGAATTCTGCCGGTTCCGGAAGATTTGACAATTGAGGCCGACGAATTTATTTTCACGCTTGCTCCTGCCCTGAGTCCCGCCATGATTTTGAATGAACCGCTCTGTAATTACGGAATTCATTCCGGCAATTTATATCAGTTTGGAAAGTTTGAACCGGTGAAAGCGCGGCGCAAATTGAAAGTTCTTGACGTCCTTTTACGTGAACTCCCTCCGAGGCTCCGCCAACTCGGCGCAAGCGAAAATATCATTTCCACTTTGTTTAAAGGGACTCGCGTCGACGCAGGGAGAACGCGTCTTAGTCTGGATGGCGGTAGTCCGCTGAATGTCTTTGTTATTGAACGCGCTGCCTTTAAGGCTTCATATCACAAAGTAACCTTGCGCTACTGGCTGTTCCAATCTTTTGTTCTGCTTCAGACTTTGCTTCTTCCTCCTCGCGTATTCTATCGGCTTCGAAGATGGTACACGGAAAAAGGACTATCTC
This sequence comes from uncultured Acidobacteriota bacterium, assembly GCA_963786215.1. GTDB lineage: Bacteria > Acidobacteriota > Terriglobia > Acidiferrales > UBA7541 > Palsa-360. The sequence goes on from CAWAYK010000005.1 coordinate 381,095, forward strand.
GTTTCCGCGGCTGGACTGGAGAACCCGCACCGGCGGTGCATGTAATTGAACGGAGACCCAGGTGATTTATACGAGGTAACGGATGAGTTCAAGGCTATTGAAAGCCGTTTCTCATCAAATAGGATCCATCCGGTTCAGGCGCCATGCGATTCCTGGACAAGGCCGCCTAGCTGATGCCATAGGTAAATTAGCCGGATGGATAGGGGGGAACTGTAGTGTTGCTTCACCTGTGCCGGGTGTGCAATTTGAAACGGATTTGGAAGATCGCATCCAGAGGCAAATGTGGGCCGTCCTATATGAGCCGCATGTGCGCGAGTGTTTAAATGTGTTACTAAACCCAGGAGACGTTTACATTGATGTGGGCGCACACATTGGGTTTCATGCCGTATTTGCAGCGCATTGGGTTGGGAAGGAAGGGCAAATCTTCGCGTTCGAAGCCGATCCGATCAATTTTCAGCGGTTGCGCCGAAATCTTTTACAATTCCCTTGGGCGCAGTGCATGAACGCTGCCGTGTGGGACCGAACGAGCTCGCTTATATTTGAACGGTCCTCCACCAAAGGTGAATCAGGCTGGGGAAGTGTAAGTGCCGTGCGTGATTTCCGCACGGGTGAGCATGTTGAAATTCCGTCGGTTGCCCTTGATGATTGGTTCCGAGATTCGCAGATGAAGCGATGGGACGCGATGAAGCTGGACGCAGAGGGATCTGAACTCGCCGTCTTGCAAGGAGCGCAATCTTCGTTGGAAAGGTTCCGGCCAATTCTGGTTATGGAGATCAATAGCGTCCTTCATGACCAATGCGGTGTTTCGCCATCAGGCGTAACGGAATTTTTGCTGGAGCGGGAATATTGTATTTTTCAACTTGAGTTTCGCCGATTGGAGCAGTGGAATCGCGGGAAGATCACAGAATTCTGCGACGTCCTCTGCTTGCCCTGCGAACGCGCGGACGAAGTACTAAAACAGTTGGCCATAAAAGGGTTCGCCTTGGCCCGTTGAATCCTTGGCCCGCGCATTCAAGAAGAGTCACGGATTTCGACGGTTCTTTATCATTCATGTTAGAGATTTTTTTCACAATCGGTCTTGCTCGCTGGAACTTCTAGTTGTTGGGTGGCTTTATCCGATCGTTTGGGATGCGACGATTGCGTCCCAGGCATTTCTGTCGTCCAATCAATGACTTGAAGATTTCTCTGTCGATTATATTGATATGTCATTTTCGCAGCTCGTTCTTTAGGCACAGCATATCCATTTATGAATCGGTCGCGCGAAATTCTAATATCTTTAGCTTGATTCGATTGAAACGAATATTGTGATTGTGCGAGATTGGGCGGTTTAGGCTATATAAAATGGAAGACTCCGGTACACGCAGAGAGGTTCAGTGACGGTAGATACTAACTGATTTGATGCGGCAGGACTGGGACGAAAGGGCGCGCAAGGATGCCTTCCATTACATTGCATCCTGGCGCAAGGATTGGACTCCCGAAACGTTTTTTCAGTCCGGCGAAGAAGATTACGATCGTCTGGTTGCCCCCGTATTCAACCGGCTCGGATGGGATCCTCACGGCCAAACAATGCTGGAACTGGGCTGTGGCGCCGGCCGCATGACGCGAAGTTTCGCGCAGCGGTTTTCGCATGTGTATGCATTCGATATTTCAAAAGAAATGCTGGGCTCACGCAAGAGCCCTCTATCCTGAAGCGACCAATATTATTTGGACCTTGGCGAACGGAACGGATCTCTCAGACATGGCAAATGAATCGGTGGATTTCGCGTTCAGCTACATCGTGCTTCAGCACATGCCGGAGCCTTCGTTTGCGATCCATTACATTCGCGAGATGCTTCGCGTGCTCAAACCCGGCGGCATTTTTTTATTTCAATTCAACTCAGTTCCTCAGATGACCATGAACTGGAAAGGCCGCCTGGCTTGGGGAATGGTCGATTTCCCCTGGGCCCTCGGATTTCGCCGGCTAAGCCGGGGCGTAGCTTCCTTGATGGGGCTATCTCCTGACATGGCGGGAAAAAGCTGGCGAGGTGCTTCTTTGGGCGTAAAGGCAGTGCGCGAAACAATTGAATCGGCGGGGGCTGTGGTAAAAGAAATGACTGGAGAAAATACGCCGATGACGTGGTGCAGCGGGCTGAAACCAAGGACAAGCGCTCAGTGATTACCCTCGGATTTAATTACTCGCAGATGCATGATTCTTCCGCGTGCATCGGCCGCGATGGCGAACTCCTTTATGCGGTGGCCGAAGAGCGGATCAGCCGGATCAAACACGACGCCGGATTTCCGCAGCTTGCCATTCGCGCTTGTCTCGATTTTGCCGGAGTGCGTGCGGATCAGCTGGATGCCGTGTGCGCCGGTTGGCCCGCGCCCAGCCGCATGATCCTCAGTGACATGAAAAGTTTTGCCAAGGGCGAATTTCCAATCAACTACGCCAATATTCTGAATGTTACACGCACGTTTGCCAGCATGGCGCACCAGAATGGCGGGTTCAATCTATTCACTTATCATTTTGGGCCGACGAAAGCACAAATGCGATTTGTGGATCACCATCTGGCTCACGCTATCAGCGCCTATTCGTACGGCGGTTTTGACAAGGCAGCCGTAGTGGTGATGGATGGCCGCGGCGCTTGGGAAGCAAGTTCGATCTGGTATGGCCATGACGGCAGGCTCGATCATGTGCTCACAATTCCGTGGCCCAACTCGTTGGGACTCTTTTACGCGCAGTTCACGCAATACCTGGGATTTGTCCCCAACAGCGATGAATGGAAGGTCATGGGCCTCGCGCCTTATGGAAGCCCTGGCGTGAATCTCAGTGAGTTTATTTCGCTGAATGAAGGAATATATCGCGTCAATGCGCCGCTTCTATTCGAACGCAATAATGGCATATCGGCCATCGCCAAGCGGCTTGGACCGGAGCGCACACCGGAAAGCGAAATTGACGATAGTTTCAAAAATGTCGCCTTTGCTGTGCAAGATGCCTGCGAAGCCGCGATGCAGGCTTTAGTGAAGCTGGCGATAGAGAAGACCGGTTGCCGCAACCTGTGCCTGGCCGGTGGCGTGGCGCTTAATTCCAAAGCCAATGGAAAGATTCAAGCTTCCGGAATTGTCGACAATATTTTTGTGCAGCCCGCGGCTTCTGATGACGGAGTGGCGCTTGGCGCCGTCTACGCACCTTATTTGGATGGCGGCGGCCGCCTGCCCATGAAGCCGATGCGCCACGCATATCTCGGTCCCGAATTTTCCGATGCCGAAATTGAAAAGGCGCTGGTGACGTACAAGCTTCGAGCGATGAAGCTGGATGATGTTGCCGCAACCACGGCTGAACTCCTTGCCAATGGAAAAATTATTGGATGGTTCCAGGGGCGGATGGAGTTTGGCCCGCGCGCACTGGGGCATCGCTCGATTCTGGCCGATCCTCGCGATCCGGAGATGAATGCCAAGGTGAATAACGCCGTAAAATTCCGCGAGTGGTGGCGCCCCTTTGCGCCCTCAATGCTGAAGGAAGTGGCGGGAGAATATCTGGAATACGCTTGCGATTCTCCTTTCATGATCCTGACGAATCCGGTGCGATCCGAGAAGCGCGACATTATTCCATCTGTAACGCACGTGGATGGAAGCGCGCGCCCGCAAACAGTGGAAAAGGATATAAATCCGTTGTATTGGAACTTGATCAACGAATTCGGCAAGCGCACGGGCGTGCCGGTCCTCATGAATACATCCTTCAATCTGCGCGGCGAGGCGATTGTGAACACGCCCACCGACGCCATTCGCACTTTTTTCAGCTCCGGGATGGATGCGCTCGTCATTGGCTCCTACCTGGTGGAAAAGTGAATCCAGAGAAAGTGATCTTGCTGCTGGGCCGGCGAGATGAACCTGTCGACGGAGTAGCCGATTACTGCGACAAATTACGAGAAGCCGGTTTTCGGCATGGTCTCGAATTTGACCCGGTTTTTTTGCAATGGGCACAAAAAGGGTGGGCAAGTGCCCTCGCGGAATTACGTGAGGTGGCGGTCGATTGGCGCGACCGTTGGGTTCTGCTTCAGTATACAACGCTAGCATGGTCCCGTCGGGGATTTCCGCTGCGCGCGTCTCGCGTTCTCGACGTTCTTCGGCGGTGCGGGGCGCGGCCCGGAGTTGTTTTTCATGATTTCAGTCCTGCGCACGGTTCGGGAATCGTCGGCCGGGTCCGCGAATATTGTCAGCTCAGCGTGTTGAGTCAGCTTTATGCGCGTTCGAGCCTGTCTGTCTTTACGATTCCCGTGGAGAAATTAACGTGGCTCCCTCCGCAGCGTGAAAAGGCCGTATTCATCCCCGTCGGATCCAACTTCCCAGAATTCAATCGCCAAAAACAAAACGAAGAAGCAATGCTTCCGCCGGTTTCCACAGTTGCTGTTTTTGGCATAACCGGTGGCAGCGTGGGGACCGAAGAAGTTGGGGACATCGTTTACGCTTTGAAGGGCGTATACGCGAAGGGCATTCGGCTGCGCCTCGCTGCGATTGGAAGAGGCTCCGAAGTATTTGAACAAGCATTGCGCAACATGCTGAATGGGTCCGGCATTGAACTTTCGATGCAAGGATTAATGTCCGCTAAAGATCTTGTTCAGTCCCTTGCCAGAGCTCAAGTACAGTTATGTGTTCGCGGACATGTTTCCAGCAGGCGTGGCAGCGCGATCGCTGGAATCGTTTGTGGTTTGCCAATTGTCGGTTATCACGGTCTGGAAACTGGCTTTCCGATTACCGAGGCTGGAACAAAGTTGGTGGAAGTGCACGACCGCGACCGACTGGTGGAAGCGTTATACGAAGTTTTGAGTAACGAGAAGGTATTCCGGGAGCTGCGTCAACGAAGCGCAATCGCCGCGCAGAAATATTTTTCCTGGGACGCAATCGCTTCGCAGTTTCAAAGCGCGATATCCACGGCCCCTTAATCCGCTGATTTGTGCCGATAGTTGTCGCGCCGGCATCTTGCTGGCGGGGATTTTGGGATGCGTAATAAAAACCCGCCGTCGAGACGCCGGCGCCACAATAGCCTATAGAATTTCCATCGATACTTGAGTGTAATAATCGCCTGCCGCTCCGATTGCCTTGCACTTGCGGCTGAAAGCTGAACAATAGTCATAAAACGCGCGCCATTCATGGAGCGGATTGGCGAATTCATCGAAAATCAGAATGGAGCCGGGCTGCAATAGTGGATCGAGCGTGGCCAGCGTGTACATTGTGGAAGAGAAAAGATCTCCGTCACTATGAACAATCATTCGGGAGCGCGGAGTAAAATCTTTTAAAAATGGCCGCAACGTCTCGTTGAACCAACCCTTCACAAATTGAATACGTGGGTCGTTGGTTTGCGGGATTACGCCCCCGACCGACATATCGCCTTTCTTGGACATTCCTGTGACGCTCACCCAATCCTCGGGAATCCCTTCAAATGAGTCGAAACCGATGAAACGGCTATCCGGGTGGGTATTCAAGCTGGCCCACTTAAAAATCGAATCTCCATAACGGACACCAAACTCGAGATAGTCGATTGGTTCTTGAGACAAAATTTTCGACTGCATGTCAGCGTAGAGCTCGAACCTGTGCTTAAAGTAGGGGATGGGTTCATTGGTCTTCAGCCATTGATGCAGTTGCGTGTTGCCGCCCAGAGCACTTAAAAAATCACCCTGGTTTTTGAACATGGACCACGCCAGTCGCTTTCTACGTGGTTCGCTTAGCAACAGCAAGAGTTTCTTCATCTTTCCTCCGTATCAAATTCAAAAAGGACGCCGACCCTATAACGCCAGGTGCATGAAATCTTTTTCTACCAGTTGCGCGAAACGCTCGATCTGAGCTGGCGAAAGATCGGAGTTCAGCACTGAACCAACATTTTTGCGAACCCTCGTTGCATCCCTGGACGAAAAAAGTACAAGCCCATTTGGGTTCGCTTGAACCGCATAGTTTAGCATTAGCGCGGAGATTATTTCGTCCCTGGAACAATCAATCGCGAGTTGAGTTGACCAGTCTTTCACTACCTTGGGATTGGTTTTGAGAAAGGCGCAAATTAAATTATAACTCGCGCTCAGAGCCCCATGCGTGATGGTCAGCCGATTCGTAGCATCTTGAGGAACTTTTTCCAGATTGCGAGTGACCGCGCTGTTCTCAAATTGAAGAACATGGCAGAGTTCCGACTGGGAGTCGAGAGCACGCAAAATATTTTCTATTCCCGTTCCTAATCCAAAGTAGCGAATCTTGCCGCTTTTAACCGTCTGCGTAAGGAATGCCACCAACTCGTCAGGCGATTCCTCGGATACTGCGTAATCGTGCAGTAAAAAAAAATCAACATAATCGGTGCTGAGTTCGCGAAGGCTGTTTTCCAAGCTTGTTTGTGCAGCGCTCGCGTTGAAGGCGGAGTTTTTAACAAGCCCCTGTGCGCGCCTTTGGAGGAAGCCGCGCGCGGCGGGCACGTACTTCACAAGCTGCCGTCCTGCTTGCATGGCAACGCGCAGTGCATTTGTACGCCGCGGCGGCTCAATCCCAAATTTCGTGGTAATCGTAATTTGCGCGCGGCGGAATTTCGCGAACTTTCCCAGAATTCCTTCGGACTCGCCATAACCGTAATACCGGGCAACGTCAAAGTGGCGAACTCCGGCATCGAACGCTGTTTCAAGGAGCTGGAGCGCTTTCTTCTCGCCAGCGTTTGAAAGAGCGCTACAGCCAAAACCGATAACTGGTATTCGCATGGCAATGCCCGGTATGGCGATATCCCTCATGCATTTTCCTCTTTGCTGAAGCAGCCAACGCGATTTTTGATCGTCTTTTGCAAAAACAGTCTGCCCGAGCGCCATGCTGATTCTTGCACATCAGGGGACACTCCTTCCACGTAACGTTGGAAGTCTTGTCGCGTTCAGGATAAAGTTACGTTGAATTTTATTGACTCGATTCGCCGCGAACTAAGCTGGCAGGTGTCAAGGAGCAGCTTCCCTGAATGAATTTGAAATCGGTTGAATGGTTAAGATGTATCGGCTGTGGCGCTCCCCTTCGCGCAGAATCCGCTTCGCCGTCTCAAAATAGTGAATCGATCGAGGAAGGACAACTGATTTGTACTTCCTGCGGCCGCGTGTTTCCCATCGTCCGCTCGATTGCCAGGTTCGTTCCCAGCGAAGATTACGCCCAAAGTTTCGGTTATCAGTGGAATTACTTCGATAAGACGCAGCTCGACAGCCACATGGGCAATGACCTGAGCCGCGAGCGTTTTTTCGCCACGACGCAATGGCCCCAAAAAATGGAAGGCCAGGTAATTCTCGAAGCGGGTTGCGGCATGGGCCGATTTACGCAGATTGCCCTGGAAACCGGCGCTGAGATTATTTCTTTTGACTTGAGCACGGCCGTGGAAGCCAATCTTCGCAACAACGGCGATTCCAGCCGCGTTCAAATCGTGCAGGCCAGCATTTACGAAATTCCGTTAAGAAAAGAATCGTTCGATAAGCTATTTTGCATGGGTGTCTTGCAGCATTGTCCGGACGTGCGCGCCGCGTTCATGAGTTTGGTGCCTTTTCTGAAGCCCGGCGGTGAAATTGTGATCGACGTCTACCAGAAGCATACCGGCCTTTTCCCTCCGCTGAAATATTGGGCGAGACCGCTTCTCACATGGATGGGCCCCAAAGGTGTTCATAGGTTTCTGTCAATGGTGATTCCTCCCGCGTTCTATTTGAAAAAGGCGCTGTATAAAATTCCTGTGGTTGGGAAGCCCATCGGCAACCTCATTCCCATCGGCCCTGTTTCACATGCGCCAAGATTAATTTTCACGGACGAAGTGCTGGTCCAGGTGAAAATCTTGAGCGCTCTCGATATGTTCTCTCCCGTGCATGATCATCCGCAGACGCTGGACACCGTGCGCCAATGGTTTGCCGACGCAGGCCTCGTGGATGTGTACGTCGGGACAGGATTCAATGGGGTCAACGCCAGAGGAAGAAAACCATGAACGCGCCGGAAGGCCTCGCCGCCGAAAAACTTCTGCGCTCTTCAGGGCAAAGTTCCGGCAGCCTCGGGCAGACTTCTTTCGAAACCGCAATTACAGCGGGTATTAGTACGGCGCGCAGGCGACGCATCGTCATTCTCGCGTCCCACGTCATTCAATATTCTTCTCCTCTATTTCGCCGCATGGCGCAAGATCCGCGACTCGATCTGCAAATTGCGTACTGCACGTTGCAAGGGGCGACGCCTTCGATCGATCCAGAATTTGGCGTCGAAGTAAAATGGGATACTTCCGTGTTGGACGGCTATCCATGGGTGCACTTGCCAAATCGTTCGCCAACTCCCGGGTTGGGGCGCTTTTTTGGCTTGTTCAATCCAGGCGTGTGGGGTTTGATTAGGAAAAGTCATTTCGATGCAGCCATTCTTCCCGGATATTTTTATTTCACCGCATGGATCGCCATCGCGGCGGCGAAATGGAATGGCACTCCAATCATCTTCGTAACCGATTCGCACAGTTTGCGAAGCTGGAACACGCAATCGCCGTGGAAGCTGAGGTTCAAGAAGTGGCTCGTGCGGCGAATATTTTCGCTTGGGAACGCGATCATGGTTTCCTCCTCCGGCGGCTTGGAATATATGGAGTCTCTCGGATTTTCGAATGACCGCATATTTCTTGTTCCTACAGCGGTTGATAATGACTGGTGGACGGAGCAAGCCTCAAGGGTTGATCGCGCAGCTGTCCGTGCCAACTGGAAGATTCCTCAAGATGCGACTGTCGCGGTATTCTGCGCCAAGCTCCAGCAATGGAAGGGTCCCATGGACCTGCTCGAAGCGTTTGCGCAGGCCAACGTTCCGAATTCCTATCTTGTGTATGCCGGCGATGGTCCTGAAAAAGGAAATCTCGAACGCAAGGCAACCGAACTAGGACTTTCGGACCATGTGAAATTTCTAGGATTCGTCAATCAGTCGCAGCTTCCGTCTGCCTACTGCGCCTCTGATTTTTTGGTTTTGCCTTCGCTGTTTGAGCCTTTTGGCCTGGTGGTGAACGAGGCCATGCTCTGCGGTTTGCCTGCAATTGTCAGCGATCGCGTTGGAGCAAAATTCGATCTGGTGCGATCCGAAGAAAACGGATACGTGTTTCCCGCCGGCAATGTCGATGCATTGGCCGCAATCCTCCGGCAGATTTTACAGGACCCCACAAAGATCGCGCTTATGGGCGCATCCGCACGTCAAAGAATGAAAACATGGTCGCCGACTGAGTACGTGGATAGTATCGTGCGCGCTATCGGGGAGATTGCAAGAGATGGCGTTTCATCTTGAATCCCGCAAGCTCGCAGGCCTTAACCGTATCTCTGAATATCGCCCTGGTTACTGACCTGCAATTCACAAGCGGGCCGGTTCAACTGCACTTCGCAGCGAAATCGTGAAACTAGCTTTCCAATAAGACTGGAGTCGCCAATGTTATCTCAACTTAGGCTGCGGCGGCTTGATGCATTGGACGTAGAGCGAGATCGGAACCGCAGGATTCGGGTAATCGAGTAGTTGCAGAGGCCAACTGAGAATAAACAGAGGGAGGGCCAACGCAGCGCCCTTGCGGCTCAACAAAGGCTGAATAACATTCGTCATCTTCACTAAGAGAGGAGAACCAAATCCAGCACTTTTGACAATCTGGAATCCTATTGGTTCAAGCAGCGCACGGTAACTCTCAAGCGTATATCCGTCACGGACGTGCCACCCCACCGATTCATCGGTACAAACTTGCCCCTTATTGACGGGATGGTCCGAAAAAGGGCAGCACAGGTGCAATACCCCACCTTCGCGAAGCATGTCGTGAAAATGTTGGATCACCAAAGTGTCTCTCGAAATGTGTTCCAGTGTTTCCGAGCAGATAATTTGATCGAATTTCTGATTGATCCGGGGCAAATCGTAAAGATTGCAAACTTCAAACTTCAGGCGATCAGGGTCAGTTCCTAGAAATGAAAAATATTCCGTATCCTTTTCCACTTGGCCCGGTTCCATGGTCACGCCCAAAACTCGGTTTCCACGTTGGTAAGCCGCGTAGGATAGCGCCCCATTGCCACAACCCGCATCCAGTGTATCGATGTCACCCTTCCTGAAATATGTGGAAAGGAATCGGTAACGGGACCGTGTGTGCAGATCAAGTCCAGGGAAAAGTATCTCCTTTCCCCAAAGGCGAATTCGGTTTCGCATAGAAACTTGGCTCATTCCCCGACCTCTGCTCCTAGTACCTCTGATTCTCTTGGACTTTATGCATCAAAGCTTTCTGAAATTAAATGAGCTCTGAGATTCTACATCGCGACCACAATTTTTTCGATTTCCTAGTTTGGGTGATTTCCAAATGATTTTTCTCTTCAGTTCTTGTCAGTAAAAATTGCAATATGGTTGGATTGTTTAAAGTCCGAAAAGTTAAATCCTGACCTCAGCGAATTCAAGTTCTTGGCGTATCCATTCCAGTTTGCCCGTTGCAGGAAGGGAATTGAGCGAGCATAATCTCTGATCGCAGCTGATCACGCAGCCGGAATAGGCGCATGGTGGCTGCAGGGGTATCCTCATTTTCATTTTAAGTCGCGACGCAAAGGAGGGAAGTGGCAAGATACAAAGCTACTTTCCTCGTTCCACCCGGGCTTTTTGCGCCTGCATTCGTTGAGGTTTTCAATACATTTCCCTCCAATATCATGCACGGAAGATTGGGAATAAGACTATATTTCTTGTTCATCCCGCTGCCGTGCTTGAGTTGCGTGATGTTAAAGACTCCCGCGGATTTGAACCGCGTACAAAATAAAGTAAAGTGCGGTCCTGAACTATAAATTCAGGATTCTTATTGAAGGGCCGTATTGCCTAAGGAATTCCGACTTGCGAAGCGTACTTCCGTCCATCTGGATGCCATCCGAGGTGTCTCCGCCCTGGCCGTAATGCTGTATCACCTGCGCGGATTGTTTTTTGTCGATTTTCCATATATCGCCAATAAATCGCTCCTAATTTCTGGCCTCTATGCGGTAACCGGATACGGCCATCAAGCCGTAATGATTTTCTTTGTCCTAAGTGGATATTTTATCGGCACAAGTGTTATGGAATCGGTGGGAGCGCGAAGGTGGTCATGGAGAACCTATTTGGTGAGCCGTTTCACAAGGCTCCAACTGGTTTTGTTCCCAGCTCTGGTTCTAGGGGGGCTGTGGGATCGAATCGGAATGAGAATTCCCCAGGCGACTCCGATTTATTTCGGCGCTCTCTATAAATTTTACGTTCCCAGCGTGGCGCTTCGCTCAACTTTTCCGATTTTTCTGGGGAATCTTTTCTTTCTGCAGAGCATCTTTTCACCGGTTTTTGGGTCCAACACCCCACTTTGGAGCCTGAGTTATGAATTTTGGTATTACATTTTATTCCCTGTTTTGATTCTCGCAACCGCCAGGTGGGTTGGCATTCGTTCCAACGTATTATATGCGTGCTTCGCTCTTCTCCTTTTGTGGTTCATTGGACCGCAAACGACTTTTTACTTTCTAATCTGGTTGGGAGGAGCCTTGCTTGGCCGTATTCAGCGTTCTTCCGCCTTCAAACCTAACTTTTCTGGTTTGTCACTCTGTACAGGTTTGATCTTCCTTGGCGCTCTCGCATGGATTCGCACGCATCGACTTTCATCGGACCTATGGAGTGATTACATTATCGCATTCTGCTTTGCGCTCTGGCTCTATGCATTGCTTCTTGGATCGCGTGACGACGTCTCCCGTTCCTATGCGTATGGGGCAAGAAAACTCGCTGGATTTTCATATACCTTGTACCTGGTGCATCTTCCCGCATTGATATTGCTGCGGGGTTTGCTCGATCCCCGGGGAGATTGGCAGCCTGATGTCTTGCACCTCGCTTATGCCCTGGGAATTGGGCTGCTAATGATGACCTATGCATATTGGGTAGCGGAATGTACCGAGGGCAATACAGCAACCGTGAGGCGCTGGTTGCTCCAGGTCCTTTCTCCCGTACAAAGTGAGACCCAGTCCTGAAGTAACGATGCAAAGAGTGTCGCAACATTCATACGTTTAGCCTTTCCAGCGCCAAAGTGCGATGGCATACTATCGTGGGATTTAAAGAATGCAACTGACTACAACAGGAGCTCTTAGCGGCAATCGCCAGGTAAAGGCTGCGGTCATGGGCCTCGTCGTCTTGGCGGTTATTTGGGAATTAGCCACATGGATTATCGCAGGGTCCGACAAAAATCTGATTATGTTCGGGCTGAGTCTTGTGGTAGTCGCGCTGGTCGTTCATACACTGAACGATTGGCGAGGCGGTGTTCTCGTATTTTTGGTTTGGCTGTTATTTGAGGATCTTGCCCGCAAATATCTTGGCAACAGTATGACGGTGTACTTTGCCAAGGATTTCCTGGTTGCCATTGCATACTTCTCATTTTATTTCGCAAAACGCAGGGGAGAGGTTGACTTTTTTAAAGCCCCCTTTTTGGTTCCGCTTGGGATTTTTTTCGCGCTTGCTTTCGTTCAGGTATTCAATGCATTTTCGCCTAACATCATGTACGGCCTGTTAGGAATGAAATTATATTTCTATTACGTTCCACTTATGTATTTGGGTTATGCGATGTTAAGAAGTCCCGCGGATTTGGATCGACTTCTTAAGGTGAGCCTGGTTGTGGGCATTATCATATCCGCCCTGGGTATTGCACAGTCGGTGCTTGGTGTTACTTTCCTCACCCCTGCAGATACTCAAGCCGATATTTATGAGCTCTCTCACGTCGTCAGGTATTCACCGATTACTCACCAAGAAGTTTTTGCTACAAGCTCCGTATTCGTCAGCTCCGGCCGTTTTTCCTTTTATTTGATTTTGCTCTGGATTTTGGCCATGGGCGCCCAGGGATATTTCCTGCTGGCGCGCAAGCCAGGCGCAAAATATGGTTTTGTGGGAATTGGAGTCGTAACTGTCGCCGTAATGATCACGGGGACCCGTACACCCTTCGTGTTCGTTATTGGCAGCGCTTTTGTAATGACGGCTGCATTCCTCTGGGGAGCGCCATGGCGATGGGGCCAAGGGCATCGAATGGTAAAGGCTCTTCGGCGAGGATTCCTCATTGGTGGTCTTGGACTGATCCTCATGGTCGAGGTGTTTCCCACTGTGATCGGCGGCAATTGGTCCTTCTTCACAGAAACTCTTTCTGTTAGCGGTGAAGGTTCTGAACTTGTCAACCGATCATGGGATTACCCGGTGCGCAACCTCTTAGGTGCCTTTGAAGAAGGAAATGTACTGACTGGGCACGGTACCGGCATGTCTTCATTGGGAATGCAATATGTTTCGAGTTTTCTGAACGAACAGTTTCCAGCATTTGGCGTGGAAAGCGGCTATGGAGCGCTGATCGTCGAAATGGGTATCTTGGGTCCTATTCTTTGGTTTACGTGGGTTTCGGTTCTGCTCTGGCAAGGATGGAAAATCGTTCGAAACCTTCGCGAAACCGTATATTTTCCGTTGGGTTTCGCAATCTGGTGGTACGCTGTGGTTGCGCTTGTCCTGCTGATGTATTTCGCAATGCAGTTCTATCAGAACTTTGTGAATAACGCCTATCTGTGGCTCTTGACTGGCGTGTTGTATCGCCTCCCCATGCTTGCAAAAATGCCGCAGCCTGTCCCCATTCCAAGACACTTGCGCGGAGTGCCTCGCTGGCGGCTCGCGCTGCTCGGAAGGTAGGCCGCGTGTGCGGCATTGCAGGGATTGCCACCATACGCCTTGATGAATCGTTGCGTCCGGCTGCGGATCGGATGGCGTCTGCCATGAAACACCGTGGCCCTGACAGCCAAGCCGTTCAGGAGTTCCCGTCTTGTCTTTTGGTTAATGCACGCCTTTCCATCATCGATCTCAGCGACCGCAGCCGCATGCCCATGTCCAGCCCGGATGGCCAGACGTGGATCACGTACAATGGCGAGACTTATAACGCTGCCGAGTTGCGCGCCGACCTTGAGCAACGCGGCCATTCCTTTCGCACCACTTCGGACACGGAAGTTGTGCTTCACCTTTACCTGGAATACGGTGAACTTTTTGTCAGTAGGCTTCGCGGCATGTTTGCCTTTGCAATTTGGGATGCGCGCGAAAGCAAACTTGTCCTCGGCCGGGATCGCCTGGGCATCAAACCGCTTTATATGTACGCATCGTCCGGAAAGTTGGTGTTCGCCTCCGAAATTAAAACGTTGCTGGCATCCGGCCTTGTGCCTCGGCAGCTTGACCCCGCCGGACTGCGCGCATTTCTTCAACTTGGACATATTCCTCCGCCATGGTCCGCCATTCGCGGAGTGACTCCGTTGGCGCCCGGGCACATTGGCGTATGGAAAGATGGCCAGTGGCGAACGGAGCCGTACTGGGCGCTCTCACCTCATGCTACCTCCGACCCGAGCCAGCACCTCGCGGAAGACTTATCGGAAGTTTTACTCGACGCAATGCGCAATCATCTGGTCTCGGACGTGCCAGTATTAATTTTCTTGAGCGGCGGGACGGATTCGGCATGCCTTGGCGCGTTGGCGCGGGCGGCTGGAGCGCAAAACGTTTCTGCTATGACTGTTGGATTTGAGGAAGCCGATTTCGACGAGAGCGAACTGACGCGCCGCACGGCGCAGGCGCTGGATATTCCGCTCGAAGTCGTAAAACTGGAAGCGCGGCGCGTGGAAGCCGATCTCGACCATGCTGTGTGGGCGCTCGACGAACCTTCTGTCGATGGCTTGAATTCCTACTGGATTTCGAAGCTTGGCGCGGAGGCGGGATTTAAAGTTGCTATTTCCGGCCAAGGGGGAGACGAGTTGTTCGGCGGCTATGAATCGCTCCCCTGGTTCGAACGGTTCAATACAGTCGCTCAATGGGCGAAAGCATTCCCCGCCAAACCATTCGGCAGGTTGCTTGATCAGGATGCGTTTCCATTTCGCTGGAGAAAACTTTCTTACCTGATTGGCGCAGACGACCCCTTCGTTGCTGCGCAACTGGCTGTTAAGGTACTTTTCCTGGACCGTGATGTGGACGAGCTAATGGCTTCGTCCTTTGCGCGCAACGGCCGTCCTGCGGAGGCAAGAGAGCACTTAAAGTATTGGTCAAAGCAGGTGGAAAAAGAGGATCTTCGCGAGCGCCTCGCTTTCATGGACATTCACACGCACCTGGAGCCGCGCCTGCTGCGTGATCTCGATGCGATGAGCATGGCTCACAGCATCGAAGTGCGACCCGTATTTATCGACCATCGCTTGGTAGAGTTTCTGCTTCCGGTTCCGTCGAGCATTCGAATTCAACAGAAGCGCCTTTTGCTCGAAGCTGTGAAAAACTTCCTGCCTCCGGCGCTGCTAGCGGATTTGGCGACGCGGCGAAAACGCACTTTTACTTTTCCCTTTCAGCGATGGCTATCGCGCGATCTGCGCCACGTTTTGAAAGAAGCGTTTGCGCCCGAGCGGCTGCGGCAGGCTGGTATCCTTGAGCCTGCCGCTGTGAATCGGCTGTGGGAGCGTTACGAGCGCTCCGAAGGCGCCGTGGGATGGTCGCGCATCTGGAATCTTTTTGTTTTGCAACGCTGGTGTGAACTGATGCAGGTTAGCCCGTAAAGAGCCCCTTGGGAGACTGACTGAACGAATGCCGCCTGTCCGTATAGCCGTTGTTTCACCCTTCATCGATAAACGCCACGGAACCGAACGGCGCATCGCGGAATGGATCACTCGCCTGCCGCAGGAATATGAAATTCATATTTACAGCCAACGCGTGGAGGATGTGGACCTCACGCGCATGCGCTGGCACCGGATTCCATGGATTCCCGGACCACACCTCATCAATTTTACGTGGTGGCTTTTCGCCAATCACGTTTGGCGGTGGTGGGATGCGAATTTTCGCGGACTTCAACCTGATTTGGTTTACACGGCGGGAACGAATTGCTGGGATGCGGATTTAATTTCAATTCATATCGTGTTTGCTGAATTTGTCCGCATGTCGGAGCACGAATTGCGTTTCCAAGGAAGTCCTCTGCGTTTTTGGCCCACGCTGTTTCACCGCTGGCTTTACTACCGTCTCGTCATGTTTCTCGAACGGCGCATGTACACGAATCCCAGGACTGGCTTGATCCTGATCGCCAAAAAAACGGCGAACGATTTGAAACGCCATTACGGAATTGAAGGCCCCCTGCCTGTGGTCTATATCGGTATGGATCACAAAATATTTAATTCTGAGTTAAGGCTGCGCAACAGGCCGGAGGTCCGCAAGGCACTTGGATTTGGTGAAGACCAATTTGTCCTCGTGCTGGTCGGTAACGACTGGAAAAAGAAAGGCCTCGTCGCACTGATAGAGTCGCTAGCGCTATTGAAAGATATTCCGCTGGCGCTAGTAGTGGCGGGGAAGGACGACTCAGCACCGTATCAAAACCGGATTCGAGAATTGGGGCTTGATGGAAAGGTCATGTTTTGCCCTGCTCGCGCCGACGTTCAATGGTATTACGGCGCTGCCGATGTCTACGTCGGACCCTCGCTGGAAGACACGTTTGCGCAGCCTCCCACCGAGGCCATGGCTTGCGGTTTGCCCGTAATTACAACCGTAACCAACGGAACTGCGGAGATCATAACCGACGGAGTTGATGGTTTGATTTTGCAGGATCCTAAAAACGTTGAGGGTCTTGCCGGACAGATTCGATGGCTCTACGAGCATCCCGAAGAAAGAAACAAGATGGCCGCGAAGGCGGCGGTCACAGCCAGCGATTACACGTGGGATCGCAACGGGATTGAAATGCGCGCCATTTTTGCAAATGCGATCAGCCGGAAGGCCGCGAATCTTGTTTCACACCCAGACAAAACCAGTGGATAACTAACATGTTTTATTCACTCTACCCAATCCATTAATTACATCCGGAATTTATTCCGATCCGCAAAAAACGTATTTGTTTGATCCCTTGTCCCCGAAATGAAAAACAGAAAATGGCAATTAACCGTTATTGAATCGGAGGCGCGGTATAAGGAGTCATGCGCGGCGGTATGGCATCAGGCTCAACAAGCCATACCTGGCGGCCGCTAAAATAGTTGAGCAACGGACGAAGGTCCATGTTGGGGATTTCCCGAGCCCAGACGACTTTTGCATGATCGATATCCGCTGAGTTGTAAACCCATTCTCCACTATCAATCGAAACACCATAACGCACGAGGACGAGCTGATCGCCGGGCATTGCGCTGAGATTTGCCGCGAACTTGGCGCGATAACTGATGGTAGGTAGCTTGGACGTAACTGCTGGCAAGGTTCCGTCACGCTTTAGGAATGGCGACAGAATCACGGCAAACAGAACCACGACGCGCGTAAGGCCAATTCCTACCGGCCGTCCGCGATATTCCCAGCGGCGCAAGTGGCGAGCCGCCTGGACCACAAGGGCAAAAATAATGGCCGTTGCGGGAGCTGCGTAGTGCGGCAAGAACCAAACGACAGAAAACCACCCGAAAAAGCATAACGTAAACTGAATCATCAGATAACGCAGGCGGCGATCACGCAACAACCAAGGGACCGTCAGCAGGAGCACAAAAAGATCCGGCCAAAAGAAAAAATATATGAACTTTGACAACAAAACGACGACAAGATGTTTCGCGGCACTGCCAATGTTGTAAACGCTATTTTCAATGGAGTACCGTCGGGCCCAT
This sequence comes from uncultured Acidobacteriota bacterium, assembly GCA_963786215.1. Taxonomy (GTDB): domain Bacteria; phylum Acidobacteriota; class Terriglobia; order Acidiferrales; family UBA7541; genus Palsa-360. The sequence continues at coordinate 398,677 of CAWAYK010000005.1, forward strand.
CCATTATAAAAAGATTCAAACTGAGGGTTTTGATAGTGAAGCAGTGGTCCCGGGTCCTGCCACACGAAAAAAGGTGGCGCGGAATAAGTTCGATTGTGCAACAGCTCAGGGAAAAGGAGCGCATGACCCGTGACACGCCAATTGTAGTACATCATAAAGGAGCCGAATAAAAGTGCGACTGCGCAAAAGGGCAAGACTAAGTAAGCTAAGGTCACACGCCATGACGGGCTTTTGTTGCTACACAGCCACCAAATCAGGACGCCCATCGCCGGCGCACAAATCACAAGCCCTTCTAGTGGACGGCTGTTTCCGAGAATTCCCGCGCCAAGTGCGAGTAGAAGGGCATCTCGCGTTCGCCAGAATCGCCTGACTCGCGGCAAGGCGCCGATGACAAGCGCGCCTCCAGTTGCGGCCACGGCGCCGCCCCAGTAGCTGTTGATCCAATAACTTGAAATTCCCAAACGAAGCATCGCCAAAATACCGCCCAATAGTGCCCAATGGGGTGGGAACCAGCCTTGAAGCATCCACAGTATGGTCGCGCACATGATCGCGACGCTTAGCAAAACTCCAAACCATGGCGATCCGAGCAATTCACCCAATGCCAGAACCGCTCCCTGAGCTGGCGGGAACTTTGACATATAAGTGGGATGCTGGATGACATGCATAGTGTCAAAGAATACCCAAAGAGAATGACTGGGGTTTGTAAGGCGGCCGTGCGCAAATGTGTCTCCGGCAAGCAGGTAGCTAAATTCGTCATGCACTCGCGGCACAGGAACGGGGAGGAACCAAATTAGGCTCAATCGGCATAAGATTGCGGTGGCTGGGAGCAAGATGATTGACAGATATTTATGCCTTGCAAGGTGAGTCCCGGCTCGCTCAATAGCGCTGAAGAGGACTTCACAAAATTGGGGCTGATACCAAGCGAACGCAAGACATAGCAGCAACAGCAAATCCGAAATTAATTCCCGATAACCAAGACGCGTGACCAAGAACGTAAAGATTTTGTGGGGCATGATCATGAGGCGTACCTGGGCGCTCACAATCTTATTGCCGGCCCTCGTCCGGCAATAAAATGTCCGGGCACCCCTGACATGACGCAGTGAACACGGGCTGGCCAAATCCCGAAAAATCGGAAAGAGGAGAATGATAAACACATCAGTTCGGCACGAATGTTAATCACTACACAGCCTCTAGCTGATTCCCAATCACAAGATGTTTCGGTTATGTTTACAAGTTCGGGCGTTTTCAAATCCACTGGCGAGGATCTCCCTAAACCCTGCTCGGCCAATTGCCGCGATTGATCCCTGCTGCCGTTGTCGGCGACGACTGCTTCGCCGCGAATTCTGTAGGGCTGCATCGAGCCCACTGCCTTACGAACGCACACCGTGACTGTCGCGCTCTCGTTCAAGCAGGGCATAACTACAGTAAGCTCGATCTCTTCACTAAGATTCATGTTTGAAGCGAGATGGTGGGCGAGCTTGTCGAAATCGCGTCCAATCTGTACCTCCTGTCAGTCAGAAACTTTAACCTATCCTAAATTGCATGAACAGGGGTTATGCCTTTCAAGATCGTTCCGAAGTCGCTATCCAAAAAGCTCTGCCAACTTGCCGCTGGCAAATCGAAGCATGACTGCAAGTCTCCCATTCAAAGAGGAGGCAGTCCTTTGCTCGCATTAGCCTCAAGATGATGCGGCACTAGGTTTCAACATTTACTGAATCACGCGAACATTGTATGTGGAACTGGCTGGAATACCTGCGGCTTGCGCACACACTTTTACCGTCACTGTTCCATTCGCACTGACGTATGCCCACGGAATAAATCCATCGCCGGCATACGTGCTTGGCGAAACATTTACGGTCATATTCGTCGCAGCGCCTGGCACCGCAACCGTGCCACTTGCACACTTGCCTGCCGCGAGCGGGCTACCGCCTATGTTTCCCGTAGTTGCAGCGAGTGTTCCCGCGACATTGAATGCCGTGCCATTATTTTCGATTTTTTTCCACTGGTGTGCGCTCGAATCGGCATACAGTTCATCGACATTTGCAATTCCCGCGGGGCGCGCTGTTTCTGTGGCGGAGTAAAATTTATAACTGTGTACGCCGCCATTAAAAGGAAATTGCACTCCGCTTGGCGGCGCATCGTACTGCGCCGCACTGAGGTTGAATCCGAGAAATCCTTTTCCTAAACCGCCGCTAAACCCGCAAAACAAGCACGAATTCGCATTATTTTCTTCCGTGAGCCACGAACGCATCGCGTTCCCGACTGGCCGCGGTGTTCCGGGACGATCGGGCATTACTCCCGACTGTGTCGCGAGAAGAAAGGGTGGTTTTGCAGGTTCCATCCGTTACGGTGGTAGAGTTGAGAAAGTTAGTTTCCTTGCTAGGACTTGTGCCGAAATAAAAATTGCAGCTGGCCGGATAATAAATCCCCGTTGTGGCGGAAATCGCCAGAGCACTTCCATTTTCCACTTTTTTTGAAATCTCGAGACTTGGTGCGGACTCACGTCCGGCCACATCCACTGCAGTCACTTTGAAGTAGTAAGTTCCTGCGGCAAGAGAGCCCGCGCCGCTGGTGTTGACGGTTGCGATAGGGCGTCGAAATACATGCCCTATGATTTGCTCGCCTGCGGGACCGAACGAAGGATCGTTCCCGCCACTGACTAATACTTCAGTCGTCTGAACATCGTAACCAGTTTCCGTGATGCCAATATCACAACCTGAGTACGAGCCGAATATACTTCCCCAATACCCGATACTCATTGTTCCCGCCTCCGCCCTCGTTCGGATTTTCGTAGGTCCAATTTCTACAAAGTCCCGGATTTCCGGAATTTATGGACGAGGCGCTCAAAGCTGAAAATCCGGATGTTTGCCCATGCACGAAAATAATATTTCCGGGCAAGGCCCCACACGTGGAAGTACTGTAAACAAGTGATTGGCTGGAAGCCATGGCATCTCCGGTCATCACATTATCGAACGTGACTGCGCTTAAAGTGTTACACGTCGCCAGATTTATAAAGCCCGAGTCGCGATTGCCCTCAATGGTCGTTAGTCCGTCAAATACGATGTACCCCGTGGGCCCTCCCGGGGCGGGGTATGGAATATCCATTCGAATCGTATGGCTGATGAACGAATTATCTCGAAAATCGAATACGCTGGTATGAGCAGGATTTGTCAGTCCGAGAAACCAAATGGCCGGAATGTTGTTGTTTGTGTCGTTGGCGCTGTCGTTCCAATTCGTCCGATTAAAAAGACTAAAAAAGGCATTGTTGTCTACCTGCAACATGGGTCCGCTGCCCGTCCAGCCGTGGAAAGTTACGTCCTCCGTGGTCACATCTCCCTGCGAGTCTTGAATAATTCCAGTTTGCGATGAGCTCAAGCAGATATGGGAAAGGTCTATTCCGCTGCCGGGGCCGTACGTAACGAACAAAGCCCCCAAAGTTTGATACCCGATGATTAGACTGCAGGATAGTGTCCAGTCTGATTGCTGATAAATTCCGCCTTCGCCGGTAATGGAAATTTTTCCGGTTAATCCCGAACTTGCGAGAGTGCCCTCCACGGGAAGCCCAAAAAGTTCAATCGCGCCATTCTGAATAATTTTCACGCCCGCAATATTCGCTGCCGGAAATGGAATCGTGGACATATACCACAGCCCTTGCGGTATATAAACGGTGCCCTTGTGACTGGTTTGCGGAGCACCGTCCGACGCGGCCGCGGCCAGCGCGGAGGCAATAAATATGGAGTTGTCCGGAAAAACAAAAGTGTTGGTTGCCGTATTCGTGGCGGGAGCGGCGAGCGTCAAGTTGAATGATTTCGGACCCGTCGGAATCTTTGCGTTTATAGTGGTAATCAGAGCCTGATTCGTGACGGTCGCGGGCGGAGTCGTCGGCCAGAAGCCGTTGGATCCGGTCCAGGTATTTGTTTCCGGTCCTTTATCGATAATTCCGCAAGTGTCTCCGGCGTTAAATCCATAGCAATCGAAGGAATATCCGAGCGGCGCGTAGCTCCCGCTCGCGTCGCTATAGACAAGGTATCCAACTGCATTCGCGACGCCAGACCAGTAGATTCCGACATAGTTGATCGGCGTACGAACGGCAGGAGCCTTCGTGATGGTGATCGCCGGGCCCGCGGCGGACGTGCCGTAATTTGCGTCAATGGCCGCCACCTTGTAGTGAACCGTAGTTGTGCCGGGCGCGCCGATTACATTGGGATTCGGAGCGGATCCCTGCGAGGGAGATAAAAGGGTTGAAGCTGGTCCGGCTCCATACACAAAAACTCCGCAGCCCACCTTGAAATCGTTATCGTACGTAATGCCCAGTAATCGAGTGCCGCGCTCAATCGTTCCGACTTCGCGTGTCAAATTTGCACCGGTGTTATCGCAACCTCCGGGAGGCATGTAGTCGGCAATGTTGTGATAGGACGTGCGATTAACCAGGTGCGGTTGTTCGCGGGTGGAGTATTTGCATTTGGAGCCTGGGCAAAAGCAAACTGCGCGCAAAGAAAAATGATAAGAAACAAAAAGAAGCGCATATGTCTCATAAAATAAATCCCCCTCATTTACCGCGAGCAATTTCAACAGCCGAATTGAAAAATCAAATAATGCAACGCAATTATATTCTGGCGGTTGCAGGTTTGGCCTCTGGAGAAATTTCGAGAATCGAATTGGGCACCGCCAGTTTCGCGTATGGCCCGCGAATATTTCCGTTTTCACGCCCGCCGGATTGGGTCAGCAGAGCGGTACCACGTGACAAATTTCTTGAGGCCTTCTTCGAGCTTGGTCTGCGGGTGGTAGCCGAGCAGTCTGCCGGCCTTTGAAATGTCAGCCCACGTCAGCGGCACATCTCCCTGTTGCGCGGGTTCCCGCTGGATGATCGCTTTTTTTCCAGTCGCCTGTTCGAGCAGGTGAACCAGTTCCGAGAGCTTGACGGGGTGAGAATTGCCAAGGTTGCAAATTTCAAATGGCGCTCCCGCCGTGGCAGAAAAATCGTAATCGAGCGCGCCGAGAATCCCCGCGACAATGTCTTCCACAAACGTGTAATCCCGCCCCGTTTCGCCATCACCGAAAATGGGGATGGGTTTTCCAGCTTCGATACGCGCGACGAATTTGTGGATGGCAAGGTCGGGCCGCTGCCGTGGTCCGTAGACAGTGAAGAATCGCAAGGCAACCACGGGAAGCTTGTAAAGATGCGCGTAGGTGTAGCAAAAGGATTCGCCCGCGAGTTTTGTTGCGGCATAAGGCGAAATGGGGCGCAGATCATATTGTGTTTCGGAAAACGGCGCCTGGTCGCTCTCTCCATACACGGAGCTCGAGGAACCGAAAATAAAACGCGAGACCTGGAATTCCTTGCAAAGCTGCGAGCAAATTCACAGTGCCAGAGACGTTTACCTGTTCATAGAGCCGCGGCTGTTCGATCGACGGACGAACTCCTGCTCGCGCAGCGAGATGAATGATCGTATCCGGGCGAAAGTCGGCAAAAGTTTTGCGCATGCAATCCATGCGAGCAAATGTCTTGCTCGAAGAAATCGAAAGATGCAATTTGTCGGATCGATTCGAGATTCGCTTTTTTCCATGCTGGAGAATAAAAGTCGTCAAGTTTATCGACGATGGCGAGGGAAGCGCCGGACTGTAGCAATGCTTCGGCCACATGAGAGCCGATAAATCCGGCTCCGCCCGTCAGCAAGATGCGCTTTGAATTTCCGATCACGCTGCAATCCTCCGATGCACAAAACACGAATGGTCAGCGTATCAGGAAAATTATCAATAGGCTTTTGAAATCGCGTCGTGGGCGGCGAACAATGCATCCGGCAAGGCCACAACAGAATGAGCCGGCGCTTCGGAGAGTAACTTGTCGATTCTATTTTGAGACGCACGGAAGAACGTGTGATTCGCTGTGCCATCGTTCAAGCAGTCAAGCAGATCTTGTGCAAGTCCGATGCATCGGTTCGTATCCGCCCAATGTGCGGACATCATGATCAAATCGCATCCTGCTTGAATGGTGTTTACTGCAGCACCAGGTTTTTCAAAAAGCGCTGAAACAGCGCCCATACCAATGTCATCCGTGGTAATCACACCTTGGAAGTTCAGTTCGTTACGCAATATGTCTGTCAAGAACAGGCGCGACATCGTCGCTGGATATAACGGGTCTATGGAAGGAAAGAAAATATGGGCAGACATAATCATTTTCGCGCCAGCTTGAACCATCGCGGCAAATGGCAATAATTCACGGCGGCGGAGTTCCTCGAGAGTGGATGGCACTACGGGCAGTCCATAGTGAGAATCAACTTTTGTATCCCCATGGCCGGGAAAATGTTTGGGACATCCAATTACGCCTTCTCTTTCCATAGAAAATAGAAAATTTCTCGCGCTTTCGATGACCAATTCATAGGTTGTTCCAAATGCGCGAGTGCCAATCACCGGATTGCCGGGATTGGTATGAATATCCACGACTGGCGCGTAATTGAGATTGATTCCAAGTGAACGGAGTTCAACACCGACGGCAGTGCCGATCTCCGCGCTTTTTTTGGCCCATTTGGCGGCAGGCCCAAAGTTTGTGATCGGAGGCGGAGGTCTAAATACAGCGCCGCATTCGTGGTCAATTGAGATCAGAAGCGGTTTTCCTTGGACGCAATCCCTGACAGATTCAATCAGGTCACGCAGACAGGATAGCCACTCTTTGTATGGGGCGCCATGTTTGAAGTTGTCTCGGAATAGAATGATTCCAGCTGGCCGCAAAGTAGTGAGCAACCGCACGTCATGGTCTGTGAGTTTTACGGATTTCTGTAGTCCGATTAGAAAATGTTGACCGGCCTTTTGGAGATCGGATGGAGTATCACTCATGTCTATCATTTTTACTGTTTTGTACAGTAAATTGATTCTCTCATTTTACCTGGCCCGCGTGTCCATTTACGCAAAGATGTTTACTTCCATGAATGCGTTCTAAAGATATAGGCTTTAGGTTCGCGGCGAGGCATCAATCATTTGTGTATGCGATGCCAATATCATTGGTCATGAGTTAGACTTTCAGGACAGCCACCGATCTGTGGCTCAATCCTGTTGCTTGAAACGTACCCAGATATTTCTTTTTGTAAGTGCTTCCTATCAGCCAAATGAGCTCCATCGTCGGATTATTTACGGATGTGCTTCCGGCTGGCGGCGTGCAACGCGCGGGCCGGCACGTGGCCGCCGTCGTCGCGAAATTTGCAGTGATCGCGGCATGACGGTGCGTTTTCTGAGTCTGAACGATCCGCAAGGCTTGCACACTGTACGCGTCGGTCAATTGGAATTTTCGATTTTGGGCTACGCTGGCAGCAAATTTCAATTCCTGCGGGCGGCGGTGCGCGCGGCAAGCCGCAACCCGGATCTGGTCATCGCGCTGCATCCGCATTTTGCTCCCATCGTATCGGCGATGCATTTATGCAACCAAAAATTTCGATCCATCGTTTTCACGCATGGTATTGAAGTGTGGGAGCCGCTTGCATGGCCTCGCGGTGGCGCACTTCGCAGCGCCGACTTGGTGATTGGGCCAAGCACGGACACCGTCCAGCATTTGATTAACGAGCAGCAAATTCCTCCGACCAAAGTGCAGCGGCTGGCGTGGGGGCTCGATCCCGAATTTGAAGCGCGCATGGCTTCGGGGATACCAACCACGCCACCGGCGGGCTTTCCGCTGGAAGTTCGAAATATACTGACAGTGGGCAGATGGAATTCCGCTGAAAAGTACAAGGGAGCGGACACTTTGATTTCCGCTTTACCGCGCATCTTAAAAACAACGCCAGATGCGTCGCTGGTGCTGGTGGGTGACGGAGACGATCGCCCCGACTTGAGCAACTCGCTCGCGACCTTGACGTTTCAGAACACGCACATTTTCTTTACGGCCTGACGCCCGAGGAACTTTTTGCCTGTTACGCGAATTGTGAAATTTTCGCGCTGCCCAGCCGGGGAGAAGGCTTTGGCCTGGTGTTTCTGGAGGCGATGGCGCATCGCGAAGCCGGTGATCGGAGGAGCGCACGGCGGAATTCCGGATATCATCGAGGATGGCGTAACGGGGCAGCTCGTTCCGCACGGTGATGTCGAACAGTTGGCCCAGGCACTCGAAGCCCTTTTAAGCAATCCGGGCGAAGCCAATGGAATGGGCGCGCGCGGGAAAGATCGAGTTGCGCAAGATTTCTCGTTCGCGCAATTCGAATCGCAGTTGGCGGCGATTTTGAATCGTGTTCTCTCACGGGAACATTAAGTGCACAAGCCAGCAGCAAGAGGTTCATGGGCCGGAGTATAATTCGCAGCGAGGAAGTAAAATCTTAAAACTTTTCTCCGGCTTCATATTAAGGCCCGGCCCCGAGGTTCCAAGGTGCTGTTCGTCTGATCAGAACGCGTTCCGGAAGAACGACTAAAAATCATTTTCTTATGCGCCTTTTGCACGTAACTCAATCCTATTTTCCATTCCTTGCCATGGGCGGTCCTACGGTCAAAGTGAGAGCCCTGGCGCGAGGATTGGCCTCATCCGGGCATGGCGTAACGGTCTTGAGCGTTGACCTTGGATTTGATCGCAAGCTGCAAGAAGTTTCCGGCGCGGTGCCAACGCGATGGGGATTCGAAGCCAAAGAAGACGGCGTGGAAGCGATTTACCTGCGAACGCGCGCGCGGTACCGTGCACTGACTTGGAATCCGGGCGTCCGCGCATTTTGCCGCGAGCGGCTCCGCAATTACGATCTCACTCACATTTATGGTCTTTACGATTTGCTCGGACCTCAAGTCGCCAGCGCTTGCCGGCGAATTGCGCGACCTTATGTGGTGGAACCTATTGGCATGTTCCTACCGATCGTGCGAAATATCCGGTTGAAGCGGCTCTATCACGACACGCTTGGAGGCCGCTTGCTCGAGGGAGCAAGCCGCGTGATCGCCACTGCGGAGCAGGAACGTCAGGAATTTTTGGAAGGTGGAATTCCAGATTCCAAAATCGTGGTTCGCCGCAATGGAATCGAGATTCCTGCTGAGTTTCCCCCTTCAGGCGCATTTCGCGATCGATGGAAAATAGCGAGAGATGCGCGTCTCATCCTGTTTCTTGGGCGTCTCGTGTCAAAGAAAAGTCCGGACCTGATGCTGGAAGTATTTTCCAGGTGGAATCGACGAGGAAACGGATCGCGCGGGTCCGTTCTTGTCATGGCGGGACCGGATGAGGGAGATGGTTTTCGCCAGCATCTCGAATCACTGGCTTCGCGAATGAAGCTCGACGGCAGTGTTTTGTTTACTGGGCCTCTATACGGAGAGGACAAATGGGCGGCTTACCGCGATGCGGACGTATTTGTCTTGCCCTCGCAAAATGAAAATTTTGGAAACACGGCGGCTGAGGCAATTGCTTGCGGAACTCCCGTGCTGGTTACGGACCGATGCGGAATCGCGCCGATGATTGGGCAGCGCGCCGGTCTTGTTGTGCCGCACGACTGCGCCGCTCTGGAAGCTGGCATGGCCCGCATTCTGGATGATCAGGCTTTTGCACTGCAATTGCGCGAAGGCTGCAACGAAGTGAAAAGCACGCTCTCCTGGGCCGAACCGCTCGCGCAAATGGAAACGCTGTACCAGACAATAATTTCCGAACGCAGCAGTCAGTAGTGGCAGAATTCCTTCATCCATTGGTATTCACTTGCTCGTGGGTTTTGCGGCAGAGAATCTGATACTGCGTGCCGAGCGGGGCTCGATAAATCCAATCCTCCATCTTGCGCAGCGCACGCAACGATTTCGGAAAAATAAATCGAAAATCCGTGCGCAGAATTTCAAACCCGCCTTCCTTCAAAAGCGCTCGCGCCCCTGGGGGAGACAACATAATGGCATCGCGATCGAATGCGCAGCGTGACATTACGTAACGCGTCGCCAGGCTCCACGGATTATTCTCCCAAAAGGAAAAAAGCCCGCCTCCGCGCAGGGCTCTATGAACGAGTGACAGTGCTTCCGCGCGTTGCGCCGGCAGAATGTGGTGAAATACTCCGTTGCAATAGGCGAGATCCATTTGTCCCGAGCGATTGAAATTCGCCGATGGATTCAAAACGAATTCGCTCATTCCCATGCTGTTTTCGCGCGATTTCAAGGGATTTTGACGACACGTCCACGCCCACGGCGATTCGCGCGTTCAGTATCGCTGCAAAAGAAGCGGAGTTGTCGCGCCATCGCCACAGCCGAAATCCAGGAGCGAATTTACGGGCTGCTTGATTTCATCGAGGCAACGCTTGAGCCAGGCAACGCGGCCTTCCGCGAAATATTCACGGCCTTCGCCCGACGGCGCGATGGCATTGGATAATGCTTGCTTCGTATGCGGCGGCGTACTGGTCGAAGAGATCTTCAGCTCCTTCATCGGCGCGACATCCCGAGAACGCTGAGAAAAAAACTGGAAAGAATGATCTGGAATCCCAGCGTGAAACACACCACGCCTGGAATCACGATGCGCAGTGTTTTTTCCGGATCGAGCGCGCCAAACTCGCGGATACGCCAGTATTCCAGACCTAGAATCCACGCGCCGGCCCCGGCAAGAATCAGCAGGATTCCGACAATCAGTCCGACTTCGAGCGTAATGTATCGAAACATTCGCGTGAGCCGCGGATCTTCCGGCAGCAGTCCTTCTGAAATCGCAAAAATCTTGGTGAACGTTGCGAACACAACGGATTGAAAGCCGATCAGTATCGCCATCGCCGCGAACAGCAGCGTATGAACGTCAAATACGACGTTGCCAATTTGTCTCGGCCCCGGCAGCAGGATCGCGTTCAACATAATGCCCAAAGCGAAAAGAGCGATGCCCGGATACAGAAACAGCCAGCGCGGACTGTACAGCAAAAGAAAACGCAGATGCCGCCATCCGTCGCGCCAGGTGCGCAGGTGCGGCGGACGATCCCTGCGGTCTGGAGCACAGCGTCGTGGGAATTTCCGTGACGCGCAGACCGAAGGTCGTGGCCTTCACGACCATCTCACTGGCAAATTCCATTCCCAACGTGCGCAGACCGAGCTCGCTCGATCGCGTCCTTGCGAAACGCGCGCAGCCCGCAATGAAAATCTCCCACGGGGCTCTTGAAGAACAGCCGCCCAAGCCCCGTCAAAACCGGATTACCCAGATACCGGTGCAAGGGAGGCATCGCGCCCGGAAGAATTTTTCCCTTGAAGCGATTGCCCATCACCAGGTCATATCCCTCATGAAGTTTCGCGACGAACTCATTCAGCTGAGCAAAATCGTACGTGTCATCGGCATCGCCCATCAGCACAAACTGGCCGCGCGCCGCGGCGATGCCGCTTTGCAGCGCGCTGCCGTATCCGCGCCGCTTCGACCGGCACCACGCGTGCTCCCATGTCCTGCGCAATTTGTTGCGAGCCATCCGTGCTGCCGTTATCTGCGACGATCACTTCGCCGCGGATGCCATGCCGCTCCAGGGCCTCAATGGTTTTTTTGACGCAGACACCCACGGTCGCCGCCTCGTTCAAGCAAGGCATAACAACGGATAGTTCCACCGCGTCACGGTTTTCACCAGATCGTGGGACTACACCCGTTTCTGTCAATGAACTCATGAGATGGAAAACTATCCCCTTGGTTTCGCCAAAAAACTGCGTCAGATGGAACTCTAACCCATCCTGCACCTGACGAAAAGGGTCAGCCCTGGCCTGCGGCTTAACCAATTTAAAAAACACCCGATTTCATACGTTGTGCCTGCACTGTTAAAATTGCGCAAGTCATGAAAGCCCGCATCGGGCAGCGCAAATAAACTAGCTTCGCCGTGGCGTTTCAAATTGACACCCCCCGGACCGGTTGTTAAATTGAATGATTCTACTAAGGGAGTAGGAAACACTGAGCAATCATCCGAGAATTTGGGTCCTGCTGTTGGCGTTATTCGCCATGCAATCGGCGGGGTGTATCACCATCAAGAGAAAAACGACTATCAAGAAGGAAGAAATCCTCCCCGAGTTGGAATCAAACGAGGAAGATCTCCTGGCGGCTTATAACAAACAGGTCAAGGCCGTGCAAACCATTCAGGCGACAGTCGACCTGATTCCGACCACTGGAACAACATACAGTGGAGTGATAGAGGAGTACCACGATGTTCCGGGATTCATTCTGGCAGAACGTCCCGCGACTGTGCGCATCATCGGGCAGGCGCCCGTTGTCGCTAAAAATATTTTCGATATGGTGGCCGACGCGAAGGAATTTCGCATTTATATTCCCTCCAAGAACTCGTTTTTGGTCGGCCCAACCGCACTCGTTCGTCCATCGAAGAAGCCGTTAGAGAATTTACGCCCTCAGCATATCGTCGAGGCATTATTCTGGCCTGAACTGCTTCCCACCGCGAACGTGCTTTTCGAGCAGTTCGATTTTAATGTGAGCCGGTATTATATTCTGACCTTGCTTCGGCAAGCCGAGGGCGGAAAATTAACAATTGCAAGAAAGATTTGGTACAACCGCACTGACCTGCACGCGTCTCGCGTGCAAATTTTTGGAGAGGGTGGAAAACTCGAGTCAGACATTTCCTATTCTGACTGGCAGCCTTCGGCATCTGCTCCCGGCGCCCCTCCAACCGAACAAACCATTTTCGCCCGTGACATCCATATCTGGCGGCCCCAGGACGATTACAAACTGGAAATCAAGATTTTGAAAATTACGCTGAACGATCCGATTTCGCCGGACCGGTTTGTGCTGACGGAGCCTCCGGGAACCGACCTCATCCACGTGGGAGATGAAATTTCGAAGGTCATTCGATGATTCGCCAATTGGTTGTTAACAATGTGCTTCATCGTCCCATTCGCACGATTGTGAGCGTGATCGCCGTCGGAGTGGAAGTGGCGCTGGTGATTCTGATTGTGGGCCTCACGAGCGGCCTCCTCCAGGAAACAGCGAAGCGCATCGAAGGGATCGGCGCGGACATCATGCTGCAGCCGCCTTCAGCTTCCGTTTTTCTGGCGTTCAGCGGCGCTCCCATGCCGATTAAAATCGCTGACAAGTTGCGCGAACTGAAATATGTGCAGGCCGTCGCGCCCGTCCTGCTGCAATTCAGTTCCTCGAATGGCGTGGACGTGGTTTACGGGATCGATCCCAAATCGTTTCGTGACGTTTCCAGCGGATTTGTTTTTCTCGAGGGGCATGACATGCAGGGCCCGGACGATATCCTCATGGATGACTGGGCGGCGAAAGCGAAAAACGTTACGGTGAACAGCACTTTCCGCCTGCTCGACCATGATTTTCACGTTGCCGGAATTGTGGAACACGGAAAGGGTGCGCGTCTGTTTGTGCCGCTTTCCACCTTGCAGGACCTTTCCGGATCGCGCGACAAAGCATCTGTTTTTTTCATGAAGTGCACCGACCCGAGTTACACGCAGACCGTAATGGACGAAATGAAGCCTATTTTCCCCGGCTATGAAATCCGTCCCCTGAAGGATTTTCTGTCGCTGATGACGGCAGCGAATTTGCCGGGGCTGAACGCGTTCATCAAGAGCATGATCGTTCTTGCTGTCTCCATTGGTTTCCTCGTAATTCTGCTTTCGATGTACACCACAGTAATCGAGCGCACCCGGGATATCGGGGTCCTGAAATCGATCGGCGCGTCCAAGGGATACATCATTCGGGCTCTGCTCGGTGAATCGGTCTTTATCTGCGTGATTGGCATCGTCGTTGGGATAGGCATGAGCTATGTCACCCGGGCTGTATTTTTGTCTTCGTTTCCCACGTTATCCATTCTGATTACGCCGGACTGGATTGTGCGATCCGCGGTCATAGCTCTGGCAGGCGGGATTTTTGGCGCCAGCTATCCGGCCTGGCTAGCCAGCCGTAAAGATGCTATTGAAGCTCTTTCCTACGATTAGGATGACTAAGCTAAGGTCAGCCGGGAGCAAATTTCTGTCATAATTTGAGCCTGTTTATTGCGGGTTCGGGCCTAGTAAGTAATGCCAATCGCGATTACAATACGTCCGCCTGCCGACGCGCTGCACACCACAAGGGATCTGAGAGTGGAACCAATAGTCGTAACCGAAGATTTATGGAAGCTGTACCACGCCGGGAAAGTAGAAGTTCCGGCTTTGCGAGGCGTTAATTTCAAGGTGCTGCCAGGGGAGTTCGTCAGCGTAATGGGGCCCTCTGGGTGCGGCAAGTCCTCATTGCTCTACGTGCTGGGGGGATTGGCACAGGCCTCGCGGGGGCGCGTCCTCGTGGACGGCAATGATTTGAGCACGATGAGCGACGCGGAACGGACCAAGCTCCGGCGCGACAAGATTGGGTTTGTGTTTCAAAGATTTAATCTCTTGCCCACGCTCGACGCTCGTGGAAATATCGCCATCGCGCAGCATATTCATGGCGACGGCTTCAATTCGGGCAGGTTCGAAACTATTACCAAGCTGCTTGGACTCACCGGGCGTTTGAAGCACAGGCCATCGGAAATGTCCGGGGGAGAGCAGCAGCGTGTGGCCATCGCGCGCGCGATTATCAATGATCCCAAGATTATTCTGGCGGATGAGCCGACCGGTAACTTAGACACACAAAATTCCGAAATTGTGTTATCCATGTTGAGCCAATTGAATAAAGATCTTGGCCAGACCATCGTGATGATTACGCACAACCCGGAAGCGGCCGAATATTCGACCCGCGTGGTCCACATGCGTGACGGTGTAATTGTCGACGGAGTGCCGGCCGCCTGACATGCGAACGCTCTGGCGAGCCATCGTGCGGGTTTTGTTCTGGTCCTATGAACGTGGAACCTGGCAATACGATCTTGCCGTTGCGGGGATTGTAATTTTCGTTCTGTTCTCACCGCTGATAATTCACTACACGGATCAACCCTCTGTCGGCCCGGCCCCTGCCTCAGCTCTTGTCCAATTGCAGGCCGTGGCCCCCGGTCAGGTTTCGACGTATCGCGTCGATGCTCGTCTTTTGGCAACGCCGACTCGTACCCCGGAACTTGAGCATGAACTCCACGAAACAGTGCAAAAAAATGTACACGATTTAAATCACGGCCGCTTCCAGATCCTGCACATCGAACCCATCCGTGGCGAAGGCGGCACAATCGCCTTCTACGATGTCTCCATCAAACCCTGATCGCTTGCGATACAATTATTTTATTCGAGCGAGGTTTCAAGTGCGCTGTAGCTCGCGTCTTCAGAGGTGAGGTTTTAGACGCAAGATCTCACAGCAAAATCGCCAGGTCGAGGAAATGCTATTCCAACCTTTTCTTAATCTCCCCTTCATACTCCGGAAAATACCGCCCAATAATGGCCAAATCAAACCGCCCCAAAATTGATTCCTTAGGCTCTCGCTCCAGCAAAAACTGAAACGATTTTCTGATCAATTCTTCGGGCGCAACCGTACCGTTTCCAAGCTTGGCATGGTCCTTGGGCGTAAGTGTGACCTGGTGACCCGACTCACTCCCGCCTTCAATGACTCGCACCTTGAAACGCGACTGATCAAATTTTTCCACTTCGATTTTTGCCTGCATGAGTTCTCCGTTTTTTATGAAGAACAGGCTTCAGCCTGCCTGTTCTTTCGTGCTAACCATTATAAAAGCCAGGCAGGCTGAAGCCCGCCCTACTGGAACGCGGAAACATAATACGAACCGCGGTATATGAGCTTTGAACCGGCAGGAACTTTCGCCGCCGTATCTAACGTCACGGCAAGCGAACGCCAACCCGGGCGCATGGTTCCTTCCGATGGATAAAAGCCTATGCTGTATTGTGCCCCGATTGCGAGCGCAATGCGGCGATAAATTTCAGTCAGATTTCCAACTTCGCGCAAGAAATAAAGTTGGCCCCCGGCCCGCCTCGCCAGCTCCGCAAGATACAATGTGTAATTCGGCATATTTTGCTTCCGCGTCTCCGCATTGATCAGCATATCTGTGTGATGCGCTTCGAGCCATTCCGGCGTCATTCCGCGGGGCCGATTTTCGGTGGAAACAATGAACACCGCGATGCCGTCCCCGCCCAGTTCCCGCGCAACATCGTCAAACGCGAGGCGCGATCCGGCCGCGCCAGTGCTGGGCATTGCGCTGCGCGGGTCCCACGTGAGCCCCAGGCCGCTGTCCTGCCCATCCGTGAGCAAGACGATGGCTTTGCGGCCAGTCCGCCCCTGAAACAATTCATGCGCCGCGAGAAACATCGATTCATAAATGCGCGATTCCGAAGAATTTTCTACTTTGGAGAGATACTGCGAATCGATAGCGCGTTCCAACAGCGCGCGATCCGTGGAAAACGACAAGAGCAGATGCGTTTCCGATGAAAAAGATACGACCGCAATTTCATCCGCGGGAGAAAGATTGGCAGCTAGAGAATGCGCCGCATCGCGCATTTCCCCCAGCTCATGAAAAATGCTGGGGCTCGCGTCGATCACCAGCACCACGCTCGCTGGAGTGGCCGAAGCATCAAAGGATGCGATTTCCTGCGCTGCGCCATCTTCAAATAAATGAAAATCAGTTTGGCTGAGGCCGCGCACCTGCGTCCCATCTGGCGCCGTCACCGTGCATGGGACTTGCACCAGAGTGACGTGGGAGCGAATTGCGTTAGCAGGCGGTGGAGCGGGAAGAGAACTCTTCGCAGTCGCGCGCAATTCTCCCGACGCTGCATCGCGTTCCAGTGACAAGTCACGCCCGAGTGGGACGGGTCGCGGCAATTTTTGAGATTTGGTTGAAGAATTTCCTTGCGAAGGGGCGGCCCTCAACTGGGCATTATTTAAATTCAGCAGCGCAAATGCTGCGAGAAAAAATAGAGCGGCGCGTACATGGAATTTTTGCACGTACCTGATTATGCCAGATTTCTTAAGTGGCGCGGGCTTCAGCCTGCGGAGTATGGTTTTGTAGCGCCGGCGTCTCGGCGGCAGTTTTTGCGATGCTTTGCGATAGCTGAAAACCGCTGGCGGGACGCCGGCGCCACTAGACCAACTACAAATCAAAATCGCGCAAAGGCTTTTCCGCAGGCTGATCTTTCGCTTTTTTCAGCGCTTCCTCAAATTTTCGGTTGAGCACGTCTTCCTTCTTGCTCTCGGCTTCCCACGAATCGCGGAATTTGTCTTCGCGCTTCTGCGCCTGATCGGCGAGAATTCGCGCAGCGTCGCTGATATCAACGTCAGGCGCAGCTCTTACAGGAGAAGTGTGAGCGAGAACCACGGCCAAGTCGATATCCACAGTGAGCTTGGATTCGCAGCAAGGGCAAGTCACTTCAATGGTCGGTGTGGGCTTTTTCGGCATAAATCTATTTTACGCCTAATTTGCCCTTTGTAGCACGCAGGCTTCAGCCTGTGTGGGGTTTAGTCTCTGCAAGGCCGAACCCACATAGTCTATAGCTGTGTACTACATTCGAACCCAGCCCTCCACTTCATCGCTTGATTTCTATCGAATGCGGCGTCAAAATCCGTGCATGGCACTCGAATTTACCACCTCATGTTTGAAAGATTCGGTCGATCTGCTCCGCTTTTACAAACGGCTGGGCGACCGGGCCATGTCGCAAGTTTCCGATGACGGACTTTTCGCCGCCCTTGACGGCGAGTCAAATTCCATCGCCATCATCGTGAAACATCTTGCGGGAAACATGCGCTCGCGTTGGACGGATTTTCTGACCAGCGACGGCGAGAAGCCGGACCGGGATCGGGATTCGGAATTTGAAGCCCCGCCGAAAACCCGCGACGAACTTCTCGCGCTCTGGGAATCCGGATGGAAGCTTGCTTTCGAGGCCCTGGCTCCCCTCACGGATGCCGATCTCTCCCGCACCGCGTACATTCGCTCGGAAGCGCATTCCGTGATGCAGACGATTCACCGCCAGGTGGCTCACTATTCCTATCACGTCGGACAAATTGTTTTTCTTGCCAAACATTTCGCCGGTCCAGACTGGAATGCATTGACCATCCCGCGCCGCAAATCCGCGGAATACAATGCCAAGGTTGCATCCGGTAAAGCTTCGCAACGCTAATTTTTCGTAACGCATTTTAGGTGGCGCGAGCTTCAGCCTGCGGGGTTTAGTCTTTGTAGAAATGGAACCCCTAAGCTGAACTCTGTGCTACTAAAACGTTCCGTCGTACAATAGTTTCTATCAATGCGATAAAGGCAGGGAGGATTTTCCAATATGGGATGCGGATGCGGTTTCACGCGGCGCGAAGTGCTGCGCGCGGGTTCATTGGCGGCAGCGGGGCTTCTTACCGGAGCAACGCTCGGCGCTCAAGCGAAGAAGGGCATGCGCATCGACGTCCACGCCCACCTTTGGAACGATGAGTATCTCGATCTCTGCCAAAGCTATGGAAACGTAGACACTGGCACGCAGCGCAACAAGGGCGCTGGGATGGGCCAAGCGGAAATGGATAAGCGCTTCGCCGCCATGGGTGCAAATGGAGTCGAGATGCAGATTCTCGACATTTGCCCGCAAGCGCCGAGCTTTGAAAATAAGGAGCACGCCGTAAAGGCGGCGCGCATGGCGAATGACCTTTACGCGGATGCCGTGAGCCGCTGGCCGAAAAAATTTAAAGCTTTCGCAGCTGTGCCGCTGCCACACGTCGATGAAGCGCTCAAGGAACTGGAGCGGGCGCTCGACCAATTGAAATTTGTGGGCGCGACCATCACTACGTTCATCGGAAATCGTTCCATTGCGGACCCGGCTTTCGCGCCGTTTTACGAAGAGTTAAATCGCCGCGCCTCGGTGCTATACATTCATCCATCGGGAAACGGTATTGATTCTCCGTTCGTGATTCCCTACAACCTGCGCTGGGCGATCGGCGCGCCGATGGAAGACACGGTGTCGGTGATGCATCTAATCGAGGCGGGTATCCCGCAGAAATATCCGAAACTGAAAATCATCAATTCGCATCTTGGTGGAATGATCCCTATGGTGTTCCAGCGGCTGGACAATATTTCCAAGTGGGAGCATCCGCTTCCCGAATTGCCGACGGTCACGGCCAAGCGCATGTGGTATTGCAGCGTGGGACATGGACATCCGCCGGCACTTCGCGCGGCTGTCGATTCGATGGGCGCGGACCGCATTTGCCTTGGATCAGATTTTCCCTATGAAGCGGGCGAGCTTTACAATCGTGCGATTCAATATATCAGCGACTCAGGCTTGAAGCCCGGCGACGCGGAAAAAATTCTGGACCTCAACGCCGCCCACGTGCTCGGACTCGCGTGACCACCGCTCAAACACCGCTGACCGCCGCCGGCAAGCCAAAGCTCACGCGCAACCAGGTTCGCAGCTTCTGGGCCGCCTGGGGCGGCTGGAGCATGGACGGAATGGATTCCTTCATCTATTCCCTCGTTCTGGTTCCGGCGCTTGACCGAACTGCTGCCGCGCTCCGGAATTCCTGCCACGACCGCGAACATCGGTTATTACGGCGGCATTGTTTTTCACGCTTTTCATGATCGGATACGGCACGGCCTTGGTCTGGGGACCGATTGCCGATCGATTTGGGCGCGTGCGCACGATGATGTTCAGCATCTTCTGTTTTTCACTCTTCACTCTGCTGGCTGCATTCGCCACGGGCATTTGGAGCCTGGCGATTTTTCGCTTCATGGCGGGAGTCGGCATCGGCGGCGAATGGTCGGTCGGCGCCGCGCTGGTTTCCGAAGATTGGCCCGAGGAGCGCCGCACGATGGGCGCGGCGCTTGATGCACACGGGCTACTACATCGGTTTTTTTCTTGCCGGCTCGCCAACATTTTTATCGGCAGCCGCTACGGTTGGAGATCTATGTTCGCGCTCGGCGGCGCGCCGGCGCTGCTGATTGGTCTGATTCGCAACAATGTGGAGGAGCCGGCGCGCTGGGAAAGCAAGGTGCAGGAACTCGGTGAGAAGTGGACCATGCACCGCGCCTTCCTGAAGCTTTTTTCGCCGCAATATCGCCGCCGGACGATCGTCAATTCCATGTATCTGATTGTTTCGCTTTGCGGGCCTGTGGGCAGGATCGGTCTACGCGCCGACGGCTATGACCTATATCGCGGAAAGGGCCGGAAAAACCGCCGGGAAAGCGCGCGCCTCGCGTCGTATTCGACCGCGCTACTCGGGGATTGCCACGGTTCTCGGCGCGCTGATCGTGCCCTTTCTCGCCGACCGGCTGGGCCGCCGGGCCACGCTCGGGATTTTTTATGTGGTGATGATGTTCGCGATCTGGCTGGCGTTCGGCCACGTTTTTTACATGCAGCAAAATGCCATCGCCGTGGTTTCTGGTCTGCTCTGCGCTGCTCGGCCTCGGAGGAGCAAATTTTATCGTCTACTCCTTCTGGCTGCCTGAGCAGTACGGAACGGAATGCCGCGCGAGCGCGTTCGCGTTTATCACCAACATCGGACGCTTCTTCTGCGGCCGGGTTTACGTTTCTGGTCGGCGCCGGAATCCGCCACTTTCAGACGTTCGGAATTCCCGTGGCGATGACCGCGCTGGCTTTCGTCGTGGGATTGGCGCTGATACCTTTCGGCGAAGAAACCAAAGGCAAGCCATTGCCTGCATAAAAATTTAGCCCGGCATTTTTGAATAATTAAAATATTATGCGGGTATTAGTGGCGCGGGCTTCAGCCTGCGGGTTTTCGTCCTTTGAAGGCCAAATCCCCGCAGGCTGAAGCCCGCGCCACATTAAGCCAAACCTAAATCGTCAGCAGCGGCAGAAGTTCTCGCACGTTGCGCACATCTTCCAACGAATTAATCTGCTGAATGAGCTTCGCCGTTTTTTCCGTGCCCAGCACCGGAGCCATCAAGTCGCGCACTTTAGTGTTCACGCCTTCCGTGTTCAGCGGATTTTCTTTTGTCCCCGGAGGGAACTTGGTGAAGTGGCTGACTTTCCTGCCATCCTTGAGCGTTACTTCGACCATGCCGCTCCGCGGCGCCACTGGATCGGCAAGCTTCTGGTCGGCGATCAGTTGCACGCGTTCTTTCACTGCCTGAATTTGCGGGTCCGCCATGCGCTCATAAGAATGGCTGTCCGCGAACGAAACAGCGCCATCGACCAGCGCCACCGCGATGATGTACTGCAGATTCACGTCCGGCATGGAACTGTTGTCCACGATTCCCGCGCCATCCGCCGGCAGCCGCACAACGATGCGGTCCACGTTGTCCACACGCAAAGAATTTTCGCGGCGCAAAATCAGAAACGCGTCCAGCGGAGACTGGATCGGATAGCCAACTGAAAAAGTTTTGATGGAAGTTTCCGCAATGAAATAGCGGCTGCCGAGTCCTTTTACTAACTCGGACGGACGCGGTTTAGAGGAATGAGCTTCGAGCACATTGTGCTCGCAATCGAACACATTTGGGACGCCGGTGAATCCGGCTTGCACCATGGTCACGGCGGTCAAGCCGTTGCGAGTGCCCATGCCGGCGAAGTCGAAGGCCTTTTCCACGTGCTGCGTGTCCATCGTCCAGCTCCACAGGCCAGACACTTGTTGCGCGGCATACGAAAGCGCGTAGCGCATTCCGGTTTCATCCAGTCGTGCAAGTGAAGCAGCTGCCGCAACGGCAGCGAACGTAGAGCCAAAGCCTTCCGCGCTGCGATGCGCCCCGCGCAAAAGGTCCGGATCGAGCGCCATCAAAAAACGGCTGGCGACATCGTAGCCGAGCGCCACGGCGCGCAGCATTTCCAGGCCAGTGCGGCCTTCACGTTCGGCCATAGCCAGGGCTGCAGGAACAGCCGAAGATCCAGGATGCCCGTGCGTCATCAATTCCACGTCATCGGTTTCGTCACCGTGCGCGCACATCGCGTTGGCGAGCGCGGCATTTGTCATCGATGTCTTAATGTTGCTGCAAATCACAGACGCTTCGGGCACGCCGCCTTGTGCTTTTACGTAGGCGATTCCCATTTCTCCGCCTTTGAGCCGGCTTCCGGAAACCATCGCGCCCAGAGTGTCGAGGATGTGATGTTTGGCTTCGAGCGTAACATTTGGTGGCAGCGCGCGATCGCGAGCCTCAACCATATAACGTGCCAGTTGCCCGGTAAGGTCCGTGGCCGCCATGCCTGGCTTGGAGGACTCCTGCGGGGAGGGAAGGGCCGCGCCTGTCAGCCGTTCCATGGGAAGCGCTGCAGCGGCAAGGACGCCGCCCGCAGCCTGCAACACGCGCCTCCGCGAAATTCCTGCCGAGGATGAGCCTTCCTCTGTGACGGATTTCCCCTCGCGATCCTTCTTCACGCCATCCTCCATGACAAATCTAAAATATTTGGTTGTGCGGTCCGACCTTCTACACACTTTACAATGCGACAGAGAATTCATCGGCGTGTTTTTCATGGCTCGACACGTCGATGCAAGTCCTTCGCATTCTGTCATTCCGAGCGAAGCGAGGAATCCCTCTTCGATTTAACAATAAGAAGAAAGGAGAGATTTCTCGCTTCGCTCGGAATGACAAAAATAAATTACTTTTTCGGTAGTCTGAGAAGCCTATTCCACACATGGCATCTACTGAAGCGTCTTGAGGGCTTCCAGAATCTCAGCGGCATGGCCCTTGGACTTTGCGGTAGCCCAAATTTTCTCGATTTTCCCGTCGGGTCTGACGAGCACCGTGCTGCGCACAATTCCCAAGAACGATTTCCCCAGAAAACTTTTCATGCGGCGCGCGTCATACGCTTCGATCACCGTGAAATTCGGATCGCTGAGCAGCGGGAAATTCAGCCTTTGTTTGGCCTTGAATTTTGCCAGCGCGGCCACGGAATCCGCGCTGCACCCCAGAATGACGGTGTTAAGCTTGTCAAAATCCTTTTTTAGATCGCGAAATTCAATGGCTTCCGTCGTGCAGCCGGGAGTGCTTGCCTTAGGATAAAAATACAGAGCGACATGCTTGCCGTGCAAATCTTTAAGCGAAATTTCGCTGCCATCATCGGCCGAAAGCCGGAAGTCCGGAGCTGGATCGCCCTCTTTTAACATGAAATTGCTCCTTCCAAGCGGTGCGGGCTAACGTAGGGGCACGGCATACCGCAAGCTTGTCCAAATTAGGTTTTCGATATAGGGCGGAAAGGCCTGTTACTTTAGGTTGGGTTCCATGACAAGAACCAACTTTTCAGGACAGGAGATTCCGCCTTGAACCGAGTATGCAGCATTTTTTCTCAGCTGTTACAGTTTTTTCCTCGTCTGGAATTTGAACAGATTGTTCGAGCGACCCGTGCCGAGCGCCATGCCCGCGGATTTACTTGCTGGGGGCAATTCGTGGCCATGATGTTTTGCCAGTTAGGGCAAGCTCGGTCGCTACGTGAAATTTGCGGAGGACTGGCGGGTTGTGAAGGCAAACTGAAACATCTGGGCGTTCCTCGAGCACCCAAGAAATCCACGCTGGCCTACGCCAACGAACACCGACCCTGGCTGTTGTATCAGAAAGTTTTCTACTGTTTATTTGCTCGTTGCCAACAGGTCGCAGGAACGCGACACGGATTCCGTTTTCGCAATCCACTGCTGAGCATCGACGGCACACTTATCGATCTCTGCGCCACCATGTTTGACTGGGCCCAATACCAGCAAGCCAAAGGCGCATCCAAGTTGCACTTAGTTTTGGACCACGATGGACATCTGCCGTGTTATGCGGTTCTCACCGAAGCAAACGCTTCCGAGGTGAAAATAGCGCGCACACTTTCGTTTGCTCCCGGCACTATTTTAGTTTTTGATCGCGGCTATGTGGACTACCAGTGGTATCAAAGACTCACCGATCGCGGGGTGTTCTTTGTAACTCGCCTGCGTCATGACGCTCACTATCGTGTTCTGGAATCCCGGCCAATTCCAAAGAATCGCCACATCCTCAAAGATGAAATCATCGCCTTGGGCAGTCATCACTACAGGCAGACAGCGCGATTCCGGCGTGTCGAAGTGTGGATACAGGAACGGCAGGAGGTTCTCGTGCTACTGAGCAACCACCTCAGCTTTGGATCCACGACCATCGCGCAAATCTATCGAGAACGCTGGAGGATCGAAGTCTTCTTCCGCTATTTGAAGCAGAACTTGCGCATCAAAACCTTCGTAGGCACTAGCGCCAACGCGTTGCACACTCAAATTTGGACAGCACTGATCGCCATCCTGCTCTTGAAATACTTGCAACTGCGGGCCCGCTACGGCTGGTCGTTATCGAATCTGGTCGCTCTGCTACGCCAACAACTCTTTGTTTATCGCGATTTACAAGCTTGGCTGGACGAACCGTTCCAAGCTCCGCCCGCTTTGGCAGGCCTACACGATGGCCAGTTGGCGCTGCCTTTTTAACATGCTATTAGGACAGCACAGCCCCAACCTAATAAGCCACTCGCGTCCATGGCGCCCACAAACACCGTCTTTTCAAGTCGCGCTCCCGCTCACGTCTCCTAATTTGGACAGCCTTGCGGCATACCGTGCCCCTACAATCGATCCACATCCGGTGGCTTTCGCAGATAATTGAGATTTCACGAAAGCAGGCGCTTGAGTGTGTCGTTAACGGTTTGCGGATTGGCTTGGCCGCGCGAAGCGCGCATCACCTGTCCGACGAAGAATTTAAACACTCCCTCGTTGCCTGCGCGGTACTTCGCGAGGTTGTCAGGATTTTTCTCGATCACTTCGCGGCACCAGCGCTCGATTTCGCCCGTGTCGCTGACCTGCGCGAATCCCTCGGCCACAATAATTTCCGCAGCAGGCTTGCCGGTTTCAAACATTCGCGCGAAAACTTTTTTGCCCGTTGCCGCGTTGATTTCCCCGCTTTCGACTTTGGCGATCAGCGCCGCAAGTTCCGCGGGCGGCACAGGACTTTCGCTGATTTCTTTTCCGGCTTCTTTCAGTTGGCGCAGCAATTCCACCTGAATCCAGTTGGCCGCGGATTTGGCCGGCGCGCCGGCGCGTGCTACTCCCTCAAAATAATCCGCCAGCGCGCGCGTCGAGGCCAGCACTTCGGCGTCATACGGAGTAATGCCATATTCGCGCACGAAACGCTTGCGTTTCGCTTCCGGCAATTCCGGCATCGCTCCTGCGATTTCGTCGCGCCATGCGGCGCTGACGCGCACGGGCAGCAGGTCGGGCTCGGGAAAATAGCGGTAGTCGTGCGCGAATTCCTTGGAGCGCATGGGCTCGGTGCGTCCCGGCCGCCACATTCCACAGGCGCGTTTCCTGCGCGATTTTTCCGCCGGATTCGAGCACGCCGATTTGCCGCTCAATTTCGTATTCCAGCGCGTGCTGCAGGTGGCGGAAAGAATTCAGATTTTTCACTTCCGCCTTGGTGCCGAATTTTTCCGCGCCGCGCCGCCGCACGCTGACGTTGGCGTCGCAGCGCAGCGAGCCTTCTTCCATGTTGCAGTCGCTCACTTCGGTGTAGAGCATCACTTGCTTTGAGCGCGGTCAGGTACGCATGAGCCTCGGTCGGCGAGCGCAGGTCCGGCTCGGAAACAATTTCGGCGAGCGGCGTGCCGCCGCGGTTGTAGTCCACGTAGCTTTTTTCCGCGGAGTCCGGAAATCCTTCGTGCAGATTTTTCGCGGCGTCATCTTCAAGATGCAGTCGCGTGATGCCGATGCGCTTGGTCTGGCCGTCGTGCTCGATTTCAAGCCAGCCGCCCGTGGCCAGCGGCAATTCGTACATCGAAATCTGGTAGCCCTTGGGCAGGTCAGGATAAAAATAATTTTTTCGTGCGAAGCGCGAAAATTCCTGCACGTTCAGATGCAGCGCCAGCGCTGCGCGGATGCCCAGCTCAACCGCGCGCTTGTTCAGCACGGGCAGAGCGCCGGGCAAGCCGAGGCATACCGGACACGTGTTCGAATTCGGCGGATCGCCAAAGCGCGTCGAGCACGCACAGAACGCCTTGGTCAATGTCTTGAGTTGCACGTGGACTTCGAGACCGATGACCGGCTCATAGCCCGCCATGACTTCGGGCGAGATGCTCGTGATGCCGTCCTGTGAAGTCTTCGCCATAAGAGTTTGCTAGTATACCATTCGTCGCGGCCAATGCATTTCCTGCGCGAGCCGTTCGCCAATGTAGCGCCCGCCTTCAGGCGGGCATCTGTCCAACCCAAAATGCCCGTCTGAAGGCGAGCGCTACATACCGATCCGGTATGGCGTCTGGTGCACCTCCTATTACCCCTCAAGACACCTCAGGGGCCTACCTGAGAGACTTTTCCCCGCAACCCGTGTTTGACTAGGTGGGATCCAACGGTCCCTTTGCCAGGCTCACGCATAGTGACAGACAGCTTGGCGTACTCGAATGGTCAGGAAAGCCCACGGAGGAGGGGCTACATATGCGAAAGTTGCTAAATCTCCGAAATTTGATTTTTTTGTCGTTGCTCTTGATTATCCCCTCGGCGTCGTTTGCGCAGGTGGCGATTTCGGTGGCTATCGGTCCACCTGCGTTACCGGTCTACGCGCAACCGCCTTGCCCGGTAGAGGGCTATATGTGGACTCCTGGTTATTGGGGCTGGCGGGCTGAGGGTTACTACTGGGTTCCGGGCGTGTGGGTCGCCCCGCCGCGAGTTGGCGTGTTCTGGACGCCGGGCTACTGGGGCTTTGCCGGCGGACTGTATGGCTGGCACGCGGGTTACTGGGGACCGCATGTTGGATTTTATGGCGGCATTAATTACGGATTTGGATATGGCGGCGTTGGATTCTGGGGAGGACGTTGGGCAGGAGAACACTTTGCCTACAACACGGCCGTCATGAATGTGAATACGACTGTCATCCATAACACTTACGTCGATCGAACCGTACGTCAACAACACGACCGTCGTAAACAATCACACCAGCTTCAATGGCGAAGGCGGCATCAACGCGCGCCCGACTGCGGCGGAACAAGCCGCCGAACATGAAAATCATTTCCAGCCGACTTCCAACCAGCTTTCGCACGAGCAGACCGCTCGCGGGGACAACAATCAGCTGGCTTCGGTGAATCACGGGCGGCCTGGGAACGCGGCGATGGACTCTGTGAACGGACGCCGTTACAACCAGCAGGGGCGCATTGCCAATGGCGTGTCTTCCGGACAGCTGACGGCGGGCGAAACGAAGAACCTGGAAGGCCGCGAAGCAGGGTTGAACAAGGAAATTCACAATGACCGCGCGGCGAATGGCGGCACGCTGACGCCGCAGGAGCGCCAGCAGGTCAATGGGCAGCAGAATAATCTGAGCCAATCCATCTACAACGATAAACACAACGCCAACACGGCTACCTACGGCAATAACGAAGTCGGCGCGCGCCGCGATTTGCAGCAGCAGCGCATCGCCAACGGTGTCCGCAGCGGCCAAATGTCGCCGTCGGAAGCCGCGAAGACCGAGGGTCGCGAACAGAATATCAATCGTTCAGGTCGCGGCGGACCGCCAGGCCAATGGTGGAAAGCTAACGCCGCAGGAAAGGCAAAATATTAACAGGCGGCAGAATGGCGCTAGCCGCCAGATCCAGAACGAGAAACACAACGAGAAGACCGCACCGAAGTAAGAACTCTGCTCGCCTGTAATCGCAAGATCGCGCGGCGGTTCATCAACCGATGAACCGCCGCGTTTTTATTTTCCGTGGATAAAAACTCGATTGGAAATAGAAGTGGCATAGGCTTCAGCCTATGGGGTTCAGGTCTTGAAAGTCCTAAACCAAGATGCTGAAGCCTATGCCAAAAAAACGAAGCGAATTAGCCCTTGCTGAAGCCGGGAGCAGGACGCAACTCTGGACGCGGCGCGGGTTTCGGCTCGGCTCCGGGCAGCGGCTGCGGCGGCGAAGGTGGCGTAGGACGAATCTTCTCCGGCAGCGGCTTGTTCTCCATGAGCAGCCTTAGTTCGGTTGCGTCGAGGACTTCTCGATCGAGGAGCGCAAGGGCGATCCGTTCCAGAATGTCGCGGTTATTTTCAAGAATACCGCGCGCATTGTTATAAGCGGTAGTCACGATGCCGTGAACTTCCTGGTCGATGCGAATGGCCGTATCTTCCGAAAAGTCGCGGTGCTGGGCAATTTCGCGTCCCAGGAAAATCGCTTCTTCCTTCTTACCGTAAGCCAGCGGCCCGAGCGTGCTCATGCCCCACTCGCAAACCATTTTGCGAGCAATATCCGTAGCGCGTTCAATGTCGTTTCCAGCACCGGTGGTGATGTGGCCAAGGAAAATTTCCTCGGCGCAGCGTCCACCCATTAACACTGTCAACGTTCCTTCGAGATATGTTTTGGTGTAGGTGTGCTTGTCGTCAATCGGCAGCTGCATGGTCAAGCCAAGCGCCATGCCGCGCGGAATAATGGTTACCTTGTGCAATGGGTCGGTGCCCGGAGTAATTGCCGCGACCAGCGCGTGTCCCGCTTCATGGTACGCGGTGTTGCGCTTTTCATCTTCGGACAAAATCATCGATTTGCGTTCGACGCCCATCAGGACCTTGTCCTTGGACATTTCGAAATCGATCATGAAAACTGTTTTGCGGCCCTGGCGCGCGGCCCACAAAGCTGCTTCGTTCACGAGGTTAGCGAGATCCGCTCCGGAGAAACCGGGCGTGCCGCGCGCAATCACAGACAGATCGACGTCGTCGTTCAGAGGCACTTTGCGTGTGTGCACGCGGAGAATTTCTTCGCGGCCCTTGACGTCAGGTCGGGCGACAACCACGCGACGGTCAAAGCGGCCGGGGCGCAGAAGCGCGGGATCGAGAACATCCGGGCGGTTCGTGGCAGCAATTAGGATCACGCCTTCATTGGACTCAAAGCCGTCCATTTCGACGAGCAAAGCGTTCAACGTTTGTTCGCGTTCGTCGTGCCCGCCGCCAAGGCCCGCGCCACGGTGGCGTCCTACCGCGTCAATTTCGTCGATAAAAATGATGCAGGGCGCGTTCTTCTTGCCTTGCTCAAACAGATCGCGCACGCGGCTTGCGCCTACGCCCACGAACATTTCGACGAAGTCAGAACCCGAAATTGAAAAGAAGGGTACGTTCGCTTCGCCAGCAATCGCGCGTGCCAGCAAAGTTTTCCCAGTTCCTGGGGGCCCGACGAGCAGCACGCCCTTGGGAATGCGTCCGCCAAGCTTCTGGAATTTTTGCGGATCTTTCAGGAACTCAATAATTTCCTGGAGCTCTTCCTTGGCTTCATCCGTTCCTGCGACATCCTTGAAGGTAGCCTTTTTCTGTTGTGCGGTGAGCAGGCGCGCGCGCGATTTGCCGAAACTCAACGCCTTGTTTCCACCCGCCTGCATTTGCCGCATCATGAAGATCCAGAAGGCAACGAGCAAGAACAGGGGAGCAGCGTTCAGCAGGAAAGTAACCCAGTCCGCGCGGTTCACTTCCTTCACATTGATCAAGACTTGCTTGTCGCGCAGGGTCTTGGCCAGATCAGGAGCCGATTCCTTGAAAATCGTGGTGCGGAATTTCTTGGAAGGTTCGCGCCATTCGCCTTCGATCTCATAGCTGGTCGGCGAGAGGTACAGCGTAACTTCCTTCACATTGCCCCGGTCCACCTGGGCCATAAACTCGCTGTAGCTGGGTTCTTCCTCACGCGCTGATTGTCCGCTCTTGGAGACCAGCGTCCACAACAGCACGGCCAGCATAATAATAAACAACCAGAACATTACGGTTTTCAGGGTCGAACTAGGGTTCACGGCTTACCTCGCCTGCCGGATTTTCCGGCGCGCTGCATCATACAATCGCGTGCGCAAAAATGAATGTTAGCTGTACTGCAAAATGCTCCAACTTTTCGCGGCCGATTTCTGAAATGTTCGGAATGGCCTTAGTGATTAGATGCAGGTCATGGGCCAAAGTAATCAAGCACTTTTGGCCAATATCTAGGGCAATTACTGCACTCCAACCTTACCGGCTATTCCAACCCAATTGCTATACCGCCGTCCCTTATAGATCTTCTTCGGCGATGACTTCTTCGGCAATGATCAGGCCACTCTTCGTTCCCTCGTGTGCCGCAAGTTCCTCGGCAACGGGATAGCCTGATGCCCAAATCACTTTTCCCTGGCTGGTTAAAATTGGCCAGCTTACCCGTGAACCTCGGGGAATTCGTGATTCCAGGAGCAATCGCTTTACTTTGCGAGCGCTACGACTCCCCTGCGGGCGATAGGAGTCGCCCGGAAGCCAATTTCGAAGAACCAATGGCCATTGAACGCGCTCGAAGTCGAGAGCAATTCTACCTGATACAGTGTCGCGCGGGCTTGGAGGCCAGTCAACTATTTTCAAATTGAACCGGCGGTGAATTTCCGTAACAACAACGGAAGCAGAATCAAGTCGTTCTGGCTTCGAAACCGTGTACGCAAAGCCGTGATTCTGCTCGGGCGATTCGCCCTGCTGTATTGCATCCGCGGACGCAACCGCATTTTTAAAAACAAGGCGGTCAAAAACTCGTTCCACGGAAATTCCCGGCAGGCTGATTCGTGCGCCGCTTTGAGATTTCGTGGCCAGTTCGATCACACTCTCCACATGGCGCGATGTTAATTGCTCGCGGGTCCCGCGAAGTTCAGCGTAAATTCTGCGAATAAGGCGGCGGCTCAAAGCCATTGTGGGATGAGGTGTTTGCGGTTCCTGAAGTGAAAGAAAAGCGGAACCCTTCATGGGAGATAAAAGGTCATCAATTTCAAATGAAATCGCAGTTGGCGATTCTCGAGTTGCCAAATCCTGAAATTTCGCATCCTCTAGCAACCGCCAAAAAGTTTCGTCTTCGCGTGCATGCCCTGCCAGGCGTGCCAAGCGCGTTACCGCAGCGGAATCGAAATCGCGAAGAAGAAGGGGGACCAGTTGGTGGCGAATCCGCGCGCGCATGTGCGACGTATCTTGGTTGGTAAGATCTTCCCGCCACGGTTGCCCTAAAGCGGAAAGAAATTCGCGCAAATCCTGCCTGCTCGATTCAAGAAGTGGGCGAATAATCAATCCTGCAACGGGATAAATACCCGCCAGGCCGGTCAATCCAGTCCCGCGGAGTAGATGCGAAAGCACCGTTTCAGCCTGGTCGTCCGCGGTGTGGGCGACGGCGATTCGATTCAGCCCATGCGTTTCCGCCGCGGAATCAAAAAACTTATAGCGCAATCGCCGCGCGGCATCTTCCACATTTCTGCCCTGAAGTTTCGCCTCTCCCGCGACATCGGCGCGACCGGACACAAATGGAAAACCGAATTGTTCCGCAGCCATCTTGACGAAGCGCTCATCTTCGTCCGCATCCGCTCCTCGTAACTGATGGTGAAAATGCAGAACAAAAATCGTGATCCCAAGCTTCGTTTGCAAATTCGCAAAAATACGCAGCATGGCCGTCGAATCCGCGCCGCCCGAAACGCCGAGGCCGACCCGGTCGCCCGGACGAACCATGGCGTGCCGGGCTATCGTGTTACAAACGCGAAAATGAGGATCTTGATTCATCTAAATTTAATCCGGACGTCCTTCCCGATCCTCTTGAAACGCGGAATTGTGTTGGACGCTGCCAGAAATTAGGAAACTAGAATGGTAACAAGTATGGGGAGAATCTCACAGCCGGAAGAGGATTCCTGAACAGACTGCGGAAACCAGTTCAGTTTGTTGGAATTTAATGGCTGGCCAGGTCCGCCACGATCATCCGGTTACGGGCGATCCGGCGATCCAGGACCACGGCAGCTACATAAGCACACCCGCCGCGCTCTGCTTCAATCCACGGACTGGCGGATGGAAATGCCCAACTCAAAAAGGTCTTTGCAAAACCCAATAAATAGAAATAGATAGCAACCGTTCTTACCTTCAATCCGTCATCATCTACTTCCGGGCAGAGAGCGATTAACTGGTTCAGTCGGCCGAAATGCTCGACATCGGGTGAATTGGTTGTAATGCCGCAAATTTCACGAGCCTGTTCGGACAGTCTGTGGCCGCGAGATTCCGCAATAATAGAACGGCTGTAGGAGACGAAGAACTGCAACAGCGTCAAGGAAGAAGCTCCGAAGATTAGTCCTGCAATCATTGATTGGGGGCGAGGACCCTCGCTGTAGCCAACTGCGCATCCGCGGGAACTTTCGTAAATGTGTAAGCCCAGGAAAGCGGCAACCACATGGAAGTAGCCGGAAAGTAATATTGCCAGAAAGTATGGTTGGGATAGAGATTGTTCATCGCGTAGCTTCCCGCGGACAAACTCACGTACACGCCCATGGAAAGAACAAGCTGCAGCAAACGCGTTCTGTTTTCCTGCAATTTTGCCATGGCTCCCCAAAGCAGATAGGTCAAGACAACGCCGACGAAATACAGGTTTTGCCCTAGCTCAGCGACGAAGTGGGTAACCATCCGGTTGGAGGATACAGCGACCAGGTAATAAGAAATTCCAGCCGTTCCACCCAAAATCAGGAGCGCACACGCGCGTATGTATTTCCCCACACCCATTTCCGAAAAGACATGGGAGTACAAATTCATGAGCACAAAATAGAGGCAGATCGTAAGCAGGGATTGCGAGTAAAAATAGAAATAAAAGTAGGTGCTCGATTCGTACCCGGACGTGTGGATGATGCTGTAGCTTCCGATATCAGTGGCAACGCAAGCGCATAAATAAAAAACGAGAGTGATGTGTTGCGTGAAGGCTTTCTTGCGCAGCAGGCAAACAAAGGAAAATATCTCAACGAGGAGAACAGCTAGCCAGATCGCGTAGTTAACTGGGTCCAGCACGGTTCGACTCCTCCGCGTGGACCCAGTTAGCTAAGGTTCACGCTGTATTTAGTGCCCTCCACCTGGGGGCGGAAACGGCCGACCTTGTTCGTGGCCTCCGCCTGGGGGTGGAAACGGACGACCCTGTTCATGGCCTCCACCTGGAGGTGGGAATGGCCTGCCCTGCAAGTGACCGCCACCTGGAGGTGGGAATGGTCGCCCTTGCATGTGGCCTCCACCTGGGGGCGGAAATGGCCGACCCTGCATGGTGAAGCTGGAACTTGCGGACGTTGAGGCGTTAGCTACAGCCACGTTCCTAAGCCCCATCGCACCCGACAAAACAATAAGCGCAAAAGCAATAACCGCTAGAGACTTGTACATTCAGCCCTCCGGACGGAAAACTAACCCGGAGGCAGTATATGTACACCTGTACCCTAATGGAACAAAATTGTTACTATGTGTTTAAACAGTCAATACCCTCGGACAATGTCCCGGCGGACGGCTTTGGCCGCCCATTACCGGAGCAGTTTCATTCGCACTGTCCACGTACAAATTAGAATTTCGTCTGGTCGGGGTCAACAGTACATCAGTACTACTAGGACTTAGGACTAAGAGCCTATCTTCTCAATAAGATCGAAAAAATCATTCCTAATTGGGCCATTCGAGAGCCCGCTTGGACAAGCGTCTCAACTTCAGGTAACCTTTCCTTGCTTGACAGTCCTCGGAAGCCATCCGTAACATGGAGCGCTTTATTTTCGCCGGTGTAGCTCAGGGGTAGAGCGAGGGTCTCATAATCCCTAGGTCGAGAGTTCGAGTCTCTCCGCCGGCACCATTTATAAAAATAACAAATTATTTTTAACGCAAATTCATTCCGTCATTTTAAAGGGAGCAGACTGTTGCCGAAAATTACTGGTGGGCGATTCATTGCGGAATTTTTGAATGCGCAAGGCGTAACCGCTTTCTTTTTCGTTCCCACGATGCTCAGCCGCGCGCTGGCTGAGATGGACAACATGCCCATCAAGCGCGTGCTGACGCACGGCGAGAAAGCCGCGGCTTACATGGCGGACGGTTACGCGCGCGCTTCGGGGCGTCCCGGAATTTGCGCGGCGCAGGCCGTGGGCGCGGCGAATCTTGCGGCGGGATTGCGCGATGCATACATGGGGCACAGCCCGGTGATTGCTCTCACAGGCGGGCAGCTGGGGCCATCAAAAGCACAAGATCAATTATCAGGAAATGGACGATTTCCCGATGTTCACGCAGGTGACGAAAGCGAATTTTCAGGCTGACTCCGTGGGCCGCATTCCCGATCTGCTGCGGCAGGCGTTTCGCGAAGCCACGTCCGGCACGCCCGCTCCCGTCAATCTTTTGTTCGCGGGAAAAGAAGGCGACATCGAGCACGACGAAGCTGAATTGAAATTGATTGCCGGAAGAGGGCTTCACTCACGTCCCCGCGTACCGGCCCGCTCCGGAAGCGGCGCATGTTGCCGAGGCGGCGCGAATTTTGAAGGAAGCGCAAAAGCCCGTGATCGTGGTCGGCGGCGGCGCACGATGGTCCGGCGCCGGAGCCGAAGTTTTGAAGCTGGCGGAAGCGCTTTCGATTCCTGTCGCCACTTCACTGAACGGTTTTTCGCTCGTGCCCGACAATCATCCGCTTTACATCGGTGTTCCGGGTACGTATTCGCGTTCGTGCACGAACAAAATTCTGTCGCGCGCGGATCTGGTCCTGTACATCGGCAGCCAGACTGCGGGACAGGTGACGCACTTCTGGAAAATTCCAGCTGCGGGCACGCCCGTCATTCAGATTGGAATTGATCCGAGCGATCTGGGCAGGAATTATCCGAATCGCGTTTCGATTCTGGGCGATGCGAAGACTGCGCTGCAGATGTTGAATCAGGTTGTTGCCGCGGACGGAAACAAGGGCGGCCGTAATGCCAAGTGGCTCGAAGAAACGAGCGCGGCGGTGAACGCATGGCGCGCCGAAGTGAAGCCGCTGCGCGAATTCCAGCGCCGTGCCGATGCGCCCCGAGCGCCTGCTGAAAGAATTGGGAGATTGGCTGCCGCAGGATACGATCGTCGTGTGCGATACGGGCCATGCGGGCATGTGGTCCGCGCAGCAGTTCTGGGTGACCAAGCCGTGGGATTTTATTCGCGCGGCAGGATCGCTCGGATGGGCCTTCCCCGCATCGCTTGGCGCGAAGGTTGCCATGCCCAAAAAGCCGGTGGTCTGCTTCACGGGCGACGGCGGCTTCTGGTATCACCTGCAGGAACTCGAAACCGCGGTGCGCTGCAACATTCCCGTCGTCACCGTCGTCAACAACAACAACGCGCTGAATCAGGAAACAATGATCTTCAAGCAGGCCTATGACGGAAACCCGTCCCCGAAAAACACCGAGATGTGGCATTTCTCCGAAGTAAATTTCGCCAGCATCGCGGAAAGTATGGGCGCGCTCGGAATTCGCGTCACCAAGCCCAGCGAATTGCGCTCCGCGCTCGACCGCGCCATTTCCAGTGGCCGCCCCGCAGTGGTCGAAGTAATCAGCGACATCGAAGCGCTGGCGCCGAACCCGTGGGAAGTGTAGGCGAATAACCCGCATTCAATAAAATTGGCGTCTCGACGGCGGTGCAGCGATTCCATTCCGCAGTTGAGGCGCCTTTTTTTCAGGCAGTACAGTCCATTTCCCTATCATCTAGATGGCACCGGTTTTGTAGCGCCGGCGTCCCGCCGGCAGTTTTACCTCGCGATGCTGCCACACAAAACCGCCGGCGAGACGCCGGCGCTACAAAACCTTGCAAATTCTAAATCGAATCGGGGTCCGCGTCCGGGTCGATTCCCAACCCGATGAGACGTGCCCTCTGATCTGGTGTGAGGTCTTTGTCGAAATTATCGAGGTATTCCTTGAATCGCTCGTAATCCTCTGTCAATACAAACCCGAAGGCGATAGCTGCATGCCTTAAAGCAGAATACTCCTTTGAGTCGACCTCATATTTCTTCGAAATCGACTCAAGAATACTTGCGTCTTTATCAAGCAAATCAAATCTCTCTTTCGCACTCATCTGTGATCCGCATTTTTCCAGGGAGAAATCGATGGTGCGACGTGCCTATCCGTCTATTCCTCCTGAGATTCCAGAGACTTGGCTGATTCCTTGAGAAAAATCTCGATTCGATTTGTGGTCCATACGGCGATGCCGGTTCCGAAGAAATCAGTATCCTCGGTCCATACTGGACAGGCCAGCGCGAGTGCTGAGGCGAGTATCGGCCAATCGCTTTCGTCTCGACCTCGCAACCGCTGCCGGGCTTCGTTTTCAAAGACGGCATAGAGTTCGGACGTTACCGGCTCAATGACATCTCGTAAGTATTCGAGCGATGCTGCGACGTCAGCATGAGTTATGCCTCGCTTTTTAGGAGCTGAGGCAAATACTTTTCTGTGTCATCAAAGGCAACATCAGGTGCGAAGAAACGGACACCCTGCTTTGCGTACGTTTCCACGTGGTGCAGAACACGGCGTCCGAGAACGGCGCGGATGAGAATGTTCGCGTCAAGCACGATCATTTCATCGGGTTCCGCCTTTGCCGTGCCGCCGCAATTGCTTGAATTCTGCCACGAGTTCTTCTTCATCCACATCCGCGAGAGCTTTGGCTAGACGGTCCGCGGCTGCTTTCAATTCGGACGTGTCTGCCGTCTTCGGGCGTTTTCTGCGCGTGGGAACGTAGACACCCAGAGTTTCGCCGCGCCGGGTGACGGCTACCGGGGTGTCCGATTCCAGGAAGCTGGAGATGCGTTCGCGGAATTCGCGGACACCGACTTTGATGGTGGTCATGGCCTTATACCTCCTTCAAAGTGTACACATTGATGTACGCATTGGCAATTCTAATTACCGAAGCATGAGTTCGTAGCGCCGGCGTCCCTCCGGCTGTTTTACCTCGCGATGCTGCCACGGAAAACCGCCGGCGAGACGCCCGCGCTACAATCAACGCGAGGCGATATCGTGATCCTCTGCGGCACCCTCTTCGAGATGCGAAAGCTCGTCGCAGAGTACGATTTTGCCGGCGTCGATCACGAATAGGGCGAACACGCGGATGGCGATCCGGCCGCCCGCGACCTTTTCTGCATCGGCGCGGTGGATACTGACGACCGTCGATCCTTCAGCTACCAGGCGATCGAAAGTAATCTTAATGTTTTTGAGCGTGCGCTTGAGTTCACGCACGTGCGCAACGAATCCCAAAAAATCAAGCGTGCGGCCATCGGTTTTCTGTACGTATCGGGGACTGAAGTAGCGGGCAATCGTGTCTTCATCGAACATGTCGGTCGCGAACACGTCTTTAAATGCCTGCTCGACAAGTGATTTGTTTATTTGTTCTCGAGTGTCGGACAATTCGCTTGCACGCTGTGTTGAGTCAGCGCTCATGGTGGGATCATATCACTTCAGTGCGCGCTTCCAGCGACGCCGCAACCGCTCAAATTCAGCAATCCTAATGAGGAGACATGGGTTTTGTGGCGCTGGCGTCTCGCCGGCGGTTTTCCACCGCGACGTCGTAGCTCAAAACCGCCGGCGAGACGCCGGCGCCACAAAACCTCGGCGCAATTGATTTGTAAGTTCACGCTTCAACTCTCTACAATTCCTAATTAAGGTCAGTCAAATCGGAATGAAACAAGGCCGCTGAGGTATACTTCTCCATCGCGCAAGGCAATATTTAAAGTAGCAAAATGTTTTTGGGAGAAGCATGTTGGAGAGGTACGACGTAATTGTAGTCGGTGGCGGAAATGCTGCGCTGTGCGCGGCGCTGCAGGCGCGCGGGGCGGGATGCAGCGTGCTGGTGCTGGAGCGCGCGA
This sequence comes from uncultured Acidobacteriota bacterium, assembly GCA_963786215.1. Classification (GTDB taxonomy): domain Bacteria; phylum Acidobacteriota; class Terriglobia; order Acidiferrales; family UBA7541; genus Palsa-360. The sequence continues at coordinate 435,925 of CAWAYK010000005.1, forward strand.
CGGAGCATATGCGCGGGGGGAACACGAGGCACACGCGCAACATTCGCTGCTCGCATGCGGAGGCTGACCAGTTTTTTTCCGGGCCATATTCCGAAGAAGAACATCTTCAAGATTTGATCAGCGTGACAGGCGGCCCGGAAAATATGGACCTCGCGAAGATGGCCATTCGCGAATCGAGCGCGCTTCCCGCATGGATGAGCAAGCACGGCGTGCACTGGCAGCAGCCGCTGGCGGGCACTTTGCATTTGGGGCGCACGAATCGCTGGTTTCTGGGCGGCGGCAAGGCGCTGCTGAACACGTATTACCAGACCGCCAAGCGCATGGGAATCGCGGTACGCTACGACGCGCTGGTGGAAGATCTTGTCATCGAGAACGACAAGTTCGAAGCGGTGCGCCTTAAAAATGAGAATGGCGGGGAACTGATTCGCGGGCGCGCCGTGGTGGTGGCGGCCGGCGGTTACGAAGCGAATATTGAATGGCTCAAGCGGCACTGGGGCGACGCGGCGGAAAATTTTATTATTCGCGGCTCGCCGTACAACGACGGCGTGATGCTCGCCGCACTGATGAAAAACGGCGCGAAATCCATCGGCGATCCAAAAGGTTTTCATGCGATTGCCGTGGATGCGCGCGCGCCGAGATTTGACGGCGGCATCGTGACGCGGCTTGACGTGGTTCCCTTCGGAATCGTGGTGAATCGCGACGCGCGCCGCTTTTACGACGAGGGCGAAGACATCTGGCCCAAGCGCTACGCGATTTGGGGAACGTTGATTGCCGGACAGCCGGGACAGATTGCGTATGGCGTGGTCGACGCAAAAGCGATCAACCGGTTTTTGCCGCCGATGTTCAAACCGTTTGAGGCGGACACGCTGGAAGCGCTCGCGCCGCAGCTTGGATTCGATGCCAATACATTTGTGGAAACGGTTACGGCATTTAATCATGCGACGGCGGGAAACACGGATCTGCGCATAGATCGTCTTGATGGCAACAGCACGCAGTGGACTCACTCCTCCGAAAAGCAATTGGGCCATGCCGATCGACCGCCCGCCCTTTTATGCGCTGCCGCTGCGCCCGGGAATTACGTTCACCTATATGGGAGTCGAAGTGGACGATTGCGCGCGCGTCGTCGATCAATGTGGGAAAGCATTCCCGAATATTTTTGCGGCGGGAGAAATCATGTCCGGAAATATTTTGACGAAAGGCTACCTCGGAGGATTCGGGCTGACGATCGGCTCGGTGTTCGGCAGGCTTGCGGGCAGAGAGGCGGCGAACTGTGCCCGGTCTTGATATTTTTGAGGAGGCGAATCGCCAGCTGGTCATCTGTAATGCGTGCCGTTACTGCGAAGGATATTGCCCGGTGTTTCGCGCGATTGAAACGCGCCGCGATTTCAAGCAAGGCGACGTTTTTTATCTTTCCAATCTTTGCCATGACTGCCGCGCGTGCTATTACGCGTGCATGTTCACGCCACCGCATGAATTCGCCATCAACATTCCGCAAATTCTGGCGCAGGCGCGCGTGGAAACTTACCGCCGCTGGAGCTGGCCGGATTTTCTCGGGCGCGCATTCAAAAATCGCAGCGTGACCGTTATGTCTCGCTACTTCGGTGGCGGGACTCGTGGCGATTCTCGCGCTGCTTTTTATTCCATCGGAAAATTTATTCACCGCGCATGTTGGGCCCGGCGCGTTTTACGAAGTGGTTCCGTACCTCGCGATGGTCGCGGGCGCGATGATTTTATTTTTTTACGGAATCGCTGTGTGGCTGAATGGCGGCTCGCGTTTCTGGCGCGAAACGAGCAGTGCTGTGAGCGGGCGCGGCGGCATGAAAACATTGGTCACTGCTATGGGAGCTGTTCTCGGCTTGCGATATTTAAAGGGCGGCGGGCCGGGATGCTTTTATCCGGATGAGCGGCCCTCCTCGGTTCGCCGCGTTCTATCACTCGCTCACATTCTGGGGGCTTTTAGCGATTTTGTCGCCACGACGCTGGCATTTATTTATCAAGATTTTTTTCACATGCTTCCGCCGTACTCACTGACCAGCGCGCCCGTTATTTTCGGCACGATAGGCGGCGTAGCGCTTCTCATTGGAACGGGCGGACTGATCTACTTCAAGTTGCAAAGTGATCGCGCGCCTGCCGAAGGAGCCGCTGTTGGCATGGACTACGTTTTCCTCGTTACGCTCGGACTTGCGGCGCTGACGGGAATGCTTACGCTGATCCTGCGCGACACATCCGCCATGGGCAGCATTCTGGTGCTGCACTTGGCCAGCATCGCGGCCCTGTTTTTATCGGCACCGTACGGAAAATTTGTGCATGCTGTGTACAGAACGCTCGCCATCCTCCGCTACGAAGTCGAGCAGAGCCAGCCTCATGAGCGCGTCGGGCATTAGATAAAAATTCACATCCTCAAGTGGCGCGGGCTTCAGCCTGCGGGTTTAGGTCTTGTAGCGCCGGCGTCTCGCCGGCAGGTTTCAGCTATCGCATCGCTACGCAAAACTGCCGGCGAGACGCCGGCGCTACATAACCCCCGTGAGGCTGAAACCTGTCCTACGAAATTCGAAACCAAATCAGTGGCGCTTTCGTCCACTTCGTTATATAAGTCCCGGTACAGCAAGTGTGAGCTGTACCCAAGCCAATAAGCCAAAGCGAATTGCAAGGAGAAGACCGATATGCGAGGAATTACGCGCGTGATGTTGTGGACCCTTCTAGCATCAATTTGTTTTATTTCGCGGCCCGCTGCAGGCGGCCAGCAAAGCGCTGCGGGAGTAACAGTTGATAAGAGCAGCATTGGCGGCGTCGTGCAGAACAGCACAGGCGGAAAGCCCGAGGCTGGTGTCTGGGTGATCGCTGAGACAAAATCCTTGTCGGTACCGTTTCGCAAGATTGTGGTCACCGATGATCAGGGGCGATTCCTGGTTCCTGACCTGCCCGGACGGAGCGTACGAGCTATGGGTGCGCGGCTACGGGCTGAAGGACTCAGATCGCGTCAAAGCGGCGCGCGGCGAGAAGGTGAAGTTGCAGGTTGCCAACGCCGCAACTCCGCAAGAGGCGGCGAAGATCTATCCTGCCAGCTATTGGACGTCGCTGATCCAGCCTCCTACGGGCAGCGATCTTCCCGCCAGGTACAAGACTTCGGAAGAATGGCTTGGTGACCAGAGGAACGGCTGCAATCACTGCCATGAACTCGGCATGGTCGCCACGCGCCGCTATACCACGGTTGAAGAGTGGGATGCTGTCTTCTCTCGCGCTAAGGCGATGCATCAAGAACTCAATTTTCTCGGCAAAACTACCGTAGAGAAGGTCCTCGCGGATTGGGGTACTCGCATTGCGGCGGGAGAAGTTCCTCCAGCTCCGCCCCGGCCCACCGGCATCGAGCGCAATGTCGTTATTTCTCAGTGGGATTGGGGATCCAATATTTCCTTCATTCACGATTTAGTCTCTACGGACAAGCGCAATCCGTCGTTGTACCCGTATGGGAAAGTCTACGGCGGGGATCGAACCGGCGGAGGAATATTGTGGACTTTGGATCCGGTAAAGAACACGGTCGAATCGCTTAATCTCGAACCACGAGACAAGAGCCACGGCTTCTCCCTGACAAAGGACTACTACCACGGCGCGGAAGAAGAGCAAGCGTACACGGGAGAAGACAAGGAATGGATGGACAGTCCCCACAATCCCATGATGGATCAGAATGGCAGAGTCTGGATGACCGAGCAGATTCGCGCCGGTGGCAAGCAATACTATCCAAGCTGGGCGAAGAGCACGATCGCCACGGAGACCAATAATCCGGAGGAGGTCGATATCGCGTACAACCTTCTGTCTAAGAACGGTAACAATATGGAGCTCGGTTACTACGATACGAAGACCAATAAGTTTGTTACCGTCGACACCGCATACAACACTCATCACTTGCAGTTCGATTGGCAAGACCGCATCTGGACTGACGGTGGCGGTTCCGCGATGGGTGAAATGGACACCAAAAAGCTGGATTTGAACAATATACAGGGAACTGAAGTAGGCGCTCAGAAGACCTGGATGCGCATCGATATGGACACCAAAAAAATGATTCCTGGAACGGGCTACGGCGTGGCGATCAGCCCAATCGATGGCACCGTTTGGGAAACCTCTCCGCAAGCCCTTGGCCCAGCGAACAAGGTCTACATGCTTGATCCAAAGACGAACAAATTCAAAGATTACCCGCTGCCTGCTCCAGGACGTTTCCCGCATGGCATTGACTTCAGCACGGACGGGAATGTTTGGGTTTCGCTCGGTAGCGGTCATCTCGGCCGCCTGGACGTCAAGACCGGCCAATGGAAATTCTGGGAAAACCCGGGTCTGAAATTTAAGGGCACCGGCGTTGAAACCGGAACTACCGATTTCCCTTACTTCCTTTGGGTAGATCAATTCAACGCGTCAGGGCTGGGCAAAGACACCGTGATCATCACTGGAACCGCTTCGGACGCAATGTTCATATTTGATCCGAAAACGGAAAAATTCACGGTGTTCCGAGTCCCTTACCCGTTGCCGTTCTATTCTCGTGGTTTAGATGCTCGAATTGACGACCCGAACGCGGGTTGGAAGGGCCGCGGAATGTGGGCGACGTATAGCTCGTACATGCCCAAATTCACGGAAACGCACAAAGGCTCGGTAAACCATATTCAAATTCGCCCCAATCCATTGGCGAATTGAAGATCGATTAAACGGATCACCGCGGTGGATGGACTCGGGAGACTGGCAGTTCTCCGAGTTCTTCGCCGCGGTTTTTCGTTGAGACGCGCGATTTTGAATCTGGAATTTTAGAATCTGAAATTTCCTTTCCTCCAGGGTTAAGGTTGAGGTTAACGATGGTGACACAGCGCGGACGACAGGCGGCATTAGCAATATTTCTGGTGGCAGCGGTTCTATTATTCGCATCCGTCCTCGCCGCTCAAAGCGGGGAAACATTCAAGGCACGCCTTTCGCCGGTCCCGATCAACGTTTCCATGCTCTCCACCGTTGCAGGAACCGGTTCGCTTACGGCCACCTTGAATAATAAAAAGCTTACGATTCAAGGAACATTCGAGGGGCTGCGCTCGCCTGCGACCACCGTGCAAATTCATCGTAGTCCTAAGGGAATTCCCGGTCCGTCGATTCTGGATTTATCCGTGACAAAAGCGGAAAAAGGGACCATCACCGGCTCGGTGGATCTTTCACCGGACCAGATTGAAGACCTGCGGAATGGCCGCTTGTATGTCCAAATTCAATCGCAGGGCGCGCCAGACGGAAATTTGTGGGGCTGGCTTTTGAAGTGATCGATGTAGCGCCCACCTTCAGGTGGGCATGTGCGGGAGTGCAAGATGCCCACCTGAAGGTGGGCGCTACAATGCTGGACCAGAAAATTTACAGAGAAAATTATGATGAAACCAGGATCTCGTATAAGCCGCTTCGCTGCATGTGCTGCAATTATTTTTGCTGCATCGCTTGTCGGAAATAAATTTGTCGCTGCGCAACAACCGGCGCGCAGCGGTCCCTTCACATCCGAGCAGGCAAGCGCGGGGCGCACCATTTACGCGGCGACCTGCTCAGCCTGCCACTTGCCCGACATGAAAGGCACGTTCGAAGCTCCTCCGCTCGCTGGGCCCAATTTTATGAACATGTGGCGCAACCGGCCAACGAGCGACCTTTTCACGCGCATTCGCACCGCGATGCCGTTGAGCAATCCCGGATCGCTGAGCGATGAGGAAACCGCCAATCTGGTCGCCTACATATTGCAGGCCAACGGCGCAACGCCGGGCGCAAAGGCACTGACGCCGGAGACAATCGTACCGATTGGAGCTGTCACAACTGGAGCCGCGCCTGCCCCCCGACCCGAGCAACAAGAAGGCCCGGCGGCAACCCCGCGCCCTGCTGGAGGGCCTCTAGGCCTCACCGTTTCCGGCGAAGTGAAAAATTATGTGCCCGTTACGGACGAAATGCTTCTCAAGCCCGACCCCGCTGACTGGCTCATTGTCCGCGGCAACTACCAGGGATGGAATCACAGCGCGCTTTCGCAAATCAATCACGAAAACGTGAAAGATCTTCGGCTCGTCTGGGAATGGAACATGAATGACAGCGTGGCAGCCAACGAGCCCACCCCGCTGGTCCATAACGGCACGATCTACCTGGTGAACACAGACAATATCGTGCAAGCGCTTGACGCGCGTACCGGCGACCTCATCTGGGAAAATCGCCTGCGACCTCCACGTATCTCATCCGGCGGAACCGGCGCCATGCGCAACATGGCCATCTACCAGGATAAAGTTTTTATCGCCACGACCGACGCTCACGTGTTTGCGCTTGACGCGCGTACTGGAAAAACTGTTTGGGATGCGGTTCTGGGCGACACCGCGAAAGGGTATGGAAGTTCGAGCGGGCCGATCATCATTCACGGCCAGGTCGTGCAAGGCGAGAACGGCTGCGATCGTTACAAGGCGAATGAAAAGGACCAGGGCTGCTTCATCAGCGCGCTCGATCCTACAACCGGAAAATTTTTGTGGCGCTTCAACACATTGGCGCGCGCGGGCGAGCCGGGTGGCGACACGTGGGGCGATCTATCCAACATGTTGCGCGTCGGCGCGGAAACCTGGATCACCGGCAGCTTCGATCCCGAACTGAATCTTACGTATTGGGGTGTGGCTCAAGCCAAGCCGTGGATGCAGGTGAGCCGCGGCACAAAGGGCGACGCGCTCTATTCCAGTTCGACGCTCGCGCTTCATCCTGACGATGGAAAACTTGCCTGGTACTTCCAGCATGTGCAAGGCGAAACGCTGGACATGGACGAAGTGTACGAGCGCGTGCTGGTCGATATCGGCGACCGCAAGACGCTTTTCACCATCGGTAAGGCGGGAATTCTTTGGAAGCTCGATCGCAAGACCGGAGAATTTATCGGCGCCAAGGAAACTTTATTTCAAAACATTTTCAACGTGAATGAAAAAACAGGAAAACTCACTTACCGGCCTGACATTCTCGAACAGGAAATCGGCAAGTGGACTCCTATATGCCCGAGCACGGAAGGCGGCCATAACTGGCAGGCCATGAGCTACGATCCCGCGACTGAGCACCTCATTATTCCGCTCAGCCAGAGCTGCATGGAAATGGCCGGGCGCAAAGTGGAATTCGTCGATGGTTCGGGCGGCACGCAGGGCGATCGCCTTTTTTACGAAATGCCCGGCACGGACGGCAATGTGGGCAGGCTCGCCGCCTTCGACGTGAAGACGATGAAAGAAATTTGGAACGTGCAGCAGCGGCCCTCGTTCCTCACGGCTGTGCTCTCGACGGCTGGCGGCATCGCCTTCGTTGGTGACATTAATCGCGTCTTCCGCGCCATCGACGTAAATACCGGAAAAACCCTGTGGCAAACCCGCCTCGGCACATCCGTGCAAGGTTTCCCCGTTACGTTCAGCGTTGGCGGCAAACAGTACGTAGCTGTCACCACCGGTCTCGGCGGCGGCAGCCCGCGCAATGTCCCGCGCACAATTTTGCCTGACGTGCGTTACCCGCTAAGCGGCGATGCGATTTACGTTTTTGCGCTGCCGGATAAATAAGGACGAATGCGTTCCGATCTTGTGAAAGACATGCTGTCTGGCTCAGAACCTACAGCCTTCAAAACTTACCCCACAAGGTACCTTCACTGGTTCATAATATCCAGACCAGCCTATATGAGGCACTAATTATGAGCAGCCAATCAACAATCGAATGGACAGATGCAACTTGGAATCCAGTTCGAGGTTGTACAAAAGTCAGCCCTGGCTGTAAGCACTGTTATGCTGAAACCTTTGCTGAGAGATTTCGGGGTGTGCCAGGGCATCCGTATGAACGGGGCTTCGACCTGCGATTGGTTCCGGAAAAGCTTGCGGAGCCACTTCGTTGGGGTAAGTCCCGCATGATTTTCGTAAATTCAATGAGTGATTTGTTTCATGAAGACGTACCAGATGACTACATCCTGAAAGTAGCTGAAGTCATGTCGCTGGCAAACTGGCACGTCTTTCAGGTTTTGACAAAACGATCAGAACGGCTGAAAGAAATGCTCAAAACATCGCTTAGACCCTATTCTAAACAACAGCACATTTGGTGGGGCGTAAGTGTCGAAGACAAGAAATTTGGGCTACCCCGAATTCAGCATCTCAGGTCCGCCCCCGCGGCAATCCGATTCTTGTCTGTGGAACCACTTATTGAGGAATTAGGAAAGATCAATATCGAAGGAATTTCGTGGGTCATTGTTGGGGGTGAGAGCGGGCCAAAGGCTCGCCCAATAAAGCAGGAGTGGGTAATGTCCGTACGCGATCAATGTAAGGTTGCGGGTGTTCCATTCTTTTTCAAACAGTGGGGCGGGAAAAACAAGAAAAAAGCTGGGCGAAAGCTAGATGGACAAATATACGATGAATTTCCAGTTGTGACAACGAATCCTCCTCCGCAAAAATCCATTCGAGATTACCATCTAATTAATTTAGCAACTTCTGAAAAATTATATGTACTCTGACGCATGCCATCTCCTCAATATGAAGACCGAGAACAAACCGCAGTAAAGCATGAAATTCTTGCAAGGTATCTTTCAGCTTTCGTTCCTATAGTTGGTGATTGGGCTTCGGACATTACATATATTGATTGCCTGGCGGGACCTTGGGAGTCCGCTGATGCGAACTTTGCTGATACTTCATTTGGGCGGGCCATCGACGTCCTGAGGTCTACGCGCAGAGTTTTGGCGGAACGAGGCAAGTCACCCACGATGCGATGCTTGCTCATTGAAAAGGACCCAAGTGCATTCGGTAAACTCAAGAAATATTCCGATGGCATCTCAGACATAGAAGTCACGGCGCAAAATTGGGATTTGGCTGACCATATTCAAGATGTTGTGAGATTCGCGAAGAAACGAAGCGAATCCTTTCCATTTGTTTTCATCGATCCCAAAGGATGGGAACTGCTCCGGATCGACTTGATCAGGCCGATCCTTGCCCTAACTCCTGGCGAAGTACTCGTCAACTTAATGACCTCTTGGATCACTCGATTCCTGTCCGACGATAGCAAGCACTTTGACGGCCTTCTTGGCGCCGATTTGCCGAGGTTGGCCCAATTAAGAGGTGAAGAACAGGAGAACGAAATAGTTGGGTCATATGCCAATGCCATTCGCAATGCGGGACACTTCAAATATGTTTGTACACTTCCAGTGATGAAACCTGACCGGGATGCATTCCATTTCTACATGATTTATTGTACTCGACATATCAAAGGGGTCGAAGTTTTCAAGAAAACCGAAAAACATGTAATCCCTTTTATGCATGAAAAGCGGGCAAATGCCCAGGAACGTAGAGGGATTCAGCAATCCGGCCAGCAGTCTATCTTTGAGCCCGAAGCGCTCTATCGGGAAAGAAAATTCACTCGACACCAACCGAGGAGTCTGGACGAAGCCAAGCATGAATTGCGTGAGAAACTCGAGTCCGCACAGCAATTACTTTACGATGATGCTTGGGCAACTGTGATGCAGCACTCTGCGGTATTGGAATCCGATCTTCAGCAGTGGCTCACAGATTGGAAGGCTGAGGGAATCCTCGGAATCACGAATCAGCGACCCGGCCAGAAACTCGCACGAAAGGGTCAAAAACAATATCTCAAATGGAGGAAAGAATCTTAGGTCGGAACTTGTAGTATTGCGAATCCTCCGGACTCCGGTATGTTAGTCGGGACACCACTGGTATCGGAGCTTAACCTCCTTAATACAGTCCAAATCTGTTCGTAATAAATTGTGTACAATGTCGGTCGCTACAATCAAATAGAAATAAATCTGTTAACGGTTCACCAGCGAATGATTTCGGAAATCTTTTCCAAGACGAGTGAAAACTGGGAGGACAGATGTCGGGATCGGGAGCATCAACGCGCAAATTGACCATGGCCGATATACATGCGGCGGCGGAGCGGCTAAAAAATTGGGGAAAATGGGGGCCGGACGATCAAATTGGAACGCTGAACTACGTGCGGCCGGAAGACATTGTTGCGGCGACTCGCCTCGTGCAACGGGGCAAAGTCATTTCACTGGCGCTGAACTATGACTCCAACGGGCCGCAGGGCGGGAAAACGAAGTACCCGGCGATGGGGCGCTTCAATCCCATTCATTTGATGCTGCGCACCGGAACCGATGCGTATTCGGGCGTGCTGGACAGCCGCAAAATTCGCGGATCCGATGACGTGATCATGATGCCTACGCAAGCGGGCACGCAGTGGGACGGGCTGGGCCACATTTTTTATGGCAATCACATGTGGAATGGGTACGACTGCCGCACCGTGACCTCGGCGGGCGCGCAGAAATGCGGCATCGAGAAGACCAAGGACCGAATGGTGGGGCGCGGTGTGCTGCTCGATATTCCGCGCATGCTCGGGATGGAATACCTGCCGGACTCATTCGCCATTACCAACGAAATGCTCGACAAAGCTGAAAAGCATTTTGGCGTCGAAGTGCGGCGCGGCGATTATCTGATTGTGCGCACCGGGCAGATGGAAGCCATGCTCTCTGCAAAGACGTGGGACGGATATTCGGGCGGCGACGCTCCGGGCCTCGCGTTCGAAACTCTGGACTGGCTGCACAAAAAGCAAGTTGCGGCCATCGCCACCGATACCTGGGGAGCAGAAGTCCGGCCCAACGAATCGGATGACGCCAACCAGCCCTGGCACTGGATTTCCATTCCTATCATGGGGCTCACAGTGGGCGAAATATTCGATCTTTCCGAACTGGCAAAAGAATGTGCGGATGACAAGCGCTACGAATTTCTTTTTGTTGCGCCGGCTTTGCCGGTAACGGGCGCTGTAGCGTCGCCGGTGAATCCACTCGCGATCAAGTGAAAAAACTTAGCACAGAGGGCGCAGAAGAAACTCAGAGAAAGACTGAGAAAATACTGGTGTAGACCGTGACGCGCTGCGAAGAGGCCGGGCTGCCCAAGATTTAAAAAACAATGGTACAGGGGGCGAACTGCAGCGAAGGCCGCGCATTTCGCCCTTTTTAATTTTATGTGCCCTCCTTTCCATTTTTAGTTGCATCAAATCTTGCAGGAACTGCCGCTAGGAGCCCGGCTGCAATCGCTGTAACCTATTGACTGGCGGTTAACCGCAGCCCGATTTGCATGGAAGCGGGGTTAACATGAGAAAACGCAACGCACTCCTCTATGTTTTTCTATCCACGTTGATATTTGTCTTCGCGGGAATTTTATTTGCGCAGACCAAACCAAATCGCGCACTGATCGTGAATGGGAAACAGCAGGGAAGCGTCGTTCAAATGAATGGCCACGCTTATATCGATGTGGAAACCGTGGCGCAGTTGATGAACGGGTCGGTGACGCTCGAGCCCAATCGAGTGGTTCTTTCTTTTCCCGAGCCTCAGCCGGCCGAAGCTCAAGCCTCTCCACCTGAACCTGAGCAGCCTTCGCAACCACCGGCTCCCTCCGGAAGCCTCACGAGAAACTTTGCGAGTATGGCGATTGCCGAATTGGCGGAGATGCGAGAGTGGCGCGGAGCGGTCGGCACGATTCTTACGTACGGAGTTCCGGTCGTCGGAACGTGGCCACAGGACTATCAAAATCGAGTGCAATATAATCTCGATCAAGTGAGCATCGCGGCATCCACACCGGGAGATGGAGATGCGATGCAGCTTCTTCAAAACGAATTTTCAAATTTGTCACGCTGGGCGAACGATGTGGTTTCCGCGCGCCAGGCCATGAATGCCACCAATTCGGTTCGTCCCGACGCGCTGCAGAGCGATCCCAATCTTGCCAAGATCGCCAATTGCAGCCGGTTCCTCAGTTCCATGCTTGTCAGCGGCACATTCGCCGATGATCAAAGCTGCCATTAAATATTTCTTTTCTCAGTACTACTAAAAATAAATTGTGGGCAATGGGTTTGCGTGGCGCGGGCTTCAGCCTGCGGGGTCCTTGTAGCGCTGGCGTCCCGCCGGCAGTTTTGCGCTGGGTTGCGGTAGCTGAAACCAGCCGGCGAGACGCCGGCGCTACAAAACCACAACCACTTGAGGCTGAAGCCCGCGACCCTTGCACCCTCTTCTATTGAAATGACTCGAAGATGAGGTATATTCAGTGCCGTCAAATTCAATTCGATAAATTTTAGGCATCCATTTAAATTTGCGCGCCATTTTGCTGAGCTAAAAATAGATCGTCCAACGGAAAGGACCACACGATATGACCGCAATGTCGCCTGGCGGCGGAGAAGGCGGAGCGAAAGCCACGCCGGTCACGGACTCCGCGTGGAAGTGTCTGCAAGGCGCTTATGATTTGCAAGTGCACGTCGCCCCTGATGTGATTGAGCGGCGCGTTGACGATTTGGACTTAGCGAAAGAATTTCTGGAACGCGGACTGAAGGGATTTGTTCTGAAGTCGCACTACTTTCCGACGGCCGAGCGGGCGAAGGTTGTGACGAAAGCCGTGCCGGGAATTGCCGCTTACGGCGCCATCACGCTGAATCATTCCGTGGGCGGACTGAATCCCGTGGCGCTGGAACTGGCTGGGCGCTCCGGCTGCAAAATCGTATGGTTTCCGACTGTCGATGCAAATAACGAAACCGCCGGGCGCCTGGATGGGCCGAACGTGAAGCTGCCATTCTGGGCAAAAATTCAGCGCGAACTTGCGGCAACGGGAATCGCGCCGCCGCCGCTGACGGTGCTCAACCTGGAGGGAGAAACTTCGGAAGTTACGAAGCGCTGTATCGAGATTATCGCCAAGCACAACATGATTTTGGCCACGGGGCATCTGGGTCGCGTTGAAATTTTTGAGTTGGTGAAGACGGCGCGTGCAATGGGAACGCAAAAAGTGCTCGTAACGCACGCTGAATTTCCGTCGCAGAATCTGACCGCTGATGAGCAGAAACATCTCGCGGACATGGGCGCGTACATCGAACATTGCTTCACCACCATGCACACGGGGAAAGCTCCGTGGGAAGCGGTGATGGAAGCGATTCGCGTTGTGGGCCCGGAGCGCTGCGTGCTTTCCACCGACCTGGGCCAAACCATCAACCCGCCTGTCGCCGAAGGTTTTGCGATGTTCACGCAGAAAATGCTGGATGCCGGATTCAGCGTCGATCAGATTCGACGAATGACGGTCACGAATCCGTCCGCGCTACTAGCATAATCACGGTCGAGAATAATTGGCTCCATTCGTTTCGCTGACGAAATTTAATCGAGGACGGAGAATTTTCCATGAAGCCGAGAATCGTTCGCAATATCGAGCGGCCCGATGCCGAGCTGGCTCGAAAACTCGGAGAGTTCGGCACGGCAACTGTGAACGAAGCGCAGGGCCGCACAGGGCTGATGCTTCCTTACATGCGTCCGATTTATCCGACAGCGCGTATCGGAAATCCCGCGGTGACGGTCCTTTGCCACCCCGGCGATAACCTGATGTTCCACGCAGCGATTGAAGTATGCAAGCCGGGCGATGTTCTAGTCGTGGCAACGCACTCTGATTCCACTGATGGATTTTTTGGAGAATTGCTGGCTACGTCCTGCCAGGCGCATGGAATCAAAGGACTGGTGATCCATGCCGGCGTGCGAGACGTCGCGGATTTAACCGCCATGCAGTTTCCCGCATTTTCACGCGCAATTTCAGCGCAAGGAACGGTGAAGGAAACCGCAGGATACGTGAACATCGACATCGTCTGCGCGGGCGCGCTAGTTCATCCCGGAGATATCATCGTCGGCGACGTGGATGGCATTGTTGTGGTCCCGCGGAAGGATGCGGCCGAGGTTGTGCGCGCATGCGAAGCACGCCTGTCAAAAGAAGCGAAAAATCGCGAGCGCCTCAAGGCTGGGGAGTTGGGCCTGGATATGTACGGACTTCGCGAGAAGCTGAAAAATTTGGGCGTGGAGTGGGTTTAGTAGAACAGGCTTCAGCCTGTTTGGTTTTTGCCAATTCGCGCGTTACTTCCTATTAAAAAGTCAAAAAGAAAACAGGCTGAAGCCTGTTCTACTCAAGGCTAATTCTTTTTAATTCGGCCGTGTCCTTTAGATTTTGAAATAGTCGAATCGCTGCGATACCAGACGCTCCCGCTTTCAGGCAATCCCGCGCATTTTCAAGATTCACGCCGCCAATCGCCAGCACAGGAATCTTAACGGAGGCGCACACCTCGCGGAGCCGATCGATTCCTTGCGGCGCGCCGAATGCCGCTTTGGATGGAGTGGCGAATACGGGGCCGAAAAAAATGTAATCGGCGCCACCCGTCGCAGCGGCGCACGCAGCTTCCAGGGAATGGCAGGAAACTCCGATCAAAAAATCGGTTCGTCCGCTGCAGCGCCGCCACTCGCTTACGACTTCAAGTGGGAGGGATTTTTCGGCGAGGTGAATCCCCGCAGCGTTCGCGGCCAGCGCTACATCCATCCGATCGTTAATCAATATGCGCGTTGCGGTCGCGTGAGCTTTGGCAACGGCAAAGCGCGCGACTTCCAGCAGAGTGCGCGTATCGAGATCTTTCTCGCGAATTTGAATCCAGCTGATTCCCCCGGCAATTGCCCGGGGAATGGAATCGTAAAGCGAGTTCACTTCAGGCAGGAGAACGCGATCGGACTCGGTACGTGCGGAAGCAGGCAAGATTTCAAACGATCGCCGGTCCGTTATGTAACAGGAAATCGGATTATGTTCGATTCGCAACGGAGTCCGTCCGTCCTCTCAACATGCTGGATGCAAGAAGAATGTCGAGAGTTCCCAATCCAGTGACAGCGCCCCGCGTGGAAGGATGCAGGAGAATGGGGATCAGGCTGGGAAACTTGTCGAGGAAAAAATTATGATCCCAATAGCCGTACCAGGGAACCATGATCAGCAGCACGCCGAGCAGAAAAACATCCAGGGTAAGCAAAACGTGCAGGAAAGATTTCATTCGAGGTGCGGTTAGCGCGCCTTCCCAAGAAGGGCGATCCGTTCCGATACGTCGCGGTAATCGATATTCAACGCGTACACCTGCGAGAAGCTGTTGAATGCCGCCTTTTCATCTCCCGCCAACTCCTGGGCGATTCCCAAATCGTAGCGCAACGCGAGAATCGACTCCTGGTCAAGCCCAGGGGTTTTGAGAGCACGTTCGTACCAGATTGCGGCTATGGCTGGTTGCCCCTTCTCCATAAATGCCAATCCCAAAAGGGTACTACATTGCATGGCATATCGGAAAGCGGGCCCCTTATCGGCAAAACTGGCCACTTTCTGAAATTCGCTGATGGCTTCTTCCAGCAGGCCCATTTCCCGGTAAGCGATTCCCAGGTTGTAATGCGTTTCGAGATCTTCGTCTTCTTTTGTTTCGCCCAACTCGGTGCGAAATTCTTCGAACAGGTCGCCCAATGGTCCGTCAAGGGATCCTAACGATGTTGGTGCATTCGCTCCGTTCCCGTAGGATGGCACCGCAGGCGCTTTGGTGGCGGGCGCGACGGGCGCAGGCAGCGAAATTTTTGGCGGCGCTATCGGCGGCGCATTCGAAATTCCCAGGGACGAAGCAAATGAATCCAAATCTCCCGCCAGATCCGCGATCATCGAGTCTGCCCCTTGGGTTTCGCTTCGCGCGACTCCCGCGGGCTCGGCTGCCTGCAGTTCGAAATCATATGCAGGAATTTGTGCGGTTGCTTCTGCTTCGGATTGCGCTGCTTGCTCTGGAACCAGGACCGGAGATGGAATCTCCATTTCTTGCGGCGGCAATTGGGATTGCTGGGCGGCGGGTTTGGGTTCGTCCATCATCGCCGTTTCAAGTTGCTGGGACAGTGCCGCCCACTCATCCGAGAGATCCACTTCGTGCACGCTGGATTCTGCTTCTACCGGCTCGGGAATCGGCGCTGGAACGCTAAATTCGGTTTCCGGCTGAGCTTCTTCCACAGTTTCGTCAAGTTCCGCTTGAATAACAGGGACGGAAAATTCCGGTCCTGTTAATGCTGCGGAAGGAGCTGGCGACTTTTCATCTTCAGGAGCATGGCCTACGCCGGGTTGGAAGCGGCGGCGGAGTTCGGAATATCGTTCCACGCCTGTGCGATCGTTTTGCTCTTTCGCGATTTGTTCCAGAATGCCGGCAAGCTCCGCAATACGTTCGTTATTACCCGAGCCTACGGAAAGGTCCAGCAATCTTTCGAGAATAGGAGCGTGGCGCGGGGCGCGGTCCAGAACAGATTCCAGCAGATCGATCGCTTTCTGCGTGAGGCCGTAGCTTGAAAATAAATCGACGTCAGTCAAAGCTTGCGTAACATAGCGTTCCGTTTCTTCATCCAGCGCCGCACCGGTAGGTCTGATATTTACGGGTTGCTGCGCAGGTTCTTCAGTCGGGGCCAGTTTTACGACGGGCGTAACTTCTCCGGAAAGCGGTTCCAGCCCGGACTTCGACCGCAAGCGCATGTATTTGCGGCGCGTGCTTTCGTCCTCGGGAGTTCGTTCCAGCAGCTTTTCGTAGGTCGCGAGCGCTTTCGGTTCATCGCCAGCGGATTCGTATGCGGCCGCAAGCTGCGCAAGTGCATCCGGCAAGCGGAACGAATCGCTGGCCTGACCATAGAGATCCACGAGCCACTCGAGCGGCTCAATTTGTCCGGGCTCGCTTTCCGCGAGACGCATGAGCAATTGAGCCAAAGGTTCATGTTCACCCGCATCGGTCATTGCATTGCGGACTAATCCAAGCATGCGACGCGCGCTCCCCACGTCGCCAGAATCCAGAAGCAAAGTGGCAATTTTCAGAGGGATCGCAAATTGTTTGGGATCGCGCGCGAATACTTTTTCTGCGAGATCCGATGCCTTCACGATCTGGGCGCTTTCCATGTACAGGCTCAGCAACATGGATGTGGTTTCCCCGCCCTCATCGCGATCCGGAAGAGTTTCCAGCAGCTTGCCGGCTTCCGCGCTTTTCCCCGCGGCCTTTAGTGCCTGCACTTTTAATTGAAACGTCGGCTTGTGCGAGGGATCCAGCTCGAGGATGCGGTCGGCCAGGCGGACGCATTCCGCATGATCGCCTTGTTCGGTCAGTTTTTGTGCCGCTCCATAAAATGTTTCGGTGGCTTCTTTTTGCTGCCCCATCGAAAGATACAGTTCCGCGAGCCTGATTTGAACGCGCATATTATCAGGTTCAGCCTCGAGCAGCTTTCGCAGCAGAAGGGCAGCCTGCGGCTGGCGCCCCGCTTTTAATTGCATTTCAGCCAGCTGCAAATAAAGAGGACGCGCTTCGCTCAAGACTCCCTGTTGTACGTAAAGTTCAGCGAGGCGTTCGAGTGGGCGGCTTTCTTCCGGAGCAAGCTTGGCTACTTTTTTATAAATGGCGATTGCTTTGGTCGTGAAGCCGTCATTCAAGAAAATCTTCGCCAGCCGTTCAAAATACTCAAGAGCCTGGAACGTATCGCCCTGACGGACAAATAAATCTCCCAGAGTCATCAAAGTGACTTGGTCTTTTGGTTCATTCTTCAGAATTTGTTGGTATTCCAGGATGGCCTGCGGCATCTTCCCCTGTTGGAGATATTTTTGCGCCGCATTCAAATGTTTGGTTTTGTTATAAGCCATCTTGAGATGCTCTTTCCATCGTCCCTGTCAAAACATCCGAACCCGGGCAATGGTGGATCGTCCATTCGCCGCGACGCAGCAAATAGGGCAGCCTGTGGGATTGTTTAAAGATCTCCCTGACAAGCTTAGATTTCACGCTAGCACGCGGCAAAATCCTAAGTCAACGCGAGCCATTTAAAAGCGTACCTGGCAGTAATCAGGGGGGTTGCGGGGAGTGGGGCCCGATTTGTCACGCTCAGTCCTCATTTCTCACAGCGAATCACGACCGGGAAATATCAACGACGACGAGGGCCGCGAGACTCGGGCTTTTGGTGGCGCCGGCGTCTCGCCGGCGGTTTTGTGCACCCTCGGCACAATTCAAACCCGCCGGCGAGACGCCGGCGCCACCAAAAGCGGCAGCAGCTCTTGCGAAATGACCTGGTTTTAGTTGGCCGAGGTTTTGGTGAGAAATGCAGGTTAGCGCAATGTCAGGACGTTTCAACCGTGGACAGGGGCAATGCGACTTGAGTTGCTCCCGCGGCCCAGCACGCGGCGTCGCGTACGGGAGAAAATGAAAATCGGTGGTGGGGGGTGGGGCCATGCGCGCGCAAAGCGGCGAGGTGTTCTGGCGTGGCGTAGCCTTTGTGTTGCGCGAGTCCATACTGGGGATAAATTTGGTCCCATTCACGCATCTGCCGGTCGCGCTCGACTTTCGCGATGATCGACGCGGCCGCAATGGAAACGGAAAGCGCGTCGCCGTGAATCAAGGATTTTTGCTCGATCAAAACGTCAAGCTGCATGGCATCGAGAAGCAAATAATCTGGAGAAATTTTTAACATGCTCAATGCTTCCGCCATGGCCATGCGGCTGGCCTGATAAATATTCCACGCGTCGATGCGGCTCGCGTCCACCTCTGCAATAGCCCAGGCGAGCGCGTGTTCGCGAATGCGCATGGAGAGGACTTCACGACGCTCGGCGGGCAGTTTTTTGGAGTCGTCCAGGCCAACAATGCGGCGCTTGGGATCGAGAATTACGGCGGCGGCTACAACCTGTCCGAAAAGTGACCCGCGGCCGACTTCGTCCAAACCTGCAATTCTTAACCAGCCGCACTTGCGCGCTTCGCGCTCGAATCTGTTGGAACATTTCCTTGTCATCATCGCGGATTTTAGCACGACGGAATTTAGGTTGAGCATGCAGAATAAAAAAGTTGGACGAGGCAACGCGAACTTGCAATGAGCACAGATCGCAAATGAAAAAGCCCAGGGAAAATTGCCCTGGGCTTGATCCAAAACGATGTTTCGCTAGATGTCTTAGGACTTCTTTTCTTCGGCGCCCGGGGCTTCCGGTGTTTCCACGCGCTCTACGCGCTGCAAACGAGCCGCCTTGCCCTTCAGCCCACGCAGGTAGTACAGCTTCGCGCGGCGTACACGGCCCTGTCGCAGCACTTCGATGGAGCTAATGGAGGGTGAGTTCGCGGGGAAGATGCGCTCGATCCCGACTCCAAAACTCACGCGCCGGACAGTAAAGCTTCCCCCCGTTGACTTTCCGCGCTTCTTGATGATCACGCCTTCAAACGGCTGAATGCGCTCTTTGTCGCCTTCGCCTTCTTTCAGGCGAACATGCACGCGCACGGTGTCACCCGGACGCAAGGAAGGCAGGTCTTTACGCACTTGTGACGACTGAAACTTTTCAATTACGAGGTTCATGGCTTCGATTCCCGGCAGACCCACTCAGGCGGGGTCAGCACTGCAAAATGCAAACGCAAAGTATAGCCTGAGTTTAATGGTTGCGCCACTAAAAACAGCCCTACGCTCAATCACCGACAGGAAGGTCTTTCTTTTCATATACCCACATGATGTAAGGGGGGTAAGCGGCATCTGGCAAAGGCCCAAACTGTCCCACCTTTACATAGTTCGCCATGATCCAGTTATAGATCGCTGGGTTATACCCACCTTGGGCGAAACCATGGACCTTATATTCCGCTACGATTCGATTGGAAATCAGCACATAGCGCACATGATTCGCGGCTACCTCGTCAATATACTGCTGCTCCTGATCGGGCGACACATATCCAGGCACCAGCGCATACCACCGGCTGGGTGCTTCCATTCCGGCGAAAACGTACAGGCTGGGGGGGTCGGGTATGACCAGAATGTCCTTTCCGTTTCGCGTGTGCGTCTTCATGAAGGAAATGATCTGGGGGAAAAGTGTGGCGACATCCGCATTCGTGTAAAAGCTGCCGTTGTCAGTGGAGAGACGCGTCGTAAGGGTCTTTGGATTCGGGAAAAAGAGGAGGAACAGCAATATCGTTTCGCCTGCCAGCATGCTGCCCACCAGGATATCCGAGCGCTTCACATCCAATGAGCGGCATGCCCAGCGGAAAATTTTGTAGAGCAAAATTGTAAAAACAAGAAAGGCGGGAACGTTAAAAAAAACGGCGCAATCGTAAATGGTGGGCGGAAGGTCCATCATCCGGCGGAAAGCGATCAGGCTGGCGTAGATACCCAACCCAGCTTCTAGAAGAACAACTTCATTCTGCGGCGTCTTCACATGGCATGCAAACAAAACCACAAGAAAAAATGTTCCTGTAGGGAAGGCAGCTTGAGTGAGCGGAATCAGGGCGGCAAGCCATTGCGATCCTGGGTGCAGCGATTCCCAGGCATGAAATTTCAAGTGAACGATTATGGCGGCCCAAAAAGGAGTAAGAGCCGCCATCGCCAATACAGCAATGAAGGCAGGCGAGCGCAGGTCTTAGTTTTCCTTATGGAATTTGCCGGTTGGCCCAGTTAAAAACCGTTGCGTTCGTCACGATTCTTTATTGCGCAAAAATAGCTTTATCAATCCCAGTGATTCCGGCTCTGTTGTTATTGCACCACGGAGGGCCATAGAGAACAAGGTAAGACGAATAAGGCTGTGCTTAGTGAGTGAATTAAGGCTTGCGAGACGCGCCGCACATCAGAGCCTCGAGCACACTGAAACATTAGGCGTCGCTTTGCGGTTTCCATTATGGATTTTTTCACCGTGAGGATATCCTCAGTATTCCTTGCACAATGAGTTGAAAAGTCGCCAGGAATGTTCCGAAGAGTGGCCAAATCGAGCGATGCGGCTTTTTGACGCACAATATCTTAATTTTCGGAAGATCTTTTGAGGAAAATGATTCAATCTCTCGTGAAATATATGGATTGGATTATAGTCGCGTTTTGCCTGACCCTTGTCTGGCCTAAAACCGCATGGGGTGAGCCAATCTTCGTTTGGGTTGAAGGAAAATTATCCGGGCTGGCTCAGAAGAAGACGCTTGCAGTGGTGACGACCGGCGCGTTAGCCGTTCTTGCGCGACTGGCGCTATTGCCTTGGCTGTTTGTGCCACAACCTAAAGTGCATGACGAATTTAGTTATTTGCTGGCCGGGGAAACGTTCGCTCACGGGCGCCTTGCGAATCCGCCGCATCCACTCTGGATTTTTTTTGACACATTCCACGTTATTCAACATCCTTCGTATGCCTCGATGTATCCGCCGGGGCAAGGGATAGCGCTGGCCATCGGAAAAGTATCGGGGCAGCCATGGATCGGCGTGCTGCTCAGCGTTGCGGCGATGTGCATGGCGTTTACGTGGATGCTGCAGGCGTGGGTGCCGCCACAGTGGGCTTTTCTCGGAGGCGTGCTTGTTTGGGCGCGCTTCTGCGTGTTCAGCTACTGGATCAATAGTTACTGGGGCGGCGCGGTGGCGGCAACCGGGGCCTCGCTGGTTTTAGGGGCGCTCGCACGAATCTGGGATCATCGGCGTTTGCGCGACGCGATTGTTTTAGGAATTGGCGCGTCAATTCTCGCGGTTAGCCGGCCTTTAGAAGGCGCAATTTTTATGTTTCCGCCGGCCACCGCGCTTTTGTGGTGGGCCATTCGGATGGATCCACCGGCGCGCGCTGCTGCCGTGAAGCGCATTCTTCTGCCTGTTGCCGCGATTGTTCTTTGCGCCGTTGGATTCGTTGGTTTCTATAATTCGCGTGTCACCGGTAGCCCCACCGTATTCCCGCACATGATCGAACAGAAGTTGATCACCACAGCAATTTTCCTGTGGCAGCATGACAAGCCGCCCATATCCTACGCGAATCCACAATTTGAAGATTTCTACCATAATTTTTTGCCGAGCTTGTATCAGGCAAGCTGGCCTGCGGCGATTGGGCAGTGGTGGTACAAGGCTCAAGATTTCTGGGAATTCTTTCTGGGGCCTGCACTCACGATCCCCTTTCTCGCTCTGCCATGGATTTTGAAAAAATCTCGTAACCTTCTACTCCTCGCACAGCTGGCGCTCTCCGCGTTCGGATTGTGGATCATTGTTTATTACCACGCCCACTATGCCGCGCCGCTCATGGCTACGCTTTTCGTGATTTTGATGCAATGCATGGCTGTTCTCCGGCGGCTGCGTTTGTTCGGCCGGCCGATGGGTGTGGGATTGACGAGGATCATTGTTCTTTTCAGCGTGTTAATCGGGCCGATCTATTTCCTTCAAACATTGGTTGCGCAGCCAAACGTTTTATTTGAATGGCTGCACCGGCATCCCGTGTTGCCGCTTTTGATCGCGCTCGTTGGATTATCCGTGCTGAGACTAGCTTCCTTGCTTTCAGGTCGTCCCGCAAATTGCCAATGGAGACTGCTTGGTTCGGCTTTCGAATTTCTGCTGATTATTTGCATCACGCTGCAGCTTTGCGAAATGCAAAGGAACTTATATGCGGATGCATTTCCTTTTGTGGATGACGTGAACGAGCCGTTTCGAAAGCCTGTGGAAAAACAGTTGGGGGCGATTCCGGGCGAACACCTGGTGCTGGTACGTTATTCGAAAAATCACAATTCCGGCGAAGAGTATGTGTATAACGAGGCTGATATCGACCACGCGAAAATAGTTTGGGCGCGGGAGATTCCTGGCGTGGATCTGAAACCGCTGCTTACTTATTTTCGAAACCGCGATGTGTGGTTGTTCGAGCCAGACGAGGATGATTCCGTAGTGCGGCCATACGCTGAGGCTAGCGGCGAGGCAAAGTAAAGTGGTGCGGGCTTCAGAGTTGGTGTGAGATCTGCAAAATTGAAACTTCAGCGGCTAAACAGGCTGCGGAAAAAAGGCCTTGTTCTGTCATTCTGAGCGAAGCGAAGAATCTCTCTTCGAATTAAGTATAGGAAAAGAAACAAGGAGGGATTCTTCGCTTCGCTCAGAATGACAGTGTATTGGGTTTTCCGCAGCCTGTAAAGCCGCGCTCACTTTGCAGAACTTATGTCGTGGCTAAAGTCAAAACCCACAATGATTTTGCAGTTCTCACACAGATTCTTCCGTCTGTGGATGTTAGACATTGCAAGGCCAAAACCGCACAGGCTGAAGCCTATGCCACGTAAACCCGGCGCTTTCAATTACACCGAAATATTATTGGCCAATAAGTCTGGGCGGTTTCGGCGCGTCTTTTCCAGGGCTTTTTTCTGGCGCCATTTGCGGATTTCTTCGTGATTGCCGCCGAGCAAAACTTCGGGCACGGTCCAGCCGTGGAATTCCGCAGGGCGCGTGTAATGTGGATAGTCGAGGAGGAGGTGACTGGTGGCCGGTAGTACGTGACTGGTGGAAATCGCCGCGTTATTGCTGGCAGCTTCGACCGCGCTGAACGATTCATTGATCGTTGAATCTTCGTTGCCTAGTGCGCCGGGAAGCAGGCGAGTCACCGTATCGAGGACAAGCGCGGCTCCCAATTCACCGCCGGAAAGCACATAGTCGCCAATGGAAAGTTCGTCGGTGGCGAGATGTTCGGCAACGCGCTCGTCCACTCCTTCATAGCGGCCGCACAGGAGGATGATTCGATCGAGTTGCGCGAGGCGGCGCGCCGTTTCCTGGCGAAATAATTTGCCAGACGCGGAGAGCAGCACAATCGCAGTCCCGGCCTGTCCGATTGGTGGTGCTTCTCGACGTAGGGGCACGGCATGCCGTGCCCCTACCGGGTGAGGCGATACTTCATTTTTTGAATCGACTACTTTTGAATAGCTTTCCGCGGTTGTGCTCGAGAGAGCTTCTTGGCCCAGCAACGATTCCACGGCCTCGAACAGCGGCTCAGGTTTCAGCACCATGCCTTCGCCACCGCCGAAGGGGCGGTCATCGACGGTTCGATGCCTGTCATGCGCAAACGTGCGAAGATCATGCACTCGCACATCGGCAATGCGCGCCTCTCGCGCACGGCGAATGATCCCGTAATCGAGAGGTCCGGCAAAAAATTCAGGAAAAATTGTGATGATCTCAAACTGCATGGCAGAGACAGTGTAGCGCAGCCGTGGTCAGCTGCGATTCAAATCCAGCAAACCTTCCGGCAGGGTTACGTCGATGCGTTTCGCTTTCACGTCAATGCGGGTGCAAAAGTGCGCAGCCAGCGGCACGAGGACTTCGCCTTTGCTTGTATCAATCGCAAGCAGCGGCACTCCTCCCGGGAATTCCACATCGCGAACCGTACCCAGCGTGGAGGAAGCGCCCGCTTCCCAAACCTCGCAACCAACAAGATCGCTGACAAAATAATTACCGGCTTCGAGCTTGGCGCGCTGCTCGATCGGAATCTGCACTTCCAATCCACGCAAGGTCTCCGCCTCATCCATCGTGTCTATATTTGTAAAATGAAAAATAGCCTGGCCGCCGCGGCTGGGCGAAAGCCAGCAACGCTGCACGCGCACGTGGCGAGGCGCGCTGCGCCCATCAGCGAGCCATACTTCGCGTAATTTGGGCAGCCGCTCAGGAAAATCTGTGAGAATCTCCGCGGCTACTTCGCCACGCAGTCCACGAGGGCGCAGAATTCTCGCCAGCGTTACGCCGGTGAATTCTTCCTGTGGTGATTTATTCGAGGATTTCAAGCGTCAGGCGTTTCCGAATTTTCATCCCGGCGGCGCCGAGAATGGTGCGGATGGATTTTGCTGTCCGCCCCTGCCGTCCGATTACTTTGCCTAAATCTTCGGGATGCACACGCAATTCAAGTACAGTGACTTGCTCCCCGTCCACGGCTTTCACTTGTACCTGGTCAGGATGATCAACCAAAGCCTTCGCAATCGCTTCCACAAGGTCCTTCATGGGCCCTCCACCGTTTGCAGATGCAGAATCAATTTGAGTTCGTAGTTGTACAGTTCCCGAGGGCCAAGGGAACCTTCGTCAAACCAGGGCTAGCGGTTTAAGCGATATTTTGAGCTGAGAAAAAGCTGCGCACTGTGTCACTGGGTTGCGCACCGACTGAGAGCCAATATTTTACGCGCTCAGCATCCAATTGGATTAAAGCAGGGTTCTTGAGCGGGTCGTAAGTTCCGACGACTTCAACAGTCCTGCCATTTCGTGGTTTGCGTTTGTCGAGCACCACGACGCGATAAAATGGTTGTTTCTTCTTTCCAAATCTAGCCAAGCGGATTGCCAGCACGTTTCACTTCCTCCTGACCCTCTATTATAGCTGGTTCCGCTTATTTTCGATACCCCGAAGGCCCAGAAAATACAGCCCACTTGAGCCCTCCTAAGAGAGATGCTGTAGAACCCTCAAGGTTTGTCTGGGGAATTTTGGCAACAATTGCACGAAGCTTGATGGAATGGAAGCAGTCTACGAGACTCCACTGAGCTTCCCAAGCCCTTTGAGACGGCCCTGTGCGGCAAGAGCACCATATTGCTTCATCATCTGGCGCATTTGCAGGTACTGCTTCAGGACTTGATTCACTTCCTGCACGGATGTGCCGCTGCCTCGGGCAATGCGCTTGCGCCGCTTCCCGTCGATCAGGTTGTGATCGTTGCGCTCGGAGTTGGTCATCGAATTGATGATCGCCTCAATGCGTTTCAGATGCGATTCATCCACGTGAACATCCTTGGGCACTTTAGCCAGCGGACCCACTTTCGGAAGCATGCCCATGACCTGCTCGAGGGGGCCCATTTTGCGGATCTGGCGCAACTGATCGCGGAAGTCTTCCAGCGTAAACTCGCTGCGGCGCAGTTTGCGTTCCAGCTCTGCAACCTGTTTGGCGTCAACGGATTGCTCGACTCGCTCAATCAGCGAAAGGACGTCGCCCATGCCGAGAATTCGGGAAACGATGCGCTCCGGATAAAAGGCATCCAGCGCATCATATTTTTCACCCGTACCGACGAACTTTACTGGCGCGCCCGTCACTTTGCCGATCGAAAGAGCCGCGCCGCCGCGAGCGTCGCCGTCCAATTTGGTGAGGACAACTCCAGAAAGGCCGAGTTTCTTGTGAAATTCGCCCGCCGAGCGGACGGCGTCTTGACCGATCATGGCGTCAGCAACGAAGAGGATTTCCGCCGGAGCGAGGTCTTTTTTCAAAGCGCCAAGCTCGTCCATCAGGGTTTCGTCAATGTGCAGGCGGCCTGCGGTGTCCACAAGGATCACGTCGTGGGCGGATAGCTTGGCCTCGCGAATCGCGCCGCGAACAATTTCCAGAGGCTTGTCGGTGCCCGTTCCTGGCCACACGGGAACATGAATTGCCTTGGCGACCTGCGACAGTTGCTCGCGCGCTGCCGGGCGGTAGACGTCCGTAGAAACCACGATTGGGCGATGCCCATGTGCGGAGAGCCACTTGGCCAGCTTGCCGGTGGTGGTCGTCTTACCGGAGCCTTGCAGACCGACGATCATCCAGACCGAAGGCGGCCGCGAAGAGAAAAGCGGCTTGGCGTGCTTGCCGAGGAGCAGCGCCAATTCGTCGCGCACGATCTTGATGACTTGCTGATCGGGAGAAAGTTGTAACAGGACTTCGGAGCCGAGGGCCTTTTCGCGAATGTGTACGAGAAGTTCGTCGATGACGCCGACGTTCACGTCGCCTTCGAGGAGCGCTTCCCGAATTCCGTCGAGGGCTTCCTCCACATGTTCTTGCGTGAGCTTTCCCTGACCGCGCAGGTTTTTGAAAACTCGTTGAAGCTTATCTGTCAGGTTCTCAAACATTAGGTGTTGTCCCTACGATCGAATTCGCATTCGCTGATCACTTGAATCTTTATTCTAGCATTCTAGCAGGATGAGAGGAGACTTGCTGTCTGGTCTGGAATTAAGTGGCGCGGGCTTCAGCCTGCGGGGTTTGGTCCTTACTAAATCTAAAACCCGTGGGGTTCAACTCTTGCCGGACAAAATTCCGCAGGCTGAAGCCCGCGCCACTTAATGCGGACCGAATCGCTGCAACAAGATTGGTTTAATGGCGGCGGTCCACATCGCGTAGAGCTTTGCGGTGGGATGCAGGCCGTCGGATTTAAACAAATCTCCGGGCAAATTTCCGTTAGCATCAAACATGGGTGTGGCGATATCGATGTATTGCACGCGATTTTGCGTAGCGGCGTAGTCCCGCATCAGTGTATTTGCCGCCTTCATGCGCGGCCATTCGCTCCAGCGCAATTTGGACGGCTTGATGGCCAGAATATATATCCAGGTTTCGGGCAAGGCGCCGTGGACGATCTGCACAAACTTGCGGAAATCGGCGGCGACCATTTCAGGTGTTTTCGGCGAACCTTGGGCCAGATCATTGTCGCCTTTGTAGACGATTACCGCGCTAGGGTGATACGCGACTACAATCCGGCTTGCATATTGATCTAGGTCGGAAAATTCGGAGCCCCCGAAACCTCGATTGATTACTTCCAGCGGCTTCATGTCCGAAACCAGGGAATCCCAAAATCGAATGCTGGAACTTCCCGCAAAGACGATAGATCCGGGCTTAGGTGGATGTACCTTATCTTGCTCCTCAAAACCCCGTATTGCCGGTTCCCACCCTTGGGCTGATACTATTAGTGGGAATACATGCAAACTGAGGCCAAAAAGCAGTATCGTATATATCCCCGCCCTAAAAATGCTTTTTCGCGCTGCGTCATCAATCGACCTTCGCATAGGCTGAAGACTATACCCGGCCGGCGCGAACATCAATGCTTAGGCGGATAGAATGCGCAGACTCTGGGCCTTGCTTGCCGCTATTGAAAAAAGCCTAATGCGCCGGATTTCGGTGATAGCGCTCTTCTGTCTGATTTTGGTTTCCGCTGCTTATGGGCAATCCGGAAGTCCCTACGTGGATTCTCAGCAGCGGTTTACGATTCCAGTTCCGCCGGGATGGGTGGCCAGACCGTTTAGTGCGGGCGGCGTTTCGGGCGTCACCATCGCACACGGCGCAGATGCTTACGTGCAGATTTTTCTGCAAAAGGGAATTGATCCTGCCAGCTTTCTAAACGCATTAAATAGTGGAATTCAGACGAATCATCCGGGATACAAGGTTTCGGACCGCGGTGTGAAGGATGTAAAGGGTCAATCGCGGATGTTTATTGTTGGAGAAGCGCCTGTGTCAGCGACGGCTCCGCACACCCAGATTTACCTTGAAACCTTTGCTGGGATTGGTTATTCCTTTGCCGTAATCGTTTCGGCATCCGACCAAAAGCCACCCAGTAATCAGAAAATTGCGGATTACGAAGTTGCGCAAGGGATGGTTCAATCGCTCAGTTTGAATGGGGCGGTTGCGCATGCTCCCAACCCGTCACAGCCTTCTCCCGCAAAAGTGCCTCCTCCTGAGATCAAACCCCCTCCTGAAATCAAGCCTCCTCCGGCGGACACTGCAAGCAATTTAAATTTAACGGATGACCAGAAAAAGCTGGCGGCGCTGGACGCTTTGGAGAAGAGCGGCGCGATCACGCGGGAAGAATACATCGCCAAAAAGAATACTCTTCTTTCAGAGCAAGCGGGACAGCAGGCACTTTTGGCGAAATTAAAAATATTGGATCAAGCGTTCGAAAGCGATGTCTTGACGAAAGAGGAGTACGAACGCAAGAAAAAGGCGTTAGGAGTGGAAGTTCCGCCCTCGGCATCTGGAACTGAACCTGTTCCAGCGCCGAAGGTTTCTTCGACGCGTGCGCCGGAGGCACTCACAGCGCCTGCTTCGACATCGTCTGCGGAACTCAAGCCGAGCCCGGTTCCAACTCCCGCTCCTGCTCCAGTTCCCGCTCCTGCACCTACGCCTACTCCTACTCCTGTTCCACCAACGCCTACTCCTGTTCCAACTCCCGCTTCTGCTCCAACGGTTGCGATTGCGCCCACACCCACACCCGCGCCTTCACCCGCTCCGGCTCCCGTTGCTCCTGCGCCGAAACCGGTCGATGCGCCCGTTGCGAAATCCGAGCCGATAACCAAACCGGGCCCTGGATCGTGGATTACACACACCGATCCCACTGGCTTTGTAGTCACCCTTCCGGCGACTTGGACAGTTGACGAGGCACAGTCCAACGGCCAGGTTTTTCTTCGTGGAACGAACGGGGAAGAAATTTTGATTTGGCCGTTGCGCGTACAAAAGCCTCAACTTAATACGCGCGATACCCTGGTCCTCACACAGTCTTTAGCCCTTAGGTTTGACGCGCTGATGCCGTGGGGGCCTGTGCAAAGTTTGCGAAATGTAGCTCGGACGATTGGTTCTGGTGGCCAGCGTACCGGCACGGCCATTCTGAGCTGGGCGGATAACCCGAATGGGGCCTCCGCCTATTTTTGCGCCGTAGAGGCGCCCTCGAATGTTTACGAAAATTCCATGGAAGCTTTTGTGGCCATTTTTAAAAGCTTTCACACCGTTTCGAATTCTCCGATTAAGAATTTGCTGCCGACCTCGAGCGCCACAGGAAAAGTATTTAGCTTTGTAAACTGGGCAGATCCCCACGAAGGCGCATTCGACGTATCGGTTCCGCAGGGATGGAATGCGATCGGCGGGACCTATCGCCTGAGCCCGTTGGATGTGCGTTATTCGGTGGTCATGGATTCGCCGGATGGCCAGTTGCGGGCATCGATTGGCGATTCGATGGTGGGAGAATTCACGCAGCCAACGCCCGCGCTGACAGCCTCGGGCGTAAACGAAGGCAATTACCAGTTTCTGGAAGATGGAAGCAAGCTGGAAGTTCTGCAATATATGACCGGTCAAAAATTCGGGCGGTCGTATGTGGATAGCCTTGTGTCGCGCCAATGCAGCCATCCGCAAATCATATACAGCGCTCCTCGCGAAGATCTCGCATCGGTTTTCAGTCAATCTGCGGTGGAAGAGGGTTTCAAGGATGGATTTCTTACGGCAGGGGAAGTCACTTTTTCGTGCAGTTTGGATGGCAGGCTTGCGAATGGGAAGTTCATAGCGGCTACATTGCGGATAGGACATGACGAACCTTCGATGTGGTTTGTTTACCGGTTGTATGGGTATGTCGCGTTAGCCGGCAGGGAGCAGGATGGAGAGAGAGTACTGACGCAGATTCTGCAAACATTGAAATTTAATTCCAAGTGGCAAGAATTAAAGAAGGCTATGACAGACCCAGTAGTCGAACAGGAGAATCCATTCTCACAGCAGATTCAGCAGCGCGCCGAGGAGGCCATCATCGAAGACCAGCGGCAGATTTCCGAAATGGTGGCCAGAAGTTATGAGCAGAGGAAGCGAGTATTCGATGCGATTGATCACAAACTGGAAAATGCGGTACTGGGTACGGTTGAGGTTGTCGATCACGAAAATGGAACGCGATATAAGATCAGCGACTTCGGCGACTATCATTTCATGACCAACGACGCCTACATTTACAGCGCGAATGCGCCGGGCGCGCCTGAAAGCAGTTTGCGCGAATTGCTTACAATGTCTCCCGGCATGTAGCCATTTTTTCCGCTCACTGCCACCTGGAAAATTTTCGTGAATCAAAAATTCGGTCGCAAACATTTTTTGAAGTCCGGCCTCGCTGTGTGAGAATGAAGACATCAACGTTGCATCGATAAAAGTGAAAAAATATAAGGGAGCGCATGCCAATGAAAAAGCTGTTCCTGACAATTTTGCTCGCATCCGCGGTAAGTTTTGCGCAGCAACCGGGCGCGGAATCCAAGTCCAAGGCAAAGATTCTCACGCGCGCGGAATTTGACGCGCTGGTCGCGACTCCAGGCCGCGTTTTGCTGCTGGATGTGCGGCGTCCCACGGAAATTGCGATGAACGGGGGCTTCCCGGTGTTCCTCAACATTCAAGCGAACGATCTCGAAAAGCATTTGGCTGATATCCCGAAAGCTGTTCCCCTCGTGGTGATCTCCAATCACGCGCATCGTGCCGGAATTGCCGCGGATTTGCTCGAAAGCAAGGGATTCAAAATTGCCGGGGCGATGGGCGCGCAGGTTTATGAGTCGGAAGGCGGACAGGTAATCAAGTACGCGCCGGAGAAACCTGCGGCGAATGTCGAGAAATAGCGCGCGATTTATCAGGCTTTAAATTTTCCGTGCCGAACCTCACCGTTCAAAGAGGTTCGGCATTTTTTATTTGGTGATTTCTTCGATCGCCTTGTCGTCGACCCCCCGCATATCAAATTATTCTAGTGAAGTGGTATGGCTTGAGCTTGCGGGGTTAGGTCTTGTAGCGCCGGTGTCTCGCCCGCTGGTTTCATCTATCGCAACGTCGCAAAAAACGGCCGGCGGGACGCCGGCGCTACAAGACCTGACCTCCACAGATTGAGGCGTCTGCCACTTTGTGGTATTTAGAGAGTTATGAGAAATGTTGAGTCGCGCTCTTCGATCAGGAGGTTGTCGATCAGGCGGACGTTGCCGATTCGGACGGCGAGCAGGGCGAAGCATTCGCCGCGAAGGCGCGTCGTGGGTTCGAGCGTTTCGGCATCGACGAGTTCTATGTATTCGGGCTCGGCTAGAGGTTCGGTCCTGAGCATGTCACGCATTGCCGCGGTGACACGCATGGCGTCGCGTTCCCCGCGCGAAATAGAATTGCGGGCGCCGTCCAGTGCGCGGAAGAGGATCGTTGCGGCGTTGCGCTGCGCGGGGTTCAAATACGCATTGCGAGAGGACATCGCGAGACCGTCCGGTTCTCGCACAATGGGGCACACTACGATTTCCGGATCGAGATGCAGATCGCGCGCCATCTGCCGGATGATTCGCGCCTGCTGCGCGTCCTTGCGTCCAAAAAACGCTTTTTTCGGCTGAACAATTTCCAACAATTTCAAAACCACAGTAGTGACGCCGCGAAAATGCCCAGGCCGTATTTTTCCTTCGAGACGATCGGATAGACCTTCGACATTTACCCAAGTGCGGAACCCTGGCGGATAAATTTCCGATGGCTCGGGCGCAAATAAATAATCCACGCCGGCATCTTCCAGTTTCTTGCAGTCCGATTCAAACGCGCGCGGATATTTCTGGAAATCTTCGTGCGGCCCGAATTGCGTGGGGTTCACGAAGATGGACGCGATGACTGGCTGGCATTCGGAGATGGCTTTTTGTACGAGCGCCAGATGGCCCGCATGAAGCGCGCCCATGGTGGGGACGAAGCCGGGGGAGCGGCCTTCGGCTTTCGCCCGGTGCGTCGCCTGCTTCATCCAGTCGATGGTGTGGATGATTTCCAAGGAGATTGTTTTGTAAAAGTTTTTTTAATTTTAAAAGCTTCAGAGCATGTACAGCTTTGTAGCGCCCGCCTTCAGGCGGGCATCTGATCGAATCCCCAATGCCCGCCTGAAGGCGGGCGCTACATGGAGCAAACCCCGCAGGCTGAAGCCCGCGCTACTTGAATCAAACGCGTGCTGCGGCCGCTTGCTCGCGGTAGTACCCGATCAGGTCTGTTGACACTGGCTTCACGCCGAGTTGGCGCAACATGGTTGTGATCTGGCCGCGATGGTAACTAGCATGGTTGGTCAGCTGGTGCAGGCTCTGCCACAGCGGATTTGAAAATTCCTCGCCCGTAAATCCTTTGTAGCGGATCACGTGGTCCAGATCCTGCTGCGTGAGCTTCGAGACGTAATCGATATAGTAGGCGTCCATTTCTTCCAGCTTGGCGCGAACGGAGGCGAGGTCCGGGAATCCCGCGCCGGAGACAAGCGCGGTGGGAGAGCGTCCATTGATGCGCTCGTTCCACACGTATTCAGCCCCGTACAGATGCGCGGCGGTATCACGCACGGAACTGAAACTCGATCCGAGGTTGCGCGTAAATTGCTCGTTCGAGAGCGCGGCGCAAGCGTCCAGGATGCGACGATCGGCCCACTGGTTGTAATGGAAAAGAAAGCGCAAAAGTTCAGGCGTAACCATGGAAATCCTCCGACGCAAATTCTAATACATGATTTGGAGACGCGTGCTTATTTATGCTGTTCAGAAAGTGTGCCGATTTTCTCGGCGCGCTTGTGATACGACTCTTCGTCGGACGGAAACGATCCCTGCCGCACGTCTCGGCAATATTCCACGGCGGCGCGCGAGATGATTTCTCCTACATTGGCGTAGTTGCGCACAAATTTCGGCTTGTGGCCGAAGCTCATGCCGAGAAGATCGTGAATCACGAGGACTTGTCCGTCGCAGTCCGGCCCCGCGCCAATGCCGATTGTGGGGATGCGCAGTTCGCTCGTGATGCGTGCCGCAAGCTCCCGTGGGATTGATTCGAGCACGACGGAAAATGCGCCGGCGGCTTCCACGGCGTGCGCGTCGCGCAAAATTT
This sequence comes from uncultured Acidobacteriota bacterium, assembly GCA_963786215.1. Taxonomy (GTDB): domain Bacteria; phylum Acidobacteriota; class Terriglobia; order Acidiferrales; family UBA7541; genus Palsa-360. The sequence goes on from CAWAYK010000005.1 coordinate 468,839, forward strand.
GTTCGCCGGCCTCGGCGGTCTTGCCCTGCACGCGGAATCCGCCGAAAGCGTTGACCGATTGCGGCGTCAGGCCGATATGGCCCATCACGGGAATCTCGGCGTCGACGAGGCGCGAGATCGTATCCATGCGGCGTTCGCCGCCTTCCACTTTTACGGCTTCGGCGCCAGCTTCTTTCACAAAGCGCAGCGCGCGGCGAACGGCTTCCGCCGGTTCATCGTGATAGCTGCCGTACGGCATATCCGCCACGAGCAATGCGCGCCGCGTGCCGCGCCGTACGGCTCGCGTGTGGTGCAGCATGTCTTCGAGTGTGACGGGCAGAGTGCTGTCATATCCCAGCACCGCCATTCCCACGGAATCGCCGACAAGCAGAACGTCGACGCCCGCTTCGTCAAGAAGACGCGCGGTTGGATAATCGTAAGCCGTCAGACAAGTGATCTTTGCTGCTGAAGAATTTTGTGTGGAGATTTGCGTCTTACGTTCGAGGATGCTTGGCACGGTAATTTTACCATTGCCTGCAGAGGGAACCATGCTCATAACTGCCTCCGGTGCCGCTCCTTAAATTCAGGATGCGACCCAGTCAAACCCATCATATCAGAATTGGTGGGCGTGGGCCAAGGTTGGCTTTTTGTCGGCGATTTCCGAAATGAGATATGGCGGGCGGATTGCAAGGTCAAAAGATTTAACACAGAGGAAAATAGGAGAAAACCGGGAGAAATAGATTCCTAATCTTTGAGTTGAGATCTCTCTGTGATTCTCCTCTTTTCTCTGTGTCCACTGTGTTAAAGGTTCTCGAATTGAATTCAAAGGCTTTAACACAGGGGACATGGAGAACTGCGGAGAGGCCTCGATCTAATAATGATCTAATCAGGACACGATATTTCCGCGTGCCAAACACACAGCGAACCTCAAGATTCGATCCCGTTGGTGCCCAACTCATAAGCGATTACTGATTCCGAACCCCTGGGGAAACACCCTTCGGCGAATTTCCCCCAGACACTTAAACTTAGAAGAATAAAGCCGCCAGAGAAATTCTATTTACTCACTGCATGGAGCCCAGAAGATGTTGATCCCACTTCGCCATGAAAACATGCGTGGGCGCCGGTGGCCGGTGATTACGTTCGGAATTATTGCGCTCAACGTTGTTATTTTTCTTGGCACGCACGGAACGATTGACCGGCAGGAACCGGAATTGGGGCAAGTCAAAGTTCATCTCATATTACTTGCAGCGATGCATCCCGAATTAAAGATCCCGGAAAAAGCGGAGAGCTTTGTTTCCTCCATCCAAAAGAAAAATGCTTCTTTGTGGAAAGAAGCGAAGAATCCTGGCCGGAGCGTTTTCGACACCTGGGACGCCAAAATTCGGATGCAGAATGATTCTTATGAATTGCAGCAGGAAATGGATTCGCTTGGCGATGACTATGCGAAGCTGAGCGCGTCATCGATCTTAGGCAATTATGCATTTATACCCGCGCACCAGACATTCACCGGATTGATCGCCGGTAATTTTTTGCATGGCGGGTGGCTGCACCTGATCGGTAACATGTGGTTTTTGTGGCTTGCCGGAGCGGTCCTCGAAGACACTTGGGGCCGCATGATTTATCCGGCATTTTATTTAATTGCCGGGATTCTCGCGTTCCAAGTTCATGCCATGGTGAACGCTGGAAGTTTTACGCCGACGATTGGCGCATCGGGTGCCATCGCAGGGCTTATGGGCGCGTTCCTTGTGCGATTTCCCAAAACCAAAATTGAAATGGGCTACCTGCTTTTTTTTCGCTTCTACAAATCTAAGATGGCGGCGTACTGGCTGCTCCCTTTGTGGCTGCTGACGGAAATTCTTTACGGGAGCGTGTCCGGGCAATCGTCCGGAGTTGCGCACTGGGCTCACGTGGGTGGCTTCGCATTTGGGGCGCTGATTGCCGTGGCTGTTCAAAAGACAGGTCTTGAACAGATGGCCGAACAGGGAATTCAGGAAAAAATATCGTGGGTCAGCCATCCACTGCTTGCGGACGCCAGCGAGCAGATTGAAAAAAAGCAATTCGATCAGGCAGCCGCGAGTTTGCAAAAATTGTTGGTGGAAAAGCCGGATTCGATCGACGCCTACCGGATGCTGCAGCGGATTTACTGGGGGAAAAACGATCTTCCCGCGCAACGCGACGCTCTTGTGAAACTTCTGGCGCTGGAAATCAAGGCGAACGACGCCGAAGGAGCTTTGCAGACGTTTCAAGATTTCAGGAACGCAGGCGGAGACAAATTGCCCGCATCTCCGTGGCTGGATTTTTGCCGTTTGCTGGAAACACAGCCGGATATCTCGCGAGCTGCTGAGGAATATCTTGAACTTGCAAAAACGTATTCAAATGAAAAGCAGGGATTACTCGCACAAATAGCCGCGGGCCGCATTTATCTGAAGCGAATGAATCGTCCGGCCGATGCGCTGCGCCTGTATGAAGCCGCGCAAGCTTCAGCGATTCCTCACGCGGACTGGCAAACGACAATCGATCGCGGCATCGCCGAAGCAAAAAAAGCATTGCAGCAGCAAACACCCGCTACCACAACCGTTTCTTAAATTTTCGACCCTGGAAAACTCCTCCACTTAATTTTCGGGTTCGGCGCGTCCGTAAGCCTTGATAACTTGCTCCCGGCGAATCGCTGATTGTTTCATCATGTTCAGGCGCGCCATGCTCCAGGCAGAAAATTCCGTCAGAGTTTCATCCACGAACCGCCGAAACGAATAGCCAGCCGCTTTGAACAAGAGTCGATGCTCAAACCAGACAACTAGAATTGTGCCAAACAGAAAGAGCGAGTGCAGTTGGCTGAGCAAGCGTTGAACAATTTCCGGGCGCCTGCCGGCGACACGCGCGAGCATGGACGCCTGAAATTTTAAGTGGTTGGCTTCGTCATCGAGAATTCTAGTGCAGATCACTTTTAAAGTGAGTGCATTGGTGGCTCCGCGAAGCGCTCGATAATACGGCACAGCGATGAATTCCGCTGTAACGAGAACCGTGAGCGACAATTCCAGACCTGCGAGCACTCGCAATCTCCGGAAAATCGTGTCCACCCAATGCTTTTGCACCACCGGAATGGATTGAGATTGCATGAAAGCGGCCAGATAGCGGCTGTGCTGCTGCTCTTCCTTAATGAAAATATCAAGAGCTCCGGCAAAAAGAGGATCGTTTGCTGCGCGTCCGTACCTTTGCCCGCGCTCGAGCAAATGCTGCCCTCTTGAATTTTCTCCCAACTGAAATTGTTGAATGGAGGGCGTGATTGTACGGCGTTCCTCGTTTGTGAGTTGTATGGCCGGGTTAGAGGAAACGTGCAGAGCCGTCATGCTGCGCAATGAAAAATGCGTGAACCATTTTCGGGATTCGCCGCACGGATAAGAGTTTGAGTTTGTCATGATGAATGGAAGAGAGCAATTCTCGTTCCAGGCAATGCCGCAAGAATGGGAGGCTGGTGGTTAAATTTTTTGTGGTGCAAAATAAAGGCTTAGCGACGGTGTCTATGGATTTTGGCGGGAAGCGATGTCTGCGGATTGCCGCACAACCATGGGCCGTTTGACTCGCGTGTGTTTGGACAAACACACTGGCATCGCGTTTGCATGTGGGGGCCCTCGGGCGTAGAGTACCGAAGATAGATTTGACTCGCGTGGGTCTAACTTTGTCGTCGAACCGCCGGCATACGCCGCCCATCGACAGAATTAATTAGTTCCAAGGAGGAGATGATGGCCGTCTATCAAAAAATTAGTCGTTATCTGCTGATCGCAGTCATGGGAGGCGCGGCTTTTTTCACATTGGGCGCGGCCAGAGCCACGGACCTCAACCCTGCTGCGATCAAGATACAGCTGCCCGACCAGATTAAATGGGTTGACGATATGAAGCGTGGAGAAAGCTCGGCGATTTTGGCCGGCGATCCGGAAATGCCGGGCATTTATGTGGAGCTGGTGAAATGGCACGCTCATCACATGAGCCGTCCGCACTTCCATCCCAATGACCGGTTCATTACCGTAATTTCGGGGACCTGGTGGGTAGGGACGGGCACGAAGTACGATCCCGATAGCACGGTGCCGATACCGGCAGGCAGTTATGTCAGGCATGTTGGCAAGCAAGTTCATTACGACGGCGCGAAGGACGAGGATGTCGTGTTGGAAATTGTGGGCGAAGGGCCCGGGACCTCTACGCCGGCGGAAGTGAAGTAGAGATTGTTGCAAGACGCTGATGAAAAAACTGCCGCGCGAATGATGACTGTCGGTGTGCAGCGGAAAAGCCCCGGGTCTGAAGACCGGGGCTACAGCGAGCCTTGTAGCCCGCCTCTTCAGAGGCGGGGGTTTTTTGTAGCGCAACCACTAATCGCTAATTTGCAACAGCAATGCCGCACACGAGCGGCTTTTAGGATTTAAAAACGATGGCATGGTTTAAGCGGGAAAAAAAGAGAATCGACCAGCCCACGCCGCCCGATGAGCGCCGCGTCAAGACCGAAGGGCTGTGGACCAAGTGCGAAAAATGCCGCGCTACGGTTTGGAAGAAAGATCTCGATGCGAACTGGAGAATCTGCCCGAAGTGCCAGCATCACTTCCGGTTGAACGCAACGCAGCGTTTGGAGCTTTTGCTCGATTCGCGTTGGGTGGAGCATGATGCCGCGCTCGCGTCGAATGATCCGCTGAAATTTACGGACACGAAACCTTATGCATCGCGCTTGAAAGATGCGCGCCGCAAACTCGGCAAGGCTGACGCGATCATCACGGTGGAAGGATTGCTGGGCGGGCGCCCGGTCATTTGCTGTTCGATGGAGTTTGCGTTTATCGGCGGCTCGATGGGTGCGGTGGTTGGCGAAAAGGCGACTCGCGCCGTGGAAATGGCCATCGCTAAAAAGATGCCGCTGGTGATTGTTTCGTCTTCGGGCGGCGCGCGCATGATGGAAGGCACGATCAGCCTGATGCAGCTGGCAAAAGTTTCGGCTGCGCTGGCTCGACTGGACGAGGCACGGCTGCCATTTATTTCCGTGCTGACCGATCCAACCACCGGCGGCGTCACGGCGAGCTACGCGATGCTTGGCGATATCAACATTGCAGAGCCTGGCGCGCTGATCGGCTTTGCCGGACCTCGTGTGATTGAGCAGACGATGCGCCAGAAACTTCCCAAGGGATTTCAAACGTCGGAATTTCTGCTGGAACACGGGTTTCTGGATGCTGTGGTCCATCGCAAGGATCTGAAGGCCTACATTTCCTCCGCGCTCGATTTTTTCATGGCGTAACCGCATGACCTACGAAGAATCGGTCCAGTATTTGCTAAGCCTGGGGCGGGAACTCGCATCTCCGCGCCAGGCCAGCGTAATGAAATTCGATTTAAAAAATATTACCGTGGTTTGCGAACACCTGGGGCAGCCGCAGCGCGCTTTTGAATCCGTGCACGTGGCCGGGACGAATGGAAAAGGCTCGACCTCGGCGATGCTCGAATCGATTTTGCGCGAGGCGGGCTTGCGCACCGGTTTGTACACTTCGCCACACCTTGAGCGAATTAATGAACGCATCCGTGTAAACGGCGATGAAATTTCCGATGAGGATTTTGCCGCCGCCTTCACGCGCGTGCATGATGCGATTGAAATATTGCTGGCCTCAGGAAAACTTTCCGCGCACCCCACTTTTTTTGAATGCGTGACGGCAATTGCGTTTGTACAGTTTGCGGCTGCAGGCATTGAGTTTGCTGTGTGCGAGACCGGAATGGGCGGACGGCTGGACGCGACAAATATTTTGCTGCCCGAAGTGGCAGTGATCACGCAAATTGATTTCGATCACGAAAATTATCTTGGCCATTCCATCGAGGAAATTGCGGGAGAGAAAGCGGGGATCATCAAGCCGGGCGCGCGGGTGGTCAGCGCTGCCGAGCACCTTATCGCGCGGGTGGTGATCCGCCGGCGCTGCGCGGAGCAGTCCGCATTTCTCGTCGAAATCGAAAATGCATTTTTCCTGGAAGATGTTACAGCTCACGACGGCTGCTTTTCATTTACCGCGATTACCTACGATTCCGGCGTGCGCATTCCAATCGCGTTAAAACTTTCCGGACGGTTTCAGGTGCGCAACGCTTTGACGGCGCTGGCCACTACGCGGATGCTGGCCGAGCGCGGCGCGCCAATCTCCGACGAGGCGATCTCGCGCGGATTTGCCGCAGCCACATGGCCAGGGCGTCTGGAAAAAATCAGCGAGCGTCCCGAAATTTATGTGGATGGCACGCACAACCCCGCGGGGGCGCGCGAAATCGTTGCTTTCTGGAATCAATTTTTGGCCGGCCGAAACATTACTCTGATTTATGGAGCCATGCGCGATAAGGCGGTCGATGAAATTGCCGGCCTTCTTTTTCCGCGAGCTTCAACGGTGATTCTCACTGCACCGGCGCAGTCCCGCTCGATCTCCGCTCCATTGCTCGGGGAAATGACGGCGCACCACGCGACTCGAGCCGAAGTTGTTCCTGAACCTGCAAAAGCTATGGCGCGCGCGCTGGAAATCGCCTCATCCGAAGACGTTATATTCATTACCGGCTCACTCTACCTGGTAGGCGAATTGCGTCGGGAGTGGATGTTGCGCAAAGGCCGCCAGTCCGCTTCGATCTAGTGTTCCTCGACACAGAGCAGGTGGACGAATAGAATGAATATTATTTTGGATACTAGAGACTTTTTCTTTATGCACCGCACTTTTGCGCGTGGAGGAAACCATTCGAAATCATAATTATTTTCCTAAATTAGGGCGCAGCTCTTTTCTTTCACGCCGCAGCGTGCTGCAAGGCATGGGCCTGGGTGTGGCTACGGCGGCGCTAGTACCCGCAGCCAGGCTTTATGCTGATGACGTGAGCCCGGTGATGAAGCAACTTAGCGAATACATGAGCGCCGCACGCTCGCGCGAATTACCCGAAGAGGTGGTCGAGAAGACCAAGCAGCATGTACTGGACACGTTCGCCGCGATGGTGTCGGGCTCGGAACTCGCTCCAGGAAAAGTGGCGCTCAGTTTTGCGCGCAGCTATGGCGGCGAAAAAGTCGCCACTGTGGTTTCCTCCAATGTGCTCTGCAGCCCGATTGAGGCGGCATTCTCAAACGCCATTCAGGCGCATTCCGATGAAACGGATGATTCGCACACCATTTCGGGCGTACATCCGGGAGGCGCGACGGTATCCGCGACGCTCGCGGCCGGCGAAAAATTTGGCATCACCGGCACACATTTTTTGCGCGCAGTCACGCTTGGCTATGATGTGGGGCCGCGCGTGATCCTCGTGCTCGGTGGACCCGATTACCAGACGGCCAGTCACAACAGCGTGCACAGTATCGGAGCGCTTTTCTCTGCGGCGTCCGGTGCCGGATGCGCTGCAAGCCTGAACGCCCAGCAAATGAGTTGGGTGTTGGATTACGCCGCGCAACAATCGGCAGGCATTGCCGCGTGGGTTCACGACACCCAACATATCGAGAAAGCTTTTGTCTTCGCCGGTGCGCCTGCTCGCAGCGGCATTACCGCAGCGCTGCTCGTGCAGGGAGGCTTTACGGGCATCGACGACGTTTTTTCGGGCTCGGATAATTTCTTCGAAGCGCATCCGCCTGGAGGCAATCCCGAGGGCCTGATCAACAAGCTTGGCGAGCATTACAACATAGTGGAAACCAACATCAAGAAGTGGAGCGTTGGGTCGCCGATTCAGGCGACGCTCGATGGTCTGGAAAATCTGCGCAAGAAGCGTGCATTTAAAGCGGATGACGTGCAGCAGGTGATTATCCGCATTGAAACTCGCGAAGCAGGAGTGGTCGATAATCGCATCATGCCGGACGTTTGCCTGCAACACCTCGTTGGAGTCATGCTGCTCGACAAGACTGTTTCCTTCGCCTCCGCGCACGATAAGGTGCGCATGCAGGACCCGGAAGTGCTGCGCCAGCGCGCCAAGGTGCAGCTCATCGCCGATCCGGAACTTTCCAAATTGATGCCAAAGCGAGTGACCGTCGTGGACATCGTTTTCAAAGACGGAACGCGCCTCAGCGAGCGAGTCGAAACCGTTCGCGGAACTTTCGACGAATCCCATGACGCACGATGAGGTTGTCGCCAAGGCCACCGACTTAATGTCTCCGGTCTTTGGTGCGACGCAAACAAAAGGCCTGATCGATAAGGTACTCAACCTCGAAAAGGTTAAAAATATTACTGAACTACGGCCGTTTGCTTCAGCACGGTTGATGGACGCCCGGGATGATTGTCTCAACGATTTTTTTCTCTGGAATGAGCTAAATTGTGCGTCAAGGTTGAGGATTGCGATTCATTGGCTTTTGGCGTAAAAACAGACAAATTGAAATTTTGGGTTTGATTCGTGGAGCATTAAAAAATACTTGGAAAAAACGAGGGCAAAAATGCGACTTCGATTGCTGTTGGTTGGCATCCTGGCTTTTAGCTGTTATCACCGCCGCGCAGACTCCCATCACTCCCGATCTTCATCTGCGAGGCGACCGCTTCAAACCTCTGACCTATAGCGAACTGAATGCGGAACAAAAAACGCTAGTGGAACATCTTCTAGACGGTGAACGCGGAACAACGACCGGCCCGTTCAACGTTTTGCTGCGCAGTCCGGAGATGGGCGATCTGGCGCAACACCTGGGAACCTACATTCGATTTCGCACCACCGTGCCACTCAAGCTGAACGAGTTTGCCATCCTGATCACGGCGCGAGCCCTGGACGTGCAATATGAATGGGCGGCCCATCGCAAAAATGCGTTGAAGGCAGGCTTGAGTCCGGCGGTCATTGACGCTGTGGCGGAAGGAAAGCGTCCGACGTCCATGCAGCCTGACGAGGAGGTCGTCTATAACTTTGCCTCGGAACTCGTGAAGACGCATCAGGTCAGCGATTCCACATTTCATGCGGCAGTCGATAAGTTTGGGGAGAAAACGGTGGTCGACCTGATGGCCACGATCGGCTACTACCATTTCGTTTCGTTCTTCCTGAATGTGGACCGCTATCCGCTGCCGGATGGTGACAAACCGGAATTGAAGCCGCTTCATTAGTTTCTGCGTACGAGTAGCCTAAAAAAAATCGCCCACTCCGTCCCGAAGAACACGGGACGGAGTGGCCGCTACGAAAACCGCAATTCTCCGCAGGTTGGCTTTCGTAGCGGCCGCCCGTTTTTTGGGCGGGCGACTTTTTATTCCGGCACTTCAATTGCGTTCTCGCAGATTGCAGCGCGAGAACTTCTTTCCCCAAAATATGTTTATAATTATTGGCTGAGGCTCAGGAGATGAACGTGTCCACTGAAAAAGTTGCTCTGATTACAGGATGCAGCACGGGATTTGGCCGAGTCATGGCCGAAACGCTGGCGCGCCATAAATGCCGCGTGTTTGCGGGCATGCGTGACATCAAGGGGCGCAATAGCGAAAAGGCCCGCGAAGTGCGGGAGTTTGCCGCGAAAGAATCGCTGGCGCTGAGCCCGATCGAACTCGATGTGACGGACGATGCTTCGGTCGACAGCGCAATTGCCGAAGTGATTCGCGCAGCCGGGCAAATTGATGTGCTTGTGAACAATGCGGGGCTGACGGTTCGAGGGCTCGCGGAAGCCGTGACCGTGGAGCAGACGCGGCGAATTTTTGAGACGAATGTTTTTGCCGTGCAGCGGATGAACCGGGCCGTGCTGCCGCATATGCGCAAACGCAATAGCGGACTCTTGATTCACATCAGCAGCCAGGCGGGGCGCATCGTGCTTCCCGGTCTGGGCACCTACGGCGCGAGCAAAGCGGCGCTCGAATCGCTCGTCGAAAGTTATCATTACGAATTGGCCGCGCAGGGCATTGATGCCGTGCTGGTGCAACCGGGAGCGTTCGCGACAGCGATCGGGCAAAACGCCGACAAGGCCGCGGATGAACAGGTCGAGGCCGCATACGGACCTGGCAAAGAAATCACGATGACGATGATGGGCAATCTCGGCAAGCGTCGAGACCCGCAGGAAGTTGCCGACGCGGTTCTCAAATTAGTGGAAACTCCGGCAGGCAAGCGGCCTTTGCGCACTGGCGTGGGAGTGAATGGCGATTTCGTTGGAGAGTTGAATGATTTCACCGACAAAATCCAAGTCACTGTTGTGGATTTCTTCGGGCTGAAGGATTTGACGAAGTTTAAATCGCACTAAGTTTTACAAAACTAATTCACTGTCATCCACAAATCGCGAGGCTGAGTGCATGTGCACAAATTGCAATCAGCCTCGTTTTTTGCTGCCCAGCTTTCCTTGCGCTCGCGCGTTGATTTAAATTAGCAAATACCGCTGGGCCGGGTGGCGTCCCCGTTTCTTGCGTTGGAGAAGTCTGCGGATTTGGAATCGCCGGGAGGTACGGTACCGGCCAGATTTGCCGCGCATTCGGTAAGCACTTGCGAAATCGCCGGAACCGGCGAAGGAAGATTGGGAATCGACGTATTCGGGCGCTTTGAAGTTGAACGCGCTCGTCAGATCGCCCACGGTTGCGCGACGCCACGCGCTCAGGTTTGGAACTTCCGCTCCGAACCTTGTTTCCAAAAATCGCAAAATGGATGTGTGATCGAAAAGATCCGAGGAAACAAATCCGCCGCGGGTGAATGGCGAAATGATCAGCATGGGAACTCGAAATCCTAAACCAATCGGGCCGGAGATCGCAGGCGATCCGATAGCAGCCGGAATCAGGAACCGTGGGGACGGTGATGTATTCCCCGGGCGTGCCTGGCGGCGCTGTGACGGGCGGGACGTGATCGAAAAATCCGCCGTTTTCATCGAAGGTTACAAAAAGCACGGTCTTCGCCCAGATGGTTGGGTTGGCCATCAACGCAGAAGTAATGAGCGACAACTCGCTTTCGCCAAACACGGCGGGCGCGGGCGGGTGATCCGAAGCCACCGTGGAACCAATCAACCAGGAAACCTGGGGCAGATTTCCGGAAGCGATATCCGCAAGAAAATCCGTGGGAAATTGTGGGCCGAATGCTTTTTGAGAAAGAGTCGAGGATGGATTTTGAAAATTTTTGAAATAGGGCAGAACGTTGTCCGAAAGAATTCCGCCCAATAAATTTTCATCGGGAGAAGAATAAACTTTCCAGGAAATGCCGCGCGCTTCGCAGCTGCTCCGGCATGGTCGTGTACGTCAGGCGGCCGTAGAACGAGGTGCGATTTCCGACCAGAGTTTCGATCAGCGGTCCGCCATTTTTTCCGTCCGGATCGATCGATGCGGCCATGGTGTATAGACGATTCGGATCGGTGGGACCCATGACCGAGCAGAAATAGTTATCGCAAAGAGTAAAGGCATCGGCAGCGGCATAGTAAAAGGGAAGATCTGCGCGCGTGTAATAACCCATGGTCAAGATGGCGTCATTCATATTAATTGCCAGGCGCGAAGTGACGAAGCCGTCCATGCGCGCCGTTATCCCAGCTTTGATGTTGAGAAATCCAGTCGTGGGTGATGTCATGCGTGCAGGCCGCGTTGATGGTGTTCGTGTCCAGGTGGTAGGGCAATAAGTTGCCGATGGGAGGAATACTCGTGTTGCCCGGATACGGCTGCTGAAACGCCAGGCTCTGATCCGCAAATCCGCGCACGCCGCGATAGCTGCCGAAATAATGGTCGAATGAGCGGTTTTCCTGAATAAAGATTACGACATGCTGGACGTCGGATAATTGCGTGCAGCCAGAACTGATAGGAGGAACACTGGAAGTGATGCCGCCGCAACCCCCTAAAACCGAGGCGCCAAACGCAGTGGCCGCTGCGGCGCCACCTAACTGCAGGAGTTCTCTGCGAGAAGTCTTCTTCAAGGATGCCATGATTACCTTTCCGGAACCCCTCGCTGGGGCTTTTATTGTAACGCACACGCCTCCTAGAAATTGATTGAGAATACTGTATGCGGCTGTGGTCAGAGCAAAGGGCATTACCAGTCCATTAACAAACACTGTGATTATGAATTGCCGGTACGGGAAATTTACCGGCCGTTTTCACCATTTCGGGAAAATGGATTGTGCCTTTCCTGCAAGGCTTACAAATTTGCAAGTAGAAGCCATTTATCCTTTAAATCCGCCAGAACATTGGAATAATCCCCAGAGCCTCTCCTTGTCAAAGTGACCGCAGTTGAATTGAGAGTGGCGGTAGGGATGGCACGTTTCGTGCGCAGAGTTCAATGATGGATGCACTGCATGGTGCCCGATCAGAAAGATTAAAACTGTCTCATTCTGTACAGTTTGCCTGAGGGGCGTATGAACACTTTTGGGGGCGCAGTCTAAAGCTGTCTCATCTGTTTGTCGATTTACTCCTTGTATTTAAGCGGAACGTCCGGGAATCAAGAACTCCTGATTATTGGGAATGGCTTTACTAGAGGAAATGTCAGGCACTTGTGTCTTCCGGTGATGTTCGCCGAGTGATTCCCGTGAGGCCCTCGTTGGGCGGGTCTCGCGGAATTTGAAAGTAATTTTCGAAATACATTTGTGGGTTCTGCATTTTTCGCTTCCCTTCAGAAAGAATGGCGTTCGTCACATAATACCTATGCCAATTACGGGAAATGCAAATAGGACACCCGTTTGTCTGCGAGCGTCTATCCTGGCCATGGCTTTGGCCGCTTGTTTTGCCACTGGAAGCTTTGCGCAGAAGCGGCCTGAATCCATCCATGGCCCCTCCGTGGCCAGCCGCGCGCCTGAATTTTCCGCACCCGCCTCCGAATTTTCTGGCCCTGAGGCGTGCAAAGATTGTCACAAGAATGAAACCATTCAATATGAGAAGACCGGCCATTCGAAGATTGTCTTTCCGGGCAAGGATTACATTCACGGGTGCGAAACGTGCCACGGTCCGGGAAAAGCGCATGGCGACGCGGTTCAAGCGGCGCATGGAGACGATGCGGAAGTTGCAAAAGCGTTAGTCGAACATCCCATTTTTGCCTTTAAAGGCAGCGCGGGAGAAAACGCGGCCCGCTGCCTTACCTGCCATACCAGCAGCAAGCAACAGGAATTATTCGAGCACTCTGCGCACGCCGGCCACGGAATTTCCTGCGGCGAATGCCACTCCGCGCACCTGGTCGATGAAGTGAAGGACTTGAGCAAGGGAAATCTTAGCTATCACCTTTTTTCGTGGTGGAGCCTTGACGCCGACTATCGCTATACACGCTTCACGAGCAACTCCACCGGGAACTATCAAAGCTTGTTCAATGGCACGACGGCGGCCCGAGGATCGACCAATGTGATTTGGTGTGACGGACTGAGCGAACTCGCATTCAGCATGGACTTCACTCCCATACGGGCGCTGATCATTCGGCCCGGCGTCCAGTTCATGAAGTCCGACGTCGAATCATTGACGAATGGCGTGATCGTGCCCGCAATTACTCTGCGCACGAATACTGTGCGCCCGGAAATCAGTTTCGGTTATGAGCCGTCGAAGCTGTTCAGCATTCGCGGCGACTTCCACAGCACGGATAACGGTTCCTCTTACACAGCCATAACTCCGCACACGCAGGAGGCTACGCATTTTGTGCTTCGCGTACATCCGCTTGCAAAGCTTACGGTCGAGGACGAAGTGAGCATTGTCAACAACAAGCTGCTTGTAACCAATTTTCAAAACGACATCCGCTCCAACGCCATTACGGTTTCTTACTCGCTCGGGGAGCGTTTCTCGGTGTTCGGAGGCTTCAGCTATGACAGCTACCTCGCGCAAGGAAATATTCTCTATGCTCGTGGTACGCCACCACTTGCCGATAGTTTGCGGGACCAGGAGTTGGACCGCGTATGGTCAGGCGGTATCGAAGCCAAGCCAACTAAGCGGATTGGCTTGCGCCTTACGGGGAAATTCGACCGCTCCAGCGGGGTCGGAGCGATTAGCGGAGAACCGCCTGCTTACGGGCCGTCGGTTTCGCCGCTCGTCACGGGCACGGCATATTACAATTTTCCGGTCGTTGGCCAGCTCGCGGTGGACTTGCAGCGCACCTACTACGACGAACAAATTGTCACCGTAAATAATTTCAGCGCGAATCTGCTGACCATCCGCTGGACCAAAGGATTTTAAGTTCCGTATATTACTCACGAAATAAACATCTTGCGAATAAGAGGGAATAAAAAATGACGAGAATATTCGGGTGTTCCAGACTTTTGATTGGCACGAGTCTCGCCTGTATTTTGCAATGATTTTTGGGTGTGTGTTGTGGGCATCACCCGCGCCCCAAAAAAGTGCGCAGGACGTGTATCTGGATAAATGCTCCGTCTGCCATGCAAAGGACGGTTCCGGAAATACGGCGAAGGGCCGCAAGGTGAAAGCCAAGGATTTACGTTCCGCCGAAATCCAGAAGATGACTGATGCCGAATTAATTCACGATGTCGGTCAGGGCAAGGGCATGGACGGGTTCGAAAAAGAATTGGGCGCGGACATGGTGAAGCAGCTCGTCGCTTACTGTCGTTCGCTGGCCAAGCCATGACGATATTTAGTCACATGGGTCAAATCTGGTTCGAAACAAAGCTCGCAGCTGAGCGTTTCATAGATCGAAAATGATTTCTTCGAACGGAGTAGCTCGATATCCATGGGTGGCACAACAACTATTTTGATATTTTTTACGGCGACGGTGGCGTTGCTCGGCCTCATCACTTCCACGCGTCCGGAATTTACGGCGGCGCGCGGAGGGAAAATCATGGCCTTCGTGGCGCTGTGCATTTCGCCCGTGCTATCGATCTGGGCAGGTTTTCACGAGCAGGTAGAGCGTTCGACTTCCACGCAGTTCTGCCTTTCCTGCCACGTCATGGGCAATTTTGGAAAGAGCCTTACGGTGGATGACAAAAGCTTTATTCCTGCCGTTCATTTCCAAAATAATTTCGTTCCGCGCGATCATGCCTGCTTCACCTGCCATACGGACTACACGATGTTCGGGGACTACAAGGCGAAGTGGCGGGGCGTACACCATGTACTGGTGCAATACTTCGGAAAAATTCCCAAGCCGAAGGATATTAAGCTTTACACGGCATACAACAATCGTGAATGCCTGCATTGCCATGCCGGCGCGCGCTCCTGTGAAGAAGCCTCGTCACATCACAAGACCCCCGGCATGCTGGCACAGGCCGCGAGCAACCAGCTATCGTGCACGTCCAGCGGCTGCCACGATATCGTTCATAACGTAGGGGACCTGGGTGACGCGACCTTCTGGAAGCCAGCGGTGATCCCTCAATGACGCAGCAATTGATCGAACGGCGCATACGCTGGAGCGGCCGTCTGATTGCCGCAGGGTTGATCGTACAAATGCTAACCCTCCTTGCGACTCATCCGTTGGCCTTTATCTGCTTTGCGATGGTCGGGTGTCCACTGGTTGGCGCCGGTATTTTGGTTTTTCTTTATTCGCTGGTGGAGCATCAGGCGGTCTGAAAGAGCGAATCGCCCGCGCTTTACTCCTCCATGGTTCTGGGAAAATTTAAGAGTCGCCAACGGATCCATTGGATCCATTGGATTTGGACATCAAGAAGGCTGCCCGCCCAAGAATGCGGGCGGGCGCTACAAAAGCGACGCCAAACGCTTCGGTTTTCGTAGAGGCCACTCTGTCCCATGATGTTTGGGACGGAATGGGCACAGTCCTTGCAACACTTTGCCGTGTGCGCGCCATATTGTTTGTGGCACCTCCCAAACAATCAAATCGAGTGCGAAATGCTGGAAACTCTGCTAAACTACTTGCTTTGCTTAACATTGTGAGAAATGGGTGAGGAGTTGTCATGGCTATGAAATGCACGCTTTGCGGCAAAGGCCCTTCGTTCGGGAACGTGATCAGTCACGCGAACAATACGCGCCGTCGCCGATGGAATCCGAATCTTCAACGCGTCCGCGCTGTTGTTAATGGGGCTCGCAAACAAATCCGCGTGTGCACTTCCTGCATTCGGTCCGGTCGCGTCACGAAAGCAGCCTAACTGGCTATTTCCTCATCGAAAAATCGCTTGAGCGGGCTCCACGGGGGGCCTGCATTCGGTTTTACTCGGTACAAGGAGACGACGTGAAGATTCGTGCGCGGGGATGGGTTGTTTTAGCCGCGGCTTTGGCGGTGGTGTCTGGTTGCCAGAAAGCGTCTCAACCTACTGAGGGCGTGTGGGCCATGGTGGACGGCGCGCCGATTACGCGCGCGGAAGTGGACAAATATTACCGGTCGCAATTGAATCCGGATGCGCCTCAGCCTTCCCAGGATGAAGCGCTCTCGCTTCGCTTGAATGTCCTCGACGAGCTAATTAACAATCACATTTTGCTGGAGAAAGCCAAAGCGCTGGGCTTGCAGGCTGCGGACGGCGAAGTGGAAGATAAGTTCACTGAATTTAAAAGCCCCTATACCGAAGAAGAATTTCAGCGACAGCTCAAGTCGCGCGACTACACAGTCGACGATTTGAGGAATGACATCCGCCAGCAGCTCTCCATTCAAAAAGTGATTAATCATGAAGTTGTGGCCAAGATTGCCGTTACGGACCAGGACGTTCAGGATTTTTACAATCAGAACCGCGCGCAATTCAACGTGACAGAGCCGCAATACCGCATCGCGCAGATTGTGATCACCCCGCACAAGGATCCGGGCTTGCGGAATCGCAAGAACGACGACGCCACCACGGACGCTGAAGCAAAACGCAAGGCTGTGGCGCTGGAGCAGCAAATCACAAATGGCGCGGACTTTTCTCAAGTCGCCATGGATTACTCGGAAGATCCAGCGACAGCAGGCTCAGGCGGAGACCTCGGCTACGTGCCGGAGTCATCCCTTTCGCAGAGCGATCCGGCGCTGAAAAAAATGGTGATGTCGCTGAAGCCGGGGCAAGTGAGCGGCATAATCGTGCTGCGGGATTCTTACCGCATCCTGAAGCTTGTTTCCAAGGAAGCCCCGGGTCAGCGGGATATGAGCGATCCGACGGTGCAACAATCGATTCGCGACAACCTGCGCAATCGTAAGGAACAGTTGCTGCGCGCCGCCTACCTGGCTACCGCGCGTAACAATGCCAAGATTACGAATTATCTTGCCCAGCAAGTAGTGGAGACGGCGGGGAAAATGCCCGTGGTTGTTGCGCCAAAGGCGGCGGGCGATGCTTCGGCTTCCACGCCGAAGTAATTTATTCGAATTTGATTTTAAGTGGCATAGGCTTCAGCCTGTGGAATTTTGTCCTTGCAAGGACTAAAATCCACAGGCTGAAGCCTATGCCACTTAAACCTACCCCACAACGGCTAGGATTTCCCCTGCATTTACGGTTTGACCTTCGCGCGCTAATTTTTCTACTGTGCCGGATTTAGGTGAGCGAATTTCGTTTTGCATTTTCATGGCTTCGATTACCAGTAGCCCTTCACCCGCACTGACCTGCTGGCCCACGGTTGCCAGAACGCGAACAATTTTTCCGGGCATGGGCGCGACCAGTTGCTGGCGCCCCTCCAGTTCGACGCCTGCGCCACGCGCGTGACGCCAGGATCGCGGGTCCACAACCTGCACCTGGAATTCGCGTCCATTTACGCGAACCGAAAAGCCTTCCGGGTTTTCTTCGGCAGTGACTTCAAGCGATTTTCCGTCGAGAAGAATTGAATACGCGACAGGCGAAACGGGGACGGCACATGCGGCTAGCTGACGTCCGTCAATTGTGAACTTTACGCGCGAGGAACCGTTCGCGGGCGGAGTGAACTCCACGCTGTGGCTGGCTCCGTTGATCACGATTTCATATTTCATCGCATTATTCCGCTGACTTTTTTGTTCCGCTATTCACTGCGTTCAATCTGTTCGCTGCGCGCCTGGCGCTTCCAGCGCGAATTCGCCGCCGGAACAGCTTCAGCCGGATCAGATGATTTCTGCGCCTTTATAAATTGCAACACGGACGCAAGCGCGGCAGCATCTTCGGCCACAGTGTCTTTTTCCGTCGGTTGCTGTCTTGCCAGGAGTTGAGGAAGCCGTTCGTCGAGCCATCGGGTATAAATTTCTCCGCTCGCAAAATCGGGATCGCGAAGAATACTGAGCAGCAGGCCCGCATTCGTTTTTATTCCGGTGAGGGAATGCTCTTCGAGAGCGCGATCGAGACGCGCAATTGCTTCCGCGCGATCCTTGCCATAGGCAATCAGCTTGCCGAGCATGGGATCGTATTCGGTGGAAACCGTGAAACCTTCGTACACGCCATCATCCAGGCGGATTCCGGGGCCGGAAGGAGTGCGGCGCGAAAGAATTTTCCCGGGCGACGGGAAAAATTGATTGGCGGGATCCTCCGCATAGAGGCGGCACTCGACGGCGTGTCCGGACAGAGTGACGTCTTTTTGTGAAAAGGGAATTGGTTCGCCGGCAGCAACACGGATTTGCAGTTTTACCAGGTCGAGGCCCGTTACCATTTCCGTGACCGGATGTTCGACCTGCAGGCGCGTATTCACTTCGAGAAAATAAAAATTGCGTGAGGCGTCCACCAGAAATTCCACCGTGCCGGCATTCGTGTACACAGCCTCTTTTGCGAGACGCACGGCGGCTTCGCCCATGGCGCGGCGCAAATCCGGCGTCATGACGGGCGACGGCGATTCCTCGATTACTTTTTGGTGCCGGCGCTGGACCGAACATTCGCGTTCGCCAAGATAAACTATGTGGCCGTGCACGTCGCCAAAAATTTGAATTTCAATGTGGCGCGGCCGGTCCACGTACTTTTCCAGGTAAAGACGCGCGTCGCCAAATGCGTTTTGAGCTTCGGAGGAAGCGTCACGCCAGGCAGCGGGCATGTCTGAATCCGCAGCGACGAGGCGCATGCCTTTCCCGCCGCCGCCCGCCACAGCTTTGAGCAACACAGGATAACCAAGCGTTTTGGCAATCTGCGCGGCACTCTGTTGATTTTCAATTGGGTCTTTCGTTCCTGCAACCATTGGTACGCCGGCGCGCTCGGCGAGTTGGCGCGCGGCGGTTTTGGATCCAAGCCCTTCCATCGCTTCGGGCGAAGGGCCGATGAACGTGATTTTATTTTCCGCGCATGCACGCGCGAGTGCAGGATTTTCGGCAAGGAAACCGTATCCGGGATGCAAGGCGTCACATCCAGCGCGGCGGGCAACGTCCATCAGCTTGTCAATGCGAAGGTAACTGTCGCGCGAGGGCGCGGGACCGACGGGATACGCCTCATCCGCAAGCCGGACGTGCAGCGCGGCGCGGTCCGCATCGCTGAAAACGGCGACCGATGTGATGCTCATCTCGCGGCAAGCCCGCGCGATGCGCACGGCGATTTCCCCACGATTGGCGATGAGAATTTTCTTGAACATGCGTCTGTGTTTCGCTCGAGGCGCATTCTAACACGGCGCGGGCGAGTGAATTCAGGTGGTCAAGGTCATCCGTGCGGTCGGCAAATATTAAAAAGCTCTCATGGACATGCAAGACGCTGCGGACGATAATTTCTTTCCCGGAACTATGGCCGCAAACACAAAAAGGGAATCTCGACCGGAACGCCTGCTCGGCGCGTATCTCTTTGCCCTGTGCATCTATCAGATCGGAATTTACTGCTGGCCCAGCGGGCCGCCATTTATTCTGGATCCGCGTGCAGGCATCCCGGTTCTGCTTATCAATCATTTTGCATTCGACAACAAGGTGATTTATCCGGTGGAATGGATCACGGCGACGTGGCTCGTCCTCGCGGCCGCCATGATTTTCTTTCGCGGAAGATTTTTGAAAGCTTACCTCATCGCAGAAATAATTCTGGCCGCGCCGACGGCCTATTATATTGGTGTCCTTGCGGTCCGGCACGGCGGCGATTTTGCTCCGGCATTCAAAGATCTGATTTTGACGTTGCTGCTGTTTCTTATTTTTTCCGTGATCCCCGCTGGATGGTGTTTGAGCCGGATTCTGGCCCAAAAAGAAATTCGACAGTAGATCCTGGTTATTTATCTTCCCGTGTGCGATGTTCCAAGCCATTATTGACACAATCAATTATTCATAACTAGAATCAATTGCCAAGATTGCATACCCAGGTACATTCTCACGCTTCAAACAGTTCACGACAGGAGACTGCCATGAAACGAATCGCCGCACTGTTTGTTTTAACGGCCTTGTTCACGCCTCTGGCCATGCAAGCACAGAGCAACGCTCCCGCAACCCAGCTGTCGGCAAGCGCCGCTGGTGCGGCTTCTCCGCAGGCTCCTCAAGGCCGGAGGAAGCGCGTGGCGGTATTCGATTTCGATTATGCGACGGTAAAAACCAGCACGTCGGCCCTGTTTGGAACGGACATCGATGTCGGTAAAGGAATCGCCGATCTTCTGGTAAAGAATTTGGTAACTGACGGAACGTACAGCGTGATTGAACGCAAGCAGCTCGATAAAATCCTCGCCGAGCAAAATTTTTCAAATAGCGATCGCGCCAACCCGGCTTCGGCAGCGAAGATCGGCAAGATCCTTGGCCTCGACGCCATCATTGTAGGCAGCATCACCGAGTTTGGAAACGAAACCAAGAATAGGAATATCGGAGGCGGCGGAGGTGGGTTCGGCGGATTCGGGATTGGCGGGGTCGGCCACAAGGAATCCAAAGCAAACGTGCAGATCGATGCGCGGCTGGTGGATATCGACACAGCGGAAATTCTGGGCGTGGCGGAAGGCAAAGGCGAATCCAAGCGCAGCAGCAATTCTCTTTTGGGCGGCGGCGGAAACTGGCATGGGTTTGGCGGCGGCGCGGTGGACTTCGGTTCCAGCGACTTTCAGCAGACAATTATCGGCGAAGCCACCAAATCTGCGGTCGATCAGATGACCTCTGGGGTAATCGCTTCCGCGCCCAAACTGCAAGCGCGCATTGTGAAAGTCGAAGGGTTGGTCGCGGCTGTTGACGGCGATCAAATTGTGCTGAATGTTGGCGCGAAGACTGGCATTAAGGTTGGCGACCACATGTCTGTGGAACGCATCACCAGCACGATTAAAGATCCGGCAACCGGCGCGGTCCTGCGCAAGATGACCAGCAGGCTGGGAGAGCTGGTCGTAACGGACGTGGACGATGTTTCCGCGGTTTGCAAAGCTGTGAACGGGACCGGGTTCAAGGTCGGAGACATGGCCAAGACGGAAGTGCAGTAAGAACCAGAGATATCATCAATAAATTTAATTAACGGTTGCCGCGAAATCTGCCGCGTCCAAAACCGCCTCGGCCGAATCCGCGCGCCCCAAATCTGGAAAAGAAAAATGGGTTGCTGACCTGCGTTAGCGGCAGCAGCCCAACATCGAACGCTCGACCGTGCTCCCCAATATCGCCGGACATGCCAACTGTTACATAGGCGCCAGCCGCAGCTTGAGATGTTTGGATTTCCCTGTCTCTTTTACCCGTAAGAATATCCACGTCGGCTGGATCGAGCGGATGGCCCGGCCGAAGCGATGCCGGCAAATTACTTTGCGCATTTGAATTTTGCGGCGCTGGTTGTGGGTCAGCTTGAGGTGCGGTTTGGGAGGACCCCGCTTTTGGTTCCGCTTGCTGAGCGCAAATGCTTGGGGCAAGAAATAAAAGGGCCGAGGCGAAGATTAATTTATTCACGGCGACACCTCCTCATCCGCTGCTTCGGCGATCGTACTCCTTTTCTAGAGGGGAATGTTGCCATGTTTCTTTTTTGGGTTGGTGTCGCGTTTATTTTCGAGTGAACGCAGTGCGGTGATTAATTTTGCGCGCGTCTGCGACGGCTCGATCACGGCGTCGATGTAACCTCGCTCGGCGGCGACGTAGGGGTTGGCGAAGCGCTCACGAAACTCGGCGATTTTTTCCCGGCGCAATCGCTCGCGGTCTTCTTCCGGCGCGCGCTCGATTTCGCGTTTGTAAACAATATTGACCGCGCCTTCGGGACCCATCACAGCAATTTCGGCGGTGGGCCACGCAAAATTCGCGTCCGTGCGAATGTGCTTGCTGGACATGACGCAGTACGCGCCACCATAGGCCTTCCGCGTGATCACTGTCATTTTTGGGACGGTCGCCTCGGCGAAGGCGTAAAGCAGCTTCGCGCCGTGCTTGATGATCCCATTCCATTCCTGCTGTGTGCCGGGCAAAAAGCCGGGCACATCTTCGAGCGTGAGCAGCGGGATATTAAATGCATCGCAGAAGCGGACGAAACGCGCGCCTTTTACCGAGGCATTTATATCCAGCACGCCTGCAAGCACGGCAGGTTGATTGGCCACGATACCAACTGGCTGGCTGCCGAGCCGAGCAAAACCGATGACGATATTTTTCGCGAAATGTTCCTGCACCTCGAAAAAATAATTGTCGTCAGCGAGGGAGTGGATCACGTCCTTGATGTCATACGGCTGCATGGGATCAGTGGGGACCATGGAATTGAGCGCCGCGTCCGCGCGATCAACGGGATCGGAAGTCACACGACGCGGCGCATCGTCCAGATTATTGAGCGGTAGAAAACTCAGGAGTTCGCGAATCATCGCGAGACATTCGGCATCGTCGCGCGCGATAAAGTGCGCGACGCCGCTGATTGCGTTGTGGGTCATCGCGCCGCCGAGCTCCTGCTTCGATACATCTTCATGCGTCACCGTTTTAATTACATCAGGTCCGGTGATGAACATGTACGAAGTATCGCGCGTCATGAAAATAAAATCGGTAATTGCAGGGGAATAAACAGCGCCGCCCGCGCACGGTCCCATAATCGCGCTGATTTGCGGAATAACGCCGCTCGATAATGTGTTGCGCAGAAAAATATCGGCGTAGCCGGCAAGCGAGCGCACGCCTTCCTGAATGCGCGCGCCGCCCGAATCGTTCAGGCCAATCACGGGTGCGCCATTGCGCATCGCCAGGTCCATAATTTTGCAGATTTTCAGGGCATTGGTTTCCGAGAGCGAACCGCCAAACACGGTAAAATCCTGCGCGAAGACATATGCCAGGCGTCCCGAGATCTGGCCGAAGCCGGTAATAAACCCATCGCCCGGAAGGCGCTGCTCGTCCATTCCAAAATCATCCGAGCGGTGCGTGACAAATTTGTCCAGCTCTTCAAACGAGCCTTCGTCGAGAAGCAACGCGACTCTTTCGCGAGCCGTGAGTTTCCCGGCTTTATGTTCGCGCTCGCGCCGTTCCGCGCCGCCTCCTGCTTCAGCTTCAGCGATACGCCGGCGAAGTTCTTCGATGGCTGGGTTTGCTTTGGGATCGTTAGTCATAGTTTGAAATGAGCGCGTGCAAGTGCCGCGCATGGTCTTCGAGACTTTCGCATAAGGACGAAACAACATGCTACTAAATTTTAGGCGAGTCGCCGGAACTTACATTGCTTGAATATGTATCAGCCGGAGGAATTTCTGCTTGCCCAGCGCCTACGAAACGTACGGCGAGGTGAGTTGCGAGGTAAATACAGCCAATAAGCGCGGAAGTTCCAACCACAAAATCTGCGGCGATCGCTATGAAGCGCAGTGCGGTCTGCTCAAGGGATAATGCATAGATGGTCCCTTGTACCAGGGCGATCAGACAAGCCAGAGTCAGCGCCGCGGATCCGAACACTGCCGCCGTGGACGAAAGAATCTTTATGCCCACGAGAACCCTCGGGCTGCAATCCATTTCATGGAAAAACACGAAAAGTGAAAATAAGTTTTCAAGGCAACTCTAGTGGAGGCCCGACCAGTCGTCTGCGACAAGAATGGAATTGCTGGGATTGGAAGGATCATACTTCACGCTGGCGGGCTGGCCGGAAGCGATGCGCTCGAGGCACAGGCGTTCTTCGAGTCCCGTAACGTCCTGAGCGGTTTCATACGTAACGCCCGCAATCGAGTAGCTGTAGCGGACAAGCCGCCGCAGGCCGTTTCCTGAAATTGGAGTGCTGGGAGCATGACTGCGGGAGAACCTCGCGTGCGGAGTTTCCGGGGGAGTTCCAGCCTGCGATTCCACTAGTTCCACGACCAAGCCTTCCACAATGCGGCCAACCTGATTAAGTTGAGAACGGCGGCGCTTTTCTTCGTCCTCCGGATCTTCAGGTTTTTTGAAAACTTGGCGCAAAACCGATACGCCAACGGCCACTAAGATGGCCGCGGCCCCGGCAGCGATCCGCCAATCGATGGGATAATTTTTCAACGAGCCTGACTGCGCGCCGCAGCGGGAAGAAAAATATCGCCCACGGTTTCGCGCGCTTTCTCCCAATCTTTCTGGAAGCCTTCAAGTCCCTTGTCGGTAAGCGGGTGCTTGAAGAGCATCTCAAAAACTTTGTACGGCATGGTGCCGATGTGGGCCCCCATCCGCGCAGCCGCCACAACGTGCAACGGGTGGCGAAGGCTCGCGGCCAGAACTTGCGTCGGATATTTATATGCCTGGTAGATATCCATGATCTCGCGGAGAACCGTCAGGCCATCCGAGGAAATATCGTCAAGCCGGCCGAGAAACGGGCTAACGAAATATGCGCCTGCTTTGGCCACAAGCAAGGCCTGCGGCGATGAGAACACGAGAGTCATATTAACGCGAATATTTTCCTTGGAGAGAATGCTCAAAGCGCGCACGCCATCGGGAATCGTGGGAAGCTTAACGATGATGTTCGGATGCCAGGTGGCGATTTCGCGTGCTTCGCGCAAAATGCTGGCGGTGTCGGTGGACACAACTTCCGCGCTGACCTCGCCATTTTTTACGATGTTGCAGATTTCAATCAGGTGCTCGCGAAAGGGCTTTTTTTCCTTGGCGACAAGTGTGGGATTCGTGGTGATGCCGTCGATGACTCCAAACGACATCCCCTCACGAATTTCATCCAGGTTTGCAGTGTCGAGAAAAATCTTCATTTTGTTGCCTCCAGTGCCTTGACCTCTACGTACGCGGTGGGGAGGTCACCGCAAGGGTCAGACGGTACGATTCTTAGTTGGATTTCGCAACGTGCCAATTCCAGGAACGAAAATTTCGACAACATCGCCTGCCTTCATTGGGCCCACGCCCGCCGGCGTGCCTGTTGCGATTACGTCGCCCGGTAGCAGCGTCATAACTCGCGAAATCCATGGAATTATAACATCAATAGGAAAGATCATATCAGTCAATGGGGCGTACTGTTTCCTTACCCCATTCAATAGGGTTTCAATTGTAGCGTGCGCAACATCGAACTCCGTTTCCATGATCGGCCCTAGCGGACAGAAAGTGTCAAAACTTTTCGCGCGCGTCCACTGCTTATCGAAGGCCTGGTAATCGCGCGCGCTGACGTCATTGAGAAGCGTGTATCCGGCGACATAGGGCTTGTAATCGGCGCCATCAGGGAGCATGTGGCAGGGGCGCGACATGATTACGGCTAACTCGCCTTCAAAATCGATGCGCTGCACTTCGGGCAGCAACTCGATCGGATCGTCCGGCCCGATAAGCGATGAGGGCGGTTTGAGAAAAATCAAGGGTTCCTTCGGCGGGGCGTTGTTGAATTCCGCCGCATGGTCGAGATAATTCCTGCCCATGCAAACGATCTTGCTGGGCATGACGGGTGGGAGGAGTTTCACGTCCGCGAGCGGATAAGACTTGCTCGTTTCTTCCCACTTTCCGACGATATCGCCTGAAACCTGGCGAACTGTTTCGTCAGTAATAATGCCCTGAAAAATTTCCGCATGCGCGGAGTGTGAAGCTTTTTCTTTTAGTTGAAAACGGCAGAGTTTCATTTTGTTTTTTGTCCTTTTATTCTTTTGTACTTCGTCCAGATTTATAAAAGTTATGAATGCCTGGGATATTTACGGGAGATTTTCTTTCCCAGGATTGAACGCATGTACAAAAATTAGAGCATATTCAGTGCATTTATTTATGGAACGTCGGCCACCACGGCGGAACTCATGGGGCTTTCGTTTCCAGCACGGTCCAGCGCGGAAACACGATAATAATACCGCTTGCCGGGCTGTACGGAAATATCACGAAATGCGGGGCTCGGCAATATGTCCACGTTGATGCGGTCCCCGGGTGTATCTTCTCGATCACTCCGGTACACAAAATAACCAGCTAAATCTTCCTCCGTGCTGATCGCCCAGGACAGTTCCACGAAGGCAGGAACCTGTTGAGACGCTGGAATGACAGCGATTTCAAGACCAGTGGGAGTTGCCGGGGGAAAAATGTCTCGCGGCGTGACGAGCGTTGGTACTGAATCGGCGGACTCGACGGAATCAGATCCGTATTGCGCGACGGATCGCACCGTGTACACATACGGAGTTCCAAACTCGAAATGCACGTCGAGAAATTCAGCGCCCGACGAGGATCCTTCCTGTTCCAATGGCGATTTCAATTTTGCCTTTGATATGTCCTGGGAAATGTTTGTTTCTCCCGGTTCCGCTACGCCGCGATAAACGCGATACGTCACCGAAGTAGTTCCAGTTGGCGGATTCACAGCGGCCCAATGAACGATCAACGCTGGCTCCGTAATTTCTAGATGGACTTCACGCGGCGGATCCGGCGCCTGATAAATTCGCGCCGTGACAATATTGGAATCGGAGGAAGCGCGCGCCCTTGTTGCCCTGGCACGAACTTTATATGCCGCTGATGTCCCTGGTACGCGTGAGAAATCTTCCGCCGTCAGCGAATCGCGAAACTCAAAGTGCTGTCCCACCAAATATTGATCGAGTTGTTCGGAGGGAATAGTGTAGGCCAATCGCCACGGAGTTTGTTTCACCGGGATTCCACCGGGAGGCAACTCCGCGCGATAAATTTCGATCACCGGATGCTCCGCAAGTGCTTCATGGTCTGTCGACCGGGTGGGCAGGGTAAACGCGAGAGAGAACGAATTGCCAAATTGGCGGGCAGACAGATCCGAGACCGCGACGGGAACAACGGGATGGCGTGTTGTCGGTTCACCGGGTGCGGCGCACCCTACGATCACCAGCACGCTCGCAAGCACACAGAATCCGAAGGCGAGGCGCGCGGCGGCGCGAATCATCGTTTCACCATTGCGTCAGAGAATATACCGGCTGAGGTCCTGGTTCTTGACGATTTCGGCAAGCTGCTTGGTGACGTACGGGCCGTCGACTTTCACATTCTTTTTCTTCAGGTCCGGCGCGTCGAAGGAAATTTCATCCAGCACTTTTTCAAGAATGGTGTGGAGGCGGCGCGCGCCGATATTTTCCGTCTGTTCGTTTACCGTGACGGCGAAGCGCGCCAGCGTGGCAATGGCGTCGTCGGTGAAATTCAGCTTCAGGCCTTCGGTGTCCAGCAGCGCGACATATTGCTTGATCAGCGCATTTTTCGGTTCGGTGAGAATGCGCACGAAATCGGCTTCAGCCAGCGCCGTGAGCTCGACGCGAATCGGCAAACGGCCCTGCAGTTCGGGAATCAAGTCGGACGGCTTGCGTGATGTGAAACGCTCCCGCGGCGATAAACAGAATGTGGTCGGTGCGGATCATGCCGTAGCGCGTGTTGACCGTGGTGCCTTCGACAATCGGCAGAATGTCACGCTGCACGCCTTCGCGAGACACGTCCGGACCGTGGCCGGATTCGCGCCCGGCAATTTTGTCAATTTCGTCGATAAAGATGATGCCCATCTGCTCGGCGCGCTCGACGGCCAGCCGCGTCACCTGATCCATGTCGATCAGTTTATTTTCTTCTTCCTGGATCAGGTAATCGAAGGCTTCGGCAACCGTCATCTTGCGGCGCTTTTTTTGCTGCCCGAACAGTCCCGAGAGCATGTCCTTGATGTTGACGTCCATTTCCTCGACGCCCTGGTTGGAGATAATTTCAAACGCCGGCATCGCGCGCTCGCGGACTTCGACTTCCACCAGGCGCTGATCGAGTTTGCCGTCGCGCAAGCTGCGCGCGAAGTTTTTCGCGCGTGCGATCGCTCTGGTCGCGGCTGTGGCGCTTCGATCCGAGGAGCGGGCACGCTTTGCGGCTCCATGGAAGGCGGAGGAGGCGATGCAGGAAGGAGAAGGTCAAGGACGCGCTCTTCTGCGGCATGTTCGGCGCGCTCGGCGACCTCATCCAGTTTTTCCTCGCGCACCATGTCGATCGACGGTTTCCACCAGGTCGCGCACCATGGATTCCACGTCGCGGCCGACGTAGCCGACTTCGGTGTATTTGGAGGCTTCCACTTTGACGAACGGGCAACCGGCCAGGCGCGCCAGGCGGCGCGCAATTTCCGTTTTTCCGACTCCGGTGGGTCCAATCATCAAAATATTCTTGGGGAGGACGTCTTCCGCCATTTCGGGCGTAAGCTTCTGGCGGCGCACGCGGTTGCGCAGAGCGACGGCGACAGCGCGCTTTGCGGCGGCCTGTCCGACGATGTATTTGTCCAGCTCGATTACGATTTCGCGCGGGGTCAATTCGTCGAATGACGGTTCGGTCGCGGTTTGAGGTTCGCGCTGTTCGCCGGGAAGATAGATCACCATAGTTTACATTCCGCCTTCCGAAATCGTGTAGGGCCGGTCATTTGCCGGCGATCTTTCCAATTCGAAACACTCAAAAAGCGACAACGAATGTCGCCGGCCAGAGGCCGGCGCTACAATTCCTCAGACGTGAAATTCGCGTTCGTGAAAATGCAAATGTCACTGGCAATCCGCATCGCTTCCTGCGCGATATCCTTCGCTGACAGCTTGGTGTGCTTGGCAAGGGCGCGGGCCGCAGCCAGCGCGTAGGGGCCGCCGGAGCCGATTGCGCAAATGCCGTCATCGGGCTCGATCACGTCGCCGTTTCCGGACACCAGAAAAGTGGATTTTGGTATCCGCGACCACCAGCAGCGCTTCCAGGTGCCGCAGCGCGCGATCCTTGCGCCATTCCTTCGCGAGTTCGACGGCAGACTTGGCCAGGTTGCCCTGATGTTCCTGCAGTTTTCCTTCGAAGCGCTCGAACAGAGAGAGCGCGTCCGCTGTGGAACCCGCAAATCCGGCCAGAATTTTGTCGCTGAACAGGCGGCGCGTTTTTCGCGCCGTGTGTTTCATCACGTGGTCACCCATGGTGACCTGTCCGTCCGCGGTGATCACCACTTTATTGTCGCGGCGCACGCACAAAACTGTGGTGCCGTGCATCTGCGCGGAAACTTTTGACTCGTTGGCATCTAGAAGATTATACCGCGAGCGGTGGCTGCGACCAACGTAGGGGTTCAAATCCATGTCAAATTGTTAGTTGAGTTTAGGCCTTTACCTGTGCAACGGGTGGGGCAGCCGGAACTTCCGGTTCGACGCCGCGCCAGCCGACAGACTTGCCCTGCACCGCGCCCATCACCGCGCGGAACAAGACGTACATACATCATCTGGCGGTAGTAAAAGCGCTGCAGCAGCAGCGGCCACAGCAGGGACCAGTCTTCGTGCCGCTCCAGCGTGAACGCAACGATGCACGTCAGGAAATCGATCAGCATGAATCCGATGAAGAAGACGAGCGAGCGCTGCACGTCCGCGGCTGTCTAGAATTGCGGCAGATGCGTGAAGTGGAATTGCGAAAGCGCCATACAACAGCGAGCGATCCGAGAAAGAGCAAATCAATCACGGGAGAGAACAGCGGCAGCAGAAGCTGGAACAAAAACATGTTGGGAAGCGCGATCCAGCCGAGCGTTCCATATTTCGTGCGCCCCAAGGTGTCGCGATGTTTCCAGAATGCCTGCAACGTTCCGAACGTCCAGCGGAACCGCTGGCGAACCAGTGCCGAGGCCGTTTCCGGCGCATCGGTCCAGCCGATCGCTTCTTCTTCGTAGTCAATTTTCCAGCCCGCGCGGCGAATCGTGATGGTCAGGTCGGTGTCTTCGGCCACCGTATCGGCGCTGAAGCCGCCGCGAATCATTGATGGCTTCCGCGCGCCACGCGCTCAAGCGCTCCGGGAACCACCGGAATGCAATTCAGCAGATCGAAGGCGCGCTTTTCCAGATTTTGGCTGGTCACATATTCGAGCGCCTGCCAGCGCGTGAGCCAGCTGATGCGGTTTCCCACTTTCACGTTTCCGGCGACGGCGCCAACTCGGGGATTGACGAAATGCCGAACGAGCTTGCTGATTGCGTCAGGCTCGATCGCCGTATCCGCATCAATCGTGACGATGATGCCGCTCGAGGCCTCCGCCAGACGCATGCGATAGCGCCGCCGATTTTCCGCTGTTGGGCTGGTGAATAATGCGAACGGCAGGATTGCGCCCAAATTGCTCGTCCAGCAAATCGCCGGTGCCGTCGGTCGAACCATCGTCCACGACAATCACTTCCAGCTTGGGATAGTCGGACTCCAGCACGGAGTTGACCGTGTAGACGATGACATCCTCTTCGTTGTACGCGGGAATCAGGACGCTGACCGACGGTTGAAAATCCGGATGATCGGGAGGCGACGGCCGCAAGCTTTCGATGACCGCGAGCAGCCCGACGATAATCGCGCGACCGCTCACCAGGCCGATTCCCAGCACGAAAATAAACGCAACGCTCAGCCGGGACCATTCGTACATCGTAAAAATCAGACCGTCCGCGTGCGCCACCAGGCGTTCGCGAAACGTGAGCGGCGGCATCAATTGCGCGCGCGTCTGGCCGACAAGCTCCGAGACCGGAACGATCTGGAATCCCGCGGCGCGCAAGCCGTCAATAATTTGCGGCAGTGCCAGGACGGTTTGCGTGCGGTCGCCGCCGCCATCGTGCAGCAGCACGATGTTGCCGCCATTGGAACGCGCCTGCTCCAGCACGCGCTGCACGATCACGTCCGCGGGCGCGGGCGGAACTCCGCCGGGTTCGCCCCAATCGTGCGGATCGATTCGCGCGCCGACAATCAGGTAGCCCATGGACTGCGCGATGGGCAGTTGCGAAACTTCGTCGGCGGTTTCCGGCTGGTGGTCGATGCCGTAGGGCGGCCGGAACAGCAGCGTCTTTACGCCCAGCGTGCTGTTCAGCAGGCGCTCGGTTACGTTGAGCTCCACGTCAATTTGCGTGCGCGAGATTTCGTTCCAGCGCGGGTGCGTGTAGGTGTGATTGCCGATTTCGTGTCCTTCGGCGTATTCGCGACGAATTAATCCCAGCGCATCATTGGCGCTGCTTCCGATGACGAAGAAAGTGGCCGGCGCTTTTTTCTCTTTCAAAACGTCCAGAATTTTTGGCGTGAAATTGCTGGTCCGGGCCATCGTCGAAACTCAGCGCGATTTTGTACGGCGCGGCGCCCATCTGGAAAATGCGGTAGGAGGAGGGAAGCGTTTCGTAATTATCCTCCACAATGTGTTCCGGATGCCGCATCGAAGCGAATGGTGCGTTGTCCCTTTTTGCGGCGTGTCCGCGAATTTCCAGATGTCGCCGTCGCCTTCGAGAATCAGATCGTATCCCGGCGGCATATCTTCGAGCTTGGCGCGGTCCGCATCGGTCGGGCGTGCGACATCCCAGATCGACCATAGGGAGGGATCTTCCGATCCCAGGCGCCAAAGCGCCGTGCCCTGCACGCCGACTCGTTCCGCCGCGCGCAATTCGTTGTATGCGGTTACGCCATCCAGCATCCAGACGTGGTGCACAAAATTGTGTTCGTCTGAATAGGAATAATACGGATTGAGCGAATCAGAATCGAATTGGACTTTGGCTTCCGATTCCGTCGCCGTGACAATGGACTCCTGAAAACTTTCGACCTTCGCCTGTTCATGCGCTTTTAATCCCGCTTTGCTTGGCCAGTCATAGGCGTAACTTGCGATGCCCATCACAAGTTTTGCGGGCGGGACGAGTTTGGTAATCGCCTCAATGTTTCTTACAAACCAGTCCTGCGCCGCAATCGGGCCTGCCGCGGAAGTGCGCCAGTGCTGGTCGTAGTTCATCAGAATTACGGCGTCGGCGGATTTTCCGATTCCCGCATAGTCGTAAATCCAGTCCGCCGCGGGGAGCGCCACCATGAGTTTCAAATTTGATTTGTGCAGTTCCGTGGCGAGTTCGGAAATAAACTGGCTGAAATCTTTCTGGCTTTTATCGGGAATTTCTTCAAAGTCGATCACCAGCCCCGCGAAATGATTTTGCGTGAGATATTGGATCGATTGCTGCTCCAGGTTAGCGCGGGCCGCGGGATTCTTCAGCATGGCCGCCATTTCGTCCGTGAGCCAATTGGTCCCGTCGGAATTGTTCAGCAGCGGCATGGTGGGAATTTCGATGGGTGGCGTCTGCTGTTGCAGTGTTTGTTGCCACGCAGCGAGTTTAGGATCGGCTTCCACATCGAGGCGGCCGGTTGCGGTGATCGAATGCAGGCGCTCTGGAATCAGCAAGTCGATGTCGCGGAAATGCTGTTGAAGCGCGGCCAGCGATGTCGGATCCCAGCTCACATAAAATGCGGCTCGCAGAGGATCGTAGGTGGCGGGCATCTGGCCCAGCGCCTCGATGCGACGTTGCCGTCCCGTTCTTTTCAGCGTAATTTTGGTTCTGGTTTTTTCGCGGACCGGATGCAGTGCCGAGCGGTTGGTGGGAAGAAGCGGCTCAGGCAACCGCGGACTGACAAGAACGTTGATCAGAAACGTGATGGAAAGTAGAGTAAAAAGCGCGCCGCAAACTTCCAGAATACGGCTGGTGCGCCGCCAACGGCGGCGCTGCTCATCGTAGAATATTGGCTTACGCGGCTTCATACTTTCATCTCAAGAGTGCCATTATGCACGAACGGTATCGATGACAAATTCATCTGACTCAGCATCAACCAGCCGGAAAGGGTTGATCATACCTGCGCGACGCGATGACGTCACGAGCGTTTGCGTAATCGCGTTCCTGGCAATTACCGTAGCCCTGGCGTTGCGTTTGTTTTTCGTATTGCGGTTTCCAGGCCCCTCCGATGATAGCGAAATGTACATTCAGTTTGCCCGCACACTGGTCGATAACCACGCTTATGGTTTTTGGCTAAATGGCCAGCTGATTCCGACGGATCTCCGAATGCCCGGATACCCGGCCTTCCTTGCCGGGATAGGAATACTGTTTGGACGCTCCATCCGAGCCATCGAGTTGTCCCAAGCCGCGCTCGACGCCCTCACCTGTATTTTGACGGCTACATTGGCAGCAACGTTAGCGCCCTCCGCGGCGCGCAGGCGTGTGTGGATTGTAGCCCTATGGCTGGCCGCCACTTGCCCCTTTGTTGCCAATTATTCAGCTGTAGTATTGACTGAAACCTTGGTGACACTGCTCGCCACGGCGGCCCTATGCTGCTTTGCCGTGGGCCTTAGGCAGGAAATCACCCGTTTGGCTGTGCGCGACGAACAAGGCCGGCTAACCCCCTTTGGATTCACACTGCTGGGGGCATTCCTCACCGGCTTTGCGACATTAGTCCGCCCTGAAATGCCTTTGCTTTTGGTCATTGCCGCTCTTATTTACGCCATTCGCTCCATCAGGTCATTGCGACTTCAAAAGACAATAATCTTGGCCGCAGCCATGGCCGGCATATTCCTGATTCCTGTTTTGCCGTGGGCCGCGCGTAACCTCATTACTTTGAAGAAGGCGGAGTTT
Source organism: uncultured Acidobacteriota bacterium (assembly GCA_963786215.1). Lineage (GTDB taxonomy): Bacteria > Acidobacteriota > Terriglobia > Acidiferrales > UBA7541 > Palsa-360. The sequence continues at coordinate 502,044 of CAWAYK010000005.1, forward strand.
ATCGCACCGCGCTACGTGAATCTCCCAGGTGAATATGCCCCGGTTGGATTTTATGCATGGACGCAAACCTGGCTGGAGCGGTACCGCGACGTGTATTTCACGATCTGGAAAATTGGCGAAACCGATCAGCCACTCATTGTCGATGAACTCCCCCCTACTGCGTTCGATTCGCAGGAGGAAAAAGCGCGAATCGCGGATTTGTTTGCTGAGTACAACAACAATCCCGACCTGGACATAACTCCTGAGGTCGATGCTAAATTCGCGGAAATTGCTGGTGAAAGGACGCGACGGCATCTATTACGAACTTATTTACAAGTGCCATTCGAACGAGCGCTGACGATCTGGTTCACGCCGCGAACGGAACTTTTGCCCATTGACGGCAAATTTTGGCCAATTCGAGAGCAATGGCAGGATTCCCACGCGGATGTGATTGTGACAGGGTCGTTTGGCCTGCTGGGATATTTGTATGTCGCGCTGGCGGCTGGGGGAATTTGGATGGCATGGAATGCGAGGGCAGGGCGGGGCGCTTCACATTCCGTTTCCGATTTCACAGCGGGGCCAAACCTTTGGGGGATAGCGCTGTTGCTGGTTTACTTTTTTCTTCGAACGGCTTTTCTTACCACTGTGGAAGCGCCTGAGCCTCGTTACGTGGTTTCCTGCTACCCGGGAATTATTGCCTTTGTATCACTGTTGAGCATCCGAAACTCAAAGCTCGGGAATGCTCCAGAAGATTAAGGCGCATCAAAGATTAATGGATTTATGCAATTTATGATGGAATGGCGTTGGGAAGCCTTGTCAAGGCTTCAGGATTTGCAAGGAGTGACCCGATGAAAAGACGAATTTTACTGTCGCGGGGCATTTGCGCGTTTCTACTGTTGGGGATTCTCGCGCCCGTTTTGAAGGCTTGGGAGCGCGAACCGCTGAACGTATTCGCCGAGCGGCGCGCGAAACTTGTGGCAACGCTCAATGCTCCCATCGTGCTCTTCGGTTATACGGGCCATGAAGAAGCGAACCCTTCCTACGTTTTCATGCAGGAAGAAAATTTCTATTACCTCACGGGACATGACGAAGAGGGCGCCGCCCTGCTGCTGGTGCCCGAATCCGCGGAGCAAAAAGGGTGGAGCGGGCCGCGCGAAATTTTGTATCTTCCGACGCGCAATCTGGATGAAGAAAAATGGAATGGACCTCGTTTGGGCCCGGACGATCCCGGCATTCAGGAAAAGACAGGGTTCGCGCATGTAGAGAATTTTTCAAAACTGCATGACGCGCTGGCCACACTGGCAAAAAATTCCCCGGAAATTTATACCGAATTGCCCGGCCCGCATGACGAAGGTTATCCTCACGCCGCAAACTGGTCCAAATGGGTGAAAGAGGCCGCGCCGCAATCTTCGATCAAGGAGGTTTCCCCCGCCATTGGCACTCTGCGCGCAATCAAATCGTCTGGTGAATTGAAGCTGATTCAGAAGGCGATCGACCCGTCGATCGACGCGCATTTCGACGCGATGAAATCGTTGCGGCCGGGACTGTATGAATATCAGGTTGCCGCGCGGATGGTGGAAATTCATGCGTACGCCGGCTGCGAAACCGAGGCCTACTCGCCGATTGTTGGAACAGGAATTGACTCGACTGTGCTGCACTTTAACAAACTCGACCGCAAAATAGAGGACGGCGACATTGTTTTGCTCGATGTTGGCGGGCAGTATTCCGGGTACGCGTCGGACATTACGCGCACAATTCCGGCGAACGGAAAATTCACTCCGCGGCAGCGCGAGATTTATGAAATTGTTTTAGGCGCGCAAAATGCAGCCCTGGAGGCGCTGAGGCCGGGCATGACGCTGGGTGGGGCGGGATCGACAAGCCTCCAGAAAATTGCCATGGATTACATCGATTCGCACGGAAAAGACAAGGAAGGGCACTCGCTCGGGCGATATTACATTCACGGGCTCAGTCACCATGTGGGGCTCGATGTGCACGATTCGAGCGGACCGTCGCGGCCGCTTGAGCCGGGAATGGTGATTACCATCGAGCCGGGGATTTATATTCCGGAAGAAAATCTTGGGGTGCGGATTGAGGATGACGTGCTCATCACGCCTGATGGTTACAAATTGCTTACGGCTCGCCTGCCGCGCTCGGCTGGCGAGATTGAAAAAATTATGGCCGACGGGAAAGCGGAACGCGAGAAAGCTCGGCCATAATTATCCAGTTGCTTGATCAATCTGCAGGGTGAAGATCTCTCTGTGGCAGCTCTCTGTGTCCTCTGTGTTGAAGCCTTAAAGGTTTAGCACAGAGGACACAGAGAACTGCCACAGAGGCCACGGAGACTTGGTTGCTGAGGAATGCAACTTGCGACGTATCTTCCGTCAGATAGGGCAGCGCCGGAAAAAGCGGTGGTCGATTATTTTTCTTTCAGCTTCAGGCGATTTTTGTTTTCTTCGAGGAACTCGCGGATTTTTGGCGCCGCTTCCAGCAGCCTGTTCCACTGCTCGTAATACAATGTGACCGGAAATCTGCCCAGGCCGTAGACGCTTACTCCCCCTTTTTCGCCCACCTTGAATGACAGCTCGCCGGCGTTCCGTACGCCACTCTTTTCCAATTCCGCCAGGCGCGCCTTGAGTTCGTCGTATGTCGGTTCCGCCATTTGTCTCTCCTCCATCCAAATCTTCAAACCGGATTATTGTACTCCACCACGAAAAGAAATCGCACAGAACTCAGTCATGGCCAATGTTGCGGTTTTCGAAATGTTGCGGTTTTCCAAAAATTCGTCTCAGTGATTGTCAGTCACATTGCGCCGAGCAACAAGGTGAATGCCGGCGTGAAGTATGTCAGACTTTCCATCGTGCAGGATTGCAATTTTTATTTATTCATCGAACCCTCGCTGAGCAAATCGGGTTGCCGCGGGAACAGATAGGCTGATGCGCGAATTTCTCGAACTCCTTCGCCGGAATCGCAACTACCGCAACATGTGGATGGGGCAGGTGGTGAGCGAAATCGGCGATAATTTTAATAACATTGCCGTGTTCGCGCTGGCCATGTCCCTGACGCGTTCGGGACTGGTCATCATGGGCATCATGCTGTCACGCGCCATCCCGGCCATTACGATTGGGCCGCTGGCGGGCGTCCTGCTTGACCGCTTCGACCGCAAGAAAATCATGATTGCCAGCGATCTTACGCGGGCATTTGTGGCTTTGGGATTTATTCTGGCTTATCGCGAACAAAAAGTATGGCTGCTTTACGCTTTTAGCGCCTTGCTGATGGTTGCGTCGCCATTTTTCACCGCGGGTCGCTCCGCGATTTTGCCGACCATCGCGGATGAAAACGAAATACACACCGCCAACTCGCTGACGCAGACAACGCAGTGGACCAACCTGACAATTGGCACGTTTCTGGGAGCCACGGTCATTGGAATTGGCTACGAATGGGCGTTTATTTTTAATGCGATTTCGTTTCTATTGTCCGCATGGGCAATCCTGAAGCTGCTTCCCCCGGAGGGCAAACAGTTTCGGGCAGAGCACAGGGATCTGACGGAAGCGGAAGTGATTCGTCCGTGGCACGAATATCGCGAGGGGTTGCGCTACATGCGCTCCGTTCCACTGGTGTTTGCGATTGCCATGCTCGCCGTGGGATGGGCCACGGGAGGCGGCGCGGCGCAGATTTTATTTACGCTGTTTGGTGAAGTGGTGTTCAACCGCGGCGCGGCGGGAATCGGGACAATTTGGGGATGCGCCGGACTGGGTCTCCTTTTTGGCGGCGCGATTGCCCATTGGCTAGGGAAGAGAATTTCCTTCGAGCGGTATAAGGTGGTCATCTTCATCGATTACATTGTCCACGGCGGGACATACATCCTGTTCAGCCGCATGCAGCAGTTTCAATTGGCGCTTGTATTTATTTTTATCTCGCGCGCAGCGATTGCCGTGAATTCCGTCCTGAATTATTCGTATATTTTGAAAACTGTGGCGGACCAATATCGTGGGCGCGTCTTTTCCACGATCGAGACGTTTACCTGGACCATGATGATGCTTTCCATGATGGGCGCGGGCGTAGCCTCCACTCATTACAGTCCGCGAACGATTGGCACGGTGGCGGGCCTGCTCAGTTCCTGCACAGCAATTTTTTGGGGCTGGGCGGAGTGGACAGGCCGTCTGCCACTGCCGGAGGCGATAGGCGTGGATCTGAGCGAAGTGGAAATTCATGGCGACCCGGTGGGGTGATTTATGATTTGTAAAGGGCCGTTAGCCGAGGCTTTGTAATCAAGTTTTGGGACGCTCCAAGGCTTGTATTATTTTCGGAGAGCCTCGCTCAATGATTTGGGACCTTCGGGGTCTACCTTGCCCATGCTAAGGTCATCCGCGTAAACGGCGAGTGCAAGGCTCAATGCTATGAATAATACAGCGATGAGCTGACCGTAAATTTCGGCGTGGACCCGGCCCGTCTGAGGGTGTAGGAAGTGAATGAGTGCACCGCCAAATAAAGTTGAGAGCCCGAATGCGGCGAGCAACACCCAGGTCAAGAACTTGAGTTGAGCCTGGAGCTTCAATATCGGTGGTGAATTCTTAGAGTTTGATTCCAGTTCCGGGGGATCTCCTAGTTTCGGGACCTTTGGTCGTAGGAGTAGTTGAACGGCATTGCGCTGAATTTCCGACAAAGACGCCCCCGGCAAAATAAGGCTTTCGGAGCGGTAGGGGTAGGCGCTGCGTGATTTAACAAATAAGACTCGCCGCCCTGCTTGCCAACTTTGACACATTTTCCATGAGAACTGTCGTGATGCTTGGTTTCGCCAGTCGTAACGAATGCCCTCATCCGTAAAACTGATCTCGTCGGGCTGAGATTCGTTCCGTCGGAACAATTCGAGGCGTTGCCTTCGCCTTTCGAAATACGTTCCGCATGCGAGTGTAGCCGCGATTGCCACCGCGATGCCCGCATCGATCGAGACAGAGGGTGTCCGCCCCAAGTAACCCTTGGCTGCGCCCCAAATTCCCACCGTTGCTGCGACAAATTCCGCAGCACGAACGGAGCGCCCCAACCACAAGTTTTCGCGGTTTTGGAGGGCTTCCACGTCGCTCAAATCCGCTGCGATCAATTTGCCGGGGATCTGCATAGTCGCCTCGAAAAACCCTTCTCTATAGCCACCATCCAGAAAATCCACATAGCCACCATCCAGAAAATCCACTCACCTGCAATCAGGGCGCATTTCAGACACCTTTACAGAACCTTGCGCCAATATGCCCTTGGGCCTTACCTCGAATCCCCGGCGCGCCTACCCCAAGCGCGGATATCACGACCACGGAACCAAGGCAGTGAGAATGCACCGGGATGAACCGCGACGTACGCGGCTTCGTCTAGTTGCAAGTCGTAGAACGTTTCGGGGTTGACTGTACACACTTGAACGATTTTCTTTCCATTCTTTGAAAGAGTACACTCAATGCTGCAACAGGTCCGGGCCTTTCCCGAGACGATCGCCTGGACCGCAACCGTAGGCTTCCTGTCTAATAATCCGTTAAGGAGGTAATACGGTCCGAGGATCAAAAACACAGCAGTAATCGAGAACAGAGCTAACCTGAACGGACCAGCGAACCGAGGGAGGCGCCGCCAATGCACAAATACGAATCCGATGGGAACCGGAATCAAACAAATGGCTATATAGAAATATGTCACTAACCAAGGTGGCTCCAGCGGCGGAAACAGAACGGTGGCGAAAGACGCTCCACAAAGTCCCGCGGACGCCACAATAAGACAGGGGCCCAAAGCTTTTTCAACGCTAGCCTCGCGAGCGACACATACCCTGCATGGATAGTTGTCGAAGGCTGCTCCACATTTTGAGCAAATCTGCACGCAAATCCCTCACCTAAAGTAAGCACGCCGGACTCCACTCGGTTACTCCTACATTAGTATTACAAAGGGACAACTTATATTCATTCGGCTAGCAACTAAATGCAAGATGTTGCGCAAGCCGGGAAAGGCTTGAGTCATTGTGATCCCAAACAAGCGTCTCCTTTTGTCGGTCCAAACTGACTCAACTCCTGCGAAACGGGATTATTGGAGATTCCCCTTTTCTCTTGCTCTCCCTTACGTTGACCCATTCACTCCCCGGCGTCTATAATCCTATCTCACTGGATTTGCATTTATAGATATCAGTCGCCTGCCGCAAGACCCCGTAGGCATCAGGAGCGAATAAAAATGCGAGCAACACAATTGCGCCCGGGAATGACCATCCGCCATGAAGGCGAACTATTTACCGTACATAGCGTGGAGCACCGCACGCCGGGCAACAAGCGCGCCGCCATGGCCACGAAGATGCGCAATCTTCGCACCGGCTCGATTATCGATTACAGGTTCCGCGCGGAAGTGGATATTGAGCGCGCCATTTTCGATGAGATCGAGCACGAATATCTTTACCAGGATGGCGAAGGCTATCACTTCATGAACACGGAATCGTACGAGCAGTTTCATGTCGGCGCGGACATATTGGGTGAAGCGGTGTATTACCTGATTCCCAACACCACGGTGAAGCTCGAGTTTTACGAAAACAAGGTCATCGGCGTGGTCATCCCGGATACCATGGACCTGACCGTGGTCGATACCGAGCCGACCGTGCAGAAGGCTACCGCCAGCGCGGTGATGAAGGCCGCGAAGCTGGAAACGGGATTGACGATTCAGGTGCCGCCGTTCGTGAATACTGGCGATAGGGTCAGGGTGGATACGTCGGAAGCGCGCTACGTGCAGCGTGTGTGATCTTGTTTTGTCTTATTGTAGCTCGCCTCTTTAGAGGCGAGGCTTTTCTGCGACACCGCGCAAATTTATCCTTCAGCTAATTCCCGCATGTCGCTTACATCTTGCTGCTCGTTAATTTAAACCCCCCGCCTCTGAAGAGGCGGGCTACAGCAGCGGGCATCAGCAGCGATGGTTCAACGCGGCTTACTTTTCCCCAAATACTCGCGCGAAGATTGCATCCACGAAGCGCAGGTGTCTCTTCAAGTCGAAAGTATTTTCCAGTGCGTTTCGATCCAGGAAAATTTTAATGCGCGCATCGCTTACTACGCGCTGGCGAAAATTCGTTTCTGTTTCCCATGCCGCCATGGCGTGTTCCTGCACCCATTTGTAGGCGTCTTCGCGCGGCGCGCCCGCCTCAATCAAATCCAGCATGAGCTGTCCGGAAAACACTAGGCCGCCAGTCGCGTCCAGGTTGCGGCGCATTCGCTCCGGAAATACGCGCATGCCGGAAACGATGTCGGTCATCCGCGTGAGAAGATAATCCGCAAGGATGGTTGAATCCGGAAGAATGACGCGCTCGACCGAGCTATGCGAAATGTCGCGTTCATGCCAGAGCGCAATATTTTCAAATGCCGCGCCGGCATTCGCGCGGACGATGCGCGCGAGGCCGCAGACTTGTTCGCTCGACACGGGATTGCGTTTGTGTGGCATCGCTGAACTTCCGCGCTGCTCCCCCCCAAACGGTTCTTCCGCCTCGCGCACTTCCGTGCGTTGCAGGTGACGAATTTCCAATGCAATTTTTTCGAGTGTGGCGGTCAGTATCGCCAGCGCGGAAAGATATTGCGCATGGCGGTCGCGCTGAATCACTTGCGAAGCTACCGGAGCCACGCCAAGGCCCAACCGCTTGCAGATGGAGGCTTCCACGTCCGGGCCCAGGTGAGACGCGTTGCCTACGGCGCCGGAAATTTTGCCCACGGCCATTTGCGACGACGCTTGGCCAAAGCGTTCAAGATTGCGGCGATTTTCGGCAAACCAGTTGGCTACTTTCAGGCCAAAGGTAATAGGCTCGGCATGAATGCCATGCGTCCGGCCGATTTGTGGAGTGTCCTTGAATTCGTACGCGCGGCGTTCGAGGACTTCGCCCATGCGCAGGAGTCCATGCTCGATCAGGCGAGAAGCCTCGCGAATTTGCAGGGCCTGCGCCGTGTCCACCACATCATTCGACGTCAGGCCGTAATGCAGCCAGCGCGCAGCTTCAGGGTCGGCAATCGTCTCGCCAACGGCCATGGTGAAGGCGATCACGTCATGCTTTACCTTGGCTTCGAGTTCCGCGATACGTTGAACGACACCTGCATCGACGCGCGCCTTCTCGCGAATTTTCGCGGCAGCCGCGACCGGGACAACTCCAGTTTCGGCCAGCGTTTCCGTCGCTGCCAACTCCACCTCAAGCCAGCGACGGAAGCGGCCCTCCTCGCTCCAGATTCGACCCATCTCTTCGCGTGTATATCGTGAAATCAATCGAAACTCCCTTAGCGCACACTCCGCCAAAATGCGGTGCGGCAGATCAATGAATTGGCTAATAAATGCTCAATGATGATACCTGAATTTTGCATTTAAGTGGCGCGGGCTTCAGCCTGCGGGGGTTGGACTGGGGAACGATTAGGATCTGGGAGACTTTTCGCAAATTAACCCTCTCATTGACTAAACCTTGCAAATACTAACCCCCGCAGGCTGAAGCCCGCGCCACTTAAATGCGTTTCTCAGTTGAGTTAAACTGTTGTGGATGCCTAGACGCCAGAGTCCTGTCACATTTTTGCTTTTCATTCTGATTCTTCTTGCGGTTATTTGGTTCATCCATTCGCGTTATCAATCATCGAACACCAATTCATCGCCCAATGGAGCAGCCTCGCAAGCTCATGTTGGCCCACCGGATATTTATCCCGATCCGTCGCGAACTCCCGGCGCGGTCAATCCGGAGATTACGCAGGAAAATATTCGCGACACCATCTGTAACCCGCGATGGAGCACCAGAACCATTCGCCCCGAAGCCAGCTACACAAGCCGGCTGAAAAAAGAACAAATCGAAGAATATAGCTATTCCGATTCGCGCATGCGGGATTACGAAGAAGACCACTTCATTCCACTCGAACTTGGCGGGAACCCCACCGATCCAAAAAATCTGTGGCCTGAACCCTTTGAAACTTCGGTCCCGGACGGTGGAGCGCATTCCAAAGACAAAGTGGAAAACTATCTCCACGCAGAAGTCTGTTCCGGAAGTTTAACACTCGAGCAAGCCCAACATGAAATCACCGCAGATTGGTACCGCGTGTATACAGAATCCGTCCCGCATTCGCCCTAGCAGGCTGCGGAAAAACCCAATACTCTGTCATTCTGAGCGAAGCGAAGAATCTCTCCTTGTTTCTTTCCTATACTTAAATCGAAGAGAGATTCTTCGCTTTGCTCAGAATGACAGAACAAGGCCTTTTTCCGCAGCCTGCTAGTAGCTCGCCTCTCTTGTTCTGAGTGAAAACGGAGGATCAGAGGCGAGGCTTTTCTTCCAGTGAACTACCAATCCAAGCGCGAAATCGTATTCAAAATAAACCTACAATTTCCCCCACTTGCTCAAATCCATCGGCTCAGCCAGTAATTCCGGCAACAATTTCCCAATCGCCTTCATATGCGAAGTCTGAAAATGTTCGGCCAGATCCGCGTCACTTTTCCAAACCTCATAAAACAAAAAATGCCCCGGCTCGCTCCTTGACTCACTCAGCTCATACGTAACGCAGCCCGCCTCGGCACGCGTAGGTATCACCAACCGCTGCAACTGGTGGCGAAGTTCCGTTTCTTGCCCTGGCTTGGCCCGAAGTCGCGCGACAACCGTAAGTAATTGGCTCATGGCAACTCCTGGAAATTATGGCGAGAGTTACAAATTCAGTGTGGGAATCGGAGCTTCCTGCCGTGCGATGATCAATTCACCGGAAAACGCCGCTGCTCCCGTGCGTCGCGCGAGCGCTTCTTCTGCGGAAATACGCGCGACGTCAGGATTGTTGTTGTTCTCTGAAAGATGGGCGAGGACCACGTAGCGCGCGTGCGCGTCAAACCCTTCCGCGTCGGAAAGATATTCGCTGACCGTGTGATTGGACAAGTGTCCCGTGCGGCTCATCACGCGCTGCTTGATGTGCCAGGGATACGGCCCCACCTTCAGCATTTCGAGGTCGTGATTGGATTCGAGGACCAGGCAATCGGCTTCGCGCAAATGCACTTTCACGAGTTCGGGTAAATAGCCGAGGTCAGTAACGATGGCGACTTTCGTTCCATTCGCGCGGAAGGTGTATCCCAGCGGATCGACCGCATCGTGCGGAATCGCAATCGGAGAAACTTCAATATCGCCGACGATAAATTTTTGTCCGGCGCGAATATGTTCCACGCGATCCAGGCGCTTGTGTGAAGTCTCGGGCAGGATGCGCATCACTTCCGTGTGCGTGGCTTCGTTCAGGTAAACCGTCGTGCGCCACTGTCCCAAAACTTGCGCGAGCGAACCGATATGATCGCTATGTTCGTGGGAAATGACGATGCCGTCGAGGCGGTCAACATCGCGGCCAACGGCGGCGAGGCGCCGCAATGTTTCTTTTTTGCCGAGGCCTGCATCAACCAGTAGGCGGGTGGTATTCGTTTCGAGCAATGTGCAATTGCCCGAACTGCCTGATCCAAGAATGGTGATGCGCAGACTGATAAAATCCCCCGGCGGACCTGCGCGGATGCGCGGAAGTCCAAAGAATAATGACAAAGCGCGAGACGAACGTCAATCACGCATGAGTAGAACAGGCTTCAGCCTGTTTTCTTTTGATTTCCGCGGACGGAGCAAAAATCAAAGGCAGACAGGCTGAAGCCTGTCGCTACATAAAACCTAAGCCAGCAATTCGCGCGTGGCGCGGAAACCATTCAGGCTACCAAGCACTGTCAGCGTGATGCGGTCCGGATCGAAAAAATCTCGGGCGATGGCGTGGACTTCCTCACGCGTTACGGCCTCGATCGAGGACAGCATCTCGTCCAGCGAAATGAAGCGGTGAAGGTACATGGCCTGCCGGGCCAGGTTGGACATGCGCGAGCTTGTCGATTCCAGCGAAAGCATCATTGAGCCCTTCAAGTGATCTTTCGCGCGGCGCAATTCTTCCACGCTTACTCCATCTGCGCGCACGCTGCGAAACTCATCGCACACCGAGCGGATCAGTTTGGCGGCGGATTCCCGGGATGTTCCCGCATACACGGAAAGCACGCCCGAATCCGTGTAGGGCGAAAGATCGCTTTCGATGGCGTAGGCCAGTCCCTGCCGCTCGCGAATATTCTGGAAGAGGCGCGAAGACATTCCGCCGCCGAGAATTACGTTTAAAAGTGAGGCGGCATAGCGGCGTTCGTGCGCTAGAGGATAAGACGGCACGCCCAGCAAAATGTGAACCTGCTCGAGTTCTTTTTTGTCGCGTTGCTCGACGCAGGCGTGTGTCGTGGGCGGCGCGGGTTTTACCGCGGCCGCAGAACGCATCGCATCGCCGAATGCTCGCGCGACCAAGTCCACCAGGTGCGCGTGCTCCAGATTTCCAGCCGCAGTGATCACCACGCGGTTTGGCGCATACCACTCCTGAAAACATTCCGTCACGGTGGCCTTTGAAAATTGCGACACGCTATCTGGATTGCCAAGTATTGGCATTCCTAGCGGATGCCCGCGCCAGAAATTTTGCGTGAATAATTCGTGGATTAAATATTCAGGGTTGTCCTCTTCCATTTTAATTTCTTCGAGGACCACCTGTTTTTCCTTGGCGATATCTTCCGGGTCAAATCGAGGATGCAGCACCAGATCGGAGAGCACGTCAAGCGCAACGGGAAGATGTTCGTCGAGCACCTTGGCATTGAAGCAAGTCATTTCCTTGCCTGTGAATGCATCGAGCATTCCGCCGACCGAGTCCATCGACTGCGCGATTTGTTCCGCGGTGCGCTTGCTCGTTCCCTTGAACAACATATGCTCGATAAAATGGGCGATGCCGTTGCGCCCGGAAGTTTCGGCGCGTGAGCCTGTGCCCAGCCAAATTCCCACGGATACGGATCGCACGTGCGGCATTTTCTCCGTCACAATGACTACGCCGTTTGGCAGTTCCGCCTTTTGAATGTCTCTGGCCGGTTGGTTCATTTTTCTATTGTGGCACACGTTCGCCTGTGAATGCGACTCGTCTGCTCCGGGCTTGTGCGGTTCACGCATCTGCACCGGTAGGACAGGCTACAGAGTCTGTGTGAGAACTAGCCTTGACGCGTCTTTTATACTGCACGAGAGAGGAGACGCGATGGGGAAATTTTTGGATTACAACCCGGATCAGGCGTATTTGCTGCCGCCGAGTGTGCGCGATGTATTGGGTTCAGGACACTTATGTTTTTATGTGCGCAGGATGGTGGCGAAGTTGGACTTGGGCGCTTTTCGAGACGAGTATGGAATCGAAGGCGGACCGGCGTACGCACCAGAGATGTTGGTTTCGGTATGGCTATACGCTTACGCCCTGGGCGTGACCAGTTCGCGCAGGCTGGAACAGCGCATCCGAGAGGATTTGGCATTTCGGTATTTGGGTGGCGGGGCGACGCCGGATCACTGGACGCTGAACGCGTTTCGGCGGCGGCACGCGAAGGGGTTGAACGATTTGTTTACGCGCGTGGTGGAGTTGGCGCGGGCGAGCGGGCTGGGTCGGTTGGGACACGTGGCCATCGACTCGACGCGCATCGCGGCGAACGCATCACGCAATCGCCTGGATACCGAGCAAGCGTTGCGAGAGAAACGGGCGCGCATACGGCGCGACATTCGGCGGTGGCAGAAGCAGTGCGACGCGGAAGATCCGAACGAAGGCGCAGGGATGGAAGTAGGCCGCGAAGCGATCGAACGGCTGGAGCGGCAAGCGGATGAAATTCCGGCGCGGCTGGAGCGGCTGCGGAAATCGGGATTGAAGAAACTCTCGCGGACGGATGCGGACAGCCGCTTTCTGCGCGAGCGTGGCGGGTTCACGCTGGGCTACACGGGCACGCTGGCGGTGAGCGAAGATCACTTGATTGTGGGGCAGTGCGTGACGCAGGAGACGAACGACAACGGTTTGCTGCTTCCGCTGCTGGATTTGGTGGAGCAAACGTGTGGAGACAAGCCGCACTGCGCGAGTGCGGACAGTGGATTTTTTTCCGTGGAGAATTTGCGGGTGTTGGAGGAACGAGGAATCGACGGGTATGTTCCAGACTCCCATCTGGGACGCTGGTTGAATCGCGGAGGGCGACTGCGGACGCGGGCAAAGGACCCGGCCTATCGCCGCATGCGACGAAAATTGCGCGACCCGGCAGGCCGCGCGCTGTACGCCAAACGCAAAGCCATCGTCGAACCGGTCAACGGAGTGTTAAAAGAGCAGCGAGGCATGAGAAGGTTCCGCCAACGCGGATTGCACAAAGTGAGAGGAGAATGGGCACTAGCGAGCACCGCCTATAACTTGACGCGCATGTGGCACGCGAACTAGCGGCCACGCAACTCCAATTTCCCAGAACCATGCGTAGCAAACAGTCATAAACTCGAATACAAACTATAAAAACGAAGCGGCATCGAGTCTTCACCCAGACTCTACAGCCTTTCTTCTTTTGATTTTACATAAGTCTCAGAAATTCAAAAGCTGACAGGCTGAAGCCTGTCCTACTGGGTGCTGCGCACATGTTAAGATTGGGGGATAGATCCAGGAGATTGAACGTGTCTGTAGAGTTGCTTGGAAAATCGGCAGACGAATTGCGCGAGTACGTTGCGTCGCTGGGCGAGCGCCCGTTTCGCGCCACGCAGCTTTACCACGCGATGTATGCGGAGCGCCATTTTGATTTTGCGGGCATCACAAATATTCCTGCGGCTCTTCGCGAGCGGCTCGCTCAGGAAGCGCGCATTACGCCGCCACGTGTGGGGAAACGGTTTGTTTCCGTGGACGGTTCGATCCGGTATCTCTTTTCGATCGGCACTGCGATGGGCGAGGGCGGGCCAAAGCCCGCGCAGATCGAATCCGTTTTTATGCCCCGCGACGGCCGGCAAACGATTTGCATTTCGACGCAAGCCGGCTGCGCGGTAGATTGCCATTTTTGCCTTACCGCGCAATTAGGATTGATCCGCAACCTTACGCCCGGCGAAATTGTGGGCCAGGTTCTCATTGCGCTGGAAGAAAATCGCGAACAACTCGCGCCGCAAACCAACGTGGTGTTGATGGGGCAGGGCGAACCGTTGCTGAATTATGATGCGACGATGGCTGCTGTCCGGATTCTGCTCGATCCCAAGGGAGTGGGCCTTGGGCCGCGCCACATCACGCTTTCGACCAGCGGCATTGTTCCCGGAATTGAACGCCTGGGACAGGAAAAAATTCGTCCCAGCCTGGCCATTTCGCTGAATGCATCGAGCAATGAGCAGCGCAATGCGCTCATGCCCATCAACCGCAAATATCCGCTGGAAGTTTTGTTCGAGGCCTGCCGAAAATATCCGCTGCGCCCGCGTGAATATTTTACCTTTGAATACGTGCTGCTCGGCGGGTTGAATGACGCGCCGGAAGACGCGCGCCGCGTAGTGCGCCTCGTGGCCAATATGCGCGCCAAAGTAAATCTGATTCCGTGGAATCCCGGAAACTTGCCTTACCGCGCGCCAACCGCAGAAAGTATCGATGAGTTTCAACGCATACTGGTCGAAAAGGGAGTTCCTACTTTCGTGCGTTACTCGCGCGGGCAGGATGTTTTCGCGGCCTGTGGGCAGTTGGCTCTGATGGAAACGCCCAGCCCGTTTGTTGCGCTTCAGTAGAATTGGCTTCAGCATGTTTTCTTTCAGGTTTTCTGCCGGTACGAATAAAAATCAAAAGAAAACAGGCTGAAGCCTGTTCTACTTAATTCCAATCACGGCCATCATGCGGCCTGTTTTGGCGCCTTCGCGGCGGTAGCTGAACAGCAGATCCGTCCTGCAGGCCGTGCACAAGTCGCTCACTTCAATATTTTTTTCCGGCACGCCGGCATCGATCAATTGCCAGCGATTCGCTGCGCGCAAATCGAGCTGCACACGCGGCGGCGGAGGCACGTGCCCGGGCGGCATCATCGTGAGCCACGGCAGCCACAGCGGGTCCACGCCGTCAGCCAGTTGGGCAAAAGGTCCTTCGAACCACTCCGCGGCAGGCGGAAATTGATTGGCAAAAGCCTGGGCAACTTCGGCGCCCACTTCATAGCAGCTCTGGCCAATGGCGGGTCCGATTGCGGCGACCACATCGTCCGCACGCGTTCCAAATTCCATGCGCATTCGCCCCAGAGTTTTTACCGCTATGCGCGCCAGCGTGCCGCGCCAGCCTGCATGAATCGCGGCCACTACGCGCCGCTTGGTATCGGCCAGCAGAATGGGCACGCAATCAGCGGTTTGTACGCCGAGCAGCAAACCCGGAGTGTTGGTGATGAGCGCATCGGCGCTGGGAGCTTCCGCGCAAGGCGCGGCGGCAAGCTGGATCGCGTCCGAATGGAATTGACGCATCGTGATAAGGGGCATTTTGCGCGCGCCAATCGCCGCTATAAATTTTTCGCGATTTGCGGCCACTCGCTCGCGCTCATCCCATTCCGTAAAACCGAGATTCAGCGCGGGTTTTTCCTTTTCCTGGACGCGGCTTGCGCCGCCAGGTCGAGTGCTGAATCCGTGCGTGAGCCAGCGAAGTTTGTCGAATGCAGCGGATTCCACTACTTGAATTCCCCGCACTCGTCGAATGTTCCACGCTGACTTGCCCGTGCGAGGTGCCGCACGATTCTCGCGTGGTTTGAGAAGACGTCCTGAAGTTCGAGTTTTAATTGCTCGCGCCATTTTTGTCCTGTGTCTCTCTTACTAATGTAGCGTATCGTCTCCGCACATGTCTGCCCGGTGATGACGAAGTATAATAAAGCATGCGTGACACACACGCGCGCAACCTGGAGGGCTGGACATGATCGTGGGCCTGGGGATCGATATTACCGGAGTCGATCGAATTGAAGCGGCCATTGCACGCCGCGGCCGCGCATTGCTGAAAAGGCTTTTCACTCCCTCGGAAATCAGCTATTGCGAAAGGCACCGCAACCGCGCCGAACGATTTGCCGGAAGATTCGCCGCGAAGGAAGCCACGATGAAAGCCCTCGGAACCGGTTGGGCGCGCGGCGTGCGCTGGATCGATATCGAAGTGGTGCGCGAACCGAGCGGCAAACCCACGCTGAAATTGTCGGGCGCGACACGCGCCATCGCGGATCGTCTCGGCGTTAAAAACATCGCGCTCACAATTACGCACGATGGCAATACAGCAATGGCGCAAGTCATTTTTGAATCGTAAAAACAATCACGCATTCAAAATTAAGAAAACGTCTACCGCTCGAATGCTTTCTCCGTGCCCTCTGTGTTAAAGATTTTGAACTTTACGCGAAAATCTAGAGAGCCGCGCCATTCAAATGCCCGTCGTTTGCATCGTTAATCTGCACGTTCAGAAATTGATTCGCGGGCCACTCACCCGAGACGCGTACATCCAGATAATTGCTCGATAAAGCGCGCGTCCATGGTCCGGAAGCATTTTCCCCGCTGCGATTGAGCGTCAGCGCGCGAATCGTGCGACCCGCCTGGGCTAATTGAAATGCGGCTTTCTTTTTTTCGGCGAGCGCGCGCAATTCACGTGCCCGGCGCGAAATCTCCTGCTCTGCCACTTGATTTTGCATCTGCGCCGCAGCGGTTCCAGGGCGCGAAGAAAATGAAAATACATGCAGATAGGTGAGAGGCATCGAATCGATCAGCGAAAGCGTCGCCTGGTGATCCGCCTCAGTCTCACCGGGGAATCCGGCGATTACGTCAGCGCCAATAGCCGCATCCGGAAGCAACTCGCGCACGAGTTGCGCGCGTCGCGCATAATGTTCCGCGCGGTACCAGCGATGCATCGCGCGAAGGATGCGATCCGAGCCGGATTGCATTGGCATATGAAAATGCCGCGCCATCCGCGCGTCTTCCGCGAAAATCCGGATCAAATCTTCCGTCACATCCATCGGCTCGACGGAACTGACGCGGAGCCGCTCGACATGAGTTCTTTCTAAAATAAGCTTCAGCAATTCGCCGAGTTCGGCGCGTGGCGTGAGGTCGCGCCCGTAATTACCCAGATCGATTCCGCTGAGGACCACTTCGCGCGCGCCGCCGGCACATAGTTTACCGATTTCCTCGATAACGATTTCGGGGAGGAGGCTTCGGCTGCGTCCTCGCACTTGGGGTATCACGCAATAAGAGCAGCGTTTATTGCACCCATCCTGAATTTTTAATACCGGACGAGTATGTCCCGCCTCGCCGCCTTCGACGGGAGCAAAGAGCAAAGTCTCTTGCTCCAGAATGTCGCCCGTTAAAATCTGCGCAGGTTCGCGGCGATGCGAAAAAGTTTCTCCCGCGATCGTATCCAGCGGCACAAATCCTTCGAGCGCCACAGAATTGGAAACCGGTAGCCCTGATTGCTGCATCTCGGCAATGATTCGCGGAATTTCCGGCTTGTGCGAATTCCCAACTACCCACGACACGCCTTCGAGCGCGGCCAACTCATCCGGAGCGCGCTGTGCATAACAACCGGTGACGATCACGCGCGCCGCTGGATTTTCGCGGTGAATAGTTCGAATCGATTGACGGGCCTGTAGGTCAGCGGCGGCTGTCACCGTGCACGTGTTCACGACCACAACGTCCGCGCCAATCGCGTTCGAGGACACAACGTAGCCGCGTTCGAGCAACTGCCGCTCGATGGCCGCCGCATCCGCCTGCGTCGCCCTGCACCCGAATTGTTCAATGTAAAAAGTCGCCATTTGATGAGTGTTTCCGGAATTAAAACCTACAGGCTGAAGCCACTTCAACTTTGTGCACCGAGGATTATAGCAGGTGCGAATTTACCAAGTCCTTTTAACAACATTTCGCCTGAGCAGATTCGCAAAAGGCACGAACCATGCGTCACCCTTCGGTAACACCGGGGTTGTCCCGACTCTCCCGTTCAGGTATCTTCACTGCGAGCTCTTTACTTATGGTCGATATTCATTGCCACATTTTGCCCGGCCTGGATGACGGCGCGGACACGATGGAAACTTCTATTCTAATGGCGGAAATGGCCATTGCAGATGGCGTCACGCATGTGGTGGGAACTCCGCACGCCAATTCCAATTTCAAATTTGATCTCGATAAGAACAAACAACTTCGCGATGAACTACAGGCTACGGTTGGCGACCGCCTGAAATTGGCGACAGGCTGCGATTTTCATTTGAACTTTGAAAATTTGCAGGACCTGGAAAAAAATCCCCAGAAATACACCATTAACCAGAAAAATTATCTGCTCGTGGAATTCGCGGATTTTTCTATTCCACCCTCGATGGACGACACAATGCACCGCCTGCACTTGATGGGACTGTCCGTGATCATTACGCACCCTGAGCGGAATGCGATGCTGCGCACCAAGCCGGAACGAATGTATCGATGGCTGCATCAAGGCAGCTACGTGCAGATTACGGCTCAGTCCATCCTCGGACGCTTCGGAAGTTCCGCGCAAAAATGCGCGGAGAAGTGGCTGGATGATGAGCGTGTACACTTCGTTGCAAGCGATGCGCACAACGTGAAAGGGCGTCCCCTGCAGCTTCGCGCCGCATTTGATGCGGTCGCTGAAAGACGCGGGGAAGAAGTGGCCACCGCGCTTTTTCACGATAATCCGCTCGCCGCGTTCGAGGGGCGTGGCCTCCCTTATGAACCGGAAGCCCTCGACCCGCGTGCCAAGCCGATGCAATATCGCAAACGCAAGCGTTTCATATTTTTCTGAGGTTTAAGCAGCGTAGGTTTCAGCCTGCGGGGTTTGGTCTTTGCAAGACTCAAAATATTAGCGCTGCGAATAAATCCCTAAGCTAAATACTGCGCTACTCCCGCACTTGCTGCGCTGCAAATTCCGGATGCCGTCCCAACAGCCAACCCGAAATCGTACTGTCCAACTCCGGCAGATGCCCTGTAAAAAAATGGTCTCCACCAATAATCGCCACTCGCGTCTGTTCCACGACGCTGGGCGGATACGAATTTACCATCGCTCGTAATTCATGCGGCGGACCGAACTGATCGAACTCGCCTGTAACCAGGAGCTTCGGTTTTTCGCAGCCGTCCAGGTAAGAGAAACTTCGTGTCTTGAAATTCGCGACAGGCAGGCCGAGCCCTATTAGCTCCGTAACACGAGAATCAGCGCATCCTGCGCGCAGCCCCACCCAAGAACCAAAACTAAATCCGGCGACAAGAAGGGGCAGGCCAGAATATTCCTTCGCGAGAAAATCCAGCACGGTCTGCACATCCTCCATTTCGCCCTGGCCATTGTCATGCCGGCCTTCGCTCAGCCCCACTCCGCGAAAGTTGAATCGAACAACAGGCAGCCTGAATCGGTGAAGCGTTTTCGCCGCCTGATAGACCACTTTGTTGTGCATGGTGCCACCAAATAGCGGATGCGGGTGGCAGACCACTGCGGCCATCGGCGGCTGGCCCCTTCCACCTTCCCGGTCGACGGACCAAAGAATCGCTTCAATTTGGCCCGCGGGGCCGCTCAGCAAAAAGGATCGGTGAAGTGGAGTTGGCATGCTACTTCCTATGTAATCACACAGAGAGGGGAACGACAAATCTGGTGTTATGAGAACCTTAAAAGGGATTCACCTCCTTCTCCGGTTGCATTTCCCGTTGCGATTTTCATGCGGCGATGCTACGTTGTGTTTGCAGAACCTGGAACACCCTCTTCCGGGGGATTAATGATTCAATCAACTGAACGTCGTGCATCGCGACGATTTACGATGACGCTGCCTTTAACGGTTCGTTCCGGCGAGCCTGGAGGACGCGAACAGCAAGGACGAACGCGGGATGTAAGCTTCCGCGGTTTATATTTTTTGAGCGATGCGGATTTTGAGCCTGGCTCGTCCCTGGAATTTATTCTCACATTACCCCGTGAAATTACTCTTGCCGGTGACGTCAACATTCGATGCTTTGCGCAAGTCGTCCGCACGGAACCCGATGGCGGACAGCGCGGCGTCGCGGCGCGGATTGACCGGTACGAATTTTTGTCTCCCCAAGCTTAATTTATTATTCTCAGTGTCTTGCAGAATTCTGCAGTGATATTGCGTTTTCCCTGCCTGCGCGCAAACTCCGCAATTTATTCCCAGGCCTTTTTGTTTCGTGCCCCTTTCGAAGTAGAATTGTCCGTGCGGAAAGTAACGAGGAGGAACCATGGAACCTTATGACGTTAAGACGGCGCTCGACGAAATCAAGGAAGAAGGGCTGCTGCCGCATCCCGTGCGATTGAGGGATATGATTTTGCGAACACCGCTCGGCGCAAACGAAGCGCTTGAACTGAATCGCGAATTTCAAGGCTACCTCACTCAATACGGAGAAACACAAAGAGCTGCGCTGGAAATCCTGGAGCAGTTGGCGGCCAGCGAGGCCCTGAAATCGCACAAAGAGTAATGAACGGCGCGCTGGACTTCAGCCGTCCGGTAAGGGAATTTGCGCGCACGTGAATCTGGTACCTGCGAGGCTTGTCTGGAATCATGGCCCGAGAAACAATTCTGATCGATGCCGACGATACGCTCTGGGAAAATAATGTCTATTTTGAACAGACGATTGCCGAATTTTTAACGCTGCTCGAACCATTCGGCTACCCGCGCGAATATGCACGCCACATCCTGAACGAAACCGAGCGCCGGAATATCCGGCAACACGGCTACGGCGCGCGCAGCTTTGGACGGTCGCTCGAAGAGACGTACCTGAAACTCGCGGGCCATCAGGCGCTGGAGTCCACGGTGGATAACATTCACCAGCGCGTCCAGGAGCTTGAGCGCACGCCGCCCAATGTGCTTGAAGGCGTCCTCGAAACACTCGATTATCTTTCCGGGCGCCACCGGTTAATCCTCTTTACAAAAGGCGAAGCGGCCGAACAGGCCGCCAAAGTGGAGCGCTCCGGTTTGCAGATTCATTTTGACGCGATCGAAATCGTTCCCGAAAAAAACGCGGATGTATATCGTGAGCTGGTGAACCGTCATCACGTTGTCAAATCGCGCGGCTGGATGGTGGGAAACAGTCCGCGCAGCGATATAAATCCTGCTCTCGAAGCGGGACTGAATGCCGTGTTCATCCCTCACCCTGCGACTTGGGCCCTTGAACATGAGGAAGTGCGCAGCGGGGCCGGTCGTCTTCTTATCCTGACCAAGTTCAGCGCGTTACGCGACCATTTCTAGAACCTGCCTGCGAAACAGAACTCAGTCCGAATCTGATCCGTCTAGATGCATGCGCGCGAATATCTAAAACAGTCTTGGAGAATCGCCTTCCGGGCCGTCGATCCAAACGAATGGCTTGCCGTTCGCAACGTGATTTGCCACGATAGGGGCAGGTAAACCGAGTCGGATGTGAAGTCTGGAATCCGCATCCCGGAGAATGAGAGTTTCGACATGGCTACAAATTCTTCCGTACCCACAAAATCGATTTCCTTTCCGTTCTGGGCAAAAATCCTGGCGGGGATTGTCGTTCTCCTGATTCTTCTTGTTTTGGTGTTGCCACTTTTCCTGAATGTGGACCGCTACCGCGATACCATCGCTTCCGCCATCGAGAAGCAAACGGGGCGTAAGGTGACGCTTGGCCCCATTCACGCGCGCTTCTTTCCCGGAGTAGGCGTTACGGTCTCGGACCTTCATATCAGCAATCCTTCCGATTTTCCCGCCGGCGATCTGGTCAGTGCGGATGAAATTCGCGTGAACGTGGCGCTCGCCCCGCTGCTCCATGGAATCATCCACGTCAACTCCGTGGACCTCGTGCATCCGAAATTGATGATTCTTACGGAGAGCAGTGGAAAAAATAACTATACGTTTACTCCTTCCGAGCCTGCTGCGCCCGCAAAACCCGGAGACACTTCCAGTGTGACGCTGGATCAAATCGACAGCATCAATCTGACAGGCGCGGAAGTCGCCATGGGTAGCGTTGTGCGCGGGGTTGCCTCGCCTCTTGTCAACACCAAGGGTATCAGCATCACGCTGCACAATTTTGCCGTCAGTCCCATGCGGATGCATGACTGGCAGGCGGAGTCGAATCTGTCGAATGTGACGCTTGCCCTGAGCGGCTGGAAAGATCCCATCACATTTCACACCGGACAATTTACTTTGTCCGGAGGAAAGCTCGACGCGCAGTTTGTCGCCGATCTTGCAACGGCCGCGGATATTAAGGGAACTGTGAATGTCCCTGACTTCGAGCATCCCCAAGTAAATTTTGAAATGAGCTCTTCACAGCTCGACATCGATAAATTGATCGATGTTGCAGGCAGTCCCACCAATGGGCCAGCTCCGGCCCCTGCGGCTGCGAGTGCTCCCGCTCCCGCACCCGGGAAACCCGAAGCAAAGCCGGTCGCGAAGCCAGCTGGCCCGGCGCCGGCAAGTGAACTAGTCGCAAAAGGGCACATTAACGTTGAGAAAGTTACAACGAAACCCTACACCGTCGGCCCGGCCAACGCGGAAATGCGCGTGTATACGGACCGCGCTGAACTTTGGCCAATTTCGATTGGCATGTACGGCGGCACGCTGCAACTTTCTTCGCGCGTGGATCGCGTGACGGATCCTGCTCGCTTTACAGCCAATGTGCAGATGCGGAATCTCGATGTGGCCAAAGTTCTGGAAGTTTCGCCGTCTGCCCGCGGAAAAATGGGAGGTACTGGAGAGCTTGATCTGCAACTCCTCGGCAATCTGAGCGATGCTTGGAAGAAGACGTTGTCAGGAACAGGGAAGTTTGCTGTGCGCAATGGCCATCTACCCGGAGTAAATTTGGCGGGTGCCGCTGAATCCGTTTTGAAAATGGCCGGCGCAGGAGGAGATACGCAATTCTCTGTCTTGGATGGGGACATCAACATTGCGAACCAGAGCGTAACCAGCAAACTGATCCATCTGGATTCCGCGGATGGCGTCGTGGATCTGCACGGGAGTGTTGGGCTTGACGGAGCGCTCAATTACGATGGCACGGCTGTGGTAAATCCGGCCGGTGCGTTGGGCAAGGGAGCGGTGGGCGGCATTGTAGGTGGACTGATTGGCAGCCGCGTAGGAAAAATTACGGTGCCATTTGCGCTGGGAGGCACCATCGCAGATCCAAAAGTCCGGCCCGGCAAAGGTGTTCCGACCATGACCACAGGGACGCCGCCCGCCACTCCGCCCACTCAGGCGCCTACGCCGCAACAGGCTGTCGATACTCTTAAAAATCTCTTTAACAAGAAGAAGTAGGGTTTTGGTGGCACAGGCTTCAGCCTGTGGGTTTTCGTCCTTGCAAGGACCAAAATCCACAGGCTTCAGAGTCTGTGTGAGAACTAGCCTTGACGCGTCTTTTATACTGCACGAGAGAGGAGACGCGATGGGGAAATTTTTGGATTACAACCCGGATCAGGCGTATTTGCTACCGCCGAGTGTGCGCGATGTATTGGGTTCAGGACACTTATGTTTTTATGTGCGCAGGATGGTGGCGAAGTTGGACTTGGGCGCTTTTCGAGACGAGTATGGAATCGAAGGCGGACCGGCGTACGCACCAGAGATGTTGGTTTCGGTATGGCTATACGCTTACGCCCTGGGCGTGACCAGTTCGCGCAGGCTGGAACAGCGCATCCGAGAGGATTTGGCATTTCGGTATTTGGGTGGCGGGGCGACGCCGGATCACTGGACGCTGAACGCGTTTCGGCGGCGGCACGCGAAGGGGTTGAACGATTTGTTTACGCGCGTGGTGGAGTTGGCGCGGGCGAGCGGGCTGGGTCGGTTGGGACACGTGGCCATCGACTCGACGCGCATCGCGGCGAACGCATCACGCAATCGCCTGGATACCGAGCAAGCGTTGCGAGAGAAACGGGCGCGCATACGGCGCGACATTCGGCGGTGGCAGAAGCAGTGCGACGCGGAAGATCCGAACGAAGGCGCAGGGATGGAAGTAGGCCGCGAAGCGATCGAACGGCTGGAGCGGCAAGCGGATGAAATTCCGGCGCGGCTGGAGCGGCTGCGGAAATCGGGATTGAAGAAACTCTCGCGGACGGATGCGGACAGCCGCTTTCTGCGCGAGCGTGGCGGGTTCACGCTGGGCTACACGGGCACGCTGGCGGTGAGCGAAGATCACTTGATTGTGGGGCAGTGCGTGACGCAGGAGACGAACGACAACGGTTTGCTGCTTCCGCTGCTGGATTTGGTGGAGCAAACGTGTGGAGACAAGCCGCACTGCGCGAGTGCGGACAGTGGATTTTTTTCCGTGGAGAATTTGCGGGTGTTGGAGGAACGAGGAATCGACGGGTATGTTCCAGACTCCCATCTGGGACGCTGGTTGAATCGCGGAGGGCGACTGCGGACGCGGGCAAAGGACCCGGCCTATCGCCGCATGCGACGAAAATTGCGCGACCCGGCAGGCCGCGCGCTGTACGCCAAACGCAAAGCCATCGTCGAACCGGTCAACGGAGTGTTAAAAGAGCAGCGAGGCATGAGAAGGTTCCGCCAACGCGGATTGCACAAAGTGAGAGGAGAATGGGCACTAGCGAGCACCGCCTATAACTTGACGCGCATGTGGCACGCGAACTAGCGGCCACGCAACTCCAATTTCCCAGAACCATGCGTAGCAAACAGTCATAAACTCGAATACAAACTATAAAAACGAAGCGGCATCGAGTCTTCACCCAGACTCTGAAGTCCCCCGTTAAAAATTGAATAAACCTGCATTTTTTCTGTCGATTTGTGTTGATTTTTATTTGGAGAGATTGCAAGGTTTCGGCATGGTGAGTGCCGAAATCTTGCAATTTTATTTTGGGGAGCGAGGATGAAGCCGAGACCTAAACCGCAAGACAGCGGGACGCAGGAACTGTTTCGGGCGAAGCTGAGGAACATCATTAATCTGGGACATGAGCTGGTGCGGCTGGGAGAATTGATCGACTGGGAGCGGTTGGAAAAGCATTTTGCGCCGTACTATCGCGAGGCGGGACGTCCGGGGCTGCCGATCCGTCTGGTGGTGGGGCTGCATTTGCTGAAGCACATCGAGGGATTGTCGGACGAAGCGGTGTGCGAGCGGTGGGAGCGGGACCCGTACATGCAATATTTTTGCGGGGAAGAATATTTTCAGCACGCCTTTCCGCTGGAACGATCAGGGATGACGCATTTTCGCAAGCGTGTGGGCGAGCAGGCGCTGGAGACGTTGTTGCAGGAAACGCTGGCCGCGGCCCATCGCGGCGGGGCGCTGAGCGTGCGCGCCACCGAAGCGGTGGCGGTGGATACGACGGTGCAGGAAAAAGCGATCGCGCATCCGACCGAGCACGGGCTGCTGCTGACGGCGATTGAGCAGTTGGGCCGGCAGGCGAAAAAAACGGGGCTGCGCTTGCGGCAATCGTATGTGCGCGTGGCGCGAAGAGCGGCGATGAAGACGGGGCGATACCTGCATGCGCAGCAGAAGAGGCGCGCCAAGCGGCAGGTAAAATTTCTGCGGGTGCGTTTGCGGCGGCTGATCCGCGACGTGCGTCGCAAGATGGCGGCGCTGCCCGCGCTGGCGGAATCGTCGGTCGCGCGGATCGAGTACACGTTAGGCCGCGCCTGGCATATCGCGCACCAGCAGCGCGGCGATCGAGGATACGTTTATTCCTGGCACGCTCCGGAGACCGAATGCATCAGCAAGGGCAAAGCGCGCGCGCCGTACGAATTCGGCTGCAAAGTTTCCATCGCCACGAATCTGCATCCGGCCAAGGGCGGGCATTTCATCCTGCAGGCGCGCGCCTTGCACGGCAATCCGTACGATGGCCACACGCTGAAACAGGCTCTGGACGATGTGCGGGAAATCGTGGGCCGCAGCCCGCTGCGCGTCGCGGTAGACCAGGGATACAAAGGGCACCGGCTCACGGGTCATCCACACACGGCGGTCTTCCTCACCGGGCAGAGACGAGGCGTCACGGATAAAATCAAACGTTGGTTGAAACGCCGCGCGGTGGTCGAACCGATTATCGGGCATGCGAAAAACGATGGACTGCTGGGCCGCAACTGGTTGAAGGGCCGCGCCGGAGATCGCTGCAACGCATTGCTGGCAGCCGCAGGTTTCAATCTCAGGCAGCTACTCCGATTCCTGCGAGGCATCCCTCATTTTTTGCGCGCTTTTTTCTGCGCCCTCCTGATCACACTACGCCCGCACACAGCCGTCGCTGCCTGAACTCAAATTCAAAATGGTTTCTTAACGGCGGACTCTGAAGCCTATGCTACATAAATCCCTACGCTACCAAAGCCAGTTTGTAAAAACTGAGCGCGGCGTCCCCCTGTTCCAGAACTCGCGCTAATTCCAAATCTCCCACATACTCTGGAAGCGCGCGCTTTTTCAAATGTTCAACAATTACGCGCCCATCCGGCGCAATGAGTGGCGATTCTCCGAGCGCTTCCAACGCGCTTTCATACTCGACATCCGCGGCATACGGCGGATCGAGAAAAATAAATTGCGCATGCACTTTCTTTGCTTCCAGCCGCTCGATTGCGCGCAACACATTCGTGCAGAGCACTTCGGCCTCGGCGCCAATCCCCAGTGATTCCAGATTCCGTTGAATCAATGCGGCCGCTGGCGCATGTTGCTCGGCAAAAATGGCGTGTCGCGCCCCACGGCTGATCGCTTCGATGCCCACCGCTCCGGTCCCTGCATAAAAATCTACAAATGTGGATCCGTTCACCGCCGGACCCAAGACGTTAAACAAGGTTTCGCGCAACCGATCGCTCGTCGGTCTTAGCGCTTGCCCCTTCAAGCTGCGCAGCGCCCTGCTCCGATATTTGCCTGCGATTACGCGCACGGGGAAAACCCTTGGAACCACGGATGCACACGGATCGACACGGATAAATACAATAACAAGGAATAAAAAAACGCCCGCGACCTGAAGTTCGCGACCTCTTCCGTGATTTTGAATTGAAACCAGAAATTAGTTTTCATTTGTTCCGAAATTATTCTTAGAAATATCGGATTTGCTCTTATCCGTGTTCATCTCATCCGTGGTTCCAACGCATTACCCCACCGAAGCCAGTTGGTACCGCTGCTGCCATTCCACCGGGAGGCCTGCGAGCAGGCGGCGGCGCGCGGCCTCTGCCTCGGGAGGTTCGACGAGGGCGAGAGCTTCGCGGCGCGCCAATTCCAATAATTCAAAATCACGAATGGGATTAGCGATATGGAAACCTAGTTCGCCGCTTTGGCGCGTGCCGAAAAATTCGCCCGGGCCGCGCAGCTTCAAATCCGTTTCAGCAATCTCAAAACCATTGGTCGTGCGCACCATGGTTTCGAGCCGCACGCGCGCATCGTCTCCCGGATTTCTTGGGGCGATCAATATGCATGTGCCTTTTTCTCCGCCGCGCCCGATGCGGCCTCGAAGCTGGTGCAATTGCGAAAGTCCGAAACGATTCGCGTGCTCGATGACCATCACCGTCGCGTTCGGAACGTCGACGCCCACTTCGATCACCGTGGTCGCCACCAGAATATCGATCTCGTGTTTCCTGAAGCGATTCATCACGTCTTCTTTTTCTTCGCTCTTCATGCGCCCGTGCAGCAGGCCGACGTGACGGTTCCGAAATATTTGGCTGCGCAGTTTCTCAAATTCAACGATGGCCGCCTTCAACGATTGCGCCGATTCCGTGGACTTCGATTGTTCGATCACCGGATACACGACGTAAGCCTGGCGACCTGCTTCCATTTCACGCCGCAGAAAATCCCACACTCCCGGTAGATTCGCCTCTGAAGAAACGCGCGTAACGATCGGCACGCGCCCAGGAGGCATTTGATCAATCACGGAAATATCAAGATCGCCGTAAAGAGTCAGCGAAAGCGTGCGCGGGATGGGCGTCGCGGTCATCACCAACACATCCGGCGCCGTCCCCTTATCCATCAGCTCTTTGCGCTGCAGCACGCCGAAGCGGTGCTGCTCATCAACAACCACGAGCCCCAGCCGCCTAAATTCCACTTGCGGCTCGAGCAAAGCATGCGTCCCAACCACAAGTTGCGCTTCGCCCGATCTCAACCGTTCAAGCGCAGCTTTTTTCTCCGAAGATTTTAAGCCGCTGATCAGTAGCTCCACGCGATACCCGGCGCGTGCAAATATTTTTTGCGCCGAAAGATAATGCTGCACCGCAAGAATTTCCGTGGGAGCCATCAAAGCGGCCTGGTACCCATTTTCAATAACGATTGTCGCGGCTTCCAACGCAACAATGGTCTTTCCGCTGCCCACGTCGCCTTGCAGCAAGCGATTCATGGGCACGCCGCGTTCGA
Organism: uncultured Acidobacteriota bacterium; assembly: GCA_963786215.1. Taxonomy (GTDB): domain Bacteria; phylum Acidobacteriota; class Terriglobia; order Acidiferrales; family UBA7541; genus Palsa-360. Next base: position 530,068 of record CAWAYK010000005.1, read on the forward strand.
GATCTTGCGCGATTTCCCCAAGCGCGCGTTTTTGCGCGTCGGTCGGCTTAAATGGAAGCACGCGCTTCAGCGCTTCGCGAACCTCCGGTTCGCGCACACGAAACGCGATTCCCGCCTGCTGCTGAGCGGTTTTCTTGCGCATGGCGACACTCAGCTGGTAAAAGAAAAATTCCTCAAAAATCAGCCGCATATGCGCGGGAGAGCGAAACGAATTGAGCGCTTCAAGCGAAACCGTCGGCGGCGGAAAATGCACGAACTGCAGCGCCTCGCGGCGCGAAGGAAATTTGTATCGCTCCAGAATTTCGTCGGGCAGAGGATCGGGCATTTCGCCGGATAATTTTTCGAGCGCCGCATAAACAATGTGGCGCATCGTGCGCGCGCCAATCCCGCCCAGCGCTTCGTAAATGGGAACGATGCGCCCAACCTCGGTCGAGTCCGCATCTCCCTCTCCCAATAATTCGTAGGCGGGATTGATCATCTCGATGCGGCCGGGCCGCAAAGGATCGACGTCTGCTTTTCCATGCAGCACAAGGCCCTGGCCGGGCTTGAATGTTTTCTCGAGATAATGCCCGTGAAAAAATTTGCACGGCAGCGCGCCGGTATCGTCCTTCACCAGCAGGTGATACATTCCGCCGCGGGCCCGCGAGTAGCGCACCAGGCTGCCGCTCGAAACTTGCGCTCGCACGGTGTAAACCTGCCCCGGCTTGATCTCGCGAATTTTTGCAAAGTGGATGCGGTCTTCGTACCGGAATGGCAAGTAACCGAGCAGATCCTCAAAAGTGCGCAGCCCGCGCTTGGCAAGGATTTCCGCGCGGCGCGGCCCTACGCCTTTCAGATACATCAGTTCAGCTGTTGGTGTCACAGACATTGGTCGTTTATATCATCGCACGCGGGGGAAGTAGGACAGACTTCAGTCTGTGGGTTTTAATCGCGCACATGTAAACGCAAAATTCCACAGGCTGAAGCCTGTGCTACTGAGACGCTGAATCCTGCGCTACATGCAGGTCCGGGAACCCTTGCAATCACCTCCGGCATGAGAAAAGATGGATTGCTAGTGCCTGCGCCAGAGGAGGCGTATTTGCCGCTTGAACGGCTCGACCGGAATGATGCAAAAGTTCTGCTGATTTGGATTCTCGCAGGCATTCTTGGCGCGAGCGTTGCCTACACATTTTTCTTCCGCGCATTTCCCGAAGCCTCGGTTGAATTTAAGGTTCCGCGCGCCGAGGCCCTCAGCGCCGCCGCACAATTTGCGTCCACACAAGGAGGGCAGCTCAATGGCTACGATTCGAGCATTGTTTTTGACGTAGACGATTCGGCGAAAACATATCTCGAACGCGAAGTCGGCCTCCAGCAAGCCAATCAGATTATGCAGAATCAGGTGCACGTCTGGTACTGGCAAACGCGTTTCTTCCGCCCTCTGCAAAAAGAAGAGTTCGATGTGCGAGTCGATCCCGCTGGCGGTATTGTCGGATACAATCATGAATTGGAAGAAGCGGTTCCGGGCGCGCGGCTCGAACGCGCGCCGGCGCAAGCCATTGCTGAATCTTTCCTGCGCGACGTGCTGCACATCGACCTTTCTCAATATGATTTTCGCGAGCAGGAAGCGAATCTCTCGGAGCGTCCCGCCCGCCGCGACTGGAGCTTTTCCTGGGAGCGTCGCGGATTTCGCGCCAAAGATGCGCCGTATCGCTTGAATGTTACGCTGGCCGGTGATCGTGTCAGTGGCTATAACGAATTCCTGAAAGTTCCTGAAGCGTGGACACGCGATTACGATCATCTGCGATCGTCCAACAACACGCTGGAATTTATCGCGATCGTTCCCTACGCATTTTTAATCGGCGGCTGCCTGTACGTGATCATTTCGCTTGGCCGCCGCGATTTGCTGGATTGGCGCATTGGCCTCGCGCTCGGCGCCTTTCTGACCGTTTTGTTTTTCATCATGACGATGAACCAGTGGCCGCTGGATCGCGCTGCATACGATACCAACACGCCTTACTCCAGTTTCTTTCTGAGTCAGGCGGGGGCGGCGGCGCTCGCTGCTATAGGCAGCGCGTTGCTCGTGGTCCTTGCCATCGTTCCAGGCGAGCCGATTTACAGAATCCTGCAGCCCAACAAAATTCGCCTGAATTTGGGTTTTTCGCTGCCCGGAATTCGCACCAAGGAATTTTTTAAAGCCAACGTGATAGGCATCTGCCTTGCCGGCGCACACATCGGCTACATCACTATTTTTTATATCATCAGCAAAAAATTGGGCGCGTGGGCGCCGCAGGATATCAAGTACGAAAACATGGTCAGCACGTATGTCCCATGGGTTTATCCGCTGACCATAGGTATTTACGCTGCCACGAGCGAAGAGTTTCTCTTCCGCCTTTTTGCCATCCCATTTTTGTTGCGAGTCACCAAATCAAGGTTTCTGGCCGTTGTGCTGCCCGCATTTTTCTGGGGATTTCTGCACAGCAATTATCCGCAGGAGCCCGCGTATATTCGCGGGCTGGAAGTTGGCTTGATTGGAATTGTCGCAGGGCTTGTGATGCTGCGGTGGGGAATCTGGGCAACGCTAATCTGGCATTACACGGTGGATGCGTTTCTTATCAGTACGTCGCTGCTGCGCTCGCCTAGCGCCTACCTGCGCCTTTCCGGCGCAATTGTTGGCGGAGCTGCGCTGATCCCGCTGGCCATTGCCGCCATTTCGTATGTGTCGCGCGGCGGATTTGAAACCGATCCATCTTTGCTCAATGGCGCCCAACCATTGGGCGGTCCTCCCGTCGAAATTCCGCAATCCCAGATTGCTGAGGAACCGCAGACCGAAACAGTTGAGCCTGCCGCGTCACCGGCTACTTCTTCCACCTATGTCGGATTGTCCGCTCGCTCTCTCACCGTGTTAATCGTAGGCGGCATTCTCAGCATTGCGTTGCTGGCCGGAATTAAGCGCGAAGCGATTGGCGATTTTGTCCGCTTTCAAATCGATTCCCGCGAAGCCACCGAGCGTGCCAACGAAGTGTTGCGCGGAATGCGCGTGGACCCGAACACATTCCACCAAGCCACCACTGTCGCCTACACGTTTGACGACTACACCAACGAATACTTGCGTCGCGCCATCGGCCTCTCGGCCGCGAATCGTATCTATCGCGAACAGGTTCCTTCAACATTCTGGACCGTCCGCTATTTCCACGATTCGCAAAAAGAAGAATATTTCGTGGTGATGAAACCCGACGGCTCGCTCCATTCCGTGCATCATACACTGGACGAAAAAGCCCCCGGCGCGAATCTGGCGAAGGAAGAAGCCTTGGCGCTCGCGGAAGTTTATCTGCGCGATCAGAAGGGAATGAACCCCGCCGACTGGAATCTGGTGGAAACCCACACGGATAAGAAAATCGCGAGAACGGATCACACGTTTGAGTGGGAGCAAAAAGCGGCGCTCGATTCCGCGGCAGAGGCGCAGGGTGCGCATATTCGCATCACACTTGCCGTGCAGGGCGATGAAGTTTCCGGCTATCGTATCTTCATCAAAATTCCGCAAAGCTGGCGCGATACGGAAAAACGGTCGACGCCCGGTCAAATGGCGCAGAATTTTGCCCGAGCCGCGGCCATAGGGCTTGCTTTCATCACCATCCTGGTTGTTTTTCTGCGAAATTTGAAAAGTCCGGACGTGACCCGAGTTCCCTGGCTTGCGCTTGGAAAGATGTCGACCCTGATGCTGATCGCGGGAATCGTGATCTACATCGACCGCATGCCGCAACTGCTCCTGAATTATGGAACTACATCGCCGCTGATCACTTATTATGTGACGCTCACTATTTCCCTGGTGTTTGCTACCGCTATTTACCTGGCCGGTGCTGTGCTGCTGCTTGGACTTTCGTGGTTTTTTCTGGGGCGAACTTTTGGTCAAGGATTCACCCCGGGTTGGCGCGAACTAAATTCGGATTATTTTCGAGATGCATTTTGCGTTGCGCTGTTTGGCTCCGCGGCGGTCATTGGATTAAACCGCTTGCCGTTGCTGCTAGCGCGATGGCCGATTCTGCGCCACTCGCTCGGAGCGAGCGTCCCCGATAATCTGGATCTGCTTAGTCCCGCTTTCGGGGCTTTTGCATCGTCCGTCGCGGCCGCTTTTGTCATGGCCGGATTCATCGGCTTGGCCGCCGGCCTGATCGCCGCGTATGTGCGCCCGGCATGGATGCGCGCCGCGCTCCTAGTACTTGTCGCTGTGCTGATGACCACGAACGTGGCATCGCCTGGCGCATTCTTCCGGGAAGTTTTTGTTCACCTTGCAACCGTTCTAGTGCTCTGGTTCGGCGTGACGCGTCTCGTGCGGTTTAATGTCCTCGGTTATTTCCTGCTGGCCGCCATGCTGTCGTTAGCCCCGAGTGCGATCGAGCTGCTGCAGCAACCGAATGCCTACTTTCACGCAAACGGTTACGCCGTAGTTGGCTTTGCCATCGCAATCCTCGCGTGGCCGCTGATGCGCTGGCGGTCCAGCACTCAAGCTTGGTCGTGATTTCCAGTGGCGCGGGCTTCAGCCTGCGGGGTTTAGTCCTTGCAAAGACCAAATTCCGCAGGCTAAAGCCCGCGCCACATAAAATCCAAATCATTTCTGATTGTTATTTTTTTCTGGAAATCGCGCGACTCAAAAAATACAGCACTACTCCTGTCGCAATCACGCCGAACCCAATCACCATCTCATTTGTGGAGCCGACTATCTCCGCTCGATTGCGCGCAAATGCTGCCACCATCAGCGCTAGCGGAGGTACGCCGATGGCAACGGCCCCCGCCAATCCTCCGGGAACGCGGAATGGCCTCGAAAGTTCCGGCTCGCGCACGCGCAGCGCAACCAGCGCCCAAAATTCCAAAAGTATGCTTAGCCCCGTCAACAGCACGTCGAGCAGCAAACTTTTTTCAAAGCCCAGAGGAAAACACGCGGCCCACAATATCGCGCAGGCGAGAATCGAAACCCACGGAGCTCCGGATCGCACGTTGCGCCGCGTGAAGATTCGCGGCAAATAGCCATCTTCGGCCATCACCATCGGCAAGCGAGTAAATGAAAGCATCAGCGTGCCAAACGATCCAATCGCGCCGATCACGCCGGCCAGCGCAATGGCGATTGCCAGCGTTTCGCCGCCGATAATTCTCCCGATGTCCACCCACCCGCCAGTCGTCCATCGATTTGGGTCGATTCCAGTGTTCGCCACGGCCGCAACTGGAATCAAGTAACTCGCAATGACCAGCAACACAGCGCCGAACATCGCTCGCGAATACGTTCGCTTTGGCGCTTCCACTTCCCCCGCAATCGTTGAGAGATTGTCCCAGCCCATGTAATTCCACATCGCGATCAGCACGCCGCCAAGTAGATCGGCGTGGCGCAGCGGAATGGAACTCGCGCTGGCCTCGCCGTCAAAGCGCCCGCTACCCAGCGCAAAAATAGTCAGGGCGACGAACGGCACCAGCAAAGCGACGTTCATCCACACCGAGCCTTCGCCCACCGAGCGCACGCCCAAAATATTCCAAGCCGTGCAGATCGCAATCATCGCAAATCCCAAAATCATCCCGCGATGTCCAGCGACCACTCCCGGCGCAAACTGCCCGATGTACGAAATGCATAAATTCGGATACAGCGCCATTTCAAATATGCTGCCCGTTAGGGTCAGCCACGTTTCCTGAAATCCCCAGAAGCGCCCCATCCCGCGCCGCACCCAAACATAAAAGCCGCCTTCTTCAGGAATTGCCGTGGCCAATTCGCTTACCATCATGGCCGTCGGCAAGCTCCATAGCAGCGGGGTAATAACGAGAATCAGCAGCGTTGCGACGTAACCGGTTTTCTGAACAATTTCCTCAAGCCCGTATGGACCTCCTGCGACCATGAAGTAGGTCGCCGCAATCATCGGCACGACGGAGATTTTCGCTGCGGCTTTTAATCCGCCGCCGTTCTTGTCCAGCACCTCGCTAATTTCGTTTGCAGTTTTCATGTGTAGTGATTGCGAATCATTTTCAAATAGCAGCGATTGTATCCGCATGTTGCGCCGTTCTGTGTATCCACCTGCTGTAGCCTGCCTCTTCAGAGGCGGGGATTTTCTGCCAGTGCCAGCACACTTTGCCGTTTGGTTTCCGCAAATTCTTTACGCATGTGCCGACTATCCTCTAAACCCCCGCCTCTGAAGAGGCGGGCTACAGCAATGCGCATTGCTCAGGCGCGGGTAGTCTAATATATTGGCAATGAATAAGTTAGGCCGTTTTATGAACCAGGGCGGCTTGCGCCATTCGCTGCTCACTTTTCTTGCACTCACGCGTCTAAATTCAATGTAATGGTCCGAGCCTTTTAAGTGAGTCCCTCACGATGGCTGCTGACGAGATGACGATGCGCTGGTCCGGGAACGCCTCTGGTGAACCCGTGGTACGCTCGTCTGGCATGAGTGCTACGCAGCGTACTCTGGATCCAACCGATGAACGCGCTCTGATCGAACGCGCCCAGGGCGGCGATCGCGAAGCGTTTGAAGAACTTGTGCATCGTTACGATCGCGATGTCCTGCGGATTGCCCTCAACATTTTGCACCGGCCTGAAGATGCGCGCGATGTTTATCAAGAAGCTTTCCTGAAAATTTACAAAAATTTGCCGCGCTTCCGCTTCGAGTGCAGCTTTTACACCTGGACGTACCGCATTGTCACCAACGTGTGCCTCGACCATTTGCGGAGGCGCAGCAGCCGTCCGGAAGACCAAGCGCCTGAAGCTGCGTCTAACCGCAGTGGCGATCCGATTCCTGGCGATTTCTTCGACCGTCAAGCGGATCAGACCGCCACATCAAATCCGGAACGCCGCATGCAAGGACTCGAAATAAGCCGGCGAATTTCTTCGGCGCTTACTTCACTGACGCCTCGCGAGCGAATGGTTTTTGAGATGAAGCATTACCAGGGTCTGAAACTGAAGGATATTGGCGATGCATTGGGGACCACGGAAGAAACAGTGAAGAACTCACTTTTTCGAGCGACGCGAAAATTGCGCGCCCAATTGGACGGATTGCTGTGACGGACAGGCAAGAAAATAATCAGCGCGAAAAGCCCCAAGACGTTTCGCAAAACGATCCGCGGCCACTTACGCAATCTCACTCGCATGATGACGAGTCTATTCGCTGCGAAGAGATCGAAACGCTTGCCGTGCTGTACGCCTGCGACGAACTGGACGCTGCTGCGCGCGCGCAATTGGAAGCGCATCTCGCGGACTGTACCGCGTGCGCCGATGCTGTCGCGCGCGAATTGCGTTTACAGCAAGTCATCGCCGCGCTTGACCAGCCCGCCGATTCCCTCGATCGCTCTGGACTTTTGCTCGCGCAGTGCCGCAGCGAACTTGCCGAATCTCTCGACGATAAAGAAGCACGTTCGAACCGTGTCAATCCTTCTTGGGCGCAGATTTTTTCACCAGTCTCGTGGTGGGGCGCGCTGCGCCATACGCTGATTTATCATCCGGCCATGAGCATGACGGTGCTCGTCGTCGCAGGATTTCTCGCCGGTGTCGCTGGCCAAAGATTGCCATTGGCGCCGGTACCTGTACCCGTGGTTGCAACGCATTCCAACAAGACGACCACGGCATCCGTAAATTCCGCGCCAACCGCCCCTGCTAAAGTCACCGATGAGCAATTGCGCAGGGTGGATAATGCGCACGTCGCATGGGTAACGCCGTCCGGATCAGGTAATCCCACCGTACAAGTTCAGCTGATGTCACCGACACCGATGGATATTGTTGGCGCGCCCGATGATGCCGACGTGCAACGCGCACTCACCTTTTTGCTTGAGAACGGCCAGCGATTTGATCCCGATGTGCGCCTCGATTCGCTCGATGTGCTGCGCATGAATGCCGGCGACCCGGACGTGCGCCGCACGCTCTGCGCTGCTGCTCGCCTTGACCGTAATCCCGCCGTGCGCATCAAGGCGCTCGAAGCATTACAGGGATTTGAGGGAGACCCCAGAGTTCGCGAGGCACTCCTGGACGCGCTGGAAATCGATTCGAATTCCGGAGTTCGCGATGCGGCTATCCGCCTCCTGCGCACTTCTTTACAATCCGGAGGCGAATCGGGAGCGTCGAACGGCCTCGACGCGCAAACGGTGGAAGTCCTGCGCGACCGCCTGCGCAATGATCCCAGTCCCTCCGTCCGCCAGCAAAGCGCTGCGGCCCTCCACGAACTAGGCATTCAATAGGCCTGGCTTCACTATCTACGAGAAGTTTTTCTTTCGGAAAGCGATAGCTTTCACCTCAGCCGCCACTGCATCCATCACATCGACTACCAGCTCCACCCTGAATTCAAGTACCGCAAAGAAGCTCGTAAAATAATGAATGTCTGTTGGCGTGTCTGTTTCCACGATCATGTAGCCGCCGTAATCGCCAACCCGGACCACAAACTGATGGATTAAAAAACTTTCTGGTTTTTTCCAGTCTTTGAATATCTCCAATACGCGATCATGCGCGGCTTCGTAGTCTCTCGCGGATGCTGCAGGACGTTCGTGCCAGGAAATGACATATTTCATAATCGGCCTCCTTTAAAGGCCTTTCTGCGGGCTTCAGGCGGTGGGCCTGAATATCCGAGCCGTAACTCTGCAAAAAATCGAAAAGAAAGGACATGCCGAACGCTTGAGGTATTGCGGATTCTACTGTAAGCAACCTGGGAGCACAACGAATTCGTATGGTGGTTTCGATTCTTATGTGAGGACTGCCCCGTTGCAATCTAATTTGCCTCCACGGCGGCATTATTAATGGCATGAGTTACTGCGTCCTGGACGGAAACATCGTTGCGATTGTGATCGGTGATCGTGTCGTAGAGTTCTTGCGTGGGATCGGGGTTCAGCTGCTTGCCGTATTCGGCCGTTATTTCCGAGGCCATTTGCTGTAGCAGTTTGCCGGCTTCGCCGTCTAGATCTGACCCGCTGATTTCTGATTGCCTGCCCAAATACGTTGCCGCGATCTGCTCAGCAAGTTTGTCGGCCGTTTCGTAATAGTGCTCTGAAATCTGGCGGTGGCCATTTTCGTGTTCCATCACTCGCGGGCTGACATTGGCGGGCGTCCAGATAGTAATGTTCAATTGCAATGTAACTTTCACTTGCGTGACTGTAACGCTGGCATGCGTTGCGTCCGTGGTATGCGTGTTTCCGCTGACGTTGGCGCTCGCCACGAAATTGGAATCGCACATGGCGGCTTCACCAGGAGTCATCGGCGGCATTTCAGACGGTGGGCTTGCGGGATCGAATGTGCGATTTGCGAAATGAACTGGCAGCTTGTTGACGATGGGTACGGAAGTTTCCTTCGCCTCGTTGCGCGAAGCCGAGCCTCGCCACTTCAGCGACGCAAAGACAACCAATCCCACCAACACACACAGCACGATGATTGTACGCATGCGCAAGAGGGCTGCCTCCGCCATCTATTTTCCGGGCAGGGCAGCCGCCTCACCATTAGTTTGTAGTGGGGAATGACGCGAAAGATACTCTCACGGCGCCAGCGGAAACAAATTCACACAGGCGTCAGCCGATTATTTTTTATTTTTGACGGAAGGCTTGGCCTTTGCGGATGATTTGGCATCGCTCAAGAAAATTACCGATTTCTCGTGCGCTTGCTGTGAGAATTGAAATGCTTTCGTCGCATATTCCATGGCTTGTTTGGAATGTTCGTGCCCCGTCAGATGGTCATCCTGATTGTGATGCTTCCCGGCGGTGCGGTGAGCGTGCGCGGCGAGATCGTGAAATTCAGCAGCTCGCTGGTGCCAATCATTGCGCCCAGCCCTGCTTGCTGTGCCTCGGCTGCCTTTATTGCTTGGGTTCCTCATGGGTCATTCCTTTCGTGAATGAAAGTGAAGTGTAACACGCTGCTCTTTGGTCGTATGTATTGCGCGTCACCTGCGCTCTGAATTCGGACCGGTAGTTTGGGCGTGCAATGTTATGCGAATATTTTCGATGAGCAGGTTGTGATGTGGAAGATAACGCGTTTCGATTGGACTTACGTTGCGCGCATGCCTACGCTTGGGCGTAGAACGAAAGTCGATCGATTGAGCATATGCCCTGACAAGGTGCGCGGTGTGCGATAGAATTCTAGCATCGAAAGGAATCACTGCAAATGGCCAAAGCGAAGGAATTTACGGTAACGATTGAGGACAAGCCCGGCGCTTTGGGGAAATGTTTCCTTGCACTGTCGGAGCGCGGCGTGAATATTCTCGCGTTTCAATCCTACGTGGAGGAACGCGAAAGCCTGGTGCGCATTCTTGTCGATAATACGGCCGCGGCCATGGCGGTCCTCGGCGGGCTGCACATGATTTTTGAGGAAACGGATGTAGCCACCATCACAGCAGAGCATCGCCCCGGCGAACTGGGCCGCGCAGCCACACGCCTCGGCGAAAATAAAATTAACATTGATTATTCCTATTGCGGATTTGAGCCAGGCTCGACGAAGGCGCTGATGGTTTTTGGCGTGGATAATTTATCCAAAGCGTCAATCGTATTGGACGAGCTGGCTGCCGAACAAGCGTAAAAGAAATTCGTTCCGTGATCGATGTTTCGAGCCCGTCGAACCCTCAATCCATTCCAGCGGAAGCGAGGCGCCTCGCTATTGCGCCACAGGCGTCTCAAAGTGTACGACGCACCGCCACTGCCCATTTTCCTTCGCATATACGTTCACGAATTTGCGCGAGCCGTTCATGGTGTTTCCCTTGTACTGCACGGTTGTCGTGCTTACGCCCGTCACAATGCCAGTGTTGCCGTGAATCGTTACCTGCACGTCGGCATGCTTGAAATTAGTTTGGAATGAAATACCGCGAGCCTTGATCTCGGCCTGGTGCTCGGCCTTGGTCATGGTCACTCCGCGCCAGTTCGTGTACACCAGATCGTCCGCGTCGATCCGGTCCAGCGTGGCCACATCGCCTTTGCCCAGTGCCTGCTCGCGCTCATCGGAAATCTTTAATATTTCTTCTTTGAGGTTTTCTTCCGCAGCCGCATTGGTGATCCAGAACTTTGCGCAACCGCCCAGAACCAGGGTGGACAGCGCAGCCAGAATCAAAAATCGTTTCATGTGGGCACTCCTTTTGCAATTCCATAACTTGCAAGTCCCTATGCGAATCACGCTGATTCGTGCGCGTTCAAAATACCATTTTATCGATGTGCTTTGCCAAGGCGTGCAACATTCATCAATCCTAGTTAATCTGACGTTGGATAGTTTGCGTATGCGTGAATGTTCAAAAAATCTTTTTATTTCGCGCGCGAATTATTCCCGTTCAATAACCACGTTTGAGGAGGGGACTTCGAGGCGCATCATGCGGTGGTTTCCGTCAAGGTACAACATAATTTCCAGGTCCGTCGAAGTGACGCGCAGCGTTTCGTACTTTCCGTTTCCGGCCTGCTGTTGCCCCAGCGATTCCACCGAAATGGTACCTGGAACCATGTCTTGGGGGATGAGGACGGGGAAGGTTTGCTTGCCGCCAGTTTTCCAATCGTAGATTCGTGCGAGAATGCCGAACTGGTAGTAGAGGTTGTTGTCGAGCACGGCGATCACGGGCGAAGTGAACTTAAAATCCTTGCGCAGTGGAGAAGCCTTGCCCAGGTCTGCTGAACATTTTGCGGTGCCGTCTGCAAAATCCACGGAGCCGGTGGCTTTTTTCAGCGCTTCGGCTGACCAATCGTAATGCACGGGTGAGCCGTCCGCGGAAAGCCTCAACTGCCCTGCGGATTTGATGTCCGGACTGCCTGGCATATGCGCAGTCATCGTGCTGCGTTCCAGCCACTTGTCTCCAGAGGACGAAATTTCAAAATCTTCGCTGCCTACTTGTTGGCCACCGATGGTGATACGGAATTTTCCTTTATCTGGGGCGAAGACGGACGAAGTATTTACAGGCGTTGGCGCGCCCTTTGAGTCTGCCGCGCTTACCCGCGCAGTGAAATTTGGTAATGCTCGGAGGACTAACCCCCGCAGGCTGAAGCCCGCGCTACTTGATCCTGCGGCGTTTGCCGCGGCTGCGGCCATACAAACCATCAAGCCGATTGCGAAAAAATGCTTCACGGGAAATTTTTCTCGGTTCATGCTTCGGGCACTCCCGGAAGGTTGCCGTCCACGCTGCTTTGTGCGGGGCGGTTAAAAATTCCCAGGGCCAGAATTTGCTCGACAACGCGCATCGGTTCTCCGCCGCTTTCCACTCGATAGTCGGCTTGCCGGTAGTAGGGCAACCGCTCCTCGTAGAGTTTACGAAAACTTGCCTCATCGCGGAAGAGTGGGCGGTCACCCATGAGTACACAGCGCTGCAGAAGATCTTCCGTGGCGCAATCGAGCCATACGACAACGGCTCCTACGTTTCTCGCCGGAGAATTCAATTCGCGGATGAGCGCCGCATTGCGCGGCTGCGCGAACGTGCCTCCGCCCAGCGCGAGCACAAGCTGCGAATTGCGCGCCGATGCCGCGCGCAAAACGCGCGTCAGGCATTCATGCTCAATCTCGCGAAAGACTGCCTCGCCTTTTTGCGCAAAAATTTGAGAGATGGAGATGCTGGATTCGCGCTCGATTTCCGCATCAAGATCAGCGAAGCGCCAGGCGAGTTGTGCGGCCAGCAGACGGCCAACGGTGCTCTTACCCGAACCCATGAATCCGGTCAGGCAAACCATACGGCATTCCGAGACAGGCCCTGAAACGGGCGTGTATGATGGGGATAATTCCTGCAAGCGATTCCGCGAGCGTTAGTCACGCGACAGAATCTTGATTGTACCACTAAACGAAGAGAGCTCGACCTTGGCATGGCCGTCGTTCATTGTGCCGATGAAACTGTGTCCCCACTTGGAGGCGGGACGCGGCGCGCCGTGCGTGTCCGGTTTAAAGGAAGCCTGATTGATCACGGCGCCCTTCAGCGAGTTGGCGTTCACATCGAAAGAATCATTGGCTGAAAAATGCACTTCGATCGTGCCGCTGAAATTCTTCATGATGTAAATGCCGCGGCTCATGAAGCTGCCGTCAAACAAAATGTTGCCTGAAGAAGTTTGCACGCGGACGCTATCAAGCGACGGCTGATTCATTTGCACGTTGCCGCTAATGGAATTCGCTTCCAGCTTGCCCGAGCAACGGTTGCAGACGAGCGACCCGTCAATCGTCTTCACCACGACGTAGCCATTCACGTCCGTGAGTTGCAGGTTCGCGCCCACCGTATCGAACGTCATGTCTCCGTGCACGCTCTCGACCGTCACGTTGCCGGAGTCCGTCCGCACGCTGAGTTCGCTCTCCACGGGAACGGTGATCTCGAAATCCGTCTTGGCCTGGTCGGACGTAGCGCTGCTGTCCGCCATGAGCGTGTCAATCTCCACGCGGTTCCCGGCCTGCTCGGTTTCGACCACCGCTTTTCCGCTCGCATTGGTCCAGGCGACGAGCACCTCGCTCTTGCTCCATGACTTGACCTGAACGCGTCCGCTCGAATTTCGCAGAGTGACTTTCGGTTTGTCCTGCACCGAAAAATGTTTCTCCATATGGTCGGCATGCGCCGGAACTGCGGCCAATGCAAGGCCAACTAGAATAGCGCCCAGGGCGCCTACACGTACAGAGTTGCGGTTACCAAATGCGTTCACTGCAGTCCTCCCGTCATACTCCGATTCATGGCTGTCGCCAAAAGCTCGGCCTTCTGCTGATATGCGCCGTACAAATACTCGCGCGCTATCTGATTGTCCGGCTGTTCGCGTACGTCCTTTTCACACATGGCAATAAAGTTGTCAACGATTTGCAGGTTGCGGCGAATAGAATCGGTTACCGCCGTATCCTGCCGTTGCACTCCGAGAATCGCATCATCGTTAACATTCAGAACTTCTTCCTTAAAAACGCTGTTAGCACTTGGGACGGAGGAGGTTTCCTGTACTGGAGTCAACTCTGATTGAGCAGTCGATGACTGAGAATTGGATAGGTAGCTCACGGTTCCGGCAGCGGCAATCACAAGTCCCAGGAATGCGCCAGCCATGGCGGGGCGTTGAAAAAATGACCACCAGGCTGGACCAGTTTGTGGCTCGCTGCGTAATGGCGTCTGGGGATCGCGAATCAATCCCTCCGCTTCCAACTGATTTCGCAACGCAATCCATACATTTTCGGAAAGAGGGGCGATAGGATCGGCGGCAATCTCGGAAGCCATGGAATGGATTGCGCCAAAATCCGCGAAAAGCGCGCTACACGCAGCGCACGTTTCCAAATGAGTAAGCGCCTGCTTAGGTAATGACTCAAATTCCTGCTGTTCTAATGTTTGTTCGAACTGTTCACACTGCATGTTAATTATCCTTTTTACCATCCACTATCCACTTCTAAACATTCCCGGTAGCTCGGGCCGCGAAAGTGCGTTTTAAATCAACTGTTACAAAAACCCACAGCTTCGAGCCGCACTGCTTAATCCGAATCTCCTGCCTTGGCAGCCTGCCGTTCCTGCCGCGCTATATCCCGCAGGGTTTCCTGTAAAAGTTCCCGCAAGCGCATCCGGGCCTTGTGCAATTGCGACTTGGAATTCCCTATCGAGCAATCCATCAGCCCGGCAATTTCGTTGTGTTCGAATCCCTGCACGTCGTGCAGGACGAACACCTGCCGGTAGCCGGGCGGCAATTGCTCAATGGCTCGTTCCAGATGAACCCGGTCAATGGATCCTGTGAGCATCAGGTCGGGTCCGCCAATTTCGCGGCGTGGCCCGTTCACCTCATCCTCAGGATCGGTCGATTCCTCAAGCGAAGTTTCGGGCAGCGTCTTTTTCCGCAGCTTCATCAACACCACGTTCACAGACAAGCGATGAAGCCAAGTGGAAAAGGCCGACTCTCCTCGGAACGTCCCAATTTTGCGAAAAAGCTGCAAAAAGGCGTCCTGAGTCAGGTCTTCCGCCTCCGCTGGGTTTCCGACCATGCGCAGACACAACGCATACACCCTCCGGCTATGAAGCCGATAGATGTGCTCAAAGGCACTTGCGTCGCCCTGCTGGGCGAGGCTTATAGCCTCAGCCTCTGTCATTTCGCCGGAATCCGTTCGCCTCGTTCGGGTCACCGTACCCGTTCGGGACGCATCTACTGGTTCGGATGCGACCCTTTCTCCTTAAGTTGCACGCGTCATTTTTAGACTGTGCTGAATTGAGTTCGGTTTCTAATCCCAGGTAGCCATGGGTCCAAAATGAATCTGATGCTCAGGGTAGTCAGATTAGTGCTTAAATGATTCTTTGGTACCGGGATCTGTCTCGAAAAGGGAGGGTACCACCTTAACTAACTTCAACCTGAATGTTTCCAGTTCCTCTGGGGGCAAGGCGCAGAAAAAGGACTTCAGAATAACAGTTGTCTCCCCTGTGCATGTATTTAGATCGTAACCAAGGACTTCCAGTTTCTGCCAAGCCTGATCTGAAAACGCCGCAGTATTCTCGGACATTTCCGAAAGAACTGTATGTGTCTCTTTTTGCAACTCCATGACTATTTCATCGATGCAGTCCAACTTGTGGAAGAAGCGCGTCCTCTCCCGGAATACCACCTTCGCTAGCACGCTATTTACAAGGGAAACCCTTTGACCTGCCGATCCCCTGAAATTAGACGGCGAAAGCGGGGTTAAATTGGGCAAAGTGCCAAAGTGCGTGCCGTGATATTTGATCGCTCGCACCACGGCGCTTACGCGCACGGACAGTCGATCAAACAGCCCGCCGAATATATTGGCTCTATCTTTGGCGGAATCAAATTGCCCGCCTTTGCACAATGCCAACGCTTCGTCCAGCGTAATATTCAAAATGGAGTTGGAAGACTCGAGTTCATTACGGGTGGCGCCGAAAAGCTGGTCCATCTCATTGGGAATCCAGGCAACCCAATCCTCAAACACTGTACGCGTACGCTGGACAGCGCGTTTTGCGCGAGTTTCTCCCAAGTGCCACCCCCGCTAGATCGCCAAGTATACCACAACGGCGCAAGCTTCCGGTTCCTTGCCAGTGGCATCGTCTGCCGTTATACTCCCCCCTTCGACTTACGCGGAGACTGCCCTGTTACCTTTTGAGCCAACCGACCAATTTCTACAGCGCCAGAAGAAACTAGGCGAAATCGAGGCTCGCGGACATGAGGCCTATCCTCACAAATTCGATTGGACCGCTACGCCGCCGGAATTGTTTGAAAAATATGGCTCTGCGGACGTTGCCACGCTCGAAGCGGCCAAGCCCACGGTGCGCGTTGCCGGACGCATCCTGACGCTGCGCCTTCACGGAAAGGCGGGATTCGCCCACATATACGGATCGGGCCAGCGCCTGCAGATTTATGTGAAGCTTGACAACGTAGGAGCCAAATCTTACGAGCTATTTCAATTGCTCGATCTCGGTGATTTGATTGGAGTCAATGGGCACCTTTTCCGCACCAAAACAAATGAGCTGACGGTATGGGTGACGGAAGTCACACTGCTGAGCAAGGCTCTTCTGCCGTTGCCTGAAAAATGGCATGGACTTTCAGATGTTGAAATTCGATACCGGCAGCGGTATCTCGATCTGATCTCGAACGAAAAAGCCCGCAGCGTCTTTATTCGCCGCGCGCAAATTGTTCGCGAACTGCGGCGCTTTTTCAACGCGCGGAATTACATCGAAGTCGAGACGCCGATGATGCAGCAGATCGCCGGCGGCGCGGCGGCCAGGCCTTTCATCACGCACCACAACGCCCTCGACGTTGACCTCTACCTCCGAATCGCACCCGAACTTTTTCTCAAACGCCTGGTCGTCGGCGGCCTTGACCGCGTGTACGAAATCAACCGCAATTTCCGGAACGAAGGCATTTCCACGTCGCACAATCCGGAATTCACCATGCTCGAATTTTATGAGGCCTACAGCGATTATCACGACCTCATGAAGTTGACCGAAGAGCTTTTCGCAACCCTCGCAACAGAAGTGACTGGCTCGACCTTCGTAAAATTTGGCGAGCACGAAATCGATTTCTCAAATTTTCAGCGCCTCTCCATGCGCGAAGCGGTTTGCCGCTATTGGCCTGAGGGCGCTGCGCCTGTCTCAACCGTCGCTGAACTCGCCGTGCCCGGAGGCCCGCTTACCGCTGGCCAGCGCTATAACGCATGGGCGCAATCCACAGGTATCGAGCCACTGATAGGCCTCGATAGTATGAAGGATGGGGAAATCACCGGTTTGCTGTTTGAAACCGTGGCCGAGCACAAATTGATTCAGCCAACCATTTTGTACGATTTTCCGACGGAAATTTCTCCACTTTCGAAATGCCGCAAGGACGATCCATCGCTCGTCGAGCGCTTTGAGATTTACATTGCGGGCATGGAAATCGGCAACGCGTTCTCCGAGCTCAACGATCCTATCGAGCAGGAACGCCGCTTCCGTGCGCAAGTCGAATCCGGCGGGGCAGAGGCGCCGCGCGAAGTGGACATGGATTACATTCGCGCGCTTGCCCATGGCATGCCGCCCGCAGCCGGCGAGGGCATCGGCATCGACCGCCTGACCATGCTGCTCACCGATTCCCACTCCATTCGTGAAGTCATCCTGTTTCCAATGTTGCGTCCGGAAGTCTGGTCTCAGGCTTCGACGGCGGAAGCTTCCGATTCCACCGAACAGGATTCAGGCGAAAAGAAATGAAATTTGCGTGGCTCGTTGCGCGGCGCTATTTGCGGTCGCCCTATAAGCCAGCCGTTTTGCGGCTTGTAACCCTGTTCTCGGTCATAGGTATTGCAGCGGGTGTCGCAACATTAGTTATAGCGTTGTCCATGAACACGGGCTTTCGCCGCACGATTCAAGACCGCCTGCTCGGCGTTTCCGCTCACGTCAACCTCACACGCCCCGGCTCCGAAGGCATTGCGGACTACGGCGCGCTCGCTGAAAAACTGAGTCACGTTCCCGGAGTGCGCAGCGTCGCTCCCGCGATCTATATCACCGTGCTGCTGTCCGGCGGCGGACATGCGCGCGGCGTTGTGGTGAAGGGAATCGATCCTGAAGTTGAAATGCGCTTCGACGAGGCCTTGCACCGCATCGTTTCCGGCAAAGCCGATTTCACGCCGGATGCCAACCGCTTCGAATCCATTGTCATCGGCCACCTGATGGCCGAAGAACTCAACCTCAATCCCGGCGATTACGTTACGCTCACGAGTCCCGAAGGCCGCCTCACGCCCTATGGAATGGTGCCGCGCTCGCGCCGCTTTCGCATCGTTGGCGTATTTAATTCAGGTTTCTACGATTACGATGCCAACTGGATTTTCGCCAAACTGCCCGCCGCGCAAAATCTTGCCGGCGTTGGCGATGTAGCCAGCGTCTTGGAATTTCGCGTCAACGATGTTGACCGCGCCGCGGAAGCCGCTCGCGCCATTGGCGACGCTGCAGGACCGGGATTTACCACCACAACCTGGGAAGACGAGAACCGCGCACTCTTCCGCGCGCTGCGTCTTGAAAAACTGGTCACCGCACTGTTCATCGGCCTGATCACGTTCGTCGCCGGCCTGAATATTCTGGTCGTGTTATCAATGAGCGTCACGGATCGCGCCAAGGACATCGCCGTGCTCATGTCGCTCGGCGCGTACCGCCCCCAAGTCCGCAACATTTTCATGCTGCAAGGCCTCACAGTCGGCGTGATCGGCACCTTCACTGGCCTCGTCGCAGGCTATGCCATCTCCTGGGCCGCCGGCACATACCATTTGATCCCGCTCGACCCGCAAGTCTATTCCGTTCCCTACGTCCCCTTCCAACCCAGCGCCACGGATGGCCTGTGGATCGCCGCCGCCGCCCTAGGCATCAGCATCATCGCCACGCTTATCCCGGCTCGCGCCGCCTCCCGAATCTTGCCCGTGGATATCCTCCGCTACGAGTAGCGGACTTCGGCACGGAAAGTCTGCCTTGTCACGATTTGAAGCCCACGATCCGAGTTCCGCAGAATTTAAGGCTACATGCGTTCTCGGAGTTGTGAATCAATTATGTAGTTTTGCGGTGGTACCATCTGCAACTCGGCCAAATGGAAACGAAGATCGTCATAACCTGGCCTCACGCATATTATTGAATTTTAAAATTCAGGGATATACTAATGGAAGTCAAAGAAGCGATCGAAAAAGCTCACCAAATCCTTGATGAGGAACGAGTTTTGCCGACTGTCCGGTATGCAACCGCTTTTAATCGAGCAGATGACCTTTCGGCAAGCGTGGTCAAAATGATGGCTGAAATAAATTTGCCTCAGTTGCAATCCGAACGCCCACGTAAAGTCATTGAGGATCCGACAATATTTCGATTTGGGAGTGAAAATTACAATCTGCTTTGCGCCATTCTTTCACAAGTTCCGAACAATGAGAGACAATCACTGATTAGGGATATCAGCTCGAGACTGAAATTGGAAATCTCTTGCGCCCGAAACAGGACGATTGGGTACCCTCGATGGAATAGCCTCTCATCTGAATTGCCTCTAATAGCAGAATTCTTGACTCGGAATGGGGGGAAGGATGAATTGTTCGCTATTTTTTTCGATAAAAAGCCGAAGTTTATCCCCGGTCACGTTCTTCTGTTGTTCCAGCTCGAAGAAATGATCGCCCTGAATTACTCAATCTTCACAGATAGCGAGTACGAACAACTTTCTGAGGCCGTTCGATCCTTTGCGGACATTGCAGCAACATGGCATCAGAACTATAAAGAGCGAAGTATCCATGGCGTCGTATACAAAGAAATCGGAATCGTGAATGGGCGAAAATTGTGCTACGACATCGTGGTCTCTTCAGCAGGTATTATTGAAGAATGTCGAAAAGCTCGATATTTCTATCTCAAGGGGTCTCTCGTAGAAGGCGTGAACCTTGAAATAAATCAGGATAAATCCACTGTTGAGACTTACCTACAACGATTAGGCTTTACGAGACCACTTATCGATACATTGAACGAGGCAGAGCGACTCTACCTTAAATCAAACAACCCAATTTGATTTCAAGAACTGCTTGGGACATTTGCGCAGCTTTTTGGAGAACCTTCAGATGCAAGCTATGCCAGCAATTCACGCAAAATGTGGCGGGGTTCTACAAATAGGATGGGGAAACGGATTGGCGTATCTGGCACAAAACTCAGTGCTTTCCAAGGCAGAAGAACTATTTGCGGTTGGACTCTTCAGATTGATGAGCGACGAAGGGGTGCATGCCCTCATAGCTGAGAGAGAGTACGCAAGGCTTGCCCGCAACATGGTGATTGAATACGCGCTTCTATTTTTGAAAAAGGTGGATAAATTTGGAGTGACGTCCGTAGTAATGGCAAGGTAATTTGGTCGAATGTGATTTCAAATGAATGGAGGCAAGATTTTCAGCCCTGCACATCCCGGAGAAGTTTTGAAGGACTACCTGGGCGGCATGACCGTCAAGGAAGCGGCGGCGCGCCTGCATGTGACGCGAGCGACGTTGTCGCGCATTCTGAATGGGCGTGCGGGAATCACGGCGGGGATGTCGTTGCGGCTGTCTTCGGCGCTGGGAACTTCGCCGGAGTTCTGGTTGAAAATGCAGCTGCAGTATGACTTGTGGCACGCGCGCAAAAAAACTCCAAAGATTCGACCCTTTCCGCACGTGGCAGAGAGAGAAGCGCTCAGCCAATAAGCGCAGTAATTTTTGCGCGTACTTCGGCCAATTCTTCCGCGGACACTACGCCTTTTCGTTTGGCTTTTCGGATGCGCCAGTCCAGGCTTTTTATTTGGTCTGCTAGCACCACACTTTGTGGTGAACCTGAAATTAAAACTTCAAATGGATAATTCTTGATCTGCGTTGTTAAGGGGCAGCAGACCATTAAACTGGTTTTGTCATTGTATCCGGCTGGGCTGATAACCAGGGCTGGGCGGTGTCCAGCCTGCTCGTGTCCTGCTTGCGGCGTGAAGTTCAACCATACGATGTCTCCAGCGTCCGGCACATAGCGCGCCATTACCAGGCCTCTTTGCCCATCGGCTGGCCAAAATCAACCGGGTCGTGCTGATTTTTCGATGTAATCCCTTTCAGCAAGTCGTCCAGTTCGTATGTTTTTTGGTGGACGGGTTCAATTACAATTCGCCCCGCCTCTTCGCGCACGTCCACCACTTCATCCAGGTCCAGGCGCGATGCCTGCAGCACGGATGCCGGGATGCGTATGGCCGCGCTATTACCCCATTTCCTTACGGTCGCTTTCACGGATCGCCTCACATGTAGATACGTCGTATCTACAATAGCACGAATCCAGACCCATGTGTCTACAATGTAGATACGATATCGCACTGGGCATCCTTACGGAAGCGTGGGATAAAATGTTGCTAGGGAAAGTGGGTAGTTCCTTGCAAGGAAACTTCAAGATAGTCGTATAATTCCTGCACCGTTCACAGGAGTTGCTGCCATCTAAAGTTTTAGCTGCACCATCCGATACCATACGACACATTGCGCTTCGGATGCGCGAGGAGATTTCATGACCGAGATTACCAGGCGCGGATTTGTGAAGGGCGCGGCGTTTGCCCCGTTGGCGTTTACACCGTTGCGCTCCATGGCGCAACAAGCGGCGGCGCCGGGCGACCGCTTTGATTTTGTGTTTGCGGGCGCGGGGCACAACAGTCTGATTTGCGCGGCGTATCTGGCCAAGGGCGGTTACAAAGTGCTGGTGCTCGAGGGGCGCCCCACGATTGGCGGCGGCACGAAGACGGCGGAAGTGTGCATGCCGGGATTTAAGGAAGATTTGTGCTCGAGCGTGCATGCGGGCATCGCGAATAATCCGGCCGTTCGCAACAACGAATTGCAGCTTCGCGATTACGGCTACGGCGAATACATCGATCCCGATCCCGTCATGCACATTCCGTTTTCGGATGGCGCGTCGATCACGGTTTGGCGCGATCTCGATCGCACCTGCGAATCCATCGCGCGCGTTTCCAAAAAAGATGCGGAAACTTTTCGCCGCATGATGGCGGAATATAAAGCGTACACGGCGGCCACGGCCGCCGGCCGAGGTGCAGCAGCCGACAGCGGCGCGCCAAAAATTCCCAAAGGCGGTGTGTGGCAGCGACGCATGGCCATGTCCGCCTACGATTTACTTTGCGAAATGTACGAGAGCGATTACATGCGCCGCGCCAATCTCGTGTGCGGACATTTCGGTTCCGTCCCAGGAGGAGATCCGAATACTGGCGCTCAGGCCTTCACGCTCGTGCAGCAGGTGATCAGCGGACGCCCCATTCCCAAAGGCGGCTCCGGCACGCTCAGCGTTGCGCTCGGACGTTTTATCGAGGCGCACAACGGCGTAGTACTCACCAGTAAACCAGTCGCGCAACTGATGATCGAGAGCAATAAGTGTGTAGGAGTGAGTTGCACGGACGGCAGCACCTACCGGGCGGAAAAGTCCGTCGTCTCGACTATTCATATTAAAAATTTGGTAAACATGGCCCCGCGCGAATTGTGGGGAGAAGATTTTCTCGAAGGCCTCGATTTATTTCAGCCCGAGCACGCCATGATCAGCCTGCATTACGCCACCACCGATCCGCCGAAATATGCATTGCCCGCGGGCGGGACGATTTCCACGTGCGAAGCCGCCATCGCCCCCGAGCGGCTTGGCTACTATCTGGAAATGAATGTGCTCGAGGCCCGCGGCGAAATTAACTTGAACGATCTGCCGGGATTGCAGATTGTTTCCCCAAGCGTTGCCGATCCGAGCCGCGCACCGGCCGGTTGCCACACCATCAAGATTGAAAGTAATTTGCCGTATGGTTTAAAAGAAGGCCCGAAGCATTGGGACAATATCAAAGAGCAAGTGGCCGAAGCTCTCCTCAATCGCTTGCGGCAATTCGCACCGAATCTCACGCCCGACAAATTTCTGGGTAAATTTATCGAGAGCCCGCTGGATATTGAGCGCATGAATCCGTCAATGTGGCGGGGAAGCACGCACGGCGGCGCCATGATTCCATCACAAATCGGAGCGATGCGTCCCGTGCCCGGTTGGGCCAACTACCGTATGCCGATTGCCGGGCTTTACCAGACGGGAGCCTGCACTGCTCCGGGCGGTGCTGTCACAGGAATGCCCGGGCGGAATGCGGCGTCCGTGATCCTGAAAGATTTCGGAAGCAGCATGGAAGAAGTTGTAACCAAAAAATCAAGCAAGTCGTAACCAGGGATGTAGGAATAATGGGACAGGCCTCACTGACTGCGGAATAAGTGCTTCATTCTGTCATTCTGAGCGAAGCGAAGAATCTCTCTTCGATTCAAGTATAGGAAAAGAAACAAGGAGAGATTCTTCGCTTCGCTCAGAATGACAGAGATGGTGGGTATTTCCGCAACCTGCTAAGCCTGTCCTACTTGTGCCACAACCTGTGAGGGAGCAAATAGGTCAAGCCTGCAAAAGCTTCCCAGTGCGTGGATGTGCCAGTTAAACCTTTGTCAAATCCCGCATCAAACACCAGATTTTTTCGCGCGGCGTAACTGACTGCCCAGAGATTTCCGATGGCATTGCCATGCTGGAAAGGCTGGGTGAAACGCCAAATTTCCCCTGAAAGACCGAACCCTTTCCCAAGCGGATGCGAAATTGAAAGTGTCTGCTCGAATTGCAGCCTACGCACCGGGCCTTCAAGAACTTCATTGAAGACGGCATTCGCATCGTAGTGAAAACCCTTCACATCCGCGCTCGCATAAAATACGGACGAGTTGAGCGGGCTGCCAATGTCCAGTTCCGGCGCGCCGCCATCGTAGACGCGTCTGAAATAGCTGGCTGACAGCGTGGGTCTGGCACCTTCGCCCGGAAAAAGGACAGCCTGAGCGCCGAGAAAAACTTCGGCAGTGCCATTCGCCGCCGCTCCATTTACTGTATAGTGAACCACCGGCTCAGAAGATTCGATGAACTCCAGGCGTCGCGAAACGGTCAATTTGACAACCTCATTAAACTCGTACCGTGTGGAGAATTCAGGTGAATTCGTGGCGCCGAGAGTTCCGGTTTCAAACTGAAGGTAGCCCACAGGCGTCAGTGTTGCGGGATTGCTAACTGTTGGGCGCCCGGGATTTGCTTCGGGCTCATCCTCTTGCGCAACTGTTTGGGCGCCGGATTTTGCTTCATTCGTGCTGGACTGGCCGATGGCCGGCCACGCAAACAGCACCGTCGCAAGTATTGCCAGCAAGATAGTATGATCAAAGTAAGAGTTCAGTCGTGGAAAGCGGCTACCAGGAAGCGGTCGTTTTTGGGTTCGCATCGCGCGGTGTTATCTTATACCGGATGGATGGTGAAACAGCGGGACTGTCTTATCAGGTCCCTATTTTTGATTACTCGTTAGTTTTCTCCAAAGAAATCCCATTTTTTACTGAAATTCGATGGCAAAGAATATTCGGTAATTTTTCCTAATATTTGGCGTCCGGGTTGCACTTAAGTAGGGGTGAATGTTGCTGCCTGGAAGATTAAGTCCTCTGGCAGCAAGCTGAAAATTATAAAGCGTTGCAAGATTATTATTTTCAGCAGTTTAAGCGAGTTGCGTTAGAGTGCCAAAATGGGTCACTCTTTCGAGAGGCATGTATAGGGCGAGAAAGTGAAATCGTTTGTCCTGCCAGTCAACCGGCAGGAGGCGAAAAATCCGATTCATTGGACGAAATGGACGGAATGGGCATCTAAATGAAGTAGACGGGAAATGTATAAGGGTCAGAGATAATTTAGGATGTTAATCTCCCCTTAAGTAAATATGGCGATAGGAACATCATCTTCGACAGGCCCTCTGATGAATGGGACGGCGCAGGCAACTGCGCTGGTCGAAGCTCGAGATTTGCGCAAGGTTTATGGCTCGGGTAGCGCTGAAATCGTAGTGCTTTCTGGCGTTAACGTCAGCGTTGAAACCGGCAAGTTAATTGCGATTGTAGGCCCTTCGGGCGCGGGCAAGAGTACTTTTTTGCATCTACTGGCCGCGCTAGACACGCCAACGAGCGGTACAGTATACTTCGAAGGGAAGGCGATAGATTCGTTTCGAGAAACTGAACTTGCGAATTATCGCAATCGTTCAATTGGTTTTGTATGGCAGCGGCACCACCTTTTGGCTGACTTTACG
Source organism: uncultured Acidobacteriota bacterium (assembly GCA_963786215.1). GTDB lineage: Bacteria > Acidobacteriota > Terriglobia > Acidiferrales > UBA7541 > Palsa-360. Next base: position 555,010 of record CAWAYK010000005.1, read on the forward strand.
GCAGTCGAAAACGTGGCCATGCCACTGTTAATGCGCGGCGCAAGGCACAAAGAGGCGCTCGAAACCTCTGAACACTGGCTCAGGGAAGTCGGTTTGGGAGCAAGGGTTAGCCAGCGTGCAGGGGAGTTATCCGGGGGAGAACAACAGCGTGTGGCAATTGCCCGCGCTTTAGTACAAAAGCCGGCACTTTTGCTGGCGGATGAGCCCACCGGAGACCTGGACGAGCGGAATGCAACTGCTGTTTTTGAACTCATGCAGCGGCTGCATCAAGAGCACCAACTTACCTCCATCTTGGCGACGCACAATACAGTTCTGGCGGGGCGCGCAGATCTCGTGCTGCAACTTGAGCATGGGAAGCTCCAGCCGGTTGGGACGTAGACCAAACCCTGGTTCTTAGGACTAAGGGAGAAACGAGTTGACCCGTGTTTGAACGTTACACAGAGAAGGCTCGACGCGTTATATTTTTCGCGCGATACGAAGCCAGTCAATATGGTTCGCCTTACATTGAGACCGAGCATTTGCTGCTCGGGCTCATGCGCGAAGATAAGGCGCTCGCCAACCGTTTCCTCCGGTCTCATGGATCTATCGAATCGATCCGCAAGGAGATCGAGCAGCGCATCACGATTCGTGAGCGCATCTCCACGTCGGTCGAAGTCCCCCTCAGCCAGGAATCCAAGCGCATCCTGAACTTCGCCACGGAAGAGGCCGAGCGCCTCGGGCACAGGCACGTCGGTACCGAGCATTTGCTGCTCGGGATCCTGCGCGAAGAGAAGTGCTTTGGCGCGGAAATCTTGCAAGAGCGGGGCCTGCGCCTCACGACTCTGCGAGAAGAACTGGCACGCAGCGCCGGCGAAAAGGCGCCTGCAGCGCGGCCTAAAGAAACCTCTCTACTTGCTGAATTCAGCCGCGACCTTACTCAAGCTGCGCTCGAAGGCCAGCTCGATCCGCTCGTCGGACGCGAACGCGAACTCGAACGCGTGATTCAAATCCTTTGCCGGCGCACCAAAAACAACCCGGTGCTGATTGGCGAGCCCGGCGTTGGCAAGACCGCGATCGTCGAGGGCCTGGCTCAGCGCATTTCCGATAGCGATGTGCCGCCCTTCCTCGCCGAGAAGCGCATTCTTTCCTTGGACCTCTCCTTGATTGTTGCCGGAACGAAATATCGCGGCCAATTTGAAGAGCGGCTCAAAACCATCATGAAGGAATTGATGGAGAGCCAGAATTCCATTGTCTTCATCGACGAGCTTCACACGCTAGTTGGTGCAGGCTCCGCGGAAGGCTCACTGGACGCTGCGAATATTTTGAAGCCCGCGCTTTCTCGCGGCGAAATTCAGTGCATCGGCGCAACCACGCCGGGCGAGTATCGCAAGTCTGTCGAAAAAGACCGCTCACTCGAACGACGTTTTCAAGCTGTGAAGGTCGGCGCGCCGTCCGAGGACGAAGCGATTCTTGTTCTTGAAGGCGTGCGCGAACGCTACGAAAAATTCCACGCCGTCAGCTATACGGACGAAGCGATTCGCTACGCTGTGTATCTTTCGAGCCGCTACATTCCGGACCGTTTTCTGCCGGACAAGGCCATCGATTTGATCGACGAAGCCGGAGCGCGCGTGAAATTACGCCAGGCCGCTTTGCCCGATGAAGTAGCCGAAGTCCAGAAGCGTGTGAAATTCATCACGCATCGCATGGAAACGGCTATCGCCAATCATGAGTTTGAGAAGGCGCGCTTCTATTCGGAAGAAGAGCGCAAGGAAAAAGAGAATCTGCGCGTTGTTCGCGAGCGCCTGAAGCTGGATGACACGAATACCGGAATCGTCACGCGGGAAGACATCGAAGACGTCGTGGCGCGCTGGACTGGAATCAACGTCACCTCGATCAAGGAAGACGAACAGCAGAAACTGCTGCGCATCGAAGTGGAATTGCACAAACGCGTCATCAGCCAGGACAAGTCCATCACTGCACTGGCCCGCGCCATTCGTCGCAGCCGCGCAGGACTGAAAGCTCCGGGACGTCCCGTGGGCTGCTTCCTGTTCCTCGGCCCAACCGGCGTCGGAAAAACAGAAGTCGCACGCCGCCTTGCCGAATTCATGTTCGGCAGCGAGAAGTCTCTGATCCGTTTCGACATGTCCGAATACATGGAGAAACACTCCGTATCGAAGCTGATCGGTGCGCCTCCAGGATATGTGGGATATGAAGAGGGCGGACAGCTTACGGAACGCGTGCGCCGGACCCCTTATTCAGTAATTTTGCTGGATGAAATCGAAAAAGCGCATCCGGATGTGTACAATATCCTGCTCCAGGTTTTTGAAGACGGGCAATTGACAGACGGGTTGGGGAATACGGTTGATTTCCGCAACACGATTCTGATCATGACGTCGAACCTCGGGGCACGGCACCTTCAGAAGCGGTCTACGATGGGATTCCAGTCCGCTGCGGAAGAGGGACAGGCGAAGAGCCTCGACGAACTCGTGCTCGGGGAAGTGAAGCGCGTGTTCAATCCGGAGTTTCTAAATCGTTTGGATGAAATTATTTTGTTCAATCCGCTGGGCGATGAAGAATTACTTCGCATCATCGACTTGTTGGTTGGGCAAACCAATGATACCTTGATCCACCGTCAAGTGCAGATCGTACTGACGCCGGAAGCACGCCAGTGGATTCTCGACAAAACGTGTGGCGACCGTAACTACGGTGCGCGGCCGTTGCGGCGGGCTCTGCAAAAGTACGTGGAAGATCCATTGTCGGAGGCGCTGATTCAGGGTGGCCTGCAGCGACCTGCAACCTTGGAAGTGTACGTGACGAATGACGGGCTTGGATTCCGACCGGTGGTTGAGGCAACCCCGGTATCCCACTAGCGAATCCTACGCGCGCAGGCCGGCTCACATTCTTGAGCTCGGTTGGGGGGAGCGTACAATTTTGTTTCGGGGCAAGCGGCCTTGAGGTTTTCTTTGGCCGCAAGAAAATATTGGTGTTTCAGCACGCCTGTGCGCGCAAGCATTTTTTGTTTTCTTGCCGCCGTTGTGGTGTGCTCGGCACCCATCGCGCACGCTTATTCCTTAACCGTCCAGGTCAACTCGCAGGCACCCGCCGCGAATGCTCCGGCGCCGGCAGGAACTCCTACCATTGAACGCATTGAATTCCAGGGAAATAGAAGAATTCGCAGTGAAACGTTGCGCGCTCGAATTTTTTCCCGGCCCGGCGATCCTGTAAATGACGAAGCGTTGCGGCGCGATTTCCATGCGTTGTGGAACACGCAGTATTTCGAGGATATCCGGCTAGAAATCGAAGACAGCGCGGACAAACCGAACCAGAAAATTGTTATTTTCTATGTTACCGAGCGGCCCATCGTCCGTCGCATTGAATACAAAGGGAATAAATCCGTTTCCGAATCGGACATTCTGGACCGGTTTAAGGATCGCAAAGTAGGGCTCTCGATTGAAAGCCAGTTCGACCCGACGAGAATCAAAAAAGCGGAAGTTGTGTTGAAGGAATTGCTCGCAGAGCACGGCCGCCAGTTCGCTACCGTCAAACCTACCTACGAACGGCTCCCCGGCACGAACGCTGTAAAACTTACATTTAACATCGATGAGGGCCCCAAAGTAAAAGTCGGGAAGATCCTTATCACTGGAAACACGGCGTTTTCCGGCCGCAAAATTATTCGCACGATGCGTAATTCGCGGCCAACTGCGATTCCGCTCGGTCCGGTGCCGCCGTATTACATTTCCGTGCTCTCCAAAACGTTTGACCGTCCCAAGCTGGATGAGGATATGGAAATAGGAATTCGCGGACTGTACCAGGACAACGGTTATTTCAAAGTGCTGGTAAAAGATCCGATCATTCAAAACGCGACGATTAAGCAAGGCGTACTGCCGAGGGGTGTTCCACTCGTAGGCGTGCATGAGGGCCGGGAAACGAATATTACGATTCCGATTGAAGAGGGTGACCAAATATCACATGGGCACGCTTCACGTGCGCAACGCCAATCCTGACGAAGGTCTCTTTTTCAAGCAGGCATACCTGGAATCCGCTTTCCCGATGAAAAAGGGCGATATCTTCAGCGTGGCGAAAGTCCGCAAAGCGATCGAGGACTATACAAAACTGTACGGCAATTTTGGATTCATCGACTTTACAGCGGTTCCCGACACCGAAGTTCACGATGATACGAAGACAGTCGACCTGACATTCTCGTTCGATCAGCAAAAACAGTTCTTTGTCCGCCGTATCGATTTTTCAGGTAACACGGGCACTCGCGACAAAGTTATCCGCCGCGAATTGCTGCTCAACGAAGGCGACATGTTCCGGAATAATTTATGGGAATTGAGCCTCTTGCGCCTGAATCAACTGGATTATTTCGAGGCCGTAAAACCGGAAAACGCCGAGATCAAGCGCAACGTCAAGCAAGGCACGGTTGATATTCTCCTCAAGCTGAAGGAGAAAGGGAAGCAATCCATCAGCTTGACGGGCGGCGTCAGCGGCTTTGCAGGCACGTATATTGGCCTGACTTATCAGACAAACAATTTCCTGGGGCTGGGCGAGACTCTCACCCTTGGCGCGAATATCGGGACGCTGCAACGCAACATAAATTTCGGCTTCACGGAGCCGTATTTGTTTGACCGCCCGATCAGCACCGGGTTCACCGTATTTGTGAGCCGCTATAATTTTAACCAGGCGCAGCAAACTTCGCTGGCGTTGGGCTATCAGGTTCAGCTCAATCCCAATACCGAGCAAAACTACATTCAGAACAGCGACGGCTTCACTCTTTTTGCAAGCTATCCCTTGAAAAAATTGGGCTTCACCCGATTGGGCTTGACGTATGGATATACGGACACAAGCATCACCGGTTTAAGCACCGCATCTACCGCGTTATTCAGCGTTCTGCAATTTCAACAGCTTGAGGGACCTTCCTCGCTGCAGGGCATCCATGAGAGCAAGGTCACGCCGACCTTGAGCTATAACACCGTGGACAATCCCGTGAATCCGACACACGGAAAGAGCCTCTTTCTTTCTTCCTCGTTTGAAGGCGGACCTCTCGGCGGTAACGTAAATACAGTATCGGAAATCGTTGAGGCAAAATATTTTCGTCCTAATTATCATCACCGGAACGTAATTGCCATACGCTTTCTCGGGGCATTTGAGTCCGGATACGGCGGGAAAGTTATTCCGCCCTTCAGCCGGTTCTATCTGGGCGGCGAAGATACATTGCGCGGATTCGACGTGCGAACCGTTTCGCCTGTCGTTTTCGTTCCCACACTCACGAACACGACTGTTTCTTTTTCCAATCCACACGTTCTTGACGGAAACGGAAATCCAACTATTGGCTCTGTCAGCATTCCGACACTTAGTTACCAAACCTCGTTCCCCGGCGGGGACACCGAGATGGTCGCCAATTTTGAATACCGCATTCCACTGTTCCCCCACGTGGCGCTATCGATTTTCGGCGACGCAGGTGCGACCGGAGCCTTGCAACGCGATCAGTTGCAGCTGAACTCGCAGGATTTTACTTCGCTTGCATCAACATTCCCTTTATCAGGAGTAAGCCGTACACTGCCGTTTCAGCCGGGCACGAATTTCAAACCGAGAACTTCTGCGGGGTTGGAGTTGGTCGTTCAACTCCCCATTGTGCAAGCGCCATTCCGGCTTTATTGGGCCTATAACTTCAACCGAATGTCTCAAGTGATCCAGGCACCGCAGACCCAATTTCCTGGAAACGTAAATAACGTATTTGCTTCAACGACGCTTTGTAATGCGTCCCAGGGTATAAACACGAACTGTTTTGACCCGAATTGGACTTCCTTCTCAAGAGGACTGCCTCCTGATGTATGGAATTCCCAGGTCGCGCCGCAGATCATAAATTTGTTTAACAATCCGCAAAGGACAAATTTCTTTGATCCAGTGCGCACTTTCCGGTTTACGGTGAGCCGGACGTTCTAAATGCGGATTTTGCTGTTCTGAAATTTATCTAAGCGGTTCAGGGATCGAAGGGCCTGGTAAGCGCCGTGCAGAAAGTATTTGCGCTACCAGTGCGAATGTCGCGAAATTTTTGGAGGACCGGAATGAAGCGGTGGAAACTCTCAACAATACTCACTCTCGTGGCCGCGCTGGGAGCGTTGGGTTGCGGGGGAAGCAGTTCCTCCACCGTGAGCATAACGATTTCGCCGACTTCGGCCAGCGTAATCACCAACAGAACGCAGCTCTTTAGCGGTCTCGTCACGGGCAACACCAATACGGCGATTACCTGGAGCTTGACCTGCGAAACCATCAGCAAAGTACTGGCCACGAACTGCGGCACCATCGACGCGACCGGACTTTACACTGCGCCTCTTACAATCCCATCGGTTACAGTCAGTGGCACTGCCACGATTGCCCCCGTAGTTACGATTACAGGCACCTCGCAAGCCGACACGACCAAAACGGGCACCGCAACTTTGACCATCGTTACTGGGATCAGCATTTCGCTGAATCCAACTTCCGCGACGGTGGGAACAGGTGAAACATTCCTCTTTGCCGCAACTGTGAATAATCCCGGCTGCAATATCGTCTCGACTCCTACTTGCAACAACGTTACGTGGTCGCTCTCCACTACTCTTACAGGCATCGGCACTATTGGCTCGACCTCGGGCGTGTATACGGCTCCTTCGACTGTTCCTTCGCCCAGCACGGTGATCATCACGGCCACATCGGTTGCCGATACCTCGGTCACTGCGACGGCCACCGTTTCGGTCGTGACCGCGTCTCAACCCACGGTAACTTCCGTAAGTCCCAACACGACGCCGCTGGGCGGCCTGTTTCAGGATATTTACATTACGGGAACCAATTTTATTTCCACGGAAAACGTTTTCATTAATAACGTGGAGCTGGCATCCTCCTTTGTCACAGATATTTCCAGCTCAGTGATTCGGGCACGCATTCCGGATTTCATTTTGGCTTCGCCTCCACAACCGGCATCGTCTTCCGGATTACCTTCCAATGTTTTGCAGATCGGTGTGTCTGAGCAGTCTGGCGGAATTCAAACCTGCACAACGGATGCCTCACAATGCCGCATCACTGTAGTAGGTGTGAGGCCCGGTCTTGTTGGGCCCACGCCCTCCAGCATCCCGCAAAACACGGCTGGCGTTCAGACCTTTGGTGTAAATGGAGGATTTTTTGGGACGGGAGCCAATCCCGCGGCGCCCGCGGTGAATGCAACATTTAACGGACAACTGCGCGGCATACAACTTCCCGCCAGCCAAACCATTGGCAGCACGCGGCAATTGTCCGTATCCATTGGCGGCGGATCGAATTCCGGGGATTTCACGGTGCCGGGTTTGTATCCAGTGGCCATCAAGAGCAATACGGACGCAACAAAATTTGCGGTTGCCAATGTCGCCGTGCAGCCATCGTATACGCCGCCCGCAGCAAGCACGATCACGGTGGGCACAGCGCCCAGCGATGTGGCGATCAATCCCGCAACGGGTATTGCTGTGGTGGCGAATAAAGGATCGAACGACATCACGTTGATTGACCTTTCCGGCGGCATCCCTTCCACTCCGCTGGTTCAGAGTATTTGCACTGCTGCTGTTGGCGCCACGGCTCCGTGCCCGGCTTCGGGTCCCTCGAGCGTATCGATTGACTATGTGCGGAATATTGCGCTTGTAGTGAATTCAACATCGAAAACAGTTGCCGTCGTGGATCTCAATACACGGGCGATCAGTTTTGTTCTTCCAACGCTGACGGACACGCCGGGTGCTGTAGGAATCAACCCGGTTACGGGGCGTGCGCTGGTTGCCATGCAGCAAAGAAATTATGGAGTGCTGGTGGATGTAACGACGAATCCGCCGACCTATGCGGGCATTGTTTCCATCAGCAGCGGATCGAATACTCGCGTTGCTATTGAGCCCCATCTCAATTGGGCTTTAGCTACGCCAGGCACGCTTGGTTCTTTGGGAATTGTGGATTTGAATCAGCAATCGAGCAATGCGATTACGGCCATATCCCGAACCAATAATGGCACTGGCAACATCGTTACTGTCACCGTGGATTCTTCCGCGTCCGCTCCGCCTCTTTCCATCCAGGTGGGAGACGCCGTTCAAATTCAAAATATTACGTTTACGGGCACACCGGACCCTTCGTGGGCTAGCCAGGGCCCCTCACTGAACGGCTTTTTTACAGTTTCAGCCGTCGGCCCCGCGTCCAACCAATTCAGCTATACGGAAACACAGGCAGCAACCCTCCCCAACGTGGCTACGCAACAAGCTCCTCAGACTGCGACAGGATTGGTGAATTATTCTCAGCCGGTGGCCACTGTCGGGGTGCCAGTTTCGGTCCAGGGCATTGGAATTAATCCAGAAACGCAACAAGCGGTCCTGGTCGATCCCACCACCAGCGGAGTGGTTTCCTTTTTCAGCCTGATCGATCAGTCTGTCTCGCCGCTAAGCCTGACTACCAACGGTGCTTCGGATGTCGGGACGACCGCTGCGGCGTACAATCCGTTAACCAACACCGTTTATGCGGTAAATTCTTTCGCGAATACTCTTTCGGTCATTGTTCCACCAACCGATACTGTGCCTTCTCAGGCCGCTCGGCGGCTAAATGACAACCAGCTATTTTCCACAACCTTGAATGGACCAGTTGCCATTGCAGTTGATCCCGGCACAAACATTGCTCTGGTCGCCAATCAGACCGGGAATACCGTCAGCGTATTGAATCTAGGTGCCATTCAGCCCTTTTCCATTACGGAGACGAGTCCAAAAACATTTATTGCGACTTCGACTTTGGGAACGGCGCCAAGCCCCGCCCCACAAACATTGACCGTGATCGGGAAGGGGCTCACCTGCACGAATGGCAGCACAAATTTAAATGTGCGCCTCGACGGCGTTTCTCTGCCAACTTCTTGCAGCGGCTCGGGCGATCGCCTGCTGACGGCAACCGTTCCGTTTAGCCTGCTGACTACTGTGCACAGGTTTGCGGTGGACGTGAGCGATCAAAGCGGTAGAGTTACTAATGCCGAGGACTTTACGGTCGAGCAGAGCGTGGATGTCAGCAGCGCCGCCTGCCCCAGCCCGCTGCCTTCCGGCGTGTCAATCGATCCGCGCCAGAATATTGCTGCGGTGAGCCTGTTCGGGTGCAATTCTTTGGCGCTGATTAATTTGGCCTCAGGCACGGGAAATGCAATACCTGTGGGAGCGAATCCGATTGGGGTTGCCGTACTGCCCCGCTTGCATCTTGCTGTGGTTGCGAATAATGGTGGCGCGGGAACCGCATCCATCGTGGATGAATTGGCGCAAACTGTGACGCAGACAGTTAGCACGGGTTCAGGACCGATTGGTGCAGCCGCGGATGAAGCGACAGGAGAAGTTGCCATTGCCAACAGCGTCGCCAATACCGTGACGGTGGTCAACGCCGTTACCGGTGGGACAAGCACTATTTCAACCGGTCAAACCCCTATTGGAGTGGGTTTCAATTACGTCAATCATCAGGTGGCCGTGGCCGCCTCTGGTGGAAATTCCGTGCAAATTTCCAATGGAGGGGCAGGCTCAGCGAACCAAAATTTCACGGTCAACGGTCCTACTTCCGTAATATATGATCCTGTTCCGACCGATTGCGGATCGAATAACACCAAGACTGGCACGACAACGAACACGACAGGGTGTTTCATTGCCGCCTCGAGCACGGGCAATTCGGTCAGCGTGATCGATCCTGTCAGCTCCATACAGATCACGTTTCGCATCGGCATCAATCCCACATCGATTGCGTATAATTATCTTACGAGTACGCTGGTCAGCACGAACACCGGCAGCCATACGGTAACCGTGGCGGATTTTCTAGGCCAAAGAATTCGAGCCGTGTTGGCATTGCCGCCGCCGACTGCCGTGGTAAATTCCAATCTCGCGCTCAGTCTGTCGTCTGCCGGGGAGCCGCAATACGCCCTGGATATTCATCCGTTGACGAATGTCGCGGTCATTGCAGATACGGCCAACGGCCATGTGTTGTTTATTCCATTGCCGCGATAGAATGGGGGCGGCGAAACCCGGAAATAACCGAGTGCATGTAGGGAGTTATTGAAAAGCGTTTCGATCCAAACGGCTTTGCTCCAATCGAGTCCGAGTAATTCAGATTGACGCCTTTGAATTTGGACCGCTATAATCCGCGATTTGATTTTCACGAGGGAAAGAAGGAGTGAGGATGATCGTCAATTCACGATATTTGAGCACCGCAGCCGCGCTGGCCATTTTATGTCTGGCTCCAGTTCGTGGCATTCATGCGCAGGGCGCGGCAGGCGCTGCTGCGGCACCAACGAAAATCGCCGTTATCAACGTACGCAACGCAATTGTTGCCACGGCGGAAGGCAAACAGGCGCAAGCGCAATTGCAATCGCAATTTGCGCCGAAGCAAAATGAATTGCAAAATCTTCAGAAACAAATCGAAGATCTGCAGCGCCGCATGTCCGACGGGGCGCGAACCCTAAGTGACGACGAGAAAGCAAAATTGCAACGCGAGGGCGAACTGCTGTCGCGCCGCCTGCAGCGCGGCAACGATGACCTGAACGAAGAACTGAATGCCGCGCAAGGCGAAATCGTCGACGGCATCGGCCGCAAGATGCTCGAAGTGATGGACCGCTACTCCCGCGAGAATGGTTTCGTCGCCGTGTTCGACACTTCCGCGCAGGGCAGCCCCGTGGTCTACGCGTCGTCTTCGTCCGACATCACGCAGGAAATTGTGCGCCTCTACGATCAGGCCTATCCGGTGAAGAACGGAGCAGCAGCGACTCCGGCAGCGCCGAAGCCCGCGGCTCCTGCACCGGCAAAAAAGCCAACGCCGTAGTCAATCGTTGAACCTGCTTCGCGCACGAAGCAGCCCCAATAGTTTTTGTTTTGATGGAGGCTCCGACCTTCGAGTTTGAAGGGCGGGGCTTTTCTTTTTGTGAGCTGAATCTCGGTTGCGGCGAGAGATTGACTGCAGGGCCTTAGTTTGACCTTCTCACCGCAGGAACGCCAATCTCCCGATTGGCGATTTCCGACCCGCCAATCAGGAGGTTGGCGTTCCCAAGTCACATTCAATTTCTTTAGTAAATATGGGTTAGAACTTAACTGGCCTGCCGAACATCACCAGTCTTCGCACGATGCGTTCTGTCTCGATGAGTTTGATCGCGAAAATCCGACTTTGTTTGCGTTTAAATCTTGAAACATTGCCGCTCTTAACAGCGCATTGGCGCGGGTCTGGTATCCTTTGCCCTGCCGTTTCAGCCAGGCAATGATATCGGCGTCAAGGCGAAGCGTCAGTTGTTGTTTCACGGGGCGATAGAATGGATTGCGCACCGCGTTTTGCCAGAACTTCTCGGCCAATTCCGGAATGTCGGAAGTATCGACCTCCGCATCGGACTGCAGTGCGAGTTTTTCCAGGCGGCGTTTCGTACTCTTCTGTAAGGCGGCTATCTGCAAGACTCTTTTTTACGATTTTCGTCATAATGTTTTCGCTCCTTCCGAGTTGCTTTTCGAGCGGAAATAATGCGTATGATTTCACCCTCCAATTCATCTCGAACTGTATGAGCGATAAGTAACAGAACGATGCCTCTGGCAAGGCCGAGGGTTTGCCAACGGGGCTCGTTACTCTCCATGCGATCCTGGTCGACCAGCGCGAATGGGTCGGCAAAAACGAGCATGGCATCTTCAAACCGTACGCCATGCTTACGCGCGTTGGACTTAGCTTTCGCCTCGTCCCACTCAAAGCGGACCATAATAAATAGTGTAGCTCCACCAATGTAGTTACACAAGAGTGGTTCCGGCGTTGTTGCCTTTACCTCACTTATTGCGATTTTTGCAGAGGTGGGCAATTTCAGATACCTTACCGCCGACAGTTTCGGTTGCGGTGAAATCTAAACCCGCAAGAGACAAACTAGATCCCCGGGGTTGCCCCGCTGGGGTTATCATCCAACTATGAAAGATGCTTCAATAGAAAAACGCGACCGTGTTGGCCACCTGCCATGCCAGTGAGGACAAACAAATGATCTACGACACGACAGAAAGTCCTCTCAGCGACGATGAGCTTGTTGCGGTCAAACAAAATTCGGGAGTGCGCTTCCGTCTCTGGCAGAGACGCGCCTTGTACTCTACCGGATCGCTAGCTCTAAGTTGCGCGTTGGTCTATCCGTTCTTAGAGGGCCACTCGCTTCACCCGTACTGGGAGTCGTTCGGCAAGTACCTGCTCTTTCTCCCGATGGCTCTGCTTCTTGTGTTTCTCTACTGCAGTGGACTGTGTTGGGGCGCATGGCAAGCGTGTCGCGATCTGGAGAAGGAGTAAGCAGTACTCAATCTCCGTCGCAGGCCGTTCGCTGGTGACCTGCCCTGCTCCCCGAATTTCGCACAAGACGGAGTGTGATTTGGGGCGAATGCTGCTGACCTTCTGCAGCTTGCTTTTGCAGTTACGGGTGACTATACTGGATCAGCCTAAGCCGGTCGAAGCACTCAGTGGGCGAGAGCCCACTTTTTTGTTGGGCGGACACCCGAATACAAATTGCCGGCTCTGCTATTGTCAAGAAAGAGTCTGGGGGCATTGGGAAGCGGGAATGGTGGACCAGGAGCGCATCCGCGAGGCAGCCGAACGCGTGGCGCGGTCGGTTGGCATGGACGTGGTAGACGTCGAATGGAAGGTTGGAAAAGAACGCTTCCTGCGCGTCTTTATCGATAAGCCGGAAGGCATCAGCCACAAGGATTGCGAAATCGTCAGCAGCCAGTTGAGCGTAATCCTCGATGTGGAGGATTTGGTTCCGGGGCCGCCGTACATTCTGGAAGTAAGTTCTCCAGGCCTGGACCGGAAGCTCACGAAGCCCGCTGAATTTGAGCGTTTCAAGGGGCGGCTGGCGCGCATTTCCATGCAGGACCCGGTGGATAATCAGAAATTTTTTGAAGGTCGGCTGGCGGGTTTTGCCGACGGTAAAGTACAGATCGATGTGAAAGGCCGGGTGATTGCTTTGCCGGTGGAAGGTATTCGCAAAGCGAACCTGGTTGTTGAACTTTGAGATGAGGGACAGATGGCCAATCTGCTGTACCAGACAATTGAGCAGATCAGCCGGGAAAAGCACATTGAACCGGAAGTGATCGTCGCGGCAATCGAAGACGCGATGATCGTTGCCGCGCGCAAGTTTTACAAGACAGAAGAGGATCTTCGCGCAAAGTTCAATCCAGATTCCGGGCAGGTCGACGTGTACGCTGTGCGCCCGGTCGTATTGGAAGTTACCGACCCGAAAAAAGAATTCACGCTGGCTGAAGCCAAGCGCGTAGACCCCAGCGCTGAAATCGGCAGCGAAGTTCTCATCCCGAAACCCACAGACGTGTTGGGCCGCATCGCCGCGCAAACTGCCAAGCAAGTGATCATGCAAAAAGTGCGCGAGGCGGAACGCGACACCATTTACAACGAATACAACGGGCGCGTCGGCGAGCTTGTGAACTGCGTCGTCAAGCGCACCGAAGGCCCAGACGTAATCGTGGATCTGGGACGCGCCGAAGCGCGCATGCCCAAGCGCGAACAGTCGCGCCTCGAAACCTACAACATCGGTGACCGCTTGCGCGTCGTGATTCGCGCAGTGGACCGCTCCGCGAAGGGACCGCAGGTAATTGTTTCCCGCGCCGATCCCATTTTAGTTCAGCGCCTTTTTGAGATGGAAGTTCCTGAAATTTACGACGGCACAGTCCAGATTCGCGCCGCTGCGCGCGAAGCCGGCGAGCGCACGAAAATCGCCGTGCAGAGTCGCGACAAGGATGTGGATCCGGTAGGCGCATGCGTGGGCATGAAGGGCATGCGCGTGCAATCTATCATTCGCGAATTGCGCGGCGAAAAAATCGACATCATTCCTTATTCGGAAGACACGGTACAGTTTGCCCAAAAAGCATTGTCTCCCGCGAAGGTGACGCGCGTTCAGATCATCGATCCCGAAACGCGCCACTTGGAAGTGATCGTCGAAGACACGCAACTTTCGCTGGCCATCGGCAAAAAGGGCCAGAATGTGCGCCTTGCCAGCAAGTTGATTGGCTGGAACGTGGACATCAAGAGCGAGGAAGAAAAGCGCCAGGAAATCGAAGCGCAAATGACCGCGCTGACGGCTCCCGGAACGCCGCTTTCCGAGCTTCAGGGTGTCGGGCCGAAAACCATCGAGCGAATTGAATCTCATGGCGTGAGCACGATTGAAAAACTTGCCGACATGACGCCGGAGCAGCTGACAGAAATTCCGGGCATCGGCGAGAAAATGGTGGAAAAGATTCAGCTGTCCGTCGCGGCCTATTTCCAGTCTCTGGAAAATCCGCAGTCGGAAACAGAATCTCTGGAAACATTGGCAGAAGAAGAAGCCGCGCCGGACGCTGCTGAGCAATCCGATGCACAAGAGGAAGCAGCCGAAGGTGCGGACGCTGCGGCGGAAAATATCGAGGCTCCTACGGAAGCAGAGGAAATCGTTGGTGATACGGAATCGCAGGGCCAGGCCGGCAACGCGGAGCCGGATGGATCGACAGAAATTTCAGACGAGCACGGAAATAAGTAGCCGCCCCGGAGGGCAATGACTGATTCGAATCAAATCCGCATCAATGAGTTGGCTCGTGAACTCGAGGTCAAGGCAAAGGCAATCATCGATTACCTGCCCGAGGCCGGTGTTACCGAGAAAAAAACGCACTCCAGCTCGATTGAAGTAGCCGCAGCTGTAAAGGTGCGTGAACATTTTCGCGCGCTTGCCGATGCGGAAGTTGCGGCTGAACAAAAAGAAGTAGCTGACAAGGTAGCCAAGGAAGCCGCAGCCAAAGTAGCGCGCATGAAACCTGCCGCGCCTGTAGCGGTCGCACCTCCCCCTCCACCGCCACCTCCAGTGGTTGCCGCACCGCCTCCTCCTCCCGTTGTGCCTGAGCCAGTTCAAGCTGCTCCGCCTCCACCACCAGCTCCGGTCGTGGAAGCGAAGCCTGCGGTTGTGCCACCACCGCCTCCACCACCGATTTCAAAGCCGGCTATTGCGCCGCCTGTGGATGCCCCAAAAGTTTCTCCACCTGTGGCCAGTCCGGTAGCAGTCAGGCCGCCTATGCGCCCTTCGGCTCGTCCGAACGCTGGACAAACGCAACAAGCTCCTGCTGGAAGGAATCAGCCCATCCATGGTGGGCAGAGGCACGCGACTTCTTCAGCCCCAGGTGCTCCCAGGCCTACAGTTTCCGCGCGGCCCCCTGCTGCACCCGGTAAGCCAGCGCCTCCTAAACCGAATTGGAATCCTTTGCCTCCTGGAGCGCGAGTCAATCCGCCCGCACCTCCAAGGCCGCCTTCGAACCCAAGGCCGGGCCAGCCATCCAGATTTCCGCAACAGCGTCCCGGGCAGGGTCGCCCGGGGCAGCCAATCCCTGGACGAACCGGTCAGCCAGGGCAACACGATCGTTCCGGTCCACCGCGTCCAGGTGCTCGTCCCGGAACTCTCTTGCCGCCGGACAAGGCGCCGCCAAAAGCCGAACCCGGCAAACCGATTTATGAGCGTAAACCAGCCGCTCGAGCGCGCCCCACGATGGAGAAGCGCTTCGAGGAAGGCGAGCGCAAGCTGCATCCCGTTCGTGCCCGCACGGGTGTCGGAGAGCAGCGCCGCAGCGCGCAAATTGAGCGCGCACCTGCGCCGCCGCCGCGCGAACCGCGACAAATTACAATCACCGAAGGTGTGACTGTCCGTGACTTGGCTGAAAAGCTGGACGTGCGCGCAAAAGACGTTCTGAAAATTTTGCTGGACCGCGGAATTTTCGCCAGCATCAACCAGGCTCTCGATACCCCAACCGCGACGAGTCTTGCGGAAGCGTTTAACGGCATCGTTAACGTCATCACGTTTGAGGAAGACGTTGTCCGCGAAGTTGCGCTCGAAGAAAAGCCGGAAAATCTTCTTCCGCGCCCGCCTGTGGTCACCGTCATGGGCCACGTCGACCACGGAAAAACAAGTTTGCTGGACGCGATTCGCGAAACGGAAGTAGCCGCAGGAGAAGCCGGCGGAATCACGCAGCACATCGGCGCCTCCGTCGTTCACATCGATGGGCGCAAGGTCGTGTTCATCGACACACCGGGTCACGAAGCTTTCACACGCATGCGCGCACGTGGCGCAAAAGTCACGGACATCGTTGTGTTGGTTGTAGCTGCCGACGATGGCGTGATGCCGCAGACGCAGGAAGCAATTGACCACGCGAAAGCAGCAGGCGTGCCAATCGTTGTGGCCATTAACAAAATTGATAAACCAGGGGCGCAGCCGGAGCGCGTGAAGCGCCAGCTTTCCGAGCGCGGCCTGATGCCTGAGGAATGGGGCGGAGACACCGTGATGGTGGAAGTCTCCGCAAAACAGAAACAGAATTTGGGCAAGCTGCTCGAAATGCTTTTGCTCGTTGCGGACTTGCGTGAACTGAAAGCAAATCCGAAATCTCCGGGCGCGGGAACTGTGCTGGAATCCCGTGTGGACAGAGGACGCGGTCCGGTTGCGACCATGTTGGTGCAAACGGGGACACTCAATGCCGGAGATGTTTTCATCTGCGGCGCAGTGTACGGCAAGGTGCGCGCCATGTTCGATGATCATGGCAGGCCTGTAAAGACTGCTGGACCTTCGACCCCTGTGGAAGTGCTCGGCTTGCAAGGCGCTCCGGAAGCCGGCGACCAATTTCAGGTGGCTGATGAAGCGCGCGCGCGGCACATCGTTGAATTCCGCCAGGGAAAATTGCGCGAAGCAAGCTTGGCCCGCTCCGCCGGTGCCCGCATTACGCTCGACCAGTTGCACGAACAGCTTAGAGTCGGCGAAGTGAAAGAACTTCCGCTGATTATTAAAGCGGACGTGCAAGGTTCGGTCGAAGTGTTGAGCGAAATGCTTCCAAAGCTTTCCGATGATCGCGTGAAGCTGAAAATTATTCACGCCAGCATCGGCGCGGTAACGGAAAACGACGTTTTGCTGGGCTCTGCGTCCGGCGCAATCATCGTGGCGTTTAACGTTCGCCCCGACCGCAAGGCGTCCGATCTTGCGCAGCGCGAAGGCGTGGAGATTCGGCCACACTCGATCATTTACGAAGTGTCTGACGAAATCAAGAAAGCCATGACCGGGTTGCTCGAGCCTGTCTTCAAGGAAACTCATCTGGGCCGCGCCGAAGTACGCGACACGTTCCGCGTCAAAGGCGTGGGCATGATCGCGGGTTGCTACGTGCTGGACGGCCTCCTCAAGCGCGATTCCGACGTTCGCATTTTGAGGGACGGCGCCGTGGTTTACACGGGGAAAATTACATCGCTCCGGCGCTTTAAAGACGACGTCAACGAAGTGCGCTCCGGCTTCGAATGCGGTGCAACCGTCTCCAACTTTGCCGACATCAAAGTTGCGGACGTCCTCGAATGCTTCCACATGCAGAAGATTTTATTGTCGGAAGCGACGGCCTAGCCGGACTCTTGTTCGAGCCCGTTTAAAATGAGGTCTGTCCGTTGAAGTGGCGTTGTTCTCTATGTATTCGCAGGGATGATGATGCCAATCGGTCTGCTCACCCTGGAAATTTATATTCCTGAGGCGCACTCGCTAAAAGATAAGCGGCAGGTGCTCCGCAGCCTGAAAGATAGGCTGCGGGGAAAATTCAATGTGGCCGTGGCGGAACTCGAAGGGCAGGATTCCTGGCAGCGCTCGGTGGTTGGCATCGTGAGTCTCGCAAATAACGCCGGATTTCTGGAACAATCTTTGCGCACAGTGCTTGAGGATTCCGAACGGCATTTGGGCCGCGATCTGGTTGGCCATGAACTGGAAGTTTTGTAGGAAATTTCGGATTTGATGGCATTTAAATTTTTATATCTTGAATATTCTGTGAGAAGACAATGACGGTTGCAGGGCATCGGCATCAGCGGGTCGCCGAGGAGATCAGACACGAATTGGGCATCATGGTGGCGGGCGAGTTGAAAGACCCGCGCATCGAAGGCTTGGTCACCATTACCGAGGTTCGCGTGACGCCCGACATGAAACACGCGCGCGTATTCGTGAGCGTTATGGGCAGCGAAGCGGAACAGAAGAGCACCATTCGCGGACTTTTTGCGGCCGTCGGCTACATTCGCCACGAGCTGACCGAGCGCCTGCAGTTGCGGCGCGCTCCTGAAATTCATTTCACCCTCGATCACTCTGAGGAGTACGCCCAGCGCATCGAAGACCTTTTGCGGCAGACCAAAAAGCCAACTTCATAAATAAGTAGGACAGGCTTTAGCCTGTCTTCTTTTGACTTTTATGGGTGCCAAAGAAATCAAACCCAGACAGGCTGAAGCCTGTCCTACGCAAACCCATGCAAAGAAAAACGCAAGCTGCGCCGCTGGACGGCGCTCTGGTCGTGGATAAACCGCGCGGAAAGACGTCGCACGATGTGGTCGACGACGTGCGCCGCATCGTGGGTTTTCATCAGATTGGACATCTCGGCACGCTCGATCCGCTCGCGACTGGCGTGCTTGTGATGCTTCTCGGGCGCGCGACACGCCTCGCGCGTTTTTATGTGGGGCGCCGCAAGCGCTACAACTCCACATTCCGTTTCGGCTTTGCCACGGATACCTACGATGCCAATGGCGAGGTCTTGGGACCGGACTTGGCTCCGCAACTCGACCGCGCTGAAATCGAGCGGCTCGCCGCTGCAAGTGCGGGCCGCTTTGCGCAAATGCCGCCACCCTATTCCGCGAAAAAAATTCACGGCCGCCCAGCGCACGAACTCGCGCGGAAGAAAAAACCTGTGGAATTGAAAGCCGTGGAGATTGAAGTTTACGATTTCCACGTGAACGAGGTTTTTGGCTCCACGGCAAAAGTTTCGATTGAGTGCGCTGCGGGTACTTACATTCGTTCGCTTGCGCACGATATGGGAGTCGCCATGGGTTGCGGCGCTCATCTCGCCGAAATCGCCCGCACGGCCGTTGGCGAATTCACATTGGACCAGGCTGCGAGCCTTGACGACCTTGAGCGCGCCGCGAAAGACGGTGACCTTGCACGCTACGTGATTCCGCTTGAACGCCTGCTGCCAGAATTGCCGAGCATAACGATCCCTCCCCAGCTTGAACAGCGTGTCCGCCACGGCTCGAAGTTCAACATACAGATTGCGCAAATCCAGCCGGGCCGTACCAGCGCCGCGCAAGGCGCCACATCGGAACTGAACTCAGGGGACTGGAAACCCGCGCGCCTGCGCGTGTTCAATCACGAGGAGCGTCTTATCGCCATCGCCGAAGCCCTCGTGCCGCGCACCTACCAGCCCGTTGTTGTTCTTGACGCGGAACCCTGAAAAATCGGACCCGCTCCACTATGCTATACTTGTATAGCGAGGTGCTTATGCTGGCCATTCGGCTACCTTCCGGAATCGAAAAGCGATTGGAAAAACTCGCGAAGCGGACAGGCCGCACAAAGTCTTTTTACGTTCGCGAGGCAATTCTTCAACATTTGGACGACCTGGAAGATATTCACCTCGCTGATCGCACGCTGCAGCGTATTCAGGATGGAGAGGAACGAACGATTCCCCTTAAGGATGTTTTAAAGCGTCATGGCCTGGAGGATTGAGCTTTCGGAACGTGCAGACCGTGAATTAACAAAGCTTGATTCTCAACATTCAAAGCGCATCCTAAAATTTCTCAGAGATCGAGTTGCAAAACTTCATGATCCTCGAAGCCTTGGAAAGGCACTTCAAGGCTCCAGCTTTGGAGAACTTTGGCGATACCGGGTGGGTGATTTCAGAATCATCTGCAAGATCGAAGAGGATAAGCTGATAGTTTTGATCATACGGATTGGACACCGCAAAGAGATTTACCGCTAATACGCAGGAATCGCTTCAATCGCGAAAAAATATCTGCATCCGCCCGACTGCTTCCTGAAATTCTCTCTCCGGAGTGATCAGGCTCAGCACAAGAAACCCTTCGCGTGAAAAATTGAAAAAATGGCCCGGGTGCACAAGCACCTCGTGCCGTTCGAGCAGCGCAACGGCGAGATCATCGTCCGTTGCCGTGACGGGAACGCGGAGGATGGCGTACCAGCCGCCTTCACGTTCAAGGCGCGTGAGTGATTTCGATTCGCGCAACATGGCGTCCAGAGCGGAAAGATTTGCGGAAATTCTCTGCCGCAATTGAGACTGCATTTCTTGACGCAGCGAAAGGAATTTGGGAAGCGCGAGTTGCACGGGCGTGCTCGGTGAAAGATAAGTGTCCGCGATAATTTCCAGGCGATCGACGGCCATTTTTACGAGGTCGTCCGGACCGCTCACAACAGTCCAGGCAAGTTTCATCTGCGGAAGCAAAGAAATTTTTGACAGGCCGCTAAGCGTAAACGTGAGCGCCGCATCGTGAAACGCAAATGTTCTCGCCAGTTCAATTGGCGATGTAGAAGATTGGTTTTGATTCATGTAGCGCCCGCCTTCAGGCGGGCATCCGGTTGCCGCCAAGATGCCAACCTGAAGGTTGGCGCTACTTTCCTCGTAATCGAGAAATACTTCATCGGCCACAATCGCCATTTCCCGAGCGGCGCAAATTTCAGCCAATTCCGCCGCTTCCTGCGATTTGACGAATGATCCGGTGGGATTGTTTGGGTGCACAACCATCACGGCACGAGAGCGTGATGTGAGCGCCGCGCGCAACGAAGAAAAGTCTATTTGCCATCCGTGATCATAGAGCAGCGGGTAGGGGACGAGGCGAATGTCCGCAAGGTCCGCCAGAAATTCAAAAAGGGGATAGCTTGGAGCGGGGACCAGAATTTCGTCTCCCGGTTCGCACAGCAAGCGAAAAATATGCGTGTATGCCTCGCTTGTTCCTGAAGAGAGCAGTATGCGTTCCGGATCGATGTGTGTGAGCGATGCCGTAAATCCGGGGCGCCCCGTATAATACGCAGCCACAGCTTCTCGCGCTTCGAGCAGGCCCTTGCTATCCGGTCGATAGGTCAGCGCACGCGGATTGGAAAGCGCCGTAAGAATTTCCCGCTCAGGATACATAAGGCCGCATTCCGTGGGGTTGGACGCGGTTAAATCAAAAAGTTGTTTGCCACTTTTGCGGTGCTCATCGAGAGCACGCGTCAAGCGGTTCGTTTCCAGCGGCCAATTTGTGCGCGATGCAAACATATCGACGAAAAGTGAGCATTGAATTTATACCATGCCGGTTTGGGTAGCGCAGGCTTCCGCCCTGCGGGTTTTAGACCTTGCAAGGCCCAACCCCCACAGGCTGAAGCCTATGCCACACCGACCCAACATTGAAAATAAGGAATGGAATCAGAAGAGAATTGGCTACGGCGCCTGCACTTGCACGGTTTGGCCGCGGCCATTAATCAACGTGAATTGCACTTGCCCGATTTGCAATCCCGCGGAATTAGATTGGGGAGGATTTCCATCGGAGTTTTTTCCGCCGCCGCCCGCGAAGCTACTATTCCCTGGTTTCGTGTATCCCGTAAATTTAATGGAAACATTCTGCACCTGATACCCTGCACCATTTGTGGAATTCGCGGCGTTGGGCGCGCTGTATGTTGCCGGAAGTAGAGTCGTAATTGCAGATGCTGACGATCTCGAATTTTGCGCCAGTGCTTCAAACTGGCTGACGAGATTGGCATATGCCGCAGGATTGAAATTCTGGACAAGCGACGCAATACGATCGATCTGGTTTATTTCCGTATTGGTCAAGCCGAGTGCGGGAAGTGATGCGTTGAGTGACTGAATTTGTAGCTGGATATTTGTCGCCGATGCGGCGCTCGCAGCAGATTGCGCCGCCGGAGATCCCGTCGCTGACTGACCAGAAATTCCGGTTGTCCCGGCTTTGGTCGGCGCCGCAGCTTGCGCTGTGCTGGCGATAGCTGGCGCTCCGATCGCGGTTTGCCTCGTCGAGCTTGTTTGAATCGCGGTAAGAGTTCCAGGCGCAAATTGGAACAACCCCACGTCTTGCGCGGCCGGTTGATCAGAACCATTTTGTGTTGAGGGCGTAAATGTATCTTCCGCCACGGCCGCAGTTACCGGAGCCGCTTGTCCAAGAAAGCTTTTTTGGACACTAGTGCTTTGTGTTTGCCCTGATAGTTAATCTGGGAGGTTTGGAATGAGATTCGTTATGCTTTCAACCGGCATTGTTTTACCTCCGCGGTGGGAATATCCTTTTTGGCCCACGGAGCCGCTGAGTTTGGGTCGTTCAATGAATTACCATCGGCAGATATCTTCTGAACTTTAATCAATTGGGTTGTCGCTGGCTGAATCTGTGTGCCGTGATGAAACACTTTCCTTCGGCGCGGAATGGGTTGACGTCATTCTATTCAGTAGCGCGATTGGTTGCAAAAAGCTTAACTCTGAATGGCAATCCGCTATTCAAATCGGATCATGACAATCTCTGGATTGGAACCCAGCCGCATGGGCGGTCCCCACGTGCCAACGCCGCAGGAAGTATAAACTTGCAGGGCATCGAAGCGATGCAATCCGTACGCGTAAATGCCGTAAATTCGAGAGACAATTTTAGTGAACGGAAAAAATTGTCCCCGATGCGTGTGACCGGATAATTGCAGGGAAATGCCGGCTTCCAGGGCAATGGACAACAAATTTGGATCGTGCACCAGCAGAATGCTTGCCACGTTCGGGTCAAGTTTGGCCTTGGCGAGGAGCGATCGAAATCTTTCCATATTTTTTGAATCCACGTAATGGACCCCGACCAGCTGCAATCCGTCGAGAAGAATTTTTTCATTTTGAACGACGCGAATACCGGATGCTGTAACGGGGCCAAAATATTTTTCATAACTCGAAAACTGTTCGTGA
The DNA here is from genome assembly GCA_963786215.1 of uncultured Acidobacteriota bacterium. Lineage (GTDB taxonomy): Bacteria > Acidobacteriota > Terriglobia > Acidiferrales > UBA7541 > Palsa-360. Next base: position 577,719 of record CAWAYK010000005.1, read on the forward strand.
TTGCCGGCAATGAAATACGAGCCAAGTGGCGCGGAAAAGCCGCTCCATATTTTAGACAATTTGCCGAAGTCCACAGCTGTTCCGTCAAACATGTCGCCGGGAATAAATAAAACATCAGGCCGCAAACTCGAAAGTTTTTGAACGATGCGGCGAAGAAATCCGCCGTTGCGCACGTGGCCGAGATGCAGGTCGCTGACAACGGCCGCGGTTCGACCGCGCCATGAGTCAGGGAGATTCGGCAACTTGATCGTAACTCGCACGACCCGTGGCCATGCCGCATTCAATAGAGCCAGAATTCCCGCGAAAAGACCTGCACCAAAACATGCGGTTGCGAGGTCCCGTTTATCCAGGTGAATTCCAAACAAAAGCGGAACGCAATAAATAATCCAGGCGGCGCACGCGGCAAGAAAAAAGAAATTCACGAGGCCAAGCCAAATCGCGGCGATTGTGTAAATGGCTCGAACCGGGGGATTGGAATATTTCTGGGCAAGCAGGGAAGCCGCGACGAAGGTCACCGACAATATCGACAGAACAATTTTCAATGCAAACGCCTGCGACGGATCCGAAGAGCCATGGAAATAAATCCAAGTCTCGTACAAAAACAGATGAGTCAGTAGCAAAATTATCTGGACGATGGAAACGAAAAAGGAAATTCTTGTGCGCACTCTAGGACATCCTTAACGGGAGAATTGCAGGAAAGAGGTTTTTCATAAGTTGCGCTGCCTAGCGGGCCACGAGTTCATCGGTTTCCACTTTGCCGTCGCGAACGTGAATGATGCGGTTGGCGCGCCGCGCGATGTCGTTTTCATGAGTCACGAGAATGATGGTGTTGCCCTCCCCGTGCAAACGCGCGAACAGGGCCATAATTTCGTCGCCTGTTTTGGTATCAAGGTTTCCGGTCGGCTCGTCGGCAAGCACGATGGACGGTGAATTTACCAGCGCGCGCGCCACAGCCACGCGCTGGCGCTGCCCGCCGGAGAGTTCATTCGGCTTATGATTCATTCTTTCGCCCAGATCAACGGCCTGCAGCGCGCGTTTTGCTCGCGCGATGCGCTCTTCCGCAGGCGTGCCGTTGTAAATCATGGGCAGTTCCACATTGTGCAGAGCGGTGGCACGCGGCAACAAATTAAAAGTTTGAAAGACGAATCCAATTTCCTTGTTGCGAATCGCCGCAAGCTCATCATCATCGAGTTCGCTCACCAACCTTCCCGCCAGCCAATAATTTCCGGAGGTTGGCGTGTCGAGGCATCCAATCAGATTCATGAGCGTGGATTTGCCCGAACCCGAAGGACCCATAATGGCGACGTATTCGCCGCGCTTGATGGTGAGATCCACTCCGCGCAATGCGTGCAGTTTCTCACCGCCCATTTCGTAGGTTTTCCATAGTCCTTCGGTCAGGATGGCTACACCCCGATCGACAAGGTCCTGACGAAATGTTTCCGTGGAGAGGGCTCGCTCGGCCATTCCTCAGTTCCTCAGTCCGGCACAAATTTTCATTTAGTTTTCTTCCGTCACTTTAGGCGTGGAGTTATCGACTTTTACATGCGCATCGGGTTTCAGTGTTCGTAATGTTTTGTAGCTTCCCGTGATGATTTGATCGCCCTCTTGCAGCCCGCTGGTAATTTCAATATCGGTGATGCCCGTAATTCCCGTCGACACGGGCACAAATTGAGCGCGCTTGTCGCGAACAACAAACACGCCCTGAATCTCAGGATTTTTGTCCAATGCGGAAGTCGAGCCTTGGCCATCGGATCCGGTTCCAGGTGCAGGCCGGTCCGCCGCTAATGTAACCGAAGTTTGGCCGTTCTCCTTGGCCGCTTCATCCAGATCTTTTTTGGTGCGTTCCGCCAGGGCCTGAATGGGAATGGTCATCACATTTTTCTTTTGCGCAGTGGTGATCTTTGCGGTTGAGGAAAGGCCTGGGCGCAAACCGTCGGGCGGATTCTGCAATGTTACAACAACTTTAAAATCCTTGGCTTCCTGATTGCCCGTCGTTGATTGCGTCGAAGCCAGGCCAGAACTGCGAAGCACGGCCTGGGTGCCAACTTCCGTCACTTTTCCTTTAAAAAATTTTCCTGAAATCGCGTCGATCGTGACTTCCGCGTCTTCTCCCAACCTCACACTTACAATATCGGTTTCATCCACCATCACTTCGGACGTCACGACGGACATATCCGAAATCGTCATCAAATAACTCCCCGTGGCGTTCTGGATGCCCGGCACCACATTTTCGCCCACGCGCACGGCGATGTACGTTACCACCCCATTGATAGGGGCTGTGTAAGTGGTTTTGTGCAGGATGTCGCTCAGCCGGCCTAGCATGGCCTGATTTTGCGTTAACCCTGAGCGCGCCTGGTTCAGTTGTGCGCGAGCCTGCTCGGCGCGAGCTTGCGCGGAAGCCAGTGCTGCCACCGCGCCATCGTAGGTCGCTTTTCGAGTATCGTAATCCTGTTTCGGAATCAGGCCGTCTTTAAACAAAAGCAGCCCGCGATCCCAGTCCAGCTTCGCATGCTCGAGGTCTGCTGCTCGAGATTTGATGTCCGCCTGCGAGGAGACATCGTTGGCCTCCGCGGAATTTATTCCTGCTTCGGCGGCAGCAATACTGGCGCGCTGCGCGTCGACATCAGCCGAGGGCTGCACGCTTTCCAATCGCAACAGCACGTCGCCCTTCTTGACGTGGTCGCCTTCTTTCACCGCAATTTCGGTAATTTTCCCGATTCCCTCGCCGAGAACGTTGGTGTAGGTCAGTGGCTTAACTTCTCCCGAAGCCGTGACAATCGAGTTCAAATCCTGGCGCAGCGCGGGGGCCGTTTGCACTGTTACGACATCCTTGTTGATCTGCCAGATGGCAATCCAGATTCCGCCGCCCAAAGCGGCGGCTATCCCAACGCCAATCCCGATTTTTTTCCACATATTCATGGGTGTCAGGCTCTACTTACCCGGTTCGAGAATCCTTTCCTGTATTCTTCTTACGTCGAATGGAGTGAAAACTTTCAACCCTTGTCGGCCATTGCCTGTATGAGAGAATTCTGCAGTGAACTGGTGAAATAAGACTGAATTCTCCTGATTGGGGAAGTGGGTATCATTCGACCTTTAATTTTACAGTTAATTTGATGTCTAGGAAAGAAGTTTGCCCGGGTCGGCTACTCGAATTGACATTAGACCCGGTTAATACACTGGCCACATGAAGCCTCGTCAGCCGTTGAATTCGATCAAAGTTATGAATTTTGCTTGCCCCCAAGCTAATAAGCGAAATCTGTGGAAATCTTGGGGCAACCCGCCAGCCTCCCTGAAGTTCTTAGTATCCATCAGCCTTTATTGGCTGTACTGGCCTGAATGAAAACAACAATTGGGTGCAGGGTGGGATGCGCAGATTCCTTGATTGACGGTTGCAAAAGCTAGGGATAGAATTTAACTTCCGATATCAGGGTGAGGTACATATCTATGAGTCGCTTGGAACGCATGTCCGTTATATTGTTGATTGGCGGAGCATTGCTTTTGCCATTCAGCCCGCGTCTCCATGCGCAGGATAAGGATCAGAGCCCCACTTCAGCTGACAAACAAGCTGACAAACAACAAGACACAGGAAAGAAAAAGAACGACGGCAAGAAGAACTTGAAAAAGCTCGAGAAGGAACTTGCCACTCCTTACAAGAAATGGCTGGAAGAGGAAGTCCCTTACATTATTACGGATGAAGAACGCTCCGCTTTCCTGCAATTGCAGACTAACGAAGAGAGAGAGCAGTTCATCGAGGGGTTCTGGCAAAGGCGCGACCCGACGCCGGATACGGTTGAGAATGAGTTCAAGGAAGAGCACTACCGCCGCATCGCCTACACCAATGAGCGCTTCTCTTCAGGAATTCCTGGGTGGAGGACTGACCGCGGCCGAATTTATATCATGTGGGGCCCTCCCGACAGCATCGAGTCTCACTCGGCTGGCAGTACGTATGACCGCCCAATGAGCGAGGGCGGCGGACAGACCACAGTCTATGGATTCGATGACTGGAATTATCACTACATGGAAGGAATTGGGCAGAACATCACCATTGAGTTTGTGGACCCCACCGGGACTGGCGAATATCACATCACGATGGACCCGGGCGAAAAGGACGCTATGTCCCATGTGCCGGGCGGTGGGCCTAGCTTGCTGGAATCCATGGGATTGTCCACGCAAGCTCAACGCTTCACTCAATCCAACGGTTCGACAGCGCCTTTAGGATCCGCTCAAATCAATGGTGGTGGCGGACTTGAAAGCCAGAATGAATTCACTCGCTTGGAACAATTCGCAAAGGTGCAAGCTCCACCTCCAGTTAAATTTAAAGACCTCGAGGAGGTAGTCAGTTCACGCATTCTGCGCAATCAAATTACTTTCGACTATCGTTTTGATTTCATGCGAATTACTGGCGACACCATTCTTGTCCCCGTCACCGTCCAGATCCAGAATAAGCAAATGACTTTTCGTAATCATGACGGGGTGCAGTCCGCGTCGCTCAATTTGTTTGGGCGTATCAGCTCCATGACGGGGCGTGTGATTCAAACTTTTGAAGACGTCATCCAGCGCGATTTCCCGGATTCCTTGCTCGAGCCCTCTTTAAAAGGGTTTTCGATTTATCAGAAGGCTATCCCTTTGCGCCCCGGTTTGTACAAGCTTGATCTGGTAATCAAGGATGTGAATAGTGGAAACGTAGGCGTGGTGAACACGCGCCTCGCAGTTTCTCCCATTCCGGATGACAAGCTGGAAGCAAGTTCGCTTATTCTTGCCGACCAGATGGAGCCAGTCTCATCCAAGGATGTGGGCGTTGGCCAATTCGTCCTGGGTTCCACCAAAGTGCGCCCCAAGTTGGACGCGGAATTTCACACTGACCAGGCCCTTGATATCTACGTGCAGTTTTACAATTTGAAAGTGGATGACAAGACGCACAAGAACAATGTGTCCTTGGATTTCAAAATTAGCCAGGGCACGCAAGTGGTTTCCCATGAAGTCAAGACTGGCGAACAGCTTGAGCAGAATGGGGAACAGATCACGGTTCAGCAAGCGATCGCGCCCAAAACACTGGCCCCCGGCAAGTATAAACTGGAGATTCAGGCGACCGATCAGGTGGCCAATCAGACGGTTGCGCGAACGGCGGAATTCACCGTAACTCCTCCCGCGATGTTAGCGAAGGTGGCTACAAACGGAGCCACAGGAAGGTAACCCGTTCCCATGAAGTCGATGTTTCGAACTCTGGGTTGGGTCATGGTAGTCACGCTAGGAATAGCTGCTTCCACGGCGGCGAAGCCGGGGTTCGGAACAATTTCGGGCGTGGTTTTGGATTCCTCTGGAACCCCGCAGATGGGCGCGAGTGTTTGGCTGATTTCCGAAGACGGCGGCCGAATTGTTGCGCAAATCCTCTCCAATCAGCATGGCGCATTCATCACCGAACATCTGAAACCAGGAACATATGATGTGCGAGTTTCCGTGGCGGGATTTCTCCCTGCAATGGAGCATCATGTTGCCGTGATGTCGAATCTTACGACCCTTCTGCGCGTCCAAGTGGATACGCTGTTTTCCTCGCTCGATACCCTGCGCCGCAAGCAGGATGCTTCCTCCGAACAAGATGACTGGAAATGGGTGTTGCGGTCATCGGCGGCAACACGAACCATTTTGCAATGGGATGACACGGGCACAACGCAAACCGCTTCCAGCTCAATAGGCGGGGATCTTCCTACTGGCGAGCGCCCGCGCGCACTGGTCCAGGTCGGAAATGGTGTCATGCGGCCCGGTTCTGCTTCCAACTTCCCGAATGCTCCCGCAACCGCTGTTTCATACGATCAGCAGATCGGGAAACTCGGTCGAATGCTGGTTGCAGGCCAGATGAGTTATGACAAGGGACCATCCGGTTCATTCGCCGGAGTTTGGCTTCCAATTAGCGCGGGAAATGGACCGGAGACAGTATTCGTTTGGCGTCAATCGAAAATTGGCGCTGAAGGCATGGAATTTCAAGGCATGCGGATCGATCATACGGAGCAGATCGAACTGAGTGATCGCCTGCAGTTGAAAGCCGGTGCGGAGTATCTGCGTGCCGGAATCATTTCTGCGACCTCTTCTCTACGTCCTCACGCGCAATTAAATGCCGCCGTTTCACCGATTTTGACCCTTTCGCTGATCGTTGCCGCGAACCCTCCTTCAGAGCAGTGGGGACGTTCCGGCACGCTGGAATCGGCGATCGATGAGCTCAACAGCCTGCCGCCGGTTCTTTTTCACAATGGCAAGCCCGTGCTGGAGGCTGGCTGGCACCAGGAATTGTCTGCCAAACGACAGGTGGACAAACAATCCACGATTGAAGTAGCTGCTTTTCATGACTCTTCCCGGGATCAGGCTATCTTTGGGACAGGGGCATCAGCAAACCCTGAATTTGTTCAGGACGAATTCTCGAGCGCATTCCTCTACGATGGCGGCAATTCCAGTTCGTGGGGCACTCGGGTGGCGTACCGGCGGAAGATTTCCAATGACTGGGAAGTGGCCACAATTTACTCCTGGGCGGGCGCACTTTCTCCGGGAGCAGCCTTGTATCTCTCGCCTTCCGACATGCGCAATGCGTTTACGACCAGTAATCATCACAGCGTTGCGGGGCGCATTTCCGGCAAGATTCCGCGATCCGGGACGCAGTTTTCCGCAAGCTATAAATGGGTTTCTGGCGTTGAATTGTCCCGAATGGACGAATTTGGCGAAGCGGCTTACGAAATGGATCCGAATCTGCACGTTTCGATCCGTCAGCAGTTGCCTGGCTTGAATGGCCGTTGGGAAGCGGTGGCTGACTTTAGCAACCTTTTGGCACAGGGGTATGTCAGCGTGAGTGCGCAGGATCCTCGGATGATACTAGCTCCTATTTTGCGGTCATTCCGGGGTGGCGTCAGCTTCCAGTTTTAACCCCAGAAAGCTATTAGAAACAGTAAGATAGATTCCATTAACCATAGACTGAGGTGTTCTGGGTGTCCTTATTATGGCAAATTTGCACGCATACTATTTATTTTCATGTAGTTGAAAATTTAAGAATACCTATATAATTTGGAAGCTAGGTTGCTCGCTATCTACTCCATCCGGGTCTCTGTGGGAACAACAGGTGAGCGCTCCATTTAACGATAGTCTTCGGGTTCGGTTGGGAGCGGCAGTCCTTGCGCTGGCGACTCTGGCAGCTATAGTCTTCGGCATTATCAATTTCCAACAGCGAACGCTATTTACGGCACCCGATGACGGGGTTTCGTGGATAGGAAATCCGTCTGGTGTAGTCGCCTGGCATGTGACGCCAAAATCCCCGGCGGCAATCGCGGGACTTCGCACAGGCGATCAGGTTCTCGCCATAAACGAAGTGCCGATTCACGGCCCGATAGACGTGACCAAGCGTTTATGGCGCATTGGATTGTGGTCGATTGCCCATTACCAGATCGAACGAAGCGGTAAACAGTTTCAAGTGCAACTCGTCATTGAGCCGACCGCCCGGCCATCGTCGATCGAGAATTATTTGAGTGTTGTGGGTGTGTTGTATCTTTTTATCGGCCTCTTCATTTTTGCGCGCCGCTGGAACGCCACAAGGGCCGTCCACTTTTACATTTTTTGCCTCGCTTCCTTTGTTCTTTACTCTTTTCAATACACAGGCAAGCTAACCACTTTTGACTGGGAGATTTATTGGGCCGCAATTGTCGCGAGACTCCTGCAACCCGCATTGCTATTGCATTTTGCGATGGTGTTTCCGGAGCGCCGCCCCGCATCCAGAGGGCGTGGCGCGATCCTCGCTGCCATTTACGGAGTGCCGGGAATTCTTCTGCTGGTGCGGATTCTTGTTGGGCTTCGTGAGTTGGGTTTTATGCCTTCGGTGGAGGCGCGAAATACTCTCGATCGCCTCGATCTGGCTTGCCTCGGAATTTACTTTTTGCTCGCCGCGCTTGTTTTTGTCACGAGCTATCGCCGCGCATCCACTGGGATTCTCCGTCAACAATTAAAATGGGTCACGGGCGGAGCGCTTGCCGGCATTGTTCCGTTCCTGCTCCTTTACATCGTGCCTTTCTTCCTCGGAGTGGTTCCGCGCCCGTGGATGAATTTCTCGACAATCTCGCTGGTGCTCATACCGCTGAGTTTTGGGTATGCCATCATTCGCTACCGCTTGATGGACGTCGATATCATCTTCAAGCGCGGCCTTGCGTATACGGCGGCCAGCGGCGCCGTGGTGGCCGTTTATATTGCCATCGTGGCGCTGATTGGAGCGCTGTTTCATACCGCGTGGCCCTCAGGAACGATGGGCGGCGTCATTGCGATTGTGGTGGCGGCATTTTTGTTCCAGCCATTCCGCGATTATATTCAGGCGCGCCTTGATCGTTTTTTCTATCGAGACCGGTTGGATTACCGTCGGACGCTAATTGAATTTGGCCGCACGCTCACTTCGGAAGTGCGGCTTGATCCCATGCTCGCTTCAGTGATGGACAGGATTTCGCAAGCGCTGCTGGTGGATCGCCTGGCCATTTTCATCGAGGATGAAACCCATCCGGGCACCTACCGTATCGCGCGATCCATCGGCGTGCGATACGCGGGCGCTCTAGATATGAGTTTCCTGGATGAGGAAAGCAGGCCGTTTGCGCAGGGGATTCTTTTCCACGAATCAGCGCGTGCCGCGCGCGAGTCTTCTCCCTCTGTTCGCTATACGCTTGAGCAGCTTGATTTGAATTATTTCATTCCATGCCAGGTACGCGATCACGCGATAGCTGTGTTGGGTTTGGGAAAAACAGTGGATGGGGACTTTTTGTCTAGCGAAGACGTCGAGCTCCTACACACGATCGCCGGATACTTGGCAATCGCGCTCGACAACGCCCAGCTTTACAACTCGCTGGAACAAAAAGCGGCGCAAATCGAGCGCCTCAAGGATTTCTCGGAAAATATTGTTGAATCGATGAGCGTCGGCGTGCTGGCTGTGGATTTCAGCGGCGCAGTGGAATCCTGGAACACCCAGCTCGAGGGTCTGATCGGCGTGCCGCGCCAGGAAGCTGTTGGCCGCAAACTCGAAGAAGTGCTGCCCGAAGATTTAATGGCGGAAATTGCGACGCGTTCCGCCGATGAACGAGTTTCCAGCCTCTATAAATTTCCGATGCGCAGCCGCGATGGACGAAATCTACTGGTCAATGTTTCGATTGCGCCGCTGGTCGGGAAATCCGGGAATCGTGTTGGACGGCTCATTCTTTTTGACGATGTAACGCAGCGAATGCACCTGGAAGAGCAGGTCTTCCAGAACGAGAAACTCACTTCGCTCGGCTTGCTGGCCGCCGGCGTTGCGCACGAAGTGAATACACCTCTGGCCGTCATTTCCAACTATATTCAGATGCTGGCCAAACAGCTTCCCCCGGGTGACCCGCGCCAGCAGTTGATTGAAAAAGTGGTGAAGCAGACATTCCGCGCGAGCGAAATCGTCAACAACCTGTTGAATTTTTCGCGGACAGGAGCGGCGGAATTCACCGAAGTGAATTTGAACGCCGTGGTGGAAGAAGTGCTGACGTTGGTCGCGCATCCATTTCGCACGGCTCAAGTGCAAGTGACCAGAAATCTCCAGGAAGAATTGCCTGCCGTGCTGGGTTCCAACAATAAACTGCAGCAGGTTTTTCTGAATTTATTTTTGAATGCGCGCGACGCCATGCCGTCCGGCGGCATCGTGGAAATCAGGACCGCTGCGCATAACGGTTCGGTGGAAGTGGAAATCATCGATAGTGGAGGCGGAATTCCCCGCGAAAATTTGAACCGGATTTTCGATCCATTTTTTACCACGAAATCATCGGGACGCGGCACGGGTTTGGGACTTTCAGTGAGCTATGGCATCGTCAAGGAACACGCGGGAAAAGTCGATGTGCGCTCCACTCCGGGGAAAGGCACATCGTTCCGATTGGAATTCCCGGTTGCAAGGAAAGCGGTTCATGTCTAAAGGCTCCATCCTTGTAGTCGACGACGAATCAGAGATTCGCGAAGGCCTCGAACTTCTCCTCAATATGGAAGGGTACTCGGCTTCGAGTGCTGAAACCGCCGAAGCCGGCCTTGCCATGCTTGACGATAACCCTTTCGACCTGGTGTTGCTGGATGTAAGCCTGCCGGATCGCAATGGGCTCGATGTGCTCCGAGAAATTCGGAGGCGCAATCCAAATCTTGCTGTCGTCTTGATTACGGCGTACGGATCGATTGACATGGCACGCGCCGCCTTTAAAGGCGGAGCACAGGATTACATTACCAAGCCGTGGTCCAACGACGAATTGCTCGTGCAGGTGGCGCAGGCCGTGGAAGGCCAGAAATTGCGCGAAGAGAATGTCCAGCTCAAACGCGCATTAAAACAACGCTACAATTTTCCTAACATTATCGGGAAAAGCGAAAAGATGCTCACTTTGCTGGATCTTGTGGGACAGGTTGCACCTTCTCGCTCGACTGTTTTGATTCATGGCGAAAGTGGAACGGGCAAGGAACTGATCGCCAAGGCGATTCATTCGGCATCCACGCGCGCGGACAAAGCTTTTGTGCCGATCAATACCGGGTCCATTCCGGTGGACCTTCTCGAATCGCAACTTTTCGGTCACGTGAAGGGCGCGTTTACCAGCGCCGTGGCCTCGAAAAAGGGGCTCTTCGAAGTGGCCGATCAGGGGACAATTTTTTTCGATGAAATCTCCACAATCGGTCCGGAGACGCAGGCAAAGCTTCTGCGTGTGATTCAAGAACGCGAATTTATGCGCCTCGGCGGCACGGAAACCATCAAGGTCGATGTACGAATTATTGCCGCATGCAACGTGCAATTGCTTAATCTCGTGCGCGAGGGGCGTTTCCGCGAGGATTTGTACCATCGCTTGAACGTGATTGCCGTTCCTCTGCCGCCTCTTCGCGAACGTAAGGAAGATGTTCCCCTGTTGCTCGATCATTTTCTCAATGTATTTGCAAAAGAAAACGGACGCCCGGTCGGGCACTTCACTCAGCAGGCATTGCGTCTTTTGATGGATTACGATTGGCCAGGAAATGTGCGGGAACTCGAAAATGTGGTCGAGCGGGCAGTCGTTCTCTCCACTCAGGAACAACTCGATTTGGAACTCTTGCCTGAAAGCGTGCGCACAAAGGAACTGCTTGGCGGGATCAGGCTGCAGCTTTCCGAATTCGCTCCGCCCTTGCCGGGCGAGCACGGTTCTCGCGCGGGAGCTGACAGCTCGAAAAATTCCTTATTCCAAATCATGGACGAGATTGAGCGTCGCGTGATCGTCGATATGCTCGAACGCACGGATTGGAATCAGACGGAAGCCGCGGAAAGTTTTCAGATTCCGCTCTCCACATTGAATCAGAAAATAAAGCGCCTTGGGATTGACGTGCGCCGCCGCGGAACTATGCGCAGCGCCTCAGAGCCTTCTGCATCGGCCACAGGAAGATAAACCTGTTGGGCCCGCTTTCAGGCAGGCATTGGCGGTGGGCATCAATTCCATGCCGGGGAAGTATCCAAAGCAGAAAAAAAATCGCTTACACGCAGAGGTCCGGTGAGCGACCTGAGGGCTGCTAGCGTGTAAACATCGTCTCGACTCAGTGGAAAAGCCAGTTGAACCGGCACGGGTTATCGGATTGTGGTTTTTTGTAGGATTTGCCATTTCGCTCCCGCACTCCCGCACCCCGACATTTCCCGCGCGCCTGCACCGGTACATTTACCAATCATCGGGGCAAATATTACTGAAAGATGGGGTGGGGCATTGTGCCATCTCTATGTACTAACAAAATAATTATAGTGTGGGTAAATTGATACGGGCGCGAAAACGGGACAACTGTTGCCGTGAGGCTCAGATAACTATCATGGCTCGACGACACAGGGCGCTTGGAAGCGTGAGAATCATAGTCGGGCGGCACATTCATACTCTTATCCGCCAGAATTGCTCCACTCCCTACGCAACGGTAATGAAATACTCGGTCCACTCCACAATCTTGCCATCTTTGAAAACGTACACGGCCACCACGTGTGAGGTGCGCGTTTTTTCCGGCGTGATGAAGTGATTCAACTTTTCCATCACGACAACTGGGCCTTTCGCGAAGCTGTCGAGCAGAACCTGGTGAGCTCTCTGCCCGTTGACAGTGACGCGCTTGATGGCCGCGGCGATCGCATCGAGTCCATACTCGGGCACCGTGGTAGCCGGCCTTAGCCGGAATGCGCAGTCCACGGAAAAATAGGGAACAAGCTTCGTGAGGTCGGGAGGGTCAGACGCGGCTACAGTGTCAAATGCGGCTGCCCAATCACGCACCGTTTTGATATTCGCCTTCTCCGCAGCTGTTGTTTTCGCAACCGCTGGGCCCGCGGGCAACGCCGCCATGGCTAATGCACCGTAAATTCCCGATGTGAAAAATGAACGGCGATCCAATTTGCTCATAGTGTGTCCTCCGAAGATTATCTTGCGCGACTTTTGCCAGTCCCGGCCGAAATCATCGTGAAAACAAGCGGATTATAGTCCCCGGCTGCGTGATGGGAAAGATGTACGGACCAGTTCTTTCAAGAGCAATTCGTCCGCTTATTTTAGGACTGTGACGGGTCATTCCATATTGCAGAATGACCCCGTAGTCGCCTCAACTTTCCGGGAGGATGGACCAACTATCGATCGTAAATATTCGGATTGGCATCCGGCTGCATTTTATTCTCAGACTCGAATGCCAGTCTGGTCTCCCATATCCTGGTAATTCGTCATCTCTGAATATGAGAGTTGCGAAATTCCCAGCTAGCGATGACGGCGTTTCATAGAACTTGGCGCAATAAAATCTAGCAATTTCTCGCTGAGGCCTGCGCTTTCGGCAAATTTCGTTGTGTCGAGGGAAGGAAAAGCGTAGGATGCGCGAGTCAGACGTCCAAATCGGAAATTCCAGCTTGACTCTCAGGCCGACTCTGTTCGGCTAGGAGGAACCGCAATGGCTGCCGGGGACCATAGCGCACTGTCCAGTCGGAGCAAGGATTCGGCCCGGCCTTTGAGTTACTCTCACCGAACCGGCTCGACTCCCCTTCTAGGTGATTGCATCGGACAAATTCTTGACCGCGCTGCGCGCACCTATCCCAATGCACCCGCCCTTGTGAGTTGCCACCAGAACCGCCGCTTCACGTACGCAGAACTTCGGCACTCAACCGAGCAATTCGCACGCGCCCTTCTGCGCCTTGGAGTTCAAAAGGGAGATCGCGTGGGAATCTGGGCAACCAACTGCTTTGAATGGGTCATTGCTCAGTTCGCGACGGCCAAAATCGGCGCGATTCTCGTGAACATCAATCCCTCTTATCGCGCCTACGAACTCAAATATGCGCTGGCACAGTCGCAGTGCCGGACTCTGATCATGGACTCAGGGTTCCGCGATTCGGATTTTGTCTCTATCTTCTTCGAAATATGCCCGGAAGTGAGAACGAGCCAACCGGGGGCAGTCTCGTCTGAATCGCTGCCCTTCCTCCGTGAACTCATCTTGATCGGCGAATCGGCCCCGTCGCCATTTTGGACCTGGAAAGAAGTTGTCAAGATGAGTGATCAGGCAACCGAGAACGATTTGCGTGCCCGCGAGCAGGCCATGTCCTTCGACGACCCGATCAATATCCAATACACTTCGGGCACGACGGGTAGGCCCAAGGGCGCTCTGCTCACTCACCATAATCTGGTAAACAATGGGTTGCTCGTCGGGGAATGTATGAAGCTGCAACAAGAGGACAAAATCTGCATTCCAGTTCCCTTCTATCACTGCTTCGGAATGGTTATGGGCAACATCGCCGCAGTTGTTGCAGGCGCGACGATGGTGGTCCCCTCGGCGCATTTCGATCCGTTAGCGACTTTAACGGCCGTGGCGAATGAAAAGTGCACAGCGCTGTATGGCGTGCCAACGATGTTCCGCGCCGAACTGGAGCATCCGGAATTTTCAAAATTCGATCTCAGCTCGTTGCGTACTGGAATCATGGCTGGGGCGCCATGCCCCATTCTTCTTATGAAGCGAGTTGTAAGCGAAATGAACTGTCGGGAGATTACGATCGCGTATGGGCAGACCGAGTCCTCGCCGGTAATTACCCAAACGCAGACGGACGACCCGATCGAAATGCGAGTCAATACCGTTGGCAGGGCTCTCCCGCACACCGAAGTGAAAATCGTTGATCCAATAACAGGAACGGTTGTTCCGCGTGGGCTTTCGGGAGAACTATGTACGCGAGGCTACGCCGTGATGAAGGGCTACTACAACAATCAGGAGGCCACTCAGGCGGCCATCGATGAGAACCGGTGGCTGCACACCGACGACCTTGCCATCATGGATGGTGACGACTATTGCAAAATCGTTGGCCGCGCGAAAGACATGATCATCCGGGGCGGCGAAAACATTTACCCGCGCGAAATCGAAGAATTCCTCTATGCGTGTCCGAGCGTCAGCGAAATCCAGGTCTTCGGAATTCCCGATGAAATGTTTGGGGAAGAAATTGCTGCGTTCGTGAAGCTGAAGGCCGACGCCGCGACTACGCCCGAAGAAATCAGGGCATTCTGCAAAGGAAAGATCGCCAGCTTCAAGATCCCGAAGCACATCAAGATCGTGAACGAGTTCCCAATGACGGTGACCGGGAAAATTCAAAAATTCCGCATGCGCGAAATGTTCGTAAACGAACTTGGTTTGCAAAAGGTCGCTCAAATCGAAACTGCGTAGCTGTTCCGGTGCGCCGAAACTCGAAAACTGGCCGTGCGTCTTGGTTGCTAACGAAGAACAGCTTTTTATCCGAATGCCAAATCTAGTCTAAGATCTTGAATGAATGTAACGCTTGGGCCAAGTCACGTGAAGTCGTCTTCTCGCAATCTGGTTTTTTGAGCTCGCTGCTGGGACAGGTGGCCCGCTCTTGAAATAGAACTTGGGGTGCCCTGTCCTACGCGTTTTGTAGGGCGGGGCTTTTTTCGTCTCTCCCTTTGCTCTTACGTAGCTGAAGCAAAAGCCCCGCCATTGAAGAGCGTCTACGACGGGACGCCAAGTTCAGAATCTTATCCGCCAGTGGAAGGGCTAGAGTAGTATCTAAAAATCCGTCTGAGATAAAACTGTGTAATGTGAAAGGCTGGGGCATCTGTCCAGCTTCTGCGGAATTATTTTATGAAATACTTTTCAAACAGCTCCTGCGAACGCTTCGCACCTACTTCGGTCAACAAAACTGATCTTGCCTTCGTTGTTGTATCGGAGATGTTATCGGTGCGATGTAGACGATCTAGGACGTCCCAACTCTGGCCCTTCCAGGCCCTCCACCTTGGCTTATCCTCGAATGTGGCGAGATACAGCAATGCAAGCACCATGTCGTCTACCTTCTCTTCATCTACCTCCATGTGGCACATCCAAACCGAGAGAATGCCACAAGCTGAACGCAAAAACAGGTGTCGCGACTTTCACGAATTACGATTCACGAACCACATTTATGTCCTGGATTGATTCTTGGGACGGACGAGTCTATATTCCTACCACGTCTGGAACCCGGTACTGCCTTCACAAAAGGGAGATAAGTATGGACCGCAAACCGAGCTTTGCAGGCCTCGTTTGGGCGCTCGAATTCGTGCTCTTGTTTGGTTTCGCAACAGTTGCCCGAGCCCAGAGCAGGAGCGAGAAAAGCGCCGGCTCCGGCGCGACGAGCACGCTTGCCGGACTCGGTTCGATCTCCGGTACCGTCAAGGCTCCCAAGGAATTCAAAGCGGCGAAAGTTTACGCCAGGAATGTAGACAAGAACGTCGTCTACATGGTGTTCACCGAGGGCGGGCGCTATCAGGCCGTGGATCTTTTCCCTGGCAACTACGAAGTGAGCGTCACGAAAAACGGCTTCACCGGCGGAGACGCTCAGAAGATTAAGATCGCTGCGGGTGCAAGCGCAACTGCGGACTTCACACTGAAAGAGGGAACGTACAGGCCGAACCAGCAGATGCGCGCCGGACTACCCAAAGGCGAGCCGCTGGTTTCCTACGACGAGCTGTATCCGCCGAGCCACGCACGCGAGACGATTGAACGAACCTGCATCATGTGTCACGGCCCCGATTTCCTCCCAAACAAGCAATGGGATGAAGAGCAGTGGAACGCCGCAATCGATCTGATGCAGAACCCCAATGACAACGCAGGCGCGCGGCTGGTGCCGGGCACTTTTGCCGCCGGCGAGCGCGAGGAACTTGTCGCTTACCTCGTGAAAAATTTTGGTCCCGACAGCAAGAAGCGCGGCTTGGCTGTTCCCGACGAGCCGATCGACGAAAACGCGCTCGGCAAGGCGATGTTCATTGAGTATCACATTCCGCCCCTGGCGAAAGGGGATCGCGGATTCCACGACGCCCACCTGAGCCAGAATGGCGACGTTTGGTATGTGGACGCGCGCGGCTTGCAGGTCGGCAAAATGGATCCTCGCACGGCCACGTGGACAGATTATCCGGTTGCCGGTCCACAGTTTCGAGGTCACGGATTGACGCAGGACGACAGCCGCGACATCTGGATGGCGGGGCACACGGCTTTTGTGCGAGTCGATGGCAAGACCGGAGAGCTCAAGTATTATCCGTATGACACCGAGGCCAAGCGGCCACCGCACGGGAACACGCCGTTCGTGGATTCCAAGCAAAATATTTGGGAGTCGCTCTCCTGGGCAAACGAAATTGCCAAGTGGGATCGCACGACGGGCGAGGTTTCGTTGTACAAGACGCCGACGGACAACAGCTTTGCCTATGGCATGGTGCTGGACAAGAACGATAAAGTCTGGCTCGCGGATTGGTGGCGCTGCAAGGTGACGAAATTCGATCCGGTGGACAGCCAGTGGATCGAGTACGCCCCGCTTAGCAGGCCGTGCACCATGCGGCGCGTCTTCGCGGACCACAATGGCATGATCTGGTACGCACTGGAATGGCCCGGGAAAATCGGAATGCTCGACCCGAACACCAATAAAATTGTCGAATACGCGCTTCCCGTGAAGTGGTCCTTTCCCTACGACATCCAGCAGGATCACGACTCGAATTACTGGATTGCGGATTCTGGGCAGGGCGGCGCGCTCATCAAATTCGATCAGAAATCGAAAAATTTTACTTACTATCCCTACGTTCAACGAACCGACATGCCGAAGATCGAAGTTTCCAATGAGAACTCGATCTGGTACACCACGCGTTCGGCCGATCCTCAGGATCAGGCGCTCGGCGTGCTGTACCCGGACAAGTCGAAAATTCAGACGCTTGCCGGCTCTTACTAAAATGTAGAGAGCATGAAATGAAAAAAAATCGACTTAACTTTTTGATCGTAGCTGCCGCCATAATGGCGATTGGATTCCCTCTCTGGGCGCATCACGGAAACGCTGCCTACGACGACAAGAACCCCATCACCATCAAGGGCGACGTAACGGAATTTGCGTGGACCAATCCTCATGCTCAAATTTATCTCGACGTGAAAGACGACAAGGGCAACGTCGTGCACTGGAGTGTGGAAACCTATAGCCCGGGCAAACTGGTGCGCGCCGGCTGGACAAAGGATATCGTGAAGGTCCGAGACATGGTCTCCATTAACCTTATTCCGGCGAAGAACGGGTCGCCCGTCGGCTTTCTGCACAAGCTGGTTCTTCCAAACGGGAAAGAGCTGCGGCTTCAGGAACAAGACTACTGAGCCGTGGCGAATTTAATTGAAAACTCTTGCGTGCGTTGTGCGGGGAATTTCGAAACGAAATCGAAATAGGGACCTGAATTACGGGAGAAGCTTCACAATGCAGATTCGCATCGTGACGATGGAATGGATAGCAGCGCTCGGGGCGACACTTTTTCTGCCGGCACTGGTCGATGCACAAATGCCCGGCCAGCAATCGTCCGCGGCAAAGAGCAGCGCTTCCGCTCCCGCCGATCCGCATAATTTTTCCGGCATGTGGGAATTTTTCATGGGCATTCCCGGCCAGGGAATCTATGCGACGCCCAGCAAAGACGCACCTCCCATGACTGCGTGGGCCAAAGCGAAATACGCGGAAGTAAAACCCGGCTACGGTCCCAAAGCGCAGGCCGGAGGAAACGATCCTATTCTGAAATGCAATCCGGCGGGGATCCCGCGCATCCTGTTTTTTCCGCAGCCATTTGAAATTTTTCAGTCGCCGGAAAGAACTTTCATGTTCTTCGAGCGCGAACACGAATGGCGACAAATCTGGACCGACGGGCGGAGCCATGCCGCGGATCCGGCGCCTACCTGGATGGGCGACTCGATAGCCAAGTGGGAGGGTGACACGTTCGTTGTGGATACCATCGCCCTCACGGAAAAAAGCTGGCTCGATTTTTACGGCGATCCGCACAGCGACGACATTCACTTGATTGAACGCTTTAAGCGCGTGGATCGCGACACGCTGACGCTGCAACTCATCGTCGAGGATCCCAAGGCATACACGGCAACCTGGGTTGGCGATACGAAAACCTACAAACTGCTTAAGGGAAAAAAAGCCTATATGGAAGAGCTGCCCTGCATCCCGGAAGAAGAGGACGCCTTTACGAATCGGATCAGGATGCCAGCAGCGACGCCAAAGCCTAATCAGTAGAAGGTAGTGGTGGCGCGGGCTTCAGCCTGCGGGGTTAGCCTTCAGGTAAATTCAAAACCCGCAGGCTGAAGCCCGCGCCACTTATTTCGCGAGATACATGTATCCCACCGTATTATTTCCCGGCGAAGCAAACCACATCCTGCCTTTGGGATCGTTGTTAAGTTCTCTCATTCCGTTGCCGACCATTGGAGCGGGGTATTCCGTAATTTTTCCAGTGGCGGGATCAATGCGGCCGACGGTGTCCATGATTCCTGAGGCGTACCAGACCTGGTTGGCCGTATCGATGCCGATCGGATACGGCGAAGGCTGCTCGCCGGGAAGCTGATATTCCTTGAACGCGCCGGTTTCCGTATCCAGCCGCACGATCTGGCCTCTGTCATACTGAGCCAACCAGCCGATTCCATTTGCGTCGACTTGAAAGCGGCGGCGCGAACCGGGCTGCGGCGGCGGAGTCCATGTCGTGACTTTCTCGGTCTTATAATCCACCTTGAAAATTCTGCCCTGCCCGCCGGCTTCATCGAACCAGATGTTGCCGGCCTTGTCGAGATTCGCGCCATACGTGTTGGGCGCGTCTTTCACTTCGGTGTAAATTCCAGTTTTAGGATCGAAGCGGTAGGAGTAGGGGCTGCCAGAAACCCACAAGATGCCCTTCGGATCTTCGCGCACGGTGTTCATCGCCTTGCCCGGACCTTTGTACTTGGTTTGATTGCCGGTCTTGACGTCGACCTTCACCAGCGTGCCACCCTCCTCCACCACCCACGCGGAAACTCCATCGCGGGTCATCTGCACCGAACGCGTGCCCACACGAGGCGACTGGCTCTCCCACATATATTCCCGCAGCTCTCCCGTTTCCGGATTCAATCTGCCGGCGCCGTTCACTGTCCCGAAATATGGGCACCAGATATTGCCGTCCTTGTCCGGATTGGCGTCCCAGGTCATTCGTCCCGGCGGCATTTCGTAAAGGACATACACAATCTTGAGCGCGTCGTCCGTGAACTGCTTCATCCAATCCACGTAGCCGGGAAGATCGGCGGGCGACGCGGGAAGCGCGCCCGGCCCCGTGCCGAAAATCTTGCTCGCATACCCTGCAAGTTCGTTGACGTCTTGATCGTTCTTGATTTGGCTGTAGACGACGCTGCCGCCGATTCTGGTGGACATCTGATCCTTCAGAACTTCGCGCCATCCGTTTTCATCGCGTCGCACGTTGATGAACTGCTGAAATCCGTGACAACTCGAACCGCAGTGGGCGAATTTATCCTTGCCGGGTCCTTCAGGAAACAGATCGATGCCTTGAATGATGGGAATTTCGTCCCAGTGCACCATCTGCTTTTGCAGCGCCCAGTCAAACGTCGCATTCTGATTTTCTGACAAAACGATTCCGCTCTTCGGGTCGGACCGGTAGCCGGTTGCTCTGGCGAGCACTTGATAATCGCCGGCGGGCAGATTCTCCACGCGATATTTTCCATCGGTGCCGGAAAGCACGATGACCGTCGCATGCGTCTTTGAATTTCGGGCTTGCACGAACGCAGCACGAAACGGAGCGCCGTCCGGGCCGGTGACCTTGCCGGTGATCGTCGCGCCGAACGCAAGCGAGGAAACAAATCCAACAACGCAAAACAAACCCAGGATCGTTCGTATTCTGATCCCGTTCATGAGTCCCCCTTGCAATGGGCGCGAGATCTTTGATGTTGCCGAGCAGCGTTGCCGCGAGGCTATCAAAGTGACAGAGCAACTGTCCATAAAGATATTCCAAGCCGAGCTTATTTCCGGCGCGCCACGCTGTCCCGAGCCGTGAAAACGTGCTATGTTTCGCGGCAATAACGCGCACAATCCATTTGATGGCGGGAGGCAACAACGATGGCGAATCGTCCTTTTGGAATCTTCGAGTCATCAGCGGATTTGGGCGCGAATTTTCGAGCCGCGAATGAAAAGCCTTTCGATTCCGGCGCTTCGCGCAGAAAACTTTTGAAGGCTCTCGCTATGGCCGGAGCTGCTGCAATACTTCCTGGCCACAAAATACTTGCGCAGGCGATTACTCCATCCGTGCGTCCCATGCTCGGCCGGGTCGATGTACACCATCATTTGTTTCCGCCATTTTATATTGAGGCGATGAAAGATCAGTTGGCCGCCAGCGGCTTCACGCTTCGGCAATGGTCGCCCGCGATTTCGCTGGACATCATGGACAAGCACGGAATTGCCACGGCATTTGTGTCGCCTGTACAGCGGCTGGTGATGGACTCCATGAGCGACCGCGCCGAAAAAGGACGCACCCTCGCCAGAAAGCACAATGAATATGGCGCGCAGATGGTCAGGGATTTTCCTACTCGCTTCGGCCACTTCGCCGCGCTTCCTTTGCCCGACACGGAAGGAAGCCTGAAAGAAATCGCCTACGCGCTGGACGTTCTGAAAGCGGATGGCATCGCCCTGTGGACGAGTTACATGGACAAGTGGATGGGCGATCCGTCCTTCGCGCCTGTGTACGAGGAATTGAACCGCCGCAACGCCGTCGTCTTTGTGCATCCCGCGCGCGCCTCGTGCTGCCGCAATCTCTCCGGACAATCGGGCATCATCGAGTACGACATCGACACGGCGCGCGCCATCGACAGCCTGTTGTGGGACGGCACGCTCGCGAAAAATCCAAATATTCGCTTCATCTTTTCACACTCCGGCGGAGCGTTTCCGGTGCTGGCCGCGCGTATCGTCGACGATTTTCCAAAAAATCGCGCGAGCAATGCGCCGCACGGCGTCGAGTACGAATTCAAGAAATTATATTTCGATACAGCCCACGCAGGCCGCGCGCCCGCTCTCGACGCGCTGAAAGATCTCGTACCAGTTTCGCAGATCATGTACGGTAGCGATGCGCCCATCCGCACCTACGAACTGACCGACGACTGGCTCGTTCAATATGCCGGATTTTCGGAAGACGACTGGAAAGCGATAAATCGCGGAAACGCCGAACGATTGTTTCCACGGTTGAAGGCGTGAAGGAACGATCGTGTCATCTATTTATCTGACGTTGCCTACCTCGAGGCATTTTAGGATGAGGGGGCTTATCCGCTACTCGGCGACCCGGTCAACATGCAGACCGCTGGGTATGCAGCAATGGCTTGATTCCGTGGAAAGTCTGATTCCCGATAACGCTTGCCAGCATAACCAGTTTATATATAACAAGTTAGTTAATCTAACAATACTTCCCGTCGAAATTCAATCTGTACGGCAGTACGCAATCAGAACCTGAACAGGGCTTAGTTTTGTTTGAATTGACATCTGCGAACGAAATTTATCTTATAGACATCTAAAAGAAGACTTTGATGAAGTGTTGCATCGACACCTTGGGACCGCCCTGCTTCTCAGGCACTTGCCGTTTCAGGAAGTGGTTCGTTCCACCTAGACTCCTTCTCTTTCTCTCACACTCTGACTTTGCGCCTTGAATGCGATCGCCGAGGGTGTTTGGCAACCCACAATCGCCGGGGCCTCGTGGACGAGCATATCGTTCTTTAGAGCCTCCACCATGAACAGAGCAAAATCCACGCGGCGAGTGATGTTGCTCTCGAGGATTGAGTCGCCCGCATGCTGGCTCCACACAGGCAGGCCCTGAGTCTCACCCTCCTCGAGGTCACTCCCGCGCACAACAGTCCACCGCGTGTCGCTTGCAAACACGCGACGGCACGCTTCCACCTGGTCGTCGAGGTCTGCGAGGCGAGCCAGGCGCGCGAGACCACCTGCGTATTTTACGATCACTTTGATCTTCCACGAGTACACGTCTTGGCCGTCGCGCGTGATGTGCCACCCGCACGAGAAGACGAGGCGCGCCCCCGGAGACGCGTAGTCGAGCACCGCCTGGGCCGTTCCCGACGAGTAGTGATGCACACCCCACGGGACGAGGACGACGAGCACGCCGTCGCACCCCGCTACGGCGCGCTTGATGACCTCGCGGTCGTTTGTCGCTCCGGGAATGATAGTGATGCGCCCCTTGAATGCGTCAAGCTTTCCAACGCTGCGCTCGCGGCATACGCCAACCACCTCATAGTCGCGATCCAGCGCGTACTGCACCATGTATTGCCCGAGTTTCCCTGAGGCGCCCACGATACATACCTTCATATTATTCTCCCCTGCGTCCCGCAGGTATGCGGTCACAGTTGTAGTGCATGGAACTGCGGCTACTGGCACTGAGAACGAGATTCTAACCGCTATAAAAGTCCAGGGAACATTGGCTTCCGCTGTTGCCACAACCCGAGATTTTGGCATCTCGCGATCTGGCGTTTCGGGCGGGATGGGCTTTGCGTCAGATTCCGGTTGAGCTGGCAGGTTATACCGGAAATTGGCTACTCTACGGAGTCAATTCAGTAGTTGAATGCTAGCCGACCTCAGGCCGCCGACTTAACCCTAGAGTGTGGTCGAAATTTTTTTCTTCGGATACTTCCCGACCAACGGCATGCGCGCCTGAAGGCGGGCGCTACATTAGGACTTGCGGTTATCGCGGACTACGGCATCCTTCAAGTCCACTCCATCCATCTTGACGTCGGTCAAGTCAATCTCACGGAAGCTGGCAAGCGCCATGTCCGAGCCGGAAAAATCCGCGCCGCGTAAGTTTGCTTGGCGCAGGACCGTGCCGCGCAGAATGGTTTTGTGCAGTTTCGCGGAACGCAAATCGCCTCGAAACAGTTCCGTTCCGCTCAAATTGGCTTCGCTAAGATCCGCGCCCTCCAGTTTTGTTTCCGTGAAATCGCAATTTCGCAGGTCGGCCTTTCGCAGATTCGCTTTGCTCAAATCCGCAAAACTGAGTTTGCTGCCGCGCAGGTCAGCTTTCTGAAGATTGCATCCCACCAGATTTGCGCCGGTCAAGTCGCGCTTCTTTAAATTCTGGCCGGATAAATTCGCGCCGGAAAGGTCGGCGCGTTCGCCGCCCGGGTGCCCCTTATGAAATTTCTCGTGCGCTACGAGGATGTCCTCTAGCTTCTTGCCATTGTGTCGAATGGTGTCCGCCTTCCTTGGCCGTGAACGCTGCCGGTCGCTTATCCGGTACGTTTCGGCATTATTGCCGCCAATGGATTCTTGTGAGCATTCATTCTACAGAAATCGGCGGGCCACGCAAACCTGTGATAACTTGGGCATGTGATGCCACTGATGGAAAAGCTCAGGAATCGTGCGCGCTCGCGTCCGCAGCGAATTGTGTTGCCGGAGGGCGAAGACCCGCGAGTCATTGCAGCCGCAGCGACCATCGGCCGGGAAGGCTTCGCGAAGATTACGTTACTTGGCCGGAAACAAATTATTGCGGCGATTGCTTCTGACGCACGCCTGGATTTGGGTAACATCACGGTCGTGGATCCATCGGCAAGCGATCGCGCCGAAGCCTATGCTCAGATTTATTATGAACGAAGGCGCGCAAAGGGCGTGTCATTGGACGAAGCGAGACAAACCGCGCGGCACCCGCTTTACTGCGCGGCGCTGAGCGTTGCTGCCGGCGATGCGGACGGGTCCGTGGGAGGCGCGGCAAACACGACTGACGAAACGGTGCGCGCTGCATTGCACGCCATCGGCCTGGCTCCCGATGCGAAACTGGTTTCCAGCTTTTTCGTCATGATTGTTCCAGAGCGGCCGGGTTTGGATATGTCTTCTGGCGGCGCGTTTCTCTTCGCGGATTGCGCGGTGGTGCCGGAGCCCAATGCTGAGGAGCTTGCTGAAATTGCGCGCACGACTGCGGAAAACGCCCGCACAATTCTCGATGCCGAACCACGTGTTGCACTGCTTTCCTTTTCCACCAAGAGTTCGGCAAACCACCCGCGCGTTGAAAAAATTAAAGAAGCGTTGCGTATTTTAAAGGCCCGAGCGCCACAGATTGCCGCGGACGGAGAACTTCAAGCCGACGCGGCGTTACTGGCGAAGGTGGGAAATTCCAAAGCGCCCGGCTCGCCCGTTGCCGGCCACGCGAACGTCTTGATATTTCCGGACCTCGATTCGGGCAACATCGCATACAAACTCGTGGAGCGTCTGGGCGGAGCGCAAGCCATCGGCCCGATTTTGCAGGGATTGGATAAGCCTGCAAACGACCTTTCGCGCGGATGTTCGGCGGAGGATATTGTCAACGTTGTGGCCCTTACCGCGTTGCAGGCGATCGCGCGGAAGGAAAAAACATTGGAACCACAGATGCACACTGATGAACACGGATAAATGCCAAAGGCTGATAAAAACGAATAATTAATGATTTAGAAAATAACGAAAATTTGGTAATTTTCGAATCTGGACTTCGACTATGGCATTAAAACTTCGCAGATACGTTTTCCCCCGCCTTCTGTTTTTTCTTTTATCTGTGTTCATCAGTGTGCACCTGTGGTTCCTCTCTCCCGTAGCATTCGCTCAGGGTTCTCGCGACCAGGAAGTGGCGGTGAATCTGGCGGAAGGGCGCGTGGTGATTTGCGCGGCTAAAGATGGGATCATTTTGGCGGCAATGAATGCGCATGGCGAGGCTAATTCGAAGGTGCCGTCGATTGAGATTCTTTCCGCGGACCGCATGGGAGTAATGCTCGGAGCGGTCGAGTGGGAGCAGCCGGATTCAAAGGAAGAAACCATTCGGCTCGACGAAGAGTTTCGCCGCATCATTGCAGCCGCTTTTAACACGCCCGCCCGGCCAAAAGAAGCGGACGCAGGCAATGATATTGAAACGATCGGCATTGCTGTGCTTGAGAGAGTTCGGAAAGTGGCTGAGATTTTGCGCCACAAAGTGAATCTGGGCGCTGACGAACCCTTGATTCGAATTGTTCTAGCTGGATACGTTCGCGATTACGGCCCTGAGGTGTGGACAATTGATTACCGCATCCAGCAGGATTTGTTAGGAAATGATATTTGGCGCACGCGCGTTCTGCGGCCTACTTATAACCAGCTCTATCCCCCCGAAAAGGGTAAACCAAAAACTTTTATGGAAGTTCGTTACCCTCCGGAAAATCGTGCTTCCGGTGAGCCCGAATTTCTCGATCTCTTGCAGAAAAATGATGGACGGCTCGCGCAGTTCCGCACCGCGAATGACATCCTGGCGAAGTCCGTAAGTTTTGCCACAGAAGGGCAAAGCCAGAAAGCCGATGCCGCCAGCCTCGCCAACTTCATGAAGGTCGCGTTTCCGGCCGTGACTTCGCCGGACACCAAACTTACAATGGCGATGGTCGATTACGATAATGGATTTAAGTGGATCCTGCAGCCTCCGAAATCTCCCGCTCCCCCGGCCGGCGAGAAGCCAAAGGAACAAACGCCTGAAGAACCTGAAAGGCCGTCGCTCCGCCGCAAAGGCGGAAGTTGAATAAGGGGGGAAGGTAAATGGATTCTGCAACACAAACTTCGCTTAAAAAATTGCCGGAGATCAATATCCGTTCGTTGCGAGAAGAAGACCTTCCAGTCGCGGATCGGATTATGCGTCTTGCATTCGGAACTTTCCTTGGATTACCCGACCCGACAAAATTCATGGGCGACGCGGACTACGTGCGGACCCGCTGGCCGGTGGATCCTTCCGCGGTGTTTGGCGCGGAATTATCCGGAGACCTGGTTGGCACAAATTTTGCGACACGGTGGGGCAGTTTCGGTTTTTTTGGACCGCTTACGATTCGGCCCGATCTTTGGGATCGCGGCATTGCGCAAAAATTAATGGCGCCAACCATGGAATTATTCGATGCGTGGGGCGTCACGCACGCAGGACTCTTTACATTCGCGTCCAGCACGAAACACGTAAATCTGTATCAGAAATTTGGTTTCTGGCCGCGGTTTCTTACTTCACTCATGAGCCTTCCTGTGGAAGAAAATCCGCCTGCCGGGCGCCGAAAATGGCTGCGCTTCAGCGATCTTGCCGAAGACGAGAAGCAAGAATGCCTGCAGGCTTGCGGGGAACTTACGAACACCATTTATGATGGGCTTGATTTGGACCGTGAGATTCGCTCTGTCGACAGTCAGAAGTTAGGGGACACGGTGCTGACGTGGGACAGCGGCAAGTTAGCAGGATTTGCAGTTTGCCATGTGGGAGCCAGGACGGAAGCGGGCAGTGGAAAGTGTTATATCAAATTCGGCGCCGTGCAAAGTGGGCAGGATGCGGCTCTTCACTTTCGCCGACTGCTGGATGCGTGCCGCGAATTTGCCAACTCGCGAGGGGCGAATACTCTGGTCGCTGGCGTGAATCTTGCGCGCGTTGACGCGTATCGCGAAATGCTTCAAGCAGGATTTCGAACGAATGCGCAAGGCGTTGCGATGGAGCGGGATCGCGTTGTGGGTTTCAATCGCCCGGACGTTTTTGTAATGGATGATTGGCGCTAGGCGATTGCGAGCCAGGTTATGGATTTGCCTGGCTAGAGGGCGGAGCCCCCGTGGCGGGCGAATCCTCGGCCGGTGCGCTTGCCTGCGGAGCAAAATTGGTCCACTTGATAATAATGCGGATGGGGACGCTCACGTCGCCAGACTGAAAATTTTCATCCGAACGTGAATACGCCGGGAACCATAGATTTTTGCCAACTTGCTGGCGGTAGGTTTCAAAAACTGTGAATGGAAGATTGGAGGAAGTGACGTCTCCGGTTTCTGTCACCCACTTGCCCATGGTTTTCACGATTACGAAATCCTGCTCATCCACCCAAACGACCCCGGAAAAATAAGCGTGCGCGCGTTCCAACGCTCGTGGCTTTATCGTGAAATAAAAGACGGTCAGGTCATCGAGTTGCTGCTTGCCGCCATAAGTAATTTCATATTTCGGCAGCATGGCGGTGCTTAACGGAAACATAGGCGCTTGCGCGACAAGGTCCGAGTCTCCGCGCTGCAGGTCCAGGTGTTGCAAAGTGGATGCCTGTCGGCTGACGGGCTTCTCAAATAATTTGCCTTCCGGAGAAATTCTTTGCTGCGTTACGACTTCCAGTTGTCCCGCGGGCTTGTTACCCGGACCAATCTCTTCGACACGAATGCTTTTCTGAAACGTGTAGCCGCGGATCGCTCGAATCATTTCGTCTTCCTTCGCCGCAAACCGGCGAATAATTTCCTCGGGAGGCAGCGCGGACGTTTCCGGTTTACTGGGAGGTGGAGGCGTCGGAAATTTCGTCGAGTCCGGTGGTCGCATCGGCCCGGCATCCTGCGCGCGCAATGCAACGGGCACCGCAGTAACGAGCATGGCGAGGGCGCAAAGCGCTGACAAAAAGTTGGATCTCATCATCATGGAAGCTCTATTCATTGTTGAGATGCAATTTACGGGAATAACGCTTCCTATACAAAAGTAGTGTATCGCGACAGGTCCAAGTAGGACAGGCTTCACCCTGTCTTCTTTTGACTTTTGAAAGTGTTGAAGGTGCTAGATCCGAAGAGGCCAAAACCTCGCCCACAGCGCTCCACTGCCGATTCTGGCACCGCGAGTCGATAAAAATCGCAGTTCCCATTCCCCGAGCATTCGACCTTTGCTACAATCGCGCGTCTGCAAAGTTCGTGCGTGAAGTGTGTTGTCGTGGAAACGCTGGCCAAACGGTTTTTTGTTTCCGGAGGGGTGCAGGGGGTTGGCTTCCGCTTTTTCGTTGAGCGGACAGCGGCGAGCCTTGGTGTGAACGGATACGTAAGAAATTTGTTCGATGGGCGCGTGGAAGTTTACGCGATTGGCAACGCGGAACAGATGGATGCGCTTCGGAATGCGCTGCGCCGCGGTCCGCGCATGGCTTCGGTGGAAAACGTGGAAGAACTCGACGCTGATTTTCTGCGTGAACATGCAAACGGTTTCTCCATCGAAAACGATCAATGAAATTGTGTTGCAACGCTGGCATGTTAGAAGCAGAAATCATTCGGGAATGACCGAGTCAAGGCGAAAGGCGGAGCGAGCGGAATGAATCATTTGAAGGAATTTATTCGAGAAGTTCCCGATTATCCGAAGCCGGGAATACTTTTTTACGATCTGACGACGTTGCTGAAAAATCCGGGAGCATTTCATAGCCTCGTGGACAATCTTTGCGATTATTACGCAGGCCAAAAAGTGGATGCGGTTGTTGGCATCGAAGCGCGCGGATTTATTTTGGCGCCTGCGCTGGCATACAGGCTCAACGCAGGATTTGTTCCGGTCCGGAAACCCAAGAAGCTGCCTTCCAAGGCTGTTTCCGTTACTTACCAGCTCGAATACGGCACGGACACGCTCGAAATGCATGAGGACGCGATCAAACCCGGACAAACCGTTTTGCTCAGCGATGATTTGCTTGCCACCGGTGGCACGGCCGCAGCCACCGTCGAACTCGTGCGCAAGCTGGGCGGAAAAGTGGTTGGCGCATCATTCGCCGTCGAACTGACATTCCTGAACGGCCGCGCAAAATTGCCGGGCATCGACGTCTTCACAATGATCCAGTACGACAAGTAGTTGCCGAAGCTTTGGAACCACGGATGCACACGGATACACACAGATAAAAGCTGATAAAAGATAATGCTGATTAAGGAAGAGAATTGTTTTTGAAATTGTGCAGGGACGATTGGACCTGCAATCAGTTTTCATCGCTTGATTTTAATTTGTGCTGTAATCAGTATTAGTTTTTATCCGTGTTAATCCGTGTGCATCCGTGGTTACTTCCCGGTTTTGCCGCGCTGGCGGACGACTTCGAACAGGACTACTCCTGCGGCGACGGATACGTTCAGCGCGCGCACCGGGCCGGTGGTCGGAATCGAGACCAGGAAATCGCAGCGTTCCCGCACCAGTGCGTGCAATCCTTTGCCTTCGCCACCCATAACAATTCCCACCGGGACTTTGAAGTCCACTTCGGTATGGAGTTTTTCGGCGCGCTCATCCAGTCCGACCAGCCAGTAACCCGCCTCTTTCATTTCTTCCATAGCGCGCGAAAGATTCGTGACGCGAGCCACAGGCAAGTGCGCCAAGGCTCCAGCCGACGCGCGCGCCACAGCTTCCGTAAGGCCCGCCGCGCGCCGTTCCGGAATAACAACGCCCTGCGCGCCGGCGGCAAGCGACGGTGCGAATGACAGCGCCAAGGTTTTGCGGATCTTCTACACCATCCAGCAAGACAAGTAATCCAGGGGCGCTTCCTTCCGGACGCGGCTTCAACAGATCGTAAAAATTCATGGCAGGAGTGGAAGCCACGAACGCAACGACGCCCTGATGTTCGCGCGTTCCCGCCGCTGCGATCCACTTGAGTTCGCTCTTCAAAGCGCACCGGGACATCCATTTTTCGCGCGAGCCGCACCAATTCTTCCACGCGATTGCCGTGCGTTCCCTTAGCCACCAGCAGGGAATCGAGCGGCCGGTTTGCTTCCAGGGCTTCGCGCACCGCGTGGATTCCAGTAAGACGATCCATAACGAAAGGTACTCCTCAATGTGTCGAACAGAAACAATTTAGGTCACTATTGCAATGCTGATTTCTTTCGCGCGAGCGCCAGCAAACATTTAGAAAGCGCAAAAGGGAAAGTTTGCCGTGGGCTCAGCGGTCAAGTGTCGCGATGGCCTGAGCGGCAATCGCTTCGCCGCGGCCGATGGCGTCAACGGATTCGTTGGTCTTTGCCTTCAAATTGATCATGGAAGGAGAGATGCCCAGAGACTTTGCCAGTGCCTCGCGCATGGCCGGAAAGTGCGGACCGAGCTTCGGCTTTTCGGTTATGACCGTTGCATCGATGTGCACAATGCGAAAATTATGCTCGGCCAATAAATCGCGGATATGCTCCAGAAACCGCAGGCTCTGCGCATCTTTCCACCTGGGATCTGTATCCGGAAAATGCGTTCCGATATCGCCCATTCCCGCCGCGCCCAAAAGGGCATCGCACATGGCGTGGGCGAGCGCGTCTCCATCCGAATGACCCACGGGTCCCTTGGGGAAAGCGAGTTCGATCCCGCCGAGAATTAACTTCCGCCCTTCGGCCAGGCGATGCAGGTCGTAACCAATCCCTGAGCGTGTCATCGTCCCGCTCGCTCCTGCCGTAGATAAAATTCAGCGAGCTCCATGTCACCCGGGCGTGTAATTTTCAAATTGCGCTCCGAACCGACAACGACGTGGACGTCGTGCCCGGTACGTTCGACCAACCCTGCCTCGTCAGAAGCTGTAACTCCATCCTGGCGCGCCTGGCCGAAGGCTTGAATCAGCAATAGGGCTCGGAACACTTGCGGAGTCTGCGCCAAAACCACGCGCTCTCGCGGAATGGTCGCCGTGATCAGCGCCACATCATTGGGCAGGCTCGCACGTTTTACTTCTTTCACCGTATCCATGGCTGGAATGCCAAGAATAGCAGCCCCACAAGCCGCAGCTTCGGCGATCACACGCTCGATCTGGCTGACGGTCACGAGCGGCCGAACCGCATCGTGAACCAGGATCAATTCGGTCTCTGAAGAGACATGAGTTAAAGCGTTGGCAACGGAATCCTGGCGCGAATCACCGCCACGAACCACGCGAACAGGCCTTCCAAGGTCTTCCTCCGCAACGCTCGCCGTCAACGAATCGACCTCTTCGGCACGCGTAGCGATTATGAAATCCGATATGGCCGGGCAAGCCGCCAGGCGCCGCAAAGTGAACAGAAGCACAGGGACGCCGTCGAGCGAGAGAAACTGCTTGGGCGTTTCGGCACCCATTCGCGTGCCTAATCCCGCCGCGGGTAGTATGGCTGTTACACGGTTCATCATGTCCTCGGTAGTTGAGCCAAAAAGCTTACACCAATTAGCGGCACATAGAAACAGGGGGTATCGTGCAGCAGGGGAATTCCAGTTCGCCTAGGCTGCCAGGGGACATCAATATATTATAAATATTGAACCAATCGAAAGATTTCTTTGATTTGACGAGATGGCTGGCGGAGAGATATTCTGCCAGTTCGCTGATAGGCGGATTTACCGGCTCAGGGCTGTCATTGACAGTCTATTTTAGATTTCATTAAGGAGATCCACTAAATCACCATGAAAAAATATAAACTCGAATATATCTGGCTTGATGGCAGGAAGCCTGTGCCTGAACTGCGAGGCAAGACTACAATGAAGTCTTTTGCCAACCCACCAGCGCTCGCCGACCTGCCTCTTTGGGGTTTTGACGGCAGTTCCACGATGCAAGCCGAAGGCAAGAGCTCTGACTGCGTCCTGAAGCCTGTGGCGATGTACCCAGACGCCAGCCGTAAGGACGCTTATATCGTCCTCAGCGAGGTCATGAACGCCGATGGCACAGCGCATCCTACGAACGCGCGCGCTACGATTATCAACGACCCCGATTTGTGGATCGGATTCGAACAGGAATACTTCCTGTACAAGGACGGGCGTCCTCTCGGCTTTCCGGCCGAAGGCTACCCCGGTCCGCAAGGTCCGTACTACTGCGGCGTAGGCTACAAGTATATGGGCAGCATTGCACGCCAGATCGTGGAAGAGCACTTGGAACTCTGCCTGGCCGCCGGCATTAATCATGAGGGTATCAACGCCGAAGTTGCCAAAGGCCAGTGGGAATTCCAGATCTTCGCCAAAGGCTCCGCCAAGGCAGCCGATGATGTCTGGACCGCTCGCTACCTGATGATGCGGCTCTGCGAAAAGTATGAAGTGGACTTTGTGTTGTACTGCAAGCCGATCAAAGGCGATTGGAATGGCTCCGGTATGCACACCAACTTCTCGACGAAATACATGCGTGAAACCGGTGGCAAGGAATACTTCGAATCCCTGATGAAGGCATTTGAGAAGAACATCGATGCTCACATTGCGGTCTACGGCCCGGATAACCACCTACGCTTGACCGGCCTGCATGAAACACAAGCGATCGACAAGTTCAGCTATGGACTCTCGGATCGCGGCGCTTCCGTCCGCATGCCGATCAACTTCATTAAGGATGGCTACAAGGGCTATCTGGAAGATCGCCGTCCGAACTCCGAAGGCGATCCGTACCAGATCGTTTCCCAAATTTTGAAGACGATCAATACCGTCCCGAAACCGGTCTTGGTCTAGGGATAAGCGATTAAGGATTACCAATGTGACGAAGATGCCCCGGCAATGCCGGGGCATCTTTTTTTATGACCGCTGATAGTAGATGCGCTCCCAACTTGACTTATGCGGGTGTAAAGTAGCCATGAGAGGTGGGCGGCCAAGATTTGAGTCCTATTACACTTATACTTCTCCCTGGGTTGGACGGAAGTGGCCTTCTTTTTGCGAATTTGCTTCCAGAGTTGCCGAAAGAAATTAAAGTCATTACCGTCGCGTATCCGCAACAGCAATTCTTGTCTTACTCTCAACTCGTTTTCTGGCTAAAAGATATTGTTCCGAGGGACAGTGCCTACGTAGTTTTGGGTGAATCTTTCGGAAGTGAACTCGCTGTTAAGTTTGCTGCTACGCATCCACCAAATCTGGCCGGAATTATTCTCTGTGCGGGGTTCATTTCCAATCCGGTCCGAAGTTGGGGAATTTTACCCCGACTTCTCGCAAATCCATTTTTGTTTCAGTTCCAACCGCCTGATTTTGCGGTTAAGTATTTCGTCGCCGGCGCGGTCGCGCCAAGGAGCTTGATTCAGGCTGTGCGCGAAGCTAGAAGTTCTGTTAGCACGACTGTCTTCGCAAAACGCGCGCAAGCCACGATTTATTGCAACGCGAGGGAAGAAATCCGCAAGGTGAACGTTCCCCTGCTTTATCTGCAAGCAACGGAAGATCATTTAGTGGAAAAATCATCGCTCGCGGAAATCCAGCGCCTGCATCCTCAAACGATTTCCGTATCCATTCGCGCGCCGCATTTGCTGCTGCAAACTGCACCGCGTGCCGCCGCTGAAGCCATTATGGAATTCCTCGTGGCTCATGGTTTGTATAAGACATGAACATCTTTTTTTGCGCTAGGCACCTTGCCGGAACGCTCGCCTAAAAGTTACACTTCATCATGCTAGACTGCTCGAATCTTGGACACGGTCACCATTCCGCATGTCAATATCGCACAACGCACAGTTCGCAAGGTTAACCGTCGCCTGCTGCCTTACCTCGTCATCCTTTACGTGGTGGCATACCTCGACCGCGTAAACATTGGCTCCGCGGGGCTTCAGATGACGCGGGAGCTGGGATTTTCAAATGCAGTATTCGGTCTGGGCGGCGGTATTTTCTATCTCGGCTACATGTTGCTTGAAATTCCCGGAGGCGTGCTGGCCGAAGTGTGGAGTGCGCGCAAATGGATTGCGCGCATCTTGCTGACGTGGGGATTTCTGGCTTCCGCCACGGGCCTGATTCACACCACCAAGGAATTTTACTGGCTGCGTTTTTTTCTGGGATTGGCCGAGGCCGGATTTCTCCCCGCGATTCTGGTTTACATCAGCCACTGGTATAGGCCTGAGGATCGCGGCAAGGCCATAGCTATTTTTATGGCGTCCAATCCAGCGGCGCAAGTAATTGGCGGGCCGCTATCCGCCATTTTTCTGAAAATTCATTGGCTCGGTTTCAACGGTTGGCGCTGGCTGCTGCTACTCGAAGGAATTCCCGCGATCATTCTCGGCTTTATGACTTTGTCCTATTTGACGGAACGTCCTGAGGAAGCGCGGTGGTTGCAAAAAGACGAGCGCGAGTGGCTCGTGGGCGAACTCGAACGCGAGCGTGACGCGCGCGCATCGCACGTTCCGGCCTGGCATGCACTCGGCAATCCGCGCGTGCTACTACTTAGCATCACTTTATTTCTGGGACTCACGGCCACCTACGGCGTCAGCCTGTGGATGCCCAAGATTGTCGAAAAAATTTCCTCGTTCGGCGTATCAAGGGTCAGCTTGATTGCCGCGCTTCCGTATCTTTTTGCGCTTCCGGTTATGTGGCTCGCGGGTTGGAGCTCTGATCGCAGCGGGGAGAGAAGATGGCATGCCGCAATTCCTCGCATTGTTGCGGGCGTGGCCTTGGCGGCATGTATTTATTCCACAGAGTATGTGTGGATCAGCGTTTTCGCTCTGTCAATTGCGGCTGCGGGATTTTACAGCTCCCACGCGGGTTTCTGGCCAATTCCCAATATGCTACTTGGCCGCGCGGCAGCTGCAACTAGTATTGGCCTGATCAACACATTCGGAAGCCTGGGCGGTTTTGTTGGCCCTTATGTAATTGGATATTTGCGCGATAAAACTGGCGGCTTTGGCTCGAGCTTGCTGTTTCTGTCAGCGTGCTCTGTGGCTTCAGGCCTGTTGGTGCTCTGCGTGAGGCTACCCGTGGCGCGGGCTTCAGCCTGCGGGGGTTCGACCTTGCAAGGACCAAAACTCTCAGGCTGAAGCCCGCGCCACTCAATTCTACTTCTCGATCTTCGCCAGTAACTCTACAAATTTCTGCTGGCGCTCGGATTGGTCCTGGCCGCCGGCCGATTCCGCGAGCTGCGTCACGTTCATCGAGCAGAATTTCGGGCCGCACATCGAGCAGAACTTTGCATCTTTATAAAAATCATCGGGCAAAGTTTCGTCGTGCATGGCTTTCGCCGTTGCGGGATCGAGCGACAACTCAAACTGTTTGTTCCAATCGAAGAGGAAACGCGCGTAGGACAAAGCGTCGTCGCGATCGCGCGCGCCGGGCCTGTGCCGCGCGACGTCCGCCGCGTGCGCCGCAATCTTGTAGGCGATCACGCCCTGCTTCACGTCTTCCGCGTTCGGCAATCCCAAATGTTCCTTCGGCGTCACGTAGCACAGCATCGACGCGCCGTGCCAGCCCACCATCGCCGCTCCAATCGCGCTCGTGATGTGGTCGTAGCCCGGCGCGATGTCGATCACCAAAGGACCCAGCGTGTAGAACGGAGCTTCGTGGCACAGCTCCATTTCTTTTTTCACCTGCATCTCGATCTGATCCATCGGCACGTGCCCCGGTCCTTCGATCATCACTTGCACGTCGTGCTCCCAGGCTTTCGTAGTGAGCTCGCCCAGCACTTTCAGTTCAGCGAATTGTGCCGCGTCGCTCGCATCCGCAAGGCAGCCGGGCCTGAGGCCATCGCCCAGCGAATAACTCACATCGTGCTTCTTGAAAATCTTGGTGATCGCGTCGAAATTCTCGTACAGGAAATTTTCTTTCTTGTGCGTGTTCATCCAGTGCGCCAGGAGCGCGCCCCCGCGGCTCACGATGCCCGTAATGCGGTTGCGCACCAGCGGAACAAATTCGCGCAGCACGCCCGCGTGAATCGTCATGTAATCCACGCCCTGCTCGGCCTGCTCCTCGATCACTTCCAGCATCAGCCCGATCGACAAATCTTCCGTGCGCTTCACGCGCGACAGCGCTTCGTAAATCGGCACCGTGCCGATCGGCACCGGCGACGCCGCAATAATCGCCTTGCGAATCGACGGAATATCGCCGCCCGTCGACAGGTCCATCACCGTGTCCGCGCCGTAGTGCACCGAGTGGTGCAGCTTTTTCAGCTCTTCATCAATGTGCGAAGTCGTCGCGGAATTTCCGATGTTGGAATTAATTTTGCACTTGAAGGCGATGCCGATGCCCATCGGCTCCAGCGCCTTGTGATGAATGTTCGCGGGAATGATCGCACGGCCGCGCGCAATCTCGCTGCGCACCAGCTCCGGCTCAATCTTTTCGCGCCGCGCGACGTATTCCATTTCCTCGGTGACAACGCCCTGGCGCGCATAATGCATCTGCGAAACATTCCGCGTCCCGTTCGCCGCCGCCGTTTCCTTCAGTCTTTTCTCAACCCAAGCGTCTCGCACTCCCATCGCGTTCCCCCTGAAGAGTCTCCACTCGCGGAGCGTCTCTCTCGTGTAAGCCCGAATTATCGCACCGGTGCGCGTGCGCGGCAACATGAGTGAAAGATGTTGGCTGGCTTCGTGGCATAGGCTTCAGCCTGTGGCTTTCAGTCCTTGCAAGGACCAACTTCCACAGGCTGAAGCCTATGCCACTTAAACCACAGGTCACTATAAAAGATTACCGCAGGCACAAGTTTGGCACGATTTTTACGACGTATTTTTATCGTTACATTTCTGGCCAGAGTTCTGTCTAAAAAGTTTCCAATCTTCTCATCCCTTATGTCTGGGAGTAAAAGAAGTGTTCGGCGAAAATATCAGGCCTTACCGATTCGAGGCTACAGACGTACCGTGTTATCCTTTGGGAGGGACCGGGCGATGCGAATCATAAAAGCTTGGTGGCTGATGGGATGCGCGTTCGCTCTGGTGAGCGTGGCGTACGCTTATCAGGCCCCTTTCCGCGAATATCCCTCCGTTGAGCATGGTTTTCCGCAGCTTCCTGCCGACTACCAGGAAAAAACTGAATTTGCATTCGCGCGAATGATGTATCCGCCGGGATGGAATGACGGCTATCGCGGCCGCTTCGATGGCGACTGGCGCAAAGGCCTATCCTTGTGGACGCAGGACTATCCGCCAGCCGACCGCGCATTTTCTCAGGCCGTTCGCCGTCTTACGCGCATTCACACGCGCTCGGTTGAAGAGTGCGTGAATCTTGACGATGGCGATGAAGTTTACAACTGGCCGTTCCTATATGCCGTGCAAGTGGGCGAATGGGGACCAACCGATCAGCAAATGCTGAAGCTGCGCGATTATTTGCTGCGTGGCGGATTTTTTATGGCCGACGATTTTCACGGCACCGTCGAATGGCAGGTGTTCGAGGAGCGCATTAAAAAAGCTTTTCCCGACCGCCCCATCGTGGAAATTCCGAACAACGATCCTATTTTTCACACCATGTTTGATCTGGATGACCGCTACCGGATCACGGGCGCGGAACATCTTCGCGTGGGCTACAAACTCGACGGCGTCGATGCGCATTGGCGTGGGATCTACGATGATCACGGCCGCGTGATGGTCGCGATTTCATTTAATTCTGATATCGGCGATTCGTGGGAATGGTCGAACGAGCTGGGCTATCCTCAGAAATTTTCAGACCTGGGAATGCGCATCGGTGTGAATTACGTGATCTACTCAATGACGCACTGAGGTTTTGTAGCGCCGGCGTCCCGCCGGCAGTTTTCAGCCCTCGCAACGCAGCGCAAAAACTGCCGGCGGGACGCCGGCGCTACAGGGTCTAACCCCGCAGGCTGTAGCCTGTGCTATTCAAAAACACGCGTCACCGAATTATTTTCCTACTACAAGCACGACAAAAGTATTCGGCAGCACCATGTTGTGCGTCGAACCGTGCCCATGCCTCGCCGTAACGAGCAATACATTATGTGTTTTCATGTCCAGGGTCATCGTTCGCGCGCCAGATTGCGTATCGAGTTCTTCCAAAACTTTGAAACTGTCAGGCGAATCTTCGTGAATGATCGTCAGGGTTCCCGCTCCACCTGCCGATGCAAAAGCATTCCCGGAATCAGGATCGAAGCCAGCGCCGTCCGTGCCTGCTCCCGTGCGCAGCGAGGCAATCACTTTGCCCGTATCCGCATTCATGATCACCATTTTCTGGTTATCGCAGGCGGAAAAAAGTCGCCGGGTTTTTCTGTCCATCGCGAGACCTGAGGGACCCGTGCCAGGCGCGAGCGGCCAGCGATGGGTCACCTTCATGGTTTCGGCATCAACCTCCGCGATTTCATCCTTGTCCGTGATGTTGACGTAAACTTTTCCTTTGCCATCGGACACGGCGGCCTCGGGCTGCCCGCCCAGCGGAATCGTGCCCGCCAACGTGCCATCCTTGGCGTTGATTGCGGTGGCATTCGCGCTGCTGCTGTTCATGACAAAAACGCGCTTCGTAACAGTCTCGTAAGTAAACGAATCGGGATCTTTCCCCGCCTTTACCGTTCCAATTTTTGCCAGCGTTTTTAGATCAACGATCACAACAGCGCCCGCGTCGCCGCTCATCGCGTAACCCCGGCCGAATTCCGGCAGAGGCAGCAGTCCGGAAGTTCCTTCCAGACCCGCCACCTTGCCGACAACTTTTCCTGAATCTACATTCACGACGTCGACGTGGTTTTCGCGTCCGATGTACGCAAGCCGCGCGTCGCTGTCCACCGTAATGTAATCCCACCCTTCCGTGCCACCTGTCGTGATTGATTTCAGAATCCGATAGCCGGAAGCGCCGGGTTCCGCAGGTAGGGCACGCGCGAACGCTCCCAGCAAAAGACAGATCGCGATGCCGGATACGATCGCTGAAATAATCGCCTTATTCTTGAGTTGCATTGTGATTTTCCTTCCTGGGTTAAACCATTGAATCAGTCTCCCAGTGTGTACACTCGGACTTCGGCGTTCGAGCTGGCCCCAGCCGAAACCGCCAGATAGAAACGGTCGAAGCCTTTTCCCTGCCGTCCAAAGTACCCAGCCGTTCCGGCACCTACAACTGTAGGAACTTTGGTGATTACGTTGTAATGATCGGGATCAGTCTGCTGGTAAACCCAAATTTCGCCCGCGCGTCCCGGCACGTACACGCGCTTGCGCTCGGCGCTGTAATACAGATCATCCGTGTCCTGCACGGTAGGAACGGATGCGACAACTTTTCCGGTATTCGTATCCAGAACCGTAAGAGTCGCGGGTTCTCGCGTTCCTATAATTACTCGATGATTGGCTTCATCGAGAGACATGGGAAAATTTTGGCCGGAAGTTACCGGCCATCTCGTGAGTTCTTTCGTGGTGCGGTTGATTACTACAATCTGTTTCAAATCCGGCACGTTCACGTAAATGTTTGGGCCATTCTTTTCCAGCTGGAACGATTCAGGCTCGCCGCCGAGTTTGTAGACTTCGTCGAGACGCTTGTTGGTCGTCGCGTCTATCGCAGCGATTGCCGCGTTCTTCTCGCTATCTCCGCAGCCCACGTAGACGCGCTTGGTCGCTGCGTCATAGCGCATGTTATCCGCGCCACCCTCAAAATCCAGAGTGGCAAGGAGCTTGTAGGAGTCACCGTCGTAGATGTAGACCTTCCCTTTTTCGCTGGCCACAAACAACTTGTTCGCCTCAGGAGAAAAGGTCACGCCCTGAGGGTTCGGCACTCCTGTAATCGTGTGTGCCAAAGCTCCCTGGAAGAGATCGATGACTTCGACCGTATTGTTTCCGAGAGCGGAGACAAAGACTTTTCCTTTGCCGGAAGCGAAATGATCGAAACGTCCCTTGACGCCTTCAAGAGGAACAGTGGCCGTCAATATCATGGGCGGCGCGGACTCAGCAGCAGGCGGTGCGCTCGCAGGAGCCGAAGTGGTTTCGGTTCCTTTGCACGCCGTAAGCGTGATTGAAACTGCCAGCAAAAATGCAATGCTAATAATTGTTTTCATGTCATCTCCCGAGAGTATCGAAATCAACCAGAAACAGTGCCGCAATCCATTACCTAGAAAATTTATTCATCAACCCGCGTCAGGGCTGGACCTCATACACCAGCACTTGTCCCGGCTGTCCGCCGAATGGTGGCGCCGGAACGAACAAACGATTGAGCGCCGGGGCAAAGTAAGATGTGGCGGAACCCGGCACGCTGGGTACTTTCGCTATGAGTGAATAATGGTCCGCATCGCGCTGCTCGAAAATTCCGACCAACCCCTCTACGGCGGACATATAAATCCGTTTGCGAGCGGCGTCATACCAAAGGTCATCGCTCCCGTCAGGTGCTTCCACGCTGGTCACAACTTTGCCGGTTTTCGAATCAAGAACCACGAGCGCAGGGGGATTCCGCGAGGCAATGAAGACGCGTTGGTCCTTTTCATCGAATGCCATGGGAAAAAGCGCTTTGAAACCCGGCACTGGCCATTTTTCCATTACGCGGCGATGGTTTGTGTCCGCAATCGCGATATATCCCAATTCGTTGATATTGACGAAAACTCGAAACGAACCTGGAGTCGTATCGACCTGGAAAGATTCGGGATGAGCCTCCAAAAGAATCTCGGACAACGGTTTTCCCGAAGCATCCATAATTCGAAGCGCCGAAGTCGCGCCTTCCCCATAGCCCAGCATGACGATACCACGACCGCCGCCATAGCGCGGATTGGCGGGGACGTACCTCAGATTGTCCGCATTTTCCAGAGACGTCATGCTACGAACAAGTTGGTACGTGGTGCCATCGTAGATGTTTAGAAAATTCATTTCCCCGTCGGCAACAAAAATGAGATTGGTCTCGGGAACATAGAGAGCGGCTTGCGCCATCGAAAACCCGGGAATCGTGTGCAGAACTTTGCCCGAAGTTAAGTCGATAACTTCCACCGTTCCATTGCCAAGGCCGGACATGAAATAGCGATTGCCCTTTACGTCCACGGATTGGTGATCGATGCGTCCCTGGAAACTGCGCGGCAACGGGATTTTTTGGATGAGCTTTAAGGGTTGGGGTTGCTGTTCCTGACTTCGAGCCAGAGGCAAACTGAGAATTCCGGTGAAGAAGAGAAAAAGAATCAGAATATTTGTGCGTCTCATGGCTTACCCCTTAGGGTGGCTCTTGACTTCGAAAAGCTTTTCCAACTCTCCCCAACTACGAAACACCCATTCGATCTAACCGAAAGCAAATTCCATTACTCACTTTGTGTTTTGAGCAAAGCAGATTCTGCTCACCATTGGAAAGTACCAATCGTTGGAGTAGCTGTAATTCGCATTTGGATAGATTTGAGCCAGGAATTAACCATGCGACCTTATGGGCTATGTATCACCTCAAAGAAGGCAGTGCAAGGAATATCTCACTCGCACTCCAAACGGGCTTCCATAAACAAAATTTAAATAACGGAGTGAACTTTTTTTCTCCAATTTGAGTGTGAAGCAAGGGTTGACTTTAGTTTGCCGCTGCTTATAGCATGCGCTTCTTATTGTTCCATCAATACTTGGAGGAAATTCAATGTCTCGCAACCGTTTTTCGGCGTTGGCTACTGTCACGCTTGTAATTCTGGGCGCGTTTTCGATGACTGCGCTTTCCCAGGACCTGCTCACACAAAAAGCGATCTCCGTGGACATGGCGCAAACCATGGCGCAAGCCGCCGTCGCGACATGCCGCGCCAATGGCTACCGTGTTACCGCAACGGTTCTCGACAATGGCGGCAGCATTAAATTTGTGATGCGCGACGATGGGGCAGGGGTCGGCTCAATTGATCTTAGCCATCGCAAAGCTTATTCGGCGGTCATTTTCAGAAGGACCTCCGGCGAGACAGCCAAGTTGTTTGGAGCCATGTCGCCTCCTCCGGTTGTCGCCGGCACAGTGATGCTGGCGGGCGGTGTTCCGATTAAAGCGGGGACGGAAACCATTGGTGCGATTGGCGTCAGCGGCGCTCCCGGCGGCGATAAGGATGAAGTTTGCGCGAATGCCGGGATCGCAAAAGTTGCGGATAAATTGAAGTAGAACGGCTCTTGCTCAATCTGGGCAGAGCTTATTTCCGTCCTACTTCAGCGCCAAGCGGTTCCCGAAACGATGGGAACCGCTTTTCCGCCAATGCCATCGCTCCAAACAGCAACGCGACGTAGAATGCATCCCCTGCCAGCGTGTTCCAGAAATATGGCACGCCCGCGATATAACATGCGGCCAGGCCTCCCCAATTTTTCGGATAGCTTCCGGTCGATGTCACCCACACCGCGAAGTTAGTGACCAGGAAAAATTGAATCGCGCCGGCCAATGTGGCTGCGCCAATGCGCGGTACGGATTTCTTGCGTCGTAACCAGAATCCAATCAAGACGCTCACAAGAAAGCTCGCGTATACGTACAGAAGGAGGCGGTGAAACCCAACAAAACAATCTCCCGCCAGGAGCGATAGCAATGGAACGACGACAGCCGCGCGTTTGCTTGAAAAATATGCGCCGCCGAACAAAGCAAGAGCTCCAATTGGCGCGAAATTTATAGGATGCGGAAGAATGCGCAACGCGGCTGAGGCAAGCACAATGGCCGTGATCAGCGCCGCACGAGGATGAATCCAATTTTCATTTTCTTTCTTCGCTTGCATATTTGTTTTCCTTTTACCGCGGGAATAAATCGCAAAAACAAAATCCATCTCGCATGACCTTTTCGCCGACCTGAACTCCGATGGGCGACTTGAAAATGGGGCCATCGAAAACAAAAGTGTGAAATTCGCCATTCTCGCCGCAAGGGTCCACGCCAGCAGGCAAATCGGAGAAGAAGGATGCGTCCAGCTCGCGCCCC
Source organism: uncultured Acidobacteriota bacterium (assembly GCA_963786215.1). Taxonomy (GTDB): domain Bacteria; phylum Acidobacteriota; class Terriglobia; order Acidiferrales; family UBA7541; genus Palsa-360. The sequence continues at coordinate 620,150 of CAWAYK010000005.1, forward strand.
GCAAACGAGGCATCGAGAACGCGAGGATCGACGCAAACAGTAATTGCGCGGAAGCCCATGCTCACGAATTCCCGGGCCAACTCCTTCGTATCTCGTTTCCAGATCGGAAATATTGCCGTCATGTTGACCTGAGCGAGGTTTTTCTCCCGGTAAACGCGCAAATCTTCGAGAAAAATATCTCCGAACGCCACGCGCCGCACCCCGTCCGCGAAATATTGCACGAGTGCTTCTTTCATGCGCTGCTCATACGTTGCATTGACGCATTGCGGAGGGATCAAAATCGGATGAAGTGGCAGGCCAATGGATTCGGCCTGCCTTTCGAGTAATGCGCGGCGTACTCCATGCATGCTGATGCGGTCATACTCCTCGGTAATGGTCGTAAGCAGCGCGGTGATGCGGCAGTCTCCTGCCGCCCGCAACGCGTGCAGCGCCATTGCGCTGTCTTTTCCACCGCTCCAGCAGAAAAGCACGTTTTCTTGCACGTGAGCATCACTCATGGCGCGTCGTGTACTTCACGCCGATGCGAAACTCACGCCCCAGCGCGGGAAAACCGTACGCCTCCTGATATTGTTTGTTAGCAAGGTTCGCAATGCGTCCGTAAATGCTGAGGCCGTGCGTAAAATTGTAGGTCGCCGCGAGATTTAGCAACGCATATCCGGGGTCAATGATCTGCCCCGGAAAATTGTAGTCATAACGTTGCCCTGTGAAATATCCCGAGAGATTCCAGTTCATCCGCCAGTAGTTCGCGTTGAGCATGACGTTTCCGGAATTCACCGGCCGACGCAACAGCCGGCTGCCGATCAGATAGTTGGGATCGATGTTAGCGGGATCCGTAGACGCGGAAAGCGTGCGCGTCGAATCATACGTATAACTGGCGCTGCCGCTCAGCCAGCGTGTAATGCGCGCTTCGCCGGACAAATTCGCGCCGCGCGCACGCGCCAGATTGGTGTTGAAATAAGTGCCCATTCCAAAAGGGCAGGCTACTGTGGACGGGCTATTAATGAAACTGATGATGTTATGAAAGCGACTGTCAAAATAATCGGCAGTGAAACGGACGCGGTCGGAGGCCAGTTTTTGGTCGATACCCGCGTGAATCGTGCGGCTCTGTTCTGGCGAAAGAGCGGGGTTGCCCGGGAAACACGGATCGTCTCCGAAGGACTGATCGAATCGCGGTTCCACAATCCCATCCCCGTATGTGGCGTGCAGGCGCGTATCGCCAAACGCGCCCTGCGCGGTCCGCAACACGTAGGACGCACCCACACGAGGGACAACTCGAGTTCCGTATGCGGAGTTATCTTCCGCGCGTGCTCCGGCATTTAGAGTCAGTCGTGCGAATGGTTGCCAGCGCGCGTCAAGAAAACCAGACTGATTGTTTCGGCGCGTGTGCATATCGATGAAACTGAGAAATCCGTTTTCAACTTCATATTCGTATCCGGCGGTAAACGCGAATCCACGCATAAGATAGGTGGACGCGCCAGTGAAGGCGGCGCGATTGTATTGAAAGAATGATTGAAAAAATGGATCGAAATTGAATTCGCGAAAATACGTTTCCGTGCCGCTCAATTGATGATGCCAGTGCGAGCCCGTTGCAAATTCCGCGTGCATCCCTGCCCCGAAATTATGCAAAGAAATTGTGTCCGTGAGGTTTGCCGGCTGAAGGAGCGTCTGTCCGGGCGTGCCCGCTTCGCTGTCATTATCCCGCAGAGAGAGACCGATGCGCGCCGTATCGGAAAGGCGCCAGCCGAAATTTCCAGAGATCGTTCGATTACGAAATGCGTCATTCGGTCCCTGGCCGCTTGTCTCCATGTCGGAAACCGCAGCGGAATAATCGAATCGCCCAAGCAGGCCGGAAAGTTCAGCGCCGCCGTGGCCCGTGGCAAAGTTTCCACCATCCGCATAAGCCGTAAATTCCGGCACTCGCGTCGTCCCGCGATGCGTGAAAATCTGGATTACGCCGTCCATCGCGTCCGAACCATAGAGCGCGCTTTCCGCACCGTGCACGATTTCAATTTTGTCGATATTTTCGAGCGTGAAATTGGAATAGTCGATCAGCCCGCCCGGTGTATTCGCAGGTACGCCGTCGACCAGCACTTTCGTGTAATTGGAATTGCCTCCATCCAGGAACAGCGAAGCTGTTCCGCCCTCCGCTCCTGTGCGCCCGAGGCTAAAACCCGGTTGCGTCGCCAATAGATTTGGCAGCGAGTTGGCCACGCGATGATCAATGTCTTCGCGCGTAAGAATCGTGAGCGGCGCGGGAGAAGAATCGGCATCCAGCGGCAAGGCCTGCGCGGTGACTACTACTTTTGAAGACAGCGGCTCAAGCGCGAGTCGCACATCGGTCTCGCGGCTTTCACCGGAACTCACATTAATTTCCTGCTGGGCGGTTGTAAATGAATCGCGTGCAATCGTCAGGCGATACTTGCCTGGCACAAGCACTAGCGAAAATTGCCCATCATTCGCGGAAACGCCATTGGATGCAGTGCTGCCCGGAGATGCAGGCTCAGCGCTGACCTGCGCTCCGGCAATTGCGGCGCCGTGTGGGTCAGTGATCACGCCGGAAATTTTCGCGTTTTGCGATTGAGCCAACAACCCAGGCGGAGTGAAAATGATTGTGAAGAAAGCAGCGAAAACAAGAAAAAACAATACACGAACGGAGAAACGCATGGAGGCCTCCTCTCCCGTCTCGCGCGGGAGATAGGTTGTCCGCATGTCCGGGATCGTTTCCGGCTTTGCGGTTGTGGACTCCGTCGGTCTCCTGGCTCGGCGGATTTGCACCGCGCGCCCTTCCCGCCCAGTATAAAAAGGCAGTGGCACGCGCGGAATTTCTCCCGCCTTACAGTCGCGCGGCGGCGACGGTTTTTCACCGTCTTCCCGGCACGGAGTCTACGATTATTGTGGCGAAACGCAGCGGCCCTGACATGGCCAGTAAACCGCGTTGCTTCGGGTGAATGTGGCGTAGGCTTTAGCCTGCGGGGGTTAGTCCCTGCAAGAACCAAAACCCGCAGTCGAAATCCCAAGCCACAGAATTACTACATCCTTTACGAAATATCCTCGCCCCGTCGAGCGCGCAAATTCACACGCGGCCTTCCCGCAGGACCGAGTTCCACATCGAGCGGAGCATCGAACACGTGCTCGAGTAATTCTTTTTGATAGACCGCAGCGGGCGACCCCACGCGCAGGCAGCGACCATGCTGCAGCAACACCACCTGGTCCGCGAATTCCGCCGCGAGCCCCAGTTCGTGTGTAACTACGACCACGGTGTAGCGATTTTCCCGCGCAAGCTGGCGTAGGCGCTCGAGCAATTCCACTTGCGCGCCGATATCCAAATGCAAAGTAGGCTCATCCAGCAGAATAAGCCGGGGCTGTTGCGCCAAAGCCCGCGCTAAAATCACACGTTGTTTTTCGCCGCCGGATAGTTCGCCGATCGTGCGCTTTGCCAGATGTTCGCCGCCCACTTGCGATAGGGCATTGCGCGCGATTTCAATGTCTTCGCGATTCGCAAATCGCAGTGCACGCCCGTAGGGATAGCGCCCCTGCAGCACAAAATCTCCAGCCAGCGCCGGATACACGACAGGACTTTCCTGATGCACCATCGCGATCTGCTGCGCCCGCGTCCTCACGTCGAGCCTGCTAGTTTCCACTCCGTCGAGTTCGACGCGCCCCGAAAGCGGCGAAATCGTTCCCGCAATCAGTCGCAGCAAAGTGGACTTGCCGCTCGCATTTGGGCCAAGGATCGCGACAATTTCCCGCTCGCGCGCCTGAAAACTGGTCATGCCCAAAGTAAACGTCGGAACCGATTGAGCTGAAGTTGAATACGCGTAGCTCGCCTGCTCTACATTCAGCCGCACAGTCTGTTCGCGATTTGATCTCTCGTCGGAACCGTTTGAGAATTGCGCGAATGTGTCAGAAGTGCTCACCGCAATCCTCTTCGCAGCAAATAAATAAATACAGGCGCTCCCGCCATGGCCGTCATCGCGCCAACCGGCAATTCCGTGGGGGGTACAATCGTGCGAGCCAGCGTATCGGCCAGCACAATGGCAATCGCTCCGCACAGCGCTGAAGCCGGAATCAGCAACCGGTAATCCGAACCAAAAATTAATCTTACAATATGCGGAATCAGAAGGCCCACGTAGCCAATCGCGCCGCTCGAGGAAACGGCGAGCGCCGTCAGCAGGGAAGCGGAGACATAAACGACGAGCTTCACGCGCGTCACATCCACGCCCAGGTGCGCGGCTTCGCGTTCACCTGTAAGTATCAAATTCAAATCCGCGGATGTGCTGTAAATCGCTCCAGTCCCGGCAATGAGGCCTACTGTGAAAATCCATTGCATCCCGGCGGAGATTGGAGTCGACAAATCTCCCATCAGCCAGAATGCCATGCCCCGAAGGTCGCGCCCGGCCAGTGTCGTCATCAGAAACATAATGATCGCGGAGAAAAATGACGCGCAAATGATGCCGCAGAGCAAAAGAGTTGTACTGTCCAATTGGCCTTCGCGGCGGCTGAGAAAATAAACTCCCGCAATCGTTGCAATGGCCGCGATAAATGCGCCGATCGGAGTCGTCAGCGCCAATCCTGGCGCAATGATCAGAGCGAGAATCGAGCCAAGCGCCGCGCCGCTGGAAACTCCTAACACATAAGGATCCGCCAGCGGGTTGCGCAGCAGAGCCTGGAAACTTGCGCCCGCTACGGATAGCGCTGCTCCTACCAGAATGCCCAGCAAAATGCGCGGCAGGCGCAAATCAAAAACAATCATCTTGTATTCTGTCGGCAATTCATTCGCTCGGCCCATTGCGATGCGGCCGAGATCCCAAACAAGTTCCGTTACAGAGACGGGCACAGCGCCCAGCTTGAGCGCGAGCACCACGCTTGCCAGAAGCAACGCGGCGAGACCTCCGCAAGTCCAGAGCAATCGCCTGAGAGTTAGTGGGTGCAAATGCAAGCCTCTTCGAAATTCGAATTTGTTGTGGCGATCATATTACCGTGAGGCCGTACAGCGCGCGAAGCGAACGCCTCAGGATGCAGCGCACGCGCCAGTTGCTCGATTGCATCTACCATTCGCGGCGCAGGGCGATTGATCGAGTCACTGATCACGATGATGTTACCCTGCTGTATTGCGTTAAGACTTCTCCATCCCGGGAGAGTACGAAGCGTTTCAATATCGTGCTGCGCATCTCCCGTATGCGCGCTGGCAAACACAAGAAATTCCGGCTGCAGCTTCACCATTTCTTCCATGCTCACGTGCGGCCACTCGACGCGGGTATCCACCACGGAGCGGCCACCCGCGCGTCGCAGCGCATCGGCAATAAACGTATAGCGTCCCACGGAAATCAGCGGATCGGTCCACACGACAAAGAGCACGCGGCGCGGCGCTGTGCCGGAAACGCGATGGTCCAATTCTGCCAGTCGCGCGCGCAGATTTTCGGCCAGCACACTGGAGGATTTATCAACGCCCATTGCGTTCCCGATATGTTCCACGGACGCAATCATGCCTTCCACAGAATGAGGGTCAGTCACGTACACCGGCAACCCAATATGATCCAGAGCATTCACGGTTTCGCGGCGGTTAATCGATTTCGACGCCAGGACAAGATCCGGCATGAGCGACACAACCACTTCCAAATTTGGATTCACAGCGCCGCCGACGTGCGGCTTCCGCAAAGCCTCCGCCGGGTAATCGCAATAATCGGTGTCACCCGCCAAATGATTTCCTTCGCCCAACGCAAAAACAATTTCCGTCAGATTCGGCGCAAGCGAAACAATGCGATTCGCTTCCTGCGGAACCCGCACGCGCCTCCCGACTTCGTCCTTCAGTTCCCGTCCCGGCGGACTCGCCTGCCTTGCGAAGGCAACACCCACCGGAACAACGAGGAGCATTAAAATTGCCGCTCCAACACCAAAGAGGCTGCGATTCCCCAAAACCGTGCTGGATGTTTCCGCTGCCCGAATTGTGTTTGGCAATCGCATGAATCCAAATTTACGGCCACAAAATAAAAAAGCCTCGCGAGAAACACGAGGCGCTTAAAAGCCAAACCCTTTCTCGCGAAGGGTGAGGGCTGCTGCGGTCTGAGAGGGTGTCCTGACTTACGGCGTTTTGCCGATCACAGTGGCGGGACCGTGGCCGATTTGCACGGCCTTCCCCACTTCCCAAATCTGCTAGATGTCAAAAGCAGTCTATGGTCCTGCATGACGAGTGTCAACACTGGGCGCTTTGCCGTAGTGGCGCAGATTGAATTGCACATGCAGTAAGTCGCCCGCCCTGAAAACGGGCGGCCGCTACGAAAACAATGCTAATGCAATACGGTTTTCGTGGTGGACTCTCCGTCCCGCGTCTTTCGGGACGGAGAGGGCACGCGGTCATAGGAAGGATATATAACTCCGTCCATCTCAACTTTTAAATAAGAATCCGCTTTCCGCTTTTTTCGACACCCTGTTAGACTTCCGCGGGGGTAATCACCGTGCTTCCTGCGCTACTGGTCGGACATATTTTTGGTTTGGTGTTTTGGATAAGCGGTTTGCTCGTAACGTCCATGGCGCTCACTCGCCATACGCAGGAGACATCGGAGGATGCGAAGCATGCCCTATCGCGCCTTGAGCGCATTTACTTGCGCGGCCTCGCGGATCCCGGCGCGTTGCTCACCATTCTCGCGGGATTGGGCTTGATCTCGACCAACGCTTCGTACTACATGCACGCGCCCTGGTTGCATATCAAACTTACTTTTGTACTGCTTCTCATCGGCTTGCACGGAATGGTAGCGGTGCGGACTAAAAAATTCTCTACCGGAAAAATCACCATGCAGCGCCGCGAAGCGCGCCTGCTGGTGGCGGCCGTCCTATTCCTTTTTGCGTCTATCCTGGTGGCAACTCTGGTAGGCCAAGTCTATTTGACTTGATCGTGCGTGGCAATTCCCGCAGTATGATCCGAAAAGAACCCGAGAAAAATCAGGTGCGGTTCAATTCGCGCTCGTCCGGCTCCTGCTCCCAATGGACATCGTCGATCCACCAATGCCCATCGGTACGGATCAGTGTAAAGCGCGCGCGGTAATCCTTGTCATCCGCTCCATGCAGATAGATTTCCAGCATCACGCCCCTGCCGCTTTGCGCTGGAGCTTCCGTCCGCACGACGTCCGCGTGAAACATTCGCCAATGAGTAATAAACAATTGATGCCAGGTGTCAAAGGAAACTTGCCCTCGGTAGCGCGGTGAAAACATGTCATACGCCGGGCGGAGTTCACCGTGGTCGAGTGCCCGAAGCTGTGCGCGAACTACTTCCTGAGGCCCGGTGGAAAACATGCCGAACGGCGATTCTACGCGTACCAGAATCCATGCAGACAAAATAAATGCAGTCAATGTAAGCCCAAGCAGCACGAATAAATTATTTCGAAATCCGCGTTTTCGTTCCGTCACTTCCGCATACAGGGCAATGACTTCCGCGCGTCTGTCCGGCAACGCTTCCGGTTCTGGAGCAGATGCAGAAGCCTGATCGAGAACAGGTTCAGCCAGCGGCTTCGCTTCAGGCAGCGCTCCAGCATCATGGCGTTCTTCATTGGGATTCGGATCTGGAGTGTTTAGAGGATCGTCCATACCTATCTCCCGCGCGGCGGGGAGACGCGTTCGGTGTACCTATCGATTCTTCCACTGTGGCTTGCGTTTTTCAAGCAGCGCGCGCAAACCTTCCTGCGAATCTTCCAGCCTGTACAATTCGTTTAAAAAGATCTTCATCGAGTTTTGCAGCGAGTCTCGCAGAGATATTCCCATCCCGCCGATAACCGCTCGCTTGGCCATACCCAAGACCGCGCCGGATTGTGCTGTAATCTTTCCGATCAATTCATTTACAGCCGTTTGCAGCTGCGCTTCGGGGACCAGGCGATTCACCAGCCCCAGATCGCGCGCACGTTCCGCGGAAATGGCTTCTCCCGTCAAGACCAGTTCGAGCGCTCGCTTTGGCCCGACAATATGTGGAAACATGGTCGAAGCCAACGGAGGAAACATGCCAATCGTAATTTCCGGCAGGGCAAATCGCGCGCGTGGCGTCGCCACCACAAGATCACCATACGCCACAAGCTCCGCGCCCCCGCCAATCGCCGCGCCATCGACAATCACCAGCACCGGCTGCGGCGCTTCCACCATGGCGATGCACGCGGCATGAAAAGCGTCCAACATGGAAAAAGCGCGCTCCGCCGTGTACTCGCCGATGTCCACACCGGCGCAAAAAAGTTTCCCCTCGGCATCCAGGATGATCATCTTCACCGCGCCATTTTCGGCAATCAATCCAATGCCGTCCGCCAATTCGCGCAGCATCTGTTCATTCAATAAATTGTGTTCCGGACGTTGCAGTGTGAGCCGCGCGACAGCGGCTTCTATTTTTAAGCGAATGAAAGCGAAGTCAGCGGGCGTGCGTCGCGCAGGTTTTGCGAAGGAAGCTTCGGTTTGGACAAGGTCTGTCATGGTTGGACTCCGATTTATGCTAGCACGCTCCGTGTTGGGTCAAAATGCGCCCGTATAGGCCGCGAAGTTAAGAGTTAACAGTTCAGAGTTCAGAGTTTTTTTCCTTTCTCTCAACTCTCAACTGTTAACTCTTAACTCTCTTCATGTATTCTATTGCGATGCATGAACTTGGATATTTTCGCGAGCACATCGAAGAATTTGAAAAAATGGCCACTGATCGCGGCGTCAAAATCGACTTTGCCAATTTTCGCGCCATTGACCAGGAACGCCGCGAACGCATTACCTTCGCCGAGGGACTGAAAGCCAAGCGCAATAAAGCAAGTGAAGAAATCCCGCGCATGAAAAAGTCCGGAGAAGATGTCTCCGCGCTTTTGGCCGAGATGAAACAAGTTTCTGAGGATATCAAGCAGGCAGACGAGCGCATCACTGAGCTCGAAGCCAAGCTTTCTGATTTCATGTTGACGGTGCCCAATCGCCCGCACAGTTCCGTCCCGGTTGGGCACGATGCTTCTGCCAATGTGGAGGCGCGCCGTTGGGGTGCCCCTCCAAAATTCGATTTCAAGCCGCGCCCGCACTGGGAAATCGCAGAAAACGCCGGCATCCTCGATTTTCAGCGTGCCGCAAAAATGTCGGGAACGCGTTTTGCAGTCTACTTGGGCATGGGCGCGCGTCTTGAACGTGCTTTAGCGGCGTTTTTTCTCGACACGCACGCAGCGAACGGCTACACCGAAGTTCTTCCGCCCTTCATCGTGAACACTGCCGCGCTTACTGGCGTGGGCCAGTTGCCCAAATTTGCGGCCGACATGTTCCACCTCGAAGGTACGGATCTATGGCTTACGCCAACGTCCGAAGTGGAACTCACCAGCTTCTACCGCGACGAAACGCTCGACGCCGACCAGTTGCCTATCAAACTTTGCGCGTGGACCGCATGCTTCCGTTCCGAAGCTGGCGCGGCCGGAAAAGATACGCGTGGCTTAAAGCGTCAGCACCAATTCCAAAAAGTGGAAATGTTTAAATTCACGCGACCCGAACAGAGTTACGACGAACTCGAGTCGCTCGTCTGCAACGCCGAGCAGATTCTTCAAAAGCTCGGCTTGCACTACCGCGTCATGGGCCTTTGCACTGGCGACATGGGTTTTGCCTCTTCCAAAACGTATGACATCGAAGTGTGGCTGCCCTCGGCCAATGAATTCATGGAAATCTCTTCCTGCTCCAACACTGAAGCATTTCAGGCGCGCCGCTCCGGTATTCGCTTCAAGCCTAAGGGCGGCAAAAGCGAATTCGTACACACGCTAAACGGCTCCGGTCTGGCCGTTGGACGCACCTGGCTTGCGATCATGGAAAATTATCAGCAGGCTGATGGTTCCGTGCTAATCCCGGAAGTGCTGCGACCCTATCTGGGGACAGATCGTATACCGTCGAAATCTTAAGCGGGTTTCAAGGCCTTTTGACTGAAAACTCAATTTTCTGCCCATTCGCCCCGGAATAACCTATCTATAAAATAAGTCATTTATTATGAGATGATTGCATGACTTTTAGCGCTTTATTTGAGGTAACGTACAGTGTTTCCAAGGTATCTACCTTTAAAATAACCGGGTTCTTTGGTTGACACCGCTTTTCCGTGTTGACTACACTCCACCTATTGCGCGGACTATCTTCGACCATTCTGCGCAAGGGGTAATAATTTAACGGCTTCGGCCCGCCTGGTTCTTCCCACGGATTGGGAAACGAAGAACATTGCGCTGCAAGCTGAGGCATGATGGCCGCTAGGAAGCGTCGAGCGGGTGAGTTTACAACAGCAAATCGATCGATGGGTAAGTCGAGGGCTGGCGTGGATGATGCGCAAGCTGCTGGCCAAGGCGCTGGGAACTTCGGGTGCTCCACCCATGCCTCAGCCGCACGAGACGCTGACCCCGGTGGCGCTGCAACGTGATCCGTATTGTGGCACTTATGTCTCAACCGAAATTTCATTCCCCTTGGAGCAATCGGGCCAAGTGTTGCACTTCTGTTCTGCCGAATGTCGTGCGCGGTTTCAGGCTAATGCAAAGCGCGCGGCGAGTGCATAGTCGCAATACTTAAGGAGAGAATCGTCCATGGCCACGGTCGTGAAAGCCGTTCCTCAGCCCCAGCCTATTCTGCCGCGAATGGCGCCGCGCGAAGACCTGAATCCATTCCGCATCGCTCAAATTCAATTTGATATGGCCGCGGAATACCTGAAGCTCGATCCCGGCCTGCGCCAGATCCTGCGCACTCCGAAGCGAGTCATGGAAGTTGCAGTCCCTGTAAAAATGGACAACGGCCAAACTAAGGTCTTTACCGGATTCCGTGTGCAGCACAACATGTCGCGCGGCCCGGCCAAAGGTGGATTGCGCTACCACCCGAACGTAACACTCGACGAAGTGAAAGCTCTCGCTGCGTGGATGACGTGGAAGACGGCGACGGTCAATCTCCCTTACGGTGGGGCCAAGGGTGGCGTCATCTGCGATCCCAAACACATGTCCAAGGGCGAGCTCGAGCGCATGACGCGACGTTACGCCGCGGAAATTCAGCCGATCATCGGGCCGGAAATTGATATTCCCGCTCCGGACATGTACACCGATTCGCAAACCATGGCCTGGATCATGGACACGTATTCCATGACGGTGGGACACGCCACTCCGGGTGTGGTTACCGGCAAACCGGTTTCAATTGGCGGCTCGGAAGGACGGTCAGACGCAACTGGTCGTGGCGTGTTATTCGTCGTCGAAGAAGCTTGCAAGGTGAAGAAGATTAATTTGCGCGGAGCGTCGGTTGCCATTCAAGGATTTGGCAACGTCGGGTCCGCGGTGGCGCGCCTTTTTGCGGAGAAAAAGGCGAAGATCGTTGCGATCAGCGACTCACGCGGCGGCGTGCACAATCCCCGCGGCATCGATCCGCTGCGCGCAATGAGATACAAGGAGCGCGCGGGCACGGTTGTAGGCATGCCCGGCGCTTCGCGCATTTCGAACGACGAATTGCTGGCCCTAAAATGCGACATTCTGGTTCCAGCCGCGCTCGAAAACGTGATTACGCTGCATAACGCCGACCAAATCAAGGCCAAGATCGTTGCCGAGGCCGGAAACGGTCCCACCACGCCTCACGCGGACGAAATTCTCTCTCGCAAGGGCATTTTCGTGATTCCGGACATTCTGGCCAACGCCGGCGGCGTCACCGTCAGCTATTTTGAATGGGCGCAGGATTTGCAAGGATTCTTCTGGCAAGTGCAGGAAGTGAATTCCAAGCTGGAATTCGTCATGCGCCGCGCGTTTAACGATGTGCATGAAACGATGCGAAAATTTCACGTTTACCCGCGCGCGGCAGCCTACATCCTGGCTGTGGGGCGCGTGGCCGACGCTACTTTGGTCCGCGGACTCTTTCCATAAGCCAATTCTAATTTTTTTGTTTTGTGATTCCCCGATTTTTTCTTACGCTGCGGTACATACGTGAAAATTTCTATTGCGTGTGACGTGCCACGCGCGTACATTTCGAAATACTGGCTTGCGCGAGAATTTTTGCGGCCAGTGTTCTTGTCTATGGGCGAGATTTTTCGCGGAGGGACTCGAAAAATTGTCCAATCATGTGAACGTCGCTCCGCCAATCGTATTGACGATCGCGGGCTTTGATCCTTCCGCTGGAGCGGGTATCGCCGCCGACCTCAAGACATTTGCCGCACAAAACTGTTACGGCGTCGCCGCTATCACCGCGCTCACCGTGCAGTCCACGCAAGGCGTTAAATCCGTGCATGACACTCCGGCCGCTGAATTGCGCGCGCAACTGGATGCGCTTCTCGAAGACATTAAATTTTCCGCTATTAAAATCGGCATGCTTGGGCATCGCGGGAACGCTGTAGTGATCGCGGAATTTTTGGATCGCGCTGGCGTTGCAAATGTCGTGCTCGATCCGGTCATGAAATCCACTTCCGGCGATACGGATCTGGTGGATGCGGGCGGAATCAAATATCTAACCGAAGAGCTATTGAAACGCGTAACCCTCGTAACTCCTAATATTGCCGAAGCGGAAATTCTTTCCGGCATTTCGATCAAGGATGCCGCCTCCATGGAAGCCGCTGCCCGCAAAATTGTTGAGCGGGGCGCCCGCGCCGTGGTCGTCAAGGGCGGGCATATGGAAAAAGCCATCGACGTTCTTTTCGATGGCGAGGAAATGCTTCGGTTCGGCGGCGACCACATCAAGAGCGAACATACACATGGGTCCGGATGCACGTTCGCGTCGGCAATCGCAGCGCAACTTGCACACGGCCGCCCCTTGCGCGAAGCCGTGCTGCTTGCCAAAGCTTATGTGACGAAAGCGATTGAAAAAGGCTATGCCATTGGCAAAGGCCCTGGCCCGCTCGATCATTTTTACCGCACCCGAACCGAACCGCCCGCGCGCGGCGTACACGAAGTCCCCCAACACGGCATGCACCCCGCCGCCGAACCCGGCGCGCACTAAAAGCAAAAGCCTTGGAACCACGGATGCACACAGATAAACACGGATAAAATACAAAAAATAAGGGTGAAATAAAAAAAGCGAGGGTTCTAATTTCCCTCGCTCGTTTTATTTTCATATGATTTTACCCGTGTTTATCTGTGTGCATCCGTGGTTTCAACGCTCTTTCTTACTGTTTGTAGACAATGAGGCCGGCAACAACTGTTGCCACTGGGCCGCCGCGGAATTCGCGGCCGTCAAACGGGGAATTCTTGGATTTGCTGAGGGATTCCTTCGCGCGGAATGTCCATTTGTTTTCGGTTGAAAAAATTGTAAGGTCGCCCGGCTCGTTCTCAGCGATGCGGCGCTCTTTGCCTAAAACGCGCGCCGGCCCTGTTGTGAACAATTCCACCATGCGCATCAGCGAAATTTTTCCTGCGTGCACAAGTTCAAGTCCCAAACCGATTGCCGTCTCAAAACCCGTCACGCCAAATGGCGCGCGATCAAATTCCACATCCTTGAGCGCGGCCTCGTGCGGTGCGTGGTCCGTGGCGATGGCGTCGACAGTTCCATCCGCGAGCCCGGCAATCAGCGCGTCGCGATCTTCGCGCGAAGCAAGCGGCGGGTTCATCTTGTAGCGCGTGTCGTACTGCACGTCCTCGTCGGTCAGTGTGAAATGGTGTGGCGTAACTTCGCAGGTGACAGGCAAACCTTTCGCTTTGGCCGAGCGCACCAGTTCCAGCGAAGACCGCGCCGAAAGATGCGCGATATGCAGCCGCGCGCTGGTCAGTTCACCCATTTGCACGTCGCGTGCAACAGCCAAAGCTTCTGTGGCAGCGGGCATTCCTTGAAGTCCCAGCTTCACGGATTGTTTTCCTTCGCGCATCACTGCTCCGGCAAACAGGGAACTGTCTTCGCAGTGATCGATCACCGGCAAATCGAGAGCGTGGCAATATTCCATCACCTGACGCAAGAGTTTCGCAGTGGCGATTGGCCGTCCATCATCCGATACTGCAACAATCCCGGCATCCTTCATGGCCGCAATTTCCGCCAGTGCTTCGCCCTTGCTGCCGATTGACGCAGCGCCAATTGGCCACACGCGCACAGGCGAAACCGCGGCGGCGCGTTCCATGATCGAGCGCGTCAGCGAGGCATTGTCATTCACAGGCCGCGTATTGGGCATAGGGCACACAGCCGTGAACCCGCCACGCGCCGCAGCACGCGTACCGGTTTCGATCGTCTCCGAGGATTCGCCGCCCGGCTCGCGCAAATGGCAGTGCAGATCGATAAAGCCCGGCGCGACGATCATATTTTTTGCATCGAAAATTTCCGCACCCTGGGCGCGTGATGCAAGCTGTCCGTGTGGCGCGACGGCTACGATGCGGTCTCCATCGAGCAGAATGTCGCGCGGCGCGTCCGTCCCGCTTGCAGGGTCCAGAAAGCGTCCATTGCTAATCAGCAGCATGAGATGAATCCCTTTCGGAAGATGTGTCCGCGATCATTAGGAACAGAATGGCCATGCGCACCGCGAGACCGTTCGTGACTTGTTCGAGAACGCAGGATTGTGGCCCGTCGGCAACCGCTGGATCGATTTCCAGGCCGCGAATCATCGGCCCGGGATGCAGCACGAGCGCGTCGGGCTTGGCGATCCGCAAACGTTTCGGTGTGAGTTGATACTGCAAAATATATTCGTCAACGGCCAGGCCGGGTTCGTGCATGCGCTCCTGCTGCACGCGCAAAGTCATTACGACGTCCGCGCCTTCCAGTGCTTCCTCGATTCGCGTCGCGCGACGCACCGACGCGCCTGGAACAATACATTCAATTTCGCGCGGAACCCACATGGCGGGACCGCAGAGAGTAATGCGGCATCCAAATTTGGATAGCAGATGAATATTCGATCGCGCTACGCGGCTGTGCAGAATGTCGCCGAGAATCGTTACGTTCAGACCCTGGAGCGTGCCCCGGCGGTCGCGAATCGTCAGCGCATCGAGCAGCGCTTGCGTCGGATGCTCGTGCGTGCCATCCCCCGCGTTAATCACGGGAAGATCCAGGTTCCGCGCCACGAAATCCGGCGCTCCGGATGAACTGTGGCGCATCACGATGCAATCCGGCCTCATCGCGTCCAGCGTGCGAACGGTATCCAGCAGCGACTCGCCTTTTTTCAGGCTTGACGATTCCGCCTGCAAATTCATCTGATCCGCGCCCAGCCGTGAGGCTGCCGTGGCGAAACTGATGCGCGTGCGCGTCGAAGGCTCGAAAAAAGCCAGCGCCACCGTTTTCCCGCGCAGGGTCGCTAATTTTTTAAGTGGATGTTTCTGAATTTCCTGGAAGGGTTTGGATTGGTCAAGTAAAAATAGAATTTCTTCGGCGCTGAGCGCTTCAATCCCTAACATGTGGCCGAAACGAAATGGCACAGCAATCCTCGGAATCCTGGCCTGACCTGTTACAAAGGCGGTCGGCGTCAGGGAACGCGCTCAACGAGCATGACGCGCTCATCCTGATCAATCTCTGTCAATCGTACTTCAACAATTTCTGAATCGCTGGTTTGCACTTCGCGGCCCACGAAGGTCGCTTCGATCGGCAGCTCGCGATGTCCTCGATCGATCAGCACGCACAGTCGCACACGCTTCGGGCGGCCCAGATCGAAAAGCCCGTTCATCGCTGCGCGAATCGTCCGCCCCGTGTACAGCACGTCATCCACGACGACAAGATCCTTGTCGTCTACCGGGAAGGGAATATCGCTCGATTGCAAGACAGGCTGAGCGGCAACCTTGGAAAGATCGTCGCGGTACAGCGTAATATCCAACGTTCCAACCGGCACGCCCACGCCATCAATGCCGCGCATCGATTGCGCGATTCGATGTGCAAGAGGAACGCCGCGCCGTCGAATCCCGATCAGCGCGAGGTTAGACATGCCGCCGCTTTTTTCCACAATTTCGTGTGCCAAACGCTGAATGCTGCGGTCGATTTCCGTCGCCGTCATTAATTGGTTCTTTTCAACGATTCGCATTGGGCGAACATCCTAGCATACCGATGGCTGGTCTCGAAGCGTGTCTTGAACCAGGGCCGAAGATTTCCGATGCTTTTCCACAAGCCTTCCACACGGTCACAGGATTCCGCATGCTAGAATTCCGCCAGTGACTGCTCCCAATAGCCCAGGCACCGTCGAACTCTCCGTAACCGTCGGCTCCTTGCGTCTTTCCAATCCCATCATTGCAGCCAGCGGGACCTTCGGCTACGGGGTCGAATTCGCGCACCTTGTCGATTTGAACCGGCTCGGCGGGATCGTCGTAAAAGGCTTGTCCCTTGAGCCGATGGCCGGCGCTCCGGCCCCGCGGCTATGCGAAACGCCGTCAGGGATGATGAACGCCATTGGCCTTCAAAATATAGGTGTGCGTGCCTTTATTGCCGAAAAGCTGCCAGCCTTGCGCCAATTCCGGACTGCCGTCATAGCCAATGTCTTTGGCTCCACGGTGGATGACTACGTAGGCGTGATCAGGGTTCTGGAGGAGGCGGAAGGGCTGGCCGCCTATGAACTGAACATCTCCTGCCCGAATACGGCTCACGGTGGCCTGCAGTTCGGGAGCGATCCACAGAGTGTTTCAGAAGTCGTGTCCGCCACTCGCAAGGCAGCCCACCGCCCCTTGTGGGTGAAGCTTTCTCCCAACGTCACAGACATTTGCGTCATCGCCAAAGCCGCAGAGGGCGCGGGAGCCGACGCTCTTACTGTGGCGAACACTTACCAAGCCATGAGCATTGATGTCCAAACGCGGAAATCAAGATTGGGGCGAATTACCGGCGGCCTGTCCGGCCCGGCGATTAAGCCCATTACACTTCGCCTTGTTTATGAAGCAAGGCGCGCCGTCAAAATTCCGGTCGTAGGATTGGGCGGGATTGAGAAGGCGGAAGACGTCTTCGAATACATGATCGCGGGAGCGTCGGCAATAGAAATTGGGACAGCAAGCTTTTCCAATCCTGCAGCTTGTATAAACATCCTAGACGGGCTGAGGAAAACCTGTACGAACCATAAAATCAATGATATCAATAGTTTAATTGGATCTTTTCAGGCCGATTCTTGTTGAATGACTCTAGACGCCGTGTTAGCATTTTGCCGTGCCTATGAATCGGGGAAGACAATATGCGTAGGCGACTTTTCATGATTTGGGCAGCAGTCCGTTGGTTACCGCTTATGTTCCTCGTCGCTCAGGGACTGGAAGCACCCCTCGTCGCGCACGTCAGCCAACCCCTGAAACCCATCCGATCTTGGACCGCCAAAACAAGCTGGTACGGCGGCAAGTTTCAAGGCCGCAGAACGGCCAGCGGCGAGAAATACGATATGTATGCAGCAACCGGTGCCAGTCCGAATCTTCCGTTCGGCTCCTTGGTCCGCGTTTCAAACCCCAAGACTCACGTGGCGCAATTGATTCGGATCAATGACCGTGGTCCCTTTATCGATGATCGTGAACTGGATGTTTCCTATTTGGTAGCATGCCGCTTGGGGATTCTGGATAGCGGGAATACCCCCTTGCGAGTCGAACTGCTAGAGGTGCCAAAACGTCGCTGAGTGACCGTGCACGCCAGAAGTTGATTCTTGCACTTGATTACTCCTCACTTGACCCAGCTTTGGAAATGGCTCAAACCCTATCCTTCGTTGTTGGTATCTTTAAGATAAACATACACTTATTCACCACTGAAGGTCCTGCTGCCGTTCAAAAACTGAATCAACTTGGGCCGGGAATCTTTCTGGATTTGAAGTTCCACGATATCCCTAATACAGTAAAGGGAGCCGTTACGAGCGCCTTCTCCCTGCCTGGCGTGCAGCTATTAGACGTCCACGCTCTGGGCGGTTTGGAAATGATGCGTGCGGCCGCGAAGGTTAGAGACGAAGCCAAGGCCTACAAATCTCCTCTACCCAAGCTGCTGGCGATCACCATCCTGACAAGCATGGATAACGACGCCTTGCGCGGAGTTGGGTTATCGTCACCTGCTTCGCGACGTGTCGTTCAACTGGCTCGCCTAGCGAAAAAAGCGGGGATGGATGGCGTGGTGGCGTCGCCAAAGGAAGTTCGGGCTATCCGAAAGGCATGCGGCAAAGATTTCCTGATCGTAGTTCCGGGCATTCGACCACTGGTCGGCGGCGGACCCACTGGCAAGGGGAGGCATAAGACGGATGATCAGGCGCGGGTGGCAACGCCCGCAGAGGCGATTCGCGCTGGCGCGGATTACCTTGTGATCGGCCGCCCCATTACCGGCGCACCAGACCCGGAAGCCGCAGCGCGCGCAATTCTCGACGAAATTAGTTCTGCGTTGCCTTGATTCTGACGCGAGCAGTTTGGCGGAGCCGTTCGATAAGCAGCCACTGGATTACATCACCCGTAGATTTCTGACTTGCGGCAACCTGGGTATGATCGTGCTATAATCCGGCAATCGAGTCATAATCTTTATCCCGTCCTCCGGGCGGCAAGCGACTCGAAAGGCAGGTACATCATGGGAGAGTTCAGCCCATTTCATTGGCTGGTAGTCCTGGCCATCGTGGTGCTTTTGTTCGGCGGCAAAAAAATTCCAGAAGTCATGAAGGGCCTGGGCGAAGGCATCCGCAGTTTCAAGGAAGGCATGCACGGAGCAGGTGGACAAGGGTCCGTGCAAACGACACAAGCGGCTCCTCCTCCTGCGCCGACCGCAACCACGGTAACCGAAGAGAAGAAGTAGTTACCCGCGCGGCTTGCTCGATCGTGGATTCGTGTGAAAGGGCGGCTCACGAGACCGCCCTTTTTGTTTGTCTATAGCTTTCCGTCTTCCCAACCAAGTTCACGAAGTAGTGCGTAAAGCCTCGCGAGCGGCAATCCGACCACGTTGAAATAACAGCCCTCAATTTTGGGAATAAATCGGCCAGCTAATCCTTGAATCGCATAGCCTCCCGCTTTTCCCAATGGTTCTCCGCTGGATACGTAAGCTGCAATTTCTTTTTCACTCAGCGAAGCAAATGTCACGGTCGATATTTCAACTGCCGCGCGTGTTGCGTTTCCTTGGATTCGCAGAATGAAAATTCCCGTCAGCACGCGATGGGTGCAGCCACTTAATTTTGCGAGCATTTCTCGCGCGTGCGCGGAATCGTCCGGCTTACCGAGAATTTCTCCGTTAAGTTCAACCGTAGTATCCGCACCGATCACGATGCACTCGCCTTCGCTGGTATTTAAGTGCGATGCGGCGGCTCGTGCTTTTGCCTCTGCAAGACGCGCAACCATCGCATGAGCAGACTCGACTGGTAGCGGCGACTCGTCAATCTGGGTGGCGCGTACCGTAAATGGAATTCCCGCATCGCGCAAAATTTCAGCGCGCCGCGGAGAGGATGAAGCAAGAATAATTTTCATATTCGTTTAGAACCGATTTGGTGGGGCTTTTCGTGGCGCGGGTTTCAGCCTGCGGGGTTTGGTCCTTGCAAGACCTAAACCCCGCAGGCTGAAGCCCGCGCCACGAAATCACAAAACCACGGACTCCGTGTACTCGCCGAAAACACGGCGCAACGCGTCGGAAATTTCTCCGACCGTCGCATACGCTTCCACGGCAGCAGCAATGGCGGGCATCAAATTTTCTCCGCTGCGGGCGCGCCGCTCGACTTCCGCCACCGCGGCGCTTGCGCGTGAGGAATCGCGCCGCGCGCGTAACGCCTGAACGCGTTCGATTTGCGCGCGTTCGAGGTCGGGATCTACGCGCATGGTCGGAATAGGCGTTTCTTTTTCCGCGACAAATTGATTTACGCCGACGACAATCTGTTCTTTGCGCTCGATGGATCGCTGGTATTCGTACGCGGCTTTCTGAATTTCACCTTGCACGTATCCTGTTTCAATGCCGCGCAACATGCCGCCCAGTGCGTCAATCTTCGAGATATATTCTTTCGCGCGCGCTTCGATTTCGTCGGTTAGTTTCTCGATGGCGTAGGAGCCGGCCACGGGGTCCACCGTGTTCGCAACTCCGGTTTCATGCGCGATGATCTGCTGCGTGCGCAAAGCGAGAAGCGCGGCATCTTCAGTCGGAAGCGCGAGCGCTTCGTCCATTGCATTCGTGTGCAGCGATTGGCAGCCGCCCAGCACGGCCGCGAGCGCCTGGATCGCGACGCGCACAATATTATTTTCCGGTTGCTGCGCGGTAAGGGAACTTCCGGCGGTTTGCGCGTGAAAGCGCAGCATCATGGATGCAGGGAGTTTCGCGCCGAAGCGGTCCCGCATAAGGTGCGCCCAGAGCCTGCGAGCCGCACGGTACTTGGCGATTTCCTCGAGCAAATCGTTGTGCGCGTTAAAGAAAAAAGAAAGCCGCGGCGCGAATTCATCCACGCCCAATCCCACGGCGATTGCGGCATCCACGTAAGCAATGGCATCGGCGAGCGTGAAAGCAACTTCCTGCGCCGCTGTCGAACCTGCCTCTCGAATGTGATATCCGGAAATTGAAATCGTATTCCACACAGGCAATTCCGTGCGGCACCATGCAAAAAGATCCGTGACGATACGCATCGATGGGCGTGGTGGATAAATGTATGTCCCGCGCGCAATAAATTCTTTCAGGATGTCGTTCTGCACCGTGCCGGAAAGTTTCCGCAAATCTGCGCCCTGCTTCTTTGCAACTGTGGCGTACAGCGCGAGCAAAATCGCCGCTGTGGCATTGATCGTCATGGAGGTGGAAACACGATCGAGCGGAATGTCATGGAACAGCGCTTCCATATCTTCGAGCGAATCTATCGCCACGCCGACTTTTCCTACTTCGCCCGCGGCGCGCGCGTGATCCGAATCGTGTCCAATTTGCGTGGGCAAATCAAATGCCACGGATAATCCCGTTTGCCCTTTTGCCAGCAGATAGCGGAACCGTTCGTTCGATTGCGAAGCCGTGCCGAATCCGGCGTACTGGCGCATGGTCCACAATCGGCCGCGATACATGGTTGGATAAATTCCGCGCGTGTAGGGAAATTCTCCAGGCACGCCAATCGAATCTTCGGCACTTCCTGGCGGAAGATCGCCTTCCGTGTAGACAGTCTTTAGAGGAATGCCGCCGAGAGTGGTGAAGCTCTCCTTGCGCTCAATTTTCTTGGCCTTTTTTTCGGCGGTATCGTTCGATATGGGATTCATCGCACACGTCGCGAATCGCGGAATGACAGGACTCCGAAAAAGATCATAACCAGCGCGTAAGCACCGCACATCCCCAGCAGCCAGCGGCCCGCTCCGTTATGCCAAGCGCGCCAGCAGGCCTGAAGCGCGGCAAGTGCGAGAATGAAGAACACGGCGCCCGTGACTTCGTGAAACAATTCGCGCGCGGCTCGCCACAGCACACGAAATGTATGCCGCATCGTCGCAAAAAGTCCCATGGGTTGCGTTGCCACGATTTAATTCTAGTACAAAACGAGGCTGGCCACAGCCGTTCCGGTGGCCATAGGCGGATTGAGCACCTCCACCATCTCTTCGGGACTTGTATCCCGCCCCACAGCGACCTACAATTAATTCAGGGGAAGTTTACCTAAGGGAGGCATCGTGCAACTGGATGATCATTTAAAACAGCTGCTGCGCGAGTTGGGGCACGCAATCAACGATACCGTTTCGGAGTCAGGGCGTATTTCAGAAGCCATTTCCGATGTGCGGTCTGCAGGGTTCGACATCGTGCTGAAGCTGGATGCAACGATCGGACTGGCACGACGTGACGGCGACGACACCAAAATCACAACCGGCGACCGGCGTTTCCTGGAATCTCTGCACATTCAAGTCGATCAGGAAATTATGAACGAAGTAACGGATGATGAAGAGCCCAGGAAAATGGAAATGACGCCGCAAGATGTGCGCTTTTTGAAGTCGCTAAAAATTACGGTGGATGAAACGCAACAGCAGTAAGCTCCGCGCAGTTTCCGTGCGTGATTTGATCGGGCTATTTGGCGAGAGATTGACCGGCGCGATCGTGATAAGTTTTGGCCAAAACGCTCCTGCATTTCCTGAACAAACTCAGTCTCAGTGCTCACCATGATTCGCCCTCCTGCTGTCGCTGGCCGATTTTATCCGGATAATCCGTCGCGCCTGCGTTCGGAAGTTGATTCTTTTCTTGTCCCCCACGATCAGGAAAAAAAGATTCGCGCCATCGCCTGCATCGTTCCTCATGCCGGATACGTGTATTCGGGTAGCGTTGCCGGCGAAGTTTACAGGCGGTTGGAAATTCCGCCCCGCGTAATTTTAATTGGGCCGCGCCATTACCCGCACGGCGCTGCTCTCGCAATCAATTCGGACGGCGCTTGGCAGACGCCGCTTGGGATGGCTCCCATCGATCACCTGCTGGCGGAAAAAATTGTCCAAGCGTTTCCGGAATTGCGCGTGGATGATGTTGCTCATAGCACCGAACACTCGCTCGAAGTGCAGTTGCCATTTCTGCAGCAGCTGGTTCCGTCCTTCGCTTTCGTTCCCATCGTGATTGGCCCGGCGCAATGGAGCACACTGGACAGGCTCGGGCATGCCCTTGCGTCTGTGATTTCTGCGGAAAGCGAACCGGTTTTGCTCATCGCCAGTTCGGACATGAATCATTATGAAAGCGACGCGGTAACGCGCGTGAAGGACCGCAAAGCCATCGACCAAATTCTCGCGCTGGACCCGCGTAAACTTTTTGATACCGTGCGCGAGGAACAGATCTCCATGTGCGGCTATGGCGCCACGGTTGCTGTGATGGTTGCCGCAAAAGAACTTGGCGCAACGCACGCCGAACTGATTCGCTATGCAACTTCAGGCGATGTGAATGGCGACGTTCAGGAAGTTGTGGGATACGCGGGAATGGTAATCCAGTGAAGCCGGTTTAATTCCAATTTTTTTAGATAGCATTACCTGCCTCGGTTTTGTTCGCGGGGAATAGAAGTGGCGCGGGCTTCAGCCTGCGGGGTTAGTCCTTGCAAGACCAAAAAAACCGCAGGCTGAAGCCCGCGCCACTAAATGCCGATCAGTGCTCCCGCGAATTTCGGATGCGTTCAGCCAGCGCGCGGGCGCGGGAGCGCGCAATTTCCACAAAATGTGAATCAGCCGAGATCTGATCGAGCACAGGCAAAAGGCGTTCAGGTTCTGGCAGCAAGCGATGATCCATGTCGTTTTCAAACTGCAACAAGGCGTCGTTCACACCCAGGCGATCAAATTGTGCGCGTCGCTGCAAAAGCGTTAAATCCTGCTGCTGTTTGGCCAATCCTTCAAAAATTTGCATCAGCTGAGTGGCGGATACATTCATCGTGTAGTTGAACGAAGTCTCGTGCACTTCCGCGCCGTTTTCGTAGCGAAAAGTTTTTTGCCCTAGGTTGGCTATCTTTTTTTGAATGTCGAGATTTTGGCCTGCAAAGAACTTCAGGTCTGAGGCCAGTTCGAAAATTTTTTTCTGCACTTCCGGCCCTACCTCGAATGGCTGCGGATCGGCGTCTTCATCCAGTTGGCGAATGTCAAAGGTGCATTTGGCCTGTTCGCTGATTTTTATTTCGATGAATTCCGGAGTGCTGCTTTTAAAAACGCGGCGGTAAGTAATCGTCGCTCCCGCTGGATTTGCACGGGCCGCGGGCATAAGTATCCACACGCCCGCAAAAAGGGACATCAGCCGAAAAAGAAAGGAGTTTCGAGTCATCTTGACTATATGATGCGCGGAGTGGCGCCGCGGCTATTTGCATCTGCCACAGTTGCGGGTTGCGCGCGATTCGGAGTGGTTCGCGTGCTCCGTGTGCTAAGCCGCAACCGAAACCGTTCCGCTTGGACGTGGCACAGCGCGACGGCCAGAGCATCCGCCGCATCCGCGGGCTCAGGCGTTTCGCTCATTCCCAGTAGCGCTCGCACCATTTGTTGCATTTGTTCTTTAGCGGCATTGCCGTAACCCGCAACGGAGGCTTTAACTTCACGCGGTGAATAGCTGCTGACAGGTATGCCACCCTGGGCCGCGGCAAGTAAGACTACTCCGCGAACTTCAGCCAGCCTCAATGCAGTTTTAATATTAAGCGCAGTGAAAACAGATTCAACCGCAACGCCGTGGGGTTGAAATTCCTGAATCAACGCTGCAAGCATGGCGTGAATTTCGCAAAGGCGTTCCGGGAAATGTTCCGGTCCTTTGCGCGTGGCGCGCAGCGCGCCAAAACGCAGCATGCGGCAGCGGCGGCCGTCACTTTCAATTACGCCATAACCCGTGGCACCCGCAGCGGCGGGATCGACGCCCAGCACACGGAAAAATTCTACGTTGGTTGGAGATGCGATTGGCACGGCTTTGAGTTTACGGCGGCGAGCCGCGTCCGGCCACATTTTTTTCGGTGGGATGTGGCGCGGGCTTCAGCCTGCGGGGTTTGCGCTCAGCAAGGACTAAAACCCGCAGGCTGAAGCTCGCTCCACGAAAAGCTATTCCGCAGCCATGACGGCTTGCATTTCTTTTTCGTCGATGTCGAAGTTGGCGGAAACTTTCTGAACGTCGTCGTGCTCTTCGAGCGCTTCGACCAGCCGCAACATTTGCGCCGCCTGCGTGCCAGACAGCTTCACATAATTTTGGGGCACCCAACCAACTTCGGCGGATTCGGTCTTAATGCCGGCCTTAACCAATGCTTCACGGACCGGCTCGAAGCTTTCAGGCGGAGTCAGAACTTCCCATGCCTCGCCATCGTCGCGCAAATCTTCGGCGCCGGCATCGAGAACAATGGACAACATTTTGTCCTCATCGGCCAGTTCCTTCGAAACGACAATGTCACCCTTGCGGCTGAACATCCAGCCCACGGCTCCGTTTTCAGCCATGTTTCCGCCATTCTTGTTCATCATGTGGCGGAGTTCGCTGACCACGCGATTCCGGTTTGTGCTGACAACCTCGATGATCATGCCCACGCCGCCGGGGCCGTAGCCCTCGAACGTTACTTCTTCATACTGCTCGCCTTCGAGCGTTCCGGTGCCGCGCGCCAGGGCTCGCTCAATATTTTCGTTCGGCATGTTTTCATTTTTAGCGGCCAGGATAGCAGTGCGCAGGCGCGGATTGGAGTCCGGATCGCCGCCGCCCACACGGGCGGCAATGGTGATTTCGCGAATCACTTTGGTGAAGATACGGCCGCGCTTAGCGTCAGTGGCCGCCTTCTTATGCTTAATTGTTGCCCACTTTGAATGCCCAGACATGGTAATCGCCTCTTGGGAAATATGTTGGGGGACGAATCCCTGCTTATTTCCACGACAGTTTAGCATAGCCTCTATCGAATCGGAACAAGGGCAAGAGATATTCGGGAAGAGTTCGGATCCTGAGTAAGGCGTTAATCTTCCGGAATTCGTGCGTAGCGAGTTGCTATGCAAGCTTCACTTTTGCAACGGATTAGCTTCAATCTTTGCTTCTGACGAAGCAACGGATGGTTGGCCGGGCTCCATCGGCTGATTCACGTACACGGCTTTCCCTCCCGTATCGCCAAATTCCCAGATGGAATTGGTTGGGAGACGATCGCGGACCTCTTCCAAATGCTCGTCAGGCACAACCAGGAACACGCGCGAAGGCCCTGCCCACAGCCTGGAAAAATCCTTATCATCAAAAAATCGCTTTGGAGCATCCGGATACTTGGAGCCGTACTGCAAATTGCTTTCCGCGGCGTCGTAGAGCAATACGTTTCGGTGGCAGTAAAATGCGATTCCCGGAGCGACACGAATATCACCAAACAGCGCGACCTGATCGCCAGATTGCAAGATTTTATTCAGCTCACGCGCTAGCATTCGCGAAGAAAGCGTGGGGCTAAGGACACCATAGGCAATGTTGGCGGCAATGAAGAAACCGACCATGCCGGCCGCCATGGCAAAATTTGGATACCAGGAAATTCCGCGCTCGCGCCAGATCCATGCCAGCACAAACGCGATCAAAATTGAGAGTGAGGAAACGATAAGGGGAATGCGAAGATCGGCGACGGATTGCGGAGTGAGGTCCAGGACGTGCGCCATGCTGGTTACGTATTTTTCCGGACTGCGCAAGGACAAGTGGCTGGAAACATCGGTGGCCGCCTGGATTTTAAGTGAGCCGACAAGGAAGTACCCCGCGACGGCAGCAAAAATCACAGACAGGCCCGCGAGCAATCGCTGGATCGGCTTTAACCAGAATTGATCTGACTCTTCCGCCTGCGCAATTCCGTACCCTAGCAATAAGGCAATCGCGGGCCACGCTCCGAAGCTGTAATACTCCATGCGCGATCCGCTTTCCAAAGTAAAAAATCCCAGAATTGTGGCAGCCCAAACAAAAAGCAATAAGCGCGCCTGCTGTTTGGGAGTTTTGGCTTCACGCCAGGAACTTGGAAATAAGGGAGCGTTGCGAAGCGCGAGCGGAAAAAAGAAGCTCCAGGGAAAAAGCCAGATCAGATGTGAACTCCACCAGATGCCAAGTGGAACCGCGCCGTAATCGTGAGGGAGCCGCGTTCCGAGTGCGCGATTGATGTGCTCATTAATGAAGTAGGCCCAGAAAAAACCAGGCGCGCGCAATTCTGCCAAGATGTGCCACGGAGCTGCAACCGCCAGAAAAATTGCCGCGCTGGAAAAAAGACGCAATTCGCGCCAACGATGCCAGCCGCCTGTCATGGTGATGTACGCGATGATCGCAACCGCGGGGAACAGTACGCCAATGAGCGCGCGGGTCATAACGGCAACGCCGCACAAGGCCGCAGCGCCCCAATATCCGATGCGAGAATCGAGGCAACCGGACCACGAACGGAGAAATAGATAGAAAATTCCCTCGAACGCCAGCGCATAAATTGCTTCCGGAATCATGATGCGCGTAAAAATGAACATGCCCGCGCTCGTGGCTACGGCTAACGCTGCGTAAAGTCCCGCCCGCTGGCCGAAAAATCTGCTGCCGAATTCAAACGTAAGCAAAACCATGCCGATCATGGCGAGCGCCAGCGGCAAGCGCGTGGCAAATTCATTTTCACCAATCAATTTGTAGCCGGCGGCCACCAGCCAGTAGTGCATGGGGGGGCGAATCAGGTAACGAATGCCATCCATGTAGGGAACCACAAAATCGTGCCGCTGCAACATTTCTTGCGACACCATGGCGTGTGCCGCGTCCACGTCATCGTCATCCAATGCGGGAGTTCCGGCGGTGCCCAAATAAAGGCCACAGGAAAGAAGAAACAGAAAGACCAGTATCCACCGTGACCGGGCATGAAAACTTCGCATCAACTAATCCTCATGCGAGCCAAAAATAAAAAAATGTAACTTTACGAGCGAGCTGACCGGAGTAGATTGGCAGGTTAGAAAAGCTACGCTGCAAATTTAAGCAAGCGCAAGTTCCTCGAACCTTATAGGTATCCGACGTCATTTAGATACAATAGCGCACGCGAGGGTTGTGTTTCCCTAATACATTTGCAAACTGGGAGGCCGTTTTTAGATCACGCCCATTTCGCGAGACAATTGCTCTGCCTCCAGGATCAAGGCTCCCAGGCTGACAGTAATTCCGTCGTTCCAGAAAGCCTCGTTTCGCGCATCGAGTCCGAATGGCGCAAGCAATTCCACAACGTCCTTGGTTGAACCGGAGCGCAGCAAGTCCAGATACAACGGCTCGAATTCTGCGCCCAGCTTTTCTTTTTGCGCGAAAAGACTTTGCGTGAGCAGTTCACCGAAAGCGTAGCCATACACGTAAAACGGGCTGTGGAAGTGGGGAATGTAGGCCCATAGATGCTCCGAATTCTCGTACGTAAAAATATCGCCATCCTTGCCATAAAGTTCCTGCGCCGTCTGCAGCCAAATCGCGTCCAACTCTTCCACGGATCGCTTTTTCGGCTCAGACCATGTGGAATACGTTTCATCCATGCCGTGCAGACGGCGCTCGAAGTTAGAGAAGCCGATCTGCCGGACCACCGTGTTGATCGTGCTATCGATTTTGGCCATGATCAGTGCAAGCAGGGAACTCTTGTCTCCCGACTGCATCAGGCGCTCTTTCAAAAAAGTAAAAGTCGTCATTTCGCCAAACACCGAGGCTGTTTCGCAATAAGCGATGGGAGCGTGGAACATCAGCGGGCCCTGGGCTTCTCCCGCGAGAATGCCGTGCACGCCGTGACCAAGTTCATGTGCGAGCGTCATTACGTCGCGGTTCGAGCCCAAATAATTCAACAGCGTAAACGAAACCGCTTTTCCGCCGGGCAGGACATGCGAGGAATTAAAAGCTCCGCTGCGTTTTTCCTTCACCACGGGCACGTCAATGCGGCGCTCGGCAAAAAACGTTTTCACGAGCGCCGTCAAAGTCGGGCTGAAACTTTCGTACGATTTCTTAACGATTCCAGCGGCTTCATCGAACGGGATTCTCGTTGTGTCCGCAAATGGCATAGGTGCGTTGCGATCGCTCCAGCGCATCACGGCCAATCCCAAATGGCGCGCCTTTAATTTGTAGTAGCGCTTGGTCAAAAGGCCGCCAAGATTCGTTACGGCATTATGCAAAACGTTGACCACAGAGTCCGGGATGCGATTGGATTTATTGCGGCCATCCATGGGATGCGCATAGCCGCGCTCTTTTTCTTCCACAGCCTTTAGTCCTGCAACCATGTACAGCGTCTGGGCGGAGTATTTCGCGAATGGTCCGGCCAGACCGCTGTTCACGCAGCGCAGGGCTTCGGCGCGTTCGTTAGAATCTTTCGATTCGGCGATCAGGTGCATCATTTCCGTCAGGTTCTTCGTGCCGTCGTGAAATTCAAAATTAAGGTCGGCTTCCACTTCATCGAAAAAATTGCTCCAGGAACTGGAATTGAACGGCGAGCGCTTGACCAAAGCAGACTCAACGGGCTCGCTCAAGAAGTGTGGCTTAAAGGTACGGATGTGCTCGATCCAGGGGCGGTGTTTGGATACGAGAGAGTCGCTGGCATAAAATTTATTCAGCGTTTCGTCGCTCAGCTGCACGAGTTCCAATTCAAAAAATGTCAGGTACTCTCCCTGAATCGCACTCATTTCGCGCTCAAACGCGGCGTGCTTGGCCTTGATCGCCGCATTCGTCAGGTCCGTGCTCTCTCTCAAGAAGAGATACGAGCTAATTTTGCCGCTCAGCATTTCAATTTCCGCGTAGTCCCGGATCGCCGCTCCCAGTTGCTCCGCAAGTTTTCCTTTGTATGCGTCGGAGAAATGTTTCGCCATGCCTTTCAGTTCCTGCAAATCCGCTTCCAGGCACGGATCCGTAATATCCGTATACAGAATGCTTAAATCCCAGCGAATATCATTCGCGCTTTCCACCGTGTTTTCCATGGTCCCCTGTTCTCCTGACCTCAAATGCTATATGCACTGGTTCTGAATGATTTTCATTCGCGATGCGCCCATCGTCTTTACAATGCCACCTTCACTCCGGTATTGTACCCCGGCCTTCTTGTTCACATTTTCCCAAGCCTGCATAAAGTACAGGTAGTGGCCTGAAGGACAGCTGTCTGATTCGTCGCAAACCTGTATCGAGATGTGGATTTTGGGGGTGGTTGGCGCTTACAATTAACCTCTCGGAGTAGTGTCTCCATCAATGCCTACGCTTGTTGCATGCAGCGAAAAAGGTTGCAAGGGACAGGTGCCTGCCGCGCTTGAACCGGTGCACTTGTGCGTCCTCCATTTTACGCTCAAAATCGAAAGCGAATGCGCGCAAATGCGCCGCGAAACGGTGTACGGAAAAACGCCGCATGCCCGCCAGGTGGAAATTATCGGTTTCATCGCGGATAACGGTGAAATGCTCGCCCGGGCGTCCACCAGCGGCCTGCACCTCGCCGACGAAATGAAGGCGCGCATCCTGAACACGTTCCTGACCTTAATGAATCTGCGTGAAAACCTGGACCGCGCCGCGTTGCGCCAACCTATTGGCCGCACCAGCGGATAATTTTCTCTCGCCCTTTTCCCTTGGCCACCTGATAAATTCACCCGTGTTAAAATGGCTTGTACGAGCCATGCCTCCGCAAAACGCAAACCGCGATATGCGAACTCCACGCGTCCTTACGATCGGGCATTCCAACCACACGATGGATCACTTTCTAGGCTTGCTGCGAATGCATGGAGTCCAGGTAGTCGTGGACGTGCGGTCACAGCCATACTCGAAGTATGCAACGCATTTCGATAAGGATGCGTTGAAACTCGGGCTCCAATCTGCTTGTATTCGTCACCTTTATCTGGGGCGGGAACTGGGTGGCCGCCCCGAAGGCGATGAATTCTACGATCAGAAGGGGCATGTTCTATATGACCGCGTGGCCGCCACCAGCATTTTTCAGGAGGGACTCAAGCGCCTTGAAAAAGGAATCCGCGAATATGTTGTCGCCACGCTTTGCGCAGAGGAAAATCCATCTGCCTGTCACCGACGATTGCTCGTGAGCCGCGTGTTGCTCAATCACGGAATTCACGTGGACCACATCCGGGGCGATGGACGGCTACAAACCGAAGAAGAAGTTGCCGCCGAGCTAAGGCCGGACCGAGACCAGCTTGTCCTCTTCCAGAAAGCCGGGGAGGAACCGTGGAAATCTACTCCATCGGTTTTACGAAAAAAACGAATGAACAATTCTTCGCCATTTTAAGGGCCGCTTGAACCCCGCCATAAACCGATGTGCGCTTGAATCAGGTTTCGCAGCTGGCTGCAATTTGAATTGCACCCCAAAATGCTGCCCGCCCGAAAAGAAGGGCGGGCGCTACAAAACCAACGGCGGCATTGCCATACGGTTTCGTAGAGGCCTCTCCCTCCCGCGTTCTTCGGGAGGGAGAGGGCATTCTTTCATGCAAAATGAGGGACGGCCCAACCGCCTAACTCCCAAACGGCTGGCCTTCTCTTGATCAATAGCTGCATACTGTAGCCGGTCGAATTGAATCCATGAAACGCCATTTAAGTCTCCACCCGCTTAGCCAGCATCATCATTTTGCGTTGATCCAGGCGCTGGAAATGCGCCGTGCCGCGGAGGCGCCGCTTGAAAAGCGCGCGGCAATTGTCCAGAAAAAAGCCGAGAAATTTGTTCATTTCTGGCATAAAACAGGGCGCGCGCATTTTCGCGAAGAGGAAGAAGTGTTGCTGCCCGCCTATTCCCGGCACACTCGGCTTGACCGGGACGCCGACGTCATGCGAATCCTTGCCGACCATGCTGAAATTCGCGCTGCCGTGCTGGATTTCGAGCAGCGCCTTGCGGCGAAAATTCCGATCGAAGCGGAACAAATGGCAAGCCTCGCAAAACTCCTTCACGATCATGTCCGCTTGGAAGAAAACGTAGTGTTTCCGCGAATAGAAAAAACGCTAAGCGAAGAAGGTCTGACTGAAATGGGCCGCGGATTAACACGCCTGCATTCCAAGAATGATCCCTGCGAGATTTAAGTAGGACAGGCTTCAGCCTGTGGGTTTTATTTTGGCTGACAATCCAAACCCACAGGCTTCAGAGTCTGTGTGAGAACTAGCCTTGACGCGTCTTTTATACTGCACGAGAGAGGAGACGCGATGGGGAAATTTTTGGATTACAACCCGGATCAGGCGTATTTGCTACCGCCGAGTGTGCGCGATGTATTGGGTTCAGGACACTTATGTTTTTATGTGCGCAGGATGGTGGCGAAGTTGGACTTGGGCGCTTTTCGAGACGAGTATGGAATCGAAGGCGGACCGGCGTACGCACCAGAGATGTTGGTTTCGGTATGGCTATACGCTTACGCCCTGGGCGTGACCAGTTCGCGCAGGCTGGAACAGCGCATCCGAGAGGATTTGGCATTTCGGTATTTGGGTGGCGGGGCGACGCCGGATCACTGGACGCTGAACGCGTTTCGGCGGCGGCACGCGAAGGGGTTGAACGATTTGTTTACGCGCGTGGTGGAGTTGGCGCGGGCGAGCGGGCTGGGTCGGTTGGGACACGTGGCCATCGACTCGACGCGCATCGCGGCGAACGCATCACGCAATCGCCTGGATACCGAGCAAGCGTTGCGAGAGAAACGGGCGCGCATACGGCGCGACATTCGGCGGTGGCAGAAGCAGTGCGACGCGGAAGATCCGAACGAAGGCGCAGGGATGGAAGTAGGCCGCGAAGCGATCGAACGGCTGGAGCGGCAAGCGGATGAAATTCCGGCGCGGCTGGAGCGGCTGCGGAAATCGGGATTGAAGAAACTCTCGCGGACGGATGCGGACAGCCGCTTTCTGCGCGAGCGTGGCGGGTTCACGCTGGGCTACACGGGCACGCTGGCGGTGAGCGAAGATCACTTGATTGTGGGGCAGTGCGTGACGCAGGAGACGAACGACAACGGTTTGCTGCTTCCGCTGCTGGATTTGGTGGAGCAAACGTGTGGAGACAAGCCGCACTGCGCGAGTGCGGACAGTGGATTTTTTTCCGTGGAGAATTTGCGGGTGTTGGAGGAACGAGGAATCGACGGGTATGTTCCAGACTCCCATCTGGGACGCTGGTTGAATCGCGGAGGGCGACTGCGGACGCGGGCAAAGGACCCGGCCTATCGCCGCATGCGACGAAAATTGCGCGACCCGGCAGGCCGCGCGCTGTACGCCAAACGCAAAGCCATCGTCGAACCGGTCAACGGAGTGTTAAAAGAGCAGCGAGGCATGAGAAGGTTCCGCCAACGCGGATTGCACAAAGTGAGAGGGGAATGGGCACTAGCGAGCACCGCCTATAACTTGACGCGCATGTGGCACGCGAACTAGCGGCCACGCAACTCCAATTTCCCAGAACCATGCGTAGCAAACAGTCATAAACTCGAATACAAACTATAAAAACGAAGCGGCATCGAGTCTTCACCCAGACTCTGAAGCCTGTGCTACTAAACCCCAATATAACGTGCGTAAAGAGAGCGGGCGATGCTGGCATCCTGCGTCCCCTTAATGATGGCGCGCCCGTCGGCGAAAACCGTCATCTCGTATGGCGGAATGCGGAAGCGCAGCAAAAAACCGTTCTCGCGCACTTCGGCGACCGTAGGCGCGATACGTTTTCCTAAAGCAGACAAATCAAGCTGGCGGCGGCGTTCGTGAATCTGCACGGAATCGCGTCCGCACATCGTCAGGTGAGGTTGAGCTTCTCCCTCCAGGTAGCGGAAATCGTGCCGAACGCAAGCGCGGCAATCCGCGTTGCGTCCAACGCGCACGGATTGAAATTTTCCGGACCACACATCGAAGGAATTCAGCCGCCCACCCGTCAGTTCCGATTTTCCCGTGAGCAATTTAACGGCTTCGGTGGCCTCGATCGAAGCAATCACTCCAGCGGCCGCGCCAAGAACGCCGATCGTATCGCAAGTATCTTCAGTCCCAGCTTTCGGCGACCCGTCCGCGCTTTCCGATTCGAGCGCGCACGCCAGGCAAGCTGTTTCACCGGGCCGCACTGTTAGCGTCACGCCGTAGCTCGCGACCACAGCGGCGTAAATCCACGGAACATTCAGATGAATGGCAGCATCGTTCAGAAGAAATCGTGTTTCAAAGTTGTCTGTCCCGTCGAGGATGAGCGGAAATCCACCCAACAATTCTTTAGCGTTTTTAGGGCTCAAGTCAGCCACGATGCCCTCGACCTCGACTCCCGAATTAATGGCGCGCAGGCGGCGCTCGGCGGCAACAGCCTTGGGCAGGGCTTCCAGCGCATCGGATTCTTCAAATAATGTTTGCCGCTGCAAATTGGATGGCTCCACAAAATCGCGATCCACAATTCGCAGTCGGCCGACCCCCGCGCGCACTAGCAGATTCGCAAGCGCCGTGCCCAGTGCGCCGCATCCCACCATCACAGCTGAGGATTCGAGCAGCCGCGTCTGGCCGGCCTCTCCAATCTCGCTGAAAAGAATTTGCCGCGAATACCGTTCGTAAGTTTTGGAATCCATCGACCCGAGCGTATCTCCGATTCCCAAGCCAGAAGACAGGCTTCAGCCTGTCTTCTTTTGAATTATTTCGAAGTAATAAAAATCCAAAAATCGGTCATGCTGAAACCTATCCTGTCCGGATGCCATCATAACTTGCGGGCACCACGCATGGAAATCATGTATAGGTTTCCGCGAGCCGCGCTGAATTCGCGCCAAATCGCCAGCTTCAGCTATGCTACCCTAGCTCTGTTGTGAAGAGAGATGCCAATCGTTCACTGCTCATTTATACGCTTCGCCGCATGGCTGGCGACGATCTGGTTGCTCTGTGCGAGCCCACTCGCCGCGCAGAACGATTTTGCGGGTGGGCCAACGCGCGTGGTTGCCGTGCGCGTGGTCACCGAGTCCGGCGTTGTCCTTGAAGAAAATCCACCAAAATTAACGCTTCAGCCCGGCGAAACGTATTCGACGGAATCGGAAAGCGCGAGCTTTAGAGAACTATTTCGTTCGGGGAAATACGCGGATTTGCGCGCCGAACTGGCGGTTGTCCCCGGAGGCGCGCGCCTGGATTTTATTGTGCGCCAAAATCTTTTCATTAGTCGTGTGCAAATCGATGGCTTGCACGAACCTCCCGGCGAGGCTCTGGCGCTTTCCGCGCTGCGCCTGAATGTGGGGGAGCCCTTCCGGTCAAACGATATGAAGGATGCGCTGGACCGTCTCCGCCAAACGCTCGAAGATGATGGTGAGTACCAGGCCAAACTCACCTACGCCACGACGCCGCATCCTGAAACTCAACAGATCGATATCGTAGTTCACGTGCTGGAAGGCCCCCGCGCGCGAGTTGGGGCAATTACCATTCAGAATCAAACGGAATTTCCGGAGCAGGAACTCCGCAGCCACCTCAAAATAAATGAGGGAGGGCAAATTACCGTGGAGCGGTTAAATCGAGTGGCGGACCGCGCACGAAAATGGCTGACGCAAAACAATTATCTGGGTGCGCGTGTCACCATGCATCGCGGCACGTATGACGCGAAAACGAACCGCGTGCCCCTGAATTTCGCAATGTATGCCGGTTTGGAAGTGCGTGTGGCCGTGGAAGGAGCCAGAATTTCCACCGGGAATTTGCGCAAGCTCATTCCCATTTATCAGGAAGGTGCGGTGGACCAGGATTTGCTTCAGGAAGGCCGGCGTTCGTTGCGCGATTGGTTTGAGCGCGCCGGATATTTCGACACTCAGGTCAGTTACACCGTTGCGGACGCTCCCGCCGGAAAAACCGGAAACACATCCCATCGCGCGGCTAGCGTCGTAACCTACGACGTCAATCGCGGGGATCATCATCGGCTGGTAAAAGTAGAATTTAATGGGAATAAATACTTCAGTTCCGATCTTCTCCGCGGCCGTCTGAAAATTCAGCCTGCGGCCTATGCTTCGCCGGGGCATTATTCCACTGAACTGCTTCAGGACGACGTGGCGTCCATTCGCACTCTGTACGAGGCAAACGGTTTTCAACAATGCCAGGTGCAGAGCGATCTTGTCGATAATTATAACGGACACAATGGAGACCTCTCCGTCACATTCGAAGTCCAGGAGGGCTTGCAAACCCGTGTGGCCAGCCTGACGATCGATGGCAACTCTCAACTAAGTCAGGACGAACTTCTGGGTGTCGTTGGCTCTTCCAAAGGCCAGCCGTATTCCGAATTCAACGTTTCGTCTGACCGTGACAATATTCTCGCGACCTACTATGACCAGGGTTTTTCGGAAGCGCTGTTCACCGCCAATGTTGAGAATATTCCTCCCGCAGGGCCGAATGTTGGTCCTACCGTTCGCCTGAGTTACCACATCACCGAAGGGCGTCAAGTGCTTGTCGCGCGAGTTCTACTCGGTGGATATGAACACACTCGGCCCGGTGTGATCTCGCGCGAAGTGGGAATTAAAGCGGGCGAACCGCTGAGCGAGGGCGCGGTAGTCGAAACGCAGCGCAAATTGTATAACCTGGGAATTTTCAGTCGCGTTTCCATTGCCCCGCAAAATCCCGAAGGCCTGGACGAAAAAAAGACCATCGTCGTGATGGTTGACGAAGCCAAGCGCTACACCATCGCATACGGGCTTGGATTTGAAGCGCAACGATTGGGAAGTTCGACAAACGCCGCGGTTGTGTCGCTGAACTTTGCTCCGCGCGGCACTCTGGAACTTACCAAAGCAAATTTGACCGGACGCGCCGATTCGCTGTCTTTTAAGGCGCGAGCCAGTACCATTCAGGGCCGCGCTTTGCTGACTTACATTGCGCCCAATTATTTCGCGTCTCCCAATTTCAGCCTGCAGCTTTCCACGTTTTACGAAACCTCTCGGGACGTGCAGACATTCGATTCCCGACGAGCGGAAGCTTCGGCGGGCCTGGCGGAAAAACTTTCCCCCACAAGCAAAATCCTTTACCGATACGTCTATCGCCACGTGGTTGCCAGCAACCTGAAAATTGCTGTGGAAGAAATTCCTTTGTTCAGCCAGAGCACGGAAGTCTCTGAATTCGACGTGGATTGGCTGCGAGATCGCCGCAACAGTCCGTCTGACCCAACCCGTGGCGATTTCGAAAATATAGATGTCAGCCTCGCTGCCAAAGCCATCGGCTCTTCCGCGAACTTTATTCGTGTGTACATGCAGAATTCAACGTACCATCCAATCGGGCGGCGACTGGTTTTTGCGCGATCCACGCGTTTTGGAGTTCAGACGGTTTACGGCAATTCGCTTTCCACGGATATTCCTTTGCCCGAACGATTCTTCGCCGGCGGCGGCACGACCATACGCGGATTTGCCCTCAACCAGGCTGGCCCCCGCGATCCTTTCACTGGGTTTCCGATTGGCGGTCAAGCAGAGATTATTTTCAACCAGGACTTGCGCTTTCCCATGCACCTGCCGTTGATCGGTGATCGGCTGGGCGGCGCTGTTTTTTACGACGCGGGAAACGTTTTCCCCAGCATTCGCAGAATGTCATTTCGCACCGCGCCTCCGGCTCCCACTTTCGATCCGGCAAATCCGAATGTTTGTCTGACGAATTGCACGAACGATATGAATTATTTCTCGCACACGGTTGGATTTGAGTTTCGGTACGGCACACCCATTGGTCCTGTAGCTCTCGATCTTGGTTATCAATTGAATCCTGCAAAATATCTGATTCAAAGCGGGGGTACATGTCCTGGCGTGCCCGCGGCGGCTTGCCTGACATCCACAACACGTCTCCCGGCATTTCAATTTTTCGTTAATCTGGGGACGACATTCTGATGCGTGCGGTGAAGATCATTTTCGTCTTGTTATTTGTTGCGGCTCAGGCGCCGCAAGATTTCGCGCATGTGCCGTTGCCTCGGCCGCAGCGGTTGGTGGATCGTATTGTCGCGCGAATCGAAGACGATATTATTTTGCAAAGCCAGGTGCGCGAACTTGGGGCATTCCAACAATTGGTCGACGGCCAGGCGGAGAGCGACGATAAGCTCTTGAAAGAATTGATCGAGCAATGGGTGGTTGCGACCGAGGCCGACGCTTCTCATTTTCCGCAACCCGCGCAATTCGAGGTGGACCGGGAAATGGCCCGGCTGGTCAGCCAATTTCCCAACGTCGAAAAATACCAGGCTCAACTTAGAGAGCTAGGGCTTTCCGATAATCAGGTGCGCCAAATGATGATCCGGCAAATTTATGACGAGCGTTACGTCGATTACAAATTTCGCCCTTCCGTTCAGGTGGAAACAGCCGATATCGAAACGTATTACAAACAAGAGTTCCTGCCCGAGCTTACAAAAAAAAATCAGCCCGTGCCGGCGCTCTCCTCGGTGGAGGAGGAGATACGGGAATTGCTCGTACAACGTGGAATCAGCACGATGACCGCGAAATGGCTGGACGATACAAAATCGCGATTGAAGATCGAAGTCGAAACACCGAACGGCAACCCGTAGCCGATTGTCCGGACCGTCTCCCATGAATGGAACGAAGCGAAAATTCGGATTGAAACACGGGCTGGGACTGTGCGTCGGCCTTGCGCTGATCCTCGGCCTGGCGATTGCTTATTTAATTGCCAACGGATTTGCGGATCGATGGGCTCGCCGCACGATTGTGGAGGAACTTGAAAAAACGACAGGCGCTCGAGTGGAACTCGGAAATTTTCACATCACGTGGAGAAAGCTCGCCGTTCGTTTTGATGGCTTGACCCTGCACGGGCGCGAAGCGGCAGGAAGCCCGCCGCTTTTTCACGCGGATACATTAGTGTTTGATATCAACATCGATTCCTTCTGGGGCCGGAAGATTTCGCTCTCCAATGTGGAAATGTCCCGCTTCTCCGCCAACGTTCAGGTTGAGAAAGACGGTTCCACGAATATTCCAGGACCGAGGATTGCAGTCAGCTCCGGCCCACCGGATTTGCACAATCTGTTCGATCTGAAAATTGCGCAATTGCATCTTGGTGAAGGCGAGATTATTTGGAATGACAGGCGAATTCCGCTGGAAGCCAAGGGCGGGCATCTTGAATTCGCGATGAGTTATGTCTATGAAGGCGGGCTCCCGGTTTACCTCGGCCAAGTGAGCTGGCAACAATTTACAATCGCGGCTTTGCACAACCTGCCATTCAGCACGACCTTCACAAGCCGGTTCACTTTGCGCCAGACCTCATTTTCCGTCACGCAGCTGCAATGGAAAACTCCCGGCGGTGAAATCGACGCGCAGGCAAACCTCGCCAGCTTCGCGCAACCTGACTGGACTTTTCGCTATCGTGGTCAACTGCGCCTCGAAGACATTTGGCCAATACTGCGGCAGCGAGACTTGCCCGGCGGGCATGTTGATTTTGTTGGAGAAGGAAACTACTCGACCGATCAGATGAATTTTACGGGCCGTTATACCGCCGACCGCATCAACATGAAATATCAGTGGTTTCATCCTGGAAATATTACCGTTCACGGCAGTTATCGCGCAAACGACAAGGCCATCGATTTGCCTGATCTCGAAGCCATGTTGATTGGCGGGAAAGTCATGAGCCACGTCAACGTCAATCTGGCGAAGATGGAATTCCGCGCCGATTCTAAAGTGCGCGGCCTGAGTTTGCGCCAGGCCCTTGCCACGGAAGACAACCCGAGCCTGCCGATCAACCCTTTGCATTGGGACAGCAGCATGGATGTGGACGCGACCACAACCTGGGTCGCCGATTTCCAACATGTGGTTTCGAAAGGATCTTCTGTTTGGACGCCTTCGGATAATCCCGCGCCAGGCACCATTCCCACCGCCGCCAATTTCGAATTTATCTACAACATGGACCGCAAGGAGTTCGAACTTTCGCCCGGGGAAATAACCACGCCGACAAGCCGCATTCAATTTCACGGCGTCCTGAGCATGATTAATACTTCCCTGGATATGACGGTCGGTACCAGCAACCTGACTTTATGGGATGATTTTATTAATCGCCTGCGCGGTCAGGATTCGCCTCCTGAAATTATGAAAGGGCAATTCCATTGGGAGGGTCGATTGCTCGGCCCGCTGGATGGCCCCACATTTGCCGGACACTTTAAGGGAACGGATGCGAGCTATGGTCCCTATTACTGGGACGATCTTGAGGGTGAATTAACGTACTCACCCGCCGAATTGCATCTGGAGCGAACGCGCGCTCGCCGTGGGCAATCTTCAGCCGATCTTGAACTTGGACTCGTTCTCGATAACTGGGGCTTCAATCCGGAAAGCCAATGGACTTTTGACGTGAACCTCGTGCGCATCGATATGGGTGACCTGCAAAAAATGCTGGGAACTTCCTACGATGCGAGCGGCGTTCTGACCGGACAATTTCATTTGAAGGGAACACGCGCCCAACCCGAATTTAACGGCCTGTTTGATTTGACTAACGCCAAGGCCGGATCCTGGCGCTTTGAACGTGCCCGCGGGCAATTGTCTATGCATACAGGGGAAGTGCGCATCGCCAACGCTGAAGTGCGATTAGCTGCAAATTCTCCGGGCGCCGCGGCTGGAATTGTTACAGGTAATCTTGATTACCACACGGATTCCGGAGAGGCGACTTTTGATTTCACGGGCGCGGCAATTCCGCTCGAATCCATTGGAAAAATTCAATCGCCGCGGCTCCCCATCGGCGGCCGCCTCAATGTGCAAGCCCACGGGCAGGGGCCGCTGCGTGCACCGGAACTTCACGCAACACTACGTGTGATCGATTTAAAACTTGGCGATGATGTGGTGGGAAGTTTCGATGGTAAGGCCGACTCGGACGGCAAACATTTGCACGCCACCATCGACTCAGCCATGGCCTCCGGAAAACTTGAGGGCAAACTGGATATCGGACTCCAGGGCGATTACCCGGTGAGTGCCCAAGTGACTGCCCAACGCATCGACTTCAATCCATTTCTCGTCTCGGCTTTCCATCTTCCCCGCCTGGAGGGTTCCAGCCTAGTCGACGGTCAGTTTGACGTGGCCGGCTTTGGCAGTCGCCCGGAAACACTTGCTGTGGAATCGAACCTTTCCCGCCTAACGTTCGAATATAAGTCCGTGAAACTCGAAAATGTGGGTCCAGTTCGTTTGACCTACCGGCGTGACGAAGTTCGCATCGAGCAGGCGAACCTTCGAGGAACGGATACGGACTTTCACCTGGCAGGCTCGGCGCGTTTCACTCAGGATCAGGCCCTCAATTTGCGCCTCGACGGCGCAGTCAGCCTTCAATTGCTTTCCAGTTTTTATCCCCAACTTGAAGCAGGCGGTAGCGCGCAAATCAACGCCGCAGTTGCCGGCACGGTCGGTACCCCTCGATTCAATGGAAAGGTTCACCTCGAAGGCGCCATGTTACGTTTTGGAGATTTTCCAACCGGTCTTAGCAATGTAACCGGTGATTTTAATTTCGACGTCAATCGTATGGTGTTTGACAATGTCGTCGCTGAAAGCGGCGGCGGGCACCTGACCATCGGCGGCACGGTTGGATATGGCGGTGGTCCGCTGAATTACGTGCTCAACGCGCGTTCCGATCAAATCCGGGTTCGCTACCCGGTTGGCATGAGCTGGCTTGTGGGCGGAACCTTGCGCCTTTCCGGAAACGCACAAGCCGCCACGCTCTCCGGACGAATCACGGTCGATCGGTTGCTGATGGCGGAGGGATTCGATATCGCTGGCATCATGGCTTCGTCTAAGGAGCCCGCAAGCGGGCCCAGTACCGCTTCTTCTTTTCTCCAAAATTTGCAATTCGATGTTCAGGCGGATTCCAGCCCCGATTCGCGGATGGAGTGGGCGGGCGCGCGCCTGCAAACCGATGCCAGCCTGCGTCTGCGCGGAACGTGGGAGCACCCGATTCTGCTCGGCCACATTCATTTGTTGAGCGGAGAAATGAGTTTTCGCGGGAATCAATACACCATCGCCCGCGGAGATATTAATTTCGCCAATCCATTTCGGCTTGATCCCGTCATGAACGTGGAAGCAACTACGACGATCCGCCAGTACGAGGTCACTCTTGATTTTACGGGCCCTGCGAGCCGGCTCACCCTGGCGTACCGGTCCGATCCGCCACTACCTTCGAGTGACATCATCGAACTGCTTGCCCTCGGCCAAACCGGGGAGGAGAGCGCGGCGCGAACCGTCTCCGGACAAAACTCCAGTGCAGGTGCGTCCACGCTGCTTTCCGAAGCGATTTCCAGCCAGCTTGGCGGGCGCATTCAACGCCTTTTCGGGATCAGCCATTTTAGCGTTGGCCCGTCTGTGGCCACGTTGAACACGCAGCAAAACTCGATTGCCAGCGTCACCATCGAGCAGCAGGTGACCCGCGGCCTGGTGATCACCTACATTACGGACGTCACCACCACGCAGTATCAGGTGATTCAAATCGAATATACGATCAACCGCGAATTCTCCGTGGTCGCTCTGCGCGATGAAAACGGGACGTTCGGTCTCGACGTGGTGCGCAAAACGCGCTTTAAGTAATCATCTCCCCCAAAACCCGGCATGAACAGGCACGGCACATCGCTGACCGATTCCCGGTTGCGGGAATAAGCTTCGTGCTATCTTCAGCTGCGAGGAGTAGACATGGAACAATGCTTGGCGAAGTACGTTAGATTTTTTCGTTTGTGGATTTTTGTTGCCGCCGCTTTGATGGCCGTTGCAATTCCTGTAGGGGCTCAAAAAAAAGATAAGAACAAAATTGTTCCGCCACTCGATCCGGCGGTGGAACTGAAAGCTGCAATGCTCGGCCCCGATTCACAGATCATCGATCGGACCATCGGCGAGGCGCTCGGATACTGGCAAATTGGCGACACAGAATCCCTGCATAAATACTATGCGGATGACGTGGTGGTCGTAAGCGGCGCCTGGGAACCGCCGGTCATTGGCTGGGACAATTTCTTAAAGGCGTACCAGGCGCAGCGCGCGCAGGTCAACGGCGCCCGCATGGACCGGACAAATACCCTAATCAAGGTGAATGGAAATTCCGCCTGGGCCACGTATCAATTTACGTACGCGGCGCAGATGAATGGCATGGTAGTTCAATTTCGCGGACATACAACGATGTGCCTGGGCAAGCAGGCTGACAAGTGGGTGATTACACTCAACCATTCGTCGATCGTGGACTCTACGACTCCGGAGCCCGCACCCTCGACCGTCCCGTCCCAGCCTGCAATTAAACCCTAGAAGCTCATGTACCCTGAATATATCCAGACTCCCGCGCTTGCCAGCAAGAGAGCACCGGATAAAACCGAGAGAGCGATGATCGGTCTGGTCAACTGTGACATTTGGGCAATAATCGCGATCTGTTCATCGTAGTGATGCTGTTCGGCCGCATCGATGAAGATCTGATCGTCTTCTCTCGATGAAAGTGTTCCCCGGTACACGACCAGCGCAACCAGCACAATCGTGATCACAATCCAGCAAATCATAAGCATATTGAGAAGTATCATGCGGGGCGGTTCCAAGATGACCTCCTTATGCGAACGGCATTGGGCGGAAACGAGGATTTGCCGTTCTGCAGAGACGAAACTTGCGGGCAGTATATCACTAATCCAGTGGCTTTATTGAAGGGTGTTACCTATCAGATATCAGGCTTTGTATCGGCCTTTGGCGGAAATCGCACCCCCCAAAAATCATCTAGCGGACGCAGGGATTCCACGCCTGTCTCCCAAAGTTCCGTGCCCTTGCGGCTCCTTCACCCAGGCAACTCGAAATTTAGCGGTGCGTTGCGAAAAGCGGTTAGTGAGCTCCACTTCAGCTCCTATTTGCAGTGCTTTCGATGTCCAGATCATCGCCCCATGTACGCCTACGACGCTCGTGTACGTGGATTCATCAATCACGGTATTATCCGCCGCTACGCCGCGAATTTCTACCGGGACCCGCATAACCACTCGAGCGCCTTGCCGAGGATTATCAAATTGTGGGACGTCACTCAACTTAATCTGCCGTAGCAGCTCCAAACAAAATGCCCCATAGACTATGACGTGTCATTGTGCTTGTCAACCCTGTACTAACTGCAAGGTAAAGTATTCGTAAAAATAAAATCCATCTCCCTTCGCACAGCCCCGAGTGTGTCAAAATGAAACACTTGCAGGTCCGCTCCCTGCGTTGACAAATGCTATCGCGCGCGGGCACAATCAATTTGCCTCGCAATACTTACCGATGTGCCCGAATGGCGGAATTGGCAGACGCGCTAGCTTCAGGAGCTAGTTCTCGCAAGGGAGTGGAGGTTCGAGTCCTCTTTCGGGCACCAACAGTTCAGCCGTAATAAATAATTAAAACCTATCTCGCAAATTGTGTTTGTGGGTCGCGGCTTCAGCCGTGAGCTTAAGGGCCATGAAATTCAATGGCTTCAGCAACTGAAGTCTTGTCGATTCCCGGGGTGAGTGATTTAAGTGATGGCTTATCTTTGTTGACATCCCAGGTTTCGGTGTCGATCTGCTGTAGCCCGCCTCTTCAGAGGCGGGGGTTTAGATTCTCTGGCGGCAGGGTCGACGTGTTAAATCTAAATCCCCGCCTCTGAAGAGGCGGGCTACAGCATTATTGAATAACCTGGAAGG
The DNA here is from genome assembly GCA_963786215.1 of uncultured Acidobacteriota bacterium. Classification (GTDB taxonomy): domain Bacteria; phylum Acidobacteriota; class Terriglobia; order Acidiferrales; family UBA7541; genus Palsa-360. The sequence continues at coordinate 663,786 of CAWAYK010000005.1, forward strand.
AATTCGAATTAAGTTTTATTTCTAACGTCCGGGATCCAAATCTCTCATGATGACGTGAAGAACCTGCATGGTGCGGCGCGCATCCTGCTCCGTAACCTTCAAGTTTGCGTTGCCCTCCGCATCCATTGAATCTCGATATCGCCGCGCGATTTCCGGAAGGCGCGCGCAGCCACCGCGAATCAGTCCCGCTTTTTCCGCAACGATCAACCGCTCGCTAAAAGTCCAATCGGAAATTTTCCCCTTAAGCTCATCCGCGCAGGCCATGGCATCGACGCCATTGTGCTCCAGCGCATCGGTCACGATGGCTTCGAGAATGCCGCAAGTGTTGGTCAGCGCTTCGTCATATTTGCGCTGCTCCAGCGCATCCCGGCTGTCCGCGTACGCCTGTTCGAGAACCGGGCGGATTTCCGCATTATGAACGAATTCAAAGCGCCGGGGTTGCGGCGCGGCGGATGGGGAAGCAGTGGAATTTTCTTCGCTGCCCATGCGAGAGAGCGAGAGGACCGCTTGGTCCAGAACATTAACAAGCCGCTCGACAATTACTGCCGGTGGCACCAGGTCGATCGCTTCGCCTGCATCTGTCCGCAACAAAAACGCTTCGCTGAACGCGCGAGCCAGCCAATGCGCCTTGCTGCCGCCTGACAATTGATTGATGGCCACGCCGCAATCCTGCTGCCAGGCGCGATTGGCTACGATCGAGGATTTATTTGTAGGATCCGCGGACAAAGTTTCGCGAAGTTTATTTCCCCGGCGGATTAAATGATCGAGATGAGAAAGATTCGAGTCGATCTGCGCGCGCAGGCTTTCTTCCATAGCGTGGGTCTCCGCCTACTCGCGGGGGGAATCTGAATCCTTCTTCGCGTGCAATTGTATATCGGCAATCTGATCGATGTGATTATACATCGCCTGCGAAGCGCCTTCCGCATCACGGCGTCGCAGCGCGGCAACCACCGCTTCGTGCCCGTCGATCGACCGCGCCGGGCGGCCCTTTTGCAGCAGGGAGTTCGTGCGCGAATCGACAAGCAGATCATTGAGCGTGGCCATGATGCTCATGACCACGCGATTGCGCGTGGCCCGCGCCAGAATGGCGTGGAATGCAGTGTCTTCCGAGATTGCGGATTGGCCTGCTTTTAGCTTCAGCCGCTGCGTATCCAGAATGCGTTGCAGATCGGCCAAATCTTCCTCGGACGCGCGCAGTGCCGCCACGCGCGCCACGGCAGGCTCAAACATTCGCCGAACATCGAGCAGTTCATCCTGCAAATCCGCGCGGTAGCTCATCACGGAAGCCAGCGGCGCAACCAGCCGATCTACGGAAAGTTCGAGTGGAAAAGTGCCCTGTCCGTGCCGCGTTTCAACCAGGCCGATGGTTTCCAGCGTACGCAGCGCATCGCGAATCGATCCGCGGCTCACTCCAAATCGTTCGGCAAGGTGGCGTTCGGAGGGCAGCGGCTCGCCCGCAGAAAACGTACCGTCCAGCATCAGCACGCGGATCCTGTCCGCAACTTCTTCAGCGATACGAGTTTTTTTAATTGGCGTAATGATGCGCGATTCTTCAAAGGAAGAATGAGCTAAGCGCTTGACAGCATTGCGCTCCAGTGCTAAAGTTTCTTTGTCAACTGGTCCAATCACTGATCCAGTGTACCACAGAATCACATGAGCGAAAAGCTTTTTGAGTTCATGACTGCTGGTTCCCCCCGCGCCGTCTCCGGCGCCATTGAGCAATTCGCTATCGGTTTGGGCAGCCTCACCGCCGTTGTCGTTCCCTGGGAAAGCGATAAAAACTCACTTTGTATGGCCGTCGCCTCAACGCAAGGCGAGGGTTGGGCCCTGGAACACACCAATATCGGAACGCTCCGTCTTATTGACCTCGGAAATGATAACACCCGCATCGAGATTTACTCGGACCTGAAAGATCACTCGGAACAACAGAAGTTGGCCAATCTCTTCGCCCGGTTCAGCACGCAACTCCAATCGCGATTCCAGGCGGCGAAGTGACCGAACTTACGCCCTCTTCGCCGGTCACGACGCTCACTTTGCGCGTCGCGGAAGCACGTGTAGAGGACGTGGGACGGGCCATAGCGCGACTTGCGCCGTGCCGATCTTCAACGCATCGGTGCTCAGGCTGGCGACGTGGTGAAAGTTACGGGCGGCACATCCTCCGTGGCGCGTGCGGAAATTTCCGACGAGCAGCATGAAGGCTTCGTACAGATTGACGGCACGGCGCGCAGCAACTGCGGCGTGGGTCTTCAGGAGCAGGTCAACGTCACGCCCGTCGAGCACTCGCAAGCTTTGGCCGTGCGGCTTTCTCCCATGTGGATTGGCGCTGCTCCCGCGATCATTGCCGTCGAGCGAATTGTGGAGGACCTGACAGGCGTGCCGGTCACGCAAGGCTGCATCGTGCGCGTGCCAACCTTCGCCAAGGCCGTAAATTTCCAGGTAGTGCGCACGATTCCTTCGGGCCCAGTGATCATCGGGGCAAAAACAGATATCCGTATCGTGGAAGGCGAGCAGACCGCGGTTCGTGCGCCGGCAGTTTCGTATGAAGATATTGGCGGCCTCGAAAGGGAAGTCGCGCGCGTTCGCGAGATGGTCGAACTTGCCTTTAAAACACTCGCGAATCTTCGAGCGGTTGGGAATCTTCGCGCCCAAGGGCGTGCTGTTGTACGGGCCTCCTGGCACGGGAAAAACGTTGCTGGCGCGTGCCGTGGCCGCCGAAAGCCGCGTGCATTTTATTTCGCTGAACGGCCCGGAAATCATGCGCAAGTTTTACGGCGAGAGCGAAGCCAAGCTGCGCGAAGTTTTTGAGGAAGCCGCGCGGCGCGCTCCGGCGATTTTATTTATCGATGAAATTGATGCGGTCGCTCCCAAGCGCGCCGAAGTTTCCGGCGAAGTTGAGAAACGCGTCGTCGCCCAGCTCCTTGGCCTGATGGACGGCTTTGTATCGCGCGGTCAGGTGATTGTGATCGGCGCGACGAATATTCCCGAGGTGCTCGACCCGGCGCTGCGGCGACCCGGACGATTCGACCGCGAAATTGAAATCGGCGTGCCCAACACGCAGGCGCGGCTGCAAATTCTAAAAATTCACACCCGCGCCATGCCGCTTGCGCCGGACGTCAATCTCCAGGAAATCGCGGAACATTCGCACGGATTTGTGGGCGCCGATCTTGAAGCGCTGTGCCAGGAAGTCGGTATGATCGCGCTGCGCGGATTCCTCGCCACCGCGCCTCTCGAAACCGACGGCGCACCCCCTGCAGATTTAACTGGGCTGCACGTGACGCGCGCGGATTTTCTTTCCGGCTTGAAAGAAGTCGAGCCCAGTGCGACCCGCGAATTTTTCATTGAGAAAAGCACAACGACCTTTGCGGATCTGGGCGGCCTTACGGATCTGAAGCGCCTGCTCGATTCCGTGGTCGAGCATTCGCACATGCACAACGAAATTTACGATCAGGTGGGCCTTGCGCCGCCGCGCGGCATCCTGTTTGTCGGGCCGTCCGGCACGGGAAAAACGGCAATGGCGCGCGCCCTTTCCGGCGAGAAGCAGATTCCGCTTATCGCCATCGATGGTCCGCAACTCTATTCAAAATGGCTCGGCGAATCCGAGCGTGCGCTGCGCGAAGTTTTCAAAAAAGCGCGCCGCGCGGCTCCCTGCATTCTGTTCTTTGACACGATTGACGCGCTCGCACCAAAGTTTGGCGTCGACCATCTCGGCTCCGACATTTATCAGAGAATTCTCAGCCAGCTTTTGCGTGAAATTGACAATCTTCGCGACGTGAAGGGTGTTCTCCTGGTGGCGGCCACAAATCGCCCGGAACGCGTTGAACCTGCGCTCTTGCGCAGTGGCAGGTTTGACTATATCCTTCCGTTCGCGAAACCCGGCGCAGCGGACCGGGCGGAAATCATGCGGCTCTGTTGCCGTAAAGTGCCGCTTGCGCCTGACGCTGACATGGACGAATTTGCATCCCAGTTGGATGGGGCAACTGGCGCCGATATTGAAAGCTTGGTCAAGAAAGCGACGCTTTCGGCGATTGCGAAATTTCAGGGCGGGACGCAAACTGCTCCTTTCACCGTTCGACGAAGCGACTTTCAATCAGTTCTTGATTCCCATCGAGGTAGCCCTGCCCATTTGAAAGATTTCGCCGCGAAGTCCGGAAGCCCAGAGGGATTTACTTTGGCACGCATTCATCTCGACGACAAAGAGGTTCGATCATGAGCTATACAGAACTCACAGTTTGGACGCGCGGCATCATCATGGACAAAGAGGGCCGCGACATCGTTAACTCCGTCGGCGCATCGGCCCGAACCGAAGGCAAGTTTTCGCAGTCCATGGAAAATTATGTAGACAACCCGGACCGCACCAACGCCCCCACGCGCAAGTATTGCCGCGTGAGCGATAGCGTGATCGAAAACGCGCTCACCTACGAGAATGAGCACCCGAACATCGTCGTCCTCGTCGAGGGCACCATGGTCAAGGGCTGGGACTACATGCGCGGGATGCCCCCGGGCGGCACGCTGGTGATCAACACGCACTACACGCCTGAGTACATGATCCGCTTCGTCCCGGGAGCCGAGCGCCTCGCGCAACTTGTTTGCGTCGACGCCGCAAAGCTGGCTGACCACAAGTGGCTCTACTACCGTCTCGGCGAACTTGGCCTGGACCGCCTGTCAACAGAAGGCGCCGCCGAACGTAGCAAAGCAGTCGCACCCGATATCGCCGCTCCACTGATCGCGGCAGTTGTGAAGACAACTGGAATCGTCAAGATGGAAACAATCGAACCCATGATTGCGAATAAAGCGGCTTTCCATGCGGCTCTTAAAGAGTTGCACATCATGAAGCTGAACCCGGTTACTGCCTAGAAAATTTTTTTTGAGGGGAAAAAATTAATGTCGACCAAAGGTACACATATTCCCGATTGGCTGAACGTGCCGTTTGCCGGAATCACTCCGGCACCGTCACAGGAAAAGGGCCAGGACCTTTTCCCGACCGGAAACTGGCGCGCCATTCGCCCGGTTTACCGCGACAAGCTGCCGCCCTGCAACAACGCTTGCGGCACGAACGAAAAAATTCAAGGCTATCTGGACCTCGTGAAGCGCGGCAAATACCTCGATGCCTACGCGCTGATCAAGGAAGACATGCCGTTTCCGTCGGTCACGGGCCGCGTGTGCTACCACCCGTGCGAACAGGCCTGCAATCGCGGTCAGTACGACGAAGCGATCTCGATCCGCGCGGTGGAACGCTTCCTCGGCGATCTTGGCCAGGCGTTGGCGAAAGATGTGGTGAAGGCTGGGCCGTCCAACGGCAAGAAAGTCGCCGTTATCGGATCAGGGCCCGCAGGCCATAGCGCTGCCTACCAGCTGGCGCGCATGGGCTACAAGGTAACGATTCTCGAGAAGTCGCCGAAGGCTGGCGGACTGAACCGTGGCGGCATCCCTGATTGGGTTTTGCCGCAGGCTGTGCTCGATCGCGAGATTCAACGTCTTGTCGAACTCGGCATCGAGATTAAGACGAATGTCGAAGTCGGCAAAGACATTACGCTCGACGATTTGAAAAAGAATTACGACGCCACCGTTTTCGCCGTTGGCCTCACGGAATCCAACAGTGCGCGAGCGGAAGGCGAGGACAAAGCAGGCGTGATCTACGGCTTGCCGTTCCTTCGCGACATCGGCATGGGCACATCGAAAGTGAAGCTCGGACCCCGCGTTGCCGTGATCGGCGGCGGAAACACCGCCATCGATTGCGCGCGCGAAGCTCTGCGCCAAGGCGCCATCGAAGTCACCATGATCACCGTCGAAGGCGTCAAGGACGAAATGCCCGCCTCGCCGGAAGATTTGCATGACATGCTCGAAGAAGGCGTCGAATTGATGCACGGCCTGGCCATGACCTCCGTACTTGGCGATGGCAAAGTCGAAGCTCTGCAACTTCATCCAGCGCGCTTCACCGGAAAGATCAATGCTTCGCCGATCGCCATCGATCGCGAAGCCACCGCCAGGAAATTCGCTGTCGATAACGTGATCATCGCCGTCGGGCAGCGCGCCAAGCTCGATTGGATGCCCGCCGAATACAAGACTGAGCGCGGCACGATCAAGATTGACGAGTTCGGCCGCATCGCCAACACCAACTTCTTCGCAGCAGGCGATGTGGTTCAGCTAGGTTCCGGCCAGCCGCTGATGGTAGTAAACGCCGTCGGCGACGGCAAGCGCGTTGCCTTCAACCTGGACAAAGTCCTGCGCAATGCTCCGCTGGAGCCGCGCACGGTTCCCATTGACGTGATCGTCGAACTGGGCCGCATGAACATGACGTATTTCCCACACTTCCCGCGCGTCCAGCAAGGCATGCTTGCTCCGATGGCTCGCAAAAGCACGCAGCAAGAAGTTATCCTGGCGTATTCGGAAGAAGAAGCGACAGCGGAAGCCGCGCGCTGCTTCAGTTGTGGCACTTGCAACGCTTGCGACAATTGTTATCTCGTTTGTCCCGAGCCTTGCATCGTGCGCTCCGTGCGTTCGAATGGCCTTTACAAAATTTTGGTGGACTACTGCAAGGGCTGCCGCGTATGTATCGAAGAGTGCCCGACCGGATGCCTTGAAGGCGTGCCGGAACTTGACTTCGATTCAGGAGTAGTTCGAATGGATACGGCCTTCGCGATTACTCAGGGTTTGCATGGCCGTCAGGCGGAAGAGTTGGCGCATCTGTCAGACCGTCCCGCAAAGAATGTCTAGGGTTTAGGTTCTTGAATTATGTAGCGACAGGCTTCAGCCTGTCAGGTTTTGAGTTTTGCGTGGTTAATTGTTGAAGAAGTCAAAAGCGGACAGGCTGAAGCCTGTCCCTACAAAAGACGAAGTCGTTCAGCGTCCGCCCATAGGTGGAACGCGCGGAGTAAATTATGGCAACGCTCGTAGCAGGCAAGAAGAAAACAGTTCGAATCAACGGCTGCGTCGCCGCCGCACAGGCCGCCAAGTATGCCGACGTTGACGTCATCACCGCGTATCCCATCCGCCCGTACACTGCGACCATGATGGCGCTGGCGCAGATGGTGGCCAACGGGGAGCTGGACGCCGAGTACATCGTGGCGGACAGCGAGCACTCCCAGTTGAGCATCGCGCACGGCGCTTCTTCGAGCGGCGCGCGCGTCTTCACCGGAAGCTCAGGCGTCGGTGTGCAGTACGGCTACGAACTTTATTCGCCAATCTCCGGCAGCCGCATGCCCGTGCAAATGATGATTGCCGACCGCACGCTTGACCCGCCGGGAGACTTCGGCTCCGAGCACACGGACGCGCTCTCCACGCGTGACATGGGCTGGCTCATGGGATGGTCATGCGACGCGCAGGAAGCTTTTGACAATCACCTGATCGGCTACCGGATTGGGGAAGACCCGCGCGTGCTTCTGCCGCAGATGGTTTGCCAGGACGGCTTCTTCGTTTCGCATATCGTGTGCGACGTAGACCTGCCCGATCAGGGCCAGGTGAACGAATTCCTGCCGCCCTACAAGCATCCGTATCCGCTCGATCCGCGCCACCCTGTGTCGCACGGTCCGCAGATCATGCCAGAGCAAGGGCCGCCGCTGCAGCTCGAGCGTGCGCGCGCCATGGAAGGCTCGATGGCCGTGATCGAACAGGCGCATGAGGAATTCGCGCAGATCTTTGGGCGAAAATATGATCCATGGATTGAAGAGTACATGACCGAAGATGCCGACGTGGTCTTTTTCCTGCAAGGCGCGCACGGAGTGACGGCGCGTTACGCGATCAAGCACATGCGCGAACGCGGTGCGAAAGTTGGCCTGGTGCGGTTGCGCACCATTCGTCCGTACCCGACCGAACAAGTTAAAGAATGCCTCAGCAAGTTCAAAGTGGTTGGAGTAATTGAAACCAACATGGGCCTCGGCAGCGTGAGCAGCGGCGGTTCGCTCTATGCGGAAGCTGCTGCAGCATTATACGAAAGCCAGAAGCGCCCCTTGGTTTTCTCCTTCATGGCGGGAATGGGCGGCGAGGCAATCGTGTTGAAGGAATTCTATTGGATGACGCAGAAGATGCTCGAAGCGCAGAAGCGCGGCAGCATCGAGAAGCGCACCCACTGGGTTGGATTCGAGGAGTAGTTCATTTTTAGGTGTAGCCATTTTATTGATGCGACGCGCTTGAAACTTTGCACTAAAATAGTACGCGTGCGAAGTTTCGGGAACGCCATCCGGAGGAAGTGAATATGTCCATCATCGAAATCGAGCGACAAATATTGCCGATGTTCGGCAGCCCCAATCAAGGGGCGCGTTTTTACAATCCCGAACTGCCGGCCACAGAGCCATTCGTTCCCGGCCACCGCACCTGCGCCGGGTGCGGGCCGTCCATCCAGTACCGGATGACGAGCAAAGCTTCGGGCGACAACACGATTCTCGTCGGGCCGACGGGATGCATGTACGTGGCGAACAGCTCGTACCTGTGCACTCCGTACAATGTGCCTTGGGCGCACACGCAGATCGGCAGCGCCGGCAGCTTCACCGCTGGTGTCGCGGCCGCCTACGAGGCGATGATTCGCAAAGGCAAATACAAAGGCAAATTCCCGAACGTCATCTGCGAAGCCGGCGACGGCAGCGCGTCCGACATCGGAATCGGCTCGATCTCAGGCGCGCTCTATCGCAATCACGATTGCCTGATCATCTGCTATGACAACGAGCAGTACGCCAACACGGGTATTCAAGCTTCGTCGCGCACGCCGTACGGCGGCATGACGACGTTCTCGCCTCCAGGCCCGAAAGTCCCGGAAGCGAAAACGCTGTTCCCGAAAGATCTCGCGCGCATGATGGCCGCGGGACACCCGCACTGCTACGTGGCCACTGCGAGCGTCGGATATCCGATCGACCTGATGAACAAAGTGCGCAAGGGCCTGAACTTTAAGGGCGCTGCTTTCCTGATGGTGTACACGCCTTGCCAGAAAGGTTTCGTGTACGAGACGCCGCGCTCCATCGACCTCGGCCGGCTCGTCGTCGAATGCGGTCTATATCCGATCTGGGAATGGGACAACAACAAGCGCGCGTACGATTACAGTTTCAAGCCGCAATCCATGCGCCCGGTTTCTGAATATTTGAAGTTGCAGGGCCGCTTCGGACACTTGCACGCCGAGCACATCGCCACGCTGCAAAAGTTTGCCAACCAGCAGTGGGAAATGATGGGCGTTCAACTTCCGGAAGCGCTGATCAAGGCCACGGACGTGAAGAATCTTTCGAACATGGGCTCCGCCGAAGCGGCGGCATCCCTCGCGGAGACCGTATGAGCACCAATACTTCATCCAACGCACCGGCACTTGCAGCAGGAAGCGTACATCGTCAGTGAAGGAAAAAAGCGCGGCTCGACTCGCGAAGTGCGCGACGAAGCCGCGTTTGACCGCTACTACACTGTCGTAAAAGTGCATGCGGCGATGCGAACCTCACCGACAATTGGCACACGAATGAAGTGCTGAGCCACGCGAAGAATAATTTCGAAGGTTACACCTTCGTGATGCGCACGCTCGAAGCCTGGGGCGCGATGATCCAGAACGATCACCGCGCTTACTACACCGCGGGCGGCCGCGTCTGGGTTCTGGACCTGGAGCCGGCCGAGGGCAAAAAGCCGAGACTGCCCGGCAATGACGGAACGAAGTAACCCTCCGTTGCCTCGCGTCCTGCTCATCGACGACACCCCGGAGATCGCGCAGCTGCTTACGTATGCGCTTAGCGATCACGGTTTCGAGGTTTTTGCTTCCGGTTTTACCGACTCTATCAACGAGTTGGTGGTGGAGCAGAAGGCCGATGCGATCGTGCTGGACTGCTCCATGTACGACATGAGCGAAACGCTTTTTGATACCGTGCGCCATGATCCAGCTCATGCCAATCTTCCAATTGTCATCATTAGTGACACTCCGGAAATCGCCGACAAAAGTCTGCGCACGCGTGACGCCCAAGCAGTGATGCTGATCCCAAAACCATTCACAGGAACGCATGTCGCGAGAGCGCTCAACGAGCTCCTGGGAATGCGCGGCAAGGTATAACGATGGCTTCCTGGAGCATGGATAACTGGCGCTACGTCGAGCGCCAGTCCGTTACCGACCCCAAAGGCACGCAATGGTCCGTGGCGCTAATGGACATTCTCGGGCAGGAAGGCGATCCCGAGATGCCCAACAAGCTGCAGGAACTTCAATATTCTTCCGGCAGATTTTTTACTCTGGTTTATTCCGCCAGCGGCAGCGTGGTATGGGAGCGCGGCTACGGCACCTTGCCCGAAGCGACAAAAGCCTTCGAGCGTCTGATCGTCGACGTTATGGATGGCGTGGTAGATCCGACTCAGCCCACGTTCCGGGAAGATTTGGAAGATTAGCAAAGCGGCAGGCGCTTCCTTCCGAAGCATTCAAGTTAATTATTCCCGCCAAAAATTTTACTGAGCTTTAAACATTTCCGGCAAGCCATCGACCGCGCGGCCCATGGCGCGCGCCAGATTCAGCTTGGCAATGTTGTGAGCAAAAACGCCGTTGATGTAATCGAACTCGGCGATGGTCACTTGTTCCTGAGACTGGACATATTCCACGTTGTCGATCACCCCGACTTCCACTTTTTGGCGCGTGAGGTCGAGCGCTTCTTTCGTGACCTCCACATTCCTCTTGGAAACTTCCACTTGGCTCGCGGACGCTTGCAAATCTAGATAAGCGCTGCGCACATCGCTCTCAATCTGGCCTTTTAAATCTTCATACTCGGCGCGGCGTTGCTGGAGCGCTGCGTCAGCCTGTTGAATGTCGCCCTCGGTGCGGCCTCCCTGCCAGATTGGAATTTTCAAGCTGGCCGTGGCCGTGTACGTAGTTTGCAATTGGGCCGGGTTGACGCCGATGCCGCCGTAATCGCTCGTCACTCCGAGCGAAGGATAACGCTCGGCGCGCGCGGCTGCGTGGGCTCTCTCGGCCGCGTGTACCTGCGCGTCAGCGGCCTTTAAATCGGCGCGCTGTTGAAACGCTTGTGCCAGCGCCGCTTCCATCGTCAAGGCTTCCGCGGGCGCGAAGGGCACATCGTCCGTGAGGTCGTACTGATCGTTCGCCGGCAGGCCGATCATGCGTGCGAGATTTATTTTTTGTTTCGCCAGATCGTTTTTAAGCGAAAGCAATCGCTGCTGGTGCGTCAGGGCCTGCACTTCATTTTTGTCCGCGTCCACTTTTGCGATCAGCCCCTGGCCCAGTTGCTGCTTGCTCTGGTCGAACACGGCGTTGGCGCTATCGAGTTGCGATTGTTCGGAATCCATTTTTGCTTTCGCGGCAATCGTTTGCAGGTAAGCGCCGCCGACGGCGAGGACGATCAGCTCGCGGGCATCCTGCGCGGAATAGCGATTCGCTTTTGCTACATCGTTCGCCGAGCGAAAATTATTAATCGCCGCGAGGTCCAAAACGTTCTGGGAAAGATGCACGCGCAAATCCACGTAATTAAACGGGCCGATGACCGCGGGAATCGCAAACCCAGGAAAATTAAATCGAAAACCTTCCGCTCGCAAATCCGTGGTTTGAACATTTTCATTCACGGTTCCATTAAGGTTCGGTAGCAAGCTGCTGCGCGCTACTTTTCGTTGTCCTTCCGCTTGCCTCATGGTTTGCGTCGCGCCCGTTTCTCCAAGGTTGAAAGAAAGCCCGCGTTGAATCGCCTCCTTAAAGCCAAGTTTCCCGTTGAAAGGCATTTTTGCGACGCCAGGAGTGCTTCCAGCGTAGTTGCCCTGTACGTTCACACTTGGGCTGAGCGTATTTACTGTGGCGGTGGTGCTAGGCGCAGGCGCTTCGGAATCTTTTACCGTGCCGCTGGATTGAGCCGTCCGCCCGGAAAGCGGAAGTTGTGTGGCCTGCGTGCCCGTCGATGACCCGGAGGAGGGGCCGAATTGCGCGAATGCGGGCGCGGCAGATAATAGCACTGCCGCAACCAGCGGTCCGCAATTGGCGAAGCGCATGCCGCAGCGATTTAAGAAAAATGTTTTAAAAATCAATCTAGCCTCTAGTTTATCGCGCATTCTAAATCCCCCGGCTGATTTTCCACGCACATCGCCTCTGTGGCGCCGGCAACTTGCCGGCGGTTTTTGTCCGTCTCTACTCTGCAGGAAAACCGCCGGCGAGACGCCGACGCCACAAAGTATTCCTAACTAAGTTGTTTCCTGAAGCGCCAAATACTCAGCGAAACGAGCGCGATGGTAAAGGCAAGCAGCGCCAGAAAATTCGGCCATAGCGTATCGATCCCGCTTCCTTTCAGCATCGCCCCGCGCGAAATCACTCCGAAATGCTGAATAGGATTAAACTGCGCGAGAGGCTGAAGCCACTTCGGCATCGCTTCCACCGGAGTAAACGCGCCGGAAAGCGAAGTCAGCGGCGGATTCACAAAAAATAGAGTGAGCTGCGCCTGGCGCGCGGATTTCGTAAATGTCGCGATAAATGTGCCAATGCCAATTCCGCACAATAGGCATAGAGCCGCGGCGGCGATCACCAACAAAACATTTCCGCGAAAGGGAATTCCGAACACAATGCGCATGATCGCCACTGCGAGCACGCCCATCATGCAAAGCAGTACGAAGAGCGGAAAAAGTTTGGCGACGATAATCTGCGTGGTAGAAGCTGGAGACATTAATAATTGTTCCAGCGTTCCGGCTTCGCGTTCCTTCACGATGGCTGCCGCGGAAATCAGCGAGCCGTTCAGTATCAACAGGACGCCTAGAATTCCGGTCACGATAAACCAAGTGGGCTGAAGTCCCGGGTTATACAGATACGCTGGGTGAATTAAGACCGTTCCGAGATGGCTTACATCCGGCGCTGCAATTTGCTGATACTTTGTGTGGATTCCTTCACCCGCGAGCGTCTGGTTGTAGGCCGCGACGACGCCCTGTGCGTATCCCTGTCCAATCGTGGCCGTATTGGAATTCATTGCGTTCAGCAGTACTTGCACCGTTGCGGGCTGGCCGCGTTGTAAATCGCGCGCGTAATCGTAGGGAATCACCAGCCCGGCATCCAGGCTCCCGTTCGCAATTTTCTTGGTCATTTCATTGATGTCGAAATAAGTTCCCGCGCCCCTGAAACTTTTGCTCTCTGTCATGACCGCAACGAGTTCGCGGCTTTCCGGCGTTCTGCTATCGTCGACAACACCCATGCGCAGATTGCTGACCGTTGCGTTCAGTGCAAATCCAAAAATAAGAAGTTGCAGCGTGGGAGGAAGAATCAAAGAAATGGCCAGACGCCGGTCACGCAAGATCTGGCGAAATTCCTTGCGGATCAGTGCCTGCATGCGATAGCCGAAAAATGCTCGAATTTTATTCATGGCTTAATCCTTCAACTGCATTCGCCGCATGTTGCGCCACGCGATGGTGTAAAAAATGGAGCCGATCGCGGCAATCGCGAGAACTTTTGGCCAGACTGATGGCCAGCCTCCGCCCGCGAGCAGAGCGTCACGTACGATTTCGATGTAGTATCGTCCCCAAACAAAATTAGATATCCAGCGAAGGCCAGCCGGAATATTTTCGACAGGGAAGAGCAATCCGGAGAGCATGTATACAAGCAAAAATCCCGTCAGTGCGACCGCTTGCATTGCGGCCACCTGGCTCGGAATTGCCGCGCCCAACATGTTTCCGAAAGTTGTCACGGTGAACATGTACAGAAGCGTCGCGACAAGAAACGGCGTCGGGTCTCCTGCAAAGCGCAGCCCAAATCCCATGAATAAAAGCATCATCAGTACGATGGCTTCCGCCGTTGCCACGATCATGAATGCGGCAATTTTTCCGAGCAGGAATTCATGTGCGGAAATATTCGACACATAAACCTGCAGAATTGTTTTTTGCTCGCCCTCTTTGGACATGGCTAGCGTTGCCAGCAGCGGTGGAAAAAGAGACATGGCCAGCACGTAGATTCCGGGGCCGTAAAATTTCTGAGAAGAGCGGCTGGGGTTGTACCACAAGCGAATCGCGGCATTCACCGGCTGAACTTGCCTCGCGCCCGCGTTTTTCGAGTTGTAGGCTCGAACAATTTGCGCGGCATCTCCGGAAATAATTTGCGCCGTGTTCTCGTCCGATGCGTCCACCAGAATTTGTACGGTCGCGTCTTCGCCGCGGGCAATCTCACGCCCATAGTCTTCAGGAATAATTAATGCGCCGCGTGCTTTATTGGAAGCGAAAGCTTCTTCCGGCTGTTTGTCCGTGGGCCATGAACTCACGTGAAAACTCAGCGACTGGCGGAACGCGTCGACCAGTTGTTGCGAAGCCTGCGATTGATCGAGGTCTTGCACAATGATAGGAAGATCTTTCACGGTCAGCGAAATGGCGGTGGTTTGCAATAACAGCAAAACCACCGGAAGCAGCAGCGCCAGCGCCACCGCAAGGCGGTCTCGCAAAAGTTGGATTAATTCTTTTCGTGCCTGAGCGAATATTCGCCGCATGAATCTTTCCCTTTATTCCTCTGCGCCAATCTTGCCGTGCTCGCGGGCCTTCTCCACAACGCTGATGAAAACATCCTCTAGCGAGAAGCGGCCTTCGCGCGCGTCAATCACGCGAACTCCTCCCGCTTCCAACCGCTCCTTGTTTTCGCGAATTCCCATCACGACGTCATTGTCAGTGATGATGTGAAGGCGGTTGCCGAACAGCGCCACGCGCCAGTGCTGTGTTTCGGTTTTCAATAAATCGGCCGCGCGCTGCGGCTGGTCCACGCGGAATTCAAGCAGGTGGCCGTTTTGCTGCGCTTTGATTTCACTCGGTGTGCCTTCGACGAGCAGTTCGCCGGCTACCATAAAGCCCAGCCGGTTGCATTGTTCCGCTTCTTCCAGGTAGTGCGTGGTTACGAGGACAGCCGTCCCCGCATCAGCCAGATGATTAATCATCATCCAAAATGCGCGCCGCGCCAGTGGGTCGACGCCCGAAGTCGGCTCGTCAAGGAAAACAATTCCCGGCTCGTGCATGATGGCGCTGCCGAATGCAACCCGCTGTTTCCAACCGCCGGGCAAACTTCCCGTGATGAGATGCTCTTTGCCCTGCAGGCCGGAAAAATCCATCACCCAGCATTCTTTCTCTTTTAATTCCTCGGAAGGCACTCCATATACGCCGCCGAAAAAATCCAGATTTTCTCCGATGGAAAGATCGTCGTAGAGCGAAAACTTTTGCGACATGTAGCCGATTTGCTGGCGAATATCCGTCGAGCGAAATGCTTCGCGCTCGCCCGCAAGCTGCATATTTCCTGTCGAAGCGTCGAGCAAACCGCACAACATCTTGATCGTGGTTGTTTTTCCCGCGCCGTTCGCTCCAAGCAGTCCGTAAATTTCTCCGTAGCGCACCTGCAAACTCACGTCATGGACAGCAGTGAATGTGCCAAACCGTTTCGTAATGTGTTCCGCGCCAATCGCAATCTGGCCGCGCTTTGCTTTGTGATCGTGACGTGCGGGGAAGGGCGTATCGTGCATTTCTCCGCCGAGGGAACGCAGCGTTGAGACAAAAGTATTTTCAAGCGTGGGTTCATCCACTCTCACGTCATCGATTGCGATTCCTTGGGCATGCATCGTTTCTTCAATTTGTTTTCTGGCGGCCTCGGGCGAATGCGAGAGCAGGTCCAGCCGGTCTCCAAAGCGCTGCACGTCAAAAATTGCGCCTTCGTGTTCAGAAATTTTCTGCATGGCCAGCAGAGCTTTGCGAAGTTCGGGGGAGCGCAGTTCGAGACGCTTCGCGTGCAGGCTCTCGCGAAAATCATCAGGCGTCCCTACTTGCTGGATTTCGCCGAGGTGAATCAGTGCGATGCGATTGCAGCGCTCCGCTTCGTCCAGGTACGGTGTGGCCACGAGCACCGTGAGCCCCTGCCCGGCAAGATGCGCGAGCGTGTCCCAAAATTCGCGCCGGGAAACGGGATCGACTCCCGTCGTCGGCTCGTCCAGAAGCAAAACATCCGGCTCGGAAACGAGCGCGCACACCAGCGCCAACTTCTGCTTCATGCCACCGCTCAACTGCGCGGCGAGCCTGTTCGAGAAGCGATCCATGTCGAACATTTTCAAATAGCGGCCGCCGCGCTCGTTAATTTCTTCGGGCGGGACATGACGCAGATCGCCGATATATCGGATATTCTCCAAAACAGTCAGGTCGGGGTACAGGCTGAATGTTTGCGTGAGGTATCCAGTTCGCGAACGAGCCTCACGTGCCGGTTTGCCAAATATTTCGGCTGAGCCGCCACTGGCTTCCATCACGCCGGCAAGAATTTGAAACGTCGTGGTTTTTCCCGCGCCGTCCGCGCCGATCAATCCAAATATTTCGCCGCGTTTCACATCGAAAGAAATTCCGCGAACCGCTTCCAGGGCGCCGTAGTTCTTTTTCAGATTGCGGATGTCGATGGCAGCGCGGGAAGCTCCTACGGAACGCGCAGGAGGATTTTCTCGATGTGCGGCGGCAATGCTCATTGTCCTGCTCGCTTATGCGGCGGCCATGCATTGCCGCTGGTCAGAATTTCGCCGTCCGCTGGCATGCCAGGCTTTGCGAATCCGATTCCTTGCGTCAGCTGCACTTTCACGCCCACCACTTGCTTCACGCGATCGTCGCGAAAATATGTGTTTTCCGGAGTAAATGTGGCCTGCGGGTCGATGCGCAGAACATAGCCTTCGAGAGATTGGTTGGCGCTGGAATCGAGAAACACATGCGCTGGCTGGCCAACTTTTATTTTGCCGATTTCGCCTTCCGGAACAAATCCGCGCAGATAAACTTTGGAAAGATCGAGCAACGTCACGATCGCTGTGCCCGCTTGCACCACTTCGCCGGGTTCAGCGGCGCGTGTAAGCACCGTTCCGGAAAATGGCGCAATCACCGTCAAGTCGCTGCGATCAGCTTGCGCCTGTGCGAGTGTTGCCTCTGCCTGGGCCTCCTCCGCCTTTGCACCGGCGATGGTGGATTGTTGCTGCGCGATTTGCGCCTGCGTGCCGATAACTTGCGCGCTGCGAATTTTCGGCGTGTCCAGATTTGCCTGCGCCGTAGTCAGTGCTCCGCGCGCCGATTCCACTTTGCGCTGGGATGCTGCGACCACGGCCGCTTGTTGGTCCGCCTGCACCTCGGCCTGCAATCCCTGGAGTTGTGACGCTGCGCCAGTTTTACTGAGTCGCGCGTATGCGTCGCGGTTGAATTCCGCGAGGCGCAACGCAGCCTGCTGCTGCACAAGGTCCGCTTGCGCAGCAGTTAAGTCCGCTTGCGCCTGCCGGACCCGGCCCTCGGAATCCATTGTGGCTTGTCCAGTTTGCAGCTGGTTCTGCTCCAACGTATTTTGCAAGACAGCGATCTGGTCGCGCGCCGCTTGTAGTTTTGCCTGCGAATTGATAAGCGCCGCTTTTGCTTGGTCTTCTTTCGCTCGAACTTGCGCATCGTCGAGTCGCGCGATCACCTGGCCGGCGGTTACCGTGTCTCCTTCGCGAACAGTAATCTCAAGGATTTTTCCGTTCGTTTTCGGCGCTACAGCCGAATCATCGCCTTCAATCCGTCCGCTGAGCGCGACGACGCTCGCGGGAAGGTTTGGCGTCGCGAAAAAAATCTTCCAGATCAAAGCGGCGGCGACGATAACGCCAACGACAATTAAAATCCGGGCCATGCGAGAACGAGGCGCTTTGTTTTCTTCCTGCGGCGCTCCCGGTTGTGGCGAGGGCGGCGGCGTGCGCTGTTCCGTATTTGGCGGCGCTTGCGTCATCGTATTATGTGTTGTTTCATTCATGGCTTTTGCCTTGTCCCACTTTCTTCAGGTAGGCGAGAGAAAAATCCGCAATGTGTACCGCGATGCGTTCCAGCTGGCTCGGCGTGAGTTTTAGTTCCGGCTGCAAATGCGCAAGCACAGGGCGCGAAAATGTGTAGAACAAAATTTGTCCCACGATGCTGTTCACGGAAAGGCGCGTCGTCTCGTGGTCCGGCGGTAAACCGAGGATTTGCCCCACAGCTTTCTTCATGCGGTCGTAAATTGGGCGCATGCCTTCATCCACCACGCGCTCCATCGCGCCCGTCGGCTGCGAAAATTCATGCATCACAAGGCGAATGTGCCAGTCCGGCCGCGCTTCCTGGCACATGCTCATCAGCCGCGCGCGGATCACGCCGCGAATCGTTTCTTCCGGCGACAAGCTGGTATCGAGTGCGGCGTTCATTACCGCCGTTTTGGCGGCGCGCACGGAATGCCGCAGCACCTCCGTGTACAACCCCATCTTGTCACCAAACGTGTAATTCACCGCGGCCACGTTGGCTCCCGCGCGGCGGCAAATTTCCCGAATCGTAGCGGCACGATACCCGCGCTCGGCAAAAACATGTCCCGCGGCGTCGATGAGCTTGTCCCGCGTAAGCTCAGGAGCTTTTTTCACAGACCTCTTGCGGGGAAGGGAAGCTTTCCGAATAGGTGTAGTGCGCAGCATAACAAACATATGTTTAAAACAACTGTTTGAATTTGTCAAGAAGAAATATCGCGCGCCACGCAAACCGGCTTGAGTGAGGATATGTATTTTTCGCTCGACGCCTTCGCGTGCTTGGCGTTTGCGGCGTTGCTAAGGAACGGGATAAACGAATCAACCAGGGCGCACCGGCGCCCACATCATGTCAAGTTCGCGAGTGTCGATTCCAGGTGGAGCATATGGTGCGCAAAACAAAGACTTCAAATCGACTTCAAGGAGCGGGTCCATCCCAATTTCAGAAGCCCATTTAGACCAAAGCTCGGCGCTTGGATTTTCGTTCTGATCCTCGTACCTCTCACTGTAGTCGTGAAACACTTCTGGGGCACAAACAATGCCATGAGGTTCGTGGGTTGGATCACATGAGGCGCGCGAGCCCGGCAAAGCGCACGCATTTACTTTGCTATTGAGGAAGTTTGGGTGCCGGCATCATAAACGATTCTGCCTCCCACCATGGTAATAACGGGCTTGATATCCTTAATTTGGTCCGCGGGTATGGTCAAATAATCCCGGTCAAGCACCAGCAAATCGGCCAGCTTCCCCGGTTGAATCGAACCAAGGTTGTCTTCCTGAAAAACGAGGAAAGCGTTATTGCGAGTGTAGGCGATCAACGCATCCTCGCGGCTAATCGTCCCGTTGATTACCTTCTTTCCTCCTACCATTTTTCCTGTTACAGCAAATCCCAGAGTGATAAACGGACGATATTGGTTGGCCGCTGTGGCGTCGCTTCCGAACCCCCAGAGGATTCCGCTGTTCTGGATCGTACTTATCGATGGCATATCGAAAGCGCGGTCTCCATAAATTTCGTGAAAAATTCCACCGTTGATTACCGTCCAGGGATGTACGGCTGCGTACATGTTCAGTTTTTTCATTCGGGCGAGTTCTGCTTCGTTTAGCTGGGTGACGTGGGCAAATACCCAACGCAGATTGTAGATCGGATATTCCTTGTTGATGGCCTCGACCTGGTCAAGGAACGCATCAATCGTATTCTCCAGGGACACGTGAACATGCAAAGGTAGACCGGATTTAGCAACCTCCATACCAATCCGGCGCCATTGCTCAAGGTCCTCTGGTTTGGGATTGGATTTCAGCAAGAACATCGGGTCGCTGAGCGGCCCGTAAACTCCTTCCCCAAAAAAAATCTCATCGATGTAGTTGTCACCCTGAAACAACTTGATTTTGCTGATTTGTGGCAAATTTTTGTCTACTTGTTCCG
The DNA here is from genome assembly GCA_963786215.1 of uncultured Acidobacteriota bacterium. GTDB lineage: Bacteria > Acidobacteriota > Terriglobia > Acidiferrales > UBA7541 > Palsa-360. The sequence continues at coordinate 683,400 of CAWAYK010000005.1, forward strand.
GAGAGCTGGCGTCCACGCCGTCAATGCAATAAACGCGGACATTGAGCCGATTCTGACTTTCCCACTTGCGATACATGGACAGTAAATCAGGATCGCATCCCGGCACCCCAAACGCAGTCAGTCCGGCACGATTCACGTCCTTGATCAATCCCAACGTGCTGGCCTCAATCTCATTTGCGGGAACTTTCGGCAGCTTGGCTGCAATCGGGCGGACTGCCGGCATGTCGTTTCCGATCAGGCCTGTAGGATTTCCAGCGGCATCGCGCTTGATTGATCCTTTCAAAAATTCGGCGGGGTCGGCCGCATTTTCCTTAATTCCGAGCGCTCGTAGCCCGAGGCTGTTGAGAAAAGTTTGGTAGTAAGACTCTTGCAGAACGACAGGATTATTCGGAGCGGCCTTATCAAGTTCCTCGCGAGTGAAGGGTCGCGAGTCGTCCGCAAACTGCTGGTGGGCCCAACCTCCGATCGTATAAACCCATTCCCCTGGCCCAACTTTTTTCGCACGCGCACTGAGCATCTCGAGCGCTTGCCTGCGGGATTCAACACCATCCAGGCGGAGTTCTCTCGCCCACGTTGTTCCCGCGCGAAGCAGGTGCATATGATTGTCGATCAGGCCGGGAATAACGGATTTCCCCTTGAGATCAATTTTCTTTGAGGTGGGGCCAGCAAGCCCGTTAATTTCCTGACTTGTTCCAACGGCGACGATGCGGTCACCGCGAATGGCAACTGCCTGTGCAATGGAAAACCGCTGATCAACGGTGATGATCTTCCCGTTAATCAGAATCAGGTCCGGCGAGGGCATCTGCGCGCGCAGAATCGCGGCGGGAAATACGACCACAATCAGTGCAGTGAATGCGATGAATTTCATATTGAATCGTCTCATGGCTTACTCCAATGGGGATGGAGAGTAAAAGCAATCTGTCATCTGATCTATCTAAAATGTGAGGACGATCCCGCCAAACCCGTGGGCGAAGGATACACCAGGCAGGCTGGACCTGAACACCACAAGGCTTCCGACATTGTGAATAAAACCTGGGTATCACTTTGAAAGCTATCTTCTAAAGAATCTCAAAGCTCATTTTGCAAAATATCGGGAGTCTGACCTCAGTGTAGAAGACGCTGAAAAACTTAAGACCAAGCGTTCGCGATCCGTCAGACTTGGGACTGTCAACCGAGGACTCACCCTAGCAAAACACATGCTGGCAAAAGCCGTTGGATGGGAAACGATTGTGGATATTCCCTTCAGAGGCGTACGCAATCTCGATGTTCCCAAGCGAGATGAGAGAGTGCTTTCGGCTGACGAAGAAGTCAAACTTTTAGCGGCTTGTGATCGAGTACGGTCACGTTTGTTGCGCCCACTCGTCCTTTTAGCACTTAACACGGGAATGCGACGTGGAGAACTCTTGGGCCTGGAGTGGTCACGGGTGGATCTCGACCGCCGTACGATTCGCATCCTCAATGCCAAGTCCGAAGCCGGGAAGCGGGTCATCCCCATGAATGCTACGGTTCATTCGTTACTATCCGATCTTGCGAAAAGGGCAACCTCGCCCTTGGTATTTCCCAGTAATCGAAAGCCGGGGGAGAAGCTATTGGATCTGAAGAAGGGTTTCAAAAAGGCGGTACAACTGGCTGGAATTGAAAAAATTCGGTTCCATGATATGCGCCACAGTTTTGCGACTCGGCTGATTCGCGCGGGTGTGGATATCATCACGGTGCAAAAACTATTAGGGCACTCCAAAATTACAATGACAGAACGCTATGCGCATTCGCTTGCAGATGTTAAAATGTCGGCGGTTAGTAAGCTGGATTTGGCTGGTGTTTGTTCGCTACCGGACCCTAACCGGACTCCGGCCCGTTTAGACGGCCCCGCCGAATCTGAGGTAAAGTTTGTTGCTGCTTCAATATAGGCCCGTAGCTCAGTTGGTTAGAGCGCTACCTTGACACGGTAGAGGTCTGCGGTTCGAGTCCGCACGGGCCTACCATTGTTTTCAATAACTTAGAGAGTTTTCTCCGGAATCTCGCAAAAACTTCACCTGTAATTCTTCACCTGTAATTTCAAGATTTCGAGCTGCATTGCCTGTAATTGCCAGCGCCATTTCCTTCTGCGCGGTTAATTTTGAGGCGTCAATCGACTGCGAATATAAATCAAGGGTTGTCGTCACTTTCGCATGCCGGAGCAGACCTTGAATTGTTTTTACATCTGTTCCACGATTCACCAGAAAGGTCGCAAGCGAATGGCGGAAGTTATGGAATCCAAACCGTTGCCCCTCTTTAAGCAACACTCCAACTTTGATAGCTGCCGGACGAATCTTGGAGGCAGTCATCATACTGGCGCTCATTGGACTTTTGCCCTTCAATTTGAAAGAGGGGAAAATCCAATCATCTGGCTTTGCGTACAGCGTCTCCCGCTGCCAGTAGCGTAATTCGTCGGCCAATAATTCTCCGAGTGGGACTGGAGCAGATGAGCCATCAGTTTTCATGTGGGGAATCAGATCATTCCCTACCCAAACTCGGCGGAGATGAATCATCTGCCGTTCATAATCAAGGTCGCCCCACTTCAAGCCCAGTGCCTCGCTTATCCGAAGCCCTGTCACAGCAACGAGAAATACCAGCGTGCGGTGCGGGTCTTTTAATTCAAGCATGATGCGAAAGGCCTGTTCGGGGCTGATGATGATTGCTGTGTAGCTTGACTTAGCAGATTGGGTGACGAACGCGACGGGATTTCCGTCACCTGTCATTGGCAGAATTCGTGACTTCTGTCCCCGGCGATACACGACGTTCATCACGCGACGAATCTTTTCCTTTGTTGGATTCGCAAGGAGGAGCGCACCGAGCCATTCTTCAATCGCGTCAGGATCGATATCAAGAGCGAAGCTTTCTCCCCAGCGCGGAATTAAATAGTCATCCAGAATATGCGCAGTGATCGGCTGGGTTGTGATGGCGAGCCTGCTAAAACTTTTCTTTCGGTAATTTTCGACTAGTTCACGGAAGGTGACCCGCCCAAGTTTGTTCTGTGCTGCGTCAGGTTTGAGGTACCTGCGGTCTACTTCTGCCCACGCATCTTTTTCACGCGGGAAATTTGATACCGAACCGATGGTGATTGTATTCTCGACTCTTTTCCCAGTTTCAGCCTGGTCTCGATAAAAGTGATACACCCAGGTCATCCCGTTGCGCTTAGTTTTGTGTTTTGTGAGCCAGCCCTTTTGCTGCATCTGCATCCTCTATTATTCGCAATCACGCTCAATTGGATGGAGTCGAACCATACGCGTGCGTTCCGGAGAAGCCAAATTTATTTTCCCCTGTGACGTAATTGCCGCACTGAGCTCACTCAACCGGAACCGCCAGACGCGACGCGCGCCGTTGCCAATAGGGTGGGCAGGGAGTATTCCGGCTCGCGCTAGGTCGAGGACCCGACGCCGCGTGAGAGATAAGAATTTGGCGGCCTCATTGGCGTCCACAAACCGTTCAGGTGTTTCGGGGATCATTATTGTGCTCGGAAGGTCGTCCCATACTGGAAAACACAACGTCCGAAGCAAGGGCAGTCAATTCGCAAGAAAATAGTTGCGGCATGTGGGGCGCCAGACGAAAACTCTCACTCAGTCAGAGAACGTGGCGTAGACCGAGATATGGCGGCCTATGTGGCAAATCCTATCTCAAGCCACATCGCGTGCCGGGCGCAGTCGCCAATGTCACATCCTAGACTCTGGCTTCTGTCGATACCGACGGCACGCGCCTTTGCACTTTTCGGTCGCGTTGGTATTTCGTTTTCTCGCAATTGGGGATTTGACGTCGTATACAGAATCACCACGCGGAACGCAGTATTTGAACAGTTTGCTAGATTTCAAAACCTCTTCCGAAATCCCACCGATAACGAGTTCTCCACGCGGTTTCAAGCTCGGGGGATGGAGTTGATGAAACTGCAATTTCAGGTACTCACAAGACCAGTGATATCCACTTTCAAATTCCTTCAACTCCCTGCTGAGCTGCGTCGGCGTGAACCTTCCGAAATCTCGACGCTCAAGCAGCATTGAGACTTCGGCAAAGTAAGGCCTCCCCGTCGCATATTTAACATACATTGCAACGCAAGCTCGCCCAAGTCGTGCGAAATTCAGTCCCTTCGGAGGAATGTTTTGGGAGACGAGGTCGGACCAGTCGTCATATATGGAAGCACGTCTCTCTAGCCACTTTGGAATAGCCATAAATGGGAAAGTCAGCGAGAGGTCGTCAATGTCTTCCGGTCCTAACCTCGTTTCGGCTTGCCATTTCGTTGTTTCCTGTTGATTCAAAATAGTCAGGAAGTGCGTGCTTTCTACGGCTCTGATTTCTTGGGCAAGGCGCTTCATCTTGCTTGCCAAGGACTTAATGGTCTTGGCCTTCGGAACGGCGCCGTTGCCGTTCTTCAAGCGTAGTGCCTCTGCCAAATCCAAAATGACTTCTAGAGATCTAAGGTCACATCCCATCGCAGCTAGGTATACGGTGGTGCAGAGGTATTCCTCTGATTTCTTTTTGCATGCATTCAGTCCCTTGGATTTCTCGTCTGCCTCAGTCCACAACCGATGAGAAGCTCGCTCTACTTGCGTATAGTAAGGAATCTTTGTCACGAGCATATGGTCAGCAATTTTTCTCCGCATCAGCAACTCATCCGCACTTTTATTGTTTATTGAACTCATGCCGCACTCCCCCGAGAAATCGCATCATTGTAGGCACGAATAAATGTCTTTTACTACGACAGAATGAAGGCGTTTTCCTGGCGCGATCCTGTTGATGCGCACCAACCCTAAAATTCGAAATAATTCACGTGCCAAATGCTAGAAGATTGGAGATCTGTAGTTATGGCTGACAAAGATAATATTGATTCTACTGACGTGCGAATTGCCCAAAAGAATAGCAAGCGAGATGCTGAGACTGAAGGCAGGCTTGCCAGGCATGAGGCGGCGATTCAGGAACTTTTCATCAGAGTCGCAGCCGCCGCTAGGGCCTCCGATTTGTTGGAACCCGGACGCAAGAAAATGGAAGAGCACATGTCGAAACTTACGCGCACCGAGAAAAAAGTTTACCCACTGCTTGCTCAAGGCAAAACGGACAAACAGATTGCCGCCGAACTGGGCGTCACTACAAGCACTGCATCAATGCACGTAGCACACATAAAAACAAAACTTGGAATTAACGACCGCGCCCGTTTTATTCTGCTGTCGCCTATCCTCTGATACCGTTTTCACTTTTAATCTCATTCGTCCAATGCTCTGAAATTGTATTGGCAACCTCCTGCGCACAGCCCATCGCAAGGCGTTGGAACATTTGATGTCCGCATTTGGTTTCCAGCTCACAACAAACTCGTCTCAATACCCGTAATCTCTAAAAACCTGCCAAAAATCTGCTATTCGGTCAGGGTGGACCGGGCGGACACATAGAACTATAAAACGTTAGTTGCTGCTTCCGGGCCTCAAGTCCCGAGCAGCCGAGATCGTGAATGCCGTCAGTGCCCAGCCGACGGCGTGAAGTAGCAAAGGAGATTTATGGAGCAACAACAACAATACGAAAATCAGAAGCCACACACATCAGGTGATTCCGAAAAAGATCATGCACGAGACGACGTAGCCGAGCAACTAATCGATCAAACTAAATTGGTTACTTTCAGCCGGCACGCAACTCTCGGTCGAGAATTCGCCAAGCGGGGTCACGAAGCAAATCTCAAAGCAGGTCAGCACTACCTTCGCTGTCAACAAATGTTGAAATACAAGTCGAAGGGTCCGTGGTTTGCAGCCGAGGCTAAGGCTATCGGCGTCGATGCTCGTACGATTTACAACTATATTGACGAAGCCAAAGCAGAGATCGAGCGAGAAAGGTGGAAGGAAATTTTGAAAAATTTTCAAAATCTCCCTCCGGCCGAACAGGAGTCAACCATTGCTAACGCATGGGACGAGGCGAACAAATTCAATCAAGAAAAAGATAAGAAAAACGCAGCAGCAAAGGCCCAAGCAGAGGAAGAGGCAAAACTGCAAAAGGACTTGGACGATTTCGTGACCGATACTGCCACAGAGCCTAAACAGCAAGCTGAAAGCGAACAATCAGCTCCAGTCCCGCCAGAACAAACTACTCATTTCGTTGCTGGTGGCCCTTATACATTGCGCTTCGATTTTATGACAGACGCGATGCGCAACGGGCTAGACGTTCTAACAAGAACACAAAACTGGCTTGGCGCCCAGAAAGACCTTATCGCCGTCATCGCCAGAATTTTAAGCCAGCATGGGTTAGGTACCGTTGAGGAATTACTCAAGCCAAACGGATCCGCAGTATAGCCCAATCGAGGAAGACCTATTGTCCAACATACAGGGTGAGAAAAATGAGGATTATCGAGATACCCGCCCAGCATGATTTCAAATTGATGGAACGCACGATGCGGGGTCGTAACACCGACCCCGCTCACATTCACCGCAGGGTTGGCGATGTCAGTACAGCCGTCATCGACGTGAGCGGTGACCCGATTCTCGTTTATTTAAAACAAGCCCTGCCGGCGTCACTGTACAAGCCAGCGTTAAGGGACTGGTGGCCGGCTGCTAAAGACGAACTCTCTAATCGTTTTTCCGCGATGAGTACGAAAGGCGTTCCAGGCATAAATCTAGACGGAACGGAAACAAATCGCCTGCGCGTGTCACGAGAAATCCTTGATATCACCCCGGCTCGGCAAGGAATCATTGGGTACTCCGTCGCGAACGGAAAATGCTACAAGACCCACCTTTCCGTGGCACATCCTGAACTAATAGAGAATCACATCGAACTGATTGAGTTGGTGGATTCCCTTTATAAGTATCACCTGCCCAGCATACACGCCCGCCAGTGGGAGCATGTAGTGGGAATCCCAAATTGGCGTATCGGTCGAACAGCTTTTTCCACCGGGTATTTCGTAAAATTGTTGCAATGCGGATACCACCCGGACCTTCGTAACCTCCGCAATGTCATGTCGTGCATTTTCCCGTTGGGACCGTTCACCGGAGGGGAACTCATTCTGTTCAGATGGAGGGTCGCGGTCGCTTATCTATCCGGGGACCTTTTACTTTTCAATCCGCAATTTTACCATGGCAACTTACCGTTCAAAGGTGCGCGAATGTCAGCGGTCTTTTTCTGTGACAAGAACATTGCTAGATGCTGCGACTGTGGGCACTCCCGATGAACATTATTTGCAACATCAGGGGCACGACGGGTAGCGGAAAAACAACTGCGGTCAAACAACTCATTAAATATTTGCAAGGCGTGCCGATGCTGAATGAAAAAGGAAAAATCTGGGCCTACAACTTGCAGAACCGCATTTACGTATTAGGCCGATACGAAACTCCGACCGGCGGTTGTGACTGTATTCGTACGCAGGACGAAATCTGCGCAGGCATTCGTAAGCTATCCGCTTTTGGGAATGTTGTGTTCGAGGGTTTTCTAATCTCCGGCCTATACGCTCGATACCGCGAACTAGAAGACGACCTCAAGTCTACCCATCATTGGATTTGGGCTTACCTCGACACGCCACTCCAGAAGTGCATTGAACGAACCATTAAGCGCAGAGCCGCCAGGGGCAACACCAAGCAATTTAACCCAACGAACCTTGAGGAAAAGTTTAGAGCGGTAATAACGACGCGCGCGAAGCTCGAGCAGGAAGGTCGCGACGTTCGTACGCTACCACATGAGGCTCCTCTTACGACCCTTATTGATTGGCTAGGATGCAAGCAGGAAAAAGCTGAGATGGAGAAATACGTATGACCGTTGACCTTCGACATGGCATGGATTTTCGCAGGCCCGAATATAGGCGTGAAACATTTCTGCGTTTTTACCAATTTCACACGCAATTCAAGCTTCATCCGGGTCTCGTCTACCTGCTTATCCCGTACCTGAACGACCATCTAAATTGGAATCGCGAGCAATTGTTGTGGTTTTGCTTCATCAATGGCAACACGCAACACCCACCCACGTCCTGGTTGATTTTCAAACGGTTCCCAGACTTCTCAACATTGGACACCACCGCCCTGACTAAGTTTTTCAATCGTGAGTGGAAACGCCTTGAATTCGACACCGACCGTCGGCGCCAAAAACGCGATTTCCCGCAGGCGGTCACCTGTTACAAGACGCTTTGCCGCGCTAGCCAAGAAGAATATTTCGCTGGATTCATTGTTAGCGCTGATGAAGAGCAAAACTTCCGTGCTGCGTGGGAGAGAGTGCGGCGCGACTTTTACGGATTCGGCCGTTTGTCGGCGTTCTCTTATTTGGAATATCTACGCATCGCTCATGTCCCGCTCGTGTGTGACCAATTGTTTCTTTCCGACATCAGCGGAAGCAAATCACATCGCAATGGTCTGTGCAAGGTTCTGGGGCTCGACGACTGGGAATGGACTGATACCAACCCTGTGAAGTACACGCCGCAAATGATCGCGCACCTTGAAGAGGAAGGAACGAAATTACTCGCTGAGGCCCAGCTCCGTTATCCGAGTTGTGACACGAATTTCTTTACATTGGAATCGGCTCTTTGTGCCTATAAGAACTGGTTTCGTGGACGCCGGTATCCGGGAATTTATGCGGATATGTTTTGTGAGCGCGTGAGGAAGGCGGAGCGCCGTTGGCCAGAGGACGACTTCGAGATGTTCTGGGATGCCTACCGTTCGTTGCCCTCGTATGTTCAGTCGCAAACGGGAGTCAGTAAAGAGAAGCAACGACTGTTCCGTGATACCGGGCAAGTGGTCACGATGTGCGGAGCAGGTAGGCCGTGACTGGTGCCAGGACCAGCGTGGGCCCGTTGGTGAAAAGGAAGGCCACGGTCACACGGAGCGGGCTCTGGTGCTGGACCGCGCCGAGCCTGATGCTGAGCGCGTAGCAGGTGCCGATGAAGCTGAACATGCCGATCACGGCCACGGCCGACGCGACCGCGAAGGCACGGTTGCGGAACAGCTCCAGGCGCAGAAGTGGCGTGCTGGCCCGGCGTTCGATGACGAGAAAGAGCATCAGGAAGACAGCGGCGACGACGAAAGCGGCGACGATCAGCGGCGAGGACCAGCCGTCGCTCGGTCCCTGGATGGTCCCGTAGATCAGTGCGAACGCGGCGATGCCCACGGTCACCTGCCCTGGCAGGTCGGTGCTCGGCCCTGCGGCGCGCTGGAGTTGCGGGAGGCGAGGCTGACAAGGGCGCTTACCGCCCCGAGCAGGCAGAGCACGACGAACGCCCAGCGCCAGGAGGCGTAGGTGCCGGCAATGCCACCGAGCATGGGGGCGACGAAGCCGCCGCCCGCCAGGAATGCCGACCAGGCGGCGATCGCCGCGGCGCGCTGGCGTTGAGTCTGAGCACCGACCGCGATCATGGCGAGGGAACTCGGGAGCATGGCGGCTGCGCCGATGCCCGGCCAGCGCCTGTCCGGCGATGAGGTAGCCCACGCTTCCTGCCGCGGCGGAGACCACCTCGCCGGCCGCGAGCACCATGGCGCCGCCGATCAGCAGTCGCTTGCGTCCGAACAGGTCGCCGAGCACTCCGAAGGTCAGTCCGAGCACGGCGACCGGCAGCAGGGTGGCTGAGGAAATCCAGGTCAACTGCGACCCGGACGTGTGCAGGGCGGCCTGGAGGCCGTTGAGGGTAGCGGGGATGGCGAGTGCGGTCTGCGCGACGCAGACGCTCAGACAGCACGCGATCGACGTGACCAGCAGGGTTCTCCCGGCGGGGGGCGAAGAGATATCAGTCATGCCGCTTCCAGGAGGTGAGAGGTGTGAAGGACCGGGACGCAGGTGGGGCGCGGGGAGGTCGGATGCCGCCAGGTCGATCAGGACGCTGGCTCGATGGGGACGTTGCCGCGGAAGACCATGTCGGGGTCGACGCGCCGCTTGATGTCCTGGAGCCGTGAGTAGGTCGCGGCGGGATACACGCTGCGACCCGGTCGGGTTCGGTGTCGAGGAAGTTGATGTAGCCGGCGTCCGAGCCGACGCAGTCCATGCGGGAGTACGCCTCGCGTGCCCACAGGACGTGCGCGTCGCCCTCGCTTGGCTCGGTCCAGGCCGCCACCACGTTGAGGATGTAGGCGGCGTCCCGGTGGGCGAAGGCAGCTGGCATCCGCGGGGACGCGTCCGGCCGCGCCGCCCAGCCTGAGCACCTCGATCTGCGAGTGCTCGCCGGGCAGCCGACAGCCCGCTGTCCAGCAGTGCCTTGAGCGCGGTGTCATCGACGCGGCCGAGGTAGCGGGACTTGTTGTAGTTGTAGCGGCCGTGCGGGTGCAAGACGTCCTGCATGGACTGGACGGCTATGTACGGCATGCGGATGACCTCGCTTGCCACCGGGCCGCCTGCCGTGAGGAGCCGCCGCATGTTCCGCCCGCCGTCGGGCGAGGTCGCCCGACCAGACCGCGTTGAACGATGACGATCGGCTCGCCGATCAGGTCGGTGGGCATGCCCGGCATGGGCGGCGCGAGCCTGATGATGCAGATAGCACTGAGCCCGTCCGGGGCATCCGCCATGGCATCGGCGTAGTGGCCGACGGCGCGTGGGCAGGTCGTGCAGCAGGAACACCGCCTTGCCGAACAGGACGTCGACGGACGCGCGTGGGTGGGGTGAGCCCGAACCCGGGTGACCACGCCGAAGTTTCCCCCGCCGCCGCGCAGCGCCCACAGCAGGTCGGAGTCTTCGTCCGTGCGCTGGCCGGCCTCGTCGATCCGTGCCGTCGGCGGTGACCACCTCCGTGCTTCGCTATGTTGTCGCAGGTCAGGCCGAAGTTGCGGAAGGTCCAGCCGAAGCCGCCGCCGAGTGCGAGGCCGCCGAGTCCGGTGTGGGAGACGACTCCGGCGGGGACGATCCGGCCCAGTTTCGCCGTCGCCCGGTCCACGTCGCCCCAGCAAGCATCCGCCCCGCCGCGTAGGCGGATGGCGGGCCGTCGAAACTCGACGGCGCGCATCCCGGCCAGGTCCACCACCACCCCCGCCGTCACAGACCGACAGGCCCGCCACTTGGTGGCCGCCTCCACGCACCGAGAGGGGAAGGCCGCCTCGCGGGCGGCGCATACCGTGGCGGCCACGTCGCGGGTCGAATGGCAGACAGCGATGACCGCTGGCCTGCGGTCGACGGTCGCGTTCCAGACGCGCCGCGCCGGCGTAAGCCGTGTCTTCGGCCAGGATGACCTCGCCGCCGAAGGACAGGGCCTGCAGCACGCCGCGAACGTTGCGCCCCGCCTGAGTGATGTCCATACCATGTCCGCTCTTTCGATCCGCTGCCTTTGAGCATGCAAACGTTCTAAAAATGAAGTGTGCTTCAGCTCATAAGGCGATGTCAATGGATCGGCAAGGCAAGCCAGAAGAAAGTATTTCCGCAGCTAAAATGGACAACACGAAAAGCCCGGAGGGCACCGCCGGGCTTTAAATCGTTATAAGCAGTTAGTGCCTTGAGGCCCGGCCGGTGGTCGCCCGGGTGGTGAGGACGGCTCGGAGGGTCACCAGGTGCCGGGACGGTCGCGAGCGGGTCTTGCTGGGCGGCGAGCAGCTGGTCGACGGCCGTCGTGCCGAGGTCGCTGAGCGGGACGGCGACGGTGGTGACGGCCGGGGTGGTGTAGCCGGCGAGCTGGGTGCCGCCCCAGCCGACGACGCTGATCTGTCGGGGGACCCGGACCCCGAACTGCAGGAGCCGGGCGGTCACGCCCAGCGCCATGACGTCGTTGAAGCAGATCACCGCCGAGGGCATGCGGAGTGCGACCTAGCCGCGCCGCGGCCAGGCTTCCCGACTCGAAGCCGGGCCGGTTGGGCCCCGGTGACGTCGATCTGAAGTCCCGCCTCGGCACGCCGGCCGTGCAGCAGCGAACGCCTCCAGTCGGTCGTGGGCGGGCCAGGAGTTGCCGGGACCCGGCCAGGTCGCAGCAGGCCGCGTGCCCCAGATTGCCAGGTACCCGGCCAGCTGCCGCAGCTCCGGCAGGGTGTCGATGAGCACGCACGGAAGCCGGCCACCCGCCGGTTGACGAAGACGGTGGGATCAGTACGCCGATCTCCTCGACCTGCTCTTCGCGCAGCAGCGACGAGAAAGCAGGATCATCCGTCGACGTCCTTGGACTAGGGCGTGGATCAGTTTCAGTTCGTCGTCGGCGTCGTCGTCGCTGTCGCCTAGGAGGGCTGCCAGGTTGTGCTGCGCGACTGGTGCTGCGCCGCCTTGACCATCTCGGGGAACAGGGGGTTGGCGAGGTTGGGGACGATGACGCCGACGTTTCCGGTCCGGCCGGTGGTCAGCGCCGTGGCCTCCGGTTGGGCACGTAGTTGAGCTGCTCCGCGGCGTCGTAGACCTTGTGCCGAGTCTGTCGCGGAAGCGGTGCGGGGCGGGTGAATACCCGGGAGACCGTCGAGACGGACACCCCGCTACTCGCGCGACGTCCCGGATGGTGGCACGGGTTGCCATCGTTTCAGGACACCACTGGCGTGCGATTGCGCAGGGCCAGCCGCTGCGTCCGCGGTCCCCGAGTACTACGGGCCGGAATAGGGCCCTGATCGGCGCCGGCTCGACGGCCTCGTCCCAGGCACGGGTAGTCCGTGTAGCCGTGGTCGTCGCCGCCGTAGTAGGTGGACGCCGTCGGGCGGCGTTGAACGGGCCGCCCTGGGCCAGTCGGCGCGGTAGGTCGGGGTTGGCGAGGAACAGCGACCCGAACGACAGCAGGTCGGTCGTGCCGTCCCGGACCAGGGTCCAGTTCGGGCTAGCCCGGTGGGGAGCGTCCCGGTGTACGGGTTCAGCAGGAACACGCCGTCCACGATCCGCGCAGCCGACGGGTGAGTTCTCTGTCTTCGGCAGTGATCTCGGTCAGGCCGAGGTAGGCCAGTCGATGCCGGCGCAGCGTCGACCAGCGCGCCGTAGGCTGCGGCCCAGTCGGTTCGTCGATGTCGTTGTAGGGGTTGCCCGGCGAGAGCTGGAGCCGACGCGGTGCGCGCCGACCGCATCGGCGACGGCCATGGCCGACCTGCGATCGCGAAGCGGATCCGGTTCGGGACGGAGCCGCCGTAGCCGTCGGTGCGGGGTTGGACTGCGTGGACAGGAACTGGTGGATGAGGAATCCGTTGCCGCCGTGCAGTTCGACTCCGTCGAATCCCGCGCCGACCGCTCGTGCGCGGCGGCGGCGAAGTCCCGATGACCGTGGCGGTGACGTCGGTGCGGTGACAGCTCCCGCGGCCGACGCACGGGCCGGGGGCCCTGGGGGTGAAGATGCGCGCGGCCGCGAGGGGCGAGGGGGCCACGGGTTTCAGGCGCCGTTCGGCAGCAGGCTGGGGTGGCCGATCCGGCCGGCGTGCATGAGCTGCGCGAAGATGGCGCCGCCCGCCTCATGCACCCCGTGGTGACGTCGCGCCACGCCTTCACCTGCGTTCGGCGGTGCAGAGCCCGGGAGTGGCGGGATAGCCGCGGGCCACCGGCGTGGGCTGGATCCCCTCGGTGACGATCAGCCCGGCCGTGGCGCGCTGGCGGTAGTAGGCGGGCGGTGGACGGGTTGGGCAGGGCCACCGGGCCCGTAGCCGCGGCCGCGGCTATCGGCGGCCGTACTATCCGGTTGCGCAGGCTGGTGCGGGCCCAGGTCGGAAGGGGTCGAAGACGGTCGCCATGTCAGTGTTCCTTGGTGTTGTCGCTCGGGTTGCCGCCGGGTCGCCGTCGGGGGTGTCGTCCGGGCGCGGCCACAGACCGAGCTGGCTCACCAGCGCGAATTCGTCGACGAAGAACCAGGCCTCGCTGATCAGGCCGTCGCGTGATGCGCCACTGGCCGACTTCCAGGACCTCGACGCCGCGGACCGGTCGCGGGGATGCCGTAGAGCGCGCCGCGGTGGGTGCCGTCGGATCAGCCAGAGGCCCAGACCCGGTCGCCATGGGCGATGATGTCGAGGATCTTGTCCTCGCGGTCGGGGATCGACGCCGCTGAGTAGCCGGGACCGGCATCCAGTCGCAGTGCGGCGGCAAGGCCCGCCATGCCGGCCCGCGAAGGCTTGAACCCGGGAACGGTATAGGCGGCGCGCTCGGCGAACGGCAGGCCGCGGAACTTCTGCACGAGCGTGATGTTGTGCCGTTCCTCCTCGGTGAGGGTCGGGTCGGCCAGCATCCGGCTAACCGGGTCGGGGGATTGCGGGGTCGGTTCGCGGCCCATGTCTCTCCTCGGTGGCTCAGTGATCCAGGCAAAGCAGCAGCAGGCGGCTGCCGGGGGCCAGCGCCGCTGCGGTGAGCCGCGCGCACCTCCGGCGGGGTCATGAAGTCTCCTGCCCGGACGCTCAGCGACGGGCCGGGCAGGTCAAGCCGGTAGCCGCCGTCGAGCACGCACACCGTGACGGTGGCGGGGTCGAGTCTGCCGCTATCGCCCGTCTCGGCGTCGTGGCGGAGCACGACGCGCAGTCCGGTCCTCGTGTCGGACAGGCCAGCGTCGATTCGGGTGCGGTGGCTCGGGTCGACAAGGGCGGCGGGGCCAGGTCCCCGGCCGTCGAGTAGCCGGGTGGTGGTCGTGCGGCCAGTCGGCGGCCTCGAACAAGGGACCAGGCTCTCCGGGCCGGGCGAAGATCTCGGCATCGCCCGGAAGACTTCCTCGAACCCGGCGGGAGCGAACAACACCAGCGCCCGCGCTGGCCGCGTCGGCACCTCGAAGCCGTGCCAGCGCCCGCCACGGCACCAGCGCGAACTGGCCTTGGCCGACCTCGTGCGGGACGGCGCTGATGTTCAGCCGGTGCAGGCCCTCCATCACGTCGGCGGACACTCGACGCAAGCATCGTGCGGCGTGGAAGCCGACCCGACGCTCCTTTCGGCTGGTCGCCTCGGTGACGCTGAAGGCGCCGCCGGTCGCAGCGCCGTCGGCGACCCCCGGCCGATGAGTCGCCGGGGATCTCCACCGCGGTGAGGCCGCGCGCAGACCACACGCCGGTCCGCGGGAGTCGGGCGCCTCATCGGTAGCGAGGTCATCGATCGCTACTTTCGCCGGGATCGGCGGGATGCCGTCCTCTTGGTCGATCGCGTAAAGCGCCGGGTGGGCCGGGAACTCCTGCCAGCCGGGCTGTGTTGTGGCCTGCGGAAGGTTTCGTCATGAGCGGCGCCAGGGTGCAGGCCGCCGACTCCCACCCGGCCACGTGACGTACGCGGATCGGCGTCCGGGTTGAGGACGGTGCAGCCGCCGCCAGCGGTCGCCAGGCTGAGCGCACATGTAGTCGTCGATTGCTCCGCGGACGAGGAAGTCCTGGTCCCGGCAGCGGGCACTTCGAAGGAGTTGATGAAGACGATCTCCGGCATGGTGGGCGCTCCTCGGGGTGCGGATACCGGCGCAGAGTGCGAACGGTTTAATCAGCATGACGGGAGCATCCTTGTGCTGTCAACGGCCTGCGATCGGTCCCGGGATCCGCGCGCTAAGACCTTGACCACTCTCCCTCGATGCCTCTATGCTCAGCATGCAACCGTTTTAATACAGAGGGAGTCGCTGCTATGCGGTTCTCGATCTACCTGAATCCGCAGCCCGCGGACCCGCAGAAGATGTGCCGATCGTCGAGCACACCACGGCCCAGGCGGGTCCGCGCCGGCCAGGCGGGATTCCAGGGCATCGCCCTGACGGAGCATCATTTCTCCGGCTCAAGCGCCTACGGCAACAACTTCATGCTCGCCCCGCGTATCCTGGCCGCGCAGGTCCCGCCGGCGCTCGGTTCCTGCTGGCGGTCGCCGTGCCCCGCCGCTGCACAACCCCATGCGGCTCGCTCAGAGCTGCAATCTGCTCGACATCCTCACCCGGGGCGACCTCATCGTCGGCTTCGCGGCTGGCGGTTCCCGGTGACGGCCGGCCTCGGCCGCGACCCGTCCCTCCGGCACGAGCAGATGATGCGCGACCTCGAGGTCATGGAGCTCTCGCTCGACAAGAAGCCGGAGGATCCGCTGTATGGTCGGGCCACGGCCTTCGAGAGCGGATCACTGCGGACGCGGGATCATCCAGGCCGCCTACCACGCGTCTCGCCCCCGAGCGTTTCGCCCCGCGCCACCCAGAACGACGAGGGTGTGCTCTGGACGGCACGCAAGGGCTGGTACTTGTTCACCGCGCGCGAGACCGTGGACATCGTCGGCCCGCGCCTGGCGATCTACGCCGAGACCCTGGCCGAGACCGGCCGAGATGAAGCGTTCATCGAGGAACACCTTGACTGGAGTCGGTACAGAAGCAGGTGATCATCGCCGACACCGACGACGAGGCGGTCGCCTTCGCCCGTGACCCGGATGACCGAGATCGGCGCGCACCAGAAGAGAGCTTCACCATCACCGATGACATCGAGGACTCGGCCCATCTGAAGAGCGTGGTGGTGCTCTTCCCGCAGACCCTGACACATTCCTCGAGCGGGCGATACTCGTCGGCGACCCGGAGACTGTCACTCGACAGGTCGAGGCCTACGCCGCGGCCGGAGTGCGGCATGTCCCTGTTGTTCAACTTCGGCTCATGACCGAAGCCGAATCGAACCGCTCACTCGACCTGTTCGTCGACCGGGTCCTTCCTCGGTTCAAGAACGGGACGACATTCTCGTGAGCACTTCTGCCGATGCGGGGCTGCTCATCCTCCGCATGGTGGTTTTCGTCGTCGTCGGCTTCCATGGCACGCAGAAGCTGTTCGGCTGGTGGGACGGCGGCGGTCTGAGCCAAGCCGGGCGTTTTATTCGCCAGCCAGGGCTTCCAGCCGCCACGGCTCATGGCCCTCGTCGCCGCGGTCACCGAGATGCTGCGGCGCGGTGTTGATCGTGGCCTGGGCGGGCTCACGGTCCTCGGCGGTCACGATGCTCACGGGTGTCATGACCAACGTCACCGCGCTCCACGTGCGCAACGGATTGGATCACCGCAAGCACGGCTGCGAGCTCGAACTGATGATCCTGGCCGGCGTCGTGGCCATCGGCCTCGCCACAGCAACTGGAGTCTGGACCACTGGCTTGGCGCCCGCGAACGCCTGGTTCGGGCCCGCTGCCATCGCCCTCGGCGCCGTATCCGGCCTCGTCATCGTCAGCACCCGCAGTAAAGAGCGTGTGGTAGTTCCTACCGCCTGAACATCTCCTGCTGAACGGACCCGGGGACAGCCCTTGCCGTCCTGGTCGTTCGCCGTGCCACCGCAGGTGCATCGAACCGCCTCGGCTGTGGCTGATGCCATGGCCGAGGCGGCGGAGCGTGCCCGGTCTCCTGGCCGG
>CAWAYK010000006.1:0-666615 GCA_963786215.1 uncultured Acidobacteriota bacterium
GCGCCGGCGATTAAATTGCTTCTTTCGCCAACGGTGGTCGCCATCATGAAACCGGCTCGCCAACTGTAGGGTCTCCGCCGATTCTGACGAGGTCGGCGGAGACCGAAATAAACTTCGTCGTAGGAGAATGCAATGTCTGAGCCAAGCACAATGATGAAGGATCACATCGCCATCAAAGGACGGGATGGCACGTTTGGTGCCTATGTCGCGCGACCGGAGACCCTGCCGGCCCCCGCTGTTGTAGTTCTGCAGGAGTTGTTCGGGGTAAATGCCGATATTCGCAAGACTTGTGACGAACTGGCGGAACAAGGCTTTGTTGCGGTCGCGCCAGACCTGTTCTGGCGGCAGGAGCCGGACGTTGATCTTAGTAGTGTCGACTTCCGAGGTCGACTGGCAACACGGCCTTCGTCTGTATCAGGGCTATGACCGAGACGCTGGTGCCAGAGACGTTAATGACACCATCAACGCCGTGGCCAAGCTGCCGGAATGCACCGGCAAGGTTGCCGTCCTAGGCTATTGCCTCGGTGCGCTGATGGTCTTTCTGACGGCCGTGCGCTATGGCGTCGACGCTGCGGTCGCCTATCACGGGAGTGACACTGAGAAATATCTAGGAGAGATCGATGGGCTTAATGCACCTCTTCTAATGCATCTGGCTGAGGAGGACGAGTTCATTTCTAAGGCTGCGCAAGCGGAGATCAAAGCGGCACTTGCCAAGAAACCAAACGCGACAGTCTACAGCTATCCGGCTCAGAATCATGCCTTCTCTCGGCATAGTGGGGCGCATTACAACGCTGATGCTGCCGCACTCGCCCACGAGCGGACATACGCCTTCTCAATCGCCGATTGCTATGACTGCCGGACGCTCCAGTCGTTTCGGGTAGGAAGAAGTGCCTTACCTTCGCTCGGTTACATTTTTCCAGGTTCAAAGCGCAGTCGAGAATAGCCTTCAAGGCGCGGTTGTCTGTAGGGAGGTTCGAGATGATAAGAAAAATCGAGATGGAGCTGTTCAGTCTGACGACTTCCAAGCCGTTTGATGAAGTAGTGGCTGGTGTAAACGCCGCCATTGGTCATCCGGATATGGCTGAATTTAGGAGATCAACTCACGAAGCGCGCTCTTTGTCGAGCTGAAAAGCGCAATTGAGAAAGGCTTGAGCAAAGTAGGACTGATGCTGTTTATGCAGCTGGATCACGGCGCCATTGTCCGCAAAGAAACGCGTCATGAGACTCCGAAGATGATTCGCTTCGTAATTGGCAATCCCCTCATCATGAAGGAAATGGCCAAGAATGTTCCGGATGCCGGCTCTTACGCGCCGGTTACCGTGCTTGTGGATGAGCGCGCCGATGCCGTGCATTTGTCATATGACAGGATGGCGAGCTTCCTAGCGCCTTATGGGAATCGAGACGCGCTAGAGGTCGCCCGCGAGCTTGACAGAAAAATGAAAACATTGGCAGCGAGCTGGGCTTAAGTAAGGAGCGGACAGGGTAATGCAGGATTTCGGAACCGTAAGCCAACCGCGGATATCAGCCGACTAGAACTCGGCTCCGATTCGCTCGGTCGGTCTCGTACTCGAAGATGTTCACTTGATGGTCGAGATCACCTGGGTTACGCGCAATACGTTCTTTTGTGGTGCTGCTGACTACTATCGCGAATTGTCGGCCATCCAGAAACGGGCTCCGCAACTTAGTTCCAACCAGACCAGCGAATCTGAAATGAACGCCCGAATTCATTGTCGCGATGATCCAGATTGCACTCGCCTACTGGCAACCCAGGTAGCGAATGATATGCGTTGACAGAAATTTCCCTTTCGGCATCCTAGCCGGCAAACAGCCTACATCCGATGGCATCGCTCGTACTTTTTTCGCCAGTTCCACGCCCGTCTCGCGCTTCGTGCCACGACAGTGCTGCTACTGAAGGACCTCTCCATCGCCTAAGACCTTCTTGGCTGCCGCCATCAAGTCTTTGATGCCTTCCACGGACGGACGTGGTCCTTCCATGGGTGGGCAGTGTCCCACTCCATCGAGTATCCGACGCTCGTAGAAACCGGTAAGCAACGATCTTTCCCTTCTGAAGCAGCGGTTGGGCACAGCGCGTCGCTGTCCCCGTGTAGAGATTTTGGTCGGAACAGAGATTTTCGGTTTTTTGGCAAAATGGTCTTCATATTTCTGCAATGCCGGATCACCCGGCGCGTTTCTGTACCAATTCTGTAGCAGTTCAGCGTCGTTGCGATCGAATCGGGGTTGTGAAAAGACTTCGCGGTGGCAACGAACTCCACCTCAGTGAGTTGCCACTTTGGCGACCACGCCTTCCAGCATTCGCGGGCCAATGCTTCCGGGTCTCTCTCAAGTTCGATCTCCCCCAGCCGCATGTTCAGGAACCAGCGATACCAGCTTAGCCGGATCACCTCGATGCTGCCGGGCTCCTTCGCGTCCTTTTCAAGATTCAGGATGGTGTATCCGGTCGCGGATGCCAGAGCGTGGACGCGCTCCGGCCAGAGTGCCGCGGCAACGCATGCTACGCGACCTCCCTTTGCGTGCCGCGAGGACCAGACCGTCTAGCCAGTCCTGATGGCCGTTGATCATCACATTGGGCTTCTTCTTTGCCAGTTCCTGCGCCGGCTTACCCTTCTGAGATTCCTGAGTGAGGATGCGTACTCGGCTGCCCGGAAGATCCTCGAGCAACCAAGCGTGGTAAATATCGAAGCGTGTATCGCCTTCGCCGCCCCAGCCGTGTCAGCCAAGCCGGCCCGGCTTGCCTCGGTCGGCGGGACATACTCCAAAACCTGCGCTTCCACCGGAAAGCCGAAGGTCTCGAAGTAGAAACGCACGCCGTCCTCCAGCTCAGGGACTCTTGTCGTCGTGGAGACGGATATTCGCTGAGTTTGAATAGTAGGTCGGCGAGAGCGGGGCATTGTGAGGTATGGCCAGACTTGCGCTGCCGCTTAGTCCCGCAACAATAACTTCGCTTGATGCGAAGTTGTCGGTGAAGCCTGGGGTGTAATCCTCGGGCCAGAAAATCTCATTCATCTAATTAGCTCCTTTCCCAGGGTGCACTGCGCCCAGGCGATGGTGTTCGATGGTCTTTCAGAAAGCGGCTGGTGATTACGTAATGCAATCAAATAAGCGGCCATAAAAATCTCCTACTGGCTAAGGCGTCCACTCCAGTCCACTTTTCCAAAGTGGACTGAAGTGATGGTTGTAATAGCTTCGAAGTAGACTTACTTTTCGAAGAACATGAAGAGCGGAACATCGTGATAGTAGTTCGGCACGTCGGCCGTGCCCGCCTGGCCTTCCGGCGAGGCTATGGCATCGATGGCAGCCTGAGTGCTGTCGAATGTGCCGGACCAGTGCCAGAAGAATTCGCCGGCACCGCCGTCCACCGCACGGACAGGCCCATAGCTGTAGCTTTTAAGTCCAGCCAGTTTGGTGGTCATCGGCCCGTGGACTTCGCTGTAGTACTTCTCGAAATGCTTGGGATCGTTGGGTTTCTTGTAGAGAACGATGAGTTCGACCATTGGTATCTCCTTGGTTTGGCATTCAGATAAGTTGAACGACAATCGAATCGACAAACTGCTGGATGTCGTAAATAAATCAATTTGTTGTTTTTGTGTCATCGCGTCCTGCTTTTTCTGTGCGCCACAATCGCTGCCACACTCCAGTAGATAGTTTCGTTGAGCATACGGCTCATGCATAATAGTTATAGGCCATATGCGTCTAGAGAAACTGCGACAAGTCGATTTGAACCTGTTGATCATCTTTGCGGTGATCGCCGAGGAGCAAAGCGTCACCAAGGCGTCCGCCCGACTATTGCTAAGTCAACCGGCGGTCAGCCGCGCCCTTCAGCGCGCGCGTTCCATGTTTCAGGACGAGCTTCTGGTTCGCTCGCCTTCAGGGTTTGAGCTCACGTTGCGAGGACGCAAGATTCTCCAAGAACTTGAACAGGTCCTTCCCAAGATAGAAGGTTTGGTTGTGCCAAGCGTTTTCGATCCAAAAATGGAGCGGAGTAGTTTCCGCATTTCTGGCCCAGACAATGTTTGCATGGCTCTGCTTCCGCACTTGTGCCGCCGTTATGCGACCGAATGTTACAAGGTGAACTTTGATTTCCAACCGTGGCAGGCTGATGCTGTGGATATGCTGGAGCGCGGAAAGCTTGACCTCATTCTCCACATTGACGACGGCTTGCTGCCCTCTCACTTCAGTTCGGAGAGACTTTACCGCGAGGACTGGATCTGCGCCGTTGCCCGACAGAGCAGGTTTGGCGATCGCCTGACACTGCGGCAGTACTTGGCTGCGGAGCACCTTACTGTCAGAACTCTTCCCAGCGTGCAGAGCATCCCGGACAAACAGCTTGCTGCGTTAGGCGCAAAGCGCCGGTCCTGTGTCTGTATGTCCTATTTTGGCGCGGCCCTTAGTTGCCTTCCTGGCACTGAACTCGTGCTCACTCTAACGAATGGCATGAGGCAAATGGTGGAAAGGAATTCCGCCTTGCGGCTCGTGAAAGCCCCACAAGAGTTGCGCCCATTTCATTTCTTGATGGTCTGGCACCCGAGGCTCACTACAGACGCACGGCACAAATGGCTGCGTGAGGCGGTGCGCCAAGTTTCTCATCAGAAAGCCTCTGGCCAACGTCTTTAACCAATGCGGATGACGACCGACGGCGTGATCGGATGCTCGCCGAATGTCGACTCCGTTGTCGAGAATCCTCTCGTCCCAAAACGAGCGCACGCCTCTCCATACTGGGTTCGAATTTCGCAAGTGCCAAAGGATCGCCGGCTACGGGAAACTCACAGTAGTGCATTGCACGCAGATGAGGATGTTGACGAAATTTGGTGGCCCGACCTTAGAGCGTGGATCAATGAAGAATTGTTGGGTGTGAGTGCTCAATATGCGTAAGCAGCGCGATAAACCGGATTATCACGCGGTGATGGCACCGGCAAAGGGTGAGCGAATGGTGGCGGGGATTTTACTCGGGCGGTGCGGGCGTTCCAACTCCATATAGCGAAAGACACGTGCCACTGAATTGCCAGTAGAGCAGCATTCGAACTCTCAGGACCGTTCCTGTTTTCGAAACGGCCCCACCGGGTGAGGCAGCAGAGAATTAAGCCCCCGGCATTGGCCATTCCGCACCTTTCAGAGAATCTCTGGGGCCCATTAGAGAGACACAAATGCCATTTATGCGGCCAAATGGGGCTATTTCAGGGGAGCAATATTATCTATATAGATAACTAATGACTGGCTGGCGGAGGATGCAGTCGGATGCGAACTCTTCTCCGCTCCAATTCCCTGCTAACAGGGAAAAATACAGGGAATCTTGCAACTTTTGCCGTACCCCCACTCAATCTTAGAGGTATTTACATCGAAACAGTACGGACAAATATTCATTCGGAACAGGGAATTAATTCTAAGTGAACAGGGTATTCTTTTCCCTGATACGAAGTTATATCGGTTTGGACATCCATCCCGCTTCCGTACCAAGTGACAGATGTGGACCATTGGAGGTCTGGTCATCGAGACGCACAGCATCGCCAATCATCGCTACATGGGCAGGTAGTTTGGCGGCGACAACCGGCGCCGCAGAGCGGACCGCAGAACAATCACGATTAGGCAGTAACTTAGTACTTGCGGAGGGTCCGAGTATCACCGCTCCTTAAGGTCACACCCTTGCCGTCGAGATGCTCAAGCACTGGGATGATTACGCGTCGGCTGCAGCCGATTTCCTGACGAAGCTGACTAACCGTTGCAGGTCCCTTCTTCTGAATGTAGTCATGGACTAATTCAGTCATGCGCTTCAAATTCTCCGCGGCAATCGCGATTTCCTGATTAATCTCAACCACCTCCCCCGTCTCGACCAAAAGCCGCAACGCCTTGCGTGAAATGGCATCAGCTACTAACTGCTTCAGTGAGGGAGGATCAAACGGTTTAGCGGCCAGCGAACTGCGAAGCTGCTCGGTTGCGGCGAGAAGCGCTGGCGGCAGCGCTCGCTGATGTGTCACTCGCCGAATTGTGTTTCCAACTTTGACGAATTCACTCCTGCACAGGTCGGTCACAAGGAATTCGAAAAGGTCTGCGAACGGTAGAATAGCTTCAAGATTTTTTCTCAGGTCCGAGAGAGGAAAGCCGGGCTGTTCCGGGTGGTCGAGATGGAATGCTTCAATTGCATTTGCAGCACAACGACACAACGACTTCCAAGCCGAGGCGTCTACAGCAAACTCTTCGGTTAAGACCACCTTTCCTTCAGAGGCCAACCGCAGAGACTGAATTGGAAATGTCCCCGGAAGTGAAATTTGACTTGAGCAGTAAGTGTGACCGCCTAACAGCCCTGTCGCGCGCGATTTGCGATGCGACAAAGGATGTCGCGTCGCTTGTTGACTCCGCCCGAAGACGGAGAAAATTAAGCCTTCCTTCACTCCGGAGCATTTTTCGTTCAGGGTCGGGATCGAGCACTACACCTCCGGCCAACGTATTCTGTCCGGCAGAATCGCGCAGGACATACCTATCTCCCGTAAAAACAAAGATGCCCGCTTCGAGCTTGAGTTGAGCGAGCGCGTGTGTTCCGGGAGCCAACTCTTTGCGCTCAAAAAGAACCACTTTGGCGGGGATGCTTTTAGTGCCGTGATGAATGCGGACTTGCACGCCATCCTTGAGCCGATGGGTCACTCTCGCTGAGATTTCCAGAGCGACGTCAAGTGTGTCGCTCGGTTCGCCAATCTCGGCGAGCGTTACCACGTCGCCTCGATGAACGTCGTCCACGGCAGCAAAGTCGGGCAAATTGAGTGCAGTGCGTGTTCCCGGTACGCTAAACTCAACATCATGATTGTGCGATTGGATATTTCGAATGCGAGCGGTCGCACCTGATGGCTGAATAGTGACAGCTTGCCCGCGACGCAAAGTGCCTCCGATAAGAGTGCCAGTAACCACTGTACCAATACCTCGGAGGGTAAAAACACGGTCGACGGGCAATCGCGGTTTGCCAATATCGCGCGGCGGGGACGAGTTATCCAGAACACTTGTGATAGCCATTTTCAAATCGTCAAGACCGCGCCCGGTAACGACCGACGTCGAGACAATCGGCGCCTCAGCGAATGGCGTGTCCCGAAGCTTGTCATGAACTGCGGCGATCGCGCGGCGTTCATCCTGTATCAGGTCGGACTTGGTCAGCACGACCACGGCACGGTTGACGCCGAGGTAGCTGAGAATTTGCAGGTGTTCCTCAGTTTGCGGCATCCATCCGTCGTCGGCCGCCACAACAAATAGCGCCAGATCAATTGAGCCGACGCCCGCGACCATGTTCTTCACGAAGTCTTCGTGGCCGGGCACGTCAACGATTCCAACTTGGTACGGAGGAGTTCCTGCAATAGAGGGAGGAAGTTCTAAATTCGCGAAGCCGAGGTCGATCGTAATCCCGCGCGCTTTTTCCTCTGGCAGACGGTCGGGATCGATCCCCGTGAGCGATTTGACCAGTGCGCTCTTCCCATGATCGACGTGACCAGCGGTCGCGATAATAAAATGTTGAGCCTTTGTCATCGAAAGCCTGAACGCAGCTGCGCAGCTAGAATTTTTTTCGCCTTGCTGGATTAGATTGCGCCTCGGAGTGCCGCGACGATTTCAGCGTCCTGATCAGGGAACACCGTGCGCAGGTCGAGTTTGAGCTGCCCTCGTTCAATGAAGCCGACGATTGGCGGCACGTGAGAACGTAGGCATGCAGCCAATTCCTGGGGCTTAAGCCTGTTGTGAATTATCTCAATCGTCGTAGACTCCACAATTGAGCGTGGCAGCGCTCCGCCGCCAATTTGGGAGCGGCCTTTGCCAATCCCTATTTTAAGTGGCATTCCATGGAGCGCGGCGACCATCTTCCCAGCCCGCGATTGCAATTCGCCGTTCGACGTTTGCAACATCGCAAACAGGGGAATGCCCTGGAACTTCACCGAATCACTCGCCTGTGGATTCTGGACTAAACTTCGCAAGTAAATGTCCAATGTTGCTTCGAGGGCGGCGAGGATCAGTTTGTCGCAGCGAAGCGCACGAAATAAAGGTTCTCGTTTAAGTGCGGTTACTAACTTCGCCTTGCCAGCGATTATTCCCGCCTGAGGCCCGCCGAGGAGTTTGTCCCCACTGAAGCAGACCAGATCGACTCCGTTTCGCAGTACTTCCGCCGGTGTCGGCTCGTGCTCCAGGCCCTGAATGGTTTCAGTTTGAATCATTGCGCCACTACCCAAATCTTCGACAAATGGAATTCGCTTGTCGTGCGCCAGCTTCGCGATGGCTTGGGTTGACGGCGAGTCAACAAAGCCGTCCATAAAGAAGTTGCTGCGATGCACTTTCAAGATTAGAGCTGTTTCACGCGTGATCCCGCGAGAGAAATCAGCGAGAGACGTCTTGTTGGTTGTTCCGACTTCACGCAATCGCGCTCCGCTGGCCTCGAGGATCTCCGGAATCCGGAACCCGCCGCCGATTTGAATCAGCTCGCCTCGCGAAATCACAACCTGATTCTTTCGAGGAGGATCTCGTCGACGGTTACTTTTGTGCGCACTATTGTTGGCAGGCACTTCATCTTTACAGAAATGGCGAAGAATCAGAATCAGCGCGCTTGCATTATTGTTTGCAACAGTGGCAGCTTCCGACCCGCATAAGAGAGCGAGATTGTGCTCCAGGTATGCGGCACGCCCAGCGCGTCCTCCCTCGGTGAGTCCGTATTCAAGATTGCTGTAATGCGACCCAATCTGGCAGACCGCTTCCATAACGGCGTGTCCCAGTGGCGCACGTCCGAAATTCGTATGAACGAGTACGCCGGTCCCGTTGATCAAAGGTTGGATACGAGATGCGCGTAGAGTCCCCAACGCAGACCGCAACTGGGAGAGAATGATCTCGAAATCAGGAATTGTGCCGAGTTTTCGCAGCGAAGAGAGTGCCCGCCGAATTTCAGCTACGACAACAGGACGAGGCAAACCCGTATCGCCGAGAGCGACTGCGAGTCTATCGACCGACGGGATGGCGCGAAGTCCCGTCCGTTTCATGCCGTAACTCGGATCTTCGGAGTGTTCGAGCGCACAATTTTTCCGATAACGGCTCCACAGAGCGCCTGATGGCTCTTCAGATGCTTTATTACGGCGTCCACATTTCGCGGTGGTACGCACAACAAGAGGCCTCCACTGGTTTGCGCGTCCGTCAACATTGTCTTTTGAGCTGGAGTAATGCCGTCCCATTCTGTGAATTTGTTCGCGAAATCCAGATTGTCGCGGCTTCCGCCAGGGATGCAATCCATCGCGATCAGGCGGAACACCTCAGCGCTAATCACCGGAACAGACTCTGCAGCAATCACGGCTCCAACGCCGCTGGCACTGCACATCGCGCCCAAATGACCAAGCAGACCAAATCCAGTTACATCGACCGCGGCTCTAACAAGACCTTTTTCGGCGAGTTCAGGCCCGACAGTGTTGAGCTTTGTCATAATCGCAATTGCTTTCTGTTCCAGCGGACGGTCGGTCAGGCCATGCTTGATGCCAGTCGTGATGATACCGGTACCCAGAGGCTTCGTGAGGATCAGAACATTGCCCGCGCGAGCTCTGGCATTCGTAAGCATGTGCCGCGGCGACACCATTCCTGTGACGGCCAGACCGTAGACTGGCTCCGGATTTCGAATGGTGTGACCACCGATCAAAACACATTTTGCCTCTTTAATCTTCGCAGCTCCCCCATGAAGGATCAGATTAACAATGCGGGGTGGCACAATATCTGAGGGTATCCCCATAATGTTCAGAGCCGTTAACGGACGGCCGCCCATAGCGTAGACGTCGGATAATGCATTTGCCGCAGCGATCTGTCCGTACGCAAATGGGTCGTCCACGATCGGCGTAAAAAAGTCAGTCGTTTGCACCAGTGCGCGATCTCGATCGATGCGATACACCCCTGCATCATCTCCGGTCGCGGTGCCAACCAGGAGATTGCGGCTATTCAAAATCGGTAGCTGACGCAGAACCTGCGTCAGAGCCTGCTGGCTGAGTTTTGAAGCTCAACCGGCACAGGACGATAGCGCCGTCAGCTTGAAGATCTGTTCACGCGACACAGGAGATCACCCCCTTTCGAATCGTCGGAAGTTGGCGGAGAGGGTAGGAATCGAACCCACCCCCCGACACGATGTGTCGGGGCAACGGTTTTGAAGACCGCGACGACCACCAGGCACGCATCACTCTCCAGACGGGACGCAGGAAAACAAGCCGCAATCCGGGAAGTGGGAGAGTGTAGCAGGTACGAATCCCTGCGCCAAAACGATAACGATTGCCTCGCACGATCCAGTTGCGGAGTTAAGCTAAAGTTGACTGTCGAGAGTTTTTAAGAGATCGTCGCGGTCAATCAACCCGACGATTGTCTTGATCTTCTTCCCGTCGCGCGAATAAAGCATGCTTGTGGGCATGCCCAGAATGCCACCAAATTTCTCGGCAATCTTGGAGTTGCCAAGCAGGATCGGATAATTCATTGTCTCCGCTTTACCGTTCAGATCGAAACTGTGGGATTGCACCCAGGGTTGGACAATCTTGGTTCCTTCGTCATCCATGGCTACACCGAGAATCACGAACCCTTTCGCTCCGTACTTCTGATTGAACTCAATAAGCCAGGGTATCTCCGTGCGACATGGTGCGCACCAGGTTGCCCAAAAATTTACGAGAACCACTTTCCCTTTGTACTGGTCGATGGAGGCGGTCGTCCCATCTAGAGTCGGGATCTGCAAACTCGTTTCAGTCATCCCTACATTGACTGGTCCTGCAGATTCCTTCGCGGCCTGGCGCTGCGTTCCTGTTCCACAACCAGTTGAAGCGAGCGCCAGTGCGAACGCTATGGATAACGTCAGTTCTGTCTTCCTAGCCATTCACTGTTGCTCCTCACTTTACAAAATTATTCAGGAAACTCAATTTTCCCGAAAGCCAAGTCAGCCGGTTAACGTAAATCAGCGAGCCCACGGCGAGTAGTAACACGCCGCTACCGATTTCGACTGCGTGTAAATATTGGCGAAAGCGCTGATAGAATCCCAGGAATTGGTTGATTCCCAGAGCGGTGAGCAGGAATGGGATGGCGAGGCCGGCGGAATAGACAGCGAGCATGAACACGCCATGAGACACGGTTTCGCTCGTCGCAGCCATGGCAAGAACCCCGGCTAAGATTGGCCCGATGCAAGGCGTCCAGCCAAATGCGAACGCGAAACCGAGCAGAAAGCCGCTGAGAACGCCTGCGAATGGACCGCTGCTTGACTTATCATCGGTTCGGCTGCCGAGGTTGCGGAAGTGGACGTCGCGATTGAGCCATCGTGTCAGGCCCGGCCCAGCCAAAAATATCAGCGCGACGGAAATAAACTGAGCCGGTCCGAACGATCGAGGGGTGTCTCCACCCAAAAGCATCCAGATTCCAAGTCCGGCAACTGCGAGCAGCGCACCCACGACGATGCCCGCGCGCACTGGAATCCGTCCCAGCGCGCCGATCAAATGAAGGCCGAATAAAACGATAATGGCTCCTGCAAATGGAGCGAGAAGACTTTTATTTTGCAGAAGAAATTGTCCGACGGCGCTAGCCGATGCCCCGAACGCTATGAAAACCACCGAGAAACCGACGACAAAGGCGAAGGAAGACATCAGCAA
Organism: uncultured Acidobacteriota bacterium; assembly: GCA_963786215.1. Taxonomy (GTDB): domain Bacteria; phylum Acidobacteriota; class Terriglobia; order Acidiferrales; family UBA7541; genus Palsa-360. The sequence goes on from CAWAYK010000006.1 coordinate 11,625, forward strand.
GCTCCCTCGAGACTTTTCGCCTCGCCGCAATTGTTCGACTCCGATTCCCGAGAGCATCGACACATACCCCGGCACGAGAGGCAGCACACATGGGGAGAGGAACGAAATCAGTCCGGCCACAAACGCGGCAATAATGGAAACTTGCATCATTGACTCCTAATCCGAAATAGATCGATCAGACTCACTTGCAAACGAACGACGACACCTATCCCAATTACAAGATCGGGCTGCACTCCAGCATTGAAAGGATTGATAATCTTTGCTTTTCGAACGCTCTTGAGTTCAGCACAATTGTCGATCGAAATTCACAACTCAAACTTCCGGTTTTACCAGGGCGAAAGAAGATGTGAGTTGAATCGCCTTATGTAATGTGCGATACAGCGGGCAGTGCATTGCGTAAAGGCCGTGCACTCGCTCAACAGTTTCAAGGGCTTGATCTGGCGCTGCCAGTCGCATGGCTAAGTGGATTCGGCGAACGACGAGCACGCCTTCCTCCGCTTCCACCTCGCCAGTCACTTCTCCCACGAGCTTCCCGTTGCTCGCATCAATGTGGCGCGCTTCCAGCGCGCCTCCAAATGTGCCGAGCATTCAACCGGCGGTCGCGGCGATCACATAGTCGATCGTCGAAGCGTGAGACTCCGTAAGTTTGGCGGGATCGACTTTGTAGTGTTGGGCTATTGCACCATGGACACTAAAGATCACCGGTTGCGATTCACCTGCAATGTAGGCGATCCGAATGGGACCCACCTTTCGTTCAATTCTGGTTTTGGAAACGTACACGACTTCCGCCATTACTCCCTCCTGTTTCATTCACGCGAATCACAGGCCGCCATTTTACTTATGCCGAATGTCGTCCGGAGCTCTCTGCCGGTCCAAGGGCAAAATCTGCACCTGCCAGTGAATCGGGACCGACGTCGGCAAATAGCAAATCTTAGAATCGCAAGCCTGATATTCGAGCCTTCCCGAGATAGTGAATGTCTTGCCGTCCGTCCCGAGCGAACTGCTGAAGTCCGCCACGGAGCTCACTTTCAGGTCTTGCGCCAAGCGAAATTTACCTTCGAATACCGGCACGCGTTCTTTTATTGCCGGAAGAAAGAGAGTTTTTGCACGTGGATAATTTACCGGAGTGAACTCCATCCCCGGAGTTGGGTCCATCAATAAAGCGATTGACTTGTAGCCCTGCACGCCCGGGGAGTACACGTGCACATCCGGGGGAAGCTGCACCACGGCAGCCAACGTGATGCGGCCCCCCGGAAATGTTGTTCGATCGGACTGTTCGACAGCAAGGCTCAAGTGCGGCGCTTGGACACTATCCGTCACCTCTTCGCCCAATTCAGGAAACAGTTTCCCGATCACATTGTTTCCGGAAAATCGCTGCCGGTACTTGGTTTCGAAAAACTTTTCCCGAATCGTGCCACTTGTGTCGATAAAGAAATATCCGGGTCTTGCCATACCCTTATATTGTCCGGTCGCCTCGGTATTTAGGACCTCATAGGCCCTAATGGCTTCAGAATTAGGATCGGCGAGCATCGGGAAATCGATCTTGCGACGGTCCGCAAAAGACTTCAGGATTTCCACGCTGTCATAGCTGATTGCGGCCACTTTAATGCCTTGTTTTTCAAATCGCGCTTTTGCGTTTTGCAGCTCGACCAGCTGCGCTTTGCAGTACGGTCACCAATCAGCGGAACGGAAAAAGAGGAGAACCGTTCCTTTCGGTCCTTTCAACGTGTCAAGGCTTTGGTCCCCTCCAAACTGGTCGTGAGCCGAAAGCGCAGGCGCTTTCTGACCAACGGCCAGGCCGATGGATGTATGCATCTTCAGGGATGTCACATGAACCGTGTTGCCCTCGAGTGTTCCGGTAACTGTCATGCTATCTCCCAGGTGGCCAATCGCCTGATCCTGTGGCTCGAGGATGTACATTTGCCGGGTGGTATCGTCGTACAGCACCAGCTTGGTGCCTGGCACATCCTTCTCCGTGCATTTCGGGGCTTCAGCGAAGGCTTCGTCCGCAGTGCAACCGCTGTTAATGATCACGCCGGACCACGATCCGGAGCTTGGATTCCCGCTCTGGCCATTAAGTGCCAATCCGAACGCGAAAAAAAACGCCAATGTGGAAATCACGGGGAAACTCATTCTCATCATGTCTCCTCCCGAATGTCCCATTCCAATTTTTGCTCCAAATGTTTACAACTAGAAAATACGCTAGCATGAAGCAGACTTGTTGCCGAGTTCAACGAGTCAAGAAATTAAGCTATGAAACCTCTTTCGAAGTAATTTCGTATTTGAAATTGTCAGGATCGAGGGAGTCAACTCGGCCGTCATCGGTCTCCGCTTGTGGATACATGAGGAAGCCGAGTGACGGTCCACTCGAACCCGGCAACGCAACATCATGCGCGAAGTTGTATGCGATCCAGTTCATCTCCCAGGAGCCAAAGAGTCGCGCTCGCGCATTCCTCACCTGTTCGTCATCTAGCGGACGATTTCCGGGCTGCTCCTCGAGCGCCACCTTTCGCACATCCGCAGGATCGACCGGTACCCAGCCAAAGTCGGCGAGATAGACTTCCGCCCGACAATGCTGAGCTTTCGTCACGTTTTCAGTCGCGGTGCCAAGACTCCTGTATCCCAATTCCGATTTTCCTACGCGAATGCCATACACGTCTCGAGCAGGAAGTCCCGCAGCGCGCGCGAGGCCAACGTAGAGTGCGTTGAGGTCAGCGCACTTGCCACCGAGATCCTTCGACTCCAGCATGAAGCGAATGTCGCCAACGCCACAGCCACGTGTTTTTGGATCGCGGAACGTATTCTCGACAATCCACCCATAGATCGCGCGGGCTTTATCAATGTCCGAATTCGCGCGGCTCGTTATCTCAGACGCCGTTGCTCTCACGATGCCATCAGTCGGCAGAAGCTCTGTAGGCCGGAGATAATGGAGCAACTCAGCAGAGTCCGGCTTTGGCGCTTTCACGTGCCTGGAAAGATCAACTTTATAGAATTTAGTCGCGATACGGTTGGTGAGCGTGAGAACTGGCTTCACACCTGCTGGAAACTGCGCCGCGATGATTCCGAGGGAGTCGGTCTTGCTTGTGACCATCCGGGCGGAGCCGCCTTCGGCGTGAAAGTGATTTGCAAGGACCTGCTGATAAGGATTTTCAGAGGCGAGAGGCCCTGGCAGCCACACTCGAGTAGCTCGAGAGAAATTGAGCACCTCGACACGCGTGGTGACTTCGAACCTGCGCCAGCTACCTGTTATGTTGCTCTCCGCAAACAAGCGCGCCGTTTTAGGAAGCGCAAGTGTTGCGGACGCTAATCCGGCGGAACGCAGGAAATCGCGTCGGTTCATAGAAGCGCTCTTTCGATTTGTGCCTGCTTTATCTTCACGACTGCGTCAACGCCGATTCGCGCGCTTCGCTTCCATGAATCGACATCGCCCCCTCCGGTATTGCGGATACTTCGCCGTGCGGTTCGATCCTCCAGCTTTTGGCCATACGGTTGCCACCCGCCGTCAGACAAAAAAAGGCAGCCAATTCGATAATTTCAGCATTGCTGTAGTACTTCTTCAGTTCTTCATATACTTGATTATCTCGGCCGTCGTCGAGGGTGAGAGTCCGCGCATAGTGAAGCGCGGCGCGCGTTTTCGGGTCCGGATGCTCCCAGTTCGCAAGCGCGCAGTTTGTTTTTTCTTCCTCTGAAATTGACGCAGCGAGCGGAGAGGTCTGCCGTGCACAAAATTCGCAGCCGATCATCTGGGCGATCTGGATGCGAGCAAGCTCTTTAATCTCGTGAGGCACCGAACCGCCGCGGTGAAGCAAGTCCCAGTAGTTTGCAAAGGCTTTCGCTACCTCGGGGTTGTTCCCCATCGTTCGGTACCACGCTTGAGGAGGACTTTTCGTTATCGCAGCCCGCTCAATAACCCGGCGCAAGTCGAGGTCGTCAACATCCTCCTCAGTGATTTGAGGAACATTCGGATTGTGAGCTGATGAAGTCATGGAGACCTCTTTTTTAATTTAATTGCCAATCGCGACTTAATTCCATCGGAGGTGAAGGCACGAGGCGTGCCAAATCGCGAATCGCTCGAGAGAAAAACCACTTCATTGAGTGTAAAGGGTTTGAATGGAAGCAGCCGAAGCGATGGCCAACGACAGAGTCACGATATTCCTGCTATCGACACGACATTTCGTGAAAGCCTGGTACCATTCACGAAATGTCGTGGCGCTTGCGGCCAATTCTCAATTTGTCCATTCGGCTACGGAGCGTGTTGGCATGGAGATTCAGAATTCTTGCCGCGCCATTTGGTCCGTCGATTACTCCAGCAGATCGATCCAGAGCTGCGAGGATATGATTGCGCTCCATCTGATCGAGACTCGGGAAAGAGGCTTCCGCTGATCTTGTACTGTTCTCCGTGACCTGATGATCCTCTTTTGGCGACATGACAGAGGATATTTGGCGAAGATCGCCAGCTGCGGTGGTTCTCGGGAGAAAGGCGGGGTCAACATAGAGAATGGGCCCCTCCGCAAGCACGACTGCACGCTCGATAATATTCTGAAGCTCGCGGATGTTTCCCGGCCAGGGATATTCCATCAACAGATCCATCGTTTCCTTTTGGGTGGCCTCAATCTTGCGGCCAAATTTAGTCGCGAAGCGTTGTAGAAAAAAACTGACGAGTTGAGGAATATCGGAACGGCGATCACGGAGCGACGGAAGCTCGAGCGGAAAAACATTCAGTCGGTAAAAGAGATCGGATCGAAACCGTCCCACGGCCACGCATTCCTCGAGGTTCCGGTTTGTCGCCGCGATAATTCGAACGTTTACTTTGATTGTTTTATTGCTCCCAACCGGCTCAAACTCTCCTTCCTGCAGAACGCGCAATAGTTTGACCTGCGACTCGAGCGGCAACTCACTGACTTCATCGAGAAAAAGGGTCCCGCCGTCAGCCAGTTCGAATCGGCCGATGTGTCGTTCCAAAGCCCCGGTGAAGGCGCCACGCTTATGGCCGAACAACTCACTTTCGACGAGACCCGCTGAGATGGCGCTGCAGTTCAATTTCACCAGGGGCCGATTTTTGCGATTGCTGCAGTCATGGATTGCGCGAGCAATAAGTTCTTTGCCGGTTCCCGTCTCACCATAGACCAGAACGGTCGAGTCCAGAGGGGCGACCCGCTCCACCTTCTCAAGCACCTCTCTCAACGAGCTGCTGCTGCCGACGATTTCCCGGAAATTGTGCTCGGAGCGAATCTCTTCGCGTAGATAGACATTTTCTTTCTCCAGCTTGGCGTGTAGCGAGCGGATTTCTTCGTACGCCTTCATGTTCTCCACGGCTAGAGCGACCTGGTTGGCTACCTCCTGCAATAGCTCCCCATCCGCATTTGAGTATTCATCGGGCCGGTTACTGGCGAGGTTCAGAGTTCCCATGCTCTTGCCGGCGATGATCAGCGGAGCAACACAAATCGAACGAACTCCCTGCTTCGCGAGGAGTCGCTCGGTGGATGATTCACTTTCCGTATCCAAATTCCGACGAACTAGCGGTCTCTGGTGATCAAACGCCCAACCGGCGTGGCTATCACGGCGTTCAAGTTCTCTCCCAACTTCGAAAAACTCCGAAGCATATTCATCATTCTGGGCAAAGATGCGGAGGGTGTCCCGCTCGGGGACGTAGAGAGTGATCGCCGATCGATTGAACGGAAGGACGCCCTCCAGAGCTGCACAGACAGCACGCAGTAATTCGCTCTCACTCAATTTCGTAATGATCGAGTTATTGAGTTCGAGAAGTATGCGAAGACGCTGCTCCGCTGAATTTGCAGACTTCCCATCGTGAAGGACGGCAGGGGCTGTCCGCGGCCGCTTCTGTTTTCCTATTCTCGTTCTCATCTGAGTGTGGCCATTGGTGTGAGAAGAGGATTCTACCTGTCTAAGTCGGCATGAATCCAGAGGCTATTAGGCACTTCGCTTACCTCGGTCTCCGCACTTTGACTGAAACTTTCTCGAGTTTGGCGTATCAGATGATAGGTAGAACTTACCGGTTTGCGCTCAGAAGTCCAAATTTCAGTGGCAGCAAACCGACGCAGAGGACGGATCCGTAGTGTTAGAGATTCCTGATAGTAGCTCCAAATCGAAAACTTCGAAGTCATTTGGCCGGCGCGAACTGCTGAAGCTTTCCCCTTTGCTGGTTGTGGGTGCGTTCGCGATTCCGAGGCTGCGAGACCGCCTGTTAACGGAGGGCGTATCCTTCACTGACTGGGCGTCCGCCAAATGGTTTCGGCGCAATCACCTGGCGCCCACATTCGCCGATAACGACCTAACTCCGCTCGACAAGTTCTATGTGAACACGTATGACGTGGATGACCCAGATGTGAACCTCGAAAAGTGGACGCTTACTGTCAGCGGAGATGTAGAGCGGCCCGGCGGGTACACTTTGGCCCAAATCCAAACCCTTCCCAAAATTGTACAGAATACACGGCACATTTGCGTCGAAGGCTGGGACGTGATTGGCAGATTTGGCGGAACGCGCATCTCTGACTTTCTAAAGTATGTTGGAGCAAATCCAAACGCGAAATTCCTCTACGTGGAATGCGCCGACGACTATTACGAATCGCTGGACATGGCGTCCGCTCTCCATCCGCAATCGCTGCTTTGTTATGAAATGTACGACCAGCCGCTTACGCGTGAGCACGGTGCGCCTCTCCGGCTTCGTGTCCCCACGAAAATCGGCTACAAGCAGGCCAAATATTTGACGAGCCTTCGCGTCACGGACGTTGTTCCGCGAAGAGGCTATTGGGAGGACCAAGGCTACCCCGCTTATTACGGGCTCTAGGCCTGGAAAATTTTGATGGCATCTTCTGACTATGTTCCCATTTCGATCGCTGCAGATGTAACAGGAGAAACTCAGGCACCAACTGCCTACGAACATCCCTGGGCAGTGCGTTTCTGTCACTGGCTCAATACACTTTCACTTTTTATAATGGCGGGAAGCGGCCTTCAAATCTTCCGGGCGTTTCCGAGCTTCGGCCCGAAAATTCCTCAGCACGATCTACTGCATGTTCCGAAGTCCATCGCACTTGGCGGCTGGCTTGGAGGCGCACTGCAATGGCACATGACGTTCGCATGGATCTACGTGCTCACGGGCATTTTCTACGTTGCATATCAGATTATCTCCCGCAATTACCGTCAAAGTCTGTTCGTTTTTAAGGATCTCTCTGGCGTGTGGCCTATGGTCCGCCATTATTTCTTTTTCGGTGGTAAGCCGATGCAAACGGGGGTGTATAACCCGCTCCAGAAGATGGCCTACACATTAGCAATTGTGCTCGGTTTGCTATCCATTTTGACGGGAATCGTGCTCTACAATCCGGTGCAGTTTTCCTTACTGGCTGCGGTGATGGGCGGCTTTCATTGGGCCCGTCTCTGGCATTTTTGCGTACTTTGCGGATTGCTCCTTTTCGTATTGGGGCACTTGGTCATGGTGATCCTCCACGGATGGAACAATTTCACATCCATGCTGACGGGTTGGAAGCGCAACCCGGAATACTTGCCCTAACGATTGCCAATCTTGCCAGAAGCAATGCGAAATCGGGACCGGTCCGAACCTCCAGTGATGGGTGTGCCTCGATCCGACCCCGGACACGAATATGAAGCTGCGCTGATCGTACGCATCCAGAACGGCGAGAGGGAATTGTTTTATGAACTGATTCGGCCGTACGAGAGGCGCGTCTTCGTAATTACGTTTACGATTCTGCGAAATGAAGCGGATGCGGAAGATGCGACGCAGGACGCCCTCCTGAAAGCGTTCAAATATCTTGGGCAATTCCGGTCCGAATCGCGGTTCAGCACTTGGCTGATCCAGGTGGCTATCAATGAAGCGCGATTGCGCCAGCGGAAAAGTCATTTCGAAATTATGCGACCTCTCGTGGATCATGAAAACGAAGACGGCAGCTACACGCCGCGCGACTTCACCGACTGGCGCGAGATTCCTTCGGAAGCGTTGGAGCGGAAGGAAATCCGCGAGAAGCTTATCGCGGCGCTAGGCTCGCTCGCCCAGAAGTATCGCGAGGTGTTTGTTCTGCGGGACGTTGACCACATGAGCATCGAGGAAACTGCACAAGCGCTGGGAATATCAGCAGGCGCGGTCAAGACGCGACTATTGCGCGCGCGTCTGATGCTTCGTGATCTTCTTTCGCCTGGTTTGGATGGGCTATGGACGGGTGCTGGGCAGACCCCAAAAGGAATAAAACCATGGTCGTAAAATGCGAAGATGTTTGGCGCGAAATTTCGAACTACCTTGAAGAAGATCTTGAACCTGACTTGAAGCAGGCAATGGATCAGCATTTTGCGCAGTGCCGCCAATGCCAGTCCGTGCGCGATGGGATGCGAAACGTTATTGAACTTTATGGCGACAAAGCAATGTTTCCGTTGCCCGCCGGACTCAACCCTCGGCTGCACGACCGGCTTGCCGACCACATTGGAGGTCAGAGAATTTCACGAAGAGCTTGGCTGGTCAGTGTAGGAGTCACCGGCGCACTAGCTGCCTCGACAGTTTTTGCGGCGGTGCTCGATGGTTTCGTGCCACAGCCCCGCTCTGAAATGAGCCAGCCCGCCCGCCGATTGCCCAATCGGCTTGTGGCGGTCGTTGACGGCGGCAAAATGTTTCATTTGCCGGGCTGCCCTTTCATGCACGGGACGTATCACATGGTCACTGCAGACGAGGCGGTTCGCGAGGGTTACTCCCCTTGTACTCGCTGCATGGCTGATGCGCTTCACAGTGCCGGAAATGTTAAGCCTGACTTTGAAGGAGAGGAAACCGCAAGAAGTGAGAGTGAGGGGAAATGAGAAGAACCCGAGCGGCTCTGCATAGTATGCAATTTCCTGAACCGCTCGGGACCGGACAATCGGGCCGGGTCTAGTTCTTGGGAGCATCCTTCGACATGTCGTCGTGCTTCATGCCGTTGTCTTTCTTCATGTTGTCTTTCTTCATCTTTTTCTTGGACTTGCTGTCTTTCGCCATGGTGTCTTTGCTCATGTCGTCGTGCTTCATGCCATCGTCTTTTTTCATTGTGTCGTCTTTTTTCATCTGGTCTTGCTGCATCTGGTCTTGGCGCGGTGCGGAATAGCTGGGCACTGCCAGTCCCATAAAACATAGTGCCAACCCAGTTATCAGTACTTTTTTCATGTTCTCTCCATCTCCAATTAGAATTGTTTTGAGACCGCGCACGCGGCCTCCCTGTCCCGTCTGATACGCGAGGCTCACAAAGGTTACAGGCAGCAAAACGTTCGCCCCTTACGCTCTGTAATCGTGAATCTCCAATTCCACCGCGATTCCGCGGTCGAAGTGTCAAGAAGCCAAATCCAAACCACGTATTCGTGGCGCAGCGGTGGTGCGGGCCGGGGTTTTCCGCTAGAAACTAGTGCATCTTCTTTGCTGATTGAGCATCTCACTGAAAGTGTGTTCGTGTCGCCGGAACAGGCTACTTTCCATCTGCGTGAGGGTCTTATATTTTTGAAATGCGCAAATTCGGATTGCCAGGCCACGTTTCGTGAATACCGGTAATGGCGTTTGTTCCGTTTTCACCGAAGCCGTCCGAAGGGGCAGGCGCCTGCCGACACGCGCTATGTGTAACACTTCTGGCTGTGCAACAGATGCCCTGATCGTTACGCACTTGAGGACTGCAGAGGCCGAGTCGACCTGACGATTCGCGAGCGTTGGACGTTTTCCAATGATCGACGCAATTCAACTGACCACCGCATTCAGGATTCGAATCAGACGTCTGTTCCTTTCGGCATGTTGCGCTCGGAGGACACGACCGAGCAAAGCCCGACACTCCGCCAAAAAGTGGATGCACCAAAGCGACGGCTCGCTGCTGGCACTTTCAAACCGACCGGGTCTCGGATTGTTGAGACTCGCGCGTCCTGTCTGCAAACCGTGGAATGCCACGGCATTTATGAGATAAAAAATGATTGAAAGATGGCCAATTTTGTTTGCGCTCAAAGTTTCGTTGCGGAAGGGCGGCGCGATTTCCGACGGTTGGGTTTGGTCCTGGAATTGCATGCTTGGATCGGGAAGACTCTAGATGGTTGCGCAATGCATGCTTGAAAGCCAAACGAAGAAGAGAATCAATGAGAGAAACTGATCCGAACTTAGATTCCGCGGAAGCCGAGCTAATTGTGCGGGCTTGTCAGGGTGATAAAGAAGCATTCTACAGTCTAGTCCGGCCATGTGAGCGGGCGGCCTTTAGTGCCGCTGTGGCGATTTTGAATAATCCCGAAGAAGCGGAAGAGGCTGTGCAGGAAGCTGTCTTAAAAGCTCTTTCGCACTTGTCCGGCTTCCGAGGCGAGGCCAAGTTCAGTACTTGGCTCGTTAAGATAACAATTAATGAAGCGCGGCTCAAATTGAGGAAAGATCGCCGGCATCTATATGAATCTTTCGATGAGCAGGTTGAAAGTGAGGATGGCGACTACATTCCTAAGGATTTTGCCGACTGGCGCGAGATTCCTTCCGAAGCTCTTCAACGCAAGGAGCTGCGTGAGGCGTTGGAACACGCAATAGCTTCTCTTCCCTTGAAGTACAGAGAAGTGCTTATACTGCGTGATGTCCAGCAACTGAGAATAGAAGAAACGGCCCAGATTCTTGGGATCACGGAAGGGAGCGTGAAGACCCGATTACTGCGGGCTCGGTTGCAGCTGAGAGATGCCCTCGCTCCCGGGATAGACGGTAGCTGGTGTACTGGCAAGCCGGAGTATCATAAGGTGCGGCCCTGGTAGGAATCGGCGCATTGAAATTTGAAACAAAACGGCGTTAGGTGTATCGAATGAAAGTGATTGAGATAAGCTGCATAGAGGTATGGCGGGAGATCTCCAATTATATTGGCGAAGAGGTTGATGCTCCGCTGCGAGAAAGGATGGAGGCTCACTTCAAAGTTTGCGCCCACTGCCTGGCCGTCCTTGATGGAACGAGAAATGTAGTGAAGCTGGTGGCGGATGGCGTCGAATATCCAATGCCTGAGGGTTTCAGCGAGCGCCTCTACAATAAGTTAAAGGAGAAGTAGATTTACTGCATGGTTAAATATACCTTAAGGAATTTGGTGCGATCCTGTGGTGCTCCCGGCGTTAGTGGATCCTTTCTAGCTGAGAAACCAATGACTGACATGGCCTCCCAATTCCTCACGAACATCGGAATTATTGATGAACAAGGAAATCTTCCAATCTCCGGATGAATCTTTCTTCCACAACTCAAAGTATCGTTGCCTCGTGCGGAGGCTTTCTCCCCCATTCCTTGGCGTGAGAGTGAACTCGTGCCACCCATAATCGCACGCTGAATCGCCGAGTACGATTATCTCGATTATGATGACCGCCAGCTCGACGGAATACTCCGCGAATAATTCAGCCGAACTTTTGCGAAGTCCCTCCGTAGCCGCCCTGCCAAAATGGCTCGGTTGGCCTTCGGACATGTTGACGGCGTTTTCGTCAGTGAACACAGACAGAAGCTGGTTCACGTCCCCGCGGTTGTATGCCTCTCGAAATTCCGTTTTTGCGACGTTGATCCGGTAGATTTCATCCATCATTGTCCGCCTCCATCCTGCATCTTTGTCGGGTGTCCATTCAAACACGGATCGTATTCACACTTCAGGCTCCGCGCAAGTGGAGGCCGGCGAAGCCAATCCTGTTTGGGGGGAATGCAAGATATGCAAATTTCACTGCTTCGGAAAGAGCAACCATTGACAGATTGCCGGATCCTTCATCGATGATTCGCATCTTCCGGGCTCTTGCATTTCGGCTCGCATCAGATGCCGCATTGAACGAAGACCAAGTATGCAACATTTCTTGCAATCGATCTTCGATTTGAAACCTTTTGTGGAACTGGCTATCGAACAGGCATGAGGAGGAACTCATGAATAATAGAAAAATAATAAGCATCCTTGTAATGTTATCTGCATTCGCAATCATCATTCCATCTGCGCGAGCGGATGAATACGATCAAGCCACAATGCTTACCTTCAGCCATTCGGTCCAGATTCCTGGACGCGTACTGCCAGCAGGGACCTATTGGTTCGTGATTGCCAACGCATCCATTGCTAACCGCAATATCATTCAGATTTTCAACTCCGACCGGTCAACGTTATACGCCACGCTTTTAGCGGACGGCTCCAGGCGTTTGCGGCGCACCGATAAAACCACGATTACATTCGCGGAGCCAGGGCTGGGTAAGCCCGACGCGATCGTGGACTGGTTTTATCCGGGACATACCATCGGTCATGAATTCGTCTATCCCACGCAGGACGAGCGCGAGGAGATCGCATCGGCCAAGCACCAGACAATCCTGGCAGAGACACAGACAAAGAGTCCCACCGGAATCGCAGGCGACTAGATCGAACCTCCCTACATCCGGTGCTCAAGTTGCTAACGGTGGCAAAGTGCCGCCGTCAGCCTTTCATTTGCGACCAACAGTCTTATTGACGGGACGTTGTTCCAACACTTCGCGATCCCGGGTTTGGAACATTTTCTTGAATCAATTATCCAAGCAGCAAGAGTCGGCGAGCCGAAACTTTTGGGGTCCTGCTCGAGGCGACGAATGCCATCTTCACCGCCAATTTGGTGGGAACCACCACGAGTGGGAAATCTGCGCGCAAAAGCGGGGCCTTCCAACTTAGGTACAGTGCCCAGTCTGACCAACGCGGTCGCGGCAAGACGATCAGGGCCCGCAGATCACAAAGCGATCAAGTAACAAATGCGTGCGGGCCCCGATATTCGGTATGAGTTCAACTCTAATTCCTGACTTCCGATAAATCGTCCCTGTTCATGTCATTTTGATAAACGTCGTCGGGCTCTTGCGATCGTTCTTTATCTTGTCATTTGCAAGCTACCCTAAGTGCCAGCAGTCTGGCTGAAGGTGAATGTCTCCCCCTCAGCGATCAGGATCAATGGGGTTCCACCGGTTGAGATCTTGGCAGCGTGCGCCAAGGTCTCCTGTGCGCCCATTGTTTTGGCACAATCCTCCAAGGCAGATTTTGAAGGAAAATAGACCTCCACGATTCTGTAGAAAGCGGGTACGCCTTGGGGAGAACCCGTTATCTTGGTGGTCACGATCTTTGTCTTACCGGTCAGATTCTTGACGGCCAATGGAACGTGCTCCGTCAAGTAGATATTTTCGAAAGACTCGATATCTTTCGGACGAGGATAAATAACGACGAGCTTCGCTTCAGACATTTGTTCCTCCTGATTTGTGTTTATTTCACATTTGAGATTCATCGAGCATAACCTAGAGCAAATACGTCAGCATGTCAGTGATGCAAACTGCTTACCAATTACTGCGGGTTGTAACATCGTCGAAAAAATCCACATTGTTTCGGACCCATGAACCTCGGGGCCCGGCCGGGGGGAGTAGCCCAGTGGATCTTTCTTACATATCGTCTACATCTCGAGCGGATCGCTTCGTCGCACGACAGTGCTGCGAGTTGCGGCACTAAGCCGCAACTCGCACGCTGTATTGCAATCTAGTTTGCAGCGATGCCATTGAAACCGCCGGCAGCAATCAGCCCGTCGGCAAATCCATCATTGGTGAGGGTCCCATCTTTGTGAATGGCGAAGATACCGATCGTGCCATTCCCGGTATTCAGTGTGTAGAGAAATTTGCCATCCGAGCTAATCGTGAGGTCGATATTTGCCGCCCCCGCAGGGTTCGCCCCCTGGATTGTTCCGGGTAGTGGCGTCAACTTACCATCGCCACCAATCGAATATCCGGAGATAGTTGCCGTGCCGGAATTCGCCGTATAGACAAAGCGGCCATCCGGGGTCGTTACCTGCCAGCATGTAGCAGCTCCGAGGGTGGGAACGCTAGTGCTGATGGGGGAAAGTGATCCGCCTGGAAGAACTGCGTAGGAGGAGATCGCTGAAGCGTTGACTTGACCCGCAGCGCCGGTTTCGGAAACGAGCGCTGTTCCGTTGGGAGCGAAGCTGATTGCAAATTCTCCAGGTCCCGCGCTCGGAGTAACGACTGCGGTTGACAATGTACCATCCGACTCGACCGTGAATACATCAAGCTTGCTGGTTTGCTTTTCGCTGACTGCGAGGAACTTCCCGTCGGGACTAAACGCTATCGCACCTGGGGCCGAATTGCTGGCACTGAGTAAACGCGTCGAATCGGGGATCTCCGTTAGCTTCCCAAACTGCCAACGAAAGCCAACGACATTTCCGTTGCCTCCAGCGTTCACTACATAAACGAGGTTTCCATGCTGCGTCACAGCAATGGGCTCGCTGCCTCCGGAAATCACTTTGTCTTCGAGGGAAAGGAGGTCCCCTTGAACACGAAACACGGTCAGTTCGCCGCTCCCCGCATTTACAGCAAACAAGTGCGTGAGATCGCGGCTCAGCACCAGCGATCCTTGGGAACCGAGTGGATCTACCGTTCCGCCACTTCCCCTGCCATCGGTCGAGAATTTGCGAGTTTGTTGCAGCGTGCCATCTTCATTGCGTCTGAACGCGATAATTTCATTGTTGTCGACGCTGTTGGTCATGACGAACACGGCGGAATTATCTGCTCCATCCCTGTCTTTGGCAAAACTTTGGGCTGGCACTATGAAAGAAATTCCTAATGTAATCAGCGATAATGTACGAATCACCCCATGCGCATGTCTCATTTTGGCTCCAATTGTGATGTCGCGTGCGGCTCGAATCATCGGAAAATGACTAAGGACAGAGCTCTGTTTTGTGATCGGCCGACCGCGCAATCGTTAGAGCTTGCAGTCCTGGGAAAGTTTCAGGGCAGAACCTAAAAGCGTCTAAATGGATTGTCATATTTTTGTCAAAGACTCTATACGTTCACTCTTAGTTCAAAACTCGTGCGGATCCCACTCCGAGGACTCTGCCTAAATTTGTCTCCTGCACGATCGCTACGATCCTCAAGTTATCCCGGTCTGCGTTCCCCGTGCTCACTGCCACATCTTTGGAGAACGTGCCACCGATTTCTATGATCCCCACGCTCGTCAGGTTTCGCACGACCGCTACGTGTGTGAGAATTCTTCCGGAGTTCTCTCCTCCCCTAACGCTCGATTGATCGACGTTGTCAGCCAACGCGATCATGACCTGTGCCGCTGTACGTCTTCCCGGAGAAACTAGCGGACCGGTCTCAATGTGCAAGGCGAGGTTGTTGCTGCCTTCGCGATGAATCGAAGATAGGAATACTTGAAGTTTTTCGGTTTTGATCGAATTCTCGATCACGTGAATGGCCCGGCGCTCATCGCTTCCGACCAATTCCATGTCTCCGTCTACCACCATCCGGGGCGTATAAGGACCTGCCAGACGAAAACGACGTGCGTAATCGCCCTGGCGAATGCTGAACGCATGAGAGGAATACGGATCTCTCCATCCGATATCGTCCCAATAGTCGACATGTTCGCTTAGAACAATCAAGTCGGCGTTACGCACCGGCTGGTACCGATCCAGTCTTTCGAGCAGCTCATCCGCGGGAGGACAATCCGAACAGTCCTCGGAAGTAAACAGCTCGACTAGCACCGGAGTACGAGTAGTGCCATTACTATTTGTTTCGGTCGCTGCGCTCACCGTTAAAAGGCGCCGGTGGGCAAATATCGTTATGCAAGAAATCGTGACTAGTATAAAAATTAGAAATCCGCGGCGCATCATGATGGCTTTCCTTTCCGATGAAAATTCAAAGTGAACTTTCATTTAGCCATTCGTTTGAGATACGGCTACGAATAAAGTTTCACGGTCTCCTCGACCTTCAGATTTGAACAAGCTGAATTGTCCGTGACCTTGGCATACCGCTCAGGAACGACAACGAACCCAGCCAATGGCTGGGCCCGTCGTCACTCTTTGCCAGGGATTACCAGATGGCCTTCAAAGAAAGCTGAATTTCACGCGGATCGCCCGCCACGGTATCGAGCACGCCGGCATTGTGAATTGCAGCCCCGGTCGAAGTGAACAGCGCCTGATTGTCGATAGGAGACTGAAAGTTGACATGATTTAACACATTAAAAAACTCCGCCCGGAATTGGACGTTGAAGCTCTCCGAGATCCGCGGAAAGTAGTTATTTTTGTAGACGGATAAATCCCAGTCGAATGAGTCCTGGCCCGATTCACCGAATTACGGCCAGAGTTGCCAAAGAGATTTCTGCAGATAGACCAGTGCCGACTCGGCGGCGGAGTCGCTGCACCCGTGAAATCCGCGCATTGTGCCGTGAAGGAAGCCGGTGCGGTTGGCGGGAGTGAAGCAGCTGAGATTGAGGTACTGCAGCGTTGATTTGTAATTCGCAGCGACGGGATTGCATCCCGGAATGCGGTTCGGAAAGTCAAATGGGTCCGAGCTGTTTTGGCCGAGTGGATCGCCCGACAGAATCGGCGTAAAGGGTGAGCCAGTGCTCGCCGTTATGATTCCGCCTAGTTCCCATCCGCCTTCCAGACGCGACTTAAGTCACGGAAGCGGACTTCGGCGGAGGGGATATCCCAGATCCAGTTTCCCACAAAGTTGTGAGTGATATTGAAATCGCACAAGCGCTAATCGGTTAAGGCTCTCGAAAAAGGGCAAGGACGAGAGTGAATTTTGATACGGGTCGCCGATGTCGCCGCTCGAGCTGTTGTCATAGCATTTGCTCCAGGTATAGCTGCCCTGCAACTGTAAACCGTGGCTCAAACTCTTTTTTAGTTGCACTTCGAGAGCATTGTATCGGCATTCGACGGCATAAAAGGTAGGTCGGAGCTGGCCGACGTTGGGATCAATAATTGTTCCTCCTCCCGTAGGCATCGGCCATTCTGGACGGGCGTGCACGGAAAGAGATCTCCCAAGCCGGCCACGGTTGTCGGAAGCACTTGGTTGCTGTCGTCAGTAGTGAACGGCGAATGGACGGTGTGCGAGCCCACGTAGCCGATCGTCGCCGTCAAGGTTCGAGTAATTTCGCGTTGAACGCTCAAGTTCCAGTTCAAGGCGTAATTTGTCTTCGGGTTCTGATCGGGGGCATAGGCCTGGAAATCTATTGGCACCGAGAGTGACGCCGGTAAGGGTCGGGAAGGCACCTACGGGCAAATTGCCGGCGCTGACGGTCTCGGCGAATGGGAAGGATCCGGATTCCTGAATGTTGTTTTCCCAGGGACCGGGAAGCACGTCGAAGATCCCGAAGCCACCACGGACGGACGTTTTTCCGTTGTGGAAAGGGTCCCACGCGAAGCCGACCCTTGGCTCGACATTCTTCAGCGTAGGATTGGTCCGGTACAGGCTCGGTACTGTCGTTGGAAGGCCACCAAAAATGTTATTCACCACCGTGAATCGGTTTTGCGCTTCCTTCGGCAGCGTGGCCGGCTCATATCGGATACCGAGGTTGAGTGTCAGATTTGAGCGTACATGCCAATCGTCCTGGAAGTAGACTCCAAAGAACTTGATTCGGTTTCCGAGTTCTATGGAGTGGTTCGGATCGCCAAGGATAAAATTGGTCGGGCTGTTGGTAAGAAAGTTGTTGAGAGAGTCGAAATTGAACGTTCCGGTCGGCCGCTGTATTGATAGCTCATTGTATTGCAGGCCTTCGACCGAAAATCCGAACTTTGAAGGCGTGAGCCCCCCGGGTAAAGAATGCGTCGTCATAAAACTGGAACGAGTTCTCCGTGTGATTATTCCGAGTCTGACTTCCCAAGGATCCCTGCTCGGTGGCGAGGCCACCCACGCCAAGCGTAGGAGCAGGGCGGCCGGGAACGACTCCCAGAGTTGTATCCGCCGCGATAGGCTGCAAGGCGTCGACCGGCTGTCCCACGATCCCATTCGTTCGGCTGAAGCCAAATCGAGCGCTGTTTAAAAAAGAAGAACTAAAAATATGAGTTTCCTCTATTTCGCCGAAGTTCCTTTCACTGAAAGTTTCAGTGGTAGATTCCAAAAACGCGTCGGGCGTAATTTGAGGGGACCTGTCGAAAAACCACACGAAGTCAACAGAGTCTTTTTCTGAGAACTTGTGGTCGAGTCTCGCCGTCGCGTAGTTCTGGGTGTACTGCTGCACTGGCGAAGACACAAATAGTCCTGTATCGCCGTTAATGGAATTCGGTACGTTAGGCAGTGGAAAGAACGCCAGATACGGCAGCACCGCTTTATCTATATGTGTCGTTGGGTCCGGATTCGGAGCGGCATTGGGACCGCTGGTTGGAAGTGGGGACCCATTCACAATGGCTACAGTCGGCTGCCCGTTTGGTCCAATTCCGCGAGCCGCCGGCGAAGGGACGACCAGCTGAACGCTGTTCAAACCCTGAATCTGACGTATGGCTTCGAAATCTCCAAAGACAAATGTCTTTCCTTTTTGGATGGGGCCGCCTCCGGAGCCGCCGAATTGATTTCGATGAAAGGGAGATTTCTGCGAAGCAAAGAAGCTGGTGGCATCCAAACCCTCATCGCGAAGAAACCAGTAAGCCGAACCGTGAAAATCCTTGGTTCCAGGTTTCGTGATTGCATTGATTACACCGCCCGAGGTTCGTCCCATACTCCGCCGTATAGTTTGCGGTCAGGACGGAAAATTCTTGAATCGCATCGACACCGAGTTGAGCTCCCTGCACGCTGCCTGGCGACCCGTTCGAATAGTCGTTTACACTGATTCCGTTGACTCGATAATTGTTCTCGGTAGGCCGGTGGCCGCTGATCGATAACTGATTTCCGAATCCGCGATTGCCCCGATTAACCGTACCGGTCGTCCCGAGCTGAGTTCGGATGCCGATCGTTCCAGGCTGGAGAACTGCCGAGAGAGCTCCAGTCGCGGCCATTGAGAGGCAACTCGCGAACAGTAAGCGAATTCACTTCGGCTGGAATGGCGGATGATGTAAGTTCAACGGTGGGAGCATCGCTCACTACGTCAACCGTTTGCGAGACTTCGCCCACCTGAAGTGAGAGATTAAGGACCTGCTGAGCTCCTACGCTTAGCGTGATGTTGGTTTGTACTAATTTGGAAAAACCTGGAGCCGTGGCGCTCACCTCATAAATTCCCGGAGAAAGATTTGGCACATTGTAAAAGCCTGCATCATTCGTCGTAATGTCTCGGGCGATTCCGGTGTCTATATTCTTGATTGAGATATTTGAATTTGGGACTGCGGAATTGGATGGGTCTGTTACGGTGCCGGAGAGCGTTGCGCCGGCAACTTGCGCGTGAGCTAAGACGGGAACAAAAAGCCCGACGACAAAAATTAACACTATTACAAAAATTTCGAACCTATTTCTGCCTTGAATTTGAAAACGCATGCACACCCCTCCTCAATTCACCCACCGGTCACTTCTGCTGACCGAAAGGAGAATCTTTATGGATTTTTATGGCCTTGGGAAAAGTAGAGCTGAAAAGCCCACACCCCGAGGCTTCTGTACTCTTTCTACGATCTTCCTGATCCGTACAACCGCGTAACCACCTGAGCTGAACCCCATAACGCATCTGAGATTGCAAAGTCGAAAAAGTTTCATTCGCCTCGTTGGTTTCAGTACGTGCAACTAGATATTTCTGATGCAGCGTTTTGGATTGAGGCTAGCCTAATTGATCCTCGACACACTCATGCCTCTGTATAAGCAAGACCGTGGAACAGATCGAAATATTCCCGGAGGCTTATTTTTTATGGTGGCCACGCAAGACCGGACCGCGTGAAGCGGTAAGCGCCCCTATTCAATCGACAGACTCAGGAGAACTAATGGTTTTTGTGCTTGAGAGTTTTTTGAGCGGCTTTGGGGTTTCATGCAGCCGGGTATAATCGAGTTCACTTTCACGGCGAATCTCCCTTCTGACGTACAAGATTTCGCCGGAAACTAACCTTTGATGTGGATCAAAAATACGGGGGCCGCGCATGATATAAACTCTCTGACTCACCGTGGTACAAAAACTCGGTCCCGGGAGAAGACCCCTCACACTCACCCCGTTAACGTCAGACTTAAGACAAACCACAAAACA
Organism: uncultured Acidobacteriota bacterium; assembly: GCA_963786215.1. Lineage (GTDB taxonomy): Bacteria > Acidobacteriota > Terriglobia > Acidiferrales > UBA7541 > Palsa-360. Next base: position 31,514 of record CAWAYK010000006.1, read on the forward strand.
GATCGCGTCTTCACTGTCCCGATGTTCGCGCTCATTCACAAGAAGTTGAATCGGCTCCCTTGGGCCTGTTCCGGAACACCGGATTACCGGGTTGCAACAAGGATCCGAGGCACATCCGCCGCGGGGTCTAGCTCGCCATGCGAGCTAGCGACCAAAAGTAAAACGAAAAAGTACATTCCCATCGCAAGCAACCAAGTAATGGATAGCCCCAGAATCATACTCGCAATAGTAGAAAGCACGGATCCAATAACGGTCGCACACGCATTGACTCCCCAAGCCAACGGGATCAGAGTCTCTGAGTTCACACCGGCTTTGGAAAGCAAAGTTGGGAATGGCATTCCCATGAGCAGCCCAAGAGGAGCAATTGCAATGATAGCAATTAGACATCGAGCTAGCTGTGTAAGCGACAGTAAATGAGGAACACCCCAGTCCAGGAACGCCAATTCGATACCTTGCATCGCAAGAAGGCCCACGATCATGCTTGCTATAGCTCGATAACTGGAAGCTGAAAGGCGTTCCGAGATTCTGCTTCCAACCCCTGAAAACACCAAAAGTGCAAACAGCGTAACGGCCATACTGTAGGCAGGGCCGCCAAGAAATACGGAAAGCTTCTGCATCAGCACCATCTCTATGGCAATGAAACCAAAGCCAAGACTCGCAAAGATACCAAGCCACGAAACGCTCTGCCGAGTGGACCACACAGATTCTTTACGTCCGAACAGCGGCAAGAGCACGAACATTAGGCTGAAGATAGACATCTCTCCCAATGAAACAACGAGCGACATGATCCCTTTTGGCATGCTGTTAAGGCTGTAGCCTCCGCTGTCCTGCGAGGCGTTGAAGTCCCACATGTTTCTCCAACGATAGAATTGGAAGAAAAATGGCTTGTCGTCCCGACTTGGCGAGACGTCATATAAATAGGAATCGAGAAAGACTTGTTGATCCCGGTCTGAACCGTTCAGATAGGTATTGAAAGGGTTTTGCCGGGTCTGAAACGGATCGTATATGACCTGAAACTGCCTCTCGGCAGCCCATTCCTTTAGCGTTTGAACCTCATCCTTCGTAAATGGTATATTTTTGACCATTACATCAGCCCATCCATACAAGTCGCCTCCGCCCGAGACAATGAGGATATTCCTGCGAGGATCTTTGACTCGCGCTTGTCGCAGCGCTTGATCGATTGTTACGGCCAATCTGAGTGCTTCTCGTGGCGGACGAAACAGCCAGCGGGAATAAGAAAGAATGCCATTCGGGCCTAGGCGGTTTAGGAGATCATCGACTGCCTCAACCGTATAGAGATAGCTCTCGCTAAGCGCAAAGCTACCGGCAGAAACAGCGGCAAAAGTATCGACTCCGCTCAGTTGAATGACATCGAATTTATCGTGAGATCTGGTTAGATAATGCCGTCCTTCGGAAAGGACCAGCTGCACACGATTCCCCTCGAACAAGCCGGACGTGAAGTCGCGGTATCGGTGAGACACCAGGTCCAACGTAATCGGGTTAATATCAACTCCAACGACGTGGCGAGCTCCAGCGTGTTCCGCGATCAGGCCGTCGATCCCTCCCCCAAACCCGAGGACCAGCACCGATGCGGGCTGTTTGCGGAGTGCGTAAGGTGCACCCTGAAGAAAGTAACCCAAGACCGGAAAAGTCTCGGGAGTTCCTTCGACCTGCACTAGTGCAGTAGGCGCGGTTGCGTCCTGATAGATGACACGAATTGTAGGTGGCGGTCCTGTGTATGCGCCGGAAAGCACCCCCCCAAAATAGAAATTTTCGTGAATCGGTTCGGTTATATCAATACGATTCAGAATGTTCCACTTTGTATAAGCGATCGGGCTCGCCATTTCTTTACCCGGAGCAGGTTTCAGGTGTACAAGGTCATGTGCGGTGCTAAACGTTGCTCCAATCAATAGTATCGAAGCGAATCCCAATAAAAGTGCCCTGACAGCACTACGTTGGCTCCATCCAGCCACCACTGCGACGCACGCGGGCATGACAGCCGCGAAGAAAATTGAGCTAATTGCTCCGAAATGGTTGATTAGAGCAACGGCAAGTAAAGTCCCGGCGCCCGCCCCCAAAAGATCGGCAGAGTACAACCGATTGGTACGCTGTCGATTGCGCATAAGAATGAAGCCAATAACCTTTCCGGCAAAATAGAAAGGTAAAGCGAGCATGAAGTGTACGAACAAGAGGGGAAGAATCAGAAGATAATAGCCTTCGAACATTTTATCGAAGTTCCAATGAAATTGGACAGTTACCAGGAGAGAAACTACTGTGAACAGTGAGAACAGCGCGCAATTTCGGAAAATCGTCACGGAATAATCTGCGGTGATAAGATCGTCGCGCCGCGCTAACTTCGTCCCGGCGGCCCCGTAACCAAGCAGCGCCAACCCCACCACCAAGTATGTCATGTGATACCAAAGAATGAACGAGAAAACGCGGGTCAAGGCCAACTCAAGCATCAGGGCAGAGCAGCTGACTACGAACAAAGTTGCGGTAGAAAGTCGTCTATGGTCGTTGTCCATGGAATTACATTATCAAGTATTTTAAATATGCTTTATTTAAATACTATCGTTATGTTCTTAGTTGTTAATAGCACGCATATCTTTCAACCAAAAATAGACATCGAGCTTCGTATTCCTAGCCATCCGCGGCAGGCATGAGGATCGCGTCTGTGGCATCTACGTGAAATTTCCTTTTGGAGTCTTCACTGAAAAACTCCTCAATGCGGGCTTTGTGGATAAAGAAATTAGAAGCACCTGGACCATCGGTCTCCTCAACAACTGTCGCCTCGGAAGACGACCCTCTATCCGCCGATGCTGACCGCAAGTTTGGCGCTGATCGTGCGATAGTCCGGAACGCCCAAATATTGTGCCGGCCGGATCTTTTCGGCCAATATCGCAGGAAGTCTAGGGGGTTCGGGTGCTTGGCTCGAATGGAAGGCAAAGGTACCCGACGATTGAACATCGCGCTGTCATAGTTGCAGAAATCATCGCGTCACGATTCTTCAATGTTATCCGTCTTCTTGACCGAGCAGTACCACTTATTGCAATTCAGTTGAGCGCGTTTCGAATGAACGACGAAGTTGTACTCCGATTCACACGAGTCCTCGATACGTATGAGTTTGGCGCAGTGCCGGAGGAGGAGGAGGCAGTAGAACCCGCCGACCGTGAATATTGGGAAAAGAAATCCGGTCAAGCTTCGCTTACAGTTGTCGATTTAATTAAGGCGCTGACGCCAACGACGAACGGAGAACCGAGAGTCACTTATAACAAGACCCACATCACTCTCGGAACACGTGGCTACAATTTTTGCTGGTTTCATCCTCGCAAAGCTGGGCACTGCCATATCAAGATCAAAGTGGGAGCTGAAAAGCGTCCTGATGTTGTAAGGAGATTGGAGGGAGCACTCATCGACACAGGAAAACAGAGTGGCAATTCAATCCGCCTTCTAATCGACACCAAACAAATCCATGAAAATCGTGAGCTAATAGACGATGTCCTCCGGATCGCTGAAGAGTGGTCACATCGTTGAGACTCGGTGCAGCATTCGAACTCGAGGACTGTTTATGTTTTCGAAACGGCCCTACCAGGTGAGGCACCAGAGAAATCAGGCCTCTCTGTTGGCTATTCTCCACCTTTCGGAGAATCTCAGGCCCTTTTGGAGCTGCACAAATGGCCGTTCATGCCGCCAAATGACGCTATTTCAGCGCAACAGTGCGGCAGAGAAATATAATCGACGACTGCATGGCGGAGGGGGAGGGATTCGAACCCCCGGGACCCTTTCGGGCCCAACGGTTTTCAAGACCGTCGGATTAGACCGCTCTCCCACCCCTCCGTTTTTAATTGTAACCTAAACTTAATGTTAGCGATGTATTTGTGACAATTCGGGATTTCCTGGCTGCGTTCTAGGACGACATTTCGCCTGCCTTTCACACGGCCCACACTCTGTCCGCCAGTAAGGCAGAAAACGTGCGCTGCAGCATGTTCAGCCTCATTTATACTTACTCTTATAGTATTAATATTAGAGTAACACACCAGTATTTCTTAAAGCTGCTCGATTCCCTTTGTTCAAAACTTCTTGTTTCTGGGTAGGATCAGGATTACCATCCACTTCAGAAAGATCAATTGTTGGAGACATTGACTCCCTCCTCGAGTGAAATCATGATCAAGCGGAACAGCCCCACGCAGAAATTAGATTACGAGTGTCTTACTCTAATTCAGGACCGGAAGCTAGTGGCGCTTCTAGCTTTCGCATTGGTTTTATCGGCTCTGCCGTTGCATGCGCAATTAAAAACCAAAGCGGAGGTTGGTGTGAATGTTGGCGCAAACTGCACCGACTCGGGACCTTGTTATAGTAATGCTCCGGTGATTTCGGATTTACCTCCGATTGCAAAACCTGTAGTGGTCGATGATGAGAAATGTCTTCCCTGGAGCCTTTCAGCTGCACAAGCCACCACTTCGCGTGTTGCGGGGCTGAAAGTCCCGTCGGGGGCGAGGGGCGAGTATCAAAAGGCATGCAGTGCGTCTCAAAAGAAAAAACTTGATGAATCCGAGCAGCATTTGCGCCGCGCTATTGATAAGTATAAGGACTACTCAGCGGCATGGGTCATGTTAGGAGTGGTTCTCGACGAGCAACATAAGGAGCAGGAAGCACGCGATGCTTGTTCGCATGCCACAGTCATCAATGGGAAATACTTCCCGGCATATCTTTGCCTGGCGGAGTTTTCCGCCAGGAATCAAGAATGGGCGCGACTTTTAGACTTGTCGAACGCCGCCATCGGCATCAATTCGGAGAATGATGGATATGCCCATTATTACAGGGCAATGGCTTACTTCTATCTGAACAATCTGGTTGAAGCGCAGAAGGATGCTCTGGCAGCCGCGCAGGTCGATCTCAATCACAATTATTTGCCTCTTTACTTCCTGCTAGCCCAAATCTACGCCGCCCAGGGCGACAGAGCGGCCGCAGCGGCCGAGTTGCGGGCAGCCCTGAAAAACCACAACGATCCAGCGCAAGAAGATGTTGCAAAGCGGTATCTGGCAAAGCTTGAGACTCCAGTGACGACCATGATCGCTCTGAAATCGGTAAGCTTAAGTGACAGTCCAGTTCCCATATCGCTCACCGACATCCCCGACGAGGCCATCGCGTCTATGTCTCAGGTCCGGACGTCGAACGATAGTTGGATTCCGGAAGATATAGATCGTGCTGTCCCGCCCGTCGCCCCCGGAGCGGCCTGCTCGCTGCCAACTGTGCTCGACGGAGCCGGTAAAAGGATCGTAGAACTAGTTCACAACGTAGATCGATTTACGGCGACGGAACTTCTGATGCATCAGCCAGTAGATCATTTGGGCCACCTGGGCCCTTCTATCACTAACCAGTTTAGCTATTTGGTATCCTACACTGAAGACCCTGCTGGCCCCCTTCATGTGGACGAGTTCCGTAATGGCAGTCTTTCTCTCGATCCTTTCCCGAACCACATTGCAACGGTCGGCACGCCAAGCCTCGTTCTGATTTTTCATCCGCGATACGTCAACAATTTCAAGATGGAATGCGAAGGTCTGGGTCAATGGCATGGGCAGCCAGCTTGGCAAGTTCGGTTTGAGCAACGCACGGATCGCCCCAACCAGACTTACTCATTTTCTATAGATCGAGCGACGTACGCTGTGAACTTGCGTGGCAGGGCCTGGATACTTGCAGATTCCTATCAGGTGGCACGTTTGGAGACAGACTTGGTGCAGTCCATCTCAAAGATTCGACTTCGCCTGGACCACCAAAGCGTTGAGTATCGTCCGGTAAAATCGCCAATGGGTAAGCTACAACTCTGGCTTCCTGCAAGCACAGAGCTCTATATGGATTTTCAGGGCCGCCGTTTCTACCGAAAACATTCTTTTACCGATTTCAAGATATTTTCCGTAGACACGCAGACTCAAATGGCCGACCGCAAGAAACCCGCTGCGAGTGAGTAGATTCACGAAACGCGTGTTGCGCAACTCCTGTCTGATTGCTCGCACTCCGTTCGAGACAAATTGATTTTTATTTGTTGCGTTTCAAGCAGAGCGTTACCGTGACTCGAATTATTTTGTTATTTCCCCCTCCCCCTCTACTTTAGCGCGAGCGGCGCAGAGATCACCCCCAGGTGTGACCAACACAATTTGGTTCACTCAGAACGATTTCCGGTGTATTAAGGTACGCAACGGGGATGTTCAGATCGCAAATATTGGAATGACTTCTATCCTCGGACGACTGCGCTTGATCGAACGCTGACCCAGTAAAAGTATGGAGGAGTGCAATGATAAAGAGTCTGAGGACCATGGCCATCGCGATTGTTACGCTAGTGGCGGTTTCTGTGCCGACCTTCGCCCATCATGGCAACGCGGCGTATGAGACGGACAAGTCGGTTATCGTGAAAGGAACCGTGGCGGAATATATCTGGTCAAACCCGCATGTGTTCGTGAAGGTAGACGTGAAGGACGACACGGGCAACGTGGCGCGCTGGATTGTCGAAGCTCAAAATCCGGTATCCATGATGGCAATCGGCTGGTCCAAGAATACTTTCAAGGTCGGAGACGAGGTCGAAATTGACGCGATGCCAGCCAGGAACGGCAATCCAGTGGGATTCCTGGGAAGCTCCAGCCCAACAGCCCCGAGAAGGCGAATCGTAATCAACGGAAAACAGTTCCAGCCTTAGGAACCGTTTTTATAGTGAGAGCTTTTACAAGACATTCAATACGCAAGGGTGCAACCACATGGGTTGCGAGTACGACTGGTCGACTCGCGGGTAATTTCGAAAGATCGGGATCGAAGAAGCCGGAGGGATTTTCAAAATGTCCAAGTATTCGATGGCCTCAGTATTTGCGGTGGTTGCAGGACTGGCGTTTGTTCCCGCAGGGAGAGCACAAACCGCTTCGCCGAGCGCAGCAGGAGATCAGGCGAAGGCAGACAAATGGAACAGCATTCCTCCCATCAAGCCATCTTATGCGGGAAAAAAGTCAGGTCCGGCTCCGCGTCGCGACATTTCGGGAATCTGGGATGCGGCAGAACTCGACGGCGGACGCCAACCAAGCGGCGCGCTGGAGCACCCCGCATTAACGGCGCCTCGGGGACAAGGCGTCGAAGGCGGACGGCCTGACGAAACAGGCATCATGCGGCCTCTGCATTACACGCCCATGGGGCTGGCGGCTTTGAAGGCCAACAAGCCATCCGGACCGAGCGTCAGGCAAGTGCCTGCCGCGCTGGCAAATGATCCGGTAGACCAGTGCGATCCGATCGGGTTCCCGCGCATGGAGCTTTTTGAATTGAGGACGATCGAACTTGTGCAGACCGCGAACCAGGTGGTTTATTTAAATCAATTTTACGGCAACTGGCGAGTTATCTGGACGGATGGGCGGGAACTTCCCAAGGATCCGGATCAGCGATGGAACGGATACTCGGTCGGAAAGTGGGAAGACGACTATACTTTCGTCGTCGAGACAGTCGGGATGAATCCAAGAAGCTGGCTCGATCATGCGGGCCGTCCACACAGCGAAGATTTACGGGTTGAGGAACGGTTTCATCGCGTGGACCATGACAACATGGAGCTGACGGTGACAGTCTACGATCCGAAGATGTATACGGAACCCTGGCAGGGCCTGAAAAACTTCCCCCTGCACTTGCAACCGCCCGATTTTGATATTTCAGAGCTGATCTGCTCACCAGTTGACATGGCCGAATACAACAAGCAGGTTGGGAACGCTGTCCTCTCCCCTTCCGACAAGAAAAAGTAGATCACGCGGATTTTAATTGTCCATCCATTCGAGTTGTACAAGCACTAAAGACAAATCGCCCGCCAAAAAAACGGATGGTCGCTACAAAACCAACCCCTGAATTTCCTACACGTGTCCAGATCCGCGAAATCCTGTATGCGAAGCCAGGCGTTACTGTAGGGATGAGGAAAATTGTTCCCCGGTAACTGATAAGTATCGAAGCGCGAACATCGAAGTGACCCGCATCCTGCATCAAAGTTAATGTGGTTTTGTAGTCTACCGATGTGAGTATAGAAGCGAGGCCCTCAAATGATCCTGGCGCTCGTATTAATCTTTGGAATTATTGGCATGGCATTCCTGCTTCGTCCCTGGCCATTCTTTCTCAATCCGGATGACTCGCAATCGTATCGCGACCGCAACGTCGCTGTGGAATTTGTATTGTGGGTAGAACGGCAGGCACGTGCCCGCGGGCTGAGCGTTCGAGGCGTGGCCCGGCCTGTTCCGCTGGAATGCAAGAAGTGCGGAAAGTCCTCCAACTATTTCGTTTATCCCGATGAGGTTTGCGAACGCTGCTGGCGGGCCAGCCTAAAGCCGGTTACGATTTCGGCAAAAGAACAACGTCCATCGACTTAAAAAATTAACAACAGGAAATGGGCTTCACGGATTTACTTTCAACAAACGCATACTCCACGTTTGTAATTATCTTCATCGCCTTCCTCCGACGGACGCTTCCCCAGCTTGAGATTCCACCGCGTGTGAGTAGTAAAATGATTCACGGAGGTAAACACCCGATGCTGGTTTTCTTGACTGGGGCAACTGGATATATCGGAAGCGCTGTTGCAGAAGCATTGCAGGAAGCGGGCCATAAAGTAGTTGGCCTCGCGCGAACGCCGGAAAAAGCAAAAGCCCTGGGAGATCGAGGAATTCGCGCTCACCTGGGTGACCTGCTCAAGCCAGAAACAATCGCTTCCGGGGCGCGCACGGCTGATGGCGTAATTCACACGGCCAACACGAACGACGCGAATTCCGCTCGGGCAGACCTGACTGTTGTGCGCGCCATGCTCGCCGCGCTGGAAGGAACCGGGAAACCATTTATTTATACGAGTGGCGTATGGGTGCTCGGCTCAACCGGAAATCAGGTGGCAACCGAAGAGACCCCGGTGAATCCCACGCCGCTGGTCGCTCACCGGCCTACGGTTGAGCAGGAAGTTCTGGCGGCACAGGGCCGCGGAGTGCGCGCCATTGTGATTCGCCCGGCTTTGGTTTATGGACGCGGCGGAAGTATTCCGGCCATGCTTACGAAATCTGCGCGCGAAACTGGAGCCACGCGCTATGTGGGAGACGGCCAAAACCGCTGGCCATTTGTGGATGTCGAGGATCTTGCGCAACTCTATGTACGGGCATTGGAAAAAGCCGTGCCAGGATCGCTCTATAACGCGTCGCACGGCCCGTCTTACCGGGTTGGCGAAGTGGCTGAGGCCGCGAGCATCGGAGCCGGAGCAAAAGGAAAAACAGAATCATGGCCGCTCGAGGAAGCGCGCAAAGCGTTTGGGCCATTCGCGGATGCGCTTGTCCTCGATCAACAGGTAAGCGGCGAAAAGGCTAAAAAGGGGCTGGGCTGGGCCCCCAGCGCGGGATCCGTTCTGGACGATTTGAAAAGCGGATCCTACGCGCACTAGTTCAATAAATTTTTAGAAATTTCTTTCTGCTTGGTGAAACGCCGCTTTTACTTCATGGCAGCCGCGCGCGGATCTTTCGATTGCTCGATGGGCACGGCCGTCATCACGGGCGAAGCATCGATGTAGTTGTGGTAGCTCTCCATCATCATCCACACGCCATCGAGCGGCGCAAGGACGCGACTCGACCAATACGCTTTATCACCATACGTCGGTTGGCAGGAAATCATTACTACGGCTGTTCCGAAATCCCATGAGCGGATGAATAAGGCCGGTGCCGTGCCTACTTCAGGTCTTCCCGCATTTTGCTGTCTGGCGCGAGCCTGCATGGCGACCATTTCCGTTTTGGACGCTCTCGGGCCGCTCCATGTCATCGCTGCGCGCTGATCGAAATTGTCCGCAATGTGCTTGGCCCACATTCCTTCCCTGCCGGATTCCTGTTCCTGCCAACCATCCAGCGCAGCCTTTTCATTTGCGGTGACCGGCGTATAGGGAACTGCTTTGCAGGGATTGATGCAGGGCACCTCGTAATTCGGACGCACCGTTGAAAAATCGCGTTCGTGAACATCGATTTCCGTCATGTGCAAGAGTTTCCAACCGGCAGGGCGTTTCACCCAGAAATGCGCCGAATAGCGCTTGCCTTGATTCGATTGAAGCCATACAACATTTCCATATTTGTGCTCGATGTATTTCACATCGTCGGCCACAGGAACGGCAGGTTTGATTCCGGCATGGAAAGAATCATCGCCAAAGCGCATGACTCCCTTGGTGTCAATCCAACTAAAATCGGAATCCAGATATTTACTCTGGGCTGCTTTGTCGCCATTGGAAAGGGCTGACGTCGCGGACTTGTCGAGGGCGATGATTTCATCGTCCGCAGCGGAAATGGGCAGGCTGGACAAGGCAATCGCAAAGCAGCTAGCGCTCAGGCACGCAGCGAGTACAATTTTTAGACGTCGTGTCATTTTAATTCCTCCAGTTACGACAGACTTTAATTCAACAATCCCAATTCCAGTGAAACAATTCTTTCGATAATAAAGTTCAACCTGCCAGAGCGGCGGTGAGCTTTGACATGTCGGGAACATTTTCGAGCGATTTCACGAGTTCGATCACCGGTCTCCGCTTTTTGCGAAGGCCATTTCAGAAATTCAGCGTTGCCGCGGAACTTGTCGGCCACTTCTTCAAAAGTCATCGGATTTTCCGGACTTCCCTTGGCGGGTTCCGTGCGGCCTGAAATCAGCTTGCCGTTTTTCATGTAAATTTTGAGCACGCTCTGCTCGACGAGCATGGCTTGCAGGGAGGCTCCCTGCAGTTCCAGCTTGTTGAATTCCGGGTCGACGTAATAGCGCACGCGCTTGATCATGTCCTGCATGTCCGGGCGCTGCACGACGGCATCGGTGAACGAACTCAAGGTTGCCTTGCCGTCCAGCAGCAAGAGGGCCATGGCGTATTCCATGCTGAATTTTCCTTGCAGACCGGTGGTGGGATGGTGCTGGAAAAGCGTTCGGTAGTTGCTCAGATTTCCGCCCACTTCCACTTTCTCCACGTCCGCAGCCTTGATGTTGTTCTGTTGAATGAGGCGCAACATTTCGTCCATCACCTGCTGCTGGATCGTGCCGCAGGGGAAACGCTTGATCAAATCGCCGGGCGAAGCGAACATCCACGGTTTTCCCAGGCGATCGACGATGAATTTCGGATCGAAACCTCCGCCGACCGCGAAAAATCCTAGCTCCGCTTCCAGAATATCGGACGCGGCGGTCCAGCCGATGGCCGCGAGGTCGACGGCTACCGTTCCATTTTCGCCGGCGTGCCCGGCGTGAAATGGTTTTGTCATCGAGCCGAAATTGTCGCGAAGGCCGCTGGCTTCCGAGCCGGCAATGGCCAGCGCGATCGCGGTTTTCGCCGCGTCCAGGCCGCGCAGTTTTGCGCAGGCTGCGGCGCTGCCCATGGTTCCGATCGTGCCGGTGGTGTGATAGCCGTCCTGCTGATGGCGCGGAGACATCGCGTCTCCAATTTTGTTTCCGACTTCGACGCCCACATGAAACGCGAGCATCAAGTCTTTACCGCTTCGATTGCCCAGCTCGCACAGCGCGAACGACGGCGGAAGCACGGGTGAGGCGACATGAAAGGCGGAGCCGGTATCGTCGAAATCATCGGCGTGAATGGAAATGCCGTTGGCGAGCGCGGCAAAGCGCGGATGCACCTTCATTTTTGTGCCGATGATGCTTGCACCTCCTCCGCATGGACCGAGCGATTCGATGTATTGGCGGATGCGCGGGCCCGCCGTGGAAGCCGATCCGGCCAGCGCCAATCCGAAACCGTCGAGCATTGTTTTCTTGCCGATGGCGATCACATTTTCCGGAATGTCTTCGTACTTCGTGTTCACGATGAATTCCGAAACGTATTTGGTGAGGCCCGGCGCTTTGGCCAATTCCTCGGCGGGGCCGGGTAGCGGAGACGGGTCCGCTGGGAAGGGCGAGAGCCTCGGTTGATCCCTTGCCCAGCGCTAGTCCGGCAAGCGCGAGCGATGTCTTGCAGAAATCACGTCGAATCATGAGTGTCCTCTGTCGAAAAATAACTAGAGCAGGCTTACGCCTGTAGGATTTTAATTTTTAGCATGTCACAAGTGCAACAGGCTGAAACCTGTTCTACTGATTACAAATCTTCAGGGCCGGTAGACACCGCCGAACCCGATGGCGCCTCACTGAGCAATTTGTGTAAATCCAGCATGCGAGTGTACATGGCCAGATTCCCATTGGCATCGCGTGGCCAGACTTCCCTTGGCTTGTCGCAATACAATTCCACGCCGTTATCATCCGGGTCGCGCAGATAGATGGACTCGCTCACGCCATGGTCCGCCGCGCCTTCGCAGCGGGATGCGCGCCGCCAGCACGCGCCGTAAAACCGTGGCCAGAGCAGCGCGCGTCGGATAAACGATTGCCGTGTGATAAAGGCCGGTGGCTCCCATGGGCGGCGGCGAACCGCCGAGGCTTTCCCAGGTGTTCAGCGCAATGTGATGATGGTAGCCGCCGGCGGAAAGAAAAATCGCTTCATCGCCAAGCTTTTGCATGATTTCGAATCCGAGAACGCCACTGTAAAAGTCCGACCGCACGTTTGAGATCGGCGACTTTCAAATGTACGTGGCCGATGCGCACGGCGGGCTCGATTACATAGGGCGCTTCAGATCCTTCGCTTTTATTTAGGAATCGCCATAAATTCACTGTGTATGAACTCTGCTGAGTTTCTGCCAGTGCCAAGTGAGAGTCAAGCGCCGGTTCATTCTGCTGTGGTGCGTCGGGCGAAACGCGCCTGAATTCTTTGGGTACAACCTGGAAACAGGTGCGCTACCATTTTTAATTAAGGGAAATTAGGACGACTCCGCATTGCGGATTAGATCGAATGAGCCGTATAAATTGAAAGTAGGAGAACATAATGCGCATCTTGAAATACGCACTTTTGATGTTACTGGTTTTGGCCGCGGTTCCTGCCTTTGCTCAAGGGCCGCCATCCTTTGCGCCGCCTCAGCTTGAGCAAATGGTCTCACGCATTGCGCTATACCCTGATCCACTCGTGGCTCAGATTTTGGCTGGAGCTACGTACCCCGATCAAATTCCCGATGCCGCGCGATGGGCCGACCAGCACCATTACCTCACGGGGCAAGCGCTAGCGAACGCGATTCAGGGTGACCAGCTTCCGTGGGATCCCAGCGTTCAAGCGTTGCTGCCATTTCCGTCGGTCCTCGAAATGATGGCTTCCGACATGAATTGGACCACTGACATTGGCAATGCGTTCCTCGCGCAGGAGGGCGATGTGATGGACGCGGTCCAGCGAGAACGCCGCAGGGCTCGCGACTACGGATACCTGCGCAGCAATGGCCAGATTGTTGTGGGCGGCGGCGGACCGTACATCACGATCATGCCGGTCAATCCCGGATACGTCGTGGTGCCTTACTATGATCCGCGCGTTGTGTTCTATGCGCCGCGGCCCGGCTTTTTTGTGGGAGGCGCGATCCGCTTCGGCTATGGCATTTCACTCGGAGTTTCCTTCCGGCCATGGGGCTGGGGCTATAACCGTTTCGATTGGGGCGGGCATGGCGTGTTCATTAATAACGCGCGTTGGGGACGAACCTGGGACAACCGTCGCGAATACGCTCATCCCTACGCGGGCGTACACCGTTTCGGGCCAGGGGATCGTGTCTCGGAGCATCATGAGGTTGAGCAACGGTCCGACCGTGAACGCGGTGCGGAACGAGAGGGACGGCGTGCACCGGAAGAACATCATGGCCACGGAAATGATCATGGCGACGATCACGGGCACGATCATGGTGGGGATCACGGAGGGGACCACGACAGACATTAAGTCGCGGCCGGTTTGACACTTGTAGAAGCCGCCTTTAGGCGGGCGCTGCTGATTTGGGCAGATGCTCGCCTGAAGGCGGCGCTACAGGAAGAACTTCCTCCATTCCTTCAGGAGCGCTGCGAGGTCCGTTTCGCCCAAACCAGACCAGCAATTCCAATTACAAATAAAATTCCGCCCCGCACAGCCCAGCGCATTTGCCCGGTCATGAAGCTTCCCGGTAAAACATTAATTCCCTGCAGGAACCAGATGCTGCCGATGAGCACGAAAATTGCGCTCACAATTCTCACGATAACTTTCATGTTCCCTCCGCCGGTCAATGCGTTAGAAACAACAACATGATTTTGTAGCGCCCGCCTTCAGGCGGGCATAGCCAGTCCACCCAAATGCTCACCTGAAGGTGAGCGCTACACGTAATCGGGTTTTCATTATGTCCGCTGCAACAAGGGCCGGAGCTCGCGGATGTCCTTCACATTTTCAAGGTTAAGCAATTTATCGACCAGGGTGTCGCACTTTTTCAGGCCAAGGACGGGAATGATGAGGTCGCGTGCTTTGGACACAACCTCTCCTCGATCCATTGGATTTTCCGGAGTGCCACGCACGGATTCGACGCGCTCGGTCAGCTTGGTTCCATCGGTGAGCGTGACTTCGACGATGGCCACGCGTTTCGGAATCATGTGCTCGAGTTCTTCTTCGCCGATCAACTGCACTTTGGCGCGTTCGCGCAGGATCGCCGGGTCCTGCATGCGGGCCTTATCGTGCGCGGCTTTGAACGAAGCGGTTTTGTCGATGATCATCACCGCGATCATATGCTGCAGGCAAATGTCGGGCATCTCTCGATTGTTTACCGTGTAAGCGGCGGTGGTTGCAGTGCGGACCACCACCTGCTTCACCTGATCGGGCTCGAAGGGATGTTTTTTCATGATGAGTTGCAGCGCGTCCAGCGGCGATTGGATGGGGCCGCCTGTCGTCCATCGTTTGAGCGTTGTAAACGTTACTTCGTAGCGCTCGCCGAGCCCTTCGACAAATTTTGAGGGATCGCCTTTGGGATCGTAGGACATTACGAAATTGTCCGGGCCGGACATTACGTCATTCACAGCTGTCCAGCCAAGCTGGACGACGAGCGCGCCGGTAACTCCGTTGCGCGCCGTGCTGCCGGCAAACACGAAACCTTTTTCAATGTGGTCCGTGTCGCGCCGCCAAGTTGCGAAACCCGCTCCAGCCTGCTGCGCTGCGTAATCGAGCAGCCAGCGCATCTGCTGCGCGTCCAGACTTAATACGCAGCCTGCCGCGGCCGACGCTCCAAACGTGCCGACCAGTACATGCGTATCTTTCAGAATGCCCGCGCCAACGGTTTTGAATGCGCGCATTCCAATGTCATATCCAAGCGCGACGGCTCGCGTGAAATGCTGTCCGCTGATGCCGACTTTTTCCCCAAGCGCGAGCGTAGCCGGAATCACGGCGCTGCCGGGATGCGCTCCGCCACCCGTGTAATCATCATCCGTTTCGTCGGAGTGCGCCAGTTCCCCATTGACCATGGCAGCCTCGATCGGACCTATCAGAATGTCCGACGCCACCACAGTGGAAACGGCGGGACCGCCGTAAGCATGCGCGAATTTCAGAGCCATGCGTCCCGGCGGAAGGTCAGAGCCGGAAATCATGGCAGCAAACGTATCGAGGATGTGGTGCTTGGTTTCCTGGAGCGCTTTATCGGGCAGGGCGTTGTTGCGCGCTTCGCTCATATACGTGCTGAGCTTCAGCATCATCGGACTGATATCTTCGGCGGCCAATTTCACCGCTCCTGGAATCGCCGTCGCGGCAAGAACCCATGCTCCGCGCTTCACCAGATCGCGCCGGGTGAGATTTTTATTATTGTTTCCCGCCGGCGAATTCGCGTTCCGATCGCGTCTCATACCTGGTCCCCCGTAACCCTGGATTTATTTTCCATACAAATCCAACACACCGTAATTTTCCAGAAGAAAGCATTGTAACTGAGTTTTGCGTAATCAGTGGCCAAGAACTGTTTGAGAAGGCCGCGTCGATCAGGAAAGGTACAAATGAAAAACCATCGACTGGTTTTCGTAGCGCCGGCGTCTCGCCGGCAGAGTTTTCGCCATGACATGCACAAAACCTGCCGGCGGGACGCCGGCGCTACGAAAAGCAACCCGCGTCTAGTTCGAAAGTATATGCAAGCGCGCGGAGATTCCGGGGGCCGCGGTGGTATCATCCCATGCGCAAATGAAGCCAAACTGGGCCGGGGCATTGCGTTGCGGGACTCATGCCAGTCACGCGTCGCGCATCTAATGCAACGACCTATTTGTTTTGGTTAATTCCACAAAACAATGACTTTGACTCGGACTCCTCTCACAACTAATCAAATCCGCGGATTCTGGGCGGCGTGGGGCGGCTGGGTGCTCGACGGGATGGACTCGTTTATCTATGCGCTCGTTCTGTTTCCTGCCCTGAGGGAATTACTGCCTCGATCAGGAATTCCTGCAACCACGGCGAACATTGGGTATTACGGAGGAATTCTTTTCGCCCTTTTTCTGGTTGGGTGGGGATTGGCGCTGCTGTGGGGGCCTGTGGCCGATCGTTTTGGCCGCGTGCGCACTTTAATGCTCACGATTATTTGCTTTTCGCTTTTTACTTTGCTCAGCGCATTCGCCACAAATATCTGGATGCTCGCCGCACTTCGCCTTCTCGCGGGAATCGGCATCGGCGGAGAATGGGGGATTGGCGCGACCCTGATCTCGGAAGAGTGGCCGGAAGACCGCCGCACCATGGGCGCGGGCATGATGCACACGGGCTATTACTTTGGATTTTTTTTGGCAGCACTGGCTAATTATTTTGTTGGCAGCCGCTGTGGATGGAGATGGATGTTCGTGGTCGGCGGCGTTCCGGCGTTGCTCGTGATTCTGATCCGCAGAGGAATGAAGGAACCGGCGCGCTGGGAAGAAAAGCGCGGAAAACTCGGAGAGAGGTGGAGTTTGCGGCGCTCCTTCCTGGAAATATTTTCGGTGCGTTATCGCCTGCGCACGGTGATGAACCTCATGTACCAACTCGTTTCCACGATTGGATTGTGGGCCGGTTCGGTATACGTGCCAGCTGCGATTACTTATCTGGCCGCGATGTCGGGCCACTCGCCATTTCAATCGGCGCGGCTCGCGTCTTATGGCACAGGAATTCTTTCCATTGGAACAATTCTGGGTGCGCTGAGCGTTCCGTGGATCGCCGATCGCTTTGGACGCAAGATCAATCAGGCGATATTTTATTCGCTGATGTTCGCGATCATTGTCGTTACGTTCGGATACGTTTTCTATTTGCAGACAGACGCGTTGAAATGGTTTTTTGTTTGCCTTTTCTTTCTCGGGATTGGCGGCGCGAATTACACCGTATATTCTTTCTGGCTGCCGGAGCAGTATGAAACGGAATGCAGGGCCAGCGCGCTGGCGTTCGCGCAAAATGTGGGACGCTTTGCCGGTGCAGGAGCTACATTTTTAGTTGGCGCGGGCGTACGACACTTTCAGACGCTGGGGATTCCTGTGGCCATGACTGCCGCCGCATTCCTTGTGGGGCTTTTGCTACTGCCATTTGGCGTGGAGACCAAAGGAAAACCGTTGCCTTCGTGAGCATTCATATTTTGTGAGGATTGATGATGAGTTCGCAACCCGACGCGCAATCAAAATCTGAAATCCGCGATGGAATGAGAATCGATTGGGACGTGCCGATCCCGATGGACGACGGAATCGTTCTGCGGGCTGACGTTTTTCGTCCGGTGAGCGATGGCCGCTACCCCGTCCTGCTCACGTACGGGCCGTACGCAAAAGGTCTCTCGTTTCAAGATGGTTATCCCGACGCCTGGGAAACGATGGCGCGGGAACATCCCGACGTGCCCGCTGGCTCGAGCAATTTGTATCAAAATTGGGAAGTGATGGACCCGGAAAAATGGGTGCCGCATGGCTACGTTTGCGTGCGCGTGGATAGCCGCGGCTGCGGACGCTCGCCGGGCTACGTCGATCCTTTTTCGCCGCGCGAGACGCAGGACTTTGTTGCGTGCATCGCATGGGCCGGCGAACAGGAGTGGAGCACAGGCAAAGTCGGCCTCAACGGAATTTCGTATTACGCCATCAATCAGTGGCAGGTGGCCGCGCAACAGCCGCCGCATCTGGTGGCGATGTGCGTTTGGGAGGGAGCGGCGGAATGGTACCGCGATACATCGCATCACGGCGGCATTTACTGCACGTTCTGGGCGAACTGGTATGACATGCAGGTGAAAACAGTGCAGCACGGCCTGGGCACTCGCGGGCCGCTTAGCCGCGCTACGGGCGATCTCGTCATGCGGGCCGGAAACGTTGACCGACGTGGAACTCGCAGGCAACCGTTGCAATTTCGGCGCTGACCTTCTGGCGCATCCGCTCGACGATCATTACAGCAAAGACCGCTCGCCTGACTGGTCCAAGGTGACCGTGCCTTTTCTCTCCGCCGCAAATTGGGGCGGACAGGGATTGCATCCGCGCGGAAATTTTGAAGGTTTTATGCGCGCCGCGTCCTCGCAAAAGTGGCTGGAATCGCACGGCATCGAACACTGGACGCATTTCTATACGGACTACGGGCGCGATTTGCAGAAACGCTTCTTCGATTATTTTTTGAAGGGCGAAAAAAATGGCTGGGATCGGCAGCCGCAAGTCTTGCTGCAGGTCCGCCATCATCGATCGCTTCGAAGAGCGCGAGGAAAATGAGTGGCCGCTCGCACGCACGCAATGGACGAAATTTTATTTCGATTTTGTGAGTGGCGGACTTGCTACGTACGCCGCTGACGGCGGAACCCGGCAATCGTTTCGTTTGATGCGATGGGCGATGGCGTCACGCTGATGACGCCGCCACTCACAGCCAGAAACCGAAATTACGGGCCCCTCAGCTTTGAAATTGTTCTTGTCTTCGACCACGGAAGACGCCGATATTTTCGCCGTGTTGCGCGTTTTTTCTCCGGACATGAAGGAAGTTGTTTTTCAGGGCGCGATCGATCCGCACACGCCGATCGGCCAGGGATGGCTGCGCGCGTCGCACCGCAAGCTGGATGCGGCCACTTTCGAAGCCGTGGCGCCCGTACCACACGCATGACGAGCGCCAGCCGTTGAAACCAGGCGTTCCGGTGGAGATGGATGTAGAAATATGGCCAACGAGCATTGTTGTGCCTGCAGGCTACCGGATTGCCCTAACAATTCGCGGGAAGGATTACGAGCATGCTTGTAGGGGCGGAAAACTTTCCAATTTTAAAAATGAGCTGCGGGGTTGCGGACCGTTCCTGCACGACGATCCCACGGATCGCCCCGCGAATATTTTTTCGGGGAAGACTACGCTTCACACAAGCAAAGAACAGCAGGCTTATCTGCTGCTGCCAATCATTCCGAAGAAATAATCGCGCGGCAAATTGCGTGGCATAGGCTTCAGCCTGTGGGGGTTAGTCCTAGCTAGGACTAAATTCCACAGGCTGAAGCCTATGCCACGTAAACCAAAACCAAATCATGCAAGCTGCAGCAAGGGGCGCAGTTCCTTGACGTTTTTTACGTTTTCCAAGTCCAGCATTTTTTCGATTAAGGTGGAAGCGTTTTTAGCGCCCAGAACTGGCGTCATCAGTTCGCGCGCTTTAGCGACCACTTCTTCGCGCGTCATCGGATTTGCCGCGCTACCTCGCACTGCCTTTACGTGTTCGCTCAGCTGCGTTCCGTTATTCAGCGTGATTTCAACGATAGCCTCGCGGCGCGGCAGCGCGCGCTGAAGCTCTCCGTCATCCAGAACGAGATTTACTTTTGCGCGGACGCGTAGAACGGCGGGGTCCTGCATTCTCGGCTTGTCATGCGCGGATTTGAAGGTGGCGGTCTTATCGATCAGCATGACAGCAACCATGTGCTGTACGCAGATGTCAGGCATCTCGCGGTTATTTACAACCATGCCTTGCGTGCGTCCAAGGCGGACGGTGACTTCCTTCACGTCATCCGATGAAAACGATTGCCGCTTGATCAAAATTTCCAGGGCGTCGAGAACCGCCTGAATCGGCGCTCCCACTGTCCATTTCTTGATATCCGTTTCTGTTACCGCAAAACGCTCGCCGAGTTTATCCACCAATGTTGCAGGATTCGCTTGCGGCGCATAGGCCATAAAAAAATTGTCCGCGCCTGAAAGCACATCATCCACGCCGGTCCAGCCGGATTGCACGAGCAGAGCGGACGTGACGCCGCCCCGCGCAGGCATGCCGGCGTAAACGAAACCTTTCTCAATATGCTGCGTATCGCGCTGCCACGCAGCTGTGCCGGAAGATTGCTGCGAAGTGTAATCGAGGACCCAGCGCATCTGCTGCTCGTTCAGGCTGGCGGCGCTTGCCGCCGCAGCAGCTGCGCCGAAAATCCCGGCGATGGAGTGCGTGCTCCTGTGCTCCTCGCTCTGAATGGCGGCTCCGCCCATGGTCATCACGAAGCGAGTGCCAACATCATAGCCGAGCGTGATGGCGCGCAAAAATTCAGTGCCGCTGATGCCGAACTTTTCACCTACTGCCAGGGCTGCGGGAACGATCGCAACGCCGGGATGCGATCCTGAAGCAGCATGCGCGTCATCGGTTTCGTCCGAATGGCCAAGGACGCCGTTGACGAGCGCCGCCTCCATCGGCCCGCATAAAATATTCGAGCAAATGACTGTCGCAACTTTTTCGCCGCCATAATTCCTGGCGAATTTAAGGGCCGCTTGGCCGGGCAGGAGTTGCGATCCGGAAACCATCGCGGCGAATGTGTCGAGGATGTGAAGCCTGGCTTGCTCCGCCACATCGGCTGGCAATGTTTGATTGCGAGCGCTCGTCATGTAGGAACTGAGCCGCGCCATCGGCGCGCTGACTGAGTCTTCGGCGAACAAAGAAGCGCGCGATAAGCTCGCTACAACCACTGCATAGCCCGCGCGCTGCAATAATGTGCGGCGCGCAAGGTTAGCGGAAGATTTTGTTTCTTGAGAGGACGAGGCTCGCGTGAATTTCATAGCAGGTCTTTCCTTCTTGCTGCTTAGATGATTAAAAATACCCAGCGCATAATGTACTTCGTAGTGGCATTGTAACCGAATTTTAGGTGGCGTTCCGGTCCAGCCGTTGGTGATCAAATCGGATCGCAATTTGTTTCGGCCACAGTGATGGGAAGAAAAGGTTTCGTAGCGCCGGCGTCCCGCCGGCAGTTTTCTGAAGGAGGTGCAAGATCGTGTAAAACTGCCGGCAAGATGCCGGCGCTACAAAAACTCACAGTTTGAATGCTTGCTTTGTTTTATATTGCTCATTCGCCGAGGTCTTGCCATTTCGTGCGCTAAAATCGTGCAGACCGCAATCCGCCAAGGAGCGCCATGAGCTACGTTGAAAAGCATCTGATCGAGGGAGAGACAATCGTTTACGAAACGCGCTTGCACTGGATCGTCCTCGTCGCGCCCGTTCGTGCTGGCGACCCTTTTCGCGCTTGACGGGAGTGGCGATGTTTGTTCTCTCCGAGCGCGCGACCGGCGACGAAGCTCTGGCACACGCAACCATGATGATCCTGGGCGGAGTCTTTTTCGGCGATCGCGCTGTTTTTTATTCTGCGAGGCATTGTGATGAGGAATGCAACGGAAATGACGGTCACCAACAAGCGCGTTTTTGTAAAAGTCGGACTGGCCGCGCGAAGCACGATTGAACTGCTGTTGTCACGAGTGGAAAGCATTGGCGTGGAGGAAAGCGCGATGGGCAGGATGCTCGGCTATGGCTCGGTGGTCATTCACGGAACCGGCGGCACGCCGGAAGTTTTCAACATGATTGCGCATCCGCTCGAATTCAGGACGGCAAGTGCAGCAGCAAATCGAAAAACTATCTGATCGAAGATAAATTAGCAGGTTGAGTATCCAGATTCGGTTAACGGGTGCAGGTTTAGCGCGGAGCGAACGTGGAAGCGCGGCGCGGGCCAATCGGCGGGAACGAAATCAACGCCCCAGAAATGCGGCGCCGGAGTAAGGAATTCGAGGCCAACGCGCTGGCCTTTGTCGGTGGCGTCGCCGAGAAACACGATGCGGCATTCCTGCTCTTCCTGCGTAAATGGATTGGTGAGGACCAGCATCGCGTCCATGTCGCAGCGGCTGGTTCAGGTACAGCAGGCCGCCGTGCGCGTTGATCACGATCGTTTCGCAGGCCTCGCGGAAGCGGCGATTGTCGGAATTCTTTCCCGCGACGACCACGCGCACGCGCATGAAAACGCGGGTACTGCGGCGAGCTTTGTCTAGTATCTGTTTCAGGCATGGTAAGTCCATGCTGCGGCAGTTCCGCTTGCGCCGTCAACGACGGTGTCATGGCGGTGTTCCCGCTGTGCAACCTGGGCGCATAGCCGCTTGACGGCTCGCGGCGAATTCCTCATGCGCTTACCATGTGCGTGTTGACGACGTGACCGCGTTATCATCTCGCTGTCGATCTGCGGCTCGACTTACGCGAATGACGTCGCGATTTCGAACTTGCGATCAGCGAGGAGCAGCCCATGAACCTGACCGAATACATCGATTCGAAGCGCGACGAACATCTGAACGAACTGTACGAATTTCTGCGAATTCCCAGCGTCAGCGCGCAATCCGAGCACAAGCCGGACATCGAGCGCGCCGCGAAATGGGTGGCCGACCGGCTGCGCGCCGCCGGCCTCGACAATGTGGAAATTCGTGCCCGACAAAAATGCATCCGCTGGTTTACGGCGAATCGCTGCACGCGCCCGGCAAGCCGACGGTGCTGTTTTACGGCCACTACGATGTGCAGCCGGCCGAGCCGCTGGACTTGTGGACTTCGCCGGCGTTTGAGCCGACGATTCGCGGCGGAAATTTGTATGGCCGCGGCACGGCGGACGACAAAGGGCAGGTGCACATTCACATTCGCGCGCTCGACGCCATCATGAAAACCGCCGGCAAGCTGCCCATCAACCTGAAGGTGATGATCGAAGGCGAAGAAGAAGTGGGCAGCGTGAGCCTGTGGGATTTCGTGAATGCGAACAAGGCGCGGCTCAAGGCCGACGCGCTGGTTGTTTCCGACACGGGAATGCTGGCGCGCGGCGTGCCGTCGATCACGTACGCGCTGCGCGGCCTGAATTATTACCAGATCGAAATTACCGGCCCGGCGCAGGATTTGCACTCCGGAATTTTCGGCGGCGCGGTGCCCAATCCCGATCACGATTTTGTGCGAACTGTTTGCCAAAATGCACGACAAGAATTTGCGCGTGACGATTCCCGGCTTTTACGACGACGTCGCGAAACTTATCGAAGGCCGAGCGCAAAGCGCTGCAATTCGCTGCCGTGGAAGGCCGAGCGAATTTCGCAAGACCGTGGGCGCGCCGGGACTCTCCGGCGAAAAAGGATTTTCGATTGTCGAGCAGCTCTGGACGCGGCCGACACTGGAGTTGAACGGAATCTGGGGCGGCTACACGGGCGAAGGCGCAAAGACCGTGATCCCGTCGAAGGCCTACGCGAAATTTTCGACGCGCCTGGTGCCGAACCAGAATCCGGACAAAATTACGCGCCTCGTCGAACGGCACATCCGCAAGCTGCTGCCGAAGACGGTGAAGTTCAAGCTCGATCTGCACAGCCAGGGCAAGCCCTGGGTCGCGCCGTACACGCATCCGTTTTTTGAGGTCGCGCACAATGCGCTGGAAAAGGGATTCGGCAAGCGCGCCGTATTTATTCGCGAGGGCGGATCGATTCCGTTCGTCACGCAGATGTATGACACGTTCAAGGTGCCGTGCATCCTGCTCGGCTTCGGATTGCCGGATGAAAACGCGCATGCCCCGGACGAACACATTGCGCTGGAAAATTATTTCGGCGGGATCAAAGCCGTCGCGCAATTCTACGAAGGACTGGGAAATCTGTAGGAATTTCGTGGCGCAGACTTCAGCCTGCTGGGTTCGGAATCTTGCAACGCCTAAATCCCACAGGCTGAAGCCTGTGCCGCTGAATAGCGCGAACTTAGACCGTCGAAAGCGAAGCTCTGCCGCCCGCGCGCAAATTCTTCGAGCGCGGCATTCGCCGACGTGATGATGCCCAGCGCATCGGAGACCGCTTCCAGCTTCGCGCCCGGCACCACGACGTAAATTTCATCCGGCGCCAAGATCCGTGTACACGCGATTTCCGATGCAGCCCAGGCTCGTAACGGTTCCATGCGCCAATGCCGCGGGAAGCGCCATGCAGGACGGCCGGCCCAGCAGCGGCAGCGAGCTGCTGGCGCCGGCGCGGATGGAGGCTTCGTTCAGCAGCATGGCCGCGGAAGTCTTGCACGGTAAACAGCACGACGCTGGGCGCAACCGGCGTATCTCCGAGCGGCGCAAAAACAACCGCCGCGGGCTCCTTGGGCAGTCGCGGAATGCCGGGAACTTCTTCCGGGCGAACGTAGCCGAGATCGAACATCATGCCCAGCGTCGTTTCGGTTTCCTGCACGCGATCGGGCGGCAAGCTGAATGTTGTGCGTGTACGCTCCCACCGCGCAATTGAAATGATCGGCGGGAACGGTGTAGAACGTGCGTCCCGCGGCGGCCAGTCGCCAAAAACTGCATCCGGCGGGCTCGGTGCCGGAAAATTTCGCAACGCCCGCAGGCTCGCGCGTCCAGAAATGTGACAGCGACGGGACGGCGGCCCAGCGCCAGCCGGGCGGTAAATTGTTTTTCAAGTTCTTTCCAGTTCGCCATGTACGCTCCTCGCGAAAATTGTGAATCAGAAAGAATAACACAGTCCGCGCATTCCAAAGTGGACGCACTGCTGGAAGCCGCATCCAAATCTGGCGTTTTTAGATGTTTTTTCTTGCGTTGAGCGCGCTTCGCCCGTATAGTGCTCGCCGTGCGTGGCTCGTACGCTTCGAGGCGGCCGCCGCGCCTGCAGCAGTCTCAATTCTGAGGAGGAGAACGAAACTAGATGGCAAAACCAATGAGCAAGTCCAAGATCGTCGCGCACATGGCCGACAAAGTCGGGACATCGAAGAAAGTCGCGGCGCAGTTTTTCGAAGAACTGTTCAAGCTGGCGGTCAAGGAAGCCAAGGGCGGCGCGGGCAAGTTCGTGATTCCGAACATCGGACGCGCCGTGAAGGCGCACCGCAAGGCGCGCATGGGCCGCAATCCGCAAACCGGCGAAGCGATCAAGATCAAGGCAAAGACCGTTGTGCGTCTTCGCGCAGCAAAGGCGTTCAAAGACGCCATTCTCGGCTAAGCAGACGAGTTCGCGAACCAGACGATTTCGAAGCAACGTGCGGGCTGGGTGTCTCGCCGTGGTTCCGAGGTCTCTTTCAGAGGTTGCCGGAACATGTTCAACTCCGTCGATTCACCCAGCATCGCTTCCAAGCTGCGCTGTCGTCACTCCCGCATGCACTACCGCCCCGGGCCCAGCCCTCCGGGGCATTCTTTTTCCGGATTTACGCAAAACGTTTTGCGTATGCTGGGAATGGCGGCAATAGCCAGCCTCATCATTCCTCACAAACTGGCCTCACAAACTGGTGCGCACCATGCCTTCTCTGGGTTATCTTTAAATTGTGACGTCTGAACCCCAACATATCGTATCACGATATTTACAGCGGCGGGTCCTGCTGCTGAGCCTGATTCTGCTCGCGCTGCTATTCGCCATCACGGCAACGCTCGCCCGCACCTATCATGTGCGCGAGGAAGGGCTCGCCAGAGAATGGTCTGACAAGGGAAACACGGATTTGTCCTCGGGGAAACCCGCAATGGCTTTGGAGGATTTTCGTAATTCCCTTTCCTATGCGCCCGACAATCCGGTTGTGCAACTCCACCTCGCGGAGGCTCTGCTGGCCGATGGTCGGCTCACGGAAGCGCGGTCCTACTTTCTAATCTCTGGGACCGTGCTCCGGGATCGGGCGAGGTGAATCTCGACCTGGCTCGCGTTTCCATGCGGATGGGCGATGCGGATCAGGCCATTCGTTATTTTCGCGGCGCGATTTTCGGAAGCTGGGAAACGGAATCTGCATCTCAGCAGACGGCAAGCTCGTCTTGAACTATGCAGAATTTCTCCTGGATAAGAGAAGGTTGGACGAAGCACAAGGCGGAGATCACCGGCCTCGCTGTGGATACTCGCCAGCCGAAAATGGACCTGTGCACGAAGAAAACGGCCATCTGTTCCTAAGAGTGGGAGATCCGGTCATGGCTCTTGCCGAATTTGAAGCCGCGCTGCAAACAGATCCTCAGGAATAGTCAATGGCTCGAGGAAGCGGCACAAATCGCATTTGAGGATGGGAACTATTCGAAAGCAGAAATCTATTTTTCCAGAGCAGATCACGAAAATGCCATCCGATGAACTTCGCGCGTCGCTCGCACTGGTGCGGGACGTCTTGCGGAATGATCCTTTTCTGCCTGGGTTGAGCGATGAAGAACAGACACGCCGGATCTTCCGCGCGATTTTCAGCAGGGGCTGGAACGGCTGCACGAGTGCATGTCGAACAGGTGCAAGCAGCTCATCTTCGAGTCATGCTTCCAACGATCTGGATGGACTTGCCAGAGAGGCACAAGAACTGCAGAACCGCGTGAATCTGTTTTCGCTTCGCAGTGATCCTGAGTTGCGAAAGGAAGCCATGCAGCTCGTTTCCCGGATTGAGGAAATGACTTCACAAATCTGCGGACCACCGACAGGGATCGGATCAAGCCTTACGGCTTTTAAAAAGACAGCAGGAAGGCCTAACCCATGAACGACAGAAAATCGACGTTCAGGGAAACGGTCGCGCACGACTCGAATACAAACCGCAATATTCATGTGTCAAATGGAATGGGTCTCAAATGGCTAAGTCCCATTGCCCAGTTCCTTCACACTTTCCGAAGGAAATCTATTCCTGTTGCTGGCGATTTTAATTGGGATTTTCTCCGGAATGGCCGTGGTTTGTTTTCGCATCATCGATCGAATGGGTTCGTCTCACCCTGCTTGGATCCGCGCTCGCCCCTTCGCACATGCGAGTTTTATTGGTGCCGGCGGGAGCCGGATTGGTCGTCGCCTTTCTGGTCCAGCAATTCTTTCTGGCCGCGCGCGGCAGCGGCGTGAATCAAACCAAGGCGGCCGTATACGTATTCGACGGCTACGTGCCTTTCCGGACGGTCATCGGAAAATTTGTGACCTGCTCGCTTGCGATCGGCAGCGGACAATCGCTCGGCCCTGAAGATCCGTCCCTGCAAATGGGAGCGGGAATTGCCTCCGCGCTCGGCAGGCGCTTGAAACTTTCCAGGGACAAATTGCGGCTGCTTGCTCCGGTGGGCGCGGCGGCAGGCCTTGGCGGCTGCCTTCAACGCGCCGATTTCCGCAGTCTTGTTCGTTATTGAAGAAGTGATCGGCACGTGGAGCGCGAGCGCGCTGGGCGCCATCGTTCTTGCCGCCGTTTCCAGCGCCGTGGTGATGCGCTCTTTTCTCGGCAGCGAGCCGATGTTTCGCGTTCCGGCCTACACTCTTGCGCATCCCGCGGAACTGATTGCCTATGCGGTCCTGGGAGTTGTCGGCGGAGTGCTTTCCCTCGCCTTCACAAAAATTATTGTTATTTTCAGGCCCAGGCTCCGCGCCTTGCCCGAATGGACGCTACTACCTGCAGCCGGCCGCCGCGGGCCTGTTGATCGGCATCGTCGGCCTGAAAATTCCGCAATCCATGGGGACGGGATATCCCTACATCGATCAGGCGCTTCACAGCCAATACACATGGGAAATTCTGGCCGTCCTCGGATTCGCGAAGATCTTGACGACGAGTTTGTCGTTCGTCAGCGGCACTCCGGGCGGAATGTTTGCGCCGACTTTATTTATCGGCGCAATGATTGGCGGAGCGATTGGCGGGCTCGAACATCATTTTTTTCCGCAAGTCAGCGCCTCCGTCGGGCCCTTTGCTCTGGTCGGAATGGGAACTTTCTTTGCCGGCTTCCTGCGTGTTCCGATCACTTCGGTCTTCATGGTGGTGGAAACGACGGGAAGTTACTCGATTGTTCTGCCTGTCATGATTTCCAATACCATCGCCTATCTGATTTCCCGCAAGCTATCAGGACGTTTCGCTGTTCGACATTCTCGCCAAGCAGGACGGACTGGAATTGCCCTCGATGGAGGAACAACGCGAGCAGATCGTCCTCCGCGTGGAGGATGCGATGCGGCAACCGGAATTTCCCGCCGCTGCAGGCCGGCGATACGCTCGCTCGCGCCCTGGAAATTGCGGAAGTCTCCCCGGAAGAATTCCTTGCTGGTGCGATTTCCCGACAGGCCGGTGGGCGAGCATTGCACGTAAAGATTTGCCGGAAATCGCCGCAAAATTTCCAAAAGAAACCCAGTTACGCGAAGTTCTGCCAACCGCCCGATTGCCCGTTCTCCATCCCGACCAGCGCCTGGATGATGCATTGCGATTTATTCAGGGCCATCAGTTACTGCCTGTGATCGGTCGCGCGGGCTCTCGCAAACTGGAAGGCGTGATCTCTCTTCCGGATATTCTGGCTGCCTACCAGAAAGCTTCCTGATTTTATTTTGGGGAAAACTACCGCGCTAAATCTGAAGCGAACACCAGGCGCACACCCTGCCGCTCCGCCTCAGGCAACATTTCGCCCAGCGCTTCTAGCGTGGTGGGATGCGGGTGCCCGATCGCCAGCGCCGAACCTTTTTCTTTTGCGTCGCGAATGGCCAGCGCAAATTGCTTGCGCGTGGCCGCTACTGATTGCTCATCGTCCAAAAATACGTTTCGCCGGGCTGTAGCTACGCCTGCTGAGTGGGCTGCTGATTCCGCCACAGTCGCGGCAGTTGTGCGGCTATCGATAAAAAATAATTTGCGCTCGTGCAACATGGGCATCAGCTCATCCATGAGCTTCTGATCGGAGGTGCCGAGAGAGCCTTCGTGATTATTCACGCCTGACGCATACGGAACTGTTTCCAGCATCGCTGAAAATGTTTTCTCAACGTCCGCCGCGGCCATGCCAGGGTGAAGTTCCACCGCTTCGTCCTTGTTCCCCGCATTCGAGGCCATCGGCAAATGGAGCATGACCTCGTACCCGCGTCGATGGGCTTCTTCGGCAATTTCGCCGGAGTTGGCTTCGTGCGGCAGCACGGAAAGAGTCAATGTGTAAGAGAGACGGAACAACGCATCGGCCTGAGCCCGGTCATTTCCCAGATCGTCGATAACGATGGCCAGTTTCGGTCGCGCCGTCGAGGTAACCGCGGAAGTTTCTTGCGCCTTAACGAGTGGCGTAATCAGATGGATCGATTGAATCCGTCTGCCGTTCATCAGGTAATCGAAGCGCTCAAGTCCAGACGCGCCGGGCCGTTCCACGCGCTGCAAATGGTGATAGACCGCCACGCGCCCCATCTCCGCTTCGATCGCATCACGCGTGGCCCTATCCGCCGTGCCCGTTTTGGCAAGTGGGACAGTTATGTAGATGTGATCTGCAACAAGCGTTTGTTGCTTGCCCAGTTGGCGAGGGGCATATTCGGGCCGCATGCCGACTTCCGCGCGGCCGCCGCTTGCATTTCGAGCGGCAAAAACAAATTCACGGGATATATTTCGGATGGCCGTGCTGGAAACGGGGACGGATTTTTTCTTACAACCCGCGGCGAAAAATACCGCAGCCGCAAGCAGAAAAAGTAAGACAGGAGTTTTGGTAAAAGTTTGTGCGGCAGATTTGCCGAACGCGACAAGGCGGCCGATCACACTTTAAGCAGCCTTTTGGGCCTGGCCGCCTTTCAGCAATTCGAGACCTTTGTTGTAAACCGGATCATCCCGCCTTCGGCAATTGTCCGGGACCAAGAGGAGGCTCATCATCTGGAACGGCCTTGTCGGGTGCGGGAGCAGCGGATGGATCTATACCCTTCGGGTGCACCTCCACCGTGGGAGCAACTCCGTCCTCCACAATGGATTTGCCGTCCGGCGTGGAATAAAACGCCACAGTCAGAATCAATGCGGCGCCATCATCCATCGGAATAATTTTTTGCTCCGAGGCTGCGCCGAATGTGCGCTCGCCAACCAGTTCGCCGCGCTTATTTCCCTTGATCGCTCCAGCCAGGATTTCGGCCGCGCCGGAAGTGCTAGGCGAGATCAGGACGTCCACGGAAGAGCGCCACACGGCCTTGTCTGCTTCGGCTTCAAAATCCTTGTGCGAAACTGTTTGCCCTTCGAGCGAGCCAATCTTTCCGGAAGTCAGGAAAAGTTGAGCTGCAGCCACGGCTTCGTTGTTATCGCCGCGCGTGCAATCGCGCAAGTCGAGAAGAAGTTTGTGCATGCCCTGCTTGTCGAATTGCGCCAATTTGTCATGCAGTTCGGAAACGTCCAGAGCGTCAATCGCCGGCAGGCGTATGTAGGCAACGTCGTCGCCAACGTGATCGGCAACGATGTGCTGCGGTCCAATCACTCCGCGATTGATCGTAAAATCCTGCGGTTCCGTTTTCCCCCGGCGGATGACGGCCAATTTTACGGGAGTTCCGGGAACACCTTGCAGAAGAGCGTTCGCCTGACCTACGGACATG
This sequence comes from uncultured Acidobacteriota bacterium, assembly GCA_963786215.1. GTDB lineage: Bacteria > Acidobacteriota > Terriglobia > Acidiferrales > UBA7541 > Palsa-360. The sequence continues at coordinate 61,776 of CAWAYK010000006.1, forward strand.
TCTCGCGTGTTGAATCCGCCGATGGATTCAAGAATTTCGCCGCTGCGCAGACTGGCTTTTTCGGCTGGTCCATCCGGAACCACGGATACGATGACGATGTAGCCGTACCGCTTTGAGACAGTCATGCCAACTTCACCGTGCACACCGTTTTTCATACGGTCGCGATAATCGGCGTATTCGCGCGGGCTGAGGTAACCGGACTGCGGGTCGAGCGATTCGAGAAGCCCGTGCATGGCCCCGGCTGTGACCACAGCCATGTTGGGCTCATCCACGTAGTCTTCCTGGATGCGCTGCAAAACCTCTCCGAATACGCTCAGCGAGCGGTAAGACTTATCGTCCGAAGATTTTCCCAGGACGTAGCCCAAGCCAACGTATAAAAACACTATGACAGAGAGTGTGACAACGGATATTCTGGCGAGGCGGCTCATATTTTTTATAGGCCTCATTCACAAAGATTAAATCTCAAATATGATAGCACGGCAGGCTCATTGGATGCGTCTGGATTCTGGTACCGTTCCAGAATGAGGCATGTGAACTCATATCCTCAACAACTCAATCCAGCGTATCTACCTGATTCGAAGTGAGATAAGTATGTGAAATCCGATCCTGCCAGCAAAGATGTTCATCATCCCAAAGCGCCCAAATAAAGCCCAGGAAGCATGAACTCGCGGAGATCAAGTACCCAAGACTGCGCCAAGCCAGTTGACGCGAGGTTGGCGTTTCACCTCTAAAACTCACAACACGCAAACCCTGCACCATCATTCCCGGAGTCGATCCGCCAAACATAGTGAAGAGAGCAAAGTATTGCGCATAGAAAAGTCCCAAGGTTGCTACAGCAACAGTTAGGTCAAGTTTGTTCAGTCCCACGCGCCCGCCTAAAACCGTGAAGAGCGCCAGCATGCCTCCGTATGTAAAGAAGAGCAGACCAACATCCACCATGGCGGCTAATCGTCGTTCCGGCAATGAAGCTGCCGGGTAGAAATCGGTGTTTGCCAGACTTTCGACAAATGGGACTGGTTCAACTGTGGAGACTTTCTCAAGATTTGGAGCGAGCTCCAGATCGGGCATCGCGAATTCGAACCTCTCACTGCGGGGTTTGCGAGTTTCTCTTACATTTTTTTCTCGAGTAGGTGCAAGGATCTCCGGACGTTCCTCGCGAGGTTCCATTTGCTTCGGGGGATCCGGTTCAAAGGGAAGGACGGTTTGCAGTTCGGCGGACACACCACTGCGGCGCGCGCGATATTGGCGAAGTTTGTTCGAGACTTCGCGGCGCCATTCAGGCTCAATGGCTAGGTTACCTTCGGTTTGGGTGGCAAGTTGGCGCACTGCTGCCGACCGTCCGCGACCACCCAATGGAGCGTCACAGAAGCAACAAATATCGCTCGGTTCGCCGTTAACGGCGCCACACGACTGACAGGTTTTTATCACCGCTCCGTTTTGCGCTGCGGATGTCTCGCCGAACGGAAATCGGGAGTCATGCCCATTCTACCAGTGAATCTCCCGTAACAAGTTCACTAACACGGATTTTTAAAAGGATTTGTCACGAATTGAATAACCCGGGCAGCCGATAGCTTCCGTGCGTAATCTATAGTGAGCGAGTGTAGATAACCGGAATGATTGTAAGCCTTCAGGGGGAATGCTAGGCTTACGAGCTATTTTTATTGGAGCCCTAGCAGGCATTTCTTCCGCCCTTTAGTCAGGTCAGCGGGCGGTACAGAATCATGAAACTCGGTCGCAAATTCATTATCGCAACTCGTTGGCGCGTTTTCCTGGCGCTGGCCGCGTCTATTTTTGCGATGCGCGCAGCGATTGCCCAGGAAATTCAAACGCCACCTCCCTCCACCGAAGCAGGTGTGCGGCTCGAGGCCGAGCAGCAGCGCAAGGAGGGCGATCTCTATTTCGCCGATGGCAATGTTGAAATCCAATATAAAAATCTTCGTCTCCACGCCGACCATGTTCAGTACAACACCAAAACTTATCTCGCCACGGCCAAGGGCAATGTCTTGCTCGATGTGGACACTCAGCATCTGAAAGCGGAATCCGGCGACTTCAATGTGGTCAGCGGGGTGGGCCATTTCGAGCAAGTGCACGGCGAAGTGATGATGGAGCACAGGCCGAATTCCAATATTCTCGTTTCGCCAAATCCTTTGGTTTTTGAAGCGGAAGAAGTAACACGCATCAATGCGAATACGTATGAGATCGAGCATGCATGGCTGACCGTTTGCGAACCGGACAATCCGAACTGGAAATTTTTTAGTCCTCATGCCACGTTGCATGTCGATCGTACGGTCGCCCTGCTGAATGCCAACTTCCGTCTCTTCCGCATTCCACTTTTTTATTTTCCGTATGCGTCCGTCCCTGCAGGCAGAAGAATTCGGCAATCTGGATTCATGATCCCGGAGTTCGCGGACACATCCGTGAAAGGAGTGGTCCTCGGTGACGCGTATTACTGGGCGCCGAAAGATTGGGCTGACCTTACGTTGGGAACGGCGTACCTCAGCCTCCGCGGATGGCAACAAAATGGAGAAGTGCGCATCAAGCCTTGGGAAAACGTTTCGGTTTCGGGAAGATATTTTGGCGTGATTGACCGGGGAATTGCCACCACCCTTCTCAATAGCCAAGGGCTACCTGTGCTCGACTCGGCAGGCAATCCTGAAACGGTGTTGGAGAAACAGGGCGGCCACAGCGCGCAATTCCAGCTTGACGCGCAATTGCACCACGGTTGGCGCGCCGTCGCGGATGTCAACCAGCTGACGTCTTTGGTTTTTCAACTGGCATTCGCGCCCACTTTCGGCGAGGCCGTGAATTCCGAAGTGCGCAACGCCGGATTTCTGACCAACAATTTCAGCGGATTCAGCGCCAATTTCGCCGCAACCAGTTACAAAAACTTCGTCAATGCGCAGCCGCAAGTCAGTGCAGATCGTGCGCAGCGCCCCGGAAGCGCGCTTCGGTTCGGTGGATCAGGCGCCGTGGAAAAATTTACCCTTCTATTTTGGTTTGGATGCTTTCGCCGGTGCGGTCCACCGCGACGACCAGAACCTGGTGACGGATCCCACGACCGGAGTCCAAACCGTTCAACCCGGAATTGCAACTGGAAACTTTGTGGAACGCTCGGAAGTGGCCCCGCGCATCGTGGTGCCTCTGCGTTGGGGACCATGGATTGGAGTCACTTCCAGCTTCACGACCCGAACGACCATCTATGGTGCGCAACTGGTGAATGGCGTCGTCACGAATGACTCACTGCGCCGGACCACTGGCGAAGTGAACATCGATCTTCGTCCTGCCACGCTGGAGCGCGTTTGGGAAACGCGCAAAGGGAAATGGAAGCACACCATCGATTCCGAAATTGAATACAACTATGTGCAAGGCGTGGGTCAATTCAACCGCTACATCCTATTCAATGAGGACGAAACCCTTACGAATACAAATGATTTCGTCTACTCGATCACGCAACACCTGTTTCAGCGTGACGGTGATGGCCAAGCCAAGGACTGGGCCAGCTGGAGACTTATGCAGGCGTATTACTTCGATCCAACATTCGGCGGCGCGCTTGTCCCGGGGACGCGCAACGTGTTTCAGGCGCTCGATTCGATCACACCATTTGCATTTGCGGATGAGCCACGCCGCTTTTCTCCCATCAACAGCGACCTAATCATTTCGCCGGGCGGAATTTACGACGTGGAGATCCGGCTGGACTATGACACGGTGCGGCGCAGAGTCACGACGGCGGAAGCACTGTTGAAAATTCATCCGACGGAAAATTTTAATTTTACGGTGGCGCAGTTCTCCGTCGACAACACAGCAATCCTTCCGCCCTTTAATGACGTTTTGCAACCCGCTGCAAATCAAGTTCGCGCCCAGATGGGTTATGGCTCCTCCAATCGCCGAGGCTGGAACGCGGAAGCAGGGGCCAGCTACGACGTAAAGCAGAGCACCTTGCAGAATGAATTTATCGAACTGAGCTATAACGGATCCTGCTGCGGTATTTCAGTGGAATACCGCCGCCTTTCGCTCGGAGTGATCCGAACCGAAAATCAATTTCGACTTTCGCTGAACATCGCGAATATCGGAACGTTTGGAAATCTGCGCCGACAGGAAAAAATATTCTAAATATGACTGACGAACAAAAATTAGCCTTCTCCACAATCGAAGAAATTGCGGCGCTTCTCGCAAAACGGAAAATTTCGCCGGTTGAACTGACAACACTTTTTCTGCGGCGCATCGAACAGCATAATCCCGCGCTCAACGCGCTTCTCACGGTTACGCCCGAGCACGCGCTCAGCGCCGCGCGCCGCGCGGAAAAACAGTTTCTTCATCCGCGCAGTTCGCGGCGGCAGGATGCTCCGCTCCTCGGAATACCCGTCACTATCAAAGACAATATCTGGACGCGCGGCGTTCGCTGCACGGCGGGATCGAAAATTTTGCAAGATTTTATCCCTTCAAAAGATGGTACAGCCGCGCGAAAAATCGCGAGCGCCGGCGCAATTCTGCTTGGCAAAACCAATCTGAACGAATTCGCCTATGGAATTACAGGAAGCAATGCTCACTACGGCGCGGTGCATAATCCATGGGCTCTTGACCGGATTCCGGGCGGCTCCAGTTCCGGCTCCGCTGCAGCGATTGCCGCGGGCCTGTGCGTAGCTTCTGTTGGCACGGATACAGGAGGGTCAATACGCGTTCCTGCCGGGTTCTGCGGAATTGCTGGATTGAAGCCGACATTCGGGCGCGTCAGCGTTTTCGGCGTCCAGCCGCTTTCTCCCTCGCTCGACCATGTGGGCCCCCTCGCCCGAAGTGTTTCGGACGCGGCTATCCTGCTCAACGTGATTGCGGGACATGACTCGCTGGATCCGACTTCCTCGACTAAAAAAGTGGAAGACTTTCAAGGCGCGCTGAAAAAACCGCTCCGCAAATTCCGGCTGGGCCGCCCTCGCGAATTTTATTGGGAGAAGCTCAATCCTGAAGTACGCCGCTCAGCTGATGCTGCTGTGCGTGACATGGAAAAACGCGGCGCGGTTGTGCGTGAAGTTTCGCTTCCTCACTTGAAGGAATCTCTGGGCGCCGCTACCGATGTTTCGACCGCGGAAATTTATCACGTTCACGAATCGGCCGGATATTTTCCCTCTCGAGCTGCGGATTATGGCGAGTCCGTCAGGAAAAGAATCGCGGCAGGCGGAGAGGTCCTGGCGCATCGCTTTCTGGCAGGACTGGAAGTACGAAAGCGATTGCTCGCCGAGTTCGACGCCGCGTTCCAGGATGTGGATGCTATTGTAGCGCCCACTCTTCCAGTTGCTGCTCCACTCATAGGTGCAGAATTCATGCAGATCGATGGCGAACAAACCGGAGTCCGCCCCGCGGTTGTGGGTCACGCGCGGCCCGCAAATTTTACGGGACTTCCGGCGATCTCCATTCCATGTGGATTTACGGACGCGGGTCTGCCCATCGGTTTGCAGTTGATAGGTCGTGCTTTCGACGAAGCTACGCTACTGCGCATCGCATACTCCTACGAGCGCGCGCATGATTGGGGTGATCGGCACCCTCCCATTGGCTAGCGTGATCGTAGAAAATTACCAGTAGGACAGACTTCAGCCTGTCGCCTTTCCGCCATACAGGCAAAGTCAATTGCGACGGGCTGAAGACTGTCCTACTAAAAACGAAGAATTCCGCCGTACAGACGCGGAGATGTGTGAAAATAGAGAACGGGTTGAATCGTTGGCGGGCTGCTGCCGTCTAATCTAATGGACCTTTAAGCTGTCTCGCAATGTCCTTCGCCGGAGATAATTTCGTCCGATGCAAGTATCGATACTTTATGCGTTCATAGCGGGAATTATCTCGTTCCTGTCGCCATGCGTGTTGCCGCTGGTTCCGGGCTACGTGTCCATGCTTTCAGGCATAGGAGTGGAGCAACTTCGTACAGGCCAACCGGCACGCAATAGCCTCTTCGCTTCCTCCATAGCCTTCGTCTCCGGATTTTCGGTGGTGTTCATCAGCTTCGGCGCGTCAGCCAGCGCCGTTGGCCAATTTCTCTTGCAGCACAAAGCCCTGATGGGACCTGTCGCGGGTGCTGTAATTGTCTTGTTTGGCTTGCACCTGGTGGGATGGTTGATCAAGTTGCCGGTCACTGCAGGTCTCGTCATTGGCGGCGTGCTTGCTTTCGGTGGCCTGCTTCTCTGGCGTCGGGCCGGAACCGAGACGATGGGGCCCGGCGGCCTTTTTGGTTCCGTGCAGCTACTTTCTGTCGCGATTATTTTTCTGGCTGGACCTTCGCTGACGCGCTGGCTCAACCGCGACGTGCGCTTCCACAATCTTGGCGGGCAAACAGAAACCGAAGCCAAGGCCGGCGGCGCGCTTTCCGGCGTAACGAGTGGGTTTCTTCTTGGATTTGCATTCGCCTTTGGGTGGACGCCGTGCATTGGTCCTATCCTGGCAGCCGTCCTCGTGCTGGCCGCGAACGCGGAAACTATTTCTCGCGGCGTATTTCTGTTGGCCGTTTATTCGGCAGGCCTAGCAGTTCCCTTTTTGCTGACAGCCATCGGTATCAATCAGTTTCTCGGCTTTTACAAGCGTTTCCGCCGCTACCTGCACACGGTGGAAGTTTTGAGCGGCGTTTTGCTGCTCTTCGTCGGCGCATTGATCTTTCTGAACCGGCTTACATGGCTATCGGGTAAACTTGGATTTCTGAATAAGTTTGCGTTGTAAGGAGTTCGCAACATGAAGAAGGGCATTTTCATTGCGTTGGGCGTCGCAGCTTTGCTAGCCGTCATGGTCTGGGCCGATCACAAATTCCCTGCTGCTGGTGCGCCAGCGGCGAGCGCGTCCGCGCCCACTCCAACGGAAGCTCCGACCGTTGCCATCCAGGATTTAAATGGTAAGGACGTCACCGTTCAACAGTACAAGGGGCAAGTTGTCCTCGTGAACTTCTGGGCGACCTGGTGCGAACCCTGCAAAGTGGAAATCCCCTGGATGATCGAGTTCCAGCAAAAATACAGCCCGCGAGGCTTCACGATCTTGGGCGTTTCGATGGATGAAGGCGGTAAAAAGGCGATTCAGCCGTTTCTAGACAAGGAGCGCTTCGACGTGGCCAACCAGCAAATGGCTATGAACTACCCGATCCTTTTGGGTAGCGATGCCATCGGTGAAAAGTTTGGCGGGATTCTCGGCCTGCCCACCACCATGCTCTTCAACCGCGACGGAAAAAAGGTGCGGACTATCGTCGGACTCGTCAATCACGACGATCTATCCAAGGCAATTGAAGGCCTTTTGTAGTCCAAATTTCCACAAAAACAGGGACGGGACCGCGCCGCCTCGGTGCTCAATCGGTGCGTATAGGGCAAACCCGGGACCGCCAATCTCCCGATTGGCGCGTGGCAAAAACGCCAATCAGGAGATTGGCGGTCCCAGCAAACATACGATCCCTTGAGAAATGCGGGTTAAGTGCTTCAATTTCTGGATATAGATAGCCCTCCCCATTTTTATGGTATAATGGCGCATCATTAATGGTATATTGGTATACCTCTATGGCAATGAATATCAAGAACGAGGAAACACAAAGGCTAGCTCGCAAACTCTCTGATCTGACCGGAGAGAGCCTGACTGCTGCCATCACTGAGGCTGTACGCGAGCGATTGGAGCGCGTGCAGAGCGAGCAAGGTGCCGGTTTGGCGAACCATCTTTTGCGAATTGGCAAGGATTGCGCAGCCCACCTTGAGGGGTCATTCGGGACAGCGGAACACGGAGATATTTTGTACGACGAGCGGGGGTTGCCGCGATGATTGTGGATACCTCCGCGATTATCGCCATTCTCCGCGATGAACCGGAAGCTGAGCGTTTTGCCAACGCAATCGCCTCCGCAAAAAATCGGCGCGTTTCGGCCGTGAATTATGTGGAAGCCGCAGCCGTGATCGATGGGAGCCGAAATCCCATTGCAAGCAGGCGGTTCGACGAATTCTGCAGGGAGGCGGCATTCACCATCGAATCCGTCACCCCGGAACAAGCCCATATCGCTCGTGAGGCGTACAAGGATTTCGGAAAAGGGAGCGGGCATCCCGCGCAATTGAATTTCGGAGATTGCTTCGCCTATGCTCTAGCAAAGGTTCTCAGTGAACCGATTCTTTTCAAGGGGCGCGATTTCAAAAATACCGATCTGGATTCTGCGCTCGATGAGTAAAGCACGCCACCGATCCATCCTTCCCTGACCGTTGCACGTATGAAAGAATAGAAGCTCGGCCCGACGCGCATGAAACTTCAGACCCGGCATTTTCGCGAACCCATCGGAGTGGCGCTGGAAACGCTGCGCACGCATAAGATGCGTTCATTCCTGATGCTGCTGGGGATCGTGCTTTCCGTGTCGACTCTGATCATGGTGGTTTCGCTGATCTCCGGCGTAAATCTGTATGTGGCCAATCGCATTGCCAACCTCGGCGCGAATGTTTTTCTGGTGCTACGTTTTCCAATCATCACGGACACAGAAGAGTTCGTAAAGGCCACACGGCGAAACAGGACGATCACCTGGGACGACTACATTTTCTTGCGTGACAATTCGAAGCTTGCCCTGCGAGTGGGCGCGCAAGCCAATCAACTGGGGCGCACGAAGGCAAATGGGCAGACCGTGGATGACACCACCGTTTATGGTGTGACGGCGAATATCGGCGACATGAAAACGGAAGGGCCTGCCTCGGGGCGATACATTACGGACACGGACAATCAGCATCGCTCGCTCGTTGCGCTGATCGGCTCGGATATCGGCGAAAAACTTTTTCCGGGCGTCGATCCTATCGGAAAAGAAATCGACGTGGACGGCCGGCCCTATGAGGTCGTGGGAGTCGGCAAACCGATCGGGACGGTGCTGGGACAAACGCAGGACAATTATGTCTACATTCCGATTGAAACGTGGATGAAATACTACGCCACGAGCAAGACGAGCCTGGCGATCAATGTGCAAACGCGCGGGTCGGATTGGATGTCGCGAACGCAGGAAGAATTCCAGACGTTGATGCGATCGCAGCGGCGCCTGGGCCCGAATGAACTGGATAATTTTGGCATTCTGGATGGCGGATCGCTGGTCGATTTGTTCAAGCGAATTACGGGAGCGCTGGCGGCATCCATGGTGGGAATTGTCGCAGTGTTTCTGGTGATTGGCGGCGTTGTGATCATGAACGTGATGCTGGCGACGGTCACCGAGCGCACACGCGAAATCGGTATCCGCAAATCCCTTGGCGCGCGGCGCGGCGATATTCTTTTGCAGTTCCTCACCGAAACTGCCGTGATGTCCACGATTGGCGGAATCATCGGCGTTGCGTTTGCTTACGTCTTTGCAATGATAATCGCTGCGAATACGCCTGTGCCCATGCACGTTCCGATTTCGGCGGTGATCATCGCGCTGACCGTGTCCACTGCTGTGGGGATTTTCTTTGGACTTTATCCCGCGAATAAGGCCGCGAATCTGAGCCCCATCGAAGCCCTGCGGCAGGAAGTTTAATTTTTTTGGAATTTTCATGCAAATAGCGCTGGGCGAAAACGCAAAGATGGCTCTCGACACGCTGCGGGAGAATAAACTGCGTTCATTCCTCACCGTGCTGGGCGTGGTGATCGGAATTACCGCGCTGATCACCGTTGCATCCATCTTGGTGGGTTTCTATGCTGACGTCGCCGTTTACCTGGAAGACTACGGCGTAAATACAATTTGGATTTTCAAGGTGGCCCCGGGAATCAGCACGGGACGCATGACTGCCGAGGAGCGCAACCGCAAGCCGCTATCTTACGAAGATGCACAAGCCATTCGGGAAGAGTGTCCCGCCGTGCGTGAACTTTCCGTGTCGATCATGAAACGCATCTATGACATAAATCGACAGCCCGAAGTCACCGCGCGCTATAAGGACAAAGAAGTCAGCGGCCTGAATTATTCAGGGTCGGATATCTATTACCCCGATGTTTACAATTTCAGGCTCTTCAGCGGCCGCTATTTTACCGATGCCGAGGACGTGCACCGGGAGGACGTTGCCGTAATCGGATATGACCTTGGCAAAACTTTTTTTCCGGATGGCGATGCGCTCGATAAAATTATTTACGTGGAAGGATTTCCTTACCGCGTGATCGGCGTGTTCGACCATCGCAAAGGTCAATTATTCCAGAATCCTCCCGCTGAAAAGCAGGTGCTGGTTCCCTATCACACCTATCGAAAGCATCACCCTGCGGATGATGAACATTTTATCGGCGCCATGGCGGCCCCCGGTAGAATGGCGGAAGCCAAGGACGAAATTCGCGCTGTTTTGCGGCGGACTCGCCGCGTTCCCTATTCTGCTGCCGATAATTTCGGCCTCTCCTCGGCCGAAGAAATCGCCAGCCAGTTCAAGCAAATCACTGGTTCCGTGGCCCTCTTGACGGCCGTGGTCAGCTCGATCGGGCTGCTTGTCGGTGGAGTGGGCGTGATGAACATCATGCTGATGTCCGTCACGCAGCGCACGCGCGAAATTGGCGTGCGCAAAGCGATTGGCGCGAGGCGGCGCGATGTGATCTGGCAATTTCTTACGGAAGCCGTCGTGCTTACCGGCGCGGGCGGTGTGATTGGCGTGGTGCTGGGCATAGGAATCAGCTTGTTGATTAACATATTCATTCCTAAACTGCCTTCCTCGGTGCCACTGTGGGCCGTGCTTCTCGGAGTTCTCGTTTCCATGAGCGTGGGACTTTTCTTCGGAATTTATCCGGCGGTCAAAGCGGCGCGGCTCGATCCGGTCGATGCGCTGCGTTACGAGTGAAATTAATTTTTGAAACCTGAGACATGAGAAAATCCAACAGCCAGAAAAAAGCGAAACGCCAAATCATCGCGATGGGCGGAGACAGCTTCCCTGCCTCGCCGGAAAATCCCGCGCTGGAACTGTATGCGCTCGCGCAGACCGGTAAATCGAATCCGTCAATTTGCTTTCTGCCAACCGCAACAGGCGATGCTCCCACGTACATCGCAAAATTTTACGCAACATTCGCCAAGCAGCGTTGCCGCCCCACGCACATTTCCTTCTTCGAGCGCACTCCGCGCCTGCGGGAAATTCTTCTTGCGCAGGACTTGATCTACGTGGGCGGCGGAAACACAAAAAGCATGCTGGCCGTCTGGCGCGAGTGGCAGTTGCCGAAAATTCTCCGGCAGGCGTGGAATTCAGGCATCGTCCTCGCTGGTGTCAGCGCAGGGGCCATTTGCTGGTTCACTGTAGGCGTCACCGATTCGTGGGCTGATCACCTCGTGCCGCTCCCATGCCTGGGATGGCTTCCGGGTGCTTGCTGTCCGCATTACGATGGCGAAGCAGAACGTCGCCCTGCTGTGCATGAATTCGTGGCGAAAGGTAAGGTGCCGCAAACGCTTGCGCTGGACGACGGGGCGGCAGCCCATTTCGTGGGGCGGAAACTCAAGCGGATTGTGTGCTCGCGGTCCACGGCGGGCGCATATCTTGTTCGGCGAGTGGCCCAAAAGAGCGTGGAAACCAAATTGCCAGTGTTCTACTTGAAAAAATAGCCTCAGTTCGCGGTGCCACTGCGCTCCTTGCTCGCGCGAGTGTTTCGCTGGTAATCTGTTTCTGCCATGGATGAACAGGTATTTCAAAAACGATGTGACGCGGCTTTTGAAACTTTGCGGCGGCGCTTGCAAGAAGTGGGCGACGAGCGCGGCTTTGAAGTCGAGGGCGGAAGTGGAAAACTCGAAATCCAATTCGAGGATGAAAATGATACTCGCTTCGTTATCAGCCCAAATACCCCGGTGCGCCAGATATGGATTTCCGCTCTGACCACCAGTTTCAAGCTTTCCTGGTCCGATGCGGCCAACAGTTTCGTTCTGGATAAGACGGGCGAGAATCTGATGCAGCTCATGGGGCGCATCCTGACCGAACAACTGGGCAGCCCTGTAACGGTATAATTTTTTATGATTTCAGCACAGCCCCTCAAATCGAAAATGCTGTCGCCCCAAACGAATTTCGCCAGGCCATTTGACGCAAAACTGTTCTCGCGTCTGGCAGCGTGTTTTTTTCTTCTGGCGGTTTCGCACATTTCCATCCATGCATCCGCGCAAGACAAACCATTTCCGGCCGCAGCCAGCGTTCTGCAACCGCAGGCCTATGTGTCCTTGCAACCCGTGCCGCGCGGCCACGCATTTGAGCTCGCGGTGGTGGCAAAAATCTCTCCCGGCTTTCACGTTAACGCGCACCAGCCTTCGGAAGATTACCTCATTCCCACCAAGGTGACGGCAGAGCTGCCTTCCGGATTATTTGTGGTGGAAACCAATTATCCTCGCGGCGTGATGCGCGCATTCAGCTTTTCGAAGACGCCGCTGCGCGTTTACGAAGGATCGTTTACGATTTTGATGAAACTTCGTACGAATGGGATTGCTCCGCTCGGCCCGCAAAAAATTAATCTTACTGTGGGATACCAGGCATGCAATCAGGAAGCTTGCCTGCCGCCCACGAAAATTCCCGTCACGGCGGAACTGGAAATCGCCGCCGCGGATACTCCTGCAAAGCCTGCGCACACGGATATTTTCTCCTTGAGCACGGCTGAGAAGTCTGCTCCTAAACCATAATTTGGGATGGAAGAATGTTTGAGCTAGTGCCTTAGGTGGGTCCTGGCACTAGAAAACTTGCTTTGCACTAAAACCCGCAGGCTGAAGCCTACGCTACCTAAAAGCGCTCATCCTGCGGCTCTGAGTGCCAGCTTGGTTTGTGAACGGAATCAGCGCGCGGCTAAAATTTCCACGCCGCGCCGCAAACGGTTGACTACGCGATCCCGGCCCAAAACCAACATGGTTTCAAACAGTGGAGGCGCCACAGCCTGACCGACGATGGCCACGCGTGTTGCGTTGATCAACAGGCCGGCTTTTACGCCTTCTGCCGCAGCCAGTTCACGTAAGGCATGGTCGCACGCGTCATGATTCCACTCCTGAAGCGCGGCGAGAGCATCAGCCAATTTGCCGAGCATTCCGCCCAGGCGTTCGTCCTTCCAGAATTTTTCTCGCGCCGCGGGATCGATTTCAAATGTATCGTTGAAAAATGCGCGCGACCACGTCGCAAAATCCGGCAGCAGGCGGGTGCGAGGACGCAACAAATCCACCGTCTTAGAAAACCATTCGCGCTTTTCTCCAGCCCATTCGGGCTCCCATATCTTGGCGCGTTCCAACTCACCCTGGATGAACGGAAGCAACTCGTCGATCGGCAGTTTCTGCAAATACTGCACGTTGAACCATTCAAGTTTCGGGCGGTCAAACACGGCATTCGTGCGGCTCACGCCTTCGAGCGAAAATTTTTCGATGATTTCCACGGTGCGCATGAATTCCGCGTCGCCAATGGACCAGCCAAGCAGCGCTAGAAAATTTCGGAACGCTTCGGGCAGAAAACCTTCGTCGCGGTAGGATCCCACGCTGGTTGCTCCGTGGCGTTTGGATAAGCGCGTGCGATCAGGCCCAAGAATGAGCGGCACGTGGGCAAAGATAGGAGGCGTGGCGCCGAGCGCGAGGTACAGCAGCGCTTGCTTCGGCGTATTGGAAATGTGATCTGACCCGCGAATCACATGCGTGATCCGCATGTCGATGTCATCTACAACGACGCTTAACTGGTACGTCGGACCGCCATGCGTCTGCCCATCTTTGGGCGAGCGCAACACAACGAAATCCTCAATCTCATCATTGGACACTTCACGAGGCCCGAATACGGCGTCCTGAAATCGAGTCACTCCGCCCAGTGGAACGCGAAAGCGGATGGCCGCATTTTCAGCGCTTAATCCTGGCTTGCCTTCACGGCACGCGCATCGAGTGATGCGCCGCGGCCCTTGTTCCTTTTTCGCGTCTTCCGTTTCCTCCACTGCATCGCCGCCTGCGTATTTTTCAGGCGGGCAATCGCAATAATATGCGGCGCCTGAAGCAGCAAGTTTGAGTGCGGCTTCGCGATGCAGATCCAGGCGCTGCGACTGAAAATAGGGTCCCTCGTCCCAATCAATGCCGAGCCATCGCAACCCGTCCAGAATTCCTTCTACAAGTTCGGGGCGATTGCGCTCAATATCCGTGTCCTCAATCCGCAGCACCATCGTGCCGCCTCTGCCGCGCGCAAATAGCCAATTAAACAGGGCCGTGCGCGCGCCTCCCACATGCAAGTAACCAGTGGGCGAAGGCGCAAACCTCACGCGAATTTTTCCAGCCTGATCTACCGGTACACTCGAAGTCGTAGACATGCCCCTTGCCAGTTTCTCCTATGATTGAAAGCAATCCATCTTAGCCGAACCTGATAAGGAAGGCGAGGCACAGCATTAAGCAATACTCATGTTCGATAGACGATTAAGGCCCGATTCCTGCACACAGATAATGTGTCCGATTACGCACGTAACTTGTTCCCGTCTGGTACCCCAGTACCGTTGACCGTCCAGATGGACATCCTTATAGTCGCAAAAGAAGTGATTATTGTCGGAAGAGGTGTGAAATCTCTTTCGCGGCTATATCTATATTCTGGGGGGGACGATGAGCTTGGACGCATGGAGCTAAGCTTAGAATCTTTCTCCGATTCTGGCCGTAATCGCATTCCCATTCTTGTAGAAATGCGATTTTCAAAACTGACAGCAAATAGGAATCGATGACATCGGATAGCATATTAGCGATTACCCTGCTGGCTGCTTCAGCATTGACATCGGGCTTTTTCGCCTACATGCACAGCTTGCGGCGCCAGGCATACCTCTTGTTGTGGAGCGCCGGATGGTGCCTGCTCGCGCTGCATTACTTAAGTCCTGCACTCGAACCCTGGGTTTCAGTCGCTCCCTGGCAGACCGCTGTCAATGAATGGCTCTTGGCCGCGGCTGCGCTGCTTTTTTTAGGCACAGTTCAGGTCTATACGAATCGCGAGCCCTGGGTTCGCCCCCAAATCGCTGTGGGATGCGTGTTTGCAGTTTGGTCGGCGGCAAAATATCTGAATGTAATTAAGATATCGCCGCAACTTGGCGTCGCGGCGGTGCTCGCGGTTGTGGCATGGATGTTTTACGAAGAATCCCAGCGCCACGAAACATTCGCGGATTTGCTCCTGGCGATATCTTTCCTTACCTGGGGCGCGATACTCATCGGGCAGATGCTGTCGAATACGCACATTGGGAATTCGCTGCGAGCGCTCGAGATTCTGCCTCAACTGTTGGCTGCGATGTTGATGGTCATGGGACTGTATGAAGAGGAAAAACGCCGCGTTGAACACAATATGCTGGCGCTTTCCAATGTCAACCTGGCCACTTCCAGTTTCGTAGGTCCGGAAATTCAGCAGATGCTTTCGCAAGCTCTGGAGCGCGTTTTAAGCGTAGTGCGCATGCCGGCTGGCGCACTTTTCCTGCATCACGGGCATGCGCAGGGCCCGACTTCAGTAGTGGCGGTCGGCCTTACAGAAAATTTCTGTGCCATCGCGCATGAAGAGGGCCTCGACGACCACTTGGTGGACATGGTTTCGCGCCTCGGCGGCCTCGTCGTTTTTCGCGACCTTGGCCGTAGTTCCTCCTGGGCAGCTCTCGAGGGAGAAGAAGCATTCCGTCGATTCCGCCAGCTTGCCACAAATCAGAAATTACGCACCGTAGTTGGAATCAGCTTGCAGGCGAAAGAACAGGCGTTCGGTGTTCTATTCCTAGGAACCGCGGATTCACGCCGATTTTCAGCAGCTGAGCTGCGTCTACTGCTTGCGCTTGGCCATCAGATTGGCATGGCGGTCGAAAACAGTTATCTTGTGCAGCAAACCGCGCGGCGCACGCAGGAGCTGCACCTTCTCAATGAAATTGGCCGGGCGCTCAGCTCCACGCTCGATCCGGACGCCCTGTTCGATACGATTTTGACGGAAATCAAGCGCTTGTTCGACGTCAGCCATTTCCTCGTGGCGCTTCACGACACAACGCACAATGAAATTAAATTTGAAGTTGAAGTCAAGAATGGCGAAGTGCTTTCCAAACGTTCGCGTCCATTTGGGATGAAACGGGCAGTTGAGCACCTCATGCAAACACGGCAGCCCATCTTGATTCGCGAGAATTACGACGAAGAAATGAAAAAATTGGGCCTGGAACCTCAGCATTCGCATCAAGGAAGTTTTTGCGGTGTTCCACTGTTACTTCGTGAGCGTGCCATTGGAGCGATGATTCTGCAAAGCCCTCTTGAACGCTCCCTCGATTTTGGTCACATGGAAATGATGCGCGTGCTTGCGAGTGAAGTCGTAATCGCTCTTGAAAACGCGCGCCTTTTTCGGGAAGAGCGCGCAAAATCGCGTCGCTTGGCTTTGTTCAATAATATTTCGCGCAATATTATTACGACCCTGAATCCGGATGAAATGCTCGCCAAAATCGCCGATGAATTGGATCATGTGCTCGAATATTCACACATGGGAATTGGGCTGCTGGACTATTCGGCCAAGGAAATCATTGTCCAGGCAGAAGCCGGCCGGCGTAAAGGCGCACTGGGGCGGCGATTAAGTTTCGACGGCAACATCGTCGGGCGCGTCGCGCGCACGGGGCAGATGTCCGTAGTCCGATACGATATACAACGTTCATCTGGCGAGCCCATCCTCGAAGGTTCCGACTCGGCAATCGCTCTGCCCATTGTGTACGCCGATTCGCTGCATGGCGTTTTGTATGTGGAAACCGACAAAACTGCCGATTTCCCCCAGGAGGAAATCCTATTTCTTGGAACTCTGGCGGATATCATTTCAGGCGCCCTGCACAATGCCATGACGTTCCAAAAGGCTCAGGAACAGGCCATTACGGACGGCATGACCGGGCTGAAGACTCATCGCTTTTTCATGGAAGCGCTTTCGGGCGAGTGGAAACGTTCAACGCGCGCTGGCCGATCTTTCTCCATCGTCCTGCTGGACCTCGACCGCTTCAAATTTGTAAATGATTTTTACGGGCATCTGGATGGCGACCTCGTGCTGCAACGAGTAGCGCACATTTTGGAGTTGAACTGCCGCCGCTCCGATGTGGTGGCGCGATATGGCGGAGATGAGTTCATCATTCTCATGCCCGAAACAGACATGGAGCAGTGCAACCAGCTCGCGGGAAAACTTCGCTCATGGATTTGCTCCGATCCCCTGTTGCGTGAGAAAAATGTGACTTCCAGTTTTGGAGTCGCTACCTTTCCTCTAAACGGTTCCACTCCCCAGGAGTTGATCCAAGTCGCCGACTCTTCCATGTACCTGTCCAAGCATCAGGGCGGCAATGCTGTTTCGACAGCGGATCAATTCAATTTGGATGAGAGCAAGCAATGGAAGCGCGAAGTTCTCGACGCATACCTTGGCGTCACGCTTAAGCGATTGTTCGCCACAGGTCCGGACGCGCTCGTGGAGATTTATAGCCGCGTCGAGCAGTTCGCCAAGGCATTGTCTCAGACGGAAAAGGACTCCAAACAATTTGAGTCGAACGAAGTACCGGGAAGCTGCGGTGACTCGCACCTCGAACCGTTGCCCCCTATCGTTCTCGATACGCTGACTTCGCTTGCGCTCGCCGTGGACGCCAAGGATCAATTTACGCAGGGCCACTCGCACAAGGTTTCCAGCTATGCGGTATTGATCGCCGAAGCGATTGGCCTGACAGGTTCAGAGGTTGAAGCGGTTCGTTTGGGCGCGATGCTGCACGACGTGGGAAAAGTCGGAATTGTGGAATCGATCCTGAACAAGAATGGCCCGCTGAATCCAGAAGAGTGGGAAACCATGAAGCGCCACGTTGAATACGGCGCCAAATTGCTCGAACCGCTCCGCGGCACGGAGAAAATCCGCGAAATGGTCGCTCACCATCACGAATTCTTTGACGGGTCAGGCTATCCAAAAGGACTGACCGGCAGCCAAATTCCGATGGGCGCGCGCATCATCGCCATTGCCGATGCCTATGACACGATCACGTCCGAGCGATCCTACAAGAAGGCGCGAACACCTGAGGAAGCGTTCCAAGAACTTGACCGCTGCGGTCACGCCCAGTTCGATCCGGAACTCGTGCAGATTTTTATTTCCCGTTTGCGGGAATTACCGAATCATCTCATTCTCAATCCAGTCCTCGCCCCGGAACCGGAAGTTTTCCATTAAACCATAACGTCTAGAGAAGACCAGTTCCCGCACTCCGCTCACTCTGATAATCTCAATATTCATAGTTGCGTTGAGAATCTGGGGGGAGTCATGGAAACAGCACGCGTGCAGTGGGTGGGCAAGGAACGTTTTGTCGCCCAGTCGCCATCTGGTCATATGGTGGCGCTGGATTCGGATCGTGCCTCCAATGGTGCGCCTGGTCCCATGGAACTTCTGCTGATCGCTCTGGGCGCATGTACAGCCACCGATGTTGTCTCCATCCTCGCGAAAAAACGCCAGAGACTGGACTCCCTCGAAGTGGAAGTGTCCGGCGAACGGTCGGAAATGCCACTCCGCGTTTGGACAAAACTTGAAATTCTTTACAAACTTCGCGGATCTCTGGACGAAAAAGCCGTGCAACATGCAGTTCACCTTAGCGAGGAAAAATATTGCTCAGTGGCAGCCATGCTTCGCAAGACCGCGCCGATCACTTCCCGCATTAAAATTGAGAGTCTTTAAACAGGCAGCCAATGCCCAAAACAGGATGTAATCATAGGAGGCTTGTTTCGCCGCCGGTGATTGCGTAGAATCGCGGTTCTTCTTGACCGGAACCAACAAGCCACATGGAGATGGAATGTCCAGACGTATTTCAGCAAAGATTATCGGTGTGAGCGGATATGTTCCGCCGCACGTGATGACCAATGCGGATTTAGAAAAGCTGGTGGAGACCAACGACGCGTGGATCCGCGAGCGCACCGGTATCCGTGAACGCCATGTCGTCGAAAAAGGTGTGGCCACATCCGATCTGGCTACGGCCGCGGCACGCCAGGTCCTGGCGGACAAGAATGTCCCTGCTTCGGAAATCGATCTTATCGTGGTCGCCAGCGTCACGCCGGACATGATGTTCCCGGCAACGGCGTGTCTGGTTCAAAACAATCTGGGAGCCAAGCACGCGTGGGGATTCGATTTGTCGGCGGCCTGCTCGGGATTTCTTTATGCACTTACCGTCGGCGCCCAATTTGTGGGCGCTGGAACTCAAAAGAAAGCGCTGGTCATCGGCAGCGATGTAATGACTTCCATCCTCGAATTACGGAGATCGCACCACGTGCGTGTTGTTTGGCGACGGCGCGGGAGCCGTTCTGCTCGAGCCCACGGATCGCGAGGATGAGGGCATTCTCGATTTCGTTCACGATGTGGATGGCTCCGGTGGGAAATATCTTTTTATGCCCGGCGGCGGCTCGCTTCATCCGTCATCGCATGAAACCGTGGACAAGAAAATGCACTACGTCCACCAGGAAGGCGCGCAGGTGTTTAAGTACGCGGTGCGACGTATGGCGGAGCTGGCCTGCGAAATGCTGGAGCGCAATGGATACACGAGCAAGGACTTGGCACTGGTAGTGCCTCACCAGGCCAATATGCGCATCATTCGAGCCATGCAGGAGCGCCTGGGCGTGGACGATTCGAACGCATTATGGTTAACATCGACCGCTATGGAAATACGACGGCGGGCACGATTCCACTTGGGCTATGCGATGCTGTCGAGCAGGGCCGGCTGAAGAAGGGGGACCTGGTCCTGCTCGTTGCTGTCGGCGCCGGGTATACCTCAGGAGGCGTACTTCTTCGGTGGGCTTATTAAGGGGAAACTTCGCTGCTCGCGTGGCCCATTTTGGGATTACATCCCGCGTACTTGAGCGGCGCAAAGAATATTGCGCTGCAGGTGTTGATCCATCCGGACTGCGACATACCGTGAGCAAGTGGCCATTTCGGTGTTGGCCCAGCTAGCCATGGCCGGCACGATTCGTCCCACTTTTTCAATTACCTTGTAGTAGGTGCGAATGGCAAGCAAGGATCCGCTAGGCCCGCGCAACGTTGGCGACAAATCCTTTAGAATCAATATGCTACGAAAATCATCGGCGCCGATCGATTCATGTGTAATGCCTGCGGCTATACGGATCCTGTCAGATATAGCCTGTGCGGCTACGCCAGACATAGTTGCGCGCCAGTAGTAAACCCAGAACTGTGCGAAGGCAACTATCGAAACTATTAGTATGATAACCGCGATCATTTTAGTTTCGTCCTCAGGATTACAGTTTCGTCTTTTCCCTTGTGCGCCACAATGGCCGTATCGTACTAACCTTGAGTACCTCAAAGTACTAGTCACTTGCAGGTTCTATTTCTTTTATTTACTGATACATAGCAATAACTCAGACCCGGGTCACTGCCCGCCAGTAATAAAAGAGAAAAATCTTGAAAGCCATGGCAGAGAGACTGAATATGACTATCGCCGACATATCGGTCTCCCTTCTGTTACCAGTTTGAGACATCCTAAGGGCGCTGGCAATGGACCTGACGTACTAATAGTTTGTAGGGGAAAACCTGATCGAGATATCCACCGGCCATAGTGGTTTGAATCAGGATTTGGATTCGTTTATTGAGTAGGCAGGGGGTAGATCTGCTTGGAATTCGTGGCATTGCAATCATACTCACGAATTTCAATTCTCCAGAGCGGTTCACCCAAATCGGGAAAGAAACGCTGTTTCCATGCGTATCCCGTGTCGCGCATTCGCAGGCGAGAAGAAATGGAACCGCAGGATTGATCCAATAGATTAGTGGCTTGGTCGATAGGTTCAGTCCCCTGAAGATCACTGCCTGCCCGGATCAACATCATTTTGCCATGTGTTGGATGCCCGGCATTCAGCCAGCCTTGTGGAGTAAAGACCTGTGGGTGCGTGACGCTATCCGGGAGCAGACCCTCAAACCTCCACGGCCCATTCTGAATCGGAACGCGCAAATAGTAGGTAAGATAAAACAGAAATGAGGGGTGGTCAGCAATGACGGTGGCGCCACCGCTAATTTGATTAGCTGCGTCTGCTGCAATTTCCTGCCATGGCTCAATAAATCGTGGTGCGGAATAATATCTCTTTGCGTAGATCCCGTACCAGCCTGCGGCACCGATCACCAAAAGCGCTCCGGCCAATCCGAAGGTAGCCCAGCGGGGCTTTGCCGTCTCAATCGCGATTCCTGCGGGCAGCAAAACCCAGGGCGAAATCATAAGCAAATATCTTGATTGTAGGATTCCAAGCAGAGCCATCGCGATGATCAACAATGCCCCATACAACAGCAATCGCCGCGCAGGTCGCGCCAGCCACCATCCGACTAGAGCCAGGCAGGATAAAATCGCCACCCCTACCGGGACACTCAACCACCAAAACCAGGGCGCGACAGATTCGCTGACGAAAAGCGAAAAAACATTAAACGCCATATTCGCAAGAATCGAAACTGGACCGTAGTGCGCATGGATTCCGCGGGAAAGTTCCGCGCGAAATGGCGAAATGAGCGGAATAGAAATGGCAACCAGAAGCGCCACCGTTCCCAGTAGTGCCTTGGAAGGTGCAGCTTGTTCTTTGTTTTGCCAACGAAGTAGATGGTCAAGCGCCAGGCAAGCAAGAATGGCCCAGCCGAAATAGCTCGTCCATAGTAATGCCGCGCCGAATAAAAACAATGCGGCCAATCGCCGGGATGTTTGCTCCTGCAGATAGTTGAAATACGAGAGAGTTAAGCCTGCAACTAAAAAAAATGAAAACGAATACCCGGCTGCAAGTCGCGCAAAATGAAAGCCGAATGGCCAAAGAACGCCCAACCAGATAACCGCGTAGCCACCCTTTGGTCCCATGAAATAGCGTGTCGCGCGCGCGAGTAGAAAAAGTCCGGCAATAAAAAAAAGAATGGAGGGAATACGAAGGAAGTCAAAATTTCCCTGCGTCCATTGCAACCAGAAGTGAAGCAGGACGTCGTACAGGGGAGGATGGTCGGGCGTTCCAGTTCCGGAAAAAAACGCGGACAGCATTGCATGAAGCGGCTTTGCGGCTGCGTTCAGTCTGAGGGCTTCGTCATCAATCACTGGGGCGGAATTATTTGTGGTCACGAGACCAATTGCCAATAGCAGCAATGGGATCACTTGCTGCGTGAGTTCGCTGGGCTGACGTCGGCGGGGGGGCATGATCAGTTCTTCGCCGGACGCAGAGGGAAACCTGCCCAGGCATTCAGAAGGCCTAAAGTCTCTCGTACCACATCCAGAGCATCCGCTGTGTGGCGCCACCAGTGTGCGCCATCATAGGGATCATCCTGCGCATAATGGACCATCATGTGCGGGTCGGAGCCAACCAGTTTGCGCCAGATGATGCGCACACGGCGCGTATGGGGTTTCGATGTCACGATAATCACGGAATGATAATTCAAGGCGCGCAATTCCTCTACTGTTTGGCGGACTTCAGCCTCTGTGTTTGCGTCGGGCTTGTCCAATATCCGAATGGCATCGGGCGGAACTCCCTGCGCGATCAAAACTTTTTCATTGTAAAAATCTTCGCCCAAAAAGGAAATATTCATCGCCTTCAATTCTTCCACGGGGGAAATCGGCGGAGAAATCCAGATCTGGTCCGCGTATCCGGCCTTGTAAACTTGTGCCGCTTCCACCGCGCGATCCGGAAGGTGTCCGCTCAGCACAACGATGACATCAGCATGCGAAATTGGGTCTTCAACGATCAACCATCTTCCAACGGTGAAAAATACCGTGGCGACCAGCAAGGCAATTGCGAGAAAAATCCCGCCGCCAATCGCCCAGCGGCGCTTTTCAAATTTCAACTCAGTCAAATTTCCGCCTTGTAGATCGGCTGCACCACGAAACTAACCGCTCGCTCTCGAAGCACTTCGGCGATTTGCCTCTTCCGGTTCGTGGAGAGCCCTGGTAAAAAACAAATTATAGTGTCGCTTGGTGCAATCCTCGCAGCGAAAAGGCCGCAGCAGCATAAAAGGCAGAATAAGCAGTTCAAATAATCCACGCCGGTGCGAGCGCCGAACGTCAAGACTCTTGCAGGTCGGACAGCATCGCAACAAATAAAATCGTTGGTGAGACATAGTCGTTGGGCGGCACCGAAATCCTAACCCGCCACCATTGAGAGGTCAAATATAGCCAAATCATTTGAAAAATCAAATTCAGGAGACTTGGGCGTATATTTGCGGATTGGTGCTGCCATCATCGAGTTGCCCTTTATGGCGAAGGCTTCAGCAGATACAATGAATTTCAGTAGAATATCGATATTCGACGACTTGAGGAAAGATCGGATCATGAAGAAAACCAATCGTCAGGAAAAATGCAGCAATAGAAAGCTGGTCCATTGCGCGCGGTAGTCACGGGTGGCGCTGGGTTTCTCGGATCACACCTTTGCGAATACCTTCTTAATCGCGGCTGGGAAGTACTTGCCATCGACAATTTGGTGACGGGCACTCCCGCCAACCTGCGTCATTTTCCAAAGAACGCCCCATTTAAAATCGTGCAGCATGATGTCAGCAAGTTTATTGACGTTGCAGGTCCTGTCGATTACGTCTTGCACTTCGCTTCGCCGGCCAGTCCGGTCGACTATCTGAAGCTTCCAATTCAGACGTTGAAAGTAGGTTCGCTCGGAACCCACAACACGCTTGGATTGGCGCTGGCGAAAAATGCCAAATATTTTCTCGCCTCCACTTCGGAGTGCTACGGTGATCCGCACGTAAGCCCGCAGCCGGAAACCTATTGGGGCAATGTTAATACCGTGGGCCCACGCGGAGTTTATGACGAGGCCAAGCGCTTTTCCGAAGCCATTACCATGGCTTACCATCGCGCCAAGGGCCTGGACACTTATATCGTCCGAATCTTTAATACGTACGGCCCTCGCATGCGACTGAATGACGGCCGCGCTTTGCCGAATTTCGTTCATCAAGCATTAACCGGACAGCCCATCACGGTTTATGGTACCGGGAAGCAGACGCGAAGCTTCTGCTACGTCTCCGATCTCATCGAGGGTATTTATCGCTTGATGATGTCCGACGAGCACGAACCGACGAACATCGGAAATCCGCACGAGATTACGATTCTGGAATTCGCCGAACGTATTCGCAGCCTGATGGGAGTGACCGCGCCGATCGTCTTCGAGCCTTTGCCGCAGGATGATCCCAAACAACGCTGCCCGGACATTACCAAGGCACGGCGCGTGCTGGGATGGGAACCCATGGTGAACCTGGAAGAGGGTTTGAAAATAACGCTGGAGTCATTTAAGAAACAGTTTGCGGAAACGCAAGCGGGTTAGTTCCAGGAAAGTAGAACGGAATTACGTGGCGCGGGCTTCAGCCTGCGGGGTTTAGTCCATGCAAGGACCAAATTCCGCAGGCTAAAGCCAGCGCTACTTACTGCCCAGCGCTCACAGCCACCGTATCGGGTCGTCCAAAACTCATATACTCGAATCCCAACTCCCGCATCTCAGCCGGAGACAACATATTGCGGCCATCGATCACCAGGGGGCGCCCCATTTCTTTTCGAACGCGCTTCCAATCAAGCCGGCGATACTGCTCCCACTCCGTGAGCACGAGCAAAGCGTCGGCTCCACGAGCTATTTCATACGGGTCCGCAGAGTAACATATATTCGGAAACACGGCTCGCGCCCGTTCCATTCCCTCCGGATCCGTCGCGCGCACCTGGGAACCTTCCGCCAGCAGACGCCGAATAACTTCAATCGCAGGTGCCAAACGAATATCATCCGTGTTTGGCTTGAACGCGATGCCCAGAACGCCAATCTGCTTTCCCTTCATTACCCATAACGCCTTCTTCACTTTTTCCAGGAGGCGATCCACACGCTGCTTGTTCACACGTTCGGCTTCCTTCAGCAAACCAAAGTCGACGCCTGCACGATCGGCAAGTTTAATGAAGGCCTGAATGTCTTTCGGCAGACAAAACCCACCAAAGCCCAGGCCCGCTTTCAGAAACTGGCCGCCGATACGCGGATCGAGGCCCACTGCACGCGTCACCTCCTCCACGTTTCCGCCCAGGCGTTCGCATAAATCCGCCAGCACATTCGCATAGGAAATCTTCAATCCCAGGAAAGAATTAGAAGCATGCTTAATTAATTCAGCGCTCGCAATGGTTGTCACCACAAAATCAGGAGTCGCTACGGGCGGACAATTCGGCTGGTGGACCGGGCAGCGGAAGCGCCCTTCCAGAATCGGCCGGTATAACTCTCGCAATTGTTGTTCGCTTTCTTTTTCCTCGACGCCGATTACGATGCGATCTGGATGGAAGAAATCCTGAACGGCGGTCCCTTCGCGCAGAAATTCGGGATTTGACGCCACGCGAAATTTTGTTCCAGGATTTGTCGCGTACACTTCCAAAGCTTTCTTCAGCTGCTCACCTGTCTGCGCAGGCACGGTGCTTTTCTCAATCACAAGTTTTGGAGTGCGCGATTCTTTTGCGATCATGCGCGCGACGTTGTCGATTGCCGAAAGGTCTGCCTCACCTGATTCGGTTGGCGGAGTACCCACGCAAATAAAAATGACGTCTGACTCGCGCACAGCCTCGCCGGCATCCGCCGTAAAGCGCAAGCGCCCGTCGCGCACCACGCCTTCGAGCACCTTGTCCAGGCTCGGCTCGTAAATGGGAATTTTTCCAGCCTGCAGCGCAGCGATTCGCGCGCCATCGTTATCCGTGGCGATGACCTGGTGCCCCGCCTCAGCCAGGCAACTTCCCGAAACAAGCCCAACGTATCCGCAGCCAATGACCGCAAGTTTCACGCTAATTCCCCCTTACAGCAGATACTCTCGTTTAACACCCATGCGAACAGATTCTCGCCGATTCCCTCGGCGAACAAAAGCGACTTTCTATTAATAGTTGCTGCGCCAAGCCGTTAATAGGTTTCAAGATTAAAATATCGATGCCCCGCATGGCAAAGAAGCAAAGAAGAAAGCTCACCGATCTCTCCGCTTTTCTCCTCTTTGCTCTGTGTCCTCTGTGTTAAAGCTTTTTCCGGATTGAAAAGTCAAAGACTTAACACAGAGGACACAGAGAAAAGAAGAGAACCCCAGAGAATTTGGACTAACAAGGAAAACATTATTTTCCTGTTCAGGGGCGGTTCTTCGGAAGGATGGAGCCACCAGAAATCAATCCACGCAGTGCCAGCAACAGAATTCGCGGTTGCCGCAAGGCAATGCTCCAGAGGATGCGCGAAGCTTCGTCTCGAGTGTACTGGCTGAGCGAACGCCTCGTGGAATCGTTCATCAAATCCACGAGGCGGCTGTAATCGGCCTGCTTGAATTGGTGGATCGTCTTGCGGATCAGCAGGTGAAGGTCGAGTTCCTTGCGCAAGGAACGCAGTTCGCTGCTTTCCCCGCCATTCACGATGGATTCGCTGACGCCGATTGCACCGCGAAATCCTGTAACGATTCCGCCTACGGTGGAAACTTTGACCTGTCCCGCAGCGTCGCCAACCAGGAACACGCGGCCCGCGCCCACTCGCCTTTCGACAGGCGTCCAGCGGTCATAGACAGGAATCTTTGCTCCCTGGTATCCGAGCGGAGTAAATCCGCGTTTCTCCATAAAGCGCTCGAGGCAGCGGCGAGTTTCCTGGCCATCTTCGCCTATCAAACCCAAAACTGCACGATCCTTCGATTCCGGAATCAGCCAATAAAAGTAGGGCGTATCGTCTGGAATGAACCAGACGCGCACCGTATGCTGCGACATGTCCGCAGGTACGCGCACAATAGCCTGAACCAAAGGTACAGTAGGCTGCCGGGGCCATCCAGCGCTTTGCGCCACACGAGAAAGCGCGCCATCGGCGCCTACGACCACATCCGCGTGCAGTTCTTCCGCCTGCCCGCCTTGCGCTCGCTCGACGCTGACTCGCAGCCCGGTGCCATTGCTTTGCAGGCCCATGAAACGATTGCCAAAAGAAACTTTTGCCCCATTCTTTTGTGCGTCGTCCGCGAGATTTCGAATCAGACGAGATCTTTCCACAATCAAATCCGGCCGATCCAGTGGAACCTGTGCGCTGCGGCCATCGGTGAATAATTCAAAACTGCGAATTTCGTTTACAACGGCGGCTTCGCCGAGTTTACCCAGCAAAGTGCGCATGTGGCTCGTAACGATCAGCGTACGCGGAGTCGGGTCAAGCTGGTCAGCCCGCTCGAGCACTTCCACGGGGCAACCTGCCCGCGCCAAAAGCGATGCCGTATAAAAACCGGAAGCCGAACCGCCGATCACAGCGACTTGCGGTCCGGTTTTGTTGTCTGGCCCTTTTTTATTTCCTTGCTGCAGTGTGACCTTCCCCCGCTTCCATGTCCTACTTATCGCGCGCCATTGGCGCATCGACGTGGAAGCGCTTCCAAATTCGATTCTGACTGAGGACAAATGACGAGGCCGAACGCCCAAGGACGGTCGCTAACGCTCCCTGCCACGCGATAGGAGCAGCCAGGTAACCGCGTACCCCCACGCAGAAATCCCGTCGCCAACCCAAAACTGTGACAGAGCAGTATAGCCAAACCGCGACATAAGGCAAAGCGGAAGGCGACATCCCGACCAAAGAAACTGTCACCCCCTAATTTCTTAGTCAGGCGCAAGATGGGAGCTAGTCCGAATCATAATTTATAGATCAGTTATATCGCGGCAATGGTCACCCACCAGACACTCTCTCTTCCGCCGGAACCCGACGGAATAGGAAATTCACGGAAGCAAATGCATTGCCTCAATAGCTGGGGAAGCGTACGATGCGCGGACCGTAATTTTAAATGCGGTTTATTTAATTGCGCTAAAGGGCGCGGAGTACTCAATTTATTTCTTATTTCGCTGTTGAAAAAACTTTCAGGGGGAAGCAATGAAGTTGAATGTGGGCTTGATCGGGCTTGGGCGTCTTGGAAAAGTTTATGCGCGCGATTTGGCGGCGCGCGTCACTGGAGTGCGCCTCGCGGCTTTGGCGGACACGAATGCAAAACTCGCTGAAGAAACCGCGCGAGAGCTGGACGTTCCACGCTGGTACGCGGATCCAATTGCCATGATGGACGATAAGGGCATTGACGCGATCATTATCGTCAGCCCCACAGACACGCACACGGAGATCGCCGTTGCCGCTCTGGAGCGCAAGAAGTCCGTGTTTTGTGAAAAGCCGCCGGCCATTTCGCTGAGCCAAACACAAAAAATGAAAGACGCCGCCGCGCGCACAGGCGGTTTTCTCCAAATGGGATTCATGCGCCGCTTTGACGCCGGCTACGCAGCCGCCAAGAAAAAAGTGGAGGAAGGCGTCATTGGCAAACCCATCGTATTTAAATCTTCTTCGCGCGATCCCTACCGTCCGTCTTTGGAATATGCCAATCCCAAAAGCAGTGGCGGCATGATCATGGATATGGGCATTCACGATTTTGATTTGGCGCGCTGGTACATGGGCGAGGCCGAATCCGTGACGGCCATTGGCGGAACGCTCGCCTATCCGGAGCTGAATGAAGTGGGTGATATTGACAACGCCATCGTCACTATTCGATTTACGAGTGGCTGCATCGGCGTTGTCGATCTAAGCCGCAGCGGAATTTATGGCTATGACATTTTTGGAGAACTTCTCGGCACAACCGGCACGCTGCGGATCGGCTACTTGCGCGAGACACCCCTGTTCGTGATGACAAAGAATCACATCGCACACGACACCGTTCCCTTCTTCATGGAACGTTTCCGAGACGCGTACCCTACGCAACTGCAAAATTTTGTGGACAATCTGCGCGAAAATCGCCAGCCGCCCATCACGATTGACGATGCCATGGGTTCGCTGCGCATCGCACTCGCGGCTACGCGCGCGCAGGCTAGCGGGAAAACCGTTTTGTTGTCAGACACAACTCTGTAAACACGAACAGCTCGCTGTTGGCCTTAATTTTCTACGGAAAATATAAGGTCTTAATCTCAAAACCCCACACTTCGCACAGCGCGAAGTGTGGGGTTTTGAATATCGTTGCACAGGAATTAAAATTCTCGAAAAACCTTCCCTGCATTACTTACGCGTCTGGCGTTCGTAGGGGGCGCGTTCGAGAACAGCAACTGCCGCGAGCACAGCTAACGCGGCAAGTCCCGCCACGGTATAGGCGGCGCCGGCGGAGAGGCGACTGATGACCAGAGCCAGCGCACCGAAAAACGCGCCGATCGTGTACATCAGCAAGACGGCAGTGCGCTGACTTTCGAAAACATTGGAGAGGCGGTGCGCGGTGTGGTCTTTGCCCGGTGTCGTGAATGGGATGAATCCACGGCGGGAACGGGAAATGGAAATCAGCGTAGTGTCAAAGATTGTCGCGCCGAGGATGAAAATGGGGATCAGCCACGCGGCGTTGTGCCCTGCGGCGATTTCCGGCCTTAGCTTGAGAGAGAGTGTGGCCATCAGGAAGCCGAGGAACATGGCGCCGCCATCACCCATAAAAATTTTCGCGGGCTTGAAATTCCAGCGGAGAAATCCCGCGGCCGCTCCCAGCACGGCGGCGGCCATGGTGCTGACCAGCAGTTGCCCGCTTTGTAGCGCGAAGATGGCGAAGAAAAGCGAAGCCATCGCGGCAACTCCCGCGCAAAGCCCATCCATGTGATCCAGAATGCTGAACGACGCGGTGATTCCCACTACCCAGACCAGGGTCAGCGCGGTGTCGGCCACTATTCCCGGCGTGCCCGGCCAAAAATTTGAAAAAACCTGCGCGCGGATTCCCGACAGAAGAAGCATTACGGCGGCGGCGGGCATGGCTCCGAACAATTTGATTTGATGATGGAGCAAGCCGCGATCATCCAGTATACCGACCACGGCGACCAGCGTTGCGCCCGCGTAAATTCCTATTACCTGCGTCAGTGCCGTGCCATACATGGAGACAAGAAGTGCAATCAGCACGCCCAGGTAAATCGCCAGGCCGCCGAGCAGCGGCATGGGCTGCACGTGCACTTTGCGCGGGCCCGGATGATCCACCATGCCAACGCGTAGAGCGAGTTGACGCACAGGCACCGTGAGCCCCATGGAGGCAATCAGTCCAACGGCAAATGCGATCAGGCTGCTATTCATGAAATCATCGGATTCATCGGGTCCACCGGGCGATCAGCAATCTCGTGAAAACCAATTCGACGTACAAACGAACTCTACCTTTGTAATACCGATCGGTGGTGCGTTTCAAGCTCTCGCGCAACGAAAGTCACCTCCTTGATCAATGGGTCAATTCGCGGTTCCTCGACAGCTCGGCACGGAATAACGACCGGCGAGTTTATTTCCACAACACGCCGATGCCATATAATTTTTCCGGATGGGTCATGTATTCTTTGTATGGATGATTTATTTTGGTCTCATCCCAGAATGTTTTTACCTGAGTGTCTTCATAATTTCCGGCCACGTCGTGAAATACGATCAGGCCGCCCGATCGGACGAGGGGTGAATACATTTCCCAATCTTTTTTCACGCCCTCATACGTATGGTCGCCATCGATGAACAAAAGATCGACCGGGCGACCGGAAAGAAGGCGTATGGCTTCCGCAATCGTGGATGGATTGTGAGAGTTGGCCCTCATCAAATGCAATTTCTGTCGTTCCTGTGCAAAACGGCGATAGATGGGAGCTCGGAAAGGCGAATACCCACCTCCAAATTTGCCGCCAGGCAAATCGATACTGATGAGAATTGCATCGGGCAGCGCCATGCGTGCCCAGAGGTATAAGGTGCCACCCCTGTGAGTGCCGATCTCCAGAACTGTTTGCGGCTTCAGAGTTCTCACGTCTTCCAGCAGCGGCACAATCTCCTCTGGAACCTGGAACGCGTAGAGGAATCCGCCGCAGTATTTGTCCATCTCCGCCAACAGTTCATAAGGCCGGTCCATCAGCGAATCGATCCGCCGATTGAGCTCACCAATTCCACTGTACGCTTTGAAATACCGCGCCGTGCGGGCGAGAGGACTGCTCATCTACGCTGAAAACCTCCGGAAAGCTGCAAAACTTCGTCTTTCTTCAAGCAGTTCGCAATTTCCATCTTTATCTGGCCCTTTTTCATTCCGACGACTGCCGATGTCGTTTTCAATTTCACATGTTTCGGGCGAGTGAAGCCGGTTTCTGTGGCGTTATCCTTGAAGTAGATCTTCCAAAGTCTCGGAATAAATCTTAAGCTGTTTTACTCTATCATAGGAAAAAGAAATTTCCCGCGCCTGGCCGTCCCATGTTCTGCAATTGTTCCGAGTCATGCAAAACCACGCGTAAAGCCTCCGCGACGCTTGCGGGATCGTCCGGGTTCGCGGCAATGCCGCAGCCGCTTGCGCGAATCGTGCGCACCACATCGCATTCTTCCGGAGCGATGCCCAGCACAGGACGCCCGGCGGCAAGCGTCGGATAAAGTTTGCTGGGCACAACCACTCCCTCCAAACCTCTCTTCACGGTGACGACGTGCATGTCTCCCGAAGAAAGCACCAGCGGAATTTCAATCGCGGGGCGAAACGGGAGGAAGCGAATGGCGCTGCAACCCTGAGCCATGGCTTCGATTTGCGGCTTCATCGCGCCCTCGCCGATGAAAACGAGGCCCACGCCTTCGCTCTCCAGCATGCGCACCGCCGAAATAAGCGTTTGCCACGCTCCATAAAAACCCAAATTTCCGGCGTGGACTAACGCAAATTTAAAATTGCCGCGAATCTCGCGCGCCACCGGATTGTCAGGCGGAGGCAGAGTTTCCGGAATCACGATTCCATCGCGCGAAACGACCACGCGAGCAGGGTCGATTCCCTTCTCGATGATCCGATCGCGCATGTCTTCGCCCAGCACAATGACGCGCGCCGCTTTCCTCAGCGCCCAGCGATGCATGGTCTCCCACCGCGCTGTAAAACTTCCGGGACGCACAATCGAGCCGCCCACGGCCATGTCCGGATACATGTCGCGAATGTTGTAGACAAACGGACGGCCGGACAAGCTCGCCACGAGCGCGCCAGCGATGCCTTCGATTGGCGGATCCGTCATCGCGAGGACGACGTCCGACGGAATGGACAGCGCTCGCGGGATTGCCAGCGATAGATACGTCAAATAATTGGAGACACGGCGGCGCATTTGAAAGCGGGGATAAGCGGTCGAACCTACTCGCTCGATCGCCAGATTACCGCGAACCTCCCGCTGCAACAGGTAGGGCGGATGATTTTCTGTCGGATCGTAACTGGGGCGTCCCGCCAGGACCGTAACGCGGTGATTCTCGGAAAGAGCTTGCGCAACTTGCGCCGCACATTTTGCCGTAGCGCTCGTGTCCGGCGGAAAATATTCGTTTAAAAGAAGAATATGCACGCGCGTATCCAGGGATAGGAAGAAATTGTGGCGGCGCCGAAATCACATTCCTGCAAGATAGCTATTCGCCCGTCCAGCGCGGCGCCTCGGGAGGTTTAGGTTTGCGGATCAGAAAATCGCCCAGAACCAGCACATCCATTTTGGTGCGCCGGAAGCAATCAATGGCTTCCTCCGGGCGGCAAACGATCGGTTCGTTGTCGTTGAATGACGTATTCAGCACGACGGGCACGCCTGTCAGATTCGCAAACTCGCGAATCAGCCGCCAATAGCGCGGGTTTTCCTGGTACGTAACGGTTTGCAGACGGCCCGTTCCATCCACGTGCGTGGGCGCAGGAATCACGTCGCGTTTTTCCGGACGCACGGAATAGGCTTGCGTCATGAATGGGACCGGATCGGACTTTTCGAAATATTCTCCGGTGGACTCCGCGAGAATCGAGGGAGCAAAGGGCCGGAACATTTCCCTGTGCTTGATCCTGGCGTTCAGAGTTTCCTTCATGTCCGGCCTACGCGGGTCGGCGACAATGCTGCGATTCCCCAGCGCGCGCGGGCCCCATTCGGCGCGGCCTTGAAACCAACCAAGAATTTTTCCGTCGGCCACTTCTTTTGCCGCTTCAATGGCTATTGCTTTTTCATGAAGCTCTGAAATTTCGAGCCCTTCGCTTTGCAGGGGGCTAGCCTTGATCGCCGCGCTGATTTTTTCGTGCGAGTAACCCGGTCCCCAGTACGCGTTCTCCATGATAAAAGTGCGCGGCAGCCCAAGAATCTGGTGGTGCACGTAATAAGCCGCGCCAATCGCCAAACCTGCGTCACCCGCCGCGGGCTGCACGAAGATTTTTTCAAAGGGCGTCTCATCAACAATTTTCCCATTGGCCACGCAATTGAACGCAACGCCGCCGGCCAGGCACACTGCCTTTTGCTTGGTTCGGGCATGCAAACCGCGCAACATTTGAAAAAGCACTTCTTCGAGTCGCGCTTGCAGGCTCGCCGCGCCGTCCCGGTGTTTTTTCTCTACGGGGGCCGCAGGGTCACGCGCGGGCCCGAGCCGCTTGGCCATGTAGTCCGAATACATCGCGCCCAGCTCCGGAGTTTTATCTGAGTCGCGCCATGTCATTTCCGGGCCCGTGCGATGATGTTTGAAATATTTCAGGCCCAGGCAGAAACCAATGCCTCGCGTGTTTCGAACAATGCGCCGGTACTCGTCCATATAGGCTGGCTCACCGTATGCAGCCAAACCCATCACTTTGTATTCGTCGCCGAACTTCCGAAATCCGAGGTATTGAGACATGGCCGTGTAGTACAGGCCCAGCGAATGCGGAAAGGCAATCGCGCCATCGATCTGCATTTGATTGCCGCGGCCAACTCCCCACATCGTGCTGGCGAAATCGCCCAGCCCGTCTGCGGAAAGCAGCGCGGCCTGATCAAAAGGAGAGACGAAGAATGTGCTGGCGAGGTGCGCCTGGTGATGTTCCACGCGATGAAACTTTGCGCGAATGGAATCCGGAGAAACATCGAACGCCTTGGCGAGCGCTTCGGGAATTCCCACAAACTGGGTCAACACTTTCGCTCGCTCGGTTGCAAAGCTCGGCATTCGTAGCGCGTAAAACAATTTGGTGCCGAGGCGCGCCCACGGATTTCGGGGTATCGCGATGTGATCCACTTCGCGCAACGTGATTCCCGCCGTGTCCAGGCAGTATCGAATTGCCGCAGCGGGAAAACCCGCCGCATATTTCACACGATTGAAGCGCTCTTCTTCGACGGCGGCAATCAATCTGCCGTCCGCGATGATTGCGGCAGAAGCATTGCCGTGATATGCGTTAATCCCGAGGATATACATCCAGAATCGTTTTCCCTTCCCTGATTACAATCGCGGGTTTGAGGCTGTCACTGACGCCGCTGCAACCTGAACTGGGACAGCGGTTGACGCCGGGCCGTTCGCGGCTTCTGTCACATGATGGCGAATCCACTCATTCAGAACGTACAAACTCCAGGGACGCGACCAGGTCGTATGGCCAATCACGAAATTCTGCCACGCTCCCTGCACCGCGCGCGGATTCAGATACTTGCGCAATGGTGGTGTAAGATTCGCCAGGTCTTGCGATAAACGCACGCCAAGCGGACCTCTGAGCCAGATTTCCCACGGCAGCGTAAAGGTTCGCTTGGATTGGCCGACCACTTCATCTGGCAATAAATCTGAAAGCGCCTCTACCAACAAAGATTTTGGAACGTCACGATTGTATTTTGCGCTCTTCGGCAGACGGCCAACGAACTCCACCAATCGGTGATCCAGAAATGGCACGCGCACTTCGAGCGAATTGGCCATGCTTGCGGTATCCGTGTCCCGCAGCAGCGTATTCACCATGTAAGACTGTAATTCGAAGCACGAAACACCGGTGAAGGAATCCAGCTTCGCGGCCTGCCGTGACGTTTCCGCCATCCGCGCGCGCCACGGATTATTATGGTCGCCCGAATATTCTTTGGATGCGAAGTAGGGAGCCAACAAACGGCGCACACGGGAGGGAGTGAACAATAGCCGCGTGAAGTAATATGCGTGCGGGAAATCGGTAGGCGAACGCCAGGCAGCCGCGGCTTTTCGAACCGCATCTCCCGCGGCTATCCGGACTGCAGCGCCCGCCGTAAAACGACGGAGCGGACCTGGAATCCACCGTCCGAGTCCCGCCACGAATGCGGCGCGCGGAGTCGATTCGAATGTGGAGTATCCGCCAAAGATTTCATCGCTGCCAAGCCCGGAAAGAGCAACTTTTAAACCACTCTGGGCCGCAGCGCGCGAAACAAAATAAGTATTCAGTCCATCCATGGTCGGCTGGTCCAGGGATTTCACCGCATCTTCTAGTTGGCCCACAAGAATATCGGGAGCCAGAAGAATTTCCTGGTGCTGGGTCTTGAATTTCTTGGCCGTTTCGCGCGAAACCGCGGCTTCGCTAAATCGCTGCTCCGGAAACACTACGGTAAAGGTGTGCAGGTCACTTTTAAACTGGCTCGCCAAAGCCACCAGGCTCGTGGAGTCCAGGCCGCTGGATAGAAATACTCCGAGGGGAACATCGGCGATCAGATGGTCCTGAACAGTCTCTTCCAGCAGGGGACGCAATTGCTTTGCCGCCTGATTGAAATCCTTGGGGCTCGGCCCATCATGTTTTAGGACGGCGTCCGAATAAATCCAATAGGGTTTCAGCGCTGGTTTAGCTGGAGGTGCATCTGCAGAAAAAGAAATGCAATGGCCTGGAGGAATCGAGAAAATCCCTTCGATCAAAGTGGACGGCTCGATCACGGAACCAAACGTCAGGAAAGCTTCAAGAGAATCCGGTGAAATACGCGGCTGAATTTGCCCGCTGGCCAGAAGGGAGCGCACCTCGGATGAAAATAAAAATGCGCCGTCTGCGACAGCGTAATACAGTGGCTTGATTCCCAACCGGTCACGCGCCAGAAATATTTTCGCATGCCGCGCCGCTTCTCCCGTTGCGCCCGGGGCACGCGCATCCCAGATGGCAATGGCAAACATGCCACGCAATTCGCTCAGGCATTGCTCGCCCCACTCTTCATACGCGTGGACAATGACTTCGGTATCCGAAGCAGTACGGAACGTGTGCCCACGGTCTTCGAGCGTCTTCCGCAATTGCCGAAAATTATAAATTTCGCCGTTGAAAACAACGGCAACGTTTCGTGATTCGTTGAATACGGGTTGGTGGCCGCCGGGCAGGTCAATAATGCTGAGGCGGCGCATGCCGAGAGCAGCGGAGGGAGCCACAAGCAGCCCGTCTTCGTCCGGGCCGCGATGCGTAATCGCTCCCATCATCCGGCGCGTAATCAGCTCGGCCAGCTCGGATCGTTGAATTCCCATGACACCGCATATTCCGCACATTCCGCGTTACTTTACCGTGAACGCGCTTACAGTTCCACTCATACCTGAAGAATGTTGCGCACCAGGTTACAAATTCACGTGGCGCTTTCGGTGGGCTGCAGGTATTTGGGCCTCACAAAATCATACTGGAAGTCATGTCCGCGCCTCAGTTGCGGCTGCTCGAAATACTTCCAGGATAATTTAGCGATGGCAAAGGTCAGCAAAGCGGCGAGGAAAGTTACAGCCGCGGCCGGCACGTCAGTCACCGCGGGGAGAGTGTGCAAAATAAGCTGGTGGCAGAAGAAATACACGGCCGTGTGAATGATATAGACGCAGTACGAAATGCCGCCAAGCTCGCGCAAGAATCCTAACCTCATCACGGCGGACAGAAGGAAGGTGCGTTCCGTAAGCACGAGCAGCAATAGCGCCGCAAAAAATAGCGCGATGACTGTGTACCCGGCCGTTTGGGTCAGAAGAAGCATCGGGTCCGAGTACCATCTCCACAGGT
The DNA here is from genome assembly GCA_963786215.1 of uncultured Acidobacteriota bacterium. Taxonomy (GTDB): domain Bacteria; phylum Acidobacteriota; class Terriglobia; order Acidiferrales; family UBA7541; genus Palsa-360. Next base: position 98,270 of record CAWAYK010000006.1, read on the forward strand.
AGGCGACACCGTAAAACAGAAAAGTAAACAGCCCGTACAATATCAGCGTATGTTTCTCCAGCCATACGCGCGCCCTGGGACTGCTCCAGATCAAAGCTGTGAGCATGCCCACAGCGAGGGCATCCGCGCGGCACGGCATCAACCGGTAAGCGAGCCATGCTCCATCCGAAAAATTATTGCGGACTACGAAACGCAGAATCGGAGCGGCAAGCGCGACGAACACTAAAACAGTCGCAAGCGAACGCCTGGACAAGTACCGCACCAGAAGCGGGGCCACCAGATAAAATTGCTCTTCCACCGCCAGCGACCACGTGGAGGAAAACCACCAGAATGATGCGCCGGTTTTTAGGAATTCGTGAAAATTCTGCAGGAAAAACAGATGCGCCAGGATGGAGCCGTCAACTTGTTGAACGGGTCCGATTCTCTCCAACAAAAAGATTCTTAAGAAAGGCGCGAGTATGACGTAGAGCAGAATCCAGGCGTAATACAGGGGAATAATGCGAAAAAATCTGCGCGCGTAAAATGTTTTAAAGTAATTGGAAGAACCGCGAGCGTCCAGCAGAATTCCGCCAATCAAAAAACCGGAGAGGACAAAAAACAGATCGACTCCGGTCCAACCCAACCGAAACCAATATCCGTTCAGAAGACTAACCGACCCGACACCCGGAACAGAAAAATAATGGCCCACCATAACCAAAAGGATCGCCATACCGCGGAGACCGTCGAGTTCTGGTATTCGTCTCTGGGGATTTCGCTCCATCGTGGGTCGTCTTTACGACGGTAACAGCCAATGCAAAGACGGGTCAAGCAGCGAAGGGGGCGCGTGGCTGGCTTCAAACAGAAGCTCGGGAGCAAAGAAGATCGGGAGCACACTTGTAGCGTGATGCCTGAAATTTTAGCTAGTGAATGACCCTCAACTTATCAGGGAACTGAGACGCTTACTGCAGGGCGAGTACCTTGCCAAACTCCGATGCCCACGCCGACCGCGGCACCTGTAAGCGTTATGATCATGGGAACTGTGGGCCGCACCGCAGCCATAGCCGGGGCGGAATTTGCACCGCCGGTGATATCGGTAAGGTTCTGCGCGGTCTGTGCTTCTGGAGCCGCGAACGGAAGTGGACCTTCGACGGTCCCGGCTTTGGAAATGCGAATCTTGTTCCCTGCCGTTACCGTGACGGATTGTCCATTCAAGGTCGTAAAGCGCACTGTCCCCTCAAATACCATCAGCTCCGTGAAATCGTTGGTAACAAGCAGCGACAAATCCGTGCCCACGAGTCCGGCAACGCCCACTGGCGTGTGAATTTCAAATTTCGCGTTTGGCCGGGATAATTTTGTGATTTTTCCGCGCACGCGACCCATCAGAAGGTCGAGAGAAGTTTGTTGCGCCTGTGCGTCGTGCTGCACAATGCGCAAATTGGAATCTGATCCCAGATTGAGCTGCGATCCGTCTTTCAACGTGACATGCGCGCGCCCGCTCGGGCCGCTGCGCAACTCGTCATTCCAATAGACTCCGCTCGAAACTTCCGCAACAATGTGCTGCGATGCGCGATCGATCTGCACTTGTGGGATCAGACGAGAAATTTGTCCAGCCGCGGGACTTGCTGTCGTTTGGGCTGCGGCAGAATGTCCCGCGCTTTCATCGAGCGTTGCCGTTTCGCCTGGTTGCAGCCTGTATGGTGCATCGCCTCCCGGCGTAAGTTCGGTCATGCCCGCAACGGCGGAAACTTCCGCATGCGCCCCGCCCAATCGAACTTCGGCTGAGCCAGCTGTTCCTTCCGCACCGGCAACATTCAAGTGAAAAAAAGATCCGGCAATAGTGAATGGGTCTTTTCCGCTCACGCGAACCTGAACACGGCCATTCCGCAATTGCAAGCTTTGAGATTCGACGACCAATTCAGTGAGCGGGGCCGCAAGCACCGAACTGTTTCCAAACTGCAGCGCGGCCGTAGAGTTCTCCCCGAGTCGTACGACATCGCCCGGAAAAAGAGTTGCGCCCGCCGGCATCGGCGAACCGTTCAATTCCACTTGCTTTCCAATAATGCTGGTGGCGAATACGGATGCGGCGGTATCGCGGGCTGCCGCATGGATGGAAGGACTTGAGACTGTTGCTGACAAGAACACAACAGCTAAAAAATATAGACACGAAACATTTGAAGATCGATGCAGAATGTGGGATGCGTGGGGAATTCTGGGGAAATTAATTCCAACAGTCCGCGATTTTTTTTTCATAGCGCTCCCTTAGCCAAATTTTCGAAATCAGCCTGCCAGGTACGCCGGTAAACACAGGCACTATAATCGATAACCCGACCAATTCTCAAGTCAGGGCGAATGTTGCCGGGAACTGCACACACAAAGTTCTCTCCCGCCCAGTAAATTTGCATCGGCGTATAATTTCTTTTGAGGAAAAACTCGCCATGAAGGGATTATTTGGAGTTCTCGGTCTGCTGATCACCGCTGCTGTAGGAATGGGAATTTATTCGTACACTTTGAAGCAAGCCGCTCCCGCTCCAGGAATGGCCGTAACGCAAAACATCAGTCTGACCGGCGTGAAGATGGACCTGGTGTCCATCGCGCAGGCGGAACGATTGTATTTCACGCAGAACGGATCCTACACCGATCTGCAGACGCTGTCGTCCTCCGGTACGATGAACATCGCACGAACCAATCGCGACGGTTATGCGTATTCCGCGCAGGCTTCAGGAGATACTTTTACGGTGACCGCCACGTACACGCCGCCGCCCGTAAGCAATCCCACAAATGTGACGCCGCCCCACTTCCCGACATTTACTATCGATCAATCGATGGAAGTCCACCAGGGCGACTAGCCTTATGTGGCACGGGCTTCAGCCTGTGGGGTTTGGTACTTACAAGGATTAAACCCCGCAGGCTGAACCCCGCGCTACTAAACCCGGCTACGCTTTTTTATTCTTGTCCGAGACCAGCATTCCATTCGAAGCAAAATCCGTGTGCGGAATATCCACAAACACGATGTGGGTCGATTCGGCTTTGGCGCCCGCTTCGTCCACCAAAACTTTGGTGATGCCCTCCACCACTTTTCGCTTCTGATCCACGCTGCGTCCCGCCAGCCACAAAATATGCACATCCGGCATTTCGGTATCCTCCTGAGAATTCCAATCCGCGCGCCATCCGGAGCGCGCAATAAAAATGACTCACGAGTTTAACTCGAAAAATCGCCGGGGAAAACCGCGCCTTTGCATAAATTTGAAATCCGGGCCATCCGCCAGAGGTGTGCTAAAATGCTGCGTCCATGCATCCTCACCTCAAGCCACTCATTGAATTGCAAGCCGTCGACCTACGCCTGATTGGAATTCGCGAACGGCTGGCGCAGTTTCCCAAGCGGCTGGCGGAAGTCGAAGCGCGCGTCACGGCGGCGAAGCACGAGGTCGCGGCGGCCAAGGAATCACTGCTCACCGGACAAAAAGAACGTAAGACTTATGAAATGGACGTCGACCAGTGGAAAGAGCGCGCGAAGAAATACCGCAACCAAACGGGAGAAGTAAAGAGCAACGAAGCGTATAAAGCTCTGCTGCACGAAATCCAGAACGCAGAAGACGAAATTGCCAAGGCGGAAGACCGACTGCTCGAGCGCATGGTTTCCGGCGAACAGTATGACCGGGAAGTGAAGGCCGCCGAAGTAAGGGTAAAGGAAGTAGAAGCCATTGCCGCTAAGGAGCGGCAGGCGATCCAAGCCGAATACAATGCGACGCAAAAAGAGTTGAGCGCTGCGGAAGCTGTTCGCGCAGCTGACATGGCGGCAGTGCCCGAAGATTTGGTCGACCACTATGAGCGCATTGCCAAGCGACACGGCGGGATCGCGCTCGCCGAAATTCGCGGCGAAGGTTGCGGCCAGTGCGGCGTGCATATTCGTCCGCACGTGATTCAACAGCTGCAGCGCGAAAACAACGATGCCTTTTTTCATTGCGAAACTTGCACACGGATTTTGTATTACGCGGCGGATCCCGCACTCTCTGCTAATTCTGCGTCCGCCACAGCTTCCGCTGGAGATGCGCCAAATTCCCCTAACCATGAAAAGTAATCATGGCGTTCTGAGTCAATGATCAAACCCACGCACAAATCATCAGGACAATTATTTAGCGAGCCAGAAATGCCCACTGCGCGGCAAGAGGGCGCCTACACGGCAAATATTGATGGCGCGGCGCGCGGAAATCCGGGACCCGCGGCCTATGGCGTGATCGTGCGGCGGCCCGACGGGAAAAAACATGAGTCACTAGGAAAATATATCGGCCGCACGACGAACAATGTCGCCGAATATTATGCGCTGATCGCGGCGCTTGATTATGCGGCGGCCAGCGGCATCCGTCGTCTACGTGTCTACAGCGATTCGCAACTGATCGTGAATCAAATCAAAGGCATCTACAAAGTGAAGCATCCGGATTTGCGCCCGTTGCACGAACGCGCGAAGAAACAAGCCGCGGGGCTCGAAAGTTTTACGATCCAATATGTGCCGCGCGAAGAAAATCGGGACGCGGACGAAATGGCCAATGCAGCTCTCGATAGTACTGGTGGCGTGAAGCCTGCCTACGGAGCCGCGCCGGCGAAAGCTTGCGGCTCCGCCCAGCGCTCCGGCTAAAGTCGGGCCCCCGGCGCTTGCCAAATCCGCACCTGCGACCAAAGCTTTGTATCTGGAAGACCTGCATGTGGGCCAGAAATTTGCTTCCGGCACTTACCGCATGGATGAAGAACGTATCAAATCGTTCGCCGCTGAGTTTGACCCGCAGCCATTCCATTTGGATGAAGTTGCTGCGCGGAAAAGCATCTTCCGTGGGCTCGCCGCCAGCGGTTGGCACACGGCGTCGGCCACAATGTGTCTTTTGGTTACCAGTGGACTGCCGCTTGCCGATGGACTTCCTGGCTTAGGTGCCGAAATCGAGTGGCCTGGACCAACGCGGCCCGGCGATATGTTGCGTGCAGAAAGCGAGATTCTGGAAATTACTCCCTCCCGCTCCAAACCGAATCAGGCGATTGTAAAAGTACGCGTCGTCACCATCAATCAACACGATGAAGCCGTGCAAATCATGACCACAAAGGTTCTGGTGTTCAAGCGCAACAGTGTTCCTACCTAGTCTCGAAAGCTTGCTGCAAATTTAAAATATTAAAAAGCCTGGGGATTTTGCGGGCGCGGGTGTTGTGGCATGAGTGGTGTGGCGCCGGCGTCTCGCCGGCGGTTTTTGCGTTGCTTTGGGGATACGTAAACCCGCCGGCGGGACGCCGGCGCCACCAAACCGGATCTACTTCAACGCATACGAACGGTATAATGTATCGCGCTGATAAGGCTTGTAGCCAGCGTCCTGAATGATCCTGCGCAGTTCGCCTTCATTGGTGCGGTTGCGAACTCCTGCTGCGAATACCACGTTTTCTTCGATCAAAATACTGCCCACATCGTCCGCGCCGAATTGCAAGCCGACCTGGCAAACTTTAATTCCCGGCGTGAGCCAGCTCGATTGAATGTGATCGATGTTGTCCAGATACATGCGGCTGATGGCCAGCGTCTTGAGATAATCCACGGCGGTGGCTTCCGGAACTTTTTTGCCGAGCGGCGTATTATCCGGCGCAAACATCCAGGGAATAAACGCGGTGAATCCGCCCGTATCTTCCTGAATGCGGCGCAGGCGCTCCAGATGATTGACGCGATGCCGGAATTCCTCGCCGCAGCCGAACATCATGGTGGCGGTGGTGCGCATGCCCAAGGAATGCGCCACGCGATGCATGTCTTCCCACTCGTCTGACGTGCACTTGAGGCGTGAAATGCGCGCGCGAATTTCGTCGTCCAGAATTTCCGCGCCACCACCGGGAATCGAATCAAGCCCCGCTGCCATCAAGCGCGTAATCGTTTCACGCACGCTCAGGCCGGAAACTTCCGCGATGCAGCCGATTTCCGGCGCGGAGAAGCAGTGCAGATGAACTTGCGGAAAGCGCTGTTTGAGCGAGCGTAACAAATTTTCGTAATATTCGACTCGCAAATCCGGGTGCAGGCCGCCCTGCAGCAAAATGCCTGTGCCGCCGAGCTCGAGCATTTCTTCTATCTTTTTGTAGATCGTCTCGAACGAAAGCAGGTAGCCTTCCTTCGATCCGAGCGGGCGGTAGAACGCGCAGAACGAGCAATACTCCGTGCAAAAATTTGTGTAATTAATGTTGCGGTCAATCTGATAGGTCACGACGCGCGGATCGGTTTTCTTGCGGCGCACTTCCATCGCCGCCATGCCAATGCCGACAAGATCATCGGAGCGAAAAAGGTCGAGAGCTTCTTGCTGTGTCAGTCCCATTGCGATTCCATCCTCAATTCAAAACGATTTCGCTGCGTTACCGGGCTGCTGTAGCCCGCGTCTTTAGACGCGGGGGTTTAAATCGTGACCGGCGCAAAATTGGCAGCATAGCCAGACATCTAAACCCTCGCCTCTTAAGAGGCGAGCTACAAAAAGCGAATCACAAAACCTGTCGACCTATCATTTTCCGGCAGCCAGCATTCCGCCTACAAATTCCAACTCTCTCGCGCGGGGAATCAGCCCGGCCTGCGCACACTCCTCATAATAACGCCGCAGGCCCGCCAGATTCTCGTCGTCCAAAGAAAAATCTATGTTTTCGTTCAGGTATCGTTCCAGTTCGCGCGGGGGAAGTTCCAGCTTCAGCGCCGCGCCTTCGGCAATGTCTCCAATGTGCGAAAGCCCATATTCGCGCGAAGCCTGAAAATCCGCGGCGATTTCCGGGGTGATTACGCCGCGTCGCGCCACCCAGATAGCCAGCACGGCGGGCAGGCCCGTCATTTCGCGCCATTGCTGCGCCATATCGTACACAAACAATGCTTCCAAGCCCTTCACGGGCTGTTCGTCTTCTCCACCGCAGCAACAGCAATCTTCTCCCGACGGAGTTTTCCCCATCAATGCATCGACCTTGAGCCTGAGGCGCAGCGCGGGATCGCCGATCACAAGTGCCGCATCGGCGCGCTCCAGCATTTTGTCCGGATCGGGCGGCATATCGATAAATTCGGGATCAATGTTCCAGTGTCGGCGGCTGAGAATGCGCGTAAGGCCCACGGTGCTGCGCGAATTCGTATCCAGCGCAAAACTTGTGGCCATTTCGATCGGCACTTTGGACACCACGAGAAGGCTGCGCACTTCCTGCTTGGAAGCAATCGCCATCCCCGGCAGCGCCACAACATCCTCCATGCGCTGGTATTCGATGGACGGAATGATGCCCACATCGGCGCGCCCGGCGCGTAAATCTTCCGCGCACTGCGAGGGCACGGCAAACGAAAGATCGTACTTGCCCGCCAGGGGTCCGTCCGTGAACCCCCAAACGAGCGGCGCGGTATTCAGGAATTCCACAATGGAGATGCGCAGTTTACCCATATCTTCTCTAACACCAGGGAACAATTGAATATAGCATAGCCGCAGGGACGCCGTTGGCTTCTTGACTTCCGCCACGGCAAGGGGTTTACTAGCGGCACTTCGATCAGGTTGGTATGAAGTTCAAATTCAATATTCAACGATCCCCGTTTGCGGTGTCAGCATGTGCGGCCCAGTTTCCGGGGAAAATGGAATGGAGCGAAGTATGAAGAATCGCAGAGATTTCCTGAAGACCGTCGCGGGCGCTACGACTGGGGCATTACTGGCGGGAAATACGTTTGCCAATGCCGCGCTGCAGGGTGCGGCCGCAACCGCAACGCCCGTAAAGCGCCGCGAAGTCTCTGTTGGCGGCAAGCGCATTAAGGTGGTCGATGTGCATGCGCATTGCGTCTTTCCTGAAGTCTGGGACATCGTGAAAGATACTCCGCTCGCGCCAAATGCCGGGCCGCGCGCGCGCGGACCAAACCTGATGGGACCGGACCGCATCCGCGCGATTGATGAGCTGGGAATCGATGTTCAGGTTTTGAGCATCAACGGTTTTTGGTTTTACGGAGCGGATCGAGAACTCGCGGGAAAAATCGTCAAACTGCATGATGAAAAAATGGCGGATTGGGTGAACGCGCATTCTGATCGCTACGTTGGAGTCTCCTCCGTCGCGCTGCAATTCCCGGATCTTGCCGCCGAGCAACTCGAATACGCGGTGAAAAAACTAGGCGCGCGCGGCGCGGCAATTGGTGGGCATGTTCAGGGCGAGGATATTTCCTTGCCGAAGTACGATCCTTTCTGGGCTAAAGCGCAAGAGTTGGGCGTGATGGTCTTCATGCATCCGCAGGGCGCAGAAAACGTGATCAAGCAAGATGCGTGGAAAGGACGAGGAGATCTAGGCAACATTATCGGCAATCCGCTGGAGACCACGATTTTTCTCACGCGCATGATTGTGAATGGAACGTTCGATCGCTTCCCCACTTTAAAAATCTGCGCGGCGCATTCGGGCGGCTACCTGCCATCCTATCTCGGGCGCACGGAAGTCGCCTGCGAAGTGCGAGCCAACGCCGATTGCCTGAACAAAAAGCATCCCAGCGAATATCTGAAGAACCAGGTTCTTGTGGACACGATCATTATTTCGGATGAGGGATTGCGCCATCTCGTTGCGGAAGAAGGGGTAGGCCAGGTGGTCTTTGGAACTGACATGCCGTTTAACTGGCATTCCAATGTGGATCTGGTGCTGAACGCATCGTACCTCAGCGACACTCAAAAAGAGGCCATTCTTGGCGGCACACTCGTCAAGCTGGTGAAACTCTAAACGAGCCGGACTGCATCGCGGCTTCCAACATTTTAATGGAGCTGCATCCGAAAGCATGGCTGGCAATGAAAATTTTCGTCAGTGGCGCGCTCGATGACGCACAGGACGCCGTGCCCCGTCGGGTGTGGGCTCTCCTCACCTTGGCAAAATTTATCGAATTCGTTTCCAGACATATCCGAGCGCAGGTGAAATTTGGCCTGGCGATATTTTTATTTTCTTTCCTTGCCGCAAGTAATTGTCACGCACAAAACAGGGATATCCTCTGCCGCGATGGTGTCGGCGATTTCGACGCGGAATTCCTGACTGGCGTTAAGGTTCACGTGGGCGCGGGAAGAAATCAGGAATTGGCGGCGCGCGTCTGCAATGCGTCCCTCAGCTGGAGCGATCAAACTCTCGCACTCACATCCGCGGTTTCTGAACTCGATATCGACGCGCTGGGCGTGGACCTTGGCTTGGGTCCGCCTATTCTTGCGCTGCAGGTGAAGAAATCGAAAACCGATTGTTGCATGGCATATGAAATTTATTCCTTGAAACAACCTCCTGTGCTCCTTCGCAGAATTGCGGGCGGCGAATTTTTCAGCGCGGCGGACACCGATCTGGACGGGCGGGTCGAAATCTGGACCGACGACGCGGCAGTGGTGGATGGATTTGAAAATTTTAAATTATCCGATCTGGACTTCGCCCCGCCGATCGTCCTTCGCTTTGCTCGCGGAAAATTACTCGATGTGAGTTCCGAATTCCGCCCTTACTTCAACCAGAAAATTACGGAAGAGCGGGCGAAAATTATTGCGCAAGACCTTGACGATTTTAAAAATAGTGACGGCAAGCTTGATCCCGCCTCCATGATTCCCGTCATAAAACTAAGCCACATGCGCCGCGCAAAAATTAAAGTCCTGGAAATCGTCTGGTCTTATCTTTACAGCGGCCGCGAGCAGGATGCCTGGCATTCCCTCCAGGAAATGTGGCCTGCTTCCGATATCGATCGTATTCGGACCGCCATTTTGGGCGCACGCGCGCATGGAATTCGCTCGCAAGTCGATGGAGCGCTGACCGTGACGCATCCCGGCCGGCAAGCCAATGTAAAAATTTTTGATGGAACGATCGTCGTATCTGCAAATTCGGAGCTGATGCCTAAGGGCGCAAAAGTTGCTCCGCCCATTACGCCGCCGAAAGCTATACTAATGGAGCGGGAACCTCCAATGACCGCGAAAGAACAGGAGCTGGCACAAATTGAATCGACGCTGAAACTGGTCATCGATTCCGCCGGAAAAGTTCGATCGGCGGAAGTTGTTGGAAATGTTGAAAAAATCGACGAGCAACTATTGCGATCCACCACCGGTTGGAAATTTATTCCGGCATACAATGCAGACCAGCCCGTCGCGAGCCAAATCCTGCTTGGTGTTTCCCTGAGAAGATGACCTTATTGGCATTCATCAGAATTCGGACCACTTGATAGCTCAACAATTTGCCAGCTCAGAGCCCACTCTGTCGCGAAAAACGCGCGACAGAGTGGGCTCTACGAAACCGTAAATCTTTGGCGTTGATTTTATAGAGGCCGCCCGCATTCCGGGCGGGCGGGTTTTCTTGGTGTCTGCAATTCAGCTGGTTGAAGTCCCCGTGGCTGAGTCTTCTTGCGGCGTTTGATTAGAAAAGCTAGACTTTCCAATCGAAGAAGCAAAGTTGGTCAAAGAGCGAGGTCGTGTTTCACGCTGCCCTTCGCGGACTCTGTGGCAATACAATGAAAACTTTATTTAGGAGCGTCCCATGGCAAAAGGATATTGGATTTGTTTTTACCGGTCGATCTCGGATGCGGACAAACTAGCGGAATACGCAAAGCTCGCGGGCCCCGCGATCAACGGAGGCGGCGGGCGTTTTCTGGGCCGAGGTCTGCCTTCAAAAACCTACGAAGCGGGAAAGAACATGCGAACTGTGGTGATCGAGTTCGAAAGCGTTCAGCAGGCCACCACGACGTTTGAAAGCCCTGCCTACCAGGCGGCGTGCCGCGTCCTGGACGGCGTCGCCGAGCGCGACATTCGAATTATTGAAGGCCTCGCCTGACGAGACTATGAGTGGCGCGGGCTTCAGCCTGCGGGATTTAGGTCTTGCAAGGTCTAACCCCCGCAGGCTGAAGCCTGCGCCACACAAAGCGCCTATTGACACGAATGGTGACACAGTAGTACGGTCGCGCCTGCGTGGAACTGGAAGCTTCCCTCGATTGGCTTTCACTATCGATGACGCCGGGCCTCGGCTCGCGCCTGACGGGGAAACTTCTGCGCCAATTCGGCACCCCCAAGGACGTCTTTCGCGCCTCCCTCACTGAACTGGAAGCCTGCCACCTTCCCGTAGCTCCAGCTCGAGCCATCCACACAAAACTTGCACACAAAGATGCTGAAGCCGAGCTCGCGCAGGTGCGAAATCTCGGCTTCCGCCTGCTGAATTGGAGCGAGCCCGAATATCCCCAAAGATTGCTAGAAATCTACGACCCACCTCCTCTTCTCTATGTACGCGGGGATGTAAGCCTGCTCAACCGCCATTCCATTTCCATGGTTGGCACGCGCCGCCCCACTCCCTACGGAAACCAGATCGCCGAGCGGCTCGGCCACGATCTGGCGGAGCGCGGCATCGTGATCGTCAGCGGAATGGCGCGCGGCATCGATAGCCTCGCGCATCAAGGGGCATGCCGGGCCACGAACGGTGCAATGATCGGCGTGCTCGGCACGGGGGTAGACGTAATCTACCCCAAAGAAAACAAGAAATTGTTCAGCGAGGTAGAAAAACGCGGAACGTTAATCAGCGAATTTCCACTTGGCACACATCCGGCTCCTGAAAATTTCCCGATACGGAATCGCGTGGTCGCGGGAATGGCCCTGGGCGTATTGGTGATCCAGGGAGCGCAGTATTCAGGGTCTCTGATCACCGCACGCCTCGGAATGGAGTTCGGCCGCGAAGTATACGGCGTCCCCGGAAACGTTACGGTGGACGTCAGCTTTGCGCCAAATCAGATGATCAAGCAAGGGGCCAAGCTGGTTACGTCCTGGGAAGACGTCGTCGAGGAATTGCCCACGGAAATTCGCGCGGAGCTGTTTCCCATCGAAGCGACCTCTAAGGCTGAACGTGCATCCTTATTTGAGAGTGCTTTGTCTGCCGTTCAGAAAAAGATCTTCGCACTCTTGGATACAGATGAGTCGATTCACGTGGATGAGTTGGTGGAAAAGACGGAATTAAACTCATCGGTAGTCCTGGCGTCACTATGCGAAATGGAAATGAAGGGAATGGTAAGGCAAATGCCCGGGAAGCAATTCCTGAAAATCCTGCTGTAGGGGTATTCCTTCTTCGCGAGCATCGCCCAACGATACCGGTCATGCCTAATCCAATAACTCATTCAAAAGGAATGCCTTATTTGATTTAACTCTCACACTTAGAATCAAACAGGGCACAAGCCGCATCTATCTAGCGTTGACAAACAGTGTCAACGGGGGCCACGCTTAGATATTGATAGGGAAAAAAGCTCCTTTGCAGGAGCACTGAGGTTTCGAAAAAAGTCATGGGAAGATCGCTGGTCATCGTCGAATCGCCCGCCAAAGCGAAAACGATCAATAAATATTTGGGGCGAAATTATGTGGTCAAAGCGTCCTACGGCCACGTAATGGACCTGCCCAAGAAGGTTATGGGCATAGATATTGATCACGGGTTTGAGCCGACGTATGAGGTGAATCCGGATAAAAAGAATGTGGTCACGCAATTGCAGAAAGCTGCAGCTACTGCCGATGCTGTGTATCTGGCGGGCGACCCGGACCGCGAAGGTGAGGCAATTTGCGCACATCTGGCAGAGGTGCTGAGCGGACCTAAACTGATTTTCCTTACCGACGAAGAAATAGCTGTGGAAGAAGCCAAAGCAAAAGAAAAAGATAAGGGCAAGGGAAAAAAGGGCAAGAAGAAAACCAAGACGCAGGTAAAGACGGTGATCGCCAAGGGCAAGCCTGTAATTGCCCGCAAAAATATTTACCGCGTGATGTTCAACGAAATTACGTCCAAGGCAATCAAAGCTGCCTTCGAGCACCCCGGTGAAATCAACGAAAACCTGGTGGATGCGCAACAAGCGCGCCGCGTGCTGGACCGCCTCGTCGGCTATAAAATTTCGCCACTATTGTGGGACAAAGTGCGCCGCGGCCTCTCCGCGGGGCGCGTGCAGACGGTAGCGTTGCGCCTTATTGTTGATCGCGAAATGGAAATTCGTGCGTTCATCCCAGTGGAATATTGGACGATCCACGCGATGCTGGCTGCTGGCGGACCGCCATCGTTTGAAGCCAAGCTCACCAAATTTAAGGGCGAAGATATTGAGATCCACACGCAGGCCGAAGCGGACGCGGTTGTGGCCGCTGCTGGAAGCGCGGAGTGGAAAGTCGCGAATGTTACGCAGAAAGAAAAGCGACGCTTCGCACCACCTCCGTTTACGACGTCCAAACTGCAACAGGCTGCTTACAATCGCCTGCGATACACGGCAAAACGCACGATGGGCCTCGCACAGCGACTTTACGAAGGCGTGGAACTTGGCGAAGAAGGCTCGATCGCGCTGATCACTTATATGCGTACGGATTCGGTGCGCGTTTCCAACGATGCGCTCGATCAGGTTCGCGGGCTGATTGGCGCAAAATTTGGGCAGCCTTATCTGCCCGAAAAGCCGAATTTTTTCAAATCCAAGAAAGATGCGCAGGACGCGCACGAAGCGATTCGTCCGACGGATGCCGCGCGTACGCCCGAAAGCGTAAAGGCGTTCCTGAGCGAAGACATGTTCAAGCTCTACCAGTTGATCTGGCAGCGCTTTGTGGCTTCGCAGATGGTTCCGGCCGTATTCGATCAAACATCGGTTGACGTGGCTGCTGGCGATTACACGTTCCGCGCCAGCGGTTCGGTGCAGAAATTTGACGGCTATTTGGCCGTGTACCAGGTATCTGCGGATGATGATGAAGAGGGAGAAGCAGATCCAGCAAAGGCGCTGTTGCCGCCGCTCACCGAGGGCGAAATTTTAAAGCTGGAAAATTTGCGTCCCGACCAGCATTTTACTGAGCCACCTCCACGCTACACGGAAGCGACGCTGGTAAAAGAGCTGGAAGAAAAAGGAATCGGCCGCCCGTCCACCTATGCGTCCATCATTTCGACAATTGTCGACCGCGAATATGTCACGAAGGACCAAGGCCGCTTCGCTCCAACCATGCTCGGCGAAAAAGTGAGCATCCTGCTTGTGAAAAGCTTCGAGGACATTTTCGATGTGGGCTTCACGGCTCGTATGGAAGAGGAACTCGACGAAATTGAAGAAGGAAAACTACCCTGGAAAACGGCGGTCAAGGAATTCTATGGCCGGTTCGATGCGGATCTCGAACAAGCCAAAGACGAAATGGAATCCTACAAAGCCGGGATTCCCACGGGACAAAAGTGCGAGAAGTGCGGAGAGGGCGAACTCCTCGAACGAATCAGCCGGCACGGTTTTTTCCTCGGCTGTTCGCGTTACCCGGATTGCGATTTCATTCGCGACCTTTCGCCGGAATTGCCGCCTGAAGGCGAGGATGGTGCAACTAAAATCGAGGCTTGCGACAATTGCGGCCGCGAAATGATCATCAAGCGCGGGCGGTGGGGCATGTTCCTGGCCTGCACTGGATATCCCGATTGCAAGACAACGCGCCGCTTGAAGGCAGGCACGCGCAAAGCTCTCCAGCCGGACGAACTGCTGGATGAAAAATGTCCAGAATGCGATTCGCAACTGGTAAAAAAATACGGCCAATACGGCGAATTCGTGGGCTGCACGGCCTATCCCAAGTGTAAATTTATCCGGTCGAAGACTTTAGGAATTAAATGCGCGAAATGCGAGACCGGCGAACTGGTGGAAAGAGTTGCCAAAAAGGGCCGCAGGCGAACGTTCTACGGTTGCAATAAATATCCCGAGTGCGATTTTACGACGCCTCACCTCCCGATTGCAGAGCCTTGCCCGAAGTGTGGAGCGGCATTTGTGGTTGAGAAACGCGGTAAATTTGGCGCCATCAGAAGTTGCATTAAGGAAGGCTGCGATTGGGAAGCTGTCGTGTCGGAAGCTCCCGCCCCCGCTATGCCGGAACCTGTTGGAACCCTGCACTAAGTAACGGGCGCAGATTCTCTGGCCTTGAATTTTGGCGGGCTCCCGGCCCGCACCTGCTGTAATCGCAGTGATCCCTTAGACCACGCTGTGTTAAAGTAAGCAAGAAATCTTGCGTTGCCAGCCTTGCGGGATTTTTGGCTGGCATCTTCATGGACAAGCGGAAGTCCGCTCGATCGGCAGTTTAGCAGGGGGGAAATGGATTCCGCGGTAAAGCAGTTTTTTAATTATTTGCGTTCGGTGCGAAATTCTTCCCCGAATACGATACGCAGCTACGAAACTGACCTCGACCAGTTCCTTCGTTTTCTGACCCCGCCTGGCGTGGCGATGCCCGCTCCGCAAGACGTCACGCATCTCATGATTCGCGAATTCATGTCTCAGCTGCACGACATGAACCTCGAAAAATCTTCCATTGCGCGCAAACTTGCAGCCATTCGATCTTTCTTCAAGTATGCGGTGCGCGAAGGTATCGTTGTCCGAAATCCGGCGCGCATGGTTTCCACTCCCAAACTGCCGAAGCGCATTCCCGCGGTTTTGAGCGCTGAAGATTTGAATGCGTTTCTGGATGGCGTGGTGGCAGGACCCAGGCGTACTTCCAGCCGTCGCAAAAACAGAGGGATGCACGACGACAGTCACCTCATGGTTAAACGCGATCGTGCCATTCTCGAATTGCTCTATGCCTCGGGACTTCGCGTCAGTGAGTTGACAGGATTAAATCTCGCCGATATCGACCGCAAAGACTTGATGCTTCGCGTACGCGGCAAAGGCAACAAAGAACGAATTGTCCCCTATGGCGGAAAAGCGGAACAGTCACTCGAAGCGTACGAACCTCTGCGTCAGGAACTTCTGCGGAAGGCCGGAGGGCGTGGCGAACGACAGGCCATTTTTCTAAATCATTTTGGAACCAGGCTCACGCAAAGGTCCGTTGCACGAATCGTTAAAAAATACGCACGCCTCGCGAATGTGAATTGGGATTTGCACCCGCATTCCCTGCGGCACGCATTCGCCACACATCTGCTGGCCGATGGCGCGGACCTGCGTGCTATTCAGGAATTGCTGGGACACTCTTCCCTATCCACCACGCAGCGTTACACGCATGCCACCATTCGCCAACTCATGGAAGTTTTTGACAAGTCGCACCCTCGTGCTTGATTTGGTTATTACAGATCCAAATTTCATCATCGCTATTTTTTCAAATTCTAATCGCGGCTGGCGCCTGCGGATTCGGACGTCCGCAGTAAAGCAATGATTTTTTAGACGCCGTATTCGGAGGGATTGAGTTTCTGACGAGCAAAAAAGGGCTAATCCTCAAGGGGATTGGAGACATCTATGGTTGATTCTTTTTCACGACCGCGCTTCTTCCGGAAGAAAAAAGTCAAATGTCTCGCGCTGCATTGGCGGCAGCGGAATGGCCGTACGAGAAGAAGGAGCAGGATAGTCCATTCCAGAACCCCGCTGCGGTGCGAACGTATTACATCGTCGCTTCCGCAGAGCGGGCATTTCCGAGGTCCCATCCATAACGAAACCGCGTGTGTTCTAGGCATATCCCACTTCTATCGCACCACGATACTACCCCATGGCAACAGAAGTTGAAAAGGGGAATTGCCGTAAACTTCTTCATGGGTTACCCTTAGCGGGCCTTGGCTCGGGGTGAGCCTCAGGCAAAAGTTCCAGCGAAATCGCAATATTGCAATAAAAAGCTTGATTGTTCTGCTGCGGGGTGACGCCCATGCCCTTTGCGGAAATTTGTCCGGAACCCGCTCGAAGTTTTGGGGAGACCTCTAAGGGAGACAATCAATAAAAATGAAATTCTTCCAGAAGAACTTATTTTTTGTTTGGGCGTGGCTTGCGTTTGGTTTGTTTGCAGCACCTGCCATAACATTCGCGCAAACGGACGAAATTCAGGTTTACGATGCGGAAATCGAAGAGCCAGGAAAGTTCAATATCATGGTACACAATAATTTCACGCCAATTGGACGTAAAACTCCCGATTTCCCAGGCGGGATTATCCCGAACCACTCGGATAATGGTGCGGTTGAGTGGGCGTATGGTGTTAAGGACTGGTTTGAACAGGGCCTTTATTTCCCCGTTTATTCCGCGTATTCGACCGGGCGCGGGGGATCGCTGAACGGCTTTAAAATTCGCGAACTTTTCGTGCGTCCGCATGCTCACGATCACACATTTTTCTACGGTGTCAATTTTGAATTCAGCGTCAACTATTCTTACTGGGAGCAGCGGCACATCACTTCCGAAGTCCGACCCATCGTTGGAGTACACTTACATCAAGTCGATTTCGTCTTCAATCCAATCGTCGATACGGATTACACCGGCGGGTTTAAGAACCTGGAATTTGTTCCGGCAACGCGCTTGGCCTACAACTTCAACGATAAATGGGCTGCTGCGTTGGAAGAATATTCCGATGATGGGCCGCTTCGCAAATTTCTCCCAATGCGAGATGAGTTTCACGAAGTTTGGGCCGTAGCGGACCACAACACAAAGTGGCTGAATATCGAAACCGGAATCGGCTTTGGAGTGAGCAACGGCGCCGATAAACTAACTCTGAAGCTGATGCTTTCGCGCGATTTGAATTAATTTTTCGTTCGCAAAATTATATTGCGCGGTAAACCCGAACCTTTTCTTTTCATTTGAATAAGGAGGCGCCATGGCCATCGAGCGCCTGATTGAATATGAGCATGCGAGTTCGGAAGTGCGCACAATTTATGACGACATCCGCGCCACTCGCAAAACCGACTTCATCAATAATTTCTGGAAAGCTCTGGCCAACGATCCGGCGACACTGAAGCGCACCTGGGATTCCGTGAAACAAATTATGGGACCGGGTGCGCTCGATGCGCTGACCAAAGAAATGATTTACATCGCGGTCAGCGTTACCAATCAATGCCCCTACTGCATTGCCTCCCACACCGCATCCGCTCAGGATAAAGGCATGACTCCCGAAATGTTTCACGAACTCATGGCCGTCGTCGGCATGGCCAATGAAACGAACCGCCTGGTTGCAGGGTATCAGGTGGAAATCGACGAACGATTCAAGGGCGTCTAGAGCTTTTCGCGGCAAGTCTTGATATAACTATTTCTTATAGCCCTTACAATTATTATAAATTTGATCTACTTTACGATTCCATGTGTTATGAGTGGAGTGGAGAGTGCCATGGAGATCGTACGCATATTTGACACGACGCTGAGGGACGGCGAACAATCCCCGGGATTTTCCATGTCGGTGCCGGAAAAAGTTCGCATGGCTCACCAGCTGGAATCGCTCGGCGTGGATATTATCGAGAGCGGCTTCCCGATCGCCTCCGCCGGCGATCTCGAGGGCACGCGCGCAGTGTGCCGCGAAATTCGCGGCTGCACGGTGGCAGCTCTGGCGCGTGCAAGGCGCGATGACATTGACGCTGCGCTCGAGGGCCTTTCGGGAGCTGCGCATCCGCGGTTGCACACGTTTCTCGCAACTTCCGATCTGCACTTGCAACATAAACTGCGCCTGACGCGCGAAGAATGCCTCGAAGCGATTTCCAATAACGTGCGCTACGCGCGCGAACGCTGTGCGGAAGTGGAATTTTCCGCCGAAGACGCCAGCCGCACAGAGATCGGTTTTCTTTGCGAGGCGGTGGGCCGCGCCGTGCGCGCCGGTGCCACAATCATCAATCTGCCGGACACCGTCGGCTACGCTGTGCCCGAGGAATATGCGGCCATGTTCCGCCGCGTGATCGAATATCTGGATGGCGCGGACGGCATCACGATGAGCGCGCATTGCCATGACGATCTGGGCCTGGGCGTGGCCAATACTCTGGCCGCCGTACAGGCGGGCGTGCGTCAACTCGAATTGACGATCAACGGCATCGGGGAACGCGCCGGAAATGCCGCGCTCGAAGAGGTCGTCGTGCTGCTGAATGTGCGGCAGGCCACTCTGGGTGTGAGCACGAATGTTCATCTGGATAAATTATTTGCCACCAGCCGCCTGCTGACGGAAATTACCGGCGCGCCTGTAGCTCCCAACAAGGCTGTAGTAGGCGCAAACGCGTTCGCGCACGAAGCCGGCATCCATCAGGACGGCATCCTGAAAAATCCTCTCACCTACGAAATTATTTCCCCGGAAGCGGTCGGCGTTCCCAAGCGGTCCATGGTTCTCGGCAAACATTCCGGGCGCAATGCGCTGCGCGCAACGCTCGTCGATCTGGGCTTCCAACCGACGCGTGAAGACCTCGACGAATGCTACAAGCGCGTAGTGACGCTCGCCGACGAGTCGAAAAATGTAAGCAATCGCGATGTGCTCGCCATTGCGCACCAGGTAATGCGCAAACGCAGCAGCGAACCTGCAGCTGCGGCAGAGTCCAACTAGCCTTTCATGCGTTGCAGTCTGCTATAGCCCGCGTCTTCAGACGCGGGGGTTTAGATTCCCCGCCTGCAGAGTCGACGTATGAAATCTAAATCCCCGCCTCTGAAGAGGCGGGCTACAGCAAAATCTTCCCGCCACGACTTGGCCCACATCTTTCAAAAAAGCCGCTGGACAATCTCTCCGGAATCGTCTTCCATAGCTCCCATCACACCGTTCCGAGGTGGATTTCCATGCGCTTAAAAGTTTTTATCTTTGCAGCGATTTTTGTCTTGCTGCTACATTCGCCCATCCACGCGCAACAAAAGTCGCTGGACATTTATTTCCTGGACACGGAAGGCGGGCAAGCCACACTATTCGTTTCTCCGTCGGGGCAATCGATGCTTTTCGATACGGGTTTTCCCGGCAATCAGGGAGCGCCGCCTGCCGAGGCCAACGCTCCGGGAGTCACGCGCGATGCGGACCGCATCATGGCGGTTTTGAAGCTGGCAAACGTGGGCGTGCTCGACTACGTGGTCATCAGCCATTTCCATGGAGATCACGCCGGAAATGCAGCCGAGCTTGCTCATCGGATTCCGATCCGCCATTTTGTGGATCACGGACCTTACACAGTAGAAATGCAGGCAGGGCGCGACGCTCCCATGCTGGCCTACATGCCCATCCGCGAACACGCGCATGCGATCACGGCGAAACTCGGCGATCGAATTCCAGTGGAAGGGCTCGACGTGCAGGTCGTTTCCTCCGCGGGAGATGTGATCAAAGAAGCCATGACGGGAGCCCCGGGAGCAGGCGCGACGAATCCATTTTGTCGCGATGCGAAATTAAAAGAGCAGGACGCCACGCCGGAAAACTTTGAATCTGTGGGAATCGTCGTGCGCTACGGCGGCTTTCGACTGGTCGATCTCGGCGACCTGACCTGGAATCAGGAGCACGCGCTCGCCTGCCCGAATAATCTGATTGGCACGGCGACTGTTTTTCACACGACGCGCCATGGAGATACTCATTCCGGAGCGCCACAATTTGTGCACGCGATTCACGCGCGCGTCGCGGTGATGAACAACGGTGAGCGAAAAGGCGGCTCGCCCGAATATTGGCAAACCGTGCACGAATCGCCCGGGCTTGAGGATTTCTGGCAACTCCACCGCTCAGCGGCAGGCGGCACGGAACACAATTCACCGGAGCAGTTTTTGGGGAACCTGAATGAAACGGATCACGGACACTTCATTAAAATGTCGGTAAAAGCCGACGGCAGTTTTACGATGACCAATGAACGCAACGGGTTTACAAAGGAATATCGAACGTCTGGCGAGAAGAATCGCTGAAACAATTACTGACTATTTGAATTCACAATCGCCTGAATTGCAGAGAGGAAAAAATCGCCCGCCCAAAAATCGGGCGGCCGCTACGAAACCAATAGCCGCAAAGAAACGAAAATACAGGGAGGTTCGAGAATTTAGTACGCCATGCCGGACGCAGAGAATAGAGGACCGGGATTTTTCCCTTCCGCCACAGCTTTGATCCAAAACATTAATTCTCCCCAGACGGTCGTGCATGAAATGGAGTATTCAGTTTCGGCCTGTCAATCAGCGTGCGTGAAGTGGAGTAGAGTGCGGCCGGAGTCAGCCTTCAAGTCGAATAACAACTTTGTGCCGCTCCATTCTTTTCCCGTCTCGCAGAGCCATTGTGCTTGCAGGGGTGGGGCGAGCAACGTGGGATGAAACCGGTACGAAGTGGCACGGTTGAAAAAACCAAGCTCTACTTTATTCGTTGCGGCATCTTCGGTAACATCGGCCGCCAACCATTTCCTGAAACCCTCCGCGGACGAAATGAGGGCATAAACTTTCGAGGGCTCAGCTTCAATCAAAATCGCATGCTTTATTTCGTGCATGGCTCCTCCTAGTGAATTTTCTTTTGATTTGTTTAAGCGGGCCCTCCGTCGAATTCCTGATTCTCTTATTGCCTCTGAGCTCTGAAACTAAAAAGCCAAACAGTTCCTAACCGACATTGCGCCAATTCCAGATTCAGGTGTCACTGGAATTGGCGCAACGATTGCCGCACGCATTCGTGAAACTATTTTACGCAAACGGATTTTCATCCGCGCTGGGGCCGTAGATCGAAGGGACGGGAACGTCCAGCATCCTGAGATAAACGGAAAGCTGGCCGCGATGATGGTAGAAATGGTTCATCAGGATGGAGCGGATCACGCCGATGCGTGGCGCAGATAGGACCACCTTCCCGCCTTTCGTGAGCGTCCAGAGAGCCATCAACTGTGAATCGCTCAGTTTCTTGAGCGATCCCAGGGCGTCTGCCGTGCCTTGATTGAAGGTTTTAAGAATATCGTCATTCGGGCCTGGCTGCGGTTGGGTAATTTCGCCGATTTCGTGTGTATCCTTGCAAATGATCTCTGCCAGGCGGCCCTGCCCAACTGCGATATGCATCGCAAGTTGGCCGAGCGATAGTGACCTGGGGTGAGGCTTCCACGTCAGTTTGTCGGCCGGGACGCGTTCCAGAACTCGCTGAGTGACTTTTGCTTCCTGTTCGATTTCCATCAAAATTGGATCTATGGCTTGCATTGCTCCTCCTAGTGATGACTTGCGATTTGACCCCTATTGCCGTGCGTGCATTCCTACGTTCCTGCGCCTTCAAACGTATTTTGCAAATTGCTCGAGGACACCGGTCCACCCTTGATTATGCTTGCCGCGCTCCTCGACGCTCGGCAGCCCTTCGTGCGTAAGCGTGATCTCCGTGGAATTTCCCAGATCGCGAAATTGCACGGTCACCAAGGAAACGTTCGCGTCCGGCCCCTCTGCCCAACTCCAGGTAAACGCAATCTTTTCGGGCGGGATGATTTCCTGGTAGATTCCGTGCAGGCAATGAATGTTGCCGCCTTTGTGGTGTACTTCGAGCCGGTACTTTCCCCCTACTCGGAATTCCATCTCGGCTACAACCGGCTTATGATCCGGCGACGGTGCGAACCACATCCCCAGCTCCTTGGGATCGCTCCATGCACGAAAAACTCTTTCGCGCGGCGCCGGGAATGTTCGCTGGAGCTTCAGGGATGTCTCAGGCATTGTCTGTGTCTTGGCCATTTCTGGTCCTCCTCTTTGGGTCTTTGGGCATTTGAGGCTTCTCCGTTTGTTGTTGCGGATTTTCCTGAAATTGTTCCTGCACCAGGTACCGTTCGAGGGCGTCGAACTGGTTTTCCCAGAATTTACGGTAGCGTGAGATCCAGTCCTCCGCGTCCTTTAGCGGGCGGGCCACCAGCCGGCACCGGCGCGACCGTCCCACCTTGCGTTGCGTGACGAGGCCGGCCCGCTGGAGAACGCGAAGGTGCTTCATCACGCCCGGCAACGACATCCGATAAGGCCGCGCCAGATCGGAAACCGAGGTCTGGCCGCGCTGTGCCAGCGCCGCCAGGATCGCGCGGCGGGTGGGATCGGCCAGGGCTTGGAAGGTGGCGTTCAGGTTTCGATTATACTTAACCATTCGGTTTAGTATTATAGATTTTCCCGTCCAGTGTCAAGCGTCTAAATTCTTATTTCCTTTCTCCGATTTTGGGTGCCGCACTCTTCCCCGCATTTGGGAAGGGTGCGGTTTTTCTCCGAAGAATGCTTAACGCCTATCTATATAAAGGACGGGCCTGAATCCGTCCCCGGAAATTTGATTGCGCAACATGGGAAAACGCACCCTTGAAAAACGCAAGGGTGCGGCACCCAAACTTATCGGTTCGTTGCAAATCGAGACGACCGCATCTCTCCCCACCCACTGACAGCATCTTCGATCCGGACTATACTATTTTGCCGTGGGCGTGCTCCCAAGCTGCTCCGTGCGTCATAAAACTGAAAAGATATTAAAAAGATTAAAATTATAAAATTCGAGCGTATGGCCCTGTAAAAAAAATGACCACCCATGAAAAAGAAATTGTCCTACTGCCGGGCGACGGCATCGGCCCTGAAATTATGCGCGCCGCAGTCAGCGTGTTGAAAGTTGCGCCACGCAATTCGGCCACAGCTTCGAGTTTGCTGAATTCCCTTTTGGCGGTTGCGCCATCGATGCAACGGGATGAACCTCTCCCCGCGAAACGCTTGCGGCTTGCAAATCCGCTGACGCGATCCTGCTCGGCGCGGTCGGAGGGCCCAAGTGGGATGCCGTCCCTCTCGCCAAGCGCCCGGAAACTGGCCTGCTGGCGCTGCGCAAATCGCTCGGCTTGTACATCAACCTGCGTCCCATCGATCTGCGCTCTGCCTCTGTACGGCCTTTCTCCGCTGCGCGCGGATCGCGTGAGTGACGTGCACATCGATTTTGTGCGCGAACTCGCCGGGGACATTTATTTTGGCAAGCACGACGTGGAAAGCGATCCGAGCGGCGAGCGCGCCACCGATGAAGCTGTGTACACGACGGCGGAAGTCGAGCGCGTTGCAAAGTACGCATTTGCGCGGGCAGAGGCGCGCACCAGGCGGTTAGCTTCCGTTGACAAGGCCAACGTGCTGTCCACTTCCCAGCTTTGGCGCAGGACCGTGACCCGCATGTCCGCCAATCATCCCAACGTAAAGCTCGAACATTTGTATGTGGACAACGCCGCGATGCAACTGGTCCTCGCCCCCGCGCAATTCGATGTGATCCTTACCTCGAATATGTTCGGTGATATTTTGACCGACCTGGGCGCAGCTCTTGCCGGCTCGATCGGCCTGATTCCATCAATGAGCAGCGGACCCGGGCCGTCATGTGTATGAACCAATTCATGGCTCCGCGCCATCACTTGCCGGAAAAGACGTGGCCAATCCGGTGGGCATGATACTTTCGGCGTCGATGATGCTGCGCGAAAGTTTCAATTTGAATCGCGAAGCGGAATGGATCGAATCCGCGGTGGACCGGCTGTTCACAAAGGGCATCCGTACTCCAGATACGGTCGAACCTAACACCACGAAAGTCGGCTGCGTGGAATTTGGCGAACGCCTGCAAGCCGAATTGGCAGCCGCGGCGGGGCTTAAAACTTCTTGAAAATAAAATAGGGAGTGCCTCCGGATGCGAAAGCACTCCCTTTGTCCTACCTGAAGCGGAGTTGAACTTTTCCCTACTGTTCGCCATCCCCGAAATCAATACCCGGCAGAACCGGCGTGCCTTCTATCCTGACGGCGTCGAGTGCGTCTGGATCAAGTCCCAGGAGCTCGAGAATGGTGGGAGCCACCTGAGTCGTTTCGACAAAGTGGTGAACGGTCCGGGCTTATGTATGCGGGATTCGATACCAGCAACATCACGTTGGTATCGTCCTAGGCGAAGCCGCCGTGTTCGGATTGCTTCTTGGTGCTGCCGGTGTAGACCACACCGACGTTGGGCAACACGATGATATCCGGCGTGCGTGGGTCGCCGCCTTCGCGGAGGAGGCAGCAGGGACCCGGGATTAGTCGGTACGCCGGGAGCGTTAAACATCGTGTCGAGCGACGCACCGTAGAAAATCTGGCCGATTCCCGCTTCTTGTCGCGTTCGTCTTCGAGCAGGTCCACTGCGGTCAGGGTGTCGTTCGAATTCGTCAGCCACAGCTGCGAGATGTCATCCTCGGCCAGCCCGAGTCCGGTAGTCGCGGACAGCCGGGAGCAAGGTCGGCCAGATAGATCCGGATGGCGGGTTGCCGTTCGTGCCGGAATTTCCCGGGATCGGGAAGAAGCGATTGGTATCGATCGGCGATTGGCCGTGCTTGGCGGTGATGATAATGGTGGTCGAGTCGAGCAGGTGCTGATTCTCGAGCGCGGCGACCATCTGACCGATGGCGGCGTCCACAAATTCAATTTCGCTCGCCATGCTGGGAGTCGGCGTACGCCGGCAGCATCTGTATAGCCGCCCTTGACTCCATTCTCGATCAGCTTCTGCCCAACGCTGACCGCCTGGAAGTTCATCCCGAAGATCGCCGGGACAGGAGCGCTTGCGATCGCCGAGGTGCTTCTTGCCGTTGATCCAGTTCACGACCGCGTTGACCTTCAACTGGTCGTAGCACTGGATGGCCTGGAAGTCGGTGGTCCAGTCGTTTCCGCTCGCGGAAATCTGAGCCGCAGTTGAAATTCGTGCCGGCGGTGGTGATTCCCGGCAGGGGAATCTGGTTGGAATTGACTTCGGGCGAATAGTAGTCGTCCACGTTGCTGGGAAGGATCGTCCCGGTGGGTCCCGAAACAACGGCGTAAACCGGCATGCTTGTCGGACCATGCCGTGTAGCCGCCGGCCGCGTGGATCACACCGTAGATCGTGTTGGTGCGGACGAAGTTCCAGGGATAAACCGGCTTGCAGCCATTGAACGGATCGCGCACCAGCTTGGTGGGATCGATCGATAGAACGCCGCCGTCAATCGGGTGACCGTAAGGACCGCCGCCATTGAGCTTGGTCTGGTCGATTTCGACGCCTTCTTCGTATTCCGTCTGCGTTCCGTTGATCATCACCCTGAATGCAGGTTCCGGCGACAAGTCCGTTGCCGGTAGTCGTTGCGGCGGAGCCAGAACGCGATCGTAGGCGACGTCGTAAAATGCGCCGACGGTTTTCGGCGTGCCGCCGGTAACCAGCGCCATCAGTCCGGGAAACGAATCAGACGGTCGGGAGGTGGTCGTGCGCGTGTAGGTGACGCCGGTCTTGCCCAGAGCGGCCAGATGTCGGACATGTGCCGGATGCCACGCAATTCTCGAAATCGACGGCGTGCATCCCATCGATGCTGATCAAGAGCACATGGCGAATGCGGCGATGACCATCGCCGTCCCACTGGCCGTTTTTAGGTCCAGCGTAGGCCGTCGACACGGTCGACAGAATGAGAGCGGCAGTCAGGATGCCAGCCTTCCACTTACTAGCCATTCCAATCCTCCTTCAATTTTGGAGATCCCGTGAATGTGTACTTACCCTTACGGGGATTGCAAATTTACTTATCGAAGCTTCATCGCTGTGTGAATTCCATGTGAATCCTTTGTAAAAACCAAAAAAGTTTCCGCGATAGGTTTCAGCTAAATCCTTGAATCCGGGATTGCAATAGTGTGTAAGTTCAGCTTGATCGAAGTAGAATTAGACTTGAACCAAGTCTGGGTCTGCGCAGGCTTGAGTTTCACTTTGAATGTTTAAGCTGTCTCGCAACTCGCGGCGAGTATTCGATTTGTACAAAATTGCTCCCAAGCTCTTGCGATTCATGGGCTGGGAATGGTAGTTTCAAACTGGCCAGACTGGGTGATTCTTCCTTACATCATTGGAGCGGAACTCACCGTTGAGTAATCAGAGCGCCCAAAATATTAACGACGGCCACCCTGCTAACGGGAGAATCCCTGTCTCTCGCTCGCAGCCAGACCTTCGCGAGCTGACGTATTGGCGCGTGGAGGGCAGCCTGGTCGCGCTGGGTGCGGTCCGTCCCGTCGCCTACTTCACCTGGAATTCCCATACATTCGCGGGTCGCTGGGCACGTCGCGGAGGAGCTCTGGCTCTTGCGCTGATTCGTCCTGTTCTTTACGCAAGCAATCGCGTGTTCGCCACACGCGTACTGCACACTTTGCTTGCTGGGGTGACGCGAGACCGTCTGGATTCGCTGGGCGAGGAATACTTCGAATACGTTTTAAAAAAGCAATTGAAGAAGGAAGGCGTCGAGCGCCTGAAGACTTGCCTTGCCGAAAATGGCTCCGAAAATATTGTGCTGGTCAGCCAGGGACTCGATCACGTCATGCGCCCGCTCGCCCAATATTTGGGCGTGTCGCGCCTCGTTTCGAACCGGCTCGAATTCCGCAAAGGTGTCGCAACAGGACGCCTGCTCGATCCGGTGATTCGACCGCGCAGCCCCATTGCTCGTGCATTTGAGCGCAGCGCTGATGGCCGGGTTCCTTATGACCGTCTGTTGAAAAATCTGGGAATGACGGAGCATCCGGAGGAATTGCAGAAGGCGATTCTGCCAGCCGAGCGAACAAAGGAAGCGGATCACCGCGCCCTGGTTGTTTTTAACGGGAAAAAACAATCTGAACCTCTTTCGGTCCGTGAAACCCTTGCCGGAAAGAAAATTCTTCTCATTGGCGTAACAGGTTTTATCGGCAAGGTGTGGCTGGCGCAAATCTTGAGTGAAGTCCCGAACATCGGCAAAATTTATCTGCTGATTCGCCGACAGCGCACAACAACTTCGCAACGGCGTTTTGAGAAAATATTCGAAGAGTCGCCGGTTTTCGATCCATTGCAAGAACAGCTAGGCGACCGCTTTGCGGAGTTTGTTTCCGAGCGCGTCGAGGTAATCGAGGGAGATGTAAGCCAGCCGGGACTGGGAATTGCTCCGGATGTGCGTGCGCAACTCGCGCGCAACCTGGACCTCGTCGTCAACAGTTCTGGTTTGACCGATTTTAATCCTGACCTCCGGGAAGCCCTCGCCAGTAATGTGGCTCCAGTCCTTCATTTAATTGAATTCCTGCGCGAATCGGATCACGCCGCAATGATGCACCTTTCGACATGCTACGTGGTGGGAGGCAAAGACGGGCGCGTCGTCGAAGAAGTGCAGCCCAATTACA
The DNA here is from genome assembly GCA_963786215.1 of uncultured Acidobacteriota bacterium. Classification (GTDB taxonomy): domain Bacteria; phylum Acidobacteriota; class Terriglobia; order Acidiferrales; family UBA7541; genus Palsa-360. The sequence continues at coordinate 125,943 of CAWAYK010000006.1, forward strand.
CTCCCCTCGGAGTTCCCGATTTCGATGCCGAACATGAGTGGCATTCTCTGCAGGAAGTGGTTGCAAGGGCGGAAGCTCGCGCGGAAAGTCCGGAGATCACGGCGGCTCTGCGGCGGCAAGCTCTCGGCAGACATCGCGGAAGCGAAGAACCTGCCGGGCCTGAGCTGGACAATCTGATCCGCAAGAATCGCATGCGCTGGCTGCGCAACCGATTGACGCGCGCTGGAACTCGCCGCGCAAGGCGTCTCGGTTGGCCGAACACCTACACACTTTCGAAATCGCTTGCCGAATCGATGATCGTGAAATACGGCGCGGGACTTCCAATCGCGATTGTGCGCCCCTCGATCGTGGAAACATCCACCGACCAGCCATTTCGCGGCTGGAACGAGGGCATCAACACTTCCGCGCCGCTATCCTATTTGCTGGGCACCTATTTTCGGCAATTGCCGACCAACGAACGCAAATGCCTTGACGTAATTCCTGTGGATATGGTGTGCCGCGGAATGACCCTGATCGCGGCAGCGATTATCACTCGACGTCACGAACTGATCTATCAACTGGCGACGTCGGCGAGTAACCCGTGTGACATGGGTCGCTCGATTGAGCTGACCGGCCTCGCGCACCGCAAACATTACCGTTCGCAGCAAAGCCTTGAGAACTGGATGCGCATGCAGTTCGATACAATCCCCGTTTCCAAAGCGCGCTATGAATCATTTTCCGTTCCAGCGCAAAAGGCTGTTGTCCGCGGCATCAACCGCGCCGCTTCCGCTCTGCAAATGAAAAAGCCTCCGCTCGCCAAGGCGGAGCGCGACCTGGTTCGCGTCGAAAAATTGATTGAACTATATGAACCGTTCATCCTGCACAATGAGCAGCTATTCGAATCTCAAAATGTGCAGCTACTCTCCGCCGCGCTTCCCGCTGAAGAACGGACCGCTTTCGGTTACGATCCGTCTTCCGTTGACTGGTGGGATTATTGGATTAACGTTCACGTCCCGGCTTTGCGGCGGTGGGTTTATCCGCTCATCGAAGGACGCCCGATGGAAGTGCGGCCAAATCGCTCCTTTTCTCTTCGACAAAATGGGAATGGAGTGGAAAGTCCTATAAATGTCCCCCACGCGCGCGCACAATCGCGCACAAGGATTCAAAGCTAATCCATGGCCATCTTTCTGACCGGGTCGACCGGATACATTGGCGCGCACGTCGCCTCCATTCTGCTGGAACGTCACGAGGACCGTTTAAATTTATTGGTGCGCGCGAAAACCGAGCAGGAAGCGGGTGAACGCCTGTGGCACGCGATGCAATTGCACATGGACTTTCCGCAATTCCGCGATGCGCTGGCGACGCGGATTTCCATTTTTCGCGGCGATTTGACGGACCCGCGTTTCGGACTGAATCCGGCCGACTATACGCACCTGATCGGGACGACCGAATCTGTAATTCATTGCGCGGCATCGCTCAACCGCAAATCGGAAAAGAGCTGCCTCAACGTTAATTTGCGCGGGACTCTGGAAGTGGCGCAGCTTGCGCGGCGCGCGCAGGATGCCCACGGGCTGCGCCGTTTCAGCCAGGTTTCCACCGTGGCTGTCGCGGGCCATCGCAGCCATGAAGTAGTGGCGGAAGATCTTTCTATTGATTGGAATCGCTCCGACTACGATCCCTACGCGCGCACGAAAAAATTCTGCGAGCACATGGTGCGTGAACTTCTGCCCGACGTTCCTCGCACCGTGTTTCGCCCGAGCATCGTGCTGGGCGATAGCCGCCGCGCGGAAACCGCACAATTCGATATGGTCCGCGCATTCGTCTTTCTCGCGGGGCTGCCGCTGCTGCCTTTTCGCTCGACGGACCGCATCGATATTGTTCCGGTGGATTACGTGGCGGAATCCGTGGCTATGCTGCATCAAAAACCAAATCCGAAACACGAGATTTACCATCTTTCTTCCGGGACAGGCGCGGAAACGTTTGGCCAGCTCACCCATGCTCTAGCCCAATCCGCCGGAAAAATGGAGCCGCTATTCTGGCCGGGCCTCGAACGAAATTTTTCAGCTATTGTAAACATGCTGTCGAATTCGCGCGGCACGATTGGCCGCAGCGCATCGCTGCTGAAAGTGTTTATGCCGTACCTCGTTTGGGATACGGTGTTCGATAATTCTCGCGTCGTCGCAGAGATGGGCCGCACTCCCGAACCGTTTTCCAAGTACTGCTATCCGCTGCTGCAATTCAGCCGCGATCATCATTTCTCCTACCCCTATAAGGCGTGGCCAGCTGGCGGTGATTTACAAACCGAAAAAGTAGCGACGGCGAGCGCCGCTTCCGCACGAGGCTCCCACCCATGATGGATTTCATCCTGGAGGCTTGGACAAGTTCATACATCGAACTCTCCAGCGCGCTTTGGAAATTTGGCGCGGGACAAGGCTGGCAGCCGGGCGAGAAACTGAAACTCCTTTTTGCAGGATACAACGGAACGCGTAACACCGGTTCGGATGTTCGCGTCGAGGAAATGCTGCGTCAGGTTCGGCGCATTCTGGGCGCGGAAAATGTTGCGCTCAGCGTGATGACCTTCGATCCGAATCGCTCGCGCGGCTATTTTGAAGGCACTGAGCAAGTGCAATTGCCCATGATTTTTCCTCCCTTTTTGTTCAGCGAAGTGCGCAAGCATCACGGCGTGATCACCTGCGAAGGCTCCATGTTCAAAAGCAAATTTGCCAACGCGCTCACGACCATGGCGATTGGATCGCTCGGAATCGCCTCCGCAGAAAATAAGCTTTCCATCGGCTATGGCGGCGAGGCCGGCGCCATGGACCCGATGCTCGAGAAAATGTGCGGGCATTATTGCCGCCGCTCTTTGATCATTACTCGCAACGAAGAATCGCAGGCGGTCCTTAGCAAACTTGGCATTCCTACTGAATTGGGAACTGACACGGCATGGACGTTCGAGCCACATCCCGCTGATTACGGACGGAAGGCGCTCACTGATGCCGGTTGGGATGGCCGAACACCTGTCCTCGCCTTGTGCCCCATCAATCCATTCTGGTGGCCGGTAAGACCGTCGCTAGCAAAATGGTTGGGACGAAATCTGTTTGGCGCGCATAAGCAAAGCCACTACAGTTCCGTGTATTTTCACAATTCCGGTCCAGCCGTAGATGCGGCCTATGCAAAATATCTCGCATCAATTGCCGGAGCGGTCAAAGCGTTTCGCGCGAAAACAAATGTATTTCCTGTATTGGTCGCGATGGAGCGTCTTGACGCTCGTGCGTGCCAGGCACTCGCGCCAAAACTTGGCGGTGTTCCGATTTTTACGTCCGATGCGCACGATATGTATGAATTGGTGAGCATCTTGCGCAGTTCCAGCATGATTGTTTCTTCCCGCTATCACGCCATGGTTACGTCCATGCCAGGCCTGGTTCCGTCCGCGGGAATTACCATGGACGAGCGCATCCGAAATTTGCTGCGTGATCGAGGGCACGAAAATCTACTGCTTACGGTGGACGACCCCGAACTGGAAGCCAAACTTTTCACGGTAATGGAAAATCTCTCGAACGACGCGGAAAACATTCGCCTGGGAATCGGCCGCTGCGTAGTGCGCAATTTGAAAACCATGGCGCGAATGGGCATGTACCTTGAGCGCGCCGTACAGGAACGCTATCCCGAGTTTCCGACGCAATCTGGCGTGCGCGGTTGGGAAGAATATTTACCGCCGCTGAGCCCGAACCTCGGCAAGTTATTGGACGCTTACGAAAATACTGCTGTCAGCGCGGCCGCAAGATAGGCGGGGGGTAAGTGGCATAGGCTTCAGCCTGTGGGGTTTGGTGCCAGCAACCATGAAACCCTACAGGCTGAAGCCGATGCCACATAATGCACTTTGAATTTCATCGAAAACATTTTCGCACGATTACAAGAGGCTTCTGGCCGTGTTGTGCTGGCTGAGGCCCACGCGGAAGGCAATCGCACCGCGACAGGTTCCGACTTGCTCGCTCAGATCGCTGCCGCGCGCGCCTTCTTGCGCGCTTCCGGCCTAGTGAAGGGAGCCCGCTGCGCGCTCGTTGCTCCGAACGGAATTCCTTGGGCCGCTCTAGACCTCGCAATTATTTCCGAAGGCCTAACCGCCGTTCCGATGTACGCACGACAAGCTGCCGGAGAACTGGCGGCGATGCTGCGCGATGCGCAGCCGGGCCTGATTTGTTGCGGTGACTCAGCACTTCGCGATGCAATCTCAGCACAATGGCCCGATGCGCCGCGATTTGTTTTGTTCGACGATATTTTTAAATCCAATTCAGCGGCCACAACAAACGCGCATCTTCCTCCGCCAACACTTTCACCGCAGGGCGTTATCGCCATTTTGTACACCTCAGGAACTTCCGGCGAGGCCAAGGGAGTGATGCTGACGGTTGGCAACCTCGATCACATGCTTTCCTGCACGAAGTCGCGGCTCGACAATTTAATGGGAATGCGGAATATTCCAGATCGAGTGTTCCATTACTTGCCATTTTGCTTTGCTGGATCGTGGATTTTGCTGCTGTCATGCCTATCGCGAAACAGTGTTCTTACCATGTCCATGGATCTTACGAAACTTGCGGACGAAATCCGCGCGGCCGAGCCGGATTATTTTCTCAACGTTCCCGCGCTGCTGGAACGCATTCGCACCGGCGTCGGAGACAATATCCAAAAACGCGGCGGCACGATTGCCAAACTTTTTGAGAACGCCAATGCCGCGTGGCTGCGGCTGGACGCCAAAGCTCCGCATGCCTGGGATTTTTTCTGGCTGGGGCTCGCCGGGCTGCTGATATTTCCATCGATTCGCAAACGCATGGGGCCCAATCTGCGCGCGCTGATTTGCGGTTCCGCCCCGTTGGCCCGCGAAACTCAGCTTTTTTTCATGATGCTCGGGATTCGTGTACTGCAGGTTTATGGCCTGACGGAAACGACCGCCATTTGCACAATGGACGATCCGCAACACGTCGAACCCGGCCGCGTTGGTCCCGCGATTCCGGGAATCGAAATGAAAATTGCCGAAGACGGCGAGATCATTGTTCGCGGGCCGAATATTTTCCCCGGCTACTGGCGCCGCCCCGAGCAAACTGCCACCGTGCTGCGCGACGGTTGGTTCCACAGCGGCGATCAGGGTGACGTGGATGCGCGGGGAAATTGGCGCATCACGGGCAGAATTAAGAATCTCATCATCCTGAATTCCGGCCACAACATTGCGCCGGAACCTATCGAGGAGGAATTATTCCGTGCTATTCCCGGCGCTCAACACGTTATGCTCGTTGGCAATGGCCGCAGTTTTCTTGCCGCGATTATTACAGGCACGACAGCTGGCGCGGAAATCGATTCGCAATTGGAACGAATTAACGGCGTACTGCCGCACTACCGCAAGATTCGCAAGTATCACGTAGCGCAAGAATTGTTTACGATTGAAAACGGCTTGCTGACCGCAAACGGAAAACTGCGTCGCAACATAATCGCCGCACACTTTTCCGCTGAAATTGAACGCATGTACGAAAAGATTTTGTAGCGCCGGCATCTTGCCGGCAGTTTGTGATTCTGATTTTTTTGAAGAGGCCTGATTAGCGCAACCGAAAACCCGCCGGCAAGATGCCGGCGCCACCAATAACCGAATTGCCGCAAGATTGCAAAAAGGTGAAGGCTGAGCGTAATGGACGAATACAAAGGTAAAACACTCTCGTGGCGCTTCGCGGGTGGAGTCGTGGAGCTTGCGCTGAATCGCCCTCCGGCCAATGAAATTGGTCTTGCGATGCTCGATGACCTGGAGCGGTTTGTCGCGGCGCTTCCCTCACTCGAATCAAAGGCCAGCGCGCTTATTCTTCACAGCGAGCAAAAAGCCGGCTTCTCCGCCGGCGCGGATTTGCGCGAACTATATGAAGAAGCGCAAAAAATGGACACAGCCTCTGCCGCGAAAGGAGTACGCGTATTCCTCGAGCGAATTCACGCGGTGCTCAACAGAATAGACACGTCTTCGCTCACGACGATTGCAGCCGTTCACGGCGTTTGTTTTGGCGGCGGGTTCGAGGTAGCGCTTACGTGCGACCTGATCATCGCAGATAAATTGGCGCGTTTTTGTTTTCCGGAATTGCGACTCGGGCTCATCCCCGGCTTTGGCGGCATCCCGCGCTTGAAGCGCGATATTGGAAACGGCGTTGTGCGAGATCTTCTCCTCACTGGGCGCAGCATCAACGCCACGAAAGGCCTTGCCGTCGGTCTGGTGAGCCAGGTCGCGGCGGAAGGCGAAGCGCTGCGCGCTGCGCGCTCGACCGCAGCGCAGACGATAAAATTCGATCGCGGCACGTCCGCCGTCGCGAAGAAGTTTATTAAACCTCTCCCGACAGAAGAATTGTGCCGGGAAATCGACATTTTCTGCGACCTTTTTACACGCCCAGCCGTAATGGAAGGTTTACGCAAATTCGTCGAAAACACAGGAGCGCATCCATATCTGCCATAAAAGGTTCTCCTGGATTATCAGTCGCGCTGTCCTGCAAAAATGCCCGGCGAATAGCCAGCGGACTATGCTTCCTGTAAAATATGGACGATCATGAAAACTATTGAACAAACCACAGACGAAATCCTGAATCTTGCGGCGACTCATTTTAAATACCCCCGCACTGACCTGGCAGCGACCGACGATTTTTATAAGAAGCTAGGCATCGACAGCCTGCAGGCTCTCGAACTACTTACGCGCCTGGAAAATCATTTCGGCGTGGAACTCCCCGATTACGAGGTTCAGGGTGTGAGCGACTTTCACACACTGGCCACGCGCATTCAGGCACGGCTCTGAACATTTCAGGCGGAAATAAACGATTTCTCCGAGGATTTCCTCATATAATCTTGCTTCTCTCTGTGCCTCTGTGGCGATACTGATGCTTGATTTGACTAAATACGATTCGGTGAGTGCGGCGCTGCGCGATGCGCTCGGGCGCTGGCCGAATGAAGTGTGTCTGATCGAAGCGGACCGCGAAAAGGAAAAATCCCGCTTCACGTACAGGGAATTCGGCGAATCGGCCGAACCGATTGCCGCTGCCCTCGAAGAAACCGGCTTTGCAGCGGGAGATCGCGCCGCAATCATCATGACCAATCAGCCTAAGTGGCTGATTTCGGCTTACGCCGTGTTTTTTTCGGGCGGCATTCTTGTGCCACTCGATTACAAACTTTCCGCCGCCGAGCATCTTCAGCTGCTGGCACATTCAAGGGCACATTTTCTATTTGTCGAGTACCCGCTGTGGCGCGCCATGACTCAATCGCCCGCGTTTGCCGAGCATAAACTGAAAACGGTACTCGTGAGTGAAACGCCCCCAAATGCCGATCTCGCGGGCGCGCTACGTTGGGAAGAATTTCGCGGCGCGCGCGCGCCGGACTTCAGGCAGCGCACACGGAAAGATATAGCCTGCATCGTGTACTCGTCCGGCACGGGCGGCCATCCGCGCGGATGCGTGCTGACTCACGACAATTATCTCGAACAGTGTGCCGCCGTGACTCCAGTTTTTCCTTTTTGGCCCGGGGCACACTATCTCAGCATCATCCCTACGAATCACGCCATCGATTTCATGGGCGGATTTATCATGCCCTTTACGGGCGGAGGCACTGTAGTTCATCTGCGAACGCTGCGGCCAGAATTCATCCGCGAAGCTTTTACCAAATATAAGATTACGTACATGGCTGTCGTGCCGCTGATCTTAAAAAATCTGCAGCGCGGTTTGCGCGAGAAATTCGCGGCGCTGCCTTCCGGCAAACGTAAAACGCTGGACGCGCTGATCAGCGTGAATCGCGCGCTCACTCGCGGCAAACCTCGCCCCAGACTGAGCCGTGTGCTGCTCAAGGAAATTCACAAAGCATTCGGCGGAGGCTTGCAGGCATTGCTCGTCGGCGGCGCGTTCACCGAACCCGCGACAATTGAATTCTTCCATGATATCGGCATCCCAATTTATAACGGCTACGGCTGCACGGAAGCGTGCACGGCGATCACACTAAACGATCTGCGCCCCTTCCGGCCTGACACGGTAGGGAAACCCGTGCGCGGAATGAAAATTCGCATCGCGCAGCCCGATGCAGACGGAATCGGTGAAGTAGCCGTGCGCAGCAAGACGGTAATGTCCGAATATCTCGACGATCCCGAAATGACTGCAGAAACCATCGTGAATGGTTGGCTGATGACAGGCGATTTGGGCCGCGTCGATGCCACGGGACATTTACAACTTTTCGGCCGCAAGAAAAACATGATCGTCACGGCCGAGGGAAAAAACATTTATCCCGAAGACATTGAAAATAATTTCGAGGGCGTTGCGGTAAAAGAGTTCTGCGTGTTCGCGGCAAACTACATCTGGCCGCAGCACACAATGACCGGTGAGCAATTGGTCCTGGTGCTGCATCCCGAGCCGGGACAAACTGTAAACGACGCTCTGGTGAAAGAACTTTCCCGGCGCAACTCACAGCTGTTGAATTACAAACGCGTGGCGGGCTACATCCTCTGGGAACAAGATTTCACGCGCAACGCGGCGATGAAAATCAGGCGCGTGGTTCTTGCCGGGCAAATCGGCAAGCAACTCGATCGCAGCGCAATGGTTCCCCTATGAGCGAAGCTTATTTCACCATCGTGAATCCCGCAGCCGGGGGCGGCCGGTGCGGAAAGCTGGCGTCTAAGGCGCTAGATCGCCTTCGCGCGGCAGGCCTGCAACTCGAAGTGCGCGAAACGCGCGCGCCCGGCGAGGGCACTGTGTACGCGAACGGCGCCTACGCAGATGGATTCCGCAAATTCATTGCGGTGGGCGGCGATGGCACAAGTTTTGAAATCGTCAATGGAATTTTCCCAGAAGCCACCACCGAAGGCCGCGCTTATCTGGGATTTCTTCCACTCGGCACAGGAAATTCATTCCTTCGAGACTTCGTGCAAAACGGAACCGACCTCGCAGAATTTGGAATAAAAGCTATTCTCGAAAAGCGCGAGCGCCCCTGCGACGTGATTCGCCTGAATCATTCGGGCGGCGCCATTTATTACATCAATACGCTGAACATGGGTTTCGCAGCCGACGTCGCGACGTTGACCAATCGCCACTTGAAATTTTTAGGCGAGCCCGGTTACCTCGTGGGAGTCCTCGTTTCGCTTGCCCGCCTGCACCGTCGGCCTTTCCCTTTGCGCGCGGATGGCGACGCGGACGCCCGGCGCTGCCTGTTCGTTGCCTTTAGCAATAGCAAGTACACTGGCGGTAAGATGATGATCGCTCCGCAGGCCGCCATCGACAGCGGCGCAATTGAGTATGTTCATTGGGGACCGATCGGGCGTTTGGGACTCGTCCGAAATTTGCCGACACTGTTTTCCGGTACGCACATTCGGCATCCCATGGCTTCGAGGCGCACGGCGACGCGCATCCAATTTGATTTGACGAATCCTGTCGACGTTGTTGTCGATGGAGAGGTGCTCACACTCGAGGCCGAATCGCTGGAAGTACTTCCCGGCGCACTCAACGTAATCGTATGAACGGAGAAAGCGAACAACCGATTCCCGCTCGCGCAGAGGCAGAAATGTCTGGCGAGCAAGGCCTGCGCCGTGCGTGGGCCATTGTACGCAGCACGTATCACTGGCTGCTCTCCGCGGTCTTTTTCTTTCCCGTCGCGAGTTTTCTCGTTCTGCTGGGTATCTTCGTCGATCCGCGCAAGAACGATGGCGCTCAGCGCTTACTTTGCCGCGTGGTCATGAAGCTCGCAGGTGTGAATGTCGTAGTTCGCCGCTCGGCCGGGTTCGATCCAGCGCGCACCTGTTTCTTTCTCGTCAATCATGTCAATTTATTTGATCCATTTCTGCTCTACGCCACCATCCCGCAATTTTTCCGTGGCCTCGAACTAGAATCCCATTTTCGAATTCCTGTATATGGTTGGATGATGAAGCGCTTTGGCAATATTCCTGTGCCGGATGTTAACCGCCCCTCCGACTTGAAGCGCATGTGGCGGCTGACGCGCGCAGCTCTGGATTCCGGTGTGAGCCTCGCCGTATTTCCCGAAGGGCAGCGAACGCGCGACGGCCATGTTGGCCCGTTCAAGGATGGAGTCTTCCGCATGGCGCTGCAATTCGGCACGCCCATTATTCCCGTCAGCGTAGTTGGCGCGTTTGAATTCAACAAAAAAACAAGCTGGCTGATTCGGCCGGGAACTGTGACCGTGCATCTCCACGATGTGATTGAAACAAAAGATTTGCGGAAGGAAGATTTCCCGGCGTTGCGTGACCGCATTCATGCAATTATTGCGGAACCGATTGAGGACGGCTACATCGATACTGAAAAGACGAAAAGCCCCGCCTAGTTATTTTCTTCGAGTTGACAATCAAAGGAAAAAATAATCACAGCGAAAGGCGAATTCCGGGCAGCGTGCGCCCCGCCTTGGTTTCCTGCCAGGTATAAGCGATCCGGTGAATGACCGTAAGCGAAGCGACAATGGCGATGACCCACAGGACAGGAGCCATGCGATTAAACAGGCCTCCCAGGATCAATAGCACCATACGCTCCGGCCGCTCCATGAAACCAACTTTGCAGAGAGGAATCAGGGACTCGGCTCGCGCGCGCGAATAGCTGACCATCACCGATCCTGCTGTCGCGACTGCCGAAAGCACAACATAAGAAGTTCTCTCCGCGACGGCGTAATACACCAGCAAGCCCATGTACAGAGCCATGTCCGAGTAGCGGTCCAGAGTGGAATCGAAAAAAGCTCCAAACGCCGTGACGCGTTTTTCCCGGCGCGCGACCTGACCGTCGAGCATGTCCAGAAACGCGGCGAAGAAAATCACCATTGCGCCGCCGCGAAATTTTCCCATGGCGAACAAATAAGCAGCCCAGCAATTCACCAAAAGGCCAAAGAATGTCAGAAGATTTGGATTTATGCCGGTTGCGGCGACCGCATCGACAATCTTTTCGAGTAGCCATCGGCCACCTTCGCCAATTTTTCGTGTAATCATGTTGTGTGTTCGCGGTCCCCTTGCCGTTTTGCCTGCGGTTTTGAATGATACGCTACACGCCCTCATCGCCTCAAGCACAAGCGGAGGCGGGTAGTGCATCATTTTGCGAGCAAAGTCGCCCTCTCCGTCCCGAAGATCACGGGACGGAGAGGCCGCTACAAAACCGCAGTGCATTGCAGTTGCTTTTGTAGAGGCCGCCCGTCTTTTCGGGCGGGCAGCCTTTTTGCCGGAGCACTGCAAAATTCAAATTGATACACTACCCGGAGGCGGCAAAACTTGACTCCCGATGCACGACGACATAACCTTTTGCGTACTGTTTTCCAATACAATTACATTTGCACAAAAAATCTATTTCTGGAGGATGTTTCATGAAGCGACGAATATCGGCATTTGCGGCTCTTTTAGTTGTACTGACCGCGGGAAGCGTGCTGCTAGCCCAAAATAATCCGTTTGTGGGCACATGGAAGCTGGACGTGGCGAGCTCGAAATATAATCCCGGGCCGGCCCCGCAAAGCCAGACGCGCACTTGGGAAGCCTCAGGCAAAGTCACGGTTGATTCAGTGGGGGCAACGGGAAAAGCGTCATCTTACGGCTACACGATCAAAGGTGACGGAAAGGAATATCCGACAGTTGGCGCGATTCCCAATACTGCGGACACCATCACTTCAAAGAAAGTTGATGCCAATTCGTACGAAGCTAAATTTTTCAAGGCTGGAAAACAGGTCGAAGTCACAACCTTCGCTGTTTCCAACGGCGGCAAGACTTTGACGATCCATGCCAAAGGCACCAGCCCTGCCGGGGAATTCGATAACACGATGGTTTGGAGCAAGTAGCAAAAGCTTACCGCGCATATTTGTCCGCAGTTCCTGCGCGAATGCCAACGGCTGCAACTAGCGACGGGCGGGGATTAGAAAGCTGCCTGGAATTTTTCCATCAAGCGTCGCAAGTTGTGCGCCGTTGGCTCGCGCAAGTTCCACCAGATGGCCGTCGGTGGTCTGCTTCGCAGTTTTAACCCACTTTGGAAGATGAGAAATATCCTGCCCATCAGAAATGAATGAAAACCGAATCGACCTGCCGGCTTTCATCAGAATCAATATTTCACGTGCTTGAGTCACAGATATGCGGTATTGCTGCGCCTGGCTCAGCACGCGCACAAAGCCGAGTTCTGTGATAGAGCAGCTGGCCAGATCCGGAATTCCCTTTTTAGCAAGCGTGGCAATCCAAGTGGCCACACGCTCATGAAATTCGTGCTGAATCACACCCATGGCAAGAAGCGAATTGACATCCAAAAGATAGGTCATGGAAATTCAGCGAGGATTTCGCGCACTTGATCGCTTGTCAATCTGGATGCTTCCGGCCCAGCGGTCAAGACCGGCAAGCCGGTGATGGAATCCTTTATGATTCGGGCGGTTCCGCGTTTCGGCCTGCGCGGAATCAGAATGATCCGCTCACCTTCCAGCTCAGCATCGAGAGAATCGCCCGGTTGGAGTCCCAGCTTGCGACGAATCCTGCTCGGGAGAACCACTTGCCCCTTTGTGGAAACCTTGGTTCGCATGGTAAGACAATCTTACCCGGATTCCACGGCCCCAGCAAACAAGTCTGAAGGTTGCTTGTTCAAGAAGTCATTCAAAGAATAGCCGTCGCATTAGAAATCCAGCATTACCGCTCTTTATCGCGACTGCCCATCCATCCATTCGTACATTCGACGTACTCCTCTGACTTCCGCGCCCGGCCCCTGAATCTGAGGGAAATCCACCTTGTGCGAAGTCATGTCGACTTTTTTGGCGGCATCATCGGCCGATACGCCCTGCTTGCGAAGCGCCGCCACCTGCGTCATCAAATCTTTCAAATAGCTTTGATACGCCGTGATCAGAGCCTTATCGTGGAACGGTACACCATGCCCCGGCAGCATGGTTTCAAAATTCATTTCTTTCAGCTTGTCCAACGTGGCGATCCAATCATCGAAGAACGCGTTGCCCATGTAAGCGGGCTGCGTTTCCATCATGTCTCCGCTGCAAACGATTCGCTCTTTCGGCAGGTAGACAATCGTGTCGCCCTGCGTGTGGCCGCGCCCCAGAAAAAGCAATTGGATTTCGCGCGCTCCCTGAAATACCGTCATTTTTGAACTGTAGGTGACGTTTGGGGGAGTTGCCTTTAGCGTTTTGAACTCTTCCCAATCCGCTTGCTTGGCCGCGAGCTGCGTTTCCAGATTGGCGCGCCGCGCGGAATCCTTTTCGTCCGCGATTTGTTTCTTCAGCGCATCCACCTGAATCGGCATGTTCGCCATCGCCGTCTTGAACGGTTCGATATGGAGCACATCCTCATCCGCGATCATGTGGCGAACATATTCTTGGCCGATGATTTCCACGTCCGGCCCGAAGATCGAGTTGCCGTCGGTGTGATCGAAATGAAAGTGAGTATTGACCACCCACCGAACGGGCTTGTCCGTGATCAACTTCATGTCCGCGAGAAGCGCTCGCGCAGCGGCAGGAGTTGTGCCCGCATCCACAAGAAATACATTCTGATTACCGACAATAAGGGTGTGATTGCCGCCTGTCGCTATCGGACTATCCGAGGTCGTGTAATAAACGCCGTCTGCGATTTTTTCAAATGCATACACTTTCCCCGTGACGACGGGTCCGCTAGACCGTCCAGTTCTTTTGTCTTGAGCTCGTACATTTCCTGCGACAGAAAAGAACGCGAGCAACGTCAGTGTAAGAACCAGCGCAAAGTTGGGCTTCATCCTTTTCACAGGCAGCCTCCTGATGACTCAACGGGAGCCATTACCATCAGACTTTCTAAGCAGGGCGATCGACTTCCCGGCAATATACACCCGTGTAAGACCGCTGTTTGAAGAAATATTCATGTAAATTGGCAGGGTAGGCTTGCAGAGCAGAGCCTTTATTTATGCGCTTTTTCCGCTGCGTACTTGACCCATTCATTGCTCGACCGCTATCATGCTTGTACTGCAACAGCAGTTGCTTCCCAATGGGCCTGTAGCTCAGGTGGCTAAACCGGGCAATCATGCAAGTTCAATGCCATCAACAAAACCATTTGAAAATGCGGGTTTTAGCATTGCAGGGCGTTGGCCGTTGTTGGAAGATTTTTTTTGAGGATTTGGGCACAAAATTGGGCACGGGTAGTTCCAGTCGGTAAGCAGTTGGCTTTTTCTTGACAATTGAGTGAAATTCGCTATCCTTCCGGCATTATTTATGGCTTTCAGGTAAGATTATATTTGGAATTGGGTATTCCACTATGGCGAAGCTGAATATTCCAGAGAAGTACCAGCCTGGTGTTTCCATGATTCGGCAGTTGGACGAGGCCAATGTTCGGGACATTAGGGCTGCGCTTGATGGAATCGTAACTAGCGGAACTACAGAGGAAGACCTTGCGTCCAGCAAGAAGTTGGGTGAGATCGCCACTGCCGCTACCGCATCTGTCACACATACGAGGGTCCCTGACCTGAAAAAAGTGGGCGAAGCCTTAGTGGCCCTCTACACGGTCAAGTCAATGAGAGACGTTTCAGTTGAAGAGTTCTCTGATCGAGTTAGCGATGCGATGGAATCACTTGACCAAGAACAAATGAGGTTGCCGCGCGCCGAGCGAGAACAGTTCAAACAAAAACTAATTACTCTACTGAGTGCAGATGTATTTGGACTTATTTCAAAGGTGATTGATCTTCGAACAGACGATGAACGAGTTTTTTGTCATGCGCGGATTCTCACTGATTTGCGTCCCGTTTTTGGTTCTCGCATCGAGGACGGGCCGAAAGGGATGGTCGTTGTGCATCTTTTGAAAATTGGCTATCACGCTGGGAGCAAGGATCATCACGAGTTTTTCGTTTCGTTGGATATGAATGACTTACAAACCCTTAGAAAGCTTATCGACCGGGCAGAGGCTAAAGCCAAGAGTATCAAATCGGCTGTAACAGATGTCCGGCTTTTTGGTATTGCGAAGGAGTAGAGATATATGCCATGCCTAGTTGGTCGGAATCCGTATCCTGTGGAAGACATACAGGAATGGTTTCCTGTAGCCACGCAACAGCCACGTTGGGAGGCTAGACGTTCCAATCCAAGCCTCGATGACATGTGGGAGAGGCCAATTGAAGAAGCAGAAGTAGTGGTGTTTGAACCTGACTTATCGGTAGAGGAACGCTTTCTTCGGCTTGCAACAGACTGGTCAGAACACACCCGTCACGTATCTTCGATAAATGATCTAACGTCGTATCCGAGTTATCAGCGGATAATTAATCTCGGCTGGGATGTAGTTCCATTACTTTTGGTTGATTTGCAGCAAAATAAAAGATTTTGGTTTCCTGCCTTATACGCGATTACGAAAGTGCGCCCGTTCGATCCGAGTGATGCTGGTAATGGGAAAAGAATGACCGACGCTTGGGTCAAATGGGGAAAAAGGAAGGGAATCATCTAGCGAGTGCGATGTCCACATCTGGAAAGCATTTTCCCGAAACTGATTGCTGCTGGCTACGAAAAAACCAGCGATGCGACTGGGTATCCGCCGATGCCCGGAGCTTACAATTGTATCGCTTGGGCCGCCAGTGATACCCTTCGTGGTTTTTGGTGGCCTCATGAGGATGCCTATTGGCCCTTTTGGAGCAGTCGAGAGTTGTCCATTCCTGCCTTCGTAAAAGCCTTCCGCTGGTTGGGCTATCGAATCTGTTGCAATTCCCGTCTTGAATTCGGATTTGAAAAGGTTGCTTTGTACGCTCTCAACAAAGAACCGAAACATATGGCCCGCCAGTTGAGGGACGGGACATGGACAAGTAAATGCGGCGGCAGTGAAGACATAACGCACTACACTTTAGATGCCGTTGAGTCTTATGGGCCATACCCTCACGCAGAGTACGGATGTCCTGAATTGTATATGAAGCGCTTTATCGTTATTTCTTGGGTTGTGAAATTCTTGCAAGTTCTTACTTGGAAGGTTGACGTATTGTGCCATTAGTTACGAAACCTGATGAAGAGACTCAAATTGGAGGGTGGGCCACGCTTTGAATGGCATTGTGCATAAGCGGCAACTCCATAGGCCCAAGGTAGAATTTCAGGGTGGCGCACTCTTGCGATTTTGCAAGGATGCGATGACTTAATTGGGTCTTTACTTGACCCTCTCCTTGTTTGCCCGTTATGATGATTGTCCGCGTTGAATGATTTTCCGCGTTGGGCCTGTAGCTCAGGTGGCTAGAGCGCGCCCCTGATAAGGGCGAGGTCGGTAGTTCAAGTCTACCCAGGCCCACCAAATAATTGGCACCAATAACAGGACACGCTGATCCCCCTATCGCCTTCATAGTTATATTCTGATCAAAGATTGCCGCACTGATTGATACTGTATGGGAAGTCTTGTCAGTTCAACTGGCATCGTCTTGTAGGAATAAATAGTAAGCATGCGATGGAATCAATCGGGAGCAAATGGCGGTTTTCCAAGCGGACTGTTTCCGCCACCCTTGTACCATTCCGAGGCCTCGGTATGTGCCAGGGCAAGCTCCCCATCGTTCTGCCAGTCAGAGAAAAATTCTCTGATCTGTTCCTGCTCAAAGAGATGTTCTAACGTCGCTTGAATAATACTAGTACGAATTGCCTGATCGCCTTCCCGGTATAACTTCTCGAGCCATCCCTTCAAGTCTTCTAGAAATGGTCGGGGCACGGACGCGTCTTTCCAGAGCCTAACGAAAATATTCACCAACTCTGTGCCAGCCATAAATCTCGAATCCGACCAATCACCGTCTGGATTCTCCCGGAAGCAGCGTCCGTAGTAGCTCTTAGTAAATTCGACATATTCCGCAATTGAAATGGGCGGCTGAACGCGAAAACGTCTACCGCTAAGAAGGTGGTGAGTGAAGCCAAGAATCTCTATGTCGTTGCTGGCTATCCATTCCCGGACTTCGCTGAGGCTTACAACGTCGGTCTTGGCGGTCCATTCTGCGTTCTCCGGCGTTGTCCAGAATTGGCTTATTATTTCCCGCAAAGATTTGCTCATCGTGGATAGTCTGGCCGAGAGACCGGCTCAAATTCAAGCCGTGTTGATGACGGCTGTGCGTCAGAAGGAACTGCACGTCGGCTAAGTCCTGAAGAACGCGGCAGTATTAAGGGTGAGCGTATCTTTTTACGAAACGAGCAAGGAGCCGCACTAATCCAGCGGCTCCAGCTTAATGATCGAAGCGGCATGGTCATTGCCGACCCAGAAAGTAACCGGCGTCGTGGAATTGTCCACAAACACTCTTCGAATGTTGGTTTCCCTGGGTAGCAGATAATCCGTCATATCGCCGGTTTTAGGGTTCAGTCGCGTGATGCGGTCATTCACCATGGACCCGGCCCATACGTCGCCATTCTTATCTGCGACTACGTCGTACGGCAGCGCCCAGGGAGTCGGCGGAGTCCATTCCTGGAATTTTTCGGTTTCCGGGTCGAACATTCCTATGCGGTCGCCGCGATATTCGCCGAACCAGATGTGCCCTGCGGAATCGAGCGAGCCGCGACGCGGAGCTGAATTCGGAGTGGGAGTCTTATAATACGTAATTTTCCCGGTCTTCGCGTCGATCCTGCCGATTTCAGCGCCGCCAAACGTGGTGAAATATGCATTGTTCTGCGCGTCGGAAATCACATCGTAAATATTTGGGCTTGGTTCGGGATACGGCTTGAAAAGTTCGAATTTGCCGGTCGCCAGATCCATCCGGCTCAGCGTGAAAGTGCCCGATTCCTGCACCCAGATTTTTCCGTCCACCTTGGCATGCAGCGCATCGATCTGATTGATCTGCGTGTAATCCTTGTTCTGATCGGGAGGCATGCTGTAGGTCTGAAATTTTTCGGCTTTCCGGTCGAATTTTGCAAAGCCGCCCTGATACATCATCCCGATCCAAAGATTTCCGTCCTGGTCTGGGCGCAATGCCAACTCGCCGGTGGGCGATTCGGGTTTCAAAATGGGGATGGGAAATTCCTTGGTCTTGCCGGTTTTTGGGTCCAGCTTGCCCAGAATCTGTTCGCCAAAACTGATGTACCAAACCATGCCGTCCGAATCGACAATCACGTCATGAGGCTGTCGGGTGCGCGCCGGGAGATCGTATTCGGTGACAACGACGCGCGTGGCCCTGCCCGAAGGCCGCGGAAAAGTTTTCAGCGAATAATTCCATTCCGGGCCCTGGCTGAGATTGATGCTGGCCAGAAACTGAGCCTGTTTTTCCAGCGTGTCTTTTTGTCGCGTCAGCTGCATTTCCGATCCATGGTTCACCAGTTGCACCGCAAGCCGGTCCGCAAGCCGTTTTTGCGGAACGAGCGGCGTGCTCTGATTGACGTAGGACGCCATCCGCATTTGCACTTGAATAAATTCGTCCGCGTCGTGAGTCGACATGATGGGCCGCTGCAGCGTGTGGCAGGTGACGCAATTCCGCAGAAAAGATTTCTGCTCCGTGGTTCCGGGAACGCTTTCAATCCACTCGGCGTTTGACAACTGCTTGGCCAGGTTCGAAGTTTTGCGAAGTTTTAAATCGTCGGTTGCGGGATTCTGCGCGCTGATGTCAACGGTGTTAGGACTATCGAGGTCGTAACCCACCGCGCGAATCGAAATCGTGTACGAACCGGAATCCAATTTTGACTTGGGGAAGCGATAATGTCCGCTCTTATCGCTCGCGACGGTGGTCGTAATCGTCGAATCTTTTTTCTTCGCGCTGACGAGCACCCCTTCCATCGGCCCCTCTTCCGTGGAGGTAACTTGACCGGAGAGCGCCACCGCGCCCTGATTCATGGCTGCAGTTTGAGCGTTACTTTCCAGAACAAGGGAAGTTTGTGCCGCCAGAAAAACTCCGCTCGCGATTACGGCGAGCGTAAGACGTAATGTCCGCATTATGATCTCCGTATGAATGGTGGACGAGTGAACAATCCAAGCTTGTCGCAAGTTAGGCGGTAAGTCACCGCATCATCCCTGCAAAAAACCTCGGTGTTGATACTAATCCAAATGAAATTACTGCCGAGGTTAACTTTAGCACGAGAAATATAGGGCGAAAGAACAATCGAGCGCCAGAATCGCCTCCAACGCAAGGAAAGGGAATAGTGGAAGAATTCAGGATCATCTTTTCGAAGCTGCGGCTTCCGGGACAGATTCCCATATTCCGATAAGCAATTTATCAGAAAGCATATGGATTGAACCGGGAACGCGCCCTGTAATATTTCAGGGCATGGTGTACCTATCCCACAATACCATATCGGGCACCTGTACCTAACCTGCCCTCAGGAACAGTAGTTTAATTCGTTCTCGTTCTTCCAGTATGGAACACAAGGGAAAGCAATCTTTCTTCACCTTTCAACTTAGGACTTCCGCGGGCCGAGATTTCCAGGGAGAGTTCAATGCAGAACAAAAAGCAGAACATTACTACCGACAGACGCACGTTTCTCAGCAACCTGGGTGTTTCAGCAGCAATCGCCGCAACCCTGCCCGCAAGTTCAATCCTGTCGGAGGGCAGCGCATACGCTGATGACATCGGCCCTCAAGGCGGAAGGCAACGGGCAGAATCAGCGGAACTTACTCGCGTGCGTGCCGCAGAAATCGAAGGCGATCACGTTTCCATTCCAGATCATCCGGACAATGGTGACGAATCCCGCTATCCATCGCATTTTGCCAGTTATTCCAAATGCCTGAAGCACGATCCCGTGACCGGGGAAGTCGATCCGACCGCGTACACGGCGTTGCTTGGCGCACTTCGCAACGGACGCTTCTCCGACTTCGAGGCGTTGGTCACCAATGGGCACTTTGGTTCGGCGGATCCGTCGGTTCAACGTCGCCTCGTCAATCCAATTGCCAGTTATGACTTCGATCTGGAAGGCACGGACTCCCATCAACTAAAACTCCCGCCACCTCCGGCGTTCGCCAGTGCACAGACCGCGGGCGAAATGGTCGAACTGTACTGGATGGCGCTCTTGCGGGACGTGGAGTTCTCGTCGTACCCAACCGATGCGACAGCCGTGGCGGCGTGCTCCGATCTTTCCAAACTGTCCAACTTCCGTGGACCGAAGGTTGGCGGAAACGTGACCATGCAGACACTCTTTCGCGATAGTTACTTCGGCTGCACGATTGGTCCGTATGTGTCGCAATTTCTCTTGCAGCCGGTGAAGTTCGGGACGCAATTTGTCGACACGCGCGTGCAAAACATCACGCCCGGAGTCGATTACATGACGAAGTGGCAAGACTGGCTCGACGTTCAGAACGGCGTCGATACTGGCGCGCCCGCCTATATGGGCACGTCCTATCTGGACGAGGGGCGCGACCTTGGCCACTACGTTCATATCGACGCACTGTTTCAGGCGTACTTCATCGCCTGCTTGCACTTGCTCGGCGGCGGTTATCTGGCAAACGCAGGGAATCCTTACGGGCGCGTAATCGACGGCGGCGCTGGACGCAAGCGGAATCCTGTGACCGATCCTAGCGGATCGCTCTCGATGGTCGGCTTCGGGAGTTTCGGTGGGCCAGAGATTCTGACAATGACTTGCGAGGCGTCCACACGCGCTTTAAAAAACGAGTGGTATCAGAAGTGGCTCGTGCATCGCAGATTGAGGCCGGAAGAATTTGGTGGGCGTGTCGAAGCAATGCGCCTCGGCAAAGCAAAGTATCCATTTCACGCGGACCTGACAAACTCAGCAGTGCTTCCTGCCGTGATGACTCGATTCGGTTCGTTGCTTCATGCGCAGGCGTATCCCGAAGGATCGCCGAATCATCCCTCGTACGCGTCCGGCCACGCAACTGTAGCTGGCGCTTCGGTCACGATTCTCAAAGCATTATTCGATGGAAACCAGCTCATTCATGATCCGGTGATCCCGAATCCTGCTGATCATGGGAACACGCTCATTCCCTATGTTGCGCCGGCTGGTGAGCCACCTCTTACCGTGGAAGGTGAACTCAACAAGCTGGCATCGAACGTGTCGCAGGGCCGCAACATCGCTGGCGTCCACTGGCGTTCCGATGCCAATGCTGCCAACCTGCTCGGCGAGCAAACCGCGATCAGCTTGCTGCGCGACATGCACGCCAACTATCACGAACCGTTCGCCGGGTACACCTTTAATCGCTTTGATGGCACGCAGGTGACGGTCTGAGGAATGGACTGCAGCAGAGGGAACTGTAGAAATGACCATGTGGTCAAGGATTGGCCGTATCGGGAAGGTCATGCTTCGAGTCCCCTGGCAGAAGGACTTGCCCCAATCTGGGGAACTTGTCGTCAAACTCCGTGAAAGACAAGGTCAATTTCTTGCCTGACCCTGCGGAGCATGTTACGAAGAGCGCCGACAACCCAGCGCATCAAAGCAACGATCACCAGCACAAGCGCGAGCGCGATCATCGCACCCATGTAAGGATGTTTTGTCGCAAGCCACGTAAGGAACACAGCCAGAACATCCTCCACAAGGCTTAGTGTGATGTTGGAAAAGGGTTCGGGAGAAGGCGTTACTGCTGTTCGAACGGCGATCTTGCCCCCATGCGCAGCCAGCGCAATGGCTCCCCCCATAAGCGTAGCGAGCAGTTGCAATCCCGGCGAGAGCTGAGCCGTGGCGGCGTAGGCGAGCAGCGCTGCTATCGGAACCCGCACGAACGTATGGAAAGCGTTCCACAGCAAATCGAAAGCAGGAAATTTGTCCGCGAAGAACTCCATCAGGAAAAGGAGGATGGAGCACGCAATCACATACCAACTGGAGAGCAAGTGCAAATCTTCCGGAAGTTGGATCAAGCCAGCATGCGCTAGAAGACCGAGCGTGGCCACAGTTGCGTACACATTCAGACCGGCGGCAAAGCTGATTGCCGTCAAGACGGCGAAGAGTTCGTTGGAGGGAATCCTCACAGCACTGGATATCTTAAGCCAAGTGTAGATCGCACTCCACTGTTGCAAGCGAGATTTATCTTTCCGCAGCTTTCCTCGTCACAATGTAACGGGTGCACCTCAGAGTCTGTGTGAGAATTGCAAATTCATTGTGGGTCGTGGCTTTAGCCACGACATAAATCCTGCAAATTGAGCCCGGCTTCAGCCGCCGCGGAAAAACCAAATACTCTGTCATTCTGAGCGAAGCGAAGAATCTCTCCTTGTTTCTTTTCTTATACATAAATCGAAGAGAGATTCTTCGCTTCGCTCAGAATGACAGGACAATGCCTTTTTTCCGCAGCCTCTTCAGCCGCTGAAGTTCCAATTTTGCAGGTCTCACACAGACTCCTCAGCCTGGGAGGAGAATATGAACGAGCCGATATTCCGATTACCAGCCAGCCCAATAATTTGAGATCTGGATTTTTGTTGCGCGCCCGTCCCATTGCTTTCTTTACTTGCGCAGGCCGAGAATTTCGCGGGCTTCTTTTGGCGTGGCGAGTTCGCCGCCGAGTTCGTTGATAATGCGCACGGCTTTTTCCGCCAAGGCCGCATTGCTCGGAGCCAACACGCCCCTGCTGATATAAACAGCGTCTTCGATTCCGACGCGCACATGTCCGCCGAGCAGAAATGCTTGCGCCAGACTCGGATAGGCAAGGCGTCCAATGCCGAACGCAGCCCAGTGCGAGCCTTCCGGCAGGAGCGACTTGGCGTACATCATCGTCTGCGGCGTGCATGCAAAGCCGTAGCTGATTCCGGTGACGATCTGGAACAGTGCCGGCTTATCGAGGACGCCCTTTTCGATCAGGTCTTTCGCCAAATTAATATCGCCGCTATCGAAAACCTCAAGCTCCGGCTTGGTTCCGGCCTCTTTCATGGCGCGCGCCATGGTCGTAATGCTACCCGGCGAATTGATCACGGCGGATGCGCCTGACCACATCGTGTTGAGGTCCAGACTGCAGATCTCTGGCTTCAGCGCCAGAACATGCTCGACGCGGCGCATGGGATGCGTGAGCGTGGTTCCCGGCGCGGCGACCTTCGGATCATCCTCGCTCGGAATAAAGCGCTGCCCCGGGCCGGTCGTGAGATTGATGATTACGTCGACGCCGCTATTGCGGATGCGGTCAACGACCTCCGTATAGTGGCTGAGCTCCATGCTCGGCCGGCCATCCGGATAGCGCACATGAATATGTGTAATCGCTGCCCCGGCTTTGGCCGAATCGATGCAAGCGGTCGCGATTTGCTCAGGCGTACAGGGCAGGCCCGGGTGTTGCTTCAACGTGGTTTGATTCCCTGTAACGGCGACGCTCAGAATAGTCTTTTTGCTCATTCCTCGAACTCCCTTTTCGTATGTGTGCGTATCTTCTCAATTTGATGAGTTGCCCAAGACCCTAAGGTGCCGCGAGCGCCTCCTGCCAAGGAACCGAGCCTTCCATTATCGGTCCACGAAAGCATCGGCAGCCCTGAATACAAATGCAATTAAGATCAAAGTTGGAGGCGCGGGCGTGTTATGCGGAAATGTCCCTCGAAGCAAGAATTCCAGTCAAGCAGACCGCGAAGACGGCACTGATTGCCGATGAGTTGAACCTTGCGTTCTCGCCAATCCATCGCGTGAGATTATACATGCGAAGTTTGCCTCAACGCTTGAAATTTCCTCTGATCGGAATTCAGGAATGCCAGCATTCCATTTTCTGATCGGTAAAGCTTGCACCGTTGCTCGGCATTTGGCTCTTGCTTGAAAAACGGCATCCCTCAATTCTTACGAGAATAGAAACTCCCGATTGCTTGGTCGCGACCAAAATGATTTGAATTATTTGGGGACGAAGAACACATAATCGGCGGAATAGGGTACGCGGCTTTCCTGGCCACCATGCGCGGCATCACAGCCGGACGCAAGTGCTTTGCCACCCTTAGTGTTGATACGCTGGACAAATGTGACTGGCGTGAGCACACCCTCTCCGCTGTGGCTAACCACCGAGACTAGCGACCAAGGGATGGATTCGGAATCGGGCGATGGAGCATTAGCCACAGCCTTTCCCGTAACGCGGCTGCCATCGTTGGCTTCCCAGGACGGCCCTGCGAAATGTTTGCCGAACGCCTTGCCACTTTTATCGAAGAGCTGAGCGTCGGGAGCTTCCAGAATCCAGCCAAATTGCGCGCCATCCGCTTTGCAGGTGTAAATTTGATCGCCCTTTGCATGCACCTGCAAAAGGATTCGTTCGTTGGCAGGAGGTTGCAGGTCCTCCGGCACCTGTTGGGCGCTTGAGGAGAAAGCAAGCAGGAACGCCGCCGACACGGGCAACAGTGCGGTTACAAATGCTCGAAATGCTCTAAACATATGAATTCCCTTCGAATGAAACGTTGACTTCATGTCCGTGAAAAACACACTCATTGCATCGCTGGCATTCGGCAGCTCCAATAAAAAAAACGCCACGTCGGACCATAATTACTCTGTCGCTGTCTTTGCCAGGGTTTCGATGATGGCTATGTTTTGTAGCAACTGGCTTGGTACCGCGTGGCGCTGCTGCAAATATTCCGCACTGTTGTAGGAAACCCAGGCTCTTCCCTGATCATCTTCGGAGATTAAAATTTTCAAAGGGAGGTCAATCGCGATACTGGGAGCGGCCAGCATCAGAGGAGTTCCGGCCTTCGGGCTGCCGAAGATGACAAGTTTGGTAGGCGGCATATTCAACCCCACCTTTTTTGCTTCTCCGGAGTGATCGACGATCGCAAAGATCGCGATTCCCTTCGCCTGCAAAGTGCGCGTGAGCCTATTCTGAATCTCGTCCACTGAAAATTTGCTTCTTTTGCTTACAATTCCATTGGAGGCATTTGGTGCCATAAATATTTCCTCCTTCCTTCCAGAATATAATTGAATGGCCTGGAGAATTTGTAAGAACCAGAGGTTTCAGCGAGCGGTCTTGCGTTCGTAGGTGTTTCCGGGCACTTCGAGTGAGTCGCTCACAGTTACTTCAGCGGCACGAATCCGCTTTACGATGAGGTCATCAATTTCGATCGATTTGAATTTTGCATTTTCCACAACGACGCGGCGAACAGCCAGCCTTCCAATTGCCAATGCCCCAATCGCAAATGCGCCAACCGCAATCGCTCCAACCGACGTGGCTATCATTGCCACGCCGCGGAATCCCAGAGGTTTTGAATTTCCGATCACCTTCATAAACCGCCTCCCTTGTCAAAAATCTAGACTCGGGCCCACTTATTGCGAATCGTACTCTTGCCCCTGCATTCGATTCAACAGATTTGCTTCTTATTAAGATCTCAAAACAGCCCTAACCTGACTTTCTCACCACACGAACGAGACTGCGCCGCCCCAGTGCTCAAACAGCCCGCCGTAGCGGGATGACTTAACCGGTATGGTATAAAAATCTCAAAGCACAGTTTGAACGAATTGCATTGGGCAAACCTGGGAACGCCAATCTCCTGATTGGCGATTTCTCACGCGCCAATCAGGAGATTGGCGTTCCCAGGAAACTTACAATTCCGTGAGAAATGCAGGTTAAGCGCATTCTTTGCGATAAGAAACGACCAGGCGATTTGCGAAATCCACTATCGTTTTGCCGCGCCCTTTCCAATCGTCTCTCGGAACGCTTACAATAATTTTTTAGCCTTATTTCTTTCGAAAGGTTTTCATGAGCCATCCCTGGCACGATCTGAATCCTGGCAGCGACGTCCCCAAGGAATTCAACGCCGTAATCGAAATTCCCTTGCACTCCAATGTGAAATACGAGCTCGACAAGAGCAGCGGCATGATTCGTATGGACCGCGTCCTCTACTCCGCAGTTTTCTATCCCGCGAATTACGGCTTTATCCCCCAAACTCTTGCCGAAGATCACGATCCTCTCGATGTTCTCGTTCTTTGCCAGGAACCGGTTGTGCCGCTCACCGTAATGCATGCGCGAGCCATCGGCATCATGACCATGATTGACTCGGGCGACCCGGACCATAAGATCATCGCAGTGGCCACGGCGGACCCTGAGTACAGTGCCTACCATGAAGTGAGCAAGCTTCCGCCCCACTACATGGCGATGATCCGTCGATTTTTTCAGGACTATAAACAGCTCGAGGGCAAAGAAGTCGAAGTCGATGAGATCCTTCCTGCGGCAAAAGCATATCCCGTCATCGAAAATGCTTTACGCGAGTATAAGAAGAAATTCCCTCAGCCCCCTGGCTCCCGCTAATAGTGTTGATGCATCGCTGTTTCGTTTCTCTGCAGTCACGCTCCCTAAATTGGGCGAGCTCCAAAGCTCAGCTAACGCCATCAGTTAACATCGTTGATCAGAACAAATAAGAAATCCGATTATACGACAAGCCATCTCATAAGAGTGTTTTGTGGGTCGCGGCTTCAGCCGCGACATTAAATCTTGAAAGAATCAGGGCTTTAGAGTCTGTGTGAGAACCGGGTTTTGGATCATGTAGCGCCCGCCTTCAGGCGGGCATCTGCTTGACTCCAAAGTACCCGCCTAAAGGCGGGCGCTACAAAAATGCCTCGATTTTGAGTTTTCACGCAGACTCTTTAGCCCCTGGCCTGCGATCAATCTTCCTTCCAAGATCATTTATGAGTTTGAGTTGGAGTCAAAATGCTTGACCCCGTGCTGTACCCGGTGTAAATGTCGCCCGCTGCAGAAAAGCCCTTTCGCAGCATTGAGGCGCAAATGAAAAATTTCCGGTTCCTTATGCTGTGCTTTCTTTTTGCAGGACTGGGGCTCGGCTCACTGCGTGCCCAGTCGCAGGCCCAGACTCCAGCCCAGGAGCCCACCGGTGTTCTCAAGATGGATCCGGCCATGGATGAGCTGATCGACACAAGCGCGCAGGTCGAACCGGTCATCAAAGATTTTTTTTATTTTACGGAGGGCATTGTTTGGGTCCCAGAGGGAAAGAACAGCGGACACTGGCTCTTCGCCGAGATGGCCGCGAACAAAATCTTGCAGCTGAACATGGATGGCAAACTTTCCCTATACCTGGATAAATGCGGCTATACCGGATGGGATACCTGGCGGCACGGATTTAACCAGACCAATGGAAAGCCGCCAACCGATCCCGATTACAAAAGATTTAATTTGCCCGGGTGCAACGGCCTTGCGCGCGACAGCGAAGGCCGATTGGTGATCGCCACATGGGGCGGCAGGGGCCTTGACCGGATTGAAAAAAATGGCAGGCGCGTCCAGCTGACGGACAGTGTGGACGGCAAAAAATTTAACGGCACAAACGATGTGGTAGTAAAAAATGACGGCGCGATTTATTTCACCGACGGCCCCGCGTGCGGCGGCCTGCGCCTGCAATGCAAGGACCCGGAAGTGGGCATTGATTATCCCGGCGTCTTCATGTGGAAAGACGGCAAGACCACGGCGATCATCAAAAATGTGGAAGGCGCAAACGGGCTCGCCCTTTCTCCCGACGAAAAATATCTCTACGCAAACGGCGTCCGCCTCGTCAGGAAATATAAAGTTCTGCCGGACGACACAGTCGACGTCGCCAACATGCAAATAATTATGGACAAGACGAAAGACCCGCTCCCCGGAATCACTGACGGCATGAAGGTCGACGCCAACGGAAATATTTGGGAATCCTGCTGCGGCGGCATCGTAGTCCTGACTCCAGAAGGCAAGCAGCTAGGAGTCGTCTACACACCTGAAGCAGTTGCTAATCTAAATTTTGGCGACCCAGACTACAAATCCCTTTACATCGTAGCGCGCACCAGCATTTACAAAATTCGGACAAAAGTTCCCGGCATCCCTGGAAGGTAGGACGCACTTCGCAAGTTGCTCTCACGAGCTCAGCCCAGTAACTGTTCAGCTGGATATCATCACAACCCAGCCGAACAGTTACTGGGGTTGCTGCCCAGTTCCGATCCCTGCCTACTTACGCTGTTGCTGCGGCTCCTTGAACACCCTTCGCTGCGGCGCGAATCACATCGAGGACGCGCTCCGGTTGAGAGAGCATCGGTACGTGGCTGCTGTCGAGCTCATAGGTGGTTGCGCCCATGCGCTTGGCCATGGCGCGCTCCAGATCGGGATGCACGGTGTGGTCTTTCTTACCGACGATGTACCAACTCGGCTTCGACTTCCAAGCAGTTCCCCCAGCTTTCGCCTCGAACAGGTCGGGTTTGGGAACGCCCTGGGTCGCCCAAACGAGCTTCTGCTCCTGCTCCGAAAGGTCTCCGCAGAAATGCTTCGTACCCTCCGGACTCAGCCAGATACGTCCATCCACGACTTCGATGTTGGAGAAGACATCGGTCGTCGGGAATTTGGACTGCTGCGTCTGAGACGTTTCATCGGCGTCTGGAGCGAGCGCGCAGATGTAAACCAGCCCGACGACGCGATTGTCGGTTCCGGCTCCGGTGATGACGCTTCCGCCATAGGAGTGGCCGACCAGGATAACGGGGTTGCTGACTCGGCCAATCGTCGCTTTCACCAAGGTGACGTCTTCTGCCAA
The DNA here is from genome assembly GCA_963786215.1 of uncultured Acidobacteriota bacterium. Classification (GTDB taxonomy): domain Bacteria; phylum Acidobacteriota; class Terriglobia; order Acidiferrales; family UBA7541; genus Palsa-360. The sequence continues at coordinate 154,190 of CAWAYK010000006.1, forward strand.
TGAGTTAAGGCCGTATTGCGCTGCAATACACTCATACCCCTCAGCCTGAAGCGGACCTATCAGCTTGCTGAAACACGAGCCATCGGCCCAGAGTCCGTGGCAAAACACGATGCCTGGTTTTGTTTTCGTCATTTTGCGCTCCTTTGGTGGCTCTCACGCGAAAAATACTGCTTGAGGCCAAAAACTAAGCCGCTGAACGGCATGCTAAGAGCGCCGTAGACCGCTTCGGCCTCCAGCGCCGCGTTGTCGGCCAAAATCTCAACTGCCACGTTGGAATAACAGACCGGAATCACGCCGGCGTGCTGCATGCGCAAGATTGCCACATCGACCTGAGTCTGACTGAACCCGCCCGACGCATCGATGACCGCATAACTCTGGAAGCCGTCGGCAAGGGCAGCTATGGCCGGGAAAGTGAGACATACATCAGTGGAAATACCCGTGACGATGAGGTTCTTGCGCCCTATCGCCTTCACCGCATCGACGAAACGCTTCTCGTCCCAGGCGTTGACCGTAGTGCGTTCAATGCCCGAAACACCGGGTAAAACCTCGGCGAGTTCGGGGATAATCGGTCCCCACATTTTCTCCGTGGTCGTGGTGACGATCACGGGCACTTTCAGCGCAAGCATTGCTCGCGTCAGACCAACGATGTTGTGCTTGAGTTGAACCACGTCGATGTCACGAATGCCTGTATACAAACCGATCTGATGATCCACCAAAAGTAGCATGGCGTTATCGCGTGTTAGACGTTCTGGACGCTGCGTTGAACCAGCAGACATGAGCATCCTCCTCTGCCTTTTGTATGCTTAAGGCTGGCTACTCTCTTGTAGAATTTTGCTGGTTTTGTTGTTTATTGCCTAAAAATCTTGCAACCGCGTGGTAGACGGTGTGAACGGCTACAAACTGACTACGTCTCGAGCAGCGTGTCGAGCACCGAGGGCCACCGATTCTCGAAGTCGCCGTCCCTTTGGAGTCCGCGCTTTAACAAAGCTTGGATTCGCTGCTGCGTTTCAGGCCAAGTCAGCGCGGTCTCAAAAGAAGTGATGGCGGCGAGCAGCCGATCGGCGGACGGCAACGAGACATGGTTGACGAGATTCTTCGCGGCGGCGATGGCACGCCGGTCGAAGGAGGCGATCCGGCGCGCGAGCGCTTCGACGAAGCCGTCCAGTTCGGCGTCTGGAAGTGCCCGGTTGATGTATCCGTATCGTTCGGCGGTGTCGCCGTCGAAGTCGTTCGCGCCGAGAATTATTTCGAGCGCCCGACCGCGCCCGACCAGATGTGGAAGACGTTCCGTACCGCCGCCCCCAGGATGCAATCCCACCCCGACTTCGGGTTGGCCGAGTCGCGTGTTCTCGCGCGACGCGAAGCGCATGTCGCAGGCGAGGACGAACTCGCTGCTCACACCTCGCACACAGCCTCGGATTTTCGCGATGCTAACCACCGGGGACTTGGTGAGACGCACGAACGTATCCATCAGGATCGGGAGACCCGAAGCCCCGACAGCAGTCATGATGTTCCCTATATTGCCGGTCAAATCAAAGTGGGAAAGATAAAACTCGGGATTTGCGCTTTCGAATACGACGACACGCAGGCTCAGGCTGGCGTTCATTCGCGCGAGCAGATCCTGTAGGGCTTCGAAGATGCTGGCGTCTACAATGTTGAAAGGCGGGTAATCGAACACAACCCTCCAGTACGCGGGTGTTTCCTCGATCACCCGCACGTGCGCCGCAGAATCAGTATTAGCCATATGTTGCTCCCTTCTTAGACCTCGAAACCGCGGGACGGCGACACGCGACCAGGTGACCTTAGGCTCTTGCGCTCGTGCTTTCTTGCAGGATTTTGCTGATTTTGTTACTTATTGCCTAAAAATGAATCGCACTTACGGACCAGGAGCCGCAGCCGTTTCGAAAGATTAGGAAATGCGGCGTTAAGCTCGGGAATGACGCGTTGTGTGGTGCCGTCGCCATCTTCCAGGGCTGACACCGACGAGTTGATGGAATGTGCGCGTGAATGCTGCCTGATCATTAAATCCTGCGTGAATCGCGATGTCGATCAGCGACATGCTGGTCTCGTTCATCAGTTGTTTGGCGTGGTCAATGCGATGCTGGATCAACCACTGGTGAGTAGAAGTGCCGAAAGAAGTTTTGAACGAGCGTGCAAAGTGGCTGACGGAAAGTTCGCATTCGCGTGCAATCTCGGAAAGCCGGATCCGCCCGTGCATGTTTTCATGAAGAAGTTCCGCCGCGCGTCGCTTCTGCCATGGCGCCAGGCCTCCCTTTGAATGCCTACCCGCTTTCTGGAGTAAACCGTAGTGTTGGACGAGATGCGCCCCGAGGACGAGACTGAATTGATCGAGCGCAAGCACAGAAAGACTGTCGCTCCGCCCAAGAAACGGAAGAATGCTTTTGGTGATCTGAGCCACAACTAGATCATCTTCAAGCACTGCAAGGCGATAGTCACTCACGCGGCCAAAACCGAGATCCCCGGCAATGTCGTCCAGTCCCGCACGGGGGACTGAATAGTGGACGTAGTCAAATGCACTGCCTGCCCAGCACTTTGGTTGTGAATCGAAATCGATGACATTGGATCGAAACGGGTGAACGATGGATGTCGCAATGAGCTTGTCTGCTGTCCACACTTGGTAGCTCGAGGACGCAAGAGACCGAAGAGAGACCGACACCAACAGAGCGGGGACGGGCGATAGCTTTGTAATTCGGTCAGGAAGCCCGGAGGGTGACTGCAGCCGAGTAATCGTGAAAGTCCCCGGAACACGAAACTGCGATGGAACGGTGGACCCTCCATCCAATTGGATGAACATTGCGAACGGAGCTTCCAGTGACGTCTGCGGAGTGTTGTCTGCCTTTGGCGAAGCGTTCTTGTTCATCGCGACCTCCGCTGCGGGATGGCGGTCGTGAATACGATGACAGTTCTCTATCGGGATTTTATCTCAACAAAGCGGCGGCGGCCAAGCGCGTTTAGAGTAAATACATAAAATTTCACTTTGGCAGGACGGGGGTGGCGGTTTTTGCATTAGAACTTTGGGTGCCGCGCCCTACGCATTTTGTAGGGCGGGGCGCAAGCTCAGAATATTAATAAATAGGTTAAGTAATTTACTAGTATATCACAATGCGCCGGAGGCTACGCTGCGTAATGTGAAAGCCCAGGCCACGCGCCCAACATTTCAGTGGCGTCACTTTCATATTTCTTCATCGAGCTGCAGGCGGCTCCTGATCGGTTGGAATTCCGACCAGGTAGCGATAGAACGCAACGGCTCGGTTGATGGCGGAAGATTCGTTCCCCGTGAGCAGCCGGTTCGTGGTCGTTCTTGTGCGCACAATACTGTAAAAGCGCCAGACATCTGGCGATTCGCGGTCCAGAAAGTACATCGACTGGACTTCACCCGGGCGGAAGATGGGTACGAGGAGATAGTGTACGGTGCTGACGTTTTCAATATCGATGACGAGCCGGTTTGTTGAAGCTGCTTCAATACGCATCCTGTAGATACCCTTGCCGGAAAGATTATCTTCCTGTTCGAAGTAAAACACCCTTCCTTCGATCATTTCGTCCGGGCTGAAGTCTTCTCGCCGTTGACCAGGCTGCACACCAGTCAATGCGTGGGCCTCCAGAATCAGTGCCCTCCATTGTTTGTGAGTAGTCGACCAGTAACGCATGCCCGCAAGTTGTGAAATTGCTCCGATCCGTCGAAGCAAATCCTTAGAGTCCAAGGTATAACGGAATCGCGCAGCTACGGTTACCAGGGTTGTAAAACCTGCCGATCCCCATTCTGTGCATGCAGGCGGTTTCCAGCCGTCGCCCAATTTAGATATATGCCATGCCTCAACGACGGCAGGCTCAGACAGATTTGGATAAGGCGGAATGGGTTCGCTTCCGCATGGAGGCTGCGGTCCTATCTGCGCGTGGCTGAGTGGTTGGTAGAACAGTATGGCCAATAAAACGAACGACACGAAGCGCCAGGACTTAGTTCGAAAAAACATCTGGCGGCTCCGGCTCGTTCTCATCTAGCTATCATTCTCATTACACTAATTTTTCCCTGGGTCTCAAACGGTGTAACCCAGTTTCCAAACCGTATTAAGTTTCAATGTAGAATTTTAGCATTTAGCAAGGTGGTTTATGCGAAGTACCCGCGCCCCGTCGATTCTCATGACCTGCCACGGGTAATCCGTAGGAAATAGCATCCCGCGCGTGACCCTCGCACTTCGCAAGGATTTCTGATAAGTTTTTCGTACCTGAGATTTCCGGGCTCTTCATTGCGGCCCGCAAGATCGACGAATCGTTTCGTCGAACTCGTCGACGAAATCGTCGATGTCGTAAACCGGACGATTGGAAGATTAGCCGGAACGTTAACTGTCCATGGGGTGGAGGAACTAGCATGAAGCGGCTCATCATTTTTGTTGCACTGCTGATTGCGGCGAGCATTTGCTTGACGGCAAAAGCCCCCGCAGCAGGCGCTCAATCCTGCGAAACCGCGGCTGCCCCAGACTGCCCATACGGATACTACGATTCTCCTCCCTACGATTGCGCTCCTTACAGCTACTACGGCCCGGAATGGTTTCCCAGCAGCATCTTCGTCGGCGCCGGTCCGTGGTTCAACGGCCCTGACAAATTCCACGGCTTCGTGGACAACCACCTCGATCCCCAGCACGGCTACAAGGGCCCATACCCCAAACGCGGCGAAAAACCTGACGCATCGAAACATCCCGATAAGAATCCCGACTTCAAAGGAAATGAAGTACGCGACGGGCGCGGCCACGTAGTCGAAGACAAGCATTAGCAGCCACGGAATATTTCCGGATGCGCCGTCCGCACTACCTAGCATTGCCACACTCGGTCTGTGACAAAAGGCGAATCAGAAATCCCGGCTAATTTGTGAGCGCGGAATGCCTGGGATGATGCAAACCTGATCGCCAACGCGCTACAATATTTGCATTGAGGGTGATTGAATGCCCGTCTCTGGAGCACAGCGCCGAATCTGCGAAGCCGTTAGTGGATGGGAAGGCGTGTCCATCAATCCGCACAGCTACGGAGGTTTCGAATTTCGGCTCGAACGGCGCGAGCTCGGCCACATCCATGGCGATCGCCTCGTGGACATTCCTTTTCCAAAACGCGTGCGCGACGAAATCGTGGCAGCACATGAAGCCGAGCCCCACCACATCCTTCCTGACTCTGGCTGGGTGAGCCTATTCCTGCAAACCGACGCCGATGTCGACCGCGCAATCCTTCTGCTGGAGCGCTCGTTTTCACTGGCCAAGGCTCACCGGGTAGCGGCCGCCGCGCGCCGTTGACTTAGTTTGTCCCAACTTCGAACGCGCCTTTGATTTCGCCATTCCACAGGCACTCTTGAGCTCGACCAGGACCCTGTGCAAAGGTATAGTTTTCATCCAAACTTCCGATAATTAAAGAGATCGGTGCGCATCTTTTTTCGGGGTAGAATACACGGCCTGCGCTGAAAGCCCCGTCGCTTGCCGCATGGCAGAGGACTTATGACCCACACGATACGAGGCATCGGAATCGCCAATGGAGGCGGAGACTGCCCGGGTTTGAACGCCGTCATCCGCGGAGTTGTCCGCAGTGCCATTCTTGGACACGGCTGGCGCGTGGTCGGCATTCTGGACGGGTTCGACGGATTGATTTGGCCGGAACGGTCTATACCGCTGACGGTCGAGTCGATTGCGGGGATACTGCCCCGCGGCGGCACGATTCTGGGCAGCAGGAGCAAGGGAGATCCCTTTCACCATACATCCGAGGGGGAGAGCAAGGTCACGCAAGGCGATTACCTGACCTGCCGCAAGAACATGGATCATTTGGGCATCGATGCGATGGTCGTGATCGGCGGCGACGGAACGCAAACGATTGCGCGGGATCTGGGACGGCTGGGGCTACCCGTCGTAGGAGTTCCCAAGACGATTGACAACGATCTCTCTGCTACGGAAGTTACATTCGGTTTCGATACGGCGCTCCATGTCGCCACCGACGCCATCGACCGCCTGCACACCACGGGTGAATCGCATGGCCGCGTGATGGTCATCGAAGTCATGGGGCGCGATGCGGGCTGGATTGCTCTGCATTCCGGAATCGCCGGCGGCGCCGACGTGATTCTCATCCCGGAAATCCCGTTCACCATAGAAACAGTTTGCGAAAGATTGCGCGATCGCGCCGCCACCGGAAAAAAATTCTCCATCGTGGTCGTCGCGGAAGGCGTAAAGCTCCCTCCCAACGATCCGTTCGGCCAGCTTTTCCCGAAGCCGCGCCCCGGCCAAGTCGGCATTCTTGTCGGCGAGGCCATCCACGCATCACTGAATCAGGATGTGCGCACCACGGTGCTAGGACACATTCAGCGCGGCGGTTCACCCAGTCCTTTCGACCGCATTCTGTCCACGCGATTCGGAGTGGAAGCCGTCGAACTTGCCGCCCGCGGAGAATTCGGCCGCATGGTCTGCCTCCGCGCTGGCGAAATACAGTCAGTCCCACTCGAAGACGCCGTTGGCGAAGTCCGCCTGGTCGATCCCAAAGGAAGCATGGTGCGCGCCGCTCGCGCCGTAGGAATTACGTTCGGAGATCAAGAGTAAATGCGCAGCGGCAGCATCTGGATTTGAAAGCAATGCAAGAATCTTTTTAAAGAAGGCCTTTAATCGTGTAATCCGCGTACAAGCTTCTTGTGTCGCCCGCAGAATAAAGGTTACGATACGCGGGGCCGGAAATTCCGCTTACAACTATTCCCGTCCAAATTACTTAGGAAAAGTCCATGCAAATTGACAGTAGTGCTCGGGGCGTTTATGTCATTGCGCCCACGCCGTTTCTTGCGGATGGCAGCGTTGACGTGCCATCCATCGATCGAATGGTTGATTTCTATCTGGAATGTGGGGCCACGGGCATCACCGTGATGGGCCAGATGGGAGAGGCGCCGAAGCTTGATGAGCAGGAAGCCGTTGAAATCGCTTCGCGGGTCATTCGCCGCTCGACCGTGCCGGTCGTCGTGGGCGTTTCGGCGCCGGGGTTCGCGGCGATGCGTTCGCTTTCGCGGACGGTTATGGAGGCTGGAGCCGCTGGCGTGATGATCGCGCCGCCCGTGCAACTTAGGACGGATGATCAGATTGTGACTTACTATCGTCAGGCCGCCGAATCGATCGGCGCGGACGTGCCCTTCGTGATTCAGGACTACCCGCTTACTTTTACCGTGGTCATGACGCCCGGTGTGATCCGCCGTATCGTCAACGAAAATGCCTCCTGCGTAATGCTGAAGCACGAGGACTGGCCGGGTCTCGAGAAAATTTCGACGCTGCGCGGTTTCGAACGCGACGGATCGATGCGCCACATTTCGATTCTTTGCGGCAACGGCGGCCTCTTTCTCGATTTCGAAGTCGAACGCGGCGCCGACGGTGCCATGACGGGGTACTGTTTCCCGGAGATGCTGGTGGATGTAGTCCGATTGACCGCTGCGGGGCAGCGCGACGCAGCGCATGAAATTTTCAACGCACATCTTCCTCTTGTTCGCTACGAGCAGCAGGCTGGCATCGGCCTTGCGGTGCGCAAATACGTGATGATGCGCCGCGGCATCCTGTCGACGGACACGCAACGAAAACCCGCAGCGGCTCTCTCCGCTCAGGCAAAAGAAGAAGTGGAGTATTTGCTTTCGCGAATCGCTCGAGTGGATAAACGCGCTGCTCTCGCGCCACTTGGTGTTGCAACGAAAGCCTAGTTAACGTTATATGGCGTCCGTGAAGAGCAGGATTTTAAGCAATATTTTTTGAGCTATCTTAAAAAATGGCTTTGTGGGTCGTAATGAGAACAGGTATTTGATTCCTGTAGCGCCCGCCTTCAGGCGGGCATCTGATCGAATCCACATTGCCCGCCTGAAGGCGGGCGCTACAAAATTGTGCTGAACAAAAGGAAGAATCCAAAATGAATTTAGGGTTGCAAGGCAAGACGGCACTGGTACTCGGCGGCGGAGGCGGTCTCGGGCGAGCCATTGCGAAAGCGCTCGCGGCGGAAGGAGCAAAGGTCGCGGTCGCGGACATCGATCTCGCGGCGGCAGAACGTGCCGCACAGGAAATTCAAACCGCAAGCGCGCCATCGCTTGCGATCGCCTGGGATCTGGCTGATCTTTCGGTGATCGCGCCAAATATCAGCGCGATTGAAAACCGTCTCGGCCCTGTCGATGTCCTGGTCAACATTACCGGCGGTCCGCCTCCAACTCCTGCGATGGGCCAGGATCCGGCATTGTGGACCAAGCACTTCCATGCCATGGTGGTGTCGGTGATCGCGATTACTGACCGCGTGCTGCCCGGGATGAAGTCGCGCGGCTGGGGACGCATCATTACGAGCACATCCTCGGGAGTCGTCGCGCCGATTCCAAATCTTGGCATTTCCAACGCGCTGCGCCTTTCGCTGGTCGGCTGGTCCAAAACGCTTTCTCGCGAAGTGGCGCGTGACGGCATCACTGCCAACATTGTCGTGCCCGGCCGCATCTCCACGGACCGTATCCGTTTTCTGGACGAGGCGAAAGCAAAACGCGAAGGCCGCCCCGTGGAAGTGGTCTCGGCGGAGAGCACCGGCTCCATTCCCGTCGGCCGTTACGGAAACCCCGAAGAATATGCCGACACCGTCGCTTTCCTTGCGAGCACTCGCGCTTCCTACATTACCGGCTCGGTCATTCGTATTGACGGCGGCTTGATTGCCGGCGTCTGAGAATTAGAAGTCATTTCACAAATAATCTTTGTGGGGCGCGGCTTCGGCAGCGACATTCGGGGATCTGAAAAACAATGGCTTTCCCCTTTCGCATAACCGAGTTTGGGAGTCATTCCACTGTTGAGATGGTTTGGCTCCGTTGACATCCCCGGTTCCGCTGCCGATCTGCTGTAGCCCGCCTCTTCAGAGGCGGGGGTTTAGATCCCCCGGCAGCAGGGTCGAGGTGTGAAACCTAAACCCCCGCCTCTGAAGAGGCGGGCTACAGCACACCTGGCCATTGTTTGAGGATGTCACCGAGCCAGATGGGCCTCTAGATGGATTATCATTCGCAAGTGACCCTCGCCGTTATAAGCTTCCGCTTGCATGCTGGCGGCAATTAAAATCGCGTAGCCTTTCGACCGGGAGAGCGAATGAACGCTGCTATGGACCAACAAAACCTGGAGCCGGTCGCACGGCGCACCACGCGCCGCATTGCGCGGCGCCTCGCTCCCTTCCTCTTCATACTGTACGTGTTCAACTATATTGACCGCGTAAACGTCAGCTACGCAGCGCTGCAAATGACGGGCGAGCTCCATTTTTCCAATGCCGTTTTCGGTTTCGGCGCGGGCGTTTTTTTTATCGGATATTTTTTATTTCAGATTCCGCAGACGATGCTCGTCGAGTTGTGGAGCGCGCGGAAATATATTGGCGCGACGCTCGTTGGATGGGGCGGCCTCGCCACGCTCACAGGCTTGATCTCCAGCGCGCATCAATTTTATTGGATACGATTTTTTCTGGGAGTGGCCGAAGCTGGTTTTTTCCCCGGCGTGATTGTCTACCTCACCCACTGGTACCGGTATGAAGATCGCGCCAAGGCCGTGGCCATGTTCATGCTCGCCATTCCGATGTCGAACCTGCTGGGCGCCGCGTTCGCCGTCTTCCTGATGAAGATTCACTGGTTCGGTTATGGTGGCTGGCGATGGCTGCTGATGCTGGAAGGTTTTCCGGCCGTGCTCACCGGGCTTGCGACCTTCTTTTATTTGACCGACCGGCCGAAGGACGCGAAATGGCTGGCGGAAGATGAGCGGAACTGGATCACTGCGGCACTCGAACGAGAGAAAGCCGCGAAGGCGGGTCAGACAAAGCTCAGCTTGTGGCAATCGGTTCGTCACCCTCAAGTTCTGCTGCTCGCGGGAGCCTACTTTTGCTACATCACCAACAGCACCGGCCTGGGCATCTGGCTGCCGAAAATTGTGCAGAGAATTTCCGGAGGCAACACGCGGGAAGTCATCATTCTTTCCGGAATCCCGTGGCTGCTGGCGATTCCCGCGATGCTTCTTTCCAGTTGGCATTCGGACAAAACCCGCGAACGCCGCTGGCATGCCGCGGTGCCCATCCTCATGGTTGGCGTCGCGCTCGCGTGCAGCCAGTGGGCGGGAACGAATGTGATCTTGGCAATGACTGCGTTTTCGGTCGCCACCATGGCTCTCTATGCGATTCCCTTCACCGTTTTGGGCGCTGCCCACACTTTTCCTTACCGGCCCTGCCGCAGCGGCCAGCATCGCATTCATCAACTCGGTCGGAAATCTTGGCGGATTTGCCGGTCCCTACGTGATCGGTTTTCTCACCGACAAAACCGGAACGTACCAAGCCGGCATTTTTTATCTGGTTGCCTCGGGAATCGTCGGCGGCTTGCTTGTGCTGTCCTTGCGATCCGGCTCGATGAGCGAGCACGCGCCGGCTTCGAGTGTCAATCCTGCTGGAGCTGTCGTATCTCCTGCCAAAGAGTGAGTTTTTCGCTCTCCAGGCTTACCATCTCTGAAGCAGTCTTCCTGGACCCTAGCGATTGCGCTGCACTTCCTGAAATTCTGCAAGATAGGCAGATATATCTTCGACGGAATTATTCATCTCCATATCAAACAATTCCAGTCTGCTACTAAAATAATTGTATGCCCACACGGATGGAACGGCGACAAGCAGGCCAAGCCCCGTCGTAACCAATGCTTCAGAAATTCCACCTGCCGTCGCCGCAAGAACCATCGCCTTCGTAGCGCTGGACCCTCGGAAAGCATTGATGATTCCTAATACGGTTCCGAACAAACCCACGAACGGCGCCGTCGCGCCGATCGTCGCCAGCCCGCTAAGGCCTTGCTTCAATTCTCCGTGCGTACGCTTGACCGAGCATTCCATGGAACGCACAGCCACTTCCACTGTCAGTCCACTGGATCTCACGGTTTGCACCTCGTATAACTTTCAAAATTTAACAACAGATCGGTAGAAATCCTCTTTTAAGTTGGACACCAAAGTAAGCCAAATGGTTCCCTGCAATGAGGCCGTATGGAACACCTTTTATTCGGGCTTTGACTTTACGGGCGACCACTCCTTTGCAGTTATCGAGGAAGCGGAGAGTTTTGCTTATTTTATTTAAGAGAGTTGTCAGGAATTGAACTGAAAAGCGACCACAAACAATATTGATTTCACGCCGGGGTTCTAAGTCTTTTTGCTACCTCTGGCGAGAATTGTTGAAAGTGTTTTGTGTTCCACGTGTAAAGTATTTCAGCCTCTGCCTTCAGAGCACAGCGGACCAACAACGCATCGTAAATCGTCCCGCCTACGATTCCCGGAGCTGCGCCTGCGCTGATCGCATTGATGTAATCCTCAGCCGATAAGGTAATAATCGTCAGCCGCTCTCGGACATTCCCCAGAAACAAGAGCACCTGGTCACCACTCAGACGATGCTTTCCCGGCAAACTCGTAAAAGTCGCATACAGTTCAGCGAGGCTATGGGCTCCGCAACATCCATGCCTTTTGTCGGCTCTCAGGAATGCACGCAGGCTGGCTTGGTGGTGTTCGTGGTCCTCAAGGAACGAGGGAAGCAGAACGGAAGTGTCATAGAAATATTTCACGATTTCTTACCGAAATTTTGGGTCTCGCGTTCCTCGCGGACCTGCCGGACAGTCTTTTCGACGGTCGCCTGCGTGAGAGGCTGGCCGGCTCGGAACACCCATACGCCGTGCTTTTTATGGAGCTGGGCGTTCCCTCGAAATGGGCGCAGAGTAATTTGCTCACCAGAACTTTCCATTTCGAGTGTGTCGCCAGCTTCGAGGCGCAACGCGTCACGCAACGGTTTTGGGAGCACAATTCTTCCGGCCTTGTCGATGGTAAGTCGATCATTCATTCTGCCATTTTATAATGCCATTTCCCATTTGTAAATGGCGCTTGTCCTGGCGGCGGTCAGGTCGACATATTGCTGAGCTTGACGACCGGGGATATTCTTGACCAAAAATGAGCCAGGAGAATGCGCATGGAAGTTGACCTTCACGGATTCCATCCTTCGCAAATTGTAAGAAGCGGATGGCTCTATAAACTCGTGCAGCAAACATGGGAGATGGGCGAAGAGAAGTTGACTTTAATTCACGGCCACGGACGCAATCGCGGGATTAGCCCAGGCTTCGTCAACACGAATACTGGTTATTTCGGGCTTTGTATTCGCCGCGCTCTGCGCACCGACGAAGTGTTCCGCGAATGGATTTTTCACAGCACGCTCGATTGTAGCCAGATGGGATGTACCTCCGTAAGGCTAAAGCCAAATCCCTCTCCAACTAGAGAAACAGTTGATTGCTGGCCGCCTGGAAACGAATAAGCGCTTACTCCACCAGTTGACGAAATTCCGCTTTTCGAGAATTGGCCGGGGGATTTTCGTGATGGTGGCCGAGGGCCTTCCCCAATTGCAAATTTCTTGTGCCGGGTACTGGAAATGCGTAGGATTAGCGGGCCGGGAATTCACACCGGACGCTTCAAACCGATTATTCCTCCAATATCAATATGCAAAGGACGGGTGCTATGAACTGGTATAACTACGTTGCTTGTTTCTTCGCAGGCGCATTCCTCGCCAATTTCGTGCCTCACTTTGTGCACGGCATTTCCGGTGACCGGTTCCCAACTCCGTTTGCGCATCCTCCCGGGAAAGGATTGTCCTCGCCGACCCTGAACGTAGCCTGGGCATTTCTGAATCTTTTGGTCGGCGGCGTGTTGTACAAGGTTGGCCACGTTTCAAATCAAGCGTACCCGACCCTCGTCCTACTCTTTTGCGGTGCGGTTGCTATCAGCACAATGCTAAGCATCAATTTTGCTCAGAAGATGCGCGAGTAACGAAAATGCGGCTGCTAAAGTCGGGACACTGGCCCCTGAGGCCACATGACGATAATGCGTTTCGCAGGCGGAATCGAGATTGGGTTGAGAAATCGGGGCGAGCCGGCGGGAGACTAGACTCGTACCGCTCAACCAAGTTGAGTCCGAACCACGGGCAGAACTTCAGATTAATTCCAAGTATGGTAGAAGTGTTATCGGTAATTAGCATGACGCCTTCACTTCGCAGGGATTTCTGGAAGGTTTTTCGTACCTGGCTCCAATGACAAGTAGGCCAAATCGGGACTGCGATTTGTTATGCCCACAGTTCGCTGATGGGTGGATGGAAAACCCGGGCGCGAGCGACTTACCCTGCTACCGTTTTACAGGCGAGGTGGAAACGACTTAGCGAATTTCCACCTCGCCTGCGGCCCAGTTCTCCCACAGTTTTTCAAGTTCGAACGCACTACAGGCGGTCGTCTTTTCCTAAACTAAACCTATCGCCTCCAGGACCTCGGACCGGGGTTCGTGGTGAAGCTGAAGTCACCGGAGATCGCCTGAACTCCCGAGGCATTCGTGCTAACCACGCGATAGTGATAAACCCGTCCGCCCCACAGGCCGGTTAATCCCTGGGAGTGGCTCGTAGATAGAGCCGAATTGAGCGTCGTCCGAAGGCTGTAGGCTGTTGTGGTTCCGTACTGTATTTGTGTGGTGGCCGATTGATTGGTGGTCCAACTGATTTCGGCGCTGTTGGAAGTGATTGATCCGGTCGCGACTTTTGATATCACCAGGGATGATATCACCGCGGCAACAACTGGCTGCGCCGCCGCCGCCGTCGTCATTGTCAGATCGCCAGAAATCGACTCGCTGCCCGTAGCATTCATGCTATAGACACGATAATGATAGAGCGTTGAGGCTAACAATTGGGTGAGGGCTTGGGAGTGGGCGGTAACGTCAGTTGTATTCACCGACGTGATATTGCCATACGCGGATGTTGTGCCGTACTCAACCTGACTGGTGGATGGCTGGTCGGTATTCCAAGTGATGGTGGTGCCGCTAGAGGTTATCGATCCGGCTGCGACGTCTGAAATTGCGGGTGCTGTGGAACTGCTGGCCGTCAAACTGAAATAAAATTGAAGATCGCCATCAGTTCGATTTGTCACCCCCCACTGCGTCCACCCCACCCAGGAACCGCTTGAATTGAACTGAGCATAGCCGTCGGGGAAATAAGTTGTGTTGGCAAATCCGTAGGCCATTCCTTTACGGATGGGGAAAGCTTCATACACGGAGCTGGAGGGCGCGGAGAACTGCAAAAAATAGCTCTGTCCCAGAGCCAGCGCGTGTGCCGATGAAAATTTGTACGTCGACCAGGTGTATGAGGCCGGACTCGTCAACGGAAAGGAAGTCGCGGGAATCTCTCCTTGTTCGATCACCGTACCGTTGCCATTGAGAAGCGTTACGATCAGAGGATCCGATCCGCTGACTCGCGCTGCGCGGATGGACACGCTGGAAACAGATTTCGAATCGCCCGACACGGTCATCGTTTGCCGGACTTTGGCTGAGCCGGAAATATTCTGCGGCGCGCCGACCCAAACTTCCATGTACCCGTTCAACTCCTTGTAACCATCTTCGTAGTCCAGTTGCAGGATCGGCGTGTATCCCTTGCGCGGCACCCAGGTGCCGCCCGGTCCTTTTAGGAGCTCCGCAAAGTCCAGGTCGCTGATCGTGGGTTGAGAGGGCGTCGTGGGATATGCGTAGTACATTGCGTCAACCGAAATATAGTTTTCAGTTGGATTGGGATCCACATTGGTGAAGACAATGTGGTAGAGCTGACCTTCCACGAGCGATGGCGGAGCGGAAAAAACAAAAATCGGGAAATTGATCGACGGAGTTGCCGCGAGCGGATTAGTGAGCAAGTAGGACGCGAGCACGATGTTCGACGGATTGTGAGCCGCAGTCCCATCATCCGTATTTAGGGTCACCTTGAGCGACCCTCCCGTACCAGCCGAGTATCCGGTGTGATTGGGAACTAAATAGACATGAATCTGCTGAAGCAGGCCCGTATGTTCGGCACGAAACCGGTAGCTGACGATATTGCCGAATGGTCCTCCGACAACGGTATTTGCCAGACTATCCGAGCCGAGCCCGGGCCCATAACAACCTAAGGAATCTGAACAGGTCGCGTGTCCAGGAATGGCAGTAAGAAGAACGCTCATGCAAAGCAATACAAGCACCTGTAGCTTGCCGTGTCTCATATTTCTCTCCTAAAAAAACGAAATAAATGCGCGAGGCATGGAACGCGGAAATTGACAGGAGCCAGCTGGGGGTCGTTTGCCTGCGACTGTCGTTATTCTATGGGGTGATCTAGGGTTATCACTGTAGTCAGAAGGGAGGGAGGCCTGTATGCACTAACTGTACGGATGGCCAGCCAGGTGTCGGAACCTTTTCGTCTGATTGGACTGGCCAGAAACTCGGCTGGGACTGAATTGTATCGGTTATTTGGTGTCACGAATAATGTCGGCAAGATTGCTCTGGCTAGAAGGGAACCGCACGACGATTCCGTCATGCTGCGATGATCCCGGCCCGTCTTCGCGGAAAGTGGCTTTTCCTCTGCACTGCGATCGCGGCGCGTCCATGTCGGGGCTCCACTTGAAGTCGCAAATGGTGTTCTGAAAATTCTGGAATGGTTCTTTGCGTTCGGTTTCTCGCAAGCATCTGTTGGATTCTTGTTTGGTTGGGATAGAATCGGCCACTATGAGGCTGACATTTTTCGTGGTTTTCCTGTTATCCGCCACCACTACTTTGTACGCGCAGACACGCACTCTTCGCCCTGCCGTGCCGGCAAGGCGGCAATCCTTTAGCGTTGTGGAAGCCACAATCCCGGAAATGCAAGCAGCAATGGAAGATGGACGAGTCACATCGCGGGAGCTCGTGACCCAGTACCTGCTGCGCATCGCCCTTTACAACAGCAAGCTAAACGCGGTCATCGCTGTGAATCCTAACGCTCTCAGCGAAGCGGACGCGCGCGATCGGGAGCGATCGATCGGCAAAGCACGTGGACCGCTGCATGGCATTCCGATCGCTCTCAAAGACAACATGCTCACGATCGAAATGCCCACGACTGGAGGTGCGCTGGCATTTGCCGGCCTTATCCCGCCTTACGAAGCCACGCTTACGAAAAATTTGCGGGAGGCGGGCGCGATCATTATTGCGAAAACGACGATGACAGAACTCGCGAATTGGGTGGCAGGCGGGCCGACGCCTATGCCTGGCGGTTACAACGGGCTCATCGGATTTAGCATGAATCCTTACGATCCCCGGCGTGACCCGCGACCTGATACGTTTGACGGTCGTCCGGTTCTTGCAACTGGAGGATCGAGTTCCGGCGTGGGCACGTCTGCAAACCTCTGGGCTGCAAATGTCGGAAGCGAGACGTCCGGCTCGATCCTGAGTCCATCCAATCAGAATATGCTCGTGGGCATCAAGCCCACAGTGGGCCGGATCAGCCGTTACGGCATTATTCCGATTACGGCAGATCAAGATACGGCGGGACCGATGGCCAAGACCGTCACCGACGCGGCGATTCTGTTAGGCATCCTGGAGAGCGCATCTCCAGATCCGAACGATCCAGCCACTCAGAAATGCGCTGCACCACCTGGGCACGACTACCGGAGGTTTCTCAAGCCCGACGGCCTCAAAGGAGCGCGAATCGGAATTCCCCGTGCCTTCTACTACGATCCTGTCGTGCCGCCCGGCGAGAAAGAGCCCGTGCCTCCAGAGGGCTCCAATCCCAGCCGAACGAAAGTAATGGACGAAGCGATCACGGCGATGAAAAAGCAAGGCGCTGTCATCGTCGATTCTGCAGACATACCCAGCATCGTTTCAAGCGATCCACAGAATAATCTGCTGAAGTGGAACACCTGTTCCGGCCTCGAAAACGCCAAAGGCAAGGATGCGAACTGCTCCGTGGTGTTTAAGTACGGAATGAAGCGCGATTTCAATAAGTGGCTGGAGTCGCTTGGCGCAGCGGCTCCGGTAAAGTCCCTCACCGAGCTTCGTGAGTTCAACCTCGCTCATGTGAAAGCCGGCGCCATCAAATATAGCCAGTCGCAGCTGGACATTTCCGATGAGATGGATCTGGAGGCCGATCGCGCACGCTACGAAGCGGACCGTGCAAAGGATTTAAGGTTGGCCGGCGCGGAGGGGATTGACGCCACACTGAAGAAATACAATCTGGATGCGCTCGTCTTTCCGGGCGCAAGCGGGGCTGCCATTGCTGCCAAAGCTGGGTATCCCACTGTAATTGTTCCATTCGGAACGATTCCAAATGCGCCCACCGTCCCGTTCCCGCCGGGTTTCGCCGCGAAACCTGCGCCTCTCGGAGTAGCTTTTACCGGGTACCGCTTGCACTGAGCCAAGATTAATCGAACTCGCATACAGTTTCGAACGCGCGACCAAGCGGCGCGTGCCACCACCCGCTTTCCCCTAGAAGGGAATCGATTACAACTGTGCTGCGACTTCAGGACTTTTAACATACTGATGAGGTTACGAGTAGCGATCGAGGGGACGTCGTGAACCGGGCGTGGAGAATCATCGTCCATGACGACCGTAAGCATGAATTCGAAACTAATGAGCGCTACTAAAGCATTGGCCTACGCACTGCTCGGAGGACTGGTGTTTTGGGCTCCCAACATCCTCGTCCACTGGATAGTCGCGTACCGGTTTTCGGGGTTCGTCGTGATAGGCCTCACAGTTCTGTTACCTGTGACGACAATCCTATTTTTTCGCACTTTTTTGTGGGCATCATTGTTACAAAAGAGCCGGCTATCGCAGGCGATTTTTGCTGTGCTAGGAATATGGATTACCGGCCCTTCGATGTTGACATTCAGTTCGAGTTTTTGTGGAGGCGGGCTCTCTCAGCCTGACGCTTGGCGGTTCTTTGTCTTCGGCACGCTATTGTTTCCGCTGTTTACGTTAGTGATGTCCGCCTTCGACGGCACCTTCTTCGCTCTGTTGCTTACGACTGTGCTCCTTCCCATTCTCGCGGGTTCCCGCTCCAGAGAAGGCGCACGCCGTTACGAGTAACTGATTCTGTTCGATGACCCACGCCAGTAGCTCCGTCATTGGCGGTCGCGCAATCGCATGGACGAAGCCATATTCCGAGAAGACTTCTCGGAAGCCTGCTTCCACGTTTGGGCAATGATATCGTCCACACTGCGAACCGCTGCGTCAAGATCATCCGCCGGAACAAATGCGGCTACGTAGCGGTCCGGGCGAATGAGCAGAAGGCCGGGAGGAACATGTTTCATCGAGCGCGAAAATTCACTATTCATTTCGTATATGCAAGAGACACCGCTCGGCGCGGGCTCGATGTCGCCGGATTCACGAATCGCAACGCGCTGCAGGTTGAGCTGTGGCCACAGATCGGCGCGCAGATTTTCAAATAAACTCGGATGAGTTTGCGGCAGAGAGAGCAGAGCAAATCCATTTCCCAGAAAATCATCCAGCAAACATTCCCTGCCGGCGTAGCGAACCCGCGGTTGCGGAAATAGCCTGCCGACAAAGGATGCCACGGAATGTTTTTTTTCGCGGGCCAGAAATCCTTCGTCAAAACGCGGCTTCGGTTTGTATTTCATTTCCGCAAAATAAGCTCGCGCGGGCGGAACAAGACCGAGCAGCCGAAACGCCGCCTGCAAACCGAATGCGCTCCAGTGGCTGCGCGGCATCATCACTTTGCCCATGCGCAGCGCGAGCAAAATCATTTCCCAGGCGTGTTTGCGGCGCTCCTGTTCGTACGTGTCCAGCAAGCCCGGGCCGAGGCGGCCCTGAATCACGGACGCAAGTTTCCAGCTGAGATTATGCGTGTCGCGGATACCGCTGTTCATTCCCTGCCCAGCAAACGGCGGCGTGAGGTGCGCGGCATCGCCTGCAAGAAAAATACGGCGATCTCTCCACCGGTCCGCCATGCGCGCATGAAACGTGTAAACGCGGCTGCGGCGGAGCGGCGTGCTCTCTTCTCCATGCCGCAGCAATAATTTTCGGATGAACTCGGGAGAGGTTACCTCCGGCTCCATCTCGCCTTCTTGCAGCATGAATTCAAAACGGCGTGTGCGGTCCGGTCCCGGAAGCGAGAGACCCGGGCGCGCCGGATCGCAAAACACTTTTGTGTCGCGCGAAGGATCGCGCGTTTCCTCCAGATCGAGGATGAGCCAGCGTTCCCGAAATGTAGAGCCGCTGAGCCTGATCCCAAGCTTTTCGCGGACAAAGCTGCGACCTCCGTCGCACGCGACGAGATACGCGGTGGATACTTCGGCCAGGCTTCCATCGGCACGCCGGAGGACAAGATCTACCGCATCCTCATTTTGGTTAAAGTCGATTAATTCGGTGCTGAACCACGCTTCGGAACGAGTGTCACGCGTGGCGTGCGTGCAGAAATAATCGCGGAGTTGCTGCTCGAAAACGGGCTGGCGAAATGCGTTGCGGCGCGGGTAGCCGTACTCTTTTGCGGTGGGCCGCACGCGGAGAAAACAGGATCCGCGCGCGCTGAAATAATCGGATCCGTAACCAAGCACGACGCGCGATACCACTTCATCCACAACACCGATCGCCTGCATGGTGCGCAGCGCTTCGTCATCAATGGAAACAGCGCGCGGTTCCTGAACCGTAAGTTCGTTCCGCTCGACGAGGAGCACGTCGACGCCATAGCGGGCAAGAAGATTCGCGACAGTGAGCCCGTTGGGCCCAGCACCTATGACGACAACGGGCCACACCGAATTTGATGTCATATGCTGCCGCGCAAGAAGCTAGAAGCCATTCAGGTCGATTGACATCCTGGGTCAGACATCTAAGTTTACATTCCGCGCAGCCCAGTTGCTGTAGCCCGCCTCTGAAGAGGCGGGCTACAGCAGACCGAACCATCCTTGAGGGTGTCCACAGAGCTTGACGGTTTCCAGTTACTTAATGGCGATTGGGTTCACGGGAGATCCAACTGCTTTTGTGATCGGCAGCGGCGGCGCGCAGAAAAAGAATTCGTACACATGATCTTGCGCGCAATCCGCGGCCAAATCTTTCAAGTAAAAAATTTCGCCCATGCTGATTCCGATCATGGGAATTACAACCCAGTGCCACGGCTGGCTTGCGACAGTCGTCTCGTTTGGACGGACTTCGCAGCCCCATGTATCCGCGCAAATCGCGGCCATATCCGTGCTCCGAATCCAGTCCGCGGTTTCAAAACGCAGGCCCGGCGCATCGCCGCCCGCGTAGCCGCCCCATTTTCCTTCCTTCAGGCAGCGCTCCATGTGACCCGTGCGAAAAATTACAAAGTCGCCCTTGCGAATTTCAACGCCTTGCGCCTTGGCGCAGCTTTCGAGATCGGCAACGCTGATGCCGTAGCCGTCTTCGAGCGAATCGACGCCCTTATGCCGCGCAATATCCAGAAGCACGCCGCGTCCCACCATTTTATCTTTCACTTTCTCGATTCCATTCTTCGCCGCACCGCTGCTGTCAACCAGCCGTGCGTCATAGCCGTTCCACATTTTTTCGCCGTTGAACACGTGGCCCAGCGCGTCCCATTGCGTGCCACACTGCAGCGGCATGGAAACCATGTCATCGGCGTAGCGAATCTTGATGGATTCTTGCCGTCCGGCCACCGCGTCGGTTCCGGTCGCGAGCATGGTGTGAATCGGATTGAAGCGATTGCCCCACAGGCCGTTCTGCGGTCCATTGCTGTCATAGTTGAGCGCCAGCGAAAACACTTTTCCTTTGCGGATCAAGCCTGCAGCCTTGACGATGTCTTGCGCAGTAATATTATTCAGCGTTCCGATTTCGTCTTCCGCGCCCCAGCGGCCCCAATTCTTCAGCCGTTCCGAAGTATTTTGAATATCCTGGAGCGTAACCTTGTCCTTCGTATTTGCCATGAGCCTCAACCCTCTATAGTTAAAGTTAAAATTGCAGCACAAATTTATAGATTATAATCACACGGAATACCACTTCTTTACTGTATTTCCTTCATTTTATGAAAATTTATTCTCAACTTTTTTGGCTGGAAGCCCCGGTCTGCTAGAGTTTATCTTCGCATTTACTCTGCTTAAATAATCGGAAGGGGAAACATGGACTCTAAACCGGTGGGCATGATTGGACTCGGAATTATGGGATCGGCGATGTCGGCCAATCTCATTCGTGCAGGATTCAAGGTTGTCGGCTATGACGTTGTGCCGCGAGCGCTGCAGGTGCACCGGAAAGCCGGTGGCGCGGTCGCGCACAACTGCCAGGAAGTCGCAAAAAAGTGCGCCATCATCGTGACTTCGTTGCCGTCTTCTGACGCGCTGCTCGAAACCGCAGCGCAACTTGCCAAATCATCGCGCAAGAACCAGATCGTCGTCGAGACCAGCACGCTGCCAATCCCGGTGAAAGAAGAAGCGCGAAAAATTCTCGCGGCGCGCGGAACGATTTTGCTGGATTGCACGCTCAGCGGTACCGGCGCGCAAGCACGCGTGAAAGACCTGATCGTTTATGCCAGCGGAGACCGCAAGGCATGCGATCTCGTGGCTCCGGTAATGGCGGGTTTTGCGCGAGCGCAATATTACGTCGGCGCGTTTGGCGCCGGCAGCAAAATGAAATTCGTCGCAAATCTTCTGGTGGCGATTCACAACGTCGCCGCCGCGGAAGCCATGGTGCTGGCAATGAAGTCGGGACTCGATCCGGAATTGGTTTTAAAAGTGGTGGCGGATGGCGCGGGCGGTTCGCGCATGCTTCAGGTGCGCGGCCCCATGATGGTAAAAGGCGACTATTCCGACGCAACAATGAAAGTGCAAACCTGGCAAAAAGATATGACCATCATCGGCGACTACGCGCGAAAGATCGATTGCCCCACGCCGCTACTTTCAGCGAGCGCGTCTATTTATACGGCCGCGATGGCCATGGGTCTGGGCGCGGAAGATACGGGAGCGGTGTGCGCTGTGCTCGAGCGGATGGCAAATAATCCGCGCGGGACGCATGGCAAAAAATAGCGGGCAGTTAGTATTGACGGAGCAGAAAAACCCCGCCTCTGATCCTTCGTTTTCACTCAGGACAAGAGAGGCGGGCGATAAAAGCTGCTGTAGCCCGGGTCTTCAGACCCGGGGGTTTAGATTCAACCGTGCTTCTAGCTTCGAGAGCTTTCGAGGTCCTGCTCAATTTTCTCCAACGACTTGCCTTTGGTTTCCCTGCCAATAAAAATATATGCTAACCCAGCGATGGCAAACCACGCCGCGAGGTAAGAGAACGCCGGGAACAAAGCATCCACTGAAGCCTTGGGCGTAATGATGTTCGAAGAACCAACGATCAGCGCCAGTCCTAGCGGACCGATCACTTTGCCAAGCCCGCCAAATCCGTAAGCCGAGCCCATCCCCGTGGTTCGCAGCGCTACAGGCCACACTTCGGATGCATACGGGCCCACGATCGCGAATCCTCCGTCGGCGAAGGCGTTATTCACGATCAAAATAATCCAGAATACGGAGAACGTCCCCACAAAGGCGCTGTGATAGACCGCAGCCAGAACGGTAAGAATCGCGGCGCCAAAGCTGGCAATGGCTCCGGCACCCTTACGTCCAATGGAATCAGATAGATAGGACAATCCAATGCGTCCGAACAGGCCTGCAAAATTGACGAAGATCAGCAGAAATGACGCGCGGGCCGGTGTAACGCCCAATAATTGCACCATGAGCGTGGGAACCCACAGGGTAAGCCCGTAATAGCCGGTCTGCGCTCCCAGATTCGTGATCCAGGAAACGGCCAGGCTGCGCGGATACTTAAAAATGTCGGACAACTTGGACATGGGCTGCTTCGTTCCCTCAGGAGCGCCCATAGGAAGCTTCTCAGGATCCATTTCCAGAGCCCATGCGAGGGATTTGCGAGCTTCGTCCATGCGGCCCATCTGAATCAGCCAGCGGGGCGATTCCGGCACCCAGGCCCGGATCAGCAGGGTCAAAAGCCCGGGAACCATACCAATGGCAAAGAGGCCTCTCCAGCCCACAAACGGGGTGGCGTAAGCGCCCAAGGCTGCCCCCATGAGCACGCCAATGGGCACGGCTGCCGTGACAAGGCCGCCGACCATGCCTCGCTTCGAGGCCGGCACGAACTCCTGGACCAGCGGAAGATCCACGCAATACAACCCGCCGACGCCGAATCCGATGAGGAATCGGAAGACGGAGAGGAAAACCCATGCATTGTCAGGCGTAAAAGTAAGAATGCCCGTGGCGATCGAAAAATTGATCACTGTCATGAGGAAAACTTTGCGGCGGCCAATCTTGTCCGCAAGCCAGCCATAAAACACGGCGCCGAACATCGCGCCAAATCCTGAAGATAAAAGAATTACGGAAGATTCACCGAAGGTAAGCTTCCAGGGACCGGCGATGAACGCGACCACGTAGCCGATGAGGAAATAATCGAAGAACTCAAGCATGTCGCCCAAAACTGCGGCGGCAATAATTTTTCGCTGATTGCTGGTCAGCTCTTTTTGCTGCTCAAGATATTGGAGCATATTGGATTTTGGCCCGGCAAATCATACCCCATTGGAGAGATAGAGGCACAGCCCTGAGATTTATATTATTGGACAGCAAAGAATTATTGGCTTGATGAGATCCGGGCGCAATGCTTTGCATTTGGATTTTGCATTTCCATTCGCTGGCCGCTTCGTTATCATTCGCAGGGACGCATAGGCGCTGGAACAATCGGACGCTGGGACGCAGGAGCGGATTGGCGCACGCTAAAGTCGAAGGGCGGCTAAAAACACAGCATGCATCTCACGCCACGAGAAATTGAAAAGCTCATGATCGCCACGGCCGCGGAACTGGCGCGCAAACGGCGTGCTCGCGGGTTGCGCCTGAATTATCCCGAAGCAGTCGCTTTGATTACCGCCGATCTGCTCGAAGGCATTCGCGATGGACGTTCGGTGTCCGACTTGATGGAATTTGGGGCCACCATTTTGAAGCGCGAAGATGTGATGGAAGGCGTGCCGGAAATGGTAGATGAGGTTCAGGTGGAAGGAACTTTTCCGGATGGAACAAAATTAGTAACCGTGCACCATCCCATCCGTTGAGAAGTGGCGCGGGCTTCAGCGTGCGGGGGGGTTAGGTCTTGCAGGAACTAAATTCCGCAGGCTGAAGCCCGCGCCACTGAGGCGACATTTGCGATTGAGAGGGGTTCAATGATTCCCGGTGAATATTTGCTGGCGGAGGGCGACGTGATCGCCAATGCGGGACGCCGCGAGATTGAATTGGAAATTGCCAACTCCGGAGACCGTCCCATTCAAGTAGGCTCCCATTTCCATTTTTTTGAAGTGAACCGCGCGCTCAAATTCGATAGGGGCGCTGCATTTGGCATGCGATTAAGCATTCCCTCAGGAACAGCGGTGCGATTTGAGCCCGGCGATTCCAAGAAAATCACGCTGGTCGAAATCGGCGGCACAAAACATGTATATGGGCTCAACGGATTGACGAACGGCCCTGCGGACGAAGCGAACAGACCCGGCGCTCTGAAGCGGGCTTCCGATCACGAATTTTAGGTTTAGGAATGTCCAAGGCGTCCGCTGAGGCGGACTGTCCTCGAATGAATATGGGACAAACAAAAACATGAGCCTGAAAATTCCACGCCGCCAATATGCCGACCTTTACGGACCGACCACGGGCGACCGCGTTCGGCTGGCTGACACAGATTTATTCATCGAAATTGAAAAAGATCTTACGACTCCCGGCGAAGAAGCGAAATTCGGCGGTGGCAAAGTTATTCGCGACGGGATGGGGCAATCTTCGACGGCAACTTCGGCGGACGGCGTCCTGGATCTGGTGATCACCAATGCGGTGATTGTGGATCACGGCGGAATCATCAAAGCCGATATTGGAATCCGCAATGGGCGCATCGTGGGGATCGGCAAGGCGGGCAATCCGGACATCATGAACGGCGTAACGTCCGGCATGATCATTGGCGCGGGAACGGAAGTGATTGCAGGTGAAGGAAAAATTGTGACGGCGGGCGGAATCGACGCGCACGTCCATTTTATTTGCCCTCAGCTTGTGGAGACGGCGCTCTCTGGCGGGCTCACGACGCTGATTGGCGGCGGCACAGGCCCTGCAACCGGCACGGACGCCACGACGTGCACGCCCGGCATCTGGAACATGCATCGCATGCTGGAATCGGCCGATGGTTTCCCCATGAATCTCGGATTTTTGGGCAAGGGAAATTGTTCTTCGCCTGAACCGCTGCGCGAGCAGATCGAAGCGGGCGCGATTGGCCTGAAGCTGCACGAAGATTGGGGCACAACTCCCGCGGCAATCGATCGCGCGCTTTCTGTCGCGGAAGAGTTCGACGTGCAAGTTGCGATTCACACGGACACGATTAACGAAGCGGGCTACGTTCAGGATTCCATTCGCGCGTTCAAGGGACGCACGATTCACACCTATCACACCGAAGGCGCCGGGGGCGGGCACGCGCCGGACATCATCAAAGTTTGCGGCGAACTGAATTGCCTGCCATCGTCTACAAATCCCACGATGCCGTTCACGGTCAACACGCTCAACGAGCATCTCGATATGCTGATGGTGTGCCATCACCTGAGCCCTTCGATTCCGGAAGATGTGGCCTTCGCCGAATCGCGCATCCGCGCGGAAACGATTGCCGCGGAAGACGTTCTTCATGACATTGGCGCGATCAGCATGATGTCTTCGGATTCGCAGGCGATGGGCCGCATCGGCGAAGTCATAACGCGCACCTGGCAAACCGCGGACAAAATGAAAAAACAACGCGGCGCTCTGCCCGGCGAAAAATCCGGCAGCGACAACGTTCGCGTGCGGCGTTACGTCGCGAAGTTCACGATCAATCCCGCCATTGCGCACGGAATTTCGCACGAAGTTGGATCGGTAGAAACAGGTAAGCTCGCCGATCTCGTGCTGTGGAAGCCCGCATTTTTCGGCGTGAAACCTGAAATGATTGTTAAGAGCGGCATGATTTCCTGGGCCGCGATGGGTGACGCCAATGCTTCGATCCCCACGCCGCAACCTGTGATTTACCGGCCAATGTTCGGAAGCTACGGAGGCGCGCTGCATTCGACTTCGTTAACGTTCGTGTCGAGGGCGGCCGTGCATTCCGAGTTGCCCGGAAAACTTGGCCTGAAGAAAAAAACTGTCGCCGTGAATCATTGCCGCGGTCTAACGAAAAAGGACATGATCAACAACGATGCTCTGCCGCGCATCGAGGTCGATGCCGATACGTATGAAGTGCGCGCGGACGGCGTACTGCTCACTTGCGAAGCCGCGCAGGTGTTGCCGATGGCACAGCGCTATTTTCTTTTCTGATGTGGGGCAACACACTTATCATCGACCGCATTGCTGCTGCCGCGAACCCGGAAGATTTAACGGGCAAGCAGGAAGATAAGCTGATTTTTACGTGGGAGCAGCGCCGATGGATGCGCGGACGATTTACCACAGCACAGGGGCGCAAAATTGGCATCGCTCTCCCCACTGGCACAACTCCCGCTCCGGGCACGATTTTGTATGTAGGAGCGGATTGGTATCTGCGGATCGAAGCGGCACCGGAAGCTGTTTTGGAAATTTTGCCGGCGGATTGCGTGGAAGCCGTGAAAATTGCTTTTGAAGTCGGCAACCTGCATTTTCCGCTGGCGCATGAAGACCGGAAAATTCTGGTGCCTGATGACAAAGCGATGGTTCGTCTGCTGGAACGCCTCGGCGTACGTTACGACCGGCGGGAAACTATTTTTGATCCCATTGCAAACGCACAACTGCATCAACATGGATAAATTTCTCAGCCTGCTTCAATTTACGGACGGACTTTTTCCAGCAGGAGCCTATGCGCACTCATTTGGTCTCGAAGCCAGCGTGCAAGCGGGCGAAGTCAACGATGCAAATGGCGTTGCAAATTTTCTAACTGCCTATTTGGAAGGCTGCGCCGCGCCCACCGATGCCATTGCCTTGCTGTGCGCCCGACGAGCTGCAGCAACTGCGGATCTCACTTCATGCCTGTCGCTCGATGAAATACTCGACGCGATGAAAACGCCGAGCGAATTGCGCGACGCCAGCCGCCAGATGGGAAGGCAAACATTACGCGTTGCAACGCACCTTCCCTGCCATCCGCTGCTCGAAGAGTTTGGCAAATTCGTCGCCGCTGAAACCACGCCCGGACATCACTCGGTAATTTTTGGAATTATCGGCGCCGTTCTTGAATGGGATGCACTGGACATGACCAGCGCATATTTATATTCGACAAGCGCAGCATTGGTTGGCGCAGCGCTTCGGCTTTTGCCGCTCGGACAGCTTGCCGGCCAACGCATTCTGTGGAATATGCGGCCCCTCATCGCAGAGCTTGCCGCAGAGGCGCAAAATAAAAACGAGTCGGATATGTGGTCGTTCGCTCCCGCGCTTGAAATTGCGAGCATGCAACACGCGCTGCTCGATGCGAGGCTATTTCGATCGTGACAACGAAACCCCTTAAAATCGGCGTTGGCGGGCCCGTCGGTTCGGGAAAAACGGCGCTGGTCGAAGTACTTTGCACGCGCCTGAAATCCGCTTATCAACTGGCTGTGATCACCAATGATATTTACACGCGCGAAGACGCGGAATTTCTGACGCGCCGCGGCGTGCTTCCGCCCGAGCGAATTGTCGGCGTTGAAACCGGCGGCTGCCCGCACACCGCGATCCGCGAAGATGCTTCCGTCAACCTCGAAGCTTCGAGCGCGCTGATGCGACGCTTTCCTGACCTCGATATTCTATTTATTGAAAGTGGCGGCGACAATCTTGCGGCCACGTTCAGTCCGGAATTGGTTGACGCCACGTTTTACGTGATCGATGTGGCCGAGGGCGAAAAAATTCCGCGCAAAGGCGGGCCCGGCATCATGAAATCCGGGATGCTCGTGATTAACAAGATCGATCTCGCACCTTATGTCGGCGCGGATCTGGCAGTGATGGATCGCGATGCCAAGCGCATGCGCGGAGAGAGGCCTTACGTCTTCACCAATCTCAAAAACGGTACCGGAGTTGACGCGCTCATCGATTGGATTCGCCACTCCCTGCTCTTTGAACAGTGATTTGCAGGGCGAACGAAATCCTGATCGCGTCGGACGCGACGGATTTCTCCGTTTGCGATTTGCGCGACGTGGCCCAGACACAATCCTCGTGCGATCGCGTTTCTCGCTCCCCTTGCAAACACTAACGCCGCTTACTCTCGCTGACGGCGCCGCTTACCTGATGCTGCTCAACCCTACGGGCGGAGTCCTGGGCGGCGATCACCTCGTCACGGAAATTGTGCAGGAAACGGAAACACATGTCTGCCTGACCACTCCTTCCGCGACGCGCATTTATCGCACGCTGGAAAAACCCGCGATTCTGGAAACTGTAATCCACGTCGAAAAAGGAGCCACGCTCGAATATTTTCCCGACCATGTCATTCCACACGAAGGCTCTGCACTTCAGCAATCGTTGCGAGTGGAAATGGCTGTGGGCAGCAAAGCCATCGTATTCGATTCCATGGCCTCTGGCCGCGTGGCGCACTGCGAACGCTGGAAATTCAGGGAAATGGATTCTCGCTTGGAAGTGGTTACCTCTGGCCGCCTGACTTATATCAATCGGGTTAAAATTTTTCCCACACTGCAACGGCCCGACCGTGCAGGATGGATGGAAGAGTACGATTACATGGGAAGCGTAGGATTTTTCGCGGATCAGTATTCGAGCTGGAAAGAATTCTGTGCCGCCCTGAACGAAGAAGTAAGTGCCCTCTCGACCGTGAAAGGCGCGGCAAGCCTGCTTTCACGCAACGGTTGCATCGTGCGTTTTCTAGCGCGCTCCGCGTCCGATATGACCATGGCCAACAAGCGGTTGTGGGATGTGGGACGACGAACCCTGCTCCGCCTTCCTCCCTTTGAGCATAGAAAATATTAGCCACCGCAATGGCATTCCTGAAGAACCTGATTACCCGCTTTACGACGTTCATGCCAAAATACCTGAGCCACCAATCGCAAGGCGGCATGTTTAGGGAGAATATGTCCGCTCAAGATTTACAGTGCAGGCACAGCCAATGATTACGCCTCTCGCCATTATTCTCCTGGGATTCTTTCTGGGCATGCGCCACGCAACCGATCCCGATCACGTGGTCGCCGTAACCACCATCGTCAGCCGCGAACGTACCATGATGAACGCCACGGTAATCGGCGCGCTTTGGGGATTGGGCCACACGTTCACGATTCTTGTGGTGGGCTCCGCGATTATTTTATTCAAACTCACGATTCCGCCGCGCATCGGCCTGAGCATGGAATTATCGGTAGGATTCATGCTGATATTGCTCGGCGTTTTGAATCTGACGGGAATCTTGCGCCGCGCGATGGAATGGATCACCATTCGCCGCCTCGGTTCCGATGCCCATTCCCATTTTATGTTTGGCCGGAGAATGATTCACACACACGATGAATATGGCGAAGCAATTTCGGTGGATTCTTTTTCCATCGCGGGCTGGACTCCGCAGTGGTGGAAGCAGCTCGGCGTGTTTCACTCCCTGCGCCCTCTGGTCATCGGAATCGTGCACGGCCTCGCGGGATCGGCAGCCGTAGCGCTCCTCGTGCTGACCACGATCAGTCGGCCAACATTGGCCATTATTTATTTGCTGATTTTTGGATTGGGAACCGTTTCAGGCATGATGCTGATCACCGCGGCCATAGCACTGCCCTTCGCATATTCGCTGCAACGATTTACGAAACTGAATCACGGACTCGCGATGGCTTCAGGCTTCGTGAGCATCGCGTTCGGATTATTTCTGTGTTACCAGATTGGATTTGTGGACGGGCTATTTTCCGCGCATCCAAGCTGGACTCCACACTAGGAAGTAATTCGTGAATTGTGATTCGTAATTCGTGAAATTCAAATTCTTACGCGGGTTGGCGATGTTCGCTTGCGGGTAAATGCCTGCGCAGCCACGTTGCAAGCCGCTCGAAGAATCCTTTGCGCAGCGCGACTTCCACAAAATTCAGGAATAGCGCAAGCACCAGCCAGTAAGGCCAAAGTGGCTGGCGTTCGCGCACGATTGCGCCTCTGTCATTTAATAATTGATCGATGGACGGATGTATCGCACCGCCCGTGACGCGGCTGATTTCGCCGAGCAGTGTCGTGTTGACCGCCTGAGGTTTTGTTTCCTGCGACTCATTGTAGAAACCCGCGTCGGGAAGTATGAGTTCGGAATTGCCGGAAATGATGTGATACAACCCCGTTTGATCGGCGGGAATGCGCGCCTCGTAGTGACCCGGCGCGGTCTGCTCCAGCGGGATGTTTCGCGGAGCCACGCCCTGCGACTCGACCACAATGTGCGGCGGCCCCGCTTTATCCAGCGTCTCGCCGCTGGGATTGTCAGCGTTAGCGAGAACATCGTAAAACACCACGGCCTCGCCTTCCTGATTTCCGGGACGCACGCCGGCACGAATTGTGCGGTCGCGGTGCGAGACGTCGCGCACCATTTGCGGCCACAAAGTGCCAAATGCCGCCCAGCGTACCCACGGCGCGGCCCAGCGGCCCTTGGCGTCAGACATGAATGCGATCACGCGGCCCAGGCCATATCGCCAGCGAACGAGCAGCGGCTTTTTGTCATCGACGCGCAGAATAACTTCCGATCCTTCTTTCGCTTCCGCTTGAACAAAACCTTGCAGGCGCGGCGCCTTCGTAAAATCGATGCCATCCGTGAATTCCACCGGGCGCACGCGGACGGCGCGGACAGGCCGCTCTTGAATCGCCAGATCTTCCGTGGATTTCACTTCGGCGTTGATGATTTGCGGAATCGATTCGGGATTTTCCACGAAGTGAGATTTGCCTTTGGTTTTGTGCGCGAGTTCGTCGAGCAAATCGCGATTAATGTAATCGCCCACGCCAATCGTGGAAATGGTTACGTGTTTCGCCAGCGCGTCGCGCTCCAGTTTCGGAAAATCTTCCTGCGTGCCGGGAGTGGAGACGCCATCCGTCAGCAGGATGATGTGCTTGTGCGTGGCCTTTTCGTTCACAATGGCTTCGAACCCGGACTCCACCGCCTGATAAATTTTCGTGCCGCCATTGGCCGTAATCTGGCTGATCAGTTTGCTCTTGTCTTCGAGCGAACCCGCCGGGCCCATCGGAATCACCCAGTTAAAAGTTTCGTCAAAGGAAATGACCCCGATCATGTCGATGGGACGCAGCGTCCGGATGCTGGCGCGCGCAGCATCGCGGGCCATTTCAATTTTTGGGCCGCTCATGCTCCCCGATTTATCGAGCACGAGAACCACGGCGGTGGGCTTTTGCGGCGGCGGCTCAGCACGCACGGGCAACATTTTTTCAAATGGCGTTTTGGGTTCCTCGGGGAGCTTTGCGTTGCTATCACCGGCAATAAAAATTAATCCGCCTCCTGCGTACACATATCGTTCGAGGGCCAGGTCTTCGTCCGCGGCAAGTTCATGATCGGGATAATTGTCGAGCAACACTGCATCCCAATCGCGTGCCGGCCGGTTAACGGGAAACGAAGTTGCGGATTCGACATCGACCTCCCCCTGTTTCAACGTATCGAGCAGCGGGCGGGAAGTCTCGTTGCCTCCCGCCACATAAAGCACGTGTGGCTTGCGAACAGTAATCGCTCGCGATACCAGAACTTGCTCCGCGCCCCCGCTGGAAATGTGAACTTCCAGAAGATTTACACCGCTTCGCGCTACGCGCGCTTCGAGATCGACCACATTGCTTCCCGCAACCAGATCCGCATTGGTCGTAGCGATTTCCTGTCCCTCGGACGTCATCCAGACGCGCGCTTTCATCGCGTTCCCGCTCGTCAGGCGCACAGTCAGCGGAAACCGTTCTCCAGAAAAAACATCTTGCGGCGACGCGACGTTTTCCAACTGAATAGAAAGTGGCGCGGTTCCGCCAGCGGGCACGGTAAATACCGCAACGCCGCTTTCCCGAGCGCGCAATGCCTCTGTCAGAGCGTGACCTTGATTTTCGTTGCCGTCGCTGATCAACAAAATTCGCCGCTGCCCTTGCAAGGGAAAAGTGCTGAGCGCCAGTTGCAGAGCCTCTTCCAGATTCGTGGCCATTCCTTCTTTCGGATCGACCCCTTGCGGAATCTTCACTTGGTCAGATTGAGCCGGCACGTTGAGAAGCTTTGCATGCTGGGCAAAGGTAATGAGCCGCAGATCAGCGCCTGAGTTTTTGTGCACGAGGTCACGCAACATGGCCTCGCCGCGCTGCAACGATTCGCGCGGCATGCTCGCGGACGTATCCATCAGCACGGTGACGGCCAGTTTTTCCGTACGCAGAGGAGCCCAGGGACTTGCCAGCGCAATCACCAGCGCAGTGAAGGCCGCGCATTTCAAAGCGAGGCACGCCTGCGAGGCTCCCGGCATTTTCCGCATCACAACCCAAAGAACGGGAAGCAGCCCGATCATCAAAAGAAAAATGGGTTGATCAAACGTCACGCATTCACCTGCCCACCAGATTTGTTTTGTGAGGCGCGGATTCTTCGCCTATCTCCAGCTCTTCATCGAAATCCTGGTTCGGCTGGTCCACCGGACTTTCACTGACTTCAGCAACGCGCTGCCGTTCGCGCGCCAGGTAGTACAGCGCCCATTCCAGCCACAGCGCCACTATTGCCGCGATCGCCAGCCAGCGCCACATGTCCCAAGTCGCGGGAGGCAGCGGCTCGCCTTCCACCTGCGCGGTTTCCGACGCGGTTAATTGCACACGTTGTGCGGGAAGGGACGGCGGATTTATGGCGATATTACTTTCGCCGCCTGGGCCGACAATCCGATATATTCCTGTTTCAAGCGCAAGCAAATGCAGATTCGCGCCCTTGCGCGCGAATGGCACTTCTCTCCCGGATGGCGCAATGATTTTCGCGGCAGGGCCAGGAATATCAACTTCACCTGTCGAAAGCGAATCCGCAACTTCATCGACGGAGTGCGTCATCCACTCCACGCTCCCGGCCATCATCAGTGGAAATGCGGACTCCAGTGGAAAATTTGAATCCTGCGGATTGAAGCCAACAATTAAAATCCGATGCCCGCCTTGTTCGCGCGCCACGATGAGCGGCGCCGGAGGATCCGTTTCCGCATAGGCAAGCACGGTATCGCCCGGCTCGACTTTGATCGTTGCAGGGTTTCGCACGCTGATGTCGCGAGTGCGCACCCATCGCGTGACCGGATGCTGCAAATTCCATCCTGTGATGCGCACAGGTTTAGCTCCGGCAGCGGATGGGGCACTCAAAAACCAAATTGAATTTGAAGCAGGTTGCGACGGCAAATCCTGTCCTTGATGGATCGCCACGTCTGGCGAAACGCTTGCGCTCAGTTCAGGAGGGACAATCTGCGCCTGCACGTAGGGATTACTGGAAAGCACTTCGAGCAGGTTGGATGCGAAGGGAGAAGCACTATTCGCAAATACCGCCACGCTCACCGTGCGGAAAGTCGGAATATTTACCGATGCGCGGTCATCCGCCTGCAGCGCGTCGGATGGGCTGATTTCCGCTTGCAGCATTCCGCCCTTGTCCCAGTTGAATTCTTCCTCTGCATTGGAGAGCGCCTGTGGCGCTAAAGAAACTTTGCGCTGCCCGATGGGCTGCCCATTCACAGAAAACGACAGCACGACATCCGATTTTTCGGTGGCGTAATTTTTTATTTGCGTCAGCAAATGCCAGCGGTCAGGCAGTGCGGCATCCCTCCGCAAAGAGAGTCGCGTAATACCGCGATTTTTCGCCGCTGCGAAATCGCCAACCTCGCGCATCAGAAACTGCGGCTGCCCCGCATTATTTTCCGGCATTTCTAGTTGTGCGCGAAATTCATCGAACCCGTGTTCCTCATCCGCGTTGATCAGGCCCGGCCCCACATATACCAGAAGCCCGCGCCGTGCTCCGCCTAATGCTGCGCGGCCCGTTTCAAGAGCGCGAGGAATATCAGCAGGAACGCTCGAAGGCTGCACAGTTTGAATCGCTCGACGGAGCGAAGCTCGATCCGTTGTGATCGGAAGAATCGGCGGCGCACCCGCCTCAGCGCGAAGGAGCAGAACGCGATCGCCACTCGGAAGCGAATCGAGCACACGGAGAGCTTCGGCGCGCTCCTGATCGATCCACGCGGGTTCTCCGGACGGATGGGTTTGCGACCAAATGGAAGCATCCAGCACAAGGGCAACGCTGCGACCCTCGAATGCGGGACCCCAGCGCGGATTCGCCAGCGCCAAAATAAGCAGCAGCAAAAATAAAATCTGCGCCAGAAATGCCCATGGCTCGCGAAGCTTGCGGCGGCGTGGTTGCGAAATTGGCTGCACGCTGGCCCAGAATCTGAGCGTGGAAACTCTGCGGTGTTGCGGCCGCCGGTGGTGTAAATAAAGCCATAGCGCGAGAGCCGCAAGCCCGGCCCAAATCGCGGCAACCCATGCGGGGCTGATCGCCAGCCAGCTCATGCCAGCACCTGCCCACTGCGCAAGCTGCGCAACACAAATTCCTGGTACGCGATATTTGTAACCGCGCGCGCGTACCTTCCCCCATTGCGGATGGCGAGGCGTCGCAGGCGCGCGGAAAATTCCTGAAATTTGCGTTCGTAGAGCGCAGCGCTTTGGGGAGAACACTCGACCGTGCGATGCGATCCGGTCTCGGCGTCTTCGAGAATTAATTCGCCCATTGCAGTGGGATGCTGTTCCTCGGCGCTATGGACCTGAAGCAATACGAAATCGTGGCCGGCGGAGCGCAACAATTCAACCGCGCGCTCGCCGCCCTCTTCATCGAAAAAATCGGACACCAAAATCACAATTCCGCGGGACGGGAAATTGCCCAGAAACTCCTTCACGGATGTAAATACATCCGTCAATCCGGCGCATTTCTGTTCACCGAGGAATTGCAGGACAGGCCACAACCGGTCGCGCCCGCCGGAAACAACCAACGGTTTTCTCAGCCGATCCGCGAATGGAATTACGACGGTGGTATCCAGATGCAGCAACGCCAGATACGCAAACGTTGCGGCTAGTCGCTGAGCGTAGAGAAATTTGGATTCACCGGCATCGCCGAATCCCATGGATTCGCTGCAATCCAGCAAAATTCGCACGGGGATATGCTGCTCGGTTTCATAAATTTTCAGGAAAAGTTTTCCGAAGCGGAGGTAGGCGCTCCAATCCAGCGAGCGCGGATCGTCGCCAAAACTGTAGCGGCGGTAATCGGCGAATTCCATTCCCGGCCCGCGAGTTCGCGAACGGTGCTCCGGGCCCACTGCGCCGGACAAATTGGTGCGGCAAAGCAGAGTAACCTGCTCCAGCGTTTTCAGAAATTCGCGGTCCAGCAACAGCGGAGAAGTGGTAGCCATTTGTTTCACTAGTGGCGCGGGCTTCAGCCTGCGGGGTTGAGGCCTTGCGAGGATCAAACCCGCAGGCTGAAGCCCGCGCCACAACACCTGAGGGAAACCGCCCCTCTTAATTCGCCGAAATTTTCCCGGCAATTTCTTCCAGCAAATCGTCAGGAGTGCGGCCGTCCGCCTGTGCCTCAAAATTAAGTATGATGCGATGACGCAAAGCGGGGAGCATCAGCGCGCGAATATCTTCCAGGCTTACGTTGTACCGTCCATCGAGGAGCGCACGCACCTTCCCGCCTAAAATTAATGTCTGCGCGCCGCGCGGAGAACTTCCGTACCGGATGTACTTGCTTGCCAAAAGATTTTCACGATTCTCGGGATGCGTCGCCAGCGTCAGTTTCACCACATACTCCTGCACGTGCGGCGCGACGGGAACTGCTCGAACGACTCTGCGCATCTCCAGAATTTGCGTGCCATTCACCACGGGATTCACCGTCACCGTCGATCCTTGCGTCGTGCGATCCAGAATGTCATGCAAATCCTCTCGTCCGGGATACGGCACGCGGAGCTTAAAAAGAAACCGGTCGAGTTGGGCTTCGGGCAGCGGATATGTCCCTTCCATTTCGAGCGGGTTCTGCGTGGCCATCACGAAAAACGGTTCATCAAGCAGATGCGAAGTGTGAGCCACGGTGACTTGCTTTTCCTGCATGGCTTCCAGCAATGCAGACTGCGTTTTTGGGGTTGCGCGATTAATTTCATCCGCAAGAAGTAAATTCGTGAAGATGGGTCCTGGTTGAAAGCCCAGCGATTTCCTGCCATCGCCATTTTCCTGCACGACGGAAGTGCCGATTACATCCGCAGGCATCAAGTCAGGAGTAAATTGAATGCGCGAATACTTCAGCGCCACGGTCTGCGCCAGCGTGCGGACCAGCATGGTTTTCCCGAGCCCCGGCGCGCCCTCCAGGAGCACGTGCCCGCCTGCCAGCAAGGCGATCAGCACACCTTCGACGACTTCCGTCTGACCCACAATGGCCTTGGAAATTTCCAGGCGCACCTCCGTCATTTTTTCGGAGAGAAATTCCGCCTGTTCCCCAAAAGGCTGGTTGCCCGGTTGCCCTTCTGTTCCCACAGAACTTGTCATGAATTTATCCTTGTCTTCCACTTCTCGGGCTTTCGCTCGATCCGCACTTCCCGGACTGGCATGCCATTCCCGGGGAATTCTATCTCAATGCTTTCCATTATCGGCATGCTCGAAATATCGCTGGACGTAAAAGCGGTAGCGCGCAGGAATATTTTCCTGTTCCGAGCCATTGGTCACGGCATCCTGCTGCGGCGCTTGGTCGTGCTCGGCAAGTTGTGCCGTTCCTGTTTCCGTGGCCACTTTCATGCGAGTCTGTTCTTTAAAACCGCTGGATTCAAGCGCAACACGATCGGGTACAGCATTGACCGGACGCGATTCCAAATCCGTGCGTAGTTCTTTGGTCCCCTGCTGGCTGCCTGCGCCTTCGCTGGCCGTCTGCGAAGCTTTCTGTTTTGTGTCCGAACTCCCTTTGGAATCGCCGCGCTTATCGCTTTCCGTGGCGCCAGGCTGATTGGAATTTCCCGACTGCGGCGAGCCCTGCGAATTCGGCGGTTGCTGATTCGGTCGATTGTTGTTCGATTGCTGATTCGGCGAATTCGACATCATGTTTTTCAGGGCCTGCATGAGTGACTGGCCCATGGACTGGCGCCCTTGCGGACCAGTTTGTTCGGACTGCTCCTGTGTTTTTCCATCGGTGCTTTCATTTCCATTCTTGCTTTCCTGGGCTCGTGAATTACTATCCTGCTGGCGTCCGTCGCTCGAAGGAGTTCCCTCCTGATCCCCCGGCGGCCGCATCTGATCCTGCTGCTCTTCTGCGTCCATCGCATTTTGCTGTTGGTCTGTGCTGGGAGCCTTTTCATCGCTCTTCCACAAATCATCGATGGCAGCTTCCTCGACGCGCTGGGTTTCTTCGCCCAGGGTGTCTGGTTTCGCGGTGACGAGTGCAATCGTTCGCTGAATATCTTTTTCCATCGCGCGCGCAATCGGAGAAAGGATCGATTGCACAAATTGCGAATGCACCGTGGTTTGCAAGAGTGAAATGAGGGGCGGTTGGTGATGGACGCGATATGCAAATAATCCGGCCACGATCAAAACAAGTGCAACAGCGCGCTTCGCATTTCCAGGCCACTCGAGAGGAAACAGTTCGCGGCGGTCGCCTTTTCCTACTCGCGCAAGCGTATCTTTTCGCTGCTCGCCGACGATTCCGTCCGGATTCTCAACTGTGCCCAGATAGATCGCTGTAGATACGCGGTCCTTCAAGCCAGCGGCGGAATCAAGCCGCCTGGCCACTTCGTAATGTGAAGGCCTGTCCCGCCAGATCACTGCCAGAATGCCCAGCGCAACCGCAATCGCCACAACTCCTACGAGAATGATCGCGCTCGCGAGCTTGCCGCTGACGGTCGCAACCAGCGCGAGTGCAAGCAATATCCATCCAAACCATTTCACCCAGCCTCGCAGAATGGAGTTGGCCAGAATTCTATTGCGAATCGGTTTGAGAGTTTCGATCAGTCCATGCAATTCAGGCGAGCGGGGTTGCCGGTCAAAAATTCTGGCAAGTAAAATTTGTTTTTCGTGGGGACGGGCCGCGTCGTTTGTGAACTGTTCCCGCCAAAAACCTCGCAAAGCAGAAAAAGAGGCCCTCCCGGATGATCCACCGGGTATGACCAATTTGATTTTCTCGCGAAGAAGCAATGGCAGCCTCCCCAGAGGTTCGGCCAGGGCAAATACTAGTACAAATCTACCCCAACATTCCCGCTTTCCATACTAAATCCGTGGCAGTGCCGGAGCAAACTCGTAGACCTGATGCACTTAATTCCAAATCCAATCAACAAGCCGAACGGAACGATAAATGCATTACTTTTTTTTGATGCCGGAAGCAGTGGGATGGTGGCGCAAAACCCCGCTGAATGGCAGTTTCTAAAAAATGGGAATGGCGCCAATAATTTCAAGCTGGTGGCCGGTAAGTTCCAACCATTCAATGTCCTGCAGGAAATCTCCCGTCCAGGAGTTGGAGGACACGATTGGGAAATGTGTTGAATTTGGACAGAATCCAATTTGGGCCAGTGAAGTCAGGGAAAAAGGTAGCGAGCTCTGCTTGCATCTTCCCGGCAAGGCTTTCCCATTGCCAGTTGGGACGACTTCCCGCTTGATACGGGTCCGACGGCCCTAAAGCTAAAACAAGGCAATGCCGATTCGACGTGTAAGGAGAAGAAATTCCATGTCAGCGAAATCGCAACACGACTACGCTGTGTTTTTGTTTCAGCAGGGACGCTATGCGGACGCGATCATGCAATTCGACGAGCTATTGCAGGAGAAGCAAACGGGCGAGATGTGGAGCGATCGGCGACTGCGCAGTTCGCGCTATGCAATTACAAAGAAGCGGAACGTGGATTTCGCCGAGCGCTCGAGTTGACTCCGGGCTTCCCGGACGCCGCCTTAAATTTCGGCGCAATGCTCGTCACATTAAATAGGTGGAGAGAAGCCATCGAGATGCTCGAGGGAGTTTTGCCAAAGCTGCCGCCGGAGGAGCGCAGTTCCGTCAGTGCGCTGGTCGAACAATACCGAGCTCATTTAAGCCCTATGGCACAGAGCTTCGCCATGCGCTAGATATTTTTGGAAGCACAAACATTCAGGCGCATGATCGCATAAAGATTCAGAGCAGGGCGATCAGGTCAATTTCGACGCGCACGTTTTTAGGAAGCCGCGCCACCTCAACGGTCGATCGTGCAGGGGCATTCGCCGTAAAATAGCGCGCATACACTTCGTTCATCGCCGCAAAATCGTTCATGTCGGCCAGAAACACCGTGGTCTTCACCACGTGATGCAGGGACGATCCCGCCGCTTCCACCACGCCTTTCAAATTTTCCATGACGCGTTCCGTCTGCACCGCCACGTCGCCTTCCACGATCTGCTGCGTCTTCGGATCCAGCGGAATCTGTCCGGATAAAAATACAAATCCATTGGCGCGCACCGCCTGAGAATAAGGTCCAATTGCCTTGGGCCCTCGATCCGTTGCAACTGTTTCAATCACGCAATCCTCCTGATTAGCGAGAGATCATTCCGCATTTTCAAATTATTTACTTCGTGAGTGGCACGGTCGGGTTGATTTCCAGTTCTGATGTGACCTCGCTCACTGGCTTGCCCTTCCAATACTCCACTAAATTTTCCATTGTCGTAAAGGATCTGGACCTCATGCGATCGATATAAAGCGTGCCATTCAAGTGATCGATTTCGTGCTGCAGAATCCGCGCATACCATCCCGAGGCTTCGATCACTCGCGACACTCCCCATTCATCTAGGCAGTTGACACGCACGGCGCGCGATCGTGAAACCAAAGCGGAAAAACCCGCGACACTCAGGCATCCCTCGAAGAACTCCGCTTTCTCGTCTCCAATTTCCTCGATAGTGGGATTGATAATGGCATGAAAGGGTACAGGACGTCGTTCGCGCTCCGCGAGCAACGCTTCGGAAACATCTTTGTGATATTCCTCGCGGTCTTCAATCACGGCAAGCTGCAGCGCGAGGCCCAGTTGAGGAGCAGCCAGGCCCACGCCGGGCGCCTCATGCATGCACTCGCGCATTGCCTCAATCAGCTTTTGCATTTCTCGGCTGCGAATTTCCGCCACGCTCAATTGCCGGGCGCGCTGCCGCAATACCGGATTCCCTGCCTGAACGATTTCAATTTTCATGGGATTCGTTATTTGCGCATGCACTCCAGCGCATGGCGAGCGCTCCTGAATTTAATTTCTGCTTTTGAGGATATACGTGAAGAGTCTCGCTGCAAAATGAAATCGTCAATCCTTAACAATCATCAGCCGTTTTTTCGGGAATGCCCCTGGTATACAAATCTGTGTCCGCCGGCCTGTTTACGTTGCGCAATATAATCGCTCGCGGATTTTTCGGAGAGGCCCTTCTGCACAAAGTCCAGAAGAGTCGCGTCACTCGCGCCGGTGTTTTTTAGTTCTGCCAGTTTTTCACCGGAGAGCACAGGCAAGCCCTGCGATCTGCGCTGCGCCACCGCCAGAATAATCTTGTCGGAAAGTCCAGCGAGACGCATCGCGCGAGCTTCCCCGCCCCAGATACCCAACTCGTTCAGCCGAGCGAGCTCCAAAACAGTTGGCTCGGACGATCCCGCGTTCAGCAGATCGGCGATCGATTGCCCATCTGTGAATGGTGTGTGACGTTCCCTGGCAAGTTTAATCAGGACAACGCTCGACGGGTCGGTCAGCCCGGCCTCATGCGCCTTTTTTAATTCATTTACTTCCGCATTGGAAATTCCCAGCGCCTTTAATTCCGGCACGCTATCCAACCACATTGCCATCTGGTTCGTTTGCTCAGTATCCG
Source organism: uncultured Acidobacteriota bacterium (assembly GCA_963786215.1). Lineage (GTDB taxonomy): Bacteria > Acidobacteriota > Terriglobia > Acidiferrales > UBA7541 > Palsa-360. The sequence goes on from CAWAYK010000006.1 coordinate 194,737, forward strand.
CCTTGGGAGCGGACTTGCAGGAACTTAGCAACGCGATAGACGCCAGTAAGAATGCGATCAGAACACGGTGAACGCAAAAACGCATTGGCTGATGTGGCTGCATTTATACATTGTAGCTTAGGCAAGCAGAAGTGGAATTTGCCTGTGTTCGGAAGATTAACTGGCCAGCGGAATAGGCGAAAAATCAAACGTTGTACAGGCGTTCTACTCCGAACACGCCCGAAATCTTGCGAATATTCGCGATGATACGTTCGAGTTGCTTGCGGTCTCCAATTTCCAATGTGAGGTCGATTCGGGCGTGTAAATTATCCGGATGGCTGCCAAGAGTGCGGATATTCGACCCTGTCTCGCTGATGACGGCCGTAATATCGGCGAGCATTCCGGGGCGATCCTGCGCGCGAATCAGCAAAGTGACGGGATAAGTGGAGCCAGCCGTGCCGCCCCACTCCACATCGATTCGACGCTCCACCTGATAAAGCAAATTCTGCACGTTGGGGCAGGAATTGGAATGTACCGCGACGCCGCGGCCGCGCGTCACGTACCCGACGATTTCGTCGCCTGGAATCGGATTGCAACATTTCGCGCGAAAAACCATCAAGTCGCTTTGCCCACCCACCTGCAAGGTCGCGTCGCCTACGCGTAGCATTCGCTTGACGGTCGAAACGAGACGCGTGGATGGGTCTTCCTTCACGGGCTCGGGTTTAGCCGGCCCGAGAGGTTCGCCCAGCGCATTGGAAATAATTTGGCGCGCCGAGAATTTTCCATAGCCCAGATCCGCGAATAAATCTTCCAGTTTCGCGCAGCCGTACTCGGTGGCAACGCGTTGCAGTTCCGCCTCGGGAATTTTCTTCAGGCTGCGTCCCAATTGACGCGCTTCTCTTTCCAGCAGCCGTCTTCCCACTTCTGTCGCCTGGCTGCGCTCGATGGAAGTGATGTGGTGGCGAATCTTGCTGCGAGCCCGCGAAGTGCGCACAAAATTCAGCCAGTCGCGGCTGGGCACATGGCCCTTCTGCGTCAGCACCTCGACTACATCGCCATTTGCGAGGCTGTGCCGCAGTGGCACGATTTGCCCATTCACCTTCGCGCCGATGCACTGGTTGCCCACTTCCGTATGCACCGCGTACGCAAAATCCACAGGCGTCGCTCCGCGCGGAAGCGCTAGAACTTTTCCTTTCGGGGTGAATGCGTAAACTTCCTCGGGATACAAATCCACCTTCAGCGTGGACATGAATTCCGAAGGCTCCTGCATTTCCTTGACCCACTCGATCAGCTGCCGCATCCACAAAATGCGCTGATCATCGGCGTCGGAAACATCCTTGCCATCTTTGTAACGCCAATGCGCGGCAACGCCTTGTTCGGCTATGCGATGCATTTCCTGCGTGCGGATTTGCACTTCAAATGTTTGCCCCGCATGAATCACGGTGGTGTGCAGCGATTGGTAAAGATTAGGCCGTGGCATGGCGATGTAATCTTTGAAACGCCCCGGCACGGGCCGCCAGACTTGATGAATCACGCCGAGCGCCGCGTAGCAATTCCGAATCGTATCGGTGATCACGCGCACGGCCAGCAAATCGTAAATCTGATCCACGGTGCGATGCTGCCGCAAACTTTTCTGGTGGATGGAGTACAGCCGCTTCACGCGGCCATCCACTTCCGCGGCAATTCCGTTTTCATCCAGCCGCTTGCGAATCGTATCCTTTAAATCCCCTAAAAATGTCTCGAACTCTTTACGCTTGGAGACAACCGTATTTTGCAGCTCGTTAAAAGCCTCGGGCTCAAGATAGCTGAAGGCAATATCTTCCAGCTCTCCTCGGATCAAGCCCATCCCTAGGCGATGCGCAATCGGAGAATAAATATCCAGAGTTTCGCGCGCGATGCGCTGCTGTTTTTCTGGAGAGAGGTAACTGAGCGTGCGCATGTTGTGCAGGCGATCGGCAAGCTTCACGACCACGACGCGCACATCATTCACCATGGCCAACAGCATTTTTCTGACGTTCTCAGCCTGCCGCGCTTCGGGAGCAAGAAGGTCCAGCCGGTTAATTTTTGTGACGCCTTCGACGAGCGTTGCCGTGTCCTGGCCGAAACGTTCCGCAATGCGCTGCGTGGAGACGCGCGTGTCTTCCACCACGTCGTGCAGCAACGCGGCGCACAGCGTGGTGATATCCAATTTCATGTCGGCCAGAATATGTGCAACTTCCAGGGGATGCGAAAGGTAAGGGTCGCCCGACTTGCGCAACTGCGTGCGGTGCTGCTCCGCGGCGAAATCAAATGCGCGCCGTAACACTTCAATGTCTGTAGCTGGGCGATTCTGCCTGACTTTTTCAACCAGCTCGAGAAAACGCAGCTGCAGCGCTTTCGTTGTGCGTTCTGTCTTGCCGCCAACGCCAACCAACGAAGAGAGGCCAACCGGCTTTTCAAGCGAAGACATTGCCATCTATTTTATGTCTATTTGATGCTAAGGGGGAAAAAAGAGTTCCGGGAGTGCCCTAGGGGTTGCGGGTGGGACCCAGGAGTAATTTTATAGTTATCCTGTATCTCATCAACGGGATGGCAAACAGCTCTATTCAATTTTCGCTTTCAAGCTTAAAGTATTTTGCGGCAGCGAGGAAAAATAAACTGTTCACACACTCTTTTTCATCTTTTTTTCGCTTAAATTTCGGTGCACTCGTCCTACCTGAGACGCTAGTTTCGCTCCTCCCCGCGCCTACAGAGGAGCTCTTTCTATGCTCTTGACCGATCTGGCTCAATGGAAACCGAGCAGCGGAAATGAGCCTGTCACCGTAATCATCGGCTCGGGCGCGATTGGGCTGTATGCAGCCAGCGAGCTGGCGAAGCGCGGGAAGCGTGTGCTCGTGGTCGAGTCCGGCGGAGCGCACCTCGGCGGCTTCGCCGCGGAGTCCTACAGCTCCATAGGGGTGCCGCACGATGGGATCTGCGTCGCGCGGAGCAGGAGCTTGGGCGGAACGACCAATCTCTGGGGCGGACAGCTTGTGGAATTTCAACCAGCCGACTTCAATGGCCGTGAGTGGTTACCCGGCAGCGCTTGGCCTGTGAGATATGACGAAATATCGCCATACTACCGCAAGGCCTACGAAAATCTTGGATTGCCAGCTAGAAACGCACGACGATGACGCGGTCTGGAAAAGTGTGTCGGCGGAACGACCACAAATTGGCGACGAATTCGAAGTGTTTCTCACACGCTGGCTGAAGATTCCTAGCTTCGCCATCGTGTTCGCGAAACAGTACGAAACCAGCGAGAAGTTTTCTGTCCTCACGGGCTATACGATGATCGGATTCGAGGGCTCTGGCGAACGCATCACCGGCGTGCGCGTAGTGGACATGTCCGGGAATCGCCACACGATCGCCGGCGAAACATTCATCCTCGCCGCCGGCACAATTGAAAATTCGCGGCTGCTTCTTCAGTCTGCGACGGATGAATCGTGGCCCTGCCCGTGGCGGCAAAATCAAAATATCGGAAAATACTTTTTGGACCATCTGGGCTGCAAGGCCGCAACGGTGAAGCCCAATGATACGCGCAAATTTTTTGATACTTTTTCCACCATCTGGAAAAGCGGGCACAAGTACCAACCAAAATTTCGCCTGCGCAACTATATTCTTGCGCGCGATCCAATCCTCAACGTTCAAGGGCTATTCGGTTTTGAAAGCTCCGTGTCCGAGAATCTGGTTTATCTCAAGCAGTTTGTGAAAGCAGCTGTGTATAGCCGTAAAATCGAAAACGTAGGAGACGTTTTTAAAAACGTTACCGCGTGCTCGAAATACCTTGTGCCGCTGATGTGGCGTTACGTACGCGATCACCGCGTGTTCGTCCCCAGCGCTTCAAAGATTTCTTTGCTCATTCAGGCCGAACAAGCCCCCATTGCGGAAAGTTGTATCCGTCTGGATCGAAGCGTGACAGACGCTTACGGATTGCATCGAGTCACCCTGGACTGGCGATTGAGCGGAAATGAGCAGGCATCTATTGCTGAGTTCACGCGACGAGCCGATGCAGCATTGCAGCGCGCTGGATTGGCCACCCTTGAGATCGATCCGAGCTTGAAAGCGATGGACCCTAATTTCATGCAAAGTGTAAAGGACACCTACCATCAAGCAGGTGGCACGGTGATGGCTGAGTCTGAACATGATGGCGTAGTGGACCGAAATCTGAAAGTGTTTGGAACCGCCAACTTGTATGTGGGAGGAGCAAGCACATTTCGCACGGTGAGTAATGCAAATACGACATTTACTGCCCTGGCGTTCACGACGCGCCTGATTGCACACTTATGTAAATAATTTGATGTGCAGCCAAATGCTGTAGCCCGCCTCTTCAGAGGTGGGGGCTTAGACAACGCTGCATCTAAATCCTCGCCTCTGAAGAGGCGAGCTACAGTGCAACCCATAAAAAAAGGCGGTCCTTGTGAGGACCACCTTTTTTATTGTTCAATCCCAGAAAACTTCCAGCAAGCTTGTTACGGCTTGGCCGGAGCTTCCATTTTCTTCTGCTTGATCTCCTTCGCCTTTTCGACGTAATCGTCGGCCTGTTTCAGCAAGGAGGCGCGTTCATCAGGAGTAGCAGCCTCGTCAGCCTTGCGGCGGAGGAGGAGGTTCAAGTAAGCCATCGCGTCATCGTAATCTGGGCGCAGATCAAGGGCTTTCTTGAGATCGGTAATCCCCTCGTCGATCATCTGGCCGTTGTCCTTGATGTATTGTTCGCGGACATCAGCGGGCAGCGGATCGTCATCCTTAAGCGGCTTGCCGGGATGCGCGAGGCGCCATGTGCCGCGTAATTCGAGGTTCGAGCGGTAGGAAAGCGTCCAGTCGATCACTCCGACCCAGTAATACGGCTCCGGATCTTCCGGCTTCAGGGTGATGTGCTTCATGTGGTAGGTCTTGGAATCGTCGAACCGCTGGCGCGAATACGGAGTACCCGCCATGTTGAACAGGATCGACCCAATACCGTCGATTGCTGAAATATCGTTGGGATCGTTGGTGAGTACTTCCTGAAATTGCTTGACCGCCGCTTCGCCCATACGAATATTCTCGTCGGACGGCGCGCCAGGAATATATTGCGTTGCGTACGCCGTAGCGAGATAGAGCTGAGCGTTGGTCAGAGTGGGATCGTTGTCCTTCGCAGACTTGAAGAACTCGATGGCTTGATCGTACTTCCCATCGCGATAAGCGGCAACGCCCTTATTGAGTTCGTCGCGCGCCTTCAGCTTGGCGCAACCTGACGCGCCGAAGCCGACAGCAATCATGGCCACTGCAAACAGCGCCAAGGAATTTCTATTTTTGGAGGTCCGAAAATGCGCAAAAGGATTCATGGCAAACAATCCGTCCCCGCGAATAATTTGTTTTCCCTCGAAAGGGCAGTGAAGTTACCGATGCTCGTACAGGCCGTGTCGCAGTCCACAAAATCTTCCATGACTAATCGGTTTGGCCCCTACCTCACACTCTAACACTTTAAAAGATAGCGCAAATCCCCGCACCTGACTTCTCACGTACACAACTCTTTGCCGGCACAGGCCACAGCCGCACACTCTACACTACTAAGGCCTTGGAACAAAGCTACTTTATTAATTATCTGGAGACAAAAAAGCCGACAGCCTCCCCCAAAAGAGAGGGCCGACAACTCTACGAGCGAAACTACTTTCCGGCTTCGAGATTGGCAGTGATCAAACCAACCTTATCGATTCCGGAACCGCGCATGATGTCAATCGCGTGCGCAACATCGGAAAAACGCACGGCGTCATCACCTTTAACGAAGGCCACTTTCTCGGCGCGCTCTTTAAAGACGTCTGTAAGGCGCGGCCCGAGGGTATCCCAGTTCGCGTCTTCGTCATTGATCTTCAGTTTCCCGGTATCGAGAATCTGAACGACGATCGTCTTCTGCAGAGTTTGCGGCTGTTGCTGCTGGTTCGGCGGCGCCGGCTGCGGCACCAAGGCGTTCAAGCCCTTGGGGGTCAGCGGCGTGATCACCATGAAAATGATGATCAAGACCAAGAGAATATCGATCAGGGGGACGACGTTCATCGTCGCCATCGCACCGCCCTGTTTTCCTCCAACGTCCATTCCCATTGTCGTAGCTCCCTATTTCAAGTTCCGCGTCACGGTGCAATCACCGGGACGGATGATTGAGCAAGGTCAAGACCGGGAAGCGAAGCGCTCGCCTCGCTTCCCAGCCAAATAACTAGCCAACTGGCGGCGGTGGAGCGGCGCGCTTCTGTTCGGCCCGATCAGTGATCAGCCCGACGTTATCGACGCCCGCGGATCGAATTTCGTCCACGATCTTAACCACATCACCGTACTTGGCACGGCCATCGCTCTTCACGAACACGGTCTTATCAAGCTTGTTCGAAAGGCGATCGCGAACCTGATCGGCAATTTGCGTAATGTCCGACTTCGTGCTGCCCAGATAGACGTCCCCGCTCGCGGAGATGCCGACGATCACTGCGTCGTCTTTATCGGCATCGGGCATGTCGGATGGGTTGTTGACTTTCGCCAACTCCACCGTCAAACCCTTCGAGAGCATGGGCGTGACCACCATGAAGATGATCAGCAGCACAAGCATAATATCCGCCATCGGAATTACGTTCGGCGCCGCCATTTGCGGGCCGACGCTTGGCTTGTATGACATGGGTTACTTCTTTCCGCCTGCACGGCGCGTAATGAAATAGTTCACCAGCTCCATCGAGGAGTTGTCCATTTCGACGTCGAAGGCTTCCACTTTGTTTGTGAAGTAGTTGTACGCCCACACGGCAGGCACAGCCACGAGCAGCCCAAGCGCGGTGGTGACCAGCGCTTCGGAAATTCCGCCGGCGACCGCCGACAGACCGGTTGCCTTCGTGGTTTCAATTCCCTTAAACGCGTTGATGATTCCGACCACCGTGCCGAACAGTCCGACGAACGGCGCGGTCGAGCCGATGGTGGCGAGACCCGAAAGGCCGCGCTTCATTTCGGCGTGCACAATCGCGACCGAGCGGTCGAGGCCGCGCTTGGCAGCTTCGATCACTTCCATGTCAGCGACTTGCGATGAGGCAGATTGGAATTCGGAAAGGCCAGTGGCGACGACCTTGGCGATGTGGCTCTTCTTGTTGCGCTCGGCGATCGAGATGGCTTCGTCGAGTTTGCCTTCGCGCAGTGCTCCGGCAACCTGCTGTACGAATACGCGGGACTGTTTGCGTGCTGCGCTGTACATCAGAACGCGGTCAATCATCACGCCAAGGGACCATGCCGACAGAAGGAAAAGAATGCCGACAACGACCTTCGCGATGATACTCATATTGCCCCACATCGTCCTCAGGTCCCACTGTCCCTGCAGGACAAGCATGTTCATTGCCCAAACGGCTAGATTGCTAAGCATCTGATTCGCTCCTTTTTATTTCGTTCGGATCTTGCTGGCCGAAACCGGCTCTGCCGGTTTCGGCCGACTCCCTGATTGGCTGCCTCAATTCGCGGTCTTCATTGATAACTGCATCCGTGAAAACCGATACCCAGGCCGCCGTCCTGCCAAACCCAAATCTTAACCACCCATCGTAAACGTAACTGTAATCGTCGTATCAACTTCGACCGGGTCGCCGTTCAGCGTGGTCGGCTTGTAGCGCCATTGTTTCACGGCGTCCAGAGCCGATTGCACCAGGAGCGGGTGACCGGAAATCACTTCGAGCTGTGCAACCTTGCCATCCTTGTCGATGATCGCATGAAGAACAACGTTTCCCTGAATGCGAGCTTGCCGCGCCAGAGGCGGGTAAAGCGGACGCGTCTGCGTGATGATCGACGCAGCCGTTACGTTACCGCCTTGCTTCACGCGCGTGGGAGCCGCGGGCTTCGGGGGAGGAGGAGCTACGGGGCCTGAAACCATGCCCTGTCCTGGAATGCCGCCGAACACGCCACCCGTCACACCGGTATTGTTGATTACGTCCGGCGGAAGCTCGGCTTCCTTAAACACGGCCACTTCCTTGGGGATCGCGCGTGGCTGCATCAGCTTTCCAGAGTTAATCAAGCGCGCAACCGGCTTGACGATTGTCTTTATGGCTGCCGGAGGCGGGGGAGGTGGCGGAGGAGGTGGCGGAGCAATCAACAGAGTTGAGAGCATCGCCTTGGGAAGCGCCTCGGTGTAGATCAAAGGAATCAAAATCAAGATGGACAAAATGCAAGCTTGTACTAGGCCAGAGAGGATTACGCTCCAGCCTTTATTTGTCTTTTTCTTTTCGTTTGTCGATTCGAGCAAATCATCAAACATCGTGCATCCCTCCTGCCGAAAAGTTCCAGGAAATATCCTAGGTCTTTCGGAGTTTAGTACCGGCTGCGGTTCCGGATGATATTACCGCACCGCCTTGGCCTCTCCAGTCATTCCAGGCTACGACCAAAGGCGCTGCAATGCCAAAACTGGAATACGTGCCAACCAGAATTCCAACTACCAACGCAAAAGAAAAAGCCCGCAAAACTTGGCCGCCCATCAAAAACAAAACCAGAACAGTGAGGAAAGTAAGGCCGCTGGTCAGGATCGTGCGCGAAAGAGTCTGATTGATGGAACGATTGACAATGTCTTTGAACGGCTCCCGTCGCATGAGTCGCGCGTTTTCACGGATCCGGTCAAAGATCACGATCGTGTCATTCATCGAATACCCAACCAGGGTCAACAATGCCGCAATCACCGTCAGCGAAATCTCAAAATGAAAAATAGAAAAAAGACCCAGTGTAATGAGCACGTCGTGAAACACGGCTAACACCGCCGCAGCACCGTACACCCACTCGAAGCGAAATGCAATATAAACCAGCATTCCACCTAGAGCGTACAGAGTGACGACGATCGCCTGGCGGCGCAATTCGGACCCAACTTTGGGCCCGACAATCTCCACGTTAATGATGGCAAAGGTGCTGGTGTAGAACGAATCGCGCAACGCGGCAATCACATTGGCGTTTGCGCCTGCGCCTGAAAGCTGGCCTAGGTCCGTCACAATTCCGCGACTGTCGCGGTCGCGGAATGTCGCCAACTGTTTCCCAAGCTGCGCATACCGGTCGCCCGCAGCCGTTCCCAGACCCAACGGGTCCTTGCGGGTCAAAGAGTCGGCAATCGTATCCGCCCCCGCAGCATTGAAATCTTGCTTGCCCGCTTCTCCAGCACCCAAGGTTGCATGCAGGGCGTTCAGGATCGCGGTTTTGCCGGCATCAAGGGCTTCAGCGCCTTGACCTTTTTCTTCGAGGTTGATTAGAACCTCATTACTGTTGCCGCTGGCAATGTCGCTAACCGGAACAATGGTGCTGTTCCCGATTCCCTGTTGCGCCAATCCGTTACGGAGTGTATCGATCGGAGGTGCGCCTGCAAAGCGCACATCAACGACCGTACCTCCTTTAAAATCAATACCATAGAACAGGCCGCCGTGGGCAATAATGGAAGCCAGCCCGGCGACAAGCAAGAGTCCAGACAGGCCAAAGAAGTACTTCGCTTTGCCCATCCAATCGAGATCGACTTGTTTGAAAAATTCCATGCTCACTCTTACCCGTTAGAGTTGGACACCAACGATTATGAATTTGTTCCCCAAATAGAACTGATCTAAAGAAAAATCTTGAAAAAAATCTCAATTCGGGACTAGTACTCCTAGTCCCTTCCTAAATACTCAATTCCGCTTCGCGAGGCATCTTGGCCAAGTGCCAGTCAAAGATCAGGCGTGATACATAGACTGATGTAAACAGATTGGCCAACAAACCGACCGCCAAGCTGACGGCAAACCCGCGGATAGGACCTGTCCCGAAGAGGAAAAGGAACGCCGCGGAAACGATGGTTGTTACGTGCGTATCGATAATCGTGAGGAAGGCGCGCTTGAATCCCATGTCGACCGCCGACACAGGGGCTTTTGCAGCACGCAGTTCTTCACGGATGCGCTCAAAAATCAGCACGTTGGAATCGACGCCCATACCAATCGTCAAAATCACGCCGGCAATTCCCGGCAAGGTCAAGACGGCGCCGAAATAAGCCAGCGCAGCCAGCAAGAGAACCAGGTTAAGAATCAAGGCGATTACCGCATTGACTCCCGATGAGCGGTAATAAACGACCATGAAGATCATCACGACGACCAAGCTGATGATGGAAGCCTGCACGCCGTGACGAATCGAATCGGCTCCGAGTGACGGCCCTACGGTGCGTTCTTCAAGATATTTAATCGATGCCGGCAGCGCGCCTGATCGAAGGACCAGGCCAAGATCGTTGGCTTCCTGCTCACCGAATTGACCTTCAATTACACCAGTGTCGTCGATGCGGCCATTAATCACGGGAGCAGTCTGCAGTTTGTGCTCGAGAACGATGCCCAACTGCTTGCCGATATTCTGCTCGGTGAAGGGGCCAAAGCGGCGGCCTGCTTCGGTGGAAAGCGTGAAATCGACATCATAAAAGCCAGGATTTTTTGTGCTGCGGATGGCGGTTGCGCTGCGCAGGTCACGCCCCGTGACCACCGGCACGCGATCGATCACGTACCAGCTTTCGACGGCGGGCTGGCTGGAGCTCGACGCGGAACTCTTTCCCTGCACCACTTGCGCGTTGGGAGGCAAAATCCCGCCGTGCGCGGCAAGGGCAGCGACTTCAGATTGATAGGGCGTTTGATCCAAAACGAGATGAAGTTCCAACTGGCCGCCGGCTTGAATCACGCTCTTGGCACGGTTTGGATCACCTTCGCCGGGCAGCTCCACGATGATTTCATTGTCACCCTGGCCATAGGGCGCGACCAAGGGTTCAGTCAATCCCAGCGCGTCGATACGGCGGCGAATGGTTTCTTCAGCCTGATCCATCGTCTGCTGCTGGATGTTTACAACGCGCGACTGCTTCATCGTTACAACGTAGCCGGAGTTTTCGCCGGGAGCCGGGGAAATGTCCCAATCCGGAAATTGATCGTTAATCAGGTTGCGCGCGGTGCCTGCCTGCTCCGGGGCAATGTTATGAACCAGAATCTGCGTGTCGGTCAGCTTTCGAATGTCGTCATAGCGGACGCCTTTATCTCGCAGCGTGGCGGTGATGTGATCCAGCGTCTGATCCGTCTCTCCGCTGATGGCTTCCTGCACCTGGACTTGCAGGATCAGGTGCGTGCCGCCCTGAAGGTCAAGGCCCAGCTTGATGCTATTCGCAAAATTGGATTTGATTCCGGCCCAGGATTTGGGAGGAAAATCGGGACGTCCTACTAGGCCGATCAGGCACGCAAGAATGACAGCTACGATGAATAATGCTTTCCACTTGAGGTTAGAATTCATGGCTTAAACTGGCTCAGGACTCCATGGATGCGGGCTTTTCTTCGTGAAAAATGCCTCGCGCACAAAATAGAGCGTTGCGTTACCCCGGCCCTACGACTCCTCCTTACTATCTGGTTGCAGGCCGGTCACCGCGGAACGAAGGACCTTAACCTTCACTTGGTCGGCGATGCGAAGCTGAACGGAATCGCCTTCAATTCCCACAATCGTGCCATACAGGCCGCCGGTCGTAATCACTTTATCCCCATTTTTCAGGGCATTGATCATTTCCTGGGTTTTCTTCTGGCGTCGCTGCGCGGGAAGAATCAGAAGGACATAAAAAATTCCCATAATAATGACCAAAGGCAAAAAGGCCATTATCCCACCGGCGCCTCCGGCCTGGGCCATCAATGACAAATTTTCCGGTAAAAAAAAGGACGACATGACAGTGACCCCAATCTCACGCTATTGCCAAATCTTCAGCACACGGCACTGGAAACTTAAAATTGTTGCCGCTATTCAATATCGATTGAAGAAGCGGGCAGGCCACGAAATCCAAAACACAATCGTGGCGGGCTCCAAGCTGTGACGGTTCGCTTCCTGAAGTTTACACCGAGAGCCATGCCACTGGCTCGCTTCAGGATTCACCCGCGCCGATACGCGCTTGGAACTCTGAGGAGAATGCAGCCAGTTCCCCGAGCGCGATAGCTTGGCGAATCTTGCCCATTGTGTCAAGGAAAAATGCAACGTTGTGGTGGGAGTTCAGGATGGAAGCCAGAATTTCATTGGCTTGAAACAGGTGCCGCAGGTAGGCCCGCGAGTAGGTTCGGCAGACCATGCAGGAGCAACGCTCGTCGAGCGGGCGCGGATCGCTCGCATAAATCGCGTTGCGGATGTTGACGCGGCCCGCGCTGGTGAAGAGGCAACCGTTGCGCGCGTTGCGCGTCGGCAGCACGCAATCCATCATGTCCACGCCGCAGCGCACGTAGTCGGGGAGCTGCTCGGGAAGGCCTACACCCATGACGTAGCGCGGGCGATCCTTGGGGAGTTCCTCGGTGGCAATCGCTGCCATCTCGGTGGAAATCGCATGTGGCTCGCCAACGGCGAGGCCTCCGATGGCGTATCCGGGGAAGTCGAGGTCAACAAGCTGGCGCGCGCTTTCGCGGCGCAGGTCGGCGTGCATGCCGCCCTGCACGATGGCGAAGATGGATTGGCCGGGGTTGGTCGATGCTTCGGCATTTGTTTGGCCTGACGCCGTTTGAGTGTTCCCCTCTTTCCTCGGGGCAGCCCTTCGTTTCTCGGGCAAGTGCATAGTCGCGGCAGCGGCGCGCCCACTCTGTTGTGCGTTTCATCGCGCCGGATGCGCGCGCGTGGTCGGCGGGATATTCGATGCACTCGTCGAATACCATGGCGATGTCCGAGCCGAGCGCCTGCTGAATCTCAATCGATTTTTCCGGCGTAAGCAAATGCTCGGAGCCGTCGAGGTGCGAGCGGAAGACCACGCCATCGTCCGAAATTTTTCGCAAATCGGCGAGACTGAAAACCTGAAAGCCGCCTGAATCGGTGAGAATCGCTCCGGGCCAGGACATGAATTTATGCAGGCCGCCGAGCGCGCGAATGCGTTCGTGGCCGGGACGCAGATATAAGTGATACGTGTTGCCGAGCAGAATTTGCACGCCGAGTTCGCCGAGCGCTTGCTGTGTAAGGCCCTTCACAGTTCCGGCCGTGCCCACGGGCATGAATGCGGGCGTATCGATTACGCCGTGCGGCGTCGTGAGACGGCCCAGGCGCGCACCGGTCGGATCGGTTTTCAAAACTTCAAAATGAAATTTCATAAGAGCTGAGTTTAACAGGAGATTGCGGCAGGTGCCGAGGATGTGCTGCCGTGACGAGGCTTCAGCGCGCGGTGAATTATTTGAAATGCAAGTTAAAGCGACTGCTGTAGCCCGCCTCTTCAGAGGCGGGGGGTTAGATTATCCGTGCCAAAGATATGCCGGGCGAGCGATCGCCAATCGCTAAATGGGTTCGTGCACGTGCATCTAAATCCCCGCCTCTGAGGAGGCGGGCTACAGCACGCGATTCCGATTTAAAATTTTGCCACAAAATGCGATCAGCCTGGCAGGGTGGGGATCGCGGCGATCAGGGATTGCGTGTAGGGGTGCGCGGGCGCGGAGAGAATTTGCGCGGCGGGGCCTGTTTCGACGATGCGGCCGCCCTGCATGACGGCGATGCGCGTGGCGAGTTGCGCGACGACGGGCAGGCTGTGCGATATCAGCAAGTAGGTGAGCGCGAAATCGCGTTGCAAATTTTGCAGCAGCTCAAGAATTTGCGCGCCGACGGAAACGTCGAGCGCGGAGACAGGCTCGTCGGCCACGACGAGGCGCGGGCGCAGCACCAAGGCTCGCGCGATGCCGATGCGCTGGCGCTGGCCGCCGGAAAATTCGTGCGGGTAGCGCGCGAGCGCGTCCTCTCCCAAACCTGCCGACCGCAGAATTTCCACGACGCGCGAGCGGCGTTCGCTGCGCGAAAGCTGCGGCTCATGAATTTCGAGCGGTTCGCCTACGATTTCGCCGACGCGCATTCTCGGATCGAGCGACGCGAAGGGATCCTGAAAAACCATTTGCATTTCGCGGCGCAGGGCTCGCAATTCCGCGCCACGCGCGGCTAGAAAATCGCGGCCGTCGACCAGCAATTCGCCGGAGTCCGGCTCGATCAAGCGCAAGAGCATGCGCGCGAGGGTCGTCTTGCCGCTGCCGGATTCGCCAACGATGGCGAGCGTTTCGCCGGCGGAGAGCTCAAGATTCACATTGTCCACAGCGGCAACGCCGGCGCGCGCGCTCCGTTCGCTCCAGGCATTTTCAGGCCGAATGAACTTTTGGGAGCGGAAAATGTTTTTCGCAGATTGCGCGCTTCGAGCAGCAGGGGTTGGGTCACCGCGCGTCACCGTGTTGGCTGAAAATTTCACATACGTCTCGGCGCGGATTTAGTAGAACAGGCTTCAGCCTGTTGCTTTTGACTTTCTTAATGGCCGAGAAAAAAAGCAACAGGCTGAAGCCTGTTCTACTGAAATTCATCACGGCTTCTCCGCATCAGCAGCAGGACGGTGTGCATGAATTCGAGGCCGCTGGCGATTTTATCCGAGCGGCGCGGACGAAATCCGGAACGTGTCATTTTCCAGACAACTTTCCAGCAGGTTGCGCGTCTCTACGTAGACCGGATCGCCCGGCGGTTTACCGGCATTGTTCATCCATACATCGAAGTCGTGCCAGTTGTCGTGAATGTGTTGCGAGACCTGGCGCAATCCCAAATCGCCGACCATTTCGCGAAAACTCGCCACGCTTTGCGTGCTGGTGTGCGACGGATCGCGCACGCGCTCAACTTGATTTTGAAAATCGCCGTCGCAACCTTCGCGCACAATAATGTCGGTGACGGCGATGCGGCCGCCCGGCTTCAGCACTCGCACCATTTCCGTGAGCGCGCGCATCGGATCGGTCATGTGGTGAAACGCGTAGCCGCAGGAAACGATTTCCGCAGCTGCCGTCTTCAAATGGCAGCGCGTAGATATCGCCCAGAACGAATTCGATGTTGGCGATGCCGTCGCGGGCGGCTTCGGCACGCGCTTTCTCGACCATCGCCGGGGTCAGGTCCGCGCCAATCGCATGGCGAACGCGCTCGGCCAGCGGACGCGTGTACGTGCCGGGGCCGCAGGCGACGTCGATCGCGAGAGCATTTTCCGGATGCGCGAGGCCCGCTGTGGCGTATTCGGCAAGGCGCTGGCTTCGTCGACTCGCGTGCGGCGCACGGTTTGCGCAAAGACGTCCGCGGTTTCCGTGAAGCGTTCGCGAATTTTTTCGAGATGACTCGATTCGGAGATCATATTTTTTCCTCTCCCATTCTTCCGAGTCTGAGCATTGGATATTTGTGGCGCAGGCTTCAGCCTGTGGGGTTTGTCCTTGCAAGGACAAAACTCCACAGGCTGAAGCCTGCGCCACTGAGCCAATTCACTTCGCGATTTTCTCGCAACTTCCGCAATCAGGATGCAGCGCGCGCGATGCTCGGGACCAGCGTCGCACAGATCGGGCATGGCCGCGGAGCATTCCGGAATTCGCAACGAGCAGCGCGGCTCAAACGCGCAACCTGGCGGCAGCGCGGTGAGCGACGGCACCTTGCCCGGAATCGGCTCCAGCTTGTGCCGCACGAGTTGCGGCGAAGCGCGCAGCAGGCCCGCTGTGTAAGGATGACGCGGATGTTCGAGCACCTCGCGCGACGGACCTTCCTCCACAATGCGGCCCGCGTAGGTGACAGCGATGCGATCCGCGACTTGCGCGACAACGCCTAGATCGTGCGTGATAAAAAGCAAAGCGAGGCCGAGATCGCGGCGAAGTTGCGCGAGCAATTCGAGAATTTGTTTTTGCACCGTGACGTCGAGCGCGGTGGTCGGTTCGTCGGCAATGAGGAGGCGCGGAGATTTTCCTTGCATCTCCCGCGAGCGCCATGGCAATCATCGCGCGCTGTCGCAAGCCTCCGGAAAGCTGATGCGGAAATTGTCGCGCGCGCATGGCTGGTTCTGGAACAGCGGCGCGTTCGAGCGCTTCCACCACGCGGCGATCGATTTCCTCGCGCGAAAGGCCTGCGTGATGCGCGCGAATCGCTTCGGCAATTTGCGCGCCCACGCGCATGACGGGATTGAGCGCCGTCATCGGCTCCTGAAAAATCATGGCGATGTCGCGTCCGCGCATGGCGATCCGTTCGCGCTCGGGAAGCGTGAGCAAATTCACGCGCGAAGCGGCGGCGCCATTTCCTCCCGTGAACCATGCTTCGCCGCGCACGCGCGCGCCCGGCGGCAACAAACCCATCAGCGCCAGCGCGAGCATCGATTTCCCGCTGCCCGATTCGCCGACAAGTCCGAGCGATTCGCCGGCCTCAAGCGCAAACGAAACGTCGTCCACCGGACGAATCCATCCCGCGGGCGTGGGAATTTCGACGGTGAGTCCGCGCAGCTCGATCAGTGCGGCCATTGCTACATCATAAGCCGAATTTTGTTGGGGCATGGGAAAGAAACGAGCGGTGAGTGGAGTGAAGGTAATCCAGAGATGTGTCCGATTAGGAACGGCTGCAAAAATTGGCGAGAGAACAATTTGAAATTTCAGATTCCAAATTTGAAATTGGACGAGCAAAAACACTGCCCGCCGGTAGTCGAGGGCTGCTGCTGCAAAACCTATGTCGGCCGTTGTGGCTTTGAAGCGGCCTCTCCGTTGCGCGGTCTTCGGAACGAAGAAGCCGCGCCCTGGATGTACAAGATTGAATCTGCGTGCGGCTGAAAAATTTATTTTCAACGGCATGGGCCGATCTTGATGTATAGATAGCCCACCTGAACGTATTTCTTCGCGGAAAAACACGTTGAAGGAGAAATGCAAATGAGCTTACAAAATATCGCGGTGAAAGTGGCTTTGTTGAGCGCTGTGATTGCGGTGTTTCCGCTGCTTGCGCAGCAGTCGGAGCCGAAACCTACATGCAATCATTGTTCGGCAACTTACATTCCGAAGAGCGAGCTGGATGGTTATAACCAGCGAGCCATTGAACACAAGCTTGTGGATCAGCAGGTGCGCTCCATAGATGTTGGAAAAGTGCAGGTGGGGATTGGGAGCATTTACCGGGGGAAGTTGGGGCACGCGGAGGGGCAGGAAAACATTGTCGCGGAAGCGGTGGCCGAGCACGAGCAGGTCAGCGAGGTGTATTACATTATCGAAGGCACCGCGACCCTTTTGACGGGGCCTGACCTGGTGGACGCGAAGCCGCGGCCCAGCACACTGAAAACCGTGCGTGAGCAGAATGGCCCGGGGTTCAGCGCCGCCTCGATCAAGAATCCGGAAGTGCATGAGTTGAAAGCGGGGGACATGATCGTGATTCCGGCGGGAACCGGGCACTGGTTCACGAAGATTGACGATCATATTCGATATGTGATGGTGCGGCTCGATCCGGATAAGATTTTGCCGTTGAAAAATGAAGCGCAATCGCAGAAGTATCTGGCGAGTCCGTATAGCCCGGCGCAGGGGAATTTTTAGTTTCGGTTTGCGGGGCTGGGGATGTTTGTAGCGCCGGCGTCTCGCCGGCTGGTTTTACTTGAGGGAACAGAAAACTGCCGGCGAGACGCCGGCGCTACCAAAACCATCGCGACATTTAATTTTGACAATGGAACGGGAACACTATTTTCTGCTATGGAAATGGAGTGATGCTTTGCCGACTGCCGCGTGCCCGCAATGCAAGCTGCCCATGGCCAGCGCCATGGGGAAAACGTATTGCCCGCAGTGCGGGTGGAATCGTGGAGAGGCTGAGAAGCAGACTCGTTTCTTTTTGCGGCTGCTGCCGGTGCTCGTGATTGTGTTTGATGCGCCGCTGATCGTGTGGATATTTGTGGGGCACGCGGAAGTCGCGGTGCTGGGCGTGCTTGGATTTTTTGCGATTATTCCCGCGATTCTTGTGGTTCTCGTCGTAAAAGGAAAAATCCGATTCGGCGCGCTGGGCACTTAACGCGGAGAAAGATTTCTCACATAATTTCTATGCGGCGCAGACATGGATGGAAGGATCGATGGTGATCTCCGGACCCTACGATGAAATCGGACGACGGATTGCCGAACTTCCCCGGCCGCGGCCCGTGCGGATGAGCGCCCGTGGAAAAATGATGGCGGCAATTGTTTCAATCGCGTTGCTATCATCTTTTGCAGCCTATGCGGCAGCTGACCTGGTCATGCGGAGAAACGCTCGGATTCCCTATGCGGGGCCCTCGCAGTTTCCCATTTTTGTTCTATCGGTTGTTTTCATCATGATCACCACAATTGTGATGGCAAATGTAATCGGCAGGCAAAAGCGACTGCTAGCCGATGGAGAAATGTGCATGGCCCGCGTCGTGGATCGAGTGTTGGCGCGCAACGGATCGAACATCCGTTACGATTTCACGACTCCGCTTGGCGAACATGTATCGGGCAGCTCGCAGGACGGTTCCAGAAAACTTTCCATAGGTATGTGCGTTCCGGTTTTTTACGATGCGCAAGACCCGCAAAAGCAGCTGGCATTGTGCGCATCGTTCTACGAAGTCATCCTGCCGGATTCGGAATAAAGCCTGCCCCTTTAGAGTTTGTATGAGATTTGCAAAATCCGAACTTCAGCGGCTAAACAGGTCACGGAAAAAAGGTCTTGTTCTGTCATTCTGAACGAAGCGAAGAATCTCTCTTTGATTTAAGTATAGGAAAAGAAACAAGGAGAGATTCTTCGCTTCGCTCAGAATGACAGAATGGATTACTTTTTCCGCAGCCTGTAAAGCCGAATTCATTTTGCAGACCTTATGTTGTGGCTGAAGCCACTACCCACAATTAATTAATCCTGGTTTCTCACGCAGACCCATTAAATTAGAGTCAAAATTAATCGAAGGTCTGAAAAATTATTTTACTCGAGTGGCCAGCAGGATGAGGGTGAAGATCACGACGGGTATCATCAGAAGCATAGTGTAAGACAAGATTCTTTTCATCCATGGCGCGCGGGCAGCGCTTTTTTTCCTTGCGCGCTGAGCGATCAATGACCTTCACACTTTCCGGGTGCGCCAGTGCGGATGCCAATTCGCGGGCATTTGCAAAACGGTTTTCCGGGTCGCGCTCCATGGCGCGGTTCAGAATCTCCTGCATCTGTATCGAAATTTCCGGGATCTATTTCGCGGGCGGATGGCGGATCGTTTACCAGCCGGTCATTCATTACGGCGAATGGGTTCGGGCCATTGAAGGGCGTTTGCCCGGTCAGCATCTCAAATAAAATAACGCCGAGAGCGTAGACATCAGCCCGCCCGTCCATGCTCTTGCGTTTAATTTGCTCGGGCGAAATATAATCAGGCGTGCCCATGGCATTGGAAAGTTTGGAAAACGTGAGGCGACGCGCGCCATCGCACGCGGAGATGCCAAAATCGATGAGCTTAATGCGGTCATCCGCGCTCACCATTATATTTTCCGGTTTCAAGTCGCGGTGCACTACTCCCTGAGCATGAATGTAATCAAGCGCTTCACAAACTCCCATGGCGATTCGCGTCGCACGTTCGGGGGAAATTTTTCCTTCCTTGGCAAGAATTTGGCGCAGGAAGCCATCTTCGATCCACTCCATAACAATGCAAAGCTGATTCATATCGCTGCTGTCAAACATTCGTACGACGCCCGGATGATTGAGTTTTTTGCCGATAAACATCTCGCGCTGAAAACGGTTATAAAACACCGGATCGCATTCGAGTTCCGGGTGAGGAATCTTGAGGGCAACAAGCTGATTGGTTCGCAGGTCCGTCGCGCGGTAAATGCTGGTCATGCTGGTGCGGAGGACAAATGCCTCGATACGGAAGTGTTCATACCGCTGGCCCGACTCAAGCTGTTCCAATAGCATTTGCCGCATCCTTCCCGTGCCAAATGGCACGTCGCAGGTCGCTGCAAAGATAAGCATTTCCCGCTAAAGAAGGCATAAATGAATCGTAGAATGCACGTTAACGATTGCAAGCATTGTGGCCTGAGGAGGTTAGGCTTCGATGGCAGCAAGCGCGAAAGGACCGCCTGACCTGGCCGTGTGAACCGCAACTACTAGATGAGGCTCCGCGGCTCAACTTGCCCCTTAGAGATAACAGCAAGTAGATTCATTTTCTTGGACCTGAGGCGGCATTGCCGCTAAACTTGGCGCAGATGCCCAAGAGTTCTTCTCTCGATCCTGCAATGACATCGAACCCGCAATCGACCCCTGGTTGGAGATCGCTGTTTCGCGTTCCGGGCTTCCCTTTCTTTTTTGTAGCCATGCTGATCTCATTGTTTGGGACGGGGATGAATTTTGCGGGCGTAACGTGGTACGTGCTGGGCGCGACGCATTCCACGGTAAAGGTAAGCCTGATCGTCATTCTGGTCACACTTCCTGGCCTTATCGTCCCGCCGTTCGGAGGAGTTCTCATCGATCGCGTGGACCGGCGCTATTTGGGGATCACGATCGACACAACCCGGGCGATCATTGTTCTGGGAACGGCAGCGCTGGCGTATACGGGACGTCTGGCGATGTGGGAACTGTATTCGATGGTTCTGTTGTTGGGCGTAGGGTTTGCAATCTATTGGTCGACGACCAATGCGCTGATTCAGGAACTTGTGCCGCAGGACAAATTAATTACGGCCAATGCCACCGTGCTGATTGCCGTGCAGGGCGGAATGGCGGCGGCCGGCACGCTGGTCGGATTTATTTACGAGCGGGCGGGGCTCGGCGGAATTCTGGGCATTGATGGCACGACATATCTGATTTCCGCGATTTGCCTGCTGCTGCTGAGACACGGTTATTGTCCTCCCCGCGAAATTCAGAACAACCGGCTGGTCTCCTCCTCACCCACGATTGAAGCGCCTCCCGAAATGTCCGAACCGACTTTGACGCTTACGGATAGCGCGGAGATGGGCGCGGCGAGCGTTTTTGCGGATATCAGCGAAGGATTGGCATATCTGGCGGAGCAGCCGCGCGTGATGGCACTTGGATTTACGTACGCCTGCATGATGGCCGGAGTGATCAGCGCGAACGTGCTGGTGGTAGCACTGGCGAAAGACGTGCTCTTCTCGGGTCCGCGCGGGTATGGATGGATTGAAGCGGGCTGGGCGGGAGGCGCGATTGTCGGGGGGCTGGTCGCGGGCTTTGCGGCGCGCAAAAGGCCGTACGGGATACTGATCCTCGCGCTCGCCACGCTGGCCATCGGCCACACGCTATTTCCGTATGCTCGTGTGTTGATTCTTGCGGTGGGGATGAATGCTTTGTTTGGTGTGTGCCGCGCGCTTGGGGGAGTGCTGACGCAATCGTCCATAATGGCTTCTGTGCCGCGGCATCTTATGGGACGCACTCAGTCCGCGTTCTCCGTAATAAGCACAATCTTGCAGGTGACCATGAGCTTTGCGCTGGGCTGGTTTGCTCAGCACGTTACGCTTTCCATCGCTTTTCTCTTGCTGGGCGGAATCTACGGAGGAGGCGTCCTCGCGGCGTTGAAAGTGCGGGCGCTTTCGTCCGATGTCAGCAAGACGCCGGCTGCCGCTGTTTAGTAGAATTTTATTTGACCTGCATTTTTTGCCGCGGGATGGAAATCAAGACCCACAGGCTGAAGCCTGTGCTACTGGTCCGGAATGGGGAGCGGTTGGATGAGAGTGTTCATCGCAGGGGCTTCGGGAGTGCTGGGGCGGAGGCTGGTGCGCCAATTTGTCGAGCGTGGGCACTCGGTCATCGGCCTGGTGCGAAATCCGAAAGCCGAGTTCGCCGTTCAGGAAGCCGGTGGAGATCCGCAGCATGCGGATTTGTTCGATGCGGATTCACTGGCGCGTGCGGCTGAAGGTTGTGACACGGTGATTCATGCCGCCACGGCAATTCCGGTTAAAGCAAAAACAACTCCCGCCGACTGGGCAATGAATGATCACATTCGGCGCAAAGGCACGCGCTGCCTGACGGAAGCGGCCGCAAAAATCGGCGCGAAAACGTATCTGCAGCAAAGCGTGGTGTGGGTGGCGCGCCCTCGGAATGAATCTCCATTCACCGAGGATTCTCCCGCTGTGCCCGAGCCCAACATTCAATCGGCGATTGATGCGGAAAAGATCGCGCGCGAGACGGAATCGACAGAGGGAATTACCGTTGCGATTTTGCGCGGCGGTTATTTTTATGACTCGGAATCGGCGCACACACAAATGCTCGGCGAAGCGCTGCGCAAACGCCAAATGCCCATCATTGGCAGCGGAGACGCATTGTGGGCGATGATTCACACGGATGACGCAGCCGCCGCATTTGTTGCGGCGGCGGAAAAACCCGCGAGCGGCATCTGGCATATTGTCGATAACGAATTAGTTTCCGCGCGAGCTTTCCTTAACGAATTCGCCGCTGGTTTGGGAGCGCCTTCGCCACGACGATTTCCGGTTTGGCTTGCCAAGCGATTTGCCGGCGAGCAAGCCATTGCGTATTTCACGAAAAACACGCGCACAACAAATGCACGTTATCGCCAGCATTTTGGATGGACGCCTCGCTATCCAACCTATCGAGAAGGGTTACAGCAGATTATTTCCGAGTGGAAGAAGCAATATTCAAAAACTGCCGGCACGTGAAATTGATGCGGTGTGAGAAGTTTTACCTACAACTCATCTGATAAGTGACTTGGGAATGGAGCCTGGTCGCCAGCCAGCGGCTAAAGCCGGGATTTTTACATGTTCTAATGTCGCGGCTGAAGCCGCGATCCACAAAGCATATTTATGAGCTAGCTTAGCTCTTTTGACATCCTTAATGATGCTTCGGGCTACTGTAGCCCGCCTCTTCAGAGGCGGGGTTTAGGTTCCCCCGGCGGCAGGGTCGACGTATGAAATCTAAACCCCCGCCTCTGAAGAGGCGGGCTACAGCAAAAAGGCATCGCAACCAAGCATTTCAACAGAGCCAGATAGCTTGTAATTTCCTGCGCATTGGAGATCACAAATAATCGCGCGAAGAACCATCGAGGAAAGCACGCAGCTTGCGAGAGCGCGATGGATGGCGCAATTTGCGCAGCGCCTTGGCCTCAATCTGGCGGATGCGCTCGCGCGTGACTGCGAAAGACTGGCCCACTTCTTCCAAAGTATGTTCCGAGCCATCGTCCAGGCCAAAGCGCATCTTGATCACTTTTTCCTCGCGCGGCGTCAACGTCTTCAGCACTGACGAAGTCTGATCCTTCAGGTTGAGATTAATGACCGCTTCCGACGGGGAGACCACAGCCTTGTCCTCGATGAAATCGCCGAGATGCGAATCTTCCTCCTCGCCGATCGGTGTTTCCAGAGAAATGGGCTCCTGAGCAATTTTCAAGATCTTGCGCACCTTGGATACAGGAATATCCATGCGCTTGGCGATTTCCTCGGAGGCCGGCTCGCGGCCGAGCTCCTGCACGAGCTGGCGGCTGGTGCGGATCAGCTTGTTGATTGTCTCGATCATGTGCACAGGAATGCGAATGGTGCGCGCCTGATCGGCGATCGCGCGCGTGATGGCCTGGCGAATCCACCACGTGGCATAAGTTGAAAATTTGTAACCGCGGCGCCATTCGAATTTGTCGACGGCCTTCATCAGGCCGATGTTGCCTTCCTGGATCAGGTCCAGAAACTGCAGGCCGCGGTTGGTGTATTTCTTGGCGATGGAAACGACGAGGCGCAGGTTGGCCTCGATCAATTCTTTTTTGGCTTGCTCGGCTTCGGCTTCTCCGCGAAGAATCACCTGAAGCATTCGCTTCAGATCGGTGAGGCCCGTTTCGCTGGAAACTTCAATTTCGCGAAGTTCCGTACGGCGCGTGCGAAGTTCCTTGCGGGCTTCGGCGGCGTTGTCGCCCTTGGAGGCGTCCGCGCGGCGGACCAGTTTGCCAGCCTCGCGTTCCAGGGATTGCAAGCGTTCGACAGTGTGGCGAATTTTGTCGATGAGGCGCTTCTTCTCAAAATTGTGAAATTCGATGGAGCGCGCCAGTAGCGACATCTCAATGCGCAAACGCGAAACGTGATACTTTGCGTGAATGTAAGGGCGCTTCTTCGACTTCGGCATGCGCTCAAGCTTGGTGGCTTCGCGCAAACATTCGTTGTAGAGCCTGGCGATGCGGTCGAGGACTTTTAGTGTCTTCTTCGTTTTGTTTTCTATTTTCTCTTCGGTCAGCTCTTCGTCGTCGAACTGAACAATTTCCTTGATCGAGCGCGTCCCGTTTTTCAGGTCTTCGCCAATGTTCAGCAATTCTTTCAGGATGATGGGCGAGCGCGTGATGGTCTTGAGGACAAGCAACTGTCCGCGCTCGATGCGCTTGGCAATGGCCACTTCGCCCTCGCGCGTGAGCAGCGCCACGGTGCCCATTTCGCGCAAGTACATGCGGACGGGGTCATTCGTTTTTTCGAGCGTTCCCGGCGTGAGGTCGAGTTCACTCGAATCCTCAACAACAGGAAGCTCATCTTTCGATATGATTTCCGGAGCTTCCGCGATCGTGGGATCGGCACCGGCGCGAGCCGCTTTGGCTGCAGCCAGGTCCTCGTAAATATCTATGCCATAGCGTTCAAAGGCGGAGAGAAGATCATCAATTTCTTCGGAGGAGTGTACTTCTGCGGGCAGAGTATCATTTACTTCATCGTAGAGCAGGTAGCCCCGCTCCTTGCCCACTGCAATCAGTTGTCGGACCTGATCGTATTTCTCTTCGATTGCCAGCGCCAAGGAGTCCTCCAAAAAATACTGCTAGAAGTAACCCTTAAACCGACGCAAAACCCTTAACTCACGTTTCATTCCGTATGAACGTTTAGATGCAAAGTGCCAATTTGGCGTTACCTTTGCCGCTGTACCGAATCGGTATCAATTTATTTATATGGTCGCATGGGAGTGCGTCAACCGTTTTGTTTATCGGGTATTGATTGTTAGAGATACTTCGATTTGATTCATTGGGTGGGTCATTTCCCGTGTTCAGAAAGGCAAACGTACTAGCGTTCACTCCCTAAAATGCGGCGGCTATTATTCGCTAAAAGAGGGTCAATTTACCGAAGGATCTGGTGTCAGGCTGACGGCAGGAGCCAGCTTGCGCCGTAATTCCTGCTTGCGCTCCAGGAGGCGCCTCAACTCGCTTCCGGCTCCTGCGCTTGCGGCAACGGCGAGAGATTCGATCTGTTTCTGTACGGCGGATAATTCTTCCTCAACGCGGCGGCGGCGCAAAACCGTAAGACAGCTTTCGGCTTCCTCCCACGTGGGCGGCGCTGCCGTTTCGAATGCAATTTCGAACAAGAGACGCCGATCGCGATCCTCCAGCGCCAGAGCCAGTGTGGCTGCATCGGGACGCACACCTTCGGCTGAAGCTACAACCAGCGCTTCAAGAATGCGTTCGCTTTCAAGGCCGCGATGCAATTCTTCGGCGCGAATTTCCTGCGCGAGTTGCGCGCGGAACTCATCGCCCTCGATCAGCAATTGCACGAGGCGTCGTTCCGCGGGCTTTCCTACGCGCCCCACAAGTTCCGGGCGAGCCTTTACTTCGCTGCGGCGCTCGCTGGCCGCTTTGCGCATCGATTCGCGCAGCACGGGTTCCTCGATGCGAAGCTGTTGCGCAATCCGCGTGGCCCACTCCGAGCGCAGGATTCTGTCCGGTACGCGCTGCACGTATGGCATCAGGAAATTTACAGCGCGAAGTTTTCCTTCGCCTGTGGACATATCCATTTTTCGCGCGCGCGAAATCAGATAATCGACGTACTGCGGCGCTTCGTTCAACAATTTAATGTAGGCGGCGGGGCCTTCGGAGCGGATGAAGCTGTCAGGGTCCTTGCCGCCGGGCAAGGCGAGGACGCGCACTTCGGCGCCCTGCTCAAGCAAAATCGTTAGCGAGCGCTCCGTCGCGTTTTGCCCCGCGGTATCCGGGTCGTAGTTGACGATGATGCGGCGCGTGAAACGGTTTAAGAGCTTCACTTGCGGTTCGGTGAGGCTGGTGCCACAGCTGGCTACCACGTTTGAAATGCCCGCTCGGGCCACGGCGATGGCGTCCATGTAGCCTTCGACGAGAACAGCGAAATCGCGCTGGCGCAGCGCATCTTTGGCGCGATCCAGATGGTAAAGAATATTGCTCTTCGAGTAGATGGGCGTCTCAGGCGAGTTCAAATATTTTGGCATATCGTCGCCCAGCGCGCGGCCGCCGAACGCCACAATTTTTCCGGAATCGTTGGCGATGGGAAACATCACGCGGCGGCGGAAACGGTCGTAAAGGCGGCCGTTCTGGTCGCGGCTGAACAGGCCGGAAGTTTCCAGCACTTTCTCCGGAAATTTCTCCTTGAACGCGCGCAATAGCGCGTCTCCGCCCGACGGCGCGAAACCGATGCCGAAGCGCGCCATGGCGTCGGAGTCCAGACCACGATCGAGCAGGTAAGCTTTCGCGGCGCGGCCTTCCGGCGTGTTGTTCAACTGTTGTGTGAAAAACGCGGCGGCTTCGCGATGCAACTCCACGAGCGAAGTGCGCTGCTGATTTTCCTTGCGCTCTTCGGGCGAGCGCTCGCGCGGCGCGGGAATCGCGATGCCGCATTTTTCGGCCACGGCGCGAACCGACTCAGGAAACGTAATCTTGTCCATCTCCATAACAAACTTGAAGACGTCGCCGCCCACGCCGCAACCGAAGCAATAATAAAATTGTTTGCTCGCGTTCACCGAAAACGATGGCGTCTTTTCGGAATGGAATGGGCAAAGACCAGAAAAATTCAGGCCGGATTTTTTCAGGCGCACGTATTCGCCGATCACGCGGACAATGTCCGCCTGCTGCTTTACGCGATCCGCAAATGAACCCGCTTCCGCCATTTTGAAAAATTTGCTGCGCTGTAGATCACATTGTACACGGTGCGGAACCCCTGGAGTGCGTGGGAGTGCGGCGGATTCCGGCGGCTTACCTGCCGCTTTCGCGAACGGTGCGCTGCGCCGAATAAATTGCTTCGTTCTCCGCTCCTTCAGGCGTATAAGAGGGCATTCCCCGAGGGCAGGACATCTACTTTTTCAGAGGAGGATTCTCGTGAGCACAGCAGAAAGTTTGCAGCTTGTAAAAGATGGTTATGCCGCGTTTGGGCGCGGTGATCTTCCGGGCCTGCTTTCGCTGCAGGCGGAAGACGTCGTGTGGGATATTCCAGGCGACGGATTGCCGATGGCCGGAAGTTATCGTGGCCGAGATGGCGTGGCCAGTTTCTTTGAAAGACTTAAGCAGGAAACAGAGATTCTGGAATTTCAGCCGCGCGAATTCCTGGCCGACGGAGACCGCGTTCTGGTGGTCGGCTGGGAGCGTGTGAAAATAAAAGCTACGGGGCGCAGCACGGAAGTCGATTGGGTCATGTCATTTACCATTCGCGACGGCAAGATCGCCGCTTTCCGTCAATACACGGACACCAAGGCCTTTGCCGATGCCTACGTGTCGTCTGTCGCGGCCGCCGGAAGCTGAAAGCCTATGCAATGGAATTAGAACCTGGATTGAAAATTGTTCAACTGTGTACCAGCCAGTCCCGTTAGGGACGAAAAAACGTAGCCCACCGTTTTAACGGTGGGAATCGAACGGAAGATATGACAAAGCCCCGTAGGGGCGACACACATGGTCAACCGCGTGTGTCGCCCCTACGGGGCTTTGTTCTTGATCGTATGCTCACCCACCGTTAGAAACGGTGGGCTACGATGTTTCGTCCCTTCGGGACTTCGCCGAGTCGGAATTTCGTCGTTTCGTCACTTCGTCACTCTGGGACACCGAGGTCTCGAAACTTCGTCACGTCGTCACTTTGCGACTCCACAGCTTCGCCACTTCGTCACTTTGCGGCCTCGGGACTTCGTGCCTTGCAAAAAATCGACCCGTTGGATTGTGCTTCGAACGCGAATACGGGGCCTTGCTTTACTTTTCAACAAATGCGCGGAGGCGGCTGAGGGCTTCGTCCCACTGCTCTGAAATGGATTCGAGGTAGCGGCGCGCTTCTTGCAGGCGACGCTGCTCGAGTTGCCAGATTCTCTCGCGCCCCCGCCTTGCGCTGCGGACGAGGCCCGCTCGTTGCAGCACAACCAGATGCTTGCTGACCGCCTGACGGGTAACGCGAGAACCTGTTGTGAGGCTTGTAATGGACATTGGACCGCCGTCGCACAGGCGCATAACGATTCGCAAGCGGACATTGTCGCCCAGTGCGGCGAAGACCGGCGCTTGTGCTTGCCGTGCTGATGCGCTAGCGTTAAGGTTTCTGCGCGACATAATTTTCTATGTTCTTCATTTGCTGCGTCCACCCGCCATCGTTTTTCAGGAAAGCTTCGTCACGGCGGTAGCTGGGGACTTTATCGAAGCCGGACTCGGTCAGAATGAGCAATGTGCCGGCAGCGGTTTTTTCCAGCCTGAATTCCACGAGCGTCGGCGTTTCCTTTTCATAATCTATTTTTGGATCGATGCCGTAGGGATGCCAGGTGAACGAAAACAGCCGCTCCGGTTCGATTTTTTGAACGACAGCGTTCCACTTGACGTGCTCGTAGCCGGGATAAGTGATGTGTCCCGTCGAAACCTGCCCGGCGACAAACGGGCCGTCCAGTTTCACGCGAAACCATTCTCCAAACTCGCGGTAATCCGTAAGCGCGCGCCACACGCGCGAAACGGGCGCTTTCAGTTCCAGCCGTTTCTCAATCCGGTCATTCATGATATGCAACCTCCTGGTTGCATAGTAACCCGAGTCGATATTATATGCAACCATATCGTTGCGCTTTATCCGTAAAAGACATTTTCCTGCGGAAGGCTATTCTTTCAGTTCAACGAGGGTAATGGCGTTTCCACCGCGATCTTCGGCTTCGAAGCGGATTGTTTCGACGAGCGGATGCGTCTTCAAAAATTCGGCGAGGCCTTTTCGCAATGCGCCGGTGCCGTGGCCGTGAATGAGGCGCACTTGCGAAGAACCGGCGAGGGCGGCCTGATCGAGAAATTTATCGACGCGGCGCGTGGCTTCCTCGACGGTGCAGCCGATGAGATTGATTTCAATGCCGGACGGCTCGGCGGAAGGCTGCATGCGCACGGTAACGCCCAGCGGCAACGCACGCTTTTTGGACGCTTCCTCGCCGAGGATTTCCGTAATATCGGCGAGCGCGACTTTCATTCGCAGAGGACCGGCTTCGACCTCGGCGCTGTTTTCTTCGCGGCGGCGGATCGTTACCGCGGTGGGCAGGCCGCGCACACGCACGCGCGCCCCGGGAACAAGATCGCTCTGGCGACACCGGCTTCGCGGACGGCGCCACGGCGATTCCCAAGTCGGCCTGCGAATCGGAAAGATGGGAGACGGTTGCGGCGTCGACTTCTTCGCGCGCGTCGCCGCGAGCTTTCACCAGTTTCTTGTGCGTTTGCTTTTCGAGTTGCGCGCGCAGTTCGCGTTCCTTCACGGCTTCGATGGCGCGCGCGGTTTCCTTTTCGTGCTTCTCGATCGTCTGCGCAAATTGCTGCTCGAGTTCTTTGAGGCGCGTGCGCTGACGGTCGGTCCACTCCGTCTGCAATCGTCTTTTTTCCTCGGCGAAATCCTGCGCGGCAAGCACGGCTTCGCGCTTCAGCGTTTCGAGTTCGTCGCGGCTGCGATGCAGGTAGGAAATTAATGCGGCGGCTTCGTGCGCTTCCGGCGAAAGCTGCGCGCGGGCGCGATCGATCACTTGCGCGGGCAGGCCGAGGCGGCGGGCGATGTCGATGCCGCTCGATCCGCCGGGCACGCCGACCATCAGGCGATAGGTTGGGCGCAAATTCACTTCATCGAATTCCACCGCGGCGTTCAGAACGTTCGGCGTGGTCGAGGCGTAGGTTTTCAGGCGGTCATGATGCGTGGTGGCGAGCGTCAGGCAGCCGCGTTCCCTGAATTCGTCGAGCAGCGCGACGGCGAGGGCTGCGCCCTCTTCCGGCGCGGTGCCTGTGCCCAGCTCATCGACCAGCACGAGAGAATGGGGCGTAGCGGCTTCCAGCATGGAGCGAACATTCAGCATGTGCGCGGAAAACGTGGAAAGATCGGCGGCAATCGACTGCTCATCGCCAATGTCCACAAGCACGCGATCGACAATCGGGAGACGCGCACTTTCCGCCGCGACAGGAATTCCTGATTGCGCCGATAGCACCGCGATGCCCACCGTTTTAAGCGCAACGGTTTTGCCGCCCGTGTTTGGGCCGCTGATGACCAGCACAGTTTCCGGTGCGCCGAGAGCCAGCGTCATGGGTACAACGGCGCGGCCATGGGAACGCAGCGTGTCCGCGAGAACCGGATGCCGCGCGTCTTTTAATTCAAGCAGGGGCAATTTCGGCAGCGGATGTTCTGCGACGGAAGATTCTAAAGAATTTTGATTTGTAAATTGAGGCAGCGTGCAATCGAATTCGCGGGCGAAGCGGGCGCGCGCAAACACGCCATCCAGTTCCGCAATCGTTTCGACGGCAAAGCGGAGCGGCCCGAGATACCCACGCAGCCGCTCCGTCAGCTCAACAAGAATGCGCGCTATTTCCGCCGCTTCGTCCTCGGAAAGTTGCACGAGCCTGTTGTTGTGCTCGACGGTTTCAAACGGCTCGACAAAAACGGTTTGCCCCGTGGCGCTCGACGGCGTGCACGACGCCTTGCACCTGTCGCCGTTCGGCAGCGCGTACGGGAATCACGAAACGGTCGTTGCGCAGCGTGACGTAATCTTCGCCCGCGCCGCTGCCGCGAGCGCGCAACATTTGTTCCAGCGTTTTTTGAATTGTTTCGCGCGTGCGACCCATGCTGACGCGAATGCGCCTGAGTTCGGGCGATGCGTCATCGCTGATTTCGCCGTTGGGAAGAATTGCGCGTCGAATGGCTACGGCCAGTGGACGTAGATCCGCGA
This sequence comes from uncultured Acidobacteriota bacterium, assembly GCA_963786215.1. Classification (GTDB taxonomy): domain Bacteria; phylum Acidobacteriota; class Terriglobia; order Acidiferrales; family UBA7541; genus Palsa-360. Next base: position 225,298 of record CAWAYK010000006.1, read on the forward strand.
CGGACGCGGCTCGCGCGGAGAGCAGCGGAAATTGTCGCGCGTGGAACCGGAGCCGGGCCGCGAACCCTCGCGAAACGCTTCACGCAGCATCGCAGCCGTATCCGCCAGCGCCGCAGCGTCGATCAACATGGGCGGCGTGAGCACTGCAACCGGCGCTTCGAGTTCGAGAAGCCAACGCGCCGGATCGGGCAACGAGCCGAAACCCAATTCGCTGCCATCGTGCCGAATAGGAAATTGCTTCTGCGATCAGAGCAAACGCGGCTTCCAGCGAGGAGCGATCCTGCGAAAACGAAAGCGCGTCAATCGTGCGCGGCCCCGGGCGTGCAGGTTGTGCGGCGACGCAACAATTCGCGCAGCTTGTCAAATTCGAGAACATCTTCAGCCGTGCGCGACACTTTTTCCTATGCTTCCTTTTCCTGCGACGAGGCGATTGCGAGTCGCGCGGCCAAAAACGTTGCGGCTTCCGCCGGAGTGGGCGCTTGATGCACGAGCGGATCCCTCGATTCGCCCCAACGCCCTGCGCGGCCGCGCTCCACTTCCCCAACACGATCTATGATCGGTTGCCAGAAATCGCCGAGAACAGACGAACGGACGCTGCTCCATCGCCCTTTTATTGAGCATTTCCCACACCACGGCCAACTCGACGAGCGTTCCCGTGCCGCCTTTGCATGCGACGTAGCCATCGCCGAGGCGCACGAGTTCGAAAAGACGCTCGTGCCATGTGGGCATGCTGGTTTCTTCTTTCACCCAGCGATTCGCGCGCGACCGAAAAAAGCTGGAAGTGACGGCGAGCACGTGGCCGCCGGATTCGCTCGCGCCGCGCGATACCGCTTCCATCACTCCGCCATAACCGCCCGTGCAAACGGCAAATCCGGCAGTGGCAAGCGCTCGGCCAAGCTCCAGGGCTTCCGCATAATCCTCATGCCCATCCTGCGGATGCGAACTGCCAAATACCGTGATGATTTTTATTTTTTCGTTCATACCTTTTCTCGATTTCATTCTTTCAGAGCGCTTTATTATTTTTCCTTCCGCCCGCGGCCCAACTCTTCGACCATCGCGAGGGAGATTGCGTCAATCACCTTGTTCGCATCCTGGGCGTGCATATTGTTGTTATTTCCAAGTATTGAAAATGCGATGTGCTCGCCTTGCAGCGAAGTGGCATAACCCGATAAGCGTGTTGCCATGCCCGATGGTTCCCGTTTTCGCGAAAATTTTATTGGCGGCAGGCGTGTTTTTCATGCGGTCTGAGAGCGTGCCGTCTTCCCCGGCCACAGGCAGCGTCGAGCGGTACAGCTCACCCCACGATTGGCCGGCAGCATAGCGCAACAGTTGCACGACGGCGCGCGGAGTAACCAGATCTTTGCGCGACAATCCCGAACCATCGCTCAAGACCACGTCGCCGTCAGCAATTCCCGCCGATCTGTAAAAATTGGCGGCAAAATTCATCGCGTCTTCGTAATTTTGCGCCCCCACTTTTTCATGCGCGGAAAGCAGGAGCAGAAGCTCGGCGTGCAGATTCTCGCTGTTCTTGTTGGTCAGGCGAACTTCGTCAGAGAGTGGCACGGAATTGCGCTCTGTAAGAATCGTCTGAAGGGGCGCAGGCGTCACTCCCGGTTCAGGCGTGTGCCGCGCGCGAGGACGTCCATCCACTTTTATTCCGCGAGCTTCGAGCAGATGCGCAAGCAGGCTGGCTGCGTACTCGGCGGGCTCTTCAATGGCAATGTTCATGCGGCGGGTCGGAGCGTCCACTGGGATCGTTCCGCTCAAGCGCAGCAGACGCGAGCCGGGATCGCGAGCCAACGCTAATTTCTCAACCGCGCCACGCGGTGAAGTGACGGCCGAATTCTCGACCGTGTAGAAATCGGCGGCAAATCCGGCATCGGATCGCGCGGGATCGCCCTCTTGAGTTCCAGGATGCACATCTAGCGCAAACGTATTGTCATTCACCGCGATCGCGGAAACAGCGGCGCCGTAGGACCACAAAATGTCGTCCACCAGCCAGCCGCTGGGAAATTTTTCGTGCTGGAGCATACTGTCATCGGCGATCACATCGCCCGTTATTTCTTTCACGCCGCGCGCTGCAACGGCGCCGGCAAATTCAGCCATCACTTTTTCCGGAGGACCGTCGCGTTCTTCCTTTTTGCCAAACGGAAATTTGCGGTTGGAAAGATTCGCATCGCCGCGTCCGATCAGGACCAGGTCGCCGCCCAATACGCCCTTGGCATCGAGCGTGCCGTTCGACCCGACGGTCGTTCGCACGCGATAATCCGGGCCCAGAGTGGCAAGAGCCAGTGCCGTGGTAAACAGTTTCGCGTTGGAAGCCGGCATGAAATAGGCATCGGGATTACGCGCATATAAAATTTCTCCCGTAGCGACGTCCTCCACCAGAATGCCCCAAGCGCCTTTGTCCGGGCCCGTTGCAGAGAGCGCGACATCTACGCGTAGACGAAAGCGGTCGACATCCGCGCGGGAGGCGGGTTTCACATTTTTGGCGACGACGTGGGAGTTTACCGACTTGGATGGCCGCGATTGCGCACCGACGGTTGACAGGTTGGCGCAAACAACCCTGCCAAACACCACGCATCCTACTAATAGTAAGAGAAGTCTTTTTTTCGATTCCAACGAATGGCTCCCCGGTGTTTTGCCTAGAGGACTCGATTATAGTCCATGCGATTCACAGAACCGCGACGAATGTGGCTGGCTGAGGAAAGGATCGCTCTTCAGTGATGTTTTTTGCAGAACGGCGGTCGCGCGTTGTGCGAAAGGGTTAGAGGTCTTAGAATGGTGATGGTATCCAGCCAGCCCTTGCCAAGTTCCAATTCGAGGAGGAATAAATTCATGAGAAAATTACTTTCGTTCGGGATGCTGTTAACTCTTATCGGTGCGCCTGCTCTGGCAGCACGAGCGGACAACGAAAAAGAAACGGACCGCCTGGCTAACGCCGGGATGGTTATGGAAGAAATTATGAACATTCCGGATGACATCCCGCAGGATTTGCTGGATAAGGCCGAATGCGTCATCGTGTTCCCTTCCGTGTTAAAGGCGGCATTTATTGTGGGAGGAAGCTATGGGCGCGGCGCGATGGCTTGCCGCGGCGGTGAACATTTCACCGGCCCGTGGGGTGCTCCTTCGATGATGGCGCTTGAGGGCGGAAGCGTTGGCTTTCAATTGGGCGGGCAGGCGACGGATTTCGTTCTGTTGGTTATGAATCCCCGTGGGGCTCAGTCTATTTTGAGCAATAAAGTAAAGCTCGGAGCGGATATGGCGGCAGCTGCCGGACCAAAGGGACGCAATGCAAGTGCATCTACGGACGTCACGTTGCGCGCCGAGATTCTTTCCTACTCCAGGTCACGTGGATTGTTCGCCGGCGTCTCGTTGGAAGGTTCAACGCTGCGGCCGGACAACGATGCCAATGAAAAACTTTACGGAAAAAAATTGACCGCGGAGGAAATCATACGCCAAGGCGCGGCTCCCGTGCCTCCTTCCGGACAGAAGCTGGTTGCCCTGCTGAATAAAAAATCGCCGAAGAATCTTTCGGATCCAAATTCACTGAAGTAGTTGATATGCGCCCGCTGATTGGCCGCCGGTTTCACTGAGAGCGGCAATTTAGCGGGCGCACTTGCGTTTGGAAGGCTTGAAAAATCTGAGGAGCGCCCCGAGGACTCCGGCCGGGGCAACTACGAATGACCGAAAAACAAATCTGCCCGATCTGCAACAAGCGGCGTGCTGAGCGTTATTGTCCCGCCAAAGATGAAAAAATCTGCGCGGTCGATTGCGGAACGGAGCGCGAAGTTACTATCGATTGTCCCAGCGACTGCGCGCACTTAATCGCCGCCCATCGATGGGAACAGAGTCACCCGAAACCGCTCGCCGAAAGCGAAGTCCCCTTCCCGGATGTATCTTTCTCTTCCGATATCGTTCGCACTCGAGAAAACATCCTGTCGGAACTTGGATACACGATTGCCTTATATGCCATAGAGCAGCGTTCCTTGACCGATTCGGAAGTATTCGCCGCCGTAAAGGCCTTGGCGGAAACGCGCCGGACACTTATTTCCGGGATCTATTATGAAAAACTTCCGGAAATTCCCGTTGCCGCGGGACTGTATGCAGCACTCGCGAAATACCTTGAAGAGGAAAAGACCCGCGCAGCGGAGCATCCGGAATACCCTGCTTTAAAAGAAACCGAAATTTTCCACCTCCTGGTTTTCTTTGTACGTTTCGCGCGATTGCGGTCGAATGGCCGGCCGCGCACGCGCGCCTTCCTCAATTTTCTGCGCTCGCAATTTCCCGCGGAAGCGAACCTGGCGAAGGAAGAGCCGCGCATTATTCTGCCTTGAGCCTGGCAGTCGTGATTCGCGGTTCCACATGTGACAAAGCGATTGAAGGCTGGGAAGCGCAATAGGCATATCGATCTGCAAACTGCCACGAGGTTAAAGAATAATCCAGTCTGTCATTCCGAGCGGAGCGAGGAATCTCTCTTTCTTTCCATCCGCTTCATTAAATCGAAGAGAGATTCCTCGCTCCGTTCGGAATGACAGATGCGTGGGTTTATGGGCGGCCAGCACACCCTTTGCAGTACCTGCCGTTGTCAGCCGTTCGTGGCAACGTCAAGCCCGAGCGTTAGTTGTTTTTCAGGCTCGGCAGGCCGCGCCGTTTCCATGGGGCGAGCACCCAAACCGTATTTTCTGCGCAGCGTAGCAACACGAGCGGCGATTTCCTTTCGATAGCTTTCAGGAGCATAAGGGTTGCGGAAAAACCATTCGCGATAGCGCTGTGCCCGCTTCGGAAATCTTTTATCGAGGAACGGGAGAAATTGTTTCAGGGCCGAGGGCATCAGAAATAGAACGTTCGCCGCGAACCACTGCGCACCGGCGTCGCGTGCCGCGCGCGCCAAGGCATCCAAATCCCCTTCTTGATCTGTTATTCCAGGCAGGATCGGCATTGCAAAAACTCCTGCAGCAATCCCCGCGCGCCGCAACTCTTTAACCGCGCGCAAGCGAAGATCCGGGCGTGGGGCGCGCGGCTCCAGAATTCGCGCCAGCCCTGTGCGCAGGGTGGTGATGCTCAAATTCACGGATATCGCGGAATGCTCGCCAATCCGCTGCAACACATCCACATCTCGAAGGACTTGGTCCGATTTCGTGGTGATTGAAACGCTCAATCCCCTGCGCTCTGCCATTTGCTCGAGAATCGCGCGAGTCGCGCCAAATTCACGCTCGGCAGGCTGATAAGGATCGGTTGCCGTCCCAATGGCAATGTGCTCGCCGTGTGCTTTTTCAGTGCTCAGGTCCCGCCCGGCCAGCGGTCCCGCATCCAGCTTGACGTAAATCTTCTTTTCAAAATCCTCCGTTCCCAGATCCATAAATTCATGGGTGTACCGGGCGTAGCAATAGTGGCAGCCGAATTCGCAGCCTCGATAAGGATTCACCGTCCAGGAAAAGGGCACACGATTCGAATCGCAATGATTCAAGATCGATTTTACGGGGAGAAGAAAATACTCGGTTCCTCGCTTGGCATCAGCCAGAGCAGAGGAGAAAGCGAGACGGGCGATGCCGACACGTTCGGGCACTGGCCCTGGTGGCAGCAGGGCACTCGGCCCGCTGTCCCTATGGGGAGGGACGTCGGGGAACAAGGTGGGTGTGGGATTCACCCCGCGGCCGCGCAAAGCCCTCCGAGAATTTTCGGAAGCCGCAGGATTGGAATTTGATGTCGCCATCACCCGTCTCGCGAAGCACGGCCCAGTATTTCGCCTTTTGTTCGCCTTGTCAATGATTAGTTTCGTCTTTTATTCGCCCCTGATTGCGTTGGACGATCAGCTGTCCTTCCGCGTACAAGGACAGGTGACACATGCGACCTTGGCGGCTAGACATTCAAGTCGCCCGGAACGGGCAGGAATATACTCGTTAGGTGAGGGAAAAGCCGTGGCCAAGATTGGCATTCTGATTATTGAAAACGATGAGGCCAATCAGTCCGCCTTGCGGCAACTTTTGGACTCCGAGGGATGGCACGTTCGTGTCGTTCCGGTGGCAGCGCAAGCACTAGCAGAGTTGTCCAGTGGCGAATGGTCTCTGGTGATCGCCAACATACAAATGCTTGGGCTCACCAGCCCGGTGTATTTGACTTTGCGAGAGTTGGCGTTGGCCCCGGCGGTTGAAGATGGCAAAGTCCGAGCGCGTGTGCTGTTTATTGTCCCGGAATCTGCGGTCACTGAAACGCTTCCCATCATTGAACGTGACCGATTGCCGTATGTGGTGAAGCCATTTCAATTCCACGATTTGCTAGAGAAAGTAAGTGACCTGCTGATCGAAGCAGCGGCGCTGACGGATCCCATTCGCCGCGTGCGCCATGATTCAAGCTTATCCGAACGCAAGCGCAAGGAAGGCCGCGAAGTTCGCGAGTCCGGCAATGTTTTCCAACAGCGGAACACGAGCATGTTTGCAAAACGCGATGCATACGTGATGACCGAAGAAGAAATTGCGGAATACGAAAAATCGGAAAAAGAAGAGCGCGAAGGGAAAAAGAATAAAAAACCTTTCGCTAATCGATATTAAATATTTCCCCCCAAGGTTTTCCCTACCAGAAGTCATCTCGTAAATGTCTTGCCGCCGGTACCTGATAGGATTTCAGGGGCTCCAGAGTGTCTGTGTGAGAATTCAAAATCGACGCGTTTTTGTAGTGCCCGCCTTCAGGCGGGCACTTTGGAATCAAGCAGATGCCCGCCTGAAGGCGGGCGCTACATGATCCAAAACCGAGTTCTCACTCAGACTCTGAAGCGCTTGATTTTCATGTCCTTGCAGGCTGCGGAAAAACCCAATACTCTGTCATTCTGAGCGAAGCGAAGAATCTCTCCTTGTTTCTTTTCCTATACTTAAATCGAAGAGAGATTCTTCGCTTCGCTCAGAATGACAGAACAAGGCTTTTTTCCGCAGCCTGCTTGAACGTCGCGGCTGAAGCCGCGACCCACAAAGACTACTGAGGAACTTTCTTCTAACTAACTTGCGTCTCAGATGAGTCATCCTTTAGATGCCAGGCACGGACGGCGCTACAGTCTTGCGTTTTCTCAAGTAAATTACGAATCGTCAATTTCAAAACCGGGTGTGAAAAATTCGGAGCAAGTTCTGCTAAAGGGATGAGAACAAAGCGTCTTTCTGCAAGCCGCGGATGCGGAATCTCCATTCCCTGTTCGCGGATCACCGCGTCTTCATAAAAGAGAATGTCGAGATCGATAATCCGCGGCCCGCGAGGAACCAATTTTTGGCTTCCCATGCTGCGCTCAATTCCCTGCAGCGCTTGCAGCAATGGGAGCGGCTCGAGAATAGTTTCTGCTTCGACGACGCAATTCAAAAACCAAGGTTGCGCGAGAAAATCGACCGGCTCGGTCTCATAGATAGCGGAACGCCGCAGCACGTGCACACCGATCACGGCCAATGAGTCAATGGCGCGTTCGAGATTCGCGGCCCGATCGCCGAGGTTAGAGCCGAGAGATATGTAGATCAGTGTTGGTTTGTCCATTGAAAGAATGAAACCACGGATGCACACGGATTAACACGGATAAAAATCAAAATCCGAATATTTCACGAGAAGTTTTGGGGGTTGAACTCTGTCAATTGATTGCTGAAAAAAGATTCATATCTATTTTTTTAGAATTTATCCGTGTGCATCCGTGGTTTCAATTAAAATAGGCCGCCCTGGCGGCGCGGTTGTTCGAGGCCAAAATGTTTGTAGGCGAGTGCCGTGGCGACGCGCCCGCGCTGCGTGCGGTCGAGCAGGCCCAACTGCATCAGGTACGGCTCGTAGATTTCCTCGATGGCGTCTTCTTCTTCGCTGATCGAGGCCGCCAGAGTGCTCAGTCCTACGGGGCCGCCCGCATATTTTTGCAAAATGGTGAGCATCAGGTTGCGATCCACTTCGTCAAGGCCGTGCTCATCCACTCCCAGCATTTGAAGCGATTCCTTGGCCACTGCGAGCGTAATGTGGCCTTGCGCACGCACCTGCGCGTAATCGCGGGCACGACGCAGCAGTCGATTCGCCACGCGCGGCGTGCCACGGCTGCGGCGAGCCATTTCGTACGCGCCTTCGTCATCCACGACGATGCCGAGAATTGAGGCCGAGCGGCGAATGATCGTAACCAAATCTTCGGGCGTATAAAATTCCAGGCGGTGAACGATGCCGAAGCGTGAGCGCAGCGGCGCGGTTACGAGACCCGCGCGCGTGGTGGCGCCGATCAAGGTAAAGCGATTCAGAATAAAAGGATGAATTCGCGCGCCCGCGCCCTGCCCAATTACCAAATCAATTCGATAATCTTCCATCGCCGGATATAAAACTTCTTCGATGGCCGGCACTAGGCGATGAATCTCATCCAGGAAAAATACTTCCTTCTGCTCCATCGAGGTGAGAATCGCTGTGAGGTCGCCTTTGCGTTCCAGCAGCGGCCCGGAACTGGTCTTGATCGTCACGCCCAATTCGCTGGCAATAATTTGCGCAAGGGTCGTTTTGCCAAGTCCGGGCGGGCCGTAGAGCAAAACGTGATCGAGCGCCTCGCCGCGGCTGCGCGCGGCCTGAATGGCTATTTCTATGTTTTCTTTTACGCGCGTCTGGCCGATGTAGTCGGCAAAGCGCTGCGGGCGCACGCTCGCGTCAATGCGCGCGTCTTCGTCCAGCATTGCACCGCTAACAATGCGGCGTCCTTCCTGGTCCATTTTCGGTTCGCTTCCGGTTCCGTGACTCATGTTATCGGGCTGCCCGTGCGGAATTTTGCGAAGGCGCTGTCAATTCCTGCAATGCGCTGCGCAAAAGAGTCTCAAATGTTTCGGAGACTCCCTTCTTTCCGCCGCGCTCGACCGCTTGTTCAGCGGCATGCTGATCGTAACCAAGATTGAGCAGCGCGGAAACAACATCGCCCGCCGCGCCCGTGGTCGAAACAGGTTTGCGCGCATCTTCCGGAAATTCTTCGGCGGCAAGCTTGTCGCGCAGCTCGACGATGATTCGCTCCGCCGTTTTTCGGCCCACGCCGGGAATGCGAGTGAGTCGCGCCAGATCGCCCGAGCGAACGGCAGGCACCAGATCATCGACGCTCATTCCAGAAAGAATTTTTAGAGCCAGAGATGGACCCACGCCTGAAGCGGAAATAAGCAGCTCGAACAAATGTTTTTCGCGCGCGCTCAAAAATCCGTAGAGGGAAATTGCGTCTTCGCGCACTTGCGTGTGGATCAGAAGAGTGACGTTGGAATGAAGATCGCCCAGCGCATAAAAAGTCGACAGCGGAATGTGCACGAGGTAGCCCACGCCGCCCACGTCCACCAGCACCTGATTCGGCCTTTTGTCGCCAAGCGTCCCGCGAAGCTGCGCAATCATCTCATGTTAACCTGTCGTGTCCACCCGCCCGCGATTATGGCGGCATGCCCGATGAGTGTCAACGCGATGGCATTTCCGGACTCAATGCGCTTGGCATTTGTTACGAATATGATTTAGACGGGAAACTTATTCGCCAATTTCGATTTGTTCGAGCAATTGCTCGGCAAAATTATTTGTCGGCCAAATCCACGGAATCGATTATGCCGATTACCGCGGAGTCGATGGCAGAGTTGGGGCGGCCGACGGCCGTCATTGCGGAGAAACCATCGGTCGTGAGCAGCACGCGCTCGCCGATGCCTGCGCCTACCGCGTCCAGCGCGAGGATTGGGTCGCCGCGATCCGTGCCGTCCAGTTGAACGGGCTGAACCATGAGAATCTTGCGCCCTTCATGTGAGGGTACTTTTTGCGTGGCGACCACATCACCAATAACAAGACCAATCAGCATGAGAAGAAGTGTAGAACCCTTTCACAATTCAAAAAAACGAATTTCAGAATCATATGAATGGGGACAGATAAAAAATAAATTCTAATTTGCCGGGATATTCACGGAATCGACGATGCCGACGATGGTGGCTTCCGTCGGCAAGTCGGCGGGGGCGAAGGGAAAGCTGGCTTCTTTGCCGCGGCACCAGTAAATCGTTTCTCCGGTGCCGGCGCCCACTGCATCCAGTGCCACGACCGGGCGTCCCTTGTCGCGGCCTTTGCGGTCCAGGGGCTGAACGATGAGAAGCTTTTGCCCAACCAGAGCAGGGTCTTTCATTGTGCAGACCACGTTTCCGATAATGCGTCCAAGAAGCATCTTATTTTTTTCGCGCGTCAGCCAGCTCAGCTTCGTGCAAGGCATCGAGCATCACTTCGTCGACAATGCCGACGATGGCGGCATCCACAGGGCGGTCCTTGCATTCCGAGGCGTTGCGAGCGGAACTTCCGGTCACCACCAGCACTGTCTCGCTGAACCCTGAGCCTACTGTGTCCACTGCAATCAAGTAGCCCGCCTCGTAATCGCCTTGCGGCGAAATGGGCTTAACCACCAGTAGTTTTTTTCCTTCGAGCCGCGCATCTTTGCGCGTCGCAACCACGGTGCCAACAATGCGGGCAAGAATCATGAATTCAGCATCAACCTCTGATCCAACAATTGATCCAACAATCGCTCATCAGTTCAACAAAAGCAGAATGTACAACAGCAACATCGGTCATGCTTCAGGCATGATCATTGCAACATTTCAGAGTGGCCGGAGCCAGCTCCCGTGACGGTGCTATGTGCCTAGTCGCCGGCGGCAACGGCAGTCTTTCCAATGGGAAGCACATCTTCCAGGGACTGGTGCGGGCGCGGAATGACGTGAACGGAAACCAGTTCGCCCACGCGCCGCGCTGCAACGGCTCCGGCATCGGTCGCGGCTTTTACGGCGGCAACATCGCCGCGAACCATGGCCGTGACATAGCCTGAACCAATTTTTTCCCAGCCAACGAGCGTGACCTTGGCCGCCTTAACCATGGCGTCCGAGGCTTCAATCATCGCGATCAAGCCGCGGGTCTCGATCATGCCGAGTGCTTCGCCCATTCTGTTTCCTCCGTGGCCGGCACTTGGAGTTTCCGCCGGTTCAGCTGTCAAAAAATTGTTTGGCCCGAAGAATTATCTGTCGCCGAAACTGCGGGTTTATCGAAGCGACCGATCCTTGCGCACTGCTTCTTCGATCAACCCTTCCAATTCTTCGCGGGTAATCGAAATGCGTTTCGACCGCTGCTCATCATTCCCTGCGCTGTCGCTGGTAATCGGGCAGCCGGGTAGCATCGGAGCCGCGGTGGTGGTGCCATAGCGCGCGCGTGCGACGAGCAATTTTTCCACATCACGCCCAGAAAGCAAGACTTGTTTCCCCAGCAACTCTGTCATCAGAGAGACCTGAGCAAAATGTTCGAGCGTCTCCATCCGGAAAAATGCCGTCAACAAATCGGGACCGCACGTCACGACTCCATGGTTGGCCAGCAAAATTGCATCGTACTGCTGGACCATGGGTTCGAGCGCGTCGGAAAGTTCCTGCGTCCCCGGAGTTCCATAGGGCGCCACGGGGATGCAGCCGAGCGCGATAATCAATTCGCTCAGTAGCGCCTTGTTCAACGGTATTCCCGCCGCGGCATGCGCCGTAGCGGTCGGCGGGTGCGCGTGCACTACGGAATAAACTTCCGGCCGCCGATTATAAATTAAAAGGTGCATGGCCAGTTCCGAGGAAGGCTCGCGGCGGCCAGAGAGTTTGCGACCGCGCAAATCGGTGATCACCAGATCATCCGGAACCATCATGCCCTTGCTCATTCCGGTCGGCGAAGTCAGGACACGCTGCGAATCGAGGCGCACGGAAATATTTCCGTCGGTCGCCACTACAAACGAGCGCGAGTGAATCCATCGGCCCACCGTGCAAATATCGCGGCGGTGTTCGTCCTCGGACTTTACGTTGCCATTGGCAATAAAATCGGGATTCATCGGTTGCGGGAAATTGCCTACGTCCTCTCTATTAATTCCATCCGTGCCTATCAAAGGAATCTTCGGTCAACACCTGGGTTTCAAAACCGCTCCAGACGCGCGGCGATATAGTACATCTGTCAGGCGTAAATTCCACGCTCCTTCAGCGCAAAAGCGACGCGATCGATTCCAAGCATGTAGGCAGCCACGCGATTGTTGACCTGATGCATCTCCGCATAGCGAACAACTTCCTCAAAACTGCGCTCAATGACGTCTTTCAAGCGCTCGTTCACTTCCTTTTCGCTCCAGAAATATCCCTGGCGATCCTGCACCCACTCAAAATAGCTGACGGTCACGCCGCCCGCGTTCGCCAGAATGTCCGGGATCACGAAGATACCTTTGCGGTCCACAATTTCGTCCGCCATGGCCGTGCTGGGCCCGTTTGCACCTTCGCATAAGATGCGGGCCTGCAATCTGTGGGCGTTTTGGGAAGTGATCTGATTTTCGACTGCCGCGGGGATGACAACTTCCGCGGGCTGGAAAAGAATTTCGCTGGCGTCCATTTTTGCGCCGCCGCCTGGAAAGTCCGGAAGCGGCTGCCGCTGCACATTCACCCAGTCAATTAATTGAGGAACGTCAAACCCATTTTCGTTATACAGCGCGCCATGAACATCGGCGACTCCCACAATCTTGTACCCGGCATCGTGCAACAGTTTTGCAGCCATGGAGCCGACGTTCCCGAATCCCTGTACGATGACGCGCGTATTGACGCGAAGCATGCGAAATTTAGCCAGCGCGCGATCGCAGTTGAAAAGAACGCCTCGCCCTGTCGCTTCGTGGCGCCCACGGGATCCGCCAAGGTCCAAAGGCTTACCGGTAACCACAGCGGTTTCGGTGTGCCGCACGTGCATGGAATAGGTATCCATGATCCAGGCCATGGTCTGTTCGTTGGTGCCAAGATCCGGCGCGGGGACATCGCGCTCAGGACCGAACCACTCGATTAATTCAGCCGTGTAGCGGCGCGTAATTCGCTCTAGCTCGCCGCTTGATAATTTCGTGGGATCGCAAATCACCCCGCCTTTTGCTCCTCCGAACGGGATATTCACAACCGCGCATTTCCAGGTCATCCAACTGGCGAGCGCACGGACTTCATCGAGCGTAACGTTGGGAGCAAACCGAATGCCGCCCTTGCCCGGCCCGCGAACAATCGAATGGTGCACGCGGTAACCAATAAATACTTCGAGTTGGCCATTGTCGAGGACAACGGGAATGTAAACTGTAATTTCTTTGTTGGGATATTTCAGGAAGCGGTAAACGCCTTCTTCAAGCCCTAACTTTCGCGCGGCTGCTTCAAAGCGCGCATCCGCGGACTCATAAACATTGAACTCATCCCGTGCAACAAGCGTGGCCATGGAAAAGCGCTCCTCGCGAACCCCGCCGACGCCATTTACAATTGGTTCGGCAATCCCACGCAAAAACATTCGCTGCTTCACCCATTTTTCGGATGAAAGCCTCACGCCGCAAGTATACGAATCAAACCGCGCGCGGTGCAAGAAAAGGAATGGAGCTTCGCTGGAAAATCACCGCGGTTTAGGGGAAGGAGACTGCCGCTCGATGAATTCCTCGATCAAGAGTTGCGAGAGCCGCTGCGCGTTATGCCTCACGACGCCGTGCTCCTCAAGCAAATTATCCAGCAGACAACGCGCGCCCATGCGTTGCAGTTCTGGCAGATCCACTCGCACGGGTTGTGCGCCGCGCCGGCTGTACCGCCTGGCGACCTCCAGAGATATAGGCTGATTGCTCGCAACCACCCAATCGAAAATTTTTCGCCGTGTATGCGCGTATATCACGCGGACATGATCGGCCAGCGAAAATTGGTCCGTCTCGCCGGGCTGCGTCATCAAATTCGCCACGTAAACCCGCGTCGCGGCGGACTTCTCAATCGCTTCGGCCACGCCGGAAACAAGCAGATTGGGCAGGATGCTGGTGTAAAGAGAACCAGGCCCGATCAAAATGAGATCCGCCTTGTGGATGGCCTCCAGCACTTCCGGCAACGGGCGAACATGGCGAGGATGCAATCTGCAGCCGGCGTATTTTTTTGCCGCATTTCGCGATGCGAGTTTCGCCCGAAACAATTTTTCCGTCCGCCATCACTGCTTCCAGCGAAACATTTTCCAGCGTCGTTGGAAAAATGCGACCGCGGATGGCCAGGACTTCCCCGCTAACGCGGACGGCCTCGGAAAAATCTCCGGTCACGTGGCTGAGGGCGGTAAGAAAAAGGTTTCCGAAACTGTGCCCGCGCAATCCGCGGCCGGCATGAAAGCGGTATTGAAACAAGGCGCCCGAGCAGAGCTTCATCCTGTGAGAGCGCGACCATGCAGTTGCGAATGTCACCGGGCGGAAGCACGCGATATTCACGGCGCAGGCGTCCTGAGCTGCCACCGTCGTCGGTCACGGTGACAATTGCCGCGAGATCGCTGATCGGGTGGCGGTCGGACTCCTGTCGGCGGCGGGCAATGAAATGCTTTAGCCCGCGCAGCAGCATGGAAAGCCCTGTGCCGCCACCGATTGCGACTACGCGCACGCCCTCTGGCCAGTGGCGCGTTGTCGTCGTGTTTTTTTCATCGGGATTGCATCACCGCTATGTTGCGAAGTTGCGGCAGTGCAGACTCAAGCGCCGGAAGCTTCGCGTTCAGGGTAGAGCAATTCAGTAAAGCGGGGATCTTCCTGGAGGAACGCAAAATCTTCATCATTACGCGCGTGATAGCGATTTTCGGGGCGCAACTGAATCGCGATTTTCAAATTTTCCATCGCGGATTCGGCTTCTCCGGTTAAGCAATCGAGCGCAGCCATGGCATAATAAACATAGTCAGCCTTGGGCGCTAATTTCTTGGCGCGCAAAGAGATGCTCGCGAGCTTCGTCCCAGCGGCCCAAATTCATCATGGCTACGCCGGATTGATAATGTTCTTCTGGAGTGCGTACGGAAGGCGCAGCCTGCTTGGCCATGCGCTGCTCAACAATGCGAAGATGGATGCGCGCGCGATCGGCCAATTCCTTGCTCGGGCCTGCCTCAACCTTTTCGAGCAATTCTTTTGCTTTCACAAATTTCTGCTGATGGAAATGCTGAACGGCTTGTTCGTAAATCTTTAGCTGCTGTTCGAATTGAGGTTCTACCATCTGGCGTACCGCTTCCGCATGTGCAGCGATTTTACTAACTTCCTTGTTTTTCAATGGCTTACGATTACTCTTAACCGAACTTGCCCGACCAGCTCGTTTTGTAGACTTCCCAGTCTTCGGCATTTCGGGGAGTCTAACAGAGGACCTACCCGTCGTCAACGGAACAGCCTGCACGCGCGGGGAGAGCCAGTTTACAATTCTCCCCGCGCTTGCAATCCCTTATTTCTTGGCAGCAGCGGCACTTGGTGTCGCTGGCGGCGTGGCCGGCATGCCGGCAGGCGGAGCCGAATCGGCAACCAACAGCTTCTTGGCGGAGTCTGGAAGCTTATCAACGTTGGCAACAAAGAGAGCTACTTGCCACATTTGATTGTCATCCAGGATTCCCGAGAAGGTCGGCATTCCCGTCAGGCGGATACCGTTCTTGATCTTCCAATAGCTTTCCTGCGGAGGATCATCCGTGACGCCTTTCCCCTTAAACATTAAAGTCGCATGGGGATACATATTCAAAGCGATCGCCGCAGGCTGGTTCGGCAATCCGTGGCAAACCGAGCATTGTTCCTTATAAAGTTTTGCGCCGGCCACGTAATTGTCGTCGCTCGTCTGAATCGGTGGCGCTGGAACATTGGCCTTCTCAATATGCGCGTCAAGAGATTTGTTGGCCATCTTCTTTTCCATCATCATCGGTGGATCCGCAACGGCTGCCGGCGCCATTCCCGAAACAAAATAGAAATAGACGGATCCGGCAAGTAGAGCGACTCCAATCAGCACACCAACGACGAAACCCTTCATATAGTTCATTCTCCCCTATTCGAAATTGGACACCAGAGTATAGTTCAATTGCTTCCCATTTCCCCATTCAAAAAATTTTTAAACCTGCCCTTGCACGGACATGTCCCCGACGCGAATCAACCCAAGGTGGAGGAAGCACCCAAAATCTAGGGGAAAATCCATATCATTGCCGACAATGGAACAAAACTCTACATCTCTGAGACTTCTTTTTGACTGGGGGTTGTACGCCCGCGCCCGCCTTATGCCTGTGGCGCAACAAACATTGGTTTGAGCGTTGGACTCGCTTGGCGCGTGTGCTATAAAAGAGGACCCGGTCAATCAGTCCGGACAACTGTGCCTTTTATCAACTTTCCTGCTCGCGAAATTAACTGCAAGTTGGTCTACTACGGTCCAGGTCTGGGCGGTAAGACGGCCAACCTTCAGTGGATCTATGACCATACGGGTTCCACGCAGAAGGGCAAGATGATTTCATTGGCAACAGAGACCGATCGAACGCTTTTCTTCGATTTTCTTCCAATCGATCTGGGCACTGTGCGCGGGTTTAAGACACGCATTCATTTGTATACTGTCCCTGGCCAGGTATTTTACGAAGCCAGCCGGAAACTGATTCTGAAAGGCGCCGATGGCGTTGTTTTCGTTGCGGACTCTCAGGAAGAACGTCTGGACGCAAACCTGGAAACCATGGAAAACCTCCGCGAGCACCTAAAGGAACATAAGCTCGACTTCCAAACGATTCCCTATGTCCTGCAGCTCAATAAGCGCGATCTTCCCGGCGTCCTTTCCGTTGAGGAACTTACCAAGCAACTACAAGTGAAGGGCGAGCCCGTCATGGAGGGAGTGGCCATTACCGGACAAGGCGTGTTTGAAACGTTGCGGGAAGTGGCCAAGCTGGTCCTCGCCGAATTGAAAAAGGGCACTTAGCGCACCACTGCAAATAAAGATTCCTACCTCTTAAATTAAGCCGATCGAACTGCCCTTTTAGGAAGCTGTACTTCAGTACAGTGGACATTCCAATACGCTCCGCACATTTTCTTCATCCACGGTTCCCCTGGCGATCTATCATTATAAGTATGCAGATCTTATCTCCTGCGGAATTTGAATCGATATGAATCCCATAATTTCTAATACTCCCGACCAGCAAGAGACACCTTCATCGGAATCGGCACTGCGTGAAGTCCAGAAAAACTTGCAGAAGCTGGAACGCCGAGACTGGTGGCTGTGGAGCATGGCCGTCGTGGTTATGCTTCTGCTCACGTTTGCTGTTTTCTCGATGAGCTTTCCGGGCATTATTAAGGTTGATGATCCTTGGTTTCAGCTCAGCTTGAATCGAAACATTCGCGGCCTCGTCGGATTAATTCTGATTTTTAATGCCTACACCATCTATCAGCAAATAATGGTCAAGCGATTGCGCAAGGACTATTCGGGCAAAATCGACGAGATGCGGACTCTCCAAGTTCGTGCGGAGGAATTCGAGCGATTGGCGCAGGTAGATTCCTTGACCGGGCTGTCCAATCGGCGATTCGCAGAACAACGTCTTGCGGCGGAAGCCTCCCGCTCCAAGCGGACCCGGCGCCCGCTTACCGTTGTTTGTTTCGATCTCAACGAGTTCAAGCATATCAATGATACCTATGGGCATCTTGCAGGGGACCTGGTCCTCAAACATTTTGGCAATCGCCTGCAATCCGCCGTTCGAAAATCGGATACCGCCGCGCGCATGGGAGGAGACGAGTTTCTGATTCTGCTTCCCGATTGCACGACGAGCCAGGTTCAAATCCTCATCTCCAGACTGCGGCCCATGGAACTTGATTGGGGCGGGGTAAAAATTCCCATTCGGTTTTCGGCGGGATGGGTTGGGTACGACAAAGATGAAACAACTGATAAGTTTCTGGAGCGTGCCGATCAGATTTTGTATGCCGAAAAGCGCTCTGGAAAAGTGGCCGAAAAGGAAGCGAATGGAACTTCCCGCAACGAGACACAGGCTAGAACAGATTTATCCACAGCGATCGTGTCTTTGTGATTGATTTTGGCGCATCCATATGAGGTAAAATTAATAATAGTTTCACGAAATAGTTTTTCGGTCTCAACCGGGCTGGCTACAAACATGCACTGAAATGATGGGCGTTATTGGATTTTGCAGATAATCATAATTTTCTGAGGCTATAAAATGGCAGAAATAACCACCACCCGAAGACGTAGCCAGCGCCTATTTCTTCGGGTTCCCGTAGTGATCCAGGCAAGTGAACCGAATCGCCCTCCCTTGCTGGAAGAAACTTATACGATCGTTCTGAATGCTCATGGCACTCTTCTGGAAATGCGCGCCACACTCGATACGGGGCAGACGGTTACTTTGAAGAACCTTAGAACATCCGAACAAATTGAATGCACAGTGAAATTAGTTACTCCTGCTGACGGCGGGAAATTCAATATTGCTCTTGAATTTAAGAAGCCCAACGCAAGTTTCTGGCAAATCAGCTTCCCTCCGGAAGATTGGGCACCTTACGATAAAGACCCTCAGAAACCACGCTGATTAATAGAGGCAAGGCTCATTTATTTCTCGGAGACTGTTAAGGGCTTGCATGGTTATCCCCTTGGGGGTTATGGCGGAATTCCTTAGGCAGCCTCTTTAAATAAAAAAGGGAGGTCATAACCAGATCGGTTATGGCCTCCCGGGGTGGGGTGTTGCTGGGTAAACTCGGCTTATCAAAATTTAAAATGTCATCAAAACTGCCTGCTTCCCTGCGGAAGCCTGAGCTACCCTTTCAATCTATGTTAGGGAATAGCATACAGTTCATTTAATGTCAACAACGATTAATATAAAAAATATGCCCGTTTATGTGCCTCTGAATCAGCTAATTGGCGAAACCGAAGGCACTGAATCCAAAACTTCGCGAACCCTTCGACAAAGTACGGAAGGGCTGTAAGGTTTTCTGAGAATCGCCACGCCGTGCTCCACAAGATCGGCCAAGACGGCGGTTTCATTACTGTATCCCGTCGCGAAAACCACTAACATCTGCGGGTTTAGCTCCTTTATGACGGCGAAAACTTCAGGGCCGCTACGGCAGGGCATGATAACGTCCAGCAAAACCAGCGAATTTTATCGCGGTTCTTCATAAATATTTGAATGGCTTCCTCTCCGTCATGCGCCAACAACACCTCATATCCCTTGGCAATTAAAGCGGAGTAAGCCATCTCGCAGATCCCATCATGATCGTCCGCGAGCAAAATCGTTTCGTTCCCGCCGCGGACCGGCAAATCATCAAAAACAAAGGGCCGAAATTCAGGCTGGGTTGGCACTTCGTTGATGGGTAGAAAAATTCGGAATGTACTCCCTTTGCCAAGTTCGCTTTCCACCTCGATAAAACCATTGTGCTGTTTGACGATGCCATACACGGTTGCCAATCCCAATCCTGTCCCCTTGCCCATGGCCTTGGTAGTAGAAAAGGGCTCGAAGATTCTTTCTCTCGTCTCAGGGTCCATTCCGGTACCCGTATCCTTCACCTCTAATGCGGCAAAGCATCCTGTCTGAATGCCTGCTGTGTTGCGAGCATCTTCCTCGGAGAAGTTGGCGTTATGGGTTTCGATCGTGAGGGTTCCCCCCATTGGCATCGCATCCCGGGAATTAATGCACAAATTGATAAGCATTTGTTCAACTTGTGTGGGATCAGCGCGCACCGAGAGCAAATCGTCCGCCGGATTTTTTTTTGATTTCGACATCTTTCCCGATCAATTTGTCCAAGAGGCGCATCACGTCACGAACGGTTTGATTGAGGCTCAGATTTTTGGGCTCAAGAATCTGCCGGATGCGAGTGTGACTCAATTACCCAGGAGGTCGAATAGCGAAGTACGGAACCGAGGCATTGCAGGACCGAACTCGCGGCTCGCGCTCCGGCAATCCATTCAAGGATATACACGATTGCCATAAAATAATCCAAATCATTCAGGAAATGCATACACAGCCTCGTCCGTAAGTTTCAAAGTGAAACGCAAAGTGAAATGGAATCATGAACGATTGACACCGCGAACACTCAGAGAACGTTCTATCGGCAGAAAATGGATGAAGCTTGAGGGGAAATTGAAGTCCAGGTATTGGCCGTCCCGAAATAGCTATGCAATTGATGATTGTTTGGCAGCCTGCAACTCGCTATCGCGCGACTGTTTCTTCCGTTTTTCCTCATACATCTGGGTATCGGCAATCCGAATCAATTGCTCCAGTGGCGGTTGATGCATCGCAGGCACATCGGCAATTCCAACGGATAAGGATATCCGGAAATTCCACGAAGTCAGCCCATTGATGAAATCGATCCGTGATTTGAGCCGCTTGCGAACTTGCTCGGCGGAATCCTGCCCCGCATCGGTCATTAAAACGCAGAATTCGTCCCCGCCCAACCGCGCCAGAATGTCTGACTGGCGAAAACAGTTGCGCAGAACATTGGCCGTGACAATCAGGGCGCGATTGCCTTCCAGATGACCATGGGAATCGTTTATCACTTTTAATTCGTCCAAATCGATGTAAATCAGCAGCGCAGGCCCTCTGCGCTGCTGCATTCGTAAATGCTGTTCCGCCAAAGCCATAAATCCACGGCGGTTGTACAATCCCGTTAAATCATCTCTCAGCGAAAGATCGTGCAGATTTCTTTGCAGTCTGTGGCGCTCGATGGAATATTTCAGCGCTTTTACCAGGTTGGGTCGATCCAGCCGTTCCTTGGTAAGGAAATCCTGCGCCCCTTGCCGTAAGGCTTCCACCGCTAAAAGTTCGTCGTCATAATCCGCCAGAACAACCATGGGTATGTCCGGAGCAGCGGAACGAGCAGCTTGGACACATGTGCGACACTGTTGGCCCTTGGATCCCAGATCGAGTAGCAGAACATCCGTTGAATCCATTGAAATACGTTCGGCCGCGAGATTGATATCCGTGACGTGAGAAATATGAAAATTACTGCAATCTTGCGTGTCTAAAAGGCCTCTAATCCGACATGCATCTTTGGTTTCGCCCACCACTAAGATCCGAATCGGACAACCATTCATGGACACCGCGCAACCTCGTGATTCCCAATCTTGGTGTTCGACCATTCTGAGATTCGTGAATTGGATTTCAGAATGAATCAAAGGCCCGTCTAAAAATGGTCCAATGCAAAGTCGCATGGGGCCTGGGGGCCAAGCGAACACGGGAATTCACTTTCTGGAAGGGGTAATCATCAGTTTCAACTACACGCAAAAAGTTGTCAAGAGTACTGCCTAGAAATCGATGTTTGAAAGATACACCCCTCCAATTCGCAGTAGGAACGGCTTCCAAACGAACCTACTTGGTAGTGTTACGCGATTGGCTCAGTAGATTTATAAACAGGCGGAACGCCCCGGCGTTGCCTTCCGGCAGTTGGCGTGAAAAGGAAAGCCCTGTGTAGATGTAAACGCCATTGCCTGTGCGCGTCCACACCAGGCTACCAAGCAAATCTTTTTCACCGGGATCATGCATCGATAAAACCGTGTGATATTTTTCGTCCCACTTTTCCAGGAAATAGAGGCCGCGCTCCTGTACCCAGCCATCGAAATCGTGTGTTTCGATTTTATTAGGGAAATTCAAAAGTGGACTGGCAGGATCGGTGAAATTTACGGTCGCAGTTTCATCCGTAACTCGCGGCCCAAGCCCCATGGTTGCTGGAAACGGAGCGGGCTTCAGCGGATCCCAGACGGCGGGACGCTGATCGAGCACAACTAGCGTGCCGCCATTTGCCGCGTAATCGAGGAGACGCCAATTGGATGCGACTGCATCGGAGCGTAATTCATAAGCGCGCATTCCAACAACAATGGAATCAAAACGGCTGAGATCGCCGAAGGCAAGAGCGTTTGCATCCAGCAATTCAACGTCAACTCCCAGTCGTCGCAAAGAATCCGAAATTGCGCCATCGTTGTCCGCGGAAACGTAACCGACGCGCAGGCGTTCCGGAACTGCAATCGCGAAAACATGCACCGGCACAGTGGCGGGCTCGCTCCAAAGATAAGTTGGCAGCGATGGCAGGGGCTCGAGCGAATCTTCAAATGTGGCGTCGCCGCGCTTTACATATGCTTTCAATTCGTAATTTCCCGCTGCAATTTTTTCCGGAGGAGTGACAGTCAGGTGCACCAGGCGATCGCCTGCGTCAGAAAATTCAACGGCCTCGGGCGCCGGCGCTTTCCACCCCGATGGCACTTCGACCCCCACATTTACCTTCGAAGCCACCTCAGAAAACGAATGCACGCGGGCGAAAACATCAAATTGCCGAGGTTCATGTGACTCGACAACAACATACTGTTGCGGCTCCGGCGTAATCCCCACCGGAGGAACGATGCGCAATGGATAAGTGAGAACACTGACGGATGTGGAGTGCAAACTTCCCACCGGCGCCGTGAAATCGAAACTGTATCCGTCAACCTCCACATGCGTGCACGCGTTCACGAGCGACGGCGGAAACGGGTAGAGAAATTCGCCGGGACTGTGCGGCGTTTTGGCTCCAGCGGGAACAACGACACTGAAGTTGATCGACCCCTCTTTTTCTTCCCGCTTCGTGATATTCCAGCCCGCGGGGAGCAGGAGTTCCGGCTTGGAGAAATTTGCCGGCAAGTCCTTGCGGTGTGCAATCTCGGCGCGCACGCTAAAGCCTTCACCTGCGACCAGCTCGCTGCGGTCCGCGTTGGAAACAATTTTGATTGCCGCGGCATCCGAAAGCGCGTAATTGATTCGTCCGCGCACCTGTTCGAGTTCCCACAGAGCGCTTGCAGCCGTGGCATCCTTCGACTTTTTAAGCTGGTCTTCGAGCGCGGCAACGCGTTTCCCCGCTTCCGCGATATTACGCACCGCTCCGCCCCAATCCAGTTTTTCGGCCGCAATGCGCGCTTGATCCAGATCGTGATCGGTGGCGGCAAGAGAATCTTCCGCCGGCACGGGAATCAAATGCGCAAGAGACGTCAGCGGCTGCGCAAAATCCGATGGTGAGGGAGCGCCGCCGGTAGAGCGCTTCAAACCGTACGGGCGCCGTACGAACGGCGCATTGATAAACGGCGTCACGCCCTGCGAGCGATGATGCAAATATCCTTCCAGCGAAATGTCACGGTAACTGAGCCCCCAGATCGGAGAAATTTCATCGGCGGGAACAACCCATGACCCGCTGTAATCCACTTTTTCGTTCGG
Source organism: uncultured Acidobacteriota bacterium (assembly GCA_963786215.1). Classification (GTDB taxonomy): domain Bacteria; phylum Acidobacteriota; class Terriglobia; order Acidiferrales; family UBA7541; genus Palsa-360. Next base: position 248,239 of record CAWAYK010000006.1, read on the forward strand.
GGCAGTCGCGCGGACGGGATTCATCACGATTTCCACGCGCCAGGGCTTCAGGCCTTCCGCGATTTGATCCGGATACTTGGTGGGATCGGCGGCAGCTTCGACGGCTTTCGGCGTTTGGTAGCCGGAATCCTGGTGATTCCCGTGTCCAGTTGTCTGCCCGCCCCATCCATTCACCACAATTTGCGGGCGCAGCATGCGAATCATGCGAACCATGTCTTCCAGTTCCAGGCCCTGCCATTTTTCCAGAGTTTCGCTGAGCGTTTTTGAAAATCCAAAATCAACCACGCGCGTAAAATAAAGGTGCGGCCCCTCCACATTCATGGCGGCGGAAAGTTCAGAGCTGCGCAGGATGCCGAGTTGAGCGCCTTGCTCCGGCCCAATGGCATTCTGGCCGCCTTCTCCGCGATTCAGTGTCAGGAGCGTTGTGTCCGTGCCCAGCGCGTGCGGCAAGTAAGTGAGCAACGTCGAAGCTTCATCATCGGGATGCGCCACAGTGAAGAGGACGCGCGTTACGACGCGTGCCTTTTGAATCGCTTCGAGAGTGTCCGCAACGCTTTCGCCACGGCCCGGCGCTGGAGGCTCCTGCTGAGCGGAAACTCGCGTCATCGTTAGAGAAAACGCGCAGAGAACTGCGAGGAGCGAAATCCAGACAGATTTTTGCGCACGGTTCATCGTTGCGCCTCCACAACAACTGCGAACGGCCAGATGCGCCGGTAACGCGCCTGAATCATGTACGTGATGATGCCCAAAGCAATCACTCCAAGCCCTCCCAGGGCGAATGTTCGACCGGTAGAGTAAAACAATGCCGCCCAACCCAAAACTGCCAATACGGCCGGCAAAGGATAAAACCACATCTTAAAGGGAAGACGCTCCGGAGGCCAGTGGCGGCGCAAGATCATCACGCCAATGCCCTGACTGATGAATTGCACAATCAGCCGCACGGCGATAATCGCCTTGATCACACTGGATAGGCGAAACAGCACGCTGAAAGCGAGCGACGCCGCGCCGAGAAACAAAAGCGATATGTGCGGAAAATGTTTTGTGGGATGCACACGCGCGAAAACCGGAAAGAAATTGCCGTCCTCGGCCGCCGCAAACGGCACGCGCGAATAGCTGAGCAGCGTGGTGAAGAGCGAAGCGAACGCGATCCACAAAATCATGATCGTGGCGAAGGTGGCGGCGCGCGCGCCGTACAGCCGCTCGACAAACGTGCTCACAATGTATTGTGAATTTTGCGCCTCGCGCCACGGAACCACGCCCAGAATGCTGGTCTGCATCGCCAGATACAGCACGGCAATTCCTGCAATAGAAATCAGGATCGTGCGCGGAATATTTTTTTCGGGATCGCGAATTTCCGCGCCCAGATTGCAGATGTGGTAGTAGCCCAGATACGTATAGATCGTGTTGACGGTTGCCGATCCGAGCTCCGCAAAAAATAGCCAGGACCAGTTCCACGCGCCCGGCGGAAAATCAAATGCCATGCGCGCTGAAAAATGCGTCAACCCTCCCCAAATCATCCACAACATCGTGCCCACAACGCCGATCCACAAAAATTTGGAAATCATCCCGACTGCGGAAATCCTGCGGTATAAAAGCACGATTAAGGAAATAACGAGCGCGGCGGAAATCGCTTTCTGTTGATACAGCCCGAGCGGAACAAGATACGTCAGGTATTGCGAAAATCCGATCGCGCCCGAAGCCACCACCAGAGGCGCCTGAATCAGCGTCTGCCAAATATAAAGGAACGACATCAGTCGCCCGCCGCGCCCCGGCCCGTAAATTTCCCGCAGGAACGCATAGGTGCCGCCCGCGCGCGGCATGGCAGCGCCAAGCTCGGCCCATACCAGTCCATCCAGCAGCGAAAGCACCGCGCCCGCTACCCACGCGAGCAAACATTGCGGCCCGCCCATGGACTGAATCACGAGCGGGATCACGATGAACGGCCCTATCCCGACCATGGCGTTCATGTTTAACGCCACAGCCTCGGTCAGGCCGAGACCTCGTTCCAGTTGATCCTCTGGCATCGATGTGGACATAAATTGCGCGAAGCGGGCAAAGCATATCAGATGCTGTTGAACCGCCAAAGCTTCCGCAAGTTGGAAATGAATTAGCCGGCGGGACACCGGCGCTACTAAAACAAAGAAATTGTTTCGGGCAGATTTTTGGAGATTTTCGTACCTCACCGCAACGTCCGGGAGTTTCGTCTAAACGGATTCGATGGAATTGATCTTGGAAGCGATCTGCTGGACGAGTTCCGAGGATTCCCTGGGAAAGCGGTTGCGTTCACGACCGGGGAGATCTTTTAAGATTTCTTCATAGCCGATCGGATGAATCGGATGAACGACGCCAAAGCCCATGATTTCCGCCATCCTGCAACTTCGCCGCACGACCGTGAGAATGGTGGGGTCTTCTGCGATAAGAGCGTCATGATGCCGTAATGTCACTTCACTGAAAATCTTGGGAAGATTCCAGCGTGTGACCAAAAGCTGGCCGGCCTGACAGTGATCGACTCCAAATAAATGGCGTTCGCGCGCCATCGCGTCGCAGGGTTCATTTTCCGCTTTCATCAAAAAATCGGTGTACTCCTTGGGATACGCCGCGATAAGTCCAAGCCGCCCGATATCGTGCATGAGCCCGGCTGTGTACGCCACATCCGCTTCCATCAAACTCGCTCTCGCAAATTCTTCCGCAACGATGGCGCACCCCAGACTGTGACGCCAGCACGCGCGCAGCACGGGAACTTCGATGGATTGGCCGAGGTACGCCTTCATCGCAATGGTTACCACTACGCCCTTCACACGCTCCAGCCCAAGCATATGAATGGCCTGCAGAACACCGCTGATTTCTATCCGTATATTGAAGAGCGCCGAATTTGCCATACGGAAGGATTCCGGCAGACATGGCGGCATCCGAACTAATCAGCTCGCTCAGTTCGGCTAATTCCCCACGTTCGCGCGACATTACCTGAAGGGTCTTGATTGCCACCGCGGGAAATGCCGGGACTTCAGTCAAAGATCCCAGCTTGAATTTTTGTTCGCCTTGTTCAGTAATAGTCATGGTTGGCGCGCTTTTTTTTGCAAATACAGGAAACATCCTTTAAAGGGCTGGGCCTGCGCTAACCACATCGGAAGCTATACAGATAAAAAGGAAAAGGCGGAGATTCATTCCTGTGAAAACAAGAGTTGTGCCAAATTTTTTTTCGGCAGGGCACGTTTCAGATTGAAACAAAGTGCCCCATGCGCCTCTTTCATCTTTGACTTCGGCGAGAATCGAATTCAGGTTTAGCGAATGCGAACAAAATATTTCCATTCCCCGCCGGCACAAATCGGCGTCATTGGCTGAGTTCTGGTTAAGGATTCAATAAAATCATGGCTCGCCACTTATTTTGTGCAGGCCCATCAAAATGATGCAAAATCACTCTGGGGCGAAAAACGCGAATGGTAAAGCTCGGAGTCATCGTAACCGCCGCGACCGTGACAATTCTCATTGTGGAATTCTTTCGTATGCGCCGAAGACCATTCCCCGCGCATGGCTGGCTCGGTCTCTTCGCGCTCCTTTGCTCTGAGTACCTGATGTTTCACGGCATCCAACCGGCGGCCACCTATTTCACTCCCATGGCGTGGACGTCCTACATCCTGATCGTCGATGCCGCGACCTGCGCGATCACAGGCCATTCGCAGTTGTGCGAAGCGTGGCGCGGCCTGCTGAAAATGGCAGCTCTCTCGATTCCCTTGTGGCTGATTTTCGAAGCTTACAATTTGCAGCTGTCGAATTGGACCTACGGCGGACTGCCGCAGAGCCATGTGCAAAAATGGTTCGGCTTCGGCTGGGCATTTGCCACCATCACACCGGGAATTTTTATGACTGCTGCGCTCATCGACTCTTTCGATTGGTTCAAGCAGGATTCGCGCCCGATTCGCATTGGCCGCAGCGCAGAAACCGCATCGATTGTTTTTGGCGCGGCAGCTTCTGCTCGTTCCTCTAGTGGTGCCGAAATACATTGGTTCGTATCTATTCGGCCTTGTGTGGATTGGCTTCCTGTTTCTTCTCGATCCGATAAACTTTCGGACCCACTTGCCTTCCTTCGAGGGAGACCTCGAGCAAGGCAAACGCGGCCGGTTGTATTCGTTTCTGGCCGCGGGCTGGATTTGCGGCTGGCTATGGGAGTTCTGGAATTACTGGGCTCGCACCGGCTGGATTTATACGTTCCCGATCGGACAGCAATGGAAGATTTTCCAGATGCCCGCGCCCGGTTATCTGGCTTTCCCGGTATTTGCGCTAGAATGCTTTACGATGTACGTGTACGGCGCGTGGCTGTTGAGCCCCCGATATGTCACCGAGAAAAAATATTCCAAATAGGTGAAATGAATTCGTGCGCCAGTCCAAACGAAACTGCCGCTTGTTTTTTTTCGTGGCCCTGGGCGCGCTCGCCGCGCTTCTGCCTTGCAAACTGCTTGCCTCGGAACTCAATATTCCGCCGGACGCGCATTCAGCCATCGAGTTGATGTACCAGGGCAAGCCGCAGGAGGCCATTGCGCTGGCACACAAATTGGAATCCGCGCAACCGGATCATCCCCTCGGCTATCTGATCGAAGCGGACGTGCTGTGGTGGAATATTTATTGCAAGTGGTCGGAAAGAAAATACAACACGATCGATGCGTGGAGCCATACTCGTCCGCCGGACGCTGATGATGACGCCGAACTCGCGCTTGCCGATAAAGTCGCAAGCCTTGCCGAGACCAATATCGCCAAGGCGGACACGGCGGAGATGGAACTGTACGCCGGGTTAGGCTATGCGTCGCGCGCGCGCCTGCTCGGTTTGCGTTATGAAAAAGTTCCGGTAGCTCGCGCAGGAGTCGAAGCGCGCAAGCACTTGCTGCGCTGCCTGGAACTGAATCCAAAAATGGCCGACGCCTACCTGGGACTCGGCCTGTACAACTATTACGTCGACACGCTTTCGGCCATGGCCAAAATTATGCGCTTCTTTATGGGCATCCCCGGCGGCGACAAACACGAGGGATTGCGCCAGCTGGAAATTGCCTCCACCGAAGGCGAATTGACCCAGGTGGAAGCGCGCTTCAACATGGCCAAGAGCCTTCGCAATTATGATTTCGATTACGCGCGCGCCGAACAAGCCGCCGCGCCGCTTCTCGCCGAGCATCCGAATAACTGCATCTTTTTGCTGCTTGTAGGGGACATCGAACAAAAACTGGGCCACAGCGAAGAGGCAGCCGCGAGGTTTCGTTCGATAGCCACGGTTACCTGGGAAGAAGCGGCGTGCTCTGACCGGGCCCGCGTTCTTGCGCGCGAAGCCCTAGCCGGGCTTGAGCATGGGTCAAAGCCCAATCCTTCAAAGTAGACTGACCGACTTCCCGCCCCACCATAAATCTTGGGCAACGTGTCTTCCAGCCCTGTGCATCTCAACAGCGCTGCGGTAAGCTATGTGGCGGCGTTACGGGTTGACTTGGCAGTTTCCCGGTGGTATCAGAAGCAGTCTGGTTTGGTGGGGGGTTCTTCTCAATTTTGGGGCGCGGGCCATTCGTTGGAGCCGTGCAATTCACTGCCACTGCGGTGAAAACGATGCGCGGAGCCTGCTGCAAAACTGGAACGTCACTGACTTCCTCAGCACCTGAATTGATTTCGATGCGTTTTTGTCTGCCCGCTTTCCCGGCAGGGTAGCTCGCGAGGAGCGTGTTCGGATGTGTTCGCGCAAGTGGTTAATTCTTGTAGTGATGGCGTGTGGGCTGTCTTCCGCCTGTTCGCAATACAATACGAACCTCTCCCTCCAGACGTCGTCCTCTGTCCTGACGTTTGTCAGTCCGAGTTCCGCAACGGTTGGATCGCAGAGCTTCACGATCACGGCAAACGGTTCAGGGTTCGTTGCAGGAGCAATTATTTTATGGAATTCGACGCCGCTAAATACCACGCTGGTCAGCAGCGTCCAGCTTACCGCCCTTGTTCCCGCGACTTTACTGACATCCACAGGAACCGTACAAATCGCCGTACAAATTCCAGGCTCCGCGCAATCCGCCACTTCGAACATCAATAACACGACGACCACCGAAATTTCGAATCTGGTCCTCTTCACAATCGCAGCTCAGCCCGGAACACCCCCGGCGATCACTTCCGTCTCAGCCTCCACTACTTCGGCAGCCTCTACTCCGGCTTGCAGTACTCAGGGTTTTACGCTGACCGTGAATGGCACGAATTTTACGAGTGACGCCGTAGTGAATTGGAATGGTGCGGAGCTCTTAAAACTGGATAGCACGGGCAAGCCAGTAAGTGCGACGACTTTCGTGAGCGCGACCCAACTGACGGCTTTAGTCCCGGCTGCTAATGCCGCATTCCCCGGCACGGCCAGCGTCACGGTGACCAATTCGGTTGGCACATCTCCTTCTTCGCCCATTACGCTTACGACTCCCAGTTCCGGTCTCGCAACTCCTGTGCTGAGTTCGCTTTCGCAAACTTCTGCTGGCGCAGGAAGTTCCGGCGCTAACCTTGACAGTGACGGGATCGAGTATTCTTCCCTGTACCGTGGTGCAATGGACCAGCCCCAGCAACGTAGTTACTTCGTTACCCACCGTCTTCAACAGCGCGACGCAACTGACCGCGACCGTACCGCCCGCGGATTTTCAAGCAACTGGAACGGCACAGGTTAGAGTGCTCACGCAAGGAGCCCCGAAGTGCGTTGATACCGTTATTAACAAGTGCACCATTTCGTTCACAATCACCGGACCGACGGTTACTTCTGTGTCTTCGTCCATCACATCGAGCAACTCCACGCCGTCGTGCAGTCCTGCGAACGTCACTCTCACAGTGACCGGCACAGATTTCGTAAATGGCTCGGTCGTAAAATGGGCCGTGAATCCGCCGCCCGCCCTGCCATCGACATTAGCCACAACTTTTGTAAGCGCAACGCAGCTCACAGCCATTGTCCCTGCTCAACTCCTCGCTTCCTCTGGCACGGTCCAGATTGATGTTTCGAGTGCCGGCATCCTCTCCAATTCCGTCCCTTTTACAATTTCTCCATCAACGCCACCCGCCCCATCCATCGCAGCCGTCTTGCCCGCAACGGCCACCGCTGGAGCCTCTGGCGCCACGCTGACCGTTACCGGGACAAATATCCTCCCTTGCTCAGTCGTGCAGTGGACGAATGGCAGCGGTACAACCCAATTGGCAACCACGTATGTCAGCGCAACCGCTGGAAATCCTATCGAATTAGTCGCCATCGTTCCGGCATCTGATATCGCTTCGGTTGGAACCGCGCAGCTCACAATTGCGAGTCCCGCGTTGAGCACAAATGTATCTGGACAATTTCAGTTCAATATAAAATTGCCTACGGTCACTTCGCTTTCCGCGTCAACAACCACGGCGAACAACACGCCGTTCTGCAGCCAGGGCGGACTGACTTTAAGCGTGAACGGCACAGGTTTCGCGAATGGCCTCACTGTTAATTGGAATGGTTCGCCGCGCCCCACTGCTTTTGTAAGCGCAACTCAGCTCACAGCCACAATCACGGCTGCGGATACAGCTTTCCTTGCCACAACTCCGGCTGCGGTGGCCATCACTGTGTCCGGGGCGAATCCGGCGACGAATTCAAACTCGCTACCCTTTTCTGTAACTGCGTTGCCCACGGGCTCGACCCTCCCCACACCCGTGATTAGCTCGATTTCGCCGACGAGCGCGGCAACCGAATCTCAGACCGGACCCGCAATTGCGCTGACCTTGAATGGAAATGGTTTGTCGCCCTGCACGGTTGCCGAGTGGAATGGCAATCCTTTGCCCGCAACGATATTTGTTGGGGCTGGAGGAATCGCTTCCTTCATTCCCGCGGCTAATCTCGGCGTCGCGGGAACGAATCAGATCACCGCAGTCACTCCCGGACCGGGAGCTTCGAATAGCGAGCCGTTTACCGTATTTATGCCCGGATCGCCGACCATCACAAACGTGCCGGGCGCGCCGTTATCTTTGCCCGTAATGAGCGTGAGCCAGCGCTTCGGCGTGTTCGTGCTCGCATCTCCCGATGGCACAACGGAAACTCCCGGAACAACGCAAAATATTTTCCTGAAAGATACTTGCCTCGGAGTGGCTTCCGGCTGCACGGCTTCTATAACTGTTGTTTCTGCTGCAGCCAATTCCTCTCCCGTCGCTCCGGGAAATGGGGACAGCATCTCGCCATCCATCACTGCGAATAGCGCGCCAGGCGGTCCCGATGGACGCTACGTGGCATTTCTTTCTTCCGCCACAAACCTCGTGACGCCGGCCACGAATGGGCTCATGCAGGCATTTGTCCGCGACACGTGCGCGGGAGTTGCCTCCGGCTGCACGCCCTCGACTCAAATTGTTTCCGTCTCCACGGGCAGCACGCTAGCAAACGCCGCCATTCTATCGGCAACGATCGACGCCACGGGCCGTTACGTTACGTTCGAGACCTCAGCCACAAACCTGGGCTCGACTTCCGCTTCTTCCATTGGATTATTTGTAAGAGATACGTGCACCGGAGCGCCTTCTGGGTGCACGGCCACAACGCAGCCGTTGAATTAAGTGGAACAGGCTTCAGCCTGTTTTCTTTTGACTTTTGCAGCAAGAGCAAAAATTCAAAAGCAGACAGGCTGAAGAGTCTGTCTGAGAACTCAAAATCAAGGCATTTTTGTAGCGCCCGCCTTTAGGCGGGCACTTTGGAGTCAAGCAGATGCCCGCCTGAAGGCAGGCGCTACATGATCCAAAACCCGATTGTCACACAGATTCTGAAGCCGAGCCAAATCAATCCGGCAACAAAAACAATCTCTCCGCCGCCAGTTCCATCGCCCACGGCTGCGGAATATTGCGAAACGATTCCCACTCCTGCTTGAAGACCTCAGCCTGCACATGAAAATCATTTGAATTGGAGGGCACCAGTCCAATGCGCAAATCGAGCGTGACTCGAAAAGGCGTTTCAGTCATCGCCGCCAGCCAGCAGGGAAAAATATTTTTACGAAAAGTTCTCGCCACGAAATAGTCCGGCGGATAAACACGTATGTGGTGCGCGCGAATCGCGACGTGTTCAGGAGATTTTGTAAATTCCTGCGCGACGCTCAATTTGCAGGCCCAATCTGTCGCCTCAATGGAGCCATCAGGAAGCCGGCGCGCCCGCGAATAATTTTTACAGCCGGTAACACGTGCGACCTCAATCGTCGGAGGGTAGCGAAAAATTTCTTCCTTCGGCCCCTGTGCCGCTACTTTTCCATTCGCCAGCACCACTATCTTTTCGCAGACGCGGTAAGCTTCTTCCAGATTGTGGCTTACGAATAATGTCGACCCGCCATACGTCGCCAAAGTTTCACGGAGCTGCCGTTCCAGGGCGCCGCGCAAATGCGTGTCCAACGCCGAAAATGGCTCGTCCAGAAGCAAAGCGGCAGGCTCAGTGGCCAGCGCTCTTGCCAGTGCGACGCGCTGCTGCTCGCCTCCTGAAAGCTTCGCCGGGTATCTTTCCACGAGCCCAACCAGATGCGCAGCGGCAACTTGCTCGGCCACGCGCCGTTTTTTTTCCGCATCGGAGACGTGTTGCAATCCAAAGGCAATATTTTCCGCGACCGTCAGGTGCGGAAATAACGCATAATTTTGAAAGAGCAAACCAATGCGGCGGTCACGAGCGGATACATTTATTTTGCGCGCGGAATCGAACAGCACATTTCCATTCAACACGATTCGCCCGCGGTCCGGCGCTTCCAGCCCCGCGATCGCGCGCAGCGTCATGGACTTGCCGGAACCCGACGGCCCGAGCAAGCCGAGCGGCGCCGCGTCAGTCGCAAATTCAACGGCGAGCTGGAATCCCGCTACTTTTTTTTCAATCGCAACTTCCAGTGACATGTTTCGCTTTCAGTGGCGCGGGCTTTAGCCTGCGGGGTTTGCTCCTCATAGCGCCGGCGTCCCGCCGGCAGTTTCGTGCTGCGTTGCAATAGCTAAAACCCGCCGGCGAGACGCCGGCGCCACAAAACCATAACCCCCACAGGCTGAAGCGCACGCTACTTAAAACCTCTCCACAAGCTCAATGCCCGGCGATTCGTCCCATAAATCAGGGCCAGCACAAAAAAAGAAAACAGCAACAGAATCACAGCCGTCTGATTAGCCGCATCGTAATTCGCGGCCTGCACCTGATCGTAAATATCGATGGAAACAGTGCGCGTTACCCCAGGAATATTTCCTCCAACCATCAGCACCACGCCGAATTCGCCAATCGTGTGCGCGAAGCTCAGGACAACTCCTGTAATAGCGCCGGCCACGGAGAGCGGCAGAATCACACGAAGAAACGTGGACAGCCGCGAAGCTCCCAGCGTCCAGGCCGCTTCGATCAACTGGCGATCCACCGCTTCAAATCCGGCAGCGAACGGCTGCACGGCAAAGGGCAAACTGTAGATCACGGACGCAATCAGTAGGCCGCCAAAAGTAAATGGCAGCGTGTGCCCAAACAACGATTGCCAAATTTTTCCCGCGAAATGGCGCGGGCCGAGGCTCACGAGGATGTAATAACCAAGAACCGTCGGAGGCAACACGATAGGCAACGCGACGATCGCTTCTACTAAAAACTTTAAACGCCATCGCGAAAACGTGATCCAGTACGCAATGGGCATGCCCACGGCGAGTAAAATCCCCGCAACACAAATCGCCAGCTTGAGCGAAAGAAGAACCGCTTGCCAGTTCAATGCTTTCCCCCAGTCGAACTATTCGCTGGAGGCGTAAATCCGTATCGCGCAAGCAGTGCTGCCGTCGCGGGCAGCTTGATGTACTCGAGAAACTTTTTTGCGCCTTGTTGATTTTTTGATGACAGCACAACAACTGCCCCCTGCTCGATCGGCGCGTATAAATCTTCGGGGATATTCCAGGAGCGACCTTTGTCCTTCATCGCAGGAGAAAGCACCAGCGATAGCGCAAGAATCCCAACATCGGCATTTCCGGATTCCACAAACTCCGCAGCCTGCGAAATGTTTTCGCCCAAAACCAGGCGGTCTTTCACGCCGTCATACACGCCTGCTTTGCGCAGCGCTTCTTCCGCAGCGCGGCCATAGGGCGCATGCGCCGGATTGGCGATCGCGATTTTACTGACGGCGGAATCCTGCAAAGCCGAAAAACCTTTGCCAACATTCACGCGGGAATCATTTCTTGTCCACAAAACAATTTTGCCGATTGCGTATAAATATGTGCTTCCGGGCGCGGCAAGACCCTCCGCTTCGAGCTTTTTTGGGTACGCGATGTCCGCGGAGAAAAACACGTCGAAGGGCGCGCCATTTTCAATTTGCGTTAGAAAATTTCCGGACGAGCCCATGCTCAACTGAACCGAACAGCCCGTCGCCTTCTCATATTGCGCGACGATTTCTTTCATCGCGAAGGTCAGATCGGAAGCCGCCGCGACAGTCACCGTGCCGCACGGCTTTGCGGGAACTTGCGGGAATGCCAATTCGATTCCTGCACGCGCGGCAAAAAATGGTGCGAGCAGAACGACAGCTGCGGCAAGCCCCGCCCACACAAATTTTATGCGAGTGTATTTCAAGGATGCGCCTCTTGCGTCACATGCGAACGATCATGACTTCCGTGGATTTGATCAGTGCTGCCGCTGTCTGACCTTTTTCCAGGCGCATTTCGCGCGCGGCATCCGCCGTGATGATCGAGGAAATTCGCTGCCCGCCAATGGAAAGCTTCACCTGCGCCAGCAGGCCGCTGTAGCGCACTTCCAGGATCCGGCCAATTAATTGATTGCGCCCGCTGATGCGGCGAAAATTGCGGCGACCCGCCAGCGTATCTTTTTCTTCCGTGCGCGGTATAAATCGTTCAATTTCCGATGCCGGAATGCGGTGATGCCCTCCCGCGGTTTGGATACTTCGCAATTTCTTTTTATAGATCCACTGCTTCAGCGTGGGATAGCTGATCCCCAGCGAACGCGCGGCATCGCGAGGATTCAGCAATTCTTCGGAACGCACGGACACCTCCAGAAAATACATTTATACGCGTATTTATCAGTTATGTAAATATGGATTAATACGATTTTTCGGGTCTAAGTGGCATAGGCTTCAGCCTGTGGGGTTCGGTCCTTGCAAGGCCAAAATTCCACAGGCTGAAGCCTATGCCACAAAAAACGGATCAATCTTCCGGCGCAAATGCCAGCAGCACATTGCCCGGCATTCCACCATTGCGCGGATATCCCGAATTCACAAAAACCATTCCTCCTGCAACCACCGGCCCCGCGCCATCGATCGAGCCGCCCTTCGCCGCAACTCCATTCACAGTAGAGTAGGTTTGCGCGGTGGTGTCGAATTCCCAGAGCATTTCGCCATCCTCTGTGCTGAATGCGCGCAAGTGCCCGTCAAGCCCCGGAGAAAACACAACACCCGGAATCAGCGTGAGCGCAGCGGATTGCCCCGGGCTGCAGCCGGGCCGCGGCGGATCGCATGGATGGCTCGGCGCATACCAGGCCTTCGAACCATCTTCGAGGTGCAGCGCGGTGAGCCCGCCGCCCTTCGCGGGATCAAATGTCGCGCCGCCCACAGGCCCCGCCGTATTCATCACGCCGGAAACATCCGAAACTGCCGCGTAAACTTTTTGCCCGTCGCTGGCCATGCCCCATTGCACTCCGCCATTCAGCCCGCCTTTTCCGACGCGCGTTTGCCACAATATTTTCCCTTTTGCATCCGGATCGAATCCGTACACGATGCCGGATTTTTGCCCCGCAACAATAATTTCTTTTCCATTTGGCGCGCGGACCAGGATGGGCGACGAACCAAAATCAAAATCGGGCCCATTCGGCGGCGGGCAATTCACTCCCTTCGTGCGGCATGCAGAGGTGTATGCATCATTGGCAAGCACCTGCGTGGTCCACACGATGCGCCCCGTTTTCAATTCCAACGCCATCACCGCATCGCTTGTTCCCGTTGCAGGTACCGAGTAGTTGTCGCCCGTCGCGATGTACAGTAATCCTCGCTTCGTATCGATCGTCGGCGCGGACCAGATCGGCGCCCCCGAAGGTCCCCACTGCGCGGCCCCTACGCTGTTCGTGCCGGTTCTCTTCGGCGGATCCATCATGTAGGTTTTCCAAACTTCTGAGCCGTCACGAACGCGCAGCGCCGTAATGCTCCCGCGAAACGTGCAGCATACATATTGCGGATCGAGCGAACGCGTTTCTTCCCACGACGCGGCGGGAACATACACAATTCCATTCAGCGCCACGGACGATCCGGTGAGCCGCGCAGCGTCGTGGTCTTCAATCCTCTTTTTCCAAATCAACTTGCCGGACCTCGCATCCACTACATAGGCCCAGCCAATCAAATCTGTAAACAAGAGCGACGTTTCGGACCCGTTTTGTACCGGCAAAACTGTAGCGCGCACAGGACCATTCGCCTGATATAGCCAATGAATGCACCCGGTGCCGGCATTCACGGCCTCGACTGCTCCGCTCGCGCTGCCCACAAACAAAGTGCCGTTCACAATCGATGCCGCAGCAAATGCCGTGACGTCGCCAGGAAATCCGAGCGCCCATTTCAATTTCAAATGTCGAACTTGCCCCGCCGCAATTCCGGCATTATCCGCAGTTTGGTAACGCGCATTGGAAGCATCTGGACTCCACCCAGCCCAGGAATTTTTCAACGGGCCTGACATGATCCCGACATTTGCGCCGCAGAATGCGCTTGCCGGTAACGGCGCCTCTTCGGTCTTCGTTCCCAGAAAGTTCGCGACGGTTTCGCGATCCGCACGATTAATCGGATAAGCCACCGCCATCATTAATCCGAAATCAAGCGTGCGCAGAATTCGCGTTGCGGAAAGTTTCTGCAAAGCGTCCTTGGAAGGCGCGCGGGAACCTTCCTGGTCGTGGCATCGTGCGCAGCGCTTCTGATAAACGTCTTCGCCAGATGGTGACGGCGCGGCGGATGAAATAGGAGGCGCGGAATTTTGCGCCGCAGCCGGCAAAATTGCGAAGCTGCATAGAATGGCAATGAGCGCGACCACATAGTGCAATTTTGCAAAACTCAATTCACATCTCATTGAATTTTTCCTCAAAGGAACGAGTGCCGGGGGAATCTTACGACATTTTCGGAGACACATGCGACTTAGTGGCGCGGGCTTCAGCCTGCGGTATTTAGACCTTGCTAGGACTACCCCTCGCAGGCTGAAGCCCGCGCCACTAAATTCCAGTTCTTGTCTTGGGATGAAAACGATTACTACGTGTGCGCAGCAGCTTCCTGCTCAAACGCATGGTAGGAAGAACGCACCAGCGGACCCGATTCAACATGCGCAAAGCCCATCTCTTCGCCTAATTTTTTATATTCGGCAAATTCATCCGGGTGGACGTAGCGCACCACAGGCAGATGTTCGCGCGTCGGTTGCATGTATTGGCCGAGCGTCAAAATGTCCGTGCCCTGCGCGGCCAAATCCTGCATGGCAGCAAGCACTTCTTCGCGCTCTTCGCCAAGCCCAAGCATCAACCCCGTTTTCGTAGGCATGTCAGGCGCCAGGGATTTCGCGCGCCGCAAGAGTTCGAGCGAACGCGCATACACAGCGCCCTTGCGTACTTCGTGATAAAGTCGCGGCACAGTTTCCGTATTGTGATTCAGAACGTCCGGCCGCGCTTCAATTACGGTTTCAAGAGCGCTCCAGTCGCCGCGAAAATCAGGGATCAGCACTTCCACTTTGCAGGCTGGCAGGCGTCTCCGGATTTCATGGATCGTGCGCGCAAAAATTCCCGCGCCGCCGTCTGGCTGATCGTCCCTGTTAACTGACGTCACGACGGCATAGCGCAAAGCCATTCTCGCCGCCGCTTCGGCCACGCGCTCAGGCTCCTGCTCATCCGGCGGCCCCGCGGGTTTGCCCGAAGGCACCGCGCAAAATCCGCAAGCTCTCGTGCAAATATTCCCCAGGATCATGAAGGTTGCCGTGCCGTGCTCCCAGCATTCGCCCATGTTCGGGCAGCGCGCGCTCTCGCACACCGTATTCAATTCCAGCGTGCGCATCAGGCGTTTCAGGTCCTGGTATTTGGGGCCATTAAAAAATTTGACGCGCAGCCAATCCGGCCTGGGGTGTGCCGCCGGATCGATCGACGCCCCGGGAGGTTGCGCGGGAACAGAATTCGAAATGATGTTAAACGGAGAAGCCATCTGAGCTCTTTTCAACTATTCATTCTATGCGGACCTTGAAACAGACACAAGCGGCCCACCTTATTGCGTTGATTTTGGATTGCATACGCAGAACGGCTGCCCGCCCGAAAAGAAGGGCGGGCGCTACAAAAGCAGATATAGTGCACTGCGGTTTAGCTAAGACCACTTCTGCTCCCTATTGTTCGGGGCGAAAGGTGAATTTTAGGCTTCAAATTGTGACACGGTGCCTGTACCGCTTTTGATGCCATTCCACCACGTGGAACGGTTCGTTTTGTGTCTCTTTTACCACACACAATTCTATCACTCCCTCTAAACATCTGATTCTAAGCCTATAAACAACGTAGGCAAAGGCCCATCACATGCTACAATTCCCGTTGGGAATGAGCTTCCAGACAACCATAGAAAGACCCGTCGAGACCAGCGGAATCGGGTTGCATACCGCCGTAAAATCTCATCTCCGCCTCGTGCCGGCTCCCGCCGATACGGGCATCGTCTTCCGCAGGGTTGACCTCGACAATTTTGAGATCGAAGCGCATGTGCGAAACGTGGCGCGCGTAAGCTATGCCACGAGTCTGATGAAAAAGGGCGTGCTGCTTTCGACGACCGAGCACCTTCTGGCTGCGCTTTATTCCTGCGATGTCGATAACGTTTACATTGAAATCGATGCTCTGGAACTGCCCATTCTTGACGGCTCCTCTCAGCCATTCATCGAAATGCTTGTCCAGGCTGGCATCCGCAAGCTGCGCAAGCGGCGGCGTTACCTGAAAATCGTAAAACCCCTGGAATTCTCGGACGGTGGCCGGCGCATTGGGATTTATCCGGCAAACGATTTCAGCGTTCGTTGTTATGTGGAATATGCACACAGGGCCGTCGGAGTGCAGGAAATTGCTCTTAGAGTGAGCCGCGAATCATTCAGCCGGGTGCTCGCGCCCGCCAGAACGTTCGGCTTTGTGCAGGATTTTGAAGGCTTGCGGCGAATGGGGTTGATCCGCGGCGGCTCCCTGGATAATGCCATTGTGTTGAACGAAGACGGTGTCATGAACGGGCCTTTGCGATTCCCGGACGAATTTGGCAGACACAAGGCGCTGGACCTGATTGGTGACCTGGCTCTCGTCGGACGTCCACTCCTGGCTCGTGTGGAGGCCTACAAAGCCGGCCATGCGTTGCATACACAGCTAGTTACGCGCCTGCTTGCCGATCCTACTGTGTGGACCGAGACTTACGGCGAAGCACCGGCAGAGCTATCGCACCCACTTGCCGAAGTCTCCGCCTCTGCTGCCGACTAAGCTTCTCCATTCATTTCCCCACGATTGCCATTGATTGTGTTTGTTCAATGAAGTATTCGATTCGCGCCGCTCCTGATTACCATGGATTGTCATTCCTTTGTGAAACACTGAAAATACATCCATGGCAAACTCCGATTTTGTGATTGTGATTCTCGCTGCGGGTAAAGGTACGCGCCTGAAATCCGCGCTGGCAAAAGTTTTGCACCGTGCGGGCGGAAGGTCGCTTGTCGAGCAAGTGGTGCGCGCCTGCCAGCCCGTCAAGCCACGCGAAATTGTGGCTGTCGTAGGACATCAGGCCGACGACGTGACCGCCGCCGTTGCGCCGCTCGGAGTGAAAACGATTTTGCAGGAGCCTCAGCGTGGAACGGGTCACGCGATGCTGGTGGCGAAGCGCGCCATTCCAACACGCGCAAAATTTGTGATCATTTTGCCGGGCGATGCGCCATTGATCCGCACAGAAACCATCGCCGCGCTGGCACGCTCGCATCGCGAGAGCGGCGCCGCAGCGACAATTCTTTCCGCCGAAATCGAAAATCCATCGGGCTATGGGCGCATTGTGCGGCACGATGACGGCTCGGTTTTGGCTATCGTCGAAGATTCCGCTTTGAGTCCTGAGCAGCGGGCAATTCGCGAAATCAATTCCAGCATGTACTGCTTCACCCTTGCAAAATTGTGGCCCTGCCTTTCGACGCTGAAACCGACGAATAAACACAAGGAACTTTATCTGACCGACGCCGTTGCCGTGTTGCGGCAGAAGGGCGAAAAAGTGCAGGCCGTGCTTGCATCGGACCCGGACGAAGTTCTGGGCTGCAACACGCGAGCCGATCTGGCTGAAGTGGACCTGGTATTCCGCAAGCGTAAACGAGCGGCCATCATGGACGCGGGCGTCACGATTGAATTGCCAGATACGGTGCTGATCGATCCAGGAGTCACCGTCGGAGCGGATACGCGCATTGAGCCCGGCGTGCAGCTTCTGGGGAAAACTCGCGTGGGTGCCGGATGCACAATTCGCACGGGCAGCGTGCTGTCCGACGCAGTGCTTGAAGATAATGTGCTCGTGAAACCCTACACAATAGTCACTGCCAGCCACCTTTCGCGCGGGACTCAGGTGGGTCCGTTCGCGCATATTCGCGAAAGCGCGCGCCTGGAAGAAAACGCGCGCGTGGGAAATTTCGTGGAAGTGAAGAAGAGCGTGCTTGGCGAAGGCGTAAAGTCCATGCACCTTACATATCTCGGCGACGCCCGCATCGGCAGCAAAACGAACATCGGGGCGGGCACGATTACGTGCAACTATGACGGCGTGAATAAAAACCCCACAACAATCGGAAAAGGCGTATTCATTGGCAGCGATACCGCGCTCGTCGCGCCCGTGCGCGTGGGCGATGGCGCATACGTCGGAGCGGGTTCGGTCATCACCAAAGATGTTCCAGCCGATGCCTTGGGCCTTGCTCGCGGAAAACAGGTGAATAAACTTGGTTGGGCAGTGGCGCGCCGCAAGGAAATGGCTGCGGCCAAATCAAAAAACACGAGCACCGGTAAAAAAAGGAAGAGGAAGTCCAGGTAAGACAGGCTTCAACCTGTGGATCTTGATATCTTTTTATGTTGGTAATTTTAGTTGTGCACAGAAAATCGACAGGCTGATGTCCGGGCCACTTAAAATCGTCGCATCAACACCTCTGACCCATCATTTTCGTTCTTCGTTTCCAGCAAATTACTGTTCGCTTATCTAGAAGTTATCTCATAAACACATTTAAGTCTTTCCGAGCTTGCGAGTTATGCAAATGAGAGTAAATCAGGAGCATGGACCTAACTGCGGCGCAGTGGGAAAAACTCAAACCACTGCTTGCTCCGAAACGACGTTCCGACGGTCGCGGTCGGCCTTGGCGCGATACACAAGCCGTGCTGAACGGTATTCTTTGGGTTTTGCGCACTGGTGCTCCTTGGCACGATCTACCCGACCGCTATCCTCCCTATCAAACCTGCCATCGTCGATTTCAGCAGTGGCAACGCGATGGCACGCTGACCCAACTCTTGCACGCACTCGCCGAAGACCTGCGGGCGCGCGGCAAACTGGATCTGTCGGAAACTTTCATCGACGCCAGCTTCAGTTCGGCGAAAAAAGGGGCGCTGCTGTCGGCCCGACTCGCCGAGGAAAAGGCAGTAAAATCATGGCGATCGCAGACCGCCATGGTCTTCCTGTCGCCTGCTGCGTCACCAGCGCTTCGCCTCCTGAAAGCAAACTCGTCCAAGCCACCGTCGCGCAGCGTTTCACGCGAGCCAAACCAAAACGAATGATCGGCGACCGCGCCTACGACAGCGATCCGCTCGATCAGCGCCTCCGGCAAAAACATGGCATCCGGCTCATCGCGCCCCACAAGTACAACCGCCGCCGCAAGAGCACCCAAGACGGCCGCGAACTGCGTCGCTACTGCCGGCGCTGGAAAATCGAGCGCCTCTTTGCCTGGCTCCACAATTTCCGCCGACTCGTTAGCCGCTGGGAATATCACCAAGCCAATTTCCTCGGCATGCTCCAACTCGGCTGCCTCATTATTCTCCTGAGGCATTTATGAGATGGCTTCTAGTTACCTTCCAGGTGCGGGGTCCCCAATTGAAATTGTTGTAACTTTGTCCGCATGGTGATACTGTCGAGCCAATCTGTCGTTAGGAGGACCATTCCATGGGTGTTTGGGTGAACTGGGGCCTCGTAGTTGCTGCAATCGCTTTTATCTTTGGGGATCTCGTCCTGGAAGTATATGAAAGTGTGAATCTCGCCGTGCTAGGCATGTTCCTACTGGCTGGCGGCATTCTCGGTTTGGCCATTGGCTCGGTCACAGTGGGTCTGGCAACTCCGGTGGTCCTGGAGTTAGTGAATCTGGCGATCCATCGCCGCCCGGGACAAATGCTACCGAAGCATGTTTCGGGGCACTAAAGCCGCTGCTTAGAGCGCAAAGATTTCAATTTTGCCGCAGTAAGCCTTTCAAAATCAGGCCCTCCGCTAGTGTATCCAGTCGATTTACAATTGCACTTATTTAATTTGTATCTGCTCGGGCGTCGCATCCGCATCCCAAACAGAATATCTCCGCGGCATGTGTTAAAATGTGGCGGGGGATTTCCAGCGATGAAATTTGGAGTAGTGGTGTTCCCGGGCTCGAATTGCGATCACGATGCCTGGTACGCACTCGGCGAAGTTCTCCACCAACCTGTCGAATTCCTGTGGCACCAATCCGAAGACGTAAGTAAATTTGATGCTATTTTGCTGCCCGGTGGATTCTCCTATGGCGACTATCTGCGCACGGGAGCGATTGCGCGGTTTTCACCGGTGATGCGCGCCGTGGAAAAGTTTGCTCAGAGCGGAGGTCTCGTCCTCGGGATCTGCAACGGCTTCCAGATTTTGTGCGAGGCGGGATTGCTCCCCGGCGTGCTGCAGCGCAACGCAGGAATGAAATTCATCTGCCGCCAGGTGCATGTGCGAGTTGAATCCACGGACACGCCTTTTACCGGCGCAGCCGATCCCGGCCAGGTGCTGCAAATTCCAATCGCGCACGGCGACGGAAATTATTTCTGCGACGAAGCGACGCTCGGCGAACTCCAGCGAAACGATCAGATTATATTTCGATACTCCACGCCTGACGGGCGCATCGAGGAATCGGCCAATCCGAACGGTTCGCTCGCGAACATCGCAGGAATATGCAATCGAGAGCGCAACGTGGTGGGCCTGATGCCCCATCCCGAGCGAGCCGTGGAAGCCGCGTTAGGCTCGGCGGATGGCCAGGTGATTTTTCGCTCCCTTATCGAATCGCTCTTACTTCAAGCGGGGGTTTCGTCCTAGCAGTAAGTGGCGCGGGCTTCAGCCTGCGGAATTTAGCCCTTGCTAGGCCAAAACCCCGCAGGCTGAAGCCCGCGCCACTGGAGCTTATGAAATCATGTCAGCGTCGAAACCAATGATAGACACCGAAATTAAAGTCACGCCGGAACTGGCGGCCGAGCACGGCCTTACCTCTGACGAATACGCACGCATTCAAAAAATCCTGGGCCGCGATCCGAATTTCACGGAACTCGGCATCTTCAGCGTGATGTGGAGCGAACACTGCTCCTACAAATCGAGCAAGGTGCATCTGCGCCGACTGCCCACGCGCGGCCCGCAGGTCTTGCAGGGGCCGGGAGAAAACGCCGGAGTTGTCGACATCGGCGACGGCTTGGCCGCCGCATTCAAAATGGAATCGCACAACCACCCCAGCTACGTCGAGCCATTTCAAGGAGCAGCCACCGGCGTTGGCGGAATTCTGCGCGACATTTTTACGATGGGTGCGCGTCCCATCGCCGTCCTCGACTCGCTGCGCTTCGGTCCGATTTCAATCCCGCATGCAGACGCGAAAACTTCAGCTGAAGTGGACGCGGAAACAGTGGCGCACAACAGGCGCATCCTGGATGGAGTTGTGCGCGGCATCTCGCATTATGGAAATTGTTTTGGAGTTCCAACTGTTGGCGGCGAAGTGCAATTTGAGGCAGGCTATTCCGCGAATCCTCTGGTCAACGTCCTGGCGCTGGGAATTGCGAAGAAGGAAGATTTATTTTTCGCCAAAGCGCGCGGCGTTGGCAATCCAGTTATCTATGTAGGCGCAAAAACCGGCCGCGACGGAATTCATGGCGCGTCCCTGCTTGCCTCAGCGGAATTTACGGAAGAGTCTCAGCAAAAACGGCCCAATGTGCAGGTGGGCGACCCGTTCATGGAAAAACTTTTGCTCGAAGCCTGCCTCGAAGCGATGAAGACCGGCGCGATCGTAGCCATTCAAGACATGGGCGCGGCTGGGCTCACCAGCACATCGTGCGAGATGGCGTCGCGCGGCGGCCTCGGCATTGAAATGGAACTTGCGCGCGTGCCACAGCGCGAACCGGACATGACGCCCTACGAAATGATGCTCAGCGAATCTCAGGAGCGCATGCTGCTTGTCGCCGAGCGAGGCCGCGAGCAGGAAATTTTAAAAGTTTTCGCCAAGTGGGGACTGGACGCTGTCGAAATCGGACGCGTCACCGAAGACGGGCTCGTGCGTATTTTGCATCATGCAAAAGTGGTCGCCGAAATTCCTGCGCACGCGCTTGCCGAGGAAGGTCCGGTTTACCAGCGTCCAATAACCGCGCCGGCGCCGGTCGCGAACGAGCGCTATGTTGAATTCGCCGCACCAGGAAAAAATCTCACCGAAAATTTTCGGGCGCTGCTCGCTGCGCCCGCGATTGCATCGAAGCATTTGATCTGGGAACAGTACGATTACATGGTGCGCACCAATACGATCGAAGCCCCCGGCGCGGGCGACGCCGCAGTCGTACGAATCAAGGGAACAAAACGCGCCCTGGCTCTCGCGTCCGACGGCAACGGCCGCTGGTGCCGCCTCGATCCTTTTGTCGGCGCGCAACTCGCCGTGGCGGAAGCCGCGCGTAACGTGGCGTGTTCCGGCGCGAAGCCCATGGCAGCGACCAACTGCCTGAATTTTGGCAGCCCGGAAAAACCGGAAGTGATGTGGCAATTCAGCCGCGCGGTCGACGGTATTTCCGAGGCATGCATCGCGCTCGAAATTCCCATTACTGGCGGCAACGTAAGTTTTTATAACGAAACGCTTGGCCGCTCCATCGACCCGACGCCCGTCCTCGGCGTCCTTGGCATGATTGAAAATGCACCGCGAGCGCTTGGCATGTCCTTCCGCGCGGCGGGCGATGCGATCTTGCTGCTTGATGGAAGCGCGCGTGAACTAGGTTCGGACGCAAATGCCGCGAAAGAATTTTCGTCCTCGGAATATGCGCGAACCTTGCACGGCATAGAAGCCGGCGCGCCTCCCGCCGTAAATCTCGCGGCGGAAAAACGGCTGATCAATTTGCTGGTGGCACTGGCGCGCGAAGGACAGCTGCAATCCGCGCATGACGTAAGCGATGGCGGCCTGGCCGTTACGCTCGCCGAATCGTGCTTCGCGAGCAACGGCCTCTCGGCGGAAATTTCGCTCAAGAGCAAAGAGCCAGACGAACTGGCGCTCTTCGGCGAACGCGGCGCGCGCGCAGTCGTATCAGTTACTCCCGAAAATGTTGCCGCCGTGCGCCGGATTGCGGCACAATATGAGGTGGCAGCGGTCGAAGTCGGCCGAGTCGCTCCAGGCGAATTCCGCATCGAATTGAATGGCCAGATTGTAGTCAGCGCTGAAGTTCCCTCCCTCGCTGACACATGGAGCGGAGCCCTCGGACGGCTTCTGCATGCCAACGATCTCCGAAAGGCAGAATGAATCGCTTGATCGAAATTGAGAATGACCGGTTTCACGATCACTGCGGAGTATGTGGCGTTTTCGGCCATCCCGAAGCCTCGAAGCTCGCCTATCTGGGTCTTTACGCATTGCAACATCGCGGGCAGGAATCCGCCGGAATCGTTTCGAGCGATGGGCGCGAGCTGCACATGGAAAAAAGCATGGGCCTGGTCGCCGATATTTTTCAGCCGCATGTGCTCGCGCGACTGCCGGGAGAAGCCGCGCTGGGCCACACGCGTTATTCCACGGCCGGCGATACTTCCCTGATGAACGCGCAGCCGATTCTGATCGACTGCAACAAAGGCAAGCTCGCTCTCGGGCACAACGGCAACCTCCCGAGCGCCGCGAGGTTGCGCCGCACGCTCGAACATCGCGGCTCGATTTTCCAAACCACCAGCGATACCGAAGTCATCGTGCACCTTATCGCGCGCAGCCAGGCGCGCAATCTTTCGAGCGCCTTGGCCGATGCACTGAACCAGGTCGAAGGCGCATATTCCCTGCTGGTTCTCACGCGCGACGAAATGTACGCCCTGCGCGATCCGCGCGGCTTCCGTCCCCTGGCGCTCGGACAGCTCGATGGCGCCTGGGTCGTGGCCTCGGAAACGTGCGCGTTCGATTTAATTGGCGCGACGTATGTGCGCGACATCGAGCCCGGAGAAATGCTGCGCATCTCGCGATCCGGAATTGAGTCCTTGCGTTTCGCCGCGCCAAAGCCTTTGCAGCAATGCATTTTTGAGCACGTATATTTCGCGCGCCCGGACAGCCTGGTCTTCGGCCGCGTGGTCGAGCAAAGCCGCGAAATGCTGGGCCGCCTGCTTGCTCGCGAACACGCCGTTCCCGCTGACATTGTTGTGCCCGTGCCTGACTCCGGCGTGCCCGCGGCGGTTGGTTATTCGCAGGAATCCGGCATCCCGTTTCGCATGGGACTGATTCGCAATCATTATGTGGGCCGCACATTCATCGAACCGCAGCAATCCATTCGAGACTTCGGCGTGAAGCTGAAACTCAATCCTGTGCCGGAACTTCTGCGCGGGAAACGCGTCGTGCTGGTGGACGATTCCATTGTGCGCGGCACCACCAGCCGCAAGATCGTTCGCATGGTCCGCGAAGCAGGCGCAAGGGAAGTTCACATGCGCATCAGCTGCCCGCCGACGATTTCGCCCTGCTACTACGGCGTGGATACGCCGACGCGCGAGGAATTAATTGCGTCCGATGAATCGCACGTGCGCCCGCGCCTTACAGCGGAGGAGCTTGCAGCTTTTGAAGCGAAGCTCGATCAAAAGTCGCTTCCATCCGATCGCGAGCAGCGTTCCATCGAAGAAATTCGCCAGTATCTCGGCGCAGACACTTTGGGATATGTGTCACTTTCGAATTTGAAGCTCGCGGTGGATGATACGCGAGGCTCGTTTTGCACTTCCTGCTACACGGGCGTATACCCGGTAGACGGGGCGCAAGCCGAACTCGAATCACGAACCGTGGAAATCGATGTACCCGCCGTGGAAATTCAGGTGATGCCGAATGAACGCTGAAGAAACGCTTCCGGTTGTAACGCCAGCAAAACCGGACATTAATAAGATTATTCTCCGCGAAGCGCTGTCCTGGCTTTGGGTGATTCTGGCATTTTTATTCATCACGGGAACGATTGTGCAGGCGCGCGTGATTCCCTCCGGCTCCATGGAGAGGACTCTTCTCGTCGGCGATCATCTATTGATGAGCCGTTTCGGGTACGAAGCCGAATTGCCGATGACGCCGCTGCACATGCGCCTTTGGCGCGATCCGCGTCGCCAGCAAATTGTTGTTTTCCGCGCGCCGCTGCCCGGAACTCCCGATTACATCAAGCGCCTGATCGGATTGCCGGGCGATGAATTGGAAATTCGCGAAGGCGTTGTATCCATCAATGGCAAGCCGCTGAAAGAACCCTACCGCGCCGACCCGCCGAACCCGACCGACAATTACGGCCCGGTAACCGTTCCGGCCCGCGAATATTTCATGATGGGTGACAATCGCGACGATTCCTATGACAGCAGGTACTGGGGATTTGTGCCCAGAGAAAACATTATCGGTACTCCCATCATGGTGTATATGTCCATTGACGCGCCTGAGGAAACCTGGAATCCGGGACACGTTCGAGATCGCATGACCGCCTACGCAAGCATTCTGCTGCATCCGAGCATTGTGCGCTGGCGGCGTATCTTCAAATTCTTTTAATCGGAAAATTATTTTAATCGGCCCAGTGTTTTAATCTTACGGGAGCACGCCGCCCGGCTCCTCTCGCCACGGCAGAAAGAGTTCAACGTTCATGGACTACACCGAAGCGGGTGTGGATATTTCACTTGCGGATCAGGCCAAGGAGCGCATCCGGCGCCTGGCATCGCGCACATTCACACGCGGGGTGATCGGCGGCATCGGATCGTTCGGCGGATTATTTGCTCTCGATAAAAAATGGAAAGAGCCGGTACTGGTCTCGAGCGCCGATGGCGTGGGCACCAAGCTGAAAATCGCCATGGCCATGAATATCCACTCCACGGTGGGCGCGGACCTTGTGAATCATTGCGTCAATGACATCCTCACGCTCGGCGCCGAGCCGCTTTTCTTTCTCGACTACCTCGCGATGTCCAAAATGGATCCCAATGTGGTCGAGCAATTAGTCGAAGGAATGTCGCGCGCCTGCCACACGGCGGGATGCGCGCTCATCGGCGGCGAAACGGCGGAGATGCCGGGTTTTTACGCGCCGGGAGAATATGATCTCGCCGGATTCATCGTTGGTGTAACGGAACGTGCGAGCCTGAAAAAAACAAATGCAGTGAAGCCTGGTGATTTGGTTTTTGCGCTTCCCTCCACCGGGCTCCACACGAACGGTTATTCCCTGGCGCGCAAACTGGTGTTCGACCACGCGGGCTTGCAGCCGGAATCCTACGTCGCCGAAGTTAGCAACAAGATCGGCGCGGAGTTGCTGCGCCCGCATCGCTGCTACTGGCCGATGTTGAAAACCACGGTCGCCAAAGGATGGCTCTCGGCGATGGCGCACATCACCGGCGGAGGCATCCCGGGAAATTTGCCGCGCGTGCTGCCTCGCGGCGTGCAAGCGGAAATCGAACTCGGCTCATGGCCCGTGCCGCCCATTTTTACTTACCTCGCAAGCCTCGGAAAACTCGAGCGCGACGATCTGCTGCGAACATTTAATATGGGCGTTGGCATGATTCTCGTCGTGCCCATCGAAAATCATCGCGCCCTTGAAACCGAATTAAAGCGCCGCCGCGAAAAATATTTCCGCATCGGCCAGATTCGCCGCTGCGATCCGCGCAAACCCCAAGTCTCGTTCACCGGAAATTTTCCGCAGTAATTGTCTTCGTGGCATAGGCTTCAGAGTCTGGGTGAAGACTCGATGCCGCTTCGTTTTTATAGTTTGTATTCGAGTTTATGACTGTTTGCTACGCATGGTTCTGGGAAATTGGAGTTGCGTGGCCGCTAGTTCGCGTGCCACATGCGCGTCAAGTTATAGGCGGTGCTCGCTAGCGCCCATTCTCCTCTCACTTTGTGCAATCCGCGTTGGCGGAACCTTCTCATGCCTCGCTGCTCTTTTAACACTCCGTTGACCGGTTCGACGATGGCTTTGCGTTTGGCGTACAGCGCGCGGCCTGCCGGGTCGCGCAATTTTCGTCGCATGCGGCGATAGGCCGGGTCCTTTGCCCGCGTCCGCAGTCGCCCTCCGCGATTCAACCAGCGTCCCAGATGGGAGTCTGGAACATACCCGTCGATTCCTCGTTCCTCCAACACCCGCAAATTCTCCACGGAAAAAAATCCACTGTCCGCACTCGCGCAGTGCGGCTTGTCTCCACACGTTTGCTCCACCAAATCCAGCAGCGGAAGCAGCAAACCGTTGTCGTTCGTCTCCTGCGTCACGCACTGCCCCACAATCAAGTGATCTTCGCTCACCGCCAGCGTGCCCGTGTAGCCCAGCGTGAACCCGCCACGCTCGCGCAGAAAGCGGCTGTCCGCATCCGTCCGCGAGAGTTTCTTCAATCCCGATTTCCGCAGCCGCTCCAGCCGCGCCGGAATTTCATCCGCTTGCCGCTCCAGCCGTTCGATCGCTTCGCGGCCTACTTCCATCCCTGCGCCTTCGTTCGGATCTTCCGCGTTGCACTGCTTCTGCCACCGCCGAATGTCGCGCCGTATGCGCGCCCGTTTCTCTCGCAACGCTTGCTCGGTATCCAGGCGATTGCGTGATGCGTTCGCCGCGATGCGCGTCGAGTCGATGGCCACGTGTCCCAACCGACCCAGCCCGCTCGCCCGCGCCAACTCCACCACGCGCGTAAACAAATCGTTCAACCCCTTCGCGTGCCGCCGCCGAAACGCGTTCAGCGTCCAGTGATCCGGCGTCGCCCCGCCACCCAAATACCGAAATGCCAAATCC
This sequence comes from uncultured Acidobacteriota bacterium, assembly GCA_963786215.1. Lineage (GTDB taxonomy): Bacteria > Acidobacteriota > Terriglobia > Acidiferrales > UBA7541 > Palsa-360. The sequence continues at coordinate 275,342 of CAWAYK010000006.1, forward strand.
TCTCGGATGCGCTGTTCCAGCCTGCGCGAACTGGTCACGCCCAGGGCGTAAGCGTATAGCCATACCGAAACCAACATCTCTGGTGCGTACGCCGGTCCGCCTTCGATTCCATACTCGTCTCGAAAAGCGCCCAAGTCCAACTTCGCCACCATCCTGCGCACATAAAAACATAAGTGTCCTGAACCCAATACATCGCGCACACTCGGCGGCAGCAAATACGCCTGATCCGGGTTGTAATCCAAAAATTTCCCCATCGCGTCTCCTCTCTCGTGCAGTATAAAAGACGCGTCAAGGCTAGTTCTCACACAGACTCTTCAGCCTGTCGGGTTTCGTCCTTGCAAAGACTAACCCCCGCAGGCTGAAGCCCGCGCTACTTAGACCAATTGCCCCGCGCTCCCAGCCGTGCTAGCATCCGCGAAAGAGGGGGACGCGACCGGATAAACCGGAACACGAACCTTCATCCTTCCAGACAATTCGCCGCAAACCTTTTCCGATGCGGCCGCGGCACTTGCCGCGCTCACCGCCTGCGGCGCACAAGGGGGTAGAGCGATGAAAGCCTACGAAACGCGATCCATACGAAATGTGGGAATTGCCGGCCACGGCGACACGGGGAAAACCCAGCTGGTGTCGTCGTTACTGTTCACGGCGGGGATGACCACGCGGCTGGGAAAGGTCACCGAAGGAACCACCGTCACCGACTGGGACGAAGAGGAAATCGCCAGAAAAATCACGATTCACACCAGCCTGGCCTACGCCGAATGGGCGCCATCAGGGCCACTTGCAAAAGGCGACCGCGAGGAAAAAATAAAAATTAATTTTCTGGATACGCCGGGCTACAGCACATTTCTGAATGACACGCGCGCGTCGCTCGTCTCTGCGGACGCCGTGCTGATTGTGGTGGATGCGGTGGCAGGCGTGCAGGTGGGCACGGAAAAAGTTTGGGACTACGGGGTTGAATACGATGTGCCGCGCGCGTTTGTCATCAATTGGATGGACCGCGAGCTGGCGAATTACGACCGCGCCATGGAATCGATTACGCGCGTCTTCGGACGCAATGTAGTGCCGCTACAGTTACCCATCGGCTCAGAGAGAGGGTTTCGCGGCGTCATCGACCTGATCACAATGAAGGCGCATTTCTACACGCCGGACGGCGACGGCAAGCCCAAGATCGAAGAGATTCCCGACGTACTCGCCGAACCGTCGAAGATCGCGCACGAAACGCTTGTGGAAATGGTGGCCGAGGGCGACGACGCGCTGATGGAGGAATTTTTCGAGAAGGGCACGCTGCCGGTTGAAGATTTGCGAAAAGGGCTGCGCGAGGCTTTCCTGGCCAAGCGTATCCATCCCGTCGTTTTGACTTCCGCACTACACAATATTGGCAGCGCAACGCTGCTCGATCTGCTGGTCGACGTGTTTCCCGATCCGTCGCAGCGCGGCACGGCGATAGGCCACAGCGAAACCGCCAGCAAGGGAACTGAGATCAAACGAAAAATCGCCGACGCCGAGCCTTTGTCAATTTTTGTGTTCAAGACGCTGGCCGATCCGTTTGCCGGTCGCGTCACCTATTTCAAAGTCATGTCCGGCGTCCTGAAAAATGACGCGATGCCGCAAAATTTCACGCGTGGCACATGCGAACGCCTGCAGCACATTCAGGTGATGCAAGGGAAGACGGCCACTGCCGTCCCGGAGCTGCATGCCGGCGAACTCGGAACCGTCGCAAAGCTCAAGGAAACATTCACCGGCGACACGCTCGGCGACAAGCCCGCTCCCATCCACTACCCTCTGCCTCACGTTCCGGAGCCCTCGATCACCTTCGCGGTCGAACCCAAGACGCGCGCGGATGAAGACCGCATCGGTCCCGCGATTCACAAAATTCTGGAAGAAGACCCGTCGCTGCGTTTTTCACGCGATCCGCAGACCAAGGAATTCTTGTTGGCTGGTTCGGGGCAGCAACATATCGAAGTGGTCGTCGCGAAGTTGCATAAGCGCTATCACGTGGACCTCAAGCTGCATCCACCCAAGGTTCCCTATCGCGAAACGATTCGCGGCAAGGCCGACGCCGAAGGCAAGCACAAAAAGCAAACCGGTGGGCATGGACAGTTCGGCGTCTGCCGCGTTCGCCTGGAACCTGCGGCGCGCGGCGCGGGCATTGAATTCATCGACGACATTTTCGGCGGCGCGATTCCCAAGAACTGGATTCCTTCAGTCGAGAAAGGCATTCGCGCCTCCGCCGAGCGCGGGTATCTGGCCGGCTTCCCCGTCGTGGATTTCAAAGCCATCCTCTACGACGGCAAATATCATGACGTGGACAGCTCCGACATGGCATTCAAGATTGCCGGCTCGCTGGCATTTAAAGAATGCATGAAGCAGGCACGCGCGGCGCTGCTCGAACCCGTGATGCACGTGGAAGTTTATGCGCCCGACCAATACTCGGGGGACATCATGGGCGATCTGAGTTCGCGGCGCGGCCGGATCAATGGCAGTGAAGTGCGCGGGGCGACCGTCATCGTCAAAGGCTCCGTCCCGTTTGCCGAAATGCTGAATTACGCCACAACTCTGACCTCCATGACGCAGGGCCGTGCCACCTACACCATGGAGTATTCGCACTACGACTATGTGCCGAACGAAATCGCGGAGAAAGTGATTGCCGCAGCGAAGGCGGCTCGCGGAATTGAGGTCGAGGAAGAAGAGCACGTGTAGGGGCTGGAGGCAGGGTAGGGACGAGGCAAGGAGGTAAGGAGTCAAGGACGCAGGAACGAAGGAAAAAAAATATTGGGTGCCAATTTTGGCATCTTCAACGAAGGTCCGGCCTGCTGTAGCCCGCCTCTTCAGAGGCGGGGGTTTAGATGATGCGAGATTCAGCCAGCGACACATCTAAACCTCGGCCTCTGAAGAGGCGGGCTACAGATCTGTGCTCATTGGAATTTAAACCACCTCCCTCGATCCAAAATCTCATAAGAGCCCCATAGCCTGCGTAATTGCGCTTCGGGCCAAATTGGAGGTTGCGTATCTTTGTGTGCGTGAAAAAATAGCTGCATCATGCCAAAGAAAACCTCTCTCAAATGGTCTGACGCAACCCTCGCCATCCACAGTGGCGAGCCGAAGCACAAACGAAATACCTCGGTGACCGCGCCCATCGTTCGCTCCGCCAATTTTACTTTCGCAGACACGGCGGAAATGAAACGCTGGGCCGAGGGAAAATCCCAAGCCTATTTGTACACGCGCTATGGCAATCCCACGCTTGCCGTAGCGGAAGAAAAAATCGCCAAGCTTGAAAATGGAGAGGCTGGGCTTGTAACGGCATCAGGATCTGCGGCGATCTCAAGCGCGCTGCTATCCGTGCTGCAGGCTGGCGACGAACTGATCGCCACGCGGCAACTCTATGGCGGCTCTTACCGGCTGATGCGGGACATCCTGCCAAGGATGGGAATCCGCGTGCACCATGTCGATGCAGACCTGGATGGCTTCGATCAATTGGTGAACGCAAAGACCCGCGCCTTCTACGTGGAAACCCCAACGAACCCTACTCTGGGCCTCGTGGACTTGAAGAAGTCCGTGGCTCTCGCCCGAAAGCACAAGCTCGTCTCGATTATCGACAATACGTTTGCGACGCCCATCCTGCAAAAACCGCTGAACCTGGGATTCGATCTGGTGGTGCACAGCGCTACGAAATATCTGGCCGGCCATTCGGATATCATCGCTGGCGCCGTCGCTGGGAGTCGGGAAAGGGTCGGAAAAGTTCGCGAGATGATGATCTCCCTCGGGGGCTCCATGGACCCGGATCCCGCCTATCTGTTAATTCGCGGATTGAAGACGCTGGAAATTCGAGTCCGCCGGCAATGCGAAAGCGCCATGGCCGTGGCGCGCTTTCTCGAGCGCCATCCCAAAATTCAGCGAGTCCATTATCCGGGTCTGCCTTCGCATCCATCTCACCGCCTTGCGAAACAGCAAATGACGGATTTTGGCGGGATGTTGGCTTTTGATATGAAAGGGGGATTGCCGGCCGCGCGCCGCTTTTGCGACAGGTCGGAAATTTTCCTTCTCGCGGCGAGCTTGGGTGGAGTTGAATCACTCATTGTGCTCCCTATTTACACATCCCATTTCAAACTGAACCCAAAAGAACTGGCCGCCGCGGGTGTCAGCCCGGGCACCGTGCGCATGTCGATTGGGCTCGAAGACGCCTCGGATCTGCTCGCGGACTTGCGGCAAGCACTCTCCTAAGATTTTGATTCTTGACGGGTTAAACAATTATTAACAGGCTGTAGCATTCGCTATTGACCCCCTTGGGGGCATGTGATCTACAATTAACTTAGCGGAATTCCTAGTGGCGGGAATCTGCTCTTCCGTTTGGAGAGGCTTGTGCTCTCTTCCATGCGGAGGACGGTTCGACAAGTCGTTCCAAACTGACTGAGACCGTCAAAAAAACACTATGGGAAATCGCGCTCAAAAATCGGCGGCTTGGATGTTGGTTGCGGCGGGTGTATTGGCAGGTCTCGCCGGGTGCGACGACTCCTCCAAAAAACAGGTTCAAGTTAAACCGCCGCAGATCGCATTACCCGTTCAACAACCCGTTCAGGCAGCCGCAGCCGTAGAAACCCAACGCAAAGCGGCGCCACCGGTTGCGGCTCCCACACCCTCTGGCCCCGAACAAGTGGCTACTGAAAGCCAGGCGGCGTTTGACGCCGGCGAACAGGATTTTAAGGCTGGGCATCTGGGCAAGGCGCGCGAGGAATTTGACGCTGCGCTCGACCACTTGCTTGCCAGCGGTTTCGATCTCGATACAGATCCGCAACTGAGCGCTTTGTACCACCACATTATTGACACGGTCAGCCTGGACGAACTCGAAGCATTCCGCGCCGGTGACGGTTTTAGCGAACAGAAATCCACCCCCGCGCCCATCGACGAAATTGCCGAGCAGCCGATTCCGCAGCCTGAAAAATTCGATCCCAATCTGCGTGGACGCGCCGAAGGCGAAGTAGGAGCCATCGACCACGACCTTCCGCTGACAGTGAACGATCCTGTTCTAGCCTATTTGAATTATTTCAAAACGCCCCGCGGGAGCGCGATTGTCGAAACCGGTCTGCGCCGCGCGGGACGTTATCGTGAAATGGTCCGCCGCGTTCTGAAAGAAGAAGGAATGCCGCAGGACTTGATTTATCTGGCGCAAGCCGAGAGCGCCTTTTTGCCTCAGGCTGTTTCCAAGGCAGGCGCGCGTGGCATGTGGCAGTTCATGTCCTTTGCGGGGCGGAAATACGGATTGCAAAAGACCTGGTGGGTGGATGAGCGCCAGGACCCGGAAAGAGCAACGCGAGCCGCTGCGCGGGATTTGCGTGACTTGTATGACCAGTTTGGAGATTGGTACCTGGCGATGGCCGCGTATAACTCGGGTGCGGGCGCTGTACAGCATGCCGTGGAACGAACCGGCTACGCCGACTTCTGGGAACTGTATCACCGCAACGTTCTGCCGAAAGAAACAATGAACTACGTGCCGATTATTCTGGCCTTGACCCTGATTTCGAAGGATCCTGCCCGCTACGGCATTGAGTTCGAGCCGGAACCCGCTTTGAAGGCCGACAAGGTAAAGCCCGGCCAGGCGATCGATTTGCGCCTCGTAGCCGAGACCATCGACACGGACCTGGAATCTTTGCGTAGCATGAATCCGGAATTGTTGAGGCTTGTTACGCCGCCCGATCCCGATTTCGTTTTGCAGATTCCCGAGGGCAGCGCGGAACGTTTCTTCGCCGAAATTGCCGCCATCCCGCCCGAGAAGTGGGTCAGCTGGCGCCGCCACAAAGTGGAGCAGGGTGAGACGCTTTCCTCGATCGCCAAGCAGTATCGTGTTTCTACGGCGGAAGTAGCCGATGCGAACGATTTGGCTGTTGGCGCCAATCTCGAAGAAGGCCAGAAACTGATTATTCCGGCTGCCGCGCGCACCGAGGCTTCTTCCGGAAAACTGATACGCTACCGCGTGCGCCGCACCGACACGATTGCCACCATCGCCGACGAATTTGACGTGACCACTGCCGAACTGCGCAAATGGAATCATTTGAAGGCCGATCACGTCGTGCGCGGCACCTCCCTGCGGATTTATCCCGGCGGCATGACTCCGGCGCCCGGGCAACAACAGGAGGCCAGTAACACTAACAACAAGACCAAATCCACAGTGGCCACTTCCGTGGCTGTCAGGCAGACGACCACCACCAAGAAACCTCCCGTCATGGAAGCGCGAACGAACAGCTCGGTCGTTCACCGTGTAAAACAGGGAGAAACCCTGTGGTCCATCGCGCGCGCTTACCAGACAACGGTGGAAGCCATTCAGGCAGGCAACCGGTACCTGTTCAGCAGGCCTCTGCAGGTGGGCGATACGCTGACCATTCTGCAAACTCACTAGTCCTTCCTTGCTTTTTCATCCGTTTTATCTCTATATTGTGTTCGGGTTTGTGGCATTTGGTGGCTGCCCTGTGCCGGCTAGGCCAGGACCGAGCGGCGCTTGCGGGCATGAATGCTGAAAAAGTTTTGCACACGGAACCGGCAGAAATCTGACTGACTCTTGACAACAATGCCGAATTCCGTTTATAAGCGCGCGATGGCGTGAAACGCCGTCGAATTCCTCGAAATGGCGAATAGTCGAAGGGAGAATGCGGATGGCCTACGAAAAAGAAGACCAGAACGATGAAAACGAGTTCGTGCATTTTGAGGAAGAAGAACTCGGTGGAGACCCGGAAGATACGATTGAAGAGGAAACGGAGGAGGAACTGGTCATAACCGAACGTCCGGATATGGCTGCGACTTCCGAACCCGCTTCGACTCCGAAGCCGGCTGCGAAGAAAAGGGCGCCGGCGAAAGCGGCCAAAAAACCGGCCGCGAAAAAAGCGAAAATAAAAGCAAAGCCCGCTCCTAAGAAGGCCGCGAAGAAAAAGGCCAAGAAGAAGCCGGCAAAAAAGCCAGCGAAAAAAGCGGCCAAGCGCGGCAAAAGGCGCTAGCTGATTTTTGCAAATGGGTTTCGTGGATGAAGGCTCGGGAGGATCTTCCGGGCCTTTTGTCTATGCGGAAGTTGCGATACTTCTTGTTTCGTTCCGAAACAGATCTAAGAATTTCCCCTCCCAGTAATTCTCATTTCCCATAGCGGAACTATTTTCTTGCGGGTTTCGTCGAGCCTGTCTAGCATGGCTGTCATGAAACTTGCCATCGAGCATGTGAGGCGAATGCGTGGTGGCGCGCAAGCCCATCTGATGCGCTGCGAGGACGATGCTTATTACATCGTCAAATTTCAAAATAATCCCCAACATTTGAAAATTCTGGCCAATGAAATGCTCGCTACTAGGTTGGCGGCGCGCCTGGGATTGTGCGTGCCGCAAGTCGAAGTGGTGGAGGTGCGTCCGGAAATCATCGCCTACACCCCAGACCTCGTCATGCAGCTGGGTTTGGGCAGAAAGCCCTGCGCGGCGGGAAAACAATTTGGCTCGCAGTTTCCCGGGCATCCCGCGCAAATGACGGTGCACGATTTTTTGCCGGACGAGCAGTTAATGTGCGTGCGGAATCTCCCCGATTTTCTGGGCGTGCTGGTCCTCGACAAGTGGACGTGCAACACCAATGGACGGCAGGCAATTTTTTTTCGCGACCCTGGCGACCTTGCCGTAGCGGCCGGCAACGGCTCGCCCGGAGGTGCGGTCATCACCCTCGCAGCGAACACCTATTCGGCCGCCGGGTACACGGCGATGATGATCGACTTTGGGTTTTGCTTCAATGCGGGGGAATGGGATTTTCCCGATGCGCCGCTGCGCGGGCTGTACATGCGCCAACGCGTCTATCAAACCGTCGACGGAATGAACGCCTTTGAGCCCTGGCTTTCGCGCCTCGAAAATCAGATCACGGAGCGCGTGCTGGGCGAAGAGGCCGCGCAGATCCCCCCGGAATGGTACGGAGGAGACTGGGACGCTATGGAACAGTTAATCGAACGCTTGTACAAGACGGCGGCAGCGTGTGCGCGAATTAATATTTTCGGCCCGCAATTCCGGCCGCGATCCATTTCCAAATTGGAAGGTGCAACATGCCTGACGAAACTCTTTTACCTTGCGCGTACCACGTGGTGCGCTACCAGCCCAATCTGATTCGCGACGAATGGGTGAACATCGGCGTCCTGCTGCTCGATCCGGCAACGGGCCGAGTCCGCCAGCGCTGGCTCGAAGAACCCGCCGACCTCGCGCGACTGCGGCGCATGCATCCAGCCGCCGACGAAGAACTGCTGCTGCGGCTGCCTGCGGAATTTTACCGGCAATTTGCCGGGCGTGAAATGGATTCGGAAACCCTTCTGCAAAAATTCGATGAGACTCTTTCCAACGCCATCCAGCTCGCGCCCCGCAAAGGCCTTCTCGCGCGAGACCCCGACTTCGAACTCGACCGCGTTTTCCGCGAACAGGTCGAGCCCATGCGCGAGCCGCGCCGCGGCGTGGTCGAGATCCGCACGCGCAACGATGTGCGCGCGCAGGCCGCCGATTATTTTCGCACCGAAAAAATCCTGCGCCTCATGCAGCGCTCCGTGCGCGTCGAGGAATTCACGGCCCCGGGCGATCCCATGCGCCTCGATTTTTCCTACCGCCGCAACGGTACCCGAGGCTTTGTCCATTCCGTGGCCCTCGGCCGCGATCCCGGCCAGGCCAAGCTTCTCGCTTACACTGCAAATGCGATTCGTGGCCATGTAAAACACACGGAATTCCTGGCGGTCACCGAACGCGAACCCGACCGCGGCAACCGCCGCGATCAATTTGTTTCCGGAGTTTTACTGGACAGCAATATTCGCGTGGTCCCGCTCGCGCAGCTTCGCAAATGGGCTCATGACGTGGCGCCGGTATTGAAGGCGGGGAATTCGTGATTTGTGAATCGTAATTTGTAATTCGTGACTGGCTTGCCCTGAGCTCCTGCGAAGGGTGACTGGTGAGTCAGCTGCATGCGCGCATTCGTGTCAACTGTTATTCGTATGGCTGGGACTTCGTATAAAAATAGAACGAAAAACAAATTGGCCAATTTCCAAATTTGTGGAAATTGGCCAATTTGTTTTCACCAGTCACCAGTCACTAATCACCAGTCACCGCTTCTTCCCTACAAAATTTCCTCGCTCCACGATTCCAGGAACGATTTCACTTTGCCCACAAACTGGTGCGCAACCGCTCCGTCGACCACGCGATGATCGTAGGACAGCGTCAAATAGACCATCGAGCGAACCGCGATCGCATCGTCGATCACCATGGGACGCTTCTGAATCGCGCCAATGCCCAGGATGGCGACGTTCGGCTGGTTGATCACCGGCAATCCCATCAGCCCGCCGTACACGCCGGGATTGGTGATGGAAAACGTGCCTTCCTGAACTTCTTCCGGCTTCAGCTTTTTGGCGCGTGCGCGTTCCGCCAGATCATTCATGCCGCGCGCGAGTCCGAGGAAATTTTTCTCCTCGGCATTTTTCAGCACGGGCACAATTAAACCCCAATCAAGGGCCACGGCGATGGCCACGTTGATTTCGCGATGCAGCACCACCGTATTCCCGTCACAGGACGCGTTGACCGTGGGGAACGCTCGCAATGCCTCGACGCAAGCTCGGACGAAGAACGGCATGTAGGTCAGCTTTGTCCCGTACTTCGTTTCGAATGCGGCTTTCGAACGCTCGCGAATTTTGGCAATGCGCGTCATGTCCGCCTCATCGATCGAATACACGTGCGGCGAAACATGCTTCGAGGCCACCATGTGCTCGGCAATGCGCTGGCGCATCATGCTCATCGGCTGCGCTTCGTACTTGCCGAAGTAAATGCGTTCGCGCGGCACGGCGTTTTCGAGCAGTGGGTGAACCGTAGCTCCGCCCGTGGCAGGCGGTGGCGCGGGGGCAGCCTGCGGCGGCTCGACAGCCGAGGGAGCATAGGCAGGAGCCGGCGCAGCAGCGGGCTTCGGACCGCCCGTTTCCACCGCTTCGAGAATATCTTTCTTGCTGATGCGGCCGCCCGCGCCGCTGCCCTCCATGGAGGCGAGGTCCACATTGTGTTCCTTGGCGATTTTCCGAACGAGGGGCGAGCTGCGAATCTTCTGCCCATTGGCACGTACAGCGGGCGCTACAGGGGCCGCGGTGGCTGCCTGTGGGGCTGCAGGGGCTGGCGCCGGGGCGGAAGGTGCCGGAGCGGCTTGGGGTGCAGATGCCACGGCCTTGGGCGCCGCGGCCTTCTCCGGCGCAGGAACTGGGGCCGGCGCAGCAGCGGGTGAGGCCGCTTCAGATCCCGCCGCATCGATCACCGCGACTACCGTCTGAATAGGCACGGTCTTGCCCTCACTGACTTTGATCTCCTTCAGCACTCCAGCGGAAGGAGCCGGAATCTCGGCATCGACCTTATCGGTCGAGATTTCGAAAAGCGGCTCATCCCGTTCCACCCGGTCTCCCGGTTTCTTGAGCCACCTGGTAATCGTTCCTTCGAAAATGCTTTCCCCCATCTGGGGCATGATGACGTCAACGGCCATGATTCTCCTCTTTTCGTGATTAGCGGATCGTAACCAGTGATTCGTGATTCGTAACTTGTGATTCGTGAAACGTGATCGACGCCTTGCTCATATGAATTCAAGAGAAGTCAAGATTTTACAGGCAAACGGGGATGTCCACAAATGAACCTGCCGGAAATCTGGTCATCCCGAACCCGCTTGCAAACTGATTCCGTCGAAACTTTCACGAATCGCAACTCACGATTCACGATCCACGAATCACCAATGCTTTAATATCTTGCCAACTCCCGCGCCACCCGGACAACCTTGGCGGTATTGGGCATAAAATATTCTTCGAGACCCGGCGCGTACGGCACCGGAGTATCCAGGGACGTCACGCGGCGGATCGGCCCGTCCAGATCCTCAAATGCTTTTTCGGTGACGATGGCGGCGATTTCTCCGGCGATGCCGCCCGTGCGCGTGTCCTCATGCACCACGAGCAATTTGTTCGTCTTCCGCACGGAAGCCAGAATCGTTTCGCTGTCGAGCGGCAAGAGCGTCCGCAAATCGATCACTTCCGCCTCGACGCCTTCCTTCGCCAACTCCGCAGCCGCTTCAAGCGAAGTGTGCATCATGGCCGCATAGCTCACAATCGTGAGGTCGCGCCCTTCGCGCCGCACCACCGCTTTTCCAATCGGCACGGTAAAGTCGCCCGGCGGCAGCTCTTCCTTAATTCTACGATATAAATATTTATGTTCGAAAAAAAGAACAGGGTTGTTGTCGCGAACCGCAGATTTCAAAAGTCCCTTGGCGTCATAGGCGGTTGACGGGCAAACCACTTTCAACCCGGGCGTGTGCACGAAATACATTTCCGGATTCGCCGAGTGGAACATCCCGCCATGCACGCCGCCGCCGCACGGGCCACGCAACACGATCGGAACGGGCGCGCCCCAGCGGTAGTGCGATTTCGCGGCGTAATTCGTAATCATGTTGAAGGCACAGGCGATGAAGTCGATGAACTGCATTTCGGCAATAGGCCTCAAGCCCGCGTAACTCATGCCAACTGCCGCGCCCACGATCGCCGATTCGCTGATGGGGGTGTCGATCACGCGCTCCCAGCCGAAGCGCGCCAACAACCCTTCCGAAGTTTTAAATGCCCCGCCGTACACCCCGACGTCCTCGCCGATCAGGACGACCGCAGGATCGCGATCCATTTCTTCGGACATCGCCTGGCGGATGGCCTCGAGATAAGTGGTTTCGGCCATGGTCAGCGGCCGGCCTTTGCACGAACCACGGAGCGTGCGGGCTTTTTTGCAGCCTTGATTTTTAACGCAGGCTTCTTCGCACCGGGCGGGCGGGCTCCAAATCCCGCAATTGATTTCAACGGCCATTCGGCCTTTACGCTCGAGCGCGGCGGCATGACTTCTTCCCTGGGCCGTTTCCACTCCGCTTCAATCGCATGACAACCTTCGCAGTAGACGCCCTCTTCGGCCGACTCGGGTGCTGGAGCCGGCGAGTTTTCCGCGAATTCCACATCCTCGCGTATTTCGCGCGCAATGCGCTCGTCGATTTCCTTTTTCGTTTTGGCGTCCCACAATTTTTTTTCGGTCAGTAATTTTTCAAAACGGTCGAGAGGATCGCGCTTCTTCCACGATTCGAGCAGCGCCTTGGGCACGTATTCCGCGGCGTCATGCTGCGCATGTCCCAGCATGCGCATGGTTTTCGCCTCGATCAGCACGGGACCGTTTCCGGCGCGCGCATAGGCAACCGCTTCGCGCGTGGTGCGCTCGACGGCCAGCACATCATTTCCATCCACGATGGAACTCTTCACGCCGTAGGCCTTGGCGCGGTCGGCCAGATCGCGCAGCGCGGATTGTTTATCCGCCGGCGTCGAGTACGCCCACTGATTATTTTCCACGATTAAAACAAACGGAGCCTTCTGCACCGCGGCGAGATTCAAGCCTTCGTGAAACACGCCGGTGGATGTGCCGCCATCACCGATCCACGTCATGGTCACAATATTTTGGCCAAGATATCGTCCCGCCATCGCTATCCCGGCCATCACCGGAATCAAATCGCCGAGCATCGAAGTGGGCGCCACCACATGCCGCGAATACAGATCGCCGAAATGGCTTGTGCCGTCCTTGCCTCTTGTGGGAGATGTTGCGAGCGCCATATGCTGCGTGATCACGTCGCGGGGTTTAAAACCGCGCACGAGAAGCGAACCGATATTGCGAATCATTGGCGCAATCCAGTCGCCGGGGCTCAATGCGTAAGCCGTGCCCACGGAAATCGCTTCCTGCCCGAGGCTGGGATACAGCCCGCCGACAATTTTATTTTGGCGGAACAGGCGTACCATCTGATTCTCAAGCTCGCGGTTGAGCCGCATAAAATAATAGAGCTCAAGATGCTGTGTGCGCGTTAACTGAGCTGTAGCCATAATTTCGTGGGATCGCCAAATCCCAAGCAGAGTGCCAGTCCTGCGGTAGCTCGCCTCGCTTGTCCCGAGTGATGACGAGGGATCAGAGGTGAGGGTTTAGATGTTGCGTAATCTAAACCCCCGCGTCTGAAGACGCGGGCTACAAAATGCGCGAAATGCGCAAAAATCCTTAAACCCTCAATGCGCCTGCGCCGCTTCCAGGCTGACGGCGCGTTCTTCATGCGCGCGCAGTGCCGCGTCCAGGTCTTCGCGCACGCACGAGCGCACACGAAGGCCCAACAATTCCGCAAGGTGGGCCGAAATTCGAGGCGCAACCTCATTCAATCCTACGTTTCGCCCCAGCAATTTTTCAAGCGATGTGGCCCGCTTCCCCGCAATTCCGCATGGCACAATCAGATCGAAATAACGCAGATCGGTGGAAACGTTATAGGCAAACCCATGCGAGGTAACCCATCGGCTGATGTGCACACCAATCGCCGCGAGCTTTTCCTCATCCTTAATTTCCTTTAATTCCTGAACTTCCTTTACGTCCTCAGTGACCCCTCGTGTTACATCCACCCAAACCCCCGTGCGCCCTGGCACGCGCCGCGAAGCAATTCCATATTCAGCAGTCGCGCGAATCATCGCCTCTTCCAGGCCGCGCACGTACCAGCCAACATCCCGCCGAATTTCCGCAAGATTTAAAATCGGATAGCCAACCAGTTGTCCGGGACCATGATAGGTAATGTCCCCGCCGCGATTGGTCTCAAAAAATGAAACGCCCATCTGTCGAAGCATTTCATCCGGGGTGCGAAGGTGATCCTTTTTCCCGCTGCGCCCCAGCGTGATCACATGAGGATGTTCGCAAAGCAGCAGCACATCGGGAATATTTCCGGCCTTGCGCGCAGCCACAACGCGCCGCTGCAACTCCCACGCCACGCTGTATTCCACAACACCAAGATCGACAACCAGCAGCTCTTTCATTTCTTTTGCCTGCAAACTCTGAACTCTAAACTGTTAACTTCTCTTCCGCGCGAGAATCCGCTCGACCTGAGCCAAATGATTGAGGTCGTGCCCGGCATGCATGTGAACGATATGCTCAATCGTTTCGACGCCGCGCTCGGCGTGCATCCCGTGATGTTTGCGCTGTTCCGGCGTCAGCGTTTTCAGAAGCGCGAGGTTTCCTTCTCGCAACACCCGAAACTGTTCCAGCGATTTTCGCGCGTCCCGCTTTTCGTAGTGGCCTTCAGCAGCCCAGGCATCCTGATCATAGGCTTGCAGCGGGGTTCCCGGCGCGCCCAGAATTTGCCGGATCCTCCACCCCGTAACAATTTCCCCGTCCGCCAGATGGGCAATAATTTCACTCGCGGACCATTTCCCGGGCGCAGGACGCTTGCGCAATTTGGCTGCCGGCGCGCGCTGAATCAGACGCTTCAGCTTCGCCGCCGTGTTTGCTAGCACTTTCATGGGATCTTTGCCAGCAGATTGCGCAAGAATCCTCTGAATATATTCCTGCACTGTTTCATTCATGATTTGCTCCCGCCAACTTCAATCTCAGGAACAACGTTTCTACTCTCAACTCTGCAACTCTCGAATGCCCCTACGCATTCAGCGCGAGCCCACGCACGGCCGCAACCGCGTCGGCCATCGCTTCCCAAACCGTCGGATGCGCATGCACGGTGGACATAAGGTCGTCCACAGTCGCCTCGAGTTGCAGGGCCGCTGCTGATTCCGCAATAATTTCGGTCGCATACGGTCCGATGATGTGCACACCCAGGATTTCGGCGGTCTTTTCATCGGTCACGACTTTGATAAAGCCTTCGTGGTGGCCCAGAATGGTCGCTTTGCTGTTGCCAATGAAAGGAAATTTCCCGGTTTTGACGGAGTAGCCCGCTTCGCGTGCGGCCTTCTCGGTCAAGCCGATGGACGCCACCTGCGGCTCGCAGTACGTCGCGTTGGGGATACGCGTCTTTTCAATCGGAGGCATATGGTGGCCTGTGATTTTCGCCACGCACGTAATGCCCTCCATCGACGCGGCATGCGCCAGTTGCGGCATTCCGGCAACGATGTCGCCGATCATGTAAAGGTTCGGCTCCGCAGTTTCCATGTACGGGCCGACGTGGACGAACCCACGCTCCATTTTTGCCTTCGATTTATCGATGCCCAGATTTTCCGTCTTCGGCATCCGGCCAACAGCCATCAGCACTTTCTCGGCGGCGATGGTTTGCGTCTTCCCCGTTTTATCCGTGAACGAAACCGTCGCGCCCTCGGCTTCCTTTTTTACGCCCGAAACTTTGGCTTCGGTAAAAATCTGGATGCCTTTTTTCTTCAGCGATTTTTCCAGTTCCGCGGAAATTTCCTCATCCTCGATTGGAGTCACGCGCGGCAACATTTCCAGCACGGTGACCTCGGTCCCAAACGTATTGAAGATCGATGCGAATTCGACGCCCACGGCCCCTGCCCCGACAATCACCAATGACTTGGGCACAGTAGGGAGTTGCAAAATCTCAATGTTGCTGAGAATCGTCTTCCCGTCGATATCAATACCCGGAAGTGACCGCGCCGTCGAGCCTGTTCCGAACATAATGTGCGTGGCTTCGACTTCCGTGATCTTTCCGTCCTTTTCAACTGTGACTCGTCCGGGACCCGCCCATTTTCCCCAGCCCTGTATTTTATCCACTTTATTTTTGCGGAACAGGAACTCGATGCCCTTGGCGTGTTTATTAACGATCATTTCTTTCCGCGCCAGCACCGCCGGCCAGTTCAACGAGAATTCCTTTACGTCAATGCCCAACTCCTTCGCATGCTTGAAGTTGTCGAATATCTCGGCGTGATGCAGCAGCACCTTCGTGGGAATGCAGCCAACATGCAGGCATGTCCCGCCCAGAAACCCATCTTTTTCAATGACCAGGGTTTTCAGGCCCCACTGGGAAGCTCGAATCGCTGTGTTATATCCCCCCGGACCGCTACCGATAATTGCTAGATCGTATTTAGCCAAGTGTCCTCCGCGGCAGACTGGAGCGCCGCTCAAATTGATGGAATCTAGCGGGCTGCAATTGCAGCCCGCAAAAATGATGTGGAAATTAAGCCGGCGTCCGTCTCATTGCACGGCTTGCCCTGATTGTCGCGGGGCTTGCGAAAAAATTCCGCAGATCGATTCTATCAGCCGCTCGAAAGGGTCGCAACACACCACGCCAAAGGGTTCTGTATTTATTTGATGAGAATTCGCATGGCACGATTCTTCAGGGTGTCGGGACTTCAGAGTCTGTGTGAGAACTCAGGATCGACGCGTTTTTGTAGCGTGCCCGCCTGAAGGCGGGCGCTACATAATCCAAAACCGAGTTCTCACACAGACTCTGAAGTCCGCGACCCAACTTGAATGGCCGAGGGAAGCTTGGCCCCCAAATTCGGATACATTCCAAATTGGGGATAGAACTCTCCCTGGGGGAATTCTGTTTTCGGACTCCAGGTTTCTATTCTGTGGAATTCACAAACCATATAAATCTGTGCCGGAAAGCCTGCGGATTTTTAACGGCAAATCGAGAACCCTCTTGAAAAATTATCTGTAAATATTTTATAAACAGTCGTTTACAGAATTAATGATCTCGCGAAAATTCAGAGTTTCCTTGATTTCCACAGGACAATAACGGTATAACGGATGTGGTAGACGCCCTGCAATTCGCTAAACCAGATAGCGCCGGACGCCAGACTTGCCTTACTGGAGGGCTAAATGAAATCGTACCCCGAAAGTCCACACTCCCATTTTCACATTCATTGGGAAGGCAGTAAAAATCTGGATTGGGAATGTTTTGAGACGCAGTCCGATGCGCTTGGACGTGCCATGGAAATCGCCCGCCCTGAGGAGGATTTCAAAATAGAAGAGGTTTCCACGAATTGCCCGCTACGAAAAGTCCATTCCGCCTCCGCCAGCTAGATACGGAAAACAAAAAATACTGAGTCCGTGAAGACCAGTGAAGTTGCCTTGACCGTGCTTACAGCCATCTGCTAGCGTAGATGATTCCGTGGGCGCCTGGGCGCAGCTTCATTTCGCACTCGCCGATTGAAAGTCTAATTAAAATTATGGATATGATTCACATTACGATGCCGGATGGCGCAATCCGCGAAGTGCCTCTGGGCACGACAGCGGCGGAAATCGCGCAGCAGATTTCGCCTCGCCTGGCGAAGGAAGCGCTGGTTGCACGAATCGCGCCGATTCAAGCGCCCAGCGTCGCACTAACGGTTGCATCCGGCGAAACGTCTCCTGACGCCGCTCCCGAAGCGCGACTGAATACGGTTGCAAACGGCGAAGGTTTTCTGGTCGATTTGCGCGCACCGATCGATCAGGACGTGCGGCTCTCGATTCTCACGCCGAAAGATCCGGAAGCGATTCAGGTGCTACGTCACTCCGCTGCGCATTTGCTCGCCGCAGCCGTGCTCGATCTTTTCCCCAACGTGAAACTCGGCATTGGCCCGCCGATTGATACCGGTTTCTTTTACGATTTTGTTCGCGCTGAACCCTTTACACCAGGAAGACCTCGAGCGCATTGAGAAAGAAAATGCGTGAGCTCGCCGGGCAGGATATCCCCAACGAACGCAAGATGATGCCAAAGCCCGAGGCCATCGAGCTGTATCGCAAATGGGACCAGGGCTTCAAATGTGAACTGGTGGAAGAGCGCGCCATCGAACCGATGGTTTCGTTCTACACCACCGGAAAATTTATCGACTTCTGCCGCGGCCCGCACATCCCTTCGACCGGGCGCATTCGCGCGTTCAAGCTGATGAGCGTGGCGGGCGCTTACTGGAAAGGGCCAGGAAGGCAACCCGCAGATGCAGCGCATCTACGGCGCATGCTTTTATACGCAGCAGGAGCTGGACGAATACCTCCACCGCCTCGAAGAAGCCAAGAGGCGCGATCATCGCCGCCTCGGGCAAGAACTGGACCTGTTTTCGGTTCAGGAAGAAGCCGGACCGGGCCTCATTTTCTGGCATCCCAAGGGCGGCCTGATCCGCAAAGTGATGGAAGACTGGCTGCGCGATGAATTGCTGCGACGCGGGTATGACCTGGTCGTTACGCCGCACATTATGCGGCTCGAATTGTGGAAAATCAGCGGCCACGCCAATTTTTATCGTGAAAACATGTTTGGCCCGGTGGAAGTCGAAAAAGACGACTACCAATTAAAACCCATGAATTGCCCGGGCCACATCCTGATTTACAAATCGCGCCTGCGCAGCTACCGCGAATTGCCCGTGCGTCTCGCCGAACTGGGCACAGTTTATCGCTACGAGCGATCAGGTGTGCTGCATGGCCTGTTGCGCGTGCGCGGCTTCACGCAGGACGACGCGCATATTTTCTGCATGCCGGAACAAATTGAATCCGAGATTGAGGCCTGCATCGATTTTGCGTTCGCCGTGATGAAGACGTTTGGCTTCACTCAGTACGTCGTCGAGCTTTCGGATTGGGACGCGAATCATCCGGAAAATTACGCCGGATCCGCCGAAGATTGGGCTCGGTCAACGGGAGCGCTGGAAACCACGCTCAACCGGCTGAACATTCCGTACAAACGCATGGAAGGCGAGGCGGCGTTTTACGGGCCAAAGATTGACGTCAAGCTGATCGACGCCATCGGCCGTCCCTGGCAGCTGACCACCGTGCAATTCGATTTCAATTTGCCCGGGCGTTTTGGCCTGGAATACGTGGGCGAAGACGGCAACCGCCACCAGCCTCTGATGGTGCATCGCGCACTGTGGGGCTCGGTCGAGCGCTTCTTCGGAATCCTGATCGAACATTATGCTGGAGCGTTTCCCGTGTGGCTCGCGCCCGTGCAGGCCGAAGTCCTGCCGTTGAGTGAAAAATTCACGGATTACGCGAAAAAGGTCGTTGCCGCGTTGAAAGATGCCGGTTTCCGCGCGCACCTGGATGACCGCAACGAAAAGTTGCAGGCCAGAATTCGCGATGCGCAGCTACAGAAGATTCCCTACATGCTGATCGTCGGCGGCAAGGAAGCCGAAGCCGGCACCGTCTCCGTGCGCCAGCAAAGCAAGGGTGACCTGGGCCCGCGCCCGCTTGCTGATTTTCTGGCCGATCTGCGCCAGCAAGTCGATTCCCGCACAATTTAATTTGTAATAATTGACAAGCATTTATTGCCTTCAAGTCTCTGCGATATTTCCTGCATATTTTCTTAAGCAGTTTAATAAACTTGACTAACGCTCAGGAAATGGGATATGTGGGAGGTATAAAGGGCTGCTTTATACCTATCGTCCTGGGTTAGCCCAATTAATTCCGATTCATACTTGGTATGCGGTGGGGATTTTTTTTCTTCCTCATAAGAATTGAGGGTCCATGAATCATCCTATTTCCCGGCAAGGAACTTCTGTTCCTCCGCCTTCGGCCATGCCGTTTCCTCTCCGCCCTGCAACACCTGAACAGACGCAACCTGAATTTGGAAACTGGTGGGACCACATGATCGTGCGGCTGATTTTTGCGGTCGCTTGCGTTGCGGCTGGATATCATTTTCACCCTTTTGGCTTAACAAATCTGATGGCGGCAGGCGTCGGCCTGGCATTTTCAATTTCGGTATTCTTATTTGAGATTCGGCTGCAGCGCGCCAGCATGCGCCGTCTGATTGGCGGGGCAATCGGCTCCATCCTGGGGATTCTCGGCGCGTACCTGATGGGCCTGATTCTGGTGCGCACCTCCATCCCGGAAGGCTCGCGGTCTTTCATGGACGTGGCTCTGCTCCTGGTGATGACCTATATCGGCCTGGTGGTGGGAGCGAACAAGGGAGACATGCTGAATCTGGCGGCCCTTGGGGGCTTGTTCGGCAGCGAGCGCAGCACGCGGCGCATGCCGAAGGTGCTCGACACTAGCGTCATTATCGATGGGCGCATCGCGGATATTTGCGAGGCGCATTTCCTGGACGGCGTCATGCTGATTCCGCAATTTGTGTTGCGCGAATTGCAATTTGTGGCCGATTCCGCCGATTCCATGAAGCGGCAGCGCGGGCGGCGCGGGCTCGAAGTGTTGCAGCGCATTCAGAAAATGCCGCACCTGGAAATCGAAATTGCGGACGAAGATTTTCCCAACATTGCGGACGTGGATTTGAAGCTCATCGAACTTGGCAAAACGCTACGACGGAAAAATTATCACCAACGATTACAACCTGAACAAGGTTGCGTCGCTTCAGGGCATTGAAATCCTGAACGTCAATCAACTGGCCAACGCGCTAAAGCCGGTGGTTCTGCCCGGAGAAACGATGCGCGTGTTCATCCTGCGCGAGGGCAAGGAATACAATCAGGGCGTCGCGTACCTGGATGATGGAACAATGGTCGTGGTCGACGGCGCGCGCCGCATGATTAACAAGACGATTGACATCACTGTGACTTCCGTACATCAAACAACTGCCGGAAAAATGATTTTTGGCCGCCTCGACGAACGAACGGAAATGGCGTCGACACGAATTCCTCAGCCTCATGCCGTGAACGATCTGCCGCGCCATGCGGAGAACGCAGCACGCCATCAGTCGGAAGCCCTGCCCGGTGGCGAACGCGTTCCGCGCCCCGTGGTTCCCGATACGTCCCGCGAACCGGAGTGAAACTTGCGGACCACGTTTGTGCTCCTGGTTTGCGGGAGCACAAACGTGCCCTTCCGCGCTTGCTTGCTCTATTCAGCTGCGCTAACCTCGCGTTTTCAAATTATTATGTATTTATGATTTCGAAAGGAAAGTTGAACCATGGCTCCTGCCAAACGCATTTCCGATCGCCGCGCCTTTTTAAGTTTTCTCGTCGCCAGCCCTGTGTTGGCTTACGCGGGTTTCAATTCGCGTTGGATCGAGGATGTTCTCGCGGCGCCTCTGCCGGAGCAGAACGAAGTCGTCATTAAATCGGTGAAGGAAGCTCTGAATGTTTTCGATTTCGAAGCCGTGGCTCGCGTGAAACTCACGCCGGCCCACTACGAATTCATTACGGACGGTTCCTTTAACAATGAAACCATGCTTGCCAATCGCCAGGGTTTCGATAAATACGAAGTCCGCTTGCGCCGCTTATACGGCATTACCAAAGTCGATCAATCTGTAAAACTGTTTGGGAAAACCTGGGAGTCGCCCATCTTCTTTTCGCCTGTTGGCAGAATGAATGCCTACTATCCGGATGGCGCCGTGGTTCTCGCGCGCGCAGCCAAATCCACGGGCACGCTGCAAATTTTGTCGGGATCGGCCGTGGTTCTAATCGATCCGACGGGAATAGAAAATGTAGTCGCCGCGCGAGGCGAACCGCTGTGGCTTGCGGGACTCGGCAGCAGCATGGACGAAAAGGCTCTGCGCCGCTTTGAATCGACGGGCTGCCCGGTGCTTGTCTGGACCATCGACGACGGCGGGGCCAACACGATCGGCGCGAAATCGTTGCAACGCGTAGGTGTGCGCGACCTCGAACGCGAAGCTGACGATCGCTGCGTCGGTTGCCACTCCAATCTTCCTACCATCTCGCGAATCACTCCATCGACTCCGATGGATGTGCTCGGCGCGATTGGCGCTTTGCAGGGAGAGACCAGCGTGAAGCTCAATTGGGAAGACGTGAAACGCGTCCGCGACATGACGCACATGAAGCTTGTCCTCAAAGGCATCGTCGCCGGCGAAGACGCAGCCCTTTGCGTAAAGCACGGAGTCGACGGCATCATCGTTTCCAACCATGGCGGGCACGAAGATGCCAGCGGCCGCGGAACCATTGAATGCCTGCCGGAAGTTATTTCGGGCGCGGGAGGAAAAATTCCGGTGATGGTCGATAGCGGCTTCCGCGGCGGCGCGGATATTTACAAAGCGCTGGCGCTCGGCGCAACGGCCGTGGGCATTGGGCGTCCTCATATTTGGGGGCTCTCAGCGTTCGGCCAGGAAGGCGTCGAAACCGTGGTGGCCATCTTGCGCCGCGAATTGCAGGCGCTCATGGCGCAAACCGGCGCAGCTTCGGTCGCGCAGATTAAGCGTGAATCGCTCGTGACCCGAAGTTCGTAACCGCAACTTTTATTTCGTGTGCGCTTGTGCCATCTTCATGCAGGAGAAAAACGCATGAGCAAGACTACTCCTAAAAATTCCGCAATTCCGCGCAGGGGATTTATTCAAAAAGCGGCCGTGGGGATTGGCGCAGCTGCGCTCGGCGGCCTTGGCGCGAAGGAAACGGACGCTGCCAAGCCCGAGAGACATTGGGACTTCACGGCCGACGTCGTAGTGGTCGGTTCCGGCGCGGCAGGACTTCCCGCTTCGATAGCCGCGGCCGAGGCGGGCGCTTCCGTCATCATCGTCGAGCAAAATTATGATATCGGCGGACACGGAATTCAGAGCGGCGGAAACATTGCCCTGGGTGGCGGCACGAGTTTACAGAAAAAATTTGGCGTTGAAGATTCCCCGGACAAAATGTTCGAGGCCCTGGTGAACTGGCACGATTATCGCTTCAGCGACCGTGAAATAGTCCGCGCATTTTGCGACGAGAGTGTTGCCACGTTCGAATTTCTGGTGGCGCACGGCGTCAAATTTCCCGATCATCCGCCACTCGGAGCGGACGGCGGACCGCATGACCTGCCGCGCGCGCAAATCGCGACCTGGACCGGCGAAGTCAGCACGTATGCGCCGAATGGTGGAAATGGCGCGGCGCTCATCCGTCCTCTGGAAGCAAGCGCGAGAAAACTCGGCGTGCAGATTCTCCTGCATGCACAGCATGACGGGCGTCATTCGCGAGCAGCAATTTTCCGGCCCGGTGTTGGGCATTACTGCGACGCATGAAGGCAAAACCTTGAACATCCAGGCCAAGCGCGGCGTGATTCTCAGCACCGGCGGCCACACCAGCAACGTAAATTTCCGCAGAATGTTCGATCCACGCCTCACCGAGGAATATCAAGTGGTTGGCGAACCGTATTCGCGCCAGTCGGGAGATGGAGAAATTGCCGCGATGCAGGTGGGCGCGTCTCTCTGGGGAGCCGCGAGCCAAACAGTCGAAACAAAAGCGCGCTCGCACATTTTTGAAAAGCCATATGTCATCGGCAACCAGTATGGCTATCCGCACGGCGGCGGCGAGCGACCCGATGAGCTGAAAAACAGTCCGATCAAGGCGCTCGCGCGCGCCATCGGCTTGCAGGTGGCGGACTTCCAGAATCTTATCCAGGTGAACCAAGTTGGCCGACGTTTTGTGAATGAACTCGCGACAGGTTTTGACTGGTGGAATCCCTGCCTCGAACAAAGTGGCGGAAAAGCGGAAGGCGGCGGGCCGATCTGGGCGATCTTCGATGCGGAAGGTGCGAAGCGCGAAGACTGGACGCTTGCTTCACCCTACGTCGATCCCAACGGCTGGTTCTTTAGCGGAAATACTTTGCGCGAGCTTGCAGGAAATATTGTCAGCAAATATCAGAAGGAACCAATGCCGGGCGCGGCGCTTGAGGAAACAGTCGCGCGGTACAATTCTTTTGTGGACCGCGGCACGGACGAAGATTTTAAAAAACCGAAACCCCAGTTTAAAATTCAAACGCCGCCGTTTTATGCCGCATGGTCAACTCCCTGTGTTCATGATTGTCTATCCGGTGTGCGCATCAACGGAAAAGCCCAGGTCATCGATTTGTGGGGCAAGGTCGTTCCAGGACTTTACTGCGCGGGAGAATCCGCGGGCGGATTTAATCAGCACGGCTTGGCGCGTTCGCTTACGTTTGGGCGAATCGCTGGCCGCGAAGCGTCAAAATCTGTCCGGTCTTGATTGAAGTAGAACAGGCTTCAGCCTGTTTTCTTTTGAATTTTGCAGCAACGAGGGAAGTCAAAACAAAACAGGCTGAAGCCTGTTCTACTTAACTTCCTGCCCCCAACTCTTGATCACCAACTCCGGAACCGCCGCGCCATCTTTGCGCGGGTCGGATGCGCCATAATTCACACCCGATGCGTAGTCGCGCATCACAGCCTGCCCGCCGCCAAACGAATCCGAAAAACCGTTGTGCATCGTGAGTCTTGTGCCCTTTGGCTTCCAGTTCCGCCTTCACATTTCCCGCGATGCGATTTTCGAGCAGCACGTCGCACCCTGTGAAACTGGGCTTCGTGAACCGCGCCGTCTCCAGCGCCGCCTGAATGTTCTGATTAAAATCCACGACGTGCGAAACAAATTGCGCGTGGGCCTGCGCCTGATTCCATCCGCCCATAATTCCGAACGCGATTCGTATCTGATCTTTCTCCATGAACGCCGGAATAATCGTGTGCAGCGGGCGCTTGCGTCCGGCAATCACGTTCGGCGACGCGGGATCCAGGCTGAAAAGCGCGCCGCGATTATGCAAAACAAATCCGGTGCCATCTGCAACGAGGCCCGAGCCGAATTCCGAATAATTCGATTCAATAAAGGAAACCATGTTGCCCTCGCGATCCACGACGCTCAGGTAAGTCGTGTCGCCAGCGCTCGGAACAGGCGTGCCGGGACCGACTTCGCAATTCGCGTGGTCCATGTCGATCAATTTTGCGCGCTCGGCGGCATATTGTTTGGAAAGCATCCCGCTCACCGGAAGTTTCGCCATTTTGGGATCGGCAATGTAACGCAGCACGTCGGCGTACGCCAATTTTTTCGCTTCGATCTGCACGTGCAACGCGCGCGCGGTATTCACCCCGTACGAATGCAGATCAAATTGCTCCATGATATTGAGCATTTCGAGCGCGCCAATTCCCTGCACGTTCGGCGGCATTTCGTACACGGTCCAGCCGCGATATGTCGTGGAAATTGGCTCGGCCCATTCACTCGAATAATCCTCGAAATCTTTAGCCGCGAGCGTGCCGCCATGCCGCGCTGACATCGCCAGAATGCGCTTGGTAATTTCTCCGCGATAAAATGCGTCGCGCCCGCCCTGCGCAATTTGCCGCAAGGACCATGCGAGATCAGGATTGTGAACAATTTCGCCCAGGCGCGGCGCGCGATCGGAAATCAGAAACGTCTTGGCCGCCGCCTCGTTCTGATGCAATAGATCGACGCTGGACGCGAAGTGCTGCGCAATCCACTCGGTCACCGGGTAGCCGTCTTCGGCAATTTGAATCGCCGGAGCCAGCACCTCATTCATTTTCTTTTTTCCGAATCGATCCAGCAGCTTTTGCCATCCGTCGACCGAGCCCGGAACCGTGACAGGCTCGATCCCATGCGCCGGCATTTCGCGCAAACCCTTTTGACGCAAACGCTCCGCCGATTGCGCGGCGGGAGCCCAGCCGCTGGCATTTAATCCATAATATTTTCCGCTCTTCGCGTCATACACAATCGCGAACAGATCGCCGCCGATTCCATTCCACATCGGCGCGACCACCGTCATCACCGCGTGCGCCGCAATCGCCGCATCCACCGCGTTCCCACCGCGCTCCAGTATCGCCGCGCCCGCCTTCGACGCCAGCGGAGACTCCGTGGCCACGATCCCGCCCTGCGAAATGACCATCGAGCGTGCCTGACTGCGATCCTGTGCCATTGCGTTCTCCCGAACGATCCCAAGTACAAAAATTGCTGCAAGTAAGATCACAACAAATTGTTTTTTGTTTTTGCGCATAAGTTTAGCCGAGTCGTTACAACTTTTTCGTGGCGATCACCCACACAAACGCGGCGATTATACAGCCGGAAAGCGCGCAAATCCCAGCAGAAGTACTCCGCCTGCTGTAGCCCGCCTCTCTTGCCCTGAGAAAAAGCGAAGGGTCAGAGGCGGGGGTTTAAACGATGTCCTGCTCAAACCTGAAATAAGGGCGCTGAAGTTTGCACAACGGCTCTTAGTCCCAGGTACGTACTCAAAACGGGAAATTTCAGGTCACACTTTCATCGAAACCCTCGCCTCTGACCCTTCGCTTTTTCTCAGGGCAAGAGAGGAGAGCTACAATAAACGCCGACAACAAAACCCGGACCTACGGCACATTACATGGAAATCAACGGCTGGAATGAACGCTACCGATCGCGTGAACGCGCCACGGAAGATTTGAACGCCGAGCCCACTCCGTTGCTGGTGGAAAGCGCATTAAATCTATCCCCCGGCAAAGCGCTCGATCTTGCCTGCGGCACAGGCCGAAACGCGATGTGGCTTGCGGAACACGGATGGAATGTCACCGCCGTAGACGGAGCCTCCGAAGCCATCGAAATTCTGCAAACCCGCGTCGCGGAGCGCAGCTTAAAGATAAATGCGATCGTCGCGGACCTGGAAAAAGGTGAATTTGAAATTGAGCCCTCGCGGTGGGATCTCATCGCGATTTGCTACTACCTGCAGCGAAATCTTTTTGAACCCGTCAAGCTCGGCGTCGTTCCCGGCGGCATACTGATTTCCATCGTCCACCTCATGGAACCGGGGGAAGGAGAAAGTCCGTTCCGCTTGCTTCCCGGCGAGTTGGAAAAATATTTTGCAGGGTGGGAAATTCTTCATTACCACGAAGGAAAAGCAAACGACGCGGCTCATCGCCGCGCCGTCGCCGAAATTGTAGCCAGAAAACCACTGTAATCGTAAATCAAAAATAAACGAAGACTATTTGCTCAGCGTGTCTGCAATCGCCTTGCCGACAACTTGCGTGCTGGCTTTGCCGCCAAGGTCAGGCGTCAGATATTCGGGCTTGGTTAGTACTTCTTCGATGGCGCGCTCAATCGCGGCCGCTGCTGCCGGTTCGCCAAAGTGATCCAGCATCATGGCAGCGGACCAGATCTGACCGATAGGGTTGGCAATGTTTTTTCCCGCAATGTCTGGCGCGGAGCCATGCACGGGCTCGAACATCGATGGATGCTTCTTCTCCGGATTCAAATTCGCTGAAGGAGCGATGCCAATGGATCCGACGACGGCGGGCCCGAGATCGGAAAGAATGTCGCCAAAAAGGTTCGATCCGACAACGACATCAAACATTTGCGGTTTGCGCACAAAATGCGCCGTAAGAATGTCGATATGAAATTGATCGACGCGAATATCGGGATATTGCGCGGACATCGCGGCAAAGCGCTCATCCCAGTACGGCATGGTGTGGATGATGCCGTTTGATTTTGTGGCGGAGGTGACGTGCGACTTGCGCTTGCGGGCCAGCTCGAATGAGAAGCGCATGATGCGATCGACGCCGCGCCGCGTGAAGATGGTCTGCTGCATGGCCATCTCTTCGGGTGTGTCATTGTAAATTCTCCCGCCGATGTTGGAATACTCACCTTCCACGTTTTCGCGTACCACACAGAAATCGATTTCGCCGGGCTTCGCGCTTTTCAGCGGCGAATCGACGCCCTTCAGCATTTTTACCGGCCGCAAATTTACATACTGGTCGAAGCTGCGGCGGATCGGGATGAGCAATCCCCACAGGGAAATATGATCCGGCACGCCGGGATAGCCGACGGCGCCCAGAAAAATAGCGTCAAACGGCTGCAGTTGCGCAAGCCCGTCGTCGGGCATCATCTTTCCGGTCCTGGCGTAAGTCTCGCAGCTCCAGTCAAAGTGTTTGAACGAATAATCGATTCCGAATTTCTTGCCCGCCGCTTCCAGCACGCGCAATCCTTCCGGCACAACTTCCTTTCCGATTCCATCTCCCGCAATGACCGCGATCTTGTAAGTTTTCATTTGTAAAATGCCTGCTCCCCGTTTTTATTTTTAGTGAATTAATTATTCGATCTTTCCAACCTGTGTCTTCCATAATTCCCACGGCCGCCCAACCGTTGCTTCCACAATCGCCTGCGCTTTGGCCGCTTCGCCAGGCGTCAAAACTTTAATTGTTCCCAGCTTCATGGCATCGGCCTGCACACGCGCGTTCGTTTGCGTGTAAATTGCGCGGTACACGACGATCGGCGTGGAATCCGCCACGGCCACGAATCCATGGCCGCGGATGAGAGCGACGCCGCTGTTGCCCAACACTTTGGCCAACGCGTCGCCCAATTTATTGTCACGAATCAGCATATCCGTGTCGCCAAATTCCCCATGCGTATCGAATATTGGCGCGCCCAATCTGAGAAATGCGCTGACATGATAAATCGGAAGCAGCGTCGTGCCTGTAACGCTGAAAGGAATAATATCCGGGGAATGGCTGTGCACGATGGCCTTCACGTCCGGCCGCACACGGTAGATCGCCGCATGAATGTACCGCTCGACATAGGAGTTGCGGCCGCGCGCATCCACCGGTTCGCCATTACGGTCATACTCCATAATGTCATTCGCCGTGACGAGCCCTGGCGCCATGCTTCGCGCCATCAGAAAATGGCTCGGATCCTTGTCGCTCCGCGCGCTCACATGCCCAAATCCATCCAGCACAGATTGCGCAAACAGGATTCGGTTGGCGTAGACGAGGTCTTCAATCAGCTTGGGATCATTAGCCAGCGATGCTGCAGCTTGCGGTGCAGGCCGTGGCGCGGAAAAAACAATCCCGGAACAAAGGGCTGCACAAACTGCCACAATCATCCCACTTCTGAGTCGCGACATATTGCTCCTTCCGCAGGACAAGCGCGTTCGTATTTCTCGAAGAACATAAGATGTTATACGGTTTCGTAAATTGTACCAAGATCGTCGCCTGGATTTGAAATAAATCGTCGATCCTCTCATCAGCCAACGCGCGTAACGCCGATACATCCGCGCTAACTTCGCGCTATAATCTCGCTGCAAAATATCTGGAGGAAAATTTATGTTTACGCGGCGTGAAATCGTGAAAGGCGCAGTCATAGCGGGGGCGGCCGGCCTCGCCTGGAGGCCAGATTTGAGCATTGCCAGCGCTTCGCAGCCATCAACCCCCGTGAATTTCGACGTCCCCGAAGGCGCCTGCGATTGCCATGTGCATACGTTCGATCCGCAACATTTTCCGTACTCGCCCACACGTCCCTATACGCCGGAACCGGTATCGGTAGGCGAGCTGCAATCCCTGCACAAGGCGCTGCACATGAGCCGCGTGATTGTCGTGCAAACTACGGTCTACGCCACGGACAACACGGGCGCGCTCGACGCCATGAAAAAGCTAGGCCCACGCGCACGCGGCGTCGCCGTGATTGACGAAAAAACTCCGGATTCCGCGCTGGACGAAATGGATCGCGCCGGCATGCGCGGCATTCGCCTGAATCTTGAAACTTCGGGAGAGACAGATCCCGCCGCCGGGCGCAAACGCTTTCAGGCAGCAGTCGAAAGAATTAAAAATCGGAAATGGCACATTCAAATTTACGCGAGGCTTTCTGTGATTGAGGGAATCAAGGATTTGGTTGTGGCCGCGCCGATGCCAGTGGTATTCGATCACTTTGGCGGAACGCAAGCGGCGCCGGGCGTCGAGCAGCCGGGTTTTAATTCCCTACTGGGATTGCTGAAAAGCGGTAGAGCCTACGTGAAAATATCCGCGCCCTATCGCAGTTCCACGCTGGCTCCTGATTATGCGGATGTCGCGACGATTGCCAAGGCGATGATCGCCGCCAATCCTCAGCGAATTTTGTGGGGCAGTGATTGGCCGCATCCGGGAATTCCCGTGCCGGGACGCAGCAATTCCGAAATCACTCCATTTTTCAAAATTGACGATGGCCAGGTGCTGAATTTGCTTCCGAAGTGGGTGCCCGACGCGGCAACGCGCAAAACGATCCTGGTGGAGAATCCCGCAAAGCTCTACGGATTTTGAAGCGCTTTAAGTGGCGCCGGCGCCACAAGACAAAAACTAATTCTGCGGCGGAGGCGGAGGATTGCCGCCGGAATTATTTCCATCCGGACCACCGGGCCCTCTGCGATTACCCATACGGTCTTCACGTTGCTGTTCCTGCTTATCGAACTTTTCCTTTTGCTTGTCATCGAGCTGCGCGCGAACCTGCTCGTTTGCATCTTTGCGAATTTGCATCATTTTCCCGCGCATGGCTTGCCGGTCCTGGCTGGAGTCGTTCCGCAAATCCTCCATCTTTTTTTGCTCGTCAACGAGGATCGGTTTGATTTTTGATTGCTGGTCAGCCGTCAGATTAAAATCTTTCGTCATCCGTTTCAGCTGATCGTCCGGGGACATGGGTCCCCTCTGTCCGCCTCGCCCTTGCCCTCCTCCAGCTCCGCCTTCCTGGTATTGTGCTGCGGAAGAAATGGAAGCCATCAAGGGAACGGCCAGCAATACGGCCAAAATCCAGAGATATTTGTGTTTTGAAGTCATTTTAGAATTGCCCCTTACGAAACAGTCCGTCATCCAAAATCTGGCACGGAAAAATCGACCGTCCGCGCTCAGTATGTATACCCGTTGGAAGGCGGTGGGGTTCCATAATTGCTTCGCCGCAAGGCGAACATCAGGAGCACATTTCAATGCGGGCTGCCTGTGCCGGGAAATGAAACCGAACCATGGAATTGATATGATTTATGCGCGCTATGATCTCCATACGAATTGCTACTGAAAACGATATCGACGCCATTGTCCGATTGGTTAACAAGGCGTTCCTCGTGGAGCAATTCTTCATCGAGCGCGACCGAACGGACCCTGCGACAGTACGTGCTCTCATGGAAAAAGGAATGTTCCTGGTGGCGGAAGAAGACTCCTCCCTGGTGGGCTGCGTCTATTCCGAACTAAGAATCGAACGGGGTTATTTCGGGATGCTTTCTATTGATCCGCCGCGCCAGGGAGTCGGCGTGGGGCGCCAACTTGTCGCCGCCGTTGAACAATATTTTCGAGATGCCGGTTGCAGATTCAGCGACCTGAAAATCGTCAACGTCCGTACCGATTTACATGAGATGTATCACCGCTGGGGATACGCCGATACCGGAACAGATGTGTATGATGATCCGACTCCCACAAAAATCACGGTTCACTTCATTAATATGTCGAAACCTATGCAATGATTTTCGCCAAAGCTAGCTGGCAACCTTGCTGAGTGCGGGTTCCGATTCCGATCGCACTTTCGTTTTGCTGAGCGTGAAATCGTAATTGACCACCAGAAACGGCTCCGCTGAATTTTCTCCTGTGGGAGTCTTCCCCGCCGGATGTTTTTCAAATTCAACGATCAGCTTGTCCTTCACGCCGAAAACCACATCGGAATCGATATACTTCGCGCCCTTCTTAAATAAATGCGTGACGAGCGTCGCATATCCCGGTGCGCTGATCAGAAAATGAATGTGCGCCGGACGGAAGTGCGAAATATCCGTTTGCCGGAGCAGATCGCCCACCGTGCCGTCCATCGGAATGGAATATCCCGGGGGCGCAATCGTGCGAATCGCGTATTTTCCGTCCGGCCCCGTGTGAAATATCGCGCGCAGAACGGGCTCATCCGCGCCCAGCTGCGATTCATACAATCCGTCGGCGTCCGCCTGCCAGATGTCGAGCTTTGCGCCCTCGATGGGTTTCCCATTCATATCCCGCACGCTTCCAACCAGAAAAGTGGGCTCGCCGGAGAGTCCCTCCGCCACGTTCGCGCCCATCGCCATTTCCGGCGAATCATCAATATGAAAGGGTCCGATGACGGTCGAGGGCGTTGCGCCATCCGGAAATCGATGGTTCATCGCGTCAACCAGCATGCTGATGCCTAGCACATCGGAAAGAAGGATAAATTCCTGGCGTTTTTCCGAACTAAGCTTCCCGGTCTTTGCCAGCCATTCGACTGCCATCAGCCATTCTTCCTGCTTAAGCTCTACGTCGCGCGCAAATCCATGCAGATGTTTTACGAGTGACTGCATGATCTGGCGAAGTCTCGGGGAGTGGCACGCTTCCCATTGTTTCATCGCCAAGTCAGTCAAATTTTCTTCGGTTGCGTATGGCATGGAAATTTTCCTCCGCATTGGGCTTGTGTTGCCGATCTTCTCGCCGAAAAGCCCTTTCTGTCCATCGCTTTCTAAGAGGCGGAAGGGAAACTTTAGTTTATTTCGACAGCTTAATAGTTCGGCGCGAAAATTCAGCGGAACCACTCAAATCTGTTAAGATAAACTCATTTTTGCGGCGGCAGGCCACTTGATTCCGCACAAATCATTACCCCGGTTCTGTGTGCAAAGCAAGAAATCTGAATGGGAAAGAGGTAAGGATTCATGGCAATTCTCGTAACTGGCGGGAGTGGCTACATCGGAAGCGTGACCGTCGAATGGCTGCTCGCAAAAGGCGAGGACGTCGTTGTCCTGGACGATCTCGCACACGGACACCGGGCCTCTTTGCCGGCGAATATTCCCTTTTACCAGGGAAAGATTGCCGATCGGGACCTTGTCGCACGGATCGCCCACGAGCACGCCTTGGAATCTTGCATCCATTTCGCAGCCCTGATCGAAGTCGGAGAATCCGTCACTGACCCCGCGAAATATTTTGACAATAACGTCGGACAGGGAATCGCCTTTGCGGGAGAACTGGTTCGGGCTGGCGTCAAACGAGTGGTTTTTTCCTCGACCGCCGCCACTTACGGCGACCCGGAGCAAATTCCGATCACGGAACAAAGCCGGAAGTGGCCAAAGAACCCATACGGCTGGTCCAAACTCTTTATGGAACAGCTGTTGGGTGCGTATGACCAGGCCTATGGATTGAAGTTTGTTGCCCTTCGTTACTTCAATGCCGCGGGCGCCACGGAACTCTGCGGGGAAGACCATAAGCCGGAGTCACATTTGATTCCAAACGTCCTGGCCGCCGCACTACGGCAGCAACGAATCATAAAAGTTTACGGAGATAATTATCCGACCCCCGACGGTACTCCCATACGTGACTATATTCACGTGGTTGATCTGGCTCTTGCGCACATACGTGCGCTCGACTACCTCAGGTCCGGTGGACAGTCAGATTTTTTCAATTTAGGAACAGGAAACGGCTATTCGGTTTTGGAAGTTATCGAGTGCGCTCGCCAAGTCACCGGCCACGACATCCCCATGCAGATCGAACCTCCTCGCCAGGGAGATCCCGTCCGGTTGATCGCTGACCCCTCCAGGGCGAAATCGGTGCTCGGTTGGGAGCCTTCCGTGTCCGATTTGAAATCGATCATTCAATCTGCGTGGAAGTGGCGACGGCAAAATCCGGGCGGGTACGCGGAAAGTTAAACGGATGACTAAAACGCCGTAACGATCCTTCGCTATTCTGAATCCCGTTCCTCGCAACTAAATCGCTGCCTTGGTGTTTATCTCGTTAGGTGCCTGAGCGATGAGGTCCTTTTTCAAATTGGTAGACCTAGGTGCAACTTGGCAATACTTTTCACTTTTCTGGACTTATTTGGTGAACTGTAAGTGCGAAGGGCCCAACCGGAATGGATTCACAAACATAACTCTTTCTTTTTCAATATTCTAGTGCTGAAAAAATTTGGAACAATTCGAAGAGCCGGAGTTACTGTGGCAGATTGATTGCGGACAAAGGATTGAACTCGGGATTACAATTTGCACGAAGTGAATGAATTTTGGATTACACAACTAGCTCTCACAGGTTTTTAGGAATAATCATCTCTTAGACTTAGGTTTGGTCCGACAGAAGATCTGTTTGGTTTGCAATTTGGTCTGGGAATTTAGTTCATATAGGCGCTAAAGGTATCAACGATGCGGCCTCTAGTCGAAACAATTCTGGTGGGAGCGAAAATGGGCAATGGCGATTCGAAGATTCAGTTCCAGGACAGCGCGAGTCCCAGACCAAGGTGAATGGACAGGGTAACCACGTAGGACTGTTGGCTCACAGCCAGTAGAAGTTCTGGAAGAAAGAGTCTTCCATTCCATGTTGACGCATGAGCGCCGGCGCGCGGAGCGATCCCGAAAACCGTTTGTCCTGATGCTCCTGGACGCCAATCCGGAAAATGGTTCCGCGGAAGGAATTCTTAGAGAAGCCATCAACGTCATTGTCGCGGCCAAACGTGAGACGGATTTGGTTGGTTGGTACAGGAAGGGCGCGATTCTGGGAATCATCTTCACCGAAGTTACCTTAGAAGGTGTAACTCCTATCACGGAGAGGCTCCGGACAAAAATCGAAACCGCTTTCATTTCACACATGGGAAAAGATCGGGCGACCAAGATCGCTATTTCCATGCATACCGAAGGCTAAACGGCTCCTGACTGTGTAGCGATTCAGACTTTCTCTAGTTCTGCGGATTTGCAAACAAAACTACAAGCAATTTCAGAAATATGCTTTGTGGGTCGCGGCTTCAGCCGCGACATCAAGCTTTGAAAAAATCGGGCTTTAGAGTCTGTTTGACAACTCAAAATCGACGCGTTTTGTAGCGCCCGCCTTCAGGCGGGCACTTTGGAATCGAGCAGATGCCCGCCTGAAGGCGGGCGCTACATGCTCCAAAACCGAATTCTCACACACCCTCTTTAGCCCGTGGCCCGCAATCAAGCTTGCTTCCAAGGTCAATTATGAGCTGAGTTGAGGGTTAAATTCCGCACAACGCGACTGCTGATCCGGGAACAGCCTCATGCCAGATAATTTCTAGCCTTTAGCCCCTGTTTGAATCCCTGAAGAAGTCGACGAGGTGGCTATTGCGTGTTCGACGGCATCACACAAAGCATGACCCACCAGGATATGGCACTCCTGGATGCGCGGCGTTTCTTCCGACGGAACAGCAATCAGCGTGTCTACCAGATCACGCATTCTCCCGCCGGAAGCCCCTGTAAGTCCGATGGTATGAAGCCCGAGTTTGCGCGCTCTGAGGATCGCTTCAATCACATTTGTAGAGTTCCCCGACGTGCTGATTCCGATCGCCACATCGCCCGGAACAGCCAGCGCCTGAAGCTGCCGGGAAAAGACGTGTTCGTAGCCGTAGTCGTTGGCGATGGCCGTCACCGCGGCAACGTTTTCCGAAAGGGCCACGGCCGGCAAAGGCTTTCGTTCGCGCAGATATCGCCCCAGGAATTCGCCGGCCAGGTGTTGAGCGTCGGTGGAGCTTCCGCCATTGCCAAAGAACAAAGCCTTGTGGCCCGGCGACATAAGCCGATGCCAGCGCATTCGCCGCCGCGATCATGGCCGGCAAACAAGCGTCCAAGAGTTGGCTGTGGACTCTGACGCTACCCTCGATATTGGAGCGAAGGATGTTCTCCGTCATGCGTGCCTCCCAGCGAAATCGGTAAATCCAGCAAGCTTCTTCATCCCTGCGCATCTGTCGAACGAACGATCGTTCCACGCGCTAGCATCCGTCAAACGGCACAGCCCGTCAACTCCATGTTCGGCAATATAGAATTCACCAAATCGGCAAAAGATGAGCTGAATTGGCCGCGATCAGTACTCCTAGTCGTGTACGGGAAATTTTCAAACTTCAGGCGAAAGCTGGCCGGTGAAGATCGAATGTAACTGCGATTGCCAATCCGGCAATCGCACGGAAAATGTTCGGTCCAGGCTCTCGTTCGACAGGACCGAATATGCCGGTCGACGCGCCGGCGTCGGATATTCACTGCTGGGGATGGGAATGACCCGTCGCGACAATTAGAGGACGGTTACTCGTAGCGGCCGCAAACCAAGGGGTACCTGCATCGATCGTCCGTCCATGCTCCAGAATTGCCTGCGCAAAATCAAACCAGGTCGTCTGGCCCGCCGCGGTCATGTGGTAGATGCCGCTGAGTTCCGCAGCGGGAAATGAAGCGCCGCCCGCTTTCGCCCAAATTTGAGACAGAATAAGTGTCGTAGCCTTGGCAATTTCCCGGCTCGTGGTGGGCGCTCCGATCTGGTCGCGGACGATTTTTAGCTCTTCACGCTGCGTCGCCAGGCGAAGGATCGTCAGGAGAAAGTTCCGGCCCTCGGTGGCATAAACCCACGCGGTGCGAAAAATCAGATTGGACGCCCCCGATCTCTGAATGGCGAGCTCGCCCTCAAGCTTCGTCTTGCCGTACACATTTTGCGGATTGGTGGGATCTTCTTCCGTGTAAGGCGAGGTTTTCGATCCGTCGAAAACGTAGTCCGTGGAATAGTGGACCAGATAGGGCGCCGATCGTCTTTGCTTCCTCGGCCATCACGCCAGGAGCTTCCGCGTTGACGGCTCGCGCCAGCGCCACGTCCGATTCCGCCTTGTCCACCGCAGTGTAGGCCGCCGCATTCACGATCAGGTTGGGACGAAACGTCTGGATGGCGCGACGAATTTCGGCCGGGTTGGATAGATCCAGCTGCTCCCTGCCAAGGGATTGTCACATCCCCAAGCTGCGGCAACATCCGGTTCAATTCGCGGCCGACTTGACCGTTGTTTCCGATGAGCAGTATTGCGGGTTTCATGGCTTGGAATATTGCGGCAAGTGCTCCGGCCGGGCTGCGGCCAGGATCGAATATTTCGCGTCTTTTTCCGAAATCAGCGGATCGGAGATGTCCCAGGCGATGGCCAGATCGGGATCGTTCCAAAGGATGCCGTGCTCATCGCTGGGATCATAGAAATCGCTGCACTTGTAAAGAAACTGGACCGAGTCGGTCCGAGCGACAAAGCCATGCGCGAATCCGGCTGGAATAAAGATTTGATTCTGCTTTTCAGCGGAGAGCAGCACGCCGGCCCATTTTCCAAAGGTCGGAGAGCCCACTCGAATATCGACGGCCACATCGAAGGCTTCTCCCTCAACCACGCGGCATAACTTGGCCTGCGGATGGCGCAATTGATAGTGAAGCCCGCGGAGCGTTCCCTTTGCCGAACGCGAGTGATTATCTTGGACGAAGTTCGCGTGAATTCCGATTTCCGCGAAGCGATTCTGGTTGTACGTCTCCAGAAAAAACCCGCGAGGATCGCGAAAAACCTTTGGTTGAAGTTCCCAGACGTCCGGGAGCGATGTGTTTACTCGCTGCAATCGAATCCGTTCCTCGCAAGCAGAATGCGCCCCGATGGACGCAATAAATTGACACAGTCAGACCTAGCTGGTTTGTTAGAAGCCAAACAGAGTCAGGACCGCTTTCGCTGCGGACTTTGGCCCCGGATGACGTGAGCTCATGCAGCGAGGAATCACGGTTTTCGTAATATTTGTCGTAGTAAGAAAGGTAGTCCCCGTCTCGCACGCCGGCCATCCACTGGGAGTTGGTCTGGTACCACTCGATGGTCTGCCGCAAACCTTCGTCCAGAAGTATTTCGGGCTTCCAGCCGAGTTCCTTTTCCATCTTTTCGCAACGAAGCGCGTACCGCCGGTCGTGTCCCGGGACGGTCTTTGACCGGCGTGAGCAAAGATTCCGGTTTGCCGATGAACTGCAGCACCTTGCGGACGATGGTCAGGTTTTCTTCCACGTCCGATCCGCCGATATTATAGACTTCGCCGATTCTGCCCCGCTCGAGAACCGCCAGAACTCCGCGGCAGTTATCCTCCACGTGGAGCCAGTCGCGCTGCTGTTTTCCGTCACCGTAGATCGGCAGCGGCTTGTCATCGAATGCGTTGGTGATCATCAAGGGAAGAAACTTTTCCGGAAACTGGTACGGGCCGTAATTATTAGAAGACCGCGTGATCAGTGCGGGAAATCCGTACGTGCGCACATAGGAGCGAACCAGCAGGTCCGAGCCGGCCTTTGACGCGGAATACGGACTGCTCGGCTGCAGCGGCGATTCCTCCGTTGGCAAACGCCCCCGGAGGCATGTCGCCGTACACTTCATCGGTGGAGATATGAACAAATCGCTCGATGTGCAGCTTGCGCGCGACCTGCAGCATGAAAAACGTTCCGGTAACGTTGGTGGCGATGACCGGAGCAGGCTCGTAAATGCTTCGGTCCACATGCGATTCGGCCGCAAAGTGGACCACCGCCGTACAGCCGCTTCATGGCTTCTTCGAGTGCCGCGGCGTCGCAGATGTCTCCGCGCACAAAGGAATAATTCGGATTATCCGCGACCGCCTCCAGATTCGCCAGGTTTCCGGCGTAGGTCAGCTTGTCGTAGTTCACGACCTTATAGCCTTTGTTCAGCGAGAGAACGTGCCGGATGAAGTTGGACCCGATAAATCCGGCTCCTCCGGTAACGAAGATTTTCATCGCGTCACTTCCCGGGACCCGACGATTTCCGCCGCGCGGTCACTGTCATCTTGTTCGCGCCGGTTTCCGCCACCAGTGATTGGCGCGCAGCAAGCGATTCAAACGTGCCGGCATCGGTCCACCAGCCGTCCAGGACTTCGTAGGTAAGCTTGTCTTCCTCGCCGTAAAAATTATTCACGTCCGTAATTTCCAGTTCACCGCGTCCTGAAGGCTTCAGGCGCCGAATTTTCTGGAATACGGCTTTGTCGTACAGATAGATTCCGATCACCGCATAATTCGATTTCGGAGTTCTTGGGCTTTTCTTCAATGCCCACCACGTGATTCCCACGAAGTTCCGCGACGCCAAACCGCTGCGCGTCGGTCACTTCCTTCAGCAGGATCTTTGCGCCTTCTCTCTGCTTCTTGAAATTTTCAACCGCCTGGCAGATGTTGCCCTCGATGATGTTGTCTCCCAGAATCACGCAGATCGGTTCGTTCCGGCGAAGATATTCCGCCAATCCCAGCGCCTGGGCGATTCCGCCTTCGCCTTCCTGATAGGTGTAATTGATGTGCTTCAGCCCAAAGTCACGTCCGTTTCCCAGCAGCCTGAGAAAGTCTCCGGCGTTCTTGCCGCCGGTGACCAACAGAATCTCTTCGATGCCCGCATTCACCAGGGTCTGGATGGGGTAGTACACCATCGGCTTGTCGTAGATGGGAAGCAGGTGCTTGTTCGTGACTCGGGTCAGGGGATTTAAGCGGCTCCCGGTTCCGCCTGCCAGAACTACACCTTTCATAATCGTCTTTGCTCCTTCTTGGGATAGAGCCTTTGATTCACGTTGTTCCGAGGGAAATCGGGATCGCTTGCTGCGACAAGGCCGGAATGAACCACCTTGATGTCCCGGTTACTTTGATATCATCTTTCAACTAGCAGGCAAATAGTTTTTTCCGCAAGTTGCGAGCAAGAGTAACGTACAAAGCAATATTAAATCACGATTCCACTCTGTATGCTTTCGTAAGCCCTGAAAGGCAGAGTCAGACCTAAAAATTGCCAGGACTTGCAAGTTCAGTTGGCCAGAGTGTGGAACTCCCTCAAAAGCCCCAGTCAATTAAAGAATGGAAAATATTTGCCCAATCATGGAACAAGCGTTGGACTTACTTCTTCGACTTCACGGATTGCGGGTGTCCGCCCGGAATGCAAGCTCTTTGGAAACGAAACCATTACCTCATATCCTGATCCTTGCAGGGTTCGTGGTAAGCTGGCATCAGCCTTGCAAGTCATGTACTCCGGGTAACCGTCCTCCCTCCGTGTATTTGTCGACATGGGGGCATAAGTTCCTCGAGATTCGAAAGAGAGTCAACGCTTTGGACTCGAGCGACTGAAGTAAGGTCAGTTGGCATTCCGGTGGCTTGATCTTCGGCATGACCTTCGGCCTAGCACGAATTGGTGGGATTGAAAATTGGCAAATGTTTCAGAAAGTCGGAAAAGAGGGCGAAATGACGCAGCGCGAACTGACTCCCCAAGACTATGTCGCGATGTTCGACGTCGATGGTTGCTGATCGTTACCTTGGCGATCTTGGACCTCCGCTCGCCTACGGAGTTTCGCAGACTTCTCCCGAATCGCTATAAGTCGCAGACCCTGGTGCTTGTTGCCGAGCCGACTGTCCGACCGACTTCGTGAAACCTGTCGATACTTCGGACATGAGCCAGCGCCTTGCCAGCATGCAGCAACAGATTCTGAGCCGAAGCCGATTGGAACCGATTATCCGTCCAATATGGACTGTTCCCGAAAGACGCGACTCGAAAGCCTATGGAAGAGCTGGTTGCCGAGCTTCAGAAGTCGATTGAAGTGACTCCTATTCGCCTATGGCGGAAACTCGAGCCAACAACTTGCCGGGTTTCTATGTCAATGTGACGTTGGAGCAATCCGCGAACGGCTCAACAGGTGTGCACGACCATCACATCCATGTTTATCGATGAGAACGTCCATTTGCGCCAGCGACGTTCCGAGAATACGACCCAGTTTCTCGCACAGCAATTGACCGAGGCGAAGGCAAAGTTGGACGACCAGGACGGCAAATTGGCAGCCTTTAAAACTCGGAACTACCATGGCTCACTGCCGGATGACCAGAAGACCAATCTGGACCTTGCTGACGGGTTGACCTCGCAACTCGATGCAGCGACGCAGGCCCTCGCGCGTGCCAGACAGGACAAGGGCTTTGCCGAATCGATGCTGACGCAGCAAATTGCCACCTGGCAAGCCGCTCAGGACGGAACCGGCGGCGAAACCCCGGAGCAACGCCTGGCTCCACTGCAGACCGAACTGGCGAGGCTGCAGGCCCGCTACACGGATGATTATCCCGACGTCGTCAAGGCAAAGAGAGACATCGCGGCGCTGAAAAAGAAGATCGCCGACTCTGAAAATCAAAAGAGCAACGATTCCGACAAGCTGCCAAAATCGACGGTCGAACCTCAGCAAATCGCACAGCTACGCGCGCAAATCCATACTTTCGACGAAGTCATTACGGAGAAGATCCAAGGAACAGGATCAGATCAAAAAGCAGATTAAGGTCTTGCAGGAACGCGTTCAATCCAGCCCGTTTATTGAGCAGCAGTTCAAGCAACTTACGCGCGACTATCAGACCGCGCTGGAATTTTACAACGATCTGTTGAAGAAACGGGACCAGTCCGCGATGGCATCCGATCTCGAGCGACGCCAGGAAGGCGAGGAGTTCCGCGTGCTCGATGCTCCCAACCTGCCGGATCAACCGTCGTTTCCCAACCGCAGCTATTTGCGCTGGGCGGACTTGTCGGGGGATTGGGCTATGGGATTGGTCTCGCGTATGTCCTTGAAATGCAGGATACGTCTTTCCGGACGGAAAGAGACGTTGAGGTTTCTCTCCGCTTGCCGGTTCTCGCCATGATTCCGGCAATGAAGCCAATGGCGGCGAAGGCGGCAAGGTAACGATCCAGGGTCCAGGAAACTGCCCGGACGCCTGTACCAGAGAAATGCCGAGCCGACAACATCGAGTGAAAGGAAATCATGAGTCGCATTCACGAAGCACTGCAAGAAGGCTCAACAGGAGCGCGCCGTAATGCTGCAGGCGAAGTCACAGCATGCACCGAAGTGAATCGGCAAAGGTCGAAACAAGCGGGGGTGATTCAGCCCCGGTTGCCGCTACCAACTTCCACGTCGCACACTGCCGTTATCGCTCCATCGCACGGCGATTACCTGCAGTTCGAGGAACTCACAAAGCATTGCTGCTCACCCCAATGGCATCCGGACCCCGGTGAAAACGTTTTTCTCAACTCCGAATCAGGTACTCATGGAGCCGAGCAGTTCCGCACACTGCGCTCCCGGCTCTATCAACTCCGGGGGACCAGTCTCTGCAAACGTCTCTGGTCACGAGTTCTGTGCCGGCCGAGGGAAAAACTTTT
Organism: uncultured Acidobacteriota bacterium; assembly: GCA_963786215.1. GTDB lineage: Bacteria > Acidobacteriota > Terriglobia > Acidiferrales > UBA7541 > Palsa-360. Next base: position 316,401 of record CAWAYK010000006.1, read on the forward strand.
TTGGCGAATAATTTGGCGCAGTCTTTTGTCCGGCAAACCGGATTGTCGCGTTCTCTTGATTGACGCCGACTTGCGCCGCTCGCGTCTGCATGCTCCGATGGGCGCTCCCGTTGCGCCGGGCCTTACAGATTATTTGCGCGGTTATTCTGCGAGAACCTGGCCGTAATCCAACATGGTCAAAAAGGGAATCTGTGCCTCATCTCGGGCGGAAACCAGGTGACGGATCCGAGTGAATTGCTTTCGAACGGACGACTAAAAATATTGATCGACCGAATGAAGCAGGTCTTTGATTGGATCATTGTGGATTCTCCGCCCTGCCTGCCTGTAGCGGACGCCAGCGGTCTGGCCGATCTTTGCGACGGCGTTCTGCTTGTCGTGCGGGCCGCGTCTACACCCGCGGAAGTAGCTCAAAAAACCTGCAAGGAAATGCAAACCAAGAATTTGATGGGCGTCGTGCTAAACGCCGTCGAGAAGAAGCATTCCAGTTCAAATTATTACGGGGAATACGGTTATGGCCATGATAAGGACGGCTCTAAATAATCAGCCCTATAGTGAAGTGGGCGCGTCTGTTCCGCCTGCTTTCGTTTCCAACCCACCTGACCAGGTCACTCAATCGCATGGGACTTAAATCTCATTTTGGGCTGGGCCTTTTCCCGACTTGGCGGGATGTCGGAATTCATGTGGCATAAGATGGCAAGAGTTTTCTCCTTTTCCCTAAAATCTGAACTCACACCCCAATCTGACCTAAAACGCATTCGAATAACTATTTTATTATCAGTGATTTAAGAAACTGTTTATTCGGGGGCCTCTCCCGGTAATTGGCATGTTAGATGCACTTGAATATTTGTTTTCTAAGACTCTTACTTGAATTGGGACAAAATGGCGGTAGCTTTGGCCGCCCTGTGAAAGCGAGATTGAAAGAGCATGGATCGTAGGTACCCAGAAACAATGGTTGAGTCCCGGACAAAGAATGGCGAGCTCCCATGGTTTGCCGTGCATGTAAGGACTCGTCACGAAACAGCAATTGCCAGTTTTTTGGAAGCCAAAGGGTATGAGCAGTTTGTCCCGCTTTACAAATTCAAGAAGCGTTGGTCTGACAGGGTCAAGGAATTGGAGGCTCCGCTCTTTCCGGGGTATTTGTTTTGCCGATTCGATCCTCAGTTTCGGCTCCCAATACTCAAGACCCCTGGAGTCATCCAGATTATCGGATATAACCGAATTCCTACTCCCATCGACGAGACAGAGATAATCGCTATCCAAACCGTGATTGAATCCGGCATGCAAACGCAACCCTGGCCTTTCTTGGAAGTGGGTGAGCGCGTTCGAATCGGATCCGGGTCCCTGCGCGGACTCGACGGAATTGTAGTGAAAATGAAAGAGAATCACCGACTGGTGGTTTCCGTGACCTTGCTGCGCCGCTCGGTAGCAGTTGAAATCGATTCCTCGCTCGTGGAGCCCTTTAGCAAGGCCGCCGTGTCTAACGAGGAAACACTGACTAAATATCGCAAGGACGTCATCGGCAACATTTTGGTGCCGGCAAGACTCACCTAAGTTGTATCGCCTGGGACCCCAAGAACAATTTGCCTGATTGCGCTTATGAGGAGAATTTCCGTGTGACCTTGCGTGTAATCCAACTTGTTAAGCCCCTGCATTCCCATTGAAAAACGGTAGAAAACAGATAACAGAACGTCTCACCTTGGATTCCGTTTAGGGCACAAATGGTTACATGCACCCGTCGGCCTTCTGAAATTCGGCTGATTCAACGGGCTTGCTTCAAATGCGGATCTTGATTCCCTTGCACATCGATCTACCAAGCATGCAAACCAATGAAACAATGTCAGTTACTTGGACATCTTGAGATGCCCGAATTTTTGGGCGCTTTGCTTAGGCGCTCGTACTTACAAGTTTTGGGAATAAGTTTTCTCGATTGGAGCAGGCCTTTTCTTAGGCCAACCCTGGATTCAGATCACTTCTGTTTACCGGGTTCTTGGATTGCGTGTACCGACTCTTACATATTGCTTCTTTTCAGTAAGTTAGGTTGCGAGCCCTTGGCGGAAACAACCCCGTTCATCGAGCCGCTGTTGGTTCGCAAATTGCACTAATTAGGGAAAGTTTGGAAGAGATCAAGTGGGAGCTTTATGGCGGTAGCCCATTTGCCTGCTACCTAGGAGTTGCGTTCGGCCCGGGAACCTCGGACGCAAAGAAAGAAACCATGAGCCAAACGGTCAAGCCAATTTTACAAGACGAACCCTCTTACAAAGATTATGGCCATGCAAGGCAAGGCTCGGTTCGGGCTATTCTCTCGCCCCCGGACTTTATGCAACAAATTCTGCCCGAAAATGTTTTTCTCGCCATGTTGGGCCTGGAAAGAAAACGCGCGGAACGCTCCAATAAGAAATTCCTTCTTTTGCTCCTTGACGCGGATGACGCGACAAGTATCGAGAGCCGCACCGACATTTTGACCGGAATTATTAACGCGACAGATGCCGTGCGCAGGGATACGGATCCTGCCGGCTGGTACAAAAAGAACTCCATTATCGGAATCATTTTTACGGAATTGGGCGCGCTGGACGATGAAGCGACCGTCAACAAACTGATGGAAAGAATCCGTGAGGTTTTGCCGACTCACGTCAACAAACGCGACCTTCAGTACATCCATATCACGGCCCATATTTTTACCGATGAGTCGGACGGAACTGCTTCGAAGATTGCGGCCGATCCGGCGTTTTATCCGGACCTGTTCTACCAATACAAAGCAAAGAGATTTTCTTTCCTGGTCAAAAGAGCCATGGATATCGTTGGCAGCGCCGCCGCGCTCCTCGTTCTTGCGCCTCTGTTCCTGATCATCGCGGCAATCGTCAAGCTGACTTCCAAGGGCCCGGTCATGTTCAAACAGGACCGCCTGGGACAATTTGGAAAAACTTTCACATGCCTGAAGTTTCGCTCCATGCATGCCAACAACGATCTTAAGATTCATCAGGAGTTCATGAAGAACCTGATCAGCGGCGCCTACGAAGGAAAAGGCGACGGCAAAACCAAAAAAGTTTTCAAGATGACGAACGATCCGCGCATCACACGCATCGGGCGCTTTCTTCGCCGCAGCAGCCTCGATGAACTGCCGCAATTCATCAACGTTCTGAAAGGCGACATGTCCCTGGTAGGCCCAAGGCCGCCGCTGGCATACGAATACCAGGAATACGATCTATGGCACCGCCGCCGCGTTCTGGAAGTGAAACCCGGAATCACCGGTTTATGGCAGGTGAATGGGCGCAGCCGCGTCAGCTTCAACGAAATGGTTCGTCTTGATCTGCGGTACGCGCGCAGCTGGTCGATATGGCTCGATGTTCAGATCCTGATCAAGACTCCACTTGCGGTTTTGTTTGGCGACGGCGCTTATTAATTCGCTGCACGCTTTTTGCATGACCTTTATTTTCGCCCGGAATTTCTTCTCCGGCGCCGCAATAAACGCAGTTCTGCTGAAACAAAACGGACGTATCCATACGGCCTGTTCATTCTGGCTTTAAACTTCGGAGACGCGGATCGATTCTTCTACAAACCAGTTACTCATTAATTCTATTTATTCTCAGTACTTTGCCTGCATTCCATCCAGCATCGCAGGCGAGATAGGCATGGTTGAATGTCGGACACAACAGCCCGCTTGAATTCCAATCTGAATGTCAGTTCTTTCTCCATAGCTTCTCCCGTGGAGGTCGAGCCGCAGGAGCCCCAGCAGGCCGCTCCTCGGGCCACCTCTCCGCGAACCGTGAAAGGGCGAAAGATCTGGATCGACATCGACAATTCTCCGCACGTGCCTTTTTTTCTGCCCATTATTGACGAGCTGAAAAAAAGGGGCTTCGAAGTTGAGCTGACCGCGCGTGACATTTATCAGGTTTGCCAGCTCCTGGATTTTTTCAAACTGGATTGCAAGGTGATCGGCGGGCACTACGGAAAAAACAAAATCTTCAAAGTGCTGGGCAACTTGATGCGCTCCGTCGCAACTCGTTCCCACGGCCGCCGGATTTCACGCGGATCTGGCGCTTTCTCACGGCTCACGCGCGCAGGTCCTGGTCTGCAAAGCTTCTGGGTGTTCCGACCGTCATGATGCATGATTACGAGCACAGCACCAAGACGGGCTTTATCGAAGCCGATTGGGTTTTCATGCCGGACGTGATCCCCGACAATGCCATGAGCAGCAGGCCGGAACAGGTTTGCAAATATCCGGGCTTGAAAGAAGACGTCTACGTTCCGCGGTTTGTGCCCGATCGCGTCCATTTTGAATCAGCTGGGAATTTCGCACGATGCGATCGTCGTCACCTTGCGGCCTCCCGCCACCGAAGCCCATTACCACAACCCGGAGGCCGAGCTATTATTCGCGGAAGCCGTGCGCCATTTGTCGGAAAATCCGAAGGTGCGCTCGGTCGTCATTCCGCGAAACCAGAAACAGGGCGAGCAGTTGCGAGAGCAATGGGCCGACCTTATTTCCTCGGGCAGCATGATCATTCCTTCAAAGCCCGTGGATGGACTGAACCTCATCTGGTTCTCCGATCTGATGATCAGCGGCGGAGGAACCATGAACCGGGAAGCAGCCGCGCTTGGCGTTCCGGTCTACAGCGTTTTTCGCGGCAAGATCGGCGCTGTCGATAAATATCTCGAAAAGACACGGCCGCTGACCCTGATTCAAGAAATCAAGGATGTACGCACGAAAGATTCTTTTAGAACGACGCGATCGCCCGGCCCAGCCCGAGAATACAGCTCGTCCCGCTTTGCAAACAATTATCGAAAATATAATTATGATCTTGGAGAAAACATGTCCAGTAAATGGTCAAACCCAGCGATGAGTTCGACGGAACCAGTTCTGATGAACCGGCCGGAAAACGTTCAAGCTGTGATTCATCGATTGAATACGCTTGCCGTGAACGGACTCGTGCCGATGTTCGATACCGAAAAGCAGCTGTTCTGTTTCACGCTGCAAAAAACCGAAAGCCGGCATGGTTCAGCAAGGCATTTCCCCGCGCTACACGGCGATTACCTTGATGGGGCTTCACCGGCTCGAACAAAGCGGCGGAACTTCGCCGATCGATATCCAAAAAGTGTTTGACGGGCTGCTGGTCAATTCGGAATGGATTGACCAATATCGGCGATCTCGGGCTGCTCCTGTGGACCTGCGCGCTCGTGGCGCCCAATCGTCTCGAGGAACTCGACAAGAAGTTTGACATCAAGAATGCCTTGAATCGGTATAACGACACCGCCCAGCGCCACACCATGTACCTGTCGTGGTTCCTCACGGGTCTTTCGCATCAAGCCCTGGCGCGCCCGGAAAAGATCGCCGGCACGCGGGAAATTGCCGAGGAAACCTACCGGCTGATTCACGCAGAACCAGGGAAAACAAGGAATCTTCGGGCACATCGGCGGCAACAAAGGCCTGGCCGGCGTGGCTCGATCCGACGATGGGCAGCTTTGCGGATCAGGTTTATCCCATCTACGGCATGACCAAGTTTTCATCTAGCGTACGGAGATGAGAAAGCGATCAAGACCGCGCTCGACTGCGCGCTCACCATTTGCAAGGCCCAGGGATCGCTCGGGCAATGGTGGTGGCACTACGATTCGACGAACGGCCAGGTCGTGGAAACGTTTCCGGTATTTTCCGTTCACCAGCACGCCATGGGACCCATGGCCCTGCTTCGCGCTGGGCGAAGCCATCCAATCGGATTTCAGTCCCTGGATCTACAAGGGCCTGGAGTGGATTGATGACAATGAACTGGGCATCAACATGAAAGACGATTCCGCAAACGTGGTCTGGCGCTGCATCGGCAGAACCAAGCCCTACAGGTATTGGAACCTCGCCGCGAATTTCCTGACCGGCCGCGAGGATCGCGAGTCACGCAACGGCCTGATCGTTTTGCATGAGTGCCGTCCCGTACGAACTCGGCTGGCTTCTCTATGCGTTTGCCGACTGGGAACGCGAATAATCAGGACCGCTCACCTACGACCACGCTTGAATCCGTAGTTGGAATAGTCGACTCCGATGACTTTTTCTTTCCAGGAACCCCATTATGAAAATCATGATTGTCGTTGGAGCAAGGCCGAACTTCATGAAGGCTGCGCCCATGATCGTTGCGATTCGAGAACATAATCGCAAGGCGGCGGCATCGTCTTCCTCGAAACAGCCGGTGGAAACGGAGAAGATCCAGACCATCCTCGTTCACACCGGACAGCACTATGATGAGGCCATGTCCGGATCGTTTTTCGTGGACCTGGAACTTCCCAAGCCGGACGTGCATCTGGGAATTGGTTCCGGCTCGCACGCTTCGCAGACGGCGGAAATCATGCGCCGGTTTGAGGAAGTGCTGCAGCAGGAAAAGCCCGACGCGCTGATCGTGGTAGGCGATGTAAATTCCACGGTGGCCTGCGCCCTCGTGGCCGCCAAGATTTCCTATGACGCGAGCGGGGCGCGGCCCATCATCGCGCACGTCGAAGCCGGCCTGCGTTCGTTTGACCGCGCCATGCCCGAGGAAATCAATCGCATCATCACCGACCATCTTTCGGACCTTCACTTCGTGACGGAAGAGAGCGGCGTGCACAATCTGTGCCGCGAAGGGGTTTCCCAGGAACGAATTCACTTCGTCGGAAACACCATGATCGATTCGCTGCTGGCCTCTCAGGAAAAAGCGAGCCAGTCGAAAATCCTGGAACGATTTGGGCTCAGCAACGGCGCCGCAAAAAACGGCGCACGCCCTTATGCTCTGCTCACTTTGCACCGCCCGTCGAATGTGGACAATCGAGAAACTTTTCTGAGCATTCTCGAAGGCCTGCAGGAACTGTCGAATTCGCGCCCGATTTTCTTTTCGGCGCATCCCAGAACGCAAAAGCGCATCAGCGAATTCGGTTTGGATTCCTACTTCCAGCGTCAGAGACGGAAAGCCTGCGGCAAGCGGCGCATTGGAACAAGCTCCGCCGTCCAACGGGATTCATATTCTCGGGCCGGTCGCATACCTGGATTTTCTCTGGTTCATGAAGCACGCCGAAATCGTGGTCACGGATTCGGGCGGAATTCAGGAGGAGACCACATGCCTCGGCGTTCCCTGCGTGACCGTCCGTGAGAACACGGAAAGGCCGGTCACCGTAACGTGCGGCACGAACGTGATTGCCGGAACGCGCAGCGAAGATATTCAGCAGGCCGTAAAAACGCAGCGGCAGAAACAATACAGCGAACGCGCTCCCGAGAAATGGGATGGCAAGGCGGGAACCCGCATCATTGAAACAATCGTAACCGAAGTAACCATGCAATCGAACCGGCAACCCGCCCCGGCCGACCCTGTTCTCCGATAATTTCAAAAAGCGATGTGTTGGTGTGCTATGTCATTTGGTTCGAAGTACAGTTTCAGATCCTGTCCATAAAACTAGACCTTCGGCCAGTAGTTACAATGCATTCGCGCCATATAGCGTGGTCTCAGTAAACAATGTGGATGGGAGAAACGATATGAAACGGTTCATTTTACCTTCGGTCTTGCTAACTTTTGTCGTAGTGTTGCCTGCGATCTTCTTCTCCGCCAAGAGTACTTCTGCAACAACCTACTATGTGGCGACAAATGGCTCCGATTCAAATCCCGGAACCAATAAGACCGCGCCGTGGGCACATCTTCCGGGTATGCGAACGTGGACGGGAAGCCATGTACCAATCGCTGGCGATATATTCATTTTGCGCGGTTGCGACAATTGGCCGAACGCTTCGTTTGACATTCAGTGGAACTGGAGCGGTACAAGTGGCAGCCACATCACGATTGACCGGGACACGACCTGGTACAACACTTCTACCTGCCCAAACGGTTGGAATCGTCCACAGTTCGACGCGGGCAGCGCGATTATCCGTCCTCCTGAATGCACGAACAACAACGCATTCTGGACATTCTCGACCGTCAATTATGTCGATGTGAACTGGATTGAACTTATCAATTATCGCTGGACTTCTCCGCAAGCGAACGGAAGCTGTTTCAGCAACGAGTACATGGTTTACGCCCCCGAGGCTTCCACACACATCCACCTGAGCAACTGGTACGTGCATAAATGGACGATCCCGAGCACTGCTGACGACATCGATCACGCCTTCATGGAGGGTTGTGAAACCTGTTCCGTCGATTACATGGTGGCCAATAACATTGACGGCACGCAGCTTACCGGACTCGGGATGCAGTGGCCGACGCAGCATAGCATTCTGGCGTATGTCGCCAATGCCCTTAAACCGAACATGTCGGGGGAGTTTGCCTACAACGATATTTCCCACGTCGATAACTACATTGCCAACGTTCATTCCAACTGCATTGAGAGTATCCCGCCGATCCGAGGCAGCGGGAATTTGTACATTCATGATAACCGTATTCACGACAACGGATCTTGCGAAGGCTTGCAGGTTGGCAACCCCGGCGAATCGGATTTCGTGTGGAATAACATTTGGTATAACAACACTTCTGTCGGCGCGAACGGGCCGCAGATCCCGCAGAATGACAACAGCGGTGTAGCATTCTACTATTTCAATAACACAAATGCGGATAGCGATACGGTGTGCGTACGCACAGACTCTCCGGGAAAGTTTTGGTCATCCGCTTTCGTGATGGTCAACAATCACTGCATTACCAATGGCACACCGAGCGGATCGGCTCAGAGCCAGGGAATGCTGAACCAGACGATATCCGGGGCAGCTACGATTCTCTTTGGAAATAATGTGGTGGAAAGCCAAACAACGGCTAACGGGCAGGGCTACAGCAACACGCAGACCTTTGTTTATTCGCCAACAACGGGCAGCTCACCGACCGTCGGAACTGGGCAAAACCTCACGGCTTCTTATTGGCCGGCAGGATATGCAGCGAATGACACGACTTATGCCTGCTCCCAACAGACAATTAGCGGAGTAGTTCAGTCCGTGTGTCCAGCCCACGCTCCGAATGCAAGGCCGGCAAGTGGGCCGTGGAATGTTGGAGCCTATCAATTTCCGACAGCCACCTCCACGGCAGCACCCGCTCCTCCGACTGGTGTTACTGCCGTAGCCCGATAGAGGGGATATCAATCATACTTAAATATTTATCCGTTCAAGTACGCGCGATCCGATCTGGCCCTCAACTACGGAGAGCGCAGTAGCGTTACCCTTCCCACAATCGTGTAGGGCAACTGCACTGCGCTCCGTAAAAATACTGAACGTAAAACTTTTCATTGAGTTGATCGCGTAGCAGCTTCCGAAGGTCCATCAGGATCGCATTGACGTGATCGCCGTGGTGGTACTGGCTCACATTTATCCATCGGCGAACCAGTTTAGGTTCTGGGGAGCGCAGATGGACGCATGATCTCAATCATCGTTGATTTCCTGCCTCAAATACAACGCATTCCAAAGAGCACTGGTCTTAAACTGTCAGATAAAAAGATATTTGCCATTTCTAAAACAGTCTCTCGTGGCGATTTTAGTGTGATTCGGCCTGAAAATGCCAAGGCAATACTGCAGCCGCTGCAAAGGTTCTGTTCGGAATTCTTTTATTCCTTTTAATTTATCCTGTAGCGATCGCAAACATTTGTCGATCTCCGAAAGCGATATCACAGTCAAAGGGGGCCAATGGCTACCACGATGAGGAATAACCGAAACGGCCAAACAGATCAGGAAACTCAAAAGAACGACCGACGTTCCAACGGCCGTCTGCGAATTGCTTATCTGACGACAAACGACCCGAAAGACCGAAGATCGTGGTCAGGGACTGAATATCAAATGGCGCGAGCGCTTGAGAAGCATTGCGGAGAAGTTTTCAACGTGGGGCCACTGCCTCTGTTTTCAGCGAAGATCGGAAAAGTCATCCAACGAGGCCTTCATCTGGTCACGGGCAAGACATACCTGAATACGCATACGATTTCCGTGTCCAAGAAACTGGGTAAAATGGCCGAGGAAAAGATGGCAGGGGAGGCATGCGACGTCATCTTTGCACCCGCGGGTTCGGTGCCACTGGCGCACCTTCGTACGCAGATTCCGATCGTATATCTTTCCGATGCAACGACCCGCTTGATGGTCGACTACTATGTAGAATTCAGCTCAATGCTGGCGTCGAGCATCCGCAGCGCAGACCACATCGAGCAGTTGGCAATTCGAAACGCGAATCAACTCATTTATCCCTCGGCTTGGGCAGCACGATCGGCAGTTCAGGACTACGGCGCGAACCCGGAGAGCGTCCATGTAGTGCCGTTCGGGGCGAACATGGACAAGTGGCCCTCGCGGGAGCGGGCCTTGGCACCTCCGCCGCACGACAAGTGCCGGCTGTTATTTGTTGGCACGAATTGGGAGCGGAAAGGGGGGGAGATTGCGTTCGATACGCTGCTGGAAATGGAACGTCTCGGTGTCCCCGCGGAGTTAACGATTGTTGGTTGCCGGCCTCCCGAGCGATTCCGCCACGCAAACTTTCGTGTGATTCCATTTCTCAATAAGAATAATCCGCAAGAACGTGCGCAACTTGAAGAGTTATACGTCAAATCGCACTTCTTCCTGCTGCCCACACGAGCGGAGTGCTTTAGCATCGCTCTTTGCGAGGCGAATGCGTACGGACTTCCGATCCTCTCGACCCACACCGGCGGTCTACCTGAGCTTGTTTGGGAGGGGCAGAATGGCTTCTTGCTGCCGATGGAGGCAAGGGGTGACCAGTATGCTGCGCGTATGCTCGAGATTTACAACAATCCCGGCAGATACCAGGAAATGAAGGCATCCAGCCGCGAGCAATTCGAAACGCGCTTGAATTGGGATGCTTGGGGTAAGCACGTGAACGAAATTCTAAGAGTTGCTGTCAATGGCAGCCAGGGAATGGTCCGTTCTGGAGAATTTTCTGTTTCGAACGTGGCTAAGGTAGGTTGATTGTATGGAAGGTGGGCTTATGAAAGTCACGGAATCGGATGAAATAGCGCCTACCAAGTCGCGTGCTGCCCAGGGCGGCCTGACCAGTATGGTCGGAAAAAACACAGTTTATGGAATAGTTGCGAGCCTGTTTCAAGTTGGGACGAGGCTTGTGACTGTTCCCATCATTATCTACCATCTAGGCCTCGGCGGTTATGGGATATGGTCCATCATCATGACGGGCGCGATCTATATGCGCTTTGGGAGCGTTGGGATTAAGGGCGCATTCCAGAAGTATGTAGCGGAAGCGACCGGCGACGGGGACTACGACAGGGCCAGCAAGCTGCTAAGCACAGGCACGGCGGCGATGGTCATACTTTCGTTTATCGGTCTGATTCCAGTGATTATTTTTTCGCGGCAATTGGCGGCCGCAGCGGGAATTCCAACCGAGTTTATGCGCGACTCGGCTTGGGCGTTTTCGGTGCTGGCTCTCACGATGCTATTTGCGAATAGTGGAGCGGCATATGAAGCTATCGTGCTCGGCGGCCACCGAATAGATCTGGCGAGAAGGATTAACAGTATTCTAACTTTGGCCGAGGCAATTGCGATTGTTGCCTTCTTGCATTTCGGTTGGGGTCTTTTCGCGATGGCGTCCGTGATGGCCGCTTCCGAACTCATCTACTTGATCTGTTGCTACGCTGTGGCGCATCAGGTGGTTCCGCAGGTTCATGTGTCACTGAAATTCGTAACGAAGAAAGTGCTGCGCGAATTGATTCGATTCGCCGGAAGCTATCAACTACTGAACGTCTTACAACTTACATACGCAGCGATCGTCCCTATTGCGGTATTGCGCGGATACGGCGCGAATGCCGCAGGCGTGTATGCTGTAGCGAGCAGACTGGCGCAACCTGTCTTGATGTGCCACAACGCATTCCTGATCCCGATTCTTTCTGGCGGCGCGATGGTGTTCGCCTCCGGCGAGTCTGATAGGCTGCGAAGGCTGCTCTCGAAATCTTTCAAGGTGACTCTGGCTTTGACGCTAACACCCTTCGCACTTATCGCAGTCTTCGGCACATATATGGTAGAGGCCTGGACCGGACAGAAGGATCCTTCCTTTCACTATGCGATCTGGCTAGTGTGCCTAGCAGTGCTCTTTCAAACGTTTTCTCAGCTAGGACTAGTTCTTTACCGAGCAACCGGCGGCGCGCTTATGGACAACCTTCGCGAAGTGATACGCCTGGTGGCCTTCGTGCCTGTATTGTTCGTGACACACCGAGTCGGCTTTGAGGGCGTTCTCGGGTGGTTGGCTGCGTCGGAATTCGTGGGCATGATTGTGATGTTTTTTGGACTGAACAGATCGTTCCATGTGTTCGACCCCAAGTTGCTGCTGCCCGACACATTGAGGCTGACAGCGGCAACTGTTGGGATTGTTGCATTTGCGGCGGTTGTTACGCACGCAATGCCTGGCTTGGCTTTCAGCGGCCGAATGCTGGCTACGATCAAGATAGGCGTGGTCTGTGTGGCAACACTTGTAGCGGCCTATCCAGCTCTGTACCTGACACGATCCATTTCGGGCGAGGAGGTCCGATCTATTCTGGGCGTGTTCCGAAGGAGCGAAGCGGCTGGAGCCCCCGTTGTGGAGTGAGTGATTTGAATATGACAGTCGATCGTATATGCAAAATCGAATTATATATATATTGTTAACGTTCCTATTGTTGTATCTTGGATTTCGGCCTTCTCAAATGAATGGAGCTAGCACGTGCAACCTGAACACCTGAGCTTCGGCGGAGGCGTATCAGAGACTATTGTCAACCCATTGGTGTTGATGGTGGCCTTGATAGCCGGGATCCTGGTCTGCATCTGGCCGCGAAGCAAAGCGGTCACCGCATTTCTGGCGGCGGGGCTCCTGATTCCGATGGATCAGGTGCTCGTTGTGGGCGGGCTTCATTTTCCGATGATGCGTATTCTCATCCTGTTTGGAATCATTCGGATGATCTGGTCCAAGGCGACTTCAAAATCTAAAATCTTCAGTGGCGGCCTCACCCGGCTGGACATAACTTTAGTATTTTTCGCGCTCGCTACGGCCGTCAATGCTCTCCTTCTGTGGCGCAATTCGGGAATGCTCGTAAAGCAGTTGGGCGACCTTTTCACTTTATTCGGGATTTATTTCCTGATGAGATTCCTGATTCGAGACGATTCGGACATAGACAAAGCGTTGCGTGCGCTGGCATACATTACGGTAGCTGTTGCGGCCGTCATGATTTACGAGCAAGCCACGGGACATAACCCCTACGCGTGGCTTGGGGGCGCAAAAGCTTCCTTTTACGCATCAGGTTTGTCGAGAGAAGACCGCCTTCGAGCGGTAGCCGGATTCGGCCATCCAATTCTTGCCGGGACATTCGGAGCCATTGTGATGCCCCTTTTTGTTGGTCTTTGGCTGAAGGACAAGAAGAATCTGAAGTTGGCCCTGGCAGGATTAGTTGCGTCCACATTGATTGTGTGGACTTCGGCGTCAAGTACGCCTCTGTTGGCGTATGCGGGCGGGATAATGGCCCTATGCATGTGGCCGCTGCGCAAATTAATGCGCCCAATTCGATGGGGAATCGTCCTGTTGCTCATCTCGCTGCATCTGGCGATGAAAGCGCCTGTCTGGCAGTTGATTGACAGGATGAGCATTATTGGAGGTTCTTCCGGCTATCACCGCTATCAGCTTGTGGATCAATGCATACGGCACTTCGGCGACTGGTGGTTGTATGGAGTAAAGGATACAGGTGCATGGGGTTGGGACATGTGGGACACGGCGAATCAATATGTAAGCGTCGCCGATTCCACTGGTTTGATTCCACTCATCCTGTTTGTTGCCACGCTCGTCTATGGGTTTAAGTATGTGGTCAAGAGCCAGAGAGGCTTGGGCGGACAATAAAAATATGCAGCTGTTCAACTGGGCGCTAGGCGGGGCATTGTTTGCGAACTGCGTGGGGTTCTTTGGGATCTCCTACTGGGACCAAACCCAGGTGGTGTGGTACACCTTCCTGGCAATCATTGTCGCGTCTTCCTGTTCTGTTCCCATTGCTGCTGACGTTATGGTTACTGCCCCCGCGGAACCTGCTAAGGTGATGATGGCGTTGCGCCCGGCCTACGCGTCGGAGAATTCCAAAGCGCTCAATTCCTATGGGCGCATGGTTACTGGGCGTTTGTCATCCAAATCAACGACGAAATAAGTTTTTCCCACAAGAATTAAAGAATGATCCATTTCAAGCGGAAGATGAATCGCCTGGGCGTCCGCACAACATTTTGAGCAGCCTGTATAGGATTATTATTATGATAACTGATTTCCATGGGACCCAAGAGCAACAAATGACCTCCAAAGTTCCCGTACCCAACCTTTCAATCGTAATTGTCAGCTGGAACACCAAAAAGTATATGGAAGAGTGCCTGACCTCCTTGCGTACGATCGATGGAAACCTTTCCGCAGAGATCATTGTCGTAGACAATGCCTCCGCCGATGGCACGCCGGAGATGATTCGCACTCAATTTCCCAAAGTAAAACTCATAGAAACCGGTGCCAACCTGGGTTTTGCCAAGGGGAATAATGTCGGAATAAAAGAAGCGACCGGTGAATACATTTGCCTTATCAATTCGGATGTGAACGTGCCATCCGATTGTCTGCAAAAAATGTTCTCTTATATGGAACAGCAACCCACTATTGGCCTGCTCGGGCCGGGCATGCTTCGAACGGATGGGCGTGTGCACCGTTCCGGGATGCGGTTTCCAACTCTCTGGAATATTTTTCTCCGCGCTCTCTTTCTGGACTCAATTTTCAAAGGAACCGGTCTCTTCGGCGGCTTTCTGATGAAGGACTTTCATTTTGACCAGACCCGCGACATGGATGTGCTGAATGGCTGGTTATGGATGGCCAGGCGAGAAGCCCTGAATAAAGTAGGGCTACTCGACGATCGCTTTTTCATGTACGCGGAGGATGTCGACTGGTGCCAGAGATTTCATCTGGCTGGCTGGCGAGTTGTTTTTTATCCCGATGCCAAGGCACTTCATTACGGAGGGGCCAGCTCGGCAAATGCGCCTTCAAGGTTTAATGTCGAAATGCAGCGCGCCAACCTGCAGTACTGGAAAAAATATCATGGACGCATCTCTTTGTTCTTGTATTTGCTGATTGGGTGCCTAAGTTACGTTGTCCGCGCCATGGGGTGGGCCGTCGTATTTCTAACGAAAAAATCCGCGCGCTCCAGGGCAAATATCGAAGTGAAGCAGTATTTAAAATGCATTCGCTGGGTTTTTGACGGCAGGACCCTGAACGAACTGGTGAAACAATGAGCGAGCCAATCAAAACTGGACGCACATATGTTTTGGCAACCGCGGCCTATAACGAAGAAGAGAATATCGAAAAAACGATTCAGTCCATGCTCGCGCAAAATGAGCTGCCGCAAAGATGGATCATCGTTAGCGATGGCAGTATTGACCGGACCGATGAAATCGTTCAACGGTATGCCGCGCAGCACGACTTCATCCGCTTCCTGCGTGTAACGCGGCCACCCGGAAGAAGTTTCCGCACGAAGATCATGGCGCTGCAAGCCGGCATCGAACTCCTGGCGGACATTCCTTTTCAATACATTGGAAATTTGGACGCCGACATTTCCATTGGCCCAACTTATTTTGCGGATCTGATCACCAAGTTTGAGGCGAATCCCCGGCTGGGCATCGCCGGCGGGTTTGTTCATGAAGGAAAAGACGGAGAGTTTCGGACCCGCAGCAGCAACCGTGTGTATTCCGTGGCACATGCCGCGCAGCTTGTCCGCCGAGAATGCTACGAAGCGATCAAGGGCTATGCCGTTCTCGAATACGGCGGCGAAGACTGGCACGCGCAAACTTCGGCCCGGATGATGGGCTGGTCGGCGGAAGCGTTTCCGGAGCTTCCCATCTCCCATCATAGACCGACCGGGCACGGGCGACATTCTGATTCGGCACAAATTCCGCCAAGGAAGAATGGACTATAGTTTTGGAAGCGATCCCATCTTTGAGATTTTCAAGTGTTTGCAACGGCTCGGCGAACAGCCATTGGTCCTGGGCAGTTTTGCAAGGCTGGCGGGCTTTTTCTGGTCGCTGCTGATTCGGGAGCCAAGACCTGTATCCGAAGCATTCATCACATTTTTACGGGCCGAACAGAAGGAGAAAACGATGTCGCTACTCCATTTGGGCCGGCGATCGCTGAGACAGGGTTCGCATTCGTAATGATTCGGATTCGAGCTGTTTTCTAGAAGCGGCCAACTCTTTTTTCATTAAGTAACGCAATGGATACCCGCAGAGTTTCATTGCTACCAACTATGAGCGATTCGCACATTTCGTTTGGCAGGGCTGAGGTGTTTCCCAGTCATCGAGGGAAGCGCACCTACCCCTCCGCGCAAAGACGGCGATTTTCGTTCAGAAAGATGGTTCAATGAAAGAAAACCTCAAGGACAAACTGTTGCGCTTGATCAAACTTTCCATCAGCTTGTGTTATTTCCTGTGGACAGAAGCTGGTAATGCAATCCGTTCCCTGGTGGGAAATACACCCGCAGGCACATGTGTTGTAATTCACTACCACGCGGTAGCGCCCGAAGAACGAAACCGGTTCGCCAGGCAAATGGATATCCTGCTGCTCCACGCTAAGCCCATTGCCGCCGATCACAATGAGCTTTTGCACCCCGGGCAGCATCATGTGGCGGTTACATTCGATGACGGCTTCATGAGTGCCGTGGAGAACGCCATACCTGAACTCGAACTAAGAAAAATCCCCATGGCGTTTTTTATTCCACCTGGCCTGCTTGGAACTTCTCCTCATTGGCCCGGCTATGGACCTGAGGGGGGCGACCACGAGATCATCGTCACCGCGGAATGTTTAAGACAGCTGCCGTCCGATTTGATTACGTTTGGATCGCATTCGATGACCCACGCGTGGCTGCCGCCCTTATCCGACGAAGAGGCGAAGTTTCAAATTTCTGAATCCCGTACTGAATTAAAAAAGCTATTGAACCGGGATATTAAACTTTTTAGCTTTCCCTACGGAGCCTTGAACCGACGCTTGGTAGAGTTGTGCCGCGAAGCCGGTTATGAACGAGTTTTTAGTGTTCTGCCCACGCCCGCTTTTACAAATCCAAAAGAATTTGTTACCGGCCGCATTGCCGTGAACCCTACGGATTGGAAGCTGGAATTTCGGCTCAAGATCCTGGGCGCATACCAATGGCTGCCGAGAATCATCGCCTTCAAGCGTAAGCTTCTTGGAAGACATTTTGATGCGAAAACCGAGATCTCACAACTGAACAAAGAAACACGGTCCGAGCAATATGGCCTCAATTGAAAGCAGAGTAACAAACGCGATTCTTGAAAAGATCAGGTCGCGACGGGATGCGTCCGCCGATCCTGCAAATGAGGCAGCGGGGCCTACTTCGCTCGTGCCTGCTAAAATCCGCGAGGCAAAGCTCTCGGATTATCAGGCCATTACGGATTTGAAACAGCGCTGGGGCCTGACCCCTGATCCGCTGGAGAACTGGAAGCATCTATGGGAGCGCAACCCGGCGCTGAAGCACATGAAGACGAGCGGTGCGATTGGGTGGGTGGTGGAAGCGGAAGGAAAAATAGTCGGTTACCTCGCGAGCATTTCCTCTCTCTATCATTTTGAAGGCAAAACGTTGACCGCTGTTGTGGGGTCGGGATTCGTGGCTGAACCTGCCTACCGCGCCCACACCGTCAGGCTGATGGCCGCTTTTTACGCTCAAAAGCCTGTCGACCTATACATTTCCACGACCGCCGTGGAAGCAACGGGACAAATCGCATGTGCCTTCGGCTGCGTGCCCATGCCCCAGCCGGATTATGAGACGGTAATTTTCTGGGTATTGCGGCCCTACCCTTTTGTTCAGACGGTGATGAAAAAAATGCAAGTCAAGCCGGCGCTTTCCAAAATTGGCGGCGCCTTCGCTTCGATTGCCGTAAGGATGGACAAGATTTTTCGCAGACGCTACCCGCGAGGATCGGCGAAAGAACTTACGGTAAGCGAAATTAAAACCACCGAAATCGGAAATGAATTTGAAATTCTGTGGAATGAAAAACTTGCTGAAGGCAAACGGCTGCTTGCAGATCGCAGTTTGGAATTTTTGCGCTGGCACTATAATCTCCCCAACGATGGGGCGAAAACGAGCGTGCTCTGTTGCCGCAAGGATGCCCAGTTAGTGGGTTATCTGACGATTCGCGACGAAGCGGGAAACTCCAACGGCTTGCGGCGATCCTGGGTCGTAGACATGATCGTGAAGCAGGATGATCCGGAAATTATTCGCGCCTTGATCGCCGCGGCTTATAAGCATGGCAAAAAAGCCGGCAGCCACGTTCTTGAAGTACAAGGCTTCCCTGCCAATATTCGCAGTTTGTGCGCGCAATGGAATCCCTACTCGAGATCATTTCCGGCCACACCTTTTTTCTACAAAGGCGCCAATCCGGAATTGCACAAGACGCTCTCGGATGGCGGGCTGTGGTATGGCACTCCCTTTGACGGCGACACAACCGTGATGCCGGAACTTTAACGCGCCGGTGAACCTTCGCGTCAGCAAATCTGCTTAAGGCATGGCGACGGCGCCATTCGCAGTCTCGACCGTCAGAACTCGCAATTCTTCTTTTCCCGACTGCCCTCGATGTCCCACGCGGCGACCGTATCCTGCCGGACAGCATGATTTCCGTTGATCAGGAAGGCGGCAGATCCGGACTGCCAAATCTTTCCACGCGCTGATTCTTCCACTACGTTGTGCCGGCGTGCACGCTCTGATGTGCCCATACCGGACTTCTCAATCCCATAGCCCTCCAAAGTGCTCTGCGCTGCCCGCTAGTAGCCCGGGTGTTCACCCCGCCACAATTCCTATTTGCATCTCGCTGCCGTCACCTGTCCTGTTACACCTAAGAACAACTATCTTGTAGACCTCTTTCCGCTCGTGCGGGTGTACTCCAGGGGACGCTCAACTGCAGCCTTCTGCTCGACTAACGCCAATTAGCCCAGTTGCTGGCCCCAGATCAAGAAACTCGACACCGGATCCGGCTCAAAGCGTTCCCTGCGCGTTACCTCACTTCGCCCTCAATCACTGCCCGAATGATCTTCATCTCCTCAAGGCTAGCTAGATACTGGATCTCTGGTCGCAATTCCACACATATTTCCACCTGCGAGCAAGTTAACATTTTGGCTGGCGAATTATGATATGTGCAGTGTCGGGGCAGGAAAAGCTGGTGCGTTAGAAAAGCGGACTTGGATCCGGGGCAGACTGGAAACCAAATGCCAATTTCAAATGCAACATCAGTCGAGAAATTCTATGGCGTGGGAACCACAACTGTCACTGGATCCGAGAAAGGACTTTCGATCGTATACAAATCGACGGCAGTGACCCAGTAGATATACGATTGGCCCGCCACGACCTCGACATCGGTATATTGCATAGTGTTGACCGGAGTGGAATTGAGTTTTGTATAGGGCCCATACGGGTTCGTCGCGCGATACAGATAGTACCCAAACGCGGAGGTACTGCTCGGATTCCACACCAAATTCACCGAATGTGGCGCATTGATGCCTGTGCCTGACAGGAGCATGGTGGTGGGCGAACTCACCGCATCGCTGGTGATAGCAATGCTGCCTGCCGCGATCCCTGCGCCCGAGGGAGCAAAGACTACATTCAATGTCGTGGTCTCCCCCGGAGCCAGAATAATACCGGAGGGTACGCCGCTGGCATTGAAGCCTGGACCAGTAACATTGACGTTGGAGATTGTGATGTAGTCAAGGCTCGTATTGGTGAGCGACGCGCTAGTGGGGCTCGATATCCCTATGTTTACTGTTCCAAAATTCAAACCTGTGGCCGGATTTACAGTAAGTTGGCCTGGCGCAGCGCTAACTGAAAGTATGGCGGGGCTGCTGGTTACGCTGCCCACGGTGTTGCTGACAACGACGGTGAACAACGTTCCGTCCGCCGCGGTTACCGGCGAAATATAGGTGGACGACGTTGCGCCGGAGATGGGCGTCCCGTTCTGCTGCCATTGGTAGGTCAACGGTGTCGACCCTGCCGCGATCAAGCTGAACGTCGCCGTTTGACCCGCTGTAACTTCCTGGCGCACGGGTTGTTGTGTGATGATGGGCGCGATACTTCCAGCACCGGATTGGTACTGATACGCACCGGCATCCCACGCAGTCGGGCCGCTCGGGCGTGCCACTATCAAGCGATCGCTACACAAAGACGCTCCTAACGTAACGCAATTAGAAGCCAAATTCAGCCCAACACCGACCGTCGCGCTATTTGAAGCAGTCGGCTGGAAACTATCAGTGAGGGTATATCCCAAAGACGCCGCCATGTTGCTGGTCATCAAAACATTGTTGCCGAAGGTCAAATTGGTCACCGAGCCGCAGTCGAAGCTGCCACCTGCCTGGTCCCAACACCAAGCCTGAGAGGTCGGCAGATCGGAAATACAATGATTGTTTTGAACTGTAAGATTCGTTGGCACAAATACATCAGGATTCACGCTTATGCATCCTGCAGTCGCACCACCTGAAAAGGTATTGTTGTATATAAATTGATTCGACGCGGAGTTGGGACCTAATAAATTCGATTCAACCATGATCGGAGGATTATCGCCTACATTCCAGACAAGGTTATTGTAGACATATTGTGTGTTACCCAGGTCGCTCGCGCCAGCCTCCAGATAGATGGCGAAAGCCCCTGGCACAAGGTCATGAACAATGTTGTTATAGATAGAGCCACTGGTCACTATGAATATCGCGTTGCTAATTTCCGCAGGATCGACAGAATAAGGCACATTAAACACCTGATTCGCGCTTACATCGGCTGCCGGATCAGTCACCACAATTCCATTGGGGACATTCTCGATGATATTCCCGTGGATCGAGGTGCCCCCGTATATGCCAACTCCAGAGTTGCTCTCAGGACTTCCATCGAGAACACAATTTTGCACAGTGCCTGACGTTGAACCATTGTAGAAAGCGATACCGCCGGTCGGAGCATTATCGCTGTTGTTCATCGGTTGCTGAATACTCCAGCCATGAACGTAACAATTCTGAATAGTGATATTCGAGCCTCCACTAACCGTAATGCTGCCGCGGGGAGGCCGGGAGCCGGAGTTGCCCACTTCCTCGTTCTTGATTTCCAGGTTGTCGAAGGTGACGAAATTTGCGGAGCTGGCAAGAATAGGAGGGACGCTCCATGTTGAATTTGACATATCAAATACAGGGCGGCTCCACATATCGCCTGCAAACCAGGTCTGATCCACTCCGTAATAGATGGGGTTGCCGCTTGCCCCCGGATGAGGTTACTAGCATCGGGAAAGAGCTGGCATTCCAGGTTACTCCTCCTTTGAAGATCACCTTATCACCGGGATGTAGGCCAAATACGGTGCAATTATTCGAACAGCTAATCATGCCCGGCGCGTTCTGCCAGGGAACATCCTTCGAGAGGCCGCTGTTTGTGTCTGATCCGGAGGCGAAATCCACATAATATGTTGCTGGCACTGTGGGTTGTACAAGCGTCAGTGTCGCCGTATTGCTGGAAGCAGTCCCAAGAGAATTTGAAACTACTACGCTGTATTGGTTTCCAGTGTCCGCTTGCATCGTTAACGGTGTTGTATAGCTCCGCGACGTTGCCCCGGAAATACTTACATTGTTAATAAACCACTGGTAGTTTAGTGGCAACGTCCCCGTCACGGAGACGGATACGGTGAATGTCGCCGTCTCGCCCACTGCCACCGTTTGGTTCTCCAGCGAGACATTGATGGTCGGCGGCGTATTCACAGAAAGCATAGCGGCAGTGCTGGTAATACTTCCTACTACGTTACTTACAATTACAGTATACATAGTTCCATCGTCATTGCCCGTCGTCACGGGAGTGGTATAGGTGGAAGATGTTGCGCCACCGATATTCACGCCATTGCTCTGCCATTGATAACTCAGTGGCGCGGTTCCTGTTGCTATAACCGTAAATGTCGCTTGTTGGCCGGCGTTGACGTTTTGGCTTTGCGGCGAGGTGGTGATCGCAGGCACGGTATCGACCGTGAGTATGAAGCTCTGAGTCGCATTCGCGCCCACGCCATTTGCTGCGGTAAAATCGATGGGGTAGCTGCCAACGCTGCCTGCGTCAGGCGTCCCGCTCAATGTTCCTGTGGATGCGTTGAATGCGATACCACCAGGTAGTGGACCAGATTCGCTGAGTGCCGGAGAGGGATATCCGGTGGCTGTGACTGCGAACGAGCCGGCGAAGCCTACGACAAATATTGCATTGTTCGGACTGTTGATCGATGGCACCTGATTCACGATCAGACTAACATTTTGTATTGCGTCCGCTCCTATTCCGTTATGCGCAATGAAGGTGATGGGATAGTTGCCGGTGACGGTGGGCGTTCCACTCAATATGCCCGTTGCCGTGTTGAACGAGACTCCGGCAGGTAAATTACCGGATTCAGAAATCGTTGGGGCCGGGAAGCCCGCCGCCGTGACATTAAATGAGCCCACACTCCCAAGGGTGAAAGCAGCGCTCCCCGCATAGGTAATGGCTGCAGTTTGGTTAACTGTCAGTGTGATAACTTGCGTTGCCGTTGCTCCCACGCCGTTCTGGGCCGTGATCGTAATTGGATAAGTCCCCGCTGTCCCCGTAGCCGGTGTTCCGCCTAGAACTGCCGTACCATTTGAGTTATTTGTGAACGTTAAACCCTCCGGCAATGCGCCTGTTTCGCTCAATGCTGGCATTGGGGTGCCGAATGCGTTAAACGTATATGCTCCATCGACCCCGACGACAAATGCGCTTGGATTATTGGAATTAGCAATGGTCGCTGGCGAAGTAGACGGACCTGTTTGTGCCGTTCCGCCGCCCGAACCGCAGCCGCCAAGACCAAACACCAAGAGGCCATATACGAATAGGATGACTGGAATTCCGCCAGCCATGCAGGCGCGGTGAAAACGTGAAGCAGAGACACATCGGGAAAAGGTCTGTTTATGCATAATACTGGCTAAGTCCCAAAAAGAAATAGAAACTGGATACCCACGGCACTCAGAGGGTGCACTTGGAGGACCAACCGGGAAGCAATTTAGGGTGAGTTTTCCTTGCTATATTACTGATTCTATAAGATTTATTCTGCTTCAACTTTAGCGATTGGAGACCCAATAAAGGCGCGAATGTAGCGGAATGGAAATGCCACTATAATCTAAATAGATACCATCATCTAATTGATACACCATCGATCTTATTGAGGATACTAAGGTTATATTTTCCGCTCAAAATAGCAGGCATTGAACGACCTGGCGGAAATTTCCTTCAACCCACCACGTTGAGATCCAACAGGGGTCCAAAAGTAGGGTGGGGAGTGCTGCTTTGGAATCGTTACAGAATAAGAATCTTTTTTCCATTTGGCGTCTTCGTTATATTCAGCGTCAGCAGTAAATTGAGTTGGAAAATTGTCTAGGGATTCTGCTACGGCGTCAAACCCAAGTTCAACCGTGTAAATGACTATTTTGCGATGAACACTAAAGTGGCGAGGATCGAAATGAAATCGAGCGATTCACTGCGAGTCATGCTGTCTCAAATTCTTCTTTTCAGCGCGGCAATCGTATTCGCGCTCGGAGTGGCCCGCGAGGCGAAAGCGGGAGATGAGCATGTTCCTCTGGTGACCGACTGGAGCCATCGGCACGCGGTGTATTCCGAACCCAAGTCACTGATGAAGCGTTTTGCATTGTCGAGGGACCACCGTTACCTTCAACAGTCGTTGCGCCGAAACGCCAAAAGGAACGGCGGTCAGAACAATTGGCGATGGCACCATGCGCCCGAAAATCCAAATCAAATTCAGGGTGACTGGAGCATGGATATGGGCACGGGCGCCACAGTGGGCGCGGGAAATTATCCGGCTAAATATACATTTGACGCGGCTACGGCGAACTGCGCGACGGATTTCGTGGTCTACAACACCAGCCTGGCCGGATCGACTTCGCAAGCTACTATTGCTGCATTTAACAACATCTACGTTGGCACATGCGCCATACCTAATCCCTCAACCTATTGGGCGTACAACACGGGCTCGGGAGCTATCTTAACTTCTCCTGTCCTATCCTACGACGGCACACGTGTAGCCTTTGTGCAAAACACCGGCGGCGTTGCGAACCTGGTGATCCTCAGATGGAAGTCCGGCGATGGCACCCTCGCGAGCCCAATGTCACCTTCTGTCGGCCCCTGCACTGCGGGAAACTCCTGCATGGTAACTGTCCCATTCTCCACTGCAAACAGCTGCACGGCAACGACCGACTCCTTTTCATCGCCATTCTACGACTACGGACAGGATGTGCTTTATGTCGGCGACGACAAGGGTTGCCTTCACAAATTCACGGAAGTCTTTTTTGGAACTACCACAACAGAGGTCGTGAGCAGTGGGGCGAGCATTTGGCCCGCACAAGTGAACGGGGGCTTTGGCCATCTCAACAGCCCTGTATATGCAAATGGCCATGGCCAGGTTTTCGTGACGGACAATCTCGGAGTTCTTTATACCGTGGACACAACAGCCGGCGGCGTTCCTGTAACTGGATATAACTTTACCGCAAAATTGGCAGATATTGGCTTCGATGACGGCCCGCTTGTTGACGTGACTTCAGGGTTTGTGTATGTCTTCGCAAGGCAGTCCAATTCGACTCTAGTGACCCCTCAGGTCCCTAACGTACCCAGCGTATTTCAAGTTCCGATACCTGCGACTCCCAGTGTCCTGCATAACGCCCTGGGGAAACAAGTCGTCATCAGCGACATCACCGGCACGGTTCCAGCTTCGCCTCTGTACGTGGGAGCGTTTGACGACCCCTATTACACCTCGTCGGACGGAACTGGAGAATTGTATACGTGCGGTACCGCTGGCACGGTCAACTCATTATGGGTAATTACGCTGACCGCCAGTGCGGTTACTGATACGAAACCGGGACCCATACTGACCACTGCAAATGGTGGCTGCTCACCGATCACCGAGTTTAATAATACAATCGCGAACAACGACAGAATATTCTTGAGCGTCACGGGAAGCGCCATAACTGGCGATACTCTAATTAAATGCCCAGCTGCATCGGGCTGCATCATGTCCTTTGACGTCGACAGCATTTTGAACGACACGTCATCAACAACTTCCGCGACGGCAACTGAAACAGGGGGAACTAGCGGCATCGTTGTCGATAATACAGCATCGACCGGCGGAGCTTCGCAGGTTTACTTTACTCCATTGTCGAACCAATCTTGCGCGGGAGCAGGTGGCGTGGGTACGGGCACAGGGGGCTGCGCAATCCAAGCGTCACAATCGGGATTAAATTAGCAAGAGCACGGGGGCGAGAATTGAACAACGATAAGTTTATAAATGACAAGGCGCGCGAGACGACGCCTTTGCAGGAGAAGAAGCCCTATACGACTCCTTCCTTCCGGTTCGAGTCTGTGTTTGAGATATCGGCACTGGCCTGTGGCAAGGTGCAATCCACAGAGGGCGGCTGCGCGCACAGCAGAAAAGCCTCATAGCCCGCCGATTTATCCGCTAGCGGCCGATTCGCAACTTGGAAAATGACCGAGCTGGCCTGAAATTGATTTTGATTGATGGGCTGCGGCCAGCAAAATCAGTTCTTAATTGCCGCGGGTAAAACCGCGTCGTGATCAGCAATCATTCTGCATCTACCATCCTTGCTAAATATCAGGCCCTTTCCAACGACCTCTTTCCACCACCCCTTGTTGCTTCGAGATCGACGAAGACTGACCACTCCAAATCGCCAGGCAGACTTATCGCCGGTAAAAGGCTTCTCGGAAAATATGTCTTCGTAGTGCGGGACCGGCCAAGTATGGTCAAGGACTTCGTAGCACCCCACCGAGCCCCCCAGCCACCGGTCAAATTGTTCCTTGTTTGAAGTTCCTCGTGGATTCGGATAGAGCGCATTGATATGGCAGACTCCTTCCACGTCAAGCCTTGAGGGAATTGACTCGACGATTCTCCGCAGCAAATCACATCCATCGAGTCCCCCACTCCAGAAATTGTCCCCTGCCTTGGCGGCGCTGTCCGGTGCATAGGGAGGATTCGCGACAAGAAGATCACACGTTCCTCCGACAGAGTTAAGAAGGTCACTCAACACAAACTCTACGTTGCAGACACCATTCAGGGCGCAGTTGAACTTGGCGAACTCGATCGCCCGTGGATTGATATCGACCGCAACGACCTCACGGCAATGATCGCTTGCAAGAATAGCGTGCACGCCGGAGCCCGTGCCGAGATCAATGGCGTGTTTGCGCTGATGCGTTCGCTTAACTAAACCACCCAGGAGAAAGCTCTCGCCCCATAGCCACATTACCTGGTTAATGCCTGTGTTCTTCGCTGCCATGTCCGTGACGATGTACTTTCCGTAGCAAGGAAATAAGGACAGTTTCGATTCAAGAAACCGACCGTTCTTTTCGGCAAGCCTCATCTCCATAGCACTGTCCACGAACGCGGATGAGAAATGGGTCCTAATCTGATCGATCGGTACCGGATTCCCATCGACGAAAAGATCCAGCAGCGTGTCCACCGGATCCTGATGCCGGGGCTTCCAATCGGAACGGAAAGTGCTCCAAAAGTTGACACCGAGTCGGGAAAACACACCGAGGCGCTCTGCACAACTGCTAAGGTTATATTTGCAGCGCCGCAACGCGTCGGCAAAGTCCGTCATGCGACCACGCTCGCCCAGCATTGTAGGAATCTCAACAGCTTCAGAAATAGTCGCCATGTCCACGTCGGATGTTGCTCCTACATACCTTACGTAAGGTGCCACAATCAGGGGCTCAAAGCTAATAGTTAATCAATGTCAAAATAATTAATTCAGCAACTATCGCCCTACTCTGGTACGACTTCCTCGTTCCACCGTAGACACAAAGTAATCGCCTACGCCGCAGAAAAGCGTCATAGCATCCACGGGCTTTAGATTGTAAGGACGATGGATGCGATGGGTTCCGTCCTGTGGGCTAATATTTACTGAGGTTCAATCGACGATTGAAATAGTGCCTTTGTCTCGGTTTGTGCCTTCAAATAAATTAAGGCGTGGGAACGGTGGCCGAAACCTGGTTGGAATCCGCGCTCTCCACACCAGTGTCGGTCACGGATTTAACTACATAGAAATAAGTTTGGCCGGCCTGAACAGCAAGATCCGTAAAGCCGTCAGTGGCCACAGCCGAGGAGTCAAGCTTCGAGTACGGTCCACCGGAAACCGCGGAGCGATACACATTGTAGCCCACCACGGTTGACGTACTTGGAGTCCACGACAGGGCTACGGAATGGGAAACCACCTGCGACTGAGCTGCACTGCTGCCGGAAAGTGTGATCGTGCTTGGCGAGTTCGTCGCGCTGCTCGCTATCGTTACGCTGCCACTAAAACTGCCCGCTCCGAGCGGAGAGAAAGTGGAATCCAGTGTTGCGGATTGCCCGGGCGACAGGATTAAACCTGCCGACACGCCGGTAGCTGTGTAAGTGGCGCCCGACACAGTGACCTTCGAGATCGTGACATTTGAATTCCCCACGTTCGTCAATTTGACGGTCAAGGCGCTGCTTTTTCCAACGACAATACTCCCGAAATTTAAGGCGGGGACGCTCGCTGAGAGGGCGGCCGTTGAGGCCATTCCGATTCCGCTTAGCGAAACTGTGTGCGGGGTGGCTGAAAAGTTACTCATGATGAAAACTTCACTAGCCAGGGTTCCCGCCGCTTTCGGCGTGAAAACGACGTTAAAGGTGGATTGTTTTCCGGCATCGATCACCAGCGGAAGGGTTACTCCCGTGATTGTTACTCCGGCAGCGGAAGCGCTGGCCTGCGTGATCGTAAGATTGGAAGTTCCTTCATTGGAAACAGTGACGGATTGCGACGCGGTGCCGCCCAGCGGCACAGAGCCGAAATTGATGGATGCTGGAGCAACGGAAATCGAGGCAACGCTCGAAGTGGTGGGTTGCAGTGAAGAGGTTTTTGGCGCGCCTGTTACGCCGACGCATCCAGAGATGGAAACTACCGAAAGAAAAAGGAAAACTGCTGCGGTGTATTGCAGTGCTTTCTTCCCGAGAGCCTTAAAATGCGTCGCGTATTTCTTCGCGGCGCAGATCCATGAATTCGTATTAACATTTTCCATTTCCGCAATATGCGGGTGCGGAAGGAAGAGAACCTACTGTCCTTAGGTACATTTTAGGTACAGGAATAAAAACCTGAACCAAATTCCTCCATGGTGCTAAGAAAATGCCGGGCCTCCCTGTACTATTTTCGAGACCCGGCGAATTATTTAGTCACGTACTTGCGAAGTTTAAGGAACGACAGCGGAAACTTCGGCCGAGTTGGCGCTCTCAACGTTACTTGAGTCGATGGCAGTTACTACATAGAAATAGGTCTGACCGGAGATTACTGTACTGTTAACATAGGTTGTCGCCGCGATGATCGTGGTATTCATCCTGGAGTACGGCCCGCCGCTTACCGAGGACCGGTAGACATTGTACCCAGTCACAGTCGATGTGCTCGTGGTCCAGGTCAAAGTAACCGAGTGCGCAACGGCCTGCACTCCCGTTCCGGAAAGCGTAACCGTTACGGGTGAATTGCTGGCGTTGCTCGTGACCGTAACGCTGCCCGGCAAAGAGCCAGCGGCTGCCGGAGTAAACGTTACGTTCATCGTTCCCACTTGGCCAGGCGTTAGAATCTGCCCTGTCTGTACGCCGCTTACTGCGTAGCCGGCGCCAGAGAGGGAAACATTCGAGATCGTCACGTTGGAATTTCCATTATTTGTAAACGTCACCGGCAAACTTTTGTTGCTGCCAATATTGACGCTTGAAAAACTCAGACTCGATTGGCTGGCGTTCAGAATCGCGGTGCCTGCGGAGACGGTTAGCGTCGCCGCGGTGCTGCTGACGTTGCCCGCAGCGTTCGTCACGGTAACCGTAAATTGCGCACCGTTGTCCGCCGATGTCGTAGCAGGTGTTGTATACGATGCCGAAGTCGCGCCGCTGATGGCTACGCCGCCCTTATTCCATTGATACGTCAAGGTTGCAGTTCCTGCCGCTGTTACCGAGAATGTTGCGGTTTGCCCGGTCAAGACACTCTTGCTGGCGGGCTGCGCTGTGATCGAAGGTGGCGCGTTTACGGTCAGTGTTGCACCGCTACTTGTGATGTTTCCGGAAGTGCCCGTGACCGTTACCGTGAATACAATTCCGTTATCGGAAGAAACCGTTGCCGGAGTGGTGTAAGCAGAGGAAGTCGCGCCGCTGATGGCCGCACCGTTTTTCTTCCACTGATACGTCAGGGTTCCGGTTCCTGTTGCAGTCACGCTGAAAGTGGCCGTTTGCCCGACCGCTACCGTTTTACTCGCAGGCTGGGACGTAATGGAAGGAGCAATTCCGGACGCCGTGACCGTGAGCGTTGCGGCATTGCTTGTCACGTTGCCGAAGGCGTTCGTTACGGTGACTGTAAATTGCGTTCCATTATCCGCGCTTGTCGTTGCGGGCGTGGTGTAGGAAGCAGCGGTGGCACCGCTGATTGCCGTGCCGCCCTTCTTCCACTGATAAGTCAAAGTGGCCGTGCCAGTCGCGGCAACGCTGAAGGTCGCCGATTGCCCAGCCGTTACGGATTGACTCGTCGGCTGCGAAGAAATCGTGGGCGGAAAATTTATGGTTAATGTGGCCGCGCTACTGTTCACAGAGCCAACCGTATCCGTAATGGTAACCGTGAATAAGGCTCCATTGTCCGCGCTGGTGGTCGGCGGAGTTGTATAGGATGCCGCCGTCGCTCCGCTGATTGCGGTGCCGTTCTTCTTCCACTGGTACGTGATCGCGCCAGTGCCGGTCGCTGCCACGCTAAAGGTGGCAGTTTGTCCCAAGGTTACTGCACGGCTCACGGGCTGCGTTGAAACTACGGGAGGAAGGTCAACGGTAAGGACAGCAACGCTGCTCGTCACGCTCGAAACACTGTTGGTCACCTCTACAGTGAATTGCGCTTTGTTATTCGCCGAAGTAGCGGCCGGAGTGGTATAGGAAGAAGAAGTCGCACCACTAATGGCCGCGCCGTTTTCCAGCCATTGATACGTGAAAGGCGCCGTGCCCGCAGCTGTGACAGAGAATGTCGCTGTCTGACCTGCCGTTACGGTTTTGCTGGCGGGCTGTGCGGTAATTGAAAGCGCGATCGGGGCGCTCGTAACGCTGAGAATTGCGGTATTGCTGTTTAAGGTCGAGTTGTTATCGGTAACCGCGACCGAATATTGTGTGCCGCTATCCGAAGTCGTTACCGCTGGCGTAACGTACACATCATCGTTCGCGCCAACAATGGGCGTTCCATTCTTCTTCCACTGGTATGTGAAATTTCCGGTTCCATTTGTAGCCACAGTAAAGATTGCCGTATGTGTAGCCGTTACGGTCTGGCTTTTTGGTTGGTTTAAGATGGCAAATGCCGCGCCACCTGTCCCGGTAAGCGGAATGCTGAGTGCGGAATTCGTCGCGTCACTGACAATGGAAATGCTGCCGGAATCAGTACTGGGATTAGCCGGCGCGAATTTAACCTGGAATGCATGGCTCTGACCTGGAGCGATGGTCATCGAAGTCATTCCACCCACGACACTGAACTCGATTCCTGTAACCGTCGCTTGAGAAATCGTAACCGTTGCGCTGCCAGAATTAGTAATTGTCAAAGTTTGTATGCTGCTCGTACCAGCTGCTACGGACCCAAAAGCCAAGCTGGCCGCGCTTGGCACCAACGTGCCTGTCGCGCCAGAACCTGGAGTGGTCGGAGATGAGGCTGAACCCGCCGCGCCGACGCAGCCCGAGATGGAAAGGACTGCGAGAGTTGCGATGATCAAGGCAAAAATGCCAAAGGAGGGGCGCCCGTTGTGAGGTTCGCGAGAGTGACGTCTAACATTTGTATTTGCGTTATAAGCGTTCATGGGACTTTCAGCTTAGGATTCAGGCTGAAAAGGCCACTACTGGTCCTCGGAACAAACGTGGGACAGGTTACGAAACTGTACAGATGATCATAGTGGGACGTTGCATTTCACGCTCGTACAGTTGACCTTCAGGAAGTAATCACCAGAAGCTCGAAGAGAAATAAAACAAATAGCCTGAAACAAAGGAAAAGAGCAGAGTCCTTCTCTCGTGGGCGGAAAAGCGGCTATGCTATCCATTGCCAATGGGACAAAGTGCCGGATTCGATGCTGGGGTCATGACAACGGAAGACGATTCACTCCGGCGATCCAGCGCCGCGTGGGCGAATCGGATCCTTATTCTTTCCCTGCTGGGAATCTGTTATTTAACGCTTTTCCCGTTTGTACTTCGAATTTTCCCGCCCCGCATTGTGCATAAATCCGCATTTTTACTGGGAAATTCAGCCAAGAAACCGCACTCCATTGATTTTTTATTGAACGTATTTTTGTTCGTTCCCTTCGGATTTGGGCTTTCCGCGCAGGCCCGCAAGCGCGGGGCAGCAAAGTGGATTGCCTTCCTGATTGCGTTAGGGATTGGCGCGGCCACTTGTTACACCGTGGAATTTCTGCAGTATTTTATTCCTACCCGCGATTCCGGCTGGGACGACGTGTTTTCCAACACTCTGGGGTCGGTCGTTGGTTTCTTTTTAATTGAATTTTTGGGCGTTTCAATTCTGGAAATATTATCCGGTTGGGAAGAATCCTTTGCGGAATGGATTTCACCCCGCAGGACCGCTTTGTTTCTCGTGTTCTATTTTTTCGCCTGCTTCGGTATTTCCGCCTTCTTACAGAGGGAAACCCGATTAAGCAACTGGGACTCCCAAAATGTGCTCCTCTTGGGGAACGATGCATCGGGGCAGGATCCATGGAGAGGGCGAGTTGATCTTCTGCAACTTTGGGACAGAGCTCTTCCTGACAGAGTAATGAGTGCCCTTTCTTCAGGACAGATTGAGGATCCCGCAAGCGATGGACTGCTCGGATCGTACAATTTTTCAAGTTTGCCGCCCTATGAGGATGCGAGTCATTCCCTGCCCGCGCTTAACTGGTATCCGCACGATCCGCAAGAAATGGAAACTGGAAAATTGGATCTGGACGGCAGATCCTGGCTAACTACCAACTTGCCCGTGGAAAAATTCAATCAGGCGGTGACAAAATCCAGCCAATTCACATTGCATATTGTATGTACGCCGGTTGAAATTAAGAATGCGAATGGCCATATCGTTTCCGTTTCGCAGCCCGGAGACAACGTGAATGTGCATTTGCGCCAGGAAGGACGGTCGCTCGTCTTATGGTTTCGTAATCCGCTTTCTGAAACGCGCGCGATCCTGGCATGGTATGTCCCCGCCGCATTTGACGCCAACAAAACAGTGAATATTGTCGCTTCCTACGACGGAGCCGACGCCTTCATTTATCTGAACGGAAACCGCGTACCGAGGGCCTACCGCCTGACGCCGGGGGTAAGCCTCATGCATACATTTGGGTTTGTGCAGACCGTAGCTCTAACGGGGTACAGCGTCGTATATGAAACGTTCATTTTTCTCCCTGCAGGGATATTGATCGGGCTTGCGGCTCGCAAATTGTCTGCGCAATCACACCCGTACGCCTGGATGATTACTTTGGGCATCCTGCTTCCATCCGTATTGCTTGAAGTTCTGCTGGCCGCAGTGGGCGGAGGAAGAATTTGGCCAAGAGATGTAGCGCTTTCGATTTTTTTTGGATTGGCGGGAATACTTCTGATCAACGCGGATCAGAATTCGTCAACAGCTATTCGCCCCACGTAATTTTTTTACCGCTGTAGAGATTTTCTAGAAATGGCTGATCGCTTGGCAAATCCAGACCGAGAATTAAAATCTATCTGGAGGTGGCGACAGTCATTCCCCATTTATTGCGCACCGAGGCGTCGAGCTTGCGGAATACAACTCCATCGACAATGTAGCCAAGCAAAGCGATCAAGGCCATAACCGCTACGACGAGATTAATATCATTCAAATCGCGCCCAGCCATCAGAATCTGTCCAAGTCCCAGGGAGATGTAAATCATCTCTCCTGTAATAAGCGAGCGCCACGCAAAGGCCCATCCCTGCCTTAATCCATCCAGCAGGTAGGGAAGGCTGGCGGGCAGCAGGACATGCCAGAACATCTGAGGCCCTTTTGCACCCAGATTTCGGCCGGCCATGGAAAGAATGCGCGGCACGTTGTCGAAACCCGCTTTGGTCGATTGCGTAACGGCAAGCAACGAGCCGGTAATGGTTACAAAAATAATTGCTGTCTCGCTCAAACCGAACCAGAGCAGCGCCAAAGGCACCCAGCAGGCGCTGGGAAGGCTTTGGAGGCTAAGGATCACTCGCCCCAGCGTATCTTCAAGGAATTTGTTAGCCGCCAGGAGCATCCCCAATAGGACCCCGAGGACTACGGAAATGACATAGCCGATGATGACGCGCCTAAGACTCACGCCAATACCGATCCACAGGCTGTGGTCCTTGAATCCATCGTACAAGGATTGGGCGACCCCGAGCGGCGTGGGGAAAAGGTACGGTGGCCAAATTTTCGCAAGCGTCAGCGCTTCCCACAGCACGAGCACCCCGGCGGCAAAAATCAATTGATTCACGCTTTTTTTCACGGAAATACTCCACTTCTCATTTTCATTCGCAAAACTCGAGTGCCCAAAAAATAAAAAACCCACCAACCGATGCGTTCCGGCGGTGGGATTCTAGAATGGCTGGCTATTATTCTAGAGAATTAGGTTCCCAACGCCCGAAGACGCACACATACAGCAGGTACAACAAAGACAAGCCTGCTTGGCCTTTTGGGTGTGGGAATTCACAGGTCAAAATTACAGAATGGCAGCCCTAAAGTCAATGATGCAAATAGTCTGCCGTGTTCTGACCTAATTTCGAAATTTCTCGAATTTTGGAGGGCCGAGTTTCAACTCGGCCATTTGAATTGCTTTAAGTCGCGGGCTTCAGCCCCTGAAGCTTCAGGGGTTAAAACCCCGTTCAAACCTAGTTCCTCGTCGGGACTGAAGAGTCTGTGTGGGAACCCGGTTTTGGATCATGTAGCGCCCGCCTTCAGGCGGGCATCCGCTTGATTCCAAAGTGCCCGCCGGAAGGCGGGCGCTACAAAAACGCGTTAATTTTGAGTTCTCACACAGACTCTGAAGTCCCGACCTCCTACCTAGGGCTGAACTTTCTTTGCCAACCCCGCAATCGTTGGCTCTTCCAGAAAGTCCGCGAGCGGCAGACTCACTCCGAATCTTTCCTCGATCTGCGACACCATCTTCATTGCCATCAACGAGTGTCCGCCAAAGTCGAAGAAATCATCGTGAATGCCGATGCGCTCGAGTTTCATCAATTTAGACCAGATGTCCGCAATCGCTTTTTGGGTTTCCGTTTGCGGAGCGGCGAAATCCTTGCCCTCTGAAACATTTCCGTATGTCGGAGCCGGCAAAGCCTTTCGGTCCACTTTTCCATTCGTGGTGAGGGGAATGGATTCGAGAAAAACAAACTGAGATGGCGCCATGTATTCCGGCAACTTTTGCTTTACGAATTGCTGCAGGTCTTCGGCAGTCGGCGTTTTGCCTTCGCGTGGGACGACGTAGCCGACCAGCTGCTTATTTCCCGGCTCGTCTTCCCGCACCAGGACCGCGCAGGATTTTACTCGCGGATCGCTGGCCAGCGTCGCCTCGATCTCGCCCAACTCAATGCGGTACCCGCGCACTTTCACCTGGTTGTCGACGCGCCCCAGGTATTCGAGTATTCCATCCTTGCGGTAGCGCGCCAGATCTCCGGTTTTATACAGGCGCGAATTAATTTGTCCGGAAAATGTGATCGGTAATAAATCTTTCCTTGTTCAGTTCCGGCCGGTTCAGATATCCGCGCGCCACACCAGCCCCGCCGATGTACAACTCGCCGGTCACGCCAACCGGTACCGGGTTCCCGTAGCGATCGAGAATGTACAACTGCGTATTTGCAACGGGCCGGCCAATGGGCACGGAGCCGGTTGCCGGATCGTTCGCCGCAACTTCGTACGTGCAGCAGCCCACCACGGTTTCCGTCGGTCCGTACTCATTGATCAAACGCGTTGCCGGAGCGGATTTTCTCCACAGCGCCAGACTCTCCGCCACCAGATTCTCACCACCGATGACGAATACCTTTGTGCTGCCCGCCGCCTCTTCCGGACGGATTTGTTGGTTCAAGAGTTCCAGGTGAGCCGGGGTGATTTTCACCAGGCTGCGGTCTCTGCCTTTCTTCAAGGCTTTTACCAGGCTTTGCCCGCCAACATCTTCGGGCAGAATTTCGACGCGTCCCCCGACCAGCAACGGAGGATACAATCCCGTAACCGTCAGGTCGAACGAAGTTGAAGTATGTACCGGGATCGAGCCGCCATCTTGAACCGCGTACGTCTTGATGGCCCAGGTGAGATAGTTCACCAGGCCGCTCTGCAGGATCATCACTCCCTTGGGCGTCCCGGTCGATCCCGAAGTGTACATGACGTAAGCGAGGTTCGCAGGAGTCGCTGAGGGCTGAAGATTACCGTTGCTCTCCTTCGCGATCATGGCCCAGTCAGAATCCAGGCAAATAATTTCGCCGGTTGCGGAAGCGAACAGCGGCTTGTGCTTGCTGTCCGTCAGCAGAACTTTTGCCGCGGAATCCTTCACCATGAACGCGAGGCGATCCGCCGGGTAGGCAGGATCGAGAGGCACGTAAGCGCCACCCGCCTTCCAGGTGCCCAGCAGCGCGACCAGCACTTCCGGGCAGCGTTCCAGACAAACGCCCACTAGCACGTCAGGCCCAACGCCGCGCTTCCGCAGAAAATTTGCCACCTGGTTGGCGCGCTCGTTCAGTTCGCGGTAGGTCAATTGCCGTTCTTCGAAAACAACGGCCACGGAGTCCGGGTGCAGCGCCACTTGCTGTTCGAACAATTGCTGTACGCAGGTTTGCGGGAATTCCGCGCGCGTGGCATTCCAATCATAAAGAATTTGTGTTCGCTCGCTCTCGGTGAGCATCGGCAACTCGGAAATGCATTGGTGCGGATTGAGGGCGATCGACGTCAAAATGGTTGTGTAATGCCCGCACATGCGCTTGATCGTTTGCGCTTCGAAGATATCGGTGCTGTATTCAATCCTGCCCGAGAGGCCATTTGCGGTTTCAGAGAGGATCAGCGCCAGATCAAATCCGGAGCTTGCGGCATTCTGTGGAGCGTTGCCGTTGCTCTTCGGCCCCTGCGCGGATTCCGCGGCGGTATGGAAGGCAAACAAAACCTGAACCACGGGTGCATGGCTCGGATCGCGCTCCGGCGCCAATTCTGCAACGAGCTGTTCAAACGGAAGATCGGCGTGGGCCTGCGCGGCCATCGTGCGTTCCCGCACCTGTTGCAGCAGGCCGCGGAAATTCAGGTGCTCGGTGAACTTTGAGCGCAACACAGCGGTGTTCTGGATTCGATTGCGCGAATTCTCAGCCTCACCCGGCACCCGTCCAAGAACTGGAGTACCAATCAGGATATCGTCCTGGCCCGTGTAGCGGTGCAGCATGGCCGAAAAGCCGGACGCCAGAATCATGAAGAGGGTCGATTGCTCCTGGTGGCCTACTTCCTCCAGCGGCCTCAGCAGATCCTGAGGCAGTTCGAAGGGTTCAGTCGCCCCGCGCAAACTCTGCACGGCAGGACGTGGCTGGTCAGTGGGCAGTTCCAGGTTTGTGGGAGCCCCTGCCAGTTCTTCCTTCCAGTACGAAATCTGCTCGAGCAAAAGGTCTTCCTGTATGTTCATCGCGATGATTCCGTCTCTTCCCTCGTGATTTTGTTCACGCCGGTGCATATACGCTCCAAGCGGCCGTCAACCCACGTGCAGGCAACCGGGCGTTCTTTTTTTCTTACCCGAGCCGCCACGGATCTGAACGCATTCATTAACCATCCGGGCATTCGGCATTCGCCGTCTGTCAGCAAATGCCTCGCCACGGGTAGTACTGGCAATTGAGCTGCCAGCCCCAGTTTCGGGTTAATAGCTTTAATACCATTCACTTAGCCAGAAATTGAAGGCTCACAATGGAAATCGATGGCCATGAATGGTAAGAAAAATACTACTTTTTCCTGTTTCGCCGTAAGTGGGAAGGAAACCACTTTCGCTGAATTCTCTTCAATTTCAGGATGCTTCGGCATCGCGCCCTGCGCTTGCCAGCAGCGAAAACAGCAACTCCAGATTTGGGAGTGACGCCAAAGCATAGCAATGCGAATGTCGATGGTAACAGCGCGAGCGGTTGAAAAATCCCCGAAATAAAGGGTAAAACAACTTGGTTTACAAAATGGGGATTATCGAATTGGAACGTATCGTCGAATTTCAAGATCAAATCTGTCGAAGTGAGGTTCACAATACAGAGCTAGGTTCAGATGCCATTGGCACAATGGTATCTACCGAAGCGCATGTTCTCACTTGTGCCCGGCACAATATTCTCTACGGGCATGACGTGAGCCGAGTGCTGCAATAGAGTTCCCATCTAACGATTGACGAGCAAGTGGAGGGGTTTTGATCTTGCCCTTCTACCTTGTGATGGAGCGGACCAAATGTGTGGAATTCTCGCTATTCTTAACCTCAATCCGGTTCGGCCGATTAACACCGAGTTGCGGACCCAGGCCTTGACCATGGTCAAGAAGATTCGCCATCGGGGACCCGACTGGAGCGGCACTTACAGCGACGAGCAGGCGCATTATCTGCCACGAGCGGCTCTCCATCGTGGACGTGGAGCACGGCGCTCAGCCACTGATCGATCGTCAAAATGGCAATGTGCTGGCCGTCAACGGCGAAATCTACAACCACAAAGATCTGCGCGAGCAGCTGAAGCAGCCACACGATTTCCAGACCGCATCGGATTGCGAAGTGCTCCTGTATCTCTACGACGAAGAGCACCCCAAGGAGTTTCTTGAATCGCGTGAATGGAATTTTTGCGTTTGTGTTGTATGACCCGAAGAAACAAAACTTTTCTGATTGCGCGCGATCCGATCGGCGTGAATCCTCTGTATGTGGGCTGGGACCGCCACGAAAATCTTTACGTTGCTTCGGAGATGAAATCGCTGGCCGGGGTTTGCGAACGCATTTCGGAATTTCCCCCAGGACACTATCTACCTGGGCCATGAAGCGGAAAAAGGTTTTCAGAGATACTACGAGCCGAAATGGGCTGAACCGGGATTCTGTCCCGGACGAACCTTACGATCCGGCAAAATTGCGTACTGCTCTGGAAGCGGCCGTTCATCGCCAACTGATGAGCGATGTGCCGTACGGCGTGCTGATTTCCGGAGGAATCGATTCCTCGATTGTCGCAGCGGTCGCCGCAAAATTCAGCGCCCGCCGCGTGGATGAGAACGATCTTGCGCCCGCGTGGTGGCCACGGTTGCACTCGTTCGCCATCGGACTGGAAGGCGCGCCGGATCTTCTGCCCGCGAAAACCGTGGCCGATCACATCGGTTCGGTCCATCACGAGATTCATTTCACCGTGCAGGAGGGTCTGGACGCGCTTGTCGGACGTGATTTATCAGCTGGAATCTTTTGACATCACGAGCATCCGCGCCACCACGCCGATGTACCTGCTGATGCGCAAGATCCGAACCATGGGCATCAAAATGATTCTGTCCGGCGAAGGCGCGGACGAAATTTTCGGCGGCTACCTCTACTTCCACAAAGCGCCGAACGGCAGCGAGCTGCATGAAGAAACAGTTCGCAAGCTCCAGAAGCTGCACCTCTACGATTGCGCGCGCGCAAATAAAGCCAGCGCCGCATGGGGCGTCGAGGCTCGCGTGCCATTTCTGGACCGCGAATTCCTGGATGTCGCCATGATGCTCGATCCCGGACGTCAAGCTGCCCAGAAACGCCAAGCACACCCGGCCCATTGAGAAGTGGCCGCTTCGCAAAGCGTTTGAAGGCTATATTCCGGATTCCGTTTTGTGGCGGCAGAAGGAGCAGTTTTCCGACGGCGTCGGATACAGCTGGATCAACGGGCTGAAGGCCACCGCGGAGCACGAAATCACGGACGGCATGATGCGCGGCGCGGCCGAGCGCTTCCCTGTAAAAACTCCGGAAACCAAGGAAGCCTATTTTTATCGCCAGATTTTCGAGACTCATTTTCCCTGGGCCACGGCCATCAATTGCGTGCCCTGGGAACGCAGCGTCGCGTGCAGCACGGAGACGGCGCTCAAGTGGGATGCGGCATTTCAAAACAACGTCGATCCTTCGGGCCGAGCCGTTATGGACGTGCACGCGGACGCCTACGAAGTCCCCACAAAAGTTTAGTCACGCAGATTTCGTGGCGCCGGCGTCCCGCCGGCGGTTTTTGCGACGCATGGGCAGAGAAAAACCAGGTCGAATCATTAAATGAGGTTCGATTTTCCGTAGGATCGCTGATGATTTAATTTTTCGCCACGATAAAATTTAATTCACCATGCCCAACTACGAATCGCCCTGGATGAACGAAGAACTGCGGATGTATCGCAAAGCCCTCCGCGAATTTATTCAAGAAGAATTCGTACCCAAACAGTCGAAATGGCGGGAGCAGCACAGGCCCGATCTGGAGGCCTGGAAGCAGGCTGGCGCGACCGGTCTGTTGCTCGCCGACATACCCGAAGAGTACGGCGGCGCGGGCGGCACATTTGCGCATAACGCAGTAGTAACGGAAGAATTGGCGCAAGCGGGAGTGAACTTCGGCTGCGGCGTGCAGAGCATCGTCTCGCATTATATCCTTCATTACGGAAACGAAGAGCAAAAGAAAAAGTGGCTTCCGGCGATGGCGCAAGGCGAACTGATCGGAGCGATCGCCATGACCGAGCCGTCCGCCGGCTCGGACTTGCAATCCATCAAGACGACAGCGCGCCGCGAAGGGGACGAGTACGTTATCAGCGGCTCCAAAACTTTCATCACCAACGGCGGGCTCGCCAACCTCATCTGCATAGCGGCAAAAACCAATCCCAAAGTGGCGGGCTTTCGCGGCATCTCCATGATTATGGCCGAGACGAAAAATCTTGCGGGATATCGCGTCGGCAAATCGCTTGAAAAAATTGGCATGCACGAGATCGACACATGCGAACTTTTCTTCGACGATGTGCGCGTTCCTGCCGCCAATTTGCTGGGAAAAAGCGAAGGTGCAGGTTTTGCGCAGATGATGGATCAGTTGCGCTACGAACGGCTGATGATCAGTGTGGGCGCGATCGCTTCGATTGAACGTGCACTGGACCTCACCATCCAATATGCGAAAGAGCGAAAGGCTTTTGGCCAGACACTTATAGAATTTCAAAATGCGCGCTTCAAGCTGGCGCAATGCAAAACGGAAGCGCAGATCGGCCGCGTGTTCGTCGACAATTGTATTCTGCAATTTCTCGCTGGCAAGATGGACCCCGTAACTGCCGCGATGGCGAAATATTGGACAACGGAATGCCAGTCCCGCATTGTGGACGAGTGCGTTCAGTTGTTTGGGGGGTACGGCTATATGTCCGAGTATCCGATCGCGCGCATGTGGATGGACGGCCGAGTACAGCGCATCTATGCCGGATCAAATGAAATTCTGGTCGAGTTAATTGGCTCTTCGCTGTAGCTCGTAGGGGCACGGCACGCCGCAAGGCTGTCCAAATTAGGAGACGTGAGCGGGAGCGCGACTTGAAAAGACGGTGTTTGTGGGCGCCATGGACGCGAGTGGCTTATTAGGTTGGGGCTGTGCTGTCCTAATAGCATGTTAAAAAGGCAGCGCCAACTGGCCATCGTGTAGGCCTGCCAAAGCGGGCGGAGCTTGGAACGGTTCGTCCAGCCAAGCTTGTAAATCGCGATAAACAAAGAGTTGTTGGCGTAGCAGAGCGACCAGATTCGATAACGACCAGCCGTAGCGGGCCCGCAGTTGCAAGTATTTCAAGAGCAGGATGGCGATCAGTGCTGTCCAAATTTGAGTGTGCAACGCGTTGGCGCTAGTGCCTACGAAGGTTTTGATGCGCAAGTTCTGCTTCAAATAGCGGAAGAAGACTTCGATCCTCCAGCGTTCTCGATAGATTTGCGCGATGGTCGTGGATCCGAAAGCTGAGGTGGTTGCTCAGTAGCACGAGAACCTCCTGCCGTTCCTGTATCCACACTTCGACACGCCGGAATCGCGCTGTCTGCCTGTAGTGATGACTGCCCAAGGCGATGATTTCATCTTTGAGGATGTGGCGATTCTTTGGAATTGGCCGGGATTCCAGAACACGATAGTGAGCGTCATGACGCAGGCGAGTTACAAAGAACACCCCGCGATCGGTGAGTCTTTGATACCACTGGTAGTCCACATAGCCGCGATCAAAAACTAAAATAGTGCCGGGAGCAAACGAAAGTGTGCGCGCTATTTTCACCTCGGAAGCGTTTGCTTCGGTGAGAACCGCATAACACGGCAGATGTCCATCGTGGTCCAAAACTAAGTGCAACTTGGATGCGCCTTTGGCTTGCTGGTATTGGGCCCAGTCAAACATGGTGGCGCAGAGATCGATAAGTGTGCCGTCGATGCTCAGCAGTGGATTGCGAAAACGGAATCCGTGTCGCGTTCCTGCGACCTGTTGGCAACGAGCAAATAAACAGTAGAAAACTTTCTGATACAACAGCCAGGGTCGGTGTTCGTTGGCGTAGGCCAGCGTGGATTTCTTGGGTGCTCGAGGAACGCCCAGATGTTTCAGTTTGCCTTCACAACCCGCCAGTCCTCCGCAAATTTCACGTAGCGACCGAGCTTGCCCTAACTGGCAAAACATCATGGCCACGAATTGCCCCCAGCAAGTAAATCCGCGGGCATGGCGCTCGGCACGGGTCGCTCGAACAATCTGTTCAAATTCCAGACGAGGAAAAAACTGTAACAGCTGAGAAAAAATGCTGCATACTCGGTTCAAGGCGGAATCTCCTGTCCTGAAAAGTTGGTTCTTGTCATGGAACCCAACCTAAAGTAACAGGCCTTTCCGCCCTATATCGAAAACCTAATTTGGACAAGCTTGCGGCACGCCGTGCCCCTACAACTTGCGCGCCTGCAGAAAAATTAATTCATCACGGTTTTTCTTCACGGGAATATTCCGCGTTAAACGAACGATCAATCTCTTCGCGCAGCTGGCCAAGAATTTCTTTTGACATCTGAGCCACGTCGGAATCCTCCACGTGCCTCGGCCGGGCCAGATTCACATTAAATTGCTTCTTGATGCGGCCGGGACGGAAACTCATCAGAAGGACGCGATCTCCGAGCCGCACAGCTTCGCGCACATTGTGCGTCACAAAAATAATCGTCGGCGCGGTTTCTTTCCAGATGCGCTCCAGCTCATCGTGCAGCATGTCCCGCGTCTGCGCATCCAGCGCCGCGAAGGGCTCATCCATCAGCAGAATTTTCGGGCGCAGCGCCAGAGAACGCGCCAAAGCCACTCGCTGCTTCATGCCTCCCGAAAGCTGGTGAATGTAGTGATCCTCAAAATGAGAAAGGTGAACCATCCGCAGAAAAATTCTCGCGCGATCTTTTCTTTCTTCCTTCGATACGCCGGCCATTTTCAATCCGAATTCCACGTTTTGCCGGACCGTCAGCCACGGGAATAGCCCCAACTCCTGAAATAGCAAGATGCGATCCGTGCCCGGACCTTTTACCGGGTTTCCGTCGACCAATACCTGCCCCGTCGTGGGCTTATCCAGGCCGGCCACCAAATGTAGCAGCGTGGATTTCCCGCAGCCGGATGGCCCGACGATGCAGACGAAT
Organism: uncultured Acidobacteriota bacterium; assembly: GCA_963786215.1. Classification (GTDB taxonomy): domain Bacteria; phylum Acidobacteriota; class Terriglobia; order Acidiferrales; family UBA7541; genus Palsa-360. Next base: position 358,957 of record CAWAYK010000006.1, read on the forward strand.
TCCCCTTGCTCAATTTCCAAATCAATATTTTGCAGCGCAGGGGTGAAAGAGCCTCGTGCATTGGCATAGCTGCGGAAAACGCCACAGAGCTCGATGCTTTCTTTTGGCGCAGCCTCCGTGGCAGGCTCGCGCGCACACCCAGGGCGAGGCTCGGCGGATGGTTTTTTATCCGCTTTCAACGGCTCCGGCAGCTCGCGGTTTTCCGCCTGCACTTGGCCTCCGCCAATGGAAAAATTAAACAAGTCGATAACGTACTTGGTCATTGTAGTGGTTGTGCCTTCTTTTCGCGTAGCACTTCGTTTAACAAACCCAGGTCATAGATTCCGGAAATGTCAGGCTGTGTTCGTCCCAGAAAACCTTCCTCAAATGCCTCCTGCGTGGACTTGTTAAGCGACGACCGAATCGGGTCGTAGGTGACGGTCATGCGAGAAAACGCGTCATTAAGCACTTCGGGCGCAAGCGGCTTCCCCGTCTCTTTTTGTATTTGCTGATTCATGATTTGCTTTGCCTGAGCAGCATTCTTATTGATCCATTCGGTCAACTCGACGTGCGCGCGCAGAAAATTTTTAACCACGTCGGGATGCTCTTTGAGAAATTTGGGATGGACCACGAGATTCGTGATCACAAACTGGCGATTCGGCCAGAGGTCGCGCTCATCGAGAAAAATCCGGCCTCCCGCTTCATGCACCAGGCGCGACGCCCAGGGTTCGGGAGCCCACGCTGCATCGAGTTGCCCTTTCAGGAATAGCGTGAACTGGTCCGCGTTAGTGATGGGAAGGATCTGAACGTCTCCGCCTTTTTCACGCGCTTTCAATCCATTGGCTCGCAGCCACGCTCGCAGCGCTATATCCTGCGAATTACCCTGCTGTGGAGTGGCAATTTTTTTGCCGTGGAAGTCCGAAACATTCTGGATTCCTGCGCCCTGACGAACAACAAGCGCAGCGCCGCCACTTGCGGCCCCGGCAATCACGCGCACTGCCGCGCCTTGCGAACGGATATAACCCGCCACCGTGGGATTGGGCCCAACGTAAGTTAGATCGATGGCATTCGCAAATAATGCCTCAATCGCGGCGGGCCCGGCGTTGAATGCTTTCCATTCGATCTGTACGCCCGGGCCAAGCGCTTTCTCAAATTGGCCGCCCGCGCGTCCGACAAGGGCCTGCGCATGCGTAACATTTGGAAAATACCCAACCCGGACTATGATCGGCTTCTGTTGCGCTTGCATTCCGGCAACGGCAATCACAAGAATCGCCGTAAGGAGTTCAAAACACGATCTTGCAATTCGTCGCCGCGAAAAACTTGATTTCATTTTTGCCACCTAGAATTTGTACGTCATGTCGAATTGCAATCGCTCCCACAATTGCTGAGCGGGCGCCGGACTTCCGGCGGACACTAGCGGCCGGCCGAATAATCCATTCAGTTGCAGCGTCACGTTATCGAAAAGCTGGTACATGATTTCCGGCCTGTGAATTTCGACGTTGCTGGTCGGAAATATTTCGCTGTAATTAAAAGCGCCAATCACAGCTTCCCGCTGAATCACGATGCGCGTATAGCTGAACTGCCAATCTCCCTTTTTTTGCATTCGCCCGATGCTCGATTCCAACCAATACCCGTGGCGAGCGTGTGGATCACAAGGCGCCGAAAACACCGCGGCGGAAGGAATATTTTTTACGTTCTGGCAAGCGCGCGTGTTTTGCGCAAAATCGCCGATGAACGTAATCGGCCATCGCGCCGAGGACGTCTGCACATCCAATTCGGCAAGAGAATCGAGAACCGCAAATTTTGAGGCGAACTGCGCCGACGTGATTGTTTTTGCTCCGGTGATTGCATTCGTGGATGTGACGGTTGCAATGGAGTTCGATTCCCCGGTGTTGCTCAACGCCAGCAAGGAATCATCCGGGCTGGCGCTATTCGCGGTGAGCAGGGAAAACGCCACGGAATCCGCATATTTCCAGTCGTAAAAACTTTCGTAAGCGTTCAATCGAACGCGCGGACCAAGTTGCCAGAACGTCTGCAGTTGCTCGCCGTAAACCATCGTGTTGTAAAAACTTTTATTGTTCGGAGCCGTGCGTTTGTTTTCCGCAAAGGGCAATTGAAAACCGACGATACTTATATTTTTGAGCGCAGGCGTTTTGACATTGAAGGAAAGCGTCTCGCCCGCGCCTTCCGGATTTAAATCCTTGTCCCAAACGAGTTCGGTGTTGAACCACGGATACGTAAATTTTCCGCCCGTCAAAGTGAGTTGCTTAAACCAGCTCGGCGTATACGTGGCATACATGCGGTCGATTTCGATGGGCTTGCGGGTGTCATATTGATTGAGCGTCTGGTTCGTGGAAATGGGATTGTTCAGGTCTCCGGATGCGAGCGAAAATCCGCCTCTGATTTGATCATTCAATTTGGCTTCGACATTAAAGCGCAAGCGAACTCGTTCGCGAAAGCGGTCTTGTGACTGGTCGACGGGGCCGCCAAACGTGGGCTCCGCGCGCAACCGGAAATCGCCGCTGAATTCAAATGGACCGATTTTTTTCAGCCGCTTTTCCATTTCTTTTTGCGACTTACCCATATCCGTCTCAAGCTGCGCGACTTTTTGTTCCAGCTCGGTTTGCGTGGAGCCAATGGCGGGCGAGGCTGAAGACGGTTCAACCGGAGCGGCGGCGACGACGATTGCAGTCGGGGCGACGGAGTTCAGCTTAGCTTCGAGGCGCGCGCTCAGCTCCTGCTGGTCGCGTAAGGCAATGCGTAACGCCGCGATCTCCTCACCCTGGGCCTGCAAGAGATCCATAATTTGCCCGAGCGAAGGACCAGCAGTTCGGCCTTCCGAAGAGGTGGCGCCAGAACTTGCCACCGGCGATGAATCGGCGGCGCGTGCTGCCGCCGCATCCTCTTTGCTCGCTGATGCCGGCGCCATAACGGGCTTTGGCGAGTCTCCACCTTCTGCATACATGGGAAGACGAACCGACGCGAGCAGGATGGTCACCGCCGCAGCCGTCATTGCTAGTTTGCGAAACTTCGAAAACTTAGTCATTCGATTCATTTCGTTTCCTTAGGCCCTGACTCCAATCGGCTGGTGGGTGGCCATCTCCTTTCTGCCTGAATCTCGATCAGGCTGCGTCTCGGGTTCGTCGCCCCAAAACAAAAATCCCACCGCCAAGTTAGTTCCGGCGGTGGGATTCTAGAAGTGCTCGATATGATTCTAGAGTATTAAGTCCCTGCGCCAGAAGACACACAGATACAGCAGGTACAACAGAGGCAGGCCTGCTTGGTCTTCTGGACGTTGTAATTCACGGGATAAGGGTACTGAAACATGGTTCGGAAGTCAATTCATCATTCGCGTTGGATTTGGCTGTCGTCCCAAATGATCTGAGTGGCGAGTCAACCGTAGGGGCACGACATGTTGCGCCCCTACATCGTCGACATCAAAAAAAAGTTATGCCAATGAATCAGATACGTTGGGGAACAATGCCAAGTCGTGGGAAATTATGGTTAGTCAGGTCGGTGCAATGTTGGAGGCGCGGGGCGGGATCGAACCGCCGATAAAGGTTTTGCAGACCTTTGCCTTACCACTTGGCGACCGCGCCACCGTGCAGATCAGTTTCGAAATGATTCTACCAGAACTTTCCACGCATCGTCGTTAGTACGAATCAGTTTTAGTGCAATTCAATTTTAGTGCGTATCTAGCGTCACAAAAAAATCGAGGGGAGCGACTCTCCGCTCCCCTCGAAATCGCCGGACCGAGTTTCCCGGCTGGATGAGTTACAATTTAGAACTGAAGCTTTATACCGATCTGAACTTCCCGTGCATCTCCAGAACCGACGACTGGGTTCCCGGCGATGACGTCAGGCGTTCCGGTCGACCCGCCGAACGCTCCCGGCGTCGAGGGATCATTGTTTCCTCCGCTGGAGCCATTCGATGCTCCGTACGGATTCTCAAAGATCGGACGATTGAGGATGTTGAAAATCTCCAGTCGGAATTGCGCGGAATACCGTTCCTTGAACGTGAAGTTCTTGAACACTGAGAAGTCCAGGTTTTTGAAGCCCGAGTCCCGGAAGATATTCCGGCCCATTGTGCCGAAGGTTCCGAAAGCGGGGGGAGCCATGACCGAATTGCCGCTCGCAAAGCATCCAAAAGCAGCGAGAGTCGCCGCGCTGGGGGCCTTCGCCACACAATTCGCAATAAGTGTTGAGGCGTTCGAGGGGACGGTCGTATTTTGGGTCACTCCATCCGTGGTCGTGCAAGAGACGGCGCCACCGAAGCCGGAGCAATACGGAATGGAATGCTGCGTACCCTTGAAGTCCGAGGGGTTTCCAAAGAAATCCCATCGATCCGCATTATCACCAGCGCCGCTAATATTGTTACCGTAGTCGTCGACAACCCACGGCTGGGAACTCTGGAGGGTAAGGATTCCGTTGATCTGCCAGCCTTTGAAAACCTGTGCAAACCCGTTGATTCCCGGAATGTTGTAAGTGCCCGTGAGCGTCAAACGGTGCCTGACGTCGAAGTCGCTGTTGCCATATTCCGCTCCCGGATTGTTGGCGTTCTGCGGGAGAAGCGCGAAACGGTTCAGCGAACCATTGTCGAGACCATGAGCGTAGGTGTATCCGGCGGTGAAAGATAACCCGTGAGACATGCGCTTGGTCATGGTCACCTGTGCACTGTTGTAGTTCGAACGGGTATCGTTCGTCATCACGTTGATAAAGTTAAAGTATGGGAATTTGGATCCAAATGTTCGGACACAAGAGAGGGCAGTATTTGTCACATCATAGGGGGTGCACTGATTGACATCCGCAAAACCTGTCAGCCTTGCCCCATGGTTGCCGACATAACCAACCTCCAAAGAGAGGTTGTTGCCGAAGGCGTGCGTGACGCTCAGACTGTAGTTAATAACATACGGGGTCTTGAGATTCGGGTCCACTCCCATGAGGTTACACGGACCAGCGTTGTTGCCGCCATTCCCGCCATCCCCGCAAGCTATATTGCCCGTAGTTCCAGCAAAAACGGGGCCATTATTCCACTGGCCTTTAGAAATTGGCACAGTAGCAGCCTTGACCGCGATATTGCCGCCGAGAGACGGGCAAGTTACCGGTGCCACGATTGAACAACCGGCTCCGGTCTGGATGAGAGCGCCCGTCGGGTTGGCCCCCAAGGAGACTGCCGAGCTGTTCTGGAATTGATTCTGGTTCATCCACTCGACCGCAGTGAACGACGAGTCAATGAGACTGAACCCTCCCCGGACAACGGTCGTGCCTTTGCCCGTCAAGTCATAGGCGAAACCCACACGCGGCGAGAAGTCTCCACGATTGGGATTCCACAACGTGTTGTGTCCCGGTGTTCCTTGTTGAACCAGCCCCGTCGGTGAATTCGGATCGAAGTTGGCCCAGTTGTTATTAGCTTCACTGATTGGCGCTTTATATTCGTAGCGCAGACCCAAATTGAGCGTAAATTTCGGGGACAAGCGCCAATCGTCCTCGACGAACGCTGCGGCCTGATACCACAACATCCTTCGAGTTGGGTTGCCGAGGAGGACCTGACCACCGCTCGGGTTTCCTGCGAAAAAGTCTTCGAGAGGGCAGGATGCCGAACTGCAGTTGGTGAGTCCCGCCGTCTTGCCGCCCGCGAAATTGATCTGGCCCCGGCCAAAATCCGGGATGTTGGAGTCGGCCTCGATGTGCGTATACTCCCCGCCAAACTTGAGGCTGTGCTTACCCGCCAGATACGAGAGGCTATCCTGAATATCCGTGTACGGGTTGGGAGCGATAGACTGCGGACGGTTGTGCCAGGTGCCCAGCCGGGCGAAGCCGCTGATGCTAGTGGTCGGCTGTCCAGGCACAGACAAGCCCGAGTTGATGGGACTCGGAACGTTGGTGTCGTCGCTCCCGGTAATAAACGACATGCGGTTGTAGCCAACACGCACTTCGTTCACCATCCTGGAGTTGGCGGCGTAATCCCATACGCCAGAAGCCGTCCACGTGTCGATAATATAGTTGTTCGAGTAAATCTTATTGATAAAAGCGCGGTCTTCTCCATCTCCCTTGTACCTACCGATCAAGAACACTCCATTGATCGAATTCTTGTCGTTGACGTGATAGTCGATTTTTCCTACACCGTTGTTGCTATTGTTGACGTTGGGAATGGTGCTCAGAAAGCCTGTGCTCGTCTGGTTATGTGGGAAAAAGCCGCCGGTGCACGTCACCGGTGGGCCAAGTGTGCATCCCGCGAGATTCAGACTGACCGGGCTAATCGCGCCCGCACCCAAAGCCGCGATATCCGCGTTGATGGCATCCACCATACTATGCTTCGGATCGCCAGTCGAAACGGTCTCAGGAACGTTGGCGCCAAACGCGTTGCCGATCAGATCGCGCAAGCCTTCATAATTGGCGAAGAAGAAGAGTTTATCTTTGATGATTGGACCGCCCACGGACCCGCCGAACTGCTTCAACTGCGTCGGGGGCTTATCGCACAGAGCCAGTTGGCCAAACGTGCAAGTGCCGCCAGAGGGCGCGAGATTCCAGTAATTTCGCGCGTCCCAGTTGGAGCTGCGGTAGAAGCCGTACGCCGTCCCGTGAAGGCTGTTGGTTCCCGACCTGATTCCGACATTCACCACAGCGCCGGGGCTCCAGCCGTATTCGGCCTTTGGATTTTCCATCAAGTTAAATTCTTGAATGGAGTCGATAGGCAGGATCGTGGCGCCGTCCGTAATCGGACTGGGCATGCCAGCGATCGGACGCGCGTCAAAGAAATTGTGGTTGATGACGCCGTCGATCATCCAGACGGATTCGTCTGGACGTACGCCATTGGTGCTCTGGGTCCAAGGGCCGCCGCCGACTTGCGTCATGACGCCGGGGCGCAGGGACAAAAGATTCTGGTAGTTGCGGCCATTCAAGGGCATATCAACAATGTCTGCGTTATCGAGAGTGCCGCCCAAGGTTGCGTTGGTCGTTTCGACCAGGGGCACGGCTTCCGTAACGGTTACCGTCTGTTCCTGCGCGCCGGGCTGGACCGTCAAGTCGACGCGAATTTCTTTGCCGACTCCAACATCGATATTCTGGCGCTCAAGCTTTTTAAAGCCCTTGGCTTCGGCGCGAACCGTGTAGCTGCCAGGCGTAAGGTTAGGAGCGTTGTATTCGCCGGCATCATCCGACGTAAGTGTGCGCGAAACTCCGCGCGCTGTGTCTATGACGGTTACCGTGGCGCCTGCCACTGTGCCGCCGCTTTGGTCACTCACTGTTCCCAGAATGCGTCCTGCGTTGCCTTGGGCAAATGCGGACGTACAAAGTAGAAGAACACCCAATGTAATGGCCAGCAATTGGATGGCGTTCCTACACCAACCGATTGAAGGTCTGTTACCCTTCGAATTTACTTTACCCATTTCAGACCACCTCGTTTAAATTGAAATTTTTGAATTCCAATCTGGCCCCGGTTCCAAACCCAACCCCGACTGTTTGAAACAAATCAACGTCTCCCGGGTCACCGATAACTAAACCGAGAGCGAATTGATTGCAGTATGAAAGACGTTACAAAAAATGACTTAAAATTAGAAAGGCGCACCCAAAACGCCTAAAACTTTTTATGTACCCGAAAAAAAAGTACACGCATCTAAGATCAAGTATCGAACCGTCTTCAATGAGTTTGATTGGTCCCTAAAAAAAGCCGTCCAGGCAAATAGACAGCACCCCAACTACAGTAGTGGGTGGAGCGTAGTTCCAAGGGGATTATGAAGTCAAGAAGTATTTATGGCGGGAGGTCCAAGCCACGAATAGCCTTGGAAAATAGCTATACACCTCTAGAAAAACGTTTATCTGGGGTTTTGGAGAAATTCGGTTCAATTACCTGACTGCGTTATGGGAAGACGAATCTGAAACACGGAACCGCGTCCTGACGCACTCTGCACTTCTATGGTTCCGGAATGAACTTCCGTAATCCAACGCCCAATTGAAAGGCCCAGGCCCACGCCCCCGAGTTCGCGAGTGCGCGCTTTATCCGCGCGATAAAATCGTTCAAATACATTCGGCAAATCATTTTCGGCGATGCCGATGCCAGTATCACGCACTTGCGCGATAGCGTAGCCGTTGTTTCGGTGCAGGGACACTTCGACTTGCCCGTTGGACGGCGTATATTTCACCGCATTATCGATGAGAATTAAAAAAAGCCGCCTCAGCGAACTGGCATCTCCGCGAATCCACATAGAATCGGAAGAAATCTGTTCCTGAAATCCAATTTGCTTAGCTTCGGCCAGAGCGCTTCCCTGATGGCAGGCTTCTCGCAAAACTTCCGTGACGTTGGTGGGGGAAAAGTGCAGCGTTTCTGCGCCAGAATCGGCGCGCGCCAGAAACATTAGTTGCTCGATCAGCCCGGAGGTTTTTTCGAGTTCGGTGAGAACTTCGGCAATGACGTCGCGATATTCTTCCGGCGAGCGCGCTTTGCGCAAAGAAAGTTCCGCCCGCGTGCGCATCACGGCAACGGGAGTGCGCAATTCGTGCGAGGCATCGGCGGTGAATTGCGTAATTTTTTTGAAAGCAGCTTCGAGGCGATCGAGCATGCCATTGAGCGTTTCCGAGAGGCGCTGCAATTCATCGCCAGTGGGAGGAACAACCAGACGGCTGGAAAGATTCTGCGCGCTGATCGTACGCGCTGTTTTTGTGATTTGATCGACAGGAGCCAGCGCGCGATTACTGATCCAGTAACCGCCTAACGCCGAGCAGATGAGCAGCAATGGAATCGCAATGTATAAAAGCAATTCAAAGTGATAAAGAGCTTCGTAAAAATCGTCCATTTCAAACGCGGCTTGAATGAAATAAGGCTCTCCACCCACATTGACTGTCAGGTTCCGAATCCGCAGCGGAACATCGTTCCCCGTGTATTCCGAAATTTTCGGCGAAGATGGTGAAATTCGCGGCACTCCGTAATCGCTCATGACATTGGATCGATACAGCCAGTTGCCTTGTGCATCTGCAACTTGCAGCAGCGCTCCGCCCGCCCGCAATTCAGTATGCTCGCGCAACCCTTCCGGCAGATCGCCTTTTGTGCCGCGCTGAACATTTCGCTCGATCAGTTGATGCACTCCCTCCGCGCGAATTTGCAGTTCCTCGTCCACTGTCTGGCGAATGCTGTGGCGCATGGCGAGGTATCCGCTGACGCCAAACGCGGGCAACACCACGGCGAGGATCGCGAAGTACCAGGCGGTCAGGCGAAGTCGAATGGGCAGCGTCATCATGATGCTTTGTTGGTGTCTCGAATCGTGTAACCGGTTCCACGAACCGTTTGGATCAGCTTCACTTTATGGTCACGATCCACTTTATTGCGCAACAAACTGATAAAAGCGTCCAGCGTGTTTTCCTCGACGTCATCGCTTTCATCCCACACGGAATGAACGATGGTGTTTCTCGGAACCACGCGCCCGGCACGGCGCATCAGGAATTCCAGCAAACGAAATTCCGTCCGGCTCAATGAAATTTCTTCGCCATCGCGTGTAACTAAATGCGCGGCCGGGTTCAAAATTAAATCTCCCACCTGCAAAACAGTTGGGCGCGCGGCGGAGCCACGCCGCGAAACCGAACGGAGCCGCGCCAGAAATTCCTCAAAAGAAAAGGGCTTGGTCATGTAATCGTCCGCGCCGATGTCGAGCCCTTTAACGACATCCGGCACGGTGTCACGCGCGGTCAGCACAAGGATCGGCGTCTCATTACCGCCTTTGCGCAGACGCCGCGCCACCTCATAGCCGTCAATCCCAGGAAGCATCAGATCGAGTACGATCGCGTCATACTCAAGTGCTTGAGCCATTTCCAGTGCGTCGCGACCATCGAAAGCAAGGGTGACGGAGTGGTTTTCTTCCTCAAGACCTCTTTTCAACAACTCCGCCATCTTCCGCTCGTCTTCTACAATGAGTACATGCATGGCCACCACGCTCCAATAAGATCACAATAACCTGAAAATGTACTGAAACAACCTGTACATAAATTTTAGACTGTTTTCGTGGTTGCGAGGAAGCGAAAGCCGCCTGCCCTGAAAAACGGGCGGCCTCGACGACCCGGATTTTTGGTGAATCTGGTAACCTAATCCTCACGCGGTTCAATAAAGGTGGACATAAATATGAATCGATGGAAACTTTTTCTTGTCGTACTCATCGCGATAGCGGCCCTTGTGGTCGGCTACGGCACTTCACTCGTTCGGCGGGGATTTAGCGCCACCGATCAACCATCCACAGTAGAAGTCGTCATGGCGCGGACTGTGCGTAACCTTGGAATTCCGCGTGCCGCACGCGATGAAAAAAATCCGTGGACCGTAACTCCGGCCCTGCTGGACGAGGCGCGTGAGAACTTCACCAATCACTGCGAAGGGTGCCACGGCAAGGATGGCGACGGACACTCGGGCATCGGGCAGAATCTTTATCCGAAGGCACCGAATTTGCAGCATCCCGAAACGCAAAGTCTGAGCGATGGAGAAATTCATTACATCATTCAAAACGGCGTGCGTTTGACAGGCATGCCCGCGATGGGAAATCCGCACAGCGGGCAGGACGATAACGCCGCGTGGAAGCTGGTGCTTTTCGTGCGCTCTATCGCAGGGGTAACGCCACAGGAAAAAAGCGAACAGAATCCGGCGCTGGCTTCGGCTCACTACGTGGGTTCCGTTGCCTGCCAGAAATGCCACGCGGAAATTTACGAGCGCTGGAAGCAAACTCCGATGGCCAACGTGGTGCGCGATCCTCGAGAGCATCCGGACGCGATCATTCCCAACCTGGCGACAAATAACGTGAGTCCGAAATTTACGAAAGATCAGGTGGCATTTGTTTACGGTAGCATCTGGAAGCAGCGCTATTTTACCAAAATTGGCGACGATTATTTTCCCGAGCCAGCGCAGTGGGACGTAACGAATAAAGCCTGGAAACCTTATTTCGTTCCCAAGGGCGGGGATTGGTGGGAACCGTTTTATCCTCCCGATAATTTTAAAAGACCTACTGGACCCACATGCGACGGCTGCCACTCAGTGGATTACAACATTCAGACCAAGCAAGTAGCGGAGTGGAATGTGGGCTGCGAGCGCTGCCACGGTCCCGGGAGCGCTCATATCGACCATGCCACGCGCGAGAATATTCTAAATCCAGGGCGAATGGATTACGTCAGCGCGAGCAACACATGCATCCAATGCCATTCACAAGGGCGGCCTCTAACCAATCCCATCGAAGGCAAATACTATGACTGGCCGGTTGGGTATCGCGTGGGGCTGAAGCTGCAAGATTACTGGCAACTGGAAGATCACAAGCTCGGAGAGCAGACGTTTACGCATTTTGCCGATGGCACCGCGCATAAAAACCGCATGCAGGGCAATGATTTTGTGCAGAGCGTAATGTACCGCCGTGGCATTACGTGCTCCGATTGCCATGACGTACATGGCACCAAAAATTATGCGCAACTGCGCAAACCGGTGAACGAAATTTGCCTGGATTGCCACGGGGCCGGTTCGCGAAACGGCCCACGCGAGGCAACTCTGGCCGAGCACACGCATCACAAGGACGGCTCAACAGGCGCCCAGTGCGTGGCATGCCACATGCCAAAAATTGAAGCGGAAATTCCAGGGGTCTTCGTGAGCGCTCACACTTTCTCTTTCATTACGCCGGGCATGACGGAGAAATACAAGATTCCCAATCCGTGCAGTTCGTGTCACATGGATAAGGCTCCGGACTGGGCCTCGAAAACATTGATGCAATGGACGAATAGTTCCCCGTGGCGCATGGAATAAAAAATATCAGGTAAGTTATTAAGGTTTCATTCAGATTAAAAGAGTACAATCATCAACAATGCTAGTGGTCTGATCTGAATTTATATTATTTATCAGAATCGCGTTTAAAATTCGTCCATCGATAGCGAGTCCATGCGGACTAGGGGTTGTCATGAAAGCCATTTTAGCTACACTGGCGCTTTTTTTGTTTTGGGGACCGGCAGCAAATGCGCAAGTAGCTGGTGGATCGATTTCCGGCACGGTGACGGGGGAATCAGGGTCGGCGATGCCGGATGTCCGAATCTCGGTAAAAGAATTGACCACCGGCCTGGTCCGAAACGCCACGTCCAATTCCACAGGGCTATACAACATTCCCGATCTCACTGGTGGAAGCTATGAAATGACGGTTTCCGCTTCGGGATTTACGACTCAACAGTGGCCGACTATTACGGTGACGGCCGGAGTCGAACGCGTCCTGAATGTAGTGATGCACGCAGGCGATCCGCAACAAGTGGTGCGCGTAGTAGCGCCCCCTGCCCTGGTCAGCGAGCCATGCTCGGCGGCGTGCGGAAGCGCCAACGCTTCTACGGTGCGCGATACGCCGCTCAACGGGAGAGACTGGGCGGCCCTCGCCACGTTGCAAGCCGGAGTGTCTTCCGTGCAGAACGGTAGCGCAACCGGCGGCGGAAATACCGATCGTGGATTCGGAGCGGCCGTCAGCATTTCGGGATCGCGCCCGGATCAAAACAGCTACCGTCTCGACGGCATCAGTATTAATGACTATGCAAACGGCGCGCCAGGCAGCGTGTTGGGAGACAATCTGGGAATTGACGCCGTTGAGCAGGTTTCCGTGCTCGGCAGCAATTATCCCGCGGAGTATGGGCGCACGTCGGGCGGCGTAATCAACGTGGTGACGCGCACAGGCAAAGACGCTTTTCATGGTTCCTTGTACGAATTTATCCGCAACAGCGCTCTCGACGCTCGCAATTTTTTTGACGGCCCGGTTATTCCGCCTTTCAAACGCAACCAGTTTGGCGGTTCGGGAGGCATGCCGATCCAGAAAGACCGAACTTTTGTTTTTGGAGATTACGAAGGACTGCGCCAGTCGCTTGGCGTGACAACGGTCAATACCGTGCCTTCCACAAACGCTCGCCTGGGAATTCTTCACGACTCAAATGGCAATTTATTGGGTCCCGATGGAAACCCAACGAGCGGTCCGTGGACAGGAGCTTGCCCAAATCCAGCAACGCAGACCAATTTGGCGCCGGGGCAAGCCGGTTTTTGCGTGGACAATTTCACGGCAGTGAATACGCCGCAACATCCTTCCTTTTTAACCGCTTTTTACCCCCTTCCAAATGGGCAGTTGCAGCCGAATGGAAATACCGGAATTTTCTCCTTTTCGGCCCAACAGGTGACCACCGAGAATTATTTTACAATCCGGACGGACCATAAATTTTCAGACAGCGACAACATCTATGTGACCTTTATCCGGGACAACTCGAAGACCGTACAACCTGGCACGTTTGGCGAACTGTATTCTGATGTTGTCTCTAATCGCATGGCAGGGACGATCCACGAACAGCACATCTTCAGCCCCAACCTGCTCAATGAAGCCACGATTGGTTTCAGCCGCGCAGTCGGAATCGTCGGACAAGTGGACCGAGCTTTGAATCCCCTGATGTCCGATCCGAGTTACGCTTTTGTGCCAGGAGAATTCGCAGGGCGGATTAACCTAATTCCTGGACTGACGGATTTCCAAGGCGCTCCGACCAGGTCGGGATTTCTTGGGTCCAGCAGATCTCTATTCTGGAATTCGTATCAAGCAGGCGACAACGCCGTTTTCACCAGTGGGAGGCATTCCGTGAAATTCGGTGCCGAGGCCGAGCGGATGCAATCCAACCAGATATCGACAGGCATCGCCAATGGTTCGTATCGCTTCGATTCATTGGCGCAATTCCTCACCAATCAACCTTCCTCGTTTGCGGGGAACGGTACGCTTTCCTTGCCCGATATTGGAATACGCGAAACATTATTCGGCGCCTACGTGCAGGATGACATCCGCCTGCAGAAAACGCTGACTCTAAATGCGGGCCTGCGGTACGAAATGTTGACGGTGCCGACTGAAGCGCACGGACGGACAGCCGCGCTGCGCAATATAGGTGACCAGTTCCCCGTTTGCGGCGTTGCAAACGTGGGCTGCAGTGGGACCGGGGCGATGTTTTCGAACCCAACTTTGCGCAACTTTGAGCCGCGACTTGGTTTCGCCTGGAATCCGAACGGAGGCAAGACCCTTTTTCGAGGCGGCTTCGGCATTTTTGACGTGTTGCCTCTGCCATACGAGTTTACTCTCACCTTTCAGCGAGTCCTGCCCTTCTTCCTGAATATCGTGGGGGAAAATATTCCGGCCGGATCATTTCCCACCGGTGCCTTTCAACAGTTGAGCAATGACCTGTCGTCCGGCTCCGCATATTACGTTGATCCAAACCCCAAGCGAAATTACGTGATGCAATGGAATTTGAGCGTGGCGCGCGAATTGACTTCCACTCTGGCAGTGACGGTTGGCTACGTGGGATCGCGGGGGGTTCACCAACCCTACCGAGTCGACAACATTGATATGGTGATTCCGACGGCTACTTCGGCCGGTTACTTGTGGCCCTGCGGACCTGACGGCCAGGGAAATGCTTGCCAAGCGGGCTTTCTCCCGACCGGCACGCAAGCGAGTCCCATAGCTAGTTCCAAGATCAACCCAAATTACGGCAGAGTGAACGCCACACTTTGGCAGGCAAACTCCTTTTACGATGCCTTGCAGGTGGATGTGGCCAAACGCGCCGGGCATGGTGTGACGTTCCATGGTGCCTACACTTGGGGCAAGAGCATCGACACACTTTCGGCCACTGAAGCAAATGACGCCTTTCCAAATGGGATATTTAATCAACTATTTTTCGACCAGCGAACCACCAGGGGACTTTCGGATTTCGACGTTGCTCAAACTCTTGTCGTGAGCGCCACCTGGGAAATTCCCGGACCAAAGAAAGGCTCCGGGTTCCGGGAGTTGGCCTTCGGCGGCTGGCAACTTGTTGGTTTGTACAAGGCCAGCACAGGACAGCCCTTTACTCCAATTCTAGGGGGTGATCCAGAGGGCACCAAATTGGATGAAACGGGTGAATTGCCGAGTGTGGTGTCTGGCTGTCAGTTAGTGAACAGCAATTTCAAGAAAGATCCCAATGGCCCAATCTACATCAATCCGAGCTGCTTTATCTTGCCGCAATCGACGCCGACCATAGCTTCCCAGTGCCAGCCCTTTGGCCAAGGCATTGGGAACGCCGGAATCCCCGGCACCTGTGCAAACCTTCGCGGCAACATGGGCCGCAACATCGTTATTGGTCCGGGGCTCTCGAAGCTGGATTTGTCCGTTTTCAAGAACAACTACGTCCCGCGCATTTCGGAAAGTTTCAACGCGCAGTTCCGGGCGGAGATTTTCAATATTTTCAATCGCGCGAATTTCGCCTCCCCGACCGATAATCTTGTGACATTTGATCAGAATGGACAACGGATTCAGAGCGCGGGCCTCATCGACTCCACGCAGACCACCTCGCGACAGATTCAGTTTGCGCTGAAACTAATTTGGTAGATCATTTTCAGTCAATTTTCAGGTTGACACGCTAGGCTCACCCTATATAGTGAGCGTCTCAAAATCTATATCTATATCTATATCGCACGACTAGCCTAATTGCGTGCGTCCGTTCCGGCCCAGTAGAACCAAAAATTGAGCTTGCCGTCATGAGGTGCCGAGTGAAAAGACATATTCCCTTGCTTTTGATTTTGTTCGCGGGAATTTCCGGCCGTGCGCATGGGCAAGCAACTCCTCCTCTGAAATTACTGCAAAAGATTCCCATGCCGAACGTGCAAGGCCGGCTGGACCACTCCGCAGTGGACTTGAAGGGAAAGCGCCTTTTCGTTGCCGCGCTCGGCGACAATCAAAACACCGTCGAAGTCATTGATCTCAAATCGGGAAAACGCGTGGCAAGCATTCCGGGTCAAAGCAAACCTCAAGGCGTATTCTATTCCGCTGACTTTAATAAATTGTTTGTGGCGAATGGCACTGACGGCACCTGTAAGATTTTTAGTGGAGATAATTTTAAACTGATCGACAGTTTGCCGCTGGGAGCCAACGCCGACCACGCCGGCTATGACCCTTCCACGAAATATCTTTATGTCGGTGTGGGTGACGCGAAATCCGGCGCGCTCGCCATCGTCGATACTCGTGACAACAAACATGTGGCAGATATCAAGACAGATGCGCGCCCCGGCGGAATCAAATTCGAAAAATCGAAATCGCAAATTTTCGTAACGCTTTCGGGAGCTGACCATCTTGGCGTGGTTGACACGAAAAAGCGGGAACAGATTTCCGCGTGGCCGACCGGAGTGGCAGGAAATGTCGCACTGGCGCTCGATGAAGGCCATCACCGGCTTTTCGACGGTGTGCGTGAACCAGCTACGCTGATCGTTCTCGATACAGATTCAGGAAAAGAAGTTGCGCGGCTCGAGGGTGTTGGGGGCATTGACGATCTCTGGTACGACGCCGCGCACCAGCGCATCTACGCTTCGGGCGGCAGAGGTTCCGACGTAGGTTTCGTCTATGTTTATCAGCAAAAAGACGCTGACCATTATGAATTGCTCACAAAAATTCCGACTGCCGCGAGTGCAGGCACTTCGTTGTGGGTGCCGGAATTGAATCACCTTTTCGTGGCAGCTCCGGCCAGCGAAAAGGAAGATGCAGCTGTTCTTGTGTTCGAGCCGCAGCAGTGACGCGCTTTTGCATTTACGTTCGCGGAAAAAGTGGAACCGGGCCATTTTTAGTTTTCGAATGCCGCCACAGAAGTCACAGCCTGCCGTAAGGAGAATCCAATGAGGCCACTCTTTTGGATGGGACTGATCGCATCGGCTTTGCTCATGGGAGGCGGCGTTCGGGCGAAGCCACAGCAGGAGAAGGAGCCGCTCCGGCTCGTTCAAAAAATCCCTCTTACTAATGTCAAAGGGCGCATTGACCACATGGAAGTCGATGTGAAGGGCAAGCGCCTGTTCGTCGCGGGATTGGAAAATGGCACCCTGGAAGTGGTTGATCTGCAGAGATGGAAAATGGACCCGCAGTATTCCCAGGCTTCAAGTCGCCGCAAGGGATTGCCTATATTCCGTCCGTGAACAAAGTATTTGTGGCCAGCAATGACGACGGAATGGTGAGAGTTTTTCGCGGAGATACATTTCGAGCTGCTCGATTCGATCCAACTGGACTTGGGCCCAAATCGCGTCACTTACGATTCGCACACCGGACTGCTCTATGTCGGGTATGGCGGGAAGGTCGCGAATAAGGATAAGGGAGAAGTTGGAATCATCGATGTAAAGACCGATAAACATATTGGTGACATCGATGTGGGACTGCGCGCAGCGGAAATTCTGATGGATAAGTCCGGTCAGACGCTGTTTGTATTTGACAATATCGCCAGCAAAATCCAGGTAATCGACACAAAAAAGCGCGCGATGGTGTCGGCCTGGCAGGTGAGCAGCCAACGGCCGGGCGACGGCGCGTTTGATGAAACCAATCATCGACTGTTGATCGGAACCCGCGCCCCGCCAACCATGACCGTAATGGATTCAGCAACCGGCAAGGAAATTATGAGCCTGCCAACGGTGGAAGGAATGGACGGAGTGTATTACGACGCGGTGCACAAGCGCGTTTATGTCTCAGGCGGCAGGGATACGGACGTCGGTTACGTATTCGTTTACCAGCAACAGGATCCGGACCATTACACGCAAATCGGAAAGATTCCCACGAGGTCATTCGCCGGAACCTCTTTTTGGTGCCCGGAGCTGAACCGGTACTACGTTGCCGCGGCGGCCAACGATAAGGAAGAGGCGGCAATTCTGGTGTTTGAGCCGCAACCATAGGCAAATTTCGAAACCGGGAAAATCCGTTGTGCTTGAAAGTAAAAACTCGTTTCTACCTGGAGGAAGTATGAAGAAAGTTTTGATCCTGTCCTCAGCCATATTCCTGGCTTGCGGTGCGTTTGCAGTCTGGACCTTCGCACAGCAGGCACCGCCGAAAGCGGCTCCGGCAAAAGCGCCTGGTCGCGAAATTTCTTCGTTGGAATTACAGCAAGAAATTCCGGTGCCAAATGTTATGGGCCGTTTGGATCACATGTCGTCGGATTCCAAACGCAAACTTTTGTTTGTGTCCGCTCTCGGCAACAATTCTGCGGAAGTGATCGACACTTTCGCCGGTAGAGTTGTGCACACAATTACCGAAGGTCTTTCTCAGCCACAGGGCATTCTGTACGTTCCTGACATTAACAAAATCGTTATCGCCAATGCTGAGAACGGCAAGGTGAATATCTACGACGGCACGACCTACCAACTGCGCAAGTCACTCGATTTCAGTCCTGACCCGGACAACCTGCGCTGGGATGCTACTTCCAAACTAGTGGTTGTCGGCTACGGCGAAGATGATGGCGGCATCGCGTTTATTGATCCGGTAAAAGAAGAGAAGGTCGGAAAAGTTCTGAAGACAGGCGGCCATCCCGAATCCTTCCAGGTGGAAGCATCCGGCGGGCACATTTATGTGAACTGCCCGGACGCCGGAAACGTCGTCGAATCCATCGACCGCAAGACCGGTGAAGTGACGAAATGGCCCTTGAAGGGACTGCGTGGGAATTTCCCCTCTCAACTCGATGAAAAGGATCACCGATTCTTTACCGTAACTAGGAAACCGCCAATGCTTGTCGTCTTCGATACGCAATCCGGCAATGAAGTGGCACGGCTGCGCACCTCGGGAGACTCGGACGACCTATTTTATGATGCCTCTCGCAGGAGGATTTACGTCATCGGCGGGCAGGCTTCGATTTCCATCTACGATCAACATGACGCTGACCACTACAGCCTGCTCGAGAGGATTCCAACCACCATCGGAGCGCGTACAGCATACTTTTTCACCTGCCGGGATCAACTCTACGTCGGTGTTCCGGCCAAGGAGGGTCAGCCGTCGCAGATTTGGGCCTACGGACCGCAAGAGTAAAGCAGTCTTCGATTAAATTAAGCAACCAGAAAACCTAGTGCCAGATTCAATTTGCACTGGGCTGATTTGGTTGTTGTGGCGCCGCGTCTCGCCGGCGGGTTTTCTCATGCCAGCGTACAGCAAAACCCGCCGGCGGGACGCCGGCGCCAGCAAGAGTTTCTCCCACGACACACGGCAGCGTGAATAATCTGTGCTGCGTCCTTTAGAGCTATACTCAAGATTGATATTTTCTAAATTAGCAGGGGAATTTGCACTACCTCAGGAATACACGCATGGAAGATTGGCTACCGAGATCGATTAGCTGCTTAAAAGATTACAGCTGGCACAAATTTTCCTCTGACCTTCTTGCCGGAATCACGGTCGGGCTTGTGGCGCTACCGCTGGCGATGGCATTCGCGATTGCTTCCGGCGTTGCGCCGCAGGCCGGACTGTATTGCGCGATTGTCGCCGGCTTTCTGATTTCCGCGCTGGGCGGATCGACCACGCAGATCGGCGGCCCGACGGGAGCATTCGTCGTGGTCGTTTACGGAATCGTGGCGCGCTACGGCCTGGACGGCTTGTTCATGTGCACGCTGATGGCGGGCGTGCTGCTGGTCATTCTGGGAATCACGGGCCTTGGGCACGGCGGTGAAATACATTCCGCGCCCTGTCGTCGTGGGTTTCACGAATGGCATCGCGGTGATCATCGCCAGCACGCAGATCAAGGATTTCTTTGGCCTCAAAGTCGACAAAGTTCCCGGAGAATTTCTGGCGCGCATGGAAACTCTGGCGCGCAATTTTCGCACGTTTTCTCCGCTGGAAACCGGGCTCGGCGTCTTTGCGCTGATTGTGATTCTGCTCTTCATGCGCTTTGTGAAGCGCGTGCCGGGATACATCGTCGCGCTGTTTGCGGGCACGGCACTGGTGATGTCTGCTGAAGCTGCCTGTGCGAAACGATCGGAACGCGGTTCGGCGGAATTCCCTCCGGTTTTCCGGGCATTAAGATTCCTCAGTTTCGATTTGATTTGCTGCGGCCGCTGATTTCTCCGGCCATCACCGTCGCCATGCTCGGCGCGATCGAATCGCTCATGTCCGCCGTGGTTTCCGACCGCATGAGCGGCACGAAGCACAATCCCAACGTGGAGCTCGTCGGCCAGGGCATCGCCAACATCATGTCGCCGCTGTTCGGCGGACTGCCCGCCACGGGAGCGATTGCGCGCACCGCCACCAACATTCGTTCCGGCGCGAAAACGCCGGTCGCCGGAATGATCCACGCGCTGACGCTGCTCGCGATTGTGCTGTTCGCCGCGCCGCTGGCGCGATTCATTCCGCTCTCGGTGCTGGCGGCGATTCTGCTGGTGGTTTCCTACAACATGGGCGAGTGGCGGGAAATTCCGGAACTGCTGAAACTCACGCCGCTCGAGATCGGCACGTGGCTGGTCACCTTTGCGCTGACCGTGTTCGCCGATCTTGACGGTCGCCGTCGAAGCGGGAATGATTCTGGCGGCCCTCGTCTACATCCGAAAAGTCACGGCCACCACGACGGTGTCGCAGGTCACCGACGAGTATCTCCGCGAAGGGCACGTGCACATCCTGCAGCACAAGGAAATTCCTCCGTATGTGACGATCTTCCGCATTCACGGGCCATTTCTTTTTGGAGCCACCGATAAAATTGAGGAAGTTATCCATAAGCTTCCGGAACTGCCTCCCATCGTCGTTCTGCGCCTGCGAAACATGACGGCGATTGACGCCACAGGCTTGCAGGCGCTTGAAAGCCTGGCCGACGCGGTGCATGCCTCGGGCCGCGGACTCATTCTCTGCGGCGCGCGCGAGCAACCCGCCCGCCTGATGCATCAGGCCGAATTTGAGGAGCACGTCGGAGCGGGAAATATCAGTCCGAGTATTTCGGTTGCCCTCGAACGCGCCAAAGTTCTTTATGAGGAAATTGAGGGTAAAAAACTGCACGAAGTGGGCCAAGGGTAAGAACCTCATTTGCACCGTCATTTGAGCAAGTGGCGGCACCCTTCAACAAATTAGACAGCATCTGCAAAAAGGCCGCCCGTCCAGAAATCGGACGGCCTCTACGTAAGCGCCGGTTTCGTAGAGGCCAATCCGTCCCATGTTTTTCGGGACGGATTGGGCAACTTTATTTCTGCGGGTACTTTACCGAATTGCAAAAACATTTAGGGTCACAATTAGTTCAACTTGAAAGTAATGTGTCGCCCGTCTAAGTTTGTTATGTGTTGGCGAAGTGAAATTTATCACCAAACAATTGGCGCAACTTGAGGAGGAACGAGAATGTCAGCAATGAAACTGGAAGACGCACGGCGCGTCATCAGCGCGGCGGAGAAGAAAGCAAAAGAAATTGGCCAGCCCATGAACATTGCGGTGGCCGACGAAGGCGGCAACATCGTTGCGCATGCGCGCATGGATGGCGCATGGATCGGAAGCATCGACATATCGATGAAGAAAGCGTACACGGCGCGAGCGTTTGACATTACGACCAAGGACCTCGCCACACATTCACAATCCGACGGGCAATTCTTCGGGATTCACGCATCGAACGATGGCAAAATCATGATTTTTGCGGGCGGCATCCCCCTGAAGAAGGATGGCAAAGTAGTAGGTGCCGTGGGCGTCAGCGGCGGCTCCGGCGATCAAGACCACGCGGTGGCCGAAGCCGGCTCAAACGCGTACTGATTCCAGGCGATCGAGACAGCGGAACTTGGATTAGATAAGGCAACAGATTGATATTTGGATTGCCCCGTCTTTCGCGTAAGAAGGGCGGGGCTTTTGATTTTGCTTTCCACCGTTGAGCTAAATTACAGGCTCCAAAAAGCTGTAACAACCGAGACGGCCATGTTCATTCAGTTGTGCTGCAGATCGTCCGAGACTGTTCCTTCAAGAATAAATTAAGAACCTTACTGTACTAATTCTGTACACACGATCAGTTGCTCGATAGGCTCCCCACTTTTAATCTTCTTTGCAAGGTTTCCGGAATTACCCGCAGCGAGGTGTGGCGAACAGCGGCACTTTGGTGTAGCCCAGTGGAGGAAATTCATATGGTCCAGGTAGAGACTTTTCAGGAGTTTAGGGCTGGCTTATCGCTTTTGCGTGGTGGCGATGCGAACAAAGCCCTGCCACATCTCAAAACTGCATTCGAGGGTGAACCCGCCAACCCCTTCTACATCTCTTATATGGGCGTAGCCATCGCAGCCACCGAGCAAAAGTGGGCAGAAGCGGAAGAACTTTGCCGCTCGGCTATTCGCATGAGCCGCCGCCAGGCTCAGCTGTATTTAAACCTTGCCGAGGTTTACGTAGGTGCCGACCGGAAGCAGGATGCAGCGGATACACTCGTTCGCGGGCTCCGTTACGCTCCTCACGATAGACGTTTGAAAATGGGTCTGGATCGGTTAGCGATTCGGCGACCGCCTGTGCTCCGTTTTCTGCCGCGCACCCATACAGTGAACCGTAGTTTGGGAAAGCTTCGACATCAGGCTTTGCAAGTCCTGGCGTCATTTTAAACGACAGGAACGATTAAGGTGCTTTAACCCGAAATTAACAGCCCGGGCGATTGCGTACCCAGTTGCCCGGCGCTATCATTCCCTGGCAATGAAACGCATACTTGGCCTCTTCGTCTACACGGAAGATAGAAATTGCCCTGCCTGTGGCAGCAACCACGTACATCGAACCAAACGGGGACGTCTCCTGGAATTTTGGGTGATACTTTTCCTGCCCTTTCGCCCCTATCGTTGCGGCAAGTGCCGGCAGCGTTTTTATGGCCCAAAGAAAATGCCAAAACGGGAAACTCTCGATGAGTTAGATAACGGTAACTAATTGTCCCGCCTGGACTTCTATCCACTTCCTGACCGGGTAATTTCCATCCAATCAAAGGTCCTAGAACTATAGTTCCGTCCCGGCAAAAACCATCGTCACATTCCTTCAGGACCGCCGTTCCATCGCCACGAACAATCCTCACTTCTAAGCTGACCTCACGTTGCAAGGAAGGATTCACCGCAGTTCTTGCAGCGTACTGAGGATAATCACAATGTTTCTACCCCTTGCAATTCTTTTGCTTCACCCGCAGATTGCACTCAAGGTTTCCACATCCACGGAAATGGCGGCGTTGCGCATGCCTGCCGATATTTCTGCCTCGTCAAATATGTTGACCGTGGAAGCTTCTGCGCCAGCCGACGAAGTGGCAACCAATGAAATTGCGATGTTGGCCGGCGAGCCAAGTTCCGCGCTTCCGGCGGAGCCTGTGCCCGTGGAGCCGATACAATTGAATGCACCGGTCGCGTTCATCAATCCCGCAAAGCCCATGAAAGTTTCGGTGGAGCAATTGATCGCCGAAAATCGCCGAAAACAATTGGCATGGAAAGGTTTGGCAATCGCAACCAGCGGGGCGGCCACCTTTGACGCATGGACGACGCGGCGCGCCATTACGAAGGACGGCGCGGTGGAATTAAATCCGATGCTGAGGCCGTTTGCGGGCAATTCTTCGCTGTATGCGGCCATTCAAGTGGGTCCGGCCCTTATGGATTTCGCTGGCAAGAAAATGATGTACAGCCGCTATTCCTGGGTGCGGCATATGTGGTGGGTTCCGCAAAGCGCCAGCTTCGTCAGCTCGATTTTCTGCGGCGCGCACAATCTGAGTTTTCACTAAATCGCAGCGAAAGCGTTTTCGTTTTTCTAAAATCCATTTCGTAAAAGCGTTTGTGGGCCGTGGCTTTAGCCACGACATCAGTTCTGCAAAATGGGTTCGGCTTTACAGGCTGCGGAAAAATGGCCTTTTTCTGTCATTCTGAGAGAAGCGAAGAATCTCTCTTCGATTTAAGCATAGGAAAAGAAACAAGGAGAGATTCTTCGCTTCGCTCAGAATGACAGAGTATTTGGTTTTTCCGCAGCCTCTTTAGCCGCTGAAGTTCCAATTTTGCTGTTCTAACACAAACTCTTTAGCCCCTGTCGCACTGCCAAGCTTGGAAGACATGCTATCTATGGGATGAGTACTAATTCATTTTAGTTCCTTGCCGCAAAACTCAGATCGATTTCTTCAGAAATAAACAGGAATTATGCAAACTCAGACCTGAGTTTCTTTCCTCCAAACCTTTCCTTTCAAATCCCAGCGAGCCGTTGTGACTTTTCCTGTGCTGCTATACTATCCGGCCATTGGAGGGGATCGCCATTCACGCGTCGGAGAGCAATACAGCTGTCTCGTCCATTCCATCGGAGATTGCGATTGCGCGCCGGCCTGAGCGCATGGTTTCGCTGGATGTTTTTCGCGGCGCCACCATTGCCGCAATGATTCTGGTGAACGATCCCGGTTCCTGGAGCCATATTTATCCTCCGCTGGAACATGCCGAGTGGAATGGCTGGACGCCGACCGACCTGATCTTCCCTTTTTTCCTTTTTATTGTGGGCGTGTCGTTGACGCTATCTTTCGCCTCGCGCATTGCGCGCGGCATCTCACGCCGTGCGCTGGCATGGCACGTAGTGCGCCGCAGCGCGATGATTTTTTTAATTGGATTATTTTTGAATGGATTTCCGGACTTCGATTTCAGCAGCATCCGAATCATGGGAGTGCTGCAGCGCATCGCGCTGTGCTATCTCGCCGCGGGCCTGCTCTATCTATTTACATTTGAAACGCAAACGCGCGCGGACGGGACCGCTCGTGTGCGTGCCAATCTTCGCGTCACGGCTACCGTTGCGGTAACTCTTCTCGTCGGCTATTGGGCGATGATGACATTTGTTCCCGTGCCGGGCTATGGCTCGGGGCACCTTGGCAAAGACGATAATCTCGGCGCATACATCGACCGCACGTTGATGGGCGGACATTTGTGGTCGGAATCAAAAACGTGGGATCCGGAGGGATTTCTTTCCACGCTTCCGGCGATTGCCTCTTTGTTGGTGGGAATCCTGGCCGGCGAGTGGCTGAGATCGAACCGCGACGCAGCGCGCAAAACTCTAGGCCTGGCTGCCGCGGGATTGGCGCTACTCGTTGCAGGGCGGCTGCTCCACCCATTTTTCCCCATCAACAAAAATTTGTGGACGAGTTCGTTTGTGCTTTTCACCGGCGGCTGCGGCATGCTAGTGCTGGCTGCCTGCTACTGGATTATCGACGTGCGAAGCTGGCGTGTGTGGACAAAGCCTTTCCTAGTATTCGGAATGAACGCAATCCTGGCCTATGCCCTCGCGGCGCTCGTCTCTGAGGTAAGTACGGATTTTGAATTCACCAATTCCCGTGGACGGGAAACCACTTTGCACGGCTGGGTATACCAACGATTTTTCGTGGCTCACTTCAACCCGCTGAATGCTTCACTGGGCTTTGCGATTCTTTTTGTCCTTGTCATTTTTGTTCTACTTTTGCCGTTTTACCGATGGAAAATCTTTCTTAGAGTTTGAGGGAATAGGTTATAGGTTCATTCTGGCTTCCCTGGAGGGGTTAAGTTCTTTTAACCTTGCCGTAATATAGCCTTTCCACTGAACCTTGTACTATAGTGCCTCTACCAAACGAACAGGGGAACGGGAGCTAGGACGCGTGAAATGAAACGAGTTCTACTGATCGAAGACGACCGCGATATCGTGGAGCTTGTCCGCTATAACCTGGAGCGCGAGGGCTTCCAGGTGGCCTCGGCGATGGACGGCGTAAGCGGCTTAGCGCAAATTCGCAAAACTCCTCCGGATATTTTGCTGCTCGATCTGATGTTGCCCAAACTATCGGGCCTGGATATCTGCAAGGAAATCCGCCGCGATACCACTCTGAACAAACTTGCCGATTCTGATGTTGACCGCGCGCGGCGAAGAAGCTGACCGAGTCGTCGGCCTGGAAATGGGCGCGGACGATTACGTTACGAAGCCATTCAGTCCGCGAGAGCTCGGGGCCCGCGTGAAAGCGCTGCTGCGGCGCACTGAGCCAGTGAATGAACCGCGTCGCGTGATCGAATCCCGCGGCCTGTCCATTGACCCGTCCTCGTACCGCGTTACGCGCGACACAAAACCAGTGACACTCTCGACTCTTGAGTTCCGATTGCTTTATTATCTGGCGACGCGCCCGAATCGCGTATTTTCGCGCGATCAGTTGCTCGACGCCGTATGGGGCACGGAACGATTTGTAACCCCTCGCAGCGTGGATGTTTATATCCGCAGGTTGCGTGAAAAAGTGGAAATCGACGCCGATCAACCTGCTTTCCTGAAAACCGTGCGCGGAGCCGGCTATATGTTTGAAAACGAGGGACAATCCGAAAAACAGGAGTAAGTCTCCCTTGCGAGTAAGCCTATTCTGGCGTCCAGTCTTAATCGGTCTGGCGCTGGTAACGGCGATTCTTCTGGCCGTGCAGTGGACATCCCCGGAAACATTGCCAAGAATCTGGCCCGCGCTGGCGATTTTTTTGGTCGCCGCGGGGCTGGCGTTTTTATTTTCTTCGCGTTCGGTCGCCTACCGCATCCGTCGCCTGAAAGAATTTGCGGAACGTACAGCCTCGGGCGATTTTTCGCCGCTGGAGCGCGATTACTCCCACGACGAGCTTTCAGACATGGCCGTCGAATTGGGCCGCACCATTTCGGACATGGGCCAAACTATCCGCTCTCTCACGGATGAACGTAATCGTTCGTCCGCGATTCTCAGCAGCATGGTGGAGGGCGTTGTGGTTGTACGGGGAGATGAGCGCATTCACTTCTGCAATTTGGCGTTTGAGCAGATTCTGGAATTGCCGGTGGGCAGTTCTCAGGGCAGAACTCTGGTCGAGGCCCTACGGCAAGCGGATCTCGTGCAGCTCGTGCGCCAGGCTTTATCTGGAGTGGAAGAATTAACAGGCGAGGTGGAAGTTGGCACCGTGCGCCGCAGAAATTTCAGCGTTACGGCCACGCCGGTGCGAGCTGCGGGTGCAAACGGCGCGGTTCTTGTGCTTCATGACATCACGGAATTGCGCAGGCTGGAACGAGTGCGGCGCGATTTTGTCGCCAATGTCTCCCATGAATTCAAGACTCCTTTAACAGCCATACAAGGATTTGCCGAAACGCTGTTGAACGGAGCCTTGGATGACAAGGCCAATCGGAATCGATTTGTGGAAATTATTCGTGAGCATGCGTGGCGGCTGGCGCGGCTGACCGACGATTTATTGAAACTCTCCCGCATCGAAGCCGGGCGCCTGGAACTTGAAATGCGCCCGATTCGAGTGGAGGGTCTGATAAGCAGTTGCGTGGAGACAGCGCGATTGAAAGCCACCACAAAGTCGATTGAGATTCGAGTGGACCTGCCAGAGAACGTACCGGCCGTCCGCGGAGATAGCGCGCAAATAGCTGAGGTTCTGCAAAATTTACTGGATAACGCGGTGCTATACACTCCGAGCGGTGGAACAATCGATGTGAAGGCCCGCATCGACGGAAAAGAAGTTGTTTTCACCGTGACAGACACGGGCATCGGAATTCCTGAATCCGACCTTGAACGCATTTTTGAAAGGTTTTACCGCGTGGATGCCGCAAGATCACGCGAGGCGGGCGGCACGGGGCTTGGACTCGCCATCGCGCGGCATATCGTCGACGCGCATAGCGGCCGCATCTGGGTGGAAAGTGCAATTGGTCAAGGGTCTCGCTTTCACTTCACTGTTCCCATTGCCTCCGCCTGATCGTGCGGGCATCACGAGCGGTTTGAACTTCGTTTCATCAGCTTGTTGCGCTATTTCCACTTCATTTAGCTGGTCTTCTGCCAATTCAAAATTGCTACACACTATCCCGATTTAAATTACACGAAATTTGGCATTCAGTTTCCGCGTCTGGAAATGGAAAGCAGGCTAGTTACAAAATTGGCCGAGCCTTGGACGATAACCGGCCTGCAAGGCGTCACCTTGTAACTTGGGGCTTCCAGGCTGCACTTGCTTCGCGTAGGGGTCATCCGAACAGTAATAGTATCCGGTGCTTTGTGAAGTCCACACTACCAACCCCATTTGACGGTCACTAATTTTAGGGGTTCCGTCCGGCTCATTTCCAAAAATGCCGTTTACAATTTTTGAATACACGGAGGGTTGCGGCGGATTAGATTGTGACTGGGTTCCTGAAGAAATCGTGGACTTCGTCGCTAGCTCTGGATCCTGCTCATCTTGAAGATCGCCTGTCTTCAGGTCGGGGGAGACGGGTGGAATCGTGGATTGGGGAGAGGGTTGGCTTTGCAATGAACGTCCGGAAGATCCGTGAAACAGTGTCACGGCCAGAATCAGCATGAGCCCAATCAACAAACCGATGCAACCTGCGCCAATGTGTGTAAGCAGCTTCTTCTGCTGAACGGTCAACCCTTTCCAAGCGGAAAGGAAGGATTGCGGAATCCATTGCTGCGCAAACATCATGCCACGTAAACGCCTCAAGGCGGGTGAGATCGAAGTGCCAACAATCAATTCTACCGCCGTTTTTTTGGCAATTTTTACCTTATTGCGAATCTCAGTGGCGGCTTGCATCGGCACGGAATGTGCCGCCTTTACAGGCTTTTGTGGTGAGGCAATCTCCTTTCTTACCTCGACGTTCAGTTGCCCGATCTCACTGGCCGGTGCCACGCTGTACATCGGAGGATTATTCGGCTTGGGGTTTTTATTCGAGGATTCCAACGCAATTGGGGGATTGCTTTCTATCAGTTGCTCCTGACCTTTTCTTCGTTCTGTTATCTGTTCCGCGGCAGGATTGGATTTCTCTGTCGTAGGAAATGTTCCTGATGCTGGCGCAAGGGGGAAAATCCCGGCCGAGGATTCCCCTCGTAAAGATGGATCGGCTTGGTTGACAGCCTCCAGTGCAGGCGTAGCGAAATCCGTGGAAGTCGCTCGTGATAAAGCCAACGCAGCGGAAAGCGAGCGCAGAACGGTTCTCTTTTCCGGAACCGCAATATCCGCAATTGCGGAAATCGATTTTTCCTGTCGCGTTTGCCCCGGACCGGCTTGGGTGACGAGTGGCGATTCGCGCGCGATCCAGTCCGCAATGTCGTGCCGCACTCGGGCGGGTAAACTCTTGAACGAAATGCCGACTTCTTTTTGATTTCCGTCAAGCCAGACAAGCTCGCCCGTGACGTCCGCGTTCAAGCCGGATCCACGCAGTCTGAGCTTAATGACGGAATTTTTGTCCGCGATCAAATTATGCGCCGCGTGGCAGGCCAATCCATCCATCCCTAAATTGAGGACAATGCCACCGTTGTCAGGCCCAAGCTGCGCGTAGATGAGAGAAGATACTTTGATACGTGGATTGCTGCGGCGTTCCTCTGGTCGAGGTGGGCTATTCCATTCAGTGATTGCAGACACAAAATCCCCTCCAGCGCCGAGGGGACATTGCCAAAGGCGCGTACAGGGCCCCTATTTTAACCCCACTCTGAAATCGTCACAAGAGGCAGATTCACCATTTATTTCTGCACTTTTGACCCGGATATTTGAGCGATCGACGGTCGCTTGAATGACCGGTGGATTCCCCGGCTTTGCTGGAAATTCACGTCCGTTTCACTTTACCGTCACATTGGCAAATTATGATCGCCATGCCACAAAACTGGTGCGGAGGGAAAAATGGCGACCTCGGCGGCAAAGATACAAACGGTTTATCAGGATGTGCTGGCCAATTACCTGGTTTCCATGGCACGAACCGTGGAAAACAGCGTAGAGTGCGCGCTGAATGCCCTTTTGCACCCCAACCAGGAAGCTGCGGCAGAACTGTCCAGCAAGGTATTTCTGGTCGAGCCTCGCGTCAACGAAATGGAAATTTTGATCGACGATCATGCCGTGCGAATGCTACGAACCGGCTTGCTCGACGATGAAGATATTCGGCGCGTCGTCGCCACACAGAAAATTGCCAATGATCTTGAGCGCATCGGAGACCTGGCCGTCAATATTTCCGAGCGCGTGATTTCCTTGGCAGGGATGAATGTGACCGAGACGCCGCGCGACCTCGAGCCGATGGCAGGAGCCGTGCGCGCCATGCTCGGCCGCAGCCTCGGCGCACTGATTTTCCGCAATGTGGTCCTGGCCACTGAAGTTCTTGAGTCGGATGACGTGGTCGACCGGTACCGCGATCAGATTTTCGAACATTTGCTCACAAGGATGACCGAGGACCCGCGTCAGGCCGCGCCACAGCTTCAATTTGTGCTGGCCACGCGATACCTGGAGCGCATCGCGGATCACTCCACCAACATTGCCGAGGACATTATTTTTTGGGTTCGTGGCCTTGACGTCCGCCATGGTCGGGCGCGCATCGTGGTGGAGGAAGAAAACTATCCGCAAAAGAAGTTAGATTGTTCCGCCCAAACTTTGCTGCACCTGATCGATCTTCATGTTGCACCCCCACCCCGGGCCGACGCTCCCCTGGCGTTGGCCCTTCCCTCTCCTCCTGGGCTCTCGATTCAAGCGAAATATTCAAGCTCCAATACCTATTTTATGGTGGCATCACCCCTTTGTAACCTGACTGTAACAATTCAAGGCCAAAATTCAGAAAAGGAATTACAGGAGAAAACATGCGATTGGTTAAAAAGCTCAGTCTTCTAGCAGGTCTTTTGTTGGTGGCAACCCTTGCTACTGCTCAAGGCCAAGTCTTGTTGAATGCTGCGGGCGCCACCTTTCCTTTCCCCATGTATTCGAAATGGTTTGATTTGTACAAACAGGGTCACCCGAATGTACAAATTAATTACCAATCGATTGGGTCGGGAGGCGGGATTCGCCAGTTAATCGACAAAACAGTTGATTTCGGTGCGTCGGACGGACCGATGTCGGATGAACAACTCAAACAAGCCACTGTACCGATTTTGCACTTCCCCACTGTGATGGGCGCTGACGTTCCCAGCTACAATGTGCCGGGAGTTTCCGCCGAATTGAATTTCACTCCGGAAGCGCTTGCGGGAATTTTCCTTGGCAAAATTACAAAGTGGAATGATCCAGCTATCGCGTCGGCCAATTCCGGCGTGAAACTACCAGGAGATGATATCGTTGTCGTGCACCGCTCCGATGGAAGCGGAACGACCTATATCTTCACCGATTACCTTTCCAAGGTCAGCCCTGAATGGCAAACGAAGGTCGGCAAGGCCACATCTGTAAATTGGCCGGTCGGTTTGGGCGGCAAGGGCAACGAAGGCGTGGCCGGATTAATTCAGCAGACGCCCGACTCGATCGGATACATTGAGCTGATTTACGCGGTCCAGAATAAGATTGCTTACGGCCGCGTAAAGAATGCCGCGGGAGCATTCGTGAAGGCGGATCTAGCGGGCGTTTCGGCAGCAGCCGCTGCAGTGGCAAAATCAATGCCGGACGATTTCCGTGTTTCGATCACAAATCCGGAAGGCAACAAGGCCGCTTATCCCATTTCGAGCTTTACCTGGCTTCTGATTCCGTCAAAGTTCGCCGATGCCGCGAAGCGCGATGCGGTGAAGGACTTCCTGAAGTGGATGATGACGGACGGTCAGCAGTATTGCGAAGGATTGGCCTACGCGAAGCTTCCGAAGGAAGTGGTCGTCAAGGAAATGAAGGCAATCTCGCAAATTCAGTAGTGTAGAGTGTTCTGTTACAAAGGTGAGTGCAGTTAAATGGCAACCACACCAAATGCGACAACGCCTGCAGATGTCCCTGCGAATCCGCGGGCGTTGTCGCGTCGATGGTTCGGCGCAGACGACATTGCCCACCTCATTACGCTGATCGCAGCCTCCTCATTGCTGCTGATTGCCGTGCTGCTCGTGTATCAACTCTGGGTTTTGTCAGCGGAAGCGCGCACAAAATTCGGATGGCATTTCTTCGTTACGCAGACCTGGGATCCGGTTGCAGGCGATTTCGGGGCCTTGCCATTTATTTATGGCACTCTGGTTACATCGGCCGTGGCTCTCTTCATTGCAGTACCCTTGGGCGTGGGCGCAGCAATTTTTCTAGCTGAACTCGCGCCGCCAAAACTTTCTTCTTCCCTGTCATTCGTCAGCGACTTGCTCGCAGCAGTGCCCAGCGTGATTTATGGCCTGTTGGGCGTCTTCCTTCTAGTTCCGATCATGAGAACGACAGTCCAGCCGGCATTAAAAAAGACACTTGGATTCTTACCTCTTTTTAAAGGACCTTCTTACGGCATTGGCTTCCTGACGGCGGGAATCGTGCTGGCGATCATGATTGTGCCGTTTGTGCTTTCCGTTTCACGCGAAGTGCTGCTGGCGATTCCGCGCGACCAGCGCGAAGCGGCACTGGCGCTGGGTGCCACGAAATGGGAGTCCACCTGGAAAGTGGTTGTCCCGGCGGCAAGAATCGGCATCTTCGGCTCCGTGTTCCTCGCCCTGGCCCGCGCGCTGGGCGAGACCATGGCTGTCACCATGGTGATTGGCAACAATCCTAAAATTTCTGAATCTCTTTTTTCTCCCGGATATTCCATTGCGGCTGTACTGGCCAACGAATTTTCCGAGGCCACTGGCAATTTGTATCTGAGCGCCCTGATCGAACTGGGGTTGGTGCTTTTCCTTTTGACATTTATTCTGAACGGACTCGCGCGACTCTTGATTCTGGTTACGACCGCGCGCGGCAGCGGAGTGCTCCCCTCATGAGCCTGCGGCTGATCTGGAGGAAATCGCTCAACGTCTTCATGCTCTCTCTCACGGGGTTGTGCGCGTTATTCACTGTTTCGGCGCTGTTTTTCATTCTTGGTTACCTCGTGTGGAACGGCGGAAAAGATTTGTCATGGAGTTTCTTCACGCATCTGCCCGCGCCGGTCGGCGAAGAGGGCGGCGGTATGGCCAATGCCATCGTGGGTACCATGAAACTCCTGCTGCTGGCTGCGCTGTTCGGGGTTCCCATCGGACTGCTTGGCGGAGTTTACCTGGCTGAATTTGGCGGCAGAACCGTGCCGTTTCTGGTCCGGTACACGGCGGACTTGATGAACGGCGTGCCCTCGATCGTAATGGGGATTTTCGCTTACGCACTGGTAGTGATGCCCATGCATCATTTTTCCACGCTGGCCGGAGGTATCGCTCTGGGCATCATGGTGGTCCCTACAGTGCTGCGCAACACGGAAAGCTTTTTGCGAGACGTGCCGCGCTCCCTGCGCGAGGGATCTTTCGCTTTGGGCGCAAACAAATGGCGCATGATCGCAACCGTTGTGCTGCCCGCCGCATCCCGGGGTATTTTAACCGGAGTGTTGTTGGCTTTAGCGCGCGTCGCTGGAGAAACCGCGCCCCTGCTGTTCACCGCATTTGGCAATCGCTATTGGAGTCCGGGATGGAATCAACCGACAGCTTCACTTCCCGTTGTGATATACACCTACGCGACCGGCCCGTATGAAGACTGGCATCGCCAGGCGTGGGCCGCGGGGCTTGTCCTTCTCGGATTAGTATTGATAACAAATATTTTGGTTCGCGCATTTTTGACTCGCGGGACCGCTTACGAGAGGACATGACAATGAGTTCTGCATTTCCCGCTCATGGGCAACTCGGGAGTTGCCGCTGCGACCTCAACGGAGAAGATTTCTACACACACACCAGCTATGAGCACATCTGGCTCCAACACGCTGCGAATGAAGGTCACCAAGCTTAATTTTTATTATGGCAAGAACCATGCCCTGCACAACGTGTCGATGGATGTGGCCACGAATAAAGTGACCGCGATGATTGGACCATCGGGGTGCGGGAAGTCCACCTTGCTGCGAACGCTCAACCGCATGCATGAGACGCTGCGGCATACGCGCCTCGAAGGTGAAATTGCCCTGGACGGCATAAACATCCTGACGCTCGACGTCACGAAATTGCGCCGCATGGTGGGCATGGTGTTTCAAAAGCCCAACCCGTTCCCCAAGTCCATCTACGAAAATGTGGCTTACGGCTTGCGCATCAACGGGCATGAAGGACGTCTGGATGAAGCTGTGGAGAAGAGCCTTCGCCGTGCGGCCCTGTGGGACGAAGTGAAGGACAAGCTGCACAAGTCCGCTTACGCGCTTTCCGGCGGGCAGCAACAGCGTCTATGCATCGCGCGCGCGTTGGCTGTGGATCCCGAGGTTCTGTTGCTCGACGAACCCTGTTCCGCGCTGGATCCTGTGAATACGGCGAAGATCGAAGAATTACTTTTTGAATTGAAGCCGACCTGCACCCTGGTGATTGTTACCCACAACATGCAACAGGCCGCGCGCGTGAGTGATTCGACCGCGTTCATGCTGAATGGGGATTTAATCGAATTTTCGCCAACGGCACACATGTTTACCACGCCTTCGGACCCACGGACGGAAGCGTACATCACGGGCCGCTTCGGATGAGTCTTGCGGCAATCGATTAAGGCGATTAGTCTTTGGAGCATGGAGAGGGTGTAGCAAATGGAACGTCATTTTGAACGGTCTTTGGAAGAGTTGAAAGAGCGGCTCCTCTGGATGGGCAGCCTTGCCGAGCGATCGCTGCACCAGGCGGTTCACTCCGGTCCTGGATGCGGACGAAAATCTCGCGCAGGTTGTCCTCAAAGAAGAGAATGCGATCAACGAGCTGCAGATTGAAATCGATGATCGCGTGGTGCAGCTCCTGGCGCTGCAACAGCTGATGGCCGCGGATCTGCGCTTCGCTCTGGCCATTGCGCGCATTAACAATGATCTGGAAAGAATCGGGGATCAGGCTGTCAACATCGCGCACTCGGCCACTCGCATTGTGCGCCATCCGCGCGTGAAGCCATACGTCGACCTGCCGCGCATGGGCGAACTTGCTGAAAAAATGATGCGTGACAGTCTCGATTCGCTGGTGCGCCGTGATATTGAGCTCGCTCGCTCCGTGCTCTCCCGTGATGATCAGGTGGACCAGCTTCGCGACCAGATTTTCCGCGAATTGCTCAGTTACATGATGGGCGATTCGTCCGTCGTGTTCCCGGCTTTTGAATTGATCCTCGTGGCCAAAAATCTGGAACGCATTGCCGACCACGCCACAAACATTGCCGAGGACGTGATCTACATGGTTGCGGGAAGCGACGTGCGTCATCCTGCCGTGGATCGCAATACTGCTTGAGTCGGTTTGCTGTTTTGTTGCCGAACACTCTCGCCCATATGCGATCTTTCTAGCTTCCATTAATTCGTTCATAATGCGTCCGTGTCACAAACCACCAATACGCAACTAACGCCTGACCTTGCCGGCGGAAACGACAACGAGCCGATCCTCGAAGGGCGCGATCTGGAAAAGTTTTATTTGCAGCCGGACGGCGGCCGCATCCAAATTATCTCTCCCACGGACATCAAAATCATGCCGGGAAAAATCCTGGCGCTGCTCGGCCCATCCGGCTGCGGCAAATCGACGCTCTTGCGAATGTTGACTGGCCTGTCCGCCCCATCCGCGGGAGAAGTGCTCTATCACGGCCGCACGCTCACGGACGATCCACCGAATGTGGGCATCGTCTTTCAGAGCTTCGCGCTTTTTCCCTGGTTGACGGTTTTGCAGAATGTGGAAGCTCCGCTCGAAGCGCGCGGCGTGCCTGCCTCGGAACGCCACGAGCGCGCCATCCGGATCATTGACTCCGTAGGCCTCGACGGCTTTGAGAACGCCTATCCCAAGGAACTTTCCGGTGGAATGAAGCAGCGGGTTGGTTTCGCGCGCGCGCTCGTGATTGAGCCGGAAGTTTTGTTCATGGACGAGCCTTTCTCCGCGCTCGATGTGCTGACGGCGGAAACGCTGCGCGGCGAATTAATGGAATTGTGGAATGACCGGAAGATTCCGACGCGGGCAATTTTTATTGTTACGCATAACATTGAAGAAGCGGTGGTGCTGGCGGATCGAGTGGTTGTCCTCGCCAGCCATCCGGCGCGCATTCGCGAGGATTTTGAAATAACGCTGGCGCAGCCGCGCAGCCGCAAGTCTGAGCCCTTCGAAGCGCTGGTCGATCACATTTATCGAGTTCTGACGCAGCCCGAGCTTGATCATGAAATCCCCGCCGAAATGAAAGCGACTCCGGCAGCGCCTGCGCTTCCTGCGCCCCAAGCGCGCTACATTCGTCTGCCCCACGTGCGAGCGGGGGGCATTGCGGGGCTGCTTGAGATTCTGGTGGATCATGGCGGGCGCGAAGATCTTCACCGAGTCTCGCACCAGTTAATGCTTGAGTCCGACGATCTGCTGCCCATCGTGGAGGCGTGCGTGTTGTTGGGCTTTGCGCGCGTGGAGCAAGGCGACGCCGAAATTACGGAACTGGGCCGCGAGCTTGCCAGCGGCGATATTCAGCGGCGCAAACAAATTTTCCGCGAAGCTTTGCTCGCCCATGTGCCGCTACTCCAGCAGATCGATTCCGCCCTGCAAACCAAAAAAGACGGCACCATGCTTCTCGATTTTTTTCATGATTTGCTGGACGAACATTTCACGGAAGGCGAAGTTCACAAGCAACTCGATACCGCAATCCAATGGGGCCGCTACGCGGAGCTTTTTGAATATGACTCCGTAACCGGACGCCTGAGCCGGACCAAGCCGTGATGCGTTCCCGGTTTCCCCGCCCATGAAACTCGAATCCATCCCTCACCGCGACACTATCTTTCGCATTGTTTCCGAACGCACCAAATGGACAAGCCCACTTTGGGCCGATGCCGCCGTTTTTGCCGGATTATTAGCGATTCTCTACGCTCTTTTTGCTTCCGGACGCGTGTGGTTCGAGCCATTTTCGCCGGTGGCAAATATTTCTACGAGCCCGCTTGCGTTGCCGTTGTATGCGGCCTATTCCCTGGTACGAATTTCGATTGCGTACATTTTTTCGCTTCTTTTTGCCTTGGGATACGGTCTGGCAGCGGCAAAATCCGAACGCGCGGCAAAAATTCTGTTGCCATTTGCTCGACATTCTGCAATCCATCCCCGTGCTGAGCTTTCTTCCAGGAGTGATGCTCGCCATGGTGGCGCTTTTCCCGCACAGGCAGATCGGCCTGGAACTGGGTTGCATCCTGCTGATTTTTACCGGGCAGGCGTGGAATATTGCATTCAGTTTTTACGCGTCGCTAAAAGGAATTCCGCGCGAATTGGATGAGGCGGCGCGGCTGTACCGCTTCAGCCCGTGGCAGCGATTCACGGAATTGGAATTGCCGTTTGCGGCCATCGGGCTCGTGTGGAATTCGATGATGTCCGTGGCCGGCGGCTGGTTTTTTCTGATGGCCTGCGAAATGTTCGTGCTGGGAACGCGCGATTTCCGTTTGCCGGGTCTCGGGTCCTATTTGCAGGTAGCCGCCAGCACGGGCAATACACGCGCCATTATTTGGGGCATGGCGACAATGATCGCCGTCATCGTTCTTCTCGATCAACTGGTCTGGCGTCCCGCGATTGCATGGTCGGACAAATTCAAGTTTGAAACCGTGGAAGGCCACGCGCCGCAATCTTTCGTGCTGCAGGTGTTGCGCCGGTCGGGAATTCTTGCCGCGTTTTATCGCGTTGCGATCACTCCGTTGGAAGAGCGCATAACAAGCGCGTTAGTTGTAAAGAAAATTCCTGACTCGCAGAGCACATCATCGAAAAATGTTTTGAATCAGTGGATCTTGCGCGTGATTGCGGCAATTGCCATCGCGGCGATTGCGTGGCTCGCGTATCGAGCGCTTGAAACAATTACTCACCTGGGGCAAAGTCAGCTGATTTTACTCGCTCGCGATGCGGCGTTCACATTTCTTCGTGTGAACGCGTCGCTCCTGCTTGGCGCGCTCTGGACCGTGCCCGTGGGCGTTTGGATCGGCACCACGCCGCGCGTCGCGAAAATTGCGCAGCCTCTCGTGCAGATTGCCGCCTCGGTTCCCGCGACAGCCCTGTTCCCCATCCTTCTTTATTCTTAATTCAATTCGGCGGAGGCATGGGTATTGCCGCCATGGCGCTGATGCTGCTCGGCACGCAGTGGTACATCCTGTTTAACGTGATCGCCGGAGCCATGGCCATCCCCACAGATCTGAAGGAAGCCACAAGCGTCTTCCGGTTTACGCGATGGGAACGCTGGCGCCGTTTGATTCTCCCAGCCATTTTTCCGTACCTCGTAACAGGCATGGTCACAGCTTCGGGCGGCGCGTGGAATGCCAGCATTGTCGCCGAGTATTTTCATTTTCAGGGACAAACACTTTCCGTGCGCGGCTTGGGCGCGGCCATCAGCCGCGCAACCGATACCGGCAATTTGCCCGTCCTTCTGACGGCGACCGTGCTCATGTCCGTAATCGTAGTCACCATGAATCGAACTCTGTGGCAAAGACTCTATCGTTTGGCAGCCACCCGTTTCAAACTGGAGACGTAGTTTGGCTCTGTTGACACCTTCAACCGTAGTCCGGTCCACTGTTGTTCAACCTGCTGTAGCCCGCCTCTTCAGAGGCGGGGATTTAGATTCCCCGGCAGCAGGGTCGATGTGTGAACTCTAAACCCCCGCCTCTGAAGAGGCGGGCTACAGCACGGCACTGGACCGGTAACCCGGCCTTTGCATTAGAACCTGGAGTGCCCCGTCCTACGCATTTTGTAGGGCAGAGCTTTTTCGTCTGTCCCTCTACGTGTGGCAAGTTGAAGCAAAAAGCCCCGCCTTTGAAGAGCATCATAGGCGGGGCACCTGAAGCACAAAAACATAACCCTAAGTGAACGTACTTGAGTAGTATTTGATTGTACAGCGGAGACAGTTCCGTGCAATGCGAAAGGCCCGGCCACCCGTCCGAGTTAATTTAATAGAACAGAAACGTCCTGCGACGGTAAACTACCCTTAGGTAAAATCCCATGAGCCGCAAATTTAGGCGAAATATGCCTGAGTATCTCAAACAAGTTGGTGAGCCTCGTGGAGGCGAGGAAGTGCGACTGGAGGACTGGGCTCCCGCACTTATCAAACACATTGCTTACGATGCCCAACTGACAACTATTCATTTCTTACTGTATCGGCTCCGAAATCACGACAAAGAGCTCGATGAAGAAATAAGACGCCTGCACGAATATAAAGGACCTCACCAGGAGCGTGCGGTCGACGAATGGCTCGACCTCGTGCACGAATCTTTTTACCAAGGAGCAGCAACTAGCATGGCGGCCGTCGGTATGCTCGCTCCCTTCATCGAATCAATTTTCTGCGGAGGGTTTGAAACAATCCGCGAAGAATTCTTTGAGGATGATAGTCCGTACGACGCGCACCCGCACCCGCACCCACGTTGGGACCGTGCAGCGAAGAATCGGTGGGACTGCCACTTTGTTTACACCGACAAATCAGGTAGGCCAGCCAAGGACCTAGTCAAAGGCATCTTTGAATTGGCCGAGGCCGTAGGTTTGAGCCCGTATCTTCCGACGGATTTGAAGCAAATGTTGAGTGTGTTGTTCGCCTACCGCAACAAAATGTTCCACTGGGGATTTGAGTGGCCGCCGGAAGAGCGTAAAGCGTTCGCAATGCAAATTGGCAAGTGGCCTTCAAACTGGTTTGAGACAGCAACTCAAGACGGAAATCCGTGGATTTTCTATCTCACCGATGTTTTTATTGACCATTGTCTAGAACACGTGGACCAAGTCGTCAGCGGCATCGGAACGTACGTTGATGCTCAATTGAAGGCTGAGCGCTAGAAGCCTTGACGCTCCCAACCGGGAACCGAGGACAGGGCGGGTGGCGTAGCCTTTGAGGCGGGTTTGAATTTCCGGGTGGCCCATGCTTCCAGTTTTGAAGCGTTGGGCTTTTGCACCTTGACTTTCTTCCACTAATTTGATGAATCGCTTGCCGATCTCGCGGGTTCAGGCGGGCTGAGCGCCTCATTGTAGGCGTTCAGCGCAAAAACAGACCCTGCGACTATTGCTTGAGAATATTGGCGCGATAACACTCCCGAAAAATGCCAACTTAGTGTAAATTCTTCTGTGGCGCTTTTTCAGAAATACTGGGAACGCCATGAATCCAACTAAACCTGAATTGCAGGTAGCCGCAGAAGGGATCACCCGCAT
Source organism: uncultured Acidobacteriota bacterium (assembly GCA_963786215.1). Lineage (GTDB taxonomy): Bacteria > Acidobacteriota > Terriglobia > Acidiferrales > UBA7541 > Palsa-360. The sequence goes on from CAWAYK010000006.1 coordinate 398,547, forward strand.
GAGCCGGGATACTCTTTCCATCACTGATAACCGTACGGGGAAATCTTACGAAGTCCCCATTATGAACGATACGATTCACGCCACCGATCTTCGCCAGATCAAGGTGAATGGCGATGAATTCGGGATGATGAGCTATGACCCGGCTTTTAACAACACGGCCCTGTGTCAGAGCAAGATTACTTTCATCGACGGCGACAAAGGGATCCTGCGATACCGCGGCTACTCGATCGAGGAATTGGCTGAAAAAAGCACCTATCTGGAAACGGCCTATTTGATTTTGCATGGCGAGCTGCCCACGCGCGCGCAGCTGGATGACTGGACCTACCACATCACGCACCACACCTTCATTCACGAATCGGTGAAGAAATTTCTGGATGGATTCCACTACGACGCCCATCCGATGGGCATGATGATCTCGGCCATCGCCGCGCTTTCCACTTTTTATCCTGAAGCGAAGGATATTTTTAACAAGGATTCGCGAAAAAAACAGACCTACCGCCTGATCGGAAAAATGCCGACGCTGGCAGCGTTCTCTTACCGGCACAGCCTGGGCATGCCTTTCGCCTACCCGGACAACGAACTTTCTTATCCCGGCAATTTTCTGAACATGCTGTTCAAGACTTCGGAATTGAAGTACCGCCCGAATCCCACGCTCGAGCGCGCCCTCGATGTGCTGTTTATTCTGCATGCGGATCATGAGCAAAATTGCTCAGCGAACGCCATGCGCTGCGTGGGCAGTTCGCACGTGGACCCATTCTCCGCCACCGCTGCTGCGACCGCCGCTCTCTACGGCCCGTTGCATGGAGGAGCGAACGAAGAAGTTCTGCGCATGCTGCTCGAAATTGGCTCGCTCGCCAACGTGCCCGCATTTATCAAGCGCGTAAAGGCTGGCGAAACCAAGCTCATGGGCTTCGGCCACCGCGTGTACAAGAATTACGATCCGCGCGCCCGCATCATCAAGCACGTTGCCGACGGCGTCTTTGAAATCATGGGACGCAATCCGCTGCTGAATATCGCACTGGAATGCGAACGCATTGCCCTTGAGGACGACTACTTCGTTTCGCGCAAGCTCTACCCCAACGTGGATTTCTACACTGGCCTGATCTACCAATCGATGGGCTTCCCCGTAACCATGTTCCCTGTGCTGTTCGCTATTCCGCGCACCAGCGGCTGGATCGCGCAGTGGGAAGAGATGCTGCTCGATCCCGAGCAGAAAATCGCGCGTCCGCGCCAGGTTTACACGGGCTACGATTTGCGTCCATACGCATCGCTTGACCAGAGAAAATAAATCGATTTTACTTATTGATTTAAGACACCTGTGGCGCGCTACTTCTTCTTGGGCGGATATTTGTCGATTGATTTTTTGACCATATCGTTGATTTTTCCCTGAATTTTGCTGGCGTCGCTTTTATCTTCCGCGGCAATCGAGCGCCAGACGAGCGACTTTGTCGCCGGATCGCGCAAATCGATCACCAGTGTTCCTTCGGCATAGGGCACTCTGACGTAGCGCGTGCCCCTTCCGTACCAACCCGCGGGATAAGCTTCCAGTTCGCTTTTGCGCGCAGCGCCGAATGTGTAGCGGACGTTGAGATCCGCCGGGCCGCTCGCGACCATCGTCAGGCCCTTCGCCGTTAAATCGTTTTGAATGTCCGATTCGATCTGTTTCTTCACAAGTTCGCCGCCCAGCGCGGGATTTCTGCTATTCAACTGGCCATCGCGGATCGCGAACGTTTTGTATTTGCCGAAGTCGATGGATTGATCGAACTCCATCGTAATTTTTTGCGCATGCGCGCCCTGCGCAATCAATGATCCCAGAACAACGAGTGCGATGCCGCGCAATACTTGAGCGGCGAACCGGAGCAGCCGTCCAGCTGGAAGTTGTACAAGAAGAGAATGAGACACAACTCACCTCCGTGAGAAGACTGCCGTAGTGTATCAAGGCTTTTTGAAATTTCAGTAGCAATGGATGAGTAGTGTTGAGTTTAAGTAATCTGCATTCAAACGGGAGAGCGAACACTGCAACGCGTAGTGCATCAATTTGAATATTACAGTGTTGCGGCGGAAAGGCTGCCCGCCCGAAAAGATGGGCGGCCTCTACAAAAGCAACTGCACGGCACTGCACGGTGGTGGTGGGCACTTTTGCTACCCCATTGCATCCGACCTATAATAGGCCCATGGGAAACGCTGATTTTTATTTCGATGCATTTGCGGCGGCGCGTCGCGCCATGGTCGAAACGCAAATCCGCAGGCGCGGAGTTTCCTCGGAGCGCGTCCTGGAAGCCATGGCTACCGTTCCGCGCCACGAATTTGTTCCCCGGCAATTCCTGAACGACGCATATGCCGACAAGCCATTGCCGATCGGCGAAGGCCAAACGATTTCGCAGCCCTACATGGTTGCGGCCATGACCGAGGCATTGGATCTTAAGGGCAACGAACGAGTGCTGGAAATCGGCACAGGGTCAGGTTACCAGGCTGCGGTTCTTTCGTCGCTCGCGAGCCAGGTGATTACGGTGGAAAGCCACACGTCGCTTGCGCTTGCCGCCCAGGAACTGCTCACCAAGCTGGGCTACGCGAATGTGCATGTTCACAACGGAGATGGCTCCGCCGGTTTGCCCGATGCAGCGCCCTACGATGCGATTCTGGTAACGGCCGGCGCTCCGCAAATTCCGCAGGGATTTGCAAAGCAACTACGGGAGGGAGGGCGCATCGTCATCCCGGTAGGGGATCGCGAAAATCAAAATCTGGTGTGCGCCGAAAAGAAAAACGGAGAATTAAAATCCCGTGTATTGTTCGGCTGCAAGTTTGTGCTTTTGCTGGGCCGGTACGGCTGGAACCGGGTCGAGAGAAAATTTCAGTAAGGCTTTTCAATATGCCTGAGATTTCAATTTAAATGGCCGGGCTCGTGCGGTTTTCCGGAGTTAACTTTCGCTCCTGCGCTCGAGCGAATGCCTTCCGCAGCACACGCTTCACAGCCACGGTCACGTCGAACTTCACTAAATCCTCTTCACGCGCCCAGGCAAATTCCAGGGCATCGCTTGCAGCTGCAATCGTTCCCCCGCGAATTTCGCAAAGATAATCGAGGATAACGAAGTGGTATTGCGGGCGAGCCGGATCGACGGGCGTGCCGTCGGCATTCGGTGGGGCTGGGAAAATCCTCTCGAACACCTCGATGAGTTCGATCACCTGCACATCAAGCCCGGTTTCCTCGGCAAGCTCGCGCACAACGCCTTGCTCAAGGGTCTCTCCGACCTCCAGCAAGCCTCCGGGGATGGACCATTCCCCTTTGAGTGGAGCGCTCCCACGGCGAATCAGCAAAGCGCGGCCGTCTTGGACCACCACGCCGCCAACTCCGATCATCGGGTGTTCCGGGTATTCTCTTCTGGGTGCCATAGTCGTTTTTGCCCGCTTCCCTCTCAGGCCGCTTCGCGTTATATAATACTTCAGCAGTAGGTGTGCCTTGTAACTGGCGGGCTTCGACTAAGCCTGTCCCCATTCTCCCAGGAGGTTTTCGCCGTGGTCCGGTGCCCAAAGTGTTCAACTGAAATTGATGTGGACGAAGACGAAGTCGAGGAAGGTGAAATCCTGGCCTGCCCCGAATGCGAAACCGAAATGGAAGTTGTACAGATCCATCCCGTCAAGGTGAATGCTATTTCGGAAGACGATGACGACGAAGAGGACGAGGAGTCCGAGGACGAGGACGATCTTGAGGACGAAGACGACGAGGATGAGGAAGAGGAAGAAGATAACTGATCCACATTTTCACTTCGTCCGGCATCCGATTTCTCCTTTTAGGAATCTTATTTATGTGCGATTGACGATTGCACTTGTGGGGCTCGTGTTGCTGGCGGGCATAACATCTGCATATGGGCGGCCCGGCGCGCCGCAGAGTTCGAGCAAATCGCATGCCCACGATTTCATTATTTTCACCACCGTATTTACGGAGCAGGGATTCGCACTGCCGAGCGCGCGCGTACGCGTTCGCCGGACGGACGAAAAGAAATTCCGGTGGGAAGCCGTTTCCGATCTTCGCGGCGAGCTTGCGGTCCGAGTGCCGCAGGATTCGGAATACGAAATGACGGTGGAAGCGCGCGGTTATAAAGTGCAAACGCGCAAGGTAGATGCGAATGACGGGAATCGAGCGGACCTGACGATACGGATGGAACCTCAATCGGAACCGCATTCCGGTTCAGGGAATGGGGGAAAATCATGAACCTGCGCAGAACGCTCGGAACGATTGCTTTAATCGGATTGGCCGCCACAGTTGTATTCGCCCAAGGAAATTCCAAAGGGAAAGAATCGCAACTGCGGACAGTAAGGGGTACGGTTGTGGACAACATGGAAACTCCATCGGAAACGGCTGTCGTTTACCTTAAAAATACGCGCACCCAGGACGTGATTACGCACCTTTCCGACAGCGACGGTACATTTCGCTTCAGCGGGCTCGACCTCAACGTCGATTACGATATTCATGCTGAAAAAGATGGCTGGACGTCCGCGTCGCGATCGATTTCAAATTTCGATACCCGCAAAGAGTTTGTTCTTACATTGAAATTGGACCGGAAAAAGGGCGGAAAGTAGTCACGGCATTTTGTGCCACTGTGGCCCGCAACTCGGGCGTGATATTTTCAAGGGGATGCATTCGCCTACTTTCCTGTAACTCAGCTGCTTGAATTGCAGTAACATGCTGGTCAGGAGAAAGTGGCCGGTTATCACCCAACTGTCGAAAGCCAACTGATTTAAACACCGGCACTGAAATTGGAATTTTTCCGCGGAGGACTCCCATGGCAATCCAATTTTTGGTCAACGGTAAACCTCAATCGGTCGACGTCCCGCCAAACATGCCACTGCTGTGGGTCCTGCGCGATACGCTGGGAATGACGGGCACTAAATTCGGATGCGGCATGGCCCTATGCGGAGCCTGCACCGTGCACATCGAGGGTGAGGCCACGCGCTCCTGCATCACTCCCATCTCCAGCGTTGCCGGAAAAAAGATTACGACCATTGAAGGCATTTCGACGGATCGCAGCCATCCCGTGCAGCGCGCGTGGATCGAAGTAGACGTGCCGCAATGCGGATACTGCCAGTCGGGGCAAATTATGTCCGCCGTGGCGCTGCTGGCGAAAAATCCAAAACCGAACGACACCGAAATCGATGACGCGATGCGGGGAAATATCTGCCGCTGCGGAACTTATCAGAGGATTCGAGAAGCTGTGCATCGCGCCGCGGATTTGCACAAGGCTTCTGCGGATCCCAGTTCGCTTGACGGTACCGGTGCGGCGGTGGATGCGCGGAACGAACGAGCCATGGAAGTGGGCGCTACTGTTTGAGCTCGGAAACTTGGCCCAGCCAAGTCCCCGCATTTTTTGAAAACTAGTGCGGACGGCCTGGGGATGGTTTTTTAACTGGCCCGACACGTCGAGCGGATTTTTGTTCTTGCTTGGACCACACCCCGCAGGCTGAAGCCTACGCCACCTAACACCACTAGAATTCTTTCAGCAGCGGAGGGAGATCGCGAATCGTTTCAATTAATGCGTCTGCCGAGGCAGCGCGAAGGCGTTCGGGCACAGGCGAACCACCCAGCACGCCAATCGCGCGCACTCCGGCGCGATGCGCCATTTCAATATCCTCCGGAGCGTCTCCGATATAAATGCTTGTTTGCGGCCGGGCACGCAATTTTTCAAGCGCCATGCGCAGCGGCGCGGGGTGCGGTTTGCGGCGCGGAGCATCTTCGCTGCACACTTTGGTTAGAAACATGGCTGACACATTGTGTTCGCGCAATTGTTTCCGTACGCGAGCGCGGCTCCCGCTCGAAACAAGCGCCAGTTTAAAACGGCGGTCGAGCGTTCGCAGCACATTCATGGCGCCGGGCTGGAGTTTCGGCAATTGCTTCTGATAAAAAAGCCGCCACAGACGGTCCGCTTCGTCCCATTTCGCGCGCGGGATTCCCGCTGCGCGGTAAACGAGATGCCAATTCGGCGAATAATGGCGCTTCAGTTCCGCGATGCTCCATTCCATTCCCAGCGCGCCGAACATTTGCGCGTACGCGTTGGCGTCTGCCTCAAACGAATTGAGCAGTGTTCCGTCCCAATCGAACAGAACATGCTCTATCACAATTTTATTTTTAGCTTTCATCGTAGAGGAATAAAGGTAACACGAAAATTGTTGCGCAGAAGTGCAGTTGGAAGGTATGCGGGATAGCAATCCGCCGCTATCCTGCCTACCAGTTCATGGACGGCGATTCGGCATGGCTGAACAGGAAATACTAGTGGCGCTGGAAGCGCGATGGCAACGGCTCTTCGCGTTGAAATGTGATGTCGTCAAAAGTTGCTGCGACCATGTGCCAACCCGGACGCATCGCGGAATCGGCGCGGACAACGTGCGCTTCCGTCAACATTTTCACGGAGCCACGCCCGAGCGGCCGGTCGACCAGACAAATTTCCAATTCCACTGGCGTGCCCAGGTTCAATCAGCTGCGGGCAAAGGAAAAGGACTCCGCTGGAGCTGATATTCGTCGTGCGCAAAGTTTCCGCTTCATTTTCGCGCTGACCGGCGATGCGCTTCACGCGCAACGATAAGCTGAGCTTTGCGCGGGAATACGCCCGGCGTTCCGCAGGCGGACGAATAGAGTGCGTGGGAACACGCGCCATTCCTTTCGGGTTGCACGCGTAATCCACGACGGCGCGTCGGCAACCACCGTCGCCGAGCTTGCCGACAATTCTTTGAAGCGGGGATTTCCCCTGCTGGGATCGGATTGGTCCATGAGCTTTTGAGTTCGAGTAGTGCGCATAGGTCTCCCTTTGTTTCAGGCGCCTCTGGCACTGCAGGCCGCAACTATCCTCCGCGCGGCCATCACCCGTCAATTTGCGTTCATTCCCAGGTTGTCTTACTGGATACTTCCTTTGAACAAGAATTAATATCAGGTGTCGCTGAAGACGGGCAGCGGGACAAGAGAGGGACAAATTTGACCGCAAGATTCGGATAGCGCGGCGCGAGACGACTTTCGTTATTGTGGTGTGAGAAAGAAAGATGCGATCCATGGCGACTCATTTCAATCCGGCAATACGCGCCCTTCCACAGCTGACGCGAAAACAATACCTCGCGGCGATCGCATCGCATGACGCGGGAATGGATGGCGCGTTTGTGTACGCGGTCCGCTCGACTGGCATTTACTGCCGCCCGTCATGCCCCTCGCGGCGGCCGCTGGAAAATCACATTTTATTTTTCAGCAAGCCGGATGAGGCTGAACAGGCCGGATTTCGAGCGTGCCGGCGTTGCCATCCGAAAGAACTGCGCGACAACCGCAAAACGCGGATGAGTTGGACAAGTGTGCAAAGAAATCGAAAACAATCCGGATAAAACGCCTTCCCTGAAAAATCTTGCGGAAATTGCGGGCCTGAGCCCCGCACACTTGCAGCGGACGTTTCGGAAAGTGATGGGCATCACACCGCGCCAATATGCGGATGCGCTTCGCGTGACCCGCTTCAAATCGGAATTGAGAAAGGGGAGCGACGTGACAACCGCTCTTCACGAAGTATCTTATGGTTCGGCGAGCCGCCTTTACGAAAAGTCTGACGCGCAATTGGGCATGACGCCGGCCACGTATCGCAAAGGAGGACAAGGTATGAATATTTCTTACACGATTGCTAAAAGTTCGATGGGGCGAGTTCTAGTCGCCGGCACAGAGCGCGGAATTTCCGCGGTGTACCTCGGAGATAATGACGCGGAGCTCTCCGCTGCTTTGCGCGAGGAATATCCGCAAGCCGAAATTCAACCCATAGCGCCAGGAAAATCAAAGTGGGTGCGGGCAATTATTGCGCATCTGGACAAATCAAACGCGCCACTGGACCTGCCCACAGATGTTATGGGCACCGCATTTCAGCGCCGAGTGTGGCAAGCGCTGCGGGAAATTCCGCTGGGCGCCACGCGCACGTACGCGGATGTGGCCCGCGCCATCGGCCAGCCAACCGCAATTCGCGCTGTTGGCCATGCCTGCGCGACAAATCCCGCATCGATTGTCGTGCCCTGCCACAGGGTGATTCGTACGGACGGGACACTCGGAGGTTACCGCTGGGGCCTGCACCGCAAAAAGTCTCTTCTGGAAAAAGAACGCCGCGCGGCGAAGGTCGAGTAGCGCGGGCGTCAGCCTACGGTGGTTATGGCTTTGTAGCGCCGGCGTCTCGCCGGCGGGTTTCAGCTATCGCAACTCATCGCAAAACCGCCGACGGGGCGCCGGCGCTACACGGACCAACCCCCGGAGGCTGAAGCCTGTGTGCTACATAAATGAAATGATTCCGTAAAAAATCTACGCCTGCGGTTGCACAACCGTCGTGCCGTGCGGCCAGTGAGGTTTGAATTCGCCATCCGGAATGCGCGCATTGCGGACAATGTTTCGATAATGAATGATGAAGTAGTCGCCCGACCCTGTTTCAAAAAATTGCTGCTGCAACGGCAGCCACGTGGATTCATCCAGCCACAACTGAATTTTGGAAAGCTGTTTGCGCACATCGTCGGTCTTGGGCAAAAGCTCCAGGCGAATAACTTTATGACCGTCAAAAGTCTCTTCGCCCTGCACGGCAATCGTGTAACTTTCTTTTAAAGAACTGCCGGAAGTTCCAAACCCAAGCAGCAAAAATTGGTCGACGAGAGATTTTTTCTTTCCGATGTTGTATTCCTCGACGCGATGAATCTTGGGGTTATAGATATAGAAAATATCGCCATTGCGCAGAATCGTTCGCGCATCAGGCTGTGTCACTTCGATCAGCATCTTGTCATCGCGCCGAACGGATATGCGGCCGGATTCCGTGGACTTGTCGTTCACGACGATGGTGACCTTGGTGCGCTCCATGTCAGCCGTGAGGCTGCGGAAATCCGCGGCCTGCGCGTCCATCTGCTTCATGATGTTGTCGAGCGACAAAGCGGTTTGTGGTGCGGCGGAAAATGACGGCGTGGAAATACATATCGCTGCGAGCGCCATCACACAGAAAGTTGCACTCAATCTATAAATTGCAGATGGAACTTTCATTAAACCGGATTCCCCCTGGTCGATTTGAGTCGACCTATTATGCCTTCTTTGCAGAAAAACATTTCCCGACCGTGCGGCCATCGTACCATACACGTTAAGATGCCAACTCTTCATCCGGCGTTACGATTTCTGCATTTCATAACCACATGACCATCGCGAGTTCCCTTCCACCCACGTCGCAACTTTTTGTATGATGTTTCCCATATGTTTCATCGCAAACGTTTTCGATTGCGTCTTCGCTCGCGCACTCTGATCCTCGGAGAGCGCACGCTGATCATGGGCGTTTTGAACATCACGCCGGACAGCTTTTCCGACGGCGGAGCGTTTCTCGATTCGGAAGCCGCCATCGCGCACGGACTGCAGCTGGAAAATGATGGCGCTGACATTCTGGATATTGGCGGCGAATCGACGAGGCCCGGCGCATTTCCGATCAAGCCGGAAGAAGAGCTTCGGCGCATTCTGAAAGTCATTGAGGTTTTGCGCGACAAGCTGGGCATTCCAATGTCGGTGGATACGCGAAGGGCGGAAGTGGCAAAACAGGCTCTCGACGCCGGGGCTGAAATCGTGAATGACGTTTCGGGATTGCGGACGGATCCGCAACTCGCCCAAGTCGCGCGCCGCGCACGCGCACCATTAATTCTGATGCACATGCGCGGAACGCCGCAGACCATGCAGCGCGGCCCTTTTTCGCGCAATGTGATTCGCGACGTGAAGTCCGAGCTGCGCGATTCGATGGCTCGCGCAAAGCGCGCGGGAATCCCTAAAACACAGATTCTCCTTGATCCTGGCATTGGTTTCGGGAAAACGTTCGAGCAGAATTTTGAGCTGCTCGCTCAACTGCCGGAGTTCGCGCACCTCGGCTGCCCCATTGTGGTCGGCACCTCGCGAAAAGCGTTTCTCGGCAAAGCCCTCGCGGAATCGGGTGGCGCAAGCGCTCCCACCGGGGAGCGTTTGCTGGGGACCGCTGCTACTGTTACAGCGTCAATCCTTGGGGGCGCACATATTATTCGCGTGCATGACGTTGCGGAAATGGCTCGAGTGGCGCGCGTTGCTGACCACATTTTAGATGCCGTTCAGCCATGAATGTGGTGTGCGCGGCGCAAAATGCGAACTGTGATCCAATTGGATTTGCACGCACAGAAATGCTGCCCGCCCCAAAGACGGGCGGCCTCTACAAAATCAAAGGCAAACCGGTTTTGTAGAGGACTCTCCGTCCCGCGTTCTTCGGGACGGAGAGGGCAGCTCGCCTCCCAAATTGAGCGACTACCAAAATGCGGCGGCACAGGCGCATATTTCGCCCCCTGGGATATAATTTCGTTGGGTATTTTTGCGATTCACAAATAGGCAAGAACAACCGCATCATTATGCAACTCAATAGACTGCTTCCGGCTCTTTTTGTCACACTGCTGATTGCCAGTACGCCTGCGGCAGCGCAATTAACGCCGGCAGAACCTGATCCGCTGGCGCGTATACGTGATGCAGCCGCTGCGAATGTGCAAGTCTGCTCCGCAACCGGAGAAACATTATGCGAGCAGGTCGCGCCGAAAATCATCGCCAACGCTCAGGGCGACTCTCCGCTCGCTGAAAACCTTCGCATCCTGCGAGAAGAACTTGTAAAGAAAAATAAATCGGTAGCTGAGGAACACGCAGTTGTATGGGCCATGGCAGCCTTTCGCGAAGCTGGACTCGACCCGCACATCGAGAAGTACGCGAATCCCAATGGCGGCTCTAGCGAAGTACAAAATGTGGTTGCTGAATATCGAGGACGAGACAAATCAGATGAATGGGTATTGGTTGGCGCGCACCTCGGTCCGCAAAGATTATTATCTGGCGCCAACGATAACAGTTGCGATGCAGCCGCTGTGATTGAAGCCGCGCGCGATATTTCACTGACAGCCATGCATCCCAAGCGGTCCATTCGTTTCGTTTTATTTACAGGCAACGAATCCAACAATCCGGGTTCATGGAGTTATGCCCGCGCCCACCGCGCGGAACTCGATCACGTTCGTGCTGCGATCCTGATTCATTCCGGCTGCAAGCGAATCACTGGCTATTCAACCAACGGAAGGCACGATCTTGAATCCGGATTGCGCGAAGCGATGAAGCCGATTGAATCCCTCGATGCAAATCAAATTGTCTCTGGGGCGACGACAGCTACGGACGATTTTGATTTTCTTCTCGAAGGCGTGCCTACTCTTTCAGCCTATCCCCTGCCGTCGGAAGCAGTTGAAACTGCGCCCCCTGGTCCCGAAGCTTCAAAAGTCGAGCTAGCGGATCTCAAGCACGATATTGCCGTTGTCGCCGTAACTGCTTTTGGCATTGCAGAGCGCACCGCACCGATTGGCCCTCGCCAATCGCATGCGGAAATCGAATCCCTCTTAGTAGCTCTTGGCTTGGACGCGCAAATGAAAACCACGGAAGCGTGGAAGCAATGGGAATCAGGCGAGCGCGGACGTTTACCCTAACTGAAACGCGCAGTCGATCCAAGTCACGAAAAAAGCCTGCTTCGCGATATAATATTAAGGTGCCAATTCCCCTCCGCGCTTTATCCCTGGCGGCCGATCCCTCCACCCCGGGTGTAATTCTCGCAATTGATTACGGAAAAAAAAGGCTGGGACTCGCGCTTTCGGACGAGTTTGGCATCACTTCACGGCCCTTTGCGACGTGGACGCGCATCAACCGCCGCCGCGATCTCGCTCGATTGCGTGACCTCGTGCGGCAGGAAAAAATTCGCCGCATCATCGTGGGGCTTCCTTTGCATCTGGATGGCAGGCCAAGTGAAATGTCAGAAGAGACACACAGTTTCGCGCTGCGCGTCGAAAAAGCGATCGGCATTCCCGTGGAAATGGTGGACGAACGCCTGAGTTCGTGGGAAGCGCGGGAAACAGTGGCGCAAATGAATCCCAACAAGCGGTCCCGGAGTTCTTCAGGGCGCAGCGAGCCCGCGAAGAAAAATCCGATCGACGACATCGCCGCCGCGATTATTCTTCGAGACTACCTGGATCGTGCGCGGACCCGGCCCGGGGCGCGAGGCTGACATGCGGCGTGCACTCCTGTATTTATTTATTTTAGTCCTCATCGCCGCAGGATATTTTTATGTTGCGCTCTTCGTTCCCTATCAGGATTTCCCCAATGATGGCGTATATGTGGATATTCCGCACGGCGCTTCGCAGCGATCGATTTCGCGCTTGCTTGAAGATAATGGAGTGGTGCGCAGCCGGTTCGCCTTCGAGATTCTGTCCCGTTTTCGAAAACGCCGGACGATGGAAGCGGGCGAATATTTCTTCAATCACCCGGTGACCGCCTTCGAAGTGTATGACACGATCGTCAACGGCCGCGTTTTCGTTAAAGAATTCGTGATCCCTGAAGGATTTACGATGTTCGATATTGCGGACCTTGCCGCGCAGGAAGGGTTTCTCACGCGTGATGAATTTCTGTCATCCGCGCGCGATCCTTCCTCCATCAGTGACCTTGCCCCTGATGCGCCAAGCCTCGAGGGGTTTCTTTTTCCGGCAACCTACGAATTCCCGCGCCACATGACCGGAAAAGAGATGACTTCGGCCATGACACGCAAATTTCGGCAAGAGTGGCTCACGCTGTCCGATGCGGCTACAACAACGCATCCAAATGTTCAAAGTGTTGTAACGCTTGCATCGCTCGTGGAGCGCGAAACTCCGCGCCCGGAAGAGCGCCCGCACGTTGCAGGAGTTTTTGAGAATCGACTGCGCATCGGCCAGCCGCTGCAATGCGATCCCACGGTTGTATATGCGCTGACTCTTGCCGGCATCTACTCCGGAAAACTAAGCGGCGCGGATCTGCACTATTCCTCGCCCTATAACACATATGCAAATCGCGGGTTGCCTCCCGGCCCCATCGCCAATCCGGGCGAAGCCGCGCTGCGTGCGGCGATGGACCCGCCTCCAACGGAAGATCTTTATTTTGTCGCTAATACCGAGGGTGGGCACTTTTTCAGCAAGACCCTTCAGGAGCATAATCAGAATGTAGCGCGGTACCGGCATCTACTGGAAGAGTCGGAGAAACCTCCGGCCAGTAGCGCGCCTCCAGCCCCAGTGAAAAATAAATCCAAACCTGTGGGGTAGGCACAATGGCTCGTGGGGAGAGTCCGACAAAGAAAACGATGATTCTGGAAATCGCGCGCGAACTTGCAGCGCCGCGATTCACTCCAGCGGAGGTGGAACAAATCCGGCGGCAACTGGTAGCGCGTCTGGGAGCAGCAGGGAGAACGTCCGCGGAATACATTGCGGGCGTGCTGGAAACGGTGGGCATGCGGATCGTTTGGTCCACAAAAGCGGATACGCAGGGCCATTACGAGGAAGAATTTCACCACCTGCTGCATTTCGCGAATCTCGCGGACGCGGAACTGTGCATCATGCGGCTCGACGAGCTATACCGGAAATTTCAACAGGAAAAAGAGCTTGCCGCAACGGAGCGCGTGTTGGAAGTTGCGCGGCTCGGCCGCAGGCGCGCAGAAATGATCGCGCGGAATCACAAAGTTGAACAGGATAAGCGGGCCGAAAAAGAAGAAATCATGCAGTGGTTTAAAGTTTGGCTGGAAACACCGGGGGCTTTTTTCGATTGGCTGGAAGCGCGCAAAGCCACGCCGGATTTCAAGAAGCGTTTTGCCAAGAGCGCTTCGGTGGACGCATAGACAAATGATCAAGGATCCTCTTTATGTTTTGGAAGTTGAGCCGCTCGATCTCGGCGCGGACGTCAAGGCTGTCGGTCTCGACCTTGTGGAGATCGAAAGCCGCGAACCGGTGCGCGGAGTGGATGCCGCGAAGCTGTGGGCTGCAACATTAAGCGCGCTGCCGGGAACGGAACCCTGGGGATTCGATTTTTTCTCGCATCTGGATCGCGTGCGCGAGTATTGCCGCCTGCATGGCGTGGCCTTCGAGGAAAAAGCTTCCGGCCGTTCCCTGGTAGTTCCCTCGCCATCAGGTGACGCGCTGGTCGAGATCGTCGAACGATTCGCCGGGGAAACGTTTGGAATTCGCGCGGGCGCAATGCTGGCCGCGGGCGATCCCGCGGTCGAAAGCGAATTGGCAAAGCGGGGCGTAGACGCCTATCACAACGCATTCCGAAATTATTTGTTCTGCGCGGTCTGCGATTTTGAAAATGGTTTTTTGACTTTGCTGACGGAAAAATTGTGGACCAGCGAAGTGTTGCGAAGAATCAAGCCTGCCACCGCGGAAATGCCCGTGGAAGTCGCCCGCCCGCAATGAGAATAATTTAGATTTTAAAGATTGAAATCGTGCAGACGGAGAGTGCTTTAAGTAGCACAGGCTTCAGCCTGTGGAATTTTGTCCTTGCAAGGCCTAAACCCTACAGGCTGAAGCCTGTGCTACTAAACCCACTACGGCAAATAGAAACGCGGGACGCGTTTTCCCAGCGCGCAGAGTAGTTCTGCGCTTGCGGTATTGGCAATCTTTGCCACATCCGGAACTGTCTGCGTCGTGCCGCCATCGGTCCCGTAAATCGTAGCGATGTCTCCGACGCGCGCGGACTCAATTCCAGTCACATCTGCCGTGGTGAGATCCATCGAAACAGTTCCGATAATCGGTGCTATTTCCCCGCGAACGATTACCCGCCCTTTATTTGACAAAGAGCGCACAAAGCCATCCGCGTATCCCGCGGCGAGCACGGCGACTCGTGAAGGCTTCGAAGCTGTCCACCGCGCGTTGTATCCAACACGCGAGCCCGCCGGCAAATCTTTAATGGAAATGATGCGGGCGCGGAACGACAAAACGGGACGCACGGGAAGTTTCGCTTCCATTTCCGCATTCAACTCGGACGGTTCAAAAAACTGGTGGTAGCCGTAGAGAATAGCGCCCGGACGAACCATGTCTCGCCAGGTAGACGGCCGCGCAACAATCGCCGCGCTGTTGGCCATGTGCAGGATGCCAGGATCGAGGCCCAGGGAACGCATGCAGGCCAGCGCGGAATCAAACACTTTTTCCTGCTCGATGGTTTGCTCCGTCGTAAAAACTTCCGACGATGCAATGTGCGTAAACGTCCCGGCGAGCCGCAGGTGCGGGCAATCCGCCAGCACGCGCGCAAATCCCGGAATATCGATGGGCGGAATACCCAGGCGATTCATTCCAGAATCGATCTTCAGATGAAAATCAACGGGCTTTTTGCGAGGCTTGCGCTGGCGCGCTGCAGCTTTTTCCAGCAGTCGCAGCTGATCGGCGCGCATGATCGTCGGCGTAAGGTGATGGTCCAGAATTCGTTGTTCTTCGCCGGCCCAGAATCCGGTGAGAATCAGTATGGGTTCACAAATGCCGGCGTCGCGCAGTTCGGCGCCTTCGGCGGAACACGTCACGCCAAACCAATCCGCGCGCACCTTGGATAACGCGCGCGCAACGGGGACGATTCCGTGGCCATAGGCGTTGCTTTTGATGACGGCAAGAATTTTCCGGCGAGGACCGCGTAGGGCCTTCGGGATTTACGTGCTTGCGGATCGCGCGCAGGTTATGCGTCAGCGCTCCCAGACTTACTTCCGCCCAGATGGGGCGTCCATCAAATTTTACGGTTCGTGTCATTGGAGTTATCAAGATTAACCGATCCGGGCAAAGAAAAAAATTTGCCGATGTGCAACTGCGCACCGCTTAGTAACTAGGGGTTCAGTGGCGCGGGCTTCAGCCTGCGGGGGGTTGGGCCTTGCAAGAACTAAACCCCGCAGGCTGAAGCCCGCGCCACCAAGAATCCCATCCAATCTTCCTCGTGGGTAAGCGCATGTATCGTGCCGTAACACGGAGATGCGAATCGAAATGGCGAAGAAAACTTATATGGTTGAGAAAGCTGTACTTACGGGGAATGAATCTTATACGTGCGCGGCGTATCTTGCCGCATTCTGGCTCATACAGCACACATGTGTGTGTATCCGAGGACGCCTACTCCTGCTCCGTCCAGGCGTCCGGCGCTCTTTGTTCGAACCGCGTAAAGCCGCCCTGGAAAATGAACCGGATCGAATCGGTCGGGCCGTTTCTCTGCTTGGAGATAATCAGGTCCGTCTCCCCGCGCTCTTCCATGCTGACTTCGCTCGACTTCTTAAAGAAATTCGGACGGTGAATAAACATTACGACGTCAGCGTCCTGCTCGATGGCGCCCGATTCGCGCAAGTCCGCCAGGCGCGGTTCGCGATCTTCGCGTTCCGGCGCGCGCGTGAGCTGCGAGAGGACAAGCATCGGTACTTTCAATTCCTTGGCCATGGCTTTCAAGCCGCGAGAGATACTGGAAATTTCTTCGTTACGGTTGCCAAATCGACCGCGCGCGGAAACCAATTGAAGGTAGTCCACGATCACAAGAGAAAGCCCCTTGTCACGTTTCATGCGGCGCAGCTTCGCGCCCATTTCCACCACGGTTGCGGCGCCGCTATCGTCGATCCACAGCGGGGCTTGCGAAAGGTGGGCCAGTGAGCGAGGAATTCTGGCTTTATCCTCCGCATTCAAGTGACCCGTGCGAAATTTGTGCGAGTCAATCTTGGCATCGGCAGAAAGCAAGCGCAGCAGCAGAGATTCCTTGGACATTTCCAGGCTGAAAATCGCCACGGGTTTATTTGCTCGCACGCCCACATTTTCCGCGATGTTCAGAGCAAATGCGGTTTTTCCCATCGAAGGCCGCGCCGCGAGAATAATCAATTCGGATGGCTGCAGGCCTGAGGTCAGATTGTCGAGCATGTCATAACCGGTCGAGAGGCCCGTGATGCGTTGGCCGCCCTCGTAAATTCGCGAGATGCGTTCCTGGCTCTCGGTAACAACCTCGTGCATGCCCACGAGACCTGATCGCACGCGGTCTTCCGCAAGTTGAAAGATGGAAGATTCCGCACGGTCCAGGATGGCGTCCGCATCTTCCTCAGCTTCGAGCGCCTGCTGTTGAATCGCGCTCGTGGCATGGATCAGTCCGCGCAGCATCGACTTCTCTTTCACGATGCGCGCATAGTGCTCGACGTTCGTGATGTGCGGCACGCCGTCCATCAATTGCGAGACGTAGGCCGCGCCGCCGACGGATTCAAGTTCACCGCCGCGCTGCAACTGCTCGGTCAGCGTCACCAGGTCAATCGCCTGCTGAGCTTCGCCCAGCATTATCATCTGCTGATATATTCGCCGGTGATGATCGTGGAAAAAATCCTCAGCCTTCAGCAGCTCGACGGCAGCATTGATGGCATTGTTGTCGAGAAGAATCGCGCCGAGGATGCTCCGCTCCGCCTCGACATTGTGAGGCATGGGACGTTCAAGAGATGTGCTTGCGGTAGCCATTATTGTTCGCCTTATTTTCGCCTAAACTTCGGCTTCCGGCAAGCTAAACCAATCAGGCAGAGGCGCCCCAATCGGATAGAACCCAGATTTCAGTGAAGTGCTTATGCTTACGATCGTGCCCGTGATCCGCAGCGAGCATTTGCCTGAGCTTTTTGGGGAGTTCGTTGTCCTGCCCTGCGGCGTCCGTGTGATGCTTGCATCCTTGGTGATACCCAATGCCGAATCGCATTCCACAGCAATCGCAAAGCTCAAAGGTTTCGATCGTATAGGTCGGATACTTTGCAATTTCCTTGTCCAATATAGCTACGGGACTATTCAAATCACTTGTCATGTCATCCTCCGCTGGGTTGAGGATTTCCTGGCCCAATAAATCGTCAATTTCGAGTTGGACTCCCAAGGGAATCCAAGTTCGTGGCGCAGCACATCGCGGGGCAGAGCCAGGACCAAGATTGGTCGACCGGGAAAGTCTATCCCGAAAAGAATATTCACGCCCTGTGGAATTCATGTGAACCTGTGAATAACTTTTTTATGAATTTTGAGGGCTAATTTTTGGGAAATCTAAAAAAGGGGCGAGAGTTGGATTTCTGCGATGGTGGAAATGCCCGCTTTCGGGCGGGCGCTACATCGGTTGCGCTGGTTGACGGCTGCTTTTTATATGCGGACAAGTCTTGCGTTTGTAACTAGTTGACTGAATAAGGCGCAAGATAAGGGGTCGTTCATCATTCTTTCCGGGTGCCATTGAACGCCGATTACCCAGTTGGAATTGTCCGTCCACTCCACGGCCTCGACCACGCCATCCGCCGCGCGCGCCGTGACCCGCAGACCATGTGCCGGCTCCAACACGGATTGATGATGCCATGAGTTGACTTCCGCGCTGGCCGACCTGGACAGGTCATAAAGATGACCGGGATCTATCGTGACGGAATGCATGGCGTCCGGGGCTTCGCCACCGCCTGGCAATTCGTCTTCTTCCGGGCTATGGACGATTTTCGTGCCAATTTCGGTTGGAATATCCTGGATCAGGTTGCCGCCGAGAAACACGTTCAGGGATTGAATGCCATAGCAGATGGCCAGGACAGGTTTGGGGACGATCAGGGCGTGCTCCAACAGAGTGAAGTCGGTGCGTTCACGCGCGGCGTCGGCTTCGTCTGTGGCAGGATGTCGCGTCGCTCCATAATGCGTTGGGTTCAGGTCAGCTGGGCTACCCGTAAGCACAAAACCATCAAGGCTTGCAGCTTCGCGCTTCAAATCATCGGCGCCTGAGGCAAGGGAGAGGAGCACTGCTTCGCCCCCGGCTTTTTCCACAGCTTGAAGGTAATTGTCAATCTTGGTTCGCTTGTTGGCCGCTTCCTCGGCTGCCATACGCCACGGTACACCAATGCGAGGCCGGGAATCGTTTCGCTGGGGCATAAGAGCAGCAATCCTAGCATTGCACTGCGATGCCAGCAATATGGACGCACCTTTAGTAACTATGGCAACTGTGGCGCCGGCGTCTCGCCGGCGGGTTTTGGCCTGGGCCACACTGCGGAAACCAGCCGGCGAGACGCCGGCGCTACAAAAACATGCAGTAGAAAATTTTGAGGATTTAGGTTTAAAAAATTACGCGAACGCTTCTGTTAACTCGACGCGGGCGCGGAGGCCGCTACGGGGGCTTGCTCCGGGATATTTTTTCGACGCATTAATTCGACGAAATCCTCGTAAAGCTTGCCGCGTTGCTGGTGGCGTTCATTCGCACGAGTCACATAGCGAATCAGAATTTCAAATCCCGAGCTGCCCGGGCGAATGCTGATCGCGGGTCCCGCAGAAAACGGTCGAACGCCACGAGCATTCCCCATGGTTCCCCATTCTTTTTCGGCCAGCCGCGCATTCGCTTCCGTCTCTTTGCTTACAATTTTCTGAATTTCCGCGACGAAGGGATAAGGGTCGCGATCCATGGGAAGCGCCAGCTGCATTTCATCCCACAGCCATTGGCCGGAAGTAGAAAAATTGAAATAGTGCCCTTCGATGGCGTAACTATTCATCAACGTCACGCGACGCCCCGTGGGATGCCCTGCGTCATTCCAGTTGCCCGTTTCCAAGACAACGGTGTGGAACAATCCGATTTCCACCACTTCCCCGCTGACGCCGTTAATTTCGACCCAATCGCCGTGACGAATTCCGTTTTTCCCCATCAGCACAAACCAGCCGAAAAATCCTACGATGAAATCTTTCATCGCGACGGTAAGGCCCGCGGTTGCCAGAGCGATGACCGTCGCCAACTGGCTGGGCATTCCAAAAATAATCAACAAAATCAGGATGGCGCCAATCGCGCGCGTGACGATGTGCGCAACCGAACTCATGGTCAGAAGTTTTTGCGGATCGGACGTCACGCGAACAAAGAGCTTCTCCAGAAATTGAGTCGTCAAGAGAACAGCAAGTCCGATGCCAATCATCAAAGCAATCGAAATCAGCAGGCCGTGCAGTAATTGTCGCCGGCGAGCCTCAACTGAATCTAGCCATTGACCGTAGATCGTCGCCAGATCCTGCTGGTTGCGTATGCGGGTGTCCATCCCGGACATTCTCTTCTGCAGGAGGGTCATGGACTTGTACGAAGAAATGGCGTCATTCGTTTGGCTGGAAGCAGTTGGTGGAGGCGATGAGGGGCTGCCGGATGCATTTGCCAGTGGCGCGGCGTCAAGCTTTTGAGATTGCTGCGCTTTTTTCTGATTCAATTGTTGTTCGAGGTTGTCGTGGGTTTTAGAAAACGTGGCTATGGAATTGGAGGCTTGTTGTTCCGCAGCGTTGAGACCGTCAACAACCGTGCGAAGCGCGTACCAGGCTTGCGACCGCGAAATAAAAGAGGAGGAAGCCGGTTGAGCTGAGCCCGCCTGCTTGCCAACAATGCTCAAATCGAGCTCGCCGCCGCTACTTTGCTCGGAGGCATGATACTCATCCACGATGCGCTGGACCTGGCGCTGGGGATCGCCGCCGGCACGCTCAAGATCCTGATGCGCATCGTCGATTTC
Organism: uncultured Acidobacteriota bacterium; assembly: GCA_963786215.1. GTDB lineage: Bacteria > Acidobacteriota > Terriglobia > Acidiferrales > UBA7541 > Palsa-360. Next base: position 418,853 of record CAWAYK010000006.1, read on the forward strand.
ATCCTGCACTAATTCCTGCCGGCTTTTAGTCAGATCCAGTTGCTGAGTAATGGATTCTTTCTGATTATCTTTCGCGCTCGCCTCAAGTTTGGTCAGGCGCGCGACTTCCGCATCCAGCTGGGCATTTTCCTGTTCGTCTTTTGCAATGCGGTCAAGAATGGCCTTAATTGCAGGCGTGGAGACAACATTTTGCGACGAGGCTCTGTAGAGCGCCGAAGTAAATTCAAAATCGACTTCATGGTCGGCCTTGCGCAGAGCGTCGCGCGCAAGATCCTGCTCCTGCGGCGTGGCCGCCATCTGCGCTAGTGTTTGCGTGTTGTGGAATTGCGAAAGGTCAACGGGAGATTGCGCCACTTTTTGAGACGCACGTGTGGACGTAACCGTGCGCGCGCCCCACTCCGTGGTCAGCACAATACCCGTTCCCGTCAACACAAGAATTACAATGAAACCAATTAAAATTGCACGCCGGTTCGATGGCATATTTAGTTCCGGTTTCCTTGAGTCGCCCCTTCCGCGGGTTGGTAAGAAGAAGTGGCGTCACTTAATTTTTGATTTTACGCGCCGAGCCAGCGGCCTACCGGCTCCCATCCTTCTGAATGATCGCAGATCACCTTCACCGCCGCCGTAATCGGGATTGCCAAAATGAGTCCGACGGCTCCCCACAACCATCCCCAAAATAACAGGGAAATGGTGACGGCCAGGGCGTTTAGATGGACACGCCTGCCGACAATGGCAGGCATCAATATGTTCAGACCCATGATATGCAGAAACGTGAGCATGGCTGCAACCCCAAAGTATGGCCCAATCGTATTCCATTGCGCCATACCGATCAAAAACGGTGGGAGCCATGCGAGTACCGCACCTAAATATGGGACCAGGTTCAATATTCCCGAGACGCAGCCGGACAGAAACGGATATTTCAAATGGATCGTGAGGAAGAATGCATAACTCAAAAGCATAAGAATAGCGGCTATGAGAGCGTTTCCTACCACGAAGCTTCGCAACATCGAACCCAGCTGATCGAGAGCGTCCTGTACACGTTCCTGATGTTCATCCGGAAATAGGTCGATGGTCGCCTTCCAGATGCGCGGTTTTGCGGCCAGCATAAAGAAAACTAGAAACGGGACGAATGCGGCCACAACTAAAATCGAGTACAGCGAACCCACGCCGCTGAGAAGCCACTCACGAATGGGTGGCGGCTGAACAATGCGCGGGGGAGCGAGCGCTTTATCTGCGATAGGAGTAATCGCGTCGACCCCTTTTTGAACAACAGCGAGTTGCCGGTCAAAGGCCGTGGTCACGTGGCGCAGGACACCGCTATAGCGCGGCCAATCAGCGAGGAATTGATCCGCACGCAGCACCACGAGATAGCCCAGCCCCGCAAATAACGCGGTAACGGCGAGCAACACGACGAGCGCGCCCAGTGCGCGGGGAATGCGGATACGCTCCAGGAGCCCAACTACAGGATCGAGAAAATAAGCCAGCAAGACGGCAAGCAGCAATGGAACGACGACTTCAGTAGCGAAATAGAGTGCGGCAAAAACAATCGCCACAGCAATGATGCGCTGAGAGGGGTTCGATCGTGCCGAAACTTTGACGTCTTCGATCTGCATATCCCACCGAATTCACCATAGCATACCGGTACATTGCGGCAAATCCCGCGAAACTCCGGCTTGCCCGAAGCAGCAAGGCTGGGATAACTTAGATATACGAACATGATCGCCGTCGTTTTGCCCGTGGCCTCACTCGCGCGCCTGAATTTGCGCGCCGCTCTCGACATTCTGATCATCGCTGTCTTTATCTATTTTCTCTTGAAACTGTTGCGCGGGACGCGAGCCGTGCAAATGCTGGTGGGAATTGCGGTGCTTTTCGCTTTTTACCGCGGAGCGCAGTGGGCGCGGCTGGAGATGGTCGAGTGGCTGCTCACCACCATGCTGCCGTACATCGCGATTGCCCTGATTATTTTATTTCAACCGGAAATTCGCAGGGCGCTGTCAAGGGTAGGCCGCAATCTTTCCACGATTACTTTTGCGTCTCGCAATCCCAAGGGCACGTATGACGACATCGTTATGGCCGCCGAATATTTTTCGCAAAACCGTATTGGTGCGCTGGTGGTTGTGGAACGGCAAGCAGGGTTGCGCACATATATTGAAAGCGGCATTCCACTGGATGCAAAACTTTCCTATGATTTGCTGCTTTCTATTTTTCGGCCCGGCTCTCCGCTGCATGATGGGGCTGTGATCATCGAAGGTTCACGCGTGGCCGCGGCCGGCTGCTTTCTTCCGCTTTCGCTCAATCCAATGATTTCCAAACAGCTGGGCACGCGGCATCGCGCCGCGATCGGCATCACCGAAGACAGCGATTGTCTGGTGGTACTCGTTTCAGAAGAGACAGGTTCGATCTCCGTTGCTTCCGCCGGAACGATTGACACCAATCTTTCACCGGAAGATTTGAGTGACCGGCTGCGCGAGATGGTTTCGCGGCGCCGTACAACGATGGTCTTGCCTGCCGCGGTTTCGCAGGCCAGAACCACGGTTCGGAGATAAAAGTTGGATTTCATTCGAAAATATATTTTCGCGAACGCGGGACTGAAACTCCTGGCTCTCGCCATTTCGTTTACCTTGTGGGTCACGTACACTTCCGAACCGTACGCGGAAGTTGCTTTCCAAGTGCCGATGGAATTCACCACCATGCCGAGGCAACTGGAAATTACGGGAGATATTCCCACGACCGTGCGCGTCCGGGTGCGCGGACGATCCGCGCTCTTGCGCCGCATCATTGCCGCTGACCTAAGTCTGCAACTGGACATGAAGGACGGAAAGCCCGGAACCACCGATCTGCAAATTACGCCGGAAATGGTCAGCGCTCCTTTTGGCGCTACCGTTGTGCAGGTTATGCCGGCAGTAATCCACGTTACTCTTGTGCCACGCCAACCGCTTACCGCTCCTGCCAGATAACCCTTCGCGTGATAAACTCGGAAATCCGGGAGCGAACGAAATGCCCGGACAATGTTTGATACCTGCAACTCCAGGAAGAGGCTGCAGTCCCATCCACGATGACTAAGGAACTGTTCGGAACTGACGGCATTCGAGGAATTCCCGGCACCTACCCGCTGGACGACGCCACGCTCTATGGTGTGGCCCGCGCACTGGGAAAATATTTGCTTGAGGTTGAGCCCAAGCCGCGCGTTCTGATTGGCATGGATACACGAGAATCCGGGCCGCACATTGCCGGGCAACTTGCCGCGGGGTTTTCCGACAACGGGATAGAGTTCCTCTCCGCAGGCGTAATCACCACTCCCGGCATCGCATGCCTCGTTCGGCAGAAGAAATTCTCTGCTGGGTTGGTCATTTCCGCTTCGCATAACCCCTTTCATGACAATGGTGTAAAGCTCTTCGCGGGAACGGGAATGAAATTTCCAGATGACGTCGAAGAGCATCTGGAAACCGAGATTAATCAACATAAGGGCCGTGAAACCTCTCCTCACGGAATTGCTGTCCCAACCGACCTTTCGCTGGATGAAGAATATCTGGCCTATTTGCGCAAATGCGTCATACCCGGGGCGAATCTCAAAGGTCTGAAACTAGTTTTGGATTGCGCCAATGGCGCCGCCAGCATTTTGGGACCTGCCTTATTTCGATCTCTTGGCGCTGAAGTTACTGTCATTCACAATCAGCCGAACGGCCGAAACATTAACGATGGCTGCGGCTCGCTGCACCCCGAGCAGTTGCGCGAAAAAGTCCTGGAGACAAAGTCTGCACTAGGGGTGGCGTTCGATGGCGATGCGGACCGCGCAATGTTCGTCAGCGCGAGTGGGCATCATGTGGACGGCGACGGCGTTTTGTTGGCTGTTGCCAGATATTTCAGGGTGAAAGACCAATTACGCGGCGGTCGTGTGATCGGTACATCCATGGCCAACTTAGGACTTGAGCGGATTCTGAATGCGGAAGGCCTCACTCTGGCGCGCGTCCCTGTCGGCGACCGTTATGTGCTGGAAGAAATGCTTCGTAGCGGCGCGAACCTGGGCGGCGAGCAATCCGGGCACATTATTTTCCTTGACGATGCGACCACGGGCGACGGACTTTTAACCGCGCTTAAGATGGCCTGTCTCGTGACTCTCCGCGGCCCTCTCGATGAGCTTGTCAACGGGTTTAAGGTTTTTCCACAAACTATTGTAAATGTTAAGGTTAAGTCAAAGCCACCACTGGAATCCCTGCCTGTGGTCTCCGCGGCCATAGAGAAAGCCACAAAAGCTTTAGGAGCCGCAGGGCGCGTAGTTGTACGCTATTCAGGAACGGAGCCCAAAGCCCGTGTAATGGTCGAAGCTGAGCACCTGGAAGACGTTTCGCTGTGGTCAGAGGCATTGGCCTCAGCCATCCGAACCGCAATTGGTGCCTAATATCCCAAAGACAGTAGTAGCCAGTCATTTATATGTGAAAAACTGTAGATTTTTACACGTGAATATGTACCAGCTTCCCGTCGTTTCCAAATATATACACTATTTTCAAACACTTACATGAATACCTTAATTTTACCTATTATTGGCATCTCGTTTGCACTTAGGGGAGGCAAGTGGTTTTAGTTTTTCCCGGGGTGGTTGGATGTGTTCCGGCTTTAGCCGGAATGGGGTAAATGGGGTATTGCTGGAAGGGGCTCGGAAACGAGCCCCTTTCGACTTTTTAGACTGATTTGGTGGATCATTAGGTCCTCTGCTTTCAACTCCTTTAGAGATTTCAACCGCTTTGTCAGTATCTGTTCCGCACCTTGCGTTGTGGAGCGCGTTGACCCTCTTGTCCCATACCCGTTAGCATCATTACTTATGCGGGTTATATGGAATGGCTAAATCGATCGATGAAGATCTCGCCCAGCTAGAAAGGGACATCCGCCAGCTCAAGATCGAGTATGAACAATACTTCGGTGGCGGTAAGGCCCGCCCGCCTGCGGACGTCGAATGGCGCATTGAGATATGTCTGAAGCGCTATAGCGATCGGGGCGGGCAAATGAATTACGGCCAACGCTTCCGCTACGGCAATCTCACCCAAATGTACTCGAAATTCCGCGACATGTTCCGCAAGCGCATGAAGCAAAAAGAAGAAGGCACCGTGCAGCGGCATTTTGGCGCGGCCGCTCGAGAAATTGAAGCAGAACGAGCCCGCAAACGGGCCCAGCAAGAAGAAACATTAACCAAGAGATTCCCGTTCGCCGTATCCTGGAGCGATCCGGATGCGGAAAAGAAAAAAGTGGAACAACTTTTTACCGCATTCGGGCACGCCAAGGCAGAAGCAGGCGAGGACGCCCAGGCGTTGACCATGGAAGTTTTTCAGAGATTTCTGCGGCAAAAAACCGCGCAGCTCAAGAAACAACAAAATGCGCATGAGGTGGAATACGTCGTTACGATTGAAGGTAATCAGGCACGGCTCAAAGCCCGCGTAAAATCCTGAAATTTCGCTTTCCGGAATGTCCCTTTTAAATTTATATGCAGCTTTCAGAGTTTGCGTGATCGCTCTTGGGTTCTGTGGCGCACGCCTTCAGGCGGGCACCGTGGATTCAATCTGATGCCCGCCTGAAGGCGTGCGCTACAAAAACTGGGGCACCAAACAGGCTGCTTAGGCCTTGATATACCAGGGCACACTGATCAACACGATGTTGCGGCTTCCTCTGATCAGCAGGAACGCCTTCAGCAATTCCGCGCGCTGATTGTGCAAGAGGTAGTGATACCAGTGCCGCTCGACGAGCTCCGGGACGATCACGGCGATTTGACGGCCGGGATGGTCCGCCTCCATTTTCGCCACATACTCGAGAATCGGTTTGAGGACTAAACGGAAAGGCGACTCAAGAATCACAAGGGTCGGCGGAGTTCCTCCGGCATTCTTTACGGGATCTGCAACCAGCCGTTTCCAATTATCTTTTAACTCGGTCGTTTCCTCTTCCGTGCCTACATGGACAGCGTGAATTTCCGGAGAGAGAGTCAGCGCAAATTGCATCGCGCGTTCCGAGATCGACGACCAGGATTGAATTGGCACAATGATAATGGGTGATCCAAGATTTTCGACTTGCAGCGGCGTTACGAGTTGAGTTTCTTTCGCGACATTGGCGTAATGCCTGCGCACCCACAGCATGGTGGACATGATGCCGGCGATGAGTAGAACGCTGACCCACGCTCCTGAAGTAAATTTTGCGAGCAACACAACAACCAGCGTCGCCCCCGTGGTTACGGCGCCCAGTCCATTGACGAGCATGCTGCGCACGGCGCACGGCCCCGGATTCCGCTTCCAATGCCCCACCATTCCCGCCTGCGAAAGCGTGAACGCCAGAAACGCGCCAATCGCAAAGAGTGGAATCAGCCTGTCCGTAACGCCTTGGAAGACGAACAGCAAAATCCCAGCAAGCACGGCTAGCACGTAAATTCCCTGCGAATAGACCAGCCTTCTTCCGCGAAAGCCGAACGAGTGCGGCAGAAAACCGTCATGCGCAACGGCCCGGCAGAGGCGGGGAAAATCAGCAAACGCGGTATTGGCCGAAAGTGAAAGGATCACGAGCACGGATCCGATCGTGAAGTAATAAAAAATTCCTCTGCCTACTACCGCGGCCACAAGCATGGAAATCACGCTTTGATATCCGGGTTTGCCGGGATCCGTCGCTTGAATTCCATAGGCGCGCACGAGGTATGCGATGCCCGCGAGAAGAATCGCTAGCAGCCCGATGATTACGGTGAGCGTGCGCTGCGCATTCGGGACGGTCGGTTCACGAAATGCTTTTACTCCGTTGCTTACGGCTTCGACTCCCGTCATGGCCGTGCAACCGTTCGAGAAAACCTGCAGGAGAAGCCACATGCTCACTGCGACCGAGGCGGGGCCCGCGATGTTCGGAGGCGGAATAACCGGCAAGGGATGGCCGCCCGCGAATACCGTTTTCGTCACGCCAATCGCGATGGCGATGAGTAGAGAACCAAGAAACGCGTAGGTGGGAATCATGAACAGCAAACCGGCTTCACGTACCCCGCGCAGGTTCACCAGAGTGACAATCACGAGGATGGCCAGACACATCGCGAGAGTGTGCGGCTGCAATTGCGGCACAGCGGAAACCAGTGCGCCAACGCCTGCGGAAATTCCCACGGCTGCCACGAGGATGTAATCGATCATCAGCGCCGATGCGGCCAGCAGGCCAGGAAACGTGCCCAGGTTTTCCGAGGCCACCGTGTAGGAACCGCCACCGCCGGGATACGCAGCAATCGTCTGGCGATAAGAAAAATAAACAATCGCCAGCAGCGCAATAATGCTGAGGCTTATGGGTAAAATGTAGGCAACACCCGCCGCGCCCAGAGGAATGAGCAGCGTCAAAGCCGCCTCAGGTCCGTATGCCGCTGAGCTCAGCGCATCGAGTCCGAAAATCGGAATCCCAGCGGAGGCGCCAATCTCTTCGGCTCGCTCGTCCGAGGTCGCTAAAGGTTTTCCGAGCAGGACGTCCGCTACGGACATGGTTCCTCCATAAAATCGAAGATGAGTGTAGCGGGAGGCGCTTGCAATTGGAACTGGAGCTTGCATATTCATAGCGTCAACCCGTACACGAATAGGTAGATTGCTATATACTAATCTTTGCTTCCAATCACACCACGAGCGCTGATAGAAAGGCACTAAGGTTTAGTCCTCACGCATGCTTGATGGAGACGACAAGCAAAACTTTTATTCTCTAATGCGGCTGAGGGATCTCGTCGTCGAAGGGGCTAAGCACCTTGTAATTTGGGTCGGTGCGGGCACAAGTAAATGGTGCGGTTATCCATCATGGAGTGAGCTTGGGGATGAGCTGCATTCAATTTTTTCGCGTACTGAGGCATCATACGATAAGAGACTGGGCTCATCTTTATTGGCCAAACCTGATTTGCCAAAACTTTTTAGCTTATGCAAAGGGACAAACGAAGGACTATATTTTAAATCATTAGCAAAGGCGTTTTACCCTCGGCCTACTACACCCGTCTATGATAACTTTCTTAAACTCATTTCCTCATTAAATCCGACGTACATTCTTACAACCAATGTTGATGAAATCTTAGAACAGCACATTCCCTCGGCTGCAATCGTTCAGAGATCTAACTTAGAACAATGCATTTCTCATTTTAACCAAGGAAAATCATTCATATGCAAATTACACGGGTCATCTAGTGCAGTTGAACAGATGGTTTTTACAGCGGAAGATTATTCAAAACTACAGAGTGATCATGCATACTTGACACTCTTGAAGCATGTTTTTTCCAACGCAATTGTAGTTTTCGTGGGATATGGTCTTAAAGACGAGTATGTCCTGGATTTGATACGCGAACTTGACCCAAGCTTGAAAATCTTTGGAAATGGACCCCACTTCGTAGCTACTGCTTCACCTTCTCTCAAGCTTCCTTCTAGCATATTGCCAATAAAATACTTTGTTGGAAATAAACCTGATCATCGGGCTGCAATTGACGTGCTGGATATCATTATCGCTGCAAAAGACGGAAAACTATCTCGGCTCCCAGTTAACAATGTCACGACATCAGGATCCGAACTCGAGAGCGGATATTTCATATCAGACTTTACCCCTGCAGGGACATGAACTAGTTCGCAAACTGCCCAACTGCAAAGACCTGACGGTTCATCCTTTTGCGCAATTGTGGGTCACGGATTCATTAATTCTGAGCTACCTAATTTCTATTCACATTCTCCGAGAGATTTTGTTGTCGGTTTATTGTGTTTTGATAGGGTTTACATGCCGTTATCAGCAATATCCATCTTGCATGACTATTTAGGGGAAGGGAGCTTTTGGCGATTGATTGCGGAAGATGTGCTTCGGCTGATTCAGATGAACTATCAGCCTGCGTTCATGTATGAAAACCAAGACGCGTTAACGAGCGTCGATGTCGGGCTCATGGGTCTCGCGGGAAAAGACGGGCCACTTCTAACTGTTCAAGAAGACATTCGTCGCCAAATCAAAGCCGCTCCAGGCAAAGAAGCTACCGTGGAAGCGATGTTCAATCAGTTGGAATCTAAGGTCCGCACGTTCGATGCACTGGCTTGGGAAATACCTAGACTAGTGCGTGGAGCTCTGCTTCATCCAAGATTACGGCGACTTCTAGGAATGAGCGACGGAGTATTTCCGACCGGAATTCCTAGATGGCTTGTTTTTCCTGCTCTAAGAGTCGCGCACACCATAAACACGGCTGCGGTGTGCCAACAATTCAACCTCGCAGCAGCGAACATATGGTTCGGTGGTGAAATCCTCGTTGGCGCGACTTTCGGGCTCGCAGCTGCCGGCGATTGGGCTCATGAAGCAGCGAGCTATGTCATGACTAGTCAAGCTGACGTGGACATCGGCTCAACAATTGATGTCCCCGTTCTGAACACAATTCTGAGGTTTCGGGATACCAATGAAGGGATAACTTTAAGGAAAGATGTTCTTGATCAGCTGAGAGTCAATGCAGGGGCCGAATTCGTTGCCTCTGTTAACGCGGGGCTAAAACGGAATCTTCCGTTTTCATCATTAGATAGACCGCGCAGAACTTTCGCTGCTCTTCTCGCTACAGAAACAAATAATGGGAAACTTACGCGCGCAGTCTCCTACAATCCTCTTTATTCGGATGCCGCGCTCTCTTTATGGCGGAAACGCAGCCTTGAAGAGCTGCGACTCGTATGCGAGAAGGAAAAAATTGGTCCCTATGATTTGTGCCCATGTGGCTCCGGAGAAAAAATGAAATTCTGTTGTCGGGAAGCGTTAACCCGCGCTGATTGAATGGCTATAACCTACTGCACTGCGCAGGGCTTCAGAATTTCAGACAGTACGCATTCCACCCTCGATCATTCCGATTCTGAGAGCCAGTCAACTCCAGTTCCCGCTTTTCGATTTCTTCTTGCGCGCATACAATAGACGTTTTCGTTTTACTCTTTGGAGGATTCTGTGGCTGTGCAACGCGCGTTGGTTAGTGTTTTTGACAAAAGTGGATTGACGGAATTTGTGCGGCAGTTGACTGCATGCGGGGTTGAGATTGTTTCCACGGGAGGAACGGCCAAGTTGTTGCGCGACGCGGGGATTGCCGTGCGCGATGTTTCGGAGTTGACGGGATGGCCGGAAATGCTGGGCGGGCGCGTGAAAACGCTGCATCCGAAGGTGCATGGCGGGATTTTATTCCGGCGCAAGGAGGCGGGCGATCTGGCGCAAACTGCTGAACATAAAATTGCGCCCATCGATCTGGTGGTCGTGAATCTTTACCCCTTTGAGGCGACTGCGGCGAAGCCGGACCTGACCTCCGAAGATTTGATCGAAAATATAGACATTGGCGGACCGACGATGGTTCGCTCTGCCGCGAAAAATTTTGAAAGTGTTGCGGTGGTCACCGATCCTGCGGATTACTCAGCGATCGCCGCTGAAATTTCCGCGCACGGAGAAGTGAGCCTCGCGACACGGCTTGAATTGGCGCGTAAAGCCTTTGCGACAACGGCGCGCTACGACGGCAAAATTGCGACAGAACTGGAACGCCTGTCCGCAACGAATGGATCGATTGAGCTTGCCAAGCGCCCCTTGCTTCCGGAACGGCTGCATTTTGCCTATGCGCGGCGGCAGGAATTGCGCTACGGAGAAAATCCGCACCAACGCGCGGCGCTTTACGTGCCTGCGGGAAACATAGCGACCGGCCTCGCGGCTGCACGCCAGTTGCAGGGCAAAGAGCTTTCCTATAACAATTTTGTGGATCTCGAAGCGGCGCTCAACCTGTCGATGGAATTCCGGCGGCCAGCGGCCGTGATCGTGAAGCACAACAATCCGTGCGGCACGGCGGAACAGGAAACGCTGGTGGATGCTTACCTGAAAGCGCTCGCTTGCGATCCAATTTCGGCGTTTGGCGGCGTGATGGCATTTAATCGCCCGGTCGATGCAGCGACCGCTGAAGAAGTAGCGAAACTTTTCGTGGAGTGTATCGTGGCTCCTGGTTACGAGCCGGCGGCGCTGGAGAAATTTGCGGCAAAGAAAAATCTGCGGCTGCTGCACCTGCCGCCGCGCGATAGTTCGGCGCGTGACCGCGACCTTGAATTAAAACGCATCTCTGGCGGCATTTTGGTGCAGGAGCAGGACTCTCATGAACTGGCCGAGACGGATTTAAAAGTTGTGACGCGGCGCGCGCCCACACGCGAGGAAATCGAAGCGCTGCTTTTTGGATGGAAAGTTTGCAAGCACGTGAAGTCCAACGCCATCGTTTTTGCGCGAGCCGGACAAACCGTGGGCGTGGGCGCGGGCCAAATGAGCCGCGTGGACTCCGTAAAAATCGCGGTAATGAAAGCGCAATTGCCGCTGGCGGGAAGCGTAGTGGCCTCTGACGCGTTTTTTCCTTTTCCCGACGGCGTCGAGGAGGCGGGAAAGGCCGGCGCAACCGCTGTGATTCAGCCCGGTAGCTCGGTTCGCGATGGAGATGTGATCGCGGCGGCAGACCAACTGGGAATGGCGATGGTCTTCTGCGGCGTGCGGCATTTCAGGCACTAACCCGCCTTTCTAACAGAGCGGAGTGCGCGCAATTTCGTCTCGGCTCGCATGCACAAATGACCCTTAACGAATTATGCGTATGCCGTGGGGACACGGCATGCCGTGCCCCTACAACCCCACCACCAGCAATACAGGGAGCAATTCATCGAAAAAACCGGCGATCTAAGATGAATTTGTGAGAAATTCGGCCTAATTATTTTCTTGCGGCCAGGGAGATGATTACGAAAAGGAACTTTTGTGGCGGATCAGTTTTGACGCGCAACTCGATGTGTCGGATAATCAATTTCTGCGGTATCTCGATGAAAATTGTTCGACATCTCGCTGCCCTCTCCCTCCTCTCGCTTGCGGCCGGAGCTGCCGTTGCCGCTCAGCAAGGGAAAAGAGTTCCTAGCGCGCAGAACACTCCCGTGGTTTCAGGCCCCGACTCGGGAATCGCCACGCAAGCCGATGCCTACGATAATTTTGTGATGGGGCATTACTACGCGCAGGAATTTCAAACTTCCAGCCACGCGGAAGACGCCAACAAGGCCATAGATTTCCTGAAGAAAGCTTTTACGCTCGATCCCAACAGCCAGCAGATTGGCGACGAGCTTGCCGAGATCTATTACCAGTCGCAGAGAATTCGTGACGCGGTCACGGAAGCGAATGCGATTCTGGCCAAGGACCCGGACAACCTGCCCGCGCGGCGTCTGCTCGCGCGAATTTACGTGCGCACGCTCGGCGATCTGAGCAACACGTCGGGGCAGCGTGACACGATCACGCGTGCCGTGGAGCAATACCGCGAAATCATCCGGCTCGATCCAAATGACAGCGACGCGGAACTCTGGCTCGCTCGCCTTTACCGTCTGCAAAACGAACAGGAAAAAGCGGAAGTAGTGCTGCGCGCCCTGCTTGGGCGCGAACCCGCGAATGAAAGCGGTGTCGAGCAACTGACACAGCTGCTCCTGGATGAAGGAAAATCGCAAGAGGCCGTCACTTCTCTGCAAGCCACCCTGCAACGCGCGCCCACGCCGCGCTTGTGGGAACTTCTGGGCGATGCCTACAACCAGATTCATGATCTTCCGAATGCCGAGCAGGCCTATCGAAAGGCTTCGGAATCGCAACCGGGAGACCTGAATCACCATAAAGAGCTGGCGCAAACACTGCTCGCGGAAGATAAATTTCCAGAGGCCCTCGAACAATATCAAGGGCTGACGGAAATGGATGCGGACGACGCCGACAATTATTTGCGCATCGCGGAAATTTACCGCCAGATGAAGCAGCTGGATAAAGCCGAGCAAAGTATTTTGCTCGCCAAGCAGCGCGCGCCCAACAATCTGGAAGTGATCTATTACGAAGCGACGATCTATGAGGATCAAGGACGGATTGACGATTCCATTCGCGTACTTTCGGAGGCCGTAACAGCGGTCAAAACAGAATCGGAATTTGCGCCGTCACGCCGGCGCACGCTGGCCATCCTTTACCAGCAGCTTGGCCAGTTGTATCGCGAGGCGAGCAATTACACTGCGGCGGTAAACACGTTTGAAGAAATGCTGCGCCTGGGAACCGATGAAGACCGCCGCGCGCGCATTTTGATTGTGGATACGTACCGCGACGCTCGCGACATGTCCAAAGCGCTCGACGCCGCGCACAAAGCGGTCGAAGCCTATCCCAAAGATCGTTCCATCCGCATCGCGCAGGCTTTGCTGCTTGGCGAAAATGCGCAGGCCGATCAGGCCGTTTCGCAGCTTCGCCCGCTGCTGGACGGTTCGCCCGCCGATTTCGAAGTGCAGCTGGACATTGCGCAGGTGTACGAGGAGAGCAAGCGCTGGACAGATGCCGAAGCTGCGATTCACGCGGCGGAAAAATTGCAGCGGGATTCACAAGGCAAGGAAATGACCGGATTTTTGATGGGCGCGATTTTTGAACGCCAGAAAAAATTCGATCAGGCGGAGACGGAATTCCGCAAAGTGCTGGACTTGAATCCGCGAAACTCCTCCACGCTTAATTATTACGGGTACATGCTCGCCGACCGCGGAGTGCGCCTGGATGAAGCCACTTCCCTGATTAAACGTGCGCTCGTCGAAGAACCCGGCAGCGCGGCCTACAAAGACAGCCTGGGATGGGCTTATTACAAGCAGGACAAACTTCCAGAAGCAGAAGAGTTGTTGCGCCAGGCGTTGCAGCACGAAGCCCACGACCCTACAATTTTGAGCCATTTGGGCGACATTTACGCGAAGATGGGTAAAGAAAGTTTGGCGGAAGCTCAATGGCAGAAATCAGTCGATGAATGGCATCGCACGCTTCCAGCGGAATTTGAGCCGGCGAAAATGGCCGAAGTCGAACAGAAGATTTCCGCGCTGAAGCGCAGGCTCGCGCAGCAGAAACAGACCGGCAACCTGAAGCCGTAGTAGCATATCCCCTTATGAAATCCGTACGTATCCCCGCCTACGCGAAGGTTAATCTGCGCCTTGATGTTCTGGGACGGCGCGCGGACGGCTACCACGAACTGCGAACTATTTTCCAGACTATATCGCTTCACGATACTTTAGCGCTCGAAGCCAGTCGGGAGCCGGGCGTGGATTTGCGCATTGACGGCAATGCGCTACTGGCGGGCGAGCCGGGAAAAAATAATCTTGTGTATCGTGCGCTGGATGAGCTGGGCAGTGAGTTGGGGCTGAAGTCAGGGAGTTCGCGCGTTGCTCACCAAACGCATTCCGGTGGGCCGCGGGATGGGCGGCGGATCGAGCGATGCGGCGGCTGCGCTTGTGGGCCTTCTCCGCCTTTCCGGAAAACGCATTCCGCTCGATCGCCTGATGTCCATTGCGTCCGGGCTTGGGTCAGATGTCCCATTTTTCCTGCAAGGCGGACGCGCGCTCGGAATTGGTCGCGGCGAGGAAATTTATCCGTTGCCCGATGTGCCCAAACGCACTGTGCTCATGGTTTCACCGCATGAGATAGCCGTGCCCACGAAAGACGCTTACCGCTGGATCTCCGAAGTGCAGTCTGAGCAATTGACAAACCGGGAAGACCCATCTAGACTGTTGCAGTTCTGTGCTCTGTGTTGGAGCCCTCAGGGGGGCGCCCTCTCGAACGATTTTGAGGCTGCTGTCTTCCCCAGGTATCCCCGCTTGGCTGCGATCAAGAGGGAGTTGCTTCAACAAGGAGCCGCAGAGGCCTCGCTGGCTGGCAGTGGTTCGGCGGTGTTTGGAATCTATCAGCACCCAGCGAAGGCGCGCCGAGCTGCACGAGCGTTTCCGCAGGATCAGGTTTTTCTCTGCTCAACTCTTTCGAGGGTGGAGTATCGCCGGAAGATGGGCGCGATCTTGTCCAAATAGTTCGAGCACTCACAAGGACCGACACACTTGACCGACGATAAATTTAAAATTTTCTGCGGTAGCGCGAATCCGCGTTTGGCGGCGGATATTTGCAAGCATTTGAACGTGAAGCTGGGCGAAGCGAAGCTCGGCAAGTTCAGCGACGGCGAAGTGTATTTTCAAATTTTGGAAAATGTGCGTGGCGCGGACGTATTTGTCGTGCAGCCGTGCTCGAATCCATCGGATTTCCACCTGATGGAATTGCTGATGATGATCGACGCGTTCAAACGCGCGTCAGCGTGGCGAATTACGGCCGTCGTCCCCTACTACTGCTACGCGCGCCAGGATCGCAAGGACAAGCCGCGAGTTCCAATCTCCGCGAAACTTGTTGCGGACCTGATGGAAACCGCGGGCGCGAATCGCGCGCTGACGCTTGATCTGCATGCGCCGCAAATTCAGGGCTATTTCACTGTGCCGGTGGATCACCTGTACGCATCGCCCGTATTGATTGAGCATTTCATGCAGAAGAAGATTGGGAATCTTACGGTGGTATCGCCCGATGCGGGCGGCGTGGAACGTGCGCGCGCCTTCGCCAAGAAGCTGGATTCGCCGCTGGCCATCGTCGATAAACGCCGCGTGGATATTGACGTGAGCGAAGTAATGCACCTGATCGGCGACGTGCGCGGACGGTCCACACTGATCATTGACGACATTATCGATACGGCGGGCACTCTGGTGAAAACCGCCGAGGCCTTGCTGAAGGAAGGCGCGACGAAAGTGTACGCGGCCTGCACGCACCCGGTGCTTTCCGGGCCGGCTGTGGAGCGGATTTGCGCATCACGCATCGAGGAAGTGATTGTTACGGATTCCGTGCCTTTGTCCGAGGAAGCGAAAAAGGTATCCAAGATCAAAGTATTGAGCGTCGCTGAGCTGTTGGCTCGCGGCATTCATTCGATTCACGAAGAGACTTCGATCAGCGAATTGTTTTATTAGCAGCGCGAAGATATTTGGCCGTTTGCTGTAGCCCGCCTCTTTCGAGGCGGGGGTTTAGACGGAACACGAAGATTGTTTCACGTGGAATCTAAACCCTCGCCTCTTAAGAGGCGAGCTACAAAAGCCGCCACAAACCGGCGGGCTGTCGCGGCGGAAAAAGTTTTGGATTGAAATATTCAAGAACGCCAAGTGATTTCCTGAATTCCTGGGAAACTTTGGCCATGAAATGGGGAAAGAGTTATGGAACAGATTATTGTAGAAGCAGCGCCACGAGAATCGAGAGGCAAGAATGCAGCGCGGCGACTCCGCGTTGCCGGAACAGTTCCCGCCGTTCTGTACGGCGGCAAGAGCGGCCCGCAGGCGCTTCAGGTCAATACGAAACACGTCTCAGCGATTCTGCGCTCCGCCACGGGACACAACACAATTTTGACCGTGAAGACCCAAAGCGGTGAAGATTTCGCGATCGTAAAGGAATATCAGGTCGATCCGATCAAGGGCACGCTGCTGCACGTGGACCTCTTGCGCGTCGCCATGGACGTGCGCATGCGCGTCAAGGTTCCGGTGCACACTTTCGGCGAGCCACAGGGCGTTAAGCTCCAGGGCGGCGTCTTCGAAGTCGTGACCCGCGAAATCGAAATCGAGTGCCTGCCAGCCGACATTCCGACCGAATTCAAGGTGGATATCACGAATTTGATGATGGGCATGCAGATTCACGCGTCGGACATTCCGCTCGATCCGCAAAAGATGAAGTTGATGACGGATCCTCTGCGCGTGCTCGCACATGTGGTTGCCTTGCGCGTCGAGGAAGAAAAGGCGCCGGAAGCAGTGGCCGGAGACGCGGCAGCAGCGCCAGCCGAGCCCGAAGTTATCAAGAAGGGCAAGAAGGACGAAGAGGGCGAAGAAGGCGAAGCGGCCGCGCCTGCAGAGAAGGAAAAGAAGAAGTAACACGCGCTTGCTACGCCCTGGCATTCTGCGTTGGCATTGCGCGCCTTGGCGGACGCAATGCCAACAGTCAAGCGACCGGAGCCGCAGATGCGCGTAATTGTTGGCTTGGGCAATCCTGGCATCGACTATGCCTGGACGCCGCACAACCTGGGATTTCTGGTGATCGACGCGCTGGCCGAAGATGCCGGCATCCGGGTAACCCGGCCGGAATCGAAATCGTTGGTAGGCCTGGGCGAGATTGCAGGGCAGGACGTGGTGCTGGCCAAGCCGCAGACGATGATGAATCTTAGCGGCCTGGCGGTGCGAGAACTGGTAGGCCGCGCAGAGTGCGAGCCGTCCGATGTGATCGTACTTTGCGACGATATAGCGCTTCCCTGGGGCATGTTACGTGTAAGGGAGCGCGGCACGGCCGGCGGCCATAACGGGCTGAAATCCGTGATTGGCGCGCTGGGAACCATGGAATTCATTCGCGTGCGGCTCGGCGTAAAGCCGGAAGAAATGCGCGGCGACCTGAGAGAGTACGTGCTCCGCCAGATTCGGCGCGATGAAGAAGATCTGGTGGCGGAAGAAATTGAGTTGGGCGTCGAAGCCGTGAAAGTGATTTTGGCTGAAGGAACACAAGTAGCGATGAACCGCTTCAATCGCCGCGTTTCGCCGGATGAGAATAACGGCGAGCAAAACGAGAGTTAGGCAAGTTTCGGTTTTCAGTTTTACTGTAGCCCGCCTCTCTTGTCCTGAGTGAAAACAAAGGATCAGAGGCGGGGCTTTTTCACGGACGATAGCAACGCGCCGTGACATGGCATTGGCAATATAAAGTTTGCGAAATGGAGCACCAAAACGATGGAACAAAACATGGAAGAACGAATATACGACCTGATTTTTATCTGCCGGCCAGCCACGCCGGAGGATGAGATCAACAAAATTGTGACCACGCTCGAACATTCCACCGGCGAGCACGGCGGAAAGATCGAAAAGACCGAACGCTGGGGCACACGGCGCCTCGCCTATCGCGTGGCAAAACACCGCGAAGGCTTTTTCGTTTACATGGTGGTGAAGAGCACGCATGGCGACCTGATCAAGGAACTGGAACGCCGTCTCAAGGTTTCTGACGCCGTGATCAAGTACCAGACCATCCGCCTGGACGAAGAACTGAAGCGCCAGCAAAAGCTAGGGAAACATCGCGAGCGCCGCGCCAGCCGCCGCCCGCGCAAAACGGTAGGGGCAGCTCCGGCAGCGCCTGCAGCTCCTCAACCGCAACAGCAGGTTCAACAAGCTCCCGCACCGGCCGCCGAATAACGCGCGGCGTGCGAATTGATTTCTAAGGCGAAAGGAAACACGATGTCAGATCAACCAGTACCATCAGCACCACAGGAGCCACACGCTCCCAGCGCAACTCCCGCTTCTGCCCCCGCGCATCGCGCCGAGGGACACACAGGCGGGCCACCGCGCCGCTCCGAAGGGCATTCCGGCGGAGGACACTCCGGGGGAGGACATTCGGGAGGCGGCGGAGGACGCCGTGAAGGCGGTCCTGGAGGACCCGGAGGGCCGGGCGGCGGTCCAGGCGGGCCACGCCGCGGCGGAAAGCGGCAATATTTCCGTAAGAAGAAAGTGTGCCGCTTCTGCGTCGAGCACGTGGATTTCATCGACTATAAGAAGGCCGACCAGCTTCAGCCGTTCGTGCAGGAGCGCGGCAAGATTTTGCCACGACGCATGACCGGCACCTGCTCGCGCCACCAGCGCTGGCTGGGCGAAGCCATCAAGCGTGCGCGTAACATCGCGCTGCTGCCCTTCGCAACGGAATTGTAGAATTTTATAGCTCGCCTCTTCAGAGGCGAGGATATAGATGTAAGGTAAAGTTTGCTTTGTATGCTATCTAAACCCCCGCCTCTGAAGAGGCGGGCTACAGCAGACGGTACAGCAGCGGATATAGCGGGGTCTGAACGGCCCTGGATTGAGACTTTTAGAAGAGGAACGCCATGCAAATCATCCTGCAAGAAGACGTCGAAAAACTCGGAACTCGCGGTGAAGTGGTCGAAGTCGCCGCCGGCTATGCGCGCAATTATTTGCTGCCGCATAAGCTCGCGCTGGAAGCTTCGCCCGCCAACATCAAGCGGCTGGAAAAGATCCGCATCACCCTGGCAAAGCTGACCGCCACGGAAAAGGAAGCGGCGCATCAGCAGGCTGCACTGCTCAACCAGGTGACCGTGAAGTTCACGCGCAAGGCCGGCGAGACCGATCAACTTTTTGGCTCCGTTACCTCCGGGGATTTGGCCGATGCGCTGAAGGTGCAGGGCTTTGAAATTGATAAGCGCCGCATCCAGCTCGAGGAACCGATCAAGGTTCTGGGCGAGAGAGCTGTAACCGTGAAACTCGTTCACGGCGTGACAGCGGAATTCAAAGCAGTCATCGAAAAAGAAGCGTAACGACACGCCGCGCCGAGGGACTGCCAGATGCATTTCGTAGCGCCAGCGCCCCGCCGACAGTCTTGTGCTCACGTCACGGACTAAAACTGCCGGCGGGACGCCGGCGCTACCAGACTCCACCCACCGACATGAAATAAGCGCCCTGCGACCCGATCCCGTGAATTGTGTTCCCAGGGGAATCCCGCATCCTTCTCAAATTGCCGAATAAATTACTTCTTCCAGTGGTTTCTCCGCGGGATGCTAAAATGCCATGGCTATGAGAGCGTTCGTGCAAAAATGTGGCAACCTTTACGGCCCAAATTGCCTTCCATGTAGGTGGAGGTTCCTTCCTGTGCGGCTGATCCGAGCAACGGTGTGCTTAATTTCGCTAGTGGGAGTCGTGTGTGCGTGCGGACGTGTCGCGTCTGCCGGCCACCCGCAAGAGCCATCCGGCGAAACGAGCGTCGCCAAGGGAAAAAGTGTCACAAAGCAGGTCGTCGCCGCTTTAGGCGGCCCAACCTATTTGAACGTCCAGAATGTGCAATGCGATGGACGCGAAGCCACGTTTGGGACAGCCGGAACACTGATGGGATTTACATTGTTCCGCGACACCTGGCTCTTGCCGGATAAGAATCGCGTCGAATACTTCACCAAGGGCGAACACACCATTGTCGGTTTCCTGATGGGATCGGACGACCTGCTGATCACGCACGGCGGCGCGATGATCACCGTGTTCAGCGGTAAAGAAGGTTGGACGCTGGATAAAAGCGGCGTGTCCAACCAGCCGGAAGACCTGATCCAAAATTTCAACGATCAACTGAAAACCGACATGAACAACGTGCTGCGCAAACGCATGAACGAGCCCGGATTTGAAGCGGAGTATGCGGGCCCGGATTTAATCGACTTGAAGGAAGCGGAGTGGATTGAATTTACCGACCGCGATCACCGCATGATGCGGCTGGGGATCGACAAACATTCGCACCTGCCGCTGCGTTGGGTGGTAGTTACGCGCAATCCCGAAACGCGCGAGAAAATGGAAGTCATTACCAGCTTTACGCAATACGCGATGAATGACGGAGTAAAAACGCCGCTAAGCATTGAGCTTTCGCGCAACGATCGCAAAGTGTCCCAAACATTTTTAAGCAGCTGTAAATATAACTCGGAAATGTCCCCTGACCTTTTCACCCGCGCCGCGCTCGAGCAAGCCGCTAAAGATACGGGCAAGAAAGGTCTGAAGGAATCGAAAAGCACGAAGTAAGGAATTACCCAAAGTATTTGCGACCCGCAGCGCCGTTTTTCAATAAATCATCGTCAATCCAGCTTATCGAATCACAGCTTGACATATACTTGCCCCACAGCTTATCTGTGTTGGGGCCACCCAACATTACAAACCCTGTTCCAAGGGACGAATCTGCAATTTTGAGCGGAGGAATTGATGCGCCACAAGGCCTTGAATAGTTTGCTGATTGCGTGCGCGGGAATCTGGATTTTGGCGATGGCCGGCTGCTCGCCGAAGCCGACCGTGGTCGATGACGCGTCGCTGCGCGCTGCGGATGGAGATTCCGCAAATTGGGTGACTTACGGGCGCACATATTCCGAACAGCGCTTCAGCCCGCTCAAACAAATTGATGAGCAAAGCGTCAGCAAGCTGGGCCTAGCATGGACTTACAACTTCGAAACTTTGCGTGGAGTGGAAGCGACGCCGCTGGTGAAAGACGGCGTGATGTACACGACGAGCGCATGGAGCATCGTTTACGCGTTCGACGCGAAAACGGGAAACCAACTCTGGAAATTCGATCCGAAAGTTCCGAAGGATCATGCGAAGTACGTCTGCTGCGACGTAGTGAATCGAGGCGTCGCGCTCTATAAAGGGCACGTCTACGTTGCGACGCTCGACGGGCGCCTGATTGCTCTGGACGGCAAAACTGGCTCAACCATTTGGGACGTTCAAACAACACCGAAAGACGGAAGCTACGCGATAACGGCAGCTCCGCGCATTGCCAAGGGGCGAGTGTTGATCGGAAATGCAGGCGCGGAATATCCCGTGCGCGGCTACGTCTCCGCGTATGATGCGGAAACCGGGAACCTCGCCTGGCGCACTTATACGGTGCCGGGAGATCCGGGGAAGCCGTTCGAATCTGCGGCCATGAAGACCGCGGCTTCCACCTGGTCAGGCGAGTGGTGGAAGGCAGGGGGCGGCGGCACGGCCTGGGACTGCATGGTTTACGATCCTGAGCTGGACCTAGTTTTCTTCGGCACGGGAAATGCCTCACCCTGGTATGACCAACTTCGCGGAAAAGGCGACAGCCTGTATACAGCGTCGATCGTCGCGGTACGCGCGGATACTGGTGAGCAAGTATGGAACTACCAGACGACGCCGGGCGATAACTGGGATTACGACGCGACGCAGCCGCTGATGCTCGCCACGCTCACCATCAACGGGGCGCAGCGGCGCGTGATTATGCAGCCGAACAAGAACGGTTTTTTCTATGTGATCGACCGGGAAGACGGAAAATTTATTTCAGCGAAGCCTTTCGCTCCGGTCAACTGGGCAACCGGGTTTGATTCGAACGGGCGTCCGATTGAAAATCCTGCCGCGCGGCAATTGAAAGATGCAGCCCTCGTAAAACCATCCGCCGAAGGGGCGCACAACTGGAATCCCATTTCGTTTAACCCCACGACAGGGCTCGTTTATCTCGCCGTGCTCGAAGACACTTCCATTCACGCGATTATTCCAAACTGGAAAATTAATTTGCACGACCAGACGACCGGATCCGACCGCGCTTATCGCGGGCCCGCGCGGGATGAATATCTGAAGATGAAGAGCAGCGGAAAGCTGGTCGCGTGGGATCCGGTTGCGCAAAAAGAAGCGTGGCACGTGGACTTGCCCGATCCGAAAAGCGGAGGAACGCTCGCGACTGCGGGAAACCTGGTGTTCCACGGGCGCGCTGACGGAAAATTCTCTGCCTATCGCGCTACGGATGGAAAGCCGCTTTGGGAGTTCGACGCGGGAGTTGGAATCGTAGCCGCGCCCATGACTTTTTCGGTGGATGGAACGCAATATGTCGCGGTGCAAAGCGGTTGGGGCGGTCCACAGGTGCTGAGCAACCGGCCGCCGGGGAAAGGTCACGTCGGCACCGGGAAATTGATGGTGTTCAAGCTGGGAGCGACAGGAACGCTGCCTCCTTACGAGCACGTGGTTCAGCCTGTCCCCATGCCCACGTTTAAGCTCGCGGCATCGAAGGCGGAAATTGAAGAAGGACGCAAACTTTTCGCAAATACCTGCGCGCGATGCCACGGCGGAGAAGCAATAAGCGGCGGTTCCGTTCCGGATTTGCGCTACGCTTCGCAGGCAACGCACGAAATGTTTGAGGAGATTGTTCTGGGCGGCGCGCGGCGGGAGTACGGAATGCCATCGTTTACCGGTGACGTTACGTCCGCGCAGGTACGCCTGATTCACGCGTATATTTTGGATCGCGCGCGCGAATCGGCTCAGGCGGATATGCAGGCGAAAAAGTAGTGCGAGCTGCGAAAAAAGCTGCTGTAGCCCGCCTCTTCAGAGGCGGGGGTTTAGACGTAGCGCCATTTAAATCCCCGCTCTGAAGAGGCGGGCTACAGCAAATCCTGTCCTACTGCGGCAATAGACACTTGCAAAAAATTGTGTGACCATACTGCGCAAGATGGCTGGTCGCTCGATCAGCCATGGTGTATACGGAGGTTTCCCATGGAACGGCGAAAATTTTTGGCGACTACTCTCGCGGCATCCGCGCTGGCGGTGACGGCTCCCGCAGGCGCGTTGGAAGCGGCGCAGGGAAGCATGATGGACAAGAAGGGCCGCGAGTTTTATCAATTGCGGCAGTATCACGTCAACGCCGGACCCCAGAAAAAAATGTGCGATGATTTTTTCAAGGATGCGCTGATTCCCGCGCTGAATCGCCTGTCGATCTCTCCCGTTGGCGTCTTCGATCTTTCGATTGGACCGGACACACCCACGATGTATGTCCTGATGCCCGGCATGTCCGCGGAAGCGCTCGCCACAATTGAAAATCGCCTGATCCAGGACGCAGATTATGTGAAGGCCGGCGCGTCCTTCCTGAACGCGCCCGCAAAAGAGCCAGCATTCGACCGCATGGAAAGTTCGTTCCTGCAAGCATTTGAGAAATGGCCGAATTTAATTTTGCCCAAGGCGACCGCGTCGCACGGACCGCGCGTTTTCGAACTGCGTATCTATGAAGGAGCGACAGATCAGGATCACCGGCGCAAAGTGGAGATGATGCAGTCGGGCGAAGCCGACATTTTCGCCAAGAATGGCTTCGAACAAATTTTTTACAGCGAAACTCTTATCGGCCCCCGCTTGCCCAGCCTGACCTATATGCTGTGCTTTGACAGCCTGGCCACACGCGACAAGCAGTGGGCCGCGTTCCGCGCCTCCGACGACTGGAAGTCATACTCGACGCAGCCAAAATATGCGTTCGAACCCATCGTCTCCAACATTACCAATTTGATCCTGACACCGACGGCCTACTCGCAGATTTGATGATCGCTGCGACTGCTTATCTCTAACTCGCATTTCTCACGGAATTGTATGTTTCCTGGGAGCGCCAATCTCCTGATTGGCACTTGGCAAATCGCCAATCGGGAGATTGGCGCTCCCAGGTTTGTGATTCGTGCTCCGCTCACCTTGCGCGACGTAAATTCAAGCTCGCACAAATCCCCATGCCCAATCCGGAAAATCGACGCCCTCACTTGTTATATACATAGAAGCGCGATGACAAGGACCTTATGAGTGGCGATGCCGCAAACCCAGCCCTGCCGTTCTCGCGTTTATTGACGGATGCCAGCGAGGCCACGACCCTGTATCGCGAACTGCGCAAACCTTTGCTTCGATACCTGGTGTGCCTCGGACTTTCCAGCGACGAAGCGCAGGATGTGGTGCAGGATACTTTTCTCAGTCTTCACCGGCACTTAACTTCAGGCGGTTCGCAGGAGAACATTCGAGGCTGGGTATATCGTGTGGCGCACAATCAGGCGCGGAACCGGCAGAACCGTTACGATCGCCACTTCCGTGAGCCAATGGATTCGGAAATAAACGCAACGGTCGATGAGGCTACTCCCGAGAGCGCCGTACTGGAGAAGGAGAAATATCAGCAGCTCGGGAAGGCAATGCGCTTGCTGACTCCGCCCGAACGAGAGTGCCTGCTACTGCGCTCTGCGGGACTCCGCTACCGCGAAATTGGCGAAGTCATGGGGATTGCAACATCCACGGTGAGCGATACAGTCGATCGCGCGATCAGGAAGCTAGCGGAGAAATGCAATGTGTGAATATTTCGAATAAATTGATCGCTTTGCTGGACCACGAACTGCCGGCCGAAGAAGCAGTCCAAGTGGAGTTGCATCTTGAGGTCTGCGACGAATGCCGGGGGCAGATTGGCGTGTTCGCGAAAGTTACCCGCGAGGTTGACGCGTACTGCAATGAGGCGGTGGTGGCGAACGCTCGCCGTGCAGCGCCAGGTTGGGCGTCGTTAACTGTTGCTGCGGGCGTGGTCACGGCTGTAATAGCGCTGTTCCTGGCGTGGCCGCGAGCGCGCGTTACGCCATCGACGATCCAACTTCCGCCGGTTGCGACTGCCAATTCGCTGGCCGTCGCTGGGAGCGCACTGCAAATGCCCGGTCCGCCGGTTCATCGGAATAATAGGCGGCACGCCGGCACGGATGAATTGAGACTCGTACCAGTTCAGGCTAAGGATTCAGCGCTGGCGCAGCGCTTGGTCGCCTACGACTCCCAGGAAGAGCCGATGATCCAAATCGCGATTCCCGCCGACGAAATCTTTCCACCAGGAGCGGTTCCCGAAGGCGTGAATTTTGTGGCGGATATGACGATTGCGGCGGATGGGACAGCCGAGGGAATGCGATTGCGCCCCATTCTTGCAGGATTTGAAAGGAGAACGACAAGGCCATGATGAAGAATGGACTAATCTCAAGATTAATTCTGGGAATAATTCCGGGAATGATTCTGACGGCTTCCCCTTGCCTTTTTGCGCAGGAGCCCGGAAACGCCGTTTATTTTCAGAGCGCAGGACCCGTTACAACCGTGGGCATGGGCATTGTCGGAAAAGGGCAATTCGCTCCGGTTCAGGGGGCGCCGTATTCCGCCACGATCACAAATGAAAACATTCAGACTCTGGGTGATGGAACAAAAATTACCCAGACCATGTCTGGAAACGTAGCCCGCGATGCCCAGGGACGCACCCGCCAGGACGCACCGCTACCCGTCATCGGCAACATGGCGGCCGCCGATGCTCCGCATTTCGTCTTTATCCAGGATCCTGTGGCGCAGGCGGCCTACACTTTGAATTTGTCGGACAAGACTGCTCAAAAAATGCCAGCCCCTCCAATGCCTCCGCCGAACGCTAACGTGAGTATGTCCGGTGCAGTGGGCGGCGAAGGAAAAGTATTGATGCAAATGAGCGGGTCGATGCCTGTGGGCGGCCTGCCGCCGGGTCCGCCTCCCGAAGGAATCATGCTGCAGAGAACCTTCATCGCAAACGACCAAGGCAAGGCCACGACGGAGGATCTTGGCTCCCAAACAATGGAGGGTGTTCAGGTGACCGGCGTGCGAACGACGCGAACGATTGCAGCGGGAGAAATTGGAAATGACAGGCCGATCACGATCGTCACAGAAGTTTGGACGTCGCCTGATCTGAAGGCAATTATCTACAGCAAGAGAAGCGATCCGCGAATGGGCGAACAGACTTTTCAGCTAACAAACATCGTTCGCACGGAGCCGGATGCCTCGCTGTTCACAGTCCCGGGCGATTTCAAGATTGTGGAAGGACCTCAAAGAGTGATGTACCGGTCAAATCAGTAGAAGCGGTTTTCAGTCTCGGGGATTCTTGCTGGATGTTTTTATTTTCTCCCGCTAAAACCCGCAGGCTGAAGCCCGCGCCACGGGAAATTCCTTAGCTCGGAGCAACCTGCGGAAAAAATACGTGGAAGCGCGCGCCGCGCGGATTGTTATTTTCTAACCGGAGCGTGCCGCGATGGTCGTCCACAATTTTTGCCACGATGGAAAGGCCCAGCCCGACTCCCTCTTTTTTTGACGTGAAAAATGGATTAAAGATTTGTTCGCGCAATTCAGGCGGCACGCCCGGTCCTGTGTCTTCGACAATTACGCCGACACCCTGTTCTCCACGGGAAACTTCAGGCTGGATCGACAAGCGCAGCGTTTTTTCTAGCCCCGCATCCTGCCCTTGCATGGCTTGTATCGCGTTGGTTATCAGATTGATAAAGACCTGTTCGCAGAGTTGTGCGTCGACCGGGACGGGCGGCAAATTCGAAGCGTATTGGCGCTCAATTTTCACGCCGGAATCAGGGATCGAGGCAGTGGCAGCGGTGAGAGCTCGATCGACAATTTCGGAAATTTTCTCCGGACGCATTTCAAGTTTTGACGGCCTCGCGAAATCCAAAAAGCGGACGACCAGGGCGTTCAGCCGGTTCACTTCCGAGGAAATGTATCCAGCCAGTTCGCCGACTAGAGGTTCGGATTCTGCAACTTTCCGGCTGAGCATATCGGCCGAGCCTTTGATAACGCCGAGTGGATTACGAATTTCATGCGCGAGGCCCGCCGAGAGTTGTCCCAGCGCGGCCAGGCGCTCCGCTCGACGTGCATCCGCTTCGGCACGCAATAATTGACGATTGGTCTGCTCCAGTTTTCCTGAGAGATCCTCCAACCTCTGCACATGCCTGCGATTTTGGACCGCAAACCTGTTAACCAACGTAGCCGCAACGTAAAAGAACAGGACACGGATGACGAGAATGGCCACTCCCTCAGGTGTTACGTCCACTTCCTGAAGAGCGGGTATCAACAAAGAAAGGTAGGCTAGCGATGCAAGTGTGGTCCAAACCAGAGCGGCCCACGTTCCGAAGTAGATGGCGGCGCTTACAACCGGCAAAAAGTAGATCGGGTAATAGCTGCTATTGATACCAAAATCGCCAGTGTGATCGAGGAGCAGGGTGGCCAGCAAAATTTTGATAATGACCGTGTAAGCGGGACCGCGCTGCGGCAATCGGCTGATCAGCCAGCCTTCGCTCACCTGAACGACAAAAATCGCCAGCAGGATCAATTGCTTGTGGTATTCATCAACCGGAGGAAGGAGCGCGAGGGCGCCTAAAAAAATCAGCCAGATGAGGTCGATCCAATCCAGATGGAGATTTCGAATGGCTGATCGTAGGCGGTCGGGCATTCTGAAAGGCTCCGGCAAAGTCTAACATGGCGACTATCGTACTGTGATGGGCGCGTGGGCTTTGCTCAGCAAATGCTAAACCTACACAGGCTGATCAGACTGCGGAAAAAGTAATCTATTCTGTCATTCCGAGCGGCGCGAGGAATCTCTCTTCGATTTAACTATAAGAAAACAAAGAAAAGCAGATTCCTCGCTTCGCTCGGAATGACAGGGATGGCGGGTTTTTCCACAACCTGTAAAGCCAGCGTGCTACAGGGAAACGCGCAATGCTGGGTTTGAGTTGGGAGGACGTTTTTACTGAACGCGCTGAGGACGCGACTCGGTGTCGACGAGGACATCGAAAATTGCCAAAACATGGCGACGATAGTCGAGCATGCGAGTGAAAATGTCGCGCAAGGAGGGATCACGTTCCGATTCGCGATGCCACTTGAGCAGTACTGCCGGGGGAACTTCGATGTCCCGGCGAAGCTCCTCCGCGGAATGCCCCCGCAGAAACAGGCCGTAAAAAAATGCGGCTTCGCGTTGAGGAAAGTCAAAGTCGTGCCGTGTCTCATTATCAGCTGCGGCGGCAGGCACACCGGGCGTGTTGGATATAGTCTGCATCAGCGCTCAAAGGCGAAAGGGAATTTTACCGGAAGTTTTAACGGCGTCAAGTGGCTGGGCCGAGAAATAACTTGGGTTTCTGAGGCTAAAAAATGTATTTCACCTCGAGCCGGGTCAAATTCCTATAAACCAAAAAATTAAGGATTCGTTGGAATGCAATTCAGGCTCCAGAGTGTGGGATTTGGCTTCGAAGGCAAGCAAAACCCACAGGCTGAAGCCTGTGCTACAAAAATCAATGCGCTTCACTCTTTAATATTGCGCTTCGCGTTTTAACCAAGTTTACCGGGGCTGCGCGCGGAGCGGATATAATCCTTGAGCGCTGAGACGTTGGGTCCGTAAGCGCCGATGCGGGCCGCGTCCACGGGCAATCCCAGGCGCTCAGCCGCCTCCATGTTAATTCCCGCATCGTCAAGCTCAGAGAGACTGAAACCCACGGCTGGAAGCACGCGCTTCGCACCGTTCGGATAAATCGGGCGCGGAGGACGGCGCCGTTTCCACGGCTTGCTGGCGATAGCAAAGAACTGATCCCAATCGTTCTTACTCCACATCGCTCGCTCCCGCGTCTCCATGACCAGGACGCTTTAGCTCTCAAACGATCAGATGCGCGAACTACGGCTACGGTCGCTTCCTGTCGCCACACCCACTTGAAAAATGGGGACGTGGACTGTACTTGGGTATACGCTACTACCCTACGGGCGTCCAGAATAGACTGAGAATAGTTACAAGAACGTTACGAAAGAGAAATTATCGCGTTGGATGGTTGCCATGTGCCGAAAGTGACCACATTTATTTTTCTGATTGGCACTCCTTCCGAAAAAAGAATTCGTTTCACGTGAACCATATCGCCAACTCGCTGTGGTTATTGCTTTTGCGCCTTTTCTATGGTGGGTTTCCAGTTCTTCGGCCGTGCGGTGTTGGCCAATCCTAATGCACGGCTGTTATACTAGCCGGATTCAAGCGTTTTTGGGGAATCGCTGTAAATGTCTAAACTTGTTATTGTCGTCCATTATCATGAACTGTGGCTCAAGGGGGGCAATCGCCGCTTCTTTTTGAGCAAGCTGCATATTGCGCTTAAGCGCGCGCTTGAAGGACTTCCCGTGGAACGCATCCTGCGTCCCGGCGATCGCTTGCTCATAGAATTTGGAGAGGGGGCATCGGCGGAGGAAGCCATTGCGCGAATCGAGCGCGTGTTTGGCGTGGCATTTTATGCCGTGGCGCGAGTGGTCCCCCGCGGGAGTGAAAATGACCTGGCCGCGTTAGGACGCGCGGCATGGGAAGAAATTCGCGGAGAAAAGTTTGCGACATTCGCGGTGCGATCCAAACGCAGCGACAAATCTTTCCCGCAACGCACCATCGATATCGAGGTTTCTGTCGGCCAATATCTAGTGGATCAGTTGCGCGCCTCCGGCCGAGAAGCGCGCGTGAAGCTGAACAATCCCGATTTAACATGCCGTATCGAGATTCCTCCCGGGCCATCGCTCCTGGTTTACGCGCAAAAGATTCCTGGCGCTGGTGGACTTCCCCCGAATACAGCGGGGCGCATGACTTGCTTGCTTTCGGGAGGATTCGATTCCGCAGTTGCCGCACACAAGATGATGAAGCGCGGCGCGCATTTGAATTTCGTGCATTTCTGGGGCGGGGGCGCGGATCCCGGAGAATCTTCCGTGTATGTGGCGCGTGATCTTGTGAAGCGCCTCGTGCCTTGGCAATTTTCGGCGAAGCTTTATCTCGTGCCGTTCGAGCCGATTCAGCGGGAAATTGTGGCGCATGCTCCGGAAGAATTTCGCATTTTGCTGTACCGCCGCATGATGCTGCGCATTGCCGAGCGAGTGGCGCGTTCAAATCGAGCATTAGGCTTGATCACCGGAGACAGTCTGGCTCAGGTCGCTTCGCAAACATTGCACAATATGGCGGCAGTGGGTGCCGCGACGCGCATGCCTCTGTATCGTCCGCTCGTCGGCGACGACAAAATCGATATCATGAATTACGCGAGCAAAATCGGGACGCATGATATTTCCGCGGAGCCGTTCCACGATTGCTGCCCAATTTTTCTGCCACGGAATCCCGCATTGCACGCATCCGTCGAGGAACTTGACCGAGCGGAAAGCTCGCTGGACATCGAAGCGCTCGTTCGCCAGGGCATCGACACGCTAGCCATCGAGCGCTACCGCTACGGCAACGGCCAAGTAGAAAAAGTGGAATCGTTTAAGTCCGCTACGGCGTAAGACGCTGCAGTCTCGGACACCAGTCACACAAAGAAAGCGTTCAGCTCAGGGAGATGTCGAAGGCTTCGCCTTTGGTGGTCAAACTGTTGTTGGCATTTTCAGTCATCGCCTTCTTGGCGAGCACTCGTTCAATTGTGGACCCTGATTTCAGGAATCGATTCTTGCGAGACTCTCGCTATCTCGAGGAAGGGACTAGAATTACCTTGGCCTCTGCGTTGCTCTCTACCTTGTGGTGGGCGGTTGGGAGCGTTTTTTTGACACTGAACGTCTTTCACATTCATTCAAGTCGATTGGAGAATTTTTTGGGACCCGCAGCAGCGTGCCTGCTTCTTGCCTTCCTAATTGTCACCTACTACGAATACCGTCGCTGGAAGCGGTCAAACTAAATCCCCGATTTCTAAACCGCTCCCAGCCACTTGACTGGAAAATGGGCGGCAAGGGAATTGGCGAGGCGCTCATCGGCGGTAATGAGCTGAGATTTGGTTTGCATGGCAAGAGCGACGTAGAGGCTGTCATAGACAGTTCGCCCATACTCGGCCGCTATTTGAAAAGCTCCATCTAACAATTTCAGTGAGGGAACTGTTGCAAACTCGCGCTCGGTGAGCAACACGAGGGCTTGGTCTCCGAACGCGCGAGAAACACGACCAACGCGAACTGCCTTCCAAATTGCGCTGGCAATTTCCACATAAAACAAGTCAGGAACCACGAACTGAATTTCCTTCCTGTCGTACTTGTCGAGCAGCGCAACGGCCTGATCCACCAGCGCTTCTCCATTTTCGGGCAGAAACCATTTTGCCGCGACGCTGGCATCCACAACGACAAGGCTCACCGCTCCCGGTCCTCGCGAATCATGTCTTCAGTGGAGGGAAATGTGCGGCCTGAGGCCTCTTGCTGCTTGCGCAGCCGCGTGATTTTGCGCACCCACTCATGCCGAGATTCTAGCGCCTGCGCGGTGAGGACATTTTCTTCGAGCAAGGCCAACACCTCGGCCGCGATCGAGTGGCGGCGAGCCTTCGCCTGGCTGCGAAGTGCCTCATAGAGATCGTCGGGGATATTCTCAACGTATAGGGTTGCCATAGGACTCTCCTAGGGAAAGCATAGACTGCTTTGAGAATCCAGGCAAGGCACAAAATAAAAACGGGGAGCCTTTTGAGCTCCCCGTGGGTCAAATGTTTTGTAATTTAGGATCGGGTTAGTGCAAGTTACCAGCGTCCGCCGCCACCGCCGCCTCGGTCGCCGCGGTCGCGGTCTCTGCCACCGCCACCGCCGCCACTACCACCTCGGCCACCGCCTCGGCCGCCACCACCACCCGGGCCGCCTCGACCGCCACCAGGACCACGGCCACCACCACCGCCACCAAAGCCACCGCCGCCGGGACGACGTCCGCCGCCTCCTGCGCCACCACCGCCACCTTCACGCGGAGGTCGAGCTTCGTTGACCACGATGTTGCGACCCATGAAATCGTGCCCATTCAAACCCTGGACGGCACGATCCGCTTCCTCATCGTTATTAATCTCTACAAATCCAAACCCGCGCGGTTGACCCGAAAAGCGGTCGCGGACCAAAGTGACGTTGGCTGCTGTAACTCCCGTTTGGGAAAATAGAGTGGTTAGTTGCTCTTCTGTAGCCTGAAATGGCAGATTGCCAACGTAAAGTTTCTTCAACGCGAGGCTCCTTTTGGCCGTGGCAATACGAATCCACGAAACCGAGGACTGAAGAAGGCGGGATCGAGATTAGGGACCTGGGCTAGAACCCAGAACAATCCGATGTGAGACGCACTTCAGCTCCGTGCAAATCTTCCTCCAAATTTGAAGGTCCGTCAACATAAACGTTTATGTATAACTTCGTAGTAAATATTTTCGCGCTCTAACATGGGTGATAAAACAACCCGCAGGAAATTGACGAAATTTGATGGTAGGATGCGGCGTTCATTCAAAAATGGATAGAGGGAATCAAGAAAAATGCGCGGATTGATGATGGATTTTCCGCTGACCGTCCCGCCCATACTCGAACGGGCAGGGAAAATGTTTGGCGATGTCGAGATTGTCGCCCGAAAGCCCGACCGGAGTGTTGAGCGGTCCACCTGGGGAGATTTGTATAGGCGGTCGCACCGGTTGGCCAACGCTTTAACGAAGCTCGGGCTTCGCAGCGGGGACCGCGTGGCTACGCTCCTGTGGAATCAGACGGAGCACATGGAGGCTTATTTCGGCGTGCCCATTTCGGGTGGCGTCCTGCACACGTTGAACGTGCGGCTCGCATCCCGATGAAATCGCGTTCATCGCCAACCATGCGCAAGATCGCTTCCTGATTGTCGATGATGTGTTGCTTCCGATTTACGAAAAATTCCGCGAGCAGGTGAAATTCGAGCGCGTCATCGTCGTCCCGTACGGAGGGTGCGAAATTCCTCACGGCTATGACAATTATGAAAATTTGCTCGCTGATGCCAGCGAAGAATTTGCCTACCCGAGAATTGACGAAAATGACGCCGCCGCCATGTGCTACACATCCGGCACGACAGGGCGTCCGAAGGGAGTCGTATATTCCCATCGCGCCATCGTGCTTCACTCCATGAGCTGTTGCGGCGTGGATTCTCTTGGCATTTCCATGCGGGACACCCTGTTGCCGGTCACGTCGCTATTTCATGCGAATGGCTGGGGGCTTCCGTTCACCTCGGCCATGGCCGGAGCGAAAGTGGTGCTGGGCGGGCCGTATGCGGATGGAGAGGGTTTGCTCGACTTGATGGAACAGGAGCGCGTGACGGTGACGACCGGCGTGCCGACCGTCTGGTTCGGCGTGCTGCAGGCTCTTGAGAAATTTCCGGGGCGCTGGAAAATTGATTGGCCGGTGCGGATGAATGTGGGAGGCGCGGCGACATCGGAAGCTTTGATGCGCGGGTTCGACCGGCACGGGATTACCATCCTCTGTTCTTGGGGCATGACGGAGACAACTCCGGTGGGCACCAGCTGCCATTTGCGGCCATTTATGGATTGCTGGAGCGAGGTCAAGAAATACGCGCAGCGCATAAAGCCGGGAACGCCCGCAGCATTTCTCGAAGCGCGCATCATGAAATTCGATGGCGCGCCAGCGCCTCACGATGGCAGCACCGTGGGCGAGATCGAAGTGCGCGGACCGTGGGTTGCGGGGGAGTATTACAACATGCCGGAAGAGGCGCACAAGTGGTCACCCGACGGCTGGTTGCGCACGGGCGATATGGGGACCATCGACGAATTTGGTTATATGAAGCTGGTGGATCGCAGCAAAGATTTAATTAAGTCGGGCGGAGAATGGATCAGTTCGGTGGATCTTGAAAATGCGCTGATGGGGCATCCCGCGGTGAAGGAAGCGGCTGTCGTGGGAGTGCCGCATCCGAAATGGCAGGAGCGGCCGCTCGCGGTCGTGGTGCTGAACGAAGGCGCGAAAGCTGAGGCTGAAGAGTTGCGGGAATTTCTTGGCGCGAAATTTGCCAAATGGCAATTGCCCGACGCGTTTGTGTTTGCTGAGGAAATTCCGCGCACTTCGGTGGGGAAATTCCGTAAGACGGCGTTGCGCGAACAATTTTTGGATTGGAAGTGGGAAGACTAGGTTGAGTTGGAATTTTGTGGCGCGGGCTTCAGAGTCTGTGTGAGAACTAGCCTTGACGCGTCTTTTATACTGCACGAGAGAGGAGACGCGATGGGGAAATTTTTGGATTACAACCCGGATCAGGCGTATTTGCTACCGCCGAGTGTGCGCGATGTATTGGGTTCAGGACACTTATGTTTTTATGTGCGCAGGATGGTGGCGAAGTTGGACTTGGGCGCTTTTCGAGACGAGTATGGAATCGAAGGCGGACCGGCGTACGCACCAGAGATGTTGGTTTCGGTATGGCTATACGCTTACGCCCTGGGCGTGACCAGTTCGCGCAGGCTGGAACAGCGCACCCGAGAGGATTTGGCATTTCGGTATTTGGGTGGCGGGGCGACGCCGGATCACTGGACGCTGAACGCGTTTCGGCGGCGGCACGCGAAGGGGTTGAACGATTTGTTTACGCGCGTGGTGGAGTTGGCGCGGGCGAGCGGGCTGGGTCGGTTGGGACACGTGGCCATCGACTCGACGCGCATCGCGGCGAACGCATCACGCAATCGCCTGGATACCGAGCAAGCGTTGCGAGAGAAACGGGCGCGCATACGGCGCGACATTCGGCGGTGGCAGAAGCAGTGCAACGCGGAAGATCCGAACGAAGGCGCAGGGATGGAAGTAGGCCGCGAAGCGATCGAACGGCTGGAGCGGCAAGCGGATGAAATTCCGGCGCGGCTGGAGCGGCTGCGGAAATCGGGATTGAAGAAACTCTCGCGGACGGATGCGGACAGCCGCTTTCTGCGCGAGCGTGGCGGGTTCACGCTGGGCTACACGGGCACGCTGGCGGTGAGCGAAGATCACTTGATTGTGGGGCAGTGCGTGACGCAGGAGACGAACGACAACGGTTTGCTGCTTCCGCTGCTGGATTTGGTGGAGCAAACGTGTGGAGACAAGCCGCACTGCGCGAGTGCGGACAGTGGATTTTTTCCGTGGAGAATTTGCGGGTGTTGGAGGAACGAGGAATCGACGGGTATGTTCCAGACTCCCATCTGGGACGCTGGTTGAATCGCGGAGGGCGACTGCGGACGCGGGCAAAGGACCCGGCCTATCGCCGCATGCGACGAAAATTGCGCGACCCGGCAGGCCGCGCGCTGTACGCCAAACGCAAAGCCATCGTCGAACCGGTCAACGGAGTGTTAAAAGAGCAGCGAGGCATGAGAAGGTTCCGCCAACGCGGATTGCACAAAGTGAGAGGAGAATGGGCGCTAGCGAGCACCGCCTATAACTTGACGCGCATGTGGCACGCGAACTAGCGGCCACGCAACTCCAATTTCCCAGAACCATGCGTAGCAAACAGTCATAAACTCGAATACAAACTATAAAAACGAAGCGGCATCGAGTCTTCACCCAGACTCTTCAGCCTGCGGGGTTTGGTCCTTGAAGGGACAAAAATCCGCAGGCTGAAGCCCGCGCCACTTAAAGCTATGTGCGGTAGCTGGCGTTGATTTCTACGTACTCTTTGGTGAAATCGCAGGTCCACATGCGCGCGGCGCCTCGGCCGTTGTGAAGATCGATGATGATTGAGACGTTTTTTTCTTGCAGACGTTTATGCGCGGCGCGTTCATCGAGTGGCAATGCGACGGAGTATGACGAACCCTTTGGCGGACCGTACATTTTCATTTTGCCCAGCCAGATTTCGGCCTTCTCCGGATTAAATTGCACACCGGAGCGGCCAGCTGCGGCCAGGATTCGGCCCCAGTTGGGATCGGCTCCGGCGATTGCTGTTTTAACAAGCGCGGAAAGAGCAATGGTCTCTGCAACTTTTTTTGCGGCGGCATCGTTGGGTGCGCTGCGCACTTCGATCTCAACCAAGTGCGTTGCGCCTTCACCATCCTCGACAATTCCCACGGCAAGGTGTTTGCAAACTTTTTCCAGAGCGCCGACGAAAGTTTTGTAATCGACTCCGCTTGTCTTCGTAATTTTCTTCGCGCCGCTTGCGCCATTGGCAAGGACGAGAAGCGTGTCGTTCGTGGAGCTGTCTCCATCCACCGTGATGCAATTGAACGTGCGATCGACGACTTCGCGTAATGCGTGATCGAGGACCGCGGGTGCAACGACGGCGTCGGTAACGACGAATGAAAGCATCGTGGCCATGTTCGGGTGAATCATGCCCGCGCCTTTGGCGCATCCTGCGACCCGCACGGTTCTACCGCCGATTTTGCAGCTTGCGGCGGCACGTTTCGGGCGCGTGTCAGTGGTCATGATCGCGCGATTCAGGCCATCGAAAGCTTGCGCAGAAAACTTCAGTGATTTCACAAGGCCTGGCGCGGCATTCAAGATGCGCTCCACCTGCAGAGGGACGCCGATGACTCCGGTCGAGCACACTACGATTTGGTCGCTGCGGCAGCCGAGCAGTGTTCCCACGGTTTCGGCAGTGGTGCACGAAGCGACCATGCCGCCCGGGCCTACAGAGCAGTTGGCATTTCCGGAATTTACGATGACGGCGCGCATCGAATCCGCGGACTTGCGGACGTGTTCGCGCGAAAGAACCACGGGCGGCGCCTGGACAAGATTTTGCGTGAACACGGCGGCCGCAGACGCTGGAGAATCGGAAACGATCATGGCAACGTCCAGCGTCCCCGTCTGGCCGCGTTTCTTAAGGCCACAGGCGGCGGATGCAAAACGAAACCCGCGCGGCAAGGCGCGGGATGATGGCAGGTCGCTCATTTTTTGATCACCAATTAAAAATTCAAGTCGTGCTGTAGCCCGCCTCTTTAGAGGCGGGGGTTTAGATGTCAGACGAAGATCAGATAACGCTACATCTAAACCCTCGCCTCTGAAGAGGCGAGCTACAAAAACATTAGGACATTGAGAGTACTTTTCCGGCTCCGGTTAGGACTGGCAGTACATCGCGTTCGGGACAAACGACAGCCACCGTCGCGATCAGGTTACACGTGCGTTCTTTGGGGCACGTGACACAATCGCGCTCGATTTTTTCGGGCACGATTTGCCGCGGGCCGGGCGTGAAGCCATAGCGCGAAAAAAATTCGGGCCTGTGCGTCACGGCAAACAGGCGCGCAATTTTTCGCCGCTTCGCCGTGTCCATCGCTGCTTTCATCAGGCGGTCGCCGACATTGCGGCCTTCTCCTCGCGCATCAGGAGCGACGGCGAGCGAGCGTATTTCGGCGAGGTCCGCGCCATAAGGTTCAAGCGCCACACAGCCCAGAACCTTTTCTTCCTTGCCGCGTTTTTCCACGAGCACGAGGAAGCGCGCGATGTGTTCGCGGATTTCCGCCTCGGTGCGGGGCAGAAGAAGCCCTTCGCCGGCGTAGTGGGCGATAACGCGGTGAACCGCAGCCGCGTCACTCATACGTGCTGTGCGCGCCCTCATGATTTCTTCTCCAGAGCTGCCAGCCGCGCTTTTGCCGCAGCGATGGCGTCGCGAACACGCGCGGGCGCGGTTCCGCCTTCGACGTCTGGGCCGGCAAGAGCGGATTCCAGTTTCAAAGCATCATAAAAATCGGGCGCGAATAACGGAGAAAACTTTTGCAAAGTTTCGAGCGGCAGCGTGGAAAAGGATTTTCCGGCACGCTCGCCCTCGCGAACAATTTGCCCGACAATTTCATGCGCCTGGCGGAAGGGCGCACCGCGGCGGACAAGATAATGCGCAGCTTCCGTGGCGAGCAGCGCGGGATCGGACGCGGCTTCGCGCATGCGCGCTTCGTTCGGACGCGTTGCGGCAACGGCTCCTGCGGCGATGGTCAACATGGCATATGCCTGATCGTGCGCGGCGAACACGGGTTCCTTGTCTTCCTGCAGGTCGCGCTGATAGCTCGAAGGCAGGCCTTTCATGATTGTGAGCAGCGTATGCAGTGAAGCAGTTACGCGGCCGGTCTTGCCGCGCAAAAGTTCCCACGCATCTGGATTTTTCTTTTGCGGCATGAGGCTGCTGCCCGTCGAAAATTCATCGGGCAACACGATAAAGCCAAACTCCTGCGATGCAAACAAAACAAAATCTTCCGCGAGCCGCGAAAGGTGAGTCGCGATTACAGCCAGCGCGTAAAGATAATCGAGCGCGAAGTCGCGATCACTGGCCGCATCAAGGCTGTTGGCCGTGGGCCGCGCGAAGCCGAGTTCGCGGGCGATGGCGGCGCGATCCACATCAAGCGCGCAACCCGCCAGCGCGCCGGAACCCATCGGGCAAGCGTCCGCCATGGCTTTCGCTGCGTCGAGCCGCACCGCATCGCGAAAAAATGCTTCGGCGTGCGCGAGCAGAAAATGCGAAAACAAAATCGGCTGAGCGTGCTGCATATGCGTCATGCCGGGCATTGGAATACCGAACACTTTTTCGGCCTGGCCGACGAGCGCGGAAATCAGCCGGGACAAAGCCACGCGCATTTCGCCGACAGACTCCATGACGAACATGCGGAAATCGGTAGCCACGAGTTCGTTGCGGCTGCGTCCCGTGTGAAGCTTGTATCCGACAGCGCCGAGATATTCCACGAGCGCCGTCTCGACAAAATGGTGCACGTCCTCGGCGGGCGATCCGCCGAGCCACGCGTATTCGTTTTCCGCGCGGTCGGCAATTTTGTTGAGCGCGGTCAACGTGTCGCGCATTTCTTCGACCGAAAGTATGCCCGCCGATTCCAGCGCGCCCGCCCACACCCGATCGACCGCCAGCTCGTAGGGCAGCAGGCGCTGATCGAAGGAGAAGGATCGTTGAAACTGGTAGAACAGCTCGTCGGGAGCACGGTCAAAACGCCCTCCCCACAATTTTCCCGACGACTGTTCCTTAGGCGTAGCGGTCACTTTACTTTCGATTCCGCCGGAATCGTTACCGGCAAAGCAAACAGGTTGATGAAACCTTCCGCGTCTTTCGGGTTGTAGCCCGTCATGGCAAAACTCGCGAGGCCCTTGCGATAGAGCGAATAGGGGGACACGCGCTTAGTGACAGTCACGTTGCCCTTGAAAAGCTTGAGACCAACCGTGCCGGTTACGCGCTTTTGCGCTTCAGTGAAATAGGCATCGAGCGCCTCGCGCTGCGGCGTAAACCACGTGCCGTAATACACAAGCTCGGCATACCGTAATGAAAGTATTTCCGAATAGTGCGCCGTCTCGCGATCGAGGCACAACGTTTCAAGTTCGCGATGTGCGGTAACGAGCAGGGTGCCACCCGGCGTTTCGTACGCGCCGCGCGACTTGATGCCGACCAGGCGATTCTCAACGAGGTCAATGCGGCCGACTCCATGTTCCGCCGCAATTTCGTTCAATTCATCGAGCAGAGCCATCGCTGAACGTTTTTTACCGTTTACGGATACGGGAGTGCCGCCATCGAAACCAATTTCGACAACCGCAGGCTTGTTCGGCGCTTTTTCCGGCGAGGCAATCCACTGCCACATGGCTTCGTCCGGCTCGTTCGCGGGATCTTCGAGCACGCCGCCTTCATGGCTCAGGTGCCAAATGTTGCGGTCGCGTGAATAAATGTTGGCTTTCGTTTGCTCAACGGGAATTTTGTGCGCATTCGCGTAAGCGATGGCATCTTCGCGCGAGTTGATGGTCCATTCGCGCCACGGCGAAATAATTTTCACTTTGGGCGCGATGGCTTTGTACGCAAGCTCAAAGCGCACCTGATCGTTGCCCTTGCCAGTGCATCCGTGCGCAACAGCGTCCGCGCCTGTTTCCAGCGCGATTTCCGCCTGACGCTTGGCGATGACAGGGCGCGCCATCGATGTGCCGAGCAGATATTTATGTTCGTAGACCGCGCCTGCGCGCAGCGTGGGCCAAACGTACTCGGTCAAAAATTCTTCGCGCAAATCTTCGATCGTGGCCGAAGCAGCGCCCGTGGCCAGCGCTTTTTTCTTTGCGGCTTTCAAATCTTCCTGCTGGCCGACGTCACCGATCATGGCGATCACTTCACAGCCGCCGTAGGTTTCCTTCAGCCAGGGAATAATAATTGACGTATCAAGTCCGCCTGAATAGGCGAGAACTACTTTCTTTGGCACCGTTTTTCCTTTCAGCTTAGGAGCATTAACAGGATGGCTTTCTGAACGTGCAGGCGATTTTCCGCCTCATCAAAAACGATGGAACGCGGCGACTCCATGACGTCGTCCGTCACTTCGGAACCGCGATGCGCGGGAAGGCAGTGGAGAAATACGGCGTCAGACGCAGCCTGGGACATGAGTTTGGCGTTGACCTGATAGGGCGCGAATATTGCGGCGCGTTTTTCAGTTTCATCTTCCTGGCCCATGCTGGCCCAGACATCCGTGTACACAGCTTGCGCGTCCGAGACAGCTTCTTCGGGAGCGCGAAATAATTCGATGGTGCCTTGCGTGGCAGCCGCATCGACGCGCGCCGCCGCAACAATTTTTGCATCAGGCTCGTAGCCCGCGGGCGCCGCGATACGCACGTGCGCGCCGACGCGCGCTCCCGCAACCATCAGCGAGTGGCAAACATTATTGCCGTCTCCGACATAGGCAAGCTTCACGCCGCGCGCGGAGCCAAATTTTTCTTCCAGCGTGAAGAAATCGCACAGCGCCTGGCACGGATGATACACATCCGAAAGCGCGTTGATCACAGGCACGCTGGCATAGTCCGCCAGAATTTCGAGGGCCTTTTGCGAAAAAACGCGCCCGACAATTCCGTGCACCCAGCGCGAAAGGCACCGCGCCACATCGGGAACGGATTCGCGGTCGCCCAGATGCGTATCCGCATGATCCAGATAAATTGCAGTGCCACCCAGGCTGGTGATACCGACTTCAAATGTTACGCGCGTGCGCAGCGAAGGCTTTTCAAAAATCATCGCCAATTGCCGGCCGGACAGAGCGGTTTTGTAGCGATCCGGATCGGCTTTAACGTCAACGGCGAGGCGGAAAAGTTCCTGAACCTGAGCGGCATTCCATTCCGTGCCGGTGAGAAGGTCTGTGGAAAGACTCAAAGTGTGGCTCTCAATTTTTCCCTGAGCCGGGGCCTGCGCTTTCATGATTACCTCGCAACCGCGAGCGACTGAGCCGCTGCGGGGGCGGAAGTTACGGCCGCTGACGGCGCGGGACGCTCGGTCCTGGCTAGGACCGATTCAAGTTTCGATAAACCTTCCTTCACTTGCTGCGCGGTCAAAATATATGGCGGCAGCAGGCGCAGGATATGGTCGTGCGTGCAATTAATGAGAAGCCCCTGCTTCAGCGCCTCGGCAACATAAGGAGATCCTTCCACATCCAGATCGATGCCAAGGATCAAGCCTTCGCCGCGAATTTCGCGAATGAAATCAAATTTGGCCGCCAATTTTTTCAGACCAGCTTTTAACTCGGCGCCACGTTTTTGAACATTGGCCAGCAAATGTTTTCGCTCCATCGTTTCGAGGAAAGTTAATCCGGTGGCGCAGGTCAGCGGCCCGCCGCCAAAGGTGGAGCCGTGAAGGCCCGGTGAAAATGATGCGGCAATTTCTTCCCGGGCGAGCAGCGCGCCGAGCGGCAATCCGCCCGCAAGGGGTTTTGCGACGATGACAATGTCGGGCAACCCTTCGAGTCGCTGGTAGGCAAATGCTTTGCCAGTGCGTCCGAGGCCGCATTGGATTTCGTCGGCGATCAGCACGGCGCCGTGTTGCGTGGCAAGCGCGCGCGCCCGCTTCCAGAATTCGTTGGTGACCGGATAAATGCCGCCCTCGCCCTGAATGGGCTCAATGATTACGGCGCAGACGTCATCTGTAAATTTCGATTCGAGGTCTGCAACATCGTTCAGGCGGACGAATTCAACTCCTGGGATCAGCGGCTCGAATGGCTCGCGATATTTCACAGGATGAGTAATCGAAAGCGCTCCGAGAGTGCGCCCATGAAAGGAATGCTCCATGGCCAGAAAACGAGTCTTGGTTGCGCCGCCAGGCTTTTGTTTCGCGGCAATTCGCGCGAGCTTTAACGCGCCTTCCACGGCTTCCGAGCCGCTGTTGGTGAAAAATGCGCGGTCCATGCCAGACCACTTGGCGAGTTTTGCCGCGAGCGGTCCCTGGAATGGATTATGAAAAAGATTGGAAACGTGTACGGCATGGCCGGCCTCGCGCCGAATGGTTTTTACAAGAGCCGGATGAGAATATCCGAGCGCATTGACGGCGATGCCGCCCAGAAAATCCAGATACTTCTTTCCATTTTGATCGAAAACGTAGCAGCCGCGCCCGTGCGTAAAAATCATGTCCGAGCGCCTGTATGTGTTCATCAGGTGCGTGGACGCATCAATTAAGATGGATTTCGACGTGGCGGAAGCTGGCTTCGCCTTCTTCAACGATTTTTTGGCTTTCGCTTTCAATGGGCCGCCCCCGCACTGCTCACGGGAAATTCCGCAGTGATACGCGTTCCGGGAAACCTCGCCCCGTTCGCCGCAGCCATCAATCCTTTTGGCACAGAGCCGCCGACAATTCGTACTTCCGCAACTCCTGCGGAAAGCGCGCGCTTGCACGCTTCGAGTTTCAGGATCATTCCGCCAGAAACTTTATTCTGCCGGATCATGTCTTCGGCATCGCCGGTTGAAACCACCTTCACAACTTTTGAGCCATCGAGCACGCCAGCCACATCGGTAAGATAAATCAGACGATCGGCATGAATATATTCAGCGCAGGCAGCCGCCATGTGATCGGCGTTGATGTTGTAGAGCTCGCCATCAGCGCCAAGGCCCATGCACGATGCTACGGGAATGATTCCCGCTTTCCAAAACGATTCCAGGAATTCCAGGTTTACTCCGGTGAGATAGCCAACGAAACCGAGTCCGCCGACCACTTCGTCATGCATCATGGGCTCAGCCAGGAAACAGCTGGCATCGGAGGCGCAAATACCAACCGCAGGCTGCCCGGCAGCAGAAATCGCGCCGGCAAGCCGCTTGTTGAGCAGACCGCCGAGAACCATCACGGCAACGTCGCGTGTCGCGCGATCCGTCACGCGCAATCCGTTGACGAATTTGCTGTCGATTCCCATCTGCTTGAGGGTGGCGGTGAAAATTTTTCCGCCACCATGCACCACGAGAATTTCGTGGCCCTGATGGGCAAGCTGGGACACCTGACGCGCCAGCGTTTCCATCGCCGCCGCATCATCGAGTAACGCTCCCGCAACTTTTACGACTAATCTCATCGGAGTCCTGTATCCTCCCCAATCCCCATCATCAAATTCATGTTTTGAACAGCCTGGCCCGCGGCGCCCTTACCCAGATTATCGAGACAACTTACAACCGCGAGGCGCCGCCCCGCGGGATCCAGCGCAAA
This sequence comes from uncultured Acidobacteriota bacterium, assembly GCA_963786215.1. Classification (GTDB taxonomy): domain Bacteria; phylum Acidobacteriota; class Terriglobia; order Acidiferrales; family UBA7541; genus Palsa-360. The sequence goes on from CAWAYK010000006.1 coordinate 461,852, forward strand.
TCCGATATCACTGAAATTTGTGTGCGCCACATGCTGCAGTTCCGGCAACTTCCCCGCGGGCCAGATGCGCATCATCGGACGATCCGCGTAAAAGCTGCGATACAGAGATTCCACTTCCTGCGCCGTATGCGGTTCGGAAAACCATACGTACAGGGTGGAAAGAATGCCGCGCGCAACGGGCAGAAGGTGCGTCGTGAAAACAATGTCCTCGCCCGAGATGCCCGTGTGCTCGGTCACTTCCGGCGTGTGGCGGTGAGAGAACAGGCCATACGCGCGGAAATTTTCGTCGACTTCCACGAAATGCAGTTCCTTCTTCGGTTCCTTGCCCGCGCCTGTCGCTCCGGACTTGCAATCGGCGACTATGCCGCGCTCGGTTGCGATCCAGCCGGATTCGACGAGCGGCTTCAGGCCGAGGATCACGCTTGTCGGATAGCAGCCGGGATTGGCAACGAGCCGCGCACCCGGCAATTGATCCGCATATAACTCAGGCAAACCGTAAACGGCTTCTTCCGCCAAATCTTTTGGCGGAGCCGGAAGCTTGTACCACTGCGAAAACGTTTCGGGATTGTGGAAGCGGAACGCGCCGCTCAGGTCCACGACCCGCAAGCCTGCATTCAACAAGTTGCGGCACCGTTTCGAGAGAAGCTTCGTGCGGCGTCGCGAGAAACACGGTGCCGGCTCCGCTCGATGCAATGGCATCGACCGAAAACGTCTTGCAGGGAGCTTCGCCCCAGCCGCGCAGCTGCGGGAAAATTTCCGTCAGGCACTTTACGTGTGCCGAACTTTCCCGCAAGTAAAAGGTCGGTTTTTGAATTTTGGGATGCCGAAGAAGAAGCTGGGCCAGCTCAAATCCTGCATAGCCCGTTGCTCCGACTACGGCGACCCGTTGCGGGTCGTTCATCGGAGTAAATCCTCCATTCGCTTCTGGACAGCGGCGCACGCTTTACGCGATGGCGTGATTACCAGGACGGTATCGTCACCCGCAATTGTCCCGGCCACTTCCTTGAATTTTTCGGCGTCCAGCGCAGCGGCCAGCGGTTGCGCTCCGGACGGAGGCGTCTTGAGCACCAGCAAATTAAAGGCAGGCCGCAGGTCCACGAGGAAATCGCGCAGCGCCCGGCCAAGCGGCGGCATGGGCGCGCCGGACTCATCGCCATTGGAAAGCGGCTTGTAGCCTTCGGCGGTCTTCACCAGCCGCAGTTCGGACATGTCCCTCGAGAGCGTGCCCTGCGTCACACGGACCTTCATGTGAAACAGCCTGCGCCGCAGTTCGTCCTGGCTCGAGATCGGTTCGCTCGAGACCAGTTTCAGGATCTGCCCTTGCCGGAATTTTTTGTGTACGTTCAGCGCCATTGGTCTATTTAACTTTATGCACTCACTTGCATAATTATGCGCGAGCATTCCGGCAGCTGTCAAACTTTTTTTGTAACTTTTCGAAACAATTTCCTGCGATTAAATATCGCAGCTTTTCAGCAATCAATCCTCGCGCCATAAAAATTTACAGAACTCGAAAACTACACGTTTTTCGCGCTAATATTGAGTCATAATAGAGCGCAGTGTTATTCTCCAAGCAATGAGCGAAGCGCCCATTCACGAATCAGCCAGCGCTTCTCCGGAAGCGCGCCACCAGGCCCTGCTGGAAGTTGCCGAGGCTATCGCGCAGCACCGCGATCTCGGCGAACTGTTTCATGAGCTTGCGGAACGCCTGCACCGAGTCGTGGAATTCGAGTACCTGAACCTCATCTTGTACGACCCTCTGCGCAACGTCATGCGCCTGCACATTCTCGAATCCGAAAAACAATTCAGGAAATATCGGACCGGGGAGCGAATTTGCAATTGGAGAAACGCCATCCGGGTGGGTCTGGGAATCGCAGAAGCCGTATTTGCTGGATGATATCGAGAAAGAAACTCGGATTCCCGAAATTGTGCAGACGCTCCGTGAAAACGGTGTCCGTTCATTTTGTTCACTGGCGCTGACCACCGCGCAGCGTCGCCTGGGCGTGATGAGTTTCGGGCGCGGCACGCCGCACACGCACACGGAATCAGAGGTCGCTTTTATGCAACAGGTGGCGCGACAAGTAGCCGTCGCCGTGGATAACGCGCTCAATTTTGAAAGCGCTCAGGCTTATCAACGGCAGCTGGCGAGGGAGCGCGACAGGTTGCGAGTCCTTCTGGAAGTAAACAACGCGGTGGTTTCCAAGCTGGACCTGCACATACTTTTGAATGCGATTGCGGCATCGCTTCGCCGCGTAATTCACCATGAATATACGAGCCTCGCAGTTTTTGAACCGGAAACCAACAGCATGCGTGTGCTGGCGCTCGACTTTCCTCAGGGAAAAGGTCTTATTCGCGAGGACTTCCTTGTCCCGGTAGAAAGGGCGCTGGCGGGAAAGGCCTTTCGCACGCATCAACCTCAGGTTTTAGACCGCAATGAAATCGAGGCGTTCGATTCGGTTACCTCGCGGCTAATGATGGCCGAAGGGGTTCGATCGCTGGTGTGCATGCCGCTGATCACGCACGATCGCGCGCTCGGCACGCTGAGCTTGGCGAGCCTGCGCGACTCGGCATTCCAGCAAGGGGATGTGGATTTGCTTGCGCAGGTCGCAAGCCAGGTGGCGATTGCCGTCGAAAACGCATTGGCCTTCCAGGAAATTGCAGAACTTAAAAACAAATTGGCGCAGGAAAAACTTTACCTCGAAGATGAAATCCGTTCAGAAATGAATTTCGACGAGATCATAGGCGAGTCAGCCCCAGTGCGTGCCGTGCTGAAGCAGGTGGAAACCGTTGCTCCCACGGATTCCACCGTGCTTATCACCGGGGAAACCGGCACGGGCAAAGAGTTAATTGCGAGGGCGATTCATAATTTGAGCCCGCGGCGGGAACGCACATTTGTAAAAGTAAATTGCGCTGCAATTCCCACAGGCCTGCTGGAATCCGAATTGTTTGGGCACGAGCGCGGCGCATTCACGGGAGCCATCGCGCAACGGATCGGCAGGTTTGAACTCGCTGATGGCGGCACGATTTTTCTGGATGAAATTGGAGATATTCCGCTCGAACTGCAGCCCAAGCTTCTGCGCGTGCTTCAGGAACAGGAATTTGAGAGATTGGGCAGCACGCACACAACTCATGTGGATATTCGCCTGGTGGCCGCCACAAATCGCAATCTTGCTGAGATGGTTGCGGCGCGCACCTTCCGAAGCGACTTGTATTATAGGCTGCGTGTCTTCCCCATACTTATGCCGCCCCTGCGCGACCGGCAGGGAGATATTCCCTCGCTAGTCCGATATTTTGTAGAAAAACACGCCCGGCGCATGAATCGAAAAGTGGAGACCATTCCGGCCGAAACTTTAGAACAGCTCGTTCACTATCCGTGGCCAGGAAACATTCGCGAATTAGAAAACTTGATGGAGCGCGCGGTCATCGTCTCCCCCGGACCGGTGCTTCGCGTACCTTTGAGTGAGCTTAGATCTGGCGTCGAGGCCCTTGATGAAAGCCTGACACTCAGAGCAGCGGAGCGCGATCACATTCTAAAAGCTTTAGAAGTTACGAAATGGGTATTGGCAGGTCCCCGGGGCGCTGCAATGAGATTAGGGATGAAACGAACAACACTGCAATCAAAAATGCGCAAACTGGGTATAGAGAAACATAAATGAATTGCTATGCCGACATGTCGGCATATGCCGATATAGCGGCAATTTTTACACCCCTCTTTTACTACGAAATTCCAATCCAATCTGTTTTTATTTACGTATTGTATTGTAGATAAGAGAGTTATTTCCTGTGATTCTATTTCGGCACAATGGCCAATAACATGCTATCTATGTCTGCCGGGATGCTTTCTTGGAGTTTAATCCACAGGGCTGGGAATGTTTAAGGTAACCGTAAGTCAGGCCGATAACACTGAGACTTGGGAACTGGAGGGGAAACTCTCCGGTGAGTGGGTCATGGAACTGGAGCGGTGCTGGAAAGAACGTAAATCGTCTCTGGAAGTGCCGCTACAAGTCCGCCTGAAAGCGATCAGCTACATTGATTCGGCAGGCAAGCAACTACTCGCGCAAATGCACGAAGCTGGGGTTGGAATCGTGGGCTATGGATGCATGACAAAGGCCGTGGTTGAAGAAATTTCGGGGTCCCTATAATTCAAATTGAATTTCGCTTTCGCATGGCGCTGGGAGCGCCTGTTTCGCGGAATGTGAACTGAAGATTCGTAATAAAAATAAGGGAATAGGCCACCGAACGCTGCCCAGAGCGTCTAATCCATAGAGTTTTTAATATTCAAAGTTTCTTGGCCGGGGGGAGAAGCAAGGGCACTTATAAGCTTCATGCATTCCTTATTTATAAGGGGAAAACAAACATGAATCAGGAACGCACTCAATCCGTGGGAGAAAATCTTATTGAAGTCAACATGGACGAGCAGACAGAAGATCAACTGATCGAACGGGGTCTGAACGGCGATTCGCGAGCGCTTGACGCATTGTTTGCGCGCAACACGCGAGCCTTGTACCAGACTGCGTTTCGAGTGCTGGGTAATCCGGAGGACGCCGAGGAGGCCCTGCAGGAGGGTCTGCTTTCGGCCTATCGCAATCTTCCGAGGTTCGAGCGCCGGTCGCAATTTTCCACATGGCTTACGCGAATTGTGATCAACGCGGCTCTGATGCGGCGACGCAGCAAGCGCTCCAGGCCTGCTGTTTCGCTGGATGACTTTACGCTCGAAGGAGAAGTGCCGCTGGCCGAACGCTTCGCGGACGATGGTCCTAATCCGGAGCAGCTCTATGCTGGAACGGAACTGGGCGACCGCATGAAAAAGAAATTGGCGGAAATTTCTCCCTTGCTGAGGACCGCTTTTTGGTTGAGGGAGATTGAAGGTCTCTCCGCTGAAGAGGCAGCGCACGTCCTGGGCGTTTCGCGAAACACATTGAAGGCGCGTTTGTGGAGAGCACGTCAGGAGCTAGCCGCACGGCTGGGCCTGGCGCTCGATACAAATCTGGCGCCCGCTACGTAATTCATCCATTCATACCATACATAAAAATGGGGCTTCCGGCTTGGCGGATAGATTTCATTGAAGTCCGCCTGCGCCTGAAGCCCCATTCATACCGCATTTCTAATTCCTATCGCGAATTTCTCACAAATGATGTTTGGATCATCGGGTATTTCGATGCACGAATTCTCATTTTGCTGGCGCCGAGGTAGTAGGGGCACGGCATGCCGCAAGGCTGTCCAAATTAGGAGACGTGAGCGGGAGCGCGACTTGAAAAGACGGTGTTTGTGGGCGCCATGGACGCGAGTGGCTTATTAGGTTGGGGCTGTGCTGTCCTAATAGCATGTTAAAAAGGCAGCGCCAACTGGCCATCGTGTAGGCCTGCCAAAGCGGGCGGAGCTTGGAACGGTTCGTCCAGCCAAGCTTGTAAATCGCGATAAACAAAGAGTTGTTGGCGTAGCAGAGCGACCAGATTCGATAACGACCAGCCGTAGCGGGCCCGCAGTTGCAAGTATTTCAAGAGCAGGATGGCGATCAGTGCTGTCCAAATTTGAGTGTGCAACGCGTTGGCGCTAGTGCCTACGAAGGTTTTGATGCGCAAGTTCTGCTTCAAATAGCGGAAGAAGACTTCGATCCTCCAGCGTTCTCGATAGATTTGCGCGATGGTCGTGGATCCAAAGCTGAGGTGGTTGCTCAGTAGCACGAGAACCTCCTGCCGTTCCTGTATCCACACTTCGACACGCCGGAATCGCGCTGTCTGCCTGTAGTGATGACTGCCCAAGGCGATGATTTCATCTTTGAGGATGTGGCGATTCTTTGGAATTGGCCGGGATTCCAGAACACGATAGTGAGCGTCATGACGCAGGCGAGTTACAAAGAACACCCCGCGATCGGTGAGTCTTTGATACCACTGGTAGTCCACATAGCCGCGATCAAAAACTAAAATAGTGCCGGGAGCAAACGAAAGTGTGCGCGCTATTTTCACCTCGGAAGCGTTTGCTTCGGTGAGAACCGCATAACACGGCAGATGTCCATCGTGGTCCAAAACTAAGTGCAACTTGGATGCGCCTTTGGCTTGCTGGTATTGGGCCCAGTCAAACATGGTGGCGCAGAGATCGATAAGTGTGCCGTCGATGCTCAGCAGTGGATTGCGAAAACGGAATCCGTGTCGCGTTCCTGCGACCTGTTGGCAACGAGCAAATAAACAGTAGAAAACTTTCTGATACAACAGCCAGGGTCGGTGTTCGTTGGCGTAGGCCAGCGTGGATTTCTTGGGTGCTCGAGGAACGCCCAGATGTTTCAGTTTGCCTTCACAACCCGCCAGTCCTCCGCAAATTTCACGTAGCGACCGAGCTTGCCCTAACTGGCAAAACATCATGGCCACGAATTGCCCCCAGCAAGTAAATCCGCGGGCATGGCGCTCGGCACGGGTCGCTCGAACAATCTGTTCAAATTCCAGACGAGGAAAAAACTGTAACAGCTGAGAAAAAATGCTGCATACTCGGTTCAAGGCGGAATCTCCTGTCCTGAAAAGTTGGTTCTTGTCATGGAACCCAACCTAAAGTAACAGGCCTTTCCGCCCTATATCGAAAACCTAATTTGGACAAGCTTGCGGCATGCCGTGCCCCTACTACGGCGTACTCGCAGCTCACAAGTATCATCAATAGATGTGCACCAGGTTGAAATTGCTGGTGCACTGTTTTGTAAGAAGTGCAGGCTAGACTTTCTGTAGCGTTTCCAGAACTTCTCCCGTGGCTTTTTCTACGTCCGCGTGAAGACTGTTGCCGTGCGCATCCATCGTAACGATGGCCGCGAAGTTCTTTACGCGAAGCTGCCACATCGCTTCGGGGATGCCGAATTCCATCAGCTCGACACCCAAAACTTTTTCAACGGTACGCGCGTAATACTGGGCAGCCCCGCCTATGGCGTTCAAATATACGGCGCCAAATTCTTTCAGCGCCGCGGATGTTTTTGCTCCCATTCCACCTTTGCCAATGACGACCCGCACTCCATATTTCTTGATGACGTCTGCCTGATAGGGCTCTTCGCGAATGCTGGTAGTGGGGCCGGCGGCCTTCACGACCCATTCTTCGCCCTGCTTGAGCATGACAGGGCCGCAGTGATAGAGCACGGATCCGTTCAGATCGACGGGCGGAGGATTTTTCATCAGGTAGGCATGGACGTTGTCGCGGCCGGTGCGCATTTCACCGTTGATCAGGACGAGGTCGCCCACTTTGAGCGAGCGCATCTGCGCTTCGGTCAGCGGCGCGGTGAGGACAACTTCGCGCCCGGTCAATTGGAAGCCCGAGTTCGCTGCCATTCGCTGCACCGGGCGCTCTGGATCGCGATACAGCCAACTGTTAATTGCGCCGCTTTTTACATCGAGACGCACGCCCAGGCGGCGAAATGCCCAGCAATCGTAAGCGACGGAAACAAAAAAGCTGGCGGGCAAGCGATTTGCCGCCACGATTTTACAGCCGATCAGGGAAACATTTCCGCCAAAACCCATCGCGCCCACGCCCAGCTGGTTCGCCTCTTCCATGATTTCCGCTTCGAGTTTCGCGAGCGTGGGATTGGGATTCACATCATCCAGCGTGCGAAATAATTGTCCCTTCGCGAGTTCGTAGCCGTGTGCGCGATCGCTGCCGATGCAGACGCCGACGGCACCGGGCGCGCAGCCTTGCCCCTGCGCCTGCCACACGGCATGGAGGATACATTTGCGAACGCCTTCGAGATTGCGGTCGGCGCGGCCCATGTGATCGAGCGTGCAGGGCACGGAGTACTGAATATTTTTGTTTTCGCAGCCGCCGCCCTTCAGGATCAGTTTTACTTCAATCTCATCCTCTTCCCACTGCTCGAAATGGATGACGGGCGTTTCTTCGCCGAGGTTGTTGCCGCTGTTTTTCCCTGTCAGGGAATCAACCGAGTTGGGGCGCAGCTTGCCGAGTCGCGTTGCTTCCGCGACGGCTTCTAGAATTGCCTTCTTGATGTGAATCTGATTCACGCCGACGGGCGTGTGGACGTAGAACGTGGGCATGCCGGTGTCCTGGCAGATGGGGCCAGTGTCGTCGACGGCCATATCGATGTTGGACAAAATAATGCCCAGCGCCTGCGCGGACTGCGTGTCCGGCGTTTCTTCTTTGGCCGCAATGGACATCGCCGCGCGAACGTCAGGCGGAAGATTCGTGGACGTTTCGGTGATCAGATCGAGCAGGCTGCCAGCTAGGAATTCCATTTCACTACCTCCCCAAATTTTTTTATTTTACACTGCTTTGAGGCGGAGTTTCGCGAAAGATCGCTCGGCTTGTAGTGATCCGATTTGAAGCCGCATTTGCCAAGTTTGCGAGAAGAGCACTTTTCAGGGCCTGCACGAATCTGGTGCAAACTGATTCATGCCACTTGTCGTCAAATATTCCCCGGAGTCGGACCTAAGGCAATGGAGTACACCTGTGAGCGACCGAGAATTTCTGCGTGACACTGTTGAGAAATATGTCGACAAACTTTACCTAAACTCTGCACTACTGCGTCAAAGTCGAGACGTAGCTACGCTGCACTTGCTACGGACGTTCGAGGACGCAATGCGATCCGGTGCAATTAGAGGTCTTACTAACGGAGAGGATTTTCGTTTTTATCAATCTATGCGTTGGGCTCACGAAGCTCTGCCTTGGGCGCTTCGGTGGGTCTGGGCCAGATGCTCTGGCGAGGAAGGCGCTCGGTTGGACTTAGATTGGAATGTTTATGAAGACGCTGGACAGTTTTTGCTGCTTTCGGCTAAGTACTATCAGATTTATCGTTGTTTTGTGTTGTTTTCCCGCGGAGCCTTTTCGGCCAACGTCGACCCCGAGCGCCGTCTCGTGCGATTTAGCTTCACATCCAGCGAAAATCAACGGCGCGATGGTGTCCGCCAAGTGCGCGAGATGGTTCAGGATTCTTCCGCTGGAATTACTGACGCGCTTCGCTCATTTATGAAATCAAATTGGCCGGTAATTAACGTGGTTTTTCCTCATTATATTGATAAAGCGGGTGAGAACGCGATCCGATACACCGCTCCTCCAGAAGTGTCTGAGCGATTCGCTCGATGGGCGACGCTCCAGATGCGCGGGATGCGCTTCGATCTTCCAGGATCTTGGGAGTTTGGTGGCTACAATCTCCATCAGTTCCGTTCTCTTTGGAGATCTATGCTAACCCTTTCCTTAACTCACAACTTTGCGCATCTTTTTGCCTATGAAGCGGTAGGGGTGAAGGGCGGGGCTGTAGAAAGTGTCATCATCAATGTAGGCAGAGAACAACTCGTCAAGATGGGAGCGTTATTCGGAGTGCCAGATGGCTCGTGCCAATCAATTCTCGACGACATTACATACAACCCTCTTGGGGAATACTGGGACCCTTTCTGGCAGCCTCTGATCCGTATCTCCAATGGGACGTATTTAATTTCACCAAGCCTTATCATGACGAGTTCTCCTGAGCGAAACCTTGTTGTTGCGCTCAATCGAAACCCTGCAAAGAGAGAACTCTATAGCCGAGTATCAGCTCAAAAAGAGGCTGAACAACTCGCAGAGCTAAGGCAATTCTTCGAGAGTAATCGCTATACCCAGCAAGAGCGCGTTACCTTAAATAGAGCAAACGGTACTATCCTGACCGATATCGATGTCCTTGTTTATGATCGAGTGGAAAGATTTCTCCTTCTCGTACAGGTGAAGTGGCTCCTCCGCCCGGATAACGCGATGGAGGTCCTTTCAAAAGACCGGGAGATCTCCGACGCGATTTCCGTCGTCCGTGCAGCAGGTCAACGCGTTGAAGAGCTTGGACCACGTTGGCTTTCAGATGTCTTACGATTAGAATTGAGCGATGAGCCCGTCAAAGTGAAATCTCTGTTGGTGAATCGAGATTTCCTTCCTGGCGGTTGGGTCTACGATGACATTGTCCCCGTGGTCGACCTTCAATTCCTTCGAGATTTCTTCTCTTCTCAAAAATACGGGCTCTCCTCGTTGTACGAAGCGGCTATGAATATTGATAAATCATTAGGGGAGAAGCACCTGATTTCCTTCGGACGCACCGAGATTGAATTTGGTGACTACATCTTTGAAGTGCCCACGATCAAGCGACAAGGATAGTATGGCTGGTGTTGTTGCACTTGGCTTTTGGGTAAACTAATTAGGTCCTATTAATTGGGATTCTCAAAACTGATTTCCCATTGACGAGAAGTCGAAATAGTATGTTTTTTGTCCACTACTTGTCCCACACCCATGTCGAATTTTTCCAGCCATTGAGGTCGTAGTCTGACATGCACTGGTCGGTTAGGGCGATGCAGTGGTCCAGGATTCCGCTTTTTTGTGCGCCGGTTAGGATATCCAGGCGGATTTGTTCGTGGTTGCCGGAATAATTGATTTCGTAGAGTTCGTCGCGGGCGCCGAATTCGGTCCCGATGGCGTCCCAAATGAGTTTGAAGAGCTTGATGCGTTCGGCGGCGGCGGCGGTGGCGGAGGCTCCGCGATAATATTTTTCCAGGAGCGGCGCGAGATCGGGATTCTGAAAATCCTTGTAGCTCGACGGCGACATGAGGAGGCTGCCGCCGAGAAATTTTTCAAAGATGTGACGCACCGCGGGCAAGCACTGCGTGCAGAAAAGGCGCATAGTATAGGCGTATTCCTGCTTGGGGACTAGAGTTCCGCCGGGGGCACTCTCCGGATCGTGGCACATGGCCGTCGTGATTCCCCAGACCAGATTTCTCCAACCGATGATTTCGCCGATGACTTTGCGGACGCCGTTCGTTTGCGGAAGAAATTGGGTCTGGTTGAAGTGTGCGGTGTATACTTTTTGCGAAATCCAAATTGGGAGAATTAATAATATGCGCAAATTTTGCGGATTCATATTGCATGCGGCACTCATAGCAATTTTGCTTCTAGCGCCGTGCGGGCTTCTTCGGGCGGACAGCTCGAATCATCAGAGCGACACGATTCACACTTCAAAGGGAGAGTTAAGGATCACGCCCATTTATCACGGGAGCGTGATGTTGGAATTCGGCGGTAAAGTGATTCACGTCGATCCCTGGAGCAAGGGAGATTTTACTGGATTCCCGCCGGCGGACATGATTGTGATCACGCACACGCACCAGGATCATCTGGATCGCACGATGGTCGACAAGCTGAAAAAGGACGATACGATTATTGTGGGGCCGCCGGCCGTCATCGATACGTTGAATTGCGCACCCGCATGCGGCATTGCTGAAGCGATCAGCGATTCAGAGCACAGGACCGTGATGGGAATCGAAATCGAGGGCGTACCCATGTACAACATTGTTTTCGGGTCCGGGCCGGGAAAACCATATCACCACAAGGGAATTGGCAGCGCGTATATTTTGAATTTTGGCGACACGCGTGTTTATTTTTCAGGCGATACAGAATGCACACAGGAAATGAAGGCGCTGAAAAATATCACGGTCGCGTTCCTGGCGATGAATCCGCCGCGAACCGAAACTCCGGCTGACGCCGCCGCCTGCGTAAAAGCGTTCAAGCCGAAAATCGTGTATCCCTACCACTATCGCGGATCGAATCTTGAGGAATTCTCTGCGCCTCTAAAAGACACGCCGGGCGTCGAAGTGCGAATTCGCAAGCTGGAAGGCGAGCAGTAGCAGGTTTTGTGGTATTGGCTTCAGTCTGTTGGTTTTGGCGCTTGCAAGGACTAACCCCCGCAGGCTGAAGCCCGCGCCACCCAATCAGGCTTGCACAATTGGCGGAAAGCCTTCATTGAATTTTGATTCGCCGACAACAATTTCCCGAGAACTTTCCTGCGCGAGTTTTGGTTCTTCTTTCGCAAGAATTTCCAACAAGCGCTTCGCAAATTCGTTCAAGCTGGGTATTCCCATCAGCAATTCAATAGGCAGCTTCGCGCCAAATGATTCTTCGAGCGAGTGTTGCAACTCGAGCGCCATGAGTGAATCGAGGCCGAGATTGCTCAGCGATTCTTCCGGATCAAGTTCGGGCGATTCCAGGGCCATCACCTGCGCCAAGCTTTTTTGGACATGAGCTAGAACCAATCCATGCCGCTGTGTCGTGGGTGCGGCCCAAAGTGCTTCCGTTGAAAAACTCGGCCCTGAGCCGCGCGATGCTTTGGACATGCCGGGGTAGCCTTTTTCTCGAATGATATCGGCGATTAAAGATGGCGGCTGCTGTCCGTTGAATGAACGTCCGAGTAAAGCCCAGTCCACGGACATCGCCACAGCTTGCGCAGAATCATTTTTTTCGAAGAGGCGGTCAAGCACTGCTAAAGCCTGGTCGGGCGCAAGAGGATGCATTATTCGCGATGCCGGCCCGTGAGCGGTGACTGCGCGCGCGGCCATGCCTACTTCGGCCCACGGGCCCCAGTTGATGGACAAACAAGGCAAACCTCGAGAACGGCGATCCTCTGCCAACCCATCGAGAAACGCATTGGCGGCCGCATAATTCGCCTGCCCGGGTGAGCCCAGAACGGACGCCACAGAAGAAAACAAGACATAAAAATCGAGAGGCAAATCCGTGGTAAGCGAGTGAAGGTTCCAGGCTCCGAGAACTTTGGGAGCAAGCACACGAGTAAAACTCTCCGGCTCAATTTTCAGAAAAATATGATCGTCCAGTACTCCAGCGGCATGAACGATTCCGCGAAGCGGCGGCATCGCGCTTCGGATTTCGGACAGCACTCGCGCGACATCGGAATAGTTCGAAACATCGGATTGCATGGTTACGACATCAGTTCCGCTTTGCTTTAATTCACTAATCAGGTCTTCGCCTGCCAGGGAAGTCCCGCTGCGGCTGAGGAGCACCAGATGGCGCGCGCCTCTTTCCGACAACCAACGCGCTACGGAAAGTCCAAGTCCGCCGTGCCCTCCCGTGATCAGGTATGTGGCATTCGCGCGCGGAGCGATGGAACGCTCGGATGATTTTTTCGATTCGCCGCTGCCAAATGAGATCACAACTTTACCAATATTTTTTCGCCGAGCCATGTATCGAAACCCATTGGCAGCATCTTCCACGGAAAAAATATTGTGCGGCAGTGGTTTCAAGCTTCCTTGTTTAAACATGGCCATCAGCTCGAGCAGGAGCGAGCGAAGCAGGTCGGGCCGCTCGCGACACACGCGCTCGAGATCAAGAGCAAAATAGGAAAGGTTGTTGCGAAACGGAAAAAGTCCAATCGGTTTGTTCTGATAAATATCAGTTTTACCGATTTCGACAAATCTCCCATAGGCGCCAAGCGTGGAAAGGCTGCGCGTTATGTATTCGCCGGGAAGGGAATTGAGAACCACGTCGACTCCCTTTCCTCCGGTTTTCTGCATGATTTCGTCGGCAAAATTCAAAGAACGCGAATCCATAATGTGAGGCACGCGCATCGATTTCAGATACGCGCGTTTTTCCGGGGAGCCGGCGGTTGCGAAAATTTCCGCGCCGGCGTGGCGCGCGATTTGCACAGCGGCAAGTCCCACACCGCCGGCGGCCGCATGGATCAGCACACGTTCACCGCGCGAAAGCCTCGCGAGATAATGGAGCGAATAGTAGGCCGTAAGGAATGCGATCGGGATTGTAGCCGCTTGTCCAAAGCTGAAAGCGAGCGGCTTGGCGACGACGGCGCGTGCATCCGCCGTAGTATATGAGCCGAAACTGGCGTTCGCTACAGCAAGCACATCGTTGCCGATTTTGAAATCCGCCACATCCGCGCCAATGGCCGAGATTTTACCCGCACACTCGGCCCCGAACGGAATGGGCCCGCCGGGATACACTCCGGCGGCATTCATAACGTCGCGAAAATTCAGGCCCGCGGCCATCACTCGGATTTCAACCTCGCCGGCTTTTGGCGCTTGTCTGGCGCTTGGCCGCAACAGGAGATTTTCCAATTTTCCAGGCCGCGACATTTCCATGCGAAACGAATCTGTTTCGGGAATTTCCATGAGCGCGCCATTCGACGCCTTCTGTGCCCTATGGACCAGGCGCGCCACGTATCGCGTCCCTTTTCGGAATGCGACTTCTCGCTCCGCAGCTGGCAATGATAATTCGTCTACGAGAGGGACAATTTCTTCAGCGCCAGCTTGAGGATCGAGATCAATTCGCGTGCAGTCGAGTTCCGGATGTTCGAGATCTACTGATTTTGCCAATCCCCACAGGGGAGTTTGCGCGATGGATACAGACGCAGGTCGCGATCCAATGGACTGAGCTCCGCGCGTCACGATCCACAAGCGATTTTTGCCTTCGTGAGATTTTTTTAAAAGAGATTGAATCAGGCGAAAAGTTTCGATCCATTGTTTTTGTGCGCCAAGGAGCGCATCGGCATGATGATCCGGGCTGTAAATATCGAGGCTGGCAAGGTGGATGACATTTACGTTCCCAAGAGATGGGAGGAGGCTTTGAGCATTTTCGGGGCTCGATACACTGCACTGCTTTCCTTGCGATCGCAGTTGGCCGGCGAGCGATTGTCCAAGTCCTCCGCGATCGGCAACAATAAACCAGGAAATTGACTCCACACTATTTTCAGATTTATCTGCTACAAGCGGCTTTTCTATCCAGCTGATGCCATACAGCAGGTCATCAGGATTTTCGCGAGCGTCTCGTTCCGCATCCCCGGAAATAAGTTTTGCGCGAAAGCCAAGCAGTTCCCCGACGACGCTTCCATCTTCGCCCAGCAAGCGAATATCAGCCTCAAGAAATTCCGCTCCGAGAGCGGTTTCATTTTTAATAACAGCGTGACTAAAAATTCGCTTCCCCGAACGCCCCAAAAATCGAAGACTTGCCACTCCCACAGGCAGGTAGGTCCATCTACGGCCGGATCCACTTTTATCTTCGGGTAAAGCCGCAGCGAGAACTTGCAGGCAGGAATCAAGAAGCGCGGGGTGAATTAAAAAGCCATCGTGTTCCGCATTATTTTGAGAAATAAATATTTGCGAAGGGAGCGAAATCTCTCCTAATGCTTCGCGATATCCGCACCACACTTGTTGAACGCCCTGAAAGCTTGGCCCATATTCCAATCCGGCATTTTTCAATGATGCGTAAAGCTCAGCCCCGCATCTTCGGCGCGGGCATCTGGCTTGAATTCCTTCGACGCTATATTGTTCTTCCGCGCAGCGGGCAATACTTTCCGCTTCCAGGCGCATGTCGCCGGAAGCGTGCAATGTCCAGGCTGCGCCTTCGTGATTGCCATTCCCATTCGCATTAGAACTAAAAATTTGAAAGGAAGCATTGCCGCCCGATGCCGGTGTGGATACGAATTGCAAAACACGCTCACCGGTCGCGGGAAGAATCAAAGCTTCCTGGAATGTGATGTTGGACAAGATCGACGAACCCGCACCCAAGATTTCCGATGTGGCTGCTTGAGCCATCTCCATATAAACGGCGGCCGGAAGAACAACAGAACCCTGAACTTTATGATCGCTGAGGTAGCGAAAAGTTCCTGTTCCCACCCGCGACTGGAATTGCGCCATCGGTAAAGCTGAATTCACGCGCTCACCCAGCAGTGCATGAACTTTTTTTGACGATTTTTGGACAAAGGACGCGTTGGGCGCGTTTTCCCAACAACGCTCGCGCTCGAACGGATAAGTAGGCAGAGCTATTTTCAGCGGGTGATAAGGTTCGTCGAATGATTTCCAGTCCACATGCGTGCCCCGCACGTATACCGAAGCCAGACTGGTGAGCATCGTCTGCCAACTGTTGCTTTTATTGTCGAGTGAATGCAAAAAATTGGCGGCTGCCTTTGCGTTGCCAATGGAATCGAATTCAGAAAAATAATTCGTCGAACCGATTTCAATAAATTGGTCGTAATGCCGCGTCCTCAGGGTTTGCATTGCTTCTTCGAGATGCGTATCCTGCAACACATGAAGCCGCCAGTAGCTGGCCCCGGGAATTTCGTCGTCGGACAATCCGTGCCCGGTGAGGCCTGATACAAATGGAATTCTTGGCGATTCAAATTTTATTTTTGATGCCACTGCTTCAAACTCATCGAACATTTGTTTCAATTCGCTATCGTCGGGGGCCAGCTGCAAAATGCGGGCGCGCTCGACAATTAATTTGAGAGCGTCCTCACAACTCATCACTTCTGATATGACAGCCGCGGCATATTCTCCAACACCCGCTCCCAGGACAGCGTCGGGTTCTATCCCCCAGGATTGCCAAAGTTCTCCGAGCGCAAATTCAAGTGCGAACAAGGCCACGTCACGCCGTTCAGAAAAGCCTTGGTCGACGGACAGAGCTGCGAGCAACGGCTCATATTGATGCTGTCCGAGAAAATGGGAGCAGCGGTCCATCGCCGCGCGAAAGACCGGCTGTGTAGCGTAAAGCTGATGTGCCGTGCACGCATTGGAAGCCTCCGCTCCAAATAAAAATGCGGTGCGCATTCCATCTTTTTTCGCGGAGTGTCTTGCGCTTAATTCACTTACGACGTGCGCGTCAGATGCTCCCGAAGCAAAAGCGGCCAGCGATTTGCGGAGCTGTTCATTATTTTCTGCGATTATGGCCACGCGTCGCGCAAAGTGTGATCTACCAGCGTTGGCAGTGAAACAAATATCAGCAAGATTTTCCTGAGGATGTTGCGTCAAAAATGTTTCATATCGTTCCGCAAGCGCTTTCACCGCGGACTCTGTGCGGGCCGAAAGCGCCAAGATATGCCAGGGACGATCCGGCACACCCTGCGCGCGATTCCTCGATGGCGCTTCTTCGACAATCATGTGGGCGTTCGTCCCGCCGAATCCGAAGCTGCTAATGCCCGCGATGCGACGCGGCGTGGAAGGCCAGGGCTGAGTCGCGCTGGGAATCAAAATGCGCGTTCCGTCGAGAGAAATGCGCGGATTCAATTTGGAGAAATGAACCTGGCCGGGAATTTCATCGTGCTGCAAGCACATCAGCACTTTGCCCAAGCTGGCCATGCCCGAAGCATTTTCCAGATGGCCAATGTTGGCCTTCACGGAACCAAGCAGGCAGGGCCGATCATCCGGCATCGTTTCGCCAAGCACGCATTTAATCGCCTCGACTTCAATCGGATCGCCGATCGACGTGCCGGTGCCATGGGCTTCCACATACGTCAACTCTTTTGCGGCAACTCCGGCCTGCGCCAGCGCTTCGCGAATCACAGCTTGCTGGGCCGAGGCATTGGGAGCAGCGATGCCCGCCGTGCGGCCATCTTGATTGACCGCCGAGCCGCGAATGAGCCCAATAATATTGTCACGATCGCGTAGCGCGTCCGAGAAGCGTTTCAAAATCACGACGCCGCAGCCCTCTGCTCGAGCATAACCATCAGCCTTGGCGTCAAACGTTTTGCAGCGGCCGTCGGCGGCCATCATGCGCGCGTGCGAAAAAGCGATTGTAACTTCGGGGGAAAGGATAAGGTTGACGGCGCCAGCAATCGCCAAATCGCTTTGCGCGCTGCGCAAACTATCGCAAGCCATGTGAATCGCAACGAGCGAAGACGAACACGCTGTGTCAATGGCCACGCTGGGGCCGCGCAAATCCAGAAGATATGAAATTCGATTGGCAGCGATGCTGTGGGCGTTGCCCGTTCCAAGATACGCGTTCATGACTTGCAGGTGGTCTTTGTAATTTATGATTACATTGGAATAATCAAATCCGCCGATGCCGACAAAAACGCCGGTGCGCGTCCCCGCCAATTGGTCCGGCGGCTGCCCAGCATTTTCCAGCGCTTCCCACGCCACTTCGAGCAGAACACGTTGCTGCGGATCCATGGACGCTGCTTCGCGCGGCGAAATGCCAAAAAAATGCGGATCGAACTGATCGATGCCGGGAAGAAACCCGCCCCAACGCGTGCTCATTTTCCCGGTGGTGCCGGGCAATGGATCGTAAAGCGCATCAACGTCCCAGCGGTCTGGAGGAATTTCCGAGATGGCATCCACGCCATTTCGCAGCAGGGTCCAAAATTCCTCGAGCCCCGCGGCACCCGGAAATTTACATCCCATGCCCACAATCGCGATCGGATCGCTGCCCTTCATTCCCGGTCGTGACTCCGCGTCGTGTTCTCGATTACGATGGGCGTTGCCGGCAAGGCGATGTGAATAATTCTGTGTGCTCAAGTAATCCCAAACGAGCCCGCTGCGTGGACGGCTTTCTCCGTTCTGCTTTTCCTTCGATTGATTTTCGTGATCGCGCCACACATGCACCACTTCGAGCGCGCCGCCAAGAAACGCTTCGCGGCAGGCATAGCGTTGAATTTTTCCGCTGGATGTTCTGGAAATTGTACGAGGCTCGATCAGTACAATCGCATCCGGATGAACTTCGTGGGATTCGCCGAGGGCCTGGCGAATCGCCGCGACAATATCTTCGTGAGAGGCATTTGCGCGGTCATTCACTTCCTGAATAATGACCAGTCGTTCCGCCCCCTTCACGTCGATCGAAAATGCAGCTCCGGATGCGGGGCGCAGCGCGCGATGGCTTCTCTCGACCGTGTGCTCCAAATCCTGCGGATAATGGTTGGAACCGCGAATGATGATGAGATCTTTTAGCCGCCCCGCGACAAACAACTGTCCCTGATTGAGAAATCCGAGATCGCCCGTGCGCAAAAACGGACCTTCGCCCGTGGCCAGATGCGCACCAAACGTCTCGGACGTTTCCGCATCTCTGTGCCAATAGCCATGTGCAACGCTGGGACCCGAAATCCAGATTTCTCCTACGCGATCCTTCGCACAGATCGCGCGAGTTTCAGGATCAACAATTTTCACGTCGAGGCCTGGCGCAATTCCGCCGCAGCCAACCAGTGTGCGGCTTCCCGCAGCGGCAGGCTCCGCCGACTGAATGCGGTTCCGGCGCAACTCATCTGCCTGGACTGTGGGAGTAAATGGCGCGCCGCCCGCCGAGTGGCCGGAAACGATGAGCGTAGTTTCCGCTAAACCGTAAGCTGGCCTGAAAGACTCCTGCCGGAATCCGCGGGGACCGAATACTTCACTAAACTGTTTCAGAGTATCCGGGCGCACAGGCTCAGCGCCGCATAGGGCAACTTTGACGCTACTTAGATCGACTTGCTCTCGTTGTTCCGCGGAAATTTTTTCCACGCACAGATCGTAGGCAAAATTCGGCGCGACCATAGTGGTCGCTTTATATCGCGTAACGGCATTCAGCCAGCGGATGGGCCTCTGCAAGAAAGTGGAAGGCGGCATCACAATCATTTCGCCGCCCGCGTAAACCGGCTGAAGCAGTCCGCCAATCAAACCCATGTCATGAAAATGCGGCAACCAGGTAACGCCGATACTCTCTGCCGAGAATTGAAAAACTTCCCGCAAGCACAGGAGGTTATGGAGCAGGTTGCCGTGCGTCACCATCACGCCGCGAGGCGCTGAAGTGGAACCCGAGGTGTATTGCAGAAACGCCAGCGATTCGAGATTCGCGCCGGTATCGCGCAATGCATCTGAATTTTTTGCCAGATTATCCGTCGCAAGCCACGTAAGCTTGCTCAGTTCAGGCGCGCGCTTGAACAAATCTTCGGATTGCCCATGAATTTTTGCGGTGGTCAAAATCAGCTTGGCTTCGGAATCAGCCGTGATTGACAGCAATCGAGGCAACTGCCGATGAAGGCGCGCGGGAAATACCGGCACCGCGATAATGCCCGCATAGATGCAACCCCAGAACGCGGATATAAATTCGAGGCCGCCCGTGTAAAACAGCAAAGCGCGTTCGCCCGCGGAAGTTTGCGCCGTGAGCGCGGCGGCAATGTTCCGTGCGCGCATTTCCAGATCTGCGTATGTGACGCTGGATTCTTCGGTTTCACCGTCAGCGAGGTAACGGAAAACGACGCGCGGACCGTGCTCTTGCGCTCTTATATGAAGAAGTTCATTTAAGCTGGTGAAGGTCGCGCCCCATTCGGATGGAAATTTAGCCAAAGTTCAAAAACCCCCAAAAGTTGCCGGGCAGGACGGAAGCGCGCTGAGTGCCCGGAGATTCATAGGACTGATTTCTGCTTCATACCATTGTTACTCATTTTTCTCCAGCGATTCCGGCGTGAACATGGTGCTGTCCAGCCCGGTGTTCAAATGGGCTTCGTCGATCGTCAACACCGATTTTGTACCATCGAGCAAGGAACGCATTTCGGTTTTTCGCGCTCCCCAAATGCCGGATTCTTTCCGAAGGCCGCTGGCATGCATCTCGCGGACTTTGCGCCCGTCCTGATCGTACATCTCCGCATGCAGAATGCAGGGTACATCCTGTGCCACCCAGTAATAAATAAATTTATATTGCGAATTCCCGGGCGACGTCGGAGTAGCTATGATTTTAATAGTTTTGTGATTTTCGATCACATCCTCGGCGGGCAGCGATTCGTAGGCAAAATTATCAAAAGGGTGCTCGGCAATATCTTCGTATGTGAAATCACTGCCTGCAAAATGCTCACTACGCTCCCGCGGAGTGATGCTGCGCACTCTTTCCGTTGCGGGCGTGTAGATCCATTGCTGGTCAGGCATGCCCTGCTGGTTGATGGACAGGAGCTTGACGCCGCGCAACTCCGCCGGATCGGTGAAGCGAAGCAATATCTTGCCGTTCCCGAACGAGCCGACGCGGCTAAGGAGAAATTTCTTTTTCACGGAATGGCCATCTTTGTCCACGATATCTAGCGTGGCACGCAATTTCACATCGCGGCTCGTATCCTGCTCGTAAACCCGCGCCATGGTCGATTTTGCACTATCCTGAGCAAAGACGCAGAGTGCGCTGAATAAGCAAACCGCCGCGGTCAACGCCGCTACTCTCATGCGCTTCGCGCGTCTCTTCTTCCGGAGTGTCGCGAATAAATTATTCATAGCCGATTGCCTCAATCACCTGCATACGCGCAGCTTTCCTCGCCGGCCACCACCCCGCTGTGAGCGAAACGATAACCACTACGGGCACGGATAACAGCGTAAATCTCCACGGAAAATAAAATGGCACGGTATACCCAACGAGCGTCACGGACACGGCATGCGACATGAAAAGCGTATTCAGGATTCCCGCGATGGAACCGACAATCACTCCGACGATGGCGACTACAACGGCCTCAAGCAGCACGAGTTTTTGAATCTGCGATCTTAACCCGCCCACCGCGCGAACGATTCCAATTTCGCGGCGGCGCTCCGCCACCGATATCAACAAGGTATTCACGATTCCGAGGACCGCAATCATCACAGCGACCACCAGCTGCATGTAATTGAGCGTAAAAAACTGATCCACAAGGCTGGAGATCCATCGCTTGAACTCGGCATTCGTATAGACAAATGCGTGGAACGATCCGGCGGTTAATTTCTCCACTTCCTTTTTCATCGCAATTTGATCCACGCCTGGATTCAAATCGACGTTCACAAAATCCACTGCATCGTCATTCCAGTATTTTTTATAGAGCGCACGATCCATAAAAATCGTGCCTTTTTCCGAGCGATAGTCGTCCAGAAAACCGAGAATCGGAATTTCCAGCGTGCCTGTGGGCGATTGCAAGCTGAGATTGCTTCCCACGCCCACGCCCCAGCGCAGAGCAAAATTTCTGGACACGAGGACGCCGTGACCATTCGTCAGCTGATCATAGATTGTGCGCGAATTCGCTCCCTCAATCGCGCTTTGCGATCTCTCCAGGAACCCATCCATTTCGATGGCAATCACGGCCGCCGTGTCGCCCCCGTACGGAATGGCCGTAAAGCGCACGTTTTCGACGCGCTTCACGCCCGGCAACTCCGAAATGCGCTGACCCAAATCTTCAGTAAAATGGTAGCTCGTGGAGCGCAGCATCGCCGAAGTCGCCACGAAAATATCCGCGTTGAGCACCTGGTTCATCCAGCGATCGATCATCTGCCTGTAACTCTGAATGTAAGAGGTGGTGGAAAAAACAAACATCAAACCAATCATCAGCGCCCCGACCGTAGCCGCGCATCTGCGGGGTGTCTGAATCATCGCGTCAACTGCCAGCGCGCCCTCGGAACCTCCGAGCAAATTCATGACCGGGCGGAATGCGCGCGCCGACCAATAGACCAGCATCGGCAGCACGAGAGTAAGGCCGAGCAGGACAATGGTCGAGTAAACAAATTGAATGGGCAAGCCCATGCGCAGCGGCGTCCAATAAACGAGAGCGGAACCAACAGCAATCAGCAGTAGGCCGCCACCGATTCGCTTCCAGCTCAATGACGCTTCTCTCCGGCGTGCCTCAACATTGTGCAAGGCCATGGCAGGATCAAGGCTTGCTGCTCCGTGCGCCGGGTACCACGCGCCAATCATGGACGCGGCGATTCCCAGCGCAAAAGCCATCGCGCACTGATCGAGATGGAATCGCGCCGGCGTAGCCGTGGCCACCACGCCGTACACCGCAGCCACCATGCCTCGCATCACACGATTGGCGGCCGACGCCAGCAAAAATCCTCCGCCGATCCCCACAAGCGATCCGATGATCCCCATGACGAATGCTTCAAACAAAAACATGCGCGTCACGTTTCCCTGCTCCACGCCCACGGCGCGCAAAATTCCAATTTCCTTCCAGCGTTGGTTGACGGCGATGGTGAAGGAATTAAAAATAATGTAAACACCCACGAGCAGCGCGACGAAACTCGTGATCAGAATTCCTATGCGCATGGCGGTCACGGCATTTTCGAGCGCCTGTCCGCGCACTTCGGGGCGTTCGACCTCCACACCCGGCGGAAGCTCCGCCCGCAGACGCTGCTGCAAAACTTCCACAGGAACGCTCAGGGCGTTCATCAAGTCAATGCGGTCAAACTTGCGGCCGCGATGAAACACCACCTGGGCGGAATACACATCCATCACGGCAATGTTGCCGCCAAATACATTTCCCACGCCAACAGGCTTGAAAGTTCCTTGTACGGTAAATTCCTTTTGCCCATCGGAAGCAAAAAGCGAAAGTTTGTCTCCCACTTTCAAACCATGGCGGTCAGCAAACGATCGAGAAAGTAAAATGGAATTCGGCTGCGCGAGAAAAACAAGGGGATCGGAGATTTGCGTTTGCGCGCGATCGAACTGGTAGTCCCGCAACTGCTGATCTCCCGTTGTATCCACGCCCAGAATCAGCAGAGCGCCCTCATCCGCAAACGACGTTTGAACCAGGGTTTCTATCACAGGTTCGGCGAGTTGCACGCCAGGAGTGGCTCTGACGGTATCGAGAACTTTTTCTGAAAATCCGGTTTCGCCGGCTGAAATTTGGAGCGTCGCCTTGCCCGCGAGTTTCTCAACAGTGGAACGAAGCGAATCAAGCAAAGTGGCATTGCCCGTGCGTATTGCAAAAAATACCGCCACGCCAAGCGCAATCCCAAGTGTTGTCAGTCCGACCCGCACCTTGTGCGCTCGCCATTGTTTGAATGTGATGAGCCACAGCGCACCGACCATTATTTTTCTCCCGCTGGCGCGGCTCCAACCCGTTCGATGCGTCCTGTGCGCGTTTCTTTTACGAACTGACCGTCCCGCAACGTGAGAATGCGGTCGCAGAAGGCGGCGGCAAGATCATTATGCGTGACTAACAGAATGGTGTTGTTGTATTCGCGGTGCAGATCGTCAAGCAGCCGCAGAATTTCCTCACCCGTCGTGGAATCCAGATTTCCGGTCGGCTCATCTCCCAGCAAAATCGGCGGACGAAAAATGAGCGCACGTGCAATCGCCACACGCTGACGCTCGCCTCCAGATAGCTCATCAGGCCGGTGATGCGCGCGGACCTTAAGTCCCACGCGCTCCAGCATGGCCATAGCGCGATCTTCTGTCTCACGCCGGCAAATGCCCTGCAACCGCAACGGCAAAGCCGCGTTTTCAATGGCGGTCAGTGTGGGAAGCAGATTAAAAGTTTGAAAAACCATTCCAAGCTTTTCGCGGCGAAGGCGGGTTCGCCGGTCGTCATTCAGCGAAGCAAGTTCAATGCCTTCCAGTTTGATCGAACCGGACGTAGGCTCATCCAAACCGCAAATGAGGTTGAGCAATGTCGATTTTCCGGAGCCGGACGGGCCCATCACTGCGACGCGCTCACCCTGCTCAACTGTCATACTCAAATTGATCAGAGCCTTCACCGTACTCTGGTCTCCATATGTCTTGGAGACATTTGTCATCTGGATCATAGTTTCAGCCGTAATTGTCCGGAATTGGAAGGCTTGTTCATCAAGCAGAAATCGATTCTACCCCAGACCCGGAGAACCTAATAGGTAGAATTTATCTATCTTTAGTGAAGGTCCAGTTTTCCCACCTAATTTTGATGCAGTTTTTTCAGATGGAAGACTACCTGGCAAGCTGATTTCTACCCATTTGAAGCCTGACTTGCGCACGCGATGGGCGGCTGGGTGAAAAAGAATTTGGTTGCCGGTAACCGCAAGTGGGACTATCATCCATTGCGTCCCCCACCTTGCTTTCAGGAGTTTGCAATGACCCTCAAATTTCTGCGGTATTCTGCAGCTCTATTCGTTTTCGCGACTTTGGGGACTGCCTCGATCCACGCGCAAGGTATTGTGGAATATGGAGTTATAACCGGAACTGCGGCGGGCGCGGCAGCCTCAGCCAAACCCTTGATCCCCTTCCCGAATATCGCGATTCCCGGCAGCCCGGCGGCGGCCGCACCTGCTGTGTCGAGACCTGCGGGCGCGGCAGCCATTACGCCCGAAGCTGCTGCCAAAGCTAATGTACAATTTTTTCAAGCTCACGCTGGTCCAACCGCTGCGGAGGTAGCCGTGCGTACGGTTCCCGACCATGCCTCTACCTGGATCGATGGCAAATTTGTTGGACCTGCGCCCCTGACTTTGAAGCTCGCACCGGGGCATCATCAAATACTCGTTCGCGCGGTCGCCATGCACGAGTACACGCAAGAGTTTGACCTGGCGGCGAAGCAGACGCAGTCCATAGACGTCGCGCTGAAGACTTCTGTTCAAAATCAGGTGGTCATCCACTGGCCATCGCAGAAATAATCTAGTAGGCCGATCAGGTTTTTTACTTCCTGATGGCTTGCAATGTTGCGTGGACGAAGTCTGCCCACACTGTTATTGCCTCCCTAAATCCAGAAAAAAGCCTGTAACCACCGGAGAGATAGCCACTTATTGCCGCATGCTCCCCGGACACGATTTATGACCTCAGCTGTGACAGATAACCTTGCCTTACAGACCATTTTGCATCACTATGCGCACGATTCGACAAGAGTTACCCTTTGCGAAAGTCGGACGAACCTGATACTTGGAGCCGGATTGGAAATAAGCGAGCATGAAGAGCATACATTCCTCATGTGTTTGCGGTGAAAAGCACAGCCGCTGCGTGTGTGACGGAATATAGTCAGTTCATCTCCGGCAGTGTTGGCGATTGCCCGTTACATTTCAGTTTTATATCTCGTAATGAATTGCCACGGCCAAACGAAGTATTTCGCACTAAACGGGAGGCTTCGGATTTAATTTGCGCGGAATGCATGTCTCGCGAAACTTGCGTTTCGAACCGTTTTTGCCATGTCAAGGTGTTCCCTCCGAAAGCGTGATTCGTGCCGTTGAAAGTTTGGTGCACAAGTTGGGATGGCATCAGAAATCCGCTTCGCGGAGCTATGCTGATTGCAATCCTGCTCTGCGCGATGCACGCCTTTGCACAACAGCCTGCTAACACGGTACAGCCCGGTTCTGCATCCATAAGCGGAAAAGTGACATCTTCCACAGGACAAAACGGGTCCGATATTCTTTCGGGAATCACGGTCAAGCTCACATCCACTGCGGCGGGTTCCTCGCCTCGCAAAACGATCACGGATTTCGAAGGCCATTTCGAATTTACGCGCCTGCCCCAAGGGGGTTACACCATCGAAGCGGGGATCGAGGGATTTCAACCGTGGACAGCTACGGTAAACCTCACATCTGGCGAGACACTCACCAGAAATATTCCATTACAGATTAATTCCGTGGAAGAACGCATTGAAGTGCAGGGCGAAACAACGGAAATTGACACGCAGAGCGTATCTGCCACGGCTACGGTCACCGAGCAGCAACTGGAAGAATTGCCCCTGCGAACTCAAAAATTCACAGAGGCGCTTTCCGTGTCTCCCAGCGTAATTCGCACCCAAGAGGGGAAACTGAATTTCAACGGCCAGTCGGAAAGCCAGGGAATGCTGCTGGTCGATTCCGCGGAAAATGTGGATCCGGTATCGGGAAGCTTCGCAATTCCAATCCCCGTAAATACGATTCAAAACATACAGGTTTTCACCACGCCGGACAGTTCCGCGTATGGTGGATTTTCCGGCGGCTTGACCAGAATCGATATTCGCCCCCCGGCACCGGCGTGGAATTACAAATTGTTGGATATTGTTCCGTCATTTCGCGGCAAGCACGACCACTTGATCGGCCTCTTGAACATGACTCCCGGAGTGGAAATTGGCGGCCCTCTCATCAAGAATAAACTTAATTTTTCTGAAACCATGACCTATGAATTTCGCAAGGACCCTGTACACGGCCTTACCTGGCCGTGGAACGAAACGGTCACTTATAGCCTGGTGTCCTTTACGGAAATTCAATATACGTTTTCAAACAAGCACGTGCTGAACGTTAATTTCAATGTTTTTCCGGCTACAGTCTTGTACGCAAATATCAACGCACTTATTCCTCAAACCGCTTCCGCCAATATTCGTCGCAGAGGGTCGTCCGTGGGAATTTCCGACGCCTACCAGTTCGATTCCGGCGCGGTTCTTACCACACTCGTTCGCTACACGAATTTCTATAATAGCGAACACGGCCAAGGCCCCGCCGATATGACGATTAATCCCGAAGGCTGGGGCGGCAATTATTTCAATACGTTTTCCAGAAATGGCAATCAGGTGGAGGCCCTTCCCATTCTTCAATTGCCGACGCTCTCCTGGCTTGGCAGCCATCAAGTGCAATTTGGCACCGACGTTCTCTACCGAACCTTTACCGGAAGCAGCGTGTCTCGCCCCATCAACCTGCTCGCGCAAGATGGCACGATCGACGAGACAATTAGTTTTCTGGGCGCGGGAAAGCTGCAAAGTTCCGACGAAGAAATTTCAGGATACGCGGAGGATCGCTGGTCGCTCGCCAAGCACCTGGCACTGACCGTGGGCGGAAGAGTGACGCATCAAACGCTGGGCCGCGGCGCTGCGTTCGCGCCCCGCGCGGGTCTGGCGTATGCAACGCCAAACGGAAAAATTGCGGTGCGCGCGGGCGCTGGATTGATTTATGGGCACGTCCCGTTGCTGGCGACGGATTTTGCGGGCTATCAGGAGCGCATGATCACCCTCAATCCGGGGACACTTGCGGCGCAGACTTACACATTACAAAATGTGTACCAATCGCCGAACCTGACCGGAAATAGTTCTACGCTCCTGGACCGCGACGGCAGCACGCGCACGTTTACGTGGAATGTCGAAGCCGAAACATCGCTCCGGCCAGACCTCAGCCTGAGATTCGGCTATTACGAAACTCGGACAACGAATCTCTTTGTCCTGAATCCCATTATCCCGGCAGGCGGCGGGGCTTCCGGTTTTATGGTGTTAGAAAATTCAGGTAGATCGAACTATCAGCAGGCTCAGATTACTGCCCGTTATCGCCCCAGCGAACGAAACGAAATTAATGTTTCCTATGCGTGGAGCCGCGCGCGCGGGGACCTGAATACCATTTCCGATACGTTTCTTCCGGTACAAGTGCCCGTGATCCGGCCCAATTTGTTTGGAGTCCGACCCTCGGATATTCCAAACAGAGTGCTGACTTGGGGCTACATCACGCTGCCCAAAAAGTTTGTCTTTAGCCCGGTGGCCGACATTCACACCGGATTTCCTTATTCAAATGTGAATGTTTTGCAAAATTACGTGGGCGTCCCGGACAGCTTGCGGTTTCCTATCTATTTTTCGTTGGACGTGAAACTTTCGCGCGAATTTACGGTTCGCATGCCATTCAAAGATAATGGCAAGCGCAAGAAAATCAACATTGGAGTTTTTTCTCAGGACGTCACGAACCGCCTGAACCCGCATGATGTTTACAACAACGTGACCGCTCCTCCGCCGCTCTTCGGGCAATTCGCGGGGTTCCAGCGGCGCCTGACGGGGCTCGCTATCAATCTCTCCGAATGATTGCAAATGAGTGACGGCGAATGACGTGAAGCCATCTCACCTGTGTATCGACTATGCACTTGATAAGACTTCAGGGGCTAATGAGTCTGTGTGAGTACTCAAAATCGAGGCATTTTTGTAGCGCCCGCCTTTAGGCGGGCACTTTGGAGTCAAGCAGATGCCCGCCTGAAGGCGGGCGCTACATGATCAAAAACCCGATTCTCACACAGACTCTAAAGCCCTTGATTCTCATGCCCCTGGATATCGCGGCTGAACAGGCTGCATAAAAAGTACTTTTTATCATCCCGAGCGAAGCGAGGGATCTGCTTTTCTTCTCGACTTCCAAGAAACAGCAGATTCCTCGGGCAAACACCGCCCTTCGGAATGACAAAGTACGAGTTTTTCCGCAGCCTGTGAAGCCGCGACCCACAATGACTATTTATGAGATAGCTTAATTCTGTTGACATCCTAAACTTCTGTTCGCTCCGCTGTTGTTCGACCTGCTGTAGCCCGCCTCTGAAGAGGCGGGCTACAGCGGGGCACTGCTCGGAATGTAAACCCCACCGTTTGATCCAGGATGTCAACAGAGCCAGATAGCTTCGTTGTAGAATTATCCCGCACATAGCCTGCATCCAAGGATCCCAGCATGAAATTCTCATTGGCGTTTGCGATCGGAATATTATTCGCGGCTTTTATTTCAATAACGCCCGGTCGATCTGTGTTTGCCGCTGACAACGAACAATCTTTACTTCAGGCGGACCACGCCGCTTTTGGATCCGGGAACCCATCTGCTGCTTTGAACGATAGCTTGCTGGATAACAATTTCACGTGGACCGAGCCCTCCGGCAAAACTCAAAACAAATTGGAAATTCTGGAGGCCATCAGGTCGAAGAAACTATTGGGGGTTGAAACGGGCGAGATCGTCGCCCACATCCACGGAGACGTGGGAATTATCCAGGAAAGCAGCAAGAAAATTTACGTGATGCGCATATGGATCAAGCACGGCACACGCTGGCAGTTGCTGATTTATCAGGCTGTTTCAATTGGCGCTCCTCCTTCCGCCGCATCGGACCATGAAAGTTGCGACAATCCGTGCAACACCGTGCCATTCCATCCGCAAAATGGAGATGAGCGCGATGTAATCCAGACGTATCAGGCTGTTGAGCGGGCAGTGACCGCGCACGACTCGGCCGCGTGGGGCTCCCACATTGACAACGATTTTTTTGCCGTCACATCGAACAGTGATCGACCCTTGGATAAAGCGAGGCGAATGGCGGGCCTGGATAATCAGAAAGTAGCAGGAATTGCGCCTTTCCCGCTTGTATCAGCACGCATGTTTGAATTCGGTGACACTATGATCATGACGTCACGCCAGCAACCTCTCCGGGGCTTGCCGCTGCACGTAACGCGTGTATGGTTCAAACGCAATGGCGAGTGGCTCGAAGTCTATAGTTACCAGACAACGATTCAGGCAGATTCATCTTCCCGTTAAGCAGGCAAAGAGAAATCTGCAAACAAATCCCAATTCATTTTCAGGTCTAGTTGGAATGTACGGTGGTAGCTAGAGCACTGGAGGATTGGCCTGGGTCGCTCCCTTTCAGGGAATGCGAGGCGAGGATTTCATAATTCTGATATTTGATCGTCAGGGTCGCGTGGCCACCCCCACGTATTTCAGATACAGATTGATTTTCAGAAGGCAACCAGAAATCGCCAATCTTGATGTAAGCATGATGAATATCGGTCTTCTTGATCCAGAAAGACGGATTCTTGGAGGGCTCCGCCTCGATCTTGCAAACAGCGAAATCCCTGCTGTCCACCCAGATATGTCCGCGATACAAAAGTTTGCTGGGAACTTTCGGCTCGACCGCGACCATGTAGGAGCAATTGCCCGGCGAATCCTGACGAGTAAGGTCGCTGAAATCGTAATTGCTGGAGTTCAGCGCGACGCGCGCTCGATTTTCATCGGTCGAAGCTTCCTGCTCCGTTTCCAGAAGGCGTTTGAGAACCCGGTCGATCAGCCATTGCGGGCCGCTCTGGGAAATAATCTTAAATTGTTTGGTCGCGGGCGCTTCAAAGGTCATTTCCACAACCATCTCGGCGTGAAAAGATAGGGGGAGACCAGAGTACGACAAGGTGTATGTTCGGCGGTCTTGGTATTTCTGCAACGCGTCGGCGCGTTCTAAATTCTTCGTGACCAGTTTGTCCACGATCTGAGGCAAATTCAATCTCGCATCGATGGCCGGCTGAGCTACGGAGGATTGCGCACGAGAGTTCGAAGCCCCTAAAAGGGCGCACAAAAGCAATGGAGCGACCAGCGACCTAACAAAATATTTTCCTGTGGACATAAGGTAATCTGGCCTCTCCGGCGAGTGTGGGTAGCCGGGAATGTCAATTGAATTCAAGTGTTCATAATCTTTCTCGCATCATCGAGGAGCATGTCTTCTGCCTGAACAGCAGGCTGCGCGTAGCGCGCGTAAGTTTCATACATTCCGGAAAATATTTGTTCCCAGGAACCAATGGCCAAAGAACGATTCCGGGCTTCCAGGCGCATCGAGGCCTGTAATTCCGGCTGCGTAATGAGGTTCATCAACAAGGGAGCGAATTCGTCATAGCTTTTTGCCACGTAACCTGACTTACCGTGTTCGACCGTTGACGCAGGGCCGCCACTCGATGTGACCACGGCAGGGACGCCGGATGCAAGCGCTTCAAGAACTGCCAATCCAAACGTATCAGTTTCGGACGGAAAAACAAATGCGTCCATGTCAGCATATGCGAGGGAAAGAGCTCTACCCGTCAGCCAACCTTTAAATTCCGCGTGCTGCATATTCTGACGCAGCCAGTTTTCCTCGGCGCCCTGGCCGATCAGCACAATACGAAAATCACTGACACCCTTCGCCAGCAGATCTTTTTCAAGACGCGCGAGGAACCGGACATTTTTTTCCGGAGTCAGGCGCCCCACGTATCCTATTTGGAAAGGACCATCCGAGCGTTCTCGGAAATTCGGGCTGAATGCTTCCGTATCCACGCTGTGTCCCATCAGGAAGCAGGGCTTGCCCGTGGCTTTTCCTAGCAACTCAACCAATTCGCGATTCGGGGTAAAGAGCAGCCGCGGAATCTTGTAAAAGCGCGCAGCCGCGCGGAAACTGCCGGCTTCAGCGCCCGCTGCGATTGGCCGCGAAAGTTTTTTTGGCCACGATGACAGTAGGGACGACACTCGGCGGCCCGCGAACTGATGAATATTTGTTTGCCAGGACGCTGCAAGGGTCACATGCAAATTGTGAGCCACGAGCGCCCCGAGAATGCCGACATCGCTTGGTCCGGTAATTTGAATGATATTCGGGCCGAAATCCCTGACCACCTGCAAAAGTTTTTGATAATGGCGCGAAAACAAAAGGTCGAATTCGTGATGTCCATCTAGAGGAAATGTGAACGAACCGCGGCGCAGTTGAATTCTCGTCAGGGATCCTTCAACTACAATTTCATCCGAAGGCCCGGCGTGAACCAGAAGAAACGGAATCCCACGCTGCCTGGCGAATTCCGCAAATTGCTTGCTGGTATTTGCAACTCCGTCGATTTCCCGGTATGTGCAGGGAAAAAGGGCGACCCGGATGTTCCCTCCCGTCAAGCATTCACCCCGCGCGGAACTTTCAACGCGCGATGCACTTCCGCCTTTCCTCTAAATGTAAAATTCAGAGCGTGGCGCACCGAGGTATTTTCGACCATCCGGAAAATCGCAAAAATGTGCCCCAGGAAGGCCGGAGGCGCTTTCCACAGACAGGACAAAGGACGCTGATATCCAGTTTGAAAATCCATGTGAAACACTCGCTCATCCCACCTGCGGGATCCTACAGGATGGTCCGGATAATCGCGGATCGTATCGATCACGGTTTGCATGAAACGAATGCCGAGCAATTCGGAATATTGCGGCATGAAAAGAATATGACTGAGCTGCTCCACCCTGATTTCATTGATAAACTCGGAAAAACTTGTGGCGTTGGTCAGGTTCAAGGCGCCACTCGGTTCCAATCCGTGGCGGTCCCCTCCGGAGATGAACGGGCGCTGCCAGGCGGCCGCCAGTTCAATCACGCTTTTATTCTCCGTCCACGCGCGCATCGCATTCAGCTCAAAGGCGTGAATAAATTCCACGTGGCCTTGCAAAAACTTATCCACAAAATTCCGAAAGGTCGCCTGCCCGAGGCAATATTGGTCCCAATGGGGATGATTGAAAACGATCAGGACTTCCGGAATGGAATGAAGCGACGACAAGAGTTCCATCAATCGCGCAGGGGAAGGATTCCGGGAGTAGGCGGAAAGATCATCCATAATCAAGTGCGCCTGGCTCTCCGGCAAATTGTGAATTCCTAGATGAAAAATCGCCTCTTCGAACGGGACGCTCCATTCCACGGCGAACGGGACTCGAACGGGGTTGGGCAGTTGGCGCAGTGCAGCGGGCGCATCAATGCTGTCATGGTCCGTCAGGGAGACAAGGCTCATCAATTCGAGGTCGGCTTCAATCTGATTGCTCTCCAACTCAAAAGCAAGCATGGGCGGCAGCGGCGGCGTCCAATAGGCCTGGGAAAAATCGATAGGCCGCGCGGATTTCTTGATTTGCTCATTCAAAGCCCATCGCAGCAAGGGTCGCTTCTCGGCAAAGGCCGGAATGAACATCAAGCTCTCTTTGGATTGATTGGTGTGGCTATGAAGAGAAACCGCTGTGCGGTACTTTCGAGCGATTTCGGGCTGCTTCCAGAGACATGAAATTTGTGAAGGAGGCAATGGGTTTCTTCCGTGGAGATTTATTTTCATACTAAGGATGTCAAAATCCGACCTCGCACTCCAGTGATCTAAATACTAAATTTCCAAGCTGGCAATAACGATGTCCACACAAAACTCTCCATCCGCTATTGTGAATTCAGCTGGGAAAGACGATGAAATCTGCACTTTCGTCCCGGTGGGATTCACCGTGTGAGCGGACAAGAGTCCTGAATTGCCAACTTTGCGAGACCCGCAACAGTGGGCGCTGGAATATGCCCGGTGAGGTCCCCCGCATAGCAACACACACCGGGCATAGCAGACATTGAATCAGATGCAGCCAACTAGCGAGAAGGCTGCCCCTGCGCAGGAGCTGCCGGAGGCGGAGTGGGAGGCGTCAGCGGAGGTTGAGGTCCAAGCACCTTTGTCAGGGCCTGGTAGGCGCACATTTCATCCGCGTTCCCGCCGCCAACTCCAACCGCGCCAATCAATTGATTTTCTACGACGATCGGAAGGCCGCCGGGAACAAAGTAGTAGGACAAGCCCTGCTCTTTGCCGAGGTCCAGGCGGATGACGCGGCTATCCACCGTGTTGAAGCGCTGAGCAACCAACGCGGAAGGCATGCGCGCATACAACGCGGTCTTGGCCTTCATCAATCCTGTTTCAACGCCAATGGGCAAAACACCATCCATTTTGTGGGAGTCAATAATTTCCCCCGTCGGAGAAAGAATAAAAATGGCGATGGAAACATTTCCGGGCTGCGCTTTCTGCCAATCGACGCAGGCGTCTGTAATCGCTCGCGCGGTATCGGCATTGATGACGGCCTTCATCAGCGTTCGCTTGGCCACATCATCCGATACGGTCACCTTGTTGAATGGAGCGGGTGTTGCACCTTGAGCCCGGGCGCTTGCGCTTCCAAAGCCAAAGGCGGCAATCGCCAGGCCCAGAGTTGCTGCTGTACGAAACAAAGCTCTATTCACGCTCATTTTTTTCTCCCTTATTGCTTCAAGACTTTTTGATTCTTGCGGGTGCATTCTCTGCGCCATTTAATAGCGCGTCGAAATCTTTAATGAATGTCCAATTTGCCATTCCCGGCAACCGGGACTCTACACCGATATGCCCATGAAAGGCAAAATTTGTGTTATGGAGATAAACGTAAGCCAACATGTACTGGTTTCCTTAAAACACAAATAGTTTCAACGACCGCATTTTTCGTTTTCAGCGTTTTGTCAGTTGACACAAGGCGAACGCGCCTGATACAGACCTCAGAGGCATT
Organism: uncultured Acidobacteriota bacterium; assembly: GCA_963786215.1. Taxonomy (GTDB): domain Bacteria; phylum Acidobacteriota; class Terriglobia; order Acidiferrales; family UBA7541; genus Palsa-360. The sequence goes on from CAWAYK010000006.1 coordinate 495,826, forward strand.
TTGGCGCGTTGTAATTTTGCGCTGGATGCAAAATTAAATTCAGAAAGCGGTGATTTTCGTGACTTTACCAAGCGAACGCGCAAAATATTCGGCTATCGTCGACCGGCCAAAGCTGCAACTGCCGAATGGCGAACGCATCGTGATTTGGACAATCGTGAACGTGGAGGTCTGGGACATTGCGCGTTCCATGCCGAGGCAAGTGCTTGTACCGCCCACGGGAGTGACGACGCTGCCCGACGTGCCGAACTGGAGTTGGCACGAGTACGGCATGCGCGTGGGCTTCTGGCGCTTCCATGCGCTTTACGAACGGCTGAAGATTCGCCCGTCGCTTTCCATCAACGCGCGCGTGTGCCTCGATTATCCGCGCGTGGCGCAGGCCTGCAAGGATTCGGGATGGGAATTCATGGGGCACAGTTTTGACCAGCGGCCCATGCACAGTGAGCCTGACGCCGCCGCGATGATTGAGCGCTCCGTGAAAACAATTCAGGAATTTACCGGAAAGCCGCCCATTGGCTGGATGGGACCGGGCCTCACGGAAACCTATGACACGCCCGATCAGCTCAAGGCTGCGGGCATCAAATACATTTGCGATTGGGCCTGGGACGATGAGCCCTGCGAGATTGCAACGAAGCATGGTCCATTGTACACGCTGCCTTATTCGCTCGAGACGAATGATATTCCGGTGATGGCCGTGCAATACCACGAAGCGCCATACTGGACGCAAAAATGCAAAGATACTTTTGACCGGCTGTATGAAGAGGGCGCAAATCGCCCGAAGATCATGGCCATCGCCATTCATCCCTATCTGAGCGGCCAGCCTTCGCGCATTAAATATCTGGAAAATATTTACGAATACATTTCAAAATTTACCGGCGTCCTGCACTGGAATGGCGAGCAGATTCTCGATTGGTATTTGAAAGCGAGGAAGTAGTAGAACAGGCTTCAAATTCTGTGTGGCAACCCAGGTTTTGTAGCGCCCGCCTGAAGGCGGGCGTTACTGGATCAACATAGGATTTCTCGCACGAGAGACTTCGCTTGCTGATCATCGTTTTTAGTTTATAAAAGCAACAGGCTAAGCCTGCTTTATTCAATTTACTTGGCGGCAGGAGCAGTGGCGTTGAAATCGGCTGTGTGCGAGATGATCACGATCCAGCGGCCATTCCGTTTCGCCATAATGAAATTGGCGTAACCTGCGCGATAGGGCCAGTCCGATCCGTCGCGCTTCTTTGCTCCGGTCATCGTCCAGTAATCGTCCACTGCGGCAAGTTCAGGGCTGATGTAGTGAATCGTCTTCACGGTATCCGTGCGATGAGTATTTTTATAAAGGTCCGCGAAAAGCCTGGCATGTTCATCTTCCACGGCCTGCCGCGTGCCAAGCGGTTCGCCGCGCCAGTTCACCCAATCGACATTATCCGCCAGTGAAGCGCACATCGAATGCGCGTCGTGCGTGTTCCAGCCGTTGCTGAAACCGGCGACCACCTGCTTGATGGACGCATCTTCGATGCTATTTGCGGAATCATCCGCGGCCGAGGCGCGTTTCACGCCCATAGCCAGTGGCATGGCCAACAGCAAAATCAGAATGACCGCAAATCGTCCGAAGGCATAACCCGGGGCAATCGTCGAGTTCGATTTCATCTTTTTAACTCCTCATATCATCGAAAGATTCGTCCGAAATAAACACCGAAGATGCAAATCGCGCCACAGTCTTTACCGTCAGCCAATGGGTTCCCCGCATTGCCCCTAGGGTACACCAATCTCTGCCAATGCGTAATACGTGTCAGGTTGTGAAACTTTCGTCCTTGGGATGAACAAATCCGCAACCCATTTTCTTCCTATTGCGTCAAAGCACATGGTAGGCACTGCGGAGTTGCTAACATGAAAATGAGAGTTCTTCTCCTTGGATTTCTTTTTTCCTGCCTTCTTTCGACAGCGGCTGCCCCCGCTTTTGCACACCATTCCTGGAACGGTTACGACACGTCAAACCTCACTACGGTCAAAGGGATTGTGACGCAATTCGAGTGGGGCAACCCGCACATCTGGATCAACTTTGAAGTGCAGGATGATAAAGGAACGATCGAAAACTGGACAGCTGGCGGCCCGAGTCCAAACCGCCTGGTCAACACCGGCTGGGACAAAAACAGCCTTAAGTCCGGGGATCAAATTACATTTGTGGGCAATCGCATTAAAGATGGTACGTACAGCATGAAATTGCAGAAGATTGTGCTGCCGGATGGCCGCGAGTTGTCCTGTTATCGGGGGCGTTAACCGCCGCGCTTTTTCCGCAGAAATTCAATTCTTCCCTGCAGTCTCCGTTGTAGAATTCCGTAAGGGAATAAGAGTACGGCTCGGAGATCAAGTCTGCTTTGACATTTTCGTAAGCGCAATGGTATAGGCTGTTCTTACTGGTATGTCTTTTTGGCGTATGGGTGAATACATTTGCTGAGCGCCCTTGAATTGCGAATTGGCACTTTGGCGGCGTTGTAAATTACAACAGGGGAACAAATGAAAAATCGGACCCTCATAATCGCCCTGGTCATGGCCATTCTGTCCGTGGTTTCGATCCCGGTATTCGCGCATCACGGGGCATCGCCATACGACACCTCGAAATTGTCCACCTTGAAGGGAACTGTTTCGGACTTCCAGTTCATCAATCCCCACGTTGAAATTTCCGTCAACGTCACCAACGATAAAGGTAAAGTCGAGACCTGGATTGGCGAAGCGAATAGTCCGAATGTCTTGTCCAGGCATGGATGGGACAGGGACATTATTAAAAAAGGCGACACGATTACGGTGATCGGAAATCAGGGTAAGAATGGGTCAAAAACGCTGCGTCTGCAAAAAGTAATTTTGTCGAATGGCAAGGAACTCGATCCGAATTCCATCACGGATTAATCGCGCGGCAATCACGCAGCCAATATAGGATGTGATTTGAAATTTGAAGTTTTTGGACTTGCCGCAAGTGGAGGGACCTCGCAGTGCGCAATCGCCAAATGATTTGGACCTTTGCATTAAGCGCTCTGCTGCTTCTTTCGTCAGCCCTTCCCCCCCAACTGCACGCGCAGCAGGAAACCACGCCCGCACAGCCGGGAAACACTGCTCCCGATTTATCCGGTCTGTGGTCGCGCCTGCGGGATGCTGCCGTCCCTCGAGGGTATGAAATGTATATCCTCGACTACGGCAAAACCGATTCGCCGATGACTCCCTGGGCTGCCGCGAAATATAAAATTACCGGCGCCATGTACCATGGCGACAATCCGAGTACGGTGTTAAGCGATCCTGTGTTTCAATGTTTTCCTCCCGGAGTGCCGCGCATTTATCTTTTTAATTTTCCTGTGCAGATCGTGCAGATTCCCGGCCAGGTGCTCATGCTTTTTGAGTACGATCATTTTATCCGCCGCATTTACACCGATGGCCGCCCGCATGATTCGGAGCAAGGGCCGCTCTGGATGGGCGATTCGATTGGAAAATGGGAAGGCGATACGCTGGTCGTCGACACCACAAATTTTAACGACAAGACGTTTATCGATCGAGTGGGGCGCCCGCATAGCGATGCGCTTCACGTGGTGGAACGCATGCGGCGCATTGATCAGAATTCATTGGAAATTGCTTTCACGATAGATGATCCGAAAGCGTACACAAAACCCTGGAGCGCGAAACTTATCTTTGAGTCGAAGCCAACCTGGAAAGTGTTGGAGCAAATCTGCGAAGACAACGCCAGCTTTATCGGCCTGAACGAAAAAGCGACTCAGCCGTTGAAAAAGAAGAAGTAGACTTTCGCTTTTTAAAAATAATCAATTTCAGTCTTCTTTGATCTTTCATTGGCCTTTACGTGCCTGTGTCTTTAAAGGCGTTATAATTTCTCGCTTTTTTGAGAATCGCAGAGAACAGCATTCCCTGTATAATGTGTTTGAAGCCATAAGACAGGAGATTTCCAATTTCAGCGCCCAGAAATATTGCTTGGGTGCATCCTCGCCGAAAATGACAAAGCTCCTGCCGTGGGGAAATTAACGCGAGCACTGACGTGTACGACCTGCGTCAATTGCGGATATCGAGCCTCAAATTAAAAATGGATCGAGGGTTGAATCGAGTGAAAATTAACGGGAAACGAAATTATTTCATTATGGCGGTGGCCTGCGGGGCTTTGTCCATGGCTGTTGCCGCTATTTACTCCGTCTCCGCTTCGTGCGCAGGTTGGAGTTCCCAAATTTGAGGTTGATCCGTATTGGCCCAAGCCTCTGCCGAATCGCTGGGTGACCGGCGAAATTGGCGGCCTCTGCGTGGATGCCAAGGACCACGTATTCCTCGTTCAGCGCGTCAACGATGTTGGCGGCATGGATGGTCACTTGGAAGGCCTCACGGACGATGAGCTGAATGCCGGAACAGCTGGCCCTCCGATCATCGAATTTGATCCCGAAGGCAACGTGGTCAATTCGTGGGGCGATTCAAAAATTCTTCCGAAGGACCTGCACGGCTGCGCGATCGACAAGGAAGGCCATGTGTGGCTCGACGGTTCCGAGGACGGAATCGTGCAGGAATATTCGCACGACGGGAAAGAACTTTTGCTGCAGATCGGCAAGAAAGGCGTATTCGATTCGTCCGACGGCACGGTAAACGGCAAGCCTTTGAACACCAGCACTTCACAATTTTTCCGCGTGTCGGAAATCGCGTTCGATCCACATAACGGCGATGTGTATGTCGCCGACGGTCACGCCAAAGGCAAGGGCGGCAACAACGCGCGAATCGTGGTGTTCGACAGTAAGGGCAAATACCTGCGCCAATTTAAAGTGTACCGGTCGCCTGAAGAAGAGGGTACCGCAGCACGGGCTACGCCACACTGCGTGCGCGTAAGCGACGACGGCCTCGTCTACGTGTGCGACCGCTGGATGAATCGCCTGCAAGTGTTCGACACGATGGGCAATTTCAAAAAGAACATGCCGTTCAGTTTCAAAATCTGGACGCCGTTCCCGCCGAGGGAGTCAGCGCCAGGCGCGATGCCCAGCTCGTCGGCTCGTGTTCGTCCGTTGAATTCTCGCTCGATCCAGCCGAGAAATACATGTACGTAATCAACGAAATCGATGAGGAGATTGACATCGTGGATCGCGCCAGCGGAAAAGTCTGAGCAGCTTCGGGCGTCCCGGACATCAGTTGGGCGAATTCATGCATGCACGCACACCATGGCCGTGGATTCCAAGGGCAATCTTTATGTCGGGGAATCGGTCGACGGCCGCAGAGTGCAAAAATTCAAGCTTGCGGCAAGCAAGTAGAGAAACTGCGTTAGAGGGTCGCTCCACCAGCTTTCGGAGCGGCCTTTTCTTATCCACGATACGCGATACTCAGTCCCTTTCCAACGGGCACAATCGCGTGTTGAAAGTCCGCAAGGCTCGAAATCAATTTCAGATACTCGGCAATATCTTCCGCATGGGACAGAACGTTGTCGGCAATCACCAAGGCTTTGGGAGCGAGTTTCGGTAATAGAATTTGCATCACTTCTGGAAACATTCTGCGATCGGCATCCAGAAAAACCAGATCGAACGGCCCGCTGAGCTGCTGAACAATTTCGACTGCATCGCCCATGCGCAACTCCACACGGTCCAGCAAATTCGCGCGCCGAAGGTTTTCACGCGCAAGAGTGTGTTTGTCGGGATTTCGGTCAATGCTTATCAATCGACCGTCCACCGGAGCGAGTGACCACGCCAGCCAGATCGTGCTATAGGCGTTCGATGTGCCAACTTCCAGCCCGCGCGTAACGCCGCTGGCACGCACCAGAATGCTGATGAGTTGTGCGCTGGTCGGGTCCAGATTGAGCATCATGCGCGGGCGCTCCGACTCGCGCGCATCGTTTTCTTTGCCGTGCCTTTCTATTTCTTGCAGCAGTTCGCGGAGTCTCTGGTCCATGTCGACTTTCACCATACCTTTTCCAATTATGAATTGCGTCCAAGCGGCAACATATAACCAAGACCTTTTCCGAGACAAGTCTTGCCAATTCCACATCAGAATTTCAACCTTTCTTCTTGACTCTGCTCGTAGCCGGGCGTAGGTAAGACTCAGATTGCCGTGTGTCTTTATCGAAACTTAGATGGAAGTCTTGGCGAGTTCAATCATTGCATATGCATTCGCTTCGCCATGAGCGAAAATTCTAAGACCGTTTCAAGTGGAGTGCGATGAAAAATAAATCCGTGAATCGTTTCGCTTTGCTTGCCGGCATTCTCGCGCTTTCGCGCTTCGGTGTTCGCGCACCACGGAGGATCGGACTACGATCTGCAGCATCCCAGAACACTGAAGGGCGCGGTGACGGAGTTTTATTGGTCCAATCCCCATTGCCAAATATTTCTGGACGTAAAGGATGACTCGGGCAAGGTCGTCAATTGGGCAATCGAAACTCTTGCGCCTCCCGTCTTGAAGAGGGCGGGTTGGAATGCCAGTACGCTGCACCCTGGGCGACCAGATCGCGATTACGTTTGTTCCCAGTAAAAGAGGTACGCCCATTGGAATGCTACGAAAAGTTGTTCTTGCCGGACGGCACGGAATTAAAGGGTGGAGATTTGGGCGAGCAGCCGCAGTAGAAATGAGACTGCATCTGCTCGTATTATTTTTTGGCTGGTTCGCCGACTCGGTAGGATTTATTATTCCGAAATTGCAGGTGCATGAGGAACGAAAGGGGTAGCGGTATGCGGAAATTATTCTTGGGCATGGCCATTGGATTGGCGGTCACTCTCGCTTTCCTGCTCGCAGCGCGCGCCCAAACCGATCATTCCGCGGCGGCAAAGACAAATTCAGGGAGCGCGTCTTTTGATCCGCATGATCTTACGGGAATCTGGAATCCCGCTCCCTTCATGCAGCCTAAAGGCGAAGTGAATCCGCTCGACCTGGGCGGACATCCCGATCCGCTGCCCCCTTTCACCCCCGAAGGCGAAGCCAAGTACAAGGCGAATGCAAAATTCATCGCCGCAGGCGCGGTACTCGATTGCGATCCATTTGGCACAGCACGCATTTTTTTTACTCCTCGTCCGTTTGAAGTACCCCTAACTCGCGACAGGCTCGTGCAGCACTTTTGAGTATTACGATAATTGGCGCGAAATCTGGACGGACGGGCGAAAAATTTCCGCGGATGTGGATCCGGAATATATGGGTTATTCCGTCGGCCGTTGGGATGGAAACACGTTTGTCGTGGATTCAGCTGATTACAACGGGAAAGCATTTCTGACTTGGCAGGGATTTCCCGATCAGCGAATCTATGCACCAGACGGAACGCTGGCAGCGCATCGCCCCGGACACTCTTGCAAATCGTCTTCACATTCGACGATCCGAAAAATTATGCGAAGCCGTGGTCGATCACAGGTTTCTGGAAATTGCGAAAGGATTGGGTGCTCGACGCGCATCCCTGCACGCTCTCAGCCATCAAGGAATACGACGAGCGAATCAACCACGCCGATAAACTTCCCGGCCTGAATTACGGCAAGCCCGATAAAAAGTAAGCCATGTGGCGCGGGCTTCAGCCTGCGGTTTTAGTCCAGGCCATCATCAATTTTACAATCGGAAGCTGGCGCGATACATTCCATTGCGAGCAACCCGCAGAAGTAAGACGCCAGTTTATTTTCCGAAAGGATTTTTCATGAACAATATTTCCCGAAGGAAATTCGTTGCACTGGCGGTTCTCTCAATCCTCTGCGCGATGTGCGTTCTTCCTGCGAGAAGCGCCGATGAAATAAAAGTGGTTACTTCCGGCGGCTTCACAGCCGCATATCTGGAGTTAGTCCCTCAGTATGAAGGCGCCACACACAATAAACTGTCCACGGAATTTGGCCCGTCGATGGGCACGACGCATAACGCGATTCCCGTGCGCCTGGAGCGCGGCGAAAAGATCGACGTCGTGATCATGGCCGCGCCCGCGCTGGACGATCTGATCAAGCAGGGCAAAGTACGCACCGATGGCCGTATGGACCTGATAAAGTCTTACATCGGCATGGCGGTAAAAGCTGGAGCTCCAAAGCCTGACATCAGCACCGTCGACGCACTGAAGAAAACTCTACTCAATGCGAAGTCGATTGCCTATTCCGATAGCGCCAGCGGAGTCTATCTCTCCACCGAACTGTTTCCGAAACTCGGAATCCTCGACCAAATAAAAAACAAGAGCAAAAGAATCGAGGCAGACCCGGTCGGGGGAGTGGTCGCCACCGGGGAATTTGAAATCGGCTTTCAGCAGATCAGTGAATTGCTCCCGGTAAAAGGAATCGACATCGTAGGGCCGCTTCCCGCTGGTGCGCAGAAAATTACCGTTTTTGCCGCGGGCATCCCCACAACTTCCACACACCCGGAAGCAGGCAAAGCCCTTATACAATGGCTCGCATCGCCTGCCGCTTATGCTGCCATTCGGAAAAGTGGTGTCGAGCCCGCCAATCCTAAATAGTCGAAACTTGATTTCGCAAAGAAATACGCTCGCCAGTGGGTGTTTAACAAGACAGAAACGCCTCTGTAAAAATTTCACCTTACCGATTCAAATGAATTCATACTAGCTGAGTAGACAGTTGACCCTGTCACCCGTTTCAAGTCCTGAAAATGAAACGCATAGGATACGAAGGCGACCAGCCCTTTGTTGCGGTGACTTACGGGCGATCAGAACGGCATTCGTTTGGTTTTGGAACGCAGGATAGATGCTTGACGTCGCCAAATGGAATTGCGAATTTCAATGTCCCCGGAGAACGTGATGGAAAGAAAGTTTTGCGTTGCAATTGATCGAAATCTATTTGCGGCAGGATTTCCGCGATGTTAACCGGTGGCGCTTGGGCTGAAGTGGAAGTTGGCGGCGAACACTTGCGTCTTTTTTCCGAGGACAATGCGCAAGGAATTCAAGCGTCCGTCTACAACGTAAAAACTAAAACCTGGATTTCTCCGTCTGAACCGGTCGACGACATCGAGCAGGGCAAATACCGAACGGAACAGCTGGCCAGAGAATATGTAAAGCGCGTCACCAGCCTGGATCTGCCCCCGTTGCAGTGGAAAGAGTCGCGCGCGCGATAAAATCGTATATCTACGCGCATGGACTGAGGTTACAAAAAGGTTAATCAGAGCACAAACCAAAATTCATTTAGTCGCGCGCGAAATCGATGTATCCCTGCTGGACATCGGTGCGGATCAGTTTTACGCGCAGCTTGTCACCAACATCCACTCCCTGTTGCCCCTGCGCCAGCAAGCCTTCGATGGCAGGTTTCAATACGCGAACAAACGTTCCGTGCGGCGTCACTCCCGTAACGATGCCGTCGAACACTTCGCCGATTCGGCTGCTCATGGCGACAGCAGCGATCCGTTTGGACATTTCTCGCTCGACTTTTCGCGCCGCATCTTCTTTCAGCGTGCAGTTCAGCGCGACCGAGGCGAGCTCTCATCCGAATATGGAGCAGGCTTGCTTGCCAGCACGGCTTTGATCAGCCGTTGCGTGACGAGATCCGCAAAGCGCCGGTTGGGAGCCGTGGAGTGCGTGTAGTCCTGCACGGCGAGGCCGAAGTGCCCTTGTTCCGGATCGCCCGGCCGCTCCAGGACATATTCGCCAGGCCCCATCAATTTGATGACCGCGAGCGAAAGGTCGGCAAAATGATCCGGATCGGCAGCCTTGCGCTGGATCAGAAAATCATTGAGCGCTTTGGAATCCGCGACCGCGGGAAGCTGCCCGCCCAGTTTCGCCGCGAGTTCCACAATCCGTCGGCCAGCGCTCCGGAGTTTTCACGACGCGACGGATCGACGACACTTTATTGCTGTCGAGCATGCGGGCCACGACTTCGTTGGCGGCAATCATGAAATCTTCGATCAGTTCGGTCGCGCGATTCTTTTCCTGCCTCACGACGTCCACAATTTTTTCGTTCAGCATCAGCGGGCGAACTTCAATCGTCTCGATGTTCAGCGCCCCATGGCGATACCGTTCGTTCTTCAGCGCCTGCGCGGCCTCATCCTGCAGCTTCAGCTGCGATTGCAGTTCCGGAGAAGCGGCCACCTTTTCCGGCGCTGCACCCTTATTCTCAAGCCAGGCGCCCACAGCGTTGTAGGTCAGCTGCGCCTTATTCCGAACGAGGGCCTGATAGACGCTGTCCGGAGTGGACAGTTCCGTCAATGCCCACCACAAACTCGATCACGATGCTCAGGTTGTCTCCAGCTTCGAGCAACGAGCTGGTGCATCGGTCGAGAGCTGCTCCGGCAGCATGGGGAAAATTCCTGACGCCAGTATAGACAGTCGTCGTTTCCTTTCCGGCATGCAGCGTCGATGGCGGAGCTCTTTGGGAACGAAAGCATCCACGTCCGCGATTCCCACCAGGATCTTGATGTCTCCATTCGGCAATCGCTCCGCGACTTCGATCTGATCGAGGTCCCGCGAAGTGTCGTTGTCGATCGAGGACCAAAGCAGATTGCGCAGATCGCGAATATTTGTGCCCGGCACAATTTGCGGCGGATGCGCTTTCAATTCCGCCAGTTGCTGCTGAACCTGCGGAGGAAATTCCGGCTCAAAGCCGTTCTGCCAGCATTGATTGCCTGGGCCATCGCTTGCAGGTCAACATGTCGAATCGGGTTGGTATTCATGGTTGTGCTCAGGGCTCGTCCCCCGGGGCGTAATGCATCGCCATTCCAATTTAGTAGAACAATTCCTCGTCAAATCCTCGGGGCAGCATGGTAGGCAATTACATGCGATTAGCCAAGAACAATTCCAGATCGCTTTGCGGTTTCGATAAGGAGAAAATCGTCAAAAATTAAACAGAAAGGATTTTTGAGACAATTTCATACTACAAACGAAAGCAGAAAGAGGTCCCAAGTTATTTCGAATTGCGCAAAAGTGGAATCTCTTTAGCGCAGACGTTAAAAACATTTCACTCGCTCACGTTTATCTGCAGAAGCAAACGCATTATGCCGTGCTTTACTCGGGACCGCTATTTGAGCAAGCCATCGTCGGAATATCCGGCTGAAACGCAAAGTACTGCGCGTCAAATTGACCATTGTCGCTTCGAAAACCGACAGGGCCATTGAAACTAAATGCTGAGGCAGGCAGTTCCCCTTCCCATGCCAACTGTCCGTCGATGTTCACAGTAAGTTGGGCACCGATAATTTCTGCGCGCATGGAATGAGCGTTGCCGATCTTGGGCGCGGCGATTGCAATTGATTTCTCAGGGGTAACGTTGTGGTAGCCATGATTCTGGCATTCGGCAAAAGTATGTTGCCCGGGATTATTTTTAATGGAAACGACGATTTGTGATACTGGCGCGATGCGCCACATCGCATAAACGAGATTACATCCATCTTCAGCGCGCAACTTCAAACCAATTTGCGTACGCACGGTGCCTGATTCTAGTGGTACCAGTACGGAGGTCGGACCTAAATAACGAAAAGACAATTCTGCCGTCTGCGGTGTTGCAAAACCGAGAACGGCACGAGCACGCGGATCCTGGATGACGAAGTTTCCAGGAGACGATTCCGTGACGCGACCTTCAGTAACACAAAAGTCCCTAAGTATAATTTGCCGCCAAGTTTCGGTGGTACTGGCGACGGGTGTCCAGGAAAACACGGCTAACCCCAACAGAAACAGATAGTTGTTCATTACTTTTCGAACCTCGTTGTTCCAGTTTGAAACCGGTTGACTTTTTTTGAGGGTGTCAGTTACGGTATTCGGCGCCGAATTACTGCATTGAAACTCATTAAATCAATCTAAATGACATATAGATTAGGGGGTAACTGTACGGAAGTTCAGATATAGGTCACCTGCACAGGTAAGAGCCTCGGTAGTGCTTCCATCAAATCCTGTGGAACACTTAAAATAATTTCCCAAATTGATACGGTTTCCCAATTAAGAATCCGATTGCAAGCCGCACTCGATGGTCTAGCAGCGATTAAAATGAAATTCGCTTGATTTCACGCGATATTTTAACAACTGTATGTGTTAGATTATGTCGAAGATTTTTAAATGTAGAGGTCTGCAGAGAAAGAAAGGTAATGGCAACCCAAGTATCTGGAGTAAAGACTCTAAGGGCTTCCCCCCTTTTTGACCTTTTCACAGTTGTGGTAAATTCTTTTAGATCATGCAGGTCACTCAGGTCCCCTGTCATGTTAGTTCGCATTGATTCCGATTCCAGCCGGAAAATTGCAAATTTAAAATTAACTATCAGTGCAATTTCGAGTCTGGAGGAGACATTGTCAACACCGCAATCCATCGAGGCGCGCAGCTCAGCAAATAGTTCCATCATTCGCCAACCGATCATTCATGGAATCACCTACCCGCCCGTAAGATCAATTCGCCGGCCACTATTCGCAAATGTTGCGGCTTCCTTATTGGTTCCGGTATATAGACTTATCAGTTTAGTAATTCTTTCCGCTATTTTACTTGGATTGGCTTCTTACCTGTTTTTAACCGTGTTTTATTTCTTAAACCAAAGCTGGATCGCACCGCGAATCATTTCTCCGACGGATGCGCAGGTGTTGCAGCTGAACGGGCAACTCTCCCAGGGCACCCTGGTGCGTGAACAATTGGCAGCGCAGAGAATCGATTTGCTGGTGAAGTTGCGAGATGCTACGCGCAAGATGACGGACAGCAGTCAGTTTCAGAAGGACGTGAAGCAGACGGCGAAGCAAGTGGTGAACGATAATCTCAATAAACTGGCCAGCGTGCAGGATGTGGATCGTTCGTACAAGTCCGAAGCTCCGCAGATTCTCGAGTCCGACAAAACATTTGCGTCCAGACGCGCTTGCTGAGTCGGATAAGCTGTATAAGGCGCATCTCATTAGCGAGGACGAATGGATCAGCCGCAAAGCTCAAATTGCGCAGCTTGGAGTATCTGCTCTGTCGCTAAAACGCAGCTCCGCGGAACTTGAAGGAGAAAAAAATGTTTTGCGGCGTGAGATCGATTCGTACAGCTCACTCGTTGCTCCCGGCACCAGTAAGGACGGACTGAATTCGGACGTGCTTCAAGCAAAGCGGCAGCTGAATAGTTCTCAGCTGGATGAAGCCAATGCAAAGGATTTGGCTGACGCCTTATATCAAGAACTGTCCATGACGGACGACGCGATCGCGCAGCCAGGATCGCCTCCTACTCAGTATTCACAATATCCCCTACTTAAAAGCTGCGGAACAAAAACTTACGATCGGGTTTGTGCCGTACAGCAATGCCGGCAGGGCCAGTCCCGGTACTCCGATATATGGATGCTCTTTGGACAGTTTTATTTTGCCGGCAGGTAGGCCGGGTCGACGAGGTCTCTCGACGGCGAGGTGAACGACAAGCATCCATTCTTCAATAAGGACCTGCGGGGTTTACTCGTGCGTGTTGATATCAATGATTCCAAATGGGATCGGTCGCAGGTTCTCTTCTTGGGTAAGGCTCCACTGTTTTTCTAGCGTTGAGAGAGGCCAAGAGAAAATATGAGTAGATGCTTTTTTACGATCTGCATATTGTTTGGTCTGACGATGCCTGTTTTGGCTCAGACCAAGACAACTTTTGAGCGTCCTGTAGGCGGCATATCGCCTTATCTGAACCCGCCAGCGGCAGTCGATTACTGCAAATACGTTTCTGCGGTCGCGTCATCCCAATCGGATATCCTGAAGAGTCCTGTATTTTTCGCTTCGGTCGGTAGCGCATCGGCGGAAATTCTTCCATCGGAGGTATCGTCGACGACGCTCGCTGGCCAACCGCACACGCTTTTTTGGAGGCGGCAGCTACAGCATCGGTAATGTACAGCGTGGAAAGGCCTTGCAACATGCGGCGAAGGCCGACTGTGAGCAGTATGAGGTTACGGCGGGTTTGGAAGCCTTCCTCCAGGAAAACTGGGAAGCGATTACATCGGACGCGTTAGACGCCCGGGCGCAAGTGTTGCGGGAAGCATTGGTTCAATCGAAGGACATTCTGGGACGCTCGCAAAAACTTCTTGAGAGCCACGTGGCGACTTCTCAGGAATATCACGCGATGCAGCTGCGGAATGACGAATTGCTGCAAATTCTCGAACAAACGAATAGCGACATGGGTAAAGCCGCCAAGAGTGAATCCCTGGCCATGTTGCCGCTTCATGAGATGTTGAAAAAGCAACAGGACTTGCTGACGCGTCAAGAGATCGAGCAAGGCAGGTCCCGTGAAGCTGGCACATGGGACATCAGTGCAACCGCGGGCGCGCAACGCATCATCAATGCAGGCCAATCGAGTCCCTATTTTGCCTCTGTCACGCTGAGCGTAAACCCGGGCCGGTTGTGGCAGTCGGGCGCTGAACGCCGCGCGACCGAGGGTTTTCATCGCTGGATTCAAGAGGACCCCACCGGCCCTTCAGTGCGCACCTACATGCTCATCAATCATTTTCTCGCGATCCAAACCGCCGAGGCGAAACGACTCCTCGAGACCGAGACGTTGATGGCGGACCTGGAGCAACGTTTGGAGTCTGTGCGCGCCATAGATAATGATAAGGTGCAATCGTACTCAGATTATGTCTGGTTCGACTACATCAAAATCAAGGCCGAACACGCTTATCTCGTCGCTCACTTAAAAGACTTGGCGGCGGTGGCGGGGAAACCACAATTATGATTTCTTTTTCGCGCTACGCTATCGTGTTTTTCTTATCTCTTTGGGGGACCAGCCTTATGTCTTCAGGCGTCTCGTCAAATAATCCTGTCGAGCAGTTCTGTATTACGGAAGGCCATATCACCACGACAGAAGGCCCCTGGATGAACGTCGATTCAACAAAGATGCGCGCCGTGCTCGGCTTTGCCGGCAAGCCCGAGGCGGAGTTGCGGTTTCGCTATCTCGGAGAAACCGAAGATCGCTCACGGCTCTTATCCGGCGGGGAACGCACTCAAATCGGCCTGAAACTTAAAGCGCAGGATGATTGCAACGTGCTATACGTCATGTGGCGAATCAATCCAGTTTCAAGCCTGGTTGTGCAAGTCAAGAGCAATCCCGGCCAACACCGGCACGCGGAGTGCGGAAATTCCGGTTACACCAACATACGTGGCAAGTTTAACGGACAAGTGCCAAAAATCGTGGAGGGCAGCGAGCATTCGCTTCACGCCGTCCTGAATGGCTCTACTCTCTCGGTGGATGTCGATGGTGCTCCCACTTGGGAAGAGAATGTAGGGGATGACGTTTCGCATTTTGACGGACCGGTAGGATTACGTTCGGACAACGCGCGATTTGATTTCCAGTTCATTGCGCATCCGGCGAATGGCACTTTTGCCTGCGATAAGAATCGGACGGAGTAATTTTTTGCTCATACTGACTGCATCGGTGTTCGTGTTCCTGGTTTTTTTTAACCGGTACATCTTAGGGAATTTCCTGCGCCGAGTCCGCCCGAAGAGTTTTGAAGTGCCGCCCTCTACGTTTGAACCCCAGGTTACTGTCATTGTCCCGATGTATAACGAAGGCCGAGCCATATCGCAAACCGTACTCAGCATTCTTAATCAGAATTATCCCGAAGAGAAACTGCAGCTTATTGTGGTCGATGATTTTTCGTCGGATGACAGTCTACGATGGGTTTGCACGGCAGCCCAGCACTCGCCTGATCGCGTAACCATCTTGAAGAATGATAGGAACGTTGGCAAAAGACTCAGCATTCTGAACGCCGTGCGCAGAACTTCCGACGAAATTATTGTCTCCGTGGATTCCGACGTGGTGCTCGATCCGGATGCCATCGGCTCGCTGATGAAAGGTTTCAGCGAACCATCCATTGGCGCAGTCGGAGGCCGCATCCGCGTGCGCAATGCTTCGCTGAACTGGCTAACTTGCCTGCAGACAATCAAATATTATTTCGCTTACGAATATTTCAAGAACATCGAGCTGGCCTACCACTCGATCCTCTGCCTCTCGGGCTGCCTCACCGCGTTTCGCCGGTCGATTTTGGTGGAATTGGAGCCGGTGCTAGAAAATCGCAATGTCCTTGGAGTTCCCATTAAGTACGGCGAAGATCGATTCCTGACCAGACAAGTCGTCAAAGCCGGCTACGAAACTTTTATGACGCATGAAGCCGTGTGCTGGACTCTGGTGCCGAATACGTTCCGCAAGTATTGGTCGCAGCAGTTGCGCTGGCGCCGATCTGTGCTGATAGATTTCCTTTGCGGGCTGAGCCACAGTTGGAAACTTCATCCACTCGTCGTGCTCAACTACACTGCCATCTTCGCGATGCTCGTGGGATACCCCATCCTCATCGCAGAGTCACTCGAAAACGGATTTTTTTTACCGCTCGCTACTTTCCATATCATGGTCCTGGCCCTTCTCGGCACCATTTATTGGTTTGGTACTCGAAGTTGGCCAAAAAACGAGAGAGTTCATCCACTGTGGTTTCTGCCAATGGCATTTGTTTTGCCCACGATTTATTTGATCCTCACGCCACTCGCAATCTTTACTTTGGATTCCAGCAGCTGGGAAACAAGAAATTAGGACACGCAGTCGCCAGTCCCCGATTCCTTTGAATGTGATTTTAAATCAAGTAAGACCGAAGAAATGGCGCGCCCGGAGAGATTCGAACTCCCGACCCTCTGCTTCGAAGGCAGATGCTCTATCCAGCTGAGCTACGGGCGCGCAGTTGTTGCTGCAATCTTATCATTGCGCTGGGTTCTTGGGATTTTGAATCTGCAATGCTGCGTTTCTCCCTCTGTTCAGGCCATCGAAAACTAGTGGGAGATTTCTTCAAGAGAAAGGTTGTTGGTTCGTGGGCCGAATACTCCTACGGACAGGATGACCATCAGCATACTGGCGGCGATAAACGCAAAAACGCCCTTCGTACCGAAATTTTCCAGAAAGAACGCGATCATGAAGCTGGTGAACATCGTGGACAACCGGCTCCAGGAATAAACAAAGCCGATGGCGCGTGCGCGAATGCGCGTTGGAAAAAGTTCGGCCTGGTAGGCATGAAAAGAATAGGACAAGAGATTGTTGGAGAATGTGATCATCATTCCTAATGCGATCAGCCAGGCGGTGGTTGTCTGGCGTGCGAAGAGCAACCCAAAGGTAGCCGTGCCAATTGCCGCCGTAACGATTTGCCATTTGCGTTCAAAGCGGTCTGCAAAAAGCATGAAAAATAGTGGCGCCGCGGGATAAACCACGGCAATAATCGCGGAATATTGCAGGCTGTTCGTAACATTTGCGCCCTTGGACGCCATAATCGCGGGCACCCAATTTCCGAATCCGTAAAACGCAATGGTCTGAAAGAAATTGAAGACCACCAGCATCAGCGTGCGTCTGCCATACGGAGGAGCCCAAATTTCGGAAAATTTTCCCGGAGCCCGGCGATTCCGCGGGACCGGCGATCGGTTCGCCCAGCGGCTGGCCCAGATTCTTTTCGACTCGCGCCTCAATCTTGGAAATCGCCGCGCCCGCTTCCTCAAGCCTTCCCTGCTGCGCGAGCCAGCGCGGCGACTCTGGAATTCCGCGACGAATAAACCAGACGGCAATCGCGCCAAAAGCGCCGAGGAATACGACCCAGCGCCAACCCGTCACGCCCAAAGGCGAACGCGGAACCAAAATGTAGGAAGCCAGCGCCACTCCTGGAATGGCCAGGAATTGTACGCATTGATTCAGCGCGAATGCGCGCCCGCGAATATGCCGCGGAGCAAATTCTGAAATGTAGGCGTCAATCGTTACCAGCTCGACGCCAATTCCCAGGCCTGAAATGAAACGCCACAGATCGACGCCTACATTCGTATGCTGCAATCCCATGGCGACATTGGCCACGGTGTACCACAGCATGGAGTAAGTAAATATTGTCCGGCGGCCAAACTTGTCCGCAACCGAGCCGAACAGAATCGTCCCCGCAAAGAGCCCTGCGAAAGTCGCTGCGGCAAAAGTTGCCTGGTCAGTGAGCCCAAACAATCCTTTTGCGCCCACTCGAAAAATTCCGCTGGAAATGAGGCCCGGGCTTACATACGCCGTTTGAAACAAATCGTACATTTCAAAAAACGCGCCGAGCGAAAGCAGCACAACCAAACGCCATACAGTCCAGCACGCCGGCAGACGGTCAATGCGCGCCGTGATTTCCGCCGGACCATTTCTAGCCAACTTTGTCTCCACTGAAACTCCGAACTTTCTTTTAGAACTTTTTCTGAAGTGCAGCCCGACGCAGCTAGAAAATACCGTCACGGCCTTTAGTCAATTGCTGTTCCGGGACTTCCACATTCAATCGGAGTAAATCGTCGGCCGTCAGGTCGGAGAGTTGTTGCACGGCATCGAGAAATCTTTGCGATTCGTGAGGAGTGATCAAACCTGCGGTGAGCGTCTGAAATTTGTGGATATAGTCGGCGCGCGCAAATGGCTCTGCGCCCAGAGGGTGCGCATTGGCGACAGCCATCTGATCTTCCACTCGCGATCCATCGTTAAACAAAATCTCCACGCGTCCACCGAATGCTTTCTCAGCGGGATTCGTTTCATGGTAGCGGCGAGTCCACTCGGCATCTTCCCGGGTTTCAATGCTGCGCCAGAGCCGCACGGTGTCAGGGCGGTTGGCGCGTTCCTTGGTGTAGCTCTCGACGTGATGCCAGCGGCCGTCCTGCAGCGCTACGGCAAAAATGTACATGATCGAATGGTCGAGTGTTTCGCGGCTGGCATTCGGGTCGAATTTCTGCGGATCGGCCGCGCCCGTTCCGATCACGCTATGCGTGTGATGGCTTGTGTGAATAATTATTTTATCAATCTTCGAAAAATCGGAAATTTGCGTTCGCATGCGGAAGGCAAGATCGATCAGCGCTTGCGCCTGATACTCCGCACTGTGCTCTTTCGTAAAACTTTCCAGAATGGCGCGTTTCGGTTCTGCGGGACCTGGAAGCGAAACTTCGTATTGTGCATTGGGCCCATCCAGCATCCACGCAATCACGCTATCTTCGCCTTCGTAAATCGGGCTGGGCGATTCCTCGCCGCGCATCGCTCGATCCACGGCCTCGATCGCAAGTTTTCCGGCATGCGCCGGGGCAAACGCCTTCCAACTGCTGATCGCTCCCTTGCGCGATTGCCGCGTTGTAAAGCTGACGTGCACGGCCTGCTGAACTGCCTGATAAATTGTCTCCGCCGGCAGACCAAGCATCGCGCCAATCCCCGCCGCTTGCGCCGGGCAAAGATGCGCGATGTGATCGATCCTGTGCTCGTGCAGGCAGATTGCTTTCACCAAATCGATTTGAATTTCGTACGCGGCGGCAATTCCGCGGATGAGATCTTTTCCTGTTTTTTTCGCCGCTTGCGCAGCCGTCAGAACGGGTGGAATGTTATCGCCAGGGTGCGAATAATCCGCGGCCAGGAATGTGTCGTGCATATCCAGTTCACGGACGGCTGTGCCGTTCGCCCACGCAGCCCACTCAGGACTAAATCGATGCTGCGATGGAACACCGAAAACCGTAGCACCCGCGGTCCGAGGATGCCCGAGAGCCATATCGCGAGCCGTCACAACCGGCCCACGATTTATCGCAGCGATTGCCACGGCGGCGTCATCTATGATGCGGTCGATGATGGCTTCGGCGACTTCCGGTTGGACCGGAACATTGTCGGCGGCAACTCTGGCAATTTTCCAGGCCAGCTGCTCATCGCGCGTAAGCTGCGCGGAGGACGGATAAACTTTTACTTTGTGAATTTGCATTTTAATTTTGAAAAATTATTTCTCTTCCGAATATTTCTGCTCCAGCTCATCGAAGAGTGGTTTCTTCACCAGTCTCTGGCGTTCTGCGAAACTCGCAATCATTTCATTCGCAGCGTCGGCTCGACCTGCGGCCTTAAGCTGTTTCAACACGGCCTGCATCCCCGCAATCGCTCCCTGCAAGGCTACGTTCGCGTATAGCACCAATCCGTAGCCCATCTTGGCCAATTCTTCCTGGCCCAACACGGGCGTTTTTCCTCCAACCACAATATTCACAATCTGCGGCACGGAAAGTCTCTGCGGAATTTTGCGTATCTCATCGGCGTTCTGCGGAGCCTCCACAAAGGTCACATCCGCACCCGCTTCGATGTACCGATCGGTGCGTTCCATTGCCGACTGAAATCCGTGCTCAGCCAGGGCATCCGTTCGCGCGATAATCAGGAGATCGGAGCTTGCGCGGGCATCCACCGCCGCCTTAATTTTCCCTACCATTTCATTCGTGGAAATGACGGATTTATTATCGAAGTGACCACATTTCTTCGGCATGGTCTGATCTTCGAGCTGAATGGCATCCGCGCCAGCGCGTTCTAGTACACGTACTGTGTGCCGCACGTTCAGCGCATTGCCAAAACCTGTATCGGCGTCGACCAGGACGGGGATTTTCACGGCTTCGCGAATTGCGGCGGTATGTTGGGCAATTTCATTCAAACCGACAAATCCGAGATCTGGCATTCCCAGAAACGTGTTGGTTACGCCTGCACCGCTCACGTAAACAGCTTCAAAGCCGAGATCTTCGATGATGCGCGCGGCAAGCGCGTTGGCCGCGCCCGGCACGAGCAACCCGCGACGTTCCTCCAACTTGACGCGCAAAAGTTTCCCGGTGTCCTGAAGCAATTCGTTCCTCGCAACAATCACATAAGCAATAAATCTGCGCGACTACAGTACACCGACTCCTGAATTCGCATCTCGAAAAAATCAATGAGGTTTAAGTAGGATAGGCTTCACAGGCTGCGGAGAAGCCCAATACTCTGTCATTCTGAGCGAAGCGAAGAATCTCTCCTTGTTTCTTTTCCTATATTTAAATCGAAGATAGATTCTTCGCTTCGCTCAGAATGACAGAACAAGGCCTTTTTTCCGCAGCCTGTTCAGCCTGTCCGGTTTAGATTCACTTCCCACGGAAATCTAAAGGTGACAAGCTGAAGTTTATTTTAACGAAAGAGGCTACCCTTTGCCGCTGGCAGCCGCCTTTTGTACCTCGGAATACGGCTCAACGATTCCATGCATGGGCGCGACGGTTTCCACATCCAATTTGAGTGCCTGCACTTGCTTCACCAGATTGGCGATAAAAACCGCCGGCCGATTTCCGCCCGGCGCAGGCACATCGGGAAGATCCGGGGTGTAATCGTCGGCTTCCTCCAGGATCTTTTCCTTCGGGAAATAAACGATCAGCATGCCGCCGTTATGCATGGAACCATTTTCATGAAAAATTTCGAGCGTGCGATTGCCCTCGGTCAACTCGTATTTTTCCTTCACCGGGATAAAGCTCGCTTCCTTATTTCCTTTGGCCATGTTGTCCGGAGCAAGCGTGCGCGGCGCAGCCCATGCCTTCTGATAGAAAGGCACATTGATTTCCTGCGTAATGATCGTCGCGCCCTCCGCCACGTAAGTTCGCACCCCGCCCGAGTGATCGAAGTGCGAGTGCGTGTTGATCAAATATTTGATCGGTTTGTTGGGAACAAGCCTCTTGGCCTCCGCGATCACGGCAAGCGAACGCGCCTCGCCCAGAGGTCCCTCGATCACCGTGATGTAGGTGGGAAATTCCACTACCATGCTGTTATGCGAACCTCCGGCGACAAACCATATGCCGTCCGCCAGTTTTTTAGAGTCCACTTTAATCGCCGGCGGCGTGGCATTCTTCACTGAATCCGGGACCGAAATGTTTAAGCCCGGATTAGCATTCACGCTGCTCACGTTCAATTCCAGTACGGTCGAACCGCCCTGCTTCTGCACAAATGTCGTGGGGAATTTCACGCCGTTGAAATCTTTGTAGTCTGAAAATATATTTTCCACTGGCATGTCACCGAGGACCGGATTGGGCAAATGAGTTTCTGTTTTCGTCACCATATCGTGGGCGTCGATTGTCCCGGTCACTGTGAACTTGCCGGTCTGGAAAGAAATCTCCGTCCCCGCCGCCACTTTTTTTGCGGTGGCATTGTTTTCCATCGCGCCTTTCAGGAAGCCGTGCGGGGTAAGCCAGATTTGCAGCTGGCGTTCCGCCGCAGCCCCGTTTTGCGGTACTGGATTGCTACCCGGCATATCCCAGGCATACTGTCCGCTGACGAAATTTGCCTGCTTGTCGTCCCCCGCAAATGGCCGCCCGCCACCCTTGACCATTGGAGTTGGTTCCGAGTGAACGATATTTTCTTTCGCCGATTTGGAACTGTAATCGATGGTTTTTGAATAACTCGTCAGGTTCGTCGCGGGCCATGCCGAGTCAGGCGTCCATGCCTGCCCGAAAAAGTTAAGGTGGCCCGTTCCCGAATACTGGATCGACGTCACATTGCCCATTGCCTTTTGGGCGTCTTGCAAAACCGTTTTCGCATCTTGCGCGGAAGCAGCTCCAGCGCACAGAAAAAATAAGGCAAAGGAAATCCACAATCGTTTCGCCATAGCTCCTCCAATTTTCCAGTCCGATTGAACCTCGAATTACCGCTTTGTCGGCGATCATACGCCAAGCCGCCCATCCAGAGGAAGCCAAAGGTTTTTTGGTACGGGAGTGGAGGACGGCCAATCTCCACTGACGATATTTCGCCACCCCAATCCGACCGTCGTTGACGCTGGCTAGCGACGAGCCTAAGATGGAGACTCCACTGGAAATTGACGCCGGATGTTTTCTCCACTTCCATTTCGAATCGCAAAAATAGTTTTACAACCACTGTTTTTTCTCTTCCTTCTGCTGGGGCCCGCCGCCAATGCTGAACAAGTCAAAAACCTGAAGCCGCAAGGTTACGTGAGCGATTTCGCGGGCGTGCTGAGCGCGCCGGCGAAAGACAAACTGACGGCCCTGTGCAAGGAAGTCGATCAAAAAGCCCATGCGCAAATTGCGGTTGTGACGATTTCTTCGCTGGAAGCGCAGCCGATTGAGCAATTTTCAATTGAGTTGGCCACCGCGTGGGGAATTGGACCGAGGCAGAATGCCCGTGGCGTCCTGATTTTGCTCGCGCCGAACGACCACAGGGATCGTATTGAGGTCGGATACGGCCTCGAGCCGATTTTGCCGGATGGCAAGACTGGAGGCTTTGGCCGCGAGGCAGTCCCTTTCCTGCGGCAAAACGATTACAGTGACGCATTGCTGCTCATCACGCAACGCATTGCAGCGGTGATTGCCGAAGATCAGAAAGTTACGCTCGACACAAACCCCAATGTTCCTGCACCGCAACATGAATCCGATCGTTCTCCCTCCCCATTCGGAAATCTGGTCGGGATCATAATTCTGGTGATCTTTATATTTTTCCCACTGATCGGATTTATCTTGCGTGTTCTTTTCAGTGTCGGTGGGCCGGGAGGTCCAAGGCGCGGCGGTGGAATGTGGATGGGCGGCCCGTGGTATGGCGGCGGATCGATGGGTGGTGGTGGATCCTGGGGCGGTGGGGGCGGCGGTGGTTTTGGCGGATTCGGTGGCGGATCATTTGGAGGCGGCGGCTCGACTGGGAGTTGGTGAGATGCGCGCCGATAGGAGCAAGTGTTGATCGACCATAAGCTCGACGAATTTGTGCAAAAGCTCAAGGCCGCCACTGCGGATAACTTGAAGTCTGTGATCCTGTATGGCTCGGCAGCCACGGAAGAATTTCATGCTAAACATTCCGACTTGAATATCTTGTGCGTTGTGGCCGAGGCGGATGCCGCGCATCTGGAGGCCTTGCACGAACCAGTGCAGTGGTGGACTCGTCGCGGACAGCGGCCGCCATTAGTTTTTACGCTCGACGAACTGCGCAAATCCGCCGATATTTTCACAATCGAATTAATGGACATGAAATTGCGCCATCGAATTTTGTTCGGTGAGAATGTGCTGGCGGATTTTTCCGTGCCGCTGCATAACCACTCCATCCAGGTCGAACGAGAGTTGCGAACGAATTGGCTGCGTCTGCGGCAGGCGGTTTTGGCGGCGCCGAAAAAATCCAAAGCTTATCTGGAACTGATGGTTTCCTCGTTTTCCACGTTTGCGGCGCTATTTCGCCACGCCCTGATCGCACTGGGCGAAACGCGCGCGGAGACCAAGCGCGAGGCCATTGAAAGAATCGCGAAATTCGCGGAGGCCGATCCCGCCGGATTTCACGCCATTCTCACTTTGCGCGAAGGAAAATCAGGCGAGCGAGACATCGACGTCGATAAAATGCTCGATCAATATTTTGCGTTCGTCGAAGCCGTCACGGATAAATTCGATCGGCAACTGGATGCGAAAAAGTAATTCGTATTCTTATTCAGGAGAAGGCAAATGAAAAAAGGACTGATCGCGCTGGTCGTTATTGGGTTTATTGCTCTGGTGGTTGGCGGCAAGTACGTGAGCGCGCGCAACAACATGGTCGTGAAAAACGAGTCCGTCAAATCCACATGGGCGCAGGTCGATGTGGTTCTCCAACGGCGGGCCGACTTGATTCCCAATCTCGTCGAGACCGTAAAAGGCTTTGCCGCGCAGGAGCAAACCGTATTTCATGACATCGCTGCCGCGCGCTCCGCATTGCTGGGCGCACAAACACCCGCCGATAAAATTGCCGCGAACGGCCAGCTGGATGGCGCCATCGGACGATTACTCGTCATTGTCGAAAATTATCCGCAGTTGAAATCGAATGAAAATTTCTTGAGATTACAGGACGAATTGGCAGGCACTGAAAATCGAATCGCTGTGGAACGCAAGCGGTACAACGACACCCTGCAGGACTACAACACGTACATCGGCCTTTTCCCGAATAATATTTTCGCGGGTTGGGCAGGATTCCAGCGGAATAACGCCTATTTCACTGCAACAGAAGCTTCCCGCGAAGTGCCGAAAGTGCAGTTCCCCGCGCCCGTCCGCTGAAGACTGCAGCAGTATGTGGCACAGGTCAGCATGTTGGGTTTTGGCCTTGCAAGTACCAAACCCCACAGGCTGAAGCCTATGCCACTTAAAACTTACGTCGTCGCTTCGGGTTGCGGAACTGCATTTAATTCCTGCGTAGGAGCCGGGTCGGGTGCTTGCGGCGCAGCACTCGGCTCGGACTTGAAGATAAACTTCACGCCGCTCTTCGCATTTTCCGTATTGGTGCGCGGCAAATCAACCTGCTCCAGATCCACGGAATTTTGCACGCCGCTCATCAACACGTAATGCATCTCGTCGTCCACCATCCAATAATCGCGCACGGTTAATATTCTGCCGCTTTTCATGTAAATGAGAACCGGAACGGCCACGCCCGCGGAATGTTGCGCGGAGGATGAACTCGGCTCATTGGGCGTAATCCAGTTCCCATTCGGATTCCCCTGATAACTTTCGTCATTGGAATAGTCCTGTTGCTGTTGCTCCTGCTCGGGGGGAGCTGAATTGTAATCCGGCCCGTAATAACCAGGATCAGGGTAGACGTAATTATTGGGATAGCCGCCGTCGTAGCCGTAGCCCAGCCCGGGGCCACCCCACCACGGATCATAGAAAAATGGATCCCAACCCCAGCCCCAGAAACCCCAGCCGGGCCAGCCCCAGCCCCATCCTCGCCCAAAACCAAAGCCAAAGCCGCGGCCAAAACCAAAGCCAAAGCGCCGACCAAAACCTCGACCAAAACCAAACCCGCCAAATCTGTTTCCCCCAAATGGGCCGCCGAACCTGTTCGTACTGCGCAGAGGCTGCACCGAATGAGAACCATTAAAGCCGCCCGTGAAACCACGGTTGCCCATAAGTGCCGAACCGCCGGCGAAATGCGATGAAGCAGAAAGCGATTCGTTCGGACGAAGTGTTCCGGTGGCCGCACGCGACCCTACAAAAGAATTATGCAGACTGGAAAGCGATTGTGATTTGGGGACCATGTTTCGAGCGGCTGGCGAGGTCTCCCAGACTTCGTTACCCTGTCCCGAAAAGCTGCGAACCGTGCCATTTGGCGCAGTTCCACGATTGCCGCTAAAAGTGTGGAAGCCGCCGGTATTGTTCGGCGTGCCAGCTTGAGATTGCGCTCCGCCGGGCCCGCGTTCTCCGTTCGGGTTCCCACCGCCGAAGGAATGCCATCCGCCATTCGCCGCATTCCCCGGAGCCGAACCCGAAGGTGCATTTCCTACCCGCTGATTCCCGTTTGCAAAATTGCCGCCGCCAGGCCGCGAAAAATTATTTCCTGGACGTCCGGCAAAGCCATTACCAAACCGCGGACCAGAAGGAGCGAAGCCTCTCCCGGCACCAACCCCTGAAGGAGGAGGAGAAAAGGACCCGCCACGAGGACCGCTTCCGCCGCCCGAACGCATTCCGCGCACCGCCTCCACCATGGAATCCACCGCCACCACCTCCGTGAAAACCGCCACCACCGCCACCGTGTCCGCCTCCGCCATGTTGGGCAAAGGCAGGACCAGCGATAGAAATAAATAAAATTGCTAATGCTGATTTAAAGATTACAGAGAAAGGTTTCATGACAAGGCTCCGCTAACCATACACCTAGTCGTCCGACGAGTTTTGCGGGAACTCGTTTTCTTGCGTTACAACTATTAGATACTACTGACGGGGCTTTGGTTGCGCGAAGCTGAAGGGCCTGTGAACGACAGTCGCCAATGTAAACCAATCGGCTGAAGGGACTTAAAATCGAATCATTCCATTTTCGTCGTATCCGATGACCACGCGCCCTCCGGCAACGACTACGGGGCGGCGAATCAAATCCGGATTTTTCGCCATCAAGCCGATGGCCTCACGGCGTGAGGGCGGATTGTCTTTCATCTTTTTCTTGCGGAAAATTTCACAGCGAGGATTCAAAAACTCCTCGTGGTCGTGCTTTCCAATTAATTTCGCAAGTTCTGTCGGGGCTCAGGCGGTCTTTTATAATGTCGCGGTATTTGATTCGAAATCCACGTTTTTGCAGGAAGCGGCGCGCCTTCCGGCATGTGGCGCAGTCCGATTTCTCGAACAGGTTGACGGACTTGGGGGATTTCTTCGCGCGTGGAGCAGTCTTGCGTGCGGAGGTTTTCATTTACTACCTTTTCCGGGTTGCAATTCTCTGAGACTGGGAACCACTATTTGCATCCCTCGCTTGCCGGTCGCTCTATACAGGGAAGGAGTTGCTCAAACTTCTCCCACGTAACTACCATAAAGCTGGATTGTTACAATTCGATGAAGGAATAAATCGGATAAAGTTCGCTCGAAATTTATTGGGCGCCCAGGAACATGCGGAATCATTGATTGACTTCAGGGCGAAGCTGCACTGCGAGGACCCGTTCCCTGTCGCACGCAATAGTGACGCCAGTCACACTTTCAAAAGGTTCCTCGATGTAGTCTAAGGTTGCAGACAGATTTTATAAGTGCGAATTCATACGGGGGGGATGATGAGAGACGAACGGGGAGACCAAATCGAAGGCGTCGTTTGCCTTCATTGCAGGATGCAAACTCCTATTTCTGGTTCCAGGCAACGAGCAAACTCCGACAAAATATCCACTCGATACGCAAACTGAAATTGCCATCGTCCGATGTGAGAAGTGCGGTAGTGAGGCTCCTTACCTTAACCACGAAATCGTAGTCCTGCACGAAGCGCCCCACGCAAGGACATGGGCCGCCTAGGTCC
Organism: uncultured Acidobacteriota bacterium; assembly: GCA_963786215.1. Lineage (GTDB taxonomy): Bacteria > Acidobacteriota > Terriglobia > Acidiferrales > UBA7541 > Palsa-360. Next base: position 523,164 of record CAWAYK010000006.1, read on the forward strand.
CGTCCACGTGGACAACATTCGCGTGCTTTATATCGCTGGTCAGGTTCATAAGATTATTTTGGATAAGGATGGCCTGCGAGAATCGCAAAGGCGCGGTAGAGCTGTTCGGCGAGCATGATGCGGGCAAGTTCGTGCGAGAAGGTGAGTGGTGAAAGGGAAAGTTTATGCGTGGCGCGGCCGCGCAATGCTTCCGGAAAGCCTTCCGCGCCTCCGCATAAAAACGTGATTTCGCGCGCGCCGCGATCGCGCATTTCCCCAATCCACTTCGCGAATTGAGCAGATGTTTGCGGCTTCCCTGCGTCATCCAGCAAAACAACCGTCGCGGCGGAGTCGATGGAAAACTTGCGCATCGCAGCGGCGGAATCCTCTCGCAGCTCGGTGATTTGCAACTCGGCAAAGCGCCCGATGCGCGCCGAGTAATCGTCCATCAGCGCCGCGAATTTCCGGCCGCCGCGTTTTCCCGAGCATCACCAAATGAATTTTCATTGAGAGCGTTGCCGCACGGAACTTCAGTTCAATCCATATTTCTTGCGCTTATCCAGAAGGGTTTTGCGGCTGATGCCCAAAATTTCCGCGCTTTTGCCAATTTTGTAGCGCGTGGCCTCCAGCGTGGCGCGAATGGCATCGCGCTCCAGATCTTCGAGCGAGCGAAGCGCTCCGCCGTAAGCGGAATCCGCGGTTCGCACGGACTCGGGAAAATCTTCGGGGATGAGAGAAGCGCCCGCCGGAGAACACTAGCGCGCGCTCAATCGCATTCCTCAGCTCTCGCACATTCCCCGGCCAGGAATATTGCGCCAGCATTTTTTTTACGGTATCGGAAAACGTAACGGTCGAACGGCCGTGCACACGCGCGCCTCGCGCGAGCAACGCTTCGGCCAAAGGCAGAATGTCGGCGGGTCTCGCGCGCAGCGCAGGCACAGGAATGGTAAGGACACTCAGCCGAAAAAATAAATCCTCGCGAAATTTTCCTTCGGAAACCAGGCGGGCCAGGTCGGCATTGGTCAACGCAATCAGGCGAGCCGTGATCGTAATCGTTTCGGTGCCGCCCAGCCGTTCAAATTGCCGCTCTTCAAGGACGCGCAAAAGCTTTGCCTGCGTCGCCGGAGAAAGCGCCGCAATTTCGTCCAGCACAATCGTTCCACCGTCCGCCATTTCCAGCCGGCCCAGCTTGCGGTCCACCGCGCCTGTGAAAGCGCCGCGTTCATGCCCAAATAATTCCGATTCCACAAGTTCCTGTGGAAGGCTGGCGCAATCAATTTTAAGGTATGGCGCATCACGCCGAGGACCGAGTTCGTGGATCAGGCGGGCGAGATGATCTTTTCCCGTGCCGCTCTCTCCCGTGATGAGAAGCGTTGTAAAAGTTTCCGCAACTTTTCGTGCCAGCTCAAGTACGGCCTTGGACGCTGGATCTTCGGCGATCCAAACCATGCGGGGCTCTGTCATCCCTCCGCCTCTGCCGGCCCCGCCAAGGAGTGCTCGTCGCCCGCACCTCGGAATTCGACGCGCCGTGCAGCCCGCCACAAACGCTCGAGATCGTAATAATGGCGCGCTCGCTCAGTGAATACGTGCACAATCAATCCGCCGAAATCCAGAAGCATCCAATCGCTGCCGGTTTTCCCCTCGCGGTGGATTCGTCGAATGCCCATCCGCTCAAGGTCTTCTTCCACTTTGTCGCAGATGGCCGCAACCTGAGGCGAGCTGAACCCCGTGCAGATCACAAAATAATCCGTGAACGCGCCAAGTCCTTCCAGGTCGAGCAGGACAATATCTGCCGCCTGTTTTTCTTCCGCGGCCTGAATGGCCGCGTGAACTTTGGGCGGAATAGGAGCCTTTCTTGGGGTCACCGGTAAATGGCCTTCTTCGTAATGTATTCCTCAACGCGCTGCGGCACAAGTCCATGAATCGATTCGTTTCGATCCAGCCGTGTGCGAACTTCGGTGGCGGAAACGTGGCTGGCAACGGTATCAAGAATGTAAACCACGGTTCGCTTCAGGGTAATTGCCCGCGGATCGAGTGGCGCATGCTCCGCGCCCCGACGCGCCAAAAAGCTCAGGCGGAATCACCAGGCGCAGGGCGCTTACGATTAAAACCAGGACGGCTCACCACAATGAAATCGCACAGTCCAAGGAGAGTTTCGTAATCCTTCCAGGTCGGGATGTCCAGAAAAGAATCCGCGCCAACCAGAAAATAAAAATGTGGCCGCGTGGCGTGGTGCTTGTGCTTGAAGTGCCTGACGGTATCAACCGAATAAAAAACTTCGCGCCCGGATTGTCCAGCGCCCGATTCCGCGAGCGACGGCACAAATCTCGGGTGATCGGCGCAGGCAATGGACGTCATGGCGTACCGGTCGGCGTAGGATGCGATCCGCGAGCGCTGCTTGTGCGGCGGACGGCCCGCTGGGAATGAAATGAATTTCGTCCAGATGAAAACGTCGTTCTGCCGCTCGCGCCACGGCCAGATGGCCGATGTGAATGGGATCGAACGTGCCGCCGAAAAGCGCGATACGCCGCTCGCGCGGCTCTGCTCCCGGGAAACGCCGTGCGATTCCGGCGGCGCGCGCTCAACGGTCCTCTCTTTCCGGCGGGCTTTGCGCGGAGCGCGCGCAACTTTGCGTGCGGCACTTCGGGACGGCAGCTACAGGAGCGAGTGCCGGAGCTTCGATTCACTTCAGGCTGCTCCTCGGTTGAGGTGTCTGCGCAGGATCGTTCGCAGCTTCCACCAACGGTTCGTGCGGAGCCAGGCGGTCGAGCGCATCGGCCATGGCCCGCACCAGCTGCGGAATGCCTTCGCCCGATGCGGAAGAAATGGCGTGGAATTCGAGTCCGCGTGCGGCGCAAAAATCGCGCAATTTTTCAAGGCGCGTGCGGTCCGTCGTGGCATCCAGCTTTGTGGCCACGACGATCACCGGTTTCTCGGCCAGTTTTTCGCTGAATGCGGCGAGCTCGCCTTCGATAATTTCAAAATCGTGGACGGGATCGCGGTCGGACGCGTCGCTCGTATCGATCAAATGCGCGATCAGGCGCGTGCGCTCGATGTGCTTCAGAAATCGGATGCCCAGTCCAACGCCGGTATGCGCGCCTTCGATCAAGCCGGGCAAATCCGCCACCACGAAGGTGCGCCCGCCGCCCTTTTCCGACGGCTTTCCCGGAGCGCCGTCCGCGGAAACAACTCCGAGGCCGGGCTGCAACGTCGTAAATGGATAATCCGCAATTTTGGGACGCGCCGCGGAAATTCGTGAGATCAGAGTGGACTTCCCCGCGTTCGGAAATCCGACCAGGCCAATGTCCGCCAGCAGTTTCAATTCAAAATGGAGATTGCGTTCCAGGCCGGGCTGGCCCTCTTCGGATTCGCGCGGCGCCTGATGCCAGGGCTTGGCAAAATGTTGATTGCCGCGCCCGCCGCGTCCGCCCTGCGGCGATCAATATGCGCTCGCCCGGTTTTGCCAAATCGGCAATCACTTCGCCGGTATCCTGATCGGAAACAACGGTGCCGACGGGCACGGACAGAATCATGTCCGCGCCGGAATGGCCCGGAACAGTTCGATCCTTCGCCGTGCCGTCCGCGGTCGGCTTTGAATTCGCGATTGTAGCGGTAGCGCAACAGCGTATTGTCGTGCGGATTGGCTTCGAGGTAGATGCTGCCGCCATGGCCGCCGTCGCCGCCGGAAGGCCCGCCGCGCGGCACGAATTTTTCGCGGCGAAACGCGATGCAGCCGTTTCCGCCGTCGCCGGCCTTCACATAGATTTTGGCTTCATCAACGAAAACCATGTTTCACTTCCACCCTTCAGGATACGACAATGCGCGATCGTTTTGCACTTCTGGTAGCACAGGCTTCAGCCTGTGGGGTTATGTGCCGTGAAGATACTCAAAATCCACAGGCTAAGTCTGTGCTACTCATAACGTTTCGCGAATAAAAAAAAAGGCGGCCCCGCATCCGCGGAGCCGCCTTCTCGAATTCGAGATCCAGTTAGTTTGCTGGTGTAGCGGCAGGCGTTGCTGGAGCGGCCTGCTCGGGCGGCATGACGCTGATAAAACGCCCGTCCTGGCCCTTGTCCTGGAAACAGCACGACGCCGTCAATCAGCGCAAACAGCGTATCGTCCTTGCCGCGCGCCACGTTCACGCCGGGCTTGTGCTTGGTGCCACGCTGGCGAATCAAAATTGTTCCCGCATGGACCAGCTGGCCGCCGAATCGCTTTACGCCCAGCCTTTGTCCAGGTGAGTTGCGGCCGTTTACGGAGGAGCCGCCACCTTTCTTATGTGCCATCTCAGATTCCTTTGGAGCTCTTAGAGCTCGATTCCGCTAACCTCAACGGCTGTATAGTTCTGCCGGTGGCCGCGGACAATCTTGTACTGCTTAATGCAGCGGTACTTATAGACAGTGAGTTTCGGGTGACGTCCCTGCGAAACAATCTTGCCGGTGACCTTAGCCTTCGCGGCCGCCGAACCGGTCAGAAGTTTCTTTTCATCGGTCGCACACAGCGACGACGTCGCCAAAGGTGACTTCTCCGCCCACTTTGCCGGGCAAGGTTTCAACCTTGACCGTATCGCCGGGCGCAACCCGGTACTGCTTCCCACCAGTTCGAATTACGGCGTACATCGCCCCTCCAGACACAAATCGGAAACCCCAATTATACAGACGGGCTGAAGGTCCGTCAATGACTGGCTCAATTTAGGTGATTCTTTCGTCCAAAGATTAGGTAATTCCCGAAAATGCGTCCGGGGGTGGCGACGGCAAACTTGTAAGATATCGACTATTCGAAAGTGTTTCGGACCGGGAGCTATGACCGAAGCCGAAAAACAGGCGCAAGCCATCTACGAGCTCATCCTGGCGACAAGCGCTCAAAGGCCGATGTCTTTCCGCACGGCCGAGCAAATGCGGCGTGAAACGGCGGAATGGAAACAGAACAATCCTGCATTCATTGAGCTTGCAAGGGCCGAGCCTGACGTTCTTCTGTCCTTTCTTCAGCACTCATTTGAATGGTTGCGAGCCGAAGCCCACCTGGCGCAAAACTACACAGCCTGCAATACCTTGACGGAAGGGATTCAGGTGGCATTCTCGCGGGCCCCAAAACCGATGCCGGGAGCGCTTGTGGAACATCTGTTCGGCGAGTATTACGGGGAAATGGGTTCCATGGCGCACATGTTTTTTCCGATCCGCCTGCTCATTTTGTCCCTTACCCGCGATCAAGTGACGGACGGTATCCGCACGAAATTGCGGCAGCTCCATTTGCGCCTCGCGCCAAGCCCGAGCGGCAAAATCGAGCCTGAAGCGCAAAAATTCAGGGACCAGATTGCGGAGCTCTTCCGCGTGGAAGGCGAGATTCAACTGGATCCCGGGCGAGGCCCCTGGTCGCAGATCGTGTTCGACGAAATTAAGGGAATGGAAGAGATTTCCCGGGCGGGATGGGAGGCTCTGCTCGAGCACTGCCGCGATCTTGAGCAAACCGTTCCCGGTTCAAAATGGAAAAAGGGATCGCGCGAGCTCATTGCAATTTTGGGAGAAGATCAAGTTTTCTCCGCCATGCTGCGATGGCTGGCGCTCGGGCCGACGCCTGGGCAGCCGTCCGAAGCACGGTCTCCGATCGAAGATTCGTCTTTTCAAAAGGGGATAATCTGGTGCCTCGCGCAGCGGGACGAGCGCGAAGTAGCAGTGGCGATTGCCGATTTTGGAATTGCATGCCTTCGCAAAGTTCCGCTCCTTGGCGCAGTCTCGCAAAAGGTAGGCTTTTCCTGCGCACAGGCGCTCGGCACGATAGAGTGCAGTGAAGCAGTCGCGCAATTGACGCGAATGCGCGCGAAAGTGAAATACACGGTTGCGCGGCGCCTAATCGAGAAGTCGCTACGGCAAGCTGCGGAACGAAGCGGAATGACGGTGCGAGAGCTCGAAGATATTTCCGTGAGCAACTACGGGCTAGATCAACAGGGTGAATCGAGAGTTGAAATTGGAGACGCCTCCGCAGTTGTCCATCTAGCGGACGACGGACGCGTTTCGGTTGTTTGGCACGACGCGAACGGAAAATTGATCAAAGCCGCTCCCTCGCATGTTAAGTGGGCCTTCCCTAAAGAGACTCGCTCGGTTGCATCGCTGGCGAAAGAACTCGAGCAGGCGTATGAGGCGCAGCGTTTCCGGTTGGAGTCCTCGTTTTTGTTTCCGGAAACCATGCCGGTAACGCACTGGCGGCAATATTTCATCGAGCATCCCCTTCTTGGTTTTCTGGGCCGAAGACTAATCTGGGCCTTCCGAAGTGAAAAAGAGTCGGAAAGCTCCGGGATTTGGTCAACGAATGGCGTGATCGATTCATCGGGAAATCCGGTCGATCTGAAAACGGCGCAGACGGCGCGGCTTTGGCATCCGCTGGTATCCGGCCCGGAGGAAATTCAAAGGTGGCGCGGACGCATTTTCGCCGCGAAAATCCGCCAACCATTTCGCCAGGCATTTCGCGAATTCTATGAAGTCACGGACAACGATCGACAGACGAAAACATATTCCAATCGATTCGCTGGGATCGTGATGCGACAGCACCAGTTCGCCAGCTTGTGCCGCGCGCGCGGCTGGGAGTACAGGCTGATGGGAGCGCATTTCGATGGCGCGAATGTTCCAACGAAAAAATTCGCTTCCTGGAATATGCGTGCGGAATTGTATGTCGATCTCCCTTCGGACCGCGATCAATCGCTGCTCGAATCGGCACTCGGAGAACAATCAGGTTCTGGCATCAATTTGTTCATCGTTTCCGACCAGGTGCGCTTTTACCGTGATGGCCGCGAGGTCGCAATGGATGATGTGCCCGCCATTTTGTATTCCGAGGTGATGCGGGACGTTGATCTATTTACATCAGTCTCCGCCGTTGGCGAAGATGAGGCGTGGGCCGACGAGGGCGACCGGGGAACCGGCTTCTTCCGGGAAGATTCAAACCTGCAGGGAATTTCCAGCCTCATTGCTTTGCGGCACGAGATACTTACATTGGCGCTGCCACACACCTCGATCCATGACCGCTGTAAACTCCATAACACATGGCTCGAAGTCCGCGGCCAGTTGGGAACCTACCGGATTGATCTGGTATGGGGAGGCGCCGCGCTCGTGGCCGACTCCAAATTCCGCCGACTGAGAATTCCGCGAACAGTTTTGAACGCAGTTTCAATGGATCCCAACGCGTTTTCCGTCGAGTTCGATTCGCGGAGTGAGACGATTTTGAGAAAAGCTCATGTCCTGGCTGACGACTGGAAAATCGATTCACCTGATTTGATCAAGCAACTGATGCCGGAATAAATGTGGGGTTTGCAACGCTGTTGTTTGAGTGCAATGAGAGTTTCAAATGGCCTTGACGCTGGTGTATAAGGTTCGGATTGTTATGAGGAGCTAAGAGTTCCGGGATTGCTGGGCGAACAATTTTCCTGGACTGAATTGCAGATGAAAGGTGATGTGATGACTCTTGTTCTAAGACTTCTTTTCCTATCAATTGCCGTGCTCGCAATCCTTGGCCCTCTGGCACACGCTCAGGAAACTCACTACCCAAAGCAAGCCGACCTGCCTAACCCATACAAGTTAATCGACAACTGGCCAACCTTGCCCACAAACATGAATGGCGGCCATTGGGGCGAACTGATCCGCGCCGATATCGATCCCAAGGGCAACATCTGGGTTTTTCACCGCTGCTTCAACACGGAACCTGCGGGCTATGCCACATGCGTTGGCCGGAGAGAACCTCCAATCTTGGAATTTGATCCTTCGGGAAAACTTCTCAACAGCTTTGGCAAAGGCATGTTCGCGTTCCCTCACGGATTTACGGTTGATCACGAGGGCAACATCTGGGCGAGCGATGCGAACAACGCCGAGAGTGTCCTCGGAATTTCGGCGAAGGACGCAAATGGCGTGGTGCGCGGCCAGCAGGTTTTTAAGATGAGCTCGACCGGCAAAGTCCTGATGACGCTCGGCAAGGAAGGCGTTGCGGGAAATGGGCCGGACACATTTGATATGCCCACCGGCATCGCTATCGGAGCCAATGGCGATATTTTTGTGTCCGATGGCCACGGCAAAAATGATCGCATCGTGAAATTTTCAAATGACGGAAAGTTTATCAAGACCTGGGGGCATCACGGTTCCGGGCCCGGAGAATTCGACCAGCCCCACGATATTTCCATCGGCGGTTCCAAAGGCTACGTTTATGTTGCCGATCGCAGCAATAGCCGCGTCCAGATCTTCGACCAGGATGGAAATTTCATCGCCGCGTGGAAACAATTTGGACGTCCCAGCGCGGTGTACGTTTCCAAGGATGACACTCTGTACGTCACCGATTCGCAGTCGAATTCGACAACCAACCCCGGGTACCTGAGAGGCATTACGGTGGGAAGCGCGAAAGACGGCTCGCTCCGAGCGTTCATCCCCGATCCGGACCTGGCTCAGGCCGATGTAAATCGAATTTCCGGGGCCTCGGGAATTGTTGCGGATGATAAGGGAACTATTTATGCCGCGGATGTGGGTCCGCACCGTTTACGAAAATACGTAAAAGCCAAATAGCAGTGTGCGCAAAATTTCCTTTACGTTTCAATCGTGCAGTACTTCGCTTAGCAAGGAATCGTTTCCTAAAGCCAACTTGATAGGCAATAAATCCTAACTTTTCAAATTTCTTCATGAAATAATTCACGCGTGACCAGCATGGCAAGGGGATCCAGGCATTTTGTATGACTTTATTGATTTCCCTCGCCGATTCTGAATTGGATGTGGGTCTATAGTGGCTTTTTACCCTCTAAACAAATCATCACAATTATTCAAATAGGTGCAATACAGCACAGACAGCGGAATCGATTGGCCTCATGATGCTTTTGTAAAAGGAAAGACAGAGAAGACAAACACCGTAAGCGAAGCGGAATAAATGTTCGCCTTCACTTCTCCCGAACACCATAACTGAAATCGCACGACTTTAATGGAGGATTTCTGCATGCGTATTGCAAATCGATGTATCAGTGTGTTCTTACTGGCCGCGACCCTGGCCACTCCCGTAGTGATTCTCGCGGCTCCCGCAGCAAATGATGACGGAGTCCAAATTCGCGTTTACGATTCCCACCACAAGGATTATCACAATTGGGACGATCGCGAAAACCACGCCTGGGGCGTCTACCTGACCAATAGACACAAAAAGGCTCACGAATATAAAGAGTCCAACAGGCGAGAGCAGCAGAATTACTGGAATTGGCGCCACGCTCACCCCGACCACGATTAAAAGCGCATTCAGCAAATTAGTTTAGGACGGCGGCCAACTGAACGAAATTCAACTCAGTTGGGAAGGAGATCCGATATGCTCTGGACAATTTTCGCGGTCTTGCTGGTTCTATGGCTCCTTGGAATCGTTACTTCGTACACGATGGGTGGGCTCATCCATATCTTGCTGGTCCTAGCCATCGTTGCCTTCTTGATACAGATCATTCAGGGTCGCCGGTTAAGTTCCTGACCGGCGAAACGAGCCGATTAAACCGACCACATTCCAGGGCATCCTGCTCCCCAAACTGGGGGCGCCTGCCCTTTTCTTTCAAAGATAGAGTTATGCTCACCAACAATAAAGACTTCACGTGGGCAAAATTAGAAGTCCGTCCCGAACGATTTAGTCTGAAATTATTTCTATCAGCTGGCAAGAATTAATTGGAGGTTCGCGATGTTTCGAAAATTGACTCTTGGTGCATGTATTTTCCTTATGGCAACGGCGGCGTTCGCTGCGAATAAGGAAGAACAACGTTTGGAAAATTCTGGAACCGTATTGCAGGAAGTGATGAATGTGCCGGACAACATCCCGCAGAACTTGTTGGATAAAGCGGAATGCATCATCGTTTTCCCCTCTGTCTTGAAAGCCGCGTTCGTTGTCGGCGGAAGCTACGGTCGCGGAGCGATGGTTTGCCGAACCGGAGAACATTTTACGGGTCCCTGGGGCGCTCCAGCCATGTATGCATTAGAGGCTGGCAGCGTAGGATTTCAACTTGGTGGCGAAGCCACAGACCTGGTTTTGCTGGTTATGAACCAGAGGGGCGCGTCTTCCATTCTGGATAGTAAAGTTAAGCTCGGCGCGGATGCGTCCGTGGCAGCCGGCCCCAAAGGTCGCGACGCCTCGGCGGATACCGACGCCTACCTGCGTGCGGAAATCCTGAGCTACTCTCGAGCGCGTGGCCTGTTTGCAGGTGTTTCCCTGGAAGGTTCCACCCTTCGCCCGGATGATGATGCCAGCGCGGACATCTATGGCCGCAAGATCACAGCCCGGGAAATCGTGATGGACGGAAAAGCTGTGACTCCGCCATCGGGTCAACTCCTTGTCCGCGTTCTGCAGAAGAATGCTCCGCACAACGATTCGCAAAAATCGTCTGACTAATGTTTTCAAACCTCGAATAGTTGTTTGTAAGCGTGAAAGCAATGGGACCTCGGGCGTTTTTCGACGAGGTCCCGCACCATACGGCGCCAGTGTGATCAAGTCTCCGACGGATCAAGCCTGAGCCACCAAACTTTCACTTACGCTAATTCCTCATACCATGATTTATTTGCTTGATCCCGTGGAAACCTCTGCTGAAGCGGAATGATTCTCAGCAGCAGCCGGATGGGCCGCATTTTTCAATTCATCCAGCTCGGCCTCGACTTTATTCCAATCCTTCTTATTTTTTTTCATCGCGTAGGGCGCATCATCATGCCCCAGGTAATCCAATAGCTCAGCGCGCATTTCCGGAGGAACGCTCGCAAATTTTTCCTTCGCCAGATCATCGAGCAATTTGGCCTGCGCCTTGTCGGTGAGTTTGTATACACCCGGCGCGGTAATCGAACCCGTGTCGAAATTCTTGTTAGGCAAATCCAGCGCTCCCGCGCCGAGATCACTTAATAAATGGCGGTAACTGTCCATGGTTGCGTTGAAGCTTGCTTCAAATAACTTCTGCGCCTCTGGTGTGGGTGTCTTCAGCTGCAGCACTTTCAGAGGGCCAAACTTGGGGAGAATGCGAACCAAGAATGCCAGAAGCCTTTCATGCAGGGTAGGAGGTTGATACTCCTTGCCCCAATTTTTCTGATAGCTCGCACGCGAAAGATTGTAGAGAAATCTCTTTTTTGTAATCCCTGGCTGATCTTTCTGAATGTCGTCTTTCTTCAAGCTCCATGCAATGCGCGTTGCTTCCGGCAAAAGCTTGCTGACATCGTGCCGGTATGAGCCAATTACTTTATTTTCATTGGAAAGAACATCCTTCATATCTATACCGTAAGTTTCTTGAAAAGCCTGCTCCAGGAGCGGAACGGAAACTCCAAAACCTATGAAGTCATGATAATTATCCGGCGCGTAGCGCCCCTTCGCGACTTCCAGAACATCGAATCCAAATTCCGTCTTCACGTGCGCCAGCCGGTCTTCCTCATAAGTAATAGAGTCCCCGTATTTTGCCTTATCTTTTGGATAAAGCAGAGGAACCGCGCGATTTGTGCCAATAGGATGCCCGTTAATGTCCGCCGCGTAATGCGCGAGCGCCCCAAGCGCAAAGGCGTAACCATTGAGATCTTTGGAATCGCGAATCAGGGTTAATACGAAGTCACCACTACGAACGTAGTGAGTCAAATCGCTAAAGAAAAAGCTCCCATGCGGATAATACCCCATGTCTTGAATAATGGCCCCGCCATAAGCATACCCATGGGCCTCTTTGAGCTCTTCACTCGTGGCGTTCGGAAATCGCTTCAAAAGCAAGGGGCGGATGTTGGTATCCCACGCACTATCGATGATTGCCTCATGAGCTAGAACTGCATAGGCACTGGCATTCCCCGGAAACCTCAGAGAAAGTGCCAGCACCAGCAGGAGAGCGATCGTTCTGGTACCGGGAGCAAGGATTCGTTTTCTATTCACAGGGGCATCCTTCGTGTCGATCTTAGCGTATTTCAGTGAAATAAGTCTGATTCCTCTCAAGAAATCACGCATCGCGGGGCAAGCAACCCCATTATGAAGATAGTTCGTCCATTACAAATTGGGAATACAGGTACTTATGCACCCAAGATTTTCCATTCCTGGGTGGGTAGTGGGATAATCACAGGATGAAACGAAGGGACATTTATCATAGATGACGGAAGCAATTGTCATGCCCCGAATCTCGGCCTGGATGCGCGCATTGCTTATTTTCCTCGCGCTAATTTGTTTTGTGGGTGCGCCGCAACTGGCGTCAGCTCAACAGAATACGGCTAACGACACAAGTCACGCCCCCGCGGCAACCGCGTTTAAAAAGAGCCCTCCCTTCATTGTTTTGGGATTTGTGGGCGGATGGGTAAAGCACGATGACATTGTGCATAGCGAAGTCCAGCTGGGGGCAAGTCTGCAAAAAGCCTATGGCTCAAGTGTGGATGTGGAAGTTTATGAAAACTCCAAAGGCACACTAGCTTTGAAAAAGATCCTGACTTTGCTTGATACAAATCACGACACTACGCTCACGCCTGCGGAAAAGCAGGACGCGCGCATAATTCTCTACGGCCACAGCTGGGGCGCATCGGAAGCGATCACAGTCGCACGAGAACTGGGAAAGGAAGGCATCCCTGTCCTGCTCACCATTCAAGTGGATAGCGTGACTAAACGCCACGAAAATGACACAGTTATCCCCGCAAACGTCGCGCAGGCCGCCAATTTTTATCAGCCCAATGGATTTGTCCACGGCCATAACGAAATTCGCGCCGCAGATCCCTCACACACAAAAATTATTGGAAATTTTAAATTTAACTATCGAACCAGCCGCTATGCCTGCACAGAATATCCCTGGTATGACCATCTGTTTGCCAAATCTCATACTCAAATCGAATGTGATCCCAACGTTTGGAAGCAAGTGGAGTCCCTGATCCGCGAACATTTGCCGCCGATGCCATCCACCGAAGGGAACCATTGATCAATCTTTGTTCCACTTTCACTGATTAACTTTATCCTGCGGCAAAGGTTAGCGCCGGAATCTGTTAAAATGCCTGAGTTTCGACGATTTGGACAAATAGTCGCGTTTCGGGGTTCTCGAACGGTCGCGGATGCATTAGAATTGGTTACAGTAGCCACTGTGGGCGTGTAGCTCAGCTGGGAGAGCACCTGCTTTGCAAGCAGGGGGTCGCAGGTTCGAACCCTGTCACGTCCACCAACTTAATTCCCGCTCTCTCAATCATTTACGCTGCAATTTCCACCTCTCGATTTTGGTGCAATTTTCGGGACATTCGGTACAACAGCGACGTTCGGAAGCCGAAGAACGAATCCGTAGCCCACTCGCTCTGCTTCATCGAGGCGCATTTCCAGTTCCTCGTGAAGATGCGAATAGACTTCGGACATGGTTTGCGGCTTGTGCGCCATCCAGAAGTTGTTGATGTCCTCCAGACAGCGTTGACCACGCAACCACGTCTTGCGGAAACGCTTGAACGAGTGCCAGCCCATTCCTTTCTCATCCAATCCCATCTTGACGAGTCGAGGCGTGAGCCAGCGATCTTCCAGGTTGCCGTACAGGTGCGGCGTGTTCGTTCGCTGTGTGGAACAGCAGACCAGTCTTCCCGGCTGTGTAGCGTTGCAGGTACTCTGCGACGTCCGGGTGCAAATCAACCTCTCGTTTGGCAGCAGCGGTCTTGAGATATTTCACGATGCGAGGTGAATCCTTTTCGACTTGCTGCTCGACCTTGATGGTGCGACCGTCGTTGGTGAAGTGACGGGTTTCAACGGCAAGCGCCTCAGAAATTCTCATTCCCGTTGCAGCGAGCAGGACATATAGTGCTTGTTCCTGACCGCTGCTGGCTCTGATGAGTTCTGAGATTGCGTTCGCCTTGAGCGATGGACGTTTCTGTTCGTATCTCAACGATGGGCAGGTCCATTGTTTCAGCGTCCCATTTCCGGTTATGGATAGGCTCGCCGTTTGGACCTTTCAGGGATTCCACGACCTGTTTGACGTGTTCGATGTACTTGTTCACAGTTCGTGGTGATAGCCCCGCTGCCACATTTTTTCAATGAGCGGCTTCACGGAAAGATTGTCCACGCTCGCGAGTGGAATGTCTCCAATCGCAGGAAGAATCCACTTGTCCAATGCTCCCTGGATTGTGACCGCATAGCTCTGCCGAATTGGTTTACGCTTGCGATTCTGCAAATGTTGCAGCCAGATTTCAGATTGCTCACGGAACGTGACTCCGCTGTCCTGCTTTACGACTTCTTTGAAGTATTCAGGAGAGTCCGCTCCGCTTGCTTGAATAATTTCCCTCGCTTTCCGTTTGCGTTCGCTCTTGGAAAGCAGACCGGGGCCAGAGATCGGGCAGACGCGTTCACGAACGTGCATCCGCTTTTCTTGGCCAGGAATATCTTTCCAGAATCGCACCACAAACCATCTTCCTGATTTTTCAATGTGACCATCTTGACCAGTTCTGCGTGACAAGGACTTGCCTCGTTTCCGCTTTGCTGGTGTCGCTGGCGAAATATTATCACGTTGCTGCAATGCCACTTCGGTACAAACGTTTTGTGAAGACACTTCTCCCTAACGCTTTCTGACCCTTCTTGGTTTGGAGACCGACTGCTATGTGGTGGATAGAGCGGAGGTAAAGCGATTGAGCCTAGCTGATGACTAGACCAATTTTTCGGGGGGAACAGAGCGCGGTGAACCAAACCCATTCAATTCGGCACATCGTGTACTCGCTCTAGCTCCACGCCGAGCACTGATTCGGGATATAGCTTCCTCGGTTATTTATTGGTTAAATCCTTTTATTTGTTTGGATTGAGATATCCAGATTCTGACTGGACTAGCTGGACGTCCAATTTGTAAGGAGACTTATTAACCTACTGGATAGAAAAGACTTAGACGTAACATTTAGCTGCAATCTCTATTTCCTAATCAAACTTACCGTTCCATCCCCATTGATCTCGATCCTGCCCTTTATTTTGAGTTCACCGATAAGATTGTAGGCGCTCGACCGTGCACAGGATTGGAGCAACTTAGCGAGTTCATGCCGAGATTTCCACGGGCCTCGTAAATGCTGAATCTCTGCGAGTACTTTCGCCGCACTTTGGCTAAGATTCGTGACCAGATGTCGTTGATACTTGTGTTCGCCATCCGACTCGAAACTGAGCATAGGCGTGTCCGCAAGCATTCGACCGTATCCTTGCCAGTCAATGTACGAGGCGCTGACATTGCCGTCGTCGTCCTTCTGGTCAAGTCGCTCTTGGCCAACGATGATATCGGCGTATTTCTTGAAAACGCCGCCTCCATATGCCTTGTCCGACCATATTCGGATGCCAGTTTTGCGGAGGCTCACACCGTTTTTCATCCCCGCCTTGCCAACTTCCTCATCCGTACGCTTGCGCGTGTGGTGAAGCACGATGACACATTTGTCGTACCCGCAATGCCTCCGAAGCCCCTTAAGAACTTCCAACAGTCCTTCATTGTCCTTCGCGGACTTGTTATGGAACATGTACAGGCAATCGAGATAGAAAACCTGTGCAGGGTGTTCGCTGGCAAACTTCTTCCAAAAAGTGTCGTTAGTATGGTCCAACGTTCCCCCCGCAGCGACGAGGTCTCTCCCGGCGAGCAGATGAAAGTTCGCTCGGATCAATTGCTGATCGTTCTCTGAAAACTCTTTTAGAAGCTCGTGGTATCGCTCGTGCAAATCTTCTTTCGAGTTTTCAGCATCCAAGTACGAAACGACTCGTGGCCTCACGCATTGGTAGCTGTTCCAGTGACGCCCACAGGCAATGCACATTGCTTGCCGCATTCCAAATAGGCTTTTCTCAGACTTCTCTGGCCCAATCCAACCAACGAACGCACCCAGCGGGAGTAAGCCATCAAGGACCCATTCGCGTTCTGCGATTTGAACGTCCGGGTCATACCACATGGTCTCCAGCGAGTGGGTCGAAATTGCGTTTTGTATCGTACCCATTATCGAAACTCCACGTTGGAATGAGACTGTTTCCATTGCTCGAATGCAGTCAATACCGCATCTTCGATCTTTCGCCGTAATTGCCTGTTGGATTCCCGTCACAATCCTCCGCAGAATAAGCGCCGACAACGGCGGTTCCCATGAACCGGGACTTGCTGACAATTGCGTTTCCAACGTTCGTGCTTGTCGAGAGTTCTATGCTATAGAACGTTCCTTTCCCGATTCCCATGCGAACTGGAATACGGCGGAGCATGAATCCCCGCATCAAGCTCACCGCAATCAGCGCGGCTTGGAGCGAATTTTCAAATACGAGGTACGCACAGTCGGAGAAAAGCATCGCTTGAACGCACCCATAATCAGGCTGCTGGAACACGCATTGATGTAGTACGGCGTCGAAGCCGTTGAGCCAAGCTTGCATCTGTGTTGTTGACGAGCCAGAAAATCGCCCATTATTCCAGTCGCGAACGCGGACTCCGCATTCGGTGGTGATGGCTCCGAACCCGAGGATATCGACAAAAACCAGAGTCCGTGGTTTGTCTTCGCCTCTAGCAACCTTCTCGTCGTTTTCACTCATGGGTGGTTTGCTGTGGGAGGATTTGCAAGCAGTACCCGGACCGCTTCTATAGCTCCCTCCAAAATCATTTGTCGTACTTCCTCAATTCTGAGATCAGTAGAAAGGAAATCCTTCCCCCTTTGGATCAGCACAGATTCGGGATCATCCTTCCGGGGAAGGCTCAGAGCGTAGTACTGGCCTCGGTGTACAACATCACACCGAACGTCATATAGAAAATTTACAGCCTCCTCAGCAGCGAGATTCTGTCGCGTGTACGGCTTTTCAAATGCGTTCGACAACCGCAAGCGAGCCTTGTTGGTGCAGAATTTCGCGAAGAAGTCTTGAACAAATTTTCTTGAACGTCCTTCGCGATCAAATTTCGCAACTGTCTTTGCGATGAGTTCGGCAGCGATCAGATAAAAGAGAATCTGAAAGGCTGGGCGGCCCATAGCAACAGCATCTATGCGATCAGCAAGCCATATCATGCGAGCCGTTTGATGGAACACAAGTAGGGGAGGGTTGTTCGCGGGCGACGCATCCTTAATGCGCAAATAGAATTCCTCGGCTGTCTGCCTGTCCGGGAAACATGGACTGTAAATCTCAATGAAATCGATATCGGCGATGTGAACTTTCGCTGGATTATTTTGCAACGCTGCTTCTCCGTTTCGGCAGTTCTTCCATCTATGGCGCGCCCCAAACACGATCATCCATTTGTCACACGTTCACGCAGCCCCTAACCACACGGCCAAGAAGTCTCGTTCTGGCGAATATTGAACTCCGAAACGGGAGTATTCGGACAAAAGCTCATTCAGACTCGGAATGCGTTCTGGCCAGTTTGTTGAAGGGTTTATGAATCCACATTCATCAATCGCTACGACGTGACCGATTCTTCCGGTGGGTGGGGCCAGCATAAGTATTCCGCAGATTTTTCCAGTTCCGACCAATGCGTTTGCTTCTGACAAATCACGGTACTCGTTGCGGAAACCCGAATCCCGAAGGTACGTCTCCCACCACGCTGAGAACGATCCATCCGTGTTTAATTTGGGATAGCGTTCCTGATCCGCAAGAACTCTCTCATAGGTGTAAGGCTTCCCCATCACTGTGGCGATCACTGCGATTTGGCAATCATCTGATGTTCGCTGGAGAACTCGTGTCAACAACTTCCAACCCACCTTTCGGTCACGCGCATTCCTTGTCCGGTCTGGAACCTATCAAGAAAAGCACACAGATGGAATAGGGCAGCGGCGGACGAAATAGTTCCCAAAGTGGCGTTCGCGGATCACCTTCAATTCGTCTGTCGATCCAAAGCCTTCGCTGTACGAAGTCAGTTCAAACATGTTCCGAAGAAAATAGCACAGTTTTTCGAAGGGAATGAACCGTGAGGCTACCCTTGAGGAGGCCCGCGCCGAACAAGATCGAATCGCGCCGTCCCTCTTGCCACGTGTGCAAAGCTATCTTTGCAAGTGCGGGTTTGTAGTGGTATACAGAAGAGCCATGTTGTGGGACTCAGCGAGTCCTAAAATGGCTAAAGCTCGCTTGCAGGCGAGCCTTAGTCGTAACTTCGAATTGTCGGCCAAATCGTCCGCCATCCACGGACGGCCTGCTCGTAGTGTACCACGAGGAGGTTTCACATGCCACGACGACGCTTAGATCGCATGCGCGGGGATATTCGAGACTTCCCACGCTACAGCATATCCGAGGCCGCATTTTATGCTCGAATTCCTTCGTCTACGCTAATGGCTTGGACGCGGGGGCAAGATTATGTCACGGCTGGACGGCATGTAATCTTCGCTCCACTGATTGACCTAGCTGATCCAGAAAACAAATTCCTGTCTTTCTATAATCTCGTGGAAGCTCACATGTTGCGCTCCACCACTGAGTGCGGCGTCCCTCTCAAGAACGTCCGAAAGGCCCTGCAATACATCCGTGAGACCATACCGGGTCAACATCCACTACTGATGCATGATTTTGAGGTGTCCGGGAAAGACGTGTTTATTCGGCACCTCGGTGACACGGTCAACGCCACTCGGTATGGTCAGTTGGCAATGCGTAAAATCCTTCTCAAGCATCTCAAGCGAATCGTCAGAGACAACGACGGACTGCCAATCAAGATTTTCCCTATCAATTCTAAAAGGCTCGTAATCGACCCTCAGTTTTCTTCCGGGAAACCGATTGTAAAAAACCGAGGCATTGTTGCATCCGTTCTGTGGGGTCGAAATAAAACTGGTGAAACCATTCCTGAAATCGCAAAGGACTACGGGCTGACAAAGCGTGAAGTCAAGGAAGCGATTGAAGACTACGATTGGAAAGTTGCTGCTTGAAGAGCCACCTGTCTTTTTCCTTGACCGCACCTTCGGGAAAATGAAGTTGGTCGAGATGCTGCGCCCGATTTTTTCCGTTGTGACTCATTATGAAGAGTACGGAGATGAAGGGCACAATATCGGTGATCCAGTTATCATCCACGACTGCGGGCTGAAGAACCGCGTACTTTTGACTGGCGATCAAGACTTGATTCACTCCTATGCGCGTGAAATCAAGGACGCAAAGATCGCTGTATTCGTCACATCCGATAATTGCGAAGGTCCGGCCAAGTGGGGTCCTCGGATCACGGCAGCAAAAGCTGATGTCTGGCGCGAATTAAGCCGAAGGAACAAGCCGTTCACGGCTACAATTTCGAAGGAAGGTAGGGTTACTCAGGTGAGGCTCTATGAAGGCCAGCAATGGAGGGC
Organism: uncultured Acidobacteriota bacterium; assembly: GCA_963786215.1. Lineage (GTDB taxonomy): Bacteria > Acidobacteriota > Terriglobia > Acidiferrales > UBA7541 > Palsa-360. The sequence continues at coordinate 542,315 of CAWAYK010000006.1, forward strand.
GATCACGATTGGAAAGAAAAACCCGCCACACTTCAACAAGCAGAAGCAAAATCCAGATTCGGTATAGCCAATCGATGAATAGCGACCGAATTCTCGGGACAACTTAGGGATATTTGAGGAGCGGGAACCTCATTGGAGAACGTGTAAGCGACACCAACAAAGCTGCTTAGTGTTTTCCTGCTAGGCAAAGCTAGGCTTTGCAAGCAGGGGGTCGCAGGTTCGAACCCTGTCACGTCCACCAAATTTTCTGCAGATTGCGCCTCACACAAGTTTGACATTTCTTACCTATGAAATCACAAAGCATTGGGATTGATTTTGGCACTACAAACAGTTCCATAGCGTTTGCCAAAAACGCGAGCGAAGTTGAGTTGGCCCAGTTCACTTACCTGGGCGAATTGACCGACGCTTATCGTTCTCTCCTGTATCTGGAGCGGGTTAAGGAAGGCAAGGTTAACACACTCAAGTCCTGGAGCGGCCCCGAGGGGATCGAGCACTACCTGTCCGCGGATCCGAAGGGCCGATTGATGCAGTCGCTTAAATCCTTTTTGAGCAGCAGAAGCCTTCTCAGCACCGAGGTATTTGGGCGGCGCTACACACTTGAGGAACTTATTGCGCGAATTCTCAAAGACCTGCGGAAGAAAGCCGAGGAAAGATTTGGCGCCGGCATTACATCCGCAGTGGTAGGGCGCCCCGTGCGGTTCGTAGGAGCTAATTCTACCGAAGATGACAACTACGCAGAATATCGATTGCGCGAAGCTTTTCGGAACGCAGGATTCGAGTCGGTCGAATTTGACCTCGAACCCGTGGCTGCGGCGCGTTACTACGAATCCACGCTGCAACGCGATGAATTGATATTGATCGGAGATTTCGGCGGAGGAACGAGCGATTTTTCGTTAATCCGTGTTGGGCCCGATATTTGGCGAAAAGGAAGGAAGTCCGCGGATCTTTTGGGAAACGCCGGCATCGGCTTGGCCGGAGATGCGTTCGACGCAAAAATCATAAGGCATCTGGTCGCGCCAGCGCTCGGTGCGGGATCGGAAATGCGTGAGATGAATAAGATACTTTCCGTCCCCGGCTGGGTCTATGCGAAGCTGGAGCATTGGCATCATCTTTCGTTCTTGAAAGCGCGCGATGTGATGGAAATGCTGAGAGGCGTGCAAGCGCATGCGTTGGAAGCCAAGAAAATTGCCGCTCTCACTCATCTCATTAAAGAAGATCTTGGCTACCAGCTCCACCGCTCGGTTCAAAAGGTAAAAAGCGATCTATCAAGCTGCCCTGTCGCGACTTTCTCGTTTTCGGATGGATATATTCGTTTGGAGGCCATGGTTGAGCGAGCCAGCTTTGAGGAATGGATAGCGGAGGACCTTCAGCAAATTGAACAGGTCGTTGATTCTATCTTTGAGACTTCTGGTGCAGACTATCGCGAGGTAGACGCTGTTTTCTTAACCGGCGGCTCGTCTTTCGTGCCATCGGTCAGGAAAATTTTCGAGAAACGTTTTGGTTCGGGCAAATTGCGGACTGGCCACGAATTCACCTCCGTGGCGCATGGTTTGGCGTTGAAAGCATTTTCAAATCGAGAATGATCCGCAATAAGAGAGCGTAGCGGTAAATTCTCGATTTTGGGGTCACTAGGATGCTTCCCTGGCAATCGCTGCAATTCTTATAATTCGTTTCCGTGGCATCCAAGGTCCGATATCGACTACGACAGTTCTGGAAAAGCCAATTGTTGTTTTCCGGTATGAAATAATGGTAATTAATGTGTGCCACTGAATTCGGTTTATCATCCAGCCGTCTAGGGGTATGTGTTCCTGATTGCATTTATTTTTGTGACCATCCACGTACCGCTTCGGGCGTGCAGCGGGGATTAACATTCTGGGGGATCAATCATGAAGAAGGAAAATGCATTTCATGCGCTCGCCTTCTTAGTCAATATGTTGATGGTCTCATCGGTCCTCCTGATCCTTTCAGGAATGGGTTGGGAATATTCCACGCGAACGTATCTTTCGGGATTCTCAAACGCAGTTCTTCCCTTCACCTCCTCTCCTGAAACAAAAGTGACGGCCATTCTCTCCTGGATGGATCAGGGACCCGCCCGGTCAACTGAATATTTCAGTGATGATGGCGAAAATCGCGATCCGTTCGATACCTTAAATTACAAGGAATTGCTCACCGTTTGCGGGACTGCCACGAACGCCTTTGTGAACCTGGCTTCGGCCGGCGGAATTGAGGCTCGACGCCTGCTTTTGCTGGACGAACAAAATCGAAGTACCAATCACGTCGTGGCTGAAGTCCATCTGAATGGTCGTTGGGTGATCGTGGACCCTTCGTACCATGCAATCCTCAGGGACAACGAGGGCCATTTCCTTACAAGACAAGAACTGATACGCCCCGAAGTTTTTCGCGAGGCGACACAATATATTCCAGGTTACGATCCCAGATATAATTTTGAACATACAGCATTCATTCATGTGGCTGGATTGCCTTTCGTAGGCAGCTATCTGCAAGGAAAAATGAGCGCCCTCGTCCCGTCCTGGCAAGAGAACATTAATTGGACCGTGCTTGTGGAGCGACAGTCCTACGATACGATCGTTGTCGGTATTGTGCTTCTGATCTGCGCCATATTTCTTCGTCGTTTAATCAGCTGGTACGGTGGAAGAATTTCAGTTGTTTCGATTTCCCCATGGGAACAATTACGGCGGGCGGCTATGACACTCTTCTCGGCTGCCGAGGGCTTGCACGCAGGTGAAAAGTTCCATGTCCTGTAACCCTGCGAAGTGTGAGGCAGATTGTTTTAGCAGGCAGACTTGTTAAAGATTTCAATAGCGGGATCCTACTAACAGGCGTATGTTAAGTAACTATTATAAAATATACATAGAAGCATAATGTTCCAGGAAAGGATGGCCGAATGGGAGGTTTTACTGCCGGGCTGGTTACAGGTTGCCTTCTCGGCGTTTGTGGTACGTTCTTATTGCTTACACTTGGAACGGCATTCTCCAGTGAACGTGCTCGCTTATTTCGCGTACATTCAATTCCCGGCACTCTTCTTTCGACAGTTGCCCTGCTGTTAGTTGCGGCCTTTTGTCATCGTATGAATATCGGAAAAGATGCTTCCATGCTTTTACTTTTATTGGCTGTTTTGTGCATCTCTAAAGTAGAAGGATTAATAAACGGCCTCATTGCCACGGCAATCGCATCGTTGATGCTGGTCTTCTGGTTCTTTGCACCCGTCGGGAACATGACAATCAGAAGCTCAAGCGACAGACTTGCGCTGGCGCTTTTTCTCCTCATTGCCACCCTGGGCAGCCGCATGGTTGGCCGGCAAGAAAGATCCTCACCCTGATTTTTTTTTACTTCCAGCGCCAAGATCAAACTAAAGATATTTTTTTGAGCTATTCCATTTCTTCCGTTGGCCCATTAATGCTTGATCGATCGCACATTTTTCTTCCATCGTAAGCGGTCTGGACTCGCCTTTCGAGAGTTGCCCCAAATTGAGAGGGCCTACCGCAATTCGAATCAGTCTTATGACTTCGATGCCAAAATGTTCAAACATTCTCCGTATCTGCCGGTTCTTCCCTTCATCGAGCACAATTTCCATCCACGTATTTTTATCGCCTGCCCGAACAACTCGAGCAGCTTTGGCCGACAAAAAATCGCCCCCCGCCACCACGCCTTTTACAATATTCTCAAGGGGCAATTGGATGCCAGTCGCTTTCACCTGAACATGATAGGTTTTGTCCAGGTGTGAGGCTGGGTCGGAAATTCGAGCCCCCCATTCTGAATCGTTAGTAAGTAAAAGCAGGCCCTCAGTAGCCTTGTCCAGTCTTCCGACCGGCCCCATCCAGGGTAAAGTGACATCCAACAGCGAATAGATCGTCTCGCGACCCTTTTCGTCGGAAGCAGTTGTGACGAGGCCTCGAGGCTTGTTCAGCATCCAATAGATTCGCGCCAGAGTCTGAATTTCATTTCCACTGATTTTGATTCGATCACGGCCGAGATGGACGGGAAATTCAGGATCCCGTCGAATGGTTCCGTTTAACGTAACTTCTCCGGCGTAAATTATTTTTGCTGCGTTTGAGCGCGAGCAGTAACCCAGCTTGGATATGGCCCTGGCCAGCCCTACTTTTCGCGATTCATTCATTCGTTCCATTTTCATCGTCGATAGAATAGTGGATAAATCAAGGGATAGACCAGCATTCTCACCAAGGTGCGAATAAGCTGCCCAGAATTGCTGTCCTGCTCACAAGATTGGGGCACTCAGGCATCGCACCCACGCAGCACAGAATAGAAGGACCGGGAAATAAAGCTGTTCCCCGTTTAATCATATCTTGCATGCATTACTCAAACATGTTTCCATTCTTCCCTGTGAATTTTATTTATATTCCCTGGGATTTTATTCTCATCCTTTTGTTTCTGGCCACGCTTGTACCCTGGCGCGGTGCCGCGCGAATGAAGCGGCTCATGAGTAAGCCAGAGTTATCTTCCGCCGACCGACTGTCCCTCTACCAGTCCACAATTTTTTTCCAGTGGCTCATTGTTGCCTTCGTCGCCTGGAGGGTGATTGCGAGGGACGTGAGCGCCGGCGAATTGGGTCTCTCGGTGGACAATCCGTGGCGAATTCTTTGGGCCACCGTCACCTTAACGGGGATATTGTGCGCCAATCAATTCATAGGGCTACGCAAAATTGCTGCGCTACCCTCTGACAAACGAGGCTCGGTTTTTGCCGTTACCGAAAAAATCATGCCTCGGACTGCCCGTGAAAACTGGTTCTTCTCGGCCTTGGCAGTTACCGCTGGATGCTCGGAAGAGTTCTTGTATCGCGGATTCGTTTTCATGGCCTTTTACAGGATGATGGTGAATTACGGTCCGGCGGATACGTTTGCAGGAATTCTATCTTCGGCCTGGTTTTCGTTGGCCCACTTATATCAAGGAAAGCGTGGCCTAATTACTACGTTTGTAGTTGGTGTCGTTCTTGTCTCTGTTCGGATTTGGACGGGCAGTCTTATTCCCGTCATCACGGCGCATTTCGGCATTGACCTTGTCGCGGGTTTTTATGCCTCTAAAGTTTTGCAAAGGACGTAGAAGATGCCGCTATCTCCGGTTCCGGCGATCACTGATCAACAAATCACTCGGGCTTTATCCGTCTTTGGCATTTCTCCATCGAACGAGCAAATTGCCATGGTTCGCGAATACGTGCTGCTCTTGTTGAAGTGGAATCAATCAATCAGCCTTACAACAGTTACAGATCCCGATGAAATCATAAGTAGGCATTTTGGCGAATCCATGTTTGCCTCTAGATTGACACCTGTGGAAAACTGTCGACTGGCCGACGTTGGAACAGGTGCAGGCTTTCCTGGTTTACCGCTAAAACTTCTTTCACCCTCACTCGAATTGGTATTAATCGAATCAAATAAGAAGAAATATGCATTTTTATCGGAGGTCGTAAGAAATTTAGGTCTGAAGGGAGTCGAGGTACTCCCAGACCGGTTCGAACATATCCGGCCCAAGACGTTCCAAGCCGACCTTATTTCCGCTCGGGCGTTAGGAGATTTCAAAGAACTTCTTCGTTGGTCGGCCCAAGCCCTCAAACCAAGGGGAAGCATAATGTTGTGGGTCGGGGCCGAGGATGGGACAAGACTTGCCACCAATACGTCATGGATTTGGGAGCCAGCGACTCGCATTCCAGATTCTCAAAGACGATTCATTCTTATTGGACGTCCCAAGTTAAACATTTCAGGGAATTCGTAGTAATGAACACAAAATTGTTCCACGTGGAACAATTTCTGTTTGTCAGAATCCATCTGGCAAAGCAATGGTAGAGAAGCACGCATTGTGAAGATTTTTTTGAATATTTGAATGCATCAGCATATAATCCTCGTTGGGCCCAATTCCCCATCGATTCTCGAAATTCAGTTGTGAAGCTTAAATTATCTTTCTAAATCCAGTAGGATTTAGATGTGCCGCCTATCAATCCCATAATTTCGCAAAAGAACCCCATGTTCACTTTGGAATCGCTTTCCTTTCCTCTCGCTCCCATAATATGGGGCGAATCTGAAAAATTTGGTCTCTTCGATACATTAATTCGAATAATTGAGCCTTAAGTGCAATTAATGATAATGTTCCACGTGAAACAATTTGCATCTTTCATTGTCGCTGTGTTAGATTTCGCGCCCGGAGGCATTTCGATTGGCCCGCATCATAGCTGTCGCAAATCAAAAGGGAGGGGTGGGCAAAACCACAACTTCCATAAACCTCGCTGCCTCTCTAGCTCTTTCAGAGCAGCGGACACTGTTGATTGATTGCGATCCGCAAGGCAACACCACATCGGGCATCGGCTTCCCTAAAGATCCGGGCCGCCGCACACTATATAATTCATTAATCCTGGGTGAACCGCTGGAAAGAATTATTCTAAAGACGCAGGTCGACGGCTTAGATCTGATTTCTGCCGATAAGAACCTGGTTGGCGCTGAGGTCGAACTCGTTAGCGCCGAAAATCGCGAGTATCAGCTGAAGAAAGTCCTACCACAAGTTAACGAGAAATACGACTATGTTATATTGGATTGCCCACCTGCCTTAGGTCTTCTTACACTAAACGCCCTCACGGCCGCTGATTCCGTCTTGGTCCCTATTCAGTGCGAGTATCTGGCACTTGAGGGAGTCTCAGAACTATTAGACACGCTCATGCGGATCCGCAGAACCTTGAATCCCAGCTTGGCGGTCGAAGGCATCGTCCTTACCATGTTTGACGAGCGGACCACCTTATCGAAGCAGGTCGCGTCTGACCTACGCAGCTTTTTTGGGACGCAGGTATTTGAATCCGTTATACCTAGAAACGTCCGCCTAGCCGAAGCGCCCAGCCACGGGAAGCCGATCCATTTCTACGACATTCATAGTAGAGGGGCGGAAGCCTATACAAATCTCGCAAAGGAGGTCATCTCTAATGGCCAGAAACGCATTGGGCAGGGGGCTGGGAGCGCTAATTCGGGAACCTGAGCCGACTCCGGCTCCTCCCCCACAAAACCCATCGTTTGCAACCGCCGCGGCCGTAGCTCCTGCGCCAGCCGTTACAGGCGGACCGTTGCAAGTTGATATCGACTTGATCGACCCAAGTCCATTTCAACCGCGAACCCGTTTCTCCGAGACAGGGCTTGAAGAATTGTCCCAATCCATTCGCGCGAGCGGGATTATCCAGCCGCTGGTTGTGCGCAAGATTGGGGCACGATTTCAGCTGATTGCCGGAGAACGAAGATGGCGAGCCTCTCAACGCGCGCAACTTTTGCGCGTCCCGGTTGTTTTGCGGGAAGTCAGCGATGAGCAGGCCCTCGAATTAACCCTCGTAGAAAATATTCAGCGCGAAGATCTGAATCCGATTGAGCAGGCGCGAGCATTTGACCGTCTGATGGAGGAATTTCATCTGACGCAAGATGAAGTCGCCACCAGAACTGGAAAAGAGCGCGCTACAGTTGCGAATGCCGTGCGGTTGCTTTCCCTGGAAGAGCCACTCCTGGAACTGATCGAAGAAGGAAAAATTACGGCAGGGCATGGACGCGCGCTACTTGCTGTAGAAGACCGCAAACTGCGCAGTGAGCTGGCGTTGAAAGCTTCTCGCGGAAAGCTGACGGTGCGGCAATTAGAGCGCATGGGTACCCGCCGCAGCCGAGCCTCTGCTCAGCTAGCGGAGGTCGTAGCATGGGATCCGAATCGCCAAGCGGCTATCGACGAGTTGCAAAAACATATCGGCACGCGGGTAACCTTGCAAATGCCGGTAAAGGGTCGTCCCGGTCAATTAAGCCTCGAATTCTATGACGAGGAACAATTGAATTCACTGTACGAACGACTGATGAATTAGTATTACATTCGTAGTATTTGGGAATAATCTTATCCACAGCCCTAGGGGATAATTGTCTGCTTAGTCAAGGGGCAGCGCTTTCTTCGCAAGCGTTTTGTGGATTCAGCTACAATAGTCTTCCCAAAAATATCCTCTCTCCCTCAGGGGGTTTCGCATGCAATGGCGGTCAAAAGGTCGCGACAAGGACAAAGAACAGCACGAGTTTACCGGCTTCCTCGACAAAGGCGTCCGCTTTGAAGGAACTCTGGAGGCAACCGGCGTTTTTCGGATTGACGCCCACGTAAAGGGAAATGTGATTTCCAACCATAGCCTGGTCCTCGGCGAAGGGGCCCGCGTCGAAGGGCAGATTGAAGGGAATCACGTGGTGATTGCCGGAAAATTCGATGGCGTGATTTTTGCGAAGGGCCGTGTGGAAATCCAGGCCAAGGGCGTTGTCACAGGCGAAGTCCATTCGCCTTGCCTTGTCATCGAACCAGGCGGAATATTTGACGGCCAATGCCACATGCTGGCAGCTTCGGAATCCACAAAGCCGCTGACGATACCGATCCGGGTCGGTCAATAACGAAACTGAAAGTTTCGGCGCACGTCTATAATCTGTTTCCGAAATTGCTAAACCTCCAGCCACATGGACACAATCACACATGGAATTGTGGGCGCGCTACTTGGAAAGGCGTTGTTCTCCGGTCCTGATGTTCCTGCCGCACGCCCCCGTGTTGGCGAAATTCAAGAAGCCCTAAGTTCACCCACGGCAAGGGTCGCAATCGCCGCGTGTACACTCGGCGCCATGTTTCCGGACATTGACGTATTTGCCGGCCCGCTGGCGCACAACTCGCTTTCCATCATGGAGTGGCACCGCAATATCACCCATTCCATCGTCATGTTGCCATTATGGGCGTTACTGCTAACTGCAATTTCAATACCGCTGAGTAAATCCGTGAAGTGGAAGCCACCGCCATTTTTATTTTTATTTGGAATCTATGCGGTAGGGCTCGCTTCGCACATATTTCTCGATCTGGTCACAACCTTTGGGACGATGGTTTGGAGCCCGGTGGGATATTCGCGTCCTGCCTGGGACCTGATATTTATTCTTGATTTGACGGTGACTTCGATAGCCCTCGTGCCGCAACTTGCGGCATGGTGTTATCGCGAACCGCAACAATTTAAGCGTCGCACCATTTCTGTATGGGCTGCGCTCACAGTGGGGGCGTTTGGAACTTATTTGTTCGCGAACGCCACGGGGTATGGATTTTCATTGCCGGTCGTAGCCGCAGCCAGTGCGATTTTCGCAGTCATTCTTTACTTGCCATCCGCTCAAGGCGCGGGATTCGGTTGGACGCGCGCAAATTGGTGTCGCGCAGGGTTAGTCGCGTTGTGCGTCTACATTGGATTGGCCTCCGCCGAGCATCACAAAGCTCTCGCGGATGTTGAACAATTCGCCGCCGCACAACATTTGCAAGTGGATAAGCTTGCTGCACTACCGCTGCCGCCCACTCTGACGCATTGGGTCGGTGTGATCAGTACTCCACAAGGAGTGTGGCGCACCACGTTCCACGAGCCAAGCGGGAACATCGAGAAAACTCAGTTGTACGCGGAAGCGACGCCAAACGATTTCATCGAGCAAGCAAAATCGCTGCGCGACGTGCAGGTTTATCTCTGGTTCGCGCGATTTCCGGTGTGGCACCTGAGGCAAACGAGCAGCGGTCAAACGGTTGTCGAGATTTCCGACGTGCGATTTTTCAGGGAAAATGCGCCGGAACTTACCGACTCTCCACAGGCGCCTATGCGAGTATCGGGAATTCGAGCGAGGGCGTCTGGATTCACATTTCAGATTATTTTCGATACGGCGGGAAAAGTTGTTTCCCACGGATTTAGAGAACCGGAGTAGGAATCCTGCCCGAACATATGAGGATTTAATTCGCGGGGTAAACCACGAGGTGCCGGTCTTCGCCTGTTCCTTCGCTCTCGCTGCGCACTCCGGGTTCCTCTTTTAATACGAGATGCAGAATGCGCCGTTCGCGCGATGACATCGCATTGAAACGGAAAGGGGCGTGCGTCTCGCGAACGCGTCCGGCAGCAACCCGAGCCGAAAGCTTTAGTTCTTCAATCCGAATGCCGCGATATCCCGCGGAATCAAATCGAATGCGCCCGTAAAATTGGGGATCAAGCCACAGCCAGCGCAGGGAAATATGTTCGAGCGCGAGAAGCAGTTCCGCGTTTTGCTCCAGCAGCAGGCCCTGGTCCTTGCCTTTAAACTCAACCACAATCTCCGGATTTTCCAGCTCTCTCGACGAGGCCTGCGCAGTCGCTTTAATTTCATACGTCAATTGAAAGCGGCTTTTTTGAAGAAGCGCGTCGAGGCACCGGCTCAATTCCGCCGTAATTGCGGCGTGATTCAGTTTCCCATCTACAATCAGGTTCGGACGAGGCGCGGTGGCCAAAATTGTTTCCCTCAGCTTCTGGACTTCGACAGCTACTTTTTCTTGCCGGGGCCCCTCGACGGCTTGGGCGGGGGCGGCGACGTGCGATAGAGGTACCACTGCTGACCGATACCAACAACGTTGCTTGTCAGTATATACACCGACAAGCCGCTGGGATAAAGGGCAAACATTCCGCCAAATATCAGCGGAGTAATGGCCATCATTTTGGCCTGCGCCGGATCCATGCCGGGCGTGGGCGTCATCTTCTGCATGAAATACATGGAGATGGCCATGACCACGGGCAAAATAAAATACGGATCGTGCGCGGATAGATCGTGAATCCAGCCAAACCACGGCGTGTGGCGCAGCTCGATCGTATTGGCCAGCATGCGGTACAGCCCGAACCAGATCGGCATTTGAATCAGCGTTGGCCAGCAGCTGCCCAGCGGGTTGATGCCTTCGCGCGAATATACGGCCATAACTTCCTTGTTCATCTCGGCCTTGCGCGGATCACGCATCGAATACTTTTTATATTTTTCCTGAATCGCTTTCACTTCCGGCGCGACCTTCTGCATTTTCTGCATCGCGCGCATGCTCTTCACTTTCAGCGGGAACATCACCATGTTGATGCCAATGGTGATCAGCACAATCGCCCAGCCGTAATTGCTCACATACTTGTGCAGCCACATCAGCGAATAAAACAGCGGCTCGGCAATAAAGCCCCACCAGCCGAATTGCACCAGGCTGTTCAGTGGCGGCCGAATCGCTTTCAATCCATCAATGCTCTTGGGACCTGCATAAACGCGCAAGTCGAGCGGCCCAGGCGCGGCAACTCCGACGGCCACCTGCGGAACAATTTCCGTTTCGGTTTTTCCGTCGACCGTGGTTTCGTGCGGAAATGTCCAGCCGGTTACCAACAGCGGCACATCGGCGAGTTCGCCGCGCGCGTTAAATGGCGGGATAAATGCCGCAGCGAAATAAAGATCTTCAATCCCCGCAAAATCAAATGTTCCAGGTACCGCGGCGCGCGTCGTCGTTTGCCCCGGCTTGCCAAGATTTTTCGCGGCCAGCGTGTTGAACTTTCCGCCCGTGCTCGTAAAAATCTGCGTCTGCGCGGCGGCGCGATACGCGGTAATGTCGCCAAAGCCTCCGGGCCAGATCAGGCTCGTGTGCAGCGGCACGCCGTCCAGCGTCGCCGTGGATTTCACTTCGACGATATAGCTGTCATTGAATTTCAGTTCCTTGGTGACATCCAGATGGCCGTCGCTCCACTTCATGGTGATGTCAGCCGGAGCTTGCAAAACGGTGGCGGAGGCCTGGTTATTGCCCGAGGAAGTAATTTCAAACAGTGCGCCATTCACGGCGGTTTCCTGCTGAGGGTCATCGAGCGCAAGCGCGAATGGCCAGCTGCCGGACTTGCTGCGCGGCGTCCGGATGAACGAGGTCGAGCGCGCGCGGCGGCTTGTTTTCGTCCGTAAATTTTTTCAGCTGCCAGCTGCGTACCACGCCGCCGCGATTGGAAATTTCCACGCGGTACAAATCGCTTTCGATCACCACGGAATTTTCCGCGGTTGCGGCGTGCATTGTTACAGGCGTTGCGGAAGCGGCCGGCTTGCCCACGCTCGTTGGGTATGCGGGAGAATTTCCCGGAGCAGGCGTTGCCGGATATGTAGTTGAAGTGGCCGGTTTCGCGGGAGCAGGCGGCGGTTGCGGCGGCTTGTAGATCATCGACCAGCCGGCGATCACGATCAAACACAACACGGCCGCCAGCAGCGAACGCATCTCTGTCGACATTTCCTTGCGCTCGCTCAAGAATGGACCTCTTCTTTTGTGGCATAGGCTTCAGCCTGTGGCCCTTGACCTTCAGTGGCGCGGGCTTCAGCCTGCGGCCTTGATTTTGAGCACCATCGAAACCCCGCAGGCTGGAGCCCGAGCCACTTAAAACTTCCTCAGCCCCCGGCACCAGATCCACGCCGCCGCGCGAAAACGGATGGCAGCGCCCGATGCGCCGCAGCGCCAGCCACGATCCGCGCCGCGCGCCATGCACGGCCACAGCCTCCGCGGCGTAATGCGAGCACGACGGATAAAATTTGCAGGCGCTCGGCATCAGCGCGGAAAAAAACACCTGGTACACGCGCACAAGAAAAAACAACACGCGCGCGAAAAAACTCATGCCTTCGGCGGCGTGGCGCGGATGCCGCGCAGCAGGCGCACCAGTTCCGTCTCCAGCGACGCGTACGCCGCCTTCGCCACGGAACTGCGCGGATGTATGACGATGTCCCATCCCGTAGGAATCTCCGTCCTGTTGCGCCGCAAAATTTCGCGGATGCGGCGCTTGATGCGGTTGCGCACCACCGCCCCGCCCAATGCTTTTTTTACGCTGATCCCAAAGCGGCTGGTTTTCCCTTGTGTCGCCGGCGCATCTGCGGAAGAAAGCCCTTCGCGCATAGGCTCCCGCCCGAGTGCCAGTTTCGGAAGCGCAACGTGAGCGCGGAAAAAAACGGAAAACTGAGGGCTCGACCGGCGCTGACCGGCGCCGTAAACGGCTTCGTATTCGACGCGTTTCAGCAAACGCATCGTGCGCGGAAAATCCTGCCGCGGCTCTTCCGACTCAGATGGGCGTAAGACGATGGCGTCCCTTTTTGCGTCGGGCCGCAAGAACTTTCCGGCCCCCTTTTGTCTTCATGCGCGCGCGAAACCCATGTGTCTTGTGGCGACGGCGCACCTTAGGTTGAAACGTGCGTTTCGGCAAAGAACTCTCCCCTTAAATACCAACTTTTCGTCCGATTTAAAACGTCTAGTGTAATCGACCCTCCGCAGGCGGTCAAGGATGGGTGGGGATAGGAGATAGGGCGCGCCAAAGTTGCACCCCCTGGCCAAATCTAGTGGACGTACAGGCCGCGAGCCAAGGCATGCCCGGAAATAGTGTGCCCGAATGCCTGCGTTTGCGACAGCCGCGCGCATTGAAACTGGCCTCTCTTTGAGTCCCCAAAGTGAAGTAAGATTCGAGTGCGACTTAGTTGGATAGTTCCGAGATTCATGCCGAGTGCTCGCATGTCCAAAAAGAAGATCATGGCATCGAAAAGTAAGTATCTCGTTTTCCTCAGCCACTCCAGCCGGGACAACTGGCTTGCAAATGTCATTGCTCAAAAGATGCGCTCGGCTAGCATTCGTGTCTGGATCGATGAAATGTCATTGTCAGGCGGTGATACAGTTATTCCGTCGATTGTCGATGGTATGAAAACGGCCAACGAAGTGGTCGTGCTTGTGTCAAACGAGAGCATAAAATCGCAATGGGTTTCTGCCGAGATTGGCATCGCGGTTGCGCTAGGAAAGAGGATTACACCGTTGTTAAACAATATCGATCACGATGCTATGGCACCGCTAAAGGGCGTCAAATCGTATGAACTCAATAAGTTTGATTTGTTCTTTCGGGAATTAAAAAAGAGAAAATAGAGTTTGTGAAGGATAATTAATATCATGGTTCACAAAGTCTTCATCAGCTTCAGCGCGAAAGATAAACACATTGCAGATTCGCTCACGAGAGAACTTGCGAAAGCAGGCGATGAGGTGTCATCAGCAGCCCTACTTGTCGAAGGACCCTCTGACATCAAGCTTGGGATTGCAGACGCGATGCGGGAAAGTGATGAGGTAATTGCAATTGTGAGCAAGAATTCTGTGCGAAGTGAGTGGCTAAGTTTTGAGGTCGGGATAGCGGCCGGTCTGGGTAAGAAACTCATACCTGTGGTAGTGGGAATTGCCCCAAGCGAATTACCGCCAGTTCTAAGGTCGTTTCAGACGGTCGATCTAGCTGCGTTTCGACGCCAAATTGGGAGACGGTCTTACAAGCCTCAGGGCAGAACATAAGACATGGATCGCTGCGTGAAGCGATCACTACGGAGTTTTCCTAAGTGTGTAATGGAATAGTTTTTATTTTTAGAGTATTATGACGATATGGTAACAAGCTTATGAGCATTGGAAGAACATATGTCATCTTCGATGGCGATAAAGACCGATACGCCTACGCGTTTATGAAGGGCTGGAAGGTGAATGACCGCGTTGAGTTCGATTTTCAAGATGCTCATGATCTCGGCGAGATGACAGGGCGCGCCCAGAATGAAGCCTACGTGAAATCGGAGCTGAAAAAGAGAATGGAATTGTCGAGTCAGGTCCTCGTATTAGTCGGCGAGAGCACAAAATATTTAAGGAAGTTCGTTGGGTGGGAGATCGAGCTAGCGTTGAAGCTTGACTTGCCAGTAATTGTGGTTAACTTGAATGATAAACGTCGCATGGATGAAGATCGTTGTCCGGTCCCTCTAAGGACTGGTTATATTGTCCATATTTCTTATAAACGAGCGATTATCAAATATGCCCTAGATAATTTCCCGGCTGAGTTTCGGGGACGCGATCGAGCAGCAATTGGAGCGCGAATTTACAATGATACCCACTATCAGAATCTCGGAATCAATGGACGATAGACCGACGCGGTCCAAGAGATGCTGAGTGATGGCGATCTTCCTCCGCTATTTCACAGTGCTAATGTCAGTTCAATGGCGGCACAGTCGAGATTTCTATGGGCAACCCGGGTTCGTCTGTTCGGTCTCGGAGGAGCTGCATTATTTGGTCTATTCACATGGAAGTTGGGCATATCCCCAGTAGATTGGGCTGGAGCTATGGCAGCAATATGCTTCGGCACCGCTCTTATTCTCGAAACGTATATTCAACAGGTAAAACCAGAGCGCACTTGGTACGAGGGGAGAGCAGTCGCCGAATCCGTCAAGACATTGAGCTGGAGGTATGCGGTAGGCGGAGAACCGTTCAACATCGGCACTGACCCGGAACAAGGAGTTGCTGATTTATTTCTGGACCGATTGAAAACATTGTTTGAAGTTGTTAAGGATTTAGCCCTTTTACCTCCAAAATCAAGCGAAGAACAAATTACTCAGGCGATGAGGAATCTGCGTTCCTTGTCTTTGGCAGACCGCAAGAGCCAATATGAACAAGGGCGAGTTAAAGATCAGCAAAGCTGGTATCAGGCGAAAGCTGCTTGGAATGATCAGCGTGCAAACAATTGGATTATAGGCATGCTTGCCCTCGAAGTTGTTGGCGTGATTTGCGGAATTTTGAAAGCTGTGGGAATCATCGAAGGAGATTTCCTCGGATTTGCGGGTGCTGTTGTTGCCACAATGACCGCATGGTTGCAGACAAAGCAGCACCGCACGTTGGCGACGGCTTATACGATAACTGCACTGGAACTTGCATCAGTTCGCTCTAAGATTGCGAACCAAGAAAACGAATCCGATTGGGCTACGTTTGTTAATGATTCAGAAGAGGCTTTTTCCCGGGAGCACACCCTTTGGAAGGCGTCACGGGGCGTGCGCTCAAACTAGCACCGACCACAGGGAATAACATTCAGCCCCTTCATGCCAATTACGTTTCACACGAGGCGGTTCACTTCAACTGTCAATCGTCAGATGGCACTAAGGTTTCGAAGCGCTGCCACTATTACCCGCTGATTTTGTGGGTGCGGTCTTCTGTGTCCAGTTCTCGCATCGATCAGCATTCTTCGTGAGAGTCCGGTTTCTTTCTTAAGAATTGAAATTGAAATCTTCTTCATTGCGGGTCGAATTTTCGTTTCCCATTCATCGTGCCGCCGGTCTGTATAAACTGTATAAACGTTCTCCGCTGAATGAATCATTCCGGCTTCAACTTCTTCAAGGCTGTTCGATTCTTTGCCAATGGGGGTGATGGTGTCGATGCGAACATGCCGCCGTTGAAGCAAGCCAATGGTTTGTTTACTAGAAGGTTTTCCATCCGCATCCGCACACTTGGATTCTGCATGGAATTCGTATTCGCGCAGAACCTCGCCGTAAGTCTTCACACGGGCAGTGTGCCGATTCCCGTGATACCCAGTCGTTGTGATGCCATAATTTTTTTCCGAGTACTGTTCGATCCAATCCATTTCAGGCCATCGTTTCGGATTTGATTCATATGGCGAGATTAAATGAAAATGCTCAGGGTCTGAACCGGGAGGATGGCCGAGTGGATTGACATGAGAGGTGAGCAAGAAATTGAATGGCTTGATTTGGTCAACATACCGTTTCCCTTTGTTGAAATCGGCGAAGGCACGCATAACGGCTGGGCTGCTAATAGTCACGCGCCCGATGGCAGGTAGATGTTCGAATTTTAACTTCCTTGTCGTCAAACTCAATGCCTTCCGGACAATATTGACCCAGACTTGTGCAATCCACTCGCGATCATCGCTTTCAGGGTCACTAGGGTTCAATAAATGACCAAGGCCATGCTCCGACCAACGATCTTCACCATTGTTTACTTTGTCTCGTAGTAGCACCGGAGCGCCGTTTTTGTCTTTAAGGAACAGGGCATATCGCTTGGCCGATATCGCCACACAATAGAGTTGTCGCTGTTTGCATGTCGATGGATCGAAATTATCAACTTCAATTTTGAGGACTGAGTCTGGAATTGCGGTCCGGTCATATGGATTAAGGTCCGAAAAGCGGCTTGCAATCGTCTCGACTTGCTTCCACGATAAGGTCTTTATGGCCTCGCGCCCGTCCTTCATCCGACTAGGACCGCCTGGACACAGGACCTTTTCACCTTTTTTCGTGGCGACAATCGCCATGCTGTCGGTGTCTTCCATTGCATATGTTCCGCCCTCACTAGTAACGCTATGTTCTAGCAATGCCAGCATGAGGCGTGCCGCGCCTGTAATCAGCGACGCCAGTGGGGGAAAACAATATTCCCCAGTAACATCGGCATGAGCGACCCGACAGCTGTAAGGTTTGGGGTCGATCCCGTGGCATTTTACGGTTACCCTCTTGTCAGATTCCTGACGATTCATCTCTGCATAAATTCCATAACTTGTCGCGTTTGCTAAGACTTTAAGAGCCTTGCTTAGCCGTTTCTCATCAACCTCCGAAATATCAGCTCGCTTGGACAATCGTTTTCTCTCTTCAATGGCAACTTTGAAGAAGTCTTGAGTCCCTGGTTGCACTGGAATTGCCCCGCGCAACTTCGTTGGTCTGAGGCCCCGAAGCTTACCTTGAGGTTTGATGTAAAAGGCATCGACAATATTTGGTATTTGACCGCTTAGCAGAACGCTTGCAACGATATCCGGAAGAGAAAACCATAATGCGTCTTTGTGATTATCTTTTTCAGCATACAAATGGTTTACAGCCACCTGCCAATCCTTACTTTCCAAGCTGTATTTCCCGCGAGATGGCAAAATGTCGCCCTTTGGAATAATGCGCACGAATCCGGTCATCTTCTCCCAGTTAGTAGGCTTGAAGAGATCGTCGGGCTTTAATCGCTTCAGGAATCTTTGTACCTTCGATTTCGAGTGGTCGACAATCTGGATTTTGTTGGCCGTAACAAACTTCCAAAGATTCATGAGACGGTTGACCGTTGGATACATGGAAAGAAAATCTGTATAGACGACTGGCACGGCTAACTTGCGGATGTGCGCGCTGGTGCGACCTCCGAAGAATGCAGACTGGGCATATCCGAGATAGCGTTTCGGAAACGTTCGTTGGCGCTCTACGATTGGATTAATCCGCATCACTCGCAGATATGCTTTGCCAATCGAGGCTGGAGAATAAGCTTTGGTCTCTTGGAGAATTCGCGATATCGGATGCCTATCATATTCTTCAAGCAGCTTCGTCGCTAATTCCGCAGTTGCCAGTACATCGCGCCGGTTGTAATCGATGTATCGCTTGGTGATTTCGCCATGACGAGCAACTTTTTGCTTTGGATGCTCCACACCGAAGGCCCTACAAGCTGCCTCAAGGGAATAGTTCCTATCGGTTAAAGCAAAGGCCAGCGTATGCAAATCTAGAAAATGGCCCCGAAAAATATAGTCTTCCTCGGGCTTTCCTGTGCTCGATCCTTCTGGTATAAGGTCCTCAACATCGTGTTCACTGCGGGATGTAAATCCAATCAACGCACGTTTGCTATCAATATGCTTTATGGCGATTCTGGGTCTGTATTGATTCCTGAGTTCGCGGTCTGTCCGTCGAGGATCGGGCCAAATCCCTAACGAAAAGCCCCCAGTAAATCGCTTCCGCGCATTCGTAAAATCGTGCGCGATCCGCGTCAAATCAAATGGCTGATTGAATGCAATCACAAGGCATCGACCTTTGTAAGCAGCCCGAAACATCCGGTCAAGAAATTGGCGCAGAGTCAGCAGCTTCAATTGAGGTGCATCTCCGGTCTTTTTGGCATTCTGGCTAGAGACGTACCGCTCAAGTTTCCTGCGATCCATTTTCGGCAGATCGTTACCGTAAAAGAGTGCTTCTTCCAGGCATTTTCCGGCCTGCATAAAACGGTAGCTTCCAAACATCAACCGCTGCGGAGCATCAGTTCGTGTCTCTGTATCGAACACAAACATTGCGTCTGGGCGACGCCATGATTTCAGGGAACGGGGTTCACGCTCAATACTTTCTGGATAAATGCGAATGGCAATAGGTAGAGCGGAGGATTCATCGAAAGTCATTTCGTTTGCGCTTCTTGTGCTTTGGTGAGAATTGTTCAAGCGGGGTATTGTTCCACCACTTTGGTCCTAACTTCTTGACAAGAAAAACGCTGAGTGTTTCAAGCATATTAGGAATCCGAAGTAAGTAATGTTCAATCGCGTAGTAAATATAATCGACAAATCCTCGAATGCACGCTGAAGCAGCTAGCAACGGGCAACCATCTGGATTCTCTAATGTTGTTTTTGGCCAATTATATTGCGCAACGCTTAATCCAGCGCAATGATCGTTCACCGGGACTGGTATAGTTGCGGGGTTATTTACTTCTCCTGCGACGTGGTGATTATCAAAAGTCGAATACTTTTGACGTTTCCGGTCACAAGCAAAACACTTGGTCGGCTTACTATCTCGTATTAATGCTTGTGGTCGCGATTCTCCGCATAAACATTGCGCACCGGTCCCGATCCTACGCGTAGCTTTAGCGTTTCGCGCGTACGCGTAGGTCGGGTCGTCCGGTGATATGTGCTTTGCCATTTATTTTGGATAAATTGTCTCGAATGACAAATTCCCTGCGTTGCCCAAGCGATCTAGTTCCTTGAGATCGGTAACGAACGGAAACTTGGAACCATCTGTGCCCGTGATTTGTTTACCTTCGAATTTGCGAATGTCAGAGGAATAGCCAGTTGAAAGATATTTGTGGACCGCATTCCAATACTCAGCAAGTAAACGAGCCTGGTTTGAATCACGCAATGCTATTTCCTGTACGCCTTGAAGGGTAAGAATTGCGAGGACGCGCAAGAGTTTGTCACTGGGTTTAGCCTCATATTTTCCATTGGAACGTTTCCGCAAAGTTGAACCCGCTAAACGAAGCACTATGCGCGGGTCGAGCCCGAATTCGATTGCGGCTCGCCGAAGTGATACACCGCTGGCCCTCATTTTCGAGATAACATGAGTCATTCGAGTCCATCTTTGCTGGGACTGCCTGGACGTCGCAAAAAATTGCTCGGTTGTTTGCGGCCTGTCTACCTTCCCTTGACCATGTGCTCGCGGAGATAAATTTCGCCGACGCACGCGTGACATCCGTCGGCTTTTCCGCCTTTGTAGATTTCGCTTGCCGCGCGCCTTGTTGGCTCGGCGTAATTTTCTTTTAAGTTTTGTTCGGCGTTTCATTGGTCCCTTCTTTCAAAAAAGGTTTTCGTTCCCAATCTTCGTGCAGATTCGCATAACCGATGATCACCGTGGCGAAGGAACGTTCTTCACTGAATTCTTTTGCTCTTGCACCGAAGGACATTGAATTGATGTATAATCTCTGTAGAATCTGACAGATAGCAGCATATTTGGTGC
Organism: uncultured Acidobacteriota bacterium; assembly: GCA_963786215.1. Classification (GTDB taxonomy): domain Bacteria; phylum Acidobacteriota; class Terriglobia; order Acidiferrales; family UBA7541; genus Palsa-360. Next base: position 562,411 of record CAWAYK010000006.1, read on the forward strand.
AAAGAACGTCAAGGCTTGTCGAGACCTGTCGGCCAAACGACATACTCGACACGCAAAAAAGGACATTGGTTTTGGCTTGGCTAAAGGAACAGCAAATTGAATGGATTCGTTGGTGCCGGATACGCGGCGATCATGGCCCAGGGATTGCGGCACGAGATTTGGATATTTGGCTGGCCAAGGAACAATCTAAGCTCTCGTGGGAACAGATCGCATTGCAGTTCTTCAGTTCAAGGAATCCAGCCGCAATTAGTAGATCGCGACGCGCCCACGCTCGCGTTGAAAGAACTCATCCGGGTACAAGCAAGGGCATAAAGATGAATGAGGCGCTGAACAAGAGGAGCGAGATCATTGAAGCTTTAAAGCAGGGCCTCTCCCTACGAGCCGTCGCGAAAAATTTCTTTGGTACAACCGATCAATGGGCTGTTAGTAGGATCAGGAGAATGAAGAATTTGATGGACAGAAAGAGTGAGGAAGAAAAACAGTCGCTGGCATTTCCCGACGAGCAGATAGAACCTATTTGACGCTGGTCTAAAGAATTAATAGACGGGCCCGTCGCCTGTTTCAGCAGGCGACAAGCCCTAACCACCAAGGGAGGCAGTCTCCAATGGCAGCTACGCAAACCGTACATCAACGTTCCGATTCTGACAATTCGGTCGCACCGACAACGATTCCCATAATTCCCCGAAACGGCGTAGTGACCCTTTTCGGCTATGGCATTTCAATTCACGTTGATCGCGGTCACCTTGTAATGCGTGACGGGATTGGAAGAGATCGCCGAGCCTCTCGCTACCCGCGCATAAGGCATGGCCTTCGCCGCTTGGTTGTTATCGGTGCTGACGGGATGGTGTCACTCGCGGCTCTTCGATGGTTAGCGGATCAGGATGCAGCTTTTGTTATGTTAGATCGCAATGGGACTGTGCTCTCTGTTGTTGGTCCAGTGGGACCCTCTGATGCTCGATTACGACGCGCTCAGGCTTTGGCGCATCAAAGTGAAACAGCTGTCAACATCGCTCGCGAATTAATTGCACGAAAACTAATTGGACAAGAAAATGTCATTCGGACTAAGTTCGGAAATTCGTCTCTCGCCGATCTGATTCTTCATTCTCGTATCGCGCTTGCCAAGGCATTCACAATTTTGTCTGTTCGACAAATAGAAGCACGCGCAGCTTCGGTTTACTGGTCAGCATGGAAGCAGCAACCAATCAAATTTCCAACTGCCGACATTCACCGTGTGCCAACGCATTGGTGTTCGTTCGGAAGTCGGCAATCGCCCTTAACAGGATCACCTCGCCTCGCGGCTACCCCGGCCAATGCAATTCTAAACTACCTGTATGCTCTACTTGAATCAGAAGCTCGACTTGCAGCTGCTGCTCTTGGGCTTGATCCTGGAATGGGGGTCCTCCACGTAGACACCGACGCACGCGATAGCTTGGCTTGTGACTTATCCTAAACTCAGACAAGAGTTGATGAAGATTCGATTTGCACATCTCGATCAATTGTCACCAGAGTTCGACATTTCGGAACTCTTTTATGTTGCTCTTCGCTCACACTTGCTTAAAGAAACGAAACAGGGGCGTTTCAGGGTTCGCATCGCGGAATCAGAGAAGAGATAGTTAAAGATTGCGCAATTCCTGAGGTTTCTGGGCGCGTCGCACTGCATTTGATTTAGGTTTTGGTGTGCTCGGCGGAGTCTGCTAAGCGTTAACCTAATTTCGGATTTTGGATTGATGTAATTCACTTGCTTGAATCTTGAAGGAATTTCAAATAGCACCGCGATGTTCGGTTTTCCTGAACAGAGAATCCTGTTTCCTGCTCTCAAATATCGATAAATTCAGGAATTTCCGGCGGGTCTTGTGAGCCCGACGACCACGCAGAAAGTTAGGCGTGACCTCAGCTGCCATCTTCGCGAATCAAAAGCTTATTTGTGCGGATCAGGCGGCTGATGCGTCGAATCGCCAGCGCGCCAGCGCTGTTCGAGGGAGGGAATAATTGCGCCGCCGATATTTGCCATGTTCAAGTCGGGGAGCGGCGGACGCTCGGCCCAGGGATTGATCGCGCGAATCAGCGACCCGGCAAATCGAACCTGCGCCCACACGATGTCTTTGAACGAATGGCGCGGCTTATTTCCATTCGCTCGGACGAGGAGAACCGTCACGTCGTCTTCGGTCAGATTGTTCGGATAGCGATCCCTGATTTCACGCAGCAGCGTCTTGGTCAAAAGCTGCGGCTCCACGTCACCCACGTGGCGCATAATGCGCAACAGCCCGGGCTCGCCGAGCATTTCGCCGTCCGCGTCGCGGGATTCAATCAGCGCATCGGTATAGACGAGCACGCAGTCGCCGTTTTCGAGTTCCACGTCAAACTGCTCGAACTCCGTCATGTCCAGAATCCCCAGAGGGATGTTATTCGCCGCGCCATCGTTTTCCGCCTCGGCGCCAAGCAGCGTCCATTCTTTTTCTGCGGACCGGTATAAAAGCGGCCGCGGATGGCCCGCGTTGCACACGATCATTCGCCGCGTGGGCGCAAAAAATGTGGCGACGACTGCCGTTGCGAATGTGCCCACTTCGGAAAGCGCCGTAAACTCCTGATTGAGCAGCCGCACAAATTCGGTCTGGTCCAGGCGATTGACGAATCGCCGCATCAGCGTGCGAAGATTTGCAGCCGTGGAGGCCACGGAAATTCCGTGTCCCGCCACATCCGCCAGCAACAGCCGGGTGATGCGCCCCGTGGCGCAGCTCGATGCGTAATACACATCTCCGCCGCGCTGCGCGTCTCCGAATGGCTTGCTGTAAACCCACGCGTCCAGCCCGCCCATTTCAACGCCGCGCGTCGTGAGCTGGCTTCCGCCCCAGACCTCCATGCAAGTCATGTGCCGCGCGGACGGCTGGCCCGCGGCTGCATCCTTGTTTGGATTTGGGTTCGGGTTTGGAATTGGTGTTGACATTGATAGATAGTCCTAATTCACCGGACGATTTGCAAAGTATTGCTCCAGGCTTGATTTTACTTCGGCCATTCCGCGAAGCGCATTGCGGTCCAGCGCGGCGACCACGGCCGCGACGTCCTTCCCGCTGACCGGCTCATCATGCGAGTAATAGTGGGTCCACACGGTTGCGCCTGATTTCGATTCGCGCAATTCCAAATCAACTGTTACGCGGGCCAAAACCGGCGTGCCGGAAATCTCCTTAAAATCGTACAGGCGGCCGTACAGAATGTAGTCCCCATGAGAATTGCTGCGCAGAAAATCCACCGCGCGGTATTTTCCCGATGCTCTCAGGCCTCGAAGCAACATTTGCACCAGCATTTCGTTCGGCGGCTCCGCCCATTTCTGATACTTATACGTGCCCATCGCCTCGGCGGATGAGCTATACACGATCGGATCTTCCCGGTACATATGCGAAGCTCTCAGAGGGCCGAGCAACAAGGTGACGGGATAAGGACTTTTTTCCCCAGTGGCCACCGAATCGCCGGGAATTGTAAGCTCATAATATTTGCTGGGCCGCGCGGCTCCGCACCCGGTAAAAAGCCCGGCCGCCAGCGCGAACATCCAAACAAATTTCCTGGTCATTAGATTCCCCCGTCGTGATTTGTGATTCGTGAATTATATTTCGTGAACATCCAATCAGGCGCAACGCTGGGTTTCACGAGATACATATTACGAATCACGATTCACGAATCGCCAGTCACCAACTCCTACTGCTCACCCGTCTTGTGCTCGCGCGGATTCGTCGTCCGAATCAGCGTATAGGGGCGCTCCTTGATCGTTTCGGTGAATTGTTTCAGATTCTCGGTGACGTGCAGCAAATTGTCGAGAAGCTGATCGATGTTTTCCGAATTCACGTCGAGCGTCTGATTGAGCTGACCGGTCAAATCCGTCAAGGACTTCAGAGTGCCGCGAAGATCGGCAATCACCTTGCGAATCTCCGGCTGCGTTTCACCGACCGTCGCATCCACGTGCGCCAAAACTAAATTCGCCTGGTCGGAGGTCTTTCGGAAATCGGCAATCAGCGGTCCCAGTTTTTCGCTCAAATCATTTACATGTTGCAGCGCCGTGTGCACCTGCGGCCGCGAATCCGCGATCAGCCCACGTGTCTCCGCCAGCGTGGCAGAAAGATTGGCTCGATTCTGCGCGTTCAACAGATCGTTGACTCGATCGAGCGTCACTTTAAGCTCCGTCGCCCGCGCGTCCAATGTTTGAATGAGTTTTTGCGCGGCTGGAGTGAGATTGTTGATTTGCTCGGTCAACGCATTGAAATCGACATACGTATCGGAAGGAAGCAAAGATCCCGCGGGAGCGATGGCGGCCTGCGCGGACCCCGCGTATACCTCCAGGTGATTGTCGGCCAGCGGGCTCAGGCTCATGATCTTTACTTTGCTGTCCGTTTTTAGCAGCACATCGGGATTGACGCTGAACGTGAGGTCGATACGCGTAGAATCTTGCGGGTCGATGCGCAAACTTTCCACGCGCCCGACTTTGGGTCCTCCTGCATAACGGACCGTCGCGCCAGGTTCCAGGCCGCCTGCGAACGGAAAGTGAGCGTGGTAGGTTCTTCCCCTTCCGCCGAACGCGCCATTGATGGCGAACACGGCAACAAGGAGGATGCCGACGGCAATCAGGACAAAGAAACCTACCAGCGTCTGTTCGGTTTTTGGGCTCATCATCTTCCCTTGTTCCCTTGCACTCCGGCTTGATTACTTCTCTTCTATATAACTCTTGTTAAATAATTTTCAGGCATGTTAACATGCCCGGCTCCGCTACCAATCTGCTGTAGCCTGACTCTTCACAGTCGCTTTTTTTAGTGCTCTACCATCTAAACCCTCGCCTCTGAAGAGGCGAGCTACATTTAAGCAGTGCTCACGCGTGCCGCCGGTACTCGTTCGGTGAGCGTTTGCAAATAGTCCAATTCGCCTTCCACGTCCGGCTCGGGAACCCTGTCCAGAAATTGCCGGACCCGCGGGTGCGTGCTCGACCGCATTTCCTCGGTCGTCCCGATGGCCACGATGTTCCCTTTGTCGATCAGCACCATGCGGTCCGCGATTAGAAAAGCGCTGGCGAGTTCGTGCGTGACCACGATAATCGTCATATGAAACGCCTTCTTCAATTCCAGAATCAACTGATCGATGCCGGCAGCGATGATCGGATCGAGTCCCGCCGAAGGCTCGTCAAAAAATAGTATCTCCGGATCCATCGCGAGGGCTCGCGCGACGGCGGCGCGTTTCTTCATACCGCCGCTGAGCTGGGACGGCATGTGGTATTCGAACCCCGCAAGCCCCACTTGCTCAAGCTTAAGCCGCAGCATAATTTCGATTGTGGAGTCTTCCAGCTTCGTATGTTCACGCAGCGGCAATGCTACATTCTCGCCGACCGTCATGGAGCCAAACAGCGCGCTGCCTTGAAATGACATCCCTGTCCTTTTTCGAATCTCATACAACTCGTCATTCGAAATGGCCGCAATATCCTGTCCATTGATCCAGATTTGCCCCGATTTCGGTTTCTCAAGCCCCACGAGCGTCCGCAGCAGCGTGCTTTTGCCAGACCCGGAACCTCCCAGAATGACCAGGGTCTCGCCTGCTTTCACATCAAATTGAATGCCATGCAAAATCTCCGTCTCTCCGTAATCGACGCGGAGGTTGCGCAAAGAAATGACCGTCTTCGGCTCATTTAAATTTTGATGTTCTTGATCCATAAGCGACTCAGAGAACTATCCATTGCCCAGAAAGAAAAACAGTCCCGTAAAAATCAGATCCACGACCACCACCAGCAGAATCGAAATCACCACAGCCCTGGTTGTGGAGCGGCCGACCTGCTCTGCGCCGCCGCGCGTTGACAACCCTTCGAGGCATCCAACCGCGGTAATGGTAACGCCAAACATCACGCTCTTGACCAATCCCGAAAGAATATCCCGCAAGTAAAGCGACTCGACAGATGCCTGGAGGTAACGGCTCAAAGTGAAATCCGCCTGGGCGACTCCGAACAGCGCCCCGCCGAAAATGCCCATGGTATTTGCCCAAATTGTCAGGCATGGCAGCATGACGATCATGGCCAGAAATTTCGGAGCGACGAGGAAATGCATCGGATTGATCGCCATGACTTCCAGCGCGTCGATCTCTTCGGTCACTTTCATCGTGCCAATCTCCGCCGCAAAGGCGGAGCCCGAGCGGCCAATCACCACGATGGCTGTAATCAAGGGACCGAGCTCTCTGGACATGGACAAAGCAACGGCCTTCGCCACAAGGCTCATGGCGCCGAGCTTGCCCAGTTCATACGCGCTCTGCAGCGCCAGAATCAAGCCGATAAAAAATGTAATCAGGGAGAGAATCGGCAGCGCCCTGACGCCCACTTCCATCGCCTGCGAAGCGGCGCTTTGCAAACGCAGCGACTTCCCCTGGAACGGTCCAACGAACGTGTAATAGGCAGAGCGAGTTCCGAGCGCGGCGAGGGCGCCCAGGTAGGCGACACTATCGATTACGTCGGCACCGAGTTGAGAGACAAATTCCATCTTGTTTTTCGCTGCCTTTGCAAACTCAATCGTCTTGTCAGACAGAGGGAGTCAGGGATGCCATGGCCTGTGTTTCGTCGTCGTAGACTTCAAAAAGTTTCAGCAGGCGCGAAATCTTCAACACTTCACGCGCCGAATCGTTCAGCCCAAACAAGACAAGGCGCGAACCCAAATCGCGGGATGCCTTAAGCCCTTCCACCAGGGATGCCACACCCGAGCTATCGATGTAATCCACGCCGGATAGATTTAAAACAACTCGACTTACTCCCGGCACGCGAATCTCATGCAGCAAGGCTTTCCTGACTTCCGGCGAATTTGACATGTCAATGTTTCCGGAAACGTCCAGAATCGTAACTGTTTTGATTCGACGAGCGGATATCTTCACGATGGCTTCTCCTCTGCTGACCCGCACGCGCTCTTGGAAGGGCGCACGAATTTTACCAGCCGGAGGCGATTCAACCGCCCCGCCCGCTTATACTCGACCGTGTCCATACTCCCCCGAATAATATGCAACCCTAAACCACCGGGCCGGACCTCGTCTAATGGGCGGGCCGGAAGTTTCGTTGTGTCCACGGCAGGTCCGCAATCAAAAAGGAGAATTTCGATTGCTTGCTCGGTTTGCCCTTTCGATTGACGGTAAAGACGATTGCAATATACTTCGATTGGCTGGTCCAGGCGGCCGTGATAGGAGTGCCGCATAATGTTGGCCACGGCCTCATCAACCGCCCGAATGATTTCCCTGACTTGTTCCTCGGAAAATTCCAACATTTCCATTAAGGGCGCGAGAGCTCCGCGGATCACGCAGAGCAAACCTGGATGGCTGCGAAGCTCAAGTTTGAGCATGAAGGCGCGGCTCCACTTCAAGGATTTCTTGGAGTCTCGTAGATGCTTCGCCGCGATTGAAGTCATGTCCCCCCTCGGCTCTCCCTTTGGGATTATCTCGCGCAATGCCCAGGATATTGCAAAGAAACATAAATTTTCGCCGTGCGCAATGGAATTTCTTGCCCATCCAAAAAAGCGAAGGCAAATTAACAGAAAAGACCTGCCGGAGTACGGCCACGTCCAGAGTAGAGCCGGACAGTCTGTGTGAGCCCTGAACATGAAGGGTTAAGAAGTTATCACGGGTGGCCCTTCCTTCGATTTTGAAGGGCGGGGATTTTTTTTTGCCCGTCCCTCAAGGCATGGCAAGTCTAGCCAAAAGCCCCGCCTTAAAGAGCCATTGACAGGGGACCCAAGCTCACAATTATAACCAATAGTTACAATACTTTAATATTATATAGCACTGAACTGTTGGCGATCCGATGGAGAAAGAAAGGCTGGGCACCCATCAAAAAAAAGGCCGGATCGCTCCGGCCCTTTCTGCTTCCTGTTAACTAACGCGACGCGATTACTTGGGTGTCACATGGATCAGCGCACCGGGATTGGCGTCTTCCAGCATCCACAGCGAGCCATCGGGGCCTTCTTCTATATCGCGGATGCGGTGACCCACATCCCAGCGGTCGACGGCTTTGGCGCCGCCATGGCCGTCAAAGGCGATGCGGACGAGCGCCATGGTCACCATGCCGCCGACGAAGCCGCTGCCGTTCCATTGTGGGAAAGTTTGGGTTCCCGTGTAGAACATCAGATTGCCGGGCGCGATCACCGGTACCCAATAGAGGACTGGCAGCGCAAAGTCGGGCTGGGTGTTCGGCTTCGGAATGGGCACGCCGTTATAGTTGTCACCAAAGGAGACGAGAGGCCAGCCATAATTCCTGCCCTTCTCGATCAGGTTCAGCTCGTCCCCGCCCTTCGGACCGTGCTCGACCTCCCACAATTCGCCGGTGGGCGAAAACGCCATGCCGTACGGCGTGCGGTGACCGCTGGTCCAGGTTTCTGCAGGCGTCATGTTCGGGCCGGGGAAGGTATACGTGCTTACCACCGGCGCGTTTTTGGCGGCTTCGGTGTCCTTCGGCGGATCGATCAGCGGAATAGTGGCCGCACCTTTCTGGTCGAAGAAGGGATTGCCGGGAGCGGGTTTGCCGTCAAGCGTCAGGCGCAGGATCTTGCCTTCGGGCTGATTTGGATCCTGTGCGGGTGTAAAGCGCTGGCGGTCGCCAACCGTGAGAAACAAATATTGTCCATCAGGCGAGAAGGCGATCTGCGCGCCTTCCTGGCCGCCCTTGCCCTTGGGCATCTGGTGCCACAGCACCTCGACGTTATCCAGCCTGGCTGTACTGGTGCCAGCCGTCAGTTTAGCGCGAGCCAATGCCAGGCCGCCGCCGTAGTCACCCGGCTCGGCATAAGTGAGATAGATACTCTGGTCCGTGGCGTAATGCGGCGAGAGGAAAACGCCCAGCATGCCGTTCTGGCCCTGCCAGTAGACTGCGGGTGTGTTGGCCACCGGCGCGATCTTCTGTCCCTGCGCGGACACCAGCCAAATGGGCCCAACCTTTTCGGTGATCAGCATGCGGCCATCGGGCAGAAAGGCAATCCGCCAAGGCAATTCAAAAGTGCTCACCGTGGTCATGTTAAAGGGAACGCTTTCTTCCGGCTTCTGTTCACCCACGTTGACTTGTGCCCGAGCCACCGAAGACGACAGCGCAGACGACAGGATGATGAGCAACGCCACTTTCGCCAAATTCATCATTATTTCATTTCTCCTTATTTCTCCCGGCTTCCCGGGCGCACGATCTTAAGCGATCCAGCGCGCCATTACCGATTTTATACTACTGTAGTGGTCGTTCCAAATGAGTAACCTAGTTGGTTTAGTAGAGTTAACAACAAAGGCTCGGAAGCGAAACGCCGACAACGCTATCTAATCGGCACACGTATACACTCCGATCGTCCAGGAATCTCCGCCTATCATTTGTTGATTTTTTCTTTCAGCCAGTCCGCCATTTGCGGGATCACGACGGGCCAGTACTCCACCGCGCAATGCTCGCCGCGGCCGAGCAGCCACAGGTCGCCTTCCTTCACCGACTGGTAGGTGGACATCAGGTCGGGGACAGTGTTGCCGGCATCGCGCGTGCCATTGACCACAAGCATGGGCCCATTGATCAGTTTGTCTCCGGGTTTTGCGTCAGGCGCGAGCGAATTCTTTTCGCCCAGGTGCAGGCCCGCGCACATGGCCACGATGGCTTTCACGCGCGTGTCGTTTCGCATTGCCGCGCGCAAAGTGGCGCCACCGCCGTAGCTTTGCCCGAAGAAGCTGACACGCTTGGTGTCAATATCGCTTCGCTTCAGGTAAGCGTCCAGGACTGCGAAATTGGCGTCCGCCTTCATATCTCTTTCCCACTGGCGGCTTTCGCCGAAGCCGGGCAGGTCGAGCGTAGCGACAGCAAACCCTTTGGCGAGCATGTCCTGGATGGGGCGCCAGTGGTTCGCTTTGTATTGGTCAACGCCACCGCACCAGATGACTAGCGGCGGATTCTGGACGCCGAGCGGCTTGTGCAGATACGTGGTGATCGTGCCGTCCTTGTACGGAACTTTTACCACTTCCAGCGGCACATCGAACAGCTTGCCGCCCTTCTGGTACACCTGCAACTGCGCGTCATAGGCCTTGGCTTCCTGCTGCGAGCTGACATTTGGGAACCAGGCGAGCGCGTAGTAAACGCTCGAGGTCATGTAGGCGTCGAGCGCCGGGTGCCGCAGTCCGGTTTTGAGGAGCGTGTCGCCGCGGTCCTCGTAGTACTTGCCGAGTTGGCTCCACTCGTAAACCCACCCTCCTGGCTCGTCGCCCTCCTGGCGCACGATCCGCTGGACCGTCTGGCGAATGATGTTCTCATCGCCGCCGAGGTAGGTGTACGCGCGGATGCGCCGCTCTTCGAGCAGCACTTTTCCGTCTTTAAAATTAGGGCTCTTGGCTGTCGCCTGAACCGCAGGTAGCGCCGGAGCCTGCGCGAAGCTGGCCGAGACAGCGAAGAGTGAAAATAATGGCACGGCAAGACCGACCACCATTGATCCGCAAAGTGCCCGCGTAAGGGCCTTCCTGAGTCGAAGCATAAGCATAAATTTGATCCTTCTTACCGCCAGAGGTATCGATTGGCGGAGCGTAGCACTCGATGCGCAGCGAGGCAAGACGGTTTCATCGAATTGACAGAGTAGGAACGGGCACCCGTGCGGGTTCAATGATTTGAGCTTCGGGATTTTATTTCGCTCAATCCTACTGTCTCCACTTGTGCACATTGCTAGGTACTTTGTCGAGTAAATTTTCGATAAGTCGTGTGTTAGCAAGACATTTTCTGGATGCGGATTATGGTAGTTGGCATGCAGCACTCCAAACGCTCATCCAATGAAGACCTTTAGAGGGCTAATTCTACGTCGATTAACGAAAATCTCACTCTGGAAGGACCGGTTCCGACGAATTTGGTTTGCCCGGAATGCGGCCATCCCATCGACGGCGTTCAGTGCTGCTGGGTTTGCCTCGCTCGCATGGAAGACATTCAGCAAACTATAACTTTTTCTATTACTGTCGGATTCGGAGGAATGATCGGAACCGTCTTCACTATGTACTCATATGTTCCACTCGGTTCGTGTTCGTGGGTGGTATTCATGGTTGCGGCGCTGTTTGTGATCCCGGCAGCAATAATCTTCGCGCTTTACAATTATGATCGACTAACGCGTTATGCCACGCTCGTAAGGATAATGTTAGCGCTCGCCGCAACGACCATTGTTATGCTCGCAGCTTACTTCTTCCTCAACGGATTTTTGGACGGTAATCCTTCTGTCGAAACCCCCGCCCTTGTCATACAAAAATTCATCGATTCTGACGGCAAAACTGGGGATGTGCATTATCTCCAATTGACTCTATCGTGGAACGGGAAGAATTACGAAAATGATGATCTCATTGCGGGCCGCAAGACATATTCTATTTCGGAACCGGGCGACTATGTTCGCGTCATAGTTCATCCCGGTAAGTTCTCATTGCCTTGGTATAGTGGTGTGCTTCCATCAGCTAGTCGCGAGAACAATTCGAGGTAAGTCTCATGTCCCACGGGTGCTTTTTGAGCTCTAAGCGGCACCGGGCTGGGACACCCGCGAACTCTAATTGTCGGTGGCTTCGAATCGGTCTTCGATTTCCGCGTCTATTTTTTCTTCTTCGGGGGTTTCTGAACGTGGCGTGCCGGCGACGCGGTCTCGGAACGTGCAATTTTTTTCGTGCTGGCGTGCTTCATCCGCAGTGTCAAACATTTTGCCGCATATTGAGCATTTATTTTTTGCTTCTTGAGTGACTGTCGACATTGTTTCCTCCATTTCTTCGCTACCAATGATCAGGCTACACGCGCGATTCGATCCGCTGTATCCGTAATATTCGGTAGTTTTCGGGGCTGAGCAGTTTCACGAGGGGAAATGGTTGTAGGGGCACGGCATGCCGTGCCCCTACTATGAGGACTGGTCGCGATTTTCTTCCGAGAACAATTCAACTGAAAATACAGTAGCCGGGTTTGGAATTCTGTGGCTGACCGACTTTTGATTCAGATTTCTATCGATTAAAAGTACAGAACGATGCCCGTCCCAGTGGAATAGTTGGATTGCAGGGCAGATTGAAAACGCGTGCCGAGATAATCGCCCTGAACGCGCCAGAAAATTTTAGGCATTATTCTGATATCCACGCCTCCGCCGACCATGTACCCGAGCGTGGAATTGGATCCCAGGGTTGCGCCCTGCGTTAATCGAAAATGCTCCAGGCCAATCAGCCCATGAATCCAGGGCTCGAACCGGGTTGTATTTTCGAGGGCGACGTGCGGACCTGCCCCAGCAAATAATGTTTTCACGGACAGAGAGTTGCTGCCGCCCGTATGGCCATCGAAACCTGCTGTAACGGCACCCTCGGCTCCGAGAGTCACGCGCCCGTCGCCACCGGTGATCAGATCGATTAAATGCATACCAAAATCCGCGCTGTAGCCGTTGGTATGAAATGTGGATCCGAATTCGTTCATGTGTTGATACTGATATCCGATTCCCAGATTGAAACAACCTCTATCCGGCACGAAAATTCCCGGAGCTTCATTATCTTCCTTGCATGGTCCTGCCCAGGAAGACACCGCTGAACTTAGAATTAGAAATGAAATTGCAACACAAATGGCGACCAGCCTAGTTCGAACGTTCATTCATCCCCCCACTGTGAACTCGTCTTGCCAGGACATAATCTTAGCATTTGGGTAAGCTGCATTTGACTCTGATTTGGAATTTTCATCCTTTAGAATTGGCGCATACCAGGTTCAATGTATTAACTCGCTTTATATCTACTCGGAAATCATCCTCGGGCCGGTGTTCCACAAGCTCGCGGGCAGACCTCACCAAATTTCCCCATATACTTTGTTACGAGTATATGGTACCGTATATCCTATGACGGATATGACGAAACGCCCCTTCTCCAATCCGCTCGCCCTGGCCATTCTGGTCCTGCTGTACGAGCGGCCCATGCACCCGTACGAAATGGCCGCCACCATGCGCGAACGGCACAAGGAGAGCAGCATCAAGCTCAACTACGGCTCGCTCTACACGGTCATCGAGCAGCTCTTGCGCGAACATTTCATCTCCGTCCGCGAAGTCCTGAAAGAAGGCAAGCGCCCGGAGAAAACGGTGTACGAGCTGACGGCAACGGGCGAAGTGGAACTCGTCGACTGGATGCGCGAGCTGGTCAGCTCTCCGGTGAAGGAATATCCGATGTTTGAAGCGGCCATCTCGCTGCTGCCCGTGCTGCCGCCGGAGGAAGTCATCAGCCTGCTCGAAATTCGACTGGGGCTTCTGCAGCGGACGTTGCAGGAGTGCGAACAGGAAGAGCGCAAATGCCGCGAGATGAAATTGCCGCGACTGTTTTCCCTGGAGAGCGAATATTTCCGGGCCATAACGCAGGCGGAATACAAATTCTCCAAGGATTTACTTTCCGACCTGAAACGCGACGCAGGCGGAATGCGCAGCGGTTGGTCGGAAATGCGAAGAAAACACCTGGCCGGAAAATCGGGCGCCCGCAGGAAACAGGCGCCCGCCACTGCAATTCGCAAATCTCAAAAGAAAGAAGGAAAACCATGAATCACGAAGCAGCAGAAAGCTACCAAACATAGATGCATGCTAACGCGATCGATCCAATTGCACCCAAGTCCTGACGCAGAGCGGGGTGTTGTGGCGCCGGCGTCTCGCCGGTGGTTTTCCTCTGGGCTGGCGTCAAATCACAAAACCAGCCGGCGGGACGCCGGCGCCACAAAAACCATGCGGCCGCTGGAATGTGAAGGCACTGAAAACTTTTGCGATTGAATTTAGAAAGGAGAATCAATCATGCAAGCAACTGCAAGAAAACCCTATCGCGGCATTTCGATGGAAGGCGGGCTGGCAACCTGGTACGCAAAAATCACGCGCAAAGATCTGGCGGAATTCGGGCGACTGGCGCAAGAACTGTCCAAGGATCTCCCTGTAAACGCTCGGGTGCTGGAGATTGCGCCGGGCCCTGGATATTTATGCATCGCGCTGGCAAAACTTGGGCCATACAAAATTACCGGACTGGACATCAGCCAATCTTTTGTGCAAATGGCTGCCGAATCCGCACGTCGCGAAGGAGTGACGGCGCGGTTCATCCACGGCAGCGCCTCGGACATTCCCCTCGAAGACGGCCTCTTCGATTTGATCGTGTGCCGCGCGGCCTTCAAAAATTTTACCGAGCCGCTGAAAGCTTTGAACGAAATGCATCGTGTGCTGAAACCGCAGGGCAGAGCCGTAATCATCGATCTGCGCAAAGACGCTTCGTGGCAAGAGGTGGAAGCCTACGTTGATGGATTGCACCTCAGCGCAACCAATACCTGGATGACGAAATTCACATTCAAGCACATGCTCCTGAAGCGCGCTTACAGCGAAGCGCAAATGTCGGCGCTGGCAGCGCAATCCGATTTCAAATCCTGCGCAATCGTAAAGTCCGCCGTAGGAATGGATGTCAGGCTGTTGCGCGAGCAACCGTTAGCCGAGCAAGCCGCCTGAAGTTTGCCGTATGATTTAGAATTGGCTCGTGTAGCGCCCGCCTTCAGGCGGGCATCCGGCGCGTATTGATAGTTCAAGCCGGTTGCTCCGGCCTTAGGCTCATTCAATTCACACGGAGAAAAGAGAAGATGACTCCGCCGTCCAAAGATGCATTGCACGAACTCGCGCCAAACGGAATTCTGCGCGCAGCAATCAATTTCGGTAACCCCGTGCTGGCGCAAAAAAATCCCGAAAACGGCGAACCTTGCGGCGTGTCCGTGGATTTGGCGCGCGAGTTAGCAAAGCGCCTGGGAGTTCCGATCCAGCTGGTTTTGTTCGATGCGGCCGGAAAAGTGTTTGAAGCCGCCCAATCCAACGCGTGGGATATCGCTTTTCTGGCCGTGGATCCAGTGCGCGCGGCGGAGATTCTTTTTACCGCTCCCTATGTATTGATCGAAGGAACATATATCGTTCGCGATGCTTCGCCCTTTCATGCAATCGAAGAATTCGATCGGCCGGGAGTGCGAATCGCCGTGGCAAAAGGCGCTGCCTACGACCTTTTTTTAACGCGCACAATCAAACACGCCGAACTCGTAAGGCACGAAACTTCGGCTGGAGCCATGGAATTGTTTCTCGATGGCGGATTGGAAGCTGCCGCCGGAGTGAAGCAGCCACTCGTCGAGTTTGCGCGGACGCACTCCGGGCTCCGCGTGATTGAAGGACGTTTCATGTCAATCGAGCAGGCCATGGGAACACCGAAGGGGCGTCCGGCAGCAAGGGAATTTCTGCAATCCTTCATCGAACAGATGAAGCGGACTGGATTTGTTGCGTCAGCTCTGGAACGAAGCGGCCAGGGCGGTGCAGGCGTTGCCCCAGCGAGCAACTCGTGGCCAAAATTCTGAAATTTCAGTTACGCATCGGAGCAAGCAAACGGTACGGCCGCACAATATCTCAATTTTAGGGCTGCGTTTGCCCGGTTTGCTCGGAACTCAGAAAACGCGCACTGAGAGCACTTGCGATCGTCAATCCAATCGCAACCCACAGAACAATCCGATATCCCGACAGGAACGATTCGGCGATGGCGAGATTCACGAGCGGATTGGCGGTCTGGATTGCGGCAAGGTTGGGACGAGCACGATCCACATTCTGGCGCTCCGCGGGCGCAAGGGAAAGAGCGTCCAGCCGTCGATCCAGGGCGTGATTAAATCCCGAATACAACATCAGGCCAAAGACGGCGACGGCAAGCAGGCCGGCGATTCGCGAAACGGCATTGTTGATCCCCGACGCTATTCCCGCCTGGCTTTGAGGGACCGCGTTCATAACAGTCGTGGTCAGTGGAGCGACACTGATTGCCATTCCAAAACCCAGGACCACGACGGCTGGAAAAAATGTCATCCAATAGGAGCCGCCAATTCCTACCCGCAGCAAAAAGACAAAGCCAATTCCGGCAACCAGTGGACCAATGGTGAGCGGCGTTTTTGGTCCATAACGGCTGATCAAACCACCTGACCAGCGAGAGAGCACAAAAATCATCAGGATTAAGGGAAGCAATGAGGCGCCTGCAGCAGTGGCTGAGTAATGCTGCACTTGAATCAGATTGAGAGGCAGAAAAAATAAGATGCCACCAAAGGCCGCGTAGAGAAAAAATGTGAGCAGATTGGCTCCGCTGAAATTGCGCGACCGGAAGAGTGCCATCGAGACCATGGGCGAGGGAGAACGAGCCTCAACCAACAGAAATCCAATGAGTGTAATCACACCAATAACCCCAGCCAGGGTTACAGCAATTCCTCCACGCGGAGCTTCGATCAAAGAAAAAGTGATCGCGCCCAGGCCTGCAGTAGCAAGCAGTGCGCCTGCCCAATCCAACTTATTGGGCATTCCATCGTTGCGACTCTCCGGCACATGCCACAGCGTGATACCAATCACGATGACCGCCAGTGGAAGATTGATGAAGAAGACCCAGCGCCACGATGCATGATCGACAAGCCAGCCGCCAAGAACAGGCCCGATTGTGGCTGTGATTGCCGTGAACCCTGACCATGTGCCAATCGCTCGTCCCCGCTTGTCGGCTGGAAAGGATGCACTGATGATTGCCAGGCTGCCTGGCACAAGCAGGGCAGCACCTACTCCTTGCACACCTCTCGCGAGGATCAACAAAGAAATGGAATCTGCAAATCCGCACCCGGCTGATGCCGCGGCAAACAGGAGAACGCCGTAGATGAATATCTTTTTCCTCCCGTAGCGATCTCCCAGCGATCCACCCACGAGCAATAAAGACGCCAGCAATAATGCGTATGCCTCCACCACCCATTGAATATCGCTGACCGTGGCATGAAGCGCGGTTTGCAGTGCGGGAAGGGCAACATTCACAACGGTGCCGTCAATAAATGCCATGCTTGTGCCGAGGATTGTGGCAGCCAAAATCCATCTGCTCTTTCCAGGCGTGAGTATTGCTGGGGAACCAGCAATAATCGTCCCTTCATCGCAGGGTGGTCTGACCATCACAGACGTTACTCTACACTTCGTGTGAATTGTTCACAATTTCATTGGATAGATTTTGGTTGCGAAAATATATCTGAAGAAATGTCCTTTAGGTCAGAATTTGCGTGGCTCGCACTTCATATCAAGAAGGGCTCGCCCCACACGGAATACTGAGCGCGGTGATCAATTTTGCTGAATGGCATTAGTGCTGGTTGTGACGCCAAGTCCAATACTCTCTCTGCTCTTTGTCGTTGCGGTGACGAAAATCCTCATGCCTGCGATGGGTTTCATTTTCCCACCGGCCGTAAAACACCACTTCATTGTTGTCCCAAACATGTTCATCATTATAGTAACCGTCGTGAACACGATAGCCGGTAGACACACGCGCGGAACAGCCGCTGATCAGAACCGCAGAAGCGAATGCCGCGCTTAGAACAATGCTACTCAAATTTCGGAACGGAATTTGCATGAGGAGCCTCCTCGAATTCGCCATACAAGATAAAGATAGCTCTTTCGTTGGATGCAAAAATGCTCATTTTGGCAACGGAAATACTGTAGGAAACATTTTCATTTCGCAGAATTAAAAATCGCTTTCGGAATCATCATGTGGACGCCGTTGTTGCCATCGACTACTTGCGTGACGTGCAAGTCGGCAGCGACGCTCGCGAGCATGTAGGCGTCGTCGCGATTCAGGTGCTTCTCTCTCACGAGGAAGTCAATCATTTCGCGGACAGCCATCTTCGTCGCTTCTGTCAGGTCGGGATGCATTCCCATAGTGATGAAGTGCGTGGGCGTTTCGGCCTCAGGCCAGCGGAGATGCATGTCTTTACGCACCACAAACTGGAACGTGCCGATCAGCGAAGTTTCGAGGGCGGTTACGTCCACCTCTCCATCCCCTTGGCCCGCATGTCCATCGCCGGCCTCGAACAGCGCGCCGCGCGCGTGTACCGGAATGTAAAGCGTCGTCCCCGCAACCAGATCTTTATTGTCGATATTTCCCGCATGAATCCAGGGCGGATTGCTGCTGATACGCCCGGTCACATCCGGCGGGGCAATGCCCATGCTGCCAAAAAATGGATGCAACGGAATTTCAATCCCATCGGCGAAATGCGCGACCATTCGTTTCGCGTCCAGCGGAATCACTTTCGTTTTCGCGTACGGATAATCGTCGGGAAGAAATCCGCGCCCGGGCATAAATGCGTTCAGCGCATACGGAATGGCCAGCTGAATTTTCTGAATGCGAACTTCCAGCACGTCGCCCGGCTCGGCTCCATCAATGTAAATGGGACCGGTCAGAATATGCGCTCCCGGGCCCTTCTCCTTGACCTCGCTGAAAATATCGCGCATCGACTGCTCGATTTGATCCGGCCCAATGTGCGCGCTTTCAAATCGCTCGGGGTTGGACGCGAGGAGTGTCTGAATTTCCACTGTGTCGCCGGATTTGATTCGCAGCACAGGGGGAGTTTTGGGATCGTAATAGCCCCACGTCACGGTCTTCGGCGTGGGTTTAAGCTGATAGACGTTCCCCGCCGATCCCGCGGGCTGTTGCGCGCGTAACGTGGTTGCAAGACACACGAAGAGAAGAGCTGCCAAATATACTTTTCGCGTCATGATTTCCTTTCAGTGTCCTGATTCGCGGGTGCTTCCTTATTTTTATGCTTCGGCCGCATCACAAAGATGTGGTACGTGATGGCATCCCAGGCATTATGAATGCCAATGATGAGCAGCAGCAGCGCCGAGGCGGCAACTGCAAACAGCGCTCCGCGCTCATGCGAGCGGGCGGCAAATGCGGATGCGGCCAAAATAGTGTACGCCGCAAAAGGCAGCAGAAAATGAAACAGCAAGTCTTCGAACTCGGGTGAGTAAGCGGTTTGCGTGCGCATTCGCCGAGCTACGATGATCTCGTAAATCACCCCAGCCAGGCCCAGGAGCCCCCAGGAAATTGCGGCGGCCGTAATTCCATACCACGGGACGCTGATGATCGCCGCCAGCGTCAGGACAGCTCCGAAATGAACGATGGTCGGAGTAGCAAACGCACTGTTGGCGCGTTCACCGTCTCTTATGCCCGGAAGGTCCGCGATGAGAGTGATGACAACGAACTGCAATCCGATCAATGCACCGGCAGATGAACCCACAATGACGTAAAAATTTTCCCATGCGGTGAGCGCTGGCAAGTTTTCTTCTCGTCATTCCTGCGTGCGATTTTTTCAGCCCCCGAGCCGTGATGCATCCACAATTTACTATGTCATGGCGAATTCAAAAACTCTTATCGCGCGGGCCAGTAAAGAATTCTCAATAATGCCACAGTCCGCCGCCCGCTAACCGTTGCTGGCATCGCACCGGGACCGGAGTCTGTGCGAGAACTCGGTTTTGGATCATGTAGCGCACGCCTTCAGGCGGGCATCTGCTTGATTCCAAAATGCCCGCCTCAAGGCGGGCGCTAGAAAACTGCGCAAAAGTTCGGTAGCCACATAGACTTTGAAGTGTTCTCGCTGTCGATATCTCATTTTGCATCTCAATGAAGCTAACGAGCTGACAAACTATCGAGCCATAACCGTAATTGGTTATTTGATCACACGAAATAAGGTTCTTCCGACGTTTTGCTCTTTGGGGGTTACCATATAAAGAACATCTTACTCGGTAGACCGCAGCTACTAGTTAGCGCAACAGAATTAGTGCGTTTTATGAAAACCAAAGAAACGCCAACGAAATTAAACCCAGATCTCGCACAATCTAAGATCGGGTCTAGCCACGACCGTGGTCCCGATTGGATGGGACTCGCATTATTAGGCCTTCTCGTCGCGGTGTGCCTGGCTGGCTACGAGCGTTTAGTGCATCTCGCTTTTCCCCAGTTGAAGTCCTGGCAGTATCAGACTGTGACCGTCGCAGTTGGGACGTTAGCTGCGATGATTGGTAGCCACTATTTGTCGCGGAAGCTTAGACATGCCCTTTCGGCGCACGCCGAAGCGGAAAAGAGATTGGCACTTGAACGCAACGTCCTCCGCACGGTCACGGATAACATTCCCGACAGTATTTTCGCCAAGAATACGGAAGGCCAATACCTGTTTGCGAACAAAGCTTTCGCTGTGCTTCATGGGGTGAGGTCGCCAGACGAGTTACTGGGGAAGACGGCCTACGATCTATTTTCGACAGAGCGGGCCGACGCATTGAAAGCGGACGACTCGACGGTGATGCGATCAGGTAGTGAAGTAACCGAATCAGAGCGAACTGCAGTGGACCCTGATGGGAATCTGCGACTGCTCCAGACCACCAAGGTTCGCATGGTCGACGCGAACGAAAATGTTTTGGGAATCGTCGGCTTGCATCGGGACGTTACCAAGCGAAAAGAGGCAGAGCAAAAGTTACGGCAGAGCGAAGCCAACCTGGCGGCTGCTCAGCGAATCGCGCACTTTGGAAGCGTGGAGCTGGATCTCGTCAACCTCAAAGAGCCGGAAAAGAACCCCGTGCGTTGGTCCGACGAAGTGTTTCGTATCTTCGGGTATGAACCCGGTTTGGACGAACCGTCGCGCTGGGCGTTCTTTCGTTTGGTGCATCCGGACGATAAGGATGAGGTACGAAAGGTTTTGGATAGTGCCCTCTGCAATGCCACGCCATACGCCATCGATTTCAGGATTATTCGACCGGACGGCGCGGAACGAAATATCCATGAACGTGGCGATATTATTTTCGACCAGAAGACTCAAAAGCCTCTGAAGCTGGTTGGAAGTGTTCAAGACGTCACCGACCGCGTACAGGCAGAAATCCAGCTGCACAATGCCAACCAGGAGTTGGCTCATAAAGTCGAAGAATTGGAGCAGCGCTCGAAGGAAATTAGTCTCTTGAGCGAAATGGGGAGCCGCCTTCAGTCTTGTAAGGATGAAGTGGAAGCTTTTAACGAGATTGGTAATGTAGCGGAGCAGCTATTTCCAAAATGGTCCGGCGCTCTATGCATCACCAGCGCTTCCAGAACAGCGGTTGAGACCGTTTCCGATTGGGGCAAGACCGCTGGCGGAGAGCGAGTGTTTGCTCCGGATGATTGCTGGGCGTTACGCCGTGGCCAGCCGCAATCGTTCCGGCGCGGGGAAAAAACGACGCCTTGCCACCACATCGATCCGACGGATGTGATCGAGTCACTCTGCGTCCCCTTCATGGCGCAAGGGGAAGCACTCGGAATTGTGAGTTTGCAACGGAGAAGTAGTCAAGAAGTGCAGGAACGCGAACCCAGGTCCTCGGGCGAAGCGGAACGCCGGCTGGCAGCAGTTTTGGTTGAACAAGTTGCCTTGGCCCTTGGGAACTTGAAACTGAAGGAAAGCCTTCGCAATCAGTCTATTTGCGACCCGCTGACTGGGCTCTTCAATCGACGTTACATGGAAGAATCGCTGGAACGGGAGTTCAGTCGGGCAAGCCGCAACAAGAGCATTGTTGCAATTGTCATGATGGATCTTGACCATTTCAAGCGGTTTAACGATACGTTTGGCCATCAAGCCGGCGACGCTCTTCTTCGTAGCTTCGGAGATCTCTTGAAAAGGGACTCGCGGGGCCAGGATATGGCCTGTCGAGTGGGTGGAGAGGAATTCGTGCTTGTGCTCACAGATTCCAATTTAGCTGGCGCTCTTCGCAGGGCGGAAATCCTGCGTCAGCAAGTGAAACATCTGAGCGTGGAATATGGTGGCCAGCTTCTGGGGGCAGTCAGCATCTCGATGGGCGTGGCTCTTTATCCTGATCATGGCGCCACGATGGGCGATGTGATGAGAGCTTCCGACCAGGCGCTTTATTGCGCGAAACGCGAGGGCCGTGACCGCGCATGCGTGTGGGCCGCGGAGTCATTAGTCTAACGAGTCATCGTGAGAACTGCGGAGTCATGGTGGGTCGTGGTTTTAGCCACGACATAAGTTTTGCAAAATGGGTACGGCTTCACAGGCTGCGGAAAAACCCAATACTCTGTCATTCTGAGGGAAGCGAAGAATCTCTCCTTGTTTCTTTTCCTATACTTAAATCGAAGAGAGATTCTTCGCTTCGCTCAGAATGACAGAACAAGGTCTTTTTTTCCGCAGCCTGTTCAGCCGCTGAGCCTCCAATTTCGCTGTTCTCACATTGACTTTAACTGCCAAGATGCGATCTCCTGCATTCCTCTTTCTGAGCCGTGTCTACAAAACATCTAACATTTCCGGCATCATAATTTCTCACGCTTGGCAAGTGATTCCGATCAGGCGAATTGCATAAATCCGCGGACCGTGCCCAACTGCAATGCTTGATTTACTTTCGGTATTGCTCGTCGCTGACCTGCTCCAACCAGTCAACCACCTTGCCATCCTTTTTTTCCTGGATGGCGATGTGCATCATGGCCGTCGTTCGCGTGGCGCCATGCCAATGTTTCTCTCCCGGCGAAAACCACACCACGTCCCCGGGCCGAATCTCCTCGACCGGACCGCCTTCGCGCTGCGCCCAACCGCAGCCACCCGTGACGATGAGCGTTTGCCCGAGCGGATGCGTGTGCCACGCCGTCCGCGCGCCCGGCTCAAACGTGACGCTCGCGATTTGCACAAACGCTGGATCGGGCGCCTGAAATAGCGGATCGATGCGCACGGCTCCGGTGAACCAATCCGACGGCCCCTTGCCGGAGGGTTGCGAGCCAACTCTTTTGATTTCCATTTTTCTGCTCCTTGAACAGAATGAGATTCAGGTTCAGTTTTATTTTGTAAACTGCTCAAATCGGCACACCAGATCCGCGCTCACAAGCCCGTCATTTGTTCTATGAAGCTACTCTAAAAAGTCCACCCTGCGCTTGTGCAAGCTTTCTTGCCAGCTTGCTCCGGCGGCAGGGTCGTGTCCCAAAGATTTGCGGTGAAGCGGGCGCCGGTCACTCCGCTCGCCGCGTCTGAAACCAGCCACAGGAGCGGTGGAATCATGATGTCTGGCTGAATTAATTTCTGGCGCATATTGGATGGCAGGTCGCCAGGGACCATGCCGGTGTCCGTGGCACCGCCGGGCAAAAGTGCGTTCACCGTTACGCCGGTGCCAGCCAAATCCTGCGCCCAGATAATGGTTTCCGATTCGAGCGCGGCCTTCGATGGGCCGTAGGGCGAAAAACCGGCGCGCCGCATGGTTTCGTGGTTCATCGAAATATTGACGATGCGGCCCCAGCCTTGTTTCATCATGTGCGGCACAACGGCGCGAGCCATAAGGAACGGGCCGTTCACATTCGTGTCGATAATCATTT
Organism: uncultured Acidobacteriota bacterium; assembly: GCA_963786215.1. Classification (GTDB taxonomy): domain Bacteria; phylum Acidobacteriota; class Terriglobia; order Acidiferrales; family UBA7541; genus Palsa-360. Next base: position 585,538 of record CAWAYK010000006.1, read on the forward strand.
TCCAGACAGCCGGATCGGTCTCCCAGAATTTTGTCGGAGTATCGAAAAATTTCTCGCTCACAAAACGCATGCCGCGCCCCGCGTTGTTGATCAGAATATGCACGCCGCCGAATTCACGCACGGTTTCGCTCACCAAGTGCGCGCAATCCTCTTCGCGCGGCCACATCTGCCACGTGCTGGCGGATATTGCCCACTGCTGGATTTTTTGCTGCTTCCTCAGCGACCTGATCCATTTCCTTGCGATTGCGCGCTGCGGTCAGCACCACGTTTGCCCCAGCGCGGGCTAGGCCCAGCGCCATCGAACGCCCCAGCCCGCGGCCCGCGCCCGTAACGATGGCCGTCATTCCCGAGAGTTTTCTGTCCTCCATAAAATAAATAAAACCTCTCCGCGCCCCTTGTAAATGGATGGGCAAAGATTTTCGACAAACCTATGCCACAAAATTCTACACCCACTGTGATTTGCAGCTTCACTTCGATACGCGCAGGCTGGCACAATGGTTTGCGTGGCGCGGGCTTCAGCCTGCGGATTTTAGTCGTTGCAAAAACACACATCCCGCAGGCTGAAGCCCGCGCCACATAAAACCATGCCCACACGCCACGACAAAGCCACACTGCTCATAGTGGAAGACGAAGCCAAGATGCGGCGCTTGCTCGAACTGCGTCTCGGTGAAGAAAATTTTCTCGTTCACACCGCGGGCGATGCCGAGACAGGCCTGCAGCTTCTGGTACGCGAAAAACCGGACCTCGTTGTCACCGATCTGCGCCTGCCGGGAATGAGCGGCCTCGAATTTTTGCAGGCCGTGAAGCGCGCCAACGCCGCTCTGCCAGTCGTGGTGATGACGGCGTATGGGACGGTTGAATCGGCCGTCGAAGCCATGAAAGTGGGCGCGAGCAACTACGTCACAAAACCGTTTTCGTTCGATGAATTGGTGCTCGTGATCCGCAAGGAACTCGACTCCCATCAGTTGCGTGAGGAAAACCGCTCGCTGCGCGAAGCGCTTGGCCGCCGCTACTCGTATAAAAATATCGTCGCGCAGAGTGACAAGATGCAGGCTGTGCTGGCGCTCGTCGAGCGCGTCGCTCCTACGAATTCGACAGTTTTAATCGGAGGCGAAAGCGGCGTGGGAAAAGATTTGATTGCGCGCGCCATTCACGAGCATTCGCAACGCGCCTCCGGCCCCTTCGTGAAAATCAACAGCACCGCCATTCCGGAGAATCTTCTCGAGAGCGAACTGTTTGGATACGACAAGGGCGCATTTTCCGGCGCAACGGGCAGCAAGCCCGGAAAATTCGAGCTGGCGGATAAGGGCACGCTTTTTCTGGATGAAATCGGCGACGTGCCTGGCGCAATTCAGGTGAAATTGTTGCGCGTTTTGCAGGACCGCGAATTTGAGCGCCTCGGCGGCACGAAAACATTGAAGGTCGATGTGCGACTCGTCGCCGCCACCAATCGCGACCTGCGCGCCGCTCTAGAAGAGGGCACATTCCGCGAAGATCTTTATTACCGTCTTAACGTCGTGGCCATCGACATTCCGCCGTTGCGCGATCATAAAGAAGATGTTCCCGCGCTGGCCAATTTTTTTCTGGAGCGCTACGCAAAGGAATCCGCAAAGACGATCACGTCGATTACGCCGGAAGCCATGAAACGCCTGATGGACTATCACTGGCCGGGGAACATTCGCGAGCTGCAAAACATTATTGAGCGCGCCGTGGCGCTTTCATCATCCTCCGCGCTCGACGTGGCCGACATCTATCTCGATGATCCCGCGAAGCGTTCCCACGCGCCCGACGCCTCGCCCTATATTCTTCCCGCAGGCGTAACGCTGGAGCAGTGGGAAGATGAAACCATCCGCGAAGCTCTGCGCCACGCCAACGGCAACAAAAGCCAGGCCGCGCGCGCTCTCGGTCTCTCGCGCAACGCTCTGCGTTACCGCCTCTCAAAATTAGGCGTCCCCGATCCCGCCGATGCTGAAAATTGAGTCAATTTTTTGAGTATAAAGAATTCGAAAAATCGCCGTTCTCGCTGATTTGAAGAAAACAAGGGCAAAGAACGAGGGATTGTTAGAGCCTATTTTTCCAATAGCCCGGCCGGCGTCGCCCATGTGCAACAGCAAGAATTTGAATTTGAAATTCTGATTCAAAATAAATCACTCTAAATGGGAAGCAAGAAAGATTGAGCTTTCTGGTACCGTTGGTCCCGAGTGGCCAACGACGAGGCGCTTCGAGAATTTTGTCGATCACCTGGTTGAGTTCGCTTACAAATCGATTCGCAGCCAGGGGCTGCGCTCGCGATACCACCTCGCCGCAGACTCGGCTTCTTCGACAGCAGCCGGATGAAGAAAGAAATCAGGCGCAGTCACTCAATTGCCGAGGAAAGTCTTCGGCGAGCCTCTTCAAGCGAGACGGGTTTGGCTTTTCCAGAGTTTAGATCTTCCATGCGGCGGATAATTTCCGCGTCCCACGCGGATTGGACATCTTCTTCTTCGGCCTCATCCAGGCTCTCGATTAACGAACCTGCGAGTTCCGCTCGTTCCGCCACAGGCAGATCAAGCGCTTTTTTGAGAAGTTCCGCTGCTTCCTGGCTCATAAAACCAATTATATATCGAAAAACAAGGTGAATTGTATTGTTTATGGCTAATGATACTAACCTAGATCGGTTCTTGCCTCCCATTGCCCATAGGTTTGTACCGCCACAAAATACGCAAATGAAAATTCACTTTCTAGTTGCGATCGCGCAACGCGCTGCGCTACCGTCTCTCAAAATTAGGCGTCCCCGATCCGCCGGAAAAAGAAACCGTGGAGTAAAAATCCCTAAAGATTCTTCTGATTGGTCTTCAACTAAAAAACGGCAGGCTCAAGGCTGGAGGAATTTATTTTAGTTATTTCTATTAATCTCGATTTTGAAAATTCCTCTTCGACTTTGGAAATCAGCGCGAGTCTTTCTTCCGCACCCATCACAGGATGCTGAATACGCGGCGGGAGTTCATCGTAAGTTTTGCCATCGAGCATGCGCCCCGCCGCGGATTTTCGGACGCCGCCCCATTGTTTGAAAAAGAAAGCCACGCCCGCCTTCTTGCATTGATCGCGCAGGGAAGCGGCCCATTCCTTTTTCATCGGCCTCGCCCCGTGCCCGCTTTCGCCGCCAACAATGGCCCAATCGATCCCCGCAAGATTTACATCGCCCAGATCTTCGAGCAGCGGCTCGATGGAAAGGAATCGCATCGCCACATGGGCGTTCTGCAAATCCTCAATGCGCGGAAGTCCATATTTTTTATTTTCGACGCTCACTCCCCACCAGATGTGTTTTTGTCGAGCGGCAAATTGCAACGAAGTGTTGAGCATCTCTCGCAATCGCTCAGAGCGCTTCGTAAGCACCTGATAGGTATGCCAATTCGCCGCAACCATCACTCGAACAACGGCCGCGATATACTCCTCAGGCACGTCTTCGTGAAACAGGTCGCTCATGGAATTCACGAAAATCATTTTCGGATTTCGCCAGCGCAACGGCTCCGCAAGTTTCCCCGGCACCAGGCGTAAATCGAACCCCTGCTCGTAGGGATGCTCCTTCACTCCGCGAAAGCGTTCTGCGAATGTTTCCGCGTAACAATGTTTGCACCCGTCGCTAATTTTCGTGCAGCCCCGAATGGGATTCCACGTTGCGTCTGTCCATTCAATTGCCGTTTGCGAACTCATTCCGTTTACGTCCTTACAATAAATAAGCCATGTTGCGATCCAGTTTAGATGCAGGGAATCCCTGACAGGTCGATTCGGTAATGCAGGTCCAGAATACCTTCTACCTAAAACTCTGTGGTTGAAAACCACCACCTACTGCGCGATAAGCACCGAAGCTTGCAAGAATCCGTCCAAAATTCCAAATCAATAACCCTTGCATCTATCTGAAACATAATCTCTTAACAATACCAGTTAAGTTTGTATGGTTTGGCCCTCACCCTGCTTCAATCCAATTGAGAGGGAGCGTATAAGTGCGACCTCTACCCGGAGATTGACCATGAAAAACCATCCAGGGAAAACCGAAAAGTTACTGTTGACCGGCGCGCTTTTCCTTGGGATATGCGTGGTGACGGGCGCGCAGCAAGGGCCATCCGCATCGCAGCAGCCCATGGAGATTCCGCCGCAGTATCAACCGAATTATTCGGGGCAGCCGCAAAGTCGACCTTCACAAGCAGGACCGCAGCAGGATCAGCAAAATGATTCCGGCGCGGCGCGCGTCAGCTTGTTGAATGGCGACGTTTCAACCCAGCACAATGGCACTACTGATTGGTCGGCCGCGACGGTAAACACGCCCGTGGTGAATGGCGACCACATTTCCACCGCGCAAAATGCTCGCGTGGAAATTCAACTGGATCACGCCAACATTCTTCGACTGTCCGGTGAAACGACAGCGAATGTCGTGAATCTTTCCCGCACGCAGGTGCAATTACAAGTTGGCCAGGGCTTGGCCAATTACGAAGTCCTGAAAAATAACGAAGCCGCCATTGAAATTCAAACGCCCAATGTCGCCATTCACCCGGACATGGGTGAAGGCAGCTATCGCGTCCTCGTTAACTCGGATGGCGAAACGATCGTCGACGTGCGCAAAGGCTCCGCGGAAATTTCCACGCCGCAGGGAACCACGCGCGTAGGCCGCGATCAACGCATCACGATTCAGGGCATCGCAGACAACGCCCAATATCAACTTTCGGGCGCTCCAGGCCGGGACGATTGGGACCGCTGGAACTCTGACCGCGACCGCACTATCGAAAATGCCGAGAGTTGGCAGCACACGAACCCCTACTACACGGGCACGCAGGATCTGGATGGCAACGGGCACTGGTCAAATGTCCCAGACTACGGCAACGTCTGGTTTCCTTCTGAACCCTCGGATTGGGCGCCGTATCGCGATGGACGCTGGGTGTATGAACCCTACTATGGATGGACCTGGGTTTCGTACGAGCCGTGGGGCTGGGCGCCGTATCACTATGGACGCTGGTTTGTGTATGGAGGAAATTGGGGCTGGTGGCCTGGCCCAGTTTACGGCGGCTATTACCCCGTGTGGGCTCCGGCCTACGTTTCGTTCTTCGGTTTTGGAGGCGGCGGCTGGGGCACTGTGGGATTCGGAATTGGTTTTGGCGGCTTCGGAAGCGTGGGCTGGTTGCCTTGCGGCCCGGGCGATCGCTTCTTCCCGTGGTATGGCCGCGGAATTAACCGCGTAAATGTCGTCAACATCAACAATATTCACAACACTTACGGTGGCATGAACCCGCTGAGGGAAGGTCCTCGCTCGATCTCCAACATAGATCGCGCAGGATCCGATGAGCGCATTCGCGGCGGCATTAGTTCCATGCGCAGCAACGAATTTGGGAACTCGCGCGTTCCCCGGGAACAATCCCGGATCGACCCCCGCGGTCTCCGTCAGGCAAGCATCATGACAGGAGCGAACCCGGTTTCGCCCTCGCACAGCAGCTTTAATTCGATCGACCGCCAAGTCAATCCTCGGTCAATCCCGAGCCGGTCGGCCAGCAACCAGCACTTTTTCAGCAGCCCTGCGCGGACAAACAACCCGATCCAGGCGGGACGTGGCGGCAATGTTCCATCCGCTTCTGGCTATGGGCAACAAACGTCCCGGCAACCGCAATCGATCCAATCGTCGCGTCCCGGATGGCACACGTTCACGCCGCCACCGAGGCAAAACACGCAATCGAATGGCGGCAGATCATTTGAACGCCAAAACTCGCCGCAAGGCCGGCCCGGCTATTCGCAATCTCCATCCGGTTCCGCACCGCCTCAATATCAAAATAATTCCCGCGGCGGCCCGAACTACGGCTCCAGCAATAATGGAAACAACCGTCCGACTTTGAATATGCAACAACCGGTCGTGACGCCGCGCGGTGGGGGCTCTTACGGCGGTCAGCCGATGCCCAGCGCGCCAAGAAATCCTGGGTACGGAGGATATGGCGCTCCTCGTGGTGGATCCTCTGGCGGAGGTTCGTATAACGCCCGTCCAATGCCGAGTGCACCGCCGAGAGGTGGCGGCTATCGGGGCGCTCCGCCAAGCGGCGGCAATCACAGTGGTCCTTCAGGCGGCGGATCGCACGGAGGCAATTCCGGAGGCGGGGCTTCCAACAATGGACATTCTTCATCCGGACATGACAATCATCACTGATCGATTTTCACCCCGTTTCACCTCTCACCTCACTCACCGTCAGGAGGCTTCGGAAGGGGCCTCCTGCCCTCCTCGGAAAGTGAGGCTGCGGAGCAGATTTGGCAGGATGTGTTGGTTGATGCGACCAAGCTTTCTGATCTATTTCTGATGTAGGAGTAGAATCAATACAAGTTAGAATAGAAAGTAACAATTGGAACGCAACGTCGGAGGAACAATCGCCATGCGAAAAAAGTCTTTAATTCCCCCTGTCTTAATTTTATTTACGGCCCTCGCTTTTGTATTCGCATCATCTGCGCGGGCGGACGACGATCCGCCAGGAAGAGTGGCGCGGCTCAACTTTATTCAGGGAAGCATTTCCTTCCAGCCCGGCGGTGAGTCCGATTGGGTTCAGGCCAGTCCGAACCGCCCCTTGACCGCTGGAGACAATCTTTGGGCCGACCGGGATTCGCGCGGCGAATTGCATATCGGCAGTTCGTCCATACGCATTGGCAGTGAGACGGGTATCACGTTTCTGAATTTAGACGATCGCACTGTGCAAATTCAGCTAGCGCAGGGTTCACTCAACGTCAATGTGCGGCGTCTGGATGGCGGCGACGATTTTGAAATCGACACGCCAAGTCTGGCCTTTACCCTCGACCGGCCCGGCAACTACCGCGTCGATGTGGAGCCCGACGGAAACGCAACGGTCATTACCGTGCGCTCAGGAGAGGGCGAGGCCACTGGCGGCGGTAGCGCGTTCCACATGGATTCGAATGACCGCGCAACCTTCAGCGGGACCGATTCGTTGAACTATGACGGAGGGGTGGCACGCGGGTTTGATGACTTTGACCAATGGTGTAACTCGCGTGATGAACGTGAAGAGCACTCGCAATCCGCGCAATATGTCTCTCGTGACGTTCCCGGCTATGACGATCTCGATGACTACGGCGAATGGCGTAACAACTCCGATTACGGAAATGTCTGGTTCCCCACGCGAGTCGCTGCTGGTTGGGCTCCGTACCGCTATGGCCACTGGGCATGGGTCGCGCCGTGGGGATGGACGTGGGTAGAAGATGAGCCATGGGGCTTTGCTCCATTTCATTACGGACGCTGGGCTGAAGTCGGAGACCGCTGGTGCTGGGTTCCCGGGCCCATGGTTGTGCGGCCAGTTTACGCGCCGGCACTGGTTGTATTTGTTGGCGGGCCGCGGTTCGGAATGTCCGTGTCATTTGGCGGAGGCGGGGGAGGTGTCGGATGGTTCCCGCTTGGTCCGCGCGAAGTGTACGTTCCGCCCTACCGCACGAGTGAGCGCTACGTGCAGCGGGTGAACGTCACGAATACGACGGTCAACGTTGTTAACGTAACTAACGTATATAATAATAGAACGGTTAACAATGTCACTTACATGCATCAGCATAATGCCGGAGCGGTGACTGCCGTTTCCCATGACACGTTCGTGAACTCGCGCCCTGTCGCTAACTCAAATGTCCGCGTCAACCAGCAGCAAATGCAGGCAGCAGAGGTGCAGCGTAATTTCAGCGTGGCTCCGGTGCAAAGGAGCGTGGTGGGCGCATCGGCTCCTGCCGGGGTCAGGCCCCCGGCGGCTGTCATGAGCCGGCAAGTGGTCGTCAAGGAGACTCCGGCGCCGATAAGACCGTCGTTCAACAACACTGCTCCGCAGCAAAACAGAACATTCCGGCAGGCAGGCGCACCGCCGGTTCAACAACAACAGCAGCAGCAACAACGCCAGCAGCAGGGCCAGCAGCAACGTCCCGGGCAATTCCCACAGCAGCAAGGACAGCAACCGCAAACGAGGCAGCAGATGACCAATCAGCCTCCGCAGCAACCGCAGATGCAACAACAGCAACAAACAACGCCACCTGCAGCAGAGCAACGACCTCAGCCTCAATTTCCGCAGCGTCAAAATCAGCAGCCCGGACAGCAACAAGCGCCCGCTCAGCAACAACAGCAATTTCCATCACGCCAAAACCAGCAGCAACCTCAACAACAAATGAGGCAGGACCAAACGCCTCCACAGCAACCCCAAACGCAGCAGAGGCCACAGACATCAACGCCGCCACAACAACAGGAACAGCAACGGCCGCAACAACAAATGAGGCAGCAGCCAGTGCCGCCGCAAACCCAGCAACAGCGCACAGCAATTTCCATCTCGTCAAAATCAGCAACAATCTGGACAGCCACAACCTCAACAACAAATGAGGCAGCAACCAGAACAGCAGCAACAACGCCCGCAGACCAACCAGAATAACAATCCTCCTGCCGAGCAACGGCCGCCGGTAAAATTTGCGCCTCCGGCCAGAACCACTGAGGATACTTATCATCCGCATCAATTTGAGCATCCGCAAAATGCAGCTCCGCCAGCCGCTGCCGCGCCTCAGCAGCCAAAAGAGCAACCGAGACCTCAGGAGCGTGGGCAGGAATCCAAGAAGCCGGCCGATCAAAAAGATAATAAAAAGTAGCGTGATTTGATTTGATGAAGATCGGTAAAACCGCGCCGCGGGAAATGCCAAGAACTTTCCGCGGCGCGCGTTTTTTTTGCCGTCTATTTATTATTTAGCAGGTTGCGTTGGGGCAGGACGTGAATCATTCTCGGCAGGCGCTCTGGCCTTGTCCGCTTTTTTGACCACGACGATATTTTCCAGATAAACATCTCTTCCATTTACGACGACGTCAGCCGTAATCTGATCTTCCGGCGACAGCGGCGTCAGCTGATTCGGATTCTTCACCGAATACCCCATGGTCATCGCCATCATGAATCCCGGAATATCGGCAGCGTCGATCGTCACTTGCTGCTTCGCTGTATCTACGGAAACGATACGCCCGGAAAGGTGGTAGCGTTTCGGCCCCTCAGCCGACTGCTCCGCGGGCTTGGATGACCCGCATCCGAGCAATCCCGAGAAAAGAATAATTCCCGCCACGGCGATTGCGCTGAAGAATGTTCTGCGTGCCTGGAATTTTGTGCAATCTTTCATGTGGACATCCTTTCACCCGTCCCGTTTGTCCCGCCCCTTCGGGCGGCTGACAGCTACCATTCTAGAATACAGAAACTTTCCGGGAACCTGTAGGCGAAACATAAATCTCGTCCACGCGATAGAATTTGTGGAGTACTGGGAGGGCGGTCGCACGGAAGGAGCAGAATAGACCGAAGCAGATCAAAAATTTGGAACGCAGAGAGAAGTTTCAACGTCGCGAAGAAAAAATAGTTGCAGTGATTTCGAGGGTTTAGATACGAGAAAGATTCATTTTCTTGTCATACCATCTTGCGGCGTGCAGTTCGGTTACGTTAATCGCCGCCATTCCAATGCGGCAGGTTGCAGCGCGAGCATCGCACCATTCATCGAACACCCAATACCGAACATTCGCAAGGAGCAGACACGTGTAGGGACCCTGAGGTCTGCCTGCGGCGTCGTAGACCGCGTTCGCCAGACTCACGCATAAAGTTTCCTTCGCTCCCACATATTGGAGGATTTGCTGTTCGAAGCGCCCAATTGGGGCTGCAGTCTGGTGCTTGGCATTAAGGTCAGCCAGGGAAATGTTGACATGTTCGATCCACACCGTAAAGCTGGACCGATTTACCAATAATAATGAAAGGTCAGCCCAACCGTCTTCACGCACAATATCCACTTGCGGTTGAAACTTGATCTGAGCGGCCTTTGTTTCATCCCTTCCTTTTCGGCGCCAGGGTAATCTGCGTATCCAGACGCGCTCCTTTGTGGCATCCATGCTAATACTGTATATAGTTATTAGTAAATGTAAATACAGTATACTACGTAAGCATAATACTTACGTAGTACAGGAACACGAAGCATGCAATTGGCTTTGTTTGTAAGGCGATTTGCCGTAGGATTTAACACCATCTGTTTTCGCGGAAGACACCGGGCATCACTCTTCAGTAAGCTCTGGGCAGGAATTCGTAACTCCAAAACATTCCGCCCGCCCGAGGACGCAGGAAGCAACATCCCATGAGGGAACTCACGTATAGTTCCGACTCCATTCGGGAATTAGTTTTGCATGCGAGGCGCCGCGCAATAAAACTAAACGGCTAAAGTTTAACTATGCATTTTTGAATCGCATAGTGAACCAATTCAACCATTGAATTGGCCTGTAACTTTAACATCAGCCTGCCTCTGTAAGTTTCCACGGTTCTGACACTGATCAGAAGCGTCGAGGCGATGTCTTTGGTGGATTTGCCCTCGGCAAGCAATCGAAGTACTTCCTGCTCCCTTTGAGACAGAGACACGCTCTCACGAACTTCAGGTGGTGAAGTCTGATTTCCCCTTCCTGATTTTATTTTTTCAAAAGAATTCGAACGAGGAGAACGGGATAAGGGAGTTGGTACAATCTCAATGACAAAGCAACCGACATGCTCCACTCGGCCGCGCCCGTCGGTTATTGGAAAAAGGTTTTCAACCCAACGGCCTATATCAGGTCGCTTGGGCAACTTTCCGACGACCTCCAAATTAGTATAGGAATGTCCGCTTGCTAAAACATTTTCCCAAAGCGGTACGATCTGTTCCGCAAAATCTCCCAGAATTTTGCCCATCGAACGTCCTAAATGCGCCTTGACTGGCTCATTGTGAATCTCCGCTACGCTTTGATTCACTGCTTTATAGCGCAATTGCCGGTCGCAAATGACGAGACCGACTTTAGATTTATCCAGAACTGAACTTAATTTGTGGCGACGAAAGTAGCTGGAAATAAGTGGGTGAACATCCGACGGCTGCTCCCGAATTCGCATGGCCCTCCAATAATGGCTCCGCAACTTGCTGAATGCAATTATGGACTACATTCGTAGCCAGTTTACCATAATCGGTAATAAATATTTTCACACCGAAGATGTTCCCATGAACGTCGGTCGAAAAAATTGCAGGATTATGGCAATTTGCATGCGTCGGCGCTAAATCGATCACCAAATGCAAATTTGCATGAACAATGAGAGTAAGCCGTGACGCCACCATGCAATTTGATGTAAATTAAGAAGTGCCAGCGCAGTTCCCCGGTAGCTCAATGGTAGAGCATTCGGCTGTTAACCGAAGGGTTGCAAGTTCGAATCTTGCCCGGGGAGCCATTCTTCCAATCCCACTATCAACCTAGTCTCGAAACCTAACAAAGCAAGCCAATCCTGATCAGTGCTTCAGGACGGATACAGATGCATGCATACCCGCTGGCGTGCTCGATATTGGTTCAGGTACGAGCAGGAGCTTCACAGAATCTGGCATCTTGTCGGCGGTGGCTAAAAGTTGAGTGACTTGCCACAGCTGCGTGTCGGTGAGAGCTTTTTTAAAGCTGGGCATTCCTGTGAGCCGAATTCCGTTCTCGACCACCCAATGAGTTTCACCCGGCGGGTCATCCGTGACACCTTTGCCCCTAAACAGCAAAGGAGAATGAGGATACATACCGTCTGACATTGCAGGTGCTGGCTGATTGGGCAGGCCGTGACACATGGCGCAATTCTGCTTATACACATTCGCGCCTGCAACAAGATTCACTTCGTCCGCGGGCACAGCGGGCGCGGGCAACGTTTCCTTGCGCATGTGCGCATTCTTCGACTTGCTTGCGATCTTTTTCTCATAAGGCAAAGGAGTATCGGATGTTGCCACTGGAGCCGTCCCTGACACGAAATAATAATAGGTCCCGCCAACTACGAGCAGCGCGCCAATAACCACTCCGATAACGAACATTTTCAACACGAATCCTCTCCCGTTGTAAAATAACTGCATCGATAATAAGGAACAAAACGTGCCAGGGCAAGGCGGCCCTTAAAAAAATGCCCAGAGACCGCTGCAAAGCACGGAGACATTGCACGCCTCGTCCGTTTCGTCCCCCCAGGTCTCTCGAGGACTATTACGTCTGCGTATCGATGAATTACATAAGAATTGAGATGGTATCGCCGGTAAACAAATAGGGCAATCCACTTTATGAGGTCAAATACTATTTAGGTCACCTATTAATACCTCTGCGGACTCAATGGTTTCTCAAGCAAAACACTAAACCGGTTGGAAATTGGACATGCAAACTTGTGGCAGCCGTCATTGCCAAGCCTTGCGATGGTCAAACAGCCAGATTAGTCCGATACAACTTTCGTTTTGTTGATTCATTGGAAAAAATTTGTTGACCCTGCGACATCTCCCTGTGGGAAGTCCCAATCGCAGTCCCGGAGTATAGTAAAGGCGTTTGACCGGAAGCTTGCAACCCTTACAAAGCATGATTTGCGCCATGCACTCGATATCGGGAGTGGAGCAGTTTGAGAAAAGCGATTCCTGTTGCCGTGCAGCGGATATATAAGTGCCAGCCTGAATCCCGAAAGGAAAAATATTTCATGAGAAATCGCACAATGTCAGAACTTCAAGCGATTGCGGGGATCGTAGCACTTGCGATCGGCGTATTCCTTTTGCCCACGGTAAGCGCCCGCGCGGAAACTGGGATGCCGGCCATAAACAATCAAACGGTAACTGGCAAAATGTATAAATTTGAAAAAATTTCCGACGGAGTCTACTTTGTGACGGCAGCTGGAGGCGCCATCACCGGCGGTAATCACCAGATCTTTGTCAACGACAACGACGTGATTCTCGTCGACTCCGGTGCCACGCCTTCCGCCATGCGAGCTCTGCTGGATGACTTGAATCTAATTACAAACAAACCGGTCCGCGTCGTGATCAATACTCATTGGCACTACGATCATATAAACGGAAATTCAGTTTTTGGGCCTGACGTGGAAATCATCGGGCAAGATTATGTGCGGTACTCGCTTCAGAACCTAGACCTGTACGCGAAAGAAGTCACATGGAAATTGGGCGACTGGCGTGAGCAGGTGGAGTCATTGCGCAAGCGAGCTGAAAAAGAAACTGATCCGGCACAGCGGAAATCATTGCAAGACCAGATCGCGGTGATCGAGAGTGCCATGGCGGAAGTAAAAGAAATCAAGCCGGTCCTTCCAACGACAACCTTCACATCTAAAATGACCCTGTATCGAGGACAGCGTGAAATTCAACTGCTATTTCTGGGCCGGGGTCACACGGGAGGCGACACGGTTGTGTATCTGCCGAAAGAACGAATTGTGTGCACCGGCGATTTGATGGAAAGCAAAACATCATCACTCAGCAGCGGCTTTTTTGACGAGTGGGTAACGACTTTGACCGCCCTCAAGAAACTGGATTTTGACACGGTTCTGCCGGGGCATGGGTCGCCCTTTCATGGAACGGCCCTCATTACCGGATTCCAGGATTATTTGACCGATGTAATCGCGCAGGTGAAAAAGTTCAGAGATCAAGGATTATCCCCTGAAGAGACCGCCAAAAAAGTTGACATGACGTCACACAGCAAAGATTTTCCGCAGATTCAAGGGCCGGGGATCGACGTGATCGGCGTCAAACGCATTTACGATTGGATGGACAGCCGAAATAAATCAGGGCAATAGCCCGGTTGTTATCGGAGGATTCCATTGGGGCATGTTCATCCAAAATTAGTCCTTTGAATCAGGACCGACCTAATCTATAAGCTAGCTTTCATGGAACTAAGACAACTTCGATATTTCATCGTTTTGTCGGAGGAGTTGCACTTTAATCGAGCCGCGAAACGCCTGCATCTCAGCCAACCTCCACTCACCAGGCAGATCCGGCAACTCGAAGATGAACTCGGAGTATCTTTAGTTTATAGAACTACGCGGAAAGTCGAACTTACTGATGCAGGGCAGGCCTTTGCAAACGAAGCCCGCCAAATTATTGCGCGCGTAGCTCATGCTTCCGGCCTGGCGGCGCAAGCGAACCGCGGCATTGTAGGACAGTTGGTTCTTGGATATACGCCCGCAAGAACTAATATGGTAGCCAAGGTTGTTAAAGCGTTCGGGAAGCTTTGCCCCAACGTGCGGATGTCACTGCGGGATATGACTGGAAATAATATTCAACTCATCCGCGACGGACGTATTGACGTCGGATTTTTCCCCCTGCCTGTCGACAAGACAGGACTCATCGTCGAAACTCTCCTGCGCGAGAAATATGTCGTTGCGATGCCAAAAAAACACCGGCTGTCCGGGCGGCGATCGATTTCGATACGTGAACTGACGAAGGAGCCGAACCTTTTATTTCCTCGCTACACGAATCCGGTTGGCTACGACATTGTGGTTGGTCTGTGCCAGGCACGCGGGCTTAGTTTGAACATCGTGCTCGAAGTGGAGAACGTGCATATGCGCGTTGAATTGGTCAGAGAAGGTTTTGGCGTATGCGTGCTTCGGACTTCTACTGCGGAGGCCCTGCACGGCAGCGACATCGTGTTCCGTCCCCTACAAAACTCACCTATCCTCGAAGTTGGAATGGCGTACAGTCTCGAAAATCGATCCCACGCGTTACCCCTATTCACCGATTGCGTGAAACAGACTCTCGCAAACTGAAACACTCCCCATTGCGAAAATCCTTTACCTGATTTGACGATCCGCGGGACTGGCGAATGAACGGCTTACGAATGGGGTAAAGGCCATGGCAATTGCCTACAAAAATGAGGCTGGACGAGACGCGTCGCGAATATTGCCGGAACAGGCTATCCACAGGTTTACATCCATTAATTCCTTTAAGGTATTAATAACAAACTAAAATAGTATTTGACCGCATAAACCTGATTGACCTAGTCTCCGCGCCACGATTTCATTTTTTCATAAAAAATACCGAGTGGTTCCGTTGGCATTTTAAAGTTTGGCTTCGGGGAGGCTGCAAATGCTGATTCGGCCAAGTATGCCAAGGTGTGTCCCGACATTTCTCTCGATTTTCGTCGTTCTTACATTTTGTAGCGTTTCCCTCCACGCGCAAGTATCGGGCGCAAGCCTCACAGGAACGGTAAAAGACAGTTCCGGCGCGTCCATTCCCAACGCTCAAGTTGCGATTACTGACGTCGATACAGGCGTCATCCGTAACGTGGTGACGGATGCGGCAGGCCTGTACACTGCGCCCAATCTCTTGCCGGGCAAATATGAAGTCCGCGCGACTTCCACGGGTTTCAGGACGGCAGTACAGAAGGGCATTACGCTTACCGTTGGAGCGCAACAGGTTCTGGATATCGCAATGCAAGTTGGGGAGACGAGTCAAACCGTCGAAGTGACAACCGAGGCGCCCACCGTCGAACTTACGTCTTCCACACTCAGCGCTCAGGTAAACGCCACCACCGTGCGCGAACTGCCCCTCAACGGCCGCTCCTGGACGGACCTCACGAATTTGCAGCCAGGAGTTATTACGGCGGAGAGCCATGCGAGCGGCGATCCAAACCGCGGCTACGGAGCGCAGGTCAGCATCTCAGGAGCGCGGCCTCAACAAAATAATTATCGCGTGGACGGCATCAGCATCAACGACTATTCGAATGGCGGACCCGGCAGCGTGTTGGGTGGAAATCTGGGAGTCGACGCCATTCAAGAGTTCTCGGTCTTAACCACGAATTATTCTGCTGAGTACGGAAAGACTTCAGGCGGCGTGGTGAATGCAATCACGCGCTCCGGTACGAATCAGTTTCACGGATCGGTTTATGAATTTCTGCGCAACAGCGCGCTCGATGCGCGCAACCCGTTTGATCCGGCGCAGATTCCTCCGTTCCGGCGCAATCAATTCGGCGCCTCAGGCGGAGGTCCGATCCGCAAAGACAAGACATTTATTTTTGGTGACTTTGAGAGTATCCGGCAATCACTGGGAACGTCCGTCTCGGATCAAGTGCTTTCCCCTGCCGCGCGGGCGGGCAACCTGACCACTGGGCCGGTTACTGTGGATCCGACGGTTGCTTCCTATCTCGCTCTGGAACCGTTGCCCACGCCCGGAACTCCGATCAATGGGAATATCGGGAAGTTTACGAGGGTGGGTCAAGTCGTCGTAAACGAAAATTTCTTTACTTTTCGGGCCGACCAAAAACTTTCTGACAAGGACTCTTTGTTCGGCACCTATAGTTTCGACAATTCGCCGCTCACGCAACCGGACGCGCTTGGCGACGTACTGCAACATGCGATTTCCAAGCGGCAGATTATCGCGCTGGAAGAGAGCCATATCTTTAGCTCTACTTTTGTCAACACGGTACGTGTTGGCTTCAATCGCTCTCATGCCACTTCCGCTGGTGGCGTTTCGGCCATTAATTCGGCGTCAACAGATCCGGCTCTCGGGTGGACCCCTGGGGAGTTTGCAACGCAGGCTCAGGTGCCTGGGATTACTCTGATTGGCCCCGGCGTGGGTCCGCCGATCTATCAGTTTGCCTGGAATGCTTACCAAGTTTACGACGACGCTTCATGGACTCGAGGACTCCATACGTTTAAGTTCGGCGTAGGAATCGAAAGAGACCAACTGAATCAGATCACATTCACAGGTGATTATTTTGGTCGCTTTTTCTTTAAAAATATCCAGGGCTTTCTTACAAACAGTCCTTCCCGTGTTCGGGGAGTCCTTCCCACGTTGGAAACCCCCCGTTACATGCGCCAAACAATTGTTGGCTCCTACTTTCAAGACGACTGGCGCTTCCGTTCGAACCTAACATTCAATCTCGGCGTACGGTATGAGATGTCGACCGTGCCCAATGAAACTACCGGGAAGCAGTCTAATCTCCCTACAATTACAGCCGCAGCACCGCATCTGGGGACACCGTTCTTTTCCAACCCGACGTATCGGAACTTCGAACCGCGCGTAGGTTTTTCATGGGATCCGTTTAAGAATGGCAAGACTGCCGTTCGCGGTGGATTCGGTTTGTTCGACGTTCTGCCCATGCTCTATCAAACCATCACCATGAATGGCCGCGCGTCTCCTTTCTTTCATCTCGCCAGCGTCAGCAATGGTGCAACCGTCAACGGCGTCAAAGTTTCGCTTGCAGGTTCCTTCCCGAAAGGAGCCGTTCCAATTCTGCAAAACCTCTCATCGGGGACAGCGGAAAATGCTTATGTAGAGCCGAACCCTCATCGCAATTACGTCATGCAATGGAATTTCAACATTCAGCGAGAAATTACTCCCAGCCTCACAGTTGTCGTCGGGTACGCAGGTTCACGAGGAGTTCACCAAGCTTTCCGCGCCGACGATGCCAATATCGTTATGCCCACACTCAGCTCCGCAGGTTATTTGTGGCCTCTTGCGACTACCAACCCTACACCCATCAATCCGAATGTGGGTGCCATCCGATTCGTCAACTGGGGAGGCAGTTCCGCGTATGACGCACTGGAAGTGGGCATCGTAAAAAGGATGAACCACGGCTTCCAGTTCCAGACTTCGTTTACATGGAACAAGAGCATCGACGACAATTCCGGAACTATCGCCGGCGATACTCTTGCGAACTCGATCTCCAGTCTGAGCTGGTTTGATCTCAGGCTTGATCGCGGCGTATCCGATTACAACATTCCTCGCGTTTTAGTTTTAAACGGCACTTGGAACATTCCAGGCGTTAAGTCTGCCGGAGGTTTCCTGGGCTTCGTTTCCAATGGCTGGGAGCTTGGAAGCATTCTGAAAGTCCAGGACGGTACCCCATTTACGCCAACATTTGGCACCGATGGTGACCCGCTCGGGCTTCTCAGTAGCGACCCTTACGACTATCCCAATCGTGTTGGTGGATCTGGATGCCAGACGCTGGTAAATCCAGGAAACGTTGCGAGCTACATCAAAACGCAGTGTTTCGCAGTACCAACTGCGCCCTCGCCGGCTTTCTATGCGGCTAATTGCGATCCGGCTTTTGGCAGCAGTGATCCCAAGCAACCAAACTTTCTGCAGTGCACTAACCTTCGGGGAAACGCTGGTCGCAATATCATGTATGGGCCGGGACTGGTCAATTTGGATTCTTCCGTATTCAAGAACTTTCCGATCCATAAAATCTCAGAATCTTTTGTGGCGCAATTTCGCGTCGAGGTATTCAACATCCTTAATCACCCGAATTATCAGTCGCCAAATCTGGTGAATGCGGACATTTTCAACTCCGATACAACAGCCAACTTTAAATCCGCAACCTCCAACGGCACAGCCGGAGCTTTGACAGCGACAACGACTTTTTCAAGGCAAGTGCAGTTTGCTCTCAAACTAAGCTGGTAAGGTAATTCTCGAGTGGCGTGCGATTCTGCAAGGTTGTGGCATTTTTTGTGCTACAACCTTGCACATTAGTCTGGGCCATTGAAAAAATTTTTCAAGGGAGAATGGCTTTATGAAATCTTTGAGCCTTGCACGTACTGCGGTAGCTCTGACATTAGTTTTGTGCGGAGGATGGTTAATCTCGAGAACCTACGCGAAACCGAAACCGGCAACCTCTGGATATCACCTGATTAAAACAATTTCCTTGCCGCCAGCCCCTGGCACTACGGAATATTTCGATTACGTCACGGTTGATCCCGATTCGCGCCGCGTCTACGTTTCGCACGGCACCGAGATCGTCGTCCTCAATGCCGATGATTACACAGTGATAGGGACAATCGGCGGTCTGAAACTATCGCACGGAGTGGTAGTGGTCAAAGACCTGAATAAAGGGTTCATTACCGATGGAGAGGCCATGAAAGTGGTCATCTTCGATCTGAAGACCATGAAGGTCACCGGCGAAGTGATGACCAATCAGCCCGACACGGATTCCCTGATCTACGAGCCGGTCTCCAAACACATCTTTACCTTCAATGGCCACAGCCACAACACCACGGTAATCGATCCTGTAAAAGAATCGGTGATCACCAACATCGATCTGGTAGGCGGAGTGGAATTTCCGGCCGTCGATGGCAAGGGAATGATTTACGACAACAATGAAGATAACAACGACGTGGTGGCCATCGATGCAAAAACCAATACGATAAAATCTCGCTGGCCCTCGGCTCCCGCCGGACAACTTGTGGCAATGGCGATGGACCAGAAAAGCCGCCGACTGTTTTCCTCCGGTCGCGATCCGCAATTTTTGGTCATGATGGATGCGGACAGCGGCAAAGTTTTGCAGTCTTTCCCCATTAGCGCGGGTGTCGACGCCAATATTTTTGAGCCTTCCACCGGAATGCTGTTCGTTTCCACCCGTGAGGGCAAAATTCACATTTTTCACGAAGATTCGCCGAGCAAACTCAGCGAAGTGGAAACGATCGAATCACAGTACGGAGCTAAGACCATGCAGATCGATTTCAAAACCCACAAACTATTCCTATCCACGGCGGATTTTAATCCAGCAGCAGCGCCCACCGAAAAGCAGCCTCATCCGCTTCCGAGGGCCAAGCAAGGGAATTTCCGAGTTCTGGTATATGGCCGCTAAAATCAATCCAATTTCAGAACGTCAAAATGAGGTGGTTCATGGCTAGAAAGTCAGTCTTAGGAATGCTCCTGGTATGTTTGAGCTTCGTGATCTCTACTTCAGCGCAGGAGCGCGCGGCTCAACCGGCCGCGCAACCGCCGCGATTACTCGCCGTACGCGCAGGCCATCTGTTTGACAGCAACAAAGGCACGATGCTGGCGAATCAAGTCGTTTTGATTGAAAACGACCGCATTACCGACGTGGGGCCCGCCGACCGAATTCAGATCCCGCCGGGAGCTAAGGTGATCGACCTAAGCCAGGCCACTGTTCTGCCCGGACTGATTGACGCCCACACCCACATGTTTAGCAGCCTGAGCAACGGTGCGCGCGTCACGACTACGAAAGAAGCCTGGACTCTGATCGCCGTACAAAATCTACAGACCACGCTGCGCGCGGGATTCACCGCAGCTCGCGACGCGGGCACTCACGGCGAAGGTTACGGCGATGTCGATGTTCGCGAAGCCATCAATCGCGGAATGATCGAAGGACCGCGAATGCAGGTTGCCACACGCGGCATCGGTGCCGCAGGTTCGGATTTTATCGGAGCGCCGGGAGGCAATCTTACAGCCGGCCAGCAAGCCATTAACGGTCCTTTACAGGCACGCGAAGTCGTTCGCGAACAGATCCGCTACGGCGCCGACTGGATCAAAATTTTCCCCACGGGCGGCTATTCTTTTAGTCCCGTCGGCGAATTGTTTGTGGACCCCGCATTAAATTTGGAGGAGCTGCAAGCGATCGTTGACGAAGCCCATCGCCATCACAAGAAGGTATTCGCGCATGCTTATGGCGGCCAGGGACTTCGCGACACGATCACGGCCGGCGCCGATTGCATCGAACACGGCCAGGGGCTAGACGATGACGAAGTCACCATGATGCTGCAAAAAAAGATTTATTTTGACGTCACCGGCTACCGGTACACAGGTCAGGAAACCATCGAAGCAGACCGGCGAAATACCGGCGGTAAATACAGCATCGTTCCCATCTTTGAGAAAAACTTTCACAATGCCCTGACGCGCGGCGTGAAAGTGGTTTTCGGCAGCGGAGTGGATGGAACGGCTGGCGATCCGCGCTCGAGCGGCCCGTATTTGCACGGAACCCAGGGACTGGATTTCGTGTGGCTAACAAGCCATGGCATGACGCCGGTAGCGGCCTTGCAGGCTGCGACCGTGGTCGATGCGGAAATGCTCGGCTGGCAGGACCGGATTGGCTCAATCGACAAAGGCAAATTTGCGGATATGGTCGCTGTTTCGGGCGACCCGTTGAAAGACGTTACTGAACTTCAACGAATGAAGTTTGTGATGAAGGGCGGCAAGATCGTCCGAAATGATTTGAATTGATTTAAGTCGACTGCCAACGGAGAAAACGATGAGGAAGATTGCCGGTTGTGTCGTGCTGGTGGTCGCGCTGGCGATCACCTCCTGGCAGGTGGTAAGGAGCGCTGACAAAAAACTCGCGGGCGTCCCAACTTTTCAGGTCGATCCTTCGTGGCCAAAGATTGAGGGCAACTGGATTTTCGGCTCTATCGGTGGAATTACAGTTGATCCAACAAATGACCATATCTGGGTAGTCCAGCGTCCTGGCACTTTGGATAAGGACGAGAACTATGCGGCACAAACTCCGCCTAAGGGAAATTGTTGTGTGCCGGCGCCGCCCGTCATGGAATTCACTCCTGATGGGAAATTAGTGCAAGGTTGGGGCGGACCTGGCGAAGGATATGATTGGCCGGAAAGGGAACACGGCATCACAATTGATTCTCGCGGCAACGTCTGGATTGGTGGAGCCGGCAAGGACGACAACCAGATTCTAAAATTCACCAAAGCCGGAAAATTTTTAATGCAAATTGGCAAATCCGGAAAAAGCACCGGCAGCAACGATACTCAGAATCTGAATGAACCCTCATCGATCTTCGTGTATCAGAAAACGAACGAAGTTTTCGTATCGGATGGTTACGTAAACAGGAGAGTCATTGTTTTTGACGCTGACACCGGCGCATTTAAACGCATGTGGGGAGCATACGGGAATAAGCCCGATGACTCGATTCCGCGCATACGCCGCGCACCTTTCGATCGTCCTCAGGATCTTCCCATAGATTCGCTTACCAAAGATCCCGCTCCCCAGCAATTCAATCTGGTCCATGCGGTTCTGATCTCGAATGACGATCTGGTTTACGTTGCCGAGCGTTCCAACAACCGTATCCAGGTTTTCAAACCGGACGGGACCTTTGTCAAGGAAGCGTTTGTGGAAAGGGAAATGGCCACTCCTTCTGGTTCTACAGGAAGCCTTGCGTTCTCAGCGGATAGCCGGCAGCAATTCTTATATGTCACGGGTGGCGATGACACACTGCGAATATTGGATCGGGAGACGCTTCAACAGGTCGGGCAATTTGGCCGCCTCGGCCATTATCCCGGGCAGTTTTTTCACTTGCATGTCCTCACCGTGGACTCGAAAGGCAATATCTATACAGGTGAGAATACTGGAAAGCGCGTGCAAAAATTAATTTTTAAAGGTCTGTCGCCGGCACCGACTTCAGCTGCGCGCATGAATTAAACCGAACCCATTAAATTAAATGGATCTGCCCGGAAACTAGTTTATGATTCCCGCGCATCGTTGGCAGTGAGCGAGATTTTGCAAACTTACTTTTTTCGCTCCAAACAAAATTTCCTGTCCAGCCACCCCACAAGAATCTCGACCGGTAGTGACTCAATTTGGGAGACAAGCTGCCCTCTCCGTCCCGAAGAACGCGGGACGGAGAGGGCGCTACGAAACCGTAATGCGTTGACGTTGTTGGTTTTGTAGAGGCCGTCCGTTTTTGGGGCGGGCAGCTTTTCTGTGTGTGCAAATCAAATTGATGCACTACTTCTCGACCGCATCAATATCTCCGCGCGTGACAATGCTATACAATTGTCTGTGCAAATTTATTCAGGCACCTGAAGAGGAAAGGAAACGCAAGTTAGCGAATCATCGCCCACAAACCAGGCACGCATCCTCGCAGCGGGTGAACCAGGCACGCGCGGCGCGGCTATCGCCATGTATGGCGTGCTGCTGCTCGCCTACAGCGTAAACGCGGCAGACCGCCAACTCTTTCCGCTGCTCGCTCATGACGTGCGCGTGCAGTATGGCTTTTCGCTCTCGGACACCGGGCTCCTCACCACAATTTTTACGCTGGGACTTGCGGTTGCGGGACTCCCAACCGGATTCCTGCTTGCCCGTTTTTCGCGCAAAACTGTCCTGCTCCTGGGAATCGGAATTTTCTCCATTGGAACAGCGCTCACGGTGGTGGCGCGCGGTTTTCCGGACATGCTGGTATACCTCGCAGCCACGGGAATCGGCGAAGCCATGCAACTGACGGTGATGATCGCCATCGCTGCGAATTATTTTGTGGGCTACCGCGCCGCAGCCATCGGATCGATGAATGTTTTTTTCGGTATGGGCGCGTTCAGCGGGCCGATTCTCGGCAGCCTCCTGCTTACCAATTACGGCAACTGGCACGCCCCGATGATTACGTTTGGCATCGTGGGCTTTGTGATGATCACCCTCATCACGTTCACTGTGCGACCCTGGTTCAGCGAAACGCATCGCGCTGCCGATGCGCGAACGGATCATTTAGGCGCGCCCACATTGCTGAACAGAAACACAATTATTCTGACGATCCTCAGCGTCATCAGCGGCCTCGTCCTTTTTGGTTTTACCGGGATGTACCCGACTTACTTGCGTGAAGGACTTCACTACACCCCAAAAGCGACTGGACTTGCGGCCAGTTTTTATGGGGCCGGAGCGCTGCTCTCCATTTTCGGCGGCTGGCTGGGTGATCGTTTCTCTCCACGCGTCGTCCTGAGCATTGCGTTCTTTTGCCTCACCGCGCTCGGTTATCTCTTCTTTCACGGATCGGGTGCCATCCTGCCGCAAGCTATTATGGCGTGCGCCTACGGAGCCATTGCCAGCGGCACAATCTACGTGAATCTGGCCGGGTACCACGTGAAAGCCGTTCGCAGCAGTCTTTCCAGCCGTGCCTCCGGCATGTTCGTCACCAGCTTCTACGCCGCCGCAGCAGCTGCCGGCTACGCGATGGGCGCAATCGCCAGCCGCGGCGGTTGGGCTCTCGCAGGAGAACTAGAAATTTCGCTGCTGTCCGCAGTCGCCGCAATTCTCGCCTTAACCCTGCGCCCGGATAAAATGGCGCTGTAAATTCCGCAATTTCCTTTCAAGGAACAACCTGCATCCTTAAATTGCAGTTCGGTCCGCTGTAATTCGACCTGCTGTAGCCCGCCTCTGAAGAGGCGGGCTACAGCACGGCGCTGCTCGGGATTTAAAGCCTGCTGTTTTGATCCAGAATGTTAGCAGAGGTATTGTGTTTCTTATTTCGCCAGTTCGCGGTTAATCAACCCATAGGGATTTTCGCCTCTGAGGCATGCCAGCGCCTGCTCGATGGCGCGAAGTTGCAGCAACGCGCGTGCTTGCTGGCTGAGCCACGCCGTATGCGCCGTCACAATGATTTTGGGATGGCGCACAAGCGCGGTCCGCAGCGGCGTAACTTCCGTTTCGGATTCCACCACGTCGAATCCCGCGCCGAATATTTTCCCCGCATCGAGCGCGGCGATCAGCGCCGCTTCGTCGATCAGCCCGCCGCGCGCGGTGTTGATGATCGATGCCGTCTTCTTCATCTTGGCGAATGCCGCTTCGCCGAGCAGGTGATGCGTGGCGTCGTTCAACGGCGCGTGCAACGAAATAAAATCCGCCCGCGCCAGCAGGCCATCCAGCGTGACGAGTTCCGCGCCCATTTCCCGCGCGCGCGGCTCGCTCAAATATGGATCGTGAATGATTACGCTCATTCCCAACGCCTGCACTTTGCTCGCAAGCAACGAGCCGATTCTCCCGCAGCCGATCAGGCCGCACGTCTGTCCGCGCAATCTCTGCAGCGGCGGCATCTTTCCCACGGCCCAGACATCTTCCTTTGCCAGCGCAATGGCCGGAAGCATCTGCCGGCTGAGCATCATCAGAAGCGCGAGCGCGTGATCCGAAACCTCATCGAGGCAATAGTCCGGAACGTTTGCCACCATGATGCCGTGAGCCGTAGCCGCCGCAACGTCAACCGTATCAACGCCAATCCCGTAGCGAACGATAATCTTGCACCGCTTCATGGCGGAAATGGCGCGCTCCCCGATCGGCGCTCTCGCCGTCAAAATGCCATCCGCATCCTTGCACAGCTCGGTAACCTGCTCTTCGGTTGTCGCTTGCCCTGTAACCAGTGTGCCGCCGGCGGCCTCCACAGCACGCCGTTCCTGCTCTACATCCGAAAAACGATAATCGGTAATGACGATTTTCAACTTTTCCCCCATAATTTAATTGGAGCACCTTGTTTTGGTCGGCTATTTTATAATTGGTAGTTTGGGCGTCGTACCTGCGGGTTTTGATTTCCTTTGCAATCATTCACCGACTGAACCTGTGGTGCTCTGAACCAATAATTTGAAACGATTACGTTCTTAATTCTAACGGAAGTTTGTAATTATTTTCGAGGAGGAAAATTCTGTGTCTGATTTTGGAATGATACCGGTTGATTGGGAAGTACGATTTGATCCGCAGCGCATGCTGCGGGAACGTTTGCAACGCGCCAAGGACGCGCTCAACAATTCCGATCTGGATGCCCTTTTTATTTTTCGTACGGAAGATGCCCGCTATCTGACGGGATATCGCCACCATCTCGGCCCCGCTTTCATCATGGGCAATGCGGTTACCGTGCTCTCGCGAAATCACGATCCCATTCTCTGGACCATGGACTTCGAGCACTGCAAACTGCGCATGCCGTGGCTTTCTCCCGACCAGATTCGTCCGCGCGCCAATTTCCGCGAAAAGATCGGCATGAAGCGCTGGGCTGAACAAGTGGAAGGCCTCGTCGGTTCACTCGCCGGCAAGCGAGTAGGCATCGACATCTGGGACATCAACATGGAAGCGGCAATCAAAGAAGTGTTCCCCAAGACGACGTTCCACGACGGCTATCAAAGCGTCCTGATGCGCGCTAAGGAAATTAAAACTCAGGATGAAATTCTCTGCCTCAAGATGGCTAACGCCATTACCGAGGCGGCTCTGGACGAGGGCATCCAAGCCCTTCGGCCCGGGATCAAGGAATGCGAAATCCTGGGCATCATCTGGGGAAAGATGACCGCGATGGGCAGCGAGTGGACGCAGTGCTCCAACATTATTTGCTCCGGCCCCTATACTGCTCCTTATCGCCGGTTCACTTCGGACCGTATCATCCGCAATGGCGACCTCGTTATCATGGATGTCGGCGCGGGCTACAACGGCTATTGGGGCGACCTGACGCGCACGTGGGTTTGCGGCAATGTGAAGCCCACACCCGAAATGCGTGATCTCCATCAGAAGTGCTACAACGCACTCTTCAACGCGGGAAGCAAAGTACGTCCCGGAGCAACCAACGCCGATGTTTTTGCCGCGGCCGATCCCTACGTGCTGGACAGCCTGGGCCACGGCGCGGGTGTCAATCCTTGGGAAGCGCCCTACTTCAGCCCGGCTTCGAAAGATGCCCCGGTCGTGCTCAAGGAAGGAATGGTATTTAACCTCGAGCCCTACGCGGGCAAGCCCGGCATTGGCGGCATTCGCCTCGAAAACGATCACATCGTCACAAAAGACGGCGTCGAAATCTACACCACCTATCCGTTCGACGAGCGTCTCGTGAACGAACTGCATCCTTTGGATACAACTACGGGACGCACGAGATAACCGCTTGGCACACGATTCCATCGGCAACAGCAGCGGTGCATTAAGCGATGACCAGCTACCCTCATTCCGCCTCGATGGCCGCTTGGCCGTCATCACAGGCGCGAGCGACGGCATAGGGCGGATGTTCGCCCTGGCCTATGCGCGTTCCGGGGCGGAAGTGGTTTTGGTGAGCCGTACGCACGAAAAACTTGTGGACGCACAGCATTCGGTGGAAGCCGCCGGAGGCCGTGCACATATCATTCGCGCGGACGTAGCCAGAATGCAGGACATTCGATCGATGGAACAGGAAGTATCCCGGCTCGTAAAGGGCCGGGATCTCTCCCTCGTTCTGGTCAATTGCGCGGGCTTTGGATTTACGAAGGCTGCGCTCGATACAACGGAAGAAGATTGGGACCGCGTTTTGGACGTTCAGGCGAAGGGAACTTTTTTCTGCTGCCAGTTCATGGGCAAGCTGATGATCGAACGCGGTTACGGCAAAATTATTAATTTGAGTTCGACGTGGTCGGTCAGCACGGATATGGGCAAGAGCGTTTACGGCGTCGCGAAAGCAGGCATTTCGTACATGACGGCCGCGCTCTCCACGGAATGGGCTCCGCTCGGAGTCCGTGTTAACGCCATCGCTCCCACTTCCACGCTTACGGAAAATACCGCGCGCTCATTCCGCGAAAATGAAGAACGCGCGCAAAGGCTGCTCAGCCGCATCAAGCTCGGGAGATTCGCGCAGCCTTCTGACATGGTTGGCGCAGGAATTTTCCTGGCCAGCCCCGCCTCCGATTTCATCAGCGGTCACACCTTGTTCGTAGATGGCGGGTGGCACGCCGCCCTTTGATTTACGTGGCATAGGCTTCAGCCTGTGGAATTTAGTCCATGCAAGCACTAACCCCCACAGGCTGAAGCCTATGCCACGTAAACCGCCAACAAATCTAGCTCAGGGCAACACATCAAAAACTGCAACCGCCAGCTGCGCGCCCTCTTTCCCCTTGCCCGAAATGGCGGCATAGAAACGACTCAGTTCCGGCACGTAGAGAGAAGTTTTCGCGCGGTATCCGGTGATCACTTCGGAAACAACCTCGTAATGGTCCGCATCTTTCTGCGAAAGAACCGTGGTCGTCTCCGAACCCGATAGATAAATCCGCTTGCGCGCGACATCGAACCACATGTCATCGTTGAACGCGGAGATGGGCACACTGGTCACAATTTTTCCGGTATCAGTGTTGAATACAAACATTTTGGGCGGCTTACGCGTTGCAATGAACAGCCGGTGGTGCGGCTCGTCGAGCGCCATGGAATTGGGCGTTTCCGCGCCGGTGATCGGCCAGCGCGCGATGAGTTGGCGCGTCGTCAGGTCCACCACTCCCACTTCTTTCGGAGTGGTGAGATTCACGTACATTTTTTTGCCGTCGCTCGAAATTTTCATCGCTTCGGAGTGCGTTCCCGGCAGAGTGAAATCGCCCACCAGCTTGAACGCCTTCGTATCGATGATATTGATCTTGTGCGTCGTGGCGCCTTTCTCATCGCTTCCGCTTTCGACGTAATAATATTTGTCGACTGGATTGTAGGTCGCGCCGTCCACCTCGGGTGGCAGCTTGATGGTGCTGAGAATTTTATAGTCCTCGCCGCTGACGAGTTCAACCGCTCCGAAGCCGTCGCCATCGGTCACGATGAATTTGTTCACATCCGACATGAAGTGAATCGCATGCGGCTGGCCGAATCCGGTGATGCTCTTGATCCGCTTTCCGTTCAGGTCAAATACTTCCACGGTTTTGTGATCTTCAGCGGTGAGGAACAGTCGCTTGCCTTTCAAGTCCACCGCGAAGTGATCGAAGTCGCCAGTGAAGCCAGGCAGCGGGGTAGTTGCCACCAGTTTCATGGGAGATTTTTCTTGCGCGCCCAATTTCAAGGTCAACGCAAAAAATAACAGAGCACAAATCGTCAGAAATGTTTTGTTGTACATTCGCATCGATTCCTCCCAATCTGAATTCATCGCAAAAATTTAAAGGCCGCTACCGTGGCGCGGGCTTCAGCCTGCGGGGTTTGGTCCTTGCAACGACAAAAATCCGCAGGCTAAAGCCCGCGCCACATAAATCCATCTTCAAGGAGCAACGTCGTAAACGAGAATTTGCGCAGGCTGGCCGTCTTTCGCCGGAACGCCCACGTAATATTTATTCAGCTCCGGCACAAAGCGAGCTGTCTTTGCCCCGGGTTTCGTCGGCACAGTTGCAATCAACTTGTAATCATCCGCGCCGCGCTGCTCAACCACGGACACAGCGCCATTCCCCCCTCCGCCCGGAATGTACAGGCGATGGTGCGCCGCATCATAGGCGAGGTCGTCCACATAATCGGCCACGTCCAAACTCGCGACTTCTTTCCCGTTGTCCGCATTCACCACCACGAGCTTGGAAGGTTTTCGTGTCGCCAGAAACAAGCGATGCGTCGCTTCATCGTATTGCAGCGGCACATTGTCTTTGCCGGCTGTGATCGGCCAAGTCTGCACAACAGCGCGCTTTTCACGGTCAATAACTCCGATGGAATTAATCCCGGTCATATTCACGAAAAGGCGCGGGCCGGATTTTTCTATAGCCATGGATTCCAGCCGGTTCGTTTCCAGCTTCATATCGGCAATTTTCTTGCCCGTTGTAGTGTCCACAATGCTGACGAGGCAGGTAGGCGTTTTTGCTGCGCGGCCGCCGTTCACCACATAGAGATATTTGGAGGCGGGATCGTACACCACAGGATCGGCGTCAATCGTCAATGCCGTCTGCCCGATCAATTTGTAGGAATCGTAATCCAGGATCTTGATCTCCGAAGCCTCACCGTCCACGACGTAGATTTTTTTCAGTTCCGGAAAGGGTATGACGTTGTGGGGTTCCTTAAAGTCAGTAAGGGAGCGAATGTGTTCGCCTGTCTTCAGGTTGAAAACTTCCACGGCAGGTTCTTCTTCCGAGGTAACAAAAAGCCGGTTCCCTTTTAGGTCGACTCCGAAGTGATCCCACTTCCGCCCAGCTGGCGCTGTAATTGTCTGGACCAACTTAAGCGGCGCCTTTTCTTGAGCCGGGGATAGTACTGGAAATAAAATCAAAAACGCGAGAATAGAAAGTAGCTTTTTCATTCGAACCCTCCGACGGATTCAATGCCTTCTCGAAAGAAGAGGCGGCGTGAATTCCATCACGCCGCCCATTTTTTAAAATGCCAGCCGAACTATTTCACCAACTTGAATTTATCCACGCGCCGGCCGATATCGGTTTCAGCGACGTAGATATTTCCCTTGGAATCGATATCCAGCGTGTGGCAGTGCGTGAATTCGCCAAGTTGATGGCCGGGCCTGCCGAACTTCGTAATTTCATTCCCGGTCTTGTGATCGAGAATGTGCACGAGTTCATTGCGGCCGTCAGCCACGATCATATATTTCTGTTCAGGATCGCGCGAGAAGCGCAGCCACCAGGCCGTGCCCCACGAGTCCGGCGTTTCTTCCTTGTAGCCCTTGATCCAGATGTTCTTCTGGAATTTGCCCATCTTGTCGAACACCTGAATGCGGTTGCCCTGGCGATCGCAAACATAAACAAGTCCCGCATTGTCCATCACGACGCAATGCACGACGCCCATGAACTTGCCACCCTCGCCTGCCGTGGATTCCGCAGCCGTGGCTTGCTCGCCGAACTGGCGAAGGAATTTTCCTTCCTTGTCGAACACGGCGATGCGGTGATCGCCGTACCCATCCGCAATGTAGATGTCGCCATTCGAGGGATCGACCGCGATGTCAGCAGGCTTGTTCAGCAGCGTTTTGCTGCGGTTCATGGCGATGCCGGTGATCAGGCCCGTCGAGCTGTCAAACATGCCCTTAGTGCCAATCGTCAAAAGCATTTTGCTTCCGTCATGCGTATATTTCTGCACCACGGCGTCATCGTTGCCCGCAACGTAAATATTGTTTTCCTTATCAAGAATGCAGCCGTGAATAGACGATGGCGCGGTCTTGAAATCTCCGAACGTGTTCACCAGATTCCCTTCGGAATCATATTCGAGCACCGGAGGCGCCGGCGTGCCGACCAGCTTTTCCTTGTCCTGCAAATCGCCGCGGTTCACTTCGAAAACATGGTCCTGCGCATCGACGCAAATTCCGCCTGCGCGCCCGGTCACCATCAACCCCGGCAGTGGCTTCGGCCACGTGGGATCAATTTCATACTTTGGAACCTGCGCGTTAGCTGGGCGGGTCCCGATCAAGAGGGTTGCCACGCCTGCGATCAGCAGAATTCTGCTGCGAAATACTTCCTCTATCTTCATTTATCGTCTCCCTCGAAATATCACTGCTGAATATTTATAGCCGACCGTTGCAATAACAAAAGACCTGAAAACTGCCCCGTTTTTTCGCATCCGTTACTTCTTATTCTTCAACCCGAGTTGCAAGGCCTCCGCCAGGTGCAGCGCCCGGCGTCCGGTAGCCTGAAGGATCTGCTCCCGGCAACTGAATCCGTCCGACACGATGAGCGCGTCCTCGGGCGTATTTCGCACGGCCGGCAGCAGAACCCGCTCGCCCACCGCCTGCGACACCTCATATTTTTCTTTTTCAAATCCAAACGGGCCCGCCATTCCGCAGCATCCGGAATCGATGGATTGCAGATCCGCTCCCATTTTCCGCAGCAGCGATTCTTCCTCGCCAATTCCCATCATCGATTTGTGATGGCAGTGTCCGTGGAGCAGCACTTTTTGCGGAAAGCTGCGGCGCAAATTCAGGCGCGTAGCGCTCCAGAAATTCGCTGAGCAGAAACGTCTGGCTGCGCAATTTCGCGGCGCGCGTATCGTGCGGAAACAGATTGCGCAGTTCGTCGCGAAACACCGAAGCGCAACTCGGCTCCAGCACGACGATGCGGAATGCCCGCCTCAATTTGCTGGTCAGCACGGTCATTACATTTTCCAGATATTCCTTGGCCTCGTCCAGCATACCGAAATCGTACAGTGGCCTTCCGCAGCACAGATGAATTTGCGGCACCATTACCTTGAATCCCGCGCTCTGCAGCACTTCCAGCGCCGCGCGGCTCGTGTCCGGATGAAAATAATTATTAAACGTGTCCGCCCACAAAATGATGTCGCCTTTTGCATTCGCGTGCGCGGCCGGCGCTGATCCGTCGATGCCGGGAACTTTATGTTTCCTGGCCCAGCTCTGGAAAGTGGCAGTGGCAAACTGCGGCATTTTTCGCTGCGGAGCCAGATGCAAAAGCCCTTGCATGATGTTGCTGAAAACCGGAGCCTGGCTGAAAAAATTAGCCAGCCGCGGCGAATGCGATCCCAGCTTGCGCCCAGCGGTCGATCATGCCAAACGCATACGCGTGCAGCGGCCGGCTTCTGTCCTCGTAATAGTGCGCCAGGAATTCCGCTTTGTACGTGGCCACATCCACGTTCGTCGGGCATTCCGATTTGCAGGCCTTGCAGGAGAGGCACAGGTCGAGCGCTTTCTTGACGTTTTCGTCTTTCCAGCCGTCGCGGATCACTTCGCCCTGCAGCACTTCAAAGAGCATGTGCGCGCGCCCGCGCGTGCTGTGCTCTTCCTCGAGCGTGACCATGTAGCTGGGGCACATCGAGCCGCTATCCTGCTTGCGGCATTCGCCCAGGCCGATGCATCGCAGTCCGCTTTGGCAAAAGAACCGTCGTCATCCGGAAACTTGAAATAGGTTTTGGGATCGAGCGGTTTGTAGTCCGCTCCCAGACGCAAATTTTCGGTGGGCAGGTACGCATTCACCACCTTGTTCGGATTCATCTTGTTGTCCGGATCCCAGGCGGACTTGAATTCGCCGAACGCCCTGATCAATTCGGGACCGAACATTTTCGGAAGCAGCGCGGCGCGCGATTGCCCGTCGCCGTGCTCGCCGGAAAGCGAGCCGCCGTAGCTCACCACCAGATCCGCGGCGCGTTCGACGAACTCGCCGTATTTGCGAATTCCCTTTTCGCTCTGCAGATCGAAACTGACGCGCATGTGAATGCAGCCGTGCCCAAAATGCCCGTAGAACGCGGCGTGATAATCGTATTCGTCCAGCAGCTTCCGGATGTCGCGCAGATAATTCGCCCAATTTTTCCGGCGCGCACGGCCGCGTCGTCCCATCCTTCCCATTCGGCGGCAGTGCCGGGAGCAGCCGCGGCCGCACGCGGACCGGATTCGCGCAATTTCCAGACGTGGCGCGATTCGGCCTTGGTGTAGACCCGAATGTTGGGAGGATCGGCCGAGCGTTTCAACTGATCGACCAGCTGCTGGGCAGCGGCGTCGGCCTCGCCGGATCGTTCGAACCAAATTCCACCAGCAGGAAGCCGCGCCCCTCGGGAATCAGTTCCAGGTGAGGAGCATTCTTCTTTCTCAGGCCGTCAACAATGCTTCCCTCAAACCCTTCGAGTCCGATGGGATTGAACGGCAAAATTTCCGGAACATGATCCGCTGCGAAAAACGTATCCGGGTAACCGAGGCCAACGAGCGACCGGTGCTGCGGACTCTGGATCAGTCGCAGTTTGGCTTCGAGCACGATCATGCACGTGCCTTCCGTGCCGACCAGCGCTCGCGCCACATTAAATCCATTTTCGGGCAGCAGCTGATCGAGGTTATATCCGGAAACGCGTCGCGGAATTTTCGGATAGCTCGCGCGGATCAGATCCGCGTACTGATCGCGAATGTCGCGCAGCTGGGAATAGATTTCGCCGCGCCGCCCACCCTGCTGATGATCGATTCCAGGTCGGCTTCGCCGTCGGTCGCGCCCACGGTCATTTGCGTGCCGTCATAAAGCAGAATGCGCAGCTCGATGACGTTGTCGACCGTCTTGCCCGCGAGCAACGAATGCGTGCCGCAGGAATTGTTGCCGATCATTCCGCCCAGCGTGCAGCGGCTATGCGTTGAAGGATCAGGACCGAACGTCAGCTGATTCTTCTCCGCGCGATTCCGCAGCGTGTCGAGAACGACGCCAGGCTGGACGCGCGCAAATTGCCCGGCAACATCGATCTCCAAAATCTTGTTCATGTACTTCGTAAAGTCCAGAACCACGGCCACATTGCAGGACTGCCCGGCAAGACTCGTGCCCGCGCCGCGCGGCAGCACCGGGGCGCCATACTTTCTGCACGCGGCCACGGCTGCGATCACATCCTCTTCATCACGCGGCACCACCAGGCCGATCGGAATCTGCCGGTAATTTGAGCCGTCCGAGGAATACAGAGCGCGGCTTCCGCGGTCGAAGCGCACTTCGCCCTTCACGACTCGTTTCAGTTCTTTTTCGAGTTCGGCGGCCTGCGCGAAAGTATCGACCGGCTTGCCGTGCGAACTGAGAGGCAGAGGAGAAATTTGTACAGTGCTCATAATTTTGGTTTGGTGCGTTCGGTATTCTGACTCGTCAGCCTTCACATGGCAAGTGAGAAGAACCCCAATCCAATCCTTGCGCCATAATATGTCCTCCCCCTGAAAGATACCTGAAACACCAGCAGATCAGCCTGCGCGGAGCCGTCCGGTCGGCTGCCGCTCAGCCGTAGGCCGCCTCTCTTGCCCTGAGAGAACGCGAAGGGTCAGCGGCGGGGGTTTAGACAATGATCTATTTAAAGCCTGAAATAAGAGCACGCGCGCTGAACAGGAAATTTTGAGTCACACTTTCACCTAAACCCTCGCCTCTGATCCTTCGTTTTCGCTGAGGACAAGGAAGGCGAGCTACAATTCCGGTGCCACAAAACGTGCAAAACTTAATCCCGGGTGCAGGATCTCAATAGAGACGCCTCCTGAATAGGAAAAAGATTGCTGCAAGGGGATGGGGCAGTGTATATCTGAAAGCCTGCATTCATAAAATTGAGCTCTGTTTTATAAGGTGAAGGGGAGGAATGGTAATGGAGAAGTCACATTCGACGGGGCGAAGCTATGTGCGCTGGGAGGTGCTGCTTCTCCTGTGTCTGATGTACATGATCACGTATCTGGACCGCGTTAGCCTCGCCAACACGGCTACGCTGATCAGCAAGGAATACGGTTTCAGTAAAGCCACGATGGGCGTCATTTTTAGTGCATTCATCTGGGCCTATGCGCTTTTTCAGGTGCCCGGCGGTTGGCTTGGCGACCGCTTTGGACCGCGCCGAGTCCTGTCCGTCATCATGGCCTATCGCACGGTCATCGCCGTTCTTACCACGATGGTCAGCGGTTTCTATCGTTTGTGGGGCATTCGCTTTTTGCTTGGCGTGGGCGAGGCTGGTGCATTTCCCACCGCCACTCGCGCCATGCAGATGTGGTATCCGCGCGATGAACGCGGCTTTGTGCAGGGAATCAGCCACGCCGCCAGCCGTTTTGGCGCGGCCATCGGTCCGCCGATCGCGGTGGCCATCATGATCCACTACGGCTGGCGCTCGGTGTTTTACGTAATCGGCGTGCTGAGCCTGATCTGGTCCATTCTGTATCTGGTCGCCTACCGCAACATGCCGGAAGAGCATAAGAGCGTCAGCGAGGCCGAACTGGCTCGTATCCGCGGCCTCGATGAAAAAGGCGAAATCAAAAAGGCCAATATCACCAAGCGCCCCAAGGTTCCCTGGAGCGTCCTGCTGAAGCACGGAAATATGTGGGCCATTATGTGCGCGTACGCCACCTACATTTATTCGCTGTGGTTTTTTCTTTCCTGGCTGCCATCTTATTTGATCGAATACCGCCACTTCACCATGATCAAGACGGGCTTGTTTGCATCGATGCCCTTGGCCGCTGGAGTCGTGGGGGACACCTTCGGTGGCTGGCTGACAGACAAGCTTTTGGTGAAGACAGGCAATTGCAAATTCTCCCGGCGCTTCGTTGCCATCGTCGCGATGGTCGGCTGCGGCACGTTCACCATGTTCGCGGCCTTGTCAGCAAGCCCGAATGCGGCTGTTTATTTTCTGACGGGCGCCATGTTTTTCCTCGAAATGAATATCGGTCCCGCTTGGGCCGTTCCCATGGACGTCGGCGGAGAATTTTCCGGCACGGTTTCCGGCATGATGAACATGGCCGGGCAATTCGTCGGCGCGTTGTCGCCCACCGTCTTCGGCATCCTGGTGTCGAGAGGATCCTGGGTCGCGCCGTTCAGCGTTTCCGCAGGCCTGCTCTTCATCGGCGCGGCGATTTGGGCCTTCTGGATCGATCCCGAGCAATCCGTCATCGACAAAAGCCAGGGAATGCCCGGCCCCACAGTGGGTGTTCTTCCGACGCCGGTGGCCGCCACGAACCGGTAAGGCACATTCGCCTGAACTGGAGGGTAGTTAGTACTAGGCGTGCATTCTCTGGAAAAATGTTGCCCTCATATCCCAGAATTGGGATAATAAATGACTAGAGCCAAGCTCGCTCGCGGCGAAAAGCCATTGTTTTGGATTGGTTCCAGCCTGAATGATTTGCTGGCCTTTCCTGAAGCAGTGAAAAATAGAATTGGTTCTTCGCTGAGCGTTGCGCAATTTGGCGGGAAACATCCAAACGCCAAGCCCTGGAAGGGTGCCGGACCAGGGGTCCTTGAAATTGTGGAAGATCACCGAGGCAATGCCTATCGGTCGATCTACACGGTTAAATTCGCGAACGCAGTTTATGTACTTCACGTCTTCCAGAAGAAATCGCCCAGCGGAATCAGGACGCCGAAAAAAGACGTAGAACTGGTAGAACAGCGGCTCAAATTGGCCCAACATGACTTTAAGGCACACCATGGCGAAGAGAAAAATTGAGAAGACTCTCGTGACACGTAGTTCGGGAAACGTGTTTGCGGATCTTGGGCTGCCAAATGCGGAAGAAAAACAAACCAAGGTGCGCCTGGCCGTCGCAATCAATGAGATTGTACGGGACCAACGCTTGTCCCAAGCTGTCGCGGCACGGCGTCTAAAAATTAATCAGCCGAAAATTTCAGCCTTGTCGAACTACCGGCTTGAAGGATTTTCAGTCGAACGATTAATGAATTTCCTCACGGCTCTGGACCGAGATGTGGAAATCATCATCCGCCGCAAGCCGAAGTCCGGAAAGTCGGGCCGCATCTTGGTAGTAGCCGCTTAATTGCACGGCCAAATCATTAAAAATCTATCGAACTGCTGCGTGTTCCGGTTTCCTCGTCGACTTGGCCAGCGAATCGAGAGCCGCCATTACGCCGCCTTCCTTATGCGGCACGCCGGCCAATCGCAGGCCCATTTCCACGCCGCACAAGGTTCCCGCCAGCATCAGGTCATTGAAGCTGCCGAGGTGTCCGATCCGGAAAACTTTACCGGCAAATTTGGACAGGCCTGCGCCGAGCGACATATCGAAATGCTCGAGAATTACGGCGCGCAGATTGTCCGCATTGTGCCCTTCCGGCATAAACACGGCCGTCAGCGAGCTCGAATATTCGCGCGGCTCTTCGCAAACAATTTCGAGGCCCCATGCTTTCACCGCGGCGCGAGTCGCTTCCGCGTACCGGTCATGCCGGTGAAAAATATTCGCCAGCCCCTCTTCCCGCATCATTACCAGAGCTTCCTTCAAGCCATATAGAAGATTGGTGGGCGGCGTGTACGGAAAAAACCCGGTCTGATTGGGCTTCAGCATTTCCTGCCAGTCCCAATAGGCACGGGGTAGCTTTGCAGTCTCGCTTGCGCGCAGCGCTTTGTCCGAAATCGCGTTAAAACTCATGCCCGGTGGAAGCATTAATCCCTTTTGCGAGCCGGCAACCGTTACGTCCACCCCCCATTCGTCATGACGGTAGTCGATCGACGCGAGCGAAGAGATCGTGTCCACCAGAAGCAAGGCGGGATGTTTCGCGGAATTCATGGCGCGGCGAATTTCAGGGATACGGCTCGTTACACCCGTCGAAGTTTCGTTGTGCACGACCATCACGGCTTTAATAGAGTGGTTCTTATCGGCGGCCAAGCGCGCTTCGCACTCTGCAGCGCTTGCCCCGTGCCGCCAATTGCCGGGCACATATTCCACCTGCAGCCCGAATTTCTCCGCAATCGCCCGCCATAGTGAGGAAAAGTGACCTGTTTCAAACAGTAATATGCGGTCCCCCGGAGATAGCGTATTCACCAGCGCCGCTTCCCACGCGCCCGTTCCCGAGGCAGGGTACATGACGACAGAACCCGCTGTTTTAAACACTTCTCGGACACCATGAAGGACTTCCTTGCCGAGATTTGCAAATTCGGCACTTCGATGGTCGATAACCGGGGCGTCCATTGCGCGCAAAATTCGATCCGGTACATTTGTGGGGCCTGGAATCTGTAACCAGTGACGTCCTGTATGAATCATATTTTCTCCGTATGAAATTGAAAAGAAATTGTACATGCAGGGCATGGCAAAGTGCAACCGCCTCAAATAGTTCAAGTTGACTATCGATACGGTTGTGGTGTACGAATTATGAAAGCTAAAATCGCGGGGGATTCCTTCGCTCGACAGAATCGGGCATAGGGATTAACTTGGAACGGGAGTCATTCATGACTATGCGGACTAGAGCCATATTAATGGCAGGAGTTTTGATGGGTATTGCGCTTCTCCTCTGGGCGAGGGGCGGGCAGGCGCAATCGCAAGCTGCTCAGACTGCGCAGACTACGGGAACCGGGACAATTTCCGGAACTGTAACAGCCAACAGGGATTATGCATTGAGTGAGGCCTCGGGAAATCATATCCCGGCGCTCTACGCCGTACGTGTAAGGGCGCGTGACAACGAACGCCGCATCACCTACACGGTTTTCACCCAGAAGGGCCACTTCTCGATTTACAACCTACCCGCAGGCACTTACCAGTTGTCTGCGCTGCAGGACGGATTCGATTCCAAAGGCCCCACGATTGAGCTGAAAGCAGGCGAAACGAAAACCGGAGAGGTGGCCTTAACTGCCCGCCCGGACCACCTGCGCGCCGAATTGGTGGATTTCGACGGACTCTTCACTCCTGGCCCTACGCGTGATTACGTGATGCAAAACTGCATGGGCTGCCATGGCTACGAACACATCCCCTGGCAACGAATGGGCGGCCGCAGCGCAGAAGTCTGGGGCAATGCCATCAGCCGCATGTTTGATATGGACGGCACGAGCCCGGTGAACCACACCGGCGTCCCCCAGGTAAATCCCGCCGCGATCCCGGAAGCCAAAAGAGCCGAAATCGCCACCTACTTTGCCAAGATTTTCCCGGAAGGCGGAAAGCCGCGCGATCTGAAGCTGGACGACCTCAAGCTGGATGAGGCCGCCCTTTCCCGCGCAATTTATATCGAGTACGACTATCCTGCCCTGATTCCCGGAAGGGCGAATTCAGAGCTTTCGAGCCACGACGTTTGGCCGAGCCGCTTCTCCCCGACCGTCTATGTATCTGAAATGGGCAACGATGTGATTCAAGCCATGGACAAGAACCGCATCGATTACCCCGGTCGGTATACTACCTATAAGCTA
The DNA here is from genome assembly GCA_963786215.1 of uncultured Acidobacteriota bacterium. Lineage (GTDB taxonomy): Bacteria > Acidobacteriota > Terriglobia > Acidiferrales > UBA7541 > Palsa-360. The sequence continues at coordinate 624,026 of CAWAYK010000006.1, forward strand.
CCGAATCCTGACCAGGGACATCGCGTACTCGGCCCGCATGGGATCACCCAGGCGAAAGACGGCCACGTCTACGCAGCCGAAATCGACGAAAGCTCGATCGGCGAACTGGACCCCGAAACAGGGAAAGTCATTCAATATGAAACTCCAACCCGGAGCACTCCGCACACGATTCGCTCGGATTCCAAAGGCAACGTGTGGTTTACGGAGATGCAAGGCGTAAGCAAAGTGGCTAAGCTCGACGCCGTGACCAAGAAGATCACGGAATGGGATCCCTCACCCAGCGATACGAATGCCCACTATTACGGCATGACCGTTGACCAAAAAGACCGCGTTTGGGCCGTTGGCATGACCTCCCACAAAATCGTTGGCTACGATCCCAAGACCGATAAGTGGTCAGTCTATGCAACGCCTACGCAGCCTTCTGGACCACGCCGCCCGACCGTCGATTCCAAGGGCAAAGTCTGGTTCTCGGAGCACATCGGACAGGCGCTCGGAGTGCTGGACCCGGACACGGGTAAAATCACGGAGTACAAAGACCCATTCAAGCTCGGTGGCGGGTATGAGTGCTATGCCGATTCCCATGACAACATCTGGGTAACCCTCCGAAGCTACGGCGTTCTGGCTCGTTTTGACCAGAAGACCAAAACCTATACCTACTTCCCGGAACCGTTCCCCGATATCATGGGGCGCGAACACCCTGGCCCCAACGGCACACGTCTTGGCGGTCTGTATCCGCCAAAGATTGAAGAAGATGCCCAGGGAACGATCTGGTACTCGGGTATCCGTATGCCCACCATTACGGCATTTAAACCGGAAGGAAATGTTCCCAACAACCAGCGGGCAGCGAACTAAGCCGCTTCAAGTAATATTATCCGTTCCGCCGCTAATCGAAGCGATATACGGGTTCGGCATTCGAAAGGTAGAATGATTCTCGAATGCCGGATCTTTACTTGCGCGCAGGTCCGCAAAATTTCAAACCAAGACCAAAACAAGGAGAAACAGTGCGTAACAAAATGTGTTTGACGGCAGCCGACGCGGAAAAAATCGTTGCCGGATGCAAAGCCGAGGCGGAAAAAAGTAAATTGAACGTCACTATCGCCATCGTGGACGACGGTGGATTTCTGGTTCACCTGGAGCGGATGGATGGGGCAGTGGCGCAGAGCGCCCTGATCGCCACGTGCAAGGCGCAAACTTCCGCCGCAACACGAACGCCGACAAAAACTCTGGAAGATATCGTCAAGGAGCGGCCAGCGACCGTAGCGTTTCCCGGCAGAGTAGCGGTTCAAGGCGGATTGCCGATCATGTATCAGGGCGAGTGCGTGGGCGCGGTTGGCGTTTCCGGCGCTAAATCGCACGAAGACGAGCAGGTCGCAGCTGCGGGCCTCAAAGCCTGGGCGTAACTAAGTAAATATTCGGCAGTAATGTGGCGCGGGCTTCAGCCTGCGGATTTTGGTCCTAGCAAGGACAAATTTCCGCAGGCTGAAGCCCGCGCCACATTTCGACCCTCTTAATTCGCTTTCGGCTCTTCAATATTCGTTTCGATATGGGCCACGAGTTGCCAGCGCCCATCCTTCTTCACAAAAACATTCAAAAACCTGCGCGAACCCGTGGAAACCGACCCGCGATATTCCACCACCGACCTGCTGATTCCGGTCACGAAACCCGTATCGCCATGCATGGTCAGTTGTACATCCTCATGCTTGAACGCACGAAAATTCAGGCCCCTGCTCTTGAGCTCAGCCAGGTGTTGCGGCTTGGTCAGAAGCGCGCCAGTAGCGTTTGTGTAAACCAGATCGTCCGAATAGATGCGCTCCAGCGTCGCGATATCGCCCTTTTGCAACGCCTGGTTTCGTTCTTCCTCCAACTTCATTACTTCGTCTCGCCCATCGTCCGGAGGAGTAGCGCTCCGTACTGTTCGCCATGCGAATGCAAAAATAGCAAAAACCGACAAAGTTACCGCAATCATTCGTCGCCGCGTCATCTTATTATTTCTCCCATTCCTCGGATCGTATCTGACTTTGCTGAAGAAATCCTGCTAAACGGTGATAGCACGCGCTCGCCGCGAGCGTCAAGATAGGCCGTTGGCGCCTGTTACTCATTTTGAATTTCACAGACAAAAAGCTGCCCGTCCAAAAATCGGACGGGCGCTACGAAACCGATTTCGTAGAGGACTCTTCGTCCCGAGCTCTTCGGGACGAAGAGGGCGATCGGCTAATTTCCGACCACCGACATTTCAGGATCGATCAAAAACGACCAGATGAGCGCGCCGCTCAGCAGCACGCTGGCCGTAACAAAGAACGGCGCAATCCAGAAACCCCGTTGCGCGAAAAAACCAAACACAACTGGGGAAATCGATGCAGCCAAAGCCCCCGCTGTGTTCATCACGCTGCTTACCGTTCCGCTGAACTCACCACCCACATCCATTGGCACGGCCCACGCCGGACCGATGACCAACTCCAGGAAGAAAAAAGAAATGGCGAGACACAGAACAGCCGTCCAGGCGCTATGCGTGAGCGCCGTTGGAATCAACATGAGACCCGAAACAATTAAACCAGGAACTGCCACAACTCGTCGCGCAAACCTCAGTCTGCCGGTCCTTCGATAGACCATGTCGCTGATGGAACCCCCAACCAGGTCTCCAACCATTCCGGCGAAAAGAGGCAGGGACGCGACAAAGCCCAAAGAGCGAATCGAAAAATGGCGATACTCCTGCAAATAAGTTGGATACCAGGTCAGAAAAAAATATGTGCCGTAAAAAAAACATCCGTACGCGGCGGCGATGTACCACATGTTCGGCGAGCGCAAAATGACTTTCCACGAAATGTTCCGCCGATTCACCACTTCGAGCTGTTTGATCGAGCCATCCGCGTTGACGCCTCGAATGTAAGCCAGCTCCAATTTGTTAACGCCCTTGTGATCTTCCGGACGATTCAAATATGTGAGGCCGAAAACAGCGGCCCAAACCGCGCCCAGTGATCCGAAAATATAAAATATGGCGCGCCAACCGAATGCGCTCATGATGCCGACAGCCACAAACGGCGTGATCGCCACGGCAAACCGGCTGAAGCAATGCGTGATGCCCTGAATGCGCCCGCGCTCCACTTTTGGAAACCAAAGCTGCATCCCGCGCGTGGCCACGGGGAACGCGCCGGCCTCTCCCAGTCCAAGCAAAAAGCGCGCGCACAGCAAAGTGACGAAACCAATCGCTGCTCCGGTTGAAACAGCGGCAATCGCCCACCAGAACATGATTACCGTCAGAACTTTCCGGGGGCCAATGCGGTCTCCCAGCCATCCGCTCGGGAATTGGCCAATCGCGTAGGCCAAAGTAAAAGCGCTGAAAACCCAACCCATGGCTGTTTTGCTCAATCCAAATTCTTTTGTAATGCCCGGTGCGGCAACGGAAATATTGCTGCGATCCATATAGGTGATGAGGTACATGAAGCTGATCAGAACGAGAACGAACCAGCGGGTCTTGGTCGGTTTGAGTGCGGAATTTTCTTCGACGGCGACGCTTGCTGAGGCGGACGTGCGATTCATGTCCGGCATTCTTGCCCCCGTCGTTTTGTGAAACGGATAGTAAGCCTGTAGCGCCCACCTTCAGGTGGGCATCTTGCTTGCCCCGAAACTGCCCGCCTGAAAGCGGGCGCTACAAAAAATTTGTCTGCGCTTTTAAATTATTCCTTATATCCTGCCGACGATTGCGCGCGAACCCCTACTAAATTTTTCTCCGCGGCAACGCGCCCGCTCGCATCCGGCCACACAATGTCAACCGGCCGATTTTCTTCAGCTGATTGATCCGCCGCCTGATACACCTGCATCACCATGCGAGCGTGCTCAGGCGTAACGAGCGGCTGCTTGCCATGCGCGACACAATCCAGGAAATGAATCGTCTCGGCTTCCATCGGCCCCGCATACACGTGATCTACTTTTTCGCCGGGCATCGTCGAGAGCGGAAATTCAATGCCGCGCTTCATCGTGTTGATGCTGACGTCGCGGTGCGAATCGTCCACCATGATCGCGCCTTCGCTGCCGACCATTTCGATCCACGTGGATGAAAAATTCGGATACGCCGGGGGAAGCACCCAGCCCGCGCCAATCGTAAACACGCTGCCGTCATCGAGCGTTACGATAATCCAGACGCAATCCGGCACGCCATGCGTCGGTTGCATGATCTTGTTCACCAGTTGCGCGTAGACGCGCACAGGTTTGCGCGGTTCAAAGCACCACAGCACAAAATCGATATCGTGCGTCGCTTCCATCGCGGCCGGCGAGAGCTTGATGCGGCCGCCAATCTTGTTGCCCAGGTTGCGCGTGATGTGCCGGCTCACCAGCGCGCTCGACGGCTGGCCAATGGTGCCATCAGAGATCGAGCGCTTTACGTACGCAAATTTTGGATTGAAGCGCTGCGAATATCCGATGGTGAACAGCAGCGATTTTGACCGCGCCAGATCGATCAATTCATCCGCTTCCGCCAGCGTCAAGGAAATCGGCTTCTCCAGCAAAAGGTGTTTCCCCGCGAGCAGCGTTTCCTTGGCCATCGGATAGTGAACGGTTTCGGGCGTCGCGGAAACGATAATCGCATTGATGTTGTCATTCTTCAGAAGTTCACGGTAATCCGTGGTCGCCGTCACCGGATGAGTTTTCTCGGCAACTTCCTTCAGCCGCTCCTCCTTAATTTCGGCGATGTGCAATTCGCTCACGTAGGGGCTCGCGGCGCAGGTTTCCGCGCGAATGCCTCCGCACCATCCCGTTCCAATGATTCCGATGTTGACCTTCTGCATGTTTCCTCCACCCAAAAAATCCGCGATTCGGGAATTGAATGTTTTACTCTTTTACGCTGGCACATCTCTGCCATGGCCATATGTTAGCTGATTTTTGTTTGCTGGCGACCCATTTTATTAGCGGAAAAATGCCGGATAGCGCAGGGCGCCCCATCATAAACCACCGCGGCCGCATAGCTTTCCGCGGGACGGTGCGCAGCGAGATGCCATTTTGCTTCCACGCCGCTGAGAAACTCTACGGGCTGCACGGAAAATAAATTTACGGCAAAACTATCGAGAGCGATATGCAATCCCATTCCAGTCGCCTTCAGATAAGCTTCCTTCCGCGTCCAGCAATTAAAAAATCCCTCCACCCTTTTTTCCGGCGCCAAGGTTCGCAGATCGTTTACTTCTCGCGCGGAAAAATAGCGCTCAGCAATATCGTCGCCCGCAAGATCCGGCCTCATCAGCTCCACATCGATCCCAAGATTTCGTTCCCTGGCAATCGCGTACGCAACCATGTCACCGGAATGCGACAAATTGAAATTCAGCCCGATCGATGAATTCGCGCCCGAAAGAAAGGGTTTTCCGTGCTGTGCATAGGAAAATTCAAGGCTAGCCGGAGTTTGCTGAAGATACGCGCCAAGCAATTCACGAAGCAGCCCGCGTGCGATGACATACCGATTCCTGTCCTTCGCGAAATGAAATTGGTCCGCCCGAACTTTCTCTTCCGGCGAAAGGACGGCCTCCAATTCGCAAATAACAGGAGCTTCGCGATCGAGTGATGCGTGCCATACGTGGATCTCGTCGCCGATATCTCGCCATCCCAGTGAGGAAGCTATCTCCACGAGTCTCCTTTTTCCTGCGAATTGCCGGCCCGCACACTCAGCATCATAGATGACTTTGAATTGTGGCGCCGGCATCTTGCCGCCGGTTTTTTGTACATGACGCATAATTCAAAAATCGCCGGCGGGACGCCAGCGCCACAAAACAGCTCATAACACTTTAATTAAACTTTCTCGATGTAACTGGCTGGTCACAGTGGAATGCTGAAAGAAAGTGGCATAGGCTTCAGCCTGTGGGTTTTAGTCTCTGCAAGGACAGAATTCCACAGGCTGAAGCCTATGCCACAAAAAGCGCAAAACTAGCTGTGAATCGACATAGCGCCATCGGGTATTGCGGGCACTTCACCGTGCGCTTCGATGCTCCAGCTTTTGGCCATGCGATTGCCGCCAGCCGTCAGACAAAAAAATGCAGAAAGCTCGATTATTTCCGAGTTGCTGTAAAATTTTTTCAGCTCTTCGTACACTTCTTTATCTCTGCCGTCATCGAGCGTGAGCGTGCGCGCGTAGTGCAGAGCGGCGCGCGTCTTCGGATCAGGATGCTCCCAGTTCGGCAGCGCGCAGCTTCTTTTTTCCACTTCCGTGATGGAAGAAGCGAGCGGAGAAGTTTGCCGCGCGCAGAATTCGCAGCCCACCATTTGCGCAATCTGAATGCGCGCGAGTTCTTTAATTGCGTGCGGCACAGTGCCTCCGCGATGAAGCATGTCCCAATAACCCGCAAACGCCTTGGCCACTTCCGGGTTCTGTCCCATCGTGCGGTACCAGGCAGGCGGCGGGCTCTTCGTCACCTTCGCGCGCTCGATCACGTCCCGCAATCCCGGATCGGCTGCCTGATCTTCAATCTGCGGAACATTCGGCACGTGCGTTATGGTTGACATCTGTGTCCTCCGTACGGCCCATTTTTTAGGAATAGAAAAATTCCTATTCCATCGGCTGAATGCGCACAACGCGTCCCGTGCTGTAATCCGCATACCAAACCGTTGTCGGGGTCGAGGTTTTGTCAACCCACACCGCGCGGGAATGCGAATACGGTTCGGGCATGGCGTACTCGGTCCAGTGGCTCGTCTTCGGGTTATATCTCAGGAACTCCCGGCCATGGAGTTCGCCGCCCCACACTTCGCCGTTCTTGTCGGGCTCCACGGAATACAAATCCGTGTAAGGTTCGACAGGCCCCGGCGGATAAAATTCGCGGATGCGTTTTGCCTTGGCATCCAGCTCCACCAGAGTTCCGTTCTCGCCGCCGAACCATGCATTCCCGTAGGGGTCGAACCCGCCGCGACGACCGGCGGATTTGCGGTCTCCCGAATCCAGGTTAAGCATTTCGCCTGTGCGGATATCCAGTAGTTCCGCGGAATTTCCGGTCGTCCCGGAAATCGCTCCGCCCGCCCAGAAATTTCCGTCCTGCGAAATGACGCCGTCATAGCTGAAGGGAACTTTCATCGGAAATTTCTGCACGAGCTTCCCGGTTTTCGGATCGATCTTTTCCGCGGCATACCCGCCGCCCATACTGGCCCATACAAATCCATCCGGCGTCACATCGAAATCGGCCATGCCCGCGGAGTTAATTGGAAAGGGAGCAGCAACAGGCACTTCGACCATTTCTCCGTTGCGCGGATCGAGCTTGAGAAGCTTGTGCGACCACGGCTCGGAGATGAGCACTTCGCCGTTCTTCTCCACAAGCACGTGATGCGTTCCCGGCTGCGCTCCTGACGTCAGTGGAGTCTGATATTCAGTGACGATGCCCGTGCGCGTATCGAGCTTCCCAAAGATGCGGCTCAGGTGGCTTGTATACCAAATATTACCGTTACCATCTCCGTAAACATCGTGCGCGCTTTGCAGCGCGCGCGGCAACTCGAATTCCGTGACCACCACGCGATTCGATTCTCCCGTCAACCGCGGAAAGGCGTACATCGGCGGGTCCACGGCTTCCGGCCCGCGAACCTTCGCCAGCCACTTCACAAGCATATGGTCGGTGGCCTGCTGCGATTCGGTTACCGGCTCGAGCGGATCGTTGATCAGAGGGCCTCCGCCGCGATGCAGCATGCGCGATACGAGCACGCCCCAGCTTCGCTCGTCATACCTGTTTTTGAAAATCTGCTGGAAGGAGTGGCATCCAAGCGCGCACGTCGCATGCAGCGCTTCTTTTTCTTCGACCGTTCCGGGAAGATTCCATAAAATTTCTTCGCCGCTCAGTTGCGATTCCACTTCCGGAGTCGCGGGCAACGCACGATTCTTGGTAATGCGCTCGAGCACAATGTCTTCCAATTTCGATGCGCCATCGACATGCACCGCATCGCGCTTGTACGGTTTAAATTCCAGCGGGTTCGCGATGCGCAACGTGTAGTCGCCGGTTTGCATCTTCGGAAATTCGTACTTCCCGTCTTCGTTCGTGTAGACCGTGGTGCGCACGCCATTCGGCGCGATCAGCTGCACCATGATGCCTTCCGGTGAATCGCCGCTGGCAACGCGCACGATTCCCTTGGCGCCGCCGGAAAGTCCGGTCTGCACGGTCCATTTATTTGTTTCCGATCGATACCACGGATTCGCGGGAAGCGATTCGCCTTCGACGCAGCACTTGTCGCTGTGCAGATAGCTGACTACGTCAGTCACATCCGAATTGGAAAGCGTGGTGCCAAACGAGGGCATTCCCGGCCCGCCCTTTTTGATGTGCGCGGCAACATTTTCTTCGGTAACCGCAACTCCGGTGATCAACGCGGTGCGCTTAAAAAGGCCTTCGAGCGTGGGAGCGGCCTGCTGGTATTGGTTGTGGCAAGCCCAGCATTTGTGCCAGTAAATATTTTCTCCGCGGGCCGCGCCGCTCTCCGCCACTTCCAGATATTTGTCGGTTCTGTAGGACCTTTGGAGATCGTCATGTAGCGCAGATGTCGTTGGCGCGTCGGCGTCTCCGCCGGCAGAGCGTCCGGCATTCACCGGGCTCGTTGTGAAAATCGCCAGAGTCAAAATCAGAAGAAAAGAGCATGCACCAAAAAGGATGACTCGCAACCGCATAATCACCTCGGCCAACAAATTCAAATAATCAGGATGGCACAAACTAATTTAACCCAAACAATAGACGTACCAATAGTGCTTATTAACCGTATTCTACAACGATTTCTTGTTTGGCAAACCTATCTCCTCAAATAATTGATTACAATGGCCCTTCGCCATTCCATCCGATAAAAGGTTGCCTGTACAAATCAAATTTCGGCGGTTATTTTGTTCGGCATTGCGGCCCTTCCCTGGCACATTTCGCCGCAATGCCGTGTTAGACTTGATTCCTTTCCATTTATGGAAAATTAAATGCTCAGAGCAAGGGAGAATTAGATGAATTATTATGGCGGCAAGGAATTAGCCGAAAGTTTTCGCACAGTTCGCAATAACACTTTGGCCATTGCGGAAGACATTCCGGAAGATAAGTACAGCTTCCGCCCAATGCCCGATTCGCGAAGCGTCGCCGAACTGCTTGCGCACATTGCAGTGAGCAATAGTTTTCAAAAGCAAGTTCATCAGGAAAATCGCCTGACCACTATGGCCGGGTTCGATTTCCCGTCCCTGATGAAGCGACTATCCACGGAAGAAAAAATGCCGCGCACCAAGGCTCAATTAATTGAGCTTCTGAAGATCGAAGGCGAATCCTGGGCAAAATGGATGGCAGGGCTCGACGATAGTTTCCTGGGCGAAGTCCTGAACATGCCTCCAGGCGGAACACCCCCATCCAGAACACGTTTCGACATGATTCTCTCGGTTAAAGAGCATGAAATGCACCACCGCGGCCAGTTGATGATGATTGAACGCATGCTGGGCATCGTGCCTCACCTCACGCGCCGCATGCAGGAACGATTTGCCGCTTCTGCACAGAAGTAGCCGTATCGATTCATCCTCAAAATTAGTTGGCGATAAAAAATCAGGGCGGGCTCGCCTGTAAATTTCGGCGAGCCCTCGCTGTTTCCCTCCGGAACACTTTCCAATTTTTTCTATCTTTTTATTCTCTTGAGCTAATGACCCGGCATTCCGGGCCGATCTTCTGTATGAGGCGATCCGTCTATGAGTCTGACCATTCAACCTGCACAAACACCAAGCACACAAGCGCCAACGGAGCCAACGACTGCGCCAGCCAAGCAGACCGCCGCGCAGAGCGCAGTGCCGCGAAACAAGGTCACCATCAGCGATTCAGCTAAACAGGCTCAGACGAACAATACAAAACCATCCGCCAGCGGCGATGTAAACCACGATGGCGATAGTCACTAAACGCCATCTCGCAAGCGGTTTGCGTATTGCGAAACTCGAACCGTTGTCGGTGGATGTTTACGTTAGGATCTGATTCGGGGATTGATTGGCACAGAAACGAGACGGTTGCAGGCATATAGAGAAATTACGTCTAATTAATTCTATAAATTAGAAAATGCTAAAGGTATTTCCTCGCCTGCCGATCTATACAGGGTGAGGTAATCCATCACGTCTAGCTCTGTTCACTCGATCCAGGCAGCTCATACCCAGGCGCAGGCGGAGCAATCCGTTCAACCCCCTAAAACTCTACAAACGGAAGCCGCATCGCAAACCGCCATCCCAAAAGATATAGTCAGCATCAGCCAGGCAGGCAAGCTCTTGCCAACAACACGAGGCGTGCCGGAGATGTAAATCACGACGGTAACACTTAACAGCGATTTTCCTGGAGAAGACACTCTGAAATTTTGATTTTAGTGGCGCGGGCTTCAGCCTGCGGAATTTGGTCGTTGCAAGGTCCAACCCCCGCAGGCTGAAGGCCCGCGCCACTCAAACCACCCAATTTTATGATTTACAGGTAAGGGCTAACTGGTCTTGCCAGCGTATTGCAACTTCACGCGCGCGCTTTTTTCCGCCACCGACTTTGCCAACTCTTCTTTGTATGTGGTGAGTCTTTTGGCTACGTCAGGATCTGCCGTCGCCAGAATCTCCGCCGCAAAAATCGCCGCGTTGATCGCACCGGGCTTATCAATGGCCATCGCCGCCACGGGCACGCCGCCGGGCATCTGCACGCTCGATAGCAGCGAATCTATTCCGGATAGCACCGTGGTCGCCATCGGCACCGCGACAACAGGAAGCGTCGTAACCGCCGCGATCACGCCGGCAAGGTGCGCAGCGCCGCCCGCCGCGACGATCACTACTTTCAAACCGCGCGAAACCGCCGTCGAGGCATATTCGTGAGTGCGTGCCGGAGAGCGGTGCGCCGAGGTCACTTCAATCTCGTAAGGCACTTCAAATTTTTCCAGCATCTTCGCCGTTTCGCTCATCACCGGCAAGTCCGTATCCGATCCCATCACGATTCCCACGAGCGGCTTGCCTGTTTTTTTCGTTTCACTGGCCATGAATGCTTCTGCCTCCCTGATTCCTATTATAGTTTTTACGACGATCTATAAATTCCCGGTTGCCGCATCGCCACTGACCGGACGATGAATGCTGTCCGCGGATTGCAATTCTATTCGATCGGCGCGATGAATCGCGCCGCCTTCCACGACTCTGCAAAGAATCCCTCGCCGGCCACGGAGCGCTTCTTGCAGACCGTCGCGAATTTCGTCCATCTGGTGGCACGGCGTGCAGGGCTTCGTGACCTCGAACAACGCATTACCAACTCGAAGCCGCTGCCCAAGCGGCACCGCATCAAGCTTGATTCCACGCGTCGTGATATTTTCGCGCGCGCGTCCCGCGGGAATCCCAAATTCCTCGAGCGTTTCCTGGTCCATCAACAAAACTTGACGCGCGCTTCCGCGCCGCCCGTGAATGCATTTCTCAAAACCTTTATCCGTGACCGCAAGTACTTCCTCAAATTCGTGCATCGGCTCGCCGTGTGCCAGGCATTGAAATAAATGCAGCACCTCAGACACGAGGCACCTCGACCGCCGGAATGTTTCGGAGATCGCCTTTCGCTCCGATGTCAGTGCGGAATTGCGCGCCGTCAAAATGAATCTTACCCGCCGCCGCGTAAGCCTTTTGGACGGCCTGCGGAAGAGTTTCCCCTAGAGCTGTAACCCCGAGCACGCGCCCGCCGCTGGTTACTACTGAATCGCCATCGCGCCTGGTTCCCGCGTGAAATACGGCGACATCTGGCAAAGCGCCTGCGTCCGCAAGTCCGGTAATTTCTTTCCCTGTTTCGAACGAGCCTGGATATCCGCCCGATGCCATCACTACGCACGCGCTGGCACCGGGCTTCCAAGCGGGCTTGATCGTATCCAGTTTGCGGGAAGCCACCGCGTCAAACGTCACAGCGAGATCGAAATCCATGCGCGTCATGATGGGCTGCGTTTCGGGATCGCCCAGCCTGCAATTATATTCCAGGACCATGGGCCCGCCGGCCGTAAGCATCAGACCGAAATAAAGAAAACCCGTGTAGGGAATGCCCTCTTCGGAAAGTCCCGTGATCGTCGGGCAAACGATATCTTTAAGGATCAGTGATTCATATTTGGGCGTGATCATTCCATCCATAGTGAAAGCGCCCATCCCGCCGGTATTCGGTCCGCGATCTCCGTCGAAAACTCGCTTGTGGTCGCGCGTCGGAGCCATCGGCAGAAAAGTTTTCCCGTCCGTGAGCACGATAAACGAAAGCTCCTCACCCTTGAGCGCATGTTCGAACAGCAGACGCGTGCCGCCCGCCCCAAGTTCGTGCTTCTGCATCACGCGGCGAATAAATGATTCCGCCTCGACGCGCGTTTCGGCCACGAGCACGCCTTTTCCAGCGCACAACCCGTCCGCCTTGATCACCACAGGCCAGTCCACGGCATCCAGTGCGCGAATCGCCTCAATCGCCGATTCAAAATCGCCATACAGCGTCGGCGTGGGGATGTCGTAGCGGTCCATGAACTGCTTCGCGTAAATCTTGCTCCCCTCCAACCGCGCGTCGCGCTGCGAAGGTCCCACCAGGCGCATGCCCCGGCATTCGAATTTATTGCGAATTCCCGCGACGAGTGGCGCCTCCGGTCCAACGACCGTTAGGTCTGGCTTCAGCCGTTCAGCCAGCGCCACGAGCGCGCCGACATCACCCGCGTCCACCGGAACGCATTCGGCAATGTCCGCGATCCCGCCGTTGCCAGGCGCACACCAAATTTTTTCCACCTCGGGGGATTGACCGAGCCGCCAAATCATCGCGTGCTCGCGTCCCCCGCTGCCAATCACGAGAATTTTCACAGTAGGGTCACGATAGTCGGAGCTACCCGCAACTGTCAACCCTCATACGAACAGTATTCGACTTGAGCCGCTTAATTTTAGGGGGAGGGTGAACCAGGCGCAGGGGTGACCCGTAGAGCGGTAGCGCGGATTCTGTCGTCCTCGCGCTACCGAGCACTTCACCGAATTTTGAAGTGCCAGATTGGGTACCAGGAAAGTTGGGTTAACGGCGATTCGTCGAATATAAACCGTTTCCTCTTCTAACTTTAGTGTACTCATCACTGAAGCCCGGCAGCAGGGAATCGATAAGATTTCCCAGCTTCATCGCACCTACAGCGATGAGGGCAGTTCTAATTTCCCGCCAGGGCTGTGACGATTTATCGTCAGAAGCGTGACGCTGTGTGCTTGGCGAACTGGAAACTGGTGGTTCAGAGTCCCAGGTTGGCCGTTCTGTGACCTTGCTCATAGTAATTGTCCGATGGCGGTGGGTCAGTATTCCGGAAAGGAGTAATCCTCCGCCCAGCGCCATGCCGAACATGGCAATAGGGTGTTGCTCAAATTGCGTTCGCCAGTTCAATGTGTCCTTCACTTTCTGTTGAAGTTCGCTGATATTTTGGCCTAGTTCGCGGCGCTGTTCCCGGATGTGCCGTTCTATTTCATCTGTCTTTTCGCCCATGTCAAATTCTCCTTCATCGTCTCGACTGTCTTCTCAGGGACGGCATTGACGTGTTTGAGTTTGTTGGTTGCGGCAACAAGGGTGACGATGGCAATCAAGGCAAGTACCCCGCCCACGAGGAGCGCCGCCATCCACGCCTCCATCAGGGTGCTCAGTTTGTAGACAATGGCGAGCAAAATAAAACCGATCGCGTATAAGGAAATGCCAATTCCCACGCCAACCATAGTGGCGAGGCCTCTGATTTTTTGAATTGCCGCCCCAATTTCAGCCCTGGCCAAACGAAATTCAGCGCGGATGATTTCCTGAATATTGCCAATGGCTCCCTGCAATAGTTCCGGCAAAGTGCGTTCATTGTGTAGGGGCATGGTCCCACCGTGTTAAAAAACTTCAATCCGTACTGCGGAACATTCGACCCAGAAGAAAACCAACCGCCACGGCTGCTGCAAGGCACGGTCCTGGGTACTCTTTGGCCAAGTCCTTAATATCAAAGAACATGGATTGCAAATCATTCTGCCGCACATACCTTGCCGTCGACTGCAACTTCTCCGCCGTAGCGTGCGCGGCCCGCGCCGCGCTGTCACCCGTCTCGTGCAAAGTAGTAGCGGATTTATCCAGCGTGTTGGCAATCGGCTCCCTTGTCGAATCGATTTGGTCCACCGTTTTTCGACCCAGATCGGCAATTTTGTCAGTGGCCTGGCTGGCCGCATCCTTCACGGTCTGCTTCATTCGCGCGGCGGTTCCTGTACCTTCCGATTGTCCGCCCACGTTCTCCTGATCATATGGGTTGTCCATTCCATACCTCCCGTGATCTATCTGCCTCCAGACAACGGTTTCGAGGCTATCGCTCCGAATGGAAGGCGGAAATGCCATGCAATGTGTAGAAGGAACTTAATTTTACAGTAGGCAAATACCGGGGATTTAGCGGCGAGATTCCAGAAGTTGTAGCCCGCCTCTTTAGAGGCGAGGGTTTATATTTCACACGTCGACTGTGCAGTCGGGGAATCTATATCTCCGCCCCTGATCCTTCGTTTTCACTGAGGACAAGAGAGGCGAGCCATAGCAGACTGGAGCCACCTAAAAAATCTAATTTTCGATTCCCATTTGCCATAGTGCATACGAGAAGTCGAAGGCTGCTTCGTGCAACGCATCGTAACGCCCGGATGAGCCGCCATGGCCTGCGCCGAGGTTGGCTTTCAGCAGGATTTGATTCTTATCCGTTTTCGTGGCGCGCAACTTGGCCACAAGTTTGGCCCCCTCCCAGTACGGAACCTGGCTATCGTTCAGCGAAACTTCCACGAGCATGGCCGGATAATTTTTCGGCGCAACGTTGTCGTAGGGCGAATATTGAATCATGTAGTCAAACGCAGGCTTTTCGTGCGGGTTGCCCCATTCAATATATTCGCTGGTGGTGAGCGGCAGGGAGGCGTCTAGCATCGTGTTGATCACATCCACGAACGGCACCTGTGCGATCACAGCCTTGAACAGATCAGGGCGCATGTTGGTCACAGCGCCCACCAGCATGCCGCCGGCGCTGCGTCCCTGGATCACCAGGCGGCTCGAAGATGTATATTTATTTTCGATCAGATATTGGGCGCAATCGATGAAGTCATTAAACGTGTTCATTTTGGACATCATGCGGCCTTCATCGCGCCACTCTTCGCCCAACTCGCCGCCACCGCGAATGTAGGCCACGGCGTAGATCACGCCGCGGTCCAGCAAAGACAACCGGTTTGCCGAAAATGTAGGGGTCATGGAAATGCCATACGAGCCGTACGCATATAGAAGCATGGGCGCCGAGCCGTCCATTGGAATTCCTTTTTTATACACGACGGAAATCGGGACCTTCACGCCGTCGCGCGCCGCGGCCCAGATTCGCTTGGCTTCATACTTGCCCGCGTCGAAGCCTCCCGGCACTTCCTGCTGCTTCAATAATTTTCGTTCGTGCGTTTTCATGTCGTAATCGTAAATGGAAAGCGGCGTCACCATGGACTGGAAGTTAAAACGCACCACCGGAGTATCGAATTCGCGGTTGTCGCCAATGGAAAGATCGTAATCCGGCTCGTCCATCGCAATGCGGTGAACCTCTTTCGTTTTCATGTCAATTACGCGCAAATAATTCAGCCCGCCTTCGCGCTCCGAAACCACGAGGTAGCCCGCAAATGTTTCCAGGCCCTCGATTTTTATGTTGGGATTATGATCGATAAACGATTTCCAGTTTTTTTCCGAGGGATCGCTGATCGGCGCCGTAACAATGCGGAAATTCTGGGCGTTTTTATTCGTGGTGATATAGAACTGCCCTTCGTAATGATTGACGTCGTACTCGTGGCCCGCTTCTCTGGGCACTACAATTTTAAATTTGCCGGTGGGATTATCGGCGGCAAGGTATCGATATTCGCGAGATGTTTTGGCTTCCGACTCAAGAAAAATCATCTTTTTATCGAGTGAACGCCCGACGCCCAGATCGAATAGCTCATCTTTCTCGTTGAAAACCAGTTCGCTGTTCGCGGCGCCTGCCGTATGTCTCCAAAATTTGTCGGAACGCTTCGACACCGCATCTTCCGTCGTATAGAAAATCGTTTTGTTGTCGTTGGCCCACACCACGGAACCCACGCGCTCGATGTGTTCCGGCAAAGTTGTTCCCGTGCGCAGATCTTTTACGGAGAGCGTGAATTGCCGGTAGCCGGTAGTATCGATCGAATAGGCCAAGAGGTTGCCGTCGTCGCTCACGCTGAATTCTCCGAGGCCGAGAAAACTGTGTCCTTCCGCGAGCTTATTTAAATCCAGCAAAATTTCTTCGGGCGCGTCGAGGCTTCCTTTTTTGCGGCACTGGTACGGATATTGCTTCCCCTCTTCCGTGCGCGAATAATAAAAATATTGGCCTTGCCGCGCCGGCACGCTCAGGTCGGTTTGCTTCATGTGGCTGAGCATTTCCTTGTACAAGGACTCCTGCAAATCCTTGGTGGGCTTCATCGCTTCCTGCGTGTAGGTATTTTCCAATTGCAGGTACTTCATCACGTCGGGATCTTTTCTGTCGCGCAGCCAGAAATAATTGTCTTTCAGGGTTACGCCATTAACTTCCGTGATGTGCGGGACTTTTTTTGCCACGGGAGGCTGCCGGTCGGAGCTCTGCGCCATTGCGACGGGCGAAATCAGTACGGCGGCAAGCGCAGGCCGCAATAAGAGTTCTTTCAGTTTCATCTCGTCCTCCGGCAAATCATCGCTTTCCCGAGGCAAATTTTCCCACCGTTCCAACCATTCAGATTTTGTGCCGCTCTACAAGTATACATTGGGTGGAATTGACGCCGGGAAAACGCCAGACTACCATGCGGCCAGGCATGCCAGAACCCTCTTCGCGCCGAAATTTATATTCCATCACGCTCCTCTGCTTTTTTCTATCCGGCGCGGCTGGATTAATCGATCAGGTGGTTTGGAGCAAGGCGCTCGGCCTGATTTTCGGCCACACCGCATACGCCGTCGCCACTGTTCTTGCCGTGTTCATGGCCGGCCTGGCTTCGGGCAGCGCGTGGATCGGTCGTCACGGCGAGCGTTGGGACCGGCCCATTGTTTTATATGCCTGGCTGGAATTTGGAGTTGCCGCAACCGCCGCGATTTCTTTGGCGGGCCTCGCCGGAGTTCGCGCAATGTACGTGGCTGCGTATCCTTACGCGGCTGGCCACGCCAGTGTTCTGCTGGCGCTGCGCTTTGCGGGATCGGCGCTGGTTTTATTCCTTCCGACATTTTTAATGGGCGGCACGCTTCCGGTTCTGGTGCGCGGAGTCACGCAAACTTCCGCGCAGCTCGGGGCGCGCCTCTCGCGCCTGTACTGGATCAACACAGCCGGCGCGGTCGCCGGAACATTCGCAGCAGGATTTCTTTTTTTGCCATCGCTCGGCTTGCGACGAACGCTTGCGATTGCCGTCACTTTAAATTTCATCGCGGGAGGGTTGGCATTTCTCGTCAGCCGCAAAGAAAATAATGCGTCGTCCGTTGTCCACGCTCACGTTTCTGAAAGCGATGCACATTTAACATCCCTCGCTCCCTCGAAATTCTTGCTGGCTAGTTTCGCCCTTGTGGGCGCAACAGCCATGTCTTATGAAATCGGCTGGACGCGCCTGCTTTCCACGCAACTCGGCAGCTCGACGTACGCATTCACGTTGATGCTGGGAACTTTTCTCACCGGAATTGTTCTGGGAAGCGCGCTGTTCGAAAAATGGAATCGCCGCCACGAGCCCAGTGCAACGACCTTTGCTGTTACGCAAACGCTCACGGCTCTTGCCGCTCTCGTGTTCCTGGTATTCTTCACGCACCTCATCGAAGTGCTTCCTCCAATTTTGCGCGCGACGCACGAATCGTTTCACGGCCTCGTAATCGCTCAACTCGCAACCAGCGCGCTGGCCATGCTGCCCACGGCAGTAGTCTTCGGCTTCAATTTTCCGGCCGTGGTCATTCTGATTGCCGGTCCACAATCCCGAAGCGAGCAAAGCACCGGCGCCACGGTAGGCCGCGCCTACGCATGGAATACGCTGGGCGCGATCATTGGCGCAATCGCCGCAGGCTTCTGGCTGATGCCGCGCCTCGGAAGTTTTCACCTGCTTGCGATAACGGCAATCTTGAACCTGATGCTTGCCGCCGCGCTTTCCTGGAAATCCGCGCAACGATCGAATTGGAAGATTCCGGCGTTCGCCGGAAATGTTTTATTCATCGTTGCCGCAATCTTTATTGGCTTCTCGAATTATTTTTACGACCCCGCCGTCGCTTCGTTCAACACGTTGATGTACTGGAATCTTTACGATCGCCCGCTCACGCTCCGGGAAAACGCGCACGCATTGGACATCGTTTATTTTCGCGACGGCCTGAACGCCAACATTTCTGTAGCGCGAACAGGAGACTACGTCGCCCTCCGCACCAACGGAAAAGTGGACGCATCGAATCACGATGCCACCACGCAGCTTCTGATCGGGCATCTCGGCGCGCTCGCGCATGCGCCGCGCCGCGTACTCATTGTTGGCTTTGGCAGCGGCATGACGGCGTCCGCGCTGGTCGGCTACCCGGAACTCGAACGCCTCGACATCGTGGAAATCGAGCCGGCCGTCGTGGGCGCAGCGCCCCTGCTCGCACAATTAAATCGAAATGTGCTGCTCGACCCGCGCGTACACGTCACGTTTGACGACGCACGCAATTTTCTCTTCACCACGCGCGAGAAGTATGACCTCATTATTTCCGAACCTTCCAATCCGTGGATTGCCGGAGTCGCCACACTTTTTACGCGCGAATTTTATGCAGCCGTCCACAGCAGGCTCACTCCTGACGGCCTCTTCGTGCAATGGATGCAAGCTTATTCGCTGTTTCCGGAAGATTTGCGCATGCTCTTTGCAACTTTTCTCTCTGAATTTCATGGAGCAACGCTATGGCATGGTGACGCGCCGGACCTGATCCTGATGGCGCCCAGTCCTCCGTCCGCGGAAATTCTCAGGCGCGCACAGTCCTTGTACGAATCGCCACGCCTGCACGACGATTTCATGCAGCTTGGAATGCAGGAACCATCGGGCTTATTCGGGTTCTACTTGCTGGACGATGCGGGTCTGCGCAAGTTCAGCGCCGGCGCGCAAATCAACACGGACGATCAGACACTGTTGGAATACCACGCTCCACGATCGCTGCTCGTTCATGGCCTCGAGGACAAAAACCGCGACGCAATTGTGCTGCAACAAAAAAATCCACTGCCCGAAGATTTTCCACAAGAAGCGCGCGATGCAGCGCTCGCAGCCTCCGCCGAAACTTCCGTCAATCAGGAGGATGGCGAGGGAGCCGAGCGGTTTTTACACGCACTCGACAATCGCCCGGCTAGCGCCGCAATTCAAATCATTCGCGGCCGAGCCGCGCTCGCGGAAGCCAATTTCAAGACATCTCTACATGCGTTCGACGCAGCATTAGTCATTGACCCTGGTTCACTCGAAGCCGCTTGGGGAATTGCCGAATCGAATCGCCGCTTTGGAAATAATCAAAAAGCGCGTCAGGAATTGGAGGAAGTTCTCGCGCGCGATCCGCAAAATCTGCAGGCGCTTACATCACTCACAAAACTGGAGATTGATTTTTCGAACTGGCGCGAGGCTGAGGGATTGCAGCGTCGCATCTTGATTGCGGACCCGCATCCCGACGCCGAGGCGCACGCACAGCTCGCCGAAATTTTGCTGCATGAGGGCAAACTCGATGAGGCCTACAACGCCAGCCTGGATTGCATTGCGGAAGATCCTTACAGTTACCAGGCGCACATGACCCTTGGCAAATTGCTGGCGCAACAAAATAAATGGGCGGAAGCCCGCACGCATCTGGAATTCGTAATGCGATTTTTCCCTGATGAAAATTCGGAAGTGTATCCACTGCTATTCAAAGCTGATAAAAACCTGGGCGATTCCGCGGCCGCAGCCAAAGCCGTGAAATTCGGCCTGCGCGTGTTCCCCAGTAATTCGGAATTGCAGCGGCTGAAACCCCTCCTGTGAATTGGTCTTAAGTAACACAGGCTTCAGCCTGCGGAATTTAGTCCTTGCAAGGACGAAACCCCACAGGCTGAAGCCTGTGCTACTTAAACAAAACCAAATAAAAAGGGCCGCCGAAGCGGCCCTTTTTATTCACAACCTGCATAAGTCATGAAACGGGTTAGTTTTCAGTTCACTTTTGCGGAGGCTGCGATTGCTTTTGGTGCACTCAGGTAGCCTGAAATCTTCTTGTCGCTCACCTGGTTGACCACCAATTCCATTGGCTGGCGCGATCCGCCGGCGTAGAAGTAAATGGGTTCGTTAACGGCCTTGTTCTTCTTTTCGAGACGCATGTCATCGACATACATCGCGATCGTGAACTGGTGCTTCTTGGCGCTGGCACCGCGGAATTCAATCTGTGTCTGGCCAACGTGTTCCTTCTGTCCCTTGGCAGTCAGAGTAAATTCGTAGTAATCGCGTTCGCCCATGCGCTTGAGCTGTTCAAGTTCTTCGTGGTTGCGCGCGATCAATTCGCCGTGCTCGCCGCGAAGCTGTTGTATGTTTCCGTTGGTTGCATCGAGATCGCTCTTCACACCGTTCACGTCGGTTCCGAGAGCTTTTACGTCGTCCGTGCTCGCCTTTGTTGCGAGCGTGCTTTGCACGTCATTCAGCTTCTTCGTGTAATCGGCGCGGCTCTGCTTCACCTGGCTGCGAGCCGTGGACAACTGTTCTTCCGTTAATTTAAGTTTGTCGCCGACTAAATTAACTTCCGACTGTAATTCGGCGTTGGTGTGTTCCGCTTGCGCCATGCGTTGGCTGAACCCATCTTCGGCAGCCTGAAAAGTCTTGCTCTGAGCGGCAATCGCTTGCTCCGCTTCATGCGCGTGGCCACCTGCATTCCACGCCATACCCACTCCCACTACCGAGAGAATCGCCAGGCCAACCACGGCTATTCCCATCCAGCGCGGCGAACCTTCTGTCATCTGCCCATTCTCTTGTTCTAACATTTCCATGATCTCCTTTGCGATTTCCCTCGCACTTAGGGAAGTGCATGTAGTGAACCAAAGGCTAATTTCGCCAACAGTTAATCATGTATCGCAATGAATATAAACACGTTACCTCAATTTCCCGAAGGAAAATGAAGTGAAATAATCCTGCGATTGACCGTGTAAGTTTTACTCGGGAAGTGGGGTATTTCACGTATAAATGATTGATCCAGATAGATTTAGAGCGTCAGACACAAACACTGGAATTTATACAAAGGCAAGGTGGGGATTGATTTAGCGCGTGCTCTATCAGGCAACGCGGGAGCGGGCGTCAGAAACAGGCTCTACTTCGCGATCGAAATATACTTCCAAGGTCAGAGCAGCAGCATCGAAAACCGTGCGGCAATTGCGGCAATAGCTCAAATGGCGTTGGACTTCACTGCCCACTTCGGGGGCCAGGCGGCCTTCCAAATATTCGCAGATTAAACGGATAGTGGCTTTACAAGTCATGCTCATGGCATTCCCCCAAGGACTGGAAGCCCTTAAATAAGCACGCGATAAGCCAAAACGTTAATCAGCGGTTAATATTTGCAAATCTTTTGTAATGAATTACTTGGATGGAAATTCGCGAGCCAGAAAGAAGGACGTAACTGCCGTCAGGACAAGCAATTTTTATACCGACTCCACTTTATTACCGATTCTTTGCAGTCCTTCGCAATCCTTTCGGGACAAACTTTAGCCTTGGCGAGTAATCGTCATGTTCCGCAACACCGCGATCCGCTCAGAAAGTGGCGGGTGCGTGCTGAACATGCCGGAAAGGACTTGCCCGGCGGTTAAGGGCGCCACAATAAACAGGGAAGCAGTTGTTGGGGAAACGTCCATGGGAATTCTCGCATTGTAGGCGCCCAGTTTTTCAAGGGCGCTGATCAGGCCGTTCGCGTGCCCGACCATTTGGACGCCTGAGGCGTCGGCCGAGAACTCCCGCTGGCGGGAAATTCCAAGCTGAATCAGCAGCGCAGCGATCGGGGCCACGAGCAACATGAGCAGCGCCGCGAGGCCTCCCCCATTTCGATTTTCATCGCGCGAGCCCCCAAAACCGCCAAATATCATGGCCCATCGCCCCATGGATGCAATCATGGTGATGGCTCCGGCAAGCGTCGCGGCAATCGAAGTAATCAGGATGTCATAATTCCTGACATGGGAAAGCTCGTGCGCGATCACGCCCTCAAGCTCGTCGTCGTTCATCAAGTCCATTAAACCCGCAGTGACCGCGACGGAAGCGTGCGAAGGATTGCGGCCTGTGGCAAACGCGTTCGGCGCTTCCTGCGGAATTACATAAAGCTTTGGCATCGGCAATCGCGCCTTGGCCACCAGCCTCTCCATCACTTGATAGAGGCGCGGCAATTCTTCGCGCGATACCGGCTGCGCTCCGCTGGACGCCAGCGCAATCTTGTCCGAGAAAAAATAAGCGACTCCGTTCATTACTCCGGCAAGGATCAGTCCATAGATCATTCCATTTTGGCCGGCAATTGCTTCGCCGCCCAAAACAAGCAGCATCGTTAAAGCCGTTAACAAAAACAGGGTCTTTACAGCTCTCATAATGGCCACCTAACTATATATACGTAAAAAGAGTCTAGAAGTTTCCGCCATGCGCGTCAATTTCATCGGCGGCAAACCGACGCAGCGACACGCGAATTACCGCCGGCGTCCGGATTTTGCAGCGGAGACTGCCTTTTCATCAGCCTCCGCTTTCTTCGCCGGCTCTGGCGCGGCGGGCGACTCCGATCCGCTCGAATTTCATCGCATCCGTGTCCGGATCGATGTCGACGCGCACCAGATCTCCGGGCAAAACGCTGCCGTCGAGAATCTTCATCGCCAGCGGATCCTGAACGAGCCGCTGCACAGTTCGCCGTAAAGGACGCGCTCCGTAAGCGGGATCGTAGCCGTCCTGCACAACCCTCTCGCGTGCCGCGGGCGTCAGTTCGATGCGAACTTTCCGCTCCTCGAGCAGGCGCATCACTTTCGCCAGCTCCAGGTCGATAATCTTGTTGAGCTGTTCCTGACCCAGCGGGTTGAACAGCACTATGTCATCGATCCGGTTGATGAATTCTGGGCGGAACGCTTGCCGCAAAGCTTCCATCGCTTCCTTGCGTGCGCGCTCGGGATCTTTTCCAGCCAGATCGAACAGCGCGCTCGATCCAACGTTCGAGGTCATCACCAGCACGGCGTTGCGGAAATCGACGGTGCGGCCTTTGCCGTCCGTCAGACGGCCATCTTCCAGAATCTGCAATAAAATATTAAACACATCCGGGTGCGCCTTTTCGATTTCGTCGAAAAGAATTACGGAATAGGGATGCCGCCGCACCTGTTCCGTGAGCTGCCCGCCCTCTTCGTAGCCCACGTATCCGGGAGGCGCTCCAATCATGCGCGACACGGAATGCTTTTCCATGTATTCGGACATGTCGAGGCGCACCATGGATTTTTCGTCGTCGAACAAAAACTCCGCAAGCGCGCGGGCGAGTTCCGTTTTCCCGACGCCCGTGGGCCCTAGGAAAATAAACGAACCGATCGGGCGGTTGGGATCGGAAAGCCCTGCACGATTTCTGCGAATGGAATTCGCCACGCGTTCGAGCGCGGATTCCTGCCCAATCACGCGCTGGCGCAGACGATTTTCCATCGTGACGAGTTTCTGCGCTTCGCCTTCGAGCAACCGGCCAACGGGAATCCCTGTCCACTTGCTCACCAGCTTGGCAATATCCTCTTCGCCGACTTCTTCCTTCAACATGCCGCCATTTTTTTGCACTTCTTCCAGATTTTTCTGCGCAGCGGCAATTTCTTTCTCGGCTGTGGCGAGTTTGCCGTAGCGGATTTCGGCCACCTTCGCCAGATCTCCGCTGCGCTCGAGGCGCTGCTCTTCCGCTTTCAATTTCTCAATCTGCTCTTTGGCGGTGCGAATTTTTCCAATGGCGGTTTTCTCCACTTGCCACTGCGCCTTGCGCGCGCTGGATTCTTCGCGCAGTCCGGCGAGTTCGCCCTCGAGAATTGTCAAGCGCTCCTTGGAATGCGCGTCGGATTCGCGCAGCAATGCTTGTCTTTCGATTTCCAGCTGCATGATGCGCCGCTCGATTTCGTCGATTTCGACGGGCAGGGAATCGAGCTGCATGCGCAGGCTAGCGGCGGATTCGTCGATCAGGTCGATGGCCTTGTCCGGCAAAAACCTGTCGGTGATATAGCGATGCGAAAGCGTGGCGGCGGCCAGGATCGCGGCGTCCTTGATGCGCACGCCGTGGTGCAGTTCGTAGCGTTCTTTCAAACCGCGCAAAATCGCGATGGTATCTTCCGGCGAAGGCTCGGCGATCAGCACGGGCTGGAAGCGGCGCTCCAGCGCCGGGTCTTTTTCGATGTATTTGCGATATTCGTTCAGCGTGGTTGCGCCGATCGCGCGAAGTTCCCCTCGCGCGAGGGCAGGCTTCAGCATGTTGGAAGCGTCCATCGCGCCTTCCGCCGCGCCCGCTCCGACGAGCGTGTGTAGCTCGTCGATGAACAGAATAATCTTTCCTTCGGATTCCGTGATTTCCTTGAGCACCGCTTTCAAACGGTCCTCGAATTCGCCGCGATACTTCGCGCCGGCAACAAGCGCCGCCAGATCAAGCGCCACTACGCGCTTCGGGCGCAACACTTCCGGTACGTCGCCCGCAACGATGCGTTGCGCGAGGCCTTCGACGACGGCGGTTTTTCCCACGCCGGGTTCACCGATCAGCACCGGATTATTTTTTGTGCGCCGCGCCAAAATCTGCATCACGCGGCGGATTTCATCGTCGCGCCCGATCACCGGATCGAGCTTGCCGCGACGCGCGAGTTCAATCAGATCGCGCCCGTATTGTTCGAGAGCGCGGAATGTGGATTCCGGATTTTGCGAAGTCACGCGGTGGCTGCCGCGCACGGATGTCAGCGCCTGCAGAATCGATTCGCGCGATGCGCCATATTTTGCCAGCAGTTCCGCTGCCTCATCCTTGCGGATGGTCGCGATGGCCATAAGAATATGTTCGGTCGAAACATATTCATCCTTAAATTGCTCCGCTTCGACGAATGCGCCTTCCAAAACTTTATTAGACGCCGGACTCATTTGTTGCTGCACCGCGCCCGTTACTCTCGGGATGCGCGCGAGACGCGATTCAATATCGTTCGCCAACGTCTCAGGGCGCACTCCCAGCCGAGCCAGCAGAGGAGGCACAACGCCGTCATGCTGCGCGACAAGCGCGCCGAGCAGATGCAGCGGCTCAATTTGCTGATGGTCGTGCCGCGCCGCAATGTCCTGCGCGGATTGAATTGCTTCCTGAGCTTTTAATGTGAATTTGTCGAAGCGGACCATTTATTTTTACCTCACAATGCAAAAACGTTGGGGCCGGTTTTGCGACCGGCCCCTCGTGGCATTACAGTTTGCTGCCATGCGGCGCCGGAAATTTACTTCCCGTTGCTTGCGGCATTGACGGTTACTTTTACCTGTCGCGGTTTGGATTCCTCGCGCTTCGGCAGGTTCACGGTCAGCACGCCATTTTTGTACTCGGCGCCAATCGCTTCCGCATTCACCGTGTTGGGCAGGGAGAAGCTTCGGCTGAACGCGCCGTACGTACGCTCCACGCGCAGATAGTTTTCCTCCGAAACTGACTTTTCAAACTTACGCTCCCCGCGGATTGTGAGCAAGTTGTTCTCAACGCGTACGTCGATATCTTTCTCGTTCACATCCGGCAGGTCCGCCTTTACCACCAGTTCGTTCGGGGTCTCGTAGATGTCTACGGCCGGAGCCCAGGTGGTCAAGGCCGAGTCGTCGGCTTGATGCCGGTAGGATTCGTTAAAAATCCGGTTGAACTGTTTCTGCAGGTTGGATAACCCGCGAAAAGGTTCGAGATGAGCGATCGTTGCCATGATAGTGATTCCTCCATCTAATCGTTTATAATGTAACAGCAACGAGAGCATAAAATATTAGTGTTATGTTGTCAAGTATTTTCTAACGAAGTCGCTTCTGGATAATGTCCTCCATAACATTATGCAATTACAAGGTTTGTATAAATGATGAAAACATCCGTTTGCGCTCTCCTTCCCAAATGTCTTATAGTCTGGCACTCATCTATGCGGCTTTCTGACTTCCAGTTCGAGCTTCCACCTGACCTGATCGCCCAAGCCCCCCTGCCGGAACGGGACGCCTCCCGCATGCTGATCCTTGATCGCGGCAAGCAAACCTGGGAGGATTCCTCCTTTCGCTCGCTGCCGGACATGCTGCATGGCGATGAATTGCTGGTGGTGAACAATGCGCGCGTCATCCCAGCGCGCCTTTTCGGACGCCGCGAAGGCGTGCGGGCCGAAGCGCCGGGGCACAGTCCCCGCACCGTGCGCGAATTTTTGTCTTCAACCATCGAAGTCCTTCTCACCAGACAAGTCGCCCCCGACGAGTGGGAAGCCCTGGTGCGGCCCGGTCGAAAAATGCGCGTGGGTGAGCGCGTCGATTTCGGCGATGGGGAATTAATCGCCGAAGTGCTGAGCCGTGGCGAGTACGGGCTGCGGCGAATCCGCCTGACGGCAAAGGGAAACGTTATGCAAGCGATTGAGCGACTCGGCCACGTTCCCCTGCCGCCTTACATCGCGCGCGAAGACGAATCGGCGGACCGCGAGCGCTACCAAACGATTTTCGCGGATCACCCGGGAGCCGTGGCGGCACCCACTGCGGGATTGCATTTTTCTCCCGCGATTTTAGAACGCTTGCAAAGACGCAGCATTGAAATGGTTTCTATCACTCTCGACGTGGGCCTCGGCACCTTCCAGCCGATCCATGAAGAAGAAATTGAGCAGCACAAAATTCATTTCGAGCGCTACGAAATTCCCGAATCCTCGGCCGTCGCAATTTGCAAAGCGCGCCAGGAAGGCCGTCCGATTTTGGCCGTAGGAACAACCGTGGTGCGCACGCTCGAAGATGCCGCGCAAAAATCAGCCGAGCGCCACGGCGAAAAATGGGATGCGCTGAAAAACCTCGTCGAGCCCGGCCCCGCCGAAGCCGCCATCTTTATGAAGCCGGGCCACACCTTCCGCGCCGTCGACCAGCTGATCACCAATTTCCATTTGCCGCAATCCACGCTGCTCATCCTCGTCAGCGCCTTCGCCGGCCGCGAATTCATTTTGCGCGCGTATCAGCACGCCGTAGAAGCCCGCTACCGCTTTTACAGTTACGGCGATTGCATGTGGATCCGGTAGATTTTTGAATTCAGCGACCGATTGAGCTACAGCTTAGGATTCAATGACCAGAGAAATTTGTTCTTTGCGTGAACGCCTCATGTTAAAAGAGCGGAGTGCGATTCCATCTAAGGCCGTGCCAATTTGTTCTTCTCGCAATTCTAGCTTACTCATTTTATCTGCCTGTGCAGGGGCAAGACAGTCCCGAAATTGAAAGTTTGGCCGGTCGGACAGCCTCGCAAATCGCAAAATTTCATCCCAAGCGAGTTGTCATTGGAAGATTTTCAGGTTGCCTTCTGAATACCCAAATGTGCGAAAGTTTAGAATTAAAATTACGCGCGTTGCTCGGAGCGGCAGTCCCGGACATCAAGTTCTCAAGTCGAGAAGATGTCGTTCCAATCCTCGAGAGCCGTAGATTTATTTCTATTGACTCCTATAATGATTCAATCGTGCGTACGGTTGTCAAAAACTTGGGAGTGGACGTACTTGTAGTTGAAAACTTAGCTTGGAAAGACGCTTACTACGAACTAAGCGCCAAAATAATTGATGTCAGTAACGATAAGGAACTCGGTACCTATTCGTTTAAAGTGTTTCGACCGGCTAGCGATAAAGATGAATCGCCTATTTTCTTCCGTGACTCCACAGATGGCCCATTTATTATTATTCTAAGGGGAGACCCGACGCATTACCCTCCATTCAGGAATGTTGCATGCGATAAATGCCCGGACCCCAAATATTCCAAAGAAGCAAGGGACAAAAAGCTCGAAGGGACAATCACTTTCATGGCAACTGTCTCGGAGCAAGGACTGGCGACTCAAATCGCCTTAGTCAGCAGCGTTGATTCCGCGTTGACATCAATTGCATTTCAAACATTGCAAGAATGGCGCTTTAAGCCCGCAATTGGCCTCGACGGAAAGCCGGTTGCCGTTCGAGTCCCGATTGAATTTACTTTTCGTTTCATGCACTGATTCTCGTTCAAGCTATCTATATCTATAAGCTAATGGTCAGTGAGCGTGTGCAGCGGGGAATTTAAATTGGTTAATTTGTAGCGCCCGCCTGAAAGCAGGCGCTACATGTACGATTACGAATTCTTACAAAGACTCTGCTCAGATCAAAAACATGCCACAACAACATCCACCGCAAGTAAGTCTCGCAGCCGATTTCCTGGCGTTTTCCCGGGAAAAACTTCTGGAGCAATATTGGCCGCGCCTGCGCAGCTGCGTTGAGTCCTTGACCGACGAGCAAGTGTGGTGGCGCCCGAACGAGGCCAGCAACAGCATCGGCAATTTGCTCCTGCATTTGAACGGAAATGTCCGCCAGTGGATCATTTCGCCGTTTAATAAATTGGAAGACGCACGCAACCGACCCGCGGAATTTTCCGAGCGTCGCCTCATTCCCGCACCAGAGCTGCTCGAAAAACTCAGCGCAACCATGCAGGAAGCGTCAAAGGTTCTCGCACGAATCACGGAAGCGGATTTGCTCATCCCCTTCGAAATTCAAGGGTATAAAGTCACCGGTTTAAAAGCGATTTACCAGGTCGTGGAACATTTCGCAATGCACTACGGGCAGATTGTTTTTATCACCAAGCTCGTGCGCGCGAAGGATCTGGGCTTTTACCGCGAACTCGATAAGACAGGCCGACTTCCTTGAATTCCTCGGGACTCAGCCTAGCGACACCTTGAGGTTATCGCCATTCAATTGATGATCATGATTATTCAGTTGGTTTCCAAAAGCACAGTGATGGGCCTAGCCGCAGTGCGCATGTTCATACCTGGCTAGTACTTTCCATTTTTCAGCAATATTCTGCATACAGCCGATCCATTTTCATTCTTTCTAATGTGGCGTAATTTCGCTAGCTCTAAAGAAATAGTTTTTTACATCGCGCTGAAGTGAACAGGTTTCATTCATAGGTTCGAAACCGATAAGCTTCTTAATTCATACGAAATGAATTCACAACTGTCTCCAGGCGGAGACAATGACTGGACGATCTCTGTCTAAGCAAGTTTCAGCCCATTGAAATCAGAAGAGTTGTTTTGCCGCGCCATTTGCCCTCAACTTGCAAGAACAATGGAGCTATGTCTAATTCTCAGAAATCCCGGCTCATACCCATGGATGCTACGCCCTGTGCCATGGTCGATTTCAGCAAAGAGGGAGAGCCATGTTCGAGGGGAAACTAGTTTTTGCGGCTGGCAATTTCGGTGACTACAACATTTTTCTTTACGATTTAAGCTCTAAAAAGCTCACGCAGCTGACCTGCGACAATTTCTGGAACGACTACCCACGATTTTCGCCTGACGCCAGCAAAATTGCGTTTGCCACAACGCGCAGCGGAAATCAGGAAATCTGGCTGATGAATGCGGATGGCAGCGACGCCAAGTCGATTACGGCTGGTTTGAAGTGGGCCGATTTCCCCACATGGTCGCCCGACGGGACGCAGGTCGCTTTTGTTTCCAACAAATATTTTCAAATGGATATTTTTACGGTGCACCTTGAGACCGGCAAGGTAAGTCGAATCACGAGCAGCGATAGCGCCGATTTCTATCCCGATTGGTCTTCTGACGGAAGGACAATCGCGTACTCGTCGGAGCGCCGCAACAACCAGGATATTTACACAGTGAATGTTGAAACGCTTGAGGAAACAAGGATCACCACACATCCCGGCCCGGATACTTCGCCGGCGTTCAGTCCAGATGGAAAGAAAATCGCCTTTGTTTCCCAGCATCCGGATCAAAATGGAAAGTTTGAATTTACCCGGGATTTAATGGATTTTTTCTATGGGAAAAACAACTTGGACATTTGGACGGTCGAACTCGCCGGCGGAAATCTGAAGCAGATGACCACCAATCTCGGCGTGGACAGAAATGTGCGCTGGTCTCCTGATGGCAAGGATTTGGTCTACACCAGTTCTTCTGTTGACAAAGCGAACGCGCGAATCATGTTCTGCGAATGCGATACGGACAAAATCACGGCGCTACAAATCGACGAAAGCATGATCAAGAGTGAGCGGGATCAGGCTTTCCGCGAGGACATGAACAGGCCTTTGCCCGCAGATCTGCCGCCGTATCAGGGAGGCAAATGGGACCTGTTACTGGAAAAAATGGGAGAACGCATGATTGGCGGGACAAGCCGCATAACTCCCGACGTGCTACAGAAAATTCTCATCAAATTTGGGCAGGCTTATGCGGAGAAATGCGAGCAATTTGAAATCGACAGGGTGAATCCAACCACCACGCGGTATCTCGACTGGAAATAATTCGAGGATGAGGAGAATTGTTTATGGCTGACGATCAGGTATTTTCGATAAAGCTGAAAGACGCGCTCGACATGGCCATCCGCAGCTTTGAGGCCGAGAGCAGCGAGGGATACGGCATTCTTGGCGAGCAGATGGAAGAACTGGAAACCATGGCGATCGAGTATTTACATGATCACGAAGATTGCAAGGCCATTGTAAAGAAACTTGAGCTCGGCGATCAGCTCACGTCTGATGAAGTTGAGACTGTAAAACAATTCGTGGTGGGCGACGCCGAAGTTTATTTGAAGTACGACGACAACTTTGACCGCAGCAAGACGGAACTGAAACGAGTGCTCGACGAAATCCGCGAGTTGCAGTCGAAGCCTCTGGACCTCGATGAGTTGATGCACCTTGGCGTGCTATGCAAGGAAGCCAGCAGCGCCGCAAAACCCACGGCGTTCTATTTGGAGCAAAAAGAACGAGTGCGCCGATTCGAGGAGGCAACTCGAGGAGGCATCGACACCGCATCCGCCAAAATTCTTGCCGGGATTCTCAGAGGCGTTTAGATTTCAGGAGTGTCTGAAACTCCCTTAAAAATATTCTGGATGGGCCGTTGTCCAGAAGGATCAGTGAATTTACGTTTGGTCCCAAGACTCAACGAATCAGAATCGTTGAGTTAGCCCTTCTGCAGCACGCTCCGCAGTTCCCGGATGTCCTTCACTTTTTCCAGGCCCATGATCTTATCGATTAGCGTAGTGCAGTTTGCTTTGCCGAGGACCGGTTCGACGAGGTCGCGGCACTTCTGGATGACTTCTTCGCGGGTCATCGGGTTGTCGACGGTGCCGCGCACGTCGGCGACGTGTTCGGTGAATTTCGTTCCATCATTCATGGTGATCTCAACGATGGCCTGGCGCGCGGGCTCCATTTTCTCGAGCTCTGCGTCGGGCACGAGCTGCACCTTGGCGCGAACGGCGAGGACGGCTGGATCCTTCATGCGCGGCTTGTCATGTGCGGCTTTGAACGAAGCAGTCTTATCGAGGATCATCACCGCAACCATGTGCTGCAGGCAGATGTCCGGCATCTCGCGGTTGTCGACGACGCGCGCTTCGCTATTGGCCTCGCGCACGACAATCGTCTTCACATCATTGGGATTGATGGGATGCTTTTGCAAAATATTATACAGGCAGTCGAGCGGCGCCTGAATCGGCGAGCCGACCGTCCATTTCTTGATGTTGGTGCGCGCAATTTCGTAGCGCTCGCCCAGCTGCGAGACGAGCTCCTCTTTATTCGCCGTCGGCGCGTACGCGTCAGAAATAGTTGTCCACGCCAGAAAAAATATCGTCGAGACCGTCAAACCCTGCATGAACTACTAGCGCCGACGTGACTCCGTTGCGCGCGCTCATTCCCGCAAACACAAATGCTTTTTCGATGTGCTCGGTGTCGCGATTCCACGCGCCGATGCCCGAGGATTGCTGCGACGTGTAATCCAGCAGCCAGCGCATCTGCTGCGCGTTCAAGTCCGCCGCGCAGCCCGCCGCGGACGCCGCACCGAACACGCTGGAGATGGCGTGCGTGCTCTTGTGGCTGTGGTTGCGGAAATCGAGCGCGCCAAAGCTGATGGTCATGCGCGGGCCAATGTCATAGCCCAGCGTCACGGCGCGCAGGAAGCGCATCCCGTCGATCCCAAATTTTTCTCCCGCCGCCAGCGTCGCGGGCACAACCGCGCAGCCAGGATGCGATTGCGAGAATTCGTTCGAGTCGTCCGTCTCATCGGAATGCGCCAGCATCCCGTTGATGAACGCCGCTTCCGGAGGGCTCGAAGTCATCTTCGATGCGACAATCGTCGAAGTTTTGTCCGTATTAAAGTCGCGCGCGTAGGCAAACGCGGCGCGAGCAGGCGGCAAGTCCGATCCGGAAATCATGGCGGCAAACGTATCGAGAATGTGATGCTTGGCCTTCTCAATCACTTCATCGGGGAGCGCGCGGCCACCCGCTTCGGCCATGTAAGCGCTGAGCTTGGCCATCACGGGGCTGATTCCAGCATCCGCAGCGAACATTCCGCTGGGGACGGCGAGCGCGGCAGCGGTCCACCCGGCGCGCTGCAGCAGCGTGCGGCGGCTCAAGTTCGCTGCAGCCTTCGCGGAAGGCATGACGTTCTTTTTACGATTTGACATGATTGGGTCTCCAGCGAAATCCTAACATGGCAGCCGCGGGTGACGGAAGATGTGTCGGCAGGGTTGTTTACTTTGCCGGTTCGAATCGCTGAGGCTCAAAAAAATTGTTTGCAAGCTGTTCGATACGAGACGATGATCGATGGTCAGAGAAGATGATCGACTGCGAGTTTTGCTTTCGTACACTCCGCCCATCATTTCGGGCGGGCAGCTTTGTGTTCCTGCTTCCCGGAACTGGTTCCTGGCGGATTTCCAAGCTCCACATGCGCAATTTTGAAATTCGTCTATAATCGGTGCGAGTCGAGGGAGTGGATCGGATCATTCACCAACAATGCGATATCTCATCATTAGCGATATTCATGCCAATATAACTGCGCTCGATGCATGTCTAGCCGCCGTAAATGGGCGGTGGGATCGCGCGTTTTGCCTGGGCGATCTGGTGGATTACGGACCTGATCCGAACGAAGTGACGGACTTCATCAAGAATCTTGCGCCCACCATTATCCGGGGCAATCACGACAAAGCGGTCGCGGGAATTACCGACCTCGAAGATTTCAATCCGATTGCGCGGGTCGCGGCGCAATGGACGCGCACGCAAATGGAGCCCGCCAATCTGGAATATATTTCGCAATTGCCCCCGGGCCCCATATCCCCGAACGGCATTACCATGGTGCACGGATCGTACGAAGATGAGGATGAGTATGTCTTCGTTCCCGGACAAGCCATGGGCGGGCTAATGGAATCGCCCACCGATGTCACATTTTTCGGGCATACGCATTATCAAGGCGGCTTTTCTTACCGCGCAGGCCAAATTGGAATGATCCAACTCCGCCCGGATCACGGAGCGAATTTTGGCGCGCTGCGAATGGAAACCGGCACGCGCTATTTGCTGAACCCAGGCTCCATCGGCCAGCCGAGGGATGGAGATCCGCGAGCCGCTTTTGCCATCGCGGACCTGGAGCATCACATCGTTGAATTTTGGCGCGTTCCGTATGATATTGCTGCTGTTCAGAAGCGCATGGAAAAGGCCGGGCTGCCCTTTCCATTGGTCGAAAGGCTCGGAGCGGGCCGCTAAGAATCGACCTTGGGTCTTGAAGGTTGGATCGACTGCTGTAGCCCGCCTCTTCAGAGGCGGGCTACAGCAACGAGCCACAGCTCGTGGAAGCCTGAACGCCCAGCAAGTTTCTGTACCATTTGAGGCGACGCAACAAGAACGATAGAGAATCAGGAGGATTTCCGATTTGATGCCCACAGAAGAACGGAGCCGGTTGCCGGTCGCATTTCTCATCGGAATTGTCATCGTCGCCATACTCGTAAGCGGAGCTATGCTCTATAGCCGCTATGCCGCGCCCGCCATTTCGGAAGATGACAAGCCCGTGCCTTTCAGCCCCGAGGCAAAAACCTATGTTCCGCAGATTCATTTCCTGGAACCGAAGATGAGCCGTGCGGCGAATTTCCTGAACCAGGAAGTTACCTATGTTTTTTGCACCGTGGAAAATGGCGGCGACAAAAAAATTCACCAGATTGAAATCACCGTGGAATTTCACGATCCTTTTCATCAGGTCATTCTTCGCGATAAGCAGCGCCTGTTTCTTTCAACCGCTCCCCCATTCATGCCCGGTCAGCAAAGAGACGTCCAGATTCCCTACGAACATATTCCTCCGCAGTGGGACCAGGTTTTCCCGTCCATCGTAGTAAGCGGCCTAGAATTTAAATAAAAGCAATCAGATAAAACGTTTTGCGGGTCGCGGCTTCAGCCGCGACATCAAAACACCAACAATCGGGCTTTAGAGTCTGTGTGAGAACCGGGTTTTGGATCATGTAGCGCCAGCCTTCAGGCGGGCGCTGCAAAAATGCCTCGATTTTGAGTTCTCACACAGACTCTTTAGCCCCTTTTCTCACGACGAATCACGGCCGGGAAAGGTCAACGACGACGAGTGCCGCGAGCCTCGCGCTTTTGGTAGAGCCGGAAGCTCTCGCGAAACGTGCGCGTTTCCCGGAGGCCGAAGTCATTGTAAGAAATGCAGGTTAGCCTGCATTTCTCACGGGATTGAATGTTTCCTGGGACCGCCAATCTCCTGATTGGCGGCTTGCCATGGGCCAATCAGGAGATTGGCGGTCCCGGCTTAGCCCCTGACCGGCGATCGTGCTTATTGTTCAGGTCATTTCTGAAACGGCTTGGCTCTATGGGCATCCCCGAGTTCTGCGGCTGTCACGAAAAATGACTTCCCCTTTTCCGCCGCATATTTAATAATGCGCCCCAATGGAGTTGGCTGCGGATTTACGTCGGGCCCTCGATGGGCTATGGGCCATCGGCGCGCCCGAGGTCCGCGAAAACGGCGAAAAGCTGGCCGGGCTAGCCGCGATGCAATACGACGTCAGCGCGCAGGGAGACACCGCCTTGCTGCATTTGTGGAGTCCCCAGCAATCCCTGGTTCGCCGTGTCTTAAGTGTTGCCGAACAATCCAGCGAACGCGTCGTGCTGGAAGTCAGCCGCTTTGGATTTTCGAGAAATGCGCAGCTGGAATTTGTCGCCGCTGCGGCGCCGCGCGAACCGCATCGTGTCGAACGCGAACAGTTTTCCACCCGATTTCGCCGAATTTTAACCGACCATTTTCCCGATGAAGTCGTGGAATCGCTGGCCACTTCCGCCGATCTGCACCATTCCATTTCCGGGTCTTACACACGTGGCGTGGTTCGACGCGGCTCAGCGGCATACGCCGTCCTCGGTGCGTCGCCGAACGAAGACTCCGGGACGATCGATGGCATTCTCACTTTTGGGCTGATCTGGCTGCAGCATGCGCGTGATCGCGCGCGGCGGTATTCGGTCCACGGATTACGCCTGTTTGTGCCCAAGGGATCTTCCTTCACCGCAGCGCATCGCATGGCCGCCCTCGCGCTGCCCAATGAAGTCGAGTTGTATGAGTATGAGCCGCTGTACTGGCGCGTTCGTCGCATCGCACGTTCGGACGCTGGCAACTTAGCCTCGTGGATTATTCCGCGCCGCGAAATCGAGCAGGCAATCGCTGCCGCCATGCCGGTGGCGGACCGCATTCGGCGCCTCGCGCCAGACGCCATTCGCCTGGGCGTAGCAGCGGGAAGCCAGGACGTGACCCTGCGGTTTCGTGGACTGGAGTTCGCGCGTTGGCGGACAGGCGCCATGTGGTACGGCCTGGGCGATCACCAAAATGTGTTGACGCCTGAAAAATGGGGAAACCTCGAAACGCTAGTCCGCCAACTGGAAACGCACCGACATCCGCTGGCCTCGAACACCAAGCATCGCCTCTATCGCGGTCAGCCCGAGCGCTGGCTCGAAACCATGGTCGCTGCCGACCCTGGCCGCGTCGACGCGCGGCTGGACCTGCGGCATATTTACACCCAAGTCCCGGCCTTTTCTGCCAGCGAGCGTGGGATTATCGATTTGCTCGGGGTTACGCGCGACGGTCGGCTCGCCGTCATTGAGCTGAAAGCGTCCGAAGATATCCATCTGGTGATGCAGGCGGTGGATTATTGGCTGCGGGTGCGCTTCCATCATGATCAGGACGATTTTCGTCGATTCGGATATTTTCCCGAAGTTCCCTTGAACTCCAAACCACCGCTTCTGTATCTCATCTCTCCCGGATTCCGCTTTCATTCCTCCATAGATATCGTATTGCGATATTTATCTCCGGAAATCGAAGTCTTCCGCGTGGCCCTCGCCGAAAACTGGCGCAAAGGCTTGCATGTCGTTTTCAGACAGTAAAAGCGCCCCTGCTACGTACCTTTGTTACGGAATTGTTACAACTTTGCGGCGTGAAATGGGCGTAAAAAAAGAGAAGCAGCTTTGGACTAGCCATCGCTGCTTCCCGGGGTGTGTCCTTGAAGTGGTTTGTCTAGTTAGACGCACGAAAATCGAAATGGTTGCATTTCTAAGAAAAATTTTAGATTTTTATAAATGAAGAGAACAGAAAGGAAAAATCAAAATCTCATACAAGCCCTAGTAAAATAAATACTTGCGCCATTTTTCGTCTTTATTTCCGATCAGCCGCATCAACTGCCGGGAAGTGTGCAGCGTAAAGGGGCGCGGCCGGCGGGCTAAGGCCAGCCCTGCTTCCTCTGGGGTTCGGTCCCCTTTTCGATTATTGCACTGGTAGCAGCAGGCCACCAGGTTCTCCCATGACGACCGGCCGCCACGCGACCGGGGCAGCACGTGATCCAGCGTAAGCTCGGAAGCAGGGAGAATACTCCTGCAGAACTGACACGTATTGCGGTCCCTCAGAAGGATATTTTTGCGCGAAAGTGCCCTGGTCTGCTGGGGTATGTGCCGGTACGCCAGCAGTCGGATCACAGAAGGCACTGCAAGGGATCGCGATGCTGAGTGGACTTTCGTGTGGTTAATCTCCTCGGCTTGAGCTACCCCTTTGAGCATAAGGACCATGGCACGGCGAACGGCTGTGACGTTGATTGGCTCGAAGGTAGCGTTCAGGACGAGGACAGGCTCTTGCATGATGGCGGGCTTGCGAAGGGCAGGCGGCATCCCCCCGGGCGGGCGCGACTCGCCTCGAACTTCCGGCGGGTGCTTTGGCCGGGGAGGCCTACCGATTTGGCCCAGTGGTTTCATTCCCCAAAGTCCTGGTCTTGCAAGTCGGCTTCTGGAGCCGGATATAGAGGTAAGGCTCTTGCGATGGTTAGACCCACCACTCGGGCGGCTCCAGCCCCTTTTAAGGCCCGGGAGCAGGCGTCTAATGTGGCCCCAGTGGTAAATACATCATCTACCAGTAAAACACGCAGCTTGTCAACCGGCGCTCGTTCACATGGGGCATAAGCGCCACGTACCGTTTCCCATCGCTCACGTCTCGGTTAGACGTAAATGATTGGGCCTGGGACGCGTGCGGACCAACAAGATAGGACCGAAAAGGGATCCCCAGAAGCCGCGCCAGGGGCTTGGCAATCAGTTCAGCTTGATTATAGCCGCGTTCCGAAACCTCGGCCGTGGTCCAGGGGAACTGGTACAACGACATCGGCGGCAAAATCTTCCGAATTCTTCGGAATCAAATCTGCCAGGACTTCGGGCAAACCAGGCCCCCAGCGGGGTTACGTTGCCCATACTTCAGCAGCAGGATGGCGCGGGACATCCGGGGCGTGTAGGCACCAAAGCTGCGCGCCATATCAAAGGCGTACACGCCGCTGCGGCAAATGTGGCATCGAGGAACCGAAATTCCTTCCGTGACAGCCGTCGATACGATCGGCCGGCCGCATTGTTCGCAAAGCGGCTCGGGGCAAGGCTTTGCCTAAGGGCTGCAATGCACTCGTGGCAGAACGGGATTCGGTTGCCGGTATCCAACATGCGCGTGCAGATGCGGCAAGGCGCGGGAAAAATGAGCGAGGCAAGCGCCTCGCACATTCCACGAATCTGAGCCCGAAGCGCTGGCGGCCTGGGCACAAGTGCGCCAAGCCTACATCGATTACGAACATAAGGGAAGTAAAATCTGGCACGATTCGTGACAGATTTAAGTGGCGCGGGCTTCAGCCGGCGGGGTTTAGTCCTTGCAATCACAAATCCGCAGGCAGAAGCCCGCGCCACCCAAGAATCCCACAAGTTTGCAGCGTAAGCGGGCGTTAGTCAGCACGGAGAAAAAGGCCGGATCCGCGAAGCAGAATCTAAAGCAGCCCTTGTTCGTGTTTT
This sequence comes from uncultured Acidobacteriota bacterium, assembly GCA_963786215.1. Taxonomy (GTDB): domain Bacteria; phylum Acidobacteriota; class Terriglobia; order Acidiferrales; family UBA7541; genus Palsa-360. The sequence goes on from CAWAYK010000006.1 coordinate 662,196, forward strand.
TCCGCGCAGGTCACGCAGTGGCGCGCCCAGGGCACTGCTTCGAGACGCTTTTGCTGAAGTTCTTCTTCGCACTCAGCGCAACACCATAGGTGTTAGTCCTGATGCGTTCCAACGCATCATCAATCAAGGCCAGCATCGACCGGTCCGTATTCGTCTGACCGAACAAGAATTCCTTGGTATAGGAATTGGCAGCCTTATCCGCAAGATCCACGGTCGGATCGTCGTCCGCCGTCCGGCCTTCTTCTTCGGTGCGCGCAATGGACTTGATCAGTTCCTCGCGCCGTGTCTGCAATTTTTTCTTGTAATATTCCAGACGCTTCTTATCCATAGTAGGGCCCCACCAATCACCCAATTGCGACTGTTACAAACGGGTGATTGTAGGCCCGCTCCGCAACTGTCAAGGAAGGCGGGCATTATGGCATAGTGCAAAACTTTGAATATTGCATACTGCGGCCAGAAGCTGCCGCCCAAGAGACGGCGGCATCTCCGCGGTTCACGTGAAGGAGACTTTGCCACAATGAGTTCGAGATATCAGGGTTTTATTCCTGATAATTCAGCATCCAAACAATCTTTGACTTGTAATTTCAAAAATGTAAGGATGAGATTTTTCGTTCAGTCAGATTAATTGAATCTCACAATTTTGGACTGCAGAAAGAAACCTTACTTGGAGGAAAAAATACTCATTCAAAGACCGCCGAGTATTCACTATAGATTTACTTTTACAATGATTGACGATCCGATGAATTGCTGCTAAAAATCTTCTGTCCTCTTTCGCAGCAGACTTTTCCAGTTATCTCCATAGGAAGGTACTAGTATGCCCAAATCCCCGCCTCTTACTGTCGGCTGCTGCAAACCTTTCGCGAAAATGGATTGTTCCGCGTCTGACGAAAATTTGCGCGGCGTTCGCAGCCATTCTGGTACTTTTTTCCGCCACCGCAAATGCCCAAGGTGAAGTACCTCTTATCACGGTTGCCACGGATCAAAGCGCCCTGAGCCTTTCGAACCAGTTTGGAGTTCCGGCCGCTTCCGCGATCAATCAGGCTGGGCGATTTTGCATTCGTCGGAAATGGCGATAATGCTTTGTTCTTGCGCCTTGCGGGAACGTCTGCCGCCACCCGACTCCTGCAAATCGACGATGAACTCCCGAATTTCCCGGGGAGCCAAATTCAATTCATATTCGCCGGAATTGGGAATCAATTCCTCGCGGACCCTCTTTTTCGGAGCAAGGTTCACTGGCGCGGATGGCTCAAGCCATTACGCTTAATGACTTATGCGGGCATCACTTACCGGACCGTTGTAACTTCCGATAGTTTTGTGCCCAATTCGAACAGCGCGACGTACGGATTAAGTATCATCCCAGGCAGCATTGACGATAGCGGCGATGTGAACTTCGCTGCTGTGCCGACTGGGTTAATTCGCTCGTCTATTTACATCGCTCCCGCCGGATTCTACGACCATCTTTCGAATTGCGGGCACGGCAGATACACCTCCGGCATCCTGCACGTGGTGCTCGACTTCTGGAAGTTCTGTGGGAAGTTTTCTTCCAGGGGTACCTGTTACCACCGGAGTTTTTGCGGGAATTTCCCCTGCTTACATTCCGAAATTAAATTCGCAAGGGCAGATGCTTTTAGGACTCTGGGGCGGGCTTTTCATTGGCGGAAAAGATGGCAGCTTCACCCTGGTACCAATGGCTAGCCACGGGAGCATGCAGCCCACAGCCTGCCACTAATGTAATCTCAAATCTATCGCAGGCAGCGACTGCATTTCTAAATAACAGCGGGTTGGTGGTTTTCACGAATTCGCCCAGTTCAGGACATGCTTCAATTTGCAGCGCCATGCCGGCATCGCCCGGAGCGGCTTCTTTATCAATACCAACCGTCCTCATTTCAGCAGGAGATGCGGCACCCGCCACAGTGGGCGGCGGCACGATGATCTCGCCCGTTGCGCTTGGGTTGGACGATTCGGGAGACGTCGTTTTTCAATCCCCAATTTCGGGAAGCGCCATCACAACCTTTCGCTCTGCTGCGATATCAAGCCTCATCTGGACAATCGAATCTCGTTGCTTACAATTGTGAACCGGCGCCTAACTCGAGTGGCGCGTTCTTCTCACTCATTCCGTGCTCAACTTCCTCGGGTTCTGGGACCATTATTTTTGTTTCTTCCTCCGGGCCATTTTCTGAATTATCCATGGCGAATGATGGTGCCGTAAGCTTCAATTCCGCCTTGTCGAACGGCGGGAGTGCAATTTACAGGCAGAAACCCGGTGCCGCCGCTCCAGAATTTATTTCGCTGGCTAGTAATGGAATCACAACATTTATTAAATCAAGCGGAGCAATTCTTTCAATCAGCGTTTCTTCACTCAAGTATCAAACAGAAATACTGAATACTGACTCCGTGTTTTTCGCGACGTACTTGACGAATTCCACCGCGGATTTCGCTGAATATCTGGGAACACCCGGAAATGTCCAGACACTCATGAGCACTGCGGATACCCTGCCGTCCGGGGCGCGGACAATCCTGGGAAGTGTTCCACCTCAGGCGGCCGGGCACTTTGTACTGTTCACAGCCCAACCAGCGGCTGGACGCAGAAACTTGCTGGAATCCGATCTCACTACTGGAGCTATCAAGCGCGTTACTAGCGACAACGATCCGGCATTTGCTATCGCAGGAGGACCGCCTGGAAACCCCCTGGTAGCATCCAATTTTTTCTTGAACGATGCGGGAGAGGTCGCATTTGAAGCAGTGAGCTCCGTTTCTACAATAGGGACTTCCGGCATTCCGTTCACGTCAAACTCTACGAATAGTACCTGGATTAATTCTGCAGCACCCTGCGGAACCATTTACATATGGGCACCTTCAGGACTCTTAACGAAAGTTGCCGCAGCCGGCGATTCGGTGCCCAATTCCAGTGCAATATTCTCTTGCGTTGCACTTAATTCCGGCTCTCCTTCACCACTGAACCATTCCGGCGAGCTGACATTTTTTAGCAGCGCTCCTCTTGCAAGTTTGCTCGGCTGTGCTTTCTGCGGGGCACCGCCAAGCAGTACATCCTCTGGCGTAGATGGGGCATTTCTTTATCATCCAGACGGATTCATTACCGAAATCGCTGCTGCCAACGACACGCTGCCGGGGCAAACCCAACCGACCACGTTGGTTCCATACTTGTCGTCTCCCTTGAATTCAGCGGGCCAAGTGGCGTTCGGCGCGCAGGTGGGAACTACTTCTCAGGCGTTTTTTCTGGAGAAATGGTATCCTCTGTGCAAAATGTAATGCCAGCTCGGCGATTCCGTGCCGGGCGGCAGCGATACGTTCGGTTTCCCTCACTTTATTGCCGGCTTGGCAGACAATGGAAATCTCGCTTTTACCGCTGCCACAAACTCGGCAATCGATGGTTTGTTTTTTGCGCCCGCTGGTGGCGCAATTCAGACACTCGCGCGGCAAGGTGGTGCTGCCCCGGGCGGCGGAACCTATTTGCTTCCTGACGTAGTCGACGGAATTGCGTCGATCAACGGGTCCGCCCCTGTGACTCTGTATACCTTCAAAAATTTTGCGGAAATGAATGGCGAATCTGACGTTGCTTTCGGCTCAGCCATCACTGGCGGCAGCGCGGATTCCGGCTACTTCCGCATGCTGCAAGGCGGATCGGCGGCAGGTACTTTGCAGCCCGTAGTCGTACAAGGCCAAGCGGTCCCCGGCGGCGGAACTTTTAACACGATTCCCACCGTAAGCTCAGTGGGCGGGAATTTCTCCCTCGGGCCGGATGGCTCGCTCGCCTTCGCTAATCCATTCAATACCAGCTCAGGCCTAAGACAGGGCTTATTTGTTGCGCGTCCGGACGGAACTCTCTTAAAAGTCGCTGCCACGGGCGATGCGCTTCCCGGCGGCGGAGTTTTGTCAGGAATTTCCATGAATCCGAAACTGTCGGCTGGCAATTCCGGTACATTCGCGTTTCTTGCGGGAATTTTTGGCGGAAGCACCAAAAGAGCGATTTTCGTTACGGCCATCCCACCGGGAACTGCTGCAACCACAATTACACTCAACCCATTGTCGGCCACTGCGGTAGCTCAGCAGTCTGTCGGACTTTCTGCGGCGGTTGTTAGTCCCGTTCCCGGGAGCCCCTCGGGCATAGTTACGTTTTTTGCGAATGGAATTGCGCTTCGTACAGGGGCGTCAAATTCCAGCGGCCAGGCATCGATAAGCACTTCGACTTTGGCCGCGGGGCAGCATTCCATTATTGCGCAGTACAGCGGCGACACAAATTTTGCGGCGGGAAATTCGAGCCCGCTCACCATTGTTGTCGCGGGATTTGCGCCGCTGCCATCAGCGCTTGCCGTAACTCGCGGACAGAGCCTCGTTATTCCCTTAACTATTTACGGCCCAGCGACTCCCGCGATGAGTTTTACGCTCAGCTGTTCAGGCC
>CAWAYK010000007.1:0-552593 GCA_963786215.1 uncultured Acidobacteriota bacterium
CCGTCGTGGTGGCGGCCAGGGTCGGATCGCGGCTGGCTCGCCGGCCGTGGTGACCGCGAGGTCAACGGCGGCTTGGGACGGGAGGAGCTGAGGTCCGCGCGGTCGGTCCCGACGGTTCGTTGTGCTGGTGCGGACCGATCATGGCGAGATCGGGCCGGGGCGGGCCGGACCTACCAACACACAGTCCGCCCGACTTCCGGCGGTCACACCGTCTCCGGGGGCCGACACTGTGTGTTCTTCGGTCCGGTCAGGACCCCATAAGGGCGGGCCAGGCCCATGCAGACCCCGGCCACCCTCCCTCCTCCCGGCGCCCTTGACCGAGCAGTCGCCTCGACGGTGGGTTTGTCGCGAACGTGCGCCGGCCAGCTCCTCCCTCCTCCAGGCGCTCTTGACCCGAGGGAGACCGCGGGCTGGTTGCCGGAAACAACCAGTTACTACTATCGCGGGTGTGACCGCTCACGCGGAGGCCCGGACCCGCCTCATGGAGCAGTACGACGCCATCCCCGCCGGATGCGCCGGTGCGGTTGGCCAAGCGGACCTCGAACCTGTTCCGCCAGCGCACGACGCGACTCCGCGCGGCTGGACGTCTCCGACCTGAACCACGTCGTCGACCTCGACCCGGTGTCGCGACCGCCCGCGTGCAGGGCATGACGACGTACGAGCACCTGGTCGCGGCCACGCTCGCCACGGGCTGATGCCCTTCGTCGTCCCGGAGCTCAAGACGATCACGCTCGGCGGCGCCGTCACCGGCGTGGGCATCGAGAGCTCGTCGTTTCGCTACGGCTGCCGCACGAGTCGGTCCTCGAGGTGGACATCCTCACCGGCGACGGCGAGATCGTCGTCGCTCGGCCGACGAGCGACCACGCGACCTGTTCCGCGACGTTCCCCAACTCCTACGGCTCGCTCGGGTATGCACTGCAGCTCACATCGAGCTCGAGCCCGTGCACCCGTTCGTGCCCTGCGACACGTCCGGTTCGACGACGTTGATCGACGCCAGGACGCCATCGGCGAGATCTGCGCACGCCGCTCGTGCGACGGCGAGCCGGTCGACTTCCTCGACGGCGTCTGGTTCAGCGCACGACGAGGTCTATCTGACGCTCGGCCCTGGGCAGAGCTCCGTTGTGGGACAGCGCATCCGAGCGACTACATCGGCGACGGTCTTCTACCGGTCGCTCCAGCAGCGCGAGCGGGACGTGGCTCACCGTCCACGACTACCTGTGGCGGTGGGACACCGACTGGTTCTGGTGCTCGCGGGCGTTCGGTGCGCAGCAGCCGGTGGTCCGCCGGCTCTGGCCGAAGCGCAAGCTGCGCTCCGACGTCTTCTGGAAGCTCGTCGCCTTCGAGACGCTACGACGTCAAGGCCGGCTCGACGCCCGCGCGCGGCAAGCCGGCCTCGAGTACGTCGTGCAGGACATCGAGGTTCCGTCGACCGGATGGCGGAGTTCCTCGACGGTTCCTCCGCGAGGTACCCATCGACCCGTGTGGCTGTGCCCGATCCAGCTGCGCGACTCGGGCGCGACATGACGCCGGGAGGCCCGTGGCCACTCTACCCGATGGAGCAGGGCCAGCCCTACGTCAACGTCGGTTTCTGGTCCACCGTGGCCGATCGAGCAGGGCACGTGGACGGCGACGTAACCGGGCCATCGAGGACGAGGTCGGCCGTCTCGGCGGCCACAAGTCGCTCTACTCCGACGCGTTCTACTCGAACGACGTTCGACCGCCTCTACGGTGGCGCCGAGTACGACCCGTGAAGAAGCGGTACGACCCCGGGGACGGTTCCCCACTCTCTACGAAAGACGGTGCGAAACGAGACCTTAGCGGAGGAGCACCGAGCGCACGCGAAGCACCATGACCGTCGGCGACACGTTCAGCGGGTGTTCGGGCCGACGCACCCGTGCGGTTCGAGGCGTACGACGGCCAGCCCCGGGCCGGTCGAGCCCCGGTGCGACCTGGGCTCGCGTAGCACACCGCGCGGCTGTCCTATCTCTCACCGCACCGAGCACACTCGGCCTGGCCCGCGCGTACGTGCAGGGGGACCTGGACATCCACGACGACGAGGGCAACCCCTAGACGTCTGCGGTGTGGAGCAACAACCTGGCCCCGAGCAGCCCGTCCATGGCCGGGCGCTGCGCGAGCTGGCCCGCTTCTTCCGAAGACGCGGGGTCGATCCACAGCCCCGAGGAGGTACGGGCCAGCCGCCGTTCGCTCGGGTCTTCGTCACTCGCGGGTGCGCGACGCGGAGGCGATCAGCCACCACTACGACGTGTCGAACGGGTTCTACGAGTGGTGCTCGGCCCGTCGATGACCTACACCTGCGCGTGCTTCCCGACCGTCGACGTCGACGCTCGAGGAGGCCCAGGCGCACAAGTTCGACCTGGTGTGCCGCAAGCTCGGGCTGCGGCCGGGTATGCGGCTGCTCGACGTCGGCTGTGGCTGGGGCGGCATGGTGCGTCACGCCGTCCTCCACTACGGCGTCAGCGATCGGCGTCACGCTCTGAAATTGGAAGTTGCTGGATTGCGCGCTCCGGAGCGCATCGACATGATCGCGCGACGCCAGCTGGGCTTGACTGCCCCCGTCCCCGGGCAGGTTGCACCGATCGATCAACCGCCGAACGCAGTGATGGCGGAAGCGCGACCGGCAAGCACGCAGGCTGCACTTCAGTAAACTTCTTGTAGCGGCGAAGTGAACCGCCGCCCCCGGCCAAAAAGATTTTGGAAAGGTGAGCCGGAGCCGCCGGCCAGACGGACGTGCTCATCCCTCACGACTGTACGGCTTGGAGTTTCCGGCGAAAATATGGATCTTCGCAGTCCCCGGACCCGGATCATTCTCGTAGCGGCCCTCGTAGCACTATGGACAGGGGCCGTATTTAGCCGCCTCGCTTACCTGCAATTGTTCCGCTACAGCGAATATTATTCCCGAGCGCAACATCAGCAGCGCCTCATCGTGGATGTGGGCGCGAGCCGCGCTGAAATTTTTGACCGCAATATGAATCCGCTGGCGATGAGCGTGCCCGTCGATTCCGCGTTCGCCGTGCCTTCGGAAATTGCCGATCCCGATATGGTGGCGCACCTCATCGGCAAGGTGCTCGACATTTCTCCAGATGAAATCAACACGCGCATCGCCAGCTCGCATTCCTTTGCGTGGATTGCGCGCAAATTGCCACCGGAAAAAGCGGAGCGGATTTCGGCGATGAATCTGCGCGGAATTTATTTTCAGCGTGAAGGCGGCCGCTTTTACCCCAAGCGCGATCTTGCCGCGCACGTGCTGGGTTACGTGGACATCGACGAAAAGGGATTGGGCGGCATCGAATACTCGCTCGACAACAGCATTCGCAGCAAAGCCGGGAAAATGCTGATTCTGGCAGACGCGCACCGCCGCTGGTACGACTCCACGGAGAAGGCTCCCGATACGAATTCGAGCGTGGTGCTCACGCTCGATGAAAAAATTCAGTACATCGCGGAAAAAGAATTGGCGCAGGCCATTCAGGAAACACACGCCAAGGCCGGAACCGTAATCGTTCAGAATCCCACAACCGGTGAACTGCTGGCGGTGGCGAATTGGCCCACATTTAATCCGAATGCGGCGAAAGACAGCGCTCCCGAAGCGCGTGTGGATCGCGCGGTAAGTTCGCTGTATGAGCCAGGCTCGGTATTTAAAATTGTGACTCTCTCCGCCGCCATCGATCAGGGAATCACGAATCCCGATGAAGTGATCGATTGCCAGAACGGCGCGATTTACATCGCCGGCCATCGCATTCGCGATCACAAGGCTTACGGAATGCTCACGGTTTCGCAGGTCCTAGCGAATTCGAGCGATGTCGGCGCGATTAAGGTTGGATTGCGTCTGGGCGCGCCAAAATTTTACGACTACATCCGCGCGTTTGGCTTCGGCCAGCCGACGGGTATCGATCTGCCCGGGGAAAGCCGCGGGAAGCTGCGACGGCTGGAAAATTGGACCCCGGTTTCGGTCGGCTCCATTTCGATGGGGCAGGAAGTTGGCGTGACGCCCATTCAAATGATTTCCGCGGTGTCGGCGATTGCCAATGGCGGCTTGATGATTAAGCCTCATGTTGTGCGAGGTTTGCAGCGCGGGAACCAGTTGACGGAGGCGGCGGACTCGCAACAAGTGCCGCGCCGCGTCATCAAAGAAACGACGGCAGCATCGCTGCGCCGAATGCTCGAAGGCGTCGTGCTGAACGGGACGGGCAAAAAGGCGCAGCTCGAAGGCTACACCTCGGCGGGAAAAACGGGCACGGCGCAAAAATACGATCCCGAAACGGGCCGCTACTCCACGCATGACCTGATTGCTTCGTTCGTAGGATTTGCGCCCATCAATACGCCGGCCCTGACGATTTTCGTGCAGCTCGATTCTCCGGCGGGAGGCCATGAAGGGGGCATGGTAGCCGCACCAGTGTTCAAGCGGGTGGCCCAGCAAGTGCTCGCTTATATGGATGTACCCAGAGATATTCCTGTTACGGCGGAAACGCTCCGCGCCAGCCGCATGCAGGCCGCGCGTGAAAAAGATGAGAATTTGTCGGACGCCAGCGACTTCGAACCCGTGCAAACATCAACGGCCGGAGCGTTTGATGATCCGGGGACGGCGGCTTTGAATGCCGCTCCGCCCGTTTCGGCGCCCACCGTGGAGCTTGCCGAAGGCGAGGGAATTCCGGCACCGCAATTGGTTGGAAAGACAGTGAGGGAAGTAACCGAGCAGTGCCTGAAGCTGGGGCTGACTCCCATCCTGGTTGGAACCGGCGTGGCAACTACGCAATCTCCCGAACCAGGAACGATGATTCGCCGCGGGAATCGGATTACAGTACAGTTTGCTCGTTCCGCATCGCTGCTATCGGCGTCGGCGCGGGGAAAAGTAAAATGACCGCGAAGGCAGGTTCCGTGGCGGATAGTAAAGAAAGCGACGATCGCGTGGTGAAAGCAAAAACGGTACGGACATCGGTGCGCCTGGCAAAATTATTGCGAGGAATCGAAACGCGCACGCCGTCCGCGCATGGCGACCTGGAAATTCAAGAAATCGTTTACGACAGCAGACAGGTTGCGCCCGGCACTTTATTCGTCGCCATTCGTGGAGAGAAAACAGATGGCAATAAATTTGTAGTCGACGCCGTGGGCCTGGGAGCTTCGGCTGTTTTCAGCGAGCAAGTCAAGCCCGAAACCGTGCCACAAGAATTTCCATGGATTCAAGTGGCGGACGCGCGCAAGGCTCTGGCGATTTCCGCAGCGAATTATTACGAGCGTCCCGCCGAAGTTTTAAAGCTGATCGGCGTGACGGGCACGAACGGCAAAACCACAACTTCCTATCTGGTGGACTCGATTCTGCGGGCGGCGGGAAGCGAAGTGGGCCTGCTCGGCACGATCGGTCACCGTTTAGTGCGCGAGCATCTTCCCGCGCCGAACACTACGCCGGAATCGCTCGACCTGCAAAAATATCTGGCCAGAATTGTTCGTGCAGGCGGCACGCACGCGGTGCTCGAGGCCAGTTCACACGCGCTGGCCATGGATCGCCTGTGGGGATGCCCATTAGCCGTGGCGATTTTCACGAATCTCACGAGAGATCACCTCGACTACCACAAAACATTTGAAGAATATTTCGCGGCAAAGCGAAAATTGTTTGAAGGCACGGGCGCGGCGGCGCCACGCACTGGCGTCATCAATCGCGACGATGATTATGGGCAAAGGCTGGTGGGCCTCGCCTCACAAACGTTGACATATGGCCTCGAGCCGGGTGCGGACGTGACCACGCGCAAGCCGCAGCTAACACTTTCCGGGATTGAATTTACGGCGGAAACTCCGGCGGGAAAAATTGAGATTCGTTCTTCTCTCGTTGGGCGTCCCAACGTTCATAACATTCTGGCTGCGACCGCGACGGCTGTAGCGCTGGGCCTTACGGCGGAAGTAACTGCCAAGGGAATTGCGCAGCTTGCGGCCGTGCCTGGCCGCTTCCAACGCATTGAAGCGGGCCAACCGTTTCTTGTGGTCGTGGATTACGCGCACTCGGATGACGCGCTGCGAAATCTGCTGGCCACGGTGCGAGAACTCAACCCGACTGGCCGCATTATTACGCTCTTTGGATGCGGCGGCGATCGGGACCGCACCAAGCGCCCGCTGATGGGAGAGGTGGCTGGGCGCGCGAGCGACATTGTCGTGCTGACCTCGGATAATCCTCGAAGCGAAGATCCACTTCTGATCATTAACGACGTAATTGTCGGTGCGCAGCGCACCAATGCGAAACTGCTGATTGAGCCAGACCGCCAGAAAGCAATCGAGAAGGCGCTGGACGAAGCGCGGGCCGGAGACATCGTGCTCCTTGCCGGCAAGGGCCATGAAACCTACCAGATCTTACGCGACCGAACGATTGAGTTCGATGACAGCTCAGTGGCGCAACGCATACTTAGCAAACGCGGATACGGAGATTAAATTTTTCTTATATTGCAGGGCGCGGATTGAGATGCGTCTTTGTGTGGAAATGGAAGTCCATACTTTCGGAACGGAACGTGCTCTTTATTCGTAAGGGATGCTGAACCAAGGGTGAAACTAAACCAGTGAAACCCAGCCCCTTGAGGACGCTATGCGGTGGACGGTTGAAGAAGTGGCTCGCGCTCTGGGAGTTACGCCGCCCGGAGGCGTCGCCCCCCTGGCCCGGTTGGCCGGTGTCTCGATTAATTCTCGCACCGTGGCTCGCGATGAGCTTTTCATCGCGATACACGGACCGCGTCATGACGGACACACCTACGTTGCCGAAGCTCTCGGCGCCGGCGCGCTGGCGTGTGTCGTGGCGCAGGATCGCTTGCCTCAATATGCGGACCCCATCCGCGCGAAGCTCCTCGGCGTTCCTGACACGCTCCTCGCGCTCCAGAATCTCGCGCAAAATGTTCGAACGCAATGGGGGCGGCGAGTGGCAGCCGTCACGGGATCGGCCGGAAAAACCACAACAAAAGAAATTCTGGCGGCACTGCTTGCGGCGCGGCTCCGCGTGCTGAAGTCGGAAGGCAATCTGAACAATGAGTTCGGGCTGCCGCTGCAACTGCTGCGGCTGGAAGAAACGGACGAAGCAGCGGTTGTGGAACTAGGAATGTCCCACGCAGGCGAGCTGAAACGGTTGGCGGAGATTGCGCGGCCGGATGTGGGCGTCGTGACCTGTGTCGCGCCAGTCCATTTGGAATTTTTCGCTTCAGTGGATGAAATTGCGCTGGCCAAGCGGGAATTGATCGAAGGGCTCACCGGCCGCGACAGCGTCGCGGTGTTAAATGCGGATGACGCGCGCGTGGCTGGGTTCGCAAAAGTTGCGCCGGGACGCGTTGTTACGTACGGCGTGAAGGAGCCCGCCGATTTCCGGGCCGAAAATATTCAGGATCGAGGACTTGCCGGGGCAGAATTTGATTTTATTTCCGCAACCGGCCGTGCACATCTGCGCTTGCCTCTCGCTGGTCGACACAACATTTCAAACGCGCTTGGCGCTCTTGCCGCGGCGAGTGTGTGGGGAATAGGTGCGCCCGAGGCGCACGAAGTTTTTCCGAAACTCGAAGCCACAGGGATGCGCGGGCGCATTCTGCGCTACGAGGCTGGGTTTACGGTGATCAACGATTGCTACAACTCGAACCCACTCGCACTGTGGGCGATGATCGAGTTGCTGACGAGCACGCCTGCGGAAGGCCGCCACATTCTTGCGGCGGGAGAGATGCTGGAGCTTGGCGCCGGTTCGGCGGAACTGCATCGCGAAGCCGGGCGCGCGGCGGCCGCTAGCGGAAAACTTTCGTGGATCATTGGCGTGCGCGGGGATGCGGAAAGTTTTGTGCGCGGCGCAATCGAAGCAGGGCATCCGGCGGAGCAGGCAAAATTTTGCGCTTCCTCGGAAGAAGCCGGAGAGTTTGTTCAAAAACTGATGAAGCGGGGAGACCTCTTGCTGGTGAAAGGTTCGCGCAGCGTAAAGATGGAACGCATTTTGGAAGCGCTCGATTCCCAATTTGCACGTACACAGTCAGAGCCTGTAGCTTCCGGAGCGAATGGCGCGCCCAGGGAGCGTGCCTGAAATGCTGCTGTATCTATTTTATGATTTGCTGCAGCGCTATTTTCACGCGCTCAACGTTTTCCGTTACATCACGGTGCGAACGGCGCTCGCGAGTCTCACCGCTTTACTGATCACGCTGGTGCTTGGCCCGTGGGTGATTCAGAATTTGCGCCAGCTGCAGATCGGGCAGTTCATTCGCGAAGAGGGGCCAAAGAGCCACCAGGCCAAGGCTGGAACGCCGACGATGGGCGGCGTGCTCATTGTGGGTTCAACCGTTATACCCACACTGCTCTGGGGCGACCTGCAAAATTCTTACGTATGGCTTGCCATTTTCACGATGATTGTGTTTGGGACGATCGGATTTGTCGACGATTACAACAAAGTGGTCAAGAAAAGAAATCTTGGATTAACCGGCATGCTGAAATTTGCATTTCAAATCATTGCCAGCTGTGCGGTTGCCGTGACGCTTCTTTCACTCACAGCCAGCGGGACGTACTCAACCCAATTGAGCGTTCCTTTTTTTAAGAATTTTCACCCGGACCTGGTGATTCACTCGCTTCTGTACTCCCCGTATGGCTGGTGGTTTTCCTACGTGCCATTTTTAATTTTTGTCGCGATGGTCATCGTTGGCTCGTCGAACGCCGTAAATCTTACCGACGGGCTGGATGGTTTGGCGATTGGTTGCGTGGTGGTCGCGGCCGGCGCGCTCACTGTTCTGACCTATGTCACGAGCCACGCGCGATTTTCTGCTTACCTCGACCTGCAACATCTTCCTCAGGTTGGCGAACTCACCATTTTTTGCGGCGCGCTGGTCGGATCGTCGCTCGGATTTCTCTGGTACAACGCGCACCCGGCGGAAGTTTTTATGGGAGATGTCGGCTCGCTCGCACTCGGCGGCTCGATCGGCATGATAGGAGTTGCGATCAAGCAGGAAATTCTCTTGTTCTTTGTGGGTGGCGTTTTTGTTCTGGAAGCGACTTCCGTCATCCTGCAGGTTTTGTCTTTCCGGCTGACGGGCAAGCGCATTTTTCGGATGTCTCCGCTGCACCATCATTTTGAATTGGGCGGATGGAGCGAATCGAAAACGATTGTGCGATTTTGGATCATGGCATTGATCTTTGCATTGTTTTCGCTGACGACGCTTAAATTGAGGTAGCGCGTGAAACCGGTTATCGAACTCGCTGGCAAAAAAGTGCTCGTCGTGGGGCTCGCTCGGACGGGCATCGCCACGGCGCTTTTCTGCGCGGAGCGCGGAGCGCGTGTGACGGCCACGGAGTCACGAAGCGAATCCGAAATTGCGGAAACCGCGCGGAAGTTGCGCGCTGCGGGCGTAACCCTCGAACTCGGCGCGCACCAGGCGGAAACGTTTGTGCAGCAGGATTTAATTGTGCCGAGTCCGGGAGTTCCACCCACCATGCCTGCGCTTGCCGCCGCACGCGCTATCGGCGTTCCGGTGTGGAGCGAAATTGAACTTGCCTGGCGCTTTTTGCGCGGGCGGCTGATTTGCATTACGGGCTCGAATGGAAAAACGACGACCACTTCGCTCATCGGACACATCCTGGAAACGGCGGGGCTGCCCGTGCAGGTCGCTGGAAATATCGGCACGCCGCTCATCTCACGCGTGGATATTTCGAGCGATGCAAGCTTTACGGTGGTCGAAGCAAGCAGCTTTCAGCTTGAATTTATTTCCATGTTTCGCCCGAATATCGCTGTGCTGCTGAATATCACTCCGGATCATCTGGACCGGCACGGGTCGATCGAATCTTATGCGGCGGCCAAAGCCCGCATGTTTGAAAATCAATTGCCGGAAGATTTCGCTGTGGTCAACGCGGACGATGCCGTGGCCCCGCAATATGCTCCCACCGGGCCGCGCGTATTCTGGTTCAGCCGCGAGAAGCATGTGGTGAGCGGCTGCTACGTTCGCGGCGATGAAATTGTTTTTCGGTGCGATGGCGAAGAAACCGTTCTTCTCAATCAAAAAGTGATTGGACTGCGCGGAAGCCACAACATGGAAAATGTGCTGGCCGCCGCCGGTGCTGCGCGGCTTGCGGGAGTCGAGCCCGCCGCGATATCCGAGGGCGTGCGAACATTTGCGGGAGTCGAGCACCGCATCGAATACGTGGCTACGATTGGCGGCGTGGAATATTTCAACGACTCCAAGGCGACGAACGTCGACGCCACGTTGAAAGCGCTCGACGCGTTTCCAGGCAACGTGCTGGTGATTCTTGGTGGCAAGGATAAGGGCAGCGATTACAAAATTCTGCGGAAAACTTTGCGCAGCCGCGCGCGCATGGCGCTCCTGATTGGCAGCGCAGCGGACATAATCGAAGCGGATCTGGCGGGCGTGATTCCCGTGGAGCGGGTGCAAACGCTAGAGCGCGCTGTCGAGACTGCTTCTCGGTCAGCAAAGCCGGGTGATGTCGTGCTGCTCGCGCCCGCTTGCGCAAGCTTCGATCAATTTGAAAATTACGAACACCGCGGACGCGTGTTCAAGCAACTCGTCCACGAGCTTGAAAAATTACACGCGGCGTAAAAGTCGCCGCGCGAAAGGCTTTTTTAGAAAACATGCCCCGGCAACTGCAAACGGATCGTTGGATGTTCGGGTCGACCCTGGCCCTATGCCTGGTGGGCGCGATCATGGTGTTCAGCGCATCCGCCGTGATGGCGCGCGACCAATATGGAAATGGATCGCACTTTCTGCTGCGCCAGCTTCTTTGGCTGGCTTGCGGCCTCGGCGGAATGATGGCCGTGATGAATCTGGATTACCGGCAATTGCGGCGGCCAGCGGTGATTTTTTCCGTGCTGTTCGGCGTGCTCGCGATGCTGGCGGGCGTTTTCTTTCTTGATAAATCGCACGCAACGCATCGCTGGATTCGTATTGGTCCCGCCAGTTTGCAGCCATCCGAACTCGCCAAGCTTGCCGTGATTTTTTATCTAGCTTGGTTTCTGGAAATGCGCCGACGCCCGGATGGATTTGGGATGAATGACTGGAAGCACACGATTATTCCCGCGCTCGGTCCCGTTCTTGTTTTAGTCGGGCTAGTTGTGATTGAGCCGGACCTTGGCACGGCCGTCGAAATTTTCATCATCGCAGTGGCGATGCTTTACGTGGCGGGGCTGAACGGGAAATACATTATCGGGGCGGGACTCGCAGCACTCCCGATCATTTATTTGTTGATCGTGCGCGTTTCCTACCGCTACGAGCGCGTCATCGCGTTTTTGAATCCTAACGCCGATCCGCAGGGCCACGGATTCCAACTCATGCAATCGCTGATCGCTGTGGGATCGGGCGGCTTCACTGGCGTCGGCTTGATGGAGAGCAAACAAAAATTATTTTATTTGCCCGAAGCGCACACGGATTTTATTTTCGCGGTTTTGTGCGAGGAGTTGGGATTCATCGGCGGGGCGATCGTGCTCGGCCTGTTTGTGATTTACGGCTGGCGCGGAATGCGTTCTGCGTTTAAGACGACCGATGATTTCGGGCGGCTGGCCGCGCTCGGCATCACGGTGATGATTCTGAGCCAGACGATGATCAATCTTGGCGTGGTGCTCGGCATGATGCCAACGAAGGGAATTCCGCTACCGTTCATCAGCTATGGCGGATCGAGTTTGCTGGTGATGTTGCTATCCACCGGCATTCTGCTGAATATCAGCCGGCAAGCGGATTAGGGTTTTTGTGGCGCCGGCGTCTCGCCGGCGGGTTTTCGGCCCGTACAACTTTAAAACCCGCCGGCAAGATGCCGGCGCCACAAAACCTTGTGAATCTAAGGGACCACGGTGAGGCCAGGTGACGCGTGAGAAAGATCGGAGCCGCAAGCTGTTGATTGCCGGAGGTGGAACGGGCGGCCACGTAATTCCGGCGCTCGCCATTGGCAGGGAGTGGATGTCGCGAGAAGGAGAAAGGGAAGTCGTGTTCGTCGGAACGCAACGCGGGATTGAAGCGCGGCTGGTGCCTGAGGCCGGGTTTCTGCTGGAGACGATTCGGTCCGCCGGGCTCAAGGGCATCAGCGGGCTGAAACTCATGCGCAATACGGCGAAGCTTGCTCCGGCGATGAAGGATTCGATTTCTATTTTACGCAGGCACCGCTTTGTGGCGGCACTTGGTGTGGGCGGATACGCGGCAGGGCCCATGATGCTGGCCGCCGCGATGAGCGGTTTGCCAACCATGGTGTTTGAGCCGAACGCCGAGCCCGGATTCACCAATCGCTTGTTAGCCCACATGGTGACGCGCATCGCCACGGCATACGAAGCTCCCACGAATTTGTGGGGGAAGAAGGCGATCCTTACCGGAATTCCAGTGCGTCCCGAATTTTTTGAAATTCCTCCGCCCTCACTCAGGGAACCGTTTCATATTCTGATTACCGGTGGCAGCCAGGGCGCTCGAATCATTAATCGCACGATGATGGAAGCAGCTGATTTGCTTGCCGCGCAAAAAAATCGCATGTCCATCGTTCACCAAACCGGCGAACGCGATTATAATGTTGTGCGCGCTGCATATGAACAGCGCGAAATTGTTGCGGAGGTTTTGCCCTTCATCGGAAACATGGCGGAGAGATTTGCGCAGGCCGACTTGATTGTCTGCCGCGCGGGAGCGATCACGGCAGCGGAAGTAGCCGCCGCCGGTCGAGCCGCCATCTTCATCCCCTTCGGCGCTTCCACAGATAGTCACCAATTGCGCAACGCCCAGGAAATGGAACATGCAGGTGCGGCAAAATTGATCCGGGAGCCCCAGCTCACCGCGGAAAAACTGACGCAGGAAATTTTCGGATTGATTGACAGTCCCGCGGAATTGCAAGCGATGTCAGCCGTGGCCCGGCATCTGGCGAAGCCGCACGCGGTACAGGAAATTGTGGACTTGATTGAAGGGATGGTTCGGGGATGATGGTGACGTTTCATAATTTTAAGCGGATTCATCTCGTGGGTATCGGCGGCATTGGAATGTGCGGCATCGCCGAAGTGTTGCTGACGCTGGGTTACTCGGTGTCTGGCTCGGACTCCAAATCCACGGCCATCACGGAACGCCTTCTGAACCTGGGCGCGGATATTTTTGAAGGACACCGGCCTGAACACGTGGAGGGCGCGCACGTCGTGGTGGTTTCCTCCGCGATCCGCGCGGACAATCCTGAAATCGTCGAAGCGCACCGGCTGAAAATTCCGGTGATTCCGCGCGCGGAAATGCTTGCGGAGCTGATGCGGTTGAAATACGGAATCGCCATTGCCGGAGCGCACGGAAAAACAACCACCACATCGATGACGGCGAGCGTTCTGGCCGCAGCCGGGCTCGATCCCACGTTCGTCGTGGGTGGCCGCGTAAATCATCTTGGCTCAACCGCGCGCCTGGGCCGCGGTGAATATATGGTGGTGGAAGCCGATGAGAGCGACCGCACTTTTCTTCTGCTTGCGCCTGTCGTGGCCGTCGTCACGACCATCGACCGCGAGCACCTGGATACGTACAAAACGCTCGAAGAAATTCAGGACACTTTCACGCAGTTCGTCAATCGCATTCCATTTTACGGGGCTGCCGTTTTGTGCCTCGACGAACCCAATGTCCAGGCCATCATTCCGAATGTGAAGCGCCCCATCATCACCTATGGAATTTCGAGCCAGGCGGATCTCGTCATCAGCGAAATCGAACTCCTGGGCATTCAGAGCGAATTTAGGCTGACGTATCGCGGCGACGATCTCGGAAAATTTCATCTGAACGGGCCTCCAGGAATTCACAATGTGCGCAACGCAGCTGCTGCAGCGGCGGTCGCGCTGTATTTAAACGTGCCTTCGGAATTGATTCGCGTGGGCCTAGAGGAATTTGCCGGCGTTGGCCGCCGATTCGACGTGAAGGGCGTGATCGATCACATCACGCTGATTGACGATTACGGCCATCACCCTGTCGAAATTCGCGCTACGCTCGAAGCCGCGCGCGGTTGCCATTTCGATCGCGTCCTGGTCCTTTTTCAACCGCACCGTTATTCGCGAACAAAGCATCTGTGGGATGAATTTTGCTGCGCCTTCAATCAGGCGGACATGCTGGTCCTGATGGACATCTACGCCGCAGGCGAGCAACCGATTCCGGGCGTCAGCGGTGAGGCCCTCGCGGAAGCGATTCGCGCTGCCGGGCATAAAAATGTTGTCTATCGCAGCTCGATGCAAGAGGGGATTGAAGAATTGCTGCGCGCGGCCAAGCCAGGCGATGCAATTCTTACCATTGGCGCGGGAAACGTAAGCCGTGCGCCGGGCGAACTGGCCGTACTTTTGGGAGCAAGGGTGTCACTGCATCATGAGGATTAGCGAATCCAATTTGCTTGCGGCCATTGCCGCGCTGGGCGTTGAGCATAAGGCTGGCGTGTCGCTCGCGCAGAAAACTTCCCTCGAAATTGGCGGCACGTCGGATGTTCTGGTCATTCACAAGCACGAATCCCTGCCCGGCACTCATCCAACTTTTAAAAGACAACAAAGTGCCGCACCGCTTCCTTGGCGGCGGCAGCAACGTTCTTCTGCCCGATGGCGAACTTCCCTGGGTGGTATTGCAATTGGCACGGCAGGATCCCGATGTCCGCTTCGAAGGCACTAATGTGTTCGTTGACTGCGCGGCCGACCTCGGCCGAACGGTGACCACCTGCGCCAAACACGATCTGGGCGGCATGGAAGGCCTGATCGGCGTGCCCGGATCGATCGGCGGCGCGCTGCGGATGAACGCCGGCGCCTACGGGACGCAAATCGGCACCTATGTCCGTGAGGTAAAAATCTACCGGGCGGCTACCGGGCAAATAGAAACTTTGCGGGGAGCTGAAATAAATTTCGAATACCGGCATACATCTTTTGCGCCTGATGATATTATGCTCACGGTGCGACTGGAACTTCCGTCCAAATCGTATAGCGAGATACTTCAAGGAATTCGCATCTGCAATGAGAAGCGGCGAGCGAGTCAGCCACTTAATCAAAAAAGCGCAGGCTGTATTTTCAAGAACCCTCCCGGAGGTTCCGCGGGGCGCATGATCGATGAGCTTGGCTTAAAGGGCCATTCCGTCGGCGATGCCCGTGTGAGCGATCGCCACGCCAATTTTTTTATTAACGCGGGACACGCAACCCAATCGGACATGCTCGCGTTGATCGCGGATGTCCGGCGCCGCGTGCGCGAAAAATATGGAATTGAACTGGAAGAAGAAGTGATCGTCTGGAAGGAACAATGAGCGCAGAACCCGATTATCTTCCCGCGGATGCACTGGCTGAAGACGAACCGAAGTATCTCCGCCGCCAAAAGCCGGTGGAGATACGCAAGCGCAAATTCAGCCGCAAGACATGGCCATTGTACCGGCGCATTCTCGTCGCGAGCATTGCCGCGCTGATTGCCGGGTTCGCGGTATACGCGGGCGTCTCCTACCTGCTATATTCCCCCGACGTTCAATTGCGGAGCGCGGAGCAAATTGAAATTCAGGGTAACCGGTTCGTTCCAGACGAATCAGTAGCGGAAAAATTTTCGGCGGACATGGGACGCAGCGTCGTGCGAGTGCCGCTGACCGAACGCCGCGAATCGCTCGAATCCCTTCCGTGGGTGGAAGAGGCTCACGTGCAGCGCGTGATGCCGAATCAGATTCGCGTGGCGATCGTGGAGCGGACGCCGGTTGCATTTCTCCGCACGGGCAGTGATCTTTCTCTGGTGGATGCGCAGGGCGTGATTCTTGACCGGCCAGCCGATGGTGAATTCAAATTTCCAGTGGTGGGCGGGATTACGGAATCCATGGCGCGGGATGCGCGCGCGGCTCGCATGAATTTGTACGCGCGCTTCATGAAAGAAATTGAACTTGCGCGGCCGGGAGCGGATGACCACGTCAGCGAAGCGGATATTTCGGATCCCGCCGATTTGCGCGTCACGCTTACGGGTATGGGATCATCCGCGAGCAAGACTTCGCCGATTTTAGTACACTTTGGCGACTCTGATTTCGGCAACCGCTATCATCTGCTTGCGGACAATATCGATCAGTGGAGAGCCGGCGCGGGAAGCGTCGATTCGGTGGATTTGCGTTTTGCGCGGCAAGTGGTGGTGAATCCGGAATCAAGCACGGTAGCCACGAATTTTAAGCCGAGCACGCCGCAACCTGTGGCGCAACATATTGCGCAACACCCGGCGAAGCATGTGGCTCAGCATTTGCCAGCGGCGCGAAAACAGCGCCAGTGAAATTTTGAAATTGTCGTCTTGCCGAGCCCGGCGGGCATAGTAGGGGCATAAGGAGCGGGCGTTGTGACAAAAAAGGGTAAGTATCTCGTCGCGTTGGATGTGGGCAGTTCGAAGACGTGCGCGATCATCGCGGAAGTGACCGATTTGGGGCCAAAGTTTGTGGCGATGGGCGCGGCGGAATCCAAGGGACTGCGCAAGGGATTGATTGCAAATATAGGCGCAGCGGCGACTTCAGTGCGTCGCGCGATTGAAGAAGCGGAAGGCATTGCCGGAGTGCCCGTGGAGCGAGTGATTGTCGGCGTGGCCGGCAGCCACGTTCGCGGAGTGAACAGCCGCGGAGGCGTCACGCTCGGCCACAAGCCGCGCGACATTAACCGCGACGACGTGCACCACGCGGTGGATGCGGCGCGAAATATTTCTCTCCCCGATGATCGTGTTGTTCTGCACGTCCTGCCTCAGGAATTTCTGCTCGACTCCCATAACAATATTCGCGATCCCCTGGGCATGATCGGCGGCCGCCTTGAAGTGAATGTGCACCTGGTCACGTCCTCGGCCTCCGCCATGCAAAATTTGGTAATCGCGATTAATCAGGCAGGCGTCGAGGTTGCGGATACGGTGCTCGAGCCTCTGGCGTCGGCCGAATCCTGTCTCACGCAGGATGAACGTGAGATGGGCTGCTGCCTGCTCGATATCGGCGGCGGAACCACGGAGCTGGTTGTATTCGGAAACGGAATGTTGCGCCACGCGGCGGCCATTCCTGTCGGCGGCGATCATTTCACGAACGACCTTGCCGTGGGCTTGCGCACGCCGATTCCCGAAGCCGAAAAAATTAAGCGCGAGCACGGTTGCGTATTTAAGGATTTGATTGTAGAAGATCATGCGATTGAAATCGCCAGCGTGGGTGACCGTCCCCCACGCACAGTGTTTACACGCATGCTGAACGAAATTGTGGAGCCCAGGGCGCAGGAGCTGCTTTCCCTTGTACGCGACGAATTGCAGCGCGGCGGTTTTTCTTCTCTGATTCCCGCGGGTCTTGTACTGACCGGCGGCGGCGCGCATCTAAAAGGACTTGTGGAGCTTTCTGAAAGCATGTTTCATCTACCAGCGCGGGTGGCGTTCCCACGGTCATTCGAAGGAATGCCTGAACAACTTTCCCGGCCCGAATACGCAACGGTTGTAGGCCTGCTTCAATACGGCGCACGAGCCCGGCGTCAGGCGCCGCAGAGGTCGGTAACATTTGTAGAAAAAATTAAAAGCATGTTCGCGGGAGCGTAATGCGAAAGACTCCAGCGGGGCAGGGCCACTTTTTTGTTGGAGGAAGCGATATGGCAAAAGACGCGGGAATCCGGATTTCATTTAGCGAGGAAAATCACTCGGGCGCGAAGATTAAGGTGATCGGCGTCGGCGGCGGCGGATGCAATGCGGTCAACCGCATGATTCGCGCCAAGGTGGAGGGCGTTGAGTTCATCGCGGCCAACACCGACTTGCAGGCGCTTAAGCTTTGCCAGGCCCCCACCAAATTGCAACTTGGCGGCAAACTGACCAAGGGACTCGGCGCGGGCGCGAATCCTGAAATCGGCCGCAAGGCGGCTCTCGAGGATACGGACAAAATTATCGAAGCGCTCGAAGGCGCGGACATGATTTTCCTGACCACAGGCCTCGGCGGGGGCACGGGCAGCGGCGCGGCGCCTGTCGTTGCATCGCTCGCGAGCGAACTTGGCGCGCTGACTGTCGCGGTTGTCACGAAGCCATTTTTGTTCGAAGGCAAGCGGCGTCAGCAGCAGGCTGAGGAAGCGCTTTCCGAATTGATTGGAAGCGTGGACACGGTCATCGTCATTCCCAACGAACGCCTGCTGGAAACCGTGGAAACGGGCACCAGTTTCTTTGAAGCGTTTCGAATTGCGGACGACGTCCTGCGGCAGGCCGTGCAGGGCATCAGCGACATCATCACGATTCCCGGCATCATCAATCGCGACTTCGCCGACGTTCGAACCATTATGCAGGGGCAAGGCTACGCCGTGATGGGTACGGCTGTGGCATCAGGCGCGAATCGCGCCGTCGAAGCCGCCACCCGCGCAATCAACAGCCCGCTGCTGGAAGATAATTCGATTCAGGGCGCTCAGGGCATCCTGATCAACATCTGCGGTTCTTCGAGCATCACGCTCACCGAAGTTCACGAAGCTTCATCGGTGATCGAAAAGGCCGCGCATGAAAATGCCAACATTATTTTCGGCGCTGTGCTGGACGAGAATATGAAGGAGCAGGTGAAGATTACCGTGATCGCCGCGGGATTCCGCGAGGCGGCACGGCGGCAACCTCACCAGAAGCCTGCCTTCTTGCCTAAGACGTGGAAGGCCGCTCCTGTCGAGGAAGAAATTGTGGTCGTGGAGCCAGTGGAAATTCCACAGGAAGCTCCGCGCCCGGTGGTGAATGAAGTGATTCACCAGGAAAATACCACGGCTGCGGATGACCTCGACGTTCCTACATTTTTGCGGCGTGCGGCGCAAAAGGCGTAGATTTTCTTAGTTTTGAATCTAAATCAGTTTCAAGGCGCCTCGGTTTTTTCGGGGCGCCTTTTTTTATTTATGGGACGAGATAAAAACTGCCGGCGGGACGCCGGCGCTACATCGGATTGTGCCACGTAAAAACAATGTGCACCGAAATGGGCAGGGCAAAAATTGCCGCGAAGCCATCCTGATTGTGGGAGTTATTGCCCAGGAACAAATCTGGGCGTTGTGCTTGAAAAGTATCTTGCTGCGGAAATGGCGTAGATCCGTCGCATTACTGCAAGTGAACAACAATTTAAAGTTTGGCACGAGGTTTGCTTTTACAGTAGCGCCGGGATCTTGCCGGCAGTTTTCCTTCAGGACAGCGGGATTTACCGTCCTAAAGTGGCCAAGGTTTCCGCCCATAGAAAGGTCAGGCCAGCTTCCATAGCCTGAATGCCTGACCATGTATTTAATATTTAGGAAGAGGTGCAAGCATGTCGATCGTTGGCATTTTGGGCAGTAATTTATTTTCAGGGGTGGTTAACAGTTTTCAGGGGACGCAGGGTGCCGCACCCAAGTTTGGACAGATCAAGGAACAGTTTCAGCAACTGGGGCAGGATTTGCAGTCCGGCAACCTGACGCAGGCGCAAAGCGATTACACCACGTTGTCGAGCGAATTTCCGGGGGCGAATCAATCCGGCGCGACACCTGCGACTGCGGCGAACACGAATCCAGCCACCACGGGCACAACTACATCCACCGGAACAATTTCCTTAGCCCAGCAATTCGTGCAGCTGGGGCAGGATCTGCAATCGGGAAATTTGCAGGCGGCGCAGCAGGATTATACGAACCTTCAGCAAGCGGGGCAGCAGAACAGTGCGCAGCAAGTTGCAGGTCATCACCGTCACGGCCATCATCACCACGGAGGCGGGTTTCAATCCGCGTCCACCGGTTCTTCCGCGCAGCAGTCGATTTCCCAGGCGTTTGGTACACTCTCGTAGGATTTGCAGGCGGGAAATCTTTCGGGAGCGCAGTCGGCGTTTGCGACTTTGCAGAACGATCTTCAGCAAATCGGCGGATTTACATCGTCCGCGTCCGGCGGCACGAGTCCTACCAGCACCGCATCCGGCTCCTCGACTGGCGCGACTTTGAATGTGAGCGCGTAGCTTCCGGCTCATCAAAAAACGAAACGTATTCATCTGAATCGGCCATGGGGTCTGAGGTAAACTCAGTCGCATGGCCGGTTCTATTCGCATTTACGCCAGGATTTTGAGCGAGATTTTGGAGCACGCTAAACGTGAGCCTCTGACGGAATGCTGCGGGCTTCTCGCGGGCCGTGACGGCATCATCGACACAATTTTCCCCGCAAAAAATGCGCTGAACTCCTCGACCTTGTACGAAATTTCGCCGAAGGAATTGTTCCGGCTTCTCCACGAAATGCGCGAGCAGGGTTTGACACACCTCGGCCAGTATCACTCGCATCTCCACACCGAAAATGTTCCTTCGCCGACAGACATCGAGCAGGCCGGCTATCCCGATCACGCGTATTTTATTGTGACGCTGCTGCCCGATGTCTCCGGCGCCTGTGCGGGCATTTTCAATTCGCGACGGCAACGTGGAGGAGATTAAAGTTATCGTGACGAATACCAAAGAGTAAGATACCCTATGAACTCTCGGCTTCGTCCCCGGGAAGGATCATCCCGTGATTTCTCTTGCATACCCGTGGTGGAGGAAAATTAGCGATACCATTAATGTTGTCGTGTTTATCGACGGACAGGCAATTCTTGTCATCACTGTGGTCACGGCATGGGTTGTTAGGATGCGCATGCGGCGCAGAGTAAAAATGGACCTTGGAAAAACGGTCGATGACAATGACCTACTGTCAATCCAAACCTGGATGAAAGTAGATGAAGTTGAGAAAAAGAAGAATCCGGGTGGCGAATGGGCTCCAGAGTCTACATTTTTAGATCGTAAAATGTCAAACGGCGCGCGCTCTTTGCTCGAAGTGTTACTTCCTCGTCGCAGGAGAATTGATAACCAAAGCCCAACACGGCGGACATAGAGAAACTCAATGAGAGAGAAATGCTGAGAATTGCATTGGATAACTGAAATCTGGCGATGAACTGAATTAACTGGAAGGTTTTCTCCTCTTTTCTCTGTGTCCTCTGTGTTAAATCTTCTGCTCTCCTGATGCAACTCTGGCAGGCTCCCCGTCGACCACGGAGCGGTAAATCTCCCGCACTTGCTCCGCCGAACGCTCCCACGAATATTTCTGGACCAGTTCGATACCCGCGGCGCACCAGCGTTTCGCGCAATACGTCTTCGGTGAGGATCTGGCGGATGCCGCGCGCAATCTCAAAAATATTTTCGGGGTTTACCAGCAGCGCGGCCTGCGAAAACACTTCTGGCAGCGATGACACGCTGGAAGTCAGCACAGGCGCGCCATGCGCCATGGCTTCGAGCGGAGGCAGTCCGAATCCTTCGTACAGGGAAGGGAAGAGGAACGCGCTGGCGCGCGAATAAAAAACGCGCAGCACCGGATGCGGCACGAATCCGAGGAATCGCACGTCCGCCTGCACCCGTGAGCGAAGTACGGCGCGCCGCAGATCGGAATGCTCTTCAGCGGAATCGCCGATCAGCAGCAATTTTAAATTTGCATATTTCGGATGATCGCGCAGATCGGCTTTGGCCACAGCAAAGGCCTCAATCAGGCGAGGCAGATTTTTCTGCGGCTTGATGTTCCCCGCATACAACACAAAAGGATCGGTGACCGCGTGTCGTTCCAGAATGCGGTCCGCGCCTTCCGGCATTGGCTCGCGCAAAAATCGTTCGTCGAGTGCGTTGTACACGACCTCGATTTTTTCTTCCGGCACGTCAAATGTCCGCGAAAGATCGCGCTTCGAGGAGTGCGACACGGCAATGATGCGATCCGCGCGGGTAAGCGCGCGCCGCGCGAAATATAAACGGCCGGCCTGGAAGGGCGCGGAAATTCCCGGCGGTGGCGTGAGAATATCCGTCAAGTCATGGACGGTAATGACGAGGCGGGAGGGAACAACGGCCGGAGCGTAGAACCACGGCATGTGCAGAAGGTCGACGCCCATTTTATGCAGCTTGTACGGGAGATGAAAATGCGTCTGGAAAGATCCCGGATCGGAGGAATATTCAAGCAGAGTGAAATTTTCGGGTAACGGATCGAATTCCTTCAGATGCGCTTGCTGGCCGATCAGAATGTACTCTGTTTCATCGGTCTGGCGCGCAAATTGGTTGACGGTATTGCGAATATACGTGCCGATTCCGAAGTCTCCAGCTCGTCGGATATCGATCGCTACGCGCATTCGTGGCGGCGCTCAGCGCGCGGAGCCGCTGCTCCCCGCGAAGGATGGCGCGATATCCCATCGCTTTGTGTAAAGAGGGAATTGCACGGCAAACTCTGCGACTTCCGCGCGAATGCGCCGTTCGCGTTCGGCATCGCCCATGTGCAGGAGGACTTCGGTGATCCACGCGGCAATCTTCGGCATATCTTTTTCGACCATTCCGCGCGTGGTGATCGCCGGAGTGCCCATGCGAATTCCGCCGGCCGTCATGGGCGGAGTCGGATCGAAGGGAATAGAATTTTTGTTTGTGGTGATGCCCGCGCGATCGAGCGCCGGCTGCGCGTCTTTGCCGGTAATTCCACGCGAATAAAGGTCGATCAGGAAAAGATGATTGTCCGTCCCGCCGCTCACAATACGGAAGCCTGCTTTTGAGATTTCGGCGGCGAGCTTTTGTGCGTTGGCCACAATTTGTTTTGCGTAATCGCGAAAGCCGGGTTCGGCCGCTTCCTTCAGGCACACGGCTTTCGCGGCGATGGTGTGCATCAGCGGACCGCCCTGCGTGCCGGGGAAAGTAATGCGGTCCAGCTCTTTTGCGAATTGTGCTTTGCACAAGACAAGTCCGCCGCGCGGCCCGCGCAGCGTTTTGTGCGTCGTCGTAGAAACGAAATCGGCATGCGGCACAGGGCTGGGGTGCACTCCACCGGCGACGAGTCCCGCGATGTGCGCCATGTCCACAAAAAACAGCGCGCCAGCTTCTTTCGCAATTTGAGCGATGCGCGGGAAATCGATGATCCGCGAATAGGCGCTCGCACCCGCGACAATCATTTTTGGCTTGTGTTCTTGAGCGAGGCGGCCGAGTTCCTCGTAATCGATGGTTTCCGTTTCCTTGCTCACGCCATAAGGAATAAATTTATACATCTTCCCGGAAAAATTCAGTGGATGCCCGTGCGTCAGGTGGCCGCCATGCGCGAGATTCATGCCGAGGACCGTGTCGCCCGGCTGCAGCGCGGCCATGTAGACCGAAACATTTGCCTGCGTGCCGGAGTGCGATTGCACGTTGGCATGCTCCGCGCCAAACAGGGCTTTCGCGCGGTCAATCGCCAACTGTTCGGCGCGGTCCACAAATTCGCAGCCGCCGTAATAGCGCTTGCCCGGATAGCCTTCCGCGTATTTATTCGTGAGCACCGAGCCCATGGCTTCGAGCACGGCTTCCGAAACAAAATTTTCCGAGGGGATCAGCTCGAGGCCAGTGCCCTGGCGGCGGCCTTCTTCGCGCAAAACTTCCGCGATATCTGGATCGACTTCCTGCAGTGAGCGATTCATGTGTTGTGACGTTTTGGTGTCCATATTAGTTCGGCCTCGAAGACAGAATGGCTTTGTTTCATTTATTGTAGCGCGCTGTTGTAGCCCGCCTCTTCAGAAGCGGGGATTTAGATGCCCTGTTGTCTAAACCCTCGCCTCTGAAGAGGCGAGCTACAGCGTCAGTGACGACCAGTTCCAGCAAAATTAACGTTAAAGGTATTACGATTGGCGTTCTCGCACTTGATCCATTTCGCTGATTTTATCGATGCGGCGTTGATGGCGGCCGCCGGCAAACTCCGCGCTTAGAAATTCCTGAACGATGGCGATCGCTTCGTCATCGCCCACTACTTTGCCGCCCAGCGCGATTACATTCGCGTCATTGTGTTCGCGCGCGCGCCGCGCGGTGAGGGAATCATGCGCCAGCGCCGCGCGAATCCCTTCCACTTTATTTGCCGCAATGGAAACGCCAATCCCCGTGCCGCATACCAGCACGCCGAGTGCGCCATCCGCGGCGGCAACGCGTTCGCCAACCGCCTTTGCGAAGTCAGGGTAGTCGACGGACTCTTCGGAGTGCGTGCCCACATCCTCCACCGTGTAACCCGCGCATTCCAGGTATTTCTTAATGTTTTCCTTTGCGCGAAATCCAGCGTGATCGGAGCCAACAACCATGCGCGGTTTGGAGGAAGCGTCTGCCAATGAATTATCCTCGATGATTCTATCGGAATCCGCTGCGATATTCCAACCGTGCGAAGCGGTACTCCGCAAAATGATAGTTGTGGCAATTCAAGGCAACTTGGCGTAAGAATATCCTCATTAGACCCCTTCCCCCAGCACCCCGGAGCTTGACTGTAATTAGGAGGACCAATGAATCCCGGAACTCAAGTGATCGCTCCGAAAAGAGGCGATCACGTAGTAATCGAGCAACAAGACGGTGTGTTTGAAGTTGCTGACATTAACTCGCTGATGCAAACAGCGAATCTTAAGCTGACGGATGGCCAGGGGCATATTACGCGCAATGTACCGTGGACGTCCCTGAAGCCCGTCGCCAAGAAGTAATAAGAATTAGAAGCGGTCGAAAAAAACAGCCGGAGTGCCATGGGGCATTCCGGCTGCGTGAATCCTTAGTCTCTGAAGACGTATTTAAATTTAGATACTGTCTTCCAGGAACGACCGCAGATTTCTCGATCGGGAAGGGTGTCGCAG
Source organism: uncultured Acidobacteriota bacterium (assembly GCA_963786215.1). GTDB lineage: Bacteria > Acidobacteriota > Terriglobia > Acidiferrales > UBA7541 > Palsa-360. The sequence goes on from CAWAYK010000007.1 coordinate 24,505, forward strand.
CTTGCGCAACGCCTTCGCCTCGATTTGGCGAATGCGCTCGCGGGTTACAGCGAAAGACTGTCCTACCTCTTCAAGAGTGTGCTCCGAACCATCTTCCAGCCCGAAACGCATCTTGATCACTCGCTCTTCGCGCGGCGTCAGTGTCTTCAGCAGGGATTCCGTCTGCTCCTGCAAGCTGATGCTGATGGCGGCGTCGGACGGAGAAACTGAAGATTTGTCCTCGATAAATTCGCCGAGGTGCGAATCTTCCTCTTCGCCGATCGGAGTTTCCAGGGAAATGGGCTGCTGCGCGATTTCCTTTGTCTTGCGTACCTTTTCAACCGGAACACCCAGACGATGTGCGATTTCTTCCGCGCGTGGCTCGCGTCCCAACTCTTGAACGAGCTGGCGGCTGGTTCGCACTTGCTTGTTGATTGTTTCGATCATGTGCACTGGCACGCGAATCGTGCGGGCCTGATCGGCGATGGCGCGAGTCACGGCCTGGCGAATCCACCAGGTAGCGTAGGTGGAAAACTTATAGCCGCGGCGCCATTCAAACTTGTCCGCACCCTTCATCAGGCCGATGTTGCCTTCCTGAATCAGGTCCAGAAATTGCAAACCGCGGTTGGTATATTTCTTGGCGATGGAAACCACAAGGCGCAAGTTGGCCTCGACCATTTCTTTCTTGGCCTGGCTGGCTTCCGCCTCTCCGCGCAGGACGACTTGCAGCATGCGCTTCAAGTCCACGAGTCCGGTTTCGCTGGCCGCTTCGATTTCCTTCAACTCGGCGCGGCGATTGCGCAGTTCCCGGCGCGCCTCTGCCGCATGATCGCCCTTGGAGGCATCTGCGCGGCGTTCGAGCTTGACGATTTCGCGCTCGAGAGATTGTAGGCGCTCCACCGTGTTGTGAATCTTGTCGATCAGGCGCTTGCGTTCGAGCGAGTGGAAATCGATCGAGCGGGCATGCTGCGACATCTCGACTCGTGTTCGCGCCAGACGGTTGCGGTAGCGCAGATAAAGCTTCTTGTTCGATTTCGGCGTGCTTTCAAGTTGCGCCGCCTGCTTGTGGGCAAGAGCGTAAAGTTGTTCGATCTTCGCGATGATGCGCAGAATTTCCTGCGTTTTGCTTTCGGTTTCCTCTTCGGTCAGTTCTTCCTGGTCGAATTGAATAATTTTCTTGATGGAAAGTGTTCCGCCGCGCAGGTCACGGCCGACCGTAATCAATTCCTTGAGAACGATAGGAGACCTGGAAATTGTTTTCAGGACCATCAGGTGCCCGCGCTCCATGCGCTTGGCGATGGCCACTTCATCCGCCCTCTTCAACAGAGGAACGGTTCCCATTTCCCTCAGATAGAGGCGGACTGGGTCATTATTTTTGTCGAGCATTCCCGGAGTAAGGTCAAGTTCGCCCTCTTCCGCGACAGCGCCATGATCCCCTTCGGCGGCATCAGGGATAGCCAGTGCTCCGCTTCCCGCTACGACATCTTCTTCGCCCGCAACTCCAATTTGTTCAAACCCGGAGACGTGTTCTCCGTCTTCTGGTTCCGGAGTGGGCTCAACGGCAGGCAACACACTTTCTTCCTCGTCAGGAAGCAGGTACCTGCGTTCTTTGCCGATCCCGATGATGCTCCGGACCTCATCACCCGATTCGTGATTATTCAGAGGCAATGCAGTTATCCCCCTTGCGAATTATCTCAGTTCAAATCTCTTACCGCAAAACTACTATCGGCGAGCGCGTGAATTTGATGCGCACTTGAGCCGATTTGATTCCCTACCAATTAGAGTCAATTCGAGGTCCCCGGTAACGAGGAGGGAGCGCGAATCAGTCTAATTTCATCTCATTTCTTTTCAATAATATGTAACGGGTCAGAACGCAGTGGGAGCCATGGATCTTTGATCCGCACCACGCTTCTTGTAACTTCTATCTTTCGACGGATTATAGCGAAAAAAGTATGCTTCAGAAGCCTGCCACGGCCGCTGACCCTCGGAATCTTTTTATATAGTTCATTACTGGAATAACCATTGTCTCACGTTTTTGCTTTTCATGCACGCAAGATCAGCTCAGGAGTAACTACGGGGATCCCAGGACGATTGCTCCTTAATCTTTTCGGATTCCCATTCGCTCGCGCGCCTTTTGTCGCACACCAGAGAGCGCGATACCTTACCACAAAAGAGTTCCGGATGGTCCCAGATTTTTATAGATGCCCAGGTCTATCCTGATGCAGAATGGCCAAACATGCCTGTCGACAATATTCTTCGGGGACTTAAGCGCTTCCGCAAGAAGGTTTTTCCGAAGCACCGTGAATTGTTTCAAAAGTTGGCCCTGCAGCAAAGGCCAACAGCTCTGTTCATTACCTGCGCGGACTCCAGAATTGATCCTTGCCTGCTGACGCAAACCAAGCCGGGCGAACTGTTTCTATGCAGGGTGATCGGGAACATCGTGCCGCGGTATCCGGGATCGGTTGGCGGCGTTTCCGCAACGATCGAATATGCGGTCGGCGTGCTGGGTGTGGCTGACGTGATCGTTTGCGGGCATACGGACTGCGGCGTGATGCGCGGCATCTTGAATCCTGACGCGCTAAAGCCGCTGGCGAATGTGAGCGCGTGGTTGACTCATGCGGATCCTGCGCGCGAGGCGCTGGTTAAACCGGAGACGGATTTAGAGGACCCTGAATTCCTGCTCAAGTTGACGGAACGAAACGTGGTCGAACAGCTGAAAAATTTGCATACGCATCCGGCAGTTGCAGCAAGGTTGGAACAAGGGAATTTGAAACTTCACGGTTGGGTCTACCACATCGGAAAAGGAACCGTGACCACTTACAGCAAGCGGAATGAGAAATTCGTTCGCATACGCACCGTCAAACCACGCAAAGAGGCAAAAGCGCGTAGGTGAACAGTAAGCCAAAAGAATACTAAGAAATCGGCTCGTCAGTCCTTCCGGTCGAACGAAGACATGAAATTTGGGAATTGCGAAATTCCAGTTGACGATATTGCCGTTGTCTCAGAACCGTCCCGAGATTCCAGAGCTGCGTAGTCGACGCATTCCTTGCAAGGTTCGCCCAAATCCTAAATATTGACGGGACGAGCACACCGCAACAAGATCGCCAATTGCGCCTCTAAGACTGCGCTTCGTCTGATGCAGACAAGTTATCCACGACTTTGCGGACACCTTCAACGGATTGCGCTGTTTTTTCAGCCAGCAGTTTTTCCGCGCGAGAAGAAACATTGCCGGTCAGAGTGACTGTTCCATTGTCCGCACGGATTTGCACCGTCTTCAAGGAGATCGCCTTGGTCGAATACAGTTCAAACTCGACGCGGTGCGCCAGCTTGTCGTCTATACTCTCCGGATTTGTCTGCGCATTTGCGGCGCTCAGATTATCCGTGACCCCCTGCACGCCCGTAACTTGCCAAGCGATATGGTCGGCTTGATTCTTTTGAGCGACCGTCTCTACCGTTCCGCTTAGAGTCACCGTGCGATTTTTTACATCCGTCGCGATGTGTTTCTCAGCCAGTTCGGCATTTTGCGCGAGGCCTTCGCTGACCAGAGTTTTGATTTCCAGATCGGCTACTCGCTTGCCGAGGCCTTCCGTTTCAGGGTTGCGCGCCGTCGCAGCATTGATGGCCAGATTGTTGTGCACTTCTTTGACGCCGGATGTGTCGAGCGCAATTGCACCTGCCACGGCCTTGACTTGTTCCGACGGCACCTGGCCGTTCAATGTGACTTCGGCTCCGGTTGTCTGGACATTAATATCGAAGGGAGATACGTTTTTAGATAGTAGTAGCGCAGTTCGCACTCTTGATGTTGTCTCCGCATCTTGCGTCGATTCTTTAACGAAGTGGAATGCATTCTGAACCGACTCGTTCCTGCTAATAACAAAATACGCGGCCCCTAAAACAACGACCACCAGAAGGAGCGCGGTGAATAGTCTGCCAGAGCCTCTTTGACCATTTGCTGAATTCTTCACGACTTTCCTCCTGCGCTTCGCCATTCTTGCCGACTTTAAGTCATATGATGGGCGCAGGGTAAACGGACGTCTGTATAGATCAGCACACTTTCGAATTTGGCGATAACGACGGGTGGTCCGGCTTTTTAATCAGAATTTGGGGTGCTCCGTCCAACGCGTTTTGTAGGGCGGGGCTTTTTTCGTCTGTCCCTCTACTCCTGGCTAATTGAAACAATGGCCCCGCTCTTGAAGGGCCCGTCAAGGATGGAGCACCCCAAGTTCAGAGTCTTAATCACGAGCGGAAGTACCAATCTGGCATCCTGCAATACGTGGGAATCAATACTGTGTAATGTGAAAGGGCGAGCCATCCGGCCGAAGAAGGAAACCGGATTGGTTTGCATTGATCCCGTACATTGAGGGGAGTGTGAGATTAAAGTCAAGAACCCCGCTCTTGAAAAGGCATCAGGGACGGGGGCACCTAAATTCAAATTCAAGAGCCCGGCCACCCGGCGACTGGGCAGACGCCTTATTTGCTTTCTGCAGGTGTGGGTTGAACAAGTAGGACTGCGGTTCCTTGACGTGAACTCAGCGTGAATCGGGTACCGTCTCTACGATCCCAAACGGCAAAATTGAACTTCGATATGGTAGGCTCGCCCAGTGGCTCTGTCATTGCCTGAAGTTCATGATCAAACGTGTTACCTGTAGTGATTTCTACTTCTCGCAGTGTGCATTCTTCGAAGAAGAACGTCTTCTTGGTTCCACCAGTGAGAATCTGGATACTGGAGCGTTCTCCTTTCATCGCTGACCGGACAGCTGCATGAGCCGAAAGCGTGTCGGGTTTGTCCATGGGAGTTAAATCGAATCTTTTTGCGAACTCGTCAATGGTCATGCCCAAATTGAAATGCTGGTTTGACGTTTGAGCTGCGGTGGATATTGCCAAAAGCAGGCACATTACTACGAAGCTGGCGGTTCTACGCATGTCTGATCTCTCCAGTAAACCTTTACGAGTAGTATCCAACTACGAGGTGTTTGAGGAAATAGTGGATTGAGCGGCATACATGCATCTCGTCACCTGACCGGATGGACAGGGGCCGCTCGAACCCAGCCGTCTAATTCACGTCAATGAGCAAACCTGGTTTTGATACGGAATGCAGGCAGATTCCCAGTTCCCGAGAACGCCCCGTTTCACAGGAGGAATACACATCCGCCGACGTAAACTCTGGGATGCTGCTCGGTGGGACCACCCAAGAATGCAAAAATGGGTTCGCGGCAAGTCTGGCGGGAATTCAGCGTTGCGTCATGGACCTATACAAAAAATATCCGGTCATACCCAGTAGGATGGAAATCTCCAAACTAATACCAGTCCAGTACATAGCTGGGTCGTGAGCACGAGTTATTCCTGGTCCGCCGCGACCGATAAACTCCCCCGTTTCAAGCTCATATGCGACGTAGGCTCCAAGGAATAGCGCACCCAAAACGAATCTTGCCACGCTGGGCTTACCCGTTCTGGGTTTCGAAATCATCGGATGTGGCCGGATATATTGGAGGAGAGCAAAAAGTCCAATGCCACCAATTAGGAAGAATCCTAACCATATTGATTCGTGGCCAGTTGAACCTTCGATGAGAAGAGCAATGAATTGTAAAGTTGTCATTTATCCTCGTCTGCGAGGCAAGATCAATTCCCTCGTCTAATGCGGCACAGTGTAACACTTGAATAAATTGCCAAAGAATTATTCTATTTGTATAAAAGGTCGTAGTACGCATAGAATCTGACTATCCTTCAGGTCACGACGGCACGAAACCCCAACGTCACCTTCCCACTTCCCGCCGTCGCGCGCGCGCCCGCGTTTCGTGCCATGTGCGGCAGCAGCACATCATGCCGGGACGCTGCGGGAAGGGGCGAATTGGCTAAAATCGTCCAAAATCCCAGTTGCCGACAGCGCCGTTTATCAGGCCCTACATGGTGGCTGATTGTTTCCGGTCGCCCGTGACGCGCCCAAGATTGAGCTACCTGTCTCTGTTGGTGCACACTATCCTATTCCTTACGTGCCCGCTCGAACATAAGCCACATGTTTACATCACGTTTCTTATGAAGCCCTACTGGAACTCGGCATGCACCAAATTAAAGCACGATCTGTGTATGAACGGATTGACCCGGTTAACGTGCTGGGCCAATCCCCGGCAAACAAATTAGGACAGGCAGGAGAAGCGGGACTTATGGGCATAGATAATCTTTTCAGTCCTAAATGTCCGTCTGGAGTGTACGTTATCGCAACGATATTAATCGGCAATGGCGTGGTGCGCTTTATCTATACCCCGTGGACGTGGACGGCGGTAGGCGGCACCTTGTACGTTGCAATAGCGGTCGGACTGATGAATCTCGATCAGTGGGCACGCGTTGTGACAATCGTTCTGTCAATTCTGGACGTCAGCGTTTTTGGATTGGCGCTGACTCATCTCCGGCATTTATATTCGTTCGGATCGTTGTTTATCTTCCTCGCGTTCTTACTTTACGCCTCCATCTTGGGGTATCTACTGATGCCCCGAGTTGGACGTGCGTTCACTCGGAGTGTGCCTGACGTATCTCCTCTCGCTGCAAAACAATAAGCATCGGGATTAGCAAATTCTGGTAATGATTGAGTGATTCGCTCAAACACGGCCCACTGGACAAATGGATGCCCGATCAGAAGAATTCGAGGTGGATATGAAAGATCGTTGGCTCGTCCTATTTTTTTGCATTTTCACGCCCATGGTCCTAGTCATCACGATATTTGACAGTATCAGGACGTGGAATCTCACCACTTGACCTCCCGATAGTAATAGCTATTTCGATGGTCATTCTGAGTCTGGGTAAGTCTGCTCCATCAACCTCGAAAGAACGAGCAGAGCTTCGCCGCAGATTCTGGTGGCTATTGCCCTCGATGATCGTGGCCTACTTCGTGGCCTACGCGGTATCGCAGAGAGTTCCGCAAGTGTGGGTATGGCTCTACGCAATTTTTACGATTTTTGGTGTTGGTTACTACATTTCGTGGCGTCGTGCTCATAAGTAATTATCGTATCAGTTGGTGACATGGGGAGAGCGCCGAGATGACGATGAAAGAGAGAATCAGCTTATTCGACGAAGATTCACAAATCCTAGAGAAACTTGCTAATCAGCATGGGGGAAACTCACGGGAATACGCGGCCATTAGACGCGCAGCTATCGCGCTGTGGTACGCGCTGACGGAGGGCCACAGACCTTTCAGAAGTACATTGACAAGTTTGACGGAGACCTTTCACCGGAACAGAGGGCCCATCTCATTGAATTGGGAATCGATCCCGATTCAGATCCGACGTAGCTAGATGTCTTGTTACTGAAGGCATGTTTTGAACTACTTCTGAGTCGGATTGAGTGGATTGCCATAATCCGATAAGTCCGTTCCACAAGACCAAGCCCAACGAAGGCGCTTTGGTCTTCCCGCAGTTAAGAAGGGAACGTCTAGATGCCTGATCCGCGCGTACCGCTGCTAGTTGGTGTCGTGTTCTTTCTCTGGGCCGTGCTAGGTATGTGCACCGGAAAAATGTTTGCACGGAGTGGCCGCCCTACAACTCGGTCTGAAGACCCCAACATGTTTTGGTTGTTAGTGGCTGTCAGTTTTCTCGTTGGCGTTTCATTGATTGGATACTACTTGCATCGTGTTCTGTAAGGTGTACGAACTCTCAAGCTCAGCTGCCCCGGGCGGGTGGCCCGGCTTTTGAAGTAGAATTTCGGGTGCCCGGTCCTACGAATTTTGTAGGGCGGGGCTTTTTCTTGTGTCCCTCCACGCGTCGCAAGTTGAAGCAAAAAATCCCGCCGTTGAAGAGCCGTCAAGGACGGGGCACCCTCTATAACTGCGTCGGCGTTGTCAAGAGACACTTCTGCATTTGACTGGCGACTGCGTTTTGGGCGGTCGCGGTTTTTTCTTTTCTTATCAGAAATCTTTTCTTTTGCCCGACCAAGGCTCGCATCGTAAATCCTGCGGTGGAAGCTGGTTCCACCAACCATCTATTCGGTCTTTAACTACAGACCATGATTCGTTGTTCAGACTCCCCGACCTTTCGGGGAGGCAAGGCGCCCAATCAGCCCAACGATGATACTGCTTCCACCAGGGTGGCCCACGAGCTGCCTTGCATGCGAACCAGCTGCGCGTAATCCGCCGTGGCTGCGCAGCATCCAGTACATCCTCACGGCCAGTTTGCGGGCGATGGCCACTTTGGCCACGCTCGCGCCCCGGCGAAACTTCAATCGTTGATACACGCGCTGCAATTCCGGATCGAACCGCGCCGCCGTGTGACCGGCTTCCACCAGCAACGATCGCATCATCGGATTGCCTTGCTTGCGAGATCGAGTCCCAGCCGCTGCTTGTCCCGCCCGAACTGTGCTCCTGCGGATTCAGTCCCAGATAACTCACCACTTGCTTGCTGCGCTCGAAACGTTCCACCGGCCCGATGATCAGCACGAAGGCCAGCGACGTCACCGGTCCTACTCCCGGATGCGTCATCAGACGCACCGCCAGCGGCTGATTCTTCGCGGCTTGTTCCACCGCCCGGTCCAGTTCCGCCGATCGCTGCCTGCCAGTTCGTCGAACATCCGCAGCAACTCCTGCCGCCGATAGCTGGCCCACGGACCCAGCGCCAGTCCTTCTAGCTCCTTGCGCCCTTTCGCCGTGAACAACTTCTTCTTGCGGCACACGCCTTCGCCCATGGCCAGCGCGTGCAGCTGGTTCTTCACCGCTCCGCGCATCCACACCAGCTTCTGCCGGTGCCAGCACCAGTTGCCGCAGATCCCGCTCCGCGGGCGACGGCCGCCAGATCCGCGGAAACCGATTCTGCGCGCAACAACTCCAGCAGATGCGCCGCGTCGCGCGCGTCCGTCTTCTGCTTGCGCACCACCGCCGCGCGAATCTTCGCCGCATCGCCGATCCACAACTCGTGCCCCAACTCCGCCAGCAGGCCCTCGAACCAATGCGTGTACCCGGTGGCTTCGATCCCCACTCGCACCGGCTTCGGCAGTGCCGGATAAAATGCTCGCGCCTCTCCGTTCTCATGCTCCAGTCGCCGCTCCACTAACTCGCCCGTCTCCGTGTCCAGCATCGCGATCTGCTGGTAGCGCGTGTGCAAATCACATCCTATAATCATCATCGCTCGGCTCCTTTCCTCCGAGCCTTGGTCGCTTGAGCGCTTCCAAGTCTACTCGCTCGAAGGGAGCCGACACGGTTATAGGATCACAAAGGCAAAATCACACAAAGGCAAAATCACAAAGGCAAAATCATAACTCCACGTGAACATGCTGGAGTAGTATTTGACTGTGCAGCGGAGATAGCTCGGTCGAGCGATAAAGGCCAGGCCACCCGCCTTTCGGCAGTCAATGTCTTGGACCATATTCCCTAGTGTCCGAAACCGAACAGAGCACCCATGAACAGTAGGACTAAGAAAAAGATTGGGTCAAGTGCAATTGGTGTCAGTAAAAAAATGAACACCGCTCGATTCGTTTTCACGCGGCGGTAGTAAATGATGGCAGCGGCAAGCCAAACACTTCCTAAGATACCTGAGTAAATAAAGCTATCTGTCAGACGTAGCACCCACCAAGGAACCAATACAAAAGCGAGGACGACCGTCAGGAGCCATGAATTTCGCGTTCTCATTTGGCGGATAATAATGCAAAAAGCTTATTGACGTCTCGGAAACTGGCTTGCTACTTATCCCGGAGTTGGTTGACACCTCTGGCACCCTCGGCTACGCTTCTTTTTCTTGATTCATGCCAAATTGCGTGACTCTGGCGCGCTCTTTTTTTGATGATGTAGTGTTTGAAATTCACGTCGAAAGTGATTTCCTAAGGATTGGTGCACATGTCGGATCAGAAGCTACCTTCGCGCGTTGAAGATTTTTCGGAATGGTACAACCAGCTTGTGTTGCGTGCGGAGCTTGCGGATTACGCGCCGGTGCGCGGATGCATGATCGTGCGGCCGTACGGTTGGTCGCTGTGGGAAAACATTACGGCGCAGCTGGACCGCCGCTTCAAGGCCACCGGGCATGTGAACGCCGCATTTCCACTGCTCATTCCGCAGAGTTTCATCAGCAAGGAGCAATCTCACGTGGCGGGATTTTCGCCTGAGCTGGCGGTGGTCACGCATGGTGGCGGCGAAAAATTGGAAGAGCCGCTGGTGATTCGCCCGACGTCGGAAACAATTATTGGCTGGGCCTACTCCAAGTGGATTCAGTCGTATCGCGATTTGCCAGTGCTGATTAATCAATGGAACAGCGTGGTGCGCTGGGAATTGCGCACAAAATTATTTCTGCGCACGCTGGAATTTTTCTGGCAAGAGGGACACACCGCGCACGCCAATTACGACGAAGCCGAAGCCGAAACGCGCCAGATGCTCGACATTTACACGGATTTTGCGGTGAACGAAGCGGCCATTCCGGTGATTCCCGGCCGAAAATCGCAGTCCGAGCGCTTCGCCGGAGCCGATGCGACTTACTCGATTGAAGCCATGATGGGAGACGGCAAAGCGTTGCAGGCGGGCACTTCCCACAACCTCGGACAGAATTTCGCGAAAGCATTTGAAATTAAATATCTGGATCAGGGCGGCGTGCTGCAGCATTGCTGGACCACTTCGTGGGGACTTTCAACGCGATTCGTTGGCGCCATCATTATGGTGCATGGAGATGACCAGGGCTTAATTTTGCCGCCACGGCTTGCGCCGCATCAGGTAGTGATCGTGCCGATCTTCAAGACGGACGAAGAAAAGGCGCTGGTGTTCGAGGCCTCACGAAAAATCCGCGAACAACTGGTGAAGGCCGACATTCGCGTGAAACTTGACGAGCGCGAAGGGCAAAGCCCCGGGTTCAAGTTCAACGATTGGGAAATGCGCGGAGTTCCGCTGCGCATGGAAGTCGGCCCGAAGGACGTGGCCAAAGGCACGGTGGTGCTCGCGCGGCGTGACAAGCCGGGCAAGGAAGGCAAGACATTCGTTTCGCAGGAAGGCATCGCGCAGTCCGTTGCCGAATTGCTCGTCACCATTCAGAAGGCGCTGTTTGACCGGGCGCTGGCATTCCGCAACACGCACACGTTCGAGCCGAAAGATCTGGCGGAATTTGGCGAGGCGATCGAACGGGGATTCGCGCGCTCACGCTGGTGCGGGGACGCGAAGTGCGAAGAGCAAATCAAGGAAACCACGAAGGCCACTCTGCGTTGCATTCCGCTGGAACAGCCCGGAGGATCGGCTGGATGCATCTTTTGCGGGAAACCGTCCGCGGAAGTTGCCATCTTCGGGAAGGCTTATTAACAGGAAATCATAGCCGGGATTTTCCATTTATGTATTATGAGGTAAGTCTAATTTGTGCAATGGTTTGGCGGAAGTTACTGCCTCGAAACCGTCACTGGTCTGACTCTCGACACTGCTTCAGCCCAATGCTAGCATTTTAAGCTATGAAACAATCGTTACCTCAGTGTGTGCCCGAAAAGCCCATGCTGCGCCCAGATGGAACCAATAAAAATACGTGCGCACTTTCCCTGATATCTCCTGTGGTAAAGCGCAACGGTGAAAAGGGCGCAGGTCACATGAAGGCAATCGTATGGACCTTGATTTTAGCTGCATTCATTTATGTTACGGCGATGACGATTCCTGTGCTGATCAATGAGTATCAGTTTCAGGATAGCCTGGATGAAATTGCCCGGTTTTCCAGCGTGGGACATAAGTCGAATACTGATGTCCAGAAGGCTGTCCTAGAGGAAGCGCAGAAAGAGGATTTGCCGATTCAAGCCGAGGACATAAAGGTGGCAGGCACCGGGGGAAACATTCATATTAACGTCGACTACTCTGTAACGGTTGACCTGAAGGTTTACCAGTGGACGCTGAATTTCCATCCGGCCTCAAGCAATTCCGCAATACTTTAGCGTGCGGGAAATGAGTGGCGGGAATCATTCGTTTGCAAAGGCACCCAGCCTGAAGCGGCGAAATTCGGGATGAATCGTGGGGAAGCGTAAACTGGTTCCTGATAAGCCAGTACCTGCATCCAAGTATATGCGAGCTTAGAGTTAAGCGTTATATAGGATATATGTCGCGGCGGAACGGAGAACCATCTTGCGTATTCGAATTGGCCAGGGTAACTGGGTCCCTCGGCTCAGCTTATTCTTATTCGGGGCTGCACTTCTTGTCCTTCTCGTAGCAATCGGAATCGGGACGTACTATTGGGTTTCCTTCGGGCGCATGATTGACCAGCGCCTTTCCGGCCACATTCAGCAAACCACAGCCAGAATTTATGCCGCTCCCATGCGTATCTATACAGGTGAGGCGCTCACCGTCGCCGATATGGCGAACCATCTTCAGCGCGCGGGTTACAGCGAACTCGATGTCTCGGGAACTCCCGGGCGTTACGTCATGCACGGCAATGAAATTGAAATCCGGCCGTCGGCAGATTCATATTTTGGGGCGAAGAACAAGCTGGTTGTCGATTTCAACAAGGCCGGCATTGAAAAGATTCGCTCGATGGATAGCGGCGGCGCCATGGATTCCGCGGAAGTGGAGCCGGAACTTCTGACCAGCCTTTTCGACAGCACAAGGGAGAAGCGCCGCGCCATCAGCTACAACGACATTCCAAGAATTTTGCGCGATGCCGTCCTTTCGGTGGAAGATCGCCGCTTTTTTGAGCATCCTGGGTTCGATCCCATCCGGATTTTGGGCGCAGCCTGGGCGGATTTGCGGCACGGCGCGCGCGTGCAGGGCGGCAGCACGATTTCCATGCAAGTGGCGCGCAGCTTCTTCTTCAATACCGACAGAACCATACGCCGCAAGATTGCAGAAACCGTGGTGGCGCTCGAACTGGAGCACCGCTTCACGAAGCAGCAGATTTTTGAACTGTACGCGAATGAAATTTATCTGGGCAACCGCGGCAGCTTCGCCATTCACGGCTTCGGCGAAGCCTCACTGGCCTACTTCAATAAGGATTTGCGCGAAGTGAATTTGCAGGAAGCCGCGTTTCTGGCCGGAATTATTCATGCGCCGAACCGCTACTCGGGTTCCGAACGGCGGCCCGAGCGTGCCGTGGAGGCGCGTGACCGTGCGCTCCTGGCGATGACCGAAAATAAAGCGATCACTCCTGATCAGGCTCAAACAGCTAAAAAAATTCCGCTGCAAATTGTGGGCAGTGGGTTGGAAGGCAGCACTGCTCCTTATTTTGTGGACATGGTGAAGGACCACCTGCTTGACCGCTTCTCCGAGGCTGACCTCCTCTCCCAGAGTTTCCGCGTTTACACCACGCTCGATCCTGAGCTGCAACGCGCGGCGAGCGAAGCGATTGATATCGGCGTGAAGAATATTGACGGGCAGTTGGCACGCCGCTACGCGAAGTGGCGCAAGGAAGGCCAGCCCGCTCCTCAGGCGCAGATCGCGATGGTGGTTCTGGATCCTCACACCGGCGAAATCAAGGCGCTGATCGGCGGCCGTGATTACGGCGAAAGCCAGCTCAATCACATCCTCTCGCGGCGGCAGCCCGGGTCTGCGTTCAAGCCATTCGTATACGCAGCGGCTTTTCAGGGTGGAGTGGATGGCGTGCAGCCGATCATTACCCCCGCAACGACGGTGATGGACGAGCCAACGACTTTCGATTTCGACGGCAAAGAATACACGCCCAACAATTACGGCGAAAAATTTCATGGACAGGTGACCGTGCGTGAAGCGTTGACCTATTCGCTGAACGTCGCGACGGTAAAAGTGGCGGAACTCGTAGGCTACACGCGCGTCACGGACATGGCGCACCAGTTTGGGCTCGATCCTTCCATTCAACCGACTCCATCGGTGGCGCTCGGCGCGTATGAAATGACGCCGCTGGAAGTTGCCACCGGATACACAATTCTGGCGAACGAAGGCGTGCGCACGGAACCCATGTTCATTCGCAATGTGGTGAACGCGCAGGGCGAATCGCTGGAAGAAAACGCAATTCGATCCCGGCGAGCGCTCGACCCGCGGGTTGCCTACCTCGTGACCAGCATGATGGAAGACGTGATTAATCATGGCACTGGCGCGACCGTCCGCGCGCGCGGATTCACCGCGCCTGCGGCCGGCAAAACCGGCACCTCGCGTGACGGATGGTTTGCCGGTTACACGTCAAATTTGCTGGCCATTGTGTGGGTCGGATTCGACGACAACCGCGACCTCGGCCTTTCCGGTGCAAATGCTCCTGCTCCGGTTTGGGCGGAATTCATGAAGCGCGCAGTGGCTCTGCCCGCATATCGCGACGTGAGGCCGTTTGAGATGCCGGATGGAGTTACAAAAGTTACGATTGACCCGGAAACTTTGGCGTTGGCAACTCCGGAATGTCCGACGACTCGCGAAGAAGTTTATATTCACGGAACGGAACCCACCGAGTTTTGCCCCCTGCACGGCGGACATATGGCGAACGATACCGCGCCAGGCTCGTGGCTCTCACATGTTTTTGGTGGCGATAAAGCAAAAAGCGGCGATGCATCTCCCTCGCAGCCAAACTCACATCCTTCCAATCCGCCGGCATCGGCGGATAACCAACAACCTGAGGAAGAGAACAAAAAAGGTGTCTTACGGCGAATTTTTGGTATCTTTGGTGGTAAGAAAGACGCCGACAAGTCACAATCTGGTCAATAAGATTAGCAAAAGCAGTTCGGCGTCCTTCGGAGATGTTCGCCATGAAAAGGAAATCTCCAACTCCCAGGATATTTGCCGGGCTGCTTTTTTTTGCGGTTTCAAGTTGTCTCTGGGCGCAGCAATCCACTCAGGATCAAGGCAACCAGCCATCCGAAACACATTCCAATTACAGCGCGCCCCCCGCGGTTTCGCCGAAGGACATGCAAGTGGAGCGGGCGAAAGTACAAATGGCGGAAAAGCGCTTTGATGCGGCCATTCAGACCTTTCAGGACCTGTTAAAAGCGGATCCCAAAAATGCAAGTTACCTGAACATGATTGGAATTGCCTACCTTGACCTTGGCAGATATGACTTTGCCAAAAAGTATTTTTTGCGCGCGTCCAAGGCGGATAAGAAAAACTCCAACTCCGTAAATAATTTGGGAATGGTCTATTACCACCAGAAAGATTTCCGCCGCGCGATACGCGAGTACCAACGAGCGATTACCATCGACCCGGGACAGGCGGGTCCCCACGCGAATCTCGGTTTTGCCTATTACAATTCCAATAAATTCCCCGAGGCCGCGATCGAATTTCAAAAGGCCCTCGAAATCGAGCCGTCCATTTTTGAGCGCAACGATAAAGCGGGAACCTCGGTGCAGGATCGCACAGTATCCAATCACGGCCTGTTTTTCTTCACCATGGCTCGCGTCTACGCGCAGAAACACGATGCGGAACATTGCGCCGAATATTTACGCAAATCTTTGGATGAGGGATACAAGGACGTCGGTAAAGCCGCAACGGATCCGGCATTCAAGGACGTGGTTGACGATCCAGTTGTCCAGGCTGTTCTCATACGGATAGCGAAACCGGAACAAAAACCATTGCCTGCACAACCCGGCGCATAAGTTTCCTGCACAGCAAGGCCTGCGTAAGTCTGTGCTTGTCGGCCTCTGTTACAATGTGCGTACGATGCCCCAACGAATTTTTCGTCTGGTGATATTTATTTTTTGCGCGGCGCTTTGCGGCGCCGCGACACAGGGTCGAACCCATCCCGCCCAATCCAGCGCCGCCCCTCGCGCTACTTCTGCCTCCGAATCACGTGCCGAAACAATTCTGATCTTTCCTTTTCAAAACGACAGTCGAATGGCTAGTCTGGATTGGCTCGGCGAAGGATTGTCGGAACTCACAGCGGAGCGTTTTGAAGATCGCGGAGTGAATGTACTCTCCCGCGAGGATCGGCTGGCGACTCTGGAAAAGATGGGATTGCCGGATTCCGCGCGCTTTTCCCATGCGACCATCGTGAAAATTGCCACAGAAGCCGATGCCGACGCCGTAATTTTTGGACGGTTTCAGTATGACGGCCAGAAGGCCACCTTGGAAGCGCGTGTGCTGCGAATCAGCTCTCCTTCTCTGTCTCCGGCCTTCAGCGAGACTGGTTCCATGCAGGATTTGCTGCGTGTCCATGCCCGCCTGACATGGAAAATGTTGTGCGCGATGAATAAAAAGCAATGCCCGTTTGCAGGGCGCGAATCAGGACGAATCCAGTTTTTCCGAACCGCCTCCGTCTTTGCGCCCGGATGCTCTGGAAAATTTCATTCGCGGAGTTACCGGATCGCAGGATGAAGAGCGCCTTCGCCTGCTGCGCGAAGCAGCGCGCCTGGAGCCGACGTGGGACCGTCCGGCTTTTGAGTTGGGCCGAATTTATTTCAAGCGGCATGATTGCGATTCCGCGCTGGTGTGGTATTCGCGCGTGCCTCCCAATCGGCCAGATGGAGCGGAAGCGAGTTTTGCCACCGGTGTTTGCCATCTCGCTCGGAATGACGCCACTCGTGCCGAAGCCGCATTTTCCAGCTTGCTCGAACGCACGCGCAAAACCGGAGAAAAAGATTGGCTTCCGGAACTGCCGGAAATGCGCAACAACCTTGGCGTCTCCCGCCTGCAAATTGGAAAATGGAATGAGGCGGAAACGGAATTTGAGCGCGCCTCCGCGCTGGATCCGGAGGAAGCCGATTACTGGATTAATATAGCCATCGCCAAACTGATCGGGAAACAGACGTCCTCTGCCGTGACCGCGCTCGAGCATGCCCGAAAAATCGCTCCCGATGACAAGGAAGCGAGAGTATTATCCATTGCAACTCTGGAATCGCTTGGGCGAACGACGGAGGCATCGGCCATCAGGGCCGAAACTTCGGAAAAAGGCGATAAGCTAGTGATGCCGAATCTTCAGGACGGAGTTGCGCTGGCGAGAATGGCGCGCGTGTCTAGAAATTTTGATAGGACACTTCTGCGTCCTGGTGGCGAAGCTCCCGAAGGGCAGTCGCCGGCAGGGAAGGGGCCTCGCAAAACGGACAGCGGCGGAGTTCGCCAATGAAACAAAGCGGCAATGGCCGCTGCTTGAATTTTTTCCGATTCCGGAATGCTACGGCTGTCGCAATTATTTCCTTTGTGGTTTCGTTATCTGCATCATTCGTCCTGCGAGCGCAAACTACCCAACCAAAAAATTCTTCCTCAACTGGCCAGCCGCAAATCGTTGAATTGCGAATTGGAGACGAAATCGAGCCGGTAATGGCGGAGTATGTCGATAGCGGCATCGAAGACGCTGCCCAGCGCCACGCCAGCCTTGTGTTGATCACGATGGATACACCGGGAGGGCTATCAACCTCCATGGAGGACATCATTCATCACATCCTCGATTCGCCAGTGCCCGTGGCGATATTTATTTCACCGTCGGGCTCGCGTGGAGCGTCGGCAGGATTTTTTATTTTGCTTTCCGCCGATGTTGCGGCCATGGCGCCGGGAACGCATACGGGCGCTGCTTCGCCGCTGCTGGCGATTGGCGGATTTCCGGTGCAGGTGGATGAAACGCTGAAGAAAAAAATATTGAATGACGCCACCGCGTTTCTGCGCAGTTACTCCGCAAAGCGCGGAAGGAACGTGGAGCTTGCGGAATCAGCCGTGGTGGACGGAAAAGCGTGGACGGAAACCGAGGCTCTCGACGGCCACTTGATCGATATGGTTGCGAATTCGCCGGATGATTTATTGGCAAAGTTAGACGGCCGCATAGTCAAGCGCTTCGATGGTTCCACCGTGCAGCTTGCGCTGCATAATCCGGCGCGGGTTCCGTTCTCGATGTCCTTTCGCCAGCAATTTCTTTCGCGGATCGTTCAGCCCGATGCATTTTTCATTCTGTTAATTGTCGGAGTGCTTGGGTTGTACGTGGAATTCACGCATCCGGGAATGGTCGCGCCGGGAGTGGTCGGCGGAATTGCGCTCGTGCTGGCGTTATATGCCATGCACATTTTGCCGGTAGCACCCGCTGGAATTGTTTTAATTGTTTTGGCGCTGGGATTATTTATTGTAGAGGCGAAATACACGAGCCACGGTGTGCTGGCGATAGGCGGGATTGTCTCGATGTTGCTGGGCGCATTGATGCTGGTGCGTTCGCCGCTGACCCATGCGGGCGTGAGCCTCGGCGTGGCGCTGGGCGCGACGCTTCCGTTTGCGGTCATCGTAATTTTTATGATGCGCCTGGTGCTGAAATCGCGATCCTGGAAGCCGTCGATGGGTCGCGAACAGTTCGTGGGAAACATTGCCGAAGTCACCAGTTCTCTCGTGAAGTCCACCGACTCGGACATGTTTGAGGGAATGGTGCGGCTCAACGGAGCGTTGTGGCGCGCGGTTGCACGAGAAGCGATTCCCGGCGGATCGCACGTTCGTGTGGTAAGTTTCGAGGGGCTGACATTGCACGTGGTTCCGGCTGAGCACTCCGCGCTCGCAAAATAAATTGCACTTGCACACAGTGGAAATCCGCAGACAATGGGTCGGGCAGCAGGCGAGGAGGAAATATGGATCTTTCGAGTTTTTCACTTTACGGAGTTATGATCGCGCTGTTTATCGGTTTTGTCTGGTTCTGGAATTCCGTGAATGTGCTGAAGGAGTGGGAGCGGGGAGTGGTATTACGCCTTGGGCGCATGATGCCGAATGCGAAAGGCCCGGGCCTGTGCCTCGTTTTTTACCCGATCGAGACGCTGACACGTGTCTCTTTGCGAATCGAAACTCTTGATGTACCTTCGCAGGACATCATCACGCGTGATAACGTATCGGTGAAAGTAAACGCGGTTGCTTATTTCGCGGTGGTCGATGCGAATCTCGCGGTGTCCCGCGTGCAGAATTATATGTACGCGACTTCGCAGAAGGCGCAGACAACGCTGCGCAGCATCGTCGGACAATTTGAGCTGGATGAAATCCTCGCCGAACGCGAAAAAGTAAATAGCAAATTGCAGGTGATTCTTGACCAGGATACCGAGCCCTGGGGTATTAAGGTAACTAAGGTGGAAGTGAAGCAGGTCGACATTCCCGAACAGATGCAGCGCGCGATCGGCCGGCAGGCTGAGGCGGAACGGGAGCGGCGCGCAAAAGTGATTCACGCGGAGGGTGAAGCGCAGGCGTCCGCGAAATTGGCCGAGGCCGCGCAAGTGCTGGCAACACAGCCTGCCGCGATCCAGCTTCGTTACCTGCAGACCCTTACCGAAATCGGCGTCGAGAAGAATACAACGATTGTGTTCCCGCTGCCGATCGATATCATTAATGAGTGGGTACAAGCGATCGGTTCCAGAAAACAATAGATGGCATCAAATACAAAAAAAAGCGGCAGCGATTTTGTTCTGGAAAGCAGACACCTGGTCGGATTGTTTCTGCTTCTCGTCGTCATTTTTGGCGTTGTTTTTACGCTCGGTTATTTAATGGGGCGAAGTCAGGGCGATTCCAGAAGTCGTACTGTCATTGCCGCTCCGGCCGAACCCGGCACGTCTGCCGCTGTTCCTCCTTCCGCGAAATCCAAGGCCAAGCCGGAACCGCCGCCAGACAATACGCAGGCGCAAAAAACAAATTCCGATTGGGATTTTTATCATTCCGCCGATCCGCAGGCGAATTCTGACCACTTGCAACCACCTCCAAAGGCTGCGGTTCCTCCCGCGCCGGTGTCCAAACCTGGTCCATCTGTAAAGGCTGCAAAGCCGGGGAAATCCACTGGCGGATTGGGCGGTCCGTTGATTCCGAAAGGCACGATTATGCTGCAGGTTGCGGCGGTGTTGCATCAGGACGATGCGCTGGCCCTCGCGCAAGCCCTGCAGAAGAAAAAATTTCCAGCCATCGTAATTCCGCCCAACACGGATAAATATTATCGCGTTCAAGTCGGGCCCTACCCAGACAACCAGTCGGCAGCCAATGCACGCACCGACTTGGAAGCCAATGGATTCAAGTCCATCACCAAGCGCTGAGGGTGCGCGGCAGCCCTTGATGGCTGGCTTTTCGGCTCCGTCAAAATTTCTCAAGTAAAAATACCAGTTGGGCAAATTGGCTGTCGGACAGAGGTCAGTCTACAATGCCGAGGCTATGAACTTGTCGAGGACTGTGCGTCTCTTGCTTGCGCTTGCTTCCGGCGTTGCGCTGGCGCTGGCGTACCCATTATTCAATATCCCAATTCTGGGATGGATCGCGCTTGCCGTGTTAATTGTCGCGGTTATTGGGCGAGCGGCCTCGATTCGCGATATTGCTCGGATTTGTGCAGGGCGCAGTGTATTTCGGGCTGAGCTTGCCGTGGTTTTATAACGTCATGCGGCAGTACGGGCCGCTTCCCGTCGTGCAAGCGGCGGGAGTATTCCTTCTGGTGGTCCTCGTTTTGTCCATATTTCATGCGGTGTTTGCCGCCGTCATTGCGTGGCTAGGAAAAATTTCTATAGGCAGACCGTGCTTTGCCGCGCCATTTCTTTGGGTGGCGCTGGAATTCGGCACGATGCACATGCCAGCGATCGGCTTTCCTTGGAATTTGCTCGGCTATGTGGCGGCGAGAAATTTGGCTTTCGTGCAAGTCACGGCGATCACGGGAATTTTCGGCCTCTCGTTTCTGGTCGCGGCCTACAACAGTCTCGTGGCGTGGGCCATACTGCGGTTCATTCAACATAAAAAAACGGAATGCAAATTGTTGGGGGGAGCGACAGCCGCCCTCTTTGTTATTGCGATTGTGGGACCACAATTCGTTCCGAAAGCTTTGGCGGATCATATTGCCCACTTGGTTCAAACAAATTTTCCCGTGT
Organism: uncultured Acidobacteriota bacterium; assembly: GCA_963786215.1. GTDB lineage: Bacteria > Acidobacteriota > Terriglobia > Acidiferrales > UBA7541 > Palsa-360. The sequence goes on from CAWAYK010000007.1 coordinate 45,142, forward strand.
CCAATGGCTACCCATCGGACTGGATGAAAACGCACGCCGCGGAAATGGATCAGCTGGAGCAGATCAGCATCGAGGCGGCGCAGAAAAATCCGGGAGTGGTCGTCTGGCCGGAAGTTCCCGCGCCATTTTCGTTGCAGGACGCGGATTTTCATTCGCGCGCCATGCGTATCGCGCGCGGCGCGGGGAATGGATTTTTAGTTGGCGTGATCGACTGGAAGCCGCTGGGCAATGGCCAGGTTGGCGCAAGCAACAGCGCGGCGCTGCTTGGTGCGAACGGAGAGCTCGATTTTATTTACGACAAGATTCACCTCGTGCCTTTCAGCGAATATGTGCCGTGGAGAAATTGGTTTTTCTTTGCGCGGGATTTAACCAGCCTGATTGGCGATTTCCAGCCCGGCTCACAATACAAAGTTGGAAAAATTGCAGATGGCCCCGCAAGCGTTTACATTTGCTACGAAGCAATTTTTCCAAACGAGGTTCGTCGTTTCACGCTTGCCGGGGCGCAACTTTTTATAAATGTTTCGGACGACGGATGGTTCGGCGGTTCGGGCGCTCCGCAGCAGCACCTGGCGATGGCTCGTGTGCGTGCGGTGGAAAACCGCCGATGGCTTTTGCGCGACACGAATGATGGCATCACGGTTTCCATCGATCCGTACGGGCGAACCGTCGCGCGCATGCGGCCGAATTTTCGCGGGGAACTGGACGCCCCATATGCATTTCGCTCCGACATTACGCTGTATGCTCGCTGGGGAGACTGGCTGCCGTGGCTGTGCGTTCTCCTCTCGCTCGTGTTACTGTTGATTGCTGCGCGCGGCACGCCGGCGCGCAAAATTTCCTGATTGAGCGGGATATTCCATCATGATGATTGAAGATTTACAGCGGCAGCAGGACGACCTTCGCAAGCGCATCCAACTCGTGCGGAGTTATCTTTGACGTTACCCGCAGCCGCGACACCATAACCTCCCTCGAAAAGAAAATCGCGCAGCCGGATTTCTGGCAGGACCAGGAACAGGCGCAGAAAGTCATGCAGCAGCGCAAAGCGGCCGAGGCGGTCCTTGCCTCTGACACCAAACTGGCGACCATGGCCAGCGACATCGAAACCTATTTTCATCTGGCCGAAGAAGAAAAAGATTCTGCACAACGCGATTCGCTGCTTAAGGAAACCGAGCGCGAAATGGCCGCTGCGGAAACCTACGTTTCCGAACTTGAAACCGTCACCCTGCTTACGGGCGAAAACGATCACCTCAACGCCATCATGACCATCAAGCCCGGCGCGGGCGGAATGGAATCGCAGGACTGGGCCGAAATGCTGCTGCGCATGTATCTGCGCTGGGCTGAGCAAAAGGGATTTACTGCTACTGTGATGGACCTGACGCCAGGCGAAGGCGCGGGATTGAAATCAGCAACTGTGCGTGTCGAGGGGCAGAACGCATTCGGATTTTTGTCCACGGAAAGCGGTGTGCATCGTTTAATCCGCATTTCACCGTTCGATCAAGCCGCGCGGCGCCACACCTCTTTTGCATCCGTATTCGTTATTCCGGAAATTGACGATCAAATTGATATCGTCGTAAAGCCGGAAGAAATTCGCCTCGATACATTTCGAGCGGGCGGCGCGGGCGGACAAAACGTGAACAAGGTAGAAACTGCGGTGCGCATCACTCACATCCCGACAGGGATCGTCGTGCAGTGCCAGAACGAGCGCAGCCAGCACAAGAATCGCGAGCTGGCCATGAAGTGGCTTCGCTCCCGCCTGTATGAAGTGGAAGTCGAAAAGCGCCAGGCCGAGACTCGTAAGATGGACGAAACCAAGCGCGACATCAGTTTCGGCAGCCAGATTCGCACGTACACCCTGCAGCCGTATCGCCTGATCAAAGATCACCGCACCAAATATGAAATGGGCGATGTCGATCGCGTGCTTAACGGCGACCTCGATCCATTTATCCGCAATTATTTATTGGCACGGCGAAAAGGCACGCTTGGGACCGCGCCAGATCCTGCTGAAGATTCGTAGCGGCGAATTAGCCAGTCACTAATTCACCGGAACCGTTCAACTCACATCTTTCCCTATTGAGTGTTTACTAAATCCGTTTGGCCTCAATTCGTTGACATGGGTATAGGCGCATGTTAGCGTCGATTTGGGTGAAAATAGTTTTTGGCACGCAAGTGTATCCGCTACTTTGTGCGGATTATTTTAGATAGAGGTGCTGGCTTGAGTGATAAGAATCGCAAATTTCTGTTTACATCGGAATCCGTGACCGAAGGTCATCCGGACAAGATTGCCGATCAGGTTTCTGACGCGGTACTGGACGCCGTGCTCACTGCGGACCCCATGGGGCGCGTGGCCTGCGAAACGCTCGTGACCACAGGACTCGTTATGGTGGCAGGCGAAATCACAACCAGCGCGGTGCTGGATTATTCCGACCTTGCACGCGATGTGATTCGCGATGTCGGCTACACGCGCGCGAAGTATGGCTTCGACGCGGAAACCTGCGCCGTGATTTCTTCGCTCCATCGCCAATCCCCGGATATTGCCATGGGCGTTGATACCGGCGGAGCTGGCGACCAGGGCCTGATGTTCGGCTTTGCCTGCGATGAAACCGAAGAGTTGATGCCGCTCCCCATCACGCTGGCTCACAAGCTGGTGAAACGATTGTCTGATGTCCGCCGCCAGGGCATCGTTGACTTCTTCCGCCCCGACGGCAAATCGCAGGTGACGGTTGAATATCATGGCGACAAGCCAGTCCGCGTGGACGCCGTAGTCATCTCGACGCAGCACAGCGAATCCGTTTCGAACGCGGACCTGCAAAATGTCATCCGCGACGAAGTCATCCGCAAAGTTGTTCCCGCCGAACTGATGGACAAAAACACAAAATTTCATATCAACCCAACCGGCCGCTTCGTAGTTGGCGGGCCGATGGGCGACGCGGGCCTTACGGGCCGCAAGATTATTGTGGACACCTATGGCGGATACAGCCGGCATGGCGGCGGCGCTTTTTCAGGCAAAGATCCTTCGAAGGTCGATCGCTCGGCATGCTACATGGCGCGCCACGTCGCCAAGAACCTGGTGGCTGCAGGAGTCGCGCGCAAGGTGGAAGTCCAACTCGCCTACGCGATTGGCGTTGCAGACCCCGTTTCCGTCATGGCCGACACTTTTGGTACGGGCACGATTCCCGATGACAAAATCACGGATTTAATTCGCAGCACCTTCAAACTGACTCCGCGCGGGATTATCGAATCGCTGAATCTGAGGCGACCCATCTACCGCCCCACGGCATCCTTTGGCCATTTCGGACGCACGGGCCCTGGATTTACATGGGAATTGACGGATAAGGCGGAATCGATTCGCAGCCAGGCCGGCCTTAGCGGAAAAGAAGTTGTGGCCCGGCACTAAGCCCAAACAGGTTTGTTCCTATTCCATTGGCGGTTAACCCACAGGCGATAGCCTGTGCGACTTGAAAGACAGGAGAGTTTCGCGTGACAAATATGACGCAGAGCACGGCGGGGGACGTTCGCGACATTAAACTCGCGGAGACGGGTAAACGAAAAATCGAATGGGCCAATCAGCAAATGCCCGTTCTTCAGTTGATCCGCAAGCGATTTATCAAGGAACAGCCGCTGAAGGGCGTGCGCCTTTCCTTGTGCTTGCACGTGACCAGCGAAACAGCAAACCTGGCCATTACTCTGCGTGACGGCGGCGCTGATTTGGTGCTGTGCGCATCGAATCCGCTTTCGACGCAGGATGAAGTTGCTTCGTCGCTCATCAAGGATTATGGAATTCCGACGTACGCGATCAAGGGCGAAGACAACGCCACGTATTACGCGCACTTGAACGCCTGCATCGATCACAAGCCGCAAATGACTATGGACGACGGTGCGGACCTGGTCACGCTGCTGCTGACGAAGCACCAGCATCTCGTGAAGGACGTGATCGGCGGCACGGAAGAAACGACCACCGGCGTAATTCGCCTGCGCGCGATGGCCAAAGACGGAACATTAAAATATCCCGTGATCGCCGTGAATGACGCGGAGACCAAACATTTCTTTGACAACCGCTACGGCACGGGCCAATCGACGATTGACGGCATTATCCGCTCGACGAACCTGCTGATTGCCGGATTGAAAGTAGTGGTCGCCGGATACGGCTGGTGCGGCAAGGGCGTGGCGATGCGCGCAAAGGGATTGGGCGCGGACGTGATCGTCACCGAAATCAATGCGGTGCGCGCGATCGAAGCCGTTATGGACGGTTTCCGCGTGATGCCCATGGCCGAAGCTGCCAAGATCGGCGACATCTTCGTCACCGTGACGGGAAATAAATCTGTGCTGGCCCACGACTCCTTCGAGCGCATGAAGGATGGCGCGGTGATCTGCAACTCCGGACACTTCAATGTCGAAATCGACATTCCTGCGTTGGAAAAAATATGCAACGGCAAAAAAATCGCGCGCCCATTCGTCGAGGAATATTCCACGAAAGACGGCCGCAGGATTTATCTGCTGGGCGAAGGACGCCTCATCAATTTAGCCGCGGCGGAGGGGCATCCGGCCGCGGTGATGGATATGAGCTTTGCCAACCAGGCGCTCTCAGCCGAATACATGCTGAAGCATGCATCGGAACTGAAGCCTGAAGTTTACGTTGTGCCTGAAGCAATCGATCGCCAGATCGCCAAGCTCAAGCTCGAATCGATGGGCGTCCAGATGGACAAGCTCACGCCCGAGCAGGAGCTGTACCTGGCCAGTTGGTCCGAAGGCACGTAAAAGATTTCTCAGCCGTTCTCTGTTTTAGTTTTTTCTCAGATTGGTTTTTCTCTGTGAACTCTGTGTTCTCTGTGTTAAAGCCTTTGCTCTTGCATTAGTTTTTCGTGAATCCATGATGCGGGACTTCGCCAACTGGGCGCTGGAAACCGCGAAGGTCCGCGGCGCTACTTACGCGGACGCCCGCGTCATGGATATCCGCCTCCGCGATCTCTCCACAAAAAACGGCCAAGTCGGCACGCTCTCCGAATCCGAATCCTACGGCATTGGTATTCGTGTTATTGCGCAGGGTTCCTGGGGATTCGCGTCCACCGATCGCCTGACGCGGGAGGGAATTGCCGCGTGCGCCGCGCAAGCTGTGTCCATCGCCAAAGCCTCAGCCCTGGCCAAGCTGCACAACGTGGAAATGGTTCCGGTCGCGGCCTATCAGGACACCTGGCAGAATCCGTACATAAAAGACCCATTTCAAATTCCCATCGAGCGGCAACTCGATTTGCTTCTCGCGGCTGACCGCGAGATGTCGCACGTGAAAGGCGTCACGGTTTCGGAAGCTTCGATGACGCTGCGCCGCATCGAGCAATTTTTCGCTTCGTCCATCGGCTCGACCATTCACCAGATTAAAATGCAGTCCGGCGGGGGCATCTGCGCGACGGCGTTTGCGGGAAATGAAATTCAAAAGCGCTCCTACCCGAATAGTTTTGGCGGGCAGCACATGCTTTCCGGCTACGAGCTCGTTGAGTCGCTTGATCTGGTGGGCAACGCTCCGCGCGTTGCGGAAGAGGCTGTCGCGCTGCATTCGGCGGCGCCATCTCCATCAGGCGCGCACACATTGATTCTGGACAGCTCGCAACTAGGCCTGCAGATTCACGAATCCATCGGCCACCCGATCGAACTCGACCGCGTGCTGGGCATGGAAGCGAATTTCGCGGGCATGAGTTTTCTGACGCTCGAAAAATTGAACACGTTGAAATATGGCTCCGATATCGTCAACGTAGTGGCCGATGCGCGTCTTGAGCACGGTCCCGGCCTCGGAACATTCGGCTATGACGATGAAGGCGTTCCCGCGCAGTGCACGCCAATTATTTCTGACGGCCTGTTCACCGGCTACTTGTCCAATCGCGAGACCGCGATTTCCATTGGCCAGAAAACTTCCGGCGGCACGATGCGCACGGAATCCTGGAACCGCCTGCCGATTATCCGCATGACCAACATCAGCATTCTTCCCGGCACTTGGCGCTTCGACGATTTGATCGCCGATACGGATGACGGCGTGTACATGGAAACAAATCGCTCGTGGTCCATTGATGACCGCCGCTACCAATTTCAATTTTCCACGGAAATCGCTTGGAAAATTAAAGGCGGCAAAAAAACGCGCATGCTGAAAAATCCCAGCTACAGCGGCATCACCACGGAATTCTGGAACAGTTGTGACGCGATTTGCTCGCGCGAAGATTGGACTCTGTGGGGCACGCCGAATTGCGGCAAGGGCCAGCCCATGCAAACCATGGGCACAGGCCACGGGGCCGCCCCAGCGCGCTTCCGCAATATAAAATTGGGCGCAGCCTTCGCAAAGTAGGGACCCTTGTGTGGCATATGGTTCAGCCTGTGGGGTTAGTTCAGGAGAAAATCGTTCCTTGCCCCAACGAGAACCTACAGGCTGAAGCCTGTTCTACTGAAACCAGTGGGTGCCGTACCCTTTGCGTTTTTCAAAGGGTGTGGGTTTAGATTCAAAGCTGCCTGTGAATGACGTGAGGCAGATAGTTCGAAAATCCCCACCCTTGCAAAACTGGCAAAGATGGGGCACCCGCCACACGGCGCCGGGAAAGACATCTCTCCGGAAAGTCTTTGTGGGTCGGACCTTCAGGTCCGACAATATTGGCGGACAAGGGAAGGGCTTTAAAGCCCTGAAGCGTCAGGGGCTAAAGCCACTAATGTGGCGAATGTTTGTTGTCGGAGCTGAAGCTCCGACCCACAAGACGATTTTGGAATTTGAATATCGGATTTAAACTCTGAAAGTTAAAGTTACGGAAGGATTTGTGCCTAAGAAGGAAACAAAACCCGCGAAGAAAGGCCACGCGCCTGTGCGCCACAAATCAGGCGAGCCCGTCGCGGGCCTGCATCTGCTCTCCGATGCAGAGATGCGCCGCATCGCCGAAAAAGTTTTTAAGTTGAGCGACGCGGACGAAACCGAAGTCGAGATCGGCATGACGTCGGACGCGCTCACGCGTTTCGCGAATAACACGATTCACCAGAACGTCGCAGAGCAAGTCTTGAATGTTTCCGTGAGAACGGTGCTCGACGGCCGTACCGCGCGCGCCACCACCAACAAGACGGACGACGATTCGCTGCGGCGCGTGGTGGAATCCGCAAAGACGCTGGCGCGCAGCCAGCCGCACAATCCCGACTTGCTGCCGATGCCCGGCCCGCAGAAATATGCAAAAGTCGAGCGCTATTTTGAAAACACGGCATATGCCACACCCGCCGACCGCGCACGCGCCGTGGTAAAAGTCGCGCAAATGGCCGAGAAAAATAAGCAAACCGCGGCTGGGATTTTTGCAACGGGAGTCACGCAATTCGCGATTGCCAATTCCCACGGCCTCTTCGCCTCGCACCGCCAGACGCGCGCCGAATTTTCGATCACCATTCTGGAACCCGATTCCTCCGGCTGGGCCAAGTCCAATTCGCCGGACCTCGCGCAAATCGATCCCGTGGCGTTGGCCCGCAGCGCCAGCGAAAAATCCGCCGCTTCGCGCAAGCCCGTCGAAGTTGCGCCCGGAAAGTGGACAGTAATTCTCGAACCTTCGGCTGCGCTCGATCTCGTCGGATTTCTGTTTTACGATTTTGCGGGCACCGCGATGTGGGACCAGCGTTCGTGTTTCACGAAGCGCATAGGCAAGCAAATCATGGGCGAAAATATTTCGCTCCATGATGATGCCTATCACCCGCTGCAATCCGGCGCGCCATTTGACGGAGAGGGAATTCCGCGCCAGAAAATTCTGCTAGTAGATAAGGGCGTTCCCAAAAACCTCGTGTTCTCGCGCGCAACCGCAAAAAAATTGAAAGCCAAGCCAACGGGACACGGCTTGCCCCTGCCCAACGATATGGGCGAAGCTCCCATGAATCTGGTTTTCAGCGGCGGCAATTCTTCTTTGGACGAAATGGTGCGCTCCACGGATAACGGCATCCTGGTCACGCGCGTCTGGTACATCCGCGACGTCGATCCCTACGAAAAAGTTTTAACCGGCATGACTCGCGACGGAACGTTTCTAGTGCGGGACGGCAAACTGGCAGGCGGCCTGCGAAATTTCCGCTTCAATCAAAGCGTCCTCGAAATGCTTTCCAATGCCGAGCTGCTGGGCCCATCCGTGCGCGCCGCCGGAGAAGAATCCTTCGATATGGTCGTCCCCTCAATGAAGGTCCGCAATTTTAATTTCTCGGAAGTTACGAAATTCTAGCGGGATTGCGCATTTGAATTTCCAGCTAACTCATCCGAATCCGCAACTCCTCCGTATCATCTAAGTAGTGGTACATTCGAACAAAGACAAATGGACAGACGCAGATTCATTTCGATTGCTGGGGGCGCGGGGCTGGGGATTCTGCTGCCCTATGCCGTGTACCGTTCACTGGCGTATGGGTTTGGGGCGGCCAACGTTGACGTTAAAGGCTATGAAAAATTTGGGGCGGAGGCGGCGTTGCGGGCGATTGCGCCTGTGGACCAGTTTTATGTGACATCGTCGCATGGCGAGCCCGCGGTGGACGTTAACAAGTGGTCTCTGACGATTGACGGACTCGTGACGGACCCGCTGCATTTTGATTATGACGATATTCGAAAGCTCGCGCCGTACGAGACGACGCTGACGCTGGAATGCATTTCGAACGAAATTGCGGGCGGCCTGATCGACACGGCCAACTGGCGCGGCACGCTGCTTCATCCGTTGCTCGAACGAGCAGGCCCGAAGGCGAATGCGAAGTTCGCGATTCTGTACGCAGCGGAAGGCTACACGACGGGGCACACGATCGAGCGACTCTCACGCGGCGCAAATTTTCTGGCGTATGACATGGACGGCGAACCGCTGACGCGCATCCACGGATTTCCGCTGCGCGTGCTGATGCCCGGAATTTACGGGATGAAAACGCCGAAATGGCTGACGCGCATCGAGCTGGTCGACAAAAGCCATCTGGGCTACTGGGAATGGATGGGCTGGTCGAACGATGGCGAGCGGCAATTGCAGTCGGTGATCACCGATCCGCATGGCTCAACACAGATTTCAGGGCAAAGTTTTGTGGTTACGGGATGGGCGATTGCGAATGCCGCAGGCGTTTCCAAAGTAGAAATTTCCACGGATGGCGGCGCTACCTGGAATGCTTGCACGATATTCAGCAATCCAATGCCTTCACAGGTGTGGGCGTTCTGGCGCTACGTGTGGGCGAATCCGGCGAGCGGGAAGCACGAGATTCAAGTGCGTGCCACGGATGGTAACGGGAAATTGCAAACGTCGTCGAAGTCAGGCGAATGGCCGGATGGCGCGACGGGGTATCATGCGGTTGAGGTGAATGTGACGTGAGGTCGTTGGCTGTGATTCGTGAATTGTAATACGTGATCTACTCTTGCCTGAACTCCTATCGACGAATGAATCTTTAAGTTTGAAACTACGAAACGAGCGTGGGGACGCGGGGTTTTGTGGCGCCGGCGTCCCGCCGGCGCCACGAAGTGTTTGAGAATTTGTGGCGTGTCGCAACTCTTGCTGAGGCTTGATCTGTGATTTTACTGGAACCGGGGAGAACTGAAAATGCTGGCAGGCAGTTCGATACTAGTTTCAAATTTAAAATCTCAAATCTCAAATCTCAAATCAAGAATCACAAATCACAACTCACGAATCACGGCGCCACAAACGTCAAGCTGTTCACAGCCTTGGCGATCACATTTTCCTGGACTTGAATCAGGTCGGAATCCGCCCACGTCATTCCCAGCAAAGTATAGGCTTCGCCGCCCTTCAGCAAAGTTAAGAGAGTTACGGACCAATCGCGTCCATCTGCAGTTCCGCGCGCGCGCTGTTCGACAGCAGGAAATCCCCCTACGGATAATTGGCGGCTCGAAATCTGGCGGTAATTTTCGTACACATCGCTCAGCTCTTTAAGCGTTTTTGCGGCGTGCGCGTCCAGAGAATCCTTGGCATGCGCGCGGCCAATGACGAGGAGCGTGGTTTGATCGAGTGTTCCGAGCGCGGCGACAGCGTCGGGCAGCTCTTTGCGCGCCGCAGGAATAAGCTCCCAGCTGGGCGGCTTGTACATCTGAAATCCGTAAGTGACATTTACATACTGGTTGCCGCGAATTTCGTCGCGGATTACAACAGGTTCCGGTGCGGGCGGCGGCGTGGGCGGCGCGGCTGGCAACGCAGCTATCGCAGTGCTTGCCGATGCGGCAGGCGTCATGGTCGGAGGCGGAATCTGCGTGACGGCCACTGCTTTTGCTTTGGGCGCTGCGAGGTCAGCCTTAAATGACGCGGCGCTGGATGCAGACGCTGTCGAAGTTGTGGAGCGATCATGCGCCGTACCTTTTCCTTCAAGGGAAGAGTTATTGGTGGAAGCGGGCTCCTTCACAACGGCGGGCACGACCGATAACGCAGCAGCGGGTGCAAGGGACTCGAAGGATGCGGCCTGTTTTGGTTTTGAATCGGAATCTTTTTTCGACACAGTAATATTGATGTCCGCGACTTTGTCCTTGCGGATGAGAGCAAAGCCATACGCAGTTTCCACACGGAACGAGTCGTTTTCAAAACCAACGATCGTGCCTTCGATCTTTGTGCCGTCTTTCAGGCGAATTTCGTCCGCGCGCAGCGCGCCTGCCGGGATCAGCAGCGAAAGAAGAGTCAAGGCGGGGATGGATGCGCGGCGCATTGCACTTTTAGTATTGCAAATGGGGGAATCGGGCGGCAAGCGGAAGGCGGGCGGGAGTTTCCGTAGCGTAAATGCGGGCGGAAAATGCAATTTCAACTTCGAGATCTGAACTCTGAACTCCCGACTTTCAAAACGCAGTCCATACTCCTGCCGCAAATTTCTTGACTGTGGTGAATCCGAGTCCTTGGTACAGGCGCACGGCGCGCTCGTTTCCCGATGTCACGGTTAGCGAGACGGTGTGGAAGTTGCGCACGCGGAGGGCTTGCAGCGATGACTCCATCAGTCGACGGCCCAGACCGTGGCCTTGATATCCGGGCATGGCGCAGATCTGCGTGGTATGGCCAACTCCGTTCGCGACGCGCGAATTGAGGATGACCGCGACCAGCTGATTTTCGTAGGGCGCGCGAAGTACGAAGGAAGCCTCGGGCTGAAACTGTCCGCAACCGGGCAGGATGATGATGTTTTTCAGGAACCGCAGCGCGCCGGATTCGCTGCGGTACTGGTCATTAATTTCCCCGTCCACATGGCTCGCGTAGGAGAGTTGAATGAGCCGGGCGCATTGCTCAAAGTAGCGATGGTCCCATCGCTCAAGAATTAAGCCGCTTCCAGGCCCCTCACGAATCAGGCCGGGAACAACGTCAAGTGTCGCCCCTGCTTGCTGATCGAGTTGCGCGATCATGAACTGCCGCATGTACAGGCGGAAACCGTACTCGGAAAGAACAGGATCAAGCTGATATCCGAAGGGAATGAGCTGAGCTTCCACGCGCTGCAGTTTTGGGATGCCGCTAAGCGTGTTCAGCATGTCGGTTAAAAGCTGATGGCTTAACTCCTGTTGTGATTGGGTGGGAGAGACAAACAGTCCGCCGACGAGGCCCTTGTGTTCTTCCAGGACATAAAACGCGTACCCGACGGGCTTGCCATTTTCCAGGATGGCGGAGCCGGTGAGTGAACGCGCATCAATAAATTTTTTGATGAGCTCGGTTGAGCCGTGATAATCCCAGTGCAAATCTTCACGCCACTGCAGAGCCTCTTCCGCGAGCAGGGGCTCGAGCTGGCGGGAGGTTAACTGCCGCAGGTCGACAATTTGCATGGACCGGGCACCTGGTCTTTGGCTAGTGGCGAACACACCACCATTATTATCATATTTATGCCTTTTGAGATTGGATGTCCTTAAGAAACAACCCTTCGATCGCTAGTCTGTGACGCGCAACCATTTGTGCTACCATTCGATTGTCAGTAAAAAATTGCCCCTTCCATGGATTGAGACGCTGGATGGGAGTTTGCCTTAATTTAAGAATTCGAGCGCATGGATTTTATTTCCGAGTTTCGCCATCCCACGTTCTGGTACAGCAAGCTTGCTATAGGCATTTTGTCATTGGTATTTTTTGGACTGCTTGTTACTGGCGCGATTTCCGGATTCGCGGTTTACCGGATGGAGTCGCCCTCCCGCAGGAATTCAGAAATAAATCTCCAGAATTTTCCCGGCCATCCTGAAGATTTGCATTTCAATGTGAGTAGTGGGCAAGAGCGAGATGCTTGGTTTTTCCCTGGACTGAAAACAGCTCCCACAATTATTCTTTGCCCCGCCTACGGATCAAGCCGGGGAGAACTGTTAACCCTGGCATCCGGTTTGCAAGACCAACAGTACAATGTCCTGACTTTTGATTTTTCCGCGCACGGATCTTCCGGAGGACATTCGACGCTCGGCCTCCAGGAAGTAGCGCAATTGCGAGCCGCAATTGATGCGGTGGCCAACCGGGGAGATGTGGACGTGAGCCGGTTTGGGTTGTGGGGCGCGAGCATGGGCGGTTACGTCGCGCTGGCCGAGGCCACGAATGATCCGCGCGTCCGCGCGGTCGTTGTCGATTCCGCTTACAAAAGTCCGAATGATATGGTGGCGCTGCAAGTGAACCGGTTCGGACTTGGATCGGTTCCGTTGGTCACGGGAATGTCGCAAATAATATTCGGCTGGGTCAATTCCCAATACCGAAATGTGCAACCGCTCGATACGCGCATCGCAAAACTTGGAGGCGTGCCGCAACTTTATCTCGAGTCTCCGGAAGATCCGCGCCTTGCCGCTTCTACCTCGGAATTATTTCGTCTATCGCCGGAGCCTCACGAACTTGCCATGCTGCCACATGGAAATTACGGCGGCATGGCCGACGAAGAAAAACGCAATTATGAAAACCGCATCGTAAGTTTTTTTCTGGTGAACATACCGATCGTTGGCGATCCCTTGCCACAAATTCGGTAAAGGTATTTTTCTTCTTTATTTTTAGTCGGAGTTCAGTAGGACAATAAAAACCTTCTCATCGCCCGTCGCCGGGAATTTGGCTTTCCCGCGCAAGCTTTCCAATTGCGGAGAATTGAGCGCTTCCTTGCCGCAAAATAAAATCTTTGCGTTTGTGTTTTCCGGTCTCCATTCTGGCAACGTCGCATTGAAATAATAATTCAATCCATATCCGTATGCCCGCGGCAGGCCGTAAACCGCTGCGTCGTTTGCGCTCAAGGAATGCGTTTGAATGGCCCACATTGCGGCCGGCCTTGGGGAAACAAGTGTGTCAACACCGGGAAGAATCAGGCGATTCGCAAGCAGGACGAGCAGCGCGGTGGTTGAGGCGGCGACAAAAACCGCTTCGTTCAGCTTCCGCCGGAATGAATAAATAACGACGACGGCGGCTAGAACGATTGCCGCACCGAGCGCAATTTGAAAGCCTCGAGCAATATGGCCATGCAACTGCGATTCGACGTCTGCCGCATGATTCCACTGCACAACGGCAACTGCTATGCCAATCGGAAACATCAATCCAATGCTGATAATTAGGGATGACAAATTGGAAGATTTTTGCTGAACCCGTCCCGCCGTGCTCACCGCAAGCAGCAGGACGGCTGGAGGAATTGCGGGCAGGATGTAACCCGGCAATTTGGATTGCGAAAGGTTGAAAAACACAATCGTAAAAAGAGTCCAGCAACCGATAAACAGCGCTGGGGAATCGCGCCATTCTGACGACCGTAAACGCGTGTTTGCATCCGAGATCGACGAAATTAAAAACGGCAGCCATGGAATAACGGCTACGAGAAATACGACGCCAAAAAACCAGAACGGTTGCCTGTGCTCGAACACGGGAGTGAGGTAGCGCTGAAAATTGTGCTGCCAGATAAATACGCGCAGAAAATCCGGATTGCGCAGCGCGCAAAGCACGTACCAGGGCAAGGCCGTAACGAAAAATACCGCAATAATTAATGGATGCAGAAAGCGAAATGGCGCGGTCCACTGTTGTGAAAGCGCGGCCCATAAGAGTGTTGCACCGCCGGCGAGAATCACGGCGGCAGGGCCCTTTGCGAGCACCGCTGCCCCAAGAAAAAATCCAAACGCAACGCGCAGCACATTGCCAGGACGCGATTTCTGTAACATTTCGCTGGCTACAGCCATCGCCGCGGTCAAGAAACCTGCGAAGAGCATATCCGGGCTCGCGGCGCGCGAAAAGGCAATGACCGCGACAGAAGTTGGAAGCATCAATAACGAGAACCATGCGGCAGCAATGCCATAAGAGCGTAGAGCGGTCCATGAAACCGCGATCACCGCAAGCAGCGCTGCGAAGGCTGACGGCAAGCGCGCGGCGAATTCGCCCACTCCGAAAATGCGCATCGCAATTCCCGCGCCCCAGTAATACAGCACAGGCTTTTCAAACCATGGCGAACCCCACAGGCGAGGCGTAATCCAGTCGCCCGTCGCGGCCATGGCTCTGGCGATTGCTGCGTAGCGCGGTTCATCAGGCCCGACAACGCCAAGCGCGCTTAACCCGCTAAACAAGGAGATATAAAGAAACAAAAGAAGAAATGGAACGCCCCAGATCGGGATTTGAAAGCTGCCTTCTTCGGCGGCGCGCGAGCGGGTTGGAGGCGTGGAATTCAAACGGTTGAGTCTAGCATCTGCGGCAACGGATTTCAGCAGGAGAGCCGTTGGGCCAGCCAGCAATTTGAACTGTCCAAGCAGAAAAGCTGCCCGCCCAAAAAACGGGCGTGCGCTACGAAACCGTCCGGCGAACATGGTTTCGTAGAGGCCATTCCGTCCCGCGCTTTTTGGGACAGAATGGGCGATTTCTCTGCAATGGCTGCATCGTGCGCCGATTGTTTCACCAGTCACCCTTCGCACGAACTCAGGGCAAGCCAGTCACCAATCACGTATTACGAATCACAATTCACAAATCACGATCTTTCCCGATACCCGGTATAATCCTCGTGTGCAACACCGCCTGGAATATGCAGCGTTATGGCTGCTGCTCAAGATCATTGGAGCATTACCGCGGCCGCTGGCGCGGTTTGTTGGCGCGCGAACCGCGGCATTTTTATTTTTGCTGCGCCCCGGACTGCGCGCTGCCGCCGTGGAAAATTTGGAGCTGGCATTTCCAGAGTGGAATAAAAAACAACGGCGCGCAGCAATTCGCGGCATGGTGCGGCAACTGGGTTGGATGGGCGCGGAATTTGCGCATTTCCCTCACTACAACAAAAATAATATTGAGCGCACGGTGCTGCTCGAGGGCTTTGAGAATTTTGCGTCGGCGCAAGCGCGCGGAAAAGGCGTCCTGTTTCTCACGGGTCACATGAGCGCGTGGGAAATCGCTCCATTCGCTCAGGCACTTTACGGCAATCCACTGCATTTTTTGGTTCGCCCCATCGACAATCCTCTGGTGGATACGCTGATTATGAAATACCGCTGCTCGCACGGAAATCAACCCATCGATAAAAATCAATCCGCCCGCGCGGTGTTAAAGGTTTTAGCCGCGAAGGGCACTGTGGGCATTCTGGCGGACCAGAATACAAATACGACGGAAGGCGTTTTTGTGGATTTTTTTGGAATCCCCGCATGCACAACTGCCGGCATTGCACGATTTGCACTGCACACGGATGCAGCGGTCGTTCCGGGCTTCATTCACTGGGACGGCGCAACTCGCAAATACAGGTTACGCTTTGAGCCTGAAGTAGAGTTGATCCGCACGGGCGATGATCCAACCGATATTCGCGAAAATACCCAGCGGTTTACACGCGTCATTGAGAATTACGTGCGGCGCTATCCGGACCAGTGGTTGTGGGTACACCGCCGTTGGAAAACACGCCCAACTGGGGAACCGTCCGTGTATAAATAAGTTTATATCCTGTTCAGAAGCACAAAGTTCCATTATTTCCGGCTTCATAAGTAAATATTCGCAAGGGGAAACTGTACATGACACGCACAATGAAGGAATTGGCAGATTTCCTCGGATGCCACTACGAGGGCGATGGAGCGGTTCGTGTGTCCGGGGTGGCATCGACTGTGTCTGCCCACGCCGAGGACCTGATTTACGTCGAATCTCCGCGCCACCTGGGCCGGGCCGCCGCCTCGGCGTCAAAATGTGTTGTGATTGCCCCGGGACTATCGCTCAATGGGAAGGTCCTGCTGCGTGCAGAAAAGCCGAAGCTGGCATTCGCGCGCGCTGCCGAATGGCTTCTGCCTGCCGAACCGATTGCAAAGGGAATACATTCCAGTGCCATCATTGCGGAATCTGCCCGAATTGCGGCAGGAGTCTCCGTGGGTCCTTACGCAGTGATTGAGGATGACGTTCATATCGGCGCAGGCACTGAAATAGGCGCTTTTTGTTTTATCGGCAGCAATTCGATAATTGGGGAAGCGTGTCGTTTCTACCCACGTGTTACTTTGTACGCGGGCTCACGCATTGAAAACCGCGTAATTCTTCATTCCGGCGCCGTGATTGGATCGGATGGATTCGGGTATGTATCCGAGAATGGCAAATACCGCAAATTTCCACAGATTGGCGAAGTTGAAATTGGCGATGACGTGGAAATAGGAGCGAATACGACGATTGATCGCGGGTCGCTCGATCGCACCATCATCGGTTCAGGCGTAAAACTCGATAACCTCGTTCACATCGCACATAACGTGAACTATAGGCGAAAACACAGTAATTGCGGCTCAAACTGGAATTTCGGGCTCCTCGGTTATCGGAAAAGGCGTCATTATGGGCGGCCAAGTAGGTATAGCAGATCACTGCGAAGCAAAAGATGGAGCTGTCAGTCGGGGCGCAAGCTGGTATCCCGTCCGGGGAAAATTATACGCGGCGGCGGGGTTGTTTGGGGCACGCCCTGCTCGACCATTAGAAAAATTTAAAGAGCAATTTGCGTGGATAAGCCGCTTGCCGGAGCTCGCGGAGAGAATTAAAAAGCTTGAAAGCATCGTGAATTCAAAAGACAAATAATCTCCTTACAGGTTGAAAAAGAAGAGGCTAACCGCTAGATGAACGCGCGGCGCAATGCCTGTTGACCGAACTGGCAAGACCTAAGATAATGGGAACGGGGAAATCCTGGTACTAGAGCTTGGGGAACCGGGGTGTTTTATCTTAGCTGATTCACCGAAGTGTCCCAAGCCACAACATTTTTGCACTGAGGGCTACGCTTTAGTGTATTCGCATGAACCATCTCCACTAAAAAAGCATCAAAGACCTTGTGAGGTCCGGGGCTAAGAAATGGCACTAGGAACTCGTGTTCAATTCGAGCATTCCGGCGACTCCCGATCTTCAGGAGTTCTTGCCGCTTTGTCGGAGCGTCTATCCGACACGATTGATCGTGGCGTGAATTATCTTTTGTCCCTGCAGGCTTCCGAAGGGTATTGGATCGGGGAGCTGGAGGCGGACACCACGCTCGAATCCGACTACATTTTTTATTTACAAATTATTAACAAAGCCAATCCTGAGCGCATTGCCAAGCTGGCCAACTACGTCCGGCGACGCCAATTGGAAGATGGCGGCTGGAATATTTACTTTGGCGGGCCTTCGGAGCTGAATGCAACGATTAAGGCGTATGTCGCCCTGCGGCTGGCAGGGGATGCTGCGGAGAGCGAGTATTTGCTGCGGGCGGCCAAACGAATTCACGAATTGGGTGGGCTGGAATCTGCCAATTCGTATACGCGGCTCTATCTGGCCTGGTCGGTGCGGTCGGCTGGGACATGGTCCCTGCGATTCCGCCGGAATTAATGCTGCTGCCGAACTGGTTTGCCATAAATATCTACGAAATGTCTTCCTGGACTCGCGGAATTGTGATTCCGCTGACGATTTTGTACGCGCACAAGCCGTTGTTCAGCGTTCCCGGCGGGATTACGGTGGAGGAGTTATATCGGGATCCGTCGAGGAAAGCCCTTGCGTTGACCTGGGACAAGGAATTGTTCAGCTGGCGCAATCTTTTTCTGGCGTTTGGATCGCGGTTTGAAGCTGTATGAGCGAGTGCCCTGGAAGCCTCTGCGTCAGCGGGCCTTGCGGCAGGCGCAGGAGTGGATGCTGGAGCACCTGGAGCGCAGCGAGGGCTTGGCGGCGATTTATCCTGCGATGATGAATGCAATATTTGCTCTCGTCGCGCTGGGACATTCGCCGGATGATCCCCTGACGGCCCGCGAAATTAACGAATTTTCCCGATTCGAGATTGAAGAAGGGGACACGATTCGTGTCTCTCCCTGCGTTTCTCCTGTATGGGACACCGCCATTGCCATGGTTGCTCTGGAAGAGGCTGGATTGCCTCCGAACCACCCGGCGCTGGTCGAAGCGGCGAGTTGGCTGCTCAAGAATCAAATTTGCGGTTCTGGCGACTGGATGCTTAAGACCCCCGGGGTCATGCCGGGAGGTTGGGCGTTCGAGTTCCGCAACGATTTTTACCCTGACGTGGATGACACCGCGTTTGTGCTGATGGCCCTGCAGCGCGTGGATTATCCGGATAAAGCGCGCATGGAAGCGGCTGTTCGGACCGGCCTGACCTGGCTGTTGGCTATGCAGAATCGGGATGGCGGATGGGGCGCGTTCGATCACAATAACGACCGCCAGTTCCTGTGCCACATCCCATTTGCGGATCACAACGCGATGATCGATCCGTCGACGGCGGACGTGACAGCGCGCGTCGTGGAATGCCTCGGCCGATACGGATGGCCCGCAACGCATCCGGCAATCGAGCGCGCCGTAAGATTTTTGCTGAAGGATCAGACCGAAGAAGGGCCGTGGTTTGGGCGCTGGGGCGTAAACTACGTTTATGGGACGAGCGGCGTGTTGCGCGCGCTCGAAACCGTCGCACTAACGGCGCGGGATTACGCCCAGCGTGCTGTGGGTTGGCTCCGGTCCGTGCAAAATTCTGACGGCGGATTTGGCGAGTCCATCGCTTCATATTATGACCCGGCGCTAAAGGGCAAAGGCAGCAGCACCGCGTCGCAAACCGCGTGGGGGCTGATCGGATTGCTGGCGGCATCGGAAGCGATCGATCCCGCGATTACGCGCGCGGTCACTCATCTGGTGGACCAGCAGCAGTCCGACGGATCGTGGGCAGAGAACGAATTTACAGGCACTGGATTTCCATGTGTGTTCTATTTGAAATATCATTTGTATCGCGATTATTTTCCGTTGTATGCGCTGGCGCGGTATCGAAATACGGCGAACAGGATTCAGCAGTTCTGCGGATTGAAAGTGCGTCCGCAGGAATTCGACCGGCAAATTGCTTAGGAGAGTGACTTGAGATATCCGATTAAGATGACCGCGAATCTCGCGAAATATGTGGCCGGGCAGCGTTTTCGCGGCACGAAGAAATTTCCGATGGTGATGATGCTGGAGCCATTGCACGCGTGCAATTTGACGTGCACGGGCTGCGGACGAATCCGCGAATACAAATCCACGATCAATGAAATCATGACCGTGGAGCAGTGTATGGCGGCGTCGGATGAGTGCGGAGCGCCCATCGTTTCGATCTGCGGCGGCGAGCCCATGATCTATCCGGAAATTGGAAGGCTTTCCAAGGAAATTCTGGATCGCGGGCGGCACATTATTCTTTGCACGAACGGAATGTTCATCCGCAAGCGGCTGCATGAATTCAAGCCGACTTCGAGCTTCTTCTTCAACGTGCATCTGGACGGCCTGGAAAGAACGCATGACCTGTGCGTCGAGCGCGACGGCGTGTTCCGCGAGGCCATCGAGGGAATCAAGGCCGCGAAGGCCGCCGGATTTTTGGTTTGCTCGAATACCACGATTTACAAAGAGACGGATCTGAACGAAATTGCCGATTTGTATGCGTACCTCGACACGCTGGGAGTCGACGGCTACATGCTCGCACCCGCGTATGGTTATTCGGCGGTGCAGACTTCGGACATTTTTATGACGCGCGCGGACATTCGCCAGAAATTCCGCGCAGCCGTATCGTTGCTAGACAAATACAATTTGATGGTTTCGCCGATTTATCTCGACTTCCTGCGCGGCGAACGCGAACTGGAATGCACGGCCTGGGGCACGCCCACCTACAATCCACGCGGCTGGAAAGGGCCCTGCTACGTGATCACGGACAATCATTACGGGTCTTATCGCGAAATGATCGATCAGACTCCGTGGGAAAATTACGGCCCTGGAAACGATCCGCGCTGCGCGGATTGCATGATGCACGTGGGATTTGAAACCACTCCCGTGCTCGGAGCCAAGCGGAATTTGGGCGATACCTGGACGATGTTGAAATGGCAATTGGGGGGGCATATGGGCGGAAATCCCGATAGCAACGCGTCCAAAACGCCTCCGACGAGCGGGAATTCGGGTGGAAGCAGCACGATGATGCCGCCGCCCCCGTCGAATTCGGATTTGGTGTCTTCGGACGGACGACTTCGAGTTTTATGAAAACGCTGGTCACCGGAGCGACAGGCTTTCTTGGAAGCCACGTCGCCCGCGCATTAGTTGAGCGCGGGGAAGAGATTCGGGTCTTGGTGCGCGCTTCGAGCGATTTGCGCGCGCTCGAAGGAATGAACGCCGAGCGAGTTCAGGGAGATTTGCGAGATCGCGCGTCTCTTGATTGCGCGATGGAAGGCGTGCATCGCGTTTTTCACGTTGCCGCGGATTACAGGCTCTGGGCCAGGGATCCACGGGAGATTCACGAATCGAATGTGACCGGGACGCAGAATCTGCTCGACGCCGCGCGCAGTGCGGGTGTCGCGAAATTCGTTTACACCAGCACGGTGGCAACAATTGCCGTTCCGCGGGAAGGCGATTTGCCGAACGAAAAAACGCAATCGTCGGTCGGCGAAATGATTGGCGAGTATAAGCGCTCAAAGTTTGAAGCCGAGCAATGCGCCTTGCGCGCAGCGGCGGATGGGCTACCGGTGGTGATTGTGAATCCCACGACGCCTGTGGGTCCCGGCGATTGGAAGCCGACGCCAACGGGAAAAATTATCGTCGACTTTCCTGAATGGACGAATGCCCGGCTATGTGGACACAGGATTGAATTTTGTTCCGGTGGAAGATTGCGCTCACGGACACTTGCTGGCCGCCGAAGATGGTCGCATCGGCGAGCGTTATATTTTGGGCGGGCGCAATTTGACGCTGAAACAAATGCTGGACATTCTTTCTTTCACTAGCGGAAGACGGTCGCCAAGGTGGAAAATTCCTTATGCGGTGGCCTATGCTGCTGGATGGGTGGACATGGGAGTTTCGCGCCTGTTGAATCGCGAGCCGCAGATTCCGCTGGAGGGTGTGCGCATGGCGCGCCACAAAATGTTTGTCGATGCATCGAAGGCAGAGCGAGAGCTTGGCTTTGCACCTGGGCCGATTGAAGCGGCGCTCGATCGCGCGGTCGCCTGGTACGAAGCAAATGGATATGTTGCCGCGGGACGCACGCCGGTAGTCGCCGGCGCGCGAGCGGCGTAAGTGAGTGTCAGGGTCGATGAAAATATTGGTTACGTTTGCGGTTCAAGCGGAATTTGCTCCGTGGCAACGGCGCAGAAATTTTATGCGACTGCCCGGAGAATGGCCGGTATTTGAAGCGCAGTTTGGCGGCGCGCAAGTACGGGTGGTGCTGACTGGCATGGGACAAGAGTTTGCGTTGAAAGCAGCAAAGAGGTCGTTCGGTTACCGGCCGGACATGTGCATCTCGACTGGCCTCGCGGGATCTTTGCAGGATGGGTACCGTACGGGAGACGTTCTAGTCGCTCGCCTGGTAAGCGAAGTCGGGGAACCGGTGGCGGTCGCGAGCCATCCTGAATTGCTTTCGGCGGCCGTGGATTGCGGAGCCCGGCAGATCGAGCGGATGGCGACGTCCAAGAAATTAGTTTCGCGAGTCGAGCAGAAGCGCCAGCTGGGAAGCCAGGCGGAAGCGGTGGAAATGGAAAGTTATACCATCCTTGCGGAAGCTGCTCGCTGCGGAATTCCAGCGGTCGTGATTCGCGCCATCAGCGACACTGCGGATTTCGATATGCCGTATAATTTTGAGGATGCGCTCGGCAATCAGGGCCAGATTCGCATGATGGGAATTGCGTCGCAAGTATTGCGCAGACCGTCCGCCTTGCCTGCCCTACTTAAGTTGGCTCGTGATTCCAGATTTGCGTCGCGTCGTCTTGCAGACTTTCTCGACGCGTTCGCGGGGACCATGGCTGACCGCCTGGTTCCCATCGAGCAAGATACTGTGGCTGCGCTATGAGTCAATCAGGGATTATTCTCGAGACTTCGCAGGCGGCCAATGCTGTGCCGTCGACCATGCGTGCCGCTGTCTATCGCGGCAAGGGAAACGTGGTGGTCGAGACGGTTCCCGTGCCGGTGATCGGCGCAGGAGAAGTGTTGATTCGAGTGGCCGCGTGCGGAATTTGCGGCACGGATTTGAAAAAAATTGAGTATGGATTTGTTGCGCCTCCCCAGATTTTCGGTCATGAGGTTTCGGGAACAGTGGTTGCCGTGGGTCAGGGTGTTACAAAATGGAAACTGGGCGACCGCGTCATGAGTTTTCATCATGTTCCTTGCGGAGCGTGTTTTTACTGCGATCGCCGCTTATTCTCCCAATGCCCGGGCTACAAAAAAGTGGGGCTGACTGCGGGCTTTGATCCCAATGGTGGCGGCTTTGCGCAATTTGTGCGCGCCATGCCCTGGGTCGCGGAACGGGGCATGGTGGCCATCCCGGACGACATCAGTTTCGACGAAGCCTCCTTCATTGAGCCAGTGAACACGTGCATTAAAGCCGTGGAAAAAGCGCGCGTCGCCGCGGGTGAAACAGTTGTCGTGATGGGTCTCGGGCCCATCGGGCTGCTACTGGCGATGCTCTCAAAGCTGGAGGACGCGACGGTGATTGGCAGCGATCCCATGCCGGAACGCCGCGCGAAAAGTATTTCTCTCGGTCTCGATTTTGCAATCGATCCGCGCGAAGGGCGCTTCACCGAAGAAATTAATTCGCGGACGCATGGGCGCGGCGCCGATGTTGTCCTGGTCGCGGTGCCGATTCCTGCGCGCTTGAAAGATGCGCTCAGCCTCGCGCGGCCCGGCGGGCGCGTGCTTTTATTTGCGCAGAACGATCCGCTGATGCAGATTGAATTTCCGGCGGCTGCCGTGGGCGTGGAGGAAAAAGAAATTTTGGGCAGCTACAGCGCCGCAATTGACAGGGCAGGCGAAGCGGCCGATCTGATTTTTACCCGTAAGTTGCCCGTGAGCAAATTGATTTCTCACCGGTTTTCACTGGAAGAATATGGACGAGGCGCTGAAACTTGCGGCCCGTCCCGTACGTGATTCTCTAAAAGTGGTGATTCATCCTTGAATAGAAGCGAACAGCACGGCCCTAAAAACGGTCACATGACCGCTGCCGTTTTATATGGCAGCGAGAATCTGAAGATCGAGAGCGTCGACATTCCCAGACTCGCGGCGGATGAGGCGCTCATTCGCGTGAAAGTCGCCCTGACCTGCGGCACGGATTTGAAAGTCTGGAAGCGCGGCTACCATGCGCGCATGATCACGCCGCCCGCTGTATTCGGGCACGAACTTGCCGGCGTGGTCGAAACGCTCGGTTCCGCAGTGAATGGCGGCCTGAAGGTTGGCGCGCGCGTCGTGCCTTCCAATTCGGCGCCATGCAATGTCTGCCTGTTTTGCCGCAAGGGACAGAGCAATCTCTGCGAAGACTTGCTGTTCAACAATGGCGCATACGCGGAATATATCCGCATCCCCGGCCGCATTGTTCGGCAGAACATGCTGGTGATTCCGGAACACGTATCCTTCCAGGATGCGGCGATGGTTGAGCCACTGGCTTGCGTGCTTCGCGGCATTCACGAAACCGGTATTCAACCGGGCGATACGACGGTCGTGATCGGTTGCGGGCCGATCGGATTGAAATTTATTCGTGTTTTGGCGAATCGCGGCGTGAATGTGATTGCCCTCGGCAAGCGCCCGAATCAGATTCGCGCGGCGGAAAGATTTGGCGCGCGTGCGGCATTCATTGCGCCTGACTTGAGCGATGTGGCGCATACAGTGCGGGAATTGACGGAAGGTGGACGGGGAGCCGATTCCGTGGTCGAAGCTGTAGGTACCTCGCAGACCTGGGAATGGGCTTTGCAAATGGTGCGTCGCGGAGGGACGGTAAATCTTTTCGGAGGCTGCCCGCGAGGCACGCAAGTGGCGGTGGACCCGAACGCGCTGCATTATTCGGAGATTACGATCAAGTCCACGTTCCATCACACTCCACGCTTCATACGTGAGGCGCTGGAAAGCGTGTCGAGCGGTGAAATTCGCTCCAGCGATTTCGTGAACGCGGAAATTCCGTTGACCGAACTTCCCAAAATGTTCGAGCACATGAAGCATCGCAACGGCGAAATGAAAGTCGCGGTGATTCCGTAACGCGTCTCTGTCTCGCCGGTTTCTGTCTGTAGGTTTCCTACTTATAAGGTTAAAAGCGCACAGGCTGAAGCCTATGCCATTGCCCCATGCAAACACCTGCAGAACTTGAAATAGGGCGCGGGCTTCCTCCGTCGGGATGCTCGGTTGCGGATGCGGAGCGCTACACACGCCGCCTCGCCACGGGCCATTACGAAAATTTCAATGTTGTTTCCTGGCTCCTACCTTGCCACCTGCACCAGCATTTTTATAATCTGTATGCATATTGCCGCTGGGCCGACGATCTGGGAGATGAAATTCCGGATCCTTTAAAAGCAATTGCCCTGTTGAATGAATGGGACCAGGAATTGCGTGATTGCTACGCGGGCGAAGCTTCGCATCCTGTTTTTATCGCGCTGCACAAAACGATTTCCGCATTGAATATTCCGATTGAGCCGTTTTCCGATCTGCTGATTGCGTTTCGCCAGGACCAGACCGTGCATCGTTACGCCACCTGGAGCGATGTGTACAGTTACTGCCGCTATTCCGCAAATCCGGTGGGCCGATTGGTCCTGTATTTGTGCGGGTATCGAGACACGGAGCGCCAGCGGCTCTCCGATGCGACCTGTACGGCCCTGCAGCTTGCAAATTTCTGGCAGGACGTCACGCGCGATCTGGAGAAGGGCCGTATTTACATTCCGTTGGAGGCGCTCGCGGCGCAGGGCCTCACAGAGGATGACATCGTGCAGCGCCGGTTTGACGCGCGCTATGTTTCGCTGATGAAGGAACTGGTCGCGCGCACGAGGCAATTGTTTGCCGAGGGAATGCCGCTGGCGCGCAGTGTCGATTCCAGACTGCGCGTGGACATTGAAATGTTCAGCCGCGGCGGAATGGCCGTGCTCGACGCCATCGAGGCCGTGGGCTACAACACGCTGGAGCGCAGGCCCTCGATCTCAAAATCAAAACAGTTTTCATTACTGTTGCGCGCGCTGTCCCTGCGCCTCGTTTCCATCGTAAAACCGGAGGCGCCTGTCACTCTCGCGATCCCCGTCAATTCCGGGAAATTGGAATTAGTGGATGGAAACAGCGCGCATCAGGATGCGCCATCTAACCGTCCAAAAAATGAAAACGAAGTTGCGCGCTCGTATGCGGAATGCCGCCGCGTGGCGCGCGCCTCAGCCAGCAATTTCTACTACGCGTTTTTCATGTTGACGGCAGAGAAAAGAGACGCGCTGTGCGCGCTCTACGCCTTCATGCGGCTTGTCGATGACGTATCGGACACAGTTGGCAGCGCCGCGGATAAGCAGCGGGGCCTCTCGCGATGGCGTGCCGCTCTGGATGCGGCGGTCAGTGGCGACGTCACAGGCCATCCCATTCTTCAAGCGTTTGCGGACACCATCGAGCGTTTCAAAATTCCGCCGCGCTACTTTCACGATTTGATTTCCGGCGCGGAAATGGATTTGACGATTGGCGACTATCCGACCTTCGAGCGTTTGCGTGAATATTGTTATCGCGTGGCAGGAACCGTGGGCCTCACATGCCTGCACGTTTTCGGATTCACCGATCCCCACGCGCCAGACCTGGCGGAAAAATTGGGCATCGCGTTTCAGCTCACGAATATTATCCGTGACGTGCGCGCGGATTACGAGATGGGCCGCGTTTATTTGCCGCTCGAGGATTTGAACCAGTTTGGAGTCCGTCCGCAAACTCTTGCTCCGGGACCGGCGACGCCTGAAATTCGTGCGCTGCTGGAATTTGAAACCGCGCGCGCCTGGAATTTCTACAGCGAAGGGGTCAACCTGATTCCTCTGGTGGATGCGGATTCGCGCGCCGCACTTTGGGCGCTGGTGCGTATTTACAGTGGCCTGCTGCGCCGCATCGAGGCGCACGGGTATGATGTATTCTCCGAGCGCGTGCGCCTGACCAAAACCGAAAAGACAAGGATCCTGCTGCGTGCGCGGCTAGGCTGGTACTCCCAAAATAATGTCCTCGAAGAGCGTGATCGTGATCGGCGGCGGCCTGGCGGGACTTTCCTCGGCCGTCGCGCTGGCTGAAGCCGGCTTCCGTGTGCGTTTGCTCGAAAAGCGTCCCCACCTGGGCGGACGCGCTGCGTCCTATGTGTTGCCTGGCGGGGAGCACGTCGATAATTGTCAGCACGTGACGCTTGGATGCTGCACGAATCTTGAAAATTTTTATCGCCGCGTCGGCGCCGCAAATCAAATCCAGTTTTTCGATCGCCTGATGTTTGCCGCGCCTGATGGGCGCCGCGGCGTGATCCAATCCGCAGCTTTGCCGCCGCCGCTGCACATGGCATTTTCGTTTGCGTTTTATCCGTTGCTCGGCCTCGCGGACAAGTTTGCCATCGCTCAAGC
This sequence comes from uncultured Acidobacteriota bacterium, assembly GCA_963786215.1. Classification (GTDB taxonomy): domain Bacteria; phylum Acidobacteriota; class Terriglobia; order Acidiferrales; family UBA7541; genus Palsa-360. The sequence continues at coordinate 71,783 of CAWAYK010000007.1, forward strand.
TCTGCTGGCGATTGCTCTCTGCGGCGGCCGGCCCGGCGATCTGGCGAGCAATGTGGCGGGCGAAAACATTACGATGCTCGCATGGCTGAAAAAGCATCGCCAGACGGATCGCGCCATTCGCCGCTTCTGGGAAGTTATTCTCGTTAGTGCGCTCGACGAAGATCTCGACCGTATCGACGCGCGCTATGGAATCGACGTGTTCTGGAAAGCGTTTCTTTCCTCGCGCGCGGGATATCGCGTGGGAATTCCGCGCGTTCCACTCAGCGATTTGTATGAAGGTTGCCGCAAGGCGCTCGCTGCGCAAGGCGGAGAAGTCCAATTGCGAGCGGGCGTCCGCGGATTTCAAATTTTAAATGGTCGCGTGAGCGGAGTGGAAAGGGAAGACGGCTCGGTGGAAACAGCGGATTATTATGTGGCGGCTGTTCCCCAGGATGTTTTGCCGGACTTGCTTCCTGCGGAAATTGTTGAGCGGGAGCCCACATTTCATAATTTGCGGAAGTTGCGTACTTCGCCTATCACAGGTGTGCATCTGTGGTTTGATCGCACGGTGATGACGGAACCGTTTTTGACTCTGCTCGACACCACGACGCAATGGGTCTTTAATAAAACGAAGCTGTACGGCACCGGCGCGGAAAATGGCGGCCAGTATTTGCAGCTGGTGATCAGCGCGTCTTACAATCTGACGACGCGTTCGCGCCAGGAAATCATTGCCTTGTGCCAGGAAGAATTGCGCGGCGTGCTGCCCGCTACTCGCGATGCCTCGCTCATAAAGGGAACTGTGGTCAAGGAAATGTCAGCCACATTTTCGCCCGCGCCCGGCTCGGACCAATGGCGGCCACCGCAGGTAACCTCCATTACAGGATTATTTCTTGCAGGGGACTGGACATCCACGGGCTGGCCGTCCACAATGGAGGGAGCCGTACGTAGCGGTTTCTTGGCCGCCGAAGCGATTCTCTCCGATGCCGGAACGCCACGGAAATTATTGCAACCGGACTTACGCGTAGAAGGATTGGCCCGCCTGTGGGCCCGTGAGTAGCAAGCTGTAACGCGCAGAAAATTATCGACCCGCAAACAGAGTTTTAATTTTGTAGAAGGTCTGCTTAATTCTGAGCTTGCATGTTTTAATTCAGAAAATCATTGAGCATTCCCCGGAGGTTGCCTTGGACCGGAAGTATAAACATAGGGGCTACCAGCATGCCGACGAGCCCCAGAAAAAAGAAAAGCGTCCGCATGAAGGTCACCCAAGACAAGAACAGATCGGGCCGCGAACGCCCCGAATGGTCGGCACGATTACTCGCGCCCGCTGCTCGAATTGTGGCACCGTGCTGCAGCCCGGCTTTGACCCCAAAGGAAAATGTCCTCGTTGCGCGTTCGAATTGCATTGCTGCAAGCAGTGCGCGTATTTTGACACCGCCGCCCGCTTCGAATGCATGAAGCCCATCCCTGAACAAATTGCGAGAAAAGATCAGCGCAACGAATGCACGTTTTACGAATTTCGAACAACCATTGAGAAGGATACTGCGCCGTCCGCGCCTTCCGCAGGCCATACCACAGCATCGCCGGAACGCGCTTCGCGGCCTCTGGATGCGCGCCAGCAGTTTGAAAATCTCTTCAAGAAATAATCGTTCAGCTTCAGCGCGCAATTCAAAGTTTCAGTCAAAGTTTCAATTTGATCCGCGAATGAATTTTCATGTGTGCATTCAGGAACTTGCCGTTTGCAACCGCACGGGCGAATTGTTATTCTGAAATTGCTTATGCAATTTTGGATGAAACCCCGAGTCACAATCCCCATCCTTTATAAAAAAAATTCCCGGAAAGGCCTGTCATGAAAATGACGATTCGCAATGCTCATGAGGAATGGCGCAAGCCCGTCGAAATGGAAACCAATCGGCAAGCTGCGAAGTTGCAGAAATTGCTTATGCGGTACGATCCCGATCTGGTGAAGTTGCATGCTAATATCGAAAAGCATGCACGAAAAGAAACTTATACCTTCATCCTCAACCTTTCACTTCCCACGGGCACACTGCACGCCACAGGAGAAGGCCCGGATGTTCTGGCCAGCGTGAAAGTATCCTTCGCCGAAATCATCACTCAGTGCAAAAAACATCAATCCCTGTTGCGCAAAGACTACGAGTGGAAGCGCAAGCGTCCACTCGCCCGCATCATGCCCGAGTCCGCTTCCTGATTTATGAATTGCGCGCTCCCGGATTTGCTCTGAGATTTGCGACCTGGATTTGTGATCAGATGTCTGAATTGAACGTGGGATGTGATGGCTCGGATGTGTGATGTGAATTGACGAGCAATTTCAATCCGTTTTAATTTTGTGTGGACGTGTCGTTCTCGGTTGCAGCGCAAGCACCTGACCTATACAATCAATAGTTTGAACAGCAGGGGCGTAGCTCAGTGGTAGAGCAGCGGCCTTTTAATCAATCCTCTGCGTATCGCACGCCGTTGCACTGAAATGCAGCACGCTGAAATCGACAGTATTTATGCGGCTGAAAACGATATGTGTGTTGCACGCCGTTGCAACGAGTTTCCCCGAACTGCAAATCAATTAGCACTCCAGTAGCACCGAATCTCTGAAATCCCAATAATCAGATTGTGGGTACTTTTGTTACGCGATTGCTAATATATCGCGGCCCGCTTGACGATCTATCGTTTTGACTGCATAGAAAACGCGCCTTCCTTTGCATAATTCATAAAATAAAAACGTGTGAAGCGTCCGGTATGTGGGATGCGCGCCCTCCACATCCAACTAAGTGGCTTAGAACCTACGGTGTAGGGCTGGATAGAGCAAACGATGGTATGGCGTATTTCAGATGCAAAGTGCGGCGTCGGATGCCCATAAGTTTTTCTACGATTTGAAAGTCAAGGGTCGCTGTGAACTTTTCATCATATTGAAAGCCCCTAATGTTAGCTATATTGTTACGTTTAAGGGGATAATGCTAAATAGGGAGCGCAGATGAATTTCGCTGAAAGGCAAGGGCTGAAGCCGATCAAGAACACTGTGCAAGTTGATTCAATGGATTTGGCTCTCCGAAATCGGCTCTGGAATGTATTGGCAACGTCAATCTGGAGAGAAACGCAGCGACCATACTACATGAGCGACTCTAAAAACTGCGATCTCAGGGATTTGTCCGTCGCGTTATGGCACAAACATTTCAAACTTGCGGTGGACACCATTCCCGATGGAAGAGCGGACACAATAGGTACAATACGATCTCATTTCTTTAAATGTGTTTGGTATGACGTATATGAAATGCTGGAGTTTATAGTAAATTACTACTCACGATCCGAGCATATGATCTGCGAATTTAACAGTATTTTGGAAAGCGAGCTATCAGGATACAGATTTATTGATGGTAAACTCGCACCAATTACATCTAGAGAGTCGAACAAAGCGATTGAAACTGCCATAGAAAATGCGAAGGGTTTTTTCCATAATACCTCTGCCCATCTTCAACAAGCCATAACGCTTCTCTCCCGAAAACCTCAGCCGGACTATAGGAATTCGATCAAAGAATCGATTAGCGCGGTTGAAGCACTCTGCGCGACTGTTGCGGGACAACCTGACGCAACATTGGGACAGGCGTTAAAGGTCATCGATGCTGATGTGCCACTACACGGGGCGCTGCGCTCCGCGTTCGAGAAACTTTATGGCTACACAAGTGATGCAGATGGCATCAGACACGCTCTAATGGAAGAGTCAAGCCTGGAGCAGGAAGATGCCATCTTTATGCTTGTCGCTTGCTCGGCATTCGTCAGTTATGTCATTGCCAAACGTTCGCGCAGCAAGAGAGCCTAGAGGGTGGTCGCGCTATCGTAGACCATCGGTTCGTCCAGAAAGGGCGAGCGACGAATTTTGAATCCAGTTGGTCATGCTGCAAAACTCAAACCTATCAGCGACGTTCGTCCGGGTTTCGAGGGTACGGATGAGTGGGCAATGGCAACGGGTGCCCAACGTTTCCGCGCCAGAGATAGGCGTCGCCGAATAGCCAGTGATATAGATTGGCATACCAAAAATCTGGATGAATCTTAATTCCTACTCCGCCGACGCCGTCATTATTTCTTGCTAAAAGTGGAATGATCGAGGGCACCAATCGCGGGGAAAATCTATTCTCCCCTGCTACAAAAGCCGTGATGCAGCCGGTGAATAAGTCCGCCGCTTGAAGCAGGCGAACGAAATGTGAGCTAGTAGATAGCGCGTTTAGTGCGATTCTTGCCGGACGGACAAACGGCGTACCATCCTGAATTCTTTCCAAGCAGCGTGCTAAGAAATTCTCTTCATCGGCATAAGCGCCGCCCGGCCTGTCAAATACAACTACAACATCGCGATCAGCGTTGACAGCCAACCGCTCTATGCGTTCTATGATAGCCATAATTGCAAAGTCTTCGTGGTCTCGACAGCTTTGCGGATGCCTGGACCCGGTGTCACTGATGACGACCACAGTACGGGCAGCGTGCTCTGAACACGCATTCACAACTGCCAAAAAGAATCTTTCTCTGGGCACACCCACTAAGCCGTGGTACATCCAATCATCACGGCCAGGCGACCACTTGAACTCTTCACCCGGAGGAAATTGGGCATCCAAACAAAGCTGGTTAAGTCGTCGCTCCAGCAGGTTAACGTTTTCGGATGGCACGTATATTCCACCTACTGCCACTAGGCGGTTGACGCGCTCTCTTGTGGGATTGCGCTGCACAGAATCATCCGCGAAAAAAATGTCCATTATTTTCCCCAATAACTATCGCACCGACTATTATTTTCTTGAGGCAGCAATGCAATCCTGCTGCACCAGCAGATTTTGCAGAATTTAGAACATTCCCCTCAATCCAGGGCTCTCGCTTCCAGCGGCTTGGAGTACAATGTTCTGCCGGAACCGTTGCAGAATAAACATTCTAATACTATACAGAATAGGTAACAGGAAATGGCAATCAAGAAAAGTGAACTTTACAGCTCGCTGTGGTCAAGCTGCGATGAACTGCGCGGCGGCATGGATGCCAGCCAATACAAGGATTACGTCCTTGTTCTGCTGTTCATCAAGTATGTCAGCGACAAATACGCCGGGCAGCCTTTCGCCCCAATCACTATCCCGAAAGGCGCGAGCTTCAAGGACATGGTGGCGCTCAAGGGGAAGCCGGACATAGGCGACCAGATCAATAAAAAAATCATTGCGCCTCTGGCCAACGCCAACAAATTGTCCGACATGCCGGACTTTAATGACGCGAACAAACTAGGCGGCGGCAAGGAGATGGTGGAGCGGCTCACCAATCTCATCGCCATTTTTGAGAACAAAGCGCTTGATTTCTCTAAGAACCGGGCCGAGGGCGACGACATCCTGGGCGATGCCTACGAATACCTCATGCGGCACTTTGCCACCGAGAGCGGCAAGAGCAAGGGGCAGTTCTATACGCCTGCGGAAGTCAGCCGCATCATGGCGCAGATTATAGGGATACATGATGCCCCCACCACCAGTTCCACTACCGTTTACGATCCAACTTGCGGTTCCGGCTCGTTGCTGCTCAAGGTGGGCGATGCGTCTGTAACCAAGGTCACGCTGTACGGGCAGGAAAAGGACTCGGCTACGAGCGGCCTTGCCCGCATGAACATGATCCTGCACAACTATCCAACCGCGCTCATCATGCAGGGCAACACGATTGCGGACCCGAAATTCAAAGAAGGTGACACGCTCAAGACCTTCGACTACGTCGTCGCTAATCCGCCCTTTTCCGACAAGCGTTGGAGCACGGGCCTCGATCCGCATAACGATCCTTACCAGCGCTTCCAGTCTTTCGGCACGCCGCCCGCCAAGCAGGGTGACTTCGCTTACCTGTTGCACATCGTCCGCTCTCTGAAGAGCACCGGAAAAGGCGCGTGCATCTTGCCGCATGGCGTATTGTTCCGTGGCGGTGCCGAGGCCGCCATACGCCGCGCCCTCATTCGGAAATGTTATATCAAGGGCATCATCGGCCTGCCCGCTAATCTGTTCTACGGCACCGGCATTCCCGCCTGCATCGTCGTCATCGACAAACAGGACGCCCGCGCCCGTAAGGGCATCTTCATGATCGATGCCAGCAGTGGCTTTTTGAAGGACGGTCCCAAGAACCGCCTGCGTGCTCAAGACATCCACAAGATCGTGGACGCTTTCAACAAGCCGGCTGGAAATACCGAAATATTCGCGGATGGTCGGCGTTGAGGAAATTGAGAAAAATGAGTTCAACCTCAATCTGCCGCGCTACATTGACAGTCAGATTCTTGAGGACTTGCAGGATATAGTCGGCCACCTGCGCGGGGGTATTCCGGTGCGCGATGTTGATGCCCTCGGCAACTATTGGAAGGTGTGTCCGAAACTCCAAGCCGCGTTATTCAAGGCGAATCGAAAAGGCTATGTTGACCTCGCTGTCGAAAAGACGGCCATCAAGCCCACCATTTACGATCATCCCGAGTTCACTAAATTTATTACGGGGATGAACGCGCACTTCGCCGTCTGGCGGGACAAGAGCGCCAAGAAGCTCAAGGCCCTAGAAAAAAACTGCCACCCGAAGGAAGTCATCGCACAGCTGTCCGAGAGCTTGCTTGCCTATTATGCTGACAAACCGCTCATCGACCCCTATGACATCTACCAGCACCTCATGGATTACTGGGCGCGAGACCATGCAGGACGATTGCTATCTGATTGCTGCCGATGGCTGGAAGGCCGAGACCGATCCCATCATCGAGACCGACAAGAAGGGCAAGGAGAAGGTCAAGGGCTGGACCTGCGACCTGATACCCAAGCCTCTCATCGTTGCCCGCTACTACCCGAAGGAGCAAACCGCCATTGACCAGCTCGCCGCCGAATTGGAAGCCGTCACTGCCAAACTTGCCGAGCTGGGAGAAGAGCATAGCGGCGAAGAGGGTGCTTTCTCCGAATTCGACAAGGTAAACAAGGCCAACGTCGCCGCCCGTCTAATCGAGATCAAGCAGGACAGGGACTCAGCGGACGAGGCCTCTTTGCTGAGCGACTGGCTCAAGCTGAACGGTGAGGAGGCTGACCTCAAGAAGCGCCTCAAAGATGCCGAAGCCAATCTCGATGCCAAGGCTCTTGCGGAATATCCGAAGCTGACCGAAGCCGAAATCAAGGCCCTGGTGGTGAATGACAAATGGCTCGCCACAATAGATGCCACCATCCACGGCGAGATGGAGCGAATCAGCCAGGCATTGACCCAGCGCGTGAAAGAATTGGCCGAACGCTATGAAAGTCAACTGCCACTGATGGTCAGCCGTGTGGCTTATCTTGAGAATAAGGTGAACGGGCATCTCAAACGGATGGGGTTCGCATGGTGAAGTTGGAGGCGGAACGTGCTACTGAAATTGTACTCGCTGCGGCTAAGCTATGCCTTCCGAAAGGCTACAAAAAGTCAGAGATTGGAGTGATCCCAGAGGACTGGGAGGTCAAGCCTTTGGACGTACTTATTACATCACTCGATGCTGGGGTTAGTGTCAACTCGGTTGACAGGGAAAGAGACGTATTTGGTCATGACAAGCACATACTAAAGACATCCTGTGTTATCAAAGGGAAATTCGTTGCAGAGGAATGTAAGGCGATAGTTCCTCGGGATATTCACCGAGCGAAGCTGAATCCACGCAAAGACAGTATTGTTATAAGTCGGATGAACACACCTGCACTGGTTGGCGAGTGTGGTTACATCGATCAAGATTACCGGAACCTCTTCCTGCCCGATCGCCTGTGGATGACGCGACACGATTCCCAACTTCCGCATAGCGTCCGATGGCTTGCCTACATACTGTGCTCTCCGATATTCAACCGAGTCATTAAGGAGTCTGCAACTGGAACTAGCGGGAGCATGAAGAACATCTCAAAGGGTTCTCTTCTCGCAGTTCGGATTCCTTTTCCACCCTCAAAGACTGAACAGGAAGCCATTGCCGAGGCGCTCTCCGATGCGGATGCAATGATCGAGTCGCTGGAGCAGCTCATCACCAAAAAGCGCCAGATCAAACAAGGTGCCATGCAGGAATTGCTCGCCGGCAAAAAACGTCTGCCGGGTTTTGGTGGGAAGTGGCGGACACGTCTTCTTGGTGAAGTCATTACCCATTGTTCGAGCGGTGCCACGCCATATCGCGGACGGTCTGATTATTACAAAGGTAAAGTGAAATGGATTACGAGTGGAGAGTTAAATTACAATCTCATTACAGAAACTTTAGAGCATATTTCAGATGAAGCCAAACTAAAAACGAATCTCAAAATCCATCCGGTTGGCACATTCTTGATGGCGATTACCGGTTTGGAGGCTGCTGGCACAAGAGGGGCATGTGGGATCGTTGGTAGTCCGGCCTCGACCAATCAATCGTGCATGGCGATCTATCCCTCGTCTGAATTGAAAGCCGAATACCTGTATCACTATTACGTCTTGCGCGGAAACGATTTGGCTTTACGGTTTTGCCAGGGAACAAAGCAACAAAGTTACACCGCGAAGCTGGTCAAACTTCTTCCGATCACTCTCCCACCAAAGGTTGAAGAACAAACCGCCATCGCGACCATTCTCTCCGATATGGACGCCGAGATCGCCGCTCTGGAAGGAAAACTCACTAAGGCCCAAATGATCAAGCAGGGCATGATGCAGGAACTTCTCACCGGAAAGGTTCGTTTGATATGACGGCTGCGAAAAGCTACTACCGTGTCATGCTGGGACAAAAAAGCATTTATGCAGCGGAATGCTTCGCTGGGAACTTTATCGGTACCGACTTTGGCATTGATCAGGACCTGACGAATAAGCTACCTGAGGAATGGAGAGCCTTCAATCAGGAGTTCATTCCCATTTACCTCGCAAAGCATCCCGGCAAAACGAAAATCGGGGCTGGGTTGGCATGTGGAGCCTTGTGGACGGTCTCGAAAGGAATCAATAAGGGGGACTTCGTGTTGTGCCCTGATGGATCTGGCCAATATCGTGTAGGCGAAGTCATCGGAGATTACACATATGAGGCTGGCAAGCACCCTTTCCATCATCGCCCGGTTCGTTGGTTGAACGTCAGCATCGCACGAACAGCCATGAGCGAAGCACTCCAAAACTCCACCGGCTCAATCGGCACGGTTAGCGAAATATCGCGCTACCACGAAGAAATCGAAAAGCTGATCGGTGGGATTTCTGTCCCCAAGCTAATTTCAACCGATCAAACAGTTGAAGACCCCGCAGCATTTGCGATGGAGGAACACCTAGAGGATTTCTTGGTAAAGAACTGGGCGCAAACTGAACTGGGCAAGGAATATGACATTTACGAGGAAGACGGCGAGAAGGCGCAGCAATACCAAACCGATACTGGCCCCCTCGACATACTTGCGATCAGCAAAGATAAGAAGCGCCTACTGATTGTGGAACTGAAAAAAGGTCGAGCGAGCGATGCCGTTGTGGGGCAAACGCTGCGCTATATGAGCTTCGTGCAAGATGAGCTGGCCGAGAAGGATCAGGCGGTCCACGGGATCATCATCGCCCTGGAGGACGACCAGAGAATCCGCCGGGCGCTGGCAATGGTGTCGAACATCAGGTTCTGTCGCTATCAAGTTAACTTTAAATTGATTGGGGCTTAGTGTGCCGGATGGCTTGCGCGAATCGGCAATAGTGCGTGCGGTTGCGGAAGAAGCCGCCCGGCGCATCACCCGGAAGGTGATCGCCGCACTTCAGCGCATGACAGACACCTTGTCCGGCGATGATTCAGGATTGATGAAAATCTGGGACGAGATTTGCGCTCAGGTGCAATACGAGAAGTCGTTCAATTGGGAAAGCTACGATGAAACTGTGCGCGGGATCGTCCTTGGCCAGTTAGCTACTCTGAAGACTTATGAAAGAGAAGCGATATGGCTGCAAACAGACGAGGGCATCGAGTGGGACTGTAAGGAACTGGAAGACCGAGAGGCTCATCCAGTAAGCGATGACAATATCGTGGAATGGCTGATGAGCGAGCATGTGTACGCGAAGGCCGGAAACTGGTCAAACGCTCGCGTTCGGGCGAATATCGAGCGACGCTGAGGGACTGATCCATGAACGATGTTGGTAAATCCGAACGCGCTACACAGAACCGAGTCATCGCCCTGTTCCGCGACGAACTGAAGTACCGCTATCTTGGCGATTGGACGGACGACGATGATAATTCCAACATTGAAGAATCATTGCTCTTAGAATGGCTAACTAAGAACGGCTACTCCAAAGAGCAGATCAGCGTGGCACTACACAAGCTTCGCACCGAAGCGGACAATCACAATCGCACGCTCTACGGTAACAATCAGGCTGTCTATTCCCTTCTGCGCTATGGCGTGCCCGTAAAAATCGAGGCAGGCAAAGTTACCGAAACTGTACGACTCATCAACTGGGATGATCCAGAGCAGAACGATTTTGCCATCGCTGAAGAAGTCACTCTCAATGGCAATCTTGAGCGTCGGCCGGACCTGGTGCTGTATGTGAATGGCATCGCCATCGGCGTTTTGGAATTGAAGAACAGCCGCGTCACCATCAGTGACGGTATCCGTCAATTGCTCTCCAACCAGGAGAAAGAGTTCAACGAGTGGTTCTTCACGACAGTCCAGATCGTTTTCGCCGGTAATGACTCCGAAGGGCTGCAATATGGAACTATCAAGACAGAGGAGAAATATTTCCTCAAATGGAAGGAAGACGAGCAGGACAACAGCCGCTTCAAGCTAGATAAGTATCTCCTGAAGATGTGCGAGAAGCGTCGGCTGATCGAGTTGATGCACGATTTCGTCCTGTTCGATGGCGGGATCAAGAAATTGCCGCGTGTTCACCAATATTTCGGTATCAAGGCCGCGCAAGAGCATGTGCGCCAGCGCAAGGGTGGGATTATCTGGCATACGCAGGGCAGCGGCAAGAGCATCGTGATGGCGCTGCTGGCCAAATGGATTTTAGAGAATAACCCCAATGCCCGCGTCGCTATCATCACTGACCGCGACGAATTGGATAAGCAGATTTCCGGTGTGCTGAAAGCTGCGGGCGTGGTCTCGGACACAGACGCAGACAAGGTCCGGGCGACGAGTGGTCGAGACCTGATGAAAAAACTGGGGCAAGCCACGCCGCGCTTGTTATGCTCGCTGGTGCATAAGTTTGGCCCCAAGGGGGTGAAAGACTTCGACGCTTTCATACGGGAACTCGAAGCCCAGCCCAGTTCGACAGTGGGTGAAGTGTTTGTATTTGTGGACGAATGCCATCGCACGCAGAGTGGCAAACTGCATCGCGTTATGAAGGCGTTGATGCCGAATGCCGTCTTTATTGGTTTCACCGGCACGCCCCTTCTGAAAAAGGACAAGAAAACCAGCCTCGAAGTATTCGGCGGCTACATTCACACGTACAAGTTCAGCGAGGGCGTAGAGGATGGCGTGGTGCTCGATCTTGTGTATGAGGCACGCGACATCGACCAGCGTCTTGGGTCTGAGGAAAAAATCGACGCTTGGTTCGAGGCGAAAACAAAGGGTCTCAACGATTGGCAGAAGGACGAGCTGAAAAAGAAATGGGGCACGATGCAGAACGTGCTCAGTTCCAAGGTCCGCATGGATCGGGTGGTGGCGGATATCGTTTTCGACTTCAGCGTCAAGCCGCGTTTATCCAGCGAGCGCGGCAATGCTATCCTGGTGGCATCGAGCATCTACGAGGCGTGCAAATATTTCTCCCTTTTCCAGAAAACTCCATTCAGAGGCGAATGCGCGGTGGTCACTTCTTACAATCCCGCTACAAGAGACGTAACCTTGGAAGAAACCGGAGCCAACACGGAGACCGATAAACAATTCATCTACAACACCTATACCGAGCTGCTCGAAGACGTAGACGCGAAATCGGGTATGACCAAAACAGAGACCTACGAGGAACGAGCCAAAACCCTGTTCACAAAGGAACCGGCGAACATGAAGTTGCTGGTGGTCGTGGACAAGTTGCTCACCGGCTTCGATGCACCGCCCTGCACATATCTTTACATCGACAAATCCATGCAGGACCACGGTCTGTTCCAAGCCATCTGCCGCGTCAACCGACTGGATGGCGAAGATAAGGATTTCGGGTACATCGTGGATTATAAGGACTTGTTCAAAAAGGTCGAGAATGCGATTTCCGTTTACACATCCGAACTGGATCATAGTGCTGGCGGAGCTGATCCCGAGGTGCTGCTGCAAGATCGTCTGAAAAAGGGCAAGGAACGGCTCGATCAAACAATAGAGGCTCTCGTCCTTCTCTGCGAGCCAGTCGAGCCGCCAAAGGGCGAGCTAGAGCACATCCACTATTTCTGTGGCAACACGGAAATCGCGACTGACCTGGCGGATCGTGAACCGCAGCGGGCAGCTCTTTATAAGGCAACAGTCGCTTTGGTTCGTGCTTACGCGAATATCTCCGATGAGTTGGAGCGAGCGGGCTACAGCGTTGCTGACATAGCCCGCATCAAGCAGCAACTCGATTACTTCCTAAACGTCCGCGAAATTGTTCGCAAGTCCAGCGGCGAGATCGCTTGATCTGAAGGCATACGAGGCTGACATGCGGCACCTGCTCGATACTTATATCGAGGCCGACTTACCACGCAAGATTTCGCCGTTCGACAACATTGGCCTGCTGGAACTAATCGTGAAAACTGGTATTGGCAACGCCATTGCGACGCAGCTCGGCGGCCTGAAAGGCGACAAGAACGCCATCGCAGAAACGATTGAGAACAATGTGCGGCGTAAGATTATCAAGGAACATCTCAACGATCCTGCGTATTACGAAAAAATGTCAAAGCTGCTCGACGAAATCATTTCGTTGCGTAAAGCCAAGGCAATTGAATATGAACAGTACCTAAAGCGAATCGCAGAATTGTCGAAAAGGGTTGAGGCGGGACAATCAGAGGAGACGCCGGAAAAATTAAATACGCCGGGCAAGCGGGCACTCTGGAACAATCTCGGACAAGACGAAGGATTGGCATTGAGGATCGATGCCGCAGTGCGAGATGTACGCCCCGATGGATGGCGAGGGGTTCAACCGCGCGAAAAAACCATTAAGTCAGCGATGCATCAAATCTTGCAGGACGTAGATGAGGTCGAACGCATTTTTTTGGTCATTAAAGCGCAACGAGAATATTGATGAAAGTGCAACTCAAGCTTGGCGAGATTTCGGTAGACGTGATGTTCAAGGACATCAAGAACGTCCACCTTAGCGTCCATCCGCCGACAGGGCGTGTACGCATCTCTGCACCCGAGCGAATGAAAATCGACACCGTTCGCCTCTTTGCAATCTCGAAACTCGGCTGGATCAAACGGCAACAGGTAACCCTTCGAGGCCAGGAACGCGAGACTCCTCGGGAATATCTCGACCGGGAGAGCCATTACCTGTGGGGAAAGCGTTACCTTCTCCATTTACTTGAAATGGACGCTACTCCAGGCGTGCAGCTAGATCACCGCAAGATGATCCTGCGCGTGCGTCTGGGAACAAGTAAAGATAAAAAGCGGGAAATTGTTGCTCAATTCTATCGTGAACAGATCAAAGCGGCGGTGCCAACTATCATCGCAAGGTGGGCGTCGGTAATGGGCGTCACGGTTGAGAGGTTTTACGTGCAACAGATGAAGACCAAGTGGGGAAGCTGCAATCCTCACACCCGCGCTATTCGCCTCAACACGGAGCTTGCAAAGAAACCAAAACATTGCCTTGAATACATCGTCGTCCACGAATTGGCGCATTTCCTTGTGCGGTATCACAATGATCGCTTTACCGCCCTCATGGATAAGTTCATGCCGCAATGGCGACACTATCGTGAAGAGCTGAATCGCTGGCCGCTTGGGCACGAAACCTGGGGCTATTGAGCCGCGTTCAATGGCCATTGCTACTTTGAACCCTGTCATCCACCGGTTCAGCTGCATGAAGGAATTCGGGTGCCGGGGGTGAATTTGCCGCTTAGCCTCGCACGCTACCTAGAACGGGCCTAGGATCGTTCTAGAGAATATACTCCCCGTCGGTGTACCGCGAAGGCCGCCACCCTTGCTAGAGGTCCCCATAAGTGCAATGTAATCTGGCGATTAGCTAGAATTAGTTGTAGAAGTTTACAGGGCGGCTGCATTTACCATTAACTTATATTATGTTATTGACATCACGTTGCTCTTAGTTTATACTGGGAGCAACTGAGAACAGGAGCCGTTGCTTGTCGGTGACGGCGGTGTTCACAGCTAGTAACAATCGTCGCAGCGCCGATCCCATTGAGGGATGACGGCGTGCTCGCTGAAACTTAGGGAAGCGTAACGCGAGCCTTCAATAGGGACTGACAGCCCTCCTGCCGACAACCCTCCCATACTAGTTTTAATTTGAGGAAATTTAATGTCTACCAGTCTAGAACCTAGCCCTCTGCAACGTCTTCTTTTGCGTCAGGAGGCAGCAGATCAACTTCGCGTTAGCGTCCGCAAGCTGGATGAAATGATAGCGCGGAGAATGCTTAGTGTTGTTCGTCTTGGGCGCAGCGTAAGAATCATGCCGGAAAGCCTGTCGAAGTTGATTAAACAAAACGTGGGTTAATCCAGATGATTACCTCCATCCTCTAGCCCCGTTCAGCGGTGCTCAGGATAGCTCAGCTAATAGAACAGACCAGAACAAAGGAGAATAGATCAGATCAGAACAGATCATGTCCTTAACTTTGTGTGTGGGGTGTTGGATAGTATATGTATTAAATCTGTAACTTTTGAATATTGAGTATTTTATAGTAACTAGATTCGCAGAAGTAGCGTAGAGACACCAATTCAATGAAAGTGTGAACATTAGAATGAGTATCGCATTAAGACAGATCAATGAATCAGCCAACCTAGTAGCTGCCCTAGAGTATGCTGCCTTGGGATTCAAAGTCCTTCCGGTATGCTCTTCACAGACAGGCTGCGGTTCAGCAACTTGTCGGCCCCGAAAACACCCATTGGTGAAGAACTGGCAGAAGGATGCCAGCAGTGATGTAGAGATTATCCGTGCGTGGTTTAAGAAGTATCCCAACGCTGGTGTTGGAATTTGTACAGGTGAAGGCTCCGGCGTGTTCGTGATCGACACAGACGGACCAGAGGGACAGGAAAGCCTTGCTCGTTTGATGGAGCAACACGGCAAACTTCCCGACACGCTGACCGCGATCACTGGTAGTGGCAATGGCCGACACTTTTATTTCCGGTATCCCGACGATGTGAAAGTCGTCACCCGCACTGACGTTGCCCCCAAGCTTGATGTTCGCGGCCATGGTGGATTCGTGGTAGCCGCACCATCGCTGCACATTAGCGGTAATCATTATCAGTGGATTGACTCTTCTGCATCTATCGCAGATGCACCCGCGTGGCTGGTCAAGTTGGTTAGCGAACGACAGCCCAAGGCCAAGCATGTCGCCGTTGAAAACCTTGTCATCAAGAAGGGTGATCGGCACACAAAACTCGTCAGCATTGCAGGTGGTTTGCGAGCAAACGGCAAGGATGAGGAGCAAATCTTGACCGAACTCGTAGCCGTAAACCGTGACGCCTGTAAACCACCACTTACCAAAGCGCAGGTTGAACAGATAGCGACCAGCGTTTCCAAGTATCCAGCAAGACGCACAACGTCCAACTCCGGTGAGGAATTCGAAAATCTGTTTTGGTTTCCCTTCCACGTCAACCAATGGCTGGCCGATCATCACATGTTCTATATGGACGCCGAGCAGAAGGGCTGGTATTGGATGCTTGTTATTGAATCTTGGAAGAGTGCTGGCGTTCTTGAGAACAAGCCGGACAGGTTATGGATGCTGGCGCGGGCTTCCTCTAGGGACACGTTTGAAGCGAAGCAAGGTGGCGTACTCGCCGCTTTTGAGGCAACGACGGACGAAGCCGGAAACCCGACTCTAACCCACCGTGCGATGGAACGGCTGTGGCACAAGCAGAACGACGTACACGCTAAGCGCGTTGCTGGTGGTAAAGCTCGTGCAGAACAAGTCCGGCTTCAATTGGCAGCAAAAGAACTCGAACGGGCGGCAGCATGAATACTGCTAACGGAACGAGCATGACAGGGCCAGACAGGTTACAGATCGTGACGGACCTTTGGCGGTCTGTTGTGCCGCTAGTCGTGCCAAACCCATATCAGCTTCGCCTATGGCTGAACATCCAGGATTTAGGACCTGCTATGACATCTGAGAGTGTGCTGTAAAGTATCAGCGCCTCTGTGGGCAAATGGACGCAAGATATACCTTGCGATTCGCTTCCAGATGTATGAACACCCATAGCAGATCATAAGCGACACGGCAGGAAGGGAGACGGCAGACATTAGAGAGAAAGGCAGCTTAGGACAGAGAAAGGGCTAGACAGTGTGCGGTGGCTGGTCTGTTTGCATAGGGTGCAGTTAGAGACTAGTTAATCAGACGGACCAGCCAAGCAACAAACTGTAGGTATTGGAAGCGAATGCGTACCCTGTGAAAAAATTTGACTGCATTGCTCTTGAGCGTTCCATCACCAAGATTCCAGAGGAATTAGATTGTGTGAGCATTAATTCCGAGACGGTTGGGACATTGCCAAAAGCTACCAGCTAGGCTCATATACATGCCACGATAACCTGTTCCATAATTTCTTTCTTACAAGCTATATGGTCACAAATACGCCATTTACAGGGCTATTAGCTCCGTTTTGACATATTTGCTGCCAAGCGCAAGGAACACGTACGGCCTGGAATCAGTGAAAAGGCTAATAAATATGGCGATTTCGGCGGAACGGCAGGAGCTTCCACCCCCAGAACTCAAAACTTGAAATAGTTATTGCTATAACCCATCTGTTGGGTTATTGTCCACTCGTGGATGAGAAATTAATCGCAAAAGTAATGAGTGAGCTTGGCAAGCGGACCTCAAAAGCAAAGGCCGCTGCTTCGCGCAAGAATGGGAAGCTGGGTGGCAGACCGCCTAAGATGTCGAAGAAGGGGAGCTCCAGTGCAAAATGAATCCATAGCCTCTGTCGAAAAGAAGAAGCCCGCCGTAAAAGTCCGTCGTGGTCTCTTTGAAAAAATTGCGGGTTCTGGAGTGTGGTGGATTCGATATACGGACGGATTCGGGACGTACCGCCGTGAAAAGGCGGGAACGTGGGCCGTAGCGAAGCAATTACTGAGTAAACGTCAAACGGAAGCACTACAACGTAAGAAGCTTCCCGAGAGTCTTCGCCGTCCTACGGTGCTTTTTTCTGAGATCGCCGAAGATGCGATGTCATATTCCAAGGCGCACAAACGTAGCTCTCGCAGCGATGTTTCGATTAAGAAGAACCTGATCGAAATGTTCGGGAATAAAGAGGCAGATTCACTATTCGGGAATGAGCTAGAAGAACGTCTAAACGCAGAGGCCGAGTCTCGCAAATGGTCCGCCTCTACATTTAATCATCATAGAGCCTTTTTGATGCTAGCCTACCGAGAAGGCAGACGTAACCGTAAGGTGGAGACTAATCCGGCCCGAGATGTGCGTCACAGAAAAGAAAATAACAGCCGCGTCCGGTTTTTGAGCAGGGAAGAAGATGGTAAGGTCGAAAACGGCGAGGACGCCAGACTCGCAGATGCTATCAGGCAAAATTATCCCGAGCATTTGGCAGAATTTATCTTTGCGAAGTCTACCGGGCTAAGGTTGAGTAGCCAATATTCTGCAACTTATGAGATGATAGACTGGTCCCGCAGGGAATTGACAATTCCGCGAACGAAGAACGACGCGGCGGTCCACACCCCCTTAAACGAGGATGTTATTAAAGCACTGCAATCGCTGCCCTCTTGGGCAGAGCGTAAGGGACCGCTGTTTAGGAACCTTCGTCATCCGGGCAAGGCAGTGATGAGCAACGATCACTGGTTTAAGAAGTGTTTGGCAATGGCTGGAATCAATAACTTTAAGTGGCACGATCTGCGGCACACGTTCGCTAGTTGGCTAGTACAAGACGGCGTACCGCTAGACCGTGTAGCGAAGCTGCTAGGGCATAAAAGCTTGACGATGACGATGAGATATGCACATCTTGCGCCAAGCCAGTTACACGCGGATGTGGCCTTGTTAGTAAGAACAAATAGCACTCCAGTAGCACCGGCAGTTGAAATCGAAAAACATGCTTCTGCAAGTTATTTGAACTAATCACTTTAGGGGCGTAGCTCAGTGGTAGAGCAGCGGCCTTTTAAGCCGAAGGTCGTGGGTCCGATCCCCACCGCCCCTACCAATCTCACTCATTCCACAGCTTTTGTTTTTCTTTTTAACACCAGTTCATCGTTTGACACCAATTGAGCTAATTTACCGCGAACTTCTCAATTCGTGCCGAGCGGTGTTCAACTGCTTCGTGTTGCTGGTTCCCTACTATGTGCGCGTAGACTCCGAGCGTGATCCGCGAGTCACTGTGCCGTAGCTGTTGCTGCACCACGGTTGGAGTTGCGCAGTCACCAAGAAGGGCATCTCTATCTAATTGTCTGTGGGTAAGATTGAAGCCGTTAGATCAACCGCACTGCGAAAGCAAAAACTTCATCCCATACTGGGCATTCCACCACAGCATTTCCTTCGATTTGCTCTTCGATGGCACAAACTGTGCAGGTAGCGGAGCGGTTCAGAATGGGTGCATTACGACTTTCAGTTGAGGATTCTGATCTCAATGCCGCTGCGTTGGATATGGTTTTGGTGTTGTCCCTGGCATTTGTGCGCTAGTAGGAGCGCGATAACCCCCGCATCCGGAGAGAACCAGGGTGCCAACCATCAGCATTCCAGCAATTTGTTTTCCTATAAAGTTGCAATTAGCAATCAAACGATTTGTACGATTGTAAGCGCTCATTCTGTTGCCCTTTCCGAGAGGATTCGAAGTCTCCGGGGCGCTTCACTTCCATCAAATTTACTTACTTTCAGGAACAGCACATTAAACGCTGCCGGAAACGGGTCCCCCGCCGCCGTGGTCAAAAGCATTCTTTTGAACCAGGGCGCGCTTTGTGCGGCGAGCGCGTGGGACGATGGCCGCAGTCTATTCCGATCAAAGACTGCGGTTGCTCGCGTTTGCTTTTTTGCGGTCTCCTCATTGTTTATCGAATCACTACATAGCGAGCGAATGATCCCCTTGCATCTTTCGCTTACATTTTGCGCTCGGCCTCATCTGCCTCATGTGCCAGGTCATGCAGAAATTCAAAGAAATCCGGCGTTTGGTTAATGAACAATCCGTCTTTCGTGAGTGCGTTGACCGCCCCCATGGCCGCACCTTGCTTGGCGGTCGGACGAATGATCGAGCACACCGGGAACTTCTTGCTGAGGAACACTGTCGGCTCCGGCATGATCAGGTTGGATTGCAACGTTTCCGGTTGCGGAATATCAGCAGTAAGATCCGGAAATACGAGCGAACCATCTGTCAGCGGGATCGCGTTGCCTGCCTTGTCATGCCAAGTTTGAAAATGCATGATCTCAGTTCCCCCGATGCTCAGAATGATTCGCAAGACCTCAAGATTCGTGGCCTTCTGGGCCATCGCCGCATACAGGCTTGTTCCACCTTGCTCGATAAATGCGAAGTGAAAACCCGCTGTGTTGGCGATTGCCTGAACGTGTGTATTCACCGGGACGAATGTGTTGCCGATTTCAAGCTCCGCATTATTTCTTGGTATTGCGGTAAACATTCCGCCAGCTAAAGTTGGAACTGCATTGGGGAAAGTATCGCCCAAATCCGGATTCTGATTGTCGCTTCTGTAGCGGGTCCACCAGCTGGTATCCACGGTTAGCTGCATCAGGTTTGTGAGCCGCTTCTTTGAAGCGACGCCTGAAATGTCCGTAACTTGACTACCTTCCAAAGTGCGGAAGGGCTCCAGGTCTACGGGTTTCGCGCCCTTCGACATCAAATATGCATTGATGAACAGTTTATGGCTCATTTCATCGTCGGTGTTGTCCGCGATGTATTGGGGCATATCACCGTCCAACTGCTGAAGGGCCGTCTTGTAGCCTGATACTGGCGCATTCTGCCCTCCGAGTTCGGAGTATTGCTGCCACAGATCGGTTTCCAAGATCTCCGCTGCAGCGAGGAACCTCAGAATGGAAGCGTCTCCTTCCGTGATGCCGTCATGGTCTGCGCCTAACGCGGAAAGTCCATTGGACATCAGTCCTGCGCCTAATGTGACTGCGCTCACTGCGGCAACTCCGTTTTTTACGAACGAACGGCGGTTCGTATAGTTCGAGGTTTTGCTTTCAAGTTTCTTCATTCTTGCTTCTCCTCTTTTAAGAAAGAATAATTTCGGTCGCCTGCCATAACCGGGCACGACAAATCGAAAATCTCGCCTGTGAATGTAACGGCGTCCGAACTTACTTTTGTCAAAGCGCAGTCAAATCGTTGTCAAGTCTGTGAAGAAGAAAATAGACAATTTCCATACAAATCGAAGGAAATTCAAAGGGCGGGCAGTATCCGGGTAGTAGATATCAAGAATGGATTTGGAAGACAGGAGTCGTAGGACAAAGAGCCTA
Organism: uncultured Acidobacteriota bacterium; assembly: GCA_963786215.1. Lineage (GTDB taxonomy): Bacteria > Acidobacteriota > Terriglobia > Acidiferrales > UBA7541 > Palsa-360. Next base: position 92,211 of record CAWAYK010000007.1, read on the forward strand.
CAGCCACAACTCATTCAAAATCGTCCGCGGGAACAGTCGCGAAGTAAAAATTCACTTTGCCCAATCTGTATTGGCCTGTAATGGTTTTTACGGCCGATTTCAAGGGCGATTGTAGGCTGGGCTAGGATCTGCTGGTGGAACATAGTCCTGACCGTATTTATTTTTGTGTTCGACGGTGAAATTTGGATTTTCGACTACGTGTATCGATTCGAGGGACCTCGTTGCCTCGGATATGGTCAGTGTGCGGCCCGCAGCCTTCAAGTCTTCCGGCAAGCTCCGCTCATACCAGACATTTAGCTGATAGCGCCCGTCGGGAACATTCGGCAGGGTCACTCGACCGCTTCGATCCGAAATACCGAAGTAGGGCGTGGCGACCGAAACGACGGTACCGCTCATCTCCGGATGAATATTGCAAAAGAGAAAACTTACCCCCGGGCGATCGAAGTGAACCGTCTTGCTCGATCCCGCCTCATAAAAGCCAAGGTCAAATCTCTTGCCGTCGAAAAGCGAAAAGACGTTATGCAAAAAGGGATCCCTATTGGGAAATTGAACCGGCGTGCCCACCTGAATCACAATGACGTGGGGATCAAAGCTCTTGTTAATTTGCGCAATTTGGGGCGCAGGATGATCCGGCCGAGATGCAACGACATCTGCGTCGAGCGGCGTCAACCAAATTACAATATTCGACGCATCGACGGAGTTCCTTGTCCCACCAGTTTTTTTCCTCGCCTGAGCATTTATTATTTCGGCCTTGACCGTTACGGGCGGAAACTCCGTCTGAGCGATTAAAAAACCCGCGCAGAAGCACGCCATAGTAAGGCTCACAGTCCACCTCATCAGGTCAAGGATACGCATTAGAAGAGATACCCCAGGCTTACGTTGATATGATCAGCGTTGTGCGAGCCACTATCAAGCACCGAAGTGTTCAGATGCCGATATTCGGTGGAAAATAGTATGTTCGATCGCACTTGATATATGAAATTTATGAAAGGGCTCATATTTCTGGTGAACATGTCTGGGTAAATGGAGTTCGCAGAGAAGCGACGCAATTCCCCAGCGAATGGATTGTCTAGTCCGAGAGCGGCATTGATTTCAAAATTAGATTTGGGTTTGAATTTAATTTGCGCCCAACCTCCCATCGAATCGAGGCCGCGAAATCTTGTGGCCGCATCATTAAATGAGTCGTTTAAGAGGACGCTCTCTCCAATTCCCCCTCCCAGGCCAGCCACGGCTCTTCCTCTATAGAACTCACCGGTCAATTCGAATCGCTTACCTAACGGAAGCGTCAAGTCCGCAGTTCCGGCCCATCCGTCGACATTCCGGTTGAATCCCCAATTCTGCCGGCCATAGTATGCGCCTGAGCCGATTATCAAATCCTGACCAAACATGCGGCGTGTCCAGGAAATGCGAACGGCATAAGCGGGTTGGCCGGATTGCTCACCCCAAGTAGGATAGCGGTAATACTCCTCCCTGGGAAAATCGCCAGATAGCGAATCAAGAATTCCTCCCTGCAAGGAAAGACTAGAATTCTCGGATAACACAACATGATGCTCAATCCGCAATTGCGGGGTCCAGGCCCATAAATTACCAGCATATGCGAGGGAGGGGATCGCTAGTGTTGCCAGCGATGTAGGAGCGAGCGGAGCAAAAAACAATCGATCCTGGCCGGCGATAATGGACGTGTTGGTCCAGTCCAGGTGAATTGTTGCGGTACGTAATCGAACCAAACCCATCGCCACTCCGTTTGGCGCATTCGGGGATCCGCCCGCAAAATCCATTGTTACATCGGCGCTGGTCCTGGCACCCATGACGTCGGGGCCGAAAGTTTGAAGATGGATCTGCGATTGCCGAAGCGATCCTCCAAATGTGCCCGGCGAAACAAAAGGTTGAACGGACAGAGGTGGTTTGGAAAGGCTAGGGAAATCCTGATTGTCGACGGTGCCGCGATTTTCATAGAGGTTTAGCAAGATAATCCCTGAAAGGCGCAGCCTATACTTGGATCCGCTTTCCACCTTCGTCTGATATTGATCGTTGATCTTGTCTTCCATGACCTGCTGATCTTCTTCCAATTTGTTCAGGCGCTGCTCCATGGTATCGGCCTGAGGCGGACTTGAAAGAGGTGTGATTGCTGTTTTTTCGACCAATTCCTTCGATGGAGTTAGTTCAGATGGAGTTAGCGGATCGGTTGTCGTCTCAATTCCGTGAGGCTTCGCGATGTTCAACTCCCGCCGCAGTTCTTGCGTTTCTGCCACGTTTCGCTCTTGCTCCACTCGCAAGTCGTTGATTTGCGAATTGAGAGTGAGAACCTGACTTTGCAGATCGTGAATCAAGTCGGAGAGGGCCTGGATTTGCCTTCCGCTATCTTGGGAGGATAAACTTGAGGGTGAAGTGCTTCGCGCTTCCTGCCCATGCGCGATACCCGAGCATAGGAACAGAAGGGTTATGGCCGTGCACATCTTCAGTAGATATCTTTTTTTATCGCTTTTGCCTGGCATTTCCGCCTCCCTGACGATCCCGCATTCAGAGCCGAGAATCCCACCCCGGATTCAGGTATTTGGCAAAGTGGAACTCGCTCGCCGCATGCGCCGGTTTGGGTAATGTAAAGGTTTATTGAGTGCCTTGCGAATAATCTTAATCGTGATTTTCAAAGTGACTCGGGTGCTTACCTGAGAAAGATGTTCCACTGTAATTTCCGCGAACACCTAATCATACAATCTTCACTCGACGAACTGGATGCCGTTCTCACGAGTGATGTTGTCCGCACCAGATCGACTTGTATTTGGACGAGCGACAAGAAGTATACTTACGCTAAAGGTGTGGCCAATGGATACCGTTCTTGTGATTGAAGACAGCCGCCCGATGCAGCGCACGCTGCAGCGGCTATTCGCAGCGGATTCCCTGAATGTTCGGATTGCCTCTGATGGGGTGGAGGGCCTTGCAAGTTTTCGACAAGCACCACCCAATGTCGTGGTCCTGGATCTGAAACTTCCTGGGCTATCTGGGAAAGAGCTGTGCAGGTCCTTTAAATCGGAAATGCCTTCCGTGCCGATCGTGGTTTTGAGTGCGAATGCAGAGGTAGACGATAAAGTGTTGCTGCTCGAATTGGGAGCAGATGACTATGTCACGAAGCCTTTCAGCCCTAAGGAACTGCTCGCGCGCGTGCGACGCGCCATGAGACGAAACGTCCGGAAGCAACAATCCGACGCGTATCCCGGAATTCCTTACGGTCATAAGCTACTGGTTTTTGGGGATGTGGAAGTTGATTTTACCAGTATGGAGGCAAAGCGCGCCGGCAGTTCCGTCAGCATGACCGCGCAGGAATTCAAACTTCTGAGATTCCTTTCCCAGTCGCCCGAGCGTGTGATTCCTCGCGAAGAGTTGCTCAATGAAGTTTGGGGTTATCAGAATTATCCATCCACACGAACGGTGGACAATCATATTCTCCGCCTGCGCCAGAAGCTTGAACAGGACCCATCGCAACCTCGCCACTTCTTGACCGTCCATGGCGCGGGCTACAAATTTGTACCTGGCAACGCGGCTCTAAATAACAAGGCGTAGTTTCTCGGTGAGATCGATGGCTCGACTCAAATTACAAACGCAGCTTGTTCTTTCCTCATTACTGATTATTTGTGCCCTCACAGGCGCCATCCTCCTCATCATCCGCCACACGGTGAGCATACAGATCGAAGGTCAGGTGAAAGACAGCACCGAAGCCTACGTTCGGGAGTTTGAGAGCATTCAACGACAACTGCAGGTTCAATTATCACGGACTGCGGGATTACTATCTGAAATTCCCACATTGAAGGCGCTGATGACCACACATGACGCGCCAACCATTCAGGACGGGTCCGCACCTTTCTGGAAACTCGCTGGAAGCGATTTATTTCTGCTTACGGATCCGGCGGGACATGTGGTTGCCCTTGACGCCAGGCAAGTAGGCCTTACTCGGGAAGTATCGGAGAAGTATGTGAAAACCTCATTGGAGGAGGAGCAGGATTCGATGTGGTGGTACGCGGGGAATCGTTTGTATTGGGTATTTCTGCGTCCAATCCTAGCGGGCGCTGGAAACGATGCTAAAACACTTGGTTTCGTGGCCATTGGATACGAAACCAATTCCAAGATCATCGAACAACTCGGCTTTGTTACCGGAAGCAAAATATTACTCCTTGCAGGCAGTCGCATTGTCGCGTCCACTTTTTCGCCGCAAGACGAAGGCCAGCTCCAGCAGCGAATTTTCGCGAATCAAATGACTCCGGGTGCGAACACATCGGAAGTGGTTCTGGGTCAAGATGCGTATCGAGTCGAAAGAGTCGCGTTGGAGCCAAGCCCTCCGGCTCCCGTGCAATGTTTTGTTTTTGTTTCTCTGAGCCGGCCGATGGCTTTTATCCGCCAGCTAAACCGCACGATTCTGATTGTCGGACTCACCGCAATACTCCTCGCGTCTTTAATGCTCCGCTTTGTCTCTCATACGATCACGCATCCACTCGACAATCTTGTGGCCGGTGTGCGGGCGCTGGCTGCGGGCGATTATTCCTATTCGATTACGCCAAGCGGAAGCAGCGAGGCTGTGGAGCTTGCGGAATCGTTCTCAAGAATGCGAGGCGAGCTGCTGGCGTCCCAGCGAAAGCAAATTGAGACGGAACGCGTTGCAGCCGTGGGCCGAGCTGCTAATTCCATCTCTCATGATCTTCGACACTACATGGCCGCCTTGGTGGCGAATGCCGAGTTTTTGTATGAAGCGGAAAATTTGCATCTCGATCGGGACGAGGTTTACAAAGAAATTCAGACGGCGTCGGAACAGATGACGGAGTTGCTCGACTCCTTGCGGGATTTAGCGCGAGAGCAGCGCAATATTTCTCCTGTCCCCGCGCATATGGACGAATGCGTGCGTCGGGCGATCGAAGCCGTGCGTGGGCGGCCTGAATTGCGGCAGCAGGTGATTTCCGTTCTCCAGTCAGGTGATATGACTGGAGTTTTTGATCCGCAGAAAATGGAGCGCGCATTCCTTAATCTCGCTTTAAACGCTTGTGAGGCCGTTGAAAATCGTAAGGTGAAAATTGCATTCGATATTCGATCCACGCAGGATGCTTTTGAGATTCGCGTCTCCGACAATGGGCCGGGAATTCCACTCTCCATTCGGCACAACTTGTTCGATCCCTTCGTCAGTGCGGGGAAACCGAATGGTACTGGCCTGGGCCTCGCTATTGTAAGCAAAATCCTTGTTGATCACGGGGGAAGCATTTCCGTAGAAGTCACCACTGATGACGGAACCACTTTTCTGGCCAGGCTGCCAAGAACGCAGCACCTGGTCCAGAAAAATACGGAGAAAGTAACAACATAGCAGCATAATTTGAAGCGAATACAAGCTATGTTTCGCACAAACAGCTAGATAGCATGAGCCCTCTCTTTTCAGTGCATTGGAACTTCGCCCGTTTTAGCTCCCGGTTCATTTTTGGCTAGCAGGAAGCACAGTAAGAACATCAGCGCAGAAGTCACGGCGAGCAGCCAGTAGACGTCAACGTAAGAGAGGGCTTGAGCCTGCTGGAGTACCAGGCTGTACATTCTGGCAAGCGCCTGTTGATGAGCTGCGTACGTACTTAGGCCGACGTGACTCAGACGGTTGGTCAAGCCTGCGACGGCCGCGTCAAATCGACCGGACCGCGTGTACTCGGCCAGGACGGACTGATGATATTGGCTTCGGCGCGCAAGCAACGTGGTCACAGCCGATGTTCCTACGCTCTGCCCGATGTTGCGCACGAAGTTGATCAAACCCGCGGCAGCATTACTTTTTGACGCAGGCAAGCCGACGTAGGCAGCCATCGTAAGCGGAACAAATAAGAATCCTACAGGCAGGTATTGCCAAACGCGCAACCATGCGGCAGCACGAAAACTGATGAGGAGATCGATGCGCTTGCAGGTGAGATACATGGCCATCGCGAGTGTGATCCACCCGAATGCTAGAAGGTGGCGAGCCTGAATCCGCGCCGCGAGGCGGCCAACCACCGGCAGAAGAAACAGTAGAAGAATAGCTGCGCCCGAGAGGACCATACCTGCTGACTCCGCCGTGTAGCCCATCAGCGTTTGCAGGAGTTGAGGAAGAAGCACAGTTGAACTGAACAGGACGATGCCAAGTACGAACATCATCAGGCTGCAGCTCGCGAAGTTGAACATTGTGAATAAACGAACATCTACAATGGGTTCCTTGTGGCGCCACTCCCAGATAATGAGGGACACCAAACCCACCGCGGCGAGAATAATGAGTGTGGTAATGAACCGCGAGCCAAACCAGTCGTCTTCTTGTCCTTTATCGAGCGCGACCTGAAGGGCACCAACGCCGAGCGCGAGGAGGCCAAACCCAATGTAGTCAAACCTTGCCGTGACCTTTTTCATGGTCAACAGGTAGGGCGGATCTTCGATTAGTTGAGAGACCAGCAAGACAGCCAAAATTCCTACAGGGACATTGATATAGAAGATCCAGCGCCAAGAGTAGTTATCGGTAATCCATCCGCCCAGCGTAGGGCCAATCGCCGGGGCACAAACAACCGTGATTCCATACAGTGCGAAGGCCAATCCGCGTTTCTCCGGAGGGAAAGTATCCGCGAGGATTGCCTGAGTCATCGGCTGTAATCCACCACCGAAGGCTCCTTGTAGCACTCGGAAAAGAAGCAGTATTCCAAGGCTCGGCGCCAGGCCGCAGAAAAACGAACTGACTGTAAAGAAGGCGATGCACATCAGAAAGAAACGCTTGCGTCCGAACCAATTAACGAGGAAGCCGCTGATCGGAAGCACAACGGCGTTTGACACCAGGTAGCTTGTCAACACCCACGTGCTCTCGTCATTGCTCGCCCCCAGATTGCCCGCAATGTGCGGAAGGGCCACGTTGGCAATGCTGGTGTCGAGCACTTCCATGAAAGCAGCCATCGAGACCACCACGCCAATGAGCCACGGATTCACTTTTGGCGACGAACCTTCCTGTTCAGCTGTGATTGTGGCTGCGGTGCTCATCGCACCCTCACTTCCGGCTCGACCGACAGCCCCGGCTTTAACAGTGCTTCCGCGTTGAACTGCTGCCCTGCAGTCCGATCGAAATCGATTCGCACGGGCACACGCTGCACGACTTTCACGTAGTTACCTGTGGCATTTTCGGGAGGCAATAAGCTGAATATCGAGCCGGTGCCACCACCCAGATTGGTGACGCGGCCTTCCCACGTGTGGCCGTATGCATCTACCTTGATCTCGACGCGTTGGCCGGGGCGCATATGGGCGAGCTGCGTCTCCTTGAAATTGGCTGTGACCCAAACATCGTCGAGAGGCACAACGTCCACGAGTTCCTGCCCGATACTCACGTTCTGGCCCACTTCGACGCTTCTCTTGCCGACAATTCCCGTCACGGGAGAACAGAATCACGGTATAGCTGAGGTTCAGCTCTGCTTGCGCAAGTTGAGCCCTTCGTTGCAATACCTGGGCGTCGGCGGCCTGCGCGTTGGCGCGAGTCAGCGAAATCTGCTCGTGGCGCAGTCTCCGCAGTCTGCAAGTCGTTTTTTGATTGCAGGAGTTTCCCCTGAGCTTGCTGCACGACTTGTTCGGCGGCATGCACGCCAGCCTGTGCCGAAACGACTGCGGCTCGATTCGCTGTTGCCGTGGCAACCGCTTGATCGTATTGCAGGCGAGAGATGTCTTCTTTCGCGACGAGTTGCTTGACGCGTTCGAGGTCTGCATCGCTCTTTGTCGCGTTAGCCCGGCCTGCGACGAACACTCCTTTGGCGGATTCGTAGTTTTGCTCGAGCTGCATCAAAACCAGCCTCTGCATTGATCACTCGCGGTTTTCGTCGAATCCAAATTGCTCTGAACTGTTACGGAAGTAATTGGCACGTTCCAGTGGAAACTCGCTGCTGTAGCTTCCGCATCGGCCAGATTTGCTTGCGCCTGTGCCGCCGCGATCTTGTAGTCCTGAGGATCGACGGTCACCAGTACGTCGCCGGCGTGAACGAGCTGCCCCTCAATCGACGTACACGTGTTTGATATTGTCCGTTAATTCGGGCACTCAGCGGCATAACGTGGCCATCGACTTGCGCATCATCGGTATCTTCGTAGCGGAACGCATTCCACAGCGAAATAGCCGCCGGCGGCAGCAACCACAATCGCGGCCGAGATCACGAGGATTGTCTTGCGGTAAGGTGTTGAGCTGTTTGCCGGGCCTCTCCTTCGATTGCGAATCGGGCGTTTCGTGATCCACTAGCAGCGACTGTTTGCTTTTCATCAGCGTCTTGGTCTGAGTGCCATTGTTGTTCGGCATCACTTTCCTCCTAGGTACTGTTCGTAATCTGTCCGTGCTACTCCGAGAGCGCGAGCCAGAGAAAGCTTGGCGAGGTTGTGGTCGTACAGACTGGTGATGTATTGATCGTTCGCGCTGGCGAGAGACTGTTCGGCCTGAACCACCTCGACGCTATCGGTCACACCGGAAGTGAAGCGGTCCTTTGAACGAGCGAGGTTCTCGTTGGCAAGGTCGACATTCTGCTTTGCGACGGCGACTTGTTCTTTGGCAGCATTGAGGTTGAGGAAGGCCGTTCGCACGTCGTAGTCAACCTGACCGCGAATGTTTTCGGCTTCGGCCTTGCGCTGCCGTAATTCAGCCTCCGCTTGCGTGACGTCACCTTTAATCCGTCCGCCGGTGAAGATCGGCACACTGATCCCAGCCTGAAACGTGAAATCTCCATGCGAGTGACCGACCGTTGGACCAATGTCACCGTAATCGCCGTTCACAGCCACTACTGGATACCGCTCACCACGCGCCGCCGAAAGCGTTTGGGCGGCGGACTTTTCGGATTCAAGGGCTGCGTGGAAGTCGCTGCGCGATTTGTAAGCGACGTTCAGCGCATCATCGACGGTGGGCGGATTGATTTCTGAATAGGGAACTTGGTCGGCGAGCTCAAACTGTTGTCCGAGCGGCAGCCCGATAGCGCGGCCGAGCGCGAGTTTTGCGACTTCAAAATTGTTACGCGCGACACTTAGGTTGTACTCCTCGGTGTGCAATTGGACTTCGGTGCGTGTCGCTTCGATTCGTGGTGCCGTGCCCGCCTTCACTTCATCACGCGCCTGATCGTAAAGCGCTCTTGCATTTCGCACCTGCGCCTCTTGCGCCTGAATACGCGAATCTCCCTCGATTATCTGTAAATAGGCGTTGCCGACGGTGAGCGTGACTGCATCGAGGATGTCCTGATAACTGAGTTGCTCCGCTTGTTCGGCAGTGCGCGCCGCACGAAAACGCTGGATCGATTCAAAGCTGAATAGCGTTTGGCTCACCGTCCCGTCGATAGAGGTGTAGCTGAACGGTCCTACGATATTCGGAATGCCCTTTATCTGCTGTAACCCAAACGTTGAGAGGCTAAGTTGTTCAACATTCTCTGAAACTCCCGCGCTGACATGTGGCAATAGATTGCTGAGCGCAACGAGTCGCTGACCGCGCGCGATTTGTGCGTTTTGTTCGCTCTCAATCGTTGCCAGGTTGTAGCGGAGGGCACGAGTGATGGCGTCGCGCAGCGTCAAACGCAGTATCTCATTGCTCGCGAGACCACTCGGAACACTTCCCGAGAAGGCGCTCGCCTGGCCCGCCCCTGTTCTTGCGGCAGGATGTTGACCGGCAGCCGGGATTACAAAGCAGAGAGTGAGTGTCATCGCTAAAATTGCACGGTGGGATAACAAACTTGGTTGAGTTAGCCGATACTGAACATCCCGAGTCATTTCTTCTCCTCCTGAACATTTCTGTGAATCCTGCGGACGAGACGTTTCAGTACCTGCTTGGTGAACACCCCGGAGGAGTGGAATCTGGCTCCGTCTTTCATCAGCTCAAGAAGTACGTTTTCTCCGTCCTCGGTGATGGCCGTTAGGCACTTCACATAAATCACGAACGTTTCGACCGTCCGGATCTGCGATCGCCTTCCGCCACACGCTCGTCAACTCGGCGGCCCACGGGGCGACGAGTTTGCCCTCGACGACCAACCGGCGGCGACTCTTGGTGTCGACAATTGAGATCTTCAACATTGCTTTTGTCCTCGCCTCTGATAAGGGCAAGGCCCGCATCCAAACTTGCAGAAACGTAACTCGCTGAATTTCCAGGGGAAGAACGCCGAGATGTCGAAAATGTCGAAGTCGGAGATGTTGAAAACGTTGAAACTGTCGAAGCTATTGGAGAGGGCTATGACAAAGAGGCGGGCCGCAGATCAAGCATACTTCTTCGCATAGATGCCGAATTTCTTCATTCGAGAGAGGAGAGTCGTGCGGTTCATTCGCAGACGCGCGGCTGCACCATCGGCACCACCCACGCGCCCTCTGCATGCACCGAGTGCATGTACGATCTCATCGCGCTGCTTCCTTGCGTATTCGTCAGCGACGCTGCTTTCGCCGCTTCGCGAATTTGTTTCTTCTCTAACTGCTGGCTTGCCCTTATGCAGGTCGGTATGCAGCGGCTCTTCCGCACTCGTTTTTCGGAGTTCTGGGAGCGGAGCCTCAAGTGACTTGCCCTTCGTTAGGAGCACTGATCGCTCAACGAAATTCTCGAGTTCACGGATGTTGCCGGGCCAGTCCCAAGCCGTCAATCCCTTCATCACGGCCGCAGGAACTGTTTCGATATTCTTCTGCATTTGGTTGGCGAACTTTTGGACGAAATAGCTGACGAGCAGAGAAATGTCTTCTTTACGGTCCCTCAGCGGAGGAATACGGATCGGAAAGACATTCAAACGGTAATACAGGTCATTTCGAAATTCCTTGTCCGCAACCATCTTCTCGAGATCGCGATTCGTAGCCGCTACCAACCGGACATTCACCTTCCGTGTGTGCGTGCTGCCAAGGCGTTCAAATTCCCGCTCCTGCAGCGCACGAAGCAGCTTCGGCTGAACCTCAATCGGGATGTCTCCCACTTCATCCAAAAACAAAGTGCCTTGATCCGAGAGTTCGAGGCGCCCAACCTTTTGGTTTATCGCCCCGGTGAACGCGCCCTTCTCGTGACCAAACAGTTCGCTTTCCACCAGCCCAGTTGGGATTGCTGCACAGTTCAGCTTCACGAACGTGCGCTGTTTGCGACGGCTTCGATCGTGAAGCGCGCGAGCAATCAATTCTTTTCCCGTTCCCGTTTCACCGAGCAATAGAACAGTAGAATCGCTGGGAGCAGCCGTTTCAACCAGTTGCAAAACGTGCTTTAGCGCCGGGCTGTTCCCAATGATCTGCTCAAAGCCCATCTCGCTGCGAAATTCTTCTTCCAGATAGACCTTCTCCTGGGCGAGTTTGTCTTTGAGTTCAGAAATCTCCCGGTACGCCAACGCGTTTTCAACCGCGATTGCTATTTGCCCCGACGCCCGGTTGAGGAAATCGACATCTTCCGGCGAAAACGGAGTCGGTGTCGTACGAATGATCGACAGAAGCCCGAGGGCCTGGCCGCGATTCACAAGCGGGATACTGCACAAGGTCTCGATGCCCTCCGCAGATGCGATGTCATATGCGTCAGGCGCGAGTTCGTTGCGCTCCCTCGCGTCGACGACCACCGGTTTCAAAGTATCCATCGCTTTCTTAGAAGCGCCGCTTGGTGTTACGAGCAACTCTTCCCTGACGACTCCCTTGCCGTGCGGAAAATCCATGGCAAATACCCGGTATTTTTCAGACGCTTCGTCGGGTAGCAAAACAGTTACGGCATCAGCGTGTATCACTTCGCGTATGTTTGCCGCAATCGCGCGCAAGACCTCCCGCAAGTCGAGGCTCGACGTGATTCTGGTAGTCAGATTGAGGAGCAATTCAAGCCGCTCGTTTTGTCGCCGAAGTTCAGGGTCTGTGTTCATGGTCGTGCACCAAGCATCGCTAATTTACCAGGGTGCTATCCAAATGATGGTCGATTTCACACGGAAACCGCAAGCGCTGGCTCTCAAATTTGACCCGACCGCGTCCGAGGGCAGTGACTTGGCCCAAGTGAATCCCATGACCTTGCCAGTAATTTGTTCCAATTTTCTATTACTCGTTGCCAGGCTCGCAAGCGCTTCTGCTGTGGTTTGCGCCCCACTGAATCACAGGTCCGGCGAGGCAACAATGATCTCCAGCCTCCTCCCAAAACGAGGCCTGCAACGTACACCATGCCATTCAGCATGAATAAGTACGCGCAAAACCAATGCAGTCGCAGAGCCAACATGCCAGGCCCGAGACTCAGGTGTTTTAAATCCAATCGGGTGGACTGCTGTACTGATGCAGTCCCGGCACATGAGCGCAGATCCAGATTCCAATATCCGCCGCCACATCGAAGTTTCCCGTATTCGGATCTGGCTTGTGTTGATAGACAGGCGAGGCCCAATAAACAGAAATGCCGCTGAGAATAATACCGAGGAGTATGGGCACATTCAGCCAGTGGCTCCAGCGAACCAGCAAGTGGTGCCGCTTGACCACGAGCACTTGCGGTTGGCGCGGCAACGTGCTCGTGGAGATCGGTTCATTCGCGTGAGTTGTTGAATGTCTCATGGATCGGAATTCTTACTGCTTGGCATTGGAAGAAACTGCTGGAATGAAGAGGAATATCTTGTCCGTTACGAGCGTTCCGTTTGGGAGTTTCTCAGTCGCCGCGTAGACGACATCGCCGTTAGCGAATGTGAGTTGTTCAGGTGCGACTTCCGTCACGGCGACATTTGCAGGCACGGAGATCGTCTTAGAGCCGTCCTGATACTGGACCACCAGGGTGCTGCCTCTACCTTTCTGTACCGTGCCATTCGTCATGCGAGGGTGCGATTCGGCAGGGCGAGAGACAGAGCCATTGGTCATTCTGCTGTGAGTAGTTGCACCCGGCGGGTCTGTCAGAACACTACCTTCTGCAGCTCCACTCAGTTCCGCTGGAAATATGATGATTTGCTTCGCTATTTCTTTTCCATCTGCTTGCTCAGTCGACGCAACGCCGACATAAGACGCGGACGTGACATGACCCAAATCCGACGGGATCTGCTTATAGGTAGTGAGGGGCTGCTTGACATCAACGTGGACCACGCCTGAGGGCGTCTGAACGTCGAGTAAGCTGCCTGTAAATGACTGGACTTTTCCAATAACTCCGGAGATTGGAGGGGCCGCTTTCTCCTGCGCCAATACTGTAATTGGAATTGCCTGCGCGGCCAGCAGCAAGAAGAATACAAGGTGCAGTGTTCGATGCTTCACTAAAAAATCCCTCCAACTACACGTGCCACCGACTTGCGCCATGTACGAAAATGCTTCGAGTCTCATCGTGAGTTCTCCTTCAATAAATTAATTCAGCTGTGCTTTGCGATTTTTGGATTGACTGAGATGCATCGCACGGTTGCGAGTAAGCCAGAGACGTGGGGGCAAAACAATTGGACGATGGTATCGCCGATACTTTCGTATCAGTCAGTGACCGGAGACTTCGACATCAGGTGACCGGCACCAAAGCACAATTGACGATTTCCCAAGAGTGGCGCATCCTCGGCTTATGGAGTGCCGTCAGGAAATGACCTCAACGAGACTCCACCAATCACCTGCAGATTCATCGCGATAGAAAAGGAGATGCGCAATGCCATACGTTACCGTCGGAAAGGAAAATTCAAGCAACATCGAGCTTTACTACGAAGACCACGGCTCGGGGAAGCCAGTCGTTTTGATTCACGGATACCCACTGAGCGGCGCGTCTTGGGAGAAGCAAACGACCGCACTTCTCGCTGCGGGTTATCGCGTCATCGCCTATGACCGCAGAGGGTTCGGAAAATCCAGCCAGCCGACCACAGGCTACAACTACGATACGTTCGCAAAGGATCTCCACGAGTTGATCACCCACCTCAAGCTGCGTGATTTTTGTCTTGTCGGCTTCTCGATGGGAGGAGGCGAGGTGGCTCGCTACTTTGGAAAATATGGTTCCAAGGATGCGAGCAAAGCTGTGATTATTTCTGGTGTGCCACCGTACCTGCTCAAGACGGCCGACAACCCGGAGGGCGTGGATGCCAGCGTCTTTGCGGGGATCGAGAAAGCGGTGGCCGCTGACCGTTATGCGTTCTTCACCGAGTTCTTCAAGAATTTCTACAACACCGACGTTTTCCTGGGCAAGCGCGTGAGCGAACAGGTTGTGCAGGCCAACTGGAACGTCGCTGCTGGGTCCTCCGCCACCGCCAGCCTGGCGTGCGTCGCAACCTGGCACGAAGACTTTCGCGAGAATCTGGGCCGAATCGATGTACCCACGCTAGTGATTCACGGAGATGCTGATCGCATCCTTCCCATCTCGGCTGCAGGACTACGCACCGCCAAACTCATCAAAGGGGCGCGCCTGCTGGTCGTGAAGGACGGTCCGCATTGCATTACCTGGACGCACGCGGAAGAAGTAAACGCCGAATTGCTGAACTTCCTGGGTGAGAAGGCCGGCAAGTCGCAGAGTCGGTCTGCCTAAGCAACTAACCCAGGCTCATTCATAATTTTCCCAGGGAAATTTTGTCTGACTGCCAAGGATGCAAATTTACTTGAACAAATCGACCCAGCCGTGCGTGGACTGGGAGCAAAGCCAGTCCACGCACGGTTGGGAGTTATCGATTCCAAACTCTTACAAAGGCCGTGAGCTTTCTTACCCCGCGACCTCGAAAATAATTTCCAGCTCGACAGGCGTACCGAGCGGAAGGCTTGCGACACCAAACACGAGGCGGCAAGGGTTCTTGTCTTTTCCGAAGACGTCTTGCAACAACTCCGAAGCGCCGTCAGCGACTTTCGGCTGTTCGCGGACATCTCCCGAAGTAGCCACCGACACGCCTAGCCTGACGATTCGTGTTACTTTGTCGAGCGTTCCCAAATGCTGCCGCGCGACAGCGAGGCCGTTAAGCGCCGCGAGGTGCGCCGCCGCGCGCCCTGCTTCCACATCGAATTCCGCTCCGACCCGCCCTATGAATTTTGCCTCGCGACCTTCCGTGGGAAGCATCCCAGTCAGAAAAAGTAGATTCCCCGTCTGCACCGCTTCCGCGTAGACGCCGAACGGCTCAGGCGGAGTCGGGAGCTTGATTCCAAGTTCTTTTAAGCGCTGCTCGGCGCTGGCTGGCCCAGAGTGGGTTAGCTGTTGGTGTTTCATATGCATTCATCTTTCTCCTCTTCGATCACTCCTTTTTTCGTACAGCTACCAACGACCAGCGTGAACACCGCCGTCCACGTGGAGGACCTCTCCTGTTACTTGACCTGCGTGAACCAGGTAGAGGACAGCATCCACAATGTCCTGTACGTCAGCAATCTCCCCCATTGGCTGCAACTGTTTAAGGAAGTCCTTGGGATTATCCCTGTGCATTGGCGTATCCACCACGCCAGGGGCCACAGCGTTGAAGCGGATGCCCTGTTTTGCATACTCAATCGCGAGACTCCGAATGATGGAATTCAGGCCTCCTTTAGTGATCATTGGGACCGAGCCATTTACGCCAAGGATCGGCTGATCGGCAAGCGCCGCAGTGATGCTTACGACGTTCCCTGATTTCTGCTTCACCATCTGTTTCACAGTAAGTTGAGTGATGTAGAGGAATCCAAGCAGGTTCGTTGAGACCAAGGCGTTGAAGTCCTCGGTAGAGAATTCCGTGAAAGGCTTCGTGAAAAAGATTCCGGCATTGGTCACCAGAACATCGATCCTTCCGAAGTTCTTGATGGCTGCTTCGACGACCTTGGCGGCAGTCTCCGGCTTCCCAATATCACCATCGATGAGAATCAGCGAAGTCGAGGCAGTCAACTGTTCACTTACATTGCGAGAGGTCGCAACAACGTTATAACCATGTTTCACGAAGGCCGCGACTAATCCGGCTCCGATTCCGCGCGATGCTCCGGTGATGATTGCAGTCTTTTGGTCCGGCATGTAAACTCCTGTTTAAAGGTGGCGTGCACAGCTGTGATAACACCAGTTCCGTACAGAAGAATCAATTAGACGAAGGTATCGACGATACCTTCGTATCTGCCGGCGGGTGTGAGGCGCTCTGAGAACCGCTACCAAAGTACAACGGACATGCACCCACGGGGTGGTTCATCGTCCTCTTGGGGTTGACGCGGTAGCCACCGCCGAGGCGTTAGGTGAGGGACTATGAGAAAAGTCTTGGCGCCCGTCTTCTTGGCTGGGTCACAACTCGGCGAAACACGTCATGTCTGCGCGTTTTTCAATAGCGATGAAGAAGAGTATCGCGTGTTATTGCCTTTCATTAAGGATGGATTCGAGCGCGGAGAAAAGGCGATTCACGTTGTTAGTCCGGATCAGCACTGCGACCACCTGCACCGATTAGCGGGCATTGGAATTGACTTGATCGCTGTCCAACGAAGCGGCCAATTCGAACTTCGGAACAGCACTGAGACCTACCTTCAAGACGGCCGGTTTGATCAGGATCGCATGCTGCAGTCGTTCGAGCAGATGGCGAGCGGCAATGCCGAGGGAGGATTTCCCCTGAGCCGCATTGTCTGCCGCATGGACTGGGTGCCTGACGGTCAGTCGCACATCGACGATCTAATTGAGTTTGAAGCGAGAGTCAATGATGTGTGGTGCCGCCACGATGATGCGATTATCTGCACCTACCGTCTTTCGAAATTCAGCGGAGACGCTGTGATTGACATCATGCGCACGCATCCCCTAGTCATCGTCGGCGGCATCCTACAGCACAATCCGTTCTTCGTGCCCCCGGCGGAGTTCTTGCATGAAATTCGCGCTCGACGTGCGGGGCAGTCTGCGCGGCCCACGACGGCAGGCTGACCATGAAAGTGCAACTCGACCATCCCGCCGACGAGATCAAGCGCCTTCAACGTTGCATTAATGATCTCGTCAGCCTCCTCGCTCTTCCCGCCATGTGGAGTGGCAGCAAACCCAGTGACATCGTTCATACCTTGCTCGACTCGCTCCTTCGCATGCTCGATCTGGATTTCGTGTACGTGAACTTGACGAACCTGATTGACGCGGCGCCTTCCGAGACGATCAAGGTTCCTCAATCGCAAGAACAAATTTTCCAACCGGAAGAGGTCTGTACGTTTCTAAATCGCTGGTTGGGAGATGACCCGCAAAAACGTTATCTCCAGGAACGCAGTCACATTGGAGGCGAAGAGGTTTCACTCGTGTCCTGGCCCCTTGGGGTTCAGCGTGAAATCGGGGTAATCGTAGCGGGGTCTCGTCGAGCAGATTTCCCGCGGGATACCGAGGCGCTTCTTCTTAATATAGCCGCTAACCAGGCGTTGACCGGGCTGCAAGAGGCACGACTGTTGAGCGAACAAAAGCGCGTTGCCGACGAACTCGATCAAAGCGTCGCGCAACGGACCGCAGAACTTGCTGCAGCCAACGAAGTGCTGAGAAAGGAAGTCGCCGAACGCAGGCGCGCGGAGGAAGCACTCAAGCGCAGTGAAGCGTTTCTAGCCGAAGGCCAGCGTCTCAGTCGAATCGGCAGTTTTACCTGGCGTGTGGAAACAGGCGAAATCACGTGGTCGGAGGAACTCTATCGCATTTTTGGGTTTAGACGTGATGTGCCTGTGACGCTTGACTTGATTAGCACTCGAGTCCATCCAGAAGACATCCCGATGATGAACGACATGATCGAAAGGGCGCGAAACGCCGTCAGAGATTTTGAGTATGAACACCGGTTGCTAATGCCTGATGACTCGGTCAAGTATCTGCACTTGATTGCGCACGTGATTCGAGACCATGACGGGCGACTGGAATACCTCGGCGCAGTTCAGGATGTAACGCAACGGCAATTTTCGGAAGAGGCGCTTGCCAAGGCCAGGTCGGAGCTTGCAAACGTTGCCAGAGTCACGAGTCTTGCTACGTTGACGGCTTCAATTGCGCACGAAGTGAACCAGCCGCTCTCAGGCATCGTCACGAACGCCAGCACCTGTCTGCGGATGCTTACATTGGATCCACCGAACGTCGACGGTGCGCGTGAAACTGCCCGGCGAACGATTCGCGATGGCAACCGCGCGTCTGATGTGATCACGCGATTGCGTGCACTCTTCAGCAAGAAAGGCAGCATCGCTGAGCGAGTGAATTTGAATGACGCTGCGAGAGAGGTGATCGCTCTGTCACTGAGTGAGCTTCAAAGAAACCGGGTCATTTTGCGATGTGAGCTTGCCAACGATCTCCCGTTTGTCACTGGTGACCGCGTCCAACTTCAGCAGGTAATCATGAACCTCCTCCGAAATGGTTCGGAAGCGATGAATACCGTCCAGGATCGCCCGAGGGAGTTGCTGATCAGGACCCAACAAGACGAAGGTGGCCGGGTGCTCCTTAGCGTGAAGGATGCGGGGATCGGTTTCGACCGTCAATCTATGGACAAACTGTTCCAAGCCTTCTATACGACCAAGAATGACGGGATGGGGATTGGCTTGTCGGTTTCTCGCTCCATTTTAGAACAACATGATGGCCGTTTATGGGCAACGCTAAATGATGGTCCAGGAGCAACATTTTCATTTTCTATTCCTTGCACAACTAATACCTAAGTGCAATAGACTCTTCACCGAGTCTGCCGCATTCTTCTGTTATGGACTCCTGCCAAGAAAAGATCGCTGGCGTATATCCACTCGTGGCAGTAGTGGACGATGATGAATCCGTGCGCGAATCATTGCCTGACTTGTTGCGGGAGTTCGGATTTGCGACGCACTCCTTCTCATCTGCGGAAGAGTTCCTCACTTCCGATAGCCTGATCCAAACTGGATGTCTCATCCTCGACATCGCCATGCCGGGCATGACTGGATTTGATCTCCAGCGGGAATTGAAGCTTCGCGGACACAGCATTCCGATCATCTTCATCAGTGCTCACAAGGACGAGGTTGTACGCAGGCGAGCGTTCCAGCAGGGAGCCGTTGAATTCTTGTTCAAGCCATTCAGCGACACAGCTCTGCTTCAGGCGCTGAATACTGCCCTTCGAGCGAGGTGAGCGATCGGCAACTCTCACGCATTTGGGAATATACTATGACGTTAGCCTGCACTTTTGGCCATCAATTGGAGTCGTCACCGATGACGCCGGCAACACCCATCGTGTTCGTTGTTGATGATGACATCTCCGTGCGTGAGTCCCTGCAATTGCTGATTCAATGCGAAGGCTGGCATCCGAAGACATTCGCATCCGCACAAGAGTTCCTCGATAACCCACGGGTGCTCGTTCCGAGTTGTCTAGTCCTTGACGTTTCTCTTCCAGGCCTCAATGGTCTTGACCTGCAGAAGCATGTTTCCGTCGAGCGGCCGGACATGCCAATTATTTTCATCACGGGATACGGCGACGTGCCCACAACGGTCCGAGCAATGAAGGCAGGGGCTGTGGAGTTCTTGACGAAGCCATTCAGTGACGACGCACTTTTGAATGCCATCCGGCAAGCCATCGAACGTAGCCGGGTTGCACTTGTTTATGAGGAGGAGATGCAAGCGCTTCGGACCTGTTATGCGTCACTCACACATCGTGAGCGGCAGGTTATGGCGCTGGTGGTTTCCGGTCTTTTGAATAAACAGATCGGTGGGGAACTCGGCATAAGTGAGATCACGGTGAAGGCACACCGCGGCAAAGTGATGCAGAAGATGAAGGCCGACTCCCTCGCTGAGTTGGTGAAAATGGCCACGAGGCTTCGGCTTCCAAGTGCGCCAGCAAATCTCGGATAGCATTGGACGCCAACACGCTTGCGCCGAAGCCTATCTGCACACGGCTAATCCAACATAGAGAAGCGATGCGGCCGTGGTAATAAGGCGCCTAAAGCGATCAACGTTTCGCAAGGCCTCGATCGCTCAAATTTTCAGTACAATTTGTAATCGATTTATTCGTTCCCTCCAGTGTCTATAGGCAAGCTGAAAGTGAATACAGAGCCCTCTCCCACTCGGCTGACTACACCGATTGTTCCTCCATGTGCATCGATGATTGCTTTTGCGATGGGTAAACCCATGCCGGTACCGGGGATTCTGTGCCGCTGTCTTTTGCCTCGATAAAATCTGTCAAAGATATGATTTTTCTCGAAATCCTCGATCCCTGGCCCCTTGTCTGACACACTGAACACAACAAACCCGTCTCTTTGCTCCGCGCTTATTGCGATTGGTTCTCCCGGATAAGAATATAGGTCGGCATTTTGAATGATGTTGGTAAATACTTTTCTAGCCCATACTGGGTCTGCATACACTTTGCAACGCGGCCCTTTGCCTTCCATGTGTATGGCTCGACTGGTTTTGACACTTTCACAGTCCTCAAGCGCCGCAGTGATCAATTCATTTACCGGTAGCGACTCGAATTGAAGCGTGACTTCGCCGGCCTCCAAACGAGCCATTTCGCTGGTTTGTCCAATCAGGCGATTTATGCGGTCGCATTCTTCATCAATAACGATCAGTAATTCCTTTCTCTGATCACTGCTGAAATTCAGATTCTCAAGCAGGCTGGTCGCCGACGCTTTGATGGACGTGAGTGGAGTTTTGAAGTCATGCGTAACTGCGTCCAGGAGCACCGATTTTAGACGTTCGCTTTCGCGCACAGCTTCGGCCTTGCCCAACAATTCGATGGCTTGTGCGCGATCAATTGCGGACGCTGCCAATGTTCCAATTGCTTCAGGAGTCTTGCTCGAAGCCAATGACCCAGAAATTCCTACACTGCCAATCACTCGCAACCCAAACCGGATGGGGGCAAAGTAAAGTTCCCGCGAAGGATCCACCTCGGGGTCTTCGCGCATGGCCGCAGATTTCAGACGGTTGGCTTCCAATTGCGGGGCATCGACGCCTGCACGATAGATTTCTCGATTCTCCGGCAAATATAAGGCTGCAGCATCCGCGTGAAATATCCGTACGATCTGCCGTGGAATCTCATTCAGCAATTCAAGCTGATCGCGCGCTTTCATCAGGTATTGGCTGAACTCATACAAATGCTCTATTTCAATTCTACGGTAGTTTGCTACTTCCGCCTCCCTTCGCGCACGAGCGGAAAGTTCGCTGCCAATCACGGAAGTGATCAGAAACGCAAGCAGACTTGCCCAGTCCTGTGGATCAGAAATGGTAAAGCGGCCAATGGGAGGGAAGAAATAGTAATCCAGCGCCAACGTAGCCGCAGTAGACATGAACACTGAAATGCCCAAGCCCCACATCGCGGACGAAATTAAGACGCAAAGCAAGTACGTCATGACAACAGTCGTGACCGTGAAACTTGATTCATGACGGTAAAATTGGGTGATCAGCGCAACGGTGAGTAAAGCAGCAGCATATCGGCCAACTTGGGCTAGGATTCGCGGCACGGAAGAATTCTAGCGCAGGTTAATACACTCCGCTTGTGATAGACGAGTGGTTTAGCGGAAATTCCTGTATATTCAAGAAAAATTATTTGTTTATGCCTCGTTAATCCAGCTTACTGCAGACTTCCAGCGACCGCCATGTAAGGCCAAGAAGCGAAGCTTCGAGGAACCTCTTCCTGATATACAACGTTGAGGTTCCTCGCTTTGCTTATGTCGCGAAATCCCCCAAAGCCATCTTCCATACTTTCAGAATGAAATTCAAATATCCTTTTACCAGTTTGTTTAGAAGTTTCTTATGTCGCGGCCACGACTTTTTAACCCCCAAAGAGGGACGATATTTGTGTCACGCGAATCTATTGCGCTGGTGATGTCGGAAATAAATAGAATTAACCAAGCGCGCCAAGACATTGACAGTAGCGGACCGTGAGTGAGGGATCGAGTGGACGGCTCGAGGTCCTGCTCTACTGCCAAGGCGAAATCCTGACTAGATTGCGAGACGGGAGGGATAAACGCCATGACTATCTTCTTGGTTCTAAGCGGGATCGGCGTCATCTTCATGTTGTACGTCCTTGTGAACTTCTGGAGGGAAGAGCGGCAAACGAGGCATAGCGCGTTACGGTCCAACCTGTCCTCGGCGCGATTTGGGAGAACTCAAAAAGTTATTGTGGTTGCCGGGGTAATTAGATCCGGAAACGAGAAACGGGATACGAGTTACGTGATTCAGTTCCCAACGACCGAAAGCCACACGAATGCAGTAAGCGAAAAGGGCGCCTATTTTGAAGGCGAAGCGCCAGTGAGGAAATACTCTTCAAGGTAATTGAAGGTAAATGCTCTCGTAGGGAATGTGAGGGCTGCGATTTGGAGGAAGTTAATAGCCATGCTCGACACAATATTTTCCGCGGCAACGGTTGTGTTTTTCGCTTTGGGCGGGTTGTACATCAGATTCTGTAACGGACTGAGGTAAGAAAAATGTTCGATACGATTGTTTCACTTGCAGTTTGCGCGGGCCTGCTTATCTATCTTGTGTACGCGATGTTGCGTCCGGAAAAATTCTGACCATGACAAATAACGGCTGGTTGCAAATTTTATTTTTTCTGCTGGTAGTGCTGGCGATCACGAAACCCATCGGCGCATTCATGACGCGGGTGTTTAATCGCGAGAAAACATTTCTCGACCCCCTGCTGCGCCCCATCGAAAAGCTGCTGTACCGGCTATCGGGCGTGGATGAAACGACCGAAATGGACTGGAAGGAATACGCCGGGGCGATGCTGATCTTCAGCGGCGTGACGATGGCGCTGACCTATTTGATCGAGCGCGTCCAGAATTATTTGCCGCTTAACCCGCAGAAGCTACCGGCCGTTGCGCCGGACCTGGCATTTAACACGGCGGCGTCCTTCACGACGAATACGAACTGGCAGGCATATGTGCCGGAAACGACGATGTCGTACCTGACGCAGATGACGACGTTGGCTTATCACAACTTCGTTTCCGCTGCAGTAGGCATTGCTTTGGCCATCGCGGTGGTACGCGGAATTGCGCGGCGAGAGAAGGACACGATTGGCAATTTCTGGGTCGATATGACGCGCGCGGCGCTTTGGGTTCTGCTACCAGCATGTATCGTTGGTGCACTATTCATGGTTTCACAAGGCGTAGTGCAGAATTTCAAGCCCTACACTACGGTGCCACTGCTCGACCCGCAGACGGTACAAGTCACGGGCAGCGACGGCAAACAAACTACGCAGGTCATTCGCGAACAAACAATCGCGCAGGGTCCGACTGCATCACAGGAAGTAATTAAGGAACTTGGCACCAATGGCGGCGGCTTCTTTAATACCAACAGCGCGCATCCTTTTGAGAATCCCACGCCGCTGACAAATTTCTTTGAATTGATTTTGATTTTCTCGATTGGCGCAGGATTGACGTACACATTGGGGCAGATGACCGGTTCGCCGCGCCATGGCTGGGCTGTATGGTGTGCAATGGCGCTATTGTTTCTGGTTGGAGTCTTGGCCACATATTCCGCCGAAGCTCGCGGAAATCCACTGCTGCAAACCTCGGCGAATCATTTACAACCCGCCGGAAACATGGAAGGAAAGGAAGTTCGTTTCGGCATTGCGAATTCCGCGCTCTGGGCCGTGGTGACCACGGACACCAGCTGCGGCGCGGTGAACTCCATGCATGATTCGTTTACTCCGCTCGGCGGAATGATTCCGCTGATCAATATATTGCTGGGAGAAGTTATTTTCGGCGGAGCGGGTTCAGGCCTATACGGAATTATCGTGTTCATCATTCTCTCCGTATTTATCGCCGGATTGATGGTGGGGCGCACGCCGGAATATCTGGGCAAGAAGGTTGAAGCGTTTGATGTAAAGATGGCGATGCTTACCGTCCTTGTTTATCCGCTTTTCGTTTTGACATTTACAGCTATCTCATTGGTAGCGCCGAAATTTGGTTTATCGAGCCTTGCGAATGCGGGACCACATGGATTATCGGAAATTTTTTACGACTATGCAGAGGCGGGTGCGAATAACGGTTCGGCATTCGCCGGGCTGAATGGCAACACGCTTTGGTACAACATAACAATTGGTGTGACCATGCTTTTCGGCCGCTTTTTCATGGTCATTCCTGTGCTTGCGATTGCCGGGAGCCTGGCGCGCAAGAAACATGTGCCGGAAACATCCGGAACATTTCCGGTAACAACCCCGCTTTTTGCAGGTTTGCTCATTTCCGTGATCATCATTGTGGGAGCTCTGACGTTTTTCCCCGCGCTCAGCCTGGGCCCCATTCTGGAACACCTGCTGATGAACGCCGGCAAGACTTTCTGAGAAAAGGAAAACATGACATCGCAAACCAAGAAGGGTCGATCGATCTGGGACGCGGAGATTGCCAGCCGCGCGTGCTGGGATTCGTTTGTAAAACTGAATCCGCGCACGCTGATGAAGAATCCGGTGATGTTTGTGGTGGAAATCGGCGCGGCGCTCCTCACCGTTCAACTCGTGCGCAACACGCTGAATCACACGCACGCATTTTCTTTCGAATTTCAAATCACAGTCTGGCTCTGGTTCACCGTCCTGTTTGCCAATTTTGCTGAAGCTATGGCCGAAGGCCGCGGCAAAGCGCAGGCGGACACGCTGCGTAAAGCGCGCACGGAAACCATCGCTCATAAGTTGAAGGCCGACGGCAGCAAAGAGGAAATTTCAGGCTCGAAACTTCGAGTCGGCGATGTGGTTGTGGTTACCGCTGACCAATTCATTCCCGGAGACGGTGAAGTCATTGAAGGTGTGGCTTCGGTCGACGAGTCCGCCATCACCGGCGAATCCGCGCCAGTGATACGCGAATCCGGTGGCGACCGTTCAGCCGTGACAGGTGGCACGCGCGTGCTTTCCGATGAAATCAAAGTCCGCATCACTTCCAATCCTGGCGAAACATTTCTCGATCGCATGATCAAAATGGTCGAAGGAGCCTCGCGGCAGAAAACTCCTAATGAAATTGCTCTCAATATTTTGCTCGCGGGACTCACGATTATTTTCTTGCTCGCCGTGGCGGCGCTTCAGCCGATGGCCATCTATTCGGGAGCACCGCAAAGCCCGTTCGTGCTGTGGTCGCTGCTGGTATGCCTGATCCCAACAACAATCGGCGGACTATTATCGGCGATCGGAATTGCGGGAATTGATCGGGTCATTCAGCGAAACGTCATGGCCATGTCCGGACGCGCGGTCGAGGCCGCAGGCGATGTCGATACACTGCTGCTGGATAAAACAGGCACGATCACGCTGGGGAACAGGCAAGCGACTGAACTGATTCCGGCGCCGGGCGTAACGGACGCGGAACTGGCCGACGCCGCGCAACTTGCATCGCTTGCGGACGAAACTCCTGAGGGGCGGTCCATCGTGGTGCTTGTGAAAGAAAAGTATGGCCTCCGCGGACGTTCGCTAGCATCTCTTGACGGCACATTTATTCCATTCTCCGCTTTGACGCGAATGTCAGGCGTTGATTTCGACAGCCGAGCAATACGAAAGGGTGCGCCGGACTCTATTAAAAAATACATTATTGACAGGGGCGGTATAGTTCCTGCGGAAGTGGACGAAGTTGTCCAAATCGTGGCCAGTTCTGGTGCGACTCCGCTTTTGGTTTCGACTGACCACCGCATTCTCGGGACGGTTCGGCTAAAAGATATCGTAAAGGGAGGGATGAGAGAGCGATTCGATCACTTGCGCGCCATGGGCATCCGCACGGTGATGATCACGGGAGACAATCGCCTCACCGCCGCAGCCATCGCTCAAGAAGCTGGAGTCGACGATTTTCTCGCCGAAGCCAAGCCGGAAGACAAACTGGCGCTGATCCGCAAAGAGCAAGCCAAAGGAAAACTCGTGGCGATGACAGGCGACGGCACGAACGACGCTCCTGCACTCGCGCAGGCCGACGTCGGCCTTGCGATGAATGCTGGAACGCAGGCCGCCAAAGAAGCGGGCAACATGGTTGACCTCGATTCCAATCCGACAAAACTCATCGAAGTCGTGGAAATCGGCAAGCAAATGCTGATCACGCGCGGCGCGCTCACCACATTTTCCGTGGCCAATGATGTGGCGAAATATTTCGCGATCATTCCCGCGATGTTTGCGGGCGCATTTCCAGTCTTGCAGGCGCTCAATATAATGGCTCTTAAAACGCCCCAATCTGCAATTCTGTCGGCGGTCATTTTTAATGCGCTGATCATCATTGCGCTCGTGCCGCTGGCGTTACGTGGAGTGCAGTACCGGCCCATGGGCGCGTCGGCGCTGCTGCGCTGGAATCTGCTCGTTTACGGCGTGGGCGGAATCATTGCCCCATTTATTGGTATCAAGCTGATCGACGTGATCATCACCCGGATGCATTGGGCCTGAGAAATTCATCGAGGAAACGAAATGATAAAGAGTCTGAAAGTTTCAATCATCATGACAATCTTGACCACAATCCTGCTGGGCGTCATCTATCCGTTCGTGGTTACTGGGTTGGCGCAAATGATTTTTCCAAAGCAGGCCAATGGCAATTTGATCATGATGAACGGAAAAATTGTCGGCTCGAGTTTGATCGGCCAACCATTTACTTCACCTGGGTATTTCCGCTCGCGGCCTTCCGCGGCAGGCGCAGCTGGCTATGATGCAGGAAGCTCCAGCGGCTCCAATCTTGGGCCAACCAATAAAATGCTCGTTGACCGAGTAGCCGGCGATGTCCAAAAAGCGCAGGCCGAAAACACGAACATGGCGGTTCCCATGGACCTGGTCACCACATCCGGCTCAGGCCTTGACCCGCACATTTCACCCGAGGCAGCTGAATTTCAAATTCCGCGAATCGCCAAGGAACGAAAAATCAGCGAGGATGAAGTGCGCTCTTTGATCAACAAACATTTGGAAGGGCGACAGCTCGGTTTTCTAGGGGAACCACACGTTAACGTATTGGAATTGAATCTTGATCTCGATACAGTTCATCCAATCCACTAGATTCGAGTCATTGTCGGCTACCATTTTCGCGAATCTTTGGTGACTCATGCCGTTGGAACTAAAATTGGGGGTCCCAAAGAAAAGAGAGTTATCAATGGTGCTGCAATTGCGCAAGTAAAGGAAATTTTACTAAGGTAAAAGGATTCGTTTATGCCTCGTTTATCTCCCGCGGTCTAACATATCAGTCTAGATAGCCTACCCTCAGTACGAGGTAACTATGTTTTCAGGAATGTTAGACGGCAACATTTCGAGATTACATACGCCAAAAAGTCGGGGTCGCATCCTTGTTGTGGATGACGATTCCCAAATACGGCGCGTAATGCGGACTACGCTTGATGCTCAAGGCTACGAAGTGACCGAAGCGGGAAGCGGCGAAAGAGCTCTTGTTTTCCTGCAAGCCGAAAAGTATGACCTGGTCCTTTTAGATATCAATTTGCCGGGAAAAACAGGAATCGAGACTTGCAGGGAGATTCGCGTGAATACGAGCACGCCGATCATCATGCTGACCGTGCGTGATTCCGCCGCGGACAAAATTGAAGCTCTCGATGCAGGCGCTCAGGATTACGTCACCAAACCTTTTTCCATGGGAGAACTTCTGGCGCGGGTGCGTTCGGTTCTCAGGAGAACGGCTCCAAACGCGCACTCCCATATCACTCACCTTCAACTTGGCGACGTGGAGATTAATTTCGAGTCCCGCCGGGTTATCGTTTCCGGCAAGCAAGTTCGACTGACGGCAAAGGAATTCGATCTGCTTCTCTACCTGGCAAGCAATGCGAACAAAACCATTTCGCACCGGGAACTGCTGCGGGAAGTCTGGGGATCGGAACATATTTACGAAAGAAAATATCTGCGCGTATTCGTAAATCGCTTGCGCAAGAAGATTGAAACCGTTCCGCATGAACCCAAGTATTTGATGACCGAACCGTTCGTTGGATACCGCTTACAGACGCCTCAATAGCCCTCAAACGCATTGCAATTGTTGACCTCGATTGAACGGATTGTTTATGCCTCGTTTAGCTGGCCAGGATTAGCCTGAATTCGATGATGCACCAATGTTGGCAATGAACCGATGCTTTTGAAAGATCGGTAACCTTGCCAAAAATTGGAAACAGTTCGCGACAAAGTAAGAACGGGCGCAAAACCCGAAGGAGAAAACAATGAACAATTCAATGATTACGCGGATCTCGCTGATCGTAGCTGCAGGCGTTCTCGCGTGTGCGCCGATAATCGGAGCCCAGTCCAAAGCGCGCAACGAGGCCGACGGCGTCACCATCACGGGACGAGTGAGTTGCTCGAGATTCGGCACCGGTTCGGTAACGCCACACAAGG
The DNA here is from genome assembly GCA_963786215.1 of uncultured Acidobacteriota bacterium. Classification (GTDB taxonomy): domain Bacteria; phylum Acidobacteriota; class Terriglobia; order Acidiferrales; family UBA7541; genus Palsa-360. The sequence goes on from CAWAYK010000007.1 coordinate 120,221, forward strand.
GTATGAGTGTCGCTCAGACGATTAATTTCTGCGCAAACACCAACCTCCAAGGCGGTGTGTACACTCTCGTATCTGGAAATCGGATTTACCGCTTGATCGGTGACAGCAAAGAGCTCGCGAAGATTTCGGGTCAAACGGTAGAAGTGGCTGGCCGCATGGTCCCCGAATCGACGGATAACTCGACTGTTGCATTGATGGACGCAGTAGCCGTTACGACGGTGATTTCACATAAGAACTAACTTGAGGTATTCGAAAGCGTTTCAGCCGAGGCGTTCTCCGAGAAGAGAGCGCACGACTGAAACGCCTAAAAGAAGGTTAATGTTCCAATAAGGCGCATCTACAGGATTTCCCCGTTAGCAGTGGCGTTTCCCTCAGGAGTACTCTGCCTTATACGTTAGGCCCCTCAGGAATAGAAATCAGATCGATCAGATTCAGTGCCTTTTATGCATTTTCAAGCGCGTTCGCCTCCCCGGAGCGCAATAGACAGTTCCTTAAAAATCTCCAGGCGTTTATTTCCGTTTATTCGCCTTGTACGGATTATTTATGCCTCTTTTAGAGTTTGCGAATAGCCTGGAAGTATGAGCACGGAGAAAAATTCCACACCGAATCTGGAAGAAAGCCGAAATCAGACCGGTCACTGGTCATCAGACGCAGGCCTTTCTGTGACCGTAATTTCGACAACCGAAAAGGGAACGGTGGCGTCGTTAAATGCGGCAAAATGTTTGGCAGCAGATCTGGATGCAACGATCACGCTTCTGAAAATGGAGATTGTGCCAGCTCGTTTTCCGCTGTACAGACCTCCCGTTTCTCTCAAATACACAATCAATCAGCAGCATTCGATGGTCCGTCAATCGGGTGTGAATGAAGCGGATGTGGATCTGAAAATCCGCTTCTGCCGCGATTGGAGCAGCGGTTTGCAATGGGTTTTGCGTCGCCGCTCCCTGATTGTGATCGCCGGGAAAAGACATTGGTGGGTGGGCCGTGAAGAGCGGCTGGAAAGAGTTTTGCGAGCTTTTGGCCACCACGTCATTTTTATTGATGTTTCTCAGGAGAAGGAAAGTACTTCTTACGGCAGCAAACTTTCACACTCCTTTGGAAAAAGTGGAGGCTATTTTCAAAACGAAAAACAAACTGCGAGATTCATTTCTGGCACGAAGACGCGTAAGGAATGCAGTTTTTGAATTCCAAAAATGACGAAGAAAATCATTTCAAGAGTGATTGCGATAGTGAACCGCGGGGAAGTCCTGTATTCGGATACAAACTGTTGATGTCAGCGAATCAAATTTTCAATCAATTCCTTTATGCACCGTTGACGCGCGCATCTCTAGTTTGCAGACCAGCATTTTATTTTACGAGGAAGGTGTGTATGAATCGAAGACTGGTTTTAAGGCGGGTCGTGTCAGCTGGCGCGCTATTCCAAATGTCTCTGCTCCTGTGTACTGCGCCCTTGCGGGCTCAGTCAGGGGCGCCTCCAGGTATGGAGGAGGGCTCGCCTTTCGGTTCTCCGAGTGGCCGAGGGCCCACTACTTTTAATGACAAGACGCCCGTACCGGAAACGCATGTCCTTACGGCGGATCACGCACCTGGTGACGTGCGCGGCGTCACTCGTTACCCGAGCGGCCTGCCTATGCCGGGCGCGCAAGTGGTCATTCTCAACGCGGACGTGGACGTGGAACGCTCCGTTGTCAGCGCCCAGGATGGTACATTTTCATTCACGAAACTCAAACCCGGCCACTATCAGTTGAGCGCAAAAGTCGACGGGTATGAACCTTCCGAAATCATTACCGTCGATGTAGTTCCCGGAAAAAGTATCAATTCTGATATCTCGCTCAAGTTAGCCCAAACTTTGTCCTCGCCTTCCAGAATTTCGGCGAGTACTTACCGAACTTATAGCAGCGGCTATCGCGCAGAAGCGGCCAGCTTGCGTGTGCCCAGTCCTCAACCACCGGCTACCGCCGGAAGTGGCAACACAGCAGATGCCTCAAGCACTGCAACCACCGCATCCGCAGGCGATGTACCTAAGACCACCGAAACTCCTGCAAGCCAGCCAATTCCTGCCGCTGTAGCCGATGAATTGGCGGCCATGCGAAAACGCATCGATGAACTCGAAGCGGAGTTGAAGGGCCGACCCACGACAGATTCACCTGCGGCGGAAGCCCCGGCCGCGGCTCTTGCGACACCGGCACCCGCTCAAGACCAGGCTGCCGCACCCGTCAAGCTGCTGCCCGGACAATATCTTGCCACGGGCGGCACAGCTACCTACTACAAAGGCGACACGGATTTACCGTCGCATCCTGATGGATGGGAACCATTTTCCTACGCGGACTGGACTTGGTTGAATGCCAATGGCCGCCAGCATGACAGCCCATGGTCAACAAAATATTTCACCCCTGAATTCAGGGCTGACGTTAACTACGTGGACGATTTCAACCATCCCAGGGATAACTCGCTGGGCGGCTCGACCGAGACCTTCCGATCCAACGAATGGCAGTTGGAACAGTTGAGCCTTGGCGGCGACATCCGCATCGGCCACATTCGCGGCAGAATCCTGACCTTGTTTGGAGAGTTCGCCACTACGACGCCTCGCAACGACGGAAGCGTCAGCCGCGGTCAATGGGACCTCGCCAACGCCTACCGCTACATCTCGGAAGGCTGGGGCGGATACCACTTCGATAACGTAGGTCACGGGTTAAATATCGACGCCGGAATCTTCGTGTCCTACATCGGACTTTTCAGTTACTACAACTTTGACAACTGGACTTACCAGCCGTCTTTCGTTTCCTCCAACACGCCGTGGTTCTTTAATGGCTTGCGCATTCAGTACTTCCCAACAGCAAAGCTGAAGATCGAACCATGGATCGTCAATGGCTGGCAATCCTACGCTAGACCTAATAGCAAGCCCGGACTTGGAGGCCAGATCCTGTGGCGCCCTCAGCCGTGGCTCTCATTTGTTTTCAACAATTACGGCATGGGGACGGATGTTGTAGGAAATCCCGCAGCCTCTCGTATTCACACGGATGACAGCGTCGAGATCAGGGAATACAACAACCCGAGCGGATTCCTCGACATGGCGGCGATGTCTTTCACAGCTGACGCTGGTTGCCAGTATGGCGGAGGCCAGAATTGTTTCAACGACAAGAATGGCGGCATCAAAACGTCATTCCTGGGATGGATGGCTTACCAGCGCTTCCAATTCGCGCATGACCATTACGGAATAACCCTCGGTGGCGGCTATATGAATAACCCAGGACGGTATCTGACCCTGCTTCCGCCAATCAACGGCGCGACTGCGGTCAGCGGGTCCCCTTACTTTACAGAGAATCCCGGCGATAAAGCTCACATGTTTGACTCCACAGCCACATTCGACTACATGCCCTCTCAGTGGTTAACGTTCCGAGCGGAAATGGGTTATCGCCACTCGGATGTTCCTTACTGGACGGGGCGCGGCGGGATCACGCCTCCCAACGGAAACAATGCTTTCCTGAATACGGGGGCGCCTGCTTCTTACGTTTGCACGAACGGAACCTTTTCCGAAATTTCTACGTTTGCACCGTCAGGACTCGGTTTCGCGGTCGATAACAACCAGAGGCCGGCAGGTGGCGGAGGAAATATCGATCAATCCTGCAACGTCCAAAACGGAGGCACTTCGACTGTCAACTCTGGATGGGCCGCATGGGCTCCTGACCTTCGTAAAAGTCAGATTAACGCAACGTTCGCGATCATGACAAGGTTCTAATTCGACACACAACAACCAAATTCAAGGATCGAAAAGATGCGATTCAACGGAACGACAAACAGAAACCAACTAACCAGGCAAGCGCACGAAGTACGTTTGCCTTCACCTTCAGATGATGCTCGGAAAGAGGAGGCCGCTCCGGCGGCCTCCTCTTTCACCGATTGCAAGAGACGTAGTCGAAAATGGACTGAAAACAAATTTGAGCGCCAATATCTTGACGGCATTCTGGGCAGTGAAATCCGCTCGCGATCAACGGAAATTGATCAACCGAATTTTGAAATTCAGAGATTCAAAAATCAAATGAACTATTTTATTTTTCGCTTACGACATGTTTATTTGGCGCGGACTATAAAGGAAGCTTGATGTACTTCACACTCATCATTGGAATTTTTAATGCAATGCGCTGGCTGATAGCTGCGGCGAGTTGTCTTCTGATAGGCGCGCTGCAGCGGCCAGGAATAAGCGGTGAAGTCATTCGAAGGACGCAGCAATCTTAATGAAATTTATTGCCAATTTCGGATTCGCATCTAGATGGAAGCGTTGCGCTGCGGGCCTGATCCTGATGCTGTCACTTTGCTCCATGTCGCAAGCTCGCGCGCTGGCAATGACCCGCGATTCACAAGGCGCTGACGCATCGAAGTCCACGAAAACTGCGCGGGTGCGCGCGACGTCTGAATCGAAATATCCCATCGAGATCCAAAATTACTTCATGGACTATGCCGGCGATCATAGCCTTGATGCTGCAACTGTAATCGAGCAGCAGACCCTTGGGTATGCGAAGTACATCGTTCATTTGCGTCTCGCTTCCGGTGCTGAGCAGTCCGTGATCGTGTCCGCTCCTCCTGGTGGTCTTCAGATCGAGATGCAAGACATGACGGGCGATAAGATCGCAAACGATGTCGTATTGAGGCCGACGCTCATTCGATGGCTTCCCACCGTCCTCATCAACGATGGCCATGAGCATTTCAAAGTGGCGATTTCCGGCACAGATCCAGCTTCGTTTTCATCGCCGGATAATTTGGGTTCCCGAAAGCATGATTCCCAGATATTCGCATTGATGATGTCTTCGGGCTTCAAGACAGTTCACCTTCTGAATAGAAGACGTCCATTTGGTCCGCAACAACACGAGTGTCCTCTTAATTCATTCACGCAAATGCTCGTAACGTGCTCGATTCACGCGACGAGTGTGGGTAGAGCTCCACCCACCGAAGCCATTTAGCAAATAAAAATTGAATTTGTAAGTGCAAGTGTGTCGAACGGGCGTGTCATTACTCACCCGCAAAGATAAGTGTGCGTCGATTTCAAAAAAGATCGGATGTTTCATCCGGAGGTTTTGTCGTCATGTTAATGGAACGAAGGAAAATCGAATTTGGAATTCTCGCAGTCTCTATCGCAACGCTGCTGGCCCTGTGCGGCTGCGGGAAAGAGCAAGGAAACGTAGCGGCGCAAGAGGCGCCACCGCCTGCTCAGGTTGTTGCTGGCCCAGACGCCTCCCTCGTAGTCGTGGAGCGTCCTGAGCAGTATCCACTAATCGCGGCGACCCCCCACACATCGACCTCCACGCTTGCCGCGACGGGCACGGTGAATCCCGACATCTCTCGCAACGTGCCTGTCGTCACTCTGGCCTCTGGAAAGGTAGTGGCCATCCATGCGCGGCTGGGCGACACCGTACAAAAAGACCAGGTGTTGCTGACGATTCGTAGCGACGATGTGGCTGGCGGGTATTCGGATTACCGAAAGGCCATCGCCGATGAACTTCTGGCGCGCAAGCAGTTCGAGCGGGCCAAGGACCTCTACGATCATGGCGCAATTGCGCAGAACGATCTGGAAGTCGCCCAAGACACCGAAGACAAAGCCAAGGTCGATGTCGAAACGATGGCCGAACACTTGCGGTTGCTCGGAAACGATCCCAACAATCCCAATTTTCTTGTCGATATTAAGGCGCCGATCTCCGGCGTGATTACCGACCAGGAGGTCACAAACGCCGCCACGGTTCAGTCCTACGGCACCAATCCCTTCACCATTTCCGATCTATCAAGCGTCTGGGTAGTTTGCGACGTTTACGAGAATGATTTGGGGAACGTGCGCATTGGTGACGCCGCACAAATTGTTCTTAACGCTTTCCCCGACCGGATGATTCAGGGGCGCGTCAGCAATATTGGCGCCGTAATGGATCCCGCCATTCGCACGGCAAAAGTGCGCCTGGAAGTAGTCAATCCCGGCGGAACCATGCGCATTGGCATGTTCGCCACAGCAACCTTCCACGGGCAGAAAAAAGAAACCCGTGCGCAGGTTCCGGCCTCCGCCATCATGCACCTGCAAGATCGTGACTGGGTGTTTGAACCTACGCCGGACAAAAAATTCCGGCGCGTGGAGGTCCGCGGTGGAGAAATGCTGCCGAACAAGATGCAGGAAGTGCTTTCCGGTTTACAGCCGGGCCAGCAAGTCGTGAGCAACGCGATTGTCCTGGAAAATACGTTCGAGAATCAGTGAGCGAAGGCTGCCCTATGAAAACTGGAGACGAATAGGAAATGATTCGAACACTCGTCGATTTTGCGCTCAGCAATAAGTTTGTGGTGATTGCCTTGGTCGTGTTGTTGGTCGTGGGAGGCGCGGTGTCATTCCACAATCTACCTGTGGAGTCATATCCCGATATCGCTGACAACTACGCGACAGTCATTACGCAATGGCCTGGACGTTCCGCGGAAGAAGTGGAACAACAAGTGACGATTCCGGTCGAAATCGTGATGAACGGTCTCCCCCATCTGACTGCCATTCGTTCGGAATCTATCTTCGGCCTTTCGTTTGTGCTGATGATCTTCGACGACCAGTCGGACAACGATTGGAACCGGCAGAAAGTCCTCGAAAGGCTGACGCAAGCCGAGGTGCCGCAAGGGCTTCAGCCGCAGATCGGAACGGACTGGAGCACGGTGGGCCAGATCTATTGGTACACCCTTAGAAGCACAAATCCGAAATACGATCTGACAGAGCTGCGGGCCATTGAGGATTGGACGCTTGAAAAGGAATTCAAGTCTGTCCCGAATATTGTGGACGTTTCGGATTTCGGCGGCACACAGCGCGAATACCAGGTGCGCGTCGATCCGAACAAACTCGTTTCCTACGGATTGAGCATCGGACAAGTCGAGCAACAACTCGCCAACAACAACATCAATGCCGGCGGCAGCTTTGTGGAAGCCGGCCTGCAGCAGATGAATGTCCGCGCGATTGGATTATTTACAACCGCGCAAGATATCGAACAAACAGTCCTTACGACGAAATCCGGGACGGCCCTTCGGGTAAAGGACATTGCGGTCGTCCAGCAGGGTCCCAAAATTCGATTGGGGCATATGGCGCGAGCCAATCATTTGGAGAACGGAAAGATTATTGATGAACTGGACGTGATTCAAGGCGTCGTGCTCCTGCGCAAGGGGGCAGATGCTGGCCCAACGTTAGATTTAATTCATAAAAAAGTGGACGACCTCAACCACGGAATTCTTCCTCCTGGCGTGACGATCGTCCCGATGTTGGATCGCGCCGACCTGCTCCACTACACCCTGAATACAGTCGAGCATAACCTGGTGGAAGGGATGATCCTGGTTACGATCCTCCTGATTCTATTTCTAGGCAATGCTCGGGCTGCGTTAATCGTAGCCCTCACAATTCCGTTTTCCTTGCTATTCGCATCCATTTGGCTCGATTTGAGCAAAATTCCTGCAAACCTTCTTTCGCTGGGCGCTCTGGATTTCGGTATGGTCGTTGACGGTGCTGTCGTGATGGTTGAAAACATTATTCGCCACTTGAACCACCGCCTCAGCGCTCAGGCATCCGACAACGAGAAAGACAAGTCTCCCGGGCGTATTACTGTTCATGTGAAATCACCGGCGGAGGCAATTCGTGAAGCGTGCCACGAAGTTCAACGGCCAGTCTTCTACGCAATAGCAATTATTATCACGGCCTATATGCCCATCTTCACGCTGCAACGGGTGGAAGGCAGACTTTTTCGGCCCATGGCCTTGACCGTTGCTTTTGCTTTACTGGGTGCGATGACTTTTTCGATCCTGATCGCTCCAGTGTTATGCGCCGTGTTCTTCCGCAATGGAGCCAAAGAATGGCACAACCCGGTGATGGAATTCCTGACGAAACGATATCGAATCGCGGTTCGCTGGGCGATCGAACATCGAATGGTAACCCTCGGTGTTGGGGTGGCTGGCTTGTGCGTAGCGTTGTTTCTTACTTTGCGGACCATTTATCGGCGCTGAGTTCCTGCCGCATCTTGGACGAAGGCGCGATCTGGGCGCGCGGCACACTGGCGTCCAGCACAAGCCTCACGGAAGGAAGCCGTTTCACCGACCAGTGCCGACATCATTTTAGCGTCGTTCCCTGAAGTGAAAACCGTCGTATCGGAGGTGGGGCGCCCGGATGACGGTACGGACACGGGCGGTTTTGGCAATACCGAATATTTCGTGGACCTGAAACCCAAAGATCAATGGCGACCTGTGTTTCACCAAAAAAAGGAGGAATTGATTGCCGCGATGCGGCGCGAGCTGGATAAATTGCCGGGTGCTTTCTGGAATTTCTCACAGCCCATCGAAGATAACGTAAGCGAGACGATCAGCGGAACCAAAGGAGAGTTAGCGGTCAAAATTTACGGTCCGGACTTGTACGTTCTCGAAAAGAAGGGCGATGAGATGGTGGACGCGATGCAGAGCATCCCCGGCATTAACGATCTCGGTGTGCAGCGCGATACCGGCCAGCCAAATCTTGATCTCATGATTGACCGAAAGGCCGCAGCTCGTTTTGGTATCAACGTGTCCGACGTCCAGGACGCTGTACAAACGGCCGTCGGAGGAAACGCCGTGAGCCAGGTCCTGCAAGGAGAGGCTCGATACGATGTGGTAGTTCGCTATCAAGAGCCCTATCGCAATACTCAGGAAGCAATCGCGAATGTCCGGTTGGTCTCGCCTTCGGGAGAGCGAGTCTCCCTTGCGCAGCTGGCTAAAATCGAGATTAAAGACGGGGCCTACGATATCTATCGTGAAGGGAACAGCCGTTATGTCGCCGTGAGATTCAACGTTCGCGGCAGGGACTTGGGAAGTACGGTGGGAGAAGCTATCAAGGCAATTAATGACAAGGTGAAACTTCCGCAGGGTTATCGCATCCAGTGGGCAGGAGAATACGAGAGTGAGCAAAGATCGGAGGCGCGCCTTCTGATTGTGCTACCAATCACGATCTTCATCATCTTTATGATCCTGTACAGCATGTTTCGCTCGCCCAAGTGGGCTCTCGTCATACTGCTCACTGTGGCGATGGCCCGCATAGGAGGTCTTCTCGCTCTCTTGCTTACCGGCACGCATTTCAGTGTCTCCTCGGGCGTGGGTTTCCTGGCGCTCTTTGGTGTTTCGGTGCAGACCGGTGTCATCATGCTCGAATACATCAACCAGCTACGCGCCCGCGGCTATGCCATTGCAGACGCAGCGACCGAAGGAGCTGTGCTCCGCCTTCGCCCGATCATGATGACGATGCTGGTAGCGACACTTGGACTTTTGCCGGCCGCCATGTCCCATGCAATTGGTTCTGACTCGCAACGCCCCTTCGCGATTGTAATCGTGGGAGGCTTGATCGCTGACCTTGCCATGAGCATCTTTATTTTGCCTACGCTCTATGTTTGGTTCGCGAGCGACAGTGACAAGTTGCCGGAACCGGAGGGATCCATTGAAGTCTAATCGGAAGTTTAATCAAATGATCCGTGCGATCTGGAAAATCTGTGCCGGCCTGGCTGCTTGCTCTGTGGTCTGCTGCTTTGCTTACGACGACTCCGGCATTCGGCCAGGCCACGAGCGGCCCTGTAAGAATCACGCTGGATGAAGCCATTCAAATGGCTCTTCAGCACAACCACAACATAATCGCGGCCCGAACCGCAATCGAGCAGAGCATTGATATGGAAGTGACCGCAAATCTCCGCCCGAATCCGACACTATTCGTCGACTGGGAATATTTGCCGCTCGGCTCCCCGGCCAAGCAAAATCCCGACGTATATAACGGTGTAGCACTTCATGATTACCTTCATAACAATACCGAAGCGGATATCGGCCTCAGCTACTTGATCGAGCGCGGCCATAAGCGCCAGGCCCGTTACCAGGCGGCGAAAGATATAACCGCACAGACGCGCTCGCTCGTCGCGGACAATGAGCGGGGGCTGACCTACCAGGTCTCTTCCTTTTTCATCAATGTCCAGCTCGCGGAATCGACTCTCGATCTTGCCCAACAGGATCTGAAAAGCTTTCAACAGACTGTGGACATCGGCGAATTTCAATTTAAGGCAGGCGGCATCAGCGAGGATGACTATCTGAAAATTGAATTGCAAATGCTGCAATTCGAATCCGATCTGGAATCCGCGCAACTCGCTCGCGAGCAGGGATTATCCGACATGCGGCAATTGCTCGGTTACGAAATCGGTTTCCGCCAATTACGACGTCGCATCCGCATTTGAATATCTCCCTCTCAAAACCAACCTCGATGATCTGCAAATGAAAGCGATCCAAAATCGTCCCGACCTCCGCGCTGCATCACAAGGTGTGACGGCGGCGAATAGCGGTTATGTTCTGGCCAAGGCGAACGGAAAACAGGACGTGACGGTTACCGGAAATTATTCCCACGTTAATGCAATCAACGCAGCCACTTTTAACGTGAGCATGCCTCTCGCGATTTTCGATCGCAACCAGGGAGAAATTGCACGCACGCGCTCGGTAATCACACAGATGCAAGAACAGCAAGCATTCACCAACGGCCAGGTTTTAACCGACGTGAAAGACGCGTATGAGGGACTGAAGTCCAACGACAGAATGGTGATGATGTATCAGGACAAATATCGGGAAATTGCCAAGAAAGATCGTGACATCGCTGACTATGCCTACCATCGGGGTGGTCTCGCGCTGCTCGATTTCCTTGACGCGGAGCGGACCTATCGTTCCGAAGAACTCGGCTATCGCCAGACGCTGGCTTCCTACCTCCTTGCTCTGGAGGAGCTCCGCGAAGCCGTCGGCGTAAGGAATTTGCAATGAATGCATTTGTAGTAAGGTCATATGGAGGCGTCCGTTGAGCCTGGCCTGAAATAATTCGTTTGCGCGTTCGTAGAAATGAATTCCACAACTCAGGCACCAAGGAGCGAAACAAATGACGAGACAAGAAGTTCGCGCCTGGATCGAGGAAACCGGTGTGATTGCCGCGGTTCGAGAACGCTCGTTGGAAAACGCCCTGTTTGCCGCCGAGGCAGTCGCCGTGAGTGGAATTCGAGTTGTGGAGATCGCGCTAACTATGCCGCAAGCCACGACGGCGATCTCGCGTCTGGCCAAGAGCGTTCCAGGCATCGTCGTGGGCGCAGGCAGCGTGACGACTGCAGCGGCTGCGCGTCAGTGCATCGACTCGGGTGCCCAGTTCCTGACCAGTGATGGATTTCACCCCACAGTCATCGAGTTCGCATCAAGAAATGGTGTGGTCGTTATTCCCGGAACTCTGACGCCGACCGAGGTCCTCAACGCATGGGAAACCAATTCCGATTTTGTAAAGGTTGTTCCCTGCGCACAGCTTGGTGGGCATGCCTATATCGCGTCGCTACATGTGATGTTCCCTCATATTCCACTGATCGCATCAGGCGGGGTGGACCAGCAAAGTGCTTCCAAAATGATTCAAGCAGGAGCAATTGGACTCGGCGTGGGGCATGAATTAATACCCAGGGAAGCAGTTCAGTTGCACCAGTCAGCCCGGATAGCTGAACTCGCGCGCCGGTTCCTGGACTTTGTCAAAAGCGGCCGCGCACATTTGGCGGCGCATACTAGACGATCTTCGGTCGGGGATTGAAATTGTGGAAGAGACAAGTTTCGATAAAAATAGGGAAGCCCTGAATAATCGGGCACGAAGTTCAACGAATCGAACTTAAGCGCGACCCTTATCCACCGCTGCGAGAAATCGGTGCGACAATTCTTGAATGCGCCGCGTCTGGCGCAGCTGGACTGCCTCCATCGGAATCAGTTCCTGGCCAATGCTTAGCGCGATTGCGCCTGCCAACACATATTTTTCGGCAGTCAGTTGGTTCACTCCGCCTGCAGCGATGAGTGGCGCTTGCGGCACTGCGGCCTTCAAGGTCCGGATATAATTGTGGCCGCCCACAGCGTAACACGGCACGATTTTAACAAAGTCCGCGCCCGCGTCCCATGCAGAAATAACTTCGGTCAACGTCAAAGCTCCCTGGATAGACACAAGATTTTGTTTTGCGGCAAACTCTACAACTCCCGGGATCATCCCATCCGTCGCCAGAAATCTAACGCCTGCATTCTCGCATTTACGTGCGATCTCCACGTTTCGCACGTTGCCCACGCCCACTATCGTGGTCGTTGCTCGCTTCACAAGAGCGGTAACGATCTCAATCCCATCGGGCGAGTTCAAGCTAATTTCAACGATCGGTATCCCGCCCTCATTCAGCGCCTCAGCGACAAATCCAGCATCCTCGATGCTGGCCACGGCCACGCTTGGCACAATACCCGTATCCTCAATGCAGGAGCGAACCTCATGTTTTTCCAGAGTTGCTGCGATTGGATAGGAAAAGGGGGAGGCGCGACCTATTTTTGTGGTGGCTTCAGTCGCGTTACGCGTCACGTCGATTTTCGCTTCGTTCATGGAGTTCTTCTTTCCGCCGGCCGATTCATCAACCGATTCTTTCAGAACCAGCCTGCATCGCCAGTAAAGCATAAACACATTATAAAGACTAGATAAATTCGCATATCACGCATGAAAGGATCGTATGCTTTGCATTCATAGAAGCGATATGGAAAATGGAAAGCTTGCCAGGCGGGGATTTGTCAAATCTGTATACAGAATTATGAGAATTTCCTTAGGACTTGTTAACCACCCGTTGCCCAAAATTCCATATGGCAACGGGTATAGAGAAGTTCCGAACACCAAGTTCCTCATCTGGTTTCCTGCGCACTCCGGTGCGCCCCGCTTCAAATCCGCACTCCATCCATGTGTCCGGTACTGAACCTCACGCGATCGACCTTTTCCTTTTTCACCACAGCGCGGATAGTTCATGGACAGCAAGATTGGCGAACTGTCTTCGAGCTGTGCGGCTGAAAAATCGGAATTTGCGATTGTCGCTCGCGGATTGGAATGGCGGAGTCGGGGAAAACGTATTGCTTGAGGCAGAGAAAACCATGCCGAAGGGCGGGCTTCTAGCCATCGTTGTTTCCAGATCGATGCTGCAAAAAGATTGGTGTCACCCGAAGAAAATAATAAATCTTCTTGAGAAAATTAATACTTCGGGAAAGCGGCTTGTAACAATCGTTAAAGATAATGTAACGGTTCCGCCTGCTCTCAGATTGGGTGAATGGTTTGATTTCAGAAACAAAAATCATTTCGAGGAATCTACTGCAGGCCTCGCTTCCTTTTTGATTCAGAACATGACATTGTCCGGTCAGGATTACTCGTTTGGAGTTAGTTCAGCGAAAGAACGTATCCTCTGTAATCTTTTCCCTGTGGTTGAACTTCCTCAATTTATTTATTCAGCCGAGACCCGATTCAAAACTGAACCTGAATTGGCGGACGCGTGCACGGAAGATGGGCCATCGTCTTTCCTGATTAAACACTCTCGACTCTACACATTGGAATGTCCCTCACAGGATTCCACTTTTGCAATTGCTGCGACTGACTGGAATACGCGCAAGCAGGAAAACTTTATGCAGTGGTTCTCCAATCCGGAGCGCGCGGAGTGGGGAATCGAATTGATGAACAAATTATTTCGGCGGCACGCCTGGAAGCGCGGATTGTGCTGGGACTCGAGCACAAACCAATTTTTCTTTCCGCGGAACAAACCCAAGAGCATCTGGTGGAAAGTAGGAGAGCAAACCGTCTCACGGGAAGTGACCGCACCCCACATGGGTTGGATCGATTTGGAAAATCAGGTCAGAGCGGAAGTCCAATATGGATGGAAGCATCAAAGCGTGCGCGCAGATTTTGTTAAGGTGCAGGGCAATATTTTTTTTCGCCTTCAGCCGGGCTGGCTGCTCACAAAACTGGATAGCAAGACACCTGCGATGACTCAACCAGTCGCGGCGCGCTATTCAGAGCCGCAATTGCAAGGAAAAAATGGGCAAATTTTAAGGTCATGGAGATTCTGGTCCACCGTCTTGGCCAAGGGCCATCATGAAATCCGCATCAATACTGGTCAAGCTCCGGTGCGAACAAGGCTGACACCAATTTCTGGATTCACGGAATTCGGCATTTCAAACGATCGTCTCAATTATGACCAAATGATGCAGACTGCGATGGAGGACGATCTTTTGATACCCGCGCTTGGCCCACCTGAACAAGAGATCCTGGAACGATGAGAAAGGAGTATCTTCCACGCCCCTCAGGAATTCCTGGAACGAATAATCCCAGGCGCATATATAGCGCCGCCCCGCTTGAGATTGATTTAGTCCGATCTTCAAACCAATTCCGCTGCTTGCATATCCCGGAGCCTGAATTGATCTTCGGCAGCAATGGTTCCTGCAGCGATCCAAAAACAGGCTTGGCAGTGTATGGACCTTACGGCGCACCATGTCCGCCGGAGCATGCCCGGATTCATGTGGGAATTGTTGGGACCTCGGATGGAATCGATCGTGCGATTGCAATGCTGCAAGAACTTTCCGAGCCCATTGAGCAAAATGAAAACGTTGATTGCGTATTGTATCCAGCCTTCCCTGGTATGAATTCGCAAACTCCGTTTGGCGTCCGTGTCGTAACGCAAAGTGAATGGGTCAGGCCATTAGATAAAATAAAAGCATGTTCTCTAAAAGAGCTGGAGAATCGCGAATCGAGGATGCTAAGACTTCAGGAAATATATGCCAATGAAGTCCATGCGATTAGCAAGCTTAAAGATCCGCCGCACCTAATCCTCTGTGTGCTGCCTGAATCCGTTGCACCTTTTCTTGAAATCGACGCTGCAAACGATGCTGCCAATCATGACCCGGTAGATCCGGATTCCCTGGTCACTACTGATCGTGCAACTCATCGCTTTTTTCGCAGGTTTCGAGGTGGATTGAAAGCCGCGTGTATGGGGACGCTTCCAACTGAATTAATCGGGCCTGAAATAGATTCAACGGGGAGGGAAAGCAGAGACCGGGCCACCTCGGCTTGGAACTTGTCATTGGCCCTGCTGAAAAAGGCAGGCGTGGCTTCCTGGCGAGTCCCAAATACCGCGGGGGCATCGTGCTTCGTTGGAATCTCTTGCTACCAAGACTTGCATGAAACATCTTTCCCCATTCAGACGAGCTTCGCGCATGTTCTCACAGAGCGTGGGGACGGCTTTGTTGTCCGGGGAGAATCGGTTGAATTCTGTTCAGAAGGGAATAGGGACGAACAGTGTAATCTGAATGCGGAGCGCGCCAGGAAATTGCTGAAGGCTGCGCTGGACTTGTTCGAAAAACAAGTCGGCTACTCACCGCGCAAAGTTACCGTCCATAAATCCACTCCGTATTCGGAAGCAGAGAGGGAGGGATTTGAAAATGCGCTTTCCAAGGTGACCAGTTTCGGGCTTATAACAATTTCAAAGGGCGGGATCGCTTGCATCAGGCCCGGCCACACGCCCATCCTGCGAGGCACAGCCATTCCCTTCGATGAAAAAACTGGGCTGCTCGCAACTTCTGGGTATGTGCCGTTTCTGCGTGGAAGCTTGGGAAATGATATGTCGCATCCTCTGGAGATAGCGGAAAATTGGGGCTCGATCACTTTTCGGCAAGCTGCGGAAGATTTGATGCGGCTGACAAAACTGAACCTTAATTCCTCAGATTTTTGTTCCGAACTTCCGATTACAATTTCGCGCTCTGCCCAAATCGGAAGCGTTCTTCGAGTTCTCGGGCAGAAAGAAGCTTCGACCAGCGACAACTACTACGTATAGCTGCCCATCTTGACGTGAGCGGTGATCCATCGCCACCACGGATCGTGCGCGGCTGATTTCGAAACGGACATTTTGCTTTTTTTCGCCCACGTTGCAATCAAAGTGACATGAGCATCGACGGGCGAAACATAAATGAAATACGTCCGGCCACCTGCTTCCAGATCATAGAAATGTATGCGAGATTCATCCGCATGCAATTGCGTGCCGTTTGACAACGCCATTAAAAGTCGGTCCACAATCTCCCTGGGATAGAGTCTTGCGTTTTCGATCCATATATTTTTTATTGCCAGCATGCCTCTTTCCCCCCTTGGACCTGCCATCGCACTCACCAAAAGCAGTCTTCGTGCCTGGCATCAATTTTCAATACCAAACTACGTCCGGAATCCTAAAAGAGGCATAAATAGATTGTTCGATTTGGCTAAAAGTTCAAAGGGAGAAAGCCCCGCTATTCGGCAAGTTGCAGGCGATAGCCGACCCAGGGTTCGGTGATCAGGAATTTCGGAGACTTTGGCGATTGTTCGAGCTTGTTCCTCAAACGATTTACGAAGACATGAAGATATTGCTGGTCGTGTCCGTGTTCGGAACCCCAAACAGCTTTAAGAAGTTCGCGATGGGTAATCGTTCTATTCGGATGCGTTGCCATGTAGGAGATCAAATCCAATTCTTTGGGCGTAAGTCGCACGCGCTCCCCACCCGCGAGGACGAATCGTCCCTCGAAATCGATCTCCACCGCACCAAGTTTTAGATGCGTCTCAGAAAGCCCCGGAGACTCGACCGTTCTCCTTAGAACGGATCTGATCCGCGCAAGCAATTCCGATATTCCGAATGGTTTTGTGACATAGCCATCGGCCCCGGCATCAAGTGCTTCCACCTTGTCAGTTTCCGAATCTCGAACCGTCACCATGATGATTGCTGGATTCGAACCAAAGGTCCGGATCTCCCGGCAGGTTTCAAGTCCGGATTTTCCGGGCATGTTCATGTCCAGAAGCACGAGGTCAAATTCAGAAGAACGCACCAGTCGCAGTGCGTCTTCGCCATTTACGGCCTCCGTGACCTCATACCCGTTCGAAGTAAGGGTTGTCCGCACAACGCGGCGGATCTGCGACTCATCGTCAACAGCCAGAATTCTTCCTTCGCTCATTTCATGCCTCCTCTCACCCATTTCAGAAATCCAGAGGGGCGGAGCCTTTTCAAGCTAAGTTAAACTTTTAATGGTAAACAACGCATAAGAAATTCGTGTGTGGTCCATAAAGCCAAAAATGCTAGCCGTGCTATGAGTCCTTTTACGATCAAGAGATTGTTTGCATTGGACTCAAGAAAGTGGGATAGCCGCATTAATTGAGTTGTGTTGAATGCTTACTAAGAATTGTGCTATTGCCAATTCTTATTAATTCACGCAGTTAGTCTAAGGTCTCTGATTTTCTTAAGGAACATCCAACACAAAACCAATGGTTAGATATTCATCTGGACTGAAAACACCGTTCAACAATTCAGGACCTATTTTTTGGAGATGCAATTTCGGTCCCCACCGACCCAACCAATCTCACTCATCCCACAGATCCTGCTTTTGCAATTGACGCGAGGTCATCGTATTTCACCAATTAAACTAGTTCACTGCGAACTTTTCAAATCTTCTTGAACGGTTTTCAAATGTGTGGAGCTATCCAAGTGTCCCATTACCGGGAGCGAAGAAATGTAACCCCGATCCGAGTCAACAAATTCGACCCAATAAATTAATAAGGAAGTCACAAAACGGCCATCCGGGATACTGTCAACTGGGAGTTGCCAAGATACATTTTGGAAGAACCCAACGCCCAGTTCCCGGCATCAAATCGGGCATGACGGGTGCGGTCCAACTACGTCTCGAGCCAGTCGAACGATCCGTGGCGGCGCGCTACGAGGCGCTTATTCGAGTTGCGCAAGCTGTGAGTGCCCACCGGGAGCCGAAAGATCTCTTCGAGGTGCTCGTCGACGAATTACGCCGTGTCGTCGAATTTGATGGCATCGGGATCGCCCAGTACGACGAAACAACGGACGCCATCGAATGGCACGTATCGATTGATTGCGAAGAGCCAATTCCTACCCTGAAAGACAAATGCGCACAAAAAGAAACGATGACCTGTTGGGTTTTCCGGAATCAGCAACCGCTCGTGATTCCTTTTGTGGAAGAAGAAACGCGCTTCCCCGATACGATTGAGCTCCTGAAAAAGCACAAAATGCAATCGGTCTGCATGCTTCCGTTGACCACCGTGCATCGTCGAATCGGGAGTATGTTTATTGCGAGTGAGCACCCGAATGCGTATGACCCCGATGAAGTCCGTTTTCTTGGCCTGGTTGCAGACCAAATGGCTCTTGCGATCGACGACGCATTGAACTTTGAGGCATCGCGCACAGCTCAAGACCAGTTGAAACTTCTTCTGGCATTGACCAACAGTGTTGTTTCCACTCTAGACTTGCGGGAATTATTGCGAAGCGTTTCTGGAAACCTTCGCCGCGTGATGGGCTGCGATCTCGCCGGGGTAGGAGTGCCAGACCAGGAAAGCGACAATCACCTGCGTGTTTACGCGCTGGACTTTCCCGACAGCAAAGGTTTTGTAAAGGAAGAACTCCGAATCCCGATCGAAGGGACTCCCCCGGGAACGGCCTTCCGGACGGGCGAACCCATCGTGGGAATGGTCAGAGATTTATGTAACATGATTTCGGATGCGCCGCCGATCGCCGAGGGCATAAAAGCGGGTTGCATCCTTCCGCTGGTGAGCCGTGGACGGACTCACGGAGTTCTGCTTCTCGGCCGCCGTGATGAAAAGAGCTTCAGCCGGGAAAACATAGAATTTCTGATGCAGGTGGCGGGTCAGGTGGCCATCGCCGTGGAGAATGCGCTCGCCTACAAGAAAATCGCCGAGCTAAAAGAGAAACTCACGCACGAGAAGCTCTATCTTGAAGATGAAATCCGCACGGAGTTGAATTTCGAGGAAATCGTCGGGAAAAGCGCCGCATTGCGGACCGTGCTCCAACAAGTGGCTACCGTGGCGCCGACGGACTCAACAGTTTTAATTTACGGCGAAACGGGAACGGGCAAGGAATTAATTGCTCGCGCCATTCACAATTTGAGTTCACGCCAGCCGAACGCGTTCGTGAAGCTGAATTGCGCCGCGATTCCTATGGGATTGCTCGAAAGCGAATTGTTCGGCCACGAAAAGGGATCGTTTACCGGCGCCATCGCGCAGCGCATCGGTCGCTTCGAGCTTGCTAACGGCGGCACGGTATTCCTCGATGAAGTCGGCGAGATTCCACTGGAATTGCAGCCCAAACTTCTCCGTGTGTTGCAGGAGCGCGAATTTGAACGGCTGGGGAGCACGCGCACACTCAAGACGGACGCTCGGCTAATCGCGGCCACAAATCGCGACCTGTCTTCCATGGTGGACGAACAGACGTTTCGTTCCGATTTGTTTTATCGCTTGAACGTGTTTCCGGTTCGCGTGCCGTCCTTGCGAGAACGGCAGGAAGATATTCCGTTGCTGGTCCGTCATTTTGCCGAGCAGTGCGCCCGGCGAATGAATAAGAAGATTGAGACGATTTCCGGTGAAACGCTTAAGCAGTTGCGGCAATACCATTGGCCGGGGAACATTCGAGAGCTTCAGAACGTAATCGAGCGCGCGGTGATCCTTTCGGTGGGTCCGGTCTCTGAATGTCCCGCTCGGTGAAATCCAATCACGACCGTCGCCAGCGGCCGTAAATTGGGACGGGAATTTGGATAAAGTGAATCGGTCAACAATGCGCAAAGATATTCGCGGCGTTCTCGAAGAAACCGAACGCAAACATATCCTGAGCGTACTGGAGCAGACGAATTGGGTTGTCGCCGGTCCTAACGGCGCCGCGACTCGACTGGGAATGAAACGCTCCACGCTCCAATTACGCATGCGTAAACTGGGACTCTCCCGCGAAAACGCCCAGCCCGTCTCAGTGATTTCCTGCCTCAATTAGATTTCGATTCCTCGCAACTCGATTCTTACGTTTCGCAGTGCCACTAAATCTGGCAGATTGCCATAAATCTGGCAGTGGCACTTGATAGCACCGGCCCCTCCGCCCTGATTTCTATTTTTCCTATCTCGTGTGTTGCCTTGGACTTTCCGCGATTTCGTTTCCGAATTTGAGAATGGTACGGCGCGTGCAATTCCATCCTGCGAATGGAGAGAGCCAGTGCTGAGAACAACGATCCTCGAAGAGTTGACTGAGCAACGATGGACGCTGCAGGGGCGGCTTTCCGGGCCGTGGGTTGCGCACCTCAAATCGAATTGGCAGAAATCCAGTTGTAAGAGTGGAAAACGAAAATGCGTGGTGGACGTGAGCGGCGTGACGTTCGTGGATCTGGAAGGTGAACGCGTTACTCGCAACGATGATGAACGATGGCGCGGAGTTCATCGCCTCAGGCGTGTACACAAAGCACGTGTTGGAAATGCTCGAGAGACGCCGCCAGCGCTGGATTCGCAAATTGATGGGCTGTTTTTAGCCGCGGTTCACTGCGCCACATTCGCATTTTTATAATCGATTTCGTCGAGCTGAGAAAGCAGGAGGACTTAATCATGACGACGTTCGCGCTTGTGTTTGTGTTGGGGGTCGTTCTCTTTCTCATGGTGATCGGAGACGGGACATGGGAATCGAAGTGAGCGGCCGGGCAAGACTAAATTTCGCTGTTGTCATTCATAGATTCAAATCGGAGGGAAATAGCAATGAATAGAAAGGTTTTGGTTTCAGGGGTTCTTGGAGCAGTACTCCTAATAGCTTCATCCGCCAGAGCGCAGGAAGACGGATTCATGCGTCATGAGGTCGCAGTGCAAGGGACCGGATTCTTCACCAAGGATTCACAGCAGAACGGAACACTCGAACACGCTACAAACACTGGCGGCGTTCTGGTGAACTACCGCTTTCATATCAACGGCTGGCTCGCTGCTGAAGCAAGCTATGGCTACGATCGAAACACGCAAGAGAGTTTTAGTCCCGGTGGGAACTTCGGGATCCAGACAAACGTGCATCAGGCGACGGGCGCAATGGTCGTTAATCTTCCCGTTTCCATTCACAGGGTGAGACCCTATGTGCTCGCAGGAGCCGGAGCGCTTGTATTTGCTCCCACGGACAACGCCGGAGGATTCGTATCCGGTGCGGAGCGGCAGGCCCGCGCGGCATTCGTGTACGGCGGAGGCCTTGACTACAGACTCGTACGACACGTCGCGCTTCGATTGGAGTACCGCGGATTTGTCTACGACCGCCCTGACTTCGGAATCGCTGCTTTCAACTCGAGCATAACCACGCACACCGCGGAACCGTCCGCCGGACTCGTGTTCCACTTCTAGGAAACGCACCACAGACATGCGGCCAGCGTCTACGAACACCGAGGCGCTGGCCCGAGCCTCTTACGCAGTTCATTGCAGTAATACGGCGTGGAGAAAGCGAGCAAAAGTGCACGCCAAAGGGAGGCCCTTCATCATGCATTTGCATAGCAAAGTCGCGGAGCGAAATGCAGAAATCGGAAGACGGAATCTTCAGCGAAGATGCAGTCAGCGAAGGCTTGCGCATCGAAGAAATATTGCACCGCGCTCACCAGATCCATCGCGCCCACGGCGGGCTGATTGGTTACGATCTCGAAGATTGGCTCGCAGGCGGAACGGGAATTGATCGAAGAAATCAAACAGCATATTTCCTGATAGAAAAAACGGAATTCGAAATCGAGCTCGCTGGAAATTCCTGCTCCTGATTTTAAATGTTTTGAGCAAAGCTAGCGGCCCACCGCTTTTGCTGCGGACCGAGTGACCCAGGTTTCGAATCGCGTTTCGCCAAGTCGGGCGTCATTGCCAGGGACTAATGTGAGCTCGCTGAGTTCCGCGCCGGCGTATCGCGCGTGCGGATCGGCGATCACTTCGCGGGGATCTTTTAAGGTGGCTAAGCGCCGTCGGACTAGATCATCCAGACGAAACTCTTCCGGCCCGGCTATTTCGACGATGCCATTTACCGGTGGGCTGGCAGCGACTCTGCCTACCCCACTCGCGACATCGTCGGCAGCCATTGGCTGGAAAAGCACATGTGGCAAATGTATCTTGCCGCCCTCGACGGAAATGTCGGCCAGCCCCTTGAGAAACTCGAAGAACTGCGTCGCGCGGACGATTGAGTAGGGAATTGAAGATTCTTTTATCAGTCTTTCCTGAGCGATCTTCGCGCGGAAGTAACCGCTTTCGGACAGCCGGTCAGTTCCCACAACCGATAACGCAACGTGATGTCCTACTCGCGCGGCCGCTTCATAGCTGAGGAGGTTACGAGTTGATGTTTCGAAGAACTTCAGCACTGCTGCGTCCTCCCAAGAGGGAGAGTTTGAAACGTCAACGACTACCGAGGCTCCTTTCATCGCTTCAGCCAATCCCTCGCCCGTGAGAGAGTTGACCCCCGAATTGGGTGACGCGGGCACAGCCTCGTGCCTTTGCTCGCGCAACTTGGTAACAAGCCTTGACCCGATGAGTCCACTGCCGCCGATCACTACGACTTTCATGATTTCACCTCTATTTCTAGCGGGGCTTTTCAAAATTGCCCGACGTAATTGCCATGACTAGCTACCGCCAGATTGTGGCCAATGTTCATTGCCGCAACTTCTTACCTTGCGCGAACTCTCCACGGGGCCATGCGGCTGAATGTACCGTCTCGGACGATGAGCGTGTGAAACAGAACTGCTCCAAAATGGGCGAGGAACGTCAGGAACAAGAGGTAAGCAAGAACCGTGTGCGTTGTCCGCAGCGCTGCATACAACATAACGCTGTGCGGAAGGATAGGCGGAAGATGCACCAAACCAAACATTACGATCGGATAGCGCGCCGCTGACAACATTCCCCAACCGACCAGTGGTTGCACAAAAAGCAACGTGTACAACAAAAGTTCGGACGCGGATGCGACGAACCGCTCCTGGGACGACATGCTGGCAGGAAAGGGAGGCAGCGTGGAGAAGCGGCGGTTCACAAAACGAATCACGACCAGAATCAGAATGAGGATGCCCAACGGGCGATGGATGGAAACCAGGCGATGGTAGTCTGAGATCGATGCGACCATGGCAATACCAATGCCTAACATGGCCAGGACCAGCGCGGCCATTAGCCAGTGCAGGAACCTCATACTCACAGTGAACTGTCGCCGTTCGGTGTCCATCTTGACGCTCACTTTCGCGTGTCGGAAGGGGATATCACGCTCGGTTCTTTCTTCTCGCCCGCTCTTCTTGTGAACGACTGGGAATAGACTGCCGATCGAGCACTGAGCAGAGGATCGTCGGAAGGCACAATTCCATCCGGCAACATCAATGGATCGAAATTAATGTCTCTGGCAGGGCTGGTTGCTTCGCTTTCAGCAGAATCAAGAGTTAAAGTTCCCACATCCACCTGCACTCGCCCTTCAGGCCACGGTATGCTCGCGTCATCGGTCCGATCGCCGGGCTGCCCGAGAGTGACGATCAAATGCCATTGCAACGGATGCTGACTGATGCTCGCGATCAGCGCGTAAAAAAGGTAATTCTTGTCTCCTTGGGCCGGTCCGGGTGCGCTTCGCGGCTTCAAACTGCTGTGCCGGCACCATCGACCACCGCACGGGATCGACGCGCCGCTCGCGTCAACGAAGCGGAAGGCATTGAGAGAGTTGAACGTGCTGTTATCGAAACCGGACGACATTGCAAAGCCCTTGAGAATTTTGCCCGCCTGCACAGTCTCGGGGTGGTTCGCGAGAAACGCCGCCATTTTTTCCGGATCGGGTTTGTGCGTCATGGGGTCGGGTTGCGCTGCAACCATTCTGTCGAAAAAGCCCTGTGGAGTGTTGACCGGAAAGACAGGGAGATTGATCATCGCCGTCCGCCATTCTTCGCCATCGGGCAGCGCAAACCGAAGTCCCAAGCCACGGACTGTATCGGGAGCGTCAGCCACATAGGGATCGCCGCCCGACAGGGAGAAGCGGCCGATGACAGGGACGCGACCCATTTGGAAAATAGCGGCCCTCGAGAGGCGCGCTCCCTGGCCGTTGCTCTCGAAAAATCCGCTGACTCCCAATCCCTTGGCATGATTGAGGCGGAATCCGGAATGGATTCCGTCGACTCGCTCAAATTCGTCGGCGAACCGCGCAGGAGTCAATTCGTTTGGAGTAAGCCAGCCGCCCAAATAGAGAAATGTTCCGGCAACGCACAGAAGAATAATGCCAATGCCGCCCAACCTTATCACGTTGCTGCCGCTGGTCAGGTGCGCAGGGTGGAGATTTGCCGAAGGGATGGAGTCACTTGGCAATGGCTTGCTCCAAGTGCCGCTGGAAATCGACTGAATTGAGGGTCCGCTTGATTTCCCGGCTAACTTAAAACCTACACCCGGCTGCGGCAAATCGCAATAGCTTCGTAATTATTTCGGGGGAGGTATCTTCGTGTGGCTGCTCAACTGACCGGGCAGGCCGAAGTCATTCCACTTAATGATTTAAAAAGTGGCTAGCACGAAACCAATCAATCGGCATTGACGCATGACGCGGAATATTATCCAATCGTATTTGATCCTTAATTGAAAATACGAAACGGTGGGCGAGCCGCCCGTCATTGGAGCGCAGAGTTATGAAGATAGGCATCGGCAGATGCACAAAGATCGCGGTGATCGCGCTGGCCTCGTGTCTCGCGGGAACTTTTTCCCTGGCGATGGCTCAGCAGCGTCCTGCGGGCGAGGTTGCGATTGGCAGCACCGATGTTGGCGGGACGGTTACGAGCGCGAACGGGCCGGAAGCCGGCGTATGGGTGATCGCGGAAACGGCGGACTTGCCCACTAAATTTGCAAAAATGGTTGTCACCGATGACCGCGGGCGCTTTCTTATTCCGGAACTTCCCAAGGCGAAATACAACGTGTGGGCGCGCGGGTACGGGCTCGTCGATTCGCAAAAGGTGAATGCGACTCTCGGCCAGAGCCTCAAATTGACTGCGACAATTGCGCCGACCGCAGCCGCAGCCGCTGAATTTTATCCCGGCGTGTACTGGTATTCGATGCTGCACATCCCGGACAAAACGCAATTTCCGGGGACCGGGCAGAACGGGAACGGAATTTCGCCGCTGATGAAAACGCAGCAGGACTGGATCGATACGGTCAAGAATTCCTGCCAGTCCTGCCACGCTCTCGGCTCGATGGGCGTGCGCAGAATTCCCGCAGCCTGGGGACATTTTGACAATTCCGTTCAGGCATGGACGAAGCGCACGCAGGCAGGTCAAGCGCAGTCGAACATGGCGTTGACTCTCGGCCAGCTCGGCCGCAAGGAAGCCATATCGCAGTTCGCGGATTGGACCGATCGCATCGCCGCCGGCGAATTGCCCTCCGCGAAGCCGCAGCGCCCGCAAGGCATTGAGCGCAACGTGGTCATCAGCATGTGGGAATGGGCCACGCCGAAGTCCTACCTGCACGATGAGATTTCCACCGACAAGCGCAATCCTCGCCTGAACGCCAATGGCCTGATCTACGGTTCACCGGAAGAAAGCACGGACATGGTTCCCGTGCTCAATCCGATCACGAACGAAACCTGGCAGATCAAACATCCTTTCCGCGATCCAAACACGCCGTCCTCGCTCGATTATACTCATGGCCACTCCGTGTACTGGGGCGACGAGCCGGTTTGGGATGGCCACACCACCATTCACAATCCGAACTTCGACGAAGCGGGCCGCGTTTGGTTCACCGCGCGCATTCGTGCTCCGGAGAATCCGGCCTACTGTAAGGCGGGCTCTGATCTTCCTTCGGCCAAAGTCGCGCCGCTCGATACCTCTGTGCGCCAGCTCTCCATGTACGATCCGAAAACCGGAAAATTTTCTCTGATCGATACTTGCTTCAGCACGCAGCACCTTTACTTCGGCCATGACGCAAACAACACGCTTTGGACCAGCGCGGGTGGGCCGGACAGCGGAGTGGTCGGCTGGTTCAATACGAAAATGTATCTGGAGACCGGCGACGAAAAAAAATCGCAGGGCTGGACTCCTCTGATTATCGATACCAATGGAAACGGGAAACGCGACGCGTATGTGGAAGCCAACCAGCCCGTCGATCCCACAAAAGACAAGCGCATCATGGCCGCATTTTATGGTGTTCAGCCCAGCCCGGTGGATGATTCCGTCTGGGGACAATCCATGGACGTCGGCTTCTCGCACACCAGCCAGCCCGGCTACGTCATCCGCCTTGTGCCCGGCTCCAATCCCACGGAAACCGCTCTCGCGGAAATTTATCTGCCACCGGACATCGGATTCGGCCCGCGCGGCATTGACCTTGACACGAACGGTGTCGTGTGGACCGCACTCGCAAGCGGCCATCTCGCCAGCTTCAACCGCCGCAAATGCAAAGGCCCGCTGAACGGCCCTGGCGCGGAAACCGGCAAGCTCTGCCCCGAAGGGTGGACGCTTTATCCGTTCCCCGGCCCGCAATTCAAAGGCGTTACCGATCCCGGCAGCGCGGACCACGCGTATTTTGTCTGGGTCGATCGCTTCAATACGCTTGGCCTCGGCGCAAACGTGCCCATCGCGGAATCCAACGGCAACGAAGCCCTACTGGCCCTTGTGAACGGAAAATTTGTGAACATTCACATTCCGTACCCGATGGGTTTTTTCAGCAAAAACGTGGATGGCCGCATCGACAATCCCGACGCCGGCTGGAAGGGCAAAGGCTTGTGGACCACGACAGGCACCCGCGCCGTATTCCACAACGAAGGCGGAACCGCGGAGCGCCCCAAGCTCTACAAGCTTCAAGTGCGCCCCGATCCGCTGGCGCACTGAACCGGGACAAGGAAAAAATTACAACGGCCTGTGATTTGGAGTCCCAACCCAGAGCATTTTGTGGCCACGACGAAACTTCTTTGTCTCTATTCACTAGACAGACTCTAGAAGTTGTTAAATACTAATTATATGACCAATGTAGTTGTGATCGAAACTCCTTTTGCGTCTGCAGCTCAGACGGCTAAGATTCTAGGTGTGTCAAAGTCTCGGAAACAGCAGCTTGTGAATATGCTGAAGCTTAATAAGCTCAGTTCCAGGCATAGATTTCTCTTGCCCACAACGGTTTCAAGTAAGCGGGAGAAGGGTACTAAGGGAACCAGATGGCTCGTGTCCACGAAATCTGGCAGAAAGTCTGGAGCTGTGAATCTTAAGCGGAGGCTATCAAACAAAAGACATGCCTCAAAGAAGACGCGCTCGTCGGGCAGTGGGAACGCGTCCCACTGACGTATTCCTAAATATTCCATACGATAAGAAATTTGAGCGGCTTTATCTCGCCTACATCGCTGGAATCAGCTCATTTGGGCTGGTTCCCAGGGCAACTCTTGAAATCCCAACAAGCACGAGAAGGCTTGATCGTATCCTGCGATTACTTCATAAGTGCCCCATTGCTCTTCATGACTTATCTCGGGTAGAAATTGATAGAACACCGCCATGCACGCCGCGTTTCAACATGCCTTTCGAATTAGGGCTCTCGGTCGCCTGGGCACAAATTGGGTCCAACCGACACGCCTGGTTTATTTTGGAATCCCGGGACTATCGGCTGGCAAAATCCTTGAGCGACCTCAATGGCACGGACGTTCACATTCACAACGGAACGATTAATGGAGTTTTCAGGGCACTCGCTAATGTTTTCGTTAGACAGCATCGGCGGCCATCCGTTCAGCAAATGCAACAGATTTATCGAGATCTGAGAATAAACTTAGCAGGAATTCTTCAGACTTCAGGTTCTGATTCGCCATTTCAAGCCCGAGCATTCAGGGATATTTGCGTATTAGCCAGTGAATCCGCTGACGAACACGTGATTTGAGTCCTCCATACGCTGCATTATTTCGACCCACGTTCGACACACCTGAACAAAATTGCTCCGCAAAGTATTGACACGCGCGACGACTGCCACGATGGAGGACTCTCGCTCGCATGGCAGTACCGCGGGTTAGCTTGCGAACACGAGTGTCGCGGGCGTCGGCGTTGGCACGATGTCGACCGACTGGAATCCTGCTTCAGCGAGCCATGTGCGGTAATCGGACTGGCGGTACGTGAAGCCGTCTTTTGTGACTACTAACATTTGCGACGCGAAAAGCAGCGCGAATGGATGGCCGGTTCGATCGTCATTCAGGACGAAATCGTTGACCACTAGCGTGCCGCCGGGTTTCAGCGCCTTGCGGAATTTGCGGAAGATCGTGACGTTATCGGCTGGCGACACCTGGTGGGCGATGTGGGCGTAGATTGCGAAGTCATATTTTTCGGTGCCAAAGTCTGTGGTGTGGAAATCGCCATCAATCGTTTTGAAACGATCCGCGACGCCGAAGTTCGAAACAAAGCTTCGGCCGATTTTGTTGACGTTTGGCCAATCGAGTTGCGTGCCGGTGGCTTGTTTGTTGACACCGAGCCACACTGCAGACCACACTCCCGACCCGCCTCCAACATCAAGCCAAGAAACCTCGCCAGCATTGGCGACACCTAACCGCTCCGCTGCCATCTGCGCGACGGGAAAAGAAAGCGCGGCGATCGCGGGAACCAGAACGTGCCAGAACGGATTGTCCGCAACCTCAACCGTGTTCCGCGCGCTAGGCAGACCGGTTTTCGCGGCCTCCGGCAGATTCTGCCACGTCGGGAAATCCTGCAGAAAAACTTCCGCCATGCCGCCGAGATAGCTGGGCTTGCCCTTCACGAGAAACGCGGAAGCGTCCGGACTATTCTGATATCGTCCTTCCGACAAAGTGAGAAAGCCCAATCCCGTCAGGCCATCGAGCAGCGCCTGCGCGCCGCGCGCCGAGATGCCCGTTTTTTTCGCGACGGTCTCTGTGTCAGCGGGATTGCCCTCCAGCGCGGTGATTATTCCGTGCTGACAAGCCGCGCCAAGAATGCTGGTCGCCCAACCGCCAGTAATAATCTGCATCACTTTTTCGGGAGTAGGTCCATTCATCGATGTCTCCAGTTTAAATTTTCAGAGGCAGAAGTATATCCGAGGGCTTGGAAATTTGTAGTGTTCTTTGTGAATGATTACTTCATCCAGCAAGCAAGGTTCTCTCGCGTTAACAATTATCCTAAACCGCAGAAACTTGCTCGGTTTCTTCAGGGCCATTTTTTAATTGGGATTGCAGAGTCTGCAAATCGACGGCGCGTTCGGTGCGAGCGATTACGATGGTGGCCAGCGAGTTGCCTAAAACATTTACTGGGACGAACGCGGAGGACAGCAAACTGTGAACTCCGAGGATGAGCCCAATGCTGGCGACGGGGATTGTTCCGGTGGCGGAAAGCGTGGTGGCGAGAATGACGATGGCCGAGCCGGCTACGCCCGCGCCGCCTTTTGATGTGAACAGCATCGTCGCGAGGAGCGCGAGTTGCTGGCCAATCGAAAGATGGATGCCGACTGCTTGAGCCAGGAACACGGAAGCCGTGGCCCAGTACAGGCACGTTCCGTCGTGGTTGAACGAATAGCCTGTGGGCAACACCAGCGCGACGATGGATTCTTCGATGCCGAGGCGGCGCAGTTTGGCCATCACGCTGGGGAAAACAGATTCGCCGGAACTTGTGCCGACAACGATCATCAACTCGGCGGCGATATAGCGAATCAATCGCAAGATATTTACGCCGGCGGAGAAAGCAATCGGAGTCAGCACAATCGCGACAAACAGCAGACAGCACACGTAGAATTCTGAAACCAGTTTTCCGAGAGACAGCAGCGAAACCAAGCCGAATTTTCCGACCGTAAATGCGATGGCTCCAAACGCGCCAATGGGCGCGAGATACATCGCGAATCCAATCATTTTGAACAGCACCTGCGTGACCGAATGAATCGTCTCGACGAGCGGCTTGCCTTTTGGCCCAAGCGCGAGCAAACCGAAAGCAAACATCAAAGAGAAAAACAGCACGGGAATTACTTCGCCGTCGGCGAAGGCTCCAACGGCGGTCGAAGGCACGAGGTTCAGCAAAAACTGGCCGAAGGTAATCGGTTTCGCCGGAGCCTTCACGCCGATATCGGCGAGGGTTTTGATATCGACGTGCATTCCTGCTCCCGGCGCCCAGAAATTCACGAGGACCAGGGCGAGGACGAGGGCGATGGTCGTCACAATCTCAAAATAAATCAGCGATTTAAGGGCGACGCGGCCGACCTTTTTCGCTTCGCCAACGCTGGCGATGCCGTGCACGACCGTACAAAAAATAATCGGGGCAACGAGCATCCGCACGATTTTGATGAAAAGGTCGCCCAGCGGCTTCCAAGAATCTGCGTGTTGGGGCCAGGTGTGTCCGACAATTACGCCAAGAATCATGGCAAGCAAGATTTGAATGGAGAGATGTCTGTACCATGCACGCGCGCGCGGCCGTGTCGCGGACGGCAGGCTCCCGTCAGTTTCGTCCATTTTTGTGGTTGGCGTTTGCATGTTGGGTATTCAGACGAGCGAGCGCGTCACATCATTAAATAATTCGTCAACCGAAAAACGGCGCGGGATCAAACTTTGCCATTCGGCATATTGAATCATCGTTTCGAGCGATTTGCGCACAGCCTCAACGCCAAATCGCAGCACCGCCGTTTCCTTTGTGGGCGCGGCCGCCGCGCTCTCCTTCAGCATGCGATAAATCTCGCGCACCACATCCGGGCGCGTCTGCGTGATCGATTCCTTGATCACCATCATGTGGTTGATCGGAACGCCACCGTGATTTTCGGCCCAGCGCGCGGCAACTTCAGCGGCATTCGGAATCAGCGGCTTGAGTGGCGTGCCCTCCGGATTTTCGCTTCCGAAAATCGCCGCGTCGATTTCGCCGGCGAGCAGCATTTGCAATAGTTGCTTGCCTTCCGGCGCGCGCCGCACCCACGGTGGATCGGTGTATTCCGCGACGTGCGGATCTTCAAACGTGATCCATTGAATCGAGCGGAAATCGACGCCGTAATCTTCTTGAAGGAAACCTCGAACCCACGCGCCCGTCGTTTGCGTGTAGGCGCGAACGCCTACTCTCCGTCCATTCAAATCGCCGGGATCGAGATGGCCGCGCTCCGGATTAAAAAATATCGTGTGATGCTGGCCGCGTGCGACGATAACAGCGGGCATCAGAACGTACGGCTTGCCGTAAGCCTTCGCCTGTAAAAATGTGGCGATCGCAAGCTCGCCCAAATCGAATTTCTGTTCCCGCACAAGTGGTTTGAAGCCCCTATTCGCAGGCTTGATGTCCGCAAAAACAAAATTTACGAGCGGCGTTTGCAGCTGCCCGCTTCTCAACGCACTCGTGTTTGGGTGCGACGCCAGAAGAGTCTGCAGAGTTAACGGGGACTGCGATTCAGTCATCGATTTCCTTCTGCTTTCCAGCCAGCGCGGGATACAGAGTGAGCGCCGTTTTTGAGAAAATCCAATCGCGATCTTCCCCTGAAACTACCAACAGCGCCAATTGGCAAACTTTCAGCAGTTCCGGGAGCGTTCCTTCCGATGCCGGATAATTCGATCCCCATGCGATTCGCGAAGCTCCGAATTTCGATACGAGTAACGGGAAAAATGTCGCGTGAGTGGCCTTCCCGTTTTGAGCTTCCGCAACGGTGCGCGGTGTAAGCTTTAAATATAAATTCTTGTAATCAGCCAATTTAAATACTTCGGAGGCCGCGGCATAAGGAGGGCCGTCGGAAAGATTCGGTTTGGCCAGATGATCCAGGACGACTCGGACTTTTGGAAACCGCTGCAGCATGTGGACGAGCTGCGGAATCGCTTTCACCGTCATTTGCATGCACACGGGAATTCCGAGTTCGCTCGCGCATTCCCAGGCAGGGAAGGATCGGGGATCGTCCACCCAGTCCGCCTGATTCGGCATCGTGCTGCCAGCCGTGAACAATCGCATTCCCGTCAGGTTGCGGCCAACCCAATAGCGAATTTTTTCAGGAGAGTCAGGTGCAAGAACGTCCACGGAAAAAACGCCGGTGAAACGCTCCGGGTGCGCGGCTACTGCATCTGCAATATACGAATTATCGTGGCCATAACAGGTGGAGGCCTGCACCAAGGCCGATTTCGCGATGCCCGCCCGATCCATTGCGACAATCATCTGCTCCACGCTGACGGGTCGTTCGCGCGACCAGTCCGATTTGTGCCCGCCCACAGGGGCGTTCGGATAGTGCTTAGCATCGGTGCTGATCACGTGCGGATGGATGTCAATGGTCATGGCGCGATTCGACTGTCGTCTCCTTCAAATTTCAGGCAGCACACCCGTCTCTCGCGATGCGGAGCAGGAGAAATCTCAGGAGTTGTGTTTAATTTGCGCGCCACCGGAGGGGTAGGTTAGACGAAGACGACGCGGGCCGTCAATGCGCCATCCAGTTTTGAGCGGAAGCTATCTCTCAAAAAGTCATTGTGGGTCGCGGCTTCAGCCGCGACGTTCAGGGACGTAAAAACAATGGCTTTAGCCCCTGAAGTCCTATTAAGTGCTTGGCCGAGCTATTTATGAGATGCCTTGAAGTCAAATTTCCGCAAAGTTAATGAGTCTTGATCACAGCTCCGCAAACGGACCAAACAGGAGACAACAAGCAAAATGCAGGGCGGGAATGATACAGTTAGGTCGACCAGCGCTAAAGCACTCTGGATTTTTGCTTGGAATTAAAGGACCGGAAAGATGGGAACAAGCCAAAAGAGCGCGATAGCTTTTCCGTCCCGCACCAGGATAATTCACAGTAAGACGCCGGAATCAGCGGCCATGTTGGCAAACGTCAAACGAGCAATGGCGATCACCGCAAGACTTAACCGGTTGACGTTCGACGATGCGGACGAAATTCGGGCCTTGTTCAACGAACTTATCGGTCAAAAGGTGGACGAGAGCTTTTTACTGATCCCTCCATTTTATACCGCCGGTGGTGATGAAATCCGCGTCGGGCATAATGTCTTCATAAATCAGAACTGCACTTTCTATGATCTCGGCGGACTCGACATCGCGGACGATGTGTTGATCGGGCCGAACGTGAGCATCATCACGGCGAGCCATCC
The DNA here is from genome assembly GCA_963786215.1 of uncultured Acidobacteriota bacterium. Taxonomy (GTDB): domain Bacteria; phylum Acidobacteriota; class Terriglobia; order Acidiferrales; family UBA7541; genus Palsa-360. The sequence continues at coordinate 152,863 of CAWAYK010000007.1, forward strand.
CCTTGAGCCTTCGCAGCGACGAGCCACCACAATCGGAAAGCCCATCGTAATTGAGAAAAACGTGTGGATCGCATCCGGTGCGACCATCATTGGTGGAGTAACTGTAGGCGAAAACTCGGTCGTCGCGGCAGGTTCGGTAGTCACCAAGGACGTTCCTCCGAATACACTTGTCGGAGGAAATCCGGCGAGAGTGATTCGTTCGATTGCCGATTGAGGGGACTTTAGCAATGGACCGCAACTGGAACTTCATGCTGACCCGCAACCGGATGTTCAAACGCGGGAATGCCAAATTTGCGGGATCGCTCGAAAGACCAGCTGCTCAGTGAAATTTTATGCAAATCGATCACACGCTTTTTTATCCAAACACAATTACATCGTTCGCTGTATTAATTTATTGCGCGTTCTCACCGATAAATAGAAGAGAGCGGAGGAGGATGGCCGGCCAGTATTGAATTAATTGCCATGCGTCCTGGGTTCTTGCAGTTTTCTGTATACGGGGGGTATCTGTTGAAGTGCTCAAAAGCACGCGACCACTCAAATAGCCTCAGCCTTCTGCTCCAAAAGATCGCTCTCCTGATTTTCATTTTCCCTTGGCTCTATGGAGTTTCAGCTCGCGCGACAGAACTCAAGCCGGAAACAGCTGCCGCATTTGACCGTTACGTCCGCATAACCGAATCCAAAATGGAGAGTGATTTACAAAGCAATCGATTCCTGGTCGTTGACCAATTGCCTGACGCTCAATGCAAGGAAGCCTATGAACAACTTCATCGCGGCCAACTTTTTATCCAGGAAATGAATACCCAGGATGGGCATCTTCCCATCCGCATTCCAAATGGGCTCATTCATCATTGGGTCGGAGTGATTTTCATGCCGAAAGCCACGCTGAAGGAAGTAAATGCAGTTCTACAGGATTATGAGAATGAACCTAAAATCTATCAACCGGAAATTCGCCGAGCGAAACTGATCGAGCAGAATGGAAATAAATCGAAAGTTTACCTCCAGTTTTTCAGTAAATCGATCATTACGGTTGTGCTGGACGGGTATTTCGACGTAACGCTTATATCGATCGACAAAACGCGCAGCGAAAGCATCTCGCACTCTACCCGCATAGTCGAAGTTGTGAATCCCGGCAGCCCGGACGAGCATGAGCGCACCGACGGCGGCGATCACGGTTACATGTGGCGCCTCAACAGCTACTGGCGCATTGAAGAAAAAGACGGCGGCGTCTACGTTCAAAACGAATCGATCACGCTCACTCGAACCGTTCCCGTGATGCTGGCGTGGATTGCAAATCCATTGATTAAAAGCCTGCCTCGTGATGTACTCGCCCACATGCTGAACGATACGCAGGACGCCGTGCGCAAGAAATCAAGAAGTTCCATGACGGCTCCGCTGGAAGAAAAAGGGAATTAAAGGAGACTGGAATGAAACAAAACAAGACGGCGAAAACTGAAACCACCAGACGCGCTTTTATTTCCAAGAGCGGCCTTCTGCTGGCCGGAACGGTACTGGCCTCTTCGAGTGCGGCGGAAATAAAAGCCAAAAGCGCAAGCTTTACTCCGCCGGTTCCTGATCCGCAACAGGATATCGCCACGCTGCGCGCGGACCTCGCCACCGCGAATCACATTTTGTACGACCAGGGCGTAGTGGATGGCTACGGGCACGTCAGCGTGCGTCATCCCGGAAATCCAAATCATTTTTTAATTTCACGATGGCTTGCGCCGGACATGGTTACAGAGAGCGACATCCTCGAAGTTGATTTCGATTGCAAGCCCGTGGGCGGCGATAAGCCGCGCCTATACAGCGAGGTATTTATTCACGGCGAAATTTACAGGGCGCGCCCGGATGTGAAATCAATTGTGCACACGCACGCTCCCGCTGTAATTCTGATGGGCATTTCCGGCGAAACTCTGATGCCGATGTATCAGATGACGGGCTACATGGGTTCGGGGGTTCCGCTGTTCGATATTCGCCAGGCCGTGGGCATGACCAACATGCTCATCTCCGATCCCGTGCGGGCAAAAGCGTTGGTCCAGAAACTGGCAGATAAACCGGCGGTACTTATGCGCGGACACGGCGGCGTTGTAACGGGCGCAAGTCTCGCTCAGGCGGTTGGACGCAGCGTGTACATGAGGGTGAACGCCGAGCTTCAAGTGCAAGTGCTCGGCAAAAAGATAACTTATCTAGCTCCGGAAGAAGCGAAACTTGCCAGCGATAACGATTACCCGAAGGATTGGGAAATGTGGAAACGGAAAGTCGCCGCGCAGCGCGGATAAAATAATTTCAGAATTTTAAGATGTAATGACTCCATTGATATCTTCGGTTCCGACGCAGATCTGCTGTAGCCCGCCTCTTCAGAGGCGGGGATTTAGATGATGTCTTAATTAAATCGTGAAATCAGGGCGCCGAAGTTTGGGCCGCGGCATTTAACTCCAGGCAAGCGCGCCGGCCTGTAAATATCGGTTTCACGCTAACTTCTAAACCCTCGCCTCTTAAGAGGCGAGCTACAATTCCGGCGCTAAAAAGCGAGCGGAATTTTATCAAACTTCAAAGACCCAATTTAGTTTTGCGCTTTGCAGCGGCAAAACACGATAAATGAAAAGGCCGTAACTCAATCTTATTTCTGGGCTACGGCCTTTTCCGTTTCTTTTCGCAGGTGCACGTAGCCAACTTTTCCGTATGGCTGCGCGCCGTACCAGATGCGCCCCTGCGCATCTTCAAACATGTCCCGCGTGCCGCGCTCGCCGTAAGGCGTCGGATACTCGATCACCTTGCCGGTTTTCGGATCGAGCTTTGCCAATCACATCCGTATACATCGACGCGTACCAAAGCTCGTCATTGTGATCGACGCCGATTCCGTAGGGCGTTGGCATGGGCCCGGGCAATTTAAATTCTTTAAATTGCTGCGTCCTGGGATCGAACCGCGTGAGGTTTCCGCCAAAATAGTCGCCGAACCAGATCATTCCCTGCGAATCGATTTTCAGGCGGCGCGGCCGCGTATCGGAATTCGGCGGCGTCCATTTGGTAACCTTGTTTGTCTTCACATCCACTTTGCCGATGCTGTGATGGTCCCTGGAATTAAATTCAGCGAACCAGACATTTCCTTCCTTGTCCACAGCGATGCCGTACGTGTCCGGAACTTCCGGGAAGAAAGTATATTTCTTCGTCTCGATATCGAATTTGCTGAGCGGGCGCCCCGAACTCCAGATATTTCCCTGCAAGTCCGCGACGGCGGTGTGCCTGCGCGGATCGCTGGTTTGGTCTCCCGCGGTATAGCGCAGATTGGGCCACGGCGCGTTGGGCTCCATTTCAGCGGGCGGCGGGCCGTCATATGGCTGGCGAAACACTTCAAACTTTTCCGTGCGCGTATCGAATCTGGCGAGAGCGTTTTGCTTTTCGATCGTGAGCCATACGTAGCCATCCGATGTGGGCAGAATTTCATGAATGAAGGGGCGCGTCGCATCCGGCAATCTCCACGTGTGCAGTTCGCCAGTTTCCGGATTCAGCTTTGAAAGGCCGCCGCCCATTTCCATCCACATGTTTCCGTCTTTATCCTGTTTGCTGCTGCCCGGGCGGTCCTTCGGTTCTCCCGTCAGCTGATAGTCGACATACACAATGTTCAGCGCATCGTCGGAAAAATAATCGTGTTCCTGCTTCACCTTTTGATATTGCGGCAACTGAGCAGGGGAAGGAGGCGTTTCGGCGTCCGGCCCGAAAACGGTTCCCAGATATTCGGATACTTGCGCCGCAACATTGGGAGTTATTTCCGCTACGCCGACTTGCCGCATGTGATCAATCGCTCCCAGCCAACCTTCGCGGTCGCGTCCCATCGTGCCGATGCGGCTCATCGCGTGGCAGTTGAAGCATTCCTGCAGAACCACATCTTTTCCCTTTAGGTCAGGCAACAGGATTCCCGCCTGATATTTCGTCAGCTGCGACCACTGCACAGAGCCTTTCTTCATCGTAAAACTGGCCGAAGTCGTTTTTCCATCCTGCACGGCGATATCCGTGCGGCGTGAAGGATCGCTTCGGTAGCCGGTGGACGTTGCCCAAACCTCGTAAGTCCCCGCAGGAAGATTGTCTGTGCGGAATTGGCCCTGATTATTCGTGAGGACCATCATGATCATTTTGGTTTTTACGTTTTGCGCGCGTACGAATGCCGCTCGAAAGGGAGATCCATCCTCGGTTTTTACAGTTCCCGAAATATCTCCGCCGGGCGAAGCGTAGCTCGAAATCGCAAAAATAAGCAGGAAGGCTAAAAAAACGAAGCTAAAAATCTTTTTCATTGCAATCTCCACGCACTGGATAAGACGGCCGCACCTTTGGGGAAGTATACAGCAATGCAAGACACGCACATCCAAAATCCAAATTGCTGATTTTCACTTGAAAAATTGAAATGTTACAAATGACCGGAGGTCTGGCTTATGGAGCGGTAACGTAAATCGGATTGGTGAATACCCAAAGAGTCCAGCGGCGCCAGCCAGTAACCCCAGGTTGGCGAAGGAAAACTTCCGTCCGATAGCGCCCGGGTCCGGAAATGGGTTCATCGATTGCCCGAGTCTCCTGCTCATCGATTTCGCGGCCATCGCGAAATATCTTGATCAGTGGAAGGCTGGAGCCGGCGGGAACCGAAATTTGCAGTCGCGCCTTTCCCGACGAATGCAACGCATCGCCCGGGCCGCCCGATCCATTCGCAGTCGATATGCGGAACGAAAAGCCATCCGCAGGGTAGAGCGAATCCAAGCCGCAATAGGAATGGCCATTTCTGAGTGCTCCGACAAGTTCTGCGGCGCTTGCCAGCGCGGGGTTGCCGCCTCCCGCGTCCGGCGACATCAGCACGTGTTCGCGCGCCACTTCCATGGACGGCACGTACTGGGGGAATTTCCAATCTTTCCCAAATGCCAGACGCACGCGCGCATGCGTATCGGCAGCGCAAATTCCCACGACCTTCCTCTGCTGCAGGAGTTCGTCCCACTTCGCAAAATTTTGATCCGGTGTGCGCGCAAGGCGAACCAGCGCCAATTGATTATTCTCACCGTAAATAATCAAAGCATTCATCAGATCGAAAAAATTATTCTGCCGCCACGTTGCGTCTTCATTCCAGATTTCTATGCCGTCGAAATCGGACGTGTTCCAGTCGGTCCACGGCGTATGAGGATGAAAAGGATGCGCAAGAACGCGAAAGGCCCCCACGGCTCCCGCCGCAGCGAGCAGTTCGCGATCGTTCCTTGATTTCGGCTCAACCCAGGATGGCGGAATACCCAGCGCCAGAAAATGTCCGGCAGTGGTCCCAAGTTCTTCCCCTGAAATGATGGGCAGGTCCGGCGGATCTTCATCAAGATCGCTTTGGGTCACAGCGACGTTGTGGTCCGTGATTGCAACGAAGGTGAGATGCGCCTTTTCGGCGGCTGACATGACATCGGCAACGGTTCCGCTGCCGTCGGACGCTTTGGTGTGCACATGGAGAACACCGACCCGTTCCGAGGCGACTTTATCTGTCGAAATTTGTGGAAGCTTGACAAGCAGGCCGTCAGTCAGAATTCCCGCGACGATGAATGCTGCGGCGAAGAAGAATATTAACCACAATTTTATTTTACTCTGTGGTACTAGATCGAGGATGTGCGCCTCCTTTGTCCGTCGAAAGGCCGTTGGGCGGAATAATGTCTTGTTTGGAGCTGACAATTATAATGCCTGGTAAAAGTGTGAGCATCTAACGGGGCACTGTCAAGCGGCAATCAACCGTGTCTTCAAAGAGATACATAAGCGGAAACGATATAACTAAACCGAAAATCATTTGCGAGCCAGGGGAATTCGCTTTCTGAAGCCTTTAAATTATGTGTTAAAGTGACGCGCAAGCAAGTAAAGGAGTGCGGATTGATTTCCTTCCCTCGGATAAGCAAGCACGTCGCTTTTGGTTTTCTCTTATTGTTTACCTGGCTGATTTTAAGCGCAAGTACGGCCTGCGCACAATCCGCAAACACTCCCGAAACCGCTGATAGGCTTCCCGTGCGCGGCACCGAAATTGAAGTTTGGACCGGTGGCGGCGCTGATCCTATCGGCTCAAATGGCGTGACCCAAGGCAATAGTCAGTGGACTGCCGGTCTTCGGTACGGTTGGATCCTTACCGACGCGCACGGCCCCAGCTTTCTTCGCGGCAGATTTGAATATGCCCTGGACGCCCTGCCCGTCGTTATGGTCTTTCAGCCTGGCGGAACAGCCTATGGTTTCGGATTCGACCCGTGGATCATGAAATGGAATCTGGAACCGCACCATCGAATTTCCCCTTACATCGAATTGGGCGGCGGCGGCGTGATCAGTACCAGGGAAATTCCGATGGGTGAATCCAGATTCAATTTCACGCCAACCGGGGCGCTGGGCGTAAATATTCTGCGCGGAAAATATCACTGGAGCATCGATTTCCGGTACCTACATTTTTCCGATGCGCATATTACAAGCTTTAATCCCGGCACGGATACTTTCGGACTCCGTGTCGGCTGGGGCGTATTCACGCCCAGTCATTAGGAATCCGACCCCGCGATCTATTGATTCTTCTCGGCTTGGGTATCGCCCTAAATGAAATACAAATCCACTGGTAATGCGCCAGTTATCCTGCGCACCGGGCCTGTGAATAGGAAAATGCGTTGTAATCCAACCGAATCCGGTCAGTCTGGCAGAGATTTTGCCGCCAAGCTTTAGATCCACCCCCGGCGAATAGCGTATCTTATTTCTTGACAGTCGAGCCTCGCCGCAGTACAGAAGTGGCATTCTGATTGCATCCAGTGCGAGTTCTGAAGCTTTGACGGGAGATGAAAACCCATCTTGAAAATCAAATCAAAAATGGTTTTAGCCCTCGCCTTTTCCGTCGCTTCCGTCGGCTGCTTCGCCGTTTTGCGCGCACAGAACAAACCCTCCGCTGTGGCGCCGGGCGCCGCCAAGCTGAGCGAAGAAGCGACGCGTGGAGAAAATCTGTTTCTACAGCGCTGCTCCATTTGTCATTTGCCCAGAAAACTTAAATTTGGATCTCCACCTGTGATTGGCCCCAGCCTTAGCGGACAATTTAAGTCTCGCACTCCCGATGAAATGAAGGTCCTACGAAATTTTATTTTGAAGGGCGGACCGGATATGCCGGGATTCCAATACGGTCTTGATCCGAACGAGGTGGATGATTTGATTGCGTATCTGAAGACGCTGTAGCCCTCCTCTCTTGTCCTGAGTGAAAGGGTAGGATCAGAGGCGGGGGTTTAGATTTCACACGTCGACCGTGCCGCCGGGAAACTAAAACCCCGCCTCTCACCCTTCGCGTCTCTCAGGGCAGGAGAGGAGGGCTACGGTAGACTTGGTTTCATTTTGAGCATGTCAACCGGGCCAGATAGCTTTAGATTTCCTGGAGGAGATTTTGCTGCGAAAAACCGCAACCTTATTTTTTGTGCTGGCGATTGCCGCGTTCGCATGCGCTTTTCGCGCGCCAATCGCATTTTCGCAATCAGCTTCCCCCTCCGCCGTCCTTACCGGCACGGTCATTTCCAACGAGGGAAAACCGCTGGAGGGAATCGGCGTCTCAGCACGAGGCATAAATAATACATTTACAACTACCGTCTATACAGACGATGCGGGACGATATTTATTTCCGCCCCTGGAAAGCGGCCAGTACAAAATTTGGGCACAGGCAGTCGGTTTCGAGGTCTCCAAAGCGGATGCCACTCTTTCTGACAGAACAAAAAAGCAAGTGGACATGAAGCTGGCGACCCTTGCCGATTTCCATAAACAGCTTTCCGGCACCGAGTGGGCCGCGAGTTTGCCGGAAGATACGCCCGATGACCGCCGCATGAAAACCGTCTTCATCAATAATTGCAGTGGATGCCATCAAGTCAGCTTTTTATTGCAAAACAGGTTTGACCCAGCAGGCTGGGCCGCGGTCATTACTCTGATGGAAAAAATGCAGTCTATCGGATACGCGCCCGCAGACATCGCACCCAATCAAGTGATTCATGCTTACAAACCCGAGCTTGCGGAGTTTTTGGGCCGCGTTCGCGGCCCGGCAAATGCTTCGCTGAATTGGAAACTCCTCCCGCGCCCGACAGGTGATGCCGCGAAAATCGTGATTACCGAATACGATTTGTCGCGGCCGGATATTCCTGGCTGGACCATGGAGCACAATGGAACGGATTGGTCGGAAGGCACTCCGTCGCGGTGGGACGGGCGCGCAGCGCACGATGTGGCCGTCGACAAAGGCGGCTTCGTATGGTTTGCCGATGACGCAACGCCGGAGCGCACGCTTGGAAAGCTCGATCCGCGCACCGGGAAAATTACGGAGTACATGCTTGCGGATCAGAACAATGCGGCGGAAAGTTCGCACGCCCTTGTCTTTGATAAAGCGGGAAACATTTGGTTTGCAAACGGAACAGAAGGAAGCCCCACCAAGTTCGATCCCGAAACCGGCAAATTTTTCAGATACCCGCGCCCAAAGGATTTTCCGTTTTCGGGCGATTTCATAACCATGGATACAAAAGGGAATGTGTGGTCGCCTCATCGCGAGGGCGCCTACAAGCTGGATCCGTTGACAGGGAAATACACGAATTTCGCGCTTGGTCCGGGTAAGGCCAATTACGATATCGCCGCGGATAATGAAGAAAAAGTTTGGATTTCGCAACCCGGCGGAAACGATATGGAGATGGTCGATTCGCGCTCCGGAAAAATCGAACGGTTGGATTTAAGTCCGGTCGTTTCTCAGGAATACGAAGTGACACCGAAAGACCGCGAACTTGCCGCAGGTTTGAACCTGACTCCGAACACGGCGACGCCGCTCGACAAAGGACCGCGCCGGTCTTCCGCTGACCGCGATGGCGACTTCATCTGGGTGTGCGAATTTTTTGCCGACCGTCTCGCAAAAATTGATGCCCGCACAAAGAAAATTACGGAATACCCGCTGCCTCACCGCTTCAGCCAGCCCTATTCAGCAACCGTAGCGAAAGATCACACCGTCTGGATTACCATGCTGAATGCGGACAGAATCGCCAAGTTCGATCCATCGACAGAAAAATTCACCGAGTACGTTCTTCCGACGCGCGGCACGGAAATTCGCCACATCCAGGTCGATAGCAGCACGAACCCACCGACGGTTTGGCTACCCTACGATCGCACCAACAAAATTGCCAGAATCCAATTCAGGTAGGTTCAAGTAGAACAGGCTTCAGAGTCTGTGTGAGAACTAGCCTTGACGCGTCTTTTATACTGCACGAGAGAGGAGACGCGATGGGGAAATTTTTGGATTACAACCCGGATCAGGCGTATTTGCTGCCGCCGAGTGTGCGCGATGTATTGGGTTCAGGACACTTATGTTTTTATGTGCGCAGGATGGTGGCGAAGTTGGACTTGGGCGCTTTTCGAGACGAGTATGGAATCGAAGGCGGACCGGCGTACGCACCAGAGATGTTGGTTTCGGTATGGCTATACGCTTACGCCCTGGGCGTGACCAGTTCGCGCAGGCTGGAACAGCGCATCCGAGAGGATTTGGCATTTCGGTATTTGGGTGGCGGGGCGACGCCGGATCACTGGACGCTGAACGCGTTTCGGCGGCGGCACGCGAAGGGGTTGAACGATTTGTTTACGCGCGTGGTGGAGTTGGCGCGGGCGAGCGGGCTGGGTCGGTTGGGACACGTGGCCATCGACTCGACGCGCATCGCGGCGAACGCATCACGCAATCGCCTGGATACCGAGCAAGCGTTGCGAGAGAAACGGGCGCGCATACGGCGCGACATTCGGCGGTGGCAGAAGCAGTGCGACGCGGAAGATCCGAACGAAGGCGCAGGGATGGAAGTAGGCCGCGAAGCGATCGAACGGCTGGAGCGGCAAGCGGATGAAATTCCGGCGCGGCTGGAGCGGCTGCGGAAATCGGGATTGAAGAAACTCTCGCGGACGGATGCGGACAGCCGCTTTCTGCGCGAGCGTGGCGGGTTCACGCTGGGCTACACGGGCACGCTGGCGGTGAGCGAAGATCACTTGATTGTGGGGCAGTGCGTGACGCAGGAGACGAACGACAACGGTTTGCTGCTTCCGCTGCTGGATTTGGTGGAGCAAACGTGTGGAGACAAGCCGCACTGCGCGAGTGCGGACAGTGGATTTTTTTCCGTGGAGAATTTGCGGGTGTTGGAGGAACGAGGAATCGACGGGTATGTTCCAGACTCCCATCTGGGACGCTGGTTGAATCGCGGAGGGCGACTGCGGACGCGGGCAAAGGACCCGGCCTATCGCCGCATGCGACGAAAATTGCGCGACCCGGCAGGCCGCGCGCTGTACGCCAAACGCAAAGCCATCGTCGAACCGGTCAACGGAGTGTTAAAAGAGCAGCGAGGCATGAGAAGGTTCCGCCAACGCGGATTGCACAAAGTGAGAGGAGAATGGGCACTAGCGAGCACCGCCTATAACTTGACGCGCATGTGGCACGCGAACTAGCGGCCACGCAACTCCAATTTCCCAGAACCATGCGTAGCAAACAGTCATAAACTCGAATACAAACTATAAAAACGAAGCGGCATCGAGTCTTCACCCAGACTCTGAAGCCTGTTTTCTTTTGACTTCCATTATTCCAATAAAAAAGCCAGACAGCGAAACCTGTCTGGCTTTTCACTTTCAACAAATCGCCGTAGCCTAAGGAATCAAAATCGTTTTCCCCAGCGCCCCAGTCTCCAGAATTTCCTTATGGGCGCGCTGCGCCTCTCCAAGCCCCAGCTCTTTGCCAACCACCGGCCGAACTGTTCCATTCTCGAGCCCTGCGAAGAGCCCTGCATGGACATCCGCCTCATCCGCTTCCGAAATGGACCACAGAACGAAGCCGCGAACGGACGATGCGCGCGCCATCAGATCGCGCGGCGTAATCGTCACATCTCCCCGGCTGCCAATGACGATTACGCGTCCGAATCGCGCGAGCAGTTTCAAATCCGCAGCAAGATTCGCGTTCGCCAACATTTCTATGACGACGTCCACTCCACGCCCATTCGTCGCTTTCATAATCTCGTCCGTGTATCCTGGCGTCCGGTGATTGAAAGCATGTTGCGCGCCCTCGTGCCTCACGAGCTCCAATCCTTTTTCCGTTCCCGCGGTCCCGATCACCGTCAGGCCCATTGCGCGCGCGATTTGCACCGCGGCGATTCCCACGCCGCCACTCGCGCCATGCACCAGCAGCGTTTCCGAAGCATGCGTCTGCGCATGATGGTGCAGCGCGTGATATGCCGTACCGCACGCAACATAAATTCCCGCGCCCTGGCTATACGTTGTGCGCTCGGGAAGCCTATGCAGTTGCGATTCCAGCGCCAGCGAATATTCCGCATACGTCCCGGTTACCGGATGTCCCACATAGACGCGATCGCCCGCCTTGAATTTCGTAACACACTCGCCAACTTCGTGCACCACGCCCGCGCCTTCTCCGCCGGGAATATAGGGCAGCGGGGGCTTGATCGCATAAGTGCCGGCGCGCATGTAAGTGTCGAACGGATTCACGCCCGCCGCATGAATGCGCACCACCGCTTGTCCGGGGCCCGCCTTCGGCGTGGGAAATTCTTCGAGCTTCAAGACTTCAGGACCCCCAAACTGGTGCACGACAATCGCTTTCATCTTGGTATTCCCCCTCGAGTGGTTTGCATCTTGTACCAAATTCTGGCCACTCCAGTACCCAATGTCAATGCGCCACAAGTAGCACAGGCTTCAGCCTGTGGGGGTTGGTCCCTGTAGCGCCGGCGTCCCGCCGGCGGTTTTCCGCTGCGTTGCCATAGATGAAACCCGCCGGCGAGACGCCGGCGCTACAAAGCCAATCCACGCGCCAGTTTGTGCTACATTACCCGCTTTACTTAAGCTTTGATTTAATATTCCACTCGAGGCCGCGCGCTTGCGGGCCGAACAAAAAATCAGCGGAGATCCAATGATCATCGATTGCCATGGCCATTACACTTCCGAGCCGCCCGCATTCCTCGAATTCCGCAAGCAGCAGGTCGCCGCATTCGGCAACTCCTCGGCGGCCCCGGCACTTCCGCAAATCACCGACGATCAAATCCGCGAAAAGCTTGAGCCCGCGCAATTAAAATTTCAACGCGAACGCGGCACCGACCTGACGATTTTTTCCCCCCGAGCATCCGGCATGGGCCATCACGTGGGCGATGCGAAATTAAGCGCGGAGTGGTCGCGAATTTGCAACGACATGATTCACCGCATCGTCAATCTCTACCAGAAAAATTTCATCGGCGTCTGTCAGCTACCGCAATCGCCCGGCGTGCCGCCCGAAAATTGCATCCCGGAGCTGGAACGCTGCGTCAAGGATTTGGGTTTTGTCGGCTGCAATTTGAATCCAGATCCATCGGGAGGCTCGTGGAAAGAGCCACCGCTCACCGATAAATGGTGGTATCCCGTCTACGAAAAAATGGTGGAGCTGGAAGTGCCTGCCATGGTCCACGTGACAGCCACGTGCAATCCTGCATTTCACACGACGGGTTCGCACTATATCAATGGTGACACGACCGCCTTCATGCAGTTCCTGACATCCGATCTGTTTAAAGATTTTCCAACGCTGAAATTCGTCATTCCTCACGGTGGAGGCGCAGTCCCATTCCACTGGGGCCGCTACCGCGGCATCGCGCAAGACATGAAGCGACCGCCGCTCACCGAACTCCTGCTCAAGAACGTGTACTTCGACACCTGCGTTTATCATCAGCCGGGAATCGATTGCATGACCAAAGTTATTCCCTCGGACAACATTCTCTTCGCGTCTGAAATGGTCGGCGCCGTTAAAGGCATCGATCCAGAAACAGGGCATTATTTTGACGATACGCGGCGCTACATCGACAACTCAACGATCCTCGACGCCGCGGACAAGAAGAAAATTTTTGAATCGAACGCCTTGAAAGTTTATCCCCGCCTCGCAAAACAAATGCAGAAGCAGGGAATTGCCGTGGGCTTCTAAAAGCTATCTCGTAAATAGTCATTGTGGGTCGCGGCTTTAGCTGCGACGTTCAGGGACGTGAAAATCAAGGGCTTTAGCCCCTGAAGTCCTATCGAGTGCCTGGGAGAACCATTTATGAGGTGGCTTGTAGCAAAAAGTTAACCGTGCGTTGAAACTCGCCGCCAGCACACTTTTTCTTGACGAACCTTGGCGCTTTCCGCACAATCAACGCATAACCACCTAGCTCCTGCGCGTTTCAAACGAAGTTTACATCTTGAGGGGCCGGCGAAAACGGGTACAAAACTTCGGACCAAATGAGGTAATGGACATGGGCAAAATTGTTTCGGCAGCTGGAGTCGTACACGCGCCACAGCTTTTTGTCAGGCCTCCAAGTGAAGACCTCGCGCAACTGGACGCTGACATTGCTGCCATGCGCCTCGTCGGCAAGGATCTGGACGAAACCAAGCCCGATGTTGCGATCGTGATCGGCAACGATCACATGGAAACTTTTTTTCTTTCCTCCGTTCCCACCTTCGCCATCATGTCCGGCGAGCGCGCCCGCGCCGAATTTGCGCGCAAGACTTACGATCTCCCGGTTCATCAGGGACTCGCCGAAGATTTGCTCGACCAGCTCGTGAACGATGACTTTGACATGGCCTACTCGCAAGATGCTGTCCTCGGCCATGCGTTTGCCGCGATGTACGAATGGGTGATCGAAGGAAGAAATATTCCGGTCGTCCCCATTTTCGTAAACGCCTACCTGCCGCCGCTGCCCTCTGCAAAACGCTGCGCGCAACTGGGAAAGGCCATGGCAAAAGTTATCGCCGCGCGTCCCGAAAAAGTGGCGGTTATCGCCAGCGGCGGTATGTCCCACTTTCCCGGCACTTGGAAATATCCCACGCCTGATTTTGAATTTGACTACTGGGCGATTGCGCAAATGGAAAAGGGCAATCATCAGGCGCTGCTGAATCTCACCTCGCAACAACTCGACGTCGTGGGAAACACCGAGATGCTTTCCTGGATGATTATGTTTGGAATGATCGGCGATCAGCCCGGTGAACTCATCACCTATCAGCCCACGTGGCACCATGGCCACGCAGTGATGCGCTTTCTTCCCGACAAACGAACAGGAAAAGTTTCCGATGAAGGCAAGAAAGGCCCTGCCGACTACAAATTCAAAGGTTCAGAAGGCTACGAATTTTATAAGCATCCTTCACCCTCGGCCTACAAACTAAATAAAATTCTCTACGATCTGCGCTTTAAGCCGAGCCTGCGCGTCCGCCTGATCAACGATATTCCCGGAGTGGCCGCCGAATACGGCCTGCCTCTGAATGAAGCGAAAGTTCTCGAAACATTGCAGGACGAAGACATCGAAAAATTCCGCAACGGAAAAGTTCACCCACTCGTGCAAGCCGGAGCGCATCCTCTCGGAATGTGGATGAGCGTAATCGTGTTCCACGCCGAACTGCGCAGGCTGCGCACAGCAGCTGCTAAAGGCGATCCAGAAAAAGCGAGCGCTACGCAATAGGTTTCAAGTGGCGTGGGCTTCAGCCTGCGGGGTTTAGTCCTTGCAAGGACAAAAATCCGCAGGCTGAAGCCCGCGCCACAGTTTCCTTCCATCGATTTTCAAAACACAATCAACCAGCTCCGGAGGAATCATGCCCAAGATGCGCGTCTTCCAAGTTCCAAAAGCAAAAGAACCATTTCAACTCGTGGAGCGCGAAATCCCCGAACCCGCCGCCGGATCGGTTCGCATAAAAGTTCAGGCCTGCGGCATCTGCCACAGTGACGAATACGCGAAGGAGGGCTCGCGACCGGGCATCACGTACCCGCGCGTTCCCGGACACGAAATCGCCGGCGTGATTGACGCGATCGGTTCGGGAGTTCAAGGCTGGGAAGTGGGCCAGCGCGTCGGCGTGGGTTGGCACGGCGGCCATTGCGGCTATTGCAATTCCTGCCGCCGCGGCGATTTTGTGACGTGCAGCAAAGGCCGCCAAATTACCGGCCTCACATGCGACGGAGGCTACGCCGAATACATGGTCATCTCGGCCGCCGCTCTTGCCGCAATTCCCGACGCAATTTCCGCCACGGACGCAGGCCCGCTGCTCTGCGCCGGCGTCACAACATTTAATTCCTTGCGAAATAGCGGCGCGCGCCCGGACGATATCGTCGCCATCTTGGGCCTCGGAGGGCTCGGTCATCTCGGCGTGCAATTCGCTGCCAGTATGGGTTTTGAAACCATCGCCATCGCTCGAGGAAAACACAAAGAATCGTTTGCCAAAAAACTCGGCGCCAAACTTTACCTGGATAGCGAGTCCCAGAATGTAGCCGCGGAATTGGAAAAGCTGGGCGGAGCCAGAGTGATTCTCTCCACGGTGACAAGCGGAAAAGCAGTGAACGCAGTTCTAGGCGGCATGGGCATCAACGGAAAAACAATCCTCGTAGGCAATCCCGATCAACCGCTGGAAATTACTGGTCGCCTTTTAATTGCCGGACGCCGCTCGATCAGTGGTTGGCCCTCCGGTTCTCCCATCGATTCGCAGGACACGCTCGATTTTTGCGCGCTTACAGGCATTCGTCCCATGACCGAAATTTATCCGCTAGAACGCGCCCCCGAAGCCTACGACCGCATGCAAAGCGGAAAAGCCCGTTTCCGGGTAGTCCTGAGCGCTGGCCTCTAAGTAGCGCGGGCTTCAGCCCGCGGGGTTTGTCTCTTGTAGCGCCGGCGTCCCGCCGGCAGGTTCCAGCTATCGCAACGCAGCGCAAACCCGCCGGCGAGACGCCGGCGCTACACGAACCAACCCCCGCAAGCTGAAACTCACGCCACTCACTCCTCGAATGGACCGCGCATTCGACAAGCTCTATACTCTCCCAGTGAATCTCGAGCCTGACCTCCTCACGCCCCTGCGCCGTTACTGGGGCTATGACGCATTCCGTCCGCTGCAGGAGCGCATTGTGCGCAGCCTGATCACAGGCCGCGACACGTGCGTGATCATGCCCACCGGAGGCGGGAAGTCCCTCTGCTACCAGTTGCCCGCAGCGATGTCCGAGGGAAAAACGGTCATCGTTATTTCTCCATTGATCGCGCTCATGGAGGATCAAGTCGCGCAGTTGGGACAAATGGGAATTCCGGCGGCCCTGCTCAACAGTTCGATCACCGCACCACAGCAAGCTCGCGTAATCGAAAAGGCCCGCGCGGGCGGATATCGCCTCTTGTATCTTTCGCCCGAAAGACTCGCGCGCGAAGACACGATTGAATGGCTGCGCGGCGTGCCCATTTTATTTTTCGCGATTGACGAGGCGCATTGCATTTCCGAATGGGGCCACGAATTTCGCCCCGATTATCGCCTCCTCAAACGCTTGCGCGCACATTTTCCAGATCGCGCCATTGCAGCCTTCACCGCGAGCGCCACGCAGCACGTCCGGCATGACATTATTCGCCAACTCGAACTGCACGAGCCGGATAAATATATTGCCAGCTTCCACCGCCCCAATTTGCGTTACGTCGTGCGAGCCTGCGACGCGAGTTCTCAAACTGAACTTCTCCTGCGCGCGATGCGCAGCTATGGCAATGAAAATATGATTGTCTATGCGCCCACCATCGCAAAAGTGGAATCCACGGTGGATCTTCTTCAGGAAAATGGAATTCCCGCAATCGCCTATCACGGCCAGATGGACGCCGCCGATCGCAGACGCAATCAGGAACGCTGGATGGCGGACGAAGTGCGCGTGATGGTTGGCACGATCGCCTTCGGCCTGGGCATCAACAAAGCTGCTGTCCGCGCGGTCATTCATCTTTCGCTGCCCAAATCCATCGAGCAGTATTATCAGGAAGCGGGCCGCGCTGGGCGTGATGGCCTGCCCGCGGATTGCGTTCTTCTTTGGCAGAAAAGAGATGTCGGCCTGCACGCTTACTTTATCGGGCAGATGAATGATCCTCAGGAAAAGAAGCGGGCCTGGCAGCGCTATGACGAGATCAAGGGTTTCGTGGAAACCAATGCCTGCCGCCACCAGCGCGTCTGCGAACATTTTGGCGAAAATAAAAAATGGACGGCATGCGGCGCGTGCGATATTTGCGGCTATCAGCCTGAGTGGTTATTAGCCCCGGTGCAAGAAGCTCCGCGCAAATCCAAGCGCAGTAAATCGCGCGCCTCCGCGCTCACATCCGCACCGGTAACGCGCACTTGGGAAAAACCCGCAGCTCGGCCGCAGGCCACTCACTTGGAGCAAGCTGCGCCGGTTGACCCGGATTTGCGGGACTACATGCGCGAGTGGAGAAGGGAAATGGCCAAAGAGCAGAATGTCCCAGCCTATGTCGTAATGCATGACACGACGCTGGATGCAATCTGTTCCGTCCGCCCCAACACCATTTCCCGCCTTTTGCTGATCACCGGTATCGGCGAACGAAAAGCCGAGTTGTATGGAAGCCAAATTCTGTATGCGCTGAAGCGGTATCAGGAAGGATCGCGCGCATCGACTCAGGATAAAAAGATCACGCCGAGCGAAGAAACAATTCAGCTCATCGAACAAGGCAAGTCCCTCGAGGAAATTGCCGAGATTCGCGGTCGAAGACTTTCAACAATTATCAGCATGGTTTCGGATCTCGTCGAGCGAGGTTTAGTTGATTTTCGTGAAAATTGGGTCGCTGAGAGCCGTCAAAGACAAATTGAAACCGTCGCCGCAAATTTCGGCCTGGAAAAAGTAACGCCGATCAAGAACGCGCTTCCGGAAGATTTTACGTACGATGAAATTCGTCTCGTCGTATCCAAATTGCGACGCGACAACGATGAGATGAAGCTATCTCATAAATAGTCATTGTGGGTTGTGGCTTTAGGCGAAAGGTTAAAGGAAGTGGAAATCGTAGGTTTTAAATCTTGTGCGAGATTGGCAGAATCTTTGTGGGTCGTGGCTTTAGCCACGACATAAGTTCCGCAAAATATCTGTGGCTTTACAGGCTGCGGAAAAACCCGCCATTTCTGTCATTCCGAGCGAAGCGAGGAATCTGCTTTTCTTTGTTTCCATATAGTTAAATCGAAGAGAGATTCCTCGCCTTGCTCGGAATGACAGAATAAAGTACTTTTTCCGCGGCCTGTTTAGCCGCTGAACTTTTATCACGTACCCGGTGAAGCAGTTGGCTTGGCCCGATTGACATCCCCGGTTCTGCTGCCGATCTGCTGTAGCCCGCCTCTTCAGAGGCGGGGGTTTAGATGCCCCGGCGGCAGTGTCGACGTGTCAAATCTAAACCCCCCGCCTCTGAAGAGGCGGGCTACACCAGAAATGGCCATTGTTTGAGGATGTCAACAAAGCCGGATGGCTTCAATTCACTCGCCGCAGGAACATAATTGCGGACCCAAAGTTTGGATCACGCCCGTGAGGGCGCGAGCGAGACTCCTGGAGTTTTCTCAGTTCCAAGAGTAACCATTTTCAGATCGCCCATCATGCGGTGAATAATGATTCACGCAATAATATAAAAACAGCTCATCCCCATCAGCACCGGAACGTAACCGATGTGCGGGATTACGGTTCCGGGAATGATTCCGGAAAATAGCGCACCGCCGAGTCCTCCGAGGCAAACTCCAAAACCATTCGCGCTGCCAACAGCCTGCGAAGGAAAAACATCTGCGGGCATGATAAATAAATTCGTCATCCAAGCCTGATGAGCCGCGGTCGCCAGGCCAAACAGCAACACAGCCAATCGCGCGTCCTGCACCACTACGCCGAGCGTGCACGCAGGCATCACCACCGCGCAAAAAAGCAGCGTCATCTTGCGCGCTTTGCCCACCGTCCACCCGCGCTTCATCAGAAAACTGGAAACAACGCCTCCCATCAACGCGCCCACCGCAGAAATGCTGTAGACGATCATCAGCGCCGTGCCGCGCTGCTGTGGCGTGAAGTGGCGTATATCCGTGAGATACGTCGGCAACCAGAAAAGGTAGAACCACCAGACAGGGTCAGTCAAAAATTTCGCGAGGCCGTAGCCCCATGCCTGCTTATATTTCATCACATCGCTGATGGAAAGTTTTGCGCCGAGAGTCGCCGCAGCGCCCGCATTTTTCGGCAGCCGATAGGAAAGAAACCAAATTGGCAGCCATAAAAATCCCAGCCCTCCCATGATCGCAAAGCACGCCTGCCATCCCAGCGCAAACGCAATCAATATGAAAAGCGGTGGCCCGAAAATATTTGCCAGGTTTGTGCCAGTGTTCACAATTCCCATGGCCGTGGCGCGTTCTTCGGGCGGAAACCATTCCGCTGCCGCCTTGCTGCACGCCGGGAAATTGGCGGATTCGCCAAAGCCCAGGACAATACGAAAGAATCCAAATTGAATCGCACTTCCAGCGAATGCATTCAATGTCGCGGCAAGCGACCACACGGCTGCCGCAAGGCCGTAACCAATCCGCGTGCCGTACTTGTCGAGCATTCTGCCGCCCAGCAGCGATCCGCCTGCGTAAGCAAGTTGAAAGAAAAACTGAATCCAGCCGTAGATTGGCAGTCCGAAATGAAATTTGTCGCGGATCTCCGGAAGAATCACGCCCAGAATCGCGCGGTCCAGATAATTAATGGTTGTGGCAAAAAATAAGAGGCCTACGATCACCCAACGCGTGCGCATTTGCCGGCCATCATACTGCATGTTTCCGCATTCGATAAATGATTTGCAGTCCGCCAGAACGAGTAGGGAAACGACCGCCTGGAAACTGGCTTCCCATTTCCCGGAAAATTCACTCAGGATATCGCTTAGGGAAGAAGCGCTCCAGCGCACTCTCTGCTTGGAGCGTGAGAGGAGGGAAATTTCAAGAAACAATCCCGTGCCGCAAAGGCCTCGTGCAGGCATCGCGAAGCTTTTGCGGCGCGGGTGAATATTTCATTCGTTTATTTATACGTTGGCATAATTTTCGAGGGCTGCGCGATTGGGAATCATGAGGGTCGATCCTTGAATCGCAACCAGGTGGCGCACTTTGAAATCACTTAATGTGCGGGTCACTGTTTCGCGTGTTGTGCCGATGAATTCAGCGATTTCTTCATGCGTCAGTGGCAGCTTGATGCGTATGCCTTCTTTGGTTTGCTGAATTCCTTCGGTCCACGTGAGCAGCAACCGCGCTAGTTTTTCCTGCGCCGAAGCCGAGAGTCCCACCGTGCGCAATTGTTCGCACGCGCCGCGGTACTGCGAACTCATCTGTCTCACCACATTTTGGGATGCTTCCGGATGACTCGCCACGAAACGAAGGAAATCTTCCCGGCGCACGAAAGCAACCTGGCATGGGTGAATCGTCTCGGCCGTTACTTCATACGGCGTGCCGGCCATTGTGGCCATCAGTCCCAGTAGTTCACCGGAGCGCGCAATCCTCATAATCATGATCTTGCCTTCCGGCGAGCTGATAGACAGTTTCACTTCGCCCTCGCACAAGACATATACGCCGCGCGAGTCCTGCTTTTCGACAAACAGGAGCGCGCCTTTTGGATACGTCGCCGTCGACTTGATCGCGTCGAAATCCTTTACGGATGGAGGCGCTAATTCGCAGAAGAATCCAGCGCATCTACGTTTGCAGCTCTTGCAGCCGTCGTTCAGTTCCAATCCGTATGGACCTTTCATGATTTTCTCCTCGCTGTTAGCTTAGAATTGGATTCGAGATCTTGGCCATTCTTAGATCGGCTGCCTTGTCGCGCCTGCTCTGCAAAATATTTGGTCAGCGGTGTATTGGCAGCAAAAGCTGCTTGAGTCTTCGCGTAAATTTCGGCCAGTAAATGTTTTCCATTTCCATCCATGAACGTTACACCGCAAAGATCCACTCTCAATTTCTTATCCCCAAGTCCAGATGCCAATTCCCGCCGTGCCCGATCAAGCTCCGCAACGTTTGCGCCAGCGATCTTTCCTTCAACCTTGATTGTCGTGTTCTCTGGGTCCATCTCTTGAATTGTGACTCTCAACTGATTCCTTTAATGCAAATACAGACAATCCTGTATGGGCAATTGAGGAGCCAAATTATTTTTTAGAGTTCTATTATCTGGAACGTGTTCTAAAAAGGAGACTTAGGGGATTGGGGTTTAAAATGTGCGGTAGCGCACATGACGAAGTGACGAAGATCGCTGGCGACTAATCGTCACCTCAGACTAAATATAGTCACTTCGCTCGATTCCTAGCTTTTTGATTTTCGAATTCAACGTTGTACGTACCAACCCCAACCGCGCGGCGGCTCCGTCCGGCCCGCCGATCTTCCCGCGTGTTTCTCGAAGGACACTGAGGATGTGATCACGCTCAGCAGCTTCCAGGGAGGCACCCTTGATCGGGGCCGCATCAATTGGCATTTCCAATTCGCTGAGCGGGACGCGCAGAATCGGCCCTTTAGTGAGAATCACGGCTCGCTCGATGAAATTTTCGAGTTCGCGGATATTTCCGGGCCAGTCCCAGCGAGTTAAGGCGCGCATCGTATCGTCAGGAATAGTCTCAATTTTCTTGTCCAGTTTACGGGCATGGCGATCCACAAAATAGCGAACGAGCAGAGGGATGTCTTCGCGGCGCTCGCGGAGGGGAGGTAGCAAAATGGGAAAAACCCTAAGCCGGTAGTAGAGGTCGCTGCGAAATCGCCCTTCAGCCACCATTTTTGCGAGGTCGCGGTTCGTTGCGGCTACGAGGCGCACATTGACCGGAATGGGCTTGGTGCTGCCAAGCCTCTCGAATTCCCGCTCCTGGAGGGCTCGCAGAATTTTGGGTTGTAGTTCCAGCGGTAGATCGCCAATCTCGTCCAGGAAAAGCGTGCCTCCATTCGCGAGTTCCAATCGGCCAATTTTGCGGTCAATTGCGCCTGTATAGGCGCCTTTTTCGTGCCCGAATAATTCGCTCTCCAGCAATCCGGCGGGAATGGCGGCGCAGTTCAGCTTCACCATCACGTGGTCTTTTCGCGGGCTGAGCTGATGAATTGCGCGGGCAATCGCCTCCTTGCCCGTCCCGGTTTCCCCCAGAATCAAGACGGTGACGTCGGTTTCGGCTACGGTCTCCACGTTCTTAAGCACACGCTTCAGGGAACGGCTCTCGCCTACGATTTCATCAAAATGCGCTTCTGTGTTCAGTTCTTCTTCCAAGTAGCGCTTTTGCTGCTCGCTTCGCCGCAATGCGTCTTCCGCTGTCCGTTTTTCGGTGAGGTCACGTATCACGCACAAAATGATGGGACCGTCCTGAGTTTCGACCGGGCCCAGCATGATGTCGGCAGGGAATTCGGTTCCATCCTTGCGTCTTCCGTACAGCTCCAATCCGGCACCCATGGGGCGAACCCGCGCTGCTGACGTATATCCAACGCGATGCGCGGGATGCACGTGGCGAAACCGCTCCGGAACAAGAATTTCGATGGACTGCCCGACAAGTTCACCCCGCGCATAGCCGAACATGGATTCGACGCGCGCGTTCACCTCAGTAATCGAACCTTTGCGGTCACTGGCAATGATGGCGTCGGGAGAAAATTCGAACAGAGTGCGGAATAGAGGCTCGTTCTCAGCCATGGACTCTCGAGGGTTTTTGGGGGAGGAGACATCTCTAAACACGCAGACCGCGACGCGGCCTTCCGCGGACTCGACAAAACTGAATTGCATGTCGACGGGGAATTCGCTTCCATCCTTTCGCCTGCCCAGATTTTCGAGTCCAGCTTCCCTTGCGTCCCCAGTGAGGCCGGTTAAATTCGTTGCGCGCCCGGACGAATACGCGACTCGGTGCCGATTTGGGACGAGCAAGAGCAAGGGTTGGCCAATCAATTCCTGGGACGTATAGCCAAACCATTGTTCGAGGCGCTGGCTGACCGAAGTGATTCGCCCTTCCGGATCGGTAATGGCGATGGCATCCGGTGACTTGTCAAATAGCCTCTCAAAAATAGAAGGCTGCCTCGGGCGGTCCGGCGGCAGGTTTAAGGTTGATTCAATCATAGTCTACCGATGCACATGAGTGTTGGACCGTCTCAAAATTCAGGGCCGTTGCTGTAGAGATGGTGTCCAAAAGCCGCAAAATTGAAAAGCAATTGGAACTCATTACATTTGCAAGTTTAAGGGGCGATTGTAACAAAAATCTCGAATTAATCTAATCGTGACCCGAAATTTACGGCAACGTGACATATATCAATGCCGATTAATGCAAAGTGTATAAAGTTTCGGTTAGTAGTGTCTTCTACGGCAAACCGTGTATTTTTCAACCGATTTAAGCGGTATATGTTCTTAGAGCGCCGGGACCAAATTTCGCGGCAGCTGGAGGGAGAAACAAAATGGCAGCACAAACTGCAACGGCAGTTGCAACGCAACCAGTAAAGATACCAGCAATAAGCAAACAATCCGGATCTGAAAAAAATATTGAAAGATTCGATCAAGTTTACGACTCGATTGCGAAACGCGCGTTCGAGATTTTTAATAACAATGGCCAATGGTTTGGCAACGAACTGTCGGACTGGCTTCAGGCAGAGTCCGAAATTCTTCATCCCATCCATTTGGAAATCGCGGAGACAGAGGACGCGCTGAATGTTCGCGCTGAAGTTCCCGGCTTCGCGGCGAAGGAACTGAACATCCAGGTGGAAGGGAACCGCTTGACGATTGCCGGCAAACACGAATCCAAGGAAGAAACTACAAAGGGGAAAACAATTTACTCGGAATGCTGCGCAAAAGAAATTCTGCGTTCTGTTCAGTTGCCCATTGAAGTAGACCCGACCAAGGTGAATGCTCAATTGATGAACGGAATTCTGAATATTGAACTTCCGAAAGCGCAGGATGCAAAGACCGTTCCAGCCGAGATGAAGGCGGCTAATTAGAAAAGTTTTTTAATAGGGTGGGCAACGCATGGCTCGTTACCCACCCACTGCTTCCGTGATTAGTGGGATTGAATCACTTGAGATTAAGGAGGCTGCATGATTACAAAATGTTTCAATCCGGCTTGCCAGACTCCATTTGATTATCGCGCTGGCCGGTTGGTTCGATTTTCCAGAAAAGTCTGCGAATAACAATCAAGAAGAAAGCTATCAGTTCATTGAGCATTTCTGGCTCTGCGGCCCGTGCGCGGATCTTTATAAATTCGAGTGTGAAGAGGGAATGCCCGTAGGTTTAATGCGACGGGAGCAAGCCGTTCCCCAAAATAATCTTTCCTATCTGGTTTCAGCAGCCTAGGACTTTAAAAAATACAATTCAATCGGATCGAGTTGTATTTGTGTATTCGTTTTCCATTCTGAATGTGAGTCTGGCTGCAAACTCCTTTTCTTAATTTTCTGATGCTTAAATCGAAGAGAGATTCCTCGCTTCGCTCGGAATGACAGAATAAAGTATTTTTCTCGTAGACTGTAAAGCCGCACTCATTTTGCAGAAATTATGCCGTGGGTAATGCCACGACTCACAATGATTCTGCAGTTCTCCCTCAAAGACTATTGAGTTTTCCGCGTGCGATCGGCTCACCTTTATCCCCCACTCAAATCTCCTCAATCAGCCGGTCCGGTGGTAGATTGGAACCACAAAAAGAACGAAAGATGAGGAATGATCTAGTATTCCAACTTTAGTTGAGCTATGTCACCGAAGGCTGACTACTGTATTTATACATTGCAAGAGTTGGGCTGTGTTGGAGGTGCTTCGTGCGAATTGGAATCATTCGTATTCTGATAGTTGCCGCCGGATTCGGAATAATTTCAGCCCCGATTATTGCCCACCATGGCGTTACGAACTACGACATGAAGAAAACGATTGTGCTCATGGGAACAATCACCGACTTCGACTGGTCCAATCCTCATTGCCTGGCGCATCTGGATGTGATGGACGATAGCGGGCACACGAGCCACTGGACGCTGGAAATGGCGTCCACGTTTACCATGGCGCATCACGGATGGGATGTGGGCACACTGAAGCGCGGTGATCACGTCAAGGTTGAGACTCACCCCGCGAAGAATGGCGCACCTGTTGGCATTACATCAGGTCCAGGATTTGCTTTGAAGGTTGTGGTCAACGGCAAAGATCTGCCTTCCTAATAATTTCGAAGCAGTCTGTTTGAATTTGATCTTGTGGAGTCGGCGAGCAGGTGTGCAAAGAATTCTCAGGGGGGCGTCGCAATGCTTTCGAGCAGGTACCCGGACAATCGAAGATTGAGTTTTTCACCGCATGCCTTGTCACGCTTGAGGCCCGGCAAGAGGCGATACACACGCTTTTTTTTGGCATTTGCGCTAACCGCGTCGCTTGCGTTAGCTGTGCAGGCAGACACGGGGGGAAGCATATCGGGCACGGTCACGGACCAATCTGGCAGCGTAGTTCCGGACACCACGGTTAGCGTGCTCAACCTGGACACGACGGTGCAACAGAGCACCAAGACAAATGCGAATGGCTTTTACAATTTCACTGCCTTGCCTGTGGGGCGATACGAGATCGAAATTGTTCGCGAAGGTTTCAAGCCATATAAACGAACCGGCATGGTGATCGACATTAATTCAGAGTTGAGGGCGGACGTAAGCTTGTCGATGGGAGAGCAGTCGGAGGAACTTGTGGTTACCGGCGCCGGGGTGAACGTAGAAACAGTCGACACAAATTTGGGCGACGTGGTGACCGGCACGCAAATTGTATCGATTCCATTGAATGGTCGCAGTTATACGGATTTGTTGTCGATTCAACCGGGCGTAAGCCCCGTCACGTCCCTGACAGCAACTTCCGTGATCATGTCCGGCGTCACGGGAACCATTAATCCCTCCGGCGACGAAAACCCGGGAAATGTTTCGATTAACGGGCAGCGCGAATCTTCAAATGGATTTTTCGTGAATGGAATCGATGTGAAGGAGTATATGAACGGCGGCACGTCGATCCTTCCCAACCTGGATTCCATCTCGGAGTTTCGGCTGCTGACCGACAACTTCGACCCTGAATACGGCAATTACAACGGCGGCCTGATTAACGTGGTGACGAAATCCGGGGGCGACTCTTTTCATGGAGAAGCGTTTGAGTTTCTGCGAAACACAGCCCTTGATGCCAAGAATTATTTTGCGGCCAAACACGCAGCGAGTATAAGCAAAACCAGTTTGGCGGGACCGTTGGAGGGCCGATCAAGAAGCAAAAAGTTTTCTTTTTCGGCGATTATCAGGGAACTACGGACGAATCAAGGGATAACGTCTCCTGTTATTTCTGTCCCGTCCCTTGCGGACCGCCAAGGTAATTTGACGGACATTGCTTCTTCGCTGAACGGGCACGGTCGAGACAACAGGTAGAGCGGCTTACCTGGATCAGCGAGTTGGGATACGCTCCCGGAATACGGTTTTTGTCGGGCGAGCTTATTACACGCCCGGTTGTACGAACTACTTCCCAGTGCGTGCTTCCGAACGGTATGATTCCGATGAGTGCGTGGTCCGCGCCGGCCAAGAATTTGCTGCAATACATTCCCACGCCCAGCAATACTACGAACAATACTTTCTCCACCTCCGCCTTTTCCCAGACCGTGCGGGATGACAAAGGCTCCGCGCGAA
This sequence comes from uncultured Acidobacteriota bacterium, assembly GCA_963786215.1. Taxonomy (GTDB): domain Bacteria; phylum Acidobacteriota; class Terriglobia; order Acidiferrales; family UBA7541; genus Palsa-360. Next base: position 179,239 of record CAWAYK010000007.1, read on the forward strand.
TCGATGCCAACACTCGATGGGGACAGATTTCCGGATACTATTTCTTCGACGACTACCGTTTGGATAATCCGTATCCCGGAGGGCAGGGCGGCGCCAGCGTTCCAGGTTTCGACGCCCTGACGATCGGCCGGGCGCAGGTGTTTACGGTAGGCGACACCAAGGTCATTCGGGATGAATACCGTCAATGAATTCCACATCGGAATCATTCGTAACTCGAACATCATCGGGCAACCACATGGCGGAATAGGAGTGAGCCTGGCATCTCAGGGATTTGTAACCGGGCCGCACTCAACGGGAATTGACGTGCAGGCGCCGCAGTATGAAGGCGTCATGAATCTTGTGTTTCCTTCGTTTGTGATGGGCGTGCCGGTCACGAACACGAATCAGTGGAACAATACGCTCTATGGCAGCGATGCGCTCTCGAAGGTTGTCGGAAATCATTCGATCAAGTTCGGTGGGCAGTTCCACATCGATCAGGTCAACGAGCATCCTAATGCAACCTTCAATGGAACATTTAATTTTGCAAACCAAAACTCGGAAACGGGTTCGGCTTTCGCCAATTTTCTGCTTCGGCGTTCCCAGCCAGTACACGCAATCCACCGGTCAGCCTTTTTATCTTCGAAATCGTTATGTTGGCGCATTCGTGGAGGACAGCTGGCGCGCGCGTCCCGGGCTGACGGTGAATTACGGAGTGCGTTGGGACGTCATCAGGCCATGGTCGGAAAAGTACAATAATATTCAGACGATTGTGCCGGGAAGTCAGTCGGTTCTGTATCCGAATGCGATCCCCGGATTGCTGGTGCCGGGCGATCCGGGAATTCCGTCCACGTTGTCGCCCACGAAATACGATAAATTCGCTCCAAGAATTGGCGTGGCGTATGCGCCGAAATTCGATCATGGAATTTGGAAAGCGATTTTTGGAAAAGATGGCGACAGCAGCATTCGTGCCAGCTTCGGAATGTTTTATACGGCATTTCCGGGGCTGTCGGCGGGAATCATGTATTCCGTGCCTCCCTTCGGATATAACTATCTGAGCCCACAAGCGCCGCTTTTTGCGACGCCATTTGTTAATGCCGCGGATCCGTTTGGCGCGGCGAATACCAATCCATATCCAATCGTTTTTCCGCCGCATACAGTTTCAGCCAGCAATCCATACAATGCGTTCGATTGGTCGGCTGTGACTCCCATCAGCGCGGATCCTTATTTTTATTCCCGCAACACGGTGCCGTACATCGAGAACTACATGCTGTCCATTCAACGGCAGATCACCGCGAGAATGCTCTTTACCGTGAGCTACGTTGGGAACCAGGGGCACCATATTCTTGCTGATCAGCCATCGAACCTCGGCAATCCTGCACTTTGCCTGAGTCTCAGCCAGCCTAGCCAGGTTGCTCCGGGATCTCCCACGTGCGGACCTTATGCTGAGGATGGCACGTTTACGTCAGCCTCCGGACAAGTTTTTTACGGGACTCGAAGGGGTTTGCTTGGGTCGACTTACAACGGAGTAATTTTCAATGGAACGCCGACTGAATTATATGGAAGCGACACAGCGCAGAAAACAATCGAGAATTCCAATTACAATGCATTGGAGACCACGCTTCGCTATTCATGGACGCGAACGACAGTGTCGCTTGCCTACACCTATTCCAAATCGATCGATCAGGGGTCGAATCTTGGGGAGGTGATCAACCCAACTAATCCTGCGCTCAGCCGCAACATTTCGTCCTGGGACATGAAGCATAATTTTGTGGCGACCTACAATTACAATTTGCCGCTGGAAAAACTTTTCCGCCGCACGAACCGCTTGACGGAGGGCTGGAGCATTTCGGGCACGACGCGGTTCAGTACTGGATTTCCTGTTACGTTATATGACCAATCAGATAGCTCGCTGCAGGGGTCGCTCGGCAATGGCGTGAACAACCAATTGATTGACACTCCGGTATTTACGCCCGGACCTCTGAACATCAATACGAACCCGCGGAATGGGCGCCCAGCGTTTAACACCGCGCTATTTCAGCCGGAGAACCTCGGCCAGGTGGGGAATGCGGCTCGCCGTTCCTTTTACGGCCCGGGGATTAACAACTTCGATGTGCAAGTCAGCAAGAATGTGCGCATCACGGAATCCAAGTCCGTTGATATTCGAGTAGAAGCATTCAACGTATTTAATCACGCGCAGTTTTATGGTCCTTCGGCGGTGGACGGCGAAGTGGATAACAGTACATTCGGGCAAGTGGTTAGTGCGCAGGATCCGCGATTGATTCAGGTGGCGGCGAAGTTTTATTTTTAAAGTCGTCTTTCAAATAAATTGGCAATTTGATTTTTTGACAATGGGCGGATTTTTGTGGCGTTGGCGTCTCGCCGGCGGTTTTGCGCTCAGTTAAGATTCGAATAAGAACTGCCGGCGGGACGCCGGCGCCACAATACCATTTAGTCCGGGCCGGCGCATCTGTGCCAGATGCGCCGGGCCGGGATTTTTTTAGGATTAGTTTCCGGCGGGTCTTGGGGCCGGGGGCGCGGGCTTCATGAACTTCGCATCTTCCGCGGGGGAATTTGCGTCGATCTGCGCCCACTTGAAGCTTTGGTTTCCCTCCGCGCCGACGACTCGCATGGTGGAAGGAACTTTGACGCCGCTCACGTCATGGTAGTCTTCGTAATAAGTGTCCTCAGGGAAGGCCCCGATCACACTCTGCATGGTTGTATAAGTTTTTACGAGCAGTCCGGTTTGCGCGTCGAAGTTGAGACGGTCGATCACCTGGAAGCCGTCCTTGCGCGTGCCTACGACGCGGTACGTATCGCGGTCGCCGACTTTTTCCATGGCATCCACCTGCACGTTTGTGTGGTCGTCCCGGAATTCAAGGCCGGGAAATTTTTCGCCCAGTTCGACGATCATGCGCTTTTCGTCGCCGGTATCTTCGCGGATTGGCGTGTTGTGCCAGGCGATGTTTCCGTCATAGCCCATCGAAACCGGGGGCCTGCCAGGGAAAGTCCAGGTGATGACGCCCTTCATGCCTTTTACGTTGTGCTCGGCCGGAACTGTTCCCATCGCGGCGGGTGGTTGCGGCGTTCCTGGAGGGCCTGGCGGCGGAGGAACGAGCATGTCCACAGTTCCCTTAAAGGAAAGAGCGGTAATTTTGTCGACGGCGGATTTTCCGCCGAGCGCTTCTTCATACTTGGCGAAAACATCGGCGACGGACGGAAGCGGCGCGGCGGCGGGCTTCGGCGCGGCGGGCGGGGCGGCCGGTGCGGGGCCGCTCACGATCGTTGCGGGCGCTTTGCTTGGCGACATGTTCGCGTCGATGCTCGAAAAATCCTTGAGCGCGAGGCCCGGGAAAATTTCCAGGGCGCTTTTTTCGGTTGGTACTTTATCGCCGGCGAGCAGCAGGGTTGTCGCGGCCTTGGCGACGCCGCGGTGGCACGTGTAGCAGGTCAATTCGCGCTTGCCGTCGAACACGGTGTTATTCAGCGCCATGGTCATCTGGATCATGCTTCGCGCGACGTGCTTTTCGCGCTTGTCATCCTGATCGAAATGGCCGATGACGTGGCAATAGCCGCAGCCAACGCCGAGCGCAGTGGTGATGTATTCCATCGCGGGGTGAACCTGGTCGGCGGGAATGCCCTTGAGCGCTTCGATCTTTTTGTAAAACTGCTCGGCGGTCTTGCCCTTCATGTCGGCGGCCGTCGCGGCGGGGGGCGGAGGAGCAGCCGCAGGGGCTTGCGCGTAAAGACTCGGCAAACTTGCGCCGAGCGCGACGATCGACAACGCTAAAGTTCCCAGTAGCCCTGAAAGTTCACGCGCAAAAAGTTTCTTGTTCATACTTTTTCGGTTGTCCTCTCACTTATTTTTATTGTCGGATCGAATTCCTGTTCACACTTTGGTGAACCCAACGCATATGTCTGTTGGAAAATGTTCTGACTTCGGCCGCTTCCAATTCTTTGCAACATTTGAAAGTTGCGCTAACGGTCGAATGTGGGCTAATCCTAAGTCATGGTGAGCCACAAAAGCAATGATCGAACTATGTGCCACAGCAAGTGACAAGTTTGTTTAAGGACGCCGCAAAAATGGGCTAATGACATAGGGCCTATTTAGGATTACCCTCTCACCAAGCAGGCAGATTTCAAGCGCCTTTCGACTCGCCGGACATTCTGGAGGGACACAGATGAGAATTCACTCGCGCATTCCCCGATCGGTCATCATCTTTTGTATTGCGCTGGGTTCTTGTGGCGCTGGTCTGCGCTGTCGATTGCAAATGTTCCGACCTGGGCGGATTGCACGCCTGCGTCTCTGGACGCGCTCAAGGTTCCTAATATGACGATTGCGTCCGCGACAGTTGTGCCGGCGGCAGCGCCAAACCCTGAATATTGCGATGTGAAGGGCACCGTGACCACGACCGGGGAAGGCGCGGAAAACGGGTCCGCAAATTTTGAGGTCATGCTTCCGGCCAACTGGAATCAAAAATTTATTTTCCACGGCGTTGGCGGTCTGGCAGGGACGCTCTCGTCATCGGCGAATCCCGCCGACCAGCCGCTTTTTCTGGCGAGAGGCTACGCTACGGCGATTACCGACACGGGGCACCTGGTTGCCAATCCCACGTGGGAATATACCGCGCCGGGCGCGCCCGACTTGCCCAAGGTGATCGATTATTATTACCGCGCCGTTCACGACGTGACGCTGGCCGCGAAGATGCTGGTCAAGAATTACTACCACGCGGAAACGATTCGGCGGTCGTACTTCGATGGCTGCTCGAATGGCGGAAAAATGGGCATGATCGAGGCCAGCCGGTATCCCGCGGATTACGACGGAATTATTTCCGGCGCGCCGTGGCTCGATCCTGCGGGCACTTCGCTCTGGAGCTTGAAAAATATAAAAGCGCTGCTCGAAGCTTACATTCCTCCCGCGAAATTTCAGGCTGTAAGTGCGGCGATCCTGAAACAGTGCGACAAGGCGGATGGAGTGGCCGACGGCCTGATCCAGAATCCGGCGAAGTGCGCATTTCAGCCCGATGCGCTGGTGCCCGAGACTCTGACGCAGAAGCAGGCTGACGCGCTCAAGACTGATCATGAGTCCGGTGCGCGACGAGCAGGGCAAGATTATTTTTCCCGGCGCGTCAGTGGGTAATCTGGGACAGGACAACATGACCGTGCGCGGCGCAACGAATTATCTAGAAACGCCGCCCGTCGATCCTACTTCCGCGAAACCGTGGGCCGATGCCACAGTGCCCGCGAATTGGTCACTCTCGCAAAATATTCTGTTGAAGCTTGGATTACAGGATGCCGGCAAGGACATGAACAACTCGGTCGAGAGCAATGGCGTGGTGAAGAGCGATGCGCTGAATCTTATCTACACGCGACTTGCGGATGACGTGCCCAACGATCCTTCAAAATTAAGCGCGTATTTCGCCAAGGGCGGAAAGCTTCTGATTTATCACGGATTCGATGATCTGATTATTTCTCCGTACAGCAGCATCTGGTTTTACGAGGACCTGGCGCAGGAAAACGGCGGCTACCCGAAACTGCAGCAGAGTGCGCGGCTGTTCATGGTGCCGGGCATGCAGCATTGTGTTCTCGGCGCGGGGCCAAATTCGTTCGATACGTTAAGCGCGCTCGAACAATGGGTGGAAAAGGGGATCGCGCCGGATGCGATTCCCGCTACACACCTGGCGAATGGCGTAGTCGATCGAACCATGCCGCTGTGCAAGTTTCCTGAGCAGGCTCACTACAAGGGGAGCGGCGATGCGAAGAGCGTTGCAAGCTGGTCATGCAAACCGGATGACAAGTCGCTGCTCGCGGTGGGTCCCAACGGCACTCAGGCGGGAGCGAATGCAACTCCCCCGGCACGCGTAAGACCCGCGGCGCTGCTTGCTTCCAAGAGTGGAAATTGAATTTGGTAGGACAGGCTTCAGCGCCTGAGTGAGAACTGCAAAATTGGAGCCTCAGCGGCTAAAGCCGCACTTATTTTGCAGAACTTATGTCGTGGCTGAAGCCATGAACCACAATGATTCCGCAGTTTTCACGCAGAAACTTCAGCCTGTCTTCTTTTGATTTTTTTAGCTCTGACGAAAATCAAAACCGGACAGGCTGAAGCCTGTCCTACTTAGTGCCTTCGGATTTTTGTTGCATATCGCCGTAGGTAATATTGTCTTCGCAGACGACTTCGCCTAGATTCCAGGTGGGTTTTAGTTCGTAGATGGCATGACCTCCCCATTTTTTTGTATAGGATTTGGGATCTTCAATCGTTGTGTCGATGGTCAGCGTGTCGTGATTCACGCGGCGTATGCGCTCAACCAAATGTAGGTCTTCGCTGTGGGGGAGGCCGTCGTTGTCCAGCCATGTTTTGTCATTGAATCCCACTGTATCCACGACGAGCGTGTCGCCCTCCCATTTTCCGATGGCGTCCCCCATCCAGGAGGGAGATAAATCTTTTGGATGCTCGCGTCCATCTGTAAAAATATTGCGCACGAAATGGTCGTACTCAAAAATCATCAGCACGCGTCCGGGAATATTGGCAATCTCCAACGGCGCGCCGCGTATCAGATAAACTCTCGGGACGCCCGGCGGAGCACACTGCATAATGGGATCGTTCGTTTCCGCCAAGGAGACAGACCGGGGCCCGACATTTGGTTTATTGGCCTTGTATTTTTCTTCCGCCCAGGGGGTCATCGGGGGCAACTCATTGGTAATCGAAAAAGCGAGTTCGTAAATTGTGTACTTGCGGGCTTTGTCAGGCGGGCGGCGCGAGCGTCTCCAAACTCCGGATAAATCCGCAGGCGCGGGTGCGGCATGTTGTTTTTCTCCCGCCGGCTTTGTAGTTTGCGCGGCAATCGGGAACGATGAGGCGAGCGCAGCAGCCATGATCGCAAAGAGCGAGCTTGATAAGCGGATGCGCATTCCGGAGCTCCTTCGGCAACTACTCTGCGTAATCTTCTCCGCGATCCATCACCGTTTCCTTGCCATTTGGAAAAATAACTTTGCGGATGCGCATGATGTGCGAACCGCTTTTGGCGAGGTTGCCAATAAAAGTCACCTTGTCTCCGGATTTCATTATGGCTTTATTCCAACCCGCGCGGGACATGGTCGTCAGGCTGGGGGCTTCGCCAGTCCATTTTTCGACTTTGCCGTCGGCACCCGTCACATCGAACAAAATTGCCGTGTGCGGATTCATGAATTGAAATTCAGTGACCGTGCCTTTCAGCGTGGTCAGTTTCGTCGAATCGTAGACTGAGGCGCCATGATGCGCGAAGGCGGTTGTCGAAAGAAGGAAAAGTCCAGACACCATGGAAAGGAAGATCAAACGCCTCATTGTCATGTGATCCCTCGCAGTTGCCGCGACTATCCCATTGCAAGCTGGGACTGTCAATGCAAAACAGAATGAGGGCGTTTCAAGGAATGGAACTATTTGGAAGTGTTATCCGCGGGCATTGCTTCGGGCGCATCAGCCGGAGCGGGGCCCACACGCTCGATCGTCACGTGTTGGATGTGGACAGGAGTCACGGGCGTGTCGCCCGGGTCGCGCGGCACTTGCGCGATCGCTTTCACCACGTCCACATTCTCGCACTGTCCCCAGATCGTGTACTTTGCATTAAAGGAGGGAAAAGGGGCTTCGGTGATAAAAAAGTGGCTGTCATTCGTGTCGGGGCCGCTGTTGGCCATCGCTAAACGTCCCGGCGTGTCAAATTTCAAGGAAGGAACGATTTCACTTTTGTAGGGAAAGCCGGGGCCTTCAGGATGCCCGACGCCTGTGCCCAGCAAATCGCCGCCCTGGATCATCACTCCGGGGATCACGCGGTCGAAAATCAGGCCGTCAAAAAATTTCTTTCGTTCGGTTTGCTTGGTTTCGGGATGAACGTACGAAATTTTTCCGATCGCCAGGCCCACCATCGTATGAACCGTGACCGGAGCCTCTGCTTCAAATAGTTTGCAGGATATTTTTCCTTTGTCGGATTCGACGGTCCAGTACAGGCCGGGTTTGCGCTTGTCGGCGGGGGACGGCGCTGCGTTAAGAGCAGGTTGCACGAAAAGGGAAGCGGCTAGAATTCCAATGTTTAGGAGTGCAGCGATATGTTGCGGCAAATTTCGCGCGCGGATTGAATTCGGTGTTTGCACTATTACTTTGCTCCCGAGATTGATGATCTAATATACAGAAGGCTTAACACAGAGTGCACAGAGAAATGCGGAGTGCCACAGAGAGTTTGTCGATGCCTTTTTAAATTTCGATTGGCGGAAATGTTTTTCACCTTTTAATTTTGTTTGGAGGAAATTGTGGGCAATTTTTATTTCTTCACATATTTTTTTAAATCCATTGGGCCAACTTCGGCTCCATAAATATTCCCCTGGCTGTCTACCGCAACTCCTTCTGCTGCGCTGGTGGAGCCGCCCGGGGCCGGATCTGGAATAAATGCGGTGACTTTGCCGGTTTTGGCACTCCCAATTCGCATACCTCTTTTGCATCCCGGGTTATTTCCGTATCCCGGCTGGTCTGTGGACTCGGAGTCCACCACGTACATGGTGTCGTCCTTTGCGATAAAAATTCCGCTCGGGCGGCCAAACTGTTTCCACTCATTCAGGAATTTGCCGTCTTGCGTGAAAATCTGAATGCGGTTGTTGGCCCTGTCCGCGACAAACAAACGCCCTTTGGAATCCAGAGCAAGGGCATGAGGCGTGTTGAATTCTCCGGGCGCGGTTCCGAGCATTCCCCATTCCTTGATAAATTTTCCGTCTTTTGAAAATTTCACGATGCGCGCGTTCATCTGTGAATTGGGCGGCGAGTTGTGCCCATCGGCCACAAAAATATCGCCGTCCGGAGCCACGAGCACAGCCGATGGCCGGTTAAAAGTGTCGTGGGTATCGCCGGGCACGCCTGCTTTTCCGAGTACCATTAAAACTTTTCCGTCAGGAGAGAATTTGAATACCTGATGGCCCTTTCCATGTTTGCCGACATCGTCGCTTGTGCCGCCACCTCCGACTCCGTCGGTGACCCACACGTTTCCGTCCTTATCCACGAAGATGCCATGCGGCAGAACGAACAAATTCGCGCCAAAGGTCTTCAGCATTTTGCCGGACAGGTCGAACTCGAGAATCGGTGGCACATTGAATCCGCGCAGCCATTCCCGCCACATCGCTCGTAGGTCCAGACGTTGCCATCGGGACCGATAGCCACGCCTGAAGTTGCTCCCCATTTTCTTCCGTCTGGCAAGTGCGCCCAGTTGGAAATGGTTTGGTAGGGGTTCGGTAAATCGTTCGAGGGAGGGTAGCTGGCCTGGGCGTGTGCGTTTGCGGCGATATTAAAGAGGGTTACAAGGCCGACGGCCAGTGCGAGGAATATTTGGCGTGCGTGTCTCATGATGGTTTCGCCTTTCGGATTGCTTCAGATCCGAGAAAAATCGCCCGTCCACAAATCGGACGGCCTCTACAAAACTCGGATGGGCTGGTTTCGTAGAGGCTATTCTGTCGCGTGTTTTTTGCGACGGAATGGGCGACATTCTTTGCTAAATAAACACTCGCCGCGACTCTTGTTACTTGCTTTCGATATTTACCGCGTAATAGCCGACTGTCTTTGTCGAAAGCTCTTTCCACCAGTGCGGCGTTTTTGCGGGGATCGTGATCACGTCGCCCGCGGTCAGGTGAAAAGTTTGTCCGCCTTCGATGGACGTCGCTGTCATTTGATCGGGGTTGGTTCGTTTTGGGTTGACCATCGTGCCGCCGGCGATAAATGTGGCCTCACCATCGACCATGATGAAAATATGGTTGGTATGCTCATGGTATTCCACCGCGCCAGCCGCGCGTCGATTGGCCAGGATGAGCAGGACCGGGTCATTCAGGATCGGGCCGCCTTTGGCCATGACCGTGGCAACCTGATCGTGCGGGATATAGTGGACAGCCGCGGGAACGCCTTCTCCCGTGGAGGCCGCGGAAGCGGTGAGCAGGATTGCCATCGCGAATAATGCAGTTTTCACGGCACGAAATTTCATAATCATCCTCGTAAAACGAATTTAAAATTGCCCGCGAATTTTCGTGGGGCACACGCAAGGGAATTGTTTTATTGCGCGGCAAGCAGGGCGCGGCACATGTTGGGTCATCAACACGAGAGGTCCGCCGGCTGGCTTGAACTGGTGCGGCGTGCCTTCGGGAATGATCGTGAAATCGCCTTTGCCAATCTGCTGAATCGTTCCGCCGTCAATCGAAGTGCCGGACAGGTTCGCAGCATTCGTGCGCTTTTCCCCTACAACGGTTCCGCCTGTGGTCAGGGTGCCGCCACCATCGATCACGTATACAATTTCCGCTTCTTTTTCGTGGACGGCAACTGCTCCCTCAATGGGGCGGTATTCCAAATTCGTCACGTACGGGGAAAGAGAAAGAATCGGCTCGGCGACCATCACCTGGCCTTCTTTCCGTTCACTTTTTGCCTTGGCGAGAAGGGCTTGCACGTCGGCGGCGGAAGAAAAAGTTTTCATGGCCACTGCTGCCGTCTGTGATGCAGGTGCCTGCGGCACTTTTTCCGGTTGCCGGGCCGTTACCACTGCTGCCGCAACGAGCGCTAACGCAATGCCAATTCCAAGAGTTCGCATCCATCTTCTCCCACCATCAAATTTCCGCTCTAATTTACGGATGCGCAATCTTATACACCCGAGGGCCTTCTGCGCGAACTCAATTTGATTTTTGTGGCACATTTTTGAGCACGCCGTCGCCCGGCATGAGCGAATCAATTTCAGCGGAAACAGAAAAGATGCACGATTCGCCCCCGCCATCGTACTATTCCATCTGCCGGACGAAGCGGAACCGACACCTCAATTTTTTGCGGAGACTCACATGGTAAAACTACTGGCACACTGGATTCTGAGCGCACTCTGCTTGCTGCTGGTCGCGCATTTTGTTCCTGGGTTTTTTGTCAGCGGATTCGCCACGGCGCTGATCGCCGCGATCGTGATCGGCCTGGTGAACGGCACAATTGGCATGCTGCTGAAAATTCTTACGTTTCCTCTTACTATTCTTACGTTCGGAATATTCTGGCTGGTGATCAACGCGCTGATGTTGAAATTCGCGGCGCTGTTTGTGCCGGGATTCGAGGTGCGTGGTCTTTGGCCCGCTTTTTGGGGAGGCTTGATTCTGAGCGTGCTGAATATGATCGTTCGGCAAATTCTGAAGAAGAGCGATGAGTGATTCGTAGCGTGGGCTTTAGAGTCGGAGTGAAAATTGCAAAATCGGAGCCTCAGCGGCTGAAGCCGCACTCATTTTTTCAGAACTTATGTCGTGGCAAAGCCACGACCCACAAAGATTCCGCAGTTTTCAAAGAAACCCATCAGCCTGCGCTACATGGGCCGCCACAATTTTCAAGGTTCAGTAATCTTCTACTGGCTTGCGGCTAAAGGGAGACTTGGGCGTTTTTGGAGCGCGGGCAACGCGGTAAGCTTCCAACTCTGCATTGGTGATAGCGTAGTGCGTTTCCGGGGGATGGTTCGCGTTTGCTTCCAGTTCGCGGCGTAACTTGCGGGAGCAAACATCCGGCGCGTCCTGAATGCGAAGCAATCGTTCATTGAATGCCGCTGCTGGAATGGTCAGAGTAAACTCGCGAGGCTCGGTGGAAACCTCGCGCACGGCAAAGGTGTACTCGCGCTCAAGCGGTTTCACTTGGTAACCCAAAAACTGGACAATGATTTCGTGGCTCACTTGGCGCCTGCGGCCAAGGCAATAGCGGATGCGCCTGTCGCAGGAACTGCCGCAATTACTTTCTTGATTTTCTTCGCGCGTCGGCGTTTTGGCGGCGTGCCTTCCGCAAGTTCTACCACCATCAGGCTGGTGACGAATTTTTTCATGCCATGAGCGTCAAAGTCGATCGACGTGCGTTCTGAATTGGATTCGGTGACAACACCCAACCGTACTGAAAATGCTTGATGTATGCGCCTTCTTCGAGAGCCTTCAAGGTGCCTCCTCGCGTGAATCGCGCCTGGCATTTCTGGGCAGCGGCCGCCATCTTGCCGGAACGGGCCAAAAAAAATGGCCCGCAAGTGTGGACTTGCAGGCCTTCAGAAAGTCTAAAGGTTTACAAGAGCAACAATTTCAAGCCCATTTTAGCACGTGGAATTGGCGCTACCTAACGATATCCGGCAGTAAAACCGCCCGGGAATTAGAGGCAAGTATCGCGCTAACGCGCTGGTGAAAATATCCAATCGAAGGGGAGAATTCGCAAAAGCCTTGTGGTTGACGCTTTGCCTGTCCACCCGCACCGCGGGCTTTCGCAGGCAATTTTTTCCTCGCCGAAGATTTTCATGGCCTCATTTTCAGAGAGGGCCGGCTCGGAACATTTTCGTTGGAAATTAATATTGTGCCCGCCTTTGGGGCACGCAAAAACGATGCGGTATGCGTTGCTCATTCTTTAAGGATAACATTTAATTTCGTTTCTGGCGAATTAGCGTGGGCGCATCACGCAAATCGACGCTGTTTATGCGGCTATTTGAATTCCAGGAGAAAAGAGGTGAGGCGAATTTGTAATCGCCTCGCCTTAGAAATGCACTGCTCTAGTGCTTCGCCGGATAATCCTTTCTGGAAACCGTTCCGGCTGTTTTTTACGCTAAAACTACCATCGGGTTGCGCGGTCAACTGGATGTAATATACCGGCCCTTCGTTCGGGACACCGGTTTGCGCCGTTCCGCCCTTCCCCTGGTTGGCGATGAATTTTTCGGGCATGTTGTGGTCGCCGGCGCCTTCGGCGAAGTGCAATTGCCAGAGGTCTTCGAGGCCCGGCGAGGATTTCAAGGTCTCGAACGTGGCCACAGCTCCGCCCTTATTCGCTCCATTGTCCATCACGGCTACGCGCGGGCGCATTGCGTGCACTAGCATTGGCAGGCTGGAAATGTCCTGTCCATGATGCGAGACCACGTATGCGTCAATCGTCCCAATCAGATTTTTCGGGCAGGCCAGATCGTGTTCTTTATTCCAAGTTAAGTCGCCAAAATCGGCGATGCGGAATTTAGCGAGGGAAATGATCATACCGACGGACTGCTTGTTCTCGCCGCCCACGAGAGTTTCTTTCATTTCGTCCTTGGGCACAAATCCGCCGCAGTCGGGATTCGCCTCGCCTGCGCCCGGCAGCTCTTTCGAGATCGTTTCAGCCGCCGCGGAAATTACCTGAACGTCGAGGCCAGGGACCGGAATTTTATCTCCGGGCTTGACCTGAATGTGCTTGCCCTCTCCGCGCACCGTAAGATATGCGGCGTAATTTTGGGGGACATTCAGCGTCTCTTCCGCGCTGGGGCCGTGATCGACAAAATTTTTAATTGGGATCGCCTTGGCGAGATCGACCACCCCGCCTGCATGGTCGCCATGATAGTGGGTGAGCACCAGATAATCGATCTGGCTGATGCCCGCCATTTTCGCAACGCTGACGATGCGTCCAGAGTCGCGCGCGCCGGCCCAGCCCGTATCGACCAGCAAGGATTGTCCGGTGGGCGAAACGAACAGCGTTGATTGACCGCCTTCGACGTCAATAAAATAAACTTCGAGATTTTTTTTCTGTTGGGCTCTCAGAGCGGGCGAGGCCAAGCCGATTGCGATTACGATCGCGAGTAAAAAAGTCTTGCGCATGATTCCTCCGAAGATTTTGAATATCACTTTGAAGCTTGAAGTATGGAACAAAGTTCGGCCGTCTTGCGATTAACTTCGTTGACTATGGCCACGGGGCGCCCTGATCTTTAATTCCCAGCCCGGAATGAGTACCTATTTCTGGATTGCCGTCGCTCAGGGATTAGCAAAATCACCCACCCTGAGATTGCGGCCCGACAACGGTTGAAAGTATACACAAATAAAATTCCAGTGAGCCCGAATTTCGCTTGTCAGCGGGAGGTCGCAACGATTACGCTTTCTGTTCATGTTCGCAACCTTACCTGGTCCCGCCTTGCGGCTGCTGCTGCGCGTCTGGCGTTGCTGTTCTTCGCCGTGGCTCTTTGCGCGGCGGCCCATGATATTCCCAGCGATGCGACGGTGCAGATGTTTTTCAAGCCGGACGGAAACCATCTGTATATTTTGATGCGCGTGCCGCTGAAGACCATGCGCGATGTGGAATTTCCGGAGCGCGACAAGGGTTATCTGGATTTTGATCGCGTCGATCCGGCGCTGCACGAAGCCGCCACGCTCTGGCTTTCCGATTTTATGGATGTGTATGAGGGAGACACGCGGCTGCCAAAGCCGCGCGTGGTCGCGACGCGGCTCTCGCTGGAGTCCGATCCGTCATTTGCCAGCTACGATCAGGCGCTCGCGCATCTCAACGGTCCCAAACTTACGAATGGAATGTCCATTTTCTGGGACCAGTTGATGATGGACGTTTTGTTCGAGTATCCCATTCAGTCCGACCAGTCCCATTTTTCGATTCATCCCGGACTCGATCGACTTGCTTCGCGAATCGTCATTGCACTGCGTTTTTTGCCGCCGGGCGGCGCGGTTCGCGCATTTGAATTTCTCGGCGATCCGGGCCTCGTTCACCTCGATCCGCGATGGTTTCAGGCTGCGGGGCAGTTTGTGAAACTGGGTTTCTTTCACATTCTGGATGGGACCGATCATTTGTTGTTTTTGTTTTGCCTGGTCATTCCATTCCGAAAATTCCGTGCGCTGATTCCGGTGGTCACTTCATTCACTATCGCGCATTCCATCACGCTGATTGCTTCCGCCTACAATCTCGCGCCGGATGCGTTGTGGTTTCCGCCGCTGATTGAAACTCTGATCGCGATGTCCATCGTTTACATGGCGCTCGAAAACATCGTGGGCGGCGCCACCGTGCAGCGCCGCTGGATGATCACCTTCGCCTTCGGCCTCGTTCACGGATTCGGCTTCTCTTTGCGTTGCGGCAGACGATGCAGTTCGCTGGGTCGCATCTGCTGGCGTCGCTGCTTGTCCTTCAACGTCGGCGTCGAACTCGGTCAGCTTCTGGTCCTCTCGTGATGATTCCCGCGCTGGAGCTTCTGTTCCGCCGGGTAGTTGCCGAGCGAATGGGCACCATTATTCTCTCCGCCATCGTCGCGCACACGGCCTGGCACTGGATGCTCGAACGCTACCAGGTGCTGAGCCAGTACCCAATTCACTTGCCCGCGATGGAAGCCGCTCCGCTCGCAAAAACGTTGCGCCTGCTGATGCTTATCGTTATCGCGGCAGGTTTTGCCTGGGTGTTGTTCGGCCTCTTGTGGCCGCGGATTGGCCAGGTGAAGCAAGTGGAGGAAGACCCCGCCGTCCGTTTGCCGTAATTTTTCTGTAGAAAGATTTTCGCTTACCTCACATCGGACGGGTATTTTTCTAGTCCAAAAAGTTTTCAGGCGCTTCACCGGACGGGCGTGCGGCTTCAGCGCCTGAAGCTTCAGGGGTTAAAACCCCGTTCCAATCCAAGCTTCTCGTCGGGACTGAAGTCCCGACCTCCTAAGGCATCTCTTCAAGCGAATTCTGTTCACACCAAGTTAGTTTCATGCCCGCGTCAGCTTGACATCGTACTGAACCCGTTTACACTGGGCGGGACTCAAACCATTCCACCGCGCGCTGTGAATTATTCATAAGCAGAGATGCGACAAAACAGATCAATCTCGGCGATTAAGGGCGGCATCCCAAAGGTGTGCAGCCAATGATCGACGTACGCGAGGAAATCGCCAATGCTCCGATTGGGCGCTACCACCGATTTCTCGCATTGCTCGTCGGCCTGGTCGTATTTTTTGACGGCTACGATACGTTCAATCCTGCCTACGTGATCCATTACGTGGCGAAGCCGTGGCATCTGGCGCCTGGCCAGGCTGGCCTGCTTGTTTCCAGCGGGCTGATCGGGTTCATGATCGGCTCGCTGTTGCAGGGAAAATTTTCGGATCGCTACGGCCGCCGCACTACGCTTCTCGTCGCGCTTTGGATCGTCACAGTTTTTAGTTTTGCGACCGCGACACTCGGGAACTCGTTTTTCGCTTTTTGCGGTTTGCGCTTGCTTACTGGGCTCGGCATGGGCGCGCTCTTGCCGCTTGGCGTGACTTACGTAAACGAATACGCGCCGCGACGCCTGGCGAATACGTTTTCGATGTGGGGCTGGGCACTAGGATGGGCCACGGGCGGGATCGTCGCCGCGGCGGTTGGAGTTTATCTCACTCCCATTTTCGGATGGCAAGCGCTGTACTACTCCGCATCTCTTTCCATTGTGCTGGTCATCGTCTGTCACGTCGCGCTTCCTGAGTCGCTGCAATTTTCGGCGATGCGCGGCAATTGGCAGGGCATTGTGCAAATTTTATGTCGTTTGAACCCCTCGCAAGCTGCCCGCTATGCGGCGCCCGGCGAAAGATTCGTATTCCCCGAGCCGAGCGACCGTCCCGCTTCCGTCTCTTTGCTTTTATCGCCGCGCTATCGCCGCACGACTCTTTCAGTCTGGGCCTCGGCCTTCTTTATACTGTTCGGTATTTGGGGTCTATCTGGCTGGGTTCCAACCGCCATGATGCAACGGGGAGAAGGATTCGCAACGAGCTTTAGTTTCGGCGCATTAATTCAGGCCATGGCGTTTATCGGTTCTCTAGTATGCGGATACATTGCGGACCGCACGGGCAGAGATCGCGAGGCCATGTCGGTGTGGTGGTTCGGCGGCGCGATATCGGTTGGCCTCCTCGTTCTGTTTAATATTCACGCGCTGAATATTATCTGCGTAGGTGCCGCGGGTTTTTGTATTCTTGGCGGGCAAAACATTCTGAATAATTTCACGGCCGCGTCCTATGATACGGAAGTGCGTGGGACCGCCGTGGGCATGATGCTGGGAGTTGGGCGCGCGGGTGGAATTCTCGGGCCTTTTATCACCGGCCTGTTGCAGCAGCATACGCCCGGCACATATGGATTGTTCGTTGCGATAGGGGCCGCGTCGTTCATTGGAGGATGCGCGATTCTGTTTGCGTCGTCGAGAACATCGCGCCGGCAAATTGCAGCGGCAGAGCCGGTGCGGACCTGAGGTGGTGAGGATTAGGTCCTTGTCGGGGAAGTTTTCCAGCACTGGCGAGAAAATCCCCGGGTCTGAAGACCCGGGCTACAGCAATCCCGTGACCCGTGCAAGCTGTTGTAGCCTGCCTCTCTTGCCCTGAGAGAATGCGAAGGGTCAGTGGCGGGGTTTTTCTGACTATGCGGCAAAAAATTAAATAGCGCGGTGCCGTTGCAATCGAACCACCCGGAGACGCAGGAATGACGCAGCAAAAGCCAGCAGCACTGATCACCGGAGCAGCCACTGGGATCGGCCGTGCCACAGCCGTAGCGCTGGCGGTGGCGGGTTATGATGTGGCAATCAATTACAGTCGCAGCGAAGCCGCGGCGCGCGAAACCGCCGTACAAGCGCAAGCAAAAGGCGCGAAGACGCTGTTATTTCGATGCGACGTGAGCGACGATCCCTCCGTCCGCAAAATGCTCGCGGCAGTCGAAAAAGAATTCGGACGCCTCGATGCGCTGGTGAACAATGCAGGCACCACGTCGAACGTCAAGCCGAGCGATTTTGAATCCATGACGGCAGAAGAATGGGATCGAGTCTTCGCGGTAAATGTTCGCGGAATGTTTCAAGTGACGCGCGCGGCAACTCCAATGCTGAAAGCCGCCCGTGGAAGTATCGTGAACACCGCCAGCGTTGTCGGCCTTCGCCCCGGGCCACAGCCGCTTCCCTACGCCACGAGCAAAGCCGCGGTGGTGAGCCTCACAAAACTGCTGGCGCTGAATCTTGCTCCGGACGTGAGAGTGAATGCGGTAGCTCCCGGTTGGATGGAGGGCGACTGGATGCAGCGCATGCTTGGGCGACAGGTATGATGATTTAATGGCGCGTCGCGCGAAGAGCACCCCGCTGCGCCGTTGCGCTACGGCGGATGACGTGGCTGAAGTCATCGTAAATTTGATCACTAGCAATCGTTTCGTGAACGGTGAAATTATTGTGATCGATGGAGGCTTTTCCGCAACGACATAGTTGTGGCGCCGGCGTCGCGCCGGCAGGTTTGCAGTATTTTCTAACATTAACAATTGACGGCGAGACGCCGGCGCTACAGAAGCGCGCACTGACTTTGAGAATCGATCAGAATTGATTCGAGATGTAACCGTTTTGGGAGGGGAACCCGTGCTGGAAGGAGTCGTTCCATTTCCGCCTGAATTTGCGAAACGTTATCGCGAAAAAGGCTATTGGATTGATAAAACTCTGGCGCAGGAATACAGAATCGCTTTTGACAAATACGAAAAGCGAATCGCGCTACTTGATCGCGATCGTTCCCTTACCTACGGTGAACTTGATCGAATGTCAGATAATCTTGCGCTGAATCTTCTGGAAATCGGAATCCGTCCACTCGATCGTCTCGTTGTGCAATTGCCAAATGTCGCCGAATTTGTCGTTTTGTATCTTGCACTGCAGAAAATCGGCAGCATCTTGATCGCTGCGCTTATGCCGCACCGCTATGCGGAAATCAGCCAGTTTGTAGAGCTATCGGGAGCCGTCGCTTGCGTTGTGCCGGACCAGCAGGGTGATTTCGATTATTGCGCGATGGTTGATCGCATTCGACAAAAAGTTTCGCAGCTGAAATATGGAATCGTTCTTGGACCGGCGCGGCTCGGTTTTTTCTCGCTGAGCGATTTGATCGCGAAGCCTGCCAGTCTGCCCAAATCCGCGCTGGCCGAAATCCATCTCGACCCTGAAGATCCATGCATTTTTCAACTTTCCGGGGGCACGACCGGAATACCGAAACTGATTCCGCGCACGCACAACGACTACGCGTACAACACGAAAATGGCGTCAAATGTTTGCGCGGTCAGCGAGGACACCGTCCTGCTCATCATCTTGCCCATAGCGCACAATCTGCCGCTCGCTTGTCCCGGCATTCAAGGCGTCCTGTTTAACGGCGGCCGCGCAGTGCTCAGCACCAGCCCGCGCCCGGAAGATGTTTGCGCTTTGATCGAAAAACACCGCGTCACGCACATAAAAGTGGTTCCCGCGCTGTTGATTCGCTTGTTGCACGATCCAGCGGTGACCCGCCACGATCTTTCTTCGCTGAAAATTATTCAAAGCGGCGGCCAATCCATGCTGCCCGAAGTGCGCCTGCTCTCGAAGAAACTGGTTCCCAGCGCCTTCGTGCAGGAAAATTTCGGCATGTCCGAAGGCCTGCTGATGTTTGTACGCCTCGACGATCCGTTAGACGTGAGCCAGGAAACGGTGGGCCGCCCCGTATCGCCGGATGACGAAGTGCGACTGCTCGATGACGATGACCGCGAAATACTTGGCGGGGAAGTAGGCGAACTCTGCTGCCGAGGTCCTTACACGCTGCGAGGTTATTTTGGCGTGCCGGAATACAATGCGCGCACTTTCACCTCGGATGGTTTTTACCGTTCGGGCGACCTGATGCGGCGGCACAAATCCGGCAACTATGTGGTGGAGGGGCGAAAGAAAGATTTGATCAACCGTGGCGGTGAAAAAATCAGCGCTGAGGAAATCGAAAACTTGATTTTGTCGCATCCGTCCGTAAAGAACGCATCCTGCGTGCCCATCCCTGATCCGATTTTAGGGGAACGAATGTGCGCCTGCGTATTGTTGCGGGAAAACGACGCAATTGAAGTTCGATCGAGCTGAAAGAATTTTTGGTCGCTAAAGAAATTGCAAAATATAAATTGCCGGAGCGATTGGAAGTCATGAGTGATTTTCCGTTGTCACCGTTCGGCAAAGTTTCCAAGAAAACGCTGACGGAAATGATTACGCAAAAAATGAATGAGGAAAAGAAAAGTAAGGGCGGCGCATCGGCGTAGACGGGGAAAGTGCGCCCCTCGTGCAGAAAATCCCCGGGTCTGCCCCTTTGAGTTCTCTCAGGGCAAGAGACCCGGGCTACAGCGGTTCCGAGGTAATTTGTGAGAATCATCGACGTTCACTGCTACCCAAACACGCGCGAATGGATTGCCTGCCAGCAGCCCTATGTGGATGCGCTGGCTAAATACTGGAATCGCCCATGGGTGGCGAAGCAGGAAGAAGAAGTCGTCCAGGAATTTACGCAGACTGGCGTCGAAGCGATTCTCGTAGCGCTTGATTTGGAGACGACCATCGGCACGGCTCCCTGTTCGAACGATTACGTTTCGGCGATGCAAAAACGTCACCCGAATCGAATCATTCAGTCCTGGGCCGCGGTCGATCCTTTCAAAGATGAGGAAGCGCTGCGTGAGGCGCGGCATGCGATTGAAGATCTGGGGATGCTGGGCTTTCACTTCCACCCGATCATGGGCCACTACGCGGTGAATGATCGCCGCCTGTATCCATTGTTCGAACTGATCGATGCGATGAATGTGCCGGTGATGATTGATGTTGGCACGACTGGCATGGGAGCGGGTATGCCGGGCGGCATGGGTGCGAAGATTCGCCACGCGCACCCGTCCGCGATCGACGAACTTGCCGCGGATTTTCCCTCGCTGACAATTCTGGCTGCGCATCCCGGCTGGCCCTGGGTGGACGAAATGACCGCCGTGGCCCTGCACAAGGGAAATGTGTACTGGGAATTATCCGGCTGGGCGCCGCAATATTTTCCGCCGCAGCTGAAAAAAGATATTCGCGGCCGGTTGAAAGATAAAATTATTTTCGGCAGCGATTATCCCAGCATTCCCTACGAGCGCGTGCTGCGCGAGTGGGGAGAACTCGGCTACACGAGCGAAATCATGGAGCAAGTTTTCCACGGCAACGCCGAGCGCGTCTTAAAAGTCTAGATCGCTCGAAATGATGCAAATTAGATTTCATGTGGCGCCCGCGCACAGGACTATTTCTTTTCGTACCGCTTGAAATTTTTCGGGCCTACTTCCGCTCCATAAACATTTCCAGCGCCATCCGCTGCCACACCTTCTGCGGCCGTTCCGTTTGTCGGCTCAAGTCCCTGTCCAGGGTTTAGCACCGGGTCAGGAATAAACGCAGTGACCTTGCCGTCTTTCACGCTTCCGATCCGAATGCCGCGGCGCACGCCGGGATTGCGAGACATATTCGATTCCGAGTTGGCCACATACAAAATGTCATGCTTGTCGATATACACGCCGCTCGGCCTTCCAAACTGCTTCCACTCTTCCAGGAATTTTCCGTCCTGATCGAATATTTGCACGCGGTTGTTGCCGCGATCGGCAACAAACAATCGTCCATTGGAATCCATTGCGAGGGAATGCGGATTATTGAATTCTCCGTGCTCTGTGCCTTGCTTTCCCCACGCTTTAATAAATTTTCCATCCGATGAGAATTTCACGATCCGCGCGTTCGAGCCCGGCCCATGCCCGTCGGCAACGAAAATGTCGCCGTTCGGGGCGATCAGCACATCGCTTGGCTTGTTGAAAGTATCCTCGCCATCTCCCGCAACTCCCGCTTTGCCAAGAGTCAGCAAAACTTTTCCGTCCTGATTAAATTCAAAGACCTGGTCCCCCTTGCCGTTTTCGGCGTCGCCGTCCGTCACCCAAACATTATTATTCCTGTCAATGAAGAGACCATGAGGGCGCACAATCAATGCCGCGCCAAAACTTTTCACCAGATTTCCGGAGGCGTCGAATTTCAGGACTGGAGCGAGATTGGAATTGGCGCAGGAAGTTCCGCCGCATCGCTCGACCACCCAGATGCTCTTTCCGTCGCGGTCAATGTCCGCGCTGATCACCTGTCCCCACGTTCTGCCCTCGGGCAGTTTTGCCCAGTTTTCTACGGTGCGGTATGGGTTGGGCGCGGAATTAAGGTCGGTTTGCGCGTAAACATTCGCGCCAAACATTCCGGCCAGCAGTGTGCACAAAATTACGGGCGCGAAAACGATGCGATTCACGAGTGACATGTGCCCTCACAAGTTTTTACTTTGAAAGAATCATCACGTGGTTCGCGCCCATATTACTTCACTTGCTCCCTTTTCTTCCAACGACCCGACTGGAGGGTAGCGCTTCAATTTGCAAGCAAAGTCGCCCTCCCCGTGCCGATGATGCCGGGACGGAGATGCCTCGACAGAACAACAGTGCAGTTGCTTTTGCTTTCGTTGAGGCCGCCCGTTTTTTCGGGCGGGCAGCCTTTTTTGCAGCGGCAGTGCAAAATTCAAATTGATGCACTACCGACCGGAAACAAATGGCTCACGCCGTTCCTCTGACTTTGGCAAGACGTGATATAAGATTCGTCAACGAAGCAGATAACATCGGAAGGAATTGCATATGTCGCAGACCATCGAACCTAGAACGACGGAACGCAAATGGCTTGGCCTGTACGATCGGCCTCATCGCGACCTGCGCGAATTTCTGGAACGCGCGGAAAGCGTGGGCGAAGTTACGCACGTGAAGGGCGCTAACTGGGATCTGGAACTGGGCGCGCTCGCGGAGATCGTCAACCACAAAAAATCGGAAGCACCCGCTTTGCTTTTTGAAAATATCACTGGCTACCCGGAAGGTTTTCGTGTTCTTTCCGGCTCGGGAAATTCCGCGAAGCGAATGGCGCTCATGCTTGGTTTTCCAATGCCGCGAACGGCCATCGATGTGGTGCAGGCATTCCGCGATCGCATGAAACTGCATAAGCCGATCCCTCCTGTCACCGTGAAGCAAGGTCCAATCCTGGAAAATATTGATCGCGACGAAAATGTGGACCTTTACAAGTTTCCCGCGCCGCGTGTGCACGAGAGAGATGGCGGCCGGTACATCGGCACCGAAGATCTGGTGATCATGCGCGATCCGGAGGAAGGCTGGGTGAACGCGGCGACCTATCGCGTGCAAGTTCATTCCAAAAATACAACCGGGCTGTGGATGTCTCCGGGCAAACACGGCAGGCAAATTCGCGACAAATATTTCAAGCAGGGAAAACCGTGCCCCGTGCTGGTCTGCTGCGGCCATGATCCACTATTGTTTTTGGCCGCTGCGAACGAAATAAAATTCGGAGTTTCGGAATTCGATTATGCCGGTGGACATCGCGGCGAGCCGTTCGAGGTGATTCCCAGCGAAATTCACGGACTCCCGATGCCGGCGCACGCGGAAATTATTCTGGAAGGGGAGCTATCTCCCGGCGACGTTCACACCGAAGGACCGTTTGGAGAATTCACCGGGTATTACGCCAGCCCGTCCAGTGAGCAGCCCGTGATTCGCGTGCGACGAGTCTATCATCGCAATGATCCCATCCTCACGATGGCCACGCCCATGCGCCCGCCGTCGGACATGTCGTTCGGCAGGTCAATCGTAAAGTCCGGAATGATTTGGGATGCGATTGAGCGCGCGGGAATTTCCGGTGTGCAGGGCGTGTGGTGCCACGAAGCGGGCGCGATGCGCTTGTTCAACGTAATTTCCGTGAAACAAGCATACGCGGGGCACGCGAAGCAGGTCGCACTCGTGGCGGCAGGTTGCCAGGCGGGCGCGTACCTTGGCCGCTTCGTCGTGGTGGTGGATGAGGACGTCGATCCGACGGATCTGTTCGATGTGGTCTGGGCGATCTCCACGCGGTGCGATCCCGCGCTGGATATTGAAATCATTAAACGCATGTGGAGCGGCCCGCTCGACCCCATCATTCCGCACGGGTCGCCCGTGAATTACAGTTCGCGCGGACTGATTGACGCATGCCGTCCATTTGAGCGATTGAAGGATTTTCCGCCGGTGGCCGGGGCGACGCCGGAGTTGCGCGCGAGAGTCGCGGCGAAATTCGCGGACGTGCTGAATAAAATTTAATTAGTATGTTGAAAAATGTTTTGATTTTTGTGGCATAGGCTTCAGCCTGTGGGGTTTAGTTTTTGTAAGGCCAAAACCCCACAGGCTGAAGCCTATGCCACTGGCCGAAACTCATGACGAATGCAACTACGGTCAATGTTCCGCAAGTAATTGACGCGCAAAAAGTCAGCGCATTTCAAATTCGCATCATGATTTTGTGCGCGCTGGCTGCGATGCTTGACGGGTTTGCCGCGCAGATGATTGGCTACATCGCGCCATCACTTGCCCATGACATGCACCTTGCGCCCGCAGCGCTGTCGCGAATTTTTGCAGTAAGCCTGATTGGTTTAATGCTCGGCGCGCTGACGTTTGGCCCGATTGCCGACCGCTTTGGACGCAGGCGCGTGATCGTCATCTGCACGCTGCTGTTCGGATTGTTTACGCTTGCCACGGCTTTTGCGAACTCCGTGAACAGCCTGATCGCCCTGCGATTTTTGGCGGGCCTCGGTTTTGGCGGTGTGATGCCTAACACAATCGCGCTGACTGCGGAATATTCACCGCAACGCCGGCGCGGCACAATGATCACCATCATGTTTTGCGGATTTCCGATCGGCGCTACGATCGTTGGCTTTGCAGCGGTGCCGATACTTCCAGCCTACGGATGGCGAGGAGTTTTTGTTCTCGCTGGCGTGATGCCATTGCTTTTGGTTCCGGTGCTGGCGTTGCTGCTTCCTGAATCGATCCGGCATCTGGTAATTCACGGCAAGGAAACCGAGCAAGTGAGAGAGTTGCTCGCGCGAGTAAATCCCGATCTTGTCTTCCCGAGCGATACAAATTTTGTGGTGCACGAAGAGCGCGCGCCCGGCTTGCCCGTGCTGCATCTATTCCGGCAAGGCCGCGCCCTCGCCACAATTCTGATCTGGATCGCATTTTTCGTCAGCCTGCTCGATATTTATTTGCTTTCGAGCTGGCTCCCCACTGTATTTCATAACGCCGGAATCACACTCTCGCTTTCCGTCGTCGCCACCGCTGTATTTCAGGGAGGCGGCGTTGTGGCGAGTCTAATCCTGGGAATTTTTATCGATCGCTTCGGAGCCTTTCGCACCGTGGCCTTCATCTACTTGCTCGGCGCTGTTTTTGTCGCGCTGCTCGGCCACACTCATTCCATAGGACTCATCATGGGAGCCGCATTTTTTGCCGGCGCGGGAATCGTAGGCGGGCAAACCGGCACAAATGTTTTGGCAGCTACTCTCTATCCGACTTATATCCGTTCAACCGGCGTAGGTTGGGGGCTGGGCATCGGCCGCATTGGATCGATCCTGGGCCCAATCTTCGGCGGCCTCATGCTTTCGTTACATTTTCCGCTGGGCACCATTTTTCTGGAAGCGGCCATCTCCGCGCTCATTGGCGGCGCAGCTATCTATCTGATGGGCCGCGCGCAGCCCGCGTCGAGCGCGGAGGATATTCTCAGCGTTGCGGCGTCTTAAATTTCAGCGCGTTTACATTTATCTACGTTTAATTGAGCAGGAATCTTCCCGCTACAGTGTTCTCAATTCCTGTGATATATCAAAAAGAATGCCGTACTGGCAGAAAATCATGGCATTACAGGCCAGAATGAATCGAGGTTTCTAATGAAAGTGGGGATTGTTGGCGCTGGCGGCGTAGGGTCCGCAACCCTTTTGTCTCTCGTTATGAGGGGGATTGCCTGCCAAGTCGTCGTTTTGGACAAGAATCAGCAACGCGCCAAGGGAGTCGTGGCCGACCTTCAATATGGCGCGACACTCTCTCCGGCGGTTGAACTCCTTGCTGGCGATTATTCCGATCTTGCCGGAGCGGCGCTCGTGATTATCACCGCGGGCGCGAATGAAAAAGCGGGAGGGGCCACGGACCGCAACGATCCCGCAGGCAGACTAAAACTTCTGGATACGAACGCGGCCGTGTATCGCGAAGTGGTTCCCCGCATCGTTGCTGTGGCGCCGGATGCATTGATCCTGGTGGTCACCGATCCGCCCGATCCCCTGGCTGACCTCGCCCGCCAACTCGCGGGGCATGACCGCGTGCTGAGCTCCGGCACTTTTCTGGATTCTCTGCGCTTCCGTTTGCATCTGGCGCGCCGGCTGAAAGTGAACCCCATGTACGTCGAGGCGCAGGTGATTGGAGAGCATGGAACGTCGCAGGTATTCTTGTGGTCTTCCGCGAGCGTCGGAGGCACGCCGATTTCCAAATTGCTGGAGAAGAGCGACCAGTCACTCGCTGAATTTCAGCGGGAAGTTGAGCAGGATGTGCGTTTCGCAAACATCACGATTATCGAAGGAACCGGCGCGAGCCAGCTTGGAATTGGCATGGTCACGGCGCGCATTGCGGATGCGATTTTGCGTGACGAGCACGCGGTCATCCCCATCGGGTCGTATAATCCGAAATATGAAGTTACCATTTCACTTCCAAGCGTGGTCGGGCGGCGAGGCGTTAGTCAAATTCTCGAGCCGAAGATGTCCGCGGAGGAATTGAAGTCATTCAAGCGCAGTGCCGAAGTTTTGCGGAATGCGGCGTCACGAATTAAGTAAGCGCTTTCGCTCACGTTCCGTGCGCCAGGTTGATTAACACTTTCCCACTCATTTTAATTCAGGCAAGGCCATTAGTTAGCGGCGGGCGCAAGATTCTGTGTCAGTTCGATGCGCGTGCCCCATGGGTCGGTTAAATACGCAACCTTGGTTGTCCCATTCGGCGCACTACGAATCGGCTCATCCAGCTTCGTTCCTTGCGCTTCCAGTTTTTTCACAAACGCTGTCGAGATCTTTCACGTCGAAGCCAATATGGTCGAGCGACCGCCCTTTCGTGGGAGCCAGCGCTGTTTTCGCCTGCGAGAACGATAGATTCACGCCGGGCAAATCGTCGCAATCGATCCATCCCGGCGTGGCCACACGCGCGCGCTTGCCGGGGATTCCGCCAAACATTTTTGCGTACCAGGCCTGCATCGCCGGAATATCGAGCGGATAGAAATGAATGTGATTCATCTCGATCGCATGGAAAGGGAAGGATCGCCAAAGAATTCCACGCGAATGCCGTCCGGCCCGTGCACGTATCCCTGGTTCGGATTTGCGGTCTGCTCGATCTCCACGCCGTCCGTCTTCCATTTGGCCAGTGCGCGCCGGCAGATCCTTCCAGCACAAAACCGAAGTGATCGACGATCGAGCCGGCGGGCGGCGCGGTCGGATCCGCCTGCCGCAGCATGATGTAAACGCCGGGAAATTGGATCAGCATAAGCTGTCCGTTTTGCACGACCGTGCCGCCCATCGTTGCCGTCCAGAAATGCTTTTGCGCTTCAACGTCTTTCACGAACAGGTGGATGTGTCCCATCGTGACGCCGGCGCTGTTTGGCGGCGTGAGCTGCGCGCTTGCAGGCAGCGCTGCGAACGCCGCAGCAATCAGCAGAATGAGCAAATCGAATTTTCATGTAATATTTTTCATAGGGGTTTTCCGTTTCACGCGCTCTCTGGCGCGTAACATACATCCAATCGCAACTTGACAAGTGAATCCGAGGATTAAGTGGCACGGGTTTTCAGTCAGCGCAGCGCTTCAGTCTGTGAGAGTCGGCCTTGCAGAAACTAAAACCCACAGGCTGAAGCCTATGCCACTTAAATCAAATCCTTCGACTAACTAGTGCGGCGCTACATTCAGCCGGTTCAGCGCGATTCTTCCATTGTTTACGACCATTACCACGTCCCGATATGGCGAATGTTTTCCAGCGGGCTGCGATCGATCACCACAAAATCCGCTTCGTACCCGACGCGAATCGAGCCGGTCCGCTTGTCGACGCCCAGTTCCTCGGCCGAAACGGAAGTCCCGGCCTTGATCGCTTCCATCGGCCCCAGGCCTGCGTCGGATAGTTCGATGATTTCATCCGCCATCGTTCGATTATTTTTATCGAAGTAGGAAGTGTCCGTGCCCGCCACGATTTTCAGGCCCATTTTCCAGGCCTGTGCCGTCATTTCGCGCCCCGTGGGCAGCATGGCTTTGCCGCGCATTTCCAAAATCGGATTGTCGTACTCGCCTTCGGGTTCGGACATATCGACGAGCGCGGTAATTGTGGGATCGAGATAAACGCCTTTTTCTTTCATCAGTCGCATCGTGTGCTTCGCTCAAATACGTGCCGTGCTCGATGGCAGTGCACGCCAGCGCGCACCGCCGCTGCCGCTCCTTCGTCGCCGTGCGCGTGCGCCACCACCCACAATCCGGTTTTGCTTCGCTTCCTCGACCACGGCGCTCAATTCCTCATCGGTAAGACACGCGAATGCGCGGATCGGTGTCCGGCGTGCCCGCACGCTCCGTGGCCATTACTTTGATGCGATTCACTCCGCGGCTCGCCATCGCGCGTACCATTCGCCGCGCCGCTTCCGCACCGTGCACTCCGCTCATCAGATCCGAGTCCTGCGGAAAATCAATAAAGTAGTCATCCGCGGGATGTGTCCGAATGTGATAGCCCGCTGCGACAATGTCCGGGACGTCGACCACGCCCTTGTGATTCAGTTCGCGCATCCCGACGTCCGCGAAGTGATTCACGCCGGCCTCGCCAATCGTTGTCGCACCGGAGCGCAGCGCCCGCTTCGCGTCCGCCAGATTGCCGACGTGCACATGCGCGTCGACGAAGCCGGGAAGCAGCCAGTGTCCCGAAAGATCGATGACCGGCCCGCCGCCGCCGGTGCCGGGCCGTGTCCAATGCTCTGAATGTGCCCGCTCACCACGACGACGGTGGCGTCCATCACCGGCGCATTGGAAATTCCGTCGATCATATTCGCGTGGAGGAGAACCATCGAATCGTTCGCAGGAGCCTGCGCGCGGGCGGAAATGGCGGCGAATGAGGCGAAAGTCATGATGGCCAGCGCAGGAATTGCCAATCGATGCCAGAAAGGTTTCTTCAATGTATTGCCTCCTCACGCAAATTGAATTTGTAGCGCCGGCGTCCCGCCGGCAGGTTTACGCCGCGAATACGCACAAGAACTGCCGGCGGACGCCGGCGCTACTAAATTCTTCCCAGCGAAAATTGCGACGAACGATACGGATCAACCTACTCCGTGGCGATGGTCGGGACCACCGCGTCGGCCGCTACTTTCCATTGGCCTTTTTCTTTTACAAAAACGATCAGGGCGCGGTGCGGCGTGCTCACGATCGTGCCGCTCGCGTCCGCGATTTTCCTGATTCTTCGATCCGTGGCCAGCGCGACATCTCCATAGACCGACATCAATTTGAACTGGTCCGCGAAAAGTCCTTCGCCGGGTTTGAAATTGAGGTGGGCAACGCGTTCGAGTGCCGCGGGTTTGGTCAGGACAACGGTTGGAGCCCACCCAATAATTTCAACCCACTTTTCGGCGTACATATCCTTCAAATAATCGGTCTTCGCGGTGCGCACGGACTCCATCCACTTTCTGATCGATGGCCGAAAGTTCTTTTTCCAGTTTTTCGTCGGGGGTCTTGGTGCTTTTTGCGCCGATTCTTCGCGCTTGCTTCCGTCGGGGGAATCACCGGAACGAGTGCAGCGGCAGCTGGACGCCACTCGCCGTTCTGTTTCACGAATACGCGCAGGCAGTGGCTGTCTGAGGTAAACGCATACTTTCCGTCCGGGCGCAGCGTTTGGAAATCGGTGTGATCGGTTCCAATGCGCCACGTCCCCGTAAACGGCGACGAACTTAAAATCGGCAGGGAAGGGCCGGACGCCTGTGGCGGGATTTGCCGCGGATTGCGTGGAAACCATTTCCTCCTTGTTGCGTAGTGTGCCGGCGGACTGCACCTCGAAAAAACCATCTGCCCAATAATTGCTTCGGAATTTTACGCATTCCAGATATGGCTTCTGATAAGGACCATCGCAAAGCCATTGCTGATTCACGTCCCATAGCGTGTTTTCTAAATTCGTTTGCTTCGCATCCTGCGCCGCGGCTCTCCCCGGCAAACTAAGCATCGCCGGAACAGCGAGCAACAG
The DNA here is from genome assembly GCA_963786215.1 of uncultured Acidobacteriota bacterium. Lineage (GTDB taxonomy): Bacteria > Acidobacteriota > Terriglobia > Acidiferrales > UBA7541 > Palsa-360. The sequence goes on from CAWAYK010000007.1 coordinate 208,823, forward strand.
CGCCACCACCCAAACGTGTAGCCTGTTCATCGCATTCCTCCACCAGATTTAGGTGCAATGCTGCGTATCATAGTTCAGTTTGTCGTGGAGGCGAAGCAAGAAGAGAGGGGAATTTAGGGGGTTAAATTGTGCAAAAAAAACCGCCCAAAATTCGGGCGGCCGTTTCAAATGCAACGACAAGGCCGCTCATCCCCACATATCGTTGGGAAGATTGACGACGATGGGTTCGGAAGTGCTGCGGATGACGATCCAGCGGAAGGGCGTATCTTTCGAGCGGTTTATTTCACGGTGCACGAGCCACGCGGGGACGTGCAGAAAATCTCCTACGCGCGCCGTGAGCGAATGTTCTCCCTTTTCACCCCACTCGATGAATGATTCGCCGGAGAGCACATACGCGATCGTGTCCTGCCGGCCGTGATGATGAATGCCCGTCTGCGCTCCGGGTTCGACCAGAAAAGTGCCGCCCCAAATCGAGGTTTGAACTCCAAGGTCAGGCGAGATCGCGGCGAGACGCAGCGAGCCTGGAGTTTGAAAAGTTCCGGCGCTGAATTGATCGGGGTGAACAACGCTGATTGAGAGTGGTTCGTTCTTATTCATACTGACTATGATGTTATTTAGCTGGAGAAGTTGCAACTCGATGGCCGCGCCGAACCCAACTTTTCATGGCGTTCAGAATCTATGAGTGGTGGATCAATTTGAATTTTGCAGTGCTGCGGCAAAAAGGCTGCCCGCCCGAAAAGACGGGCGGCCTCTACGAAAGCAACTGCGAGGCATTGCGGCCTCTCCGTCCCGTTCACGGTGAACGTTTTTGGTGAACCGCGATCTTCGGGACGGAGAGGGCGACTTTGCTCGCAAATTGAGTCACGACCAATTTATCTTCTACCTCGCATATAAACGTCAATCGGGTGTATATTTCGGGGGCGCGGACCCAAGTCACCGGGAAGTGCAAGCGCCCCCGCAGGAGATATAGCCATGGCCCTACAAAAATCAGATGTGTGGTTTATCACTGGATGTTCGACGGGATTTGGGCGCGAGCTTGCCAAATTTGTGCTCGACCGTGGGTATCGCGCCGTGATTACCGCCCGCGATACAAGCAAAATTCAGGATCTGAAGGCCGGGCATGAGGGACGCGTCCTGGCGTTGGAGCTGGACGTAACTGATCGAACAGAAGTGGAAGATGCCGTGAGGCGCGGTGAATCCGCATTCGGCAGCATCGATGTGCTGGTGAACAACGCGGGATATGGGTATGTGGGCGCGGTTGAGGAAAGCGATGAAGCCGAGGTACGCGATCTGGTCGAAACAAACTTTTTCGGCCTTGCTCGCATGATTCACGTTGTGCTACCGGGCATGCGCGAGCGGCGCCACGGCAATATCGTAAACATTTCGTCGATCGGCGGGCTCGTTGGATTTCCGGGAGTGGGTTATTACAACGCGACGAAATTCGCGGTGGAAGGACTTTCCGAATCGCTGGCGAAGGAAGTCGCGCCGCTCGGAATAAAAGTTTTGATTGTGGAGCCGGGCCCGTTCCGCACGGATTGGGCCGGCCGCTCGCTCAAAAAAGCCTCCAGACAAATGCCGGAGTATAACGAAACCGCGGGCGCATTCCGCGAGCGCATTACGGGCAGAGCCGGCAAACAGGTGGGAGACCCTGTCCGTGCGGCGATGGCAATTGTGAAGGCGCTGGAGTCCGAGCATACGCCGCTGCATCTGACACTCGGGCAGATCGCGCTGGAAACTGCCCGCACGAAAATACAAAAATTGAGCGCGGAGCTGGATGCGTGGGAAGACACTTCGCTCAGCGCGGATTTTCCCGAGAGCAACGCCGCCACCGCTGGATAATGTCGGCGGAAATGATGAGAAGTTGGCTTCCCGACCAATTGAACAAAGCAGCCTCAGGCGGCATCTAACTGAGTCGAATCAGATTTAGAGCGGAGCGTAGCCCTGCGCGCGCCGACAGGTGGAACGGAAGGCAGAGCTGAGTTTGTTTTCGACCTCGACTCCCGCATAGCAAATCAGCAACAAAATAATTGGTTCAAGCGGATGTCGGTAGCGCACTTGGCTGTATGTCAAATAATACGGCAGCGGATACAGCAGCAATATTCCGAAAAACATTTCCCATGCGTGTAGCTGATTCCTGTGTGCAACGAACATTGCGGGGAGCAGCAGAAAAGATACGACCCCAAAACTGGAAGGCACCCAATACCACAAGATCGACGAGGCGTAATTCATGGCGCTCCCATCCCAGAAATAACCGACACGCTTGGCGGTTAGCTCCCAGAATTCACGCGGGGAATTTTTTACAAATTGAATTGCCTGCTCCTGCTTGGATCGGATGTAAGCAACTTCGCCCATCTGCAAATATTTTTTGAATTCCCTCTGGTTGCCGCTGGGATGCGGGCCGCCCCAGCCGCGTCCAAGGCTGGCGTGGTAGTTTCCCAAGGCAAACTCAAATCCGAAATTGCCGCGCAAAAATACCCACTCGCCGAATACGACTCGATTACGAATCAGCCAGGGAGAAATTACGATCACGGATGCCAATAAGGCGGACGCTACCGGAGCGAGCCATGATTTATCGCGGCGATACATTTCATATACGCACCACGCCAGTGAGACCGCGAGAAAAGTGCTTAATGCCGGGTTAACCAATAAAGTGAAACCCCACAGCGCTCCGAACCCAATCCATGATTTTCGGCTGGGCAATTCAGGCAAGGCCAGAGCGAACCAAAAGAGAAGGGAGCAAAGTAACGCGCTCAAACTCATATCCCATACCCAGGTGACGCTCCATTTGCTGAACCAGGGAAAGACGCACCATATCCATGCAGCCCAAAAACCGGCGCGCCTTCCCACAGTGCGTTCAGCAATGCCAAGGATGGGGATAATCGTCAGCGCGGAAAACATGCTCTGCGCAATAAGTATAATAATGATCGAAGTATTGGTTAAAAATCCGAAAAAACGGAAGACTAAAGCAACCAAATAAGGATACGCCGGCGCGATCCATGATGTCGGTCCCGTTTCGAGGTCATTAAAAGGCGAATGAAATCCGCGTCCACCAGCTATGGACATGGCAATATTTGTAGTTTCGCCGCTGATACAGGAATCGTCGAGCCGGCCGGCCAAGTATGTTTTTAATAGAAACAAGAAAGCGAGGCGTACGACAAAGGCAAGCGACACCAAACAAAAAATTGTGGATCTATTCCAGAAAATAGCTTCGGGATTAGAAACAGGCGTGCTGTCCGACTGCAAAAAGTTTAAGTCCTTTTCTAACGCCTCCATGGCTATTTCTTCGTCCTCATGAGTGATAGTTTTGCCGATTGTGATTAGCGCACTTCTCCTGAAGACTTAAAACTGGGAGATTCCATTACTGTTGGTATTAAAAATCAATCATATCATCGCCCTTTCCGTAAATTGAGCGCGAGCAAAGTGAATGTCTCATGTAGGTTAATAGATCATTATTTGTACAGGAAAATCACGCTGGATCTGGCGCCCAACGTATTTATTGGCATTGACTCCCAGGAAACTGGATCTTGCCCAAAGGTGTATAATCTATTACCGTTCCTCAGCCGTCCGTTTCGTTGAAGGTCTTTAAGGGCGAAGAGTTCCTATGAACCTGCAATCCCTCAGCTGGGCCCATCCCATTGTTCAAGAATGGTTCTCTGCGCGTTTCGGCGCAGCAACCGAGCCGCAGGAGCAGGGCTGGCCGCATATCCTCGCTAAAAAAACTACGTTGATTTCCGCGCCCACGGGATCGGGCAAAACTCTGGCCGCATTTCTCACGTGCATAGACCAGTTGGTGAGAAAGGCCATTGCCGGCGAGTTGAGCGATACGACGCAAGTTTTGTATGTCTCCCCGTTAAAAGCTTTGGGAAATGACATTCAGAAGAATCTCGAACAACCGCTCGGAGAAATTTTGCAACTGGCCGGAGCGCGCGGTTTTCTTATGCCGGAAATACGTACGGCAGTACGGACCGGGGACACGCTGATGAAGGACCGGCGGCTTATGCTGAAGCGTCCGCCGCATATTCTGGTGACGACGCCGGAGTCGCTCTACATTCTGCTGACCGCGCAAAAAAGCCGGGAAATTCTCAAGACGGTTGAGACTGTGATCGTCGATGAAATTCATGCGGTCGCCGATGACAAGCGTGGAACGCATTTGGCCTTATCCCTGGAACGTCTGGAAGCACTGACCGAGCGCCCGCCTGTGCGCGTCGGCCTGTCCGCTACGCAAAAACCAATCGAACTCGTTGCTCATTTTCTGGCGGGAACCGAGCGGCCTGATCCTGTGATCGTCCAGGTCGGCCATCAGCGCACGGTAGACCTTGCCGTGGAAGTTCCTCGCAGCGAACTGAGCGCCGTAACCACGCACGAAATGTGGGATGAAATTTACGATCGTCTGGCGCAACTCGTCGAGCAGCATCGTTCGACGCTTATTTTTGTGAACACGCGCCGCTTGGCTGAACGAGTGGCGCACCATCTCGCCGAACGTTTGGGAAAAGAGGCCGTAGCCACTCATCACGGCAGCCTGTCCCGCAAAATTCGGCTTGAGGCGGAGCGAAAATTAAAAGCCGGTGAAGTAAAAGCTCTGGTTGCGACTGCATCGCTCGAACTGGGAATCGATATCGGCACCGTCGATCTCGTTTGCCAGCTTGGAACGCCTCGCGCCATTTCCGTGGCGTGGCAGCGCATTGGCCGATCAGGCCACTGGCACGGCGCGATTCCCAAGGGCCGCATATTTGCCACCACTCGCAATGAGTTGATCGAATGCGCGGCGCTTGTGCGCGCCATGCGGCAAGGCGACCTCGATCGCATCAGCATTCCTGAAAATTCGCTGGATATCATGGCGCAGCAAATCGTGGCCATCTGCGCGTCCGAGGATTGGAGCGAGGACGATCTTTTTGCATTGGTGCGTCGCGCTTACCCGTACCGCAATCTGGAACGCAGCGAATTCGATGAAGTCATCGTCATGCTTTCCGAGGGCATCAACGCGCGGCGCGGACGTTACGGCGCTTACCTGCATCGCGATCGCGTCAACGGAAAAGTCCATGCGCGGCGCGGCAGCCGTCTGGCGGCGATTACCAGCGGCGGCGCAATTCCGGATAACGCGCTTTATGCCGTCATCGCTGAGCCGGAAGGCGCTCACGTTGGCACGCTCGACGAGGATTTTGCGGTAGAAAGCATGCGCGGCGACATCGTGCTGCTCGGAAATACTTCCTGGCGCATCCGGCGCGTTGAGTCCAGCCGCGTCCTCGTGGAAGACGCGCACGGCGCCGCACCGAATGTTCCTTTCTGGCGCGGCGAGGCGCCGGCACGCACGCTTGAACTTTCTCAGCATGTGGCCGAAGTGCGGCAGAAAATTTCCGACATGACGGAAGGAATTCCGTACCGTCCTCCGCTTCGCGATTTCGATTCCGCCGCCAATGCGTTTCGCTGGCTTGAGAATGAGTGTGGCCTCGACCGCTCCGGCGCGGAGCAAGCCGTCGAATATATTGTTGCGGGCAAATCCGTGCTCACCGCGGTTCCCACGCAGCAAACGATCATCGCCGAGCGATTTTTCGATGAAAGCGGCGGAATGCAACTGGTGATCCACGCTCCTTTCGGTGGGCGAATCAACAAGGCCTGGGGACTTGCGCTGCGCAAACGTTTTTGCCGGTCTTTTAATCTTGAGCTGCAGGCCGCGGCGACCGAAGAAGGCCTCAACATTGCCTTGTCCGACCAGCACAGCTTTCCGCTCGCGGATGTGTTTCGATTTCTTGCATCCCTCATCCGTGCGAAAAAGTTCTGGAGCAGGCTGTGCTCACTTCGCCGCTCTTCACCACGCGCTGGCGCTGGGACGCTTCGCGCGCGCTCGCTCTGCTGCGCTTTCAAGGACGGGCGAAAAGTGCCTCCGCAAATTCAGCGTATGCGCGCGGACGATTTGCTAGCTGCGGTTTTTCCGGATGCCGCGGCGTGCCAGGAAAATATTCAAGGCGAAATGAAAATTCCCGACCATCCGCTGATCCGCGAAGTGATGAAAGACGCGCTCACCGAAGCGATGGACGTGGAAGGCTTAAAAGATTTATTGCAGCAAATTCTCGATGGAAGCATTCGTTGCCTGGCTATCGACACGCCGGTGCCGTCGCAGTTTTCTCACGAAATTCTGAACGCGAATCCGTTTGCGTATCTGGATGATGCCCCGCTCGAGGAGCGTCGCGCACGCGCAGTAGAAATGCGCCGCGTGCTGCCCGAAACCGTCGCGTCGGATATGGGCCGCCTCGATCCCGCGGCGATCGAAGAAGTTCGCAGAGATGCGTGGCCGGATGTGCGCGATGCCGAAGAACTGCACGATGCGCTCGAATCGTTAATTGCGCTGCCGGTGCCCCCCTCTGTGACAACGCAATTGATACAGAAAATAATGGCGCGAACGCGGGCACGGAACTTCTACCTCTAGGCCGCTCCGTTGCCCAGTCCATCCCCGAGTGGCAGAAGTATTTTGATCGAGCTCAGCCTCGCAAGGCCGCGCAGGGATAGCGACTGTTTCGCGGCCGCACTTATTGGGTAGCAGCGGAACGCACAAAGCTTGTCGCAACAATTTTCCCCGGAATTATTTTCGATGAGTCGCCTGGCGCAGGTCGACCAGCCCGAGTCATCGAAAGAGGAGTGCGTTGTACTCTCTCTTGTCGGGTTGGTTGCAGCATTCCGGCCCGGTGCACGCTCGGGATCTTGCTCAGTTGTTGGGTCTGCGCGGAATCCGAAGTCAACAATTCGCTTCTGCGCGTCGAAGGGTCAGGCGCAATCTTGCGCGGCCAATTTACGGAAGCGCGCACCGGTGACATCGAGTGGTGCGAGCGGCGGTTGCTTTCGCGCATTCACCGCCTCACGCTCGGAAAACTGCGCAAGGAAATCGAACCAGTCACCGCGGCGCAATTCATGCGATGGCTGGCGCGATGGCAGCACGTCGCTCCCGGAACGCTGACGCTTGGCGAGCGCGGATTGCTCGAAGTGCTCCGCCAACTGCAGGGATACGAAGCCCCGGCCAATTCCTGGGAAAGCGAAATTCTCAGCCGCCGCGTTGCCAATTACGATCCGGCGGACCTGGACAATCTTTGCCTGAAAGGCGTCGTCGGTTGGGGCCGCTTGTCTCCGCACCCGGCGATGCTCCACGATCGCGCCGAACGCACTCGACGTATTGTGCCCACGAGCATCGCGCCGATTACGTTTTTTGTGCGCGACGATGCCGAGTGGATGGCCTGCCGCCATCACAGCTCCGCGTCGGAAACTCAAAAAGGTTTGAGCCGCGGCGCCAAGGAAGTTCTGGATCTCCTGGCAGCTCGCGGCGCGCTGTTTTTTGCGGACATCGTGCGCGGAACAAAAAAACTAAAATCCGAAGTCGAAACCGATCTCTGGGAACTGGTTGCCGCCGGAATGATCACTGCGGACGGCTTCGACAATCTGCGCGCGCTGATCGATCCCAAGCGCCGCGCGGGCCAGGGAAGGGGACGAACCGTGCGTCCACGCGACAGCGGCGGACGATGGTCGCTGCTTTTCACGGATAAAGTGGATGATCGCACTCCCGCCATCGAGTCGACCTGCTGGATGCTCTTGAATCGTTACGGCATCGTGTTTCGCGAATTGCTCACGCGCGAATCGATTGAGCTCCCGTGGCGCGAAGTGCTTATCGCCTTGCGCCGCCTGGAAGATCGCGGAGAAATTCGCGGCGGCAGATTTGTAAACGGTTTCCTCGGAGAGCAATTTGCGCTCCCGCTTGCAGCTCGATTCTTTGCGCGCATCACGTTCTCAGGAGGCAATCAATGAAACGATCCGCATCGCAGCTGCCGATCCTTTAAATCTGGTCGGAATTATTCTGCCGGGCGAAAGAATCCCGGCAAATTCGGGCCGGTCATTCGATTTGCGTGACGGCGTAGTCGTGGAACAGGCTCCCAGCGCAATTTCGGTTCTGCTGAGCGCCCGTGCCGGATAATTTTTAAAAGAAATCAAAAAACAGGCAACCTTCAGCGCACTGGGCTAAATCACAGATTGTTAGCACAGCAGTTTCAGCAGTCCACGCCCAGCCAAGATCAACAACACATAGGAGGCATAAACCGAGATTTTCAATCCCGCAAGGCGCAATTCAATCTGCAACGCACATTCGGAAGAACGGGAGCTGAACAATGGCGAATAAGGGCAGACTATCCAATAAAGTAGCGATCGTGACGGGCGCGTCCAAAGGCATAGGCGGCGGGATTGCAACTGCTTTCGGAGCTGAGGGCGCGCGCGTGGCTGTGAACTATTCCTCCGACCGGGAAGGCGCCCAGCGCGTCGCCCATGCAATCACTGCCAACGGGGGTGAAGCAATCACGGTTGGGGCAGATGTGTCCAAGGCCGCGCACGTCGCGCGTTTATTCAAAGAGGTTAATTCTGCGTTCGGAAGACTGGACATTTTGGTCAACAACGCCGGAGTGTTCCGTTTCGGCGCCATCACGGAAATCACCGAAGAGAGTTTTCATCTCCACTACGACATTAATGTTCTCGGGGCGATTCACACCGTGCAGGAAGCGATCAAGTGGTTCGGAGCCGATGGCGGGAGCATCATCAATCTAAGCTCTATCGTCGGCTCGCATCCGGTGGTGGGAGCCTTGTTATATGCATCCACGAAAGGCGCAATTGAAACGCTGACCAAGGGGTTGGCGCTCGAACTGGCCCCGCGCAAAATACGTGTTAACGCCATCGCTCCCGGTCATACAGAAACCGAGGGCAACGTAGCGGCGGGAACCTTTGAGGGTGGTGCGGGCGCCGCTCTAGCTGGGAGGACGCCGCTCGGCCGGCTCGGTCGCGTCACGGACATCGCCCCGCTGGCGGTGTTTCCTGGCGTCGGACGAATCGGCCTGGATCACCGGTGAGGTGATTCGTGCCGCGGGCGGTCTAATAGTAGCCGTCTGAACAGAAAGTACTTGCCTCGCTAGTAACGCATTTGGATGAACGGAGTCCGAACAACACAAAAAAGGAGAGTCCTATGCAAATTCAAAATGATTACTTCGCTTCCTATCGCAACTTGAAACTGACGCGCGACGCTAAAGGTGTGCTGGTTGCTGAATTCCACAACAACGGCGGGCCGTTCATTATGACCGCGCCAGCTCACACGGAATTCGTCGATGCCTTCTACCGCATTGGGCAAGATCGAGCCAACAAGATCGTGATCCTGACGGGCGCAGGCGGGGAGTTCATTACCGATGTCGATTGGTCATCTTTTGGCGACGTCACCGATCCCGGCGTCTGGAGTCAAGTTCATGATGAAGGTGCTCAGGTTTTGGAAAATATAGCCAACATACGCGTGCCGGTCATCGCGGCGATCGAGGGGCGCGCTCATGTGCATTCAGATTACGCGCTGCTTGCCAGTGTAATAGTGGCAGGGGATGGTGCGACCTTCGAGGATGTGGCCCACTTCTCCGCGGGCGTTGCCCCCGGCGACGGAATCTTTACCACCTGGAGTTATCGCGCTGGAGCGGGACGGGCGGAGGCGTTCCTCCTGAACCCCCAGCCGCTGTCGGCGCGCACCGCACACGAATGGGGAGTGGTTGCCGAAGTTGTACCGAACGGGACAGCGCTCAGCCGGGCGCGGGAATTGGCCGAGTTGTACTTGAAGGCTCCGGAAGTGACGCGCCGCAACACGCGCGTTCACTTCATTCAACCGCTAAAGGAGCGGATTGTGCGAGAAGTCGGATACGGACTGTCGCTCGAAGGGGCTTCGTCAGCCGCTCTCATGAAATCAATGCAAGCCAAGAGTGAACCGGTCGCTCGGAAAGGAAAATCCGCATGAACAGCACTATGAAAGCTTCACCCGCCCAGGCACCGAAGAATACGCAGCCGGAAGAATTTGATCTCGTGATCCTCGGTGGTGGCACGGGCTCGACCGTCGCTGCGTGGACTTTTGCCGGCGAAGGAAAACACGTAGCACTCGTCGAGCGAAAATATATCGGCGGGTCATGCCCGAACATCGCGTGCTTGCCAAGCAAGAACGTCATCCACAGCGCGAAAGTCGCCTCGTACTTTCGCCGCAGCAGGGAATTCGGCATCACCCTCGACGGCTTCGCGATCGATATGGCGGGAGTACGCGAACGCAAGCGCAGGATGGTGCATGGCCTGAACGACATGTATATGGAAAATTTCAGGAACACGGGAGCCGAATTCATCTTGGGAACGGGCCGGTTCCTGGCTCCTAGAACAGTGGAAGTGACCCTGGATGACGGGACCACACGTCAACTGCGTGGCGCGAATGTGATTGTGAGTACGGGCACACGCGCCGCGCTGGAGGCAATTCCGGGACTCGCGAAAGCGCAGCCGCTCACGCACATCGAGGCTCTTGAACTCGATGAAATTCCAGAACACTTGCTTGTTTTCGGCGGGGGCTACGTCGGCGTAGAGCTTTCCCAGGCTATGCGCCGGTTCGGAAGCGAGGTGACGATAGTCGATCGCAATGCGCGGCTGATGTCCAAAGAAGACCCGGACGTTTGCGAGGCTCTTCGCGGCCTGCTTGCGGAAGAAGGCATCGACATTCTTTTAAATACGCAGATCAAGCAAGTGTCAGGCAGAAGTGGCGACTCGGTAAGTGTCGTCGTCGAACAGAATGGAATCGAGAAACTCCTGACAGGTAGCCACATATTGGTTGCGACCGGCCGCAAACCGAACACAGAGGGACTCGGCCTGGAACTGACCGGCGTAGAGCTCACCGACCGCGGATACATCAAGGTCAACGAGCGGCTGCAGACCACCGCGCCCGGCATTTGGGCGATTGGCGAAGTCGCGGGTAGCCCGCAGTTCACGCACATCAGCAGCGACGATTTCCGCGTCGTCCATTCCAATTTAACCGGCGGCAACCGCGTGACCACGGGCAGGCAAGTTCCATATTGTCTGTTTACCGACCCCGAACTTGCTCATATCGGTCTGAGTGAAACAGAAGCGCAGACTCGAGGGATAGCGTATCGCCTGTTTAAAGTCCCAATGGAAGCAAACCTTCGTGCGCGCACGCTTTCGGAGACCCGCGGGTTCGTAAAAGCGCTCGTGGAAGCTGATAGCGATCGCATCATTGGTTTCACCGCCTTCGGTGTTGGCGCGGGGGAGACCCTGGGCTCCGTTCAGGTTGCGATGATCGCAGGGTTACCTTACACCGCGCTCCGCGATGCGGTCCTGACGCACCCGACACTGGTCGAAGGTCTCATACCGCTGTTCTCCTCCACGGCGTCAACACACAAAGTTACTGAAACAAGGCGAGCCCAGACCTCCGCCGCATGACGTGAACTACAACGGCATTCAGAAAAATAGTGACTTGTGATCCGTCCGTCACTTTGTCATCCGCCCAAACGGACGGACAGTGAAAGGAGAAACAAAATGAAGGAGATTTGGCCAGCTGATTAGATGACGTTGTCAGGTCTTCCCTTACGAACCTTGCACATTACCGCTACCAAAGTTTACTCGAATTGAGGAGCCGAGAACGTCATCTAATCAGCACTTTTTCGTAGCGAATTTTTCTCCGAACTGTTTGATTTGTCCGCATGACACTCTCTCGAAAGATACAAAGGGTGTCAGCCGTTCGACACCCGAAGATTCACTCATTATTTAATGAATCTTTTTCAGCGAAATATTAATCGTAGAGAAAAGGGAGCAAGCACGGCACGAGATTGTTGCCTGCACGGCGTGGCCTGCGGGAACCTTTTCGCTTCTATGGACATTCGCACAATCGTTGGTGATTCAATGACTCGAAACAGCGAAGGCGAGAGAAGAAAAGAGCGATCAAATTGAATCGCGAGCCCTTTGCAATCCCTGCCCGCAAAAGGGCCTTAGGAACACAACATGCGCAGCATCTGAAAGGAGATTCAAAAATGTCCGCAACAACCAGAACCGCAAAGGAAGCAACCTCGATCTCAGGGGTGCGAATTCCCGACAGCATACTTGCTCGAGAAGCAAAGGAGTTGGTGCATGATACCGAATCTTCGTTGCTTTTCAACCACTCGACTCGCGTGTATTATTTCGCCTCGCTCACAGGAAAACGGCGGGGATTGAAGTTCGATCCCGAACTGCTTTACGTCGCCGCTATGTTCCACGACATGGGATTGACGCCAAAGTACGCCAGCAAATCGAACCGGTTTGAAGTGGATAGCGCGAACACCGCGCGAGAGTTCCTGCGCCAGCACAATATCCCTCAGCAGGAAATCGATACGGTGTGGACAGCGATTGCGCTTCATACCACGCCGGGAATTCCAGAGTTCATGCAGCCGGTGATTGCGCTGTTGACCAATGGCGTCGAGATGGATGTCCTCGGAATCGCATACTCGGAATTCTCAGACGCTGATCGCGAAGCGGTCGTCGCCGCGTGTCCGCGCACCGAGCACTTTAAAGAAGACATCATCCAGGCCTTTTTCGATGGCATCAAGCACAGGCCTCAGACGACTTTCGGCAACGTAAAGGCAGACGTGCTAGCGGACAAGGATCCAAAATTCCAGCGCATGAACTTCTGCAGTATTATCCGCAACTCGCAGTGGAAGGGCTAAGAAACCCCTTTCGCGGTACCCAATAAAACGTCCCCGAATCAAGATGAATTTGGCAGGTTTATGGAGCGGGCGATGGGAATCGAACCCACGTCTAGAGCTTGGGAAGCTCCTATTCTACCATTGAACTACGCCCGCGCTAGGGTAACGCTACCAAAGCGGCTTAATTCTTGCAAGAATTCAATGCGCTGGATTTCATGCTAGAGTGTCGCGTTGTGTTTTCTTAGGCCGACGTTACATGCGGATGAAGTTGCATCCTCAAGAAGATGCACTGTGAATCCGCATGCTGAGGTGGGCCTTGGGGGAGGATGTTTTGGCGTACCGGGATTTGCGCGCATTTATTTCCAAGCTGGAGAAAGAAGGAGAGCTTAAGCGCATCAGGGAAGAAGTGGATCCGGCGCTCGAGATTACGGAGATCACCGATCGCGTGACGCGCGCGGGCGGACCGGCGCTGCTGTTTGAAAAGCCCAAGGGTTCGCGCATGCCGCTGCTGATTAATATGCTTGGCAGCGAACGCCGCATGAATCTGGCGCTCGAGGTATCTAATATTGATGAAGTTGCGGCGCGCATTCGCGGGTTTCTGGACATGCAATCGCCGGCAGGCTTGTTCGACAAAATTAAAATGTTGCCGAAACTTGCCGAGCTCGGTTCTTTTTTTCCGAAGACCGTGAAAACCGGTCCCTGCAAAGAAATGATTCGCCGCGATAATTTTTCGCTGTTTGAATTTCCAATTTTGAAATGCTGGCCGCAGGATGCGGGGCGATTTATTACCTGGCCTCTGGTGTTCACGCGCAATCCGGAAACGAAAAAGCGCAATGTGGGCGTGTACCGCATGCAGGTGTATGATGAACGCACCACCGGCATGCACTGGCAAACGCAAAAGCACGGCGCGGAACATTTTCGCCGCGCTCGCGAAGCCAATCCCGATGGGCGCATCGATGTGGCCGTGGCGATTGGATCAGACCCGATGACGTGTCTTTCCGGAATTTTGCCGATTCCGCCCGACCTCGACGAAATGATGTTTGCGGGTTTCTTGCGCCGCGAGCCTGCTGAAATGGTGCAGTGCGAAATGTCCGATCTGGAAGTTCCCGCGAATGCGGAAATTGTGCTTGAAGGGTATGTGGACTTAAAAGAACTCCGCACGGAAGGTCCGTTTGGCGATCATACCGGCTTCTATTCGCTGGAAGGGGAGTTTCCTGTCTTTCATGTCACATGCGTGACGCATCGCCGCGATCCTATTTATCTCACGACCGTCGTCGGGCCGCCGCCGCAGGAAGATTATTTCATGGGGCACGCCGTGGAGCGCATCTTTCTTCCGGTAATGAAAATGCAATATCCCGAAATTGTGGATGTGGCAATGCCGGCGGAGGGTGTGTTTCATAACCTGATGATCGTTTCGATCCGGAAATCTTACCCTGGGCACGCGCGAAAGATCATGCATGCGATCTGGTCGCTGGGGCAGGCCATGTTTACGAAGGTGGTGGTTGTGGTGGACCATGATGTAAACGTGCAGGACTCGCGCGAAGTGGTGTGGAAATCGCTCTGCGCGATCGATCCTGAGCGTGATGTGGAATTTGTGCTCGGCCCGGCGGATACTTTAGACCACGCTTCGCGTCTGCAGGACTACGGATCGAAAATGGGGATCGACGCAACACGCAAATGGGAGAGCGAAGGTTTCCGAAGGCCGTGGCCGGACGAAATCGTCATGGATCCTGCCACCAAAAAGAAAATCGATTCAATCTGGAACAGTCTTGGTCTAGGGCGATAGTACAAACTTACCAAAAAAGTGTCTGGAAAGACTATACTAGTAATAGTAGTCCTAGTATTATTGGAACGCTACGCATGGTGCTTTCTGGCCTTTTCCTGTCCGCACGGCCAGCCGTCTAAGCGGTATTCTTCAGAACAACTTGCGAATCCGTTTGCTTGACACCCCGGGTACCGGATGCCAAATTCGCTGTACGGCAACTGCTCTGCGCGGCAAAAATTTTTGAGCCGCAAAGGATTCCCGGGATAAGACGGGCGGCAACAGAGTGGGCGACCGAAACGACAAAATTTGGCAAGGTACCGCAAACGCTGGGTACCGAACATGAGTCAAGACCAGGTTGAGGGGAGAGAAATCCTGATCAGGTCTTATTCATGACAAGTGTGGGTGTAACAAGGCCTTGATTCCAAATGTTATCTGAGCAGGTCGCTTGAGCGGATCGTGAAGTAGAGGCTGAAAGATCCGGAAAGCGTTGGATTGCTGAGGGGTTTGGACATGTTTGGTGGCTCTAAACAAAAGGCTTTAGTCGGTTTGGATATCGGCTCCAGTTCCATCAAAGCCGTGGAGTTGAAGAGCACGAAGCACGGCTATGAACTGGTAAGTTTTGGGCTGGAACCCCTGGCCCAGGACACAGTTGTTGACGGAGCGATCATGGATGCTCCGCTGGTTGCCGGGGCGATCAGCAATATTTTCGATTCGCACAAAGTGAAAACAAAAAATGTGGCGACCGCGGTTTCGGGCCACTCCGTGATTGTGAAGCGGGTTTCTCTGCCGACCATGACAGAGGATGAGCTCTATGACCGGATTCAATCCGAAGCCAGTCAGCATATTCCTTTCGATATTGCCGACGTGAACCTCGATCATCAGCTGCTTGAGTCTCTCGACTCGCAAATGGACGTGCTGCTGGTCGCGGTGAAAAAAGATAAAATTCTGAACCATACGAACGTGCTGGCGCAGGCGGGAAAAAATTCCACGGTTGTGGATATCGACGCGTTCGCCCTGCAAAACTGCTACGAAGAAAATTACGATCCGGACCCTGGGCAGACTGTTGCGCTGCTGAATATTGGCGCGAGCGTTATGAACATCAATATTGTGCGCGGCGGCATTCCGCTGTTCACGCGCGACGTTTCCGTCGGCGGCAATCAGTACACCGACGCGCTGCAAAAGGAATTGGACTTGAGCTTTGAGGATGCGGAGCGCCTGAAGCACGGCGAAAATATCGCCGGAGTCGCGGAAGAACATCGCGCGACGATCCTGCGATCGGTCACTGACATTCTCGTGCTTGAAATTCAAAAAACATTCGACTTTTTCCGCGCAACGGCAACGGGAGAAAGCATTCAGAAAATTGTGGTGGCCGGCGGCAGCGCCCGCGTTCCGGGCTTGATGGATGTGCTGCGGGAAGAATTTGCGATTCCCGTCGAGGAAATGTATCCGTTCCGCAAAATTGTGATTAACCCGGGGCGCCACAACGAAGATCAGATTCGCGAACTGGCACCGCGCCTGGCAATCGCGGTAGGGCTCGCGCTCAGGAGTTTCGACCAACCATGATTCGCATTAACCTGCTTGGTAGACAACGGCCGAAGGCTCAGCGGGCAACAGTGCCGATTGAGGCGACGCTGCAATATGTGTTGCTTGTGATTGCGCTGGTTGTAAGTCTTGGCGCTTTGTGGGGCCACTACGTACTGCTCGATCGAGAGAACACGAAAATCATCGCGCATATTCAAAAACAGACGGGTGAAAAGGCCCGGCTCGAGCAATTGAAACAGCAAGTGGACAATTTCGAGAAGCAGCGGGTTATTCTGCAGCAAAAGATCGGCGTGATCGAAGGACTGCAGCGGAATCGTACCGGCGGCCAGGAACTTCTCGAAGCGATTGCCAATACGGTCAGCCGCACGGATACGCTGTGGCTGGTGTCCGTCGAACGCAAGGGCGATGCGCTGACGATTAACGGCGCGGCGGGTTCGATCAACGCGGTTGCGAACTACATAACGCAACTCCGGCGTTCGGGTTATTTCCAATCCGTCGAAATCAAGGAATCACACCAGGATGAAAGCAACAAGGCTGTACAGATCTTTTTGTTCAGCTTGAGTGCGGAGTTTGGTCTGCCGCAATCCGCCGGCGCTGCACCAGTTTTGAATAGCAATCCTGCACCGGCGGTCAATACTCCACCGGCACCCCGCAAGACGGGGAATATCTAGGGGGAGCGATGGCGATTTCGTTCCGCGAATATCCGTGGTACCTCCAGGCGCTGGTCTTATTTGCGCTCGCGCTGGTGATTTTTGGAGCAGGGGAATACGTTCCTCTTTCTCCGGTGGCGGGCATGCGGACTACTTTGGATAGCAATCAGACCAAGGATGCCGATTTGAATCGCCAGGTTGCGGAATTACAGGTTTATGAGCGTCGCAACGCGGAATTTAAAGTGGAAATGGCGGCCCTTGAAAAGCAATTGGATACGTTGAAGACGATTGTTCCGGAAGAAAAAGAAGTGGACGAATTCATGAGATTGCTGCAGGAAGCGGCTGCCGCTTCAGGTGTCCAGATTCGGAGCATATCGGCACAGGCTGTTGTCCCGAAAGATTATCACTACGAGTTGCCTTTCGCGATCAGCGTGGACGGACCATATTTCAGCATCGAGGATTTCTTTGCGCGGCTCAGCAGGCTGTCCCGAATCATTAATGTAGGAGACCTATCGTTCTCAAGCCTCGCGGATGCGAGCAAGTCGAAATATCCAATTCGTCCCGGCACCACGGTTTCTGGAAGCTGCACGGTAACAACATTCTTTAGCAAAGCACCCGATACGACGACTCCGGCAGGCAAGAACCAGCCTGCCAAGAAATAGGCGGAATCGAGCCGACTGACTATGCGACTCGCAAAAAAATCGCGGACAATTTTGCCGCTGGCCTTCTCGGCGGTTCTTGCCACCTGCAGCATGGCGCAAGACCATCCGAATATTCAGCCCAACGCTGTACGCGACCAGTTACAACAAAGTTCTACCGGATCAATGCCACAGGCCGATTCACCGGCTGCCGCATCTTCCATGGCCAAAATCCCGGCTCCATCGGCTATAAAACCGCCGGTCAAAACAACCGCCCAAGTGCCGCCGGCTGTCCCGGGAAAAACACCGGCAAAGCCTCCGGTAGCAGCAACGGCGAAAACGGTGGGGGATGCAAAGGCCGGCGCGAAGCCGGTTGCCGACGCCAAAGCCGGAACAAAACCTGCCGCAACGGATCCGAAAGCGGCAATGAAACCCACGGCAGCAAATCCGCCTAAAACACCAGGAGTGAAAGCTCCGGAAGAAAAGTTAGCTGCGCGGCGCGATCCATTTGACACTTTGCTGAGCAAGGCACGTTCGGGAACTGAACCGCCGGAAAATCTTCCGCCGGGAAAAGCGGGTCTGATTATTGAAACGCTGCGCATCAATGGAATTGTAAACAGCCCCACGGGAACGATTGCCGTGGTTTCGAATTCACAGCAGCGAGTTTATTTTCTGAGAGACGGCGACAAGTTGTATGACGGCTCCGTTCAGAAAATTACGCTGGATGGCATTACGTTTCAAGAGACAGGCAAAGACGCGTTTGGTAAGCCGCTGGAACGCACAGTGACCAAGAACCTTTACCAACTCTCAGGAGAAAAGCAATGAAGACCAAATGGCCGGCTTTCGGGTTCAGCTGCCTGTTGCTGGCAGGCGCCGCGGTTGCAATTCCATCCGCGAACGCGCAAGTCGCTCAACAATTACCCGCAGGCACGGGCGCAATGGCCTCCATTTCTGCCGTCGAAGTGGCGCAGCCGGGGCAACAGACTACTGTGCGCATCAGCGGAACGGGCGAGTTGCATTACCAGACTTCGCGTCTTGAATCTCCGCCGCGACTGGTTCTTGATTTTGCTTCCACAGGCCTGAAGGTGGAAAAGAACAAGATGACGAGTGATTTTCCTCCTGTTCTCGATGTCCGCGTGGGACAACCCGCGCCCGGCCAGTCACGAGTCGTGATTGATCTGGCGAAGCAGGTTCCGTTCACCACAGCCATGGATGGTTCGAGCGTAACGATTTCGTTCACGGCATCCGACGTAGCGACTTCTGCCGCGCTGCGTCCGGTCAAGAAATCAGCGCAGCCCAAGCTGGTATCCGTAAATGCGCCCAGCATGCCGCTGCCAACGTGGTTGACGGGACAAGATGCGGCCCTAGCGCGTCCAGCCGCTGAGCCGGTTGCTCCGCGACCGCAGAATCCTCAAATGGCCGATCCCCAGGCAGGCGCAGCCGCAACCGCGCCAGAAAAGAAATTCACGGGCGATCCAATTTCTGTGAACCTTAAGGACGTGGATTTGAAGGATTTTTTCCGCCTGATTCACGAAATCAGCGGGCTCAACGTTGTGCTGGATCCATCGGTTCACGGAACGGTGACCTTGGTTCTCGATCAAGTACCCTGGGACCAGGCCCTGGATATCGTGTTGCGCAATAACAGCCTGACCAAGCAAATTGACGGTAACGTCTTGCGAATTGCAACACAGGAAACGCTGAAGCGGGAAGCGGATCAGCGCCGCGATCTGGCCAAAGCTGAAATCGATGCCGTCGAAATGGTAACCGTCACGCGCGTTTTGAATTACGCGCAAGCCAACACGATGGTCGTCACACTGAAAAAATTCCTGACGCCACGCGGCGACGTATTTGCCGACATCCGCTCGAATACTTTGATCATTCGAGACGTTCCAGCTTCGATACCGAAGATCGATAACCTGCTTCGCCAGATTGACAAGAAATCGCAGCAAGTTGAAATTGACGCGCGCGTCGTGCAGACCTCGCGTTCCTTTGCGCGGGAAATTGGCACGGAGTTCGGGTTCTCGGCTCCCACTGGAGTTACAGGAAACACAGCTATCGGGGGCTTGACGGGGGCTTCGGCATTTCTCAGCCCCGTGATTCACTCGATCGCTGCTCCATTCTCGACGGGCGGTGGTTCAGGAAGTCAAATTCCGCTTAACACAAGTTTGGGCGCCACTTCTCCTACGAGCGGCTTCACATTTTCCACGCAGGGCCACAACTACGCGATCGACTTCGTTCTTAGTCTGATGGAGGCTCACGGCGTCGGAAAAATTCTCTCCGAACCCAAGGGCATCACGCAGAACAATGAGAAGCTGACGGTCAAGCAAGGTCAGCAGATTCCAATTCAGACGAATATCAACAATACGATTTCGACGCAGTACGTGGACGCCGTGCTGAAGCTGGAAGTTACTCCGCAGATTACGGCGGAAGGCACGGTTTTCCTGGATGTCACAATCGAAAATACGCAGATCGACAAGGCCATCAGCGTGCAGGGTGAGCCTGGACTGGACACGCAATCGACCCAGACTAAGGTAATCGTCGCAGATGGCGGAACAGTTGTCATCGGCGGCGTGGTGATCACCAACCAGAACACTACTATCGATCAGGTGCCGCTGCTCGGAAACGTGCCGCTGATCGGCAACCTGTTCAAGCACACATCAATCAGCGTATCGACACAGGAGTTGATGTTCTTCGTGACTCCTCGAATTTTGCCTGGCTGAGTTCCGCAAGGTACAATATCGCGTGACCTGGGAGGAGACCTCGGTTTCCTCCCTTTTTTTTATGCCGACCAACTCTCCCAGCCGAATCAAGCGTCTTCGCCAGGTAATTGATTCCCGTCGCGCCACCGCTCTGCTCGAAACGCATTTGCCAAACATTTATTATTTGTGCGGATTTTCCGGCGATTCCGGGGCTTTGCTCGTGGATGGCACATCCGCGACTCTTTTCACGGATGGCAGGTTCACGATCCAGGCGAAGGAAGAAATGCGTGGCATCCGCGTGCAAATCCATAAGGGCGCATTGCTGGACGCTGTGGGGCAGCACCTGCGGGCGAAGAAACGCCAGCGAGTGGCGGTCGCACCCTCGCGGCTCACTTTGGCGGGCTGGAAAGCCCTGCGGAAGGCCGCAGGGGCTAATCTGAAGTGGGTTGCCATCGATGGATTGGTGGAGAATCTACGCGCGGTGAAAGATGCGTCGGAGATCGAGCGAATCCGGGACGCGGCGAAGCTGGGCTCCGAGGTTATGGAAGAAACGATCCGTCTGATTCGACCCGGAGTCACGGAACTGGACATCGCTTCCGAGATTGGGTATCGCATGCGGCGGAAAGGCGCTTCGGGGGAATCGTTCGAAGCTATTGTTGCCGCGGGACCACGTTCGGCATTGCCGCATGCGCGGCCTACCGCGCGCCGAATCGGGAAAAACGAGTTGGTCGTGTTAGACCTGGGTGCTATACTGCGCCACTATTGCAGTGACCTTACGCGCACAGTGCACGTAGGTAAGGCTTCCGCGCGAGTTCGGCAGTGGTATCATGCCGTCCTGGACGCGCAAAGCGCGGCAAGAGATGCGCTGAAGGCAGGGGTGACGTGCGGGGCGATTGATGCTGCTGCCCGGAACGTTTTGCAGCAAAAAGGGTTAGGCCGTTATTTTGTCCACAGCACGGGGCATGGAATTGGCCTCGAGATTCACGAGGATCCGCGGATCGCTCGCGATCAAAAGAAGATTTTGGAGACGGGTAACATCGTGACATTAGAGCCGGGTGTGTATGTGGAGGGCGTTGGGGGAATTCGCATTGAGGACGATGCGCTGGTGACCCCGCGCGGAACTGAGATTCTTACGACCACCTCACGGGAATTCCTCGAAATTTGAGCAAAAAGATGAAGGGATCCAAAAAACAATCTTCCAGTTCAGATGTTTCCGCGCCGGGAGTTGATTTCGGCGAACTTGAGCGCTTGCTTTCTTTCATGTCCAACCATGGATTGGAAGAAGTTGAGTACGCGCATGGTGACCTGAAAATACGCCTGAAGAAGGCGGGCTTGCAGGGAACTTTTGTGCCGGTTAACAGCACGTCTGCGGCGGCGCCAGCGCCTCAAACCATGGCGGCGCAAGCTCCGACCGCTCCAACAGCAGCCCCGCCTGCCAGTCCCGAGCCCGCTCAGGCTGCTCCGGTGGCGCCGGCGGAGGAGCACATTATCAAATCGCCCATCGTTGGCACGTTCTACGCAGGGTCGAGCCCCGAAGCGGGGCCATTTGTGCGCGCAGGGGATAAGGTCGAGGCGGGGCAAACGGTGTGCATCATTGAAGCGATGAAGTTGATGAACGAAATTGAGGCGGACGTCAGCGGGGAAATAGCGCGCGTTCTGGTTGAAAACGGTCAGCCGGTGGAATACGGCGAACCGCTATTTGCGCTGCGGCCCTCGGGAAAAAAGAAATAATGTATTGGCTTCAGCTCGCGGGGTTTATTTCTTCCGAGGACCAAACCCTAAAGTCTGAAGCCTATGCCACATTTGGCCCCAAATGTTTCGAAAAATCCTGATAGCCAATCGCGGTGAAATTGCTCTGCGCGTGATCGATGCGTGCAAGGAACTGGGCATTGCCACGGTCGCGGTGTATTCCGAAGCGGATCGCAACGCGCTGCATGTGCGCTTTGCGGACGAAGCGGTTTGCATCGGGCCGGCGCGTTCGAGCGAAAGCTATCTGAATATTCCGCAGGTCATCAGCGCGGCGGAAATCACGAACGTGGACGCGATTCATCCGGGCTACGGATTCCTTTCCGAGAACGCTAACTTTGCCGAAGTGTGCGAGGCATCGCACATTACGTTTATCGGGCCGCCGCCGGATTTGCTGCGCATGATGGGGGAAAAAGATCAAGCGCGGCGCGAAATGGCGGCCGCTGGTGTGCCCGTGGTGCCCGGATCGCAGGGAATAGTTGCGGACGAAACTGCGGCGCTGGCAGAAGCCACCAGAATCAAGTATCCGGTGATCTTAAAAGCTTCTGCCGGAGGCGGCGGGCGCGGGATGCGCGTTGTGCGGAACGAGAGTGAACTCGGTCCAGCGTTTGCAACCGCGCGGAACGAAGCGCAACAGGCGTTTGGCATTCCCGATCTGTATATTGAAAAATTTATTGAGCGGCCGCGCCACATTGAATTCCAGGTGCTCGGTGACAAGCACGGGCGCGTGATGCATCTCGGCGAGCGCGAATGCAGCATCCAGCGCCGCCACCAGAAGCTGATCGAAGAATCTCCCTCGCCCGCGGTCAACGCCAAATTGCGCGCGGATCTGGGCAAGCGCGTGGTAAAAGCACTGGAACAAGTTGGATACACGAGCGCCGGCACCGTGGAATTCCTGATGGACGAAGATGGCTCGATTTATTTCATTGAAATGAACGCGCGCATCCAGGTGGAGCATCCGGTGACGGAGATGGTGACCGGCGTGGATCTCATTAAATCGCAGATTCGGCTGGCGACGGGCGAAAAGCTAAGCGATGTGGTCACAAATTTTGCGCTGCGCGGGCATGCCATCGAATGCCGCATTAACGCGGAAGATCCGGAAACATTCGTTCCTTCAGCCGGACACATCACCGTATTTCGCACACCTGGCGGCCCTGGAATACGAGTGGATACGGCGGCGCATGCCGATGCCGTCATTCCTCCTTACTATGATTCGCTGGTGGCCAAGCTCATCGCATTTGGGGACACTCGCTCCGAGGCGATTGTGCGGATGCGGCGTGCACTGGAAATGTTCGTGGTCGAGGGGATTAAGACGTCCATTCCTTTACAGCGCAAAATCATGATGGATCCTGACTTTAGCGCCGGAAAACTGGACACGCACTTTCTTGACCGATTCGCTACATCGCACTCCGGATAATTCGATATGAACCTTGTGTTCCCGCCGCTCTATGCAATAATCGACCCCACATTGCTTACAATTTCGGAGCTTGCGATGGCCGAAGCTCTGGCGGAATCCGGGGTCCAGCTGATTCAGTACCGCAATAAAACAGCGTCTTCTCGCCAATTTTTTGAAATCTCGCGCAGACTTTCAAGTGTTCTCGCTCCCCGCCATGTGAAGTTGATTGTCAATGACCGCCCGGACATTGCATTGCTGTCAGGCGCGGCCGGGGTGCACGTGGGGCAGGATGATTTTGGCGTGGAAGATGCGCGCAAAATTTGCGGGCCGAATTGCTGGGTCGGAATTTCCACGCACAATCTGGACCAACTGGCCGCCGCAGATCAGACTTCAGCAGATTACATTGCCGTGGGCCCGATTTTTCCGACTGCAACCAAGAAGAATCCGGACCCAGTTATCGGAACAGAGTTTTTGCGCAAAGCACGGCAAATGACAAAAAAGCCTCTGGTTGCAATCGGCGGAATTACTCTGGAACGCGCGGGGGAAGTTTATCGCGCGGGCGCGGACTCGCTGGCCGTGATTCGAGATTTGATCTGCGTCGCAAATCCTGGCGAACGCGCGCGTGAATTTCTCGACATAGCGGCATCCAGCGCCGGCCAGTCATCTTAATCGGTAGTGAAACCGCGTTTGCTTGGGGCAATTTGTGGGAAGCACGCAGACCGCAAATTGTATGAGGGAGCGTCCCGGTGCGTGAAGTGAAATCCAACGCAGTGACAATGGTTCCCGCAGAAGCGGATCCCTCGGGATTTGTACGTGGTTTGGGCCTGTTCGATTCGACGACGATTGTTGTAGGGTCGATGATCGGTTCGGGCATTTTCATAGTTTCCGCGGACATCGGGCGTAATACAGGATCGACTGGCGGCCTGCTTCTCGCTTGGATCATTGCCGGGCTGATGACGGTTACGGCGGCGCTTTCTTACGGGGAACTCGCGGCCATGATGCCCAAGGCCGGAGGGCAGTATGTCTATCTTCGAGAGGCGTACTCTCCGCTCTGGGGGTTTTTGTATGGGTGGACGCTTTTTCTTGTCATTCAAACCGGCACGATTGCCGCGGTAGCAGTCGGCTTTGCGCGGTTTCTCGGCGTAATCTGGCCGACGATTTCCCCGAATACGTGGATCGTCGCCCCCATCGCGCTCTCGGACAAATACGCGATCAGCCTCTCCCTCCAGCAACTTGTGGCGCTCCTCTTGATTTTATTTTTGACGGCGCTGAACACGCGCGGGTTGAAGCTCGGGAAATGGATACAAAATATTTTTACTTCGGCGAAGACTCTGTCGCTCGCCGCGCTGATCCTTGCTGGAATTTTTCTAGGACGGAATGCGGCGGCGATTCACGCAAATTTCACTGGCATCTGGACTCTTCACGATCCGCAGACGATTGAGCCGGGCGCGAATTGGATGAAGTCGTTTATTCCAGCGGTGACGGCCGCTTCGGGAACTTTTGGCCTCCTCATCGCGTTTGGCGTTTCGCAGGTGGGTTCTCTTTTTTCCGCGGACGCGTGGAACAACATCACCTTTACAGCGGGCGAAGTAAAAAATCCGAAGCGCGACATTCCTGTATCGCTGGCAGTGGGCACAGCGATTGTCATCACGCTCTATTTTCTGGCCAACATTGGATACCTTTCGACGCTAACACTTCACCAGATTCAAACGGCGCCGGACGACCGCGTCGCCACCGCCACGCTGGACGCAATTTTTGGCAATAGCGGCGCGACGCTGATGGCGCTGGCAATCATGGTCTCCACATTCGGCTGCGCGAATGGATTGATCCTTGCCGGCGCGCGCGTCTACTACGCGATGTCCCGCGATGGATTATTTTTTCGCGGCATCGGAAAGCTGAACGCACAACGTGTACCGGCTATGGGTTTGGTGCTGCAGGGAATTTGGGCCGCGATTCTGGTGTTGCTCAGGACGCGCCTCGTGAACGCGACGACCGGCGTGGTGAGTTTTGGAAATCTTTACGGCGATTTGCTGGATTACGTTGTTTTCGCGGTTCTGATTTTTTACGTGCTTACGATCGCGGGATTATTTGTCCTGCGCCGCAAACGCCCGGATGCCGACCGGCCATACCGCACGTGGGGATATCCCATTGTGCCGATTCTTTACATTATTACCGCATCCATTATCATGCTGATTTTGATGCTGTATCAGACGCAGGATGCGTGGCCGGGACTGGTGATTGTGCTGCTTGGAGTGCCTGTGTATTGGGCCTGGTCGCGCAGTGCCGGAGCAGACCCCCCACGCCTCTGATCCTTCGTTTCATTCGGGACAAGCGAGACGGGCCATAGCTGCCAGCGGGACTATGCAATTTGCAGTAGTCCGGTCATTCAGACCCGGGGATTATCTGACTGTAATGCACAGCTCCTTTTTATTTGCGGAATAGCGACCTGAACCGTCAAGCAGTAAAAGGTGAATATGGCCAATCAATTATTTCAAATCAAGACGCACGAGGCGCTGGTCGAGGAACTGCAAGGCGAGAATCGCCTGCACCGCGTCCTGGGACCTGTGCAGCTATCGAGCCTGGGCGTCGGAGCCATTATCGGCACCGGCATTTTTGTGCTCACGGGCGTTGCCGCACATGATTTAACAGGGCCCGCGCTGATGCTTTCTTTCGTGGTGTCCGGCTTGACGTGCTTTTTCGCGGCGCTATGTTACGCGGAGTTTGCGTCAATGGTGCCGGTGGCCGG
Source organism: uncultured Acidobacteriota bacterium (assembly GCA_963786215.1). Lineage (GTDB taxonomy): Bacteria > Acidobacteriota > Terriglobia > Acidiferrales > UBA7541 > Palsa-360. The sequence goes on from CAWAYK010000007.1 coordinate 234,502, forward strand.
ATCTGCCTACACGTATGCCTATGCAACACTGGGCGAACTTTTCGCGTGGATTATGGGATGGGATTTGATTCTGGAGTATGCGGTTGCTTCGGCGACCGTGGCGCACGGTTGGTCGCATTACTTCCAGGATTTTATGCGTTTCTTCCATATCGCATTGCCCCATGAATTTACAAACGCGCCCTTTGACTACAGCCTGACGTCGGGACAATTTGCGCTGACGGGAACGTTGTTCGATCTTCCGGCTATCGTCATCACGATGCTCGTCACAATCGTACTGGTGAAGGGGATACGCGAAAGCGCCAGTGTGAATGCGGCCATCGTGATCGTCAAACTCGCCATCGTTTTCTTCGTGATCGGTGTCGGCGCATTTTACGTACATCCGGCGAACTGGCATCCCTTTGCGCCATTTGGTTTGTCGGGCCTCAGTTTCTTCGGCCATACGGTCGTGGGGCAGACTGGACCGGGCGGCCAGCCGATGGGAATGCTGGCGGGAGCGGCCATCGTATTTTTTGCGTACATTGGATTTGATTCGATCTCCACGCATGCCGAGGAAGCGCGCAATCCTTCGCGCGATGTTCCCATCGGAATCATGACTTCGCTGGTGCTCTGTACGTTTCTTTATATCGCTGTAGCGGGCGTGCTGACCGGAATGGTTCCTTACGGCCGCATCAATATCGATGCTCCTGTTTCGGACGCGTTCCGCCAAGTGGGTCTGCCATGGGCGCAACTTTTAGTTTCGGTTGGGGCCGTCGCGGGGATTACTTCAGTGCTTCTGGTGATGATGCTCAGCCAGCCGAGAATTTTTCTGGCCATGGCGCGAGACGGATTACTTCCCACGGGTTTTTTTGGCGCCGTCCATGAAAAATTTCGCACTCCATGGAAATCCACTATCCTGACGGGATTGTGCGTAGCGACGATGGGCGCATTCCTTCCACTGCGGATTCTGGCTGAACTGGTGAACATTGGGACGCTGCTTGCGTTCGTGATTGTTTGCGCGGCGGTGATGATCATGCGGCGCACGCATCCTGAAATCCGCCGCCCATTTCGCGTTCCCTTTGGGTCCTTATTTCCAATCCTTGGAATACTTTCCTGCCTGATGCTGATGTTCTCCTTGCCCGTCGCAAACTGGATCCGGCTGTTTGTGTGGCTGGCAATCGGCCTGATTATTTATTTCAGTTACGGCATTCGCCACAGTCACATCACTTTGCAGAATCGCGAAGCGAAAGCGAAATTCACGACCGGGCGAAAATAACAGGGCGGCGGGCTGTTCGGGGATACAGCAGGTTGCGGGGATAAGAGCTATTTGTCATTCCGAGCGAAGCGAGGAATCTCTCTTCGATTTAAATGTAAGAAAACAAAGAAGGAGAGATTCCTCGCTTCGCTCGGAATGACAAAACCTTGAGTTTTCCTGCAACCTGTCAAGTCGCGAGGCTGAATTATTTTCAGTAATCTCCTATCTCACTTACTGCCGTAGTATTCTTTTGAGTTATGGCGGAACTTTACCTCTAGAAGAATGGTCTCATCCTTTAAATCCCGGAGCCGCGCACTATGGTCGGGCCTGACGCTTGTCGATTGGTCGGCTCTGGCTATCGTCATAATTTACGGCGTGCTTTTGGGGGTGCGCGAATATTACTTGCAGACACCTCAATCCGGTTTTTTGCTTTTTCTGGCGATTTTTGCGGCCATTTATTTGTTGGCGCGCGGGTGGATGTGGGCGCGTGACCATCTGCTGTGGAGCCTGCGCAACAGGCTGATTGCGGCTTATATTTTTATCGCCGTCGTTCCCATCCTGCTCTTGCTGGCGATGGCTGGCCTCGCGGCTTACCTTCTTTACTGGCAACTCGGCGCGTACGTGATTCATTCCGAGATGGAAGATCATGAAGCGCGCATTGGCGTGGTAGCCACCGCCATGGCGACATCCTACGCAGCAGAGGCGACTTTAGGCAGCAAAGCCGCAGGACTGGCGTTGCCTGTGGCTCCTGAAACTTATATTAAAAACGCCATGACCGAATTGCCGGGATTAAAGATCGAAACCGGGGTTGGGGACGAGTTGCTTCACGCGAACGGCACCTCCGGAGGAAACCGTTTTCGAGGCCTAGTTTTCAGTGATGGCCAGCTGGCCCTGCGCGCTGCGGTCACGCGCCCGGCTCCCACCGGGCGGATTATTGTATCGGCGATTGTCCCTATCACCCCGGAATTGATCGAAACTCTGGCGCCGGAACTAGGACCGATCGAGTTCAAAGTTTTGCGGCCGGATAGCGGCAACCGCACGCCTGAACTTCCGATTGTAATCAGCACGAGACGCTATATGACCGAGCAGGAAATCGATACGACCGAGCGATCCATACCGAAGTCAAAAAATCCGTTCGACAAATTAATTACAGGAATCGTGGGCCTGGATGTGCTGGATCTGGATCAGAAACCCGGACAGAATGACCCGGTCCGCGTGATTGTGTACTTCAGCACCCGGCCGTCGCTCTTAAACCGCCGCCTCTTCAGTCCGCTGGGAGATTTGGGAAGCGCCGCCGCCACCGCGCTGCTGGTTGTGGGCGCGATATTTTTGGTGATTGAAATGGGATCGCTCGTGACCGGCATCGTGATGACGCGGACGATCACGACGGCGGTGGACAGCCTGTATACGGCCACGCTACGCGTGCAAGAGGGAGACCTGACGTACCGCGTTCGCATTCCGCACCGCGACCAACTTGCGGCTCTGGGCGATTCCTTCAATTCGATGACGCTATCGGTTTCCTCTTTGATCGATGAGCAGGGAAAACGGCAGAAGCTGGAGAATGAACTATCCATTGCGCATGAAGTGCAGCAACAATTGTTTCCGCGCTCTTTACCCAAATTGCCAGGGCTCGAGATTGAAGCGATCTGCCGCCCGGCGCGCGTGGTCAGCGGCGATTATTATGATTTTATTCGCATCTCGCCTACTCGAGTCGCCATCGCGCTTGCCGATATCAGCGGTAAGGGAATTTCCGCGGCGCTGCTGATGGCCAATGTACAAGCGGCTTTGCGCAGCGATGTTCTTCGTTACCGGAACGGACAACCTGGAGTTCCTCATGAACAGATTGACACGGCGGAAATTGTTTCGCACCTGAACCGGCATTTATTCCGGAACACCACAGACGAACGGTACGCTACCTGTTTTTTTGGAGTGTATGACTCGGAGACGCGCCAGCTTCATTACACGAATGCCGGCCATCTGCCTCCCGTTTATATCTGTGGAGCAAATGTGAGGCGATTGGAAACGGGTGGCATGGTTGTCGGGTTGTTCAGCGAAGTCCCATTCCAGCAAGGCGCGGTGGAAATGGAACATGGCGGCATGCTGGTGGCCTACAGTGACGGCTTGATTGAGCCGGAAAATGTTTACGGCGAAGAGTTCGGCACGGAACGCTTGATCGACGTGGTTTCGCGCAATAGGGGAAAATCTCCTCACGAGATTGCCGAATCCATGATGACCTCCGCGGAGGAATGGTCCGGATCGCCCGAACAGGCGGATGACATGACCGTGATCGTGATGAGATTTTCCGAGGAGACGCAGGAGATGCCCGCATGAAAGTCCTGACGGCGGCGCAGATGCGCGAGGCGGATCGCCTGACGACCGAACGATACGGCATTCCAGGAATTGAATTGATGGAAAATGCCGGAACCGCGATTGCCGAATTTTTGCACGAAAAATTTCCTGATATCAGGACCCGCAAGATCCTGGTGCTTTGCGGGAAGGGAAATAACGGCGGCGATGGCTTGGTGGTGGCAAGGCATCTGAAAAATTCCGGGTGCCCGGCCGTGGTTTTTCTCTTTGCGAATCCGGGATCCATGGAAGGCGATGCAGCGGCAAATTTGAAGCGCTGGCAGCAAGGGCTCGGCGAAATGTATGTGATGACGAGCGAAGCGGAATGGGAATCCGCGCGCTCGGCACTGGTTGAGGCGGAGTTGATTGTTGACGCGCTGCTGGGCACGGGATTGCGCGGCCACGTGGAAGGCCTGCTTGGCAAGGTCATAGATGATCTGAACGCGGCGCGCGCGAAGAGACGTGGCAAAACCGTTGTGGTGGCTGTCGATATGCCGTCGGGCCTTGCTTCCGATTCGCAGGATTATGGCGACCCGGTTGTGCATGCGGATTTCACCGTGACGTTGACCGCGCCGAAGGTCGGGCAACTTGTTTTGGCGAGTTCGACTAACTGCGGCGAACTGGTGGTGAAGGATATCGGTACGCCGCCGGAATTGCTGGAATCCGATTCGCATCTGAAAATTAATTGGATTCAGCCGGAAGAATTTAGTTCGTTGCCGCTGGTGCGCGAACAATCCTCCAATAAAGGAACGTATGGGCACGCATTAATCGTTGCGGGATCGCTGGGGAAATCGGGCGCGGCAATTCTGGCGTCGCGAGCTGCGCTGCGATCAGGAGCGGGGCTCGTAACGGTCGCCACGCCGCTCGACGTGTTGCCAATCGTGGCGGGCGGGATGCCGGAAATGATGACGGCGCCTCTGGCTTCGACCGAAGCGGGGACCGCGAGCCTTCGCAATCTCGATTACGGAAAGTTTTCAGAAATTTTGCGCGGCAAATCCGTTCTGGCGATTGGGCCGGGACTTTCCATGCAGCATGAGACGCAACAATTTATTCGCCAGGTGGTTGGGCAAACCGAGATTCCCATTATTTTGGATGCCGATGGTTTAAACGCATTTGTGGGCATGACCGACACGCTGACCGAACGCAAGGCAACGGCCATGGTCTTAACGCCGCATCCGGGCGAAATGGCGCGGCTGCTGGGCATCACGGTGAAGGAAGTGCAAGCGCGGCGTTTGGATGTGGCTCTCGAAGCCGCGGGGCGCTGGCGCGCCTATGTGATCCTGAAAGGTTTCCATACGATTCTCGCAGCGCCCTCCGGGCATGCTTATATCAACACAACTGGAAATCCGGGAATGGCGACGGGTGGAACTGGCGACGTGCTGACGGGCATACTTGCGGGTTTGACGGCACAATTTGGAATTGATGATTGGTCGCGTGTGCTGAGCTTTGGCGTCTATTTGCATGGACTGGCCGGCGATATTGCGGCGTCGCGCGTGGGAGAGGCGCCGCTGATTGCGTCGGATTTGATTGACGCGCTTCCGGAAGCGTATGCGCGGGTGGTGGCGGTGGGGAAGTAAGTCGAATGAGTCTTATGAGTTGGGGGAAAATCGAATTTCGTGCTTGCTGTAGCCCGCCTCTTCAGAGGCGAGGATTTAGATGGAGCGTCATTTAAACCCCCGCCTCTAAAGAGGCGGGCTACAGCAGCGGGTTAAAGCAGCTGAGCCATTTAGGTGTGTAGAAATGAAGGACAGATTCCTCGCTTCGCTCGGAATGACCCAGTATTTTATTGTTCGCAGGCAGAAAGCTTGCTCAAGTAAAAACTAAAAACAATCATTCTTAGACTGGAAATCAGAAATGCCGGCTGACGAAATTATTACAAATTCTTACGAAGAAACGATTGCCAAGGGCAGGGAAATCGCAACAAGACTTGTTCCGCCGGTTCTGGTTTTGCTGAAAGGCGACCTGGGCGCCGGAAAAACCACGCTTACCAAAGGCATCATCAGCGGGTTGGGCGCGGCCAGGGAAGAAGACGTTACGAGTCCCACGTTTAATCTCGTGCACGAATTTCGAATGGAAAACAATGCAAACGCGCCTGAACAAAATGCGCTGGCTTGCAAGGTTTATCATGTTGATCTCTACCGCATCGACAGTTTTCACGACCTCGAATCACTGGGGATCGAGGATGCCCTTTCCGAAAAAGCGATTGTCATTATCGAGTGGCCGGAGCGATTCACGTTTCGCACGGACTGGCCTACGATCGAAATACATCTCGATCATGCGGGGGGCGACTCGCGAAAAATCTCAATCTCGGATTTGACGGTGAAGCAATAGTCAACGCGGAAAATCTGCAAGGATCTAAAATCGCGAGCAAATTTCAATTGTAATTAGGTTCGCCGCGAGTATAGCCTTCTACGGAAGTAAACGTTTCCGCTGATCAGATGCGCTGTAGTGAGAGGTTTTTTCTTGAAAACCTGGTACGTAATCTGCAGTGCGACCATATTGGCCGGATCTTTTGCCAGCCCCGGTTTTATTTCCAGCGCGAGCAGCTTGCCGCAGTCCACATCTTCCACTTCTATGCCCATTAAATTTGACCATGCCTTAATTTGCGTTTCCGACCTTGCTCCCACGGAACAGGGGCTTACGGCCGTCGGCCTGAAACCGGATTACGGCGGGCATCACGGGCACGCGACAACGCAGATGGCTCAACTTGGATTTCAGGACGGCAGTTACATTGGTGTGGAAGCGCCTGTCGACGCGTCGGTCGAAACGGGAACACCACAATCGACTCTGATGAAAGCAAATGCGGGCCCGTGCGGCTGGTCCGCAACTTCGACCGATATGAAGGGCGATTTGGAACGAATTTCGAAGTTGGGCGTAAAAGTTGGAGAGCCCGAAGCGCGCAGCCGGACGCGGCCGGACGGGACGTTGGCTGAGTGGCGCAGCGCATCGCTCGGATCTGGTGCGCCCGGCTCAAACCTACCATTTCTGATCGAAGACAAGGGCCCGCGCAGCAACCGCGCGCCGCACGCTTCGCCCAGCACCGAAGGAACTACCCTTTCTGGAGTCGGTGTCGTGGTCCTGGGAGTAAAAAATTTGGATGAGAGTATCGAGCTGTTTCGAAAAGTGTACGGATTGCCCGCGCCAAAGGTGGAAGACCACCCGGAATTTGGAGCGAAGGTCGCGTATTTTACCGGAACTCCGGTGATGTTGGCCGCTGCTGCCTCTCCGGACTCCTGGGTAGCGGAACGGATCGGGCGGCTGGATCAAATCCCGCTTGCGTTCCTGCTGCATGCGAACGACTTCAAGGCGGCGTCGAAACATTTCTCGCTCCCGGCAGGGAAGCGCTGGTTCAACCTGGATGTTTCATGGTTCGACATACAAAAATTGCATGGAGTAAGGTTGGGGATTATCGGCGGATAATCATCGAAAGTGTTTTCACAGCATTTGCGGGTGCAGAGGGGGATTCAGATGACCGAAATTACTCGACGTGGATTTGTGAAAGGGGCAGCTATCGCGCCCCTCGCATTTTCGCCATTCACCGTGGCGCAAACTTCCTCTGCACCTCACTATGACGTCGTCATCGTCGGCGCAGGGCACAACAGCCTGATCACGGCGTGCTATCTGGCGAAGGCCGGCTTCAAGTGCCTTGTGCTTGAGGGACGCCCAAAAATTGGCGGTGGGACAAAGACCGCGCAACTCACGTTGAGCGGTTTTGAGCACGACGTTTGCTCCTCGATTCACGCGCGAATTCAGGCCAACCCGCTGATGAAAAATAATGAATTGAATTTGGGTGAATACGGCCTGGAATACATCTTTCCCGATCCCGTGTATCACATCGCCTTTCCGGACGGCAGTTACATCACGAAGTGGAGAGACTTTGACCGCACCTGCGAGGAAGTCGCCAAATATTCCAAGAAGGACGCGGAAACCTGGCGGCGCATGGCCACTGAGTCGGATGAAATACGGCCAATCGTAAATCAGGTGGAATACACGCCCATCGGATTCGGAAAATCGCTTGCCGAACGTCTGGCGGAACATCCGCGCGGCAAAGTGTGGCAGCGGCGCATGGCGATGTCGAAATGGGATGTGCTGCACCAGAATTTTGAGGATGAACGCACCATGGTGGCGATGATGCCGCCGTTTCCGAAAGAATTGACCGGCCCCTATTCAGGATTTTCAGCGTATCCAAGCAAGAAGGAAGAAGTTCCGCAGCCGAAAGGCGGGTCGGGAATGATCGCGACGGCGCTATCGCGTTTTCTGGAAGCGCGCGGCAGCGAAATCCTGGTGAACAAGCCTGTGGAGCAATTGATCGTTGAGAACGGAAAATGCGTGGGCGTGGAATGCGCCGACGGCACTTCGTATCGCGCGGAGAAAGCTGTGCTCTCCACGGTCCACATCAAGCAGCTTGTGAATATGGCCCCGAAAGAAATGTGGCCAGTGGATTTCCTCGAAGGCGTGAAAACTTTTAATGCCGGAAATGCGTCATTCAATTCGCATTTCGCTACCACCGAGCCTTTGAAATTTGAGACCAAGAGCGGGACGATCGTGCCGGTCCATATATCAAATATTCAAAGTTGCAAGCGAGCTCTGCGCTACGAGTCTGAGTTGACAGCGGGCGAGTTCCACGTGGAGGAGCCTGTCCTGCACATCGTGCAGACCAGTGTCGCCGATCCCACACGCGCTCCCGCTGGAATGCACACACTTCGCGTTCTCTGCGAGCAGGCAATCTACGATTTGCCGAATGGTGGTCCGGGACGATGGGCGGAGATCAAGGCGGAAGTCCAGGAAGCGCATCTGCGAGCTGTGCAGAAGATTGCTCCCAACCTGACCGATGACAAAATTCTGGCGCGGTTCTCGACGACTCCCGTAGACATCGAGCAGATGAACGCTGCAATGTGGCATGGCTCCTGCCACAGTGGCACGGACGGACCGGCGCAGGCAGGCGCCATGCGTCCGGTGCCAGGCTGGTCGCAGCATCGCATGCCAATCCCTGGTTTGTACCAAACTGGCGGCACGACTCATCCGGGCGGCGGCGTTTCAGGCGGTCCGGGACGAAATGCCGCCGTCGTGATGCTCAAGGATTTCGGCACGAGCCTGGAAGAAGTTCTAAGCAAAAAGGGATAACCACAAGCCCAACAATCCAGATCAGAAATTGTAGCGCCCGCCTTGAGGCGGGCATCTTTGAACCTCCGACCACCTTGGGAGCGTGACTCGTGAAACGTGACAGCCGAAAATTTGGATTGCCAGTCGTGTTTGCCCTGGCTCTGGCAATACTCTTTTTCGGAGACTCGCCACTAGCTGTTTCTGCGCAATCCGCGCCTTCACAGACTGCGAGCCAGGACGTGCACGACACTCCAGTGCCGCTTCCCGCGCCGCAGCAACCTCTGCCATATAGCCATAAGGCTCATCTGGCGTTGGGTTTACAATGCACGTTTTGCCACACGAATCCCGGCGGGGGAAGGCTAATGACCTTCCCTGATACCGCGACCTGCATGAGTTGCCATGCCTCCTTTGGCAAAAACAGGCCCAGCATTCAAAAGCTGGCCGCATACGACAAGTCGAAGACTCCCATTCCCTGGGTGAGGGTCTACACAGTATTGCCAGGGGTTAAATGGAGCCACAAGACCCATTTGGACGCCGGAATGAAATGTGAAATGTGCCACGGAAACGTCAGCCAGATGCAGGTGATGACCAACGTGAAAAGCGTAAACACGATGGTCGGATGCCTGGATTGCCACACGTTGCACAATGCCAAGACGACTTGCACCACATGCCATCCCGCGTGGGCGCCCGAAATGGTGGTTGATAAGAAGAAGTAGTAGAGCCCTCAACTTCCGGTAATATTCCTTTAACCAAGCCCGAGAGCTTCGCAAGCACTCACTACGACCAAGGTTCCAAATCCCCCTAAATGTCCGATCTGCTGTTAACGGGTTGGATTCCTCACCTTGTTAGGGCATTAGCATCTTGATAACCTCAGATGGAGCTTTGCGAAGCCGTCTATGCCTGAACGTACATCCATGCTCTCATCTGATACACCTGCCCGAATCAACCTAAAGCCCTATTCAGCAGAGCTATCGCTCAGCACCCTGGCTGTGGGTGTGGATAATATTCACCATGACGTCTTTCTGAGCCCAATGTTTGTAGAGACGACGGAAGCGTATCTGCTTGAATTCATCCGCCAAACGGTAAACCTTCCATTTCTTTCGAATAAAGAACGCTCGCCGAACGAGAGGCGGACGTCCCCTCGCCGCGAAGCCGATAGAAAAAATGTAAAGACTCCGGAGGTTGCGTCCTGGAAGAAGCAGCTCTCTGACCTTCTGCATTCGGGTCTACAGAAGTCCAAGTTTGAGAAAAATATTGAAATTGACCTGATCCTCCGCGCGACTTTATTGAAATATCTGACGCAAGAAATTAGCGCGCAGTTCGCCAATATTCTGCTGGAAGCGAAGGAGTGGATTCGAGGCCGCGGCGAACACTTCGATCGCAGCGAGCAAGCCCACGTCATTAAGTCCCACCTGGCGGAATTGCAGGCGGATCGCCGCAATCTCTTCCGCAAAGTGGGCCAGCATATCTACCAGGCGATTTTGGAAATTGAAGAAAATAGCCTCGGAAGGTCTCGGAAAGCGTTGTTCGGGGATGAGTCTGCCACGGCATACGACATTTTGAATAACCGACTGGCCTTTGTCGAAAATGGCAAGGACGATGTGCTTTTTCTCGAGCAATATGTTCTGCTCGGAAATTACATACGTGATCAGGACCGCTTTGAAACATTCGATATGGTCATGCTGGATCTCCTGCGCGAGTCTGTGGTGACGGGTGATTCTGGCAACGATTTGAATGAAACGTGGCAGTCACACCAGAAACTTGTGGATCAGGCGGTAGCCTATCAGGCGGAAATCGCACGACTGAAGGAAGAACGAGAGGCTCTGGCGCGAAAACTGGATCGGTCCGAAAGCCTGATGGGGCGCGTAGGATTTGGCGCCGATCCTGCCGAGATTCGCGCTTCGATGGCGGAAATCGAAAAGCGGCAGCGGTTTGCGCAGCGCAAACTGGAAGAAACAAACCCGCGGATTGAAGCTTCGCATAGTGAAGCGGATTATCTGGCCAAGCAATATCAGGAGCGACTGGGCGATTATCTGAACCAACCGGAAAATGCGCGCAGCCTGTTCGACCCCGCGGCCGTGAATGGCTCCAACAGAGGCAAGACAGGATTGCGCGCCCAACTGCTGGAGGAGTTGATTGTGCGGCTGGAGCAGCGCGATTTGCTGGTGCACATTCTGGCCAGCTACCAGTTACGGAATATCTGCCACGATTATTGCCCGCCAATCCATTTGCAGCAGTTGAAGAAGGCGCTGGTCTCGCGCGAAGAATTAAAGCGCGTGGAGGAAATTCTGAAGCAATTCCCGGCGCGGCAGTATTCGGCGCAGCGAATCGAGGAACTGTCCAAGAAAATTCGCAAAACGCCGCGCGAAGAAATACGCGCGGTGGTTGTGCGCTTCGCGGAAGATTTCATGCGATTGCGCCGGGACCTCAGAAATTATGAACGGCTGAGCGCTGCGATGGAGCGCATTAATCTGGTGCGCAACGAACGGAGGCGGGAACTTTCGGAAATGAATCACAGCCTCTATGAGTTTCTTTTGCCAGAGGAGGCCCGCCCCGCGGAAGACCACGTGATTACCCATACGGTAATCAAGGCGGACGTGCGAGGGTCAACGAAAATTACCCAGGATCTGCTTGCGCGCGGACTGAATCCCGCATCTTTATTCAGCCTTAATTTTTATGAGCCTGTGAAACGCATTCTGGAACGGTATGGCGCGTCGAAAGTTTTTATCGAAGGCGACGCGCTGGTGCTGGCGATTTACGAAACGGAATCGACGCGAGCGCAACAACGCGCCGTATCGAAGGCCTGCGCGCTGGCCCGGCAGATTCTTGCTGTTTCCACGGCATATAACGACAGGCCGGACACGAGCGATTTGCCGCGACTGGAATTGGGAGTGGGAATTGCGTTTCAGGGATCGGCGCCGACATATTGGATGGATACGGATTCGCGCATCATGATTTCGCGCGCACTGAACCTTTCGGACCGTCTTTCAAGCTGTTCCAAGGCCGCCAAACGCATGCTGGCGCAGAATCCCTCGCCATTTCGCCTGTTCCTGTTTCAGACCATGATGGATGGAGTGGCAGAGGATGAGGCCGACGAATTTTTGGTTCGATATAATTTAAATGGCGTGGAATTAAACGAGGAAGGTTTCCAGAAGCTGCAGGAAGAAATTTCCTTGTCGGAATTAAAAATCGACTGCATCATGCCCTGGGGCAAGGAAAGCGTTACGCTATTCCGCGGAGAAACGCCGGTAGGAGAAGGGCTTGAACCTGTGCTCATTCGCCGCGGTTTCATTCGCGAAATGCTGCCTGGCGGGAAAATCGGGCATGCGGGAACCCGACCGTATTACGAAGTTTGCGTGAGTCCAAAAGTTTTGGAGCTTGCTGAGTTTCTAATCGAGACGGCGGCAGTTCGGCGCGCTTGAAATGCCGGAATGAAAATGTGCGATTGCGATGCTGTAGCCGGCTCTGAATAAATTTCTTAAAGTTTTCATGAGTGCTCCATGAGCAGAAGCAAATCCAAATCCAAGCCGAGAAAATTTAGCGCCGCCGGCGAGGCTCGCCGACGCGCACGTGAGCTTGCCGGAACTCCGCCTGCCGCAAGAGTCATCCCCGATAAACGACTGAAGCCATCCAAGCATAAAAAGAAATTGATCGAGGAATAGGCGGCGAAAGGCTTCGGCCTGTCAGGTTCAGACCTCTTTTCTCACGACGAATCGCATTCTGGAAAGATCAACGACAACGAGGGCCGCAAGGCTCGCGCTTTAGGTAGCGCCGGCGTCTCGCCGACGGTTTTGCGCAACTTCAGCACAATGTAAACCTGCCGGCGAGACGCCGGCGCTACCTAAAGCCCCCCCAAGCTCTCGCGAAACGTCCGCGCTTCCCAGGGGGCCGAGGTCCTCGTGAGAGAAACAGGTGAGATTTTTGATTTGATTGGGCTCGAAGTGCAGACGGGCTGAAGCTTGTCCTACTAGTGAATGTGGCGCGTTTTTTTCTGCATGTAATCCATCAGCAGATATTGGCCGAGGGTGTAAGGAGTGGTGAAGTACGCTTTGCCCCTGCAGAGTTCGGTCACTTTTTGCACGAATTGTACGAGGCTGTAGTCGCTAGCCAGCATAAACGTGTTGATCAAAATTCCGGATTTGCGGCAGCGGCCAACTTCTTCCAGCGTTTGCGTGACGACGAGGGGATCAAGGCCAAACGCGTTTTTGTAAATGCGGCCGTCGTCGAGCGTGAGCGCCGAAGGTTTGCCGTCGGTGATCATCACGATCTGCTTCATGTCTTTTTTCTGGCGCGCGAGGATGCGCCGCGCGAGACGCAAGCCTTCCCGCGTATTCGTGTAATAAGGGCCGACCTGCACGCGCGCAAGTTCTCCCAGCGGCATTTCTTCCGCGGAATCGTGGAACAGCACGAGATGCAGCGAGTCGCCGGGATATTGCGTGCGAATCAGATGCGAAAGCGCGAGGGCCACTTTTTTTGCGGGAGTGAAACGGTCTTCGCCATAAAGAATCATGCTGTGGCTGCAATCGAGCATCAGCACGGTGGCGCACGAACTCTGATACTCCGTCTGGTGGACCATCAAATCCGGATAATCCAGTTCGATGGGAACCTTCGATCCTTCGCGACGCACCGCATTAAACAAAGTACCGCTGATATCCAGATTCAGCGTATCTCCAAATTCGTAAGCGCGAGAAGCTCCGCCCGATTCGACGCCTGTCGACAAATCCCGCGTGTCGTGGCGGCCAAGGCTGCTCTTTCCGAGCGATCCCATCAAATCCTTGAGCGTCTTGAATCCGAGAAAATCAATGGTTTTGTCCGTGATTTCAAAACGAGGCTCATTTTCGCGGTCGCGTTCGCGGCCCTGGCCAACTTGTCCGCGAGGAGTTTTGTCGGGAGGCGCGGTGATTTGCGGCTGTCCTGTTACGTATCCTTCTTCCATTAATTTTTCGATCAGCTGGTCGATCAACTCCTTCATCTTTGCATCCATTTGTTCGGGAGTGCCGTCGAGCAAATCTTTCATGTCCTGATCGCTGAGCAAATCGCCTTGCTCGAGGGCGCGCTGGATCGCCTGTCGCAGAGCCTCCATGGATTTTTCGGGGTCCATTTCTGACATGCCGTAGAATTGCGACTCGAAGCCGCTCTGAAGGAAAAAATCGGACAGGCGTTTGAGCAATTCCTGCAGATCTACGCCATCGGCGGGTTCGCCTGTGTATTTGGTGTAGCGGATGAATTTGGGCATATGCTTTGCTCGCTTGCTGGCCGCTGGGTTGCAGGACTTTACTTTAAACCCCCGCCTCTGAAGAGGCGGGCTGCAGCGCATTTCTTAATTAAATTGGCGACGCGGCGGACGTTGTTGCTGTTCGCGCGGGTCGGGTGCTTTGGGACGCTCGGCGTGGAAGCCGCGTTCTTCGTTGCGGCTGATGCGCTTGTGCGCCCACAGGCCTTCGAGAATAAATTCAGCGGCTGCAGCCATTCCGGCGGGGCCGCTTCGGCCGTCAACTCCCATGCGTTCCACAATCTCCATCAAACCCTGGATTTTCTTTAACTGAACGAGGGCATCGGCTGCGGGAGCACTTTCCGGAACTTTCAGTTCGCCGCCCAGCTCAAACCATTGCACGATTGGCTGAACATTTGCGCCCTCCATGCGAGTGGTGAAAACCTTGCCCACAGAATTGCGAATCAGTTCACGTGCAATATTTTCCGCGCCGCGCAGTTCTCCTTCGTATTCGAGTTCCATTTTTCCGGTGATGGCCGGAAGCGCCGCATAGACGTCCGCGATGCGAGCAGAGGAGCGCGCTTCGCGATTCCGAACAGCGCGCTGCTCCGCGCTGCTGACAACACTTTCGAGTGCAGCGATGGGCAGGCGCTGGCTCACTCCCGAACGCTTGTCAATCCGCTTATCGTCGCGAGCAAGGAAGGCCACGAGTTCGACGACCTCGCGCAAATAATCGGGAACGTCGACGGCGGACCTGCCGCCATCGCGCGCCACCCACGCTTCCTGCCTCGTGATCGAAACGCCTTCCTCGACCGTGGCGGGGTAGTGCGTGCGGATTTCCGAACCGATGCGATCCTTGAGGGGAGTAATAATTTTTCCGCGCGCGGTGTAGTCGTCCGGGTTGGCAGTGAAAACGAGCAGCACATCGAGCGGCATGCGCACCGGGTAACCTTTAATCTGGATGTCGCCTTCCTGCATGATGTTGAATAATCCGACTTGAATTTTTCCCGCAAGGTCAGGGAGTTCGTTCACCGCGAAGATGCCGCGATTGGCGCGGGGAAGCAAGCCGTAGTGAATGGTGAGTTCATCGCCAAGCGCTCGTCCGGAACGCGCAGCCTTGATGGGATCTACGTCGCCCAAAATGTCCGCAATGGTTACATCGGGCGTGGCCAGTTTTTCGATGAAGCGCGCATCGCGCCCGAGCCACGAGATGGGCGTGGCATCGCCCATTTCCGCGACCATGTCGCGGCAGGCTTTGCATAGCGGCGCGTAAGGATTGTCATGAATTTCGCAGCCCGTGATGTAGGGCATTTCCGGATCCAGAAAATTGACGAGACCGCGCAGAATGCGGCTCTTTGCCTGGCCGCGGAGGCCCAGCAAAATAAAATTGTGGCGAGCGAGCAGCGCGTTGGCGATTTGCGGGAGAACAGTTTCTTCGTATCCATGAATACCGGGAAAGAGCGGCTCGTCAGTTTCAAGTTTTTTCAAAATGTTAGCGCGGAGTTCATCTTTCACTGTGCGGCATGCGTTTCCAGCCGCATAGCCGGAAAACGATTTCAATTCACCCAGGGTTCCGGGTTTCGTTGTCATGGGGCCCCCAATCACTCAAATCCTATTATATGTCAGACGGAGGATTACTGCAGAATTCAGGAAAAGCTGCAAAAAAATGTCGCGCATCACTGCAAATTCGCGCGGAGTTACAGGGCGCATGGAAGCTAATCCGCCGGTGAAGCAGCGACAGATTCCTTGCACGCCGCGCGGGCTTTGTTCAACTGGCCGGGAGTGTATTTCTCCGGAATCTTGACGTACTTGACCCGGTCCTTCACGGCGAAGCGCATCAATTCGTCCGCGCCTTCCTGTCCAACCCATTTCTTCTTCGCAAGATCGTAATTCTGCGTCTCCAGAACTTCGAGAGCGCTGGTCCGGCTCTGGGAGACCGCGACGCCCCAGAACTTGGTGTTCTTTTCGGTGTATTCCCTGAAGATTACGCATGCCGAATTCTGATTGGTAATGCCAAACACGACCGGATCTTCTTCCACTTTTAGTTTTTTATCATTGGCAAAGCCCGGAACGCTTAAGGAGAGAACAAGCGCACTGATTGCAAATAATTTCATTTTTGCACTCCTTTGCCTGGATCTGCGGAGACTATTGGCCAAGTATACTTAAATCGTTATTTAATTTCATTGCAAATAAGGAAAGAGGAGTTGCGAGAGGAACACCCTATAGCTTGCTGTGGCCGTTGCCTGCCGCTTTTCCACGGACATGCTCTCGCTTTTTCAACTGGGGATACCAATCCCGCAGATGCACAACGAGACGTGCCTGCCGCTCGGATTCGGAACGTATTTCGAGGAGACTCTGGCGCAAAGCGGGATCGAGCGGTAATTCAGTCGCGACGTGGTAGGCGAGCGAAATGCCGCCATCGGTTTCAAATCGCGGCGCATCTTCGCCATACAGAAGATGGTGACACTGGTCGCAGAGTTCCTCCAGTTGTTCGGAAACCGATGAATCAACTCCAGTGAAATCTTCCTCAAGAAATAGAATGTCGGCTTCCATATAAAGTTTTTCTTCGTGCAAGCGGATCAGGCGAAACGCGGTTTGGCCGGCGGTCAGGATATCAGAGCGGCCATCCTCATACTCCTTGAGTACTTTTACGATCATTGCGGAGCAGCCCGTATGCGCAAGATTCACACCGCTGACACGAAGAATTCCAAATGCAGTTTGCTTCTGAATGCAATGGCGGGTCATCTCCCGGTAGCGTGGCTCATAAATGTGCAAGGGCATCGCCTGGCCGGGGAAGAGGACAAGGTCTAGCGGGAATAGCGGGATGCGTGCCGGATTCATTGATCTCCGCGAGAAATGATAGCAGAAGGTTTAAAAAATTCCCCGCAGGATTCTGTAATTTATTTGCAGGCCCGGAAAATGACTTTTAACGGAAGCGGAGGCTCATAGTTCCTTTTTCGCGAGGAACAGGGTGTCGTACAGCCAGCCGGCTACAACGCCTCCTCCAAGCGGCCCAATCCAATAAACGCCGTGATTTGTCCAATGATTTGAGGCAATCGCCGGGCCCAGTACACGCGCGGGATTCAGCGCAGCTCCGGTAAAAGGCGCTCCCAACAAGACTGCTATCGTTACGGTTAGCCCGATTGCGAATCCGGCAGTCTTGTGTGACGCTCCCTGGTCGTCCACGGCAGTAGCGAAAAATACGAAAACGAGGAAAAAAGTCATCACTGCTTCAAAAATTAGGCCAGTGGCCCTTGACACACCAATGGCAAGGTCCGGGGTTCCCAGCTGTACGGAACTCCAGGCTTCGAAGGGCAATGTCCTCAGTAGGTAGGCCGCCGCAATGCCTCCGCCCAACTGCGCAACCCAATAGGCGATAGTGTCGATCGTGGAGATCTTGCGGGTGACCCAAAAACCTATCGTGATTGCAGGATTAAAATGCCCGCCGGAAATATGCCCGAGCGCAGTCACCATAATGCCGAATGCCAAGCCTTGTGCCAAAGCGATGCCCAGAAATCCAAAGCCGGGCTGGCCGGTCGCGTTAGAACGCAGAAATTGATCGGCGATTACGGCGCCCACGCCAAAAAATACCAGGGCGAAGGTGCCGATAAATTCAGCGACAATTTTTTGGAGCTTCGAATACATGAAAATTTCTCCCGGCAGACCCGCCAGAGCACGGCCACCCTCTTTTTCGATGGGGAGAAAGATTGTAAGAGAATGCGAGCGGGCGAGTCAAAGCATCAATAGTTCACGAGAATGTCAATCAAGTGTTCTGTGGCGTCGGCGTCTCGGCGGTGGGTTTAGTTGATCGAGAGGCGCGCAACAAAACCGCCGGCGAGACGCCGGCGCCACGAAAACCTGCACTTCCATTTATTTCGTTGATCGCGTACAAATTCGCTTAGAAATTCAACAGCCGGACGAATCGCGTCCGGCTGTTGGTTTGAATTGATTGTGAAAATCGGTTAGCGACTGGCGGCGCCCAAAGGCACATTGACGGGCGTGAGCCAATTGTGCCGATCTTCCTTCGCGCCGCTGAGAATCGAGAAGAACTCATCCTGCAGCGCTTTGGTGATCGGGCCGCGCGATCCCTTGCCCACCTTGATCCGGTCAATGGATCGCAGTGGGCTGATTTCCGCCGCGGTTCCGGTGAAGAAAACTTCGTCCGCGATGTAAAGCATCTCGCGGGGAATTAACTGTTCGCGAACCGGAATTTTCATTTCCTCGCACAGCGTGATGATTGAGCTTCGCGTAATGCCCGGCAAAACGCTGGAGCCCGCGGGCGGCGTGTACAGCACGCCATCCATCGCGAGGAAAATGTTTTCGCCCGAGCCTTCGCTTACGAAACCGTTGGTGTCCAGCGCGATGCCCTCGGAATAACCGTTGGCGTGCGCTTCCATGTGAATGAGCTGCGAATTCATGTAATTTGCGGCGGCTTTGGCCATGCTAGGCAGCGTGTTGGGGGCCATGCGGTTCCAGGAGCTGACGCAGACGTCCACTCCATTTTCGATCGCTTCTGGGCCGAGATAGCGTCCCCACTCCCAGCACGCCATGTAGACTTCAATGGGGACGGCCATGCCGCCCACGCCAATGTCACCGTATCCGCGCAGCGCGATGGGGCGTATGTAGCAGGAATTCAGTTTGTTCACGCGGACCACTTCAGCGGCCGCATTGGAGAGTTCTTCCGCCGTATAGGGCAGGTCGAGCCGGTAAATTTTTCCGGAATTGATCATGCGTTGCATGTGTTCGCGTACGCGGAAGATTGCCGGGCCGCTTTTCGTTTCGTAGCAGCGCAAGCCTTCGAAAACCGCCGAGGCATAGCTGACGACATGGGAAAGTACGTGAATTTTCGCGTCATCCCATTTGATCAGCTTTCCGTTGTGCCATATCTTTTCCGTCGGCTTCATCGGCATCGTAATTCTCCAGGCTGCAATGTGTTGCAGGATTTATGCTGCAAGCAGGTTACACACAAAATTATAGCATAGCGGTTCCCGGCATCCGCTTTCGGGGATGTCGTAAATTGGGATGCGGGAAGGCCAATTTGGTTGCTGTGAATCGTGTTTGGTTTTGTAGCGCCGGCGTCTCGCCGGCAGGTTTTTAGTGTAACTGAAACCGCAAATCTGCCAGCGGGACGCTGGCGCTACAAAAACATTAGTGGTCGATTCGTTCGATGGAATAGGGTTCGCGGATGGATTGAAGGTTTTTCATGGCATGGCTGCGCAAATCGCCGTTTACAGTTTCCCAGACGCCGAGCAGAAGGAAGGGAATTACAGCTGCGGCTGCCCACAGTTTGGCCTGGCGCGGGGCTTTGGATTCCGGCTCCCAGCGGAAAAGTTGCGCGGAAATTACGAAAGCGATCAGTGCACATCCGCCGAGCGATGCCAGGTACATTCCGAGGTTCGGGAGATTGGTGTGATCGATCATGGCGCGCTGCAGGCCGCTGACGAGGTACGTGGCCGGCAGGAAAACCGCAACGTCTTGCACCACACTGGGGAGCATGGGAAAGGGAATCGTGGCGCCCGAAATGAAAAGGAAAACAAACCAGATAATCTGATTGATGATTTGCGTTTCCTGCATGGTGTTGGTTACGCTCGCCACAATCAGACCGAGTGAAGCAAAGGTCACGGTTCCGATGGTCACTAAAACAAAAATTGAGAGCAGATTGCCCAATCCCGCCATGTGGAATACCGATCGCGACAAGAAAAACTCGACCGCAATAGTGGGAAGCGTCAAAAAGTAATTGGAAACTAGGCTGGACGCCAACATGGCGCTCGCGCCTACTGGCGTTACGCGAAACCTGCGCAGAATGCCTTGTTCGCGGAACGTGACAAGTTGCACGCTAAGGCCCCAGAAGCTTCCCATTACCGTGAGGGCCAGGACTTCCGCCAGCAAATAGGGAACTGCTTGGGATTTGCCGCGTCCGAAAATGCCGGCGTAAATAAATAGGAATGCGATGGGCATGATCAGGCTGAAGAACAGGAACGCGCGATTGCGCATGGCGAGACGCATGCGGCTGACGGTAAGTGCCCAGGTATGACTCAGGACTTGGCTCAATCGCGTAACCTTCTTCCTGTCAGCTCGAGGAAAATATCTTCAAGCGAAGGTGCGGAAATTTCGAGACTCACAAGTTCGTTGTTTTGTTCTTCGAGATGCTTGACGAGGGCCACGATGGTGCGCGGCACGCGAGTCGAGTACAGCAGATAATCGTCGGCCTCCGCGCGGCACTCGGTTACGCCTTCGAGCTTTCCGAGCGAGCCATTGGTTTCCGGCTTGGTCATACGCACCGTAATACGCGTGACCGCACCGGATCGCTGCTTCAGTTCGCGGGGCGTGCCGAGGGCAATGACCTGGCCGTGATCCACGATGGCGACGCGGTCACAAAGTTTCTCCGCTTCCTCAATGTAATGCGTGGTGATCAGGATCGTTTTCTTTTCCTTTTTCAGTTCCTCAATGATGTCGTAGATTTCGCGGCGCACTTGCGGATCAAGCCCCGCGGTAGGCTCGTCAAGGAAGACGACTTGCGGATCATTGACCAAAGCCATGGCCAGCGCCAGACGCTGTTTTTGACCGCCGGAAAGTTGGGAATAAAAAGCAGAGCGCTTTTCGACGAGGCCGAAGCGGCCTAAAAGTTCCTCTGTGCCGCGCCGTTTGGGATAAAAGCTGCCGAACAGATCGAGGGCTTCCGCCACGCGCATCTTATCCGGCAGGGCCGTCGCCTGGAGGGCGGCCCCCATGATGTATTTGTATTCGGCGCCGCTGGTCTGCGGATCGAGGCCGCAAACGCTTACGCTGCCGCTATCTGGAGTGCGCAGTCCTTCGAGGATTTCAACCGTGCTTGTTTTTCCCGCGCCATTCGGTCCCAGCAGGCCAAAAACCTCGCCTTCATTCACGGCAAAGTTGACGCCACGCAATGCCTGCA
Organism: uncultured Acidobacteriota bacterium; assembly: GCA_963786215.1. Lineage (GTDB taxonomy): Bacteria > Acidobacteriota > Terriglobia > Acidiferrales > UBA7541 > Palsa-360. Next base: position 255,310 of record CAWAYK010000007.1, read on the forward strand.
CATCGCCGTAACGCTTCATCAAATTCACAACTTCTATGGTTGCACCGGTTAGCATGAGCCCTTATCTATAACACAATCTGCGCGGACGGTGCGAACTGGCGGGAGGCAAATGGCGAGAACGTTTTAACGAAACTTTTCAGAGTTGATTCCGGAATAGGCCGGGTCGACAGAATTCGAGGCAGCGACCCTCACTTGTTTAGACGTACCGCTAAAAAAAAATGTGAGCGCTATTTTGAGTGAAGGAATTTCTGAATTTCCTGGTGGATATGCGGTTATTTACGCCGTTGAGATTTCTTTGAAATCCAAACAAGATTCTTAAAATTCAGAATCCGTTTTTCGGCCAAAGTAAGTCCTTCGCTTTCCAGCAGTTTGCGCTGCAGAGAGGCATGGGGCTCGCGTATGAGCAGCTTGCCGCCCGCGCCCATGACGCGATGCCACGGCACACCTTTTCCGCTGGGGCACGCAGCCATGGCGCGTCCCGCAGTGCGCGCGCCACCGGAAAGGCGCAGAGCTTTGGCCAGTTGGCCGTAGGTCATTACACGGCCGCGGGGGATCTTCTTCACCATCGCATATACGGAATTCCAATTCATCGAATTCGTTTTTTCCATAGTGCATTCTAAACGTACTAGTTCGACAGGACCAGCTCGATGAATCTCCTGATCTATTGCGGTGAATCCACATCCGCGCGATGCTGGATATCGTAATGGAGATATTCAGCATCTAATGAAATGGAGAGATTGGGAGCAGTGGTTGGAGATCATTAAGAAAAATTCACAGCTTGCCGATAATTGAAAGTAAGGAACGTGCGGTTGAAAGTGATCCTGTTCGAAAGGACAGGAAAAGGGAGTTACTGATACGAGGCAAGTTTCCGAAGAATCCAATATCTGAATTGACATCCGTAGTGGAAGGAATTTACACTACGAAAACGATCTTGGAATCTGGGAGCAATTCATGGCTTTTCTTCGGCGAAAAGGGAACACTTTTTACCTGGTTCACAACGTCCGCGAGGGCGACCGGGTCAAGCAATTGCACCTGGCCAAACTCGGGGAACGTCCGCGAATCACGGACGATGTTGTCAAGCAGGTTACTCGAACGTACCCATCCGTAGACGTGGATTGGACTGAATTGAGGCAACAGGTTAATAATAGCGTTGAATTATACGACCCAAAATCAAATCAAGTTCAAAAGCTCGTTTCATCGCTGCGCACCCTCAACCTCGACCTCGCGGACTTGTTTCCGCCATTACTAGACGTTTCTCTTGCACCTGAAGCAGGGCAGGAAATTATTACGCAGCTCCGTCTGCTGCACTCCACCGTAGGAGTCAAACTCGACCAGTTTGATCGCGCTCCACATAGGGGCGTGCTTAGAGACCGGAAGTTCCGGTAGGAGAGAAGGGCCATGATCAGCAGCCGTTCGTCGCATCAACCTTTGGACCCCACACTGAGAAGCGTGGAGTCGCAGGAATTTCAGGCCGCCCTTAGAAATAAGGTTGTGGGCCAGGAAGAGGGCGTCCGCGCGCTCGTAGACCTGTACCAGGTCTTTTGCGCGGGGATGAGCTCGACCGGACGTCCGGTAGGCAACTTGCTGTTCCTCGGGCCTACTGGTTCAGGGAAGACGCGCATTGTGGAAGCGGCGGCCGAGATTTTGTTTGGAGACCCGCGCGCTGTGATTAAGGTGGACTGCGCGGAGTTCCAACACTCGCACGAAATCGCGAAACTGATTGGCTCGCCCCCAGGTTATCTGGGACACCGCGAGACGCATCCGCTGATCACGCAGGAAGCCCTGGCGCAATACCATAAAGAAGATTTGAAGTTGAGCTTCCTCCTCTTCGACGAGATCGAAAAGGCGTCTGATGCGCTGTGGCAATTGCTCCTGGGCATTCTGGATAAGGCCACGCTGACGCTGGGAGATAACCGGCGCGTGGACCTGTCACAGACCATGATTTTTCTCACCTCCAACCTGGGCGGGGGAGAAATCACCGAACTGATGACCGGCGGCATGGGATTCGTGCAGCCGAGCGATAAACTCGAAGAGCAACTGGACCAGAAAGTCGAGCGGACGGCGCAGGAAGCGGCGAAGAAGAAGTTTTCGCCGGAGTTCATGAACCGTCTGGATAAGGTGGTGGTGTTTCACCCCCTTCGACACGAACAGCTGGAGCAGATTCTGGAAATCGAATTGGGCATGGTGCAGCAGCGCGTGCTGGATACGGGACGCGGGCAGTTCTTGTTCCGTGCGACCTCGGCGGCGCGGAGATTCTTGCTGCGGGAAGGTACGGACATCAAGTACGGCGCGCGTCATTTGAAGCGCGCAATCGAGAAATTTGTGGTGTACCCGCTGGCAAACCTGCTGGCAACCGAGCAGATTCATTTCGGTGACATGCTGGTCGTCGATTGGGACGGCAAGTCCGAACACCTTACCTTCCAGAAAGAAGGCGAGGGCGCGGTCGTGCCGACGCCAGCAAAAGCTACCCGTGGTGCGGCCGCTCAATTGGCCAGAGCGACGGGCGGTAAAGTGATCGAAGCTCCCGCGCAGATTATCGTTCGCGAGGCGAAGGCGCCCGCAGCGCTGCCAACGGGTGGTCCTCCTCCGGTAGCATCCAGCCGGAAGAAGGTAGACCCTCAGTAGCAATTTCGAGAGACGAGACTAAAGTATTTCGATCGGGGCGGCCGCGCAGCAATGGCCGCCCTTTTCATTTTTGCTGGTCGGGTGAGATTGTTTCTTTTTGTTTTGCGCGGTTTTTTTGTTTCACCGCGCATGAAATCCAGCCAGTAACGTGAACTTGGGTCCCCCAAGTATCTCATGCCCATTTCAAATCTGAAATTTCAAATCTGAAATCTGAAATTCAGGTTCCCAAATTGCGAATGGGAAAAACTTTTTGCAATTTGAGTTGCGATCGAAATTGCAAATTTGGATTTGAAAATTGAATCGCGCACTCTTGATGCGATGAATATAAATTCCTGGCGAGTTTCCGGCCCAGCCCTGGCTTGCAATCCCTCTTTGCGTTTATCATTGAGCGCGGTTTCTCTTTAACATTTATTAATTGTTCCTCTCTATAAACAAATTCATATTCGCGACGGGGCGCTTGGAGTAAAATCCGTCCGCGAGGAGAACTCCGTAATTTACTGAGCGAAGTCAGAAGTCGTGACAGGATGATCCCGGCCATCCTGATGATGTGGCGAAGTGTGGCCTCCCAGCCAACAAATCTCGCCGGGGTTTCTCGCGTATCAGTGCGTGTCCTTGAGTGCCGTGTGGCGCCAAAACTCGAACGGGAGGTCTGTGTGAACTCAGCCCCAGTCAAAATTTCAGGTGGCAAAACGATTTGGCGTGCGAAGCTGTTTTCTCGCTGGCGCAAAGCGTGGTTTTGTCTCGCGGGAATGCTTCTTCTGGCACCGCTGCAGGCGCTCGCCGCCGTGTCCGTCACGGTCAACCCGTCGTCAGTCAACATGGTCCCGAGCGGAACGCAGCAATTGACGGCGACCGTTACGGGCGCGAGTGATACGTCCGTGACCTGGACGATTCAGGAAGGCGCTGCGGGCGGAAGCGTCACCAGCGCGGGGTTATATTCCGCACCAGCAACAGTGGGCATCTATCACGTCACCGCCACGAGCAACGCGGACCCCACAAAGAGCGCGACTACCACGATTGGGCTGCCAGGATTTGTTCAGACTGGGCTCCTCTACCCGGGGCCTACTATGAGCGCCCTTCTTCCAAACGGCACGATTCTTTTTACAGGCGGCGGATTGACCAATGGAACCCCCACGACCAACGCTGAAATTTACGACCCCGTAGCGGCGAAATCTACAACGACTGGAAGCATGACCATCAATCATGGTTTTGGCACGGCTACTCTTTTGGCGAACGGTAAAGTTCTTTTTGCGGGTGGAGAATCGGCCGGACAAACCGCGACCGCGGAGATTTACGACCCCGCAGTCGGGACATTTGCCGCCACTGGCAGCATGAGCGTTGCACGTGTCGGCCATACTGCGACCCTGCTTCCCAATGGCACTGTTTTGATTGCCGGGGGAGGAAACTGCAATTCGGGCTGCGTCAGTTTCAATACCGCTGAGTTGTACGATCCAAGTAGCGGTACATTCAGCCGCACTACTGGGAATATGGTGGTATCCCACTCGAATTTCGACGCAGTTCTGTTGGCCAACGGGAAAGTCTTGCTTATGGGGGGAACCGAGTCCTCAACGGACTCGACAGGAACAAATATCACTGAGCTTTATGATCCTTCGACGGGCTTATTCACGGCAACCGGGACAATGATCACTGGACGGCAGCAGGCGTTTACTGCCACGCTGCTGCAAAACGGAAATGTGTTGGTTGCGGGTGGCGTCAGTAGCGGTGTCTCCATTGCACTCACCGAAGTTTACAGCACATCCGCTGGAACCTTCTCAGCTACAGGCAGCCTAACGCAACCGTTGGATGGTCACTCGGCAACGTTGCTTGCGAATGGCCAGGTCTTGATCGCGGGTGGAATTTCTACAACCACTTTTGCGAACGCCTCTGAGCTGTACGATCCATTGGCAGGCACCTTTACGGCAACCGGCAGCTTGGAAGAACCGCGATTTTCTTCTTTAGCGATACTCCTCGGAAGCGGAAAAGTGATGGTGGCCGGTGGCGGTTTACCAACCGCAATAGGAAGTATCGAAATCTATGATCCGGGCGCTGGCATTTTCAGCAGCACGAGCACGTTCATGCATTTCTCGCGGACGGGCAGCACGGTGACGAAGCTTGCAGATGGAAGATTTCTTTTTGTCGGCGGACTTGGCCTCGATGGCAACCCTGTACTCAGCGCGGAAATTTTCGATCCCGCAACGAACAAGTTTTCCTTGACTGGAGCCCTCGCAGCTGGACGGCAAATGCACACCGCGACGCTGCTGGGAAATGGCACGGTCTTGGTCGTCGGAGGCTTTCCAAACTCCTTGCAGACAAGTTATGTATCTTCTGCTGAGATCTATAATCCCGTGTCCGGAACATTTGGCGCTGCGCCCTCGAACCCGAATATCACGAGAGCAAATCACACTGTAACACTGCTTCCGAACGGCAAAGTCTTGATCGCGGGCGGCCAATCTAATAACGGACCATTTGGAACGACCAGCGTCGAACTTTATGACCCGGTTGCCGGCGCATTTACGTTGGCGGGAAATATGACCGCGCCGCGCGCCAATCACACGGCGACCCTCTTAAGCGACGGCCGGGTTCTGATCGCGGAGGGCATATACAATGCCTCAACCGGGACCTACGCGCCTGACGAACTTTACGACTTCAGCACAGGTTCGTTTACCCCGGTGGGCGCCCCAACAAACCACAACACTTCCGTCGCTCCACCCTCTCCTTTTGATTCTGTGCAATGGCCCAGCGGTCAGGTTTTGGTTGACTATTCGACCATTCTCGATCCCAGTTCACTAAGCCTTTCTAGTTTTGACCCACACTCGGCAGATGGGATATCCAAATATAAATTTGCGCTCCTTCCCAGTAGTCAAGTATTTCTCGTGGGGGGACCCTTTACCGGAACCCAAGTATTTTTATTGAATCCGAATCCAGCCCTCTATCCGCAACAGGATCTGCCAACTTATTTGAATGCTGGGAATTTGAGATATGTGCGGTCAAGCCCATCTCTTGGGCTGCTTCCGAACGGCGAAGTGTTGATTGCTGCTGGAGCCAATGTCAGGGAAGCGGAGTTCTACGTGGCTCCGGTAGCCGCAACGGATCCTGTCATTTCCAGTATTACGCCGAACCCAATAACGGGATTCAATCCTGTTCCAATCACGGTTCAGGGTTCGAATTTCGCTACAGCTGCGGGGATCTCGCTCGATGGAAACGGCACTCCACTCCCGACAACGTTTGTTTCGTCTACTCAGCTCACCGCAACCATTCCTGCGTTATACCTGACCAATCCAGGAGCCCATACGATTGCCGTGCAGAATGGCACCGGTTTTAATTCCGCGCCTTTTACGTTGACCGTGAATAATCCCCGGCTGCCTGTAAGCCAGCCAAATGGCAGCGGGATAAATTATGGGGAAGTTCCTGCCGTAGGTTTTTCGTCGCAAACTGTAAATTTCACAAATACCGGAAACGTGCCGCTGACAATCGACTCCGTAAACATTTCCGGAACGAACACCGCCGACTTCAAATTCGATTCCCAAAACACGAGCTGCCCGCTGCAAGGGGGGGCCTTGGGACCGCAACAGCAATGCAACGCTGTGATCTTGTTCGAACCACTTGCCAATGCGTCGTACAGCGCGTCGTTAAATTTTGTTTACGAGCAACTTCCGGGCAGCCCTGTCGTCGTGCCTCTTACCGGAATAGGCGTCGGGCAAACATCTTCCACAATCACGCCGAACACCTTGAGTTTCGGAAATCAGGCTGTGGGCACTTCTAGCGAGACGCAGTCGCTGACGATCACAAATACCGGCACCACGAACTGGACTCTCGCGAGCGTCGTATTGTCAGACACGGCGAATTTTTCGACGTCGAACACTTGCACGTCGAACGGAGGGAATGTCAGCCCTACCATGACCTGCGCGGTAACACTGACGTTCCATCCCACCACAGTGGGCAACATCTCAGCTTCCGCGGTCATTACTTCGAATCAGGCCATTCCGTACACAATTCCGCTGTCCGGCGCGGGAGTCAATTTTTCACTTTCCGCGGCTTCCGGCTCATCCACCAGCGCAACGGTCGCCGCAGGTCAAACTGCAACGTTCCAATTAACCCTTGCGCCACAATCGCTTACGGGATCGGTGGCGCTGACTTGCGCCCCGGTAACGGTCATACCGAACGCCACCTGCAGTGTGTCGCCGAATCCCGCGACGGTGAGCGGCTCATCCCCGACTGTAATCACCGTGTCCGTCGTGACTATGGCGCATAGCGGGCTCGCGTCGCCCTTTGCCATGACGAAAGGACCCGGCACCGAATTGTGGGATGTCATTGCCACGCATTGGGCTTTCTATGGGCTCGCGCTCCTGGGGCTCACCCTGGCGTCGTTTAAGACGCGGCGGGCCCCGTTTGCTCTCGCAACGGCACTCCTGGTCATCACGCTGGCAGTAGGATGCGGGACTTACAGCTCGTCATCATCCGGAGGCGGTTCGACTGGCACGGGGGGAACGACGGCAGGAAACTATCAACTGGTGATCTCTGCGACCTCGGCTGGAGCCACGCGCACGATCATGCTCAATCTCACCGTGCAATAGCGGATTGCCCGGTTGGTCGAGGTTTTGGCCGCACATCCCAAGACCTCGACCGCCTAAATTGTTTCAAAACGTATGCGGGTGCTCCGCCGCGAAACGATCAGACCGCGTTGCTTGCATATTTCTTCTTGCCAAGCTCTGATTTGGGCGATCTAAACTTCCACTTTTCAATACGTTACAAATTCCTATGGATTCCCGCGCCATTTGGTCCCCCGGTTGCCATAAGCCTATATAGGTGGACGACAAATTCACCACCGGCGTCTTGATAAAAACGGGGGATTTATGAGGCCAGAAAAAGTAAAGCTCGATCCGAACCGTCACAGTTTTGAGTCCGAGGAATTTGGATCCGCAATGAGGCGGCGGATTGTTGGGCAAGAAGAAGGCATTCGCGCTCTCACGGATGCGTATCAGGTTTATCGCGCCGGGATGTGCTCGCCAGGACGGCCTGTGGCGAATGTTTTGTTCCTTGGCCCCACAGGATCGGGAAAGACGCGCATTGTAGAAGCGGCGGCGGAGATTTTATTTGGCAGTCCTCGCGCGATGATCAAGGTGGACTGCGCGGAATTTCAGCATTCGCACGAAATCGCGAAGCTGGTTGGGTCGCCTCCAGGCTATCTCGGACACCGCGAGACTCATCCGCTGATCACGCAGGAATCACTGGCGCAACACCACACGGACAAACTGAAATTGAGTTTTCTGCTGTTTGACGAAATTGAGAAGGCGTCGGATTCACTCTGGCAATTGCTGCTGGGCATTCTGGATAAAGCCACGCTGACGCTGGGCGATAACCGGCGCGTGGACCTGTCGCAGACCATGATTTTCCTCACCTCCAATCTGGGCGGGGGAGAGATCTCCGAATTGATGACGGGCGGCATGGGTTTTGTGCAGCCAAAGGACAAACTGGAAGAAAAGTTGAACCTGAAGGTGGAACGGACGGCACAAGCAGCGGCGAAGAAGAAATTTTCGCCGGAGTTCATGAACCGGCTGGATAAGGTGGTGGTGTTTCATCCGCTGCGAGAAGAACAACTGGAGAAAATTTTGGAAATTGAATTGGACATGGTGCAAAAACGCGTCATGGACAGTGGCCGCGGGCAGTTCCTGTTTCGCGCAACGACGGAGGCAAGAAGATTCCTGCTGCAAGAAGGCACGGATATCAAGTACGGTGCGCGGCATCTGAAACGCGCGATAGAAAGGTTTGTCGTTCATCCATTGGCAAACCTGCTGGCGACTGACCAAATACAATTCGGAGATATGGTGGTGGCGGATTTGGATGATTTGGATCAATGCATTGCATTTCATCGCGAAGGGCAGAACGCTTTTCTTTCATCAAATCCAAATCCACGCCGCCAAACGCGGACTGCGGCAATGCGAGCAACTGCAAGTTCATTGGACGAGGGAAAAGTCAGAATTTCTTCGGCGGAACTGGAACCACTTTTGACGAGTAGGTGAGGGGTCAACGGAGCGGGCTTCGCCTTTGGTTTTCTTGGGAAAAAGAAAAACCAAATGGCTGGAGGCCCGCCCCACCTAAATTCCATTTCATCAGGCTCTTTTTTTGGGGTAAAAAATTTGCAGGACCGTGGGATATGCTTCAGTCTGTGAGTTTTACCCCTGCAAGGCCTAAACCCTACAGGCTGAACAGGCTGCGAAAAAAAGGCCTTGTTCTGTCATTCTGAGCGAAGCGAAGAATCTCTTTTCGATTTAAGTATAGGAAAAGAAACAAGGAGAGATTCTTCGCTTCGCTCAGAATGACAGAGTATTGGGTTTTTCCGCAGCCTGTGAAGCCTGTGCTACGAAAAACATTTCTGCGGATTATGTTTTTGGCTTCCAGCGCAGCACGGGTTTTCGCGCGGCAGCGACTTCATCCAGACGGCCGACCTTGGTGGAATGCGGCGCATGTTTAACCATTTCCGGATCATTTGCAGCTTCCTCGGCAATGGAACGCATCGCTTCCACGAATAAATCGCACTCCTGCTTTGATTCCGATTCCGTGGGCTCAATCATCATCGCGCCGGGAACGATCAGCGGAAATGCCGTGGTATAGGGATGGAAGCCATAGTCGATCAAGCGTTTGGCAATGTCCATGGTGTTCACACCATTTTTTTTCTGGCGAGCATCGCTGAAAACAACTTCATGCATGGAAGGCGAGTTGAACGGCAGGTCGAAAACATCCTCCAGCTTTTTACGAATGTAATTCGCGTTGAGCACGGCGTCTTCCGTGGCCTGACGAATTCCCGGGCCATAGGCCAGCGTGTAGGCCAGCGCGCGAACGAGCACTCCAAAATTTCCTCCGAACGCCCGCACTCTACCTATCGTTTTTGGTTTGTGATTTTCCAGGGCCAGCTGACTGTTCTTTTCTACTAGGACCGGAATCGGGAGATACGGTTCCAGGAGTTTTTTGACCATCACAGGGCCGGCACCCGGACCGCCGCCGCCGTGCGGAGTCGAAAACGTTTTGTGCAGGTTGAGGTGCATCACGTCGACGCCGAAATCGCCGGGTCGCGCGACACCCGCCAGCGCGTTCATGTTCGCGCCGTCCATGTAAAGCAGCGCGCCGTGCTCGTGCAAAATATGCGCAGCTTCCGCAATGTTTTGCTCAAACACTCCGAGAGTCGAAGGGTTTGTGACCATCATGGCGGCTACGTCGCCATTCACAATTTCTTTCAGGCGTGCAATATCGATTTGGCCGCGTTCATCGGACGGCACATTCTGCACATCGTATCCGGCGATCACCGCGGTCGCGGGATTCGTGCCGTGAGCCGAATCTGGGATTAAAACGATTTTGCGTGGGTGGCCCTGCGTGTCTTCAAGATACGCCCGAATCAAGAGTAAACCGGTGAGTTCGCCTTGCGCGCCTGCCGCAGGCTCCAGCGTGCCCGAATCCATGCCAGTAATTTCCATGAGGCAATTCATGAGCAGCTGCAAAATTTTCAAGCAGCCTTGCGAAAGCTCCTGCGGCTGGTAGGGATGTTCCGTGGCGATGCCTTCTAGGCGCGCGACAAATTCATTTACGCGCGGATTGTATTTCATGGTGCAGGAGCCGAGTGGATACATGCCGAGGTCGATCGCATAGTTCCAGGTGGAAAGGCGCGTGAAGTGGCGAACTACTTCGATTTCGCTGACTTCCGGAAAGCCATCGATGCTATCGCGAACGAAGTCCGAGCCCAGCGCGGTGCGCGGATCCACGGCTGGCACGTCGAGAGGAGGAAGCTCAAACGCGCGCTTGCCTGGCGCGGACTCCTCGAAGATCAGACCCTCGTTGCGGGTGATGTGGCGTCCGACAGTCTTTGTGGGATCGGTCAATTTTATTTCTTCCTTCAGCATATTGGTGGTGTCCATTGCTTCTCAGAAAAATCCGAACGGTGGCATGCAAGCCACGTAAAAGCTATCGCAGGTTTTGTAGCGCCGGCGTCTCGCCGGCTGGTTTTCTCTAACTTTCATTTCACGCGCAAAACTGCCGGCGAGACGCCGGCGCCACTAAATCGGCTTTGACAAAATGTCGCGAATGGCTTCTGCCATGCGTTCGATTTCGGCGCGCGAAATGGTTTCCGTGACGCAGAACAGCGCGCGCTTGGTCAGGTCCGAGAAATAGCTGCCCACGGGCAGCGGGCCGATAATTTTGTACTTCAGCAATTCCGCGTTTACCATTTTTACGGAGCGCGGAAACTCAACCACGAATTCGTTGAAGAAAGGCCCAGTAAAGGCCCGGCGCACGCCGCGAATTTTTTCCAGTTCATCGAGGGCGAAGCGCGCTTTGGCCAGGTTTTGCGCGGCCAATTCTTTCAAGCCTTCCTTGCCCAGAAGGCACAGGTGAATGTTTACAGCCAACGCGCACAGGGCCTGGTTCGTGCAAATGTTTGACGTGGCTTTCTCGCGTCGAATGTGCTGTTCGCGCGTGGCGAGCGTAAGCACGTAGCCGCGCTTCCCATTGCTGTCGAGCGTCTCGCCTGCAAGCCGGCCGGGCATCTGGCGAACGAATTTGTCGCGCGTGGCGATCACGCCCGCGTAGGGGCCGCCGTAGCTCGGCGCGAGGCCGAAGCTTTGGCCCTCCATGGCTACAATGTCCGCTTCAGCGGGCGGACGCACAGCGCCCAGCGATACGCCTTCGGCAATTGATACGACCAGGAGCGCGCCTTTTGAGTGCGCGAGAGCCGCAAGACTCGGCATCTGTTCGAGAACGCCGAAAAAATTTGGCGATTGCACGACCACAGCGGCTGTGTCACTGGTAAGAGCGTTTTCAAGGCGCGCCGCATCCACTTGCCCGGAGCCCGTGAATCCGATTTCGTCTATCCGCAATCCAAGATTGCGCGTGTAGGTTTCCAGCACCTGGCGGTATTCCGGATGCAACGAGCGCGCGACGATCACGCGATGCCGTCCGGTCAGGCGCTCAGCCATCAGTACAGCTTCGGTGGTGGCGGTCGAACCGTCCCACATGGAAGCGTTGGCGACTTCCATGCCGGTGAGCTGGCACATCAGCGTTTGAAATTCAAAAATTGCCTGCAAGGTTCCTTGGCTGATTTCCGCTTGATAGGGTGTGTAGGAGGTGAGGAATTCGCCGCGCTGGATCAGCGCATCGGTGACCACTGAGCGCAAGTGATTGTAGACGCCAGCGCCAAGAAAACTCGTATAGCCAACGGAATTTTCTTTTGCCCTTGCGCGAAAATATTCAATGATTTCCTGCTCGGACATCGCCGCGGGCAAGTTGAGCGGCTCTTTCAACCGGAATTGCTCGGGGATGGACTCGAAGAGTGTTTCAATCGACGGCGCGCCAACGGCATCCAGCATTTCGCGGCGCTCAGATGTACTTTTCGGAAGATAGCGCATCAGGCCGAGGCTTCCTTTTCAGAGATGAACGCCTGATAAGCGGCGGCATCCATCAGGCCGGAAATTTCGGAAGGATTTGCGAGCTTGATTTTAATGAGCCACCCAGTGCCATGTGGATCCGAGTTCAGGGTTTCGGGAGTGCTTGAGAGAGTAGGGTTCGCTTCAGTTACTTCGCCGGATACGGGCGCGAAAATTTCGCTGACCGCCTTTACCGATTCCACAGTGCCAAAAACTTTTCCAGCCGAAACTTTTGTGCCGACCGCGGGCATTTCGACGAACACCACATCGCCCAATTCATGCTGCGCGTAATCCGTAATTCCGATTGTCCCCGTATCGTCGGAAACTTTGATCCACTCGTGGTCTTTGGTGTAGCGGTTGTCGTTTGGGTACATGACGGCTCCTCGGTAAGACAGGATTTAGCCTGTTTAGAATTTCTTTTACGGCACCCGCAAATTTCTTTCCGATTTTGTAGCACCCGCCTTCAGGCGGGCACTGTAGAGTCAACCGAATGCCCGCCTGAAGGCGGGCGTTACAAAATCGCGGGAATAATTTTACTTCGTTCGCTTGTAAAACGGCATCGGGACAATCTTTGCAGGCGCCTGATTCGCGCGGATCCCGATCGAGATTTCCGTTCCGGGAGCTTTGGATGCCGTTGGCACATAAGCCATGCCAATATTCTTTTTCAAAAAGGGCGCAGGCGAACCGCTGGTTACGCGGCCAACCGGTTCGCTGCCGAGGGAAACGCCGCAACCATCGCGCGCGATAAGCCGATCCTGCATTTCGAAACCAACGAGTATACGATCAATTCCTTTTTCTTTCTGACGTACAAGCGTTTCGCGACCCAGGAATTCGCCTTTGGCCGGTTTGCAGATCCAGCCGAGGCCTGCTTCCCAGGGCGTGGTCGTGTCGTCTATTTCATGGCCGTACAAGCACATGGAAGCTTCGAGGCGCAGCGTGTTGCGCGCTCCCAGGCCGCAGGGAAGCAAACCGTGACCAGTTCCCGCATCCAGAAGCGCCGCCCACAATTTTTCGGAATGTTCAGGAGCGAAATAAATTTCGAAGCCGTCTTCTCCCGTGTAACCCGTGCGCGCGATCATGCAGTCGACGCCATCCACTTTGCCGAAAGCAAAATGGTAATACTTGATCGGCTCGAGTGGCACGTGTGTGAATCGCTGTAGTATGCCGAGCGCTTTCGGTCCTTGGATGGCGATTTGCCCGTAGCGTTCACCCGCGTTTTCGATTTGTGCGCCGACGCCGTTGTGCGTTCGTATGTGCTCGAAGTCCTGATCCTGGTTGCTGGCGTTTACGCAGAGAAAGTAATGCGTGTCGGAAATTTTGTGCACAAGCAAATCGTCGACGAACGTGCCCTTTGCGGTCATCAGTCCGGAATATTGCGCCTGACCGACGATAAGCTTGGAGGCGTCATTGCATGTAACGTGCTGAATGAGTTCGAGGGCGTGCGGCCCGCGAACTTCAATTTCGCCCATGTGGCTGACGTCAAACAGGCCGGCAGCTGTGCGTGTAGCCATGTGCTCCGCGACGATGCCAGAATACTCGACAGGCATGTCCCAGCCGCCAAAATTGACCATTTTGGCCCTGAGGCGCCGGTGCACGGCGTTCAACGCTGTTTTGCGTAAATGTGTAGTCGTCGGAGACGTCACTCGAAATTCTCAGGGACAGCAGAGCAAAATCGAAACTAACACGCGGGTTTGAAAGGTGTCAAGAAAGCATGGTCTATTCGTCTCGAAAGACGGAAGAAAATCCCACTACTAAACCGGTAGTTTGGAACTGTAGTGGCCGGCCGGTTTTTGGGCGGGCATCTTCATTTTTTGCTTGATCCCTGATTCATCGATATTCGATGTCAAAAAAGCGTGCCCTCTTCTCCTCGAAAAGTTCGAGAAGAAGAGTCCACTACGAAGGACATGGCCGGATTCCAGGCGGCATCTTTCTCGTCCTTGATTGCTGAACAGCGAGACGTTAGCTAGGGGCGTATTTGAGCGGATATACGCCTTGTTCTTGCGCGGTGGAGTATCCTATAGTGGATTACGCGGAGTTTACCAGGAATTCTTTGCTGCTTACTGCATGGATGAAGGATTAGGATGCAAAGCACCGTTCTTTGTTCACAATGCGACCTGCCAGAAGGAAAATGCAAATGCGAGCGGTACTGCTGCTATTGCCAGGGGCAGTATGGGGTTCGATTGTGCATGGACGGCAAATACTATTGCCCGGATTGTCGGGAAGCTTGCGACGTAAGTGTGGTCCCATCCGATGACAGATGAACCTGTACGCACGGTTTTCCATCTCGATACGGACCCGCGGCTGGTTAGCGTGTTTTGTTCCGCTGTGGAGCATCAGGCGGCACATGCAGGGCTGGAAGGTGATGCTGGGGCGCAACTTGCGCAGGCTGCCGGTGATGTCTGTCGTGAAGCAATGTTGCACGGTGCCGTTGGAGAACATGGAATTGACGTAATCCTGGATACGTTTCAGGATCGCATGGAAGTAGCTATCCATTACCGGGGAAAAGGGCTGCCCACGGCTGAATCTGGAAGTGGGGCGACGCCCGGTGCAAAGTCCAAGGGCGCGGAAAGCTTGAAAGGGCAAGAATTACTCGCGCGTGTGGACCGCGTGCACTCCAACTCGGATGACGGAATTGCTAGAGTCACGCTGGTAAAATATTTGCCCGCGCATCGCTGAAATAAATTTCTCGAATTATTTCCAATTACAGAATGGATTTTTAGTGGCGCGGGCTTTAGCCTGCGGGGTTTAGTGCTTCCAAGAACCAAATTCCGCAGGCTGAAGCCCGCGCCACTAAATACCATTCAAACAATTAATTTTGATTCAGCAGGGTGTTGATGGATTGGATGACTTCCGGGGATTGCCAGTCCTGCGGCCCGACGATCTTACGTGCCAGGCGGCCTTTGCGGTCGATCAGATAAGTTTCCGGAAACATGGACGTGCCGTAATCGGCGGCAGTTTTCTTGGTAGCGTCCCGGTAAGTAGGGAAGACTACGTGATTATCGGCCAGGAATTTTTCGTACGCGTCTTTATCTTCATCGACGCTGATGCCGAGAACGACTCCACCCTTTGAAGTGATGGCCTGCTGCAGCGTATTGAGCGATTGGGTTTCTTCGAGGCAGGGAGGACACCAGGAGGCCCAAAAATTCAACACGACCACTTTTCCACGCAAGTCCGACAGGTGCGACGCACCCGTGATCTGCATGTCAAAATCCTGAGCTCTGCGCCCCGCAAGGCTTGGTTCACCCTGACGATAAGATGGAGCGGCAAACGCGTAGAGCACCGCCGCAGCCAGGATCAACGCAAGAGGGCCTAGAATTTTATGTTTCAATGTTTGTACTCCAGCGCTTCTATAATACATTCATCAGCGCGTTTCGTGCGAACCGATTTGCCGCAAACGTGAAACTTATCTACTACTACTAAGTGATTGGGACATCGACCACAATTGTTGGACAGGGGCAAGAGAGTCTGAGTGAGAACTGCAAAATTGGAACTTCAGCGGCTAAAGCCGCACTCCTCTTGCAGAACATATGTCGTGGTTAAAGCCACGACCCACAACTATTCTGCGGTTCTCACACAGACTCTAAAGACCGGATTTTCTCCCTGTTTTGATGTCGCGGCTTACGCCGCGACCCACAAAACATATCTATCAGATAGCTGATGGTGAACGATCAAACAATGAATTCCAATTCCACGGTTTCGGCCATTGTGCCCGCACGCAACGAAGAGGCGACGATTAGCGCCGCCATTGAATCGCTCGCGTCGCAGCCGGAAATTGGAGAAATCATTGTCATCAACGATCAGTCGACGGACGGGACCGCAGAAGTGCTTCAGCGGCTTGCCGCGCGATTCGCGGAACTTCACGTTCTGGAGACTATGGAATTGCCGGCTGGGTGGGTGGGGAAAAACTACGCGGTGGCGCTCGGCGCTGCGCAGGCGAAAGGCGAATGGCTGCTGTTTACAGACGCGGATGGCGTTCATTTGCCGGGTTCTACGGCAAAGGCGTTGGCAGATGCAGCTGAGTTTGGAGCAGGGTTGGTTTCGTATTCACCTGAGCAGGAAACGCGGTTCTGGTGGGAGAAAGCGTTAATTCCTTTTGTATATTTGCGGCTGAGCCATAGGTTTCACTATGAGGAAGTGAACCATCCTGAATCACCAGCGGCCGCCGCCAGTGGGCAATATTTGCTGATCCGGCGCGAGGATTATTTGCGCATCGGCGGGCACGCAGCAGTGGCCACGGAAGTGCTTGAAGATGTAGCGCTGGCTCGGCTTGCGAAGAATGCGGGAGTACGGCTGCATTTTGCTTCCGGAAGCGGAATTATTCGTGTGCGGATGTACAGAACATTCCGTTCCATGTGGGAAGGCTGGACGAAGAACTTGTTTCCGTTGATGGGAGGGACTTCGCGCGCAGTCGGGCAGGAGCTTTTCAGGGTGGTCCCGTGGATACCATTGCTGCTACTTCCTTTAGGGTTAGTGCATCTAATTTGGGGCGTGTTGGGGGTTGTGCTTTTGGCAGGGCGGCATGCCGCGTATGCCGCGGAATTGCGGCGAAATCGTTTTCCAGGAGGGCTTGCACTATACTACTTGCCCGGGGTGGCGTTGTATTTCATGGTCCTGTTGAACTCGGAATGGCGTTATGGGCGGGGCAGTGTGGGTTGGAAGGGACGAGAGTATTCTGTGAATCGTGATTCGTGATTTGTAAATCGTAATTCATGAAAAACTTTCTTCGTAATACCGTCTGAATTTTGGTAACGATTTCAAAAACCTCTTATGGTCTATCTCACGCGCAAGCTTGAATTTTCGGCGTCACATCTGTATCACAACCCGGCATTTTCGGCCGAGGAGAACCGGCGCGTCTTTGGGAAATGCAATAACCCGCACGGACATGGGCATAATTATGTATTGGAAGTAACGGTTGCGGGCGAACCGAATCCGGCGACGGGCATGGTGCTGGACTTGAAAGAATTGAAAGAAATTTTGCAGCGCGAAGTCTCCGACCGGATGGATCACCGGTTTCTGAATTACGAAGTGCCGGAATTGGCGGGGCAGATTCCGACGTGCGAAAACATCGCCACCGTGATCTGGCGATTGCTGGAATCCAAGATAACAAGCGGGCAGTTGCACCGGGTGCGGTTGTACGAGACACCGGACTTATTTGTCGATTGCTATGGAGAAAGGAATGGCGCACATTCGGGCGCGCCCGCAATCGCAGGAGATGCGCGATGAAGCTGCATCTATGGCGGCGATACAAATTTTGCGCGTCGCACCGCTTGCACAGCGCTCAACTTGGGGAAGAAGAGAACAGGCGTGTTTACGGGAAGTGCAACAACCCTTACGGGCACGGGCATAATTACGTTGTGGAAGTGGCCGTTTCCGGGCCGGTCGATCCGGCAACCGGCATGATTGCGAATCTGACGGACCTTGACGCGTTTGTGGAAAAGGAAATTCTTGAACCGTTTGATCATAAGTATCTGAACGAGGAAATTACGGAATTTCAGAAAAATATTCCGACGACGGAAAATATCTGCATCGAAATTTTTAATCGCTTGCGGCGCTTTTCGCTGGCGAAGTTGGAGCGGGTACGAGTCGAAGAAACGGGACTGAATAGTTTTGAATACGCGGGAGAGTCCGCAGGAGTGGCCCATGAGCGATGACCGTAAGCAAGTGGAAGAATTGATGCTGAATGACGCCGTCGGCGCGGATGCGAAGAAGTCCATCGCGGATTCCGTGCGGAAAATCATAGAGGCCATCGGAGAGGATCCGAATCGCGATGGCTTGCGGCGTACACCCGAACGATTTGAAAAAGCATTTCGGTTTTTGACTAGCGGCTACCAGCAGGATCCGGAAAAATTATTGAACGGTGCGATGTTCACGGTGTGCTATGACCAGATGGTTCTGGTAAAGGACATCGAGTTTTACAGTTTGTGCGAGCATCACTTGTTGCCGTTTTTCGGGAAGTGCCATGTGGCCTATATTCCCGATAAGAAAGTTGTGGGGCTGTCAAAAATACCGCGGCTCGTGAATATGTTCGCGCGGCGATTGCAGATTCAGGAACGGCTGACGAATCAGATTGCCAACTCGATTCAGCAGAAGATTGCGCCGCTTGGGGTGGGCGTGGTGATCGAAGGGCGGCACCTTTGCATGGCTATGCGCGGGGTGGAGAAGGAAAGTTCGCAGACAGTGACCAGCGCGATGCTGGGCTCGTTTAAAGACAATCCCAAGACGCGCGAAGAATTTTTGTCCCTGGTGCGCGGGAAGTAGGGACGCGCGTTTTAGGCGCGATTGACTTGGTAGCACCAACCTTTAGGTTGGCATTTTCAGGGTCAACGGATGCCCGCCTTAAGGCGGGCGCTACAAAAGAAAGTACTTCCAAGAAGAAAAATTTTGCAACTCATACAGGGGCTATGGTAGTCTGCTAGGGTCGAAGAGAAGACAAAACGAGAGCAAAATATAGTGGGTAAGGCGGAGAGGGCATTTTGAGAGAAGCGAAGCCAATGTTGATTGAGCAGTATCGGACGCATGTGAAGGATACTGGCTCACCGGAAGTGCAAATTGCTTTATTGAGCGAGCGAATCAACTATCTGACGTCGCATCTGAAGACGCACCTCAAGGACCATGCATCGCGACGCGGGCTGATCATGATGGTCAACAAGCGCCGCCGTCTGTTGGATTATCTCAACCGTCGCAACCCGGATCGGTATCGCGAGATTGTCGAACGCCTTAGTTTGCGCAAGTAAACGCTCCTCAGGGGGAGTTCAGTCGCGCCAACTTCATCTGCCGACGTTCGCGGAGTTCGGTAAGCTTCTGGCGGCCCCAGGCATATTTGCCCGGCCGCTTTTTTTGTAGGCACACTCCGAAACGCCGCTCGCAGTCGTTCACTGTTTTCTCTTCCAAACAAACGGGAAAAGTTTTTCCCGCACTCGAATGGCATTCCGTACGCGTGTAGCCCGATGGTTCGGGACGCGGCGGATCGTCGAAAGGACCACTTCATATGTCGCAAGCAGCACCCGCTCCCCATCAGGTGACAGTCGAAGTTGGCGGACGTACGCTAACGCTGGAAACCGGGAAAATTGCAAAACAAGCCAATGGCGCCGTACTGGCGCGTTATGGCGATACCGTCGTGCTGGTCACGGCCTGCATGGATTCCAAACCGAATGACCGGGATTTTCTTCCTCTCACGGTGGACTATCGCGAATATACGTATTCAGCCGGAAAAATTCCCGGCGGCTTTTTTAAACGCGAAGGGCGCCCTTCGGAGCGCGAAATTCTTACCTCGCGAATGATCGATCGTCCGCTGCGGCCCTTATTTCCAGAAGCCTGGCGCAATGAAACGCAAATCGTGGCCATGGTGCTTTCAGCCGACAGCGAAAACGATCCGGACATGATCGGTATTACTGCCGCATCTGCTGCCGCGTTTATTTCAGACCTTCCGTTCACCACTCCGGTTGCCGCGGTTCGCGTTGGCTTGGTTGACGGGAAGTTGATTGCCAATCCCACGACCGCAGCGCAGAAGACCAGCCAGTTGAATATTGTCGTTGTGGCAACCGAGCAAGCCATCGTAATGATCGAAGCAGGAGCGATGGAAGTCAGCGAAGACACAGTCGCCAGCGCGCTCGAATTCGCACACGAACAAATCAAGCTGATCATCTCGGCGATTCGCCAACTGCATGACAAGCTCAAGCCCAACAAGGTTACCGTTGCGCCGCTGCCGTTTGACGAAGCGCTGGCCAAGGAAATTGAACAGAAATACGGCGCGCAGCTTCACGACGCCATCGACACGAAGAAACATCCGAAGAAGGAAAGCTATCACCTGATCGACGAAGTCAAGAAAGCCGTGAAAGAGTCGATTCCGGAAGAGGATGAAGAGAAGCGCACGCTGGCCATGCGTGCATTTGAACGCCTGCGCGAAAATTATTTCCGCGAGGATATTTTGCAGCGCAACCGGCGTCCCGATGCCCGCGCGTTTGACGAAATTCGCGACATCACCTGCGAAGTGGGAGTATTGCCCCGAGCGCACGGCTCGGCGCTCTTTACGCGCGGCGAGACGCAAGCCCTCGTGACCACCACGCTCGGGACCAAGGAAGACAAGCAGCGGCTCGACCTGCTCTTCGAGGAAGAATCGTTCAAGCGCTTCATGCTGCATTACAACTTCCCGGCATTTTCCGTCGGCGAAGTGAAATTTCTGCGAGGACCGGGACGCCGCGAGATCGGCCACGGCGCGCTTGCCGAACGCGCGCTCTTGAACCTGCTTCCTCCGGAAACCGATTTCCCCTACGCCATGCGCATCGTTTCCGACATCATGGAATCGAACGGATCGTCATCGATGGCGACTGTATGCGGTGGTTCGCTATCGCTTATGGATGGCGGAGTGCCGATCACTTCGGCGTGCGCGGGTATCGCCATGGGCCTCGTCGTGGAAGGCGATAAACACGCGATTCTCACGGATATTGCAGGCGCAGAAGATCATTACGGCGACATGGATTTCAAGGTTGCCGGCACGCGAACGGGCATCACGGCTTTGCAGATGGACATCAAGGTCGGCGGCATCAGCGTCGGCTTGATGAGGCAGGCGCTTGAGCAAGCCAAGCGCGGGCGGTTGCACATCCTGGACATCATGGACCAGACGATTTCGTCGGCACGGCCCAAGATGTCTGCGTTTGCTCCTCGTCTGCATCAATTGCAGATTCCTACGGACAAGATTCGCGACCTGATCGGGCCGGGCGGAAAGAAAATCCGTTCGATCATCGAAGCGACAGGTGTAAAGATCGACGTGATGGACGACGGCAAAGTTCACGTGTTCGCGAACAGCGGACCGGCTGCGGAATCCGCATTACAAATGATTCGGGACATTACGGCGTCGGCGGAAATCGGCAAGACGTATCTCGGCAAAGTGGTGCGGCTGGCGGAGTTCGGAGCATTTGTGGAAATATTCCCGGGCACCGACGGCTTGCTGCACATCAGCGAAATTGCCGAGCAGCGTTTGCGTGACGTACGCGACGCTCTGAAGCTTGGCGATCAGGTTCTAGTCAAAGTTCTGGCCATCGAAGGCAACAAGATCCGCTTGTCACGCAAGGCAGTGTTGCGTGAACAGCGCGAAAAACAGGAAAAGGAAGCGGGTGGCAGCGCGCCCGTCGCAAGCACTGGCAACAGCGGCGGCGAACAAAGCTGACGAACTGCGGTGACTAGTGATTTGAGACTGGTGATTCGTAAGTCGTGATTCGCAATATGGTTCACGCGATTTATTTGGATCCGGCCGATTATCGACGGATTGAAAATCTGGACGCAAAGCGGGGAGTCGGTTCATCGGCTCCCCGTTTTATTTATGAAGAAGTGTGCGGGTTAAACAGGGGCAGAGTTGGCCCATGTAATTCAAAGCATTTCTCAAATTTAGAAGGTATTCTCGTATTTCTGCCGTCCTGCTAATCAATCTTTATGAAATCTTGATTTCTTCATCTCATTAGTGCTATATGAACCGCTCAAGCGTCCGAAATTCGCGTAATGTCCTGCAACACCAGAGTTTAGTGGCATCGATGGAGGCCTCTTGGTGCTGCTTCAACCTAGACATCCAGTAAAGCGTAAATGCGGCTAATAGAGTCGGACCGTGAAGAATGTCACATACATACGCGCGCCACAGGACTTGTCGCCTCAGCTTAGAGGATTGTACGCGCGAGTGGCGAGTCTGCTTGGCGTCGATTCGGTGTACGTCCGGGAAGTTGCGCGCGGGGAAAGCCAATCCACTCTCGTGGAAGAGGGGATAAGGAACGAGCTGACAAAGATATTGCAACAGGGGAATAAAATTCCTTCACGGCATGAAGCTCAGTTTTATTCCAATGAAAGAGGGCTATTTGACCGGCTTGTACCTTTTGTTGCTGCCGCCCTGAAAAGAGGCGATGTGGCTGTCATTATTGCGACCAGCAATCACCACAAAAGACTTGTTCGAAGATTGAAGGGCATCGGTTTGGATGCGGATGCCGCAATGAAAGAGGGGGCATACATCCCGGTGGACGCCCTCGGAACGCTTTCCATGTTCATGGTCAACGGCATGCCGGAACCTCTTCGATTTTCCAGGATCGTAGGAAGTCTGATTGAAGAAACCGCGAAAGCTGCAAAGGCAACGAATCCTCGAGTTGCAGTGTTTGGTGAATGGACTTCTGTATTGTGTAAGAAAGGTCAGGTGGACGCCGCAATTCGGCTTGAACAACTGTGGAATCAGTTGGCGATAACCTGCGAAGCGGATCTGCTTTGTGGTTGTGACATCAGCGGAATGCGTGGCAAGGAACATGACCGGAATTTCAAGAGCATCTGCGTGGAGCATTCGGTTGCCTATACCCAGGGGGAATCGTGAATCACAAGTGAGGGAAAATTATTCAATGCATAATAGAATATAAGTTAACATGGAGGTTCATTGGAAAAATGATTTGTCGGCGATTTCGCCCCGGCAATGATAACTTATATGGTACGTGCCTCCCCAGTAGGAGGGCTTAATTGCGGAAAACGGAAAAGGAAGTAAGCAAGAAGAAGTCTCCTATCGAACGAATTTTTCACGATATTTTTAATCGTCACATGACGGCAAACGAACGCCGGGTACTATTAGGCGCGTTCAAAAAAACTCACAAAACAAAATGAATCTGAAATAAACCCTGCAGGATAGCGTTTCACAATTCCATTCACCCCTCGCAAAGTTTACGAATAGATTCCGATATGGCCGCGGACGAGAAGTCAGGCCGCGCCTACTTCGTATCTGCGCTGCCCTGGAAAGCCTCTTTCGCCAGCCTCATCGCGGACATCGCGGTTGGCCAACCGGAGTAGAAGGCAAGATGTGTAATCAGTTCGACGATTTCGTCCCTGGTGACTCCGTTATCCAGCGCCCGGCGCAAATGAATTGGCAATTGTTCTGTGCGGTTCATGGCGACGAGCGCGGTCACTGTGATGACGCTTCGATCGCGCTTGGACAGCCCGGGGCGCTCCCATACATCGCCGAACAAAACCTTTTCGGTCAAATCGACCAGCTTCGGTGCAACATCGCCCAATCGTTCTCTTGCCGTTGGTAACGGCTTTTTGTTTGTCATGGATTCTCCAGGGATTCACGATCTTAAATCGGCAAAAAAAGACTCATTGCTTTTAAACTTTACCACTCCCGGACTCGCACAGAATACGGGACATGGACCAGCTTGTTATAGTATCGCTGAGCAGGAAATTTTCAATGCAGGGCTCGCATATGAAAACCAAAAAAGTCTGCCTCAAAGCTGTAATGACAAGCAGGGATGGCGAAAGCGTTTGGAGCGGGGAATACTTTTGTTCCGTATGCGGACTGCGTTTCCACCCTGATCCGAAAAATCCCGCCAGGTTGACACTAGATTTTGAAATTCATCGGGACGAGCATCATGTCAATTCCGGCCAGAATTAAAGTGTGATCACACGAAATGGCCGAGCCGCTTTCCGGCAAATCCATTTAGCAAGATTTGGCAGAGGTTTTAATTGGCGCAGGCTTCAGCCTGCGGGTTTTAGGCTTTGCAAGGACCAAAACCCGACAGGCTGAACAGGCGGCGGAAAAAGTACTTTTTGTCATCCTGAGCGAAGCGAGGGATCTGCTTTTTTTTCTCAGCTTCCAAGAAACATCAGATTCCTCGGGCAAACCCTGCCCTTCGGGATGACATGGTGCGAGTTTTTCCGCAGCCTGTGAAGCCTGTGCTACTCAAAATCGGTGCTAGAAGATTTGTTCGTGAGGGTGGCTGTTTTGGCATCCGGTCAGCCATTTTGTTTTTTTTAGACGCGGCGAATGCGCGCGCCTACGGCTGCGAGTTTTTCTTCAATGCGCTCGTAGCCGCGATCGATGTGATAGACGCGGTCGATGAGGGTTTCACCGCCCGCGACGAGAGCCGCGAGCACGAGAGAAGCACTTGCGCGCAAGTCCGAAGCGATTACGTTGGTGCCGGAAAGTGTGGAGGGGCCATGCACGACAGCGCGGCGGCCTTCGATGGAAATGTTTGCGCCCATGCGAATCATTTCGCTGGCGTGCAGAAAGCGATTTTCGAAAATGGTTTCGGTGATGGCGGAAGTTCCTTCGGCCTGTGTGGCGAGCGCCATGAACTGAGCTTGCATGTCCGTGGCGAAGCCGGGATACTCTTCCGTGAGCACATCGGCGGCGACAAGTTTTTTCGCGCCGCGTACTTCGAGCGTGCCGGGAGCCGTCTCGCGGATATGGACTCCGGTTTCGCGAAGTTTGGCGATGATCGAAGTCAGGTGCTCGGGTTCGCAACCGGTGAGTTCGAGATGGCCGTTTGTGATCGCGCCTGCGACCAGGAATGTTCCGGCCTCGATACGATCTGGAATGATCGTGTGCGAAGCGCCGTGCAATTCTTTTTTGCCGCGCACGCGTATGGTGGACGTTCCCGCGCCTTCGATATCCGCGCCCATTTTGATCAGCAAATCCGCAAGGTCGGTAATTTCCGGTTCACGCGCGGCATTCTCAATAACGGTTTCGCCTTCGGCGAGAGATGCCGCCATCAAAATATTTTCCGTTCCGGTGACGGTAATTTTATCGAAGAAAACGTGGCCGCCTGGCAAACGCCCGCCGCGCGGAGCGCGCGCCTCGACGTAACCGTGCGACATTCCAATCTCCGCCCCCATCTGTTCCAGCGCTTTCAAGTGCAGGTCCACGGGACGCGCGCCAATGGCGCAGCCGCCGGGCAAGGAAACTCGGGCGTGTCCGCAGCGCGCGATGAGCGGCCCCAGCGTGAGGATCGAAGCGCGCATCGTTTTTACAAGTTCGTAGGGGGCCTCGGCTCCGTTTACCGTGTCGGCCTGAATGATCATGGCCGTGGGCGGGATTTCGGGTGTTTCGACAATGGCGCTCAAATAAGCGAGGAGCTTGCCCATGGTGATGATGTCTCGGACGCGGGGAATATTGTCGAGCGTGACGCGATCGCGCGTCAGCAGTGCCGCGGCCATGGCGGGCAGCGCGGCATTTTTCGCCCCGCTGATGTGCACTGAACCTTCCAGTGGTCTGCCGCCTTCAATCAAAAGTTTATCCATGAGTTTTGTGGGAGTTGCTTGCGACTTGACCGGTTCGGTTAATTGCGCTGTGGACATGTCCCTTGTTAGCACGCAACAGGCGCTTGGCCTCTTGCACGCTTGCTCCTGTCTTTAGCATTATGAGGGCTGCGGCGAGGTTATGTCCGGATTGACGCAGGGCGCGTGTCGATTCGGCTACGTCTGCCCCGGACGCCTCCATTAAGATCCGCAAACCTCTCGCTCTTAACTTCTGATTCGTCAATGCCACGCCGATCATCCAGTTATCGTAAACGCGGCCCAGGCGAATCATCGTGGCTGTAGAGAGCATGTTGAGGACCAATTTTTGCGCCGTGCCTGCTTTCATCCGGGTTGAGCCTGTTATCACTTCCGGACCGGTGGGAGTGACGATGCCGATTCGCGCTGTTTTCGTTATGGATGTCCCGGGATTGGACGTTATGCCAATGGTGACCGCTCCTTTTTTATTTGCAAATTTGAGCGCTCCCATTACATAGGGCGTTCCGCCGCTTGCGGCGATTCCGACGACTGCATCTTTCGCGCTGAGCTTGCGCGCAAGCAGATCGCGCGCACCCTGCGCACGATTATCTTCCGCACCTTCCACCGCGTGCGTGAGCGCGCGGCGGCCTCCGGCGATGATGGCCTGGACCATGCTCGGGGGCGTGCCGTAGGTTGGCGGCAGTTCCGCCGCGTCGAGGACTGCGAGGCGTCCGCTGGTTCCCGCGCCAACGTAAAAAATGCGCCCACCGTGTTGAATCGCGTTGGACATCGCGTCAACGGCGCGTGCAATCGCGGGCATTGCCGGGGAGACGGCTTTCGCCACGGATGCATCTTCACGATGAATCATGCGTAAAATTTCGGTCGTCGATTTTGCGTCGATTCGGCGCGTACGCGGATTTCGCTGTTCAGTGGCTCTTTGAGTCGGCATTTTCTTGTGGCGCCGGCATCTTGCCGGCGGGTTTTAATTTCGCTCTATACATTAAGAAAAACTGCCGGCGAGACGCCGGCGCTACGAAATTCTATCTTCGCACGGGCGCTTGCCGATTTCGTGCAGCATGTCGAAATGATTCGCTCATTCAGTTAGGAGGCGTGGCATAGGCTTTAGCCTGTGGAATTTAGGCCTTTGATAGGGCAACAGTTGGGGCGCTAGGCGACTTCGTCGATTTGTGAGTGAGGTTGGTTTCGTAGCGCCGGCATCTTGCCGGCTGGTTTTGATTTCGAGCTGTACATTCAGAAAACCTGCCGGCGAGACGCCGGCGCTACGAAACCTGTCTCGTACGGACGCCAAAACTCACGGAGCAATTTTATGTAAGAAGGAGAAAAATCAAAAACACACTGGCTACTTTGAATTGGGCGCGAGGCCTAGCGATTCGATTACTGCATCATGCACGGCCGGACGCACGGCGGCGATCTTGTCATTTTCGCGCGTGGGATTTACGCGGTTCGTAAGCAGGATGACGAAAAGTTTGCGGTCAGGGTCAATCCAGATTGATGTGCCGGTATAGCCCAGATGGCCATAGCTGCGGGGCGAAAAATATTTGCCGCTGGAGGAATTCGGCGTCGGTGACATCCATCCAAGCGTGCGTGCGTTTCCGGCGACGGTCTGAGGCGCGGTGAACATTGAAATTGTAGCGCGATTGAGCATGCGATGGTGGGCGTAAATGCCGCCATTCAGCATCATTTGGCAAAACGACGCCAGGTCGGACGCCGTGGCGAACATACCTGCATGGCCCGCTACACCACCCATCGCAAAGGCATTTTCGTCGTGGACTTCGCCTTGTAATAGTCGTTTGCGAAATGTTGCGTCGTTCTCCGTCGGAGCGATTCGCGCCAAAAGATTTTTCGACGGATTGAAAAAAGTGTGCGCCATTTGGAGCGGGGCAAATATTTCTTCCTGCGCGAGTTGATCGACTCTTTCCCCGGTGGCGCGCTCCAGAATTTCACCGAGCAGAATAAAACCGAGGTCGGAATAAATGGTCTTCGATCCGGGCTCGTATTCGAGAGGCTCTTTGCAAATCGCCGCGATGAATTCACGCTTGGAATGAAGCGTTAGAAAATAGTCTTTGTGTGCGGGCAAGCCGGATGTATGCGTCAGCAGGTTTCGGACCGTGACGGTTTTCCGCCAATCTGTATTTGGGCCGTTATTCCATTCCGGAATGTAACGGGCCACGGGCAGATCGAGGCCGATGTGGCCCGCTTCCGCTTGCATGGAGACTAACGTGGACGTGACGACAGGCTTGGTCAGCGAGGCGGCATCGTAAATTGTATCCGCGGTGACAGCGGGGGAATTCGCTTCATACGTTTGGTGGCCGAATCCGTGAACGATCAATTCATTGTTGTAGCCGACGGCAAGCACAGCTCCGGGGAATGCGTGATCCGCGATTGCGCGATTCAGCACATCATATGCAGGCTGCAATTTCGCTGCGGATTTTGCGTCAGCTTTATGCAATTTCATTGGCTGCGCGGGCAGATCGAGCCCCGCGCCCATCGCCGCTACTCCCGGAATATTTACGGGCAGGTGGCCGCTGACAGCCGCCTGGCCAAACAGAGCGCGCCCCATCGCCCATTGCGCGACATCCACGGTGCTGAACGCGGCGATCCAGGTTTTGGCGGCAGGGAATCGCTGCGCGAGATAAGGGCTTCCAAAACAGGCGACGATCACCGGTTTGCCCGTGGCCAGCAAGCGGTCGACGAAGGCGGCTTGGTCATCAGGCAGGCCGATGCTGCCTTTGCGGTCGGCGACGCGGACGAAAATCGCGGCAATCGCAACGTCGTACGAATCGGGCGAAGGAAGCTTCACGGTGTCGGCGCGAACAAAACGCGTGTCCATGCGAACGCTGGCCAGTGAATCGACGCGCGAGCGAATTTCGGTTTCGAGATTTCCCGCCGGATAAGGATCGTTATCGCCTGAAACCGCTACAAGAAGAACTCGCGAAGGCTTTGTCGAGTCAAGCGGAAGAATGTGCTGATCATCGCGCAGGAGCGTGATGCCACGGTCGGCGATGTCCAGAGCAGCAGTCTCGAATTCGGGCCGGTTAAAATCGTGCGCGAGCGATTCGAGATCCACCAGCTTCGACTTGTTCAATCCGAGCTTGGCTTTTGCGCGCAGGACACGCGTGACGGCCTCGTCCAGGCGCGACATTGGAATGCGTCCTGACGCAACAGCTTCGTGAACGGCTTGCAGAGCGGCGTCCAGCACGGGCGGAACGAGCAATACATCGGCGCCCGCGAGGATGGAGCGGACCGCAACTTCGCCGGGAGGATAACGAACTGTGACGCCGCCCATGTCGAGCGCATCGGTAACAACAAGGCCATCGAAACCCAGTTGCGTGCGAAGCAAGTCTGTCGTGATTTTCGGAGACATCGTCGCGGGCACATCAGGATTGGGTTCGAGTGCGGGCACGGCGAGATGGCCGGTCATGATGCTGCTTGCGCCTGCGGCGATGGCGGCGCGAAAGGGAGCGAGTTCCACGCGATCGAGATGCGCGCGGTCGCTTGTGATCGTTGGGAGATCGAGATGCGAATCGGTGCTGGTATCGCCGTGGCCGGGGAAATGTTTTGCCGTGGCGAGGCCGCCGTTTTCTTCGACGCCGCGCACAAATGCGGCGACGAACTCGGACACGCGCGTGGGATCTTCGCCGAAAGAGCGTGTGTTGATAATTGGATTTTCTGGATTGCTGTTGACGTCCGCGTCTGGCGCGAAAATCCAAGGGACGCCAACGCCTTTTCCTTCCAGGGCCGTAATCTTTCCCATCGTGTAGGCGTCTTCCGGACGGCCGGTGGCTGCAATGGCCATGGCGTGCGGGAAGGACGCGCCTTCTTCGACGCGCATGGATGTGCCGCGTTCAAAATCGGCGGCGACGAGCAATGGAACTTTCGCGTGGCGCTGCAGCGTGTTAACTAAGACAGCGGTGGGGTAAACCTGGCTGCGCACGATTCCGACCGGCGAGCCTTGTGTTTGGATCGCGAACGAGCCGATATGCTTTTCCTCGACATCGCTGAGAAGATCCTTGTAGTCTTGGCTTTCGGTGGAAAGGAACGAGCCGTAGGCCCACACGGCGAAGAGTTGCCCGATTTTTTCATCGAGCGACATGCTCTTGAGCGTTTGCGAAACCCAGCGCTCGCTTTCCGGCGATAGGCCAGCAGGTTTCGGCGCGTCAGATGTGCGCGGAGATCTTTGGGTGTGGCTCGTGGTAGCCATCGAGAAAAGCGCTAGCAGAAGAAGCCAGCGACTTAGTTTTCGCATTGCGCGGATTCCATTTTGTTCGCCCGCATGCAGCACTCATATATAGCACTCGCACACGGGCGTTACAAACACGAATGGAACCACGGATGTACACAGATAAACACGGATGAAAACCGGATTGAAAGAAACAAAAATGTAATGCCAAAGAATGCAGATAGGAATGATGCGGTTAGAAACTGAATTTCATAAACACTGATGAAAACTTTCAACAGCAATGCTTTTCCCAAGAATGTCCCTGCCTCCTCGAGGCATCGGGCAAGACGTTTGAGTTTGCCGGACGCTTTCCGCTGTAAGAAATTGTTCCTCTCCATTTTGATTTTATCCGTGTTCATCTGTGTGCATCCGTGGTTCCAGGATTCTGTGGTTTCGGCGCAAACCCTGACTGGGATCGATGTGCTGGAGGCGGAAAAATTTGCTTCGCTGGCCGGGAAGCGCGTCGGGCTCATCACCAATCAAACTGGAGTTGACCGGCAGGGGCGCAGCACGATTGATTTGCTGGCACATGCGCCTGGCGTGAAGCTTGTTGCGTTATTCAGCCCTGAGCACGGAATTCGCGGCGCTTTGGATGAGCGAGTTACTTCTTCGAAGGATGAAGCGACTGGGCTGCCCGTTTACAGCCTTTACGGTGAAACGGACCGGCCAACGGACGTGATGCTCGCAGGGATCGACACGCTTGTGTTTGACGTTCAGGATGTGGGCGTGCGCTTTTATACGTACATCACGACCATGGGCTATGCGATTGAGGCTGCCGCAGCGCATCACATTGCGTTTTACGTTCTCGATCGGCCTGATCCGCTGGGAGGGGATCTTGTCGAAGGGCCGATGCTCGATCCGGACCGCACCAATTTTGTGGGTTATTTTCCGACGCCCGTGCGCATGGGGATGACGCTGGGGGAAATGGCGCAGATGTTTAACGCCGAGAAAAAGATTGGCTGCGATTTGCATGTTATCCGGATGGAAAATTGGCAGCGCAAAATGTCGTTTCGCGATACGGGGTTGCGTTGGATCAACCCGTCTCCCAATCTGCGTTCCGAAGAGGCCGGCATTTTGTATCCTGGTTTGGAAATTTTGCAAGCGGGCGGCGTGTCTGTGGGACGCGGGACGGAAACGCCATTTGAAATCATCGGTGCGCCCTGGATTCGCGCGGAAGAGTTCGCGGCATATCTAAACCGACGGGCGATTCCCGGCGTGCGATTCGAACCGCGGAAATTTACGCCAGATTCGGGCCTGTTTAAGGGCGAACTGTGCGAGGGGGTCCATGTTGTGCTTGTTGATCGCAACGCGTTGCAATCGATGCGCATGGGGATTGAAATTGCGGCAGCGCTGGCCAAACTTTATCCAGGCAAATTTGAGACGGCGAAAATGATCGCGCTGGTTGGAAATGGGGAAACAATCAAGCAGTTGCAAGAGGGCCGCGATCCATCGGCGATTGTGGCCAACTGGAACTCCGTGCTGAACCGCTTCCGCAATATCCGTGCCCAATACCTACTTTATCCATGATGAGTTTCCTTTACGCAGAATATCTGACCTTCCCGAATAAATTCTCCCAACTTCCTGCCGTAGAGAATCGAAGAAAGAATTTCCTTTCCGTGTTAAATTGCGGGGGATGAAAATTTGCTCATTGCTGCCTTCGGCGACGGAGATTTTATATGCGCTGGGCCTTGGCGATCTTGTCGCCGGTGTCAGCCATGAATGCGATTTTCCTTCAGACGCAAAATCCAAACCAGTCCTGATCAGGTCGCGTATTTCACATACGGAAAGCGCTGCAACAATCGACCGGCAAGTCCGGGAATTTCTCGAACGCGGCGAAAGCCTTTACAGCGTTGACCTCGAAATATTGCGCGAAATTGAGCCCGATATCATTGTCACGCAGGATCTTTGTCATGTGTGTGCCGCAACGCCGGACGATTTAGGTGCGGCGCTCAGTTATCTGCAAAACAAGCCTCAAATTGTGACCTTAAATCCGCATTCACTGGCGGATGTTTGCGCGGATATTCGGACGGTCGGCGAGGCAACCGCATGCAATGCGCAAGCGAACAGGCTTATCGCAGAATTTCAGGAAGAAATAACAATCGTGGAACGATCTGTTGCTGGTCTTGAACGCCCACGCGTTCTTTGCCTCGAATGGCTTGACCCGCCCTACGTGGCGGGGCATTGGGTTCCGGAGATGGTTGAGCGCGCGGGAGGGATCGACGTTTTGGGGCAGAGCGGCAAACCATCCTTTCGTGTGGAATGGGAAAAGATAATTGAAACGCAACCAGAGGTGATCGTCATCATGCCGTGCGGGTACAATCTTGCGGAAGCGGAAGCGGAATTTCTCAGTTTGCCATTGCCGACCGGCTGGAGGGATTTGCCCGCAGTGAGAGAGGGCCGTGTTTTTGTCGTCGATGCTTCAGGTTATTTTTCGAGGCCGGGGCCACGGCTGGCAAGTGGAATGGGATTGATTGCATCCGCGATTCATCCGGAGATGCGGGTTGGCGTTTCGGAGCCTAGGCCCGAGGGTGTGATGGTTCGCGTTGCCTCGGTTGGGTAGACGAGTTGGATTTTCCTTCCTACATAACGCCACATTACAGAGGAAAACCTGCTGTCATCCTGTTTGAGCAGAAAAGCCCCACCTCTGATCCCTCGTTTCAATCGGGACAAGCGAGGCGGGCTACAGAGGTTTTTGTAGCCCGGGTCTTCAGACCCGGGGATTTTCTTTGGGGCCAGCTACCCTCGCCTCGCTGCGCTTTGGGTTTTTGTTGTCAGGCTTACAAGCGCGCCAGTGAGGAAAGTGATTGCGGCGCTACAGGGGACGTACCACGTCCACAGCAACGGTGTGCGAAAGTGAATGTAGAGGATTGCGACGAATCCGACAAACATCCCCGTCAGAACGCCTGTGGCGGTTGCTTTCGGAAAAAGAAATGCCAATAGAAATAGACCAAGCAAGATTCCCAAAGTGATGGCAGCGATGGTTAATCCTGCCTCCAGCAGCGGGCCCCACCTGAGTGTGCCGAGTGCGGCAAGCGCGATTCCCCACACAATCGTCATCCAACGAGAGCGGCGCAAGAGTCGCGCGGGATCTTCTTCCGGTTTTTCCAAGCCTTGCAGATTCTGAAAATCGACGATGCTCGAAGCGGCGAGAGAGTTCAGCGATCCGCTGGCATTGGACATGGCAACTGCGAGAATTGCGGCGAGGATTAGGCCGCGCGCTCCGGGCGGCATGGCCGTGACAATGAAGTCAGGGAAAATCGAATCGTAGCTTCGCCCCGCAATAATGGCTGGCGCGCCGTGCCATGCGTAGAGCATAACTCCCAACACCAGAAACAGCGCAAATTGCACAAGCACAATGACCCCGCTGGCGAGCAGCGCCAATTTTCCATCGCGTTCGGATTTGGCGGCAAGCAGGCGTTGCACGATTGTTTGGTCCGTGCCATGACTGGCCATGGTGAAAAATGTCCCGCCAATCACGCCGGACCAGAATGTGTATAACTTCACGGGATTCGTGAAACTGAAAGAGAAATCTATAATGCGAAATTTTCCGGTAGGTGCTGCGGCCTGCATAACCGTTTGCCAACCTCCAGGAATTTTGTGCCACAGAAGAAAAAAAGCGGCGAGCGAACCGGAGAAATAAAGAATGAATTGCACAACGTCCGTCCAGATCACGGCTTTCATTCCGCCTTCAAACGTATAGATCAAGACGAGCGTCATGATCAGCAGGATAGATGTGCGCTGCCCGGTCCCCAGTGCAGCGGTGACCACTAGCGCGATGGCCGCAACGCGAACGCCTTCGGCGAGAACACGCGTGACGAGAAATGTTGTGGCCGCGACTGCCTTTACTTTTGCGCCAAACCTTCTTTCCATTAACTGGTAGGCCGTATAGAATTCTCCGCGGAAGTAGTGCGGAAGAAATAGCAATACGATCACAACGCGGCCAACGAGGTAACCGAAAACGAATTGCAAGAACGTAAGATTCCCGGCAAAAGCCAGCGCAGGAGTGCCGATGATGGTGAGGGTGGACGTCTCTGTCGCGACAATCGAAATGGCCAATGCCCACCATGGAGCCGTTCGCCCGCCCAGAAAATAATCGCGCACTGTATTTTGCCCGCGGCGGAAGGCGATGCCGAAAACAGTGATTCCGGCGAGATAAAGAATGATAATTGCAGAGTCCAGAGAGGTCAGGCGCATGTTGAGGGCGAGGCGATGATAGGTGTGCATGCGCAAAGCGTCAAGCGCGCATCCTATGTTTGGTTGAACCTGTTCAGCAACGGGGTCGCATGAGCTACTACCTGGGTTTTGATGGCGGCGGGACCAAAACGCATTGCGTTTTGATCGATGAGAGCGGAAACGTTATTGGCGAAGGCCGCGGCGGGCCCGCGAATCCTTTGCGATGCGGATACGAAGTCGCTTTTGCATCGCTGCGAGATGCCGCAGCTGCGGCGCTTGCTTCCTCCAATATTCAACCAGCGGATATTTCCGCAGTTCATGCAGGGCTTGCGGGGGCGGGCCGCCGCAGCGTGGCTCGTCGCATCATGGTTTTTCTTGCGCAGGAATTTTCTTCCGCTCTGGCGCAGGTTTCTACCGATTGCGAAATTGCGTTGGAAGCTGCCGCCGGATCCGGACCCGGTGTTGTGCTTATTGCGGGCACCGGTTCCATTGCGTTTGGAAGAAACGCGGCGGGCGAAACAGCGAGAGCCGGCGGGCATGGGCCGTGGATTGGCGATGAAGGAAGCGCCTTTGAAATCGGGCGGCGAGCCGTTTCCGCCGTCGCACGTGTTCGAGACATGGACGCACCGTCCAGTGTTTTGCCTGAAATGATTTCCGCGGCGCTTGGATGCCCCGACTGGGACGAATTACTTGTGCGCATCATGAAAGAGCCGGAGGAAATTTTCCCGAAATTATTTCCGGTGGTGGCCGCAGCGGCAAACTCTGATGACAGTGCCGCAAAAGAAATCATGTTCGCGTCGGCAATTGGCCTGAGTAATTTGGCCATGGTTGTAATTCGCCGCCTTGGAATGAAGGGCGAAATATTTCCGCTTGTGAAATGCGGCGGCGTGTTTGGCCAGTGCCAGATGCTGGATTCGCTGCTTGACTCCGTCCTAGCAAGCGGCGCGTTACGCGCGAAAGTTTCGCGCCTCGAAATTTCTCCCGCGCTCGGTGCCGCGCGAATGGCGGCGCGCTTGACTGAATCCTCATCGCAAGCCACGACTCATGGCGCTTGAAGAACATGTCGATGCGCAGGCCGCGGTCAGCGCAGCCCGCGAAACAATTCCCACTCTCCTGGCGTCGAGCGATGAAAGCGCATTGCGTTCTCTACTTGATAATCCTGCGTTCGATGAAACACACGTTTGTCTTTTGCTTCAACGAAAAGACCTTTCCGGACTACTGCTGGAAGAAATAAGCAAGCGTAAGATTTGGCGCGCTGCTTACCGCGTTCGTCTAGGGCTTGCGGCACATCCGCATACTCCGCGCCTGATCGCCATGCGTTTGCTCAGAGAGTTGCATTTGATGGACCTCGTGCGCATTAGTTTGCTGACATCTTCTTCCATGGAGCTTCGCCGCTTGGCGGAGGAACGGATACTGACGCAATTGGCGCAATTACCGCTGGGGCAGAAGATCATGCTGGCAAGGCGCAGGCTCGACTCGAATTGCGGCTGGGCTTGTGCTGCATGGTCCCGAGCAGGTTGCGCGCGTGGCCCTCAACAATTCTTTTCTCACGGAGTCGCAGTTGCTGAAAACTCTGGCCAAGCAAACGCTTCCTTCGCAAATCGTCGCAGCGGTGGCAAGTCATGACAAGTGGTCCAGGCTAATTAATGTGAGGGTCGCATTGTTGCGGCACCCCGGAATATCTCCGGGGCAAGTACCGGCGCTCATGCCTGGATTGCCGCGTCGCGACATTGAAGATTTACTGGGGCTTTCGCGGTTGAAGGAAAATGTGCGGGCGCACTTGCAGGAAGAACTTGCGCACAGGAAAGACAGTGGGGAATTATCATAATAATTAGCAGAAACATGACGAAACTGGCCGACATGTTAATGTTGGCAGCCGGATCGGAAACTTGACACTCCGCGGCGCGGAACATAGCATCCTCAGAGGGGCGTGAAATGACCATCCAGCCGTTAGAAGAAACGATCAAAAAGACGGAGCGTAGGCATTGGCAGCGCAGAAAATTTCTGGGAAATATCGAAATCGATTGGGGATCGACGGTTCTAAATGCGAATGTGCGTGACATTGGCCCGCAAGGACTATTTATTGATTTAATACCGCCTCTATGGCTTGGAGCGGAGTTTCACGCAAGGCTAATGCTGAATCCTGTTCTTTTGCTGGACTGCACGGTTGCCAGAGTGGATCCGAGGGGCATCGCTGTTACCTTCCAAGTCTCCGCGGATAGCGGCAAGGCGCAGCTGGAATCCCTGTTGCTGAGTTTGCCCGCCGTATGACACGTTGCCTTGATTGCGGTTCGGATCGTATCGCCGATCAGTGTCCGGCGTGCGGCCTGACCTCCGCTGCGGCAGAACTGGTTGTGCGCCGCCGTCTGGTGAAACGCACCGCTATTTTTCTCGTGGGTATCATCATATTTGTTGTTGCAAGCCAGGTTTTTCCCGCTCTCGAACTCGATTCCATTCAGATTTTCGGCGGCCTTGTGTTTTTCTGTACTCTCGCCCTCGGCTATTGGCTGGACTACCGCGCGCGCAAGCATCAGGAAATTGAAGTCATGAAGAGAATTTATTTCGGAATGATTCCTGTGCCGTGGATATTTGCCGGCCTTCTTTTCCTAAATGGAAAGCTGGACTCTTCGCGCCCGATACGAGTGCCGGCAACCGTCATTGGCAAAGTTGCTACGGGAGCTTTTCCGCGCAGCCGCCGGCTAATAGTGACTTCCTGGAGATATGGGCGAAGGTTCGAGCACATCGCCGTGGACCAGAATGATTTCGATCGCTTTCAAAAGGGAGACGACATCGTGATCCAAGCGCAGAAAGGCGCTGCGGGCATTCCTTGGGTGTATGGAGTCTTTCGGCAGTAACGAACTGAGCACGATTTGGATTGTGGCGATCGCAAGCCCGTTGCAGTGAATCCCGTTTACCGGGCGGGATCCATACGTCAAAACCTGCTTGAAGGACCGCTCTGCGGGGCCTAGCATATCGTGAAATGACTGCTGGAATGGATCAAGTGGCTGCGGCTACGCAGTCGAATGTGCGGAAAGGCTTATTGGGCTGGTTCATTGTTCTCGGTTCCATTTGGCTTCTGGGCGTAGTCCTCGGCTGGTTCGATAACACCACTGAGCTGAGCCCTAGCCATGAGGGCGTTCTGCAGGCATGCTTCGCAATTGCAGGCCTGAGCGCCTTCGCCGCAGGTGCTTTAGGAATTCGGGCATCGAAGAGAATCACAGGAATTACCGTCTGGCAGGGTGCTGGGCTCGCGTTCGGCTTTTCGCTTCTGGGATTTCTCGCGGTTTTCTTAGCGAGCAGCCACACTGCAAATATCGTCGAAGGGTTGATCGACTTCCCGCCTGGCGAGACAAGAAACTACGAAAAGCTGCTGCTGATCTCGCGAGCCTATCAGACGCATGGAAAAGGACGAAGCTGGAATATTCAGACCACACCGATTTGGTCCAACCTCGACATTACCGAGGACGATTACCAATTTATGCTGACACATCGGCAAGTTGGAAATAACTCACGCTATCCCGACGAGATTCGAAGCAACGGCTATTTCTGTGTGCACGTAACAATGCAAGAGTCGGGAAACGCGTTATGCGTCATGCATGCAGGCAATCGCACGCTACCTAAAGGCTCAGTGGTCATTTGCCCAGCAAATGGGGGCGGTTAACGAGCAATTCAGAATCCAGCAGAGGATTCGCACAAGTCGCGTGAAGTTCTATAAAAGGAAAAGTCAAGAAAAACACTTCACCCTTCGCCGGAAAGTTTCTGACTTTACAGCCTGCCTGATTGAGCGAGGGTGCTTCTTGCCTTCCGCCCCATGAACTCGGTTTGTTGCGCAGCCGATTGCGGCTGTTTGGATTTTCTCTATCAGCGGTTTTCATCGTGTTTCGTGACGAAGCCAGTCCGATCTGAGACCTACAAGCAAAACGGTTGTCAGGTGCCAACCATGGTTCTATCTGAGGCTCAGGGCCTATCGCTGTTTCGGGTTATCCGAGAGGGCCTAGGGTCGTCTAAGAGACTTTGCGCCCGAGGAGCGCAACGCCTAACTTCACAGTGCAGACTCGCTCTCGAACCCGAATGTCTCAGGAACCGACTGACCACCGCCCGGATAATTTCCAGGGGATGAAGCGGACTCCAGAGACACTCAAGCTGTTTGTGGTTTCAGATGCTCGGCGTCGAACGAAACTCCTTTCTTCCAAACGATCAGGATGATCGCTGCAATTTTGCGCGCCAGCGTCAGCCGTGCGATTTCCGGGCGCATTCCCTTGGCCACCAGAGCCGCGTAAAATTCCTGCAGCGGTCCGGGCTTCGTGGCAGCGATGATGGCTGCTCCCTTGAAAATGTTTTTCAGTTCGTGATTGTGATTGCGGTTGAGACCGCGCAGCGAGACTTGTTTTTTCGCCGCACGCAACTGCCCTTCAACATACCGATGATCGGCGCTGCTGTGCGTTTCGATGGCCAGACCTCCGTACGCCCACAGTTGTCTCTTGCCGCGGAAGCGGTGCGGCGTCTGCAGAATCGCGATCAACTGCGCCGCGCGAATCGGACCAATCGAAGGAATCTGGCACAGCAGTTTCGATGGCTTGTGCTTCGCGCTCTCGGCCAGCAGTTCGCGCCGCACTTGTTGTCGCAACGACCGCAGCGCATCGAACTGCTCGTAGTAAATCTCCGCGCGGCGGCGCACGCCCGCTTCACTGAGTTTGCCCAGCCACTCGGCACGACAGCGCGGCGCATAGATTTGCTTGCCGGAACAAGGGATAGCCCAACTGCGGTACATCGCTTTGAGGCGAGTCATCACGCGAGCCAGATCCCCGCTGATGGCTGTATAGCTGCGTGACAACTCTTTCAGCGTTCGCACGCCATGCTCGCCGTGATACACAGGGCGCAGAAGATTCGCGCGCAACAGTTCGGCCAGCTTGCGTGCATCGATCTTGTCACTCTTGTTTCCAACTTTCAGAAATGCATTCTGGCGCGGATCGCACACCAGCACTTGATTGACGTGCGGCCGCAGCAGATCGTACAGCCACGCGGCCCAGGTTCCTTCCTCCAACGTGACATGTAAATCCCCGCGCAGTCCCCGCACAAACTGAATCACCGTGAGGGTCTTCGTTTCGATCACCGATTCCATCACCAGCTTCCCAGCCGAATTTAAGACCGCGATGGAAATCGTTTCCGTGTGCACATCCATCCCGATATACTTCGCGTTATCCATAAAAAGGACGCTCCTTTCTGAAGCGGTTCGAGCGGATCACTCAAAACCTACTCCAGTCGGGGCGCCCTTTTATACTGCGGCGTCTTACCGGAAAATGGCCCGACAGGATCGCCGGGAATGTTCAAGGGATCTATCCCGCACCCGAATAAGTCTTGCGGCGCAGAAATTCACCGGCACCTGGCCGACCGACAAAGTTTCCGTTGTCGATGATCACGCGTCCACGAGACAGCACGGTTTTCGTGACACCTTTCACGCGCATCCCCTCGAACATCGAATAATCCACCCGCATGTGGTGCGTCTTCACGCTGATGGTTTCCTCCGCGTTGGGATCAAAGATCACGATGTCGGCATCCGAACCGACGGCGATCGTGCCTTTGCGCGGATACAAGCCAAAAAGTTTTGCCGGAGCGGTGGACACAAGCTGCACAAAGCGATTGGCTGAAAATTTTCCGCCGTGCACACCGCCGGAATATATCAAACTGAGTCTGTGCTCGACGCCTGGGCCTCCGTTGGGAATCTTCGTGAAATCGTTTTTACCCAATTCTTTTTGTTCCTTCATGCAAAATGGGCAATGATCCGTAGAAACCACTTGCAGAGTGTCTTGTGCGAGCCCCTGCCATAGTTTTTCCTGATTCCATTTTTCGCGCAGCGGAGGGGTGAACACATACTTCGCGCCCTCGAAGCCCGGCACATCCATATTTTCGAGTGAAAGATGTAAGTACTGTGGGCACGTTTCCGCGTAAGCGGGAAGGCCTCGGTCACGCGCCTCGCGCACTTTTTCGAGCGCGTCATTGCACGACAGATGCACAATGTACACGGGCGCTCCAGCCATTTCAGCCAGCGCGATTGCCCGGGACGTAGCTTCGCCTTCGGCTGTAGTGGGTCGCGTGAGCGCATGATATTTGGGCGCTGTTTTTCCCTCGGCCAGCGCGCGCTGTACGAGCACGTCAATCGCGCCGCCATTTTCTGCGTGCATGCAAATCATTCCGCCGTGCTTGGCGGCCTGCAACATGGCCTTAAAAATTGTGGCGTCGTCCAGCATGAACACGCCGGGATAGGCCATAAAAAGTTTGAAGGACGAAACACCTTCGCGGACCAGCGCGCCCATCTCTTCCATCTGCGTGTCGCCCAGATCCGTGATGATGCAGTGAAATCCGTAATCGGCAACGGCTTTGCCTTCGGCTTTTTTCATCCAGGTGTCGAAGGCATGCCGCAGCGTCTGCCCTTTATATTGAATCGCAAAATCGATCAGCGTGGTCGTTCCGCCATAGGCCGCGGCGCGCGTGCCCGTCTCAAAATCGTCGGCGCTCATTGTCCCGCCGAATGGCATATCCAGATGTGTGTGCACATCGACTCCGCCGGGAATGACGATGCAGCCGGCGGCGTCAATTAATTTCGTGGCGTTTTCAATGGGAAGAGTTTTGGCGATGGTTGCAATCTGTCCACCGGTAATGCCGATATCGGCCGCATAGATATCGGTTGCCGTAACGATCGTGCCATTTCGAATGATTGTGTCAAATCCCATCGCTTCTCCCGTACCTCTGGATTGAAGGCAACGGCATCTTAGGCTATGTGGGGAAAGCGTGGCAAGTTGTGCTGTGGCCAAATGTGGCATGGGCTTCAGCCTTTGCGGGTTTAGTGCATGCAAAAATTAAAACCCACAGGCTGAAGCCTATGCCAAGTAAACCTGCAACTTGGGCGGCGCTAGTGCGGCTCATGCCGCATCGCAGAAAATTCAATTGCGATTACAGTTGCCCGGCGGTGCTAAAATGGCGCTGGAATTCTGGCCCTGATGCCCGGTGGGAAAACATGTCCACCGGGATGATTGTTTCAGGGGAAGGCGACGAACTTGAGGTGTGCGCATGTCTCTTCGCGAGCCCGCTCCGAAATTATCTCCTGAAAAATATGAAGAAAACTTTGCGGATATTGCTCCGCAATTGAATTCGCGCCAGGCCACCATCGAAGCCGCGCGATGCCTCTATTGCTTTGACGCTCCGTGCGTGCAGGCCTGCCCTACACGGATCGATGTCCCGGTTTTCATCAAACGCATTATGACGGGAAATGTGCGCGGAGCCGCGCGCGTCATTCTCGAAGCAAATATTTTGGGCGAAAGCTGCGGGCGAGTTTGCCCGACCGAAGTCCTCTGCGAAGGCGCGTGCGTGATGGTCGAGAAGGGCGAAGACGCCATCGAGATTGGCCGCTTGCAACGATATGCCGTGAATCACGTCTACGAGCGCAATGTTCAAATGTTTCATCCGGGCGTTTCAAACGGGCGGCGCGTGGCCTGCATTGGTTCGGGCCCTGCGTCTCTCGCCTGCGCGGCCACACTTGCGCGTAAGGGCTATAGCGTGACGATTTTTGACCGGCGCGATCTGCCCGGAGGTCTGAATACTTACGGCATCGCAGCATATAAATTGCGTGCGGCAGATTCGCTGCGGGAAATTGAAATTGTGAAATCGCTCGGAGTTCAATTTCGCCAGAATGTGGACATTGGACGCGACATTACTTTCGAGCAGTTGGAAAAAGATTTCGACTCGATTTTCATTGGAGTGGGCCTTGGCGAAACTTGGGCCATGGATATTCCTGGTGAGGACTTGCGCGGGGTATTTGGCGCGCTCGAATTCATTGAACCCACAAAATCGAAGTCGTTTTCAAGTGTTCCCATCGGTCGCCGCATTGCCTGCATTGGCGCGGGCAACACGGCCATTGACGTGGTTACGGCTGCGCGGCGCCTCGGCGCGGAAACTGTTTATCTTGTCTATCGAAGAAGCGAGCAGGAGATGCCGGCGTTCCATTATGAATATGATCTGGCGAAGAATGACGGCGTGCAGTTTCTGTGGCAGACGCAACCGGTGCGCATTCTTGGATCGGATGGAGCGGTGACGGGACTGGAATGCATGCGCACTCGTTTGGGCGAACCCGATTCACGCGGTAAGCGCGCTCCGGAGACGATCCCCAACAGCACGTTTAAAATTGATGTCGATATGGTCGTCCGCGCAGTAGGGCAAAAGCAGGCCACGGATTTCTTGCGCGGCGTGAAAGGAATTGAGGTTCGCAAAAATGGCACCATCGCCACGGACGCGCGGCAACGAACCGGCAATCCAAAATATTTTGCGGGCGGGGATTGTGTGAATGGTGGCAGGGAAGTAGTGGATGCGGTAGCGGAAGGGATGGCCGCGGCGCGTGGAATCGATGCGACGCTTGCTCCAACTGCGGCGGCACACGGCAAGGAGAATTAATCTTCCATGGAAATTCCCGCCACGCTTAGCGAACGATTTCCGTTCCTCGATGCTCTCGAAGAGAATTGGGAGCCGGTTTCGCGCGCCTCTTTTTACGGCTGGCTCGGCTTTTATGGCCTCTTGGTGGGAAATGCCGCCTTCGGTGGTCATTTATTTCAATGGTTCGACCTTGTTTTTATTCCGATTCACGAGGGCGGCCATTTACTTTTCCGGATTTTCGGCGAGTGGTTCATGGTCGCAGGCGGAACTTTCCTGCAACTGTTTGTTCCGTTCGCATTGCAGCCAATTTTGCCTTGCGGCGACAAATTCCCGGGACTGCATTCTGCGCTTTCTTCTTCTTTGAACAATTTATTCCCATTTCCATTTACATGGCCGATGCGCGCTCCCAGGAACTGCCGTTATTAACGGTGGGCGACTCGGAAGATGTGATCCACGATTGGTTTTATCTTTTTTCGCACGCAAAAGTGCTGGAGCATGACACGCAGATCGCCGCCACATTTCGAATGCTCGGCTGGCTGGGAATGTTGTCCGTAGTCGTCTGGTTCGCGTGGCGCTCCTGCCAGAAAGTGTGAATTTGCAAATGATCCATAAAATTCGCGAATTACGAATCACCAGTCACCAATCACTAGTCACCAGTCACTGCACCGGAGGTGCCTCATGGCTGATCTACGTGTAAAATTTTGCGGCATTGAATCGCCGAATCCATTCTGGCTTGCATCGGGGCCGCCGACGAATACGAAGGGGCAAGTTATGCGCGCGTTTGACGCCGGATGGGGCGGCGCGGTTTGGAAAACAATTGGCGAGCCCATCATTGACACTTCTTCGCGCTACGGCGCCGTGGATTATAACGGCACGAGGATGATGGGCTTTACGAACATCGAGCTCATCAGCGACCGGCCGACAGAAGTAAATATTCTAGAACTCGCCGAAGTGAAAAAGCGCTATCCAAAAAATCTGGTGATCGCTTCGCTGATGGTGGAATCGAAACGCGAAAAATGGCACGAGATGGTTCGCCGCGTAGAAGACGCGGGAGCCGATGCGCTCGAACTGAACTTCGGCTGTCCGCACGGAATGAGCGAGCGCGGAATGGGCTCTTCCGTCGGGCAGGTGCCCGAATATACGGAGCTGATCACGTCATGGGTGAAAGAAGCCGCCAAAACGCCGGTGATCGTGAAGCTCACGCCCAACGTCACGGACATCACGCACATTGCGCTGGCAGCGCAAAACGGTGGCGCGGACGCCGTTGAGCCTGATCAACACGATCAATTCGATCATAGGCGTCGATCTGGAAACATTTTCGCCGAAGCCTGATGTGGGCGGGAAATCTTCGCACGGCGGTTATTGCGGCCCGGCGCTCAAGCCGATAGCGTTGCATCTGCTTTCCACCGTGGCAAAAACAGTAAAAATTCCAATTATCGGCATTGGAGGAATCGGGTACTGGAATGACGCAGCCGAACACATCGCTCTCGGCGCGTCTCTCACGCAGGTGTGCACCGCCGCGATGCATTATGGATTCCGCATTGTCCAAGACATGGTCGATGGTTTGTCGGCATACATGGATGACCACGGTTTCAGGACGATTGCCGATTTTCGCGGGCGCGCCTTGCAGAACATAAAAGATTGGGGAGATTTAGACCTCAATTACAAGGTCGTCGCCGACATTCACAAGGAATTGTGCATCGGCTGCCAACTTTGTTACATCGCGTGCGAAGACGGCGCGCATCAATGCATTGAGCCATACACGATCGCTGGGAATGGCAAGAAGAATCCAAATGGAATGGGCGTGCATGTGCCGCGCATCATGGAAGAGAAATGTGTGGGCTGCAATCTCTGCGCCCTGGTTTGCCCCGTGGATGAATGCATTTCGATGAAGCAGGTCGATACAGGTCTTCCGTTTGAAAGCTGGAATATGCGAGTGAAGCGGCTCGAGTCAACTCCATCGGCGTAGGAAAGTTCAGCACTAGTCGCCATCTCCGTCGTGAAGGCCTCTCGGATATAAGAGTCTCTATTTAACCGCATTGCGATTGCACTAGCAGATGCCTCCTGTGTTTTTGACTTCATTGCTATTCTGCGTGTTCCACACAAATGGGTCCACTGCCACCAGCCGTACAGTTTTTACCGCCGCCGGTAATATGCTAAATTTGAAGTTGCCATGAAACGCGTCGTGGTCGTCGGATCTGGTTTTGGCGGGTTGGAAGCTGTAACGCAACTCGATACCCTCTTTGACCGCGATCCCAATGTAGAAATTCTTCTCCTCAGCGACCAAAATTATTTGCTCTTCACGCCGCTTCTACCCCAAATTGCATCGAGCTTCACGGATCCGCGCCACATCATTCAGGCAGTCCGGGAAATTCGAGGCAAGCGCAAATTTGTGTTTCGCAGGGAAATGGTTCGCGCTGTGGACACAACAAACCGTCGCTTGACTGTTGATTCCGGATCGATTGACTACGATGCGCTTATCCTTGCGCCGGGATCGCGTACTGAATTTTTCAACACGCCCGGCGCTCGCGAAAATTGCTGGGATTATAAATCTCTTCAGCAGGGTGTGGAATTGCGCGAACACATCATCGACCAATGCGAGCACGCCGATCATACGCTTGACGCTGCCACGCGCCAGATCATGCTCACATTCGTGGTGGTCGGCGGCGGCTATACGGGGATCGAGCTTGCCACGGAGATGCGCGATTTTCTGTTTCGCTACGCCGCGAAAACGTATCGCGGGATCAATGCATCTGAGATTCGCTTGATCGTGCTGGAAGCATTGCCGGATTTACTGCGGGGGATTGGGCCGAAGCTCGCCGCGCATGCGCGCAAACGGCTGCATGTCAGCGGAATCGAAGTGC
The DNA here is from genome assembly GCA_963786215.1 of uncultured Acidobacteriota bacterium. Classification (GTDB taxonomy): domain Bacteria; phylum Acidobacteriota; class Terriglobia; order Acidiferrales; family UBA7541; genus Palsa-360. The sequence goes on from CAWAYK010000007.1 coordinate 300,051, forward strand.
GGACTTCGACGCGCGTCACTCGCGTAAATAAATGCTCGGTCGAAATTAATGGAAATGAAATGCTTCAGGCGGACACGATAATCTGGACAGCGGGAGTTCGTGCAATTGAATTGATTGAGTCGCTGCCTGGTCCGCATGACCGCATTGGCCGCGCGATTGTAAATCCACAGTTGCAGCTTAACGATCACCCGGAGGTATTTGTTATTGGAGATTCGGCAGCACCTACAAATGCGCAAGAGGCGCCGCGTGTTGCGCCCGTGGCCATCGAACAAGGGCGCGTCGCCGCGCTGAATGTTGCGCACCTTTGGAAAGGCGAAACATTGGAGACCTACGAATATGCGTCGAAAGGTATGCTGGTTTCGCTGGGCATGAACTACGCGGTGGTAAATGTAGCGGGCATTCAGGTCAGCGGTTATTTTGCATGGCTGTTCTGGAATGCCGTTCATCTCTACAAATTGGTTGGGCTAAAAAAACAATTGCAGGTGGCGGGAGACTGGATTCTTGGCTTGATTTTTCCCAGGGACGCCGCCATCGTTCGCGAACCGCGGGGTTGCAAAATATGCGAAAAGCGCCAGTAGGGCAGTCCTCAGCCTGTCTTCTTTTGAAGTTTACTTCGACATCGAAAAATCAAAAACAGGCAGGCTGAAGCCTGTGCTACTCCTGCGCGGGCCGCATGATCGCCCAATACACCACAAAGCTCGCGGCGAATCCCACGAACCACGCGTAGTCGTACAAGCACGCGCAGCGCCGGCACGACCAGGCCAATGAACGCCACGCCCGCTCCCGCAGCAAGCGCAGCCATTGCGCGCCAATTAATCCCGCTTGAAAATTCATAGAACCCGCGGCGCTGATATAAATCTTCCACCAGAATGATTTTCTTGCGCACCACAAAATAGTCGCAGATCATCACGCCCGCAATCGGCCCGAGAAATCCGGAATAGCCGAGCAGCCATCCGAAAATGTAGTTGCTGTAATTCGCCAGCAGCTTCCACGGCTGGAAGACCACGACGCCCACGACGCAGGCAATCAAGCCGCCGGTGCGAAAACTGATCAGGCGCGGAGAGAGATTGGAGAAATCGTTGGAAGGAGAAACCAGGTTTGCCGCCACGTTGACGTTCAAGGTTGCGAGCAGCAAAGGCCATCATGGCGATCACCACGGCAAATGGATTTCCGAGACGGGCCAGCACCTGTACCGGATCCCAAATCGTCTGCCCGAAAATAATTGTGGTGGCGGATGTGACTGCGACGCCAATGAAGGAATACAGCGTCATGGTCGTCGGCAAGCCCAGCACCTGGCCGAGCACCTGCGCGCGCTGGCTGCGCGCGTAGCGCGTAAAGTCAGGAATGTTGAGCGCCACCGTTGCCCAGAATCCAACCACGCCGGTGAGCGATGGAATGAAGAAGCGAAAAAAATCTCCGAACGTCTGAAATTTAGATGGCGTCGCAGAGCATCGGTTCCGAAGCCGCCGGCCTTTACAACGGCCCACGCGAGCAAGGCCACGCCGATCATCAGTAAAAACGGCGCGGTGACTCCCTGCAGAAATTTAATCGTGCGAATCCCCAGCACAATGACGATGACATGCAACAGCCAGAATCCGCGCGAAGCAAATCCAAACTCCGGCCGCGTAAGTTGCGCCACGAAGGAAACAAGCACAACCACCATCGCGTTAATCGCTTCGCCGCCAATCCAGGTATTAATGCCAAACCAGCCGCACGCCACCAGTGCGCGCAAGACTGCCGGAACGTTCGCGCCGAGAACTCCAAACGACGCTCGAGCAAACACCGGGAAGGGAATTCCGTACTTCGCGCCCGCGTGCGCGTTGAGAAGCATGGGCGCGAGAACCAACGACGTTTCCCAAAAACACGGTGAATATGGCCTGTTTCCAGCTCATGCCGCCGGCGATCATTCCACTCGCGAGCATGTAAGTGGGAATGTTGACGCTCATGGCGATCCACAGCGCGGCGTAGTTGTATGTGCCCCAACTGCGACGCGAAAAGGGAATCGGTGCCAGATCTTCGTTGTAAAGCGAACTGGATCGAATGGTTTCGGCGTCCAGCACGCCGGAATGCAAACCATCGTGTCCGGAATGTTCGAGGTCGCTCATCGGTCAGTAAATCCCGCGCCGCAGATCGGGCATTTGAGGAAGTTCGATGTTGATCATGCGGCCCTCATCGGTAAGTTTTAACAGGATGCGGAAAGCGGAGCCAACATCCTTGGTGCTCCAATCCGAAGTCGCCAGGGGTTTGGCGGGTTTGTCGGCTTCGCGCCATAACAGATCGTCACCTTTGTGTTCGAGCTGTTCCGGCTTAATTTCATAAACTTCCGTTCGGTGGACGTAGACCACCAGATAACGGTTGCCAATTTCCACCATTAAAGGGTCAAACTTTTTTCCCGGTCTGAAAAACGTTCCAAATTTTTGGCGCGCGGGAATCGACTTGCAGGATGGCGTTGGGAATGGATTTCCAGACGATTCTATCTTTGTCTGCAGCGTTACCGAGCACGGCCAGGAAAAGCATGAGGGCGGCGACTGAGACTATCCGATTCACAACTGTTCTTCGCATTGCGTGTATGTCCTCGATGAGACCATCACTGCAAATTCCGAAGCGCCCTTGTAGCCTGCCTCTTTAGAGGCGGGGATTTAAATGAAAGGACGTCTAAACCCCAGCCTCTGAAGAGGCGGGCTACAGTAGCCACAAAAGCTACGTTCACGGCAATCTGCACTCGCCTGTCTCAGGGCCAGTCCACGGGCTAATTGCCGCGACTTCACGACCACGTATTTATTTTTTCGCGCAAAGTCATCAGGTCGACCAGCAGCTGCACGTCATTCTCGCAGTACTTGCAAACTTCTTCCTTGCGGCCATCGCGCCACCACTGCACGATATCCAATCCGTTGCCCGTCTTCTGATTTCCCAAAGTTTCCCGCGCAAGATCGTCCAGCTTGATGCGATGCCCGAGCCGGCGATGCAAGTCCACGAGCAAGATCAAACGATTTCGGTGCAAGGTGCTTTACAGACTGGTATGCGCTCAGCACTTCAAAATCGAAGCGGTCTCCGTTAAAGGAAATAATGCGGTCAAATCGCGCGAGCTCGACGATGAGTGCCACCGCGTCGGCTCAAACCAGCGCCGGAAACTTTTTGCAGCGTCCCAGGTAACGCCACGGCGAGGCCGAAGCGCGCAATGCTGGACCATCCGCCGTCGACTTCATGCGAAAGGCGCAGGGTTTCGATGTCGAAATAAATTTCTCGTGTCGTGTCCGGAAAAAGATTGAGTGTAGTTCCCATTTCGTTTAGTTATTGCACGGCACTTACGCGCTTTCTTCGCGTTAATAATAAATTTTATGTAGAGCTGTACCATATGAATGTTGAATGTTGGTTCAATAAACGTCAAGCTGATCCTTGGGCAGGGAAAGGTTTGTATGAAGTAGGATCATTCCAAAATGGTATTTTAGAAATTCGTGCCGCAAAAAGCCGTAATTGCATATCCATTCACCGGCAGTCCATCAGACACGAATTTCAGAAAACGATTGATTAAGAATGCGTACCGCCTCATCCACATCCGCCTTGCCAATATTCAACATCGGGGATAAGCGGATAACGTTCCCGTACAACCCGCCTTTGCCAATGAGCAGGCCGCGCTCGCGAGTGCGCTCCAGAAGTTGAGTTGTTTCTTCGGGCGCGGGTTCTTTCGTCACGCGATCTTTCACCAGTTCCAACCCCAGCATGAGCCCTTTGCCGCGCACTTCGCCAATCAGCGAATGCCGCTGCTGAAGCTCGTCCAGCTTGCCGCGGAAATAATTGCCAACTGTTTCTGAGTTCTCGAGCAGCTTTTCCTCTTCGATAAATTCAATCGTGGCTTTTGCCGCAACGGACGTGACCGGATTTCCCCCAAACGTGGAAATCGTCAGCCCTTGATAAGATGCCGCCAATTCCTTGGTGGTGATCGTCGCTCCAATTGGCGCCCCGTTAGCCATGCCCTTGGCGCAGGTCATGATGTCCGGAGTGACTTCCCAGTGCTCGATGCCAAACCATTTTTGTCCTGTACGCCCGAATCCTGTTTGCACTTCATCCGAAATAAACAGGCCGCCGTATTTTTTTACGGCGTTAAAAACAATTTTAAAATATTCCTTCGGCGGGGTAATAAATCCGCCCACTCCCTGAATGGGCTCGGCCATGAACGCGGCAATCTGTCCGCTGGTGCCCGTTTGAATTAAATTTTCAACGTCTTTTGCGCAAGCTACTTCGCAATCCGGATATTTCAGACCAAGTGGGCAGCGATAGCAATACGGATTAATCGCATGAGAAATGCCAAGGCTGATGATTCCCGATTTTCGCCACGGAGCCTGCGCCGTCACGCTCTTGGTAAGCGACGATCCGCCCGCATACGCGTGCCGCAACGCAACAATATCAAAAGATCCCGTGGCCATGCGCGCGAGAAGAATCGCCGCTTCGTTCGCTTCCGTTCCCGAGCTTGTAAAAAAACTGGACTTCAGCGCGCCCGGTGTAATCTGAGAAACTTTTTCCGCGAGATTAACAATCGCTTCATTGGGATACAGTGTTGAGAGGTGTTGCAATCGGTCAATCTGAGCTTTTACTGGCCCTGTAATCGCGGGATTCGCATGGCCAACCGAAACTGTCAGAATCCCACCGAAGAAATCGAGATATTTTCGTTCTTCCACATCCCACACGTGCTGCATGGACGCGTGGTCCGCCACCAGCGGTTCCTTGTAGAAATTTGTGACTGCAGGCCAGAGAAATTCCTTATGCCTGCGAACCACTTCTTCACTGCGCGTGACAGATTTGGGTTGGGTCGTCATCAAAACCTCTTTGGAACCACGGATGCACACAGATGAACACGGATAAAACCAAAATCATGAAAGATATAAATTCAAAATATAGTCTTTTCAAAAATTCCAGAATTAGAATTGCTGTGTTTCGTTTTTATCTATCCCGATTTTATCCGTGTCATCCGTGGTTCCACCGCTTCAGTCCGCCGCCTGAGAACCACGCGCGGTCACCGTTCGCGTGATTTCTCCGTAGGTTTCCGGCCGGCGATCGCGGTAGAACTGCCAGATGTCGCGGACTTCCTGAATTTCATCGAGATTCAGATCGGCCACGAGCAATTCATCCTTATCGCGGCTGGCTTGCGAGAAAATCTTGCCTCGCGGGTTGCAAAAATAACTTTTTCCGTAAAATTCGCCGATCTGCCAGGGCTTTTCAATTCCTACCCGATTAGAAGCGGCGACGAAGTAGCCGTTCGCGGCTGCATGCCCCGGCTGTTCCAGCTCCCAAAGATATTCCGACAACCCCGCAACGGTAGCGGAGGGATTAAAAACTATTTCCGCGCCATTCAGGCCAAGACATCTTGCGCCCTCGGGGAAGTGCCGGTCATAACAGATATAAACACCCACTTTTGCAAATTTGGTTTCAAAGACCGGGTAGCCCGCGTTTCCCGGAGTGAAATAAAATTTTTCCCAGAATCCCGGATGGCAATGGGGAATATGATGCTTGCGATATTTCCCCAGATATTTCCCGTCCGCATCGAACACGGCCGCCGTATTGAAATACAAGCCGGTCATCTCAACTTCGTACACGGGAACGACCATGGCCATGCCGTACTTCTTCGCAAGTTTTTGCATGCGCATGACGGTTGGCCCGTCGGGCACAGACTCGGTCAGCTCATACCACTTCTGATGTTGCTCCGCGCAAAAATACGGGCCGTAGAAAAGTTCCTGCAGGCCGAGGATCTGCACCTTGCGCTTGGCCGCGGCGGCGATCAGCTTCTCGTGCTTCGCGATCATGTTTTCTTTTATTTGTTTCAGGGAAAATTTGGTGGGGGACCATTCGCAATGTGCCTGTATCAGGCCGCAACGCACGATTCGAGACATGCCGCACCTCCTCGGAAGTTGAACTGCGAGTGTACTCCGCAGCGGCATCGTGCGACAAGTAGCGCGGGCTTCAGCCTGCGGGGTTAGTTCTTGTAGCGCCGGCGTCTCGCCGGCGGTTTTGCGCTGCGCTGCGATAGATGAAACCCGTTGGCGAGACGCCGGTGCCACAAAGCCTTAACCCCCACAGCCTTAAGCCCGCGCCAACAATTGCGCCCTAGCTCTTCATAATTTTACGCTTCCAAAGATCCCAGTCCTTCGGGAAATCCGTATTGCCCACCTCCGCCAGCTTCGCCTCATCCGCGTTGAGCGTTTCAACTTTCCTGCTCCCCGCCTGGAGATGCATCTCCGAATTAATCTTCAGGTACACGCTGCGACCTACGGAATGCATGATGTTGGTCCCAACCGCAACACCGCCATGCCCGCGCATGAGTGCGGCAGGACCATTTCCCAAAGCTTGTGCGAGGGCTTTTCCCTTGGCCGCATCCGTAATCAGCATATTCGTATTTCCAAAGGTTTTTCGAATGTCAAAAGAAGGCAGGCCCGAACCAATAAATCCAGCCATGTGGTAAATCGGCAGCAGCGGCTCATTGATCGTTCCCATCAGCACGACAGTGGGCGCGTGAGTGTGGACAACTGACTTTACATCCGGCCTCGCACGATAAATTTCCGCGTGAATCCAGCGCTCGCTATACATCCTGCGATTGTCACCGTTTGCCGGAACGCAATCGAAATCCAATTCCATAATGTCGCTGACCGTAACCAGATCCGGCGCCAGCCAGCGAGACAGAAAAAAGTGATTTGGATTTGCAGGGTTGCGCACGCTCACATGTCCATATCCGTCGACCACGCCTTGATCCTGCAGGATGTGATTTGCGGTGACCAGGTCCTCTAGCAGAGCTTGCTTATCCTGCTTGTCCTGCGGAATCGGTTCCGGAGGCCGCGCGGAATGCGTGGATTCGGCACTCACTCCGTCCGAGGTTCCCAGTAGGGAACTTGCAAGTAGCAGGCTGGAGCCGGAAAGAAAACCCCGGCGGCCAAATCCGGCTTTTAGCAAACGATTCAGTTCCATTGAAATCTCCTTGGAAGTCGAATTGATCGCATCTTCATCTATCACTGGCAAATGCAACGCAAAGTGCGGCAAAATCAAAACTTGAAAAAGTTTGGTCCAAATGGATTGGCTACACATCGGATACACTGATTCGCACTCTTGTGTCAATCACCGACTGAAATGGATTCCGGTTTCAGAGTTGGTTGCCGGAATCCCGCGATGTGTGTATGCCCAAATGGACGAAAGTAGGCTATTCTGGCCACGTTCAACACGGGAGAAACATTGAACTCAGAAATGATTTCACCGTTTTTGCGTCGTTTCTGCCGAGCTGTTATTCGCGTTATTCCAAGCTGCATTACGTTGTCGCAGGCTGTTGCCTTCAACATGTTTCTGGCGTTTTCTCCCATGATCCTGGTCGTGCTCGGCGCAGTGGCAGGTTCCGCCGCGTTTCGGCAAGCGCTGCAGGGAATAATTGAGCGTTTGCGTATCGTGCTTCCTCCCGGCACACTCAGCATTTTGAATAATTTTCTTGGCCGTCATGACACTCAATCCTGGCAATGGGTTCTGCTTGGGCTTGGCGGAACGCTGTTGGCCGGTACTCAAATGATGAAACTGATGATGGAAGGTTTTCGGCGGATCTATGGAGATAAAGAAAGGCTGAGCGTGGCCAGCATTCATTTGCGCGCGCTTCTTCTCCTCAGCGCTACCATCATTCCCTCCATCATTATTGTGAACCTGGTTGTCTTCGGTAGAACCGTCCGCAGCCGCATGCTTCATATTTCTTCCATGCCGGTCTTGATCCGGCTTACGTGGAGCGCCTTGTACATAACCGTTTCCCTGCTGTTTGCGTTAGTGGTATTGACGGTTATCTATCGCGTTGGGCGGCCTCGTCACCACGGGTTTAAGGCTCACTTGCCCGGTGCGGAAGTCGCAACCATCTTATGGTGGGTTGTTAGCATTGCCTTGGGTTTTTATTTGCGAACTGTCCCCTACAGCCTGATTTACGGAGGCTTGGCCGTCACTATCGGCTTGATGCTTTGGATGCAACTCACCGCAACCATTCTCTTCATCGGCGCCGCGTACAACGCCGAACTTCTGGAATCCTCGGACTGACCTGCACGCACATTAGGCGTACAATAAGGACGTTTGGATTCGGTCGCGGGAGGCAAACATGGCCGAAATGCGAGTCGAGTGCTACTCCGGATTTAAGGCAGACGAACGTCCTTTGAGATTTATTTGGCGCGGACACAACTTTGAAATCACCGAAGTGGAAGACAAATGGTATTCGCCCGGCACAACCTATTTCCGCGTACTCATCCAGGACGGTGATCGCTTCGTTCTGCGCCATGAGGAAGCGCAAGATGTATGGTGCGTGGACGCGTTCCGATCTGCTCGGGAACGGTTAGATTTGCCTGAGGCTGGGCAAGTCGGCGCGGTTTAAGCTGCGTGAAGTAAGAAAATCAGCTCTTCTTCTATCATTTCTGATGCGTGTAGTTGTATGCCTGCATTGCATACTGTCTGGGCACTCCGTATTTCGCCTCGCAACTTTTCCTTTTCCCCCGGGTTAAACTGATTGCGCGAGTTGGAAGCCTCGAACGTGGCGTGTTTTCGCGCGAACTCCCGTTGGGGGAGAACTAAAAATGAAGAATCAAATTTCTCGCACCTCCAGATTCCGCACAGATCCGCAGACTTCACTTTCCGCAATGATCGTCATGTTTCTTATAACCGCCGGGGCGTTCAGCACGCCGTACCTTCTGGCAGCCACGGATAAAAAAGGTAGTGATGCCAAGCCGCAAGAATCTTCACGCGTAAAAAAAGGATTACCCGCGGAAGGGCTGAGCGAAAATGAGGCCATCCTGCAGGCGCTCAATCGCCTGGGTTTTGGTCCGCGCCCCGGGGACGTCGAGCGTGTGAAAGAAATGGGCCTGCAAAAATGGATCGACCTCCAGCTGCATCCCGATTCGATCGATGACTCGGCGCTTAATACCCGCCTCGAACGTTTTCCCACTTTAAAAATGTCTTCCGCCAAACTGTTGGATGAATTTCCAGAGCCGAAGCTTGCAGCGCGTCGCGAAGGAATTACCGTGGAGGAATACCGCAAAGAGCAGCAGGAGCGCATGCGCGCCGCTATGCAATCCCCCATGCAGGGTGACGCCTCAGCGGCAACACCACAGAACGACATGCAAAAAGCCGATGCTCTGCATATGCCCGATTTCGACGCTGTCGATAACGATTTGAATGCGAATCCGGCAAAAGACAAAGGCCAGGGAAAAGGGCAGGCCGCCTTTAGCAACCGCATGATCAATTACGAGCAGGTTCGCCTGCCGCAACGCGTTGTCGCTGAACTTTCCATGGCCAAAATGACGCGCGCTGTATACAGCGAGCGTCAGCTTCAGGAAATGATGGTCGATTTTTGGTACAACCACTTCAACGTGTATGCGACAAAAGGCGCGGATCGTTGGCTGATCACGGAATACGAACGCGACGCGATTCGTCCGCATGCGATGGGAAAATTTCGCGATCTGCTCGGGGCAACGGCCAAAAGTCCTGCCATGTTATTTTTTCTGGACAACTGGCTTTCCGCTGATCCTGTTGCTTGGCAAAAAATGCAGCAGGAGCAACAGGCGCGCCGCCAGATGCGCAGTGGAGCTTTAGGAGGCGGCCCATTTGGCAGAACGCGATTTCCGCAGGGAAATCCGATGCCGAATAATGACGATTCAAACAATCCAAACGCAAATGCAAACGCCAAACAAAAACAAGAGCGCGGCCTGAATGAAAATTACGGTCGTGAACTTATGGAACTGCATACGCTCGGCGTAGATGGCGGCTACACGCAGGATGATGTAATCAATGTAGCCAAGGCCTTCACCGGATGGACAATTAAACAGCCTCGCCACGATGCTGAATTTTTCTTTGACGACCGCCTGCATGACAACAGCGTAAAGACCGTGCTAGGTCATGAAATTCATGCCGGAGGAATGCGAGACGGCGAACAAGTGCTCGACATTCTGGCGCGCGACCCGCACACCGCGCATCACATTTCGTACGAGTTGGCCCAGCGATTCGTCTCGGACAATCCGCCCCCTGCGCTGGTCGACCGCATGGCGCAAACATTTTTGAAATCCGACGGCGATATCCGTGAAGTCCTGCACACCATGATTTATTCGCCGGAGTTTTGGTCCAAAGATACGGTGCGCACAAAAATCAAAACGCCGTTGGAGTTGGTCGCTTCAGCCACACGAGCCGTCGGAGCGCAGGTCGATATTCCGCTCCTGCTCGTGCAGTGGACCAGCCGCATCGGCCAGCCGCTCTATCAATGCGAACCGCCGACCGGATACTCTGACCAGGCCGACGCGTGGGTGAACACTGGCGCTCTATTAAGCCGAATGAATTTTTCGCTCGCGCTCGCATCGAACCGCATTCGCGGTGTAGTTGTAAATACGGACACTCTTTTCGGCAATGACACGGCTGCGAATCCGCATGCCACTCTGGGCCACGCAATTCTATTGCTGCTAGGCGGCCCAGCGTCGCCCGAAACGCGCGACACTCTGGAAAAACAATTGGACGACCCGCAAATTTTGCAGGCCAGTCTGGACGATCCGGTAAAAACCGTAAACGTTTCAATGATCGCTGGCTTAGTCCTCGGTTCACCCGAGTTTCAGCGCAGGTAGATTCCGAGATGTTCTGTAGCTCGCCTCTTCAGAGGCGAGGCTTTTGCGCCAATGGTAAGGAGCCTGTCAATTGGAAGCTGACTTTCAACTTCAAGAAAACCTCGCCTCTGAAGAGGCGAGCTACAAAAACCATAAGTTACAAAATGCAATAAAACGACCAGTACCACGAGGAGCACGACAATGAAAATTTCTCGACGCATTTTCCTGAAAAGCGGCGGCATCTCGATGATCGGCATGAGCACGATCCCCGCATTCCTGCAACGCGCAGTCGCCGCAACAGCGATGCCGAACAAGAAAAAGTTAATCGTCCTATTCCAGCGCGGTGCCGCTGATGGCCTGAACATTGTCGTGCCATTCGGTGAAGAAAACTATTACCGCATTCGCCCAACGATCGCGATTCCAAAGCCTCGCAACGGTGTGGAGGGAACTGCAGTTGATCTCGACGGTTTCTTCGGCCTGCATCCAAGCCTCTCGCCACTCGGCCCGCTTTTTCACAACGGACAATTAGCCATCGTGCACGCTGCCGGATCGCCAGACACTACGCGGTCGCATTTTGATGCTCAGGATTTTATGGAGTCAGGGACGCCCGGCGTAAAATCCACGGATGATGGCTGGCTCAATCGCACCATAAACGGAATGACCGAACAGGACGCCACACCTTTTCGCGCAGTCGCGATGGGACCAAATCTTCCACTTACGCTGCGTGGCGCCGCGCCAGCCATCGCACTCGCCGATGTAAAACAATTCCGCGTGATGAGCCAGTCTGCTGCCGTGCAGGGAGGCTTCGAAGCGCTCTATGCGCAGACGGTGGATAAAGTGTTGCGCGGCACTGGCACGGAAACGTTCGAAGCCATTGACATGCTACGCAAGGCTGACCCTTCACGCTTCCAGCCTGAGAATGACGCTGAGTATCCAAAGAGCCGTGTCGGCCAGACGCTTCAACAAGTTGCGCAACTCCTGAAAGCGGACATCGGCATGGAAGTCGGCTTCGTCGATACCGGAGGCTGGGATAATCACGTGAACGAGGGTGGTGCGCAGGGCCAGATGGCCAATTTGCTGCGCGATTTGGGCCATGGCCTTGCGGCATTCCACCAGGATATGGGTGACCGCATGGAAGACGTTGTGGTCGTTACCATGTCCGAATTCGGCCGCACCGCGCACGAAAACGGAAATCGCGGCACTGATCACGGCCACGCCAACTGCATGTTCGTGATGGGCGGTCCGGTTAAGGGCGGAAAAGTTTACGGCAAGTGGCCAGGCCTCGGCCCCGGCCAGCTGAATGAAGGCCGCGACCTTACGCTGACCACCGATTTCCGCTCTGTGCTAGGAGAAGTGATCGGGGGCCATTTAGGAACTAGCAATCTGCGCGCAGTTTTTCCCGGCTTTGACAATAGCCCCGCGAAATTCCCGCGCCTGCTAAAGACGTAATCACTGTGGCGCCGGCGTCCCGCCGGCGTTTTTTTTCAAGAGTTCCCGCAGTGCAAACCCGCTGGCAAGATGCCACCACCACCACCGCGTCTTAATTCGCTTTGCTCCCACTAAAGATTTGATAGTATGTGATATTCGTTACGGGCAAGATGCACTATCGGGTGTGGGATTAATTGCGCTTCTTGGGGGGACGGCCTCATCCGCTGTTCTTAATTTTCGCGACTCCGTCATTCTGAGGGCCCAAAAGGGTAGCTAGGGTTGGCTGCCCGGAAAAAGCGTGCCGGAACTGCCTTTCTTGGGAGGTTAGACCGCATGAACCGCTGGGTGCGACTGATCGGATCCGTAATCGCGATGGCCATGATCGCGAATCTCCAATATGCCTGGGCACTATTCGTAAAGCCAATGATGGGAGCGACTGGTTGGAAATTGTCCGACGTTCAATGGGGCTTTACTATTTTCATCGCCCTTGAAACCTGGGTGCAGCCTTTCACTGGACGCTACATGGATAAACTTGGCCCCCGCGTTTTCATGTCGTTTGGAGCTGTAATGTGCGGAGTCGGCTGGGTGGGAATGGGGCGAGTCCACACTTTAAGCGCATTATACTTGCTCTATGGCCTGGCTGGTGTAGGCGCTGCTCTGGTGTACTGCGGATCCACTATTGTTGGTTTGAAATGGTTTCCTGACAAGTTGGGTTTGGCTTCCGGGTTGATTGCCGCAGGATTCGGTTCTGGTGCCGCGCTTTTTGTTCCTTATATTGCATATATTATCCGCACTCAAAATTATCGTTCTGCGTTCCTGTATACCGGCATTGGGCAGGGAATTATCATCCTCCTCGTTTCGCAGTTGATGGTGAATCCCGATCCCAACGATCCCCAGATTGCAGGCAAAAAGGTTGGAAGCAAGTACAAAGTAAGGGCGCAGGCTGAGCAGTTCACATCTTCTGAAATGCTTGGGACATATCAGTTTTACATGCTGTACGCCATGATGCTGATGATGGGAATCGGCGGGTTGATGGTCACCGCTCAACTCGGTTCCGTAGCGGACACCCTAGGCATTGCCAAAGCCGTTTTTACGCTTGCCATCTTCGTTAATTCACTCGCCAACGGCGCCGGTCGAATCTTTTGGGGCTGGGTATCGGACCACTTGGGCCGCGAACGAACAATGATTGTCGCCTTCCTGATTCAAGCCTTGGCGCTGGTTACTGTGCTACGTTTGGGACGTAACTCGCCCTTCTGGTTTGTGGGTCTTCTGGCGATCGTCCTGTTCACCTGGGGAGAAATTTACTCTCTGTTCCCGGCTACCATGGCTGATTTTTTTGGGATCAAGAATTCCGGTTCGAACTACGCATTCCTCTATAGTTCAAAGGGGGTTGCCTCCATTCTCGCCGGAGGCCTGGCGGCGCTGCTATTCGAAAAGATGGGGTCCTGGACGGTGGTTTTCTATGGAAGCGCGATACTCGCTTTCATCACCGCAATCATGGCTGCCTTGCTGATTGCCGTCCCGCAGCCCACGAAACTGAAGGCGGCACCGGCCGCAGTGCCCGCCAAAAGTATGGAACCCTAGATTGCGGAATCTTTGGCGCGGGCGTTCCGCCGGCGGTTTTCCTGTGCGTACCACATAACGAAACCCCGCCGGCAAGATGCCGGGGCCACTTTTTGAAGTCGCTTTTTGTAGCGCCTGCCCTTCTTTTCGGGCGGGCAGTTTTTCTGCGTGTCCGTTTCACATTCACCGTTCAAATGGATGGAGCGGATCGAATTTCCCTGCGTTTTTTCATTTAGGCTGGTTTCTGGTAATATGCATTCTGCACACATATTATTCGCATTTACAATCCACCTGGAGGTTAGGTCCGTATGGCGAGCCCAATTGTTGAAATCCAGATTACCGCGCCGGTTTCAGACGCCCACAAGACAGTGTTGACTGCCGATGCAGTCGCTTTCCTTAAAAAGCTTTCGTCGACCTTTGAAGGGCGCAGGCAAGAACTTCTGACCAAGCGCCACGAGCGGCAAGCTCGAATCGATAAGGGTGAGTTACCCGATTTCTTACCCGAAACAGCCAACATCCGCAAGGCTGACTGGTCCGTTGCATCCATCCCTGCCGACCTGATGGATCGCCGCGTGGAAATTACAGGTCCAGTCGACCGCAAGATGATCATTAACGCGCTGAATTGCGGCGCGAACGTGTTCATGGCCGATTTCGAGGATTCCAATTCACCGACATGGACGAACAACCTCGACGGCCACATCAATATTCGCGATGCCATCAACCGGACCATCACTTTTACCAGCCCGGAAGGCAAGAGCTACAAACTGAACGAGAAGACGGCCACGCTCTTGGTGCGCCCGCGCGGATGGCACCTCGACGAAAAGCATTTCCTTGTCGACGGCAAGCCCATATCCGGCGCCTTCTTCGATTTCGGCTTGTTCGTGTTCCACAATGCCAAGAACCAGATTGCCCGTGGCACAGCGCCCTACTTCTACCTGCCCAAGATCGAAAGCCATCTGGAAGCGCGCCTGTGGAATGACGTTTTCAATTTCTCCGAGGATTATCTGGGAATCCCGCGCGGCACCTACCGCGCCACCGTGCTGATCGAAACGATCCTCGCGGCGTTCGAAATGGACGAAATTCTCTACGAATTGCGCGAGCATTCCTCCGGCCTGAACTGCGGACGCTGGGATTACATTTTCAGCTTCATCAAGAAGTTCAGCGGACGTCCTGACTTCATTCTCCCGAACCGCGCCGAAGTCACCATGACGCAACATTTCCTCGCCTCTTACGTGGAACTGCTAATTCACACCTGCCACCGCCGTGGCGCGCATGCCATGGGCGGAATGGCCGCACAGATCCCCATCAAGAACGACGCTGTAGCCAATGAAAAGGCTCTCACAAAGGTTCGCGAAGATAAGCTGCGCGAAGTGAAGGCTGGCCATGACGGAACGTGGGTAGCCCATCCCGGACTTGTCGCGATCGCGAAAGATATTTTCGACGCGCACATGAAGGGCCCGAACCAGATCGACACCAAGAAAGAGCCGGTCAACATTACTGCCAAGGATTTGCTCGAAATTCCCAAGGGCACGATCACAGAGGAAGGCCTGAAGTGGAATATCGATGTCGGCTTGCAGTACCTGGCCGCGTGGCTCGATGGCAATGGCTGCGTACCCATCTACAACCTGATGGAAGATGCCGCCACAGCAGAAATTTCACGCACGCAGGTCTGGCAATGGTGCAAGCATGGTTCAAAGCTGGAAAATGGACAGACCGTTACGCCGCAACTTGTTCGTGATGCGACGGTTTCCGTCCTTGAGAAGCTGAAGAATCAGTTGGGCGCGGACAAATTCAATGCAAGCAAGCTGCCCATGGCAGGAAAAATCCTTGTGGAACTCATGACTAGCCCCACGTTCCATGAGTTCCTAACCACAGACGCGTACGCGTATCTGGCATAAAGTAATTCCTGAACACAAAAAACAGGGGGCGAGAATTTCTCGCCCCCTGTTTTTTGTATACACCGGCATCAGCCGCTCTAGCCCGCTGCTGTAGCCCGCCTCTTCAGAGGCGGGGATTTAAAGTAGCCCCGTCAAATATCGCAATTCTAGGTAACGAATTCAACTCCGCTGAATTCACTTCAAGGTCATAGTCTGAACAAAAAATCGCGCCGCACTTTCATCTAAACCCCCACCTCTAAAGAGGCGGGCTACAGCAGCTGCGCGGCAAAATCTTCGCTCTACACGTCCGCTTTACGGGCAAATGCCCTGCTTGCACCCGCGCTTGTGTTCGTCAGGAATATCCTCTAGCCGCGCAGGAACAAACCCGTCGCGATTTGGCATATGGACATTCGGCAGCGTCTTCTGATCGAGCACATCGCTTTCCTGAACAATTCCATTCTTGTAGAGGATAAACGCCGTGAGTGCATAAACTTCGTTGGGCGCAAGCGTTCCACCCTGATTGCGCGGCATCGCGCGATGAATGTAATCCCAAACCATCGTCGCATACGGCCAGTACGCGGCTAGCGATCTCAGCGGTTTCATCGTCGTCAGCGTCTCATGTGCGTTCTTGTCCGTCACCAGTGCCGGACCGATTTTTGCGCCTTCGCCGTTCACCCCGTGGCACACCGCACATTTTTCAGCAAATATTCCCGCGCCTTCTTTTGCCGAACCGCTGCCCGGCGGAAGCCCCTTACCCTCGCGGCTAATGGAAATATCTTCCGCCTGGATTTCCTGCTTCGTTGCGGGAGTGCCGATGCCTTTATATGCAGGCATGGCAGCTTGCTGCGCAGCAGCCGTGGATGCGATTACCGTTATTCCGGCGGCCACCACAATCATTTTAGAAAATCGCATTCTTTATGCTCCCGTCCGCGTTCACTTTCCATGGCTGAATCGCGTTCATGTCGCTCGTGATCAGCGTGGTCTTCTTGAAAAAATCAGGATCCGTGCCCCAAATCTTGGCCACTTCCGCGAGAGACGGTTGCACTACTCCATTGTCGTCCGTGCATCGGGACATGAGCATGGCCTCGCCTCCCTCCCAATTCCACGGAATCGTGAAGCGCGTGTGGGCCTTGCGGAGAATCGGGTCTTGCATCTTCGCGTCCTTCCAGATTTTGCCGCCGTCCGTAGATACTTCCACGCGTCGGATGGTTCCGCCACCGGACCACGCAAGACCTGTGATTTCGTAAAAGCCTGGCCCTGGAAGGTGATGTCCGCCAGAGGGGCGTGTGATCACCGATTTCGGGCCCAGCTCAAATTCGAACCAACGCGATTTCCCGTCCGGCATCAAGCGCGGATACCGCGTAACTTCCATCATGCCCATGTAGGGCTCGTCCACGACGTTGATCCTGTGCAGCCACTTCACGTTGTTGATTCCCTGAAAGCCGGGAACCACGAGGCGCAGGGGGAAACCCTGCTCGGGGCGCACGGGCTCGCCATTTTGCGCGTAGGCCACCAGCGCGTCGTCCATCGCTTTCCCGATTGGAATACTTTTCGAATGCTTATAATCGTCGGCGCCCTCCGCGACGATCCACGTTGCGCTCTTTTGCAATCCTGCTTGCTCAAGGATGAGCGAGAGCATCACGCCGGTCCACTGGCTGCAACTGGTGTAGCCATGCGTGTCCTGCGCGGTGGCGTCGGGAGAAACTCGCTGGGGACCGCCGAGGCCGCCCGTCGTGCTGTTTCCGTGGCACTCGATGAAATGAAATTTGGAGACCGATGGAAGACGCTTTATATCGTCTACCGAGAGAGTCATCGGTCGATCCACCATGCCGTGAATCAGCAGGCGATGCTCCTTCGGATTAATGTCGGGTGGCTCATAGCCGTGCGAAATCACAAAGTGAAGCGACGCGGGCGTGACCATTCCCGCGGAATCCTGCAGAGGGGAGGTGAGCCCGAACGCGCGAGGCTCATCCGGCAAGTGGCGCTCCGGATTATTAATGCTGCCGTGGCGGATCGAATCGACAAAGTGCGATCGCTCGCCGTGCTGATGCAGTTGATCGACGCGCTCCAAGGGCGCATCGGCGCTCTCCACGGATTTTGCCGCCGCGGATGCTCCAACGGCCAAACCCGCCAGCGCCGCGCCATTCTTTAGAAACAGCCTGCGGCTGGGTTTCTCAGGATTCATGCGAGCCTCCCATATAATTTTATCGAAATGGTATCACACGCACCGGTAGGACAGGCTTCAGCCTGTCTTCTTTTGATTTCTTTCGCATCTGCAAAATTCAAGACCAGACAGGCTGAAGCCTGTCCTACTTAAAACGCAAAGCAAATTTACGCTGCACATCAGGGGCAATGTCCGAGCTTGCACCCACGCTTTTTATAGTCGTGAATCTCATCCAGATTTTGCGGAATGAATCCATCGCGGTTCGGCATTTTAATTTTCGGAAGAGTTTTTGCATCGATCACGTCATCTTCCTTGATGATGTCATTGCGATACAAGATTAACGCTGTCAGCGAATAAACCTCATCCGGTTTCAGAGTGCCTTCCTGGAAGCGCGGCATGGCGCGTCGAACGTAATCGAAAATCGTTGTAGCGAACGGCCAATAACTTCCAGCCGTCATTTTGGGGCGCAGGGAAGTGAGCGTCCCCTTACCGCCCACGAGCGCGGGAGCCTGAGCGCTTCCTTCCTGACTTTCACCGTGGCACACCATGCATTTGTCAGCGTAGAGTTGCGCGCCGAGTTTTGCATTTCCGGCGCCTGGAGGAAGCTCTTTCCCATCCGTGCCAATGGCGATGTCCATGGCCTGAACTTCCTGCGGCGTAGGCGTCCGCCCGACATTTTTGTAGCCGGGAGTTTGCGCCGCAGCCGTGATGCCAGCAGCCGCGACCAAGGAAGGCACTACAAATTTAAAATGAAATCGCATTTTGGACGCTCCCGTCGGAATTCACTTTCCAGGGTTGAATCGCATTAAAATGTCCGGGAATCGTTCCGGTCTTCACGAAAAAGTCAGGCTCAACTTTCCAGAATTTCGCGAGTTCGACAACGGTTGGCTGCCTCTCGCCGAGTTCATCTGTGCAGCGCGACTGAAGAATCGTTTCTTCGCCGTTCCAATCCCAACCGAAGCCGAATCGCACGTGAGCCTTCGGATATACGGGACTCTGAATTTCCGCCTCGCGCCACGTTTTTCCGTTGTCGGTGGAAACTTCAATCGATTTGACCAGCTCCTCCACCAGACCATGCGAGTCCGCTGATTTCGTAAAAGCCGGGACCATTCAGCTTTTGTCCGCCTGAGGGACGAGTAATCACAGTTCGCGGCCCCATCTGAAATTGATACCATCTCGAAAGTCCATCCGGGCGCAAGCTCGGATACTTCGTGCTCTCCCACATTCCCATGTACGGCTCTTCCACCAGCTTGATTCGTCGCAGCCATTTCACATTATTAATTCCTTCATAGCCCGGAACGAGCAGGCGGATCGGATAGCCCTGTTGCGGGCGCAACGCCTCGCCATTCTGGCCAAAGGCGATCAACACATCGTCCATCGCTTTTTCGATCGGAATGCTTTTCGTGTGTTTTCCTTTTTCCGAGCCTTCGCCAATGATCCACTTCGCTTCGGGTTTCACGCCAACGTGTTTCAGCAGAGTGGAGAGCGGCACGCCCGTCCACAGGCTGCAACTCGTGAAGCCATGCGTATCCTGCGCGGTGGCGTTCGGCGCGACGCGAAATTGTCCGGTCGGGCCGGACGGCGCGCCGTTCGCGTTGCATTCCAGAAAATGCGCGCGCGTGACGGACGGAAAGCGCTTTAAATCATCGAGCGAAAAGATCAGCGGCTTTTCCACCAGCCCATGAATTAGTAAATGATGCTCGGCGGGATCGATATCGGGCGGCTCATACCCGTGGGCGATTACAAAATGAAGCGAAGCCGGAGTAATAAATCCGACCGAATCCTGAATCGGCGTGCGGAATCCAAAGTCGCGGTGATAGCCCGGCGGGGCAGGGTCGTAGAGTCCCGGCGCGCCGAGACGCGTCGCGGTCTCAAATTTGGAGCGCTCACCGTACCCGTGCAAATCTTTTGTGCGCGCGGAAGAGGTTTCCGGAGCTGCGCTTTGTCCGCTGGAAGACTGCACTGCTCCGACAGCCAATCCGGCAAGCGCAGCGCTATTTTTCAAGAAACTCCGGCGGCCGAAATCTTTCGGTTTCATGGGATTCTCCTCGGGAAATCTTTCCCGAGTCATAACAAAGGCACGGAGCATTGTCAATGAATTGGTGGAGAATCTGGATGAAAAGAATTTAACCAGTTACTTAAAATAAAACGGGACGCCCGTGAATCCGGGCGCCCCGTTTTGTCCAGCCCTGCGGAGGCGAACTGTTTGCAATTAATTCGTCTGGCGAATGCGCATGCTGTAAAACGACCGGTAAACAAACACGAAAGAGACTATGAAAAATGCGGCGGCAAGCGACCGCGTGAGGGTGCCACCGGAAGTGGCCGTCAATTTTACGGCCAGTTCCACGGCGAGCAATCCGAAGAGCGTCGTGAATTTGATAACTGGATTGAGCGCGACGGAAGAAGTGTCCTTGAACGGATCGCCGACCGTGTCACCGATCACGGTTGCATCATGCAGCGGCGTTCCTTTTTGCTTCATCTCGACTTCCACAATTTTCTTGGCGTTGTCCCACGCGCCACCAGCATTGGCCATGAAGATGGCTTGATACAAGCCGGAGATGGCGATGGAGATCAGGTAGCCAATGAAAAAGAAAGGTTCGAGGAAAGAGAACGAAAGGGTAGCGAAGAAGACGGCAATGAAAATGTTCAGCATGCCCTTCTGCGCATATTTCGTGCAGATCTCGACGACTTTTTTACTGTCTTCGACGGATGCTTTTTCCACGCCCTCGAGCTTGATGTTGGCTTTGATGAACTCAACAGCGCGGTACGCGCCGGTGGTTACGGCCTGAGTGGAGGCGCCAGTGAACCAGTAGATCATCGCGCCGCCGGTGATCAGGCCAAGCACGAAGGGAGCGTGCAGCAAAGAAAGTTTTTCTACGTTTGTGGTAAGACCATTCGTGAGCGCCATGATGATGGAGAAGATCATGGTCGTGGCGCCGACAACCGCTGTGCCGATCAATACGGGTTTCGCGGTGGCTTTAAATGTATTTCCCGCCCCATCATTTTCCTCGAGCAAATCTTTCGCTCGCTGGAAATTCGGAGTGATGTTGAAATCTTTCTTCAATTCTTCTTCGATATTTGGTACGGCCTCGATCAACGACAATTCATAAACCGATTGCGCGTTATCCGTAACCGGTCCATAGGAATCGACCGCGATCGTTACCGGTCCCATGCCCAGGAAGCCAAATGCGACAAGCCCGAAAGCAAACACGGGAGCGGCGATCATCAGTCCGCTGAGGCCCATGCGCGCAAACAGATAGGCGATGGACATCAGGCCAACCATCGCGATGCCCAGATAATACGCGGAAAAATTTCCGGCGACGAACCCAGACAAAATTCCGAGCGACGCGCCGCCCTCTTCGGCTGAAGTTACAACTTCCTTCACGTGCCGTGATTCCGTCGAAGTAAATGCCTTCACCAGTTCCGGAATTACGGCGCCGGCAAGTGTGCCGCAGGAAATAATCGAAGCCAGCTTCCACCATTGCGAAGTATCGCCATTCAGTTGCGGAATGATGATCGCGGAAATCGCATAAGTCATGGCGATGGAAAGAAAAGAAGTGAGCCATACCAATGTGGTCAGGGGCGTTTCGAAATTCATCTTATCTACATTGCCAAACCGTGCCTTTGCGATGGCGGCGTTAATGAAGTACGCAGCCGCGCTGGAGACCAGCATGGCGATGCGCATCACGAATATCCAGACCAGCAACTGAACTTGAACAACGGGATCTTTCACGCCCAGCAAAATAAATGTGATGAGCGCAACGCCCGTCACGCCGTACGTTTCAAAGCCGTCCGCGCTCGGCCCGACCGAGTCGCCCGCGTTGTCGCCCGTGCAATCGGCGATTACGCCGGGGTTGCGCGCGTCGTCTTCCTTGATCTTGAACACGATCTTCATCAAGTCCGAGCCGATGTCGGCAATCTTCGTGAAAATACCGCCAGCGATTCTCAGCGCCGCGGCTCCCAGCGATTCACCGATGGCAAATCCGATGAAGCAAGGGCCCGCGTATTCGCCGGGAATAAACAGCAGGATGAAGAGCATCATCAGTAATTCCACGCTGATCAGCATCATGCCGATGCTCATGCCAGCCTGCAGCGGAATCTGATAAATAGGGAACGGTTTGCCGCGCAATCCGGCAAATGCCGTGCGCGAATTGGCAAAGGTATTGACGCGGATGCCGAACCAGGCGACGCCGTAGCTCCCAGCAATTCCCACCAAACTGAAGAGGAGAATAATCGGCAGCGTTGTGCTTACCGGAGCAACGGGAGCGAGTACGCCGAAGTACAGCACGATGACGACAGCGATGAACAGCCACAGGAAAAGCAAAAACTTGCCCTGCGTGACGAGATACGTTTTGCAGGTCTCATAAATCAGCTCGGACACTTCACGCATGGAGCGGTGTACGGGCAGATTCTTCAGGTGGCTATAAATAGCAAGTCCAAAAGCCAGTCCGAAGATGCAAAATAGGATTCCAATCATCAGCAGTTTGTGCCCATCGATCCCAAGAAAAGAAACTTGCGAGAGGTCTGGCAATCTGAGGGCTGCCTCGCCGCTAGCATTTTCTTGCGCCGCGGCCGATGCAGCATTGAGTAAGGTCAAAAGGGCGCCTACCGCGCCCGCAATCGCGAATCGGCTTCTAAGCGGGCTAAGGCCCGCGAGCCAGGTACGCATCAGTGTTCCTCCGTCAAAATTCATAAAAACAGTCTAGAGTTCATTTTAAACAAGCGCTTCCGGCACACCATAATGCCCCTCAATCTTCGCTCAGGGCGTCTATGGAATGGCTTGCCGGATTTGATTCAGGTTGCCGCTTCGAGAAAGGGCGGAAGTGCTTTACTTTGTACTGCCATCAGCTGTAATCCGCGATAGTCATACGTACGGACAACACCCTTGCCGATAATCGGGCCGCACAAAGCTCATTTTTTATAACATGCAGTGGTATGAGGGTCAAACCGTTTCGTAGGCTGTTGCCATGTATATAAACGGTCCTTCGGTCATACTTTTGTCATGATTGAGATGGAAAGTTTCAGATTATTTTTTTTCAGAAAGCAAGATAAGTCCTGTCGATTCATCGGTTAGAAAAGTTTATCCATCGCGACACTGGAAAAAGGCAGCCTCGGCCATTTCTGCGCGGCCGCCTTCGCGGTTTTTCAGATTCCTGCGTTTGGCTGGATGTCTACTTCTTTTGCGCGGTTGGCGGCAACAGCCCATTCATGCGCAGGTGCATCGAGAGACCGGCATAGTGATCGGCAAAATCGATGTCCACGGCCATAGCCGCACCCAAACGAGAGATCTGCTTTCCGCCGAAAAAGGGAACCATCTCCGCAAGGTTGGCATCCGTCAATTTTGAAAATTGCTCACCGCAATAATCCACGGAAGCTTTGAGCTCGGCGACCAGTTTTTCCTTCGTATCCGTATCCGAGCTTTTTGCGAATGGCGTGGCCGGAGGAGTGAACATTTTTGTGCAGATCGCATAATCCACGTCGGCGATGTGACCAATTGTTTTTCCGAACGTCATATTTTCGGGAGTGGGTTTAAAATTGTATTTTTCCACGGGCATGATTTCCGCGGTGGCCACCAGGTTCTTGGCGTAATCGTCGAAATACTTGCGAACGCTGGCGGCAAGAGGATTTGCCGTAGCATCCTGTGCGCTGGTTATCAGGGGCGTTACCAAACAAAAAGCTACAAGGCAGACAAATCGTTTCATTCCACTATTCTCCTTTGAGTCCACTCAGTGTTGGGAGGATACGACGGATACCCAGTGCGTTCAAGCGTAAGCGTTCGGCTATTTCTGCCACTTCGCTTTGGTTACGGTTTTCTTTGCTCGCTTCGAGGCTTTTTCTTTTCGCGTGGATCGCTTTGCTCCTGGGACCTTTCCGATTCGAGGATCCCGGGCAAGGACCAATTCGCAGGCGCGCAAAGCCGCTGCCTCAAAATCTTCCTCCTCTGCGGGAAGAACTTGCCAGCCGGTCACGCCGCTTCCGAGGACTTGAATGGAGCGCATGCGCGGGAATTCACGGCGCAGGCTTTCGTGATGCTCGCTCGTCGTGGCAAGCCAAACTCCGTTATCGGCCCGGTGATCCGGCTTATCCCGCAAGATGAAAACAATCTTGTTTTCTACATACATTGCGAGGCAGCCAAACATCGGTCGAGTCCATGGAGAAAGAGAAGAAATCGCATCCAGCACAAATTCGTGAGGGATGGATTCGCGCTTTTTTGTAGGAATGCGCTCGCTGCCGGGCATGGGGAAGAAATTGCGCGAGCCACTTTTCGGAAATTTTGTCATTGCAGAATAATCACATTCGATTTGTGTGGATCAGACTCAATCAACAAAGTTATGTGTATTTCACGAGGGCCATGAATCCGAAGTCCATGTGCAATTGCATGTGGCAATGGAAGAGGGATGGCCCGGGATGATTGGCGACAAAATCCACTTCGGCGTCGCTGAAGCGCGGAATGTTCACCACGTCTTTCAAAATTCCGGTTGTGTTTTTTCCGCCGACCTTCACGATTTCAAAACTGTGACGGTGCAGGTGCAACGGGTGCGTGTCACCCGTTTGATTATGAAAAACCATGCGGTAGCGTTTGCCTTTTTCGACCATGAGGGGATCGGTGTCCGGCCATGATTTTTCATTGATCGTCCAGCGATTGAAATCGACGCGATTGCCGGGAATTTTTTTGAACATCAGGTCGAATTTTCCATCTGGTTCCGGCTGCGCGTCTTGCGTGCCGAAGAGCGAATAATCCCACGGCACTTTCGCGGTCTTCACCCAGACGGGTTCGCCTGTCTGGCCTGCATATTCGATGACGACGCCCATTCCTTTTGTGCGTTCTTCGTCATCGATCGACCCGAAGATCCACACCCCCGGATTATTCATCTCCACGATGGCGTCCACACGCTCGGCCACGCCCATGGTCAGGATATCGACGGAAGCTTGGGTGGGGACGGGATTGCCGTCCATGGCGATCACTTTAAATTTGTGGCCGGGCAGCGCGAAGGAAAGGTCGTCGGTCGGGCTCGCGTTGAGAATGCGCAGCAGCACTCGCTGCCCCTGCTTCACGCGAATGGGTTCGCCGTGCCCCAGCGCTTTGTCATTGAACGATCCATTTTTATAGGCAATTTCCCACCCGTTATTTTCCGGCCCCATGTGCGCGAGGGAAGGGCCCCAATGATGCGCGGCAAGAAAAATTTCCTGGTCGTAATTTCCCGGCTCGCTTTTCGGCTCGACGTAGAAAAAACCATATTGCCCGCTGAAGGTGGCAATATCCAGATTTCCCTTGGAAGGCATGTGCGTGTGATACCAGCGCGTCCCCACCGGGCCGGGCTCGAATGTGTATTGGCGGCGGCCGTACGCAGGGACGAGCGGCGTGCCTTCTTCTTCGGAGCCGTCCACTTCGGAGGAAACAAATTGTCCGTGCCAGTGAACGAGTTCCGCCATGTCGGTGTCATTGTGCACATCGACCGTAATGCGTTTTCCTTCTTTCATACGCAAAATCGGGCCCGGAACCTTGCCGTTGTATCCAGTCGTCTTGTACACCACGCCCGGCGCAAGCTCGACGCTTACCGGCGCAATGCGCAGAGTAAGGTCAGGCTTCGCCAGCGGTAGCGCCGCCACGGAAGAAAATCGCGGCACGGAAGCCAGCGCTGCGCCCACGGCGCTCATCCCAGTTACAGTCAGGAATTTTCTGCGATTCAGCATAGCGATCTCCGCTTCATGACTTGAAGTGAGACGAAATTAAAGAAAATCTGAAGGCCATGATCCAATCGCCCTGAGGCGGTGTCAAGCAAGAACCTTAGCCTATCTATTTAGACGCGCCATGCCGTCGGGACGTCTCTGCTACAATCGAGCGCTTGCAAAATTCATCTATGGAACTGCCGCAACCGAAGTTTCATTTGCCTCACTGGCTCCAGGCGATTGTCGCAACGGCTGGAGGGATGGGGCTTTTCATGATCGCGTTTCTGGATTCGTCGGTCCTCTCGTTTCCCATCATTAATGATTTGTTGCTGATCAAACTATCCGTGAGCAATCCAACGCGGATGCCGTATTATGCGGGAATGGCCACGCTGGGGTCGGTCGCTGGTTGTCTCTTTCTTTATTACTTAGCGCGGAAGGGCGGAGAGGCCATGTTTCACAAACATGCTGGGCCGCGCGCGCAACACATTCATGCCTGGATCAACCGCAACGGATTTCTCAGTATTCTGGTTACCGCGCTACTGCCGCCCCCGACTCCCTTTAAAATATTTGTGATTGCGGCGGGCGCGCTGGAAATGCCGGTGCAGAAATTTGTGCTGGGTTTGCTGGCCGCGCGCGCGATTCGATACTTTGGCGAAGGTTATCTGGCCATTCGTTACGGCGACCAGGCGGGTCTATTTTTAATGACTCACAAGCTGGAGGTTGCTGGGATTGTGTTGGTGGTGGTGCTGTGCCTCTACCTCTTGTCCCTGATCGCTTTTCGCCCGCGTCAGGTAAGTTGATCTTCGTGATCTGGTGGTTTGCGTAGCGCCGGCGTCTCGCCGGCAGTTTTTCTCACCTTAAACTCCGCGCAAAAATGCCGGCGAGACGCCGGCGCTACGAAAATCAGCATCGCGATTCCGTGCAGTAGCAACCCCAAATTAATTCTTCACTGGCTCCGCGAGCTGTCAAATTCCAGGCGCTCGCCGGTCACCTGGCTCTGGGCATTCAGATCGATGATAGCGACGATTCCGCGGCGGCCGGGGAGTTCGGATTCGAAGCGCATGTCGCGCAGCCGGACCTGAAAACCGTCTCCCTCAGGCTGGACGCTGGCGAGCGGGAATCGCGCAAAATTCAGGAACTCGACGGCCGTGGGGCAGACGACTGCGTTTTTGAGAGTGGCGGAAGGTTGCGGTTTAAAATGCACGTCCGCGAGATCGGGATCGAAGGCGCCCCCAAGTCCAACCGGCACTTCCAAATTAAAAAGCGCGTTGTCCGTCTCCACAACTCCGGACCAGAGAAATGGATTTGATGATTTTGGAAACGCTGCGGCCAGAAGCGGAGTTTGCGCTCTATACTCGCGCGCATCGAGCAGCGCAATGGCCCGCTGATGCGAAACGGCTCGCCCTGCGATCACTAACCCGACACACACCAGAGCGAATATCGCGCCGCGTTGCCGCCCATGACGCTTCGGCTTCGAGCCAATTTCATCCAGCACCAGGCGAAACAAGTCGGGAATCAGCAGGCCGACGAGCAGGAAGAAAAGAATCCACGAGTCCGCTGATTCAGCCAAATCCCATGCATACCATTTTGCGCTGAATGGCCAGAGCAGTTTCACTCCGTAGCCGTTCAGCAGATCCAAAAATAAATGCACGCCGGCGCCAATCACGCTTATCCCCAGAGCAGCATAAATGCTCACTACAAATTTTGGATATTTTCGGCCAAGCACCCATGCTGCGGCCGCGACGATCCCGGCGATCGCTAGCGTACCTATGATCGAATGCGTAACTGTTCGGTGACCGCGCAGCAAAGCGGCTGCTCCGCCCAACCTGGTAACCCAGTCCACATCTGCTACACATCCGGAGACCAGGAGTATTGGGGTTGCCGCGCGCGTGATTTTATTGAGCCCCGCGCGGCCGAGGGCTATTGAAGTCAGTGCGTGAGTGACGGGTTCCATCGTGTCTATTGATCTGCTGCAATGTAGTGGAGCGTTTGAGTAACACCGGCTTCAGCCTGTGGGGTTTTGGCCTTGCAAGGACTAAACCCCACAGGCTGAAGCCTACGCTACTCAAACCGAATGCCGCGGAGATACTACACCTAATCGGGGATGGCCAGGGTGAGAGCGTCGGGAACGATTCGGAATTCTACGGGGAGTCGGCCGGCGGGCTCTCCGTCCACTTGCACATGGACAAGCGATTTCGTATTTGAGGCGCACTGCAAAGAACTCGTTTTATGGAATTGAACATGGCGCGCACCGCGGAGTTTCCCGGCCCAAAGGAGCGGCAGGTAGGCGATATAACGCCAGGCGCTATTCGTGGTGACAAATGCCAGTTCAAATTCCGGCTGCAGAAGGCCGGCTTCTGTCGTGATCTTAAACGGACCACCATAATGCTTCGTACGTCCTACAACGACGAGCGACGCGTCTATATCAATTGCGTTCCCAGCCATCGAAGTGCGAAACATCGGGAAGTCATATTTCGAAAGTTGGCGAAGGCCCTCTTGCCAGTAGGCGAGAATGCCAGCCTTCAGTTTGATTTCGGGACGCACGGCGGCGACCAATGCGCCATCTGCGCCGGCTCCTGCCAGGCTCAGAAAATAGCGCGGCTCACCACTGGATTCTTCCGGAATGGCTAAGCCGAGCGCAATTCTTCGGTACGGTGCATTTACGATACGTTTGGCAGCGCGAGGCAAATTCCAGGGCAGCGCTAGTTCTTTGGCAAGCACATTTGCTGTGCCGGCTGGCAATACGGCGAGCGGAACCTGGC
Source organism: uncultured Acidobacteriota bacterium (assembly GCA_963786215.1). Classification (GTDB taxonomy): domain Bacteria; phylum Acidobacteriota; class Terriglobia; order Acidiferrales; family UBA7541; genus Palsa-360. Next base: position 328,099 of record CAWAYK010000007.1, read on the forward strand.
TGCAGGCCAAGCCATTCACGACTTCGTTCACCGTGCCGTCGCCGCCACAAACAATCACAAGGTCGCGGGAGGCATCCACGGCGCGGCGTGCCATATGGGTGGCCTCACCCGGTGCAGTCGTCATTTGCAATTCGGTTTCGGTCCCTGCGTTCCGAAAAATGCGCCTTGCCTCATCGAGTTGATTCACACGACGACCGCCACCGGCGACTGGATTCACGATTAGAACGGCATCCCTAGTTTTCAAACTCACCTGGTTCGCTCCAATCGCATATGTGACAGCTTTTCGCGTAGACATTGCAGACCTACTAACAAGATAACGTGAACCGGGCCGAAAGGTACAGACTGTTTCAGGGGCGGGGGCCGCATTGTATACTGAAGGGCTGATTCTATCGACTTTCTGAGGGTGTATGGCTAAGGGCGCGACGATCAATAAACAAATCGAAAAGCTGCGCGAGGAATTGCGGCGTCACGAATATTTATATTTTGTGCAGGACGAGTCGGAAATTTCGGACATCAAGTTTGACCGGATGATGGCCGAACTCAAGAAGCTCGAGGCCGAGCATCCGGAGATGGTCACGCCGGATTCGCCGACGCAGCGCGTGGGCGGGGCTCCTCGAAAGGGGTTCGAAACGCGCAGGCACTCTCCGCCCATGATGAGCCTGGATAACACGTATTCGACCGAGGAGCTGGAAGATTTCGACCGGCGCGTGCGGGAAATTTCAGGACGCGAAAATATCAGCTATGTGACGGAACACAAATTCGACGGGTTGAGTATATCGCTGGTCTATGAAGGCGGCGTTTTGGCGCGCGCCGTTACGCGAGGTGACGGAACGACCGGCGAAGAAGTGACCGCGAATGTGCGCACGATTCGGTCGATCCCTCTGCGCGTGGATCCCGAGCAACTAAAGAAACTGGACATGCCTTTGGATTTTGAGGTGCGCGGCGAAATTGTCATGCCCCTTCGCGCCTTTGAACTGTTGAACGAAAAGCAGGAAGAAGAGGAGGGCAAGCGTTTTTCAAATCCGCGCAGCGCGGCGGCCGGAGCCGTGCGGGTGCTCGATCCGGAAATTACACGATCGAGACGCCTGGATTTTTACGGATATCTTTTGCTGGCTGGCGGGAGAGTCCCGACGCGGTTGCACTCCGAATCGCTGGAGGCCATGCAGAAGCTGCACTTCAAGGTTTCGCCGGATTGGCGGATATGCCCGTCGCTCGAAGCGGTAAAGAAATTTATCGATAGCTGGGAAGCGCGGCGCGACAAATTGCCGTATGAAATCGACGGCATCGTAATCAAGGTGAACGACACCGGACAGCAGCAGGAACTTGGTTCCACGGCGAAGGCGCCGCGGTGGGCCGTTGCCTACAAATATCCGGCGCGCCAGGAAACGACGGTGGTGAACGAAGTGCTGTTTAACGTTGGACGCACGGGAACACTCACTCCGGTGGCGATGCTTGAGCCTGTGCAGGTGGGCGGCGTCATTGTGTCGCGCTCCACGCTGCACAATATGGACGAAATCGCCAGGCTGGGCCTGCGCGCAGGCGACAGCGTGATCATTGAACGCGCGGGAGAAGTGATTCCGCACATTTTGAAGGTTGTTAGGGAAGGGAATCCGCGCCGCGAAATTGTCGTGCCGGAATTTTGCCCCGAATGCCACAGCCGCATTCATAAGGATCCGGAAGAAGTCGCCTACCGTTGCGTGAACGCAAGCTGCCCGGCGAAGCGGAAGCAATCGATTCTACATTTCGCGGGACGTCACGCGATGAACATCGACGGGCTCGGAGAAAAAATTGTCGACCAGCTTGTCGACAAAGGCATGGTGAAAGATTTTGCGGACCTTTATGAATTGAAACGCGAGCCGGTCTCGAAGCTCGATCGCATGGCGGAAAAATCCGCACAGAATCTGTTGGACGAAATTGCCGCGAGCAAATCAATCAGCCTTGCGCGCCTTATCTACGCATTAGGAATGCGGTTTGTGGGTGAACGCACCGGGCAATTGCTGGCGGAACATTTTTCTTCACTCCAAAAACTGGCCGACACGACGGCGGAACAGCTTGAGGAAGTGGCCGAGGTAGGACCGAAAGTAGCTCGCAGCATTGCGGATTTTTTCTCCGAACCCGCCAATCGGAAGTTAATTCAGCGCCTGAAAGACGAAGGGCTGAACATGACCGAGAAACGCGCGGCTCCGGAAGACACCCGGTTCTCCGGAATGACATTTGTTTTTACCGGGGCGCTGGCGCGGCGCTCGCGCGACGAGGGCGGAGCGGAAGTGGTTCGTCACGGGGGAAAAGTCACCAATTCTGTGAGCAAACTGACGAGCTATGTGGTGGTGGGAGCTGACCCGGGGTCGAAATTTGAAAAAGCGCGGTCGCTGGGCGTCCCAGTTTTGAATGAAGACGAATTTGAGGACCTGCTAAAAGGAAAGCGAAATGTGGAATCCGGAAGGGCTGAGGACCCAAATGGGAATGCCAAGACCGTGCGAAAAGTGCGCAAAAGGAAGACCCCAAGTGATAGGTAGATAAGGGGAAAGGCTCCCTGAATGGCCTGGACTGTGTAAAATCTACCTTGCGGGATGGGGATAGCACTCGGTCTGCCAACGACCTTAAACTCCGTATTTCTTTGTATGAGTGAGACTTAAGAGTACAGTGAAATTTATTCCCAAATTGGTTGACTGCGTGCGATAGTTAAGTTGAGTCTTGGGAGAACTGAGAAGTCCGGTTACGGCTCAAGAGGCCCAAAACTGAGATTTGCAGGGGGAGATTGAAAAATGAGTAAGTTTACTTTGTCGGCAACAATCACACTTGCATTAGGTACGATGTTCATCGCGGGTTGCGCGACCAAGAATTATGTAAAGAAGAGTATCAGTCCAGTTGATCAGAAAGTGGATCAAGTGGATCAGGCTTCGCAAAAACGCGACTCATCGCAGGTCGCAGACATTAATAAGACAAATCAGGCGCTCGACGACACCGATAAGAAGCTATCCGCCACGGATGAAATCGCCAAGACAGCTGATGGTACGGCTAAGGGCGCGATGGCCAAGGGTAATCAGAATTCCAAGGAAATTAATGACCTCCGCGGCGTAATCGCAAATATTGACGATTACAAACCGGCGGGCGACGCTACAGTCGTGCACTTTGCGGTTAACAAGTATGTTTTGACGAAGGATGAGAAAGCGAAGTTGGATGCCATGGCCACACAGCTTGGTTCCCAACAGCGCTATTTCATCACGGTCGAAGGATTCACGGACCAGACTGGTACGGCAGCCATCAACGACCAATTGAGCCGCTCGCGCGCTGACGCGGTGATTGCCTACCTCGTAGGCAGCCATGATGTTCCCGTCTACCGCATCCACATGGTGGGACTCGGATCTCAGAAACTGGTCGACGAGGGCAAGGGGCGCAAGGCACGTGAAGCCAGCCGTCGCGTCGAAGTTACCTTGTTTACCGCCAAGCCGCTCACGACCTCCGCAGCCGGGGGAAACTAGCTCGCTCCGCAGGTTGAACGAGTTTTGAGACTGTGAGTGTCGGCAATGCGTCGGCACTCACAGTTAGCATTCAAGTTATGCCCGCACAGGATCCTTCTGCGACCCCGGCTTCTCTTTCTAACTAATGGCGTGCAACTGATTTTTCAAAGCTGAAGTAATGTGCAAGCTGTGCTATTCATGGTGGTTGTGGCGTCGGCGTCCCGCCGGAGGTTTTCCACTGCTTATTATTAGCGCGCCATGATCCTCCAAATTTCCCCCCAACATTGAACGGGATCATTCCCTCTTAAATCCATTCCATAGCATCCTCATATAAACCAGCCTTGTGAGGACATCTGGTCAGCATTTCCGACAAAAATGATATACTTGCGTCGGCGGGCAAGCCGGGTGATCGCTGGGCCTTTCTCCGCAAGGAGCAAGGCCGGGAGGAAAGTCCGGACACCGTGGTCCTCGCGCAGTACGTTGGAAACGCAAGTTTCCGATCTCTGCGCCGGGGCTTAAGGGCGACGCGCCTGGTAACGCCAGGGGGCTGCTTTCTCGTGCTGTGCGTGCAAGCGAGGCGGGGAATCGGCTACGGACAGTGCCACAGAAAATAAACCGCCGGTGCATTGCTTCTCGGTGGCCATCCGAAGGAAAACCTTTGGACGGCCTGAAAGCAACTCGCGCAAGCGAGCTGCAGAAAGTAATTGTGCCTGGTAAGGGTGAAACGGTGGGGTAAGAGCCCACCGCCCCGATGGTAACATCGGGGGCACGGCAAACCCCGCGTGGTGCAAGGCCAAATAGGAGGGGAGAGCCAGCCCGGCTCGTCAGGACCCTCGGGTAGGCTGCTGGAGCTCAGGTGCGAACCTGAGCCTAGAGGAATGATCGCCACAGCGCAACGGTGTCAAAGCCGATACGCTGAACAAAATCCGGCTTACAGGCTTGCTCGCCATTTTTCAGATTCGTAGAATGGTTCCTGAAACAGCTGCAATTCGCTTACCGATCTTGTTCCGAACCTGGCAAGGTTTTCCGGTGACACGATGGACGCCCTCGCGACCTCCATTCCGCACACAACCATATTCGCATTCACTTATGTCAAAAACATTCATTGTGGTCAGGTCTTTTTCATCAACAAGAGGGCATTAGGAAGCCTTCTTGCACCAAGCTTCGACTTTTCCCCGAATACGGCTAAGTCGAGGTACGAGAGATTCCTTGATCTGCTGTGTCGGATACGGTCGCATGTGGCCTTCGATCGTGACAGTAGTACCTTGCAGGAGGGCGAGCGCAGCGTCCCCAAAACTCACGGCCTTTTCATAATCTGGGCAGCGCTTTTCCGAGTAATCCCCCAAACGGTCATAACCGTCCATTGCATTTTCTAAGATGAAAGGGTCCTTAGGGGCTGCAGTTGTAGCCTTATCATAGTAGAGGGAAGCTTGCTTTACCCAGCTTTGTCGATTTGCCGAATCTTTTGTTACTCGCTCCAAATAGATCAAAGCTACTTCATCAAAAGTCTGTCCGTCAGGTACACCTTCTTTATTTTCATTCAACGCAATTTGAACTGCCTCATCGTAGCGATCTTGTTGCATAAGATTTGAAATAGGAGAAGGCCTTTCAGCCAGACGTTCGTATTTCGCTTCGGCGATCAATCCCAGGTTGTATGCACCAAAACTAACGAGGGCAACCATCATTATCCATATTATTCCCATTCCAATCTTAGAATGAATTACCTTGCCCATATACTCTCCTCCATCCCTCAGTAGAACAAGGAGATGGCCCAACAATCCTATGGCTTACCTAGACATTTTGCTTCGATTTTGTCCCGCAGTTTGTTTAGGAGCTTATCTAACTCGTCGCGGATGGGTTGGGCCGGAATCTTTTCGTCCCCCACGAAAATGCTATCGCCTTTTAGCTGACTCTTCGCATCCTCAGCGTCATGGCGTGCCTTTTCATAATATTGGCAGCCTTGGCTGGATGTGTCGCCAATGCGAACGAAAGCGAACGCTGCCTCCAGCAAGTTTATGGAGTCGTTGGGCGAGAGGTTCACACTCTTATCGAGATAGAAGGAAGCTTGTTCAGCCCATTTGTCGCGATTGGTTGGGTCCTTAACCGAGCGAGCATAGTAAACGTTTGCGACAGACTGATATCGTAAATAATCTTTCTTGTCATCCTTGATGGAGTCCAGAGTCGCCTTAACTGCATCGTCGTAGCGACCTTTTCTTAGCAATTTCATCTCGGGTGGTTCTTCAGTCCTCATCGTGTTGGTGGATGGAGGATTTTCAGCACGGTGTTTCCAGCCATAAATGAACCCACACAGAGCCGCGAGCAATAGCGAACCGCCACAAAGCTTTCTCCAAGCGGCACGAGACATAGAAACGCCTCCGGGAAACCCCTCGAAATCGTAATGCCAATTCTCTTAGCAATTATAACTATATTATAATTCCTCTAGTAGTTAAGCAGGTAGTTACATTTTTGGCTAAAACCCGATTTCGGATTTGATCTTTACCTGTATGTAGGTTTAGTTGATGCCGAGCGAGGTGAGAATTAATAATCCAACGTAATTACTATTGAGGATCACGCCAAGTTCTAAATTAATGGCCGAGGCGCTCTCCAGCGCCTCGACGATATTCCCTCGGGGCCACACCCAAGACACGTTTGAAAGCTTTGCTAAATGCTGCGTCAGAGTCGTAGCCAACTGACTTTGCGACCTCAAACAGCTTCATGCCGTCTTTCTGAAGTAACCCGGTCGCCTTATACATCCGCCAATTCGTCAAATACTCGAGTGGCGTTTCCCCAAGCAGTTCTTTAAACCTCAATGCAAAAGCGGACCGAGACATACCCGCTGCTGCGGCAAGTGTTTCTACTGTCCAGGAATTCTCGATTCGCTCGTGCATTGCCTTAAGCGTGGCTCCAATTCTTGGATCGAAGATAGCGCGAAGCCATCCGGTCTTGCAGTTTTCAGATCCTGACGCTATATGAGCGCGGACGCACTGGATGAATAGGATATCCGCCAACCGGTTGACCATCAATTCTGCACCAGGGGCTGGCTCCGACATTTCTGCTGCGAGCAACTGCAGAGTCGCGTGGAGCGCCAGAGTTCGCGCCTGGTCCGCCTTGATCAATATCAAGTCCGGAAGCAAACGTCTGAGGGGTTTGACGCTCATCTGGCCAAACCGAAACCACCCCGAGACGATGGTAGTTGGCGCACCGCCGCCTCCGTAATGGATCACATCGCCGTCCTTTTTGGGCACAGCTTCGCAAAAGCTGCGCACGCTTGTGCGAGGGTCGTCCCGGAGCGCGTATGTGCTTCCGGGTGCAAGCAGAAAACAATCGCCTCCGGTGAGTGGAATCGATTCGGGTATTCCGCCTATGCTGAGCCAACAATTTCCGCGGGTAACCATACCAAAATGCGCCAGCTGGGAAGGCGAATTGTCATGGGCAGCTGAACCATGCGCTGCATCGTTTGCAGCCTCCACCTCACGCAAAAGACCCCAGGGCGCGCTGGCCTCCAGCCGTGCGTGTACGACGCTAGTGACGTGCATGATTTGAAATACATCTGAGATTGGGTCCATAAATTGTGGTTGAATCTGGACGATTAGACTTGTTTTATGGACCAAAAAGCTGTATCAGTCCACAAGTTCAGACATCTATTATCGTAGCACGAAATGAAATTGGCTGCCAAGGAGGCTCGTGTGAAACTGCTTCAAATTGATTCCAGCGCCCGCGCCGGCTCCGTGACCAGAAAGTTGACAGCGAAGTTCACTGAGGAGTGGAAGGCCCGCCACCCATCCGGCGAAATCATTCGACGCGACCTCTCTACCACTACGCTCCCACTTATTACCGATGACTGGAACGCAACGCATATCGAGTCTTCCAAGCTAAGTTCTTCGCAGCGGGATTATCTCGCCACCTCGGATGCCTTAATCGAGGAAGTACTGGTGGCGGACACGATCGTCATAGGAGTGCCCATGTACAACTTTGCGATCCCCTCGTTGCTGAAAGCGTGGATCGACCAGATTGTGCGAATCGGGAAGACCGTCGCCTACGGATCACATGGGCCTGAGGGGCTGCTCGGAAACAAGAAAGTTGTTGTGATCACAGCACGCGGAGGGGCCTACGAAAAAGACACGCCTCGAGAGAAGTTCGATTTTCAGGAACCCTATCTGCGTCACATTTTCGGATTTGTCGGGCTTACTGATGTGACGTTCATACACGCTGAGAACCAGCTTCGCGAGGGAGCGGGTCCGTCATTGGAAGCGGCTGCAAAACGCATCGGACTCCTGGCGGCATAGCAAAGTAGCCCGTTGCCAGAAAGATCTCTGGAAGAAGGAAAATTCTAAATTCCAAATCGTCAAAGGAGATGTGACATGAAGATCGTCAGCACAGTAGCGCGTTTTCTTTTGGGCATTGTGTTCGTTTTTTTCGGGCTCAATGGGTTTCTGAATTTCATTCCGATGCCTCCGATTCCAGGTATCGCCGGACAATTCTTGGGTGCGCTTTTCTTGTCCCACTATCTGGTTGCCGTAATGTTCATCCAGCTTGTCGGCGGAATTCTGCTTATTGCCAACCGCTATGTCCCTTTAGCGCTAACTTTTCTTGGATCCGTTATCGTCAATATTTTGTTCTTCCACGTATTCATGGATCCTGGCGGCCTTCCCAAGGCGGCCGTCGTGATCATTCTCTGGTTGTTGGTCGTATATAGCGTGCGATCCGCTTTTGCCGGGCTTTTTCAGAAACGCGTGGACGATCTATCGGTTCCCACGACTGAATTTACAAGGGCGGCTGTTCGATAGACAGGCACCCGCCGGCGTACATTTGATCGCGAAAATATTTATGGATGGGTCTCATTGGATGAAGTGGTCGGCTCCTCTCTTCCGAGCCTTGGTGGTTAGCGCTGCAAGGTTTATTCGGAGTGAGGAGCCGGGCTATTTCGACGCATTCGGCGAACCCAACCGATGCGAGGAGTATTCCTCAAGGATTTCGTCCAGTTCGAGGACCCGTATGGGCTTGGTGAGGTAACCGTCCATGCCCGCTGCCAGGCATTTCTCGCGGTCGCCTTTCATGGCGTGGGCCGTCAAGGCGATCACGGGCAAGTGGAATCCGCTACCTTTTTCACGTTCGCGAATCACCGCGGTTGCCTCGAAACCATCCATTTCAGGCATCTGCGAATCCATCAATACGAGGTCAAAATCATGTTGATCGAGGGCGGCGAGAGCTTCGATGCCGTTGCCAGCCACGATGACGTGATGGCCCCTCTTATCGAGCAGCCTGGTTGCCAGCAGCTGATTGACCTGATTATCTTCGGCAACGAGCACACGCAAGGGAACCGTTGGCCCGTTTGCATCCCTTTGAGAGTGCTGGGTGGTGAGAGGAACTGGGCCTTTGTTATCTGGCGCGCCAAGTGCTTTCTCAATTGCGCGACGCAAATCGGATTGCCCGACTGGCTTCAGAACGTATGCGGAAACTTTCAGCTTTTCACTTCGGGTTATGTCTCCCGGGTGACTGGCTGAACTAAGCATGAGGATGATCACCGCAGAAAATTTCGGTTCATGCCGAATTTGTTCAATCATGGCGAAGCCGTCCATTTCCGGCATATGCAGGTCCGAAAGGATCATGGCAAACGGCTGATTCGCTTGCCGGGCGTCGGATAAACAGGTGAGAGCGTTGCATCCACTTTCCGCCAGTGTCGGCTCCATCCCCCAGTTCTTCAGCATTCCCTCCACGATTCGCAGGTTCGTGTGGTTGTCGTCCACTACCAGGATCCTCATGCCGCGCAGCATTCCGGGCAGAGCGACAGTTGTTTCTATGAGGTCAGACGCATTCCCCATTGCCAGCCGCAGGGTGAAATGAAACTGTGTTCCACGACCCACTTCGCTCTTGAGCCAGATTTTTCCGCCCATCATCGTAACCAGCCGCGATGAAATGGTGAGCCCCAGGCCAGTCCCCCCGTACTTGCGCGTGGTCGAGGTGTCGGCCTGAGAAAACAGGTCAAAGATGGCTTGCTGCTTTTCTGGAGAAATTGCGCGGCCCCGGTATTTTTGATCCACGTCAAAGGTTAGTTTCCGGCAAAATCATGTAGTTCAGAAGGGAGATTTGCCGTGAAACAGAAGCGATTCACCGTTGAACAGATCGTAGCCGTGTTAAAGCAGGCAGAAGCGGGAGTTCCGCTCGCTGAGCTGATCCGGCGGATTGGAATTTCCGAACAGACCTTTTATCGATGGAAGAAACAGTACGTCGGGCTGGAGGTCGACCAAGTTCGTCAGCTGAAGCAACTCCAGGAAGAGAACACCCGGTTGAAGCAGCTGGTAGCTGACCTGACGCTGGACAAAGCGATGTTGCAGGATGTTCTATCAAAAAATTGTAAAGCCCTGGCGGTGCCGGCAGGTGGTCGAGTACCTGCATGGCAGCTACCGGGTAAGCGAGAGACGAGCATGCAGTGTAACCCGGTTGAATCGCGGGACATTCCGCTATCGCGGTCACAAAGACCCGCGGACCGCTCTTCGCATGCGCATCCGGGAGATCGCGCAAACGCGAGTCCGATACGGATACCGCAAGGTCCGCGTGCTGCTGAACCGAGAGGGCTGAAATGTGGGCAAATACTTGGTAGAACGCCTCTATCGGGAAGAGGGAGTAACGCTACATCAGCGGCGGAAAACGCCGTCGCCGGGTAGCTGAGCAACGGCGGGAACGCTTTCATCCGACGGGCCCGAATCAGGTGTGGTCGATGGACTTTGTGGCGGATCAACTGGCGGATGGCAGAAGGTTGCGTTCGCTGACGGTCGTGGATATTTGCACCCGGGAATGCTTGGCGATCGAATCCGAGCAGAGATTGAAGGGCGAAGATGTAGTGCATGCTTTGAACCGGATTAAAATCCAACGCGGAGTTCCGAAGTTTCTGTCCTGTGACAACGGGAGCGAGTTTTGCAGTCAAGCGATGGATCTGTGGGCCTATCAGAATGGAGTGCGCATGGCATTTTCACGGCCAGGAAAGCCCACTGATAATGCCTTCGTGGAATCATTCAACGGAACGTTCCGGGCAGAATGTCTGAATGCACATTGGTTCACGTCCTTGACGGAGGCCCAACAGATCGTGGAGACTTGGCGTGCGGAATACAATGAGAGTCGCCCTCATCGGGCTCTCGGGGAGAAGACGCCCAACGAATTCGCCAAGGAAATCGCGGCTAGCCGCGATTTCCTTGAGTGACAAACAGCCGAAAACTCACCCTAGAGTTGGTACAAAAAAGCCGGGCCGATCAGTGCTATAAACTCTCTCACTAGCAGTGGTACAAAAACTCCATCAGGTCAGTCCACGGATGATTTCTACGCGATCGATCAGATCGAAATCCAGGGTGAATTCGCCATCGATGTAAGTGCCATCGTAAACGTTATCGTTCACGCGATGGCCATCAACCAAAGTGAGCAGGAGCGAGTTGTAGTCGCTCGGACGGGAAACGCCGCGCACTCCAATGTATGCGTCTTGCCGATCGTAATTTATATAAAAGCCCGGCACGCTCTTCACAAGGTCAGCGAGGGTGTGGTAACCGTACTTCTGAATTTCATCGGCGGTGACGATGGTGACCGATGACGGAGCTCGAGTTACCTTTTGTTCGAACTTCGAGGCGCCGTAGACAGTTTCTATATGAACCTTTGTCAATTCGTTCAGGCTGAGCTTGGTGAGATCGGGCTCTGGTTGCTCGGGTTCTACAGGTTGTTGACCCAGCGTCGGAAGAACCCAGAGCACCTGTAGCAGAACGGACGCCAGAATTGCGCGCATGGGTGGGCGTCGCATCTGCTTGAGGATGCCTGCGAAAAGCGAGCCGATTCTTTGGACAAGTTGGGCAATCAACTTGTTCTCTAAATACATCAACATTCTCCCAACGTGGACATTGCATGCGGCCATCCAAAGGACGAGCAAACCGTGATATTCAAAGCGCTTAGAACTAGACAGTTAGGAGGCAATAGGCGGATAACGAGGACAGAGAAGTCCCGGGACGGGATCAACGTACCAAAATGGTCCTTTCCGGCAGGCGGTTCTATAAAAAGGCGCGAGGGATACAACTGTGCAAACCGACGCCGAATACGAAGCTCCACGGCTGCTCGAAATATAACTTAGCTGGAAAGAAGGGAATGCTCCCGCTGCTGTAAGAATGGTTGTCAGATTTCATTCAGCCTTAATTCCAGCTAATAAATTCTGCTTCGGCCGTAAGTTCTGTGAGAACATTCGATCGACTCTCGGAGGGAATGTTGCAAGCCATGTTGAAAATGACCCGATTGATTCTGTTATTTGTTTTCGCGGCGGCGATTCATGGATACGCCGCGGAGCCCAAGCCGGTGACCTTTACCGAAGGCAATTTTTTTGTGGGGGCGCAGCCGTTCCCCATGTACGTTGAGTATTTCCTTCCTGAAAAACCGACGCACCAAACGCCCATTGTCCTGATCCACGGTTGCTGCACAACGGGTGCGGGATTCGTGAGCACTCCGGACGGGCGCGAAGGCTGGGCCATCTATTTCGTTCGCAACGGCTGGAAAGTTTACGTCGTGGATCAGCCGGGGCACGGCCGATCTCCCATGCCACAAGAATATCCGACCATGTCCTTGCAACACGCGGTGGATGACAGCGTGGCGCTCGTCAAGAAAATTGGCCGCTCCATATTTATTGTTCACAGTATTGGCGGAATGATTGGATGGAAAATTTGCGACACCATACCGGATCAGGTTGCCGCCATCGTCGGAGTTGCTCCAGTCCCGCCGGCGAACATGCCTGCGGGCAGTTTTCCTGCAGCCAGTGCGATTGGGCAAAGCTTCACCGAGAGTGGACCGGGGCCATACCTGCCGGAAGACAAGCCGGCATGGTACAAACTCGACGTTGCGAAAAAAGCTTTCGCTAGCGCGACCAATTTTCCGACAGAAGCGATGGATCAGTATTATCCGAGCCTGGTCGCTGAAAGCCCACGCTCGATCAACGAACTGATGAACAAAGACGGCATGGGCCTTACCGCTGATACAAAAAAAATCGCCAATATTCCCAAAGTGATTATTACGGGCGATCAAGACCCCCGTCATCCTCGTGCCGTCGACGCGCAGACCGCAAAGTTTCTAGGTGCGGACCATATTTATCTCGCTGACATTGGCTTGACCGGACACGGTCACCCAATGTATCTGGACAAGGGGAACGAGAAAATCGCGCAGGTGATTATCGATTGGCTTGAAAAGAAGGGACTTTGACTAAATAACTGTTCGCCGCCAAATTCGAACGCACGAACAGAAATCGTTCAGATTGGGGTGCACAAAATGTCCCAAGTTCTCCCAGGTAACGCCGGATGCACGATAGTGACGCGGTTGGCTAACTTTGCCGCAATATAGGTTCGAGTCATATCCTTCGTTGCCAAAAGATTCGTAGGCGAGATCGAACAGTGGCCCGAGGCCGTCATCCCCTGAACCGTAACTTCCTCCGACGCTGCCGACGTTGTTGTAAACGACGCCGACGCGACCGTACTTTGGTTCCCGTTCCATAGCAATCTATTGCTCGAATCTTTCATCAGGGCCAGGTCCGCGTCACCACTGCTGCTACGCCACCGGATTGCGTCACCGGCCGCAAGGCGAATGATTCCCGCAGAAGCGGGATTGAGATTCGGGCTTACAAAAACGGACTGGACCGTCCTGAAAACGCCGCCACCGCCGTTGGTTATGATCCAGGCGTCGGAAGAATTAGCATGGTTGCGGCCCACCACCTCTCTGGCCGGCGTGTCGTCTGGCGGGATGATGTAGTGAGCAACTGATCCGATGGCGCCATTGGAAACTTGAAGACCGACGACTTGATAGTTGCCGAAAAGGGCGTCCTCTTCCCAGAGATTGCCATCGTTCACAGCGGTGATCCCGAGGCCGTTTCTCGGGTGGTTGGTTCCAGCGGAAATGATGTTAACGCCGTCCTGAACAAGAGCGCTGCCATAGGTATTATCAACCCCGCTGGATTGATTCACGTCGACCTCGAGACTCGTCAGCTTGGCATTCTGAACGCCCCTGCCGACCTGAGCCACTGAATTCGCGCCCCAAACCTGGGCACCATTTTCCAGAGCGCGTGCCTGGAAATAACCGCCAACGGAATGGGATTTGTTCGAGGAAGAATTTACGTATCCGGCAACGGCATTCGGCTGCCACACGGTCGACGACGCCGGCACCGTCAAGCATGCAGACAGGGCATCCGTCGCAGTGTTTCGTCCCTGCACCGATTGAAATTCGGTTGTCACATCACAGGCATGAACAATCGCCTGCATCGATTCGTTCATTTGGGTATTGGTAAAAATACCCGGTACTCGCGTGGATGTTTCCACCGGTGGATGAAACTCCAGCCCCTCTTTTCCCGTGGCTTTCTTGCATCCCGCTCCCGAACGACCCGGCGGAATAATAATCACGGTGATCGACCCGTCAGCTTCGGGCACCGCCTTGCAAATGATGTATTCCGCATCTTCGCGTGCTGGCGCGCTTTGCGGATTCGGAGAGCTTGCGCCCGGCGTCTGCGCGAATACGCCACTGGAAATCAGAAGCAAAGCCGTCAGTAACAGTGGTTTCATCGAAATTCTCCTATCGGTAATTCACGGGAATTGTGGGGATGCTAAGGTTCGTCTAGCAGGACTGTAAATGCAAAGCTTCACACGGAGTTCAGCCCTCTGAAACACGAAAAACAGCAGCTGCAATGATATGCCAAACAGGACGAAAGGGAAGGGACGAGAAGGTGGGAAAATCGTGAGGAGCTCTTGCGGGGGGTGCGGGACGCTTAACTAACCCTGGAGTATACCATCGGCCAGCAAGTCGGAGTCTTAGTAAGCGTTCTTCTGAAAAAAACTTCTCGAGATAGTCAGCAGCATAATCTGGAGATCGAACGTAATGCTCCAGTTCCGGAGATAGTAAAGGTCATATTCAATCCGTTTGCTGATGCAGGTGTCGCCGCGCCACCCGTTGACCTGGGCCCATCCCGTAATTCCCACCTTCAACGCGTGTCGCCGGTTGTAGCCGTCGATATCCTGCAGAAATTGCTTCACAAAATGCAGCCGTTCAGGCCTGGGACCTACGATGCTCATGTGCCCCATCAGTACGTTAAAGAATTGGGGTAATTCATCGAGACTCGATTTCCTGAGGAAAGTTCCGATTTTTGTGCGGCGATCGTCATCCGCGGTGGTCCATCGAGTGTCCGACTCTTCGGAGCTGCCGGATTTCATCGTGCGAAACTTATACATTCGAAACGGCTGGCCATTCAGACCAACACGCTCTTGCGTAAAAAAGATAGGCCCCCGCGAGGTCAGTTTAATGGCAATCGCAATCAAGAGAATCAGAGGCGATGCCAGTAACAAAATCAGGATCGAAAAAAATATGTCAAACACTGTCTTCTGAATCAGGTAGCTCGGCGTTTCGCCAGGAGTCGGAACGAGGTCCAACATCATCAATCCACCAAAATCGAAAAGCTTCTCCTGGATCAGAATGTTTTCGCCGAGATCGAGCGCCATTCGCACCGGCGCGGATAACTGGTTGAGTTTCGACAGAATGTCAGGTAGCTCGGCAAAGCGTGTCGGCGAAAGCGCGAGGACTACGTCGTCGATTCCGTTGCAAATCGCGAGTCTCGGGATGTCCTGCATTTCATAGATGGGGCAGCCATTTACCAGCACGCGCTGATCCGCAAGTCTCACGAACCCCACTATCGTGCAGGGGACAACTTGACCGCCGCGAAGCGATCGAGCAATGCGATGGGCGACTTCATCCGTACCAACGACGAGTATTTTGGCGGAATGTCCATTGCCGTTATTGCGCCACGTCAGAAATACACGAAAGAAAATCCGCATTACCGTGGTCAGGCCGAAAAGAATGACCGCACTGGTAAAGATGAACACCCGCGAAAATGTGATGTGCCGGTAGACAAAAGCCGCGGTCAAGACGGCACAGTACGTTACGAGAACGGCAACGATGGTTCGTTTTGTTTTTCCGCTGGCTGCGAAGATTTGTTCCAGGTCGCACACGTGATAATGCTCGACTACGAGAGCCCACATGGTCGTCGCAACGATCAGCAATCCGAGATACGCGTATGCATCGATGGCACCCGTGACCATGACGTTCGCCAGGAATTTGAACCGGAAATACGCAGCGAGGGCGAACGAAGCGGCGGGAAGCAGAAATGTGACGACGCGAAGGGACAGACGAGCGACGTTGAGGCGACCTCTTACCATGATGATTCCACCATTAAATTGATGTTTAGGAGCGGCACTTGAGATTCCGATTTCTGGCGGCCTTGCGACGCAGATTGAAGACGTTTAGCGCCGGCTGGGAACTCGTTTGTCCTGCCGGAATACATTCGCGGCCATGGAAGCGCCGCACATAAAATACAGGCCACACCAGACCAATGCGTTGGTGGCAATCGAATAACGAGGTGCGACACGCCGGCGATAGAACTTTCCGACTGCGGAGTACCAGTGATAGATCATCCGATAGCTGCGCTTCTGTGTGCTTTGCCCCTTGTAATGGATGATCGTCGTGGTGGGCACGTAGAATATTTTCCAGCCATTCTGTTTAGTCTTAAAACAGAAATCGATGTCCTCGCCATACATGAAGTACGAATCGTCCAGTAGGCCCACAGCTTGTAAACATTCTCTGCGGATCATCATGAACGCGCCGACCACGGAATCCACCTCGTGAATTTGATTTTCATCGAGGTAGGTCAAATGATATCCGCCGAACCGTCGACTCTTGGGATAACGTTTGTCCAGTCCGACGGCCTTATAAAACAGAAGCGAAGGGGTAAGAAAACCTCGTTTACAGGCCCAATCCAGAGTGCCTTGCGGCGTGATCACCTTGCATCCGGCAATGCCCGCTTCCGGATGTCGATCCATAAATAAAATCACGTTTTTAAACGTATCCGGCTCAACCATCGTATCGGGATTCAGCAGCAGGAAATATCTGCTGCGATCCAGATACCGCACGAGAGCCAGGTTGTTGGCCCGGCTGAATCCCAAATTATCCTGGTTGGAAATCACTTCGACGTCCGGAAACTTCCCGGTCACAGCCTCAACACTGCCGTCGGTGGACGCGTTATCGACAACTACAATTTTAGCGGACAACCCGATAGCTGCCTGAACAGAAGACAGACAATCGAGCAGCAAATCCCTCGTGTTCCAGTTCGCGATAATAACGACCAAGTCGTATGAGATATCAGTTGGCATAAATTTTTCCGTGATGACTTTTCAGAATGATAGTTGCCCAAGTGCCTCGTACGGAATTGTAGGAGATCGGAATATTTACGTGGCCGTCGCGACACTGCGCAGCGTCCCGGTTGAGCGAATGTGCAGGGCTCCGTCAGGACCGATGGCCAAACCCATAAGATCCGAGCGAAAAAGTGCCAGGTACAGAAAAAGTCCTCCAAAAAAGGGATCGATGCGAAAAGCTTTAGAAAGGGCGGATGCCGGCCATTTCGTCTGCCCGTTCAGGAATCCGTAGATGGCGTGACGAAGATGCGAGGCTGCCACCTTGCCCAGACAGATTTTCCGGATCAACGGATTGGCATGGAACTCTTCCAGCAGTGTATCGGTCATGTTTTGTACCGCCTGCTGCACGGTTCCTGCGGCGCGGAACTGGCTGGTCATGGACTGGCGGTGCCGCCGAATCCTGCACAGTGGCAAGGGCAAATATCCAATTCTTCCCTGACTGCTTAATCGAAACCACATGTCGAGATCGATGAGCGTGATAAGACCGTCCTGGAAAGGGCCAGCCCGGAGCCATGAATCGCGGCGAAACAAAACGGCAGAGGGTTCTCCAATGATATTTCCATAGATCAGCGCGCCGGCGCGCAGGTCCATTGCGTTCAAAATTACCGGCGTCGGGAATCGTTGAACGGTGGCGAAAGCGTGCCCTGAGGAGTCGATCAGACGCGTCGCACATGTGACCATGGAGATGTCGTTGTGCTCGTCCAGAAAACGACTCTGCAGTTCCAGGGCCGACGATTCCAGCAAATCATCCGAGCAGAGAAGCTTGATATATTCGCCGTTGGCTTCGCCGAGTGCGCGATTGAAATTAACCGCCATGCCGCAGTTTCTATCCGACCGGAACGATTTTATGCCTCTGTCTCGAAAGGATTGGATAATCTCCCAACTCCCATCGTCCGAGGCATTGTCGAAGACGATAACTTCGTATTCGACGCCGGTCTGGGCCAGAACGCTCTGAATACAATTGCCAATGTAGGCTGACGAATTGTAATTCGGGATGCATACGGAAACTTTCATGAGCGAATGCTTGCAGCGGTTTCCGGTTTGCCGCTAACCGCGATCACAATCGGTTCCGGAATCGGCAGAATAAATTTACCGCCTCCGGATAGATATTCGCTCTGCTGCTTTACGATTTCGTCGATGAAATTCCAGGCCAGCACCAATACATAATCCGGCGGATCGCGCAGGAGAATTCCGGGATCGACCACCGGGATGTGCGTGCCCGGAGTATACAGGCCCTGTTTATGGGGACTCCGATCTGCCACGAAGTCGAGCAATTCGCTCCCAATACCAAAATAGTTCAGAAGAGTATTGCCTTTGGCCGGTGCGCCATACGCGGCGATGCTTGCACCTGACCTCTTAAGTTCGGTCAGAATGGCGCGATTTTTTTCCTTAATCGATTCTACCCGCTGCGCGAATGCCTGGTAGGTTTCCAGTTCGTCCAGCCTAGCTTTCTTTTCCAGAGACAACATCTGATGGACCGAAGGCAAAGCCTGTAAGCCTGTTCGTGACCTTCCGACGTAAACTCGAATGCTGCCGCCGTGAACGGGCACACGCCTCACGTCAAACAATGTCATGTCTTTCAGGTTGAACAGCTTTTGCAATGAACCGACCGTGAAGTAAGACAAGTGTTCATGGTAAATGGTGTCGAATTCGCATTTCTCGAGAAGATCCACGAGGTAGGGCACCTCAAACACAGCCACGCCGTCCGTTCGAAGCAACACGTCGACCCCGTCCAGCAAATCCATAAGGTTGCCGACGTGCGCCAGTACATTGTTGCCCACGATCACTTTGGCGGGGCCGTCTTTCTCCCGGACCGCACGTGCGCTGCGTTGACAGAAGAAATCATTCAGCGTCGTCAATCCTGCGCCGTTGGCAATCGCCGCGATATTTCCAGCCGGTTCAATTCCTAGAATTCGGACTTTATTTCTCTTGAATGCGCCCAGCAGGCAGCCGTCGTTGCTGCCGATCTCGACTACAAGATCATTCGATGAATTCGTAAAACGCGAGACCACTTCTTTCGCGTACTCTGCGAAATGCACGGGCATTGTTTGCGATGTAGACGACACATAAATGTAATTTCTGAACAAAACTTCCGGAGGCACTTCATGGTCCAGCTGCACGAGGCCGCAGCGTGGGCAAAATACGATATCCAAAGGATAACGTGGTTCGTCTTGATTCAATTGTTCTCGCGTCAGGAAAGAATTTGCCAGAGGCATGGAACCCAGGCTCAGGAATTTGATGACGCGATCGTTCTCGCATACTCGACAAACGTTCATAAAACGGTTGACTCCTCACTTTTTATGGAGCGGTTGTTGACCGGCCCGTCTGGGATTTCTGTTCTCCACTTGTCCGCATCATTCTTAACCCTTCGCTAGGGCCAATAATATGGAAGTCGAGCAATGCTTGTGCTTTATCGATTTTGAGGCCAGCCGACCGTGGTCGGGTCGCACGCAGCTTCAATTCGGATGTCGCCGTTGGGATGATCAGCGACTCATTCAAGTCAAATGTTTTGGCGATTAAATGAGCAAATTCAATGCGCGGCATCGGAAGCGGGCCGGATAAGTGATATGCGCCCCAGAGGCCTTGCTCCACTAGGCGCCGCACTGCTCGGGCAAGGCTTGGCGCAAAGGTCGGAGTTATGACCTGATCGAACGGCACCTCAATGGTCCCTCCCGAGCGCAACGTCTCGATTAAGCGCACTACGAAATTCTTTCCATTCCTCTCCCAGTTATACACGCCGGAAACCCGGCAGATTACGAATCGGTCCATTTGAGCGGTGATCATGCGCTCGCATTCCGATTTCTGAAGTCCATATTCGTTTAAGGGGTTGCATGAGTCATTCTCGGAATATGGCCCGTTCAATCCGTCGAATACATATTCTGATGAGAAGTAAACAAGCGCCGCTCCGAGTTCGGCCGCCGCCGTCAGAAGGTTTCGTAATCCGGTCACATTGATCTGTCGTGTAGTTTCCGGCTCTGCCTCGCATAATTCTACATTTGGTTCTGCAGCCGAACACAACACCAACTCCGGCCGGATGTTGGTCAACACCGATCGAACCTCCGCTGCGTCGCGCAAATCCAAATGAATCAGGGCCGCAGCGCGCCGCTTACAAAAAGTGCCGATCGTTTCGTAATGTGCGTGGAACTCCTCCATCAGAGCAGTCCCCACGAGCCCCGAAGCGCCTACTACGACCGCAATGGGTTTTTGCGTCTTCATTTGTTCATTGCTCACGTGATGACGGTGCTCCGTTCTTTGCCTGCGTTAAAATCCTCATACTCCCTGTCCCGGTTGGAAAGAATGGGATTTGGCAGAGGCCATTCAATGCCAAATGCTGGATCGTTCCAGCGAACACCACGAGCCGACTCGGAAAAATAGGGCTCCGAGATCTGGTACAAAACTTCCGCATCATCGCTCAACGTCTGAAACCCGTGCGCAAATCCCGCAGGCACGTAAAGCGACTTGCGATTGTGGGCCGAAAGCTCGGCGGCAAACCATCGGCAAAACGTTGGAGATCCAGACCGTAAATCCAGGATCACATCCCAGATTGCTCCACTCGAACAGCGGACGATTTTCACTTCTTCATGGGGGGGGAGTTGAAAATGCATTCCCCGGAGCGTTCCACGGCTGCGGTTGAACGAAATACTGTGCTGCGCAAAGCTTGCGTGCAGGCCAGCATCCTGGAATTCCTGGCGGCACCATAACCGAGAAAAAAATCCGCGCTCGTCGGAAATTGGTTGAATTTCGACGACGTACGCGCCCTCTAATGGTGTTTGAAGAAACTTCACAGTTGGACCTCAATGGCACGCGCAAACGAACTCATAAACGAAAGGGTTGACGCGCTACTTTTGGTTCTCCGCAATCAGGCCCTGATACGCTTCCAGTTGATCGAAACAGATATCCCGCACGTTGTCTCCGCGCAAGTAAGCCTTATACCACTCGACGGTAGCTTCCAAAGCCTGGCGCAGTTCCCAGCGCGGTTTCCAGCCAAGATGTTTCACGGCTTTGTTGCAGTCCAGCTTCAGAGAGGTTGTCTCGTGAGGGAAGTGTTTCGCATCCTGCACCCAGGCCGGGCCTTCTCCCCATAAATGAATCACTTGTTCGACCACGTCCACGACCGATGCGGAATCGCCCAATGGACCGAAATTCCACGCTTCCGCGAATCGCTCTCCCTCATCCCAAAGTTTTTCCGCGAGCAATAAATAGCCCCCCACCGGCTCGAGCACGTGCTGCCACGGGCGAATCGCGAGCGGATTGCGAATAACAACGGGTTTTCCTTGCATGGTGGCTCGAACCATGTCGGGTATCAGCCTATCTGTGGCCCAGTCGCCGCCACCGATCACGTTACCGGCTCGGGCGGTAGCAACAGAAGGTCCATTAGAGGACGAATCCTTCCAGTACGACGATCGATACGCTGCCACGAGCAACTCCGCGCACGCCTTACTGCTGGAATACGGGTCAATTCCGCCGAGAACGTCAGTCTCCACGAATGCGGCAGAGTTTTCTCCGATCTGATAACACTTGTCGGTGGTGATCACGACCAGAACTTTCGTGCAGTTCACCTGTCGAAGGACCTCCAACACTTTCGCCGTGCCCAGGACATTTACTTCGAATGTCTCTACCGGGGTTTCATAGCCGCGAAGAACCAAGGATTGAGCTGCCAGGTGGAACACGAGTTCCGGTTGGTGTCGATCAATCGTCTTCCGAAGGAATTCTTGATCACATATATCCCCGATTACCGATTCAACCTGATTCTGCACATTGGCGCACTCAAAAAGGCTCGGATTCGTGGGAGGATCGAGTGCGTAGCCGGTCACCCGTGCACCAAGCGAAGAGAGCCAAAGAGACATCCAAGCTCCCTTGAACCCGGTGTGCCCCGTAATCAGAACTTTTTTATTTCGCCAGAAATTCGGGTTCACGGATATACCCGATCGCCTGACGGAAACTGGAATAAGCGATCTTGCAAAAACGCCTCCACCGACGCTAGTTATTTATGGTTTTGCCAGACTTTCCATGGCGGGTTCGCAGATTCCCAAAACTGGTTTAAAACCTGCAGGTCCCGGTACGTGTCCATGCAGTGCCAGAAACCACGATGATGATAGGTCATCAACTCTCCGTCCGCTGCTAGCCGTTCCAGCGGTTCGCGTTCCAGGACGCATCCATCCTGATTAGACAGATAAGAAAACACTTTTCGGTTGAACACGAAAAACCCGCCGTTGATGAACCCGTCGATGGCCTGAGGTTTTTCCGCGAACTGCACGACGCGATTTCCTTGGATTACCAATTCTCCAAACCGGGCCAGAGGGTGGACGGCAGTGACAGTGGCCAGCTTGCCGTGGCTTCTGTGGAACTCCAACAGTTTGCAGAGGTCAATATTCGAAACGCCGTCTCCATACGTCAGCATCACTTCGTCGGATTCGATGTAGCGCTCGATTCGTTTGACCCGTGCGCCTGTCATCGCATTGGTTCCGGTATCGGCGAACGTAATGGTCCATTCTTCGGGTTCGCCGTTGCTTTCCGCGATCGGCTCCTCGTCGCTCTCCAGGCGGAGAGTAAAATTTCGCGTCGTGAGCCGGTAATTGAGGAAGTACTGCTTGATCATCTCACCCTTGTAGCCCAAACACAGAATGAATCGCTTGAATCCGAACGTCCCGTACATTTTCATGATATGCCAAAGGATCGGCCGGCCGCCCACTTCCACGAGTGGTTTGGGACGGTATTCCGTTTCTTCCCGGAGGCGGGTTCCGAGTCCACCGCACAGAATTACGACCGGTATATCCTTTAACATGAGTGAAATCCTTGGAAGCGATTCAAGTCTGGCTACCCCACCCGATCGGAATAGGAAAGCTTACTAATGAGCCTTAAATACGTACCGATAGTGCCTTTCCAGATGCGACGCACATTGGCTTGGGGCCAGAAGCGCAAAACCACAACAATCGGAAGTCGAAGAATCAGAGTAGCTAACACGACGAAACGTACCACGGCATTCTGAAGCCCTGAAAAATGCTTTTCCGAGTAACGCAATAGGCCGTTAAATCGCCACATCGTCTGTTGCGATATACCCAGCTTTCGGACCGTAGAGCCACCGTAATGAATCACCTGAGCAGTAGGAATGTACCAGATTTCCCACCCGGCCTGATGGGCGCGCAAACAGAAGTCTACATCCTCATACCAACAAGTGAACCGCTCATCCCAAAAGCCAATTTGTTCGAAGACCGCGCGTTGAACCATCATGCATGCGCCTGGCACCTGCTCCATACGGCAGGGAATGTCAGGATTCCAATTAACCATGCCGCGGGGCACGCCTCCACCCCAAAGTCGAGTTACCCACAAAAGCTGTTCCACGACGGACCCAACCGTCGGGAAATGTCCCAGATAGTAGTGAACCTGTGTGGTACCGTCGGGATTAAGCAGTCTGCTGGATACGATTCCTGCTTTGGGGTTGGATTCGAGAAAATGGACCATTTGATCCAGACAGTCCTCTAACAGAATGATGTCATTATTCAGGATTAAAGAAAAATTTCCCTTAGCGAGACGCAAGCCCTGGTTAGTCGCTGCGGAGACGCTGATATTTTTGCCATTGGTAAGTAACCTCGCCTCTGGAAAATCACGTCGCACCATTTCGACGCTATCATCCGTTGAGCCATTGTCAACCACAATCACTTCAAGGCGGGTTTGATTGAGATGAGCAACCTCTCTAACAGACCGCAGGCAGCCCGCCAGTAATGCGGAACCGTTCCAGTTGAGGATACAAATACTCAGGTCGACGGAAACATCCGGCTCGTCTTTTGCTTTCGGCTGTTTTCCGGGGTTGTTGAATTCCTGATGCGTGCTCATGTCGTCTCCGGTGGGTAGGGAATTGCGCTTATGGGAACGAAGGTCCCGAACCTCCTGGATTCCAGATAGTAGATCAGCAAAAACATAAAGATAGGATCGACGATCCAATTCAAGTACTGCGAAAATAGGTTTACGTACGGAAAAAAGAAAAGCATCTGAATGAGCATGGCTCGGAGATATAGCCAGAATAGGTTGTTTTCAATTGCGCTTCGGACATAGACCCAGCCATAAAGCAGTCCCAATGCCAGCGAGCCGAGTAAGATGCCGGGAACACCAAAATCCGCATAAAATTCTCCCATGTACGTAGGGGTCACAAATAATCCCGAGTACAGATTAAAGGCGAACTCCTGAAGGTTTGCCCGCGGTATGATCCGATGGACACTGTAGAACAGAAATCCTTCAGCAGGCTTGGTTGTGTTGCGAAGGTCCGTAGTCAATCGGTAAAAAACTTCAAAAGACTCGGTCAGGGTGAGATATCCGAAGCCTATTCCATCCCAAAACTGCCCTTCAGGAAGACCTGAATCTGAACGGATCCGATCGATTAGCGCACTGGTTGTACCGGTTCGCGTCCTGAGCGATCCAGCGAGTCCCAAAAGTAAAAACAAAATCAAGAGTGCCGCCATCAATTCCGCAAAACGAATGCGACGCCTCAAGTAATGAAACAAAACGACGCAAGTGACGAGAATGTCGATAAGAAACATACGCCCAGCTTGGGAGATATAGATGAGAGTTCCAAACAGGAAGAGGATCCCACTCACAGCGAGCACAGTTCGTGTTTTGGGGCGGCGTTGGACCATGATAACGAAAGCGAAAAACACTCCGTACTTTATAAATTCTACGAAAAAGTGAATGGTCTTAATGAACAGAGTGTCAAAAATGGGATTTCCTTGTCCCGCGACTCCAAAGAGCTGCGTCCTCATGAAATCCACGTCGTCGGCAAAAATAGGAATGGCCCCAATCAAGTGATATTCGTAAGCCAGCACCGCCCCACCAGCCAAGATGCAAAACGTCGACACAATCAAGGTCAAGCGCTCTGGTAACCAGATACCTTGAAAAACTTTCACTTCTGTGGCGAGACCGGGGGAAATTTGTTCCATTCCGCATCTCCGTTCGGCCAAATACGCGCCCAACGTAAATGATACTAACGCGGTCAGTACGCACACCCACATGAGCGCATTCCACTCCGATATCATAGGCAGTAAGCGTATGGCGCATAAGGCGAGGCACAGACACCAAAGGAATCCAAATAATCGTGTCGGATGAAACAGGTCAAAGTCCGGACCAAGCTTAACTGCTAAGAAGCATATAGAAGCGGTTGCCAGCAGCAGTGTGCTAACCCATGAAAGGTCGAAGCTTTCCACGAAAGACACAATTACGAGGCAACAAAACAAGATGATCATCAGCCCGGTTGACACGATCAGCGGAACTAGTGCCGTCGATGTCGTGGCGCCGGTGCCGCGATCACTTGCAGTTTGGGTCATAAAAAACGTCCTGGTATTACTGTGAGGATTTGTTTGCGATCAAAATGTCTTGGTAAGTGAGGTGCTCTTGCCGCCCGGACCAAGCCCCATACTTTATCAACTGGATGGTTAAGCCAGCATTCTGAAGCATTGATTGAACGTCGCTCTGCTCATATGATACCGCCATGTCCGGATTTCGCTCATCGTCAATTCGGCAGCCGGGGCCTGTGAATTGAAAGGTAAGTGAACTCACCGCCGCTGCGATTTGACCTAGGGATTCCTCATTTAACAGAAAGAACGTAATAAAGCAGGTCCCCTCGGGACGGAGGACGCGCGCAATTTCCCGCACATAGTGTTCAACTTCTTGCTTCATCATATGCGTGAAAACAGAAGTTAAAAAAATGAAATCAAATCGATTTTCTTCGAACGGAAATAAGTATTCCGCCGCTGAGAACCGCCCCTGCGGGTTATACATCGTGCTTCGGATATCCGCCAACTGGAACCGAAAGTTTGAATATCTCCGGGTGATCTCTTTTTGACACCAGTTAATCCCTTTGGGGACGATATCGATTCCTTCGTAAGTCCCTGCCGTCAGATATTTAGTAAGCGGCCTCGCCATCCGGCCAACGCCACATCCTACTTCTAGAATGTTATCGGTTTGCTTTAGCCCGCCCAGCTCGATGAAATATCGCAGGAATTCGTTCCCGGTTTCCAGAAACTTCCCATCACCCGCGAAATTCAGATATCGGGGAGGAACCATCTCAACTCTGCGGCCAAGCAGCGCATCCAGGGCATCTTGTGGGAGCTGAATGCATGCTTTGAGTTTCTGTCTGATCGGTCTCGGCAGGCTTTTGAAGGCGCGGCGGAGGCCCTTGGATAAAGTGGTCTGATAGGTGTAGGACGCGCGCGCTAGATGATTTTCAGTTGATAGCATCGATCCTGGCTCCAGTTAGTTGATGCTGAATGCGATTCGGAGGATGAAACACGTGGTCTCAAGTTTAACAAAGAAAACTGAGATACCGCGGAACGAACCTTCGCAGCAAGTCCCGCTCGGAATTCTCTAGCACTCCGCCTTTGGTCAGCCAAAGCAAATAGGCTGCACTTGCGATTGCCACGGCTATCGCAAAATTTGAATACGTCTGCCCAAAGTATTGAAGGAGGACAATCACGGCTGCGAAGTCGACACCTGAAACTAGAGCGACTTTGAACCCAAGAAACACAGGTAAATCCGGCCGCGACAAAATATTTTTATGTATCAGAATGAAAGAAAACGCCAGTGTTCCGAGGGCCGAGGTGGCAAAAATTCCCCAAGCAACGCCCGGTAAGCCCCACCATCCCGCTAGCAAGTAAGACACTGCAATTCCAAAGAGAACTTCTCCAATGGAGAATATGATCGCAAGACGCTGTCTGCCCAGACCCACAAGAAAAAACCAGACCAAATCCGGAAATAAACTGAGTCCCAGAGCGAGGGAGAGGATCCGGAGGGGAAGAATGGAAGCGGAAAAACCGGGGCCAACCCAGAGGCGGATTATCGGGCCAGCCACGGCAGCGACCGCCACAAATGCCGGTATCCCTAAAATGACCGAATAGCGGAGCGCCTTAATCATTATGGTCTTCACTTGTAGAGCGCTTCCGTGAGTCCCCAAATGAGAAATTGCGGGCATGAGTGGACCTAAAACGAACAGGATGCCGTGTCGAAGTAACACGGGAATCCGCAGCGCGACTTCAAATGCAGCGACTGCCGCAAGAGGGAACTTCAAGCTGACGACC
Source organism: uncultured Acidobacteriota bacterium (assembly GCA_963786215.1). Lineage (GTDB taxonomy): Bacteria > Acidobacteriota > Terriglobia > Acidiferrales > UBA7541 > Palsa-360. The sequence continues at coordinate 354,865 of CAWAYK010000007.1, forward strand.
GCTTTCCCCGCATAAAAATAGAACACACCCACGAGCGCGTACGCCTGTAGCTGAATCCCCAGTCCTAAGATCTTCCTTAATGCCGAGAAGGCGAAATCAGTCCAATCAAACCGCAGTTGATGAAGAAGCAATTTGGCGGCCGTGAAATAAGCGGCGATAGACAAAGCCGAAGTTGCCACCACCAGGATGACCAGCCCCTGCAACCCTAAGCCCGCCTTCAAGACCACAACCGTACCCACCGACTGAGCGAGCAACACCGAGACCGCGACATAGTTCGCTACATCGAACCTGTGCAATCCCAGGAGGACATAGGCGAGGCCGTTTGATATCAGTCCCACGGAGTACAGCGCGGTGAGCGCAACCAGAAACAGCCTCGCCTCCGGCCCGAACAGTCCTATGGCGCCCAAGCCTTTTTCGATGCGATCATGCAGCAAGAGTGCGATTGCGATCGCACCGCAGGCGAAGATTCCGATTAAGATCATAAACGACGTGAAAAGGGTATTGATTTGGCTGGCCTGCGTTTGGGGTGACAATTCGCCAATATATTTTGCAACGGCTCCGGAGGTGCCCAGGTCCACGAGTTGGATATAAGTGATAAATAAGCCCAGTAGCGACCAGGTCCCGAAGTCTGTAGGGCCAAGATGTGTCACGAGAAAGGGAGTTAAGGCGATCATAACGACTACGGTTAGCAAGCCCTTGGCGAGGCTCACGTAACCGTTTATCACGGCCTGACGGGCCGGATTAAAGGTCTTTGTCCCAGGGAGAGGACCCTCCGCGGGCAACTGTTGTTTCAGTGTTTCGACAGGCATATTAATTATTTAGTATCTAGCGAAACTGAAAGCGGCTGAATGTCGGCGATATCGGCATCCACGGCAATGGATCTTCGCAGCAGATCCAGTGATAGAACGACCCGCAAATTGCCTTTGCGCCGCACGAGCACTCCTTCCGAACCCGCAAGCGGCCCGGAGATAATGCGCACACGACGGCCAGTCAAAAGATAAGGGTGTGGTTTAACCGAGACGCCGGCTGCTAGACCCTTCTGCAGCGTCGCAATCTCTTCGTCGCGTAATGAAGTAGGTATTCCGCCAAATCCGACCAGGGAAATAACACTAGGTACCTGAAGGACATTCAGTTGCCGCAAGCGAGAGATTCGAACGAAAATATATCCTGGAAAAAGCGGTAACTCGATTTGCTTTCGGCGATCCTTCCACCTTCGGACTACCTCATACGTGGGCAGGAAGCAATCGATACTTCTGCGCTCGCACTCTCTCCTGACATTTTTCTCGTGGCGCGGTTTGGTGTAGGCTGCGTACCATCTGGGAAAAAACTCAACCAGCCGCTCGTCGCCAATACTTGCGAGCTCGGTGCGCTGTGTCACAACATTTTCAAAGCAACTATGGCCCATATACAGCTCCGCCCTCTCGCTTACATGTCTGTGCGTATGGTAAGTCATAATAAATCAATAACCTACGAAGCTTTTTAGGCTTCGTCGTGTCGGGTCGGCTCTTGCGGCTCTTCCCACATTGAGTCCTGGGAAGCGCTGTTATGGTGACCATTTTTTGAGCCATTCCGGGACGTCCATGGCAATTGAGCCTTTGTTGCTTGCGACATCTCGATTGCCAGAATTTTGTGCGGATTGCGCGAGTCGATATCCTCCCAATACGCTTCGCCCAATATCCAAACTGTGCACATCGAAAGAGCCAGCATTGTTCCGAGGCACATGATCAGTAAGCGGGGAGGATAGGATTTCTTTTCCGGCACGTTCGGCGGATCGAGAACTTTCACGCTGGGCGTTTCCTTCGCCTCTTGAACTTTTGCAAGTTCATATTCCTGAGTGAGAGTTTCGAAAACCGCTTCCTGGACTCTGGAGGTGCGGAACAGGTCTGCATACTTCACTCCCAATACGGGTAACGACTTGATGGATGGGTAGAGTGGTTGCGCTGATGAATTTCCGGAAGGATTTGCCGAATCGAACTTACCGCCTAGCTTCTCCAATTGATGCTGCAGCTCATTCACTCTTGCCTGCACCGTACGCACGCGAATGTTACCGTCCGCGTAAATCTGCCGGAGACTCTCCAGCTCCGTTTGTGCGCCAATCAACTGCCCTTCCAGTTCGGCGGACGCCTCGATCATTGCTTTACCTTGTGCGGGTATGTCCAGCGCGGTGTTTTTGCTCATGAAATCACTAAATGTGGTTTCCGCCGATTCCAGGTCTTTTGTGACCTGGAGCAGGCGACTTTCCAGAAATTCCCGTTCGCGGTGTGCGGCTGAGGTATTCAGCAACACGACTACTCGATTCAATTCCGCTACATATTCCTGAGCCAAGACGGAGGCTCTCTGCGGATTTCGATCAGTGACTCGTAAGGTGATGATTCCGCTCTTACGATCCTCCGTCACCGAAGTTTTCTCCCCTAGGTCCTTTCGTGCGTCCTCCATGTAACGGTCCCAATACTCCTTACGAAGATTAAATTTATTAATGAGATCATCCTGGACGGTAGCGCTCTGCAGTATCCCGATGAACAGATCTCCGGAATTTTTCATGCCGAGAAGATCATCGGCAATGGACCCAAGGCCGCCGCCCCCAAGACCACCGGATCCAAGCCCCGAGCGTCCGGAGGTAGCCGCCGCTAGCATCGCGAGTCCCGAACTGCTCTGGTCCGGCGGCATCAGGCGCGCTACTGATTCAAATCGTCGCGGAATCAGAAATGCCACGAGCGCCGAGATCACGAAACCGTAACCCATCCATTGAAATAGAAGCCGGCGGTGATCCCAGATTATGCGCAGCTTGGTCTCCGGCTGCTCCTGCGGCGGCACCACTTGAGGAGGATTCGCGTAGTCTGGCCGGGCTTCAATCGTTTCAGCTGAAGCACTCTTCGATTTAGCATCGTCACGCATTAGTACACGATCCTCTGAACAGACGTGCGGGCAGACGGTTCATCATTTCTCTCCCTGATCTCTGGGAGAGAACCCGACTTCCACGATAGCGGTTACGTTATTTTGAGGTCTGGTAAATAGCAAGGGATACCTTGAAATGTGTTCAACCTGAACCTGGGTCTTCAAATATAGACCAGACTTCAAGTACAGCTGGTTGCTAGCGGAGTAATCCTGCCAGGCACCTCCTCCAGGAATGAATTCTGCTGCAACGGAGTTGTGCTGATAGCGGACTTGCAGGGTATTTCGGGGCGAAAACGAGTAAGTGAACCAAGCTTGTATCGACCGGCCGTCCCTGCCAACTGAGTTGCCAATGATGTTACCCGCATTCGTATATCCATCGCGATAATTATTGTTCCAATAATCATACTCGCCCTTGTTGCGCGGCGCATTGGGAAAAGCGGCCAAGATGGCAAGGCCGTCCTGTTCGGTGGAAACACCTTCGATATGAAAATCGAGCTTGGGCAAACCGGGGAAGCGAGTGATATAAACGCCCGGATGCCACGGATTTCTGGCGGGATTTTCAATCGGCAGGATGTCATCGGGCGCGGTCGCATCTCCGTACACGACGACGTAGTTGGCAACGCCGGGAACGTAGAAGGTCCAATCCATCTCGGACTGGTTGTGGCCCGGCACGGAATTGATTCGCGGATCGGCTTTGCCAACGAAGCTCCTCCAAAAATCTCCTCCCGTCAGTGGATTGCCCCCAGGTGAGCCGCCGATCATAACGGTTCGGCCAAAGCCCAACTCCAAAAACTTGAATGGTTTGACGTTGATTTTCTGGCCATAAATAAACGGGCGCGGAGAATTGGGATGCCCCTCAAGCCGGCCAAAAAACTCATCCGTTCGTACCGGCCCCAAAAACTTGAGAAATCCAGGCATTTCCAGCGGCTCAGGGTTAAAGAGTCGCACCATATTTACCGGGTCGATATTATTGCTCCATAACATAGACCCATCGGGCCCCGGCGTCCACGAAAGACTTTGCTTGCCCAAGTCGAGCTGCCAATTGCCAAGATTCACGCCCACATAACTGTCCAGAAGCTCCAGTCGGTTCGTTGGAAGAACGGGAATGGCGGATATCGAGGAAGCGGGCACCACATCCGCAGCTGCGAAGGCGTTAATCTCCGCACTCGAAAAGCCCGGCGCGCCAGGAGCATGCTGGTATTCCGCGCGAACGTAGAGGACTAGCGGTCCAGCGGCGGCGCTGAACGATCCGCCGGCTTGTCCATTGGTTCCGCGCTCGAACGGCCTGCCGTAGTCATAAGCAATCGTCTGACCCAGGTGAAAACTGTTGCTCAGCGCCGGTCCGCTGATTGACACGGCACGGGCATATAGCGATTCCAGATTCGCAGTAAGATTGCGCCCGCCGCCTAACAATTCAATTTCGTAAGCAAATTCCTGCTCCAGCTGTTTTTGCACACGGACTGCCTCCTCCTCACTAGAACCCGGTCCGTCTGCCAAAGTTTCGCCTGCTTCTTCCGTCAGGCGCGCGCATTCGATTCGCGTCCAAGGTTTCAATCCCATTAATTGTGTATGCATATATCCGAGAGCCGCCAGGCGTTCCATCGCGGGATAAACCCAGTAATCGAGCGGTACCAAAGGAGATCCCATTCGCTGACGCGAGCGACGATCTTCTCCTTCTTCATTTCCGGAAAGCGGGTCCCAACCTCCTCCACCGACTTCCGGATCATGGTGTGCGCGATACACTTGCCGCCCAATTAACCAGCCAATCGCTCCGCCAACAAGCACATCAGATGGAAAGTGTTGTTTTCCGCCCACACGGGCCACGCTTATGACCGTAGCCAGACCGTAGGCTGCAACTTGCGTGAGCGGCCCGGGATATTCGTGGGCAACGACACTGGCAATGGACCATGCGATAACGGCGTGGTCGGATGCAAAGGATGTGCCTCCCTGGAAGAAATTCCCAAGCCCCTGATCCTGAAAAGGTCGCGCCCTTCCAAAGGCATATTTAAATGCCGTATTCACGGCAGTCGCGTCGATTGCGGCCTCGCCAGCTAAAACACCTGTCTCTCTTTTGTGATCGTCGTGTGTAATCTTGCCGAGAATATAGAGTCCACCCCCCGCTGCAACCATCGAGTACAAGCCATAGTTGGAAATCGAAACGTAACGGTTCAGCTTTGTCTGGTCTTTCGATAAAACCGGAGGTACAGCGCGATCCGTCGCGAACAGTCCTCCCGTGGCTGCGGCCAGGGGAAATAACCAGCTTCCGTCCTCCCACCTGAGGTGCGCGGGGCTTGTCCAAATTGTTTTCTGATCCGAAATTAAATGCTTCAGGAATTCTTTTCCAAGCGAATTGTCCTGGTAAACATCCGGGTCTGACGAATTTTCTTGTTTTGATTCGTCCGAGTCCTGCGGAACTGGAATTGGCTTAGTGGCTGTCGAACTGTCGGACTGGGAAGAAACGCGCATGTCTGGTGTCTGCGCAAAGGAGTACGATGCGCATAGGCCCTGCATTCCCGCAAATAAGAAACAGTTCAACAAAATGGTGGCGCCTCTTATTTTCATCCTCGATCCACGCTAGTAATGCAATGCGATAAAAATAGTGCTGGCCACGGCGCTCGCGACCTGTGCAGCGGCAAAGATGATTTGCCAATCCACAGGACCGCCAACCGGCCTTTCGGGAACCACCACCGTGTCTCCTGGTTCGAGCACGGCGCCCATTGAGCTTCCGCTCCACATATTTTTTCCAGTTGTGATAACGGAACCGTCCGCACGTATTACAAACACTGCTTTTTTATCGCCTAGAAGCGTGGGGCCTCCCGCCTGACTGAGGTACCACTTCGCGCTCTTGCCCGGGCGGAAGGCAATAGCGGTTGGATTGAAAACTTGTCCCGATACCATTATATAACTTGGCTTCTTAGGAATTATCAGGGAGTCCCCAGCACGTACCTCAATGTCAGCCAAGGTATTTTTCCAGCGACTGATGTCGGAGGAAATCCGGATCGAAACGCGTCCCACCGGAGGGTTCGCAACAAGTTCTAGCACAGTGGTATGGTACTGCTGGAGCGCGGTTTCTTTCGCCTGCTTCTGACTTGGAGTATTTTCAGGCATTAGCTCGATATTGCTTTCCACGCTTTTTGCGCGGACAATCATGTCATCCTGCTGCTTTTTCTGCAGTTCGCGCACGGTGGACCGCTGCATTACAGCTCCATATGGGTAGGCATCAGGCAGAAAGCCACCAGCGCGTTCGATCACCGAACTGATCCGCTCGCCCGGGCGAATGCCATAAGCGCCGGGATGAACTACTTCACCGCGCAAATTGATCGTTGCACCCAGATCATTCCATCCCGGAAGCTGGCGAATGGTCAAAACGTCGCCATCGTGAAGTACAATATTTGCGTTTGCATCACCCGCCATCACCGAGGAAATCGAGATTTTTTCCTGATGGCCGGAGAGCTTGGTCTGATTCAGCCATTCATATTTGGTGAGGTCGGCGGATTGTGTGTCGGCGCTGCGGGTAAGTCCGCCGCCCACGTGAATTAAATCCGCGATTCTCATATCGGAGGTAAGGGGGTACCGGCCCGGCTTGCCCACTTCGCCCTGCACGTAGACGGTGGCGCGCTGTATGGAATTCGTGTTGCGGTGAATTAACAGGCGATCGCGGGGCTCGAGGACAATATTCTCAACGGCATTTCCGTCCAATGCTTGGGTGAGACCGACGCTGAACACTTTCAGCGTGCCATCCGGCTGATAGCGGAAGACCTGCGCGTCCGAGGTGTCCGCGTCGGCGCTTAATCCACCCGCCATGTGAACGGCATCGGACAAGCGAATTTCTCCCGCCGTGTTGTACGTGCCGGGATCGCGTACATCGCCGAGGACCGCCACAGTTGGTAGCGCCTCAAAATCAAATCGGCTGAAAATGCGAATGGTATCCATCGGATGCAGAACGGGAGACTTGGAGGAATCCGCGAGCGCCGCCGAAAGGTTAAAGCTTTCAACACTAGGCCGGAAATCCGGGGCGTTGAGGCGAATAATTTCTGCGTACTGGCTCGCGGGTTCGGGCAGCAAATCCTTATACGAAGAAATGACATCAGTTACCCGCATCGAATCGTGATAGGAATACCGGCCCGGACGCACAACGTGGCCTTCGAGGTAAATCGTGTCCGGGTTGTAGGGAGCGATCGGATATATCCGGATTCGGTCCCCATCCTTAATTTCAAAGGATTCCAGCTGCTTGGTAATTTCATTTGGGTCTGAGTTGTCAGGAATGTCCAGGCTTAACATCGTCTGCTTATCGTGGGCGATGAGACGTTGCACTTCGATATGGCGCAGCGCGGCAGTGGGAAGCAGTCCGCCGGCAAGTTCCAACACCGACTCTAGATTATGCTCGTCGAGGAGTTCGTAGATCGCCGGGCGGCGAACCATTCCTTCGATCGTTACCTGCGCCCCGATAGGCGGAACTTGAACAGTATCGCCATTATCGAGACGCTCAATATCTTTCTTTACCCCATGCAGCAAGAGATCATAGACGTCCACAGTTTGAATCAACTGTGTTCCGCGGTAATGCTTTAAAATGCGAAGCGATCCGCGCGGCGATGGCCCTCCTGCGACGAACAAGGCATTGAGAGGTGTCGAAAGGGAACTGATATCATACGCGCCGGGACTTGCGACATCTCCTACTTCGTAAATACGAATTGTTCGAAGCCGGCCAAGCGAAACCCCTACGGAAACATTCCGGTACTGGCTTCGCAAAGCCTGCTGAATATCTTGCTGCACGACGGCTAATGTTTTGCCGTTCACTTCCACGGGCCCAACCTCGGGCAAACTGATTTGTCCTCCGCGATCCACGGTGCGTGTGAGACGCATGGAGGCGCTGCCCCACAGATCCACTGTTAGTCCATCGCCCGGCCCCACGACATAGTCGGGACCTGCGGGAAGATCCATGGGAATTAATTGAAGGTCATGCGCGCCATTTTCAAAAACGTCCAAGCCGAACCTTTTTGGGACGGAAGGACGCGCAACGGTCTGCATGTACATGTCTGCAAGAGCCGGAACGTCTTCATATGGATTAGGTCTGCGCACCATGTCAGACGACTGATTTGGAAAACCCTGCGGAGACCGACGATACGGCTGCATCGGCATAAGGGGGGACGGGCCTGATGGAGCAGAAAGCGCGCTCGCCTGCCCGCCGTTCATCAGGAGTTGGCTCGCGTCTATTCCCGAACCCATTCCCATACCCATTCCTAATCCCGTATCACTTCCACTCCCTAGGCCAGGCCCATATCCCGAAAGCAATCCATCCGATGGATTACCCATCCCTTGGTTTTGATTGCTCAGAATGGCCGCAAGTTGCTTGTTGCTGCCCATTTCTCCAGTGTTCGATGACGAAAGGCCACCCAAATTTCCTGAATTCAGCGAGTTGCTTCCTGAAGAGTTCGCGGGGGACAATTGCGCAAATGGATTGGAACCGGATGAACGATCGCCACCTGTTTGCATCAGTTGGGTACGCTGCAAGGACGATCCGCCAAAATTCGGGCTGTTGGGAACGGTCTGGTCCATCGGGGGACTTCCCCATGGAATCAACGGGTTTTGTGGGTTCTGATATAAATTCTGCGGCTGTGAGGAAGCCGGTGTCGGTTGGGGAGGATTACAATCCGGCGTGTGTTGCGATTCGCACGCGGCCGCCTTCTTAAGATCCTCCGCAGCCTTTTGCCGCGCTTGTGCGCGCTCTTCCTCTTCCGCCTGCGCCATCCACTTCGCCCGTTCGACTCTAAGAAGGTCCTGTTCTTTCGCCAGATCGGAATCGGGATTTATTTTTGGGATCAGAAAACCATAACGCTGGACAAGCGCCGTCGCGACGGACCGAAACTCAACGTCATTTTCCAGGCGATCGAAAATCGCGTATTCGCTTAATTCCGTCTCACCAACGATCTGGCCATGGTCTGTAGAATCTTTTGCAACCCATCGCTTCAATTCAACCATGATTCCCGGCTCTTTTAATAAAACTGCCTTAATATCAGAGGCTGATGCCGCTACTTTATTCATATTCTGGGAAGCTAAATCAGACATCGAAGCTGGATTGTTTCTTGGTTGTTGTTGAGCCCGCGCCGATGCAATAACCAGAAAACAAAAGATTAAGAGGCCAGAAAGTATTAAGCCGAAATGCCCAATTGACGCCTGACGGCGGTTGAAGATTCCAGCTTCCCTCAGGATCATCCTTGGACCTCCCTTAGAAATTCTCACGCTGTACTTTTCAAGACAATGGATAGAAAGGTGTATTCCCAATAGGGGAATCACTGTAAGTGAAAACATTACAACACGCCAGTTTTATTTTGTTAGTAATACATTTATCTTTTGAATTATCATAATAGCGGTATGTTATATGCGGACTAAGAATTAAAGTTTTGTTAACTGCCGTTCCCTCTGGCTTTTCACTACCGGTTGGCGGGCGGTTTTACTCAGCAAGCTGTCTACGCCTCCTCCGTAGTCACTAGCACAATCTTTCCCACGGTTTTTCTGCTTTCGATCAAGCGGTGAGCTTCTTCCGCTTGGTCCAATGGCAGGACACGATCTATGTGCAGCTTCAGCCATCCCTCGCGCATAGCCTGGATTACGTCGTTGGCGCGCCGCATCATTTCTTTTCGCGTCGCTATAAAATTGTGGAGACTTCCTCCGGAAACAGATATGGCTTTTGCCATTAGTCTATTTGGATCAATCTGTTCAGAAGGTCCACTGGACGCACCGAAAATTACAATATGTCCGCGGACTGCGACTGCTTCCAGATTGCCTCGGAATGTGGATTTCCCTACCCCGTCCAGGATCAAATTCGCACCATGATTCTTTGTGATGCGATTCACCTCTTGCGCGAAATCCCTCTTGGTGTAAATAATGATTTGGTCGGCGCCATCGTCACGCACCACCTGCGCTTTCTCTTCGCTGGAAACGGTTCCAATAACGTACGCCCCCAGATGGTGGGCCCATTGAACGAGCAGTTGCCCGACGCCCCCGGCGGCCGCATGAATCAGCACAACATCGCCCGGGCCCGGCTTGCGAAATTCATGAATCAGATAGTGAGCCGTCATGCCCTGCATGGGAAAGGCGGCCCCTTCTTCAAAAGTAAAATCATCGGGCAAGGGAATGAGGCGGTCAGTCGAGACCAGGCTTGCCTCCGCGTAAGCCCCGGGTTGATCGGCGAATGCAACTCGACCTGAGGGAGCCACCACATTCGAATTATCGCCAATCGATTCCACAATCCCTGCGCCTTCCAGGCCTGGAGTAAATGGCACCTGTCGCGGATAACTGCCTCGTCTTTGTCCTATATCCATGAAGTTGACACCCGCTGCGAGTACACGGACTAATGCTTGTCCCGGGCCCGGTGGTTCCAGCCCGCCGATGTCCCTTATATGAAGAACTTCGGGTCCTCCCGTGTGCTCAACTTCAATTGTTTTCATGAATTTCCTCCACTTATGAATTTTGAATTCCCTATTTCTATTTGGTGATGCATCAATTCGGTAGCCCGCCAAATTTCAATCTGGGTATGGGTGATTCAACGTCACTTGCGGGCTTTTTTGTTGAGAGGATTACTTGTACCTGGTTGAATTGGTTCCGCATGAGGCGCCTTATTGTTCTTCGCAGACTGTTCGAACGAATTTTCAATAAGTTTGGATAAGCCTATTCGGTGGAGTCAATGCAGGTTACTTCCACGTCATTCAAGGTATGCAATGCCCGCACTCCCGACGAAAATGATTTATGCGCCCCCAGCGCGAGCTTTTGCTTCTCCGAAAACTGTGAGAATCTTCCGATTGAAGGCGGGGATGTCGTCCGGCTTGCGGCTGCTCACCCAGTTTCTGTCCTGCACAACTTCTTGATCCACCCAAATGGCTCCGGAATTCCGAATGTCATCCTGAATCGTAAAATAGCTTGTCATCGTCCGCTCGAAGGTCAGCCCTGCGGAAACCAATAGCCAGGGCGCGTGGCAAATCACAGCGATGGGCTTGCGATGAGAATCAACTTCCCTCACAAAGTCCTGCGCGGATTGATTCATTCGAAGTTTATCTGCATTCAAGGCGCCGCCAGGGAGGAGGACAGCGTCGAAATCAGCCGGATTCGCTTGATCGAACGTAAGGTCCACGTTCACCGAGCCACCTTTCTCATCGTGATTCATTCCCTGAATTGTGCCGCTTTTGGGGGCAATTACGGAAGTTTTTGCGCCCACTTCGTCCAGCGCTTTTCGAGGTTCGACAAGTTCGGCTTGTTCAAAACCATCCGTTGCCAGGATTGCCACGCGCAAACCTTTCAACGATTCATCGGTCGGCGCCATTCGTGTTTCTCCAGGCTCTTCGTTCCAGGTGGTGTGACTCGGTTCGAGTCTTTGGAAGCGCCACGCAATTGTGTTTCCGCGATTTGCGGAGAACAATCAGGGCAAATGCCTAAGGGTGGCGGGGAAATAGCTGTAGTAAACAGAGCGCCTTGGGTTACGCGGTAATCGACCCTCGCAACATTCGTTATCGCTGCCTTAGACTGAGAAAATATTTGCCAACGCATTGTATTTTCAACATTCCACATCCTGCCGGCGCAGTAACTATTTGTTGATCTTTTCTTGCAGGTGAATGTATCTGCATTCGTTTGTCGCAGCGAATTACATGGATTTCCCACCCTACCTAAAGTTGCTGCCTGATTGTTGCATTGACGATTCTCTGGCAATTATTCCTCACTACTTGTAAGTGTGCGGGAACGCACACTTTGCGATGGTTTTTAACGGAGCTAATTGTAGCTTCGCGTGGGATTGTGTCCGCATAACTGTAACTGAATTTTGAGAGCTAATTAATTTAGGAGGATGTCGTGAAGAAAGTTCGCGCAACGTGGACGTCTGGTTTGTTCGCAGGTCTGGTTCTCGTATTTCTTGCTCTAAGCATATCCGGTTGCGGTGCCGTTGGCTCATCGCCTTCAACTACTTCCGGGAATGCGACGATTACACTTACACAAGCTCCTCCCGGGACCTTGGCGGCAAATGGAACGGCGACGATCTCCGCGACAGTTGTGAACGATTCCACAAATGCGGGTGTGGATTGGACCTGTGCACCCGTTGGCACGTGCGGAACTTTCAATCCAGCACACACGGCGAGTGGCGCAATGACGACTTTTACCGCCCCGAATGCCGCAGCCAGCGTGACAATCACGGCCACTTCAACCAGTACCCACACGGCTGTCGCTACGGCAACCATCACGATCACGGCGGCGAACAATACAGTTGCAATTTCTTTGACGACCGCTCCTCCTGCAACCCTTGCGTTAAACGGAACTGCAACGATCAGTGCAACTGTTACGAATGATTCAGCGAACGCAGGCGTCGACTGGACCTGCACACCAACAGGAACATGCGGCACATTTAACCCAGCGCACACGGCCAGCGGTGCAAACACTACCTACACTGCGCCGGCGGCGGCGGTTGCCGCAGTGATCACTGCAGCCGCCACCAGCAGCTCCACGGCTACGGCGACCGCCAATGTTTCGGTGACGGCGACCACGACAACGGGCGCAATCCCCGCGGGAACATATTCTTTCTACGTAAGCGGCGAGGATTCGAAGAAAAATACGTACGCCATAGCAGGCGCGGTGGTGATTGACGCGAACGGAAATGTGACTGGTGGAAAACAAGATTACGTCAGCTCCGGTGGTGCAACCTCTCCCGAACCAAGCGGCGATACGATTACGGGCGGAACGTTGACGATTGGCGCGAATAGCCTGGGCACATTAACTTTGATTACCAACAACGTGGCTGTGGGCTCCAGCGGGACAGAGACCTTCAGCTTCGCCAAGGTAAACAGCAAACATGCGATTATCGGAGAATTCGACGCGGGCGCATCCTCGAGCGGAAGCTTCGACCTCCAGACCGTTTCCAGTACCACGGTTGCTGCGGTGAATGGACACTTTGTATTCACGGTCTCCGGAAAGAATGGAACGAAGGCGGAAGCATTCGGGGGACTCTTCACCGCGGACGGTTCCGGGGGACTTATTGTTAATGCATTGGATTCGAATGAGGGGGGAACGGTGACCCGTGGAGGAACGAATTCGACGACGTATACCGCGCCGGATGCGACGGGACGCGGCACGATGTCGTTCGGCGGCACCCACTTCGTTTACTATATGGTGACACCGAAAGTGCTTCGAATCGTGGTCACCGACACAGGTGAGCCGGATATTGGTTCGGCCTATACGGGAGTCACGGGGGTAACCAACGCTTCCATTGGCACCACGTTTGTTTTCACCGACGCCAGCACCCTGGCGGCTGGGGCAAGTTATGTGGCAGCCGGAAAACTGACCCTGGACGGGAACGGCAACGTGCCAAGTGGATTTGCGGACGTGGATGAACAAGGCAGTGTAACGAGCGCTGCCGTAACGGGAACCTACACCGTAAACGGCAGCGGGTATGGGACCATAACACTTACTCCCGGGAACACGCAGGACATCAGTGTGCTGGGCCTTTATCTTGCCGATCCAACCATTAATCCTACCGACCCGAATAGTCCGGCGGATGCGGGGCTGTGCGGATTGTTGCTCGATCTCGATACGAAAGTAACGGGCAGCGGTTGGCTCATCCTCCCGTCTTCGGGTGCGCAGACTTTTACGGGAAACTTTTCCACTGGCAGTCAATCGTCAGCCGCCAACAATGAGATGGACTCAGTCGGAATCGCGACAGTGTCCGGGACCACATTCACAGGAACAGAGAATTTGAGTGATTTGTTCAATACCGGACTGAACCCCGCCATATCTGCGTCAGGGACGTTTGTTCCTGACGCAACGCACGCGGGCCGGTTCACGATTCCAGTTCTAGTGAGCCTGCCAACCAATCCACCGACTCTGAAGTATGTCGTTTACCAGGCAAGTAGCACTCAATTCTTTACAATCGAGGTGGATACCACACAATTTGCGACCGGGACGATGCAAGAACAGCAGTAGTCCTTGATCGCAAATAGGCTCAAATGTTTTTCAGAGCAGGCATGGCCAGCTAACGGCCATGCCTGCTCTTGACTTTTCTGCCTCAGAGAGTTGTTCGCAATCCTCAAGTTCATTCTTTTAAGGAAAAATGTATCGAGGGGCGAATCACAACATTCGAATTCCGGCCCGGATGACTTCAGCGGTCTGAAGGCTCACTCGCGTTTCTTTCACCAGCACACCGGTCCCTTTTCGAAATTTACACTCTTCACCGGATAGCCGTTTATGTGCGTATTCACCGAGATGCGAAATTGTTGTTTAACCTCTGGCGGAGGATGCAATGGCACAGAATACTCTCAAGCGATTATATTTGGACGAATTGCGCGATATTTACGATGCGGAAAAGCAGCTGATCAAATCGCTGCCTGAGATGTCCGAGGCGGCGACATCCGAGGAACTTCGATCTGGGTTCGAGAAACATCTCGAACAAACCAAAGAACACGCACGAAGGTTGGAGCAGATCTTCAGTGAGTTGGGAGAAAAGCCCACCGGCAAGAAGTGCAAGTCAATGCAGGGGCCTGTGGCGGAAGGAAGTGAAATGATTGAAGAAGACTTTGAAGGCGATGTCAAGGATGCCGGATTGATCGCTGCCGCGCAATGCGTGGAGCGCTATGAAATCTCAGCCTATGGCACGGTTCGTAATTTCGCTTCGGTGCTTGGCGAGCAGAATGCCGCTGCGCTTCTTGAGAAAACTTTAAATGAAGAAAAAGAAACAGATGAAAAACCGACGGAATTCTCGGACGGCATTAAATCAGAGGCCGCTTCTTATGAGTCCGAAGAGCAGGCCGAGGAGGGATCAACGACGAATACCAAGGCGAAAGCGGCTCGTCCTCGATAAATGCAGGAGATTAAGTTTGAAGGGAATTCACGGGAAAGAGGAATTAACCATTCAATTATCGTAAAAGAGGAACTGGTAATCACAAGTCCGTGAACATATAACACACGAGATAAACCAAAGTGGTCTAGAGCCCGTGCCAAGGATTGTAAATTGGCACGGGTTTTATACTTTATGTGCAAAACCTTGCAGTCTCCCCGCCATTGGACATCCATCGGAGTTTTATTTTCATCAAATAAATACGCTCTACACACTTTTCCGGCAGAGCCTACATTAGCCTCTGGATTGATCACCTGAGACGGCACAGATATGGTCTCGGGAGAAATAGCGAAGTTGAACGCAAGTAATGAAATGGACGGAAGTGAATGCCAAGTTCCGAATCTCATTCGAAGGGACCACATCATGCCGACAATCACTCGCTCTGCCCGCAACAGAAAGTTCACGGTGCTCCAAAAACAATTGGCTTCACAACGGAATGAATTACGACTTCGAATTGACCGTCATCGGATGGATGCGGTTATAGATCGAGATTTGGATGATGAAGCAGCTGCGGCCGTTGAGAACGCAACGAAGGACATGCTGGCAGTCACGCTGGAACGGGAGCGACGAACTCTCAATGAAGTTGAATTGGCGCTTATGCGGATGAAGAAGGGGGAATACGGCATCTGTGACCATTGCGGTACCGAAATCCCAAAAGCCAGGCTTGAGGCCCTGCCTTGGGCGCGACTTTGCGTAAATTGTGCCGAACGAGCGACGAATTCGAAGAGCTTTCGAGTAAGTCTTTAAGATGCAACGTTTAAGTAAAAAAGAACTGCGATTATAGTGTTTAATTCCTTTTTCGGTACATTGTAAAACCTATCCGAAATACATAGAATCCTGTATATGAATGCTTTGCAATAGTGGGCTAAAAGATGTGGCTGTATAAAACCCGGCTTGTCAAAGATGGCCCACCAAAGTCATTTGATGTTTTTTAAGGATAAGGTTCGAACGGCCCAGCGATCAAATCCAAAAAACGGAAGACTTAAGGTTAAAAAATGGGAACATTACGAATAATGATAGCTGACGATCACGACTTAGTACGTCGTGGGCTGAAGATGCTACTCGAAGCTCATGCGGGGTGGAAGGTTTGCGCCGAGGCGCATAGCGGGCGTGAGGCCGTATCCATGGCTGAAGAATTCCGGCCGGACATCGCCATCATGGATATAAGCATGCCCGAATTGAATGGCATTGAAGCGGCGAGAAAAATTAAGAAACTATCTCCCAACACTGAGATGCTGATTTTATCCATGCATCACACGGATCAATTGGTAAGGGAGATCATTGAAACCGGCGCAAAAGGTTACATCATTAAGTCGGATTCGGACCGCAGCCTGGTAGCCGCAGTTGAGGCATTGGCTGTTCACAAACCGTTTTTTACTTCCTGCGCCACAGAAATAATGCTGGAAAGCATCCGGACGAAAGGAGCAGTTCCAGCCGATGTCTCTCAAACCGTTCGAGAGCGTCTGACGCCGCGCGAAAGGGAGATTGTCCAGTTATTGTCAGAAGGGAAGAGCAGCAAAGAAGTTGCAGTGATTCTCGGGATTAGCGTCAAGACCTCGGAAACGCATCGAGCCAACATTATGAGGAAGCTGGAAATCCATTCTGTCAGTCAGCTGGTTCGATATGCGGTTCGCAATCAAATAGTTGAGGCATAGCGCTGGCAGATGAAGGTCTTCCGTAAAGAGCATCGAAATTCGCACTTTTTCGGTTTGTCGACTAATTTTCCCAGAATAAAAATAATTGTGTAGCCGCAGATACAGTTTGTGCGTGATAACGGGTCTGGCGATTTGTCGTGCGTAGGGATAAAAGGTTTACTCGCCCATTCACTTCATTCCTGCCAAGAAGCTGACCTGGTTGTTCATGCTCCTTTTTGTTCGCCCATATTTTTAATGATTGACCTGAGCGCGGCGACTAATTCATTTCCAACCGACGATTTCGTGACAAAAGCCTGTGCGCCGGCTTCCATGGCAGCGGCCTGAACCTGGGGCGAATCATGCTGAGTAATAATTACGATTCGAAGATCTGGATTTTGCTTCTTAATTAACCTCGCGGCTTCCAGACCATTTAAGCGCGGCATTGTGATATCCAAAATAACAATGTCCGGACCAAGAGGCTTACACTTCTCCACGGCATCGAGACCGTCCACGGCCTCGCCGCAAATTTCCCACTCGGAGTATGGCTCGAGGAGAGCACGCAGTCCGCGCCTGAAAATTTCGTGATCATCTGCAATGAGTATTCTAATGTTTTTCATTTCTTTCTAATGTTTTATTGTCAATAGTAGTAAAGCACAAACCGGTCTGCCGATGCCTGCGCTAAATGGCGCGCATGCCTACGAACAGCAAATAGATATACATGAATCGGATTTAGTATCTGATAAGTCCGTGAGAAAGGATGGAATTGAATTTCAACAAGTTCGAATCGGCCGCATCAATTGAATCAATGTCGATGGTTTGCGACCACTTGTCGTAGGTTCCCGATATCTTCACTTTTTGCCCAGCGTAGCGCACAGGTTTCTCCTGATCATTCAATTGATAAACCGTTTTGGTGTCAGAGTCGTAAAGGACAAAGGAACCGTCTTTTGCACATCGCAGGGTACAATCACGGGCATCTTTCGCACCTAACTTTTTCATCATGGGTTCATGAGATCCCACGGTCGCGCATTTGCTGTCCATGATTTGGCCAACAAATGTCGCTGTCGGGCGCGAACCACCGCCTTGAATTCCCAATCCTCGTACCCAGGTCTGGGGTCGGGCAGAGATCAGAATCAGGATCATCCCTAGCTTGATTTCCACCCTATTCATTCACCCCTCCGAGGATCGAATCAGATGGGTGGTAAGTATTGCGCTTTGCGATGGACAAATGTATCAAGTAAATTATGTACGAGAGCTGTTAGCACATATCTGAGGTTGATAAAAATGGA
This sequence comes from uncultured Acidobacteriota bacterium, assembly GCA_963786215.1. GTDB lineage: Bacteria > Acidobacteriota > Terriglobia > Acidiferrales > UBA7541 > Palsa-360. Next base: position 372,546 of record CAWAYK010000007.1, read on the forward strand.
TTCCAAAAAGTTGAATTGAGCTGCTCGCAGCCATGAAGTGTAAAGGGAATTACGGATTGACTCTGCTCACCACTGCCCCAGAATAAGTTTTGGAGTGAAAAATGATCAAAAAAACAAAAGAAGGCTACTACGTGACTTCGGAGAAAGGAAAGAATCTTGGAGGACCATACAAAAGCCAGGCGAAAGCTAAAAAGCGTTTGCAACAGGTAGAATTTTTTAAACATAAAAAGGGCTGATTTGAATGGATCCATTTTCCAGTCAAACGCTCGATTATTAGTTTTGTCAATCGCGACTGACAGTTTTTATTCCTTTAGGCGTTTCCTTTTGCGAGCAGCAGCCACTTTCCTGGTTTTTGCGACGGGATCTCCTGCGGCGGCTTTCTCCACGTTGCCGCCATTGTCACGCGCTATATCGGCGAGAAGCTTGTGGCTCAAAACTGAACGAGGTTCGTCGGCGACGATGTCTTTCTTGGAGGCAAATTCATCTTTGTGCTTAATTAACAGCCAGGATTTATCTGCTCTGCTGCCAAATCCATGGGTACGAACCAGCACCCACGATCCCTTCAGCTTTTTTCCCTGCAGGTTGAATTTCAGGTCGCCTTTTTTCAGACCTTCTTCCGCGTCCTCAATTTCCGGTGTCCATTTACCCGTGTCCCAAACCATTACAGTCCCGCCGCCATATTCTCCTTCCGGAATGACGCCCTCGAAATTTGCGTATTCCATAGGATGATCCTCTACTTGCATGGCAAGCCGTTTAACTGAAGGATCTGTCGATGGACCTTTGGGGACCGCCCAGGAAAGCAATGTGCCGTTCAGTTCCAGGCGGAAGTCATAATGAAGCTGTGTAGCGCGATGCTTTTGGACTACGAAAAGCAACGTCCGCTTCTGCTTCAACTGTGATTCCGCATTGCCTGCCGGCTCGGAAGAAACATTGAAATTACGTTTTGCCCGATATTGTTCTAAAGACATAAGTAAATTCCTTTATTTAAGATGTGGGGAATTTAACCGCTCGCCGAATTAAATCTTCTTTAGTTTATCCCCAATTTTGCCTAAGGCCTGGCGGCCTTTGAAAAAATCTGCCAGGGATCTTTCTTTTTCATGCGGGTTTCAAAAGCTCCCCTATTAAATTTGGCGGGATCGAGCGAGGGTTTTACTTCGCTCCAATTAAGCGGGGTGAAAACGAGTGCATGACCGTTCGTTACCAGAGCTGCCTTTGCTTCCTGCTTGCTTTACGGTACACCGCATTGACCATCAATAAATTTGCTTGGAATCTACGGAAACAGCGGCCACCTTTGGATGCGCAGGGCATCGGAATTCGCGCGAAAAGTGCAGACAGCAAAACGTCTAATCGAGGAGGGTAGATGTCATCGCAAGAAACATCGCCACGGTTGAATCGAGATCTGAGCCCCTGTGTTCACGCCATGAACATGGAATGAGATATGAGAAGGATGGGGTTGCGTGAAAAGAAGAATTTGATACAGAAATGCAAACAATAGATTCCTAACACTGCGGATACGTGTGTTACACAGTTCACTATGCACCGAGTCAAGGATATTGCACGCTGGTCGAAACTCCCGATATTCTATATTTTATCGAGAAGCTCGGGATCAATCTGTACATCTCCCAGCGGCACGGTACGCGGCTATATCAAAGCAGCGCAGAAACCGGCACGCGGAAACTTGTCTGGCGATCCGGAATTGAGAATTGCGATTCCTCTCGGGATGGAAATGATCGCAGCGGTGCAGTGGACCATCCGACAAGCCAGACCGTGAATTAAATTGCTCACGTCAGCTCCTCTCGTCCACCCAATGTCTCTTGGCAGTTATTCCCATCTGATTACCCGCCCATCCGCATTCACAGCGGATTGCAAACAAGCGGCCGTCCGTGTTTTCTAGGTTTCTTTCTCCTGTAGCAATCGCCGATGAAACAGGCTTGCAACACTTGGGGCATTCGAACAAGAGCACATGAACAAACGGATCAACATCGCTGCTCATAATTCTTCTCCATATTGCCAAGAATAATTTGGTGGCAGACTTACTGGTATACCTCGGGCCAATAATGTTTTAAGAATAAAAACCTTAGGAAAAAAGTGGTTCGGATCATGTAGGAAATACATGGGCAGAAATGCACGATTCGAAATGATTGATTAACAAAGATGTTAGAATAAAGTACTCGAATCTTTATGCGGATGCCGGGAAGATGTTGTTTACAAATTCAAAGTAGTCAAATCGAAGGCCAGGCGCTTCCCACTGGCGCGTCAGAAAGAAAGATGTTGAAACGAATACAAGCGCGGGAGCTCATTCATAAATGAGCCCCTCGCGCTCGCGCCCGGCGAATTTATAACTGTGCGCTTTATTTCTTCTTCAATACTGAAATATGTGATTTCCGCAATGATCTGTCAGGCTATTCAGCTTCCATTCTAAATATATCCGTGGATTTTAGAACTGCTCAACCTAAGACAATATGCCGTTGGGGATGAAAGTCGCCTTGAATGAACAAATCGATTTCTGTTGGTCAGGAGGGGCAAATGGAAATTGAACTGTTGGTCGCAAACTCTGGACCGGATCGTTTTGCTACTTGCGATGAAGTGCGTGCAGCGCTTTCTCTTCTGCCTGATTTTGTAATGGACAATATAAAAGACAGCTTTTGGGAAGTTCCCTCCGATTTCGGCGGATACCAGCTCATTGAGATCAACGAAGAGGGTGAGGAATTGACACTTTATGAGAAATTAAATTCCCTTGCCAACTAAGAATGGCAATCACGTACCCTGAGTGCATAAGCCCTTTTACAGGTTTCACTTGATTGACGTCTTGCATCAATAGGTTGTATTGATTAACTGGATTTTTAAATATTCTGAGTTGTTTTTCGTTCGAGTTAAATGAGTTGACATGAAAGCCTGCAAATCGAGCTGGTAGAGAGTCTTCACAGCGGATCATAACTCCGGGAATCTTGTTCAGGAATCGGCAGTTGCTCTTACTGGAGGTTGCCATGCTCGTGGACCATCACAACTCAAACTCCCTACTAAGCCCCATCGCAATTTACGACAAAGAGCTTTTGAAAAACAGGTCTTTTCAAATTGAAACGTTTGAACTTTGCACGGTTTGTGGTGCGCGTTTTGGGATCGGGCATTTTGGAGAATCCAAAGGGGATGTGCGAGTCGCGGAAGAAATGGAAGAATTGCCCCGAAAGCTGATCGAAATCTTGGCGAAAGACCACCGCCATGACCGCCAACATAAATGCATGATCGAACTCGATGAGTAAGGAAAATTATTGCTGTCTGGGATGAACAATCATTTGGAGAAGATCCGCCGGCCTGTTATCTGCTGATGACGAAGTGCTCCGACTGAATGCCCGCATATAATCACCTCTGATTCGAGAATGAGTTTCACTGCTCACGATTCGCGCTTCGACAAAAGTCAACTTTGAGCGTGCAGTGAGTCAAGCGAGCAGGGAATTATCCGATATGAATCCGGCCAGTGTTCGACACAATTCCGAAAACATTCAGCAGCCAAATAATTACGGCGATTACAACCACGGCATTCAAAATTGATTTAGCGGAGGCCGCCATTTGAATGTACTGGTTGATCAGCTAGAGAATAACTCTCGCCACGATTAGAAGAAGGACAATCTGAATTAAGGGCGTAAGCTTCCTTCCACCTCAGCAGAGTAAGCTTAGAACCAACGGTGAAAGTTTCGTTAGGGAGAGGAAGCTGAATGCCAGCCCAGCCCTCTTTTTTAGCTTTCAACCCTCCTCTCCCGGTCGCCAATCCTAGAGGGGTAGCCTCTCGCGGGCAATACATGCGATACGGTATGTTGACCCGGCATTCTCAGGTATGCGATCGTGTTGAAATTAATTCATCCGGATTTCAAATGCGGCCGTGAAAAAAAACAGGAAAATTGATTCGATTTTATAATTTCAAAACTGGGAAAAGTGGTGCCTGGGGAAAAGTAATTTAATTATCAGTTTCTTACAATCGATTCAGTCGGAATTTCACTACCGCAAGCTGCTCAACAAACTACATCCTTCACTCTATTTCTCACTTCGGCGACGTGCGCTACCTTGACTAAGTGGGGAAAATTCATGTGCTTACGCGGAATGTGTTCTGCAAATTAAGTAGATGATTGACGGAAGAATCATGAAACAGATGACAAGGACACGAACCCCCATTTTGTTCGGAGCCCCGTTACTGACTGTATTAGCCCAGTTTGACATTCCTAAAGCAAGTTATTCCGCACTGCCGCAAGATGCGGCAGACAACACAAAAATGAACAAGGGTGACGCAAACAAAGGCGCAACCACAGCCGATCAGAAGAAAATGAACCTCAGTGATTGGGCGATCACTCCAAAAAGTCGAGCCGAGTTTACGAAAGACAAATCCCTCTCGACCTATGCGGATAACGTAAAAATTATTACTCGGGATGGAAAAGTTACATTGAAGGAGCCGGTCCGCACGGGCGATGAGAAGTCCGCAACTGAGGCAAAAGCGAGTGCGATTGCCGGAGACGGAAACGTCTCAAGCCAGATTGAAGTAGTTCCTCCGAAATCCTGAATAATGAATTCAAATATAAATTTTGAAGCAAAGGAGCTTAATTTATGGCAAGCAAGAAAACAGCGGTTTTTGGGATTTATTCGACGCGAAGTGACGTAGAAACTGCGGCTGAGCTATTGTCCCGATCCGGATTTCCAATTTCGGATATATCGGTTCTGCTTCCTGAAAGCCTGGGAACGCGTGATATCGGAACTGAAAAATCAACGAAAGCACCAGAAGGGGCGACGGCAGGAGCCGGATCAGGCGCCGTACTCGGCGGAACTTTGGGATTGCTGGCTGGCATCGGCGCGCTTGCAATTCCCGGTGTTGGCCCGTTAATTGCAGCAGGACCAATCATGTCTGCTCTGGCTGGGATTGGCGTTGGAGGAGCAGTCGGCGGCGTGACAGGGGCGCTGATCGGGATGGGAATACCCGAATATGAGGCGAAACGATATGAAGGCCGAGTCGCAAAGGGTGGAATTCTCCTTTCCGTTCATTGCGATACTTCCGAAGAAGTCGATCGTGCCAAGGAAATTATGGACCACTCTGGAGCAGAGAATGTTTCGGCAACCGGCGAAGCTTCCACGAGCGCCGCAAGCGCTAACTCGAAAGCCCGCCGCACTGCTTCTGGCGGAAATGGTTGAGCTCGTAAAGTGGGGAGGAAAGCACATCGTGCTTTCCTCCCTAACCTCAATCCGACCTGATCCGTGAAGCTCAGATTTAAGTATTCAATTGTGTAGAATGAGAAGTCGAAGTTGTAAATGATGGAAACAGTGGAGGTGCGCATGAGCCGTGCCGACTGGCAGGGAACAACTATAGGAATTATTATTGGAATAGGAATTGGTGTTGCGCTGGGAATGTTACTTTCCACAGAGGCCGGCCAGGAAGCGAGAGAACGGGTCGTTGGCAACGTCAAAGAGGGCCTCAATCGCGCGTTGGATAAGGGCCAGGATCTTACGGAGCGCATCCAGGACACATTGGGCGACGTGAGAGAACAGGCGAAACGCGCAGCGGATGCCGGCGAGCAGTTTTATCGAGATGCGCGATCCGGAAATTTGTAATATTCAAAAATGACAATCGGCGCCGGGGATTTCCATTATCATGATCAACAGTGAGCGACTAATTGTTGCATTGGTTCCTTCGACGAGGTAAATGAGTTTCCTTGCTACTGCGAGAATTTCGACGTGTTTTATCTTGTTTTCCACTGCTATTTTAGGAACTTTATTTCCCCTTTGTGACGTAAAGTAGATGAAGCTTTAATCTAAGGATGAATACGACCACCTCATCTTCTGTCCTGTTCACCGAAACCGAAGGTCCCATTCGCGGTGAACTTTTTAGCGTGGAGCGCCTCGAGCAACACGCGGAAGACCTTGCGACTGCTCAAGAGATTTCACACGAGGAAGGTGGGGGAAATTCGCTGATCCCGCGCGTCCAGGAAAATGGGCGCATTCTGCTTGAGTATTATCGCGCTACAGCCAATTCCATTCAGCAGGGAGGCACGATCACTCCCGCGGCGGAATGGCTGGTCGATAATTTTTATATTGTCGAGGAACAGTTGCGTGAAATTCGCGATGACCTTCCTCAAGGCTATTATCGAAGGCTCCCCAAATTAACATCTGGCCATCTCGCCGGTTATCCGCGCGTGTTTGGGATCGCGTGGGCATTCGTCGCGCATACGGACAGCCGCTTTGAACCTGAACTTTTGCGTCGATTCGTAAGTGCATACCAGCGGGTGCATGTTCTGACGATTGGCGAACTTTGGGCCCTGGCAATTACTCTCCGAGTTGTCCTGGTTGAAAATCTTCGCAAATTGGCAGATGGCATTGTGCGAAGCCGGCGCGCGCGTGAAGAAGCCGACCGCCTGGTTGACGGTTTATTTGGCAGTGGAGACTCACCCTCGATTTCTCCGACGATTCTTCGCGAATTCGAAAATCAACCTCTCGATCGTGCCTTTGCCGTCCAGTTGGTGCAGCGCCTGCGTGACCTTGATCCCAAGGTAGGCCCCATTCTGCTCTGGCTCGATAAGAGGCTGGACGCGCAGGGCACCACATCGGATGAAATTGTCCGCGCCGAACATCAAGATCAAACGGCGACGACTGTCACAATCCGCAATGTGATTACCAGCATGCGTGATATGTCCGCGTTTGATTGGAACGAATTCTTCGAAAGCATCAGCCTTGTGGATGATGTTCTCCGTGAAGGAAGCCTGTTCGGTGAAATGGATTTTCCAACACGAGATCATTACCGCCATTCGATTGAAGAACTTTCAAGAGGCTCCGAATTTTCTGAGATCGAAATTGCGAAACGGGCTTTGCTTCGTGCCAAGCAGGCAACCGCCCGAAGGCATAGTGATGGCGGCGGCAAAAGTAGACAGGTCGAGGATCCGGGCTATTACCTCATTTCAAAAGGCCGAATTGATTTCGAACGCGAACTCGCATATCGAGGGCCATGGAAGGAAAAATTTCTTCGTTTATACATGCGTGCCGCGGCGCCAGGATATCTTGGAACGATCCTGGTTTTAACTGCCGCAATTTTAATGCTGCCCTTATATTACTCATGGGCGCACGGTGTAGCGACGGGATACCTCATTTTGTTGGGCCTAATTGGTTCAATCTCCGCCTCTGATTTGGCAATTGCCCTTGTGAATCGTACAGTCCCAACTTTGCTGGGCCCGCGTCCTCTTCCGCGGCTGGAACTCCTTGAGGGTATCCCTGACTCTCTCCGCACGATCGTTGTAATTCCAACGCTGCTTACGAATTTGGCGGCAATCAAGGAACAAGTAGACAGGCTGGAAATTCATTATTTGGCAAATCCAGATGGGGATCTGCGTTTTGCTCTCCTCTCTGATTGGGTGGATGCGCCAAGAGAAACGTTGGAGGGGGACGAAGGCCTGCTAGCCGCGGCTGCCGAAGGAATCAAAAGGTTAAATCAGCGACACGGACCTGCTCCGGGTGGATATGACCGTTTCTTTTTATTTCACCGCAAGCGTAAATGGAATGAATCTCAGCGCGCGTGGATGGGATGGGAGCGCAAACGAGGTAAGCTGCGGGAACTTAACCATCTGCTCCGAGGAACTGGCGAAACGACATTCATTCCTATTGAGGGGCAACGGCTAGAAGGAATTTCCGGAGTTCGCTTTGTAATTACGCTGGACGCGGATACGCGAGTTCCGCGCGGCGCCGTCGCAAAGCTGGTGGGAACAATGGCCCATCCGCTGAATCAACCGAAGTTTGATCCGCGCGTAGGGCGAATTATTGAAGGATATTCGATCGTTCAGCCACGAATTACGCCAACACTTCCCCCCAACCGGGATGGTTCCATTTTTCAAAGAATATTTTCCGGACCCAGCGGGATGGATCCCTATGCATCAGCCATCTCGGATGTGTACCAGGATCTTTTCGGAGAGGGAACTTTTACAGGGAAGGGAATTTACAATATCGAATCGTTCGAAGAAGCGATGGACGAAAAAGTTCCTGACAACACGTTGCTGAGTCATGATCTTTTGGAAGGAATATTCGCCCGCGCCGCTCTCGCCTCGGATATTGAATTATACGAGGAATTTCCGTCGCATTATGCGGCCTCTGCAGCACGGCAACACCGATGGGCGCGTGGCGATTGGCAACTTCTTCCCTGGCTTTTTGGAAAGGGAAATGCAACTGCAAGCAAATCCGGGCAACTCACAATCCCATTAATCAGCCATTGGAAAATGTTTGACAACCTCCGGCGCACTTTATCTGCTCCCGCGTCATTTCTCACGATGTTCGCTGGATGGCTGATTCCCGGACTTCCCCCTTGGATATGGACAATCTTTGTTCTCCTGGTGATTTCGATTCCACCGCTCATGCCGTTTCTCGGCGGTCTTCGACCTCTCCGAAGCGGAACATCGATGCGAAGTCACCTTCGCTCTGTGCTATCGGACCTGCTTTTAGCCTTGTCGCAAATCGGACTTACCGTTACTGGTTTAGCGTACCAGGCCTGGCTTATGGGGGATGCGATTTTCCGCACCCTGGTGCGAATGTTTATCACCCGGAAAAATTTGCTTGAGTGGGTAACCGCGGCTCAAGTGAAACACTCGATGGACCTCGAGGTAACCGGAATTTTTGAGCAAATGATCGGCGGAGTTCTACTTTCCCTTATAACCCTCGCAATACTTATCATGTTTTCTCCACGTTCCCTGTATGTGTCGCTGCCGCTCATTGCGTTGTGGACGGCTGCGCCGATATTTGCGCTGCGGATCAGCCAGCCGCCGAGCCTGACTGATATTGAACCTCTTTCCACTGAAGAAATTCACGATCTTCGCCTGATCTCCCGCCGGACGTGGCACTACTTTGAAAAATTCGTTACGGCCGAGGATAACTGGCTTCCACCAGACAATTTTCAGGAGGATCCCAAACCGATTATTGCCCACCGAACATCGCCGACGAATATCGGGTTATATCTTTTATCTGCAATTGCGGCGAGGGATTTCGATTGGTTGGGGACTGTGGACGTCCTGGACCGGGTCGAAGGGACCATTGGAACATTGAAGCAGATGGAGTTATTCCGCGGCCATCTTTATAATTGGTATAACACTCTCGATCTGACTCCGCTCAACCCTAAATACATCTCCTCGGTGGACAGTGGCAACCTCGCCGGCCATCTGCTTGTTTTGGGAAACGCTTGCCGGGAATTGGTTCAGAAACCGTTCGCGGAAGATCGGATCATCACAGCGCTGAATGACAACTTGCAATTCCTTCGCGAATCGTTGGAAGTCGGCGAGGAAGCCGATCAGACGGACCGGGTTACACGAAAACAGTTGAACAATGCTATCGATGCGTTTGTCAGCTCGTACGACCTTCCACCCATTGACGCAATGGAGTGGGCTTCACTGCTGATTAAATTAAGAGACCGCGCTCAAACCATTGATGATATTGCGCAAGCTGTGTCGCAGGAACAGGGAACCCGGCAATATTCGGAACTGCGCGTTTGGGCATCCGCGCTTAAGACTTGTGTGGAAAGCCATGTGCGTGACATGGAGATCGTGAATCCTTGGATTCACCTGACTCCCAATCAGAGAGCCGCCGTTGTTCAATGCCTAACCACCCTCTCATCGTCTGGAGGGACCAATTTCCTTAGTAATATTTCAGAGATTCCCACACTTGAAAAGGTGCCGAAGCAATTTTCTTCAGCGTTGGATGAGCTCGCGTTGCTTCGCGAACATCTGGAAACAGATCGAACAAAAAATTCGGATTTACTACAAGGCCTTGAAGCGTTTGTGAATGCCATATCCAGTTGCATTTCGAATTCAGCGTCCCTTTCGCAAAGGCTTTTCCAGGTTGGGCTAACGGCGGATGCCATCTTCTTCGCCATGGATTTTAAATTCCTTTTTGACAATACCAAAAAGTTGTTCTCCATCGGGTTTGCCGTGGAAGTGGGCACCTTGGATGCCAGTAAGTATGACCTTCTTGCTTCCGAGGCGCGATTGACAAGTTTTATTGCCATCGCGAAAGGAGATGCTCCGACCTCGCATTGGTTTCGTCTGAGCCGCTTCATGACGCCGGTAGCGCGCGGTTCAGCGCTCATTTCATGGTCTGGATCGATGTTCGAATATTTAATGCCGGCATTGGTCATGCGTTCGCCCGAGGGAAGCATGCTCAGCCAGACGTACCGTGAAATTGTTCGCCGCCAGATCGAATACGGCGCGGAACGCGGCGTCCCCTGGGGAGTTTCGGAATCAGCGTTTAATGCGAGAGATTTGACGCTCACGTACCAATATTCTGGCTTCGGAGTTCCCGGCTTGGGGCTGAAGCGAGGATTGAGCGAGGATATCGTCATTACGCCATATGCCACGGCGCTCGCATCCATGATTTTTCCATCTGCAGGGCTTGCCAATTTTAAAAGGATCGCCAAAAGCGGCGGCCGTGGCAGATATGGCTTTTATGAGGCTCTCGATTATACGAAGACGCGAGTTCCAGAGGGCACGGATGTAGCTGTTGTTCATGCATTTATGGCGCATCACCAGGGGATGTCGCTCGTTTCTTTGGCGAATGTCCTGAAAGACGGCGTGATGCGAAATCGATTTCACGCGGATCCAATTGTGCAGGCTACAGAACTTCTATTGCAAGAACGTACGCCTCGCGATGTACTGGTTGCGCGCCCGCGCGCGGAAGAAGTTTCCGCAGTCGCCAAAGTACGTGACGATATAGCGCCAGTTGTTCGAAAGTTTACTTCCGTCGACGACCCTACTCCCCGTACACAGCTGCTTTCGAATGGAAGCTATACAGTCTTAATGACCACCGCAGGGTCCGGATACAGCCGCTGGCGCGACGTTGCTGTCACTCGCTGGCGGGAAGACGCAACGCGCGATTGCTCAGGAACTTATTTCTTCCTCCGTGACGAACAAAATCAGAATGTTTGGTCAGCCGGTTTCCAACCGACCGGGGCCGAAGCTGATTCCTATGAAGCGCAGTTCTACGAGGACCACGCCGAATTTTTCAGGCGCGACCGCTCAATCAATACCAAACTTGAAGTGGTTGTTTCGTCCGAAAATGATGCGGAGATGCGCCGCCTCACGATCACGAACCTGGGAGTTCGCACCCGCGAGATCCAAGTTACCTCCTATTCGGAACTTGCGTTGACTCCGCAGGCTGCTTACCAGGCGCATCCCGCGTTTGCGAATTTATTTATAGAAACTGATTTTGTCACCGAGATAGGTGCATTGCTCGCGACACGTCGCAAGCGATCTCAGGAAGATCCATCCGTGTGGGTCGCGCATGTTTTATATGTGGATGGTGAAACGACTGGTGAGCTGGAATATGAAACGGATCGCGCGCGCTTTTTGGGGCGCGGCAATGATGTTCGCAATCCATCATCGATTGCTGAAGACCGAAGACTCTCAAACACCGTGGGTTCCGTCCTCGATCCTTGCTTCAGTTTGCGGAGGACCGTGCGAATTCCTCCCGGCACTTCGGCGCATCTCGTTTTTGCGACGATCGCGGCTGAAACACGTGACCAAGTTGTGGATCTGGCAGACCGTTACCGTGACCCCAGAGCTTTTGAAAGGACTCTCACGCTCGCTTGGACTCATGCGCAAGTCCAGCTGCACCACCTGGCAATAGGTCCGGATGAGGCGCAATTGTTCCAGAGACTGGCAAATGCCGTGATTTATCCGGAAGCGGCTTTGCGTCCCGCCACGGACCTTCTGAGTCGAGTTAATTTGGATATTTCCACATTATGGTCCCTTGGAATTTCGGGCGATCTGCCAATTATTCTGGCGCGCATTGATAACGAAGAAAATGTGGAAACCATCAGGCAATTGTTGCGGGCCCACGAATATTGGCGCATGAAGCAGTTGTCCGCGGATTTGGTGATCGTCAACGAGAAGCCGCCTTCCTACAATCAGGATTTTCAGGGATCTCTGGAGGCTCTCGTCCATGGAAGCCAGCTTCGTCTTTCCCCGGATTCAGGGAATGCGCTAGGACGGATTTTCCTTGTACGCGGCGATCTCTTGACCCCGCAATCCCGAGCGCAACTACAAAGCTTTGCACGCGTGCTGATTCTTGGGCGGCACGGGAACCTCACGGAACAGTTCGGCAGATCGCAGACACTTTATAAGGAGCCACCTGCACCTGCCGTGCGCAGACGAACACGATTTGGCAAGACACCAGAAGTTTTGCCGCCCAAATTAGATTTAGAATTCTTCAACGGGACCGGCGGGTTCGATAATGACGGCCGCGAATACGTCACTATTTTGGCGGAAGGATTGCGAACTCCTGAGCCATGGGTCAACGTGTTCGCAAATTCCGTATTTGGATCGATTGTTTCCGAATCCGGATCAAGTTTTTCGTGGTCACTCAACAGCCATGAAAATCAAATTACGCCGTGGTCAAACGACCATCTTTCGGATCCGTCCGGCGAAATTATCTATATTCGTGACGAAGCAACCGGAGAATTGTGGTGCCCTACGGCTCTACCGATTCGTGATGAGAGCGCTGTTTATATTGCGCGTCATGGCCAAGGTTACAGCCGCTTCCAGAGTGAATCTCATGGAATTGCTTTGGATTTGCTGCAGTTCGTCCCGCCCAATGACTCCATAAAAATTTTCCAACTTACTTTGCAAAATAATTCCGGGCGTGCGCGACGCCTGTCCGTGACCGCCTACGTGGAATGGGTGCTTGGGAACTCGAGAACGGCGACGTCGCCTTTTATCGTCACCGAGCTCGATCCAACGACCGGGGCCATATTTGCCCGGAGCCTGCTCAACGGAGAATTCGGAGGGCGCGTTGCCTTCGCGGACTTGGGAGGAAAACAAAGTTCATTTACTGGTGATAGAACTGAATTTATCGGACGAAATGGAACTCTCCAGCGCCCGAGTGGCCTTGACCCAGGGCGCACGCTGTCAGGAAAAATTGGCGCAGGGACTGGATCCATGCGCTGCATTACAGGCGCCTGTTGAGTTGCGCAGCGGAGAATCCACGGAAATTGTTTTCTACCTGGGGCAAACGGAAAACAAAGCAAAAGCTCGGGAATTAATTGGCCAGTATCGATCCAAAAATGTGAATCGAGTATTGAGAGAAGTTACAACCGCGTGGGATGAGATCCTGAATGCAGTCCAGATTAAGACGCCGGATCGTGAGTTGGATTTGCTGATTAACAGGTGGGTGCTTTACCAGACGCTTTGCTGCCGTATCTGGGCGCGCGCGGGTTTCTACCAGCTAAGCGGAGCCTATGGTTTTCGCGATCAGCTCCAGGACATCATGGCCCTCACCACGTCTGGACGCGGAATCGCGCGCGAACATCTTCTGAGGGCTGCATCCCGCCAGTTCATCGGAGGCGATGTTCAGCACTGGTGGCATCCGCCCTCTGGCCGTGGAGTACGCACGCGAATATCGGATGACCTGCTATGGCTGCCGTATACGGTAATTAATTTTATTGAGGCGACGGGGGACACGAACGTTCTGGATGAAGTGGTTCCGTTTCTAGAAGGCGATGAACTCGCTCCCGGTCAATTAGAATCTTATTTTCAACCGAATAGTTCCGCATATGGCGCGAGTCTGTTTGAACATTGCGCACGTGCGCTCGATCGCAGCTTGAGTGTCGGAAGTCATGGTCTTCCTTTAATGGGCACGGGAGATTGGAACGACGGCATGAATCGGGTCGGCCAGCAAGGGAGAGGAGAAAGTGTTTGGCTGGGTTGGTTCCTGCATACAATTTTATGGGAGTTTGCAAAGATTGCCGACGCTCGTGGTGATTTTAAGCGCGGAGAAACATGGAGGCTCCATGTGAGCGCGCTGAAAGCCGCTCTCGAGCGGGAAGGATGGGATGGTGCATGGTATCGCCGTGCATTTTTTGATGATGGTACTCCGCTTGGCTCTGCACAAAACATGGAATGCAAAATTGACTCCATCGCGCAATCCTGGGGAGTTTTGAGCGGCGGCGCCGAACCCGGCAGGGCATCACGCGCCATGGCAGCCGTGAACGAACAATTAGTGCGCCAAGCAAATGGATTGGTCCTGTTGCTGACGCCGTCCTTCGACCACACCCCACTGGATCCCGGATATATTAAAGGATACGTCCCGGGGATTCGCGAAAATGGCGGCCAGTACACGCACGCGGCGATGTGGACGATTATGGCGTTCGCGGCACTGGGCGATGGGGACAAGGCTGGCAATCTCCTTCAACTTTTAAACCCGATTCATCGTTCGTCCTCACGTGCGGGAGTACAAAGGTACAAAGTCGAACCTTATGTGATGGCGGGCGATGTCTATGCGGAAGATCCGCATGTCGGGCGGGGCGGATGGACTTGGTACACGGGCTCGGCAGGATGGTTTTACCGCGCAGGATTGGAATGGCTGTTAGGATTCAGGGTGCGAGGAAACATTTTCAGCATCGACCCATGCATTCCAAAATCGTGGGCAAGCTATTCGATCACCTTTAACTATCACTCGGCAAAATATTTTATCAAGGTGGAAAATCCGCGCAACGTTTGCCGCGGCATTGCTCAGGTGGAATTTGACGGCAAATCGGTTCCAGGACCGGCCAACATTCCACTTTCCGATGACGGTTTAGAACATCATGTAACCGTTCGTCTTGGCTAACCGCCTTCCCTCTATTTTGCTACTGATATTTGGAGATTGTTGGTCACTGAAAAAACATTGGCTACGCCATTGGCGTACAAGCCGGCGGCATTCTTATCCGTTTGATTGTCTACGCTCCCTTCGAGCGTAACATGGCCACCTTTAACAATAATGTGTATGGCTTGGAGTGAACCCAATCCGTATCGCGAAAGCGTACCTTGAGAATAAATTGCGCGATATTCCGCGCGCCGGATTTCATCATCCATCGGTGAAGGCGGTAACACCTCGATTTGATCGTTCACTTTTTCCACGCCTTCGATATGCTTCACCGCATTCTCAGCATCCGTCTTCACCGTTGGATTTACGACGGCACCGGTGAGCGTTACCTCATTCCCACTGACCGAATATTTTAGGATGTCAAAGACCGTGTACCAGGGAACCAGAGCAAGCTCGTGACCCACTTCGCGTTTCAAATATGGCTCACTGTTTCGGGGACCTCTGTGAGAAGGATCATCCTGCATTGCGCCAAGTTGAGCACCGCAGAGGAGAATTTGTAATGTCAGAAGGAACAATGCAACTTTTGAGGCTCGCATGATTTTCTCCTTTTGTTATGTTTAAAGTGACCCGTGAAACCAAATATATTTGCAAGAAGTCAATTAGACAATCAATGGTGGGTCGTATTTGTTTGCGCCGGAAGCTGTAGGTCTAACCCAATGAAAATTCATTGCTACCCAAGGAGATAGCATTGGATTGATTCTCGGAGGAGTTTAGGCCAAGCTGGTTTGCCAGATAATCAGGACGAATTTAAGTGGGAAGGAGGGGGAAAGCATTTGCATGCCGTCCCCCGTCTGGCAGGATTTAGTTATGTGCTCGTGAAGTCGGTGATGCTTTGTCCAGTGTTGCAACAAGCTGATGTGCGGCTGTCGGAGTAGCTGGCGAAGGGCCCAGAACAATATTATTGGCAGAAATCTTCTGACCATACAGTGCTTCATTTCCCTCATCGTCAGGCCTTAGTGAAGCACCTTCCAGAGAAATACCTGCGAACGCTCCGCGGGCTCGCGAGTAAGTCAGAATTTCTGCTCTGACGTAAGCATCCGTATCCGCTTCAGCCGTTCTGCCCACAGGTCCTGCAGCAACTGACACGTCTCCACCCAGCTTTACTTTGCTGTGTAGCAAGCTATGTACGCCACGATCATTCATGATGAGCAACACGAAGTCGGTGGCCTCACCACCGATCTGGAAGCCGACACTGCCGCCCTCCAAGACCATCATGGCGGGGGCTCCCCAAGATGTCGTACGAGTTTTATCCGCGCGGCAAATAACGGTACCGCGACCGTAGCTTCCGCCCACGATAAAGGCTGCTTTTACTACAGAAGGGATCACGACAATGCATTTCGCTTTGTCGAGGAGATCTTGGGGAATATTGTCTTTCAGATTGAGAATTTCATCCAAGACCATCCCCGAATTTTTCAAACGATCTTCCTGCTTTCCCCTCTCCTTGTCGTCTTTATCGGCCGCCCAAACTGTCGTCGAAACCAAGGATATTGCCAACAAAAGCCGCAACAGTATTTTCATTTTTCACCCCTTAAACTCTCGAAAGTCAAATCCCGAGGCGTGGCACCTTGAATACAGTTCTCCTTTGATCATCCGTCCCGTGGGTTACAGGAAGATTCTTTCCTGTCGCTTCATTATGCTCTTCGGATCAGTCCGCCCAGAAGCGAAGCGATGAAGAGAATGAGAAAAATGAAGAATAGAACTCGGGCGATTCCAGCCGAAGCTGCCGCTATTCCTCCAAAACCAAAAACCGCAGCGACAATCGCCACAACCAGGAAAATAAGCGTCCAGCGCAACATGATTGAGCTCCATATTCCGAAATCTATTTTTTACAGCATTGCGATTTCAGAACGAGAAAATATTGACATCGATCAATTAATGTAACAATCCACGCTCTAGCCTATTTTGGAAGGTTTAAATACCTGATGTTGGATTTCCGTTGCAGGGAGGGCGGAGTGAGCACTTTTCCATGCGTGCCATGGAATAAAGTGAAGGGAGGAAACCGCAAATTGGGATATGAAACCGACGATCCGGCGCAAAACAATAACCATGCAGAATATAATTAAAATGTACCAAAAATGACTTAAAGCGCTAAGAATACCGAGAACGCAAAAGGAAATGATTTCGTAACTGTTATCTGTCCCCGGCAATTTCTTTTCGCTTTCTGCCATACATCGCTCTCCGTCACGAAAACCATTCAGCTCATTTTCGCTACTCTTCGTTCCATTTGGGCATTGAACGCATTGAAATTGAAACACACTTTGAAGGAATAACACCGAATAGACAATCGGCTGTTTCATGTATTTATTTTGTATTTGTCCTTCTTGCTGGATTCCCTCTAGATTTTCCCTCAACTATCCAATCATAAAATCACCAGGAATTTACAAGTTCGTAAAGCAGAGGATTGAAAAACGTGAATTTCCAAGGGGCGAGCCGGAACTATTAGTTTGGATATTACGCTTCGAACTCATTTTGGCATGCGGTTCGATCAAAAATTTCCTTCCCAACTTTGAAAAATTTTAAATACAGGAAACTTCCTATTCCAGTAAGGTGTTGATTGTATTCCCCCTTAGGAGACAATGCCTTATAATGTATTTGTGTATTTTATTTATTGTTGCACGGAATGAAGTTAACTGGGATCACTTGCAACTGAAGCGGGCTCTGGGGGAGTTCATATGAATCCAGTGTTGGTCTTGAACGAAAGAACAGAAAATAATTCCACACAAAAAGTTACGCAGACGAATGCCAAGTCTCTGGATTCCCAAACCTTCCTAATTGCAACTATCGACCCGGACATTCGAGCTGTTCTCGCCGGACTCCTGGAAAGTGCGGGGATTAAAGGGATCTGGGTTAGCAGCGTGAAAGAAGCTAAAGCGCTGATTGCGAAGCAAGGTGTTTCTGCATGCCTTTGCGGTTTTTGGCTGCAGGATGGCACATACCGCGAGATAATCCAGCATCTGCGGAGAGAGCGACTGGATATTCCCACGATCATTGTGTCGGCTCCAACTTGTCCACAGGAATTTCGCGATTATCTTGCAGCCATGAATCTTGGCGCACTCGATGTTCTTTCCTATCCATATGAACAGTCCGATTTTGAGCGGATGCTCCAGTTCGTGATTCCGTCGCGCTCCAATTCTGTTCCCCAACAGGCATCCGAAAAGGTCTCCGCTTCATTTGAAGAGCGCGGCGCTGCATAGGTAAGCCGAATTTCAAATTGTTGCCTATATTGCTTCTTCTAGAGCATTGCCATTTGTTGCTTCCTGGTTTCGTGATTGTTTTTCGGGCTGAGGAAAACGCAATTTCCTGCGATCAGGTTTGTGCGCCCGCCTTTGACAAATGACCACTGGAAGAATTAAATCTGCATTCTGATCCTGTTAAGGCTATTCGTTATGTTTGAGATTCCTGCGATTGCGGACGCCTACGTCATACTCGTTCGCAAAGTCGAAAAATCGCCAATAGATAAATGCGCCAATGGCATTGGCTCGTTATCAGTTGCATTTCTGGCGAGAAGTCGCGCAGATGGTTGCCCGCGAAATGGAAATTTATCCAAATTCGCGGGCAATCCACGCAATTTAAATTAATCGTATGAGCAATTTAATGTGAATTTTTACCGCCTGCAAAAAGCAGGGCAACGCCACCGATGAGGGCAATGCCGCCAACGATCGGTGGCAAGGGTACCGTCTGTCGCTCTTCTTTCGTGGCTTGGATGGGGCCTAAATCGAGGATCTTTTTGTGCGTAGTGTATGTGAAGCCTTGATAGACAAGAGCAATCACGCCGAGGACGATCAACAGGATTCCAAACACGGTCGCACCTTTCATAGTCTCCCCCTCATTTATTCTTAAGTAATCGTTCGATTCCTAAGTGCTTTTAAGATGGGACCTGGTTTCACAAGCCCCGCGGCCGTAGCCGCTGACCTTTCGGGTTCCTCGCGCTTTCCTTGATTGTTTTAGCGTAGATCTCTGCAGGTTGCCATACGCGCATTCGAGTATCCGACAAAATCGTTTGATGTAGATTGAACGGCGATTCGCAGGAAGGTTGCGACTTTATATATGTATTCCGAGAGAAGTTACTTAAAGTTCTACAATGTGAACGGGGCACGCGGGCTACTGTCACAGTTTTACGGTAAAGGAAGATTTTGGGCGCAATCTCTCGAAATATGCCTCAGGAGCGCGTCTGAAAATAATTATCGAATGGGAAACCGAACTCAATTGTTTTATGGAACATTTCCATCACTTACTATTCCCGTAAAAAATAGTTATGTTCGTGTGGAACGCTTCTTTACGGAATCTACGCGAATCTCCTGATCGGATTAAAGGTTCTACAGTATTGGTTTTGTTTGCCAAATCATGTCTTCTGATAGCCGAAGCGTCGTCAAAGCGAATAGCCATTGAATGTCATTTTACCAGGCTCACATGTTGTGAGCTGGGAGGCCAATATGAACTGGGATCAAGTCGAAGGAAAATGGAAGCAGTACAAAGGACAGGCAAAAGAGAAGTGGGGAAGGCTTACCGATGATGACCTGGACGTGATTGACGGCAAGCGTCAGCAAATTGTCGGAAAGATTCAAGAACGGTATGGAATTTCCAAAGAAGCCGCTGAACAACAGGCGGATGAGTTTGTAGAATCAATGAAGGAAGAGAGTCAAAAAGTTCGCCGGGCCGGGCAGTCTTGAACGCAGTTCAGCACTGATTCCACGGACGGAACGCCTGGGAAAAACGTTCCGTCCATGGAGTTCAGAACGAGGAGAATTGTGGCGAATGAAATATTGCGTTTCGACCTGGAGAACGAAACAGAAACGATTAAAAATTATCGTGAACGGGTGCGCCATTGCGATGCGCTTGGCGAAATTTCCATGGCTGAGCACATCAGAGAAATCTTGATTCAAGAGCAAGAAGATCAAATCGATTTGGCGACTGCATTGGGAATTCCTGTCCTAACTTCCAATACCAATTCCTGATCCACCAGGCAATTACTTCGATCCCCGTTCGTACCTCGCGTGCATACTCACCCCGTGAGGCCATTTCACCACCCATCCTCGGGATAAAATGGCCTCTCCTCCCTCCAAAAAAACCGCAAATTAAAAGTTCTCGCGCTTATTTTATTCAGCGCAAATAGTTTTACGACGAGTCGCGTTTATCGCGCCAATACGCGCCTGTCGTTCATCCAGCGCTTGGCTACTACACATAAGTTTCGGGAGAGTTACAGGAAGCGCTGGATAGCATCCCCATAGACACGAAAATAGGATCAGAAGATAGATTGAGAGTTGTCGGAATGAGAACTGATAGATGGGTGGGCAATTCAATTTTACTTTTATCGCAGGAGGATTAATGAAACGGATTATGCTGTTAATTATAATTGCCGGATTTTCTATTGCACCAGTCGCGCGTGCTCAGAATCACGTAGAGGTAGGAGCATTCGCTGAATATTTTAAATTGGGGGAGACGCATTCCAATTTTGCGGGGATTGGCGGCAGAGCTGGGGTGAATGTCTTCAGGAATGTGCAGATAGAAGCCGAAATGTCGTACGACTTCAATCAGGTTTTTACAGAAGGATTTGCAAATACATCGGGCGGGACAATCACGACACAGAACTCAAATATTAAAATATTGCATGGTCTTTTCGGCCCGAAGATTCAAACTTCCGGTCCCGTTCGTATCTTCGCAACTATTAAGGGAGGTTTTACGGATTTTCGTTTTGATCCGGTTCCTGCTACATTCACAGGGTTTACGAGTACTGTAAGCAATCTCCGAGCGAACAATGTCGATGGAGCTCTGTATCCCGGCGTCGGAGTGGAGGCATTCGTTGGACCCCTTGGATTAAGAGCGGAAGTGGGTGATGAAATTGTTTTCGTAGGGGGAGCACATCATAACTTGAAGGTAACTTTTGGACCCCAAATACGCTTTTAGTTCCTCATGCCAATGCAATCAACTGGATACGAGAGTTGTACGTAATTATTTCACAAGCGGAAGATCTCTCGTATTCGATATCGCCTTCGGATTCTGCGGTTTAGTTGAAAAGTGAACTTTTTATCCTGCCAGTTTCCAGAATGTGGTCAGGTATTCTCCCCTTATTGCCTAGGGGTTTTCCTGTATGCGTGCAATCTTGGCGGGCGTGTAAAATTCCTACCCGTTGTGATCCCTGTATGTCGCGCAGATAAAAATAGGCTAAACACGAGACAATATGGGCCTGCAATTCCGCTTGGTTTGCGAAATCGTGGCATTTCTATAATTTGGAGTCGAGAATGAAGCGATCTGATAGCGGTATAGCAGTAGAGGGAACCAACGAAGAATTAAAGCAGAGCACCAAGAGCAATGGCCGAGGGCATTCCCGCAACGGATCCTCCTCCAACCTAAGCGTGATTCTGACCGCCTTGCAGACTATGCGAGACGGTGACTTTTCCGTTCGCCTCCCCGGCGCGTGGGTGGGCGTCGAGGGAAAAGTTGCGGACACGTTTAACGATATCGTGGCTTCGAACCAGCACATGGCTCACGAACTGAAAAGAGTGGGTCAAGTCGTCGGAAAAGAAGGAAAGACGCGGGAGCGCGCTCAATTTCATGAATCCAAAGGCGCCTGGGGCGAGATGGAAGTTTCGATCAACACATTGGTCGAAGATCTTTTGAGGCCCACGGCTGAAGTCACTCGCGCGATCGCGGCCGTTGCGCAAGGGAATTTAACTCAAAGCGTCAGACTGGACGTGGATGGCCGCCCGCTCGAAGGAGAATTCTTAAGGTCGGCAAATATTGCAAATACCATGATCCAGCAGTTGGGAGTATTTACTGCTGAAGTGACGCGCGTGGCGCGCGAAGTGGGTACGGACGGAAAGCTGGGTGGCCAAGCGCAAGTTCCTGGTGTGGCTGGCACGTGGAAAGATTTGACCGATTCCGTGAACTCCATGGCCAGCAACCTGACTGGCCAGGTCCGCAACATTGCCGAGGTTACAACGGCGGTCGCAAGCGGCGACCTTTCCCGGAAAATTACGGTCGATGTGCGCGGCGAAATTCTGCAACTCAAAGAAGCAATTAACACGATGGTGGACCAACTTCGGTCCTTCGCCTCGGAAGTTACGCGCGTAGCGCGCGAAGTGGGAACGGAAGGAAGGCTGGGAGGGCAAGCCGTTGTCCCTGGAGTCGCGGGCACGTGGAAAGATTTGACCGATTCGGTCAACGCCATGGCCGGAAACCTCACGGCTCAAGTCCGCAACATCGCCGAAGTGACTACGGCCGTTGCGCGCGGCGACCTTTCGCGCAAAATCACAGTCGACGTGAAGGGCGAAATTCTCGAGCTCAAAGACACCATCAACACGATGGTGGACCAGCTCAACGCATTCGCGGGAGAAGTAACGCGCGTTGCGCGCGAAGTGGGAACGGAAGGGAAACTGGGCGGCCAGGCGCAAGTGCCCGGAGTTGCCGGAACATGGAAAGATTTAACTGACAACGTGAACTTCATGGCCAGCAACCTTACTGGCCAGGTCCGAAACATCGCTGAAGTCGCGACAGCTATCGCGAGCGGCGACCTCTCCCGAAAAATTACGGTTGACGTGCGCGGAGAAATTCTGCAACTCAAGGAAACCCTCAACACGATGGTGGACCAGCTGAACAGGTTCGCTGGAGAAGTGACGCGCGTGGCGCGCGAAGTCGGAAGCGAAGGCAGATTAGGTGGTCAGGCGAACGTGCCGGGAGTTGCCGGAACGTGGAAGGACCTGACTGACTCCGTGAACTCGATGGCCGGAAACCTGACGGCGCAAGTGCGAAACATTGCGGAAGTCACTACTGCTGTTGCTCGCGGCGATTTGTCCCGCAAGATAACGGTGGACGTGAAGGGTGAGATTCTTGAGCTGAAAAATACGATTAACACGATGGTGGACCAGCTCAACGCGTTCGCCGGAGAAGTGACGCGCGTGGCGCGCGAAGTGGGTACGGAAGGAAAACTCGGCGGCCAGGCGCAAGTTCCCGGCGCCGGTACGTGGAAAGATTTGACGGACAACGTGAACTTCATGGCCAACAACCTGACTGGCCAGGTCCGTAACATCGCGGAAGTTGCAACGGCCGTGGCCCGTGGCGACTTGTCACGCAAAATCACGGTGGACGTGAAAGGTGAAATTCTCGAGCTGAAGGACACCATGAACACGATGGTGGATCAGTTGCGATCTTTCGCTTCAGAAGTCACGCGCGTCGCACGCGAAGTCGGTACTGACGGAAAACTGGGAGGCCAGGCGCTGGTTCCCGGTGTTGGAGGCACGTGGAAGGACCTTACCGACTCCGTGAATTCGATGGCCAGTAACCTCACGGGTCAAGTCCGAAACATCGCCGAAGTTTCCACCGCCATCGCAACCGGAGATTTGTCCAAGAAAATTACGGTGAACGTGAGCGGTGAAATTCTGCTGCTAAAAGAAACCATCAACACGATGGTGGACCAGCTGAACGCTTTCGCCGGCGAAGTGACGCGCGTGGCGCGCGAAGTCGGAAGCGAAGGCAGATTGGGTGGGCAGGCCAACGTGCCGGGCGTCGCGGGCACGTGGAAGGATCTCACCGACTCCGTGAACTCCATGGCCGGAAACCTCACGGGTCAAGTTCGTAACATTGCGGAAGTAACCACCGCGGTAGCCCGCGGCGACCTTTCGCGCAAAATTACGGTCGATGTGAAGGGCGAAATTCTCGAGTTAAAAAATACGATTAACACGATGGTGGACCAGCTCAACGGCTTCGCCGGAGAAGTGACGCGCGTGGCGCGCGAAGTCGGAACGGACGGCAAACTCGGCGGCCAGGCGCAAGTGCCCGGAGTCGCGGGAACCTGGAAGGATCTAACCGACAACGTAAACTTCATGGCCAGCAACCTCACAGGCCAAGTGCGAAATATTGCGGAAGTCGCGACCGCAATTGCTACGGGCGACCTTTCGAAGAAAATCACTGTCGATGTGCGCGGCGAAATTCTGCAACTTAAAGAGACGCTGAACACGATGGTCGAGCAGTTGCGTTCCTTCGCCGGAGAAGTGACGCGCGTCGCACGCGAAGTCGGAAGCGAAGGCCGGTTGGGTGGAGAAGCAAACGTGCCTGGCGTGGCCGGCACATGGAAAGACCTAACCGACTCGGTAAACGCAATGGCTCGCAACTTGACGGCGCAAGTGCGCAACATCGCCCAGGTGACAACGGCCGTTGCGCGCGGCGACTTGTCGCGCAAAATCACGGTCGATGTGAAGGGCGAAATTCTCGAGTTGAAAGACACCATCAACACGATGGTGGACCAACTCAACGCGTTCGCCGCTGAAGTTTCGCGCGTGGCTCGTGAAGTCGGAACAGACGGCAAACTCGGAGGCCAGGCAAAAGTGCCGGGTGTGGCCGGTACGTGGAAGGACCTCACCGACAACGTGAACGTCATGGCCGCCAACCTCACCGAACAGGTGCGCGGAATCGTAAAAGTCGTCACGGCCGTCGCCAACGGAGAACTTACTAAAAAGTTAACCGTGCAAGCGAAGGGTGAAGTCGCGGCGCTCGCTGATACGATTAACAACATGACGGATACGCTGGCCACTTTCGCAGATCAGGTGACCACCGTCGCCCGCGAAGTCGGCGTTGAAGGCCGCTTGGGAGGCCAGGCGAATGTGCCCGGCGCTTCAGGAACTTGGAAAGATCTCACCGGAAACGTCAACCTGCTTGCTGACAACTTGACCAACCAGGTTCGAGCAATCGCCGAAGTCGCCACCGCTGTGACCAAAGGCGACCTGACGCGCTCCATTCAAGTGGAAGCGAGCGGGGAAGTGGCTGACCTGAAAGACAACCTTAACACGATGATTGACAACCTCCGCCTCACGACGGATCGCAACACGGAGCAGGACTGGCTGAAAACCAACCTGGCGCGCTTTACGGGCATGCTGCAAGGGCAGCGCGATCTGACAAGCGTGGGCCGAATGCTTCTGTCTGAATTAGCGCCACTCGTTGGTGCGCAGCAAGGCGTTCTCTACCAGATGAAAACGGAAGATTCCGCTGAACTCGTCTTGCTTTCCGCATTTGCGGACAATGGACAAAATGGACATCCAATACACATGGCTTTGGGCGAAGGCCTGATCGGACAATGTGCGGCCGAAAAACGGCGCATGTTGATTACGGACATGCCACAACATGCTGTGCCAATTCGTTCCGGACTTTTCCACGCGGTCCCAAGAAATATTATCGTCTTGCCTGTGTTGTTTGAAGATCGCGTGAAAGCGGTTATTGAGCTGGCATCCTTGAGTTCCTTCACTGCTTCGCACCTGGCGTTCCTCGAACAATTGACGGCCAGCATTGGCATCGTGTTGAACAGTATTGAAGCGACGATGCAAACCGAAGGGTTGCTGAAACAATCTCAACAGTTGGCGATCGAGCTTCAGACGCAGCAAAAAGAATTGCAGCAAACCAACGAACAGCTGGCGCAGAAGGCGCAGCAACTTGCCGAACAGAACGTGGAAGTGGAACGCAAAAACCAGGAAATCGAGCAGGCCCGCCGCGCTTTGGAAGAAAAGGCGAAAGAGTTGGCGCTCACCTCTAAATACAAATCAGAATTCCTGGCGAACATGTCACACGAGCTGCGAACGCCGCTCAACAGCATTCTTGTTCTTGGCCAGCAATTGAGCGACAACCCGGACGGCAACTTGACGCCGAAACAGGTTGAATTCTCACGCACGATTCATGGAGCGGGAACCGACTTGCTCAATTTGATCACCGACATTCTGGATCTGTCGAAGATCGAATCCGGAACGGTTTCAGTCGAGGCCGAGGAATTATTTTTCACGAACCTGTTTGATATGGTCGCCCGGCCGTTCCGTCACGAAGCGGAAAATCGACAACTTGAATTTGAGGTGCATTCGGATCCACGGTTGTCGCGCAGCCTGGTTACAGACTCCAAGCGCTTGCAACAAGTTCTCAAGAATCTGCTCTCCAACGCATTCAAATTTACGGAAAATGGCAAGGTCAGCCTATCTGTTTCTGTGGCCACGGAAGGGTGGAGCGCATCGCATCCGGTTCTTAGCGGCGCGGCATCGGTCATTGCGTTTGAAGTTGCCGACACGGGAATAGGAATTCCCGCTGAGAAGCAAAGAATTATTTTTGAGGCTTTCCAACAGGCGGACGCAGGGACGAGCCGCAAGTACGGCGGCACAGGTTTGGGGCTGGCCATCAGCCGTGAACTTGCCAGCCTACTGGGCGGCGAAATTCAACTTCGCAGCGCGCCCGGTGAAGGCAGCGTCTTCACGCTTTATTTGCCGCAAACTTATGTCGGTCCGACGACTGGAGTGGGTACACCGGAGAGGAAAGCTCTTCCACCTGCTTCTTTTACCCAACCCGTCAATGCGCTTCTTCCTGACAGATTGATTGAGCATATTCCCGATGATCGGGATAATCTGCAGATTGATGATCCAATCTTGTTAATCGTGGAAGACGATCCGCATTACGCTCGTGTGTTGCGCGACCTTTCGCATGACAGCGGCTTTAAAGTTCTAATGGCCTCGCGCGGATCTGACGCTCTGGCATTGGCGCGCGAATTCCATCCAACCGCTGTCTCTCTGGATGTATTCCTTCCTGACATGTTGGGTTGGACCGTACTCAACCACCTGAAGCAGGATCCAACAACGCGCCATATTCCCGTCCAGATGCTTACTCTCGATGAAGACCGCCACCACGGGCTTTCGCGCGGGGCATTTTCATTCGTCACCAAGCCAACCACGTCCGAAGAACTCGGACAAGTCTTGACCCGAATAAAAGTTTATTCGATGCCGCATCGGAAGCGCTTGCTGATCGTGGAAGACAATCCTGCCGAACAATTGAGCATCAGCGAATTACTCGGGCACGATGATATCGACGTACATACCGTCACCACGGGCTCCGAAGCGCTCTCCAGAATTGAAAACGAAATGTTTGATTGTGTTGTGCTTGACCTGCGTTTGCCGGACATGTCCGGATTCGATGTGTTGGAGTGCCTGCGCGGGATGCCCCACCTTAGCGATTTGCCTGTTGTTGTTTTTACCGGCAAGGAACTCAGCCCTGAAGAAGATGCACGCCTGCATGTGCTGGCGCGCAGTGTTGTAGTAAAAGGTGTTGAATCACCGGAGCGCCTGCTGGATGAAACGGCACTCTTCCTCCATCGCGTCGTGGCGGACTTGCCTATTGGAAAACAAAAAATGCTCGAGCGGTTGCACCGCTCGGACGATGCGCTGGTGGGGAAGAAGGTGCTTGTGGTCGACGACGACGTGCGAAATATTTTTGCGCTGAGCAGCGTCCTCGAACGCCGCGGAATGACCGTATTGTCCGCAGGAACCGGGAACGAAGCTATTTCCATTATTGAATCGACACCTGACATCGGAATCGTCCTCATGGACATCATGATGCCGGAAATGGATGGATACGAGACGATGCAGGTGATTCGGCAAAATCCATCGTTCCGGCGCTTGCCGATTATTGCCTTAACGGCGAAAGCCATGAAAGGCGATCGCGAAAAATGTTTGGAAGCCGGCGCCTCCGAATATCTCGCAAAACCCGTAAATACGGAGCAACTGCTTTCGGCGTTGCGAATGTGGCTACACCGGTGATCAATTTTTTGTGCCACACACGAGTTGCCGCCCGGTATATAGATCAAATTGAGCGAATAATCCGCTTGAGTGGGAGATAACCATGGCGTTTCGGGAGAAAGTTAATATTCTCATGGTGGATGACCAGCCTGCCAAGTTGCTCAGTTACGAAGTCATACTGAACGAACTGAATGAGAATTTAATTAAGGCCAATTCGGGCAGGGAAGCGCTCGAACATTTGCTCAAGGAAGATATTGCCGTCGTCTTGATGGACGTGAGCATGCCGGAAATTGACGGTTTCGAGCTGGCGGATATGATTCGGCAACATCCGAGATTTCAAAAGACAGCGATTATTTTTATTTCCGGAGTGCACCTCACCGATTTAGATCGCCTCAAAGGTTACGAGCGCGGCGCTGTGGATTATATTTCAGTGCCTGTAAATCCCGAACTTCTCCGCGCAAGGGTCAGCGTATTTGCCGATCTTCACCGGAAAACGCAACAATTGGAACTTTTAAATAAGGAGCTTCGCAATCTTTCAAGCAACCTGATTGCGACGCAGGATGACGAGCGGCGGAGAATCGCTCGCGAACTTCATGACAGCCTGGGCCAGGAACTGAGCGCCGCAAAAATGATGGTGGATAAAATCATTTCGCTGAACCGTTCCACGGAATCCACGAAGGAAGCGAGAGAGATCAGTAATCTAATCGATCATGCGATTCAACAAGTCCGCAGCATTTCCTATCTCCTGCATCCTCCATTGCTCGATGAGATTGGATTGCAATCCGCGCTTCAGTTTTATTTGGAGGGTTTTACAAAACGAAGCGGGATCGAAGTCTTTCTAGACGTGAAGCCTTCCAGCTTTCCTCGTTTAGCGTTGGAAATGGAAACCGCGATATTTCGGATCATTCAAGAGGCCGTGACCAATGTATTCCGCCATTCCGGCGCGCGCGAAGCTTGGGTCACTCTGGCCAGAGAAGATGATCGAATCATAGGCACTGTACGTGACAATGGCAAAGGATTGGCGGATGGCGTTTTGGAAGGCAAGCCGGACCGCATTGGAGTTGGCATCGGCGGCATGAGGCAGCGGGTAAAGGAATTCGGTGGAGATTTGCGTATTGGCAACGCGAGTCCCGGAACTATTGTGGAAGTAAGCGTACCCATTGAATCTCTCACTGAAAGCGCTCAAGGCGCGAGCCATCGAATGGAAAAATCGGCGCGCAAGCAAGTCGCCTATTGATTCATGCGAATCACGGATTAAAAATATTATGTGTCATGGCAAGTGACATTTCCTCTAACGTGCCGGCGTGGCATGCCTGATGACTCTTAGCGCAAATCTTTAATATACCGTTATCAGTGTATATACAAATTCGCTTTTGCGGAGCTAGAGTTTAATGCAGGATAGAAAACGCCATGCGTATACTAATAATAGATGACAGCGAAATTGCCAGGACGGGCTTGAAGTTTCTCCTGGCGGGCCATGACGGCTGCGAAGTCTGCGGCGAAGCCAACGATGGCAAGCAAGGAGTCATTAAAGCCATCGACCTTAATCCAGACCTGGTAATTCTTGATTACTCCATGGCAGGAATGGACGGACTGCACGCGGCTCAGGAAATTTCCAAGGCTGTCCCTCGCGCCTGCATCCTGATCTGTACACTTTTTCCTTCACACGAACTCGAAGTGGAAGCGATGAAAGTGGGGGTAAGACAGGTGATTTCAAAGTCTGAAATGAGCAAAGGTCTTATTTCCATTATCGAGAATATTCGCAATAGTTCTAAAAATGAATTAGTAATGTAGATCCTGCCGCTTCCAGCATCCCAAAGAACGTTTACTCTCATGAAGAGTTCCGTGAATCGCAACACATCGCGCTGACCGAGGGTGGCTTCCAAAACGGTCAAACTGCAAAGGCCCGGTCGGGCCACCGTGTGCAGTCACTCCTTTTGCAGGACACGGTCACGCGACGTGCTGATTCTCCAACGATTGCCGACTGATTTGGCGTGGAGGAGAAATTCGTTGATGCATTATTTATTCGTTTTCGATTTTTCAGTGGTTCGAGTTGAACGAGGACTGTCCAGAGTTCTTTTTGTGCGGACGATTTTCGCGGAAGAATCGTTCCGGTTCGTATTGTGGCGTTGTCGGGAAGCCGGTCGTAGTTGAGTACTCATCAGAACTTCATTCGGATTGTTTTGCCTTCCGCGCCCTTCTGTGGTCGATATTGTTTCCAGTTTTCTGTACCGGCGGCTTAGCAATCGGCTAATGAATCTAGTCGCTTTCGTCGGAATCCATACATTCTCTTCCGCCTCCTGCTCTGCTAACTCGAAAACCGTCAATCTGGTCATGGTTTGCCTTCCCCTGATGAGTCGACCGTTAATTATTTTCGTCCGAACGCTAAACAACAACCGTACATATATCCTTTGCGTCAGGGATACGCTATCGGTTCAATTCTGTATCTTTGCTTCAAGAATAAGTTATGTAGTGAAATAGGCGGCCGAATAAAAGTATTTTAGGAAAGTAAATCAAAATGTGGAGAGGAAATATTGTGAGGTCACTACAGGTTTTAGCCGATTGGCAATAAGAATAAGACGAAGCATTCTGCTTACATGCTTTTGGATCGGATACGGCGCGAGAAAGTGGATCATGTGGACCGCTCGAAATATTGTGAGTGTGAATCCGCATGCCCGATTTGCAGGAGCCAAAAAGTATTATTCTCCAGGTTTCAGGGGATCTTAGAGCGCACTATTTTCCGGTTCCTGAGAATCTATCCTTTCTGGTGTGACGCGTGCGATACACGCTTCTATTTATTTTCCAAACCAAGTTTCAGCCGGCAAGGTTCCGAGCTTCAATAAAGATCATTCCCGCATTCTTGGTAAATTCCCTACACCCGCTTAGGAAAAAAGCAAATCCTGGCCAGTCAGGTCAGGATGAATTGGAAATAATTCTTCCATGGAAGTCATCCTTTAACTAACCGGCTGAAAATCCTTCATACGGAGCGGCCGAGTTTTACCATTCGAAGTTCCTCGATCCGGTCTGCATCTATCTTTTGATTTCCCGATCGTATATTGACCGCTGCTTTCTGAATCACCGCATGGAACCGGTAAGGATATAGGTTCGAGGGAACAAACTTCGCGTGAAGCCCATACTTGTCAACCAGGGCGGACACTTCCGCAGGTTCATACCAAAACCCCATGGCGTCCATCCCCAAGAGACGTCCGCCCCATGATTTGAGAAGTCTCATTAGTCCTGGCTGGCAATTTCCAGACCATTTGCCTGCGTCGTACATGAAGCGGTGGCGACGATGTGGAATCGATCCCCAGACGAGCAGCCCATGGTCGCCCAACATTGCGCAGGCGTTCTTCAAATGTTGTTCAAGCATGACTGAATCGAAATGCTGCACAATTCCATTCAGCAGAATTAAATCGTACTGTGCCCCATTCTCGAAATAGGAAGCCCCTTCCGCGCACTCCAGCGTTACGGAGGGCTCCTTTGACCGGAAACGTTCGATAAACTGCGGGGTGAAATCAACCCCCTTATAATTTTCCGCAGGAATATCAAAATACGGAAACAGGTTTCCATCGCCGCATCCAATTTCAAGAACGCGGTCGGTGGGACTCGATGCATACAGTTCCCTTAGTTCGCCGGCCTGTGCCCGCCAGAATTCCTCTCCTTCACGCCCGTTTAAAGTTGAAGTTTTATCCGACCAGAAATGGCGAAACCTCTCCAGGGGAGATCGAAAGGCACGTCCCGTGGACACATAGTGAATGAAGCCATATCCGGACATCATCAAGGCGACTCCAGCAGAAATAAAGAACGCAATCCAGTTGTGAGCCACCAAATGAATCGCGCCCATGAATCCGGTTGCCAAGCCAATGGTTGCAATCGCGTCTCGAAGCAGCAAGGCCAGCCCCCTAATATTGAATTCTGCGACGTGGTATGCAAAAACCAGCCAAATCGTACTGTAGAGAACCTGGAGGCCCGCAAAAACCATCACGGCTAAAACTGTATGCTGCGGACTGACCCACAAAACCAATGTAAGCCCGCCAAGCGACAGTATGTTTCCAACGAATTCGAGCATTAAGGATAATTTTTGGTGCCCGCGTATATCGAAAAGGCGATCAAGCCATGAAGTGAGGAAGTACAGAAAACCGGCGGAGGCAAGGACGGCGGCATAGTTTGCCGCAGGAACCCATTTTGCTCCGAGTATGAGCCCAAACACCAGTTTCGAATCAAAGGCAGCGAGTACGAGCCACGGCGCGGCCAGTACAACTTGAATGCGCAATAGCCGCGTTACGAACGCTTCCAATCTTCCTGTTTTCAGCTCGGTCGCCGCCTTTTCATAAAATACATCGTTCATCGAAGACGCGATCAAGGTCACCGGAAGATAAACGGCGCGTGCTGCCATGGAATAGAATCCCACGATGTTCAGGGTCGAAAAAATCCGCAAAATTACAAAAATTAATTGAGACGACGCATTTCCAATGAAGCTATATGGTGCTTTATAAATTGGGAAGTTTTTATACCGTTTCATGCAATCCCGCACAACTTCCCAGTCGCGCGCCGCCAAAATGAATTTGCCGTCGTAATAAAAAAGCTGGAAGACCAGAAGCGCGGTCCCGATTGTTTGGCCTATGACCCAGCCACCCACCAGTGCGAACCCGCCCGGCCGTACGATGAGAAGTACCAGCTGCGCGAGAATAATAGCGATGGATTGCAAGACGCGGACAGTTGCCAGCTTATGGAACCGTTTCATCCGCCCAAACCACACGCACAGCACAGAATACAGCGCGTTCACGAAGACGGCTATGGGAGCAGTCCATAGCCACAAACCCATCCGCGGGTCGCCCAGCAATTGTCCAACGGCAGAATGAAATGAGGCCACGAGAGCCAAGGACGCGCCAGTAATCCCGCAGACCGTCATCACTGCCAGCAAAAGAATATTGGCCGATTCCACATCGCTTTCCGGCAGCATAATCGCAAGCTCATATCGAGCTCCACCAAGAACCGAAAAGAAGGACACGATCGTAATGAAAAGGGCGAGGGATCCGAATGCATCCGGTGCAAACAGGCGGGCAAGCAACAACGTCCCAACTACGTTGACGACCTGCGCCAATCCATTTCCCGTAATCAGTGTAAGAACATGGGAGATAAATTTTCCGGAGGTACGAGGCAACTGAGAACTCTTGTTCGACCTTGCAGAATTATTTTGATCCGCTATTGCCATTTTGGACACCCTTGGAAATCCTCCAAAAGTAAATTCTTGCCCTTCTTAGGGGTCTTACTTGATTAACATACTGATATAACGTGGTTTAAGTATTTTTAGAATCCAGAAAACCCTTTACGACGTTGGGGCAGGTCGGGTACAGGGTTTTACCTGTACAGCCTTTCCCGTACCACTGCTCAGTAGATTCCTGTGTCTCTAATACAGATAATCCCCTAGACGGTTGGCAAGTTGGCTACAGATCCATTTCCCTGTTCTTACTCTTCACGCTCGAATCTGCATGCCTCGCGAAATGCCGAATTTTTAATCTGGGGGAGGATTTTGCATGAGAGTGTTTTCAAGCGTGAGCTTGACGCTTCTTTTTATTCTGATTTTCTTGCAATCAGGTTGTACAGGCAGTGCCGGGGAGCCCACTTCGCAAAATAGCCTTGGTCAATCACAGGTTTCGAGCATTTCGCCGAATGCAATTGCCGCTGGGAAACCTGGTTTTCAACTCGTTGTGGCCGGAACGAACCTAACCAATGAATCAGTGGTCACCTGGAATGGGACTGCTCAGCCAACGTCATTCGTGAGTTCGACCGAATTGACCGCGCAGATTTCTTCCCAACTAACGGCCCAGGAGGGCGTGGTCCATGTAGCAGTGATGAACAACATGTCCCGGCAAACGTCGAATGCGGTTCCTATGACGATTGGAAGTCCTCCTCAAATCGCAACGACGTCGCTGCCTTCAGGCCAAGTTGGAGCATCGTACTCCGCTCCACTATCGGTAAAGGGAGGTGTAGCGCCTTTCACTTGGTCCCACGTATCCGGTGTGATCCCCGCGGGGCTGACGCTTAATTCCAGCACTGGGACGATTTCCGGGACGGCTACAAGTTCCGCAAATTCGACCTTGGGTTTGGAGGTCACAGATTCTTTGAAAGCTTCAGCCAAGGCAAATCTGGCCATAAGCATCGCCTCAGCATCCACCGCTCCACCGTCCGGATCGGGGGCTGGCAGCACCACAACGACTACTTCATCTACTGGTTTCTATGGCCCAAGGCTTGGGGCCAATGGCCTTGCAAACACAACAATAGGACCGTGGGGCAACATGGTCAGCTATCGATTTCGCGCCAAGAATTCTGGCCCAGTGGAGCAGGCACTTATCTACTTGATTCCGGACCATGCGGGTTATGCGGGAGGGAATGGCGGGACGATTCAGATAACCATTCATACCGATGATGGAACACCATCCCACAATCCAAGCTCAACAGTTCTCGCCACATACATCATGGCAAATGTTTTGTCCTTGTCTTCGCCGGCGCGTTACTTTTACACAGTTAAGTTTTCTACTCCCCCTACTCTGACGGCCGGAGATATCTACCACATGGTGTTCAAGAATATCGATGCAAGCCCCACCGTGAATTTCTTGTCCGTCGATGCCATGTACGAGCTCAATGCAACAGGTTTGCAGGGCCCGATCAACGCAGATACAACGGATACGGCCATTCTTCTCAGTGAGGGCGGAGGTAATTGGGCGCTGCGCACCGGGTATATTCCAATTTACCAACTTAAATTTCAGAACGGCGTTACCGAAGGCATGGGCTACATAGAAGGCTGGGTTGGGGCACCTGAACCGATTTCGGGCACGCACGCAGTTCGCGAAAGTTTTACGGTTTCCGGACCGGATGTTAAATTCGCCTCCCTTGGCGTTCGCGTTGCTCGAGTGAACGGTTCTGATCCGCTGGTCGTTCGCGTCGAGAATTCGGATGGATCCCTGATTGAAGAGGGAAGCATTCCCGCAACCGCTATTCCGGAGAGCCTTGCGCTTTCACCTTCGTATTTCTGGGCAAAATATACTTTTGCCACCACGTATACACTAATTCCGGGCAAAACCTACCACTTGGTCTTTGAAGCTGCCGCGACATCCACGTATCAAACTTTCCCGATTCGCAAAGGTTCAGCCTATGGCTTTCAACCGACAACTTTCTTCCCGGATGGACACGCAGAGTTTGAGCAAAACGGTTCATGGGCCGGTTGGACACAATGGGGAACTCCAATTCGTACGGACGGAGATCTTCAGTTCTATTTTTCTGTTGCGCCGTAGCGATTGCCCCAAACCGAGCGCACGATTCGTTCGAGAATATTGGTGCGATACGGGCGCTTACCGTCAAATTCAATCGAGCGGCGTATTTCTTCCTGAGAAAGCAAGCCGAGAATTTTGCTTTTGATGGATGATTCGGGAAGGCGGCTTAAAAGTGGGCGGTGATTGTAAGAGCAAGTCAACGCACGCTTTTACCGCCGGGCGATAAATGATCTTGAGATCGCAATAGACGCGACTGAATCCCAAGGTCAATAGAAAGTCGTGGGTATTCGTTTCATGGATAACCGACCGAAAGCCGTTGTGCATTGTCTTTCGCTGTTCGGTAACGTACTTAGTGAGGGTAGTATCTTTTAGCGCGGGCCCGATACTTTCGTGTATATAGTTCGGATCGAGTTTCAATACGAGGGATGCTGCATAGTCGGGACCCACGGCGAATTTTTCGAATCCAGCCAATGTATCTCCAACAAAAACACCCCAAAATTCGAAGGGTCCCCCGACCGCCTTTCTGCATATTGCATCAAATTGTTCTTTTGAATCAGGTTCCGCATTGCGATACCTGGAAAATGCGGACGAGTAGCACGCGTACCCGTTATCCGCGAGCCAGAGCGGGTCAATGCGTTCGACTCGACAACTTTTATAGCCTCGCCGGATTCTGCCCCGAACTTTCTGCGATAAAGTTTTAATATTATATTCACTGCAGGCCGAATACCAAAAAGAGGTCGGATATTTTACAGTACGCGAAAAATAGCGTAAGAGAAGCGCCCCCGACCGTTCCAGTAATTCCTGTCCTTGCTCTTCACTTATTGCTATGGGTTCGGGTTTAAGAGAAGCGGGTATGAGAGCTCTTTGATAACTTCTCCAATATGTTCCTGCCATTTCGTACACCGGCATATTTCTATCTTTAAGCCAATTAACATATGCTTCCATGGTCATCCTTAGCTCGAGCCGTTTTGAGAATTTAATATTTTTCTTACCATTTCGCGCATTGCATTCGTATTACTCAGGCACTCCTGGAACCGCTCCGGCTTGCATATCCGGGGGGATGTCCAACTGGGCCATTTCGCTTCTTCTCCAAAACTTCCTGGATAGAATTCAATCCACTGCACCTCGCCCGACCCGAGCATGGCGAGACGCTCTTTAAAGGATTGAGTGAATAGATCCACCTCTTGATCATTCGTGCATGGAGTTGAATTTTCGCGGGTGCATGGGACGTAATCCCGCCGGTCATATGCATATACCCCTGCAATAATTTTGGCCTGCGGGAAAATTTTCAGCGCTTGTTGAGATGCCGCCGAGAAGCTTTGTTTTTCCTGGCGGTAATGTGGGTACAAGTGCACGAAGTCGACGCTTTTCCTGAATTGTTCATCGAGATCAGCGAGAGGTAGATGACCTGAATTCAGCTCATCTTCGTAAACTGTAATTCCAAAATTTAGTTTTGGGTTTGCGCCTTTCAAATCATGCGTCACCTGGGCCAGGAAGGCCGATAAAGCCGGCAACGTCATGTTCAGCTTGTCGCACTGGCCCACAAAATCATCAAGCCCAATTTCATATATTTCCGGATGGCTCAGGGTGAGACGGCTGTATTCACGCACATAGACGGGCGTTTTTTCAGCATTAAGCGCGATGCTTAGGAAAATTTTATCCACACCTTGTGACCTCGACATTTGCTGAGAATAACCCGCGCAGCTGGAAGGAGGGTCCGAACATCCCAACCTCAAGGCTCCCAGGTGCAGCGCACGGTTCCACTCGGGTGTGTTGCCGCCCCAAGTGATCACCTTGTCCGAGCCGGGTCCTCCCATTACAGACGGCACAATCAAAAGTACGGCCGCACAAGCCGCGGCAATCATTCGAGAGCTAGTCATTCGAAAGGCGGGCACGCGTTTCCCTCTCTGCATGATTTTCATCCCCTTTCAACCGGGCGGCCAAAATTGAAATATTGGAAAGTTGCGTGATCCAGTTGCGGACCAGTAATGACCATTGGAAATTGGAAACGACGAATTTCCGTCCAGCGGCGCCCATTTGGGAAGCCGCCTCCGGGTGCTGTAAAATTGTTCGAATCGCATTTGCAAGGAGTTCATGGTTCTCGGGGGGCACGACGATTCCAGCTCCCGCTGTTTGAATCAGGCGGGCAGCTTCGCCCTCGGCGGCCATTACAATGGGTTTTCCTCCCGCCATCATCACAAATGCTTTCGCAGGTCGAGCGCCGGCCATCACCTGTGATTTACGAAGCGTCACAATGCCCAGATCTGAAATGCCCACAAACGTCGGCACTTCTGAGAGTGGAACCTCGTTGTGAAATGTCACATTACTCAGACCGAGCTTCGTAGCCAGTTCCATGAGCTTTGGTTTCTCCGGTCCTTCACCAAGAAATAAGAAGTGAAAAGAATCTTCATGACGCAGCGATTGCGCGGCATATAAAATCTGTTCCACGGCACCCGCATATCCATGATTGCCCGCATACAGAATGATTTTCTTATCCGCCAGTCCAAGCTTCTTTTTCAGAGTGTCGTCTGAAGGGGAAGGGCGGAAGAGTCTGGTATCGACGCCATTGGGAAGAAATAAAACTTTTTCCGGCGAAATACCCTTGGAGCTTAGCAGTGCGTCGCGGATTCCTTCGGTCACGGCAGTCACGACTGTGGAACGCTTGTAAATCCACTTCTCCAGGCCAAATGCAATTTTCATCAGAATTCCGTCGCGCATGACACCGAGATCCCGTACGGAATCCGGCCACAGGTCCGCCACATTAAAAATGAGTGGTACGTTCCATAATTTTGCGGCGATCCAACCGGGAACTCCCAGGAAGATTGGCGGTGAATCGACAAACACGTAGTCCGGTTTTTCGGACCGGGCCAAGCCAAACAAACAAGTCCCGGCGAAAGTTACATAACCTAGTAAACGCTTTAAATTTGATCCGCTGGAGGCATAGAGCCATGTCCTATGAACTTTCAGGCCCTCCCATTCTCCATCGATCAGGAATTGTCCCCGATATTCCGGGAAAAT
Organism: uncultured Acidobacteriota bacterium; assembly: GCA_963786215.1. Taxonomy (GTDB): domain Bacteria; phylum Acidobacteriota; class Terriglobia; order Acidiferrales; family UBA7541; genus Palsa-360. The sequence continues at coordinate 410,011 of CAWAYK010000007.1, forward strand.
TCTGTCCGCGTGATGATGCGGCATCCCCGTTACGATTTCTACTTTATGGCCCGCCGCGGCCAATTCACGGCACAAGTAGGCAAGGCGGACCTGGGAGGCTCCAATTTCCGGAGCAAAATATTGAGTTAAAATAAGGAACTTCACGCGGTTTGCCCCCTGCCCATTAAACTTGTTTCAAATGCTGCATCCTGGCTCAGCATTTTGTTATAAAACCGCAATAATTCTTTCTCTTCATTTGCCCAGTTGTAATTTTCGACGATTGCTTGAAACCCGCGCCGCCCCATTTCTTCGGCTTCCTCCGGGTGCGTAAGCAAATATTCCATCGCCTTGGCAATTTCCTGAGGTTTCATTGGATCGACTAGCAAACCGCACCGTGCTTTGGTCACGATTTCCCGCCATACCGGAAAGTCAGAAGCGATAACCGGAAGGCCTGCGCACATGTATTCGTACAATTTAACGGGTTGGGAAGTTACGTAATTTGGTTCCGGATGCAAAATGACAAGGCCTGCATATGCCTTTTGCAATTCACCAGCAACTTCAGCACGATCCAGCAGGCCAAGGTATGTCGTGCGATCCCATCCGGGAAGTTTATTTAGCGAGGAAGCGAGTTCCGGATCTTCCCAATTTCCGACCAGTCTTAAGTCAGCTTGTAAATCCTTGGGAAGAAGCGCCATGGACCGAACCATTTCTTCCGCGCCGCGAGATCTCGTAATCCTCATGCCAACATAAAGCAGCGTCCGTTCTCGATCCTTGAACGAATTGCCGCCGGATATCTGAATTTCCTCCATTTTCGGATAATTGTTCACCACGGCGAGATTTCTATTTCGCTTGATGAATCGACTGGCGATCTGCGGGCTGGCTGTGATCAGAGCGGAAAATCGGCAACTGGCGCAATCTTCAATCAGCTCGACGGTTCGCGAAATAGGCTTAACCAGAACGCGCGGAATATAATTTTTGTAAATAATGGTTCTTGGAAGGTCTTCGTGGATATCGTAAACAACTTTTTTTCCTTGGATAAGAAGCAGCAGTGCAACAGGAATCAGTTCAGGGTCATGAAAGTGATAGACATCGGCATCAGCTTGGAGCGCCAGTCGATAAACCGCTGCGGTTCCACGCAGAAATCGATCCGCGCGACTTTTCCAGACGGGAAGACATTTGAGTGTTACACCCTCATACGTTCCGTCAACTTTTCCGGAAGCAACGAGAATGACTTCGTATCCCGCTCGCGCGAGGGACTTGCCTTCTTTGTGGAAAATGCGCACGTCGAATGTCGGATGTGCCGATGTCAGGATACAAATTTTTCGCGCCACGCACGATCCTTCCTGGAAATGGAATATTGTTCTGGAGCAACTTGGCGGGAAAATGCAGGAGCGGGGAAGGTCCGTGCTGGCATCGGACCAGATTGTCTCATTGCCCTTTGGACTTTCCTGTACGCGCTGACGCGTGCATGGACAATCCGACATACACTTAATCCGACGCCTATCCATAGCCACAGCACGCGATTGTCGTCGAGATCGCCGCTAAATAGACTGACGATCACGCAATACAAAACCAGCAGCCCTAAAACAAGAAAGTGAGAGTGCGAATCCCGAACCATTCTTACCAATGCAATTCCAACCACCATTAAAAGAGCCAAGAATGCCATCAATCCGCCAATTCCTTCTTCATAGGCGATTTCCAATAAGAGGTTATGAGGGTAACCCCTCGCGTCATTTCCATAATAAAAAACGCCCCAGCTTCCTATTCCGGTTCCAAATAGAGGTTGGTTGGGGATTGCTTCAAGCGTTGCTCTGTAAAAATCCAGACGTTTGGCAGCTGAACCGGAAGCAGAACCGCCCGTAGCCATAGTTTGCAACTCATTGGCTTTAGCGCTGTACTTGTCCATGTCGGTTTGCCGCAACGCGAAAAAGGCTGCTCCAACACCCACAATCAGAAAGAGCACTGTGAGAACGGCAGTAGAGCTGCGCAGCTTTCCGACGATTATCAAATTCCCCATGCCAAGGAACACACAAAGTGTAAGGGCCACCATAGGGCCGCGCGCCGCTGCAGCCATCAATCCGCCAACCAGCGGGGGCAAAAGAAAAATGAGCAGAGTACGCTGTCGGCGTTTATTTTGAGTAAGAGGATAAAAAATCAAAAGAAGGATGGCCATGCCTACCAGCCAACCAGCTCCAATTTTGGTGATATCAGTGTCAGCGTTCCGGCTGCGCATTTCGAGCGAGCCGATGAGGGCGATCGCGGTGAGGGCGCCGAATCCCACGAAAAGTCTGGCGAAATTTAAAAAATCGCTCTCTTTGAGAAGAATGAAGAAAGGAGAAATAAAAAGCAGCGTTCCAATAAAAAGGAAGCGAAAAAGTTTCGTCCCGCCATAAATAGGAGCATTCGTATATGTGTAACTAACTGCGAGAAGCCCCGCAAATACCATGAAGGCGCCAACTTGAACATACAATCTCGAGAACATCCCGCGAAGCTCACTGTACCCGATTCGCCCAAACCACATCATGACCCGCCACAGCAAGCCCACGGCCAGGCAGGCCAACATGATGACGGTAGGATCCGCCGATCTTCCCGTAGAATCGGAGCCCAGGATTGTTTTCCATTGAGGAACAAACAACGCTGCGACGAGGAACCACTCAGGGAATCGAAGGATCAGGTACGGAACCACCGTCATTGCCGCGAGGCCCAGTAACGTCAATTCCAAAGGCAAATTGAAATACGCGCTGGCCACCAAGAAAAGTGCAACCAGCACGGAGCTGAAAATCAGCAATTGCTTGCGTTTAATTTCCATAGGTTTTGAAAATACCAGCGACTAGGTGAAGAGAGGAATTGGTTCAGATTGCCAATTATAATTTTCTACCCCTGACAAAGTTTCCAGCAAGCTTAAATACACATCTCGATAAAATGGATTCAGGAACGCGTCATTGTGCCAAAGAATTGTAAATACGCCGCCTACCATTCGGCATCGATCAACCAACTGTTTCACCGCATGAATCGCCTGGCCTTTTGACAAACCCATATATGCCAGCAGCGTTCGATCCATGACCAATAATGGAATTTCAATCAGATCGGCCTGCCGGTTCAGCGGGAAAAGCCACGGTTGGTACGGAATGCAAGTGCCCGCCTTGAATCCGATTTGCTCCGCGAAACCCACGCTGCTGTCATAGGCTAGGCCGCAATTTTCCCAGTCCAGCCAGGTGTCCGGTGACCATCTAAGATAATGTTGCCGTCCGCCGAGTGGCCGGTCTCCCAATGTGTCGCGAAGAATTGCAACTTCTCTCCGCAATTTTTCCGGAGCTCGAAACGTGTTATATCCCGGGTGAATGCCGGATTCGACCTGCATGTGATCCAACCATTTCACCATCTGCCTGACTTTATCGTGCCGCGGGTCATATCCGCTGTCCCTCGGACCTGGAGGAGCCGCCTTCCAATACACAGTGGAATCCAAGCCGTGCTTTTTAGAAGCCAGCGTAATGTGGCGGATCGAATTAAGCTCCGCAGGATCGACGCGGCTGAATTGACTAAACATATCCCGGAAGGAGTTGTGGATCGCGCCGGAGCGGACGGAATGGCGTAATGCAGTTTTCCAACGAAAAGGTATGCCGACGTGATCGGCGTCGTGGCTTACCTTGATCCGCAGTTTCCGTGACGTTTTTTTCCATGAAGGAAAAAGCAAAGTCATGGCTTGTTCGAACGCAAGCCCGTATTCGTCCACGATCGGCCGGTCAAGGAATCCGCCTGTGCAGGTAATGCTGTCTCTTGCCTGGAAACGCCCGTGTCCATCGCGAGGAATTTCCAACATTTCTTCCCACCTGGAAAGAGTCAATAGAATTGATAAGGGAAGATCGAGTGAACATTCCAGGTGATTCGGGTCAGAAAGGTAGAAAAGCGGGCGAACCTCCACCGTTTCGCTTGAAGCGAATGGAACCACGGTGTGAGTGAGCTGATAATCATTTACGTCGCTAATATTCGATCCAAGCGGAATAATGATGGAACTCATTTGCCCCAGGGCAAGAGATTTTAGAACCTTGGGGGATGAGTGCGGAAAACGAATGAATTTGCTTGTTCCATTCGCAATTTCAAAAAGCGTATGTTCGGATGTCGAGGAAACTTTCCATGTTCTAAAAAATTCGAGTGTTACTCCCGCGCGCCTGGCCAGTTCTGCCACCGCGTAATACCTTGCCTGCGGAGTAATTCGCACGTTCGCGCCCAGGTGGGGAATATGATTCCCAACCTGTACCCGGCCCCGCTGTGAAGAGTTTGGCTCTACAAATGACCCCATGATTCTCCTCGTAAAATGCGCTTGCTGGAAATAAATTTCGAATGAAATTGGATTATTTATTAACCCTTTTGAAATCACGGCGGTCAATCAAGGAGTGGAAGAAGCCGCCCCGCCACGATCCTGACTTTTCCATTCGCCAGATGGGAACGGCCGACGCTCCCCATCGCCGGTAAAAGCACTCCACGCCTCGCAGGCCGGATCCTTCGAAGTCATAGTCACGACCTGCGAGAAGAGTGTCTTGCAGGGCTTTCCAAAGAATTAAATAAGCGCCGGGAATGTCGCGAAAATCCGGATTCACGCCGGAAACAATTTGGTAAGTAGTACGGTTATCGTACACCGTGAGCAGAGCGGCTACAGGCCTGTCATCTTGGGTTCTGGCAACGTACAGGTGAGCTCTTTCCTGGGAATGCGCTGTGTTCCATAGCCGTCTTATAAAATCTTCGGAGCAGACTGGTTTTAATCCCTGCTTCTCGAATGTTTTCCGGTTTAGCAGCACAAGATCTTCGATCCCATCGTCTCGAACGACCGAGAGATTTAATCGCATTGCCTTCGTGAGTTTCTGAAGATGCGTGCGAGTCATTCCCGCCGTAATTTGATCGAGTGTATGCGTGGAAGGGAATCGGAAAGTGTAGGCGAGACTTACTCGAAAACCAGCCCACAGAAAGCCCTGCAAATCCGGAGCAGTCGCGCCAGCGACGTATCGCACACTGTCATAGGATTTAATATTTCGAGCGAGCAGTTCTCCCTTGGTCCGCATAAAGTGAAGGCGGTCGCACGTGTTATTAATGTTAGACACATCGAACACGGGCCCGAGATAAGGTGTCAGGCTGGGAGACCTCATCAATTTTAGTCCCGGGCGGCGTTCAAACGGGATTGGCATACCGGCAACAATTGCGCCACGCTCGTTTCGGATGGCGAGAATCGTGAAGTCAGTCGAAGTCGTCTGAAGCCACCAGGAATAATGAAATATTGTTCCGTTAGGAGACCTATCAATCAAGTCGTCCCATTCAGGATATTCTTCTTGCCTTAAAATCTGGCAAGTAATCTCCCTTGGGGCTTTCGGAACGGCTTGAATCTGGCGTGGCTTCTTATCTTTCAGTGCTGGTTCGCATCCTGCTTGTGTGACAATTTTTGTTGACATAGATTTAGTGGATAGTTTCAGCCAAATGCGATTTGGGAACCGTACAACACTTGGGAATTAGATCTCAGAGGATTTAAACGATTTAGCTTTCGTTACGTAGCCGATCGTGAGAGTAAGGTGCCCCGTGGGGCCACCAATTTTTCTTCCAATTCTGGCACCGCTACTGGTGTCACCCCTGCGAGCTTGATTTCATTGGAAGCCACAGAATAGTTCTGTCCGCAACTCGCGCAATGTGCTTGATCTTCATTGGGTTCAAGACGCGCGCCGCACTTGCACATCCAGCCAATCTGTCTGGCGGGAGATCCGACCATTAGTGCGAATGGAGCGACGTCGCGCGTGACGACAGCTCCGGCGCCAATGAATGCGTATTCGCCGATCGTTACACCGCAAACGATCGTGGAATTTGCCCCAAGGGATGCGCCTCGTCGTACCAGCGTCTTTTTATATTCGTTTTTCCGGTTTACGAAACTTCGCGGGTTGGTGACATTGGTGAATACCATGGACGGCCCGCAGAAAACGTCGTCTTCAAGTTCCACTCCCGTGTACAGAGAAACGTTGTTCTGGATTTTTACGTTATTGCCAATCCGTACTTCCGATGCCACATGAACGTTTTGCCCCATATTGCAATTCTCGCCAATCTGGCAATTCGCCATGACATGCGAAAAATGCCATATATGGCTTCCGTTTCCGATCTTCGTCGGCTGGTCTACGCGGGCCGTTGGGTCAACGTAATAACTCGGTTTGGTTCCGCTTACGTTTTGCACCTCACCGTGGCTCTTCAATGACCGCTCGCTTGCATTCAAAATTCGTAGCACGCGGACACCGTTGTTGCCGTCGGTGTTCGGCGTCTGACGAGTGGATATGCATTCCAGGAAGTGCAGGCATTCCAGCCGTAATGGTTCCTGCTCTGGAAGCTGGACCACTTGACCTTCCGACTGTTTTGCGATGGGATGCCGATCGAGCCACTCAATCCGATGTGAATAGAGTACAAGTTTGCGCTCCGCTTGCATGTCATCAAACACGGCCATTTGACGATCGCCCACTACAACTAACTTCTGCTCCTTAAACGGATGCAGCCAACTGACGAAAATGTGCGCTGTGGCGCCACTGGCAAAAGTGCAACTGGTCAGCGTTACATCAGCTACGTTCGCATTCAAATAGTTTCCACCATGCGCTGCCACCGAAGTCGGCTCCTCACCCAGTAGAAACAGGATTGCTGAAATATCGTGCGGAGCAAAACTCCAAAGGATGTTTTCCTCCGTTCGCAGCTTTCCGAAGTTCAGGCGCGAGGAGTAAATATATTGAACCTTGCCAAGTGCTCCTTCTTGCACCAGTGATTTCAGTTTCGTAATCGCCGGATGGTATTGCAGCAAATGCCCCACCATAAGCACGTTGCCGGATTTGCGAGCAATCTCGGTCAGTTCCTCTGCGTGTGTGACATTCAGGGCGAGGGGTTTTTCGACAAATACATCTTTTCCCATTTCCAGAGCGCGTTTGGCCAGGCTGTAGTGTTGTTCAGCTGGGGCAGCGATCACAATTCCTTCGACATCTTGCCTCTGAAGCACAGCTTCGTACGAGGTAGATATATCGATGCCTTCATATTGTTGCTGAAGTTTTTCCAGCTGTGTCCGATCAACGTCACAGATGACGCGCAGCCTTCCGAGCTGGTGAAAATTGCGGACAAGATTCTTTCCCCAATATCCGCAACCCACAACGGCAACTGCAATGTGATCAATCATGGTTTACATTCCTCCCGGCGTTCTGCCTTTCAATTTATAAAAATCAGCAATGGCTCGCACGACACGCTCTTGATCTTCCAGCGGCAATTCCGGGTACACAGGCAGAGCGAGAGACTCGTCGCAGGCTTTTTCGGATTCGGGCATCGACCCTTTTGCGTAATTGAGGTAAGCGAATGCCGGCTGCAGGTGGAGCGGTTCAGGATAATAAACAGCCGTCGGTACACCCTGATCTTGCAAGTAATTGCGCAATGAATCACGATTTTCGCATCGAATCACATATTGGTTGTACACATGTCCAAACTGCGGAGGCGCTTGCGGCGTGACAATTATGTTTGCAAGTTTATATTGATCGAAGAGTTCAGCATACAGTGATGCTCTTTGCTGCCTACTTTCCGTCCAGCTATCCAGATGCTTGAGTTTTACTCGTAAAATTGCGGCTTGCAGAGCGTCCAGGCGACTGTTCATCCCGATAATTTCCGAGTGATACTTTTTGCGCGTTCCATGGGCACGAAGCAGATTCAAACGGTCAGCCATTGCACTATGCTGAGTAGTAACCATTCCGCCATCGCCCGCGCATCCCAGATTTTTGGATGGAAAGAAACTGAAGCATCCAAAGTCGCCGATGCTTCCGATCTTTCTCCCGTGATAGGTCGAACCAATCGCCTGTGCTGCATCTTCGATCACAGTCAGCGAATATTTCTTTGCTATGGCCATAATCGGATCCATGTCAGCAGCTAGTCCGAACAAATGGACCGGAATGATGGCCTTCGTATTTGCGGTTACCTTCTGCTCGATGAGCGCTGGATTAATGTTGAAGGTTTCGGGAAGAATATCGACGAACACTGGTTTTGCGCCCGTCCGCGCGATGGAACCCGCTGTTGCGACAAATGTAAACGGCGTCGTGATCACTTCGTCGCCGGGCCCTACGCCCTGAGCGCACAACGCCAGATACAGTGCATCTGTGCCGGAGGCGCAGCCGACCGCATAGGGAACCTCAAGAAAGGCGGCCGCTTCCTTTTCAAAGAGCTCTACCTGTTGCCCGAGTATGAAATGCTGACTTTCGAGAACAGTTTCCACGGCCTGGAGAATCTCTATTCGTATCTTTGCGAATTGCGCTTGAAGGTCGAAAAAAGAGATGTTTGCCCTGGCCTTGCGTGCAACAGTAGAAGTCACTTCCATGTCCGTGTTTTCTCCTTAGATTTTTACAGTTAGAAAAGTACTGCATACGAGGCCATGCCAACGGCAGCCTGTGTTCCCATTTCGCCCAGTCTGCGTGCTCCGGCCTTGAGGCCACTTTGCGGAACAAACAGAATGTCGTTTGCCTCGAGAATCTGATCGGTATCCTTGCCTCTCATTACTTTCTTTAAATCAATTGGAATTTCTTGTCTTTCCTTTGAACTTGTCGATTGGCGAATGATAATCGTTTTCCCCAGCGAAGCATTCGGCATGGGTCCTTCGGCCATGGCCACTGCCTGAAGGACGGTCATTTGCGTTCTGCGATCCTGTATGGCAAACGCTCCGGGCCTGGTGACGGATCCGACAACGAACACGACGGGAGCGGTGTTTATGGTGATTACGTCTCCAGAGTGGACCGGGCGATTAAGCGACGGGTCTTTCGCAGCAAGTAGATCAGTAATATTAATTGTCGCGAGTGGTGTTCCATTCGTTGCAGCACTGGCCGCAGTTGCATTCGATCCCGAGGCATCAGAGCCATGAAAAATCGTTAAAGAGTTTCCGGCGTTCGGAGCTAATCCACCAGCTTGCGAAATCACATCGAGCAGTGTTGAGGGTTTCTCAACTGGATAAACTCCTGGCCGTACTACAGCGCCAAGCACGGAAATATTCTGCGTAACTGCACGAAGAATGAGCACGGTCGTCGATGGGTCGCGAAGAATTTGCTGATTTTTCAGTTCACCGCTGATGCGTGTAGCGAGGTCAAATGTCGTGGTTCCGGCCGCATCAAGGGGGCTTGATAGCAGCGAAATCTTCACCTTACCGCTCTGATCAACCTGGTACCTTCCAGAAATTTCTTCTTCGTCATTTACGTGGATGTCCAGTATGTCCCCAACTCCAATTTGGTATCCGCCGTAGAAATTGGAAATCGGTTGATCCGACATCCGGTTTGGAGCAGGTATCGTTGAACGATTTGTAGAATTAATTTGTGCGGCGGCGGCGACCACATTCATCAAAACCATGGCAGCTGAAATCAGGAAAATGGAAAATGGTTTAGGCATTGCATTCCTCCCATCGCAGTTTTCTCGATAGATTCCTGCGAGCGTATTAATTTGGGTGCTAAACAAAAGGCAAGTCGCGTTATTTCGAAGCATAAGAATCGTAATTTTTCATTCCGTAGGAGTAATACTCTTCCTTCAAGTCCACGCCATTTAGGACCACACCAAGAACATTCGCCTTCAAGTCTTCCAGAATGTCCAGGCTGAAGGTCACTGCGCTCCGTGCAGTGCAGTCACAACGAACAACAAGAATCGAGGCGTCGGAGAGAGTGGAAAGCCATCGTCCTTCCGAAAATGGAATAACCGGAGGCGAATCCAGCACGATGTATTCAAATCGGGTCCTCAATTCGCTGACAAGATCCATCATCCGTGGAGAGGTCAGGCATTCCAGCGAATTGGGAATTCTGGCACCAACGCCAAGTACAGTGAGATTTGGGACTTCCGGAACCGGTTTTACGGATTCATCCAGTGAGTTGGTCGGACTCGTGAGCAGGTCTTGCAAACCGATTCGCGCGGTAAGGCCGAACGACGAAGTGATGGATGGATGGCGGAAATCGCCATCGATCAAGCAAGTTTTTCCGTGCCGCGAAAGCGCCAAGGCGAGATTCGTTGCGACAGTGGTCTTTCCTTCTCCCGGCAGAGCGGAAGTAACCAGTATGGTTTGCACGCCATGGCTAACAGAGGAACAAGGAATTCGAATGCTCGTTTCGAGATTTCGAATGGCTTCCGCTTCCGGAGAACTTGGATTTTCTGTAAGGAATTTCAATCCGTTCAACTGGAGCGCGCCCATGGACTTGCTCGCTGGCATGCGAGTCGGTTTTCCCATGCCCAGTGCAGCTCTCGATCCCGGAATAGAAATCTGGGGAACAAGAGCCAGCGTAGGCATTCCGGACCATTGCCGAAAATCTTCGACGGATGAAATCGTGTCATTCATTTGCTCAGCGGCGAATGCGAGGATTGCGCCGCCGAAAATTCCGAACAATGCACCAAATCCAAGAATACGCAGGCGATGCGGCCCATCAGGTGAAAGTGGCGTGCGCGCCTGGTCCACCACGCGAATGTTGCCGGAATTGAGCGCCCCGGTCAGCGCAAGTTCCTTGGTGCGGGATGACAACGTTGTGTACAGATTGCCGGTTGCGTCCGCTTCGCGTTTCAGAGCGTCATATTGCACAATATCCGCGTTCGATTCGTCGAGTTGACCCTTCATTCCGTGCAGCGTGTTTTGAATTAGCTGTTCTCGGTTTTGCGCCGAGTTGTATGCGGACTGAATTTGACTTGCGATCCGAAGGCGTTCGGAATCCAGTTGTTTGGTCAACTCATCGGATTCCATTTCCAGCTTGCGGACCTGGGGATTATTGCTTCCATATACGCCCAAGGCCTGCGCAAGTTGTGCGCGGCTATCCACCAGACGGCTCGTCAATCCCTGTATTAATGGGCTGTCTTTCATCTGGGGAAGGGAGTCAACGTTCCCCTCCTTGATTTGTTTCAGGTAGGATTCTTGTTGCAGCCGCTCGCCCATCGCTTGTGTCAGCTGTTGATTCAATTCGCTCACACGGGTTGCGATTGGATTGCTCCCCGAAGCGCTCGTAAAACCTGTAGTCCCGTCAGTAGATACCGGACCCGAGGAGCCTAACTCCGCGTTGGGATGCTTCTTTTGAAATTCCAAGAGGGCATCTGTGGATTTTTTTACAGAACTTTGCAAGTCCTCCAACCGAGGAGAGAGAGATTGAGCGGCCCGCAGGGTAGCCTCATAGCGGCTGCGATAAGTTCGATCAATGAATTGTTCAATGGTCGCGTTGGCAACATCTGCTGCCAATTGCGGACTGGTGCTCTCGAATCGAACTTCAACCAGCTGGCTGCCCTTCACTTCTCCTACCGTCATATTTTTATGGAAAAGAGTCAGGAATCTTTCTGTGTCCCGGGAAACGCCGCTCTTATTTTTAGAGGGAAGCCAACTTTCGATCCAAGCCATTGACCGCTGCAATACAGAAGGCTTCAAGAATGCCTGGTTTTGATCGAGATGAAGTTGGTCAATTACATTCAGCGCGAGCCCGTCACTGTTCAAAATTTCCGTTTGAGTGTCCAGGTAACCCGGAATATTCGAGGAAATGGCCGCCGATTCATGGTCCAACCCCATGGAATCCCCACCCGGCGGCTCCACTTCAATGACGGATCTGGCTTCGTACGTGTTGTCCATCGTAAAGACCAACAACCCTAAGATCAGTTCGACTAACAGAATGAAAGCAAGGGACGCTCTCCAGTGTTTCCTGAAAATCCGAAAACACTGCCGCCACAGCGCGCCCTCACTCGGTTCAATTTCGCGACGCGTGTACGAATACGGAGGATTGAGCACCTCGCGATTCAAAGATTTACGTGGATCGTATGGTGAAATGCTTTCAATCATTTTGTTGTAGGAGGACATTCTGGTCTCCAGTTGAACTTGAAGATAAACCTCAGTTATTCTCCTGCGGACCCCACAGGACTTTCTTGACGGGTTGCTTGCAATGGCTTGGAGCCAGGTTGCAGGGAACCGAGCAGAATTGCCGCTGAAATCAAGCCCAAAGTGACTGCAATACAAGTAACTCTCAACCCGATAAACTGGTGCACACACATCCACCCCAAAAGAACAAAAGATCCCGCTACTCCCAAAGAAATATTTAAGACACTTTCCACGCTCAATCCGCGCTGCAGGAGCAGGTCATAGAAATGCCGTCTGTCGCCATCGAAAAGTAATCTGGGTGTCCGGGATCGGCGGAGAATGGCGAGGCAAGCGTCTGCAAAAGGAATGCTTAAGAAAAGTAAAGGAACTGCGATGCTATGAGGATCCGAGGTCGTCTTGACCCAATTCAGCGAAAGAAAAGCGAGAACGATTCCGATTAATGTGCTGCCCGAATCTCCCATAAACATTTTTGCGGGAGGCGCGTTGAAAGAAAACATCCCCAAGCAAGCGCCAAGCAGGCAAGCGGCAACCAGCATTCCGATTCCGTTCGATTCTGCTGATGAAATAATCAGAAAACCAACGGACACAATTGTGGCGATTCCCGCTGCGAGTCCGTCCATTCCATCAAGAAGATTCCACGCATTAATCATGAATGCAGCAAACAGGCTGGTAACAAACAGGTCCAAAGGAGCAGAGCTGAACCACATTAAACGCCAGCCGGCGAACCAAAGAGCGGAGCCCGCGGCGATGTGTATGAACAGGCGAAATCCAGCACCCAGTGACCAAAAATCGTCAATCAAACCAACGGCCCAAACAGGGATGAACACGAATAACGGTAGGGAATTCAACTTAACACCGAACAGATAGTGCGTTAAAGTGCCGGTAAGAAATCCCACGAACATTGCGATTCCGCCCAGACGTGGAATAGATCCGCTATGAATTTTTAGAGGACCTTGCTCGTCGTAAAGGCTGAAACGGTGTGCGAATCGCCTTACGATGGGCAAGCTTCCAAGGCAAAAAATCAGTGCCACGAATCCTGAAACAAGTTGTATCGACATAGGGCCTTACGTATCCATCACTTGCGTGGAAACGAGTTGCGCAGCTTCGCAGTTAGCCGACGACTCCTGTTTTTGTGGTTCGAGAGCTTCTCTGATTGAATCGCAAACAAATTTTATTTCGGTCTCGCTTATTCTGGAATGAAACGGTATGGCTAAGCATTCATTGGCAGCGCGCTCAGTATGGGGTAGGGAAGGGATAGCCCCAGACTGACACTTCAGGTAAAACGGTTGCTGGTGAATGGCCGTAAAATAAATCTGGGACGCAATCTCTTTTTCTCGAAGGAAGGTTCGCACATGGTCCCGCAGCTTTTCCGGTGACTCGGACCGAAACCGAATGACATATACGAACCAGCTTCTTTTCATTCGAGAATTTGTTTCCAGCAGTTGTAACTGAGCCTGCCCCTTAAGCATCTTGGTATATAGATTGGCTACTTCGGCCCGCGAAGTGAGAATGGAATCGACGCGTTCCAATTGGGCGAGCCCTAACGCGGCGTGCAATTCGCTAAGGCGATAGTTATATCCGAGGCGAACATGGCGGAGCCACGCACCGTCCGAATCGCGCCCCTGGTTCCTCATGCTGCGGCACAATTCAGCGATGTGGTCATCGTCCGTTGTAATCATTCCACCTTCGCCCGTCGTAATCTGCTTGTTGGGATAAAATGCGAACACGCCGGCTTTTCCAAAAGTGCCGGCGCGCTTTCCATCGAATTCTGCGCCTAGCGCCTCGCAGGCGTCTTCGATAATCGTGAGTCCATATTCGCGCGCAACTTCCATCAACTCATCCATCTGGCAGGGCAAACCAAACACGTGAACCGGAAGAATAGCCTTCACGACTCTTCCCGTTTGACGATCGATCAGCGAACCGCTCGCCTGACGCGTGCATTGGTTCTTGCAATAGTCGCGTACCGCAGCAGGGTTTAAATTCAAAGTCCGCGAATCGATGTCAACGAAGATGGGAACAGCTCCTTCGTACAGAAAGCAGCTCACCGATGCGACGAAGCTGAACGAAGTCGTGATCACCGCGTCATTTGGCCCAATTTCCAGCGCGCGAACACATAAATGAAGCCCCGAGGTACCGCTGTTCACGGCTATCGCGTGTTTTGTGCCGATATATTCGGCGAACCGGTGCTCAAATTTGTCGAGCCACGGGCCCATGCTGAGATGATTGGAACTCAAAACGCGATTCACGTATTCCAGCTCTCGTTCTCGAATATCTGGTGCAGAAAGTGGAATCTTCATCCGGCGATCCTTGCGAGTTTTTCTTCTGCGTAACTAACAACCTGTTTTGATTCACTTGCTCTTTGCGAAGCGAAGGTTGGCACGATTTCATCCAGGTATTCGAGCATACTGATTTGGTCGTAATTAGAGAGGTATTCCTGAAGCTGCTGCACGGCAGGTAGAATCTCGATCGCCAACGGGTTTGAACCCGTCAGTTTAAAAACCTGCGGATTTTCCGTCGATTGTGGGACCTCCCATTCTTCCCACAACTCTTCGCTGACTTTTTCACCTTCCCTTAATCCAGTGAAGTGGATCGGCAAATCTTCTCCCGGCACAACGCCGGCGAAGAGAGTTAACGCCCGGGCCAGCTCGTAAATATTTACCGGCGTCCCCATGTTGAAGATAAACGTTTCGCCGCCAGAGCCGATCGAAGCAGCACTTAAAATGAGGGATACCGCCTCCGGAATGCTCATGAAATATCGCGTGGCATGAGGGTCCGTAATCCGTATTGGTTTGCCTTTGTTAATTTGTTCCGAAAAAATTCGTAGAACGCTGCCAGTGCTTCCGGCGACATTTCCAAATCGCACGCTCATGTAACGCACTCCGTGGCGTTCGGCGAATTCCTTAACCAGTAACTCTGTGAGCTTTTTAGACAGGCCCATAAAACAGCGAGGGTTGACCGCCTTATCGGTTGAAATATTCACAAACGTCTTTACGCCGGCTTCAAGCGAGGCATTCAAAACATTTCTCGTCCCCATCACGTTATTTCGAATTGCCTGCTCAGGATGCATTTCCATCATTCCCACATGCTTGTAGGCAGCCGCATGAAACACGAATTCCGGTTCTTGGCCGAGAATTGCGTCGCGGATGCCGTGCGCGTCTGTTACGTCTACAAGGAAAGGAACAATTTCCAGCTCCGGAAATGTTTCTCCCAAGCCCATATGGGAATAGAACAGGCTGTTCTCCGATTTATCGACTAGAACTAAACGTTTCGGATTGGCTGCCGCGATCTGCCGGCAAAGTTCGGAGCCGATAGACCCGCCCGCCCCTGTGACAAGCACAACTTTGTCGCTGAGTAGTCCCTGGGCCAACAAATGGTCAGGAACAAATGGTTCTCTCTGCAGCGCTTCTTCGATAGAAACGGCCCGCAAGTCCTGTGTTGTGGCGCGGTTGTTCAGCAAATCTGCAAGGCCGGGAAGCGTTCGAACCGGGACACCGCACTTAAGGCATTCGGCGAGAACACGATGCCGTTGTTCTTGCGTAGCGCTCGGAACGCAGATCAGCACCTCCGAAGCCTGATAAGCAAAAAGCGCGTCAGAAAGCTTCGCCAATCCGCCGACAACAGGAACACCGCAAAATAAAGTTCCCTTTTTCTTCGGATCGTCGTCCAGCAGTGCTACAGGTTTAATTCCTGATCGTGGAGTATCAACCAATTCCTTTAGAACAGAGGCTCCCGCATCTCCCGCGCCGAAAATGATTACTCTCCGTGCAAAGGGAACTGCAGCTACGGGCCGCTCCGCGCCGAAATGATAAATACGGGCTCCAAAGTGGAGCGCGGAGAGGAGGAGAAACAAACCGACAGCGTCGCCAATCAGTATTTGACCGGGTAGCGACGCTCCTCCGCGAAGGATTTCAAAAAGGGAAGTGACGTAGAGCAGAAGTGTGCTTGTTCCAACGGCTTTTACAAGTGCTATTACATCTGGAATTCCGGCATGCCGGAAAGAACGATCACAAACTCCGAAATATTTGAATGCGATCGCGCGAAAGAATATTGCGAAAAGAAAATAAGTAAAAAAGTCCTTGGACGGCGGGTACGCAGTACTTGCCTTTCCAAAGAGGGACGCGGTTGCCGCAAATGAAATCGCAGCAAGTGTGAGTTCCGCTGCGTATACCCAAATCCCTCTCCGGCTCCAATTTGTTTTGCGAAACCATGACCCGTGGGGGCGTGGCAAGGTGCCTATATATTCGGAAGAAAAATCAGTAAATGCATCACCGCTCTGTTGGATCATTGCAACCCACCTTCTAAGTAAGACTTAAAAATTGGAAAATAATTCAGAGGCTTGTTACGTCGTAACCTTCAAGACGAATCGCCACCGACTTGTGAATCAAGTCGACGGAAACGACCAGGCTGTGGTCGCTTGCCACCCGGACTAATACTCCTTCTAGTCCTTGGAGGGCTCCGTTTCGGATTCGTATTCTCTGGCCGACATTAAGGTAGGGATGAGGGCGGATATCAACTTGAGCTAGGAGTAAAGATCGAATCATTTCGATTTGTTGAGCTGGAATTGGAGTAGCCTTATTGTTCGGCCCTACGAAGCCAATGACTCCTCTGGCCTGAAATATCAGCAACCGTGTGTGGCTGGAATTGGGTATCTGAACGAATACATAGCCGGGGAACAAGGGAAAATCGATTTCTTTACGTCGATCGCTCCAGTTTCGCACTTCCGTGCACAAGGGGAGAAAAACTTCAACACGACTTGATTCCAATTGCTTTAGAACTGCTTTTTCATGTCGTGGCCGGGTACGGACTGCGAACCACTCCGGGGCAGCCAACGAACCGTTCAAATTCGAATGCGCAATGTCGTGAGTGTATGTAAGCATATAAGATATGGCTTCGCCATTCTCAGTCCCAACCGCTTTTTCCCCTCAAAAGACATAATTGGAAATTTGGGTCGCCACTCAGTTAGAAATTAAGCATTCCCCACGATTCAAAAAGCCCCACAATCTCCGCCCCTAAGAGACCACGGAAGGTCGGTTTTGATAAATCGGGTGAAAGTTGTATTCCCCTTTGAATAGTCCCCTACCGAAAAATGGTACTTGCGCAGAACAAATTTACATAAATGTAAAATTCGTATGGGAGCCAATTTCGTGAGATTCCTTGATTTTTACGGGAAGATTATTAAAAAAATCGTTTATTTTGTCGATATTTGTAAATTGGAGAAAGACTCGCTGCAGAGGCCCGAGGGAATGAATTTTGGGGTCATTGTGACGTCTAATTTTTAGCGAAAAAACAATCGAGAGGAGATGCCTTATTCTGGGCGGCAGAAAATCATGTAGACGACCCTTAGAGATACTTGAATGTTCAGCACAATTTATTTGAATCGAAGGGTTCAATATGCAATATGGTTTCTGAAACTGATTTTACGCTGCTGGGGAAAAGTCTAACCCATTCAAAATTAATTAATGTTTATGTGTTTGCACGCCTGCGAAGTGAGCTTTGTTGTGCCAAAATTCCTCAATTTCCTCGAGACTTCGTCCTTTGGTCTCAGGAACGTAGAAATACGAGAACAGCCCCGCGGCAATTGCGCTCGCTCCATACAGCCAAAAAGTTCCGCTCGGTCCAACTTTTTCCAATAGAGTCAAAAAAGTCAATGTAACCAGAAGGTTCGCGCCCCAATTGAATGTTGCCGCTATACCTTCGGCAGAGTTGCGTATTTTTAGCGGATAAATTTCTGAAATCAGCAGCCAAAAAATCGGGCCAAGGCTGATTGCAAACGAACCGACATAAGCCATCAGGCTAATTACGGCCAGCCAGGCCATTCCGGTCGATTGACTGGACATGCGGAATACGAATCCGAGAATTGCCAACGTAATGGCCATGCCAAGAATTCCGACGAGAAGTAACGGCCTGCGTCCTTTGCGATCGATCAGCCACATGGACAGAATTGTCACCAGCACATTCACCACGCCAATTCCGGCTGTCGCAAGAATTGCTCCTGACGCTGAAGATATCCCCGCGCTTTGTATGATGAGCGGGGCATAGTAAATAACAGTGTTAATCCCCGTGATTTGCTGAAATATGGCAAGCCCAATGCCAACAATTAACGCGGGCCGGATGGATGGTGCAAAAAGATCCGAGAACCGGCCGCTTTCAGGCGCTTTCTTAAGAGATTCCTCTATTTCTTGCAGCTCGACACGAATTTCAGATGTTCCTCGCACGCGCGCCAACATTGCGAGCGCTTTTTCGCGCTCCCCTCTTTGCAATAGCCAACGCGGACTTTCGGGCAAAAAGAACATGCTGAAGCCGAAGATGGCGGCGGGAACAATTGAAATTCCAAACATCCATCTCCAACCTTGAATTCGTGCAAACGCATAGTCCACCAGGTAGGCAAGCAAAATACCCACTGTGATAGCCAATTGAAAAAGAGAGACCTGCCATCCCCTTGCGCTGGCTGGTGCAACTTCCGAAATATATACGGGGACTCCGCTGGAAGATAGTCCAATACCAAATCCAACAATAATGCGCCCGACGACTAAAATAAGCGCAGATGTCGCAGCCGCACAGAGAATTGCTCCCAGGGCAAAAATAATTGCTGTCGCGATCAGCAACTTCCTGCGCCCAAACAGATCGGCTAATCGCCCGCCAATCAACGCGCCAATCGCAGCTCCGGCGAGGACGCCGCTGACAATAATTTCCAGTGCGATTGTGGACAACGAAAACTCATTACGGAAAAATAACTCTGCGCCGGATATTACTCCAGTGTCATACCCAAAAAGCAAACCTCCCAATGCGGCGGAGACAGCGGCCAGATAAACGAGAGCGCGATTGACGGATTTATTTGGAAATGCGCCACTCTGCAAATCAGATTCAGTTTTCACGGCGTCCACCTTTGGGAGGCAAAGTTTTTGCTGGGGAGTGAACCTAACAAACCCGGAATACCCGAACAACTAAATTCCTGTTTAGATTCTACACGCGCGGGCGCACTTCATTGCTGAGAATTATTGAACTGTGCTCCATGCTTCGGTTGATTCGTGCAATAACTCAACGAAAACACCGTTTGTCCACCCGAATCCAGTGAAGTTTTGCGCATATCCCGCGCCGATATTGGTTTCCGACGATCTCTTGACTACATTGTATTTTTCGCGAATTGTATGTTCCCGTCCTAAAATTATCCACAATCATGGACAAGAAGTTATCGCTGATCCGGTTTGCTTCCGAATCGAACCCGTAGCGGCGCAATCCTTCGACAGCCAAAAGTTGTATCGGAGCCCAGCCATACGGAAAATCCCATTGCGCCTGGCTGTCCGTCCGGCTCATTGCAATTCCTCCCGGCTGTTCAAACAACCCCAAATTATGCACAATCGCTTTGGCCTGTTCTTTTGTCGCAAGACCCGCCCACAAGGGATAAAAAGTTGTTGCATACACATATTGCGAACGTTTTCCCACCACAAAGTTGTAATCAAAAAACATTCCTTCGCGGCTGTCCCAAAAATATTTAACCATCCGCTTTTGTCTCTCCGCATGCCTTCGTTTTCCATGTCGCAGCCTGCTCTGGCCTGCCCAGCAATCTGCTCATTTCTTCCATATCTTTTTCCGTTTTATAAAGCAGGCTGTTCAGGCATACGGGAGCAAAATGGTGTGTAGCGGCTCCATACGGACCGAAACGAAAAGTTATATCAAACCCGGACTCCCGCAAACTCCGGTCCCCTCTGTAAAATTCGGGTGATAGCCCCACCCAATAGGCCGGAGCGCATTCTCCGGTTTCCGCCTCATCCGCTTTCGCGTCGCATGCCAGAACAGGGAAGAGAGGTTCCGGGATTGGCGCGTGTGTTTCATGCTCCCGAGCGCGAACCAGATACGATTTGTTGGTATGCTCATGCTCCAGAAAAAAATAAGCGGCTCCACGATAATATTGGCTCGGATCGCCCAAAATTTCCGGGACGGGCCCATCTCCGTGATCGAAATATCGCGAAAGACCTGTGTCTCCTGCTAAATGCGGCTTCTCGTTCCACTCCTCATAATCACGCTCCGCAAACGGAAATGCCCTTTCCAGCCAGATAAGATCTGTTTTTCCTTCGGCTTTCTCGGCCTCATAAACAGCCAGGATCATGGAGGTTAGAAAGGGAGGCTGGGACCGGGTCAGGTAATAAGTGCGATTTGCGTTTAGGACGCCTCCATAATGGTCAATTTCAAAAAAGAAATTCTCGACCATCCCTTTCGCCATTTCTAACCGGTGATCGCGAATCAATCCCCGAATAATAAAATAGCTATCCCAACCGTACATTTCGTTGAACTGGCCGCCCGGCACGACGTATGGATTTTGCAAATACAGCAAGCCTTCGCCCGGAATCTTACTGGAATCAAATTTACCAATCTTTGTAATTTGATTGGGAAGGTGCTCGATGCGAATCCTGCAGCTATTTTGAAGTTTCGACAATGCCTCCGGGACAGGCATACCGGCGGGAAGGTATTCAATCGCTTCGCTGCCCGTTTTGGTGTCTTCCAAGGTTTTGCATTGGTCCATGGACCGGGTCAACGTATCCCATGCGGCGTTGATATATTGCAATATGTCCTGTAAAGAATTTGTGTCTATGGATGTACGAGGAATTGGAGTAACTGGATCGATAACCTTAATCGGGGTCTGAATCAGCGATACCAGCAAGACTCCCTGGGCCGCCAGCGAGCCGATCATTTGCAAAGTTCTCGTGCCATGAAGCATGTGCAGTCTCTACTGTTTTGGAATGCGCACTGAACTTGATTTACTTAAATGCATAACCGGAATTCAGCTCACATCGGTATAGCCTTGCTTTACTTTTCGCCACGCTTACGCCGCAATCGGCCCAACTCAGGACAGGAATCGGACCCAGCGGAAATATTATATTTTCTCCATTCAGCTCCGCTTCAATGCTCGGGCCGCCCGCGGTGGGCGGCAACGTGAAATTCATCGAAGTCCCAAGGATAATCGGGTATGTCATCTGCACGAGGTCGTAAATCTGCGGCCGGAAGACCTCGGCTTGAAATAAAAAAGTCGTGGTGTCTGACCAATTTCGTACGGACACCTTTATAGTCCTGCCGCCCTGAGAAAAGCCATCATAGTCAATTTTCGTGAAGGGACAAGGTCCGGCAATACAGGGAACTCTGGCATTTTCAAAAACATTCCCCTCTCCCGCGTCCATCGACAGAGAGTTGCTTGCCGCTTTCCACTTGCCATCTGGAGAACAAGGCGAGCTATTCTGGCAGGGAATGTTGCCCACGTTGCGTATTTGGAATGTTTTTACACCAGTCCCGATATTCTCCTGTGTTACAGCTTGTGTCGAATACCTGATGCGAATGTTCGCCACGGAGATGGGCGGATGATCGGATTGAACCGGAGTATTTTCCGCGTCTCTGCGGATAGGAACAAGATGAACAATCGTCAGTGTGTCGCTCACCAGTTCAGTAAGTTCCAATGGCACGTAGTCGGGATGCAGAAAGCGCAGTGTCACCGACCGATTGCGCCCAATGCCGGATTCCAATGGGATCGCGAAGTAGCCCGTGAAGTTGGATTTCGCATCGCTAGCTGCCAGCCCGTTTGCTTCGCTGACATCCACGTCCATGATTGGCGATTGTTTATTGGGATCTTCATCTTGTTTGATGACCGCGCCTATCAGGACGATTGGACCCTTTCGGTGATTGCGAAACAAAGTAAAACTTAAAAGTACGGCCAGCAGACATCCGACACCTGCAACGATTGTCCAGAGAAGTAATCGCCCTTGGAACATCGTGTCACCTTTGTAATGGGATGCTAAAAGTTAGAGTCATGCTGCCCCTTAAATGACTCCCGCATGCTACAGTTTGTCGAGGGCTGGAGTATCACCCGTATATATTAATCAATCGGCGCTCTTTTAATGAAGTAAAGAAAGTTTATAATCAACTATATGTTTGTTGGCGGTGGAAGTCACGACAGCAAAGGTATCACTCGTCGCGGACTGCTGAAGATGCTTGGCCGCATGGCTGCATTCACTCCTTTTGCGGCGCAGGAACGTCTCCGTAAGCATACGAATCCTTCCAAGCAGGGTTCTCACTCGCCAGCCCCAACACCCGAGGTAAAAAAAGTATTTTCGGATCAGGACGACGCGTTTCTTCAGGAACTGGAAGCCTCGAACTTCCACTATTTCTGGGATCAGACGAATCCGGAAACAGGCATTGTTAGAGATCGGTGCAATGTCCGAACCCCCGATAAAAGCGATTTGGGCAGCATCGCTGCCACCGGCTTCGGATTGACCGCTATTTGCATAGGGGATATGCGCGGATTTATCTCGCACTCGGAAGCGAAAGAACGAGTTCTGAATACACTGCGCTTTCACTGGAAAAAGCTCCCAAACCATCGCGGCTTTTTTTACCACTGGGCCAATATTAATACAGGCGAAAGATTGTGGGACTCCGAAATATCTTCCATCGATACCTCGATACTTCTCTGCGGAATTCTTACTTGCCGTCAGCATTTTCAAAATACCGAAATCAGTGATCTTGCTTACGAAATCTACAATCGAGTGGACTGGGACTGGTTGTCGGAAGATACCACCATTTTGCCGCATGGATGGAGACCGGAAAGCGGCTTTCTGCAATATCGCTGGGACAATTACAGCGAAATGATGATGATGTATCTGTTGGGGCTCGGCTCAGATTCACATCCGCTCCCCGCTGCAAGTTGGGATGCCTGGAAGCGAACCCCTTTCGAATATGATGGGATCCGCTTTATAGGATCGTTTGCGCCTCTCTTCGTTCATCAATATTCGCAAGCCTGGTTTGATTTTCGCGGCAAGCGCGACAAATACACGGACTATTTTCGAAATTCAGCTATCGCCACCGATGTACACCGGCGGTTTTGCATTGACCTCTCAAGTGAGTTTCCCGATTACAGCGACGATTTATGGGGCATCACCGCTTCGGACTCAGCTCATGGCTACGCCGTTTGGGGCGGCCCACCGGCGGTCGGTCCGATTGATGGGACTGTTGTGCCATGTGCGGCCGGGGGCTCTTTGCCATTTCTGCAGGAGCCTGTCATGCGCGTCCTTCGAAACATGAAAAACCGTTACGGAAATGGAGCATGGTCTCAATATGGTTTCGTCGATGCCTTTAACCCTTTAACCAATTGGTACGACCATGACGTGATTGGAATCGATACGGGCATTACCATGGTGATGGTTGAAAACGCCCGCTCCGGTTTCGTATGGGAAACTTTCATGAGGAATGCTGAGACGCGCCGAGGAATGACGCGGGCCGGGTTTCAATCTACGCCTGACCTGGAATTGCAGGATAAATCTGCGATTGCCAATAATCCAGCCAACAGATTTCTCAACACATCCACTTAGTGGAATTCGATGACGGCTAATCCCTGGGCTGGCAAATCAATCGTGAGTTCGCCTTGCTTGAGGCGTATCTGCTCCGCAGGCGGCAAAATGGCCGCTTTTCGGAGGGCCTCAATCTGCGCTTGGGTGGGAGTGGCGGGCTTGCCCATGCCCGCGTATGCAGCCAGCAGGGAACCATGCGACGAATCGACCCGTGAAACCATGGCTCGGTGGAATTCTTTCGATCCTCGGACATGAATTACAACTTGTTTGTGTTCGCCATTTGTCCCCGGCAAATATAAATTCCACACTGCCATCACAATTGTCCCGTCCGCGCGTTTAGTCACAATTGCGGAATGCGAATCATTATCGATTCGCGTGTTTCCCAGGTTATGCAGTATTTTGAAAGCATTGAAAGCAGGTTTCGACAAACCATCTTCCGCAATCAATCCATATCCGCCGTAAAAAGGCTGCTTCACTACTCCCTGTTCCTCAAATACGTCGGAAAAAGTCCAGTAAGACATCATCGTGACAATGCCATCGCATTGCCGAATCGTGTCGGCAAGCCAGGGCCCCATGAATTCCGAATCTGTCACTTCGGGTTCATTCTTGTAGCTCGCGTTATATTCGCTCCAGATAAGGGGCATATCGTGGTATGGAGACGCCTGAATCTGGTCGTGGACTTTTTTCACGGCGCGACACACAAATTCTGTTCGCGGAATTTTCTCATGTGTCCCAAAGACGTCTTCGCTTAAGTCATTCGCGTAAACGTGCGTGGAAATAAAATCGACCGGGGCTTTGTTTTCCATGGTATGGGCAATAAAACGATCCACCCAGGCGGCTTGCGCTGTCGAAGGGCCGCCTACGCGTAGCCGGCTATCGACTTGTTTTAATGTCTTCGCCGTCGAATCGTAAAGCTTGAAATAGGTTTCGTCTTTTGGCATTCCCGCCCAGAAATCCAGATTCGGTTCATTCCAGACCTCGAAATACCACTGAGAGACTTCTTCAATCCCATAGCGCTCTATCAAATGTCGTGCAAAATGGGCAATCATGTCGTCCCATTTGTCGTAGTCTTTCGGTGGAGAAACATTTGGTTTATACCAGAAAGGGTGAAGGATGGGCTCCGCTGCTAACTTCTGCGGCATGAAGCTGAGTTCTACAAATGGGCGGACGTGATTAGCCAGAAGGCCGTCATAGATTTGGTCGACGTAAGAGAAATTATATGAAACTTGCCCGGCAGTATCTTCATTGTACAGCCCGACTTCATCATGAAAAATTGCGTGGAATCGCACGTACTCAAAACCAGTTGCGCCCTCCACTTCATTTAAATCGCGCCTATATTGGTCACGCAGTGAAAGTACGGCGCGCCCTGATCCGAACATGCGCTCCCAAAAGTGCGGGAAATCATGGCTATGAGCTTGCAAGTCAACTTCGATTGTTTCGGTCTGCGTCTGCCCCAAAGCGATCTGGGGCAGAAAAATTAGTGAAAAAATGAATATGGGCAAAACAAAAAACAAAGTGCAGGTTCGCTTCGAGGAGTTCACAGGTTGGGCACTCCACTCCAACGCAGATGGTGAATTTAATGGTGGGTCTTTTACTTACGATCGCGTGTGCCTGTCTACTTTACTCCCCACTTATTTATTGATACTCCCTCCTGCTTGTTTTCACAAGCTTCTTGGAGCATCAGCGGTAATGCGCCGCCTGCAGCTCAAACATTTCCGCGTAACTCCCTCCGCTTCGCAGCAGCTGGCTGTGCGCGCCTTGCTCGGCAATTCTGCCGTTTTCCAGGACCAGAATGCGGTCCGACATTTTGACGGTAGAGAACCTGTGAGAAATTAATACGGACATTTTACCCTTGGTCAAATCGGCAAATCGTTGGAAGACCTCATGCTCGGCGCGCGCATCGAGCGCAGCCGTAGGTTCGTCGAGGATCAGCAATTGCGCGTCACGCAAGTAAGCGCGTGCCAGAGCAATCTTCTGCCATTCACCGCCCGAGAGGTCCACGCCGCCAGCAAACCTGCATCCCAGCATCTGGTTGTAGCCTTCCGGAAATTTGTGGATTACGGTTTCCGCCAGGCTCTTGAACGCCGCCGCGCGGATCCGGAACGAATCATTCCGCTCTTCGATTTTGCCCGTGGCAATATTGTCGGCCACGTTCATGTCATACTTCATGAAGTCCTGGAAAATAACTCCAATATTCTTCCAAAGGTCATCGAGGTTATACTCGCGCAAATCAATGCCGTCCAGCAAGATTTGTCCGGACGTAACGTCGTACAGCCGGGTAATCAGTTTAACAATCGTCGTCTTGCCATGTCCGTTTGCGCCAACCAGAGCAATCCTTTCACCTGGTTCGATGCGGAAGTTCACATTATCCAAAACAGGTTTGCTCTTCCGTGGATAGCAAAAAGACACATTTCTGAATTCAAACCCTTCGCGAATGGGACGCGGACCCGGCAAACTCCCAGCCTTCGAAAAGATCTTCGGCTTGACGGAAAAGAATTCGACCAGATCTGTAAGGAAAAGGGCATGGTCGGCAATTCGGGAGAAAGTGGCAAACACGGCCTGAATGTTAGTACTCGCGCCCGCGATTGCCCCTGCCAGGAATGTCAGCGTGCCAATCGTTATCGCACCAGCCACGGTCAAATAGATTCCGTAAACATAAGCTCCGTAATACCCAACGGTTCCCAGCAAAGCCAAAAGTGTTCCGAAAATTAATTTGCGCAGGGCTAATTCAAAATTTTCGTGCTGAATTTTATTAGAAATCAGTTCGTACCGGCCCGAAAAGAACGGTCCCAGTCCGAAAAGCTTTAATTCCTTCGCGCTTTCCTTGCTGGTGCCCAGGATACGCAGGTAATCCAGCTCGCGCCGCGAAGGCGTCTGCTTCACGCTGAGTGAGTATCCGAGGAATGCAAACGAAGTTTCCGCCATAAATTCCGGCACTACGCAAACGACAAGCGCGAAAAGGATCCATGGAGAAATGACACAAATTCCCGCGGCAAGCGAAATTGTGCTGATCAGCTGTTGCAGCAGCTCTCCGCTCTCCTGGATCATTCCCACGCGGTCGGCACCCTGAACCCTGGCACGTTCTAATCTGTCGTAAAAATCGGGATCTTCATAGCTGTTCAGATCGAGCGTTGCGCCGTGACGCATGATGCGGATATTGACGTGCCGTGTGTAACGCTCGTTAAGATTCGTATTACAGAATTCTACAAGCCGGGATAGAAGAATGACCATGCATGCCATTCCGAATTGCAGAGCGACCAGACCCCAGAATCCATGCGGCAACGCGGTATGGTGCGCGGTCAAGGCATAAATGGCATCAATAATCCGTCGTGTGACTACCAGCATTCCAAGCGGAAGCAGTGCAGCGGTTACCCGGATCAGCAATCCAGCAGAAACCAGCACAGGTGCCGCTTCCCAAACCATCTGAAATATAGGAGGGACATTCCGCAAGGAGTTAAACCGCGCATGCCAGTCCTGTTTCGGCATCCAAACTTTGTCACTTTTTATTATTTTCGCGATGTTTTTCATGGAGGGTCCCGGTTTGGTCATTGATATTTCTTTGACTTTCTTCGCCCGCGATTAAAAACTCTTTTCGAAGCTATTCCGAAGGAAATCAAGAGGGACCATCTGGGCTCGGATCCGAGTGATTTGCGGCCTTGGTTTGCACCTTGCATTTAATCGGCCCTTACTTATAACTCCTTATTTCTAACCACACACATCTTGAACCAGAGCACGTTGATTGCCACCACGAAAGCTCTGATAAGTTCCTTTGAATACTTCAGTTTCGATTTTTGTGTGTTTGGGAGCGATACGTTTTTTTCGCCTCGTTCGTTACTTCTTTACACATATTCAGGCACGGCATGTTCGTGTGAATAAAGAACATTACTCATTCAGGAAAGGAACTGAGGCTGAGGTTAGCTGGCGAGGCGATCCAACAAAAGCTCATCTTGCTCTGTGATTGGACTGCGGTTCAGATTTTTTACGAATCGTGTGTGATTCCATACTTCGAGGTAGTTCTGGTAATCCAGTACGTCCACTTCGCCCCGGATCAAGGCGGTCTTTCTGAGCAGGGAGGGAATCAGGACTCTTCCATGTGCATCCATGCTGACAGTCTGTCCGAAATATTTGGCGCGGACGAGAAGTTTTTGCATGTTCTTATCATGCGTGGAAAGCCGTACCAACCGCTTTTCGATCTCGATCCATATGCGCATGGGGTAGATTCGGGCGCTTTGACCATCTTCACTCGCTATAAAAAACTCCGTGCCCATTCCCTTCAACCCGTCGATCAGGCTCGCGGGGATTTTCAATCTACCTTTTTGGTCAACTTTGACAGGCTTGCCCACGTTTCATTCTCCTTGGCTTATGTCGCAACCTCCGGGTATTTGGCTCTAAATGGTGTTAATTCATGAAGTTCAACTGTTTCCGGTCGTGCGGATTCTTGCCGGGCAACCGCGAATGCTGCCGATAAAGCCTGCATCGCAACTTCACCTGCCCTGGATATTTCACTCGCTGAATCGAGTACTTCAAAAGCGCCATTTCTAAGGCAATTGGCCCAGTCGCTCATATCAAACGAACGAGCGACGATCACGAACGACAATGCCTGGCCGCTGCTGCGGGCAAAATCCATCAGCTTTTCCCAAGGACCGCCGCGAACATCCGGCGTTGCGAAAACCACCCGAAACTTTCTTGTTTTGAGCAGCTTACAAGCTGATTTGAAATCCATGGCCCGTTCCGACCTCAGGTTGGTGGTCTTCAGAATCTCCACTAGCTCATCAGCGACTTGTCCATCTCCGCAGGCAATTAAAACGCGTCCTTGGAAGGTGGACCCTGTTTTAGCTCCAGTGGGACTCTGACATGTGCTGATCATGGGATTGACACCCTTAAGTCCATTAAGAAGAGTAGTTTACTTTACGTAGGCTTATATTTAGTTCAGGAGCGGATTCCAAATCTATACGCAAAAGCCAGTATTTGCATTATTGTTATCCTTTATTATGCTTTGAATACACATTCTAAAGATATTTCAGGGAGAAGGATAAATGGGGTGCTGGGGAAATAATAGCCCCCGAAATCTGTGTTCAGATATCTGGAAATAACTCTCACCACATCCACCCTTCGATCGAATTTCCATGATTACCGGATTAACTGCTGCCTGATGATTTTCTGGGTACTTTTGCTCCTTTTTTTCGTGCCTCTGACAATCCGATGGCAATCGCTTGCTTCCTGCTCTTTACCACCCCGCCTTTTCCGCCTTTGCCTGATCGAAGAGTTCCTTTTTTCTCCCTGTGTAATGCACTTTTTACTGCCTTTTTTGAAGCAGCCCCGTACTTGGCCATCTCTTCCCCCCGCGTCATCCAATAAAATTCATGGTCGCGCTTTCATGACCATGTGTAACGAAAAATATCAGCACGCAAACTCCTTTGCGATCAATTGCTTCCTGTACCATCCCCTTTAAATGGCTGTATGTTCCATCATTATTCCTTCACTTGAAATCGTCATTTATGGGATCTTTATTAACTGACCGGTCCTCAGGTAAATACCCTATGGAGATGAATATTCCTAGCCCCTATCATTCAGGCCGAAACTTCATAGGAGAGTTCGACATAAAGGGCCGAAGGGTGTCCCCCCATCCCCTTCCAATGGCTGAGGTCTTGTGTTCGTTCCGAGGACAAGAACGATGCGAATTCTCGTAGTCGATGACCATGAATTGGTAAGGCGTGGAATTTGTTCCGTGCTTACCACTGAGCCCTCCATTACTCTATGTGGCGAAGCTGTGGACGGTTATGACGCCATAGAAAAAGCAAAAGCCCTCCATCCCGATATTATTGTGATGGATGTCAGCATGCCTCGCATGAACGGCTTGGATGCCACGCGAGAAATTAAGCGCATTTTCTCCGACGTGGAAGTGGTGATCGTCAGCCAGCACGAAGCTCCCGAAATGATGCGCCAGGCCTTTAACGCAGGTGCCTGCGGATACGTCGTTAAGTCCGCCATTTCCGCCGACTTGCTTACGGCAATTTCAAAAGCCAAAGACCGGGAAATCTTTGTTAAACCAGTATTAACCGGGGAAGAGCATCGAACCTTTGATTTTCGTGAAGTACTTCAACAGAGTGCTGCCTACGAAATGGCCCTTCGCGAAAGTGAGGAACGTTTTCGCTCTGCGATGAACAATTTGGCCGAGGGCTTGTACACCCTAGACCTGGACGGTTGTGTAACTTACATCAATCCATCGGCTGAAAAAATGTTGGGTTGGACTTCCAAAGATCTGCTTGGAAAAAAAATCCACGAGCTTACCCATTACAAATATCCGGATGGGACGCCTTTTCCTGAAGAGGATTGTCCGAGCTTACGCGTCCTGCAAGATGGCCTTGAACTTCACGAATTTGAAGATAATTTTATCCGGAAAGACAGAAGCCCTTTCCCCGTTGTGTTCAGCACCTCACCCATGAGGATGGACGGTAAGATCAAGGGAATTGTAGTCAGTTTTCGCGACGACACCAAACGGCGGGAAACCGAAGAAGCATTGCAACAAAGTGAAAGGATTTACCATGCCATTGGCGAATCTATCGACTATGGCGTTTGGATTTGCAATGCCGATGGAAAAAACATTTATGCAAGTTCTTCCTTCCTCACTTTAATCGGCTTAACGCAACAGGAATACTCTGAATCTGGATGGACGAATGTCCTTCACCCCGAGGATTCCCAAGCCACAATGGATGCCTGGCAAGAATGTGTCCGTGGTGGGACATTTTGGCAACGTGAGCATCGCTTCAAACGTCCTGGCGGCGGTTGGCATTTCATACTGTCTCGCGGGGCCCCGATTCGGGACCCTTTCGGCAATATCCAATATTGGGCGGGAATAAATCTAGACATTCAGCAATGGAAAGAAGCTGAGGTTGCACTCGAAGCTCGCGTTGCAAAACGCACAGAGGAATTGTTGAAGGCTAGAAATGACCTTCGCGGCCTCTCGGTTCGCCTCCTGAAAGCGCAGGATGAGGAACGGCGGCGAATCGCGCGAGAATTGCACGATGGTGTTGGGCAATTGCTCGCAGCAATGACCATGAGCGTCCCGAAGGTGATTGCAGAAAAGGAGAATCTCAGCGAAGAAACCGCCAAAGTTGCTGAAGAAATCGAAAGCCTGATTGAAGAAGCACTCCGCGATATCCGTACGATGTCATACCTTCTGCACCCACCCCTATTGGATGAAATCGGCTTGGCTCCAGCTCTGCAATGGTATTTGGGCGGATTTTCGGAACGCAGCAGCATTGCCGTCCATTTGGATTTGGCCCCTGATTTAGGGAAATTGCCGCGTGATGTTGAGCTGTCCCTATTTCGGATCGTGCAAGAGTGCCTTACAAATATCCATCGCCACTCCGGCAGCCCAACGGCCGAAGTTAGTTTGTATCGCACTACTCAAGAGATCGTCCTCAAGGTCAGAGACGAGGGCAGCGGGATTCCCCCGGACATAACTGAAAAAATTTCCTCCGGGGATAGTTTCGGCCTCGGAATTCGCGGCATGCGCGAGCGCCTGAGACAGTTTGACGGACGATTGGATGTCGAATCAAATGGAAGTGGAACCGTCGTCATAGCGTCGTTGCCTACACGGCAAGAAAAAGTTTCTCGAGACGATTCTCAATCTGATGTACCACAAAACGAAATCGGTCCGGATCGCCATTCGCATCTGGATCAACCCGATGGCTCCGCTACTATTCTGTGCATCGACGACGAAGCAACCGGCATGTTTGCGCGTAAGCTTTTGCTGGAATCCGCGGGTCATCACGTAATTGAGGCCCGGTCCGGCCCTGAAGGGATTCGCCTATTCAAATCCCAAAAAGTTGACGCCGTCATCCTCGACTATTGGATGTCGGGAATGAAAGGCACGGCAGTCGCTTCGATGATTAAAGAGTTAGACCCGTCTGTGCCAATTATCGTTCTATCCGGATTACCTGATTTTCCGGGAGAGACAACCGGCGTCATCGATGAATGGTTGTTGAAAGGGAACAATCGCCCTGAGCAGCTCTTGGTTACGATCAAGTCGTTACTTGAGCGACGGTCGGGATAAATGGCTTTATGTAAGAGGGTACTCCTCCCTTAATTCGCTTTCATAAAAAGCTAGAAGCCATCTCATAAATGCCTCAGGAGAATAATGAGGCAGGCGAGTTGGAGCATGCCGAGGAAATTGGCTTGGTGATATTCCCAGCGGCTAACGAGTCGGCGGAAATTGTGGAGCCAGGCAAAGAGGCGCTCGATTTTCCAGCGCCGGCAGTAGCGACGCAGTTCGCGGCCGTCTTGGGTGCTCTTGCGGCGGCGGTTGTACTTGTGGGGCGCGATGAGCCGGATGCCATGTTTTTGCCGGAGGCGCTGATCGAGCGGATCGCTGTCGTAGGCGCGGTCGCCGATCATTCGTTTTGGTTTGGCTCGCGTGAAACGCTGCGCGACGGTGGCTTGGACGAGTTTGCTTTCATGAGGCGAAGCGCTGGTGACGCAGCAGGCGACAGGAAGACCATGGCGGTCTGCGATCGCCATGATTTTACTGCCTTTTCCTCGGCGAGTCGGGCCGACAGCAGCGCCCCTTTTTTCGCCGAACTGAAGCTGGCGTCGATGAAAGTTTCCGACAGATCCAGTTTGCCGCGCGCCCGCAGGTCTTCGGCGAGTGCGTGCAAGAGTTGGGTCAGCGTGCCATCGCGTTGCCACTGCTGAAATCGACGATGGCAGGTTTGATAGGGAGGATAGCGGTCGGGTAGATCGTGCCAAGGAGCACCAGTGCGCAAAACCCAAAGAACACCGTTCAGCACGGCTTGCGTATCGCGCCAAGGCCGACCGCGACCGTCGGAACGTCGTTTCGGAGCAAGCAGTGGTTTGAGTTTCTCCCACTGCGCCGCAGTTAGGTCCATGCTCCTGATTTACTCTCATTTGCATAACTCGCAAGCTCGGAAAGACTTAAATGTGTTTATGAGATAACTTCTAGATAAATATGCACCCTATGAAGTTCAGCACGTAAAGTTCATCAAGGGTCTGTGAGTTTGTGGTTGAAGCGATTGCGCGAAAAAGATCCTTTCTTCGCTGGGGGAAAATAGTAATTTGACCGTGAGCGATATTCATGACTTCTCGCTTATCGGGGGAATAATTCAATTTGCGATTCAGGATAGCAAGGTTCGGTTCGAGGCAAACCTTTCCGCGGCGGATAAACCGGGGCTGACACTAGGCTCCCAGTTGTTGAAAGTCGCCAGCGCCGTGAAAAAAGATTCGCCGGCGTAAAATGCAAATCCATGATGAAGCCGTTCCGGAATTCACTTTCCAGGAAACTGACAGCAATGAATATGCTGGTCAGCGGAGGCGCTCTTTTGCTGGCCTCAATCGCCTTTTTTGCGTCGGACCTGGTCACGTTTCGGGCGAACCTGATAACTAATACTTCCATTCAGGCCCAGATTATCGGTTCGAATGTGGTTTCTCCCTTAATTTTTAACGATGCAAAGTCCGCGGAAATTACGTTGTCGGCCTTGCGTGCCTCGCAGGACATTACTTACGCTGGAATCTATTCGGCAAGCGGCGAATTCCTGGCAGGTTACTGGCGCGATCACGCGTCTCAACCTCCTCCCTTACCCCCTCTTGATACCGTCAAAAGGGAACTCGTTAATTTTGGGAATGGTGAGTTTTCCCTGGCTCGGGCAATCGTGTTTCAAGGCAAAGAGGTCGGCTTTGTGTTCATACGCTCAGACCTTGGCGCGGTAAACGACCGCCTCAGAAGTTACGCCATCATATTGCTAACGATTTTAGGCGCTTCGCTGGTCGCGGCCTTGACACTTTCGCGCATTTCGCAGCGTTCTATTTCAAAACCAATTCTGGCGTTGGCGGATACGGCAAAACTTGTGTCGCGCCAGAAGGATTATTCCGTTCGAATTCCAGTACCGAGGGACCATGACGAGGTCGCGGTTCTGGTGGATGAATTCAACGAAATGCTGACGGAGATTCAAAACCGTGACTCCGCATTGCAGGAACGCGAAGAGGAATTTCGAACACTGGCTAATTCCATTCATCAAATGGTATGGATGGGAGATTCGGAAGGGAACCTGACCTGGTATAACCAGCGTTGGTACGACTATACAGGGACTACTCCGGAACAGATGGCAGGTTGGGGGTGGCAGCAGGTTCACGATTCTCAAAAACTTTTGGAAGTCCTCCCGAGGTGGCGTGAATCTCTGTCCAAAGGGCAGATCTTCGAGATGATTTTTCCGTTGCGCGGTTCCGACGGAAACTTCCGGCAATTCCTCACTCGGGCAGTCGCCTATTCGAGATGCGCAAGGACGAGTCGTAAGATGGTTCGGTACAAATACTGACATTACCGACCAGCTTCAATCGGAAGAAAATCTTCGCCAAACGGAAAAACTTGCAGCCACCGGACGCTTGGCGGCAAGTATTGCTCACGAAATCAATAATCCCCTGGAAGCCGTGACCAACCTGATTTACCTTGCGCGAAAGCAGCCTGCGAATTCAGAAAAATATTTGCAATTAGCTGATGATGAGCTCGACCGCATTGCCCAAATCACCAAGAACACTTTGGGCTTTTATCGCGACAGTGTCTTCCCCAGCGAAAGCCAATATTTCGGAAATGTCTGCAGGAGGTTCTGGCCCTCTACGCGCGGAAAATCGCAGTTTAAACGATTCGCTCGAGTACGCGCCCAGCGAAACGGCATCGAGATATTCGCGTTTCCGGGCGAAGTGCGCCAGATCTTCGCCAATCTTATTGCCAACGCGATCGAAGCGCTGCCAGAAGAAGGGAGTACTTAGAATCAGGGCGTCCAGGGCCGCGACGCGCGGGTTTTCCGGAGCGATGGTGTTCGCATCACATTTCTCGACAATGGCACCGGGATCTCTCCAGCGGACCGTCAGAAAGATTTTCAAGCCGTTTTACACCACAAAGAAGGATATCGGGACGGGTTCGGGTCTCTGGCTTAGTCCTAGGGATTGGTGGAAAAACACCATGGCTCATTACGCGTGCGGAGCGGTATGGAACCAGGGAAAACCTGGACTGCGTTTTCTGTTTTCTTGCCTAAAGGTCCTATGACAAACTAGAATTGCAGGTTCGGCTTAGGGATGAAACCCGGACCACGGAGATCCAATGTTCAGGTGCTGGCAGATCGGAAACTATTCCCGCATTCCCTTATGTCGGGGCCCGGAATCGCAATCGAAGGATCGCCGCTTAAGTGGCGAAGGGCAAGGATCGCGCACCGAGCAGCGAGCAAAAACGTTAGAATTATCGTCATCGACGACGAATCGTTGATCGCTGAAACCGTGGTGGAAATTCTGGGTGAACAGGGTTTTGAGGCTATCCCGGTTTCATCCGGGGCATCGGCGATCGAACTTGCCAAGACCGTGCGACCCGCGATCGTCCTGAGCGACGTCATCATGCCAGGCCTCAACGGAATCGAGACGGGAATAAAAATTCGCGAAATCGTTCCGAACTGCAAGGTTATCCTGTTTTCCGGACAGGCTGCCACCGTGGACTTGCTTGAAAAGGCCCGGAGCACGGGCATCGCTTCTGATATATCTGGCAAAACCGATTAAGCCAGAGCGTTTGATCAGCATCATCCGGTCCAGCCTACCTTCGCAGTAAGCTCGGAATAACCTGCCGATCTCCGGTAACCTTTTTGGCAAACAGAGCCAGGGCGGTACACGCTTTATAGGTTCGTACACCGTGAACGCTGTATGTCTCGCTATGTCCTGTAGGCTATAAAACGCTGCCAGTAATAGAGACATACGTCGCGCATTCTTGCAGGCTTCGGACTGCGAAGTTCTCGGTACGGCTCTGTACGATTTCGACGCTCCAAAGATGGACGATTCGCTGGGATCGAGCGAGGAGTACTCGTTGGCAAAACGCGCGAAGACCGATCGAGTTGGAAATTCCCGTAAATGGTGACATCAGCAATACGTCCACTGCAAAAGGCCCGCACGGGTATCGCGGCCTTGACGAGATCAGCGACGGGGGATTACCTCGCGGCCGTACGACGATCGTTTGCGGAGGGCCCGGCTGCGGCAAATCCATGCTGGCCATGGAGTTTCTTATTCGCGGCGCTCAGGAGTTCGATGAGCCGGGTGTGCTTGTGGCGTTTGAAGAGACGCCCCAGGAAATGGAACGCAACGTGGCTTCGCTCGGATTCGATCTAAAGACCCTGCTTAATCAAAAGAAATTATTTCTAGATTATGTGTATGTCGAACCGAGTGAAATCCAGGAGACCGGGGAGTACGATCTCGAAGGATTGTTCATTCGTTTGCAGCATGCGGTCGATTCGGTGGGTGCAAAGCGAGTTTGCCTGGATACGCTGGAGGCGCTTTTTTCCAGCTTTCCGACGAAGCCGTACTTCGCGCGGAATTGCGACGTCTATTCCGGCGGTTGAAGGAACGGAACCTGACCACGGTCATCACCGCCGAAAAAGGCGATAACATGTTGACGCGCAACGGTCTGGAAGAATACGTTTCCGATTGCGTCATCCTCCTGGATCATCGAGTGCGCGATCAGATCTCCACACGACGGTTGCGAATCGTGAAATATCGGGGTACCAGCCACGGGGCCGACGAATATCCATTCCTGATTGACACACCATGGCATCTCCGTTTTGCCGGTCACCTCCTTGGAGTTACATCACAAAGTTTCGAATGAACGCGTTTCCACAGGCATTGCTGACTTGGATGAAATGCTCGGCGGAGAAGGGTTCTTTCGCGGCTCCAGTATTTTGATCAGCGGCACGGCCGGAAGCGGTAAAACCACGATGGCTGCCAGTTTTGCGAACGCGGCGTGCCAGCGGGGAGAGCGATGCCTTTTCGTCGGATTTGAAGAATCGGTGGCACAGGTCGGACGAAATATGGAATCCGTTGGGCTGAATCTTAAGCAGTGGGAGGATCAAAATCTCCTGGTCCACGAAGCCTGGCGCCCGAGCCAGTATGGCATTGAACTTCACTTGCTGCGTATTCACAAACTGATTGAGCGCGTTCAGCCTCAACATGTGGTCATCGATCCGATCACGAATCTGATCACGGGAAGTCAGCAAAAGGAAGTTTATTCGATGCTCGTTCGCCTGATGGACCACTTGAAGGGCCGGAATATTACGTCGTTTTTCACCAACCTGAATACTAACGGGGAACAACTTGAACAATCCGACGTCGGAATTTCGTCTTTGACGGACACATGGATTTTGTGCCGGGACCTGGAATTAAATGGCGAACGCAACCGCTGCGTTTACATTTTAAAATCTCGCGGAATGCCGCATTCCAACCAGATTCGAGAATTTGTAATGGGTTCTGATGGAATTCATTTGATTCCGCCCTACATCGGTTTGGGTTTGGTGCTTACCGGATCTTCGCGCGTGGCGCAGGAAGCCAAAGAAAAAGCAGAAGATCTGCTTCGATTGAGAAGTATTGAACAGAAACGGGAAGCGCTCGAAAGGAAACGCAGCGCTCTCGATGCCCAAATTAAAACGCTGAATATGGAATTCGCCGCGGAAGAGATGGAATTGGAATCATCCATCAAGCGACAAATGCTAAGTGAAAAACAATTGGAGCTGGAACGGGATGCCATGAACCGCATTCGCTCGGGAGATTCCAGATCGACCGATATGACGAGATCGGCGAAAGCCGCGGGAGATTCCATATGAAAAAGGGCGCCAAAGGAAACGGAAAAGTTCCCATGCCCGAAGATACCGTGATGCAGCTGCGGCTCTACGTTGCCGGGCAAACTCCTCGATCGCTTGCCGCGTTGTCCAATTTGAAGCGAATTTGTACGGAGCACCTGGAAGGGAAATATGAACTGCAGGTGATTGATCTGGCAAAAAATCCACAATTGGCGCAGGGAGATCAAATCCTGGCCATACCGACTCTTGTGCGCAACTTGCCCGTTCCCATTCGTAAAATTATCGGTGATCTATCGAATGTGGACAGCGTCCTCGTAGGCCTGGATCTTCGTGGACCAGAGCAACTGTCTGCTAAAAGCTCGCCGCGAAATGATCGGCGCCTGGGGGCAAAGGCATGAAGCGTACTGTTCGGAAGAAGGCACCTCGAACAGCAAAAGGGAAAACGGCTGAGCGAAAGATGTATTCACTCCGCCTTTACGTAACGGGCCAGACGCCGCGTTCCGCGGCCTCCATCCGCAATCTTCGAGACGTGTGTGACGAATATCTTGAGGGACGATTTGAACTGCAAGTTATTGATCTTTACCAGCGGCCGGAGTTGGCCAAGGAAGCCCAGGTGGTCGCCGCGCCTACATTGATCAAGAGGCTACCGTTGCCGTTGAGAAGATTGGTTGGCGATCTGTCGGACAAGAGAGAAGTATTGCTCGGTCTTGACCTGAAGGAATAGGGATGCAAGAGAAACTAATTAGCAGGACAAGAATGTCGGCCGCAAAGCAAATTAAAAGATTGCGGACCCGTGTGCATGAACTCGAGGAAACTTTCCTCGCAATCAAGCGCGGCAGGGTGGATGCAGTTGTCGTAAATGGCGAGGAAGGTGACCAGGTTTTCACACTGCAGGGAGCCGAGCATCCCTACCGCGTTCTTGTCGAAACCATGAATGAAGGTGCAGCGACCCTCGATGAAAACGGAACGGTTCTCTATGCCAATGCCAGCTTCGGAATCATCCTCGGGATTTCCACTGAGCAAATCATCGGTACTTCGTTGCAGAAGTATCTGGAACCCCAGGAACAAATTAAACTGAACAATCTGATTCACGATTCGCTCAATGACGAATCCCACGGCGAAGTGATTCTTGCAACTTCTGACGGCAAGCGGCGTCGTGTGCGCGTGTCTCTGAGCCCCATTCATGAATTCGGCGTCCGCACCATTTGCGTGATTGCCACGGACATGACCGAACTTTCCGGCGCGAATGAAGCTCTGAAGGCCAGCGAAGATATTCTAAGAAATCTTTCCGGCCGGCTCTTGCGCCTGCAGGATGAAGAGCGCCGCAGGATTTCCCGGGATCTTCACGACGTAACGGGACAGAAGTTGGCCGTTTTGTCCATGAATCTATCCAGTGCGCTCAAGAATAAAGCCGTGACCAGGAATGAAGAAATGAATCGACTCCTGGCAGAATCCATCTGTATTTCCAACGATGTGAACAAGGAAATTCGCACGCTATCCTATCTTTTGCACCCGCCTCTTCTTGACGAACTTGGCCTGGCGTCTGCCATTGAATGGTATGCGCAGGGTTTTGAAAACCGTACCGGCATTCGCACCGCCGTGGATATTCCCGGCGGTTTTGTCAGGCTCGCGCCCGATGCGGAAGTTGCTTTGTTCCGTGTCGTTCAGGAAAGCCTGGTTAATGTTCACCGGTATTCGGGAAGCGCGACCGCACACGTTCGGGCAGTGTGCGACGGCACGGAAGTAAGATTGCAAATTGGCGATGCTGGCATAGGCATTGGCAAGGAACTGAAAGCGCCGGCCCCCACAGCCACCGCGCTAGGAGTCGGCATTCAGGGTATGAAAGAGCGACTCCGTCAGCTTTCCGGAAGGCTGGAAATCACGTCTGTCCCAGGCAGCGGCACCCTGGTAACCGCGATCCTTCCCGTCTGCAGCCATGAAGCGAAAAACTTGGTGGATTACACAGATTCGCCGAATCAGGTTGAATCCAACTCCGTGGAGGTTGTTTCCCACCAAAATGGCTGGCGCAAGCGGATTTTAATTGCGGATGATCATGATGTGCTTCGACGGGGAATCAGGACCATGATTGAGAGTGATCCCGGGCTGGAAGTTTGCGGCGAGGCCGTCGACGGAAAAGACGCCCTGGAAAAAACGCTCGCTCAAGGTCCTGATCTGGTCATTCTGGATATCAATATGCCAGTCATGAATGGATTGGACGTTCTGAGGCAGATCGTGCGGCACAGGCCTAAAATAAAAGTGTTGGCGTTTTCCGTCCATGACTCAAAGCAGATTGTAGAAGAAACCCTTGCCGCAGGAGCCCATGGCTACCTGTCTAAGGCAACCGCCGGCCAGCATCTTGTCCATGAAGTGCGTGCCCTGCTCAACAGCACCCAACATGTTGTCACTGTGTAATAATCAGGCATCCAAAATATTCGCGATTCAGAAACAATCCTGCTCAATGAATTAGGATCATTCCATAATTGCAACTTATTTCTCTATTGTTGCAAACATTTTCATAAAAAATCCCCTGAATTTCACACAATTAATGGCAATCCTGTATTGAATTGCGTCCAAATTAGAGTACGGTATCGTACATAGGTATAAGACAGCACTGGCTGCAGCCTATGGAGAGCCGTGCCAAAAACTATTTTAATTGCGGATGATAGCCGGGTGGTTCGGCAAATAGTCGGTTCTTATTTGGAATCTTGCCTGGAACAAGTGGTTTGCGCGGAAGCCACGGATGGTTTGGATGCAATTGAATATGTGCGCAGGGTAAAACCAGATCTGATTGTTCTCGATGTGAACATGCCGGTAATGAATGGTTTGGATGCGGCTCCCATTCTGCATGACATGGCGCCTCAAGTCCCCATCATACTTTTCACGTTACACAAAGATGTTGTCCCCGAAAAGCGTGCCAAGGCTGTAGGGATTTGTGCGGTGGTTTCAAAAATCGATCAAATTGAGGTATTGGTCGATCAAATCCTGAGTCTCTCGCCATTTGTCAGGGTTCCTGTCCCATAAGCCCCGCGGATGGCCCTGGGAGAATAAATTAGGGCGCTTTCCCAATCCACCATAAAACCTTCGCAACTATTTTCCATTTATTATTGCGATCGAGGGTGATCGACTCGTAATCACGATTTTCCGGATGCAAAACTTCGGTGTGGTCGTAGCGACGAAAGCGAGAGACAGTTAATCCATAATTTTTGTGCCAGGCAATGACGATCTTTCCATTGAGCTGAGCGCGATTCGTTTGTGACGAATCCACTACGAGAATGAACCCATCGTAAATTAAAGGATTCATTGAATTGCCGCGGACTCGCAGACTATAGGTGGAAGTCGGACTCGGACACCATTCCTTCGGGGCGGCAATCATGCTTTCAATCGGCGCATCGTGAAGCATGGGCATGTCGTCGCCCTTTTCGCCATCCGTGGTTGCCACTATATTCAGCAAAGGAATGGCGACTAATTGGGACTTCTCCAACTTTTTGCCCACCGCTCCCGCGTGCACAATCTGAACACTTCCCATACTGGACCGTTTATAGCGACTGCGCAATTTCGGAATAACTCGCATCAAATCTTCGCTGCTCAGTCCGGCGCGCCCCCAAAAAAACCAACAATCCGGATCTCCGGCGAGATTGCCCAGCTCGATATAACTATGGGAAGAAGGCTCTTGCGCCCCTCGCTCCCATCGGGAAACGCCCATCGCCGACGAATGTACTTCGTGACCAAATGCCGATTGGTTCATACTCATTTTATTGCGTAAGCGAAAGATCATCGATGCCCAATCTGGCTTCGCGGCGGATTGCGATTTATTCGTCGGCTTTCGCATCAAAGTCGTTTCTTCCCGGCCTCCTTTGGTAACAAATGGCTTCTGCCTTCAGTGTACGCCGCCGTACGTATCTGTCAAACGGAATCCAGTCATTGCTTGTGTTTAACATTTGGAGCTAGCGGGAAGCGATAGAAAAGAGTAACTTTAGAATGCCTAATTGGTCATGTACGCAGTATGGCCTGCGGTTCCTCACGATCAGGTAAATTTCGTTAACTGGAGTCCCAGCATGGCTGGCTATGCCCGAGGAACCGGCCCGAAAGTGTCTATCAAACGACGGAGCGCCAGTGTAGGCCAGCAGGGGGTAGAAAACGAGATTCTTCGCGCACTACCTCGCTCGGAATTGGACATGCTGCTGCCAAAAATGGAAATCTCCATTTTTCCAGCCCGCGCCCTCCTGACCGAAGCGGCCAAACCAATTGAATATTGCTACTTCCTGAATGAGGGCGTGGTTTCGATCATTCACGTCATGACCGACGGCCGGAGCATAGAAGTTGGTCTGACGGGGAGAGAAGGTTTTATCGGCCTTCCAGTGATTGTGGGTTATGAAGTCAGTTTGGTCCGGTCGGTCATTCAAGTTGCGGCCGCCGGATACAAGATAAGTGCCGACAATTTGAAAACTGTTCTGCAAAGTTGCCCGATACTTGAGCGAAATCTGCATCGTTATTCCCAGGAATTATCAATTCAGACCATCCAGATCGCCGCCTGCAATCGACTCCATTCCATCGACCAGCAATTATCCCGTTGGTTGTTGATGTCGCAAGACCGCGTGGGGAAGTCTACTTTTCCCCTGACTCAGGAATTCATCTCGCATATGCTCGGCACACGTCGCGCCAGCGTTTCCGTAGCTGCTGGTATGTTGCAGAAAAGAGGGCTGATTACGTACACACGCGGGCGAGTCACCATTCAGGATCGCGCCGGATTGGAAAAGGCTTCCTGCGAATGCTATTGGGAAATCAACAAGCTACTGGAAGCATGGGGCAAGGCATTGCAGTTACAAGCTTAGCTCTGATTGACTTCCAAAAGTGAAGGTAAAAGCGTAGCAAAAAGTTATCGAAATTGTTAAACTTTTGTACGCATTTTTTAAGTTTCAGGGGAGCGGCATGAAAAATAACAAAAAACCGAAGACCACCAGACCGGGCACCGTCGAAAAAATCATTAATTCTCCCATTCCAAACGAACCCGAAAAGGCCGAGATCTCCGTGGAAGGCGCGGATCACTTATATCGGGAAATTCGAATAGAAAATACTCTGCAGGATGAGAATGGGAAAAAGCTAAAGCTAAAAGTAGGTGCTCCGGTCGATGTTACATTCGAAGCTGATATCAAGGATACTGTTCCCGAAAGTAAAAAAGAAAACAGCTGAAAGTTGCACCGCAAACTCCTCTTCTTCCTCCTGGTAATTGCCTCTTTCTCAGAAAATTGAAACGTTTGCGTTAATCTGCCTTGTAGATAAGTTGGTAACGCTTATACATCTTCTCATTCATGCAGTTTGGGCATTGTAGACGAATGCCATCGTCAGGTAATTCCGGCTTGTTACAAATCCAGGAGAATGCATCCAGGAGAGATAGTCCATACGCGTCTTGCACCTGACTGTGAGTGAATTCCAGCTTGCATTCAGGACATGTAAGAACCCAACGGGCCAATTTCAACTCCTTTCCGTATTCGACAGATCGCGAATCGATAAATGCAAGCTTGGCTCCTCAATAAAACACACGCGCACAGCGTAGGCAATACTCCGAACGCTGTAATGTTCGACGAATTCAATGAAATAATTCTGAACGCAGCGGACAGAAAACTCCTGATAGATAAACTAATCCTGAATGCAATTCAGGGAAGGAACGCGGGCACGATTAAACGCAAACCGACTTTGTAGAATGGACCGTTGAGAAGGCAGATCGGGTCAAGCGAAGCGTGCCCCCGTACCCGGGAAATTGCGTCGCTATACGATGGGCCGCCGGTCAAGCAATGCGAACACGATCGCGATAATCAGAAGAATTCCCAATCCTCCGGCGGGGTAATATCCCCAACCAGTGCTGTATGGCCATGCCGGCAAACTTCCGAGCAAAGCCAAAATTAAAATAATTAGAAGAATTGTCCTCAGCATATTGTTCGCCTCCGGAATGAAATTCGACAAACTGTTTCAGGCCTATGCCAATTCTTCGAGGGTCAGGCGATTATATTTTTCGGCAAATTTTAATCCGTAGGGATGAACGATCCTGACAGCCTGTTTCGACCGTTCTTCACCCGGCGCATGAACCACAAGAAATCCGCAACCCTCTTTCGCCAGTGCCAGATATTCAGCAACTTTCGCTACATCCTGTCCCACCTGCAGTGGATCGGCGGCATGCTCGTTGCTTTTTTCGCATTCAAGAATTACCTCTTCCTTTGTATACCGCGTCACCTCACTTTCGTTGAATCCGTCCGCAAGCAGAGCGGCTCGGGCCATCACCGCGCAATCATTGTTCGGGAAAGCCATAACGATATGCCCGGTTGGGCTAAAGACTCCAAAAGACGTGGGAAATTTGGCGCGCACTGCTTTTGCCATAAAGATTCCTTTCATTCAGGGCGCGTTTTTAAGCGGTAGCGCATTAATCTGATTCACCATTGATTCGAGGTTACATTCCAAACTGAGGAGCCAACAATCCACGGGAAAATGTAGCGCCACGGAAAGAACCCTGTAGGTCGTCGCCTCCAAAATGGAAACCCAAAAAAATGGGGACTGACTAAATATCGTCAGCCCCCATAAATTCAAACACGACCATGAATTACGGTCTAATGGTGTGAATAATCATCCTTGTCATATCGATCATGATCCCAGTCAGCCCTACGATCCCGGCACCATTGTCTGTCGGCTTCCATCTTGTCTCGGTCCCGATCGACCTGG
Source organism: uncultured Acidobacteriota bacterium (assembly GCA_963786215.1). Classification (GTDB taxonomy): domain Bacteria; phylum Acidobacteriota; class Terriglobia; order Acidiferrales; family UBA7541; genus Palsa-360. The sequence continues at coordinate 453,504 of CAWAYK010000007.1, forward strand.
TGGCTGCGCTCACCATGACGGCTAATGTCCCGATCAATTCTTGCGCGATCTACCTCCAACCGCCGGTGGCAATCATCCTTGTCATCTCTATCTGCTTGAGCAATTCCCACACTGCCCAGCATTAATCCCCCGGCCAGAGCAGTACTCAGTGCGATTCGGCTCAACCATTTGCTGTTCGTCATGACGACCTCCAGGGGGCGAAATTCGGATTGAAGCCGTGCCCCTTCGGCATGAACAAGGAATAACAGAGCGGGGAGCAGAGCCCCATCCAGCCAAGGCTGTAATTCCACTGGACAGATAGTCGATACACTAAGTGATAGAGGGAATTAGGCTTAGTGTCCATTTATCGTCGTTTGGACACCCCCAAACAGAAATATGTTGTGGCGCAGGCGTCCCGCCGGCGGTTTTTCTTCGTCCATCGTTAAGCAAAACTGCCGGCGAGACGCCTCCGCCACAAAGAAACGCAAATCAAAGACCTGGGAGAAGAAATCCACCGTCAACGGTTAAAGTTTGCCCGGTGATGTAAGAACCCCGGTCGGAAGCCAAAAGCAGGGCCAACTCTGCAACATCCCTCGGCTGCCCGATGCGCTGAATGGGCTGCTCGGACAGCACGCTTTCCCTTTGCGCTTCGTCCTTCCAGTAAAATTCGCTGAGCGTGGTTTGAATCAGACCTGGAGCAATTGCGTTGACGCGCACTCCTTTGGCGCCAAGCTCGAGCGCATAGGATTGCGTCATCATGATGAGCGCTGCCTTCGTCATGCTGTAGAGCAGACTGTGCAACTGCGGCCGAAGCCCCGCGATGGACGCGATATTTACGATCGAACCGCTGCCGCGCTCGCACATTCCCGGCGCCACGGCTTTGATCAAGCGGAATGCGCTCTTCAAATTAATTTCGATCATCTTGTCGAATTGCGCTTCGTCGATTTCAAGGCACGGGCCGAAAGAAACATTCGTCGCGGCGTTGTTCACCAGAATGTCGATAGGACCCAATTCACGCGTCGCGATCGCAATCATATTTTCAATTTGCTCGGCGCGGCCCACATGGCACGCGACGGGTGTTACGTTCGATCCGATTTCGCGCGCGACCTGATCGAGCGTTTCCTGCTTGCGTCCGCAGATCACCACGCGCGCGCCTTCGCGCGAAAATATTTCCGCGATGGCGCGGCCGATGCCGCGGCTTGCACCCGTAACGATTGCAACTTTTTCGGTTAAGTCTCCCAAATTGCGCTCCCTTAAAAATTACTTCGCGGGCTTTACTGCTTCCAGTCCTGCCAGCCGCATGGCCAGCGAGATGGAACGCGACGGATCGTATGCGCGGAACATGGCCATTTTTTCCGCTTCGATCGAGCCTTCGGCGTGCACGGCCAGAACCGCCTGATAACCGCCATACAGCCGCGTCGTTAAATCGCTGATCAAATTCATGATGGCCATACGACGGTCCGCAGGCCATGCCCCCGGCAAATATTTTTCCAGCACGGGCCGAATGTCGGGGGAGTTCCAATCCATGCCGCCGGGGCCCGTGACAAGCAATCCACCCGCGAGATCCTGCACGGTTTCGATGGCCTGGTGAAATTCGCGTGCGAAAGTCCATTTGGCCATGTTGGTGGTAAACACATCGGGATACGCGACGCCGTTTTCTGTCTTGCATCGAAGAGCCGCGAGTTCAGTGAGTCCACGCACGGTTTCCGCATATCCGCCAAGCCAGGTCAATTTGTCGCGCACATGTCCCGCGCGATCGATGCCGTTGGCCTTGGCCATCACGATTCCCGCGCCCACCATCGCATCCAGCAATGGAAGTTTATAACTCACGGCGGTGAAGCGATGGAATTCGACAAACGTTAGAGCCGTTGCGCCGGCGAGGTCCGGCCGGTCCACAAAAAATACGCGCTCCCAGGGGACAAAAACATTTTCAAAAACGGTGAGCGTTTCCACCATTTTGTGATTCGTGGAAATGGGGCGCGTAAAGGGATCGTCCGTGCCGTGCAGATAGTCCGAGGCGTAAAGGTGAAGGCCCGGCGTCGCCGTGGGAATCGCAAATGCGAGCGACCACGGCTCATCCCCCGGTCCCATCGAGCGGCTGGGCAGCACAATCACTTCGTCCACATACGGTGTGCAGGACGTGTGGATTTTTGCGCCGCTGACGATGATTCCGTCCGCGCGCTTTTCCACGACCCGAACGTACATGTCTGGATCGCTTTGCTCGCAGGGTCGCTTGCTGCGGTCGCCCTTCACATCCGTTTGTGCGACGGCCAGAGCAAGATCCTTTTCGCGGCAATGTTTATAGAAAGCTTCGACGCGCTTGATACCGTCGGCATCGCCGCTTTTGCCCGAGGACGCGTGTCAGCGCGAATAAGGCGTCCGTTCCAATTTCCTTGATTAGCAGAACGAGCGTGGCACCCTCGGCCGTGCCTGCTTCGATCAACTTTGAGCGCGAAAGCAAATCCTGCGAGTTGCGCGGCACGCGGTAGTACGCGGAATATTCCTCTGAGCCTTCGCGGTGAATAGCCAAATCCGCGAAACTTCGGATTTTCGGCCATTTCAAAATCGATGGAAGCATGGCGCGCTGCGACGCCGAGCTCGGGATGGTCGACCACGCTCGAAACTTTCTGTCCTCGGTAATAAACTTCGCGGTTGTCGCGCAGTCCCGCGAGAAATTCAGCAGCCGTTCGCAACGCCATTTCAGAGCCTCCAGATAAGGAATGGAAATTGTATTAAATCGCGAGGGTGCGCGCTCATCTTAAATGCAACCAATTCTTAAATAGTTTTGTGGGTCGCGGCTTCAAGCCGCGACATCAACTCAGCAAGAAAAACTGGGCTTTAGCCCCTGGCAGCCTAAAAAATTTGAGTATCTGGTCATTTATGAGACGGCTTTATCTGAGCTCTGGAATTATTTTTCTTTGCGGATTTCTTCCTTTTCCGCTTGCTGGCTCAATCGTTGTCGCAGCAAATATTTTTGTATTTTCCCCGTGGAAGTTTTGGGAAGCTCCTCAAAGCGAATTTCCCGCGGCGCCTTGAACCTGGCAATCCGTTCGCACACAAATTCAATCAGATCTTCTTGCGTAGCTTCCGCTCCTTGACGCAAGACCACAAATGCGACTGGAATTTCTCCCCAGCGTTCATCGGACCGGCCAACTACAACTGCTTCTAAAACGGCGGGATGCTCAGCCAGGACTTTTTCAACCTCAACGGAAGCAACATTTTCTCCACCGGTAATTATGATGTCCTTGGCGCGATCGCGCAGTTCGATGTATCCGTCCGGGAAGCGCACGCCGAGATCGCCGGTGCGAAACCACCCATTCGATTCCGCCGCGTGCGTGGCCTCCTCATCCTGGTAATAGCCGATGGTCACGTTGTTTCCGCGGATAGCGATTTCGCCCATCGTTTTGCCGTCCGCGGGGACTTCGCGGCCGTCCGCATCGATCACCGCAATATCTTTTGTGACTACGTTACCCACGCCCTGGCGGGCATTCAACCGGGCCTTTTCGATTTCTGGAAGGGAAGACCATTCCGGCTGCCAATCGTTGATCACGGATGGGCCATAGGTTTCCGTCAAACCGTATAAATGCGTCACCTGCAAATTTAATGCGGAAAGTCGCTCAAGTAACGCGGGCGTTGGCGGCGCGCCACCGGTGAAGGCGTGAACTGCGCGGCCAGGTTTCTTGCTAGAGGAAGTCGCAGCGGCTTCGGCAATCATTGTCAGCACCGTAGGCGCCGCGCAAAGATGCGTTACGCTGCCAGAGCAAATCGCGCGCCAGATGGCTGCGGAATCAATCTGCCGCTGACAGATGTGCGTCGCCCCGGCGGCTGTTACGGCCCAGGGAAAACACCAGCCATTGCAATGAAACATTGGGAGCGTCCAAAGGTAAGCGCTGTCCAGCCCGAGCCGCGAGTGAAACGCCATCGCCAGCGCTTGCAGATAAGCACCGCGATGTGTGTACATCACGCCTTTCGGGCGGCCCGTACTTCCGCTGGTATAGTTGATCGCCAGCAGAGAAATCTCGTCCATCTCCGCCGTAGGGCAGGGCTCGGAAGACTTCAACAACTCTTCGTACTCGCTCGATTCATCGCCCGCAACGATGAGCCGCACGCCCGTTGAAGATGAAATCGTGCTGGCCATTTCCGATAATTCGTGTGTCGCGATCAGAATGTGCGCGCCGGAATTTTCAAGGATGTATGAAATCTCGCGCGAGGAAAGTCGAATATTTATCGGGACAAGCGCGCAACCGGCCATAGGGACGCCGTTGTGCATCTCCAGCATCACGTGGCTGTTGGTGCAAAGGGCGGCAACCCGGTCGCCATGCTTTGCCCCCACTTTTCGCAAAAGGCCTGCGAGGTGGTGGGACCTTTCTCCGAACTCGCCATATGTGAAACGGCGATCGCCGTCCACGATGGCAGTGCGCTCTGAAAATATTTTCGCGGCGCGATCCAGAAAGTACGACGGGTTCAAAGGAGTAGCCGTGCCAAAAGACATTTCCCGCTCCGATTGTAGTGCGCCTTAAATTATCACCAACTCCAAGTTGCCGGGAGAATTTCCAGTGGCGCGGGCTTCAGCCTGCGGGTTTTAGGCCTTGCAAGGATGAATTCCAACAGCCCGACGGTCGTGTCACAGTCCGTCCTCACAAATGGAAAAACGACAAAATGCCAAGCGCGGTAAGGAAAAGTCCGTACATCCGTGCAAGCCTGCTGGATCGCGACCGAATGGCAATACGGGCGCCAATCATGGAGCAGGGAATTGAGCCGAGAGCCACGAGACCCGTAACTGTCCACGAAATATGTCCGAGATACGCGTGGATGATAGTACCGGGAACGGCCAATACCGCGGACACGGCCAGCGAGCAGGCAAAGGATTTTTTAATTGGCAGTTTCAGCAGCCGGATATAAGCGGGGGCGAGCAAAAATCCTCCCGCGTTTGCAAGTAGCCCTGAAATGAATCCAACGCCGAAGGCAATAAGCGCAAGCCGCGTCCGGGAAAAAGTCATTTTTTCTTCTTCGAGTGGTTGAGGCAAAGACCCGCCGGATTTTGGTTCCGTTGGCGAAATCAAAAAAGAAAGGCCGAACCCAAGCACAAAGATTGCAGTAAGAATCAGCAAAAAGCGCGCCCCGGTAAACTTGGTGATCAGTGAACCAACAATCGTGGCGGGAATTCCGACGCCAATGCTCCACAAGACGACTCGCCAGTCAATCAACTTATGTTTCCAATATTGCGCGGAAGCAAGCAAAGTTCCGGGAATTGTTGCTGGCAGGGGAGATGCGACCGCGATAAAACCAGGGAATCCAACAATGGCCAAAAGAGGCGTTGCAATGGCGCTGCCCCCTTTTCCGAATAATCCGCCAAGAAATCCAATAATGACTCCAACCAGGAAGGCCCCTAAATGCTGCAATTGTCCGCCTTTCGGTTTCGGAGTTAGTTCTAAATTTCATAGAAATATGAAAAGAAATTTCAGGAAAAATTGTGTCATTGCATTTGATCTTAAGTGGCGCGGGCTTCAGCCTGCGGGGGTTGGGTTTTGTAGCGCCGGCGTCTCGCCGGCAGGTTTCAGCTATCGCAACGCAGCGCAAAACCGCCGGCGGGACGCCGGCGCTACAAAGACTAAACCCGCAGGCTGAAGCCCGCGCCACAAAAAACCGAATGACGGTTCAGGCGCGCGAATTATTGCGCGGCAAAAACCAGTAGCGCGTTGCCGGGTATTCCGCCTGTGAACACGTAACCGGAGCCGACGAACAGCATTCCGCCCGCGACAGTCGGGCCCGAGGCGGCCATCGAGCCGCCCTTGGCCGGAACATGGTTTACTGTTTCGTAACTATGGAGCATATTGTATTCCCATAGTAAATGGCCATCTTCCGTGGAGAAGGCGCGCATCATGCCGTCCCAGCTTCCGGAAAACACCACTCCCGGAATGGCTGTAATGGCGGCGGTTTCACCCTTGGCGCCGGGGCCCGGCGTAGGAGCGATTGGCGTAAACCATTTCTGCTCGCCGGTATCGTTGCGCACAGCGGCGATGCCCCCGGTGCGAAGCCCGAAGTAAGAGTTCTGGTCGTCCGAGGCTCCCCCGAACGTGATCATCCCAAGCGCGAGTTTCTTCACGAGCTGCGCTTTCCACACCACAGTTCCTTCGCGATCGGGATCATGGCCCCAAACCATTCCGCTCTTTTGCCCGGCCACCAGCATTCTGTGACCATTGGCCAAAGTCACCAGTATGGGAGAGGCGCCGAAGTCATAGTCAGGCCCAATTTCGTTTGGCGGCAGGCAGTTCTCTGACTTTATTTCGCCACCGCAACCGGAAAGCCAAGCGTCATTTTCCGTATCCTGAATCGACCACATGATTTTGCCGGTCTTCATGTCGAGCGCCACAATCGCGTCGGTGTTCTTCGAAACGGGCTTTGTATAGGAATCGCCAGTGCCAATGTAAAGTGCGTGATTCTTCGGATCAATCGTGGGCGAGTTCCAGACGGCTCCGCCGTTCGGGCCATATTCCTGCACGCCGCTGGGAGTTTTCGCCATGGGCTTAGGCGCGTCCTGGACCACGTAAGTCTTCCAGATCGTGTGCCCATTGCTGGCGTCGAGCGCTACAACGCTGCCTCGAAATGTGCAGCAGGGGTACACCGTGCTCCAGCCGGCCGAGCGCTCTTCCTGCGAAGAGACTGGCACGTACAGGCGGTCTTCATACAACGTGGGTGCTCCGGTAATTTTCGCCACCGGATGATCTTCCACTTTCACTTTCCATATCTCTTTGCCCGTGGATGCGTCCAGCATGTAGGCATTGGCACGAATGTCGCCGAAGTAGACGCCAAACTTGGCCGCGCCTTTGCCCTTTAGCGGGGCAATGGTAATTGCGGTTCGAACGCCCGCGTCTGCCTGGTAGGACCAATAGACACAGCCCGTCTCGGCGTCGAGGGAATACACAGCGCCCGTATCCACGCCGAGGAATACGCTGCCGCCAGCCACTGTCGGCTGGCCGTAAACTTCATCCGCGCCAGGGAATCCGAAAGCCCACTTCAATTTCAGGTTTGGCACCTGCGCAGCCGTCAGGCCGGCTGCTTTTGCGGACTGGAAGCGAGTGTTGGCTATGCCATTGCCCCAGCCATTCCAAAGAGGCTTCGCGGAGAGGTCGCCAATCGGGGAATTCCCGGGGCATTGGTTAGGCATGAGCTTGGCATCCGTGATTTTCCCAATGTCAACTCGGCGGCGGCCTATGTAAAAGGCAACCTCGCGCCAGTCATCGTCCGAAGCGCCCTGAATGGAACTATGGGCGCCTTTTCCCTGAGTTGCATAAATCGCTTCCGCAGTCAATTTCCAGAGAGACATGACATCAGGTGCTGGCGTCGCGCTTTTTGGATTACCGTGACACGAGGCGCAATGGTCTTCGAACGCGACCGCGCCTTTTGTGGTCTGCGCGTTCGAGTTTAAGGCGCCACAAAACAGGACAAGCAGGACAGCGAAAATCCAACGGAATGCTTTCATTCGTAACCCTCTCCAAATCAAAAATATTATCAAAGTTTTTCTGTCAGGCACTTAATATACCCCCGCCCCACTGCATGCACAATCTGGTGATCCTTGCATTACTTGCACCTTGTCCAACTGATGTTTGGCTGATGTTTGGCCTTGACACCGCAATTTAGTAGACGTATGTTCGCCAGTAATTGGTGTCAAAATAGATTTTGAAATCCCTCCCAGCCAAACTTCGGTAGTACAGGAAAGAAGCTTATGAACCTCATCGACACAATCGGAGTGCTTTTGAAACAGAAGGGCCAATACGTGTGGCACATTTCGCCTGAAGCGTGCGTTTATGACGCGATTGAAATGATGGCGGAAAAACATGTAGGAGCGCTGCTGGTCGTTTCAGAGGAGAAACTTGTGGGCGTGGTTTCTGAGCGGGATTATGCGCGAAAAGTGATTCTGCAGGGGAAGTCCTCGAAGGAAACAAAAGTCATGGAAATCATGACTAGTCCCGCGGTTTTTGTGACGCCCGAGCAAACCGTGGAAGATGCCATGAGGATCATGACGCAGGAACACATTCGCCATCTTCCTGTAGTAGGAAATGGCGTTATTTTGGGCGTAGTATCAATCGGGGATATGGTGAAGTGGATTATTTCCGCGCATGAGCACACCATTTCACAACTGCATAGCTACATTTCGGGGACATATCCCGGGTAATCCGGAATCCGCTCCAAGTTCAAAATTGTTTCCAATATTTTGTTCAACCTTCCCGATGCTGCGTTCCTTTGCGCCGGGAGGATTCGCAAAATTCTCGCCAGAAATTAGTCTTACCTTCTCAATTCAGGAACGGGACCGCGCCGCCTAGGTGCTCAAACGGTGCTTCCTGGCAAGCTGAGACAAGCGGTATGGCTTCAAAATCTCAAGGCGCAGTTGGCACGAATTGCGTTGGGGCAAACCTGGGACCGCCAATCTCCTGATTGGCGAATGGCAAACCGCCAATCAGGAGATTGGCGGTCCCAGGGAACTTACAATCCCGTGAGAAATGTGGGTTAGTCGCCGCTCTTTGTACTGACTCCCTGATCGGCATCGTTGCCGGGATCCACGTCCAGTTCCATCAGGCGAATTTGCACGCGCTGTTCCCATTCGGCCGAAACATCGTCCGACTCTTTTTTCGCGACAAAAAGAGCAGGCTTGCTTGCCACCGGAGTTGGTTTGGACGGATGGATTGCAACACTCTTTGTAACCACTTGCCACGCTTTAGCTTGCGCCTTGGCGACAACGGCTGGTGAAGCTGCGGGCGCCGCTGCTGGAGCGGTCGCAGGCGCGGCTGCCGGTGCAGGTGGACGAGGAGCGTGCTCAGGTGCGCTGGGCATTCTCTCCTTCATCAGTTCTTCCGCTCGCGCGAAGAAATCTTCGCGTGAGATTTTGCCCGCGTCGACATCGGCCAGAATCGAGCGCTGCGCTTTGTATTCCTTGTTCTCGATTCCGGATTTGCTCTGCAGCATGCGCCAGGATTTGCGGCGTTCCACGCAAAACAGATACAAGTTGCCGCGAAAGCGAGCGGTATTCCACGTCGCCGTTTGTTCCCTGGACTTTGATGTAGACGCCAAAGTCCGGAATGAACGAGCGATTTTCAGGATGCAGATAGCGGCGGTAAACAACGTCCTGTTGAGTGACTCGAACGAGCATGTTTTCGAGAGGAATCAGTTTCGATGCGTCGTCTTTCTTGATTTTCTTCAAATGATTGCGGAAGCGGGCTTCCGTCGAGCACCAGTGCGCCACGGTGTAGCGGTACGGTTCATTCGTGGCCTTGAATTTTGTTTCGTACCAGTCTTTTTCGAGGGAAGGATTGCCCTTCAGATCGAGGGCTTCGCTATACGTTTCGCCAAGCCGGGGGTTGAAGATGAACTCCGGCGCACCGCGGGAGTCACGGACGCGTTGCGCTTGCGTGAGGGCCATATCGTCGGCCACGCCATGTTCCGGCTGGCATGTGGTGAAGCACTGCAGGAAGGCTGTTCCGCGGTATTCGAGCCCGTCGAGGATGGCTCGGTAAAGCTTTGGAGCATTTGCGATGGAAATCTGTGCTAGGAAGGGCGACCCGTGTCCGGCGAGGAACGTTTCGGCTACGGTTTTTTTCTCGACGTTCTTGCCCTGTGTGGCGGCGCCAAACACGTTCATGTCATTCCCGCCGAGCATCGGAGTTGAGTCCGAGTTCTGGCCGCCCGTGTTCGAATAGACCTGCGTATCGAGCATCAGCGCTTTGACGTTCGGGCGATTCTGCAGAACGACTTTCGAAGTATTTTGGTAGCCGATGTCGCCCATCCCGCCATCGCCGCCCACGACCCACACTTTCGGGAGTTCCTGAATTTCCTGGTCGGTCATGAGGGCATCGGTGAAATGGGAGAACTCGTAATATTCGCGTTCGTTGATCACGTTTTCCGTGCGCTGCATCAGCACGTCAGCCAAACGTTCAGGGACCACAGAGCGACGGGCATGGTCGACGATAAAGCTCTCGCCGAGCAGCCAACCTACGGTGACGCCGTCCTGGAAGAGAGAATTCATCCACGGATACGGATGCGGATTGTTCGAAGGCGTAGAGCCGTACACGGTATTGCATCCGGTGTGCGCGGCCATGGCCATCACGGACATGCCGTTCGCGAGACGCCCATCGATGGCCTGCAGGTTCATGTGATTGAACGCCTCTTGCAGCATCACGGTGGCGATGGAGTGGACGAGGTCGCCGTCCGAGATCTCTCCGTGAGCGGCAATGCGCTGCTTCGTGTCTTTTTCGTCTTCGCCGCCGAGACCCATGACGAGATGAGCGATGGCCTGGCGGAGCATTTCGTATTCCTTCGGGTTGCGTGCTTTCAGTTCAGCCAGTTTCCGCGGGCCTACTTTTTCGAGGTCGCCCGCTTTCGTGCGCAGGCGAGTGGCTTTGGCGTGATAGATAGGCCGCATGTAGGCTTCGGTGACGGATGTAATCGCCTTCAGGATGCTCTTTTCGCCGCAGCCTGCGCAGGCGCCGTCGCCCGCCACGAGCGCGTCGTAGTTGCGCCGCACCATCAGAAGGTTTCGGAGCGCGGCGGTTTTGGACTCATCGGGATGCGTATCGTTATACAAGCCGAGATATTTCTGCGGCGTATCTGGCAAGAGGTTCAGGAAGGCAGTGCCGGTTTCATGCTCGGCGTTGACTTGTTCCGTCTCCTGCACCATCCGTAGCGCATTGTGATCGCCGCAAGCGGTGACGCACGCGGCGCATCCTTTGCACAAGTCAGAGACAAAAATGGAGAAAATGCCGCCGGCTCCCGGCGTTTTGCGTTCCGGGGTTGAAAAGATGGCGTTGACCTTCTGGAAGGCCATGGGAACCTTTTCGATAACGGCAAAGAATTCGCGCTTCGCTATGTCCGAGAATCCATCTACCTCGTTCGTCACTTTGCGCAGAAGTTCGGGAAGGGGAGTTAGCGCCTTAGCGGTCAGAGAGTCACGCATCATGGCATGCATGCGTTTATCAATTTCAGGAACCTGGCGGAACATTTTTGTGCGCTCTTCCGGGTCCGACACGTAATTTGCGATCGCCGTTCGCAGAACGGTTTCCAGATCCTGCGAGCAATTCGGCAGCGCTGTGTCCGGGCAAACCGCGATGCATTCCATGCACTGTGTGCAATTTTCCGGAATGTAAAGTGGCGTTTCACGGCGAGCAACGTACTTGGAGGCGGTGTCGCCGCTGCCCGCGGCCATTACGCCGAGCGATGCGAGCGGCGAGGCCGGCTGGTTGTATCCGTAATTCGAGCGGAATTCGGCGTCGAACTTTGCAATTGTAGAGAGCGGCGTGCGCGGACCCTGGCCCGCCGGAACTTCGTGTGAGCGGCAGCCGGAACCGCATCCGCCTTCCGCGTTATGCGCGGCAAGCACGGGCAGAAGCGCTTCTCCGCGCAGCGAAGAATGATCCGGGGCCGTCATTTCTCCGACGCGAATTTCGCGTACACGTTCAAAGCCCTGCGTCATGACTTCCATGTTGGAATTCACAACCGCGTCGCCGAGGCGTCCGAATTTCTTGACGTATTGCTTGTGGACGACGTCGCGGAACTGTTCTCCCGTAATCCCAAACTCATGCAATATCGGGGAGACAGAAAAGAATGCCCCGAGAAACGCGTTCCCCTGCATTCTGAGTTGCAGGTCGGCGCGATCTGTTGCTTTGCGGGCAATTTCAAAGCCGGGCAAGGTGTACACGCGAATATTTTTGTCGATGATTTGCCTGCGCGCCCACATTGGCAGGCGCTCCCAGGCCTTCTCGCCTTCCTCTTCCGATTCCCAGATCAGGCAGCCGCCTTCGAGCATTCCGTCCAGCGGATTCGTGTGCGTGAACGCTTTGGGATCGCAACAGAGAACGACGGTGACGTGGCGCAGATCGCAATTCACGCGAATGCGCTGCGGAGCGGCCACCATGAAGTACGAAGTTGGCGCACCTTTCTTTTCCGATCCATATTTAGGATTGGCGCTGACGTGAATGATTTCCTTGGGATTGCCAAATTCGTCGACAACTTTATCGCGATCGTAGAGAAGATCGTTCAGGTCGCCGATAATTGCGCCGAGATTTTTTCCGGTGGTGATGGCGCCCCAGCCCCCGATGGAGTGGAAACGCACGGCCACGGATTTTTCCGGCAGGAGGGAGGGAGTCTCGTCGGATTTCACTTCGTACGGATGATCGACGCCCAGAACGAAAAACGAAATTCCGTCGGCAATACCCTTGCCGTCTTTGCGCGTCCGTGTTCCGGTAGCAAATTCATAAGCGCCCAGAATGTGTTCCGGGCGGAAATCGCGGGAGCCCAGGCCGTAAATGCCATTAAAAAGGCGAGGCATCGTTTCTGGCGTGATGGCGGGAAGGTTTGCTTCCGCAGCGTGATCATGCGTGACGAGAGCCTTGCTGAGCGCGGTGCGGATGTCGCGGCCCATGGGATTGTCTCCCGCCATCGGTTCATCCGTGCGCTCGAGAACGATGACGTTGCGCTTGCCGATAATCGCGTTGAGAACGGCGGCTTCGGGGAACGGGCGAATGACGTTGAGGTGAATTGAGCCGACTTTCGCGTTGCGATGCTCTCGCAAATAGTCGACGCCAGCCTCGATATTTTCTGCGGCGGAGCCGAGCGAAACAAATACGGTGTCCGCGTCCTCCGTTTTGTATCGCGTGACGAGGCCGTAGTATCGCCCGGTCATGTCGCCAAAAACTTTGTATGCGTCGTCCAGGAATTTGAGAATCGGCTCTGTGAAATTGTTGCGGCGGGCCACGACTCCCTGCATGTAATGCTCCTGGTTCTGCACGGGACCGAGCAGCACTGGATTCGTCAGATCGATCATGCGCGGCACACGCCGCCGCGTCGGACCAAACAGAATGCGCTGGCTTTCCGTGGGGCACTCGATGATGTCGTCCGGCGCGCCAAGGTATTCGCGCATCAAATCGGACTCGTGTTTATAAAATGTGCGCTCGAGATGGGAAGTCAGGAAGCCGTCCTGCACGTTCATTCCCGGAGTGAGGCTGAGTTCCGTTACGCGGCGCAAAATCAGCGCCTGGTCCGCCGCCTGCTGAGCGTCTTTGCCAAACAGGGTGATCCACCCGGTGTCGAGTGAGCCGTACACGTCGTCATGGCCGCAGTGTACGTTCAGCGCATGCTTGGTGAGAGCACGTGCGCCCACTTCCAGCACCATGGTCGAGCATTTGCCTGGCGCGTGGTAGTACTGCTCAACGCCGTAGACAATCCCCTGTCCCGAAGTGAAATTGACGACGCGCTGGCCGCATACGGAGTGGGCGATGGCTCCACCCTGCGCCGCGTGCTCGCCTTCCGCCTCAACGGCAATCGTGTTCCGGCCAAACACATTCAATTTGCCTTCTGCAAATGCCTGTTGATAGAGCTCTCCGCCCTCGGTAGAAGGCGTTATGGGGTAGAAGATTCCGGCGTCTGTGATGCGAGTTTCCGTGTGGTACGAAACTAGCTGATTTCCATTGGCCGTAACGCGAATTCCGGGGAAACGGGGCTTTACCCGCATGAGGACCCTCCAAGCCGGAGGTCTAGCTGAAACTGCCCTTTATTGGAACTGAGCCGCTCAACTATGGCCCTGGGCTACAGTGTGAAGTACCGCTTGAACGCAACCTATCACTAGGATAGTAACTGCGCAAGTATTTCATTTATTCAATAAACCATGCGAATTTAGCTGGGTTCTTGTTGGTTGTATGTGATCGGTATCACAGGAAAGGAGTGTTTGGATTTCATCTTAAATTCGTGGTGTTCTCTTTATCGCGATATGAGAGTTGCGAGTTGTAGGTGTGCGAGACGCTGGAAAAATTGGTAGCTACTCAATTGGCGAGCGAAGTCGCCCTCTCCGTCCCGAAGATCGCGGTTCACCGAGAACGTTCACCGTGAACGGGACGGAGAGGCCGCTACAAAACCGCAGTGCATTGCAGTTGCTTTTGTAGGGCACGCCCGTTTTTTCGGGCGGGCAGCTTTTTGCCGCAGCACTGCAAAATTCAAATTAATACACTACCAAAAAATGAACACAGTACCCATTTCCGGCGCATATGGGGCATAATGCGAATCACGGTTCCAAATCTCAGGGTTGGCATAAACAGACTTAATCATCGAGGAGTGAGCATGCGGTCCCATTCAAGGTTCGTGGCCATTCTTGGTTTTGCGCTTTACCTCGCATCGTCCTGCTACGGAGCGACCGTCTCCGGAACCGTGAAAGGGCAGGATGGAGCGCCCATCGAAGGCGCTTTTGTGCAGACGCAAAACACCAAAACGAAAATCAGCTTTTATGTTTTGTCCGATCATCAGGGGCATTACCGCGTCGACAAATTGCCCGCGGGCGATTACCGGATGCAGGTGAGAGCGACCGGCTTTCGCGCGGAACCCAAAAGTGGCGTCGCATTGACAGCGGACCAGAGTGCGGGAATAGATTTTTCCATGCAGCCGGGCATCGTGCGCTGGAACGAACTCAATATTTACCAGGCAAAAAAACTGTGGCCGGAAGAGAAGGCCAAACAGACAATTTTTACGAAATGTTTTATCTGCCACGGGTTTCAGACTCGCATGGCTTCTGTGACGCGCGACGCGGATGGGTGGAAAGATCGCGTGCAGTTCATGCGCGAAACCATGCACTTCAGTTTGTCCTACCGGATCACGGATCAGGATGCGGATGAGGTGGCCACATATCTGACCAAGCTGTACGGGCCGGAATCGGTTCTGCCGAGGTCTGCTGCGGACGCTCCGGGGTACAAGGAAACACTTCGCCCATTCTCGAGCGAAGCCATGAAAATTATGTACGTGGAATATGATATGCCGGGACCGAGCCGCATGCCGTTCAGCGCCGCTCCCGCGAAGGATGGATCGATCTGGATTCCGAATTTCGGAATTGGAAATAAAATTACGCGGCTGAATCCCAAGACCGGGGAGATGCAGGATTTTCCCGTTCCGAATGAAGGAACCGCGGCAGTGCACTCCGCCATTGCAGCGCCGGACGGCTCCGTGTGGCTGACCGAACAGGCATCAAATAAATTGGGACGATGGGATCCGGTGACACAGAAGATAACGGAATATCAGGATGCGTATCGGGCGGGCAAGGAAGGAAGGGAAGACGGCGGCTCGCGGCATACGGTGCGAATCGATTCCAAAGGCATGGTCTGGTCGAGCGGCTACCCGCTGACGCGGTTCGATCCTGAAACGAAGAAATACTATGATTTTTTCGAGGCGGATCATACCTACAGCCTTGCCTTCGATAAGGACGAAAATGTCTGGTTCACGAATCCGGGAACAGGTGAGATCGGGAAAGTGGATGCCAAGACATACAAAGTGAAGCAATGGATGCCGCCCACGCACGAATCGTATGAACGTCGAATTGCGCTGGACACGGATGGGACAGTCTGGTTTGGAGAATTTCAAAAAGGAAAAATCGGGCGCTTCGATCCCAAGACGGAAACTTTTTCGGAATACGATGTGCCCGGCGGAATCGATTCCTTTCCATATGCCATCGGAGTCGCTGCCGATCACAGCGTCTGGTATTCGTCATATTATCTGGATATTGTGGGGCGGCTGGATCCGAAGACTGGAAAAATTACGGAATATCCGTTTCCGCATTCGGAAAATACGATTCGTGAATTCTTCCCGGACTCCGAAGGGCGCATGTGGTACGGGTCGCCATCGAACAACAAGGTGGGCTATTTTTATCTGACCTCGGATTCGACGGGAAAATAGCAGGTCAGCCGCATCGGGGGCAGTCCCGCAAAGGCCCTGAGCGCGATATGATGGGGAACAACCAGGTCCTATGAGCACACAAGTGAGCACACAAGCGAAAGGCTCGAAAATCGGCAATGTCATACGCATTTCCAGCGGCAACTTTCTGGAAATGTACGACTTCATGGTGTACGCGTATTACGCATCGTACATCGCGCGCGAAATTTTTCCCTCCAGCAACGCCTACGCTTCTCTGATGATGACGCTGGGCACGTTTGGCGCGGGCTACCTGATGCGCCCGCTTGGAGCCGTCGTTCTTGGCGCCTACGTGGACCGGCACGGCCGGCGTGCGGGGCTGATCTTCACGCTAGCTTTGATGGCGGTCGGCACGATGGTAATCGCATTCACCCCGCCGTATCGAACGATCGGAATTATCGCGCCGATCGTCGTGCTGCTGGGCCGCTTGTTGCAAGGTTTTTCGGCTGGCGTCGGAGTGGGCGGGGCATCCATTTATCTTTCCGAAATGGCTACGCCCGGCCACCGCGGATTTTATTGCGCGTGGCAATCGGCCAGCCAACAGGTTGCCGTGGTTTTTGCCGCGCTGCTAGGCGTCGGCCTAAGCATCGTAATGCCTCCCGAGCGCATGTCCGCATGGGGCTGGCGCGTGCCGTTTTTAATCGGCTGCATGATTGTCCCGCTGCTGTTCTGGCTGCGCAAATCGCTTGACGAAACGGAGGCGTTTCTGGCTCAGAAACGCCATCCGCATTTGAACGAAGTTCTTGCCTCGCTCGCGACGAACTGGAAAATTGTTACGCTCGGCGTTTTGTTCTCTACCATGACGACGGTTTGCTTTTATCTGATCACCGCGTATACGCCGACTTATGGGATTGAAGTGCTGCATCTCACCAGCCGGCAGAGCTTGCTCGTGACGTTCTGTGTAGGCATGTCCAACTTTTTTTGGCTTCCCACGGGCGGCGCGCTCTCGGACATTGTGGGAAGGCGGCCCATTCTGATCGGCATTTCGGCTGCTGCTATTTTGACTTCTTATCCCGCGATGCTCTGGCTTGTCAGCAGTCCTTCAACCACTCGCCTGCTGATCGTTGAATTGTGGCTGTCCATGTTCTTCGGTGTTTACAACGGTGCGATGATTCCGCACCTCGCGGAAATCATGCCGCCGGAAATTCGCACGTCCGGCTTTTCGCTCGCATTCAGTTTGGCGACGGCCATCTTTGGCGGATTTACTCCAGCGATTTGCACCTACCTGATCCATGAAACGGGGAACCGCGCGATGCCCGCGCTGTGGCTATCGTTTGCGGCGTTGTGCGGGCTTGCTGCGGCGTTAGCGGGCGGGTGGCAGCGGGTGCCTGTGGCCGAGTTGAAATCGGAAGTTTCCGCGCAGTAGGCACTCGAAATAAATGGTCAAAAAAAGGTGGCCCGGGCTTCAGCCTGCGGGGTTTGGTCCTTGCAAGGACTAAATTCCGCAGGCTGAAGCCCGCGCCACTTAAAGCCACGAGCGATCTTTAGACATAGGCGATCCAGCGGCCTGCGGCGACAATTCCGAACCACAATACGATGGAGATCAGGCCTGCGGCGCGCGCTCCGAACGGGCCCACGGCGTCATATTCCCACTTGTCCACGCTTTGATAGGCAACGGAGTGGAAAATAAGCGCGTTAAATCCGGCGACGACGATCAGCACCATCTTGATCTGGAAGCCCACGTTGTCATACATCTTGGTGGCTTCAGAGGCGAACAGCAAAAGTCCGGTTAGCAATTGAATCGTGAATCCCACCCAGGCCCAGGGCAGAAACCGCCAGGCCATCTTGGACACTGATTTATCGCGGAAGGTCCATCCCAAAAGGCGCAAGTCCAAAATCGAAGTCGCCCCAACAAGCATCACAATTCCGAAAATATGGACTGTCTCAATTACAGGAAAAAGCCATGTGGATTCGCGGATCGAGGTTCCAATCCCGGTATTCTCAAGCCACTGACAGAGCGACAAAAGAAAATGCATCTTTTCGGCCCTCACGATCTATCGGATAAGTTAATTCTGCTAAAGGTTCGCTGAAAACACAAAGTTTATTTTGCGGCACACATTAATCTCAATAATCTGATTGTAAAAATATCTACACATTTAGACTAGACGCCAGATCGCCCTACGCCGTTTCTGAATAAATACCTGGCAAGTGTTCCAGTGGCGTGACGGGAATGACCTTCTACTGTAAAGCGGATGGCGAAACAAGGGCAATTCACTTGCCTTGGAGCGTTAGTTTGAAATTCCGTGGTTTTCTTATTGTACTTTCGTGGTTGGACGTAAGTTGAAATTCGTGATGGTCGCTTGCTTTGCAAAACAGATATACACTGGTACTCTATCCAAATAGTTACCGAACTTCAAGGAGGGTCTTATGGATCTTGAAGCCGCGCAAATGCTTGTGTCCGCAATAGCTGAGGCGACGACGATTGCCATAGATAATCGGAATAAACTCGCTGCTCTTGAGGCTGCCCTTCAAAAGTACGAACCAAATCTCTTTCAGGCTTATTCAAAGACTTTAGATGAGTTACGCCTGCGGCCTCATATGTCTCTATCTCACGAGCGGTTAGCAAACCTTCAAGCAAGGCTTGTTCAAAATCAGTTTTAATGTTTTTCATCTTTCTTCTTCGAAGGGATAAGTTTTTATATTTCCTCAATTTGAGCTGCAACGCCCGAATATGTTTCAGAGTCTGCCTTCTGAAGAGGTCACTCCGGCACTCCCACAGATGATTTTTCCTTTCGCTGTACGCGTCCGCCGAAAAAATATAGACTTCGTCCTGAAAATTTGCCGGGCTGCTGGGTGAAATGATTCCAATCGAAAATTCAGGGCCAAGGGGGAAATAATGGGAAGGCAAGTCGCGATTCTGTCCGCGGTTTTGTGCTGCGCAATTGTCGGGTGCGGGGGAGGCAAACCTGCCGAACAAGTTAAAATTCCTCAGGAAGAAATCGACCGCAAAAATCCTGTGGAGTCCAATGCTGCTTCGATCGCGGACGGCAAACAATTGTATGGAACGACGGACTGCGCGCTTTGCCACGGAAAAGACGGAGACGGGAAGGGCTTAGAGGCCAAGGACATCAATATGAACGTCCACGATTGGCGGAAACCTCAAAATCTGGACCACTTCACCGACGGAGAACTCGCTTATTTAATTCTGAAGGGCAAAGGGCGCATGCCGTCCTATGAACGGCGAGAAACTTCCGACCAGGTTTGGCGGATTGTGAATTACATCCGGTCATTCCCTACGGGTGGGAATCCTCCGAAATCATAAGGCAGCTTGCCAGTCTGCGCGGGGGCGCAGGTCTTGAGCGGTCTACTGCTTACTGCACAATAGTCCAGCTCAAATCCGGATTATAGGCAGTCATATTTTTGGCAATGTCCATGGTCTGCGGGCCGAGATCCTTTTCGTAAACGACGTCATTTTGATCGATAATAAACGTCTTCACGCCGGAGCTGCGATACTCCGCGGGAAATGCCACGAAGGCGAATCCGCCGGTCATCTTTCCATTCACGATATATTTGCGAGCCCCGCCTCGTGCCTTCGGACCCTGCTCGGTCAATATTCGAAAATAGTAGCCGCTCAGTGGTTTGTGATCCTGGCGGCTGAAACTGGCCTGAGCCAGGTAGGGGCCGATGGGACTCTCATCCATTTTTTTGGCGTTTGGAAAATACAGGCCGTCATGCTTGCCCGGAGAGCAGTCAAATTTTGAGGCATACTGAGAGCCATCAGGCATATCTGCCATTTGAGCGTAAAAATCGTTTTCGGCATCCACCATCGCGTGAAGAGTGTCGATGGTATCCAATTCGTTTTTGCCAATTCGACGGTACAATATTTCCTGCTTGCCTAGATCGGCATCGAAATACCAGTCTTTCCCCCTTTGCACCAGCGGAATGGGCATGGGCCAATTTTCCGCGCCAACATATAAAGTTGTTTCGTTATCGGGTTCCTCCACCAGCCGGTGCATCTGCCCATATTTTTGAACGAAGAGATCAATGTCGGATTTTCGTTCTTCAGGATCTTTTGTCCACAGGATGACGTCATTGGATTTAGGGCCCAGAATCACGAGCATCAAGTTTTCGTCGTGATTGCGTGCCGCTTCGTATAGGGCATTGGCGGCATCCTGCGCCGAGGAAAAAGTTTTTTGCTTTTCAGCAGAGCCCGCCGGGGTTGCAGAAGAACCTTTTTTGGGCATGGATGAATTTTGAGGCGCAGCTGAATTGGTGGAGGGCGCTGGCTGAGATGCTGGCTTATCCTGAGCGAATGCAATGAAGGTCATGGCTAATACACACGATGCAAGCAGTAAAAGTTTTATTTCAAAACATTTCAACGTCTGGCGCGACATAATTTTCATTTTTTACCTATGCTCCATAATTGTTAAATCTTCTTAACGGTGGCCACCGCCTCCGCCGTGAAAGCCGCCGCCCCCGCCTCCATGGAAACCTCCGCCGCCACCATGGAATCCTCCTCCTCCGAATCCGCCGCCATGGGAGCCGCCGTGCATGCTGTCCTGGCCGCGTGAAGAGAAGCCTCTGGTTGCGCCGCCATGGTCGAATCCGCCGAACGGACCCGAATGGAACCCGCGGTCATCAAAGCCACGCCCAAATCCCGGTTCCGTTGGATAACGATGACCGAATCCAGGGTAGCCGTGATAATAGTTGTAGCGATTAAAAAACGCGGGACCCTCGGGGAAATATGGTCTGCCGCCAAAGAAAAGTCCCCGGTGATCCCAATCGAATCCCCATCGATTCCATCCCCAACCGAAACCAAGGTAAGGCCCTATTCCAAAACCGATTCCGAAATCAAGGCCAGGGCCGCCCCACCAAACACCGGGAACAGACACCCATCCAGGCCACGGATCGATCGGATATCCGTAAACTGCCCATGGATCGTATGCGGGAACATAGACTTCATTACTTTCGGGCATTGCCGGGTCGATGCTGATGTGGCCGTGTTTGTCCGTGACGTGAATCTGATCATTGCTCTTTAACGTGCCGGCTTTCTTTGCCTTGCGCCGCATTTCCTGAATCGCGTCCATTATTTCTGATTGCTGATTGAAGTAAGCGTCCCCTAATTCGGATGTCCACGAAAGGTTGGATCCCAGATTTTCCAGAACGGGAGGAAATGCGAGCAATTCCTTCACGCTCGGATCCCACTGTTGTTTATCCGCCTCGTTCGCAAGTTCTTCAGGAGAAAGATTGTGGCGAGGTGCCAACCAGCTATTGGCTTCGGAAATTTGTGACGGGTAACTTGAGGCTGCCAACATGGAGGCGAGGAGGGAATCCGGATATAGGGCAATGGGGGCAACCAGGCGTTGCAGTTGCTCAGGGGATTCCAGCTGGTAGGGCTGATTTTGCCCCGCGACCGGGCCGTTTTCAGGTTGGGTCTGGCCGTTTTGATCCTGGGCTGTCGCGCCACCAGAAATTCCAAGCGATAAAACTAAAGACAACATTAGTGTCGCGAATTCTATTCTTCGTTTCATGGCATCTGAAGTGTAGGATGCTGACAAATTTAAAAAAGTGAGCAATTATCGGTGGAAAATACTTAAAATACGTTATTCGCTGTATTTCAAGGATACCTTTGGCATCGGTCTACGGGATTTTGCCATCAGATTGGGAAGAGAGCATTAGGTTTAAAATAAGGAGCGTCTGTGTCAATTGTCATTATCCGCTTCGCTGAAAAAACGAAAAGGTATTTTTATCAAGACACCAGGCAAATTGTTTCTGGCCGAACGCTTGCAATCGCCGCTATCTTGATTGTTCTTTTATTTGCCTCATTCCAGGTAATACGGGCCGGACAACAGGCGGGGAATTCAAAACCCTCTGCCGCGGTCGCGCCTGGCGCTGACCTCACGATTCTGGATAAAACCTGCAAACCCTGTGAGGATTTCTACCGATATGCGAGCGGCGAATGGCTCGCCAAAAACCCAGTTCCGCCGGCCTACCCGAGTTGGGGCCGCTTCAGCGAACTTGCGGAAAGAAATCGCGAACTGCTTCATCAAATTTTGGAAGAGGCTGCGGCAAAAAAGTCACCTGCCGGATCGAATGAACAAAAAATTGGAGATTTTTATGCGAGCTGCATAGATGAAAAACAGGTCAACGCCGAGGGCGCCAAGCCGCTCAACGCGGAATTCGCTCGAATTAACAGTGTTCAAAACTTGAAAGATTTACAGGCGGAAATTGCCCGTTTACAGACGATGGGCGTCGGCGCTCTTTTTCAATTCGGTTCCACACAGGATGAGAAAAATAGCACCGAAGTGATTGGCGGCGCGGACCAGGGTGGGCTCGGTCTGCCCGACCGCGATTACTACACGAAGACGGATGAGAAATCGCAGCAACTGCGCGAGCAATACGAACAGCACGTGAGCAAGATGCTTGCGCTCGCGGGAGAAGATGAAAATAAGGCGGCTGCCGAGGCCAAAGCCATTGTTCAAATCGAAACCAAACTGGCTGAGGCTTCTCTAACGCGCGTGGAACGGCGCGATCCTGAAAAAACCTATCACAGAATGAACCGCGCGGAATTGAAAACGTTAACTCCCAACTGGTCCTGGGAGGATTATTTTCAGGAAGTTGGGCACACCAATATTAGTGCAGTGGATGTTTCCGCACCGAAATTTTTCGAGGCCATGAGCCAGGACCTTAAGGACACTCCGATCGATTCATGGAAGATTTATCTCCGCTGGCATTTGTTGAATTCGACCGCCGCGAATTTATCTGAACCGTTCGTGGATGAAAATTTCAATTTCAACGGACGGGTGTTGCAGGGAACCAAAGAATTATTGCCGCGATGGAAGCGATGCGTTTCCGCCGCGGACCGCCAGCTGGGGGAGGCGCTCGGCCAAATTTATGCGGAGAAATATTTTCCGCCGGCTGCCAAGGCCCGCGCGCTGGACATGGTGAATCACCTGATCGACGCGCTGCATGACGATTTGCAAACCTTGTCGTGGATGAGTCCCGTAACACGCAAAGAGGCGCTTACGAAACTCGCTGCATTTACGCGCAAGATTGGCTATCCGGACAAGTGGCGCGATTATTCCGCCTATACCGTCGACCGCGGGCCCTATGTGCTCAATCAAATGCGCGGGTCACAATTTGAATTTCAGCGCGATTTGAACAAAATCGGCAAGCCCGTCGACCGTACCGAGTGGGGCATGTCTCCTCCAACCGTGAACGCATATTACAACCCGCAAATGAATGAGATTGTTTTTCCGGCGGGAATTATGCAGCCTCCTTTTTTCGATCCGAAAGCCGATGATGCTTCCAACTACGGCGGAATAGGAGCCGTGATCGGCCATGAAATGACGCATGGTTTTGACGATGAGGGCAGAAAATTTGACGCGCAAGGAAACTTGCGCGACTGGTGGACGCCCGAAGACGCGAAGAATTTCGACGAGCGCGCGGCGTGTGTTGAAAAGCAGTTCGACAATTACGTTGTGCAGGATAATCTCCACGAAAACGGCAAGCTCGTCTTAGGCGAAAGCATCGCGGACCTCGGCGGCCTGAATCTCGCCTACCGCGCGCTGCAGATGGCGGAGAAAGGGAAGAAGACTCCGCCGATCGGCGGCATGTCTCCAGACCAGCGCTTCTTTCTTGCGTATGCGCAGATCTGGGCATCGAACGATCGCCCGGAATTCGAGCGCTTGATGGTGAACACGAATCCGCACCCGCTCGGTCGTTTCCGCGCCATTGCGGCTCCATCCAATATGACGGAATTCGCGCATGCATTCGATTGCAAGGCGGGCGAAGCGATGGTTCGTCCTCCAGCAATGCAATGCCAAATTTGGTAACAGGTTTCTTACGGAATTATTTTTTCGATTTCTTCTCGGGGAAGGGAATGAATTTATAACCGAGGCCGCGTACCGTTACCAGGTGCCGCGGGTCCGACGGTTCTTTCTCGATATATTTCCGCAGTCGCACAATAAAGTTGTCGATGGCGCGCGTGTCTGTATCTTCTTGCAGATTCCACACATTCTCCAGGATCGCCTTTCGCGAAACAGGGTGTTCCGCGTTTTTGATCAGGTAGCGCAATAATTCCGCTTCCATAAGCGTGAGCTGCACTTTTTCCTGGCCGACTTGCAGGGTCAGATTTTCAAAATCCGCAATCCTGTCTCCGAATTTAAACAGGTCGGGCGAATCCGTGGCGCGCGCGCTGGGTTTGCCCTCAGGTTTGGGAGCGCCGTGTTCCCAAGTTTTGCGCCTTAACAGGCTGCGCACACGCGCGATGAAAATCGAAAGAATAAAAGGCTTGGGCAAATAATCATCCGCGCCGGATTCAAATCCCTGCAGCACATCCTCGGGACGCGAACGCGCGGTGAGCATTAAAATCGGAATGTAATTGCGAGCTTCGCGCAGTGCGCGCGCAACGGTAAAACCGTCTTTTCCGGGAAGCATAACGTCCAGCACCAATGCGTCGAACTCTTCCTTGTCCTTCAAGAGGCGGTCGCTCGCATCTTCGCCTGAGCCCACCACCTGGACCGAGTAGCCTTCCTGCTCAAGATTAAAGCGCAGCCCTTCGGCGAGGTGCGCTTCATCTTCCACAACGAGAATGCGGCTCATACGGGGTACGCCCTCGGCAGGCGCAGTGTGAAAGTGCTTCCGCGGTCCGTGCCTTCGCTTTCGGCGAACGCATCGCCACCATGCCGCCGCGCGATGGAGCGCACGATAAACAGACCAAGCCCCGTGCCCTTCACTCGGCCCGTGGCGGAATTCGTTACGCGATAGAAACGCTTAAAAATGCGCTTCAATTCCGCGTTAGGGATACCAACTCCTTTGTCGCGCACGCGAAGCAGGATGGTATCCATGTCGGGTGTCAGCAAATCAACTTCAATTTCTTTTATCTCGCCTGAATATTTCACCGCATTTTCGACAAGGTTAAATACAGCGGTGCGAAGTTCCTGCGGATTGCCGCGTAAATAGATTTTTTCACCCGGAGGTCCCGCAAACCGCAGGACTTCGGGCGCAAAATGATGCCGCAGGCGGGTAAGTTCCACAGTTTCGGCCACGATTCCTGAAAAATCCACCTGTTCCCAATTCTTCTTGCTGCTCGCGTGCCGCGCCTCGCCGGCCTTCAAGATTTGCTCGACCGTCCCCAGGAGCCGATCCGTATCCTCGAGCATGATGCGGTAGAACTCCTGATGCTGCGCTTCGGTCAGTTGCCGCGTCTGGAGAGTTTCGAGATAGAGGCGGATGGAGGCGATGGGAGTTTTCAATTCGTGCGTGACGGCATTCAGAAAACTATCCTGCTGCTCGTTCTTGTGAATTTCGCGCACCAGAAAAACGGTGTATACCACGAGTCCCGCGATGATCAAGGTGAAGAAAATGATTCCGAGGACCAGTGGCACCACGGCGCGCCAGTTGATCACAATCCAGGTAACATTTAGGGCAATGGCTAGCCCAACCAGGCAGGTGCCTAGTGTCACGAAGAACGCAATCTTCTTGGCACGTCCAGTAATGCGCATCACAGGTTTCTATCTGAACATAGTAATCGAGAAGCGGGAGAAAAAAAATGCACTCTTGTGAGGGTAAGGGAACGAATAGGTAGCTCAGTCAAGCGAAACACGATTCCTAGATTTGCCAGGTGGAATGATAATTGCGCTTCTCCAGACACTGCATCAGCTCAGCCATTACTTGTGCCGATTTCTGCATCCTGGTGGTGGCTTTCTCGGAAAGTGTATCCTCTGTCCAAGCAGAATTATCGACATAAACTGTATACGGATTGATGATGCACTTAAAATCTAGAATCATCGAAATTGCGATAGAAGAAAAGGCCATGTAGCTTTGAGGCAACCCTGCGGCATTCACAAACGTAATTAATTTGTCGAAGAACGGACTCCGAACCGGTTCCCCTGGAGGATTTGTTCCCACAACTTCCACGAACCTCTTCAGTTCGGCACTGCATCCCCAATTGTAAATGGGGCTGGCCAGAACAAGCGCGTCCGCTTTTGATGCCGCATGGTGCAGGGCCTTATACGACGGGTCCGTCAACATCGAGTTTCCATTGTCAAATTCAGGTAGAGGGTAATCCTTGAGCGAAACAAACTGCACTTCTACTCCACTCGTCGAAAGCAAATCAGCGTAAAGTCGCGCCAACTTCTCGCTTCGGCTGGAGACATCCAGGCTGCTGGAAATGACGAGTGCGCGCATCGGTTTTTCTGGGCATTTCACTACATGCGAATCGTGCGTATCGTCGTAAGCCTATCATGAAAATAATAGCCAAGATAACTTCGCATTGGAGAAGAAAACCTACGGATTTGTTATTGATTGCCTATGGAGAAACCACGCCCGTCCAAAAATCGGACGGCCGCTACGAAACCTAATCGCAGCACCGGTACGGTTTCGTAGAGCCCACTCCGCCACGTGTTTTTCGTGGCGGAGTGGGCAGGTTTAAATTCAAGTCAAAAAAACACAAAGAAAAGTGAAGAGTTGCTGGTGCTGGCCTGGTCGTAATTTCTCCCAACCAAAAAAAGGGGGCACGCATTTTGTGGCTGCGTGCCCCGTTACTAAAAACAAGAACAATACGCTCTGACAATAAAGAAAACTTAGTCGCCCTCAGCTTCCTGCGGAATAACGTCCGCTACGATTGGTGCAATTGCCACGGGCGTTGCAGGAGTCCCAACCGGCTGAATCGCTTTTTCGCGTCCCAATTTTGGCAGCGAAATGTCCCACGCCAGGCCCATGGCCTTGAGCGCGCTGATCCCGTACCAGTTGATGTCGATCTCATACCAAGTCATTCCATGGCGGGCCATTTGCGGATGAGCGTGGTGATTGTTGTGCCAGCCTTCGCCAAACGTCAGGATGGCAACCCAGAAACTGTTCGTGGAGTCATCGCCGGTAATAAAGCGCTGCGATCCCCACATATGCGTCGCGGAATTCACGAGCCACGTGGAGTGAAGCCCGAACACGGTGCGTACAAATGAGCCCCAAAGTAGATAAGGCAGTCCACCGAACACCAGAAGTGCAACGCCTACCACCACTTGTGTAATCCAGTGCCACTCGCTGATCCAAACATGAAATTTGTCTTTGCGAAGGTCGGGGACATAGGGCAACAGGGAATCGCGCTTATTGTGCATGGCCTTGCCGGTGAGGATCCAACCCATGTGCGACCAGAGTCCACCGTCGCGCGGCGAGTGCGGATCGCCTTCTTTATCCGTGTTCTGGTGATGCTTGCGGTGCGTGGCCACCCAGAAAATCGGTCCGCCTTCGAGGGCAAGTGTGGCGCAGATGGTCAGAAAATATTCAACCAACTTCGGAGTCTTAAAGCCGCGGTGTGTGAGCAACCGGTGATAGCCCATTCCAATGCCCAGGCTTCCCGCAACCCACCAAAGTAGCACTGCAACGACTACTGGCTTCCAACTGAAAAAGAAAAATGCCGCGATCGCGCCGATATGAAATGCGACCATGAAAAAAGTTGTAATCCAGTTCACCGGCTGCGTGAACGTCTTGTCCCGTTTTGCCGTAATTTCCATGTCCCGGTCCCCTTTGGAAGCGGCCCGATCGTTCTGTCAATGCCGCCTGAACCGAAAGTAGCATGCGGCTGGAAAGCGGTTTGTAATAGTTCTGTAATTGTCGAATTTTGATGCGGATATGCCATCCCCCCACGGCATGAATGCCGATTTGGCATTCCATTTGGAAAAAGAGAGAAAAATAAGCGGATAGGCAGCCTAAGTCTGGCCGGGTCATAGGCGTACCAGTCCTTTGGATAATAAATAAAATGATCAGTAGTACTCAGATAATTGCATTGAAATTTATTGCTTTTATGATAACAATTGACGGACTCGAATTTCCCAAAGGGCGGCCCAATGCGCATAAGTAACCTGTCCCATCCCAGGTTTCTGTTGCTTCTTTTTTGTTCATTATTTCTTTCAGCGGTTGCCAGGTCACAAACCGTTTCCTCGCCTTCACGCATTGTCGAACGAGTGAATGAAAGCGCCCTCAGCCCGCTTCGCGGCAATACGCACCCATTGGCGCAGGCTCGTTATGATCAGGGCATCGCGCCGCCCGATCTACCTATGGCGCGCATGCTGCTCGTTTTGAAACGAAGTGACGCGCAGGAGGCGGCTCTGGACGCGCTGCTCGACGCGCAGCAGGACCCGAACTCTGCGAGCTACCATCAGTGGCTCACGCCGGATGCATTCGGGCAGCAGTTCGGCCCCGGCGATCAGGACGTGCAAGCAGTGGCCGCATGGCTCGCCTCACATGGCTTTCAAATCGGCGGCATCTCTCGCGGCCGTACTGTAATCGAGTTTTCAGGCACGGCCGCGCGGGTGCAGCAGGCATTCCATACTGAAATTCACAAATATTTGGTAAATGGCGAAACGCACTGGGCCAACGTCAGCGATCCGCAAATTCCGCAGGCGCTTTCTCCCGTCATTATGGGCATAAATTCTCTGCACAATTTTGCGAAAAAGCCCGCGCACCGCGTCGGCGGAGTTTATACAAAATCGCGCGTCACCGGCGAAGTGAAATCTCTCCAGCCAGCGTACACGTTTCAGAACTCGAATCAATGCGGCCAAACAGGTTCCTGCTATTTTCTGAGCCCATACGATTTTGCGAAAATTTATAACGTTTTGCCGCTATGGAATGGAAGTCCTGCCGTGGACGGCACGGGTGAAAATATTGCAATTGTGGGTCGAAGCGAAATCGTTCCACAGGATGTGCGCGATTTCCGGGCTCTATTCAGCCTGCCGCCAAGCGAGCCGGATATCATTGTGAATGGCACAGATCCCGGAATTATTTCGGACGATGAAACGGAAGCAGTCCTGGATGTGGAATGGTCTGGAGCCGTGGCGAAAGGCGCTACCATTCACTTGGTGGTTTCCGCCTCAACCGAAACTACGGATGGAATCGATCTCTCCGCCGTTTACGCCGTTGAAAATAATACCGCTCCCATCATTAGTGAAAGTTTCGGACAGTGTGAGCTGTTTCTGGGGGCCGCCGGCAACGCGTTTGAAAATACCATTCGCCAGCAGGCCGCAGCTCAGGGCATAACTTTCTTAACAGCTTCCGGCGATCAAGGCTCCTCCGCTTGCGACAACTTCAATGGCAATCCGCCTTCGCCGGCAACCTACGGCCTGATGGTGAGCGGGCTCGCAACATCGCCGTATGGTGTTGCCGTTGGCGGGACAGATTTTCTAAATTTTGGGCCGAATTACACGCTGAATTCCTTGAACGCGGCGAGCCCATATTGGAACGTCACCAACGATACGAATCATGCATCCGCCCTGGGCTATGTCCCCGAAAGCACCTGGAACAGCACCTGTACGAATAATGTTTTTGTGGTGATCAAATACGGCGCCAATTCTGAGGCCAGTTGCAACAATTCTCAAGCAGCGAATTGGGTGAAAAATGTTGCCGGTTCAGGGGGCAAAAGTAATTGCACGAATTCGAATGGCTCAACAGCATCGAGTTGCACAGGCGGTTATGCCAAGCCGTCCTGGCAATCCGCTCCCGGCGTGCCAGCGGATGGCGCCAGAGATATCCCAGACGTGTCCCTGTTCGCGAGCGCCGGTTTTATGGGCAGCGCGTACATCATATGTGAAGCGGATCAAACCCAATCCAGAAGTTCCTGCGGCCTGAGTGGTTTTCAATACGATTTTCTGGCAGTGGGCGGAACTTCCGCATCCGCGCCTTCTTTTGCGGGGATTATGGCTCTGGTCAATCAATACACGCAATCCGCGGGGCAGGGAAATGCAAACCACGTTTTATATAAGCTTGCATCTTCCACCGCGCAAAGAAACGCGAATTGCAATTCAAGCACGAATCCGGCGAGCAGCTGCATTTTCAACGACGTGACCTCGGGAACGATTGAAGCCCCATGCACTCCGGGAAGCCCGAACTGCAATCGGTCCGTGACAAGCGATTTGTACGGAATTCTTTCGGGTTACAGCGCCGGCACGGCATATGACTTGGCGACGGGTCTTGGTTCGGTCAATGCCTACAACCTGGTGCACAATTGGGGAACTCCCGGAATTTCCACTGCCACTACCTTATCGCTGAACTCCGGAAATAAAATAAGCATCGTGCACGGGCAGCCCGTGCCATTTAGTATTTCTGTTTCGCCGAGCGCCGCAACGGGTGATGTTTCCTTAATCGGATCTCCTGCCACGGGTAGTTCCGTCGAGATGGGATCATTCCTTACTCTTCAAAGTGGGACAACCAGCGGGACAACTACGGCGCTGGCAGGCGGGACGTCCTATCAACTGAAAGCCCATTACGCGGGAGATACCGTTTATGCGCCCAGCGATTCCGTGCCGGTGACCGTATCAGTAGCGCCCGAGCCGAGCACTATGCTAATTACTATCCCGGTTTTCGATCCGAAAACTGGCCATGAGACGAGTGACGCTCCAGCCTCGCTTGTTTACGGTTCGCCGTACATCGAGCGTGTGGACGTAGGCAACACGAATGCGGCGGTTTCGTTTCCGATGAAACCTGTTTGCGCGCAGGGAACATGCCCAACGGGGAGCATCACGCTATCGGACTCTTATAATGGCGCTCCACAGGCGCCACTCGGAGCGGCCGCAGTTTATCCGCTGAACAGCGAAGGATATACGGAATACTATTCCATCCAACTCGCGGGCGGAACTCATCAGCTTTCGGCCAACTATCCGGGCGATGCCAGCTACAGTTCGAGCGTGGGTAATTATTCTTTAACCGTAACGCCCGCTCCCACCCAAGCAGCTGGCCTCAGTATCGCCGGCCCCACCGTCGCCGGAAGCCCGACCTACATGTCGGTGAATTTCATTACGAGTGTGTATAACGGAGCCGCGCCAACAGGGACAATTACCTTTTACGACGGCACGACGCCCATCTCAGGAAACGTAACCATTAACTCTCAGCCGGGAACCGCTTTTTCTACTTCGAGTTTGTCTGCGTCTATTGTCGGTACGTTTACCACCAGTGGTTCGCACTCCATTACAGCAAAATACGGTGGGGATTCGAACTATGCGAGCGTCACGTCTTCCTCCTCACCGATTTCGGTGTACTATCCAACCGTTACGACGGAATCCGCGAATTCTTTAACCATCAATCTGGGCCAAAGCGTTACGGTCACCGCAACTGTAACGAGTTCTTACAAGGGTCCAACCATGGGAGGAACGTTCCAGTTCCTTTCAAATTATTCGCCGGTCGGTGGGTCCGTAACCCCAGTATTGAGCACTGATGGAAGTGGAAATCAAGTGCTCACGGCATCGTTGACAACCACCCCGGCAAATGCAGTCTCGATCATTGCGGATTACTCCGGGGATCCGAACTTCCAGCCCTCCAATTCGCAAATTTATATCAATGTGAATATTCCGGACTTTAGTTTGAACGTTCCATCCAATTCATTAACTGTAAGCGCTGGCCAATCCGGCTCGCTTTCGATTGCGGTGGATCCGGCGAGCAGTATGGCGAGCTCTGTTCTTGTTTCTTGCGGGGGAAGTCTACCCGTTGGTTATAGCTGCAATGTTTCCCCGCCAACTATAAATCTCAGCAATAGCGTAAATGGTTCATTCGTGTTTTCGGTCACACCTACCGCAACTGGAGCCAGTGCCACTGCGCATCGCACTCTTTCGGCAAACCGTTTCCGGCAATTTCCGGCTGGCCCAACTGGTTTCATTGGCCTTGGTCTGTTCGCGGGTCTTGCAAGTCTCACGCTCTTTATTGCGCCACGGAGATCGTTGCGCTGGCGAGTCGCGACACGGGTTGTGACGGCCAGCGTCATTAGCCTTGCTCTTGGCTGCAGTGGAGGGTCTCCGAGCGGGGGAGGTGGAGGTGTAACACCGCCAAGCGCAAAGCCAACTGTAACCACTCTGACTACGAACGCGGCAAAAGTGGCACAGTTTTCGCAAATGACGTTAACCGCCACTGTTTCGGGTAATGGCGCAGCGACCGGAAACGTCACTTTCAACGCTAGCGGCGCTTACCTAGGAACGAGCAATTTGGTGGGGAATACGGCAACACTGACAACCACGGCATACAATCCTGGAATCTTCAGCGTTACCGCTCTGTATTCGGGCGACAATTTGAATAACTCTTCCGCTTCTGCGGCCGTCAATGAGAGCGTCACGGGCAGCACCACCGCATACGTTCAAGGGCAAACCAGCACAACGTTCCACGTTGCCAACGTAACGATAACGATCCAATAGTGGGTTCGGGTCGGGAGCATGGGAGCAGAGAAAGGTCGCTTGAGCGGGCACGATTTCTGATTTCATTCGCGCTGCTTTGATGACCTCACGGCCAGAGTTGATTGAGCACCGTCGCGAGGCGCGCTCCAGCCTTGGCGACCTGCTGGCGGACGATGGGCGCGGCCATGTCTTGGTACGGCGCTTCCAGGTGTTCGTTGAGTTTTAGATTGCGCGCGGAAACGTGGTTGTCTTCCGCGCAGGATTTTACCGACTGCGGAGCTTCTACCGGAATGTGGACCGGCAGCGCGCCGTAGACGTTTTTCACTGCCAATTCGTAGCCTTCCCAAACCCACGCATCGATATTCGCAGATCCCTTTTCCCAGCCAGCGATCTCCTTACTGAATGTTGTGTCCAGTTCCGAGGCCACCTGATCTACCGTTTTTCCGGTGGTTGCTTTCTCCAAAATATTTGTGTCCCACACGGCGTGCAGGTTTGGCGCGTAGCTTTCCGTTTGCGGATTTCTCAGTTGGGGCAGGGTATCGAAAAATGCCACAGGAACACAATTGCCGCCCAAGTCATTGTTTGTTGCGGCGTGCAGAGGCTGGTGTAAATCGCCAACGAAGTGGATGAGGAAACGCAAGGCGTCCGCTCGATCTTTTGGATTGGAATTGGCGGAACGCAACACCGCCAAATCATCGCGAATGGCGCTGGTGACGCAGCCTTCTTTTGGGTCGCAGAATTTTTCTACGTCACGGCTATTTGTGCCCAGGGGAACATCGAGGTAATGCCACGGCCCAGTTTCAGGGTGCATGACGCGGAAGTCATCGGGCCAGGTGGAAGCGTCGGCCAGCGGATCGATCCTGCCTTCCTTGCAGTAACGGTCCAGGGCCGGATCGATCGGACTGTCGGCCAGGATTTTTTTGGCCATTTCTAGCGCGCGCGGTGTGAGATGTTTTTCTGCCAGCAGCGCAATCACTTGGTGTCCTTCGCATCCCCATGCATGTGCTTCCGAAGGCAAGCTCACGATTGCTAAAAATAAGGAGCATGCAAGAATTACGGCGCGCAAAATTTGCCGGGCCGGCGATTTATCCGGGCGAGAAAGAAATGGAATTGAAACCACCGTGCCCGGCAGCATCAATCCTCTGGCTCCACTAATTTAATGGAGGCGGAATTGATGCAGTAACGCTG
This sequence comes from uncultured Acidobacteriota bacterium, assembly GCA_963786215.1. Lineage (GTDB taxonomy): Bacteria > Acidobacteriota > Terriglobia > Acidiferrales > UBA7541 > Palsa-360. Next base: position 486,479 of record CAWAYK010000007.1, read on the forward strand.
GCCTGTGGGACGCGGTCCATCGGGGAACACATGGCCGAGATGCGCGTCGCACTTGCTGCACAGCACTTCCTCGCGCGTCATTCCATGGCTGACGTCGCGGTCGATTTCCACTTTCTGTTCGTCCACAGGCGCATAGAAACTCGGCCAACCCGACCCGGAATGAAATTTTGTCTCCGAAGGAAAAAGCGGCTGCCCGCAACAGACGCAGACATACACGCCAGGTTCTTCGGTGTCTTCGTACTCACCGGTGCCCGGAGGCTCTGTGCCTTTTTGGCGGGTCACGTAATATTGGTTCGGAGTAAGAATCTTGCGCCACTCGGCTTCGCTCTTACGAATTTTTTCGGTCATAGGGGCCTCGCGAGAAATATATTAACCCGAATTCCCGAGATAATTGAACCTGGTCTTAAGTGGCGCGGGCTTCAGCCTGCGGATTTTTGTCCTTGCAAGGCCTAACCCCCGCAGGCTGAAGCCCGCGCCACTTGTACCTGATCAGCAACGTAGCCAAACTGGAAGAAATCGCTTGCGTTTGGACACATGCAGCAGACAGAATCTTACGAACAAAAAGCAAGCTTGGACGCTACCAATTATAAATACGTGCAGTGAAATGGAAGGTTCGCAATGATGCGATTGCCGGGGGAATTTGTGGCGGCTGTATCGGTCTCGATAGTCGGAATTGCAGTGTTGGCGCTCGCTGCGCACGTCTCGTTCGCGCAACAATCCACTGCAAATGCCGCCAAATCAGCGCCAGCCAAGGAACCGATCCCTGCCTTAACCCCGTTTGTGGAAGAGCACGCCCATTTTGACGAGACGGATCCTGCGGGATCGGTTCGCTCCGCGCTGGCCGAAATGGGACGCGAGAATGCGGCGATGATCCTTTTTCAGATTTCGCCGGATACGTTCGACCATCCGGGCCACTATGATTCCGAAGTGATTCTCGCCGAAGTGAAAAAGCATCCCGGCAAGCTCGCGATTACGGGCGGCGGCGGGTCGCTGAATTCCATCATCATGCAATCCGTGGCCACGGGCGACGCTGGCCAAGCAGTGCAGAAAAAATTTAAAGATCGCGCGGACGAACTTTTGCGCGAAGGCGTCGTGGGCTTCGGCGAAATGACCGCGGAACATTTCAGCGGCTACACGCCCTACCAGTACGCTCCCATCGATCACCCGCTTTACCTGATGCTGTCCGATATTGCAGCGGCGCACCACGTTCCCATCGATCTGCACATGGAAGCTGTGCCGCAGGATATGGCGCTGCCCGCGGGCTTGAAATCGCCGCCGAACGCGGCGCACATGCATGCGAACATTGCGGCGTTTGAGAGATTTTTATTGCACAATCCAAACGCAAAAATAATCTGGGCGCATCTCGGTTCGGACTTTACCGGATTTCGGACCGTGGAACTGGACCGCCGATTGCTCGCTGCGCATCCAAATTTATATATGGAAATAAAAACCGATCCCGTCGCCCCAGGGCTCAACTACCCGCTTACGGCCGACGGAAAAATCAAGCCGGAGTGGCTGACACTTTTCACCGACTTCCCGGACCGTTTCGTGATTGGCAGCGATCAGCACTATCCGGAACCGAAAGGTGAAGACCGACGTTGGCAGGAAGTTATCCTGCTCTTCAATCAGTTGCCTGCCGATGTGAGAAAGAAAATTGGGACGGAAAATGTCGCCTCAATTTATGGAAATTCCGTGGCGGCGAGTTTGCGCGCCGCAAAGAATTGAATCCTGAATCGAAACGAGGACCCGTTCATGAATCGCCGTGATCTCTTCAAAACTTCTTTGGCCGCTTCGGCTCTCGCCCTGACGGGCAGCCGCATGGACGCTGCTCCTGTTCCTGCGCCTGCTGCGGAATTTCCGAAAGCGCCCGGCCTCACCAAATCTGTCGCCGAATTTATCATCAACACGAAGTACGAGGATATTCCGCAGGACGTAATCGACCTTGGCAAGAAATCGATTCTTGATGGATTCGGTTTGGCGCTTGCGGGCTCCCAGTCCGTGATGGGCCCAATCGCGCGCAAATATGCGGCGACATTTGGTCCGAGCGAAATGCGCGCCAGCGTAATCGGCACGGGAATGAAAGCGCATCCGCGCCTCGCTGCGTTCGTTAACGGAGTTTCCATCCACGCGGACGATTACGATGATACGCAACTTTCCGCCGCCAAAGATCGCATCTACGGACTTCTGACGCATCCGACTGTCGGCGTGCTTCCACCCGCGTTCGCATTGTGCGAACTGGGCCACCGCTCCGGCAAGGATTTCATGGTGGCGTACCACGTGGGCGTGGAAGTGGAGACCAAGATTAACGAGGCGATTTCACCCCGCCACTATGATGAAGGCTTTCATTCCACGGGAACTTGCGGCAGTTTCGGCAGCACAGCCGCATGTTCGCGGCTACGCGGGCTTGATGTGAAGCAAACGATTTACGCGCTGGGCATCGGAGCCACCGAAGGCGGCGGCTTCCGCGACAATTTCGGTTCTATGACCAAGCCGTTTCAAGCCGGGCACGCCGCGGAAAATGGAACCGTCGCGGCGGATCTCGCGGCTCTCGGTTGGACTGCCGCGGTCGATATTCTGGAAGCGCCTCTTGGATTTTTTCAGGCTGCAGGCGGCGGATTCGATCCGACCGCGATTGTTGGCCGCTTCGGAAAACCGTGGACGCTCGTGTCACCGGGCGTTTCGATCAAACCGTATCCCTCCGGCTCGCTGTCTCATCCCGCCATGGGCGAAATGATGCGCATGATTCGCGAGAACAACATCAAGCCCGGCGACGTGGAAAAAGTGGACGTCGGCGCGAACCATGCCATGACCACTTCGCTGCTGCACCACGTTCCCATGACCGGCCTGCAAGGAAAATTCAGCATGGAATTCTGCATGAGCATTCTTCTGCTCGATCGCAAAGCCGGCCTCGTGCAATTCCAGGATGATGTCGTGCAACGCGCCGATGTGCAGGAGATGATCAAGCGCATTCACTTTTACATTGATCCCGTAGCGGAAAACGCGGGCCTCGACAAGATGACGAGCATCATGAAAATCACGCTGAAGGACGGAAAAGTGATTACAGGGCACGCTGAATTCGCCAAGGGAAGTCCTGCCAATCCGATGAGCTATGACGAAGTGGCGGACAAATTCCGGGGTTGCGCGGAATTTGCAAAATGGCCCACGTCAAAAACCGAAGCCGTCATCGCCGCCGTCAAATCTCTCGAAAATGTTTTCGATATGGGCAAGTTGACCCCATCCCTGACCAGCTAAACGACAGTTGCATCAGGCCAAAGCAGGTGATTAGAGGAATTTGTAGCGCTGGCATCTCGCCGGCTGGTTTTTCCGATCTCGATTCAGAATAAAACTGTCGGCGGGACGCCGGCGCTACAAAATCTGAAAGGACGCATGGAGTCGATTTCAGAACAAAAATTGAAGCAAAACGCCGGCGAAGATTCCGCTGGTGTGTTTGCCCGTTTGGGCATGGGGCTGGCGGACTGGTCGCAGAAATGGTTTCCGGATGCGTTTGTATTCGCGCTGGTCGGATTGATCATTGTTTTTGTGGGCGGATTATTTGCCGGAGTCAGCGCTCACGATCTGGTCAAATATTTTGGGGACGGATTTTGGGGACTCATTCCGTTCACGATGCAGATGGCGATGATCGTCATCGGAGGATTTGTTGTCGCCACTTCGCCCCCGGTCCACGCATTCATTAAAAAACTGGCAAAAATTCCGCAGACGCCTCGCACGGCTGTCGCGTTCGTCGTGTTTTTTTCGATGACAACGTCGCTCTTGAGCTGGGGACTCGGCCTGATTTTCGCCGGCATCCTGGTCAGGGAAATTGTGCGCAACGTGCGCGGCATCGATTTTCGCGCCATTGGCGCCGCCGCTTTTGTCGGCAATGGAAGCGTGTGGGCGCTGGGCCTTTCGTCGTCAGCCGCGCTCGTGATGGCCACGCCGGGATCCATACCCGCCGCGCTGCTCAAGATCAGCGGAGTGATTCCCCTGAGCCTGACGATCTACACCTGGCAAAGCGCGACTACCGCGGCAATCCTCATCGTTTCGTCCGTCACCGTGGGATATTTCTCGACTCCAGTAAAATCGACGAAGGATGCCGAATCATTCGGCCTCACCGGACAGCCTGGAAGTCAAAAAACTTGAGAAGCGCAGCACGCCCGCGGAGTGGCTGGAATACGCGCCCATCCTCTCAATCCTGATTGCGACCCTTGGCCTCGCCTACATCGCGCAAGTTCTGGCGGTGAAAGGTCCGATGGCCGCGCTCGATCTGAATACTTACAACCTGCTGTTCCTGATGATGGGGCTGCTGCTGCACTGGAGGCCGCGATCGTTTGTGCGCGCGGTGAACGATGCTGTTCCTGCGACCGCCGGCGTGCTGCATGCAGTTTCCGTTTTACGGCGGAATTTTCGGGATCATCACGTATTCCGCGCTGGCCGCGAAGCTGGCTCATTTTTTTGTGAGTTTTTCCACGACAAATTCGTATCCCATCGTGGTTTCCATTTATTCAGCTGTGCTGGGAATGTTCGTGCCGTCCGGCGGAAGCAAATGGATTATTGAAGCGCCTTACGTTTTGCAGGCTGCCAAGGATTTGCACGTGAATCTTGGGTGGGTCGTGCAGATTTACAACACTTCGGAAGCGTTGCCCAATTTGATCAATCCGTTCTGGATGTTGCCGCTTCTTGGGTTGTTAAAAGTGAAGGCGCGCGATTTGATCGGATATGGAATGCTCTACTTCATGGTGAATTTTGTTCTGGTGCTTTTCTTCATGTGGTTCTTCGCGAGAACTTTTCCTTATGTAGCGCCAGCCATTCCGTGATGATTTTTATGTGGCATAGGCTTCAGCCTGTGGGGTTTAGGCCTTGCAAGGTCTAAACCCCACAGGCTGAAGCCTATGCCTACAAAATTCCTACACCGCCATCGAATTTGGGAAAAAGAAATAGAACAGTACGCTGATCAGGATCAAATAGGCGAGCAGCACCAGCGTCCAGCCCATATTGTGGCGGATTACCTGGCCTTCGCTGCGCACCAATTTACTAGTGGAGACGCCCACGCTTGCGGTTTGCGGCGCAATCGGTTTGCCGACTTCGGACCCGACAGAATTGAACGTGGGCAGCATCAACACGGGAAGATGCAGCAACCTTCCCACCATCGCCTGCACAGGGCCGAACATCGCATTCGTGGAAGTATTGCTCCCGGAAAGTGCCACGCCAATCCATCCCAGCACCGGGGCCAGCACAACGAAAAACACTCCAATTTTGGAAAGGCCGAAGGCCAGTGAGTTCGCCATGCCCGTATATACAAACGTGTAAGCGAGCGCAAAAACGAAAAACGCGACGAGCAGCGCTCCCCACATTTGCTTGAATGTGCGTGAAAAAACCTGCCCAATCTGTTCGCGCGTGGGCCGCAGGATTGCCAGAATCACGAGCCACGACGCAAGCGTAGATGTGCCACCGCCGAGCGGCGCGAAGTTGAACGTTGATGAGATCGCGCTGTGCGTCACAGATGACTTCGCCGACACGACCCACTTAAACAAACTGATTGACGGCAGCGGTGACCAGGGATTGGTCCATCCGACAACCACCAGAATCAGCACGATGTAAGGTAGCCAGGCGAAGAGAGCTTCGCGCACGGAAGACGTTTCTACGGAACTTGTAACATTCGAAGCCGATGCAGCAAGAGGCACGCCGCCGAAACCACGAATCGTTTTTGGCCGCCAGATTTTGACGAATATAAATAGGACCCAGAAGGAAACCAGTGCGCCGCTCAAGTCAGGCAAGTAGGGCCCGAGATAATGAGCTACCGGCCATTGGCCTAAAATGTATGAAAACGAACCGACAATGGCCAGCGGCCACGCCTCGAACATTCCTTCTCGCCCGCTCACCAGATAAATCAGTACCCACGGTGGAAGTAGCGCGAGTATCGCCACGACGTTTCCGATGGAAGCCGACAGCGCGAAGAGAGGCAAGCCCGTCACGAGGGCAAGGCCCAGGATTGGCGCTCCCAGCGCCCCGTAGGAAACAGGAGCATTGTTCGCGAGCGCGGCGACGCGGATTGCGTCGAGGTCGGTAATGCCAAGACCAACCAAGATAGGCACCACGACTGCCCACGGGAAACCAAATCCCACGAGCCCCTCGAGCAGTGCGCCAAAGGCCCATGCCAGCATGATGGTTTGAATTCGAATGTCAGCCGTGGCGTGATGGATCATCCAGCTTTTGAATCGTTCGAAATGTCCGGTCAGCACCAGCGTATTGAAAATAATAAGACCCCAGAACGTAATCCAGTCGATTACCCAAAAACCGGTCAGACCACCGTACAAATAGGACTTCAGAGTGCCCTGGAAAGGTGCGTGCCAAACGAAAATGCCGATCGGAATGGTAATAACCCCGACAATGATCGATGCGAGCCATGCCGTCATGCGAAGTGCTGCCAACATAAATAAAAGTGCGATCAGCGGGACGAGCGATAGCAGAACACTGAGCCACACGTGTCCGGTAGGGTCCAAAATCTGCTCAAACATTACAATTTTCCTTTCGCTCGAGGCGCGGCTTTTTAAAGCATGCCTTTGAGGCGAGTTTAGAAAGAAGCAGGGTTTGCCTGCCGAAGATTCTTATATATGTGAAAAAAGACAGGGCAAAGGAATATCACAACCAGATTACAGGTCAACAGGAAATTCTGGGAAAGAAAAGCGGGGTATCGTTTTTAGCTTACACGCTTCCATCGCATCGCGTTGTACGTTTCCATGAATGCGTCAAGGTCTGTTTGCAATTCATCCAGCGTAAGCATGAATTTTGTTCGCAGGGCAGGTTGAAAGAATTCGCTTTGAAGGTAACGGTAAAACTGGACACACAGGTAGCTGTGCGGTTTGCCGGGTTGGCTTATGGACAAATGCTGAATATGGGAGGTAGCCAGAAAGGTTTCAAACGGATGTAGGGGAACGAGCCCGCAATAGTCAGGCGTTTTTCGGGTGCGGATTTCCTTCACGGCGATTCCCATTTCTTTGAAATAGGGAAGGACTCGGGTAGAAAGGATATCCACGGAATTCATCGCGTTTCTTGCCGGAAAGACCTTCGCAAAAGCGCAACCGTTGTCGCGATCCACAACCGTCTCCACGTAAATGCATCCTGTCCCGTGCACGTCGCCCACGTTTTTGACATTGCAGAAGAAAAACGATTCCTGGAACAGGGAATGCCCGCCAATTGAACGTCCAGTTTTCGCTTCCTCAAATTCCTCACCGCTTTTCGGCAACCGTCCAAAATGATCAATGGGAGTGGAATCCTCTCGTGTGTCTATTACTTGTTCATCCGACTCGGACTTTGCTTTTGTAAAGGACATTGAAACCCTCCATAGCCTGATGCAAACCTTGACTCGAGTACAAGAATGGCCTATATCGAGAATCAGAGGATGTGATCAGTTTCACTTTCAAAAGTGACGGAGGTCACATCCAGTGTTCCAGACCGGGCATATAAAGAGAGTGTGTGGAGGTGATTTATGACCACGGTTGCAACCAAGGCTCGCGTTGCTCTAAAAAACATTCTATTCGCGAACGATTTTTCCCCTGCGGCGATCGCCGCGTTACCCTATGCCATAGGGTTGGCAAAACAATATGGCGGCAAAGTTCATGGTTTGCATGTCCGCTACCCGGCGACGTATCCGATCGTCGGTCCCGAAGCGATGCCGCAAATCATCGAAGCTGCGGGAGAGCAGGCCAAATTTGAAGCCAAGCAGATGCATGAACTCCTGGCGAGTGTTCCCCACGAAGTCAGCATCATCGAGGGCGATCTTTGGCCCACCATTCATGAAATCGTCGAGAAGCAAAAAGTAGACCTGATCGTCATGGGCACACATGGAAGAAAGGGCGTCAGCCGAGCGCTATTGGGATCGGCCGCGGAAGAAGTTTTCCGAAAAGCATCGTGCCCGGTGCTCACCGTCGGGCCGCATTCATCGCATAACACGGAACGCCGCATGGAGATGAAGCAGATCGTCTTCGCTACGGACTTTTCTCGTGAGTCTCTCGCAGCGCTGCCGTTTGCCGTATCGCTGGCGCAGGAGCATCAATCGAAGCTGACGCTGCTCAACGTAGCCGGCAAACAAAAAGTCGGCGATTTGGTTCACGCCGAGCAATATGTGGAATCGACCATGAGAAGGCTGCGGAGTCTTGTGCCCACGAGCGCCGAACTTTGGTGTGATCCGAATTGCAGAGTAGAGCATGGCTTGGAAGGAGAGAAGATCATTGAAGTTGCGGTAGCTGTTGGCGCGGACCTCATCGTCCTCGGCGTGCATGGACCGCATAATGGATTGGGTGCAACCACGCATTTACTCCGATCAATTGCGCATCATGTGGTGGTCGATGCGCCTTGCCCGGTTTTGACTGTACGAGGCTGAGAACCGATTGAGGTGAGTGTGGGACATGCGCTGATTATGGCGGACGTGCCAGGGGTTGAGGAGGGCCGCGAAAAAGGAAATTCTCGCGGGCCTTCTCAACCCCAAACGTTTCTCAGTGGTTGCTGCCAACGGTCAATTCCGCCGCGAGTATCGAAGCAAGCGCGTATAATTCCAACAGTTAAATGCGCTGAGTGCGTGACATTGCGTGTCGCGCGGATTTCTGTGCAAAGCATCGAAGTGACGGAGGACCGGATGAACCTTCCCTCTGACCCGGCTTATCCCGTGCAATATGTTTTCTCATTGGAATTGAAAAACGGCATGAGTATTTCCATCCGTCCGATTCGTCCCGAGGACGAGGCAGCGATGACTCGGTTTCACGAATCGCTTTCGGACCGCAGCGTCTATCTTCGATATTTTCACATGGAAAAACTGAGCTCTCGCGTGGCCCACTCCCGTTTGGCACGGAGATGTTTGATCAACTACGACTTAGAAATGGCGCTGATCGCGGAATATTTCAATCCGGAAGATCGACGGTATGAATTGATAGCCGTGGGCAGGTTGATTCGAGCGCCCGGGAAAAACGAAGCCGAGATCGCCTTGATTGTGTCTGACAAATTTCAAAAATGCGGAGTGGGTGCTGAGTTAATGAAGCGATTGATTCAAGTGGGGCGCGACGAAAAGCTGCAACGAATCGTCGCGATTGTACTTCCTGAAAATATGGGAATGCGGGTCGTGGCTTCGCGTCAAGGTTTCAAGCCGGTAAAAAGCGAGGATTTAAGCTCGATTCAGCTAGCGCTCGATCTATCTGTGGCCATTGTCTGATCAGAGAAAATGTCCTGGATCACATCATTGTCTCGCAGGTTTTCTCCTCTTTTCTCTGTGTCCTCTGTGTTAAAGGTCTTGCCTTAGCAGGGAAAGCTTTAACACAGAGGACACGGAGATAATAAAGTGAGCCCAGTGAGATTAGGGTTTAATAACCAAAAATACTGATATAGGTTTGTGACGCACATCACATACGAGGGGCATCCTATCTGGCACTTTGGAATTGCAAAGATTGGAGGACACAATGCTCACCGTAACATCATCATCCGAAGTGGAAAAAAAATCCGCAACAACCATGAGAGCTCTCGTTTTCCACGGCACAAACCAAATTGCCGTTGAAAGAGTCCCAATTCCCAGGCCAGGGCCCGGCGAAGCCGTCATCCGCGTCACGCTGACAACCATTTGCGGAACGGACTTGCATATTTTGAAAGGGGAATACCCGGTGCGGCCCGGCCTCGTCATCGGCCATGAACCGGTCGGAGTCATCCACGAACTTGGCGTTGGTGTCACAGGCTACGAAGTAGGCGACCGCGTTCTGGTGGGCGCAATCACGCCATGCGGGCAATGCGATTATTGCCTTGGTGGAGATCTCGCGCAATGCGGCGGCCCCATCGGCGGCTGGAAATTTGGCAACACGATCAATGGCGCGCAGGCGGAATATCTTCTGGTCCCCAGTGCGCAGGCCAATCTGGCAAAAATTCCCGATGAACTGGCAGACGAACAGGTCGTGCTGCTTGCGGATATCGCTTCCACAGGTATTTCCGCAGCGGAAAGCGCGAATCTGCAAATCGGAGACACGGCGGCGGTTTTTGCTCAAGGCCCCATCGGCTTGTGTGCAACTGCGGGCGCAAAGCTGAAAGGCGCGAGTCTGATTATCGCTGTGGATTCCGATCCAGTGCGGGCGCGCATGTCCAAAAGAATGGGCGCGGACATTGTTTTGAATCAAAACGAAGTGGACGTGGTTGCGGAAATCAAGCGCTTAACTGGCGGCAAGGGTGTGGACGTTGCCATTGAGGCCCTGGGCACGCAGGCCACATTTGAAAACGCGCTGCGCGTGACCCGGGCAGGCGGAACTCTGTCGAGTCTTGGTGTCTACTCGGGCAAACTTTCCGTGCCGCTTGAGCCGTTCGCTGCGGGCCTGGGCAATCAGAAGATCATCACCACGCTTTGCCCCGGTGGAAAAGAGCGGATGCGCAGGCTGATCGAACTTGTGCTCCATGGCCGGCTGGATTTGGTTCCGTTGATCACGCATACATTCTCACTGGACAATATTGTTGAAGCCTACAAATTGTTCGGCGGACGAATGAACGGTGTGATCAAGGTAGCAATCAAGCCGTAATCGCGTTGCAAATATAGATAGGTCAAACGGAGCGGGGAAGTTCTCCTGCTCTGTTTGTTTTTAGGAAGTGGCGTAGGTAATTTCCAGCCTCTCGCAAAATCTAGGAGGATTTACCTATGGGAATTAGTGTGACGAAATTGCAGGCGAGTCTTGCTTTTCACAAATCACGAATCACAATTCACAAATCACGAAAAAGGAAGGCCGGCGGCCGCATCTGTCGAGTGATTGGGTTGGAGGCGACCGCCGGATGCAATACTTGCCTTTCCATAGCCTTACATCGTCAGGAGGAAGGCAAGTGCATGCTACTTTTCGCCGCGGGCAATTCAGGCCAGAGCGAAAGAATCGTTACTCCTCGACCGGATTCGTACTTCAGTGTGTAGATATTTGTGCACCGTTCGCAGAGCCAAAATGTTCAATCGGATGGGAATGATTCCGATGTCCGTTGTTATTTTTCGACGAGGTAACTTCCTTAGACTCACGATAAAAATGAAACAGTTTGCCTCCGGCCATCCAACTAAAAGCCGCGGCACAGCTTGGGTTCGCACATTTTGAGTGTAGGTTAATGGTCATGGCCTACCTCCATCTCTTCTAAAGCCGATTCGCACAATTCCGAATACTGGGATCTTTTTTCAAATGCAGCTCCGAAGGCTGCTTCGTTGCGGTTCCTGTCAATTCCAGGTTGGCGATTGTTTCCTGCAGCCAACGTGTCAGAGCTTCATCGATTTCTTGTTCCGTTGCCCCGTTATACAAATGCAAGAGTGTGTCGCCATAGGATGTCAACGGAATGTGCCGGCACGGAACCTTTTCGCTGCGGTTATTTGCAGGCACAAATTGCATCAGCAAACACTCGCTGCATGGTTTCGGATTCTTCTTATGGTCACAATTCATGCAGGTGGGCGAATCTTCGAGCGCCAATTTTGCGCGCCATGGGTCCCGCGCGGAAGTTTCGTAACCGCCCTTTTTCACGAATTCCAACTCCGCCTTTAGAACCTCGATGGTATTTCGATTGTCCTTCGGCATCGTCTTAACTCCTCTACTGCCATATTTATTATGCTCAATGGAAGTTTGCGGGAATGTGACCGCTATCACGGAATCGCGTGATGCACATCACGGCCATTTGTTCACGCTCGTTGCAATCTGAAGTGGGTGATTCGCAATACCTAACGAGCAAATTCCATCAATTGGTAAGTTCCGCTTCGTGGCCAGAGGTAGGGGGCGCGGAACGAGTTCACTGGTCTCGACGCGCTCTCCATACGGGCTGCAAATCGTTGATAACTGCGTCGCATGCCTTCATATAGAGGCACGCGTATTCTGCAATCTCGCCCCCGCGGCATTGCAGCGATTGGCGGAAATTACCTCTTCCGCTACCTATCCAAAAGGGGCCTCATTGTTTGTGGAAGGCCAACCTGCTCGCGGAGTATTCATTCTGTGTGCCGGGCACGTTAAGCTTTCGACGTCGTCCGCCGACGGCAGGACATTGATCCTGCGAATTTCAGATCCCGGCGAATTGCTGGGATTGCCCGCCACGATTTCCGGACGGGCTTATGAGGTGACGGCTGATGTGGTCGAGCCTACACAGGCAAATTTCGTCAGCCAGGCAGACTTTTTGAATTTTCTAAAAGAATTCGGCGAGGTCGCGCTTCGCGTGGCACGGGAACTCAGCGATTCGTACCAGACTGCATTTGCCGAAATGCGGACCATTGGTCTCTCTCATTCTGCGCGCGAGAAGCTGGCCCGGTTCATCCTCTACTGGAGTTCAAGTCATCCTTCGGAGAATGGCACAGTTAAATTCAACCTTACCCTAGCTCATGAAGAAATCGCCCAAATGATTGGTTCTTCCCGCGAAACAGTCACGCGTATTTTTGGAGATTTCAAGAAAAACAATCTGCTGCAGGTAAAGGGTTCAAGCGTCACCCTGAAAAATAAGCCGGGCCTTGAGCGCTTATTGCATGGCGACTAGAAATCTATTTAGACATCAACGGACCGCAGCTCTCGCAGGATCTTAATTCCGTTCCATTCCCTTAAAAATGCTAGAAGCTATTTGTCTCTGTTGACATCCCCGATTCCTCTGCCAATCTGCTGTAGCCCGCCTCTTCAGAGGCGGGGGTTTAGATTCCAGACGTCGACCATGCACGCCGATAGCCAAAACCCCCGCCTCTGAAGAGGTGGGCTACAGCACACCTGGCCATACTTTGAGGATGTCAGCAGAGCCAAGCTTTCTTATAAATGCCTACATTCCATTATCGAAAAGCAATCAACAGGTGCTTCAAAAAAATCCATGTCTTCCGGCGCTGAGAGTGCCGAAGGATTATTCGGACGGGGCGTTGCCCCGGGCTGGGATCTTCCGCGGCGTTGGCGCGAGGTCGCGGCGTTACGTTGACCTTGTGAAGCAAGAAAAGTCTATTTAAAAAGGCTATTTAGGAGATGTCTTCTGATTATCTGTGGCCCGATCTGCCTGCCGAGTGCGGCGACATGCCGCTCAGGTCAAGCTGATGGGGAAGTTCGATATCGAGTAAGCGGTCCTCGGCATTGATTTTTGCGCGAATCCGGAACACAGCCTCCATATCGCTTGAATCCCAATTCGATATCGTTAGCGGTTTCGCTGGATGATTGCTCGGATCCCACATAAGTTCATCGCCCTTATGTTGCACTTTTGCCAGATCGATTTCATATATTTCCCGTTCATGAATTTTGATCAGCAGGAACCGATTGTTGATTTGAACGAGCAGCGGATCGCGTTTCTTCGCGGTTTGAAACACGGCCCAGTCCTTCACAGGCGCGTCGTTCACTCGCAGCAAGGCGTCACCGATTTCCTTCCAGGAAACAGGTTTATCCTTGGCAAAAGCCGGCGCGGCTGTGGCGCATAGAATGAAGAATGCCCCCAGTAGAATTAGTCTCGAATATAGACGTTTTGAGCCCATGGCAAATCCAAAATTCCTACTACTGATCTCACATCTCATAGTGTTGCATAGTTTTAATTTCTTGTGCCGCAATCTCTTCCGTAATCTATGAGATAAGCTTGAAGGCTACTCTTCCAGTTTTCTTTGAACCGACCCTCTACGAAATCATTCGGCGTAAATCTATTTTGGCCGCCGCGATTTTCGTGCTGTGCGCGCTTGCACTCAGCCGCGGGCTTATGTATACGTATGTCCTGACAAGTATCGTTACCAATCCTACCCTCGAATTCTGGAGGAAAAATGGCAATCGAACGACGTGCCTTTCTGACTGGAATCGCCGCGGCAGGCGCTGCGTCGCTGATGCCGCCCGTGTCTGTGAGCGCGCAGCAAATTGCGCCACAACCGAAGTTTCGCTACAGCAAGCCCGTGATCGATGCGCACTTTCACTGGTACCCGCCGGAATTTGTCGATCTGATTGAAAAAGAAGGCGCCGCCAACGGCGTGACGAATATCAAACGCAACGAAAAAGGCGAACTCGAGTGTATTGTCCCCGGGAACCATCCCTATGCCCCACGCGCCGATTTTCGCCATGATATGACGGATGTCGATTCCATGTTGAAGGCAATGGACGAGCGTCATGTCGACCTGTCCACTCTCACACAAACAAATCCTCATGTTTTGTGGGCGCCTCCTGCATTTGGTGTGAAACTCGCGCAAACGATCAACAACGCTAGCTCGGCCTTGTGCGTGAAGTATCCGAAGCGATTCAATGCCGCGATTACCCTGCCCATGCAGGACGTCAATGCCTGCCCTAGAAGAATTGGAACGCGGCCGAAAATTGCCCGGCATGAAGGCAGTCAATTTTCCGGAAAATGTTCTGGGGAAAAATATCGACGATAAATCATTCTGGCCTGTATATGAACGTGCCGAGGCGCTGAATCTGCCGATTTTTCTTGCACAACCTCGATCCAATTTCCGAGCGCCTCATGGAAAAGGACTACACGATGATTAACATCATCGGGAATCCGTTTGAGGCCACCATTGCGGCTACCGCGCTTATTCTGGGCGGCGTCATGGACGCTTTTCCGAAGCTCGATTTCTATTTTCCACACGGCGGCGGCTTCATTGCATTTGCCACGCCACGAATGGATTGGGCCATGGGTACGGCAACTTATTCTCCACGCGCGCGCACCAATGCGTACACAAATCTGAAGCTGCCCCGCGCCAGCGATTATCTTCGGCGCTTTCACTACGATCTCGCTATGCACGATCCGAAACTGACGCGCACGCTAATCGATATCGTGGGTATCGATCGAGTAGTTTGCGGCACGGACTTTCCGCAGGGAATGTCCATTCATCATCCCGTGGAATATGTCGAAGCGATCCCCAATATTACCGAAAAAGAATGCCAGACCATTCTCTGCGAGAATCCGGCGCGACTGCTACGGATCTAGCGGAAAGAGCGAAACTCTGGCAAAAGAGAAGACAAGTAGGATGCCGCGCGCCAAGAGTGCTATCATTTCGTCCGGCGTTGGCGAGAATTATTTGTGCAAACCACGTAGTTTCCACAGAGCCGCTTAGCTGTAAGAAATACCTGCGCCCTTTCATTAAATGCTTTTGAAGATAATTTTCTACAGAAGGATATTTCTTTAGGAAATGTCACTTTCCCTTCCACGCAAGAAATCTATTCCTATTTATCTTTTTAGTGCTTCGCTTAATGAAAACCTGATTCGTGAATGGATGGAATGGGATCGTCGATTCGATCCCTGCCGGAGTTTCAAATGAAACCGGCCAACATTTAAATACGTTCGCGCGGAAACCGCGGAACACGCCGTCGAACTGCTTGGCGGCGCGGATACAGGGGCGAGAATCCTCGCGGGAGGACAAAGCTTGATCCCTGCGCTCAGCGCTCGAACCATCAAAACTTCCTTTTTGCTCGATATTATGCGCTGCCCCGGATTAAATAATGTTTCGCAAAATTCTGGCAATGTAACGATCGGCGCGGCGTGCCGGCAATCACAAATCGAACGGAGTCCCACAATCCAGCAATCCCTTCCGCTGCTTGCCGAAGCTCTTGGTTGGGTGGCCATGCCGCAAGTTCGGAGCCGCGGAACGGTTGTGGGCTGCCTCGCTCAGGCCAATGCCGGCGGCGAAGTTCCCGTGGTGGCTCTTGCGTTGGACGCTCAGTTCAATCTACTTTTGCGAGGCGGTATCCGGCAGCAGATGGCGGCTCAAGAAATTTATGCTGTGGAAACAGGCACTTGTTTGCCAGTGCAAAGTTTGATCGTATCGGCATCTTTTCGCGCGCGCGCTACGAGTGAAGGTTGGGGTTTCCGCGAAGTACAACTTCGGCAGGGCCACTACGCGCTCGTATGCTGCGCCGCAACGCTCTTGCTGGATGAGGATCGCCGCGTTCGCTCGGCAAAAATTGCGATAGGAGGACTCACAGCAAATCCATATCGCGCAGTTTTGGCGGAAAAAGCATTGATCGGAGAGATGGCCGACAATGATTCAGTCCTCCTGGCAGCCGCGCAAATGGCTTCCGCCGAGCATCCATGGCCTGCGCGGACCGATTTGCACGCGACGGCTGCCTTCCGGTCGAAAACGGCGGTTGTGGCCGTCGCGCGTGCATTGAAGGATGCGCGATCCCGCTGCATCGGGCAGAAAGGACTCCCACTTGAGCGCGCCTGATTTGATGCC
The DNA here is from genome assembly GCA_963786215.1 of uncultured Acidobacteriota bacterium. Classification (GTDB taxonomy): domain Bacteria; phylum Acidobacteriota; class Terriglobia; order Acidiferrales; family UBA7541; genus Palsa-360. Next base: position 502,617 of record CAWAYK010000007.1, read on the forward strand.
ACCGTTAAAAATGCTCGATGATGCGAGCGAATCGCAATCACCTCTGAGCGTCACGGTAAACGGAAAGAATATAAAAACTTTTGTTGCGGACCGCCTATTGTTGAGCGATTTCCTTCGCGATCATCTCGGGCTCACGGCTTTGAAGGTTGCTTGTGGAGAGGGCGCATGCGGCGCGTGCACAGTAGTGATCGATCATGAGCCGGCGCGCGCTTGCACTTTGCTGGCGGTGCAAACCGACGGCGCCGAAATCGTCACACTCGAAGGGTTGAATGCTCCCGGGGGGCTGAATCACGTGCAGAAAATTTTCCAGCAGCAACACGCGTTGCAGTGCGGATATTGCACGCCGGGATGGCTGATGACGGTCTACAGCATGATTCAGCGTTCCATCCATCCGGATTCGCCGGAAGTTGGCCAATATCTCAGCGGACATATTTGCCGTTGCACCGGGTACAAAAATATCTGGACGGCAGTTCGGCGTGCGCTGGGCGCGGACAACGAAGTTTCAACGAGCGGTGAAGAATGACGGAGAAAACACTCAATCCCGCAGCCCCGCCAAAAGGCCGCAGATATGTGGGCGAAGCTGTTTTGCGCGCTGAGGATGAGGAGTTGTTGCAAGGGCGAGGCGGATTTCTTGCCGATCTTGAACAGCCTAACGCCGCTGAAATTTGTATTGTTCGATCCACGGAACCGCACGCCATTGTGCGGGCAATTCGGAAAGAGCGCGCACTCGATATTTCCGGGGTGATTGCCGTCCTGGTTGCCAACGATTTGGATTTCGTCGATGAAAAACTTCCTTGCGTGGACATGATTCCCGGAACGCTGGACGTTCGGCAGCGTGTTATTGCACGCGATCGCGTTCGTTACGTAGGGCAGCCTGTGGCACTGATTGTTGCGGTGAACCGCTATGTTGCGGAAGACGCTGCCTCTCTTGTCGAAATCGAATACGAATCTTTGCCGCCAGTAACCGATCATATGGTAGCGATGAATCCCGGCGCGTCCTTGCTCTATCCGGAGTTCGGGACAAATATCGTTTACCAGGTTACGCAGCAGGATGGGGACGCCGATTTTTCGGCGCGTGAAGGCGATCTCGTAATCCGCAAGCGATTTGAATTTCACAGGCAAACAGCGGTTCCGCTCGAGACGCGGGGAGTTACCGCAAAGCTCATCGACAATGGTGAGCGGCTGCACGTGGAAAGTTGCACGCAACTGCCCCAAGTGCTTCGCACTGTTCTGGCCGGAGCTTTCGGCCTCGCGCTCGAAAGTGTTCGTGTAACCGCTCCGCGGCTTGGCGGCGGTTTCGGCTGCAAGGAAATGGTCTACCCTGAAGAAATATTGGTTGCGGCCGTGGCGCGAAAACTTCAGCGGACGGTTCGCTGGCTGGAAGACAGGCGGGAACATTTTGCTTCTGCCACACAAGCGCGTGAAGAAACCGTCGACGCCGAAGCTGTGATTGCTCCGGACGGAGAATTTATTGGCTTGCGCGTCACAGGCTGGGCAAACATCGGCGCAGCATTCGGTTTTGTGGGCAACACGCCGATTACGGCGATGGGCGCGATGGTGCGCGGCCCTTATCGTGTTCCCAACCTCGATGCGCGAATGCATTCCGTCGTAACGAACAAAGCGCCGCTCAATGTTTTGCGCGGCGCCGGCGCGCCGCAAGCCGCATTGGTGATGGAGCGGCTGCTGGACGAAGCCGCGCGCATGCTGAAAATCGATCGTGCGGAAATTCGGCGCCGCAATCTGATTCAATCAAATGAATTGCCTCTGGACCGAGGTCGAACTGGTTTCGCGAATTCATATCACATCATTTATGACGAAGGGAATTACCCGCGCTGCCTCGAAGAGGGATTGAAACTTGCCGAGTATGAGAAGTTTGAAGAGGAGAGAAACGCAGCTGCTGTGGAAGGAAAACTACTGGGATTAGGAATCGCGATGTACGTGGAGATCACGGCTGTCGGCCCGTACGAAACGGCGCGCATCGCGTTGCAGCCTGACGGAACGATTCTTCTGTTCAGTTCCATCATGCCGGTTGGGCAGGGTTCGGAGACCACGCAGCGACAACTTGTGGCTGAGGAACTTGGAGTGGCCCTTGAACAGGTTGCAATCCGCCAGGGTGACACGGATGAAGTTCCGGATGCGGTAGGAACTTTCGCCAGCAGGGGAGCGGCGATTGGCGGGGCAGTGGGCCGCATGGCTGCGCGTGAGTTAGTCAAAAGTATTGTGAATTGTTTCGCCGCACAATTGAAATGCGATCCATCCGCTGTGAAATGGGAAAACGGTGGCGTGACGATCTTGGGATTGGCGGGAGATTATATCCCGATGTCGGAAATTCCCGCGCGACTGGCATCGCTGCGCGGAACACTTGAGCCGGAAGGAATCGAAGCCGAGTTTCGACTCGATGTTCCCAAACCTACTTACTCCTACGCAACGCACATCGCTGTGGTTGAAATCGATCCGGAAACCGGCGCAATTAAAATTCCGCGCTACACCGTTGCGCATGACTGCGGAAAAATTGTGAACCCTCTGCTGGTCGAAGGCCAAATTGTCGGCGGAGTGGTGCAGGGAATTGGAGCCGTCCTGCGCGAAAAAGTGGTTTACGATGCCGAAGGAAATCTACAGACGCGCGCGATGATGGACTACGTTTTGCCGGTGGCGTCCGACGTTCCCGCGGATTTCAGGCTTTGGCACATGGAAACTCCCACGAGTTTGAATCCGTTCGGGATGCGCGGCGTGGGGGAAGGCGGAACGATTGGAGCGCATGCGGCGATGGCGAATGCCGTGGCCGATGCGCTCCGCGATTATGACGTTTCGGTCGATGAGTCAGGTCCATTCAATCCCTCATGGATCATCGAAGCGTTGAACAGGCCTTTGCGCGCGTCAGCTTTGATTACGGCAAAGCACGAATAAGAATCCACCCTAAAACGATCGCGAAATAGTTTTAAGGCTTCGATCCCTTGTGCACAGCGGCGAGACCGAATGCATCCTCAATGTGTTGGTCAGGTTTTTCTTTTAAATATTTTGCGAAGAAAACGATTCCCTCAGGATCTTCCAGAATGTCCACTTGCACGCCCTTCTGGCGCATCAATTCTTCCGTGCCCGAAAAATTTGTAATGTCGCCGACAACCACGCGGTTAAATTGCCTTCTGTAGATCAAGGCCGCGCAAATATCGCAGGGGCTCAGGGAAGTAAACATCGTAGTCTGGCTGAAATCCTGGCGACCCGCATCCCGCGCGGCCGACGTTTCGCCGTGATTGTAAGGATGATTCTCCTGAACCAGCGTGTTGTGCCCCTTGCCCACAATCTTTCGCGTTTTATTGTCGATAATGACGCCGCCGATCGGGCAACCGCCTTCGTCATACCCCTTCTCCGCCAGCAGAAAAGCGAGCCGCATATAATCTTTGTCCGTCAACTTCTTGAAAAATCCGTCCTCGACAATCTTGGAAAGGCTCTTCGTCGGAAGATGCGCAATCGTATTTAACACTTCCGGGGTGACCGGAGTATCTTTCGTAATTAAGACTTTCATTTGGGCTCCTTTGAGTGCGCGATTTCTTCCGTCGCTGAATTATAAATTGCTTTCTATTTGTTGAACTGCAAGACAAAAATAAAATTGCACAATTCTGTTTGCTAAAAAGTTTTGAGTGCGCCAGGCGCTAAGGCTTAGCCGCGGTAGCCTTGCGCACTCCCGCAATCCCTGCTACATCTTCCTTGTGTTGGTCCGGTTTTTCCTTCCGATATTTCTCGTAGTAGGCAACGCCCTCCGGATCCTCCAAAATATCGACCTGCACGCCTTTGCTGCGAAGCAATCCCTCGTTACCCCCGGCGTTGGTGACATCGCCGACAACCAGGCGATTAAATTGCAGCGAATGAATCAGCGCCGTGCAAATGTCACAAGGGCTGAGCGAAGTAAACATCGTGGTCTGGCCGAAATCGAGGCGCCCCGCATCCCGCGCGGCCGATGTTTCGCCGTGATTGTAAGGATGATTTTCTTGAACGAGCGTGTTGTGCCCCTTGCCCACGATCTTTCGGGTTGCGTTGTCGATAATCACTCCGCCAATCGGAGATCCGCCTTCCTCATATCCTTTTTTCGCCAGCAGAAAAGCAATGCGCATGAAATCTTGATCCGTCAACTTTTTTAAAAAATCATCCTCAACTATTTTTGAAAGACTCTTTGTCGGAAGATGCGCGATGGCATTTAAAACTTCTTCCGTTACGGGAGTCTGCTTCGTAATGAAAGGCTTCATAAAGGTTCCTTTCAGCCGATGAGATATGGAGAGCCAGGGATTTTTGAAACCTCATTCTCCGGGAATTAATTCAAAAAGAAAAGAGGAACTATGCAACGACATTGAGCGCCGCTCAGGATCCTTCCTGCATCAAGGGTTTCTCCCGCGAGCGAAAAACAAAAAGCAGTACAACAATCATCAAATATGCAAGGAATACGTAGGGAAGCTTGCCGTACACGTCGTGCGTTACAGGATAAAGATTCGCCACCAGCGCGTAAACCATGGCTGCGCACGCGGCATATGGAATGGTTTTCGTGGCGGCATTGGTCACGCCGTGGTGATCACGCAGATATCCCGGAAGAGCAAAGCAGACCAGCCCATAACTGACGACGAATCCATAAACCGCCATCATCCCCAGCCAGCCGTAGACGTCGACCCCGCTCGTGCCACGGATGGCGAGGAAGGCCACGGGAAGAAACGCCGCAAGACCTGTGACGATGGTCGCTCCGGTCGGCGTTTCGTTCCGGGAGTGAGTTTTTCGAAATGAGGCGTGAGTAAGTCCGTTGTGCGACATCTGCAGCAACACGCGCGCGGCGGCCGTAACTCCTGCCAAACTTCCCGCGAACAAACTCACTAGCGCGCCGAGGTCAATCAACAATCCGAGTATTGGCAGGCCGCCGACGCCCGCGAGCACGTGCATGGGCACGTCGGAGGTTCCCAGATCTTTTCCGCTCATTCCGAATCCCAGAACTTCAGTGTAAGCGCAAATCGTAAAAAATATGCCGCCTAGAACAGAGGTCAGGATCACGGCGCGGGGAATCGACTTCAAGGGGTTACGCGCCTCGGACCCCAGAACTGTGGCGCCCTCGAATCCCACGAAACTGTATAACGCCAGCACAAGCCCTTGCCGGAAGCCGCTACCGGTCACTCCGCGAAGGTGAAGTTGGTTCGGGTCGCCATGCAGACCGTGGCGAAAAAGCACCAGCGCCATCACTGAGACGACCGCCGTGACGGAAACCGCCTCCATCACCAGCATGGAGCGAGCAGAAAGTTTTACATCGCGCCACGCGATCCAAATGAATGGTACCGAATAAATGGTGGCTAATAATAAGACGGAAACCACGCGGCCCGTGGCATTCAAAATCATCACATTGGCATAATAGTAGAAAGCGCCGATATTGCTGGCGGTCCCCATGATGTAAGCCAGCAACAAACTCCACGCAGCGACAGCTCCGAGCCAAGGCGGGAGAATCATCGCAGCATAAGAATAAAGTGATCCGGGCGATGAGGAATAACGCGCGAAGCGGCTGATGCACCACGCAACAAGCAGAATCCCGCCCATCCCCAAAATGTACACGAGCCAGGTTCCATTTCCCGCAAGCGTGTAGACGAGCGGAACGGTGACGAACGGAGTCAGTGTTGGGCAGGCGCCGGAAATTGATTGCGCCAGCGTCTCCACGGGCGAAAGGGAAGCGGTGCGTAATCCGAAACCGGCAGGTTTCGCGCTGGTTTCGATTCCACTAGCGACGATTGCAGGCGCGGCAGCGCCGGATTCGTCAACTTGCCGAGGGAGAGCTTTCTGGAATAAATGAGGTTCAGCGCTACCGGGTGCGAAACCCCTTTTGGATGCCTTCATTGTGGTCCTTCCGCCAGAGCGCCTCGCGCGGGAGCGCTCAATTACTTAAGAACTAAAGTACTTCATAGTACTTCGATACGCGCTTGCAGCGGATGGCGCTACAATGTCGGATCAATGGCCCTATTCTGCGGCCACGAAGCAAAAAGGAAAAATCGAAATAATGAATCCACGACATCGAAACAAAAAGCTTCAGCTTCCGCGGAACTGCGCGTAGCCTCTCCCAAACTGGTTGCGTGACGGGCCTTTTTCGAGGGGCCGCAATTGGCCTCGGTTTTCGCCCTTGGATCCAAAATTTTCTTCATCTTGGATCCAATACATGTTTCAAGGGGAAGAATCGATGCCGAACAACACCTGGCGTATTTGTATACCTATACTCTTTTGTTTCCTTCTCGTTTGCTCGCCTCACCTCAACGCTCAGCAAACTCTTGGCGGGATTACCGGCACGGTGACGGATTCTTCGGGAGCCGTTATCACCGGCGCGACGGTTACGCTGGTGGGAGATCAGACGAAGCTGACGCGAACTCTGCAGACGACGGACTCCGGCCGCTATGATTTTGTGAACTTGCCCATCGGCAATTACACGCTTTCCGTCACGCAGGCCGGCTTTCAGGCCTTGAATATTCCTTCCATTCAAGTGCAGGCAAACCGCACGGCCACCGTCGACGCCACACTGAAAGTCGGGCAAGTGGGAGAAACCATCACGGTCGAAGAAACGCCGCTGCTCAATGCCGTCGACACCACGAACGGTTACGTGATGGATAAAGCGGAACTCGAAGCGGTTCCCCTGCCCACCGGATCTTTTACGGGTTATGTAATGCTTTCTCCCGGAGTGAACGAAGAACTCCCAGCAGGGACTGGCGCAAACGCAGGCTTGGGAAATCAGCCAGTCTGGGCCAATGGACAGCGCGACACCAGCAACACTTTCCTGCTGAATGGCGTCGACGCGAAAAATATTTTTAACGGCAAAACCACGAGCCAGGTGACTTCATCGAGAGTGGTGAATGAAACCGGTGTCAGCACCTCTTCCGCTCTCAGCGCTCTTCCCGTGCAGAGCAGCGCCTCCATTTATCTGGCCGTCGGAGAATCCATCCCCACGCCTGCTCCCGAATCCATTCAGGAAGTTCGCGTGAACACTTCCATGTATGACGCGCAGCAAGGCTCTACGAGCGGCGCGCACATCGATATGAGCACCGGGTCAGGTACTAACATCATTCACGGGCAACTGTACGCGCACCGCGGAACCAACTGGTTAAACGCCGATCCCTATTTCTACAATGCCGACCCTAATATTCCTCAAAATGAAAAAAATCCCAGTCTGCACCGCTATTCCGCGGGCGGCACCGTCGGTGTGCCCATCATAAAAAATAAACTTTTCTTCTACGGCAGCTACCAACACACGCACGCTTCGGACGAAGAGATCGGAATTTCCAGGCCCACGGTTCCGCCCGGCCTTACGAATGATCGTTCGGCTGCGGGCCTTGCTGCCGTCGGAAATAACAACAACCTTTCGGGATCTCTTGGATTGGCCGATGGCACAATCAATCCGCAAGTTGGCCTTGGGACAGGTGACATCAACCCAATTGCCTATACCTTGTTCAACTATAAATTTCCCAATGGACAATATTTGATCCCCTCGGCCAATCCCAACGCCATCGCCTTGAACACAACCAATCCAGCATTGATTGAAGCGTTTCCCGAGGACGCCGAAATTCCGGGCACGGCGTATTTCATTTCCGATCAAGCGGTTGCTAACCTCGACTGGAACCCAAATTCCAGTCATTCCTTTTCAGCAAAATATTATTACCAGCACGATCCGACCACCGCTCCCTATGCATATTCAGCTGTTGCGGGCTTTCCGCAGCATCTTGACGCCGGCAGCCAGGTCATTTCTCTAAGCCACACACAGACAATTCGATCCAACCTGAGCATCACGGAAACCTTCGGATTCATTCGTGAAAAAGCTTACAGCACTCTGGGCCAGCCTTTTACGCCCGCACAGTTCGGCGCTGCCTGCGAGTCAATGACCGGCTTTGGCGCCAGCGATTGCACCATCAATACTTTCGGCTCCAGCATTTTCCCGGGCATCACCATCACCTGGCCGGGAACCGTTCTTCCTTCCTATCAGCCTGTATTAAATGTCGGCGCGGGCGCGCTGTCTCTCGCGGCGTTTACTGGTGTCTTCCAAAACCGCTTCAATCCATCGGCCAACGCGATCTGGACTCTGGGCAAGCACACCATTACCTTTGGCGGGAGTTTCTCTTACACGCAACTCAACACGCGTGACAGAAGAAACGATCTGGGCACGATCGAGTCGCAATCCATCAACCAGTTTCTACAGGGCCAACTCGAAGATGATTATCTGTACGCTGGGACAATTCAGCTTAACGGGAACCCCAATCGCTACTGGCGGGCCAGCGAAACAGGCGAGTATATCCAGGACAAGTATCAGATGCGCTCGAACCTTTCCATCACTGCGGGCGTGCGTTTCGATTGGGACGGAGGCTTATCGGAAAAGAACGGTAATCTTATTAATTTTGATCCAAGCAAATATTCCTATGACCCAACCACGGACACCATTGCTTCCAGCGGCTTGATCGTCGCCGGAAATAGTCCGCATGCCACGCAGGGCGTGAGTAACTCGACCCTGACAGGCCGCCAGTGGGGATTTGCTCCGCGCATCGGCGTGGCGTGGAGTCCCAAGATGTTCAACAGCAAAGTCGTCGTACGAGCGGGTTGGGGAATGTATTACGACCGCGGCGAACTATATTCCTACCTCTCTCTGCCGGGCGCACAAAGTCTCGCACCGGGCGGTCCCTTCGGCATCAACCAGCAAGAGCCTTTTGTGTCAGGACAGTTCTGCCCAACCAATTTTCCCGGCACGTTTGAACCGTGCAACACGACTCTAGCGAATCCTTGGGGAACATACCCTGCAAGGCTGCGCCCTCGGGAAATCCCAATACCGTGACCGCGATCAATCCGTCCTCAGGTGTAGCAGCCATGCCAAATGCCGCCGGAATACAGAACGGCGACACTCCGTTTTATTTTGCAGGTTACGCGCGCAACAACAAGCTTCCGTATACCATGAACTCATCGCTCGATATTCAATGGCAGCCGCGCAACGACCTGGCCATCGATATCGGCGCTGTGGATGCGCTTGGCAGGCATGAGATTATTCCGGTCCCGTTCAACCAGGCGAGAATTGCGACCCCAACCAATCCGCTGTGCGGGCCCGCGGCCGTTTGTCCGAATCCAACCTCCGCTCTTTTTCCTCAGTCTTACACCTATGGCTACACGGTGCAGACGGCGGCAGGTTGCGGGTATCTTGGCTGCACCCTGAATTTGCCAAACGGACAGCCGATGCAATTCAACATCGATGGCGGCAACACTGACGAGCGCGTCCCCTACATCGGCTATTCTGCTGATTCGGAACTTTACACGGCCGCCGGAATTTCGGCCTACAACGCGCTGCAAGCGCACGTGGAAAAACGCATCAGCCACGGACTGCAGGCAGGCTTCTCCTACACGTATTCCAGATCCTTCGATGAACAGAGCGCGCTGGGCTTGTACTACAACGGAAACAATCCGCAGAATCTGCGCGGCGGCTATGGCCCATCGGACTACGACCGCACTCATGTATTCAATATCGACTACCACTACGAACTCCCGAAATTCGCGTCGACCGCTTCAGTGGAAGGAAAATTCGTGGATGGCTGGAGCGTGCAGGGGCTAATCACAATTCAGAGTGGACAGCCTTATAGCGTCATCGACTATTCCGGCGCCGTAGGCAGCGCTTTCTACAGCATCACGGATGGAATTACCAATCCCATTGCTCCACTGGCTCCCGGTTGCACGCCGCAGAATGCGGTGACCGGCGCCATTGGCAACAATTTCAATTTCCCGGCACTAAAGTCCTCCTGCTTCACCGTGCCGTTGCTCCTCCCTTGCAGCTCGGCAAATGCGCAGCAGATCGACGGATCGTTTCCATGCTCCGCCATCGCGCCGGGAGATACGTTTGAAACGAATTTCCTGGCCGGAGGCGGACAGCGAAACATTTTCCGACAGTCCTGGCAGAAGCGCGCGGACATTTCCATCGGGAAGAACACGCAAATTTCGGAGCGCTTCATGCTGAAGTACAGCTTCGATGTTTTCAACCTGACTAACCACCCGAGCTTTGACATCCCCATCGACAACATCGACCAAAACCTGGCCTTCAGCCCGTTCCCGGTCGCGCAGGCCCCATTCGGGTCAAGCACAACGCCAACTCTTGCCTCTGGCTGCAACGGGTCCAACCCGCAGAACGGCTTTTATTTCTGCCCCGCAGGGCTTGGACAAACTGTGAAGACCATTGGCAGTTCGAGGCAGATTCAGATGTCGCTCAGCTTAGTGTTCTAAAGTTTTCAGATTTGTCTGGTTCTTTAATTGCTCGAACTCGGCGCGCGGAAAATTTCCATTCTTTTGGAAATTTTCCGCGCACGCTATTTTGAGTTCAAGTATAGGTCTGGCGTCAGCCCAAGCCATGAAGTTACGAGAGCAGGGAAGTAGAAGTAGCACCCACTAGTCAATCGAATCCCCAATTGCAAATTTTCGTTCCATCCCGCGCGAAGGGACGCTTCTGCGATTCTTTCCAAGAAATTACCGGAATAGTTCCCCAGAGAGAAAAAGACAATTCAGTTTGACAATCCGATCTAGCATCACGAGCTGCTAAAACTCGAGGCGCAAGCCAAGCTGGATCGCTCGGGGATTATTCGCTTGGCTGCTGATCACACCGAATGACGCGGGATCCTGCATGTTGAGTGTGGGATCATTGAACACAACATGGTTGAAGGCGTTCAAGAAGTCGGCAGAGAAAAGAAAGGCAACCCTTTCTGTCAACAGTGTGCGCTTGGCCACGGAGAGATCGAAATTCCAGAAAGGGAAGCCGCGCAGAACGCCGCGCCCCGAGCGACCATCCGTGCTGAGTTCAATGGGGCGGAAGTCCCCCAACACCGCTTGGGGGTTTGCAAAAATATTAAGACCGGAACCGCCAGTAGCGGGATTCCCGTCGATACCTACCCCTCCTGAGCCTGGCACGTCCGAGTGAATGCTGTTGCCAAAATTGGGCTTATTGATCGGTATTGCCCCAGAAACAGCAATTCCGAGAGTGTCGCCACCGCCCCATGCCTGATTGCTTTCGGCGACCGTCAAGGGGAGGCCACTGGCGGCCTTGAAAATGCCTGAAAAGTACCAGCCGCCGATAGCCATATCCAGCGGCTGGTTATCGCTGTTGAAGCGGGTGCCGCGTCCGAAGGGGAGTTCATAAACCCAGGTGGCTGTCACGACGTGGCGGTGGTCGAAAAAGGACGGGCCGTAGTCGATAGAATGGTCAAAGCTGGAAGAAGCCTCGAGGGGATAGTTTTGGACCGCGCCGAGATCATCGAGGGACTTGGCAAGAGTGTAGTTGAGAACAAACGTGAGACCTCTTGAGGGGCGCATGCGTAACGTGGCAAAGAACGCATGGTAATTGGAGTAGCCGCCATCAGTCCCACTCCACATTCGTTGGACCTGCAGATTCGAGAGGGGCTGAGGAAGAAGGAACTGCATGGATTGCCACAAATCCCTGAGCAATCCTCCTGTGAAATCGGATCCAAACTGCGTCGCCAGTGTAATTGTCCCGCCGTGTCCAATCTGATCTTCGAACCAAGGTTGCGGGATCACGCCCGAAGGGGGAGTACCGGCACGGAGCTGGTTCGCCACACTGTCATAGGCCGCCGCGAAACTCTGCCCTGATGCCTTGTCCTTAAAGAAATAGGGAACAGACGTGATGTCATTCACCTCCCTCAGATTCCGCGCAATTGTTCCGACATAGCCAAGTTCGACCGTCGTGCTGCTGTCAATCTGGCGTTGAATCGTCAAATCGACCTCATGGGCATGGCCAGTTCCGACGTTGGGATCTGGCTGGTAGGCAAAAGTCTCTCCAAATGGTGTGCCAACCACCAACGGCGAACTGACTGTCGGGGCGGTCGGGATGACACCCGGACCGTCGGTGCCAATGCGATATGCATTGGTCGGATTGCTCGAGTTTGCACAAGTTCCGCCAATGACGGGTCCACGGCAATTGATGGTTTGGGCAAAAGTGGGTCCTAGCATCGGTTCGAGGACGGTCCACACTGTGTTCATCCGATCATAGGTGAGCGAATAGCCAGCGCGGACGACACTGGCACCTTTGCCGCCAAACACATGTTGCCACCATGAGTTTTCGAAGTAAGGAGTCCAGGCTGCCGCGATGTGCGGACCCACATTGCCATAATCCGTATCAAAGACGGACTTCTGGGAAGTTTTGTTGGATGGTATCCAAGCCAAGGTGGGGTTGTAGATGTTACCTTGCAGGGCCGCCTGACGGGCATTGTTTAAGAAGTCGGTCGAGGTTATTGTATGGCCGGTAGCAGCATCAATCATGAACGCGGTTCGGCCCAACGAATCCACCGGTGGGAACTGGATTTGATAGTTAAGTCCCGCGGTAAGAGTTAGCGATGGCCGAATTCGCCATGTGTCACTGAAATAGAAGTCGACATCGTTCTCGTAAGTGTCCGCTTGCAAAGGCGAGCCCAACGGAAGGGAATTCAGATTACTATCGCGCGTGACCAACACATTTGTGTTGTCGATCATCCCCGTAGTTCCGGCGAATAGGCGATTCCATTGTGTTACGTCGCCTGCTACTAAGCAAAACGTCGTCACGGTGGCTGAACAAGTGGGCGGCCGATTCGCGGCAGGGATCGTGACCGCGCCCGCGGCGTCCAGTTCCACGTCCAAAGCTGTAATTGAGCCGATCACCTTGTCATTGCGGTAGTGATACGTCCTGATACGGCGGTAGTCGCCCCCAAACTGGAATAAGTGTTTCCCTTTGTTCCAGAACAAGTCATCCCTTACTTGATAGCTCTTGGCATCGGTTCCCTGCGTACGGGCGACTTGGGTGTTGGTGTCAACCGGCCCATCCAGTAATCCGGCAAATGCCGACGAACCGCCGGCTACTTCAATCGCTCCGACAATGCTCGGTACCTGAGGGAACGGCAATACACCTGAAAACCACCACCAGTCGCGCAGGTAGCCGAACCGAAGGTCATTCGTAACTGTGGGGGTAATTTGACCGGTTAACGCCGCCACAAAATAATGCGGCTGCGCGCTTTCGCCATGTATAGCAGTGGGGGTACCGAGAGTGTCCCCCTTGAGAAGACCTCCGATGTCTACTTGGGTGCTAAGGAGTGAGGTCGCTTTCGCATAGCGGATGGAGGCCATAAAATGCCAATTGTCGGTGAAATAGTGATCCAGCCGCCCGACTCCATAGTCAGACGAGCTCGGAGTGCTTGCAGTCGAACGGAAACCGATCGTGTTCAGGCCGTCACCCGTCGTGGAATCATTGCCCTTCGGCAGGTGACTCCAAAGAGCGCTGACGACCGGATTAAGCCCCAAACTACGCGGGTCGCAGGCGGAATTGTTTGCTGGGCCGCAGAGGCTCGAGCTAGCCAACGGGTAATCACGCACTACCCCCGAGGCGTCCGTGAAGCGCAGAGTCCCTGCACGCAATGAATCGGTCGGAACAATGCGGCTAATCGTGGTCGACTGCGGAAATCGATGTCCTTCATAGCTCCCAAAAAGAAATGTACGGTTCTTCCAAATCGGCCCACCGACTGCAGCTCCAAACCGGTTGTCCTCCAGCTTGGGATTCGGAATACCCACGCGATTCCGGTCCCAAGTGTTGGCATTGAGGTCGCTATTCTGGATGTACTCGTAAAGAGCGCCGTGCAGAGCATTCGTGCCCCGTTTGGTGACGAAGGTAAATTGTCCCCCCTCACCACGACCGTAATTGGCGTTGGAATTGGTCGTTCCGACACCGAACTCTTCGACACTGTCAGAGGGAAGAGGGACGGGGCTATCCACGACGTTGGCAGAGTCAGGCTTGATACTTGCGCCGAGGAGGTTATCCGTCGCATCGATGCCATCAACGGTAAAAGTCGTCTGGTCGCTGCGCGAACCCGCCACCGTTGCTTGTGAATTCACTTGATTAATTCCCGCGGTTCGGTAGATAGGCGCGACAAGTGGTTGCAAGTCGTAATAAACCATTGCGCTGCGGTTGATATTCGGCAACCTCACCATTTCCTCGCCCTGGACCACGTTGCCAACTGTCGCGTCAAGGGTTTGCAATGCGGCTCCAGCGGCGGCTATCACCTCAACCGCTTCAGTCGAAGCACCAATTTTCAATGTGATGTTTATGTTGTAAGACTTGGCGACTTCCACCGAGAGATGGACTTCAGCTTGCACGAAGCCCTTCATCGTGACATTAATCGTGTCATTCTCGGGTGGGACATTTGCAAAGATGTATTGCCCAGTGGAGTTCGTCAGCTGAGTTCGCGCCAAACCTGTTGCTTTGTCGAGCAAGACAACTTGTGCTCCCGGCACAACTGCCCCGCTTGGATCCAAAACAACTCCTGAAACGGTTGCCGTATCCGCAGTCTGGCCGAATGCCGGCCGCCCAACCGCAAGGCTTACAAGGACCACTGCGCTGACCAAGGGTGAGAGTATTCGTAACTTTCTCATGATTGCCCCCTTTTTGATAACTAGGTCAAATTGTAAAGATGGCCTTTATTAAGCAGACGATAGGTGCCGGACTATGATAGGAAGATACGCCTCCGAGGAGTACATGGGAATCTTTAAGTGGGGTTTAAGTAGTTGCCCTCGAAGGAGTTAAACTAAAAAAGTAGTACATAACTTGCTTGTGATTTGCAGCATTCTGTAACTCAATGAAGGAACACAAAGCGAACACGAGTGAAATCTTCTCGGTGGTTTCGAAGTACTGTAGCAGCGAATTCGGGTTCACACAACGGAATAACCCGCATTCGATCGCGTCCTGTCACAAATGGTGCCAGAAGTAAAGACCCCTTCCGAATAGGCAGGACGTGACAAGCAGATGGCATGAATTGTGAGCTGGATTTGGTATTCGACATTGTCGCTCCACAAACCTCGGTCGGCGCAATCAAGCGAACGAAGCAGTGGCGGCTCAAGATGCGATCCGTTGCCACACCCCCGATATTCATGTCAAAATTACCTCCAACGGGGGATCGCAATGTCGCGTGTGGCTTTGTTGAGCCGCGGGTGGGTTAGGTGGACAGGGCTCGATCTTAAGATCAACTATTGCACTACAATTGCCTGAGCCTTCTGTTCTAGCGCTCTAGATGGGAATCGGTTATCTTGCGAATGTGCGCTAGACCCGCAGTTCTGATTTGTCGTAATGGGCCAGCAGGCTCTTTCGGAACCCGTACCATCACGGGCCATTGCCCGTGTAAGTGATCGGCACTAACTTCCCCTGAAGTGGCTGCCGATTCGAAGGATTCTGGGATGGATCTCTCGAAGTTCACTCTCGAGACGCTCCGTGCTTACGGGGAGTTCGTGCTTTGCAGGGGCCGCCCCCGAACTGGCTTCGAACCCGCATCCACCCTCTATTCTCGTGCTGATGTTTAAGATCTGAGCATCCCCGAACAGAGAGTGTTCGGATGTTGGAACACGAGCACTCATTGCGAGCCGAACTGGATTCGTCATGGGCAGTCCTGCCTAGTTGAGCTCACGCAACACGAGGGGCGAACCGTGCTGGTCCTCAAGGATCCCGGGGGTGAGCCGCTCGATCAACTGGTCGGAATGCCGATGGAGATGGGACAGTTCCTGCGCGTTGCGATCGGTCTTTCGCACGCAGTGAGGCAGCTGCACGGTCGGGGCCTCGTCCACAAGGACCTCAAACCGGCCAATGTCATGGTCGAACCCAGCACCGCTCAAGTCTGGTTGACTGGGATTTGGGATTGCCTCTCGATTGCCACGTGAGCGCCAGTCGGCGGAACCTCCCGAGTTCATTGCGGGAACGCTCCCGTACATGGCGCCCGAACAAACCGGGAGGATGAATCGTTCGATCGATTCGCGCAGCGATCTCTATGCCCTCGGGGTGATGTTGTACGAAATGCTGACGGGCACGCTGCCCTTTACTGCATCAGAAGCTATTGAATGGGTACATTGCCACATCGCGAAGCAGCCGGCGGCGCTTTCCGAGAAGCGAGAGGATGTTCCGCTCCCCGTATCAGCAATCATTGCGAAATTGCTCGCAAAGACTGCCGAGGAACGCTATCAGACCGCAGCCGGACTGGAGTCCGATCTTCGGCGCTGCCTTGCGGATTGGGACTTCGACCACTGTATCGACGAATTTCCGCTCGGTGAACATGACACACCAGACCGGCTGACTGATTCCTGAGAAACTTTACGGACGAGACCGCGAGGTAGAAATCCTGCTCGCCTCGTTCGAACGCGTCGTCCAGAGCGGCACTCCGGAGTTGGTCCTGGTCTCCGGATATTCAGGTATTGGAAAATCCTCCGTCGTACATGAACTGCACAAGGCGCTCGTTCCGCCGCGCGGGCTGTTCGCGTCGGGCAAGTTCGATCAGTACAAGCGGGACATTCCCTATTCCACGCTCGCGCAAGCCTTCCAGAGCCTAATCCGGTCCCTTCTCTGCGAAGAGTGAGAACGAGTTGAACCTCTGGCGCGAGGAGCTTTGCGACGCATTAGGCCCGAACGGAGCGCTGATCGTGGATCTGGTTCCTGAATTGAAATTGATCATTGGAGAACAGCCACCCGTCGCTGACCTCGATCCTCAAGATGCGCAAAGGCGCTTCCAATTGGTGTTCAGGCGTTTTATCGGCGTCTTCGCCCGGTCCGATCATCCGCTGGCGCTATTCCTGGATGACCTGCAATGGCTCGACGCGGCGACGCTCGACTTGCTGGCGGATCTTCTTGACCCGATCGGATCTGCGACACCTGATGCTGATCGGAGCTTATCGGGACAACGAAGTCGATTCCATGCATCCGCTGGTACGCAAGCTTGAGGCCGTGAAAAACGCCGGAGCGAGGATAGAGGAGATCAACGCTTGCACCGCTCGCCAGCGAACACCTCACGCAATTAATTTCGGATGCACTTCGCTGCGAACCGGAGCGCGCTGCGCCGCTTGCGCAACTGGTGCATGAGAAGTCTGGTGGCAATCCATTTTTCGCCCTTCAGTTCATGACTGCGCTCGCCGAAGAGGGATTACTCACCTTCGATCATTCGATTGCGCGATGGGCCTGGGATCTCAATCGCATCCACGCCAAGGGTTACACCGAAAATGTGGTGGACCTGATGGTCGGAAAAGCTGAGTCGCCTGCCGTTTAAAACCCAGGCTGCATTGCAGCATCTTGCCTGCCTTGGGATCGCCGAAATCACGATCTTGTCTATCGTTCACGGGACCTCTGAGGAGCAGCTCCACGCGGATCTGTGGGAGGCTGTCCGTGCAGGAGTTGATTGTACGCTGGAAAACGTTTATCGGTTTGTCCATGACCGCGTCCAGGAAGCAGCCTATTCATTGATCCCGGCAGACCTGCGAGCCGCAGCCCATCTCAGGATCGGAAGGCTGCTTGCGGCGAATACCCCTCTGGAGAAGCAGGAGGAAGCGATCTTCGAGATCGTCAATCAGCTTAACCGCGGCGCCGCGCTCATCACCGCACGCGAAGAACGCGAACATCTAGCCGAGCTCAACCTGGTCGCGGGCAAACGCGCAAAGGCGTCTACTGCTTTTGCCTCGGCACTCTCCTACCTCGTCGCCGGTGCAGCGCTGCTTGTGGAAGACTCGTGGGAGCGTCGCCACGAGCTCACCTTTGCGCTCGGACTGCAACGGGCCGAATGTGAATTCCTGACTGGATCGCGGGCGGAAGCTGAGAAGCGCCTGTCGGCGCTGTTAGACCGCACGACCACGACGGTAGAACGCGCCACGGTCGCCTGCCTGCGGGCGGATCTGTACATGACGATGGATCAGAGCGACCGTGCCGTCGCCGTTTGTCTCGACTATCTCAGCCATCTGGGGATGGATTGGTCCCCGCGTCCGGCGGAAGCAGAAGTGCGCCGCGAGTACGAGCGGATCTGGTCGCAGATCGGCAGCCGAACAATCGAGGAACTAGTCGACCTGCCCTTGATGAATGACCCGGCATCTCTAGCGACCCTCGATGTCCTAACTAAGCTTGGACCAGCTGCATTCTTTACGGATTTCAATCTTTTTTCTATGGTCGTCTGCCGAGCGATCAATCTGAGTCTCAAGCATGGATACACCGACGGTTCGAGCCCCCATTTTGAATGGCTTGGGGCTGTTGCCGGCGGTTACTTCGGTGACTACCAGGCCGGGCTTCGCTTCGGCCAACTCGGCTATGATCTTGTGGAAAAACGCGGGCTGAATCGCTTTCAAGCCAGAACTTATAATAATTTTGCGGTTAGCGTGCTTCCTTGGACGAGACATTTCAAGGCCATCCGTGAACTGCTGCGCAGGGCGTTCGAGTCCGCAAATAAAATCGGCGACCTTACCTTTGCAGCGTTCAGCAGTGCCAATCTGACTACGAACCTTCTCGCGGCGGGCGATCCACTCGGCGAGGTGCAAATCGAAGTCGAGCGAAGCCTCGCATTTGCGCAGAAGATACGATTTGGGTATGCCATTGACCTTGTGCGTATACAGCTTGGGCTGGTCCGGACACTGCGTGGGTTGACTGCGAAATTCGGCTCCTTTGACGATCAGCAGATGGACGAGGTGGAGTTGGAACAGCGTCTCGCCGGAAATCCGAATTTAGAACCTGCCGAGTCCGCCTACTGGATTCGGAAGTTGCAGGCGCACTTTATGGCCGGAGATTATGCATCCGCTGTCGAGGCCTCATCAAAGGCGCAAAAGCGGGTTGGGGCATGGCAAACAGCAACGGAAACGGCAGAGCATCATTTTTATGGTGCGCTTTCCCGAGCGGCTATTTACGACTCAGCATTGCTCGAAGAGCGGCAGGAACATCTGAAAGCTCTTGCCACACATCACCGGCAGCTCGAAGTTTGGACGGCGAATTGCCCAGAGAATTTCGAAAACCGTCTTGCCCTTGTCAACGCAGAGATTGCACGCATCGAAGGCCGTATCCTTGATGCCGAGCATCTTTACGAGCAGGCTATCCGCTCGGCACGCGCAAACGGCTTTATTCACAATGAGGCGGTTGCCAATGAGGTGGCTGCGCGCTTCTACGCCGCGCATGGACTTGAGCAGATCGCTCACAACTATCTGCGAAACGCCCGGCGTTGCTATCTCAGCTGGGGAGCCGACGGCAAGGTGCGGCAACTTGACCAGGCTTATCCGCAACTTCGAGGAAGAGCCAGCCCGTAGACGGGTCCGATGAGCACGATCGGCGCACCGATCGACCACCTGGATCTTGCCACTGTCCTTAAGATATCGCAGGCGGTGTCTGGCGAAATCGTGCTGGAAAAATTGATTGACGCGTTGCTCCGCACCGCGATCGAGCATGCCGGCGCGGAACGCGGACTGCTCATTCTACCGCGAGGTGCCGAGTTGTGGATCCAGGCGGAAGCAACTACCGGCGGCAGTTCGGTCGCAATCGCTCAGTGTGTCGCGCCGATTTCCCTCGCTGACCTTCCGGAATCTGTAGTTCAGTTTACCGCGCGTAGCCAAGCAGAGCGTCATCCTCGATGACGCTTCGGCTCGAGGCTCATTCTTAAATGACGAGTATATTCGTCGCGTCCACGCTCGATCCATCCTGTGCCTCCCGCTCGTAAAACAAAGCCAGCTGATTGCCGTGCTCTATCTTGAGAACAACTTGGCGGCCAAAGTGTTTACTCCCGGGAGAATTGCGGTGTTGAACGTGCTCGGCTCGGCGGCAGCGATTTCGCTGGAAAATAGCCGTTTATATGGGGAGCTCCAGGAACGCGAAGCGAGGATCAGGCGTCTCGTGGACGCCAATATTGTCGGGGTGTTGATCGCGAATCTCGAAGGCCAGATCCTTGAGGCCAATGACGCCTTTCTTCAGATGGTCCGTTACACGCGTGACGACGTAACCTCGGGACGACTCCGATGGACAGAATCTGACGCCCCCCGAATGGCAAGCCGTCAGCTGACCGAGCGGTGGCGCAGCTGAGAGTGAGCGGCACCTGCGAACTTTATCGAAAAGGAGTACTTCCGCAGCGACGGCAGCCGCGTGCCCGCGCTGGTCACTGCCACGGTGATTGGGGACGCCCGGAGCGAGACCTTGGCTTTCGTACTCGACCTCACGGAGCGCAAGCGCGCAGAGGAGGAGCGCGAGAGACTGCGTCACGCCCAAGCCGACTTGGCCTACATGAGCCGGGTAATCACGGTCGGAGAGCTGGCGGCATCGCTCGCCCACGAGATCAAGCAGCCAATTGCCGCCGCCGTATTGAACGCCAGGACGTGTGTGCGATGGCTACAGCGTGATTCACCCGACATCATCGAGGCGTGCGAGGCTGCATCGAGAGTGGTCAGGGACTCGACGCGTGCCGCTGACATCGTCGACAGGGTTCGTTCGCTCTACCGGCGAGGCGCCCCACAACGGGAACTAGTTGACCTGAACGAAATCATTCAAGAGATGATCGTTCTTCTGCAAGATAAAGCGAATCGATACTCGATCTCGATTCGTGCCGAACTCAACCCATGTTTGCCCAAAGTCATGGGTGATCGCGTGCAGCTTCAGCAGGTCGTGATGAACCTCATGCTGAACGGCATCGAGGCGATGACCAAGATACGGGCGGGGAACTGACGGTCACATCGATGAGCAACCGAGGATGGCCAATTACTGATTTCAGTGAGTGATTCGGGCATCGGGTTACCGCATTGAGGAAAGCGACCGCATTTTCGAGGCGTTCTTCACAACCAAACCGGAGGGCACCGGCATGGGACTCTCAATCAGTCGGACGATTGTTGAGTCGCATGGTGGCCGCTTATGGGCGAGCCCTAATACGGGACGGGGCGCAACGTTTCATTTCTCTCTGCCGGTCGAAGCGAAGGCGTTTGTAGCGTCGCCAGGAGGCGCTTGATGCCGCGAACTTCCCGGACCATTTGAGGTCCATTGCCATGGAAATCAGCAGTCATCCATACAACGACTGATAAGCTCTCCGCCTCGCGCTGGATGGTGCTGGCCATTATTGTATGGGTGCAGTTCCAGATACAGTTGGTAGCGTTTGCTCCTGCAGCTGTCGCCAGTCCCATCATCTCGGACCTCCGGCTGACCCGAACAGAATTCGGTCTGATCATGTCGGCTCTAAACATTACGATCATGATTTTTCAGGCAATGGGAAGTGTGCTCGTGGACCGCGCAGGGTTGAAACTCAGTCTGTTTTCTGGAATTGCAATGCTGGGAATAGGCGCGACCATTCTGCTGGGTGTGCACAACCTGGGGATTTTTATTTTTAGCAGAGTTGTTCAGGGAATTGGCGTCGGAATCAGTTATCCCGTAATGGGTGCTTTATTCGTGGCCTGCTTTTCCAAGCGAGAACTGCCGTACATTAACACGATTTTTGCTGCACTTACTTTCCTTGGGAATCGGATCAGGAATGGTCATCACAGGCGGGCTATTTCGCTGGTTCAGTGGCTCATGGAGATACGCCTTGGCTCCTATGGTTTCAGCATCCTCGCCACGGCGCTTATTTGGCTGGTTATCGGACGAAATAACGGAGAGGTTGTTTCCACGAAAGATGCCACAGTAGCTGGCGCCGCTGTCAAGAATCCGAGTTCGCTCTCGAACTGCCCTCAAGATGCCAGTCACTTGGACGCTGGCACTAGGGGCTTTTGCAATCTCCTGGGTTTACAACATGTACTTTTCCTTCGTCCCCTTGTTTCTGGAAAGCGGGCGGGGAATTTCGTTAGCAAATGCCAATCACCTGGCATCACTACTTCCTTTTAGCGGCGTAGCGGGAGTAATTGCCTTTGGTGTTTTAGCAACTCGCGCTACATGGCGGAAGCATTTGCTATGGACAAGTTGCGCGGTGGTCATCTTGGGCAGCATCGCCTTTTTTTTCGGCGAAGGCGCTATAACGAAGGCAGGGTTACTCGTCGCAGGATTTGGGCTCTCCGGTTTCCTTCCCGTCTTAAACACATACATTATGTCCTTACCGTCAATGACACCATCTCTCGTAGCAGCATTCGTCGTCGTGTTGAATATGGCGATCTATTTGGCGGGATTTATATCTCCTCTCGTTGTTGGCTGGGTTTCTCAGAGTTCATTAGGATTGCGGAATACCCTGGCCCTGTTTTCCTGGATTGAATTAGTCGCGATTTGTGCGTTCATGCGGCTACCGACAAATCGTGAGTGACGGGGTCGCGTAACGCAATACGCATGCAACGCTGTTGAATTCTCAAGGCGAGTCAATGAAGACGATCCAGGCGCAGCTCAGGCATTCTTCTGCGCGTGTCACGGATGGAAATTTATCACACACGCAATTCCGCGACACCAACGTGACGCAGTGGAGAGGCTTGAGCAGGTTATTGGACCCAAATGGACCCAAATTCAGGAGAGCGGTTACGAGGACGCTTCGCTAATTCATTGATTCTATTCGGATGAAAATGGCGGGGCCGACGAGACTCGAACTCGCGACCTCCTGCGTGACAGGCAGGCGTTCTAACCGACTGAACTACGGCCCCGCTGGGGATGATTCTTAGATGGTGGGCAGTGCGTGATTTGAACACGCGACCTTCCGGGTGTAAACCGGACGCTCTAACCGCTGAGCTAACCGCCCGAACTTGCTAGTCATGAAACTGTAATAGCTTACGCGACTCTCTACCTTCCGTCAAACTGAGTCTCACGAATATTCGATGTATTTTTCAGCGCAATTTTCCATGTGACGCTTCGAGCGAGATGAGTTCGTCGCAGTTGTCGCTCTTCCTCTAGTGGACTATCTTCGCCGGATAATTAAATTGTTGGCAGGCCTATGTGTTTTCTTTTCGGTTTCTATTCGCAGCGCGCCCTTGGTGATGTTTTGGCAGTTGTTCGTGGGATCGATGCGAATGGTGCGAGGCTTCAGAGTCTGCGTGGGAACCCGGTTTTGGATGATGTAGCGCCCGCCTTCAGGCGGGCGCTACAAAAACGCGTCAATTTTGAGTACTCACACAGACTCTTGGGCCTGCGGAATTCAGGCCTTGCAAAGTCTAACCCCCGCAGGCTGAAGCCCGCGCCACGGGAAGCCAGACAATACTTTTATTCGGCGCCGAGGAATGCGAAACGCAACAGGAAGAGGACGGAGAGGACCCAGATTAACGGGCTGATTTGCTTTATTTTTCCCGTACCAATTTTGATGAAGGTGAAGGAGAGAAGGCCCAGACTGAGTCCAGTCGCAATGCTGAATGTGAGTGGCGTGGCCACCGTCGTGATGAACGCGGGAAACGCTTCCGTGAAATCGTCCCAATCCACTTTCGCCAATGATGCGCACATGAGCGCGCCGACCAATATGAGCGCCGGGGCAGTGGCGTACGTGGGCACAGCGGCGACGAGCGGCGCGCAGAAAATTGCTGCCACAAATAGCGCTGCTATCAATACGTTTCCGAGACCTGTTCGCGCTCCTGCCGCTACTCCCGCCGCGCTTTCAATATAACTTGTGACTGTGGATGTTCCGGTCAGCGCGCCCGCCATCGTGCCGAAAGCGTCGGCGAGCAACGCGCGGCTGGCGCGCGGAAATTTTCCGTCGCGCAAAAATCCACCTTGTTCACAAACGCCGACCAGCGTGCCAACGTTGTCAAATAAATCGACAAAGAAAAAGACAAAGACGAGATCGCCGAGGCCGATTTTGAATGCGGAGCGAAAATCGAGTTTCAGAAATGTCCCGCCCGGATGCGGCCATGAAAATATATGCGATGGGCACGGTAGTCAGTCCTAGCGGAATTCCGGCCAGCGCGATGGCCACGATGCCGATCAGAATTGCGCCACCAACTTTTCGCGACATCAGAATGGCGATTACAATCAGTCCCAGCGCAGCGAGCCGCACTTGCGGGTCGGAAGATTTTCCGAGCGTGACGAACGTAGCCGTGCTCGCTACGATAATTTTTGCATTCCGCAGCCCGACAAATGCGATGAAGAAACCAATGCCCGCCGCCGTCCCATGCTTCAGGCGAATCGGGAATATCGTTAACAATATGCTCGCGAATATTGGTCAGCGTTAGGATCAGAAATAAGCGAACCGGAAAGAAATACGACGCCAAGCGCGGTTTGCCATGGCACGCCGCGTCCAAGAACAATCGAGTATGTGAAGTACGCATTCAGTGACATTCCCGGCGCGAGCGCGATGGGATAATTGGCCCACAAGCCCATCACGAGCGTTGCAATTGCCGCAGAAACGCAAGTCGCGAAGAGCACGCCCTCCACCGGCATGCCCGCTTCGCCAAGGATGCGCGGGTTCACGACCACGACGTAGGCCATGGCCATGAAGGTTGTCAGGCCGCCCAGGAGTTCGCGGCGCACCGTGGTCTTATTTTCCGAGAGATGAAAAATTCGCTCGAGCAATCCTTGCCTCTTTGAAAAGTGCGCCACTATAGGCCGGGGCGCACCGCTGCGTCAACGAAGAACATGTGGCAAGAAAACCGGACACACAGGGTATCTTTTTTCGGAGCTAATATCGAATCGCACTTGCTGCGCCATCCGATTCATTTTTCAAATCGCCAAAACGCCCGCAGAACCTTGCACCAATCAAGACGGAAAGGTATGGTACGGCATGTCCAACTGGGATTAACGCACGCCGGGAAGACAAGAGACCTGATGGCCACCAACCAAACTGAATCGGTTCCGATAAAAACAGGGGATTATGGTTTGCGCGGCGAAGCGCTCTCTCCAATGGAGACGCTCGCGCAGTCCGTCTCTACCATTGCACCCGCGTCTACGCCAGCGGCCACGATTCCGCTTGTCGCTGCGCTGGCTGGGAACGGCACATGGCTCGCCTATCTTTTGGCGATGAGCGCAATTATGCTCGTGGCATGGTGCATCAGCCGTTTTGCGCGATATTCCGCCTCGCCCGGTTCACTTTATACGTATGCGGCGATGATCTTGCCGCCGTGGCTTGGCGCAATCGTCGCATGGAGTTTG
The DNA here is from genome assembly GCA_963786215.1 of uncultured Acidobacteriota bacterium. GTDB lineage: Bacteria > Acidobacteriota > Terriglobia > Acidiferrales > UBA7541 > Palsa-360. Next base: position 527,410 of record CAWAYK010000007.1, read on the forward strand.
TTGCTCGCATATATCGCGACAGGGTCGAGCGTCATCGGCGGCTTTTATCATTTTTCGAATATTCTGCTTGTTGACATCATTGGACACGGTTTTTCGGGCGCGGCCCTCGCAATAATCATGACAGGCGCTTCTGTGTGGATCGCTTGGCGCGACGTAAAAATTTCCGCGCGCATGATGCTTTGGATCGAAGCGCTCTCTTTGCTGCTGATTGTTGTGGTGGTGGTGCTTGTCCTTTTCCGCCATGGAGCGCACCTCGATCCGAGCCAAGTGCATTTGACGGCCATGACGGGCAGCGGACTTCGACTGGGGTTGGTCCTCGCGCTTTTCAGCTTCGTCGGATTTGAGAGCGCTACGACGCTCGGTGTCGAAGCTCGCAACCCGCTGAAGACGATTCCTCGAGTGGTCATTGAAAGCGCAGTGATCGCTGGATTGTTCTTTATCGTTTCTGCTTACTCAGAAGTCTTGGGCGCGCACGTTGCGGGCCAGGACCTTGGCACGAGCGATGCCCCCATGCATATTTTGGCCAATGTTGCAGGTGTCCCCGTGCTGGGCCTATTAATCGATATCGGCGCAGCAATCAGCATGTTTGCGGGGACTATGGGTTGCATCACGGCGGCGGCGCGCGTTCTCCTGCTTATGTCGCATAACGGGCTCGCGCATGGAACATTCCGGACCACGCATGTGCGCAACGAGACGCCCACGTTTGCGTTGCTTGCCACAGGAATTGCGGCCGTCCTTCCCGTTGCCATTTTAGCTATTCATGGATCGAGCGGCCTGGATGTGTATGGCTGGATGGGCTCGCTCGCAACATACGGTTTCATTGTGGCATATGCGCTCGTCTGCATTTCGCTTCCACGATATTTGCGCGACCACGGAGTCTTCCGTCAAGGCGCCCAGATTATTCCATGGCTTGCGTTTGTTGCTATGCTTGCGGCTATGGCCGGAAACCTTTATCCGGTTCCCGAAGGGCCGTATGGGAAGTTACCTTACATTTACTTGGCGTACCTGTGCGCCGGCATGCTCTGGTTTTTCTGGCAGGCGCGAAAAGAAAAAACTAGAACCGCGTAGTCCCTCGATATATTGTTGCACCAGAATTTCCGGCTCTGAAGCCGGCTCAGCTTTACGGGCCCATTTAGAAACAATCGCCAGATACAAATAACTGATACCGAAGATTGAAAGATTGTTCTTTTCAACCGAAGAGTAATGGCGTAAGTTCCATTCAATTATTTATTGTTGAGTGTTTGCAGTGGTAGCAAGGGGGAAGTGTTCGCAATGAAAGTCCTCGAAAAATTTTAGCTTAATTTCTACTGGTGACTTCGGAGAGGGGATTAAGTATGAAAATGCGCACTGTTCGTTCTCTATTGCTGGCAGGTTTAGCCCTTACAATGGGGATTATGCTGATGCCGTCTGCTCAAGCCCAGCAGACACTCGGAGGAATTACCGGAACCGTCACTGATTCATCTGGTGCGGTGATCTCGGGTGCGACCGTTACCCTGGTCGGAAACGAAACCAAACTCAATCGTACGCAAACGAGCAGCACAACGGGATCCTACACGTTTGTGAACCTGCCAATTGGGACTTATACGCTTACATTTACGCAGCAAGGTTTTCAATCCCAGAACATCCCGTCCATCACAGTGCAAGCGAATCGCACGGCGACCGTGAACGCCGAATTGAAAATCGGAAACGTAAGTGAATCCATCACCGTGGAAGAGACGCCGCTCTTGAATATGGTGGACACCACCAACGGCTACGTGATGGATAAGCTGCAGATTGACGCCGTTCCTTTGCCTACGGGTTCTTTTACAGGCCTCGCGCTATTGTCGCCCGGCGTGAACGCGGAGCTTTCCGCAGGAACCGGAGCGAACGCAGGTTTGGGTAACGCGCCTGTCTGGGCCAATGGACAGCGCGACACGAGCAACACGTTCCTGCTGAATGGCGTGGATGCACGCAGCCTCTTTAATGGTAAGAGCACCAGCCAGGTGTCTTCCGCGCGCGTCGTGAACAATACTGGTGTTAGCGGCGCTTCCAGCTTGAGTGCGATTCCCATTCAGAGCAGCGCGTCCGTCTACCTTGCAATCGGCGAATCCATTCCTTCGCCCGCTCCCGAAACCATTCAGGAAGTTCGCGTGAACACTTCAATGTATGACGCGCAGCAAGGCTCCACGAGCGGCGCGCACATTGACATGAGCACCGCTTCAGGCACCAACAATATTCATGGAATTCTCTACGGCCATTTCGGAAACAACGCGTTAAACGCCGATCCGTTTTTCTATAACGCCGATCCAAACATTCCCGCCAACGAAAAGAATCCTGGACTTCACCGCTACACCGCTGGCGGCGCGATCGGTGTGCCCATCAAGAAGGATAAACTGTTCTTCTATGGCAGCTACCAGCACACGCGCGCCTCGGACGATGAAATTGGAATTTCCCGCGCGTTTGTGCCGCCGGATCTGACAAACGATCGGTCAGCCACGGGCTTGGCGAACGTTGCGAATTTGGATACAACTTTCGAGTCTCCTTTCGGGGTATCCGTGAATAACAATGTTTCAACATCCTGCCCAAGCGCCGCCTTATGCGACATTAACCCAATCGCGTATACGTTGTTCAATTACAAGTTCCCGAATGGACAGTTTTTAATTCCCACCGCGAATCCAAACTCTGTGTTGAAGACCAGTGGCAACCCCGACCTGATTACCGCTTTTCCAGAAGATGCCGAGGTTCCTGGAACTGCTGTATTCAGAGCGGATCAGGCTGTAGCCAATCTGGATTGGAACCCCAACTCAACCCACTCCTTTTCGGCGAAGTATTACTATCAGCATGACCCGACCATCGCTCCTTTTGCGTACTCGATGGTTGCCGGTTTCGCCCAGCATTTGGATGCAGGCAGCCAGGTGATTGCACTCAGCCATACGCAAATCCTGAAACCCAACTTGAGCATTACTGAGACTTTTGGCTTCATCCGAATGAAGGCCTACAGCACGGAGGACCAACCCTTTACACCGTCGCAATTTACTTCTGCCTGCCAGACATTTGTGCCTACCGCGAGCACTGCGGATTGTACGATCAACACGTTTGGCTCCAACTTCTTCCCAGGTATCAGCACGGTTTTCACGGGAACGACGGCGACGCCGTACCCTTACTCGATGAATATCGGGCAAGGGGCAGCTTCACAGGGAGCATTCACGGGCGTATTTCAAAATCGCTTTAACCCCTCCGCCAATGCCATTTGGACTATGGGTAAGCACACGATCACTTTTGGCGGCAGCTTCGCATATACGCAGCTCAACACCAGGGATGAAAGAAACCAGATCGGGATGATTGCCTCGCCCGACTTTACCAATTTAATGATTGGAAATCTGACTCCAAACTTTGTTTACAACATTACGGCCTTGTTGGTTGGCAATGCCAATCGCTACTGGCGCGCGAATGAAACCGGCGAATACTTCCAGGACAAATTTCAATGGAAGAGCAACCTGGCTATTACCGCTGGACTTAGGTTCGACTGGGATGGCGGTTTGACTGAGAAGAACGGCAACCTGCTTAATTTCGATCCGACAAAGTATTCCTATGATCCGACGACGGACACACTTGCCTCGAACGGCCTGATCGTCGCTGGGAATAACCCGAAGGCCGGGACAACCGGAGTAAGTAATACGACATTGACCGGTCGGCAATGGGGTTTTGCGCCTCGTCTTGGAGTTGCATGGAACCCGAAGATGTTCGGCAGCAAATTCGTGGTTCGCGCTGGCTGGGGAATGTATTACGACCGCGGCGAACTCTTCTCTTATTTGTCTCCGGGCCTATCGCAGAACATCACCGGTGGCGGCCCGTTTGGCGTCAATCAGCAGCAGCCATTTGTGGCCACACAATCGTGCGGAATCACTGCCCCTTGCACATCATCCCTCCAGAATCCCTGGGGCACGACGCTCATCCAACCAGCTGGGAATGCAGGTGGCGTCGTTTTGCCGAATGCGTGCGCCATGGCCAATTTTAATAACCCAGTCCCATTTGCTTGCACTCCAAACACTTCGAACCCTACGCCGTTTTACTTAGGCGCCTACGCACGGGGCAACAAGCTTCCCTACACGATGAATAGCACTCTGGATATCCAGTGGCAGCCGCGTAATGATCTTGCAATTGACATCGGCTACGTGAACGCTCTCGGCCGTCACGAGATCATTCCGATTCCGTTTAACCAGTCGAGGATTGCATCTCCGACGAACCCGTTGTGCGGGCCAGCGAAGGTTTGCGCCAACCCGGCTGGTTCACCCTTTTCACAAGCCTATACATACGGGATGACGGTGCAGACCAATGATCCTGCAAATTGCTTTACGTTTGCTAACTTCTGCCCTGTAAATCTGCCAAATGGACAGGTCATGCAAGCCAATCCCGAAGGCGGCAACGTCGACTTGCGCGTACCTTACGTTGGCTTTGGCGCGGAATCCGAGCTTTACAAGGCGGAGGGAATTTCTTCCTACAACGCTCTGCAGGCACATGTTGAGAAAAGGCTGAGCCACGGACTGCAATTCGGGGTTTCTTACACCTACTCACGCTCCTTTGACGAACAGAGCGCCTTGGGGCTCTTTTACAATGGCAATAACCCGCTCAATCTCAAGGATGGTTACGGTCCTTCCGACTTCGATCGCACTCACGTATTCAGCATCGACTATCACTATGAACTCCCGAAATTTATCAAAGGCAATTCCTGGGAAAGCAAAGTGGTGGACGGCTGGGCCGTTCAGGGAGTCATAACCCTGCAGAGCGGGCAGCCTTACAGCGTAATTGATTACTCCGGCGCAGTAGGAAGCGCGTTCTACAGCATCTTCGATGGAATCACGAATCCCATTGATCCCCTCGCTCCGGGTTGCACGGCGAAAAGCGCTCGGACAGGGGCGAACGGAGTTACGCCCGGCCAACCGGCATTGAAAGCGGATTGCTTCACGTTACCGCTGCTTAATCCGGGAGACTTTAACGGTGGAATTCCCACAGGTGATACGTTCGAAACTAATTTCACCTCGGGCCAGCGCAATATTTTCCGCCAAACGTGGCAACGTCGCGCAGATATCTCTTTCTTGAAGGCGACACAGCTGACGGAGCGCTATTCGTTGAAGTACAGCTTTGATGTATTCAACTTAACGAATACACCCAGCTTCGATATCCCCATCGACAACGTTACACAGAACCTGGCATTCAGCGCATATCCGATTCAGGGAATATGCCCATCTCCAACCATAACCACCCCTGGATGCTCCAACGCCAGCAACTTTGGCAATCCTTTCTTTAACGCGCCCGGCGGTCTTGGCCAAGTCACGAAAACGATTGGTAGCGCCCGGCAAGTTCAAATGTCGCTCAGCCTGAGCTTCTAACTTAGGCACCAGCGGCTCAAATCGAAAGCGGCGGCATCCGCAATGGATGCCGCCGCTTTATTTTGGAATGAATTAAGGACATGGTTTTGTGGCATAGGCTTCAGCCTGTGGGGTTTAGCCTGACTTTCTCACCGAAGGAACGCGATCGCGCCACCGCTGTGCTCAAACGGCGCATCGAAAACAAGGTGGCAGGCTGGGATGGCTTCAAGATGTCAATGCACATTTGGCACAAATTGCGTTTGGGAAAATCTGGGACCGCCAATCTCCTGATTGGCGTTTTGCCACGCGCTAATCAGGAGATTGGCGGTCCCAGGAAATAGAAAATTGCGTAAGAAATGTTGGGTTTAGGCTTTGCAAAGCCCAAATTCCACAGGCTGAAGAGTCTGTGTGAGAACTCAAAATCGAGGCATTTTTGTAGCGCCCGCCTTCAGGCGGGCACTTTGGAGTCAACAAGATGCCCGCCTGAAGGCGGGCGCTACATGATCCAAAACTTAGTTCTCACACAGACTCTGAAGCCTATGCCACGAAAACCTACCTGAAGGCGAAATTTATAAAGTGCTTCCGCCTTTTGATGCAGCAATCAACGGTGGTTGAGCAGGACCCGAACCGGCTTGCGTCCGTGAGATTCCTTCGGCAATTTCCGCGAGGTCTTCCTGCGTGAGCTGCAACGCGGAGGCTTTGATCCATCCGTTGACCTGCGCCGGAGTGCGCGCGCCAACGATGGCGCCGGTCAATCCCGGCCAGCAAAGGGTCCACGCCACCGCGACTGCGGAAACGGAAACGCCGTGACGCGCGGCAATTGGCTTTAGCGCATCGCGCAGGGCGAGGTTGCGGCTCAATTTTGGTTCCTGAAATTCGCCGCCGCGCCGCCGCCAATCATCGCTCGCCATTTTCGCGACGCGTTCCGCTGTAAATGCGTCCGTCAAAATTCCGGATTGCATTGGGCTGTAGCAAATGGAGCCAGTGTCGTGATTTTTGCACCACGGCAATAATTGTTCTCCAGCGGCGCGGCTGATCATGGAGAAAAGCGGTTGCAGAGAATCGACATGGCAAATCGCTTCGCATTTTTCGAGCAATTCCACCGTGAAATTCGATACCCCCGCGGCGCGCACTTTTCCTTGTTCCACGAGCTTCACCATCTCAGCCCAGGAATCTTCGATGGGCGTGCCCATTTCATCTGGCCAATGAAATTGATACAGGTCGATGCGCTCAATGCCCAAGCGGCGCAACGATGCTTCGCATTCTCGGCGAATCGTTTCCGGCTTGAGAATACGCTTGGCCTGCTGCATGGGATTTTGTTCGTCCCAGGTGAGGCCGCATTTGGTGAAAATCAGCGGGTGCTGTGACGCGGGCAATTCCCGCAAAAGTTTTCCAACCACTTCTTCGGAGTGGCCCAGCCCGTACACGGCTGCGGTGTCGATCCAGTTGATGCCCAATTCCAGGGCATGGCGCATCGCCGCGATGGACTCGTCGTCATCCTGCGGTCCCCAGCTGAAGGCCCATCCGCCTCCGCCGACGGCCCATGCCCCAAAGCCTACGGTGGTGATTTGCAATCCGCTGGAACCCAGTGAACGTGTCGGCAAGCTCATCTTTGCGCCTCCAGATTGTGTGTGCAAAAAATTTGGAAAACCCTTCGTGCGTTTCTCGCTTCCAGTGTAAACGCGATTTCATGACTGTTCCAGCGGCACAAGTGAAGCGCGATGGTGCCGGGCAATTTTGCTGTTTGCGCAGAGTGCCCGCCCAAAAATCGGCCGGCCACTACGTAAGGTAACGGACAGTGCTCGCGCCAGATTTTGAAATTTCCGCAATTTATTTTGTTATCGACATGCGGTGCGGGTGTCGATAGACTTCCGGTCGGAATTGAACTAATACCAGTTCACTCTGCGGGTCTCCGTTTTTCTTTGTGCGCTCTGTATTGAGGTTTGAAAAGATTTAATACAGAGGACACTGAGAAATGCGGAGAAAAGCGGAGAGGGTGTAGCTAAGGATTTGCTTGCGGGTTAAGGAGAATGAAGTATGCGAAATCGCAGGGATTTCATTAAGAGTGTGGTGGGCGCGTCCGCGGGCGTGGTGTTTACGGGGTGCTCGATCTGCGATGCGATGGCTGGGGGGCGGCCGGCGCAGGCAGGCAATGGCGTGAAGCACAAGCCTGTGATGGTGGGGAATCGCCGCGTGAAGACCGTGGACGTTCATTGCCACGTGAGCGTGCCGGAAGTTACGGATCTCTTGAAGGGCACGAAAATTGAGCGGCGCCTTGGCGCGGGACTCGCGCAGGGCGGATATGATGACGCAGGACTGACTCCCGCGCGAATTCAAACCATGGACGAAATGGGCATCGACGTTCAGGCCGTCAGCATCAACTCTTTCTGGTATTCCGCGGACAGGGAACTCGTCACCAAGTTGATCGACCTGCAAAATCAGAAATTAGCGGAATTGTGCGCCACGCATCCGGAACGGTTTGTTGCCTTCGCTTCCGTCGCATTGCAATTTCCAGAGTTGGCCGCGCAGCAGTTCGAAGTTGCCATGAAAAAATATGGATTGCGCGGCGTGGGCATTGGAGGAAGCTGCGAGGGCAAGGAACTTTCATCCCCGGAATTCGATCCTTTCTGGGCCAAGGCTGAGGAGTTGCAATCACTCATCTTTATTCATCCGCAGGATAGTGCCAACGCCACGGGCATTCGCAACCGCGTTCAAGGGAACGGTGTGCTGAGCAATGTCATCGGAAATCCGCTGGAAACTACCATGTGTCTTTCTCATTTAATTCTGGAGGGGACGCTCGATAAATTTCCGAATCTGAAAATTTGCGCGGCGCATGGCGGCGGATTTTTGCCCAGCTATGACGGACGAATCGATCAGGGTTGCCGCGTGTTTCCCAAAGAGTGCAACAAGACGCTCAAAATGAAGCCGTCGGAATATTTGAAGAAAATTTATGTGGATACGATTGTTTTCAATCAGGAAGCGTTGCGGCACTTGATCGCCGTGGTCGGCGCAGGCCAGATTGGTCTGGGCACAGACTATCCGTTTCCGTGGGATTTTGCGCCGGTTGATTATGTGATGTCGCAGCCCGGCTTGAGCGACGCGGATCGGATCGCCATCCTCGGCGGGACGATGAGCAAGCTGCTGAAAATTTCCTAGGTTTAAGTAGGACAGGCTTCAGAGTCTGTGTGAGAATCGGGTTTTGGATCATGTAGCGCCCGCCTTTAGGCGGGCATCTGCTTGACTCCAAAGTGCCCGCCTAAAGGCGGGCGCTACAAAAATGCCTCGATTTTGAGTACTCACACAGACTCTTCAGCCTGTCAGCTTTTGACTTTCTCTTTTTGCGGCAAAAGTCAAAAGAAGACAGGCTGAAGCCTGTCCTACATAGAGCAAATCTTCACCTTCGCGCGGATTCCCAATAATCTATTAATTTTTTAACTAGTGATGCATCCAGGCCTGGACCATCGCCTGCCCGGCAATTTTCCGCCATGTGCTGCGGGTTTCCGGTTCCCGGGATCGCGCAGGTAACTGCTTTTTGAGCCAGCGTGAATTTCAACAGGGTTTCAGGCCACGTTTCGCACCCGCTCTCCCGCGCCCATTCCGGAAGCGGTTTTCCGTAAAGAGCTTTATGCAAGCTTCCCTGGCCAAATGGACGGTTCGCCAGAACCGCGATTCCACGTTCCTCGGCGAGAGGTAAAAGTCGTTGCTCCGCCTGGCGTTCATCCAGCGAATAATTCAGCTGAACGAAATCGAGCGATTCGGCGCGCATGATTTGTTCCATGTCCTCGTAGGCACTCGAGGCATAGTGCGTAATTCCCAGATAGCGGATGCGGCCCTCTTCTTTCCACTCGCGAAGCGTCGCCAGATGCGTGCGCCAATCAATCAGATTGTGAATCTGCATCAAGTCGACCTGCTCGACTCGCAATAATTTCATTGACCGCTTCATCTGATCGATGCCTGCGCTGCGGCCTTCCGTCCAAACTTTCGTTGCAATAAATGTTTTCGAGCGCGCGTTGTGTTCGGCGATCAAATCTCCCGCAACTTCCTCGGCGCGGCCGTACATCGGAGAGCTGTCCACGACGCTGCCGCCTTGCGAATAGAGTATCCGCAGGACTTCGCCGACCTTGGCGCGTGCGTCGCGATTGGGGCCCACATCAAAGCCTTTGTAGGTGCCGATGCCGATTACTGGGAGTTGTTCACCAGTGGATGGGATGGGTCGAGTGAGCATAGAAACAGACAATATAGGCAGGTCCTAGATTTTTTACAAATGTGACCGGCGACAGGCGCCTCGATGTAAAGGGGTTGGGAGGTAGCGCCTCAATCTGCATCCCAACATGCCCTCTCTGTCGCGAAGAACGTGGGACAGAGAGGCCGCAGCGAAAACCGAGGGGCGTCGAGTTTGGTTTTGTAGCGGCCGGCCGCCTTTTGGGCGGGCGCTTTTTGGTGCGTGCAATTCAAATCGCCCTGCCATCTCTCGCGAACCTTCCTTGACACTTCTTCGCGCGGGACAGTAAACTTCTTTTCCGAATTCTTCAGGGGACCTAAACGATGCTGCTTTCGCGCGATTACGTCGGATACATGGCAGGGGAAGTGGTGAAGCGCCTGCTTGCGGCCAAAGTGATCGAAGCGCCGGATGCGGCTGCCTGTTACGCAGCGCGTGCGCGTCGCCATGCAGGACGAGATCAGCATCGAAGACCGCCTGAACGAAGAAGTTCGCGAAATTCTGACCAAACATGCCGACGAAATGCGCCGCACGGGCGTTCAGTACCAGGAAATGTACAAGAAAGTGAAGGGCGAACTGGCCCGGCAGAGAAAGCTGATCCTGCGTTGATCCACAAGGAAAGGGAAGTTCAATAACCCACCGATGCGATTGACCCGCGAAAAATCCATTCGCCTTTCCCACGTGATTACCGACGTTCTGGTTGCTAGCGACGATGTGGAATTCGTCGAAGACCGGGACACCATCCGCCAAAAAGCCGTGCAGATCCTTCAGGATCTGTTGAAGGAAGAAGAGGCCGTGGACGCCGAAGTCCGCAAGAAGATCAGCTCGCAGAAAAAGGAAATACTGGAAGGAAGCGAAGAGTGGGACGTGCTCTACCGCAAGTATTATGCGGATGAAATGCGCCGCATGGGAATTGTTCACCTGCCAAGTTCTGCTTAGGGGCAAACGTAGCACAGGCTTCAGCCCGTGGATTTTTGCTCAGTCGCAAGCTAAACCCGCACAGGCTGAAGCCTGTGCTACCTCAAACCAAATCAAATTTAATTGGTGCCGGTACCAGTTCCGGTTCCGGAGCCGCTGCCTGATCCGTCATCATTGCGCTTCTTCAGCACCGGGCGATCCGGATCGGAATCGTCGCCACCGCCGGATGTGCGGCGGCTGAGTGCGAGCCTTATCCTGCTTATCTTGCGGTTGCTGCTCGGTGCGCGTGCGCAGGGTGGGCTTGTCGCCGGCAGTTTTCTTGTCGTCCAGCTTGTTCTTGTTTTCGATCTTGCGCAGCCGCGCCTTGACCGTATCGAACTCCGATGTTGTGACGACGTATTCGTCGCGCGCCGGAAGAATGGTCGCGATTTCCTCCTGCGCTTTTTGCACGCGGTCCGGAGTCGGCGGATGCGTGGAGAAAACCTTGGGAATGCTTCCGGGATGCCGCCGCTCTTCCGCCTCAATCTTTTCAAAGAAGCTCACGAATGCGTTCGGGTCGTATCCGGCCTTGTACATATACTGAAGGCCGAGAAAATCGGCTTCGCGCTCGGCGTCCCGCGAGAATTTCAGGTAGCTCATGGGAATGGCGAGGTTCAAGCCTTCGTACAGGCCATAGCCTGCCCAGCCGCCCGGCCCCAGCAGAATCAGCGGAATGGTGGCCCACTGCATGATCTCGCCCTTGGTCGCGGTCTTCGTTCCGTGGCGCGCGGCAACGTGCGCGATTTCATGGCCCATCACGCCGGCCAGTTCCGCTTCTTCGTCGGCGCGCAGAATCAATCCGCTATTCACATAGAAAAATCCGCCGGGCAGGGCAAACGCGTTGATTTCATCCGAGTCGATCACCTTGATCGTGAAGGGCACTTTGGCGTCGGAATTGCGCACCAGGTTTTGCCCGACGCGATTCACGTATTCGGTGACCACCGGGTCGTTGATCATCTTGGCGGTCTTTTCCACTTCCATGGCCGCCTGTTTCCCGAGCGCGATCTCGCGCTCCAGGGAATACAGGTTCACGCCCTTGCCGACGCCGCGGTTGCCGATGGAATTGACGTCCTTTTCGGAGCCGGGCTTGACGCCCTTCATCGCTGATCGTCATCGCTGGCAGCGGCCGGCTCTGGTCCTGCGTCTGCGGTTGCTGGCTTGCGTCCGTGGCGGCGGGCTGTGGCTGCGTTTGCGCCTGCGGTTGCTGCCGGGTTGCGTCTGTTGCTGCGCTGCAAACCCGGCCGGAGCGGCCAGCAGCAGTCGCAATGATGATCCCAATAATTCCATTACAGAGGCGTTTCATGGCTCCTCCTGAAGGCTATCTGAAACTCAGTATACAATACACCCTTACACTCTGAGAATCACATCTCTTCGCCTTCAGATGTATGCAGGCGCAAATAGGTTTCCCGCTCTGGCTTGGAAAACCCGCCCGTGCAAGCGATTGACACCCGCCAGAGTTCTCACTAACCTTATATTATGGCCTATTGCGGCGCAGCAGATTCGAATTGGACAGGTCTGGAAGAAAGTCGGCACGGATGAGACTTTCCTGGTGACCAAGCTCTATAACGAGGCCCTGACCACGATTGCCGTGCTGCGCCCTACCGGCGCGGCCACCGAGTCCATGATTCGCGTTCGCGTGGAACGCACAAGGCGATGGCCAGGGTTTACCCGGCTACACGATGGCCCAGGAACAGCGAAGGGCACTAGCGCAATTCCTCCACGCTAAATCGACCGCACCGGCAGCTTCACCACGTCTTCCACCTGCATCACTTCCTTCACCAGAAACGGCTCGGCATATTCCACGCCGGCCATTTGCCCGTAGTAGCGAGCGATCAGATTCACCTCGTGGTGCAGGCGGTCCAGCGGAATATCCACTTTCGATTTCTTGTCCTTCGGCTTTGGGATTGAACTGCGAGTGGTAGGCCAGAATGGCCTTGTACCGCCGTTCGAAATAGCGCGAAATGTCCACCACAAAGGTGGGCCGCACTTCGCGGAAATAGACCGTCGAATAAAGAATCTTGAACGGGCGAAAGGCTTCGCCCTCGATCGGCAATTGTTTCAGTCCCGCCAGAAAGCAGCCTTCATAGCCGAGCCGCGCGGCAGTGTAGTGGTCCGGATGCCGGCCCTCCCAGTAGGGAAGAATCACGGTGTGAGGCTTCAGCGCGCGAATGCGCCGCGCGACGGCCAGCTTGTTTCCTTCGTGACACTTCCAGATGCGCGTCCGGCAGGCGCAGATTTTCGCGGTGCGCCACGCGCAAAATCTTCGCGCCGCCTTGGCGGATTCCTTCAAGCGCGTTTCCGGCGTTCCCCGCGTTCCCATTTCGCCGGCGGTCAAATCCAGGATGCCGGTCTTGTAGCCCTGCTCGGCGGCTTTCAAGAGCGTGCCGCCGCAGGTCAGTTCGACGTCGTCCGGATGCGCCGCAATCGCCAGCAAGTCCAGTTTCATCGTTCCTCCAAAGTCGCCTGGAAAACACCGAAGAGTAGCACATGACAAAAGTTCCGCGGGTGTCCGCCGCGCGTTCCACGGTCGCTTCCAATATTCGTTTTAAGAAGCAGTTGAATCTGGCTTGGCGCAGGCGGCAATGTCGCTAACTTCCAGAATTTTCTTCGAGGCCCCACGGCGCGCAACGTTGATCATGGCGTGGCCAATTTCTTCCGTGGTCAAAATTTGTCGCGAAAATAAAAGTCGCAGCAAAGGGAACACGGGCCTGAACAATGCGTAGCCGATACGATACGCCCTGGTTTTGGATTGCTCTCCATGCGCGGGTTGAATGATTCCCGGGCGAAACATATAGGCACTTTTAAAAGGCATGCGCAGCAATGCATTTTCTGTTTTGCCTTTTACGCGCGCCCACATCATGCGCCCTTGTTCCGAGCTGTCCGTGCCTGCACCGGAAACATAAATGAATGTCATCGCTGGATTCAGCCGCGATAAAGTTTCCGCAGCGGCCAGCGTAAGGGTGTACGTCAGCTTTTCGTATTGTTCTTCGGACAATCCTGCGGCCGAGACGCCTAGGCAGAAAAAGCATGCGTCCAATTCGCTCAGTTGCTGCTCGATCGAAGAGTAGTGAAACATGTCAGCCAGAACGATATTTTGAAGTTTGGGATTATTTATATCTGGCGCAGTCCGGCCTACGGTGATTACCCTCTGCACCTCTGGATCGAGCAGACATTCCCGCAGAACGCCTTGCCCAACCATGCCTGTTGCTCCAAATATAACCACTTTCATTTTGGTAACCTGTTCTCCTGGCAAGCCTGCTAAAACACATTCCACGTCATTACTGCTTCATTATATTGACTTTCGCTGATTTTCATGCGGATTAACCCGCCTGTCCTTGTCTCAAGATCTGCCTGTCCCAGCGTACCATTGACCCTACTGGCCCACACATCTAGCATTATCTCTACCAGGATTATGCCGATGATGTAGGAAAGAGAAGCGATTCCTCTGGTCCACTGAGGGGTCCTGGAATGACTGACTTTCGGGCCAAGCGTGCCCCAAGTATTCCGGGCAGGTCATCCACCCGGTTGCAAATGCAAAGCCGTCTGCACTGATCGGCATCGAGAAGCGCCGCGGCGTGCGGCTGAATTCCCGCGTCCCGGTGGCGGTGGAATGGGATGCGGCGGGTGAGTCGCTTCGCAAAGAGGCGCAAACGCGCGTGGTAGGTCCTTATGGATGCATGGTGGTCCTGCCCATCGAATCTGGAAGTCGCGCAGTCCATACGTCTGACGAATATGGTGAGCAAGCAAACCGAACTTGGCCGTTGTAGTCTGGCGCGGGATGGAGCGAGCCGAGGGCTGGGAACTGGGAATCGAGTTGATTAATCCTCGCATGGGATTCTGGGAGCTGGATCTGTGATTAGCCGACGAAGAACAATCGAAGCAAGGGCTCGGCTCTATGGCCGGGGAAGAACGACGCCGCAGCCAGCGCGTCATTATCCGGGTGCCGGTACGCTCTGTGAAGACGCAAGAATGACAATACGGCACGATTTCCGCTTATACCGTGGCCGTAAACGTTCATGGCGCAATGGTCGTCAGCCCGCAACGCTGACGGAAAATTGCAGCTCTGGAAATCGTTAAACGACCGCACAGACGAAATGATTGGGTGCCGCGTCACGCGCGCTCCACGCGAAAGCTCGGAAGGATTTCTGATTCCCATCGAATTTACCACGCCTCGCCGAATTTCTGGCAGATTTCTTTTCCGCCGTCGAATTGGAAGGCGCCGATAGCTGAGTCTGCGGTGGGCAACTCCGGTAATTGCGTTTCTTTCCATTCGGCGGCATTTACGAATCCATCTCCACTATTCATAAATAACTTATCGAAAACCCTGGATTTCCCCGCAAGATTATCCTGTACACGGAAATTGCCAGCAACTTAAATATGAGGATTACACTGTCTGAAGCTTCGCGTGCACATTCTATGCGACCCAAAGCCATTCCTTTGCTAATTCACGGGAAAACCCTTCTGCGGAATACGCATCAAAGAGATTTGACAGATTGGGCAAGCTTGCAGATTTGCAAACGAGTGTGCGGATTTGTTTGTCACGGGGTTAGTGTTTTTGACCGATTTACATTCTGGATTTCCTAGAGGGAAACGTGAATAAAGCTCCTAGTCCGTGTGCGCCTGAAAATGAGCACGTGTGCAGCGAAAATGTTTCTTCGCTGATCGCTTCGTGCCAATTTAACGAAATGACGCGCGTGCTGCGCCGCGCCGTGGCGCGGGTTCGGGGGGGCGCGATGCTGGCCGTGGCGCTGACTATGATTTTGCCTTTTGTTGCGCATGCGCAGACGAGCGGCGTTGCCGCACGCGTGACAGAGCGGATCGACAATTCGCAGCTGGTGACTCTCCGCGGAAATACGCACGCTCTTGCCCGTGCGCAATTCGATCAGGGTGCGGCGCCGCCCGATCTGCCGATGAACCGGATCATGCTCGTTCTGAACCGCAGCGCGGATCAGGAAACCGCGCTGCAGAATTTGCTGACCCAGCAACAGGTCAATTCTTCGCCGACCTTTCATAAGTGGCTTACGCCGGATCAATTCGGCCGGCAGTTTGGCCCCGCCGACGCCGATATCCAGGCGGTCACCTCATGGCTCGCTTCCTACGGATTTCAATCGATTAAAGTTTCGCGCGGGCGCACTGTGATTGAATTTTCCGGCACCGCCTCGCAGGTCGCGGCCGGCTTGCACACCTCCATCCATAAATATACGGTAAACGGCGAATCGCATTGGGCCAACGCCAGCGATCCGCAAATTCCCGCAGCGCTTGCGCCTGTGATTGCCGGCGTTGCATCGCTGCATAATTTTCCGAAGAGGGCTTCGTCGAACCGGTCCACGCAGATGGCCAGTCTGACTAGGGACTCAAACGGAAAGCCGCAAATTACTTTCACCGACAATTCGCACGGGCTTGCGCCGGGGGACTTTAATACGATTTATGACATTGCGCCAACGATGACCGGAGCGGGAATGACGATAGGCGTGATTGCCCGCACCAATATTAGTCTGCAGGACATCATTGATTTCAAAAACACGTTTGGATTGCCCGGGGGCGCACCCAATATTATTTTGAATGGGCCTGACCCTGGCGATGCGGGAGGCGGCGAAGAGGCCGAGGCCGTTCTGGACGCAACGTGGTCAGGTGCGGTTGCTCCCGGCGCGACGGTGGACTTGGTTATTTCCGAACCAACGAATGCGGCGGCAGGCGAAGATCTCTCGGAGTTTTACATTATTGATAACAATCTTGCAGACGTCATGACCGAAAGCTTTTCCGTTTGTGAAGCCGCTTTTTTACCGAATAATCTGACTGGGGCGAATGGATTCGCAACTTTTTATTCTGGAATGGCGGAGCAAGCAGCCGCGCAGGGAATTACGTACACAGTCGCTTCCGGTGACAGCGGCCCGGACGGCTGCGCCAACCCGAACATAGTACAAGCCTCTGGTGCGGGACCATCCGTAAATCTTCTCGCATCGACTCCATTCACGGTTGCAGTTGGCGGGACACAATTTAACGACATTGCAAGTCCGAGCACCTATTGGAATGCGAACAACTCTGGCAACCATAGTTCCGCTAAATCATACATTCCTGAAAATGTATGGAATGAAAGCTGTACCGTGGCGCAATGCGACGCGTCCGCAGGACTCTGGTCGAGCGGCGGTGGGGCGAGTATTGCCTTCACAAGGCCATCCTGGCAAGCAGGCGTCGCTGGAATTCCAACGGGGACCGCGAGGCTTGTTCCTGACGTTTCTATGGCCGCTGCTGGGCATGACGGTTACGTCCTGTGTCTTGATGGCTCTTGTCAGGGAACCGGCTGCCCTCCGCCTGGAACTGGTCCCTGCTTTAGTATTCTTAGTGGTACCTCGGCATCCGCGCAGGTATTTGGCGGCGTGATGGCTCTTGTGGATCAGAAAGTGGGCGGGCGCGTAGGCGTTGCAAACTTCGCTCTCTACAAACTGGCATCCCCCACTTTTGAGACACTGGCAAATTGCAATGCGTCTGCCCTGCTTCCTGCTGTGCCGCCCGCAGGCACTTGCATTTTTAATGATGTGACTTTCGGCGATACGAATCTCAATATTGTGGGAGAAAATGGCTTCCCGGCCGGTGTTGGCTATGACGAGGCAACAGGCCTCGGTTCTGTCGATGTTACGAACCTTATTACTAAGTGGAGCACAGCGATCACCGAAGGAACATCGACAACCCTCTCTCTTGCAACTTCTCCAGTTACAAACCCGATTACTCTCACACATGGACAGACAGTTTCGGCAGACGTTACGGTTACTGCCACGACGAGTGGAGCAGGAACGCCTAGTGGTGATGTTTCTTTAATTGCTGGTGGAACTGCGTTGCCTGGTGTGGGTGGGAACACGTTAGGAACCAGTGGTTCAGTTACTTGGAATACGGTTGACCTTCCGGGAGGGAGTTATCAGGTCACGGCTCATTACGAAGGCGATGGCAAGTTTCTTGGGAGTGATTCGGCTCCAGTAAATGTCGTTGTCAATCAAGAAGGTAGCCAGACAAACCTGGGTATTGTCGTGAATACGCCTTGTACGCTTGCATCGTCGGTGACATATGGCTCAGCTTATATTCTGAGTGTTGCTGTTCAAGACCTTAATTCAGTGTCGACCCCCTGCGCGCCACCTGAACGTGGAGCTTTTCCGACCGGTGCTATTACTTTGGTAGACACACTAAATGGTGTGCCGACTCCTCTGTATGGTGGCAATAATTTTAATTTAAATAGCCGAGGCTACTTCGAAGATCAGCCTATTCAGCTTCCGGCAGGCACGCACTCTCTTAAGGCTAACTATGCAGGTGACTCCAGTTTTTCAGGCAGCTCAGCAACAATACCTCTCACAGTGGCAAGAGCATTGACAACGACCTCAGTCAGTGCTGCACCGATGACTGTTTCAGCGGGCAATAGTGTCACACTTTCCGCAAACATACAGGCGACTCAAAGTAATGCATTCGCTATCCCTTCCCAGGAACCGGGAGGAACGGTGCAATTCTTGGTTAATGGCGCTGTCTTCGGCGGTCCGGCGACTGTAAACGGAGTCGTGAGTTCAGCTTTAACATTTGCTCAATCGACTGCGACACTTCCCACGCAAGCCTTACATACTGGGCAGAATATAATTACCGCGCAATATTCTGGCGATAGTAATTATCTTTCCAGCATAACCACAAGCTCCGTCACCGTCAATGTCGGAACGGCCGGAGTCAACGTGCAGTTTGGCTGCGCATCATCGACCATAACGATTGCTTCACCAGGGCAGTCCGGCACATGCCTTGTCACTGTAACCGGAGCAAATAATTTCAGTGGCAACGTTACGCTTACTTGCGGGCTTAGCGGTGGTCCGGCAGGCGCGGCTGATTTGCCAAGTTGCAGTTTTGGCGCGCCGGATTCGAATTTTACAGCTCCCGGCACGATCACGCTGACCTCAAACTCTCAAACCGGAACCGCGACGCTCATGGTTGGAACGACAGCCGCGAGCCATTTATTGGCTCCACCCAGCCAACGCCAAGGTCCAAACTGGCTGCTCATTTCTGAAATAGGGGCAGCGCTTGCCTGCTTGTTTCTTCTGGCGGTCGCATCACGCGAACGCCGCGGCGTAGTGACCTTCGCAGCAGTCCTCTTCATTACGATGGCGGCGATAACCGGATGCAGCGGCGGCAACGCCAGTGGCACGGGAATTACGGGTAATCCCGGGACAACCACTGGCGCATATACCATCACCGTAAAGGTGACGCCCGCAGGAGGAACCGCAACTCTCTTGCCGGTTACGGTAAATGTGCAATAAGAACGGGTGAAGCGAGTGAGATTGCAAATTGGTGATTAGTAGCAGAATCCGCGTTTTATTTTGTCATTCCGAATGAAGTGAGGAATCTTTCTTCGATTGAAATTTGGGAGAAGGAAGAAAAACAGATTCCTCGCTTCGCTCGGAATGACAGGGATGGTGGGAGTATCAGCAGCTTGTGAAGGTTCGACCCGCAAAACTTATTTGAGAGATGGCTTGATCTCAAAACCTAAAATCTTAAATCCAAATCTCAAATCTCAGATCTATATTCCCCATTGACGCTTCACGAAACACGAATCACAATTTCTGAGTCACCGTTCGCAGAAACTCAGGGCAAGCCAGTCACGAATCACAAATCACGCCCGCTCTCGCCTGCTTTCCCGTTCCACATGCGGCACTGTGTCCGGATCAAGATTTCCGCCGGAAAGAATAATTCCGATTCGCAGATCCTCGCCCTCGATCTGATGATGCAGCGCGGGGGCTGCGGCGACGGCACCCGAAGGTTCGACCGTAATTCGCAGGTGTTCCGTGATCAGGTGCATCGTCTTCACGATCTCCTGCTCGGTGGCCAGGAGAATGCGATCGACGCGTTCGCGCAATATGGCAAACGTCCGCGGGGAAAGCGTGGCGCGCAATCCATCGGCAATGGTGAACTGGATCGAGGCGGGTTCAATTTTTCCAGATGCCATGGAACGCGCGGCGTCGTCCGCGTTGTTCGGTTCGCAGCCAATCACCTGTATTTCGGGGCGCAACGACTTTGCGGCAATCGCCGTGCCTGAAAGCAATCCACCGCCCGAAACGGGTGCGCAAATCATGTCCAGGTCCGGAATTTCTTCAAGGAGTTCGAGCGCGGCTGTGCCTTGACCGGCGATGACGCGGTCATCGTCATAGGGATGAATGAGCGTCCCTCCCGTGGAACGCAGGAGTTCCGCGGCAGCGGCTTCACGGGCGGCAAGGGTGGGTTCACAGAACGAAATGTCCGCGCCATAGGCTTCCACCGCACGAACTTTCACCTGGGGCGCATTGCGGGGCATCACGACCCAAGCGCGAATGCCGCGCATTTGCGCAGCTAGCGCCAGGGCTGCTCCATGATTTCCCGAGGAGTGCGTTACGACGCCACGCGACGCTTCCGCCTCACTCAGGGAAAAGACGGCGTTTGTCGCGCCGCGAATCTTGAAGGAACCCGAGAGTTGCAGATTCTCACATTTGAAATAAAGCAGAGCGCCTGCCAGTTCGTCGAGCGGATAGGAAATCATGACTTGCGTTTGCTCGATGTAGGGCGCAATGCGGCGGCGCGCATCGCGAATAGCCTGGAGGTCTGGACCGGCAAAAATCGGAGTGTCGGGTGCGCTCATTTTGGGAACCTCCCAGGACGGCGCATTATGGCACAAGTTGTTCCGCCCTGCCGCATGCGAGTTTATAAGCCAGAATGAGGAGCGATATTGGAAAGTAGGGACGGAATGGCATTTGTTTTAGAAGTCCCAAGTATTTTGGGCGGTAAACTGCCTCAAGTGCTCCATCTCGAACCACCGAGTGTCACGAAATATGAATTTCCCTTGCTTCCGCGCTTCCGCGCGCTAAAATTCTTGTACCCTTCCTACTTTAAATCATCGTGCAGCTATTCCCAACGCGCTTGGAGGAAACCATGAGTTCAATTGACCGGCGCAACGATCCACGCGTGAATGCCTGCGTGGCCATGCGGTTCCGCGTGCTCGACAATCCGGATATATTGGAACAAAAAGCGGAGTCGCAAAACATGTCGCAGAATGGTCTTTATTTTGAAACCAGCGCCCCGCTGCAAATAGGGATGCCGATGGAGTTGACGTTGCGGATTCCGCACGATCTCGCGCAAAGAGTTTCGAGCGAAGTCGTGTGCTTTGGACGCGTGGTCCGCGTTCAACCGATTGACAGCAAGGATGGGATGCTAGGGATTGGCATTCACATTGAACGCTTCGATACGAGGAATCAAGTACAAGACCGGTGGGCGAGCTAGTCCCGAGTTGACGGTTTTTGTGGCATAGGCTTCAGCCTGTGGGGATAGAACTTGCAAGCACCAACCCCCGCAGGCTGAAGCCCGCGCTACTTAAAACTCAATTTCCGCTGGAAGAAATTCGCACGGTTGTCTTCGCGCTGACCACATTTTCAAATTGATCGTAAACGCGGACCGTTACAGTGTGCTCGCCGGGCAAAACTTTCTGCAATTGGAAATCGTAATTTTCCCTGGAGGCGTCGCTCAGTCCGCCTGCGGGAAAAATCAGCGTCCAATCTCCGCCGTCAAGACTGTATTGCGCGCGAGTAATAAAACTGACCACAGCGTTGGCCTGGAATTTAACGCGGACGCCTGTGTTTGCGGAATCCGCCGTAAGCTGCGCGATTGTTGGTGGAGTGTTGGCCACGATGAAGCGTTCGGATTCGCGTTCAGAGGAAAGTCCTTCGCCAGTTGGGTTCGACGGAGCGTCGCTCGCGACAATCTTCAGATAATACGCGCCATCCGGCAGGGACGTGGTGTCCCAGGAATAAAACTTCGTGTCCAGCTTGTCTTTAAGCAGTTTCCAGGAAGTTTCGTTCTCACCGCGAAAGTAGACACTGAATTCCATCTGATCGTCATTCGCATCGTCAGCCGTCCACAACACCGATTGAAAGCCTTTTTGCGATGCCCCTTGCGGGATGGGATCGAAATGAGCAACCCCGGAGGAACCGAGATTGGAAATTGTGGTCACCGAGAACGGAGAAGTGGAAGAAGCGGATGGCGGCGGTTGAGGCATGCGCAATTGCGCGGGAGCCTGTGTTCCGGTAACCACCGTCGGTAGAGAAAGCCCTTGCACGCGAATTCCGGGATCCTGAATGGCGATGGCCGTCACCTGCGGAGCCATATTTTTTGGCAGGTACGCGATGCTGAACCAGTCGATGGCCGGCGCCGCAGGAGCGTTATTGCCGGAAGCCCCGCGCAACACGGCTTTCCACTGCACGAATCGCGCGGCGGGGCAATCCAGTTTATCGCCAGAAGAATTTGTGTACGGGCCCGCCCAATCGCTCCAGTTGGAATCGGGATCGGAAGTGTTGCCTGAGCGCGCATAGATTGAAATTCGTGAGGCATTAGAGCCACTCCCGGCGGCGCCATTTTCGCTCAGCCACATTGTGCGTCCCCAGCGCGAAAAAACGTGGGCGTCAAACGGTTGCGATTCGTAAGTTCCCTCGGATTCGGTATCGGGGCCCAGGGTAAAAACTTTCCCCGGATTCGCCGCAGCGAGAAATAATTTTCCGCCAGGCCCTGTGGCGATTGCAGTGACCTGGCGCGAAGTCGCCTTCGTCAGTTTTGAAAAAATGTGATTGCCATCCAACTCAAGGATGGCGCCGTCATTTCCCGTTCCGAGCAGAAGCTTTCCACCCGGAAGCAGTCCCATCGAGTACACCACATCGTCTCGCGTGCTCCACAGTTCTTCAGGTGAGCCGTCGGACGCAATTCGATACACGGAACTTGAGTTTACCGTGGGCAATGGCGTGAAGGGATTCTGCTGATTCTGTTGCGGCTGCGCCGTCGTTGCTCCCGAGGGGCCAATCGAAATTACGAAATTTGAATTATTGTTTGTGTCCGTTGGCATGGGTCGTGATTGGCCGGGAGTGGGAGGTGTCTTTTCGCCAACTGCGGCCACATACAGGTCGCCGTTTGCGGCCTGCAGGAGCGAGGTAATTTCTTTTTTCGATGTTTCATAGAGTACAAACGCGCGCCGGTTATTCGCGGACTTCGGAATGCGCAGCACTCGTCCGTTAGGCTCCGTCCCGGCCAAAACATTTCCGTTCGTGTCAAGCGCCAGCGAACGAATATGTGTCTCGTCGCTCGAATAAAAAACTTGTCCCTTGCCGTCCGGCGCGACAGAAAAAATCTTGCCGGTGTCGCCCGTGGCGACGAAGACAGTTCCGTCTTTGTCCACGGCGAGGTCCCAGATGTATTTTGTTTTGGGATCAAAAAAGACGGAGGATTGCCCTCCGGGCATTACTTTGTAAACTTTGCCGTCGGGCGAAGTTCCCACGTATAGATTTCCCGCCGCGTCCAGCGCAATCGCCTGGGCGGAAAGTTCGGGGGACTCGAAGACGCTCGTTGATTTTCCGCTTGCATCGATTCGCAGCACTTTGGCATTCGAGCCGCCCGCCGCATAAAGATTGCCTTTTGAATCGGCGCGAATTTGCAGCAGGTAGGCGAGGCTGGCGTCCGCAAATTCAGCAAACCGGGGCGCGAGAAACATTTTGCCGTCGCTGCGCAGCGCGACGCCCTTGGCCGTCCCCTTGTCAAACTCTTCATACGTGGATTGCCGCCACCAGCGTGTATGTTCGGCCAGAGCTGGCGACGCCACGGCGAGCATAGCCGCGACGACCAGTGTCCAAGAAGCCCTGTGCGAGATCGCCGCAGTTTTTGCGCGGCTGAGTTGGCGGGCGTTTAAAAATAAATTGCGCATTAGACTCCTCAAGGAGGCGGCGAGGCTCGCCAGCCTGCTGCTTACTTGATTTGAATCGTAAGGGATGAAGATCCCTGAACGATCTGATCGAGCGGGAGCGACCATTCGCCGGCCGCAGACTCGCGAACCACCACTGAACTAGCCGGGCCGCCGCGCTGGTCAAGAAGATTAATCTCGGACGCAGGGAGGTTCGGCATCACTTTATCCTGCACGAGCAAGCGTCGGCGCGGATCCCAGAAGCGTCACGTAAAGGCGGTTATTTCTGCGCTCGCGATTCAATACCGAAATAAGTTGCTCCAGGCTGTCCAGCCGTGCCTGCGAACCGGAAACGACGTTCATGCGATTCAACGTTGCCGGAATCGCTGGCGAGGATTTGCATGTTTGTGCCGCGTACGGCCTGCGGCGGAATCGCGATTTTGACATCCCGGATCACAGGCGACCCGCGGTACGGACGCAATTGCACGCGCACGGTGACCGTATCGCCCGGCTCGGCTTCCGATTTGTCGAGCCACGCGCCCTCAATCGTCATCAAACGGCGTTCTGGCTTCGCTTCCATGCGCAGCGTGACGTGCTCTATGTTCGCTGTCTCAAACTGGTTGGTGAAAATTCTGGAAAACAGGTTTTGCACCGTGCTGGAGACGGGCAAGCCGTCTGGAACAAAGGAATCGATCGGGGGAAAGAGATTGTCGAGCGTAACGCTGGAGTGTCCGGCGATGTCGATCGTGCCAGTCAAATGCAGCGTTGTCCCTTCGCCATACACGCTGTTCTGAACCAAACCATTCAGCGTGGCGATGCCCATGAGAATCGGACTGATCTTCGGGTTGGACATCATGCGGAAGGAAAGATGCTTGTCACCGTCGGGCGTTGCGACTGTCATATCGATGGGAATTAGTTTCGGCGAGGCGCCCAGGCTGCCGACGACCGCGGTCACGCGATCCTGATTGAACGAGCCAATCGTTCCACCGACATTCACAATTTTTGTGGATTCGAGTTCCGAGCTGAGCGTGGTGAGTACGCGCGCCCGCGCCATCGGCATCTGCACATTGCCGAATCCAAAGAGCGGATGGCCGCACACAAAGACTCGTCCGTCAACGATCGTCGTGACGGTGCAGGAGGCATTCAGCGACATGTCGCCTTCGAGGAGCACGGCGCTGACCATGTCCCCGGGACGAATGGCTGCGTCATCCGGGCGCGCATCGATGCTGCCGCCCTGCGTCGCTGCCATGCCGTAGGCTGCAAACTCATGCTCGAATTGGCGTATTGCCACTGCGCTGAATCCTGAAAACACAAGCGGGGAAGCAATCGGAGTCAGAAAACTGCCGCCCGAAATACCCGCTCGCGATGCCCAATCCGACGGAATTTCAAATTTTGCTTCCAGCTGGTCCGAATCCTGTGGAAGTGGAATGGAACCGTCCGCGCGCGTCACGCCGGTTGGCCCTTCGGCAGGCTCAGAATATTTTCAATGGGCGTGATGCCCGCAAGTGGTTCTTTATTGAACTGTGCCGAGCTTCAGGGAAAGTGCTCCGGCAAGTTTTCCCTCAAAATAGACCGGGCTGCCGCTCATTCCCGCGACTACTCCCGTGTGTTCGACTTTTGGCGCCTACTAGTTGCACGAGAATGATCGATTCCTTAGGCGCCAAAAAATTGGGCATGACGCCGATCACCACCAGATCGAATTTTTCGATCTGATCGCCGGCAAAAATGGTGTAAGCCTCGCCCTTCATTCCCGGCTGAACTTTTGAGAGGGGAAAAATATCCGGGTCGGCGGCAAACACGGCCGGCGCGAGAAGCGATAGGGACAGAACGGCGAGCAGGATTCGCATGCCGTAAGGGAGATACGAATTCCCATGGCTGGTGGTGGTTCTGCGCATTAATAAACTATGATACGCGCGCCGCCATTGGGAATCAATCGCGGGCCACTCCGGAG
>CAWAYK010000008.1:0-347240 GCA_963786215.1 uncultured Acidobacteriota bacterium
TCAGATATCAAGCATAACTTTGTTTTCAGTTACAACTATGAATTGGCATTTGACAAGTTGTTCCATGCCAAGAATCGCTTCACGGAAGGATGGGCGATTTCCGGGATCACCCGGTTTGCAACAGGTTTGCCCGTAACGCTCGCCAGTAATGGCGACAACTTCCTCGTCTATGCACAAAATAACGGTATCAACTCGGTCAGCATCGATCTGCCGAACATGGCCGCTGGAAATCTGGACATCAACCATAACCCGCGGAACGGGCAGCCGTACTTTAACACCGCGCTGTTCAGCCCGAATTCTCTCGGGACGCAGGGTGATGCCCCACGCCGACCGTTCTACGGACCCGGAGTCAATAATTTCGACATGGCGCTCCACAAGGTCACCAAATTAACCGAAAGCAAGTCGTTAGAATTCCGC
The DNA here is from genome assembly GCA_963786215.1 of uncultured Acidobacteriota bacterium. Classification (GTDB taxonomy): domain Bacteria; phylum Acidobacteriota; class Terriglobia; order Acidiferrales; family UBA7541; genus Palsa-360. The sequence goes on from CAWAYK010000008.1 coordinate 418, forward strand.
TTCGAAACGTTCAACACGTTCAATCACGCACAGTTCTACGGAAATGGATCAGTCGATGGGAACATAAACGATGCGACATTCGGCGAAGTCGTGAAAGCTGCCCCGCCGAGGATTTCGCAAGTCGCACTTAAGCTCCTGTTCTAGAAAAAGGCGAGAAGCAGGATCTGAATTTCGATCCGTGGAGGACGTGATGAAACTCTTGGTCGCAATCGACTCTTCGCCAGAGTCGAAGTTCGTGGTGGCCGAGGTGACGGGGCGCCCGTGGCCGTCAGGAACGACCGCGTGCGTCCTCCATATCATCGAATGGCCTCAACCGGCAAGTGATGCATCGCTCCTTCCACCATTCCAGCAATTTGCACCGCTCATCGTCAAAGATGCTTCAGATGAACTTCGCAGGGCTGGCTAGCAGACCACAGCAGCAGTCCTCGAAGGTCATCCTCGGATAGCCATCGGAGAGTATGCGAAGGAATGGGGCGCGGACTTGGTCTTGGTTGGCTCGCACGTGTCTAGCGGATTGGTACGGTTCCTGCTTGGCAGTGTTGCTCAGGCAGCGCTTCGGAGGTCACCTTGTTCGGTCGAAATTGTGAGAAGGCGCGCTCAGGATTCTGCGACCACTTCGACTGCAATGAAAATACCCCCATTCACAAGCATTCCTCCGCGCAACTGTTCGAATCGTCTCACCTGCGCTCCCAGCAGTAACTAGCTCGGGGCCTGCAAATACCGTTCGCTTGGGATAGACGCACACTGCTTCATAAATCAATCTACGTGATGCCACACCTGCGTCCTGCCGTTAGCGTTTTGCAAGATGGGAGAGATTTCTGTGTTATTTCGTGACTTGATTTACATATTTCTCGCTGCGATAACCGGAGGGCTATTGGCTTGGCGCTTTCGCCTTCCTTTCATTCTGGGATGTGTGGTTGGCGGAATTGTAATCAGTCCATTCACACCGGGTCCTCACCTGGTGGACGTTCATAGTTTCGGGGCATGGGCCGACGTGGGTGTCGTTCTGCTGATGTTCTCTATCGGAGTTGAATTTTCTTTTTCAGACCTTGTGCGGGTGAAAAATGTTGCACTCATCGGCGGGCCGATCGGGATACTCTGCATACTCGGGATTGCGATCTTTATTGCCAGGATCTCGGGATGGACCATGACTCAAGCCGTCGTCATCGGCGCAACGATTTCGGCAACAAGCACGATGGTCTTGGCGAGCCTGCTAAGGGAAAGCGGAAAGTTAGGAACTGAATACGGACGTGTGATGATCGGGATAACTCTGGTGGATGATTTGGCAGTGGTTTGCATGACTGCGATACTGCTGGCATTTAGCGGTCCAGGAGACTACATCGCCACGGCAGCATGGACTCTTGGCCAGGCGCTTGCCCTCCTGATTCCTTTGATTTTCCTTGCAATCAAGGTGATCCCGCGGCTCTTCAGAAGAGTGAAAGAAACCAAAAGTACAGAATTGTTCCTACTGGTCGCAATTGCAGTTCTCTCGGGACTTCGGCCCTCGCGCAAGCCCTGGGAATCTCGATTGCACCTGGCGCGTTCCTTGCTGGCCTTTCCATTAGTGGCTCGGAAGATTTGCACCAGGCACACGGTCAATTTGTTCCGCTTCGCGATGTCTTTACGGCTCTCTTTTTTGTTTCATTGGGAACCCTTATTGATCCGGGAACGCTTATGAGTAGCTTGCCTCTTCTCGGAACCATACTTGGGTTCATTGTCGTCGGGAAATTTGTCATCTTGTTGTGCAATGTGAGATTGTTCCACTATCCCCTCGCGACCGCAATCGCTGCAGCCGTGGGATTGACTCAGATCGGTGATTTGTCATTCGTTCTCGCGAAGACCGCGTGGTCGGCTGGAATGATCCCAGTGCAAGTTTTTACGGCGACGTTCACCGCATCGTTAATTAATAATGTGGTAAATATATTTGTCTTTCGTGCGAAGCTGGGATGGGCAGATCGAAGGTTCCCAGGTCCAAGTGAGTTAGCTGTGTGAGAGTCTGGGCAGTGATTGACGACGTGCGCGAAGAGCACCGTAGCGCGCTTTCCCGCTCGGGTCGACACTGAGTAGACTATAGGTACGGTGGCACAAAATGATTGAAGAAGTGAAGGAAGTTCAACAAATTCTTCGGACGCCAAGACGCCGACAATTGGGCACTCGTGCGGCTTTGCTGGCAGGGTTCGGGGCCTTGCTCGCACTGATGGCGATCATTTGCGCCGACTCACTCCTCACGATGCGGCAATTCGAAACCAGCAACGTTCAGATTCGACAAGATTTTCTCAATCGGGAGAGCGCGCTTGAACGCGTTCGAGCAGGCCTGTACGAATCTGGAAACATTATTGAAGCCTATGCCGAGTCATCTGCCAAGACAAAAAAAACGTACGAGAGCCAGCTGGAATCGATCCAGAAGGACACGACAGCCCAATTGCAAGCTCGCATCGATTCTTTGCCTCCGGATAGCAAACCAGCGTTTCAGCGTCTGGACTCGGAATTCGGGAAATATTGGGCGACTATCTGGTCCAATGTGACTCGCGATCGGCCTGCGGCGGTTCATCAAAGCAATCGGGAAGTGCGGGGCGATTTAAAGTCACAGCGCGCGGAAATCCTGGCTCTCACCAAGGAGATCAGCGTCGTAAATGAAGGGGACTTGAGAGAAACTGACCGCAGAGTTATGGAGGCATCCCTTCAGTTCCGGCGACGTTTGTTGATAGTTTCTGCGATCGGTTTGAGTTTTGGGTCCCTTCTGGCAGCCGTGACGGTCATCCACGCCGGCCGTCTGGAAAGAAATATCGAGGAAAAATACCAAGAGAGCCTGCGGGCTCAGCGTGAATTGAAGCAGCTTTCGAAACGCCTGGTGGATGCCGAAGAACGAGAACGTCGCGCAATTTCCAGGGAGCTGCACGATGAAGTTGGCCAATCGTTAAGCGCGCTGCTTTTGGAAATCAAGAATTTGACCGAAACGGTTGTGGACAAAGCCGCATTTCGACAAGGCCTGGAGAACGTCAGGATGCTGGCCGAAAATTGCCTGAATGAGGTGCGCGATATGGCACTGTTGTTGCGTCCATCCATGCTAGATGATTTGGGTCTCGTCCCTGCGCTGGAATGGCAGGCCCGTGAAGTGTCCAAGCGAACCGGAATGGTGGTTGATACAGTCGAGGAAAATGTTTCGGATAATTTACCGGATGATCTCCGTACCTGCGTGTACAGAATCGTGCAGGAAGCTTTGAACAATTGTTCGAAACATGCCTATGCCAAGAAAGTTCAGGTACGCGTGCGGCAGGACTCGAGTCACCTCCGGGTAAGCATTGAAGATGATGGGAAGGGGTTCGATACTCTCCGGGGTCGAGGCATGGGATTGATCGGCATGAATGAGCGGGTCATGCAGCTGGGTGGAGTCTTGAAAGTAGATTCAAATCCTTCGCAAGGCACGCGACTTGAGGTGGATCTACCTCTTCTGCACTGAGCGCTCAAATCGGGAGGAATAGGTTCATGAAGAAACTCAGAATCTTGCTGGCTGATGACCACGTTGTAATGCGTACGGGTTTGCGCGCTTTGCTCGAGCGTCAATCGAATCTGGAAGTGGTTGGCGAATGCGAGAACGGGCGGGACACGATCAACCTGGTGGCGTCGGTCAAGCCCGATGTGGTGGTGATGGACGTCGGCATGCCTGTTCTCAACGGCATCGAGGCAACCAAGACGATTGTTACTGAGCACCCCACCGTTGCCGTCGTCATTCTTAGCATGCATGCGGACGAATCGTATGTGATGCGAGCTTTGAAGGCTGGAGCGCGCGGTTATTTGCTGAAGGATTCGGCTCCCGCCGATCTGCTCGGCGCCATTCAGGCGGTATCACAAAACAAATCGTTCTTCAGCCCCAAGGTCAGTAGGATTCTCGCTGAGGACTATGTCCGGATTCTCAAACAAAAGGGTGGTGTCGACTCCTATGACTTGCTCACGACTCGTGAGCGGGAAATCCTGCAACTTATTGTCGAAGGCAACGCGAACAAAGAGGTAGCTACATCTCTTAACATTAGTCCCTACACGGTAGAGACTCATCGCAAGCACATTCTGGAAAAACTGAATCTGCACAATCCTGCCGAACTCATCCTGTATGCCGTGCGTAAGGGAATCATTTCTTGACCCTGTACTGAGAACACTTCGACTTTCCCTTTCGTGGCCCTACTCCGGGTCGAGCCCATGAATACCGTCTCGGAGGGATAGCCTTAGTAACGCCACTAACCTATCCTGTGACATGTTCCCCAGATTGTCCCGATCTTAGGGCGGTGAAGAGGGAAGAAATCTTTCGACTAGGAGGCGGGCCATGACCGCAAATTCGGCAACAGCTATGGAGCGAGTTAAGAAAACAGAGGTCACGGCAAATAAGGGTCAAGAGATCCTCATTCAATCCTCCGAGACCTACGAACTGATCTCTCGAAGGGCGTTCGAGTTATTTGAAAGTCGTGGGGCCGCGCCCGGGCACGAAAAAGACGATTGGCTTCGGGCCGAATCCGAATTGTTGCACCCGGTCCCCCTGAACTTGATTGAATCCATCGGCGAATATGTTGTTCAGGCGGAGGTGCCGGGATTCCACAAAAACGATCTCGAGATTGGCGTGGAGCCGCGGCGGCTTGTAATTTCGGGCCTGCGTGACCGCGGGCTACAAAGGGAGAATGCGCAAGTCATCCACTCTGAGGTGGTTTCCAATCGTCTCCTAAGGACCGTCGATCTGCCGTCCGACGTTGACACCTCAGGAGTTCGCACGATTGTGGAGGATGGGATCCTAACCGTCGAGCTTCCGAAATCACAGGATGCGGATTGAATGCTTGTCAGACCGGCCTCAATCCAACGGGTTGTTTTGTGATCCAATGCCCAAGAGATTCGATCTGGCAAGTACGTTCCAACCTGCAAAGGAGGAAAAGCCAATGAAAGACCGCATAGTATCTCTGCTTCCAGGTATCTTGGTGACGGTCGTCGCGTGGGCTATTTTGTGGACCCTCTTAGTGACAGAGGTGGAGTGAACCAGCGGGTGGGCGCAGCAGCCGCCCACCCGAGAGCCCCTTCAAAGCTGCCATGGGCAAAGTCGTTGAGTGCCCAGGCTGTCACACGGGACGTTTGCGCTGCCTTCAACCTATATTTATTGTGATAGAAGCGACGTCGTATCTTTGAGTGCTCGTCGGGATTATTTAATGCCCACGTGCTCCAGTTCATCCGCCGAAACTCTGATTCCACTTGAACCATTGCCAGCGCGGCCAGCCAGAATGCATTCAAGAGCACTCGTCAAATTCCTTGCACTTAACAATCGCCGGTCCAAGCGCCGCTCGCCGTGCTCGATCACCGGCAACCATCGGCTTTCTCGGCCGGGTTTAGAACAGAAAATCAAGGAGGAAGACGAGCCTTCGAGCCAATCCAGCAGAGGGAATGCCGTGCGATCCACCAACTGATAGTTACACAGCACAAGATCAAAATGCGTTTGGGTCAGCCAGCTGCTCGCACCATCATAGCAAGTAGCCACGCAGAATGAGCAACCCATCTTCCTCAGCCACTTCCGAACGGTGGTCGATCGCGCTGCGGTGTCACCCACCAGCAGAACTGCAGCACCTGTGTCATTCATAATGCTCCTCCTTCTGAATATTCAGAATGCGTAGTCTCGGCTTCCTCGAAGCTTCTTAACACATGTGATTCCAGAGCGTGGTGCACTACTCTCGGGAGTTCGCCGGGGATCGGTGGGTATGCCAGGAAGTCGAACACACCCGCGTGCACCGCCTGAAAGTACTCCGGCCAATCACCCGCAAGTGAAAGGACAATCACTGGAGCTTTCGTGCGCGATGTCGCAGTTGCTTTCAAGAGATCTTCATACTTGCCGTCGATCAGGCGGTCGTCGCTTACCACCAGGCAGATTTTCCAACGATTCAAGATTCTTCTACTTTCGCCCACGGTGAACGCGCGAAATACCAGAAGCCCGCACTGGGCAATGGTCCCGGCAAGGCTCTGCTGTACCACTTCATCGGAACTAACCACTAGCGCCAAAAGGGGACTTATATTCCGCGAGAATCTGCGTGCGCGTCGCAGTTGCGTATGTACGTAGCCGCCACGGTTGGATTCGCCGCGATCGGGACCTTCGTGAAGCGTTGTAAATGTCATGTCTTGGATCATCTGCTTTTCCTTGCTTTGGGCGCTCCCGTTTGGGTGGAATCAATAGTCAACAGCCTAAACGCTTGCCGGCGGCGGGTGTATCCCCTCGGTTGGGTATTCGGTTACTGATGCCTGGTGATGCCCACATTCCGGAGGGATACTGACACGAAGATCACTTTTAGAAATTCAGGAAGCGACGGTCCGACGCACGGTGGCTCCTTGCGGCGTATTGCCGCGCCTCAGCGCCGAATCGGATCTGTCGGTGACCGACTAACGTATTTTCTGTTGTAACCCATCGGGCATTCCTCACTGTTTTCGAGCCCACATGTGCCCAAATTTGGGACTCGAGATACCGCCCCGGCTGGATATTCGCGCAATGCCATTCCCTCTAAACTCTCCTTTGGAAGAAGCAACAAGACTGAAGTGTAGGCGGACAAACAGCCGCGCGGTGAAATTGGCCGCAAGCCCTCATCTCAGAAAAAAAATCAAGGGAGGAATTGAAAATGCAAGTGCTGCTGAAAAAAACTGTTCTGGGTTTTGTGGTGTTCATGTTGTTAGGGGCCGGGCAAGCATTTGCTTCGCCCGCGAAACATTCAACCGACCCATCACCTTATTTTTCCGAACGGGCGTCTACGCTGCTCACCGAGATCCAGAGTGAAGCTGCGACGATGAAGCTCCACACGGAAACACTGGAGAGCTTCGCCTGGAGACCCCAAATCAGTTGGCAGAGTCATGCCTCCTATCTAGACCGGGTGAAGGGCCACGTCAACAACGTCGGCAAGCGAATCGCCGAACTGCAAGGGATCAGTGACTTGGTTGAGCCGTGGCAGCAAAAGGCAATTGCCCAGGTCACTTCGCACGCCGCTCAAGTGGCGTCTAGAACACAAGCCGCTATCGTCTACCTTCGCGGAAATCAGGACCGTCTCTTCGTCCCGGAATATCGGGATCACCTGAAGGCAGTTGCAGCGCGGTCGAACGACATGAAGGAGACTCTGGACAAATATCTTGACTACGACACGGCACATGACGCGTTTCAACGACTGCAAAACGAGTTGGAACTTGAACGTAATTGATATCGGGCGATGTTTCTGGGAAGTGGGGGCGTCGGGCGCTCTAAGGTGTCGTTCGGAAAAAGCAGCTCCGCGTCCCCACATTCCTGCCATTGCAAGTGTACTTCTCAGTGAGACCTACCACGAACGTGCAGGATGCGCAGGGTGAGTCGTTGAATGAAGCGGAGACGCTGGGAGGTGATTTTATGGAAGCACTGAACAGGATTTGTGAAAGCGGCCTTTTTACTGCTGCCCTCGCGATGGCGGAACAGCCCGTAACATACGAAGAAAGGAAAAAACTATGAAATACATAACCACGGTGCTCATCCTGGCGCTCTTTAGTTTGCCACTTCCGGCCCAACAGAAGGAACAGCAGAGGGTCCGCAATGCCGGACTCGTGATGAACGAAATTCTAAATATTCCAGACAGCGTTCCTCAGCAACTTCTCGATAAAGCAGAGTGTGTCATCATCCTTCCCTCCGTCATCAAGCTAGCATTCGGTTTTGGGGGAAGTTACGGACGTGGAGCAATGACTTGCCGCAGCGGGGACGAATTTTCCCGGTCGTGGGGCGCTCCCGCCATGATTGCGCTGGAGGGAGGCAGCTTCGGACTTCAGATCGGGGGACAAGCCACCGACTACGTGCTTCTGGTGATGAACCCCAGAGGCGCCGACTCCATCTTGTCCAGCAAAGTGAAGCTAGGCGCGGGAATCTCTGCTTCCGCTGGGCCAAAGGGTCGTGATGTCATCGCTGCCACAGACGTAACCTTGCGAGCGGAAGTTTTGAGCTACTCGAGATCACGAGGGCTCTTCGCAGGAGCCTTCCTCGACGGGTCAACGCTTCGTCCGGATAACGAAGCTAACAGGCGGCTCTACGGGCGCGAATTCACAGCGAAAGAAATCGCATTGGGGGGCAAAGTCCCGCCGACAGCCGCCGCTAAGGAATTGCTGTTGGCACTAAATAAAAATTCGCCGAAGAATTTATCAAACTAATCCTCCCTATTAAGGCGGATTGGGGTCTTTGCTCTCACCCAACGAGGCGTCTTTATGAGAACAATCGAAATTGCAGGCTCGCAAAGCAAACTGCAGAGGATTCTTATCGCTTGCCTGGGAGTTGGTCTTGTGTGTTGCGGAATTATCGGGCTGTTTCTGCCAATTGCCCCAGGCCTTATTCTTTTGGCTGCCGGTACTGTCTTGCTGAGTCGGGAGTGCCCACCGCTACATCGGGCGCTTGAGAAATGTCAGGCGCGCTTTCCCATCGTGAAGCGCTGCCTTGCCGGCATGCCAAAATTGTACGCAATGTGGATGAGGCGTTTTCCGGGCAACGCTGGCGACTCCGCGACAATGCTGCAGATTTTAAATACCTCAACACCACGACAAAAGGATATTCGAATGTCCGGATTGGGCTGCGAGAGGATAAAGAAGTTAGACACGATTCGTGCCGGGTTAAAAATACTTGTCTTCGATCAAAATCTGGAAGACCTGGCCTGGCATGCAGAACCTTTCGAAACTCGCGGGTTCGAGGTTTATAAATGCACGTCAATTGAGGCTGCATTGCGCTGCATTGAACGAGAGGAATTCGACTTCGCCCTTGTAGATCAAGTATCCACAGCGTTCGAAGGGCTCCGGGTCATAAGGCATTTAGTTCGCTACAATTTACACACTTCGTTCATTGTGCTGGCCGGGCACCATGATGTGCCGTGCTATCAGCAAGCACTTTCACTCGGAGCAATGGATTATGTGCAGAAACCAGTACTCGCGACGGATATGAATTGGATGATTGACCGCTACTTCGGAAGCCCGTCAAGCGCAAGAAAATACAAGGAGCGGCGTGAAGTTGGCAGAGCAGAGGGGCACCCAACGACCAGCTAGAGCGATTCACTAACTTTAATTCGAGGTATTGCCAGTCGTCTTGTCGCGTGATCACCGGTTTGGACTCAAATTTGATTTCGACGAACCGCAAGCGATCCCTCGAAGAATGTTTTCCCGCGCCTCAAGTGTAAGCGTGAGCGGTGAGCGCCGCCGCGCGGCCGGAGCAATCCCGCCATGCTGCGCCAACACAAATTGAATGGACACATGTTTCTTGCCAAAGGCATGCCCAGTTTCATGCAACGACTGCCCCGCCTTCCAGCTCCTCCACCTTTCATTCCGCTGCTGCTCAGAAAGCTTGAACCGCCTCTTAAATGTCATAAACACAACCTTTAGAGAAAGGATTTATACCAGATGGTGTTGCGCCGACCGGTTGAGCCGGCAACGATCCGATTTTGTATGCCGTGATAGTTCCCGGGTTGCGAATCGCCGGACCCTCAATAACAGTTTCCCCCAATCCACGTGCCGCGTCTCCGGAAACGGAAAGAGGGCAGGGGCTTGCCATCAGCATACTTGCCATGTATTATTGAGTACGCACTCAGTAAAGGAGAAACTCCGTGGCGCGTCCTAAAAGCGGAGACAAACGAAATGCGATCCTCGACGCCGCGACCCGCCTATTTGCGGAGCGCGGTCTTACCGCTGCCCCAACGTCAGAGATATCAAAACAAGCTGGCGTCGCAGAGGGAACTCTGTTTACGTACTTCAAGACTAAGGATGATCTGATCAATGCCCTTTACCGGGAGATCAAGCTGGAACTCGCAGACGCCATGATGTCGGATTTCCCTCGGAAGAAGAATGTTCGTACCAGGCTGCGACATGTTTGGGATCGCTACGTGAATTGGGGCATTGCGAATCCGAAGCAGCGCAAGGTGCTGGCGCAACTAACGGTTTCGGAGGTACTCACCAAAGAGTCCAGAGACGCCGGTAGCGCGCCGTTCGTCGAATTCCAAACCATGATTCGTGACGCGATTGAGCAGCGTCTCTTTCGCAACGATCTCCCGGTGGAACTGATCTCGAAGTCGTTAGCAGCCTTGGTAGAGGCGACGATAGACCTTACGGCGTCGAACCGTCCAAGGCGAAACAATACCGGGATAGCGGCTTTCAAATGTTCTGGTCCGGCATAACCAAGTAACGAGTTCATTGCATCTAATAAATGAGTGAGTAATCACAATAGACTTGCTCGCGACGCCAGCTGGCCGAGTCTAATCGACATAGTCTATCTAAGAAGGAGAACGGAGGATTTTCATGTCTAAGGTCTGGTTGATTACGGGAAGCGGAAACGGGTTGGGGAGGGACATCGCCGAGGCGGCGCTGGCCGCAGGGGACAGCGTGGTCGCTGGGGCGCGCCGGACGGAAGAACTGGCACCTCTGGTGGCGCAATACGGCGAGCGGGTGAAACCCGTGAAACTGGAAGTGCGAGACGAAGCCGCCGCAAAAGCGGCCGTGCAGTTGGCAGTGGATACATTCGGGCGGCTGGACGTGCTGGTCAACAATGCTGGTTACGGGCAGATTGCGCCTTTCGAGCAAATGAGTACGGTGGATTTCCGGGCCGTCGTGGACACGTGCTTTTATGGCGTGGTGTACACCACGCGTGCCGCCGTGCCGGTGATGCGCAAGCAGAAGAGCGGTCACATCTTTCAGGTGTCTTCGGTCGGTGGTCGCCTCGCGGTTGCCGGAAATACGCCGTATCACGCGGCCAAGTGGGCTGTCGGCGGTTTCAGCGACTCTCTGGCGATGGAAGTCGCGCCGTTCGGAGTCAAGATCTGCACGCTAGAGCCGGGAGGCATTCGGACCAACTGGGCACGGCGCGCGGGTGAGAATATGCCGGACCTGCTGCCGGACTACGAGGCCTCGGTCGGTGCGATGCACAAGATTTTGCGAGGACTCGAAGGACGTGCGGAAGGCGATCCGCGAAAGATCGCGGACGTAATTCTGCAACTGGCGAACAGCGACGAGGTGCCGGTGCGGCTGATTCTCGGTGTTGATGCGGAAAAGCGGGTGCAGCAAGCAGAAGCCGCGCGCGCAATGGAAGCTGAAAAATGGCGACATCTCACTGTCTCAACGGTGTTTGAAGATGGGCGCTTCGACAGCCGATTGTATATGGCAAAGAGCGGAACCAATTCCTGAGTTGCTGAATCCCGGAAGGAACACGATTATGAAATACAGATTACTCGGCAAAAGTGGACTGCGGGTCTCCGAAGCGTCACTAGGCACTATGACTTTCGGCGACGAGTGGGGATGGGGATCACCAAAGGCTGAAGCGCAGAAAGTCTATGAAACCTACCGCGAGGCAGGCGGAAACTTTATAGACACGGCGAATTTCTACACTACTGGCACGAGCGAGAAATTCCTGGGCGAGTTCATGCAGGGCCATCGCGAGAGCGTCGTTCTAGCCACGAAGTACTCCAACGCCGCGCCAGGCAATGATCCGAATGCGGCGGGCAATCATCGCAAGAACATGATGCAAGCAGTGGAAGCCAGTTTGAAACGACTACAAACCGACTACATCGACCTGTACTGGGTGCACATCTGGGACGGGATCACTCCTGTGGAAGAAGTCATGCGCGGTCTGGACGACTTGGTTCGCCAGGGCAAGGTTCTTTACGTCGGCATCTCGGACGCTCCCGCCTGGTGGGTCGCCCAGGCAAATACTATGGCGGAGCTTCGAGGCTGGACACAGTTTATCGGGCTGCAGCTCGAGTACAGCCTGATTGAGCGGACGGTCGAGCGCGAACTGATTCCCATGGCCAAAGCTCTGAACTTGGGGGTTCTGGCTTTCTCTCCCCTGGCGGGTGGATTTCTAACCGGGAAATATCACGGCGAAGGTAAGCCCGACGGCGGGCGGATGACAAATGAGGGAGTGAAAGCCTTCTATCCTGAGAGGGAACAACGCGCGGCGTCGATGATCTCGGCTGTAAAGTCGGTTTCGGAACAAACCGGTCGCAGCATGGCGCAAGTCGCGCTCGCCTGGTTGCGCTATCGAACGGTGCCAGTAATCCCGATCATGGGGGCGCGGAAGGTATCTCAACTCCAGGACAATCTCGCCAGTTTGGATATGGAACTCTCCGCCGAACAATTGAAATCCCTCGACGGAGCAAGCCGAATCGAGCTCGGATTCCCTCAGAGTATTTACGACAGAGAGATGGTTCGTGAAATTAGGTATGGCGGCACGTGGGATCGCCTCATGGTTTAGGGTGACAGGTTTTGGGCAGGACGCTTGTTGCTCCGCCGACGGATCCATCATCCTTCTGAATCCGTTCCGCGTTAGTTGCAAGGATAAGGAAATTAGGAGCACGAATTTGTACCGATGAGCGCCCTCGTATTAAGCCGTCTGGCCAACCGTACGTTGGATCACACAATTTCGAGGAATCTGGCTGGCGGGATCGAGAATCCAATCAACTCAAGGAGCAACGGAAGGAAAAATGAACATGTGGCCATCCACCGCTGAGAGTTGCAACTCACAGAGGAAAAGGGTGTCAAGACTGTTCGATCACGAATCACGCACCAGAAATATTCGACCAATTGAGCACGATAGCAGAGACGTGGATTCGGTTGGCCCGGGAGATTCTTGATGGGAAATTATGCTGGAACTTTGAAGCTGGTTACCACGCAGAACTCAACAAGCTCGCAGGCGGAGCTGGAGCACGAAAAGGACCGGCTGAAGTTGCTCCTGGACATGACGAACACTTTGGTCTCGAATTTGGAGCCTCGCGATCTCCTTCGAGCGATCTCGGCGAGCATTCGGCAAGACATGCACTGCGACGTCGTCGGGGTATGGCTTCCGGATTCAGATCGCCGCTATATTGCGCCAACTCGTCATGGACTTCCCGGAAAGCAATGGATTCTCGAAGGAGGATTTGACTGCAACCTATCGAGGGGTCCTGAGTAGGCAATGTATTCAAGACTGGCAAGCCTTTTGTCGTAAGAACAAAAGCCGATGTCACGAGTGAGTGGGGAATTATTGCAGTTCGTGCAGAAGCCATCGAGTCTGGTTGCTGTCTCTGCCACTGATCAGCCGAAACCGAACGCTCGGCGTTCTGACACTCGGCAGCCGGGTCGAGAACTCATTCAGCCCGGATGATGTTGATTTTCTGATGCGGGTGGCGGGGCAAGTGGCAATCGCCATTGAGAATGCGCTGGCCTATCGCGAGATCGCCGAATTAAAAGACAAGCTCGCACAGGAAAAGCTCTATTTGGAGGAGGAGATTCGCACGCGCGGCGGACTTTGAAGGAATCGTGGGTCAGAGTTCGGCGCTCCGGCAGGTGTTGCAACTGGTCGAAACGGTGGCCACAAGTGATTCAACCGTGCTCCTGCTGGGAGAGACCGGCACCGGAAAGGAACTGGTCGCTCGCGCCATTCACGATCGCAGCCGGCGCAAGGATCGGACCTTCGTAAAGCTCAACTGCGCGGCGATTCCTACGGGTCTGCTGGAAAGTGAACTCTTCGGCCACGAGCGCGGCGCCTTCACAGGCGCGGTCACACAGAAGATTGGCCGATTGGAACTGGCCGACCAAGGCACGTTGTTTCTGGACGAAGTCGGTGACATCCCGCTGGAACTTCAACCCAAACTCCTGCGCGTTTTGCAGGACGGAGAATTCGAGCGCCTGGGAAGCACACGGACGAAGAAAGTCGACGTTCGGCTGGTAGCTGCGACCAATCGTGATCTGGACCGGATGATCGAAGAGAAGCAATTTCGAAGCGACCTCTACTACCGGCTGAATGTTTTTCCCATCCGCGTTCCTCCGTTGCGCGAGCGCCCGGAAGACATTCCCTTGCTGGTGCGATACTTCAGCCAGAAATACGCGCGCCGTATGCAAAAGCGAATCGAAAGCATTCCTGCGGCGGCCATGCGGAAGCTGACGCGTTGGCATTGGCCCGGAAACGTTCGTGAGCTTCAGAATCTTGTGGAACGTGCTGTGATCCTGACGCGCAGCAGCACGCTGGCGATCTCGGTACCCGAATTGGCAAACAGTGGCGCGAATTTGGCTCCAGCAAGAGCCAGACAACTTGGATGAACAAGATAGGATTGTGCGAATTCTGAAAGAAACCAAGGGACGCGTCGGCGGTCAGAACGGCGCCGCGGCCCGCTTGGGCCTTAAGCGGACTACCTTGCTCACGCGGATGAAAAAGATGGGTATCGATCCGCGAAAGATATTATAAATATTAATATATATAGTTAGATATTATGGACCTTTCGGATCGTAAACGACTCTCCGCAGAGAATCGACGACAATTTCTAACGCGTAGATTTTCGTCTGGTGCCTACTTGCCAGGCATTCTAGAACTTCTAATGTAATGCGGCGGGCCGTCCCCTTAAGTTTCAACCGCACTTTCGCCAAAAAATTTATCTTAAAGGATGTTTTTTTAGCTGAACCGCAGGATCATCTGTGGGTCGAGATTTCCTCCCCTATGTGCACCAGATCGGTCCCGCCAGGCTGATTTAAGACAAATCTGTCGGCTGAGATAGGTTCATTGAGAGTCAGCTTCAGGATATGGACTTCGAGCTTGTAATCGTCTTGGGGACGCCAGATCTTGATGTCGCGCGCGTAACTAATCTGCGCAGCCACGGGTGCGCTCCTCGAGGTAGAGGCAGTTCCGGTAAGCTGCCAGTCCGAATAGGTGATGTCGGAATCGAGCTGTCCGCCTGCCCCGAAAACCTGCACTCGAGAGACGCGCAGGTCAGCGCGGTCGAACCATATCTTTCGTGCGGTTTCGAGTTCCTTTCCAGCCACCTTCCGCACTAGCGTCAGGATGTAGTAACGGTTCTGATCCAAATCAAACTGTTCAAAGAGCACATTCATGTCCGGCGTCAATTCCGGCCAAAACAAGGCCTCAACAATATGATTAGGCCGAAGATTTTCGATCGGTTTATTCGAGTGACGCGTGAGTGTCGTGGCCCCAAGCAGGAACTGGTTTTTCGAAGGAATATAGATACGGAATTCTTCTCCGTCGCTAACCATGTCAAAGATATTCTTAGCGACGACCGGGGCCTGCCCGATCACGCGCACTGTCGCCGGACGCTGGGCCAGAATGAATCCGGCTACGTCATGGTATTCTTCAACGACTCCACTATACATTGAGCCAGTGCTGGGAATTAAGTCTACCGTGGCCTGCAGAGTTTGCACGGTCCGTGCCTGCTCGTTGTAGCTAGCCAGTAGATCCGCTTCACTGGATTCCAGCTGTGGCCTGATGTCTTCTTCCCTGACCTCTATCCTTTTCTTAATAGTTATGCATCCCGCCGCCATCATGCAAACCAATGCCAGCAGAAGAGTTCGGAATTGCGGTAGCATTCTCAGTGTCTTTTCCCGCCTCACAACACCAATAATCAATTAACAGGCGACTACGTTGTTCAACACACTTTGACCAACACGAGTGACACGTCGTCGACCGGCGGGACATTTCTGTTCGCTGATCCCACGCATGGATAATTACTCCCTACGAGTTCGACTTACCTCTGAGGCGATCAAGCACATGTCTGACGTACACATCGCTCGAGACAAATTGCGCCCCTTGTCTTGACATGGACCGCAACAGTCGTTCCCCGCACTTGTCGATGAACGTCACTTCATCGAGGTTCACGATGCACCTCCGGCCCTGAGTTGTGGCGTGCGCTCTCTTCCAACTCGCCTTCAATTCATCGACCCACGGCGCGACGAGGCGGCCGTACAGGATCCATTGCATTTCCTTCGCTGTGTCGGTGATCGTGATCTTCAGCATTTCTTCCTGCGCCTCCTTCCTTGAACTATGCAAATGAATGACCAGAAGACTGGATCTGCACCAAATGCGAGGAATCTCTAAATGACTGAATTAACAAGCGGTCTTAGGGAAAAGCAAAGCCGGAAGACAAAAGGTAATTGGGTCCAAGTGTCGCAGACGCTCGACACTTGTCGGGGTAAGTGTCGGAAGCTCCGACACAATCTCAAAAGATCGCAGTCTGAAAAAGCAAACCTCTTCTGTCTTCAACCAGTTGCCGCCGTCTCGGTTAGAACCGGGCTTTGGCAGGCGCACTGCATTGTTCTGTGGTGTGAGATGAGAGGAAACAAATCCCGCTTCAAGAATACGCGTGACTTGGATCTGGGGATTGACCTTCCGGTTCTAACTTGTTTGCTCACGGTCTCCGCCAGTTCCGTGAAGACGCGTGGGACTGGTGGCCAAGCTAGAAAACGAAGGAAGAAAGGTTTTGGAACATGAGTTCACAGAATGAAGTGCACGATGGATTCGAAACGAAAGACATGCGCGGGGCCAATCTGGAGTTTAACGAAGTGGTAAAGATTGAAAAAATCCTACGACGCGCCAAAGAGATTCACCGCGAGCGCGGCGGAGTGCTTGGGTATGACTTCGAAGAATGGCTGCAAGCGTGGGATGAACTGCCGACAGAGGGGGCCGAAGCGAATGGCGCTGGATGGAGGAGAACACGCGGGATTCGTTCGGCAGCCGCAATCTCGCCGTCGATCTGACAGGCGTCAGCGTATTTACACGAGCCGGGTGCCTGTCGAGTACGTTCCGCGAAATCTCAAGACGCTTAGCACATAAGGGCCAAATAGCGCACCTATGAAGGAGGAACGTGATGTCTGTTGTTGTGAATGCAGTGAGCACGTTGAGTGCGAACGGCGAAGTGGCCGTGAACTCGCAGGAACCCGACGCCGCGCTCGTGGACGGCGCCAGGAGACACGACGCTGAAGCCTTCAAAGAACTCATGACAAGATACAGCGCGCAAATTTTCCAGCTCGCACAAAGGATTACCCGGAACCGCGAGGATGCCGAGGAGGTTTCTCAGGATTCTTTTTCACGGGCTTTCATGAACTTGGATACATTTCGTGGCGACTCTCGCTTTTCTACTTGGCTCACGCGCATTGCGATCAATCAATCGCTCATGAAACTGCGCGCACGTCGACAGCGCGAGTTGCATTTCGATTGCCCCGCCACAGCCGAAGGTACTTCATGCTCTGCAGAAGTCGCAGACGGCCGTCCGACCCCCGAACAGTGCTACTCGCAAAAGGAGCTTCATCGCATTCTCGCGTCAGCCATGGGTGAGCTTCCGATGACCCTCCGGGAGGTTCTGTATCTCCGCGAGGTGGAAGAGCATTCGACTGGGGAAACGGCGAGGATGTTGGGACTGTCGATTTCCGCGGTGAAGTCCCGAGCGCATCGAGGCCGGCTAATGCTGCGGCAAATATTCACAGCGTATTTTCGGCGGAACGACCACATCAGTTTCCGCGGAAGAAATTCAATCTAGGGAGCGGATTGTGATTGCGTGGCTACTAATCGGTGTACTCGTCATTCTTGGTTATCTATGCATCTCTGATTCGTTTGGCGACATTGATCACAAGCTGCGCCGCTAGTTTGAGGCCAATTTTGTGATTGGAGCCGACTCCAGGAGCACGGCGAGATCGGAGTTTCATCATGAAGGCAAATCATCCATCGTATTCGCAAACCGAGCTCGTGCGGACGCGCGAGACTGCTTCCCGCCTTGAAGTTAGAGCCAAAATGCCGAGTGAAGTCAACGCTATCTCACCACTGGTAGATCGACTGACTCGCCTGATTGAAGAATCGCATTGCGTTTCCGGCGAGGAACCCGCAGTGGGACTCGCCCTTCGGGAGGCTCTCTGCAACGCGGTCCTTCACGGCAACTGCCAAGATCCCTGCAAATTAGTTCAGGTTGATTGCAGGTGCGAACTTGGGTATGGGGTGTCGATAGTGGTCAAGGATCAGGGAAGAGGGTTTGACCCGAAGATGATTGCCGATCCTTCCGTCGTCGGGAATCTCGATGCCGAGCATGGGCGAGGCATCTTCCTTATCAGGTGGCTGATGGACGAAGTTTCTTTTGAATTTGGATGCTGGGGCACCGAAGTCCACATGCATAAGAAATGGAAAGGAACGCGGTGTGGTAAAGAAAAATAAGCGCAAAGTTGATTTAGAACTTCACGCAATACCTCTCCAGACTCAGGCAGACGAGACGACGGTATGCCACAAGCCGAGTCACGAAGAAATCAGGCGGCGCGCATATGAAATCTACCTAGAGCGTGGCGACCTCGCAGGCAATCAGCTCGATGACTGGCTCAGGGCCGAACGCGAACTCCAAAAGGTCGCTCTCTTCACACGAGACTGGAATCGAGTTCAACAGCGGGTCGCACCGACTCCGAAACCTGAAATTGACATTCGGCCCATGGAAACGAAGGAAGGGGGAAACCAATGACGATACTGATTTTAGTGATCGTGATCAGTGTAGCCGTCGTAGTTGCCTCGGGCGCGAATAGCAGCAGATCACGCAATAGCAGGGAGTCAATACAACTTAGCGTGGGCAGGAAGCTCCGCCGGTATGAGTTCTGGCAAGTTTGGAATTCCTTTTGAATGCGAGTCCGAACTTTTTCCGTACGGGATTTACACCGTTCCCGAAATCTCCATGATTGGCCAGACTGAGGAAGCCCTAACGGCGAATAAAATCCCCTACGAAGTGGGCGTCGCGAGGTACTCCAAGCTGGGAAAAAGCATGATGCTCGGCGACGAAGCCGGAATGCTTAAGCTGCTTTTTGATCCTCAAACGCACAAGCTTCTTGGCGTGCATGCCTTGGGGCAACGCGCGACGGAAATTATCCACATCGGTCAAGCCGTCCTTTTCTACGGCGGTTCGGTGGAATATTTCCGAGACATGGTCTTCAACTATCCAACGCTTGCCGAAGCCTTCAAAGCGGCTGCTTTAGACGGGCTGAACAAGCTCACATTATCAGTTATGAGCCGCGAACAGCACTTCTGAGAGATCCCGCCAGCGCCCAAAGTCCTTGCGGTTATTTCAAATCGCGATCATCTCTCGATGTCTCTTTGCAGAAGCTAAGCGCCCATAACCTTCCGCTGTATAGCAAACAGCCCGATCAAAAAAGTGACCGATCAACCTATCGAATTCTTGCTGTTGATACAGCTCCACCGCCGAGTCCACCAGCCCGAACGCGCCCAGGTATTCGAGCAAACGCTCCTTAGTCAAAACAAGAGCCCACAAAACTTCGGCGAGAGGAATACCCTCTTTGCAGCGTTTCTCTCCCACCTGATTGAACCGAGCCTGAACCGCTTGATCTGACTTCTCCCATAGCCATCGGCCGAGATCGTGGTGGATCTCATAAATCCGATCGTACATTTCCGTGGAGGAGAGCTTGTGATACGACTCTGTCCGGGGATTGCTTTGTAGCTGCCTGACGGTGCCCTGAGCGAATTCTCCAGCATTGCTTTCGATGGTCCTGATCAATCTGTCTGAAAGATGTGATTTCTGGTTTGATGACATCGTATTAGACCTCACCTAGGAATGATTTCATCTATTTGGACGTCGAAGATTCTCGCAAGGTTGCTGCTGAAAGCGATGTGAAGCCGGGAATCAGCTTTGCAGCTTGGAATGTTGAACACCGGGGTGTCGACAATTCGTGAAACCGCGAGAATGCGTTTAATTACCGCCGACTAATTCGACTTGGCTCCGCGGTGATTGTGTCCATGTTTGGCGTACGCATCTTTGGCGACAAATTGCGCGCTCTTCTTGGACTTGGACTGCCACACATGTTGCTCGATCTTGTCGATGAACGTGAGCTCATCGAAGTTCGTAGTCCATCTTCGCGCTGTTCAAGTGTCGTAGACGCTCGACTTTTGTCGGGAGAAGTGACGAAAGCCCCGACACCCTCCCAGGGGATCGCAGTCTGACCTAGCAGACGTCTTGTGTCTTCAATCAGTTCCAGCGGTCACGATCGGAACGCGTCTTTGGCGGACGAAGTGCATTAACTCCCGGTGCGGAGGGAGAACCTATGCGTGAAGAACACCGTGAGGGAATGGATGCAATGGAGTGGATTTCGGAGATTTGCGATGAATAGCCGTCCCAGCCGTAATTTTGTAATAGGCGGAATCCTTTGTCTGGCCTTCATTGCTCTGATCATTGGTGCCTTGCGCCCAAGGCATGCATCAGGCGCCGGAACAGCACCGCCTCCGGATGTCATGGTGGCGCAGGTCCAGCAGAAAGATGTTCCGATTTACGACGAATGGATCGGCACGCTCGATGGGTTCGTAAATGCCGATGTCAGGGCGCAAGTCACAGGCTACCTGGTCCGGCAAGACTACCAGGAGGGCGCGTTCGTCAAGCAGGGTCAACTCCTCTTTGAGATTGATCCGCGGCCCTTTCAGGCGGCTTTCGACCAAGCCGAAGGACAGCTAGCACAAGCCAACGCGCAGCTTGCGAATGCCGAAGCCGTTCAAGTCCGCACTCAGCTTGATGTGGAACGTTACACCCCGTTGGCGAAGGAGCACGCGGCAAGCCAGCAGGATCTCGACAACGCCACTCAAAACAACCTGGCTGCGAAAGCCACCGTGGCGACGGCCCAAGCTCAGATCAAGACGGCCGCGGCTGCCCTCGAAATGGCAAAACTCAACCTCGGTTTCACTCGCCTGACCGCCCCCATCGGCGGCATTGCCGGACAAGCCCAGCTACAGGTGGGCGCCTTGGTCAGCACCAGCGGTACTGCGGTGACTACCGTTTCGACGCTCGACCCCATCAGAGATTATTTCACTGTCAGCGAACAGGATTACCTCCAATTGCAGAAGCAATTTTTAGCTTCGGACAAACAGCGCTGGAAACTGCAGCTCATCCTGGCTGACGGATCCACTTATCCACATGAGGGCGCTTTCTATTTCGCTGGACGCGCAGTCGATCAAAACACGGGCGCGATTCAGCTGGCGGCGCTGTTTCCAAATCCCGGCAACGTACTTCGTCCCGGACAGTACGGCAAAGTCCGCGCCGTAATCCGAATAGAGAAAGGCGCCCTACTGGTCCCTCAACCTGCGATTACAGAAATGCAAGGCAGCTATCAAGCTGACGTTGTCGGTCCGGACGGAACGATCGCCATCCGACCGGTTAAAGTTGGGGACCGCATTGGCACCATGTGGATTATCAAGGAAGGACTGAAGCCCGGCGAACGCGTGGTTGCGGAGGGCCAGCAGAGTCTTCGCCCGGGCATGATCGTGCAGCCCAAGCCATTTGTGACCAATTGAATGACAACCGCGCAGCTTTCCAAAACCGACAAATGAGTTGCGTGCGAGAACCGGCGAAGGCCGGACCAAGTATGCCGCGAAGGGGCGAGCGAAAGGCTTTGATAGTTTGATTGAAAGGAACCGGAATCCATGTCCAATTTCTTCATAAGGCGGCCCATCGTGGCGATGGTGATTGCCATCTTGACGGTGATTGTAGGCGCCGTCACGATCGTGAGTTTGCCGGTAGCGCAGTTTCCGAACATTGTCCCACCGGAAATTCAGTTGCAAGCCAGCTATGTCGGGGCAGACGCGCAGGCTCTGGAGCAATCCGTGGCCACGCCCATCGAACAACAAATTAACGGAGTAGATAATGTAAACTATATGTACTCCCTAAACGCCACCGGCAACTCGCAAACCACCATGGTCGTGGACTTCGACCTGAAAACGGACCCGAATACCGATCTGATCCTCACGCAGTCGCGCGAACAGCTGGCTTCCGGTCAGCTTCCGCCGGACGTTAACACCTACGGGGTCACCATTCGAAAGTCCGTGACTGCTCCGCTCATGCTAGTCGGAATATTTTCCCCGAAGGGCACTTACGATACAAAATTCCTTGGCAACTACGCCTATATCAATCTCAACGACCCCATCGCCCGCTTGTACGGTGTGGGCCAGACGCAGGTTTTCGGCGCAGGGCAGTATGCGATGAGGCTGTGGGTGCAGCCTGACAAACTTGCGCAGTTGGGTATCACGGTCACGGACATCGTGAACGCAGTGCAGGCGCAGAACACGGTCAATCCCGCGGGGCAGGTGGGGGGTGAACCGGCTGCCGCGAACCAGCAATTCACGTATTCCGTGCTTGCCCAGGGCCGACTGACTTCCCCGGAACAATTCGAAAACGTGATCGTGCGCGAGGCGCCAAATGGCGGGACCGTTCGCGTGAAAGACGTCGCTCGCGTCGAGCTGGGCGCACAGGACTACAGCATTGTCAGCCGGCTGAATAGCAAGCCGGCCATCGTTATCCCGGTCTACCAGTTGCCCGGTTCCAATGCGGTCCAAACGGCTGCAGGCGTTCGAAAGTTGATGGCCGAGATGAAGAAGCGCTTCCCTCAAGACATGGATTACGCCATATCACTTGATCAGACGAGCGCCGTCACCGAGGGTATGCGGGAAATCGTTGAAACCCTGTTAATCGCCATAGTGCTGGTCATCCTTGTCGTCTTCCTCTTCCTGCAAGACTGGCGCGCCACCCTGATTCCATTGCTGGCCGTGCCGGTCTCGCTTGTGGGCACCTTTGTTTTCTTCCCGCTCTTCGGCTTCTCTATCAACACGCTTTCGATGTTCGGGTTGGTCCTGGCGATCGGCCTCGTGGTAGATGATGCCATCGTCGTCGTCGAAGGCGTGCAGCGACATATCGAGGAGGGTCTCGCTCCGAAAGATGCTGCCCGGAAGGCAATGGAAGAACTATCCGGTCCCGTCGTTGCTATTGCTCTGGTTCTCTCTTCGGTGTTTGTACCGACGGCATTCATCCCTGGCATCACAGGAAGGCTCTACCAGCAATTTGCCGTCACCATCGCCATCTCGGTAGTCCTCTCGGCCTTTAACGCTCTCACGCTGAGCCCCGCACTTGCTGCACTGCTACTCCGGCCTAAGGGGGAGAGCCACGGGCCGCTTCGAAAGTTCTTTGACGGGTTCAATCGCATGTTCGAGCGCGGCACCGGGATTTATGTCCAACTCTGTGGAGGGGTACTTCGCAAGGGCGTGCTGGCTTTGGTGGTGATTGCGGCCTTCGGTATCGGGGCAGGTTTCTTTGGCAGTCGTCTGCCCTCGAGTTTCCTGCCCGATGAAGACCAGGGCTACGTGTACATCAATATGGACCTTCCTCATGCGGCTTCGCTGGAGCGCACCAGCGCAGCGGCGAAGCAAGTCGAGGAAATCCTCGCCAATACGCCTGGCGTCCAATACACCACGAGTGTTGTTGGCTTCAGCTTGCTCAGCTTTGTGCGTACTACATACAACGGCTTCTTTTTCGTCACGCTTAAGCCCTGGGGTGATCGTACAACCAGAGCGGAACAATTTCAGGAAATCAAAGTGCGCTTGAACCAACAGCTCAGGAACCTTCCGGAAGGAACCGCTTTCAGCTTCTCGCCACCGGCAATCCCTGGAGTCGGCACATCCGGCGGATTTCAGTTCGTGCTCGAAGACCGTGCCGGGCGTGACGTTCCGTTTCTGGCAAGCAACCTTGAGAAGTTTCTGGCGGCCGCTCGCAAGCGTCCCGAAATTGGCTCGATATCCACCTCCTTTCTACCGAGCGTTCCACAAAAGTTTTTGGAAGTCGACCGGGAGAAAGTGCTGAAGCAAGGTGTGGCCATCAATGACGTTTACAGAACGATTCAGACTTTCATGGGGGGGCTGTTCATCAACTACTTCAACGATTTCGGCCGTACCTGGCAGGTATACGTGGAGGCCGAAGCGCCTTACCGGTCGAATATGGAAAACCTCGGGCAGTTCTATGTTCGCAACAGCGGGGGTGAGAAGGTTCCGCTGTCCGCGCTGACCAGGTTCGAATCGCGTTCTGGCCCAGAATTCACGATGCGCTACAACGAGTATCGCTCTGCGCAAATCAACGGCAGTGCCGCGCCGGGATACAGCTCAGACCAGGCCACCGCAGCCCTGGAAGAGGTATTTCGGCAGACCATGCCCAGCGAAATGGGCTTTGATTATATGGGCATGTCCTATCAGGAGCAGAAGGCGCGCGAAGGACTGCCAGCTTCGGTCATCTTCGGTTTCTCGCTAGTTTTCGTGTTTCTAGTGCTGGCTGCGCTCTACGAAAGCTGGTCGTTGCCGTTCAGCGTGCTCCTTGGCACGTCAGGGGCGGTATGTGGGGCTTTTGCGATGTTGTGGCTGCGCCGGACGGTGCTCAATGTCTTCTATCCGGCTTACACGGTGCAAATCGAAAACGATGTTTATTCGCAAATCGGTTTGGTGATGCTGATCGGCCTGGCCGCCAAAAACGCGATTCTGATCGTCGAATTTGCCAAGGAACGGTACGAAAAGGGAATGCCACTGGTGGATGCGGTACTCGAAGGGGCACGGCTTCGCTTGCGCCCCGTTCTGATGACCTCGTTTGCTTTTATTCTGGGTTGCTTGCCGCTATGGACGGCGTCCGGCGCCGGTTCGGTGGCGCGCCAAATCATGGGCACAGCCGTAATC
Source organism: uncultured Acidobacteriota bacterium (assembly GCA_963786215.1). Lineage (GTDB taxonomy): Bacteria > Acidobacteriota > Terriglobia > Acidiferrales > UBA7541 > Palsa-360. The sequence goes on from CAWAYK010000008.1 coordinate 24,674, forward strand.
GGCGGCATGCTGGCAGCCAGCACTGTCGACATCCTCCTCGTTCCAGCACTCTTCCATCTTGTGGAGAAGTGGACAAGCGGTGGCAAGCAGCACGCACCCACTGAAGGGCCCTCAACGCCCGCGCCGGCGCCAGGAGACTGAAATGTGGCCACCAACTTATGGACGTGAGGCGCGAGGAGAGAAGGGATTCATGAAGAAGATGCGGCCATTGATTTCCGTTATCATGGCATCGATCCTAATCGGAGGATGCGCGGTGGGTCCTAACTACCACAGGCCTGCCGTGCAAACTCCGACTGCGTATCGCGATTTAAGAGAAAGCCCGCAAGCCCAGGAACAGGCGGCGTCGTTCGCGGACCTTCCCTGGTGGCAAGTCTTCCAGGACCCGAAACTCCAAGAACTAATCCGCACTGCCTTGAAACAGAATTACGACATGCAGCTAGCCACGGAACGCATCAACGCCGAGCGCGCGCAATTGTCGATCACGCGCTCTCAACTTTTCCCGCAAGCGCAAGGCAGCGCCAATTTCACGGGCGGGAAAGAACAGAATTTTCAGTCGAAATCGAATTTCCTGGCGCTCACGGCAGACGCGGCGTTCCAGCTCGACTTATTCGGCAAGCTGCGAAGAGAAACCGAAGCGGCGCGCGCCCAACTCCTGGCTACTGAGGATGCACAGCGCACGGTCATGCTGACGCTCGTCAGCGATGTAGCGAGTGATTACTTCAACCTTCTGCAACTTGATCTGGAACTCCAAATCACGCGAGACACCGCAAAGACACAGGAGGATTCCGTCAAACTGACCTCGTTCAGACTTGACCATGGCGTGGCGATAAAACTAGATGTGCTTCAGGCTCAGCAAGTCCTTGACACTGCAAATGCGCAGCTCCCGGATATCGAAAGACAGATTGGCCAGGAAGAAGATGCAATCAGCATTCTCATCGGTGATTACCCACATGGCGTGGCGCGTGGAAATCCGCTCGTGGAGCAGGCGCTTCCCCCTGAAGTGCCGGCGGGACTGCCTTCTTCACTGCTTGAGCGCCGGCCCGATATTCGCGAAGCCGAGCAAACGCTCATTGCCGCGAATGCCGAAATCGGCGTAGCGAAAGCTGAGTTCTTTCCACAAATTTCCCTGACCGGCTCGGGTGGCGGTTCATTTGGCCGCAGCACTGTTTTCTCGAGCTTGATGAGCTCGCAAACGAGCATATGGTCGTACGGCGTTCAAGTAAGTCAGCCCATTTTTGCGGGGGGCGCAATTCGGGGAAACCTGCATCTGGCCGAATCGCAGCACGAGCAGGCTTTGATCGCTTACAAGCAGGCCATTCAGCACGCATTCGGGGATGTGTCCGATGCCCTGATCGCATATCAGAAATTTCATGAGGTGCGGGTTGGCCAGGAACAGGTCGTGGAAGATCTGGAGGAGTCGGTTAGCCTCTCCACCATGCGCTACCAAGGCGGCACCACCACTTATCTTGAAGTGCTGGACGGTCAAAGGTCGCTTTTCTCTGCGCAACTTACTCTGGCTCAGGCGCGGGGCAACGAGTATCAGAGTCTCGTACAACTCTACCGGGCACTTGGCGGGGGTTGGCAGCAGTGATAGAAACTATGCAAACTACCGAGCAAAAGCCCCGATAAGTTCTCGACGGCTTCGAAATTTACGATATCACCGCTCTCGAAGGCTCTTCGGCGAATCCCCTCGGGGCTACGGTGCTGAGTAGATGACCGGCGTGCGCAAGAGTGCTACAGACGCGACGAAAACATGTCTGGCTCAGGCGGTGGACCAGCAAGCATGGACCAGCAAGTTTGGATTCGAGCGTCAAGGTTCTCACTGCATTCCCATCCGTCCTTGCCAAGATGGACAAGAATGTTTCCTGGGTATCATCTCTAATAGACGCCTAATACAACCAGCAACATGATGTAATGGATGCCGTGAGGGTAATCCGCATGCGAAGAAGTGCCTACCTGCAAACCCGAGGTTTACCAACGCGAGCCATCAGAACGGCCTTACTCATTTGTCTAGAAGCAATTAGCGCATTCAATAGCAACTTTCGGTAATGCCTGTTCGGTCCCTTTTCCGATTCGGGTCAACGCACTAGGTTTGCCCGACAAACATAGAGAGCTTTCTTCAGAATCTGGCAAAAATTTCACGTGTAAATTGAGTGGGCAATGGTGCCGGTAGCTAGAAATCGGCGAACAACCAACGCGGTGGTTCGTGTGTTGGGTTGCGATGCTGCCGAACATCACAGTTTTTCTTACAGTTTGCGACAAGCGCGGTCTCACTTCTACATTTGGAGTATTTCGCTCAAGCAGAACTCAATTATGCTTGAATCCGCCATCGGAATATTAAAAACCAAACCTTTGTCAACGTCAGTGACTTAATGCCAGATCATATTTCTGATTACGAAGATCGAAATTATGAATTGGACGGAAGCAGGATGCTACACCTAAGCTCCTCACGATATGTCGGAGGCTAACCAGATAGACCGCAAGCTTAAAAATAGTTCGAAAACCAGTGTAAGCCGCCAGGAGAAACTCGGGACCCTTCAATCAAGGAGATAAGCAAAGATCTTAACGGGCCACACCGCTGTACCCTCTGCGCTTTAACCGCCACGTTGATCGGGGATGCGTACTGGTATTAAGTGAATGACAATTGTTTTTCAGCACTCTTAAGCTTTGCGCCAGGGGCGCTAGGAATCGTCCTCGGCGTCGAGCATGCCAATTCATATTTCAGTATCGATTTCAAATAGAGGAGAGTCATGAGAAAGATAGTCGGAGGAAGCTCGTCGATTTGTGTTTTGGCTATCATAGCGTTGATATTGGGGCTCGGAACGTGGGTGCGGGTTGATGCTCAGGTAGTCGGCGGAACGCTGTCAGGTACGGTGACTGACCAAACCGGGGGTGAGGTTCCTAACGTAGCAGTCACGATTACAGAAAGCGCGACGGGAGAAATTCACAACGTCACCACAACATCGGATGGAGTTTACACGGCACCAAACCTTATGCCCGGGATTTACACCGTAACGCTTACCGCCCCTGGATTTCAAAAGACTGTACAGTCCAACATTACAATGACGGTAGGCGGCGCGCAGACATTAAACGTGATCATGCGAGTCGGGCAGGAAACAGAAACGATTGAAGTCAGTACCGAGGCTCCCACCGTGAATTTAACCAACGCCGAAATTGGGGGAATCACGACGGAAGCTGCGATTAAGGAGCTCCCACTTAACGGCCGTTCCTGGAGCGACCTGGCAAACTTGACGTCTGGCGTCTATGAACTTCACGTCCAACCGAATTTGTCATCACGCGATAGGTTCACACGTGGTTACGGAGTTCAATTGTCAATCTCCGGTAGTCGCCCCCAGCAGAACAATTATCGTGTAGACGGGATTAGTATCAATGATCCTGGCAATGGCGGTCCTGGCAGCGTCTTGGGCACGAATTCAGGCGTTGATGCGATCGGTGAATTCTCTGTATTGACTACCGGCTATTCCAGCGAATATGGCAGGGCATCAGGTGGCATTATCAATGCCACCACAAAATCCGGCACGAATCAGTTCCATGGAACCGGTTATGAATTTTTGCGCAACAGCTGGCTGGATGCAAAAAACTACTATGACGACCCTAGTTCGAAGATTCCAGAATTCAGGCGAAATCAATTCGGTGCTTCTGCTGGTGGGCCGATTTTCAAGAACAAAACCTTTGTTTTTGGAGACTACGAAGGGTTGCGCCAGGGGCTGGGCTTAACCAAATCCACGACGCTTCCTTCACCGGCATTGGCCGCAAATGCGGATCCTAAAGTAGCACCGTATCTGGCCGCACTATTCCCGCTCAACGGTACACTTGGCGGAAAACAAGTTTGCACGATCACTCCCACCAGCGACCCGAACGTCAATAACTGCACGCTGCTTGGCGCCACTCAAGTCAGTTCGGAGAACTATTACATCATTCGTGTCGATCACACCATCTCGTCCAAGGATTCGCTCAGCGGCACGTTCTTCCGTGACAAATCAAGTACGGGCACTCCGGACGATTACAACAATGCAACCGTCAGCACCGCAACCAGCAATACCTTTGCGACGATCGCGGAAACCCATTCGTTCAGCGCGAACGTTGTCAATTCCGCCCGCTTCGGGTTTAATCGCATCACTCAGGGAGGCCCAGCCGGCGCCACCCCGAACAATCCCGCCGCGGCGGACACTTCTTTCGGTGTATATCCGACACTCGACTCGCCCCAAGTAGCTATCGCGGGCGGAAATAATATTTTGTTTAACGGCGGCGTGACCTCCTCCACTCCCCAGACAAACCACTGGAATTCATTCCAGTTTTATGACGACGCTTTCTGGACCAAGGGGAAGCACTCCTTTAAGATTGGCGGGAATGTGGAACGCGACCAGCTCAACGTGTTCAAGGATTCGTTTCCCGGAGGAGTTTTTAATTATTCGAGTTGGCAAGCTTTTATCTTTAACTGCGGTGCCCAAAAGACCGCAGCCACGGGGGCCTCTGTGCCGTGCGCTACCGGAGGGCCCTCAGGCACGCCAATTGGCGGCACCGGCACGGCGAGTATCACCACGGACATTCCCGGCACCCTCGCTCCGTATGGACAACGGACGACAATTTTTGGCATGTACTTTCAGGACGACTACCGTCTCCGCCCGAACCTGACAATCAATATGGGAATCCGTTACGAACCAACTACCGTGCCCTACGAAGTCAAGGGCAGGGTTGGCACGTTAGCCACGATTTTCGATACGACCGGGACTCAACTCCCTCTTTGCGGACAGCAATTTAAGGATTCAACTGGCAACGTTACTTGCAATGCTCCTAACGGGCCGTTGTTCAAGAACAACACTTTGCATGATGTTTCACCTCGAGTCGGCTTCGCGTGGGATCCACAAGGGAACGGGAAAATGTCCATTCGCGGAGGCGCCGGGATTTACGATCAACTTCCATTGCTTGCCTTCATGGGGAGCACCACGAACCAGACCGCTCCGTTTCTCATTTCAGGTGGCAACAACAATCTGGCTCAGGGTTCATTTGGCGGCGCAAGTACATTTTCAGGCCCTTGCCCGATGGCGCCTTCAGGAAGCAATCCTTTCGCGGCCGGAACATCAGCTGCCTGCCAAGTCAGTGCATCAGGTGGCCGCGTAGCCTTTATCGACCGAACGCCGAAACGTGCATACGTAATTCAGTACAACCTCAGCATTCAGCGTGAAATCGCACCCAATACGACGTTGATGATCGGTTACGTGGGTTCGCATGGAGTTCATGGCACCACTCAAGTCGATGACGTCAACAGCGTGTTGCCGCAGAAGATCAACGGAGGATATTTCTATCCGTGCGACAACGCGACTACTAGCGTGAATTTTACCGGTGGTAACAGTAATGATTGCCCCGGGCGTGGCACTGGAACTGTTATCAATAAGAGCTGGGGCCGCCTGCCCGCAACATTTTTCAGGAACTCTTCCGTCTATAACGGATTGCAAACACAGTTGACAAAACAGATGAGCCACGGATTCCAGGCTACGGCGGGATTCACATGGCAAAAATCTATCGACATCGGTTCCGGAGCTGTCGTCTCCGACTCAGTTATAACCGGGATCTCCACGCTGAATTGGTTTGATCCTAAACTGTCGCGAGCAGTCTCCGACTTCAACGATTCCAAGATTTTCACGCTGAATTACTTGTGGGACATTCCTGTGCCAAAGTTGCAGAGTGGATTTGAGAGGTCGGCTTTCGGCGGATGGGAGTTGGGGGGCATTTTTTCCGCTTCCTCGGGTGAACCGTTCACGCCTCTGCTCGCCGAGGGAGACGTACTTGGCCAAAATAACACCGACAGGTTTGCTTATCCCAACCGCGTGAACACACCGGGATGCTCAGGCAATGCCGTGAATCCCGGCAATTTTAAAGATTACATCAAACTTCAATGTTTTGTGATTCCGCCGGTAGCTACTATCAACGGCGTGAATTACATCCAACTTGGCAATGTCGGACGTAATAGCCTCACCGGGCCAGGATTAGTGGATTTCGATTTCTCCGTGGTCAAAAATACGAGGGTTCCGCGAATCTCGGAAGCCTTCAATGTTCAATTCCGACTTGACGTTTTCAACATTTTTAACCATCCCAATTTCAATCCGCCAGTAACCAATGAATTTATCCTTGATCCCACGCTGGTAACTCCTAAAACCGTCGCTCAGCCCGGCCCGAATGGCGCATGTAACGCGACCAATTTGGGCAACAGCGGATGCACGGTATCGGCTGGTGCCTTCGATGGGCATGACGGCACAGCGACAACTTCCAGACAGATGCAGATTTCTTTGAAACTTGTCTGGTAGGTTTGGTTTATAACGTTAGCCACAGGCGAAGACTCTCGTGTTCAAATAGAAGAGAGTAGTCGCCTGTGGTGTTTTTTTTGCGGCGATGGAATTTTTGATCCACCTTTTTCACATTGTTCGAGGGGGTTCAGATGGCGGCCAGGAAATTTCAGCTTGTTCTCACCGCAACAGCGATTTTCGTTTTCAGCTGTCTTTATCCCATGCGCGGATTCGCTCAGGTTGCGGCAAAACACGCGACCACGTTTGATCTCCAGACCGCAACAGTGGCCGATATTAACGCCGCAATCGACGCCGGAGCACTCTCCTCTGAAAAACTCGTGCGGCTATATCTCAACCGTATCGAAGCCTACGACAAGAAGGGCCCAAAAATAAACTCCGTCATCACTCTGAATCCTAACGCGCTTGAAGAAGCACGCGCTCTTGACGCCGAGCGCAAAACTAAAGGCCGGCGGTCCCCATTGCACGGAATTCCTATTGTCGTAAAAGATCTCATCGATGTCGCCGGGCTTCCGACGACGGCCGGGTTCAAGCCTTTTGGCGCACCTATACCCGAGCGCGATGCGGAGATCGTTACGCGACTCAAGGCCGCCGGTGCGATTATCCTGGCGAAAGTTTCCGCTGAGAATTGGTTCGGCTCGGACGGTTTCGGTGCAACGCACCCGATCGGCGCGACACTCAATCCCTATAACGTCGAATATTCACCGGGCGGATCAAGCAATGGGCCCGCCGCGTCAATGGCAAGTTGGTTCGCAGCTGTTAGCGTCGGTACCGACACCGGGGGCTCACTGCAGATGCCGGCGTCCTACAATAGTCTTGTCGGGATGCTTGCCACCCAGGGGCTAGTCAGCCGTGCGGGCATCGTTCCACGTTCCCTCACACAGGATCGCGCCGGTCCCTTGGGACGCAGCGTGTATGACGTAGCTGTGATGATTGACGCCATGGCAGGTTTCGATCCCGAAGACCTCGATACACGCGCAGGGTTGGGCCGTTATCCGCATGGGACCTGGGCGGGCCAAGTGGCCGTGCCTGACCTCAAGAAATTTCGTATTGGCGTGTTGCGCGAGGCGATGAGCACCTTGCCCGCAAATTCCGAGGCGCAGGAGCTCTTCGATGCCGCGCTCGAAGACATGCGCAAGTCCGGGGCGCAAGTCCTGGATCCGGTAGTCAGTGGCATTGATCTCGCGCGTCAAAGCGACAGTTCGTCGGCTGGCGTCTGGCCCTACGAAGTGATTATCGCCGGAGACCTTTACCTCAAGCGGTTGGGACCTAAGCGGCCGTTCAAGACGATGAAGGAGATGATCACGACGGTCGGTCCGGAAAAGTTCGTCGATTCTTACGTATTGGCGTTATCGTATCCGCCTCTGGAAGAGGATCCCGGATTCTTGCGGCGCTATCGCGGGCGCCAGGCGATTCGTGACCTGGTGGAAAGTCTGCTGGCCCGCTACGATCTGGACGCGTTTGTTATTCAATATGTCTCGACGCCTCCCCTTGCGAAAAATGTTTCCGGCGTCGCTGCCCCTGCCGGTGGACGTGATTCACGCACGCTTCGCGGCGGCGGCATTGTCTCTTCCACTGGCCTTCCCGGGATCGTCATGCCCGCGGGTTATACGAAAAACAATTTGCCTGTTGGAATTGAGTTCATCGGGAAATCGTTCGATGATCTCCGCTTGTTGCAGGTAGCGTACGGTTACGAGCAGGCCACGAAAAAGCGTAAGTCCCCGCAGATCACACCGCCGCTGCCCGGCGAGAAATTCGATTACTGAATTGGGCGGCAATCATCAGTACGATTGAGAAGAACAGTTGTGATCCATGTTGAAAATTAGACCATTGATTTTGCCGCTTGCTGTCGTGGTGGCAATCAGTGCGCACACGGCAGAACCTCAACCCGTGCTCTACACGGAGGGAATTTACTTCATGGGGGCGGAACCGTTCCCTTGAAAATAGGTTCTTGCAGCTTATGAGATTGATTCAGCCGCTGAGAGGTCTAAAATAGCATCCTGGACTAAATGGTGGATTGATTATGGCGAAACCAATTTTGCTGAGTGTGGATGATGACTCCAATGTTCTGCGAGCAATCGAGCGCGACCTGCGGTCAGAGTATGGTGCTGCGTACCGTGTGATCGGAAGCGATTCTCCAACCGGGGCACTTGAACTTTTAAAGCAGTTGAAGGTGCGGAACGATAGTGTAGCGCTGATTCTTGCTGACCAACGTATGCCGCAAATGGATGGCGTCACGTTTCTGCAGGAAGCAATGCGAATGTTTCCCGAAGCGAAGCGGGCACTGCTCACAGCGTATGCTGATACGAACGCCGCGATCAGCGCCATTAATCAGGCCAATATAAACTATTTTTTCTTGAAGCCCTGGGACCCTCCGTCGGAGCACCTCTATCCGCAACTGAATGATTTACTCGACGAATGGCAAGCTTCTCATCGACCGAAATTCGAGGGAATCAGAGTATTGGGGACTCGCTGGTCGCCCCGATCGTATGAGTTGCGAGATTTCCTGGCGCGTAATCGAGTTCCATATCAATGGATCGATGTCGAGGCTTCGTCTAATGACCCTGAAACGAAGCAACTTCTCGAGGCCTTAGGGCCCGATGCTGCAAGCCTTCCAATCACGCTCTTCCAGGATGGGACAAAGCTTCTTGAAAGCACGCCTACGGAAGTTGCGCAGAAAGTCGGATTGCGGACACGCGCGCAAACCAATTTCTACGACTTAGCGATTGTCGGTGGCGGGCCGGCAGGTCTCGCTGCTGCCGTGTATGGCGCGTCCGAGGGGCTGCACACTGTAATGATTGAGAGTGAGGCTCCAGGCGGACAAGCAGGGATGAGCTCCCGCATCGAGAATTATCTCGGATTTCCTATGGGGTTAAGTGGTGGCGATCTAGCCCGGCGCGCGGTAGCGCAGGCTCAACGCTTTGGCGTGGAAATCCTGGCACCGCAAGATGCTGTGGCCGTCCGGACCGAAGGATCCTATCGGATGATTAAATTGGGCGACGGAAACGAGATTTCCTGCCACGCATTGATGATCGCAACAGGAGTACAGTGGCGGCGACTCGAAGCCCCAGGAATCGATCGGTTGCAGGGTGCCGGCGTTTACTATGGCGGTGGTTCAACGGAAGCTCTTTCTTGCAAGGGTGAAATCATTTACGTCGTGGGCGGAGCGAATTCCGCGGGACAAGCAGCAATGAACTTCGCAAAGTACGCCGACCGCGTGGTCATCGTTGTTCGAGGAAGCTCACTATCGAGCACGATGTCGCAATATTTAATCGACCAGATAAAGGAAACCTCAAACATCCAGATTTGGCCGCATGCCAGTGTCTCCGAGGTACACGGCGAGACACATCTGGAGGAAATTTCATTTCATTGTTCTGATACTGGCAAGATAGAACGTGTTCCCGCGGGCTCGATGTTCATTTTTATTGGAGCTTTGCCGCGAACGGACTGGCTGGCAGACCTCATCGAACGAGACGAACGCGGCTTTATCTTGACTGGTCCAGATCTGATCCGAGACGGACAGCGTCCCAAGGGGTGGTCACTCGAAAGAGATCCTTTTCTTCTGGAGACGAATGTTCCCGGTCTCTTTGCGGTGGGCGATGTGCGTCACGGTTCCGTAAAGCGCGTTGCATCCGGAGTCGGTGAAGGATCGGTGGCTGTGCAGTTCATCCATCAGTATTTGAGCAAGGTATAAATGGTCGAAAAATCAGAGCTGCTTCAAGTTTCTGCATTTGCCGATCTCCCCGACGATCAAATTACCTGGTTTATCAGCCAGTCGGAGGAGTTGCGCTTCAAGGCGGGCGATACCTACTTTCGTCAGGGCGATCCCGCGGACTCAATGTTTATCCTTATGGAAGGCCAACTTCAGATGCGGGGCGAACTGGGCGGCGAAACAATCATAATTTCGATTAATCCGGGCCAGGTAACTGGTGTACTGCCATTTTCAAGAATGAAGCAGTTTACCATCAGCGCGCGAGCACTCACGGACGTGCGCGTATTGCGATTTCCCGCTTCTCTGTTTCCAGAACTTATTCAGAAAATGCCGGAACTGACTCAGCGTCTTGTGGGCCTGATGTCAGATAGAATTCGGGAAACCACTCGGATGGAGCAGCAACGCGACCGCTTGGCTTCTTTAGGAAAACTTTCCGCAGGACTTGCCCATGAGCTGAACAATCCCGCTTCCGCCGCCAAGCGCGCTACCAGCCAATTGCGCGACATTCTAAAACGTATTCGCGATGCGAGCCATGATTTGGGAAGGCGTGACCTTACCGCCGCTCAGAAATCGGAAATAGAGAAGATGGAAGCTTCTTTCGTTAGGCATGACGAGGCTCCTCCCGACGCTTTAACCATTGCTGACCTGGAAGACCAGATTGATTCTTTATTGCGAAGCCACGGACAGAATGACTTGTGGCAAATGGCAGCCGATCTTGCAAGGAAAAACGTCAAACCGGAAGCTCTGGAATCTCTCTTCGCTATTCTCGATACAGACACGGCGCGAGCCGCGCTGGTCAGAATTGCCGCTTCACTGGACGTTGCAACTCTCTTGAACGAAATCGAAAGTAGCGCTTCGCGCATATCTGACCTTGTAGGTGCAATTAAGGAATACACCTACATGGACCAGACGCCCGTGCAAAACGTTGACATCGTGAAGAGTCTGGAAACGACGCTTACTATCATGAACCACAAACTTAAACACGGCATAGTTGTGCGGCGCGAATACGAAAAAGTTCCTCTCCTGGTGAACTCATTCGGAAGCGAGTTGAATCAGATTTGGACGAACCTGATCGACAACGCCACGGACGCAATGGAAGGCAAAGGCGAGCTAACCGTTAAAACTTATCGCGAAGACAATTGCGTTGTGGTTGAAATCGCCGACAATGGTCCAGGAATATTGCCTGAAATTAAATCGCACATATTTGAGCCTTTCTTTACAACGAAGGGGGTAGGGAAGGGTACAGGTCTCGGCCTCGATACAGTCCAACGCATTGTGAAGAAGCACCAGGGCAATATTCAAGCGGTCTCGAAACCCGGTGAGACTAGCTTTCAAGTGAGGTTGCCGCTGGCAGAGTCTGTGATCTAATTCCACCGGTATGCGAAATGCTGCGGGCCAAGCCGTGCGGTGCGGTTCCATTGGGCCACGCGACAATGCATCCGTCAGGCGCGCGGCGCAGCAATACTTAGACAGTTCAACCTGATTCGGTGAACCTCACGTTACTTGGCGTGCCCACTTTTCTTGGTGCGAATGCCGCCCAGAACCCAGACTCCTTCGATTGGATCGAACTGTTGAACCATGCGGGCGGGATTTCCTGCGATCAGGCAGTACGAAGGAAAACTTCTCGTGACTAGAGAATGCGCTGCCACGATACTGTTCCGGCCGATTACTAACTCACCTTTATCGCACAGGATCGCAGCCCCCTGTGCAATGAAACATCCTTTTTCGATACGAATTCTGCCACCTTCTGTAAAACCCTGATTCTTGATAGGAGTATTGATATCTTGATGCGCCGGATTGTGGTCCATAATCAGCACCGATTGTCCAAGTGTGACTTCGCGTTCCAAATGAATTGAGTTCCTGGCACTAATGGTGGATCGCGCGCCGATGTCTATCGCGTCGTCCAGGACAATTACCGGCTCGCCGTTTTCTTCGGATGGCGCATGAACCTGGAGGCGAACGTCATTGCGCACGCGAACCCAATTTCCCAATTTGATGCGGTGCGCTTTGGATCGATCCAATTCAACTGTGTGATATATATTGAGGCCGCATCCCGTCGATGCGAATGGATAATTCGAATTTAACAAGACTCTACAAAGTTTTCTGAATGCTTGGCTAAAGACCGATAGCGGGTCTTTACGCGAAGCGCGCTTTTGACGTGAAAACAGACCCATGGTTACTGCTTACCTTCCTCGGTATGGATAAGGCTTGTTACGAGAACTCATCTTCTTCTTCCTCTGCAGCCGTTTGAGCATCGAATCGTTCTTGCCAGCTCAGAACACTTCCAACATGCGTGCATCGGGAACTAAATATATTGACAGAGTGCTGTTCACGAGTTTAGTTCCACGGCTTTGTCGCCTTCCACGGAAGTCTCATTGTTTGTGCCTGGGCCAAGCCTCTGTAGGATGAATCTCGAGATGTTGCTGATCGAATCCAAGTTGCCGGGCGTCAACGAGTCATTCTCGATGCTGATGGCGTATGTTTCTTCCAGGAACTCGACCAGTTCATAGAGGCGAATGGGGTCAATAATTTCCTGATCGAGAAGCGAATCGCTATCGTCCAGGCCTTCGCCCACGCCGCCCATGTAATTCTCCACGATGAAGCCGCGCACCTCTTGCACGATGATTTCTGGATCTAGTTGTTTGCGGCTATTTCCTCGCATTGATAGCTCGTGATCGACAACCAATGAGAATTGAGCGATCGTCGGCGCATGAAACAACGACAAGAGTGGAAATCGTATAGCGAAGATTCTTTCTGTTTCGTTGATCAGATTCACAGCAAGCAGGGAGTGGCCGCCCAATTCAAAGAAATCATCGTGAACTCCGACCTCTCGCGCCCCCAGCACTTCCTCCCAAACTCTGGCCAATGTTTTTTCCGTTTCGGTGCGAGGGGACACATGACTGCCGGACTCAGGGAAGAGTTGTTGCTCCACGCGCGGCAGTGCCTTGCGGTCCACTTTCCCATTGGGCGTCAGCGGCATCGCTGGCAGCACCATCCATGACGTCGGAATCATGTAGTCGGGTAGTTTGTTTTTCATGTGCCCGCGCAAATCGCTGACGGCGGGCTGCTCGTTCAATTCAACTTCATAATATGCGACCAGTTTCTTATTGCCCGATGATTCCTCCGAAGCTACGACCGCACATTGCCGCACCCCCGGATGGCTGGTCAGTATCGCTTCAACCTCGTCCAGTTCAATGCGGAATCCGCGGATCTTCACCTGATTGTCCGCGCGTCCAAGGCATTCCAATCGAAAGTCCGGCAGCCATCGTGCCAAATCTCCCGTCCGGTATAAGCGCGCGTTTGGTTTAAACGGGCTCGCTACAAATCGCTCGCTCGTCAGTTTTGCGCGATTCAAGTATCCTCGCGCCACTCCTGCTCCGCCAATATACAGTTCCCCTGTAACTCCAACAGGCTGCGGATTGAGGTTCGCGTCAAGTACAAACACATCCGTGTTGGCGATCGGCTTTCCAATAGAGATCGGGTCATTTGCCGAATCGATCTTGCAAATCGTCGACCACACCGTCGTTTCGGTGGGGCCGTACATGTTCCACAATTCCCCGCAACGTGATTTTAACTTCTCCACAAGATCGGGCGGAAAGGCTTCGCCGCCGCAGAGAACTTTCAAGTTTGGGGAGCCGCTCCAACCCGCATGGATCATGGCGCGCCACGTTGTTGGCGTTGCCTGCATCACTGTGCATTGGGAGTCTTCCATTCGCTGCATCAAGCGCACAGGATCGTGTGTATCTTCGCGGCTGGCGATGACGACTCGACCGCCGCTGATCAGTGGCAGATAGAGTTCCAGCGCCGCAATATCGAATGACAGCGTGGTAACGGCCAGCATCGTATCAGCAGCCTTGAAACCGGGCTCGCACTGCATGGAAAGAAGTAAATTCACGATCGCCGAGTGCTCAATTTCCACGCCCTTGGGCTTGCCGGTCGACCCGGAAGTGTACATAACGTAAGCCAGGTTGCTCGGGGCCGATTTTGATTCTGTCAGGCGGCCCGCATCGAGCTTAGCGATTTGTTTCCAATCCGAATCAATCCGCACCACGGATTGCGGGCGTACAGGCAACATCCCGTCCAGAGAACTCTGCGTGATTAACACGCGCATCCCGCTGTTTTCCACCATGTAACTCAAGCGGTCTTCCGGGAAGGATGGATCCAGAGGTACGTACGCGCCGCCGGCCTTCAAAATTCCCAGCAGAGCCACCATCATATTCAGCGATCGTTCGTGAAAAAGCCCGACCAGAGTATTTGGTCCGACTCCCTGTGACTTCAAATGGCGAGCCAATTGATTTGTCCGCGCGTTGAATTCGCTGTAACTCAGCTGGGCCCCTTCAAATTCCACGGCTACTGCATTCGGCGTTCGTTGTGCTTGCTCTTCGAACAATTCGTGCAGAGTTATTTGATCCGGAAAATCCACACGCGTTTGATTGCATTCGACAACCAATTGACGCCGTTCCTCGGCCGTCAAGATAGCCAAATCCGAGAGGCGCTGGCCGGGATCACGGATGATGCTTTCGAGCAAAACCTGCAAATGTTGCAGCATCCGCTGAATGCGGTTGGCGTTGAATAAGTCTGTGTTGTATTCAAACGTGCAGGAAATTCCTTCAGGGACTTCGATTGCATACAGACTCAAATCAACTTTGGATGCTCCGCCTTCCGGTTTTACGCGGATTACCTCGAGTGCGGGAAAAACCACCGGCTGCGTCGGCGTATTCAAGAATGAAAACAATACCTGCAGAATCGGGCTGCGGCTCAAATCGCGTTCCGGATTCACTTCCTGAACCAGCTTTTCAAACGGCATGTCCTGATGTGCATGTGCGCCCAGGGCCGTGTCTTGGACTCGCTTCAATAAGTCAATGAAACTCGGATTGACAGAGAGGTCGTTGCGCATCACCAGGGTGTTCACGAAGAACCCGATCAGTCCTTCGATTTCCGGTCGATTGCGATTGGCAATTGGCGTTCCCACAAGCAGGTCTTCCTGTCCGGTGTAACGCAGCAGCAGAGTCTGAAATGCCGACATCAAAGTGATGAACAGGGTGACGCCCTCGCGTCGGCTTAACGAGTTCAGCTTCTCTGTGAGGTCCGCGGAAATCAGCAGGGAAGCCGCCGATCCATTGTGCGTCTGAACGCTCGGACGCGGACGGTCCGTCGGCAATTCCAGAACCGGTAAGCTGCCTTTCAATTTTCCTTTCCAGTAGTCCAATTGCGTTTGCAGCATTTCACCCTGAAGCCAATTTCGCTGCCAGACTGCGTAATCGGCGTACTGAACGGGCAGATCTGGTAGTGCTGATTTGGATTTCAGGAGATAGGAAGCATACAACTCGGTCAACTCACGCTGGAAAACGCCTAGTGACCATTCATCGAACGCAATATGATGCACGTTGAATAACACCACGTGATGCTGAGCTGTCCGCTTCAAGAGAGTGGCCCGGATCAAGGGAGCGTTGCGAAGATCGAAAGGCTGCTTGGCGTCAAGCGCGACCAGGCGTGCCGCCTCCTGCCACCACGCAGCTTCTGAAAGTTCCTGCAGGTCGAACACAGAGACATGGAATGGCCCTGGGGCCGAGATTTTCTGAATCGGTTGCCCATCCACTTCTACAAAATATGTTCGCAGGGCTTCATGGCGGCGCACAATCTCGCTTAAAGTCTGTTCGAACACCGCGAGATTGAGTTCGCCTTTCAAAATAAAGTTAGATTGGATGTTGTATGCAGCGGTATCGGGTTCTATCCGGTCGAGCAGCCACAACCGCATCTGCGCAAATGACAGCGGCAAATTCTGGTCGCGCGGGGCGCGTTGGATTGGCGGTGGCAGCAAACGGCTGGCCTGCGCGGCTTCCTTGAGAAAATAAATTATTTCCGTTTTGCGCGCGGCCAATTCTTTCTGAATCTCTGGCGTCACGACACCCGCAGGTGCGTTGACGCGCAAGCGATCGCCCTCGGCCGACACATTTACGTTCAGGCCGCGCAGGTACGATAGAAATTCGACAGTGGACATGGGCGTCATCGTCGCCCCATTTCTGCGCAACCAATTGGTCTCACCGCTTGGGCTGACAGGCGGTGCCGCTCAAACTGAAATTTTCCCGCTCGGTCGATTTCTTCGGGCGACAAAACTTCAGCGAACTTTTCAAGATTGCCAGCCTTGCCCATCGACACGCTCCACACGTGAACCGTATTGCTGTCCAGTTGTGGCACACGTTCACGGTCGAAAATTTGCGAATGCCAGATCATCATCGAAGTGACTCCAGTGCCACGCCCTGTTGCTGCGTTTCAATCACCTTGCCGTAATCCAGTTTGATTACCCTGTCGCCGAGATGGAAATAGCGGTCGTCATGAGTAATCACCACTACGGTCTTCCCCTTTTCCTTCAACTCCGGCAAAAGCTTCATATAAAAAATCTGCCGGAATTCCGGATCTTGATCGGCGGCCCATTCATCGAGCACGTAGATGGGGCGATCCTCTATATAGGCTACGAGCAAAGCCATTCTTCGCCGTTGTCCTTGTGAAAGGGAAGTCGTCGAAAACCTTGCGCCATCCAATTTCACAACCTTGGCCAGATCCAAGGCATTCAGATATTCGTTGGTGCGCTTCGCCCACTCTCTGGAGTGATCGAGGCCAACAAGCCGGTTAAATAAAAAGAAATCTGAGAAGACAGCGGAGTAAAGTTGACGAAATGATTCCTGCGAACCAGCGGTAACCGGCATTCCATCCACCAGAATTTCGCCGGACTGCGGAGGATACAAACCTGTTATGACCTTGGCCAGCGTCGATTTCCCGCTGCCGTTCCCTCCGATGATGAACAGCAGCTCCCCTGGGTGCAGCGTCAAGTCAATTGGCCCCAGCGTAAAAGCGTTGTCATTATTTTCACCGCCGCGGCGGAAAACAACATTGCGGAATTCAATGAGCGGCGGCGTGCTCACCGGCATGATTCGTTCCAGGTCCGCCATCGAATCGGAGTTCGCCGTTGTCGAAGCGCCGCCCATATTGACTAGCGCGATATCCAGCTGTCCCAGCTTGTCGAGAGAAGCTTGCCCCCTGATAAAAGAGGGAATACTCCCCACCAGGCCAAGGATTGGGCCCATCATGTACAGAGCAATGAAGACATAGGCAGTCAAGGTTTTCGGGCTCACGTGATACATCGATGGAAACGCGAAAAGCACCACGCCCAGAAGAATGAAGTACATGAATTGACTCCAGCCATCGGCCAACGCATAGCGATTCATGGCCTTGATATTTTGCTGGCGTATGTACTTTGCCGTGCCGTCGACATCTTCTTCCAGAAACGCATTTTTCCGGTCATTATGAAGCTTGATTTCCTTGATCCCCTCCACCAGTGACCGGAAATGTTGAAATAATGTGTCGCGGCTATCGCGCACGCGGATGATCGAAACCGTCGCCTTGGCGACTAAAAATCGATAAGGAAGGGTCACCAGCACCACAAGCACGGCCACCGCCAGCGCTGCGCCCCGGGAAATCCAGGCCAAATAAATTCCGCAACCCGCCAGCATGGCAAGGTCAATGATCAGACTAGGTATGGAGTAGATCGCGTTCGAGAGTGCCTCGATATCATCCGTGAGGCAGGTCATTACGCGTGGGCCGCCGATCTCTTCCAGCTTGGGGAGAGGGGTTGCAGCTACTTTCCTGCAAAGGCCCGAGCACATCGTCAGAGTAATATCCTGCAATCTGCGCCCCAGCAGCAGGCCCGCCGTTAAATTCGAACCGACTTTGATCACCACCGCCACCGTGAAGGCCAGCGCCAACATCCAGTGCGAATATTTCGCCTGCGACTCCGAATAGAGAGAGTTGTTGGCGGCGGCGATCAGCGCAGTGCTGGCAGCTCCGCTCAGCAAGCCAAACAGCACGATGGCAATTGTCTTTCGGCTATCGTTTCGAAATAAGAGCCAAGCAATCTTCATTTAAGGTTCCCTGGGAATTGCTCATACGAATTTTCAGTGAGTGTTTTCATCGTCCTTCAATGACACATCGGTCAGAGTTCGATTTCTTCACGTTCTTCGGTTGCGTCGGATACTTCCGCTTTCCCGGATACCACCCAAAGCAATGTTTCCAGATGGCTCGAAAGTTCGCGGATTGTCGGCGTCTCGAAAATCGTTCGCAATGGCACGGATACTCCAAATTGACTGCGGATGCGCGACAAGACCCCCGTAGCCAGCAAGGAGTGGCCGCCCATCTCAAAAAAGTTATCTTCGATCCCGATTTCCTGGATGCCCAGAACTTCGATCCAGATTTCGGCCAGGCGCTTCTGAATGTCTGTTTCGGGAGGGATGAAGGCGTTGGCCAGATCAGGGCGGGAGTGGCTGGCTTCAGCAACGATTCGAGGCATCTCTTCGTCGACCGCTGCTGAATTACTCGAAGGTTGCGAATTGTTGGCAAGTTCCGTGATCAACCGCGGCAAATCGTACGGGAACACGGCTACCTGGGGCAATCCGGCGGCAAGAATGCGACGGAAAGTTTCGACTCCTTCGGCGGGCTTGATCGCTGTTTCCAGTAACGCTCGCTTCTGCTCCTCCATGTTGCGCGGGACTTCAATGTTCTGAGCCATTCCGACTTCTCGCCAGCGATACCAATTGATGGAAGAAACTCCCCGAAGGCCTTTTGCGTTTTGCGCAGCCGCGTAGGCGTCAAGAAAAGCGTTGGCGGTGCAATAGTCTAATTCGCCCAGAATGGGCGCAATGGAATCGATCGAAGAGCACAAAACGAAAAAGTCCAGGCTGGCAACATTAAAAGTGAGTCGAGCACCATGGTTCCCGCAACTTTTGCGGACAGATTTGTTTCACTCGCATCGGGCGTATTCAATTGCACCAAGCCGCCACTTGAAATTCCGGCGGCATGGATGACACCGTTGATCTGACCGAAGCGCGCTTGGACCTTATCGAGAGCCCTCTGCATCTCTCCCTTGTCGGAAACATTCGCAGTCAGGGCAGGACTTCGGCGCCGAGAGCCTCCAACTTCTCAATGCTTCGGATCTTCCGGCTCATTGCATCGTTTTCGCCGTGCTCATTCACCCATCGCTGCCACTCGGAACGTTCCGGTACAACGCTGCGGCTGATCAGAGCCAGGCGCGCATGACCCTGTTCAGCGAGATGAGCGGCGAGGGTGAGACCGATTCCACCCGTGCCACCCGTAATCAGGTACACGCCTTTTTCACGGATCACGGTCTTCGTCCGTGCAGGCAATCGCACAGGTTCAAAGGTTTGCTCCCAGCGGTATCCGTCGCGGTAGGCCACAGGTCTCCAGGGGCGCGGCATTCCTGGCTCAAGTAAAATGCTTTCGATCAATTCCTGTCGGCAGTCGTGCTGAACGGTTCCCGATTGTGGGTACGGATATATGTCAACCACCCGGCAAGTAATGTTCGAATATTCCCGTGGAATAACCTTGATGGGTCCGAGTACGAGCGATTGTTGCGGATCGAGAACTTCTCGTCCTGTCACAGCGTGCAGTCCGGATGTGACCACGACCCAATCGACGGGCGCTTGTTGATGATTGTCTCCAAAGGCTTGAGCAAGAAAAACAAGACTTTCAAATGCCTTCCGTCCAGATTGAGTTTTGCTTTCGCCAGCGTCGGGAATGCTCCACAAGTGGAGGATGGATCGCGGCGCAAGTCCGTGAGATCGCACGTCATGCAACAAGAGAGCGTAATCTTCGCCCCGGTCCGTGCGAATCGTGTACTCTCCGTTTTCATCGCGAGCGAACTCCTGCCCCTGCCGGACGATCGTGAATTGCTCTCCGCGCTTGGACAGATTTTTGCAAACCTGATCGCTTAATCCTTTTTGGTCGGCAAAGATCAGCCACGGGCCGTTATTCTCATTCGCTGCCACCGCTGCTGGCGAGACGGATCGTTGCCAGGAGGGAATGTAAAACCAATCGGATATGTCTTCCCGCCTGGCTGAACCATTGGTGCCGCCTGTATTCGCGGAAACGGAAGTGGCAGCCGGCGTCACGCGCTTTACGCAATACCGTTTGCGTTCGAAAAAATAGCCTGGAAGGGAAACACGATTTAATTTTTCGCCGCTGTGGAACTCCTCCCAATTTATCGGAACTCCCGCCAGCCATAGCTTTCCAACAGTATTCACAACCATAGAAGCATCGGATTGGGGATCCTTGGGATGAGGCAAGCTTGAGAGCACTTGCGTGCCAGCCATGCCGCGAGTGCAATCGCGAGCAAACGTGCTGAGCGCCTGCCCAGGACCGACTTCCAGGAAAATGCGCCCGGGAGTGGCCGCAAGCTCCTTGATACCTTCCGAGAAATGAACGGCCTGGCGTAAGTGTTTCACCCAGTAGGAAGGGTCGGTGGCTTGCTCTTCTGTAATCCATGTGCCTGTAAGATTGGAGAGGAAAGGCCTGTTCGGCGCAGACAACTTTACGTTTTGGATGGCCTCGAAAAATAGATCCAGTGCGCCATCCATCATGCTGGAATGAAATGCATGAGAAGTATGCAAGGCCCGGCAATCCACGCCGCTCGATTCCAATTTATTTTTGAGGGACGCAATCGCATTTTCCGGTCCCGATAGCGTGCACAGCGAAGGCGAATTCACGGCAGCCAGGGAAATCTGATCGTCCACATATTTGCTAGCCTCGGACACCCGCAGTGACACCGCGAGCATGCTGCCGGCGGGCATCTGTTGCATGATGCGGCCGCGCGCGGCGACAATCTTCAGGGCATCCTCCAGCGAAAAGACACCCGCCAGACATGCCGCTGCGTATTCGCCGATACTGTGGCCAATCATTGCGCTCGGTAAAACACCCCAGGACATCCACATCTGCGCAAGAGAGTACTCAAGCGCAAAGAGAGCGGGCTGTGCCACGCGCGTTTCATTTAGAATTGTTGAATCCGCGTCTGGTGAAAACAGCACCTTCCGCAAATCGCATCCCAAATCCTTGGCCAACAATTCAGCGCAGAGGTCGAAAGTCTTCCGGAAGACTGGCTGCATTTCGTAAAGATCACGAGCCATTCCGACATGTTGGCTGCCTTGCCCGCTGAACATGAAAGTGACGGAGCGCGTATCCAATTCTTCCACGGCAGAAACGGTTTTTTGCGGGCCTTTGCCTTTGAGTGACTCAATGGCTTCGTCACGGTTGGAGCTGACCAGTATCCGGCGGTGAGCGAATCGCTTTCGCCCTAACTGTGCGGTGTAACAAGCGTCCGCCAATGATATCGATGGTTCAGCTTCAAGGTGTTCGGCCAAGCGAGCCGTCATGGCATCGAGCGCGGTGCTTGTCCTCGCAGAGATCACAAGCAATTGCGCGGGCCACAAAACCTCGGATTGCTCAGACGCCGGTGGCTCTTCTATAACGACATGCGCATTCGTGCCGCCGATGCCAAAAGAGCTGACGCCCGCACGACGCGGTGAGCCATTCGATTCCCAATCCGAAAGTTTGTCGTTCACAAAGAAAGGACTGTTCGCGAAATCAATTACCGGATTTGCTTTCTTGAAGTGAAGTGTTGCGGGAATACGTTTATGTTTCAGCGCAAGCGTGGCTTTGATCAGTCCAGCAACGCCAGCAGCCGCATCCAGATGGCCGATATTTCCCTTTACCGCGCCGATGGCGCAGAACTGTTTCTTGTCGGTATGCGCCCGAAGGCCCGCTCTAGTCCCGCTATTTCAATTGGGTCGCCGACCTGCGTTCCCGTTCCGTGCGCTTCCACATAGCTGATGGATTCGGGATTCACTCCGCTCATGCGAATTGCGGCGGAAATTACGTTGGATTGTCCTTCCACACTTGGTGCCGTATAGCCAATTTTCTCCGCGCCATCATTGTTCACGGCGGCGCCCAAAATGACTGCGCGAATGGCATCACGATCCCGCAGCGCTTCATCGAGCCGCTTGAGAACTACGATTCCCGCACCATGTCCTGCTCGAATGCCGCGACCCTCCGCATCAAATGGACGGCAGTGCCCGTCTGGCGAGAGGATCATGCCTTCGGTGTACAAGTGTCCGGTTTTTTCCGGGAAGCTCAACGAAACACCGCCGGCCAGCGCCATATCGCACTGCCTCGCCAGCAACGCCTGACAGGCCATCTGCACCGCAACCAGCGAAGTGGAGCAGGCTGTTTGAATGGCCATGCTGGGGCCCTTGAGATTTAATTTGTAGGCAACGCGCGTAGCCAGGAAATCCTTATCGCTGGCCAGCATGATTTGGTAAAAGCCGGCAGCTTCGATTGCCTCTGCGTTCCCAACAATATTGCTTAGCATGTAGGTGTTGCCGCTCGTGCCACCATAAACGCCAATGGATTCGGGTCGAATTTCTCCCCCGTATCCTGCATCCTCCAGCGCCTCCCACGCGCACTCGAGAAAAAGCCGCTGCTGCGGGTCCAGGATTTCTGCCTCTCGCGGGTTGAATCCAAAGAATCCTGCGTCAAACCAATCCGCGCGCGCGAAAGGAGTGCCTCGCTTTACAAAATTCGGATTTTCCAATAGTGCCGGGGGGACGCCGGCTTCGAGTATTTCGGCGTCAGAGAATTCCACGAGCGACTCCACGCCATGTTCCAGATTCCACCAGAATGCCTTCACGTCTTCCGCATTTGGAAAACGTCCGGACATGCCGATCAATGCGATTGCCTGATTTGCTTTCGGATCTTTCATTAATTTGAATTCCTTAACCTGTCCAACTCACCTTTTACCGGCTGGCTGGTTCCAAAATTTTAGAATTTTTCTTTTGAGCATCCAGATAAGCAGCAATGGAAAAAACGGTAGTCCGCTGGAAAAGTTCGATCAGGGAAATCTGGCAGTCGAGCTGTTTCCGTAATCGACTTTGCAACTGCACTACGAGGAGGGAATGTCCACCCAGGTCGAAGAAGTTGTCATTGATTCCCACGCGCTTATGGTTCAAAAGTTCCTGCCAAATTTCCGCAATCCTGATTTCAGATTCCGTTGTGGGCGGAGCGGAAAGAGCTGGACCTGCGTTGTCGTTTTCTGGAACAGGAAGCGCCCGGCGGTCTACTTTTCGATTTGGAGTGAGCGGGAACTCTTTCAAAAAGAGCCACTGAGAGGGAAGCATGTATTCGGGTAGCCGGGATGACAGCGCGGCGCGAAGTTCCTTGCTGTCGATGTTCTCTCCGTCGCGCAGAGACACGTACGCGGTGAGCCGCTGATCGTTCGGCGCATCTTCCCGAACCATGACAACGGCCTGTCGAACTTGAGGCAATTGTTCGATCGCGGTTTCAATTTCGCCCAATTCGATTCGGAACCCGCGCAACTTCACCTGATTATCCACGCGCCCGATATATTCCAGGTTGTCATCCGGAAGCCAGCGAGCCAGATCGCCCGTGCGGTAGATCTTCCCGTCGGAGTCAAACGGATTTTGCACGAATCGCTCAGCGGTGAGTTCGGGCCTGTGCAAGTAGCCTTTGGCCAGCCCGTCTCCGCCAATATAAAGTTCTCCGGGAACGCCTTTTGGCACCAACTGGCGCTGGTCATCGAGAATATAAATTTGCGTGTTGGCAATCGGTTTCCCGATGGGAACGGAACCCTGCCGCGAATCTATGCGGTGTGCGGTGGACCATATAGTTGTTTCAGTCGGCCCGTAGAGATTCCAAACTTCCGCGCCGGTTTCCAAAAGGCGATTGGCCAGTTCGCGCGGAACTGCTTCGCCGCCGCAAAGAATTTTAAATCCCGGCGATGCGTTCCATCCCGATTCCAGAAGCAGACGCCAGGTCACTGGTGTGGCCTGCATGACCGTAATTTTCGATTCGCGAATCATTTCGCCCAGGGAAATTCCGTCTATCAAGGCATTTTGCGGCGCGATTACCACGCATGCTCCCGTGGTTAGAGGCAAATGAAATTCCAGGCCGGCGATGTCGAAGCAAAGAGTGGTCACTGCCAGTAATCGATCATGCTCGGACAATCCGGGCGCGCTCCTCATCGAAGTGAGAAAGTTGACCACCGAACGGTGCGTGACTTCTACTCCCTTGGGCTTGCCTGTCGAGCCGGAAGTGTAGATGACATAGGCGAGATTTTCCGGAGTGATGCTGACTGCCGGTTGTTCCGCGCTTTCTCGCTTCAGGGATTCATGATCGCGGTGCAAGCAGATCACGTTGGGCACGTTGCTTGGCAGAGTGCTAAGGAGTCGCTCCTCTGTGATTAAGACAGTCGCGCCGGAATCCTCCAGCATGAAGGCAACCCGGTCGCGCGGGTATTGCGGATCTAGCGGCAAGTAAGCGCCGCCGGCCTTCAGCACGGCCAGAATCGCAACCGCCATCTCGGCGGATCTTTCCAGGCAAATGCCCACCATCGCATTCGGGC
This sequence comes from uncultured Acidobacteriota bacterium, assembly GCA_963786215.1. Lineage (GTDB taxonomy): Bacteria > Acidobacteriota > Terriglobia > Acidiferrales > UBA7541 > Palsa-360. The sequence continues at coordinate 48,972 of CAWAYK010000008.1, forward strand.
CAATGCCCAGCGCACGCAGCCGGTTTGCCAGACGGTTCGAGCGGATATGCAGATTGAGGTACGTCAGTTCTTCCTGGTCGAACTTTACGGCAACAGCTTGTGGATTCCGAGCGACCTGCTGTGCGAACAAATCGTGTATGCAGGCTTGACGAGGATATTCCATTCGATCGCCCGCGCCGATTGCCGCGAGACTGACTTTTTCTTCGTTCGTAATCATGTCGAGCGCGGCAATACGTTGATCGGGATTTGTCAGCGCTGATTCCAGCAAACGGCGGTAGTGCTCTTGCATCCGCTTGATAGTCGATTCATCGAAGAGTTCGGAGTTGAATTCCCAAACCATCTCGAATTTATTTTCATTTTCCCCGGCCTCAACGGTCAGGTCATAACGCGAAGTGCCGATTTCGAATTCCATCGGTGACAGCTGCAGGCCTGGGAGCTGCAGATTACGTGCCTGGAAGTTTTGCAGGATGAACATCACCTGAAATAAGGGCGTCCGGTTCAGGTCGCGCGGTCCTTGGGTAGCCTCTATCAAATCGCCGAAAGGAACGTCCTGATTTGCAAACGCATTTAACGTATTCTCTCGAACTTGGGCCAGCAACTCGCGGACGGTGGGGTCTCCGGAAAGATTCGTTCGAAGCGGTAAATTGTTCAAAAATAATCCGACCAGTTTTTCAAGCTCTGGCCGCGAACGGCCGGCTGCGACCGTTCCAACGATCACCTCGCTCTCGCGCGTATAGCGAAATAGCATGATGTTGAACACAGTGAGTAAGGCAGTGAAAAGTGTGGTGTCCGCATCCAGGCTGATTTTTTTTGCGGCTGCCACAAGTTCCGCGGGCAGCGTCATCTTGATGCGCTTCCCGACGTTTCTCGAAACTGCCTGCCGCGGGCGATCGCATGGCAGGTCCACGATCGGCAGCGGAGCGGCTAATGTTTGCTTCCAGTAAGACATCTGCGAACGCATGGCGCCATTTTCGAGGAGTTGCCGGTGCCAGTGCGCGTAGTCCAAATATTGAATTGAAAGTTCCGGCAGGGGCGAAGGGCGATTCTCACAAAAGGCTTTGTAAAACTGAATGAATTCATCGGCGATGACGCCGAGCGACCAGCCGTCAGAGACAATATGATGCACCCCGAAAAGCAGGGCATGGTCGTCATCTCCTAATTCAAGTAAACAAACGCGAATCGATGGGGCCGACGACAAATCGTATGGGCGGCGCAGTTCCTTTGCCGCTAATTTGAGGGCCTCTGCTTCTTGTTCGGACTTTGGAATATCCAGAAGCGATCGCGTGTCCATCCGCCAATCGGCGCACGTGTGAACCACTCCCCTGGGCTTTCCATCCACACTCACAATGCCGGTGCGCAAAACTTCGTGCCGGCGAATAATTTCTTTCCAGCTGTTGGCCAGAGCCTGTTTGTTCAGAGAACCACGAAGGCGCAAGCCTGCCGCAAGGTTGTAGGAAGAGCTTTCACCCTCGAATTGGTCCAGGAACCACAGCCGCTCCTGCTGAAGGGATATGGCCGGGAAGTCTTCATGGCTCACCCTGCTGATCGGGGCAATTTCGCTCTGCTTAGCGTGGGCAGATAAGAGGGAAATAATCAGGAACTTATTTGTCCTAATCTGGCCTTTAAGTTCCTCAGTTAGGACGCCCTTTGGAGCATTTATGACCAATTGACCGTTCTGCTCCGATAGAAAAACACCGAGTGATCGGAGGGAAGCCAGGAACCCAACAACTCCTTGCATGTCATCCCCTTGGTAGGCAGACCCCTATTTCTACGGTCTGCTGTATTCATTGATGGCTGACGAACTGGAGCCACCATTCGAGATTAATTTCCGCAAATGTGACGAATAAACATAGTGAAGATTTGCACGAGCCCTGCCAAATTCCAGCTACCTTGGCAGTTGTGCGTAAGTGGTTAATGCGCAGTACTTTAGTACTTTTGATTGGACCGAGATTTGCACGCATATTCCTGTCATGCCTACATCAGGTCGATCGATAATTTGCCCAAAACGCCGGTCCGACGCCGGGCAAAGATTATTTTGTTTTCCGCACGCCGGAGTCGGCCCATCTGTCTATCGCGGATGGGCGGACCAGCTACCGGCAGATATAGAAGTCTGCCTGGTCCAGATTCCAGGCAGGGAGGGAAGGCTGCGCGAGGCGCTGCATGTGTCCATAGCCGCGCTGATGCCCGCGTTAATTGAGGACATGTTGCCCCTGCTCGACCGGCCCTTTGCTTTTTACGGGCACAGCCTGGGTGCCACGGTTGCATTCGAATGCGCGTTGAACTTACGCAGGAATCTACGCCTGAACCCGCTGCACATTTTTGTTGGAGCTAGCCAGGCGCCGCAGTTGCCGTGGAAACACTCTCCCATGCGCTCATTGCCGGAGGATCTGTTCTTGAGCGAAATGGACAAACGCTATGGAGCATTGCCGCACGAAGTCATCTCTGACCCGGAGTTGCGTGCCTTGGTCGTGCCTATCCTTCGCGCGGATATCACCATGATCGAGACCTACGAGCATGTACCGGAATCACCATTGGGTTGTGACATCACCGTGTTTGGCGGTGCCCAGGATCACATTGTCGAACGCGCTGAACTGGAATCCTGGAGGGAGCAAACTTCCGGGCGCTTCCGCTTGCAAATGTTGGATGGAAACCACCTCTTCCTGAAATCGCACAAGGACCAACTCCTGCTTTCCATCGCCGGCGAAATAAATTCGTACCGCGAATCGAGCAAGGTTACGAATGGTTTGAATGAAACAAGAATCTAGGCCCATGACGCTTTTTCACGTGAGATCAAGCCGGATCACGAGATTGTAATGACACACGAACCTATAGCTATTGTCGGGATTGGATGCCGTTTTCCGGGTGCTTCGGATGCTGAGGCATTCTGGCGGGTCTTGCGCGACGGAATCGAAACCGTCGGCGAATACCCCGGCAACCGTTTCCATTCCATCGATCAGGCTTTCTCACCGGATGCGGTGAAGCGCGGAACAATTGCCAGCCGAAGAGGGGGTTTTCTAACCGATCTCGATCAATTCGACACCGAATTTTTTGGGATATCGCCGAGAGAAGCTGTCTTGCTCGATCCTCAACAAAGATTGCTGCTTGAAGTGGCCTACGAAGCCGCCGAGGATGCGGGGATTCCTCTCGGCAAATTATCGGGCAGCAGAACGGGTGTTTTTGTTGGGCTCTGGAACAGCGATTATGAGCGCTGCATTTTCGATCTTTCAAATGATCTTGATTTTTATACCACTACGGGGGGAGGGCGATACCCGGCATCGGGCCGACTTGCCTATTTCCTCGATCTCCGTGGCCCAAATCTGACGGTTGATACCGCGTGCTCCTCGTCCCTTGTGGCCATTCATCTTGCCTGCGCCAGCCTGCACGACGGCGAATCGGAAATGGCGCTTGCCGGCGGCGTGAACGTCATCATGCGCTCCGAAATAACGCTCTCCTACTCGGCCGCCAAAATGCTTTCCCCGGAGGGCCGCTGCAAGTTCGGCGATGCTGCCGCGGACGGATACGTTCGCAGCGAGGGCGCCGGGATCGTATTCCTCAAGACATTGTCACGGGCGATAGCCGATGGGGATTCCATCTACGCGCTTATTCGTGGAAGCGCGATCAATAACGATGGCCGCTCCAGCGGTTCGCTGATTGCCCCAAGCCGCGAAGGGCAGGAAGACATGCTGCGCACCGCTCTGCGCGATGCGGGCATTGCGCCCCAGGAAGTCGCATACATCGAAGCGCATGGAACCGGAACTCTGGCGGGCGATCCCGTCGAGATTGCAGCCATCAGTTCCGTGGTCGCCAGCGGATTGCGAACTGAGCCGTGCATGGTTGGTTCGGTCAAGACCAATTTTGGGCATACGGAGTCGGCAGCGGGCGTCGCGGGCCTGATCAAAGTGGCGCTTTCTCTTCAGCACGGCGCGATTCCCGCGAGTCTTCATTTCCGCAAGCCAAATGAACGAATCGATTGGAGCAAGAATGTTGTCGCCATACCAACCAAAACTACTCAATGGCCGGCAGGCGGCGCGGCGCCGATTGGCGGCGTCAGTGGTTTCGGGATTACGGGCACCAACGCCCACGTCGTGTTGCAAGGAAACTTCGCAGTTGTCACCGAACATGATACGCGCGGCAGCGCGCACATGTTTCTGCTTTCTGCACACACGCCGGCGGCGCTCGAGGCTCGCGCTCGGTCTTGGCGCGATCGCTTGCTCGCGGATGCAGAATGGCCCACATCCCTTTCGGACCTTGCTTACACGTCCGGCGTGAGGCGCACGCACCACGATCACCGGCTTGCGCTTGTCGCCGGCACGCGTCAGGAACTGCTAGACCGGATCAACGGATGGATCGCGAAACAGGAACAGTCCGGAGTGCGCTCGGGAAAGCGCCTGGTGGAAGAAAATCGCCAGGCTGTTTTCGTTTTTCCAGGGCAGGGCGGGCAATGGTTTGGAATGGGCCGTACTCTTTTGCGGGGCGAGCCGGTTTTTCGGAAGGCGCTGACCCAGTGCGATGAAGCCATTCGAAAATTCACAGGTTGGAGCGTAACGGAGCGGCTGACACAAGCCGATGCCGAAACCGCGCTCGCGGGCATCGACGTGATTCAGCCAGTCTTGTTCGCCCTCATGGTGTCTCTCGCGGAGTTGTGGCGTTGCCTTGGGATTGATCCGCAAGCCGTTGTCGGACACAGCATGGGCGAAGCCGCAGCCGCCGCGGTTTGCGGCGCGCTCTCGGTGGACGATGCAGCCGCGGTTATTTGCCATCGCAGCCGCTTGATGAAGAATGCCAGCGGGCGCGGCTTGATGGCCGTCGCGGAATTGTCTCTCGAAGACGCCCAGAAATTTGTAGCCGACTACGCGGGACGGATTTCTGTTGCCGCCAACAACAGCCCGACATCCACTGTTCTTTCCGGCGACGCCGACGCGATTGAGGATGCGCTCGTTAATCTGGAGTCTCGCGAAATCTTCTGCCGCCGAATCAAAGTGGACGTCGCTTCCCATTCCGCGCACATGGAACCGTTTCGCGCAGAGCTTGCGCGCCTTCTAAAAGATATTCGTCCGCGGCAAAGTTCGATTCCGTTTTATTCCACAACTTCGGGCGTTGTGGAAAATGGCGCGGCGCTGGACGCGAATTACTGGGGCCGCAATCTTCGACAGCCGGTGCTGTTTTCCACTGCGATGCAATCCTTGCTGGCGGATGGATTTGACGCATTCATCGAAGTCAACAGCCATCCGGTTTTGCTTCAGGCCATGGAAGATGGGATTCGCCATGCGCAGACGGACGCGTTCGCGGTTGCCACTTTGCGACGCGACAAAGACGAGCGATCGGAAATCCTCGATGCGCTCGGCGCCCTTTACGTTAGCGGCTTTCCGATTGATCTGAAGCGCTTGTACCCGCAGGGCACTTGCCTGCGCCTTCCGGCCTATCCCTGGCAACGCGAACGATATTGGATCGATGAAAATGACGCGTTTACTTCGCGAGGACAGGGAACAACTGCCCACCCGAATCTCGGTGTGCATATCGCTTCCTCCGTTCAGCCGGGCGCGCATCTTTGGGAGATCAATCTTCGCCCAGCCTCGGGCTCCGGCGACGCGGCGGCTTTGCACATCGAACTGGCGATGGCCGCGGTTTCCGAAGCATTTGGCGCGGGGCCATACTGCTTCGAAGAGTTGGAGTTTCTCGCCTCCTCGAGCAAAGACCTCGCAGGCCAACTTGCAATCGAACCTGCCGGGCAGGGCCGCTGGTCGCTGCGCATTTCTGCGAAAACAGATTCAGGGTGGTCGCCGCGATGCACATGTTCGATTCGCAGGGGCGTTGAAGAATCTAAAAAATTTCTCGCGGACGAATTCCGCGAGCGCGTGATCGAAGATCACGAACGCGAGCCGCTGCGTGAATGCCTCAAGCTGGCAGCGGAATTGATCGAAGAGCGCGAAGGTGTTGGTCCATACCGGGTAAGCAAGATTGGACGGATCGCATTAGGCGACTTAGCTCTTCAGGGCAAGCGCGTGGCACGCGCGGCGCTCAGCGGCCCAGTGGGAAGTTTGCAAGTGAATTGCCAGCTGGAATTGCGGGGCGGCACTGACCTCGCCGAATTTGCGGGCCTGCAATTTGAGCAGGCAGTGGACCAGGATGGGCTCGGCTGCACCTACGAGCTGAAATGGACAGCTACGGATACTCCGACGGATTCAGACGCGAATAAGAAATCGTGGATTCTCTTCGCTGAGTCCGGCCCGCTCACGGACCAGATCGTTCAAAAGTTGAAGTCAGTGGGAGACGACTGCGTTTTTGTTGCCGGCGCCGAGGAATTGCGGCGCGCGCTGGATTCGGCGGTGCATGTCTGGCATGGGGTTATACATCTCCCGAGGAACCCTGGAACAGATCTCAAAAACATAGTGCGCGAGACGTCGGAAATTGTTGGCCTCGTTCACGCGCTCGCCAATGCGCGGCGCGATTCGCAGCCTCCACGGCTGTGGCTTTTGACCACGGGCGCCTGGCACGTGGCGGGCGACCGCGGAGAAGTTGCAATCGCGCAAACACCGGCGTGCGCGCTTGGGCGTGTCATCTCCGCGGAGCATCCCGAGTGGCGATGTGCCAATCTCGATCTCACCGGTTCGCCGTCCGCGGAAGAACTGGATTCATTAAGCGCTTGGCTTCGCGCGAACAGCCCGGAGGAACAAATTGCGATTCGTGGCGCAGCATCATTTGTTGCGCGTCTCGAGCGGAATACTGTTGCTTCCCCGAACGCTCCATTGCAGCTTTCGCCAAATGCGACTTACTTGATTACCGGCGGTCTGGGCGGCGTAGGTTTAAATCTGGCGCGCTGGATGGTTGCGCGAGGCGCACGATCGATTGCCTTAATGGGGCGCCGCGCACCATCTGAAGCAGCGCAAGAAGAAATCAAGAATCTAGAATTCTCAGGCGCGAAAGTGCGGATTTTCAGCGCCGATGTTGCTGACGAAACCCAAACTGCGGCAGTGCTTCACGCGATCGCGCAGGAAATGCCGCCGTTGCGTGGAGTGTTTCATCTCGCGGCGGCGATGGACAGCACGCTGCTCGCGGACGTCAATGAAGAGCAAATCGAGCGTGCCATGCGCGCGAAAGCCGTGGGCGCATGGGCACTGCATCGCCTCACGCAAGATATTCCGCTCGACTACTTTGTTCTCTTCTCTTCGATGACCGCCATCATTGGCCAGCCCGGAGTGGCCACCTACGCGGCGGCTAACTCCGTGCTCGATGCCCTGGCGCGTTACCGCCATGCCAAGGGTTTGAAGGCGATCAGTTTCCAGTGGGGACCGTGGGCCGACCTTGGCCTCACCAAAACGGAAAAAGCGAGTCGTGGTGTGGATATGTATGCGCAACAGGGAATCCGCGCGCTCACCTTCGACGAAACCTTTGAAGCCCTTTCACAACTTCTGCAACAGGGCATCGCCGGTGCACTGGTCGCTCCCATTCAATGGCAAAAATTTGTGCGAAGTTTTGTTGGCGATTCCGTTCCGCGCACTTTTCTTTCGCTCCTTCCGAGTGACGGGGAGGCTGCCAACGCGGCGTCTTCCCAGACCACGATCCGTGAAAATTTACTTGCGGCGTTGCCCGGCCGCCCGCGACGCGCACTACTCGAGGGTCACCTCCAGGAAGTCCTCGCAGGCATATTGAAGACCAGCGTGTCGCGGCTTGATCCCGTAAAACCGCTCGGCTCCATGGGCGTGGATTCACTGATGGCGCTGCAGTTTGTGCGGCGTCTCGCAGTAACAACTTCCGTGCGCCTTCCTGCCACGGCCGTTTTTAATTATCCGACTCTTCGCGTGCTCGCGGCGGAAATTGCGCGGCGCATGGAAATTTCTCTCGACGCGGATGTGCAAGCCGCTTCCGTTCCGCAGACTTCCGAAAATTTAGCTAGCGTTTCCTCCGAAGTTGCCGATTTAACCGAAGAAGAAACAATTCTGGCGTTGTTGCATGGCGGGGGAGACCAATGAGCGATCGCCCGGAAACAATCTTATCCGCGGCCAAGCTTGCCCTTGCCATCAAGAAGCTGCGCGCGGAAAAATCCAACGCGTCGCTGCTCGGTTCGGAACCTGTGGCTATCGTCGGAATCGGCTGCCGTTTCCCGGGCGGCGTGCATTCGGCAGCGGAATATTGGCGATTGCTGCACGACGGGGTCGACGCGATTACAACCATTCCCGCCGATCGCTGGGATGCCGATGCTTATTTCGATCTCGATCCACAAGCGCCAGAGAAAATGAATAGCCGCTGGGGCGGCTTCGTTACCGGCGCGGATTTATTTGACCCCGTATTTTTTGGAATTTCGCCGCGCGAAGCAATCAGCATTGATCCGCAACAGCGCCTCGTTCTCGAAGTGAGCTGGGAAGCCATGTGGGACAGCGGTCGCGCGCCCGAGTCGTTAAGCGGCACTCGCACAGGCGTCTTCATGGCGATCTGCGGTTCTGACTATGAGCGGCTGCTCTTCGATGACGCCGCTTTGATCGGACCGCAATCCTGCTCCGGCGCGTATCACAGCATTGCCAGCGGGCGCGTTTCCTTTCTACTGAATCTGCGCGGCCCAAGTATTTCTGTCGACACGGCCTGTTCTTCTTCGCTGGTCGCGGTGCATCTCGCCTGCCAGAGCCTGCGTGCAGGAGATTGCAACATGGCGCTCGCTGGCGGTGTCACTCTGCATCTTCGGCCTGCGCATTATATTGGTTTATCGAAGCTGGGTATGTTGTCGCCCGACGGGCGCTGCAAGGCGTTCGATTCCCGCGCCAATGGATTCGTTCCGTCGGAAGGCTGCGGCGTCGTCGTACTAAAACTTCTTGCTGACGCGCTGCGCGACGGCGATCGCGTGTATGCCGTGGTTCGCGGCACGGCAGTTAATCAAGACGGACGGACAAATGTTCTGACGGCTCCGAATGGGCTCGCCCAGCAGGAAGTCATTCGCGCGGCACTTCAAAACGCGCAGTTGCAACCCTCGAATATTTCCTACATCGAAACTCACGGAACCGGCACGGCCCTGGGCGATCCGATCGAGGTGGAAGCGCTCACGGAAGTCCTCGGTGCCAGCACCCTGACTGAAGTTCCGTGCGCATTAGGCGCGGCAAAAAGCAATATCGGGCACCTCGAAGCTGCTGCCGGCATCGCGGGGCTGATTAAAGCGACACTAGCGCTGGACCGGCAGGAAATTCCAGGCAATTTGCATTACCAGGAACTCAACCCCCACATTACTTTGCAGGGCACACGCTTTTTTGTTCCCACCCGGCCCGAGCCCTGGCTACGCGGAAAAATGGCGCGGTTCGCGGGTATCAGTTCATTTGGATTTGGGGGGACCAACGCTCACGTCGTGCTGGAAGAAGCGCCGCAACTTTTGCAGCGCTCTCCGAAAACTGAAGCTTCACCCTGGAACAAGTTCTTGTTGCCCATATCGGCGCGCACGCCGGAAGCGCTGAAAGATTTCGCACGCCTCTATCAGGATTTTCTAGGCGCCGAAAATCCGGAATCTATTGACTTGTACACCTTGTGCCATTCGGCGGCCACTCGGCGCGACCACTATGAAGAGCGGCTTGCGATTGTCGCCGGCACGCGCGAAGAATTTTCCCAGCGTTTGGCGGATTTTCTAGCCGGAAATTCCAAAGCGGACATCGCGGCAGGGCGAGCTTCTCAAGAAGGGGAACGCCTCGCATTCGTTTTCTCGGGACAGGGTTCGCAATCGCCGCGGATGGGAGCAGAGCTATTCGAGCGGGAACCGGTTTTCCGAGTGGGCATCGAGGAATGCCACGAACTGGTGAAAGAGTTTGCGGGCTGGTCGCTCATCGATCATTTGATGGCCGCGGAGAATGTCTCGAAATTGCAGCACACCGAATACGCGCAGCCGGCAATCTTTGCCGTGGAAATCGCGTTGGCGCGTTTGTGGATGTCCTGGGGAGTTACTCCGCAACTGATCATCGGGCACAGCGCGGGAGAAATTGCTGCAGCCTGCGCTTCGGGAATTCTCGATCTGCGCGAAGCCGTGCGAGTGGTGGTGCTTCGCGGCCGCCTCATGGAATCGGCCACCGGGTTTGGCAAGATGGCCACAATCCACCTGCCCGCGTCCACAGTCGCTGAGCGCATCCAGTCCCTGGGCGATGAAGTTTCCATCGCCGCTATCAACAGCCCGAAATCGACAGTCATTGCCGGATCGCCCGTGGTTGTCGAGCGATTGATTACGGAGTGGATGAACAAGGGCGTTGGTTGCCGCATGCTGCCCGTGGATTACGCTTTTCACAGCGCGCAGATGCAGCCTTACAGCGAAGAATTAATCCGCGCTCTGGGAACTGTTGCAACCTATCCGCAGAAAATACCCATCGTGTCCACGGTTCGCGGGACACGAATGTCAGACGGCGATGGATTCGATGCCAATTACTGGGGCCAGAACATTCGCCGACCGGTGCTCTTCGCGCAAGCCGTGCAGGTCGGGTTGGAAATGGGAGCGCGAACATTTTTGGAAATTGGGCCTCATCCTGTGTTGCTCAGTTCGGTTGGAGAATGTACCGCAAATGGTATGCAGGCTGAAAATCTGCTTCCTTCTTTGCGCCGCGGCAAAGAGGAAATGGGCACGATGCTTTCCTCGCTTGGCAAACTCTATGTCACGGGCGCGCCGATTGAATGGTCATCCGTCTACTCAAAGCCCGCGCCGCCAGTTTCGCTGCCGGTCTACCCATTCCAGCGGCAAAGGTTTTGGATCGAAGAGCGCCCCAGGACCAGAACAATTCCCCCGCAAGATTTGTGTGGCGCGAGATTGCAGTCGCCATCCTTGCGCGGCGCTGTGTTTGAAACTCAATTGAGCGCGGCGAATTTTCCTTTCCTGGCTGATCATCGCATTGAAGGTTCACTGCTTGTTCCCATGACGGCATTTCTCGAATTGGCGAATAGCGCATGCTTGAAATCAGATTTGCCGGCTAAGGCTCTGGTCGATGTATCTGTGCTGAATCCTCTGGAATTGGCGGACGAAAGTTCGAGCACCGTTCAGACGATCGTGGAAGATGACGCGGTGCGAATTTTTAGCCTTGACCACGAAAAGTGGAAGCTTCACTCAAGTTGCCGTCTCGTAGAAATCTCCGCTACGACGGCGCGAAGTGATTCGCCATCCGCATTGGCTGCTGAGCTCAATCCGGTTGAGCCTGGAAAATTTTACGAGAGGCTGCGGGAACACAAAGTGCAATTCGGACCTTCTTTTCAGGTCATCCAAAGGCTGTACACGGGATCGGGAAAATCAGTTGCACAAATTCGCCTGGGCGAGCGGGAGAAACGCGACGCATCGCGCTTCCGGGTTCATCCTTCTTTGCTCGACGGGTGTCTGCAGGCAGCGATTGCAGCAGCCCCGGAAAATTTTGCGGGCGCGTATTTGCCCTTCACCATCGACCGCATGGAAACGTTTGGCGTCGCGGGCACGGATGTTTGGGCAATTGCACGAGTCTCCTCGTCCTCGATGAGCGCCGATACGCTTACAGCCGAGATCGATGTGCTTAACGATGATGGAAAAATACTGATCCGCATTTCAGGGCTTCATTTCAAACGCCGAACTTCTTCCGCCATTTCCAAACGAACAATTTTTCAGGTGCAGTGGCAACGATCGGAACGACCGGCATCTTCCGGGCAGGGCAGTGGTCACTGGCTGGTGGTTGCCAACAATGAGGTCGAAGGACAAAAGCTTGCCCGATGCCTGCAAGAAAATGGCTGCCATGCCGAGGTGTTTCAAGCCCGGTGCGCCACTCGATGCGCCGAAAAATATTCAAGGCGTGGTCAGGCTAATCGATGCCGGTGACATGAAAAATCCGTTTGCCGCGCAAGCGAAAATTTGCGGAAGCGTCCTTTCGCTCGCGCAAGAAATGTTGAAGCGCTTTCCGACCAATACTCCGCGCCTCTGGCTCGCCACTCAAGGAGCCATGGACGTAATTCCCGGCGACCGCAGCAACGGTTTTGCCGCGGCAACGGCGTGGGGACTCGGACGCACCATTGGCATCGAGCACCCGGAACTTCGCTGCGCGCGAATCGATTTCGATTCCGCGGACTACCAAGCGGTGGCGCAGGAAATCGTTCACGCCGACGGTGAAGAAGAAATCGCGCTTCGCGGTGGTGAACGCTACGTTCCCCGAGTCGAGCCAAAATTTATTGAAGAACCCCAACCGCGGCGACTGGTCGTATCCAGCCGGGGGTCAATCGATAACCTCGCAATGGAATCGATTGAACGCCGCGCTCCCGGGCGCGGTGAAGTGGAAGTCGAAGTCGAAGCAACTGCACTGAATTTCCGCGATGTGCTGAATGTTTTGGGGATGTATCCGGGCGACCCGGGTCCTCTCGGCCTGGAGTTTTGCGGACGGATTGCCAGGCTCGGCGAGTCTGTCGAAAGATTTCAGGTTGGCGAGCGCGTCATGGGGCTTTCATGGGGCAGCTTCGCCTCGTTCGTGAATACGCCTGCCGCTCTGACCGTGAAAGTGCCCACGGGGCTCAATCCCGTCGAAGCCGCAACGATTCCGAACGCGTTCCTTACCGCCCATCATTGTCTCGTCGAGTTGGGCCACATTCAGTGCGGGGAGCGCGTCCTGATTCACGCGGCCACGGGAGGCGTGGGCCTCGCCGCGGTGCAAATCGCCATGTTGGCGGGCGCGGAAATTTTTGCCACAGCGGGCAGCGAACAAAAAAGGGAATACCTGCGCGCGCTGGGAGTGCAGCATGTTTTCAGTTCGCGGCAACTTGGCTTTGCATCCGAGATTCGCGAGCGGACTGACGGCAAGGGCGTGGATCTGGTTCTGAATTCGCTGGCAGGCGATTTCATCGATGCCGGATTCGATGTTCTTGCAGAAGGCGGACGGTTCATCGAAATCGGAAAGACGGGCATCTGGAGTAAAGAACGAGTAGACGCGCTAGGAAAATCGATTCAGTACCATGTGGTGGACCTCGGCATTGTCATGCAGGAAGAGCCCGAACGAATCCAACTGCAGCTCTTGAAAATTTCCAGCGCCATTCAGGCCAGATCCTTGCAACCTTTGCCATCACACGTATTTGATTTCGATGACGCTGCTCCGGCATTCCGTTTCATGGCGCAAGCCAAACATATCGGGAAAATTGTGCTGCGGCATCCGAGCCCGCTGCGAATTTCCGCCGACGCCACGTACCTCGTGACCGGAGGACTCGGCGCCCTCGGACTGCACGTGGCCCGCTGGTTGGTGGAACACGGCGCGCGCAATTTGCTGCTCGTGGGCCGCAGTGCGCCTTCACCGGAAGCGACCATGGCAATTTCAGGATTGCGCGGTGCAGGGACGCACGTGGAGATTCGCGCCGTGGATGTGAGCAATCGCGCGCTACTCGCAGACAGTTCTCGCGGAAGTGCAAGCGTCGATGCCGCCGCTTCGCGGCATCGTTCATGCAGCCGGCGTTCTCGATGATGGCATTCTCACACAGCAGACTTGGAGCCGCTTCGAACAGGTAATGGCTCCCAAGGTTGCCGGAGCCTGGAACCTGCACGAACTGACTCGCCACGCCCCGCTGGATTTTTTCCTGCTCTTCTCGTCCATGGCTTCCCTCACAGGATCGCCGGGGCAATCGGGTTACGCTTCGGGCAACGCATTTCTCGATGCGTTTGCGCACTACCGCAGAGCTCGCGGCTTGACGGCTATGAGCATCAACTGGGGAGCGTGGCCGGATGCCGGAATGGCGGCGAAAGTCGAAACGCAAGGGCGGCGCCGCGTTCTGCCTGCGATTCGTCCCATGCCCGAACAGGATTGCCTCTCCTGCCTTACGCTCGCGGCTGCGCAAAATTGCGCGCAGTTGGCCATTGCCGATGTGGACTGGGCAAAATGGGAAAATCCAACACGATTGCTTTCAAGTCTCGTGCGCCACGCGCCTGTCTCTGAGGCCGCGCCGGCACAAGACGGCATTATCGAACGTTTGACCCGCGCGCCCGCGTCCAATCGCAGAAAAGTTCTTCTGGAATATTTGCGCGGAGAGGCTCTCGACGTCCTCGGGCTCGGCAAATCACATTTTATCGATGAACGGCAACCACTCGTGCGAATGGGGCTCGATTCGCTCATGGCCGTGGAATTCCGGAACCGGCTGGTGGTGTCCTTGAAACGCCAGCTGACGGCTACGCTGCTTTTTGATTATCCCAATCTCGGACGGCTCGCGGACTATCTCGAGGAGCGCGAAGCTCCGCAACAATCGGTCACGCCGGAAACAAAAGATTCGTATGCAGAAACTATCGATTCGCTAACGGACGAGCAAGCGGAAGAATTATTGAGAGAAGAGCTCGGCCAGAGTTCATAACCTATGACCACGAAAACTCAATTCGAAGATTTATCACCCATCAAGAAGGCGCTGTACGAGATCCGCACCCTCAAGGGAAAACTGCAGGAGATCTCGCAGGCGCGGAGCGAACCCATTGCCATCGTCGGCGTCGGCTTGCGGTTTCCGGGAGGGGCTTCGGATGCCGCGTCGTACTGGAAAATTCTTGCCGATCGATTGAACACCGTTACGGAAATTCCGGCCGCCCGGTGGAAGATTGACGACTATTACGATTCCGATCCTGAAGCTCCGGGCAAAATGTACAGCCGTCACGGTTCGTTCCTCGCCGACGCCGCGGGATTCGACGCGCATTTGTTCGGCGTGTCGCCGCGCGAAGCGATTGAAATGGATCCGCAGCACCGCATCGCACTCGAGGTTGCGTGGGAAGCGCTGGAAAATGCCGGATGCAGCCCGGTGCAGGCGTCAAAAAACAAAGCAGGAGTTTTTCTTGCGCTCAGTAACAGCGATTATTTGCGGCTGGTTTTTAATGATCGCATCGACGAACTGGACGCGTACTCGAGCACGGGAAATAATTTCAGCGTTGCGGCGGGACGCATCTCCTACACGCTCGGGCTGGACGGCCCCAGCATGGTTGTGGACACGGCGTGTTCCGGATCGCTCGTGGCTGTGCACCTCGCGTGTCAGAGTTTGCGTCTGCGCGATTGCGACATGGCTTTGGCCGGCGGCGTCAACTTGATTCTCTCGCCCGAAATTAACGTCAACTTTTGCAAGGCGCATATGCTGGCCATGGACGGGTTCTGCAAGACGTTCGATTCCAAGGCGGATGGCTTTGTGCGCGGCGAAGGCTGCGGAATGATTGTGCTCAAGCGCCTGTCCGATGCAGTGACGGGCGGCGACAATATTCTGGCGTTGATTCGCGGTTCGGCCGTGAACCAGGACGGCCGCAGCGGCGGGCTGACCGTGCCAAACGGAAATGCGCAGCAGAAAGTAATCCGGCAAGCCCTGACGAATGCGGGAGTCGAGCCGAATGAAATTGGATATGTGGAGGCTCACGGGACAGGAACTTCGCTCGGGGACCCCATCGAAGCGCATGCGCTGGCTGCCGTCCTTGGGCCGCAGCGAACAAAAGAAAATCCACTCGTTGTCGGGTCCGTAAAAACGAACATTGGACATCTCGAAGCTGCTGCCGGCGTCGCAGGCCTTATCAAAGTGGCGCTCTCGCTGCAAAACGAGGAAATTCCCGCCAACCTGCATTTTCAGTCTATGAATCCTCACATCGATTGGGCGGGCGTTCCCGTGGAAGTGCCCGTCGACGCGCGCCCGTGGCGCCGCGCCAATGGCCGGCGTGTGGCCGGCGTAAGTTCGTTTGGATTTAGCGGGACCAATGCACACGTAATTCTGGAAGAAGCGCCTGCAAGAGAAGCGCGCAAGCGGGAAGCAGAACGTCCGACGCAAATCCTGGCAATTTCAGCGCGCAGCAAAGAGGCTCTGCGGCAATTGACGGATCGTTACGCAAATGAAATGAGCCGCACGAATGCGGATTTGGGCGACATCTGTTTCACCGCGAATTCGGGACGCGCGCACTTTGATGAGCGGGCAGTTTTTCTTGGTGCGACTCGCGAGGAAATGAAGCAGGCGCTACTCGGCAAGCCCACTGCATCAGGCAGCAAAAATGCGGATCAGGAAGTTGCGTTTTTATTTCCAGGGCAAGGCGCGCAGTACGCAGGCATGGGCAAGGATTTGTATGCGACGGAGCCAATCTTCCGCAGGACTCTCGACCATTGCGCGGAACTGTTGAAAGACGAATTGCAAGAGCCGCTGCCCGAAGTGTTGTGGGGCGGCAAAACCGAACTTCTGACGCAAACCGCGTATTCGCAACCGGCTTTGTTCGCCGTGGAATATTCGCTTGCGGAAATGTGGAAGAGTTGGGGTATCGAGCCATCCATCGTGCTCGGTCACAGCGTCGGCGAATACGTCGCCGCCTGCGTGGCTGGAGTCTACAGTCTGGCGGACGGATTGAAACTGATCGTTGGGCGCGCGCGATTGATGCAGGCCGTGTCCGGACAGGGTGCGATGTCCGCGGCGATGTCCGACGAAAATAAGGTCAGAGCCTCGCTCGCAGGTTTGGAAACGCGTGTATCGATTGCGGCGCTAAATGCACCGGAAAACACGGTGATCTCCGGCTACGAAACCGATTTGCTGGTGGCCGAAGAACGTTTGCGGCAGGCGGGAATCAGAGTGCAGCGGTTGGCTGTATCGCATGCGTTCCATTCTCCGCAGATGGAAGAAATGGAGACGGCATTCGAACGGCTGGCGAGCGGTTTGCAATTCAACACGCCGCGAATCCGATTGATCTCCAGTGTGACCGGACGTCTCATCGGTCCACAGGAAATGTCCGATGCCGGTTACTGGCGAAGGCAAGTCAGGCAACCGGTGCTGTTCCGGAAGGCCATCGAAACACTTGAAGAGCTAGGCGCCGAAATATTTTTGGAGGCCGGGCCCGGTGCAACGCTCGTGGGTCTTGGCCAGCAATGCGTGAGCGGCAAGGATCGTGTCTGGCTCACCTCGCTACGAAAGGGGCGCGCGGAGTGGACCTCTGTCCTGGAGTCGCTCGCTCTCATGTACGCACGCGGTGTGGAAGTAAACTGGGCCGGTTTCGATGAGCCGTACGGTCGCATGCGCGTGCCGTTACCCACGTATCCATTCGAACGGCAAAACTATTGGCTCGAAACCAAGACCAAGGCCGCGCCGCGTTCAAGTGACGCGGATTGGGCGGACATTGCCGCTGCGGCGAACCGCCAGTCCGGGCAATGCAGCCTGTCACTGAATTTGGGCCGCTACCCGGAACGATGGGCGCTCGTCGAAAAACTTACCTCCGCCTACATTCTTTCAGCATTCACTTCGTGCAACGCATTTCAGAAAAGTGGCGAGGCGCACACCGTCGAATCGCTCGTTCAACTCTGCGGCTTTAAGACAACTTACGGAAAATTACTGCAGCGATGGATGAAGAGGCTCGTGCGGGAAGGAAAATTAAAGCAGGAAGGGGAAACCTTCACTGCGCCGCAACCGTTGCGCAGGGAAGGGCTGCAGGAATTGCGCGCGACCACTGAAAAAGCATTTCTCGACGACCGCATTATCTTCGACTACATCGTGTCCTGCGGCGAGGATCTGGTTTCCTTCCTGCAGGGAAGAAAGAGTTCTCTCGAGACACTGTTTCCCAACGGCGAATTCACTCGAGCCGAAAATCTTTACGAGCGCGCACCTCTCTCGGTTTATTTCAACTCCATCGCCCGAGCCGCGCTTGAAGGATTCCTCCGCTCACGAAAACCAGGACCGCTGCGAATTCTGGAAATTGGCGCGGGCACCGGAAGCACCAGTTCGTTTTTGCTGCCGGTCATGCCACAAGAAAACTCGATCTACGACTTCACGGACGTTTCCGAAATTTTCGTCAACAATGCCGAACGGAAATTCGCAGCCTTCCCGTGCGTGCGCTACGGACTGTTTGACATTGAGCGAGACGGCGCCGCGCAAGGATATCCCGCCGGAAATTTTGACGTGGTCGTCGCCACCAACGCCCTGCATGCCACGCGCGATATTCGCGCCACCATCGCCAACGTGCGCTCGCTGCTCGCGCCCGGCGGCATTCTGATCTTGTGCGAGGTGACCGACTACCTGTCCTGGTACGACATCACCACGGGCCTGATTGAAGGGTGGCAACTGTTTGAAGACGGATTGCGCGACGATCATCCGCTGCTCGAAACGAAAGTTTGGACGAAGTGCCTGGAGGAAGGCGGCTTCACGCGTGTGATGGCATTTCCGGAAATTGGCTCCCCTGCGGAAATTCTTGGCCAGCACGTGATCGTTGCCGGAACTTCTTCCGCAGGTGTGGATCGGCGCGCAGCAATTCCTTCGTCGATGCCTGCCACTCGCCCTGTTCACAAAAATTCGGCGGCTCCGGACCAACAGGATATCGATCTCGCTGCATGGATTGAGGCGCCTGCCGCGGACCGGCACGAACATTTTGTGAAACTTGTGCAAGAGCAGATCGCGGATTTGCTGCGGTTTGATTCCATTGACCGCGTGAAAGCCAAATCAAAGCTGATCGATTTGGGTCTCGATTCGCTTATGGCCATCGAGCTGCGAAATCGCATGGCCCGGCTGCTGCGTTTACAAAAACCGCTCAGTTCTACACTGGTTTTTGACTACCCAACACCGGATGCGATTGCGCTCCATTTGGAAAATCAGGTGCTTGGACTCGGCGAAGAATTTCCCGCCGAGCAAGATGGCGATTTGGCCACGGCGGCGCGCGCGAACGAAATAGCGGACCTGGACGACGAGGATGTCCAGGAATTGTTATTGAAAAAACTGCAATCCCTCTGATCCCTATGAGCACAATTTCACAAAGATACGGAAATCTTTCGCCCCTCAAGCAAGCCCTTCTTGCTCTGGAGGAAATGGGCGCGCGCCTTGCCAAGTCAGAACGCGAGCGCCTCGAACCAATCGCCATCATCGGAATGGGATGCCGCTTTCCCGGCGCCGCCGATCCCGCAGCTTTCTGGCGACTGATGGAAAACGGCGTGGATGCCGTTAGAGGAAATTCCCGCTTCGCGCTGGTCGCTCGAAGATTTATATGATGCGGATCCCGACGCCCCGGGAAAAATGTCCTCGCGCTGGGCCGGCCTTCTCGATTCAATTGACACCTTCGACCCTGAATTTTTCGGAATCTCGCCGCGCGAAGCCGTGGCCATGGATCCGCAGCAGCGATTGCTCCTCGAAGTCGCCTGGGAAGCCCTTGAAAATGCGGGACAGGGTCCGCGAACGCTGGCGCTTGGACAGACCGGCGTGTTTGTCGGCATGACGGGCGACGAATACGCGCAGCTTTTTTATCAGGCGGGCGACCTCAGTGTGTTCAATACGTATTTTGCTTCGGGAATCGCGCGCAGCGTTGCCTCTGGACGCATTTCTTACGTGCTCGGCCTGCAAGGTCCTAATCTTTCCATCGATACCGCGTGCTCCTCTTCGCTGGTCGCCGTGCATACGGCTTGCCTCAACCTTCGCATGGGTGAATGCCGCGTGGCGATTGCCGGCGGATCGAACGTGGTGCTCTCTCCAGAAGTGGGGATTGCGTTTTCGAAAGCGCACATGATGGCGCCCGATGGCCGCTGCAAAACATTTGATTCACGCGCGGACGGATTTGTGCGTGGCGAAGGCTGCGGCATCGTGGTGCTGAAGCGCTTGTCCGATGCGCTCGCGGATTCCGACAATATTCTCGCCGTGATTCGCGGCTCGGCCGTGAACCAGGACGGGCGCAGCAGCGGTCTGACCGTGCCAAATGCCAAATCGCAAGAGGGCGTGATTCGACAGGCGCTTGCGAATGGCGGAGTGAAGCCGGAAGAAATTTCTTTTGTCGAAGCGCATGGAACTGGAACATCTCTAGGCGATCCGATTGAGGCGCATGCACTTGCGGCAGTGCTCGGACCGGGACGCACCACGGAAAATCCGCTGGTCGTGGGTTCGGTAAAAACAAACGTTGGCCATCTCGAATCGACCGCTGGAGTTGCGGGACTGATCAAACTGGTACTCTCCCTGCAGCATGAAAAAATTCCCGCGAACCTTCATTTTCAAAAGATGAATCCGCACATCGATTGGAACGGCGTGCCCGTGGAGATTCCTGTTGCTGCGCGTGCCTGGGGACATGCGGAGAAAAAACGCATTGCTGGAGTCAGCGCATTTGGGTTCAGCGGCACGAATGCGCACGTGGTTGTCGAAGAAGCTCCGGCAAGGGAAGAACGTGTGCGAAGTCTGGAACGGCCCCTGCATCTTCTGACATTGTCTGCGCGAACCGAAATCGCGTTGCAAGAATTAGTAGAGCGATACGATTCGGCGCTGGGAAATTCGAAGGAGGCGTTGGGAGATATTTGTTTTACGGCAAATGCAGGGCGCATTCATTTTGAGTACCGGTCGTCAGTAGTGGGCGCGACGGTCGAGGAAATTCGCAAGAAGTTGCAGGAACGAAAAACGGGAACGGAAGGGCAGGAGCGCGGAGGTGTGCGGCCTGTATTCCTGTTTTCCGGGCAAGGTGCGCAGTACGCGGGGATGGGCAAGCAGTTGTATGAGACGCAGCCGGTATTTCGCAAAGCGATCGACGAGTGCGAGGAATTGCTGAAGGGCGAGCTGGAAAAGCCGCTGCGGGAAGTGATGTGGGGCGCGTCGACGGAAGCGCTGGAACAGACGGCGTACACGCAGCCGGCTTTATTTGCATTGGAATACGCGATGAGCGAGATGTGGAAGAGTTGGGGGATTGTGCCGGGCGTGGTGCTGGGACACAGCGTAGGAGAGTACGTGGCGGCGTGCGTGGCGGGAGTGTACAGCCTGGCGGATGGAATGAAGCTGATCGCGGCGCGAGCGAGATTGATGCAGAAGGTGAGCGGGCGTGGAGCGATGGCGGCGGTGATGGCGCGGGAAGAGCGTGTGCGGGAAGCGCTCAAGGGGCTGGAAGCGCAGAGTATCGATCGCGGGATTGAATGCGCCGGAGAGCGTGGTGATCTCGGGATATGAAGAGGAAGTGGGAATCGCGGAAGAGAGATTAAAGAATGCGGGAGTGCGGGTACAGCGGTTGGCGGTATCGCACGGATTTCATTCGCCGCAGATGGCGGAGATGGAAGAGGAGTTTGAGCAAGTGGCGCAAGGGATTGCAGTACGGAGCGCCGCGAGTGAAGATGATCTCGAGCGTGACGGGGAAGGAGGTGGGCCGCGGGGAGATCACAGCAGAATATTGGCGGCGGCAGGTGCGGGAGGCGGTGCGGTATGAGAAGGCGATGGAGACGCTGAGAGAGACGGGGCAGCGGGTGTTTGTGGAGGTAGGACCGGGTAGCACGCTGATTGGATTGGGACGGCAGTGCATGGAAGGGCAAGAGGAAACGGGGAAGGCGGAACGGGTGTGGGCGGTATCGATCAGAAAAAATAAACAAGAGTGGGAACAGGTATTGGAGAGTTTGGGAAAGTTGTACGAGCGGGGAGCGGAAGTAGATTGGGAAGGATTCGATCGAGGGATACGGACGGCGCCGCGTGGCGCTGCCCACTTACCCGTTCCAGCGCCAGCGCTACTGGATTGATACCGCGCCACAAAGAGCGACGCGCGCGATTGGCAAATCAAACAAAGCCGCGGCGGCAGGCTCGCGCGACGAGTGGATTTATCGCGTGGGCTGGCAGGAAAAAGCGTTGCCTGATTTGCAGGCAGCACAGTCGGATTGCCACTTCCTGCTGTTGCCAGACGCAACAGGTGTGGCAGAAAGACTTGCCGCAAGAATTCGCATAACCGGTGCTTCCTATTCGATTGTCAATGAAGCGAACGGTATTGAGAACGCAGTGATAAATTCCAGCGCATCTTCCATCGCGGTAATTGATCTGCGCTTCTTGGATGCATGCGACATCATGACATTGCGCAAAAACTGCGCGGCCGTGGCGAAAGTCGTGCGCACCCTCACAGGAATTGAGCAATCCAGGCTGCGCTATTGGATCGTGACGCAGGCAGCGCAAGCAACCGGACCCAACTCAGAAAAAATTCTTCCGTGGCAAGCGCCAGCCTGGGGCCTCGGCCGCGCGCTGGCTTCGGAGAACAGCGAATTTTGGGGAGGGCTCATTGATCTCGACCCCGCGCAAGACGCAGCCACCAATTCTGAAAAACTTTTGGCCCACCTCGTTTCCTTCGATGGCGAAGATCAGGTTGCTCTTCGCGGAGGCCGCCGGTTGGTCGCCCGTCTGGAACGGCAGCCTTCGACCTCGTCCGCCCGCCCTTCGTTCCGTGCCGACGGAACTTACATCGTCACAGGTGGGCTCGGCGGCCTCGGACCGGAAATCGCTCGATGGATGGTTTCGCTCGGCGCGCGCCGCTTGATCTTGATGGGGCGGACACCGCTGCCGCCGCGTTCTGAATGGGATCGATTGCGGGACAGCGCTCAGGCTCGCGCGATTTCAGCGATTCGCGAAATGGAAGGGCTGGGCGCCGCGATCCGAGCGGAGTCCATAGACGTGGGCGATGCCGCGGCAATGCGCCAATTTTTCGCGAATTACAACAAGGAATGCGATTCACCGATTCGCGGTGTCGTGCATGCCGCGGGGATTTTGCAGCACACCCTTGTTGCGAATGCCGCCGAGGAAAATTTCCGCGAACTCTTCCGGGCCAAGGTCGACGGCGCATGGAATTTGCATGAAGCGCTTGCGAATGCGCCACTCGATTTCTTCGTCCTGTTTTCTTCCGCTTCCTCTGTTTTGAGTTCGCCGCGGCTCGGTCCATACGCGGCGGCGAATTCTTTTCTGGATTCGCTTGCCGCCTATCGCGCAAGTATCGGGATGCCGGCGCTGAGCGTTAACTGGGGCGCGTGGAGCGAAACGGGAATGGGCGTACGGGACGACGCCGCGAGCGTTCGCGAACTCGGTGAGCGCGGAATGGGCGGAATAAAAACGGACGAAGGCATGGATTGCCTTGGACGGCTTCTGAGCACGCACATAGCACAGTGCAGCGTTTTGCCTGTCGATTGGCAGAAATGGGCAGAGCGCTATCCTGCTTATATGGAGAAGCCATTCCTCTCCACGATTGCGCATGAACTGAAAAGTTCCCAAGCGTCAGGGGACCGCGCAGTTGATTCGTGTGCTGCGCAAACCCAAAAAAGTCCAGTTCTGGTCGATCAATTGGCACATGCGCCAGAATCCGCTCGCTTATCCGTGGTGCGCGAATTTGTTCACGCAACGGCCGTGCGCGTCTTGGGATTCAACGCGGATCGTCAAATCGATTCGACGATTCCGCTGAACGGCTTTGGGCTGGATTCGCTGATGGCGCTCGAATTTCGGAATGCGCTCTCGCGCGGAGTAGGCCGGCCCTTGCCTGCCACGCTTCTCTTCAGTTATCCGGCGATTGAGGACGTGGCGGCCTATCTCGCCAAGCTTTTATTTGACGTTGCAAGCACCGACGCAGCCCCGGTTCCCCGCAGCGGGTCCGATGACGTTCTGGAAAATATTGAAGACCTCTCCGATGAAGAAGTAGAGCGCAGGCTCGCCGCCAACCGGGAGGTTACTCGGTGAGCGATTTCAGGCAACGCATCGAGAAACTTTCTCCCAAGCGGCTGGCATTGCTGGCGCTGGAATTGCAATCCAAGCTCGAGGAAAAAGAGCGCGAGCGCACGGAGCCGATTGCGATTATTGGAATCGGCTGTCGCATGCCGGGCAGCGGTTCCGACCCGCAGGCGTTCTGGAAATTGCTCGAAGAATCACGCGACGCGATCACCGAAACTCCCATCGAACGCTGGGATGTTTCGGAATATTACGATCCGAATCCGGACGCGCCGGGCCGGATGTCCACCAAACTCGGCAGCTATCTTTCCAACATAGACCTGTTCGACGCTCCTTTCTTTTCCATCGCGCGGCGTGAAGCCGTCAGCATGGATCCGCAACAGCGCGTGCTGCTCGAAGTTTGCTGGGAAGCGCTCGAAAACGCGGGACACTCCCCGCGAAAACTCTCGGGTACTGCGACGGGAGTATTTGTCGGAATCTGTTCCACTGATTATCACGGCATGTTGCTTGCTCGCGGAGATGAAGCGATTGATGCGTATGTGGCGAGCGGCGTGGCTCCCAGCATTGCGGCAGGGCGCATTTCGTACACGCTCGGTTTGCAGGGACCCAGCATGGCGGTCGACACGGCCTGCTCGGCTTCGCTCGTGGCCGTGCATTTGGCGTGTCAGAGTTTGCGCACGCGGGAATCGCGAATGGCGCTGGCGGGCGGCGTCAACATCATGCTCTCGCCGGAGATGACGATCGCGCTTTCGAAAGCGCACATGATGGCGCCCGACGGACGATGCAAAGCATTCGATTCGCGCGCCGATGGATTTGTGCGCGGCGAGGGCTGCGGCGTCGTGGTGCTGAAGCGCTTGTCCGATGCGCTCGCGCATTCCGACAACATTCTCGCGGTGATTCGCGCTTCGGCCGTGAACCAGGACGGCCGCAGCAGCGGCATCACGGCGCCGAATGGAGCTGCACAGGAAGCGGTGATCCGGCAGGCGCTGGCAAATGCCGGCGTGAAGCCGGAAGAAATTTGGTATGTCGAGGCGCACGGGACAGGAACTTCGTTGGGCGATCCGATCGAGGCGCACGCACTGGCGGCGGTGCTCGGACCGGGACGCACCACGGAAAATCCGCTGGTGGTGGGTTCGGTAAAGACCAACATCGGACACCTCGAAGCGGCCGCCGGAGTGGCGGGACTGATCAAGACGGTGCTCTCCCTGCAGCACGAATAAATTCCGGCGAACCTGCATTTCCAAATGATGAATCCGCACATCCATTGGAATGGCGTGCCAGTGGAAATTCCGGTCGAAGCGCGGCCTGGGCGCGCGGAGAGAAGAGACGCCTGGCGGCGTGAGTTCGTTCGGGTTCAGCGGGACGAACGCGCACCTGGTGGTCGAAGAAGCGCCCCCGAGCGTACGCGAGAGAGAATGGAACGGCCGCTGCATGTGCTGGCGCTGTCGGGGCGAATGAGACGGCGCTACGGGAATTGGCCGAGCGGTATGAAGAAGAATTGCGGAAGTTATCCGAGGAGCCCGGCGACGTCTGCTTCACGGCCAATGCAGGCCGAGCTCATTTCGAGCAGCGCATGTTGTGGTGGCGGCCTCGGTGGAGGAAATGCGCAAGAAATTGCGGAACGAAAAACGGGACCGGAAGTGCAGGAGCGCGGAGGTGTGCGGCCTGTGTTCCTGTTTACCGGGCAAGGCGCGCAGTACGCGGGGATGGGCCGGGAGTTGTATGAGACGCAGCCCGTGTTTCGCGCCGCGCTGGAGGAGTGCGAGGGTTGCTGCGGCCGTGCTGGAAGAGCCGCTGCTGGAGGTGCTATGGGGCGCGCGAGGGAAGGCTGGAGCAGACGGCGTACACGCAGCCTGCGTTGTTCGCCATCGAGTACGCGCTGGCGGAGTTGTGGAAGAGTTGGGGGATCTGTGCCGGCGCGCGGTGCTGGGCCACAGCGTGGGAGAGTACGCGGCGGCATGCGTAGCGGGGCTGTACAGCCTGGAGGAAGGGCTGAAGCTGATCGCCGACGCGAGGCCGGCGGATGCAGGAACGTGACGCGGGCGGGAGCGATGGCGGCGGTGATGGCGGAGGAGGAGATCGTACGGGAGGCGCTGCGAGGGGTGGGAAGAGCGAGGTGTCGATCGCGGCGATTGAATGCGCCGCAGAACGTGGTGATCTCGGGAAGAGCGAGGAAGTGGGAATCGCGGGAGAGACTGCGGGAGATGGGGCGTGCGGGTGCAGCGAGTTGGCGGTGTCGCATGCGTTTCACTCGCCGCAGATGGAGCCGATGGTGGAGGAGTTTGCGCGGCGGCGCAGCGGGATAGGGTACGGAGCGGGCGGGTGACGATGATCTCGAGCGTGACGGGGAGGAGGTGCGGTCGCGGGGAGATCGGGGAGGCCGGGTACTGGCGGCGGCAGGTGCGGGAGGCGGTGCAGTTCCGCCGGGGGATGGAGACGGCTGAGAGAGGCGGGGCACCGGGTGTTTGTGGAGATCGGACCGGGGACGACGCTGATGGGGCTGGGGCGGCAGTGCGTGGAGGGCGGGGAAGGCAGAACGAGTGTGGCTGGCATCGATGCGGGAAGGGCAGGAGTGGCGGCAGATGCTGGAGAGCCTGGGGAAGTTATATGAGCGGGGAGCGGAGGTGGATTGGGCGGGATTCGACCAGCCATACGACCGGCGGCGGGTGTCGCTGCCGACGTACCCGTTCGAGCGCCAGCGGTATTGGATTGAAAACCCTGTTCGCCGCAATGCGCAGAAACCCGCCCGCACGGCCTCGCAAGCCAAAAACACAAATGGAGCGGAGCCTGAAATTGTTCCGGACGATTGGTATTACAAAGTCGTCTGGGAACCGAAGCCATACCAATCGGTACTGCCTCCACCTGCGGGTTCTTCGAAGCTACCGCGCTGGCTCATCATCCCAGACAATCGTGGCGTCGCAGAAAAGGTAGCCGCCCAACTGAGAGATCGTGGCGGGGATCCGGTGATCGCAAGATCACTCGAGTCCATTAATGAACAGCTCCGAAGCGGCGCACTCGATTCTGTCGTGCATATTTCTTCGCTGGATAGCCCAGAGATTAAATCTCTTGGTCCGGAAGAGTTGTGGACCAGCCAATCCGCGCTCGCATCCAGTGTGCTGACAACCACCCAAGCGATGCTCTCTGCTCGAAGCACGGCGCGACTCTGGCTAGTTACCTCAGGTGCGCAGCCGGTCGTGGCTTCGCAGGCCAGTCTGAACATGATCCAGTCGCCGGTCTGGGGACTGGGAAGAACGATCGCACTTGAGCAACCAGCCTCTTGGGGCGGCCTTCTTGACCTGGATGCGGGCAGCAATTCCCAGGAAAGCGCAAATCAAATCGTAGCTGCAATCTTGCAAGGTGAAGGGGAGGATCAATCCGCTGTCCGGAATGGAGTGCGTTATGTAGCGCGTCTTCATCGCGGCCCCGCATTGCGTGGACCGCAACCCGTCCTGGATGCAAAAAAGATTTATCTCGTCACCGGAGGTTTGGGCGAACTCGGCCTGAAAGTAGCGAAATGGCTAGTCGAGCGTGGCGCGCGTCGCCTGGTTCTTACTGGGCGAACCGGATTGCCGGATCGTTCCACATGGGAGAGCCTGAATCTGGAAAGTCCTGCCGGAAAGAGAGCTGCCACAGTTCGCCAACTGGAAGAACTCGGCGCTGAAGTTCGCGTCGCAGTGACAGATTCTTGTGACGCCGGGCAGGTCGCCGCTCTTTTTGCAACCTTCGGTCCAGGAGAACTGAAGGGCATCGTCCATCTTGCAGCCGAGCTGGATGGCTCGATGATAAAGGACATGAGCCTCGAAAAGTTTCTCTCCGTTTTGAGACCGAAGACGAAGGGCACTTGGATTCTGCACAGGCTTACCGAAGGACTCTCACTCGATTTCTTTGTCATGTTTTCCTCTTGGGCAGCGGTACTCGGCGCGCGCGGTTTGGGACACTATGCCGCGGCCAATCATTTCCTGGATGGGTTTGCATACTATCGATCGAGCATCGGTTTACCGGCGCTCGCAGTGAACTGGGCAAGCTGGGACCAGATGCATGCTGGAACTGAAGTTCAACAAGAATACGAGCGCGGCGGATTGCGGCCGATGCGTTCCGATATAGCGTTATCGGCCTTGGGACAGGCGCTCTTTGCGGGGGAGCCACAGATTGTCGTCGCTGCAGTGAATTGGAGCGTGCACAAACCTCTTTACGAGAGCCGAGGGAAAAGGCCAATCCTGGAGTACGTTTCGGATGCTCCGATAGAAACACTCGTACCAAATCAAAGAACAGACACAAAAACGATACGGGACTTGCTGCAAGATGCACACCCGGAAGAACGCCAAAGTAGGCTTGTTCAATACTTGGTTCGCGTTCTTGCGCCAATACTGGGAATCGAGGCCGCCAGCATCGACCCCATCCGGCCATTAAATGACTTCGGGATGGATTCCCTGATGGCGCTTGAGTTCAAGAATCTTTTGAATTCCGATTTCGGCGTGTCCATTCCCACAGTTCGATTCCTCGATGGCATAAGTCTCCAAGAAACGGCTTTGCAAATCCTGGCAGATCCGTTATGGCTATCGATTTCAAAACGAGCCCAGGAGCAACTTCCATCTCCATCAAACTCGGTTCCATCTGCCACGGGTGTTCGCCTTAGTGACATTTTCAAAATCCCCTCCGCACAGCGCCAATCATGGTTGGCAAAACAACTTGTGGCGGCTCTTGCTCCCATCCTCGGCGTTGAAGCCACTGGGGTCGGCGTGTCACGTTCGTTGAGCGACTTCGGATTGGATTCTTTGATGGCGCTTGAGTTCAAGAATTACATTGCCTCCGAACTCGGTGTCACCATTCCAACTATCCGATTCCTGGAGGGCCCAACTCTAGAGGAAGTCGTTTCGCAGATTGTGGCAGAGCTGCCCACGTCATCCCTGGCTCAAACAACTGCAAGCATGCCGGAAGCAATACTCGAGTACCCATTATCCTACGCCCAGCAGCAAGTCAATTTCGGCCACAAACTCAATCCGGATTCCGCAACGTTCAATGTTGGGTTCACGGCAAAGGCATCCCCGCACCTGGACTGGCCGGTTTTTCAAAGGTCGGTGGAAAAATTGCTGAAGCGTCACTTGGCGCTGCGGGCGGTGATCGTGGAATCGGATCATGGACCGGTGCAGAGAATTCTGCCGCCGAACATACCCGTAGCCTTTTTAATCGATGCGACATTCATGGACGAAAGCGAACTGAAGGCGCATGTCAACCGCGAGTTCCAGAAAAACTTTGAACTCGATCAACCGCTGTTTCGAGTAAACGTCTACCGGCAAGCGGATTGCGATGTGATTTATTTCAAAGTGGATCACATTATTATCGATCATTGGTCGGTACAAATCTGCGTGGAGGATTTGAGTAAAATTTATTCTGCCGAGCTCGCTGGCACGGACGCGATCCTTCCACCCGTAAAGGGAGAATATCAAGAGTTTGTCGAGTGGGAAGTGGAGAGAAGCCAGAACGACGAATTATGGGGTTATTGGAAAGAAAAACTGGGCGGCGGGCTGCCAACGCTACACGTACCTTCCCCGCGGCAACGGCCAGCAACTCTGTTGGCACACGGCGAAGCCATTCCTCTCCAGCTTCCGCCTTCGCTGTCAGCGCAAATCAGGCAGACATCTCGCCCACTGAAGGCAACCACCTATACTTTCATGCTGGCTGCATTTCAAGTGCTGCTTCACCGGTTTAGTCACCAGGACGATATCATGGTCGGAACCACGGTGACCGGACGTGAAGATCCACGCTGGACGAATACGGTTGGTTTTTTCATAAATGTGTTGCCGTTACGCGCGAAATTTCCTGGTCAGCAAACGTTTGCCAATCATTTGTTGCGCAGTCGCGATACCGTGCTTGGCGGAATCGATCATCAGGAGTTTCCTCTTGCGGCGATGATTCCTCGCCTCGGTCTTGGGCGAAGCCTGGACCGAATGCCTATCTTTCAGGCATTTTTCAATTTTCTGACGGACCACGCGGGCGAATTCGGCGGCGTCTTCATGGGGACGCAGGGGCGTCCGGTGCAATTCGGAAACACGGAATTGTCACCTTGGCTTACCTTACCCTCGCAAGACACTCGGGTTGAAGTTGGCGTGCAATTAATGGAAGTGCAAGGTGAAATCGACGGTTACCTGAACTACAACAGCGATGTCCTCGACCGCGCGACAGCTGAATCAATGGCAGCGGCCTACGGAAAAATTCTCGAAGTGGTCGTGCGCGATCCCAATACACCGGTCGAATCCTTGGCGCAGGAAGCAGATGAACTCGGTTCCGAGCGCGAAGAAATTACCCTGTAAATCAAGAACAGAAAATAACGTCCTTCCTCACCATGGCAGGCAACTGGATCTGATTTTAAATTGAACGCCCGTTCCTGAATTGTGGTTCCACGCCAAATAAGAGCGCTGGCTTTAGACATTCCTCACATAATTGCAAACCATTGTTTTAATCGATTTTCCACATTAGGGTAAGTTCTTTCCATTGGAAACAACCCGAGCCATTTGTCAAGTTCGACGCACAAAATGCCTTCCCAAGCAGTTCGCGCATGTCGTGTAGAATCAATTTGTTGCAAGCCTTGTTGGCACGAATTTCCGGGGCGATCCACCATCCATGTGGTCCGCTGATTGCTGATTAATAGGTTATGGACCGGACCTATCAGGCACTGCACCCCAATGGAGTGATGAACGAATCTATTGAAGAAGACCTGCCGACTAATGGGCGCAGGAAGAGGTCCCAAGGACTATTTCGTACCGGGATTGGGGCCCAACTTATGGCGCCACTATCCTCGATTCGTCGGATTCTAATCAAGCAATATAGCCTTTGGGTGAGCAAGACATATCCATTCGCTTCCGTAGGTTCCAATCTATCCATTCATTTCAGGGCGGATCTGTCCAGGACCCACGCCCATCGAATCAAACTGGGCTCTTCCGTGGTTATAGACAAAGATAGTGTCCTTCGCGTGCAAGTACCGGTGGATGAAGAGGGCGATCCTATTCTGATCGTCGACGATGGTTCCGTAATCGGTCCCCGGTGTTTCATATCTGCCAAGAATCGCATACAGATTGATCGCGACGTTGTTCTGGAATCTTCCGTCCTGATTCAAGACCATAGCCACGCTTATAAGGACGTCAATGTGACGATTCGCCGGCAAGGCGTGACGGAGGGTGGCAAAGTCAGAATAAGTCAAGGCTGCTGGATCGGCCAAGGAACTGTAATTCATTGCGATCAAGGCGAGCTAACGCTGGGGCCAAACTGCGTTGTTGCTCCTAATTCGCTCGTCAACCGAAGCTTTCCGGGTTATTCGTTGGTTGCGGGCAATCCTGCCCGTGTCGTCAAGCAATATGACATCGAAAAAGGTGCCTGGGTTCTGGGATCATCGCGTCCAGCGGATTCCGAGGCGGCCATAAAACAATCCGTGCTGGTATAAACCCTCTCCCTCTCCACGCTACAAAAACTCGGTCTCGTCAATTTTCAATTAGTTTAATTTTGAACTGAATCTAAAATCAATGTTCTTCACGCACGCCTTGCCAAACTCATTGCGAATGGTCAATAAGAACAAATAGGAAATATAAGGTTCAGGAATATCGATTTAAAGTATATAGACTCCCGCTCTGGAAAATTGTAGAGTGCATGTTTAGCGGAGACAGAAAATAGCGCTGCGGCCAAGCCATGGGTGAGTGCAAAGCACTTCTAACGGCCGCGAGCGGGCATTGATCCTTGCATATTTAAACTAAGAAGTATTAGTCTGTGCATCCTGGAGGCGCTCATGAGCAGATGGGCCGGAATCTTTGTCATCGGTTACTTGGTTTTCACAGTCCACGCAGTCAGTCCGCTCGTGAGTGCTCAGCCGGCGCCCGCGCCGACGCAATCCACGGCCGGGGCGTCGTCCACTAACGATTCCGCAACGCTCGATTACGAATTTTTCAAAACTCGCGTTGAACCTATTTTCCTGAAAAAGCGGCCGACACACGCTCGCTGTTACGCCTGCCACGAAGAAGCGAATCACGCGCTCAAGCTAGCCAAGCTTTCGCCCGGGAACACCAATTGGACAGAAGAGGAATCCAAGCGCAACTTCGACACGGTTTCGCAACTCGTAAATCCTGGCGACCCGATTGGCAGCACTCTGCTGCGGCACCCTCTCGCGCCCGAAGCAGGCGGCGACGCATTCCATTCCGGTGGAAGGCAATTTGAATCACAAACCGATCCGGACTGGCTGACTTTCGCGGAATGGGTTCGCGGGCAGAAAGTAAAATAATTATTCTTTGCAATTCCTTGGGTGAATCTAAAGTCGCGGCAAAAAGGAGCAGTTCTTATGACGCGTAACAATCGAGTGCTGGCTGTGAGCATGTTGCCCATCCTGAGTTTTTTCGTGGCGCGGCCCGCTGCGGCGGAGACATCGCGGATCTATGTTACGAATAGCGCGGGCGATACGATTACCGTGGTCGATCCTGTCACGAACAAAGTCGTGCAGACGATCTCCGGCATCGAGGTTCCGCACGGGGTTAACTTCTCGCATGACGGCAAGCAGGTCTACATTAGCAATGAATCCGAAAGCGTGCTGGATGTGGTGGACCAAAAAAGCGGAGCGATCATCAACAAAGTTACACTGAGCGGCCACCCCAACAATATTGCGGTGACGAAGGATGGTCACAACATTCTGATCTGTATCGCGTCCGCGCCGGGAGCTCTTGACGTGGTCGATGCGACATCGATGAAATTGGTGAAATCCATCCCTGTTAAGGGGCCTCTGCACAACGTGTATGTAACGCCCGACGGAAAATTTGCGGTTGCCGGTTCGGTGGCGGCAAAGCGCCTGACCGTGGTCGATCTGAGTACGATGCAGCCTGCGTGGGAGGTTTCCTTTGACGGTGGGGTGCGGCCCATGACGATGGATACCAATCCGGACGGATCGACTCGCCGAATCTTCGTGCAGCTTTCGAACCTGCATGGA
Organism: uncultured Acidobacteriota bacterium; assembly: GCA_963786215.1. Lineage (GTDB taxonomy): Bacteria > Acidobacteriota > Terriglobia > Acidiferrales > UBA7541 > Palsa-360. The sequence continues at coordinate 81,268 of CAWAYK010000008.1, forward strand.
TTCGCGGTGGTGGATTTTGCCAAGCACGAGGAAACATCCAGAGTCATGCTGCCCAAAGGAAATTTCGGCAAAGAGGAATGGCGCATGGGCACGCCGTCGCACGGTATCGCTGTCGCTCCGGACGGCAAGACGCTGTGGGTGAACAGCATTCTGGCCAATGCCGTTTTCGAATATTCACTGCCGGACCTGAAGCTGCTCGGACATGCCGACCTGCCTTTAGTCGAGCGGCCTGGAAAGCCGGCTTCGGGCGCGGTGCCCGAATGGATTACGTTCACCCCGGACAATAAAACGGTTTATGTTTCGAACTCCGCGACCCGGTCCATGTCCGCGATCAACACGCAAACCCTGAAGTCGATCGCGACAATCACGGTCGGAGAAGTTCCCAAGCGAATCAACACGCTGGTGATGCCCTAGGTTTCTTATCGAATATTTTTTCCAGGATTACTTTTCCCCAGGCTTTCGAATAGCGCTGGCAAAACTGGCGTGTGTTCTTTTTGCACTGCTTGCAGCGCATTTGGATTCAGCCCAAGCGCCTTAAGAATCGTTGGAGCAATCTGCGTTGTCTGGACGGGCGTTTTTACAATCTTGGCGGAAAGTGCTGGATTTGAAATTAACAATTCCACGTTTGTATCGTCTTCGTTAAATCCGCCATGCTCGGCAATGAACCGGCTTTCAGCCTCCGTAAAAATTCCGCCCAGATTTGGAATCAAAACGATGTCTGGAATGCGCTCATCTTGAATTGGATCGTTGAAAATATTCTTCAGCGATTCTCCGGAAAGAATCTGATGTGTGTTCAATGCAGCTTCATGCTCAGGAGTGCTGAGCGTCTTCGTCACATCGCTCGTTTTGCTCTGATCTTTTAGCCAGATGGATGCGATGTCTCCATCCTGATAAGCCAAGGCAACAACATCTCCATTCGATTTCTTGATAATGTTTGGCAGAATCGTGTCGGGAATAATTTTTCGTTTTGCGCGTTCAATCGGTGAATCGCCGTGTCTCGAAGCCAACACGATCAGAGTGGAATCCGCCAGGTGCGCCTTATTGAGCGCCTCTACAATTTTTCCCAACGCCTCGTCCGTATGTTTGAACGCTTTCTCCAAAGCCGGGCTCGGATTTCCTACAGCATCTGTATAGCCGCCGCTAGGGAGTTTCTGCCCAAAGCTCACATATTGAAGGGCTGCGCCAAACAGTGCCGGAACGGGCTCGGGCTTGTTTCCTGCATAGCCATTTCCGCCAATCATATTTAAGAGCGCCTGGACTCTGACGTCATCATAGGCTTCCGCCGCATCCAGATTTTTGCTGGCTTCGGTGGCTGCCAGTTCGGGAGTGAAAGATTCATCCAACCCTTTACCTAACGGTCCGGTCATCATTTCTGCGTACGCCGGATGTTTGTCGGACCAAGCCGTGCGCAATCCTGCCTCATGTATAACTTCAAAGACTGTGTTGGTGCGGAGAAAATTGTGAGGGAAAACGGGTGCGCAACCCTTGTCAGGATCGCGCGCGAGTTTGGCTGGATCAATTCCTCCGCCGTCAGCCGCCTTGCGATCCTTATCGATAGGACTTCCCCAATTTACCTCGGTTCCTCGTTTCGAACAGTCCGAACCCGGAGCGGAAAGTGTGCGGGAATATGACCCTTCATACCAAATCCCGGTTGAATTCGGCGATCCTCCCGTAACAATGCCTAAGAGTCCCACGATTGAATTCGAAGGCCTGCTAACTTCCGCCTGTGTGTAGGTAATTCCCCTCGAACTGAGCCGAGCAAAGGTAGAGTCAGGCTCCGCATGGATAAAGTTGGCGAGGTCCACGGCGTGCATGCCGTCAATGCTGATCAACAGCACATGACGTATTTGAGCAGCGGCCGGCTGTTGCGAATGTGTAGCACGCATCGCCACAAGAAAACCCAGCACGAGCAATATGAATCCGAACGCGATGCGCATCTTTCCAAAGCGGAAACTCAATGTTGCACCTCGATGATATGGCACCTCAAGAGACCCGAAACTTCGCTCAGTCAAACCTTGCTACCCAAACGTTTGGCTTTTTGTGTAACGAGCCGCACTAATCAGAGGAGAGTGGAAAAAGTTTTCCGTTCCGAAATCGTCAATTGGCATCCCAAAAAGGATGGAAGCAGCTTTGGCTTGGCCTCAGCTGCTTCCATTGTGTTTGCCTTGATGTGTAATGAATTTATATACCCCCAACCTTAAAATCTCGTGAAAATCCAGATCTAAAAACAAGTGCGGAGCTGCTCCGGCGGAAAAAGAATTCATGGAGCAGCAATCAAATTTGTCGCATGTATTCTAGACGCTGACCAGGCAGCGGATCTTCGATTTTTCTTATGTTAGTCGGGAGAAGTTTTTAGGTTGCGACGAGAAGAAAAAAAACTTGCGGTATTTTACAGAGTGAAACGGAAACTGACTCATTCCACTACGTCGATCACAAGTCCGTCAACCCGGCGGTCAAAACCCGCGAATTGCCCGAAGAACGGCGAGGTAACGTTATTGTAGACGTCCATCGGATTGTGTCGATTCGTAATATTGATCGAATACACGCCAAACCTGATCTTTCGCTTCGATGAAGTTTCCTTGAACGGCAAGCGCAATGGAAATTCGCGATAAATTCTTGCGTCGAATGAGAAGTAAATTGGGTAACGCAAACTATTTGGTACGCCCACATAATTTTGAAGATCGTCCACGTCCGAATACGGTAACCCGGAGCGGAGATTCACCACTGGGGTCAGCGTCAATTTGAACGGTAGTTCAAATTGTCCCCACGTCACTACACGGTTTGGAACATCGGACCGCAGAATTCCGGAAAAATTAGGCTGAAAAATCGGTTGCTCGAAAGGCATGAACGTGTCCGAGAGTGTGTTCAGGTCGCCTCGCGATCGGCTCCAGATATAAGAAACATTTAAATCGCCGTGCGCAAATGGCTTGGCATGAACATTGGCCTCAAGGCGACGGTATCGAGCAGCCCCGGTATTCGCAAGAGCCAGCAGGGCATTTCCGCTGCCCACGCTAATCGGCGGAGCCATGATGGGGGCCACAACGAAAAGATTCCGCGTTTGGCTGTCCATGTAATTTACTTTCACGCTGATGTTCCTGGACACTTCACGCTCCACTTCGACATTCCATGTAAATGTGCGCGGGCTGCTTCTCGGAAACTGGGTGGTAATTTGCGGGCCCCCGCCAACATTCGATTTCAGAAAAACATTCTGAAGCGGCATTGGAGCACCGATAATCGCTCCCGACGTATCGTAGAAACTGAGCACTCGAGTGGGATTGTCGAGGAAACTTGACGCGAGCAGGGGAACGTGTCCGTAGACCGTGCCCGCACCAGCGCGAAACACCGTCTTTCCATCCCGTTTGGGCGAGTAGGCTACTCCGAAATGAGGTCCCAGTGCTCCTCTTCGTCCAGGAGATTGGGTCAAAAATCGCGTTCCCACATCCAGAGCCAGATGAGTATTGAGCGTCCAGTGATCCTCGACAAATTCTCCCACTTCCGTTGACGCCGGACTCAACAAGCCCGCGCCCTGAAAAGTAATCTGTTCGGCAATCGACCCATCCGCCCTCAACGCGTCGACCGGATGGGACGTGGTGCTTCCCTCAAACCATCTGCGCGAGGCGTCCAAACCGATTTTCAATTGATGTTGCCCGTGCCAGTTGACGTTCGCGAACTCGAAAGCAGGGCGAATCTCTATTTCATTGGCATCCCGGGACCAGGAATTAAAGAAATTCCCGGCCCAGCCGACGGGTGTAATCTGCATGTCCTCGGGGCCTTGGCCATGCGCGTGACTATCAAATCGCGTGTAGCGAATAACCGTGTTCAACAATGTGCTCGAACTGAACTGGTAACTGTCCGAAATTCCGATGGATGCTCCAATCTGTCCATAATCCGAGGAGGCGCTTTGCGGAACGAGTGCGCGGATGTCTGCAAACTGCGTTCGGAGCGGAAAGATATTCACATTTACGTCCAACAGGTGGCGCGAAGATAAGATAAATTGAAGTTGCGTAAACGAAGTGATGCTCCTGGTTCTTGTTTCGTTAAATGGCCAGGCAAGCCCGCGCACTTCCAGGTTATTCACCTCATAGGTCAGTTCTTCCGTGAAATTAACTTTGCCCTTGACTAAAGGCCCGCCGAACACCATGCGCGGCTCAAACATCCCAACTCCTACCAGGTGGCCATTCTTCCCGCGAAAGCTGGGGGTTAAATTGTGCAGCCTGAAATTCCAAGAGTCGTATGGCGGCTTGGTTTCAATCTCAGTCAATCCTCCAGAAAAGCCCCCGAATTCCGCAGTATCCGGAACGCTATGAACGGTCATCGATTGAATGACATCAATGGGAACAGTAATCGAAAAACTTCCTGTTGCCGGATCGACAGCCTCCGTTGAATTAACCAGCAGCAAACCCTGATTTTCCGCCTGTCCATTAAAATTCAGTTTCCCGTCCTGTGTGCGAACGACTCCGGGATTGAGAGGCAGCGCTTCGGTGAAGGACTGCTGTGCGAGTGGGAGATTCTGCAGTTGCTGGTTCGTGACCGTGGCATTGTTTTCCGCGCTGTTCGTGGAAATATCGAGAGTCTCGCCTTGCACATCAATCTTTTCGTCAACCCCAGCGATATCCATTTGCGCGTTTGCCACTGCGGCTTGGCCTTGCTCAAGGATAACGGTCTTGCTCCACGGCTTGAACCCTTCCATGCTGATTTCAAGCGTATAAGTTCCGGCGGCAAGCTGCAGAAATTGAAAGTGGCCATTCTCATCTGTAACCGTAGACTGGGATGCGGGTCCTGCATTCGGACCGCTTAACTTCACACTAATCCCTGAAAGATTGTTCACCTGGTCAGGGCTTGCCGCGACGCTGACTGTTCCACCGATGGACGAAACGGCCCCTGGCGGGCTGCCGTCATTTGCTTTCTGGGGAATTGCAAATGCTGCGCTTGTTGAGACCAGGTATGCGCAAAGACCCGCCAGCAAATACGAAGTGATCTTGCGGAATTGGCCATCAGGAAAACTCAGGCCCCTGAATGATGGAAGGCACTTTTGTGAATGGCAAATCCTATATAAGGATAAATTCGAACGACCCGGACTTACAAGGGTCGATTTGTATCTCATGGCCGTTCTCCAGCTGGGATACTGATTTAGTTGATTAGTCCGCTCCCGGACAAATGAACAATGCAGCCCCTTCCAATAGGATTCAGCTCGACCCGTGAAGTTGCCAACTTTATTTGTGCAAGGCGATGACAGGCGGTCGAGAGCGGCGATGAAAGAGCGTCGGGGAGCAGTCGGAAAATACCTGTTGACTGTCAACTGTCAACAGTTTACGGTCCTGGCCATGAATCGGGGCTGCCATGAAAAACGATGACCTGCTGACACAGCTTCGCGCACGCCGCGCCAAATCTCTTTCTTCCCTGGCCGCTGAAGAACTGGAGCGGATGATCATCAACGGGGAACTTCAATCTGGCGACCGCATCAATGAAAGCACGCTAGCACAGATATTCGGAATCAGCCGCGGACCGATCCGCGAAGCTTGCCGCAGCCTGGAAAAGAGCGGCCTCGTGCGAGTGGTCACCAATCGCGGCGTGTTTGTGCGTGAAATGAGCATTGCTCAGGCTGCGGAAATCTACGAAGTGCGCGCTCATATTTTCGGGCTTGCTGGTCGCCTGGCTGCGACGCGCGTAACGGACAGGGACATTGCGGGTTTGCTTTCAATGGCGGAAGAAATGGAGCGCGCTAAAGATATCGACGCTTACTACCCGCTGAACGTCGCCTTCCATGCACGTCTGGTTGAGCTTTCCGGGAACAGCCGCCTTGCGGAACTTTACAAATCGCTTAGTAAAGAGCTTCATCTGTTTCGCCGAAGAGGCCTTGTGCAGGGCGAATCCATGCTGTCTTCGAACCAGGAGCATGTACGCATGATTGATGCGCTCCGAAATCGCGACGCGGATTTGGCGGAGCGCGAAATGGTCCTTCACATTGAAGCTGGGAAAACACGCCTGCTAAAAGGCGCGGAAGAACAGAATTTAAAAACTTCAAAAATTCGTGTCCGCAAGGTCAAGGAGAAAGAATGAAGATCAAGAATATAAAGGCGAGCATTCATTCGACCGCCATCTCGGTTCCTTTACTCGAAGGGAAAGTACAGGGCTACGGGCGCGAAGAACAAAAAGAATTTGTTTTTTGCGAAGTGGAAACGGATGACGGGCTTACCGGACTTGCCATCACAGGACATTTTCTGGCGCGCTCCGTGGTCACCGCGCTGAAACTGTATGTGCTGCCGACTGTTCGCGACATGGACGTCCGCGATCTGGAAGCCATTCACCAGAAAGTTTTGCAGAAACTTAATCCCCGCGCCATGACCGGAGTTATTTCCAGCGCGCTTTCCTGCCTTGACATCGCCTTGTGGGACATTCATGGCAAGGCCACAAACCGCTCGGTAGCCGCCATGCTGGGAAATGCCAGAACTTCAGTACCCGCATATGTGACATTCGGTTTTCCGCAATACGATCGCGAGCAACTTGTGGAGGCCGCCAAGTTGCAAATATCGAAAGGTTTCACGGCTCTGAAAATTGTGGTTGCCGTCGATAAAAACGGTTGGCGCGAAGATGCGATTCGAGTTCGCGGTGTCCGCGATGCGGTCGGCCCCAATATTGACCTGATGATTGACGCCAACTATTTGTTCAATCCGGTAGAGGCCAAAATGTTGTGCCGCGAGATTGAGGATTGCAACATCACCTGGTTTGAAGAGCCGCTGCACCAGAACGATGCGCGCGCGCTAGCCGACCTTCGCGCGCACACGAAAATTCCGATTGCCGCGGGCCAGATGGAAGGGCACCGCTGGCGCCTGCGCGAACTCGTGGAGAAGCAGGCCGTGGATATTCTTCAGCCCAACGTTTGTTTTTGCGGCGGCTTCACTGAAGCGCGCAAGGCCGCGCATCTTGCGCAGATCTATAACCTGCCGATTGCCAACGGCGGCGGATGGCCGCTTTTTAACATGCACACATTCGCGGGAATGATGAACGGATGGATCGTCGAGTGGCACTTGGGAATGGTGCAGGTGGGAGAAATGCTTTTTGTGGATTCGCCGGAGCCGGTGAATGGAATGCTGAAAATTCCCGACGCTCCCGGACTCGGGCTGAAATTAAATCGTGACGCGCTGCGCGACAGCGAGGTGAAGGAATGAAGATCGTCGATATTCGCGAAATTGTTGTCCCCATCAAATCGGAAATTCGCAACGCGTACATTGATTTCAGCCAGATGACGGTGAGCGTTCTTGCGCTGATCACGGACGTTGTGCGCGATGGCCGCCAGGTTGTCGGCTTCGGCTTTAATTCCAATGGACGGTACGCGCCTAGCGGTCTTTTGCGCGATCGCTTCATTCCACGATTAAAGGCCGCGGCTCCATCCGAAGTGGTGGACGAGACCGGAGAAAATCTCGATCCATTTAAAATCTGGAAAATTGTAATGAAAAATGAGAAGCCCGGCGGGCATGGCGAACGATCCGTGGCCGTAGGTGTCCTCGACATGGCAGTTTGGGACGCGGTCGCCAAAATAGCCGAGGTTCCTCTGTACCGCTTGCTGGCGGATCGTTTTCGAGGCGGCGTGTATGAGCCCAAAGTATTTGTGTATGCGGCGGGCGGATACTACTATCCGGAAAAAGATCATTCCGCTTTGCAGCGGGAAATGCAAAGTTATCGCGACATGGGCTATTCGGTCGTCAAAATCAAGATTGGCGGCGCGCCGCTCTCCGAAGATTGCCGGCGGATCGAAGCGGTGCTCAAGATTTTGGATCGCGGAGACCAGTTGGCGGTGGACGCGAACGGCCGATTTGATGTGGAGACCGCGATTGCTTACGCCAAAGCTCTCGCTCCTTACGGACTGCACTGGTACGAAGAAGCAGGGGATCCGCTGGATTACGAACTGCAATCGAAGCTGGCGGAACATTATCCCGGCCCGATGGCCACGGGAGAAAATCTTTTCTCGGTTCAGGACGCGCGCAATTTAATTCGCTATGGCGGAATGCGTTCGGATCGCGATATCTTGCAATTTGATTGCGTGCTCAGCTACGGCCTCGTCGAATATTTGAAAATTCTGGACATGCTGAAGGAATACGGTTGGGAGCCCAACCGCTGTATTCCACACGGTGGCCATCAACTCTCTTTGAATATCGCCGCTGGATTGGGCCTTGGCGGAAACGAATCATACCCAGGCATTTTTCAGCCGTTCGGCGGATTTGCCGACGGCATCCCGGTGGAAAACAGTTACGTAAAACTGCCGGATATTCCGGGTATCGGATTCGAGTCGAAAAAAGAATTGTTCAAAGTGATGGATGCGCTTGTAAAAGCTTAGTCGAAGGCGATAGCGGGGGGTTGACTTGGAGACAACGGCGCACGAAGTTCAGAACGAAACGCACGGCAAGAAAAAGCGCACGTGGAAAAATAATATTACTCTCCATGTGTTTATCGCCATTGTAGCGGCAATTATTCTGGGCGAAGTCGACCCAAAACTTGCGTTGCAGATGCGGCCACTGGGCGATCTTTTCATCAAGCTCATCCGCATGGCGATCGCCCCCATCGTTTTTCTTTGTGTTTCCACCGGAGTTGCCCGTATCGGAGACGTGCGAAAAGTAGGTCGCATCGGACTGAAAGCGCTCGTATATTTTGAGCTGGTCACAACGCTGGCCTTGGCGATCGGCCTCGCTTCGGTCGTCCTTTTTAAGCCGGGGGTAGGAGTCAACGCGCAACAGGCAGGCGCCTCGGCCGCGGATTATGCGGCCTACGCCGGCAGCGGTAAAAATTTTACCGTCCTCGGTTTTCTGTTGGGAACTGTTCCTGATAATGCGCTCGGAGCATTTGTGCGGGGCGATCTTCTGCAGGTGGTTGTGATTGCATTGCTCTTCGGCATGGCCGTGATCGGCATGGGGGAACGCGGAAAAGCTGTTGTGAACAGTCTGGACGGAATCATGATGGCGTTTTTTGGAATTATTCGCATCGTTATGCGCGTCGCTCCCATTGGCGCATTCGGGGCGATGGCCTTTACGGTGGGCAAATTCGGCAACGGAGCGCTGCTAGCGTTGTCGAAGTTGATCATCTGCACGTACCTCACCGAAGCGTTTTACGTTTTTGTTGTTCTGGGACTGATCTGCCGAATTTTCAAATTCAGTCTTATTCATTTTATCCGTTACATCTTCGACGAAATTCTTTTGGTGATTGGCACGTCTTCGTCCGAAAGCGTTTTGCCGCAATTGATGGTGAAGCTTGAGAAGTTTGGAGCTGCGCGTGAAGTGGTCGATCTGGTTTTGCCCACTGGCTACGCATTCAACTTGGGCGGCTTGGCGTTATCGTTGCCCATCAGCACGCTTTTTATCGCGCAGGTGTATCAAATTCCACTTTCCTTCGGGCGCTTGTTGGCGCTGGTCGCCATCATGCTCGTAACTTCCAAGGGGGCTGCGGGAGTGACGGGAGCCGCGTTTATCGTGCTGGCTACGACGATTGGCGCATCAGGAATTCTGCCGATTGAGGGACTAGCGCTTCTCTTCGCTGTCGACAATTTTCTGTCCATGGCGCGCGCACTGGCAAATGTGATTGGCAACGGAGTCGCCACGGTGGTGGTTGCAAAACTGGAAAACGATTTCGATGCGAGCAAAGAAGCCGCGACGCATTTGGTTTAAGTGGCGCGGGCTTCAGCCTGCGGGGGTTGGTGTTTGCAAGGACAAAATTCCGCAGGCTAAAGCCCGCGCCACAAAAACCTAGCTGCCGTCGCGGATGATTCGGCACGATTCAATGTCAAAGCTGACGTCGCCAATCGTGAGACGCGTCTGATCGCGGAACCCGGCAACAAAACGCAGAAATCTCCACACATCCGCAAAGTTCGTAGCAATGCCAATCGAAGCGCGGATAGCGCCCGCGCTTTTGTGCCCGCGCTCTTGCATCATGCGCACAAAACTCAGCAGGTTAATTTCTACTCCCATCGTAAATCCGGCCTGCATATCCGCTTCCGTCAAGCCTTCCGCGGTTTCTCCCGCGCCAGGATTGCAGAAACATCCCGTACGCAGAGAAATATTTTCCGTGCCCGCTAATTCTTCGACGCGCCGGTAATCGAGCAAGTGTCCCTGCGGATCGTACAGATTCAGCGTGACGGTTCCGCCGCGAGCCTGCATGGTTGCAGGGCCATAAATGCGCACCATGGCGCGGCCGTTTGTGTGCCGCAAGCCCAGCAATTCCTCGAGCAGCCATCCTGTCAGGCAGCGAACACGCTCCGTGATCGTGTCAATTCCAATCGATTCCAGATGGCGCAAGCCAATCTCCACAGCGGGTATCGAGAGATAATTCAGCGTGCCGTCTTCGAACGCAGCTTCGTTCCGCGAGAGCACGTGCGCTTGCCCTTGCACGGACGCGAAATTCACGGTTCCTCCGGCGAACCATGGACGCTTCAGCATTGCCAATGCGGATCGCCGAACCAGCAGCGCCCCGACGCCCGTGGGATACCCAAACATTTTGTAAAAAGAGATCGTCACGAAATCCGGCTGCGTTGCTGCCAAATCCAAATGATTTGTAGGCACGAATGCCGCCGCATCGAGCAGCACGCGCCATCCCTTGCTCTGCGCTTTTGCGACAAGATCGAGCGGATGCTTTACGCCTGAAAAATTCGATTGTGCGGGATACGCAAATAAATTGGCTACGCTCGCGTCGGCTTCGTTTAGAACTGCGTCCAGCCTCGCAGCATCCAGTCGCAAGTCCGGCATGGCCAGCGGCGCGTATTGGATCGTCGCGCCTTTGGCGCGCGCAAATTCGCGAATCCCGTTCACCGAGTTGTGATTGTCAAACGTAAGCAGGTAGCGGCTGCCTGCGGCAAAAGGGAATGATTCGCCAATCAGCTTGAGCGCCGCCGTCGCGTTTTGGGTGAAAATTAGAATGTACTCATCCGAGCTGGCATTGAAGTACCGCAGAATGGCGCGCCGCGTGCGCTCCACATGCTCCGTCATTGCAACGGAAGCAGGGCTCGCAGAGTGCGGATTGCCTAGAACGCTCGTCCGCAAAAGCTCAAAATGTTTTTGAATTTGCGATTCCGCCCACAGAGATCCGCCGGTGTAATCGAGATAGACGTGGCCGCGCTCATCCAGGCGGCGATATTCTGTTGCGCGGCAATCGTCCAAATGGGACGTGTTTTTATAGCCGGGAAAACGCGAGAGAAAATCAGTGCGCGCCTCTTCCAGCTGGATTTTTTCCTGTGCGACGCTTTCCGGCATTGCCTCATTTTATTCCTTCCGCGCGGGCTTTGCGACTATCGGCCTTCCACGATTTCTATCCTGAAAAGTGGTGCCAATAGGCAGGAGAAAGTGTAGTCTCTGGGGCATCAGGCAATCCGCCTCACCATGGGAGATACCGATGAACAGGCAATCGGGCAACTCGAATTGGTCCGCCATTTTTCTTTTTACAGCCCTGCTGGGATTCGCGATGGCCGGATGGGCATCGCCCCAAACAAAAGATAAGGCAAGCGCGCCGGCGAAAGTTGCCAGTCCTGATCAAGCGGAACACGAAAAAATGCCGCCCCTCGAAATCGCCCGGGAAGGGTATCTATTCGCGGGGGGATCGTACGCGACCGTCAAGGACGCCAAGGTGATGGTCGGCCAGATTTACGCCGAGTTTCAGATTCCCGTTCACCAAAAATTTCCTTACCCTGTTGTTATGGTCCATGGAGGAAGCCAGTCAGGAACGAATTTTACGGGAACGCCGGACGGCCGTGAGGGCTGGGCTCAATATTTCTTGAGGCAAGGCTATGCCGTTTACGTGGTCGATCAAGTAGGGCGCGGACGCAGCAATTATCAGGACGAAACTTATGGCCCGGCCATGCCCGCGGATATTGTGGCCACGCAGAAAAGATTTACGAACGTGGAGCGCTACAATCTCTGGCCGCAGGCACATCTGCACACGCAGTGGCCCGGCGCCGGAATCCCGGACGATCCGATTTTCGATCAATTCTTCGCGTCGCAATTGCCCTCCATCGCCAATTACGCGCTGCAGCAAGGGCTGAATCGCGACGGCATTCTTGCGCTCATTGAAAAGATTGGACCTGTCATTCTGCTCACTCATTCCCAATCGGGCGCGTTCGGTTGGCCTGTGGCAGATGCGCGGCCTGATCTCATAAAAGCGATTGTGGCGATCGAGCCGAACGGACCGCCGTTTTTCAATGTCGATAATACGGGCGCTCCCGATTGGTTTCGCGATGTTCCCGATAATGTGCGGCCCTGGGGACCTACGCCCGATCCGCTGGCTTACAATCCGCCAGTGTCCAGCACGTCAGAAATTGCGATTGTCCGCCAGGAGCAGCCCAACGATCCCAATGAAAGCCGTTGCTGGCTGCAAAAATCTCCGGCACGCCAGCTTCCAAATCTTCAGAAAGTTCCGATTCTTGTCGTGACTTCAGAGGCCTCATATCACAGGGCTTACGATCACTGCACCGTAAAATACCTGGAGCAGGCCGGCGTTCCAGTCCAATGGATCAAGCTGGAGGACATTGGGATTCATGGCAACGGGCACATGATGATGCTCGAAAAGAACAACATGGAAATCGCCGCGGTCATGTCTCACTGGATCGAAAAAACGCTTCCCTCAGGAACGAACATGAATAGCAAAAAATGAAAATAAATAGTTCTGCAATTTCAATTCTTGATCTATTATCTACCTCCCCAGCCTTGGTAGCCTGAGTAGGAAATAGCCCAGACGCATTTAGGTGGCAGTGGTTTGCGCACGCCGCAACGTAAAGCCGCCGATTCAGCTGTGTTTTCGTTGTTACGTTTTCGTCATACCTGTACTACGTCGCACGTTGCATATTTAGAGAATGCGCTAAACTGTTGAATCAGTAGAACTATGAAACAAGCGCTCCGAGGCTACTGGTACGTTGCTGCCGCCTGGGTCCTTCTCGTGGGCGCGTACATCGCTATTTGCGAATGGGTTCCTCTGGGTGCCGACCGGACCACCGCCTCCAATCTATTTTTTTGCCTCCTCCCTTTGCTCGTGAATGGCACGCTCCTACTGAACGGAGTTACCCCAGACTGGCGTAAAAGAACTTTTTGGATGCTTCTCGCTTTCGGCAGCGTCCTCTGGATGGCGGGTCAGACTGTTTGGACTTATGTTGTGGTTTATCAGCACCGGCTGGTTCCTGATCTCTTCAGCGGACAAATTATTTTCTTCCTGCATACCGTTCCGATGATTGCCGCCCTCACCATGCAGCCCCATAAGCGGTCGGACGATCGCAATGTGCTTTACGATTATGTGGATTTCGGATTGCTACTTTGCTGGTGGCTTTATGTGTACGTGTTTGTGGTTATTCCGTGGCTCTTCGTAACCGTGGATGCGACTCACTATATTCACGCGCACGAAATTGTCACCGGACTTGAAAACCTTGCATTCGCTGGAGGGGCAGCGCTTCTTGCCGCGAAATCCAGCGGTTATTGGCGCAGAATTTATATTCAGCTTGCAGCGATCGGGGCAATCTATACCTTTGGACTTTTATCGGTCGTCATAGGAATCGACCGAAACGTCTACTCAAGGGGCGACTTATACAATCTCCCCCTGTTGGTCTCATTTCTTTGGTTGGGTACGTTGGGTCTGCTTGCCTACCAGACTCGTGCGGAAGATAGAGTCACCATATCGGATTCGCGAAATGAAATTTCTGCGAAAAGCAGTTCTGTAAACGGGACGGTATGGGCTTCGCAACTGGCGCGACTCGCGTTAATTTCACTTCCATTTATTGGGTTCTGGTGCTTGAAACTTAGCGCCGCTCCCCAGCAGGTGCGTGAATTTCGAATATTGGTAACATTTGCCGCAGGCCTTCCACTGGGCTTTCTGGCGTTTATGCGCCACGAATTGGTGAATCGCGAACGTCTCCGGCTCCTCCGCGCCTCGCAGGAATCCATCGACAATCTCAAGCGTTTACAAACACAATTCGTGCAATCGGAGAAACTTGCTTCCATCGGTCAACTGGTTGGGGGAGCCGCGCACGAAATCAATAATCCGTTGACAGCGATCCTCGGCTATTCCGAATTGCTGGCGGATGATCCTGTCCTAGGGGAAAAGACCAGGTGCCTCGCGGAAAAAATTCGAGAACAGGCCCGGCGTACCAAAGGCTTGGTCAATAACCTGCTCAGCTTTGCGCGCCAGGCGCCCAGTGAACAACGCTCCTCAATCGATGTCAACACGATCGTTACGACCTCGGCGCAGTTCCGCCGCTTTGACCTTCGCGGCCAGAACATTCGCATCGAAGTACAAACCGGTTCAGGCATTCCTGAAGTGCGAGCCGACATGAATCAGTTGCTCCAGGTTTTTACCAACATTATTAATAATGCCGTTTACGCCATGCAGGAAGTGGGCGGCGGCGCCCTTACCGTTCGCACTCTGTTTGAAAAGGGAAATGTGGTGATACTTTTTTCGGATACAGGCCCAGGAATGCGTGAGCCAAATCTGGTGTTTGATCCATTCTACACAACCAAGCCTGTTGGAAAAGGGACCGGTCTCGGCTTGAGCATCTGTTATGGACTTGTTCGCGATCAGGGCGGGCAAATTTCTTGCTACAACCGTCCCGAAGGCGGCGCGACATTTCGGATCGAGCTTCCGGCCGTTCCGGCTGCGTTTCCATTTTCTCCGCGCAGCGTCGGCCCCCAGGCGCACAGCAATCCCGCGAAACTCGCCTGATCATCAAGAAGAACTTATTTCGCATATGGTCTGGACAACAGGCACGGTCGCCTGCCAGGGGCTAAGGCCCGGTTTTGCTCAGTGTTTTGAAGCCCCGAGTGATTCGGCCGCGGAAAAACTCAACGTTCTGTCATTCCGAGCGAAGCGAGGAATCTCTCTTTCTTTATTTTCTTATGCTTAAATCGAAGAGGGATTCCTCGCTTCGCTCGGAATGACAGAATAAGCTAGTTTTTCCGCGGCCAGTGGAGCGGCGACCGACAAAACACATTTATGAGATGGTTGGTAGTTAAGAAACAATAGTGCAACACGTAATTAACTTTCTTTCAGCTATAATTCCAACCCATGCCCCAGCCCCCAGCGGTCCAATCGCTAGCCACACCAGAGTTTGAGCTGCCGCGTTCGATCGCCATTGAAGGACCGATTCGTGTTGGCAAATCGACTCTATCCAGGATTCTTGCCGATCGTCTTCATGCGCGCCGTGTATTCGATCCCGAAGACAATCCATTTTTGACCGATTTTTACAAGGAAAAACCCGGTTCCGCATTTCGCGCGCAGATGTATTTCCTGATCGAGCGCCACCAGCGCGTTCTGGAAGCGCAAAAGAACGATGCGGCCCCGCTGGTATCCGATTTTCTTTTCGAGAAAGACAAGATTTTCGCCTACATCAATCTGGACAACGAAGAGCTGAAAGTTTACGAGCGATATTTTGGAATGTTCGCGGCCGCATTGAAACCGCCCGACCTTGTCATCTACCTGCAGGCAACTCCGGAAGTTTTACGCGACCGCATTGCAAAGAAAAAATCTCCCGCCGAAAATCAGATTTCCCGCGCTTACCTTGAGGAAGTCGTTCGCGCGTATGAACATTTCTTCTTTCATTATTCCGCATCGGATCTTCTGGTGATTAACACATCGGAAATTGATTTTGTCGAGCGCAATGAGGACCTTCAGCAACTCCTGCGGCGCTTGCAGCAACCGGTCAAGGGCACGCAATATTTCCTGCCTTTGGGCGCAGCCGAATAATAAGGCTGCCCAAATCCTTCGATTCCGTTCTTTATGAAAGTTTTATCCATGAGTGAGGTTATGAAACAGGTAGATCGATTTTTGTCAATAATGTAAATCCTGTACGTAAATACACTATAATTTACTCAAATAAAAGTTGACATGTACTTGTCAGGGAATCAAAATCGCGCCAATTAAAGGGTGGTGGGGTCCACCCGCCGGGATTTTGCTGATTTCGTAATAACCCGGTCGTGGGTGGGGCGGACAATGAATTCCAGATCTGACATTTGCATAATGTGCATTCGTGCCTTCACGATTTATTAAGTTCGTGAAATTGCGAGGAACTGGAATGTCCACATCTTCAAATCCAAAGCAGCAATTCAGCTGAGGATTACCCTGAGCCAAAAGTAATGTAGAGCGGTGTCGGAATTCATGGACCGCGTGCTGGAGGGCCAGAATTATTTTTGGCTTATTCCTGTGCTTTCGTATTTGGGCCACTTTGCGAGTGATGTATGGGGCCAGATTCAAAAGCGGTTCTTTGGACAACTTGGACAGGAGGTCCAGAAATGAATTCTGTAATTCCGATGCTTGGTAGCAATGGGTGTGTCCGCGGTAGAAATATCGCTAAATTTCTAATATGCCTGCTTGCCGTTGTTGTGTTGTGCCTGCCTGCATTTTCACAAGGAAGTTTTGGAAGAATTCTTGGAACTGTAACCGATCAAAGCGGTGGCGTCATTTCAGGCGCAACCATTACGGTTATCGATACCGAACGGGGAATCAGTCGAACCCTCACGACCGACGACGCGGGTGCTTACAACGCCCCTAACTTGACTGCCGGGAACTACACAGTTCGCGGCGAAGCCAAAGGATTTAAAAGGATCGAGCGGCAGGGAGTAACAGTCGAGGTCGGGCACGAAGTTCGAGTCGACTTGACTGTACAGCCTGGCGAACAAAATCAAACGGTTACGGTTACCGAAGCTGTACCGCTCGTGGAAACCACGAACGCTACCATGGGCGGCACGCTTGAGAATGCCGATATTATCGACCTGCCCTTGAATGGCCGCGATTACCAAAACCTGCTGGGCCTTCGTCCCGGCGTTATGCTGCAACCTGGCGGCGGCCCGTGGACGCAGAGCACCAATGGCGCGCGTCCGGATGAATCCGTGTGGCTCATCGAAGGCATAATTAATGCCAACCCCTTTGACGCCCGCCCCGTCATCAATATGCCGAGTCCCTTCACGGACGGCGCAACCATCCTCCCGGTTGACGCCATTCAGGAATTCAACCTGATGGAAAATCCCAAGGCGGAATACGGCTGGAAGTCCGGCGCGATCGTAAACGTCGGAATCAAGTCGGGGACCAACTCACTACACGGAGACGCCTATGCGTTCGGCCGGTATCAAAACTGGGATGCACGGAATTACTTCAACATCGCATCGCCTGCCGGCTGCTCGCCGTTGCTTCTTCAATCAAATGGGCAGTGCCCCCAGACGGATGCTAATTTGAAGCAGTTTGGCGCCGTGGTGGGCGGGCCAATCAAGAAAGACAAACTCTTCTTCTTCGGCGGGTATGAAGGCTTGCGATCCCTCATCGGCTTTGTTGGGGGAATACAAGTTCCAAGTCTCGTGACTGTTGGCAATCCGGGCCTCAGCATGGTCGACGCCATCACTGCCCTGCAGGGTAAGGGCATTCCGATAAGCAAAGTCAGCCAGACGCTGACGGGTTGCAATGCAACGGCTAGCCCGGTGGTCTGCACGGGTATGGACGGAAAAAGTCAATTGTTCCCGAATGTCGGAGCATCGAACAGCTTCGTCAGCACTTTTCCGACGCAGAACACCAGCGACAATGGCGTCGGGAAGCTCGATTTCCACGCCAATGACAAGAACTCCTTCAACGGCATGTTTTTCTACGGCAAATACACTGCGACGGGAGAAGATCACTCCTTCGTTTCGCAAAACGCGACAGACAGTGCCCCCATTACTACGATGACGATTACTTCAAGCTGGGTCTACACCCCCAACTCCAATACGGTAAACGAATTGCGCTTCGGCTATGATCGCACTTCGTTTTCCTTTATCAATATCGATGTAAATAGTCCCGCCAGTACTTACGGCATCAACACCGGAGTGACTAACGTTCTCGCCGGCGGCCTACCGAGCATAGTCATCAATGGCTTTGGCAACGGCGGAACGCCCGTTGTAGGGACCGCGTTCAATCGTCCCCAATATTTCACTCCGAATCCATACTGGGACATTCAGGACTCGGTATCGGTTCAGAAGGGCAAACACTCCGTTAAGGTTGGTGGCGAATTCACGCATCTGGAAGCCGACGCGGCAGTCTTCAATAACGGCCGCGGCCGATTCAATTTCTTCGGCGGCGGCGCATTTACGGGTTCCACACCCCTTGAAGATTTCTTCGCCGGAACTCTTTCACCTCCTCCGGGCGGATCGGCTGCAACGCTCCTCTCTGGCACGCCGCAATCAAAGTTGACTTCGTACAATTACGCCGCATTCATCCAGGATGACTGGCGTGCTACCCCAAATCTAATTGTCAACTTCGGAGTGCGCTATAACCTGAATACCCCGATGAAGGATGCTTTCGGGAACATCGGGAATTTCGATCCGTCATCGCCAACTGGCTTGGTTCAGCAAGGGCAACCCGGTTTTGATACGATTTGGAAAACGGATCCCTTCGATTTCGAGCCGCGCCTTGGCATGGCTTGGGACGTGAAGGGCAATGGGACAACTGTTGTCCGGATGGGCGTTGGGCTCATTCATGAAACTTGGAACCTGGAAACGTTCGAAGGACAATTCAATATGCAGGGTGACGGTTCCACCGCCATTAACGCTATTCCCACTGGCGCTACTCTCTCTTGCGGAATTACAACTCTAATTCCTTCCATTATTTGCCCGTCCTCGGGAGGGGGGACAAACAATCTCGGCTCGGCCGGTTTTGCTGCTAGCCAGCTTTGCTGGGATCCCACCATCACCACAGGTCCTGCGCACACGACAGCTTGCGGTCTCGGCCAAACTACGGTTCTGCCAGGCTCGACGGGCGGTCCGAAATGCGGCGATGGCGTAGCGGAAAATCCAGCCCCTTGCGACCTCATGTCAGTGCTCCCCAATCTCAAGGTGCCGTTTGTCATTAACTATAACCTTGGCGTCACGCATGCCTTCGGTTCCAATCTCTCGCTTGAAGTGGAGTACGTTGGCAACCACGGCTACAGGCTCCTGAGTTTTACCGACATAAACCAGGCGCCGTTGGGTGCGGCGTATTGTTTGAATTCTCCAACAGCGGCGCAGACCTTCGATTCTTGTTCTTCGGCTCCCTCTGGAGGTTCCCGCGTCCAGGAAGCGCGACCGTTCTTTAACAAGTTCCCGTACCTGGGATACATCTACCAGGTGGGAAACAAAGACTATTCCAATTACAACAGCCTGCAAGTGAGCTTGACCAAGCGAATGTCGCACGGCTTGCTGTTCAACGTGGGCTACACCTACGGTCACGCGCTGGATAACGGTTCCTTGAACCGCTTCGGCTTGAACCCGGAGAACAGCAACAATCTCGCTCAAGACTACGCCAGCAGCGATTTCGACGTTCGTCATCGCTTTACGGCTACAGCCACTTACAACATTCCGGGGATCAAGGGCTTCGGACAGTTGCTGGAAGGCTGGCAGATCAATACGATCGTGACGTTGGCCTCAGCACAGCCGTGGCAAACCTTCGATGCTGGGGACAACTTCAGCGGGACTGGCGAAAATACGGACCGTTGGAATATCTTCGGCAATCCAGCCGACTTCCCATCCGGCAAAAACAGCATTCCGCAGTGTTCCGGTTTTGTTGGGAACTCAGCGGCGAGTGCTAGTTGCGTCTTTAGTTCTATTTATGGAGCGAGCCCTGCTTCTAGTGCCGTGAATCCCCAGGCCTGTTTGACAGCAATCGGCTCAAACGCCGGGGAGATAGCCTCGTTAGACGCCGCTGGCTGTTACGTGTCTGCGAATGGAAAATCCGTAATTGCTCCTCCGGCGCAGGGGACCTACGGCAACATGGGCCGGAACATCCTCCGCGACTCGGGGTTCAAAAACTGGGATTTTTCCATCTTCAAGAACTTCACATTCAAGGAGCGATATGGCATCCAGGCGCGTTGGGAAGTCTTCAACGTCCTGAACCATCCTATCGCCGCCAATCCGTCCGGAGCATCGAGCTCCGTCAACACTGGCAATTCACCAGGCCCGAACACCACGTTCGGCGCATCTTTCCTGACGCCGGATTTTGCGGCCGGCAATCCACTCATCGGCTCGGGTAGCCAACGAGTCATGCAAGTGGGGTTGAAGCTCGCGTTCTAGACGGCAGGTTCAGATTAACAACACAGCCAGCGCAAGGAGACACAACTCCTCGCGCTGGCTGTTCCTTCCATAAATCAATCAAAAACCATCTTCGTTTGAATTTTGAAAATGATGGCATTTCGAAAAACACGCCCATTCAGAGAAGGAGGTTCAATCAAAAAATGGTGCGCCATTAATTTTTCTGGCGACGCCCTTTTTTTTAGAAATCCCGTTGTTTCAGAGTCCCGAAGGGACGAAACAAAATAGCCCACCGCTTCAGCGGTGGGAAGATGCACAAATTGAAAATAAAGCCCCGGAGGGGCGGCACAAGTGATGACACCTGTGTCGCCCCTCCGGGGCTCAACTATTCGCTTGGTTATCTCCCACCGCTGAAGCGGTGGGCTATGTTTTTTCGTCCCTCACGGGACTAGACGGAAACTGAACCACGACATAGATGCGTTTCTCGCGGGAGAGGCAAACCCTGGTCTACCGCATTCCTACTTCAAATCATTGCGAATCACTGCGCCGCCCTTCATTACAAATTTCATGCGCTCCATCTCCGTGATATCTTCCAGCGGATTGCCGGAGACGGCGACGAGGTCCGCATAGCGTCCCTTTTCCACGAAACCTATTTGCTTTCCCAGGTCATAGTTAATCCCGACGGTGGCATCGCTCGTGGCCATACGCAAAGCCTGCGCCGGGGACAATCCCCACTTCACATAAATCGCAAATTGATAGGCCTGCACGCCGTGTCCCTGAAGATAGGCTCCGCTGCCAAAAGTTTGCACCACGCCCGCGGCAACCAGTCTTTTGAAACTCAGTTCCGTCAAAGCGAAGCGTGAGTTCTTCCCGCCGCTGACCTTCATATCCGCTTGATAGAGAGGGCCTGCCAAGTCCCAGATGGTTTGATTCACAGGGCGCATGGTTCCGTCTGCAAGTGGCACTTTAAAAAGACGAATCGTCTCGTCGTCCAATCCGGGAGCGCCGGTCACGCCAACGATGACGTGGATGGGGAGATCGACTCCCGCCTGAAGGCACTCGCGCAATCCTTCGCCGCCATAAGCATGGCAGGCAACTTTCAGGCCTCTGCGGTGCGCCTCGTCGACGATGGCCTGATTTTCCTCCAGACTAATCGATGGCACGGTGATCATCTTGCCATCCGGCATAAATGCGCCTGCGCCAGATGGCTCCGGGAAACCGCTTCCTTCATAATCTTCGGTTTCGTAAATCTTGATCCAGTCCGTGCCGTAGTGCGAATGTTCGCGGACGGCTGCGCGTGCGAGCCACGGGGAATTGATGTCCTGCGAATTTTGCCAGACGGGCATACCGGCAACCATGCCAAATGTTCCAGGCTCGGATGGCGCGGCGTAATACGTGGCACCTCGAGGAGTCAGCCCCGGCCCGGTGACCTGCATTCTTGGGCCGACGATCAGGCCCTTATTGATCGCGTCGCGCAGTTCCACGGTCGCATACGTGAAGGGCGAGTTCATATCCTGCACGGTCGTGAAGCCCGCATACAAATCCGCCAGCGCATAATGCTGTCCTACGATCAGCGCGCGCGCATCGTTGGGCTCCTGATTTTGCATGAGGTGCACGTGCCGGTCGATCAAGCCGGGTAGCACGGTGGCGTTGCTCAGATCGATCACGCGCGCGCCCGTCGGAATTTTCACGCGATCCGCCGGACCGACGTCCGTGATGCGGTCGCCCTGAATCAAGATCACTTGATTGGCGAGATTCGTTCCCGTCCGCGGATCGAACATTCGTCCGGCGCGGACCGCGATTCCTTCCGGTGCGGGAGGCTGCATAGTAATTTTCGAAGCGTCGAATGGAGGCGCCTCAGGCCGAGTTTGCGCGCGAGCCGCATCAAAAGTTCCTGCTAAAACCATGCAAACCACGAGCGCGAAAGCGGCTTTGCCGCAAAATTTCCATACCATCACAGTCCTCCAAAAGTTTGAGGGATCAATTGCGCATTAAGGCAAGGCATATTTCTACACCTTTCCCGTCATGTTTCAAACTTAAAACGACGCCAGAGTTTAGCTTGAGGAAAGACGCTTGCCCCTGCAGCAGGTTACGGAGATTTTCTTTAATCTGAAATTTAAAATTTCACATCTTGAAATTTTTATCTTCGACCCAAATCTAAACTATAGCCATCTCATAAATATTTTTGTGGGTCGCGGCTTTACAGGCTGCGGAAAAAACCAATACTCTGTCAATCTGAGCGAAGCGAAGAATCTCTCCTTGTTTCCTTTCCTATACTTCAATCGAAGAGAGATTCTTCGCTTCGCTCAGATTGACAGAACGAGGCCTTTTTTCCGCAGCCTGTTCAGTCGCGACATCGAATCAGCAAGAAAAAGTGGACTTTAGTTCCTGGCTACATTTAAAAATTGCCTAGCTGGTCATTCATGAGATTACTTCATCTCAAATTTCAAATCTTAAATTTTGGATTAAATTCCTCTTTCCATGCTTCTTGTCTCTTGCCTCCCGCTTCAAATCATTTATGCTGTTTGCCGTGGATCGAGCAAATATTGTGATCATTGGCGGTGGAGTGGTGGGTTGCGCCGTGGCGCGTGAGGTTTCGCGGCGCTGGAGCGACGTATTCCTTGTTGAACAAATGCCTAAATTCGGCATGGGCGCGAGCACGCGAAACAGTGGCGTGATTCATTCAGGAATTTACTACCCGCCCGGATCGCTCAAGGCGAAGCTGTGCGTGGCCGGCAATCGAATGCTGCATGAGTTTTGCGCCGCGCACAATGTGCCGCACCGGAATTGCGGCAAGCTCGTGGCGGCTCACGATGCGAAACAGGAAGCGGAACTGGAACATCTCGCCGAAAATGGTCGCGCCAATGGCGTGGAGGGTTTGCGCATCGTGGATCGCGCCGCAGTACGCGCGCGAGAGCCACACATTAATGCTGATTTTGCGTTGGATGTACCTTCCACCGGAATTATTTCAGCCGAAGACCTGATCAAAACTCTTGCGCGAATGGCCACAGAGCAGGGAGCAAGTCTGTTAACGCATACACGCGTAACGCGGCTTGAGCCGAGCGCGGATTCCATTGCCGTGACTCTCGCAGAGGGCGATGCCGCCGAAGGCAGCGAGCCATCCGAAGAAACGATTGAAGCTCGTTGCGTGATCAATTGCGCGGGGCTTTATGCAGATGAAATCGCAGCCATGCTTGGAAACCGCAACCATCGCATTTATCCGGTTCGCGGAGAGTATTGCGAACTGGTGCGCGGCAAATCCTATCTCGTGAATAATCTGGTCTATCCGCTGCCTCATGCGGATGGGCTTAGCCTTGGCGTCCACTTGACGCGCACGCTTTGGGGCACAGTTCTCGTTGGTCCCACAGCGGATTACATCGAGGAAAAAAACGATTACGAACGAAACCGCCTGCCCATCGAGGAATTTGTGCGCCGTGCAAAAGCGTTGCTCCCCGAAATTGAAGTTGCCGATTTGCAATTGGCCTACTCAGGCATTCGCGCCAAACTTGTTCCGCCGGGACATGCCGGCATCGCCGATTTCGTAATCGAGCGCGACGCGAATGTGCCGAACGCGATTCAATTGATCGGCATCGAATCGCCGGGCCTCACTTCAAGCCTGGCAATTGCCGAAATGGTTGGCGGGCTGGCTTCCGAAATTCTCCAATAGCCTTGTTAGTTTTTTGATTCCGGAGAAACATGGGTGTCGAGCCTCTGCAAAACGCGCATTCCCATGATGTTGGTCCGATCGATTTGCAGAGCGGTCTGTGCATCGCTCCGTGCATCCTTCAATTCACCCTGCCCCAAATGAAGAACGGCGCGTGCGGACCATGCCGGGGAGTATTGCGGCGACTCTGAAATTTCACGGTTGAGATTTTCCAGAGCTTCGCCCGTGTGATTTGTTTTCATCAGAATAGCCGCGTACGTTACCACCATGGAATCATAATCGAGGTGATTTCTTCGGTTCATACTCATCGCCTTGCGCATTCTATCGAGTGCATCCTGATAATTTCCCCGCCTTACTGCAAGATTGGAATAAGCGGAAAGTGTTTCCGAAGAGTAGGGATCAATTCGCAGCGCGGTTTGAAATTCTGCGTCTGCTAAATCCAGTTGATTGCTGAGCAAGTAAGCGTTCGCAAGGTTGGCGTGAATTTTCGCGCTGTTCGGTGCCGCCCGCGCGCTTGAAGAATATAGAGCCAGCGCATCTTTCCAGTCCCGGTTTCTAAGAGCCGTACGAACAGAAAAAATCAAAACGATAGCGACCAGAATTCCCCATGCCATATTGTTTTGCTTTTGCCGAAGCCAGTTCCATCCTAGGGCTGCCAACAAGCAAAATCCGGCGGAAGGAAGATATGTCAGACGCTCGCCCATGATCGTGCCCGTAGGCATGAGGATATTGGCCGTCGTTGCGAATCCCGCAAAATAAATGCTCCCGGCGAGCGCTATGCCCATATGCCGTTTTTTAAATGCCCAGACCCAGACGGCGACAACTGCGGCGGCAGCAATCGCCGCGGGCAACGTGTGACGCCAATCCCTGTAAATTGGGATTTCATCGAAAGAATAATCGCAGGAAAGCATTGCAGGATAAATTTGCAGCGCTACATATTTCCATGCCACGCGCAAGGCATTCAGAATTCGCCAGCCGGCGGAAATACTGGCGAGCGGATTGTCGACCATACTGATTTCCGTCTGGCCAAATCGCCCGCCTTGAACTTTCCACAACAATACGAGATACGCCGCGGTCAGCCCGCCGGTGAGCGCATATCGTATGCGCGGCTTCCACTTACCAATCGCATAGTCCCCAAGAATAACCAGCGGAAAAAATGCAACTGCCGATTCTTTTGACAGCAATGCCATTGCGAAGCACGCGAGAGAAGCAATGGGCCGATCGCGCAGATGCAAAATCCATGCCGCGAACAGAAATCCTGCGGCAAGCACCTCAGCGCGCCCCACGGCCCAGGCCACGGCTTCCGTGTGAATCGGATGGACGGCATAAAGCAACGCCGCCACGAACGCTATATTTTTTGCATCGAGCGAATCTCTCAAAAGCTCCTGCAATAAAATGTAAAGCAGCCAGACTGCGACGGCATGGAGGATGAGGTTCAAAAGGTGATAGGCAAGCGGATGAGCTCCGCTGATCGCCCAATTCAGAGCGAACGTGGCGAATGTGATCGGCCGAAACACCTGAGTCACGATGTTCGGAGTAAACAGCACGCGTAGCGAGGGGGCCACAACTTGCGCGTTGCGTTCGATGTACAGTTCATCGTCCAGAACGAACTGATTTCGCAGCACATTGCCATAGATCAGCGCCACGGCAGCTAACAATAGTCCGATTCGCAGGCGGTCCTTCATATACATTTAAGGATGCCTTGAAAGGAATGCGAAAATGATGGCCATTTTCAGCGGTGGTTCTCATCTTGCTACTTATCTGAATGAATCGGAAACGAAGATTAATTCTAAGGCTTCACTGCGGGTAAATCGGTCTTCACCACGAAGTAGTAGAGCCACATCAGGAGTGTTGTGCCGATCCCAATCCCGCTGATGGCCCACCAGACGTGCCCAGGGCGCTGCACCACTTCTCCGTAGTGATGCATGAGCCGCCCGCCAAGCCATCCTCCCACGAGCGAACCAATGCCGATCGGCACAAATGCGAACCCCATGTACGTTCCTTGCTGGCCGGGGGGAGCGAGCCGCGAAACGTATTCGTAATATCTGGGCGATAGAATGATCTCGCCGAGCGCCACAACAAAAATGGATAGCACGACGGCCCATACCGCGGGATGTGACGCGACTATCAGCCAGCCGAGAGCAGAAATCAGTGTTCCGATGATGATAGTGCGGAAGGCTGGAATTTTTTGCGTCAGGTAGGTGGCCAGAAATTGCAGGCAAATCACGGTTGCTGCGTCCGTGATCAGGATAAGCTCGACGTCTGCGTGCGGGTCGATGTATCCGTGAATATAAATCGGCAGCACGATGTACTGTTGCCAGAAGACGATCCAGTAGCCGGAAAAGATCAGCAGAAATAGCATGAAGCGCAGATTCGTGACGACCGTAAATAAATTCCGCGCGGTTTCCGCCAGCGTAGCTGTTGGCACCTCACTCGAGCGCCTAGGTTCCTTAAAAAACAGGAGCACCGCGACAAACATCAGCAGAACGCTCAACGCAGAAACGCGAAAAACATTTTCAACTCCGAGATGGCGATGCGCCCACGATGCAATGTACGGCCCCGCCGCTCCCCCGATATTCACCAGCGTGTAGTAAATCGAATACCCGATTGAGCGCACATTTTCGCGCGACGCGCGCGCCGTGGTTCCCACCACGCTCGGCTTCACCATGGAAATTCCGAGCGCGGGCAGCACCAGAACAAATGCCACAAGGCCAAGCATGGGTACGGAATGCCGGACAGGCGCCATCCATGCGGCTCCCAACGATCCCAGCAGAAAATACGCGCAGCCGAGAATCAGATACGCGAGCGAAAGGGCGCGCCGGAAGCCGAGGCGATCCGCCAGGGCTCCTCCTAAAATTGCGAGGAACCAGACCATTCCGCCAAAAAGACCGGCGAGCGAGCCGGTTTGTTCCGTGGGAATATTCAGCGTCTCATGAAGGTAATTGGCAAGGGAGGAAAACGCGCCGTAGTAAGCCAGCCGCTCGAAAATTTCGCTGATGTTCGCTACCCAAAATGCAGGCTCGAACCCTTCGCGAATTTCTTTCAGGCGCTGGCTGACGCTCAACGAATGCTCCTGTCGCCGGGCACGCAAGGCGGAGCGGTGCGACTCGCGCGAATTGTAACGGATGCATGATGGGCGCGCCAGATCGCATGTTGCGCGCTAAGCCGAAGAATTTCAGGCGGGCAATGAAAAGCGGCGGAGCATTGCTATCACCGCTACGACGTTGAAGACTACAAATCCAGATAGGATGGAAATGATAGGGATGCTTGGAAGATGGGGCGGAGTATCGAAATTCGCGCGCATGGCCAGACCCATGGCAAAAACTACTACGAACAAGAACGCACATCCATACCACGCGAAAAAGTTTTCAAAATAGGCAAAGGTTTCGGCGCGGCGCTCCGGCGCGAGCCAGTATTCTTTGTTTGGCAAATTGAGTTTGGCTCCCGGAGTTTTGGAAACTTTGCGATGCAGCCAGAATTCGATAAACAGGGCTGGCAAAAGTACCAGGGCATAGATAATGAAAAATTGCGTCTTGGTCATCCAGCCATTTGGTATCCCGGAAGCGCCGAAGTGCGAAGCGAGGCGATCCGGCAGCAGTGGAAAATCGTGAATACACTGCGCGAACGCCGCTAAAATAATCGCGAAAAACAGGGCTCTGGGTATGCGCGTGCCAGCCATTGTGAGCATCTGCCAGAAGCCTACTAAGCCGGGCATGCAGATACAAGGGAACTTGCCCAGAGACATAATGCAGCGTTAACCATTGGCCTTGGACTGTGCCTTATGTAATGCTATACCGCTTCGCTTTGCGAGTTATAGTTATCCGTTCGTATGACAGGGGAAAGTTTGGCAGTGAATTGGCTTCGCCCGATTTTAATGAGCATGACACAACAATCAGGATTTCGCCGATGGTAACGCTGGATTCAATAAAAGATGCGCGGGAACGGATCCGGGGCTCGATCGTGGTTACGCCCTTCGTGCACTCCGAGAAATTTTCGCAGCAGACGGGAAATGCAATTTTCCTGAAGCTCGAAAATTTGCAGATGACCGGCGCGTTTAAGGAACGCGGCGCGCTGAACAAAATTCTCCTGCTCTCCGAGGAAGAACGGCGGCGCGGCGTGATCGCGGCGTCCGCGGGAAATCACGCGCAGGCCGTGGCCTATCACGCGACCAAGCGCGGCATCAAAGCCCAGATCTGCATGCCGCTGACCACGCCGCTCGTGAAAGTGTCCGCCACGCGCGGCTATGGCGCGGAAGTCATTCTGGCCGGGGCTAATTATGACGAGGCGTGCGAAGAAGCCATTCGCCGCTCGAAGGAATTCGGCCTCACGTTCATTCACCCGTTTGACGACGAGGCGGTGATCGCGGGCCAGGGAACGCTCGGTCTTGAAA
The DNA here is from genome assembly GCA_963786215.1 of uncultured Acidobacteriota bacterium. Classification (GTDB taxonomy): domain Bacteria; phylum Acidobacteriota; class Terriglobia; order Acidiferrales; family UBA7541; genus Palsa-360. The sequence continues at coordinate 109,301 of CAWAYK010000008.1, forward strand.
TGCTGGAGCAGCATGGCGATCTCGACGCCGTCGTGATCCCGATCGGCGGAGGCGGCTTGATCGCCGGCGTGGCCTGCGCGGTAAAAGAAACCAATCCGAAAATTAAAGTGATCGGCGTGCAATCGTCAAGACTCTCGTCGATGAAAGCCGCGATCGAAAGCCACAAGATTGTCACTCTGCCCGCGAATAAAACCATCGCGGACGGAATCGCCGTGCGTTCCGCGGGAGCACTTACATTTCCGCTCGTCCAGAAATACGTGGACGAAATTGCGACCGTGGACGAGGAAGAAATTGCCAGCGCCATTCTCCAGCTGCTGGAAAAAGAAAAACTGCTGGCTGAGGGCGCGGGCGCAGCGGCGACTGCCGCGTTGCTCAACAAGAAAACTCCGAATCACGGGAAAAAACTAGGCGTGTTGGTCAGCGCGGGAAACATCGATGTCTCGTTGCTCTCGCTGATTATTCGCCGAGGACTCGTCAAGGATGGCCGCCTCGTGCGCCTGCGAATCCACTTGCCGGATCGTCCCGGCGCGCTGCAAGAACTCGCCGGCGTAATCGCCGTGCAAAAAGCGAACATCGTCGAAACGATGTATGACCGCGCGTATTACGGGGTAGTTCTGGGCGACGCCGTGATTGATATCACGATGGAAACCCGCGGTCCCGAGCACGTCGCGGACTTAACCGCCGCGCTCGATGCTGCAGGCTACACCTTCGAGCGAGTACAATAGTTTTGTTGCCATCCGAGAATGCCGGGACTTTGTAGCGCCGGCGTCCCGCCGGCAGTTTTGCGAAATGCAATACTAAGAAAACCTGCCGGCGAGACGCCGGCGCTACAAGACAAGCGCAATTCTTATTTGCAGCAAAATAAAAAACAGGAAACGCAATGAATCCTAATCCGCTTTCATACCTGCACGATCAACTTGCTGAACTGGAGGCCAAAGGCCAGCATTTTCGCCTGCGCGTGCTCGACGGGGAACAAAAGCCCATCGCGCATTTTGACGGCAAAGATGTGATCAACCTCGGTTCCAATAATTATCTGGGATTGACAACGCAAAAATCGCTGCGTCGCGCGGCCATTGAAGCGATTCGCACGCACGGCGTGGGCGCGGGAGCTGTGCGCATTATCGCCGGCACGATGGATCTGCATATGGCGCTCGAAGAGCAAATAGCCAAGTTCAAAGGGACGGAAGCGGCCGTCGTATTTCAATCCGGCTTTACGGCAAATTCGGGAACCGTTGCGGCGGTGCTCGGCAAGGACGATTTGATTCTTTCCGATGAATTAAATCATGCCTCCATCATCGATGGTTGCCGCCTTTCGCGCGCGACGATCAAAGTGTTCAAGCATGCGGACGTTGCCGATTGCGAGCGCCTGTGCGAGGAAACCAAAGACTGGCCCGGCCACAAGCTGCTGATCACGGACGGCGTTTTTTCGATGGACGGCGACATCGCGCCGCTTCCGGAATTGTGCAGCCTCGCTGAAAAATATAATTGCATCATGATGGTGGACGACGCGCATTCCTCTGGCGTGCTGGGAAAGGGCGGGCGCGGCACTGTTGACCACCTCGGCTGCCACGGCCGCGTGCACATTCAGGTCGGCACGCTCAGCAAGGCAATCGGTTCGATGGGCGGATACGTTTGCGGCTCGCGCGACCTGATTAATTTTCTCTACCGCCGCGCTCGGCCGTTTCTCTATTCCACGGGACATCCGCCCTCGGTGATCGCCACGTGCCAGGCCGCTTTCACGCTGCTCGATTCACCGGACGGCGATAAACTCATAAAAAAACTTTGGGCGAACACGAAATTCTTTCAGCGCCGCCTGAAAAAACTCGGCTTCTCGATTGGCGCAACCAAAACGCCGATCACTCCCATCCACGTCGGCGAGGGAGCCAAGGCGTTTGAATTTTCACGTTGCCTCTACGACGCTGGCGTTTACATTCCGGGCGTCGGAGCGCCCACGGTGGCTGAGGGCAAAGCGCGCCTTCGCGCCATCGTGACTGCAACGCACAAGCGCGCTGACTTGGAACGAGCCTGTACCATTATCGGGGAAGTCGGCCACGGCATGGGCCTCGTCTAGCTATATCGTGTATTTTCAATAGGATGTGTGCCAAGGGGAAGCGCGCGGCTGTCCCTCGGTACAGCAACTCTTTACTCACTGCGTGATTGAATTTACCTGCCGTAATCTACCCCGTATGCTAGCTTTAAAGTGCCATCAAGGGACTGTGTCAGAGGGTGCAACGCTTTAATTTTGCGTAATCCCCTTGGTCCGGCCGTTCGCGGGGATCGATGAATCGAATTTGTTCAATTTTTGTAATTATTGCGGTCGGTTTCTGCGCGGCGCTTGCCGGCTGCGGCGGCGGCACTAATCAATTTGGTTCGCAGACGCAGAATAACGGAAATTCGTCCGTGGTATTGGTCATGACGGATGCTCCACCGTCCAACGCGAGCATTCTTTCGGCGAAAGTAACACTCACCGGAGCAACGCTTTCACCTGGGAATGTTCCCCTCTTTTCCGGTTCGGCGACTGTGGAACTGACGCGGCTTCAAACGGACATCGCGTACATAACCACGGCCACAAATATTCCGGCGGGCAATTACACATCGGTGACGCTCACCTTCGCAAATCCATCCCTTACGATTGAAAACGATACGGGAAGCGCCATTGGAAGTTGCGCGGTTAGTTTGATCTGCACGATGGCGCCAACGACGACGGCAAATTTGTCGACGTCCGTGCCGTTATCGAATTTCACGATTGCCTCTTCCAGCGTTACGGGATTGTTGATCGATGAGAATATGGAAACTTTGCTTTCCGCAACGTTAGGCGCGGATTTCAGCGCCGGAACCACGGTCACTTCCTTCCTTCCCGGGAGCACTGCGCCGCCTCCGGTCGGAGCGCCTCCCGTTGGCGCGGAAGACGTGGTGGGCCACGTGCAGAATCTCAACGCGGCGAATAATACATTTACGCTGACCAATGCGCTCGCAACCTATTCCCTCAAGGTTACGAGCGCCTCGACGTTTTTCCAGTTTCCCAATTCCGCTACTTGTTTAACGCCGGGTTTTGCCTGCCTGCAGAATAATCAAATTCTCAGCGTGGATATTGGCGTTCAATCGGACGGCTCGATTTATGCCCGAAATATTCTTTTTGAAGATGCGGACAGCAGCGATATCGAAGTCGAAGGCATTGTCACCAGCACGAATTTAGCGTCGCAACAATTTAATTTTGTGGTGAACACCACATCCTCTTCAGTTAGCGGCATAACGATTGGAATGCCCGTAACGGTACAGTATTCCACGTCGCCGCAAACGCCATTTGATGTCGACTTTATTCATGCGGACAATTTGCAGATCACAACATCGTCTTTCGCATTGGTATTTACCGGGCCTGCTGACCTCGTTCCTGGCCAAGAGGTTTCTATTCGCCGCAACCCTTCTTCCGGCAGCATCATTCTGGCAGATCGCGTCCGCCTCCGGTCTTCCCGAGTCACTGCTGCTGTGCAATCCGTAGGCTCACCAAATATTATTCTGACCAATTTGCCATCGCTGTTTTTTGGGCACGGCGGGGTTACGCAGATCATTGCGCAAACTTCGGCAATTCCTCCCACGATCTACTACTCAATCAGCGTCCCGGTGAACGCTTCCACGAATATTGTCAACCTTCTGGTTTCTGTGCGCGGTCCCATGTTCAATACAGGCGGGACGACGCGAACGTTGATTGCAACGAAGGTTGTGCTGCAGCCTTAAAGTTTCGACGTATTTAGTGGCGCGGGCTTCAGGCCGCGCGGGTTAGTTCTTGCAAGGCCAAACCCCCGCAGGCTGAAGCCCGCGCCACTTAAAACCGCATCATAAACTTAGGAAGGAATGGGTACGTTCTCCACGCGCGACATTCGATAGAAGCCCAGCAAAACTGCTCCTGTGCCCCAAAGCAAGACTGCCAGCCAAACAAATCCCCCAAGCACCGGCACAAAACCTACAACGCGAAGAATCAGCAAGCCCGCGGCTATTCGCGTGATCCATGCGCTGAGAGCTGCGCCTGAATCGCCTGGCACTGACCCCATAATCTTGCTGCCGAGCCACGCGCCCACGAATACTTGCGCCACGTAAAGTATGGGTGCGTAAGCCAGCGCGCCCGCAACTCCCGCGCCCACACCGATGAACATGAGCAACGCACCGATGATCAGCAGGAAGGCGCCAGTAATCAACGCCAGTGCTCCTACTCCAATCGGAAGACCTATGCCCTCCGTTTCGCGCAGTGCGGCGCGGAAAAAGCCGGGGAAAACCAAGAGCAGAAAAATTCCAACCGCTACCGCCGCAACATAGCCGAATAGCGCGCGGACCGCAGAGCGTGCCGCCGATCTCCTGTTGCGCCGAATCTCCTGCGTAATTTCCGTTCGAAACGGACTTGCCAGCTTCGCTCCGGATTCCACTTCGGGCTGCTGCGGCCCTTCGAAAGTCGCCGGGCCGCGAATTTCCGCCGTGGAAGCCACCGTCAGGCTACCGCCGCGTATCCAGACCTCTCCGCCAATTAATCCTTCGAGATCTCCTCTGCCAATCAATCCCAGCAAATCGTGCTGAATTTTTCCATCGAGGTCCCCATCGGCCGCAAGGGTGATGGCGCCGCCCTGAACATTGGCTTTGGAGGAGAGGTTAAGTGATCTGGAAATGCTGGAAAGATTTTTACCGATTTCACCCTGCAGCATAATGCTTTGCGAAAAGACGCGCACGTTTCCGTCCACGGTGCCGTCGATCAGCGTCACACCGGCGAATCCAATCACATCGCCAGTCACGTGTCCGGTAACCGTTAGATAGCGTGTGAATGCAATCACGTCGCCTTCCACTGTGCCGTCAATTCTAACGGATGGACCTGCGGCAACCAGATCATTGTGAATCACTTCGCCAGCGGGAATGGTAATGGATCTTCCGCGCCGCACGTCCGCCGCCGAAGCCTGCTGCGGAAGCGCCACTGCAAGCATAAGTGCGGTCATGACCACGGCCACTGCCACGGAACGCCGCAACCGGCGCCGAATCCAGACGATCACGCCGACTGCCAATAAAATCAGTGCACCAATTTGCATCGCATCAATCATGTCACTCCATCCTTCCCAGAAAGCGCCGTTGAATACGATCATGGTGAAAAGATCCGTGCCGCCGAAGCCGGCATTGCTCAATGGATCGAACAACGGACTGAGACCGTCGACCCAAACCCAATACGCGCTGGCCACAAATGCGCCAAACGCCAACGTCCAAATCCAGGCGGGCAATCGGCGAGGCTGTTCGCCGAGGATGCGAGCGGGTACCGGCTCGTTGTCTTCGGTGAGCGCCGCGGAAAGCAGCGCCGTTTCGCTTTGCAGGGCGCGCAGCAGATGGCGGCACGCGTCGCATGCTTCAACGTGTGCCTCGAGTTCCTTCGCGCGCTGCGGGTCAAGCTGCCCTTCGAGGTAGAGCAGGCAAGCCATTTCGTCAAAGTGGTTCATGCCGCGCCTCCTGTTGCGAGGTTCGCGCTGACTTTGCCTTCGAGGATTTCGCGCAACTGGTGCCGCGCGCGCAACAAAACAACTCCGACAAACGTTCGCCGCACTCCCAATGTCGATGCAATATCGTCATAGCTCATGTCCGAGTAATAGCGCAGCACGAGAGCCATGCGCGAGCGCGAGGGAAGTCTGCCCATTGCGCGCCTAATTTCCTGGCTGGTGCGCTGCTGAACAAGCTGCTCAAGTTGGCCGGGATCGGGATGCTCCAGCGGCATATTTTCCACTTCGCCGGTTTCCAAATCCTGGCGCAGCTTCCTTCGGCGCAGCAAATCCCAGCAATGATTTGCGGCCACGGTATAAAGCCACGCGCTGAATGGGCGGGTAGCGTCATACTGCGAAAGTTTTTGTCTAACTTTTACAAAAATATCCATAGTTGCGTCTTCCGCGTCTTCGCGCGTTGGCATGGCCCGCCGGCAAAAACGGAATATCGCGGGCGCGTACTCGCGATAAAGCTCGCCCCAGGCCTCAGCGTTACCGGCCTTGGCCAGAGCGATCTTTTCTTGCAATACGCCTTCGACCGCGGGGTTCATCCCCTCGGGATGTCTCCTGGCATCCATCAGGTAGTACGCAGTAGTGGGTTGAAATATTTCATATATGAAACGCCTCGCGACAGTCACGCGTCGGAATGTGTGGCGAATGAATGCACTCTACCAGACTCTATGTTGTGTGTGGAAATCGGCTTCAGGTGTACACTTTCAGCCCGGGAATCCCAGGCGGGAACCAAGCTTCGATAAAATTTAAAAGAGTTTGCGCAGATTTATGCGCATAAGGCACCCAGCTATGGCTGGCTGCGGACTCGAATCGGGAGGATACATGTTGGGAATCGTACGCACGCGATTGGCGAAAGCGGGAGCTCTTGCGGTGGGTCTATTGCTTTCCGGATACGGCGCAAAGCTGGCCGTTGCGCAGACGAAGCCCGAAAGCAAAAACATGGAACTCGTCGGTTACAACGATCTGCAGGGACGCAGCTCATACCAGCCGACGATACACAAGCAGGGTAACCGCTGGATTGCCTACATCGGCCACCACGGCGGCTCGGCGATGAATCCGCTGACGGGGAAGATGGAAGACAACGGCACTTCCATCGTGGATGTGACCGATCCGAAGGCGCCAAAATATCTTGCGCACATTCCCGGCGATCCACGCATACCTGGCCCCGGCGAAACCGGCGGAGCGCAGATGGCGCGCGTGTGCGACGGCAGCGAATTGCCCCGCGCCGACAAGAAAAAAGTATTTTTGCTGCGCACGCGCGGCACTGACTCGCATGAAATTTGGGATGTTAGCGATCCCGCGAAGCCAAGCCGCTTGACGGTCGTGGAGAGCGGCCTTCGCGATACTCACAAAAGCTGGTGGGAATGCGACACCGGCATGGCGTACCTTGTTTCCGGCGCGCCCGGATGGCGCACCAAGCGAATGGGGCAAGTGTACGACCTGAGCGATCCATCGGAACCGCAATTGATACGCAATTTCGGACTGCCGGGCCAACAACCTGGCGCGACCGGCCCGGTGCCCACCGACATGCACGGCGTGATGTCCACTGGGCCTAAAGGCAATCGCGTTTACGCGGGCTACGGCACAAGCGGCAACGGCATGATCGAAATTCTGGACCGCGACAAACTTATTCATGGTCCCAAGGATCCGACCGACGCGAACCTTGAATCGCCCATGGTCGGGCGGCTCGATTTGCCGTCGGAGGTAGGGGCGCACACGACCTTCCCGATGCTTGGCGTGGAGGTGCCGAATCTCAAGGCATGGGGCCCGGTCCTCAGCAAGCGGGACTTCCTCGTGATCGTCGGCGAAACCACGGACAATGAGTGCCACGCGCCGGAAGAAATGATGCACATCTTTGACATCACTACGGAATCGAAAATCTTCGGCGTTTCGACTTACTACGTGCCCGAGCCGAGCGGAAACTTCTGCAGCCGCGGCGGACGTTTCGGCACGCATTCGACGAACGAAAGCATGACGCCCGTCTTCTACAAGCGCATCATCTTTGTTGCCTACTTCAACGCCGGCGTGCGCGCCGTCGATGTGCGTGATCCCTACGCTCCCAAGGAGATCGCTTACTACATTCCCGCCATCACCGAAGCGACCGATAAGCGCTGCGTCGGCCAGGGTGACGCAGCGAAGTGCAAGGTCGCAATCCAAACGAACAACGTGGAAGTGGATGACCGCGGCTACATCTACATCGTGGACCGCGCCAACACCGGGATGCACATCCTGCAATTAACCGGTGACGCGCGCAAAATCGAGAACTTGCCGTAGGCGATGCGTTCGTTACGCTTGACGTAACGCGTAATTCAATATATCCTTTCTATGATCGTCAGTTATCGCGGCAAGCGGATTAACAAGTTTGCGGCCGGAGAACGCGTCAAAGCGTTTTCCGGCATCGAACGTGCCGCACGCCCTAAACTGGATCGTCTCGAAGCCGCTGCAACCATTACGGATCTTGCTCAATTACCTGGCAACCGGTTCGAGACGCTCAAAGATGATCGAAAAGGGCAATTTAGCATTCGTATTAACGATCAGTTCCGCATTTGTTTTGAATGGCTGGAAGGATCACCCGGACCGACGAATGTCGAAATTGTAGATTATCATTAGGAGAGCATTATGGCGGTGCCCGCAATTCATCCTGGTGAGTATTTGACTGAAGAGCTGAACGAACTCGGGATGAGTGCCGCAGCGTTGGCGCGTAATCTTGGAGTTCCCACCAACCGCATCACGCAGATTCTAAATGGCCAGCGTGCGATTACCGGTGATACGGCATTACGCCTGGCCCATTTTTTTGGCACAAGTCCGGAATTTTGGCTCAACTTGCAGAATTTGTACGAACTTCGCCTCGCTCAGCAGAAGACCGGAAAAATAATAAAGACCCTTCCGACTCTCAAACAGTCTGAATTCATCGATGCTCATTAGCTAAACTCTGATCGGAAATAGACGGTAGCGCCTCTATCTGCAATTTGAAATCTTAACATTTGAACCTATCGCCAAAGGATCAGAGTCCTGGGGGCTTTCGCGATCCGTGGCGAAAGTGGAGTACTTCAATCATTTGTTTGTGCTCTTGAATTCGGTAGTAAACGAGAATAGGGCTGTGCTGCAGTTTTCGAACTCGGGATCTCTTACGGATTGTTCCGCCCATGCGGGGAAATCGGCTCAGCAAATCGACATGGTCGATGAGAGCACTGCCAAAACGATTAGCAGCCTCGCCATCGTCTTCGGCAATATGGCCGATGATTTCAGCGAGGTCATTTAACGCTCTTTGCGTAAAGAGGATGCGGTAATCCACTTGTGCAAGCGTTTACGGACTTTTTCGATAGGGATGGTTCGGCCGGCTTCAGCGTCTTGGATGCCCTCGTCAATTGCTGCGAGAGTTTCTTCGGTTTCATCCTCAATGGCGGGGATTGGTTTTTCGAAATCGAATTCTTTCTCCTTGGCCATGAATTAATGATAGCTCTCGCCTAGTGGTTACGCAACGCTTCTGTTTCCGCGCTTACTAGGATAGACTAAGGGCTTCCGAACCTTCCGCTTTGGGTTCCTTGTGTCTCCTGTGATTGGAAAAAATGACTGAAAAATTACCATCTGTAGTAATTGTTGGCCGACCCAATGTCGGCAAATCCACGATTTTCAACCGGTTGACGGGCACGAGACGATCTATCGTCACTGACGAGCCGGGCATCACGCGCGACCGCATCTACGGCACAGCGACCTGGCAAGGGAAGTCGTTCGAAGTGGTCGACACTGGCGGAATCGTTCCGGATGACAAGGCCGCGATACCGCGCGAGATTCTGCACCAGGCGCAAGTGGCGATTGAAACCGCATCGCAGCTCTTGCTGGTGGTGGACTCACGCGCGGGGCTCACGCCGCTCGATGCTGAGCTGGCGCGCCTGTTGCGGCGCACAGGGAAGCCGCTGGCGATACTTGCGAACAAAGTCGACACGCAGATGCAGGAATCGTTGGCCGCGCCGTTTTATGAGCTTTCGAAAGAAGTGTTTCCCGTTTCGGCCGAGCATGGCTACGGTTTTGACAACCTGCTTGACGAAATGACGTCACGGTTCGGCGACGTCAATCCCCGCCAGGAAGAGACTCCCGCTTCGGAAAGACAAAACGAAAAACAAATCAATGTGGCGATTATTGGCCGGCCGAACGTCGGCAAATCGACGATGCTCAACCGGCTTTCGGGCGTGGAACGGGCCATCGTCTCCGATATTCCGGGAACGACGCGCGACGCCGTGGACACGATGGTGGAGCGCGAAGGGCGGACGTATCGCTTCGTGGACACTGCTGGAATTCGCCGCAAGGGCAAAACAAACTTGGTTGCCGAAAAAATGAGCGTGATGATGGCGCGGCGGCATCTGGAACAGGCTGACGTTGCGCTGCTGGTGGTTGATGCAAGCCTCGGCGTTACGGCGAACGACGCGAACATTGCGGGCTATGCCGAGGAATCCGGGCGTTCCGTGATTATCGTGATGAACAAGTGGGACCTGGCGCTGGAAGCCGCGGCGGAAAAAGCCGAGCGCGAGTTGGAACATGCAGAGATGAAGCCGCATGTGGCGATCGCGCGCACGCGCAAGCACACTTCCGTGGTGCGCAAGAAAGCCGTGACCGGCAAAGTCGATCCCAAGCAGCTGGCCGAAGATTACGAAAAAATTGTGCGCACGCGATTTAAATTTTTGGATTACGCGCCGATTGTTTTCGTTTCCGCGAAAACCGGGGAGCATGTCGAAAAATTATTCGCTCTGATTAACAAACTGGCTGATGCGCGGCGTAGGCGCGTCACGACAGGAGAGCTGAACCGCTGGGTTTCGGAAGTCGATCTCGATCGCGGAACTTCGCCGGCCGCGCGCAGAGTAAAAATTTACTACGTCACGCAGGCCGGAACTTCGCCGCCGACATTTATTTTATTTACAAATCAATCCAAGCGGCTGCATTTCAGCTATGAGCGGTTCCTTGAAAATCTACTGCGCAAGAGTTTTGATTTTACGGGGACGCCGATCCGGTTTTTGCAGCGCATGAAGGAAAAGCGGGATTGGACAAAGTCATCGTCTCGTCGGACGCCGGAACCGAAACATCCCGGAATGAGCCATAACCGGTTAAGAGAGTGCCGCCTCAGGAAGATTAGTCCGTGGGGTTGGATTTGCGATTGTGCCTGCAGCGAAAGAAGGCGCAGGCTAATCACACTGCTGAAAGAAGGCCTTGTTCTGTCATTCTGAGCGAAGCGAAGAATCTCTCTTCGATTCAAGTGTACGAAAAGAAACAAGGAGAGATTCTTCGCTTCGCTCAGAATGACAGAGTATTTGGTTTTTCCGCAGCCTGTGAGGCCCGGCCCTACTAAATATTGACACTGGCTGGAATCGGATTAGGATTAGGGCTAGAGTTCCGCAAGGATAAGTCGCAATGGAAGAAATCGAAAACAACGGCAACGGCAGCGCCAACGGGCATCGCGACGTTAGCGACGGCGGCGATTTGGAACCGGGCATTCCGGGAAAGAATTTATTCCGGATCGGTGAAGTCAGCCGCCTGACGGCCACGAAACCATTCGTGTTGCGCTATTGGGAGACGGAATTTCCCATGCTTCAGCCGGTAAAGAGTCCGAAGGGTCATCGGCTCTACAGGCAAGAGGACATTGATACGGTCTTCACGATCAAGCGCCTGTTGTACAACGAGGGTTTCACGATTGCGGGCGCGCGACGACATTTGCGCGACCAGGCACTCGGGTCCAACGGAACAATCAGCACGAATGCAGGGGTAGTGTCCGATGCCAACACTTCGGGAACCGAGACGCATGACGGGGAATTCGCTTCGCAGGTGGCCGCCGGCGTTGGCCGCAAACCTTGCCGTGTTTAACCGGCAGACGCTGCTGGACTTGCGCGACTCGCTCCGCTCGTTGTTGACGGCTCTGGAATCCGAGTGATACGCTGACACGTTAGAAATTTGTTGTAGCCCGCCTCTTCAGCGGTCGGGCTAAGATTACGCGACATTTAAACCCCCGCCTCTGAAGAGGCGGGCTACAGTAAGAGCCCTTGATTTAGGACAGTCGGGACGTAGCGCAGCCTGGTAGCGCGCACGCTTGGGGTGCGTGAGGTCGCTGGTTCAAATCCAGTCGTCCCGACCATTTTTTCCTTTCCATTATATAATAATTTTTACCTGCCATACCGAATCGCATCTTAGGAAACTCCATATTTCTGCTCCTTGTTGGTGCATATCCCGGGTTGATAAACTTAGTTAGTAGGGTCGATTCAACATCGCTGGATGGATATTGTGCACATTGGGTGGCTGCTTTTTGTGCTCGCGCGAAATGGAATTTTTCGCCTCACGAGAATCTAAACCGGACAGGTTGAAGCATGTCCTACTGAAATTTATGGCGCACATTCTAATTACGAACGATGACGGAATTCAGGCGGAAGGCTTGCGCGCGCTGGTGCAGGCTGTGGAAGGGCTGGGAACGATCAGCGTGGTGGCGCCGAGCCATGAGCGCAGCGCGGCCGCGCAGTCGTTGACGCTGCGGCATCCGATTTTTTGGGATCAGGTAGCGGAGCGCGAATGGTCGGTGGAAGGAACTCCGGCGGACTGCGTGATCCTGGCGCTGAATAAATTGCTGCCCAACCGGCCGGACATTGTGATTTCCGGCGTCAATCGCGGCGGAAATATGGGCGAAAACATTTTTTATTCCGGAACGGTGGGCGCGGCGATGGAAGCAGCGATCAATCACATTCCCGCCATAGCCGTGTCTGTGGCGCATAGGGGCAGAGCATTCCGTTTCGAGCACGCTGCGAAATTTGCGCGCGACCTGGCCCAGATGGCGCTGACCGAAGGCATGCCGCACGATACTGTGTTGAACGTGAATGTTCCGCTCGTGTGGAACGGCAATGTGCGAATCACGCGACAATCCAAAAAAGTGACCCGCAACGTTTTGCAGGAAGGCACGGACCCGCGCGGGCGTAGCTTTTTTTGGTTGCTGGAGCAAGAGCATATCGAGGGACTTGACCCCAAGAGTGATTACGCTGCGGTATCTGAGGGAGCTGCCTCCATCACGCCGCTTCACCTTGACCGCACGCATGAAGCTCTCTCTGAATCACCTATCGCAGTGGGCCACCAAGCTGGAATCCAATGCGGAGGAAGTTGAACCCGCGACAGCTACGCGAAACATTTTGAAATAAGGCCCCCGTCCCGTTCCACGTTGAAACATTGAAGATTCGTAGGTTCGAACTTTGAGGCTGATTCAAGTCTTGATTCGACATTGCCGATAACTGGGTCGGGTATTCGTGTGGGTCTGCGCCCTGAAATGGACAAAAATAGCTTTGCTCAAATTAGAGGGAACAAAGTGAATCATCGAATTCTGGTCGTAGATGGCGATCTACAATCCCGCGAAATTTTACGAAGTTGGCTCGAATCAGAGGGACACGAGACAATCCTCGCTGAAACGCTGGAAGAGGGCTTTGTGAAAATTGCAAATCCTCCACTCCCAAGCGTTGTCCTGCTGGATATTCAATTGGGAAATCAGAGTGGACTTACGTTAGTCCACTGGGTACGCAAGCAGCATCACCTGGCGAACGTGCCGATTGCCGCCATGGCCGCATTTGCTTCGTTTAAAGAATTTAAAAGGGTGGAGGAGGCTGGATGCGACACCTGCTTTACAAAGCCAATCGATTTCAGATCGCTTCGCACCTATCTATTCAGCCTGCATGTTTACTCGGACACTAAAATAGGCACCTGATGCCCGGGATTTTCCTTTTTCTTGAATTTTTATCTGGCCCAAAACCACAAGATGGCTTCATGATTTGATTGTGAACCGAGATAACATTCCTCCACCACCGATGTTTACGTCTCCAGTTAATTTTGACCGCGAAGTTTGCGGTGACCTCCATGATGCGGAATCGCGCGAGTGGCTGGTGACGAACGGAATTGGCGGATACGCGTTCGGCACGATGGCAGGGCTTCAGACGCGCTGCTATCACGGCCTTCTGGTTGCCGCGCTTCACCCACCGTTTGGCAAAACTTTGCTCGTTGCGAAGCTCGATGAAACGGCGCGGTATGCGTCCAGGGATTTTGCGCTCACCACCAATCGGTGGGCGGATGGAACGCTGGCTCCGCAAGGTTTTCAGAACACAGAGCGTTTTCATTTGGAGGGAACAACTCCAGTTTGGACGTTTGCGTTGGCTGATGCTCTCATCGAAAAGCGCATTTTCATGCAAAGCGGGGAAAACACCACGTATGTGCTGTATCGAGTGATCCGCTCGAGCGCACCGGTTGAATTGTCCGTCAAAGTGTTGGCGGACTATGCGGAGGAGCATTGCGTCACTTTCGGACGCACTCAACCGATGAGTGTCACGGCGATCCAGGACGGATTAAAAGTGGTGGCATTCGATGGCGCAACGCCATGTTTTGTGAAGAGCGACGCGGCCACAGCAACTCCTGCGGGCAAATGGTATCGCAATTTCGATCTCGCGGCTGAGCGCGCACGGGGGCTTTCCGATCTGACAGATCATTTTTTTGCGGGAGAGCTTCGAGCAACGATCGCGCCTGGAGGATCGTTGACGATTGTCGCCAGCACGGAAGCAAATGCATCGCTGGATGGCGAGGCAGCGTTCGCGAAACGCCAGAGAGAATCCTCCGCGTTGCTTGCGCAATTCTCCGCGGCGAATGTTGCGATAACAAAAGGAAATTCACTGCCGCTCGCGCCGTATGTCCAGCAGCTTGTGCTCGCCGCGGATCAATTCATTGCCTCGCGCCCGCTGGACGGAGTGCCAAACGCAAAAACAATATTGGCGGGATACCCGTGGTTCAGTGACTGGGGACGCGACGCGATGGTTGCGTTGCCGGGATTGTGCCTGGTGACGGGGCGTCAGTGGCTAGCGCGGAATATTTTGCGAACTTTGTCCCGTTTTGTCAGCGAAGGCATGCTGCCCAATCAATTTCAGGGTGCGGACATCGCGCCGGCCTATAACAGCGTGGATGCGACGCTGTGGTATTTCGAAGCCCTGAGGCAATACTTTGAAGCGACGAATGACGTTGGCTTGCTGCACGAATTGTATCCCGTGCTGGAAGGGATCATTGACGCACACGGGCGCGGCACTCGTTATCATATTCATGTGGATCCCGCGGACGGATTGCTGTTCGCCGGCGAGCCGGGCGTGCAACTGACCTGGATGGACGCGAAGGTCAACGGTCGCGTGGTGACTCCGCGCATTGGAAAACCAATTGAGGTCAATGCGCTGTGGTTGAATGCGACGGCAACGATGGCGCGATTTGCCCGCACCCTGGGACGGAATGCCACGCGGTACGAAATATTGAGGACGTGCGCGCGAGTGGGCTTCGCAAAATTCTGGAATGCTGAAAAACAGTTTTGCTTCGATGTGATTGACGCCCCCGGAATTGCTGGCGGAAAAGAATCTGCGCTGCGTCCGAATCAAATTTTTGCTGTTTCGCTGCCGGAAACAGCACTGGACTCAAAAAAGCAACGAGCCGTCGTGGATGTCTGTGCGCGCGAACTTTTAACTTCGTTCGGACTTCGCAGCCTTGGACAAGACGAATCTGGATACCGCGGCCACTATGGCGGAGGCGTTGAGGAGCGGGACGGCGCCTATCATCAGGGCACTGTGTGGGGCTGGCTTCTGGGTCCGTTCGCTCTCGCCCATTTGCGTGTTTACGGAAATGCGCGGCAAGCCATGTCTTTTTTGGAGCCGTTGTTTGGGCAAATTAAATCCGCGGGACTTGGGACGCTGAGCGAAATTTTTGACGGCGATCCGCCACATGTTCCGAATGGATGCGTTGCGCAAGCGTGGACGGTTGGAGAAACGCTGCGGGCCTGGAGAAATATTGCCGCAGCGCGAGAGAAAGAAGTTCAAGCCAACTCATAAAGATCTCCATGCAGGCACTTGATAGGACTTCAGGGGCTAAAGAGTCTGTGTGAGAACTGCAAAATTGGCACCTCAGCGGCTAAACAGGTTGCGGAAAAAGGAATCTATTCTGTCATTCCGAGCGAAGCGAGGAATCTCTCTTCGATTTAACTTTAAGAAAATAATGAAAAGCAGATTCCTCGCTTTGCTCGGAATGACGGAGATGCTGGGTTTTTCCGCAGCCTGTAAAGCCGCAGTTATTTTTGCAGAATTTATGTCGTGGCTAAAGCCACGACCCACAATGATTCCGCAGTTCCCACACAGACTCTAAAGCCCTTGATTTTCACGGCAATGAATCTCTCGGCTGAAGCCGCGACCCACAATGACTATTTAGACCTAGAATGAATTTTTATGAGATAGCTTCGTTGGAAATTTTCAGAAATGAGGCTTGGAAACGCCGTGGGATTTGAAAGTCGTTCCCAAGCCCCTTTAACTTTTCTGCCGAATGATCTGGTTATCGACGGAAACCGCGGAATCCGCCGAACCTGCCGTATCCACCATAAAATCCAAGGCCGATGTAGGGCGCTGGGTACCAACCATAGGGATAGCCATATCCGTAAGGATAACCATACGCATAGGGGTAACCGTAGTAAGGCTCCGGTGGCGGTCCTGCACTATCCATTCTCTGCCGGTATTGGCGCGGATGCGAATCGAGGTCCGTTTGAGATACGGGCTGAAACGCAAATTGACTATTCACCGTTGAAACGGTCACCGGATTTTGAAGTCTGAAGGACAAAATAGTTTCCGGGGCGATTGTCGTCGGCTTGCCCGGAGTGGACATCACGCCAGCGATTCCCGCAGTAGCGCCAACTCCCGCACCGATTGCAGCACCTGTGCCGCCTCCTGCAATCGCGCCAATCACTGCGCCCAATCCGGTTGTACTCCCGACGATGGCCGCGTTACGTCCCGCAGAAGAGCCAGCAGAAGTCTGGAACAATTCCGTTTGCAGTGGCAATTGCTGGCCGTCGACCATGGTCAGTTCTGGCAGATCCACGCCAAGCTGCGAATTACCGTTGCCGTGTCCACCTTTTTTAACGAGAGAGACTCGGCCCGTCTGCGCCTGTCCACGGCGCGCAACAACCCAACCGTTTACTACAAGAGGTTGATCCAGAACGGCGCTGAAACTATCGCCGGTCACGTTGCGGTCGGTCGAAATCCACTCATCGATTCGGACACGAACCACTGTGCCCGCAGGCAAGGTCAAAGTTTCAGGCGGCACAGGTTGGGTCGATTGTGTCTGCGAGTAAGGGGCGGGCTGGCCTTGCTGAGGCTCACCCTGCTGCCCCTGAACAGGCGAGTCCTGCGGCGCCTGCATTTGGCCGTCGGGAGGACCGTCATGCCTTTGATCCTGAATGTTATCTTGCTGATTTTGCCGCGCATGCAAGGCTTGAGGTCCAAAAGAGAGGAATAGGCCCAGGCAGGCGACTGACAATTTTTTAAAAGGAACTGGAATACCTTTTTCGATCCGAAAGGGGTTCATTTTTCTTCTTGCTCCTAGTCAATCCACGCCCTGTGGCCCCCGATTGCCGCTGGGCGTTTGGAATAATCCATATGCCTTAATGGTCAGTTAGATGATGCAGCATGAACGTAGAGTTGTCCCGTGCAAATTGCTATTTTCCAGGATAATACTCAATCGCGAAGGGAGCGCTGGGGCGAACCAATGCGCTGACATGGACCGCGAAGAGCGCGGCAAGATGTCCGGAGTGATGACAACACGGCAGCCAAAAAAGCCTGAAGAAACGTGAGCGCCGCGATATGTCATCCATTGCGGTGAAAAATCGCGGCGCGTTCACGAGTTAATTGATAGTTTTACGACTAGGCTTTTACTTTCTTTGGTTTTTTCTTTTCGCGTTTTGGTGCGTTTTTGTTTCCCATTTTCATAGTGTGCCATTATTTTTTACGCTTGGCCAGAGACAATGAATCGTGGACCGCTTCGTTTCAGTGAAACGTAGCCTTTCAGTCAACAGGTCAGGTAAGATGGCCTATCCGACACCATCGTCAACCGTGCTCCGAGGCGGAGGTTCCATGCGTCCGAAATGGTCAGTTGCAATCCTAAGCCTTTGCCTGTTTTCGGTTGTGCTTATTGCAGTAAAGGCTCGATCTCAATCAGCCCCCGCTGCGCCAACACCGCAGCAAAACGAAACGAAACAGTCCAGCGCCGGACAATCGGGTTACGTTTTAAAAGTGACCACGCGCCTCGTGACGCTTGACGTGATTGCCACGGACTCGCATGGAAATCCGGTGCGCGATCTCAAGCCGGAAGATCTGCAAATTTTTGAGGAGCATAAAGCTCAACAAAAGATTGAGCACTTTGAATATTTTGAAACGCTCAAGCGGCCCGGGAGCACAGGAAAATTCCGCGAGCGCGGCTCGAAAAGCTTCCGGCATCATTTCCAATCAATTGCCTCTCGACCTTTTGAAAATCCCGCCGACCGTTTTGCTGATGGATAGCCTGAACACGCAGACGCCGAACCAGGCGCAGGGCCGCGCGAAAATGGTCCAATTGTTACGCGGGCTTCCGCCGGATACGCCTGTTGCCGTTTTTCTGCTGGGAAGTTCACTGACGAATTCTGCAAGGGTTTACGAGCGACGGAAGGCTTCTGCGCGCGGCGCTGGACCAAGTCTTTGGTGGGGAATTCGATTCAGCAGGATCCGCGGAATGATCTTGGCGACACGTCGAACTACATACTGAACACGACCACCGGCTCGGGTGCCAACCAAGGGCTGGCGGCTCAGGTCGGCGAAGTTCAAAATTTTGAGAAGGAAGAATATTCCATGTCCGTCGATTTGCGTATGAAGGAAACGCTTGGAGCGTTCACGCAGATTGGACAATACCTCAGCGGAATTCCCGGACGTAAAAATCTGATTTGGGTTTCGGAATCTTTTCCGCTAACCATCGTGCCCGATCCGAGCACGGGGAACAATCCATTCGGTGGCGGCAGGGAATATTCGGAAGAAATTAAAAATGTTGGAAATAAATTGACCGATGCGCAAGTGGCCGTGTATCCGATGGACGTTCGCGGGCTGCAGGCGCAGCAGTCGCTATCCGCTTCCCAGAATATAAATCTTCCCGAGACGCGGCTCACCGGGCCTGCGGTGGCCAACCGGTTGAACGTCGAAGACGCTGACTTTCAGCAGACTCTGGGCACGATGGACGAAATTGCGCAGGATACGGGCGGAAAATCGTGCAAGAACGGCAATGATCTTTCGGCCTGCGTTATGACGGCGCTGAAGGACAGTTCCTCGTACTACGAAATGTCGTTCTACCCGGCGAAGGCAAATTGGGACGGAAGGTTTCACAAGATTGTGGTGAAGACTTCGCGGCCGGGAGTGAAACTTGTTTATCGCCGCGGTTACTACGCGCTCGATGCAGCTTCGCTCGCGAAACAACAGCTGCCCTCCGATCATTTACGCCAGGCATGCGCGGATCAACTGCCCTCCACCGCCATTCCACTAACCGTGCAGCCGATGACGCCGAGCCAATACGGAAATGCGCAGGGCGGCTTGCATTATATGCTGGTGATTTCCGCAGCGGGATTGAGCTCCTCGCAAGCAGGCGATTCCTACAGCATGAATCTTCGCGTGGCGGATTGCGAATTTGCGCAAAAGGCGACGGTGTTTCGGTTCAACGAAAGAGAAATGCCAAAAACAGTTTCCAGTGAATTATTCCGAAGCTGGCAATCGACTGGAATTCCCGATCACATTGCATTGATGCCGTCCGCCGATACGCAAAGAATTCGCCTGGTGGTGCTCGATGTGGCGTCGGGGTTGACCGGCGCGATTGATATTCCCGTGCTGCAATCGGAAATTGCGAAAGCCACTGCGCCTATCGTGCCGCCTGCGCCTGTCGTCACGACCCCGTATGTGGAATTTCCCGACAAGGCGAAAGGGCCGCCGCAACCTAAAGTTGTCGAGTCTTTGACATTCCATTTAGACCCAAGCGTTTCCGGAACACTCATTTGGAAGGGCGATAGCTTGCTGTATCAAGTGGCTGGAGACATGCCGCTCGATAAGGCCGCGAGCGGCTTTGCCAGCTATGCGTTTGGGGGACGATTCCATTGTCAGGATGGACATTTTGTTCCAGTGGACGCGACGGATGGCGAACCGGTGCTGCGGCTCACATTTCACAATCACAGCGGAAAGGTGTTGGTCGTTGACTTGAAGGGCGAGCAAACTGTGTTCGTCGGCGATCTTCCCGTCGATCCAAGCGCGCAGACATTTTTTGAGCAGGTGTGGAAGGTGAGCCATTGCCGCGAGTAGGCGGGGACTGGCCATCGGGGATTTCATGTTCGCGCGCCCGACTGCACATCTCTTCGGTTACGCTGCAAAAACCCCCGGGTCTGAAGACCCGGGCTACAGCAGTGTAGCCGCCTCTTCAGAGGCGGGGGTTTCTTCACGTGCAAAGGAATTCCAGCTAGAATCGAAGGCCGTGAATACGTACTACGCGACATTCGCCTGGGCACCTCCGCCTTCACCGCAGCCGGGTGGGAAGGCACGTTTTATCCGGCAGGAATGAAGCCCGCCGATTTTCTGAGCTACTACGCCACGAAATTCGATACGGTGGAAGTGGACAGCACGTTTTACCGCACGCCAGCGGTTTCCACCGTGAAGGGTTGGTACGCGAAAACTCCTCCGGGATTTTTGTTTGCGGCAAAAGTGCCGCAAATTGATTACACACGAAAAAATGCTGGCGGACTGCGACGAAGAGTTTCATTTGTTTTTGAAGACGATGGACAACCTTGGCGAAAAATTAGGACCATTGCTTTTGCAATTCGGCTACTTCAACAAGCAGGCTTTCGCGGGCGTGAAGGAATTTCTGGCGCGGCTTGTGCCGTTTCTTAAAAAAATTCCCAAGGAATATCGCTTTGCGGTGGAAATCCGGAATAAGTATTGGCTCGTGCCCGCTTTTGTCGATGCGCTCAGAGAACGCAACATCGCGTTTGCGCTGATCGACCAGTCGTGGATGCCGCGCCCCAAGCAGCAATTCGCACGTGTCGACCCAATCACTGCGGATTTTGCGTATGTGCGATGGCTCGGCGATCGCAAGGGCATCGAATTGCAAACCAAAGTTTGGGACAAGATCATTGTGGATCGAACGCCAGAGCTCAGCGAGTGGGTTGACGTGCTGAAGAAAGTTCACGAGCGGAAAATTCAAATTCTCGCATTCGCAAACAATCATTACGCGGGTTACGGGCCGGGCACGATTGAAGAGTTCAGAAAGCTGTGGCAGCGAGCCACCGCTTCCACGAAAGGTTAGTGCGAAAGAGTCGGTTCCTCAACAATGTCACGGCTCTGTTGATCCGCAGGAAGATTTCTTCGCAGCCACAGGCTTAACAGGGTTGCAGTGGCTGCGCACAATGCGGGAATCGCGCCCGCCTGGAAAATTTCTCGCGGTCCCCAATCGAGCTTCAGCATCATGCCAACCAGCACCGGGCCGACGATCGAACCAATGCGGCCTACTCCAAGCGCCCAGCCGATTCCCGTTGCGCGAATCGCTGTGGGGTAAATCGTCGCTCCGATTACATTGAGTCCACCCTGAGCGGCTTGCACCGTAAAACCCAGAACAAAAGTAATGGTCATCGTCAGCGGAAAGGAAACCGAATACGCAAGCGAACCGATTAATGCCGCGCTGCAAACGAATTCAGCAAGAAGGATGGTGAGAGCGCTCCACCGGTTAATCAAAACCCCCTCGATCCGCAGAGCCCAGGATGCCGCCGACACTGAATAAAATGATGGCCATGATCCCGGATGAAATGGGCAAACCTCGCTGGCGAAGCAAAGCGGGCAGCCAGCTCACTACGAAATACAGAATCAGAAGATTCATGAAATAGGGAATCCACAGCAGGACGGTGGCAGCCGCGCGCCCTTCCGTAAACAAGCGAATGACGGGTGCGTTTCGGTGTTTAGTTTGTTGAGGGGAACGCGAGAGAGGAGCGTCGCCCAAATCAGGCGAAATCCGCGAAAGAATTTTTGAAATTTTATCCCGATTCGCCCCGGAAACTTCCAGGTAGCGCACGGATTCCGGGAGAATGGCAATCAGCAGCAAGGCCAGGACGAACGGCAAAATTCCCCCCGCGTAAAATACCGATTGCCATCCCCAGCGCGGCAACATGATCGAGCTGATCAGCCCACCGAGTAACGCGCCGGTGGGCATGCCGCAAAAAAGTGCGGAGACAAGAACGGCGACGAGGCGTTTCGGAGCGTACTCGGACATGAGCGCGACTACGTTCGATAATGCGCCGCCCAAACCCAAACCGGTTACGAATCGGATGGTCCACAATTCGGGAAGGGTTGTCGCGCGAGCCGTGAGCATCGCGAACACTCCAAATAAAAGCGTGCAAATCACGATGGGCCACTTGCGTCCCCATCGGTCTGCAATCGGGCCAATCAGCATGGACGAAATCATCAGCCCTAAAAGTGCCGCGCCAAAAACAGGCCCGAAATTTTTAACGGGGACGTGCAGAGTTTCAGCCATCGATGGCGCGAGGAAGCCGATGCTCTGCGTATCGAAACCATCGAGCACCACAACCATGGCGCAAAGCGCCATCGTCCAGATCTGAAAACGGCTCAGCGGACTCTGGTCGATCATTTCGCTGACGGTTGGCGCGCGCTCCATGCAATCTCCTGGGAAGCTTGCCTCGTGATTTTTGCGTGAGGGCAGAATACTACTGTTTCAACAGGGAGTGGTAGTCCTGCAAATCGCGCAGGGAGGAAAATTAAATTGTGAAGAAATTGTAGGAAATCTCGATCAGGGAACGATGGTGACCGCTTCCTTCATTATTCCGAAATTGGCGCTTCCGGCATCCATGGAGAGAACCTGCAATTCCAGCGCGCCGGCTGCCGTGGCGGGCACGTCTGCATGAAACGTGTTCTGCACTCCGGCATAGGTCATCGGAATTTCGGATTGAATTTTGCCATCGCGGAGCAACCGCGCGACCACATGAATTTTGTTGGCATCCCACAGACCGTCCGGCTCGGTCGGGCATCCACAGGCCATTGTGATCGTGGCTTTCACTTCAAACGGCGATCCGGCTTTCAGCTTCGCATCCGGGAGGGGCGCAACCGCTGTCACGATGAAGCCGTGAATCTCGAGTAAAATTCCTTCACCCAGCACGTCTTGGCCGGGAACCAAAAGTAAAGTTTTTGATGTGCGCTGCGTGGCTTGCGAGTTGCCGAGCGGCGCTTCGGCGGAAATTTCCACGACGGTTGGCTTATCGATATGCAGCACCGCGAGATAACCCGAAGCGTCGGCGCTGCTAAACACACTCATGCCGCGCGTGTGAGGTGTTTTCATGATTGTATTCGTGTCGCCCGTTCCGCCCTGCTGCATTCCCTGCACGAGGATTTCTCCCGTCGCGGCATCCTTCACCGTGATTCGCGCACCACCTACGTGCGTGCCAATCACTTTTGCATCGCGCGCGACCGCGCGAATCATCACCTTAGTTTCTTTGACTCCAGTTTGGGCGAAAAGGGAAGATGAAAAAAGCAGAATGGTGCAGGTTAACGCGCCGGATAATGTTCGAGAGCTCATTGGGAACCTCCGTGGATGCGACAAAACATATCACATTTCGGGGCGTAAGAAGAGCGCCGCCAGTTTTCGTTGCACAGTTTAATCGGAGCAATTTCGGTGCGCGGCGAAAGTGTGACCCAAAATTTCCTGTTTAGCACGCGTGCCTGGGATTTCAGGTCGCGGCCCAAACTTTGGCGTCCTTTTTTCAGGCTTTGAGATGAGCATCGTCTAAACCCCCGCCTCTGAAGAGGCGGGCGACTGCACAGCGGCATTTGGACTTGCCTTCGGTGTAACGCGGATCGCGCATGTTTAAAGGACAATTCTTAAGCAGCTGTTACAATTCACTTGGCGATCAGCGCCAGTAAATTGTGGTGAAAGAAACGAATTAACAGGATTCGTGTATGCGTAATCGGAAATGGGTTCTCATCTCGGCGATTGGACTGCTGTCCGTGTTGATCGGGCAGGGCATCTATGCTGATTTCCGATCTGAAAATAACGGCTCTCCCGCGCCTGAAACCATTCGCCAGTCTTCTTCCACTGCGAATTCCTCGAGTGCAACATTTAACGGCGGCCAGAATCCGGGCCAAAAGATTGAGCTTGCGCCTGGGGATGGGAAGGACGAAGTGGAATACAATTGCGGGCTGTGCCACAGCTTGAGTTACATCACCATGCGGCCGCCCATCTCAGCTCAGAGCTGGGCACGCGAAGTGAATCTGATGAGAGGATTTTACGGCGCTTCCATATCCGATGGCACTGCGCAAAAGATTATCCAGTACCTCGGATCGCACTACACTCCGGAAACCCTAAAGCGGTAGAATACCGGATACGGGATCGCAATCTTGCCCTGCCTTGGGAGGAAATCGATGCTTCGATTGATTGCCATTCGCTGCGGTTTACTGAGCGCACTCACAATTTCTGCTTTTGGATCGTTGTCTCTAAATTCGATCAGCTACGGCGCGCCGCGAACTCCGCAGGCTGCGGACACTTCCAAAACATGGGTTGCGCCCAATCCTTCGACGATTCCCGCGGGGCCGCTCGGCGACAGCATTCGGCTGGGCATGAATGTGTTCAACGATACGCCGAAATATGCGGAGCGTTATGTCGGCAATAAACTGAGCTGCACGCATTGCCACATCGATGGCGGCACGGTTTCGCAGGGGATGCCGATGGTCGGATTGCCCGGAATATTTCCGATGTATCGGGACCGCGAAAAAACAGTGATCACGTTTGAAGAGCGCATCGAGCAGTGTTTCCAGCGCAGCGAATCCGGACATCGCATACCAAACGATGGCCCTGAGATGGCGGGACTCGTGGCGTATACGCAGTGGCTTTCCAAAGATCAAGTTACGGGCCGCCCATTTCCCGGGCGCGGGCTCGTCAACATTCCTGAACTGACCGGGGACCCCGCGAACGGAAGCAAAATATATGGCGAGCAATGCGCCGTTTGCCACGGTGCCAATGGCGAGGGGAAACTTCCCGTCGCGCCGGCGCTTTGGGGGCCGAATTCGTATAGCGACGGAGCGGGGATGCATCAAATTCCCAAAATGGCGGCGTTCGTTCAACACAACATGCCGCAGAATGCTCCTGACACGCTGACGCCGCAGGAAGCGTACGATGTGGCAACATTTATTCACAGCAAGCCTCACACCGTTTTTGTGATGAAAGACCACATGTAATCGGTTTGCGAAAAGTTTTCTTGCTCTCGCAGGTCTAATTGCGCCTCAAATCAGCTGTCAAGGAATCGCATGCAAATGAAAACGAATTTTATTCGGCTGGCGGCGATGTGCACGGGATTCGCACTTGCGGCGTCGGGAATGTTCTGCGCTGAAGGCGTGCGCGCGCAAGATGTTGCTCCCAAATTTGAGGTCGATCCCATGTGGCCCAAGCCGCTGCCGAATCTTTGGGTAACGGGCGGCGTTGGCGGTCTTTGCATTGATTCGCACGATCACGTATTTATCCTGAACCGGCGCGACTTGACGGACAACGATCTGGATGCCGGACGCCAGGCGCCCGTGGTGATTGAGTTCGACCCTGATGGCAATGTCGTGAATTCCTTCGGCGATCCTTCGACCACGCCAAACACGCCTCACGGCTGCACATTCGATAAAGATAATAATTTGTGGATCACCGGAACTGGCGACGGCATCGTGCAGGAATACACGCATGACGGGAGCAAATTGCTGCGACAGATTGGGAAGATGGGCACGGTCGATTCTTCCGACGGCACGGCAAAAGGGAAGCCCCTCAACTCCAGCCATATGTCATTCTTTAAACCCGCGGGCATTGCAATCGATCCAAAAAACGGCGATGTGTATGTGGCGGACGGAGAAACCGTGGGCGGCAATCACCGCGTCGCTGTCTTTGATGCCGAAGGAAATTTCTTGCGCCAGTGGGAATTGAATCGCACGGATGCCGAGACCGGCAATGCGTTTATTCCCATTCTTCATTGTGTAACCATGGATAACAATGGTTTGATTTATGTGTGCGACCGGCGAGGCCATCGACTGCAGGTCTTTGACAAGATGGGAAATTTTCAAAAAAACATTCCCGTCGCGTTCACTCTTGTGTCCAAGCTGCCGCCGGGGCCGGAGCATGAAGCCGGTATCCTCGGATCGGCTGTGTGGGTGGGTTTTTCACGAGATTCGGGACAGAAATATATGTACGTGGTTAATCAGGACGATGAGAGGGTCGACATTCTTGACCACGCCACCGGAAAATTTCTCGCGAGTTTCGCGCGTGTGGGCCGTCAACCCGGGCAATTAACTTATGCGCATTTTCTGGCGGTGGACTCGAAAGGCAATATTTATGTCAGCGAAGTAGGCACGGGGAAGCGCGTGCAGAAATTTAATTTGGTAAGCGCGCGATAAAGAATTGTGTTTTAGTAGCGCGGGCTTCAGCCTGCGGGGTTTGGCCTTGCAAGGACTAACCCCGCAGGCTGAAGCTCGCGCCACTTAAAGCTACAGTTTCAAAAGTTTGATCGCGTTTCCTTTCAAGATGCGGTCGCGCTCTGCAGCAGGAAGTTTGAATTGATCGAGCACTTCTGTCGGATATTGCACATCCTGCGCGGCGAAAATATCCGTGCCCACGACGATACGATCCGTTCCCACCATGGTGACGAGAAACTGAAACGCTTCCGGGTAATAAATTAAATAGTCGTAATAAAATCGCCGCAAATAATCGCGGAATGGATGGGCAAGCGTGACTTGCTGCCCATTGAAATGATAGAAAAAATGCTCGATCCTTCCTGCAAGATAAGGGAACGCGCCACCCGCATGCGGCAGGATCATTTCCAACTTCGGATATTTATCCACCGTCCCGGACATCATTAATTTTGTTGCAAGCACGGTGTGATCGATGGGCGCGTCGAGTCCTGCCGAGAGATTGATTTTGCCCATAACGCGGCTGCCGCCGTAACTGTTTGCTTCTCCATCCATCTGATGAAAAACAATTGGGTAGCCAAGTTCTTCAATCCGCGCGAGAACCGGAGCGAAATTTGGATCGATAATGTAATCGTGCCGCTCCATGGAGTCCGGCAAATGAACGGCGCGCACGCCGGGTTTCCCGGCGACGCGATTCAATTCTTTGAGTGCAAGTTGAGGATCGCGAATCGGAAGTTCAGCGCCCAAAACAAAACGCGATGGATATTTCTTACAGGCTTCGATGCCCACGTCGTTGATGATTTCCGCGAGGTGCGCACCTTGCTCGGCGGACGCCCACTGCCAGGGCATCGAGCCCGAAAGCGTCAGGCAATGCATTTGGACTTCGTGCTCGTCCATCCACTTGATGCGCTTTTCGAGATCTGAATTCAGCGGATTTGGATTGGCGAGCGGATTTCCAAGTTCGGCCAATGCCTTGTTATAGGCTTCCGGCGACCAGTGTGCGTGGCAATCAATCGCGGCAGGTTTTCCCGGTCCGTCCTTGCCCGGACGCGCGTCCCACCAGTCCACGCCTTTCTCTTTCGTCTGCGCGGCCGCACCCGAGGGCAGTGCGGCGATCATCGCGCCACCTGCTGCAATTTTCACGAAATCGCGCCGTCCGAGTGGGGAACTTGACGGTGTCTCCGACTTTTTCATTTCCAATCCTCCTTAAAGCGAACCAAATTTTCCATCACTTGAAAGCGCAACAGTTAATTTCCAGAGTGGTTTATCAACCGGGGGTAGAAACTATTTTCCGCCGGCAAAATCGTGTTCACGTGCACATTCGATGGGATTCATGGGTTCCACACTTCAGCCCGAAGTGGCGCAATGGGAGTCCCTGCTTCAATTTCTTCCAGGCGTCGCCTTTTAGGCTCAACTCCGAGCGTTAGGATAACAACAATTTGCACAATCAGCAGCGCGATCATGAACACGAGCACACCGCCAATTCCGTGAGATCGGAAAAGCGCCACAACAATGAAAGGCGTAAAGATAATTGCGCCTCGTCCAAATGTATTACAGATTCCGGACGCGCGCAGCCGCACCTCCGTGGGAAAAAGCTCTGGAATGTAAATAGCGAAAAGCAGCGCGACGAGTACATAGATCGGAACGATCAGCGAAAATCCAACGAGCATCAAAATTGCGGGATTCGTGATGAACGGATAAAAACTTCCAATGGCGATGGTCATCAACGACGCGCCAACGATGGTCGGCTTGCGTCCCCAGTAATCGGCTGTGAATGCGCCAATCGCGGAGCCAAGCGGCGCGCCGAGCGCCATGACCAGCGAATAGCGGAATGATCGCGCGATGCTCAATCCCTGCTGCACAAAAAAAGTGGGAAGCCAGGTCACAAATCCGTAAAGCAGAGTGTTGATCACCACAAGCGAGGTCGCGCCCACAATCATGCGTGGAAGAATTGCGGGACTGAGCAGCGAAGAAAGTTCCCGCGAATGTTTTGCGGGCCGGGATACCGTTGGTTCCGGCAAAGGAGAATGCTGCAGCGAAACTTCTTTTTCAATCGCCGCGAGCAAAAGTTCTGCTTCTTCATTTCGCCCAACGGATTCGAGCCAGCGAGGAGATTCGGGCAACGCTTTTCGCAGATACCAGACGATGAGCGCGCCGATTCCTCCGATGACGAACATGGCGCGCCAGCCGAAATGCGGGACCATCAGCGTGCCGAGCAGCGCGGCCACCGGCAATCCGGTGACGACGAAGACGGTCATGAAGCCGAGCCATTTGCCGCGTGACGCCGGCGGAACAAATTCGGTGAGCGTGGAATATCCCACCACGTTTTCAGCGCCTAGCCCGAGTCCAATAATAAATTGCAGCAGGATCAGCACATTCATGGACGGCGCAAACGCAGCGGCCAGAGAAGCGAATCCAAAAATTGCCAGATTTGCCTGGTACGTGAAGCGCCGCCCGCGGAGGTCGCCGAGAAAACCGGTGACGAACGATCCGAGCATCATCCCGACAAATGTGAGGGAAACGAATTCCGCGTTCTGGCCCAGCGTGGAAAATCCGCTCTTCAGCGTCGCGCCCAGAACCGTTGCTCCAATATAAATATTGAAGCCGTCGAAAAACATTCCCGCGCCGATCAGCCACATGATGCGGCGATGGAATGAGGAAATCGGCAGCCGGTCCAGGCGCGCTCCCGCGTTTACGGGCACGGCCAGCTCACTTCTTCCTCGAAAGCACGGCGAGGCTGCCCACCGTCAACGCTTCCGTGGCCAGGCGGCAATTTTGATCGAAAGAATTTTGCAAAGTGGTTTGGAAAAATTCCTTGCAGTTGCGGGCAGCGTTCGTATCGAGCCGCAGAATGCGCTCGATGAGGTCATCGACGTCGGACGCAAGAGTGCCCGGCGCGCTGACATGCGAGATGAGTCCAATTTCGCGCGCCTGCTGCGGCGTGATGGGATCGCCAAACAGCACAAGGGGAAACGCGAAACGCGGCAGCGCATATTCGCCGAGATACGCCATGATTGCCGCCGGGGCAAGTCCGAACTTCATTTCTGGAAATCCGAGCGCCGCATTTTCGGCAACATAGACGAAGTCAGATACTATTGCGAGTCCGAATCCGAAGCCGAACGCATCACCCTGCACTTCTGAAACGCTGATCAGCGGGGAAGTGCGCAGTGCGCGCTTGAATTCGATGAGCCGCGCGGACTCATGATGAATCGACACTGCGTCCCGCCCTGCGCGCTCGCGCCCCGTGCAAAAAACTTTGCCTTTCGCGCGAATCCGCAACACACGCGCGCTTGGCCGCGCAGCCTCACGGCGAAGTTCCGCGAGCATTGCGTCAAACATTGCGCCGGTCACTTCGTTTTCGTGCGCGGTATTGTCCAAAGTAAAATTAAGAACGTCGCCTGCCCTCTCGATCTCAACGCCAATCGGTGTGTTTGTGCCAGATAATTCATTTGGTTTGGATGACATGCGGACACGGTACACACCGGAAGCAAGCGATGTCAACCTAGGTGAGAGTTCCTGAATTGTTTTGATTGGGTAGTCGACAGTGGCGAGAAACGCGATACCGGTTTCGGTTGAACCAACGATAGCCGTGCCAAAGAATCCAGTTAAATCCTGGAAGACTAAAAATTGCATAAAACGGCCACCCCCACCATATTCGTCGTGAAACGAATAGATAGGCATTCGCTCCGTGCTCGATATTGCCGTCAACCGTCAACACGACAATATCGTTCAGCAATTTGTCTTCCGAAGTTTTAAAGCTGCCGTCTTCCCATGCAGTCTGCAAGTCTTTTAAGGCAAATCCGCGTTTTGCAATTGTCTCCTCCCAGAAATGAACCCAACGAAAACAAAATCCGCAGCCACCGTCGTATAACACCCAGCCCACGCGCGGGGCCATGGTTTTCGATCCTGGGTTTATTGCCGTCATAGGAGTTTACTGCCCCGAAAAACTGTAACCGGCGATCCACCGGCTATGAATGCGGAGATTGGCGGTTGTTGAAGGTAATGCCCCAGTTCCGCTCCGTATAATTCGGTTGCGTTGCCAACGAATTCGGCTGAGATGCCACTCGAAACTTTCCAAGGTGCATGAGAGACGTGATATTCCATGCAACTTCCGTCCCTCTGCATGGAATAACCCCAGTAGTGTTCTGTAATATATTGTTCGAGACTTCCTTCTTCCGGTAAACGAGGTTCTTCACTTTCTTGCGCAGTCAGTTTGCACCACTTATTTTTAATCTTCCATTCATAGGCAATTGTTTTTCTCGAATGGTCTATGTCAATGCGGTGTTTCATGGGCATGCATTTATAGTTTTCACCATATATGACGCGCGCTAGGGTGGCGACTGCCCGCTTAGGCACGATCTCGGGTATAAAAACTACGCCCCGACGACTTTCACGGCCATCTTTATGCCTGACATAAAAGCGGAGATTTACTTCTTCAAAATAGGAATGAAAAGGGATACTCACTGATCCAAAGAGTTTGGTGCAACAGAAGCGGAAGCCTACAAGGCTGATGTAGGTTGTTCCGTGAAAGGAATCCAAGTCAGTTTTGTGAGGGAGATGATTTTTTAAGATTTTTGCGTCGACTTCGTAGTTCAACATTACGAGGTCTTGCCATTCAGCAGTTAGGAAAACTTTATTTGTCGATGACATTTGCTCAATTCAGATTTATTTGGCTGATTTGACTTTGTTAATCTGTTGACATTTATGGCTTCAATTAATCGACGGACCCCACTGTTTACTTTAGCGTGGTTCGGACGATGGCGGAACGATGCTCTTGATGCGCATGTAGGTAACGAGATTGCCGTAATGTTCATTGTTGTGCGCGACGTTGGAGAAAAATCGGCTGATTCGCAGCACCGGAGCTTTTGTCCCATCGTCACGCGTGCCTTGCACAATGTCCATGGAATTTGCGTCCGTAAGCATCGCGTAGGCGCCGTCGCAATAGGTGAGAGCGCCATTCAGGGCTTTTACCAGTTCGGCCTTTGCGGTGAGCTTTTCAAAATCCGTTGTCTCCATCGGGTTCCTTTCGCCCTTGCCGTCGGAGCACCATCGGTAATTGAAATTTGCAAGATGCCCGATCAGTTGTCCGAACGTTCGCACTTCGGGTTGCGCGCCGGGACGCATCCCATATAAATCTTCGGGCATTTTTTCGGCAGTGCGCGCGAGGTATTTCCGGTTTGTGGCGTACGAATTGCGAAGCCATAAAGAAAGGTCCTTCGGCGGAGCTTGCTGTCCAGTTTGCGCAGCAATAGGCAATGACAAAAGGGAACCCAGAAACACAGCGAAGATCATCCTTGCCATGATTACTCCTCCAAAAAAATTGGATGCATGATCCAAAGGCAAGCTAACAGCAGAAGTGCCGCGGCATCATGTATAAATCCGTTTCAAGTTTTGATTTTTAATGAATCAGCGCTGGACATTATATAGCCGCAAATAAAATTTAAGTGCGATGAGTAATTTGGATTTATTTTGTTGTTCGCCGCAGATGAGCCCTGTCTTTCTCGTTTTCCTCGCAGGAGTAGGACATGATTTCCGTGTTCTGGCGCGCAATCGGCAGCGTTATGGACCAGGGCGCCGTGAAATATTTGGCATCCTCGAACGTAACTGTCCATTTGATGTTGTTACTGTCCATCTTTTGAAACCGTTCCACCAGATGAAGTTGGTCGCTGTGTTCGTGGCCTGCCGTGTCCAGCCACGTGCGGTCGTCAATCCCCACCGTGTCCACAACCAGAGTGTCGCCGTCCCATTTGCCAATGGAATCCCCGAACCATGTTGGATCCAGATCCTTGGGGTGGCTGCGTCCGTCCGTGTGAATGATGCGAAAGGTATGTTGATTTTCAAACAGAATCGTGAACACTGACGGAGTTTGCACAATTTGAAACGGCATGATGCCCGCTTGAATTCCTCGGGCCGGTCCGATGGGCAGGCATTTGGTCAACGGATCGTCGATCTCATCCTCTTTCGCAAATCGTGCGGCTCCATAAGGCGTGAAAGGAGGCTGATGCCCCAGAGCTTTGGAAATATCCGGAGTAAAAGGCGCGGACCACACTCCATTTAAATCCGGGGGCGCCGCCTGCTGAGAATTTTCCGAAGCCGCGCGGCCGCCACACGAACTCACGAAGCTCAAAGTCAGCAACAGCGATGCGAGGCAAATGATCGAGGTGCTTAAATGTTTCTTCATGCACGACCTCGTTTTGGATTTCGGATCGGCGGCACTTATTTTTTGCCGGTTGCGCCCGTCTGACCGTACGCATTTGGCGATACGCCGCCCGATCCGGCAGACATCTCACGACCGTCGGCAAGCTTTACGGTTGAGCAGGCCGCAAGATGAGTGCCGTCCTTGGCGCGAAATCCTTTTACCGTTACTACGTCGCCCGGCTTCAAAGTGTCTTTCCGCCATCCCTGCCGGTAGATGACGTTGGGCGGTCCGCCCTCGAACGCCCAGTTCACGACTTTGCCATCCTGGCCTTTCACGTCCACATAGAAATAGATATGCGGATTCATGAATTCCATTTTTGTGACGATACCACTCAGTGTGATGGGATGATTTTGCTCGAACTCCACTGCAAATCCGTGATGCGCAAAAATGGCAGCTGAAGATGAAAAAAGAAAAGACGCAAATCCTAGAGCAAGGAATAAACGAATTTTCAAGATGGCACCTCGAAGAACGCTTCCGAGCTTGCCTCTTTGTATAACTTTAGGATTCGATGGGTCAAGGACGGCGATTTTTCATTACTTTTTGCGCATCATGCGATTCGCATCCGCATAAGGCAGCGCGCCTTCTGTCATCATTTTAAAAATTCCTTCTTCGCGAAGCTCGCGAGCCAGGCGTCCAAGAAAACCCAGCGTCGCACGCATCGGCCCAGATCCAACGCTGACGCGCGCCACGCCGAGTTGCTGCAGCTCGGCAACTGGCGGCGTCCCGACCGTCGCTAAAATATTCAGCGGCCCGGCGACACTGCGTGCCAGTTGCGCAATAGTTTCCTTGTCCTTCACCCCTGGCACGAAGAGCGACTGTGCGCCAACCTCAAGGAACGCGTTCAGCCGCTCAATCGTGCGGCTCAGCCGAGTTTCCGCTGGCCCGATGCCGTACAAAAATATATCCGTGCGCGCATTCAGCACGAACGGTACGCCTGCGCTTTTTGCGGCTTCCAATACAGCGATGATCATTTCCTTCTGCTTGTTCAAATCCTGCAGAAAGCCAGGCTTATCCTCGGCGCCATCTTCAAGGTTCATGCCAACGGCGCCGGCGTCGATCACGGCGCACGCGGTTTCCGCCACTTCTTCAGGCGTGCTTCCGAATCCCGCCTCCACATCCGCGGTGACTGGTACATCAACAGTCCCGGCAATGTGGCGCACGACGCCCAGCATTTCTTCGCGAGAAATCTGTTGGCCGTCCGGGTAGCCAAGGGAAAATGCCACGCCAGCGCTCGATGTGCCGATGGCCGCAAATCCCGCTTCCTCAAAAATTCGCGCGCTCGCCACATCCCATGCATTTGGCAGAACCAAAATGTCTGGCCCTTGATGCAGTTTAAGAAACTGATTGCCCAACTCGGTTTGAGTCTTTTTCATTGCAGATCCTCAGGGCATTGTACAATGTGCCGCGCATCTAAATGTTGAGAGTGACAGGCGATCCCTTACGGGCACGTGTGTCATGACAGTTCGTATATAAATAAATATCACATTTTTTCGGAGGATTAGATGATTCGCAATCGATTACTGGGCTCCGCATGCTTCGCGATGCTCCTATGCACTGCAGCGCTTCATGCGCAAAAATCTCCAGCGGTTATCGCGGTTCGCGCCGGGCGCTTGTTCGAT
Organism: uncultured Acidobacteriota bacterium; assembly: GCA_963786215.1. GTDB lineage: Bacteria > Acidobacteriota > Terriglobia > Acidiferrales > UBA7541 > Palsa-360. The sequence goes on from CAWAYK010000008.1 coordinate 142,926, forward strand.
AGTAAAACTGCAACTCTTCTTACAAACCAGGTTGTATTGATCCAGGGCGACCGCATCACGGATGTAGGGCCCGAGGATCGCCTGAAAATTCCTGACGGCGCGCAAGTGATCGACATGAGCCAGGCCACTGTCATGCCCGGATTGATTGATGCTCACACGCACGTTTTCGACAGTATGTCGAATGGTTTGCGAGTCACCACGTCCAAGGAAGCCTGGACCATCAGCGCGGTGAAGGAAGCGCAAACGGATCTGCGCGCCGGCTTCACGGCGGCGCGTGATTGCGGAACGCACGGCGAAGGCTACGGCGATGTGGATATTCGCAATGCCATCAACAAAGGAGTGATCGAAGGACCGCGGATGCAAGTCTCCACTCGCGGAATCGGCAGCTCCGGATCGGATTTTATCGGAGCGCCGGGAATCAACATCCCGGGAGGGAATCAAACGATTGCCGGTCCTGCGCAGGCTCGCGAAGTAGTCCGTGAGCAGATCCGCTACGGCGCGGACCTGATCAAAATTTTTCCGGCGGGCGGATATTCCTTCAGCCCCACTGGCGAATTGTTCGTGGAACCAACCATGACGCTGGAAGAAGTGCAGGCCATCGTTGACGAAGCGCACCGCCACCATCGCCGCGTCGCATCGCACGCCTATGGCGGCGAGGGCCTTCGCGCATCCGTGATGGCGGGAGTGGATACGATCGAGCATGGACAGGCTCTCGACGAATCTGAATTCAGCATGATGGTCCAGAAAGGAATTTATTGGGACGTCACCGGCTATCGCTACTCTCTGCCGGAACTTGCCGAGCGCGATCGCAAGGAAACAGGCGGAAAATACGATCTCCCTTCGATCTTCGCCAAAACATTTCAGATGGGCATGACGACGAAAGTCAAAATGATGTTTGGCAGCGGCGTCGACGGCGATCCTTATGCGCACGGCGAACAGTACACCGAGTTTGAGTGGCTCGTGAGCCATGGATTGCCGGCTGCCAAAGTAATTCAGATGGCCACCGCCGTGGATGCGGAAGGAATGGGCTGGCAGAACGATATCGGCTCACTGGAAAAAGGGAAGTACGCGGATTTGGTCGCCGTGTCCGGAGATCCGGTCAAGGACATTACGGAAATGCGGCGGATCAAATTCGTGATGAAAGGCGGGAAAATCTATCGCAACGAAATGAAGTAGACGGGATACGCAATGAGGAAGAGTTTGCGAAAAAAACTCCGCCCGTGAAATTTGCGCGGGCGGAGAAGGCACGGACGGTCAGTCCAGATTGCAAATCCTGCAACGACGTTTTCTTCACATCACGATTTACAAAAGCCGCTCGACGTCCAAACGGTCCGCCAATTCATCCAGAATTTTAATTTGACCCTCGTTTAATGGAACGCCGTTGGCCATTCGCTCACGATAAACTTGCTCGGAGTGTTCCCCGGGCAACCGCACTTCTTCTACACCCGGCAGCGTGGGAGACGATTTCATCACGTCCCACACTTCATCCACATCCTGCTTGAAGGATTGCAAATCGGCGAAAGCCGAAATATCGACGGCTAAAATGGATTGCCCCGTGTTGCTTGGCGTTTGTGAGTCCGTGGTGTAATCGATCACATCCCGGCCAAACGCTCCGCCATTGAGCGTGCCGGCGATCAAGCCGATCATCAGCGCCAAGCCGTATCCTTTTGGCCCTCCAATGGGCAACAGGAAACCTTCGCTTGCACGTTTCGGATCGGTCAGCGGTTTTCCTTCGCGGTCCATCATCCAGCCTTCCGGCATGGATTCGCCGCGCTGCGCTTTCAGCCGAATTTTTCCGAACGCCGTGTTCGTCGTGGCCATGTCCAGCACGATGGACGGGTGCTTCGAGCCCGGCACGGCAATCGCGATGGGATTCGTGCTGAGCAGCACTTCGGTTCCTCCCCATGGCGGAACGAGATTCGTGTTGCCCACGCAGAAATAAATTCCGATCATGTCCTGATGCGCCGCCATGCGCGGATAAAGCTGCGCGGGTCCCGCATGATTGCTGCGCCTCGTTCCCACCCAGCCGATGCCGCACTGCCGCGCCTTTTCAATCGCCAATTCCGCCGCGCGCTTCATCACCAAATGGCCCAGCGCGTTATCTCCATCGATCAGAGCGGTCCCCGCGCGGCTGTTGATGACCTGAATGTTCGGCCGGGGATTTACCGCGCCTTGTTGGATCTGTTTCACATATTGCGGCAAACGGAACACCCCGTGCGCATCCCCGCCGCGCGCGTCGGATTCAGCCATCAGGGCGGCAACTTGCCCCGCATCTTCCTGCGGAACGCCGGCTGCAGCGAGCGATCTCGCAATAAATTGAATTAACTTTAGAATTTCAATGTGTGCCGGACCCGCAGCGGGCTTTGCCATTTCGCTCATCTATCCATATCCTCCGTTGCCGCAAAAATAAATCGGTCCGCTACAAATTTACGAAATATTCGTCTGCGCGCTCAAACCGATTTTCCACCCGTCACCGCGGTTGATAAATAATCTCAGGTTCCAGCTGGTGGGTTTCGCCGAGGGATTTCTCCCTTGAAATGCTTCCATAATCACTACATTATTGCCGAAATCGAACATGCGCATGGAAAGCACTGAAGAACCCCCCGAGCCACCGTTCTCTCCATAAAGCTTCCGTTCTTCCTCTAGTTCATGGACGTGCTGCATTTTAGGAATGTCAGCGCGCGGAGTGAGTGTCTCGTGGTTGTCGTCGGAATGCGCGGCCCAATCATCGGGGTTCGGATGCCACTCGTCATTCTTCAGAATAAACCAGGTTTTCATTGCGCCGTCTTGCGCTGCATTCTCCGGTTTATAGGGCAGCGTCTTGCAAGGGTTGTCGCAAGTCTTGTCCGCATCGGTAGGCGCATTTGGCGCAGCCATGTAATCCGGCCGCTCCGCCGGAATGGGAATATTCAGAAAAACAAACGCCTGCCATCCAGATGGGTTCTTAACCCATAAATGTGCAAAGCGCTGATTGTGATGCATGCCGAGTTCGCGCTCGACCTGGCCAAGGAAATCCACGGTGCGCACATCCAGCGCGCCCTCATTGTCAGAGGCAAATTGCGCGAGGTCATCGAGCAGCTGCGCCTTCGTATGCAATTTGCCATTTGCTTCGACCCATACAAATCGATCGTCGAGCAGACCGGCAACCGCGTTCTTGTCGCCCTTGGCGAGAGCATCGCTTAAGGAATGGGCCGCCTGGCGAAAGTTTGGTGCATCGTCGGCATGCGCCTTTGGAATGATCGGCAGGATCAGCAATCCTGCGCCAAGCAAGATTCGGGAAGTAAGCGTGCGCGTAAAGAAGTTTCTCATTTTCCTATCTCCCTACCATTTCTCGGGATAGTAATTCGGAATTCCACATTGCGGAAGGCCCCAAATTCCGGGAAGGAGATGTCCTCCCAACCACTTCGCAAGCATCAGCTGACCGCGGGATCATATCATTTCGGCTGTGCAAATGCGGAGGGCTGAAAGTGCGAAGATGTGTTGAGGTCTATAAGGAATTGGTGTCCAGATATGCTGAAAGCAAGTGATCCATTGAACGAAAGAAATATTTACGCGCCCAGAGCAATTGCTTTCGTTGCTCTGGCCGAAATATTCGGCACCATTGGCTGCTGCAATCCCTTGATCTGAATCAGTTGCGAGGAATTGACAGGCCTCGGAGATGCCATTTGCGTCTTGAGGTTTTCGCTGGGAATGCCGGTGCGCGCGTAAGATTTTTCGCAATCCTGGGTGGAAGGTCCGCGCATATTTCCTTCGAGGTACGCGAGTCCCGGGCAGCGCGTGCAGGTTCCGCCGTGAGTGCACTGCGAGCACGAAGGCATATCGCGCAGCGTAATCGTGCGCACTTCTTTCAGTTGCGGCGAATCGCGCCAAATGTCCACAAATTTTGTCTCGCGCACGTTTCCGCTGGGCAAGGGGAATTGCACGCAGGGATATACATCTCCATAAGGAGAGACGTAGCACGCGGTGTGACCCGCGCTGCAGGGCAGCGAATCCAGATCGTCCTCGTTTACGCTTGCAGGCGGCGCGCAAAATTCTTCCACGTTTCCGACCAGATTCCCATTTCGAAAAACTTCTTTTAGTGCGGCTTGATCCACATTCAATTTGAGAATGGACCTGTCTCCATCCATCATGGGCGTAACCGTGGGATCGATAATAAATTTTGCGTCGAGTTCCTGGGCCAGCAATTGCACCTGTTTGTAATCGGTCGCATTTTCGGTCATCAGGACATTAGCCATCGTCACGTGCAATCCCTGCTGCCGCAAGAACCGCACCGCGTCTATCGATTGCCGCAAGGAGCCGGGCATCTTTGTAATGGCGTCATGCACTTCGGGCCGGTGTGAATAAATGCTGATTTGCACGGATTCAACGCCCAATTCGCGGAGGCGCGCCGCTTCCTTCTCTCGAATCAAAACCCCGTTGGTTTTCAGCTTGACGGAAAATGTCCGCAGCCGCGCATGCTCGAGAATTTCGAAAAAATCCCTGCGCATCAGGATTTCGCCGCCGCTGATGGTCAGATAGAACACGCCGGCTTCCGCCATCTGGTCGAGTAAATCCTTGATTTCGGCCGTGGTCATTTCTCCATGGTCGTCGTGGTCCAGATAACAGTGGACGCAGCGCTCATTGCAGCGATAGGTCAAGTCCAGCTGCACGCTCAGGGGAATATTCAGCTTGAGTGCCTTGCCAACCATTTCCACTACTAAGCTCATGCGGTCTCCTTGCAGGAATTGCCCTGTTTGGAAATGGGCTCATGAGAGACAAGGAGCAGGCCGTGGCTCGCCAGGTTTTCCACTAGCGCTTCCGCGTCTTGCAATGCCGCTTCCGTCGAGATTTCAAATTGCGAACAGACCCTGTTCTTGACGATTTCATCAAGAGGGGTCACGCCATCTGCCGCTTTCCAAATCTCGGAAGCTACTTCGTTCAGCGTAAACAGCGTGGAATTCGTCGCGGACATGACCATGGTTTCATCGCCCAAACCGCGCGCGGCTATGGAATTGCTTCGTGCTACATATCGAGAAAGTTTCATACAATTAGCTCCCAGACGGAAGTATTTGGCACAAATGTCAGTCGCCGAACCGGAACACGCGCGGCAAATTCGCACGCGGAATCGAAAACCTGCTTCACAAATTCAGGATCCTTGGCAAAAAACAAAATGTTTTCCATCAGGCCGCGCACCGCAGCAGTTCCTTCGATCGGCTCAATCTTATTTTCAGGCCCTTTTGCCAACAGGTATAAAACTTCAATCGGCGCTTTCACGTTTTCCCCCGCGCGCGCCAGTTCACCGTAGAAAGGAGTGCCCACGGCCATGTAACGCGAATTCTCAGGGATGACATAGGAAATTTCGTCGGTCAGCAGCGCGGCATCCGGAGGCGCTAGTCGCACCATGGTGGTTTTGCCTGCGCCTGAAACTCCGGAAAACAGAAAGGCCCGGCCATTTCGGATCGCGCTGGAAGCATGCAGGAGGAAGCCGCCGTTTCGTGCAAGCAAAAGCGTGTGAACGATGCGCATGACAGAATCGAGCGAGAAAGGATTGATGGTTTGCTCGATGTGTCCGCGGGCAGTTGCCGGATTAAATTCGGCGCGAAAATCACCGCGCTCCATCAGCCAGGTTCCCGCATTGCACGTCACGCTCAGATCTTCGTCCCCGGATTCCGTCCCCGGTGGGGCAAGTTCAATATCAAAATCGAAGCTGGCGTCGTGCGAGGAACTCACATAGCCGGCGTAGCGTTCATGAATCTGCAATAGGAAAGCCGGATCATCGCAGCGCAAGCGGATCGGGAGGCCGCCGATCTCGACCACCACACCGGAAGTCAACGCGACCGCTTTTACACTGGACACTTGGCCCTCCTGAGAGAAATCGTCCGCGAAAATGTGGCCAGAAACAGGTACAGCGAAGTTACTCGATCCGAAGTTTGCAGCAGTCGCGCCGTCCATCGAGTCACTTTATTTTGCGCAACTTTAATCTCGCGTTGATCGCGTTCAATGCAAACCACGCGTCCCAACAACTCGGAAGGACTGACCGGAAGATCGCAATCCCGTTGGCGATCGCCCCGAGTAATCAGGCATAGTTCCTCATTACCACTACCCGCGACGGATATTTTTTTTCGTTCCACAACGCGATGCACAAAAAGCCGCCCTTCACGCAGGAATACGGCGATTTCGCCAGGCAAAATTTCTTCAAGCGCGGCGCGCTGGATCAAAACCAAATCACCCGGCAGAACCGAGGGCACCATGCTCGTGCCAAAAACCCGGAGGCGAACCTCCCCAAAATTGCGGACAATTTCTCCCGCAAGTCCGCACGCCAGTTCCATGGAGGCGATCCCGCAGCGGTTAACCGGCGTTCCAAAAATACGATCTGGCGAATCTAGCGCCAAATTTGCAACCGTACTTTCATTTTGATTTGCGGAATTAATAGACGTCAACGTCCCCTCGAAATATTCAAACTCGCGAATGCATCATCCGCAAAAGTTCTCCCGGCAGCCTCCAACCCTGTTTGGCGGCGTAGCACGGGTGCCCAAATCTTAATCCGCGTATCGGCCACGGCCTGCGACTTTGTCAATCGAGATGCTATAAGCGTTACCCCTGCGCCTGTGATTCAAAATGAAACAGGAGAAAGACTCAGCTATGAGAAGGGATTTAGGGCGCTGCCAACGCCGTTTTAAATCGGAATGCTAAAGTTGTGTAAAAATAGCTGACCTCCTTCTCTTAAGGAGTCATACGCAGGAATCGTTCGCCGATAAATCGAAAATAGCCGGCGGCACCTAACCATTCTTCCGGGCTATGACCTGGCCGATCGGCGGATGTAACGCGCAAACATCCGTGGCAATGTCCTCCGTGGAGGATTGAAAATGTCACAAGAACTTATCGAACTTTCAAATAGCTTGGCGCAAGTCACGGCACGCACCGCCGCCTTCGTGGTCGCTGTCCACACGGAGTCTCGCGGATCTTCCAGCGGAGTTGTGTGGCGTCCTGGAATAATCGTCACCTCTGAACACGCGTTGCGCCGCGATGAAGAAATTCAGGTGACCCTGCCGGATGGCAGCGTCGTGCCTGCAAACTTAGTCGGGCGTGACGCTTCCACCGATATCGCGGTCCTGAAATGTGCCGAGGCCGACAACTCAGTGCCTGCATTCGGCGACGTCTCCGCGCTTCAACCGGGCAGCCTCACGCTCGTCGTGGGCCGCACGCGTGCGAGTGGCCCGATAGCTTCGCTGGGAGTAGTCAGTCTTGTCACGGCGGAACGCCGCGCGTGGACCGGCGCATCTCTCACGCCGTACATCCGGCTCGACCTCGGGTTGCAGCCCACGGCAGTCGGAGGTGCCGTAGCCGGTGCGCAGGGCCATATCGTTGGACTGGCAACACCGCGCTTTGCGCGGTTCGGCGCGATTGCAGTTCCAGCTTCGGCCATACATGCGATCACCGACACCCTCTTGAAGAAGGGACGCATCCCTCGCGGATATCTTGGGGTCGGCTTGCAGCCGATTCGTTTGCCGAATACGTTTCGCGAAACGCTAGAACGTGCCGAGAAAACTGCCGCAATCGTTCTGGAAGTACAGCCTGGCGGCCCCGCAGACAAAGCTGGGATCGTGATCGGAGATATCCTGGTGTCGCTCGGCGGCCAGCCTGTGACTCGACCTGATGACGTTCATTCTCGTCTTGGCGAGGACGCTATTGGCAAGACTCTTACGCTGAAATTTATCCGCGGTGGCTCCGTTCAGGAGGGTACCATCGTCGTCGCGGAGCGCCAGCACGGGGGTGAATAATATGTTCGTGAACGGCTTCGGTGAAATCACAGAGAAGCTTCGCCGCTCCACCGTGCTCATTCGCACTGGGGGGCACGGCAGCGGTTCCGGCGTGATCTGGTCACAGGACGGCGGCGTTGTCACAAACTCCCACGTGGTGCGAGGACCGAATGTCAGCGTTCAACTGTGGGATGGACGAGAGTTGGCCGCGACGACTGTTTCACGCGATCCTCAACGTGACCTCGCCGCTCTTCGCATTGACACGATGGACCTGCCCTCGGCTCTCTTCGCCGACTCTTCCCAAGTGCGGTCCGGTGAACTCGCGATCGCCATCGGCAATCCTCTGGGTTTCGTTGGCGCCCTTGCGACAGGAGTCATACACATGGTAGGTCCGGTTCGCGGGATGGGATCACGCCACTGGGTCCAGGCTGATGTCCGCCTGGCCCCCGGCAATTCCGGCGGACCGCTTGCTGATGCTCGAGGCAGGGTAATTGGCATCAATACAATGGTTGCGGGGCACCTTGCACTTTCCATCCCTAGCAACGTCGTTCGCGATTTTCTTTCCTATGGCCCGTCGGACGCATGGCTTGGTGTATCGCTTTGTCCCGTTAAGCTTCCTCAAGGCAAGGCACTACGAACGCAGACTTTTGGCCTGGTGCTTCTTGAGGTAGAGCCCGGCAGCCCGGCTTCGTCCGCATCTCTTTTGCAGGGTGATATCCTGCTGGGAACCGAACAGAAAGTTTTCTTGTCTCCCGGTGACCTGTCGCAAGCCTTGCAGGGCCGCGGCCCGCGACTCCTGCGGCTCGACTTTTTGCGCGGAGATTATGATCGAGTCCGACGCGTAACCGTGCAGCTCGGTGGTCAGATCTCGTCGAGAGGTTCAGTGGCGGCGTGATTCGCGTTTTCATTGTCGCTGCCTCGTCACTCTCACGTGCGGGCATGCAAAGTCTGCTCCGGAACCCGACCGTCAAAATAGTCGGCAGCACCTCAAGCTTTGAGTCGTTTGAGGGTCATTGGCCTGGGTCGGAAGCGGACGTTGTTCTTATACAGACATCCTCGGAAGAATTCGACGCCCTCATTGCCTATCTCGCCGCTTCCCAATTTCCGTCAGAATCCGCGATCGCAGTTCTCTCCGATCATCTCGAGCCTGCACAGATTGCCGAAGCGTTGCGGGCAGGAGTCCGAGCCGTGCTGCCGGATGACATTGCAGCCGAGCAGCTCGTCCCCGCTCTGGATGCGGTAACCGCCGGGCTAACCGTCGTGCATCCTTCGGAAGTCGCCGCCTTGCTTCCTGCCGCACGGTCCGCCTCACGGGCCCTCGCCGAACTCGCTGAGCCACTCACCCCGCGGGAAAGAGAGGTGCTGCAAATGCTGGCGGGCGGCCTGGCTAACAAGGAAATCGCCACAAGGCTCGCGATCTCCGATCACACCGTGAAATTCCATGTGGCGTCGATCCTCGGCAAACTTGGCGCTGGCAGCCGCACTGAGGCCGTCTCGCTCGGCATTCGTCGCGGTCTCGTTCTTCTCTGAAGTATGGGGGAGGCTCTGTTGGATCGAGCTAGCTTGCGGGGTACTTGGGTTCGAATTCCATTCCGAGGTGGCGGCTCATGGGACTGCTCGACGAATATTGATCGTCCCCTTCAAATATCCTCTCAATATGGAAACTTCTCTGTGTTTTGGAATCAAATGGTCGGGGCGAGAGGATTTGCTTGTCCTGAGCCGAGCGAAGGGAACCTCGGGCCTCCTGGTCCCGAACCACATGACAAGGCTTGTGAACACTTATGGAAATGAGTTGATTCCAAGTGATCCTTGTTGAATTGTTTGCGGCTTGCTAGTTGAATACTGTTGAGGTTTGATGCTTTCACGGTTACAAAATCGCCTACCTTCGCGGGTAATGCCTTCATTTTGATTTTTGCGAACCACGAGCTCGACAGATTGTTGTAGGTGTAGTTGTCATGACATTGTTGGGGGCGCGTTATCTTCGGGCAGCGCGACAGCGCGTCTTAACTGAGCCCGATGATCCACCATCGAATGCTGACGCGGGGGTGCAGGAAATTGTGACCCTTCTTTGTGTCATAAGTATTCGTCGTCGAGTCGTTTTCCGCGCCGGTGACGCTGACATTCAGTTTTCGACGAAGGAACCAAACCCTCCGCCCCCTCGAAAAACCACGGGAGCTGGCACCCGACAGTTGAAAATCGCTCAAAGGCCGCCCGGAAGATCTATTACTACTATTACTAGATCAAAGCGAGCGCCGAGTTATTGCAAAGCAACATCAGAATAAAACAGTAATTACTTGACATGTCTATTACGATGCGAGTAAATACGCTCGCTTGCGTCACCCAGCTTCCCGCCTCTTGATGTAAGCAGGCCTCGCTCTAATAGAGACCTATTCACTGAAAAAATAATTTGAAGCCGTAATCTGGCTCGGATAGATCATGTGCAATATTTTCAGCGGAGCGCTGCCACACTTCGCTCTTTGGCGCATCTTGGCGCATGAGGTCAAGAACGCGACTTCCGATCTGTCCGAACCCTGCACCCTTTCAAGGCAAAGGCGAATGCCAGAGCTTGGCAATCAGCCGACCATTTCACTAAGATCGGGAGGAAACGGAAATGTCACTCAAAAAATTGGCCATACACCTCGTAGTGTCGGTGCTGCTCCTCATCCTGTGCGTAAAAGCGGCAAAGGCTGCTGGGCCATGGTACGTTGATGCAACGAGCGGGAACGATACAAATGATTGTCTCTCCGCAGGTAGTGCTTGTCTGACGATCGGGGCTGCAATTTTCCAAGCGTCCGCGGGAGATACCATCAATGTGGCGGCGGGAACTTACAACGAGCAAGTGCAAATCAGCAAGACACTCACCCTACTAGGCGCTCAGCACGGGGTCGATGCGAGGACTCGCAGCGCGACTGAGTCCATTATTGACAACGCCTGCGGGCCCATTCAAATCTTGGCCGACAACGTGATCGTTGACGGGTTCACAATTCAGGGAGCCACCAGCAGTGACCCGTGCCTCATAAGCGGGATCTGGACCAACCCTGGCTTTAGTGGCACAAATGGAGGCTACCAGATTCTCAACAACATTATTCAGAACAATATCGCTGGCATGGAAGCTGACAATATTGCGGGGCATCCCGCCACGATTAGCAAGAATCTTTTCCTGAACAACAATCTCTCTGGGCCAGGCTCGGGGAATGGTATCGAAACAGATTTCGGGCTTGCAGATACCCTCATCGACAATAATAAGTTCGTTGGAAATCCCAGTTCTTCGATAGTTGTCGAAGCCCCCGCATCCGGACTGACCATCTCAAATAATGAATTCGACGCCGGAATGGCACTGTTTAACACGGTAAGCTCTTCTGTGACCAGTAATAAGAGCGCGAATTCGCCCTCTTCCTCGACCATAGACCTGGCTGGCGGGAATGACCACGTGACCATCTCGGGCAATATACTCCTGGCTGGGCAGCGGGCAATTCAGGTGGAAGATCCGTACAGCGTGGGAGCTAACACCAACATCACAGCTCAGAACAACTGCATTCAGGGCAATGCGCTGGCTGGGTTCGAAGCCGACCATCTCGGCTACACAGGGATAATCACGGCTACCAGCAACTGGTGGGGTTCCAGTTCGGGTCCCTCTGGCTCCGGTCCAGGTACAGGCGACGCGATCATCGACCCAGACTCACTTGTGGACTTCAGCTCATTCCTGACGAGTCCAACGATTTGCCCAGCCGCACCGACCATCACCAGCGCCGCGGGCACCACGTTTACCATCGGGGCACTGGGTTCGTTCACGGTGACGACGACGGGTGTCCCGAAACCTGCATTGACCGAGACGGGTGGGCTGCCAAACGGTGTGGGCCTTATCGATAACGGTGATGGCACCGGAGCGCTGAGCGGGACACCCGGAACCGGGATGGCAGGGACTTACAACATCAGCTTCAAGGCCAGCAATGGAAACAACCCCGATGCTACACAGAACTTCACGCTAGCAGTCAGCAAGATAACAACAACAATAAGCGTTAGCAACATTCCTGGCGGCGCGGTGTACGGCGGAATCTTTACGCCGACGTATGCCTACAGCGGTGATGGGACTCCATCGGTGACGTCGAACACACCCAGCAGGTGCTCCGTCTCTGGCGGTGTCGTCAACTTGGTGGGCGGTGGTACGTGCACGTTGGTGGCTCACGCCACAGGAACCACCAACTACATTGCCTCGACCGGGAGCCCTCAATCGTTCACGATCAACCCGCAAACGACGACGGTGAGCATTAGCAACATTCCGCCCAGCGCAGCGTACCTCGGGAGCTTTACGCCGGCCTATATCTACACTGGTAACGGAAAGACATCGGTGACGTCGAGCACGCCGAGCTACTGCACGGTCTCCAGCAGTGGAGTTGTCAGCTTTGTGGGTGTTGGCACCAACGTCTGCACGCTGACGGCGCACGCTACGGCGACCACAAACTACACAGCTGTGAGCGGGAGCCCGCAGCAGGTCACAATCGGCAAAGCGAACACCACAATAAGTATCAAGAACATGCCACCTCCGGGAACATACAAGAAAAGCTCGTCCTTTACGGCGACGTATATCTACACCGGTGATGGAGTAAGTTCTGTGACGTCAAGTACGCTCTCAGTCTGCACCGTCCCCGTCAACAGTAGCGTCGTCACCTTCGTGGCTTCCGGCACGTGCACTCTGACGGCGCACGCAACGGCGGGCATCAAGTACAACCCCGCAACCGGGAACCCACAATCGAGTAAAATTACAGTCAAGTAGGATTAATATCTGGGGGAGGAGCTTCGACTCCTCCCTTCTTCCCTCGCCCATCTATGCCAATCTGAATATGTGTCTGGCGTTTACCAAAATTCAGTCTACCCGTGATTTCAACGGCATTCGACGAAATCACAGGAACACGAGGTGTGATCACACCATAGCGAGATAGGTGCCAGAGGACGCCCGGACGGGCGCTAGATGTTCTGGTTACATCTAATGTGTACTTTCTGTCGCCAGTATTTCTTATTTCCGCTTATTTTCGTGTTGGGTCACCTGGTCCGAAACAAAGGGGGGAAGTTTTTGCCTATACTCAGCGTATTAAGTGTTTGGAATGAAATGGTCGGGGCGAGAGGATTTGAACCTCCGGCCTCCTGGTCCCGAACCAGGCGCGCTAGCCAGGCTGCGCTACGCCCCGACGATACGCACTCGGGCGCGACAAAAACCCGAATGGAACGCTTAGGATAGCATAGCTTTTCTTCCCCTACTAGGGCATTGCGGTTTTGTGGGGGCTGTGACGGGCGCGATTGTTTTTAAAAAATCAAAAGCCGCCCGCCCAAAAACCGGTCGGGCGCTACGAAAGCAAAACGGTTTTGTAGAGGCCACTCTGTCCCATGTTTTTGGGACTGAGTGGGCGATTTTCCATACAAATGGAAATAGAAGTTGAAGAGTTACGCCTCGGGCATCATCCGCACGTCTCCGCTTTGGCCTGGACGCTGTGTTATAATTAGCTTTTGCGACGCAGAAATTTTCCGCACGAAGTGACTCATTTTTAAATTTGGGAGAGACGCGAAAATTTATTCGCGCATACCACGATGGCATTGATGGAACGCATTCAGAAAGATTTGACCGCGGCGATGATGTCCAAGGACGAGCTGCGGCTGAGCGTGCTGCGCATGGTCAAGTCCGCGCTCAAGTACAAGGAAATTGAAAAAGTGCGTCCGCTGGAGGATGCCGAGTCGCTGCAGGTGTTGCAAACACTGATGAAGCAGCGGCGCGAATCGGTGGAGCAATTCACGAAGGGCGGCCGCCAGGATCTGGTGGACAAGGAAACGAAGGAAATCGCCATTCTCGAAGATTATTTGCCTGCCGGCGCTTCTGACGCCGACATGAACGCGGCGATCGAAGCCGCAATCGTGGAAACCGGCGCAAATTCGCCCAAGTCGATGGGCGCGGTGATCAAAGCGGCAAAGGTCCGCCTCGAAGGCAAGACGGTGGACGGTAAGGTGTTGTCCGATCGCGTGAAAGATCGCTTGTCCAAGATGGTTTGAAAATAGCGGCGAGCCATCACTTGAAGTTTAGATGTTAATTTGTTGTTACTTTTCCTTCCGATTTGTTTTCTGATATCGACATTTAACGCCCTTCCCGCGTATCCTCCTTCCGATGCCGCTGCCCGAAACGATCTCTGTTCGCTACACGGATGAAGAGGCCGGCTACGTAACCGTGCGTCCTATCGTGCGGCAGACGTTTAGCTTGGACGAACTTCTGGACATGATTCTCGAGCGTCGCGGGAAAGGATTCGACGCGCGTCCAGCAACTCCTGCATTCCGGCACGGTTGTCTATCATTTTTACCGTTACACGTGGACAGGATTTGACGCGGATGAAGCCGAACTGGCCGCCGCGCTGGCGCAATTTCCGGACGCCGATCCTTCGCGTCCGTTTACGCCGGACCATTGCACGAATGCCGTGTTCGATGGCCCCGGCGTAAATCCACGGCATCTGCTGGACCTCGTTCAAGCACGCGGCATCGAAACGCAGAATATTTCGCCGGCAAAGTTTTTGGGAACGCTTGATGGAAATCGCCGCGGAAGAAAATCTTGTGTACGAAAGATATTCCTACGGACGCCGCGCGGATCTTTATCGCGTCTCGATCTGGACTCCGAAAATGTTCTGAAAATCACCGAGGCTGCCGATCATCTTGCGCCGCGAAAGCTGCGCGCATCCTTGCGCGTGGTGAATGCAGCCGCCTCCATTCTATTTCGTCTGTCCACGGTCGGTTTAAGTAGCGCAGGCTTCAGCCTGCGGGGTTTGGTCCTTGCAAGGCCTAAGTTCCGCAGGCTGAAGCCCGCGCTACGTAAGCCTGCAACGCTGCTCAAAATTTCTCCGGCCTAAACGTTTTAGGCCATAATGCCGCGAACGAGTCCCTGCTATGCCGATCAGCGGACGAACCGTCGCGGAGGTGATTTTTGGCCAGATAAACCCTGGAGTTCGACGGCGCCGCCTTCGGAATTTCGTCCCTACGTGGAAGAGTCGAGCACGCTGACGGAGTTCAGCTGGCGCGCGGTGATTCTGGGCGCGATTTTCGGCGCGCTGTTTGGCGCGGTTTCGGTTTACGTCGGGCTGCGCGCCGGGCTGACGGTTTCCGCATCGATTCCGATCTCCGTTCTTTCGATTTCCATCCTGCGCGCGTTCGGCAGATCCACGATCCTCGAAAATAATATTGTGCAGACCACCGGCTCGGCGGGCGAGTCGGTCGCGGCAGGCGTGATTTTCACTTTGCCGGCGCTGATTTTCATGGGCTTTTCGCTGAACACCGAATACTGGCGCGTGTTTTTTCTGGCGCTGATCGGCGGATGGCTTGGCGTGCTGTTCATGATTCCGCTGCGCCGGCAACTGATCGTGAAGGAGCACGGGAATCTGACGTTTCCCGAGGGCACGGCGTGCGCCGACGTGCTGGTGGCGGGGGAACGCGGAGGCTCGTTCGCCGAGCAGCGTGTTCTGGGGGCTGGGCATCGGCGGCGTTTACACCTGGCTGATGAACTCGATGCAGATGTGGCCGGGCCAGCCGGAATATCAGCCGAAGTGGCTGCCGGGCGCGTCGTTTCGCGCCGCGATCACGTCGGAATATCTCGGCGTCGGCTACATCATCGGACCCAAGACGGCCGGCACGATTTTCGCCGGTGGCGTTTTTTCGTGGCTCGTGCTGATGCCCGCAATTCAGTTTTTTCGGGCAGAACATGCCCGGGCCGCTTTATCCCTCGACGATTCCCATTGCGCAGATGACGCCCGACCAATTGTGGTCCAGCTACATTCGTCCCATCGGCGCGGGCGCCGTGGCCGCGGCCGGGTTGATCACGCTGATTCGAACGCTGCCGACAATCTGTGAGCGCGCTCACCGCGGGACTGAAGGATGTGCGCGCGCAGCGCGCCGGAACTGCGCGCCGCAGGCCGGACGGCTCGAGCGCGATCTGCCGATGAAGTTCGTGCTGATCGGCTCTGTCGTGCTCGTGGCGATGATGTGGGCGCTGCTGACGTTCAAGCCGATTCCCGGAGCGAGCACCGGACTGTTTTCGAATCTGTGGCGGCACTGCTGGTGATCGTGTTCGGATTTCTGTTTGTCACGGTGTCGTGCCGCATCTGCGGGCTGATCGGCACGTCGTCGAATCCGGTGAGCGGCATGACGATCGCGACGCTGATGGCCACTTGCGCGATGTTTCTGGTGACGGGCTGGACCGGCGGCGCGTACGCGGCGCTTGCGATCACGATTGGCGGCGTCGTCGCCATCGCCGCGGCCAATGCGGGCGCGACTTCGCAGGATTTGAAGACCGGCTATCTGGTGGGCGCGACGCCGTAGCGGCAACAGATCGGCTTGATCGTCGGCGTGCTGGTCGCGTCGTTCTTCATCGGCCTCACGCTCATCGGGATGAACAAGGGCCTCGAAAAATACACGCCCAACGTAATTCCCATCAACATCGCGCAACTTCCCGAAGGCGTGCAGGTGGAATCGCAGAATTACGAGCACGCGGGCAAGACTTACGTGCTCGTCAACGCGCTGGGCTCGCAGGAAGTGCCCGACGGAAAATATCTCTACGATCCCGCGACCAAACCAAATCGAAATTCAGTGGGTGCAGGGAATCGGCAGCGACGCCGCTCCCGCGCCGCAGGCGCGCCTGATGGCCACGGTCATCAACGGCATCCTGACGCAGCGGCTGCCGTGGCGGCTGGTGCTGCTCGGCGTTTTTCTGGTGATCGCGATCGAATTGCTGGGCGTGCGCTCGCTTTCCTTCGCGGTGGGCTCGTATCTTTCGATTGCAACGACGATGGCGATTTTTGCGGGAGGCGCGGTGCGCTGGCTCGTCGAGCGCAACAAGCCCAAGACCGCCGAGGCCGAAAGCGAAGTCAGTCCCGGCTCGCTCTATTCCAGCGGATTGATCGCCGCGGGCGGCGTCGTCGGACTTGCTGGCGATCATCATCAAGCTGATGGAAATTCGCGGCTGGGTCACGCCCGACAAATTCAACGTCGGCACAAAATGGATCGGCAGCACTCGCCACAAATGACTGGCTCGGCGTCGTGATGTTCCTGCTGCTCGCGTCGTCGCTCTTCATCTTCGCGCGCAGGAAGCTCGAGTAGGACAGGCTTCAGCCTGTCTTCTTTTGAATTCTTTCCGCACGTTTGAAATTCAAAAACAGACAGGCTGAAGCTTCTGAGTGAGAACTGCAGAATCGCTGTGGGTCGTGGCTTTAGCCACGACAATAGTTCTGCATAATGAGTCCGGCTTTAGAGGCTGCGGAAAAAAAGTACTTTATTCTGTCATTCCGAGCGAAGCGAGGAATCTCTCTTCGATTTAAGTATAAGAAAACAAAGAAAGAGAGATTCCTCGCTTCGCTCGGAATGACAGAGATTGTGCGTTTTTCCGCAGCCTGTTTAGCCGCTGAAGTTCCAATTTTGCTGTTCCCATATAGACTCTGAAGCCCGTACTAATGGTGCCCATGATAAACTTCCGCGCATGAGCGACAGCCAGCCCGCACAGCGCGAAATTCTGCTGGGCACGCCAACTACATTGTTGGCGAAAGGAATTCCAGAAGCACATCCAATGACCGACTCCTCGATCTGTTTCATGAGCGCCATCGAAATGGCGCGCCAAATCCGCGAGAAAAAACTTTCCGCGCGCGAAGCTCTCGCCGCGCACCTGAAACAAATCGAGCGCGTGAATCCAAAAGTAAACGCCATCGTAACTCTCGTCGCGGACATGGCCGCCGACGCCGCAGCCAAAGCCGATGAGATGCAAGCGCATCACGAAAAACTGGGCCCTCTGCACGGACTCCCCGTCGCGCACAAGGATTTGCTGGAAACGCGCGGCATTCGCACCACATTTGGTTCGCCGCTCTACAAGGATTACATTCCCGGGGAAGACGATATCGTTGTGGAGCGCATGCGCCGCGCGGGCGCGATCACGATAGGGAAGACCAACACGCCGGAATTCGGCGCGGGCTCGCAAACGTTCAACAAAGTTTTCGGCGCGACGCGCAATCCCTACGACTTGGCCAAAACGTGCGGCGGATCGTCAGGTGGCGCGGCAGTTTCCCTTGCCTGCGGACTTGTGCCCGTCGCCAGTGGCACGGACACCGGCGGCTCGCTGCGTAATCCTGCTGCATTTTGCAACGTTGTCGGCTTCCGGCCATCGGTTGGGCGAGTGCCCAATCCGAAAGCGGCATTCGCGTGGTCCACGCTGAGCACTTCGGGATGCCTGGGCCGCTCGGTGGCCGATCTCGCCTACGTGCTGAGCACAATTGCCGGCCCCGATTCGCGCGCGCCTCTCTCGATCAACGAGCCGGGAGAAATTTTCGCGCGCCCGCTCGAGCGCAGCTTCAAAGGCGTGCGCGTCGCCTGGTTCAAGGATCTAGGCGGAGTGCCCTTCGATCCGCGGGTTCGCGCCGTGGTCGATGGCCAAAGAAAAACATTCGAGTCGCTGGGCTGCATCGTGGAGCAGGCCGAACCGGATTTTGCTCCCGCCGAAATTTCCTTCCGCGTCCTGCGCGCGCTCGCTTCGGCAAACACGTATGGCCAGCGCCTGCATGACCACCCGGACGCTTTCAAGGACACGCTAAAAGGCGAGATCGAAGAAGGTTTACATCTGAGCGGCATGGAAGTGGCGCGCGCCGAAACCGCCCACGCCCAGCTCTGGCGCGGCTTTCAGTCGTTCCTGGAAAAATATGAATATTTTATTTTGCCCACCACGCAACTCCCGCCCTTCGATGTCGACACGCCTTATCCCGCAGAAATTGCCGGCGTGAATTTTTCAAACTACATCGACTGGATGAAGTCCTGCTGGTACATCTCCGCCACAGGCAATCCCGCCGCCTCAGTCCCCGCCGGTTTTACAGCGGAAGGCCTTCCCATCGGCATCCAAATCGTCGGCCGGGCCAAAGAAGATTTCAGCGTACTGCAAATGGCCCACGCATTCGAGCAAGCCACCGGCTTCGCCAAAAAGCGACCGAGTATTGTGTAATCCCTGCTCCATTTTTGAAAGCCACGACTGAAAAGAGCGCAATCCCATATGCTTTTCTTAAATCGGCCATCAGAGCAACGCATACGAGCAATTACCGCAATTCAGGCCAATAAGAACTTTTCCTATCCGGAGGTGGGTGCCACTCATGGAACGTTGCCCTCTGGGTACAAAGTCCTGCAAAGCACTGCTCAAATGGGAAAAGGATCAGATAAATTCGAGCGTGCGTGCCAAGCGTTGCGTGAATGGAAAATGTTCGACACCCCGAATGTATGGCTGCACTGGCCTACAACTCCCATTGTCGACGGAAATATCGTGGCGGTCCTAATCAAGCACTTCGGGTTTTGGTCTTTAAATTTCTGCCGGATTGTTTACGTGATAGATGAGGATGGTCCACAAAGACGATTTGGTTTTGCATATGGGACTTTAAGGGAACATGCGGAACGAGGAGAAGAACGGTTCATGATCGAATGGGATCGCGCCACGGACGCTGTAACATACGATATATTATCATTTTCCAGGCCTGGGAATTGGAAAACTCGAATTGCAATTCCACTTGCTCGTCGCCTTCAGAATCAATTCGTCACCAATTCTTTTGCGGCGATGGCTGCCGCTGTTTCCCCGGACCGTGCGGATTCCTGCTAAGAATAATTCAAAATCTTTACTGCTTGCCGGACCACTCTGCGTAAAACTGGTCGCACGTACTTCAAATTAGAAGAACAAAGCAGGTGAAACACCGAATCGCTTACTCAATTTTTCTATATGGGTTTTATTCAGAGAGCGTTTCTTGCGCAATACCTCGGATACGATACTTTCCGTTCCAAAGACGGAGATCAAATCCTTTTGGCGGAGATCATTGGCGTCCATTAATTCTCGAAGGATTTCAGTAGGGGAGGCGTCAGGTATGAAGTGATGTTCTTCTTCATATGCTTCGATCAAAGTGATCAAAACTTCCGCATATTTTTCTTCTTCCCGTGTTGGATTCTGCTTGCTGGTTAGCTTGTCCATTACCGAAAGGTACTCTTCGTGTTGACGCTCGGATACGATTGGTGTCGGTGATGCAACTTCCAGTGCGTATTTATCGGATACAGCTATCATTATTCTTGCCAGCCTTTCTCGTCATATTCCGTGTGGCTCAGAATGCGGCGGATATAAATCATTCTCCACTTATATTTGATAGTCGCAATCAGCCTGCATCGATTACGACTTATATCGAACACAACAAAATTCCCCACAACATCCGAGTTTTTCCAACTGTTACGAACATCCGTAAAACTTTTCCAATCGGCGTTTTTGGCAATCTTGTACCAGGCGTTCAGGGATGCGCTCCATTCGCCGTGGTCGGAGCAGGCTTGTTTAATCGCCTTCCGGCTAACAATGCGCATGAGAAATCTTCGCATTATGCGAAGTTTCCGTCAAGGACAAAAATGCAGGTTAAATTGAAGAAATTCGTTCGGCCGTTGAATTAAGAATAATTCAAAATCTTTACCGGCTTGCCGGACCACTCGGCGTAAAACTGCTCGTAGGTGCGGCCAATCGTAAAACCCCAGGAAAACATGCGGTAGTTTTTGAATTTGTCGGGGATGACGTAGCGCTCGGCGGCATCTTCGATAGGGACGCCAGCCTTGTAGGATTTTTCGGCTTGCTCGGCGAGATCGTCGAAGCAGGAGCGGACTTCGGCGACGCCTTCCTGGCCCATGACGGGGCCGTGGCCGGGGACGAACAAAGTGTTCTTGTCGAAGGTCGCAAACTTTGCGAGCGTTTCGCGCCACTTTGTCGGGTAGCCGTTGATGTTCACCGGGTATTGGCCACCGGTGAGCAAATCACCAGTGTAAATAGTATTTTGATCGGGCACGCGGAAAATCAGGTCGGTATCCGTGTGGCCGATGTAGTGCTCAACGACGACCGTAAGTCCGCCGAGATCGATTTCCATCGGCATTTTTGCGGGATCGAGCAAATGGTTCGGCAGCGCCAGAACGGTTTGGCTCACGGGCACAAACATTCCGGAAATTCCTTCGATGTCGCTCTTGGCGTGCTCGCGTTGCGCGTCGGTTTTGGCGTCGGCCACGCGCTTCTGCCACGGCGCGAGGTACGTATTTAAATCTTGCGCCTGCCACTTGGGATAATACGCGGCGATGCGCGCCGGGACGTCGGCGTGCGCCCAGATGGGAATTCCCGCGCCGCCGTAAACGGAATTGCCCAGCGTGTGGTCAAAATGCCAGTGCGTGTTGATCGCGGCGCGAATGGGAATCTGCGTGACCGAGCGCAGCGTTTCCAGTTGAAATGCGGAACCCTGCGTCGTCTGAAAACCCTCAAGCATGATGGCTGCGTCGCGCCCGACGAGGAATCCACCATTGCAGCGCGCCTGCAAACCTTTTGAGCGGTCCGCAATCGTCGCGTACAAACCATTGCCAATCTTCCTGACCGATGCAAAGCCTTTGTCGGCGATAGGCTGCGGAGCGATGCGCGGATCGTCGATCAGCGGCGCAGCCAGCGGCAGCGCGAATCGCGAGGCCGCGTAGAACGCGCCCAGGGACGATGCGCCCGCAAGAAAATTTCGCCGCGAAAATGAATTCGAAAATTTGTTCATCTGAATCTCCAGGAATCCTGAGAAAGCATACTGGTTTCATTCCTGGCGGGCAACAAGGTTGTAGGGGTTAAGTGGCGCGGGCTTCAGCCTGCGGGGTTTTGGCCTTGCGGGGACTAACCCCCGCAGGCTGAAGCCCGCGCCACTTAATCTTTCGATTTTGAATAATGAAATCAGGCGCGTGCTGGTTTCTTGATGCCGTCATAGACGATGATCGACACTACAACCAGCACCCACACAGGAAAAACTCCCATGCCAGGAATGGCTTCCGCAACCAAGCCGGGCAGAAGCGCCCAGCGCTTGCCGAGGATCAGGAAAAGAGCGAAGGCCGTGGCAATATCCAGCGCCCACTGAAACGGTGGGGCGAACGTGAGCCAGATTGAAAAAACATCCGAGACAGCGGCAATGCCGAAAGCCAGTGCCATTTGTGCGCGGGAGTGGTGCTTAATGGGCGCAGGGGCTTCCGCGGGCATCAGGGTAATTGTTTTTTCAATCGCCATAGCACGTTCCTCCTCGGGGCGCAGTGTTTCAATTTAATTGGTCCGTGTATTGGATGCCTAGAACTTGGCTAGCGTGCCACGACTTTTCATGATCTGCAAGCATCTGATTTTGTATAGAATGTTGGACACACTAGTGGAAAAATCAGGTACATCCAAAATTTAAACTTTGTTAGTATTGGGCAACCACCCAAGCCTAAAAGGAGCTTTACCACATGAGGCATAAAGCCTTAGGTCGCTACATTTTACTTGTAAGCCTTTTATTTGTAGTTAGTTGCAACAAGACCAATACATCCACCGAATCCCCGAATGCATCTCCCAATTCCGATGCGGGAAGTGCACAATCGGCATCGAACTCGAACCCGAACTATAATAATTCAAATATTGCAGGCAATCCCAACGGGCAGCAGGATTCCGGAACACCAGCTGCCCCTGTTTTTGCTCCTAAGCCAATTGTAATCAGAGCAGGAACGAGCATTGAGGTCACTCTTGATCATCTCGTCAGCTCCAAGGATAGCAATCCCGGAGACCATTTTGAAGCTTCCCTAGCCGAACCCGTCGTCGTAGGAGACAGAGTGATTCTTCCGAGGGGTACACGTGCGATCGGGAAGGTAACCAGCGCCAAATCCGCGGGCCGTTTTAAGGGAAATGCGGCGATCAGCGTCACTTTGACCTCAGTTACTGTGGATGGCAAGAAGTATGCGGTGAATGCGTCTGAAGTCACGGAAAGCGGCAAAGGCAGAGGCAAGCGCACGGCAATCGGCGCCGGTGGAGGCGCTGTTGTTGGAGGGTTGATCGGCGCGCTGGCCGGGGGCGGCAAGGGCGCGGCTATTGGCGCAGGAGCAGGAGCTGGAGCCGGCACAGCCGGGACAGCGCTCACAGGAAACCGCGACGTTGAGATTCGCCCAGAAACGAGGCTGCGGTTTAAGTTAAAAGTGCCTCTGGAAGTCCAAAAAAATTAGCTAAACACAGATTTTTGCGCCTGATTATGCGGCCAGAAACTGAAAAGTTTCTGGCCGCATAATTTTTTCAGCCATTTTCAATGTGAGATGTGGTATAGTGCATTCGCGCTTAATACATCGGTTGTTTGGTGTGGTTCCTCTGGTAGAGATTGATTCGAGATAACCCCGCCTCTTATGTCCTCCGTACGTTTTCAGCGTAATTAAAACTAGGACTGGCCATGCCAGTTGTGTGCCCGCACGGGTGCA
The DNA here is from genome assembly GCA_963786215.1 of uncultured Acidobacteriota bacterium. Lineage (GTDB taxonomy): Bacteria > Acidobacteriota > Terriglobia > Acidiferrales > UBA7541 > Palsa-360. The sequence continues at coordinate 165,953 of CAWAYK010000008.1, forward strand.
GGCTCTTTTGAGAGCCCACTGACTAAGCGTGCGTGTGTATGGCAACAGCTTCCGCCAGCAGAAAAGACAAAATAGAAACATGCAGAATTTCACAGAATTACAGATTTCCGATTACATAAAGGAACGGCTGGCCTTCGCAAAATTTGCGACGCCGACCCCGGTTCAAGCCGCGGCTATTCCGGTTGCACTCGAAGGCAAGGACGTTCTTGCCACCGCGCAAACCGGCACCGGCAAGACGCTGGCTTTCCTGATCCCAATTTTCGAGCGCTTGCTCGCGCAGAAGACGAAGGGAATCGAAGCCCTCGTGCTCGTTCCTACTCGCGAACTGGCGATGCAAGTCGTGGATCAATACAACGCGTTGCGCGGAAAGCAGTTGCCGCCGGCGGCGCTGGTCGTGGGCGGATTGCCCGAGGCCAAGCAGCTCGCAGCGATTCGCGCTGGAGCACGACTGATCGTCGCAACTCCGGGACGCCTGGAAGATTACCTGGGCCGCAATCTTTTCAATTTCAAGACCCTTCACATTCTTGTGCTGGACGAAGCGGACCGCATGCTGGACATGGGTTTTCTTCCCGCCATTCGCAGGATCGCAGCTGTTTTGCCGAAGGATCGCCAGACGCTTTGCTTCTCGGCGACTCTCGAATCTTCCGTCGCGAACCTTGTGAAGGATTACATGCGCAGCCCGGTGCGTCTCGCATTCGGAAACATTCTGAAGCCGGCGGAAAATGTCCGCGTACAGGCTTTTGAAGTTTCCGGCGACCGCAAGCACGAAGTGCTGCAACATTTGCTCGGAAAAGAAACCGGCCGTTGCCTGATTTTTGCGCGCACCAAGCGTGGAACAGACAAGCTGGCCCGCAACCTTATCCGCGATGGATACGCCGCTGCCGTGATTCACGGTGACCGGTCGCAATCCCAGCGGACCGCGGCTCTCACCGGCTTTCAACAGGGGCGCTATCGCATTCTTGTTGCCACGGATGTGGCGGCACGCGGAATTCACGTGCAGGATATCGCACACGTCATCAATTACGACCTGCCGGATATCGCGGAAAACTTCATCCACCGTGTAGGCCGCACAGGCCGCGCGGGCAAGAGCGGCGTCGCCTCCACACTCTATGGCCGCGAACAGCGGTCCGAGATGCTTCATCTGGAGCGCACGCTCGGCATTCGCATGGAGCGGATGCAAGCGGATGGCACCAGCATTCCCGAAAAAAAGGAACGCACGACGCCCGTGGTGCAACGCTTTCCGTTAGCGTCCGCAAAGGCGCCCATTTCGGGGATGGTTCGCCTTCCCGGCGAAATCATGGAAGCTCAGCTGGAAAACTAACTAAACACAACTCACGCCGGAAAGCTGCGATTTCGAGCTGCCTTCCGGCGTGTTTTTATTTTACGCGGGAATAATTAATGTCTGTGCCAGCCATGCAGCCGTAGCGGCACGGCACGCCGCAAGGCTGTCCAAATTAGGAGACGTGAGCGGGAGCGCGACTTGAAAAGACGGTGTTTGTGGGCGCCATGGACGCGAGTGGCTTATTAGGTTGGGGCTGTGCTGTCCTAATAGCATGTTAAAAAGGCAGCGCCAACTGGCCATCGTGTAGGCCTGCCAAAGCGGGCGGAGCTTGGAACGGTTCGTCCAGCCAAGCTTGTAAATCGCGATAAACAAAGAGTTGTTGGCGTAGCAGAGCGACCAGATTCGATAACGACCAGCCGTAGCGGGCCCGCAGTTGCAAGTATTTCAAGAGCAGGATGGCGATCAGTGCTGTCCAAATTTGAGTGTGCAACGCGTTGGCGCTAGTGCCTACGAAGGTTTTGATGCGCAAGTTCTGCTTCAAATAGCGGAAGAAGACTTCGATCCTCCAGCGTTCTCGATAGATTTGCGCGATGGTCGTGGATCCAAAGCTGAGGTGGTTGCTCAGTAGCACGAGAACCTCCTGCCGTTCCTGTATCCACACTTCGACACGCCGGAATCGCGCTGTCTGCCTGTAGTGATGACTGCCCAAGGCGATGATTTCATCTTTGAGGATGTGGCGATTCTTTGGAATTGGCCGGGATTCCAGAACACGATAGTGAGCGTCATGACGCAGGCGAGTTACAAAGAACACCCCGCGATCGGTGAGTCTTTGATACCACTGGTAGTCCACATAGCCGCGATCAAAAACTAAAATAGTGCCGGGAGCAAACGAAAGTGTGCGCGCTATTTTCACCTCGGAAGCGTTTGCTTCGGTGAGAACCGCATAACACGGCAGATGTCCATCGTGGTCCAAAACTAAGTGCAACTTGGATGCGCCTTTGGCTTGCTGGTATTGGGCCCAGTCAAACATGGTGGCGCAGAGATCGATAAGTGTGCCGTCGATGCTCAGCAGTGGATTGCGAAAACGGAATCCGTGTCGCGTTCCTGCGACCTGTTGGCAACGAGCAAATAAACAGTAGAAAACTTTCTGATACAACAGCCAGGGTCGGTGTTCGTTGGCGTAGGCCAGCGTGGATTTCTTGGGTGCTCGAGGAACGCCCAGATGTTTCAGTTTGCCTTCACAACCCGCCAGTCCTCCGCAAATTTCACGTAGCGACCGAGCTTGCCCTAACTGGCAAAACATCATGGCCACGAATTGCCCCCAGCAAGTAAATCCGCGGGCATGGCGCTCGGCACGGGTCGCTCGAACAATCTGTTCAAATTCCAGACGAGGAAAAAACTGTAACAGCTGAGAAAAAATGCTGCATACTCGGTTCAAGGCGGAATCTCCTGTCCTGAAAAGTTGGTTCTTGTCATGGAACCCAACCTAAAGTAACAGGCCTTTCCGCCCTATATCGAAAACCTAATTTGGACAAGCTTGCGGCATGCCGTGCCCCTACGGTCGCTATTCGCGACGGCCGAACGTGTAGATCAAGTTTACCGTCGCTCGCAAGTTGGTCTGCGCCTCGAACGCCACGTTTGAATTGAAGAATGAAGTGCGCACATACTCTACTTCCGGGCGCACGGCGAATGCCGGCGAAATCCGGACTTGAAATCCCGCGCCGCCTGCCCATCCCGGGTGATTCACGAATCCCCGCACCATCGTCCCGTCGTTCTCGAACGTCACTCCGGTCACTCTGGCTCCGCCCACCAACACCTGTGCATGAATATCGAATTTTCTCTGCCGAACCGGATAGATAACTGGCCCGCCCATGTACGTCAAGATATCAGCCACGCGGCCCGTCTGAAACGCATCCGGAGAACGCGAATAACCCACTTCCAGTTTCACTCCAAAGCGCGCATTCAGATCGCCACTGGCCGACAACGGGATTCCTTTCATCGCCAAATGCCCCTGTGACGGAATGTTCGACTGCACATACGAGTAACCGACACCCCCGTCGAACACGGGCGCGACTCCGGCAATCACGGGTCCCTGCGCGCGCGCTTGCGTCGCCAGCCCCAGCGTGAACAGCAGGAGTGACAATTTGAGAATCGTTCTCATAAGCTGGGTGTCCCTCCCTGTTTTTGTATTCATGGCAATTTTGCTCCGGCGAACTCTTCCGCGATTAGCCCAGGAATCCCAGATTGCTGGTCGAAAAATTCACCAGGTGCGGAAAAATAGAGGGCAGGTTTGCCGCGCTCACTCCAAACCACGTCGCCAGAGTCGTTGCATATTGATCGAGCGCTGTCGTGGGAATAAATCGACCGTTCTGGTCGGCATCGTTTGGCCCGCCCAGGACAAGAGTTGGGAATTGTCCATAGATCGCGTTGCCTTTCACCGCGCCTCCAAGAATGAATTGATGGCCGCCCCATGCGTGGTCCGAGCCGCCGCTGGAGCCCGGTTCGAGCGTGCGGCTGAACTCGGAAAGCGTAAACTGGGTCACTTGATTCGCTACTCCCAATTCCTGTGTGGCTTGATAAAACGACGACATGCTCTTGCTGACGTCCGAGAGCAGTTGCACTTGCTGCGGCAATTGGTCCGCGTGCGTGTCGAATCCGCCGACGGCACAGAAGAAAATCTGTCGTTGCACGCCCAGGGCGCTGCGCGCGGAAATTACTTGCGCGATCTGCTGCAATTGCTGTCCCAGATAACTACCCGGGAATTGTGTCTGTAACGGCGGAATATTTTTCAGCGCGTCCGACAAAACCTGATCGAACTTCACCGCTTGTCCGGTTACGGCGTTTGCCGCCTGCACCATGGACAGTCCGCTGTCAAAGGTAAGCAATTGCTGAGTCGCGGCATACCGTGCTTGCGATGCCGCCGACACATGGAAGCCCACGAGGCCAGGCGGTTGCCCGGGGTCCATTGAGAACGGCCGCGTGCTGACGCCAGTGCAGAAAACGGGGCTGCCGGAAATCGAAAGAATCGGCGGAAACTGTGCCGAGGCGTTGAATGTCTGGACATTGTCGGCGATCTTGCCGGCCCAGCCGGATACCGGAGTTCCCGCAAGTTGCGCGCTCTGCCACTGATCCTGCTGGTCCGAGTGCGAAAATAGATTTTCCGGCAAATTTTGAAATGCGCGGTAGGCCGCTTGCGTCGTTGGCTGCACCAGCGTGCCAACGTTCGCAACAATCGCCAGAGATTTTTGATTGTTGAAGAACGCCTGCATCTCCGGCATGTTCGGATGCAATCCGTAAATCGATTGTCCGTTTATTTGCAGCGGCAGCAACTGGCTTTGCGGCAGCGCCAGTACGCTGCGCGATTGCAAATACTTCGTGTAGCGCGAGTCCGTTGGCACCAGCATGTTATTGCTGTCATTTCCGCCAAACATAAAAATGCACACCAGCGCTTTGTAATCCGTTGTGCCTTGTGCCAGCGCGCTCACCAGCCCGAATTTGCTCAGTCCTCCCACCAGGCTTGCGCCTGCCGCCGAGCAGCATGCCAATCGCAACAAGTCTCTTCGTGTGTGTCGGGTCATCCTCGCTCCTCAACTTTAGTGCTGCGCTGGCTTAGTGCTGCGTCTGATACATCGAAGACGAAAGGTAAAGATAGATCGCCGCCCTTGCCTGACCCGTGGTGTCCGCGGGATCGAGCGCAGCAAGCGCAGTAAGAATCGTTTGCTTCATTTGGGTCGGCGTGCTGCTGTGCAGGAACAGTGCGTCAAGCCACGCCACCATCTGGTCCGTGGTGCCAGCGGTGATCACGGGACTAAAATCCAGCGTCGTGAACTGTCCGAGGGCCTGATAAACCGCCGCGTTAATGAAGTTCATGCGTGCCAGGCTTGTGTTCGTGTCGAATATCGCGAACTCGGGCCCATTCAATGACGTGCCCGCAATCGGATTGACGGGCGGGAAGAAATTGAACACTGTCGATGGATTAAAAATGTCTTGCGACATGTTAGCACTCCAATTCGACAGCCCGCCCGCGTCGGTTTTTGCATGGAAGGCTCGCGCAATACTCGCAATCAACACCACGGGCTCACGCAGCTTGCCGTCTGTTACAACCACCGTCGCCGGGTTGTCGCCCCGCCGCGCTTCCGGATCCAGCAGGATCGCCGCGACCATCGCCTGCATGTCCCCGCGTTTTCCCGACCCATAACTGTTAAAAGTGCCGGTGCTGAATGCCGTGGCAACACGCTGCACATATGCAGGGCTGGGATTGCTGGTGACCAGATGCTCGATCATCTGCTTCGCAACGAACGGCCCCACGTTTGGATGATTGAAAATAATTCCCAGAGCCGACGCCAAATCCTGCTCTGCGCTCTGGCCCGCTGGAATCGATTGACCCAAAATCGTTTTTGGTCCGAAATCGTGCAAGCTTTCCACCGCGATCATCGAGCCACCGTAGTATTGCGGATTGTGATTCTGCGAAGACTTGCCCGGCGTCACTGGGTATGTCCATCCCGTGAATGCGCGGCCCAAGTCCATGACGTCGTTTTGTGTGTACGTCGGGACTGGATTTCCGTTGCCATCGAGCACCGGCGTTCCATCCGGATTCAACTGGTTCAATCCCAGAGTGAACAACTGCATGATTTCGCGGGCGTAGTTTTCGTTGGCGTGTTCTCCTGGAGGCGGCGCGTCGTTGTTCACCATTTCAAGAAAGTTCCCATCGCCGGAGTCATGGTCGCATCCGTCATCACATTCAGGTAATTTCCCAGCGCATCCTTGTCGAGCGCGCGCAGGTAATTCGTGTACCCCAGCGGGTCGTTCACTGTATTCGCGCTTACCACCCAAAGTTCGTTCAGTGCCAACCCCACGCGCATGCGCAACTGATCCCCGCCCGCAATTGAATTCAGGAAAAATGACTGCTGCACATTGTTGACGCTGTCATTTACTCGCGGATTCGGATAAGGTGTGACGGTTGAAGCAAACTGGTTTTGCAGATACTTATCAAAACCAATCTCCGCCACCTGGTTCACATTTTCGTTGTCCGGCCCGAACGAAGCCTGCTCCAGAAAACGAACTGCCGCCACCGTAGTCTCGGGCGTACCCGCGGTCGTCGCGAGGGCGATATTTCCCATATAGGTGACCGCGCCCTGCGCGAAGTGCAACCCCGGTCAGCGTCAAAGTGAATGGGCCCTGGCCAACCGATAGCGGCGCCAGGTTTGTCAATTGCGGCACTGGATTATTCAGCGTGGCGCTGGCATTCCCGAGCATTTTACTGTTCGAAGTTTCGGCCGCGCTGATGGTGATGGAATTGGCAGTGGGCGGAAATTCCGGAGCGGTGTACATTCCGTTCGCGGCAATTGTCCCGATGCTTGCATTTCCGCCCGCGATCCCGTTGATTGACCAAATCACCGCAGGCTTCGATCCGTCACCAGTTTTCGCCGTGAACTGTTACTGCGTTACACCGGGGATCGACGCGCTCGGCGGCGTTACGGTCAACGCTGTCAGCCCCGGGCCACCCGCAGCTCCCGGGCCGCTCGGTAGAATTGCCTGGGCGCAACCACCCAGCAAAACCACCAATGCAGACAGCATTACCAGTGCGGAACGCTTCACGGCTTCTCCTCTGATAGTTACAAGCAATACTTACAAACATGCTGGTGGTACACCCCAACGCCATCAAGGGCGGCGGGCGTTTCAAACTTCGGCGAGATTGGTTTTAGGAGGGTACTGGGGATGAACGGTAGAAACTACTGGCCCCACGTCCAGATTAGAAGCAACTGGTCTGCTGTCTCAGTGAAATTGGGACTGTACTTTTGTAGATGATCGTGACGGAAGAGACGGCTTTGGTAGCGCCGGCGTCTCGCCGACAGGTTTTGAGCATCACCACAGTGCAAAAAAGCCGGCGAGACGCCGGCGCTACGAAAGCACTATTTCCAGCAAATTTATAAACGTGGCCTTCCACGGCTTTTGACTTAGATCGAGGCGTGCCACCGTTACCGGCAAATCAAATCGTCGCGGCCCCGCACTTCCCGGATTAAGAAACAGAACTCCGTCACTTTCCGTTTGTCCCGGCTTGTGCGAATGCCCGCTCACGACGATCTGAAAACCTGCGGCGGCGGGATTGAGATCGAGCGCGTGAACGTCGTGCAGAACGTAAATCGTGGCCAAATCCAATTCAATGACTTCAGTTTCGGGCAAGGCCTGCGCCCATGCATCCGTGTCCACGTTTCCCCTCACCGCAAACACGGGCGCCAGCGTTTTTAGCGCATCAAGAATTTTCGGATCGCCTACGTCACCAGCGTGAATAATCAGGTCCGAGCCTTCGAGGGCGCGCAGCGCCTGCGGACGAAGCAGGCCATGAGTGTCTGAGATTATGCAAATCGTTTTCGGATTTTTTTTCATTGCCGCAAGTTTACCGCGCACCCCGATGAATGGCCACGAACAAGGCTGGCTAGGACGCCCAATTCTGGAGTACGATTCCCTCAATAAAGGCTGCCCGGGCTGGGAGCCGAACTTTGACTTTTCCCATTTGAGATTTGCGAAGCGCGTTACGCCGGCAAGGAGACTCCATGCACAGGATACAAAAACTTTTCGCATTCATTGGTGCCACGATTTTCCTTACTGCTCTAGCGCATGGAGCGACGATTAGCGGAACGGTGAAAGGTCCTGACGGCGCGCCGTTTAAGGGCGCCTTTGTGTCGGCGCAAAATACGAAAACCAAAATTACGGTGAATGTGCTGTCGCACAAGGATGGCGCGTATCGAGTGGATGATTTGCCCGCCGGTGAATATGTTTTGCGCATTCGCGCGGTTGGATATCAGGCTGACCCGCGCACGGGTGTTGCGTTGACTGCAAATCAATCGGCGTCCATGGATTGGGCATTGAAGGCCGGGCCCGTGCGATGGCGCGATCTTTCCCTGTATCAGGGCGAAAAATTAATTCCGAATATTCGCGGCAAGGAAATGGTATTCGGTCCGCTGGCTAATTTTCGCGATGCTCCCTGCCAAATCTGCCACGGATTCCAAACCCGAATGGCCGCGATCTCGCGCGATTCCGATGGCGCAAAAGATCGCGTGGATTACATGCGAACCCGCATGCATTTTCTGCTGGGAACGATGGTGAACGATGAACAGGCGGACAAAGTGGCGTCGTTCATTTCGACTGCTTTCGGCCCCGAGTCCGTGCTGCCTAAATCTCCGGCGGATTTGGCGGAGTATAAAAATACCGTGCGCACATTCGACGACGATGCGATGAACATCGTTTACGTCGAATACGATTTGCCCGGCCCAAATCGAATGCCGTGGAGCGCGGTGCCGGATAAAGAAGGAAACATCTGGATGCCGTATTACGGCGGCGCCAACATGATCGGAAAGCTCGATCCAGAAACCGGGGATGTCAAAGAATACGATATCCCGAATGAAAATGCGGTGGCCATTCACTCCGCGTATCCTGCCGCGGACGGCAGTGTTTGGCTCGCCGAGTTCGGGCTTAACAGATTGGGAAAGTTCGATCCGAAGACGCAAAAAATTTCGGAATTTGCCGACGCCTACACTCCGGGCAAGGAAGGTTTGGTTGCGGGAGGAAGCAAGCACACGGTTCGAGTGGGTCCGGACGGCGTAGCTTGGGCCAGCGGAACGCGAGTGAGCCGCTACGATCCAAAGACAGGAAAATTCACTGACTTCAATGAGCCGACGTATGGCGTCGTCGTGGATAAATACGGTAACTGCTGGTTCTCAGAATATAATGCGGTCGGCAAAATTGGAAAAATTGACGGAAAAACTCTCGAAGTAAAAACCTGGGACCCGCCCGGAAGCAATACGGTGTACTCACGCCGAATTCAAATCGATTCGGATGGAATTGTCTGGTTCAGCCAATCCGGCGCGGGACAAATTGGGCGATTCGATCCCAAGACCGAAACTTTCAAGAACTATACTTTGCCCGGACCGAATGCCAGCCCGTATGCGATGAACCTGGATCGCAATCATGACGTCTGGTATTCGTCGGAATATATGGATGAAGTGGGCCGCCTGAACACAACCACCGGAAAAGTCACGGAATATCCCTTCCCCCATTCCGAAATTACGTCGCGGGAATATTTTCTCGATGCGCAGGGACGCATGTGGTACGCGACGCCATCCAACAACAAAGTGGGATATTTCTATGTGGTCGGGCAGGGCACAATGGCCAGGAACGGCGGCCAGTAGGAGAGGCGCAGCATGGCAGCTCAAAAACGAAATCGAGTTTTATTATTCAGTTTTATTGGAATTGTAATTATTCTTGCAGGCGTTTTCGCGCTGAGGTCCTACGGACAATTTGAGCGCTCGAAATACACGAGCCCGTCCGCCAAGACTGAGGCCACAATCGCCGGCAAGAAAATCACGATCGACTATTACGCGCCTTCCATGCATGGCCGCAAAGTGATGGGAGGCCTGGTTCCATTCGGGGAAGTGTGGTGCACCGGCGCGAACTGGGCGACCAAGATTACGACTGAAGCGCCCCTTCAGATGGGCAATTTAAAACTTCCCGCCGGAAGCTACAGCATCTGGACGCTTCCCAACGCGAACGAATGGATCTTGATCGTCAATAAGCGGACGGGGCAGTTCCACAAAGACTACGATTCTTCGACGGATTTTGGCCGCACCAAAATGAATCTAAAAACGCTCCCTGCTCCCGTCGAAACCTTCAAAATTAATTTGAAGGATGACGGCGGCAAGCAGGGAACTCTCGCGCTCGATTGGGAAACGACGGAGGCGTCGATTCCTTTTACGGTACTACCGTAATTTTTCGGAAATGCGACCCTGTTCTTTTAATTCAAAATTAAAGCTGCCGTTTATTTCGGGTTGCCAAATGTAAGCCGCAGGCCTGTGGAAATAAGGAGATCATTCCCCTTAATTCCATCCGGCGGATTGCTGAGAAAATTGTCACCCAGGCTGAACTGCCAGCCCAGCCACTTGCTGATCGCGGTGGAGAGTACAGTATTGAATGTGTACCGGTAGCCGCTCGGGCCGGAGAGGTTCGGGAAATAATTAAATGTTTCGGTGAACGTGGATCGGCTTCCGAGTTTAGCGTCAAACTGTTCACCAGCATCGGCTTCCGCGTTTCTTTGAGTGACGGCGGCAACCGTGATCGTAGCGGGCGGTGGCGTCGGATTTGCCGCGAGGAATGAACCGAAAAATTCCTGGTTATATCCCGCACCCGCAAAGACATCGAACTGAGCGGTTTTTGTTTTAATGACGTGTCTGCCGAAGCCGCCAGTTACTACATTTTGAAGATCCAGATGCTGCAGCGCGTTGGTGTTAAAATCCGTAGCGGCAAAAGCAAACCATCTGGACGAGACGTTGATATCGGCGCGCACGCCACCCGTGATCTGGTGGGCAGTGACCTGGGACGGTGGCGGTATTTCAGTCTTTCCATAAACGGCGGTGGTATAGACCGTGATTTTGTCGCGGTCGGTTGCGCGAACAGCGTGTCCCGCAAGAGTATAAGAAAGCGTGGACGAATTTCCGCGAGTAACGCTCAGCCCTGTATCCAATGTTCCGCTCCAAAAATCGCCAAGGTGCGGGTGGCGCAATCGTTCGATCCCTGCATCGTAAGCGGCTTGTTCGGCGTCCGAGCGGATGACCTCAACGGAATCTTTGGAAGTGGATACGACGCCGGCGGATGTCGTGGTGACCTGGATTTGTCCGTCCTTCGTGGCCACCGGCCCGTTGACCATCTGGCCGCCCGCAAGTGCCGACATGCAGCGGCTGCGTGGAATTGATCGTATCGACGGCTGCCCACTGTAGCGTAATTTCGCCGGCAAATTCTGTTTTAAGGACGAGCGTTTTCCCGTCCGATTTCTCAATCGTGCCCGTCAGGCGGTCGCCATTTTTGAGCGAAATAGTATCTGCGAAGATCGCAGGGGAGAATATGGCGATTGTAAGCAGCAAGAACACAAAGTTTCGGAACGTAGTTTTCAAGGGAACAAAACTCCTCTTCAATTATTTAATTCAGCGAAATGGAAGGCACTCAGGCCGTGGGCGCGGCCGTGCGGCAAAATAAAATCGACTTAAACTGCAACTTTTTAGCCTGCCGGAAATGCCATTTTGCGGAACCGGACAGGCCGTTAATGTATACCAATGTTTCCTTGGAATTCAACGCTTCAATGGAGATTGGAAAGTTCATTGCCATAGCGATGTGCTGATAAGCGAAAGTGGAGCAGAGTACGCGCCGGAGTTGAACTGCGGACGTGAAACGGCTAGGCGAATAAAGCCCGGCGCACAAATTAATATGACAATCGAAAGGTAATTTCTATTGGGACGCGGACCACTACAGGCTTGCCGTCGATGCCGTGAGAGGGTTTGAATTGCGATTGTTTGACCGTGTCAATCGCAGTTTCTTCCAAGCTGACCCAAGCTCGATCTGGACTGGGAACGCCAAGAACTTTCTTGTCTAACGTCAAGCTCTGGGCACATTGCTTCCGAGAAATATAAATTCTGCGAACTTGCCTATCGCGAAAAGCCAGTTTCCAGTAAGACGACTTATCAAGACTTGACTTGGCGCTTCAGGCGGTTGGGTTTAGAATGCCCCCGGTGCTTCATGAATATCTTCCTTCCGAATTCAGCTTGAATCGTCACATCGCAAAAGGAGTGTTATGGCCAATAAAAAAATCGATCCGCTCAATAAGAAGCAGTACGGTTCCGTTACGGCAATGCTAACGGTGACCGACGTGAAAGCGGCAGTGGCCTTTTATCAAAAGGCATTCGGATTTGCCAAACGAGGAATCATGAATGGCCCGGATGGCAAAGCAATCCATGCCGAGCTTACCCTCCGGGGTACTACATTAATGTTGGGGCCGGAAATGCCGCAGATGGGTGCACGCGCGGCGAAAACGATCGGCGCCTCACCAACAAGTTTGTATCTGCTGACGGAAAATGTAGACAAGGTGGTGGCAAAGGCCCTTAAACTTGGGGCCACGTCCAAGGGACCGGTGATGGATATGTTTTGGGGCGACCGGTCTGGAACCATCGTCGATCCCAATGGTTACATTTGGATGGTCGCTACACACATTGCACAACCGACCCCTAAAGAAATGCAACAGAAGATGAAGGAACAAATGGCCAGCCGACCGGCAGCCCAAGCTGCAAGCGGCTCCTGAGCAACATCCTTCAATCCCCGCTAACTCACGTGGCCGGATATGACCCTAAAATCGTCTTTATAGGTAACGGGTCTCCGGCCATTCCCACATTCCGAGAAGACGACATATCAGGACTTGAGACTTACCGTGAATCACTCGTTCCGGTGAGAACGTCGCCGTACCAAGGCTGCGAAAATGCGCCGGGGTGAATCACGACGCGCACGGTATCACCCGGCTCTACGGCGGAATATATGTCATCGCTCACGTTAATATTTTCTTCGATTCGCTTGTGATACCACAACAAGTCCACGGCCAGAACGCGGCCACCCCTTTTTTGTATCGCTTTAGCGACCACGCGCGAGGGAACGCCCATCCCCGGACTGGAATCTAGTATCCCATTCAGGAAGAAATAAGCTACGGGCGCATAAAAGCTGATTGTCACCAATACAATCATCAACCTGACATAATTCGCGTAACGCATCTGACGTTGCCCAAGCATGTGTGCAGCCGCCAACGCTGCCGATAAAAATAGAAACGGGACCGCGAAAATTCTCGGAAAATTCGATACAAGTGGAGGATATATAACGACGGCCAATAAGTTTCCAAACGCAAAGCCGACTAGTGCAACGGGGAAGCAAAGAGACACGGTTTCTTCGATGTCGGCCTTGCGTGCAACACACTCCCGCATTTGTCGCCATCGAATTCCAGTCCACATTTGGGACAAATCAAACTCGTCGAAACTGGACCTTTCGTTGCGAGATTTTCACGGGTTTGCATTGGAAGAAAAATCCTGCTCCAGAAATTGCTAATTTCGACGCTTATTTACTTGCAGCCATCGGATACGCCCACGGGTCGCGCCTTTCGTGCACTTGGATTTTCGTGCATGCCAAGTTCCATGGGCTGCGTAAGAAACATGACGTAAATATGAGGGTTACACCGGGCAGCTGTGAGAAGAATCCGCAAGTGTGCACGAATGGAGACAACTGGCCGGATTTTTGGCCGCATCACGCATAGCCGGAATGCCCGGCCACTAGATAGGGCCTGATAAACGGGGCGGTCTCAATGGGTCAGTGCAACACTTGCTTGCAGTTTATCTGCAGGAGTTTGAAATCCCAAAGTTTTTCTGGGACGCTGATTTAATTGCAGCGCCACCTCGTCGAGTTCTTCTTGAGAATAGACTGACAAGTCTGTTCGTTTAGGGAAGTACTGACGCAACAGACCGTTGGTGTTTTCGTTCGAGCCGCGCTGCCAGGGGCTTTGCGGATCGCAGAAGTAGACTTTCACTTCCGTGTCCACCGTGAAGCTTTTGTGCTGGGCCATTTCCAGCCCGCGATCCCAGGTCAACGAGCGGCGCAAAGTTGCGGGCAGCTTGCCAACGTGTTGGCTCAGCGCGGCGACCACGGTCGCCGTATCTTTGCTGGGCACTTTGATCAGCATGACAAATCGCGAATGACGCTCCACGAGCGTCGCGATGTGACTGTTCTTGGTGCCGCCGATGAGGTCGCCTTCCCAATGGCCGGGGATGGCGCGATCTTCGATCTCTGCGGGCCTTTCTCGAATGGAAATGGCGTCGACGATTTGACCCTTGTGGTGCCCGCTATCCCGCGCGTGCCGCGAGCGGCGAATTCGCCGCTTGAAGCGAAGATGCTGAATCAGCTCTTTTTTCAGCACTCCGCGCGCTTGAATGAACAGGCTGCGGTAAATCGTTTCGTGCGACACGCGCATGCTCTCGTCCTCGGGATACTCACTCTTCAGCCATCCCGGAAACTTGTTCCGGCGACCAGTCCAGGATGAGTTTACCCGCAACGATCTCTTGCAGCTTCACGTGCAGGGCAAGAAGGCAGCGCTTGGGCCGCAAGGCCGACTCCCAGGCTTGCTGATCGGCATCCGTTGCTCGATACTGAGGTCGCCCGCCATGGCGGGCGACCTCTCGGCTCACCGTCGACACCGCCCGCTGCAATCCTCTGGCTATTTCACGAATCGACGAACCGCAAGCAATCCCCGTGAAATGTTTTCCCGCTCCGCCAGCGTAAGTGTCAGCGGTGAGCGTCGCCGCACGGCTGGAGCAATCCCGCCATGCTGCGCCAACATAAATTGAATCGACACATGATCTTTGCTGAAGGCTCGCCCAATCTCATGCAACGACTGCCCCGCCTTCCAGCGACTCCACATCTCGTTCCGCTGCTGCTCAGAAAGCTTGAACCGCCGCTTGAATCTCATCAACACCACCTTATAGAAAAAGATTTATATCAGATGGTGTTGCATCGACCGGTTGAGCTGGCAGGCCTTATCGTCATGTGGGAATTGGCGGAAAGCCAGATGACGAGACAAAAATTTGTGGGGACTTGGCCGTCGGTTGTGCTTCTGGCATTCCGTTGGTCTCTGGAGTAGGCTTATATTTTGGTGGAGAACGTATGAAAACTAATTCGTTTGCGATTTTCTTGTTTGTTTTTCAGCTTTTGACGGGACCTGCGTGGGCCGATGACATCAAGGAAGCTGACTATCCCGTTCATTATGAAGTGCTCAGCGCCAGCAAGACCGACAAGGTCGTGATTCAGAAAGTCTGCTCGATGTCGCTGCGCGACCAGGCCAACCCAAACGTCATCATCACCGTATCGAGAAAGCGTATCGGGTCCTGTCCCGTTTTGCCTAGCGGTGGGGTCTATAATGGTCGGCAAAACGCGGAGAAGAATACAGTTGAACTTGTAATACTCGTTGGCGATACCAAAGCCAGAGTCGAAAGCTGGCACATCGATGCAACACTTAAGAATCCATAATAAACCTGCCGCAGCTGAATCATGACGCAATTCCCATTTTCCGGGAAGACGATTTCTCGCGACTTAGCTCCGTGGGAACTTGCACCGTCTGTCTTGCGAACTTGTATATTGACGATGAGTTCTATCGCAAATTAGAATTTGTGACTGCGGTTCACCAGCCCGTTCCGTAACTGAGTGAGAAGGGACGGCATGATCAACGCAGAAGAGCTTTTCGCAAGAATTTCCGCCAGCACTCTGGCACGCTTCGCTCTCGCGCTCTTTGTAACACTCCTGGCTTTGCTCATCGGTCGTGCGACGAACGCTTTGGCTAGTGACACCCCGGCATACTGCATGGCGTTTATGGCCGTGGCGTTATCTGGCTGGTTGTTCGGAACTGGGCCCGCCATGGCGAGCCTTACGTTGTCGCTGCTGACGGTAAACCATTGGCTCATCCCTCAGCCCGCTCCGCTGCGAACCACACAAGCAGCAGGCTGGATCAGTCTTGCTTTGTTCCTGCTCGCGGCGATTTTGATCATCCTGATCGGGGAGACAAATCTTCGCAAACAGGAACGCTTGCGGAACGCCGCGGGACGGCTCGAAGAAAAAGTTCGGGAGCGGACAGTTGACCTCGATCAGGCGAATGACAGCCTGCGACAGCTCACCGGGCGTCTGCTGAATTTGCAGGATGAGGAAAGACGGCGTATCGCCCGGGAATTGCACGACAACGCTGGGCAAGCACTCTCCGCCCTTGCGATGAATCTCGGTGCAGTCGGAGAAGACCTCGGACGGATTTTGAAAACCGCTGGCACCGTGGCAGACAGTGCCAGCATGGTCCGGCAGATGAGCGACGACATCCGAACGATGTCCTACTTGCTCCACCCGCCGCTCCTTGATGAGATGGGACTCGCTCCTGCCCTCAAGTGGTATGTCGAAGGATTCGCAGAACGAAGCAAGATTGCTGTCGACTTACGGTGCAGCCGCGAGATTGGGCGGCTTCCCCGAGAAGTGGAGACAGCCATCTTTCGAATTGTGCAAGAATGTTTGATCAATATTCATCGTCATTCGGGCAGCCCGACCGCCGCGATTCAGATCGATTCGGTGGACGATTTTGTACGACTCGAAGTGAGAGACAATGGCACAGGGATCTCGCCCGAGTTGCGTCGCCAGATGGAGACCGGCGGCACGATTGGAGTGGGCCTTCGAGGCATGCGGGAAAGGGCGAGCCAATTGGGCGGCAGTCTCGAAATCAGTGCCGACGAAACACGCCAGGGAACTTGCATCATGGTGCGGCTGCCAGCCACAGAAGCCGCTTAGACACAGCCTGCGCAGAGTCAGATGAGCCTGGATTAGGATCGGCTGCGAACCGCCAACTAATTAATTTTCGCAACAACGCACAATTGACTTCTGTCTGAGGTTCGGAGGATGAAGAGCACCGCGGTCTGGTCAGCTCGAAACATTTGGGGCGAGCATTTTGCCACCGGCGTATCCGAACTCTGGATAGTGGCGCATTTTGCGAGCAAATTCGCCCTCTCCGTCCCGAAAATCACGGGACGGAGAGGCCGCTACAAAACCGCAGTGCCTTGCAGTTGCTTTCGTAGAGGCCGCCCGACTTTTCGGGCGGGCAGCCTTTTTGCCGCAGCGCTGCAAAATTCAAATTGATGCACTACCCTGACTATCCGAATCTTTGACGGGTTAGTGTATGGCGACGGCAAAATGCCCCCTCCCCTGCTTTCAGCGTCAATACCCTCGCGAGCGGCGATGGCGATACATAGAATTTCAGCACCCCCTACGGTATTATCGAAGTAGCAAGTCACTGTGTTATACGATATTGAATGTTAGAGGTGTGCACACAATGTCGCCATTTGTGCGAGGACGTATTATCCCGGAGACCGAAAGTGCGGGTCGAGTAAAGGCGCGTCTTGACGTATTGTTATGGCTCCCTCAAATCTCCCGAGCTGACCTTGCATCGCTGGATGCTATAGAGGTCTTGCGGAGTTATCTTTCTTCGATTGACCCAATTCGTTGCTCGATCAATTTGTGGATACCTTCGTCGTTTGTTGAGGTTCATAAAGGGTTGGCTTCAATTGGGATTGAGTTCGGGGTCGTAGGGAAAGTAAATCTTTCGTCCAAGGCAACGGACGTGTTGGGAGTCAACTCCCCGCCCGAACTCCTGGAGATTGCTTCGACCGCGCTCAGCGTGGATGCGGATGTTGTTGTTACGTCGAATCCTGATTGGTTTCCGTATGCAATGGAGCTCGAAAAAATTTATACGCTGCTTACAGATTGTCAGACTCTCAAACGTCAAGCTGAGATTTTTGTGCGGGGGCACGATGTTCCTTGGTCATTTGAGTACATCGTCTGGAGTCAAACGTGGAACGGTTTTTATCAACTAAATGAGCAGCGTACATTCAAAACGGGAGTGGATTTTTTGGCGAGCGCCCGCACGAGGCAACAGGACACGGACACTCAGGAAGCGGGACGTTCGCTCGTTCACAATTGGTTGGCAAACTTATGTTTCACAAGAGATAGGCTACTTTTTTATGATATGCAGCAGACCGTTTCGAGGCGCGTTGAGTGGGAACGCCAGGAGTTTCTCTTTGAGACAGGCTACTACCTCAATTTCTACTATTTGCTGCTTCATGGAGGGGCCGATCATCTGGCGCTTGTTGTAAATGGTGCGCTTAGTCTCGGACTCCCACCCAAGAACGTAGGTGCAACATACGCTGGATTCTTGGCCGCTTTACTCGCCAAAGCGCCTGAGATTCACGCACACTTTACGGAGCCACGATTTCTGGACTTCTTAGAAAGGGTATCGGCGTTGCGGCACTATGCTGCGCACCGTGGATCGATCGCCCCAGGTAAGATTTACGAAAAGCTTGACCCTGAGCCTACTAACGCAGAGCTAGATGCCGAGATTGGTAGGCAAGGTTTGGACTACTTCCTAGCGGCAGTTCCCGATGGACCGGTTCGCGGTGCATTCAGGGCAACGCTCAGGTATAAAATGCTGATTTCCATGTCGAAGCTAACTGCCGAGGGCGTAGTTTTTCTAGAAATGAAAGGTAAATGGCATTACATAAGGCCGATGAGCGACATTGAGTGGAACTTTGAACGGTTTCACCATTTCATGAGCGCCGTGCTGAAGGACCTAACAGCTAGACTCTAATTTATTTTGGATAGCGCCTTTAGGAATGGTGAGACAAGTCATCACTAGCTCTCCGTTGATTTGTAGCCCTCAAGCCATCGCACAAATTCGTTATACGAGTTGCGCTTCACAGGCAATCCGCGATCTAATTTCCTGACAAAATTCTTGCGATCAAACCCACTCTCGCGGGCGCATTTATTGATGCCAATGTCCCTGATGTCGCGCTTAACTTCTTCACTCGCGACAGCCTTTTTCGCTCTCCCGTACTCCGTAGTTCTGAACTCCAAGACGCTGATATCGTCGCCTTCCTCCCATTTGCGATCTGATTCTTTACCCACATAGCGGAACTCACCGGCGATAACGTTGGTGCGCTTGAGGATTCCGGCCGTATCGGCCCGGCATTGGCTGCCATCGGGAGCAAGGCTCTTGGCTTCAGGATGCTCTTGGTACTCGATTAAGAGGCGCGCAAATTGAGAAGGAAAAACAACATTGTGTGGAGGGTTTGCTTCTTTGGTAGGGTCCACCATCCTGTACTTTTTATTTGTATGGATATTCACGCATCTGAGGTCAAACCAGCTTTCCTGCTTCTTCAAAAATGGCGTAACCAGCAAGACTTTCTCGTCTTTACGTGTGTAAAAAGCATAGCCAAACGTTGGATCAATAATTGGCAAGAAAAGAAAATTATACGGACGAGCGATTTTCCATTCTCCGAGCATTTTCAAAACATTGTACGTAGTGATACTGAGCCGCATCATTTGGGGAAGGTCGAGCCAAGATGGGAATCTACGCTTGAGCTTGAGAGCGCCACGAATAATGTAGTCCCACATTTCGTAAATCCATTGCGGCCACATCTTCGTCCCAATTCTCCGGGGAATCTTTCGGAGGATATAGAAATCCGATGCCGTGGGCTTTGGGTCAACGATTGTAATATTCTTTGCGCCGATCTTTTCGTAAAGGGCATAACGTTTCGCTGCAATGCTGTACCCGGACAGCTGGCGCTGTGGATTCTTCGGCTCAAAATCCACGTAGTTCGCATCCACAAGATTCAGGATCGAACCCTTAACAATCTTCCGGTTATAAGGATTTAGGGACTTGAACTGATTTGCGACAGCCCGCGCTTGAGCCCACGATAGAATTCTGACACCGCTACTGCCCGGAATGCGGAGGGTTCCTCCATTCTTTGAGGCAACAATTGCCAGTGAATCCGTATCGCAGAACAGATAAGTGCCCTTCTTCTGCGTAACACGCGCTTCGGCCATTGCAAGAAGCAGCCGACCTGAGGAGGTAATAAGCGAAGCTAAGGGCGGGAAGAACCAAGGTCCCGGATTTTCGATCAAGTCTGAACTCTCGACAACTTTCTTTTCGCCTGAAAATACATAGTTACTGGCACAGTCTTATTCAGAATTTCTGGATTTAGTTCAACGAAAAATCCATAAATCGAATTCGCAAGAATCTTGAGCCAATAATAGAGTGCCTCGTCTGATTTGTTCAGTTTGCGTTGCTCAATTATTTTGCGGAACAGATCATCCTTGTACGGATCAACGGTCACCATGCCACGAAGATTTACCGTCTCCATTCCTGCCTGCTTACCACGCGGCACCATGCGGATAGCCCGAATGATGTGCGGCACTTTACCTGTTCGGATTACAGATGCAATCAGGTCGGGGCCAGCAAACCACAACGGTGTATCTGACGTCAGATAGTTGTTGCCGATATTTTGAGTGATCCCGTTGTACACAGTGCGGACGGGTAGATATGTCGCCGTCAGGTTTCACGAGCGCAAAGAATTTGGCCTGCTTCCACATACCTCGTTTGAAACATCGCTGTAGGTTAATGCGCTTCAGGAATTTGCGGACGCTTTCTGTGTCACGGGTGAACTTCACACTTCGTGCCGTCAGCACATCGAAAAGACCAAGCAGAGCACAACAGCTTGGATATTGACTCGTGAAATCCACTGGTACGACCGGAACTGCTGCACATCGCACACGAGTCTCGGAGCGACCTCCGTAATAGCTTTGCATCGCGATACCGAGCACCTTTTCAGGGATGTTGAATTTTAATGCTGGCCTCGTGATCCCCATCGTGTCCAAATAAGACTTGGCTATAGATGCAGGAGAGTAGGCGCTGTACGGTTTTAAGTCGATTGGGTGTTTGTCGAATTCCCGCTTTAGCGCATTAAGCACGTCTACGGTGCAGCGAGCGTCCTGCCGGGCATATTCGATTTCTTCAGGCGTAATTGTTCCGGTCGGTTCGTGGTCAAGTTTTTGATGTTCGGTTTTGAGTTCCTCACAAGCCGTCTTGAGCGAAAGCGGCATATTGAAGAGCGCCCATCCCAGCGTGCGAAGATCGAGGAATGGAACATTACCATTGTTTTCCCATTCTTCCGGCTTCCACGGCTTTGCCAGTTTGATGAATGCTTTTTTGCTATCTATGGGCGTAATAAGGACCCGAGGACGGTTGCGGTTTTCGGTTCCGTCTGCATATTCGGACAATATCAGTGACCATTCATCCTTTTCGCTCCTGCTCCATTTCATGGCCAGGCGAGATAGATCGAAAGGCAGATTCAGGCCACAGATCAAAGCGCCATTGCGCTTAATTGACGGCCAGAACACCCTTTTCATGAATTCGGAGCGGGAATACAGTGGGAATCGCGGCGGAAAAGACGCTACATCCGAAACAGCGGTACGTACGTAGGCCTGAAGTAGCTTTCGCTCTTTCGGAGGTAAGTTGTCGGCGTAGAAGATACCCTCTTCCGTGACCTTGTAAATCCCTTTTATTCGCTCGCAGCAGCGATACACGCCAAAAGTTAGAGATTGATCCACGGTAATGCGCGTTTCAGTGTCGAATACGAGCGCATGCTTTGGCCACTTGGCACGAAAATAACGCCTCGGCGTTCTCTGCTTTTTCTGCTTTTTGGAAACTAAGTATGCTCGAAGAAAAATGTCATGGCGGAGTCCCGACGCAGATTGTTCAGAATTGAATTCACGGTTGAGTTTTCCTCTAACGTTCGTGTCGATACTTGATTTAGTCGAGGCCATTGTTCTCGTTGAAGATTATTGCTTCATCAATGTGCCATAACAAGACGTACGCTGCCATCCGCGCACGCCTTGCGCGTTCGGCGAGATTACTGGTGTATTGCATATTCACGCCTGCTCGCGCAATGGCGATGGTGACTGCCTCGTGATGACGACGGCAGAGCGGGATTGTGAAAAAGGCGGCATGCTTCCGCCCACCAAGATGGTGCTCTTCAATCTCGTTTATTGACCCGCAGATTGCGCAGCGCCGGACACGAGGTTGTTTTGTGCCTATGGCGCACGGACGCCTGTGCCGCAATCTACTCACGCCGCCCCACCCGAGAGCGAGCGGTAGAGGGAATAAGGAAGTAATTCGTCTTGAGCTAGCTTTTTAAGAGTTTGCCGGTCGGTTACAAGTTCAACCCCGGCGATCTTCTTTCCGCGCCATGGATCAAGCGCCTTAAGGTCCCCGCCTAAAAATCTGTTGACGGCAGCTTTGTATCTGGCAACCTCAGTCGCTTCTTTTGACCCATGCGCCTTTATTTCGACTGAACCGTTCGGACTCGGAATTTGTAAGTACCGGACAAATCGGTCACTCTTGGTCGGACGGATTCGTCCGCCTGGGCGCTTTTGGATGAGCGCTGTCCCAACATATTTCTTAATCGTCCGTATAGTAACGCTGTTGGCTCGCGCGGCCTCCGAAACGGAAGCTCCGTGCCGCATATCGTTCAGAGCATGGAGGGATCGCTCACGAGCAGAAGAGCTGCGCTCAATGGTTTGTGAGCCACGAACAATGTGAGCTTTGTTCGATTTGGAGTGTCGCTTGCGCATAGGTATTGAAAGGCGTTTGCGAGAAACGCTTAAGCGTGAGCCCTTACGCAGTGTAGCTTTTCGTTTGCGCTGGCGCGATTTGGGTCTATTATTCTTCTTCATCTGCTTGCCTACGCCGCTCACATTACTTCAATTCATTTGCACGGCTAACGTCAGTGAGCGTGAGTCGCAACGCCAGTTCCCCGGTTCATGGGTAATGGGCACAAAGCACTGAGCAATTCATGGGTAATGAGGCGGATTCAGGGGTGAATTGGTGCGAACAAAAAATCATCCGGCTAAAGCACGGAGGCCGAGGAACTCTACTCGCCAAGCCGATACGAGTGGAACTCTCGACAATCCGTTTTCAATATTCAACGAAGGTCCGGGTAATCCTAGCCTTCGAAAAGACTATCTTCTTCAGCGGCGAGACGACTTCATTTGCTTACTTGAGCCCGTCTGGTATGAATTTGGTTGGGAGTTAAAATGCGCACGAACATCCGAACAAGTTCGCCAAGCGTTTCAAAAGCTGGCTGAAAACGTGAATTCTAGCCGTCTTATGCCCATGTTAAGAGCCACGGCTGAGCCCGCGACCAAGGCGACGATTGAGAGTACGCGTCGGATGTACGCCCTTTGCGTTGAGAAGTCGAGATCGTTATCGACACGGCACCAAGCACAACTCCAGATTTTTGAGGAATGCCAGAGATCGAACCATGTTTTGAGCAATGCGTTTAAGGAAGCACTCGAAAGAGACTTAATGGGGCGTAAAGAGAATATTCGAGCAATTAAAATTGCCATCTCTACCCAGAGAGGCAATATTCGGAAAGCACAGTTGCAAAGGAACGCGAAACCATCAGAGTCTGAACCGAAGGTTCCTGCGCTAGAAAGTGCGTTGAACAGCCTTCAGCGCGATCTTGCCGCAGACGAGGATGTCTGTCGTAATCTTGAGAAGCGAATACGGTCAATCACCAAAGAATCCCGCAGGGTCATAGCAGAAGAAACGGTACGTCAAAAGGGAAAGCTAGATTCTCTGGAGCAAGAGTTGAGGAAGGCAGATTTGGAGTGCCGCAAATTCGAAACAACGCTCCTGGATCAAGAAGCCTTTTTCTTTAGAAGTCAGCTTTTGGACTTCATAAAGAAGGTAGATTACGAGTTCACTCCGAGAAATGTGGCGAATGCCCTCGCAGGCTTGCCCTATATCACGAGCCGCCGATCCGCAGAGCTTTGTTCCACGATGAAAAGTAAAATTGCACTCTCTGGAAGTTACGAGTTGCTGATGTTCATTTCATCGGTTTGGAAACGATATGACACGAGTGCAAATCTTACGGTGACCGAGTGGTTCAAACTCAAGATCATAGAACTGCCGAGGTACAGGATAATTAATAAGAAAAAGATGGACAATTATTTCCGAACCAATCTGGCGGGAAAGTGGTTTTTTCTACGGCGGGCATTGGTGATCTTTCAAAGATCGAAGCTACCCCCAGGTTTCGTGCCCTACGCAATTACGCGGGAGTTTCTAAGGCAGTCAGTTAACCCGGAATCACCAGCCGATTCAATCTTGGCGGCAACCAACAAGATCACGGACTAATCTCCAAGCGTGCGAGCATATCATCAACTAGGCGAAAGACAGGCTATTTCATTCTGTTGTCTTTGGCAGGTAAATGTTAGAATAGCAATGACTTAAGCGGGCTGCCCGCCTGTTTCAGCAGACGAAGCAGCCCTAACCACCATGGAGGTGAAGCTCCAATGGCAGATTCGCTCACCCTACCGTATTTCCATTATGTCCGCAATTCTGGCGTTCTCGTTTTAAGTGGATATGGTGTTCGCGTGCAAGTCAACGCTGGTCACTTGGTCGCTCATGACGGGATAGCGGACGAGCGGAGGAACATTCGCCTGCCTCGCGTGGCCAACGGGCTGCGAAGACTAGTGATAATTGGGAGCGATGGGTTCATCACTCTTGAGGCTCTCCGTTGGATTTCTGATGTGGGGGCTGCCTTCGTTATGCTCGAAAAAGACGGCTCTGTGGTCGTCACGACTGGCCCGGTATATCCGTCCGATGCACGGCTAAGGCGTTCTCAATCTCTTTCAAGTACAAATGGAATGGCGTTGGAGATTTCCAAGAATTTGATTCGGCAAAAAATGATTGCTCAAGAACAAATTGCTAAAGAAAAACTGAATGCTTGCTCAGTGGCACATTTAATTGCTGATATTCGTGCAGCCGTTAATTCTGCAAGAAACATTGATGAGCTTCGCCGTTTTGAATCACAGGCTGCATATTCCTACTGGTCTGCATGGCGCAACGTATCGATAATCTTCCCGAAAAAGGATATTCCGCGCGTGCCAGACCACTGGCAGCGCTTTGGAGCGAGAGTCTCCCCGTTAACGGGATCACCTCGTCTTGCCGCGAATCCCATGAACGCAATGCTCAACTATTTGTACGCAGTTCTTGAATCAGAAGCTCGCCTCGCCGCTGCCGCACTCGGTCTTGATCCGGGCATCGGGGTGATGCATGTTGACACACCTTCTCGCGACAGTTTGGCCTGTGATTTGATGGAGCCACTTCGTCCTCAAGTTGACGCATATGTCCTAGACTGGATTAGTCGCGAACCAATCCGCCGCGAATGGTTCATTGAGCAAAGAGATGGAAATTGTCGGTTAATCGCTTCCTTTGCCGCTCGGCTCACGGAGACTGCACCTTCGTGGGCTCGCGCCCTAGCGCCAATCGCCGAAATGGTTGCGCGTACTTTTTTGTCTACCGTCAAGAAGCAAATTCGTTCGGGTCTACCGCCAACACGGCTAACACAAAACCAGCGACGTGAAGCGACAGGATTCTCGCCGGAGATTCCAGCGAAAGCGTCAGTCAAGCCGACCCGTATTTGTCGTAATTGTGGCGTAGTCCTCTATCGTGGCAAAACCCACTGTGCCGCTTGTGCCGTTCCGGTTTCTAAGGAGAGATTTGCTGAGGTGGCACGACAAGGGCGTGCAGCTTCGCATAGTCATGATGCAGAGATCAGCCGTGCGGAGACGCAACGTAGACATAAAGCAGCTGTTCGTGCCTGGCTACCCTCTGAACAGCCTGAATGGCTGAATGAGGACGCTTACCGGACAAAGATTCAACCCGTCCTTTCAGAAATGACGGTTCCAGCGATATCTTCCGCGCTTGGCATCTCGCAACCTTATGCCACCGACATTCGCGCTGGGCGGCGCCGACCGCATCCAAGACATTGGCGGTCGCTGGCGCAATTAGTTGGAGTTTCGCCGGATGAGTGAATCAGTTGAGCGGAGTTGCCGCTGTGTGCTAGGCGTTGCTGGATCAGGTGCGCTCGACTAATTTCCGAAAGGACCATCTAATGTGGGGAATCGGGCGAAGTCTTGCCCCCGTTCCGCAAAAGCTGGATATCGGAGTCCGATTGTTGTATGCTTGCGGCGATGAATATCCGCGCCTACAGGTCGGTAACTCCCGCAATTCGTTCCATCAAGAGCGGCACGCCGACAGTGTTGTTCACTGGCGACTGCGTAGAACTTATCAGACGTGTGCCCGACGGTTCGATTGATCTCACAATTACGTCTCCGCCCTACTGCATGGGCAAGGAGTATGAGACATCAAATTCTATTGAGGATTTCATCGCTGCTCACAAGGTTATATTGCCGGAGATAGTCAGAATCACTCGCGATGGAGGCAGCATTTGCTGGCAGGTTGGCTACCACGTCGCAAAACAATGTGTATATCCGCTGGACTATCCCGTGTTTGCGATTCTCGCTGGGATTAAAGATATTGTCCTGCGGAATCGAATTGTCTGGGCATTCGGACACGGCTTTCATGGAACGTCTCGCTTCAGCGGGAGACACGAAACAATACTTTGGTTTACTAAGGGTCTAGATTACCACTTTGATCTTGATGCAGTCCGTGTGGCGCAAAAATATCCGGGAAAGCGGCACTATAAGGGGCCTCACAAGGGAGAATTTAGCGGTAATCCCAAGGGTAAGAATCCGGGGGACGTGTGGGATATCCCAAACGTAAAGGGCAATCACATCGAAAAGCTCGACCATCCATGCCAATTTCCTGTTGGGATCGCGGAACGTTTAGTGCGTGCATTGTGCCCCAAAGACGGCATTGTTTTTGATCCCTATATGGGATCTTCCTCAACAGGAGTCGCGGCGATTATTAACCGTCGCCGTTTTCTTGGAGCCGAACTCAACGAGAAGTACGAAGCCCTTGCATACGCAAGACTGCTGAAGGCGCATAACGGAACTGTGAGATTCAGACCTGCCGAGCGGCCCCTGTATCTTCCCAGTTCGGGAGACACGGTGGCGCGCCGCCCGGATCACTTTGTGGAGGTTTTTCAGTGAGCGCAAAGAGGAAGGCGCAAACTCAGAAAAGCGTCAAGAAGCATACAGGCCGCGTCGGGCATCCGCTCACATTCGCTGCTCTGGAAGTAGTCCAAATGAATACAAAGCTGTACGTATTTAAGGCAAAAGCATCCACTCTGTTTGGCTCGCTATCAATCAACCGCCGAATTGAAGATAAAGATGTGGGTTATCAACGCACCCTATCGCCATCGCGTGTTCAGGCAATCACTCGCTACATCACACAGAAAAGACCCATTCCAGGCGCAGTAATTGTCTGCTTAGATAAGGCGACGTTCGATAGCAGGAAAAGCGAAATTACGATTCCCGCCGGAACTGACGTAGGGTGGGTCATCGATGGACAACATCGCTTGGCTGGAGCTGAAGAGGCCGCTCGCCTTGGGACTGATGTTGAGCTTCCCGTCGTTGCATTTCTCGATCTCTCCAAGGAGAAACAGATTGAGCAATTTGTGACCATTAATAGGGAAGCAAAGAACGTGCCCACCTCTCTTTACCTGGATCTGCTGCGTGAGCTACCGGCAAGTAAGAATCCTGCGGAAGTAGCAAAAGAACGCGCGGCAGACATAGCCACACAGCTTCGCCGAGATGAGCACTCTCCGTTTTACGAAAAAATCGTCGTGGCAACCAGTCCAAAGGCCGGACAACTTTCCCTTACTAATTTCGTGAGAAAGATTTCACCATTAGTCACGCCGGAAAAAGGAATGCTGAGTGAATACACAGAATGGGAGCAACAATCGATAATTTCAAACTACTATAAGGGGCTGCACCAAGTGTTCCAGGGCGAGTTTGAAGCGAAGGAGAGCATATTCTTCAAGACTATCGGCTTTGGCGCTTTGTGGAATGTATTCCCAGTGTTTTTCAATCTAGCGTTGAAGAATCAGCAGGGGTTCGAAGTTAAAGATGTGATAGCTATTTTCAAGCGTATAGAAAATGTTGACTTTTCGGGGTGGAGGCAGATGGGTTCCGGAAACCAAGCCGAGCAGATCGTTGGAGATGATCTGAAAACGTCGCTGCGGATCGCCTTCAAGGAAGACAGCAAACCTGGAACACTTAGAGTGTGAATATCTAGATGTCGCTAAGACCTAAATTGCAGAATTTCCGTGAACGCAACTGGAAAGAAGTGCGGGACTCCTGGCTTGGACACATTCCAAATTTCCAAAGCGCTGGCGCTCGACCTGATCCAGGTCTTGAGCGGCTTCAGCCGTTGTTGGACCTCGTTTTGCCACGAGATAATGGTCGGTTTTCTGATATCGATGGCCTAAGGGAGATGATGCTATGGGAAGCGGTATTTCTATTTCACAAGTGTTCCCATACAAACTTAGCGGCACAGCGTCTTGGAAGCCAAGGAATGCAAAGCTGGTGTCTGTTTAATGCTTATCATTCGGCGTACTTAGGCGCACGGGGGATAATGGCTTTGCTTGGAGTAGCATTGCCAGAACTTAAAGGCCACCAAGTTGCGATTGATATTTATCCCGAGCCCATGAAAAAGAGGAAGACCATCCGACCTCTCGGTTCGTCGCAATTCCAAGAATTTGTAATTGTTCCATTGGCACCTTTGGATCAACGTGATCTTTGGGAGGCATTTCAGCGAGTAATAAATATGTCCAATGCCACCTGTTGGGACGTGGGTATCCGCCAAGAACTTCTTGATCTCGCCCATCAGAAGATCACGCCCCCCAGGAATCGGTTCCTCTATAGGTCGAATCATTGGCCATTGACCGACCTTATTTCAGATGTGCAACCTTCAGATTTGACAGGCTTCGTCGGAACGGAGCTTAACGCGGAGGATACAGGATTCCTGTTGAGATTGAGCTTTTCCGTGTACCGGTTGTTTCAGCAATTGATGAGCGACCTCGCGAGCTACTCCGCAGTCATAAAAACGCAGCTAGACGCCTCTAGGTGTCAGGTTGAATCTGAAGCACTCGACCTCGTTTCCTATAGAAATTTCGTATCCCAGATGAATGCCCGAACTGAAGGTCTAAGGTGAAGAGGAATCAAGGCGATAGAGAGTGCCTGAATGAAGCCTACGCCAGCGCCGATTGTAACTGGTGAAACTCTACACATATGCTTACCAGTTCGCGCGCATCCTTTATGGGCCAAATATCGCGTCTTCAGCTCCCAAAGTTCGCTTGTAACGATTCCGGTATGCGGATGGCGCGCACACATGTCGCAAAAGGATGATTAGCATTACCTTCGGGACAAGAAGCACATTTCCCTTTCTACCATTTCAGCGAGGATATAGCAGGCACCTTAAATACAATGCCGGCTGCCCTCTCACCAGGGAGCCCGCTTGTGAGACCAGAGTCGCTCGGCGCATAATTGTGGGATGAGCTGTTTACCACGATCTGGCGGCTGCGAGAAGCCACTCACTGACGCATTCGCGAATCATCTAAACGAAGCGGAAGGCGCTCGCTTTGTCCATCGGACCTGTTTGGATATTGCCGATAGACAGAATCCTCAACCTGAGGCTTTGTACGTGGATTCAGGGAATAACATTGAACTCGTCATCGAGAGAAAGTCGATTTCTTCACCAGTTGATTTTGTTCACAGACACAGCAATGACCACTTCGTTTCCGAACTTTTTGAGGCAAAGCTGAAGGACCTTCCGTTCGATGACCTCTATGAAATAGGCCTTCCGATGCTGATAAGCGGAACTCAACCACAATTGCGCGCATTTGTATTGGCAGCAGTTCAAAGTATTCGATCGCATTGGCCGATCGCAGAAGGAATGGTTCTCAAGTCGCGTCCCGGCAAAAGGTGGTGGTCGTACAAAAGAGTTCCCGAGTGGAACAGATTGGACGGTGCTCCGAGCAAGGGTTTGCAATTCACATGGTCAGAGCCGCCCACAAGTCAGCCGGATTGTATCGACGCCGCAAATCCTCCACAACATATCGCTTTTGCTTTGCAGAACATCTATTCAAGCTGTGTGAAGAAATTTGCTACTTATCCCAATGCAAGGCGAATCCTTGTGCTTGATCCGTACGGAGAATTGAGATACCAGAACGCAGACTGGTGGCGTGATCTGTTCTCCGTCCTACCACCTCCGACCGAGATCGAAGAGATATGGTCAGGTATGTTCGATTGGATTACAGAGAAATCGGAGGGATGGACTTTTGAACGTCTACACTGTCAGAATGACGTGATTGCGTAGGGCAAAGATCCCGTCCCCACGCTTCTCCTTCAGCCCCTCCGCCCCGCACGCACGCTATCCCGCCCATCGCCGCTCTTCATTGGCAACCAGCGCTTAAGTGGGGGGAGGGGGCATTTTGCCGTCGCCATACACTAACCCTCCGAATCTTTGACTACCGCTTCTGCTGCGCTTACACTTGCGAGGATGGGTTCACGCTCTCGGTATCCGGGCACTTTCGGTTCTCGCGTCAGTTGGGGCGGGATGCTTACTCCTGCCATCCGCAACATCGTTATCGCCTGCACCGCTGTTTTTTTTCTGCAGTCCATTACCAAGCTGGTTTTACCGCCGGAATATACGGCGATGTTCAATCATTATTTCGGGCTGGTTCCCTGGTACGTCACGCGACGCTTTTTTGTTTGGCAGCTCTTCACATATCTTTTCCTGCACGCGACCATCTGGCACCTGCTCTTCAACATGCTTTTCCTTTATTTCTTCGGGATGGATTTGGAAAAGACGTGGGGCAAGCGGCGGTTCTATGAATATTATTTTCTGACCGGAATTGGCGCCGGCTTTATCAACGTCTTGGTGAAATCGATCCTCGATCCTCATGGGACTGGATTTTCATTCACGATTCCTACGATCGGCGCATCCGGCGCTATTTACGGAGTGCTGATTGCCGCGGGAATTATGTTTCCTGATCGTCAGGTATGGCTCATACCATTTCCAATCATGATACCGATGAAACTTCTGGTGGCGGGATCGATTGCCATTGAATTCTTTTTATCTCTGGAAGTGGGCGGCGACAATGTCAGCCACATCACGCACCTGGGCGGAGCGCTGGTGGGCTATTTGTACCTGAGGCGCGGATTGTTTCTGTATCGTTTCCGCAATGATTATCTGGATTGGAAACGCCGCCGCGCGCGGCGCAAATTCGAAGTTTACATGCGCGAGCACAAAGATGAGCCACCGCGCGATTCCGATGATCGCTGGGTGAATTAGGTTTAAGTAGCGCGGGCTTCAGCCTGCGGGGTTTAGGCCTTGCAGGGCCTAAAATCCACAGGCTGAAGCCTATGCCACAAAAAACAACTCCTACCGATTCACGCGGCGCAGTCGCCCTTCGTCGCTTCCCACCACGAGAAATTTCATGAAGTTCGTTGTGCCGCCTACGAAAAGTGGAGTTCCCGCCACGATTCCAACCACATCTCCCGGTTTAACCATGCCCTCTTCGAGTAGGCGTTTCTCCGCGACTTGAATCAGTTCTTCGATATCTTGCACTTTGCCAATGGTGCGCGGAACGACGCCCCAATTCAGGGACATCCGGCGGCGCGTTTCCTGAATCGTCGAAAAGGCAATAATCGGGCGGCGCGGGCGATGCTTGGAAACCAATCGCGCCGTGGAGCCCGTTTCGGTGAACACGGCGATCACTTTCATGTGTAGTTCTTCGGAAGCATGGCAAATCAGTTCGGATGCGGTTTCCGCGATGTTGAATTGCGCGGGGCATGGACGAAGCACGTGCGAATTATTGGCTTCCGCCTCGCGAATAATTCGGTCCATCATTTCCACAGCTTCAAGCGGATAGGCTCCGGAGGCAGTCTCAGCGGAAAGCATCAGTGCGTCGCTGCCATCGAATACAGCGTTAGCCACGTCGGATGCTTCCGCGCGGGTAGGCCGAGGATTCAGTGTCATAGACTCAAGCATCTGAGTCGCTGTGATCACCGGGCGGCGCGCTTCGCATGCACGCGCAATGATCTGCTTTTGCACGACCGGCACTTTTTCCGGACTCATTTCCACGCCCAAATCGCCGCGCGCCACCATCACTCCATCGGATACATTCAGAATCTCGTCCAGATGTTCGATGGCCTCCGGTTTTTCCAGCTTGGCGATGACTGGAATATCGTGCTTCGCCGCCAAAATGGCTTTCTTTGCCTGCAGCACATCTTTTGCATCGCGCACGAAGCTGACGGCAATAAAATTCGCGCCCTGCTCCAACGCAAAAATAAGGTCTTTGTGGTCTTTCAGGGTTACGGCCGGAATTTTTAATTTCACTCCGGGCAAATTGATGCCCTTGTGCTCGCCTAACAATCCGCCGTTGATCACTTTGCAATGCACTTCCGTTGAAGTCGTCGAAAGCACATGCAATTCAATGAGGCCATCGCCCAGAAGGATGCGGTCGCCGCGCGAAACGTCACGCGCCATGCGCTTGTATGTGGTGCTGACGCCCTCTGCCGTGCCGGCAATGGTCTTGATCGAAATGGTAAAGCGCTGGCCCGAGACCAATTGCACCGGCTGTCTCCCCTTCAACAGACCGGTACGAATCTTCGGCCCTTGCAGGTCGGCGAGAATTCCAATGGGCTTCGAGAGACGTGCGGAGGCTTCACGGATTCGCTTGATCACAAGCGCATGATCATCATGCGTTCCATGCGAAAAATTAAGCCGGGCCACGTCCATTCCGGCTCGCATCAAGCGCTCGATCATTTCTGAAGAATTACTGGCGGGTCCTAGAGTGCAGACAATTTTAGCGGAGCGAAAATTCATGTTTGTTTTTTATCCAATCCCGATCAGCCTGGAAGGGGGGTAAGTTTCGTTTTGTTCGCTATTTCGTCGACGCGAAGTCGGCTACCACATGATATAGGAAGATGACGCCTTTGTGAAATCCGTCGATGGGCATCCGTTCATTATCGGCGTGCACTCGCGAACTATCATCTTCCATCATGGGAAAAGGTTCGAGTCCGTAGGCTTGCACTTTATGCAATCGCAGGCTTGCGGAGTCCGTCGCTCCCGTTCCCATAATTGGCAAGGTGATGGCGCCGGGAAATTCCTGCGGCGTGAGCCGCTCGATGGTCTGAAATAATGGCGATTTCAGATCCGACGGAGGCGCATTTTCTCCAGCATCGGGTGCAAGCTGGAACTTGATTTGCGGATCGTTCACGATTTTTGTGAATTGCCCCATCAGTTCTTCGATGGAGTGGCCGGGAAGCATTCTGATATTCAAATTCGCCGATGCTTCCGACGGAACCACATTCACGCGTACGCCGGCCTGCAACATCGTGGGCGCGATCGTATCGCGCAGCATGGAATTCCACATGGGGCTTTGCTCGGCAAGATGCTTTACGGCAAGGTCCGCGCGTTCCGGTTGCTCCAGGGCGCGCATCCATTTGCCAATTTCGTCATCTTCTACTTTTGAAAGCTGTTCGAAATAACGCAGCGTGATGGTGTTGGGTTGCGGTGGCACTTGATACGTTCCCAATTTTTGGACAGCAGCCGCCAAATGGACTACGGCGTTATCCGGCTTGGGCAGGGAACCGTGTCCTGAGGATCCCGTCGCCGTGACAATCACGTTGTACGCTATTTTTTCGCTGGCCTGAACGCCAACGTACTGCACCTTGCCGTTCTTGACCATCACCCGCCCGCCCTCATTCAAAGAATAGGCACAGGCAATCTTGTCCCAGTATTTCTGAACAGCGATCTTGATGCTTGCCGAACCGCCTTGTTCTTCGTCATCGGTGGCAAGAAAGAGAATGTCGCGCGCGAGGCGCGCTTTGCTGCGCTTCAACTGAACCATGGTGGCGATGTTCGCGGCGAGCATGGCTTTGTCATCCACCGCACCACGCCCCCACATGTAACCGTCGCGAATGGTTGCGGCAAAAGGATCGACTGTCCATTTCGAGGCATCAACGCCGACCGTATCCTGATGGGCAACGAGAAGTAGCGCATTCGTGGGATCGGGCAGAGGACCCGCCTGCAAGCGGGCGACAACAATGCTTCGGCCCGGAGCCATTTCGAGCATCTCGTTCGAAATGCCTTCTTTCGCAAATATGGCCGAAATATATTTCGCGACAGCTGCCTCGTTGCCCGGCGGATTTACGGAATTAATGCGCACCAGATCGCTGAGCCAGCCCTGTGCTTCATCGGCCAATTTGTTCAGGTCAGGCGTTGCTACCGGCGCTTGCGCATGCGCGCTCACGGCAGCGAGCACGGTCAACGCGGCTGTCAAAAGTATCCGGCCTGCACGATGGAACATTTCGCAATCCTCCGAACTATAATTCTTCCATGGTCGCAACTTATTCATCGTACCATGCGTCCTTGAATTGCAAGCCTGCGCATGCGACCGAGTGTGCCGCGATCAAAACCCGGACGCTCCAAAATGGTGGCGGAAATTGCCGAATCAATTGAACATCCCGAAGCTTCGTGGCAGCATCGTATGTGCAAGATAAACATCTTCATACGGGCTTTCGGCCGGGTGCAAAATTTATGGTGTTTAGCGCCATATTCATGAGGTCCAGCTAGATATGCGATCGCTCACTGCCCCACTCACGCTTCGAAGAATCGTTTTGAGCGTAATCATGCTTACCCTTGGCGTCCCTCCTGGCGCAGTTTCCGCATGGGCGCAGGATCAGAATAAGAACAAGCAGGACCAGGGCAAACAGGATCAGGGTAAGGATAAGCAGGCGCCGCCCGAGCAGACCGGGCCCGGCTTTTCGATTTCCGTTACTGTTCCGGTCGTGAGCCTGGACGTGGTGGTGACGGACAATAATGGGAACTATTTAAAGGACCTCAAGAAGGAAAATTTCCGTGTCACCGAAGACGGCACGGTGCAAACCATCACCAGTTTCGCGCCATCGGAAGCCCCCATCACCATCGTCCTTCTGCTCGAGTTCAGCAAGCTCGGCTATCAATTCTTTGCTTATAATGCGCGCAACTGGTC
Organism: uncultured Acidobacteriota bacterium; assembly: GCA_963786215.1. Classification (GTDB taxonomy): domain Bacteria; phylum Acidobacteriota; class Terriglobia; order Acidiferrales; family UBA7541; genus Palsa-360. The sequence continues at coordinate 200,258 of CAWAYK010000008.1, forward strand.
CGCTGCTTTTTTAAGCAATTTGAAACCAAATGATTGGGTGGCGCTCGAATCTTTCAATATGCGCTCCAACGTGGAAGTGGACTTCACCCATAACCGCGATGAAATCATGCAGGGACTTTACTCGATGGTGTTTCCGCCGTTCAGCGAATCAAATCTTTTCGACGCGCTTTGCGACGTGCTGGACCGCACCAAAGATGTAAAAGGCAAGAAGGCAGTCCTTGTTCTCGCTTCGGGGATCGATACGTTCAGCAAGCTGAATCTGGATGAAACGCTGAAACGTATTCGGGAAACCGACGCCACGATCTTTACAGTCGGCGTCGGCGAACAGCTTTTTATCAATCAGGCCCCGGGAGCATTCGGCCAGCAATTGACTTACATTCAGGCGCAAAATCAGTTGAAAACATTTGCGGCCATGACGGGTGGACGTAACTGGCTGCCCCGTTTTGATGGTGAAATTCCCAGCATCATGCAGGATGTGGCGGCAAGCCTGCGCAATCAATACAGCCTGGCATATTCCCCAACAAATTCGACGCTTGACGGCAAATACCGCAAAATAAAAGTGGATCTGGTTGCGCCCGACGGTGGACCGCTGACCGTTCTCAACGATAAAGGCAAGAAGGTCAAATTTCTGGTTTATTCGCGGCAGGGCTACACGGCTCCGAAATCCAACATAGAAACGAAATAGCCGCGGCTCGCTGTGGGGCGGCATTCCTCGGCCAACTTCGCCATTATGACAACTCCGGCGCGCTTCGAAACGACTCGCCCATTTCTGCGTTCAAAACTTTTCTGGATTTTCCCTTTCTTGATTATCCTGCTTGCTTTTGGAATTTATTTTCTGCGCTTTGAACTTCGCAGCGCCGCATTCCTGATTCAATTTCTGAATCCCAAGGCGAAGGGACTTCTGGTGCGACTCGAGCGCCATGAATTCGATACTCAAGAATTAACGCTTTCCACTTCACAAGGCCCGGTCCGCGCAAGATTGTATTTGCCTCGAGGAGTCGCTCGTCCGCCGGGCATGGTGCTGGTCCACGGGATTCATCACTTGGGAATGGATGAGCCTCGTCTCGTAAATTTCGCGCGCGCCGCGGCGAGCGACGGATTTTCGGTATTGACTCCGGAAGTCGTGGCCCTCGCCGATTACCATGTCGATAGCACATCGATCAGTACAATCGGTGAATCGAGCGCCTGGCTGCAAGATCATCTGAACACCGGGCCCGTAACCGTCGTTGGCGTGAGCTTCGCGGGAGGGCTTTCCCTTCTTGCCGCGTGCGATCCGCGCTACGCGCCTCACATTCGAACTCTTGTTCTGATCGGCGCCTATGACAACCTGGCGCGCGTGGTGCGATTCCTGGCCACAAGCAAAGCGGTATTTCCGGACGGCCGCGTAGAAGCGTACAAGGCGCACGATTACGGCGCCGCCGTGTTTGTGTACTCGAATCTCAATATGTTTTTCCCTGCGAGCGATCTGGGAGTCGCGCATGACGCCCTCCGCGATTGGCTCTGGGAGCAGCCTGCCAAGGCGCAAGCGTTATTTTCGCGGCTCAGCCCGCCAAGCCGTGCAACGCTGGAAATTCTGTTCGCAAGAAAAATCGACCAGTTGCAGCCGCAATTGCTGGAAGCAATTCAGGCAGACGATTCGCAACTCTCCGCAATTTCGCCCGAGGGCAAACTGGCCGCGCTGCGCGCCCCCGTTTTTATTCTGCACGGCTCGACCGACGATATTATTCCCTCCACAGAAAGCTTGTGGCTGGAAAAAGATATCCCCCATGCCTATTTGCGCGATGCGCTCATCACGCCCGCATTTTCGCACGTGGATCCCGACAAAAATGCGGTGTGGGCCGATCAGTTGCGCCTTGTGGAATTTCTGGCGGGCGTCCTGCGCGCCGCGAATTAGTTGCGGAGCATTTTGCAGAGAGAACTTGGGATTGTGGGGAAGAGAAATAGAATTAGAAAAATGCAAAAAGTTAATCTGCGATGTAGAGCAACGCAAGATTGTAATTGACTAGAAAAAGAAAATTGAAATCTAAAACCTCAAATTTGAAATCCCAAATTTCAAAACTCAAACCTGACTTTCAAAATTTCAAATCTCAAATGTGAAATTTCAAATTACGATTTACAAATCACGAGTCACAATTCACCAATCACATCTCAATGCTTCTGCCCGCTCGCTTGAATTCCTGCGGCAGGCTGCCGGTTATACATCGCGGAAGCAATCTTCAGCATTTCTTCGCGATCCGATGCCAGCAAATAGCCTGCGGCAATTTGCCTGTCCACCGATTGTGCATAGAGCTTCACATAATTTGCTTCACTGCCGTACCGCTTCGTGAGTTCCTCGGAAGAAAACTGCTGCCAGCCGCCCAGGTTTCCGCAGGTGGCCTCGATCGAAGCTGTCGTTACGGGAGGCAGCGAAGGTGGAACGGGGCGTCCCACCGGATGCTGTACATCCGGGAATCGAACGCCGCCCAGCGGTTGCGCGTCCTCATCCACCAGTGGCAGATACAGGCGCACGCCGGGCAGGTGATTAAAGTTTTGCAATTTCGAGAGTACCGGATCGGGGTCGAGCACAAAGAGCGCGGATGGAGGCAAGAGTGGCGCTTGCTTTGCCGACGGAACTTTAAGTTCATGCTCCAGCTCCAACGTTACGGCGCGCAAGTACGCGGAATGCGGAATCGGATTGAGGTCGATCACCGCGCCGCCGTTGCAGCGGCTGGCGCGCGCGCTGCCTCCACTTTGGTCGATCGGTGCAGGCGCGTGAGCGCTGGGCCAGTCATATCGGCGCATGCGCGGATTTGTTGGCGCAACGTCCGTCACGCTTGCGCGAAGACGATAAAAATCGGTGTAATTCGCGATATCGATGTAAAAGGGATCGCTCAGGTGCCCGCCCAAAATTTCAGACGAGTTCAGTGGCTTCGCATCCGGCACGACGTACGGAAATTCTTTCTCTCCCGCCTGCGCCGCAAGTTCGTTCAGTGCAAGCCAGTTGCCCGTGCCGTCCACAGCAATTGCTCCCTGAAACACGGCGCTGCCATCGACGGGGTCCGCGTTAAATCCCTCCGCAATAAACGTGTTCGCGAAAAAACCGCTGAGGCTGACGCCGCCGAGAATCAGCGTGTGATAGCTCCCGAAATCCATTGTCGGTTTGGGATTCAGCGGCGTGCGCCCAGCCAGCATGCGGCCAAAATCGCGAATGATCACTTCGCCCACGCCCTCCGCCTCCATCGGGACGTTGGTTGCTACACCCGCTTGCCACTGCACGCGCGCGTACGATGTGGCATGCGCAAAAAGAAATCCGTTTCCCGTACTTCCACCATTCGTTGTAGCGGACGGCGGCCCAGTAACTGCAACCTCATGCAGCGCGTTGAGAAAAACCGGAGTGCCTCGATTTTCCGCTTCGACAAAGACTACCGTATTTGTCCCGGGCTGCTCTGGCGCAGTAATTTCAAATTCGGATTGATAAGGATAGTTGCCGTCCGAGTCATGTGGGAGTTGGTCAAACCCTTGTATCGTGTCCCTCGCCGCGACAACCCCCGTAACCGTACCCCAGGTTCTTTTGTAAACAACTCCCCCGAATGTTCCCGCTTGTTCCGATCCAGCAATCGTGACGTATGTAATCCTCGATTGCTGATCACTCGCGGCCTTGCTTCCCTCGCTGCCTTGTGCAGGCGCAGCATTGCCCGGCACGGAAAAAAATAACAGCGTTGCAAGTGTCGCAGCCCATAAAACAGCGCTGAGACACCGGTTGCATTTCATTCGAGGTGTGGGCATAAAAAGTCCCTCCCAAATTCTGCACACATATAGCACTGTTCCATTCAAAAATTAGTTTATACCAAGTCCATGCACGAACGGACATTCGGGCGACGGTCATATTTCCAAATTGTTAAGCGCTGCCCTCGGCGGTGCCTCAATTTGTGAGAAAAGACGCCCTCTCCCTCGCGAAGTTCGTTGCACTGAGAGGCCGCATTGCCCTGCAGTCGCTTTTGTAGAGGCCGCCCTTCTTTTCGGGCGGGCAGCTTTTTTGCTCTAACACCGCAAAATTCAAATTGATGCACTACCCTAATCTCGTAGTATTTGCTCTCACCCGGTAAGCCCGTTACAATGAGCCTTCACACCGCACCTGCCCAATCCGTCACGTTTATCGAGAAAGGCACTATGGCTTCTAGAACAGTCTGGCACTTTGCTTATGGCAGTTACATGAACCGCGCGCAGATGCTTTCCCGCGCCGGAACTATTTTGGAAGAGCGCAATGCGTCTCTCCCGAATTACGAAGTTCGCTTCAACAAAAAAGTTCGCGGCGGAACAGCCGGTGCCAATATTCAGATGGCGTCGGGGAAAACCGTTCACGGCGTGCTCTACAAAGTCGAAGAGAACGCGCTCCGTTCACTGGACCGCTACGAAGGCGTTCCGGAACATTACCGGCGCATCGAAGTGCAAGTGACTCCCGAGGGCGGGCAACCTGTTCCGGCGCAGATTTATATTGCGTCGAAAGTGGAGAAAGGTTTACGCCCATCGCCATCCTATCTACAGGCGATGCTGGATGGCGCAGGCGAACACAATCTGCCAGCCTCTTACATTGGCGAGATTAAAAGCGCGGCCGGAGCGGCCTGAAGAGTCTGTGCGAGAACACTAGATTTGAGAACTGCAGAATCCTTTTGAGTCGTGGCTTTAGCCACGAAATAAGTTCTGCAAAATGAGTCCGGCTTTGCAGGCTGCGGAAAAAAGGTTTTGTGCTGTCATTCTGAGCGAAGCGAAGAATCTCTCCTCGATTTAAGTATAGGAAAAGCAACAAGGAGAGATTCTTCGCTTCGCTCAGAATGACGGAGTATTGGGTTTTTCCGCAGCCTGTTTAGCCGCTGAGGTTCTGACTTAGTTCTCACAAAGACTCGCATCGCTCTTGCCGCTGCGAAAAATTTCTTTTACCGAACCGGAGGGACCATGGCTACTTCGTCGTTGCCGCGGGCTGCATCCCGTGGAGGCAGTTTCCTCATCGAATCGTGCACCCCGGAAGATGTTTTTTCTCCCGCGGAACTCACGGACGATCAAAAGCTGATTGGCCAGACGGCCGAGGAGTTCGTCCGCAACGAAGTGGTTCCCGTTATCCCCGATCTTGAGCTGCACAAGCCCGGATTGATTGCCCAGCTTTTGAAAAAGGCCGGCGAAATCGGATTGCTGGGCGGCGGCGTGCCGGATGAGTACGGCGGCGCGGGTCTCGACAAAGTTTCCAGCGTGCAACTCGCCGAAAAATTGTCCGCCTATGCTTCGTTTGGCGTCAGCCACGGCGGCCACTCCGGCATTGGCACTCTGCCAATCGTTTTCTTTGGAACGGAAGAACAAAAGAAAAAATATCTTCCTGTGCTGGCCACAGGTGAAAAACTTGCAGCCTACTGCTTGTCCGAGCCGCAAGCGGGATCGGACGCGCAAAATTCCCGCACCCGCGCCGTGCTTTCCCCGGATGGCCGTTCGTGGATTTTAAATGGCCAGAAAATGTGGATCACCAACGGCGGCTTCGCCGATGTCTACATCGTCTTTGCAAAAGTGGATGGCGAGAAATTTTCCTGTTTCATCGTCGAGCGCGGTTTTCCCGGATTCTCTGCGGGCGCGGAAGAAAAGAAAATGGGTCTGAAGGGCAGCTCAACGACGGCCATCTTTTTTGAAAGTTGCCAGGTGCCTAAGGAAAATCTGCTGCACGAAGTGGGTCGCGGGCACATCGTGGCGTTCAATATTTTAAATGCCGGACGATTCAGCCTGGGCGCCTATTGCGTGGGAGGCTCGAAGGACACGCTGGCCATCGCCTCGAAATATGCAAAAGAGCGCGTCGCTTTCGGCAAGCCCATCGCGGAATTCGGCTTGATTCGCGCGAAGCTCGCGGAAATGGCCATTCGCATCTTCGCCGTCGAATCGATGATCTATCGCTCCGCGGGCCTGATGGACAAGGCGATCGCCGCTGCCGGCGAAAACGCGGACAAGTCGCTGCAATCCATGAAAGTGTTTGAGGAGTACGCCATCGAAAGCTCGATCAGCAAAGTGTACGGCTCGGAATTGTTGGACTTTGTAGTGGATGAAGCGGTTCAAATTTTCGGCGGCTACGGCTTTCATGAGGATTATCCCGTGGCGCGTTCTTACCGCGATTCGCGCGTGAACCGTATTTTCGAGGGCACCAACGAAATCAACCGCATGCTCATCATTCAGATGCTTATGAAGCGCGCCACTTCCGGCGTTCTCCCTTTGATGCAGGCGGGCGCAAAATTGCGCGACGAAATCATGGCTGGCCCGTCGTTTGACGAGCCCGAGACCGGCGCGTGGGCGGAAGAAGAAAAAATTCTCGCCGGAATTAAAAAAGCATTTTTGCTCGTCGCGGGAGCGGCGCTGGAAAAATATCGCGAGCGGTTGGCGGATCAGCAGGAAATTGTCGCGGCGCTTTCAGACATTGTCATGGAATGCTACGCGGCGGAATCTTCCCTGCGGCGAGTACAGAAAGCGGAGGCAACTCGCGGCGCGGCATCCGCCGCCGTGATGGCCGATGCAGCGCGAGTATTCCTGCACGATGCCGCGGACCGCGTGGAAGTGGGCGCACGAAAATCGTTGGCCGCCGTCCTCGAAGGAGACATGCTTCGCACGCAGCTCGCTGTCCTGCGGCGCTTCATGAAGCGCGAACCTGTCGACACGCTTGCCATGCGCCAACGCGTCAGCGCGGCGGTGCAGGCAAACGATCGCTACCCGTTTGAAGGGCGCTGAAACGTTTCCCTCGCGCAGCGTATCATCTGGAAAAGTAATATTGATAGAAAGTGTCATTATTCGTGACAATGCTCCCCGAATTTAAATCGCCTCCGGGTGAAGTCGTTTTCCGGTGCAACGAGTGTGCCTCTGCGGAACTGCAAAAAAGTGGTCTGAATTCCTACTAAAGTTCTGTCAAAGTCAGTACTAGTATTTGCTTGTCCCGTTTCACCTCAATTTTCTTTTCGCATATTCCTAAGATAAAGAATGACTTGTGGTTCTTAAGAAAGTTGACGCCTCTGGGCGCGAAATTGCATCCAATGGCCATGTCCGATATAGGGGGGACTTGAATTGAAGGTAAGCGAAGTTTTTGCCGACCGTAAGGCTCGGAAATGGTTGTGGATCGGGTTAGCAGTTTTTGCCGCGCTACAGATTTACTTCGTACGCGAATTGTTAGCTGCGCTAATATTATTCACAGGTCTCTTCATCGTTTGTGCCATCATTGCATTGATTCTGTACCTGGTTGACCGGGCCAGCCGATGGGGATTGAGCGTGGCAGGGTCCAAGCAAAACGTGCGTTAACCGCGGCCGAAGAAATCAGCAAAAAGCCGCTCCGCCGTCCACGTTCAGAGACTGCCCGGTAATCGCGCTGGCTTCGTCTGAGCAAAGGAAGAGAGCTGCGGCGGCGATTTCATTGGCAGTCTGCCCTCGACCTTGCAGGATTGTATTAAGGAAACCTTTCAGTTGATCTTCCTTTGAAACCCCTAACCGGGTCGCTAAAGTCTGCCCTAAGTCCTTTGACATCTTAGTTTCCGTGACCGGGCCCGGACAAATTGCATTCACGCGGACCCCCTTGCGGGCCGCTTCGGCGGCGACCACCCTGGTCATACCGAGCATACCCGCCTTGGCCGAGGCATAAGGGGAGCCCCACCCAAAGGCGGACTTCGCCGACAAGCTCGAAATATTCAAAATTGCCCCGGAGTTGCGCGCGTACATTTTTGGCAGCACCAGCCGGGTCAGCAAGTATGCTCCACGCAAGTGGACGGCAATTACGCGATCCCACTCCCCAGGCGTAATTTCTTCAATAGGTTTCACCGGGCCGTACTCGCCCGCATTGTTTACCAGAATATCCACTTTCCCGAATTGGGACTCGGCCTCGTGAATCAGCCGCTCACAATTTTTCTCGTCGGCCACGTCCGTGGCAACCGCTGCCGCGCGCCCGCCTGCGCCGCGAACTTCGCCCGCCACCGCTTCGATTTCCGATAAGGTGCGTGCCGCAAGCACCACCGCCGCTCCTTCTTCCGCGAACCTGAGTGCTATTGCTCGGCCAATTCCGCGCCCGCCACCCGTAATAACCGCCACTTTTTCTGCAAGCAACATAGACCCTCCCAAACGTTTGGCAGCATAACATCTGCGAAGCTCCCGTCCAAAGGAGCGTGAACCTGAATTGACCCTGCTTGAGGCATGGGTTTTCGTAGCGCCGTCGTCCCGCCGGCAGTTTTTACTTTGTCATAGATTCACGAAAAAAGCCGGCGAGATGCCAGCGCTACAAAAGCTCGCCACTGAGGGGCAGTCAATTTAATCCGCTAGAAAAGTTGGTATCTGCGTCATGTATTGTGACTAGGAGTGAGCGTATGATAATGATAATATCCGCTAGTGCGACCTTCCTCGCAGCGAATGACTCCGCAGCTGTCCGAATTCTTCAAAATGTCCAGGATTTGCCTGGTAGCAATGTTCCTGGCTGCCATCTTTTTTGCTGCCGCTTTTGAAATGAAAATAAGCGCCAGGGAAAAAGCGCCATTGGCACCTCAGCGGAAAGACCATTACCTCATGCTGGTGAACACAGCCATGGCCCGCCAGATGGACGCACAAAAGTTGGCGCAATTTGATCGTTCGCCGTACGACGGCCTGGCGGTTTCCTTCTCGGACGCCTACGACGTTTCCCCCACTCCCACCCCCGCGTCGATGGAATCGCAGGTCGCAAGTTGGAAGAAATCCACCGGCAAACAAATCTGGCCGTGGGTTTACTTGAATCGAATGATCGGGGCGAATGGCGCGGAAGGAAATGACCTCACCAAGGTTCCCTATTTCCAGAAATTTCAAGGATTGGATCTGGACGGCAAAGCGGGCGCCCAGCAGGATTTTCTTGAAAATTGGCGCAATGCGCTTCGCATTGCACGCAAGACTAACGTTCCGGGAATTGTATTCGACCTCGAGTTCTACAACAATTACAAAGCGGATGATATTGCCGAACTTGCGCGCATGACGTCCATGACGCACCAGCAAACGCTGCAAGCGCTGAAACTTCTTGGAGCGCGCATGGCGGACACTGCTTCTACCGAGTATCCGAGCGCCACGCTTTGGATTTTATTCACAGGATTCACGCGACCCGATTACAGAATTATCGATGAGCAGAATTACTTCCTTGCAGGCACATACATTGTAGAAGGACTCCTCGATGAAATTCAGCAGCAACATTTTGCGCTGCACGTTTTGTCAGGAGGGGAATTAGGTTTAGGCTATTGCCACAACTCAGTCGAGGATCTTCGCCAGGCTATCCAAAAGCGTGCCTCCGTCTTTGCTCCCCTCCTGCAAAAATATAAAGGCATTCTGGAATTGGGCGGAACCATGACGCTTTGGAGCGATAGGTCCGCGAAAAAAAATTGGGTGGCTGAGGGAGCCTGCGGGAGTTCATCGGCTGCAACGGTCGAAGATCTCCTCGCGTACATGGAACTCTTATTTCGGTCGTATCGCTATAACTGGATTTACGGTTCGCCCAATGGGGGCTATTCAGCGTTTGATCCTGCGATCGCGCCTCGTTTTGATGCGGCGATTATGAAGGCTAAAGAACTCGCATACGCGCCGGAAACTGCAGTCGATCCCGGTCACTGAATCGGAAATGCCCGGGCGACCAGCTGATATACAAGCAGGCCAGAACATAGCATTCAGTTTTGAGAAAGTCGCGATGCTTTGCCTGCGCGCCGACTTGCGCCTGCGCGCCGTGCGCCATTGTGATTCGCCGATCCGCGCCTTGAGCCGTTGTGATTCACTCTCAACTTTCTTGCGACCTGGGCTATGATTTTGTGCGTTTCGTGTTCGAGTGCGGCTTCGACAGCCTCGGATTGTCGTTCACCTCGTGCAACGCGGCTTACATAAGATGGATCAACGCCAAGTCGAGAGGCCACACGAACATAGAGTCCTCGAAAAATAGACGCCAGATTCTTCGGTTCTAAATCGACAGTCGCTTTTGTCATTGGTTTTAGTGTCTTGTTTTTGAATTTTACAAAAAGCATCCGCCTGCTATTTTTTTCATTTTTAATTTTTACGTCTTTATTGAATATCCCAAGGGCTGCTTCTGTTTTATGGCGGGTCACAGAAAAGTGACCGAACCAATCAAAAACTTTATCTACAGCGAACTCTATAGGCAATACAGGAAACCATGTAGATACTGCAAACTGGCGGGATTTGCAACAAATTTCGATGAATTAAAATGGCAGGCAGACGACCGGCAGGAAACGTGACAGCCATGCGTGCTGCCGGGCAATAAAGGTTAGTACGAAGCAATGAAAATCATGCTTGAACTGCACCTTTCTCGCTGTGAGATTTGGGACCTGGGACAATTGCCGAGGCTTTCTTTCTTGGCGCTATGTGAAAATATTGTTTCTCTTCAGGGGTCATCTTCCGGTGTATGGCTTCCTCAATGATTCGCTGAATGGGTGGTCTCTTCAGTGGAGAAGGCCGAGTTCGATGAGCCATGTCGAGTCTCCTATTCCTGATTTACCGTATTTATCCCATCTTCCCTGATTTGCGAAGCAGTGCAGTTCAGTAACCCTATCATAAGTCTGTACGATAGGGTACGTTAACATAAGAGTTATCACATATAGGATGAATTAAAACGACGCAAATAACTGCTTGCTGGTGGATATGGTAGATGTCAAACTGTAAAGTTTCTTCTTCCAATCGCTCTTCTACTTTTTGACGGGATTTAGACCGAGCCTGAAGTGCGGATTCTGATAGGTCCCTTGTTGAAAATGATCGATGGTGATCGCGCTTGGAAATGTTTCCCGTAAAGATTGCAGGATCTTATTCTTTGAATATGGAAAATATCGGAACATAATAAAGAAAGCGGTGATCGCAAGCATTGCCGCCGCGGGCAATATCCAGACCCACCGATGTCTGAAAACTCTGGACGGATCGAATCACATCTCGCGCGATGGAACGGGCATCGCTGTGCGGTTTATATTGACCACAAGCTTCCTTTTCCACACCCGATTCAACACGCTTACCTTCTACCGGACGCTCCGCCACGTCGATCAGGTTGTCGCAGTATCCCTGCTAGACATGGCCATGTAACCTGGCGCGTGGAAAAGCTATTTCGATGCCAGGGCATTTAATTAGCGAGTTCTTTCCTCATGTGCTAAAGATAGGAAAATCACCAGCCCAAAATAGAAATCGGAGGGGCAAATGTTGAATCCGGACCGTCGCCAATTTTTGAAAAGTTCAATGGCTCTGGGATTTGTTCCGGCGGCCGAAAATATTTTGCGCGCCCATGTTTCCTCGGACGTGACAAAAGCATCCGCCGCACAGCAGGAGCTTGCGGAATTCTTTCCTGGCTTCAGACGCGAGCAAATTAAAACCTCGGAAGCGACGATCAATACCGTGTACGGAGGAAATGCGAAAGGCTCGCCCCTTTTGCTCCTGCATGGAATTCCGGAAACGCACGTTCTATGGCGCAAGGTCGCACCGGAATTGGCGAAAGATTATTTCCTGGTAATGCCGGATCTTCGCGGTTACGGCGACAGCGGAAAACCTCCGGGTGGAGACGATCACTTCGCGTACTCGAAGCGCGCCATGGCCCAGGACCAGGTGGAAGTAATGAAGCACCTGGGGTATGAAAAGTTCGCACTGGTGGGGCACGATCGCGGTGGCCGCGCCGCTCATCGCATGGCACTGGATCATCCTGAAGTTCTTACCAAGCTCGTGATTCTGGATATTGTTCCGACCTATTTGCTTTATCAAAATATTACGCAGGATTTCGCCACCGTTTTTTACCACTGGTTTCTTCTCGTGCAGCCTCCGCCTTTTCCCGAGACGATGGTGGCGAACAGCGCCGAATATTTTCTCAAGTGCACGTTGCTCTGGCTTGGAGGAAGTAAGATCACGGACCCGCTGCCGGCCTGGATCGAGCCCGCGGTTTTTCAGGAATATTTCCGCGTCTTCCGCGATCCCGCCACGATCCATGCGATTTGCGAGGACTACCGTGCCGCCGCCTCCATAGATCTCGCACACGATAAGGCGGACCTGGACAAAAAAATTCAGTGCCCAATGCTTGTGCTGTGGTCCGAGAAAGGTCCGTTTCATCGCATGTACAACGTCCTGCAGACCTGGCAAGACCGCGCCGTACACGCCGAGGGGAAGGCAATGCCAACCGGACATTTTTTGCCCGAGCAAATGCCAGTGGAATTGACGCAGGAACTGAAAACATTCCTGCGAAGCTAAGGGGTTGGAGTGGCGCGGGCTTCAGCCTGCGGGGTTCAGTCCTTGCAAGTACCAACCCCCGCAGGCTGAAGCCCGCACCACTGGGGGGTTGCATGCCGGCGGATACTGGTATAAAACGTCCTCCGTCCAACCGAATAGATTAGTTTTGAATCGCATCACGCCCACCGCCAAAAAAAGCGGTGAAGGTGCGCCGTGAGCCTGAAATTGATCGAGAACGACGAGGAGGATTTGTGAGCCAATACGCCAGCACTACCAGCCACCTGGAAGATGTGTCTTCCCGTCAGGCGACCAATACGATGCTTGCTTATGCCATTTTGCGATTGTCGTTTGGGGCCAATATTCTTCTCCACGGCCTAAGCCGTTTGCTGAATGGGCGAGCCGCATTTCTTGCGTATCTGACCCACTATTTCGAACATGCGCATTTGATTCCCCAGAGTATGTTGCCAATTTTTGGCGCTGTTTTGCCCTGGGTGGAAACAATCGTCGGCCTGCTCCTGATGCTGGGCCTGTTTTCACGATTCACATTCATTTTCGGAGCGCTGGTGATGGCGGTGCTCGTCATTGGCACAAACCTCGCGCAGGATTGGCTTGTCGCGGGCTTGCAGCTGCCTTACTGCTTCATTTACTACTATCTTCTCGTCCATATTGATGAGAACAGTATTTCTCTCGACTCTATGTTCGGAATCGGCGGACGATAGTTGGAAAACCTACAAAGCGGCCCGCATGCTCTTTATTCCCGGGCATGCGGGTTCTTTGTATCTGGTCACGGCGGCATTGTATTTTTCATAGCCACTCAACTGCCGCTTTTCTCACTTCCGTAAGTTTACAAGTATCCCAATCGAGTATTGCACCTCGCGAAACTCATTGCAGGACCGAGGTTTGCTGGGCATAGAGTGGCATGCTAAATTTTTGTCCTGGGTAAAATTTAGCGATTGTTCCATGCCGATACAGAGACCACCTATCGCGCCGCGCCAAAAGGGCTCTTCCATAGACATCTATTGGAAGACTGTGACCTATCGCACGGTCCTTATTTATATATTGATGATCGTCGCCGTGCTTGTAGCAGTTTCGTATGTGATTTTTCCGGATGCCTATAGCGCGGCGATGACCAAGGTTTCGCAAATGGTTGGCGCAGGAACTCCCGCTACGGCAGAGTTGACGGCAAAGCAGGCGAAGTTTGTGAATCTTGACGGGCGCGTCCAGGTGAAGAAAGTAAATTCCGTGCAGTGGGTAACGGCAGATTACCGAATGGCCTTGGACAAAGGGGATTTGATCCAAACGGGCGGAGACGGCGCAGCACGCATCACCTTTGCGGATGGCACGACGTATACCGTGCAGACGGATACGCTCGTAACGGTCGAAGAGAATTCCGTGGGCCGGGACAGTGAAACGCGCGTCGCCATGCATATTTCCTCGGGCGCTGTGGACTTGACCACCGGCACGTGGGACTCACCGAAATCAGAGGCGAAAGTTTCCTTTTCAAATGCAGTGGCCTCCGTCCAGCAGAACAGCCGCGCGGCCGTGCGCAGCGATCCAAAAACGAGCGAAACGGAAGTCACGGTCTCGGCTGGCGGCGCACAACTCTCTACGTCGGATGGACGCCAGCACGTCGATATCGGCCGATGGGAACGGGTGACGATCCCGCAAGGGGGCGGACCGGTTGTGAAAGACGAACGTCCTCGCGCCCCCGGATCTGGCGCAACCCTTGAATTTGCAGCCTTTAATCGTGGCGGATCCCAAACATGCATCGGTGCGGTTCGAATGGAAGGCTGTGCCGGAAGCGGTCAGTTATGAGCTGCGAATCAGCACCACCTCAATGTTTTCGCGGGTTGTGGAAGACCGTAAACTGACCGGAACCTCCACTGAGATTGCAGGTTTCGACCAGGGGGATTACTTTTGGGATGTCATTGCCGATGGATCAGGAGAAGCGGGTCAGCTCTCCGAGCGATACCTTCAAGTTTACACTCGCGACACAAGGCAAGGGACAGGAGATGCTGCTGGAGGTCGGAAGCACGGAGTTGCATGGTAACGTGGTAGAGATCACCGGACGCACGGAACCTGGCGCGGCACTTATTATTAATGGTGAACAGGTTGCCAACGTTCAAAGCGACGGCCAGTTTAAATATTTCACGTCGCCTTTAACGCGTGGCAGCCAGACGATTGTCCTCACCGGTCAAAATCGGCGGGGAGGCACGGCAATCAAGCGTGTGGAAATAGTGGTTCCGTAACTTGTCGGGAACTTGTCAAGAACTTATCAGGGCTTGCGGAACCTGCGCGAGCGCGTCCGGAAAAAATTTAGAGAAGGGCAGCCGGGGACGCCCAGTCATGCGGCATCCAGCAGCCGCGCGAGCGGCCCGGCACTGAGGAAAAAATGTCGAATAACGGTTATAACCTTCGCTCGGTCTTTAGTCTGTTTTCTTCAGACCTGGCGATTGATCTAGGAACGGCTAACACGCTGGTCTATGCCAAGGGCAAGGGCATCGTGGTGAACGAGCCGTCCATCGTGGCCATCAACAAAAACAGTGGAGAAGTTGTGGCAGTAGGCAAGGAAGCCAAGGAAATGCTTGGCCGCACGCCGGGCAACGTGGTGGCCATCAAGCCCATGAAGGACGGCGTCATCGCCGACTTCAAGGTGACCGAAAAGATGCTCACCTACTTTATTCAGAAGGCGCACAACCGTCGCATGCTGGTGCATCCCCGCATCGTCATCGGCGTGCCCAGCGAGATCACGCCGGTGGAAAAGCGCGCGGTGCAGGACTCTGCCTACCGTGCGCGCGCCAGCGAAGTCTACCTTGTTGAGCAAGCCATGGCTGCGGCGATTGGCGCGGGCCTGCCAATTGAAGAACCTTCGGGAAACATGGTCGTCGATATCGGCGGAGGCACCACGGACATCGCCGTGATCTCCATGAGCGGCATCGTATATTCAAGGTCGGTTCGTGTCGCGGGAAATGAAATGGACGAAGCCGTGATGCAGTATTTAAAGCGCAAATACAACTTGCTCGTTGGCGAGCGCACGGCCGAGCAGATTAAAATGGAAATTGGATCGGCGTATCCGCTGGAAAAACCGTTGACCATGGAAGTAAAGGGACGCAACCTGATCGAAGGCGTGCCGCGAACCGTGACGATTGATGACAGCGAAATCCGCGAGGCGCTTTCGGAGTGCGTCGCGACCATCTTGAATGCGTGCCGCGTGGCCCTGGAACGTACGCCACCCGAGCTCTCCGCCGACATCAGCGACCGCGGTATTGTGCTGACAGGCGGAGGCGCGCTGCTCAAGAATTTGGATAAGCGCATCCGCGAAGAAACCGGCTTGCCCGTTTCCATTGCCGACGATCCGCTGGCGTCGGTCGTGCTCGGAACAGGCAAAATGTTGAGCGATTTCCGGCTACTGCGCCTTGTTTCCATCGACTAAATGTTTTCATGTCCGGCGTAATTAATTTTGAAAGCTGATTTTTTCCGCCATGATTGCAATTCCTTCTCGGCATAAATCACTGACGCTTCTTGCCAGCGTTGTTGTCGTGCAAGTTTTATTGCTGGCCGCGCAGATCAAGCGTGAGCAGCAGGTGCGGCTCATCCGCGTGTGGGCCGTGGAACTTGTTTCTCCCTTGCAGCGGATCGCGGCGTGGTCCATCAATGGCGCTGCGCATGGCTGGGGAGGCTACGTCGGCCTGCGCACCGCGCAAAAAGAAAATGATGCCATGCGCGCGGAACTCGATCGCCTGAAAATTAGAAATGCTGAACTGGAGGGCCGCGCTTTGGAGGCGGATCGCCTCGCCGCGCTTCTCAACTTTCATAATGCCCACGCCGAAATTCCCATGATCGCCGCACACGTGATCGGCGGAAGTCCGGACTCGGGAACCCAGATGGTCAATATTGACCGTGGATCGCGCGACGGCATTCGCCGCGACATGGGCGTGATCACGCCGGACGGCGTCGTCGGAAAAATTTTTGCCGTATATCCTGACATTTCGCAGGTGCTGCTGATTGGCGATAAGGAGAGCGGCGTCGGCGCTCTGCTCTCGGACTACGCGAACGCAAGGACCGGTAAAGGGAACCGGCGAGCCGCTTCTTTCTATGGATTACATTAGCAATGATGAAAAGGTAACTGCCGGTGAAGCGATTCTAACTTCCGGCCAGGACCGCATCTTTCCGAAAGACTTGCCCGTGGGCACGGTCCAGGATTTTGTTTCGGAACCCAAAACACCGTTCATGAAGATTCGCGTAAAGCCCGCCGCTCGCCTGGATCGTCTGGAAGAAGTTTTAGTCCTGCAGACCCGCCAGGAATTAAATATGAAAAAGGGGCCGGATGCGGACACAGCTCCCGTCGCGTCGCCTGCTGCACCGAAGCCCGCAGCCGTGCCTGCGCCTGCGGTTCCGGCAGCGGCGCCTGCGAAGAAACCGGCCGGGCCACAGTAAACTAGATAGTAAACATGGATAGAAAATATGGAAAGCACTGAAGTTTACATCGGGCCTGAGCCCCACATCGAAGTTCATAAGTATTACAGCGGAATCGTCCCCGTCGCCGTATTGCTGGCCCTCGTTCTGCAGGCATTTTTACCGGTTTACATTCGGTCGGCTAACTATCTGGAATTGCCTCTGCTGGTCACACTTTATTTTGCGCTCAGTAAACGCAACCCGTCGTCCGGCTTGTTACTTGGCATGGTCGTGGGCTTGCTCCAGGATAGTCTGAGCCGCACGCCGCTCGGCTTATATGGAATTGCGAAAACGCTGGTCGGTTATTTGGCCTCCTCGCTGGGAGCGCGGATCGATGTGGAGCATCCCATCGCGCGATTCCTGTTGACCGCCGGTTTTTATCTCTTCCACCACGTAATTTTCACGTTTACCACGCGGACTTTGCTGGCGCGGCACGAGGAAGCCTACATTACGCTGCCGATTGCAATCGCGTCGCTCGTGAATGCCGTCATCGCCATCGTCTTGTTCCCCTTTTTGGACCGCTTCCGAAAGCCATCCTGAAAAAAGGGGGTATCCGATTGGGCGCGCGTGATCTTGCGCACGTAGGGTGCAAATGCTAGTGTGGTCAATGGTTAGGTGTGGAGAAAACCTACAAGGTGTGCGGAGCTGAAGGCCGCACGGAGTCGAGTTCGCCATTTCATTAATGAATGATAAACGGCTGCCTTCGGAGCGGCTTGCGGTTGTTTCGTACGTAATCGTTGGCGTAATTGCGCTTCTTCTTTTGGGTTTCTGGAGGCTGCAGATCAATGATTCGGACCGCTATGCCCAAATGGCCGAGCGCAACCGGGTCCGGTCGATTCCGATCATCGCGCCGCGCGGTTCCATGCTCGATCGCGAAGGCCGCGTCCTCGCCGATAATTATCCCTCCTTCAGCGTTTTGCTTTTGCGCGATGCTCCCGACCAGGTAGAAAAATTACTCCCGCAAATTGCCGACGGCTTGGGCATGACGCTTGAAGATGTAAAGCAGCAGATTGAAGCCTCCCGCGCGATGCCGAAATTCCAGCCCATCGTTATCAAGCCGGAAGCAAGTCCGTCCGACATTGCATTCATCGAGTCTCACCGCGGCGATATCCCCGTCCTGGAAATGTTAATGGTGCATCGCCGCCGGTATCCTCACGGCGATATGATGGCGAACGCCATGGGATACGTGGGAGAAATCAGCCCGGAGCAAGTGGAAGCTTCGGATTCCGCTTTGAAGCCTGGAGACATTGTTGGCAAATCGGGGCTTGAACGGCAGTACAACAGCACGCTGATGGGCACGGACGGTTTGCGCCGAGTGATCGTCAATAGCATTGGCAAGGAAGTTGGGCGCCTCGAGCAGCAGGATGCGACCCCCGGCAAACCGATTCAGCTGACGATTGATTACGATTTACAGGCCATTGCGGATAATTATATGGCGGACAAGGAAGGCGCGGTCGTCGCCATGGATCCCCGCACTGGGGAAATCCTGGCGATGGTCAGCCGTCCTACATTTGATCCCAACGATTTCGCGATTCGCATTCCTTCGGCGGAGTGGGCGTCACTAAACACAGACGCTAGAACGCCTTTGTTAAACCGCGCGGTTCAAGGGCAGCTCGCGCCTGGCTCTGTCTTTAAAATTGCGATGGCTACGGCGATGCTCGAGTCCCACGATGTGCCGGATAACTTCACCGCATTTTGTCCCGGACACGCGCAGTTTTACGGACGAACATTCCACTGCTGGCGCCCCGCGGGCCACGGCATTGTCGATGTGCACAAAGCCATTGTGGATTCCTGCGACGTCTTCTTTTACACGCTCGGACAGCGCCTGGGCATTGAACGAATCCACGAATACGGCGCGGGCCTTGGGTTAGGCCGGCGAACTGGCGTGGATTTGCCGTCGGAAGAGCCCGGCCTGATGCCTTCGGAAGAATGGGTCCAGCGTGTGTATCATCACAAATGGTACGCGGGAGAAACCATTTCTGTATCCATCGGCCAGGGCGCGGTCACCGTTACCCCACTGCAACTTGCAAGAATGGTGGGTGCCGTTGCGACCGGCGGAGATCTTCCCCAGCCGCATTTTCTGAAGAATCTTACCGCAAAGATGGATCGCTTCCCCCTTTCCGAAAATACGGTCGAACAAGTGACGCAGGGAATGTACGGCGTCATTAACGAGGGCGGAACCGGTTCCAGTTTGAAGCTTCAGAATATCGAATTTTCCGGCAAGTCCGGCACTGCCCAATTCATGAGCTACGAGGCGGGAAATAAAGTGGGCGGCAAGAAAGGCAAGGAGACCAACGGATGGTTCGTTGGCTACGCGCCTCGCCGCAATCCGGAAATTGTGGTTGCCGCCGTGGTGCAGGGCAGCACGGAGCACGGGGGAACCACGGCAGGTCCCGTCGTGCGCGACGTGGTCAAAGCCTATTACGACAAGAAAAATGGAGTAAAGATTCAGGAGTTTACTACGGCCAAGGCGGGGCAGCCTAAAGTGCTGCCAACTTCCGTGGCGGGACCGGCACTGGCAGAAACTCAGCCCAGCCGCTAAATTTTCAATGGAAAAAGGCACAAGCATTCGCGATTACGATTGGTGGCTGCTGGCAACGGCTTTCGCCATCTGTGGCGTTGGCGTCCTCGAAATTTGGTCCGCGACGCATGCCAGCCATCTTGCCGGCATGCATACGCACCAGTTGGAGTGGATCGGCCTGGGCTTCGTCCTGATGCTCATTTTGTCCCGCTTCGATTACCACACCATCATGGATCAGGCCCCGATTTTGTACTTGATCGCGATCATCGCCCTGATCGCGGTGCTAGTCGTAGGGAACTCGCGTTTTGGGGCCCGGCGGTGGCTGCCCATCCTCGGGCGGCCTTTTGCAGGTGTCGGAGCTCGTGAAATTGATTATAATCATTGTGCTGGCTCGTTTCTTTTCAGAAGTCCGCACAGAAGAGCTTAGCCTGGCGGATTTGCTCAAGGCTGCGGCTCTTGTGGGGTTTCCCGTTGTCCTGATCATGAAACAGCCGGACCTCGGAACCGCGCTAGTCCTGTTGCCGCTAGCCGCTGTCGGGGCTTATTTGGCAGGTTTGCAATGGAAACATGCCCTGGCGATTCTGGCGCTCGCGGCCATCATGGTTCCGGTGGGCTATCATTTTCTTAAGCCCTATCAGAGAGAACGTGTTACAACATTCCTGCGACCGGAAGACGATCCCAAGGGCGCGGGCTATCAGATTCTGCAGTCAAAGATCGCCGTGGGTTCCGGCGGGTTTTGGGGCAAGGGGCTGGGCAATGGAAGCCAGAATCAACTAGGCTTCGTCCCAGTGAGATACTCAGATTTTATTTTGGCGGCGCTGGCTGAAGAGCTTGGGTTTGCAGGTGTCTTCGTGGCGCTGATTTTATATATGTTCCTGCTGTTGCGTCTGGTTCAGAACGCCCAGCGCGCGCATGATCGTGCCGGCATGTTTTTGATCATGGGCGTAACGGCAGTTTTAGGTTTCCATGTTTTGGTCAACGTGGCCATGGTGATTGGATTTATGCCGGTCACCGGAATTCCGCTGCCTTTGATGAGTTATGGCGGGTCGGCCACTTTGTTCGTGTTTTTAGCTTTGGGGCTGGTGATGAACGTTCGTCTTCGGCGTTTCGTCAACTAAGCCCGCAGCATGACTGTCCGGCCATTGCCGCGCTTTGCGTCCAGTAGACGGCCGCCGGAAGGAAACAAAAATTTTGGAGTGAGGCAAGTGCCCATCGGAAGAACAAAAATTATTGTAGCTTCCCCGGCCCTCCTGCATCGCAGGACTGAGCGCACATTCGTGCGCCAGGCCGGAGCGCGGCCATGCCCTCCGAGGAGTTTTTATGTCGAAGGAGTTAGTGATCTCCGCGACCCCGCACGAAACGCGGGTCGCGATCATGGAAGATGGTCAGCTTTGTGAGATTTACATCGAACGTGAAAAAGAATTTGCTTTAGTCGGAAGTCTGTACAAAGGTCGTGTTACAAGAGTTCTCCCTGGTATGCAGTCGGCCTTCGTTGATATTGGCCTCGATAGCGATGCCTTCCTCTACGTCAGCGATTTCCTGGAACATCTTGAGGAGTATGACCACGTAGCGCCTGCCGAGCCCAAGGCTCCCAGGCCCGAGGCGAAAGCGGAACAAGTTTATCCGCCTACCACCATCAACGCTGGCGCGGAATCCGCTCCAGCACATGCCTATGTTCCTGAGCCGGCGGCCGCTGCGCCCAGGCCTGCGGAACATTCCGAGCATGTGGACGCGGTTCCCATCATCACGCCTCTCGAAGGCGAAACATTTCAAGTTGTCGCCGCAGCGCAGAGCGCGCCATCCGAAGGTGGCGCGCGTCCCTCAGCGCCGATGCAGCGCGTGCAGCATCCTCCCTTTGAACAGAGGAATGATCGAGGCCGTGGCGGCTTCGGTGGCAATCGGGATCGCGGTGGCCGAGGCGGGCGCAATCAGCGCTTTGGCGGCCGCTCGGGACAAAATCGCGGCGGAAGGGATCGCCGTCCGGGTGGCGGACGCGATTTGCCGCCTTCCAAGTACGCTTCTCCCTCGGATTCCAGGCCGCGTGAGTCGCGTCCCTACGAACCGCCCACAGCGACGGATTTTGAGCCCGTCATTCTGCCCGGCGAGTCGCTCTCCATATTTAGAGATCGAGCGCCGTCCGCACACGGCATTTCTCCTGCCGCGCCTGCGTCGCATTCCTTGAGCACCGCGGAGTCTGTTCCTTCGCTGCCAACCTCGCGAACGTTTACGGATGAGGAATTGTCCGCCGGCTTGCCGGGATCTTTGTTCGCAACTCCGGCTGCCGTTTCTCCCGTGGAGCACGAAACTCCGGTGTCGGATGTGAAAGTGGAAACTTCCGCCCCCGTCTCCAGGTTCGCGGCTCCCGCTGCCGCTGAACCGGAAATTGAATCGCACATTATCTTGCCGGAAGCTGAGGCCGAGCATGCGGAATCATCCGAAATTCACACGCACAGCGGTGCGAGTCTTTCCGATGAAGATGTAACCTCTTTGGCCGAACAGCTTGCCGAAGCAAAACACGAGGAAGCCCAAGCCGTCGCCGAAAACCGTCCCGAGGCGATTGAAGCCGTTGCCGAATCGTTTGTCGAATCCGCCGAGCTGGAAGATTTGCAGGAAGCGCTGGACACGGATTCGGAAGCCGATCTGGAAGAGCACGAAGCGGATCATGAAGCTGATCACGAAGGTGATCATGAAGCCGATCGCGATGCTGATCACGAAAGTGATCGCGATGCCGACCACGAAGAGGCGGAGGACGATGCCGACGCCCTCGCCGATGAGATGCACGAAGTCGCCATGGCCGCCGAAGCCGCTCCCGAACACGGCGAAGAGCACGATGCCCTGCATCTTGGAGCGCACGACGATGGGGTGCACGAAGATGAACACGAGGAATTGCACGCGGAAGGCCATGAAGATGAGCACGACGCCGAGCATGAAGTAGAGAACGGTGAACTTCACCTCGGCGAATCCGCGGAAGGGCAGAGTGACCTGCACGCGGCTGCAGAAACACTGCAGCCGGGCGCGTCGCAACCGCCGACGAGCGCTCGTGTTTCCGGGCAGCCACGTGCGCGTTTTCAGCGCCCCATGCGCCGCGGGAATCGTCCGCAGCGCGGTGGCGGTGGACGCCGCCCCGGCGGGCGTCCGCACCAGCCGCCGCGGCACGGACATCCGCGCCACGAACAGCACCGCCGCCCGCAGCTGATTTCCGAAATGCTGAAGGCTGGCGAGGAAATTATTGTTCAAATTGCAAAAGAACCACTTGGTAAAAAAGGCGCGCGCATCACAAGCCACGTCGCGCTGCCCGGCCGCTTCCTGGTCTACATGCCCACGGTCGATCACATCGGTGTCTCGCGCCGCATTGGCTCCGCGGAAGACCGCTCGCGCCTTCGCCGCCTAGTGACCGAAGCCAAGGGAACTTTTCCCGGCGGCTTCATCGTCCGCACCGCCGCGTCCGAAGCGAGCGACGAAGAAATTCGCACGGACGTTGAATTCCTCGGCCGCACCTGGGACACGATTCGCGCTACGTCCGAGCAGCGCCGCGCCCCGTCGCTCCTGCATCGCGACCTGAATCTCGTGCAGCGCATTCTGCGCGATTACCTGAGCGAGGATTACGCCGCCATCTGGCTGAACAACGAAGAGGAATTCGCCAAGGTGGTTGAGTTCGTCAGCCGCTTCCAGCCGAAGCTCGTTTCGCGCGTGAAGCTCTACACGAAAGAAACGCCCATCTTCGAAGAGTTCGGCATTCAACAGGAGCTGGACAAAGCGCTGCGCCCGAAAGTGTGGCTCAAGTCCGGCGGCTACATCGTCATCAACCACACCGAAGCCCTCGTCGCCATCGACGTGAACACCGGCAAGTACGTGGGCCGCGGCTCCACGCGCCTCGAAGACACCATTGTCAAGACCAACCTCGAAGCCGTGAAGGAAATCGTGCGGCAAATTCGACTGCGCGATCTCGGCGGCATCATCGTGTGCGACTTCATTGACATGGAAGAGCGCCGCAACCGCGAAAAAGTAATGGCCGCCTTGGAGCAGACCCTGCAGCAGGATCGCGCCCCTTCGAAAGCACTTTCGTTCAACGAATTCGGCCTCGTGTGCATCACGCGCAAACGCACCAAGCAGGCTCTCGAACGCGTCTTGTGCCAGCCCTGCCCCTATTGCACCGGCTCCGGCATGGTCAAATCCATTCCAACCATCTGCTACGAAATCCAGACCGAAGCCAAAAAAATGGCCGCCGATCTCGACGCGCAAAACTTAACCCTGCGCGTAAATCCCGAAATCGCCAAAGCCCTGAAAACGCGCGAGTCCTCCCTGATCGAAGATCTGGAACACTCAACGCGCAAAACCATCGTCATCCAATCCGACCCCACGCTACATTGGGAGCAGTACGATATTTATTAGGGATGGGATCTCACAACACCTAAGACCCCACGCTTTGCTTCGCAGAGCGCGAGGTGTTCTACCGGTCCAGCGAGGGGCTTTGGATATATCCAAGAGGTTCTCGCTGTTAGATCCGGGCCGCCTTTAAAGGCGTTCATCTAGTTCACGGAATTACCTTCTTCGAGAAGAGGTTCAGCATCTGGATTACTTGCGATTAATGTCCTTGTGATAGCAGCCGCGTAGTGAAGACCAAAAGCAATTATCTTACGCCTCATATACATGTCCTTCATATGTCGGTCGTAGTCATTTAGAAGCCACGATGTGACGTGAACGTACTTGCAGCATTCCTTCCAGAGGATGCCGTCCGTAGGGTCTACTTTCTGACGATTCTCGGCTGGCGCCTCGTTTAAAAGCACCTGAATGGCGCAGTGACCAATGTCGCTGAAATCTCCCTGTTCCTTGAGAAAAACATTAAAGAGCTCTCGTTGGTCAATTTCAGCTTCCCGAATGAACGCCGCCGCGTTCTCGGGCGCTGCCGTGACAAATTGGGTCCAGAAATGAAGTTCAAGTAGATTGCGCATAGTCCACATGAGAAAATCCAAATCAGCGGTTTCCCATTCACTAAGTCTTCGCCATAAAAGGTCCATATAAATTGCGATCCGCCTCCCCGCTATGTCCGTCGGCGACAACGAATGTTCTTCGGTGAAAGCGATGTAGAGCCCGAGAGATTTCGCAAGCATGCGCAATCCGTCCTGCACGAATGTCGGCGTGTATCGTGCCAGATGTTTACTGCCCTCCTCGCTTGAAGCGATAAGATTGTCAATCAATTCTTGCCACGTCATGGCTCGAAATATATCACCAACTGTTTCGAAATTGATATTTCCAGGTGGCGAGGAACTAGGGCAAATTTTGACTGCACCAGCGGTGTTCACGCGTGCGATTGGCCTGGCGCGCGCTAGGGCTCGGACCCAATCACTTTGCCGTCCTTGATGACTTCCAGACGTGGCTCTCCCTTAATTACTCCCATATGGATGTTTGTACTTCCGTCGCCGTTTGGGTCAGCCAAGTATACGCTTGGGCCAGTCTCCATTGTTGTCACCACAACACTGTTACTTCCGTTCGAGGTGGACATTACCAACTGTGGCGTGCCGGACTCAAATGCAACCATTTGCAATAGAAGGCGAGCTTTTCCGTCGGCGTCATACTGCGTCAAGCTTGGTCCCTCGCTATCTACGTAGAGACTCACACGTCCTGCTCCGTTTGCATCAGACATGAGCAGGCATGGCCTGCCTGACTCGTCAGCGAGCAATCTCACGCGTACTTTCCCGTTCGCATCTGTCATATCTATGCATGGTACGCTCGACGAAGAGAGCCCCAATAACAGTCGTGTCTTGCCGTTCGCATCCGACAGAGTGAGAACTGGCTCGCCCGACGGATGTGCGGCAAGCGCCAAACGCCGCTTTCCATCAGGGCCGAAAAAAACTATTTGCGGCTCGGTCCCCAATACAGTGACAAGGACGCTTCGCTTTCCGTTCAAGTCCAAGAGGTCTATCTCTGGGCCGTTCTCACCTATTCCGATATTCACAACTGCCTTTGTCTTTGTGTGCGTTAATTGAAGTAGTGGCCCTTCTTCTGGCGAGGTTAGGAGCGCACGCGCTTCCCCGTCGGAATCGAAAGGGCGAGGCATGGCCGCTCCTCCGTTTTACCTGCTGGAATCTTCATCCCTAGTTCTGCCCTCCGCTTTCCCAACTCGTCTTTGACAACAAAGCTTCGTGCCACAACCGTTCGGTCTGTGTCAGATTGCCCGACGACCAATGCAGCTAGATGAGCGATTTGCTTTTCAACTTCTTCTAGTCGCAAAGCAAGGGCTTGCAGTTCGGGTGTCATTGATGATCCTCCGTCACGAGTGGGACTGCCTAGGCGGGAGCAATTCTAATGCGGATTGTCAGCAAATGCGTTCGATAAGTATGGCGGGTGGGATAGCCTTTGATCGGTTTTGATTTTCGGGTGCCGCATCCTTGCGGTTTTCAAGGGTGCGGGTTTTTCTGGTTCTCGATTTGCACTTCCCACCAGCCGGTTCTCGGGCGTCTTTTCATTGTGCGCAGCGTGTTCCGCGTGGGAGAAAACCCCGCACCCTTCACAAGAGCGGTGAAAGGTGCGTCACCCGAAAAAACTAACTGCAAAACCTGGCCTACCTGCCAATGGTGAAAGCGCAGACCACTGAGATTCCTGTGGGCGCCAGCCCGGTTTGCTGTCATTCTGAGCGAAGGGAAGAATCTCTCTGTGGTTTTGCGGATGGCAAGGACCGTGACAGAGAGATTCTTCGCTTCGCTCAGAATGACAGCCGGTTGGGTGTGGGCAATTGTAGCTCAGCTCAGAATGACACCCGGTTGAGTCAGAATTACATGCGATTGGGCGTGGGCGACTGTAGTTCCGCAGCCAAGTCCCGCCAGTGGGGATTGAAAGACTCGATCAACGCTATCTTCCTCTCTCGCAACCATCCCTTGATTTGCTTCTCCCGCGCAATGGCGATACGTATGTCTCCGAAGGCCTCGAAATACGCGAGCTCAGTCACGCGGTAGCGGGCAGTAAATCCCGGGACGCGCATCTGTTTGTGTTCCATGACGCGGCGCAAGAGATCGCCCGTCACGCCGACGTAGAGAACGCGCGACGCGCTCGCCATGAGGTAGACATGGTAGGTTTTCACCTGGGGATGGCCCCGCACGCGATTGTGCGCTCTGTGGCAAGGATCGTGACAGAGAGATTCTTCGCTTCGCTCAGAATGACAAGCAGTTGGGGCTATCGGACGGGTGGCCTAGCTTTTCTTTCGACTTTGGGGCGCCCCATTCTTGATGATTTTTCAAGGGTGCGGTTTTTGCTTCTGAGTTTCCCTTTCGCTTCAATTGAATCCTGGGTGATGAATCGTTGCACCCGGAGCACTTCAAAAACACATCCTTCGAAGGCGGAAGGGTGCGGCAGCCGAAATCTCCAGAATGCTAAACGTGTTCAGTGCATGCGCAAATTAAACGGAGAGGCGGGCTTGGTTTCATAGCGCCGGCGTCTCGCCGGTGCTACGAAATCTGTAATTCAAGTTACGTTTCAAGAATAAGGGGAATTCGAGTTATGTTCCGGCTTCTGGCGCGCGTATCGTCTCTATCGCCAGCGATCTTGCCATCAGCCAAATCCGTGGTGGGCTAATCCAACGCCGTTTGTGACGCCTGGATCGCGCAGCCACCCGTGTCTCCCGGGGGCGTGCAAGGCTGGTTCGAGAGCGGAGTAAAGTAAACTTGCGAAGCGCCGCTATCCGATGATGAATTATCGATGATGATGCCGCTGGTCCCGCCGGTCACAGTCGTCGTCGCAGCAGGACTTTTCGAGAGACCCCAGCTCAAAGGGTTGGTGATGTCAAAGGACATGATACAAGCCGATCCTGCTACGCAATTGATGGGCGCGCCCGTCACCGCATTTCCCGTCACGCTAAGGAACATCCGGTCCGTCGCTCCGTTCTGAAACTCGGTGATCGGTGAGCAGGTCCCGTCGGCCGTGGTCAGCGAGGGTCCAAGGACAGGAGTTCCCATGACTCCAGCGGTAATCGGTATTTGCCACAGCGCGTTGACCGTGCCACTTGTGCCGCAAGCGTATAAATTTCCTGTCCCGCCGGTGTCGTAATAGGCTTCGTCAAAAGCTCCGTCGAACATGGCAGGGGTTGGGGTCGTGGCGCTATTTGAAACCAGTACTTCCGGTCCGAAGGCATTATCAAGGGCGTCGGCGAACGGTGGTATTTGGAGCTGAAACACAGCGGTTGCGCTCGTCGTAACATCAGCCCTTGCAAAGAGGTACACCGTTCCTGACGTCAAGTCCACAAGCGGGGCATCGTCAAAACCGATATTTGCTAATTTGATAGTGGTGGTGCTTCCAAAGTCGTCAATTCCGCCGATCGCCATATCCACTACGGCGAGGAGACCTTGATTGTCGGTCAAGAGAACCTCCTTAAAGTTATCGAGCACCACAGGGCTGCCTAATTGGGCGGACGGATCCACAACTGCGGGCCAAAGGTTTGCGCCTAAGACCGGATTGCACCCGTCTGTGATCGCGGTCGGTGTGCACACAACTTCCATGGGTGTTCCAAGAAAGACCCCGGTGAACTTGTGCAGGAAACCAATTGCGTCGCCGACGTACAGAGTGTCGTTCGGATAATCATAAATAGGCGATGAGTGGGTGTCGGTAGGGGTGGTGTCGCTGTTGCCGGTGGAGAACGTGATTGTCGTCATGCACGGCGCGGTGAGCGCGGTACAAGCTCCCGAGGTCAGCGGCATCGGACTGGCGAGGGTGCCTGAAAACGCCGCCCACCTGAGAATTACCAAAGTCGCTGCACCGGGGGTGCTTTGTATAAAGGCAACCTGAGAGCCGTCATAAGAAAGAACCGGGGAAGTTACGACCGCTCCGATTGAGCCGGTATTGTACGCCCAATACACGGTTGGGCTGCTAGAACAGCTGGAATAAAGATTGGTAAACGCAGCGATGGTGGCTTGTGAACTTGATCCCGGTTGACTCGTATTGTACACGACGAAATCCGGTTGTTGGCCCGAACCTGGAGGGGGGGCCGCGCAGTTCGCGGAAGTCGAATCAAACGAAAATTTTGCAGGATAATTGCCCGCGCCCACCGTAGCCCCTGAGCCCAAATTGACGCTCCAATCCCCGTGAAGCTTGTCCGGATGTTCGAGTGCTCGCCGCCATCGCCATTCGTCCCGGTCGAGGCCTCGCCTTTCGGCGTTTTTTCGCCTCCACTGCTGCGCATACCTCGTGTCTCTCGACAATTCAAAGCGCTTCATCAGGGAGTGTGGTTCGGAATAAACCAGGTGCCGATGGCTCCAGTCGGTCACCAGATGCTCGTGCTCCTCCCCTGCATTGGCGCCAGGGACTGCGATGAGTGCAAGAGCAAAAACACCGAGAAGAATTTGGGCCACTCTGCTTCGCCATGAATTTTTCGATATCATTGAATCCTCGTTAGTTTGGAATTCCACGCAAGATCGCACTCATACGATTGAAATCGAGTCGTTATCACAGGATTAAACTCGTCGAAATTTGGTCACGGCACTTTCAGGATTGGTTTACAGTGGAGGAAACGAGTCTATTGCAAACCAGGTTTTTGGCTCTCCACTTGCATTTCCCCCGCCCTCCGAAATTCAAAACCTTGCTAAACTCTCAGGTAATTCTTCCAAGAGTAGCCACCGCGTGAATATATCGGACCGCTGAATGATGAAGAATATTTGTCTTTTATAGACGTTCCAATGTGCTATCCCCATAGCAGTTCTGACATGTTGCTGTTTCACATTCGTGACCTGTGGCCGCACTTCAACAACCGTACCCTTCGCAAGCGGAAGGATGCGTCAGCCAAAACTCCTAAAGGCTAAGCCTGTTCAGCGCACACGCAAATTGAACGGAAAGGCATGCTTGGTATTGTAGCGCCGGCGTCCCGCCGGCAGGTTTAGATTTATGGTGCACCCACACGAAAAAATGCCGGCGAGACCCCGGCGCTACGAAATCTTTTCTCTCCAAAAGATGTTTGAAAAATGCAGAATCTGAGGAATGGCGCGGCATTCTCGCAAAGGGTCACTGAATTTGAGGATTTCGATTTATAATCTCGCATGGCTTTTCGACCACTGCGATTGGGGTGTTTCGGCGGGCTTGTGCTCGTCTTTGTGGTGTTTTTTCTTATTTTTGCACTTTTGGCACCGTGGTCGTTTCATATTGGCGGACGCTGGACACCGGGATTCTGGCAAGGAATCGGGATGCTGCGAACGGAATCCGGCGATGCCTACCCACTCTATGTTTATTTTTTCCCAGGCTTCAGTGGCATGTCGCGCTTGCGATTGAACGGGCAGCGTCCCACGAATTCATTGCGCGGAATGGGTTATCTGTGC
The DNA here is from genome assembly GCA_963786215.1 of uncultured Acidobacteriota bacterium. Classification (GTDB taxonomy): domain Bacteria; phylum Acidobacteriota; class Terriglobia; order Acidiferrales; family UBA7541; genus Palsa-360. The sequence continues at coordinate 229,718 of CAWAYK010000008.1, forward strand.
TCGGCGCAGGGTGTGACGCAGCGAATGGACCTGAGCGGCGACATTTATGGCACTTACCTGAACACGGACGGCAACCAGACTGGTTTCAGGCTGCTCGACTGGCGACGCCCCTTCCGAATCAATTATCAGTATCGGCGCTACTTCGATCTTACCGGCAGGTGGAGTGGGCCGGAACTCGTGATGCACGATGATGGCGGCTGGGAAAGAGGTTTTCATCCCGATCCGCACAATCCGAAGGAGCGAGCGGCAGTGACGTTCACGTGGGGAAGTTACTCGGACTTCAAGAAATTGTGCGAAGCCACGCAGATTCCGGAAAAGGCTCGCATTCTGCCGCCGCGTAACTGATGTCGGCTTCCCCAACCTTTTAGATTAGAGATTTTGATTTTCGGGTGCCGCACTCTTGCGGGGTTCAAGGGTGCGGGTTTTCTGATCTTCGAAGCATTCTCTCCCCAATGGCAGATTCAGTGCGCCTTTTCTTCGCGCCCGAAATATTTCGTCTATTCAGGAGAAGAACCGCACCCTTCACAAAGACCGTGAAGGATGCGGCACCCAACAATCAGTTCAGCTCCAGAAATCCACAAGGGTTATGATCGGTTCGTATGGGCTTTCGTCGAGTCCAATACGCAATTCCTCGCATCCAATTTTTAATGTGTTTTTATATAGTTTCTTATCCAGTATCGGGAGGTTGAAATGAGCAAGGTTTTGGTAACAGGAGGATCTGGATTTATCGGGAGCCATGTAATTCTGCAACTTTTGGCTGTGGGGCATAATGTGCGAACCACTGTGCGGAGTCTCTCGCGCGAAGGCGAGGTTCGCGCCATGCTCCGCGAAGGTGGCGCCGAGCCGGGAGATCGTTTGTCGTTCGCGGCGGCTGACTTGCTGAGTGACGCCGGTTGGTCGGAAGCGTTGGCGGGGTGCGATTACGTGGTACATGTCGCTTCGCCGCTGCCGCCAAGTGTGCCGAAGAATGAAGACGAGTTGATTGTGCCGGCGCGCGAAGGCACGCTTCGAGTGTTGCGGGCAGCGCGCGATGCGGGCATTAAACGCGTGGTGCAGACCTCTTCGTTCGCGGCAATCGGTTATGGGCGCAAGGAACGAGAAGCGCTTTTCACCGAAGCTGACTGGACAGATCCGAGCGGCAGCGATGTACAGGCTTACGCGAAATCAAAAACTTTGGCTGAGCGCGCGGCGTGGGATTTCATCGTCAAAGAAGGCGGCGGCCTCGAGCTTTCGGTAATCAATCCGGTGGGCGTATTCGGTCCTGTGTTGGGGCCTGACTATTCGGCATCGATTCTCATGGTGCAGCGGTTAATGGATGGCGCGGTTCCCGGATGCCCGCGGCTTTATTTCGGCGTCGTGGATGTGCGCGACGTTGCCGATTTGCATATTCGCGCGATGACTCACCCCGCGGCAAAGAGCGAACGCTTCCTCGCGGTCTCCGGAAATTTCATGACCATGCAGGAAATCGCCAAAGTTTTGAAGAGCCGCATGGGCGCGGCGGCCCGGAGAGTGCCTACGCGGCAAGTCCCGGATTGGCTGGTGCGCCTCGCCTCGCTGCGCGATCCGGCGATTAAATTGATCTTGCCCGAACTCGGCAAAGTGAAGAACGCCACGAACGAAAAAGCCCGGCGCTTGCTGGGCTGGGCGCCACGTTCGAACGAAGAGGCGATCGTCGCCACCGCCGAAAGCCTCGTGCGGCTAGGGCTTCTGAAGGACAGTCAGAGAAAAGCTGCGTGAGTTGGGGTTGCGCGTAACTGCTTCCACGTGGCGCGGGCTTTAGCCTGCGGGGTTTAGTCCGTGCCAGGCCTAACTTGCGCAGGCTGAAGCCCGCGCCACTTAATACCTGCACCCTTAAACAATTTGAAATGACAGCGCAATCTTGCGGCTCACTATTCCGAAGTGTAGGCTGGAGCTTGCAGCGCTGATCCGATTTACCAGCAATCGAAAAAATTAAATTGGAGTGTTCCGATGCCATTGCTCAACCCGCGTTCCTACTTGTTTGTTCCGGGCACACGGCCAGATCGTTTTCCAAAAGCTTGCGCAGCCGGTGCTGACGTGGTGATTCTTGACATGGAGGACTCTGTTGTGCCTGCGGAAAAAGCAAAGGCGCGCGCGGCGATCGCCGAGTGGTTGTCACCCGCGCTGCCCGTGATGGTGCGCGTAAACACTTCAGAGAGCGAATGGTTTCGTGACGATTTAACCTTGGCGAAAAAGCTGGGGATTGTGGGTGTCTTGTTGCCAAAGGCGGAGCGATTGGAAGAAATACGCCTTGTGGCGGAAAGTTTTGGTTCTGGCGTGCCCATCTTCCCGCAAATTGAAACCGCGCGTGGATTTCGGAATGCGCAGACTCTGGCCGGCGCTCAAAACGTGCAGCGCCTCTTATTTGGCTCCATCGATTTTCAACTGGATCTCGGCATGCTGGCGGAAGAAGACGAGCTTTTGTATTTCCGCTCGCAAATCGTGCTCGATTCGCGCCTCGCGGGAATTTTGCCGCCGGTGGATGGAGTTACGACAGACATTAACTCACCGGATCGCGTGCGGGCCGATACGCTGCGTGCCCGGCGCCTGGGCTTTGGCGGAAAAATGTGCATTCATCCCAAGCAAGTGCCTATTGTGAATGAATGCTTCGCTCCCACGGATCAGGAAGTGGCATGGGCCACGCGAGTGGTCGAGGCCTCGGCTGCGGCTCCTGGCGCGGCCATCTCGGTGGATGGGAAAATGGTGGACCGTCCTGTGCTCGCTCGGGCGGAGGCCATCCTGGCCATCGCGGCGCAATTGCGCACGCAATAATCTGGCGCTGAATCATTGAGCTTGGTTTGATCGTGGTTTTAACCTTTGAAGCTTCAGGGGCTGAAGAGTCTGTGTGAGAACCGGGTTTTAGATCATGTAGCGCCCGCCTTCAGGCGGGCATCTGCTTGACTCCAAAGTGCCCGCCTAAAGGCGGGCACTACAAAAATGCCTCGATTTTGAGTTCTCACACAGACTCTGAAGCCCCCAACTAAATGTAACCCGAATGGCCGAGCTGAAGCTCGGCCCTCCTAAATTCAAGAAAATTTCAAATTGGGACACCGTAGAACCCCTGACGATGTTTCGAGTCCGCCTTCGAACGTGGTATTCTTTTTCGTCGCTCAATCAGTGCGGGCGTGGCGGAATGGCATACGCAGCGGACTTAAAATACCTTGAGTGCTCACGGGGAAACCTGTGATGCAGAACTGCTCAAATTCGGGGAAACCTTAACTGGCGATCCCGAGCCAAGCCTGTAACTTTTAATAAAAAAGTTTCAGGAAGGTGTAGAGACTAGACGGGCAGCACCTAACCTCCAGCAGCCAGGAGTAAGGCGAAGGGATAGTCCAGACCGCAAACCTGCGATGTCAGGGCGGCGAAAGCCGTAGACGGTAAGAAAATCCGCAGGGTCGTAAGGCCCGTGTGGGTTCGACTCCCACCGCCCGCACCACTTTTTTCCCCCAAGAAACGTGGGCTCGACTTCTGCCCCGGTTAACAGGAATTTCTAAATTTACATTTTTATTCGTGGGCTGCCGCCAAGTGGCGCTGGCGTCTCGCCGGCGGTATTCCTCAGACTCAAGCTGCGGAAAAACCGCCGGCAGGATGCTGGCGCAACGAAAAGGTTGGTCGGGATTTCTCACAAATGCGTTTTGGATCGCTGGGGAAATGAATACCAATTTTGCCAGCGGAGAGATGGTAGGGGCACGGCATGCCGCAAGGCTGTCCAAATTAGGAGACGTGAGCGGGAGCGCGACTTGAAAAGACGGTGTTTGTGGGCGCCATGGACGCGAGTGGCTTATTAGGTTGGGGCTGTGCTGTCCTAATAGCATGTTAAAAAGGCAGCGCCAACTGGCCATCGTGTAGGCCTGCCAAAGCGGGCGGAGCTTGGAACGGTTCGTCCAGCCAAGCTTGTAAATCGCGATAAACAAAGAGTTGTTGGCGTAGCAGAGCGACCAGATTCGATAACGACCAGCCGTAGCGGGCCCGCAGTTGCAAGTATTTCAAGAGCAGGATGGCGATCAGTGCTGTCCAAATTTGAGTGTGCAACGCGTTGGCGCTAGTGCCTACGAAGGTTTTGATGCGCAAGTTCTGCTTCAAATAGCGGAAGAAGACTTCGATCCTCCAGCGTTCTCGATAGATTTGCGCGATGGTCGTGGATCCAAAGCTGAGGTGGTTGCTCAGTAGCACGAGAACCTCCTGCCGTTCCTGTATCCACACTTCGACACGCCGGAATCGCGCTGTCTGCCTGTAGTGATGACTGCCCAAGGCGATGATTTCATCTTTGAGGATGTGGCGATTCTTTGGAATTGGCCGGGATTCCAGAACACGATAGTGAGCGTCATGACGCAGGCGAGTTACAAAGAACACCCCGCGATCGGTGAGTCTTTGATACCACTGGTAGTCCACATAGCCGCGATCAAAAACTAAAATAGTGCCGGGAGCAAACGAAAGTGTGCGCGCTATTTTCACCTCGGAAGCGTTTGCTTCGGTGAGAACCGCATAACACGGCAGATGTCCATCGTGGTCCAAAACTAAGTGCAACTTGGATGCGCCTTTGGCTTGCTGGTATTGGGCCCAGTCAAACATGGTGGCGCAGAGATCGATAAGTGTGCCGTCGATGCTCAGCAGTGGATTGCGAAAACGGAATCCGTGTCGCGTTCCTGCGACCTGTTGGCAACGAGCAAATAAACAGTAGAAAACTTTCTGATACAACAGCCAGGGTCGGTGTTCGTTGGCGTAGGCCAGCGTGGATTTCTTGGGTGCTCGAGGAACGCCCAGATGTTTCAGTTTGCCTTCACAACCCGCCAGTCCTCCGCAAATTTCACGTAGCGACCGAGCTTGCCCTAACTGGCAAAACATCATGGCCACGAATTGCCCCCAGCAAGTAAATCCGCGGGCATGGCGCTCGGCACGGGTCGCTCGAACAATCTGTTCAAATTCCAGACGAGGAAAAAACTGTAACAGCTGAGAAAAAATGCTGCATACTCGGTTCAAGGCGGAATCTCCTGTCCTGAAAAGTTGGTTCTTGTCATGGAACCCAACCTAAAGTAACAGGCCTTTCCGCCCTATATCGAAAACCTAATTTGGACAAGCTTGCGGCATGCCGTGCCCCTACGGCCTAGGCCAGATTTTTTTGCAGGGTGGCTTTGTCCAGTTCGTTTTCCCATCGAGCTACAACAAGTGTTGCCACACCGTTTCCAATCATGTTGACCACCGCGCGCGCCATGCTCATGAAGCGGTCGATGCCGATGAGCAGCGCCATGCCGGCGACTGGAATTGTTGGAATAACCATCAGCGTGGCCACCAGGGCGATGAATGCCGCGCCGGTCACGCCGCTGGCTCCCTTGGAAGTAAGCACGGCCACGGCGAAAATTGTGAGCTGCTGGCTAAACGTTAAATGAATATTGGTAGCCTGAGCGACGAACAAAGCGGCCATGGTCATGTAAAGACTGCTGCCGTCCGTGTTGAACGTGTAGCCCGTTGGCACCACCAGGCCGACCAGCGATTTCGAGCAGCCCAGCTTTTCCATTTTGGCCATCAGCGTGGGCAGAGCCGGATCCGACGAACTGGTGGCCAGCACCACAACGATCTCATCAAAAATGTAGGCAAGGAATTTGAAGATATTGAATCCTGAAACCCAACCGATCAGGCCGAAAATAACCAGGACAAATAAAATACAAGTCAGGTAGAAAACAAAGATTAAATATCCCAGCGGCCCGAGGGATGCGATTCCGTATCGGCCAATGGTAAACGCCATTGCGCCAAATGCGCCTATGGGGGCCAGCTTCATCAAAATGTTGATCACGCCGAACACGGCGTGGGTCAAAGCCTCGAACAATTCCACAACCGGTTTGCACTTGGGCCCGACGATAGCCAGCGCGAAGCCGAACAAAATGGCCACGAGCAACACCTGCAGGATGTTGCCCTTGGCAAACGCATCCACCATGGTTGTGGGGATAATGTTCATCAGGAAGTCGGCTACAGTTTGTTGCTTGGCGGCACCCGCGTAATCAGCCACCGATTTCGCGTCCAGCGTTGCGGGGTTAATATTGAAGCTGGAGCCCGGATGCAACACGTTGCCCACGAGCATGCCGGTGAACAACGCCAGCGTGGAAACAATCTCGAAATACAGCAGCGCTTTTCCGCCGATCCGCCCGACTTTCTTCAAATTCTCCATGCCTGCGATGCCCGTAACCACCGTGCAGAAAATAATCACGGTGATGACCATGGTTATCAGGCGAATAAATGCGTCACCCAGTGGCTTCATCTTGATTGCCGACGCGGGCCTGAAATATCCGTAGATAATTGCGAGGGCTACGCCGATCAATACCTGGCCCCACAGTGTCAAATAAAACGGAGTTTTCTTTTTCGGTTGCATGGGTTCAGCAACGGTTGTCGATTGATCTGCGGCGGGTATTGAGCCCATCTAAATTCTCCTTGAGTCGAGCGCCTATGCTAGGCCCTGTAGGGCCTCAAAGCAAGATAGGTCATTTATTCGTTTGCCCGGTTCAAGGGAGTCTATCATTGGATGAGCTTTTCCGGTTCAAGAATGGCAGTAGCCAGGTCATTGAGGAAAAGGGCCCCGCGCGCGCCGTCCAGGACGCGGTGGTCGCAGGAGAGAGTGAGAGTCAGCATCGGGCGTATCCCCGGTTTTCCGTCGACGGGCACAACGCGATCGGCGATGCGCCCGACGGCAAGGATCGCGGCTTGCGGCGAGACGATAATCGCCGTGAACGCATCGACTTGATACATTCCGAGATTGCTGATTGTAAATGTGGCGCCCGTGATGTCGGCAGGACGCAATTTCCCGCCACGCGCCCGCTCCGTCAGGTCACGTCGCATCACTGCAATTTCGCCGAGTTTTTTTGTATCTGTGGAGGGGATCGCAGCTACTACCACGCCATCGTCCACGGCCATGGCGACGCCGACATTAATTTCAGAATTCAGCTGAACGCCGTTGCCGCTCCAACTCGCATTTACTGTAGGATGTTTCGCCAGCGCGTGTGCCACCGCTGCAATCAGCAAATCCGTATGGCTGAGTTTTACCCCTCGCTCTTTTTCAATCGCGGGCCCAAATTTTTCACGCGCAGCAAGCAGCGCGCTCGCATCGATTTCCCTGATTACGAAAAAATGCGGTGCAGACGTCCAACTCTGCGTTGTCCGCTCAGCCATCAACCGAGCTACTTGAGAAAGAGGCGGCATAGTGTGAGCCGCAGCTTGCGAGGTTTTATTTGAATTTGGAGCAGGCGCGCCTGCCGAAGCCCCGCCCGAAGCAACAAATGCCATAATATCTTCCGCCTGAATTTCTCCTTCGTTGCCGGTGCCGCGAACGAGCGAAAGATCCACGCCATGTTCACGCGCAAGGCGGCGAGCCTTCGGAGATATTTTCGCGTTCGATGTCGGGGCGGAGGACGCTTGCGCGGATACATTTGCAGGAGCCGCAGGCGCTGAAGCAGTGGCTGTGTCCATACGGCGTCCGGAAGCGGCGGCAGACTCAGCTGGTATTTCTTCGCCGGGACTTACCACCCAGGCAATCGTCTGGCCCACGGGAATGACGTCGCCCGCGTGTGCCTTGACGCCAACAAGAATTCCATCCGCCGGCGATTCAATTTCCACGACGGCCTTATCGGTTTCGATATCAAGCAAAGGCTCACCTTTGCCAATGGCTTCGCCTTCTTTTTTTCGCCACGAAATCAGCTTGCCAGTTTCCTGCGCCATTTCGAGCGCGGGCATAACGATACTGTGGGCCATGTGTGCCTTCTTTTATTTTCGAATTATTTGCCGGCTCGAACCTTGGCCTTGGGCGGTTTTTTTCCCAGCGCCTTGGAACTTGCCGCAACCATTTTCACAACATCTGCGTTGGGAGGCCCGTCATGCTCGCGCGTGGTTTCAAGCGGCCCGTCGACCGTCACGTAAGGCGCGCCAGCAACCAGCAGTTTTTCCGCCGGGAAGCGCGTGATGACTTCGTGGCCGGTTTCGGTGACGACGATTTCTTCTTCGATGCGCGCCGCGCTCCAGCCATCTTTCGCGGGCCAGAAAGTTTCCAGCGCAAAAACCATTCCCGGCTTCAGTACGTGGGAATGATCCAGCGAAACGAGTCGGCTGATCACCGGCTTTTCCCAGATCGCGAGGCCGATGCCGTGCCCGAATTGCAGCGCGAAGGCCGCTTCTTCGTCGGGGAAGCCGAACTCCTGCGCTTTGGGCCACACGGATGCAATTTCAGCCGTCGTGCGTCCGGGTTGAATGAGGGAGATTGCCGCATCGAGATAATCACGGCAGCGCTTGTAGGCATCGACCATCGCGCGCGAGCCGTACCCGATCGAGAAAGTGCGGTAGTAGCAGGTGCGGTAGCCCATGTAGGAATGCAGAATGTCGTAGTACACAGGATCGCCCGGCCGCAGCACGCGATCTGAAAACACGTGAGGGTGCGGATTGCAGCGCTCGCCGGAAATCGCGTTCACCGCTTCCACGTATTCCGAGCCGAGATCGTACAGAACTTTGCTCACGAGGCCGACGGCTTGATTTTCGCGCATGCCGGGCTTCATCGCGCAATACAGATCGTGATACGCGGCATCGACCATCATTGCCGACGTGTTCAACAATGTGATTTCATCCTGCGTTTTGATCACGCGCGCATCGGACATGACCTGCTGGCCGTCGACGACGGTAATTCCTTCGCGCTGCAGCGCAAAAAGAATCGGCGGCTCGATGATATCGACGCCGAGCGGTTCCTTGTGCAGGCCGCGCTTTTCCAATTCGACGCGGATTTTTTTCGCCACATTTTCCGCGCGCCCCATTTCCGGCGACATGGCTCCGCGCAAGAGCGGAATTCCCGCCTGCGAGCGCTCGCCCATCCACGAGCAATGCAAACGATGATGCTTCGCCGCCGAGCCAAAATCCCACATCAGGGGCTCGTCATTTTGCGGCAGCAGAGTGAAGCGGCTGTTCTTGTCCTGCGCCCACGTGCCGATGTGCGTCGCGGTGATATAGCGCACATTGTTCATGTCAAAGCAGAGCAGTGCGCCCATGGAGGATTCGGCGAGAAGTTTTTTCGCGCGCTCCAAACGTTCGCGACGCAAGCGGTCAAAATCGACTCGCTCTTCCCAATCGACCGCCATCGTCCCATATGTAGGTAATGCCACGATGCACCCCCCGCCAGAAGTAGCACAGGCTTCAGCCTGTGGGTTTTGATTTTATTTCCGGAAAACAAATGTAGCGCCAACCTTCAGGTTGGCATTTTTCTTGCGTCCGCGCGGATCACCGTAGGGGCGCGGCATGCCGTGCCCCTACAATGCGGCGTCGGGCTCTACAAAATTCGGTTCATCGCTTGCACATTGCGCGCGCTGCTTCAAAGACAGCCTTTTCCGTCGGGATCGTAGCATCCTCGAGCGGCGGAGAAAACGGAATCGGCACATGCATCGCGCCAATGCGTTTTACCGGCGCGTCAAGGTCGTAGAAGGCGCCCGTGGCGATCACCGATGCAATTTCCGCCGTGATGCCATACTTCTCGTAGCCTTCGTCGAGCACAATCGCACGCGAAGTTTTCTGCGCGGATTCGATCAAAGTTTTTTCATCGAGCGGCCACGTCGTACGCGGGTCGACGACCTCCGCGCTGACGCCAATTTCCTCGAGCATCTTCGCTGCGCCGAGCGCAACCTGCACCATGCTGCTCGTCGCCACGAGAGTGATGTCATCGCCCTCGCGTTTGACGTCAGCAACTCCAAACGGAATCGTGTACTCCTCAACAGGCACAGGACCCTTGTGTCGAAACATCATTTTGTCTTCGAAAAAAATGACAGGATTGTTATCGCGAATAGCTGTCTTCAGCAAACCTTTGGCATCGTACGGAGTCGAGGGCAGCACAACTTTCAGGCCGGGAACATGGCTGAGCCACGCCTGCAAAGATTGCGAATGTTGCGCGGCGGAACGGCGAGATGCGCCGAGCGTAGTGCGCAAGACCATCGGCACTTTCCACGCGCCGCCCGACATGTAATGCACTTTCGCGGCCTGGTTCACGAGCTGGTCCATGATAAGCGTCAGGAAATCTCCGAACATAATGTCCACGACGGGACGCAATCCGGTCATCGCTGCGCCCACGCCGATGCCGGTAAATCCGGGCTCGGAAATCGGCGTATCGATCACGCGCGATTTTCCAAACTCTTCCACCATCCCGGATAAAACTTTGAAGGGCGTCCCCGCTTCAGCAACGTCCTCGCCCATAATAAAAACGCTTTGGTCACGGCGCATTTCTTCCGATAGCGCCTCACGAACTGCTTCGGCCATGGTTAATTCGCGTACGGCTACTTCAGGCATAAACGTCCTCCCCAACCTTATCCACTCCCGGAAACGGGGCTTGCAAGGCAAACGCTACAGCGGCGTCGATTTCAGATTTTGCTTTCGCTTGAATTTCATCGAGCTGCGATTGTTCGGCGATTTTTTCTTTCAGTAGCCACTCGGTGAGCACCTGGATGGGATCGCGCTGGGCTCTCCACTCGGCTTCCTCTTGCTTGGCGCGGTAATATTCGCGGCTCACGTCGCCTACGTGATGGCCGTGATACCTGTACGTGTTGGCCAGAAGAAAAGAAGGACCGTTTCCTTCGCGTGCTCGCTCCACCATGCGGCTGGCAACGGCGTGAACGGCGCGGATATCCTGCCCATCAACGCTTTCCGCCGGAATTCCAAACGCAGCGGGCCGCGCAAGAATTTCGCCCGCGGTCGTCTCCGAAAAATGCGTGTACTCGTTGTACATATTATTTTCGCAGACGTAAATCACGGGCAAATTCCACAGCCGCGCGAGGTTCATCACCTCATAAAGCAGACCCTGGCCAAGCGCCCCTTCGCCAAAAAAACAAACGGCCACTTGTTTCGTGCCGCGATACTTCGCTGAAAATGCCGCGCCCGTCGCGATGCCCGCGCTGCCGCCGACGATCGCATTCGCGCCCAGATTTCCGCTCGCGGGATCGGCGATGTGCATCGATCCGCCTTTGCCCTTGCAGTAGCCCGCTTCTTTTCCCAAAAGCTCGGCGAACATGCGGTCCGGGGACGCGCCTTTCGCCAGGCAGTGGCCGTGGCCGCGATGCGTGCTCGTGATGTAGTCATCACGTTTCAGCGCTTCGCAAATCCCCACGGCGACCGCTTCCTCGCCGATATAGAGGTGCGCAAGGCCCGGCATCACCGCGCGCGTGTACAGCTGATTCACTTGCTCTTCGAACAGCCGGATCCTTTGCATGTTGCTATACATCCGCAGAAATAATTCGCTTCCAGACCCAGCGATGGTCACAGCTTGTTTGCTTTCTGTTGTCATTTGCTTACCCCTGACATTCGAGCTAGCGCTTCAAACATCACTGCGAAGTCCTGCTTCGCCAGGCCCATCCCTCGCGACGCGGTTAAAAATTCGTTGGTCACGGCCGTTGTTGGCAGAGGCACGTCCAGCGCCCGGCCCATTTCCAACGCCAACAGCATATCCTTTTGCATCATGTTGACGTCGAACCAAGCTTCATCTGGCATTTTTAGCACAAAAGGGCCGCGATACTGAACCATGGGCGATGCGATCACGCTGTGCGTCAGCACGTCCACCGCGGTTTCGCGTGAAATGCCGCTTTTCTCGGCCAGCAAAACGCCTTCGCAAAACGAAAGCATCTGCACGGCAAGGCTCAGGTTGGTTGCTATCTTCATCGCGAGAGCGAGGCCGTTGTCACCCACGTGCGTCACTTTCGGGCCCACATCCAGAAGCACGGGCTTAGCGCGCTCAAATGTTTCGCGCCTCCCGCCAACCATCACTGACAGCTTTCCTTCTTGCAACGTGATCACGCTGCCGGAAACAGGCGAGTCGATCATGTCGGCACCCTTCTCTCGGACTTTGGCTGCAAGCGCGCGGCTCACAGCTGGGCTAACCGTGCTCATGTCGATGAGGAGTTTGCCGGGAGCGAGCCCGGCGAGAATTCCGTCCGGCCCTTCTGTAATCGAATTGATTGCGGCGGAATTGGTGACCATCGAAAATGTGAAATCCGCCGCAGCGGCAACGGCGCGAGGAGAATCCGCCCACTTCATTCCACGGTCGATCAGCCACTGCGCTTTTGTGCGCGTGCGATTGTACCCGGTGACCGTATGGCCTTTATCGAGCAGCCGGGCGACCATGTTTCCGCCCATCACTCCGAGTCCTACGAAACCAAGATTTGCCATCGAGTGAATTCTCCAATTCCGAATTTGTGGTCAGGAGTCCGCCGGCTGATTTCCCGGAGTGTTGCGCGAATCTTCCCGCACCTGCCAAAGATGAGCCTGCATCGCTGCTTTTGCCGCCTGCGGATCTTGCCGCTCGATCGCTTCGAGAATGCTCCTGTGGTAGCGCTGCCCGCGCTGCGGACTGCCTTCGACGTGCGAAATTCTCACGCGTTGTTCGCGCAGCAATCCAACAATGGAATCGATCAGAGAAAGGACAATTGGATTTGCCGCGGCTTCTGCGAGCGCTAAATGAAAATCGAGGTCCGCTTCAACGAAAGCGTCGGAATCCGGCTCGGCGCTGTCCATGGCGTTCACGGCTTGTCGCATGGCTTCGAGGTCTTCATAGTCGGCGCGAGAAGCGGCCAGCGCTGCAATTTCAGGCTCCAGAATTTCGCGAACTTCCACGAGATAAGTCGAGCCGTCGCGATCGCCGGTCTTGATAATCCGGTCCAGCGAACGTCGCATGGAATTCGAAGTTCCGTTGGTCACAAACGTACCGCGGCCGGGAAACGCGTCGACTAATCCTTTTTCCTGAAGTGCCTTGATGGCTTCGCGAACTGCGGTCCTGCTGACGCCGAATTGCTCGGCGAGTTCGCGCTCGGCTGGGAGCTGACTGCCTTCCGTCAATTCGCCCTTGAGGATGGAATCCTCAATCTGCTGAACGATTTGCTCGTAAAGGCGCGAAGACTGTATGACCTTATACAAGGGTTATCCCTCGCTGGTTACATACGGAAGCCACCATTCAACAAACACCTATGAATGTGGAACATCCAATATGGTATGACCACTATACCATTGGTTTTTATGATTGCAAGTTCGTTTTTTTTATTGCTCCGACTGCTTTTATTACTTCACCCAAACTGTTTTTACGTTCGTGAACTCGCGGATCCCGTAGGTGCTCAGTTCGCGGCCCACCCCAGACCGTTTTACTCCGCCAAAGGGAACGCGCGGATCGGAAAACACCATTTGATTGATGAAAACCATGCCGGCTTCGAGTTCATTCATGAATTTTTCCTGCTCGGCCTTGTCGTTGGTCCAGGCGCTGGCTCCGAGGCCGAAGCGGCTGTCATTCGCAACGTGAATCGCTTCGTCAATATTTTTCACACGGAAGATCGAGGCCACGGGCCCGAACAACTCTTCGGCATAGGCCGGAGAATTTTTCGGAATATCGGTAAGCACAGTAGGCATATAGAAACTTCCGGGGCCGTCGATGGGCTTGCCTCCGGTCAGCACTTTCGCGCCGGCTTTGATCGTGCTCTGCACGTCAGCGTCGAGCGATTTTACGGCTTCGGCGTTGGCCAGAGGGCCGACATCCGTTTTTTCGTCGAACGGATCGCCCACCTTCAGCGCTTTCATCTGCGCGACAAACGCTTCTTGAAATTTATCGGCAATCTGCTCGTGAACGATAAAGCGCTTGGCGGCGATGCAGGATTGCCCGTTGTTGGCCACGCGCGCTTTGACGCCTGTGGCAATGGCTTCCTCCAGGTTTGCGCTGGGCATCACGATATATGGGTCGCTGCCGCCGAGTTCCAAAACTACTTTCTTGATGCGCTGCGCGGCGCCTGCTCCCACTTTAACTCCCGCGCCTTCGCTGCCCGTCAGCGTGGCGGCGGCGATGCGCGGATCGGCGAGCACTCTGTCCACCGCGCCAGACCCGATCAGAAGTGTTTGGAAAACGCCTTCCGGAACCCCCGCGCTCAAGAGTAGCTCTTCAATTTTCATCGCGCATTGCGGAACATTCGAGGCGTGTTTCAGCAAGCCAACGTTGCCCGCCATCAGTCCCGGCGCGATAAACCGGAACGCCTGCCAGAACGGATAATTCCACGGCATGATCACCAGCACCGCGCCCATCGGCTGGTAGCGAATAAAGCTGCGGCTTGCAGGCGTCTCAACAATTTCATCGGCCAGGAATTTTTCCGCATTTTCTGCGTAGTAACGGCAAACCCATGCGCATTTCACGGCCTCGTCCACGGCGGAGCGCAGCGTTTTGCCCATCTCCAGCGTCATGAGTCTGGCGAGAGTATTTTTTTCGCTCTCCAGAAGTTCCGCGGCGCGCAACATCATTTTTCCGCGATCGGCGAATGTAAGGTCGCGAAATTTTGGAAATGCATCGACCGCGCGCTGAATTTTCTCGTCCACCTGCGCGCTGGTGAGTTCTTCAAATGTCTTAACTGTTTGTCCCGTTGCTGGATTGATCGTTGCAATGGCCATGATCTGTTCCGCCCTAGTAGAGGAAATAGGATTTCGGCCCGGCCTATGAAAATACCGGACCCACACGCGGTATACCGTATACGTGACCTTATTGTTTTACCATGTTTCCCCCGCGTTTGCCCGCGCAAGGGATTTTTCGCAAATGGAAAAGGCAAGAATGGAAGTGGATTTGACGCGAAATGATACAGGGCCGGCAAGTTTTCTTAATTCCCTTCAAAGTAAACTTGTCGACCCCGAACACTCAAAAAATGCATCCCAATCGGCTTCGCCAATAGGGAAAAACTTTGCCGAACTAACGAGAAGCCATCTAAAAAATAGTCTTTGTGGGTCGTGGCTTAAGCCCACGACATAAGTTCTGCAAAATGAGTGCGGCTTTACAGGTTGCGGAGAAATCCACCATCTCTGTCATTCCGAGCGAAGCGAGGAATCTCTCTTTCTTTGTTTTCTTACAGTTAAATCGAAGAGAGATTCCTCACTTCGCTCGGAATGACAGAATTAAGTACTTCTTCCGCGGCCTGTTTAGCCGCTGAGTTCCCAATTTTGAAGTTCTCACGCAGACTCTTTAGCCCCTTACACCAGACCGAGGCTGCCTATTGCCAATTATGAGGTGGCTCCAAACCAAAACTACTTGGAAAGTCCCTGCACGATGGCCAATGCTTTTGCCACATGCTGGTCGGGCGAGATGCCATCGTCCTTTGAGGAAAACGCCGCCAGGATCTTGTGGTCCTTGCCAATGACGAATGTTTCGCGCTCGATAAAGTCATGGTCGATCGCGTCGCCCTTCACGTCCATCTGTCCGGCCTTTACGGAATTGATCGCCAGATTGTAGGAGGTGGCAATCTTTTTATCCGCGTCGGATGCTACCGGAAATTTTCCGGCGCAGAATTCCGGGTCCGCCGCAAACTTATTGAGCCGCGCGATGCTGTCCGCCGATACGCCGATGATGGTGGCTCCGGCCGCGTCAAACTTTTCTTTTTCCGTTGAAAACGTGTGTGCCTCGAGATCGCAACCCTTGGTGTAGGCCGAAGGGAAGAAATAGACCACGACGGGGCCTTTCTGCAACGCTTTCTCTAGCGAAAAATCGAATTCTTTCCCGCCCATCGAGCCGCGAGCCGAAAAGTCGGGAGCCTTTTCGCCCACCTTCAGCGCGGCAAACACAGGCAAGCTGATCAACAGGGAAACCGCAACACCCAGCAATAGTTTATTCATGGCAAGCCTCCTGGCTAGCGAATTAGACAAAAGCATATCACAACCCTATGCCGCAAGAATCCCTTGTATTTTGCGGTCGCCAGGCGTCGGAGGAAGCTTACCCCCGCGTTCCCTCATACGGTCGGAACGGGAACGGACTTTTGCAGCTATATTAAATTTGGAGCAAGGTGTTCCACTTTTCTGATTTTCTCGTTGAATGCGCCCCGACCGGATTGTTCGGCAAGTTTTTCTAAAATCGATGTAAACTACCAAAACACGTTTTCCGGGGCTGTAGCTCAGATGGATAGAGCGGAGGTTTCCTAAACCTTAGGCCGGGGGTTCGACTCCCTCCAGCCCCACCATAATTTTCTTTTGCTTTCAAACAGTTCAGGACTTAATACAAGCAGGTTGAACCGTGGTTTTTAGAAGTCTAGTAAATTCGTCGTAGTTTTGTGTTTGGCGATCCGCACATGTTCGAGAAATATGGATTCTTACAGCAAAATAAACGGCAGAAATACGTTCATATCTGCCGTTTATTTTTGCGGTCGGCTAAGTAAGCAAATATGCCTTTGCTTTTTATTCTTCATCTCCGTCTTGCTCGGCTTGGACGGCGGTCAGCGTGCCAAACAGGCCGTCCTGCTCATGGTTGATTCCCGCGGTAAAGAAGAGTGTATTGTATGGGCCGGCACTCCCAGCGCCAGCTCCGGAGACACCATTTGCCGAATTGCCAAACGTAAGTGACCACAATCCGTCGATGCTCAGAACATGTTCGCCTGTCAGGGCTACCGGGTCAGTGTAAGTCTTAACGAGTCCGATGAACCGGCCATCGAAGCCGTTGTATGCTGCGATCTGGCCGCTACCAAAATTTCCTACCAGCACTCGATTACTAAATTCACCGAAATCGCGGGGCGCCCAAACGACTCCCCAGGGGGAATTCAGCCAGTCGCCATGTTGGAGACGAGTCTCCAGCCTGCCCGATGGACTGTAGATATCGACAAAACCATTGCCTGGCCCAGCGTCGTCATCGTGCTTGGCCGCGTCTTGCTTCGCGTAGGTTACGAACAGGCTTCCACCAATGTTTTGGACATTGAATGGTGCAAAGCCATGTGGAATGCGGTCGTCGTCGAAAGGTTCTCTAGAGAAGGGACCGTTATGGTCATCCGCATCATGATCTCCATCGCCGCGGAGATTGACTGCATTAAAATTGGTGTCGTAGACCTCAATGTGGCCGGAACGGAAATTTGCCACATAGAGATAGCGGACTCCCTTAATGTCGGCCGTCGTGCAGCCTTTGTAGACCGCATCGGGCGAATGGTTAACAAGCAGTACGGCGTTTGTTCCCGCGCCTCCGTCCCAGGCAGAAATCGTCCCGTCTTCGGTGACAAATATGAAACTGGCCGGCTTTCCATCGCCGCCCTTTGCCTTGGAAATCACGAAATCGGGGCTGCCATTGAAGACGACACCGGTGGGCGCGGACGGTGCGGAGCCTTTTGGAGGCGGCGGAATGGTTACAACTAATGAGCGCGGTGTTCCCGTGCCGTCGTACAGTGTGGACAACCCGGCTCCATTATCCGAAACCCACCACGGGCTTCCTGTGCTGCGTGCCAGCCCCCAAGGATTGACGAGATTCGCATCTCGAACGGCTGCCATCCCAGGAAGATCTGAAACCAGATTCGTTTGAACGTAATGCTGTGCGAAGAGCGAGCCTGGAAGCAGAAGGGAAGCGAAACAGACCGTTCCAACCGAATACAGTAATCGAATCGAAAATTTTCTCATGTGAATTTCCCCTCAAATTGAACTGGGCCAAACTCGAAGGAGATCAGAGTCGGGACCGGAGTTCCGAATGGTTTGATACAGAAAAATTGCAGATTTCGGAATTTGAATTGACACTGATTTGTCTGAGAAATGTCAACAAATTGTAAAATTATTTGGCGGGCGGCTAAGCCTTTGAAGGGCGCGTACGCCAATCTTTGAGGCGGGTTTGATCTCAGGTGGGTGGGCGACTCGCTCCAGGCCCAACATAATTCCTGTCCTGCTTGAATGAGTCGTATCTCGATAGTACCGCCGTACCCTGGCCTATGAATCTGCAATACTATTTTGCATTAGATAGCAAAGCAGTACAGTATCAATTATATATTCGCAATTTGATGAGGAGATACTCCAGTGATTGAACGTCGCAACACGCACCGGTTTCTGTTTGAAGCGCCGATCGAATTGACGTTTGGGAAATCCCAAGACCGTATAGCGGCGATTACGACTGATATTGGCTTGCACGGTTGCTTTGTTAAGACGGTTTTCTCATTCCCCGTGGGTTCCACGGTAAAGGTTAAAATTATCGAGAAAGACCGACGTTTCTCAGCAACTGGGGAAGTAATGTATGTCCTCACTCGAGACGGAATGGGAATTCGATTTCTCGATGTGAATGCCACGGACTTCGCAATCCTTGAGGAGTGGGTCGCCGAGCAGAATTGCGAGCCGGTTTTGTTGCGCAGCTAACATCCAGGCTAATCTGATCGCATTGTCAGCATCTTGCCTCAGACGCTAGGTCGTCCTGGAAGTCACCAAGTCTACTCGCTCAAAAGGATTCGACGCAGATTGTGAATCACCACCTCCAAATCCTTCGATGTCCGGTCAATTCCTCGGCTGTGACGTAATGAAATGGTATGATCCGGTCGTAATGAGCCGACAAGAAAAAGCCCTGTCGCCCACCCTCGCCTTGCACACATCGATGCCAGTTTCCAGGCGATTGCACTATGCTTCGCGCATGCGACGGATTCTCCCGCTCTTTGCGTTGGCACTCTTCATCTGCTTCTCCGCACATGCTGCACAGCAGCGGCAAAGCGCCGAGCAGGTGCTTGCTTCCGCGGAATCCGCGGCGGTTGCGCAGCACAAGCCAATCTTTCTCGTTTTCGGCGCCTCGTGGTGTCCGCCATGCCGGCAAATGGAAGTTTTCGTGGAAAACCCGAAGATTCGTCCAATCCTGGAAAAATATTTTGTTCTCGCTAACCTTAATGTTTTAGAGCAGCGCGGCAAGCACCCGGAACTGAATAACCCTGGTTCTGAGAAACTTTTGGCAGATTACGGCGGCGAATCCATGGGCGTACCTTTCATCGTGTTTCTTGATGCGCAAGGCCCGCTGCTGATGAATTCCATCCGGCCCGTCAGCCGCAAATCAAAAGGTGAAAATATCGGTTATCCCGCGCTGCCAGTCGAAATTGACTGGTTCATGGCTATGCTCAGGAAAACCATCCCTCCTCTTACGAAAGCAGATGCAGACACGATTGAAATGTGGCTTCGAAGAGCGTCTTCGCACTGAACACAAACTCGCGGCTTGCGGCAGCGGGCGTGTTATATTTTTTAAAGCTTCTGAAGCGAATCTTTTCAAACTGAGTAAGAACATCAGGCGACAAACCGCGCGCTCGCTGGCAGTGCAAGCAGCATTTGCGTGTTAGGAAGTACTGAGGAGCTACGCATGAAAATCCGTGCAGCGACAATTCTGATTCTACTTACGCTTTTCGGCGTTTCAAACGCCACGGGGCAGGAGAAGCGCAAACAGCTGCCCATGGAGCACATGTCCGGGCTTCTCCGATTGGTTGAGACGATTCCGTTGCCGACCGACGGTTGGATGGACCACATGGCCGTTGACCTGAAGAATCAGCACCTTTTTATTTCCGGTGAATACAGCAAGAATTTTGTCGTCGTCGATCTGCGCACGGGAAAAGTAATCCACGTGACCACTGGTTTGGGAGGGGCTCCTCGCAGGCCGTTCTTCGATCCCAAGCTGAACCAGGTGTGGGTCGATCTTGGTGACAACACTCTTGTCGCCATTGATTCCACCACTTTTGAAATCGTCAAGACCGTGGAGATGACTGGCGGAAAGGGCGCCGCAAAAAGAGACCCGGACAACGGCGCGTATGATTACGCCCGAGGTTTGTATTATTCCGGTGTCGGCATGGCGGGCACGATGGACGGGTCCGTTGAAATAGTGGACACGCGAGCGGGCAAATTAGTGGGCAGCATTCCGATGCATGGCAGCGATCCGTCGGGCTTCGTGCTTGACGCAGCGCATAACCGGCTCTACGTCGGCATGGGAGATGTAGTGAACGGCGAGAGCGTGTGCAAGGTAATTGACACGGAAAAGCGCGAAGTGATCGCCGAATGGCCGATTACAGGAGGACCGCAACCACACGTCGCCGCGCTGGATTTGCCGCACCATCGCCTTTTTTTCGGCAGCCGCCTTCAGGGCGGTCATCAGGGCGAGCCCGGTAAATTCGTCGTCATGAACTCGGACGATGGCAAAGTGATCCAGTTGCTGGACAGTGTTGGAGGAGCGGACGAACTTTTCTTTGACGCGCCCACCAAGCGCATCTACTTTTCGGGATCGACGGGCACGGTCGCTGTCTTCCGGCAGAATGACTCGGATCACTACGAGCTACTCGGAAAAGTTCCCACTGGGGCGGAAGCCAAGACTGGCCTGTGGGTGCCAGAGTTGAAGCGGTTCTACTCGGCCGTTCCGAAGCACATCGTGCAGACGCCGCCCTACGGAGTAAACGATTTAATTAACGAAGACGCCCATCTGATGGTATTTGACTACCTTCCGTAGCGTTTATTGCGCGCCTCGTCATGAGGAAAAAACAATAGATTCTCCAACATGGCGCGCAATTTTTATTTTCCTTAAAGGGAAACAGTAACTCGCAAGAAGGTCGCAGGTATTGAAGTGCCTCCGTTCGTTCCCTTGTTCTGCGAATTCGCCAGATCCACGAGCTGGCCGTGGAGTTCCTGCACCTTTCCGCTCTTTTGTGCCGCTTCGTAAGCGTTCATCGTTGGCCCATAATATTGTTCAAAGCGTTCGATGAAACGCTCCGGGCTGATGGTTGGCGAAATAAAAGTATAGACATCCTTGACCATGGATATTTTTTCTTTGGGCACTCCGGCCTGGCCAAAGCGTTCAATGACATTGGCTTCCACGCCCCAGGTCATCGGGCTGATGAAACCTTCCGGCGGCGGAGGAGTGAACGCCGAGCTTACTTTCAGCAGTTGAGACACGAAAGAAGTGGGGTCGTTAGGAATCCAGTTTCCCATCACAATGCGACCGCCGGGTTTTGTGACGCGCACGATTTCCCTGGCTACGTCGAACGGCGTTGGCGCAAACATCGCGCCGAATATGGAAATCGTCAAATCGAAGGAATGGTCGCTGACGCCTTGCAGATTCGTCGCATCTCCCTCTTGAAATTTCAGGCCCTTAAGCCCCAGCTCCGCAGCTCTTTTATTTCCGGCGTCCACTAAATTCTGAGCGATGTCGATCCCAACCACTTCGGCTCCCAAGCGGGCCATGGGGACAGCCGTCGTGCCGTCTCCGCAGCCAAGATCCAGAACGCGTAGCGCCGGCGTTATACCAAGAGTGGTAACGACCGTTTCGCCCGATTGACGCATGAAGGCGGCGATCTCCGTAAAGTCGCCTTTCTCCCACAATGCCTTGTTAGGATTCATCTATTGCTCCTTGAATTGTGCGATGTAAGCGAACTGGTTTGGGAGCACGATATCCGCCGCATTCTATTATAGAGACAGAGAAATAAGTAGAGACCCTTGTTCCGCACCTTCAGCTCCGTGCGGGTGAATTGCATATATTAATCGCCAATAAAACACTGCTTTCTTTCAAATTTGTGTATTCTTCAGATGGGCGTCTCCCAACTTGCGCCAGATAACTCCCGCTAACCTACATGATTTAACGGATAGCCGGGTTTGGGCAGACCTCTAAAATGGAATGCGGAGGATTTTGATCTGAAAGTCGTACCCGCTCAGGGAGCAAGTAAAAAGGATTCGAAGTCTGCGGGAGCGCTCGCGTAATGCACGGCAAAATTGGCTTTGTCTTCATTGCTTGTAGAGCAAATCGAATCAGATGGAACTGGAAGATTGCGTGGCTATTTTTAATTTTCTTCTGCGCGCTTCGGGCGACGGCTCAGGATGCCCAGCCCGATACGTACGCAGGATTCGAGGGACAAAACGTCTCGAAGGTGGAAATCTCCGCAAAATCTACGATGGATGTGGAAGCGTTTCGATCCGTGATTCAGCAGAAAGCCGGTCAGCCATTTTCCATCCAGGCGATTCGCGACAGCGTGACGGCGCTGCAAAGCACCCAGCTATTTTCAAAAATTCAGGTCAGTATCGAACCTGAGCAGGCGGGATTGAAAATTCTTTTCCTTCTGCAACCCGCGTCCTATGTGGGAATCCTGGAATTCCCCGGTGCAACAAAAACGTTTACCTATACCCAGTTGCTACAGGCTGTAAATATTCCCGAACAGACGGCGTTTGTCGACGAATTGCCCGCGCAAGGTGCGGGCGCGCTCCTTCAATTTTTTCATACCAATGGATATTTTGAGGCTCAGGTAACGCCCGATGTTCAACGGGATGATGCGCACCGCATCGTCAATATAATTTTCGATTGCCATCTGAATCGTCTTGCCAGATTTGGGGAAATCAATATTCAGGGTCTCAGCGATGAAGAAACCACGCGCATTCGAAATGCGCTCAAATCATTTTGGGCCAGGGTGAGAGGGGCTTCCCTCAAGCCCGGGAAAAAATACTCGCCGCAGCAGATCACTAAATCGGTGAACTATATACGGTCGCAACTTCGCAAGCAGGAAAGGCTTGCGCCGGCAGTGGATTTTATTTCCCCCACATACCGGGTCGAAACCGGACGCGCCGATTTGAATTTTCGGATCGACGAAGGGCCCCACCTGTCCGTGCGCGTGGTTGGGACTCATATGTTGAAGCGTACGATTCAGCGGCTTGTCCCCATTTACGAAGAGAATTCAGTGGATCAGGACCTGGTGGATGAAGGGCGGCGAAATCTGCTTTTCTATTTTCAATCGAAAGGCTATTTCGATGCGACGGTATATGCTCGCCTGGATAGGCAGGAAGATTCTGTAAGCGTCGTCTATGAAATCAGGAAAGAAGCAAAGCACCGGGTCGAGCAGGTAAACTTCGAGGGCAATTCTCAATTTGAAGACAAGCAGTTGCAGGCGCTCATTCCTGTCAAAAAGGGATTGTCCATATTCGGCCATACTTTTTCGCACGGCAAATTCAGTGAAGACCTGATGCGGAAAAGTGCGAATGCGATCCTTGCGGCCTACAAAGACGCAGGTTTCGCGGATGTTACCGTCTCACCTAAGGTCACGGACTACGAGCCTCAAGTCGAAATTAATTTCCAGATTTCGGAAGGCGAACAATATAAAGTCGGCGATCTAAAAATTGAAGATCGCGAACAGGGCACGACCGGAGCCATTGGAGATCGCCATGCCTTGAACCTTTTTCCCGGCAAGGCGTATTCCCCGGCTCTACTTCAACGAGACAGAAACACGATTCTTGCGGGCTACCTCGATCGCGGCTTTGAAAATGCCCAATTTCACTCCACTGTCACCAACCAACCCGCAAATCATCATCTGGTGGATGTGGTGTACACGATTGATCCCGGGCCGCAGGCCCATATCAGCGAAGCGATTAACCTGGGAACTGAAATCACGCGTGAAAAGTTCCTTCGTGAAATATCGGGACCTCAGATCACTGCAGGGAAACCGATCAGTTTGGGAAATTTTCTAACCTCCGAAAGTGAGTTATACAATCTGGGCATTTTCGATTGGGCAAGCATCAAGCCTCTCGCACCCTTAAGCGACCAGCAGCAGGAAGAAGTTTTGGTTAAGGTTCATGAGTCTCCGCGAAATTCAGTCGACTTTGGCATCGGCTTCGAAGTGCTCCCTCGAAGCGGAAACATTCCCGTTGGGACCATCGCGCTGCCGGGAATTCCTCCGATCGGCGTGGGCAGCACATTTACGGCCAGCCAGCAGAGTTTTTGGGGCCCGCGAGGATCCATCCAATTGGCACGCCACAATTTGTTTGGCCGCGCCGAGACCGCTTCGATCGGTCTCGTTTATTCGAGGTTGGACCAGCGCGGCACATTGGCGTACACCGAGCCGCGCATATTCGGTTCCTCCTGGAATTCTCTCATCAGTTTATCGGCGGAGCGCACCACGCAAAGCTCAATCTACACGGGCGAAATAGCTCAAGGATCCTGGCAGGTCGAAAAGTTTTTCGACAAAAAACACACCAGGGATTTAATTCTGCGATACACCTATCAGCGCATTTTGCTGACAAATATTACGATCCCCGATCTGGTGTTGCCCGAAGATCAACACGTCCGCCTTTCCACTCTGTCAGCCCAGTTCGTGCATGACACTCGCGATAAACCGCTCGATGCCCATCACGGGGTTTATCAGACCGCGACAATCGAAGTCTCTCCCACAAAGTTGGGTTCCAGCGTAAATTACGCGCGATTTTTCGGTCAGGCTTCCTTCTATAAGCCGCTGACGCCGTGGCTGACGTGGGCGAATAATTTTCGCCTGGGCCTGGCAAAACCGTTTGCGGGTGGCGTAATTCCGTTAAGCGAAAGATTTTTTTCAGGCGGCCCGGATTCCATTCGCGGATTTCCAATTTACGGGGCGGGACCGCAAAGGCCCGTGTCGGTCTGCAGCAACCCGAGCGTTCCATCCACCTGCACATTAATCAGTGTTCCAGTAGGTGGCGACATGCTTGCCGTGGTGAACTCCGAAGCCCGCTTTCCGATTCCCATCAAGAGCGGATTGGGCGGCGTGGTTTTCTACGACGGAGGAAATGTCTACTCCAGAATTAATTTGCGTCAGTTCGGTGATAATTTTACGCACACAGTTGGATTCGGTTTCCGGTATGAAACTCCTGTCGGCCCGGTTCGATTTGATATTGGACGCAGGCTGACGTCGGTTCCGGGAGTGACCGCGACCCAATATTTCGTGACGTTGGGACAATCATTTTGAAAGTCAGGCATTGGTCCGGATGTGAAATGACAGGTGAAAAATGAGCGGAAAACGAACTCTTAAATGGGCTGCAATCACCATCGGCTCGTTATTAGTTGTGCTCGTGGCCGCTGCTATCTTCGTGGTTCACACAACAGCCTTTCAAAGCTTCGTGTTGACGCAACTCGAACTGAAAGTTCAGGCGAACACCGGCGCGGGTTTGGACATTAAAAAATTGGCCATCAACTGGCGATTGTTGACTTTTGATCTTTACGGAATTGTTTTGCATGGAAAAGAAAGTGAGCCTCAGGCACCTCTTTTTGCAGCGGATCATTTGCGCGTTGGATTGAAAATTATTTCCATCCTGGAAAGAAAAGTGGACTGGAACGAAATCGTTCTTGACCAGCCGGTCGCCCATTTCACAATCGACCGTAACGGTAATTCCAACTTGCCCGCATCCAATTCCACCACGAACACAAGTTCAACCATGGAAAATCTTCTTGAGCTGGCAATCCGCCATGTCCAGTTGAACGCAGGAGCGCTCTATTACAATGATGCGCAAATCCCGCTAAACGCCGATCTCCGCGATTTGCGCGCGGACGTTCATTTCAATGCGATTTCAAGCGCCTATCGTGGCACGATCGGATACAGCGATGGACGCGTCGCATCCCAAACACTGAAACCAATTTCGCATCGCCTTCAATTGACCTTCGCTCTCGACCGCTCCGGCTTCGTCGCTGATCCCATCACGGTTTCCGCCGAACAATCGACTCTCAATCTTCATGCGAAGCTCACAAATTACGATCGCCCGAAGATCGACGGCACGTACGACTTTGTGCTTTCCACTACTGAGTTGGCGCGATTTGCGGACAACAAATCGATCCCAGCGGGAACGGTCGCGACATCTGGAAACCTGCACTATGAAAATGTCCCAAGCAAATCGACGGCGGACAGTGTGTATATCGATGGACGTTTAGAGAGCCAGGAACTCCTGGTGGATATCGGACAGATGCGCGCCCTCCCAAAATCCATCCGCGCCGAATTTAAATTGCAGGACGGCAATTTAAGCGTGAAAAATGCAGAGGCTGACTTGCTCGGCGGCCACGTAAGCGCGGATTACGAATTGTCGCACATCACCGGAAATTCCACTTCGCATGTCCATGCCCTTGTCCGTGATGTTTCGCTGCAGGCGATGGACAAGACAGCCGGAATGAAAAATAGGGAGGCGGGGCGGATCAGCGGGCAGGTCAGCGGGACGGCGGATGCGACGTGGACTTCCAGCATTCAAAACGCAATGGCGAAAGCGCGTTTCGATATTCGCGATCCGCACACTCCCGCTGTTGGCGAGCGAACCATTCCATTGAACGGCCGGATCGATCTCGCTTATGACGGCGCACGAAATACCGCCTCATTCGGACAGTCCTATCTTCAAACAGGAAATACGAATGTTTCGATTTCCGGTGTTTTAAATAATCGGTCGCAGCTGAATGTTCAGGCAAGCACATCCGATCTGAATGAGGTGGCCGCGCTGGTATCCGCAATTGAAAACGGGATCTCCACGAATCCAAATGCCCCACAAAGTCCATTGCCCGATCTCGGCGGCTCTGCGCATTTTAGTGGGCAGATATCGGGGGCAGTGAAGCAGCCGCGAATTCAAGGCGATCTATCCGCAAATGATCTGCAAGTGCGAAATGCTCGCTGGCGAACTTTCCACGCAACGCTGGATGCGGCGGCTTCCGGCATCACGCTGCAAAATGGAGCACTAGTCGACAATCAAAATGGACAGATCAATTTCAGCGGGCATACAGATTTGTCAGCTTGGTCCTTCACGCCCGTGAGTCCGCTCACGTTGCAGATAAACGCGAGCCAGATTTCGGTTTCAGAGCTGCAACAATTCCTGCAGTCGCAGTATCCGGTGACGGGAATGGTCGCGGCAAATATTTCGATTCATGGCACCGAACAAAATCCGCAAGGGCAAGGATCGCTGCAGATTACCAAGGCAAACGCATGGCGCGAGCCCATTCAAAATCTGAGCATCAATTTTAACAGTGACGCAAATTCCCTTCATTCCGAAGCAAAAATGGCAATTCCCGCCGGGAATTTAGCAGCGACTTTGAAGTATGAGCCTAAGACGCAGTCGTATGAGGTCAACCTGAATACCACAAGCATGAAACTGGATCAGCTCGAATTTGTCCAGGCCCGCAATTTGGGTCTTGCGGGCGACATGGCTATCTCCGCACAAGGCCGAGGAAGTTTTCAGAATCCGCAAATCACCGCGAATCTGCAAATTCCCAAGCTCGAAATAAGGGACCAGGCAATATCGGACGTTCATGCGGAATTGAGTTGGGCCAATCAGCGAGCCACGTTCAATTTAATTTCCAAAGCGGATCAGGGCTCAATTCAGGCAAAAGGAAATGTCGGATTGAGTGGCGATTATCCGGCGGTCGCATCTCTCGACATTCGGGACATTCCTGTTTCTTTGTTGCTCGCGCGTTTTTTGCCCAAAACGCAGCAAATTCAAGGGCGAACGGAAATTCATATCAATTTGGATGGACCGCTGAAGAATCCGGCTGCCATTTCCGCGCAACTTGAAGTGCCTACGTTGAACGTGATTTATCAAAAGGCACAGCTTGGTCTCGCCCGCCCGCTTCGCGTCACGTATCGGAACGGCATCGCGAATATCGATCAGGCGGAGATTAAGGGAACGGGAACAGATTTGAATTTGAAAGGCGTGATTCCGATTCAAGGTGCGTCGCCACTCAACGTTTCCGCCATTGGCTCTCTCGATCTCTCCGTTTTGCAAGCGTTCACCACAGAAATGAAAAGCTCAGGAAACATTAATCTGAACATTTCCGCGCGCGGCGACCTCTCGCATCCCGTAATGCAAGGCAAAGTTGACATTGTGAATGCCGCAGTTTCCACCGAAAGCTTGCCGGTGAGCATTGAAGGGTTGAACGGACAAATTCAAGTGAACGGAAATCGCCTTGAGTTTGCTCAATTGTCTGGCGCAGCAGGCGGAGGTTCGGTTGCTGTGCGCGGCTTCATGGTCTACGGCAATCAGTCCAATTTCAATCTTGGTCTGGACGCAAAAAATGTTCGCATCCGTTATCCCGAGGGAATTCGTTCCGTATTGACCGGCAATCTCAATCTCGCGGGCACTCCCATGAGTTCACAATTGACGGGCCGAGTCTTAATCGACCGACTTTCTTTCACGCAGCAATTCGATCTCGCCACGCTTCTTGGACAGCTTTCAACCGATACTCCTTCTGCAACTTCTTCAGCTTTTGAATCCAACATGAAATTGAATGTAAGCGTCGCCACGGCTCAGGATATTAATCTCGCGAGCAGCAAGGTGAGCCTGGGCGGGGCTGCCAATCTAACGTTGTCCGGAACGATGGCTGCCCCTGTTGTCCTGGGGCGGGCGACGCTGACCAGCGGAGAAATGTTTTTTCTGGGCAAGCGCTACGAAATTCAAAACGGCACCATCGAGTTCGCTAACCCGGTTCGCACGGTGCCTGTTGTGAATCTCTACGTAAAAACGACGGTTCAGCAGTACAACATTACTTTGAACTTCGTCGGTCCCGTGGACAAACTTAGGACCAACTACACGTCCGATCCTCCGTTGCCACCGACCGACATCATCAACCTCGTAGCATTTGGCAAAACGACGGAGGAGTCTGCCACGAGCGCCAGTACGCCGGCATCGCTCGGCGCGGAATCCGTGCTCGCACAGGGAGCCGCCAGCCAACTGAGCGGCAAGCTCGAAAAGCTGGCCGGAATATCGCAACTCACCATCGATCCGCTGGCGGGCACTGGCCAATCGACGACTGATCCGCAAATTGCCATTCAGCAAAGAGTCACTGGAAAAATTCTGCTGACCTTCAGCACGGATGTAACTTCAACACAGAATCAGGCGATTCAGATTCAATACCAGATGAAAAAGAATCTCTCCATTTCCGTTTTGCGCGACCAGTATGGCGGGTACGCCGCGGACGTGCGCATACATAAGTCATTTTAAGCCCGCAACAGCGTGTATCTCGCCTCTATTGACTTGAGAGAACGCGAAGGATCAGAGGCGGGAGTTTAGATTTCACACGTCCGACTCTGCTGCCGGATCATCTAAACCCCCGCCTCTGATCCTTCGTTTTCACTCAGGACAAGAGAGGGGGGCTACAACATCTGTACTGCACGGAATCTGAACCTCACCGTCTTATCCAGGATTTCAACAGAGCGAAGCTATCTCATAAATGATCATTGTGGGTCGCGGCTTCAGCCGCGACGTTCAGTGACGTGATAATCAAGGGCTTTAGCCGCTGAAGTCATATCAAATGCCTGTGTAGAGTTATTTATGAGATGGCTTGATCTAAAATGGTCAGCACGCGCGCATCGCCAATTGCAGAAAAGAGCTGGATTGTCTTCGCTTCCTGAATTGTAACATTTTCGTAATACTCCCCTTTCCCCTCAAATCCATTCATTCAGGAGTTATTCAGGAACGTCATGTACCCTATTGGTGACCACGTCTCCAAGGTTGATGCTACAATTTCGCGGTTCGGAGAGCCGACAGAGATTATGCGATGCAGAGGGTTAAGTAGCAACCGCGCCCCGCAATGGTCATGATGACACGATTGAATCGAGCCATTGCCAGTCAGTGACCATTCTGGCGCTAGTCATCGTAACGCGAGTTGCAGTCGTGTTCGTTTTTCAAAGTATTCGACACATCAAATAAAAAAGGAGCGTTTACATGAAGGTTTCTACGATTGGCCGTCTTGCAGTGGGGCTGAGCCTTACGTTTGTGGGAGCATGTTTCTTGTCCGGTTCGCATGCGCAGCCGAAGCCTGCGGATTCCGGCTACCATTTGCTGAAGACCATTTCGTTGCCCCCGGCCCCGGGCGGCGGCGAGTATTACGATTACATTACGGTGGATGCGGAAGCGCGCCGTGTTTACATTTCCCACGGCACGGAAGTCGTGGTGCTCAATGCTGACGATTATTCGGTGGTGGGCAAGATCCAGGGATTGTCACGCAGCCACGGCATCGCTCTTGCCAAGGATTTGGGCAAAGGATTTATCACCGACGGTGATTCAAAGGAAGGCGCCACGGTGCAGGAAGCGGTTGTATTCGATCTGAAGACTTTGAAAATAACCGGCCATGTGAAGACCGGTCAGCTGGACACGGATGCAATCATCTACGAACCTGTGACGAAGCACATTTTTACTTTTAACGGAGACAGCCACAACACAGTCGTCATCGATGCGGTGAAAGAATCCGTCATCACCACGATCGATCTGGTCGGCAAAGTGGAATTCCCGGCCGTCGACGGCAAGGGCCTTGTGTTTGACAACAATCCAGAGAAGAACGACATCGTTGTGATCGATGCAAAAACCAATACCATCAAGTCACGCTTCCCGACTGCACCGGAAGGGAATCCCACGTCCATGACGATCGATCAGAAGAACCGGCGGCTTTTCTCCGGAGGCCGCGGGCCGCAATTCATGATCATGATGGACGCCGACACGGGCAAAGTTATCCAGTCCTACCCGATTTCCGCGGGAGTGGATGCCAACACGTTTGATCCCGGCACAGGCCTGGTGTTCGTCGCAACGCGCGAAGGCATGATGCACATTTATCATGAAGATTCGCCGGAAAAACTGAGCGAAGTGGGAGCCGTGAAAACGGAATACGGCGCCAAGACTTTGCAGGTGGATCCAAAGACGCACAACGTTTTCCTGTCGACTTCCGATTTCAATCCTCCGGCCGCGCCCACGGAAAAGCAGCCCCATCCGCTGGCGACAGTGAAGCCCGGAAACTTCAGGGTTCTGGTTTTCGGCAAGTAAACTCGCAGTCTGGAAATGCAAGACAGAAGCGCGGCTCGTCACAACTTGACGCCGCGCTTCTTTTTTTGTCTGAAGTTCTCTACTGAGGCTTAATGAATTGCAGGGTGTAAGCGGTTGTCGGATCGATTTGCTTATCGATCACTTTCAAATCGACGAGTTGTTCATACATCGTAGCCCATCGCTTGGGATCCATTTGCCCGACCTGTGCCCCCGTCGGATCTTCTCCCGACACGAAATGGCCATCCTTTAATTGTTGCCATGTAAATTGCATCCACTCCGGATTGAGAGCCGGATTTAATTTGGCAATCAAGGTGTTGGCCGGAGCCGGGTCGTTGAGATACTCCTTCCAGCCCTTCACCGAAGCGTGAACAAACTTCCCGACAATTTCAGGATGTTGCCGCAAAAAATCCTTCGTCGTGTACATCACGCGATACGGATTGAACCCCGCATCGCTGACCAGCAGAACTCGCGTCTCCACGCCGGCCTGATGCGCGAAATAAGGTTCCGAGGTGGCAAAGGCCTGCTGAATGTATTGCGGGTCGGCGACAAAGTTGGCCACATTCATCATCGCTGGCACCACGCGAACGTTATTCAGTTGATAGCGCTTGGTCAAAAATTCAAACCAGGTCGATTCGCCTACTTTTATCGCGACGGAATGCCCATTCAAATCGGCAAAGGAATGAATCGGAGAATCTTTCCTGACCATAATTCC
The DNA here is from genome assembly GCA_963786215.1 of uncultured Acidobacteriota bacterium. Lineage (GTDB taxonomy): Bacteria > Acidobacteriota > Terriglobia > Acidiferrales > UBA7541 > Palsa-360. The sequence continues at coordinate 260,712 of CAWAYK010000008.1, forward strand.
TTGCGGATCATGTTGAAGCGTAGCCGCCACCGCGATGAGAGACTGTCCTCCGGCATTGGCCTCCAGAACTTTGTCTGATGATCCCATTCCAAATTGCGCGGCGCCGGCAGAAACCTGCCGCTCGACTGTGACGTAAGGACCGCCTGGCTGAATGGTTACGTCAAGCCCCTCATCCTTATAAAACCCCTTCGCTACCGCGGTGAAAAAACCTCCGTGCTCCGGTTGCGGATACCAGTCCGCCTGCAGCACAACTTTAGTCAGGCCGTTACCGTTTTCTTCGGCGCGCTGGTGGCACCCGGACATGCAAAGGCCGAGAACGGTAAGGGCGCACAAAATGGTGAAAGAGCGTTTGGCCATTGCGATCAGTCCATTGCTGCTCATTCCGTGGAGAATATCACGGCGCAAATCTCGAAAAACGATCTAATCCTTGCCATGCAAAAATTGAATAGACGTCCCCCGCTGGTTGACCTCGCATTGTGGTAAATTGCGGCATGGCATTCATAGAGATTTTAAGATCGCGCGGTGCAGCCGTGGATGAAGAGCGCATGCGTGAAATCTATCAATTCACGGCGCGCTCTCTGACAACGCCGCATCCTGTGCCGTTCGGCGCGCTCATCGTAAACACCCGCACCGGCGAACGCCTGATGCGCGCCACCAACGCCGTCTTTCGCGAAAGCGATCCAAGCGCCCACGCCGAAACCCGCACCGTCCGACTTGCCTGCAAGAAGCTGAAACGCCCCTCGCTTGCCGGATACACGATGTATTCCACCTGCGAGCCGTGCGCGATGTGCATGGCCAACGCGCTGTGGGCAAGGCTCGATCGCGTGGTTTTTGGAGCGACGATCGACGATGCCAATCGTTTTTGCCTGCAAATTCATATTCCAGCTAAAGAAGTATCGAGCCGCTCGGACATGCCCAGCACAGTGGATGGGCCGGTGCTGCGCGAATTGTGCTACACGCTTTTTACGCATCCGAATATGCGAAAGGCGTTTCGCACCTGGAGCTCAAGTAAAACGAGATCAGCTAAATAGATGTCGTTTCATAAATAATCTTTTTCTTGCTTAACAAGGTGAACGTAATGCCAAGCCTCGCGCCAACGGAGCGGAGGACACCAGCCCGGGGCAACGCCCCGGGGACCGTGGCTAACTACCGTTTCCGCCGAAGGGGCGGAAGGGCCCTGCGCACTTGCAGAGCGCTCCAGAATCGAATGTTGCCAAACCCAGGGCGTTGCCCCGGGCTGGCAATCCGACGGCGCTTTCAGCGCCGGAAGGCATGGATGTTTTCGAAACACCTGCCGATTGCTTTTCGATAGTGGCGTGCAGGCACCTGTGAAATAGCTTCTAGTAAGAAGGAATCGAAGGGCGAATTTCATGGAATCGAAACATATCGCTGAACTTCGTTTGCTGGTGGCTGATCCCGCTCGCGTGATTTTAAATCCGCAGATCGTGGAGCAGCTTTCCAAGGATTTTTATTGGTATTCCCCTGTGTTGCGCAAACAACTCGACGGGAAAATTGGCGAGGTGGTCGTGCAGCCTCAAAGCGCGGAAGAAATTCAAAAGCTTTTGCACTATTGCCATTCAAACGGCATCGCAATTACGGCCCGCGGCGCGGGAACTGGAAACTACGGCCAAGCGGTTCCGCTCGAAGGCGGCGTTGTCCTTGACCTGAGCCGCATGGATCGCATCGAGCAGATTCAAGCCGATGGCATCGCCGTTTGCCAACCGGGAGTCCGCCTCGGCGATCTCGAAAACGAAGCGCGAAAATCAGGCTGGGAATTGCGCTGCTATCCTTCGACCATTATCAAAGCGTCCGTCGGCGGGTTCGTCAGCGGCGGCTCTGGAGGAATCGGCACGGTCGCGCACGGCGGCCTGCGCGATTTTCAAACGGTCCGTGCTCTCGAAGTTGTCACGATGGAGTCCGAGCCTCGCATCGTTCTGCACGAGGGCGAAGCGGTTCACGAAATTCTGCATGCCTGGGGCACGAACGGCATCATCACACGCGTCTGGCTCGCGCTCACCCCGGCCGTCGAATGGTCGCAGTGCATCGCGGCATTCGATACGTTCAACGCCGCATTTGATTTTGCCGAAAAAATTGCCATCGGCTCCGTATGGACGAAGCGTCTCGTGACAGTATTCGAGTGGCCGATTCCATCCTTCTTCACTCCCATTCGCCAGCATGCGCCGGAAGGAAAAACGCTGATTTTTTTCATGATCGCTTCAAGCCAATTAAGCGAACTGGAAACCGCCGTGCAAGATGCCAGAGGAAGCGTCACGCACAGTGGAATTTATCCGGGCCTCAACGCGCGGCCGCTGCTTTCGGACTACACCTGGAATCACACCACGCTTTGGGCCATGAGGGCCGACGACGCGTACACCTACTTGCAATGCGGCTTTAACCCGGATACTGTGCGCGATCAGATGAAGCAATTGCGTGAGCGCTTCGGCCAGGAAATTTTATTTCACATGGAATTTATGAAAAACGGCGAGGGCCGCGTGGTTCCCGGTGCGATCCCCGTCGTGTACTTCAAATCCGAGGAGCGCCTGAACGACATGATCGATTTCTGCCGCAAAATTGGAGTCTTCGTCGCCAACCCGCACGTGAATAATGTCGAGGGAGGCGGCCGCTATCGCGCGGACAACGTCCAGCTGATTGCCAAGCTGCGCTACGATCCCAAAGGTTTGCTCAATCCGGGGAAAATGATTACCTTTCATTCGGAATCCGCAAAAGCTGGAGCCACAACGAAATGAAAACCTGGATACCGGATGCAAGGAATTTCGCTTATTTGAATTGGAAGCAAGTCGACGCTCTACCGCGCGACACCACGCTTCTGGTGCTTCCCACCGCGGCCATCGAGCAGCACGGCCATCATCTGCCGATCGCGACGGACACGCTGATCAACAATTTGCTGCTCGGTCACGCGCTGCGCAAATTGCCCACGGAGATGACTGTCTACGCGCTCCCGCCCGTACATTACGGCAAAAGCAACGAACACATTGGTTTTCCGGGGACTCTCTCCCTAAGCTCCTCTACATTCATGGCGGTCTTGCGCGATCTGGGCGCGAGTCTGTCAAAAGCAGGTTTTCGAAAGCTCGTTCTCTACAACACCCATGGCGGAAACACGTCGCTCATCGACGTCATGGCCCGCGATTTGCGCGCGGAATTCGGCCTGCGCACTTTTGCCATGCACGGCTCCGGCGGAATTTCGTTCGAAGGCCTCAATCCTCAGGAACGCGCGTACGGATTTCACGCCGGCGAAGTCGAAACTTCTTTCCTCCTGACGTGCGTGCCGGACCTGGTCGATCAATCCGCGTACACCTCCAACTATATTGCGGACATTACGAAGCCTGCGATGCTGCTTCCGGAGAATGCTCCCGCAACTTTTGCCTGGCTCACAAAGGATATTGCGGCGAGCGGCGTGATGGGCGATCCGCGTCCGGCGACAGCGGAAAAGGGCGCGCGCTGGTTGGAACAAGCGGCTACGCGCTTAGCTGCTGCGCTCACCGAAATGTATCAGTACACGGATCTATCCACGCCATGAGCCCGGCAACATTTGTGGATTGCGGAGATGGCGTTCGCCTCGAACGTGGCGTTCGCGCCCGCATGCGCGATGGCGTGGAACTCGTTTCCGATCATTATTATTCGCAACAGCCCGGTCCACTCCCCACTCTCTTAATGCGTCAACCCTACGGGCGCGACATTGCCTCCACTGTCGTCTACGCCCATCCAGTTTGGTTTGCGCGCCACGGATACAACGTGGTGATCCAGGACGTTCGCGGCCGTGGCGATTCCGAAGGTGAGTTTTATCCATTTCGAAATGAAGGCCCGGACGGCGCCGATACGATCGCCTGGTTGCGAACTCGTCCAGAATCGAATGGCCGCGTCGGCATGTACGGATTTTCTTATCAGGGCATGACGCAATTGCTCGCCGCCGCAGAGCAGCCCGAAGGCTTGCAGTGCATCTCGCCGGGCATGACGGTGTGCGATTTGTATCACGGATGGTTTTATCAAGGCGGCGCGCTGCGTCTCGCATCCACTCTGGGCTGGGGATTGCAGATGTTGAAAGAAGATGCGCGGCGAAAACAACTTCGCGAAGCGAGCGACAGGCTCGAGCAGTCCTGGGCGCAACTCGCTTCTCAAACAAGCGTGCTGCCTATTCGCGCGCATCCCGCGCTGCACGCGGAAGGTTTGCCGCTGTATGTGCTCGATTGGCTCGATCACGATAAGTCCGATGATTACTGGGCCGCGCTCGATGTGAGCCGCCGTCTTGAAAAAATCTGCGTTCCCGCGCTGCACATTTCCGGCTGGTATGACATTTTTCTTCGCGGCAGCGTCGATGGCTTTCTCGCATTGAGCCAGTCCTCCGGCAGTGAATTTGCGCGGCAGCATCAATACCTGCTCGCCGGACCCTGGGTGCATATTCCCTGGGGTGATCGAATTGGCACTGCCGATTTTGGTCCCGACGCGCTCATCGATACGGACGCGATTCTCCTGCGCTGGTTCGATCATTGGCTGAAAGATTCCGGCACATTTGCAAATGAGCCGCGCATCCGCCACTTCGTGCTCGGCGAAAATCGTTGGCGGGATGCGCAAACTTTTCCCGCGACGACCGGCCTCGCATTATTCCTACACAGCATGGGCAAAGCCAATTCTCGCAAAGGGAATGGCACGCTCACAACTTCGTGCCCATCCGCAAACGAGCCGTGCGATATTTTCGTTCACGACCCCGAAGTTCCTGTCCTCGCGCCTGGCGGACCGGCGGCGGCCAGCGGCCAATTCGATCAGACAGCACTGGAAATGGGAAACAACCTCCTCGTGTATTCGACGGAGCCTCTTGAAAATTCTCTGCGGATTTTCGGAAAGCCGCGCGTGGATCTCTATTGCACCACCTCTCTGAAAAATTCGGACGTCACCGCAAAACTTGTGCGCGTGCGGCCGAGTGGCGTAGCGGAATTTATTTGTATAGGGGTAGCGCGCACAACTTTTCTTTTTGCGAAAGCAAAATACGAGGCAGACAAAATTCACCGCTGGGAATTTTTTCTCGAGCCAACATCCTGCCGCTTTGAAAAAGGCGACCGCATTCGTCTTGAAATCTCGGGCAGCGCGTTTCCATTGATTGATCGAAATCCCGGCAGCGATGTTCCTTCCTGTGAAGCGACGTCATGGGATTGGCGGCACTCGACACATTTCGTTTTCCACTCCAGCGAGCACGCCTCAGCCTTGTACTTGCCCGTGGCCGAGGAATCGCAATGAACGCCAGCGTAGAAGTTCCGGAAATCGAAATTGCGGGCGTAACCAAGCAGTTTGGAAACGCTCGTGCCGTCCTGGATGCCGTCAACCTTGTTGTTGGGAAGCAGGAATTCGTCAGCATCATCGGCCCATCGGGCTGCGGCAAATCCACAATCCTCAAATTAATCGCCGGACTTTCTTCGCCCACCAGCGGAACGATACGCGTGGATGGAATGACGGCGCTGAATGCCAGGGAAACAATTTCATTTGTTTTTCAGGACGCGACACTCTTACCTTGGCGCACGGTGAAAGAAAATATCGGCCTCGGAATGGAGCTTGAGCGCGTGCCAAAAGACCGCCGCGAAAAAGAAATCGCCACGCTACTCGATCTTGTCGGGCTTATGCAGGTAGCCAAATCCTATCCGCGCGAATTGTCCGGCGGAATGAAGATGCGCGCCTCCATCGCGCGCGCACTCGCAACGCACCCCCGCGTCATGCTTCTGGACGAACCGTTTGCCGCGCTCGATGAAATGACTCGCGACCGCTTGAACGAAGAATTTCTGCGCCTGCGCGCCGAGCAGCAATGGACCGCAGTGTTCGTCACGCATTCAGTTCCCGAAGCCGTATTTCTTTCCGACCGCATTGTGGTCCTTGCGCCGAATCCCGGTCGAGTGTACGCGGAGTTCCGCGTGGACCTGCCAATGCCGCGAACAGCCGCGATCCGCGGTTCCAAAGAATTTGACGCGCTCGCCTCGCGCGTGGCGCACTCGTTGCGGGAGACGATCCTGCAATGAAACAAAGAACCATCACGGTTTTAAATGCGCTTGTCGTTTTCGGGGCGTTCCTTTTTTTATGGCAACTCATCCTCTGGGTGTTTCATGTGCCGCGCTTCATGTTGCCTTCGCCTTACGCGGTGGCGCTCGCGGTCATTGGCCGCTTTCCATCTTTGATGAACTCGCTGGCTATTACAGCGGAAGAATCCGCCGGCGGCCTGATCGCCAGCATTGTGGTAGGAGTCCTGGTCGCGCTCGTTTTCGCACAATCGCGCTGGGTCAGAAAAATGCTTTATCCCTACACTCTGCTTTTGCAAACCGTGCCCATCATTGCCATCGCACCGCTCATCCTGATGTGGATGGGAGCGGGCTTGCCCGCCGTGACGCTCATCGCATTCATCATTTCGCTCGCGCCGATTATTGCCAACACCACGCAGGGCCTGATCAGCGTCGACGAAAATCTGGTGCATCTTTTCCTGATGCACAACGCTTCCAGCCGGCAAATACTTTTCAAGCTGCGCTTGCCGCATGCCATCCCCAATCTTTTCGTGGGAATGCGCATCGCCAGTGGAATTGCGGTGATTGGCGCGATTACCGGAGAATTGTTCGCGGGGTCCGGCCGCGTGGGAGAAGGCGGGCTTGGATATTCGATTCTCTACGCGTCATCGCAACTGCAGACCGAATATTTATTTGCCCTGGTGCTCGCTGCGACCGTCCTTGGCTTTGGTTTTCTTTTTCTGATTATGTTTCTGGAATGGTATTTTCTGCACAAGTGGCATGAATCGGCTCGTGCCACGGAAATAGAATGATTGGTTCAACAAAACAATAAAGTTCTGGGAGAGAAAAACAATTGCTGCGACTCGAAACCGAAACCGGATGGTGGCTTGTCACGCATCCCGATCACGCACGTCTCGCGGGAGCATTTGCTGAGCGATGGGGCAACGATCTTTTTCTACCGCCGGAGCCGCGCGAACACGTCATGCGAGGTATCGCGCGTCACGATGACGGTTGGGTAGCGCGCGATGCCGCTCCGCAAATCACGCGGCAAGGAAAACCCAGCGCATTTTCCACCGAGCTCGTCGGCAAATATTCGGCGTTCGAGGAAATCGATCTGGCCGACTACCTCGCCGTGCGCGATCGCGCGGTTCGTTTGATTGCCGCTGAGGACCCCTACGCCGCGGTCCTCATTTCCATGCACACATACAGCCTGCTCAATGACCACGCGGACCGTTCCACCATCGCTCCGGAGCAATTGCCTTTACTGCATCAGTTCCTCGCAGATCAGCGCGCGCTGCAAAATTCTCTGCGCCAGCAAATCGCGGCGAACCCAAAGCTCAAGCCGGAATACAAAAGTGACGATGCAATTCTGGATCACTTCCATCTGCTGCAGGCCAATGACAATCTCTCGCTGCTCACCTGCGTCGATTTTCAAAATCCCGCGAATCTATTGCACGCTCTACCAACACGCGATGGCAGACGTGTCCCTGTCCAGGTTCGCTCAGTCGGCACACGCCGTTTTATTTTGGAGCCGTATCCATTCGCGGAACGTACAATCACATTTCAATTTCCCGCCCGCCATGCCAAGGGCAAATTATTTTCATCCGCCAGGGATTTGCAAGACGCCTTTGAAGCCGCACCGCAGGAAATGCTCTCCGTAATGGTCAGCGCAGATTAAAAGCGACTGCAGTTTGAGAAGATTTGTTTGCTGCGAAATTAAAAGGGGCAGTGCATTGCGGTTTCGTAGCGGCCTCTCCGTCCCGCGTTCTTCGGGACGGAGAGGGCAGCTTGCCTCCCAAATTGAGTCAATACCGACCTCTCGTCGAGCTTGAGAGGCTGGCCATTTGTGACATAGCTTTAGATCAACTTACCCAAACGAGCCACAGCCATCCAAACGCCAGCGTGATCAGTGTAATCGGAACGCCCGCGCGCAAATACTGCCCAAAAGTAATCCTCACTTCAGGCTTGGCGCGCTCTATAACAATAATGTTTGCCACAGATCCGGTAATCGTCAGATTTCCCGCCAACGTGCTGGCCATGGCCAGCACGAGCCAGCCTTGCTGCGGGCTTGCAAAACGCGGCACCGCCGACTTGAGCAGCATCACGGCAGGCACATTACTCACGATGTTGCTCAGCCCAGCCGTGACGATCGTCAACGTATAGGCGTGCTGCAAGTTCCAGCGATTGCCAACTTCCATAATGCGCGCAGTTAAACCAACATTTTCCGCGCCGCCCACAATCAGAAACAATCCAACAAAGAACACAAGCAAGCCCCAGTCCACCTCATCGTAAACTTGCCGTGGCTCGTGCCTTCGCGTCATCAGCATGATCGCCGCGCCCACCGCCGCGACCTGCGCCGGCGGCAATCCCGCAAGAAATCCCACGAGGACCAGCAAAATCACGATGCCCGCTTTCATCAATGTGCCACGTGGACTCGATGCGGGATACTGACAAGATCGACAGGCTGCGCTACAGGCGTTTCGTGCCGCGTGTAAATGAACCACAAGACGAGCCAATCGACGAGCAACCCAACCAGCGCAACGGGCCCCAGGTGAAATAAAAATCTGCTGTACCGAATTCCGGAATACGACCCGATCAACATGTTTTGCGGATTGCCAGTGATGGTAGCCACGCTCCCGATGTTGGAAGCTGTAGCCACGGCCAGCAGATACGGCAGTGGCGGCAATCCCATCCGCCGGGATACCTTCAGCGTAAACGGAACCATAATCAGGCAAATAATGTCATTGACGAAAAAGGCCGAAAACGTGCCACTCAAAAAAACGATGGCAGGCAATAAATGGCGCGCGCTTACTCGCGCGGCAATCCATTCCGAAACCCAATCGAAAAATCCATCCAGGTGAAGATAGGCCACCAGCAACATCATCGAAAACAACAGGACAATCGTTCCGAAATCGATGAAATGCAGGGAATCCGCAGGTTTTACAGCCCGAATGGCCACCATTAGCACTGCTCCGATGATGGCCGCACCAGGCCGGTCAATTTTCATTCCCGGGAATTTTCCAATGGCAAAGACCAGATAACTCAGCAAGAAAATTGCATAGGCGGCGAGCCGCGTGAATTCGCTCAACGTGGCGGGCGAGAGGGTCAAGCCTGAATCATATCGCGCGGTTCCCGAACCCGGCAACCATATGCGACACACCCTATCAGCATTTCTATCAGTTGCTATGGCCCAGCGTGCGCTTGACTGTTACAATACTGCCCAGTGAGCGATTGGCGACAAATTCAGGCCCGCATCCGCAAGGCACGCACCAGCGCGGATCCTCCCGGCCAATTATCAGCATTATATGAACGAACCCATGACGCTATGGTAGCGTTCGAACTTGCCCAGCTGCATGAGAAGGCTGGAACAACTTCCGAGGCCGTGCGCTGGTTTACCACGGCTGCCGAACGTTTTCGCCGCCCACAATGGAAACAAAAAGCTGAAGAAGGTTTAGTTCGCCTGGGCGCGCCCGTACCCGTGGCGCCTGCCGTTGTTACAGGCGTGGCTGTCAGCGAAACTACAATTGAAACGGTGACGCAGTTGGAACCAATAATTTCAGAATTTTCGGATGATGACTCGAACGAAGCCGAGCAGGAAATGACCGAAGGAACTCAAGAGACCGTTTTCGAACAGCCCGTAGCGGAAGACGCAGTTGCACCCGCAGCGCAGCCTTCGGAAACCGGGCCAGACCGGCGTCGCAGGCGCCGCGGACGTCGTGGTGGCCGCGGGCGTCACAAAGGCGTGCGCACGGCAGCCCCATCGGCAAGTCATCAGCCTCGCGGCAGCAGCGGTTCCGGCTGCGCCGCCAGCGCCGCCCTCCATGTTCGATCGTGTGGCCGCAGAGTCGCGGCCGTTTCCCGTCGCTCGACCTTCGGTGTCGGCTGATATCGCAGAGTCTCGCGTGCGCGAGCCGGAACCGGCGCGCAGTTACGAGACGCGCTCATGCCGGTCCCATCCTTTCGGCGCGCGTAAAGTCGGGTGATCCTGCTCTCTCCTCACGCCTCGCGCAGCTGGAATCTCAACTTCGCCGCCTGCTTGCCTGCTCGCTCCATTCGCTGGAACAAGCGGATGATGCGCCTGCGGGCCCGGGCGTTTTTCTGATCACCGACACCGATCAGACAACTTACTATTACGCCGAAGCTTGCCAGACCTTGCGCGTCGGAATCGGAAACATGTTGCGCAGCGGGCGCGGCACGCGTGAAGGCTCCAACCTGAAAGAAAAACTCGCGGAGCATCTCGGCATCAACGAAGCGCGCGTCGGCAAATATCTGAAGGAACATTGCGGCGTGCGCTGGCTCCAGCTGGATGAAGGCGCGCCATTGCTGGCGCATTTCGCCGTCGCGGTTCTTCGCCCGATCTCTAACGATTAACTTTTTCCCCTTACATTTTCACAAAAAATTTCCTTGTCCATTCCCGTCGTGGACAAGGTGTGCCCGCTGTGTCTAAACTGCGCGTAGTTCCGGCACATATCGCCAACGCGAAAGGGAAACCGTGCGCACGCAAATCGGCATCGTCGGGGCGGGCCCCGCAGGATTGGTCCTCGCTCATTTGCTGCATCTGCAGGGAATCGAATCCGTCGTCATCGAATCGCGCAGCAGAAAATATATTGAAGAGCGCATACGCGCGGGCCTGCTCGAGCAGGGTACGGTCGATCTGCTGATTGAAACCGGCGTCGGAAAACGTCTACAGCGCGAAGCCCTCACCCATCACGGAATCGAATTGCGATTCAATCGTCGCGGCCACCGCATTGACTTTAATGATTTGACCGGCGGCAAGACGGTTACGATCTACGCGCAGCAGGAAGTGATTAAGGATTTAGTTGCCGCGCGCCTGGAAGCGGGCCTTCCGCTCATTTTCGAGGCGAGCGACGTCAGCGTTCATAACTTCGATGACACAAACCCATCTATCCGTTTTCGTGTCGCGGGCGAAGCACAGGAACTCCATTGCGATTACATTGCGGGCTGCGACGGTTTTCACGGCGTCTGCCGCCCCAGCATTCCCGCGGGAGTCCTGACGGAATTCGAGCGCATTTATCCGTTCGGATGGCTCGGCATTCTCGCGCAGGCCCCGCCGTCTTCGCCTGAATTGGTTTACACCTACCATGAGCGCGGCTTCGCTTTGCTGACCATGCGCACCACGGAAGTCAGCCGCCTGTATCTGCAAGTTCCGTATGACGAAGACATCAGCGCGTGGCCCGACGATCGCATCTGGAGCGAACTCCGCGCACGCACCGCGGCGGATGGAAATTGGAAACTCAACGAGGGCGCAATTTTTCAAAAGGGAATTACGGGAATGCGAAGTTACGTGGTCGAGCCCATGCAGTACGGCAAAATGTTTTTGGCCGGTGACGCGGCTCACATTGTGCCGCCCACCGGCGCCAAGGGCCTGAATCTTGCCGTGGCCGACGTGCGCATAATGGCGCAAGCCTTCGCGGAATTTTACAAGACTGGAAAAACTCACTTACTGGACAAGTATTCCGAAACCGTCCTTCGCCGAGTGTGGAAAGCGCAGCGCTTCTCCTGGTGGATGACGTCCATGCTCCACCGATTCGACACCGACAACGCATTCGATGAACGCCGCCAGATTGCCGAACTCGACTACGTAACAAGTTCTCGCGCCGCCATGACCACGCTGGCCGAAAATTATGTTGGTTTGCCCTGGGATTAGTCTTACGTGGCATAGGCTTCAGCCTGTGGGGTTTAGTCCTTGCAAGGTCCAACCCCCGCAGGCTGAAGCCCGACGCTACATCACACCTACGGAAACACCGCCTCGACCACAGGATCAGCGGGCTTCATGTTCCACAGAGCAGCCGATCCTTCGCGCAGCGCCTCAAGCAAACGAGAAGCAGTTTCGTTGTGCTGGTCCGGGTCCGCAAGTTGAGCCAAAACATTTCCAAATCCGCCGCCCAGTTCGAGAGCGGAAATCATTGCCTGCAACGCGTATTGGTCGCGCGAATCCACAATGCTCTGCAGGATATCCACGGTCTCGTGTTCGAACTTGGCCAGGGCCGTGGCGGCTCGAATTCGAACCAGCCTGTGCGAGTCGCGAATGGCTTCGAGAAGAATGGGAATCGCGCGAGGGTGAAGGATCTGGTTGAGCGACGAAGTGGCGCGCAGGCGGACGAACCAGGCGTCATCGCGAATCAGCTTGGCGAGCACAGGAATTGCGAGGGGCAGCGGCAAAGCGGCCAGGGCTCTCGCAGCGCTGGCACGAATTTCCGGTTCAGGATCATCCGCCAAAATTATAATTTCATCCGCCATTAGGGGCGTGGCCAGTTCTCCTGCGACTCGCGCCAGCAGAACGCGCGATTCTCCTAATGAGCGGCGCAAATAGGGCAGTAAGGCCTCCGGCTGATCCTGGTAGCAGCGCATCAGAGCATCTGCAATGGACGCTGCAGGAACCTTGAGGCCGCCAACCATGTAAGCTTCCAGAATCGGTGCCGCTGCGCCCCGCAGACCGGTTAATCCCAGAGCTCGCACGGCGGTGATCCGCGTATCCAGTTGCCAGTCATCCAATGTTTCCGCAAGTGGATCGATTCCCTCTGGCAGGCGCATGGCTCCCAGGTCCAGCATCGCGTGGCGTTTCGCCCATCCGCTCTCATTGATCACACGTTCGATGCAGCGGCTGAGCAATCCGCTATCTCTCAAGAACTTTTGCAATCCGGCGCGATCCTTATCCGTCACAGAATTTATTTCACGAATTACGATTGATAACAGAATTTCAGTTTTCAGGGAATTATTGCGCCACTCATGTGGCGGTATTTCGCCACTGGCCATGTATTTTGAACGAAACGGCGTCATAGTTCTGTTCGCGATATGTTCTCCAGGCGCGCCTCGCCATTAGAGCAACAATTACAAAAACCGCTCCAACCGGAAGGGTGAGAAGCAAATTGGAGGGACGGAAGATTGATTTTAGCTGTAACAACGCTGCCATCGCCGAATCCATTCTTCACTCCCAAATTGGAAATTGTCAGGACCAAAATGAAACGCAATCTCAACAAAAGCTCACGAAGTTCGAATGGCTTTTGCGCCAGTTTTGTCTTTCGAATCTTAAAAGTCGAAAAAAACGAGCCCAATGGGCTGAATTTGGCGACAAGTTCAGCGAAAAAACATTTTCCCTAATCCAGCCAGTCTTCTTTCTTTATCATTCCAAATTCAGTTGGAGCATGATCGATGCCAATCCAAAACATGGAGGAGACTTTACAGGCCGCGGAAAAAGTACTGTTTCTGTCATTCCGAGAGAAGCGAGGAATCTCTCTTCGATTTAACTGTAAGAAAACAAAGAAAAGCAGATTCCTTGCTTCGCTCGGAATGACAGAGATGGTGGGTTTTTCCACGGCGGGTCTAGGTCGCAAAGTCCTGGATTTGTATTGCGGAATTTAGTGCTGAGCGGAAGTTTTTTTGGCTGGTGTGACGCGTGACCCGAAGCCGATTGCCATTGCCGAATTTTTTGGATAAACGACTTCCTGCCCCCGTGAGAGAAAATTGCTGTAGATGGATCTCGCCGCGCCATACGCGCCGAAACCCATTGCGAGAGGCCTTGAATGGACGGCCAACCCGATTACAAATCCAACAACACGGAATCCTGAAGCGCCAGTCGCGCCCTGCCTGCCAATTTCGAGAACGGATTGCCCATTGTCCCCCGCGTCCCTGTCAGGAGAGAAAGATGCGGCAGCGAGCGCCAGGGTAATTCCTGTGGTCAGATATCGCGTCTTCGGAGTCGTTGACTGCGCGCCGCCTTCGGAATCCAAACTTAAATTTGCGTTATCGCCAGCCTCCACTCCTTCGAGGCTGCCTTCGATTTTCTGCCGTGCGGAATTGGGTGGCGTGATTTCGCGAAAAATAATACGGAGCTGTCCGTTGCGATGGAAATTGCGCGCGGGGCGAACCTGCAAAACACTTCCATTCAAAAGTGTTCCCTCCGGAAGAACAAGTTGATTGTCGGTGATGAGTGGCGCGGTCAGTACGGCTTCTATCGATTCACTTTTTTGCGCGGTCTCGGAACTGAGCGGCGTTTCAAGGCGCGCATGCACGATGCTTCCCGGCGCCGGGGTAGTGCCAATCATTCGCAATTCTTCCGCCGATTTATTTTCTGTTCCGAAATGCAAAGGATCGATAAGCTCCGCGTTGAAGCGTGTCCCGGCGTCGATGTATTGCGGATGGATGGGAAGTTCCGCGATCAAGATTCTTTTCAGGCGGTGCATTTTTCCCGGCGCTGTGACCTGAGCCTTGGCCGCGTTCCATTCGCGGTTCACTTCCTCCTTTTTCTCGATCACTTTTTCAGAGGCAAGTTTAACCGCGCCATTTTGTTTCTTGCCTTTACCTCCGTTTTTGGGCTCGGTTGCTGTGACAAACTCCAGAGCAGTTTTTGGCGCAAGAGAAACTCGCGTATGTATCGGAATCTCATTCCCGCCCGGAAGTTTTAATTGTGTAAAAGTGATTTCCACGTCGCGAACCGGAGAAAAGTCCGAGTTCAACGCGGCGTAGGTTCGCTTCAAAGCCGGCACGCCGCCAATCCGGGTCACTTTCCCCACGGCGTCGCCGCCAGCGGGCACAACCAGCTTGTCGAATACGTATACGGGTTCCGCAATTTTTCCATGAATCTCCTGACCGGTTTTTCGGATGCGAACTTCCTTGTCCAGCACCACGGGCAGCGGTGTGCCAGTCGAAACATCTAATTCAATGACTTCGGGCGCAGCTGGCGCCTGCCTCGCACCCATCGGGCGATCTTCCTGCGCAGACAATAAAATGGGAGACCATAAAATCAGCAGGAAAATGGAGGGAATATTTCGCATAAGAACTTCTCTTCCAAATGAACTTATCTGGCTCTGTTGACATCCACGATTCCGCTGCCGATCTGCTGTAGCCCGCCTCTGAAGAGGCGGGCTACAGCAGACCTGCCACTGTTGGAAGATGTCAAGAGAGCCAACTCATTTCATAAATGTTTTGGACCTCAAAGCACGGCCGCCGCGCAGGGGCTGAAGAGTCTGTGTGAGAACTACAAAATTGAAGCTTCAGCGGCTAAAGCCGCACTCATTTTGCGGAACTTATGTTGTGGCTAAAGCCACGACCCACAATGATTATGAAGTTCTCACACGATTCTGAAGCCCGATTTTTCATCGTGTTTTGATGTCGCCGCTGAAGCCGTGACCCACAAGACACATTTATGAGACGGCATGATGATACTTTTTGTCCAAATCGTGACCTGCGGACCTTCTGTTTTTCGGCACGCCTGCCCGCAATTCCTCCGGCAAAAAATGTGGAATCGAATACCTACCTAGAGATGCTTTGACTTGGGGCAGTGTTGCATCGCAGTTTTCTATCCCGTGCACCGTCCGAGGAATTTTGTAGGAAGGAAATTAAAAAGGGGGGCCGATGCGAAATCGGGATCAGTTATTGGAGGGCGCGGGTGGAACGACCGCGGAGGCCGCGGGTTTGGGAGTTGCGCGTAGCGCAAAATAATTGCGGGCGAACGCAGTGTACGTCGTTCCCGCATCGACCACAACCGCCTGCACAGTGTAACGGCCGGTTGCCAGATCCGCGAGGGGAATGCTCAACCGGAAAGACGCAGTGCGGTTCTTGTCATCATATTCCGTTGCGGCGACCATGGGCGTGTCGGAAAGCCGAATCCCGTTGCGGAAAAAAACAAGCCCCGCACGGATTCTATCTGCGTCCGCTTTTTGCGGCACATAGGCCTGGAAGAAGATATAGAGCGTTTGATCACTACTGAACACGCGCGTCACGCTGGGAATAATTCGTTCGCCGCCCACGTCCAGCGGGGACGATTTCATTTTGGCGTCCTGCGCCAGCGCTTGCGTTTTAATCTGCGCTGCGTTCTGCAGAGCCTGCACCTGGCTAGAGAGCAAGAGGGAACTCAACTGCAGGCGATCGGGTTGCGGTGGTGCAAGCGAAAGTTTCTGCTCGAATGTGCCGATCCTTCCGGATTCATTTTCGCGCGCCAGAAATTTAAGTTTGTACTCGCCCGCGGAAAGAATGATGCCGCCTTGATAGATCAGGGCATGCTGCTGAATATCCTGGAAATGTTCGGCATCGATTTTCACGCTGATCGTGTCACGCAGGGCGCCCACCACGCGATTTGATTGTGCGTCGCGCACTTCCGCCGCGAAATCAAACGAAGTTTCATGGCTGCCGCGTTTTTGCGCCCATTGTAGCGCGCTGGGCGCAAGCTTTGCGGAGATCGGCACAAAAATCTGGTTCGCATTCAACCGGAAATTTGACGTTTCGACCACCACCGGTAAGTCCACCTCTGGATTATCGGATTGAAACGCGTTTTCAAGCTGGCGCTCCCGATCTTCCGTGGTGAAGACGCCGAAATTCTTTGCCGCATAATATCCTTCACGAGCGCGAATTCGCGCGCCTGCGGGAATTTGATCGACCTTCACATGAATGCTCCGCCACGCGCCGTCGTTCGCGGCGTTCGTACTGTAATAGCCCACGAGGTAGTAGCCGGATGTATCGTTTTGCACGCTCTGAAATACTTTTCCGAAATCGCCAACGTCAAAAAACGATCGACCTCCGGTGTCTCCCGCGAGCGTCGCCAGCGTTTCGCGCGAATCCTGCCGCGATTGGCTTTGCGAAATAACAGTCGCGCCGGTGAACATCGCATTTCCGCCCGACGCGCCCATGCTGGCATCGCCTCCGGGAGTTGCCGTCATAAGGCCGTGCGAATCGACGGTGTAAATGGAAACATTGGACCGGTTCGCGGCATTGGTTGCGGCAATCAGTTCGGATCGATTTTCCTCCCCCGTCTGCGTGATGCCGCTAGTGAATTGAACAATCGATTTTTTTCCGGGAACGTTTTCCAGGATTTCGCACAAGGATTCGATGGCCGCGAGCTTTCGGTCCGTATTGAAGACATTAAATTCGGTGTCATCCGCGACGAACGCCGCGCCGGTATCTTCCGTGACGGCGATTTCTCCGTTCGCGGCCGTGGCTGCATCGGCCAGTTGCGAGAGCGCGGCTTCGTGCCCCGGTATGAGCGCATCGACGGATTGCTTAAGAAGTTCGCGATCGTTTGTGAAATTTGCCACGACCTTCAACGTGTTGCCAAAAGCCACGACGCCCACCAGATCCGCGGGCGTCATCTGCTCCTGTAAATATTTCTGCGCAGCGCGTGTGGACCGCAATAAATCTTCCGCCTGCAGCGATGTGAGGTCAAAGAACAACACGATCATTCGATGATCGCGGACCACCGCTTTGATTTCTTCCGGCGTGCTGACCGTCCCGAGTGGCACGGTGACCGGGGAAGCATCCCCGCTGCCTGCAGTTTCAATCTGCTCGATGTCGTTGTACTCAAACGTCGATATTTTTTGCGGCTTGCCATCTTCCGTAATGCTGAGCTGATCCTGCTTCAATCCTTTGACCGGTTTGCCGTCGCGGTTGGTCACTTGAACATCAATTTCGACAAGGCTTACGGTCGATCGGATCGTTCCTTTGCCGCCAGGCGCAAGCTTGTTAGCAGGCGGGGGAGGAGCAGGGGTCTGCCGCGGATTTACAGGGATCGGCTGCGCTTGTTGCGGAGTCTGCTGTCCGGATGGTTGCGTTTGCGGTTGTGAATTCTGCGCTCCGAGCGGCGCCACGAACAACGAGGCAGCGGCCACGACGGCAAGAATGCGTCTCCCGATGATCCGTTGTGCAGCCATCAGAAATTAATCCTTGTCGAGAACGTCATCGACCGCATGGATGCAACGCTCGTAATTTGTCCAAAGGTACTGGACCCCAGAACGGTGGAAAGCCCGGTGTAATTTGGATGATTGAGCAAGTTTGCCACACTCCAGGTGAAGTCCAGCCGCCGCAAGCCGTCGCGCCCAAAAGGAATATTTTTCGTCAGCCCTGTACTGATCAAGAACGCGCCGGGACCGATCACTGAATTGCGGGCCGAATCGCCGAAACAGGATGTGGTAGGAATGGCGAACGCGGAAGTATTAAACCATTCCAGTGTGGTTGGATCAGCCAACGAAGAATTGCCAGTTTGATTCGCGCGCTCGGAGTTTGTTCCCGGCACATTCTGGCATGCCTGGTTTGTCGAAAAAACTCGAACCGTGAAAGGAGTTCCGGAATGCGCGTTGAATGTCGCGGTCGTGTTCCACGAACCGAATACATTTTTCTGCCAACCCTTCCTCGCGAATCTTCGGCGATCTCCAAAGGGAAGTTGATACACGAACTGACCGAGGAACTGGTGAGTCATGTTGAACGACGAGAGGCCATAATCGCCGCGGGGGTCGGCGTTATTTTGAATGACTGTTATGCCGCCACCTCCGATGGTGCTGGCATCGTCGAGCGATTTTGAATACGTGTAGCGTCCCATGAACATGATGCCGTGCGACATGCGCTTCTGCAGTCGGACTTGCAGCGCGTGGAAGTTGGAGAACGCGCCGGTCGTGTCAAAGGTGAATCCGGCGGCATTCGCCGTTCCATTCGTCACCGAGCTGAATCCAAGGAGCTCGTCGAGATGAACTCCTCGCGTACCCGTATACATCACTTCGAGAAAAATGTTGGGCGCCAAATTATATTCAACGCTGGCATTCCAAACCATGGCGTAAGGAACTTGATAGTTAGGATTCACGCCAACCGTGTTCGTCACGCTATTCGGCGATGCGCTGGAAAGATTTGTCTGAAAACTTAAAGGGGCAGTCGTAAAAGTCTGTTGCGTCAGGGTATTTGCTGTGGCGAAAGGCGGCTGGTTGGCCATTTCGGCGGACAGCGTATTCAAATAGGACTCGACGTAAAACATGCTGAAGCCTGCGCGAAACGTCAACTGGTGCTCGCCGGAAAACCATTTCCCCGGCGGCTGCCAGGCAATGCCCACGCGCGGCGCCCAATTATTGTAGTGGCCAAAAAACAGCGACGGAGTGGGTCCAGCAATACAATTGCCCGTCGCAACCGGAGTGACGCACTGCACTTGCGTGAAATTCGAATTCACGGCGAGGTTGGCGATGTGCCCATTCACTTCGGTGGGAGGAGTGAAGGCTTCATACCTCACACCATAGGTGACCGTGAATTTCGGACGCACATGGAAATCGTCGCTGGCATATCCAACGAAGCCCCAGTTGCGGAAGTACGTCGCGGTGTCGCCGAATTGCACTCTCGAATTCGCCGGAAAGCCGAGTAGAAAATCCGCGAAATCGTTTCCGATGCAGGGCGAGGCTGGGCCAGCCGTCAGGCAATTTGCTGGAGATATGATGGGAGTCCCGGCGGCAGTAAGCTGGCTAGTCATCAATCCGGTAAAAGAAAATTGTCCATTGGGCGCGGGATCGGTGTCGCGGTTAATGTCCATCTTCCGCACTTCACCGCCCACCGTGATCGTGTGCTTTGCTTTCATCCAGCGAAAGCTGTCCACGTAGCGATAGGTCTGGCTGCGGCTCAGATAAAAAGAAGGATCGGTCAGCCCCGAGAAGTTTGTGAAGTTAATGGAGGGCAGGCCGAAGTCAAACTCGGAAGTTGAAATCCCGGTCAGCCCAAGTTGCGAAGCGATATCCGTAAAATTGGAAAATTCATTCAGGCCAAGTGAGCGCGTACGGGAGAAATAAAGTTGAGACGTATGCAGGAATGTCTTGGTCAAATTTTGGGTCAGACCAATCATTACGCTCTGCCCGCGTGTAAACACATTCGATTCAATTCCCGGAAAACTGTTCAGGGTGTGCGCCGTGCCGTTGCTCAAGTTGTAGTTCACTTGCAGGCTCAGCTTTGAGGAGATCTGGTGGGTGACGTTCACATTCAGGCGATTGCTCAGGCCAGGTACATTCGTCTGCAAGTGAAAGTTAAAATTCTGTCCGGCAACATTGGTCACTAGAATATTCGGCAGGGGAATGAAAGCGAGCAAGTTATTCGCCTGGGAACTGATCATGCTTGTCGGAATGCAAGTACCCGCCGGCGGCAAAGGTGAAGACGGCGTGGCCTGGAAGCACCCCACATTACTAAATAATGTTCGCGGGCCTTTCAGGTCGGATAGCGGATTGAAAAGCTGCACGTTATCCGCGCTGAAGTCGCCATTCCTCTCCGCGATCGTGGGCACCGTGGAAAATTGATCGACGGGAGTACGTGACCATGTGCCGCCAAAATTAATGTAAAAAAATGTTTTGTCCGTGCCGTCATAGATATGCGGAATTTTCAGCGGTCCGCCAATATTCATTCCGGCGGACTCTGTCCAACTGGAAATTTTCGGCGGATTGGCTTGATAGAGTGAATAGGGGCGCGCGTTGAATGGCGATGCGCCGAACGAGTCGTAAAAACTGTAATGAACGCGGTTGATGCGTTGCCGCATCACGCGCTGCGCGCCCCACAATGCGGCGACTCCCTGCTGACCGCCGCGCGGCCGCCGCTGACCGCCACCACCTCTTGGCGCGCCGCCGCCGAATCCGCCTGGTGGTCCGCCGCCAAATCCACCTGGCCCGCCACCGCCGCCCCCCGCCGATTGTCCGGGTATAGTGTTATTGTCACCTGCAATTCCCGTTCGCGTATCGGGTCCGTCGTCTGCGGATTGCTGCTGCGGTCCTTCGGGAGCCATTTGTCCCATTGCGACGGTTCCTGTCATTTGAACAGCATCAGCCGAAGCGGCTTGACCCAGCTGTCCACCGGCTTCCGGAGCGTTTTGGTCTTCCGTCGTCGCTTCCAGAGTATTCTGAGTTTTGCCGTTTAGGCCCAACTGCTGAAACGCGCGCCTTCCGCCCCCTTGGCCAGGTCCACCTGAGGCACTCTGCTGCCCATTGCGCCCAGCGCCGCCTCCATTTCTGCCGCCACGTGGGGGACCACTGGCATTGCCCGTAGCGCCAGCGGGAGGCGGCGAAGCGTTGTTCGCGGCGGACGCAGATTGATTTTGATTTGGGGTAGCTTCGCCGCTCGTATTAGGCGTTGCGGTGGGCGCTGGCTTCGAGCCCTCCTCTTTCGGGGGAGCATTCGTGGCTGTGGCCGCAGTAGCATCCGCAGGCGGCGCCATGATGGCCGACAATTGCCCTACATCCAATTTCAAATCAACTGGTGTCTTGGTTCCGGGGACAAGATCAATCTCTTGAGTGACGGGCGCGAAGCCAAGTTGAGAGACTTCGATGCGAAAATGGCCCTCGGGCAGGGCGGGGAACTCAAATTTTCCGTCTTCGTCCGACCACGTGACCCAAGCTTTTCCTGTGGAAGTTTGTATAACGCGCAACGTGGAGCCAGGAATGGAGGTCCCATCCGCCGAATGGACAATCCCTGCGAGTTGCGAGTCCGCGGATTCCTCGGCAGGAATGGGGCTATCTTGCGCAGCCAGCCGGGGGCAAACAATTGCAATCAATGCCATTACACCGATAGCTAGCGCTGCAAATCTTTTGCCCAAGTATTTTCGCTCCCCGTCGGCCTACCATGAGGATACCGCTTTATGGCACGGCCGGTTCCAATTATCGCAAGGACTGCAACAAGCAGGTTCCAGGCTGATTTTATTACTCCTAATCTTAGACTGCGTTTTTTGGCAAATGGTTACTCCGCGTGTGGCAAGACTGGCTATGCCGTGCGAAGATAAGGGTTTGGAGAGAAATTGAATCATTTTCCGGCAATTGTGGCGTGTGGCGCGGCAGCTGCTGCGGGAATCGCCGCGTGTGGAGCAGTCGTTCCCTCGTCACAACTGTTTGGGCCAACGTTGCGGCACACGGAAAGTTCGCGAAAAATCGCCCTCACGTTTGATGACGGGCCGAATCCTGCGATTACGCCGCAACTACTCGACCTGTTCGAGCGGCACTCTGTGCGCGGAACATTTTTCCTGATTGGAAAATTTGCGCGCGCTTGCCCGGCGCTGGCAAAGGAAATTCGCGCGCGCGGCCACCTGATTGGCAATCACACGGATACGCACGCCAATCTGATTTGGCAAACGACGGAAGGAATTCGCGGCGAACTCGGGCGCTGCCAGGACGCGATTGCTGCGGCCACAGGAGTGGAACCGCCGCGCTGGATGCGGCCACCGTATGGGTATCGCAGTCCGCTGCTGCGCGCGGAAATTCAGCGAGCGGGAATACAAGGCGTGGTCATGTGGTCAAAAATTTGCTGGGACTGGAAGCCGCAGCCGCCGCAGCGGCTCATTAAAAGGCTTGGGAGCGTGGCGCGCCCGGGCCGATCGCAAGGCGATATTGTGGTGATGCATGATGGCGATCATCGCTTTCTTGGGGGGGACCGGCAACATGTGGTCACCGCGCTTGAATATTGGCTGCCGCGCTGGCGCGATGCGGGCATGGAATTTGTTACAATGGAATCGTCGTCCGCAGTTGAAATGGCAGATTCGACGCGGTCGCCGCGCGCGTGATCCGTGGATAGCCGGCTGGGAGAGAGCAGGGACCATATGGATGAACGACAGTTTTATTTTGAAAAACAGGAAACGAAAACCATTCCTCTTACGTGCCCGGCATGCCGCAAGGAAGATAACTATCCGATTCGCTGGATTGTTCGCACTAAGAAAAATGAATTGCCACGTGGGGCCGGCGAGGAAGATAAGAAGCGATTCGCGCTGGCGCGTTCGTATATGGTGCGCGTGGATGAACTGGTTGCATGCCGCAAATGCAGGAAGCGTTTTGAACTGACGGGGCAGAGCGTTGTGCTGGTCACATCGAATGCCGTCGCGCCCGGGTCTCCCGATTTCGATCCGGAAAATTTTGGAAACCGGTAGGAGTAGGACGGGCTTCAGCCTGTCTGTTTTTGAATTTTTTTTGAAGTAAAGCGGCGTTTTGCTATCGGAAAAAAATTCAAGAGAAAACAGGCTGAAGCCTGTTCTACTTTAAATCTCCGGATAAATTTCAAAGAATGCTTCCATGGACTGGCGGAGTGTTTCTTCGATCTGCTCCTTGCTTCCATCGATCAGGTGCATGGTCACACGCGTGGTGCGCCCGTCTTTCAGCGTAATTGTCGCATCGCCGACTTCACCCAGTTCATCCGCGGGAAGCAACCGCATCCCGTATACCAAAGCCAGCTTTGCCATTGTGCCTCCAGGTAAAAAATAAGCTTAAGCTGGCGCGCGCACCGCGTCAAATTTACGGAGAAAGCGCCGCCAAAATTTCTCAATTAAAATCGATCTGAAAAAACGGTAGCGCCTCAAGTGGGTAGGAAAGTGCCCTCTCCGTCCCGAAGAGGCCTCTACAAAATCGTAATGCAGTGCCGCCATTGGTTTTGTAGAGGCCGCCCGTTTTTTGGGCGGGCAGTTTTTCTGCGCGTGCGAAACAAATTAATACACTACTGAAAAAAACTTCGCCGCCTCATCGGTTTAAAAACGACGAAGCGGCGAAGTTGAAATTATTTTTACCGGACAGGTTGGGTGAATCCTTTTTCGCAGGATTCGTCCTGGATCAATCAGAATTTATAGCTTGTCCAAACCTTCGTTCAGTTCAATATACGTGCCCCAGGGATCCGTCATGAACGCGAGAGCGATGCCCAGATCCGGACGCTTGGTGTAAGGCACGTCGAACTTTATTCCGTTGGCTTCGGCCTTCTTGCAAAACGCTTCGAGTCCGACGATTTCAAATCCAATGTGATCCAACATGCGCCCTTTGGTGGGCACGGTGGCAGTGTCCGATTTGGTGAACGTCAGGTTCGCGCCCGGAATATCCGCGGCGTCGAATATGCCGCGCTTTCCCGGCTTTGCGCCAAACATTTTGGCGTACCACGATTGCATCTCGAGCACGTTCGTACCTGCGGCGTCCGCAATGTAGAAATGAACGTGATGAAAGGCTATGGGAACGGTTTGCGTCTTGTCTTCCAGAATCTCAACGCGCAATAGATTGTCGGGCGTCCAGACAAATCCCTGGCCAGGATTGGCGCCTGCTTCCGTTTTTAATCCGGCTGCCTTCCAGCGTGCCATCGCTGCTGCGGTGTCCGGCACGTGAAACCCAATGTGGCCGACCACCGATCCGACAGTCGGCGTTGTGCCATCGCCCTTGCGGACCAGAATCAAGACGCCTGGAAACTTGAACACATCGTTCGGGCCTAGCTTCCCTTGCACGCCGCCCATGGCGACCCAGAACTTGCCGGCAGCTTCCACATCCGGCACCAAAAAGTGCACGTGGCCCATGGACGTGCCCACTTCATTCGGACCGGCGACCTGCGCCCACAACGCGCGAGCGGGAATCAATGCCGCAAGGCAAAAAAACAGCATCAGCTTTCTCATCGGATTACTCCTTATATGCCAACAGTATTCTCAGAATCCTGATCAACCCTTGCCAATAAAATTCCTGCTGCTTTTTTGAACAATAGACTTCCAACCGTTTTGCAAAACAGTATGTGACCTGCCAATCTATGTCAAGATAAGCCTTCCTCCTCCCGGCGAACGAAAGCTGTGGCATCTCGCTGCGGGGAACATGCATCGAAAGTCGCATCGGAGAATCCGAATGAGAATTAACTGGTTAATTCCTTTTGTGATTATGAGTTCTGTCTCGGGCGGTGGTGCGTTTGCCGCACAAATGCCTGCGGGCCCGTCGCAAGGCGCGCCTGAACCCTCATCAAACGCTTCATCGGCAACAGCGCAAACGGTTTCATCTCCCGCTGCGACGGCGGCCGCTGCCAAGGCCAGCACAGAAAGGTACGTGGTTCCATCCGGCACACGTTTGCCGTTGATCCTTCATAACGCGGTGACCACGAGAAATGCCAAGGCCGGAGATCCTGTCTACCTGGAAACACTTTTCCCCATCGTGATCGACAATCGAATCCTTATTCCCGCGGGATCGTACGTGCAGGGTGAGATTCAGGAAGCCAAGCGCCCCGGGAAAGTAAAAGGCACGGGCGAAATTCGCATGCGGCTCAATTCGATGATTCTTCCGAACGGCTATGTCGTCGATTTCAACGCGATACCAACGAATGCAGGCACTGGCGGCAATGAAGCAACCGACAGCGAAGGAAAAATTCACGGCGATACGGACAAGGGAAGCGATGTCGGCACGATTGCGAAAACCACCGGAATCGGCGCAGGTGTCGGAGGGATTGCCACGCAGAGCGCAAAGGGCGCGGGGATAGGAGCTGGTGTCGGTGCCGCGGCAGGACTTGCGGCTGTGTTGCTCACACGCGGCCCTGAACTGGAGTTGCCGCGCGGCACGACGGTGGATGTAGTCCTCGATCGAACTGTTTATCTCGACGCGAGCCGCGTGAATTTTACGGACCCGGGCCACCCTTCCGATCTTCCCGGCCCGCCCAGCCGCGAGCCAACGCGCAGCCGATCACCGTTCTAGCCCGTTTCTCACGGAATTGTAAATTTCCTGGAAACGCCAATCTCCTGATTGGCATTTTGTCGCACGCCAATCAGGAGATTGGCGCTCCCAGGTTTGGGGCGGCGCGGTCCCGTTCTTGCGGTGAGCAGGTCAGGCAAGTTTCGAAGTTCGATTTTTTCGCGTACTGACTTTATTTCGTCAGTGAGAGACTCAAGGTTCGAAGCATCCTTTGCCGTTCCTAAGACACGTGTGTGGAAATATTCGAATCGGAGCGCAAAAAGCGAAGCGGGCTGAACGTTTCCCATTCCATGCTGGTCTTCTTTTCAGCGATCCATTCGCCAACGAGTTTGGCGGTAATGGGCGCAAGCAGGATTCCATTGCGGTAATGCCCTGTGGCAAAAACTAATCCCTCAATATCAGCAGGTCCAAGAATGGGCAATTGATCCGGTGTGCCGGGACGCAAGCCGCTCCATGTTTCGATGACTTCCGCATTCGCCAGTTCGGGAACCAGCGCATTTGCTGCTGCGAGAATTTTTTCAAGCCCGCCGGAAGTAACTCGCTTTTCATACCCGGCATTTTCAATTGTGCTTCCCAGAATCACGGTCTGGGGGCTCGTCCTGCCACGCGGAACAATGTAGCCGCGCTCGGAGCGCAGCACATTTCGAATGGGCGTGCCGGAATGCCGCAAGGCAATCAATTGGCCGCGCAGGGGAACCGTGGGCGCGTAGGGAACCGCGTTTAAAATTTGCGATGACCAGCATCCCGCCGCCAACACCACTTGCGCAGCGTAAATTGTTTCGCCGGTTGCGGTCTTTACTCCGATGCATTTTTTCCCTTCGAGCGCCAGCGAAACCACTTCTGTGCCGGGCAGCAGGGTCACTCCCGCCGCGCTCGCAGCACCCAGCACCGCGGCGGTTAAAGGCCGCGGCTCGATCGAACATTCATCGGGAAGAAGCGCCGTGGCGCATGCATCCTGGCCGAGGGCGGGCTCCATATTTCTCGCTTGATCGAGCGGCAACGGTTCGCATGCGAGGCCAAGTCCACGATGCAGAGCCACGAGCTTGTCCACTTCATGTTCCGCATCCCCGCCGCTTATGACGATCACTGCGCCGCCCGTACGATATCCCGTGCGAATCGCTGACGCCTGCTCCACCTCGTCCACAAATTTGGAATACATCGCCAGGCTCGCGCGTCCCAAGGGGACAACTGGAATTGCCGCCGCGCAATCTGGCGCGGGAGAAAGCATTCCGGCCGCCGCCCACGAGGCTTCATGCATTAATTCCTGGCGGTCTAAAACGGCAATATTCAGTTTCCGTTTGGCCAGTTCGAAGGCGATGGAGCCCCCCATGATTCCGCCGCCAACGATGACGATGTCATAGGTTTTCACGCGATTATCTTATCAGCAAAGAAGTGGAGGGGCACTTTCATCTTGGCGCTGACGTCATTCAATGATTTGTTTTAAAAAAATTGCTGCGAGATTAGAGATAAGGGGCTTTGTTGGCTGTCCGGATCAGACAGAGATATTTAGATTCCGCGCAGTCCAGATGCTGTAGCCCGCCCCTTCAGAGGCGGGGGTTTAGAGTTCACACGTCGACCCTGCCGCCGGGGAATCTAAATCCCCGCCTCTAAAGAGGCGGGCTACAGCAGGACGGACCATTATTGTAGATTTCAATAGTGCCGGATAAAAAGCTAAAAGGATTTTACGAGGTCCGTGGAAAGCACGCGCGCTTTTTCAGCAAGGTTCTGCGCGCGGACCCAATCATCGGAACGGATCGCATCGTGAGACTGGCTTAGAAATCCCTTAATTTTTTCCGCCAGATCTTTTTGTGCCGCGCTGAGTTGCCTTCCATTGGCAAGCTGCAAATTCTGCTCCGCGGTCATGATGTTCGCCGTGGTATTTTTTCTGGTTGATTCCAGATCTCTTGGCGAAAGTTGCGGCGAAATCTGCGGAGCCGCGGGCTTGGCAGGAGTCGAGTCCGCGGATTCCGTTGTGGCAGGACGCCGAGGCGCGGCCGGGCGCCTGCCCGCGACTGGAGGAGGCACGGTCGATTCCACTTCCGGCGGCGGTTCTTCCGTTACTGTGGGAACAGGCGGCGCGGTAGGCGCTGGCATGGGCGCTGTATCATCCGGCGGCGGCACACTCACGGAAGGAGGGGACGCGCGGACAATATGTTTGCTCGCACACCCCGCCACCAGCACAGAGAACGAACACAGGAGCGCGAGAAGTTTAAATTGTCGCACTAGAGTCTCCCTGCGACAGCCGTGCCGGAATCGCGTGGCCGCGAAAGTGCCGGTTCCATTTGATGAGCCAGCGGCAAATCAATTGTGAATGTTGTCCCGTGACCTACTTCGGATTCAAATTCAATGGACCCGTTGAGCAGTTGAACGGTTCTGAAGGTACTTGCCAAACCGATTCCGGAGCCCCCCGCCCTGGTTGTGAAAAAAAGCTGGAAGATTCGTTGCCGATGTTCCGGAGCAATCCCCCGGCCCGTATCCCGAATTTGAATTTCCGCCATTTCATCGCGACGGTTCAGCGAAACGGACAGCTGGCCGCCTTTGGGCATGGCTTCGATGGCATTCACGATTAAATTAATCAGCGCTTGTTTTAAAAGCAATCGATCGACAAGAACGGTCGGAACATTGGATGCCAATCGTGCATCCAGTTTAATGTTCGCTTTGTCCAATTCAGGCTTCTCCACCGCCAGGACCTCTTCCAGGGTGCCCTTCAGATTCGTTTCTTCCTGATGCATGTCTGGTGGACGCGTAAAGTCGAGGAAGCGTTTCACGACGCTGTCCAGACGATCAATCTCGCTATCCAATACTCGAACAGCCTGCAGCGGTAATCCCTCAACGTCCGGCAAACTTGCTTTCAGATTCTCCAGCCAGATGCGCATTGAGTTCAGCGGATTTTTCACTTCGTGTGCCACACCCGCAGTGATTCGCCCAAGATTTGCGAGGCGTTCGGACACCTGCAGCTGCGTGCCAATTCGTTCCCTGGATTCCAGATCCTTAAATTTTACTAGCGTGCCCATGCGCGTGTCACCATCGCCAATCACTTCCACGCTCACGTCCACGCGCCGCGCCGGGCCATCAATGTGATGCAGCACCACTTCAGCGGAAGCGACCGGTTCCAGAACTCCATTTTGCATTTTGATTGCCGCACGAACATCGTGGTCAGGCGGAAATATGTCTTCCGCAGGGCGTCCCAAAAGTTGATCCGCCGGCGTGGAGAGAAATCTTTCGACCGCGGGACTCACCATCACCGCGCGCCCGTCAACCGAAAAAAGCAGCAAGCCATCGTCGAGGCCGCCGAGCACCTGATCGATGTTTTCCCGCAAATTGCTGAAAATTGCCCGCACTCCGCGCAGTTGCATTCCGATCTGGCTGATCTTCGAACTGACCTGCCCGAACTCGTCCCCGCGTTCCAGAGGCTTCTGATCGAATTCGCCCTTGGCGATACGATCGAGTTGGGCGGTAATGCGTTTCAGGGGAGCGAGCGAAATACTGCTGACAATCCCCGCCAGCAATACGGACACTCCAACCGAAATGATGGCGAGCAATGCCGCCGAACGCAACGCCGGCATAATACTTGCGCGCAGCAATCCGGTTTGCACCGCCACACGAACTGCTCCGAACGGTATCTGCTGCCCCGGCGGCCCTAACTGAAATGGATACGTGACTTCATAGGCTCGGAGTGTGGATTGATATAGCAGGCTGTAAAGAATTCTCAGCTGCTTCACAAATCCGTTTGAAACAAGTTGGTCGATGCCCGCGCGAGGCGGCACGGAATTGCCGCGCAGCGATTTATCGCTCGAAACGAGCACGTTGCCATTGACATCTGAAATCGAAACCTCATAGATCAAGGGAGAAACTTGGACCTCGGCGTCGATGGCAGACGCCAATGACGCGCTTTCGTCAAACGCCTTTTGAGCGTAGGCGCGCAAATCTTCAGGGCTATTGGAATCGGGAGTTTCCCCGGCTTTGGCGGCATCGGCGAGTGCGATCTGCGCCTGGAAAAAAACTTGTTTGGAAACCAATTGAGCGCGGTCGTCCGCCTGGCGGATGATCTGGCGCGAAAGATTCATGACATAGAGGGTCGAATTCACGCCTACTACGGCGAGCACAAGCGCCGCTGTTGCCAGCGTAATCTTCGTTTTCAGGCGAAATTGCATGGGTGCCCTGTCCCTCACTTCGAGGGAATTTTTGCAGCCTCATATTCCTTCAGCTTATTGTGCAGGGTTTTCAGGCTGATTCCTAGCAATTCAGCAGCGCGTGTTTTGTTATTAGTAGACGAGAGGGTTTGGAGAATCAGCTCGCGTTCGGCCGCCTCCACGGTAGTTCCCAGCGGGAATCGCAGCGATGCCAGATCGGAGGCGCTGGCTGCGGGCGCGTGCCCAAAGTCCGTTGGGAGACTCGAGCGGCCGATCAGATCGCGGTCGGTGACAATCGCCGCGCGTTCCAGCACGTTGCGCAATTCGCGCACATTGCCCGGCCATGAATAACTCGCAAACTGGTCAAGCACTTCCGGATTTACGCCGCGAACATGTCGGCCGTGCTTGGCATTAATGTCTCGCAAAATATGTTCTACGAGCAGCGGAATATCTTCCTTGTGATCGCGCAGCGGGGGCAGCTGAATGTGAAATACATTCAAGCGGAAGTAAAGGTCCTGCCGCAATTCTCCCTTGGCAACGGCAATTTCGGGTTCCTTGTTGGTTGCGGCCAGCACGCGGACGTCGACAGGCGTTTCTACTTTACTGCCCAACCGGCGAACTTTGTGATCCTCCAGCACGCGCAACAATTTCGCTTGAGTGGGAGCGGGCATTTCTCCGATTTCGTCAAGGAGCAGCGTGCCGCCATCGGCAAGCTCGAAGCATCCGAGCCTCCGTTCGGCAGCGCCTGTAAATGCGCCGCGCTCGTGGCCGAAAATTTCGCTCTCCATCAGGGATTCGGGAATAGCGGAACAATTGATTGCGATGAAAGGGCGGTCCGTGCGCGGCGAAAGCCGGTGAATCGTGCGCGCTAAAATTTCTTTGCCGGATCCGGTTTCGCCCGTGATCAGGATCGAGGCCGAGGAAGGCGCCACCTGCTCCACCAGATGCATAACTTCCTGCATTGTTTTCGATTGCCCAACGAGGTCGCCCAGTTTTCCGGATTCGCGCAGTTGCCTTGTCAGAGCCGCAACCTGCTTGCGATCTCGAACGCGCCCCAGCGCTCTTTCCAGCAATACGTGCAGCACCGAGCCTTTCAGCGGCTTTTCGATATACCAGAACGCGCCTGCTTCGATCGCCTGAACGATGCGCTCTTCGCTTCCCTTGCCGGTGATAATGATTGCCGGAACGTTTTGCAGTTCGTCGCCGAGGCGCGCCAAAAGATCGAGGCCATTCATCCCGGGCAGCTCCACGTCGACAATCAACGCGGCGGGCGCGAATTCGGAAAATTTCGCGAGAGCATCCTCAGCGCTGCCAACGCCGAGCACATCGTAACCCCACCGGCGCAGGAGTGCTTCGTACCCCAGACGGGCATTTTCCTCGTCTTCAACAATCAGGATACGGTCTGGAGACAGTTTTGTAGTTTCAAATCGTGTTGCATCAGCCATTCGGTTTGCGTGCGGGCCCAGGGACGTGGGCCGGCGCCTCCCTTCGAATCTACCAGTACGGCCCAGGAAATACCATGCTGACCTGATGCAAGGCAATCGCTTCCTGGTTTTCTATCTGCAGCAGCAACCAAGCAGGGCAATCATTGGGCCTGAATGGTGTGCGAATTCCAGGGCAATGACAATGAATCGCCCCCAGGGCTATACGTTTGCGACCCTGGGGGCGATTTGCATTTCATGTAAGCGCGGACAACCGAAAATAAATTGAGCGAATAAATAATTTGCAGCGCTCAATTTATTAATGACCGCGGTGAATTAACGGCCAAATATTCCAACGTAAGTGGCCTTGCCAATGACGTGGCCATCCATCGCCTTCAAAAGATCGGCGCGCGCGGAGCCGGCTGCCAGATCCAGCTTCGAATCCAGCGCGTAAATTTCAAAAATATAATGGTGCGGCGTGGCGCCCGGAGGCGGGCACGGCGGCTGAAACCCGTTTACCTTTCGGATATTCACGCCCTGCGCAATGCCGTCCGGTGAAGAATCGGGTTTTACGCCTGCCG
The DNA here is from genome assembly GCA_963786215.1 of uncultured Acidobacteriota bacterium. GTDB lineage: Bacteria > Acidobacteriota > Terriglobia > Acidiferrales > UBA7541 > Palsa-360. Next base: position 292,036 of record CAWAYK010000008.1, read on the forward strand.
CAACGGAGGAAGAAGTTCCGGGCACATTCCAGAAAATCCAGTGCGTGACGTCCATCGAGCCCTTCATCGGGGCGGCGTCCGTGTCATGGAAAATCACGGCAAAAGTTGTCGCGCCGCTCGGCGCGTTCGTCCAGGAAATCGCCGGAGAGGCAGCGTTCGGATCCGCGCACGAATATTGCGTGGGGATCATGGATCCCTCGGGATAAGCGGAACTCGTCAATTTAAATTTGGATGGCGGAGGTGGGGTTGCCGGTTGTTGCGCGGCCAGGCCTGCAGTAATTGCCGCTGACAAAATTGACGCAGCGATCAGCGATTGCACTAATTTGATTCGCATCGTATTTCCTCCTTGAGCTTAGGCTTGAGGCCATACTATACCCTGAAATTCCAAATTTTGGCGGATCGTAAGATTTTCATCCCTGAAATATTTTGCGTGACATTTTCACGGCTTCCTGCCTCCGTACAAATGAACAAAAATGAAAACCGTGCATTGCCCAGCGCGCGTCCTTGCCATATAACAATCATTCTCAATGCCAGTCTGCGCCTGTAACGGGATAACACGATGAGGAGATCCATGCGAAATCCAAAAGTAATGTTCGCTTTGATCACGGTAACCGCGGCCGCATTTGCCGGCGGCATGCTGGTGGAGAGCAGAATGCAACGCGTGCAGGCGGAAGCGATTTCCAGCGCCGCGTTTCCCGCCGTGCCGGGGTACAAGGGCGGCGAAGATATTACTGGCCCTTATGAACCCGTTGCGGATTGGCCGCAGCCGCTGACTTCGTTGCCGGGCCATGAAAACTGGACGTGGGGAGCAGTCGAGGGAATTTATGCGGAGAGCCCGAATCGAGTTTTCATTGCGCAGCGCGGCGAAGAGCCGGCCTTGAAGCGCCCCGCCAACACGCCGGTCCCGGCCTTTGGGCCGAGCCTGTCATTTCCCACAGCTGAAGTTCCTTTCCGAAATGCATCGCAGGGACCTGTAGCCAGCTTGCCGGGCGGCGGCGCACCCGGCGATCTGCCCGAGGACGCCGACAAAAAATGGAGCGGAAAAAAAGGCGTCGACGCGCGCTGGGAACATACGCTGGTGGTGGTCGATGCGAACGGAAAAATTTCCGAGGACTGGACCAAGTGGGATAGTTTCTTCGAGCGCCCGCACGCGGTGTACATCAATCCCTACGATCCGGAAAAAAGTATCTGGGTCGTGGACGATTATAAAGAGGCCGTCTTCAAGTTCAGCCATGACGGCAGCAAAATTTTGCAAACTATCGGCACCGTCGATCAATCCGGCGCGGACGCCACACATTTTAACCGGCCGACGTTTCTCACCTGGCTGCCTGACAGCACCATGTTCGTAGCAGATGGATACAATGGCACGCGCGTGGCGAAATTCGACAAGAATGGAAAATTTTTGCTGGCGTGGGGTGAAAAAGGCACGCCGCCGAACGAAATGCGACCCGGCTACTTTAATGTTGTGCACGGAATTGCGGCCGATCCGGTGACGCATCGCGTGTATGTTGTCGACCGGAGCAATCACCGCATTCAGGTGTTCGATGAAAATGGAAAATTTGTGGATCAGTGGGCCGACGACAAATATTCGTCCATCAATTTTCTGTACATGTCCGCCGATCGAAAATTGTGGGCCGCGGATGACCGAAACTCAAAAATTCTGGAATACGATCTCGAAGGGCATTTGCTTTACTCGTGGGGCACGCTGGCCGATTGGCCCGGAGGCCTTTTTAATACGCACGGCATGAGCGTCGATCAGGAAGGGAATTTCTACGTCGCCGAAGTGGGCAATGGCCGCGCGCAAAAATTCCGCCCGCGCGCGGGAGCTAATCCAGCGCTGCTGGTGGGCAAGCCTGTGTATGCGGCATGGAAATAGAGTTTTCTGTTGCGGTTGGGACCACCGTCGAATAGTTGACAACCTGTATCCTATAGGATACAATCCATGCGGATCGAAATCCGGATGGCGAACCTTCGCGATCATAGTGCCAGAGCAAGGATCACGGCGCGGATTGATCGATTTGCGTTCGGTCTTACGGGTGATGTCGAGTCCGTGGGCGAGGGCGTCAGCGAGTTGCGCATTCATCTTGGTCCCGGGTATCGAATGTATTTCGTACGGAAAGGCCTGTTCTTGATAATCCTCTTATGCGGCGGGGACAAATCAACCCAGGCCAAAGACATTCGAAAGGCAAAGATCATGGCCGCGAATTTGGAGTAGCTCCAGATGGCAAGAAAAAAAGAAAAAACCTCAACCTATGACTCCGCAGAATATCTCAGCAGCCGCGAGGCCATAAATGCATACATGGAAGAGGCGCTCGAAACGGGTGACCCAGCATTTATTGCCATGGCGCTGGGCACGATCGCCCGAGCTCGCGGAATGTCAAAAGTAGCCAAAAAGGCGGGGCTCTCCCGCGAAAGCCTTTACAAGGCGCTAAGCACCGGTGGCAATCCGGAGTTTGGGACGATCATGCGGGTGATGCATGCCCTCGGTTTGAAATTCCGCGTCACAGCCACGCATGTTCGGTAATTCCCCACGAAAATTAAGAGTGAAATTAAGTCACTTCAAATTTTCACTGGGGAAAGTTCAAAGGCCTATCCAGAACTAGCTCAAGTTTTGTGCCCTTGGGCAAATCAATTTCCTGGCCGATCCCTGAAGACGCCAGAAACGCCGCCATTCCGCCAACAGCGGCGCCCATGGCGGCTTCTTTACTGTTGTGTGAAGTCACGCCGGGGGCGCTGCCTTTCGCCGCGCCCATCGCCGTTGCTTCCGCTACTTCGGGCCCTTTTCCGTTGCGGGCGGCAATTTCTCCCTCTTTGCTTTCTCCCGTCTGCACGCTGTATTCCCCCGGAACGCTGGAAACCTCCGCAACGATTGGGAGCGTGCCGCGCGCAGTTTCGATGTCATCGAACGTCAGCCAGACACGTGCGCGGCCTGTCAAACCTCCCGGCTCGATTCGGCTGATATGCCCCACGATTTTCGACCCTACGGGCAATACATATCCGTTGGAGGCGACGAGCGGCTCCATCGTTCTTACTTGAAATATCTCGTGGTTCTTGTTCTTTCCCGTATTTAATTCCTGGTCGAGGCGAACCAGAAAATGAGGGGCATTGCGCACAGAATCGGCCCATGAGGTTGATGCCGTGCCGCGAGTTTGCGCCGCAACCGGGGCCGCTCCACTGATGACAGCTGCGCCGGAAAGAAAAATAGCCAGAATGGCGGGCGGTCCAAAAAGTTTTCGCATTTTCTAATTCCTCCACTTTTGGTTTCTGCTGGCCACGCGCTCAAATGAAATTAGAGCCGCTTCAATTTTTGGAAACTAAGGATAAGACCTCTATCGTCATCCAATCGGATGGCGGAAAAGTCCGGAGGGTGGCCTGCGAGGTTTCTAAGAAATAGCCATTTTCTTGGCAATGCATCTTCAGCGTATCAGTTCATTACTTTAAGGTGAATAAGAGGAAATCATGTATTGTGGTGCTTATACTCTGATTATAATATTGGTCCTCGGCAAGTTGAACTGAGCGGGGGTTGTGTTTCCGGGTCCTCAATCATTTAAAGCTGAAAGAATAATGAAATTATTATTTCAGACTTTGATTATTTACAGCTCTTCCAGATCCAGAAAATAATTTGAGGGGGTTTTGCTCATGCTGCGATTCACGGCGCGTTGTATAGCTCTATTAACTTTAGTTTTCATGCTGATTACTCCCGCATTTTCCAAGAGTTTGCTCGCTGGCAACGATACGAAGAATTCATCAGAGGACGCTGCCTCCACGAATCCCGCCGATGCAACGGTCGCGCCCGCGCCGCAGCCTCCCGCGGACGAGACTGCCGCTCCCCAACAAACGCCTGCAAGCGAAAAAAAAGATGCGGGGAATGAGTACAAGCCCGCGCCAAAATTTACCCCCATGCTGACGACGACGGGCACGCTTGGACTTTTTACGCTGGAAACTGCCGACACGCTTCCGAAGCACGGCTTTGCTTTCTCCGCGTTCGGAAATAAATTCGGCCGCATGCCCGGGAGCGTCACTTTATTTCAAGTTGGCATTGACGCGAGTTATGGAATTACGGACAACCTGAACGTTTACGCCGCTTTTGATCCCTATGGGCACGTTCATGTCGGCTGCCCCGGCCAGTTGAGTCTGCGTTCGATTCCTTTGTCGTCCACGTGCGCTCCCGTAACATTTGGCGGTTCCGTTCCAGGCTCATTTTTCCCCACGACTCCCGGCGCCGCAGCCGGCTATGTGGAAGATTATCCATTTGCGGCGAATAACACCGGCGGAATCGGAAATATCACGTTGGGAGTCAAGTATGCGCTGGCCAGCCAGCGGCAGGGTGCTCCTATAAGTTTTTCAGTGAGAAATGATTTGATCATTTCAACTAAGACAGATGTGAATAAGCTGCTCGCCAATGGAACCCAGGGCAGCCCGCTCAGCGATTTGGTATCGATCGCCGTAAGCAGGCAATGGGGCAACTTCCTGACCGGCACATTTAATTTCGGATATATGTTTGTCCGCGCCCCGCGCGACATTCAAGACAATCATTTATTCGACATGGCCAATCAGCTGAAGATGGGTGGCGGAATTTTGCTGTTTCCCGAGAGCCGCTTCCAGCCCATGATGGAATATTCCGCCGTGATATTCGATAGCGCTCCGAACACTCCTGGCGACACAACCTTGGGCGCGCGCGATCCGATCGACGGGATTTGGGGAATTCGCATGTATCTTCGCAGAAATATCGGCGTGGACGTCGGCTACCGTTACATGCTGAATCTGAGAAACAGCAGCGACCGCAGCGGCTTTGTCGTGAAAGTTGGCACCGCGTACTGGCCGGAAAAAGCGCCGCCGGTCAATCATCCTCCCACCATGACGTGCACATCCGACAAGCCGATGGTATATGCGGATTCGAACGATGCCGTGGCTGTTACCTGCACCGCGACCGATCCGGACAATGATCCGCTAACCTATACGTGGTCATCGACGGCCGGAAAAATAGATGGCTCGGGGCCGCAGGTCCGCTGGCTTTCAAATGGCGTCCCGGTTGGATCCACTACGATCACTTCAAAAGTAGATGATGGTCGCGGCGGCGCAGCCACTTCCACGGTTTCTGTGAATGTGGAAACGAAACCGAATCATCCGCCAACCATTACGTGCTTCGCGGATCGTCCGACGGTCTTCGCCGGCGAAAAAGTTCACATCTCGTGCAAAGCGTCAGATCCCGATGGCGACCCGCTTTCCTATACATGGCGTGCGAATGCCGGCAACCTGGTGGGAAACGGCCCGGCCGCGGACTTCGACACGACGGGGCTGGCGCCGGGCACTTATGTGATCACGACGCGTGTGGAAGACGGTCGAGGAGGCGCAGCGGATGCCACGACGAACGTCGATGTCAAAGCGGTTCCTCCGCCGCCGCAGGCCAGCAAGATCAGCGATTGCGCATTTGGCCGGCCGCTCAGCACGCGCATTGACAATGTCTGCAAACGCATCCTCGATGACGTTGCCCTTCGCCTGCAGAACGAGCCCAAGGGCAGCGCCGTGATCATTGGTTACTCCGATCCCAAGGAACGCAAGCCCGAGAAAGTGGCCGGCGACCGCTCCACCAACGCCGTGAAATATCTGGGCGAAAAGGGAATTGATCCATCGCGCGTCACGACTCGAACCGGCAGCGGCCAGTCTGGCGCTACCGACAACCGGCGCATTGATGTGATCTGGGTGCCGGAAGGCGCAACTTATTGAGGTGCATTTCGTAATTCGCGCTTCGACCTGAATATTTGGGCTCCGTGGACACCGCGATCGCGGCACACGCGGAGCCCAATTTCATTTCAGCGATCAGTTTTAGCATCCGGTTTTTGCGGCGTGCCTCAGGAATTAATATGCACATTCGGAATCAATCCAAATTGGTAGCGTGTTCGGGGCTTTTAGGAAATTGAACGAAGTCCCGTGTTGCTGGAATTGGCTTAACACTCTGCAAGAGTGCCCGTTGCGAAACGGTTTCGGGGAATATCGATAACAGGTTTGCTGGAATTCGCTTATACAATAGGGGCCGAACTGGGATGCGGACCAAAAACTAAAATCTCAATCATGCGCAAAATCTTCTTCATCGTTTTTTTTACTTTTGCCGTGACTTCTGCGTGTGCACAGACATGGAAGGCACTAGGACCGTCAGGCGGCGATGCTCGTGTCCTCGCCGCCGATCCTTCGCGCCTGGAGCGGATTTTTCTTGGCACGGCGGACGGACACATTTTTGGTTCGGAAGATTCCGGCGCGCATTGGAAACTTCTCGGAAGAGCGAGTACGCGCTCCGACGCGGTAATTACGTCTATTGTGGTCGATCCTCGAAATGGAAATGTATTGTTCGCGGCATCCTGGACGCGAGATTCCGCGGCGGGCGGCGGAGTATTCCGCAGCATGGACGGGGGTCGCACATGGATCGAAGCGGGCCTCGGCGGCGAAGCGGTGCGCACGCTCGCCATGGCCCCATCCAATCCCGATGTGCTCGTGGCGGGAACCCTGCGCGGCATCTATCGTTCGGATGACGCGTCTAAAACCTGGCAGCGAATTTCTCCTGAAAATCACGAGGAGCTGCGCAACCTCGATTCGCTGGCCATCGATCCACGCAATCCGCAAATCATCTACGCGGGAACTTTTCATCTTCCCTGGAAGACGACGGACGGCGGGCGCACCTGGACTCCCATTCATCAGGGCATGATTGACGATTCGGACGTCATGAGCCTGCTTATCGACGTCGAGAAACCCGGGCGAATGTATGCCAGCGCTTGTTCAGGAATCTACCAAAGCGATGACAGCGCCGGCCAGTGGCGAAAAATTCAGGGGATTCCCTATACCGCGCGCCGCACTTATGCGATTACCCAGGATTTGAATCATCCGGGCTATGTATACGCCGCCACCTCTGAGGGTTTGTGGAAGACGGAAGATGGCGGCATGACGTGGCGACGCACGACGCCTGAATCGTGGGTGATCAACACTGTGGTGGTTTCCAAAGGCGATCCGGGCAGGGTGTTGATCGGAACGGAAGATCGCGGCGTCCTTGTGAGCGATGACTCCGGCGAGCACTTCGAGGATGCCAACGCAGGATTCGATCACAGGCAAATTGTCGCACTGGGCGCGAATCGAAATCGCGCCGGGCAAATTCTCGCGGTGATCGCTCATGCTCCTGATTCTGTTCTTGCAACTTACGATGGCGGTCAATCGTGGTCGCCTCTCGGTACTGGACTTCGCGCCGATCAAGTCCAGCGCATTTTTGTCGCTCCCGATAATTCGTGGTGGGTCTCGCTTTCGAGCGGTGGACTCTTGCGCTACGACTCGGCGCAGAAAAGCTGGATGAGGATCGGCGCTTATGCGAACGCATCCACCAAATCCCGCGCGCCGAAATCAAAAGTTGGGGGCAAAGTGGCCGCAGGAAACGCCACGGTTCCCGACGTAGTTTCGGACATCGAATTCCGTTCGAACAATTGGTACGCCGCCACCAGCGCTGGTTTGCTCGTTTCAGCCGATCACGGTCTCACATGGAGAGCAAAACAAGCGGGCCCCTTGACCGCTCTTCCACTTCAATCGGTTCGAGTGTCGTCCGACGAACGACACATCCGTGTTGTATCGCAGCGCGGAATGCTCTATTCGGATGATGCGGGGAAATCCTGGGAGTGGCATGATTTGCCCCTGATTTCGGGTGGCGCTCTTGCGTTATTCGCTCAACCCAGTGGCGACAATACTCTGGTCGCAATTGCCCATTCAGGTCTCTATATTTCACGGGACTGGGGTAAAACGTGGGACGCTGCCGCGGCGGGCCTGCCTTCCGTACCGGTTCAGGATTTCGCCGCCACCGGTGCAATTTTTGCAGCATCCATGCGCACGGGAGGCTTGTATCTGTCTTCTGATGCTGGCAAGACATGGAGCCGCGCAGGTGACAATTCTGCGGCTGACTTTTTTACCGCAGTCGCCCCATCCGAAATTCCCGACCAAATTTTTGCAGCCTCTGCGACCGATGGGCTTTATAAAGTGGAGTGGCTCGCTGCGCACTAAAGCTACGGATAACATCGGTAGATTAGAAAATAAATATACAGTGTCATAAATAATGTTCATTCGAACTCACTAAACGTCAAGATTGTGCCCTTTTGGCACCCGGACGATTCCCGTTCTTGCTCCCCTTGCATTGCAAAGGGATTGTTCGTCACAATGCGGAAAACAGCTTGCTTTATTTCCCAATTCGGCAATAGAATCTCCAGCATATTTTACAAATTGTCATGATAAGTGACAACTGTGAATCGGCTTAAGGGTTTCTCCTGATTTGGCACGCTTGTTGCTCCATTGTGAAAAGAGGTTCCACATGGAAACCGGAACGAGAGTGGACTCACTTACCGCACGCAGCGCGACTTTCAGCCTACTGGTTGTCGATGATGAACTCACAACCAGGGATATTTGTCGTGACGTAGCCGGCGACGCTGGCTTTAAAGTTTACGTCGCGCCGACTACCGAGGATGCCATCGCCATCCTTGACCAGTATCCGGTCGACATCGTTGTTACGGATTTGAAGGTGCCCCAAATCGGCGGCCTCGAGCTATTGAAACGAGTCCGCGCGAATAATCCGGAGACCGCGGTTGTCGTCCTGACGCAATACGGCACGATTGCGACAGCTGTGGAAGCCACGCGTCTCGGCGCGGCGGACTATGTGACCAAGCCGTTTCATGTGGATGAATTGCGCGCCAAGCTCGATCGCCTGACGCACACGATCGAAATGGGCCAGGAAAATCGCCTGCTGCGTGAGGAGTTGCGCAGCCGCCCCGGCTTTGGCGGCCTGGTCGGCGTTTCGCCGCGCATGGAGCGCGTTTACAAGCTGATCCAGAAAGTTGCTCTGCATACATATCCGGTACTGATCCTTGGCGAGAGCGGCACGGGGAAAGAATTGGTCGCGCGATCGATTCATTTCTCCGGCCCTCGCAAAAATAAGCCGTTTGCTCCGGTGGATTGCTCTTCGCTCACGCCCACGTTGATCGAGTCGGAGTTGTTCGGTCACGTCAGAGGCGCATTCACCGGCGCGCAGCACTCCAAGCAGGGTTTGCTCGAAGCCGCGGGCGATGGAACATTGTTTCTCGATGAGATCGGCGAGCTGCCTGTCGATCTGCAATCGAAATTGCTTCGTGCGCTGCAGGAGCATGAAATCAAGCCTGTCGGTTCGAACGAGCGAATAGGAATTCGCGCGCGCATCATTGCCGCCACTAATCGCGATCTGGAATCGGCCATTCGCACCGGAGCTTTTCGCCAGGATCTGTATTTCCGCCTCAACGTCGTGCAAATCAAGCTGCCGCCGCTACGCGAACGGAAAGCGGACATTCCGCTTCTCGTGAACACCTTCCTCGATAAATTTTCCGATCCCATCCGTCCGATTCACACCATCTCCGAGGATGCTATGCGCCGCATCATGTCCTATGACTGGCCAGGCAACATCCGCGAGCTGGAAAATGCCATCGAGCGCGCCGTAGCCCTCGGCTCCGGCCCCATCCTGCACGTAGGCGACCTGCCCTCGAACTTGCAGTACTCCTCCTCCGAAAAACTCGCGGACGTCGATGAACTGATGCCGCTGGAAACACTGGAACGCCGCGCCATTTTCCGTGCTCTGCAGGAAACATCCGGTGACAAGCTGGCCGCCGCGCGCCTCCTCGGCATAGGAAAAACCACGCTATATCGCAAGCTGAAGCAATACGAGTCGGGGAGAGTGCAGGTGTAGGTTTCTATTGACGCTTAATTCTTGAGGCATCTATCAGGCAAAACGCGAAGTCGAGTGACAATGTCCTAATCGTTTCAGCGAAGATATTCACATGCACTCGAAGTTAAAAATTCAAAGTCGAGGCCGCTTGCCCTGCACCATTGTGGTGCAGCAGACCTGATTTGATATTCACGAATCTTGACATTGAGCACACGTCAGCTCATTGTTCAGAGGTAGGTTGGAAACGAGATGGAAACTGATTCTACCGCGTGCAGCTCCCCCTTCTAGATTGCCGCACGAGATAATAATTTCTCTCCCAGTTTAAAATCGCTTTTGGCAAATCGTTGCGCAGAAATACGCGATTCCCATATTCCAACCCTTTTTGTTCAGTGCCATTTGGTTCGGTGGTCCGTTAGCTTTTTGGGCCGCAACACTGCGGAGGTGTTCAAATGAAGCGGTCAGACAGACGGTTGGCGTATCGTTTCAATCTCAGCATCCCGTTGCACATACGTGGTTGGAAATCCAGTGCGCCGGAGCAGACAGTGGATTCGAATAATGTCTCCGAAAGCGGTGTTTATTTCGAGACTGACAAACCCCCAAATGAAGGCACAGTAATTCAGCTCAGGCTTGAGATGCCAGAGGAAGTCACGGGTGAAGCGTCAAGCGATTGGCTTTGCGCGGGTAAGGTGGTGCGAATCCAACGATCCATTTCTCCAGGAGCGCTGGTGGGTGTCGGCGTACGTTTCGATTATTACGAGGTCTGGCACACAAAAGGTCTATTACGATCCACGCAGGCGCTGTTTAAGAACCCTTGAAGCACTGGAACCAAGAAATCCGGTTCTTCTGCGATTTGGGAACTAGACTTAAATTGATCTAGCGAACGAAAGTTGGAATATGACTGTGGAAACTGAGTCCGAATCACGCGCTAATCCTCCCGGCCGCGCCTTGACGTCCAACTCTAGCCAGAAACGCGCGCTCGTCGTTGAAGATGAGCAGGCAACGACCGAGCTGATACAGGAAGTTGTCAACTCGCTCGATATCGAAGCAATCACCCTGGATGCTAGTTCCAGGGCCAATTGTAGTTTCAATGACGAGAAATTTGACGTGGTTCTCATCGGACTCCCTGGGCCATCTGACGCCGGAATCGAGCTTGTCCGGAAAATCCGCAGGTCCGTGTTAAATCGAAAAACACCAATAATCATGATTAGCGACGACCAACGTCTGAGTACCCTTTCCAGGGCTTTTGAAGTTGGTGTCAGCTTCCTTGTCCATAAGCCAATCGACAAACTGCGCTTGACGAAACTGATTTACGTAACTCAAGGCTTGGTTGAACACGAGCGGCGGCGCTTTCGGCGTGTTCCGGTAAAAGCTGAAGTCAGCATTCGGTCGGATGTTTCTGAATTGGCGGGAGAAACGATTGACATCAGCATGAATGGAATGCTTGTTCGAGCTTCTCACACGTTACCGGTGGGGTCGCTCGTGGAAGTCAGCCTGTTTGTAAAATCAGAAACGGAGCCAATTGTCGGCCTCGGGTCTGTTGTTCGCATCGTGAACGAAACTCAGATGGGTATTCTGCTCGATCGCTTTGCTTGTTCAGAGATGCTCCGATTACAGGAACGCCTTTTAAATCAAATTTCAGACTAATCTTGCAGTATCACTCGAGTCCGGGAAATTTTGCATTTCTTTAACTTCTACCTGATCAGATGACGTTGTTGGCTCCACCCGAATAAGTTTGGTTTTGAATTCCGTTGCACATACTTATAACGGAAATTCATAAGACTGCGCGCATCGCGGGGGTTTACTCGGATTGAGAAACCGAAAACGTTATCTATACAGTTTTGTTATCCAACACGACACTGAAACGTCTTCTGTCCTGTTTTGCACAGACTTTGTTTCTCGAACTCCCACAAACTATATCGACCTTTACAACTATTGAATCCTATGGAGCCTCCTGTGATCGAGCCGCTCACTAAAGACACACGCGATCCATTAGCCCTTGTGAGACCCCTTCCCGTGCGTAAAAACAAAGACGGATACTTGCGGTACCGTACCCTCCTTGAGGCGGTGCCTGACGCAATCGTCGTCATCGATCAACTCGGAAACATTGTCTTAGTCAATGCGCAGGCCGAAATACTTTTTGGATATGGTCGGGGAGAGTTGATCGGTCAGCCCGCGGCCAACCTGATTCCCGAACATTTCCGAAGTCAACATAGCGATCAGTACTCTCGTTTACTGGCGCCTTCCAACGAACGCCTGATGGTGGCAGGCCTGGAGCTTTTTGGATTGCGCAAAGACGGCAGTGAGTTTCCCGCCGAGATCAGGCTCAGCCCCTTTGAAACCAAGCAAGGAACATTGGTTTCCAGTGCGATTCGAGACCTCACCGGCAGGACACGAACGGAAGAAGACCTTCGCCGATTAGCTTCGATCGTGGCATGTTCCGACGACGCTATTATTGGCAAGACGCTCGAAGGAATTATTACCAGTTGGAATCACGGTGCGGAGCGAATGTATGGGTATTCAGTCACGGAGGCCATTGGCAAGTCCGTAAGCATGCTCGTTCCCACCGATCATTCGAATGAGATTCCCGAGATCATGCATCGCTTGAAACGCGGAGAAGTCGTCGACCATTTCGAGACCGTTCGTGTAAGAAAAGATGGAACGCAATTCTATATAGAAATCACTGCATCACCCATTCGGGACGCCACGGAAAAAGTTGTAGGCGCTTCGTCAATCGAGCGCGATATTTCGGAACGTAAGCGACGTGAAGAGAGCCAATCCCGATTGGCCGCCGTGGTGGAGAGTTCTCACGATGCAATTATTGGAAGGACGCTGGATGGGATCATCACCCACTGGAACACCGGCGCCCAGCGAATATACGGGCATTCCGCTGCAGAAATCATCGGGAAGTCCTCCAGCATTCTTTCGGCACCAGACAGTTTCCCTGAAATGCTGGAAATAATAGAGAAAGTAAAGAGCGGCCTAGTAGTGGAAGAATCTAACGCCATACGCGTGAGACAGGACGGAAAGGAAATCCGTTTCGCACAGACCCATGCACCGATAAAAAACGGGGAGGGCCAAGTAGTCGGTATATCAACGGTGGCCCGGGACACCACTGAAAGCAGGCATTTGGAAGGAATGCTTCGGCAAGCCCAGAAAATGGAAGCAGTGGGACAGTTAGCCGCGGGCGTAGCTCACGATTTCAACAATTTACTCGGGGTTATCCTGGGCTATGCCGAGATCTTGCTCGATCGGATCGAGCCGAATGATCCGCAGCGCGATGACATAGACCAAATTATGAAAGCCGGCGATCGGGCCGCTTTGTTGACCCGACAGCTTTTGGCATACAGCCGCAAACAAGTGCTCCAACCCAAAGTACTCGACCTCAATGTGGTCGTTGCCAGGACAGAAAAGATGCTTCAACGTGTGATCGGCGAGAATATCGAGTTAGTCGTCACGCTGAAGCCTGAGCTATACCGAGTCAAGGCTGATCCTGGACAGATCGAACAGATCATAATGAATCTCGTAGTGAATGCCCGCGACGCCATGCCTGAAGGGGGCAAGCTCACCATCGAAACCTCGAATGTTGAACTCGATGAAAAGTATTCCGCGGAACATTTCGCCACTCTGCCAGGTCCTCACGTGATGCTTGCGGTAAGCGATTCCGGGTGCGGGATGGATGCTCAGACGCAAACTCATATATTTGACCCTTTTTTTACGACAAAGGAATTTGGAAGAGGTACTGGCCTCGGTCTCGCTACTGTTTACGGGATCGTGAAGCAGAGCGGCGGGTCTGTCTGGGTTTACAGTGAGCTGGGGTTGGGTTCGACGTTCAAGATTTATCTGCCCAGTGTAGACGATGTGCCTCAATTGGAGCCACTGATTTTCGATCCGGTTGAAAAGGTGGAGCGGGGATCCCAGACAATTCTTATCATCGAAGATGACGCAGCGTTACTCAAAGTCACGGAGCGATCTTTGAAGGATGCCGGCTATGCAACATTAGCGACTGGGAGCCCAACGGAAGCCATCCATGTTTCCGAATCTCATCGGGGACCTATTCATTTAATGGTGACTGATGTGATTCTTCCTGGAATGAACGGACCTCAATTGGCAGCGCACTTCTCTACACTGAGACCGGATATGAGGGTAATCTACGTTTCGGGATATGCCGATAGCGCGATCGTCCATCAAGGAGTTCTGGAACCCGGCCTCGCATTTCTGCAAAAGCCGATCTCACCCAAAATACTTGTCCGAAAAGTGGCCGAAGTGCTGGCCACACCATTATCCCGAGTCTGATTAAATGACGTTGTCAGCCCTTCAATTCGAGTAAACTTCGCAGTCGGGTGGGGATTGCTTCCGCGCGCTTTTTTTATTGGTCCTAGGTTGAATTTTCAGCGCATCACAGAGAGAAGGAAGACTCGGAGAAGCAGTATGAATCGCGAAGAGTGCAGGCATAGGTTTCCTTTCCACATCTCTTAAATCTTCCCGCAAACCCGGCACTCTTGTTTTCCCTCCTAGAAAGACTGTATTGTCTTTCGAAATATCCCGGCGATATTGATTTTAGGCACTTGAGCCGCTGTAAAGTCTGCCATTAGGTTAAACCCAAGGGTTTGTAATTGAGGTAAACGAATGAACGCAAGTATTTCCCTTCATGTCAACGGAATAGACCGGAGTTTAACCATTGAGCCGCGAGTGTCATTACTTGATGCGCTGCGCGACCATCTTGGGCTCACTGGAACCAAGAAAGGTTGTGCGCAAGGCGCATGTGGATCTTGTACGGTCTTGGTGGACGGCGAGCGGATTAATTCCTGCCTGGCGCTGGCAGTGCAGTACGAAGGGCGGGAAATCGTCACCATAGAAGGGTTGGCGGATCGAGGGGTGTTGCACCCGATGCAGCAGGCATTCATCGAGCACGATGGCTTTCAATGTGGTTACTGCACACCAGGCCAAATCTGTTCCGCTGTGGGCATGCTTAGCGAGTTCCGCAGCGGTGCTCCCAGCGCTGTGACCGAAAATGGCGCTTCACCAAACGAGTTGACGGACGCGGAATTACGGGAGCGCATGAGTGGCAACTTGTGCCGGTGCGGCGCTTACGTTGGCATACGCGAAGCGATCCAGCAGGTATTTGAAGCGAGGGAGCCATGAACGACTTCACCTTCACACGGGCAACGGATACAAGCTCAGCTCTAAAATTAATTTCGGAAATCCCGGGCAACAATGCAGTGCGCTTCCTTGCGGGTGGCACCAATTTGATTGATCTGATGCGTGAAGGGATCGAGCAGCCGCAATCCCTCGTGGATATTACGCGTCTTCCGCTTTCTGAAATACGCGAGCTTCCCGATGGTGGCCTTCGGGTGGGAGCGATGGTACGCAACAGCCACCTTGCCGCACATCCCTTAATCCGGGAAAGATATCCGCTGCTTTCGCAGGCCATTCTCATGGGTGCATCGGCGCAACTGCGCAACATGGCCACCACCGGCGGAAATTTGATGCAGCGAACGCGTTGCTATTATTTTTACGACAGCGCTGCCGCTTGCAACAAACGCGTTCCTGGCAGTGGTTGCGACGCCATGGACGGGTTCAATCGTATTCACGCGATTCTCGGTGCTTCTTCCCGATGCATCGCGACCCATCCTTCCGACATGTGTGTCGCGCTTGCCGCTCTCGATGCCATTGTGAATATCACGGGGCCGTCTGGGGAGCGTCAAATCGCAGCCGCAGAATTTCACCGCCTGCCAGGGGAAACACCCGAGATCGATACCAATCTGAAAACGGGCGAGCTGATCACTTCGGTCGACTTGCCGGCGTCAACGGCTGGGTTTGCTTCGGCGTACCGCAAGGTGAGGGACCGCGCCAGCTACGCGTTTGCTTTGGTTTCCGTCGCGGCGGCGGTCAAGATAGAAGAGGGCATCATTCGCGAGATTCGCCTGGCTCTTGGCGGCGTGGCCCACAAGCCCTGGCGCGCGTCTGTGGCTGAAGGACTGCTGCACGGCAAGGCAGCGACGCCGGAAAATTTCGCTATGGCGGCGGCCGCGGAGTTGGCGCCGGCGAAACCTCTGAAATACAACGCTTTTAAAATTGAACTCGCAAAACGAACCATCGCACTGGTTCTTTCAGAACTGAGTGCTGACAAAGGAACTGCGCAATGAGCGTCATTAAAAAAATCGTGGAAACTGCCGCGCACGTGATGCCGGACCGCGAGCGGGACAAACTCATAAACCAGCACCGCTACATCGGGCAACCGATCGATCGCCTGGACGGCCGCGCGAAAGTGACGGGGGCGGCGCGCTTCTCCGCTGAGTACCCAACCGAAGGATTGATGTACGCGGCTATTGCCTACAGCACGATCTCTAATGGCGTCATAGAAAATATCGATACTGGGGAGGCGGAGCGCGCTTCCGGGGTCATTAAGGTAATCACACATCTCAATGCTCCGGCCATGAAGGTTCCGAGAGCGATGTCGGTTGGAGATAATCCCAGTGCTGGCGTAACCGAGGCGAAAATTCTGAACACGGATCAAATCTCCTGGAACGGGCAGCCCATTGCGGTTGTGGTTGCCGACACCGAAGAGAGAGCAGAGTATGCGGCCTCGCTTATCAAGGTAACTTACGCCTCGAAGCCCGGGATGAACTCATTCGAAGCAGCCATACCTTCGGCAAAGAAGCCGAAGGAAATTCTCGGGGATGACCCGGAGGTCAGCAAAGGCGATCCCGATGCCGCATTCGCCGCGGCAAATCATCGAGTCGACATGAGATTTACGACACCGCCTCACAATCACAACGCAATTGAGCCGCATGCAACGATTGCAATTTGGGACGGCGACGACAAAGTGACTTTGTATGACACCAGCCAATTCACGGCCGGCGCCGCAAATAGCATTGCGGAAATTTTTGGGCTGAAAGAAGAAAACGTTCGAGTGATTTCCCCTTTTGTTGGCGGCGGTTTCGGCGGGAAAGGTGGCATCTGGCCGTACAACCAATTGGCAGTGCTCGCGGCACGCATGACCGGTCGGCCAGTTCGCATCGCTCTAACGCGCGAAGGCGTTTTCCGCATCGTCGGCGGACGCACGCCTTCTCAACAGCGGGTGGCAATCGCGGCGGACGATACCGGGCAGATCTCGGCGTTCATTCACGAAGGCGTTACCGCGCAATCCACGGAAAATAATTTCCCGGAACAATTCAGTTTTCCGCCGCGCCATTTGTATGCGATGCCCGCTTACCGGATTGGCCAGGTCGTTTGCGAAGTCAATCGCGTGGCAAACACGTTTATGCGCGCGCCAGGCGAGTCGATTGGGACGTTCGCCGTGGAGAGCGCAATGGATGCGCTGGCGTACGAGCTGCACATGGATCCGATTGAATTTCGCATGCGCAATGAGCCCGAGAAAGATCCGGTGAGTGGAAATGAATTTTCCAGCCGGCACATGCGGGAAGCGTATCGGATGGGCGCCGAAAAGTTTGGATGGAAGAAGCGGCCGGCGGAAATACGTTCGCAGCGTGACGGAGATTGGTTGATCGGGCAGGGAGTCGCCACCGGGACCTATCCGATGTACCGGATGGTCACGGCTGCGCGCGTGCGCATCAATGCGGACGGCACGGCGCTGGTCCAGAGCTCTGCGCAAGAGATGGGAATGGGTACGGAGACCGCGCAAACACAGTATGCGGCGGAGCTGCTGGGCTTGCCTATGGACAGGGTCCGGTTCGAATACGGCGATAGCACTTTGCCGTGGGCGGGTGTGGCGGGAGGCTCGTCGCAAACCGTCAGTATTGCTCTCGCCGTGCAGCAAGCATCGGAGAAATTGCTGGCGGAACTTCTTGCGTTGTCTCAAAAACATTCAACTTCAGTTCTCAAGGGCGCCAAACTGGATGAAGTGCGCATGGCGAACGAAGGCATTTTCCGCAAGGAGCAGCCTTCTATTGGGGAGACTTACACCGTAATTCTGAAACGCGCGGAAAAGGATTATTTGGAAATCGAGCACAAGACAGGCGCGCCTATGGAAATAATGAAGTACTCCATGCATTCGTTCGCGGCGCAATTCTGCGAAGTTCGGGTGCATGAGCAAACGGGAGAAATTCGCCTCAATCGCTGGCTCGGTTCATTCGATACAGGACGCATTCTGAACCCCAAAACCGCAATCTCGCAGTTTCGCGGCGGCATCATTATGGGTATTGGAATGGCGCTCACCGAGGAAACGATGTTTGACGATCGCACAGGCCGAATCATGAACCCCAGTTTGGCCGAGTATCACGTGCCTGTTCAGGCGGATGTGCCGTACATCGAGGTCGTGTATACAGATATTCCCGATCCGCATACCCCTATGGGAGCGCACGGCATTGGGGAGATCGGCATCACCGGAGTGGCAGCCGCAATCTCGAATGCGGTTTACCACGCGACCGGCAAACGCGTTACGAGCCTTCCAATTACTTTGGATAAGCTTTTGTAGGAAGCGGCTCGCGATCCTGATCAGCAATCTGCGGGCGGCCGCTTCAAATACCCCGACCCTCTAAAAGCGAGAGGATCGGCCACATCCCTTTTTATAGAACCCGTTAGTTCACAACTGCGTCAAAGCATGAGCCACCCGTCCAACCGCTACTTTGTTGGGAGACTAATCGCTCTGAAGTAATAAAGGCAAATCATCCAAGGTAAAACGCCAATCAACAACGTGCGGTAGGCCCATTTCAGCGCAACAAACTTCTTACTTACTATCGCAGCGTTTCGATGGCATTGTTCCAGTACGTCGCCGAGGTGCTCCGCGGCCGAGACCTTCATGAACGCGTCTTGATACTCCCGAAATGTACGCTTTGATATTCCTCCAAAGAAATTAAGCGAGGTTGTGGGCCCTTTCGTTTGTGGATAATTCACAAAGTATACGCAGCAGAGACTGACAATTGGAAATAACACGGCAGACTGGCTAAATAGAATCGCCCTTGTGCTCCAAAGACGATAGGCGGGCGCGAATCCAACTAGAGTGCCAAGCATCGCGGTATCGATCCCGAGGACAACAGAAGATTTTGCATCTATCCTGCCAACCCAATCAAGGAGTCGGCTGAGATTCAATTCCGCGATTCTAACTTGCTCGTCTACATTCATAGATAGATTCCTCATGGAAACAATAACGGATATGATAATCGAATTATTTAAACAAGGGCGCGTGCATTATACTCCCACTCAACTGAATCGCGGCTGGTGACTGCCAGCTAATTCTAGCCAGAGGGGTGCTCTGCAAAATGGGTCTAAAGGAAGACCTTACCGGGAAAGTGGCAGAAATTATTGAGAGGCGATGGTCGAGAAGCGACGGCATCGTGGTTCCCGACGAAACGAGAATCACATTTGCAAATGAAGGCATCGATCTGGACGCTACTGTGCTTTATGCGGACCTATCGGATTCGACTGCATTAGTAGAGGCACAGACGGCATTATTCGCGGCGGAGATTTATAAGACATTCCTGCACTGTGCTGCCAAAATAATAACTTCCGAAGGTGGAAATATCACTGCCTACGACGGAGATCGAATAATGGCAGTCTACCTAGGGAAGTCGAAAAATTCTGATGCCGTTCGCACCGCTCTGAAAATCAATTTCGCCAGACTACAAATAATTATCCCGGCATTGCAGAAACAATATCCAAAGAACAATTACGTACCAAAACATGTCGTGGGCATTGATACCAGCAAATTGTTCGTCGCGAAAGCTGGCGTTCGTGGCTCTAACGACCTTGTGTGGGTCGGACGTTCGGCGAATCACGCCGCGAAGTTAACCGCGCTGTCGCACGAAAATTCGACTTACATTACCGACAAGGTTTTTGACGTAATGATTGACGAAGTTAAGACATCGAATGGCACTCTGATGTGGAAAGAATTTAATTGGATGGGCAGGACGATTTATGGGTCAGCTTACCGTTGGCACTCCCTTTAACGGATATTCGGTGGATGGGGCGCCGGGTGGGATAGCCATTGGGTCAGATTTTACGTGGGTGGCGGACCCTGTGATTTTTAAGGGTCCATGTATTGATCAAACTTCAATTAAAATTCCGCTGCTCACTCAAATAGAATTTGCTCAGGAAAAGACTACGGAGTGGTGGCGCTTCCCGCTTTTTGCCCCATCACCCACGCCTTCATATTTTTCCAGTCGGGATCGTCCTCGGAGGCAAATTGGCGGCCGCCCTGGTGAGTATCGGCGAGGCCGCCCGCTTCGGGGGCCATGGGCATTCGAAGAAAAAGGCTCAAGGATGGGTTGCCGGGAACGACGAGTTTGGAAACTGTTTCGAAATTGTGGCGGGATTGCTCCTCGGTCCAAAAGCTGGCGCCGGGCGGCAGCATATCCAGGCTCAGGGGGCCGCCGCCGTGGCGGCTGATTTGATGGCAAACGTAGCAGCGGACATGTTCGTCGGAGCGTTTCTTCAGAAAAATGGGCTCGACGCGCGTCTTGAAAAATTCGTAATCGAGTTGCGGAGTTTGCGCGTCGCCACTTGCCGGCGATTGTGCCTTCGCCGAGGGAGCATCTGCGTAGAGCAGCGCAGCTGTGGCGATCAGGAAGCCAGCCGAAATAATTTTTGGCAGAATCTTTTTTAACAGAATCGTGGAAATCATCATAGCCTTCGCTCCGTTATAAATAATTCTTGTGTGACAAACAGGCGTCACGCTGCCTAAGCACAAAGCAAAATCACAAATTTACGGCAACACGAGTGTGCTGATGCGATCGGGCATCTCGTGTACCGGGATGCGAGTCACTTCCTTAATGGCGGTCACGTCGATCGCAGTGATGGACTTTGTCCCGCAAGTGGAGATGTAAACCATCTTGCTATCCGGAGTGAAAGTGACCCAGGCGGGGCCGCCGCCGCGCGGCGCTTTGCCCGGCACTTCCGTTTCGGGCAAGGAGACGTGTCCCATCAGCTTAAGGTCGGGGAGAGAATAGACGAAAACCGCGTTGGCCGGTCTGCTGTTGGTCCACAGGGTCTTGTGATCCGGAGCGATTCCGATGCCGTGGCTGATGCCCTCGCAGCCTGGAGGGAAGCCCTTGGGCTCGTCGGGATTCTTGATTCTCGCCACTTCTTTGTGGGTCGCAAAATCGACCACAGAGAATCCATTCGTTCCATTGAGCTGCGCGAAAATCCGCTGGCCTGAACCGTCAGGGCCGCTCTCAATGATCACGGGCAGCACTCCCTGGTCGTAATCAACTTCCCAGGCGATTTCCATTTTTTGCAAATCGAAAACGACGAAGAACTTTCCGCCCGGCGAGCCGGCGGCGGCAAATTTGCCGTCGTCCGTCAGGGCCACGTCGTGCAGCCCGCGTTTTACCGGAATGCTTTTCACCTTTACGAGTGTTTTGGAGTCAATTACGTCCAGCGCTCCGGCGTCTACCGCATCGAGGCCGGTATTGCGAATGCAGACCACAATCAGTTTTCCGTCGTTGGTGACTTGCGCGTCGTTGGCCCAGCCGCTGAGAGGAACTTTCTTGATTTGCTTTCCGGTTTTTCGATCCCGGACATCGAGAACATCCTCGCTCCTGCTGGTGATGTAGAGGCGATTTCCGTCGGGTGAGAAACGGATCACTTCGGGCGACTCAATGCCCTTGATCACATCGACGACCTTGTTCGTCGTGGTGTCAATAATGTCGATGGTCGTTCCGCCTCTGTTTGCGACGTAGACGCGGGCCGTGCTTGCCGCCAGGGGCAGCGCCACGAGCAGCGTTCCGGCCATGAGCCAAACATTCGTTCGACCGCAGAAATATTTTTTCATCGTAGTCAGCTTTCGCATGGGAAGACACTCCTTACCGGTTGGCGCAGAGAGTAGAACTGTGCGAGGCTCAAAGTCAAGAGGCTTGGCAATGTAGTGGTGCATCAATTTGAATTTTGAAGTGGTGCGGCGATAAGGCTGCCCGCCCGAAAAGACGGGCGGCCTCTACAAAAACAACTGCGGCAATACGGTTTTGTAGCGGCCTCTCCGTCCCGCGATTTTCGGGACAGAGAGGGCGACTTCGCACGCAAAATGATTCACTACCGGCAATGTAGATGGCTTTCAAAATTAACTTGGCGGGGAAGTAGCCGATCCATCGCCGGGATTCGATTTGAACCGGTGCATAAATTCAGAAATTAAATTTCCGATGATTTAGAATCGATGTGGATACGTCAACCGTAAGGAGAACAACGATGGCTTCGACACCGACAGGAAGACACGCGGGCCCGGGACCGGCAAGCAATCAGCCAGAAGTGGCGGAGACAACGTATGCCGATCGCGCGCGCACGTTGATGTATCTCAACCGGATTGGCACGCTTTCGACGCATTCGCGCAAGCAGCAGGGTTTTCCATTCGGGTCCGTGATGCCTTATGGGCTGGACGAACTTGGGCGCCCGATATTCCTGATCAGCACCATGGCCATGCACACGCAGAATCTGCATGCGGACCCGCGCGCCAGTTTGTTAGTCATGCAGGCGGATGGCGGCGATCCGCTGGGCGCATCAAGGGTGACGCTCGTTGGAAACGTGGCGCGCATCCCTGAGCCGGATGTGGCCGCGGCGCGGAAACTTTATTTGGAGCGTTACGCCAACAGCAGGAATTGGGTGGACTACGAAGACTTCGGCTTCTATCGCATGGAAGTAGTGGACGTTTATTTTGTGGGCGGCTTTGGCGTAATGGGTTGGGTGTCGGCTGCGGATTATTCCAGTGGGCGGCCCGATCCTCTTGCGGAGTCCGCGCCGCACATCATTCAGCACATGAATGCGGATCACGGCGCGGCGCTCACGCTGCTTGCCCGGCAGTTTGCTGGAATCGAAGCGCAAGAAGCGGCGATGACTTCGGTCGACCGGCTGGGATTTAACGTGCGGCTCAAAACGGCGGAGGGCCCGCGTGGCGCGCGCATTGCATTCCTCAGGGAAGTAAACACGCCGGAAGAAGCGAGAAGCGTTTTGATCGAGATGGTGGCTCAGGCACGCAAAAAATAATCAGTTAGTAAGTATATAAAATGAGATGTGTACCGCAGGTTTTTAGCGAGTAAAGCCGCAGAATTGCAAGTCGAAATGCACCAGTGACCTGCAGACAAAACGTCATTGCCCATACCCAAACGTTTTCCACTCCGGGAAGCAATTCTTAGAGAAGTTTCGGGATGGGAATGCGAAGCATTTCCCCTTATTTTCGTCACCCGTCCATCTCATTGATTTATAAGGATGTGCCTGCCTTTTCCCATTGGCCACCGTGGTGCAATACAAATAAGCGACTGGAGGAAGAAATGATTCGTGAAATTTATTTCACGCACTAC
Source organism: uncultured Acidobacteriota bacterium (assembly GCA_963786215.1). Taxonomy (GTDB): domain Bacteria; phylum Acidobacteriota; class Terriglobia; order Acidiferrales; family UBA7541; genus Palsa-360. The sequence goes on from CAWAYK010000008.1 coordinate 314,995, forward strand.
CAGGCGATTCGCAGCGTGGTCAGGACCATGGTCACTTTAGGGTTAGCTATGCTGCTCAGTTATTTCATTCTTCTGTTCGGAGTGTAAAGACGTATGCCTGCAGTCAAGTGGGAACGAAGATGGCGGAGGGGACGCCGCGCCGAGGATCGGGCAAATAATCACGCCCTTCCGCGAGCGAGTGGCGAGTCTCTCGGCCAAATGCTTCACCTTGGCGCGCGGGCGTTGTTGGTGGCGAGCGGGGCGGATCGTGCGGGGCTATGGCTCTCCGGAAGGCGGAGGGGAGAGTCTGGTCCTGGGTGCGCCGTGCAGTCGCTTGCGGGACCGATTCCCGAGCAATGGAACGCGCTTGATATTTCGGCTCCTTTTTTGAGGGCGGCTCTTGAGAGTTCCAGTCCCTTCCGGGTGGATTTGGTAGCTGACGAAGTGACTCCTCATCTTGGCCCATTGACCGGAATGCACAGCGTGATCTGGATCCCGCTTCGCGCGGCTCATCGCACAGTCGGCCTGGGAATGGTGGGCTATGAGTACTCCCCGGAAAAATTAGAAATAAATATGGCCGCGCTGAGATCCCTGGCCGAAGAAATTGCTTTGTCCGCCCAATACCCATTTCTAAGCGCCGTGAAGAGCCATGGCGGCAAAGATGTAAAAAATCAAATCAGCTTTATTCGATGCCTGCAAGTGGACGCGGCGAGCGGCTCCGCTTTCCATCAGATGGCCCGGACGATCCGAAATTTTACGCAAGCGGAGTTTATTGCGCTGGGAGATGACGATGCGCCTCCCGTGGCGGAAGAGGGTTGGAACGGCGCGCCGGAATTTTTGCCACTCCTGCGGGAGAAAAGTGTTTTAGAACATTGGCGTAAATCTCAGAGAGATGGCGCAAAAGCGGAAATCCATGGGGACGAAGCTGTAAAAATTTCCGGTGGTTTGAAAGGCACGCAGCACCGGAGTTTGAATCGCGTCGTAACCATTCCGATGGTGGGGCGAAAAAAGACGCGAATCGTTTTGATGGCGGGGTTTACACAATCCGAAACTGCCGACGATGATGTTTCGGCCCTGGAATATTACGCCATGCTGGCCTCCGCCGCATTGGAGCGAAATGCGGCGAGAGAGGAGCAATCCGCCTCGGAAAAAATTCTGCTCAAGATGGTGGAGGACAGCACGGAATACCTCCTGGTGATCGATGCCAACGGAAAAATTCTGGAAGCCAGCCGCGCCGCAGCCATGCAGTTGTTTGCTCCCTGGGGACGGATGGAGGGAACGCTTCTGGAAGAATTATTTCTTTCAGTAACGCGCAAAGAGGTGACTGCCTGGCGAGGTCAGATCCGTTCGGAGGAAGGAAGTCTTAAAGATAAAGTGGAATCCACTGGGGCCGTGCTGCAAGGCTCGCTCGAACGTGGAGGCGTCGTGCGGATGTCGCTACGTTGCGAGTTGGGGGCAACTAGCGCGAATTCAACGCGGTGGTTGATTCACGTTGAACTGGCTGAAAACAATCCTGTTTCGCACGAAGTGGAAGGGAGGCTGCAGGCTGAAGTGGCGGGCCTTCTCGCCTCCATTGAATCCGGCGTGCTGATCTTTGACGCGGATGGGCGCATTCTCATGGCCAGCGAGCGTTTAGCGGCAATTTTTGGGATGGAATCACGCCACATTCTGGCAATGGGCACGATCCACAAGCTGATCGACAATCTTTCCTATTATTTTGCCAGCCCGGTGGAGACGGCAATTCGCTGGCGCGAACACATGCAAAGTGAGGAAGCCAGTTGGGATGAAATCGAGTTGCTGCATCCCACGCGAAGAATTGTGGAGCGGTTTGACAGGCCATTGTCCCTGCCAGATGGAAAGCGGATTGGACGGCTTGAAGTTTATCGCGACATTACCGGGCAACGGATGATTCAATCCAAAATGCTGCAGACCGAAAAAATGGCGGCGCTCGGGCAGCTGGTGTCGGGGATTGCGCACGAGTTGAATAATCCGCTGACCAGCATCCAGGGCTACGCGCAGCTTTTGATTAGCCGTAGATCGGCGCCCGAGCGGGCCGCGGACGCCACGCGAATCTCGCAGGAAGCTGAGCGCGCCGGGCGAATCGTAAAAAATCTTTTGCTTTTCTCGCGCGAAACCAAGGCGGAACGCAGTGCGGTACATTTCAACGATGTGATTGAGCGAACGTTTTCGCTTCGCGCGTATGAATTAAAACTACAAAATATTGAAGTGAAATTGTCGCTCGATCCCGAACTGCCGCACGCGTGGGCGGACGCGGCACAATTGCAGCAGGCGGTGCTGAATCTGATTGTGAATGCGGAACAAGCCATTGTCATGGGCCGCACGGATGAAACCGTTACGGGACACATTCTGATTCGCACGCGCCGCCTTCCGGGAGATCGTCTGCAGCTGGAAGTGGGAGACGATGGGCCGGGAATCCCGCCTGAAATTGTCTCGCGAATCTTCGATCCTTTCTTTACGACCAAGCCTCCCGGCATTGGAACCGGCCTCGGCCTTTCCATTGTGTATGGCATCGTGCAGGAGCACGGCGGGGAAGTGATCGTGGATAACCACAAGGGACGTGGCGCGACTCTTTCGCTTGAGCTGCCTGCCATTTTGGGCTCTGAATTTAATTTCGTAAGCGATGAAATCACCGGTGTTTCGCCCTCGACCGTCGATGGTGCGTTTCCGGTCGGGGACCGCACGACTGCGAAGAAGCATATTTTGATCGTGGAAGACGAACCCACAGTGGCGGAACTGATAGCCGAGGTAATGACCGATGAGGGGCATCGCACGGATGCGCTGCTGGACAGCCGCGCGGCACTCGGCAGGATAGAGGAAAATAATTACTCGCTCGTGATCTGCGATCTGAAAATGCCGTATGTGGATGGTCCAAGCCTTTATCACTCCCTGGTGCGAGGAGGGAATCCCATGCAGCACAAATTCTTATTTGTGACTGGGGATACCATGGGCACACGGACCATTGAATTCCTGAAGTCCAGCGGCCTGCCTTACCTGGCAAAACCGTTTCTGGTGGAGGAGTTGAAAGAGGCCGTGCACAAAGCGCTGGCCGCCATTCAGGGGATTGAAATTTTGACCGCAGGGACCGGGCAATCACGCGCCGTTGGAAAGAATCAATGAGGAGAAAATGAAAGCCACGAGCCGTACGATTTTTATTATCAGCGGCGATTCTCTAACGGCGGAGCGATGTGTGGAGGAACTTGCCGCTTACGGAGGGCGCCACCGCACTCCCGTTGCGGCGACCGTCGAGCAGGCACGCAAAAGCATGGGCCGAATTGCCCCGGCCGCGGTTTTTCTGGACGAATCCGCAATTGATATCGCCAACGGAAGCGAAACGCTGGAATCGGCTGTGGCGTTGCTGACTGAAAGTGCTCCTGTCGTGGTAGCGGCAGCGCCGGAAAAACAGACTTCGCTGTCGTTCCTAATTATTTCCGGCGCCGTGGATTTTGTGGCGCGTTCGGGCGAATTTTTGCCGATTGTCGCGGGCATGCTGGACCGAAGGGCGCGAATGTCCGAGCGGGCAACCGGAACGATTCGATTTCCGAAGGACGGGCTGTCCGGAGATTTCGGTGAAATACTGCGCCACGAGGTAAATAATCCTCTGACTGGAATTCTCGGAAACACGGAACTCCTGCTCGCGCGGCGCGATGGCTTGCCGCCCGCGGCCGTGGAACGGCTGGAAACGATCGCGGAACTTGCGGTGCGGTTGCGTGAGACGGTGCGCTATTTATCGAACGCGTGGGATGAAAATCACGAACACGCGGGATCGGCTTGAAAGCAAAGGCAGGAGACAGGGAAGCAGGGAAATTAGAAAATTGATTTGTGATTGTGGTTGGCGGGTTACTACTTTCGTGCTTGGCTGAGCTTCACTTTTTTTTACGTTCTGAATAGGACATCTTCTCGCTGAAATAGTTTTACTGCTACGGCTATGGCTAATCCCGCGTAGACGCTCGACGATATAAAAATTAGCGCTATCAAATTCCAATGAAATGTTCCGGCAATGATTTCCTTGCTGACGAGGCTGGTATTCAGCACCGGAATGAGCGCGAGGGTCGGAGTGAGCTCCACTCCGGGCAGGAGGGAGGCAATTGCCGGCAACACCACGACAATCATTAAGGGAGAAATGTAGCTCTGCGCTTCCTTAAAGCTTTTTGCGAAAAGCGAAAGCGCCAGCAAAGCCGCGGAAAAGAAAACTGCCAGCGGCAACACCACAAAAAAAATCGAAACGATGCCTTTTCCGGTGATCGTGATTTGCAGCGCCGGGTTTGACGCTCCTTTTGTGATGCCGAGAAGCATCTTTTTTCCCGCGCCAAAGGACAGAGCCATCGAGCTGATTGCCAGAATCGCAGTGGCGGTGGAAGCTGTTAAGACCATCAAAAATTTTCCGATTACAAGATGCATGCGGGAGACGGGGCTGCAAAGAAGCGTTTCAATTGTGCCGCGCTCTTTTTCGCCGGCGGTTAAATCCATGGCCGGATACATGGCTCCGGTGAGGCACAGAAGAATTACGAAATAAGGAACCAGGCCGCCTAGAACCGCGCCGCCTACTTTTTCGGGGGACGCGACGTTTGTTTCCAGAATGTCGAAGGGATGCGCCAGATTTTCGGGAAGGTTGCGCGCCTGGAGTTGTTCGCGGATCGAGCGGTCGCGCAATTCACGGAAAAATCTCTGCAATCGGTCCGCGCCAAAGCCGGACTTCAATTCGCCTTCGTACATGTAGATTTTAACAGTGGATAATTCTCCGGTGGCAAGCTTGGCTTCAAAGTCATCAGGAATTTCCGCGGCCGCGCGAATAGTTTTGTTGGAAATTTCTTCGGCGTAGTCCGGCTTGGTGGGAACAATTTCCAGATCTTTCATTTTGCGGAGTTCGGCCATCACCACGGGGGAATCTTCGCCGCCAATAATCATGACTTGCGGCACCTCGCGCATCGCCACGCCAACGAGGGCGATGGAGAGCACGCCCAGGCCGATCGTCAGCAACGGCATGACAAGCAGGGGCACGACGATCATGGAAATTAATGTTCTGCGGTCGCGCAGGGAATCGATCAGTTCCTTGCGATAGACGATGCCGATATTCCGCAGGCTCATGATTCCACGACTTTCACAAACAAATCTTCCAGATTCTGAATTCCAAATTGCGCGCGCAGATCGGCCAGCGTTCCTTCCGCCAGAAGCTTGCCGTCATGAATGATTCCGATCCGGTCGCAGAGTTTTTCCACTTCGCTCATTACGTGCGTGGAGAAAACCACGGTTTTGTCGTTTGCACGGCATTCCTTGATGAAATTGACGATGGTGCGCGCGGCCATCACGTCAAGGCCCAGCGTAGGCTCATCAAAAACCATCACGGATGGATTGTGCACCAGCGTGCGCGCGATGGAGACTTTCTGTTTCATGCCCGTGGAAAGCTTATCGCAGCGGCGATCGCGGAATTCATTCATTTCGAGCCGCTCGAAAAGTTCATCGATGCGATGCTGCAGAGTCGGTTCGTCGAGCCCGTGGAGACGGCCAAAGTATTCCACCATTTCCTGCGCCGTAAGCCGTCCGTAAAGGGCCGTGGCCGCGGAAAGAAATCCCACGCGGGTTCGAACCATTTGCGGATCTTTCACCACGTCAAATCCCGCCACGATGGCGGTGCCTCCAGAGGGCGTCAGGATCGTGGCAAGCATTCGCAGCGTGGTGGTCTTGCCCGCTCCGTTCGCTCCGAGGAGTCCGTAAATTTGTCCCGGGCGGCAGCAAAAACTGACGTCATTGACGGCGCAGACGGTGCCGCGTTTCTTGTCATGAAACCGTTTTACAAGATGAAGGGCTTCGATCATTCCAATTTGCTTCGCGAGTGTGCGGCGCAGATTGTAGCTGATCGCTGGACAAATTTGCAGGAAGATGGAGTGTCAAATCGGATACAAGGTTCGATACAGCCGCGAATACAAGCCGTCAGGCTCAACCTTTATGGCAATTGGGGCATTGCTTAGCGTCAAAATTTTCAGGCGTGACGCGAAACATGTTGTTACACTGAATGCAAACACGGTGGAGCACGGGTTTCCCCGCCGTCGGAGCTTCATGTTTCGGGGCGTGCCCAACGGGTTGAGCGGATTCATTTGTCATAAACAAATTTTACCATAATGGCTGATATCGCAACACCCTTGCAGGAGGGCGCGCGGGAAGTATACTGCATCCCGAGAGGATGTCGCCGCATCTTATCGAGCGCAGCCGGAGTCGTCTGAATCCACCGTCGGCCAGTCGTTTGCCGCCCGATTCTTTGTTAGAATACCGAGTTTTAACTTGCCAGATAAGACTGGCAGAATGAGGATGGAATGACATCGGCACTGGGCCGAAGACTGTGGATTATTGTGGGTGCCGCGGTGGCGCTCACTTTTCTGCTCGTATTTTGGAGCGGAAGGACAGCCACAGCCCGCGTCATGGTCGCCAACGTTGTACGCGAGAATCTGAGTTCCATCATTTCGACGAACGGGAGAGTGGAGCCGATCATGCCGCAAACGTTTCGCGCCCGCTATCCTACGTTTGTGCAGCGCACTTATGTCGTGGAAGGCCAGCAAGTAAAACGCGGGCAAAAGATCTTCGACCTGGATGACACTGAAGTGCAGGCGGATCTGGCGCAGGCGAAGGCCGACCTTGCATCGCAGGAAGAAGCTTTAAATGTGGCGAAGGCGGGCGGTTACGCGAGCCAGGCGGCTAAAGCCAATGCCGATTTGCAGAAGGCGCAAGCGAACCGCGATCAACTGCGCCACGACAATGAAGCTCTCACCAAGCTGGTTGCAGAAAAAGCCGCGACCTCCGAAGAATTGCAGCAAAACCATTTAAGGTTGGTCGAGGCGGAAGTGGACCTCCAGGCCTCTGAAAAAGTAAAGCAGACCCTGGAGAAGCAATCTCAACTGGACATGGGGCGCGTAACCCTGCAGGTAGAGCACGCGCGCGCCACGGTTCGTGATTTGGAAGATAGATTGAGTTCTGCTCATGGAACTTCCCCCATTGACGGCACTTTGTATTCGCTGCCGATCCGGCAGGGAGATTTCGTGAAGGCGGGAGATCTTTTGGGGGAACTCGCGGACCTGCACAAGGTGCGCATCCGCGCGTTCATTGATGAGCCGGAACTTGGGCGAATTGCGGTGAACCAGTCCTTAGAAATTCAGTGGGATGCGCAACCCGGGCGCATCTGGAATGGACGAACGGAAGTTTTGCCAAAGCAAGTGTTAACGCGGGGCACTCGCAGTGTCGGCGAATTAATTTGTTCGGTAACCAACGATCGTCAGGACCTGCTTCCGAATACGACGGTTGATGTCCGGATTCAAGTCAGCGAGCGGCCATCTGTTCTTGTGATTCCCCGAGGCGCGGTTTCGATTGATGGCGAGAAGCGATATGTATTTCGAGTGGAGGATAAGCGACTTCGTCGAGTCCAGATCACGGTGGGGATCTCAAATCCTACCAAGATCGAGGTTCTTTCCGGACTGAATGAAGGCGATGTGGTTGCTCTGCCGGGAAATGCCGCACTCAAACAAAATTTGAAAGTGATCCCGGTGACCGCGGAATGATGCGGCGTTTTTTAATCACGACATCGTTAATCTTTCTTGTCTGCGGATGGAATATCCTTCCGACTTCGGCCGGACAATCTTCCAACGCGGACGCGCAACACGATTACAACGCAGGGCGATATAACCGGGCCGTGGATGCCTTGAACGCGTCTATCGCCAAATCTCCGGATGACGCGTCTCTGCATTTCTTGCTCGGGGAATGTTATTACCAACTCCGTGATTACTCGCGCGCCATGGCCAGCTTTGAACGGGCCGCTCAGCTATCGCCCAAAAATTCAGAAATTCATGACTGGCTCGGCAAATCCTATGGCCGCAAGGCTGAAGGAGCCGTTTTTCTGAATGCCATGACGTGGGCGCGCAAAGCACATCATGAGTTTGAAATCGCCGTCGAACTGGATGCGATGAATTTTGAGGCGCAGCGCGATTTAATTCGGTACGAAATGAATGCTCCTTCCGTCGTTTCCGGCGGTGACGATAAAGCGATGAGGCACATTGACGCGCTCGAAAAGGTCGATCCTATTCAAGGCGAGCTTGCGCGCGGTGAATTTTTTGAAACCAAGAAACGATTTCCGGAAGCAGATGCGGTATTTTCCAAAATTATGGAATCGAACAGCATGAGTGCCGGAGTTTATTTTGAAGCCAGCGATTATTATCGCGATCGCCAGGATGTGGCAAAAATGGAAGAGGCCATAGACAAGGCGGTTGGTGTAAACCCCGACGATCGGCGCTTGAAGTTTTACAAAGGCGTTCTGCTCATCATGCAGGGGAAAAACCCAACCGAAGCCGAAATGGATTTGAAATCCTATTTGTCGACAGTCCCGGATAATTCCGATGTTCCGCCGCACGCTCTGGCACGGGAATGGTTGGGCAAGCTTTATGAATCTCTAAAGAGATATTCCGAATCGGCGGAAGAGTATAAAAAATCTCTGAATCTGGACCCCCATAATAAGATTGTTGAAGAAGAATATAAAAGGGTGCAAAGGAAATAAGCAAAATTCGGATCGCTGTAAACACAACGGAGTAAGCTGGGAAGTTTCTGCAACTTTTGTATTGTTATCACCGCGAGAATCCTCATGATGCTACGGAATGAGACCTGGATGGTCGCGCTGGATGCCCTGTGGGCCAATAAAATCCGCGCATTTTTGACCACACTGGGCGTGATTATTGGCAGCGCCTGCATTGTTCTGGTTGTAACCGTGGCGCTCAGCGGTCGTCGCTATGTCCTCCAGCAGATCGAAGGTGTCGGATCGAATCTGGTGTATGCGGTGCTCGAAATCGATCCCAATCAACCCATCATGTTGCAGGATGAACTGTCCATTGATGACATGAATGCGACAAAGAATAGCATTCCCGGAGTGGTTGCCGTGGCAGGGACACGGGACTCGCCGGAAACCGTGAATATCGGATCCGTCGAACGAAATGTGAATCTGGTTGGCGTCACGGAAGGCTTTCAGCAAATTCGGAATCTGCTGATCATGCAGGGGCGATTCCTGGATGCCGAGGATGTTTCTTCGCGCAGCCGCGTATGCCTGATTTCCGCGCAGCTGGCAAAATTTGCATTCCCGTATATCGATCCCATTGGTAAGAATTTGCGTGTCGGCGAACTCAATTTTATTGTCATTGGAGTTTTTCGGGAACGCGTGGAAACCTTTGGGCAGTCTGAAATTAAGGACTACACCGTGCTCATTCCTTTCCCCCTGATGAAAAATTACCTGGGGGATTCCTCCCTATCCGTACTCTATGTCCAAGCGCTGACTCCAGAGGACGTCATCCCCGTAACCAATCAACTGGAAGCATTGCTCGCCAGCCGCCATCCCACGCGTTCGCGCTATTCGGTTCGGAATTTCAGCTCCATTTTGGATGCCGCCCGCAAGATAGCTTTAGCTTTGACTGTCGTTCTACTTTTAATCGGATTCATCGCGCTGCTGGTCAGCGGAATTGGAATCATGAACATCATGCTGGTGACCGTTAAGGAACGCACGCGTGAGATTGGGATCCGGAAAGCAATTGGAGCGCGCCATAGTGAAATTCTGTATCAATTTTTGGTTGAGGCATTCTTGATGAGCGGATTCGGCTCTGTTCTAGGAATTCTGATCGCGGTTGCCATTCCGGTAGCAGTTCGGCCATGGCTTCCGGCCAACATCAGCGTCCCTGTGCCGTGGGAATCGGTCGTCCTGGCTTTCGTTGTGTCATGTTCGGTTGGGATATTTTTCGGATATTTGCCCGCGGAACGCGCGTCGAAATTACAGCCTACGGAATCGCTGCGGTATGAGTAGCTCGGCGCGATCGATGCTGCGCACGGATTTTAAATGATGAATTTAGCCGGGGCGTCGAATTATTTCTGCATAGGGTTACTGGAAAGCAGGTGCGAGAAGATGGGAAGCCGCAAAATATGCATGGGGTTCGTTGGGCGAACATGGCTCGCAGCAGGATACGCAGCTGCAATGGCAATTTCTATCGTGGCCTCTGCGGGGAAATGCAGCGCGCAAGACGCGGAACTGTCGCGCAAGCTGACGTTGAAGGAGGCTGTAACCCTCGCTGTGGCCAATAGCAGGGATCTCGCTCTCGCTCGTTTGCAATACGGCGTCATGCAGCGTCAAATCGGCTTAACGCGTTCGGTTTTTCTTCCTAACCTTTATACGGGAACGGGCGTGGCCTATACCAACGGCTTTCCACTGCTGGAGGGCGGGGGAGCGCCTGCCATTTTTTCTCTTTCCTATAACCAGCAAATTTTCAACCCGCCTTTGAAGGGCGAGCAGCATGTGGCCGAACAGCGAGCCGAAGAACAGCGCTTGTCGATCGATGATGTGCGCGACGCGGTGATGTCGCGCGCGGCGCTTGATTATCTAGAACTCGCAAAAGTTCGCCACGCGCTCGAATTGATGCACGGCGAACGGATCAGCGCCGGGAGAATCCTGGATGCGACGCGTCAAAGAATGGATTCCGGACGCCAGCTTCCTGTTGACCTGATCCGCGCGCAGTTGACCACGGCTCAAATTGAACAGCGCATTGCCCAGTTGGAGGACCGCGACGATTCCCTCACCGGGGAACTGCGCGACTTGATGGGACTGCCGTACGACGAGATGATCGAAGTTTCAACCGAGGAAATTCCTACGGCCGCCGCGGAAGCATCCCAGGACGTAGTGGCAGAGGCCATGACCAGTAATGTGGAGATCAAGCAGGCTCAAGCCGAATTGCGCGCGCGTGAATTTAAGCTGAAGGGCGAACAGGGAGGGCGTTGGCCGTCGTTTTCGTTGATCGGGCAATATAACGTGCTCAGCAAGATTAACAACTACACTGAATTTTTTAATAAGTTTCAACGTAACAACGTCGTATTCGGTGTGCAGGTGCAAATCCCGATCATTGCCTCGCGCACATCGTCGGCCGTGGCGTATGCTCGCGCGGATTTGAATGCCGCGACCTTGGCCCTGCAAAAGAAGCGCAGCGAACTTTCCCTCGATGTCCGTCGCAAGGCGAGGCTGGTCCGGGAAGCGGATCTGGGCGGGGAAGTGGCCAAGCTGGAGTTGCAGCTTGCGCAGGAAAACGTGCGTGTGCTGCAGTCTCAGTTTGATGCAGGGCGAGGCAGCCTGCAGGACTTGGAGGCCGCGCACATCGAAGAAAATAATAAGTGGCTGGCCTTTCTGGACGCAAATTACGCGCGGCAGCAGGTGCAGATTGACCTCCTTCACACGACGGGGCAGCTTACGCAGGTACTGCAATAGCCGGATTCTGTGAATTGTGGTGCGAAAGACGAGAGTTGTTGATTTTGACTGGTGGGCAACACACGCAGGCGACTCTTGTATCGGCCATGGCCGTGTTTCAGGTAAGATAATGGGGTTGATGAATTTGCAGGCGCTTCGTAAGTGCGCATCAGGGGAAGAAGAGAATGCCAGAAGTAATGAAGACATTATTTTTAAATCCACCCAGTTATGAAGGGTTTGACGGTGGTGCGGGTGCGCGTTATCAGGCGCGCCGTGAGATCAAATCGTTTTGGTATCCCACGTGGCTTGCGCAACCGGCCGCCATGGTTCCCGGCAGCCGCCTGATTGACGCGCCGCCCGAGGGACTGACCGTGGATCAAGTCGCGCCGCTCGCGAAGGATTACGAGCTGGCCGTCCTGCACACGAGTACACCTTCTTTCACCAATGACGCGAAATTCGCCGCGCACCTGAAGGAAATCAACCCCAACATTATGATCGGTATGGTAGGGGCGCACGTTGGCGTGTTGCCGCTGCAATCCATGAACGCAGCGCCGGCTGTCGATTGGGTTTCGCTTGGCGAATTTGATTATATTTGCGCGGAAATTGCTGCGCGCAAGCCACTGAAGGATGTGGGCGGCATTGCGTACCGGGATAACGGACGCGTCACGCTGACGCCGCCTCGGCCGACGATTGAAAATATGGACGACCTACCGTTTGTGGTGGACGTCTACAAACGCGACCTGAAGATTGAGAATTATTTCATCGGTTACCTGCAGCATCCCTACGTTTCGCTGTACACGGGGCGCGGATGCCGCTCGAAGTGCACGTTCTGCCTGTGGCCTCAGACGCTTGGCGGACATCGCTATCGCGTGCGCAGCCCGGAAAACGTGGCCGCCGAAATGGCGCTCGCCAAGAAATACTTCCCGCAAGTGCGCGAATTCTTTTTCGATGACGACACATTTACGGACGACTTACCGCGTGCCGAGGAAATTGCGCGGCGCCTGGGCAAGCTGGGCCTGACGTGGTCCTGCAACGCGAAAGCCAACGTCCCGCGCAAGACGCTTGAAATCATGAAGGACAACGGTCTCCGGCTGCTGCTCGTCGGATATGAATCAGGAAACGATCAGATTTTGATCAATATTAAGAAGGGCGTTCGCATCGACATCGCTCGCGAATTTTCGCGGAACGCGCGTGATTTGGGTATCAAGATTCACGGCACATTCATTCTTGGGCTTCCGGGAGAGACGGCGGAAACCATTCAGCAAACCATCCGGTTTGCGTGTGACATCGACCCGGAAACGATTCAGGTTTCGCTCGCCGCGCCCTATCCGGGAACAGAACTGTACCGGCAAGCGCAGGAGCAGGGCTGGCTGCAGATTCAAACCGGCGATCTCGTCGATACGCACGGCATACAAACGGCGGCCATGAATTATCCGACGCTCAGCTCTACCTTGATTTTTAATTCCGTGGAAGAGCTTTACCGTAAGTTCTATTTCCGCCCGCGCAAGATGTTCTCGTTGTTCGGCGGAATGCTGCGCGATCCTGAAGTCATGAAGCGGCGGCTGCGCGAAGGCGTCGAATTCTTCAAGTTCCTGCACGAGCGGAAAGAAACCGCGCGCGAAATGGCGCAGTCCTCCGCCGCAGCCGCTTCAAGCGCCGGGGATTAAACCGCAAGTTTTTGCCCTGCCTGGTGTACGCGGTGTAAGGTTTTAGTAGCGTCGGCATCTTGCCGGCTTCTTTTCCTATATACTTGCGATTAATTGCCGGCAAGATGCCGGCGCTACAAAGTCTTACTTGCGCGATGACTGCTCCAAAAACTCACAAAACTAAAACCTACGTACTGCTTTTGCTGCTCGTTGTGCTCGGCTCGGTGGGAAATACGCTGCTGGGAAAAGGGATGAAGGACGCTGGCGACCTCGACATTTCGCACTTGTCGTCGATCATCTCCGGCGCAACGCGTGTGCTGACCAGCGGCCCCATCTGGGCAGGCATCGCCATGATGCTGGGCTTCATGGTTTGCCACATGCTCGTGCTTTCGTGGGCTGACTACAGCTTTGTGATGCCGTTTTCAGCGATTGCCTATGCGCTCGTCCCTCTGCTTGGTTATTTATTTTTGCACGAACAAGTTTCCGCGACGCGCTGGATTGGAATTGTGCTGATTGTTTTTGGCGTGGTGCTGATTAATCGCACCCCGCACCGCACCACTCCGCCAACTCCGCAGGGAACTCCAAACTGACATGCGCACGTTGTCCATTTTATCTTTTGTTGTGGTGACCGGCACGGGCGGAGAAATTTGCCTGACGCATGCCATGAAACTTTTAGGCGAGGTTCATGATTTTCGCCCACGCGCGATTGCCACATTTGTACTGCGCGCGTTGCGTGTCGGCTGGCTGTGGTTTGCAGTTCTGCTGATGGCCGCGTCGTTTTTTTCGTTTTTGACTATGCTGTCCTGGTTTCCCGTCAGCTTTGTAATTCCCGTTACGTCGCTTGCCTACGTGGCGGGCGCCATTGGCGCAAAAATATTTTTGGGTGAGAAGCTGAATGCAACGCGCTGGGCGGGGATAGGCTTGATTTGTTTGGGCGTGGGCATGGCCTGGGTGGATGATTTGCCTGCGTCCTTGCAGCATCTTTCTGCGATGATGATTGTCCGTTGGACGGTCTTGGCTCTGGCCCTGGGGCCATTGTTTTTCTACCTTATCGGAATTTATTCCGCGTGGCGATTCTTCCGCGTGGCCCATCGCTCTTCAGCCGCTTCGGTAACTACGGATGAACTTCCTCCCGCAAGCATATTGAAACCCGTGCGTGGAATGGATCCGAACGCCTACGAAAATTTCGCGAGTTTTTGCCGGCAAAATTATCCGGAATTTGAAATGTTATTTGCTGTGAACGATCCGGAAGATCCGGTTGTCTCCGTCGTGCAAAAGTTGATCGCGGATTTTCCTGAGCGACGAATTCGCCTTTTTGTGGTTGAGGAAACGCTCGGGCCAAACGTGAAAGTGTCCAATCTCTGCCGCCTTGTGCGAGAGGCGCAGCACGATCTTCTGATCATTACCGACAGCGATGTGCGCGTCGAGCCGGACTATTTGCGAAGCGTCGCGGCAATGTTTCGCGATCCCGGCGTTGGCGGCGTGACGGCGCTTTACCGCGGCCATAATAACCTGCAATTCGTCGCGGCCATGGATTGCGTGGGCTCCTCGGCCGCGTTTTGTGGAGCGGCGCTTGTGGCGCGCGAACTAGAAGGCCTCAATTTCATGATGGGCTCGACGATGGCCACGACGAGAGAGCGTCTCGCCGAGATTGGGAGCTTCGAGGCGCTGGTTGATTTGCATTCCGACGATTACGAACTCGGCCACCGCATTGCCGCACGCGGCCACCGGATCGAGTTGCTTCCGGAGCCAGTCTGGATGGAGTTTCCTTCTCTAACTCTGGGCGCATATCTGCGCCACGAATTGCGCTGGGCCATCGGTATTCGCAACATCAGGCCGGGCGGGCATTTCGGAATGCTATTTACGCACGGTCTTCCTTGGGCCATCGCCGCTGCCTGCGTTGCGCCAACCGCTTCCATTGCGGCGTTCTATCTTGGAGCGTATTTTGCTTTGCGTTTTGCAATGGCATGGGTCGTCGGAGTCTGGGGGCTGCGCGATCCGATCCTGCGCCGTCGTTTTTGGCTCTTGCCAATTCGCGATTTCTTTTCTTTCTTCGTTTGGCTCGCCAGCTTCGCGATGAACCGCATCGAATGGCGCGGCAATTCCTTCACCCTTGAAAAGGGGCGGATGATTCCAGTTGCTTCCAGACCGTGCCGCAGGTAGCGGATTCACGATTTCCGCATACCTGATTCACTGTAGACCTAAATCCAAATTAACAATTGCGTAAGGCTTCATTCACATGGAGTTGATTTCGTTGCCAAACACTGCACCGTCGTCCAGAAAATCCGCTCGGATTGCGCATGAATCCGAGGCGTGGATGCGGGCATGCCATTGAATAAGCGGATACTACTCGGATTCTTGATCCTATTTCTCTCACCTTGGCTCGGATCGCTACGGGCCCAAGCTGTGACGAGTAATGCCTGCCAACGTCCCTCCGCTGGCAGTGTGGTTGCCGAGCCGGCAGATTTACGCAGCCGGGATGGAGTGTTGAGAGTCGATCTGACAATTCGAAATTTTGGCGATGCGAACGGCTCAAAGCGTTACTGTTATATTGACGCGCAAGGCAACATATCACCCACATTACGTTTGAATCCGGGCGACCTGCTGATCCTTCATTTAAAAAACGATTTAGGGGAAGTCGGACACACGGCCCCCGCGACAAACCACATTCATCTTCAGATGCATGACCCTAAGATGAGCGCAAATAAAATGAAGGACGAATGCGCGGCCGGACTTATGACTTCGACCTCTACCAATCTCCACTTTCACGGCTTGACCGTTCCTCCCCTGTGCCACGAGGACGATGTTCTAAATACGTCGATCAGTCCGGGCGCTTCGCCGTTCGAATATCGATTTCGAATTCCTGAAAATGAACCGCCGGGATTGTATTGGTACCATCCGCACATTCATGGCTTTAGTAAAGCGCAAGTGTTGGGCGGTGCGTCCGGGGCGCTCATTGTTGAGGGAATCGAACGCGCAAATAAGGAAGTGGCTGGATTGCCGGAACGAGTACTGATCATTCGCGATCAGGATTTGTTGAACCCAAGCGCTCCTCCCTCGAAATCGGAGCCCAAGTTTCCGCCAATGCTGATCGATCATGATGGCGACGCTGTAAATAATGGCACCGGTTTTGGCCGTCCCGCAAAAGATCTCTCCATCAATTTTGTTCCAGTCCCTTATCCGGATTATCCGCCGGCCGTAATAAGGATGAGACCTGGAGAACGTCAATTGTGGCGCGTGTTGAATGCCTCGGCCATTACGTATCTTAATTTGGCGGTATTGTTTAATCGTGCTCCGCAACAACTTGGGCTCGTTGCCCTTGACGGTGTGCCTTTAAACGAAAATCGAGCGGTTGGAGATCTCGTCGGCTGGGAGACGCACCTGGGGGTGCCGCCGGGAGCGCGCGTAGAATTTATTGTAAATGGTCCTCCTCAGGGAGGAACTGGCCTGCTCGTAACGCGAACTGTAGATACGGGGCCCGCCGGCGAAAATGACCCAAACCGTGCGATTGCCTCCATATCGGTGTCAGAGGACGAGTCAGAGCCGAGTTCAAAACTAAACGCATCGCCGGGGCCGCTTCCCGCGCCAACTTTGCCATGGCTGGGAAGTGAAACTCCCGTGCGGACGCGGCGGCTATATTTTTCCGAGAGGCTGGTCGACCCCAATAATCCGAACAGCGCGACCGAATTTTTTCTCACTGTGGATGGACAAAAGCCCGCTCCCTTCGATCCGCATGCGAGCATGCCGAACATTGTCGCGAAACAGGGCACGGTGGAAGATTGGATCATTGAAAACAGGTCCAACGAATTGCACGCGTTTCACATTCATCAGATGCACTTCATGCTGCTCGAATACCTGGGAAAGCCAGTAAATGAGCCATATTTACGTGATACGGTCAACGTCCCGTTTGACGCCGGCAAAGCACTCGTCTACCCGAGTATCAAATTGCGGATGGATTTTCGCGACCCGAATACTGTCGGCACATTTGTCTATCACTGCCATCTACTGGAACACGAGGACGGGGGAATGATGGGCCTGATCCGTGTAGATGCGTCGGAGGATGAGAATACAATCTCCATCCGGAACCGGGCAGACCATTTGAATGCCAGCCACATGGCGGGCAATTAAGCATATCGGCTTCGCGGCATCGTTCCAGTCAATCCGAATATCTTTCGATTTTTTTGTTCTTTATGTTTTATTTGCATCGAAGATTCCACAGCCACGCACTTGCGAAGTGACTTCACTACGGACTGAAGCGGTTTGGATTTTTTAATCCATGACCGTCGTCGCTCGATCAGTATTCGGTTTCGTCTCTTCCTTGCATTCAAAAGATGCCTCCTAATTTAAATTCTTATTCCTTTGAAGATTTTGCAACGTAATTGAAACATACGCGGCCTACTAATCATTTCTTGCAGTGAATTTGCAAAAGAAAAAATAGGAGGGTGAATGTCCTACAGGAAAGTTGCATCACGAACGCTACATTATTCGCGGGTTGCTCTTACTTCCGTCGCGCTATTTCAGTTTACAATTGGCGCGTCTTTGGCCGGCGCTGTTCCACAACACGAGCACAAGGGCGGTGAAACTCGCACGCCCATTAAGCACGTCATCGTGATCATTGGTGAAAACCGAAGCTTCGATCACGTGTTTGCAACATACAAGCCTAAGAATGGGGAAAAAGTTCTGAATCTCCTTTCGCAGGGGATCATAAACGCTGACGGCACTCCGGGCCCGAACTTCCATAAGGCGGAGCAGAAAGCCGCCGTGGATCAGGCGCCCGACGCATTCCTGCTGAGCCCTGACAAGGTACCTTTTGCGAATAAGGTCTTGCCGGCTCCGCTCACGGGCGGTCCCACGGATTCTTATATTCCCGGAGACAGCCTGACGCTTGCTCAGCAATCTGAAAATGGCTTGCCATCGAGTTACTATGCGGCCTTGGTTTCCGGCGGCACCGGCCTCGGCTCCAAGATTCCTGACACGCGAATCACGAATGTAAACGCATTGCCCCCAGGCCCGTTTCAATTGACGAATGGAACATCGTTTGATTACAACGCGTATGCCGCAAGCCCGGTTCATCGCTTCTACCAGATGTGGCAGCAGCTGGATTGCAGCGCGAACCGTTCAACCTGGGATAATCCCTCCGGTTGCAATGCTCGGTTGTTCCCCTGGGTTGAAGTAACGATCGGCGCTGGCAGCAACGGCCTCGCGCAACCGTCAACCTTCAGCACCGAATATTCCAGCACTGCAAAGACAACTGGCGAAGGCTCCACGTCCATGGGCTTTTACAACGTCCAACAGGGCGATGCGCCTTACTTCAAGCATCTCGCCGATCATTATTCCATGAGCGATAACTTTCACCAGTCCGTCAATGGCGGTACCGGCGCTAACCACATCATGCTCGGGCACGGTGATTTGATTTGGTTCAGCGATGGCCAAGGCAATGCGCTCCCTGCGCCACATAACGTCACGGCAGGTTCAGGAGTAAATGCCGGCGTAGTGGATGAAGTTGAAAACCCGAATCCAGCTACCGGGACCAATAACTGGTATACCGAAGATGGCTATGGCGGCGGTTCCTTCGGTTCATCATCGTTTGGCGGCGGTTCCTACAGCAACTGCGCGGATGCAACTCAGCCTGGCGTTTCTGAAATTGTGAAATATCTCCGGGCACTTCCGAATCCGGTTGACCCTAACTGTGAAGCGGGCCACTACTATCTGTTGAACAATTACAACCCCGGCTATTTTGGCAACGGGAATAATGCCTATACCGACCCGAACCCAGCCAATACCGTCTTCACCATTCCACCCTCTTCTGTCCCCAGCATTGGTGACAAACTTATCGCCGCCAAAATTTCGTGGAAGTATTACGGCGACCAGTGGAACGCTTACGTGCCCGATCCGTACCAAATTAATTTCGGACCAGTGGGTTCGGAAAACGGAGCAAGTACTGGGCTAATTGCTCCGGGACAATCCGATGAGTACTGCAACATTTGCGATCCGTTCCAGTACGACACTTCCATCATGGCCGATGCCTCGGTCCGCAACGCTCACATCCAGGACACCACGAATCTCTACTCTGACATCCAGGGCGGAACGCTTCCCGCAGTCTCTTTCGTCAAGCCCAGTGGTTTTGTGGACGGCCATCCGGCATCCTCGAAACTCAATCTCTTTGAAGGATTCACCAAAAAGATTGTCGAGATGGTGGAAAAATCCGACTATGCGGAAGACACGGCAATCTTCATCACCTTCGATGAAGGCGGAGGCTACTATGACTCCGGTTACGTTCAGCCACTCGATTTCTTCGGCGATGGCACTCGCATCCCGCTCATCGTAGTTTCGCCTTACTCCACGGGCGGGCACATCGCGCATGACTATTCCGATCACGTTTCAATTCTCAAGTTCATCGAGCGCAACTGGAATCTCAACCCCGTCACAAAGCGCAGCCGCGACAATTTCCCCAACCCCAAAGCGGAAGGGGGGAATCCCTATGTGCCGGTCAATGGTCCCGCAATCAGCGATCTGTTCGAACTGTTCGATTTCGGACATGACGGCGGCCATTAGATTGCCAGTTTCCGTGCGGCGGGCCATCACTAGCTGCCGGAAAACTTAATCAGAAAAGAGACAAAGAAATGGCGCCGGTTGAGACGCCAATCTCATCGGCGCCATTTTTATTTTTCGTTTGGATCGAGTTTTCGCTGCAATAATTTATGAAGCTTTGTAAATAAATTTTGCGGAAACAGCGCCCGCGAGAACCAGGATAGATAAGATCAACCAGTTGTAATCCGCTCCGTAGGTCGCCGTTGGAAAATGATTGCTGATCATCAGGAAGATGAGCGGCACCGTCATATACGTGTTGTGAATCGTGCGGTTCTTCGCTCTCTCCGACATTTTTTGATCGATCGGTTTTCCTTCGCGAATCGCAACTAGCATCTTGCGCGTCGCCGGCAAGATTCCCATCCATACATTGGCGGCCATGATCGTGCCGAAGAGCGCGCCGATGTGGATGTAAGCAGCGCGCCCGCTAATCAAGTGCGTCAGCGCATAGGCCAGCGCGACCACAAGAAAATAGCAGATCGTCCCGGCGAGGATTGGCATTCGTCCGAGCGGCGACCTCCAGATACCCTCATAAACGGCAAAACCCAAAAATAATGTGCCCAGGCCGATGGCAACTCCAGTTCCCATGCCTATGTTCGAGACGCTATCATCCAGAAGGAGTCCGCCCGAGTAGTACAGCAAGCCGAGGAGCAGGAACCCGGAAATCCAAGTGAAGAGAGCTTCCCAGCGAAACCAGTAAAATTTTGCCGGCACCGCTTTCGGCGAAGATTGCTTTTCAACCAACGAAAAACTTCCGCTGTGCACCAGCCAAACTTGCGGCAGCCTGCCGGATTTTTTCGCTTGCTCTTCATCCAGAGCCATCCGCCCTTCGAGTTTGGTGAAGTAATACGTTTGCCCAATCCAGAAAATCCCGGCAAGCACATGGATCCAGCGGAGAATTAGGTTTGACCATTCGCTGACGGCGGGCGGCATCATTATTGGCTCCCTGAAAGTGTGCGTTTCCGGAACTTGGCGAATCGCTGGCAGAAGATGGTACTGGCCGAAACCTACTAGCTCAAGGACAAAAGCCGTTGGCCAATGTTCAGGCCATTTGTGGAGCACTGAAAACGAAGCGCCTCAGAGCTTCCAGAGGCCGCCCGGCTCGGTTGACGTCGGCTCATTTCCTGTCTAAAGTATTGGATTGGGTCGTGACGCTAGGAAAAGTTCCTGGCTCGCCACGGCCCATTTCTTTGATCTCTCCCTCGGCTGGGAGGTCGTACAATCGGCAGTACATCAGACTCTGACTCTGATTATCCTGGTTCGAGTCCAGGCCTCCCAGCCAACTCTCTAAAATCAATAAGTTAGAAGTAGCGGCTACCGAAAAGCTACCGATATCGCCTGCCAGCTCAACCGGTCGATGCAACACCACTTGCCTTCGTATCGGAGAAATAAGAATCGAAATCTGGTCACATTACATTGGCTTTGCCCTAACCATCTTCCGAACCATCATCGCTGCCGCATTTCTATCGCTTTGATTAAATTCGCCAAGTATGCATTCGCCGGGGGGAGTTTTTAAGGGTAATTTTTTACTTTATTACGCGGGGTAAGGCCCGCGAAGAATCCGATCAGGAACAGGTGTCCTGAAATAAAGATTGCACTTGAGGCACTCAATCGTTTCGTCATGTTCCAACGTGGCATCGGGACGCAAAGCAACATGAATTTTCTGTTTTTTTGTTTTACAACGCGCGCATTCCACTGTCATCACGAAATATTTTCCGTGAACCATATTTGAAACTCCGAACAAAACTTTTACGAGACTGGACGATGCCACAATGTTTTTGGACCGTGGCTAGTTTCGAAGTGCATTGCCACGAAAGGATTAAGCCAGGCAATTCATTCGAGAAAAAATTACCGCTCCCGGCAACGTTTCCTAATACCGTGAATAGCGTATGTAGTGTGCTTATCCGATGATATTTAAGAACTTAAATATGGATGACTTTGGAATGCTGCATGCCTGTAGGGATACGGTTGACATTATTTGCAGCACGCACAGAGCCTAATTAGAGTTTCGGGAGGGTGGTATATGTCGAAGAAACCACAAATCACTAAGCCTGGAGCTGTAAAAAAGATAATTAAATCCCCGATTCCTGACGAGCCAGAGAAAGCGGAAATCGAAGTAATGGATGCCGATCATCTTTATAAGGAAGTCCGCATTGAAAACAGTCTGGAAGATCAGGCGGGTCACAAGGTGAAACTTAAAGAGGGAGCGCACATCTCGGTTACGTTTGAAGCTGATATTGACCAGACGGTTCCCCGGCATGAAGACAGATAGGTTAAATCGCAGCATTTTTGGTCAGTAAGTTTTATGGGACCACCTTGGAATTGGCAGTATGCCAAAAATACCGGGCAGATTAATCGTGGACTTGTTACCGGTTGGTACGGTGCGTCTGATGTTTCTTCCGACTAACTTCCTTCAATTTCTATGGACTAACTTCTCAGCAACATGTTGCAGAGCTGTGTTTTTGGCGGCTTCATTGTGCAAAGGAAAATGCCTCTCCAGGGCCTCAGGCCACGACTTAACGGAAATAATCGTCACCGTGAACTTGGCGAAGACTACCTTGGTGTGAACCCATTCGAAGGGAAATTCCGAATTTGCAGGGATATTATTGATGGTCGCTGGCCAGAAATCATGGTCAGAAAGAATATCGCCGGCGCGATTGTAAGTCGTAATCTTAATCTGCGCACCCTTAGCCTCTGCGCAATTGTTGGATATGCGGCCAGTGATTCTGGTGAAGCCGTACCCAGCGGACTGCGCTCTCAGCGCATGAAAAGTGAATTCCGATGTGCCGCATTCCAATCGTCCAATTTCCGTTCTTACCAATGACTGTAGGTTGGTAGCATTCGACATTTCTTGGAACGATTGCTGAATCCCTCGGCCACGCGGATTTGCCCACACGGGTACACCTATAATCAAAGCCACAATAAGAATCGCGACCTGCCAATGTTGATTGCTCTTAGATGAATCGCTTATTTTAGCAAGCTCCAATGCGTGAGAGACAGCATTATACCACCTTTCCCAAATGGCCACCCATTCTCGTAAAGTTCCGCTGCAAACTATTTTGGGAATCATCCGCAATCTGCCAAGCCGCGACTAGTTCGTAGACATAGTGAGTCTTTGAACCTCGTCAGCGAGTTTCGTCAATTGATCCGTCTTGGAGATTACAGAAGCAACGCCAACATTGTGAGCCAAGCGCTCTATGACCGCGCCATTATAGATCGTGAACAATATGATCGGGATTTCAGGGGCTATTTGATGAAACATGAGGGCCACTTGTAAACCATTCATTCGAGGAATCGAGAGATCCAAGATGATGGCGTCAGGCTTTAACTCCAGACCTTTTTCCACCCCTTCGAACCCGTCGGCGGCCTCGCCGCATACTTTGATGCCGGATCGTGACTCAATGAATGTACGAATTAACTCTCGAATCGGAGCACAGTCGTCAATAATCAGAATCCGTTTATCCATAAGGACCTCAGGCGAGGAAACCAGGAGAACTGGGTGAGGCCCTCTGCATGCCAAGTTAAACCCTGAGATGGGGCAGAACAATACTCGGTTTTCCGTAGAACTATAGGGAACCTCTGCTTATCCGATGTTGCTAAACCCCCGCCTGGCCGGCATGTGTGTTAGCAACTACAGCACCTACTCTCAGAGCCCCACGGAGCCAAGGCCCGATATCCTGAGCTTGACCGGCTTCGAGAAGACTGCGAATTACTTATTTGTGCTGATACGGCATCATCATTATCAACTGTCAAGCTAATCTTAGATTCGCGAGCGAGGCCCGAATCTTACCTCCACTCTTGTCAGGTGAAATGATCAATTCAAGTACGGTGACTTCGGAGAGTTCAACGGCGTAGTCCTCGATCTCTCGGGCTGCGTCAGGTTGGCTAAAGTTCCACTGCTGACGGACAATCTCTCGGAAAGAGCGGCCGCCATCCGGAGACCATCGCAAGACAAACTCTTGTGTGCGTCCGCCTTGGTTGTCCTCGAAAACTAGCCAGATACGCCTGAGCCTTCGCGGCTCGTCGAAAATTAAACGGATTGTCTGATCCCCGGAGTCAGCCGCACGCCAACCTTGGGTTGTTTCTGCCAACAGTGCACATTCAATCGGAAAGCCAGTTTCCTCCGAGGTGACCTCCACCGAAGCCGCACGGCTTATGTCCAGCCAGTCATCATCCGATGTCGCAGCATTCTGAGGTGTTGAGACAATCGCCCGCTTACGCATGATGTGCTTTGGCCTTATCCCCCAAGTAGGCTTCCTTACCCGCCTCGAACGCAGCGGAAATAGATTGATTTTGCCGAGCAGCAGCCTGCTTACCGCGCTCGACAACATCTTCAGCACGCTCACGCAATTCGCGAGCTTTGCTCCGCGTGTACTCCTTACCTTCTTCCGCTTTCTGCGCTAGATATTCCCGAGTCTCTTCGCCAGACTTCGGTGCAAAGAGGATCGTGACGAGGGCGCCGATTCCTATACCGACGGACAAATAGGTGACTTTCGAAGCAATGTTATTCTCCATTGGTTAATCCTCATTCTTTCCAATTCGCTACCGATCAGATTCTCTTTCTTGCTGATTCCTGTCTCTATTCAACTTGCCATTATTCGCGAGACGCCTGCGGCGTAATTGTCGCTTCGTCCGCTGTATCTCGTCCGGAAAACTGCTGTCTGGGTCAGAAGACCCTGAACGGAGCAACAAATAGGCCTTTGCGATGAACCGTTGAACCTCTTCGTCCATGACCTGCCTCGGACTACACAGGTGTGATGAGCAAGAAGCTTGCCATTGAGGAAATCGCTAAAGCGTTGTATTGGGCCCAGTAGACGCGACAGGATTGTGGCACTGTGCAGAAAAGTCGAGCTGGCTGGAAGAATCGTCCTCCCCTCGCCAGATTTCGATAAGACCGGCACGCCTTATCGGAATGTGGCTTTTTTGCCCTCGGCTAGAATGGCCCACCTAATGATAGCCCAATCTCAAAAGATGAAAATTGCGAAGTGTGTGTTCCCGGTCAACCAAGGTAGGCAAAGACGTGCCACGAGGCTGCCAAATATCTCGGCCATATGAAAGAAGTCAGAACCCTAGTCGGAATTAAATTTGGAGAACCTGTGGCAGAATTCTGGCACCTTCAGTTCCCGTAACAAGATGGCGCAATACCTAAAGGAAACGGCGGACCCTCTAGAAGAGTCCGCCGTTAAAGTCCGATTTGTTTAGCTTCGCTTTGCTTCAGCGTGGCAGCGTTGCGTACAAAAGGAGGACTAAATACGCTCCGTGCCATCAATTCGTTGCCGGGTCTAGGACCGTTGTGGCAGCGAATATAATTGCAAAATACGCCGGTCCAAAATAGCTGTCAAGCCTGAAAAGCAATGTATTTATTTTTTATTAGATCGAGGCATACACAGTGGATTGCACTTTCGAATTTTGCGCCGTCGTGACAAAAGCGGTTTGTACGGCGGAAGGTGAATTTCAATTTCGAGTGCTATTCCAAGATCATTTCCCAATCGTACCATTGTGACATTTTTTGCCTACAGCCTTCGATGTATTGCGAGTTGACCCGACAAAAATATAGATTACCCCGACTCTAAAACTGTCACATGGCATGTGTCACAGTGGATTACTGTTCGGAGAGTGGTCCATCCATATTGTGCCAAAATCTGTATTAATTGTAGATGACTCCGAAACCGTGCGTAGAGCCATGCGCGGATTCTTCGAAACATTATCCGAATGGAAAATCATTGGTGAGGCGCCGGATGGTATTGAAGCAATTCGAATTGCGCAGCTATTAAAACCCGACGTGATTCTTTTAGATTTCGCCATGCCTAGGCTCAATGGAATTGAAGCTGCATCCGCCCTGAAGAAAATTCTGCCACGCGCCCGAATTGTTGTGTTTACCGTATTCGACGATGCATTAAGTTCAAGGATATGCCTATCGGTTGGGGTAGATTTGGTGGTCTCCAAGGCCGAAGGTCTAAGTGGATTGGTAAACGCGGTTCAACAGATTATGGGGATCGATGGCAGGTTCAGCGGTCAAGCACTGGCGGATTGATACACTCTACTAAGCGCCCTTCGCCTTAGCTTGTCGATTATGTTTCTTGTCAAGCAACTCGCAGATTTCGCGCAATAATTCCACAAACCTCTGATTGTCCACTTCATTTGCGGCACGTCGGTAGAGCAAATTCAAATACTCTTGTTCCTCGTCAGGCATAAGCAATACCCTCGGAAGCTGTTTCACTACCGGCAAAGAGATATCGCCAACGTTAATAATATAGGCATTTGCCACAGTCAAGAGACATTTATTCGAACTTCGAAACAGATAAGGCCCCCCATTCTTCGAGAAGAAAATACTATTCCTTGAAACTTTTCCTATACGTGGAACGTCGTATGAATCGCATTTAACTTTTGATTCTGAAGCACTTAAATATTGGTGAATTTGGAATGGTGTGTGCATTGATCTTCATGTGAGGTGATGCGATGAATGATTTTTATTCACCATATGCACACATACTTTTGTTCTCGTGCAAAGGCTGTAATAAACCTCTCCCTATTCCAGTGATGAGCGCAGCGCGAAACCTTGAACCAATCGACGCTGATACTTTTGATGTCCAATGCGAATGTGGATGGACAAAAGAATTTCTGGGAGTAGAAGCCATAAGCCATTGGGTTACTGAGTGGGAAGCTAAAAGCACAAGTGAAAATTCCAGTCAGAAGATGACAGCGGATCAATGAATTAAGCAGCACGATAGATCAGCTGATGACGCTGGTACACGGAAGCCTTACCACAATTCGGACACATTATCGTAAGCCCACCAGTTGGAAATTCGGGCTTCGCTGGATTACGAAGGAAAGGATCAGGAAGCCTATCGTCTGGTGAAATTTCCGCGTGAGTAAAATCAACATTACATTTAGGGCAGCCTAAAACCCACCGTGCCATTTCAGTTCTCCAGCCAAGGGTCATGATGCAAGCTAAAACAGGAATGGTGCAACGTACATACCCAAAACAGTGTATGCAATTGTCGGGCATCGTGCTGTCACACTTTGCGTATTTGCCATCGCGGATTTGCCCGCCGCGCCTTGCGAAGTTGCGGCATGAGCGGAGGTTTATGGATTTGATATTCAAACTCGATTGGTTCATTAAGATCATTTGCGACTGAAACCATTTTGTCGGTGCTTCGCCGGGTTCGTTCCTTGTTTGCTGTACTCAAGTAAAACTTCCTTTAGTTCACTTTACGTTTCTGATTCTAAAATCTTCAAATTCGAAATGCCTAGCGTGTTTGGTGCCGGAAACTGGCATTTTGTGACGTTTTTTGCCTACAACTTTCGATGTATTGCGACGTGAATCAACAATGCTACAAATTGAATAGAATCTATATTTGTCACGTGGGTTGTGGCAGCGTGGTTGACTGGTCGGAGGGTGGACCATCCGTATTGTCCCAAAATCCGTATTAATTGTAGATGACTGCGAAATCGTGCGTAGAGCGATGCACGGATTTTTCGAACAATTATCCCAATGGAAAATCGTTGGTGAAGCAAAGGACGGCGTCGAAGCGATCCGATTAGCAGAGAAATCAAAACCTGATTTGATTCTTTTAGACTTCTTGATGCCAAGGCTGAACGGACTTGAAGCTGCGTCCGTCCTAAGGAAAATACTTCCTCGTGCCATATTGTTATATTTACGGTATCCGATGATGTATTAAGTTCGAAGCTGTGTCTATCGGTTGGGGTGGATTTGGTGGTCTCCAAGGCCGAAGGGCTAAGTGGTTTGGTAAACGCCGCTCAACAGCATATGGGAATCGATAGCGGCATTAGAACCCGCTGAGGACAACAATGCCAGGCAGACTAATCGTGGACATGCTTCCAGATGGCACAGCACGCATCGTATTTCTTTCCAGTAATGGAGACAAGGACGCAACCCCAATCACAGTAAAGAATCCTGATGCAGCAGAAATATTTTTTATGACCTGCGGTCTTTCGGCGCAACGTGCTACTGCGCTCCGTGCTGAAATGACCCGAAACAAAATTGCAGGTGTGGATTTAAGCGCTGAAGAGGAAATAGCCGCACGGTTTCGTTACAAATTTCCTACCAAGTAGGAACGCGATCGAGGTGTCAGGACGCTATGCGCTTTCGGATGGTTTTAGGCCACATTCTGATAACCCGTTTCTTAACAGAACTGGTATAGCTTGTTTGATAACGAATTGAGTGCTATAAGAAGACCCTCGGTCCTCAGTTTCAAGCAAGGAGTCCTCAATGGCCGATTTTCCAACGCTTCATAAATTCCCCGAAGGCTCGGTAAATCGCAACTACTTTGTGTTTGAAAAATTGCCAGACGGTTCGGCTGTATGTCGAGGTTGTGGGCTTGGAATGGAAAGTGTCGAACTGAATTTGCAAAAACTAGCGCGGGAGTCAAATAGCAAGTTTTTTGCACTTAACTTGGGGAACGATCCTAGCTATTTATCCGTTACTTGAGTCCCGTGAATTCCGATGCCAATAAGCGTGCTCTTGGTTGATGACAGCGATATCGTACGGAAAGCGATTGCCTATCTGCTTAAAGGCGATCCAGAAATTCATGTAGTGGCAGAAGCCTCCAGTCTCACCCAGACAACTCAACTTATAAGCTACCTCAGGCCGAAAATTGTCCTGATGGACATGCATTTGGGAGATGAAAAGAACGTTACATCTTCAGACTTCAAATCACAGTTAAATGGTTCGTCATTGCTGGCAATTTCACTTTGGAATGACAATGAAACAAAAACTCTTGCTGATAGTTATGGAGCTGTCGAATTCCTTGATAAAGCGAACCTCGGCTTTGAGTTAATTCCAGCCATAAAGCGGTGCGCGAAAGATTAAGAATCTGGCCACCGCTGCCGGAAATACTTCCAAGTTCGAGAAATCATCTCGGAACATGGCTTCTAAATTCCCAGCTAACGATAATTCCATTTAGGGTTTCAAGACAAATTAGGGGGCGGCCCCCACCCACCAGAGAACCTTGGCCAAGATTTTCCATTTGTTTCTGTTTTTCAGAACAATGGACTCGTAGTCTTTGTTTTCTGGCTGCAGAACTTCCGTATGATCGTAATGCTGAAGACGGGACACCATCAATCCCATGTCCTCATTCCACACAATTACCACTTTGTTGTTTAGTTGGGAGGGGTCTGTTTGCGAAGAGTCCACCGTAAGGATGTAGCCGTTGTAGATCAATGGCTTCATTGAATCGCCTGTCACTCGCAAGCAGAATGTCGAGGCAGGGTTTGGGCACCAGTCCTTAGGCGCGGCAATCATGTATTCGACTGGCGCGTTCTGAAGTAACGTCGAGCTATTACCCCTGCCGCCATGTGACGCCACCGCAACTTTCAGTAGAGGAAGCGCTACGAGTGGCGGCGTGCTTGATTTCTTACCAGCACTTCCAGCGTGTGCAATCTTAAAATCAATCGTGACGCGTTGACTGATTCGGTTCCCGAGTTTCGGTATGACACGCGTCAGATCTTCAGCTCGCAGACCAGCGCGGCCCCAAAAGTACCAGCACTGCGGATCACCAGCGAGATTTCCAAGCTCTATGTAACTGTGTGAAGGCGGTTCTTGCACGCCCCGCTCCCAACGTGAGATGCCCATCGGGGAAGAATGGACCCGTTGTCCAAAAATCGTCTGAGTCAGATTTAGATGACGGCGTAAATCCGAAACAGCTGTCGCCCATTCCGGTTTTGGTGGGGCATTAGACTTGCTTCGCGACTTTCGCATTGCGACTACCAATAAGCTTTTCGTCCTGCTGTGGATCTAATTCCCGTATAGCACTAACGTGAAGTGGTATCAATGAGTTTCTGGTTTGCGAAATTAGGACGTCGATCCCGAATGCGCCACCGTTGAATTGGGCCAATTCCAGACAAGTCGCCTCCTCGGAATGTGGGAGTGCTGGGATGAGTGCGTACGCCTTTGCTTATTTCACTTGTTTCGGCGCAATCGGGACGGGCGTTTTGACATCTTTGTGACCGACTGACCAACTTGAGAGATGGAACGTGATAAAAGAAAACATAATCGCTGCGATCAATCCCATTATTCGGACAGTCCAGACGTAACCCCCTCTCTGCAAGTTTTGACCCGTTTCTTCGCTAAGATCGGCTTTTCGATAGGGCCGTTTTAGGGCATGTTCATAAAACTTGTCGGGCCACAAGAGGCAGGAGATTCCCACCACGAGAAAAAACATACTCGCTACGGTTTCGGCTGTGAGTTGAAAAGTGCTTAGCATCACGGTATTCGAAGCAGTTCGAACGATGCGTTATGCCGACCCCTACCAAGCGGGATTTACTGCTTCACACCATCTTTTTGTTTTCACCACATTCGACTTGGCGACAGGGGCGAGTGGCCATGCGGTACTTAAACCCTTGTCGTCAATGACTGGTCGACGCAGCATTGGTATCCACTTGTAAATTATTATTGATGCGAACCACGCCTGGCACGGAGGCGGCAACTTCTTCCGCACTATGCTTCACTTCCGCGTTTTCAACCTGCCCGGCGAGCGTAACAACACCGTTAGTCGTATTCACATCGATATTGGTTATGCTTGAAGCGCGAACTGAAGCGAGCTTTGACTTTACCTGTGTTGTAATCTGCGCATCGCTGACTTGGCGATTCGGGGACTGGCTCATGTTGCAACCTGCAACGGCCCCAATCGCAACGAATATAGCAATTACGCGGCAGATCGGTCGAAAACCTCTATCTTTAATCATAATGTTCCCTCCTTAACAAGCTTCTAGGTTCTCGGAGCCGATCGCGCTACTACGATTCAGCGTCCTTCTGTGTCGGCCCGTTCACCGAGATTGCGCTATATGGTTCTGCCACGACCAACATGCATTATCAGCGAAGCGACGAACATGATCAGGAAAACAAAAAAACAAATCTTGGCAATTCCGGCTGCCGCGAAGGCGACAAACCCAAATCCCAACGCCCCTGCTACCAACGCAACAATCAGGAAAACTAGAGCATAATAGAGCATTTCTACCTCCCAGTTCTATTGTTAGGATAATGAGCGGATCAATTCATTCTGATCATCGTGAATCCTCATCGGAGACCTTACGTAACCAGAAAGGGCAATCCGTATGCCAAAAGCGCTAATCGGAAACGACACGATGACAAGAGCTTAGACGGTCCATACCGTAATTCATTGAACTGTATTAATTTCCAGATCAATGTAAGAAATCTTCGGTCAACTTTCGCAGCCGTGAGTAGGTTCTGATTGAGTACTGCCGTACGGATCGATTCTCGATTGGAATTTTTTCAGATCAATCGATTATAGGCTGTAGCGTCGACCAGTTGAGCTGGCACCATTTCTCAGGCAGTATTCGGTGATTGGGATGGGGGCGGGGGAACTGCGTATTCGTATCGGATGGCGTTGCACATTTTCCTATTCATTTTTGGAACACGCTACCACGCGTTGGAACAATAATGAAGTTCCAAGATAGGTGATTACACACTGATCCTGGATAATCAGATTAGATTGCCTCTGTACGCTTCACGTGAGCTGCGGGGGCGTCGATAAATTATGCGCCAATTTCTCTTGGTCCTCCTGGCCGTCGCAGGATTCGCCGTCGCGGTTGATGCTTTCTTGGTCGAACCCTACCGTATTGAAGTGACTTACAGTTCGGTACAGGCCCCACTCATTCAGCCGTTAAAGATTGCCCACCTTTCGGACCTGCATAGCTCTGGGCTGGGTCGGCGCGAGCGGCAACTGCTTGCTCTGCTCAATGCCGAACAACCGGACCTCATCGTGATTACAGGGGATACGGTGACGCGGGGCCATCACTACGAAAACATACGCCCAATACTTTCACATTTGCACGCCCCTCTAGGAGTGTGGCTGGTGCGGGGCAATTGGGAAAATGAGTATCGACCGCAAAATGAGCGAGCCTTTTATTCACAACTTGGCATCCATTTTCTCTTGAACGAGGCAGCTCCTATTCGACCAGACATCTGGATCGTGGGCTTGGACGACCCTTCAAGTGGCCGGCCGAATCTTGACGTCGCACTCAGTTCTGTCCCTCAAGGCGCATATGTGATCGCTGCATTTCACTCACCGGCGTTTTTCGATAAGGTTGCCGACCGCGTACCCCTCGCGCTTTCAGGGCACACGCACGGCGGCCAAATCCGCTTGCCGCTCGTACCAGTTTTCTGGCTGCCTAGAGGGTCGGGACGTTTTCTGGAAGGCTGGTATACCGAGAAGGGATCGAGAATACACGTTAGCCGAGGCATCGGAACCACTTTTCTGCCGGTTCGATTTCTTTGTCCTCCCGAGTTGTCCATCATAACCGTGGGTTCCTAGCCGTACGGCCAGGTTGCGTGCCCCGACAAGAACACCTACAACTTTCAAACTCCTACAGGAATTGCAGTATTCCAATAGTTCGCATTCCTGGATTAAATTCACCTTTTGAGATTACCTGTTTTGGTATATCTCGGGCGAGAGCACGATTCTTCAAACGAGGTGCTTCTTCATGCGCCGTGACTTCGACATCTTTGAGAAATTCTCAGATGGTTCCACCCTTTGGAAGGCTTGTATACGCGGGCGGTTCGAAGCGCAACGAAAGATGAATGAATTGGCAGAGCGGTCAGAAAATGAATTTTTTATGATTGATATTCAAAACCATGTTTTATCACCAAAAGTTTTGGCCACGATCAAGGCCAACCCCGATGCTAAAGCGGTGGAAGCGGGCTAGTCCCTCCGCATCAATAAGTTTGTTCTCAAATTCCCGGATTCCGTGGATTTGATCTCCAAATTCTGAAAATTTAGCCATTC
>CAWAYK010000009.1:0-20267 GCA_963786215.1 uncultured Acidobacteriota bacterium
TAGATGGTCCTTGTCGCGGATCAGTGCATTGCCCCCGATCGCAACCACTGCAAGCTTCTTGTCTGGCGGATGCCATCTGCAATCTCCCTTGCACCGGCGCAGCAATCAGGGCGCCGGCAACTTCTTGACAAGTGCGGCAACGGCTTGCGTGAAACAACCAAGGGGTGCTCGCGTTATTCCGGCGCCGATCTGTCCGACCCCCGCTTCACGATGAGCGATTCCGGTGTTGATGATGGGGCATAATCCCGTATCGACGACCTTGCGCGTGTCGATTCCGGACGGTGTACCGGTGAAGCCGATAGCCGGCAGCGTGAAGGCGCCATTGCGGCCCAAGGTTATGTGGCCCATCGCCTCGGTGTTGGCGATGGCGTCTTGCGGAGTGCCACCTACGAAATTAACGATGGCCGGGGCTGCCGCCATTGCGAAGCCCCCAAGTCCCGCCGTCTCGGTGATCGCACTATCGCCGAGGTCTGGTGCGGCCTCGGCAATCGAATATCCCGGGAAATAAAGCCCATCGACCAGGGGTGCTGGGGCCGTGAACCACTTCGCGTCCGTGCCACTTGTCCGAATGCCGAAGTCGACGCCATTTCTCGCCATCGCGGTCACGATGACTGCTGCCAGCGACGTCACGCGCTGAGTCCATCATCGCTTTGCATGCCGCCATCGAAATATTGAGGAAGAAGTGGTCGTTGCCGGCGATGAACGCTACGACCTCCGCCACGTCGGCGCGGGCTTGCCTTCAACTTGAGCATCGCCGGGGCCAGGCGTTTCAGCAGTAGCGCGGTCGCGGCCGCATTGCGGTTGTGCACCTCGTCCCCCATGTGCAGCGCCTGAGCCATCAAGGGTTTCCAGTTCAATACCGCCAAGTCACGTCGAGGGCACCTTTCATCACCCGTTGCAGTTTGGTCGCCATCCATTTGAGGCGGGTAATGACTTCCGGGCCATTGGCACCGAAAGCGAAGCGCCTTACCGAGCCCTTCATTCAGATTGCAGAATGCTGGAGTGTCCATGCTGCGCGTCTCGTACGATCCAAACAGGCATCGAAGGGCTGACAATCCCGGCCATCGGCCCGACTGCCCCGTAGTCGTGGCAAGAGCCGAAATCAATCTGGCCATTGGAAACAAGCCTGTGGGCCTCTTCGACGTCCTGCGCCCAGCCCTCAAATAGAATCGCCCCCAGGATCGCCCCCTGCATCGGTCCGCACATACGTTCCCAAGGTATTGGTGGGCCAGCATGGAGAATGAGGCGATGGCGTAACCCAGGTATCACTCTGCGTGCGATTCCGATGCCCTCGAGCACGGGCTGTGAAGCAAGATAACTTGCATAGGCCTTGCGGTTCGCAGCTTCGACGTTGGATGGTTGACCAGTTGGGCCAACGCTCGCCCCACTACCCGGTCACCTTGAGCGGGAGGCGCCCACTCGATCTGAGCAGCTTTGCCGCCGGCGCGAACGATCGATTCGGCGAAAGAGCCGAGGCCCACGTTGAGCACCTGGAGCTCCTGGCTGAACAACCCCATGCTCAATCCTCGTTCGCTTGCATAGCCGCCGGCATTTCGCGTGCTAAGGGCTTGGCTATCTGAGGCGGCAAGCCGAACCGCCCCGGCGTTGCTTCGTGCCAATAACATCCCCGCCTCCCGCAAGCTTGCTTCTGTCGGCCGAGATTCTGCGGATCGCTCTCTGTGCCACAGACAAAGCCGAGAACGATCAAATCGCGGCCGGCTTTGGCAGCGCGTGCTTTGGCTGCGCTGACAACTGGCGCGATTTCCCCAGTTGGGTCGATATGCGCGCCATAACCGAGAACGACGTCGAGAAGGATCACGGCCGTCGCCGGATCGTTCGCCTCTTTGGCGATGCGTTCATTGCGTAGACGATGGTCGATCATCGGATGTGGTCGACCACGGGTAAAAATATCGTCACCCAAATCAATGAGCGTATGAGCGCGACTTTGCCATACGTCACCGAGTGTCTGCGCCGTGCCGACGGGCGTGTTGGAGTAGACTGGTGACAAAATCTCACTGAGCAATAGCGAGGCCTCGTAGCAGAACGTGCCTCCGCTGTAGAGGCCGCGTACATAGCGCTGGCTGGACGCCGGTCGGCTGCGATCCGAGGGGCCCTGCGATGGCGCTGACCTGAAGGTGGCACCCTTCGTTTCCCGTGGCAAGCGCGACGGCCCTTGCGCTGCGTCTTCCAGGGTTTTGGCGGCGTGCAGATTGGGGCCCGCGATGGAATTCGGGTCGGCCCCGAGAAAGTTCACCACCACCGGCTTTCCCGCTTCTCGAGCGCCGCGAGTACGTGCTTAGCCACTTCGCGGCCGGGTGGCTTGGAGATCAGCACGATGACTTTGGTTGCCGCATCGCGTGGCAAGAGCTTCGAGCCCTTGCAGCATCGTGATGCCGCCGACCGCGCTTGGAGATCGTGACCCCCGGTACCGATCGCATGACTGATCCCCTCACCGAATCGGTCAATTAGGCAGGTGACCTGTTGCAGCCCAGTGCCCGAGGCACCCACGACGCCGATTCCACCACGCCGCACGACATTGGCAAAGCCGAGAGGAATGCCACCCACGATAGCCGTGCCGCAATCGGGACCCATGACGATGAGCCCGTGTGCCTTGCGCGTAATCTTGAGCGCGACCTCGTCTTCAATCGGCACGTTGTCGCTGAATAGCATCACGTTCAGACCAAGCTGGAGAGCCTTCATTGCTTCGGCCACTGCGTAGTCCCCGGGTGTGGATATCAGAGCCAAATTGGCACGCCGGCATGGCATCAAGTCCCATTTCGAGGCTTCGAAGCGGCTCACGCCGTGGTCCTTGGCCGGAGGACGTGGCTGGCGCTTGGTCGAAGGCCGCTTCAGCCTCGGCCATCCCAATGCTAAGCACAGACTCATTGTCGCCTTGAAGTGCGATATCAAAAACGTTCCAGCGCGACTGGCCCAGAATTGTCATCGAAGAATCGTCGCGGATTACGGGATAGCATTCGCGAGTGATGGTCTTGATGAGCGTCGATTTTCCGCAGCCGTTCGGGCCAAGGATAGCGACGTGTTCGCCGGAGTTAATCCGCAGGCTGAAATTATCGAGAGCTACGTTGTCGCCGCGAATGACTTGTACGTTTTGCAAATCTACCAGAGCTGGTTCCATGGGGTCTCCAAAGCTCTCCATAATATCGAAATTTGCGGTCCACCACACACAAGAATCGGCGCCGGAATGAATAAATTTCATGGATGAAAATCGCGCGGGTTTCGTAGCGCCGGCATCTTGCCGGCTGGGTTTGGTTTTTTGTGCGCGGCATAAAAACTGCCGGCGAGACGCCGGCGCTACAAATGCCTCTTTCGACAGGAGGCTGGGCGCGAAGGAGGAAACGAATAAATTCTGAGGGTAAAATAATCGAGCATCATGAAACGCGTTTTAGGAGCAGCTGATGAAGTTTGGCAATATTTTTATCTGTGCGTGGATTGCGATTTTTCTTTCTCTACCGGTGTCTATTTATGCGCAGGAGCATGGCCCAACGCAAATTCTGTTTGAAGCTGCGAATCGCGAACGCGCCGCAAAGGGACTCGGTTTACTGAAGTGGGATCCGTCTCTGGCGGCGGCTGCGCATCAACACGCGCAAAGGATGGCGGCGCAGAATACTCTTTCGCACCAACTACCCGGCGAACCGGATATGCTCGCGCGAGCGAAGCAGGCCGAGGCGCATTTCAGTTCTCTGGCGGAAAATGTTGCGGAGGGGCCCAGCGCCGAAGAAATTCACAAGCAATGGATGCACTCCCCGCCGCATCGCGCAAATTTGCTCGACCCTCAACTGAACTCGATTGGCATTGCAACAGCGAATCACGGAGGAATTTTGTTTGCAGTGGAGGATTTTTCGCTCTCGACACTGAAATTATCCTTGGAAGAAGAAGAGGGAATCGTTGAAGCAAAGCTGGCAGCGAGCGGTTTAAGGTTGCTGAACTACCGCGCTGACGCGCGCCGTTCCTGCCCGATGGATAACGGCTACGCGGGAAGTCACACGCCGTCTTTTGTTTTGCATTACGCAACGCCTGACCTGCAGAACGCTTCCCGATATTCTGGTACAGCGGCTTCAAACAGGAAAATATCATTCCGCAGTGGTGGGGGCCTGTCCAAGCAACGCCAAACTTGGGTTTTCCAATTATCGAATAGCTGTACTGCTGTTTGAATAATAAACGATGGAACCTGATCAACTTATCTAGCTACTTGTCGTCTTTCTTATCATCCTTCTTGTCGTCATCTTCGACAGTGCCAACTTTTTGGGACCATGCGCAGATCGCTTCCGTTTCGGCCGGAGTAATGTTTGTCCCCGTATGTATGGTGCGATAGTCGGCGGGCGGCATTTTCCCTTCACGGACTAGTTTGCAGACCAGGCCCAGGTGTTCCTTTCCTTCCTGTTCGTTTATCTGCGCTTCCCAATCCTGCAATTCACATGGCTTCTGCCCACATTTACATCGCGGATCACATACCACGATACCGGGGCGATATTGCTGTACCACGGCCACACGGTGGAATTGGAATGGCAGTCATAGCAGGATCGCTTTAACACCGATAGCACCTCCGGCGGCACTTCGACGTGCGCCTCGAGTGCGCGAGAGGGAATCACGGGTGGATTCGTTCGGCTCAGCCGGATGGCTTGAATCACGATAAGTAACGCAATAATGCCCGAGAACTATCTTGCTGGCCGACACACGTTTCATAGAAGGGCTCCCCCGGAGAATGCTGAAAATCAGTTTGCCTGCGTGACTTAGCACCCCATATTCGGCATGTTGGCCATTGGATTACAGTTTCCGGACCCGCGCTCGTCCGTAAACTTTGTAAATTTAAAATTGAACAGCTCCGGCTGGGCACTCGACACCATGCCGGGCAGGCGCAAATTCAAGGTTATAGTCACGGGAAATTTTACTCTATCGCCCAAGCTGGCCTCCAGCATTTCCTTTTTATTTCCAACGTATACCGAAGTATGGCGGCCAATTTGGTGATTCCCATCACCAGCCAAATGAAACATTACGTTTCCAAATACAAACGATTCGTTTTATCTACGCCACATTTCTGATTGCTACGAGAAAAAGTATGAATTGGACGCACGCGGAACGCGCCCTTAAACTTTTCGCGCTGGTCAGGGTCTGTCATTTATCAGGCTACCGGCGGAAAAGGAGTTATTTATTCCATGAAGAAGACTTATGGGGTGTGCTTAGGTTTATTGGCGTTAGGGTTGGTAGGAATTGGGGCCCCTGCCGCTCATGCGCGAAGCCTTACGGCGGCAGGCAGTGCAGTAAGCGGAAGCGACGCAGCTGCCACTACTACTGCAAGCACGACCATTGATTCGAGCAATACGGATGAAGTTTTAGTCGCAGAAAATGATGCAAAGGACACAGTAGCTCCCGCGGCCGATGCGCCGCAGGATCAGGCACCGGCGTCGGGAACTCCGGCAGCTACGACTCCTCCTGCTCCAACGCCTCTTCCAACTCCGTCAATGTCAGGGCCGCTGGCAACCGCTGTGCCGCATGAGATTCCCGCGGGCCCGTTTGGAAAGATTGAAGTTACCGGTATTCTGAGCGGTATCGGTTTGTTTGGAAACCACCCCGTAGCGTACTGGTGACGAGGGGCACGTCGACGTCAGCAACGCTCAGGTCTTCATCCAGAAGACCAGCGGCTGGTTTCAATTCTACCTGCAAGGCGGCGCTTACAACTTGCCGGTGGTCGGCGTACCCTTTCCTGAAGACGACCGACACGACGAGCTCGGACTTCGGTCCGTTCCCGGTGGGGTACGTCGAAGCTGGTGAAGGGCAATTTCAACGTTGAGATTGGCGCGCTGCCCACGCTGATCGGCGATGAGTACACGTTCACCTTTGAAAATATGAACATCGAGCGCGGACTTCTCTGGAATCAGGAGCCCGCTGTCAGCCGCGGCATCCAGCTCAATGACACCTACAAGAAGCTCACGCTGTCGTTCAGCTGGAATGATGGCTTTTACTCGAATCGCTACACTTCGCTTGTCGGGCTTGCTGGCCTATGCCATCAATGGCTCAAATACGTTCACGTTTGCGGCCGGCGGGAATGCCGGGTCGTACGTGAGGACCGGTCCCAACTCCTTCCCGACGCCTGCCTTTCAAAACAACGAGCAGGTCTACAACCTGATCTACACCTACACGAAAGGGCCGTGACGATCAGCCCCTATTACCAATACACGGTCGTAAAATCGAACAACGCTCTGTACGGCACCGGCGCACACACCAACGGCGGCGCACTTCTTGGCCAACTACAACTTCAAGCACGGATTTTCGCTTTCCGTCCGGCCGGAATACATCAAGTCGAGCGGAAGCGTAGCCACCAACGAAGCCAACTTGCTGGGATACGGTCCCGGAACCGGCGCGTTCTCATTCACCGTGACCCCGACTTGGGTCAAGGATGCCTTCTTCCTTCGAGGAGACTGTCTCGATCGTTCACCTCACGAACTTCGTCGCTGGCTCGGATGTTGGATTCGGAATCGGCGGCAGCAACACCAACCAGACACGCGGCGTGATCGAAGCCGGGTTCATGTTCTAATGTCAGTTTCCACCGGAAAAGACGGAAGTCAATTCTGGAGGACATTTCAGAATCCAGCCTGGCGGCTACTGATCGATCACGGCGCTGCCAGGCGCTCGTCAAAGATTGCCGCGCGGCGAAGCGTGCATTCGACGCTCTCACCGCGCGGCAATTTAGTTGCATTCCACGAACAAGTGTGCTCGACGTGCACGGATTCGCTCGAGAGGAAAATCTGTGCCGTCAAGTCTAGTTACATAAGGGTGCGCGTCAGGCGGCTGGTGTCGTCTAGGCCACGGAAACCCGCGCGTCACAGACTGGAATTGCCGGGCAGAATAGCCCTATAGTGTAGGGCGCTGCCATGACGCAGCAAGGAATCGAATCTGCGGTCAAGTCTGAGGACAAGAAGATGATGACGAAGCTTGAAGCGATCGTTCAGCCGTCCAGGTTTGAAGCGGTCAAAGAAGTGCTCACGGAACTTGGGCATTGGCGGCATGACCATTTCCGACGTGCGCGGCCATGGCCGGCAAAAAGGGCACACGGAAGTCTATCGCGGACGCGAATACACGGTCGATCTCCTGCCGAAAATAAAGATTGAAATGGTTATTCCGGATAATCTGGTGGATGCCGCGGTCGATGCGATTCTGCAGAGCGCCTCCACCGGGAAAATTGGCGATGGAAAAATATTTACTTCCAAGGTGGACCAGGCGATTCGCATACGGAATCAGGAGCGCGGAGTGTCCGCTCTTTAATGTCTGTGTGCCAGCCGATTTTTGCCAGGTTTTGTAGCGCCCGCCTTCAGCGGGCACTTGGTTTCAATCGTATGCCGCCTGAAGGCGGGCGCTACATGAAGATGAGATATCGCACGGCACTTAGCCATTTGAATTCCAAGCAAGGGTAGCAAATGATTTGCAATTGCAAGTGTTGGTGCAATTCGCGGATTCTTCAGGGCAGGGTGGGGGTCACGTAAGCCGGATATGAAGCTCGAAAGCAGTACCTCCACTTTGCAGGACCTGTACGCGGAAGAATCCGCGCAGGATTCAGAAACGCTTTGAAGAAGCAGGCGACGGAAAAGCGGCGATTCGTGACCGCACGGCGCTGATCGATTCCGTCGTCACCGAACTGTGGAGCGAAGTGACCGCCGCAAACGGTCCGATGGAAGGCTTTTGCATTGCGGCCATGGGCGGGTACGGCCGCCGGGCGCTGTTTCCGTACTCGGATATCGATCTCCTGTTTCTCTACGAGAAGGAGGGCAACGAAGAATTCCTCAGCCGCAAGGCCATTGCGCCGCTCAGCCAGTCCTTGTGGGACTTGCACCTCCGCGTGAGCCCCACCACGCGAACGCTCGCCGAATGCGGAAAACTTTACCGCAGTAATATCGAGTTCAATATTTCGCTTCTGGATTGCCGTTACATTTGCGGCGACGAAAAACTTTTTGAACGTCTACGGACGCGCGTTCTTCCGGGAATGGTGATTCGCGAATCCGAAACGCTGATGCAGGAGCTCACCGGACTCGCTCAGTCCAGCGTCATCAAAAATACGGGCAGACGATTTTTCATCTGGAGCCGAATATCAAGGACGGCCCCGGCGGCCTGCGGGATTATCAGGTGGCTTGCTGGCTTTCGCAGATCGCGGAGATGAAGCGAACACGCGAATGGAAAGATCCGGTAGAACTGTTGCCGGCTCGCGTTGCGTTCCGATGCCGTCAAGGCGATCGATTTCCTCGATGCGGTTCGCTGTTACTTGCATTATCGCCAGGGCCGCGATCTTAACGTGCTGACCTACGAATTGCAGTCCGAGGCAGCGGCCAGCGGCATTGGCCTGCACGGAGTAAATGCGGCATCGCCCAATGATTGGATGCGGATTTATTTTCGTCATGCCCGCGCCATATACCGCTTGACTGTTTTGTTCGATGAAGTGCCGCGAGCAAAATCGATCTGGATGCGCTGGCTGGGGACGCGCCGGTCTCCGCTTTCGACGCCCGAATTTCAGTGTGCAGGAGGATCGAATTTCCCTGCGCCAAGCCGCATCTGTGGAAGATCCCAAAGTATTGTTTCGCTTGTTTGAAATTATTGCGCGCCACGACCTTAAGCTGACTGCTGAAACGGAAAATGCGGTGGAGGCAGCATTGCCGCGAATTCAGAAATGGAATTCCACGAGCCCCGATTTGTGGGAATATTTCCGCAAAATTTTGGTGCTGCCTTACGCGGCATCCTCGCTGCGCGCGATGCACCGCGTTGGGCTTCTCGATCTGCTTTTCAAGGAATTTAAGGCGATCGACTCGCTCGTGATTCGCGATTACTACCACCGCTACACGGTCGATGAACATTCGCTTGTCACCATCGAAAATCTGCATAACCTGCTCTCAAAAAGCAGCGGCATGGAACACCGCTTCGCTGACATTCTTTCCACCCTGGATCATCCCGAGTTGCTGTATTTATCGCTGCTGTTTCACGACGTGGGCAAAGGGAATGGCCAACGAAAGCCATGTGGATGGCAGCCTGGAAGCGGTTGCAGGCGTATTTGAGCGTCTGCGATCTCGATACTTTTGGGCGTGAGACGGTTACGTTTCTGATCG
Source organism: uncultured Acidobacteriota bacterium (assembly GCA_963786215.1). GTDB lineage: Bacteria > Acidobacteriota > Terriglobia > Acidiferrales > UBA7541 > Palsa-360. The sequence continues at coordinate 9,108 of CAWAYK010000009.1, forward strand.
CCAATCATTTGCGCATGTCCGCGACGCTGATGCGGCGGGACATTTTCGATCCGGAAGCTGTGCACGATTTTGCGAAGACCGTGGGAACGATTGAGCATCTGAAGATGCTCACGCTGTTTACCTACGCGGATATCAAGGCCGTGAATCCCGAAGCGCTGACTCCCTGGAAAGCGGAGATGTTGTGGCAACTGTACGCCGCGACGGAAAATTATCTGAATCGCTCGGTGGACGACCAGCGCATGTACCTTGCAGGCGAGGATGCCCAGCAACTGGAGCGACTCGTTCCGAAAGGCGAAGATGCCGTGGAAGCCGAGAGGTTCAGGAACTTTTCTGGACGGTTTTCCGACGCCGCTATCTGCTGACGCATTCCTCCTCTGAAATTTCCGCGCACTATCGAATGTACCGGCGGCTTGGCCATTCTCTCGCGGAAATCAGCATCACGAAGCGCGACCAGTATTATGAACTGGTTTTGGTCACCAAGGACCGCCCCTTCTTGTTTGAGAAGAGTGGTGGGAACGATTTCTTCCTGGGGCATGAATATTTTGAAGGCGGACGCCTGCGCCAACCGCAATGGAATTGTCCTGGACTCTCTGCGTTTCTCCGACCGGTTCCAGACGCTCGATCATAACCCGTCGGAAATGGGCCGGCTGAAACAGCAATTAATTGCCGCGATTTCCGGGGAACTGGATGTTGCCGCGCTGATGAAGAGAAAATTTCAGCCGGAAAAGCGTCCACCGAAGGTCAGCGTGGATACGCGAATCCACATGGACAATGAATGTTCCTCGCACAGCACCGTGGTTGAAATTGTTGCGCTGGACCGGCCCGGACTGCTGTATGACATCAGTTCCACATTTGCGGAGCATCGCTTCAATATTGAAGTGGGCTTGATTGACACCGAGGGCGGAACGGCGACCGACGTGTTTTATGTGACGCAAGAGAGCGCAAAGCTTTCCTCAGAGCGGCAACATGAATTGCAGATGGAATTACAAAACCGTTTGTGATCGCGTATTGAAAGCACTTGCTAATATTAGCTATGCAAACAAGAGCAATTTCGCAAGAGATCCAATTTGGACACCCGAAATGGAGCACCTGGGCGCCGCGGTTGTATATCCACAGTTTACCTTAGAAAATAGTTAGGCCCATTTACGGATTCGTGATATGGTGCAATTGCGTTTGTTGCTCTTGTAAAACCTTTAGAATCGATTTAAAGGGGCAGCGGGTACAAGCTCGTGGCCTTTTTTTGAAGTACGGCTGGAGGCGGTCGAGAAGCACCAAATAGCTCAAATCAGTGAAAAGGAAACACCGTGAAAGAACAAGGAACAGTAAAGTGGTTCAATGCCAGCAAGGGATTCGGATTCATCCAGCGCCAGTCCGGCGAGGACATCTTTGTCCACTTTTCCGCGATTCAGGCGGAAGGGTATAAATCGCTGAACGAAGGCCAGGCGGTTGAGTTCGAAGTTACCTCCGGCCCCAAGGGCCTGCAGGCAGCGAACGTCACCAGCCTGTAAGACATCGGGGCGAAACGGCCGACCGCCGTTTCGCCCCATTTTTGTGTCTGCACAACTCTCCGTAACGCACTACCGCCTTATTTCCTGCTCCCCAATTTGCTTGGAATATTGAAAGCCGGTAACTTCGTTACAACTAACGACGCCGTGTTAATCGTCCAAGCAGGGAAATTTTGGATGCACTTCGCGGCATACCCACACCGAGCCGGTTCAGCCGATCGCCTGCTTCTCGATTATTGGGGTCAAGTTCGAGGGCGCGAGCATAGTGGAATCGAGCCTTCCACGGCGCCCTGAGTTGTTCAAGCAACTCGGCATAGCGCAGGTGGGCCGTCACGTTACGGGAGTCGAGTTCGATGGCCAGCTCAAATTGCTCTACCGCCTCTCGATGGTATTCAGGGATGGAGGAAAGACAGTGGCCCAACATCGCTCTGTGGCTCGAGCGATTCGGTTCGTACTCAATTGCACGGTGCAGCCAAAGAATGCAACCTGAAAAGTTCTTCTCCGCCATGCACTCCTGAGCCTTATCGAGATAGCCTTGGGCAATTTTTCCGGGGTTTTCCTGGACTACTTCAATCGAAGGGCGCGAGTCGCGAGTCATATTTCTTCTTTGATTCAGCTGTCCGACAACGTCCTGTAAGCCGTCGCCAGGCTGTCCATCAGCGAAAGCAGGCGCGGAGTCCACTCCGGGTGGTCCATATGACGGTCAGGGTGAAACTTTCGTGCCAATTGATAGAAATGCCGCTTCACTTCGGAATGAGGAGTTTCAGGCTCTACGCCCAGCAGTTGGTAATGGGTTGCGACGGCGACGGAATGCAAAATTCGGTCGACCTCGGCAAGGAAAGCGGCTGGGTCATCTTTCAGTCAACGGCGAAAAAGTAGTCCAATCCTCCGGAAATGATTCCACATTCCAAATGTTTTGAGGGGTTTCAAATTCCACACCGACCAAATACATGCCACGCAAGCGGGAAGATTTTCGAATCCAGGCGACGCGGCCGCGGTAGGTTGGCGAGGTTGCTGCGCTATCTTTATTGATTTAGAATGAGTTGCGCGTGTACGGTGGAATTCTTGGGGACGCATTGGCCGGAAAAATAATGGAATCCGTGGCAATTAATTGAAACGGTTTCAATCTTCTCCGCGAAACATACTTCGTGGCGATTGATTCCCGTCACGAGCAATGGCAGGGTGAGGGCGATGCGAGTGCTACGCCGCTTTGCTCCGCTGGTCGAAATGGGAGGGGTCTGCTCTCTCACAGAGAATAAATTCTCCTGAGGGTCGACCAGCTCAAGAATTCGTGCGCGCCCTTATGAGTTCTCCGACAGACGTGTGCGCAGACGCAATAAAAAACGAATCGGGGGCTGGGTCCCGAGTCTTGAAAATCTAAGCAAAGTATAAGGTGAACTAGGATTTGAGGAAAGTCCAATTTAGGGTTCAGATGGCCCAAGGAAACTATTCTTGTAAGCTATTGAAAACAGAACTGTTGTAAATCGACAACACAATTGTCTTAGGCAGGATTCGCTGCAAGCTGGTTGAAATCCGAATAACAGCGCTGGGTTTGCCGCATCCATCTTGCCAGCAGAATTACATTTCCACTGACCGGTGAAACATGAATGTAATAAATTTCGCTTCCACCATCGACATTATAAAAATTCGCACGCCTCGGATCACGCTCAATTGGACTACCGACCTCCAGCAGATACTGAAGGTGTTTCACAACCCAAACTTCATATGCTCTCGGGTTTTCTACTTTCACTCCTTGATTGAATTTAATCATCCAACTTCTCCTTGCTCAGCTCGATCGTACAGGGTCGAACCGATACTGCTATAAGATGATCGAATTTTGAAAATGGTCCATCAATCTTTAATTAATATCTGCTGAAGTTTCCAGAATAAATGTGGGTCCGCAATCCTCTCCTTTCCTCGTTTTGAACCCTCACGGGAATGAAGTATAATTTTATAGCGATCTAAGTATTGGCCGAATTGGTACTTGCGTGCTCGAATCCTGATTGAGATATTCAAACCATGCCGAAAACCAAAACGATAAGAAAACGCACGAAGCTGGGAAAAGACAGGCGGCGCAAACACAGGCATTGGCAAGTCACGGTGTTTTACAAAGACGGGGAGCGCTTTGCCCGCGTATACACCGATAAGGACAAGGCAAGCAAGTTTGCCGAACGGCAACGAAAGTCACCCGTCGTCAAAACTGCGCGAGTATTGCAGGTCGGCTAAATAAATCTTCTTGCGGATTGTTTTTGCAATCTGCATTCCATATTTAGTCTGGAATCTGAGGACTAGAAACCGAAGACCGGCGGATTTTTGCTAATCTGACGTTCGAGGATCTTGTTCCCAGTTCGCAGGCGTGTTAAAGTCTCGTAGATTTTGGGCGGCCGTAGTATAGGGGTAGTACGGGACCTTGCCAAGGTCCAGGCGTGGGTTCGAGTCCCATCGGCCGCTCCATTCCTTCATAACTTAACTGCACTACTGGTCCTTAAACTAAATTCATGTTGGCATACCTGTGTGGCCCGATTGAATTTGCGCCGGACGGCGGCAAGTTGTGGCGCCGCAAACTCACCCCTTTTCTGCACAATGAACTGGGCCACCGCGTTTACGATCCCGCCGAGGACGAAAAGAAAAATCTCACCGATGAAGAAGCCGATCATTTCAGGGAGTGGAAACTCACGGATGTGGAGCGATTTCGCCGCGTGGTCCGCAAAATAATCCAGTACGATCTGGATATTGTGGAGAACCGGGCCGACTACGTGATCTGCTCCCTGAGCGGTGAACGCGCTGCGCTGGCCTCTGGCGGGACATCTTCAGAACTAACGTTCGCTCACCGCCGCGGAATTCCCGTTTACCTTGTGACTGACGCATCAACTGAGGAAATCAGCGGCTGGGTGCTCGCCTGCGCGGATCGCATATTCACGGATATTGATGCCCTGAAGAAGTTTCTCCTGGAACGGTATGGAAAAGATAAGCAAGCTGCGCTTTGGCGTGTGTGAAGCTTTAGAGCAAGAAAAGATTCGGACGAATCGTTTGCGGAATCGCTATCTGTGATTCGATCGCGCTAAATAAAAATTCAGCGCGATGTGTTACTCTGCCGCAAGATCATTCGAGGAGAAACAGCCAAGTGGACATCGTAAAAGGGAACATGGGCTGGATCGAAGTCATTGTTGGCCCCATGTTCTCGGGCAAGAGCGAGGAGCTGATCCGCCGCTTGAAACGCGCCGAGATTGCGCGCCAGCGCGTGCAAATATTCAAGCCCGTCATCGACCAGCGCTACTCGCACACCGAAATCGTCTCTCACTCCGGATTTGAATTGCCTTCGGAAATTGTGACGAATGCCATGGATATGTTTGAAAAAGTGCAGCCGCGCACCGAGGTGGTGGGCATCGATGAGGGCCAATTTCTGGGCGATGGTCTCATCGACATTTGCATGCGGATGGCGGACGCTGGCAAACGCGTGATTGTCACGGGCCTGGACACCGATTATTTGGGGCGGCCGTTTGAGCCGATGCCTCGTTTGCTAGCCGTGGCGGAAGAAATCATCAAGCTGCTCGCAATTTGCGTGCAATGTGGAAATCCGGCTGTGCATACGCAGCGGTTGGTCGCGTCCGAAGACCTGATTGTCGTGGGTGCGGCTGGGATGTACGAACCGCGATGCAGGCGTTGTTTTGAACCGCATCTGGCGCATGATCGGGTCGAAGCTAACAAGACCGCGAAATCGGGGAAGACTTCTTCCGGTGCGCGAAGCGGTAATTCTTCGGATTAGATTATGGTCGCAACGGCACGGGCAAAGCTTTAACACAGAGGACACAGAGAAAAACGCTGAGAAGAACCGGAGACATCTTGGTTCATTGCAGACGACTACGAAACTTTTCTGATAGCCGTTGATTTTCCTCGGACCAAATTACCTCAATTAAAGGGTTTTCTCCAATAGTTTCCGCCAGATTGCATATTCGGTCTACGCGCTTCAGGCAGGCTTGCCATTCACCCTCGTCGAACTGTCCTTGCTCGCGCGCATTTCTGACTGCTTTAATCGCGGGCGCGACTGCGGCCCAGTCATGGCACAGCATCGCAATATCCGTTCCCGCGTGAATGGCCCTTACTGCGGCATCTCCGGGACCATATCGTTTTGCGATGGCGCCCATGCCCAGATCGTCGGCGAGGATAATTCCATTGAATTTCATGCCACGGCGCAGCACTTGATCCAGCATCAGGCGCGATAGCGATGCGGGATTATCAGGGTCAATTTGCGGCAACAGTATGTGCGCCGTCATGATGAGCTCTGTACCCGACGCAATGGCCGCTGCGAAGGGAACCAGTTCCGTGGATTCCAGGCGCGCCATGGTCCCCGCAAAAACTGGCAAGTCGAGGTGCGGGTCGACGGCCGCGTCGCCATGTCCGGGAAAATGTTTGGCGCAGGAAAGCACGCCGCCTGCGCGCAATCCGCGATCGAAGGCGGCGCCCATTCGCGCCACGAGATACGGATCGGAGCCAAAACTTCGATCCCGGGTCACGCGGACTTTCCGGATTCACTGCAAGTCCAGCATGGGCGCGAAATCAAGATTGCATCCCGCCGCGCGAAGTTCCACGGCCATGGCTCGGGCAATTTTTTCCGCTGCTTCCGCGTCGCCGAAGGCGTCCCAGCTCCGCCGCCGATGGCCAGCGCGTAAATGGCTCTTTCAAGAGCGAAGCGCGTGCCGCCTTCCTGATCGATTCCAATCAGGACCGGGCGCCCGGCGGACTCTCTGATTGCAGCGGTTAAATCGAGAAGCTGCTCGACGCTCGCAAAATTTCGCTTGTAGATAACGACACCAGCGAGTCCTTGCGCGAGATAATCCGCAAGTTCGCGCGGGAGGGAATTGCCGGGAAAGCCGAGCATAAAGTGTGCAAGTACGGAATCACGCGGATTGCGTTTCGGATTGGGCGCCGGTATTCATCTGGTATGATTCGCGCGAATGTAGCGAATGAATTTAAAAGATGAGGCTAACGGGGCGAAGGGAACAAGTCAAAGTGAGAATCGAATCAAAAGCGCCAACGCGCATCGATCTGGCCGGCGGAACACTGGATATCTGGCCGCTGTACTTGTTTCATGAAGGAGCGTTGACGGTAAATTGCGCCATCACTCGGTACGCATCGTGCGTGATTGAAACGGCGTCCGGAATCTTCCCGCAAAATCGTGTCTGGCTTCGCGCGATACTCGAAGCGCAGCGAGTCGTTCGCATCCTTCGACGCATTGTGCAGCGCGCGGAATTATAAATTGCCCTTGCTTGCGCATCTGGTGCGCGTATTCCGGCCGTCTTGCGGATTTACTTTGACTACCGATTCGGAAGCGCCTTCAGGCGCGGGAATCGGCGGGTCCTCTGCCATGGCCGTGGCCATTTGCGGGGCGCTCGATAAGCTGACGGATGCAAAGCTGCGCAGGGAAGACTGGATTCACTTGAGCCGCGATGTCGAAGCAATCGTGATCCGCGTGCCGACTGGCACGCAGGATCATTACCCGCCGGCATTTGGCGGCGCGTCCGCAATCGTGCTGGCCCCCGGCGGCGAGCGTCGCGAAGGACTTGGCTGCGATCTCGATGAATCTCGAGAGGCATCTGGTCCTGTGCTACACCGGAAAGCCGCGGCAGCCCGGAATCAATAATTGGGAAGTGTTTAAGCGGCATATCGACGGCGACGCGACGCGTCGCGCAAAATCTGGAAAAAATTTCCATAATCGCGCAAGCCCTGCGCTCTGCGATTGAGCGAAACAACTGGAAAGAAGTCGGCAAATTGATGCGGGAAGAATGGGATTTCCGCCGGCGCAATCTACGTTCGATTTCTACCCCGCTGATCGACAAAGTTATTACGTCCGCGCGGCGCAACGGAGCGTTTGCCGGAAAAGTGTGCGGTGCGGGTGGCGGCGGTTGCCTAACACTTGTGATTGAGCCGGATGCGCGCGCACGCGTGGAAGCCGCCGTGATCGCCGCCGGGGCAACGTTATTGCCGATTCAGATCGACCGTGGCGGGGTCGTCGTGAAAGAGTGCATTGGAGGGGATGAAAATTGTTGATGTATCCGCGATAAAGATTTTGGTGCTAAAATCGTGCCAGAAGGTGCCTTATGCACCGATTCGCATACAATTGGAACGGCAGCGCTCTTGCTCAGTGCGGATACCTCCGGAGCGGTTGCGTCCACCCGTTCCCAACGAATTTGAGCAATCTTGCCTCTGTAGATGCTGAAGCAGACCCGCAGGGATCTTCGCCGGGCACAACCAGCAAAAATCAAAGAAAAGCAAATCCGCGATCCTGCTCTGACTCCACGGATTCGCATCCGGAAGGGCCGGATGGTCACTCTTCAGCCCATGTCGCGGTTGTCTCTTGTTCGCTATGTCGATGGCGAGATTGCGCACGTCGTTCGCCCGATTCCCGCTGGGAAAAAGGGCTTTCACATGAAAGCGGGAGCGCCTCTGAATGAAAAAGCGTTGCGGATGACGGTTACTTCGGCGTCCGCGATCAATCCGGGGGACAACGCGCAAATTACCAATCTCGAATTCAAGGACAAGGAAATTATTGTTGACATCAACGGCGGCGGCAAGGGAAAGACCCGCCTTCGCGATCGCATTCATATGGAAATAGGCGGCGTTCCCACCGCGACCACCACTCCCGAAAACGCCGTCAATACGAATGCAGGCGCGACAATTTATCTGGATTTTGATAAATCGCTGCCGGACATGAACCCCGATGATCTTGAGAAACTTCTCTCCCCGTTCTGGACTTTTCCAAGCAGCATTCGGCCGCCGTACAATGGATCGACACCGTGCCGACGGAAATGCAGAAGGCGATCAAGGAAAAGCAGCCGGTTGTCGGAATGGATCACGAAATGGTCCTGGCCGCGGTGGGACGTCCGGACCGAAAAGTTCGCGAGAAATCTCCCGAGGGAGACGAAATGGAAGACTGGATTTACGGAAAACCGCCCGCGAAAACAATTTTCGTGAAATTTGAAGGCGATAAAGTCATTAAGGTCGAACAGTTTCCTCGATAATCCTGCTGCTCGACTGACTTGCCGCACCTGTCAAAGGGTTTCCTGGCTCCCAATCTTTTATGCTTCTAATATGAAATAATCGAAGTGAAACATATGATATTGCAGGTACATACGGCGCATAGCTTTGGTTGACTTTTGGTGTGGCCGCCCTAGCATCTGAAGATCACCTGACTGGCAGACACATTGGCGCGTCCGGATCTGCCGGCCAAGGTGTAAAGGTTACGAGGGGATCGCATTCTAATTTGCGGAGTTCGTACATTTGGGTGATGAAACGGTGATGGTGTATTTCAATCTAGCGGAGGATTCATGCCGATCAAGGTGGGGATCAACGGTTTTGGCACGAATTGGACGAAATATCGTGCGCGCGTCGCTGGGAAATGCAGCGATCGAATTTGTAGCCGTTAACGACGTTACCGATTCGAAAACGCTGGCGCACTTGTTGAAATACGATTCCGTGCTCGGAAATCTGCACCAGACAGTAACGCACACCGAAGATTCCATCGCCGTGGACGGAAAAAGCTTCCGCGTTTTCAAGACCAAGGATCCGGCGGAAATCGATTGGTCGTCTGTCGGCGCGCAGATCGTCATCGAATCGACCGGTCTGTTCACCAATGCTTCCGACGCGGCGAAACACAAGCGCGGCACCGTAAAGAAGGTGATTATCTCCGCACCTGCTACGGACGAAGACATCACCCTGGTCTTGGGCGTAAACGACAAAAACTACGATCCAGCCAAGCATGACATCATTTCCAACGCCTCCTGCACGACGAATTGTTTGGCTCCGGTGGCGAAAGTGATCCACGATTCGTTTGGAATTTCTTGCGGAACGATGACCACCATCCATTCCTATACGAATGATCAGAAGCTGCTCGACCTGCCGCACAAGGACTTGCGACGCGCTCGTGCCGCCGCGCTTTCCATGATTCCTACTTCCACCGGCGCCGCCAAAGCGTTGCATCTGGTGATTCCCGCGCTCAAGGGGAAGCTGGATGGATATTCCATTCGCGTCCCGACTCCCAACGTCAGCGTCGTCGACCTGACTGTCATGACGGATAAGCCGGTAACGGTCGCTACCGTAAATGCTGCGTTACGCAGCGCCGCCGAAGGCCCGATGAAAAATATTTTGCAGTACACGGAGGAGGAACTGGTCTCCAGCCGATTTTCGCGGCAATCCGCATTCCTCCATCGTCGATTCCGGCTACACGCGCGTGGTGGGTGGAAACTGCGCCAAAATTCTTGCTTGGTACGACAACGAGTGGGGATATTCGAGCCGCTGCCGCGATTTGATCGAACTGCTGGCATCGAAGCTGTAATTTCGTGAATTCTGATTGGCGAGAGCTAAATCGGCGCGGCGTGCTTTCCGATACAGGGTAGGGCGCCGCGAACTTTCGAGTACGACCAACTTTTCTTCTTCTGGCCCACATCATGACCAAATTATCGATCCGTGATTTGGAACTTAGCGGTAAACGAGTATTTGTTCGTGTGGATTTCAACGTGCCGCTCGATGGTGGCGCGGTGAGCGACGACACTCGCATCCGCGAAACCCTGCCAACGATCGAATTCGCGCGGTCTCGCGGCGCGCGACTGGTGCTGGCATCCCATTTAGGCAGGCCCAAGGGCAAGGCCAATCCAAGTACAGCCTGCCGTCCGGTAGCTGCGAAACTTGCGAAGATGTTGCGCACCGATGTGGAGTTTGCCGCGGATTGCGTCGGCTCCGATGCTGAAGTCAAAAGCCGGGCTTTGAACAATGGCGGCATTTTGCTGCTGGAAAATGTGCGTTTCCATCCCGAAGAAGAAGCGAATGACGAGGGCTTTTCGCACCAACTCGCCGCGTTATGCGATGGATTGTTTGTTTGCGATGCGTTTGGATCGGCCCACCGCGCTCATGCCTCGGTCGTGGGAATTACGCGTTTCGTCCAGCAATCGGCGGCGGGCCTTCTCATGGAAAGGGAATTGACCTACCTGGGGAATGCCCTTTCCAATCCCGCGCGGCCCTTTGCCGCTGTGCTGGGCGGCGCCAAAGTATCCGATAAAATTGAAGTCGTGGAAAATTTGATGAGGGTGGCCGACTCGATGCTGATCGGTGGAGGCATGGCTTACACTTTCCTCAAGTCGCAGGGATTGCCAATCGGAAAATCTCTAGTTGAAACGGACAAGGTTGACCTGGCCCGAAAGCTCCTGGAGGATGCCAAAAAGCGCAACTTTCCGTTGCTCTTGCCGGTGGATCACGTCCTGGGCGAGGCGTTCAAGCCCGACACAAAAACGCAAACGACCAGCGTTAATGCCACCCCTGACGGGTGGATGGGCCTCGATATCGGACCGGAGACAATTAAAAACTTTAGCGCGGAACTTTCCAAGGCGAAAACAATTGTCTGGAACGGACCGATGGGCGTATTTGAGATGCCGGTTTTCTCAAAGGTACGCTGGGAGTCGCCCACGCCGTTGCTGAGGCCACAGAAAAGGGAGCGACCTCGATTGTAGGCGGCGGCGATTCAGTGGCGGCGATTCACGCTGCGGGACTTGCCGAAAGAATTTCGCACATCTCAACGGGTGGCGGAGCATCGCTGGAATTTCTGGCTGGCAAGAAAACTGCCGGGGGTCGAAGCCCTGACGGATAAAGCAGAAGCCGCTGATAA
>CAWAYK010000010.1:0-41889 GCA_963786215.1 uncultured Acidobacteriota bacterium
GGCACTGGATGGATCGGCGCATTCAAACTGAGCAACGGGCCGCTAGGGTTGGAAATTCAACATCATTCCGCAGGATGGCGAGCCGGGCGCGGACGCCTGGGGACCCAATCCGGAAGCGCGGAAGCACGCGGGGGGCGCGCTCTGGACGGCCCAATCGTACGACACGGAAAAAGATATCCTCTATATTGCGGGCGGAAATTGGTCCCAGATTTTTATGATGATGCAAGGCCCGGCATCAACCTGTACACGAATTCGATGATCGCGCTGGATGGAAAGACAGGCCACATGCTCTGGTACAACCAGTTTATTCCGCACGATGTGGATGACTATGACATCACGCACGTCAATCCGATTTTCAAAGTAAATTCGCACACCATGATTGCGTCCACCGGCAAAGATGGTGTTTTGCGCGTGGTGGATGGCGAAACGCGCAAGGTTGTCTACAGCTCTCCGTTTGCCACGCAGCTGAATAGCGAAGTGCCGTTGACTTATACTCCGCTCAAAGTCTGTCCCGGAATTTTGGGAGGGAATGAGTGGTATAGCGGAGGCTTTAGCCCCAAGCTCGGTCTGCTCGTCGTGCCGGCGAATGACCAGTGGTGCTCGATGAACATGAAGGATAAAGAGCCGCCGAGCGTCGCGAAGGCCAACACCGGAGAGAAGAGCTACTTTGGCGGGCCGATTGACCACGGTGCTTTCAGCAGTTCGCGCGGGCGATTAACCGGCTTCGACGCGGCCACGGGAAAAGAGCGCTGGCGCTATGAATCGCCCACGCCGCTGGTCGCAGGAGTTGCCATCACCGCTTCCGACCTGATTTTTACCGGCGAAAGCGGAGGATTTTTTGACGCGGTCGATGCGCAGACCGGAAAAGTTCTCCTTCATTACGATTTGGGCGATTCGATTCAAGGCGGCGTGGTTACCTATTCCGCGCACAACATTCAATACGTCGCGGTCACTTCGGGAGATGGCAACGTGATTGGCAGCAAAAGCTTTTCTGAAATCAGGGGCGGAAATCCGACGGTAACTATTTTCGGCCTGCCGAAAAAATAGAAATTGCCTGAGATAGAAGCCTCATGCAAAAAGGCTGCCCCTCTTCGTTCCGAAAAACATGAAACGAAGAGGCCTCTACGAAACCAATCCGTGCCGCCAGTTTTCGTAGCGGCCGGCCGCTTGGCCGGGCGACTTTTGAATTTCACCTTTTCACTTTTCGCTGACCTTACGCCCAATCTCTCAATCTGGAAGTGCCGCGCAAAAACTGCTAGCATGTCCACATTCAATCGCTGCATAGCGAATCAGTCACGTTCACAAAGTTATTTATTCCGCTACGCAGCGACGGGCCACGCGATTACCGATCTCTAGGGGAGGCCGATTCATGGCATACATTTTCAATCAGGATCAATTGCCGAGGCTGTTATCGAATGGCCGCGAGCGCACTTTTTTCGTCAATAAAGAGCTGACCATGATTGACGACATGCTCGCGGGAGTCATGCACTACGTGAAAGGCGGCTCTTCTCCCTATCATTTGCACAAAAATTGCGAACATTTTTATTTCATTATGGAAGGGCAAGGAACGGTCGATTCCGAAGAAGGATCGCGCGATGTGGGGCCGGGCGACATGATCTTTATTCCCGCGGAGGAAAAGCATCGCCTGCGAGCGTCCAAGACGCCGCTCTTCTATTTTGAATTTCAGGCGCCCAACCGCTTCGTCACCACCATTCTTGACGGGACGCCGGATGATCTTCGCTGGAGCCGCGTGGAAGGCGGAGTCTGGATGCAGAGTTAATTTTTGCGATAGAACAAGACTTTGGCCTGATTCAGCACCTTTGAAATGTTTGTTTGAATGCGAATTTGAAATTAATGACAATCGAAAGGAATAATCCGCGATGTCACTGACTTTTATCGACACAAATCGAGTTTTCACACCAAAGTTTCCGGCTCGGGAGAAATTGCCGAAATATTGAACAATCAGCTTTGCGGCGCTAAAAATGTCGTAGGTTCGCTGCGCTGGCTAAACGCCGGAGAAAGACTTGAAGTCCGATCCGACAAAGACACGCACCAGTTGGTCTACCTGATGGAGGGCGAAGCACTCATCACAATGGATTCCAAGGACCACGGCGTAAACAAGGGCGCAGGTGTCTATGTGGGGCCCTCGGATGCGGTGACAATCAAACACGCTGGCTCAGCCCCGTTAAAACTGTTCCAGCTGGTCGTTCCGCATCTTCCTGCTTGAGTTGAAGCGCTCATATTTTCAAAAGTTTTTCGTAGTGCCGGCGTCTCGCCGGCACTTGCAGAAAAAGGGAGACCTTCGATGTCGATTGCAATAAAATGGTCAGGCACTCGAATCATTTTTTTCACAATTTTGGCGGGAGCCCTCCTCACGCCCTCAGTCTCACGCGCCCAGCTGAAGCAGCCGCTTTTGTCCGAAGACAATCTGAAGCGCGTGTCCGATCACGTCTACGTGATCGAAGGCTTTCCCAACGTCGCGATTATCATCGGCAGCCGCGCGACGATGGTGGTCGATACCGGATTGGGCCAGAAGAACGGCGCGACCGTCATGCGAGCCGAACAAAAGCTGGCGAAGGGCACGATTCTGTATCTCACGACAACTCACTTCCACTCAGAGCACACTTCAGGCGAACAGGCATTTCCCGCGAGCACGATTATCATCCGCAACAGCGCGCAGCAGGACGAAATGAATAAAGGTGTGGCCGGCCACATCGAAGTGTTCAAGAAAATGTCAGCGCAGAATCTTGACCTTCTGCAAGATGTGAAATTTCGCCCCCCAGACGTAGTTTTCGATCGCGAATCGAAAGTGGATCTCGGCGGAGTGACCGCGCGATTGTTCTGGCTTGGCCCCGCGCACACCAAGGGCGACGAGCTGATATTTGTGGAAGAAGACAGCGTCCTGATTCCCGGAGATATCGTTCAGAAAGATATTTTTCCGATCATGCCGAACCCGGACGCCAGCGTGAAGGGTTGGCTCTCGATTCTGGATAACGTCGAAGCTCTTCATCCGAAATTCATCGTCCCCGATCACGGCCCGGCCATTGTGGATGCTTCGCAGATCGCAACGGAGCGCGCATATCTGATGGCGTTGCAGTCGCGAGCGCTAGAACTCAAGAAGCAAGGTGCTTCGGTTGATGATGCGGGAAAGACAATTACCGCCGAGTTGAAGGCGAAAAATCCGGATTGGCCGAATCCGAATAACGTTGCCGGTGAAGTTGCGCGGGTTTACGAGCAGTCTCAATAATCTCGCACGTATTTGTAGGACAGGCTTCAGCCTGTCTTCTTTTGACCTTGCTTACTCAGCAAAAGTCAAAACAAGACAGGCTGAAGCCTGTCCTACTTCAGGCCTTCAATCGCGGAAGTAATTGCAGCGCGTTCTCACGCTGAATCAGACGCAGATCCGCAGGCTGCACCTCAAATTTATTCACCGCTGTCGCAATCCGTTCAATCGTAAAAAATGGAATGTCCGATCCGAACAAAAGATGTTCTTTGGGAATGCCCTTGAGCACGGCGGCCATGGGTATGGGGCTGAGCGCGACGCTGGCAATGTCGTAATACAGCTTTTGCAATTCGTGCTCAAAACCATTTGGAATCGTTACCGCGCGTTCTTCCGGCGTCAGGTTGCCGCCCGCCAGGCGGGGCGTCAACATAAGAACCGTTCCTCCCCCGTGTGAAAAAATCCAGCGAATGTCAGGGTAGCGTATCAGCGAGCCGCTGAAAATCAGGTCCGTGATCGTGCGCGTCGTGTCCGTCGGAAAATCAATCTGTACGCGGTTCAGATGGCGGATCGGCATCGCGCAGCAGGAAATCGTGGGGTGCACGAAGATGACGGCCTTGCGGTGATTGAGTTCCTCAAGCACGGGCGCGAAGTTGGGATGCCCCAGCAATTTTCCGTCGTCATAGCTTGTCATGAGGCCGATGCCATCGAGCTTCAGGTGGTCGTAAATCTATTCAATTTCGCGAAGGCTTCCTTCGATGTCGGGCAAGGGAATCGCGCCCCACATCCCGAACCGTCCCGGAAAATCCTGCGCCAGTTTTGCGCCGTATTCGTTGCAATCGCGCGCATTTCTGCGCCCTTCCTCATTATTTCCGAACCAGACACCCGGGCTGGTCATCGACCCGATGGCGGTAGCGACTCCATTTTGATCCATCTGCTCGAGCGAATACCGCGGCGTCCAATTCGAGTAGAAAGATCCCGGAAACGTAGGCGAATCATCCGTCATGCGCTTCAAATTCCTAGCCGTAAAAGCAGGAGGAAAAATATGATGGTGCGTGTCCACGATTCGCGACCCAGCCGCAACATTCTGAGCGAATGAATGCGGAGCCAGCGCCATCCCCGCACCAACCGCGGACATCATGCCCAAGACTTTCCGCCGCGACAGCTGCCGGCCATCGAGCTGCGCATCGAGTCGACATTCATTGTGAAACGTGACGGTCTGCTTCACAGGCATTTACCTCTCGCAATAAGTTGGCGGTAAATTCGGATCGTTCCGGTGACCCATTACATCACGTTTCCGATTTTTATGGTTTGGCTTTCACGCAGGCCGGGCAAGCAGGGCTAGAAAGGAAATTTTGGGGTGAGCGACGGGGTTTGAACCCGCGACCCTCGGTGCCACAGACCGATGCTCTACCAGCTGAGCTACGCTCACCACGGACGAAGTACACACAGTTTAGGCCACATTCGTCTTTCAGTAAAGCGCCTACGAGGAACGGATCCAAGTTGCACCGTAAAATGCAGGCGGGATTAATCCCGATTCTCTTTTGAATCATAGCCTTTGCCGTACAAACTTCGATCCTCTCGCATTAAAGATTCATCCTCTCCCTGCGCTGCAATTGATGGTAAAAACAGGTATGCGACTCCGAGGCTTATTCCGGCTCCTGTTTCTGTACGACGTGGCCGAATCCATCGACCTGAGCAAGCTACGCAATTTGCTGGGCGCTCGTGTCGGTTCATCCGGGCAGGCATTTCCCCGGCGCACGCCTGGGTATGTGCGCTTTGAGGAACCCCCCATACTCGAGACGGCTGACTGCATTTCTGTCACGACCGGCGGAAATGTGGCTTGCCCCGTGAAGTATTACTCGTTTGGCGCAATCGTGATTCAGGTTGAAGTGCCGTTCGATTGCGACATGGAAACCCTGGTGCAACAGGGCTCGCGCTGGATGGATGCAGCCGACGTTGAGCCGCTCGTACGTGAACTCGCCCGTCGCCGATTGCAGCACATACAGCCGGCCGTGACCAAGGCCACGGAAGATTGGCTGCAGGAAAATTATCTCGTCGTTGAAATTCACGAAATTTTTGACGGCGATGGCCAGCAGCCGGCAGCCGACAAGCTCATCGCTTCTTACAGTGGAGAACTCGTGCAACTGATTCGCGGCGAGACCGCCGCTCTTGCGAAGCATTCGATTGAAGAGGCTTTGCAATCGAACTTGTCTTACTACCCTTCGGATTTAGTAGTGGTCGGCTCTCATGGCGCTGTAGTTGTCGATGGGCCGGAAGACGCCGCGGCCGTCACTCAAATTCTGGAATACGCAAAAATGCAGTTGCTTGAGTTTCGATATTACGACAGGTTTCTAACGCGTGTACTCGCGGATTTCTACCAGTCGCTGGAGCGAAAGAGGAATACGCTAACCGCGCGCTTGACGTTGCCACGCGAATCGCAACACTTCAACACGATTCGATTGGACGTCATGGAATTGACTGAACGCATCGATAACGCGATTAAATTTGTAAGCGATATTTACTATGCCCGGGTCTATCGTTTGGCTGCCACGCGCATGGGCGTGGAGGATTATCGGAATCTGGTGGATCAAAAGTTGGACACGTTCGGTGAGCTCTACGACTCAATGGTCGACCGGTTCAATGAAACTCGGTCGTTCGTGATAGAACTTCTTATCGCGATCCTTGCTGCGCTCGACGTGATTTTCCTTTTCCGCGATTTTGTAATGCCACGTTAAGCTTCGCATCAAACGAGGGATTTCGCTTTGCGAACTGTTCGTTCCCGCGTCGGTGGAATGCCGCGCTTTGCCTCGAACCTGTTCTCACCCCTCAGCCATTCGGAAAGCGGGCGCGTACCGATTCGTATTTGCGCGCGCCTCAGCATCGAACTGAGAAACTGTACCTCTGCAATAATGTTTCTCTCGGAGTGCCCTCGCGCCTCGCGCTTTACAATGATTTGGCCTCTGGTGGCCCACAGCAATCCCCACTTCGGCGGAAGGTCTTTCACTTGAATCAAATCGGTTGGGCACAAATAATAGCGGCGTTGCCCCATCCCCGTGCGTGGATTTTTGCGGACCGTCTTCGCGGCATCCCGTAAAAAATCCGACCGGGTTAATTTGCATTCGATGAGCACGGAGCCCGCTCCCGATACCCAGCCGATCACATCAGGATTCTCATCGGCCGGGGTAGCAAATTCATAGAGCACCACGGAGCACTGCCTGCTGAGCCACTGCACGCCCATCGCGACCAAAGTGGAATGCTGCATGTCGGTTCAGAATTGTCACACAAACCATCGCCTGAATGTTCGGCGTTTTAAACTCAGAGTTAACACTATGAAAAAAAGAGTGAGCCAGTAGGGCAGGCTTCAGCCTGGTTTTTAAATTTGTGATATCACTCACGCAGATTACAGAGCCCAAGATCCTTAAACTTTGACTTAATTACATTTTTTGAGCAAAATCTCCCAACTTGTTTTATATTTGTTTGCTGCCCCATATCAAAAACAGATGAAAGGATGTATCTTCCACAATTATGGACACAAGATTCATTGGCCAACCACATTCTTGGGACCCCCGACGTTTGTACAGCCAGACCGGCGCCGATTGGCAAATGCGCGTCGATTTTGACCGTTTGCGCAAGGAACGCCTGGAGAAGCTTCGCGCCTCGATGAAGGCAAACGACCTTGGCGCACTCGTACTTTTTGCCGGCGCGAATATTCGTTACGCCACGGCCTCCTATCAAGGCAACTGGAAATACAACATCAACATCCGCTATTGCGTGGTTACCCACAACAGCGACCCGGTTCTGTTCGAAACCGCTGGTTCGGACTTGCACTGCGCGGAAATCGACCTGCCCTGGATGGAAGGCAAGATTCGCCCTGCCATCACCTGGCAGTGGGCGGAAGGCGCCGTGCCGTACATGGCCGGCCGCATGGCGGAAAGCGTCATGGAAGTCCTGAAAGAAGCTGGCGTAACCAAGGAACGCATCGGCGTCGATAACTTTGACATGCCCGCTCTCGAAGCTTTCCAGAAGACTGGCCTGAACATTGTGAACGGCTGGCCGGCTGTGTCGCAAGCGCGCGTTGTGAAGACTCAGGATGAAATCGAATTGCTCAAACAAGCCTCCAGCATCGGCGATGCCGCGATGTGGAAGATCAAGTACGAATGGCTGAAGCCTGGCGTTCGCGAGCGCGAGATCGAAGCCAAGGTTCACGAATTCATGCTCGAGCGCGGTTGCGAAATTATTTATGACATCATCGTCGCATCGGGCGGCAACACCAGCCCGTACCGTCGCTGGGCCACGGATAAGCTGATCCGCCAGGGCGACCTCGTTATCGTTGACATTAACGCTGTCGGCCCCTCCGGCTACTTCATTGACTTCGTTCGCTGCTTCAAGTGCGGCGGAGCGCAGGGCATGAAGATGACCCAGAAGGAAATCGATCTGTACCGCGAAGTGTACGATTCCATGTACGCCGGAATCGATAAGCTGCGCCCCGGCATGACCAGCGCGGACGTTGCCAATGCCTTCCCGGAATACGACGACGACAAATACGGCACTGTGACCCTGCAACAGTTCGCGCACAGCATCGGCATCACGTTGTACGAAGGCATGTGGATGTCACGCGCGTACTCGCTGAAGTACCCCGCGGAAATTAAAGAAAATATGTACTTCGCGATCGAAACTTTCGCGGGGCATCCGGGATTGCAGCAGACCTGCCGCCTCGAAGAAAATGTTTTGGTCACCGCCAAGGGTCCTGTGGTCTTCACGCTAATGGAACACATGGAAGAGGCCATGAAGCGCTAATGGCCTCTCTACTTGTAGTAGTTGCAGATTCAGTATTTCCAAACCTGGACCTGGCCCGCGCGGTGGTTGCGCGGGCTGGGGCCGATTTGCGTCTGGCGGATAAGCCCACGCCCGAAGGAATCGTGGCGGTGGCGAAGGATGCCGACGCGGTGCTCGTCACGTACGCAAAAATTAATGCGGACATGATCGGCCAGATGAAAAAGGTCAGGATCATTTCGCGCTTCGGAATTGGCGTCGACAATGTTGACATCGCCGCCGCGACCCGCGACGGAATCGTCGTCACCAAGGTGCCGGATTATTGCATTGACGAAGTTTCCGACCACGCAGTGGCGCTGCTTCTTTCCCTCATTCGCAAGATACCCGCTTCCAGTGCGCGCGCGCATGCCGGCCGCTGGGAAATGCCGGCCGTCGTGCCGATTCATCGCCTTCGCGGCACGACTCTCGGCCTCGTCGGATTCGGACGTATTCCGCAGCTCGTCGCGCCGAAAGCAAAAGCCTTTGGCATTCGTGTGGTGGCCTCCGATCCATTCGTTCCTCAGTCTGTGATGGATGCTGCGGGCGTTGGCAAAGTGGAATTCGCAGAACTTCTGAAAGTTTCCGATTACATTTCCATTCACTCGCCGCTATTGCCCGAAACGCATCATTTATTCAGCACGGACGTGTTCCGCCAGATGAAGCCCGGCGCGCTGATCGTCAACACGTCACGCGGTCCTGTGGTGGACGAAGCCGCTCTGGCTGCAGCGCTTGACTCCAAGCAGATTGGCGGCGCGGCACTCGATGTTCTCGAACAGGAACCGCCAACCAGTTCACCCTTGTTTGGCCGTGACAATGTGATTTTGACCCCGCACACAAGTTTCTACTCAGTGGAATCACTCGAAGAATTGCAGACGAAAGCCGCGGAAGAGGTCGTGCGTGTCCTCTCCGGCCAGGCCCCGCGCAATCCGGTAAATCCTGAAGCGTTGGCTAACGCGCGCAAGTAAAATAATTTCATAAGGAGAGAGTCATCATGTCGAGCACACCGTGGAAGACAGACAAGTGGTTCGTAAGTCCCTGGAATTTTAATGCTGCAGTAAACGGCGATTTTAAATTCGCGAAGAAAATCGAGTTTCACGACGTAACGCTGCGCGACGGCGAGCAGCAGACCGGCGTGATCTTCACCAAGGACGACAAAATCCGCATCGCCGAAGGTTTGGCCGAAGCCGGCGTGCACCGCATCGAAGCGGGCATGCCTGTGGTTTCGCCCAGCGACACGGCGGCCATCAAGGAAATCGTGAAGCGCAACCTCGGCCCGAAAATTTTCGCGTTTTCGCGCTGCATGGTGGACGACGTCAAACGCGCCGTCGACTGCGGCGTGAAGGGCGTTGTCATGGAAGTTCCGTCCAGCGAACACATCATCAAGTACGCCTACAAGTGGTCCATGGAAAAGGCGATTGACTTGTCCATCGAATCCACGAAATACGCGCACGAGCAGGGCCTCGAAGTCGTGTTCTTCCCGATCGACTTCTCCCGCGCCGAAATGAACTGGGTGCTCGATCTGATCACGCGCGTCGCGAACGAAGGCCACATGGACGCGCTCGCGCTCGTCGATACATTCGGCGTGCTCACCCCGAACGCCATTCAGTACCTGGTGCGTTCGGTGAAGGCGCGCATCAATAAGCGCCTGGAAGCTCACTTCCATATGGACTTCGGCATGGGCGTGGCCAACACGGTCATGGCGCTGGCGGAAGGAGTTGAAGTCGTTCACTCCACCGTCCTCGGGCTCGGCGAACGCGCCGGCAACGTGCCGATGGAAGACACCGCAATGGCGCTGCTCACTCTCTACGGCATCGACACCGGCCTCAAGTACGACAAGTTCTACGGCCTCTCGAAACTCGTGGCGCAACTCTCCGGCCACGCCGTTCCTTCCAACCGGCAGGTGGTCGGCGATTCGCTCTTCAAGATCGAATCCGGCATCATCGCCAGCTGGTTTGAGAATTGCGGCGAGGAAAATGCTACCGAACTCTTCCCGTTCCGCGCGGAAGTGGTCGGTCAGGCACCCATCAGTGTGGTATTCGGCAAGGGCAGCGGCATCGATTCCGTGAAGTGGGGATTGCGGAAGCTTGGCGTGCAATTCAACGAGGAAGAAGCCATGAAGTGCGTTGCCGCCATCAAGGATTTCTCGCTCCAGCGCAAGCGTTTGCTGACCGATACTGAATTCCGCGATGTGGTCAATGCGACTCTTCCGGGCCGCGTAGGCTCCGGAAAAGCCGCCGACTAGCGCCAATCTGAAGGCAGCCGCTGTAGCTCGCCTCTTCAGAGGCGAGGGTTTAGAGTACCGGTGCCAGGCACGTAAATTAGAGACCGTGTTTAAACGTTGAAGCCTTGGCGCTCGTGCATCTAAACCCCCGCCTCTGAAGAGGCGGGCTACAGCAATTCTCATCACCAGAATCACCAAATAGGACAACGCGGATTGACCCCAAAACCCCTTATGAAAGCAATGGTCCTCGAAGGCCCGCGAAAACTGGCGTTGTCCGATGTTGTGCGCCCCGCCATCGGCCACGACGAAGTCCTGGTCCGCGTCACGCATAGCGGCGTCTGCGGCACCGACCTGCACATCTACGAAGGCGCAATCCCCGTTCGACACCCGCTGATCATGGGTCACGAAATGATCGGCGAGGTCGTTGACGGCGGAGACGCCACCCTCCCGACAGGCACCCGGGTCATCGTCGATCCAGCCATTTACTGCGGCATGTGCCTCAACTGCCGCGAGGGCCAGTACAATCTTTGCCCAAACGGTTCCCTCGTCGGTCGAGATTCCAACGGCGGATTTGCGGACTATCTCGTTGCTCCACGCACACACGTGTATCCATTGCCTGCTTCGATCGAAAGCAATGTTGCGCCGCTCATTCAGGTTGCAACTACCTGCGTGCACGGCCACAGTCGCATGAAGATATTTCCGGGGCAGTCGGTTGTGGTGATGGGTCTCGGAGTCGGCGGGCAAATTCATGCGCAGGTGGCCAAATCCTGGGGAGCTTATCCGGTAATCGGCATTACACGCAGCGCCTATAAGCGAAATCTAGCGGAGCAGCTAGGCGCGGATATCACCATGTCCAGCGGCACGGAATCCGTTCGCGCCGTTAAGGAAGCCACCGAGGGCCGCGGCGCGGACATCGTTATTGAATGTACGGGTGTGCCCTCCGCGCTGGCCGATGCGATTAATATGGTGCGCCTGGGCGGCACGATACTCTTGTTCGGAATTACCGCGGCCACTCAGATGACCCTGCCGTTTTATCAGCTGTATTACAAGGAACTGCACGTGGTGAACACGCGCGCCGCAACGGGCAGGGATTTTCCGCCCACAATTGATCTGGTGTCGCGCGGAGTGCTGAAACTCAAGCCTCTCGTGACGCACATTGTGCCGCTCTTCGATCTCGAAAAAGCGATGGGCATGCTGGTGTCCGACGAAGATCAGCGCATGAAAATCATTATGGAGAACCCAAGGTAATCGGTTTTCAGAAGGCCTATCCAAGCATGGGTGCCGCACCCTTTGTGATTTTCAAAGGGTGCGGGTTTAGATGAAAGTGCAAGCGGTAAATGCAAAGGGAAGACCAACCATCCCAAATGCAAAACCCACGAAGCACTTGTAATTTGCTCCCGAACCGTTATCGTGTCCTGAAGCGAAAGTAAACCGGATGTCACTCTCTCCGTGAAGCGGGAGGATACGACCATTCAGGACCAGGCAGCTGTAACGAATTCAACCAGCACGGCAGAACTTAAAGCAGGCGCGCGCGGCGTGGCCATCGCGATGTATTGCGTCCTGCTCGTTTCCTACATTCTCATGGCTGCGGACCGCTACCTCTTTCCGGTCCTCGCCGCGGACGTTCGCAAGGCCTTCGGCTTTTCTCTCGCCAACACCGGACTGCTCTCGACAATTTTTACCTTAGGCCTCGGAATTGGCGGCCTTCCAACAGGCTACTTGCTCGCGCGCTACTCGCGAAAAATGGTGCTGCTCACGGGCATCGTCATCTTTTCTTCGGCCACGGCGCTCACCACGATGGTCCCCGGCTTCTGGACCATGCTCGTGTGCCTCGCCGCGCAGGGCATTGGCATGTCCATGCTGGCGACCTCCATGTTCGCGCTCGCTGCCAGTTATTTTTCCGGCTACCGCTCCGCGGCCATCGGCTCCGTGAATTTCTGCTACGGCATTGGCGGATTTCTCGGCCCCTTTCTGGCCGGAAAACTTCGGCAGTCGTACAACACCTGGCACGCGCCCATGCTCGCATTCGGCCTTTTTGGTTTCGTGATGGTCGTGATCATCGCCGTCTCGGTGCGCCCATGGTTCGTGGAGACGCGCAGGGCAGCGGAGGTCAAAGCCGATAGTGGTGGCGCCGATAGCTTGATGAATCGCAACACAATAATCCTTACGGTTTTGAGCCTGATTCACGGGCTAGGCATGTACGGATTCCTGGGCCTGTATCCGACGTTTCTCCGCGAGACTCTGCACTACACGCCCATCAACGCCGGAAAGGTCATCGGCTTTTTTGGAATCGGCGCGCTGGCCTCTATCCCTTGTGGCTGGATTGGCGATCGTTATTCGCCCAAACTGGTGCTCAGCGGTTCGCTGCTCTCGATCGCGGTCCTCGGCTATCTGTTTTTTCAAATCTCGCCGACCATGTTGACCCGCGAAATCCTGACCTGCATTTATGGAGTGACAGGCAGCGCTGTCCTCTACGTGAATCTGGCCGGCTACCACGTGAAAGCGCTGCGCCGCAGCATGTCCAGCCGCGGCTCAGGAATGTTCGTCACCAGCCTGTACGGCGGCGCGGCTTTCGGCGGCTACCTGCTGGGATGGATTGTCGGCCACGGCGGCTGGCTCCTGGCCGCGGAAATTCAAATGTCGCTGCTTTCCGTGGTTGGCGCAGTCCTGGCGCTAGCCCTGCGCTCAAGCGAAATGTCCCTCTAGATTTTTGTGGCATAGGCTTCAGCCTGTGGGGTTTAGTCCTACCAAGAATGACCCGCAACTGTAGCCCGCCTCTTTAGAGGCGGGGGTTTAGATGCATGCGCTCCCAAGCTTCGCCATTTCACCGCGCCCTGAAGATAACCTGCTTGGCACCAGTACACTAAACCCCCGCCTCTAAAGAGGCGGGCTACAGCGGCATCTTGTCCCGCAATGACAAACTGACAACCAAAGGTTTGTGCTCCGAAATTATCTCCAGCATCAGGACGCCATCCAATAAACTGGTACGAAACTTTGTGGCGCGAATCGCGCTAGCCAGTGTAGTATCAATCGCAATTTCAAAATTGCCGAATTGAAAATTTCAACTGTAATCAAGGACCGTTCAAAACGTGTGCCTCATCCTAAATGAAACCAACTCGCGGCGGCCCCGCGCATGAGCGTCGTGCAGGAATCCCGGCCAAACACCGCGCGCACTTCCTCTTTATCCGACAAGGCGCAAACCGTCGCTGTCATTTGCGGCTGCATCGTGGCATTCACCTATTCTGCCAACTACACGAATCACGCGCCGCTCGCGGCGGCCCTAATGAAACAGTTCGGTTTTAATAACGCCTTGGCGGGCCTGCTCACCACGGGTATTTTTGCAACGCACGCAGGTATGCAAA
Organism: uncultured Acidobacteriota bacterium; assembly: GCA_963786215.1. GTDB lineage: Bacteria > Acidobacteriota > Terriglobia > Acidiferrales > UBA7541 > Palsa-360. The sequence goes on from CAWAYK010000010.1 coordinate 13,619, forward strand.
TCCCCGGCGGTTATATTGTCGACCGCCTCGGCTCCAAGCGCGTGCTGCTCTTTGCGCTGCTTTGGGTGGCGCTCGGCAATATCGGTATGGCGCTTGCCGGAGCCTACTGGCAGTTACTTTTCTTCAAAATTTTCTCAGGCATCGGCACGGGCGTGTGCTTCGTGGGAGGCGCGCGCTACATTCATGAGGCGACGGCTGGTCCGCGTCTGCATGTGGCGCAGGGATTTTTTGGCGGCTCGATCCAGATGGGCGCGGGATTTGTAATTCTGGGCGTGCCGCGCCTGTATCTTCTGGCGGGATGGCGCGCCACATTCGTCGTTTCCGCGGCCATGGTTCTGGTGGCGGCCGTCATCTGGGTTTCTGCTTCGCCAACTGTGGAGTTCGGCTCGAGCCCTCCGGGTCGTTTCCACGAAATGCTGCTTGCTCCTCAGCTTTGGTTTCTTGGCCTCATGCAGATGGCGACGTTCGGTATTTCCGTGGTGGTCGGTTCGTGGGTGGTAGTGCTGCTGACAAAAGTCATGAAAGTTCCCGCCACGCGCGCGGGACTTATCGGCTCACTCGTTTTATTGCTAGGGATTGTTTCGCGGCCTTTGGGGGGATTTCTCCGGCGGCATATGGGCGTCCGGCCGTTGTTTATCGGCAGCCTGTTGATGATCTCTTTAGGCTGCGCCTTATTTCTGCCCGCTTCCGTATCTCTTCCCGCCGCGTTGACGGCGGTGGTCCTGATCGGAATTGGCGTCGGACTGCCTTACGCTGCAATGTTTTCGCGCGCAGGTGAACTGTTCCCAGGACGCGCGGCGGCAGCCATGGGCTTCGTGAACATGCTCGGAATCATAATGATTTTGGGTGGTGCACCGCTCGTGGGCCATCTGGCGGATTTGACGGGATCTTTCAAGACCAGTTTCGCTGTGCTTGCCGGGTTCTCACTGGTCACCTGTTTAGTGGTGCCACTGATCGACCGCGAGGACCCGGCCAGGACAGCTCATTAAGCTGAAATCGCAAAAACAAAAAACGGAAAATTAATCGGCCGAGCTTCCTGCGGTTTTTCCCCTCGCCATTTTCTGAGCCATGAACAGAAGAAGTTTGCGATCGCCTTCTTTTGTGCGGCTTAGAAGCTGGCGAAATCTTTCCAGCATCCGCGCATCCTTGCCGGAACTTCCCCAGGCGATTTCTCCGGCGCTCTTGCGCTTCAGAATGTTGGGTAGAGCGGGCGGTTTGTCGCTGTCATAAAAGAGCTGGTACAGAGGAACTTCCAGAGCGCGCGCAAATTTTTCCAGCGTTTCCACCGCTGGAACCGTGTGTCCATTTTCAACGCGCGAGATGTAACACCGAAGCAAACCTGTGCGTTTTTCGATTTCACCTTGAGAAAGTTTCTTTTCTTCGCGGATAGCTCGCAAGCTGGTCCCCGATGATCATTTGTTTTTTCCTTTCAAGTTTTCAAGAAAATAAATCAACCTCTAAAAATAAGTAGTGCAAGTTAGTACCTTTTACAGCAACAAGTACCGTATGTAAACATTGTATCAATTTAGTGAAATGATTGCTTTAATCGCCGAATACACATGAGAATAATAAGAATCCGGGCCCCCTAAAAGCGAAATCCGTATGCCTAATTTATTTTTCGAAATGGGGTCAGCTTTCCCGGTTGAAGGCGTGGGACTCGGTGGACGGTACTTTTCGATCCGGACCGTGCAAACTCGGTCCATGGGCCGTTTGGTTCGTACCTTATGTACAGGGACAAATGCCGAATCGCATCCTGTATTTGTCCGTTTTTCTCATACGGCAAGAGCAAGATTCAGATGGCCGTCCGCTAGCGAAGGCGACAGCTCCACGGCCCGCGAAAGATGAAGGATGGCTTCCTCGGTCCTGGCCATTTGCTCGAGCACGCAGCCAAGGTTAAATTCCGCCAGCCCATTTTCCGGCTCAAAGCCCACGGCCATTAAAAAATGCTCGTACGCTTCTTCCATGCGCCCCAGTTGGTACATTGCCGTGCCAAGGTTGATGCGTGCTTCCACCCACTCGGGCGCTGCGTCCACGGCTTTTCGATAGGCCTCGGCGGCCTCGTCCAGCGATTCGTGTCCGGAGTCGCACATCATTCCGATATTCAAACCATTCTTCCGCCGAGCGCGACGCCATGGAATGAATTTTCTTGCGATGTCAGAGGTCTCGAAGTCCAGCACAAATTGACCGGTCAGCGGTTCAAAAGGACGGCTTTCGGCCGGCGGATACACAACCACTTGTTTGCCATTGCTCGAAATGCGCAGCATGGAAAGCGGCGTGTTCGACGAACCAAGTTCAGTCTGCAGCAATGTGACCGCGCGGCGAATGCGGCTTGCGGGAACTTTTTGAGCGGCCAGCCGCTTGATGGTCTCCAGCGCAACGAGGTCCGAAAAATTAAAAAACCGTTCGCCCCAACGCGCTCGCGGCAGCACCAGGCGCAGCCGCGTCCAGTACTCCAGCTCGCGGCGAGTGACTCCCATCATGCGTTCCACTTCATTTCGAGTGTAACGGCGTTCCAATCGAATTACTCCACTGGAAAATTTTACTTCGCTGCATTATCTCTCGAATGCCTGTGGATTTGACCGAAATTATTTTTCGGAAATCGGCGAAAAACTTTGAAAAATTTTGTTGGCAAGGAGGTGCATCATAGGAAAGCGCATCTTGCACGGCGGTCGAATCTTGTTAGACTAATTCCTGTTCTCGTTGTTGCCTCTTCCAATTATGCAGCCCCACGCTGCTGAACGACGCCACCTAGAGCGCCAAATCGCTTATGCACGCCCTATTTTCATGGTGCTGGCACTGGTCGACCTGCTGGATCGTCCCCCGTCTGAGCGCGGGCAGCAAGCCGTCCTCTTCGTTACCATTTATCTCTTTATTTCACTGGGCTTGGCGCTCGTGCAGAATTTGCGGTGGACGAACGAAATTACTTCTTCCTCTCCCGGTGGATTTGGCGGCACTAGCCGTCTTCCTGGTTCTTACTCGATCCGTGGTCGCCTTCTGGTTTGTCTATTTGTTCGTGGCACTCGCATCTGGAATTCGCTGGGGGACGCGCCGTTCTGTCATCCTCGCCGGAATCGTCACATTTGCTCTTCTTGTTCGAACGGCATTCAATGGTTCGCTTTCCTGGGAGCAGATGGTCTCGTGGATTGCTCTTTCCACTGGAACTTTTGCTGCCGGAGCGGGCATGTCTTTCCTGGGCAGCCGGCAGCGGCGCCACGCAACCGAACAGGAGTTCCTTGCCCATCTGACCGGGCAAATTGAAGTGCAGCAGGGAATGGCTGAATCCCTGCGCCTGAGTCCTCGGCGAATTGATTCGCGCTTTCAACTGTGAGGAAGCGATTCTGGTTTTTCGCGACACGGACATTGAACGCATCTTCGTTTGGAAATATCGCGATGGCGACGAAACGCGTCTTACTCCCGAAAATCTACCTTTGACTCGCAGTGACGGCTTCCTGCTTGACCAGCCTGATGCCAGCGTGTGCTGGAATGAGCTGGAAGGCCCTGGCGAGGGTTTCGGTTGGAACCGCAAAGATGGCCGCCGCCTGAAGGATCTGCCGCGCTTGCCGGGCCCGATGCGCCAGGAGTTGGGCTGGAAATCGGTCATGGGTGTTACGGTTGACCTCGCAGGCAATCCCGCCGGCCGCCTCTTGCTTGGGCAATGCCCGCGAGCGCTTCCTTCCCCAGGATCTTGCATTGGATGGAGAGAATCGTTCGCCATCTGGGCCAGCCCTTGCAGAATCTGTTTCTGCTTCGCCACATTCGAGCTCATGCCATTGAAGGAGAGCGCAGCCGCATCTCCCGGGAAATTCATGACGGCATCCTGCAAACCCTGTTTGAGCGTGGACATTCAGCTTGACGTTTTACGGCGCAAAGTGCCGACCGACCCGGACCAGGCTGTCGGCGCGCTGTCGTCACTCGCAACAAACAGTTCGAAATGAAACGGACGAATTGCGCCGCATGGTCACGGACATGCGCCCTCTTCGTGTCCAAAGCGCCGATTTGGTGGATTTAATGCGGGGATTTGGGGAGCGATTTCGCAACGAATCCGGCTTAGCCCTTGATTTGCTTATAGATGCGGCTGAATTGCAGATTCCAGACCGCATTTGCCGTGACCTCTTTCAGATATATAGAGAATCGTTACATAATGTGAAAAAACATGCTCATGCCTCCCATGTCGTGGTAAAACTGTGGCAGAATGAAGGCGAAGTTGTTCTCGTCGTGGACGATAACGGGCAGGGTTTCAGTTTTGCCGGTCGCTTTACCGGAGATGAATTAGACCGCCTCCGGTTGGGGCCGATTTCCATTAAGGAGCGAACACGCAGTGTGGGTGGTGTTTTGACAGTAGAGTCCACCCCCGGTCACGGCGCTCGTTTGTCTATACAGGTTCCTCTCGGCTGATATGGCCAAAACAACCAAAGCTCAAATTCGTGTCCTGATGGCGGATGATCACGCCATCTTCCGTGAAGGTCTGCGCAAATTGCTGGACGGCGATGATGAAATCACCATTGTCGGCGAAGCCTCCAATGGCAATGATTGCATCAAAATGCTGGCCAAGCTGAAGCCGGATATTCTGCTGCTGGACCTGCGCATGCCGGACAAGGATGGGCTCGCTGTCCTGGAAGAAGTGAATTTCGATCAGCTGCCCACTCGCGTGGTGGTGCTCACCGCAGCGGAAGATGATCGCGACGTCGTGCGCGCGATGCGCCTGGGCGCCCGCGGCGTGGTGCTGAAGCAATCCGCCACAGACCTGCTGGTGCGCAGCATTCATAAGGTTCATAGCGGCGAAATCTGGCTGGATAACCACATGACCGCCGAAGTCATGAAGGCGTTCTCCAAGTCTTCCGACGGCGGTCCGCGGCGCGAAAAGCCTTTGCTCAGCGACCGGGAAAAGGAAATTGTGCAGCTCGTCGCGCAGGGTTATCGCAACAAGGAAATCGGTGAAAAGCTTTTCATCAGCGAGCAAACCGTAAAGAATCACCTGCACAATATCTTCGATAAACTCGGCGTTTCCGACCGCCTGGAATTGGCTCTTTACGCCATTCACCACCGCCTCATCGATCAGGCCTGATCCCCCTATTAGCTATTTTTCCTGTGTGCTATCTAAAATCGACTTTGCATACCTGGGACCGCCAATCTCCTGATTGGCGTCTCGGCACGCGCCAATCAGGAGATTGGCGGTCCCAGTAAACGTACAATTTCGTGGGAAATGAGCGTTGGAGCCTGCTTGTGAATTCGATTTTCACGCATGTAGCGCTCGCCTTTAGGCGAGCATGTCCCTGATTCCCATTTGCCCGCCTGATGGCGGACGCCACAATAAACATTTGGATTTTGCGAACCTTTGATAGATTCCTCATAGTTTGGATTTTGCTGTCCCCGCATCCTAGTACCCGCGTACCAAATTAGGCCCTTGTGAATTGGAACCTCCGCGCTATTGAGGCAATCTCCCCCGGAACGTAATCTCTCACTCGTAAACAACAGCAAGAAAAATTAGGAGGCATTACCTTGACAGCCGAAGAGCGACGCGCCACGCAACGGTTTCAGATCCGGCTACCCATGATCGTTCGCTGGACCAGCGGCTCGGCCATTGGCGAGGCTTCAACCGAATCCCGCGATGTAAGTTCGCGAGGGGTTTACTTCTTCCTGCCAAAGGAAGTTTCCAGCGGTTCGCCGGTGGAGATTCTGCTGACGCTGCCGCATGAGATTACGCTCGCCGGCCCCGTGAAGGTGCGGTGTCTCGGACGCATCAAGCGCGCCGAAGTCGACGAGCCCGGCCGCATCGGAGTGGTAGCCCAGATTGAACGATACGAATTTCTGCGCGGCGACGAACACGCCGCGTAGTACGAGTCTTGCCCGCCACCTGCGGAGGCGGACAGGGAAGACCGGGGTGCTCCGGCCCCTCAGCTGAGCACCCCGGTTATTTTTTTATAGCAGACGATTGTGCTGTCCATGTTTGCCAGGGCTGGAATAATTCTATAGAGTCGCGGCAAGGTGACTGGTGATTAGTGACTGGTGAAAAGCCAGCTCCAGATAGGCTGGCTTCCATCAAGCATTGCGATTCGTTTTCAATTTCAAATTTCAAATCTGAAATTTCAAATCTCCAACCTTAAATCTGAATTCTCGATTTTCGAATCTCAATTTTGTTATTTCAAATCTAGAACCAAGCGTCAATAATTTGTCAGTCACCAGTCACCAGTCACCAGTCACCAGTCACTACCAGTCACCAGTCACCAGTCACCAGTCACCCTTCGCAGGAACTCAGGGCAAGCCAATCACGAATCACGATTCACGAATCACATCCTACTCATACCGCAGCGCCTCCACCGGATCCAGCTGCGCCGCTCGCGATGCAGGATAAATTCCCGACGCCAGACTGACCACCACCGCAAAAACAATCGCGCCCAGCCACCAGCCACCACGGCACGGTCCAGATATTTGGAGGATTCACTCCCTGCCTCTTCAAATAAATGATGGTCGCGAATTGAATCGCGCGGCCGATCACCCAGCCCAACACGCACACCGAATAAACCGCCCGCCAAGCCCATCACTCCGGCCTCGGCAAAAAACAATCGCCGCACATCGCGGTCCGCCGCGCCCAACGCTTTCAGCACTCCAATTTCGCGGCGCCGCTCAAGAATGGCCATGACCAGCGTGTTGATAATCCCGAGCGAGGCCACGGCCAGCGCCAGGCTCCCGAAAATTCCCAGGAACATATCGAAGATTGCAAAAAATGTGCGCAGGTTGCGCGTGACGTCGATCAACGAAAATGCGGCAAAGCCCATGTGCGTGATGCTGGATTCAAGCTGCGCCACGCCGTTGGGCTGCTGGCGCGAACATTCAGCGCCGCGTAGCGCATCCCCTCGCCCGGCGTCGCTCGCGAAACTTCACGCAAGTCGCCCTGCTGCACGACCTGCAGTTTTTCGGCCACAGCCAGCGGCAAATAAATTCCCGCGTTGTTGAAGCCTACCGGCCCGCCACCGGAATCCGACGCCGGAGTCACGCCAACCACCAGAAATTTCTTTTCGCTCGGCACAATCGAAAATCCCATGGCCTCTTCATCGGGGCCCACGGCGTGATTGGGCGCATCGGAAGGCGCTTGCTCCGAAGGCGGCGGAAGCGCTTGCCGCTGCGCAAATCGCAAAGTAATTTCCTGTCCGAGCAGGGAAGCGGGCGCTTGCCCATCGTCAATCAGCCGCTTTGCCAAGTCGCCTTGAACAATGGCTTCTTCCGCGTCCGCGACCGGAAAAGAAATGTCCATTCAAGCCCATCCAGCGTTCCGCTGGACTGCGAAGAATCCGCCATGCCCGCCACCATCACGAGCTGGCTGATCGGTTCCGCGCGCGCTTCGGCCGTAAATCTGACCTCGGGATTTACTTCCAGCACGTTCGGCAGCGCGGCGATTTCCTTGCGCGCCGCGTCATCCAGAGGGCTGCGGCGGAGCCAGATCCGAAGCGTCGCGCGGATTGCGCCGGCCTCCGCCTGGCTGGCCGAATGGCGCGCTCTGCCGCGAGCTGCACGGAAACCGTGTCGAACAATCCGGCGCGCGCCACCGAGCGATCGACAAGTTGCTGCAATCCCACGCCCAGCGAAAGCAGCGCCACGAGCGACGCCACGCCCACGGAAATGCCAAGCGTGGTGAGCGAATTTCGCAGCACGGCTTCGCGCAAATTTCGCGCGGCGAGTTCCGTCAGAGTCTCCCATCTTCATCGCAATCGCTCCTCGCGCGAAATCGGCCCGTCCGATAGCGTGACGATGCGGTCCGCGTATCGCTCTGCCAGCGCACGTTCGTGCGTCACCATTATGATGGTTCTCCCGGTCCGGACGACGGCCGGTGAATTTCGGCAATCAGGCTCATGATTTCTTCGCCCGTCTTGCTGTCCAGATTTCCGGTCGGTTCATCCGCCAGCAGGATCATGGGCTGATTGACGAGGGCGCGGGCAATGGCCCCGCGTTGCTGTTCGCCGCCGGAAAGTTCAGGTGGGCCGATGCCTCGTTCGCGCCGCCAGGCCGACGCGTTCCAGCGCTTCGCGCACGCGCGCAGGGCGCTCGCCGCGCGGCACCTCGGCCAGGCGCAGCGGCAGCTCCACGTTTTCTTCCAAGCGTCATTCGCGGAAGCAATTGGAAGGACTGAAACACGATCCCAATGGTGTGGTTTCTGTGCGAGGCCAGTTCCTCGCTGGACATCGCCGCCAGATCGCGGCCTATGCGCAAGAATGCGTTCCTGAGGATGGGCGGTCGAGTCCTGCAATTAGATTGAGCAGCGTGGATTTGCCAGAGCCACTGGCTCCGAGCAGGGCCAGGAATTCTCCCGGCGCCACGTCCAGCGAAATCTCGTTCACTGCGCGAATTAGCGTTTCTCCCATTTTGTAGCTGCGGGAACACGCATCTGCGCGAATCGCAAATCCATTTGGAGTTGCAGTTAGAGTTCAGGCACATTCATAGTACGCAGAGTAGCACGCAAAAGTTTCACGGGCGAGGTTGAGGCTGAGTCGTAATTGCTGCCCTTCATGCCTGATTGTCGGCGCAGCGGAATATTATATGCGGCGAGCATTCAAAATCAGGACGCGAGACGAAGAAAAGTTTCAAGTGTGGCAGTCGCATCGCGGTCGGATATGATTGCGGCCGCAAGAGGTATAAGATCATCCAGGAGTCTGCAACTAGGCAACTTTAAAATGGGTTAAGCATTATGACATAGATCGTTTAACGAGCAGGTTATATGCATATAGATCTTAACTGTTATAATAAGGGGCAATCTGGATGACACACATAATTGATCGCCAATTTCATGAGTTCGACTTCCTGATTGGTCGGATGCGATCTTGAATTTACGGCATAACTTGGGCCTGAGCCAATCGGAATTTGGATCACGTCTGCATTATTCCGCGATGGCCGTTTCGCGTTGGGAAACCGGGAAGCAGGAACCAACCTCAAGATGCTTTATCGAGCTTGGAAATCTGGCCGGTCCTCCGCAGTGTTGGTTCTTTTGGGCAAGAGCAGGACTAAAAAGCGCCGACCTTCGTCAGATGTTCCCCAATGTGAGAGAAACTTCACACTTCGTCCATTTCCGCGGATTTCGAAATTGTTCGTGCCGGGAGCGGCTTAAAGAGAAAGAGACCCAAGGCGTCCCAAACACCAGATGGTTGCTGTTCCGTTGCTGGGAATCCACGCAGGCACGATCGGTCAGGCCGGCGGCCAATTTGCGGACCTCGACACCGCCTTGCGGAAGAGATGATCGCTGCGCCGGCATTCTGGTGCCCGAATCCCGTCCAGACCAACTTGCCTTCGGGTGAAGGGCACATCCATGAGTCCGCTGATTAACGATGGAGATATCGTGGCAGTGGATGCCTCGCAAACCAACCCAAAGGATTTGAATCGACAAGATTGTTGTTGCCTGGCACCGCGAAAATGGACTGTCCCTCGCTCGATTCGTTGTCAGCGGACGGTGTTCACTTGCTGGAATCTGAAAATCGCGATTATAGTCCGGTCACGGTGGATAAAGACAGGAAATGGCAGATTGTTGGAAAGGTTCTGTGGTGGATCCGAAAAGGGCCGTAAGGATTACCCGTGAAAATTAGTAGATGTAGAGATGTAGAAAAATGGTCGGGGCGTCCGGATTTGAACCGGAGGCCTCCTGCGCCCAAGGCAGGCGCGCTACCAGGCTGCGCTACGCCCCGACATTTTGCGACATGCAATTCTAAGATACTTCCGCTACCGGGGCCACCCTAAACCACAATATAAAAAATTCGGGCAATCCTTGCAAATCTTCAAAATAATTCAAAATAAATTAAAGTGTTATTTCCGTTTGGAACCAGCGGTTTTCTTTGTGCCGGATTTGCGCGCGGTTTTGGCGGGAATTACGATATCTCCAATGCTGAACAAGCGTACCCGCGCGATCCGCGCATTTTCCTTCACGCGCAACTGCGCCACGCCCACCGTAAGCAGCAACTCAATCGGGTTGATTTGCCCGCGTACAAATATCGGGGAATGCCATGCCCCGGCCCTCAAAAGTCGATCCTCGGGCTCGATCAACGCGATCTGGTCCGCCGCGAGATTCAGGCTTTCGTTGCACTCCACGAAATAGGCTTCTTTATCCAGTTCCCACCAGCGATAGTTATCCTCAGGGCGAAGTTGGTGCGCCTCAAGCGGGATATGTCCGGCAGGCGTGTATTCGCCGCCGCCAAAATCCAGTTTTCCTGTGGGGTCGATCGCGTGAATTGATTTCACGGTGAGGTGCACGGAAAATCCATGCACTTGGTATTTCGGGTGAATAATTCCAGAGACATGTTCTGCGGTATCTTTCCCCGACAAAAGTTGCATGAGATGGACTATAGCCAATCCGATACAGGCCGTCTACAAACGCCTCGCGCGCATGCGGCGAAAAGGGCAGCCCTCAAACCGTCTTGTCTTTCGAGTGGCACAGGTGCTCCAGCGTGCATTCCACGCAGCGTGGCTTGCGCGCCTGGCAAATCTTTCGTCCGTGCCAGATTAACTGATGAGAAATTAATATCCACTTATCCTTGGGTATCACTTTCATCAAATCCAGTTCAATTTTCTTAGGGTCCGAATTGCGTGACAGCTCGAGCCGCCTGCGTAAGCCGTATCACGTGCGTATCCACCACGACTCCGGTCGCAATGCTGAACGCCGTGCCCAGAACCACGTTCGCCGTTTTGCGCGCCACTCCCGGCAGCGTCAACAACTCTTCCATCGTGCGCGGCACTTCGCCGCCAAATTGCTCCACGATTTTTCTGCTCGCGCCGATAATCGATTTGGTTTTGTTTCTGAAAAACCCCGTGGGGCGAATATCCTGCTCGAGTTCCGATGGGTTCGCGTGAACAAAATCACGCGGCGTTTTATATTTTGCGAAAAGTGTTTTCGTCACCAGGTTAACGCGCACGTCCGTGCACTGCGCCGAAAGAATCGTGGCGATCAGCAGTTGAAAGGGCGTATCGTGCTCCAGCGCGCAGGTAACATTCGGGTAGGCCTCGTCCAGCTTTTCCAGAATCGCGTGCACGCGCTCCGGATTCGCAGCCGAACTGGTTGATTTTTCAGCAGAAAGGCGTGGGGAATTCTGCTTTTTGACGGCTTTGCCCTGATTCTTCTTTGCCTTAAGTTTTTTCATTGAGCCATCTTCATTCAATACAAAATCGCTCGAGGGGTTTCATGTTCTGCTGTAGCCCGCCCCTTCAGAGGCGGGGATTTTCTGCTAGTGCGCGCAAGCGGTACCGGTCGATTCCCGCACGTTGCTAACATTTTTGCAGCCATGCATCTAAACCCCCGCCTCTGAAGAGGCGGGCTACATTAACAAAAAATCAAGCGCCTTGTGAAACGCTTTTCCCCGGTGACTATAAAGATTTTTCTCTTCACGCGAAATCTCCGCGTATGTTTTTCCGATGGCAGGGAAGAAGAAAACCGGGTCATACCCAAACCCATCTTTTCCGCGCGGCGCTTCCAGAATAATTCCCTCAGTGGCCGCCGAAAATAGCCCTCGCATATTTCCTGCTTCCGCCACGGCCACCACGCAAACGAATCTCGCCCGCCGATCGTCTGCCTTTTTCACGCGCAATTCGCTGAGCAGTTTATGTATGCGATCCATATCGGAAGCGCCAGGCCCCGCATAGCGCGCGGAAAGCACTCCCGGCGCGCCGCCCAGCGCTGGAACCACCAGCCCGGAATCGTCGGCAATCACAATGCCCTCAGCAAGCCGGCTGTAGTGCAGCGCTTTTCCCGCCGCATTCTCCGCAAATGTGGGCCAAATTTCTTCAAACAGCGGCAGGGAATCGAAATTAGGAATGAACGCGAGGTCGATCGCCGCGCCGGCAGAGGCTGCGCCCGCCGGTCCGGCGAGCGCCTGATATTCGCGCAGCTTCCCCGGATTCGAGGAAGCCACCAGCAATCGAAGAGGATTACTTGATGCGCGCACGGAAATCGGTGTTGACCAATTTGGATTGATACTCGGTCATGCGGCGAATCCCGGTCGCTGCCAGCGCCAGCATATCTTGCAGCTCAGCTCCCCCAAACGGCTGCCCTTCGGCCGTCGCTTGCACTTCCACAAATTTTCCGCTTCCGGTCATCACCACATTCATGTCGACTTCCGCGCGAGAATCTTCGTCGTACGCAAGATCGATCAGCGCAACGCCGTCCACCACACCTACGCTTGTCGCCGCGACAGAATCAATCAGCGGAACCGATTTCAAAATTCCCGCCGCCACCAGCCGCTCCATCGCCATCGCCAGAGCCACATAAGCGCCCGTGATCGACGCCGTTCGCGTTCCGCCATCGGCCTGAATCACGTCGCAATCGAGAACCACCGTTCGTTCTCCCAGCTTTTTCTGGTCTACGATGGCGCGTAGCGACCTGCCAATCAGCCGCTGAATTTCCAGCGTACGTCCTGACGGCCTCCCGCGCATCGCTTCGCGCGCCGTGCGCTGCTCCGTCGCGCGCGGAAGCATTCCATACTCGCCTGTTACCCAGCCTTTTCCCTGACCCTTCAGAAAGGAAGGCACGCCATCATCCACGGTGGCCGTGCAAATCACGCGCGTATTCCCCACTTCTATCAGCACGCTCCCTTCGGCGCTGGTGATAAAGTCCGGCGTCATCTTCACCGGACGAATTTGATCGTGCGCGCGCGCATCGCTTCGCAAGTTTCCTCCTCGTGGCATGGCCCAGAGTTTGCCCGCCCAAACTCCGAGTGTCAACAGTGACAACTCTCAGCATTGCGCAACTTCAGATTGCCAATTAGGAAAGTAAATTATTCAAAACTTTTGACGTCCTTGCAGAGGCATAAGTCCAGAGGTTTTCGTAGCGCCGGCGTCCCGCCGGCAGTCTTGCTGATTGCCCTCACTTGTTGAAATCAGCCGGCGAGACGCCGGCGCTACAACGCCTCCTCCAAATCCACGACGCCCAAACTTAATTCGAGAATCGCCTTATCCACCCGCCAATGACTTTGTCACCGAAAATTGATATTGTTCATTTCAGATCGCCACATATCCAGCTAAAATGCCTTGATCCCCAGAACTCGATCGATAGAAGAGGTGCGACGCCCATGAAGAAACACGATGAATCTCGCCGCGAATTTCTAGTGCGCGCGGCGGTCAGCGCAGGCGCTGCCGCGGGAGCCGTTGCCGGCGCAGGCCTCGTGCCTGACGCCATCGCCCAAAGCCACGAACAAATGGAGGGAGGCTCGACCACTCCCGCCGCGCAGCATCCCAGCGGCCCCGAGCACGGCGCATTCTTCAATCATGCCGATGCCGCGACGATTGCCGCGTTCACCGAGCGCCTCATGCCCAGCGCGCCAGATAAGCCAGGAGCGCGCGAAGCGGACGTGCTTAACTACATCGATCTCGCTCTGGCCGGCGCCTACACGGACTTGCAGGAATTTTATCGCCACGGATTGGCGCAGCTCGATGCCCACTGCCGCGCCACGCACAAAGAATCTTTCGTGCACCTCACGCCGGAAAAGCAGGACGAAGTTATCTCGGCGCTCGAAGAAGGCAAGGCGACAGGTTTTGCTTGGCCCACGGCCAAAGAATTTTTCAACACTCTGCGCATGCACACGATGGAAGGAATGTTTGCCGATCCGCTGTATGGCGGCAATCGCGACTTCGCCGGTTGGCGGCTCGTAGGTTTTCCCGGCGCGCAGGCCATCTTTTCCCCGACGGATTTGCAGAGCAAGCAGGCATTTTCTCGCGCTCCCATCGTCGGTTTGCAGATAACGGCCAAAGGCCCAGTGGGGAGGGGATAAATCATGGCGACCGAAAAAACAGATGTGGTCATCGTTGGAATGGGCGCGGTGGGCGGAATCCTCGCCGCCGAGCTGGGCAAAGCGGGAATGAAAGTGATAGGCCTCGAACGTGGCCCGCGCCTCAGCACTGCGGATTTTAATCCGCACGATGAGTTGCGCTATTTCCAGCGCCAGGAATTGCGCCCGAACATCAAGCGCCAGCCCGTGACGTGGCGGCCCAATGCCAGCGCGGTAGCGCGCCCAATGCCCGTCCTCAATTATGGCAATCAGGCTGGCGGCGGCACGGTGCACTACGGCACGCTATCCTGGCGCATGCACGAAGATGATTTTAAAGCGCGCTCGCACACGATTGAGCGCTACGGCGCCGCTGCCATCCCGGAAGATTCCTCGGTCGCCGATTGGCCCGTGTCCTATGCCGACCTCGAACCTTTTTACGATCAGGCGGAATACGAGCTGGGAGTTTCTGGCAAGGCTGGAAATTTGCAGGGCAAAAAAATCGACGGCGGCAATGTTTTCGAAGCTCCGCGCAAGCGCGATTATCCGCTGCCGCCGCTGCTTGACGATCAGTCGGGCGTGCTTTTCGCGGAAGGCACGCGCAAGCTCGGCTACCACCCATTCTCTTCGCCGCGCGCGATTCTTTCTCAGCCTTATCACGATCGCGCAAATTGCACCTACTGCGGTTTCTGCCAGGCCTTCGGCTGCCACGTCGGCGCAAAATCCAGCATCCTTGTCACCAAGCTGCCCGAAGCCGACGCGACCGGCAATTTTAAATTGCTGACCGGAACGATGTGCTACCACGTGAAGACCGACAACAGCGGCCGCGCGACAGGCGTTTCTTATTACGGCCCGGACGGCTCGGACAACACGATTGAAGCGGACCTAGTGATTCTTTCGCCATTCATCTACGACAACACGCGATTGCTGCTCTTGTCGAAGACGCCTAAATTTCCCAACGGCCTCGCCAACTCCAGTGGACAGCTCGGAAAGCATGTTACCGCGCACATCATGGCCAAAGTTTTTGCTGCGTATGACGACCGCTTCGTGAACATTTACATGGGCCCCAGCGCGCAAAAACACACGATTGACGATTTCAACGGTGATAATTTCGACCACAGCGGCCTTGGCTTCATGCGGGGCGCGCAAATTTCCGTTGCTCCCGCCGATCTCGAAGCCGGTCCAATCGGCACGGCGATGAGCATGGACCCGCCTCCCGGAGTTCCCAAGTGGGGCGCGGCGTATCGCGATTTCCTCGGAAAATATTTCACGCGCTATGCCGCGATTAACGCGCAAACTGAAAATCTCGCCTACGCAGATCAAACCATCGATCTCGATCCCAACGTCCGCGATCAATACGGCATGCCCGCGCCGCGCGTGACCTACGATTGGCGCAGGCCGAATGAACTCGCGCGCGTCGAATTCCTGATGCAAAAAATGGAGGGAATTGGCCGCTCCATGGGCGCAACAAAAGTGTGGCGCGGCGCATTAAGCCCCGGCGCTCCGGGCGCGCACCATGAAGGCGGCACGCGCATGGGCAACGATCCGAAAACTTCTGTGGTGAACCGCTACGGGCAAACGTGGGACATTCCAAATCTTTTCGTCATTGGCAGCTCCACGTTCCCATCCATGAGCGGTTTCAATCCCACGCTCACCATCCAGGCCCTCGCCTACATGAGCGCCGACGCCATCGTGAAGCGCTACAAGAGCAGGCCCGGCCCGCTAGGTTAGCCTTAAGTAGCACAGGCTTCAGCCTGTGGGGTTCCACGCGTGCCAGCACAAAACCCCACAGGCTAAAGCCTATGCCACAAAATTCCTCGGCCTGAACCGCCATTCGAAATTATTTGTTTAGCTATTTTGTGGAAGGATTCGCCTGTTTCTTGCTCGGCCCAGTGGGTGTCGCTGGCGTCGAAGCCGGCGGAGCCACCGCTGCCGCCCCTGCAACCGGAAAAAATCCATACAGATCCAAATGTCCGGCAAGAGCTTCCGCTTCCTGCCCGTGAACCAAAATCTTCAATTGTTTGATGCCCGAAACATTTGCTCCGAGCGTCTGCACAATCGATTGCTCCGCCAGTTCTTCACTCAAAATTCCTGATGGCATTTCTGACGATATTTCGTCTGAAAAATCCGCTATCGCTGTTCCATCTGGCTGTAGATAAAACGCCAGCAGGCTCGCCTGCGCCGGCAATGTCCGCTTTTCCGGGGAAGGCGCACGCAAAATTAACGCGCTCAGCAATTGCCTCGACCTCTCCACCGGATCGGCAGAAAGCGGCAGCTGGATCGCCGTAGCTTCAAGCGTGTTGGGCGAAGTCGTTGACAGCCAATACATTTGCGCTTGCACCTGCACGTCGGTCGGCGTGGAGATCGGTTCCTCCATCACTTCCCGGCGGGACTGCTCTTCCGTCTTCGGAGGGTTTTGCAGCCTCTGAATTGCCTGGCGCAATCCTGGCAGCGCGATGAGGCCCACAACCACCATCGCGGAGAGAATCAGAATCGTCGTTTTAAGTCCTTTGGACAACGCGCTACCTGCCTCCCGATTCATAAATAATTTTATACGCGACCACCGCCCGCGCCACTCCATCCGCCAGCCCCGGCCCCATTTGATCGAGCGGCGCGCGGCTCGGCACGCTAACGCTCGATATTTCAATGGCTACCGCGGGCGCTCCTACCGTGCGCAATTGCCGCACGGGCGCTTCGAATGGCGTTTCAGACGAGCCACGGAATTTCTGCGCCATCTGGATCTGGATCAGCTCTGCCAATCTGCGGCTTTGATCGACAAAATTAAATTGCGCGCGGTCCCAGGGCATAAGCCCTCCGCGTGGTGCTACTGCGCCGTTTTGCGGCAGGGCCATGCGCGGCATGGAATACACGCGCACCGTTCCCGGCTGTCCCGTGGAAGAAACATGGAGCGAAATAAAAATATCGCCGCGCTGCGCGTTGGCCACTTTCGAACGATCGTCGAACGTAGGATCTTCGTTCGCCTGCCGCGTCAAAATAACGCGAAATCCCTGAGACTCCAGCGAAATTCGTACCAGCCGCGCAAAGCCAAGCACGACGTCGCTCTCCGCAATGCCGGACGAACCGCGAGCGCCGGGATCGGCGCCGCCATGGGCCGGGTCAAGGACCACGACAGCCAAAGTCTTTTGTGGTGGAGGCGCGGGCGCAGGTTCAGCAGGCGGTTGTGCCTGCGCAGGAGGCGTTTGTTGCGGCGCGGCAGGAGGGGATTGTGGCGCGGCCTGACCAGAACTCGCAGGGGCCTGCGCCAATGCCTGCGCACCCGATAACGCGTGGGCAGCGGCCATCACGCACACATAAATTAGGCAAATCCATTTGCTGGGCACTCTTACGAGGATACCAGAATCATTTCCATCGTGAGAGATGTCGTATTCGAATTTTTGGTTTCATGTGGCATAGGCTTCAGCCTGTGGGGTTTAGTCCTAGCAAGGTCAAAATTCCACAGGCTTCAGAGTCTGTGTGAGAACTAGCCTTGACGCGTCTTTTATACTGCACGAGAGAGGAGACGCGATGGGGAAATTTTTGGATTACAACCCGGATCAGGCGTATTTGCTGCCGCCGAGTGTGCGCGATGTATTGGGTTCAGGACACTTATGTTTTTATGTGCGCAGGATGGTGGCGAAGTTGGACTTGGGCGCTTTTCGAGACGAGTATGGAATCGAAGGCGGACCGGCGTACGCACCAGAGATGTTGGTTTCGGTATGGCTATACGCTTACGCCCTGGGCGTGACCAGTTCGCGCAGGCTGGAACAGCGCATCCGAGAGGATTTGGCATTTCGGTATTTGGGTGGCGGGGCGACGCCGGATCACTGGACGCTGAACGCGTTTCGGCGGCGGCACGCGAAGGGGTTGAACGATTTGTTTACGCGCGTGGTGGAGTTGGCGCGGGCGAGCGGGCTGGGTCGGTTGGGACACGTGGCCATCGACTCGACGCGCATCGCGGCGAACGCATCACGCAATCGCCTGGATACCGAGCAAGCGTTGCGAGAGAAACGGGCGCGCATACGGCGCGACATTCGGCGGTGGCAGAAGCAGTGCGACGCGGAAGATCCGAACGAAGGCGCAGGGATGGAAGTAGGCCGCGAAGCGATCGAACGGCTGGAGCGGCAAGCGGATGAAATTCCGGCGCGGCTGGAGCGGCTGCGGAAATCGGGATTGAAGAAACTCTCGCGGACGGATGCGGACAGCCGCTTTCTGCGCGAGCGTGGCGGGTTCACGCTGGGCTACACGGGCACGCTGGCGGTGAGCGAAGATCACTTGATTGTGGGGCAGTGCGTGACGCAGGAGACGAACGACAACGGTTTGCTGCTTCCGCTGCTGGATTTGGTGGAGCAAACGTGTGGAGACAAGCCGCACTGCGCGAGTGCGGACAGTGGATTTTTTTCCGTGGAGAATTTGCGGGTGTTGGAGGAACGAGGAATCGACGGGTATGTTCCAGACTCCCATCTGGGACGCTGGTTGAATCGCGGAGGGCGACTGCGGACGCGGGCAAAGGACCCGGCCTATCGCCGCATGCGACGAAAATTGCGCGACCCGGCAGGCCGCGCGCTGTACGCCAAACGCAAAGCCATCGTCGAACCGGTCAACGGAGTGTTAAAAGAGCAGCGAGGCATGAGAAGGTTCCGCCAACGCGGATTGCACAAAGTGAGAGGGGAATGGGCGCTAGCGAGCACCGCCTATAACTTGACGCGCATGTGGCACGCGAACTAGCGGCCACGCAACTCCAATTTCCCAGAACCATGCGTAGCAAACAGTCATAAACTCGAATACAAACTATAAAAACGAAGCGGCATCGAGTCTTCACCCAGACTCTAAAGCCTATGCCACAAAAATCTAGAGGGACATTTCGCTTGAGCGCAGGGCTAGCGCCAGGACTGCGCCAACCACGGAAAGCAGCGACATTTGAATTTCCGCGGCCAGGAGCCAGCCGCCGTGGCCGACAATCCAACCCAGCAGGTAGCCGCCGAAAGCCGCGCCGCCGTACAGGCTGGTGACAAACATTCCTGAGCCGCGGCTGGACATGCTGCGGCGCAGCGCTTTCACGTGGTAGCCGGCCAGATTCACGTAGAGGACAGCGCTGCCTGTCACTCCATAAATGCAGGTCAGGATTTCGCGGGTCAACATGGTCGGGGAGATTTGAAAAAACAGATAGCCGAGGACCGCGATCGAGAGCAGTGAACCGCTGAGGACCAGTTTGGGCGAATAACGATCGCCTATCCAGCCACATGGGATAGAGGCCAGCGCGCCGATTCCAAAAAAGCCGATGACCTTTCCGGCGTTGATGGGCGTGTAGTGCAGAGTCTCGCGGAGAAACGTCGGATACAGGCCCAGGAATCCGTACATGCCTAGCCCGTGAATCAGGCTCAAAACCGTAAGGATGATTGTGTTGCGATTCATCAAACTATCGGCGCCACCACTATCGGCTTTGACCTCCGCTGCCCTGCGCGTCTCCACAAACCATGGGCGAACAGAGACGGCGATGATCACCACCATCACGAAACCAAAGAGGCCGAATGCGAGCATGGGCGCGTGCCAGGTGTTATACGACTGCCGAAGTTTTCCGGCCAGAAAGGGGCCGAGAAATCCGCCAATGCCATAGCAAAAATTCACTGAGCCGATCGCCGCGGAGCGGTAGCCGGAAAAATAACTCGCAGCGAGTGCGAACATGGAGGTCGCCAGCATGGACATGCCGATGCCCTGCGCGGCGAGGCACAGGAGCATGGTCCAGAAGCCTGGGACCATCGTGGTGAGCGCCGTCGCCGAAGAAAAGATAACGATGCCCGTGAGCAGCACCATTTTTCGCGAGTAGCGCGCGAGCAAGTAGCCTGTTGGCAAGCCGCCAATTCCAAGGCCTAAGGTAAAAATTGTCGAGAGCAGTCCGGTGTTGGCGAGAGAAAAACCGAAGGCTTTGCGAACGTCCGCGGCGAGGACCGGAAAGAGGTAGCGGTCCGCGGCCATGAGAATGTAGGAAACGAGCAGGACACAATACATCGCGATGGCCACGCTGCGCGCGCCTGCTTTAAGTTCTGCCGTGCTGGTTGAATTCGTTACAGCTGCCTGGTCCTGAATGGTCGTATCCTCCCGCTTCACGGAGAGAGTGACATCCGGTTTATTTTCGCTTCAGGACACGATAACGGTTCGGGAGCAAATTACAAGTGCTTCGTGGGTTTTGCATTTGGGATGGTTGGTCTTCCCTTTGCATTTACCGCTTGCACTTTCATCTAAACCCGCACCCTTTGAAAATCACAAAGGGTGCGGCACCCATGCTTGGATAGGCCTTCTGAAAACCAATTACTTTGGGTTCTCCATGATGATTTTCATGCGCTGATCTTCGTCGGACACCAGCATGCCCATCGCTTTTTCGAGATCGAAAAGCGGCACAATGTGCGTCACGAGAGGCTTGAGTTTTAGCACTCCGCGCGACACCAGATCAATTGTGGGCGGAAAATCCCTGCCCGTTGCGGCGCGCGTGTTCACCACGTGCAGTTCCTTGTAATACAGCTGATAAAACGGCAGGGTCATCTGAGTAGCCGCGGTAATTCCGAACAAGAGTATCGTGCCGCCCAGGCGCACCATATTAATCGCATCGGCCAGCGCGGAGGGCACACCCGTACATTCAATAACGATGTCCGCGCCGCGGCCCTCGGTGGCTTCCTTAACGGCGCGAACGGATTCCGTGCCGCTGGACATGGTGATATCCGCGCCTAGCTGCTCCGCTAGATTTCGCTTATAGGCGCTGCGTGTAATGCCGATTACCGGATAAGCTCCCCAGGATTTGGCCACCTGCGCATGGATTTGCCCGCCGACTCCGAGACCCATCACCACAACCGACTGCCCCGGAAATATCTTCATGCGACTGTGGCCATGCACGCAGGTAGTTGCAACCTGAATGAGCGGCGCAACATTGCTTTCGATCGAAGTAGGCAATGGATACACGTGTGTGCGTGGAGCAACGAGATAGTCCGCAAATCCGCCGTTGGAATCTCGACCGACGAGGGAACCGTTTGGGCAAAGATTGTACTGGCCCTCGCGGCAATTGAGGCACATGCCGCAGTAAATGGCTGGATCGACGATGACGCGGGTGCCTGTCGGGAGGGTGGCGTCTCCGCCGTCAACGACCTCGCCGATCATTTCGTGACCCATGATCAGCGGGTGTCGAACGGGGATTGCGCCTTCGTAGATGTGCAGGTCGGTGCCGCAGACGCCGCTATGCGTGACGCGGACCAGGACTTCGTTGTGGCCGATGGCGGGGCGCTCGACATTAGACAAGGCCAGTTTTCGCGGGCCTTCGAGGACCATTGCTTTCATAAGGGGTTTTGGGGTCAATCCGCGTTGTCCTATTTGGTGATTGCTGGTGATGAGAATTGCTGTAGCCCGCCTCTTCAGAGGCGGGGGTTTAGATGCACGAGCGCCAAGGCTTCAAAGTTTAAACACGGTCTCTAATTTACGTGCCTGGTACCGGTACTCTAAACCCTCGCCTCTGAAGAGGCGAGCTACAGCGGCTGCCTTCAGATTGGCGCTAGTCGGCTCCTTTTCCGGAGCCTGACGCGGCCCGGAAGAGTCGCATTGACCACATCGCGGAATTCAGTATAGGTCAGCAAACGCTTGCGCTGGAGCGAGAAATCCTTGATGGCGGCGACGCACTTCATGGCTTCTTCCTCGTTGAATTGCACGCCAAGCTTCCGCAGTCCCCACTTCACGGAATCGATGCCGCTGCCCTTGCCGAATACCACGCTGATGGGCGCCTGACCGACCACTTCCGCGCGGAACGGGAAGAGTTCGGTAGCATTTTCCTCGCCGCAATTCTCAAACCAGCTGGCGATGATGCCGGATTCGATCTTGAAGAGCGAATCGCCCACCACTTGGCGGTTGGAAGGAACGGCGTGGCCGGAGAGTTGCGCCACGAGTTTCGAGAGGCCGTAGAATTTATCGTACTTGAGGCCGGTGTCGATGCCATAGAGAGTGAGCAGCGCCATTGCGGTGTCTTCCATTGGGACGTTGCCGGCGCGTTCGCCGAGCCCGAGGACGGTGGAGTGAACGACTTCAACTCCTTCCGCCAGCGCCATGACCGTGTTGGCCACGCCCATGCCGAAGTCCATATGGAAGTGAGCTTCCAGGCGCTTATTGATGCGCGCCTTCACCGAACGCACCAGGTATTGAATGGCGTGCGGGGTGAGCACGCCGAATGTATCGACGAGGGCCAGAGCGTCCATATGCCCTTCGTTCGCGACGCGCGTGATCAGATCGAGCACCCAGTTCATTTCGGCGCGGGAGAAGTCGATTGGGAAGAACACGACTTCGAGGCCCTGCTCGTGCGCGTATTTCGTGGATTCGATGGACAAGTCAATCGCCTTTTCCATGGACCACTTGTAGGCATACTTGATGATGTGTTCGCTGGACGGAACTTCCATGACAACGCCCTTCACGCCGCAGTCGACGGCGCGTTTGACGTCGTCCACCATGCAGCGCGAAAACGCGAAAATTTTCGGGCCGAGGTTGCGCTTCACGATTTCCTTGATGGCCGCCGTGTCGCTGGGCGAAACAACGGGCATGCCCGCTTCGATGCGGTGCACGCCGGCTTCGGCCAAACCTTCGGCGATGCGGATTTTGTCGTCCTTCGTGAAGATCACGCCGGTCTGCTGCTCGCCGTCGCGCAGCGTTACGTCATGAAACTCGATTTTCTTCGCGAATTTAAAATCGCCGTTTACTGCAGCATTAAAATTCCAGGGACTTACGAACCACTTGTCTGTCTTCCACGGTGTGCTCGACATGATGACTCTCTCCTTATGAAATTATTTTACTTGCGCGCGTTAGCCAACGCTTCAGGATTTACCGGATTGCGCGGTGCCTGGCCAGAGAGGACGCGCACGACCTCTTCCGCGGCTTTCGTCTGCAATTCTTCGAGTGATTCCACTGAATAGAAACTTGTGTGCGGGGTCAAAATCACATTGTCACGGCCAAACAAGGGCGAACTGGTTGGCGGTTCCTGTTCGAGAACATCGAGTGCCGCGCCGCCAATCTGCTTGGAATCGAGAGCAACTGCGAGGGCCGCTTCGTCCACCACAGGACCTCGTGAAGTGTTGACGATCAGCGCGCCGGGCTTCATCTGGCGGAACACGTCCGTGCTGAATAAATGATGCGTTTCGGGCAATAGCGGCGAGTGAATGGAAATGTAATCGGAAACTTTCAGAAGTTCTGCGAATTCCACTTTGCCAACGCCCGCAGCATCCATCACAGACTGAGGAACGAATGGATCGGAAGCCACCACACGAATGCCGAAGGCTTTTGCTTTCGGCGCGACGAGCTGCGGAATACGTCCGAATCCGACGAGGCCGAGAGTCGTGCCGCGAAGGCGATGAATGGGCACAACGGCTGGCATTTCCCAGCGACCGGCATGCGCGCGCGCACTGGACGCGGGTATCTTGCGAATGAGGGAAAGAAGCAGCGCCACGGCGTGGTCGGAAACTTCGTCGATGCAATAGTCCGGCACCTTGGTGACTACAATTCCGTCGCGCGTCGCGGCCGCGATATCCACGTTGTCGACGCCGATTCCGAAACGCGAAATGATCCTGACCTTTTTCATTTGGCCGATCATGTCCGCATTAATTTTTGCGTACGTGACGAGCACCGCGTCGGCATCCTTCGCCACCGCCACAATACCTTCCGGCGTGGGCTTATCCGCCAGACGCAAATCGGCCCCAGCCCGCGCAACCACCGCGCGGGCCAGGTCCAGGTTTGGAAATACTGAATCTGCAACTGCTACGAGTAGAGAGGCCATTAGCGCTTCATGGCCTCTTCCATGTGTTCCATCAGCGTGAAGACCACAGGACCCTTGGCGGTGACCAAGACATTTTCTTCGAGGCGGCAGGTCTGCTGCAATCCCGGATGCCCCGCGAAAGTTTCGATCGCGAAGTACATATTTTCTTTAATTTCCGCGGGGTACTTCAGCGAGTACGCGCGTGACATCCACATGCCTTCGTACAACGTGATGCCGATGCTGTGCGCGAACTGTTGCAGGGTCACAGTGCCGTATTTGTCGTCGTCGTATTCCGGGAAGGCATTGGCAACGTCCGCGCTGGTCATGCCGGGGCGCAGCTTATCGATTCCGGCATACATGGAATCGTACACTTCGCGGTACAGATCGATTTCCTTCTGGGTCATCTTCATGCCCTGCGCTCCGCCGCACTTGAAGCAGCGAACGAAGTCAATGAAGTAGCCGGAGGGGCCGACAGCGTTAATGTCAACGATAACGAGGTCGCCCTGGCGGATCAGCTTATCCGTGGCCCAGCGGCGATACGGGCTGGTGTTGCCGCCCGATGCGACGATGATGTCATAAATAATTTCGCAACCGCGCTCGAGCATGAATTCGTGAACCTTGGCTTCGATCTCGCGCTCGCGAACGCCAGGCTTCAGCCATTCGTACTTGATCTTCCACATCGCGGCATCGCCGATGCTGGAGGCTTGTTTGAGCGATTCGATTTCATCCTGAGTCTTCACAACGCGCGCTTGCGACACAGCCGGCCAGCCGTTCACAATGTTCAGGCCAGTCTTCTGGAAAGCTTCGAGTGCGGGCATGTCAAAGTTATCGACGCCGATGCGTTCCTTGGTTACGCCAGCTTCTTTCAGGACTTCCATGACGCTTTCCGCCATGCGGCCGGCCATGTACGGCACGGCGCCTTCCGCCCACTGCCAGGTGATGGCAGGGCGAATCTTGCCTTCCATCCAGGGCAGGTCGATTTCCGCGCAGTGCAAGTCAGAACCAGCGGTTTCGAACAGAACCGGGTCGCTATTGTGGGTAACCACGCAATACCGGATGTTGATGTTGTATTTCCAGTTGCCTTGATAGGAGGCCGTGGCGTAACGAATATTCGCGCCGGCAAAAAGTACGAGTGCGCCAAGGTCGTTTGCCTTCATCGAGGCGCGAAGCTTCTCCAGGCGTTCCTTGCGCAAACGGTCAAAATCGACGCGCATTTGCCAATCGGCGCCGGTCTGGCTGTACAAACGTCGGGGGTCCCAAGAATGTGGTTGGCCAATGAATCTTGTGTCCATAATTGTGGAAGATACATCCTTTCATCTGTTTTTGATATGGGGCAGCAAACAAATATAAAACAAGTTGGGAGATTTTGCTCAAAAAATGTAATTAAGTCAAAGTTTAAGGATCTTGGGCTCTGTAATCTGCGTGAGTGATATCACAAATTTAAAAACCAGGCTGAAGCCTGCCCTGCTGGCTCACTCTTTTTTTCATAGTGTTAACTCTGAGTTTAAAACGCCGAACATTCAGGCGATGGTTTGTGTGACAATTCTGAACCGACATGCAGCATTCCACTTTAGTCGCGATGGGCGTGCAGTGGCTCAGCAGGCAGTGCTCCGTGGTGCTCTATGAATTTGCTACCCCGGCCGATGAGAACCCTGATGTGATCGGCTGGGTATCGGGAGCGGGCTCCGTGCTCATCGAATGCAAATTAACCCGGTCGGATTTTTTACGGGATGCCGCGAAGACGGTCCGCAAAAATCCACGCACGGGGATGGGGCAACGCCGCTATTATTTGTGCCCAACCGATTTGATTCAAGTGAAAGACCTTCCGCCGAAGTGGGGATTGCTGTGGGCCACCAAGGCCAAATCATTGTAAAGCGCGAGGCGCGAGGGCACTCCGAGAGAAACATTATTGCAGAGGTACAGTTTCTCAGTTCGATGCTGAGGCGCGCGCAAATACGAATCGGTACGCGCCCGCTTTCCGAATGGCTGAGGGGCGAGAACAGGTTCGAGGCAAAGCGCGGCATTCCACCGACGCGGGAACGAACAGTTCGCAAAGCGAAATCCCTCGTTTGATGCGAAGCTTAACGTGGCATTACAAAATCGCGGAAAAGGAAAATCACGTCGAGCGCAGCAAGGATCGCGATAAGAAGTTCTATCACGAACGACCGAGTTTCATTGAACCGGTCGACCATTGAGTCGTAGAGCTCACCGAACGTGTCCAAGCTTTTGATCCACCAGATTCCGGTAATCGCTCCACGCCCATGCGCGTGGCAGCCAAACGATAGACTCGGGCATAGTAAATATCGCTCACAAATTTGATGGCGTTATCGATGCGTTCAGTCAATTCCATTACATCCAATCGAATCGTGTTGAAGTGTTGCGATTCGCGTGGCAACGTCCAGCGCGCGGTTAGCGTATTCCTCTTTCGCTCCAGCGACTGGTAGAAATCCGCGAGTACAACGCGTCAGAAACCTGTCGTAATATCGAAACTCAAGCAACTGCATTTTTGCGTATTCCAGAATTTGAGTGACGGCCGCGGCGTCTTCCGGCCCATCGACAACTACAGCGCCATGAGAGCCGACCACTACTAAATCCGAAGGGTAGTAAGACAAGTTCGATTGCAAAGCCTCTTCAATCGAATGCTTCGCAAGAGCGGCGGTCTCGCCGCGAATCAGTTGCACGAGTTCTCCACTGTAAGAAGCGATGAGCTTGTCGGCTGCCGGCTGCTGGCCATCGCCGTCAAAAATTTCGTGAATTTCAACGACGAGATAATTTTCCTGCAGCCAATCTTCCGTGGCCTTGGTCACGGCCGGCTGTATGTGCTGCAATCGGCGACGGGCGAGTTCACGTACGAGCGGCTCAACGTCGGCTGCATCCATCCAGCGCGAGCCCTGTTGCACCAGGGTTTCCATGTCGCAATCGAACGGCACTTCAACCTGAATCACGATTGCGCCAAACGAGTAATACTTCACGGGGCAAGCCACGTTTCCGCCGGTCGTGACAGAAATACAGTCAGCCGTCTCGAGTACAGGAGGATCCTCAAAGCGCACATACCCAGGCGTGCGCCGGGGAAATGCCTGCCCGGATGAACCGACACGAGCGCCCAGCAAATTGCGTAGCTTGCTCAGATCGATGGATTCGGCCACGTCGTACAGAAACAGGAGCCGGAATAAGCCTCGTAGTCGCATACCTGTTTTTACCATCAATTGCAGCGCAGGGAGAGGATGAATCTTTAATGCGAGAGGATCGAAGTTTGTACGGCAAAGGCTATGATTCAAAAGAGAATCGGGATTAATCCCGCCTGCATTTTACGGTGCAACTTGGATCCGTTCCTCGTAGGCGCTTTACTGAAAGACGAATGTGGCCTAAACTGTGTGTACTTCGTCCGTGGTGAGCGTAGCTCAGCTGGTAGAGCATCGGTCTGTGGCACCGAGGGTCGCGGGTTCAAACCCCGTCGCTCACCCCAAAATTTCCTTTCTAGCCCTGCTTGCCCGGCCTGCGTGAAAGCCAAACCATAAAAATCGGAAACGTGATGTAATGGGTCACCGGAACGATCCGAATTTACCGCCAACTTATTGCGAGAGGTAAATGCCTGTGAAGCAGACCGTCACGTTTCACAATGAATGTCGACTCGATGCGCAGCTCGATGGCCGGCAGCTGTCGCGCCGCAAGGTCTTGGGCATGATGTCCGCCGTGGGTGCGGGCATGGCGCATTGCTCCGCGTTCATTCGCGCAGAGCGTCGCGGCCGGGCCTCGCATTATCGATACTCACCATCATATTTTTCCTCCCGCATTTACGGCCAGGAATTTGAAGCACATGACGGATGATTCGCCGACATTTCCCGGCTCGTTCTACACCAATTGGACGCCGCGCTACTCGCTCGAGCAGATGGATCAGAACGGCGTGGCCACGGCCATCGGCTCGATGACCAGCCCGGGCATTTGGTTCGGAAACAATGAAGAAGGGCGCAGGAATGCGCGCGATTGCAACGAATACGGCGCCAAGCTGATGCAGGATTTTCCGGGACGATTCGGGATGTGGGGCGCGATTCCCTTGCCGGACACGGACGGAAGCCTGCGCGAAATCGAATACCATTTACGACAAGCTGAAGCTCGACGGCATTGGCCTCATGACCAGTTATGACGACGGAAAATTGCTGGGCCATCCCAACTTCGCGCCCGTGCTTGAGGAACTCAATCGCCGCAAGGCCGTCGTCTTCGTGCATCCGACGATTTCCTGCTGCGCCATGCCGATTCGCCATTTGAACCGCGTGCAGATTGATTTTCCGACGGACACGACGCGCACGATTACGGACCTGATTTTCAGCGGCTCGCTGATGCGATTCCCCGACATTCGCTGGATTTTTTCGCACGGGGGAGGAACGATTCTGATGCTGACGCCGCGCCTGGCGGGCGGCAACCTGACGCCGGAAGAACGCGCGGCAACGATTCCCAATGGTTTTGAGCACGAATTGCAAAAACTTTATTACGACATTGCCAGCGTCGCGCTCAGCCCCATTCCCATGGCCGCTGTGCTCAAGGGAATTCCCAAAGAACATCTTTTGTTCGGATCGGATATTCCATTTTTTACGATTGAAAGGATTGCCACCGCGGTGAATAAGATCGAGGTGTCGCCTGCGGATCTGCGTCTGATGCAGCGCGAGAACGCGCTGCAGTTAATTCCGCGATTGAAGGCCTGAAGTAGGACAGGCTTCAGCCTGTCTGGTTTTGACTTTTGCTGAGTAAGCAAGGTCAAAAGAAGACAGGCT
>CAWAYK010000011.1:0-73149 GCA_963786215.1 uncultured Acidobacteriota bacterium
TTTATGGCGCGACCAGTACGTATTGCTCACGGTTGGGCGGACCACTCCATCACGCCGCTCCGGTCGATCGAATATTACGAAGACGTAATCGAGACGGTGGGAAAAGAGCATGCGGAAGTGGATGGCGAGCCGAACGCCTACGCGGTGACGGATTTCATGAGGTTGTTCATGGTGCCCGGCATGCATCATTGCGGCAACGGGCCCGGTCCCAACGTGTTTGGCGGCCCGAATCAGGGGCTTCCTCCGCAACTCGACGCGCAGCACGATATCGTGATGGCTCTCGATCGCTGGGTGGAAGATGGCGTCGCGCCGGAAAAAATTATCGCATCTCACCTGACGAGCGGCGCGGTGGATCGCACTCTCGCGCTCTGCCCCTACCCGCAAACGCCTATCTTTAATGGTTCAGGCGACGCCAATCTGGCGGAGAACTATCATTGCGAGGACAGAAGTTTTCGGTGGGCAGTCGCGGGTGTGCAAAATTCAAAGCCTAAAAAAGTTCAGCCGAATCCACCGCGTGCGGCAATCCGGCCAAGCTGATTCACGGGAATTATTTTTGGTTGATCGAGGGAGAAGCGATCAGGCAGTTTCAACTCTTGTCCGCCCCCAAAGCTCTTCGCTCGCGATGCGCGCGCCTTCCGCCATGGCTTCCAGCTTGGCCCACATAATCGTGGGGTGAACGCGCCGGTTGAATTGTTCCTGCGAAAAGCCGCAGTCCGTGCTGGCGATTACGTTTTCGCGGCCAACAAGGTTCGCAAAGCGCGTGATGCGCTCGGCGATCAGTTCCGGGTGCTCCACAACGTTTGTGCCGTGGCTGATGACGCCTGGTGCCAGGATTTTTCCATCCGGCAGCTTCACGTCTTGCCACACGCGCCATTCATGCTCGTGGCGCGGATTAGCTGCCTCGATCAGATAAGCTCCGGCGCGAACTTTCAAAATTAGATCGACAATTTTTCGCAGCGGGACGTCCGTCGTGTGCGGCCCAGGCCAGCTTCCCCAGCAGACGTGATAGCGAATGCGATCTTCGGGAATTCCTTCGAGCGCATGATTCAAAACTTCCACGTGGCGGCCAACCCATTTGTAATAATCTTCAAAACTTGCGGGGGGGACCATCCGGTCGTAGGTGACAGCGGCGCGGGCATCGTCCACCTGCAGCAGAAAGCCGGCATCGACGATGGCGCGGTATTCCGTTCTCAGCGCTTCGGCCAGGGCCACCACGAGTTCTTCTTCATTCTTATAATATTCATTCTTCCGGTCGGGAATCGCGCTGGAGGGCGCAGCTACAGGCAGGAAGGCTTCTTCAACTTTCACGCCATGCAGCGCGGATTTCAGGTTGTCAATGTCATGCTGAAGCTCGGCGAGTCCGGTGTACTTGACGGGAGCGACGCACACGGCTTCCTGCTTCGTTACGTTTGACCACGTGCGGTCGTTCCCGCCTTCGAGTTCCGCGTAAAATTCTTTAAACCGTTCGCGATCGGCGCCGCGCGCAAACGGATTGGCGCCGGGTTTAACAGGGCGCATCTCGAAGCCGCTGACGCGCTTCAGCGCGTAGAGCGCCCAACTGGTGGACTTGCCAAACTCGCCGTCGTTGACAATATCGATCCCTGCCTGGGCCTGCCGCTTCACGACCTCGGCGACAGATTCTTTTAGGCATTGCTCGTATGCTTGCACGTCCGCTGCATTGCCGCTTTCGCGCGCACGCACAAGGTCAAGAAGCCGCAGAGGGCGAATCAGGCTTCCCACATGCGTCGTAAGGATTCGATCTGTGCTGCGCTTCATTCGAGCCCACCCTATGGTTTGAATTCGATCAGAATATTATGAATCGGGACTTTGCCCACATCCTTGGAAGCGTGGACGACGGCTGGCCGCCAGGTTACGACGTCAGGAATCAGTTCGCGCGTTTCATCTTTCCCGTCAGTCCACTGTTCGACCATCGTATCGTTCAGGAAAATCGCCAGGCGCACGTTGTGGCTGTGCGGCGCGTCATATTCGTCAGGCTGCATCTTTTCTTCAAATACGGTGATCTCTTTCGCGTCATACAAAACTTTATTGTGTGGCGCCGCGGGAGTTCCTGCGGCGGGCGGCATCACTTTCGGATGCGTCGGCTTGATGGACACCTCGAGAAAATTCCCACTTTTTGGAGCGGAGTAGCGTTCGCCAGTTTTGAATCCTTTGACGTCGCCGCGCTCCAATTTTTGGCCGTCAATTTCGATGGCGCTGAGAGCCACCACGATGCGTTCTCCGCAGGAAGGCCCGGCAGCGGCGCATGGCGCGCTATTTTTGGACGCGCGAACAAATTCATTGTCGACGACAGGTCCGGCTTGCATGGCCTGAAGCACAATCATCGCCACAAGCAGCATTTTCATTTTTGTTTAGGCCTCTCTGAAACTCGTTCCCGTTTGCGCGCTAGTGTACAGCAAGTCTGAGGGTTTTGTGGCATAGGCTTCAGCCTGTGGAATTTTGTCCTTCCAAGGACGAAACCCCGCAGGCTGAAGCCTATGCCACGTGGAATGCCCTACAAATTCTCTATGAAATGATTCTTGGCAAAAATTGCTAGCGGAAAGGATGTGGTTCTAGATGGCGCAGTACTTACTAAATCTTGAAACTAATTCACCATGCGGCGTGCGCTTTCGAGGCCGAGTCGCGCGAGTTTGTATCCCGGTTCTATTGCCAATGATTGCTGGAAGAGCTCGCGGGCGCGATTGATATGGCCTTTGGCGAGATATACGCGACCGAGGTTGTAGTAAGGGAAGTGGCGAGGTTCGTAGCGTTTTGCTTTTATGGCCTGCTCGAGCCACGGAATGGCTTCGTCATGGCGATTCAGGTCGATCAGGTAAACGCCGATATCGTTGTACGGGTTGCCAAAGTCAGGATCGATTTCGATGGCGCGCTTGCATTCCGCGATGGCTTCTTCAATTTTTCCCTGAAAATGATACGTCCAGCCAAGGAATGTGTGTGCTTCAGCCGTGGGGTTCAGAGCGATGGATCCGAGGTAAAGCTCGATGGCACGATCGAGATCTCCAGCCATCTGCGCCTCAAATGCATCCTCGAAGCGCTGCTTTGCCTCTCTTTGGCGATCCGTCGTCATAGGCCATTTAGAACATAGCGCAGCTGCCCTGTCAACGATCTGCATATCCTGCTGG
The DNA here is from genome assembly GCA_963786215.1 of uncultured Acidobacteriota bacterium. GTDB lineage: Bacteria > Acidobacteriota > Terriglobia > Acidiferrales > UBA7541 > Palsa-360. The sequence goes on from CAWAYK010000011.1 coordinate 3,141, forward strand.
TGACTCAATTTGGGAGCAAAGTCGCCCTCTCCGTCCCGAAAACAACGGGACGCAGAGGCTGCTACACAACCGCAGTGCAATGCAGTTGCTCTTGTAGAGGCCGTCCGTCTTTTCGGGCGGGCAGCCTTAATGCTGCAGCACTGCAAAATTCAAATTGATGCACAACCCAATTTTGCAGTTCTCACACACACTCTTTAATCCCGACGAGGAGCTTGGTTTTTTTGGGTTTTAACCCATGAAGCTTCAGAGGCTGAAGCCCGCGACTATATGCAACTCAAATGGCCGAGTTGAAACTCGGCCCTCCTAAATTCAAGAATGTTTTCAAATCAGGACAGCCCCCGTTTTCGCGGGACAGGCAAAATGTGCTGTCCTCCAAAACTACATCTTTGAAGCACTGAACCCATCGATCTGAACATCCAGTTGGTGGTTGATTCGGATTCCGTAGATGCCGTCGGTTTTTGCGGCGGGTCCGGTCTTGGGAATCGATGTGACGACCGTGCCGTTTACGACGAAGTCAATTTTGTCAGCCTTCACGCGAACTTCCAGATTATTTGTGGCCGTGCCGTTCGCGTCCGGCTTTTTTACAGAGTCGCTTGGCGTCTTTTGCGAAATGCCCTGTGTGGAACTACCGTCGCGGCGTTTGACGAGGTATGTCCCGTCGTCCGTGATCATGAAATACGTGTAGTTTTGCGCTGCGCCTTCGAGACCGCTGCCACCGAAGATAAGGCCGTAATATTCATCGTGGCCAGTTGACTTGATCAGCTTGAATGTTCCTTTAAGCGTGTAATTTCCGGTCATCGTATTTTCGGGGTTCCAGTAAACGGCGGCCATGGGATTTACAGCGTGGAAGCCCGATGCGGTGGCGGTGAATTTATTCGCGCCGGCAGCGTCCGGGTCCGATGCATCCGTGCTGTGATCCATGTGCATCTTCCAGCCCTTTGGCGCCTGTGCGAATGCAGGCGCGATTGCCAGTAGCGCGGCCAGTGTTAGACCGATAAAATATTTCATTTCTATTCCTCCTCTGAAATGGCTTCGCTAGATCATACCTCGTTAACTAGTCCATTTGGCAATCCGGTTTTCCACTGGCATGGTGAGGGACTGTACACGCTTTTAGTTTGACTTCGGCGATAGGAAAATTGCCCGCCCGAAGGGGGGCGCTACATCTTGATTTAAGCGCATGCTAGAATTCTTCCGTGTCCAAACAAATTATTCGTCCTGCTCGCACAATCAGCGGCTCACTCGAAGTTCCCGGCGACAAATCCATTTCCCATCGATACGCGATGCTCGCGTCCCTTGCTGAAGGTCCCAGCGAGATCAACCATTTTTCGGCTGCGGCCGATTGCCGCAGCACGCTTGAGTGTTTCTCGCGCCTCGGCGTGAAAATCGAAATCGAGGGCGATCACGTCCGAATCACTGGCGCGGGCCTTGACGGGCTGAAAAAAACGCGCCGCACCCTGGACGCAGACAATTCGGGCTCAACGATGCGCATGCTCGCCGGGATACTCGCGGGGCAGGACTTTAAATCAACGATTGACGGTGACGCCTCTTTGCGCAGGCGTCCCATGCGCAGGATTATGGACCCCCTTATGCAAATGGGCGCGCGAATCCACTCCCGCGAAGGCGGCTTTCCTCCGCTGAAGATCGACGGCACGCAACTTGTTCCTATCGAATACGTGCTGCCTGTGGCAAGCGCGCAGGTCAAGTCCGCCGTGCTTCTGGCGGGAATGTTCACTGACGGAATAACGTCGGTGACTGAACCGGTTCGAACGCGCGACCATACGGAACTGGCACTCGCCGAATTTGGGGCACGACTCGATCACGAAGGTCGCACCATTCGAATCCACGGGCGTCCGCGCTTGAAGGGGCGCTCGCTTGCCGTCCCTGGCGACCTATCGTCAGCTGTGTTCTTTTTGGCCGCCGCCTTGGTGCTCCCCGAATCGAACCTGGTGATTCACAATGTAGGGCTGAATCCTACACGATCTGCTGTTCTTGACGTTCTGGGGGCGATGGGCGCGCCGATCAGCCTGGTTTCGATTCGCAGTGAGCATGGCGAGCTGGTAGGCGACGTATCGGTCCGCCACGAATCGCTTAAGGGAGGCACGATCGATGGCAACGCAACCGCCCAATTGATTGATGAACTTCCGGCCATCGCTGTTTTGGGGCCATATACCGAACAGGGAATCGAGATTCGAAACGCGGCCGAACTCCGCGTAAAGGAAAGCGACCGCATCGCCGTGCTGGCGGAAAACCTTCGACGTATGGGCGCGAAAGTGGAAGAGCTTCCGGATGGCTTGCGTGTGGCAGGTCGCTCTGCCGGGCGGTTGCATGGTGCAGAGATTGAGCCTCACGGCGATCACCGGATGGCGATGGCGTTTGCCGTGGCGGCGCTGGGTGCCGAGGGCGAAACGGTGATTCGCGATGCGGAATGCGCCGGAGTTTCGTATCCGGAATTTTTCACTACTTTGGAACGCATGGTTGAGCGATAGCCGAATTTTCTCGGAATTTTCTGGATTGCCGGGCCATTGACCGGTAAGACGGCAGCGGTTTGTTATTTGTAGCACCGGCGTCCCGCCGGCAGTTGTTCGGGATGCCGTGCGATAACCAAAACTGCCGGCGGGACGCCGCCGCTACGAAGACCTTCCATTCGTAATTGTAATTCCGGGAATATCCGCTTCCTTTCGCTTTCAAACCCACGAATCTTCCGCAGAGCGCGAAACTCTTGGAATCCCCCATTCGGCTGTCAGCAAAGGACATACTAACTATTTAGTTTGGGCGTGCAGGTCCTCGTATTGACACCCAGTTACCGTAGCGGTTAACCTCGCGTGCGGATGCGTGGAAGACTTCGTCGGATACTAATAGCGCTGATTATTTTGGCGGGAGTGGTGGCAATTGCCTACCAGTCTCGTCACAAAATTAATTTAGCCGACTTTACCTGGTCTAAATTTGTGGCCAGCGTTGAGCAGGCCAATTTTGTCCTCCTTTTGTTTTGCCTCGTTGGAATCTACGGATGCTATGCAATCCGGGCTGTTCGCTGGCAGCGATTTTGCCGGTATGTAGGTCCAACTACTTTCCTGAATACCTATGCCGGAACGCTGATGGGTTTCGCGGCGATCTTTGTCCTGGGGCGCGCCGGAGAACCTGTCCGGCCGTTACTGTTGGCGCGCAAAGAGCGGCTTCCCGTTGCAAGCCTATTTGGGATTTTCTTTCTGGAACGCTTTTGTGATTTTGCGGCTGCCGCCGCCCTTGCCTGTCTTGCGCTGCTTGTATTCCCCAAGCAGTTGTCCGATGCCGGCGCGGATATGAATTGGGTTGAAAGCGTACGGCATGGAGGGTGGTTGCTGTTAGCCGCCATGACAGGTCTAATCGTGTTCCTGGTGGTGTACCGGATGCACGGTGCCGCAATTCTCGATCGTATTTTGGCACGCTGGCGGGATGCCGGCGGATTCCGCTCTCGCTTCGCAGCAGCCATTGCGGGAATTAGCGACGGTCTTCAGGCAATTCGTACAACTTCCGATTTGATAGCTGCCATTTTCTATACGGCTGCTCATTGGGTACTTGCGACACTTATTTATCTTGGTGTCGCCAAAGCGTTCGGGGCGGCTTTTTCGCACTCCGATATGAATTTTGCGGGTGCCATGCTCTTGTTGTCCGTTACGCTCGTAGGATCGGTGCTACAACTTCCGGGAGTGGGTGGCGGAGCACAGATTGCCAGCGTTATCGGCCTTACCAGAATCTTTGGAGTTGAAGCTGAACCAGCAATGGCCATGGCCGCGGTTCTCTGGCTCATTACATTTGCCGGGGGTACATTGGCCGGCATTCCGTTGCTTATTCATGAGGGCATGTCTGTGGGGGAACTACGACAACTGGCAAAGGCCGAGGCGGAAGCGGAAGAAGTAGGCAAGCACATTGCAGTAACGGGAAAGAATAACTCCGGTGCTTCTTCGAGCGCGGCAAAGACCAAGCCGCTAGGAGAAAAGCCTTAGTGAAATGCCCTTTTTGTTCGGTGATGGAAGACAAGGTTATTGATTCGCGCGAAGGCCGCGCGGGTGACCTGATTCGCCGCCGACGCGAATGCCTGAAGTGCGGGCGGCGCTTCACGACCTACGAGCGGATCGACGAAATTCCGTACATGGTCATCAAGAAAGACGGTCGGCGCGAGAGATTTGACCGGCAGAAAATTTTGCAGGGATTGTTGAAATCGTGCGAAAAGCGGCCTGTGGCCACGGCAAAGCTGGAAGCGCTGGTCGACGAAGTGGAACGCTTTGTGCACGAAGCTCCGGAGCGTGAAAGAAAAACCAGCGAAGTGGGCGAGCTCCTGATGAATCGCATCAAGAAGCTGGACAAGGTTGCCTACGTTCGATTCGCTTCCGTCTATCTGGATTTTAAGGACGTGAAGGAATTCATGTCCGAGCTGAAAGGTCTGCTCAAAGACCGATCGAAGAAATAACCCGTTCCCCGCAAAAATCAATACCAGTACGTATAGTGCTATTCGGTAATTGTTGCGAATAACTAATCAATATATATTCCACTCTTATTTTTGGGCGTCGCGCGAATTCAATCCTTTCTTTGCACGCAACTTTTCATGCGGCTTAGGGTTGGAACGATCCATGTGAGTAATTCCTCGGACGGGAGAAAACGAATGCGATTGAAATGGATGGCTGTGGCCGCACTGATATTGGTTTCAGGAACTCAATCGGCGCTGTTGTTTGCGCAGGAGTCCGTCTGGGATCAAAAATTGTCGCTGACGTTTCAGACAGGTTCCTCGCGAAAAATCGAGCAGATCACGGCTGATTGCGACTGGGTTGTCTGGGATGCGACGATCAACAATCCATCCCCCACCTGCAAGCCGACGGTGAGCCAGACCGCGACGCGCGCGGATGTATTGGGCCAAGGGCTCGGCTACTCATTCGAGCATAACGGGAAACTCATTTTTCTGTTTGGCGATACATTTGGCGCGACGATTGGCGGCGGTGACGGCGTCGCATATTATCCGACATGGACGAATATCCAGAACACCTTTCAGTACCAGGCGGGAGACACCATGGCGTGGAGTACGACGCGGCGCGCGGAAGACGGCCTCTTGCTGAATTATTTCCTGAGCAGGGATCAAACGCACGCTCTGCTCGTGCAACCCATGTATGCGACCTCGCAATGTTTTCCGGACGGGACTTGCGGAACAGCGTTGCCCATGGGGGCCGATGAAATTCCCAACTCCGGCATCAGCGTCAACGGCCAGATGTATATTGTCGCCAGCAGCGGAACGAATGTGGCGACCGGCGATTACAGCCAGAATTATTCCGTGCTATCAAAATTTGACGAAAGGTCGGGGGCCTTTTCCGCGGGGCGCACGATTTCCAGCGTCTCCGCGGGCGGGCATTTTGTGTATACCTCGCTCCGCGAATTTTCGGGAGATGGGGAAGGCCGGAACATGGCGTCCGGGCAGCCGATGGTGGCGATCTTTGGTGTCGGCGAATATAAGGCCAGTAATATTTATCTTTCGATTGTTCCGAAGAATAGTTTTGAAAGCGGGGCAGGAACTTTGTATTTCACGGGGCTCGACAAGTACGGCGCGCCCACCTGGGGAACGACGGATGATTCCAGCGCCGTGCCCGTAATGACCGACGTAATCCCGGCCAACCCCACCATTGGAAATCTGTCTGTAATTTATTCCCAGGACCTTGGACTCTGGCTGATGACTTTTAACGGAGGGCACAAGGATCCCACTACGGCGGGCGTTTATTTCAGCTACTCCCGGACGCCCTGGGGGCCCTGGAGCGCGCCTCAATATATTTTGAATGATTGCAGCGACGGAGCTTACGGGAATTACATTTTTTATTATGCGGTCGACGCCAAAGCTAATACGTGCCCGACCGCATTGCCGGCGGGCCCAACTATGTATCCGGCATCCGCTGGTCCCACTGGACCGACGATAGGATCGCAAAACCCTGTGACGGGAAACGATCCATATAACACGCGGGGCGGGGGATTCGCTCCCGAGATGATCGAGCGCTTCACAGAAGTGCACGGCAATACTCTGAAAATTTTCTATACGCTTTCCACGTGGAATCCGTACACCGTGGTGAAGATGGAATCGGATTTTAAAATTACGGGGGAGTTGCAAGATCACTAAAAGCTCGGCCAAATGTAAATGGGCCCGGAAAGATCCGGGCCCATTTTTTGCACTTATCTAACGCCATCAAATCGCAGCCTCATCCGATGCGCAAATTATTTTCCACGGAAAAAACTCCGGGAACTGAATTTGCCACGATCCCCGCAATATTCTTGTCCATCTGATTCATAACCACGCCTTCGAGAGTTACGTGGCCATTCTTCACGATGATATGAACTTGCGGGATCGCTCCGAGGGTGTAACGGCCCAAATCCGCTTTGGAAAAGACGGTGCGATATTCCGCACGGCGGATTTGATCGTCAAACCTGGACGGAGGAAGGATTTCGATTTCGTTGATTACGTTGGTCACACCTGGAATGTTGCCGACAAATTTCTCGGCGTCGTCCTTTGTGACCCCATGTTCACTTGTCACTTGGCCTTTCAGGATGACTTCAGTGCCGTTCACCTGATATTCGATATTATCGAATACGCCGTACCAGGGAAGCATAACCAGTTGGTGATGAACCTGGTCGGTGAGTGACAACGGTTGTTTACTAGAGGTGGTCCCGGCCATTGCTCCAGGCGCGCCCCATGCGAAGCTCAAGGCTCCAATCAAAATAAATGCAAAGAAATACCTTTGAAGACTTTCACGGTTTCCCATGGAAGCCCTCCTTTCCGCGGCTTTTCTGCCGACCTTCGATCTTTCCTATGCACTCTGTTAGATGCAGTAATATGTCAAAAAGAATCCTGAGCACAGAAGTGGTCGAACGTTATGAGTGTGTGCTTGGCGTTCTGGTACGATTAAATCAGCGCTAAAATTCTTGGCTTTTTGGGGCAACGGTAAGGGAGATATGGAAAGCAAATCCATCTGGACCATCGCGCATCGGGGCGCTTCCGGGCACGCTCCTGAAAATACAATGGCGGCGTTTCGCCGTGCCGTGGAATTAGGCGCAAGTTTTATTGAAACCGACCTGCAACTTTCGCGAGATGCGCGAGTGGTTGCCATGCATGACTTCACGCTCGATCGCACGACCACCGGCAAGGGAGATGTTCATCAGTTGCCGCTCGATCAAATTTGCGCGCTGGATGCGGGCGCGTGGTTCGGGGATCGCGGAGCGAAGCCCTTTGCCGGGGAGAAGGTGCCAACGCTTGAGGAAATTCTGGATTTCGCAAAACAGAATGACGTGATTTTTTATCTCGAAATAAAGGCTGGCCAGCAGTGGGGAATTGAGCACGTCGTGGTAGCGACTTTGCGGGATTACAATGCGGGCGCACGCGTTGTGATTCTGTCGTTCGATCCTTCTGCGCTGGACACGGTTCACCGGATTGACTCCACGATGATGACGGGTTTTTTGTGCGAGCACCCGTCGAGCGATTTGGTTGAGCGAACGGTCAGGGCTGGGGCGCGCCAGCTCGTGGCTCGCGGAGACCTGATCACTTCCTCGGTGGTCGATAAGGCTCATCGCGCGGGATTGCAGGTGGTTGCGTGGACAATTAACGAAGTGGAGCAGATGCGATTGCTGATTGCGGCGGGGGTGGATGGGATAATTACGGATTATCCGGACCGACTGCTGGGGGTGCTGGGGGAATCTAGGAAAAGTCAGGAAGATTGAAAGATTTAACACAGAGGGCACAGAGGAAAGAGGAGAAAAGAGGAGAAAAGCGGAGAGTTGGATGCTTTTTATTGGGCCAGTTGAAATAGCGATGCGAATTGAGGGATTGTCAATTGTTCCGCGCGTGCGTCCTTGGGTAAATCTGCTGCTTTTAGAATATCTTCTGTTCTAATTCCCAACCTTGGCCGCAAATTATTTCGTAGTGTTTTTCTTTTTTGCGCGAAACATTCTTTTACGAATTCCAGAAACGCAAGCTCATCTGAAACTTTGATCTTTGCGCGCTCTCCGGGCATGCGGAAGCTGACCAGGGCTGAATCGACTTTGGGAGGTGGGTTGAATGCTTCGGGAGGAATGCGGAAAGCAATTTCCGGAGTTCCATACCACTGCGATGCCACTGAAAGGTAACCGTAATCCCGGCGGCCTGGCTGCGCCACAATTCTTACGGCAACCTCATATTGGATGACGATGTGAATGGCTGCAATGCGGTCGGCCTGCTCGAACAGGCGATGCAAAATGGGCGACGTGATGTAATACGGCAAATTTCCGTAAACGGAGAAGCGCTCGCCGTTCGTCAATTTTTCGAAATCCACGGCCATGACGTCACTGTGGACAATTTCCACATTCTTCAAAGGCGCTGTCACTTTGAGCAAACGGCGGGCCAGGGGAGGGTCCAACTCAACGGCGAAAAGTTTGTTCGCGCGCTGCGCAATCCGCGTCGTCATTTCTCCGTGCCCTGCGCCAATTTCCACCCACATCCCGGCATCGATGTGAACTTCATCCGCGATTCGTTCCTGCCAATCTGTATCGGAAAGAAAATGCTGTCCAAGCCTCTCAGGTGACATGGGACAAGAGTGTAGCAAGAGAGAAGCGTGTGCACAGCATGGATGATGAGTGTGAAAAATAAGTGCCCGGATGGACGCGTCCGTTTAAGACATTTAAACGAAATCATGAATCGTAGAGGGACCTTTTTATAGATGCTCGTTGGCTGAGAGGCTGGGCAGAAAAGTTAATTCAACCCGTCTTATAAGTGGTTCCCCTAGACATTTGATTGGGCTTCAGGGGCTAAAGAGTCTTTGTGAGAACTGCAAAATCGAAATGAAGGTATCTCATAAATTTTCATTGCGGGTCGCGGCTTCAGCCGCGACATTCAGGGCCGCGAAAATCAAGGGCTTTAGCCCCTGAAGCCCTATCAAGTGCCGCGGGGAGCAATTTATGAGACGGCTTGACTTCAGCGGCTAAACAGGTTGCGGAAAAATCCACCATCTCTGTCATTCCGAGCGAAGCGAGGAATCTGCTTTTCTTTGTTTTCATATAGTTAAATCGAAGAGAGATTCCTCGCTTCGCTCGGAATGACAGTGTGGTTGAATTGTTCCGCGGCGGTTAGGTTTAGGCACCTGCCGATTGGCTCACTGCTGACGCCATTCGCTTCTTTATTTCTTCAGGCGACACGTCTTCCACGTGCGTCGCAACCGACCACATGTGTCCGAATGGGTCCAGCACAGTTCCCGAGCGATCTCCGTAAAATTGATCTTTTACGGGCCGTAGCGCTCTGGCCCCATTTTCTAAGGCTTTTTGCACTACGGCGTCAGCATTTTCGACATACAAGTGGATGCCAACGGAATAGCCGCCGAGCGTCTGCGGGCTCATGATGCCCATCGCCGGATTTTCGTCCGCCAGCATCACGATTGAATCGCCGAATTTCAATTCCGCGTGCATAATCTTTCCATTTGGGCCGCCCATCCTCATGATTTCGGTCGCTCCGAAAACGTCTTTATAAAAATCTATGGCGGCGACTGCGCCTTTGACATGGAGATAGGGAGTCACATTGTGAAATCCATCGGGAATTGGTTTTACAGTGGCCATGATTGTGCCTTTCCTGATCGGAAATAGACTGGCAGCCTCTGGTTGTTGAAGGGGCAGCCGCTTTCGGCCGGATACCGCAAAGGCATTTTACATCTAAAAGTTGTAAAAAACGGGGTGGCTGTGGAAGATTCCGCATTCATTCGATTTGGTTGGCTGTAACACGGAGGGCAGGCAGTTCAATTTCGAGATATTTTCCCGGGAATTGCTCAGTGCAAACTGGCAAGAATACATAAAACCTGTTTACCGTCCTTGACGCATGAACAGGCTTTTCAGTACGTTGGATACCTCGGATCGGCTATGAAAATACTTTTTGTGGCATCAGAAGGACTTCCATTTTCAAAGACGGGCGGCCTGGCGGATGTGGTCGAGGCCTTGCCTAAATCTTTGGTCGCGCTCGGGCATGAAGTCAGCGTTCTGCTACCTCGATATCGGAAGACGAAAGTGGTGGGCGTGAGCGCACCCAGCCTGACAGTTGCAATGGGCGATGGTCTACGCTTTCCGGCCATTGCGGAAGGCGGAGCGATCCACGGCGTCTATTATTATTTTGTCGACGACCCGGAATATTTCGATCGCGAGCAGCTGTACGGCGTGGCAGGGAAGGATTATCCGGATAACGCGGAGCGGTTTGCTGAATTCTGCGGAGCGGCGATTGAATTCTGCAAGCACGTATGGATGCCGGACGTCATCCACTGCCATGACTGGCAGTCCGCGCTCATTCCAGTTTTCTTGCAGACACGGTATGCGGAAGACCGCGCTGTTGCCGATTTACCCGTTGTCTTCACAATTCATAACATGGGGTACCACGGTGCATTTCCTCGCGAAGCGATGAAGAAAATGGGACTGCCGGAAAGCCTGTTTACGATCAACGGAATGGAATTTTTCGGACAAGTGAATTTCCTGAAAGGCGGCCTGATTTATTCGGATTATCTGACGACTGTCAGCAGGACCTACGCGGAGGAAATAAAAACCGTGGAGTATGGCCAGGGACTCGACGGCGTAGTAAGAAATCGCGCGGACCGCTTGACGGGAATCTTGAATGGCGTCGATTACTCGGCGTGGAGTCCGGAGCGCGACAAGGTTATCGCTTCGCGCTATTCGGCGAAGGATCTTTCCGGAAAGCTGGCCTGCAAAAAAGATCTCCTGCAGGCATTTGGGCTGCCGCAGGAAGCGGTGAGCAAACCGGTGATAGGAATTGTGTCGCGATTTGCCGCGCAAAAAGGATTCGATCTCATCGAAAAAATTGCGCCGGAATTGCTTGCGGAGGATCTGGTGATTACCGCTCTGGGCGCGGGCGAGCCGAAATATGAGAAACTGTTCCGCGAGCTGGCGAAGGCATTTCCGTCCAAGTTCAGCGTAAAAGTGGCTTACGACAACATTATTGCGCATAAGATTGAAGCGGGCGCGGACATGTTTCTAATGCCTTCGCGTTACGAGCCTTGCGGCCTGAATCAGATTTACAGTTTGAAGTACGGCACGGTTCCGGTGGTCCGCGCGACGGGCGGATTGGAAGACACTATTGACCTATTCGACCCAATCACGGGCCGCGGCACAGGATTTAAATTTCAAGCGTATGATGGGGATGCATTGCTGGAGAGTGTTCGGCAGGCTATTTCCGTTTATCGGAATGAGCCGCCGGCCTGGCGCAGGATTCAATTGAATGGCATGGCCCAGGATTTCTCATGGCAAGCCTCCGCTAAAGAGTATGTAAAGCTGTATGAGGCGGCCTGGAAAGACGGAATCGAAAAGAGCATAACTTCATCCAATATTTCGGGGGCGAAATCGGCTAAAATGATGCCGGTACTTCCCATAGGAAAGGGTTCTCATGGCAGATAATGTTAATAGCGTTACGGATAGCACGTTTCAGTCAGAAGTCATTGAAGCGAGCAAGACGCAGCCGGTGATGGTGGACTTCTGGGCGGAATGGTGCAGGCCATGCTTGATGCTCGCGCCAACCGTGGCTGAAGTCGCTACCGCGTATGCGGGAAAAATTAAAGTAGTGAAGTTGAACGTGGACGAAAATACGAATTCGGCCGGCCAGTTCAATATTCGAGGTATTCCGACCCTGCTGATTTTCAAGGGCGGGCAAGTGGCCGAACAAGTCGTCGGAGCGGTTCCCCGAGACCAGATCGAAAAAGCAGTGCAGCGCCACATCGTTTAATTCACCATGCCAGATCGAATCAGAGCCGAGGCGGTTCTTCCGCCTCGGCCGACGTGTCATTGGGCGCGCAGCGGTATTCTGGCGCACTACCATGACGTGGAGTGGGGTGTGCCCGTGCACGACGATCGCCTGCTCTTTGAATTTTTAATTCTGGAGGGCGCGCAGGCGGGGCTCAGTTGGGAAACAGTTCTGCGAAAGCGCGAGCGCTACAGGGAAGTGTTCGATGAATTTAACGCTTCCAAAATTGCGCGTTATGATGCCGGCAAAATTCGCGTCCTGATGCGTGATGCGGGAATTATTCGAAACCGCCTAAAAATTTCCTCGACCATTTCGAACGCGCGGGCCTTCCTCGATGTGCAAGGCAAATTCGGCAGCTTTGATTCCTACATTTGGCAATTCACCGGCGGAAAAACTTTGCGCCCGAACCGGCGCGTCCCTAAGGACATTCCCGCACAGACTGTGGAATCGGACGCCATGAGCAAGGCCCTTAAAAAACTTGGTTTCCGATTTGTGGGTTCGACGATTTGTTACGCGTTCATGCAGGCTACCGGCATGGTGAACGATCACTTGCGTAGTTGTTTTCGGTGGAAAGAGATTGGTTGAATTTAGTGGCGCGGGCTTGAGCCTGCGGGGTTTTGGCCTTGCAAGGACTAACCCCCGCAGGCTGAAGCCCGCGCTACTGGTGACCACTATTTCGCAAGGAGACGCAGGGTGCTGGGAGGGTAGAGGGCGATCAGCCTGCCGTGTGGTGGCGAGGTTCGCTCCAGTTCCAGGAGCGCGATCCCTGCTTTTTTGAGTTCGGTAATTTTTGAGTGGGTGTGAAGGACGTAACCGATCACTTGATGTAAATGCGGTTCGTGGCCGAAACAAAAGACGACCTTGTCTCTCATGGGCTGCAATTCGCGCAATAGATCGGGTGGCGCGCTGGTGCCCTTCAAAACGTCCGTGGAAATTATTTTCTTGGTGGGATATCCGATCGTTTCACAGAAAATTTCGGCGGTTTGCGCGGCCCTGAGCCAGGGACTCGTCAGGACCACGTCGGGCTTTACGTCCAGAGCGCGCAAGCCGAGAGCCGCGGCGTGGCTGCGCTTCATTCCTTTGGGTGTTAGAGGGCGCTCGGTATCCGGCGGACAGTTGGGATCTTCGCGGTCGACGGCGATGCCGTGGCGAATTAAATACAATTGCATCATTATGCGACCCTCGTTTTCTCAACAACCATAACCCGCTGAAATGTTAAACGCAATTTCAGCTCGCGTTCGAGCAGTCGCGCTTTTCTCTGAAGTCCTATCAAATTCAGCCGCGAAGAATCCCGCATCTCCACATGAATGCGAACATCGCGCGGCCCACCTTCTATCGTAAGTTTGGAAATGCCCTGCCGGTGATCGCTTTCAAGGCACTCGGCGAGGCGCAACATTCCGGCCAGCAGGCGCGCCATTCTTCTTTGTTCGCTGCTGAGGGATGCGAAAACGGAATGCTTCGCCGTTGGTTCGGATTTTTTATTGTGATAGCGCACGAGGGCAGCCGTCATGTTTTTCTGCCACCCGATCAGTCCCGGAATTTTTGCGTTATGAATGAGATATTCGCCGTGGCGATGATGCCCTTTGCGGTTGATGAGCACTCCGCAATCGTGAAGCAGTGCGGCCGATGCGAGGACGGACCGGGCGCTGGCATCAAACTGGTGATACGGCCAAAACTGGTCGAAGAGTTGAAGGGCCAGGCTGCGAACTTGTTCCGAATGCTTCAGGTCGCAGCGAACTTTGTATGCATAGGACATCGCGCCGGAGATCATGGCTTCAGAATGAGTGCGTTCCTCCTCCGTGGGTGAGGGGATCGCCATTTCTACGGAAGAAAGTTCGTAGAGGAGTCCCTCGCGAACTCCGACGCGAGGTGTGATCATCTGGCGAACGCGCAACCACGATGCGATGGTGGCCAAAACGATGGCGGCAACTCCCATGACCTCCGCGCGATCGCGCCGGACGGAAAACGATTTCATTCTCTCTTCCACACTGGACCTGAGAATCCGTTCCATCCGATCTTGCAGCAGTCGAGAATTCAGGGTTGAGAATCCGCCAATTCTGGGGCCCAAGGTCAGTGTTGCAAGAGTTTCCGCATTTCCGCCGCAGGCAACCGTGCACGCACCAGGAAGAGTGGGGCGGTTCGGCAGCGTCTTTCGCAGGACGGACAACACATGGTGGCGAATAGCCTCGGCGACGTCTTCGTTGATCGCTCCCTGAGCGTGAAAAGCTTCCATCAGACGGACGGTTCCCAGCGGCATTCCAATAATTTCCTGCAACACGCCGCGACGCAGAACATTTACTTCCAGGCTTCCGCCGCCAAGGTCCAGGATATAGCGAGGCGGATCCATGGCGCGAAGCGCGCGGAGCACCGCAACCCGCACCAGGCGAGCCTCCTCTTCCCCGGAAATCACTTCAAGGTCAATTTTGGCCTGGTGGCGAATTCGTTCAATCAATACGTGGCGGTTTCTGGCCTCACGCGCGGCGCTTGTGGTCACGGCGCGGTAGGCGGTGACGTCGTGCGCGTCCATAATTTTCCGGAATTCGCGGAAGGCCGCGGTAGCTTCACGCAGAGTCTTGCGATCGAATTGGCCGGAGGTAAATACGGAATGCCCGAGGCGCACGGGAGCGCGGACCGATTCCACAATTTCCCAATCGTTACAGGAGTGGATGCGCGCGACCATCAGCCGAAAAGCGTTGGAACCGGCGTCAATCGCCGCGAGATGTATTGGTTTGCGGAGTCTCAGCGCCACAGCGGGGCCAACGCGGAGGATGGCCGGTAATGCGTGCGCTGAATGCCAAGATGCGCGGCAATTCGTTTGCGCAATTCGTTGTTGACGGAAATGACGCTGGCCTCGCCGTCAAGTGAAAGAAAGCCATGGCGCTGCGAGAGGGATTCGAATTCTTTCTTGATTTTTGCCTGGTAGAGAATGAAGGATTGAAACAAATCATCGGAGAGGGAAAGATCCCGCCCGGATTCCCAATAACTTATGGCGTGCGATTTGCGGAACTCGCGTTCGAATGCAACTTCCGGGCGCACGTTCAGCCAAAATGTGAGGTCGGGACGAATCGCCATTTCGTATAACCCATTCAGGTAGTCGCGTTGAATGCCGCGAGCTCCCGCGCGTGCGATGAGAGTATAAAAGTAACGGTCCGCCAGGACAACAAAATCCGAACGGAGCGCCGGAATGATGCGGTGCTCGAGTTGATCGTAGAAATCGGTGGCATACATGAGCGTGAGCGTCATGCGCGTGATCGTGTTCTCGGCCAGTAGCGCGTCGATATCTTTTGCCACGAGGCCCGATCTGCGCAGGCCCATGGTTTCGACGGCAAAGCCTTCCGATTCGAGCCATTCCGTCAGCAGTGCAATCTGGGTGGAGCGGCCCGAGCCGTCCATGCCTTCCAGAACGATCAGGGATCCGCCGAATTCCTCATCGGCGATGCCTGGCAGGGCAAGGCCGTAATTTCGCGGGGAGGCGCCGGAAGGAATCAGGGCATTCTTTGAATTGTCTTTTTTCTTGCCGGCTTTCGCGGTTTTCACAAGGGCCTCCGCGTCGATTTCTTAGGCGCAAATCGGGAGAGGTCAATCCGCGCTTTGACCATTTGGCGCATCTGCTTCTGCAGAGAATTTACGGCCAAAGTTCCGTCCATCACCACGAATTTATCGGATTCCACCATCTCATCATATTGGGCCAGGATGCGGCCCTGAAAAATTCGGAAACTTTCGGCGCGGTCCAGCGAAAGGTTCAGGTCCATGCCTGCTTCATAATATTTCAGTTTGGGTCTGCCGCTCATGATTCGCTTGACGGCTACGTCAAGAGGCGCGCGGAAATAGAACGTGATGTCCGGAACGGGCGCGAAGCGGTAAAGATTGCGCAGCCAGCGAGGCGAGCAATGGCGCGCAACGTCGCGCGCAAATGCCGTGTAAATGTAGCGATCGGCCAGCACAAGGTATCCGCTATGAAGCAACGGCAGGATCTGGCGCTCGCAGCGATCGGCGAAATCCGCGGCGTGCAGCAACGAAAATGTGGTTGGCGTCAGGAGCCTGCGCTGTTTTCCGCGGCGCGTGGCGGACTTGACCAGGGGAGAAGAATTCCATTCGGTGAAATGGAGGCGGTAACCGTTAATCTCCAGCCAGCGTTTTAGCAGGTACAGCTGCGTGCTTTTGCCCGAGCCGTCGATGCCTTCCACGACGATCAACGCCCCAGGATATTTTCTGGAGGGCGGAAGTTTTTCGGAAACTTCTTCAATGATTTCCGCGTGTTTGGAGAGCAATGGTTCGACCGCTGGCAATGGGTCCGAAGTCACGTATGTCCCCCGTCCAATCATTATACGCACACAATGTAAAAATTTGGTTACAACAACATGAGAGCGGGATGAACGGAAACCGGTTTTGAGAGCGCTGTGCGTTGCTGCTGGAAACGAGAAATGCAAGTCTCGAGAGTGCGATTACTGGCCCCAAATTTTTTCGCGCGTATCCTCATAAGGGTAGACATGTACCATCCACCCAAAAATTACAGGATAGAAAACGCCGCCCGCCTCGGTGCAGGCATCTTTCGTAAGAATCGAGCCTTGCAGCCCGAATTTGGTGAGGTCCGCATGGCCGCGCTCCTCTTTAGGAGGCATGCAAAGGTTCGTGTGCAGATGCCATGTCGCCACGCCGAGCGGAACGCGTTCGTTTAATTGCTCTTCCGAAACGCGCTTGGGCATCGTGTACATGGCGCCGATCAGGTCATATCCGGTTTTAGTTTTCTTGTAGAGCAGGGAAGTGGGGCGCGTAGGATCGAAGCTAAAGGATTCCAGGTAGCCGTTGTAGTAATTCGTGAAGTGATATTCGGCCTGCGGAAGATTTGGCATGAAGATGCGGAACCCATCCGCCAGCGCTACGTGGTAGTCCTTGTACTTTTCGATGGACTCGCGCAGCTCCATTACAATTTCATCTGCTTTGGCCCAATCCTGCGGCGTAGCGGTTCGCAACTTGGTCATGTACATGTGCGGGCCCATCTGGTGATGATGCATGTGGCTCATCGCGTTCATGGCCCCATGCTCAGTTTGCTGATCGTCCCCGCCCTGCCCCATTTTCATACCGGGCATGTCGTGCCCCATGTCCATGCCGGGCATTCCATCCTCCATGCCGGGCATATTCCGCTGGCCGGAATTATCGCCGGATTTTTGTTTCTGGGTTTGGGGCGCTGGTGTTTGCGCGAATAATGTGCCGGAATTCGCGGCGAGCCCCAGGTAACCAAAGGCAATCAGAGCTATGGGGAACAACTTTAGTTTCTTCATGTCTTATACCTTCTTCCCCTTATTCTACGCTCCAGTGACGTAAAAATTTCAATTCAGGGGTGCCTTAAAATCTACGTATCTTTGGGACATGAAAATGCGTCTAATCAAAAGAGCCATGAAGAAATCACATGATATTCGACACAACCAGTTAGCCCGCCTGAAATGGATAGCCACCCTGTCCATGATTGGATGCATGCTTTTCACGCCTGTCGCTTACGGACAATCCAAGAAGCTAGGCCAGGGCCAGGCTTCCGACGCTCTGCATCAACTGAATGATTCCGTGGAGATGCTAATCCAGAGAATTTCGCCGA
Source organism: uncultured Acidobacteriota bacterium (assembly GCA_963786215.1). Classification (GTDB taxonomy): domain Bacteria; phylum Acidobacteriota; class Terriglobia; order Acidiferrales; family UBA7541; genus Palsa-360. Next base: position 20,495 of record CAWAYK010000011.1, read on the forward strand.
GCATCGTTCAAATCCAGGTTTCCGGATTTGCCTCAACCGAAGAAGCGACACAGGGGCAGACAAGCGTCATCGTGGGCAAGCAACGGACGATAGGATCGGGAGTGATTGTGGACCCGGATGGCTACATTGTGACTAATGCGCACGTTGTAAAAGGTGCGCAGAGGATTGAAGTCATTGTTCCGCCTCCCCCGGTATCGGACAAAGACAAAGACTCGGATTCCGCGCAAAATGGCCGTGAGCGTGTTTTCGATGCTCGCGTCGTGGGCGTTACAACCCGGCTCGATCTGGCTGTATTAAAGATTGAAGCACACGCGTTGCCCTGCCTTCCCGTCCGTGGCAATGTGAAGCCACGCCAAGGCGAAATGGTTTTTGCATTTGGAAGTCCCGAGGGATTGCGTAATAGCGTAACCATGGGCGTGGTGAGCGCCGTGGATCGGCAGCCTGATCCCGATAGTCCTCTGGTTTACGTGCAGACGGATACACCAATCAATCCCGGCAATAGCGGCGGCCCGCTGGTGAACGCGGATGGCGATCTGATCGGAATTAACACCTTCATTTTATCGAGTTCCGGTGGCAATCAAGGATTGGGATTTGCGATTCCCGCCGGAGTCCTCGCGTACGCATACCCGCAGTTATTGAAATATGGTCATATTCACCAGCCCGAAATTGGCGCAATTCTTCAGACCATTACGCCGGAAATTTCTGCCGGGCTTCACCTGCCGCGAGATTTCGGCGTGATCGTTTCCGATGTAACGCCAGATGGGCCCGCGGACCGAGCCGGATTAAAAGTACAAGACATCATCGTGCGGGTGGATGATATGCGCACGGGGAACCTACCTCTATTTGGCCAGAGCCTTTACATGCACGGGACTGGCGATCATGTGAAGGTGGAGGTGCTTCGTGGGTCTACGCGAATGCAGCTCGATGTTTCGCTGGGCGCGCGGACTCATAAGGTTGATAGTTTGGTGGACACAGTCGATCCGGTAAATAATCTGGTGCCACGTCTCGGAATTATCGGTGTGGAACTGAATGTGGATCTGGCCCGCTCATTGCCTGAGTTGAGAATTCCCAGCGGCATAATCGTCGCGGCCAAAACTTTGGGACCTGTATCGGGAGAAATTCCGTTGCAAACGGGAGATGTGATCCACGGATTGAACGGAACAACCGTGGCGACCTTGACCGATTTGCGCGATCGCATGGGAAAATTTGCGCCGGGCGATCCCGTGGTTATGTGGATTGAGCGGTTCGGGCAATTGATTTATGTATCCTTCGTGATGTAACTTTAGTTTTACGGCAACGTCAGAAAATTCCTTTCGTCCTTCGCGTGCGTTATAAGTGTAATAAACAGCGATCCGGCTTGCGCCCGCCTGGAATCTCCAGTACGCTATTTGAGTTGTCGGCGGAGTCTCCCCACCTCACCCGCTACCGTAGCTCCAGTTGCAGTACAAATTCTAGCGATGGAAGGATGGCGCATGACGCGCAAAAGCACTTTGGCGAGCCTTGTTGTGGCGATAGGGCTTAGTTTGTCCCTGTCCGCGTGCAAGGATACGAAAACCCTGCAAGAGAATGAACAACTCAAGGCTCAAGTTGCGGACCTGCAGAAACAGAATGGTGAATTGGGAAATAACCTGGAAACAGTGACCGCGTCGCGCGATGCGTTGATCAAGGAAAATGAATCGTTGCAAGTGCAATTGAGATCATCGAAAACTAAGACCGCCAAAAAGAAAGTTACCAGCCGGAAGCGTCGTCATTCTTAATTCCGTAAAGGTTATCCGTAATTGCTGTGAAATGGCACTGGCAAGCCGGGAACCGAACAAATTTAAAACTTGAAAAAGGGGGAAGTGAATCATGAAATCATTTGAGGTTCAATTTCGCTTTCGTGATCGTAACGAAGAAACAGTGTCATCGACCGTCCTTGTGGATGCCTCCAGCCTGCCGGGCGGCGTCGCCAAGGCCACGCGCGAGTTTGTTAAGGGCCTGGACCGGAAGCAGCGCTTTGATATGAACAAGAGCGGACTGGAAATTACGGCGAAGCCGTCCGGCTCGGCGGCGGAAGCGCCGGAGAAGTCGACCGCGGAAGCCGCGGGTTGATGAATCTCTGGAACTGAAGGTTTCTGATGCGCTGCTAGCGCCCGTGGAGTGGATAGTGATGCTCAACGGGCGCTTGTGGCTCAGTTAGCCAGTCATTTAATTGGATTTGCACTTTGTGGCGCCGGCGTCCCACCGGCGGTTTTCAGATATCACAACACCGCCCAAAACCGCCGGCGGGACGCCGGCGCCACCAGGACCAAACTCCGCAGGCTACACAGGCGGCAGAAAAACTCAATGCTCTGTCATTCTGAGCGAAGCGAAGAATCTCTCCTTGTTTCTTTTCCTATACTTAAATCGAAGAGAGATTCTTCGCTTCGCTCAGAATGACAGAACAAGACTCTTTTTCCGCAGCTTGTACAGCCTGCGCCACTTAACCCGGAGCCTCGCTCAATGGAAATAAATTAAGTGAATGTTTAAACCCGGCAAAATATTCTTGACTTCGAAACACCTCGGAAGTACGGTCCAGCAGAAGCTTCGCCATAATTTTCCAAATTTACGGGCGCCCGCGCAGGCCAAGTTGGGCGAAATGGAAAGGGTACTCCATTGATCCGAGAAACCTTGCCGTCGAATAAGAAAATTCTCGATCTTCTCGCGGAAGAGCAATCCTACTCTCGGCGTAAGGTCCTCCGAATGCTGTCCGCTGCGGGGATGGGGCTGGCACTTTCGCCGACCACATTCGCGCAAGAGGCCGGCAGCAAAGTAGGCATCGTCGACACACACCACCATATTTATCCGCCGAAGCACACAGCGAACAATTTGAAGCGAATTGTGGATGATGCCCCGGCCGTCCCGAGTTCGCTTTACACGAATTGGACCCCGCGCTACTCGCTCGATCAGATGGATCAGAATGGCGTGTCCACGGCGATTGCTTCCATTTCCAGTCCGGGCGTTTGGTTCGGAAATAATGAAGAGGGGCGCAGGAATGCGCGCAGCGTGAATGAATATGGCGCGCAGTTGGGGAAGGATTTTCCAGGGCGTTTCGGAATGTGGGGCGCGATTCCTTTGCCGGACATTGAAGGAAGCCTCCGCGAAATCGAATACATATTCGATGTGCTTAAATTGGACGGCATCGGCCTGCTTTCCAGCTATGAAAACGGAAAATTGCTCGGCAATGTGAAATACGCGCCGGTGATGGACGAACTCAACCGCCGCCACGCCGTCGTCTTCGTTCACCCAACGGTGACCTGCTGCGGCGATCCGATTCCACGCGTGAATATTACGTCCATCGAATTTCCGACGGACACGACGCGCACGATTACGGACCTCGTTTACAGCGGCACACTGATACGCTGCCCGAACATTCGTTTCATTTTTTCGCACGGCGGCGGAACAATTTTGATGCTTCTGGCGCGACTCTCGGGCGGAGCTCTCACACCGGAAGAGCGCAATGCCACAATTCCGAACGGATTCGAGCACGAATTAAAAAAACTTTATTACGATATTGCCAGTGTTGCGGTCAGCCCGACGGCCATGACTGCTTTGTTTAACGTTATTCCCAAGGATCGCATCCTGTTTGGGTCAGACATTCCGTTCTGGACGATTGAAAAAATTACATCGGCGATGAATAAGTTCGATATTTCCGGGGGCGACTTGCGCATGATTCAACGGGAAAACGCGCTGCGATTGGTTCCGCGCTTCAAGTCCTGACCACTTTGGCAGCCTGAGAAGGACTGCCCTCTCTGTCCCGAACAACGCGGGACAAAGAGGCCTCTACGAAACCACAATGCTCCCTTTTGTGTTATTCCAGAAGCTTCCACTAGGTGTGCCCAGGGTGACGTAAGAAAGGTAAAAGCGATTCCCCATATTTAAGTGTAGTATTTATTAGCTGGGCCGTACTGGCGCAGGAATGAATACGAGAAGTTCGTTGAGGGATTTGTTGCGGCTTCGTGATGAGATTTGGCGGTATTATGCCGCTTAAATTGTAAAGAAATATTAACAACATGCTGATTGCGCAGACAGGCAATCGAGGTATATTCAAAACGTCCAGAATATATTGGACGCCCTACTCAGCCCGATTATTTACTCGCGGTCCCCGCTGACTGCATCGCGACCCTCGATAATTCATAACCGTTTTCTGGATAAATCAGATTCCTTGTCGAGGCATAGATTGGGGCACTTTCTGAAAGCATGAGGCCACCTCGGGCCTGTAAAGGAGACAAAAATGGCTACCACTTCCGCACCCGGTTCCGTCAAAGTTTTTGCATCAAGCAATCCGCTGTCGGACGTAGAGAAAGATAAGATGAACGCCTACTGGCGCGCGGCGAACTACCTCTCCGTTGGGCAAATTTATTTGCTGGCGAATCCGCTGTTGCGCGAACCACTGAAGATCGAACATATCAAGCCTAGATTGCTCGGCCACTGGGGAACTACACCCGGACTGAATTTTATCTACGTGCACATGAATCGCCTGATCAAGAAATACGATCTGGACGCAATTTATATTGCCGGGCCGGGCCACGGAGGTCCGGGGATGGTGGCAAACACATATCTCGAAGGGTCTTATACGGATTTATATCCCAACATTCAGCAGACGGAAGAAGGCATGCGGCGCCTCTTCAAGCAATTTTCATTTCCTGGCGGAATTCCGAGCCATGATGCGCCCGAAACGCCGGGATCCATTCACGAAGGTGGAGAACTGGGGTACTCAATTGTGCATGCGTGCGGCGCTGCGTTCGATAATCCCGATCTGTTCGTTTGCTGCGTCGTGGGCGATGGGGAAGCGGAGACCGGGGCACTTGCGGCAAGCTGGCACTCGAATAAATTCATGAATCCTGCGCGGGATGGCGCGGTGCTGCCAATCCTTCACTTGAACGGATACAAAATTGCCAATCCCACGATTCTCGGCAGAATGTCCGACGGAGAACTGGCTCATCTCTTCGCGGGCTACGGATACGATCCCTATTTTGTTGAGGGCCACGAACCTGATGCCATGCACCAGTTGATGGCGGGAACCCTGGATACGATCGTTGCGGAAATTCGATCCATTCAGGACAGGGCGAGACGCGGCGGAGTCAAAGAGCGACCATTGTGGCCCATGATTATTTTGCGGAGCCCGAAGGGCTGGACAGGTCCTCGCGTGGTGGATGGAAAACCGGTGGAGGGAACCTGGCGCGCGCATCAGGTGCCTCTTGCTGAACTCGCAACAAATCCGGAACATTTGCGCGCGCTCGAAGTTTGGATGAAAAGTTATCGTCCGGAGGAACTGTTCGATCAGCACGGAAAGCTTGTAAGTAAATTGGCGGAGCTCGCGCCCATAGGCGATAGAAGAATGGGGAAAAATCCAAACGCCAATGGCGGCCTGCTGTTGAAAGATCTGGCGATGCCCGATTTTCGGAATTACGCGATGCAGGTGGTGAAGCCGGGAACTCAGTTTGCCGAAGCGACAAAAGAGCTTGGCAAATTTTTGCGTGACGTCATGCGCCGTAACAATGAAGAAAAAAACTTTCGCGTCTTTGGTCCAGACGAAACAGCTTCCAACCGGCTCGATGCAATCTACGAAGCGACCGATAAAATTCTGATGGAGCCGCTGCTTCCCACGGACGAAAATCTATCTACCGACGGCCGCGTGATGGAAGTTTTAAGCGAACACATGTGCCAGGGATGGCTGGAAGGTTATTTGTTAACGGGACGCCACGGATTTTTTTCGTGTTACGAGGCGTTCATCCACATTGTCGATTCCATGTTCAACCAGCATGCCAAGTGGCTGAAAGTAACGAACAAGATTCCATGGCGGCGGCCTATTGCGTCTCTTAACTATCTGCTGACCTCGCATGTGTGGAGGCAGGACCACAACGGATTTACGCACCAGGATCCTGGTTTCATCGATCTGGTGGTGAATAAAAAAGCGGATGTGGTGCGCGTTTATTTGCCTCCCGATGTGAATACGCTGCTCTCGGTTGCGGATCATTGTTTGCGCAGCCGGCAGTATGTGAACGTGATCGTGGCGGGGAAGCAGCCAGCTCTGCAATATCTGGACATGCAATCCGCGATTCAGCATTGCACTGCGGGCATTGGCATTTGGGATTGGGCGAGCAACGATCAGGATGGCGAGCCGGATGTGGTGGTCGCGAGCGCGGGAGATATTCCCACGCTGGAGGCGCTTGCGGCGGTGGATTTGTTGCGGCAACATTTTACGGACCTGCGTATCCGATTCATCAATGTGGTGGACTTGATGACGCTGCAACCCGAGAGCGAACATCCGCACGGACTGTCGGACAAAGACTTCGATTCCATGTTCACGGTGGACAAGCCGATTATTTTTGCGTTTCACGGATACCCATGGCTCGTTCACCGGCTGACTTATCGCCGCCACAATCACGACAACCTCCACGTGCGCGGATACAAAGAAGAGGGAACGACCACGACGCCATTTGATATGACGGTGATGAACGACTTGGACCGGTTCCATCTCGCGTCGGACGTGGTGGACCGCGTGCCGCGCCTGCAGCGCATCGGAGCGCACTTCAAGCAATTGATGCGCGACAAATTGATTGACCACAAGGAATACGTCATGCAAGTTGGCGATGACATGCCGGAGATTAAGGACTGGAAATGGCCCTACTAAAATCTGTGTGTGAACTCGGGTCTGTAGCGCCCGCCTTCAGGCGGGCAGTTTGGATTCCATCGGATGCCCGCCTGAAGGCGGGCGCTACATGGACCCAGTGCAAACTATCGTGAAGGCTCTACTCATCCAGGTTTAGTTGAATCTGAGTTGCACCTGGGCGGGAGGGAAATCAGCGTGCGGAAAATAAATTAATGAATATTCTTGTTCTGAATGCCGGCAGTTCGAGCCTCAAGTGTCAAATCATCGCGACGGATCTCGAACGCATCCGCGAGAATAAAGATGTTCGTTTGATGCGCGGCGAGGTGGAGCGCATTGGCGGCGAAGCCGTCGTCACCGTACAGAGCGGCGAAAATCCAAAGCGGACGCTCACCGCTTCCCTGAAAGACATGACCGCGGCGATCGATTTTCTGGTTCGCTGGGCGGCCTCGCCGGAATCCGGCGTATCGGAAGTTCAAAGCATCGGGGACATTCATGCGGTAGGGCATCGCGTCGTCCACGGCGGCGAATCGTTCTCCGATTCCGTTTTGATTACAAATGATGTCCTTGCGGACATCGAAAAGTGCATCGACCTCGCTCCGTTGCACAATCCCATCAATTTGCGCGGCATTCGCGCGGCAGGCGATTTGCTCGGCGCGAAAATTCCTCAGGTCGCTGTGTTCGACACGGCCTTTCACCATTCGCTGGCCGAGCACGCTTATTTGTACGCAATTCCGTATCACCTGTATCTTCGTTATCGAATCCGGCGCTACGGATTTCACGGTATTTCCCATCGCTACATGGCTTACCGCTATCGCACCATACGCAATTTGCCACGCGAGCAGACGAACATCATCAGCCTGCATCTCGGAAACGGCTGTTCTGCGGCGGCCATTCGCGGCGGAAAATCGGTGGATACTTCGATGGGCATGACGCCGCTTGAGGGGCTGGTGATGGGCACTCGTTCGGGCGATCTGGACCCCGCTGTTCTCGGATTTATTGCTGCGAAGGAAGGGATTTCCATTCATGAAGTAGAAACCATGCTGAATAAGCAGTCCGGGTTGCTGGGAATTTCCGGGCTCACACATGACATGCGCGTTCTGCAGCAGCAGGTGAGTGAGCACAATGACCGCCGCGCCATGCTGGCCATCGAAATGTTCTGCTACCGGGCGCGAAAATATATCGGCGCGTTTCTCGCCGCGATGGGCGGAGCGGACGCCATCGTGTTTACCGGCGGCATCGGCGAAAAATCGCCGCTCGTCCGCGCGGGAATTTGCGAAGGCCTGGAGTGGGCCGGATTAACATTGGACAAGGAAAAGAATCAAAAAACGGTGGGTGTGGAAGGCGCAATTAGCTGCGACCAGTCACGCCTGTCTGCCTACGTCATTCCCACGGATGAAGAATTGTTGATCGCGAGAGATACGGCCCGCTGCATCCTCGGCGAAAAAGATCCGCAATAAATAATTTCCACTGAATAAATTTAAATTTAAAGGTCGGCGCCAAGACGAACCTGATTTTTGCCAAAATCAAGTTTCAGAAATCCCCAACCAGGCCTTCTCACCACAGTATCCGGACTGCGCCACCCCGGTGCTCAACGGTGCATCATAGCGAGGTGGCCCAACCGGTATGGCTTAAAAATCTCAAAGGACAATTGGGACGAATTAAATGAGGGCAAACCTGGGACCGCCAATCTCCTGATTGACGTTTGGCCACACGCCAATCAGGAGATTGGCGGTCCCAGGAAACAGACAATCCCATGAGAGATGCGGGCTACTTCTTGGATGGAGCGCCGGAAGCAGCGCCTGGCGCAGCTTTTTGCGCGGCGATATTGACCTCTTCGCCCTGCTCCAGCGCGTCCGGAGGATTAATCACGATGCGGTCCGTGGGAGTAACTCCATCCAGGATTTCCAAAGCGTTTCCAAAATCGCGTCCAATTGTAATTTTTTTCAGATTGATGCGATTGTCCTCTCCAACGACAGCTGCCATCGACCCGTCCGGGCGAAATAATATCGCATTGATTGGCAGGGAAATGCGCTGCGCAACGACCTTCACATCAAAATGGACTTCCGCATACGCGCCGGGAAGAAGCGTGCCAGCTGGATTTGGTACATCCACTTCGGTAAGCAAAGTTCTCGTTCCGGGATCGATGGAATTCGCGGTGCGCACCACTTGACCGCAGAAATTCTTCTGCGCAAGTTCCGTGAGTGCCAGGCAGGCCTTTAGCCCTGTGTGAATCGAGGGAGAGTAGGCCTGCGGCACGGCGACAAAAACGCGCATCGGATCAATCTGCGCGAGGTCGAACAATTCTTTGGTGGAGGACCCGCCATTTCCCGCATTGATCAGCATGCCGGGATCGACATTCCGCTGCGTGATGATGCCCGTAAACGGCGCGTACACGCGTTTGAACGATTCCAATTCTTCCAGCCGTTTTACGTTGGCGTCTGATGATTGCTCCATGGCCTGCTTCGCCGCGAAATCGCCGTTGGCGTTGTCGAGGTCCTGGCGCGAAACGGAATCCGTCTTGATCAAATCCTGGTAGCGCGTGGACGTTAATTTTGAAAGATTAAGATTGGCCTGCGCGGTATTGAGTTCGGCGCGAGCCTGCGCGAGTTGCTGATCAATTTCGGGGGTATCGATCTCGGCAAGAATGTCGCCCTTCTGCACGTGGCTGCCAATATCCTTGTACCACTTCTTCAAGTAGCCGTTGGTTCGCGCATAAATGGGAGATTCGACGTTGGGTTTGAGAGATCCGGGAAGCACCATTTCGGAATTCGTATCGATCGGTGTCCCGTGGATCACCGAAACAAAAGGAACGGCCGTTTGTTCGGTCTGCTGCGCGAGTGCCTTATGTTCGCTCATGCGCTGGGAGACGGCATATATTCCGAGAATCGCAAAAATAACAAAGACAATCAAAAACCAGCGAAGCAGCGCGCCGGGACCTCTGCCGGTGCCGCCGGGTTCGCCCACGTATTTTGACTCATCCCGCAACTCGACCTGATTTTCAGACATTCCCAATTTGCTCCCTCAACTCTCAACAGTCTATGCGGCAACTCAGTTTTTGCCCGGTTTTGTAGCGCCCGCCTTCAGGCGGGCAGTCCGAGTTGAGCCACAATGCCCGCCTGAAGGCGGGCGCTACATGGACCAAATGCGACTTATTAGACAAGCTCATAAGTCCGCTAATTAATTCCCAACTCCGCGGCGCTGACGCCTTCTTCGAGGCGTTTGTTTTTGTGAATCAAAGAAAATACGCAAGGCACAAAATATAAAGTCGCGAACGTGGCCACGATCAATCCGCCGATGACGGCCCGGCCCAGCGGAGCGTTTTGTTCTCCGCCCTCTCCCAGCCCCAGCGAAAGGGGAACCATGCCGATGATCATGGCAACCGCAGTCATGATCACGGGCCGGATGCGCACATACCCGGCCTGTACGGCTGACTGCGCGGCATTCACTCCCTCATTCATTCTTTCGCGCGCAAAGGAAACCATCAGAATACTATTCGCCGTGGCCACGCCCATGCACATGATCGTGCCGGTCAGGGATGGCACGCTGAGCGTAGTGTGCGTGAGCAGCAAAATCCAGACGATCCCGGCGAGCGCACCGGGCAGCGCGGTAATAATAATAAAAGGATCGATCCACGACTGAAAATTAATCACGATCAGGAAATAAATCAAAACGATGGCGACGGCCACGCCCGCCGTGAGACCTGCAAACGAAGAGGTCATGGTCGCGACCTGGCCGCGCCGGAACATCTGCGTGCCGCGCGGAAGTTTGCCTTTAAAATCCGCCAGCACTTTCTGGATATCCGCATCCACGCCGCCCAGGTCGCGCCCTTCCACCGAGGCGTAAACATTCATCATGGGCTGAGCGTCGTATTGGCTGAGCAGCGCGGGCTCGGTGTTAACGCTCATCCCCACCATGTTCCCCAAAATTTGCGGCGTCGGATTCAGGGCCGAGGAGATGGGAATATTATCGAGCGACTGCATGTTGTCGATTTTGTATTGCGGCGCCTGCACGGCCACGTTGTATTCGTAGCCGTTCATGGGATTAACCCAGAACGACGGCGAAACCGTTGAGCTGGAACTCAGCGTAAGCAGGACGCTATTGGCCACATCCGTCGGGCTGAGGCCGACGGATTGCACGCGCGTGCGATCCAGATTCAGGAAAATTGCCGGGAAAGATCGCAGCTGTTGCACATGCACATCCACCGCGCCGGGAATATGCTGAATGCGATTTGTAATTTGCTCAGCGATCAGAAAATTTGCCTTCTCATTCGGCCCAATCAGTTCGACATCGATCGGCGCAGGCACTCCGAAATTCAAAATCTGGCTGATCATATCCGCGGGCTGAAAAAAGAATTGCGTGCCGGGGAATTCCTTGGCCAGTTGCGTGCGTAGTTCATCGACGTAATGCTTTGTCGATTCTTTGCGTTGCGGTTTCAGGCCGATCAAAATTTCCGCATCGGATTCGCCAATGACGCCTGAATTGCTGTAGACCGTATTCACGGTGCTGTTGAACAAGCCGATGTTGTCGAGAATCGTTCCGAGGTCCTCGGGGGGAATCACTCTGCGGATCAAATTATCCACCCCGTCCGCTTCTCGAGCGGTCTCTTCCACGCGCTGCCCGGCGCGGGCGCGCATATGCAAACGAATCAGGCCCGCATCCACCGAAGGGAAAAAGTCGCGGCCGAGCACGGGAATCAAGGCCAGGGAAGCGACGCAAAAAATCAAAAACAAAATGACAAACAGCCATGCGCGGTCGATGCAAAACGTCAAGAGATTTCCTGTAGCCGTCCCGCATGCGATCGAACCCGTGCGTGAACCCGCGCTGCATCCGCGAGAAAAAATCATTTCCCGTGGCGTGTTCTTCGCCGTGATGTTCCTTTAGGAGATACATGGCCATGGTCGGCACCAGCGTTCGCGAAAGCAGGTAAGAGGCAAGCATGGCGAACACCACAGCCTCGGCCAACGGGACGAATAAAAATTTCGCGACTCCCGTCAGAAAAAACATCGGCACGAAAACAATGCAGATCGAAAGAGTGGAAACGAAAGCGGGAATGGCAATTTGCTGTGCGCCATCCAGAATGGCTTGAATAATCTGTTTCCCCTGCGCAAGATTCCGATTGATGTTTTCGATTTCCACCGTGGCGTCATCCACCAGAATGCCGACAGCCAGGGCCAATCCGCCAAGCGTCATCAGGTTGATGGTTTCATGAAGCATGCTCAAAATCGTGATGGAGATCAGAATCGAAAGCGGAATCGAAATCGCAATGATCAGCGTGCTGCGCCAGCTGCCCAAAAACAGCAGAATCATCAGCGCGGTCAGGCACGCGGCAACTACACCCTCTCGAACAACCCCCTGAATAGCGGCGCGTACGAAAATAGATTGGTCGAACAGGGGAGTAATCACCGTTTGTGGCGGAACGAGATTCTTGATGATGGGGAGTCTCGAGTACACTTCCGACACGACTTTAAGTGTGGAGGTTGCGCCGGTTTTGTAGATCGCCATCAGTACGCCACGCTGCCCATCCATGCGCGCAATATTGATCTGTGGCGAAAAGCCATCGCTCACATAGGCGACATCTTTTACATAAATGGTCGCGCCGTTTGTGGTCCTGATCGGCAAATTGTTCAGTGCGGCGAGCGTATCCGGCGAACCATTCATTTCCACGTTGAATTCAGTCGAGCCCATCTTGACGGTGCCCGAAGGCAGCACCAGGTTTTGCGCGGAGATCGCAGTGATCACATCGGTCGGCGATAAACCTTTCGCCTGCAGGGCCGGAATATCCAGGTTCACGGAGACTTGCCGCTGCTTTCCTCCATAAGGCCAGGGGATTGCTGCGCCTTGCACGGTCGCCAACTGATTGCGTACCAGGTTCGCTCCGAAATCAAATAATTCCTGTTCGGATAATCCTTCCCCTCTCATGCCCAGTTGCAGCACGGGTACGCTGGAAGCCGAATACGTGATAATCAGCGGTGGGGAAATTCCCGGCGGTAATTGCCGAATGATGGTTTGGGAGAGCGCGGTGATTTGCGTAACGCCTACGTGAACATCCGCGCCTGGCTGAAAAAATACCTTGATGACGGAGCGTCCGGCCACGGTTTGCGATTCCGTATGCTCGACGTTATCTACTACGGTAGTTAAAAAGCGTTCATAGGGGGAAACGATTCGATCTTCCATCAATTGCGGCGACAAACCCGAATAATTCCAGGCGACGGCCACAACGGGAATATCGATATCGGGGAATACATCGGTGGGCGTGCGCTGCAGCACGATCGGCGTCATCAGCACAATGATCAGCGCCAGCACGATAAACGTATACGGGCGGCGCAGCGCGATTCTTACTATCCACATTCTATGGCCCTCAAAAAATACACACAATCTTACCGCGAATGAATGACTAAGCGGAGCCCCGACTTCTAGTCTATATCTTTAATGAACTGTATTGAATTGGATGCGTTTTTCCAATTTTGCGTTACATATCTTATTCGGTCGCGGCCCGCATTCTGACTCCAAATCCGATATTTTTGACCAACCAGGGAACGAAAAGCCACGATGCAATTCGCGCCGGGAAAATAATTTTACAAAAGCTTAATGCGGGGCAGGGTCGCTAAAAACACAGGCAGAGATGCAAAATCAGTGATTTCCATCACGCCATGTTATTTGGTTTGTCATGATTAATTAAATAGAACGATTGAAATTATTTTTGTGTTGCTGTTATAGTATTTCTCGCGGGTGGGGATATTTAAACTAATTATAAATGGCATTCTAGATTTACCCGTGTAGTAGAAGATCGGCGGAATATCATGTATGCATCACTGCCGGCTTGTATCCCCCCTTCAAAGCAGTTTGGAAGCGCCGTCCGAGTATTTAAAATAAGGCCGGAAATGCGGTCCATAGAGAGGCGCTGAGGACTTTTTTGGCATGCACCTCGGGGTGTGTTCCGAGGGGCGACACGTATGGCTCAAATTTTTCATCACAGCACAAATACCATAGCTCGCGTCAGCATTTACGGCGCGGTCATCCTGATCGCAATTTTGGGATACGCCGCGAACGTCGTGAATCAGACCTCCTACGTCACGGACGTGCATACCGCGCAGCCCCAGCCCGTGCCCTTCAGCCACAAGCATCATGTGGCTGAGCTTGGCCTGGATTGCCGCTATTGCCATACTTCGGTGGAAGTATCTTCCTCGGCCGGAATGCCCCCGACCGAAACTTGCATGACCTGCCATTCGCAGATCTGGACGAACGCGGCAATCCTCGAGCCGGTCCGGGTGAGTTACCGCGACTCAACGCCGATTTCCTGGACGCGGGTCAATGCTCTGCCTGACTTCGTCTATTTCAATCACAGTATTCACATTAATAAGGGCGTTGGCTGCACCACATGCCACGGTCCCGTCGGCGAAATGAATATTACGTGGCGCGAGAACACTCTCTACATGCGCTGGTGCCTGGATTGCCATACCGCGCCGGAAAAGTATTTGCGCCCGCGGTCCGAAGTGTTTAACGCATTCTATAAGGCCCCGTCCGACCAGGAAGCCCTGGGCAACCGGCTGCTCACCGAATATAAGGTACAGAAGCTAACGAACTGTACGACGTGCCACCGCTAGAGGATGCGGGCTGTTCGCAGCCCGCCAGATGAGGGATCAGGGAATTCATGGACAGCGATCGAAATAGCGCCGCTCAGCCCGATGTGGACATTTCCGTATTGCGCAAGTCCGCGAGCGCAGGCAACACTCCCCAATTTTGGCGCGGCCTGGACGAGTTGGCCGACACGCCGGAATTTCAAAATCACAAGGAAAACGAGTTTCCGCACGGAGCAACCGATACCGAGGCGAAACTTGACCGCCGCGAATTAATGAAGGTCATGGCGGCCTCGGCTGCGTTTGCAGGGCTCACGGGCTGCACGAAGCTTCCCACACAGAAAATCGTTCCTTATGTAAAGCAACCGGAACAGATTATTCCGGGTAAGCCGCTGTTCTATGCGTCTGCCGTTACGCTGGGCGGCGTAGCTACAGGCGTCCTGGTCGAAAGCCACATGGCGCGCCCTACGAAGATTGAGGGTAATCCCGATCATCCGGGAAGCCTCGGCGCGACCGACGCGTTTTCGCAGGCTTCCGTTCTTGGCCTTTACGATCCGGATCGCTCGCAAGCGGAAATCCACGACGGGCGCATCGGAAGCTGGTCACAATTTCAGCAAGAGCTTTCTTCGGCGCTTGGGCAGGAAAAGGGAAGCGGAGGCGGCGGCATTAGGTTCCTGACGCCGACGATTACATCGCCGACGCTCGGCGATCAGATCAGTACATTTTTAAAGGCCTATCCATCCGCAAAGTGGATTCAGTATGAATCGGTTACGCGCGACAATATTCGCGAAGGCGCGAAGCTGGCCTTTGGCGAATATGCGAACCCGGTTTACCACGTGGATCAGGCGGACGTGATTGTTACGCTCGATTCCGATTTCCTGACGAGTGGCCCGGGAGCGATCCGCTACGCCCGCGAGTTTGCAAGGAAGCGGCGCGTCGAAGGCACTGAATCGAAAATGAATCGCTTGTACTCGGTGGAATCCACGCCGTCGAATACCGGCGGCATGGCGGATCATCGCTTGCGCTTGAAAGCCTCTGAAGTGGAGGGCTTTGCGCGCCTGCTTGCACGCGAAATTGGAATGAGCACAGTAGCGGCCCCGGCGGCGTCTCCAGCCATTCCTGCCAGCTGGATTCCGGCTCTGGTTCGCGACTTGAAACAACATCCCGGCGCGACCCTAATCGTGGCTGGCGATCAACAGCCGGCCATCGTCCACGCCTTGGCCTATGCAATGAACCAGGCGCTTGGGAACGTCGGCAAAACTATACATTTCACTGCGCCCCTGGAAGTCGCAGCGGACAATCAATGGGAGTCCATGGGCCAGCTGGCAGCGGACATTCGCGCCGGCAGCGTGACAACACTCCTGATTGTGGGCAGCAATCCCGTTTACGACGCGCCAGCCGATCTGGACTTCAAATCCATTATTCCGAAAGTCCCATTCAGCGCCCGCCTCGGCCTGTATGAGGACGAAACTTCTGCGCTCTGCCACTGGCATATCCCAGCTGCTCATGAACTTGAATCCTGGGGTGATGCGCGCGGATACGATGGAACGGTTTCCGTCATACAGCCGCTGATCGCGCCTCTCTACGGCGGAAAATCAGAGGTCGATTTTCTGGTGGTGCTTAACGGCCAATCGAAACCGAGCCACGATATTGTCCACGATTATTGGCAGGCGCAACGCGCGAGCGTAGCGCGGTTCGACGCGTTCTGGGAAAAGACGCTGCGCGATGGCGTGGTTGCAGACTCGGCTCTTCCCCCGAAGCAAGTTTCCGTAAAGGCAGGAATCGGCGCCGAAGCGCCTGCAGCTCCTGCGCCAGGCCTCGAAATTGTTTTCCGGCCGGATCACACGATCTGGGACGGGCGGTTTGCAAATAACGGCTGGCTGCAGGAATTGCCCAAGCCTCTCACGCTGCTGACATGGGATTCCGTAGCCATGGTCAGCCCCAAAACAGCAGAACGCCTCGATGTGAAGAGCGAAACTGCCGTCGAACTGAAGTATCAGGGGCGCACGATTGTCGCGCCTGTCTGGGTGATGCCGGGACACGCGGATGAAAGCGTCACTGTGTTCCTTGGCTATGGACGCAAGAAGGCTGGGCGCGTAGGAACCAGCACAGGGTTTGACGCCGGATGGATTCGCCCACTTTCCACGCCGTGGATTGGAACCGGGCTCGAAGTTCGGAAGACCGGCGACACCTGGGCGTTGGCCTCCACGCAAACACAAAGCACGATGGAAGGCCGCGAACCGATTCGCATCGCGACGCTGGACGAGTACCAGAAAGATCCGAAGTTTGCGCAAGCCGATGCGCAGGAAAATCCGCTCTCGCTTTACCCGGCTTTCAAATACGACGGCAACGCATGGGGAATGGCGATTGATTTGAACGCCTGCACGGGTTGCGGCGGCTGCGTCGTGGCTTGCCAGTCTGAAAATAATATTTCGGTCGTTGGAAAGAAAGAAGTCCGAATTGGCCGGCACATGCACTGGATTCGCATCGACCGCTACTACGAAGGCAATATGGACGATCCGGGTACCTACCACGAACCCGTGCTTTGCATGCATTGCGAAAACGCGCCGTGCGAAGTGGTTTGCCCCGTGGCCGCCACCGTACACAGCCCCGAAGGCCTGAACGAAATGGTCTACAACCGCTGTGTTGGCACGCGCTACTGCTCGAACAATTGCCCGTACAAAGTTCGCCGCTTCAACTTTTATCTCTATTCGGATTGGGATACGCCGAGCCTGTTCGGCATGCGCAACCCCAACGTCAGCGTGCGCAGCCGCGGCGTGATGGAAAAGTGCTCCTACTGCGTGCAGCGCATCAACGCCGTAAAAATTGACGCCGAAAAACAGGATCGCCCCATCAAGGACGGCGAGATCGTTACAGCTTGCCAGCAATCCTGCCCGTCGGAAGCCATCGTATTCGGAAACATCAACGATCCGAACAGCGCCGTTTCCAAATTGAAAGCCAAGAACCGGAATTATAAATTGCTGGAAGATCTGAACACGCGTCCCAGAACAACGTACCTGGCGAAATTGCGCAATCCAAATCCCGAAATTGAGAAGGCAGCGGCAGTCTAGAGCGGAATCACACATGGCAGATAGCCCAACCAATAAGCTGGCAGCGGACGAGATCTTGAACGCGCCGATCCTCGGCCCGGGACATGACTTCGCGTCTGTTACGGACAAAATCAGCGCGATTGTGCTTACGAAGCGCACACCGCTGTGGTGGATCGTCGGATTCTTAATTGCTTTCGGGCTGACCTCGCTCCTCATGCTTTCGGTTACTGTGATTCTTGTCTACGGTGTGGGCGTATGGGGCATCACGATTCCCATTGGCTGGGGATTTGCGATCATCAATTTCGTCTGGTGGATTGGAATCGGGCACGCCGGCACGCTGATTTCCGCGATTTTGCTTCTGTTGCGCCAGCAGTGGCGCACTTCCATCAACCGGTTTGCGGAAGCCATGACGATTTTTGCGGTGTCTTGCGCCGGCTTATTTCCGCTGCTGCACATGGGCCGTCCATGGCTCGGTTACTGGCTCTTTCCGTACCCGGACACCATGAAGCTCTGGCCTAACTTCCGCAGCCCGCTCGTGTGGGACGCGTTCGCGGTTTCCACTTACGCGACGGTTTCGCTTCTGTTCTGGTTCATCGGCCTTATTCCTGACCTCGCCACGCTGCGTGACCGCGCGAAAAATCGCCCTGCAAAAATCATTTATGGTTTGCTGTCGATGGGCTGGCGCGGCTCCGCGGTTCACTGGGAGCGGCACGAAACGGCTTCGCTTCTCCTTGCCGGTCTCGCGACGCCGCTCGTTCTGTCCGTGCACACCATCGTTAGTTTTGACTTCGCTTTCGGCATCGTGCCCGGATGGCACGCGACCATCTTTCCGCCCTACTTCGTTGCTGGCGCGATTTACGCCGGCTTCGCCATGGTGCTGACGCTTTCGATTCCCGTTCGCAAACTATTTCACCTGGAAGATTTCATCACCATGCGCCACCTGGACAACATGGGGAAGGTGCTTCTGGCTACGGGCCTGATCGTTGGCTACGGCTACATGATGGAAGCGTTTTCCGCGTTCTACAGCGGAAATGGATACGAGCGCTTCATGATCCTGAACCGCATGAGAGGTCCCTACGCGCCGATGTACTGGCTGCTGATCCTGTGTAACATTGTGACGCCGCAATTCCTGTGGTTCCGAAAAGTTCGCGCAAAAATCGGTGCGCTGTTCGCCATCGCCATGGTTGTGAACCTGGGCATGTGGCTCGAGCGGTTCGTCATCGTCATCACCAGCTTGCATCGCGATTTCCTGCCTTCGTCCTGGGGCATGTATTACCCGACGCGGTGGGACTTTGCGACGTTTTTCGGGACGATCGGTATGTTCCTGCTCCTGGTATTCCTTTTCATTCGTTACTTGCCGCTGATCTCCATTTTCGAAATGCGGACACTGGTGGCGAGCGAGGAAGAGAAGAAGGTGGCGAATTAATGATGCCCGCCAGAAATTATTTTTTGCCAATGGCTAAGGTGCGATGAAGCAGCGCGAAACGATTTACGGATTAATGGCGGAGTTCGCCACACCCGAGCAATTGCTCGAGGCGGCCCACCACACGCACGAAGCGGGATACCGGCGCATCGATGCCTTTGCTCCTTTCCCGATCGAAGGGCTCGCGCATGCCGTCGGATTCAAGGGCACGCGATTGCCGCTCGTGGTTTTGCTGGCCGGAATCATGGGCGGGATCTCCGGATTCTCGCTGCAATATTATGCGGCGGTGATCGGCTATCCCCTGAATATAGGCGGTAGGCCGCTGAACAGCTGGCCCGCGTTCATTCCCGTCACCTTTGAGTTGACCATTCTTTTCGCTGCTGCCGCTGCCGTGTTCGGCATGCTGGCGATGAATGGGCTTCCGACTCCTTATCATCCGGTGTTCAATGTGCCGCGATTCGCGCTGGCTTCCCGCGACCGCTTTTTTCTGTGTATCAAGGCGCGCGATCCCATGTTCGACCTGGAAATTACCAAAAATTTTATGAAGACGCTGAACCCGCGCGAGGTAACCGAAATTGAGCCTTAGCGCGAACCCCAGAAAACCGTTTTCGGGCCGCTGGATGCTGGCAGCCGTCAGCCTGTTATTTGTGTGCGCAGGTTGCCGCCTCGATATGCATGTGCAGCCGCGCTACAACCCGTACGATGCGTCCGATTTCTTTGGCGATGGACAATCCGCGCGACTCCCGGTCGCGGGCACGGTTCCGCGCGGCGAACTGACGCTTGGGCCGAACGAACTTTTTTATTCCGGCAAATTGAATGGCCAGGCTTCGGAAGCGTTTCCATATCCGGTGACGCAACAAATCGTGGAACGAGGGCGCGATCGTTACAACGTTTATTGCTCTCCGTGCCACGGATTTTCGGGCGATGGAGACGGAATGATCGTGCAGCGCGGCTTCCGCCATCCGCCATCGTTTCATGATGATCGTTTGCGTAATGCTCCGGTAGGACATTTTTTTGACGTAATCACCAACGGCTTTGGCGTGATGTATCCCTACGCCTATCGCGTGCCGGTCTCGGACCGCTGGGCCATCATTGCTTACGTGCGCGCGTTGCAACTCAGCAGGCAAGTGCCCGTCGCGGATGTGCCGGATGCGGAACGGTCCAAATTGACGAGCCAATCGAAATGATCGATACGAAAGAATCCACGTTGAAACTTGATGGTCTGCCGATGAAAGTAGGCGCGGCGGGCGCTGTTGTCGTTGCGATTTGCGTTGCTGCGGGCATGGCGGATAAAGCGGAATTTTTCCACGCCTATCTGGTTGCATTTCTTTTCTGCCTGGGCATCACCCTTGGCTCCACGGCTCTCCTGATGGTGCAGCACTTGACGGGAGGACGGTGGGCGCTGGTGATTCGCCGCATCCTCGAAGCCAGCAGCCGCACGCTTCCGTTGATGGCCGTTGCCGCGCTTCCCATTATCGTTGGCATGAAGACGCTGTACGCCTGGGCGCGTCCTGACCAAACCGATCCCGCGGTCATCGCAAAATTGGGATATCTCAATCCGCAATTTTTTGTGATCCGCATGATTTTTTATTTTGCCGTCTGGTTCATGCTGACGTATTTCCTGAATAAATGGTCCAGGCAGGAAGATACTGGCGAAGCGGGCCTCGCGCTCTGGATGCGGCTGGAAGGGTTCAGCGGAATTGGTCTGGTGATCTACGGCTTCACTGTAACCTTCGCAGGAATTGATTGGGGAATGTCGCTCGAGCCGCACTGGTACTCCACGATTTACGGTCTCCTGTTTATGGTTGGGCAGGCGCTCGTCGCGATGGCATTTTCTATCCTCATGTTGATATGGCTTTCGCAGCACAGGCCGCTGTCTCAAGTAGTAAGGCCCGCGCAGTTTCAGGATCTGGGCAGTTTTCTTCTGACGTTTGTCATGCTCTGGGCTTACATGGAATTTTCGCAATTCCTGATCATCTGGGGCGGCAACCTCACCGATGAAATTCCTTGGTACATCCGCAGGATGGAAGGCGTCTGGGGCCACGTCGCGTTGCTGCTGATCATTTTGTGTTTTGCGTTTCCATTTTTTCTGCTGCTGTTCCGGCACGTGAAAAGAAGGACTCGCTCTTTGTTTATCGTGGCTTTTATCGTCATCCTGATGCGCCTCGTGGATATGTACTGGATGATTTTGCCGGCGTTTGGCGGAGGCAGCATTCATCTCACGTGGATGGATGTGGCGCTGCCCGTGGGCTTGGCTGGAATCTGGTTCTCCTATTTCATCTGGCAACTCCAGCGCATGCCGCTTTTGCCCGCGCACGATCCTCGTATGGAAGAAATTATCGAGCAGGCGGCTCAACAGCATGGATAAACCACACAACACTTCCGCGACGCCGGGCTATGAAACACGCGACACCAACACGGGCGCAATCCTTAATTTTCTCGTGATTCTGGCCGTGGTGCTGGTGGTCTCCGGATTGATTTGCTGGGGCATGTTCAAAATATTTTCCACTCATGCGGTCGACCAGCCGGCCACCGATTCGCCTTTTGCCGATACTCGGCAGTTGCCTATGGGGCCGCAGTTGCAAGTGAATCCTCGCGAGGATTGGACGAATTTCCGCAAGAGCCAGGAAGATGCGCTGCATGCGTATTCGTGGGAAAACCGCTCCGCGGGAACTGTTCGCGTGCCGATCGAAGAAGCAATGGAATTGCTCGTGAAAAAGGGATTGCCTGTGCAGGGCGCGCCGCAAACCCAACCCGCCGGCGATGCTAAACCGGCGCCGGAAGGGGGCAAGAAGCAGTGAGATTTAAATTTCATGCCGCGCTGCTCCTCGCGTTGTCCGTGCTTTCCGCTATTCCTGCGGCTGCGCAGCAGAGCACTATGCCCGCGATCCTGAAGAAAGTGGGCATTCAGCAAAATCTGAATTCGCAAATTCCGCCGGACCTTGAGTTTCGCGATGAAACTGGAAAGACCGTGCGCATCGGCGATTATTTTGGAAAAAAGCCGATCGTGCTTTCGCTCGTCTACTTCGATTGCCCCGCGCTGTGCACGGAAGTCCTGAACGGGCAGCTGCGCACGATGAACGCGATCTCTCTCAATCTAGGCTCGGACTTTGAAGCCGTGACCGTAAGTTTTGAGCCGAAAGATACGCCCCCGCTCGCGAAAGCGAAGCGCGATGTCTACATCGGCCAGTACGGTCGCCCCGGTGCCGCGGATCACTGGCACTTTCTGACCGGCGAGCAGCAATCGATTGACGCGCTCACGAACGTTGCCGGATTTCAATACGCCTACGATCCCGCGATCAAACAGTATGCGCATGCAGCCGCCATCATGCTGTTGACCCCTGACGGCCACATCGACCGCTATTTTTACGGCGTGATCTATCCCGCGCGCGATTTCCGCCTCGGTCTGGTGGAGGCTTCGCAGGGCAAGATTGGAACGATTACCGATCACGCCATGTTGTATTGCTACCAGTACGATCCCATGACCGGAAAATACGGCGTGGTCATCATCAATGTGCTTCGCATTGCAGGCGGTTTGACTGTGCTGGTGCTGGGATTATTCATGACCATTATGTTTCTTCGCGAACGCAAGCGTCCGACCGGGATTCCTCCGGCGGCCGATGCCGGGGCGCGGTGAGGATAACGACGTGAGGATACGATCTTGATGCAGAGTCTGCCATTTCAGCCGGAACAGGCTTCTTCCATTGCGAAGTCTGTCGACCAGCTGTATATGTTTTTGACGGTTGTGACGCTCTTTTTTACGGCTCTGATTTTCTCGGTCATTTTTTATTTCATGATCCGCTATCGCCGGCGCTCGCCGGACGAACGGCCCAAGCCCATCGAGGGGAATGTCCCTCTGGAAGTGCTCTGGACAGCCATTCCGACGCTGATCGTTGCCGTGATTTTTGTATGGGGCTCGATGCTTTATTTCAAGAATGCGGAAGCCCCCAAGGGCTCGATGGAAATTTTTATTACCGGGAAGCAGTGGATGTGGAAGGTGGAGCATCCCGAAGGGCAGCGCGAAATCAACGAAGTGCATGTGCCGCTCGGGCGTCCTGTGAAGTTGACGATGACTTCGGAAGACGTGATCCACGATTTTTTTGTTCCCGCTTTCCGCGTGAAAAAAGATGTTCTGCCCGGACGCTACACCTCGCTCTGGTTTACCGCGACAAAAGTCGGAACCTATCATTTGTTCTGCGCACAATATTGCGGCGCGTTCCATGCGGGAATGATGGGCTCGATCATTGTGCAGGAGCAGAGCGAATATGCGCGTTGGCTCGCGGGCGGCGCGGCGGGCGAATCGATGGAACAGGCTGGAGAAAAAGTGTTTCAGTCCAGCGGTTGCTCCACATGCCACACGCCGGATGGCACGGGCCTCGGTCCTTCGCTTCTTGGCGTTTACGGACAGCCCGTTAAATTGGTTGGCGGCGAAACGGTTACCGCGGACGATGCCTATGTTCGCGAATCGATTCTGCAGCCCAAGGCCAAGATTGTACTGGGCTACACTCCGATCATGCCGACGTTTCAAGGCCAGCTGACGGAAGAGCAACTGACTAACGTGATTGCCTATATTCGTGCGCTCGGCAAGTCGCAGCCGAAACCAAAGGAAGAGGGGAAGCAATGAGTACGGCCACGCTGGAACCACGCGTGCAAGCTCCGCGCAATTACCTGAATGCGGACTACGGCTGGAAATCCTGGCTATTTACGCTGGACCATAAGCGCATCGCGCTGTTGTATCTGGTCTCCGTCACGTTCTTTTTCCTCATCGGCGGATCGTTCGCCGTCATGATGCGCATTCACCTGACCGAGCCGCAAGGCGCGCTCGTGCAGCCGGAAACCTACAACAAGCTGTTCACGCTGCACGGCGTGGTGATGATTTTCTTTTTCCTGATTCCGTCGATTCCGGCGGTGCTCGGAAATTTCCTGGTGCCGCTGATGGTGGGCGCGCGCGACCTCGCCTTTCCGAAGCTGAACCTTTTGAGCTGGTATATTTACATCGTCGGCGGCATGTTCACGTTGTATGCGGCAATCGCCGGCGGCGTGGACACGGGCTGGACATTTTATACGCCCTACAGCAGCACGTACTCGAACACGCAAGTCACGGCCGTGGCGATTGGCGTGTTCATCACCGGGTTTTCTTCGATTCTCACGGGCCTGAATTTCATCGTCACCATTCACAAGATGCGCGCACCCGGCCTGACCTGGTTCCGCATGCCGCTCTTCCTGTGGGCTATGTACGCGACCAGCCTGATCATGGTTCTCGGCACGCCCGTGCTGGCCATCACTCTTTTTCTTCTCGCGCTGGAGCACCTCTTTCACGTCGGCATTTTCAGTCCGGCGCTCGGCGGCGATCCGCTGCTGTTCCAACATTTATTCTGGTTCTATTCGCATCCGGCCGTGTACATCATGATTTTGCCGGCCATGGGCGTGGTCAGCGAAATCATCGCCTGCTTCTCGCGAAAAAGAATTTTCGGTTACTCGATCGTCGCATTTTCCAGCGTGGCGATCGCGGTCCTCGGCTTCCTCGTTTGGGGACACCATATGTTCGTTACCGGACAATCGGTTTACGCCGGGCTGATTTTCTCCTTGCTTAGTTTCCTGGTCGCTATTCCGTCCGCAATTAAAGTGTTCAACTGGACCGCGACTCTTTATAAGGGATCGATTTCCTACGAAGCGCCGATGCTTTACGCTATGGGTTTCATCGGCCTGTTCACGATGGGCGGCCTAACGGGATTGTTCCTCGCTTCACTCGCCACAGATGTGCATTTAAACGGAACTTACTTCATCGTCGCTCACTTTCATTACATCATGGTTGGCGGCGCGGTGATGGGATACCTTGGCGGGATTCATTTCTGGTGGCCCAAAATTTCCGGCAGGAAATATCCGGACATGTGGGCGGGAATTGCGGCTGTCATTATTTTCATCGGTTTTAATCTGACTTTCTTCCCACAATTTATCCTCGGTTATCTAGGCATGCCACGCCGCTACGCGTTTTACCCCGCGGAGTTTCAAGTGCTGAACGTGATGTCTTCGGCGGGCGCGACGGTTCTGGGCGTTGGCTATCTGATTCCTTTGATTTACCTGATCTGGTCGATGCGTTACGGTCCGATTGCGGAGCCGAACCCGTGGGGTGCCACGGGTCTTGAATGGAAGACGCCGTCTCCACCGCCCACGGAAAATTTCACGGAAATTCCAGTCGTGACCGAGGAGGCATACGCATACGGTCCTGAGGAGGCCCACGGTGACTGACGCCGAACTACACGCAGAAAAGGGAATGGCGCACCAGTTCGAGGACCTCGAGCAACAGCAAGAAGCTGATATGCTGGGAATCTGGGTCTTCCTGATCACGGAAATCATGTTTTTCGGCGGCGTGTTCGCCGGGTACGCCATCTACAGGTGGTTATATTTCGTCGCTTTTGACGGCGGCAGCCACGTTCTGGACATTCGCCTGGGTGCGGCCAATACAATTGTCCTGCTGGGAAGCAGTTTGACCATGGCGCTCTCGGTACGTTCCGCGCAGACAGGGAATCGCCGTGCAACGGTCATGTTCCTGATCGCGACGATGATTCTCGGCGGAATATTCCTCGGCGTAAAAGCCTACGAATACGACCAGAAATTTGTGGAACATGTCGTTCCGGGCCTGGACTGGGGACCGGAAGGTGAAACTCTGGCGCTTCTCGCTCCCGGCGGCGTACAACATGCGGAAATTTACTTTATTTTCTATTTTGCAATGACCGGACTGCATGCGATTCACATGATCATTGGCATGGGCCTGTTGCTCTGGCTGGTCCTGAAAGCGCGCAAGGACAGTTTTACGCCGCATTACTTTGCGCCAGTCGAGGTTGTCGGCCTTTATTGGCACTTCGTCGATATTGTGTGGATTTTCCTGTTTCCGTTGCTTTATTTGATAGGCGGGCGCTACTAATGTCACATCCGATTGTGCCGCAAAAAACTTATCTCCTGGTTTTCTTATGCCTGATCGGGCTAACGATTCTGACGACAGGCGTTGCTTTCATCGATCTCGGGCCATTCAATACGGTTGCAGCTCTGGTCATCGCGTTTTCGAAGATGGCGCTCGTGATTTTGTTCTTCATGGGCGTGCGGCACAGCAGCGGCCTCGTTCGCATTATCGTGATCGCCGGATTCTTCTGGCTGGCGCTTCTGATGGCCTTCACCTTGACCGATTATCACACGCGCACCTGGACTCCGGTTCCGCAGGCATGGTCCACCGGCGCGCCGCCAACCCATCCATAAACTCGGCTAAATAATTTGGAAATCGGGATCAGAAACAGAAAACCCGTCCGTTTGCACGGACGGGTTTCCAAGAGGGGAGAATAGTTCCGTGCCTATGCGCGGAAGGCACTAGAACTCTATGTCCTCGCGGAAAGTCTAGAGTAGGACAAAGAGGAAAGTCAAGCGGAGAAACGCTTGAATCTAAATGACTACAAGTTGCTTATAATCATTACGTTGCATGGGTTGATTAAAGCAGTGGATGAACGATTTGAATGAGTTTTCAACAGGTACTTTAGATATTTAGTAGAAGTCCTTTGCCTTGATTGGTTTGCTGGAAATTCCCAATTGTAGAATTTCGATCTGCTGTTCGCGGTCAAAAATTTTGTTGGGCAGGAAGATCTTAACCAACAATCGAATTCCTCCGAAGCCAATTCCTGCAGCCACCGCAAAACCCATGATCGCACCTGTCCCGAGGAACGCTTCGACGATCATATTGTTGATGCTGGGCTCGGTCAGCGTCTGCTTGGGTTCATCCCACGTCACATTGCTCTCGTAACCGACTTGATCGAGAACTTTGTTCGCCGCTTGCCTTGAGGGAGCCCCAGCGACCACGGCAATGAAAGAGCTGACGCGTTTGCCGAAGAGCACATTTGGGCCAATCGGGGCATCATCACCTGGAGGGTCAAAGGTAAAGCGCCGCAACATTTTGGCGAATTTTGCTGCCGCCACTTGCTGCGTTGGGTAAGAGCTGACGATCAGTGTCTCATCCTTTCCATTCACGGTGTAATGGGCAAGGATGCTTTCTGCGCTGTTGTCATAGCCCATCCAATCATCCGTGCCGAGCGGGACGAAATGAGCCAGCCCGAGCGGACCAATCACATAGCGCTCCGAATTGCGCACGCGGCCCTTTTCGGGCAGATGCTCGCCGATAAACGGATAAGACGTGTGGTCCGCTTTCTTGTCCAGTTGATCGGCTAACTGCTTCAGATCCGCATCCGCGGGGCGTGCTTGATTAGCGGGAACTGTAACATCCAACAGCATTTCGCCAACGACGATCATCGCGCGCTCATGCGAGGCGCTGGCGTACGATCCCAGATCGATAGGAGAAAGCGCATCATTGCGCAAAAAAGTGTATGCGCCGTAGGCGGAACTTGGATCGCGGAGACGAAATAGCGTCACCGACGCGGACTGCAATCCCTGCGTATAGGTTCTTTGTTCGACGGCTTTGACGACGTATTCGCGAAAGGCGGGCGTATCGGGCCCTAGCAGGGAATCCAATCCATTCGCGGGAACGAAGGTAGAATTCGCTGAGGCGTTCCAGCCGCCGAACGAATTCGGCAGCACGCCCTGGGCGGAGGCCCATTGCGGCGTCACGGTCAAGCACAATAGTCCAAAACACAAAAGTAGGGTTCGCTTCATATCACTCATTCATTAGACGTTGGAATTTTACTGCTGGTTCCCGGTTCGCGCCACTTTTCCCGCAATATTTTCGATCGGCGAGCGGGATTGGTTGGCCGCAAGGCTGTTTGTGCTTTGGAGATAGCTTTCGATTCCGCGGTAGAGTCCGTCGGCCACCTTTTGGCGATTTTCCGGTTTTTTCAGCCATTGCTCATCGCTGGGATTTGATAGGAAGGAAATTTCCGCTAAAACCGATGGCATATCGGCGCCGATAAGCACGACGAAAGGCGCTTTGCGCACGCCGCGGTTGCGCTCTCCGCGATTAATATTTTCCATTCGCTTGGCGAGGGATTCCTGAATCATGGTGGCCAGGTCGCGCGATTCCTCGATTTTTTCATTGCGGGCGATCTTCGTTACCAGATTCTGCAAATCGTGCACAGCGTTTTCCGATAGCGCGTTTTCGCGGGAGGCGACTTCCATCGCGTCGCTCGACCCGGTGAAGTTCAGGTAGTAGGTTTCAATGCCGCGCGCCTGCCGATCCTGACTCGAATTGGCGTGCACGGAAATGAAGAGATCGGCTTTGGCTTCATTCGCAATTTCGGTGCGGCGCTCGAGCGGAATAAATGTGTCGTCATCGCGGGTGAAGATGACTTCGGCGCTGGGCAGGCGCTGCTGAATCGATTTGCCCAGCCGCAAAGCCACGTCGAGGCACAAATCTTTTTCCATCAGGCCCGTGGGCCCAATCGTGCCGGTGTCATGCCCGCCATGTCCCGCGTCGATCACGATGCGGCCGATTTTCAGGCCGAGCGCGCGCGTCAGGGAATGCTGCCCGTCCAACATTAAATCCGGAATCGGCGGAGGCCCCATTTCCGTTGCCTGGTCGTGAGCCGACTTTCCATTTTTGCCCGATTTTTTAGCTGGAACGGTCCGAGTCGGGAGCGGGAGAACGGTCGTATCCGCAGCGGCTGATGTTGTCGGAATAGGGGATGCTTCCGTCGCCGTGTCCGGATCGGCTTTTAATATTTTTGCCGAATTGGCAGCAGTTGATTTCTGAGGGAGCTTCGTTGGCGTGTTTGCAGTCTTCCGCGTGGACGATTGCGTGTCCGGTGCGTCGCTGGCCGAGGTGCTGGGTGAAGCCATCGATGCAGTCGTTGACGAATTATATTTGGGCGCAGCCTGCATGACCGGAGCATCCGGGGGCGGAACGAATGGCGATTTCGCAGTGGACTTATCCGCGAGTTTCACGGGCGGCCTGGATGAAGATCCTGTCGCCAGTGGCTTGTCGGATTTTGCCGTCGCAGCGGCTTCCATAGCTGCAGGGCCGGCGGCGGGAGTTGACTCGCGCGCGGCGGCTTCAGCCGCGGCTGACGTGCCATACACATCCACGACGAGGCGGTACGGGTCCGGCAGAAGGAAAACGGAGAAGTCCGCGACGTGATTAATTTCCAGGACTACGCGCGCAACGCTTGTTTGATATTGCGCCACGCGCACGGTCTTCAGAAATGGGCTCTCCACATCGATCGGTTTGCGCATCAGCGCGGAATTGATTTTCGCGCCCTCGATATCGAAATAAATCCGATCCGGGCCGGAAATACGCGCGGCCTGATATTTCACTTTCGATCCGACGTCGATCACGATGCGTGTATAGGTGTCGGCATTCCAGGTGCGAATGCGCGACACTTGCGGCGTCGAAGTATTTTCACTGGAACTTTCTTCCGGCGATCCGGGTTTCGTGTCCGTCGTGGGAGGAACTTTTTCAGCGGAAACATTTTTAAGATTCATCCGGTCTGTACGAGCATTCGAGGCCGGAGCAGGCTGCGCTGCCTTGGCTGCGGCCGCGCTTGCGGCATTCATCTTGTCGATGCTGGCGCGAACTTCCGCCGCGTGCTGGGAGTGCGGGTGCGCCAACAAAAAATCTTCGTACGATTTTTGCGCCGCCGCCGCATCGTGCAAATCATCCTGCTGGATATGGGCAATGGCCAGTAGCGCGTCTTCGCGATACTTGCTGGTCGGATATTGTTTTACGAGAAACTGATAAGACTCGATGGAGCGTTGATAATATTTCGCATCGAACAGATCGCCCATGGTGCGGAAAAGTTCGGCGACTTCGTTCAGGGATGCGGGAACATTTTCGGCATGCGAAGTCGTCAGGTACACGCGCTGGTACTCGATCACCACCGCGGTGTAATCCTTCAGCGAGCGAGCGCTTTCCGGACGAGCTTCCAGCGCATGGCGCGCTTTTTCTGCGCGATCGAATTGAGCGTTTGCGACGTCGCGGCGGGATTCGGAATTTTCGTCGGCGAAGGCGGTCGATTGCGAATTTAATTGCGGAATCAAATGTGGAATAAGGGGAAAAAGGCACAAAACGAGGGCGGACGCGAAAACTACGCGCAGAATTGGCCGGTATGTAGCGGCGTTATGCCGCACTGTCTGCCTCACTCGTTCGTAAAAACGACCCGTCCGTTTTCTTGCACCGTGCGGTATATAGGCCGCTGTTGCTCGAAGGCACGGGGAAGCCGATCGGATCCTGGACGGTAGTAGGAATCGGTAACTTTTTGAACGTAATTTCGCGTCTCCCGGTACCTGGGGATGCCCCCAGCACGATCCACGGCGCCCGGCCCTGCGTTGTATGCAGCCAAGGCCTTATCGAGATCGCCATTATACCGCTCCAAGAGCGAATGTAGATAGCGAACTCCGCCGTCCAGATTCTGTTTCGGGTCTAGCGCGTTGCTTACGCCCAATTGTTGCGCCGTCCCCGGAACTAGTTGCATAAGCCCAAGCGCCCCCACTCGAGAAACGGCATTCGTGTTCCAGTTCGATTCCGTCTGAATCACGGCTCGAACGAGCGCCGGATCGACACGGTAACGCGCTGAAACCTCACGAATCATTTCGGTGATCTTCTCCCGATTTGCCTGGTCAAACGCAGGCGTATCGGAAGGCGCTCCGAAAGAGGGCTGGGCTGTGCGCAGGGTAAATCCATTGGCAGCTGTCTTCAAAAGGGGCACTTTGGACGTGTGAACTACTTGGGGCGGTTCCGCGTTGACAAAGACCCGCTTGCCGCTCACATCCGTATAGGAAACAATCTGGCCCCGGGCGGGAATAGCCCAAAAGGCAAGCGCTCCCAAGAGAATAGCCACCGAATTGGATAGCCCACGCATAAAGTTCTGGGAAGGCAGTGCGATTCCGTTCCTATTGAGACAGACCAATGACCGCGACAGGGAGAGGGTAAATCGCCCTGGACGTTCCTGGCTCTGCGAAGGGAATTATAACAATTGGTCAATAAGCGGGTATACAAGGTCAAGGGCACTTTTTAGGGCAGATGTGTCTTTTCCGCCAGCCTCTGCCAGGTCCGGGCGTCCGCCGCCCGATCCGCCCACTTCTTTGGCGGTGGCCTGTATGATCTTTCCTGAGTGTAACTTAGGGATGAGGTCTTTGGTAACGCCAGCCAGCAAGGCGACTTTTCCGTCTTCAATCGTGCCCAGAACCACGACCCCGGAGCCGAGCTTCTGGCGGAGGCTATCCACCACCTGGCGCATGGTTTCGCGGTCCACCCCTTCGAGCTGAGCGGAGATGACTTTGACACCCTTGACCGAGCGTGCTTGGGCCACCAAATCGTCCAGTTTGGACAGGGCGCCTTTGCGCTTCAGGGTTTCCAGCTGCTTTTCGAGCTGTTTTTCGGTTTGCTCCATACGCTCGATGGCGGCGATCAGGTTTTCGTCCGTCACGCCCATACGGGTGGTCAGGTCACGTAAAAGTTGCTGACCGCGTTGGTAGTCGGCTAGGGCGGCTGCGCCGGTGATGGCTTCGATGCGGCGAACTCCGGCGGCGGCGGATTGCTCGACCACGATTTTGAATACGCCGATGTCGCCTGTGCGGGTGACGTGCGTGCCGCCGCAAAGCTCTTTGCTGTAGAAACCGCGCGGGGCGGAGGCATCGGGAATGGTTACGACGCGGACGTTTTGCTCGGGGTAGCGGTCACCGAAAAACGCGAGAGCGCCGGAAGCGAGGGCGTCGTCAATCGTGGTGACGTTGGTTTGGATTTCGTTGTTGAGCAAAATTTCTTCGTTCACCTGCTGCTCGATGTCGCGCAGCTCCGCGGGATCGATGGCCGCGAAGTGCGAGAAATCGAAACGCAGGCGTGCGGGCTCGACGAGCGAGCCGGCTTGCTTTACGTGCGTGCCCAGAATGTTGCGGAGCGCGGCATGCATCAGGTGCGTGCCAGTGTGGTTGCGCTTGATGTGCGCGCGGCGCGCGGCGTCGGCTTCGCCGGCGATGAGGTCGCCTACGGCGAGCTTTTCTTTTGCGACGACGCGATGCGCGATCAGGCCGGAGACGGGGTAGTACGCGCCGCGCACTTCGCCCAGTTGCATGGTGTGCTCGTTATTCCAGAGCGTGCCGATGTCTGAAACTTGTCCGCCGGACTCGGAGTAGAACACGGTGCGGTCGAGGACAATTTCGCCTTCGGCGCCGGCGGGCAATTCGTTGACGAGGCCGTCTTTGGTGACGATGGCTTCGATGCGGCGATTTTTCGCGCTCGTGCTGAAATAAAAATCCGGCTCGGTTTTGAATCTTTCGGCGAGTTTTGCGTAGACGGGATTCGCGACGTCCTTGTGGCCGCCTTTCCAGGATGCGCGTGCGCGCGTGCGCTGCTCTTCCATGGCGCGTTGAAAGCCAGGTTCGTCGAATTGGATTCCCGCATCACGGCAAGCGTCCTCAATGAAGTCTATTGGTAGTCCAAAGGTGTCATAAAGCCAGAAGGCTTGCTCACCCGGAAGAGTCTGGCCAAATCGGATATCATGGCCACGCCCTGATTTTTCACTTGCCTTGAATTCGTCACCGACCGCGCGGAACTCTTGAAGCCTCTCTTCGCAATTTGCGCAGGCCGATATCCATTGTGCGACTGAAATCGATTACCTTCAGCTCTTAACACCGTCCTGGACGAAGGTAGACCTTTCACGGACCTCAGGGTATGCGTCACCCATCAATTCCACGATCTTTAGGGACCATTTCCCCCAGGAACTGGCCAGTGGCATCCCTAACAGACGTCCGTGGCGAAAGGCACGGCGAATAATCTTTCGGACAACATATCCGCGTCCTTCATTTGATGGGATTACGCCGTCTGCGATTAGGAATGTAGTCGCCCGGGAATGATCGGCAATTATTCGGAGGGAGGCATCGTTTTGTGCAGAAACTCCCAGACGCGTTCCAGTGAGTTCGCCGGCTCGTTCGATAAGCGGCACGAAAAGATCCGTATCGAAGTTGCTGATTTTGCCTTGCAGGACAGCGGTGACGCGTTCGAGGCCCGCGCCTGTGTCGATGGAAGGTTTGGGCAGCGGCTCAACGTTGCCCGAAGCGTCGCGATTGAACTGCATGAAAACGAGGTTCCAGATTTCTACGTAGCGTCCGCATTCACAACCGAATTTGCAGTCGGTGTGTCCCTTGTCAGACGCTGCAGGTCCCATGTCGTAATGAATTTCGCTGCATGGGCCGCATGGGCCGGTGTCTCCCATGGCCCAGAAATTTTCTTTCAGGCCGGGGACAGGGACCACGCTGCGCGACGGCGCGCCGACGTTGATCCACAGGTCGCGCGCTTCTTCATCGACGCCTAGAATTTTTCCCGGAGCGACTTCCGCGCCGCCGAAAACGGTGAATGTCAGTTTTTCCACCGGAATGCCAAACCATTTTGGGGATGTGATCAATTCCCAGGCGTAGGCGATAGCGTCTTTCTTGAAATAATCGCCGAAGGAAAAATTTCCGAGCATCTCAAAAAAAGTGTGGTGGCGGTTGGTGAAGCCGACGTTTTCGAGGTCGTTGTGCTTGCCGCCAGCGCGAACGCATTTTTGGGATGTGGTGGCGCGCGTATAATCGCGCTGCTCGAGGCCGAGGAAAACGTCTTTAAATTGGTTCATCCCGGCGTTCGTGAAAAGGAGCGTGGGATCATTCGTCGGGACGAGCGACGAACTGCGCACGACGCGATGGTCGCGCTCGGCGAAGAATTTCAGAAACATGCTGCGAATTTCGTTACCGCTTGGCAAGAGTGCCCCTGTGATTCGTGATTTGTGAATCGTAATTCGTGACTCGAAATTTGTGACTGGTGATTGGTGACTAGTGACTGGTGACCCGTCAACGTAGTCACGCTACCTTCCATTTTTGACGCAGTCTTGTCAGAAAACGTATCCAATCCAGCAAAACATTATGGCAGACGAGGGGACATGGTCGCAACGCGGGCTATCTGGATTGGGTTGTCGCTAAGTGGGTGGGAAAACCACGGAAAGGGCTTTAACACAGAGGGCACAGAGAACACAGAGAAATGGGGAGAAATACGGAGAGAGTTGGGGGAGAGGGAGAAAATTGTTGCGGAATGAAATGAATCAAAAAATGGACGGCACTATTCAAAATGCTTTTTATCGATACAAGATCGATTTGTTCTTCTCAATGATTTGCTTTTCTCGATGTTTTTCTCTGCGCCCTCTGTGTCCTCTGTGTCCTCTGTGTTAAAGATTTTAAGGTTTGGAATGGAAGGGACCGCGCCGCTTGATAAAAAGGCCGCGAAATTGCTTGTTTGAGATGTTCGTCACTATTCACCCTACGTGACAAAAACCCGTGGATGACGTGCGACTCTCGGATGCGATGAATCCGTTTATTGAGTTTGACTGTTTTGCTGCGCGATATTATCTTTGTTTTTCTGCGGTTTATGGGCCTCTCGGGAAATACTTCAGGAGAAGGTTTGATGGATTTGAAATGCGCCAATCCGATTTGCAATTCTGAATATGAATATGGGCATGGACGTTTGCTTCGCGTTCAACAGGGTGTTGCACAAGAAAAACAGCCGACCCACTGGCATGGAGTGAAACACTTTTGGCTCTGCGCGCGGTGCAAAGAAAAATTTACGATTGAATTTCAAAAGGGAACGGGCGTGCTGCTCGCTGAGAAATTAGAAGAAGGTGCCGAAACGCAACCCACCTACACGTTGCTGCAATCTGAAATGCCTCCCAAACAGGATGCAAAACCGTTGCTGCCTCGCCTGACGAGGTCCAGGGCGCGGCTAAGAAAGCAAGCTGGCGAATTGTCTCCGGCGGTTGCGAGCGCGGCGGACGTTGTTGAAACTCGAAAAAAGAAAAAGAGGGGAAAATCTCTATGACAGAAGAAATCGGGACGATGGCGGGCGTTATCTGGCACACGCTGGAAGCGAACGGTGAAATGACTTTGACCAAACTGAAAAAAGAGTTGAACGCCGCGTCGCCAATGTTTGATTGGGCGATTGGGTGGCTGGCGCGAGAAGACAAAATCATGCTGACCACGGAAAAACGAGCCACACGCGTTTGCCTGAAGGGATGGCACACGCAAAGCATGCACGTCGCTTAGTTTTTGAGACGAATATCCCTACACTTTGAACTCCTGCCCATCCTGTCGCATACATCCGCCTAATTTTTGAAATGCTCCTGCCGCTTTTGGGTCTTACATTTCCCGTGAAAAATGAAATTCCAGTTCGTGTGGAGATGAATAGGCGGCAGATGCAGGAAAGTGGATTGTGTGCATGGGGTTAAGTGGCGCGGGCTTCAGCCTGCGGGGTTTTGTCCTTGTAAGGACCTACCCCCGCAGGCTGAAGCCCGCGCCACTTACATGTATCAGACTTCCTCGGCTGTACTGTCTGGAATTTCTTCCACTGATTGCTTGGTGAGCGCGGCTAATTCGCGGCGAATTGTGTCGGCCGAGAAGCCGGCGCGGAGCAGGCTGCGATAGAGTGAGGCGACGCGGCGGTCGTCGAGCGGGCCACGCAGCAATTTAATGCGGCGCTTCAAGCGCTCGCGCACGAGGGTGGCTTCGTTCGATTCGGGCGCGCGCTCTGCCAGGGCCGCTTCGATGTGGCGGTCCGGGACGCCACGCGCGCGCAGATCCCGCGCGATGCGAAATGCGCCCCGCTTCCTCAATTCGGTGTGCAGCCGCACGAACT
The DNA here is from genome assembly GCA_963786215.1 of uncultured Acidobacteriota bacterium. Taxonomy (GTDB): domain Bacteria; phylum Acidobacteriota; class Terriglobia; order Acidiferrales; family UBA7541; genus Palsa-360. Next base: position 55,764 of record CAWAYK010000011.1, read on the forward strand.
GGCGCGCGTAGCGCGCATCGTCCAGATAGTTCAAGTGCTTCAATCGTTCCAGCACATCTTTTACAACGTCCTTATTTTCGGCGCGGCGCTCCAGGTACGTTCGCATTTCGTAGACGGAATAGGCGCGGCGAGCCAGGCTATTGAGCGCGGCGATGTAGAGGTCATCTTCGGAAGAAAATTTTCGCGGAGAAGAACGCATGGGAGAAGGATAGAGGCAAGGAAGCGGGGAAGCAAGGAGGATGGAGGCACGAGGCAGGAAGCAAAGAGGCAGGAAAGTCAGCGGAAATTTTGGTGATGTGCAAAATTTGTGGAGGGGTGTTGTGGCGCCGGCGTCTCGCCGGCGGGTTTAATTTGGGCGGTAGGATATTTCTCGTACTGGCAGACTATAAAATCCGCCGGCGAGACGCCAGCGCCACAAGGGGTACAAGGGGCACAAATCTGGTGTTTTTGGGTGTGCCAATGGTGTCGGGCGGAAATCGCGTTTAGCGTTTTCCGAATTGGTTGAACTCGGTCATGGTGCGTTCCATTTCCTCGCGAGCGGAATCGGACGCGGAGCGAATACCCTGAACGCGCAGTTTGAAGTCGTCCGGGTTGGATGCACGCAAGAGAGCTTCCTCGTACGTGATCAGTTCGCGCGAATAGAGATCGAAGAGCGATTGATCGAAGGTCTGCATGCCGTACTGGCTGGTGCCGGCGGCGATGGCGTCATGAATTAAGCGAGTCTTATCCGGGTTGATGATGCAATCGCGGATGTAGGCGGTGGCGATCATGACTTCGACGGCGGGCACGCGCCCGTTTTCGTTCGCGGTGTGCACAAGGCGCTGGCTGACCACGGCCTTGAGCGTCGCTGCCATCTGCAAGCGAATCTGCTTCTGCTCCGGCGGAGGGAAGACCGCGATGATACGCTGAATCGTTTCCGTCGCGTCGAGCGTGTGCAAAGTGGAGAACACCAGGTGGCCGGTTTCCGCTGCGAGCAATGCCGTGGCGATCGTTTCCAGGTCGCGCATTTCGCCGACCAGGATGACGTCGGGATCCTGACGAAGGCCGGCGCGCAATGCGGTGGAAAAGTTTGCGGTGTCGACTTCGACTTCGCGCTGGTTGATGAAGCTTTTTTTGTCGCGATGCAGGAATTCGATCGGGTCTTCAATGGTAATGACGTGATCGGACGCGCGTGGTATTAATGCGGTCAATCATCGATGCAAGCGTCGTGGATTTGCCCGATCCAGTGGTTCCCGTAACCAGAACGAGCCCGCGCTGCTCTTCGCAAATCGTTTCGACGACGTGCGGCAGATTCAGCTCTTCGATGGTGCGAATCTTGGTGGGAATGACGCGCAACACCATGCCGACGTTGCCGCGCTGCTGAAAAACGTTTACGCGGAAGCGTCCGAGGCCGGCGACGCCGTACGCCATGTCCAATTCCGCCGTTTCCTTGAATTTTTGCTTTTGGCGGTTGGTCATCATGCTGAACGCCATGGAAAGCATTTCTTCAGGCGTGACGCGCGGGACATCGGTCAGGGGAGTGAGCGCTCCATCGATGCGCAAACAGGGGTGGTTGCCAACTTTAAGATGGAGATCGGAAGCCTTGGTTTCAACGGCGCGGCGCAGAAGATCATCGATGCTGAGTGCCATGGTTGGCTGTCTCCAGGTGGAAAGTCGCAGGTTCGAACGTAGCATTCGGTTAACGGGCGGGCAAGGACGCAGGGAGGGAGTGATTCTGGCTAGTAACGGGCGAAGTAAGTGTGTGTATTTGTTGGGGTTCTGGACATGAGGCACGATCGCGGTCAGGGGCTAAAGCCCAGTTTTTATTCTTGATTTGATGTCGCGGCTGAACAAGCTGCGGAAAAAAATAGTCTGTCATTCTGAGCGAAGCGAAGAATCACTCCTTGTTTCTTTTCCTATACTTAAATCGAAGAGAGATTCTTCGCTTCGCTCAGAATGACAGATCAAGGCGTTTTTTCCGTAGCGGCTGAAGCCGCGACCCACAAAACACATTTATGATTTATGAGATTTCTTGGAGCGCGGCTTCCATTTCCGATCGCGCATGGTCATCGCCTGTGCGCTGGGCGACGGCTATGCCTGCAGTGAGGGCTGCACGCGCTTCGCTTGTGCGGCCGGATTTTGCGAGGAACTGGCCGTATTGAAAATAGGTGGCAACGTAATCGGGATGGGAAGTCATCAGCGCTTTGAAATTTTCATCGGCAGCAGCGGCATCTCCAGTATTGGAGCACTCCATCGCCAGGCCGTAGCGGGCGAAGGCATCCGTCGGTTTAGAGGCAACAAATTCTTCGAGCATCTGGCGACGCGTTTTCTTCTGTGGTTGGGACAATGTCATGCGCATAGTATATTCGCGCTGCAGCGGAACGCCAAATGAGTTGTGGGAACCAAAATACGGGCACCTTGCAAAAGGTGACTCTTTACTTTCGGGAGCACGAGTCCATTGACGAAAAACACTTCCATTCCTTCCACGGTCCAGAAAAGCAAATTGGAAAAAGCGCTTCCCGGGCGGCTGGTAAGCGCTTCGCGCACGGAAATGACGGAACTGGTGCTGCCCCAGGACTCGAACATTCTCGGAAATATTCTGGGTGGGCGAGTGATGCACTTGATCGACATTGCCGGGGCGATTGCGGCGCAGCGGCATTGCCGCGGGCAGGTGGTCACTGCGTCGGTGGATCATCTTGATTTTTTGAATCCAGTGCGCGTGGGCGATTTAATCTTGCTCGAAGCGCAGGTCAATCGTGCGTTCCACACTTCGCTGGAAGTGGGCGTTGATGTTTTTTCCGAAGATTCTATGGCTGGAATTCGGAAGCATACGACAACAGCGTTTCTGACGTTTGTGGCAGTGGACGAAACCGGCAAGGCGATTCCTGTGCCGCCGGTGATTCCGAAATCGAGTGCTGAGAAGCGGCGCTACAAGGAAGCAGGCGAGCGCCGCGAATTGCGAATCAAAACGCGAAAAAATAAATAGGGCTTTTTGTTTTCAAATATTTTCTCTTCTCCCGCCTTCTCTTGTTTTTCTCTGTGTCCTCTGTGCCCTCTGTGTTAAAGCTTTTGCAGTTTGCGCTCGCGCGAAACTTCAAAATCTTTAACACAGAGGGCACAGAGAAGAACATGAGAAATGCGGAGAATTAATTATTTACTTTTGCGATCCACGCGATGGGCGTGGTGGGCTGCGGACTGCCGCCGGCGGGTTCATCGGTTACGGCGAGCGCGGCAATTTCACTCAAGGGAATTGTGACGGGAGCGACAAGAGCGATCTGTCCCGTGGTATCGGGATGGAAGATTGCGGCGCTTACCGGCTTTCCCGATTTCGGCACAAACCAAAGTTGCAGCGTCCGCGCGGAGGGCATGGACGGCATTTGATCCGCGGTTATCGCCACGCCCATGTGCGGATGCAAATAGGCATGGACGGCGGGCATGTTTTTATCAGTGGGCTCGAGTTTCAGCTGCCTGGAGTCCGAAGAAAGCATGACGGAGGCAACCATGCGGTCCAACTCCAATTGATTTTGAAGCGCCTGGCTCTGCATGGTGGCAATCTTCATTTGCTTGCGCAGGTCGGCTAATTGATCGTTTTGACGATTCATCTGGCGAATCGAGTAGCCGGTGATCAGGGCAAGCGCAGCGGCCGCGAGCCATGCCCACGCCGGGAATGTTGTTCTTTCCGGAGTAAATTTTTTCTGCTCCACAGGCGCGGTCGCGCGCTTCGCATCACCCGATGCGTTGACCGCATCCATGATCCTGGCTCGCAGTTCGGGCGGAGGCTCGACGCCCGGGGCCGCGAGCGCCAGTTGCGAGACGATGCCTCGGGCTTCGGCTACGGCGGAAGTGCACTTGGGGCACGCGCGAGCCAGGTGCTGCTCGAGTTCAGCGCGGTCCTCTCCTTCAAGCACGCCAAGCGCGTACTCGTCGTAAAGCTGTGCGAGTTGTTCGCAAGTCATCAAGAGCTTGCTTCTCCAAGAGACTGCCGGAGACGCAGCAGTCCAGTACGAATCCAGCTTTTTACGGTGCCAAGCGCTTCGCCGGTTGTCGCGGCAATTTCACTATGTGAAAGGCCTTCGAAGAAGGCCAGTTCAATCGCTTTTCGCTGCGCGTCCGGAAGCGACGTCATCAGGGCTCGAATTTTTTCCGCGCGCCGAGTCCTGTCAATCTCGCCTTCCGGATCGGGGCGCACCACGGCAGTAGGAAGAATATCGGAATCTGAATCTTCGCGGCGACGTTGTTTTTCGCGTTTGAGGCGGAGGAAATCCAGAGCGCGGTTGCGGGCCATGGTAAACAGCCACGGTTCGAGAGGGCCGCGGTCGATCTGAAAACGTTCCGCGCTGCGCCACAGCTGGAGAAAAACGTCCTGCACAATTTCTTCGGCCGAAGAAGGATGCTGGGCGATGCGCAGAACCAGGGAATATACAGGCCTGCCGTAACGGTCGTAAAGCGCTTCGAGCGCGCTGGGATCTCGCTGCAGGATGCGCTGCATTAACGCAGCGTCCGTAGGTTGTCTGCCCTCAGGCCAGGGTTGGACGACCGCGAGAAGCAATGGGCAATTTCCTTTCGGCTCTTCTATTAGTACGAAGAAACCCGTCGTGTGGATGAGATCGCACACCGGAAAATTCTGGTGGGGTATCTTACTACGAGGACGGTCTTAGTAGGATAGTCTTCAGCCTGTCTTCTTTTTAATTTTGCCGCGTTGGCAGAAGTCAAAAGAAGACAGGCTGAAGAGTCTGGGTGAAGACTCGATGCCGCTTCGTTTTTATAGTTTGTATTCGAGTTTATGACTGTTTGCTACGCATGGTTCTGGGAAATTGGAGTTGCGTGGCCGCTAGTTCGCGTGCCACATGCGCGTCAAGTTATAGGCGGTGCTCGCTAGCGCCCATTCTCCTCTCACTTTGTGCAATCCGCGTTGGCGGAACCTTCTCATGCCTCGCTGCTCTTTTAACACTCCGTTGACCGGTTCGACGATGGCTTTGCGTTTGGCGTACAGCGCGCGGCCTGCCGGGTCGCGCAATTTTCGTCGCATGCGGCGATAGGCCGGGTCCTTTGCCCGCGTCCGCAGTCGCCCTCCGCGATTCAACCAGCGTCCCAGATGGGAGTCTGGAACATACCCGTCGATTCCTCGTTCCTCCAACACCCGCAAATTCTCCACGGAAAAAAATCCACTGTCCGCACTCGCGCAGTGCGGCTTGTCTCCACACGTTTGCTCCACCAAATCCAGCAGCGGAAGCAGCAAACCGTTGTCGTTCGTCTCCTGCGTCACGCACTGCCCCACAATCAAGTGATCTTCGCTCACCGCCAGCGTGCCCGTGTAGCCCAGCGTGAACCCGCCACGCTCGCGCAGAAAGCGGCTGTCCGCATCCGTCCGCGAGAGTTTCTTCAATCCCGATTTCCGCAGCCGCTCCAGCCGCGCCGGAATTTCATCCGCTTGCCGCTCCAGCCGTTCGATCGCTTCGCGGCCTACTTCCATCCCTGCGCCTTCGTTCGGATCTTCCGCGTCGCACTGCTTCTGCCACCGCCGAATGTCGCGCCGTATGCGCGCCCGTTTCTCTCGCAACGCTTGCTCGGTATCCAGGCGATTGCGTGATGCGTTCGCCGCGATGCGCGTCGAGTCGATGGCCACGTGTCCCAACCGACCCAGCCCGCTCGCCCGCGCCAACTCCACCACGCGCGTAAACAAATCGTTCAACCCCTTCGCGTGCCGCCGCCGAAACGCGTTCAGCGTCCAGTGATCCGGCGTCGCCCCGCCACCCAAATACCGAAATGCCAAATCCTCTCGGATGCGCTGTTCCAGCCTGCGCGAACTGGTCACGCCCAGGGCGTAAGCGTATAGCCATACCGAAACCAACATCTCTGGTGCGTACGCCGGTCCGCCTTCGATTCCATACTCGTCTCGAAAAGCGCCCAAGTCCAACTTCGCCACCATCCTGCGCACATAAAAACATAAGTGTCCTGAACCCAATACATCGCGCACACTCGGCGGTAGCAAATACGCCTGATCCGGGTTGTAATCCAAAAATTTCCCCATCGCGTCTCCTCTCTCGTGCAGTATAAAAGACGCGTCAAGGCTAGTTCTCACACAGACTCTGAAGCCTGTCCTACTTAAATCACGCGTGAGCTACGGCTCCAACTCCTGCTACTCCGACGGAGGCGAGATAAATGCGGGCGGCGTCGGCGGTTCGGAAGGCTTGTTCGACGCTGGAGCCGATGGAGGGGCCGGACAAATAATTTCCGGTGAGAAAAAGTCCGGGGATGGATTCCGTAAGCGCTTCCAGCGATTTTACGATTTGCGTATGGCCCAGGTTGTATTGGGGCAATGCGCGCGCATAGCGTTGCAGATTAGTGGCCACCGCTTTTTCTTTGATTCCGAGGACGCGCCCGACTTCGCCACAAATGGTTTCTGTAATTTCCTCATCGCTCAATTCACAAAATTTCGGATCGGTGGCGCCACCCGAAAAACTGGTGATCGATACCATTCCCTCCGGCGCGCGCCCTGCGAAAAGTGATGAGCTGAAAACAGTTCCGAGGGTGTGCAGTCCTTCGGCGCGAGGAACGAGGAAACCAAATCCGTCTGGAGGGCGCAGAAACTGCTCGAGGCGGTAGCCTGCGGAAAGGACGTTGACGGGCGCATATTCGATTCGCGAAAAAACAGGTGCGAAGGAATCGGAGAGGGTCGAAAGAATCTGCGAAGCGATTGTAGTGGGAGTAGCAATGATCACCGCGCTGGCGGCCAATGTTTCGCGTTGCTCGCGGCGCGTGATATCGATTTCAAACCAGGGCTTGCCGTTCGCTTTGCCGTGACGAATCGCGGTCACACTCGTTTCCATGTGTAGCGAGGAGCCCAGTCGGGAGGCGATGGCGCGCGGCAGGGTGCCCATGCCGTCGCGAAAGGAGCACAGCCCGGCGCGCGGTGTTCCTTTCGCGTGGCGCGATTTCATGGCGCCGCGAAGAACGCTTCCGTGCTGCGATTCAAATTCGTGAATCTTCGGGAAAGATGCGCGCAAGCTTAATCGTTCCGGATCTCCCGCATAGACTCCGGAAACAAATGGCGCGACCAGGCGATCCAGCAATTCCGGGCCGAATTTGCGGCGAACAAAACTGGCGATGGATTCGTCATCGGCCGGCGGCTCCGTTCTGCGCATGATTTCCGTGAGCAGCCTCCACTTTGTGCCGCCGGAAAACAGCGGCGTGGAAAAAAGGGAAGGAGGGGACATGGGCGCCGGGACCATTTGCCCGCGCAAGAGAATGTAGCGCGGGGCTCGCGGATTCGCACGCAACAGCCGATCTTTCAGGCCGAGCGCATCGATCAGTTTGAGCAGGGGTTCGGTGGTGAGAAAACTTTGCGGGCCGAGGTCAAAGCGGAATCCATCATTTTCTATGGTGGCGATGACGCCGCCGGGGCGCGATCCAGCTTCGACTGCGTGCACAGGAATTCCGGCTTGCTGCAAATGATAGGCGCACGCGAGGCCCGAAATTCCTGCGCCAATAACGAGTACGGGATACGCAGTCTGCGCGGAAGTGGACATTAAAAAGCCTCGATCGTTCGATTAGAGAGTTTTTGAAAAGAGCGGACGGCTTTCGAGCTTCTGTTTCTCCAAATACGGATCGAAAACCATGGCGATATTGCGAATGAAAATGCGGCCCAGGAGCGTAGTGCGCAGAACGCCGTTTTCAAATTCGATTAAACCGTCGGACACGAAGGGAGCGAGGTGCTCAATTTCCGGAGCGAACATCTCATTAAAATTGATTCCAAATTCCTGCTCGATTTCGCTGTTGATCAGCACGCCGTGGCACAAGATGCGGTTGATCACGGTGCGCCGCAGCAAATCTTCATCCGTGAGGCGGTAGCCGCGCATGGTGGCGACGCCGCGGCTTTCGACGCGCTCTCGATAGTGGGTTACGTCACGATCATTTTGGGCATAACACATGCGCATTCCACTGATGGCGCTGACGCCCATGCCGTAAAGATCGGCGCCAGCTTTCGTTGTGTAGCCTTGAAAATTTCTATGCAGAGTACGTTCGCGCTGGGCCACAGCAAGTTCGTCGTTGGGGCGCGCGAAATGATCCATGCCGATGTACTGGTATCCGGCGTTCAAAAAGCTCTCCAGGCCCGCGCGGAAAATGTGGAATTTTTCCATGCCTTCGGGCAGCCGAGTTGCGAGCGCGCCTTGCTGCTTGCGAAGCCACGGCACATGTGCGTAGCTGAACATGGCGACGCGGTCCGGCGCTATGCCGATAACTTGTTCCACCGTGTGTGCGAAGCGCTCCGCCGTTTGCAAGGGCAGACCATAGATGAGGTCCACATTGATGCTGTCAAAGCCCAGGTTGCGCGCGGATTCAATCAGGCTGCGCGTCATTTCCAGTGGCTGCACGCGATGAATCGCCAGCTGCACTTCAGGATTAAAATCCTGAATGCCCATGCTCAGGCGGTTGAAGCCGAGACGCCGCAGTGTTTCCAGATGCGCCTGCGTCGTGACGCGAGGATCGATCTCGATTCCAATTTCGGCGTCCGGCGCGAACGTGAATCGTTCCGTCGTGAAGCGAAATAAACCTTCCATCTGTTCCGGAGTCAGATAGGTTGGCGTGCCGCCGCCCCAGTGGAATTGCACCACGGGCCGGTCGCGCGAAACGAAGCGGCTGACGTGCTCGATTTCCCGCTCCAGCGTTTCAATGTAGGGAGGCGCGACGCTGTGATCTTTAGCCGTGCTTTTTAAAAATACCGTTGTAGTACGCCACATAGGAATTCTGATTAAGGAACAGCCCCTGGTAATGATGGACCCGGAGCGGCGTTAGTTTCTTGCCGGCGGAATCGTCGGCGTGCGCGAGACTTGCCCCCAAACCGAGGGCGAGGATCGTGCCGATCGTTTTCGCCATGGGCGATGAGCCTGATCGCGCAGATCGAAAAATTCGCTCCATGGCCTTTTCTCCCCGGGTTGACTTTGTTGTTTTAAAATCAAGATGTCGACAAATTAACATGTTGAACGGTTGTCGACAATAGTCAAGTCGACGCACCCTCCCCGACGCCGATCGGCAACCGTAGCGGGATATCGCATGGCTTACATCGCGAGCGAGCACGATGCTCGCAAACCGTTTTCAAGGTTGTGAAGCGCGCCGGTAAAGCGTGCGCTTGAACGCACCATCAAACCAATCGTTCTTGGCGAGGCGATTGAACCACGGCGTCGACCGAGAGCGTGCGCGTTGCTCCGAGTCCAGCGCCTTGATATCCGAAAGCTGGTGCATGGCATGGAATTGGGAGCCGTCTTGCACCTTCTCCTCGACAAAGCGACAGCCGTCCCACACCGGACATTCAAGCAAAAGCGGCAGGTGCTCTATCTGGTACCAGGCCAAAAACTCATCGCGATAGTCGTTCGGCGTCCACAGCCCCACATGGAACAACCATTGACCGCCGGCTTCGCCGAAACGCCCCCCGTTAAACCGGGATTCAAGTCTTTTTCCTGCTTGAAGCGTGGCTGGTTCCGCGGTGTCGCAGATCACCACAGCGCCACCGCCGCCATCGCGCACGAAAATTTCGGGTTGACTGCAGCCCACGGCATAACGACGTAATTCGACAACATCGGCCGTTGGATATTCCGAGAACAGCATGACGTTCACCTTTGACACAAACCACTACGCCGTCCAGACGCCGAACGACGCCTCATTCCCCGCGCTTTTCGTCATTCCGCGCGCCCGAGTATCACCGTGGCGTTGCCGGCAAACACGCCGCCATATCCATGCACCAGGCTGTGCCTGGCCTGCTCGACCTGCCGTTCACCGCACTCGCCCCGCAACTGTCGAACCGCTTCAACGAGCAGAAAAATTCCGAACATCCCGGGATGGCAGTACCGCAATCCGCCGCCACTTGTGTTGACCGGCAATTTCGATCCGGGGCCGATGCCTTGATCGATCACGCGGCCCCCCTCTCCCTTCGGACAAAATCCGAGATCCTCCAGACCGAGGATGACGCTGATGGTGAACGCGTCATAAATCTGGACCACGTCGATGTCTTCTGGTCCGAGACTGGCCATTTCGTAGGCCGTCTTGCCGGTTTCTGCCGCGGCCGTCGCGACGAAACTGCGCATGTTGGTCATATAGCAATGGCTGTGGCCTTCGCCGACTCCGAGCACACTGATTGCCGGCTTGCTGAGTTTTTTGGCGCGCTCCTTGCTCGTGACCACGATCGCGCCTCCACCGTTCGTGACCAGACAGATATCGAGCTTCCGCAACGGGATCACTTATGAGTGGCGAGGCAAGAACTTCGTCGACCGTCAGCAACTCTCGCCGCAGTGCATCGGGATTTAGCGACCCCCATTGACTGGCCGATACGGCGACCTTTGCCAGTTGATCCCGCGTAGTACCGAACTCATACATGTGGCGCTGCATCGCCATCGCATATCCTGAAATCGGGAAAAGCGGGCCGTATGGGCGCTCGTACGGCAAGATGTCTGCACCGGTAACCAACTTACCGGCGTCCGATCGCTGCGTACTTGCATACGCGATCACGGCCACCTCGCAGTGGCCCGCCACGATCGCCCGCAGCGCGTGTCCAACATGGGCCACGACTGAAGCGCCGCCTATGTTCGTGCTATCCGTGATCTTTGGCGCAATGCCGAGCTGGTCAGCCAACGTTGCAGATGGCATCCAAAAATAAGGCGTAACGGCAAATACTGCATCGACATCCTGAACCCCAAGCCCTGCATCAGCCAGAGCGCGCAACGACGCTTCCGCCATTATCTCGGAAACACTGCTGCCAGTCTCCCAGCCGATGCCGGCCGTTGCCGCGCCGACAATAGCTGCCTGCCCAGAAAGGTTTGCGTTCACGTTGCGATCCTGAAAACCGGAATGGCGATGTCACTGGTTGCGGCTTCGAACGTGACCTTGACGGGCATACCTATCTTTACGGTATCGACGTCACACTCGACGATATTACTCATCATCGAGACACCTTCATCCAGGCGAACCATAGCCACCACATATGGGACTTTTGACTTGAAGAAGGGATCGGACGACTGTCTTACCACCGTAAAAGTGTGCAGAACGCCGGTGCCTTTGCTGGCGACGAGTTCTACCTTTTCCGATCCGCAGTGCGGACAGCGAGGTCTCGGATGCCAGAAAGCGCGGGAGCATTCGCGGCAGGTCGGGATAACCAGCGTTCCCTTCGCGGCGGCTCGCCAATATTCCGCGCCGGCATTGCGTAATTCAGGCAGTGGACGACTAACAGCTTGCATTTTATCTGCGGCTCCAAGCCTTGGAGGCTACGAGGGATTACGCGCCAATTATCGACCGTCAGGCCGACGTGTCCTCAAAGTATGAAGAAAAGTACTTTTAATGTCCAACAAAATCTCTTATTGTCGACAATATCCAAGTCGACCTCATTGCAATCTTTGGGAGCGCGCGCTTGCCACGAACACTCAGCGACCAAAACACACTCAAAAGGCGAGAGCCAGCCGCAGGCGCGAAACATGAAATCCGGCAGGGATCGCGCCGCGTAAAAGCCAAACAATCCGATCCGGATGAGCGCGCGGAGGCCGACAAACGGAGCGATCCCGTTCAGCTGAGAAAAGGACGCACCCGCCTGCTTACCCTGCCCGAGCAGATTGCAGAGCAGCTTGCCCGAGACATCGTGAGCCAGGCATTGGCGCCGGGACAACGGTTGAAGGAGATTGAGTTATCCACGCGGTTCGATGCGAGCCGGGCTCCGATCAGGGAAGCCCTTCGGCTTTTGGAACTGCGAGGCCTCGTACAGATTGAATCCAGACGAGGCGTGACGGTCACGCAACTGTCGGCGGCAGAAGTGGACGATCTCTATGAAATTCGGGCGAGCCTGCTGGGTCTCGCTGCGCGGCGGGTTGCGCTTAGTCGGGATGATAATTTTCTCGCGCTGGCGAGAGTTCATCTTAAACGATTGCAGCAGCACGCCCCTGCTCCGCTCTACGGGAAATACTTCGAGGCGACGTATGAGCTTTCCAATCTGATCGGGCAGGCCGCCGGTAGCACCCACCTGTTCTCGTTGATTGCTTCGTTTTCGCAACAGGTCGCTCGATACACGAGGCTATCCTTGCAGGCGCCCGATCGAAGAAAGCAGTCGCTGAAGAACTGGCGGCGTCTCATAGCGGCCATCGAGAACCAGGATGCCGATGCCGCCGAGCACGCACAGAAAGCGCTTGTCTTTGGTTCGAGAGACAAGGTTCGCGAAATCGTCGCCAAACAGCTTCCTTCCTCGATGAAGGCCAGTGGCTGACGGCAACATTCGATATGACCGCGGCGATCTCACGCAGCTTCCCGGCCATGTAAGTGCCCGTCACGACCTAACGGACAGGTTTCTCGACCCGGCCGGCCTCCATGTTGCCCTATCGTACCGCATTTGTGTCTGGATACGCCCATGCAAGTTGATTCTGAAAACAAGGTCAACTCGATCGGCGCGCTTCTTCGACCCCGTAGTATAGCGATCGCCGGAGCATCGGCGGATGCAGGAAAATTGGGCGCTCTGCCGCTCACTTTTCTCCGCAAGTACGGCTATTCCGGCGCACTCTTCCCGATCAATCCGAATGTAACCGACATCGACGGGCTGCCCTGTTATCCCAATATCAGCGCGATCGAGGGGCCGATCGATCTTCTCGTTATTGCGGTGGCTGCGGCGCGAATCCCTGATCTGTTGCGCGAGTGCAAGCCCGGGCAGGTAAAGGCCGCCATCGTTCTATCCTCCGGATATGCAGAGCTGGGTGTCGACGGCATTGCGTCACAGAACGAGCTACGGTCGCTGGCCCTGAGCAAAGGGATTCGGTTCATCGGCCCGAATTCGGTCGGCCTGGCAAATCTTGGCGATAAAATCATTCCATCAATCAGCCAGGTTTTCGATCAACCCAATCTGCAGCCTGGTCCGATTGCATTCGTTACCCAAAGCGGCGCCGTCGGGACCGCCGTTATGGCTCTTGCGCACGCCGAGCGACTTAGGATCGGGTACTTCGTGAGCACCGGCAACGAAGGCGATCTCGAATTTGCCGACTTCTGTGAGTATTTCGCCGACGATCCTTCCGTTGCGACGATAGCGGGGTACCTGGAAGGAGTTCGCGATGGCTCGAAGTTCATTCGTGCCGTGCAGCACGCGGCCAGGGCCGGCAAACCGGTCATTCTCCTCAAGGTCGGAACATCGGACGTCGGAGGGCGCGCGGTACGTTCGCACACGGGTGCGCTCGCTGGAGCGGAAGAAGTCTACAAGGCGGCCTTTCGTGAAAACGGGGTCGTCCGTGCTGACAGCGTCGAACAACTCGTGGACTATCTGAAAGTATTCTCCACGCTTCCCCGAATCCAACGGGATCGGCAACCTCGTGTCGCAATTCTAAGCCATTCAGGAGGTGCGGGAGTATTGGTCGCGGACTCGTGTCACGAAGAGGGGCTGGATGTCCACAAGCCGTCGGAGAGCCTTGCCCGAACCCTCGGCGGACGGCTTCCCGCATATGCTTCGCTACAGAACCCCATCGATATGACCGCTAATGTCATCTTTGACCCCCAACTGATTGCATCGGTCGTAAGCGATGCAATGATCAGCGGTGAATATGACGCAACCATCCTTTGTGTGAATTTGATGTGGCGCCAGGGCGAGTCACTGGCCGACCACCTTCTGAGTGTTGCTCAAACATCGCAGAAAACCCCGGCGATCGCCTGGATTGCAGGCAAACGCGAGCACATGGATAAACTTAACGCCAGTGGAGTACCTGTATTTACCGATCCCGTCCGCTGCTCCAGGGCGGTCTCCCGGGTGCTGCTTTGGAATCAGGCGCAAGGCGCATCCATCTCCAGAAAAGACTTTGGCCCGCTTATAGAGCGGGTCATTCCGGCGGAGACGCTTGATACGCATGAGGGCCAGGAACGCCTTTTCGATCTGTACAAAATCCCGAGGGCTCCCGGAATACTCGTCCGGGATCTTGATGCCGCTCAACGCGCGGCGCAGGACCTGGGGTATCCCGTTGCGGCGAAAATCGTGGCCACTGGTCTTGCTCACAAGAGCGAAGTTGGCGGCGTCTTTCTCAACATTTCGTCAAGAGACGAATTGAAACGAGACTATGGCCAATTGGAGCGGCTTCCGATCGAAGGAAGGCAGGGCGTTATCATTCAAAAGATGGTCCGCGGAGACTATGAACTTTTCGCCGGTGCGAAGCACGATGATGTGTTCGGGCCGATCATCGTATTCGGCCTCGGCGGGATTTACGTCGAGATCATCAGGGATTCGGTTGTTCGCCTGGCGCCGTTTTCCGAAACCGAAGCGAAGCAGATGATCGAAAGCGCGAAGTTCTACCCAATTCTCGCCGGCGCCCGCGGAAAGCGGCCCGTCGATGTCGGCGCGATTGCGCGCATCTTGTCCAGACTTTCCATTTTGGCGACGGAACAACCCAACGCGAAGACCATCGATCTCAATCCAATCATGGCCACAAGTGAAGGCGCCATGGTAGCGGATGCAAAAATCAGCACCTGATTTATCTACAAGTTCGCAGAGTTAAACCAAGAGCGATGCTTCGGGGCCGGGGAAGTCGTCAAAAGGAGAAACTTCAATGGAGACCGAAGATAAAATCACCTATGCCGAGATTCTTCGGGTGCTTGCATCAATTAAAGCCGTCGGTCATTTCGAGCACGTCTATCTGAAGTTCGGCGACATCGAGATCGATCTTTCTCGCGGACCAGGCCAATCTGTTCAACCCTCGAACCAATCCGTCCAACCGTTGAATTCGACGACGCCACCGGTCCGGGTATTGCAGCCACCCGATAGCAGCGAGGAGTCCAAACCGGCTCCAGTCAAACCCACGCAGGACGCCTCTCCCGCCCCCCGGGCGCAGCCCGACCCCACATGGCAGCCTGGCTCAATACTTGTTCGCTCTCCGATGGTGGGCACTTTCTATCGAAAGCCGTCACCGGATGCCGCCCCTTTCGTCGAGATCGGCCAGAAAGTAGAGGAAGGATCCACCTTGTGCATCGTTGAAGTCATGAAGTTGATGAACTCGATTAGCGCCAGTGCGCGCGGGACGATAACCCACATTTTGGTCGACAATGCGGAATTGGTCGAACCCGATCAAATTCTCATGATTATCGATCCGCGGTAACGGGAGCAAATGCGCATGGATTTCGATCTCAAAAACAAGGTCGCAGTAGTCACTGGAGCTGCCAGCGGTTTCGGTGCCGCAATCGCGCGAACGCTCCTCACGGAAGGCTGCACTGTCTACCTTGCCGATATTAATTTTCCGGCCGTAGAACAGTTAAAGCTCAGCATGGGTGAGCATGCGCGGGCGATCCAGATCGACGTAGGGAGTGCGGCCAACGTTCAGGCAAGAATGAAGGAGATCGAAACCGAACAGGGATGCATCGATATCCTGGTAAATAATGCTGGCATCCTCAAAATCGGCACCGTGCTCGATTCCAGCTACGAAGACTGGGATCAGGTATGCCGCGTCAATCTTTCCGGCGTCTATTATTGCTGCAAGGCAGTCCTTCCGGCAATGCTGAAGAAGCGGTCCGGGAAGATCGTAAACATTGCATCGATCTCTGCCTTCAAGGGGGGCGGTGTATTTGGCAACGTGCTGTACGGAACGACAAAAGCGGGGGTGGCTGCGCTCACCAGGGGCCTCGCCCGGGAGGTCGGAGCGCACGGCATCAATGTCAACGGCATTCATCCGGGGCTTGCCGATACCGGTATGACGAACCAGCACTTGAATGAAAGCAATCGCGCACGGATGTCCGAAGTAATCCCGCTCGGACGTCTGGCCTCGACCGCAGATATCGCCAGGCTGGTGGCCTTCCTGGCGTCGAATGTGTCGGAATACATTACCGGAGAGATGATCACGATCGATGGCGGCCTGACGACAAAATAACGCGAACATGAACAAGCCGCCGGTGATCGTCGGATCCTTCTTCGAGATTGCACTGTCGCGCAGCCGACCGGCTTCCAGGATAGAGCGGTCGCGCGTCCGCCGGGATCGGACTGCCAAGGGCGCGGGCTTGCGACAATTGATGGAGTAGGGTTGGTGGCCAACAAAAGCGAATATACGCCGGAGGAGCTTGATGCAATCTTCGCATTGCTGGAATCTGCCACGCAGTTTACCCAATTTAGCTTGGTCGACCGCAATACGGATATTCGACTCTCAAGGGCGCCCGCCGGAACTTTTACCGATCCGGTCGCGGCCATAAACCTACAAGCGCCGGCCGAACTCCTCGCTGTCTCCGGGAAAGATGGCCAGCAGCAAGCGCCGGCGCCTGCCGTCACCACGGTAAAATCGCCGGCCGTCGGAACCTTCTTTCGCGGCGCCGGTCCTGGAACGGAGCCATTCGTGAAGGTCGGAACGACCGTGTCGCCTGACAGCATCATCTGCAACATCAGGATCATTCGAGACGTGATGGCGCTCCCGGCAGCAACGACTGGCATCGTCAGCGCTGTCCTGGTGAACGACGGAGAGCCAATAGAATTTGGCCAGCCGCTGGTGACGATAGAACCGTTGGGATAAATGAAAAATGGCGAGCCAGAGTAGCGTTCGATGCGTCCTCGTTGCCAATCGCGGCGAGATTGCAGTCCGTGTTTTACGTGCCTGCAAGGAACTGGGTATCAAAACAATAGCGGTCTATTCGGAGGCTGATCGGGATTCCATGCATGTCCGGACTGCGGATCGCGCCGTCTGTATCGGCCCTGCTCCGTCGGGACAAAGCTACCTCGATCAGAAAAAGATGGTAGCGGCGGCCATGGCTTTCGGCGCGGACGCAATTCATCCAGGATATGGATTTCTGTCCGAGAAGGCCTCGTTCGCCGAACTGTGCGAAAAAGAGGGAATCGTTTTTGTAGGCCCAAGTGCCAACGTCATCAGCCTCATGGGCGACAAGATCGCGGCGCGGCGCTTTGCCAAACGTGTGGGCGTTCCAACAACTCCCGGGTCTGACGGAGCCCTTTCAGATCCGGACGAAGCCGAAGGCATCGCAAACGAGATCGGGTTCCCTGTCTTGCTCAAGGCGGCAGCAGGCGGCGGCGGTCGCGGCATGCGGATCGTGGAACGCCCCGAGGATCTCAAACGCATGTTCCTGGAAGCCAGCAGCGAAGCTGCTGCGGCTTTTGGAGACCCCTCCGTGTATATCGAGCGTTATCTTACCAACGTTCGCCATGTGGAAATTCAGGTGCTTGGCGATGGTGAGCGTGTCATTCATCTCGGGGAACGGGATTGTTCGACACAAAGACGCAATCAAAAGCTTATCGAAGAGGCACCATCGCCGGCGCTCGATCCGGCACTTCGAAAGCGTGTTGCAGACGCCGCCGTAAAACTCTGTTCAGAGGCAGGCTACAAAAGTGCGGGTACGGTGGAATTCATCTTCGATCAGGATTCGGGCGAGTTTTACTTCATGGAGATGAATACGCGAATCCAGGTGGAGCATCCCG
>CAWAYK010000012.1:0-874988 GCA_963786215.1 uncultured Acidobacteriota bacterium
TTCGCCAAAATGAAAATAGCTTATTTTGATTGTTTCTCGGGTATCAGCGGGGACATGACATTGGGTGCGCTGGTTGACGCGGGCTGCGATCTCACGGAAATTGAAAGCCATCTGCGGCGGCTGCCCGTGCCAGGTTGGAAAATTTCGGCAGAAAAAGTTTCGCGCCGTGGTTTTCAAGCGACGCAAGTGAAAGTGGAGACGTCCGACACGCAAAAGCATCGCGGCCTTTCCGAAATTCTTCGGCTGATCGAAGAGGCGCAATTGCCGCCGCGCATTGCCGACCGCGCTGCGAGCATTTTTCAGCGGCTGGGAAAAGCGGAAGCGTTGGTGCACGGTTCGCCCATCGAAAAAGTACATTTTCATGAAGTGGGCGCGGTCGACGCGATCGTCGATATCGTGGGCGCTGCAGCGGGATTTGAGCAGCTGGGAATTCAGGATTTTTTCTGCTCGCCGTTGAACGTGGGCGCGGGGCGAGTCGACACGGCGCACGGAAATTTGCCCGTGCCTGCGCCCGCGACAGCGGAACTGTTGCGTGGCGCGCCGACGTACTCGAACGGCATTCAGCGCGAGCTCGTGACGCCGACGGGCGCGGCGATCGTCGCCACATTGGTATCGCAGTACGGAGCGCAGCCGATGATGAATGTGTCGACCATCGGGCTAGGCGCGGGCAGCGCGCAACTCACCGAGCAGCCAAACGTGCTGCGGCTTTTTATCGGCGAATCCGTGACGCAGGAAGAAGGCGTGACGAAAGCAGTTGCATCGCTCGATGAAGAGATTGTCACGCTCGAAGCGAATCTCGACGACATGAATCCGCAGGTGTACGGCTATTTTGTGGAGCGCGCGCTCGACGCAGGCGCGCTGGACGTGTTTACGATTCCCGTGCACATGAAAAAAAATCGGCCGGGACAATTGCTCACCGTATTGTGCCTGCCCGCGGATCGCGAAAAACTTTCTGAACTCGTGTTCCATGAAACCACTACGCTTGGCATCAGGATGTCGACAGTGAAGCGGCGCACGCTTGATCGCGAAATGGTTTCCGTAGATACGATTTACGGTCCGATTCATCTGAAAGTCGCGCGCTTGAAGGGACGCATCCTGACCGCGACTCCGGAATACGAAGATTGCCGGACGGTAGCGGCCGAGTTGGGCATTCCCCTCAAGCAAGTGCTTGCGGAAGCCATGTATCAATTTCAGAAAGCAAATGGCGTTCCGGAAGTTCTGAATGAAGCCCAGAAAGAAGTGCAGAAAGAAATCCAAAAATAGGACGGAGCCGCAAAACCAGTAGGGGAGTGAAATGGGAAGCAGTGAAAAGGAAAGTGTGCCGAGCACGCCTCAGCAAATAGATGCCGGCGGCAAGCAGGAATTTCTGGGCGAACGCCTGCGCGAACTTGGTTCCGTGCTCGTGGCATTTTCCGGCGGCGCTGACTCCGCGTATCTGGCCTGGATCGCGAATCAAACATTAGGCGAGCGCGCCCTGGCGATTACGGCAATCTCGCCCAGTTTTTCCGAGTACGACCGGCAGCAGGCGGAAGCGTTTGTGCGCAAGGAAAATTTACGGCATGAATTTGTGGAAACGCGCGAGTTTGAAAATCCGCTCTATGTGGTGAATCAGGCAGACCGCTGCTACCACTGCAAGACAGAACTTTTCGGCGTGCTGGCAAAAGTGCGAGCGGAAAAAGGTTTTGGCGCCGTGACGTACGGCGTGAATGCCGATGACATGAAGGATTTTCGACCTGGACATCGCGCGGCGTCTGAATTTGGCGTTGTTGCGCCGCTGCTCGATGCGGGACTAAATAAGGCGGAGATTCGCGAGTTGTCGCGGCGCGCTGGCCTAGCGACCTGGGACCGTCCCGCGTCGGCGTGCCTGTCTTCGCGCGTTCCGTACGGTATGCCGGTAACGATCGAAACGCTGTCGCGCGTCGAGCGTGCGGAAAAAGTGTTGCGCGAATTTGGTTTCCGGCAAGTCAGAGTGCGCGCGCATGACGATCTCGCAAGAATTGAAATTGTTCAAGACGAATTGCCGCGCGCGTTGCAGCCGGAAATGATGGCCACGCTCTCTGCGCGAATTCGCGCCGTTGGCTTCACGTATGTGACGCTGGATCTCGAAGGTTACCGGCAAGGATCTTTGAACGCCGCTTTGAAAAAGAAATAAATTTCCCGCAGTAAGAAATTCGCACTTCAGAAATATGGATAAACAGGACATAGAGCGTCTGCTGGAAAGTGTGCGCGCGGGGAAAGTCAGCGTCGCGCGCGCCGTCGAGCAATTGCGGCACATGCCGTTTGAGGATCTGGGCTTCGCGAAGATCGATCATCATCGCGGCCTGCGCCAAGGATTTGCCGAAGTGGTTTACGCAAAAGGGAAGACGTCGCAGCAGGTGGTAGCGATCGTGCGAGGTATGCTGCGCGCCGGAACAACGAATAATATTTTAATCACGCGCGCCAGCGCTGCCATTTTCCGCGCCGTGAAAAAACTGAACCGCGCCGCAAAATTTCATCCGCTTTCCGGAGCCATCACGATTCGCCGCAACAAGGAAATTTCCGGCAAGGGCGTGATCCTGGTGATCGCGGCAGGCACAAGCGACATTCCCGTGGCCGAGGAAGCCGCCGTCACCGCGGAAATCATGGGCAATCGCGTCGAAAGTGTGTATGACGTAGGCGTTGCCGGATTGCACCGTTTGCTGCACCACCGCGAGAAAATTGCAGCAGCGCGCGTGATTGTCTGTGTTGCGGGAATGGAAGGAGCGCTGCCAAGCGTTGTCGCTGGACTAGTCTCGGTGCCGGTCATTGCCGTGCCTACGAGCGTCGGTTATGGAGCGAGTTTTGGCGGACTTGCCGCGCTTCTGGCGATGCTGAACAGCTGCGCATCGGGCGTGACTGTGGTGAATATCGATAATGGATTTGGCGGCGGTTACGCCGCCAGTGCAATGAACAAACTTTAAAATTTATTCGCTCCATTAACCATCCAGCCATCGCAAAGCGAAAATGCTCGCGATTTATTTTCTGCCGAAGTGGAAAACCAGTCCCACGCTGCCCTGAAGGTTATTCTGGTTCAGGGTCAGGAAGCGCGTGAGCAAATAATCGGCTTGCAGGCGCACCGAAGCCATTTTGGTTACGTGCACATCGATGCCGCCGCCGGCTGCCGCAGCAAATTTAATCGCCGATTGCGAAATTCCCAGATAGCCCTGGCTGGCATGAATTGCGCCCAGCTGTAGATGCGCATAAGGGGTGAACGCGCTGAATTTGCGATAGGAAAATACTGGGCCGTAAGTGATCGTTTGTGCCGATACGGTGGTGCCCGCTTCCGTCCCGTGATACACGCTGACCTCGACTCTGCCGCCGATCACGCTATTCAAATTTTCGTCAGCGGATGCCGTGGCGCCATTCAGCCTGAAATTGGAATGCCCCAAATTCGCATCGAGGTACGAGTAGCCGCCGGAAATGTCCCACGCTGGAGTCCCACGCTCCTGTGCCTGCGCTGAAATCGAAAACAAGAGAATTGCCGGCAAAATCCAAAATATCCTTTTCATTTCTTTTTCTCCTCGCGAGTGGTTTTCGTGTTCCACCGCGCCTTGTATGAAAGCCTCGTCTCGCTGCTTTCCCTCAGAAAACTGCCACGTAATGCTGCTGTTTCGCCGCTCCTAGTTCACCTGCAACGAGAGCGTGGTCGAAGTGCTCACTGAGCCCGACGTTGCGATTACCGTGACCTGATAATTTCCGGCGGGCGTTCCTGCAGGAGTACCAGCCGTGGTGCCACCGTTGCTGCATGCCACCGAAGCGAGCAGCAATACCACCGTGAATCCAAATGCGGCGGCAAATGGGCGGCGCCGTACGATCGCCGCGGTTATTACCATCAGGATCGCTGCTAAAAGCATTAGCGACATCCCATCGAGATGGTGAAGCAGAGTCAACGGATCGATTTTGATTCGTGATCCTGGAGGAGCGATTGTGCGCAGCGACGTATTGACCGTAACTGTAGCGGACTGCGTTGGCGAAGCGCTTGGCGTCACAACGTTCGGTGCCACCGTGCAGCTAAGCGTTGCTGGTGCGATGCAGTTCAGCGCGACTTGCTGAGAGAATCCGCCGAACGCAACTACGCTGATCGCGTAGGTCGCAGGCTTTCCCGCCGGAACCGACGGAGCCGCTGTCAGGGAACTAACCTGGAACGATGCGCCTGTTCCTATTCCAGACATCGTAATCGTTTGCGGATTATTGGTGGCGTTGTCCGTAACCGTGACCGTGCCAAACAGGTTGCCGCCCACGGTGGGGGAGAACGTAATAGTGATAAAGCAGCTGTTGCCAACCACAATGCTCGTTGGGCAATTATTATTCTGAGCGAACGGGCCGGTCGATGCCACCCCGGAAATGGTCAGCGGAGCGCTTCCAACGTTGGTCAAAGTTACAGTCTGCGGGGCGCTCGTGGTTCCAATTCCTTGGTTGTTGAAGGTCAGCGTCGAAGTGGAAAGATTTACGATCGGGATCGCCAAGCCCGTGCCGGACAAGAAAACGGTTTGAGGGCTGGTATTTGGATCGTTATCCGTGAAGGTTAAGCTTCCATTGTTAGTTCCGGCCGAGGCTGGAGTGAACGTAACATGAATCGTGCAGCTGGCATTTGGAGAAATAATCGACCCGCACGTGCTGGTCTCGCCGAAACTTCCAGTTGTAGCGATATTGGAAATGGTTAGTGGTGCGTTCCCCGTGTTGGTTAATGTCACCGATTGTGCCGCGCTTGTGACGCCGACCGGCTGGCTCGCAAAGCCCAGGCTTGCGGTTGAAAGAGTAGCTTGAGGCACCAGGACACCCGTTCCCGTAGTCAAAATTACCTGTGGGCTGCCCGATCCGTTATCTGTAATTGTGATGGCGCCAATACTTCCGACTGCAGCCGATGGCGTATACGTAACTTGAATAACGCAATTCGTGCTTGGCTGCAGCGTGACCTTTGCGCAGTCATCGGTTTCAGAGAAATCGCCGCTGGCGGTGATGCTGGAGATCGTGAGAGCCGTTGTGCCGCTATTCGTCACCGTAACGGCCTGCGGTGCGCTCGCAATTCCTACCTGCTGAAAACCAAATGCCAGGCTGGAAGCTGAAAGAGTCACGGTGGAAGTGTTGCCTGACAAATTTACGACCTGTGGACTGCCGGGTGCGCTGTCCGTAATGACCAGCGATGCTTTGCGAAGTCCGGATGCCGACGGAGTGAAGGACACGGTAATCGTGCACGCGGTTCCAACTGCTAGCGAAGAACTGCACGTGTTGGTCTCTGAATAGTCAGTCAAGTTAGCGCCGGAAATCGCGATGCTGGAAATTGTTCGGGCGGTGTCACCATTCGTGAGTGTCACGGTTTGCGATGCGCTCGTCGTATTCAAGCTTTGCGCCGGAAAAACTAACCCGGCAGGATTGAGAGCGAAGCCAGCTAGAATGCTGACCTTGGCGACGTAAGCGTCGCAGTTTCCTCCAGGAACAGCTTGTAGCGGATTCGCGAGAGGGAAGTCTTCCGAGCAGGTTTGTCCGGTTACATATGCGGATCCCGTAGTATCCACCGCAATTCCAGATGCCAGTTCCGTGTTGGTGCCACCGAGGTAGCTTGAATACAACAAAGTTTTTCCAGTGGGATCGAGCTTGGCCACAAAGCTGTCGGCGTTGCCGCCACCATAATTCGGCTGAAATACCGCGCCAGCCGTGGGGAAGTCGGTTGAAACCGTGGTATCCTGTTACGTATACATTCGCTAAGGGGTCAACTGCAATTCCGGTGGCCGCATCAGCCTTTGCGCCGCCCAAATAAGTGAAATAGGATAGAGCGCCCGTGGTATTCAACTTGGCGACGAAGGCATCGCCCTGGCCAGCGTTTGTGGTTTGAAAGCCATTCGCGGCGAAACCAAAGCTGGCGGAGTTAGTGACACCCGCAATGTATGCGTTCCCTGCGGTGTCCACGGCAATTCCATTGCCCTGATCGAGGCCAGTGCCGCCCAGGTAAGTCAAGTAGTTGAGAGAAGCGGCTCCAGATGCATTCATATTTATTTTTGCCGTGAATGCGTCTCCAGCTCCGCCGTAGGCAGGTTGTAGGGCACCAGCAGTAGTGGACAAGTTCGTTGAATAAGTCAGCCCTGTAACATAAACATTGGCACTACTATCCAAAGCGATGCCGTAGCCAATATCCTCAGTGTCTCCCCCCAGATAACTGGAATAAAGGATTGCGCCGCCCGTCGTATCGATCTTCATCACGAAGGCATTGGCGCCACCATTGATAATTGGTTGAAACGCAGTTGCAGTAATCGGAAATGGCGGTGGTGGCAGTGCTGGTGGAGTGATCGTAACGGTAGGGACGCCGTTGGGTCCAACGGTTCCGGTAACGTAGGCGTTGCCATTACTATCCACAGTGACTGCCTGCGCTTCAACACCCTCAAACTCGCCAATAAATCCGGAGTAGAGCAAACCAGAACCAGCTGCGTTCAATTTAGTAATAAATCCATTCTTAACTAATAATCCGAATTGATTCCAGGATGTGCCGCATTTCCCATCGCCGCCGCAAAGGGTATTGATGGAGAAGGGTCCGACAGGGAAGTGAGGGGAAATGGTTGAACCAACCACGTAGGCGTTGCCGAAATTATCGACCGCGATTCCATTGCCCACGTCAATATTCTCGCCACCCAGGTAGGTGGAATAAAGAAGCGTCGAACCATCCACACTGATTTTGGATACGAAGGCATCTCGCGGGAAATCAAGGCCGCCCCCCTCGTTAGGTTGAAGCGCATGAATCGTCGGGAAGTCGGTTGAGAAAGTTGAGCCTGCAATGAATGCCGTATTGTCCGGCGCGATTGCAATCGCATTGGCACCGTCAATGCCACTCCCGCCAAGGTACGTGGAATAAGCCAGAATTGGATCGACAATCAGCGGGCGGCTCTGGTCGTAGTTCCCGATTGAAAATGCAACTCGGTCATTCCCATTCAAAATATAATTTGCGGCTACCAATTGTTTTTCATTGCCGATTTGCTGGTAGGCCACGGGTTTGTGCAGGCGCACATCGTCTGTGCCCGCGGCGCTCAGAATAAGATCGCCGTTGGCATCGGTGCGCAAATTCTTGGCGCCGTTGAATGCGATTTGAATCTTGCTGGGACTCGTACCCGGGGCGATCACGAAATCGTATTCCAGTTGGCGTTGCGTGCCGTAGTAAACCAGATCGATGCCCGGATAAATGTTGTGTTCTGACACTTTTCGGTAGTTGGGAATGTTGGTGTGCCAGTTCTCGGGTTTGTTGCCAATAAAATAATTGCTCTTGCCGGGAAGCTCATCCATCCCGGAAATGCTGGAATTCGCATTCGCGCCCAGGAGAGACATGCGCATGACCGCGGTCGACTGGCGATCCTCGCCCAAGGAAAGGACGGCTTCTTTCCCGGTCAGAAAGAGGATGTAACCGTTTCCACGCGCCAGAAATTTTACGTCCGCATTATTGGTCTGCTTTACGTTCGGCTCGAACGACAGCGGAAATTGTTGGTAATGCTCCATCACGCTGGGGGAGATAGAAGAATTTGTTCGGGAAGTTGGCGCAGCGTGCGCCTGGAGAATTCGATCGCGAGAATTGAGCGATGTCCTCGTAGCCAATGCTGAATGGCGGGCGAGGCTGTGCCCCTGCGACGTCAATCCAATCATAAACAGAGCCGCGGCGCAGCATGCCATACATCCGCCGGTGACTAGTCCCGAAATTCGCAACCTTCGCATATTTGTATGTCCCCTCTATCTGTCTGCAACCGCGCATTGCGCGTTGACATTCATCACGAAACTCATCTGCGCAAAATAAAAATTTGCAGTTGCTGCGCCCGCCATTGAGAGAAAACCCGCGCGGGCGATTGCACACGTGACTTGGACGAGAGGAGCACTTGGACAGCCAATTCCCGGAGGAATATATCCGTGCCTTTTGTGTTACTTACAAATACTCTCAAAATTATATGTACAGATCGGTTAACGATCGGATACAAATTCAAACGCCAAACAGTATCCAATCGGATATTCCATTTTGCGAAGAAAAGTAGAACTTTATTAGTGAGCACGAATGCGGAAAGTGTTTTCTTTTTTCGAGCAATTATTCAATGTGCACACAAATGCCAGAATTGGGCGAACTGTTTCCGAATCATGAAACGGAAAACAGGAAATCTGGGGTCTTAATTTTCAAATCTGAAATTTCAAATCTGAAATTGTGATTTTGAAATTTAGGTCGAATTCCGGATTGTGCCAGAACCTGGGGCGTGGAAGTAAGCCTGCGATCCGAAAATGGGCTGGAGTTTTCGGATGAGATGAACAGGATCTAAATCCCAGAATCAGAGTGAGGAGATGTAGCAGGCGGCAAGTATGACGAGAGCTGTCAACAGGATCGTGACCCAGGGCAAGAAACCGAATGAGTCGCTGGACGCACCGCGCATGGTCTTATCTTCCACGGCTATTTTATGAGCAAATGAATATCCAAACCGTTTGCACAGGCCTCGATCCGCGAGTAAGTGTTCGTGCAAAGAAAAACAAAAGAATTAGGGCACGTAAATGACGGAGAAAAAATTCCGCAGTGCTAATCTGTGCCTAAAACCAACCATTGAGCGTTGCTCGTTGTCTTCTAAGAGAGACACTTCGCGCTATTCGCGCCGCAATATTTAAATTAGCGCACGCATTCAAGTGAAATTACCGCCCATCCTAGTTGCCTTGCGGCCCGCCCCCAGGTGTCTGGCTCGCTTGCACCGGCACGCGCACAGGAATGCCCACCAGCACATCCACGCTAATGGGAAGCGCGGCACGCATTGCCGGCTTAAACTTCCAGTTACTGAACGCGAGCGCGGCGATCGCATCCATTTCCGGTTGAACTCCTTGAAATACATGTACTTCGCTGATGGATCCGTCCTTATCGATCAGTCCGCGCAGCACAATAAATTTGTCCGCATCTTTCTCAGGGACAGTCAAACGGTGGAAATCGAATTGTTGGTCAACCGAGGGCGGAAGCAGCCCCACTTCCATCTGAACAACTCCGCCGGCGGGTTGTGGTGACTTTATTTCGCCACCTTGGTGCGCGCAATACTCAAGCACCCAGCTCTTCCCGGGCATCGGCAGGAAAATGGTGTAGACCTTGCCGCAAGGAAGCGCGCCGTACACGTCCAATCCACCGCCGCCTATCGGTCCTGTGGAAACAACGAGCGGCGGGTGACGATATTTCGTCGGCGTTGCAATCGCATACACGGTGGAGGGCAACACCTTCCCTAATAATTTGTTGGCGTCGACGCCACCCGTTTTCCCCGAGCCGCCAACGGCGCTCAGCGTGGCTCGCAGCTGTCCTTCTGTCCCTCCGCCACCGCCTCCGGAATGGCCGGGCCCTACGGCTGAACTTCCGTCTCCGCCATTTCCAGGGCCGCCCGTGCCTCCCCCAGGCGCGCCATTCGGGCTGCCGCCGGGAGATCCGAGCCCTTCTTTCGCAGGCGCAACTGCAATGGCCGCATAACGATTGCCCTGCGCGAGAGAAGCCAGTTGCGCAAATGTTCCGGGATCGACTGACATCACGATCACGCCGCCACCCGTGTCACCGGAAGTCCCTGCGCTGGAAGTGCCTGACGCACTCCCGCCGGCAGAACCTGCCGGGCTCCCACCAGATTTATTGCCGTGTGGAGCTTGCATCGAACTGGAACCAAAGTAAGATACCGGCATTTGTGGTTGCTGAACGGTTGGCGCGATCCTCAGCGCGAGTTCAGGAGCATTCGCAACAACAGTAGGAGCATCGACCGGATGATCATTCGAAATTGCTGGCCCATTCGGCTGGCGCATGGTCATGTCCAAACTTGGCTTGGCAATGTTCGCCGTAACTTTAAAGGATAGCTCCTGAACATTTGCAGACATGTTGGGAGCATCGACCGCTTTGTCATGGGAAATCTTCGCATCCTTCGGCTGATGCATGCTCATGTCAACCTTGGGCTTAGCGAGGGTCGGGTTCTCGGGCATGATAATGTCCGGAACCTTTTGCTCCATCTGAATTTTGAGGTCAGGCGGAGCAACCTGTTGCGCAACGGCCTGGCGCTTGTTATCCGGCTTGAGCGGATTCAAAACAATCGTAACTTTTGGATGCTGGACGTTGGCGGCCTGAAGCACGACGTGAACAGTATGCTCAGAACTGCCGGCCACGCCTCCCGGTCCCGCCGGTTGAATAACCGGAAGGTTGCGGAGGATATGCAGCGCCCTCAGGGCCTCCAGATCGAGATAGATGGGCGTGGGTTCGGGAGCCTCAGCGATATGTGGCGGCTGGTATCCGGGCAGAAAATTTAAATGTGTGATCAGAACGAAGGCGGCAGCGTGTGCGAAAACAGAAAGCAGAACGCCACGGATAGGCTTTAATGGGCCATTCTTTTTACCGATCCACGGTGGCCAGACTGCGGTAGTCCCCTTGGGCACTCGTGAGAACAGAGTGGCGATATCGTTCGCCCACTGACCCTTTCGGGATGTCCATGAAATTTGAAAAATTTTGCGCGTTGGCATCGTCGGATGGAAAACAGGCACTTTTCCAAAAAGAGAGGTTGCACTTTGCGTGCCACATACAAGGGCGGCGTGGATCATTCCAGCTGCGTGCGAATTCGCAGCGTTTAGCGAGTGTCTCATTCGAGTTACAGCCGAATGTTCAACAATAAAAATTTAAGTTCTGATGAAAGCAAATTGGTTAGTCACTTCGAGTATCTTTCAAGAGACATGCGGCGCGAAAAAGATCAGCAGGAGTGAAGATTGATTTTCAGATGATCTTGTAATCAATTGTGAGCACACCAAAAGAAGAATCCAAAAATAGGGGCAAAATCACTGGTACTCGTGGTACCCGCTCTGATCCCGCACAGGCTGCTTTCCCCACGCAGAATCGCGCATTTCCTTTTTAAATTGCTAGAAACACGGCATCTACAAACTTCTGCGCGCTGGAAGGTGTTTCTTGTAGACAAACGTGAATGCCGGTTGTCTTCGATTGAGTACTATGAATTTGGGTTAGAAAGATTGTTACTTGTCTTAATTTGGGCTCGGCCTTATACATGTGTCACGTCAGAACGTCCCTCTGGCAGGAAAAACGGAACAATCTAAAAAGTATCAGATCGCTTTCTTGCGTAATGGTGTCTGTTCAGAATTAATTTGCGGAAAAAATCCGCATCTGAAAACTAACGCCAGCCGAGGGGGTCAGTTCGCTTATGAGTGACGATCAGATTCGAGTTTTCTTCTGCAGTCCGGACATCGCTTTCGCCGAACCCTTAACTCACGCACTCGGAGCCGGATTTCAAATTCGCGCTACACGCGAGCTTCGTTGGCCCACAACGGGAGAGTTAGGCATCTATGATGTCATGCTCATGGACTTGCAGGCGAGCGACAAAGATCCAGTCATCAAAGCGGCTTTGGAATTTCTGACCACTTCCGCGGAAACCAAGTTTCCTATTCCCGTCGTGGCGATCCTTGCTTCGGAAGATCGTGCGTTGACCCTGCGCCTGATGGACCTCGGCGTTCATCTGATTCTTGCCAGCCCGCCGGACATGATCGAACTTCGCATTGCCTTGCGCCGCGCCTGCCGCTTCCATCAACTTGAGAAGGAAGCCCAGGAGCTTCGCGCGCAAGAAATGAAAATCACAGCAACCTACACGATGGTGGGTGTGGAAGGCGCATTGACCGAAGTGCTGTCCTTGGCGCAAAAAGTTGCGCCGTGCGACGTCACCGTGTTGATCACGGGCGAAACCGGAACAGGTAAAGAATTGTGGGCTCGCGCCATTCATCGCATGAGCTCGCGATCGACCCAGCCGTTCGTCGGTTTTTCCTGTGCCAACCTGCCGGAAACCCTGATTGAAGACGAGCTTTTTGGACACGAAAAGGGCGCATTTACCGGCGCTTCCAACACGCGGCGCGGACGGTTTGAGCTGGCCGACCGCGGCACTTTGTTCCTCGACGAAATTGGAGACCTCAGCCTGGGCCTGCAACCGAAGCTGCTGCGAGTGGTGCAGGAACGCAGCTTTGAACGCCTCGGCGGCTCGAAGCCCGTTGCGGTAGACGTCCGCATGATCTGCGCCACGCACCACAACCTGCACGAGATGGTAGAGCAAGGAAAATTCCGCGAAGATCTTTTCTACCGCCTGAATGTTGTTCAGCTGCACCTTCCTCCATTGCGAGAACGGCGCGAAAGTATTCCGGAACTGGCGCACCACTTTTTGCGCCAATTCTCCACGCAATTTGGCAAGAAGTCGAAACGCTTCTCCAGCCTCGCGATGCAAGCGCTGGAGGAATGTCCGTGGCCCGGAAATGTGCGTGAGTTGGAGAATGTTGTGCAGCGTGCCGTGGTGCTCGCGGAAGACTCGACTATTGAACTCAACCACTTGCCCGAGAAACTCCGAAAAGGATTTACGGACAGCTCTCCCACGCATTCTTACGATCTGGAAATTCGCGAATTCAAAAAG
This sequence comes from uncultured Acidobacteriota bacterium, assembly GCA_963786215.1. GTDB lineage: Bacteria > Acidobacteriota > Terriglobia > Acidiferrales > UBA7541 > Palsa-360. Next base: position 12,426 of record CAWAYK010000012.1, read on the forward strand.
CGCCTGGTGCTGCGCACACTGCGACAGTGCGGCTGGAAGAAGACGGAGACGGCGCGGTCCCTGGGAATCGCCCGAAACTATTTGCACCGTTTGATCAATCAATTGAATATTCTTCCGGAAGAGACAGGGCTGCCGGTAGTATCAAGCAGCTCGTCGGTTAAATCGGAATCGATCAACTAGTGTAGGTATGGCAGGCGGTCTTCTGATTCGTGAAAGGGAAGCCTGATTTCCAGATGCAGACCACTTCTGAGGAGCTCGATTTCCGTGATCGAATCTGCCTGCCGATGCTTCTGGCTGCCCAGAACCCGGACGGAGGGTGGGGCTATCAGCAGGGAAAAGCAAGTGCCACTGAGCCAACCGCCTGGGCGCTATTTGCACTTGCCTCGTCCGCGGAATCGAGCAGTGACGTAAATAAAAGTTCTTCCCCCACGCTGCGCGGCAGGGAATGGCTTCGCGCCGCACAATTACCCAATCACTCGTGGCCCGCATTTGGCGAATTTCCGGAAGGGCGTTGGCTTACTTCTCTCGCCTGCCTTGCGCTGCACCAGTCCGGCGAATCGCCTGATGCGGTTGCAGCCGGTGCCAAGTGGCTGTGCGGCGAGTGGCCGGGGGACAGCAAACTGTGGCGCCGCGCTATTCAAAAGATTTTCGTAAAACAAACTACAGTGCGCCAAAACTCAGCCTTGCGCGGTTGGAGCTGGACTCCCGGCACCAGCAGCTGGGTCGAACCTACGGCCTGCGCACTTATCCTCTTGCACGCATTGTCGGATTCGAAAGCAAATCCACAGGAAGCCGAAAAGCGCCGCGCTCTTGCCGAGGCGATGCTCTATGACCGCATGTGCCCAGGCGGCGGATGGAATTCAGGTAATTCAGAAGTGTATGGAGTCGCGGGAGAACCGCTGATCGGTCCCACTGTGTGGGCCCTGATCGCGCTGCAGCAATATCGTGAGCGCGTCGAAAACCAGCTGGGGCTGAAGTGGCTTTTATCCAGGCGCGAATCGATTCCAGGGCCCGGCTCTCTGGCTCTGGCGCACATTTGTTTTCAGGTGTACGGGTGCGATGTTCCTTCGATGGTTCCCGCGCTTCGCGAGGCATATGGGCGCAATCAATTTATGGGCAACGTGCTTGTGGCGGCAATGTGCGCGGTGGCGCTGGATGCTCCCGCCGGCTGGCTCAACTGGGGAAGGAGCCGTTAGGGTGCATCTCACCCAGCGCTCGCCGCAGATACTTGATAGGGCTGAAGAGTTCGTGTGAGACGCTAGATAGTTTGTGAGAGCTACTGAATCATTGTGGGTCGTGGCTTTAGCCACGACATAAGTTCTGCAAAAAAAGTGCGGCTTTAGCCGCTGAGGTTCCAATTTTGGAGTTCTCGCGCGGACTCATCAGGGGCTAAAGCCAATGATTTACATGTTCCTGAATGTCGCGGCTGAAGCCGCGACCCACAAAGAATATTTATTAGGTTGATTAGCTCTGTTGACATTTTCAAACAATGGCCAGGTTTGCTGTAGCCCGCCTCTCTTGTCCTTCGCATTCACTCAGGACAAGAGGTGCGGGCTACAGCAGATCGGCAGCTGAACCGGAGGATGTCAACAGAGCCAGATGGCTTGCACCATAACTGACCAATTCCTATGAACACTCGCGTAGCCACTTTGACGCCGTCCCAGATGAGAAGTGCTTCTCGCGTAGCGATACGGCGAGTTGCGAATTATCAGGCGGAGCTGGTTGCGCCCATGGTGGAAACGCTGCGCGAATTTGATCTGCCGATTCGCGGCAAAACTATTTTGTTAAAGCCCAATTTTGTCGCTCCGGACCCGCTGAATCTGATCAATACGCATCCGGCGGTGGTGGCGGCGGCGCGCGAAAGTTTTCTGAAGTTGGGCGCCGAGCGAGTGCTGCTTGGAGATGGCCCGGCGCTCGACCGGGACACGGAAGGCATTGCCGAGTCCATGCATCTGCGCGATTACGTGAGGCCGCTGGCGGATTGCCTCGTGGACCTGAATACGGACGTGCCCCGCAAAACCCTGTTGCGCACGAATGCGTCCACGCTGAAGCACCTCTATTTTCCGGAGACGGTGCTCGGCGCTGACCTCGTGGTTTCCATGCCGCGCATGAAAACGCATCACTGGGCGGGCGTAACGCTTTCGCTAAAAAACATGTTTGGCGTGGTTCCGGGAAACTGCTATGGCTGGCCAAAAAATATTCTGCATTGGGCTGGAATAACGCGGTCCTTGCTGGACATCAATGCGACTGTGCGCCCGGATTTTGCGATTGTGGACGGCATTATCGGGATGGAAGGGAATGGACCGACGCAGGGAACTGCAAAACCCTGCGGAGTGCTGGTGATGGGCGACGATCCTGTGGCAGTCGACGCCACGTGCACACGGATTATGGGTTTAGTTCCCGAACAGATTGAATATCTGGCGCAAGCGAGCATTTTGCTGGGGCATGTGAGGGAAGAAAAGATCTCGCAAATTGGCGAAACGATTGCGCAAGTCCTTACGCCGTTTGAAGTTCTGGAGAATTTCAAGAAATTGCGGAAGGTAGGGAAAACCATTGGAAATTGAATTGCACTTCAAGAGGGGAGGACAGGGCAAATTGATGGCAAAGTGTCTCCAAAAAGAGACTTTTACGCGCGTGCGGAGAGTGTTTCGTAGGCGATTGGCGTCGGAGACGCGCGGTCAAGAGCTTGTGGAATTTGCGTTTGTGTTTTGGAGCCTGATGACGCTTTATATTTGGCATTTTTTGTTGCGGCCGCGCCATAGCGTGTACGAAGCGCTCGGGAGAGCGGCCCGCGAGGGGGCCAGGGTTTGGCTACGTCGAGCTGTGCCACATGTGGAATGCTCGCGAACAATCGCTGCAACAGCGGCAATTAACGATGCTCTGAGGCCGCGTCCTTGATCCTACGCTCGCTATCATTAACTGCCGCCCGCTTCTAACCAAACCCTGAGTTCCGAGCGATCCTACCAAATTATGACCAAGTGAATGGAGTAACCGTACAGGTTGGCTATCCTGTTCAAGTAAATATTGCCGTTATTGGGACGGAGCTTCAATCGGAGCCATACCTCAATGACTTTAAGTTCAAACAGTCACCATGCGACAGGAGTTTTGAAAATTGTTCCGTCGTAAAAAAAATACGAGCCAACAAATTGGTGCAGCGCTTCGCGAAGATCTGGCAAATCGATGAAAAAGGCGCGGAATTGTTGGAGCTCGCGTTGATCGTGCCCATGTTGCTCTTGCTGCTTGTGGGCATTCTTGTTTTACGGCGGGGCGTGGGCCACGAAAGATACGCTCGCCGGCGCTGCACGCGATGGCGCTCGCGTTGCAGTGAACAGTTTTAACGACACTACGAATCCTCAATGCCCCGGCGGAACGCCATGTTCGGTACAGGCTGCAGCCAACGCTGCGGTGGCGGCGATCGACGAATGCAAATGTGCGATACCTGTGGAATGAATCCTCCGCAAATCTTCCGGCAACAGCGGTGCATTTACCTGGACGTACACTTCGAGCGGATGCGTGAGCAATGGGGGCACCTTTACGATGACGTGGCGAGGGCTGTCCCGGAAGTGACAGTTCTTCGGCGTCAAATGTAACTGGTCCGACGACGAAGGTCACAATCAGTTATCCATACACGATGCAATGAATATGCCCAGCTGGGCTATTTTCAAATACGTTTGGCCCATACATAGTGCTGAACAGAACCGATGATGGCGAATTTGAGTTAGGAGCAAAGCAATTATGGCTGCGGGATTCATCGCAGAAAAGCAGCAATCGGGCGAACGTGGTGCCACACTAGTTATTTTCACATTGTCTTTGGTTCTGCTATTGGAATGGGGGCGCTTTCGATCGACCTTGCATCGATGTACGTCGCCCGCGGCGAGTCCCAGCAAGCGGCAGACTCGGCGGCTCTGGCCGGGGCGAAATATTTTGTTGAATCAGGCTGTGTGACGAATGGAAATTGTAATAGTTTCGAAACGATTGCCACAGGGCGTGCCACTGAAGTTGCCGGGCAAAGTCTTATAGAAGGCCAGGGAGCTACGTTAAATGGAGCGCCAGTTTTCAATATATCCCAGCCGCAAAATCCCCAAATTACAGTAACTGTGCAGAGTTCGCAGTTGCGGCTCAATTTCCTTCCAGCGCTTGCTGGTTTGGCGAGCCTGTTAGGAGCAACTGGTCCTTCAACCGCGCCAATCACTGTGGGCGCTACTGCCACGGCCGAGGCCTACAATCCTTCAGGCATTACAGGCTGGGCCGACTTATTGCACTGGGTGCATACGACCTTGGCTCATCCCGAATTGCGACCAGATAATTTCCAATGCGCCTAATTCTCTTTGTAGCGGTGGGACTCCGAGTGCTGAAGCATATTTATTGTCGCCTGGGAGTTATAGCGTTGTGAATGCTGGTTGCACACCGACAGGTGTGGTCGGAGAACAGATTGAAATTTATATTCCCACGCCGACGACACCAGCCACAACGTTGTACGGAGCGGTGGATGTGGATAGTCCTGCGGCTGGCAATTTAGGCGATTATCAAACGGCAATTACCACATGCTTTACGGGACAAACAACCTGCGGCGAACCAACTCTCAATGTTTTATCGGTTAATGCGGCACTAGCAGCATCAACTCAAACCGGAGTTGAAAATCTCTTGCATGTTACAGCTACAGGCCTCGGGTTAGGGCAAGATTATATTGACACTACGGTGTGCCCGCCGCAGATCCATGCTGGAGCTTCCAATCCACTAGTTGTTCAAGGTGTGCTGGCTCAAGATAGCGTAATTGCAACAAGCGATTCCATCGTTTCTGCGTATATTTACGATGCTCCTCCGGGAGTACCTGGGTATACGGGACTCTCCTATACCACCACAGGCGTTGATTCGCCGCAGCTAGTCAATATTGTGGGATTTGCGCAGATTTTCATCTCGCAAGTCGATGCGAATGACAATGTTTGGGGCAACATTCTTGGTGTAGCTGGCTGCGGAAGTGGTCCGGGCGGAACTTGTGGAGCAGGTTCGGGGAGCGGCACATCGATTAATTCATCCAGCTTGATTCCGGTTCGCCTGATTTCGCCTGGCAATTAGCGTTTAACCCAAATGGTTACCGTCCCCACATACCTGCAAGACACTCAACGAGCCGCACAGACGCATGGGTCGGCCTTGCGGCGCGTTTTTTCGTTTCCCGTTTTACTGGGAAGCGTGTTGGTGGCGGGGAGTTATGCCATTGCCAAGAATTGCCTGCTGGAACCGGACATGTGGTGGCACGTCGCGGTGGGACAGCGGATTCTGGCGACGCATTCGTGGCCGTGGAGCGATACGTATTCCGCAACTGCTTCGGGGACGCCATGGATTGCATATGAATGGCTGGGAGAAGTCGTGATGGGCGCGGCGGCGTCCGTTGCGGGGCTCAGGTCGGCTGCGCTGCTGCTTGTGGCGTTGTCGGCGATACTGATGGCTCTGCTTTATTACTACGCGACTTTGAGGAGCGGAAGCAGCAAGGCCGCATTCGTGGCCTGCGCCACGCTGCTGCCCGCGCTGGGAGCGTTTTTTGGGCTGCGGCCGCAATTGATTGGCACGATTTTCCTGGTCTTGACGCTTATCATTCTCGAAAAATTTCGCGAAGGACACGAGCGCGCTCTGTGGCTGCTGCCACCGATATTTCTACTTTGGGTGAACACGCACGGGTCGTTCGTATTCGGATTCTTCGTGCTGGGAGTGACCTGGCTCTGTGGGCAGTTCCAGTTTTCCGCCGGCGGCATCTTCGCCCAGCGCTGGACACAGCGGCAGAGCGTGCAACTCCTGCTCTCGATCCTGCTGAGCGCACTGGTGTTGCCCATTACGCCGTATGGCACGCGCATTGCGGCTTACCCTCTGTCGATGGCTTTCGGGCAGCCCGTGAACGTGAATAACATTCAGGAATGGCAGCCGCTGGGGATGGACACGATCCTGGGCAAGACGTTCATGATTGTGGCGATTTTGTTTTTTCTTGCTTGCCTCGTTGAGCGGCCCAAATTCCGGCTGCCTGAAATTGCGCTGGCGTTGTTTGGCGTATTCGCTGCGTGCACTCATTTGCGGTTCACGCTGTTGTTCGTGATCTTTTTTGCGCCATTATGGGCGCAGATCTTCGCGCGCTGGATGAAAGATGATGCGAAAGAAGACCGTCCATGGCTCAACGCAGGGCTTATGGCCGCCATCCTTTTTTGCTTCATAGTCCTTTTCCCGACGAATGAAGCGATTGGCCAGAACGTTGAAAATGGATACCCGCAGGGCGCGATGCAGTACCTGGAAAGTTATCCCATCCATGGACAATTATTCAACGATTACGGATGGGGCGGCTACCTGATCGAGACAAATCAGCCGAAAAATTTGATCTTCATCGATAGCCGGGCCGATATCTACGAGTTTGCAGGGGTTCTCACGGACTATTTGAGTATCATGGGGCTCGAACCGGACACGTTTAAACTTTTGAAGAAATATAATATTGAGGCTTGCCTGATTAAAGGGAACTCTCCGCTGGCCACCGCGCTAGGCGCAACGCCTGGGTGGGAGCGGGTCTACCAGGACCACGCGTCCGCGCTCTTTGTGCGGAAACCTTTAACGAAGACACGGGCGGCTCCGGCAGCTGTGCTCTCCGCTCCGTAGTCCTTCTAACCTGGTAAATCGAAAAATCCGGTTTTTTATATTCATTCCAAACGAAATCCAAAATTATTAGAAGTAAATCTTTACTGAAGAGGAAGATGCAGACGAGGTGTCTCCGATAGTTAACACCAATTTCTCTTGATTGCAACTATCCCACTTTGGCGAAATAGCACAGCTTATTGAGTTTTCCCAACGAATCTGGAAACGAACAGGATCATCGCAGAGAAGACATTGTTCACAGACGGGCACGCTCAAAAATACTTGAAAAACTGTAGAAGTCCGGCGCAATAGACATCATGAGCCATATGAACGATTTACCTCATTTTTATTGATTTTTCGCATAACACGAGTATGGAAGCAGGCATGCACTATTGGGTGCGAGTCTCGGGGGGGAGTGAAACGCCCCAATCTCAAGTAAGGAGGAGTGAAATGAAGAACATGATTTATAGGTTGTGGAAAGAAGAGTCAGGACAGGATCTGACAGAGTATGCCCTTCTGTTAGTCCTGGTGGCCTTAGCAGCCATCGCATCGATGAAGACCTTGGCAACTGCAATCGCCAATGTCTACACAGCGGCCGCGACCAATCTCAGCGTAACCACATAAGGGGGGAACGATGAATATCTTCTTCCAATTGTGGAAGGATGAAGCAGGACAGGACCTGACAGAGTACGCGCTTTTACTGGTTTTGATTGCCTTGGTAGCGATTGCTTCGATGAAAACGCTTGCCACGGCAATTAGGACTGTTTTTACAACGGCAGCAACCGATCTCACCGTAGCTACTTAAATTATAGGAGAAAAAAAATGAAGCTTCTCACGAATCTATGGAATGACCAATCAGGACAAGACTTGACAGAATACGCACTTCTGTTGGTTTTGATTTCTTTGGTGGCGATTGCCTCCATGAAGGCCATTGCTACCGCAATTAGTACGGTATTCACCACGGCAGCAGCCGATCTCTCAGTTGGGACCTAAGGGGAATCCGCGTCAAGATTCTCGGTAGTGTTTAGGGAGACCATGCGGGGCAGGACCTCGAAACAGGAGGCCATTAGTGAGGGATGAGCGGATACAAACGATCCGTCACTTTTGGAAGCAGGGCCGGGGGAGAAGTTAGCAGAGCAAGGAATGCTGTTGGGATTATTTGATTTCACGGTAGCCATCAACATAGATGGCGAGCGGAGCCGGGAAACCAGGGTCGTGGCGACACGGCGGCAACAACCCAGCAGTCGCCAGACTCTGAGGGCAGACCACAGGACCACACGCTGTTTGCCGGCGGCAAGTTTTTGGATTCTCCGCCGGCGAACAGTGACTCAAGCGGATGCGGGAAAAAGAGAAAGACACAGCACGCATTGTGTTGCAGGTGTCTTGGTGTATTCAAACGATTCGCGAAAGTGAAGTAACGATTTCGATCGTGAAAGGGAATGAGATTTGAAATCAATGATCTACACCATATGGGGACTGGCGATCGTGGTTGGCCTGGTCGCGGGCTGGATTGACTGGCGTTCCCATCGAATTCCGAACTGGCTTACGGTACCGGGATGTTTTGTGGGAATCGTTTTAAACACAATATTTTTTCATTGGGGCGGAATGAAGCAATCGTTGTTGGGTGCGGTCATCGCACTGGGGATTCTTCTGCCCGTGGTTCTGCTGCGAGGCTTGGGAGCTGGCGACTGGAAGTTGATGGGCGCGCTGGGCGCGATTGTGGGCAGGGGGGAGATTCTGCAACTGCTGATGGCCACGATTCTTTTTGCAGGGCTGATCGCCATTGTGCAAATCCTCTTGAAAAGACGGGTTGTGGTTACGCTGCGGAATATGTGGGAGCTGGTGCGCGGATATTTCATCTTCGGTTTGAAACCGAACGCGGAAATCAGCCTGGACAACGCAGCCGCGTCCACACTTCCGTTCGGAGTGGCAGCGGCCGTAGCAACAGTTTTGTGCTGGGGGGCAACCCTTGCGGGCATCTGAAATTTTGGTTGAGGTGAAACAATGAATTGGCAACGGTTGGGTGGTGGTCTCGCAATCAGTTTGATCGTTGGTCTTCTGGCCGGCGGTTTTGTCTTTACGCAATTCAAGAAGATGGCCCTGGCGAAATCCATGCCCACGATCCAGGTGGTTGTTACCTCAAAGCCGCTTCCGCTGGGAACACGGGTACAAGCGGCAGACTTGAGGCTTGTGACGTGGCCGGCCGCGCAGCCAGTGCAGGGAATGTTTACGCGGGTGGAAGACTGCGTTAACAGAGCAGTTATAACTTCAATGGTAGAAAACGAGCCTCTCCTGGAAGGCAAGCTCGCTCCCAAGGATGGCGGCGCCGGACTTTCCGCAACGATCCCTGACGGTATGCGCGCGGTCTCGGTTTCCGTGAACGACGTGATCGGTGTCGCTGGCTTCGTTGTACCGGGGACAATGGTTGATGTCCTGGTAACCGGCGGCACCAACTTTGGAAACGTAACGCGAACGATTCTGGAAAATGTGCGCGTCATGGCCGCAGGCCAAAAAGTGGAGCAGGACCGCGAAGGTAAACCGCAAACCGTGCCCGTGATTACGCTGCTGGTCAGTCCGCAGGACGCCAATTCACTGACCATGGCGAGCACTCAGGGCCGCATTCAGCTGGCACTGCGTAACACGCTGGATTCGAAGAAAGTGGATCCTCCTCCAGTGCTTCAGGCATTCCTTTTCGGCGGCATGCCTACTCCTCCGCCACTAGCCGTGAAAGCGGCCCGCACAGTTGCTCCCAAGGCCGCAGCTCCGCCTCCGCCGGAAATGTATAACGTGGAAGTGATTCGCGGCGATAAGAAGGAAGAAACGAAATTTCAATCCAAGTAAATAAGAACGGCAGAAGGTGGAATCGCGATGAGTATCGACCCTATGAATAAAAATAAGGCAACTACGACGATCAGCACTGTTTGTTTCGCACTTCTGACCTGCGCGACTCCGTTCTTTGGACAGGATGGAGCAGCAACAACGGCGACGCCACCGCCGCTGAGTGCATCCAGTACGGTCGCCCAGCAACCTCAGGGCGCTCAACCGGGGACGGCAGAGGGAAACGACCGCTTGCACCTGTTGGTGGGACGTTCGCTGGTGATCAGCTCCCCCACGCGAGTGAAGCGCATTTCGGTGGCTGATCCGAACATTGCTGACGCCATTGTGATCAGTCCCTATCAGGTTTTGCTCAATGGAAAAACAGCGGGCGGCGTTTCGCTCATCATTTGGGACGAGTCAGACCAGAGCCAAACATTTGAAATCTTCGTAGACCAGGACATTCTTGGATTAAGCCAGAAAATTCGCGAAGTTTTTCCGAATGAGCCGATTCGCGTGGAGGCATCCAAAGACCTGGTCATGATTTCCGGCCACGCCTCGACCAAAGCTGTGCAATCTCAAATATTGGCCATTGTGCAGGCCGTAACGCCCAAAGTTGTGAATTTGATGGAAGCGCCCACGGCACCCACAACGGGAGAAATTTTGTTGCAGGTAAGGTTTGCCGAAGTGGACCGGTCGGCGTTGACGGAATTTGGAGTCAACCTGTTTTATGGCGGTGGGAGCAACGTCGCGTCAACTTCAACGCAGGAATTTGCGGCACCAACACTGGTTAATCCCACGCCGACGACATCCGCGTTCGGAATCAGCGATCTTTTGAATATGTTTTATTTTCGCCCCGACCTCAATCTCGGAGCGACCATTCGAGATCTACAACAAAAGAATATCATCCAGATTTTGGCCGAACCGAACCTCCTGACGGCAACAGGCAAGGAAGCCAGCTTCCTGGCTGGCGGAGAATTTCCCTATCCGGTCGTTCAAGGAACCACTGGCGGGACCACGGGTAATGCGATCACCATTCAATTCCGCGAATACGGCGTTCGGCTCACGTTTACTCCGACCATCATGGAAAACGGCCAGATTCACTTGAAGGTCAAGCCGGAAGTTAGCGCGCTGGATTACAGCAATGCTCTCACAATTTCAGGCTTCACGATTCCCGCGATTTCCACGAAGCGAGTGGAATCGGAAATGGATTTGTTGGACGGCCAAAGTTTTGCGATCGCGGGACTCGTCGACGATCGAGTCACGCGGTTGATGAGCAAGGTTCCGGGACTTGGCGATTTGCCGGTCCTCGGACAGCTTTTCAAGAGCATTCAATTCAGCAAATCGAAGACGGAACTCTTGATTCTGATTACTCCACGAATTGTTAAAGCGCTCTCGCCCAATGAGATTCCCGCAGGACCGCAGTTTCCCACTCCCTTCCTGGAGCCGGCAAAAGCTGGAACGTCGGGGAAGTCATGAAGGTTGGGGAGGAAACAATTCGAATTCGCTTAGGGAGCATGGGAGAGCGAGAGAAACCATGTTGACAGCAGCAGTAGTCAGCTACGACGGAATCAGCCGGTCCGCCCTGGCCAAATGCCTCCAGGAAACGGGAATGGTGCGCCAGGTGTTGGAGTGCTCGGACACGCCGGATAGTCATCCGGCGCTGATGAATGCTTTGCCTGAAGTCGTGCTTCTGGATTTATCTCCGGACAATCCGACCCCGCAATTTGAGGTGGCTTCGTTCCTGCACCGGTTGTCGCCGTCCATTCGCATCGTGGCGTGTTCGGAGCTGGAGACGCCGGATACGCAGTTGCTTATGCGCGCGATGCGATACGGCGTTCGCGAATTTCTGCACAAGCCAGCGCAAGTAATACTTCTTCGCGAAGTTCTAATCCGGTTCGAGCAGGAGCGGGGAACGGTTTCTACCGCGGGGCCGAAGAAGCTGATCGCAGTGATTGGCGCAAAGGGTGGAGTGGGAGCAACCACGATTGCCGTTAACCTGAGCGTCCAGCTGGCGCAGATTAGTCGAAAGCGCGTGACGCTGCTGGATTTCGCGCGGCCTCTGGGTTTCACGAGTTTAATGCTGGATCTTCAACCGAAATTTACAGTGCGCGATGCGGCTCAAAATGCAGGACGAATGGATAGCCATTTGTTCGATGGGCTGTTGACTCAGCATAAGAGCGGGCTTGCGCTACTTGGTGGAATTTTAGATCCGAATGAATGGTCGAACGTCTCTTTGGCCGCTGTACCGCGCATCGCGGAAGTCGCTCAGATCCATAGCGATTACGTGATCGCCGATATAGGCAACCAGTGTCCAGGGGAGTGGGCGGAAATGCTGAGTTTAGCGCGTTACGTCCTCATGGTTTCCGAAGCGCATGTCACTTCGCTTTGGGCTGTCGAGCGGCAAGTGTCCGCCTTGATCGCGCGCAATGTGGATGCAAGTTTACTTCGCCTGGTGATTAATCGCTGGCACCGGCGCGACGACCCTGTTCTGAAAAGCATTGAGCAGCGAACCAAGCGAAATGTTTTTATGCGGTTGCCAAATAATTTTAGCAAAGTAAACGACGCCGTAAATAACGGAACGCCGCTGTCAGACAATCATGACAATGCGATTGTTTCCAAACTGCGGGATTTTGCAACGGAATTAACCGGCGCTACGGTTCCGATTCGCCGCACTGGGCTTGGGAATCTATTTTCGTCGAATTCATCCAAGTAGGAGAACAAATGTCAGTTTCATCTTCACCAACTCGGTCTGACATGAATGCGTTGAAAGTCACCATTCATCGAAATCTTATTCAAAAGATTAACCTCGACCGAATGCAAACCATGGATCGGGAAATGGTTCGGCGAGACTTGACTCGCACGATCGAGTCTTTGGTGAGCGGTGAAACCATGCCGATGTCCATGGTCGAAAGGGAACAGCTGACCCAAGAACTTCTGGATGAGGTTTTTGGCTTAGGACCGCTGGAACCTTTGCTGAAGGACTCCACGATATCCGACATTCTGGTGAATTCTTACCGCGATGTATTTGTGGAGCGTCACGGCAAGTTGGAGCGCACGACCGCACAATTTAGGGATGAAGCTCATCTCCGCCTGATCATCGACCGAATTGTTTCCGCCGTTGGCCGCCGCGTGGATGATTCCTCACCCATGGTGGATGCCCGGTTGGCGGACGGTTCGCGCGTGAACGCCATCGTTGCACCGTTGACTTTGGACGGGTCATGCCTTTCCATCCGGCGATTTGGGCGGGATCGGCTGACCGCGGAAAACCTCCTTACGAATAAATCGCTCACGCCGAACATGCTGCAATTTCTGGAAGGCTGCGTGCGCGCCCGACTAAACATTTTGATTTCCGGCGGCACAGGTTCCGGTAAGACGACGATGTTAAATATACTTTCGTCTTACATTTCCAACCGCGAACGCATTATCACCATAGAAGACGCGGCGGAATTGCAACTCCGGCAAGAACATGTGGTAAGGCTTGAAACGCGCCCGCCAAACATTGAAGGCCAGGGGGCCGTGCGCCAAAGGCAGTTGGTCATTAACTCTCTGCGTATGCGTCCAGACCGAATCGTCCTTGGCGAGGTCCGCGGCGAAGAAGCGATCGACATGCTGCAGGCGATGAATACGGGCCATGACGGATCATTGACCACGATTCACGCGAATACGGCCAGAGATGCTCTGTCCCGGTTGGAAACCATGGCGGCGATGTCCGGATTAAATCTTCCGGAAAAGGCAATTCGTCAGCAATCGGCTTCCGCCATCAATATTATTGTTCAGATTTCGCGTCTCAGCGACGGCACACGCAAAGTAATGTCGATTTCAGAAATCACCGGCATGGAAGGCGACATCGTAACGATTCAGGAAGTTTTCTCATTCAAGAAAGCCGGAATTGGAGAGAACGGCGCTGTGCTTGGCGAATTCCTCCCATCCGGAATTCGGCCACGTTGCACGGAACAGTTGTTAACGGCAGGAATTACGGTGCCGACAACCATGTTCAGGCCAGAGATGAAATTCTGAGGAACTGATTATGGCATTCATACTATTCCTTGTAATCGGCGTCGCGGTCGTTGCTGTGGTTCTGGGCTTTACGCTAATCGGAAGCCAGGACAAATCACAGCAGATCGCCCGGCGCCTTGCCGGAAGCGTCCCGGTTCAAGAATCCGTAGAAGCGTCGGCAAGCGCGCAGCTGATGCGTGACGAAGGGCTGAGCACTCTCCCCTGGTTGAATCGATTTTTGGCAAACTGGTCGCGGATTGATTACGTTCGTAACCTGCTGATGCAAGCGGGAATGGATACGAAGCCCGGTCAAATTTTATTGATGACCGGCGTTGCCCTCTTGGGAACTTACGAAATTGGCCACCTGTTTTTCGGGGGGAACATCGGGCCATTCTTCGCAGCGATCGTCCTCGGCTCCCTGCCAATCAGTGTCGTGTACTTCAAGCGATACAAGAGACTCAGCGGATTTGAAAGCAATTTCCCCGAAGCGATTGATTTGCTGGCCCGCGCGGTGAAAGCCGGGCATGGCCTGAATACCGGGATGGAAATTGTGGGGCAGGAAATGTCGGAGCCTATCGCCGGCGAATTTCGAACCACATATGAGGAACAGCGCCTTGGCCTGCACTTCCGGGAAGCCCTGATCAACTTGACTAAACGGGTTCCATTACAGGACGTGAGATTTTTTGCGGCGGCGTTGATCATCCAGGATGAAACGGGCGGAAATCTGGCGGAAATTCTGGGGAATCTTTCAGCGACTGTACGCGATCGTTTTAAGATTCGCGGAGAGATAAGAGTTCGAACGGCGCAAGGAAAATTAACCGCGGCCATCCTTGTATCTCTGCCAATTGCGATGTTGTTTCTGATGAATTTTGTGAACCCAGAATACAGCGGCTCACTGTACAAGGATCCGTTGGGGCTTCTCGCGCTGGCCATTGCGGGAACCATGCAGATCATCGGCGCGTTCATTCTGTGGGCCATTGTAAATATTGAAGTGTGAGACCTGACGAAAGGAGCCTTAAATGATTCTGGCAACCATTGGCGTAGTTTTTCTAGCGGCTCTGATCGTGGGCATGACTTTCGTCCTGGTCGTGATCCCGCCCGACGATCCGGCTCGAGAACGATTGAATCGACTTTGGCAAGACGCGAAATCGGCGGTGCCGGCGATTCCTTTTCGGCAGAAGCAAAAGGAGCGGGCGCAGCGCGTCCTGGAAGACGTAGGCAAGATTGTTCCGGCTTCGACCAAGGATGTTTCGCGAACAAGTTTCATGATGATCAGGGCTGGATATCGGAAATCGGAATCCATCGTCGCATTTCAGGGCGCAAAAATGATATTTCCGATTGTCCTCGTAGCCTTTGTCTATTTTACGGGATTCTACAAACTCAACTCGATTCTGATCCTTGCACTGGCGTTCCTTATCGGATATTTACTGCCCGATTTTTGGCTCACTTCCCGCATTCGCAAACGGCAAGCCAAAATCATCGCTGGCATGCCCGATGCTCTCGATTTACTGACGGTATGCGTGGAAGCAGGTCTGGGGCTCGATCAGGGCATTTTTCGAGTCAGCCAGGAAATTCAGATTACCTGCCCGGAATTGAGCGAAGAGCTGAAGCTCATGAACATGGAAGCCAGATTTGGCAAGGGTCGCGCGGACGCGCTGCGAGATCTGGGCACCAGGACCGGCGTCGACGATATTAAAACCGCCGTCGCCATGCTGATACAAACCGACAGGTTCGGTACCGACCTTGCCAAGTCGTTGCGCGTGCATTCGGAAACCATGCGCATGAAGCGCCGGCAGCGCGCCGAAGAAAAAGCCAACAAGGCATCGGTCAAGATGGTTCCGGTTCTGGTGTTTTTTATCTTTCCGGCGATGTTCGTGGTTATTCTTGGGCCAGCGGTAATTCAGTTGATCAGAACTTTCAATCTGTAGCTGAAAATTTGTAGTTCAAATGAAAAGGAGAATACGAAAATGGATGAAGGGACAATCGTACGAATTCTGTCTGGGATAGTTGCGGTAGTGATTGTGGGTATCATCATTTGGCGGCGCAAACGCGAAGCGATGCGATAGAACGTTTCGACATACTGAATCGAGCCTAGATTGAGAGAGTAATAATGAATTACGCGGAACGGATGTGTGTATTAAATCGGACGCGCGAACGCTTCGTCGCAACAAACGTGGCGGTTGCCGATTCTTATTTTCGGCGGCTCATTGGTTTATTGGGGAAGACCAAGAAGTGGGCGCGCGCCGGGCAGGGGTTATGGATTGTTCCTTCACACGGGGTGCATACGATCGGAATGTTATTCCCGATTGATTTGATTTTTCTCGACCGGGAGATGAACGTCGTGCATCTTGAGGAACACGTCATGCCATTTCGCATTTCGAGGGTCTCCTTGCGATCGCATAGCGTACTTGAATTGCCCGCACACACTGTATTTCGTACGGGTACATGTATCGGCGATCAATTGGAATTTCTCAAAACGGAAAACGGCGCGTCTGTCGCAGTCGCGGCAACGGCACACGCAATATCAAATAACTAATATTATTCCTATTTTTAATCTAGGGAATATTCCCGAAATAGTCAGGGCGAAGAGTCTCCGGGTTTGAGATTTACACTTCTCAAACCCACGAAATTTTGTACAGTTGTTGCGGTTTCACCCACAAAAAATCCCTCTAAGAGCTTAAAAGCATCGATTTGGACTGTCTCCAAATGCATACACCCATTGCGTCCTTTCGTTATGGAGTGGCGACAATGCGCCTACGGGCTGCTGCTAACTTGTTGAAAATGAATAAGTAAGTCTGGCTTTCAAATTGCTAATTCATAGGGATCAGACCATCACGCGCTTCATGATTGTGCACAGCCCGTTAGGAGCCGAGTCCTTATGACAATTCTCTCAACGAAAAGCGAAGTAGGCAGCCGTTCGGCAAAAAACCTGGCGGTGGTCTGCCCGATGGCCAATGAAAGTGACAACGCTGCTGCATTCGCTCTGGCCACTCTGAAGCAGTGCGTAGGATTTCATTCCGTGATGTTTTTGGCGGTTGTCGACAAAGCCAGCACGGATAACACGCGCGAAGTCCTGGAGGACCTCGCGCGGACCAATCCTGCGGTTGTGGTTGTCTGGGCGCCCGAAAATCGCTGCGCCGTTGACGCGTACGTGCGCGGGTACAAGGAAGCGATAGCCCGCGAGGCCGATTGGATCCTGGAAATTGATGCCGGCTTCAGCCACCAGCCTGAGGATATTCCGCAATTTTTCGAACAGATGGAAAAAGGTTATGACTGCGTTTTTGGAAGCCGCTTCATGCGCGGAGGGAAGGTCACGGAGGGAAGCTCGAAGCGCTACTTCGTGAGCCGCATGGGCACAGTGCTTTCCAATTTTCTGCTGGGCACCCAACTCGCGGACATGACCAGCGGATTTGAAATGTTTTCCCGTCGAGCCATGCAACACATTCTTGAGCGTGGAATTCAATCACGGGCCCATTTTTTTCAGACGGAAATAAAAGTCTATTGTCGAAATCTGAAAACAGTCGAGGTTCCCATTCATTACAAATCGCCGAGCCCACGGATGAAATCGAGTGCAATCACCGATGCCTTCCGCCAGCTCGGACGTTTGTTTGTCTTGCGGCTCTCCGACCAACTGAGAGGACAGAGTGAAGACCAGCCTGGTTATAACGACGATCTCAGCACCTACGCGACCCATGCACGAATTCGCGGAGGGAAGTAAGCAGCGGGGAATTGACTTCACGGCGATCGGTGATTCCATCACCCCGGCGGATTTTGCGCTGGATGGATGCGATTACTATTCCGTGGCACGCCAGCTGAAGACAGATTTCCAATTTGCCGCGGTGGCCCCGTTGCGGCATTATGCGCGCAAAAATATTGGTTATCTTGTGTCGATGGCGAAAGGCGCGGACATCATTATTGAAAGCGATGACGATAACTATCCTCTGGAAGGATTCTGGGCGGAGCGGCAGCGCGTCCAGCGAGTAAAAGTCCTGAAGGATGCGGGATGGGTAAACGTCTATTCGTATTATTCCAGCGCAAACATTTGGCCGAGGGGGATCCCGCTCGACTCCGTGCGGCAGGCTTCGCCGGCGCTCGCCAATTTCCCAGTGGAAGAGGCCGATTGCCCGATTCAGCAGGGGCTCTGCAACGGCGACCCGGACGTGGACGCGATATACAGATTGATTAACCCACTGCCAATTGATTTTGAAGAGCGCGAAAGCATGGCGCTGGCGAACAACTCCTGGTGCCCGTTCAATAGCCAGAATACGACGTGGTGGCGGGATGCGTTTCCTCTGCTGTACTTGCCAGGGACGTGTTCGATTCGCATGACGGATATCTGGCGCGGATTTGTGGCGCAAAGAATTGCCTGGGCCGCGGGATGGAATCTCTTGTTTCACTCGTCGACTGTTTATCAGGAAAGAAATGCGCACAATTTAATGCGCGATTTTAAAGATGAAATTTCCGGATACCTGAACAATCGCATGATTGCGGAACGCTTTGAAAAACTTCCTTTAAAGTCCGCCGTTGAAGATATTCCCGAGAATTTGCTGATGTGCTACGAAGAGCTTGCCAAGATGGAACTGGTCGATGCCCGCGAGTTGATCTGGCTGCAGGCCTGGCTGGCGGACATAGCCGAGTTCTCCGCGCTGCAGACAGTCGAGGACGGGTCGCCCAGTGCGAAACAGAAATATTAAAGAAATTCTGAATATGGAGGTCAACCCGCAAGAGTATGTAGTCTCTCTCGGGAAATCTGCTCCGTTGCGAAAGCAAATCGCCGGGGTTGGCATTTGGTTTTGCGCAGCCGCATTTCTGTGGTTTGTCAACTTTCAGGCGCTGCTAAGCTTTAATTTTGGCTCGCAACACAATTTAACGGACTACGGATCGCTTTATGGTTCGGCGAGCCTTGCGAATTTACATGTCAATCCCTATCTCAATAATCCTATGGTCTTTCACATTGGTGGGGTTGACCGGCACGGACTCGATACGCCACTTCAGGGGAGCAGAGTGGAGGCCATCAATCTTAATCCTCCGGTGGTTCTTTACCCATTTCGCCTACTTGCTCGCTTGAACCCTGATTCAAGTTATATCGCCTGGACTGTGATCTCGGTGGGACTGTTCCTGGCTTCCATCAGCCTAATTTTGCAAATATACCCAGCTGAAAAATTAAGAATTCGCATTCTATGGATTCTGGCATTGGGCGCGGTTTGGTATACCTTTAACCTCGGCCAGATTTATATGATTCTCTTGTTTTTTGGCTCTCTGGCGTGGGGGGCGCTGCGCAAACACAACTGGCTGGTGGCGGGAATCTCCATTGGTGTGATTTGCGCGATCAAGCCAAATTTTCTGGTTTGGCCGGGACTGCTGATCGCTGGTAAATCTAAAAAAATCGGTTTCACCGCTTTCCTTACCACCGGCATGCTGTCGGCCATCCCGCTTCTCTTGCAAGGACCGGTCATCTACCGTGAGTGGCTCAGCGCCTGCCGTGGGTTTAACGGGTATGAGCTGCCGGGAAACGCCTCATTGCTCGCAATTTTTTCGCGAGCAGGTTTTCCCCTAGCCGGTTTTGCGCTAACAATTCTGTTCCTAGCGGCAGTGACCATTTGGGTTTTTGTAATCAAACCGGAATCTCTGTATGCCTCTGAAATTGGAATTCTCGCATCGCTGATTGCCGGACCCATCAGCTGGTTGGGATACACGCTTATGTTGGTGCCTGTCATGTACGGCAAAACCATGAACACTTTGACAAGAATAGGATGTGTTTTGCTTTGTATTCCGATATGGATAGCCATCGCGAATGCGGACACTTCTCGTCTCACATACATTCTCTTGTGGGCGCCCAATATGTATGCGATCGGGCTGCTCGCGTATAGCGCGGTTCGTTCTGGAGAGTACAGGGAAGCGAGCGAAGCCAGCCCAGAACCGGGACCACGCGCACCGTTGGCTTACAAGAAAGGCAATGACACACTATTAGAAGCTCAATGGAAATCTCAGTCCCTCGGGCTTTCAAAAAATTAGAAAATTCCAAATGCGATTGCGATTTTGAGTAGCACGGGCTTCAGCCTGTGGGTTTAGCCTTGCAAATACCAAAACCCACAGGCTGAATCCTGTGCTACTGAGTGTGCCAGCCGCGTTCACCGCGATAGCACAGGGAACGGACTTACTCCACCAGCGGCACTTTGCCAGAGGAAAGTGTTGCCACTTTCTCCGCGCGGGAGTCCCTGTAGTCCACAATGAATCCAGGCAGTAGGAAAACGAAGGGCACAGTGATCAACGAGATCAATCCGTTCGCAATTGCCATTGTGCTGAAGTGGAAGTGATACGCATCCATCGCTTTCGCACCAAGCCAGTCGGCGCCAAAAAGCGAAAGATTTCGGATGCTGACCATCAGCGAGAAACCCAGAGCCTCGCCCCCGGCTGGTGTGGCACGCATGTATAGGTCGGCTAATGCCATATCTGCAGACGCCCAGCCTAAGCCCCAGATGATTTCGATAATGTACGCCTGGTTCATTGAGTTATAGAAGGCGTAGCCAATCTGTGAGACCGGTCGTCCCGGCGTTAGTCTGGGGCATATCTGAGGCCAATGGTTTTTTGTCAGCGCTCGCGTTTCGGCTAGTCACTGCCTCCAATTCCATCATATCAACTTCGACGAAGGGCCCTATGTCCCCAAGGCAATGATGGTCCAATCCCGGAACTTGCTCTGCCGCGCCACCTGAGGCAACTTGCGCGCCGTCCCGCGCATAGATAAAGTGAGACGAGATATATTCACTTGAGATAGACATTGGGAAGCTGCCGTTCTGTAGCTGCGATATTCGCGACGGAGATGATGTGCTGGAGACTGAATCGATGAGGATGGGTGAGTGTGGGCGAGACTGCCTGCGCTTTTTAGCGGCGGTCCTTCTGTTCGCTTTTGCGGGGCGAGGACTGGCGAAAGCGCAGGACCAGAGCCAGGGAACCATTCGAGTGAACGTGAATCTCGTCCTGGTGGACGCGACGGTGAAGGCCAAGGACGGCCAAATCATTTCCACTCTGAAGAAGGATGATTTCGAGGTGCGCGAAGATGGCGCGGTCCAAAAACTGGACGTTTTCAGCCGCGACGAATTGCCGGTTAACGTGGCACTGGTGCTTGATTTGAGCGACTCGATTGAACCTTTCCTCTCGCCTTTACGTGACGCGGCTAAAGTTGCTCTCGGAGCCCTTAAGCCTGAAGACGAAGTATCTCTGTTTACGTTTTCCACGGAAGCGCAAATGCGCCAGCCGCTTACAAAAGATAAAGACATGATTGCCGATCAGATCAAGACATTTGAGGCGCGCGGAGCGACGAACATCAACGACGGCATTTTTTCTGCCGCTGAGTATCTCCTCAAGCAACCGCCGAACGGACGCCGCGTCATCATCCTGATCAGCGACGACGTGGGAACGGACGCAGGCGGGCAGGGAACGCGCGACATTGTGACCGAAGCAATCGCTTCAGACGCCGTTTTGTATAACCTGAAAATTCCTGGATACAATCCGCCGGCAACTATTTTTGCCGCCAGCATGATTCCCGGACTTGTCAACATCCGCAAAGTGATGGATGCGACGGGCGGCGAAGAATTCGATGTGAAGGATGTGGCGAATCTGGACACCGTTTTCAGTGCGCTGATTCAGCGAATCAAAACGCGCTACACATTAGGCTATTACACTATGGCGGATGGAGCGGGCGGAAAGCCGCATAAACTCGACGTTCGCCTGGTATCTTCCTTCGGAAAAAAAGGGCGCGATTACAATATCCTGGCGAAAAATGGTTACTACGTTCACTGAGGAATAGGGAATTTGCCGCTTTAATGTAGGTCAGGAACCCGGGATATTTTCTCTATAGAAAGTTACGATCATGTCGACGCCTCCTCCTATAGGAATTCCATCGAGCAGTCAGGGAATTCCTTTCACGCTGCTGCGTCCTGGAGCGATGCAATTCTGGCTGGCTGTGGTGCTCACCGGCATTGGCACTGGGCTTGGCGCAGCTGCATTAACGCGTTTACTCGAAGCCGTGCAGCATCTTGCATGGCAGGGCTCCGGAACTAGCTTATTGCCGGCTGTCGAACACGTGAGCGCGTGGCGGCACGTCTATATATTGTTTGGCGCAGGAATTGTCACAGGGCTCGGCCAAATTATTTTGCGCCAGCTTTCCAGCGGAAACGGAATCGATACAACGGCCGCGATCTGGTTTTACGCGGGGCGAATGCCTGCGCTGCGCACACTTGGGAGCGCTGTACTTTCCGTGCTGATTGTTGGCATGGGCGTTTCACTGGGGCGCGAAGGCGCTCCAAAACAAGCGGGCGCGGTATTCGGCAATTTTTTTTCGGACAAGGAGCGATTGACGGATGAACAGCGCCGTCTGCTGGTGTCGTGCGGTTCGGGTGCTGGGATGGCCGCGGCCTATGGAGTCCCACTCGGCGGCGCGCTATTTTCATTGGAAGTCATGCGCGGAAAATTGGGGCTTCGATATGTCTTGCCCGCTCTTTTCACTTCGCTGATCGCTGCGGCGGTCGCATGGCTTTTTCTTCCCAATGCTACCACCTACATATTTCCTGCCTATGCCAGCTCGGCCTGCGTCGTCGTTTGGGCTCTCCTGCTGGGCCCAATTGCCGGAGTAGTTTCCGTCGGCTACGTTCGTGCAGTCAGTTGGGCTGATCGCACGAAGCCGCGCGGTTGGCAGCGGGTGATTGCGCCAGTCGTCGTCCTCACGCTGCTTGGAGTTGTTTCCATCTGGGTTCCACAGGTGTTGGGCAACGGGAAGGATATTTCTCAACTGGCTTTTACCAATCAGGTAGCACCGCTTTTGCTTCTGATAATGCTAGTGCTGAAGCCCGCCGCGATCGTGTTGTGCACGCGGAGCGGCGCCCCCGGCGGATTGTTCACGCCTTCGCTGACCATTGGCGCAATGCTGGGCGGTGTGTTGGGATACGCATGGTCGTTCGTGTGGCCGGGCGTCCCTCCGGGGTTATTCGCCGTTATCGGAGCAGGCGCCGTTCTGGCAGCTACGACGCAAGGCCCCATTTCGACTGTCGTTCTGATGATGGAGCTCACTGGGCAGTATCGATCTTTTATTTTGCCGCTTTTAGTTGCGGTGGGAATCGCTACGCTTATTGCGCGAACGATTGAGCCACGGTCGATTTATGATGCACGGCTTACGGATGAGGAAGTGAAGAAGCGGCATGAATTATTCGATGTGCCAACAATCTGACTTTCCTATGCATTATTCCTTTGGTGAGTGGATGACATATGATTGCAACGAGGACTGGAAGCAAATTCGACAATATTTTCACACCACAGAAGTGAGGCGATGATAAAGCTCTCGGTCCTGGACCAATCTCCTGTGTCAGATGGCTATACTCCCGCGGATGCGCTGCGCAATACGATCGAACTCGCACAGTTGACGGATCGGCTTGGGTACGAGCGCTACTGGATCGCGGAACATCACGCCATCGTGACGCTGGCAAGTCCGGCGCCTGAAATTTTACTCGCCAGGATTGGCGCGGAAACTTCTGGCATACGAATTGGGTCGGGCGGCGTCCTGCTGCCTCATTACAGCGCGCTGAAAGTTGCGGAAACCTTTCGCATGCTGCATGCAATGTATCCCGGGCGCATCGATCTCGGAATCGGCCGCGCGCCTGGCGGCAGTGGACTGGAGGCTTTTGCGTTGCGGCGCGAGCGCAGCGATCGCGCTCAGAATGATGATTTCGGAGAACAGTTAGTCGAACTCCTGGCATTTCTACATCATGGTTTTCCTTCCGACCATCCTTTCGCGCGCATCAAGGTTTCGCCGGACATGCCCGGCGCGCCAGAAGTCTGGTTATTAGGATCGAGTATGTGGAGTTCGTCCGCCGCCGCAAAGCTGGGCCTTCCGTATGCGTTCGCACATTTCATTACGCCGGAAGAAACGCCCGGCGCGCTGGAAAATTATCGATCCAATTTTCATCCGTCGAAATATCTGCAAGCGCCGCGATCCATTATCTCTCTTGGAGTAATTTGCGCGGACACGGAAGACGAGGCGAAGCATTTGTACACCAGCACTCAACTTCACATTCGCCGCATCCGGCTGCAAGGTAAGCGGCTTCCAGTGCCAACTCCGGAACAAGCCAGCGCCGAACTCGGATCGCTCGCCATGGAAAGCGATCCCGTTGTCCGTGGAGGCGGAGAATGGCCGCGCTATGTTGTGGGCGCTCCGGAACAGGTGCGCGATGAACTTTCACGAATGGCAAGCAGGCTGAAAATCGAAGAGGTCATGATCATCGCCGTGATGCACGATTATCTGGCGCGCCAGCGTTCATATCGGCTTCTGGCGGAGGCGTTTGAACTGAGTAGTCGCGCACCCAAAGCTGCCAAAGAGTAAGTTCAGTGGGAAGAAGTTTCACATTTTCCGTAGTTAAGATTTTGTAGCGCCGGCGTCCCGCCGGCAGTTTTCTTAAGCGTAAGCGACAATCAAAACTGCCGGCGGGACGCCGGCGCTACAAGGGCTGCACTGACCTATGATCGTCCTTCAATCTCTGCGAATTGGCCTGGTCATTAAATCGACAAAAAGTCTTTTTGAAGCGGTCATGGTCGATTTCCTGCAAAACATTTACCAGGCCAGCGGATGGTGGCGGTCCCAGATAAAATTGTCGCGGATCGACGAATACGCGCCGGTCTGCGGCGCTGACCGTTTTTCCCGCGTCAGGAACTTCCTGCCAATTTTTGGGCCAGAACATTGCATCACCGTAGCGGGGGCCGGGTGTGGTGCAAATGTCGACATACATTTGTTCCGATTTCGTGAATATGCCGGGATCAATAATTTGTGCCGCGGTTATTTCATCCGCCATACGGGAAAATTGTTTGTTTGGATTTTGTTTTAATGGCTCCACGGCGTGAATTTGAAAAAGGTCGGAGATGGGGCTTTCGGCGCGGGCAGCGATTTCCTCAATCATTCTGCGGCCCGGAGCGATCTCATCGCCTTCGTGAACTTCCTCGGCAATGTCAACGCTGACGATCGAGCATTTCGGCCACGCGGCGCGCAAAACTTTTCGCGCGGATTCGGGATCGAAGAAAATGTTGAATGTGTTGGTGAACACGTGAAAGCCCGTGCCCATAATTACGATTTCGTGGACCAATGGCACGATGTCCGGCGCGAGCGCGATGGCCAGCGCGATATTTGTTAGAGGTCCGCCGGCGTAGATCGTCGCGCTGCCGGGATTTTCTCGAACACTTTTAATGATGAAACGCGCGGCATGCTCTGGCTGCGGTTTTAAAATTGCCGGGCGGTCATATGGCGGCAGAAGTGGCTTGATTTCGTCCGGTCCGCCACTCGTGCGATTGAATGCGCCCATCCACGGGTCCATCCGGTGGCCGCCATACAGTTGCTGGCGGAGTTGCCATTCCTCCCTGGTATTGAGCATGGGAAATTCCGCGCCCGGATACACGGGAATTTCCGTGCGGCCCATCATCTCCAGCAATCGCAGAGTGTAGGCCATTTCCTGTTTCATCCACGCATCGCCCGTTACGATCGTAATGCCCAGTAGATCGATGTTGTCCGCTTGAAGCATCATCAGCGTGCCCAAAATGTCTGTGCCGAATGGGCCGGAGTTATCCTGGTCGTAAATCACTTTGCGCTTTTCGGCCGGCAGCGACGTGCGAAGATCCGGCACAATTTGCGAGGAAGCGATTGCTGCTCCCACTGTCTTGATAAATTCGCGGCGTGTTGTGCTCATTGGGCCTCGCTTTCAGTAGAACAGGCTTCAGCCTGTTGCTCTTGATTTTGCTTTGACGAATGTAAAAATCAACAGGCTGAAGCCTGTTCTACTTGGATCGATTGATCGGCCTGGTCATTAAATCGGTGAACAATTCGCGAAAGCGTTTTTTGTCGATTCCATTCAAGACCTGCACGCGCTCCGCTTTAAGTGAAGGACCGTTCTGGCCCGCGAGTTCGCCGTTTTCATTTTTCCAGTTGGCGCTCCAGAACGAAGTGTCGCCATAGTGGCCGTCGTTGTGCGTCACGACGTCGACAAACATGTCGTCATACCCCGAGAAAATGGTGGGTTCGATCACATGCGCCACCATCATTTCATCGGGCATGCGGAAAGATCGGCGTTGCGGATTGGCGCGCTGCGGCTTCTGTTCGTACTCGCGGAACAGATCGGCGATGGGCGATTGCGCGCGTGCGACAATCGCGTCAACCTTTCCGTCGTCCTGCATGTGGACTTGCTCAGCAAGATCGGTTGTGACCAAAGTGAATTTCGGCCATCCAGCGCGAAAGCCGATCTTCGCGGCTTCCGCGTCAAAATAAACGTTCACGGAACTGGTGGAGTGATGCAGGCCGCCGCCCATGAAGATGACTTCCTTGGTGATGGGCACGATGTCCGGCGCGAGCATCACGGCGAGCGCGAGATTTGTCATGGGGCCGCCGCAATACATTGTCACTTCATTTGGATTCGCGCGAATCGTGCGGATGATGAAATCGGCGGCAGGTTCAGGCTGCGCTTTGATCTGCGCGAATCGATTGTAGGGCAGTGGAAGCGGCGCCAGTTCGTCGCGCCCTGCGGCATCTTTCGCAAAGCATCCCAGGTATCCTTCGTTCCCTAGCGAGCGCGCCCCGAACATCTGGTAGCGCATTTGCGCCTCCGCTTTTGTGTTGAGCAGGGGTTCCTGAGCGCCCATAAACACCGGGATTTCCGTGCGTCCCATGAGTTCAAGAAGCCGCAGTGCGTAGGCTGTTTCCTGCTTGGCCCACATGTCGCAGCTTACGGTGCAAATTCCTAAAAGATCGATGTTGTCCGCCTGCAGCAACATCAGCGTCGCAACCGTATCGGTGGAAAGCGGACCGCGATGGTCCTGATCGTAAATTACTTTTTTCTTGCGGCTAGTTGGCGAAGAAGTTTGCGGCGCGGAAAACATGGAGCTGTGCGCAAGATAATTTTGTGTAGGATTCATTGATCCCTCATCTGAACCACAGCAGTAATAGTTCTGCTTCCAAATTGAACGACCGTGGCTTGGAAATGCGATTCTACATGGCGAAGAGCAAAGCACGGATGAATGATTTGAATTCATACGATATGACTCTTCGTTGCGATGTTTAATTCATCGACTGCGCATTAAAAATCTTGCGATACGTGATTGCGCAACCAGGGTACGAGCATATCGAAGGTGAGTTGGTTCGATTCGTAGAGAGAAGCGAGGAAGTCTATGGTTTCATCGGAGCCCGCTATAAGGCGTGTCCCGTTGATAGCCAGAAAAGTAATTGTCGCGGCAAATGCGGTGCGCTTGTTGCCGTCGAGGAAGGGATGATTCTGCGAAAGGCTTTCCCAAAGCGCAGCAGCTTCTTCGACGAGATCTGCATAGTAGCCGGTCTGAGGTCGATAAAGAGCAGCTTCGAGCAGACCTTGATCGCGAACACCCGGTGTGCCGCCGTAACGGTTGATCTGGTCGGCGTGCATTGCGAGGACTTCAACTACCGTCAGGTAGTCGGTCATTCCGAAAGCTTCTTATAGACCGAACTGTATCTTTCGTGAGTGGCGTGATATACGCCCATGACATGAGGGCGAGGCTTGCTGTTTTTGCGCTTCTCGACCAGATCGGCGAGGGCTTCATCCACCAGCGCCTGAAGTTGACGGCCTTCTTTCTCAGCGAGCAAGCGTACTTCGGAGAGTATCTCGGAGTTGACCTGGGTGGCGAATTTTTCGCGGGTGGGGGACATGACACTTCTTTTAGTCAAATACATTGTATCATGATGAATCATGATATATCAAGTTGAAGCAATCTTTCTATTCTGGGAGCTCACATTCAAAGTCTAAAGTATGTGTAAGTCTTGTAAGATCAATTTGATAGAAAATAAAAACCGCACCCTTGCGGAAAACGCAAGGGTGCGGCACCTACTTCGTACACAAAAATCCTTAGCCTGACTTTCGACTAAAACTTGCGGCTGTGCTGATCGCCCCAGCGCTCGATGACTACTTTTTTGTCGGTGTAGAACTCGATGGCGTCGCGACCTTGCGCGTGCATGTCGCCGAAGAAGCTGCCCTTCCAGCCGGTGAAGGGGAAGTAAGCCATGGGGGCAGCTACGCCGATGTTAATGCCGATGTTGCCTGCGGGCGCTTCGTAGCGGAAGCGGCGCGCGGCCGATCCGCTGGAAGTGAACAGGGAAGCCTGGTTGCCGAACGGGCTGCGCTCAAGGAAGGCGATGGCCTCGTCCATGTCACGGGCGTGAACCAGGCTCAGCACGGGGCCGAAAATTTCCGTGTCCGTCAATTCACTGGTGGCGGGAACGCCGTCCAGAATTGTTGGCTTCAGAAAATTTCCGACCTTCGTGCTTCGGGATTTTGGCGTTACGGCCGTCGAGGATTACTTTTGCTCCTTCTTTTTCGCCAACGCCGATCAGCGATTCGATTCGCGATTTGCTTTGCGATGTGATCACCGGACCCATTTGCACGCCTTCATCCAGGCCATCGCCAACTTTCAATGCCGCGGCGGCTTCGGTGATCGAGTCGCGGAAAGTTTTCTGAGCATCGCCAATGGTGACCGCAACGGATACAGCGAGGCAGCGCTGACCCGCGCAGCCAAACGCGCTGTCATTGATGATCTGCGTGGCCATTTTCATTTCTGCGTCGGGCAGAACGATAACGTGATTTTTTGCGCCGCCCTGGCATTGCGCGCGCTTGCCATTGGCAGCCGCAGCGCGAATACACGTATTTCGCAATGGGCGTTGAGCCCACAAAGCTGACGGCGCGAACTTTCGGATGATCAATCAGCGCATCGACCACTGCTTTTGCCGCCATTGATCAGCGTGACCACGCCTTTGGGCAGGCCGACTCTTTTCGAGCAGCTCAAATACGCGAACCATGGTGAGCGGCACGCGCTCGGACGGCTTCAGAATAAACGTGTTGCCGGTGGCAATCGCGTACGGCAAAAACCAGAAGGGAATCATTCCGGGAAAATTAAAAGGCGTGATCGCCGCCACCACGCCGAGCGGCTGGCGAATCATCATTTCGTCGATGCCGCGCGCCACGTCTTCCAGGTTGTAACCCTGCATCATCGTAGGGATGCCGCAGGCGACTTCCACATTTTCGATAGCTCTGCGAAGCTCGGCTTTTCCTTCGGCAAATGTTTTGCCATTTTCTCGCGCAATGATCCGGCCGAGATCGTCCACGTGATCTTCGAGCAGTCATTTTGAGTTTGAAGAGAGGTTGGATGCGATCTTCCGCTGGTGTGCGGCGCCATTCGCGGAACGCAACGGCCGCGGACTCCACGGCCGCGTCGACCTCGGCAGCGGTCGAAAGCGGCGTGGATGCGATGGCTTCGCCAGTAGCAGGATTAATTACGTCGCGCCATTCCGCGGACTTGGATTCCGTCCAGCTGCCATTAACAAAATTCAAAACTTTGGCGCTTGTTGCCGTGGTCCCGGTCATTGCTGTCCTCAATTCAGGTGGCATTTGCTCTAAAAGGAATCGATGCACCTTTATAATTTAATTTCGATTTGTATAAAGACCTTTAGCGAAGATTTTCATCGGCGGCAAGGGAGCCGAGCGCGGAAAGATCGGATGAACGCGTCTCGGAATCCGGAAAATTTGCCACTCAAAAAACAGGTTCGCCTGGCGGAATTATTGTAACCGCGCGATTTTTAAATTAAAACCCGCAAAACTATGCGCTGGCCCTGCCCGCTGAATTCATAAATCTCTCGATTCGGTCGAGCACCTGCATGGCGGTGTAGCACTGAGCGACGCTGGCATTGGGTTCGCGCTTCTCCTGAATCGCAGCAAAAAATTCGCGATCCTGCAGTTCGATGCCGTTCATGGATACGTCCACTTTGGACACGTCAATTTTGTTTTCGTCGCCGTCCAGCAGATCGTCATATCGCGCTATGTACGTGCCGTTGTCGCAGATGTACCGGAAGAAGGTTCCGAGAGGCCCTTTGTTATTGAACGAAAGCGACAATGTGCAGATCGCGCCCGAGGGAGTTTTCATCACAATGCCCATGTCCATGGCAATTTTTAGTTCCGGATGAATCGGTCCTTGCACGCCGTAGCATTCGGAAACGAGTTCGCCGGTTTGGTATTGAAAGAGGTCAACCGTGTGGCAGGCGTGGTGCCACAGAAGATGATCGGTCCAGCTTCGCGGCTTTCCCGCCGCATTCATATTTGTTCGGCGGAAGAAATACGTCTGCACATTCATCTGCTGAATCTTCAGTTCACCCGCCTTGATTTTCTTATGAACGTATTGATGACTGGGGTTGAAGCGGCGCGTGTGTCCGCCCATGCAGACGACGCCAGTTTCTTTCTGAACTTTTACGAGGCGTTCGGAATCCGCGAGGGTGTCGGCAATCGGGATTTCGATCTGCACGTGTTTTCCTGCGCGCATGCACTGCTCGCCCTGCTTGGCGTGCATTTGCGTGGGCGTTGCGAGGATCATCGCCTCGAGGCCGGGCTGTTTCAGACTCTCGCCAAGATCGCTCGTCCAGTGCGGGATTTTAAATTTTTTCGCAACTTCTTCCGTGGCGGCCTGATTTCCACCCGTCAGCGTGATGACTTCGATGCCCGGAATTTTGGCGATACCCTCGAGGTGTTTTTGCCCGAATGCGCCTTGCCCCGCTACGCCAACCTTCATCTCTTTTCTCCCGGAGAATGAGCTTTTGTGCCACTACCTTATCATAATGAAGGTGTAGCGGGGCGAGGAAGGGCGCAGTGAGAGGGAGATCCAGTTGCAATCGAAAATCGCCCATTCCGTCCCGAAGAACGCGGTTCACCAAGAACATTCTCCGTAAACGGGACGGAATGGCCTCTACGAAACCCGAATGACCCAAATCCTGCAGGAAATTCTTCAATCTTTGGGTTCGGCTTGAACGCACACGTTATTCTGGTGCAGGAAATCGACATCGTGAATTTCACTTGTGACTTTTATCGATTCAAGCCCTGCCTTTTTTTCCGGTTTTGGCTGGAACGAAAGTAGAAATTGATTGGGAAGCTGTTCGTTTAATTTCTTGAGGTATGGAACGAAGGATACGGGAGCTTGAGGCCCCAGAAGGTAATAACTTTCGCCGCCGGTCATTTCAGAAACCTCAGAAAGATAATTCTCTCCCCAATAAGTTCTGAAGTAGCTGTGCCCCAGGTGACCCGCACTCGGCGTGTAAATGGAATAGACTACGACACCGGCACACTGCGCATCCCGGATAGCCGCATCTACGTACGGATTATCGATATTACCTATATAAACATTGTCAATTCCCGAGGTAATCATCAGGACTTCTCGCCGAATGGTGGGTGAATCGGAATGCCACCTCTTGATAAAATCGGAAAGCGAAAGATACGGGCTGCCCTCTGCTCCAAAATATCCTAGCGCGAGGCGGACCGATTTAGCCGCCGCGGCATGATCCGCTGTGAAATCGCTTACCAGTTTCACCGTTGCGTTTTGCATGTAGCCGACGGCAATCAAGGTGGAAGGCGGCTGCTCGTTAATGAAGCTTTTAATATCATTCAGTTGCGTGCCCAGGCTGAATCCCGCACTTTCATCGATGAGGATTGCCAGCGCCAACCCGGCTTTGTCTCCTTTGGCCGGGACCCATCCAGTGACAGGAAGTCGATCATGACCTTGATAGACCATCACGTCTTGCTGCGTAATTGCGGGAACCTGGTTGCCATGTTTTGGTTCCACGCTGACAATCATTTGAACCGAGTTGGCCGAGCCGGATTCAGGCATGGTTTTCTGCGCGTGTGCGGGCAACGTGATAAGGAATAAAGCTAGACCGAGAAAAACTATTGAAAAAAAAGATTGGTGAGAAAAGTAGAACGATTTTGCGGCCAAAGAAAATTTGCGATCAAAGCAATCGGCAAATCTGCGAGAAATTACTGAGCACTTGAACAACCGGCGTATCATGATTACTTCCTCCTTGATCGAACTGGATCGAAAATGTGGGATGAATTTCTAATTAGAAAATACGTATGAAAAAGCATTCACCTCATGAGCAACCTTCGCTGACATGAGGGCACGTGCGGTGAGTTCCGAAAACGGTAGGCCCTATCAAGTTGGTTGAGGAAAACGGCGAAAAGGTTGGCCGAAATTTCGGCGTACAGCATTTACCTTAGAGCATGTTGTGCAGGTCGGCGTTTAATGCCACAATTCCGGCCAACCACTGGCGCAAGTCGCCAGAACAAAAATTAAAATGTGAACTGGAGAGTTGAGCCATGAGACGAATTCTTCTGCCCTTTGCCGCGGTTGCCATCCTCCTATGCGTTTGCGGGCCGGCACTTGCCCAGACTGAGGTAACCCTGATCGCGCCGGGCGGTATTCGCGCACCTATCGAGAAACTCATACCCGGCTTTGAAAAGAAGACCGGCTACAAGGTCAATCCCACGTTCGGCTCAGGCGGGGGAACGAAGAAGCAAGTCATTGCCGGCGAAGTATTTGATGTGCCCATCGTGCAGCCGCCGCTATCGGAGGTCACTGCATCGGGCAACGTTGTGGAAAGCACCGCAACGCCGCTCGCGGCGGTTGCCGTGGGCGTCGCCGTGAAGAAGAGCGCTCCTAAGCCTGACATTTCCTCGGCCGAAGCCGTTAAGAAAATGCTGCTCTCAGCTAAATCCATTGTCTGCCCGGACGCCGCGACCGGAGCGGCTGCTGGAGTGAGCATTAACGATATGCTGAAGAAGCTGGGTATCGACGAACAAGTCGAGCCGAAACTGAAGCGCGTTCGCGGCACAGGTGCCGGCGGAGCGGGCGGCGGGACCATGGTTTCCGGCATGGTGGCAAACGGCGAGGCGGAAATCGGCATGACGTTTGTCAGCGAAATGAGCGATCCCGGAATCGATATCGTGGGAGTGTTGCCGAAGGAAGTATCGCCCTGGACGCCCCTCGTTGGCTATATCTCCACGCATTCGAAAAATCCGGAGGCTGCCAAGGCGCTATTGAAATATCTTTCATCTCCTGAGGCCGTCGTGGCTTATAAAGCGGCCGGAATGCAGCCGGGGAAGTGAATCGACTATAGTACTGAATTCCAGTTACGAGAAGATTTAGGCCGAGAGTGTTTCGTTGAAAGGATTGACAACGCGGACCGTCCCATACATTTGCCCATCCGAGAGGTCTTCGGAATAGAGAATTGTGGCGCCTGAAATTCCAGCAGCTTGAACAATGAGTGCATCCCAGAATGAAATCTGGTGCCGAGCCTCTATCGTCAAGGCTTCGATGACCGAATCTGGTGTATTGATCACAATTTGCCAGTCTTTGTAATCCTCAAGCAGTCGCTGAGTCTCCTCTATTGTCCATGGTGTCGCGGTTTTTCGGCGCAAATTGATGCACAACTCCTGAAGCACTTGCGTGCTGAGGACACCACTGCCGCTATTCCATAGTTTTTCGACGAGCGCGTTGGCGCGCTTATGCTTGATTCCTGGAATGTTCTCGTGCGCGTAAACTAAAATATTTGTGTCCAGAAATGCCTTATCGTTCATGAAGTTCGTCTCGGGAGGCGGGACGGACCCAGCCGTGGTCGGTACAATTGTGGAGCCGCGCTAAGGCACGCCTTTTAGAGCGAGCATAGCTCTTGCGCTGGGCCACAGCTTCTTCCAGTTTTGATGTAAGAAATCCGCTGATCGAAATACCTTCTTGCGCAGCTATAATTCGGACCTCGCGTAGAATTTCGGAATCAAGCTTTAGAGTGATATTGGTCTTCATAAGAAGCACGTAAAAGTGTGCTGCACTATTATGCGTGCAGTTTTTTTCATTCGTCAATATATATCTGTAACTCTAATATTAATAGACACATATGAAGTGCTAGTGATGAGTTTTGATCTCAATTTAGATATGCGGTTGGCCTTCCCCGAACATACGTATGACAGACAAGGAGGAACCCTGCCGCGGCGAGATAGCTCAGCGTAAATTCTGGTGCTACCCACCAGCCGAGGCGATTTTCTATGCCCTGCGAAGTGAGCTGATACGCGTGTATCACCCCGAAGCATGACAACACTGCCGCAACGAGCATCCAAGCTGAGGCTTGCAGGAATCGGCGCTCGATGATCCACACCAGCGCTGCCGCCCAGATCATGGAGACAAGCAGGGCGCCTTGCCCCAGCGCGATCATGCCGTAAATCGCCAGTTCGCCGCCAAAGCGCGGTGCAACTGTGAGCATATCGGACCCGGCTTTGCGAATCGCCAAATCGACGATTTGCGTGACCCATTGCGCCAGCATCGGCACGAGGCCAAGCGCGACTGCGACGGCATGAGATGCAGGGACTTCCTGAAACGCCTGCCCGACCATCGCCAATCCAAACCACACCACCACAAAGGCCACGACTTCCAGCGGAACAAATCGCAGTACGGCGGGGACTAATCCTGTGAGGCAAAGCACAGCACTCGCTACTCCTCCCAATATCGAATATCCGATTCTTGCGCCGTTCGCCTTGTGCGCGTTATGGCCGATGTAGAGCGAAGTTGGGAACGCGCTGCCCAGGGCCGCGCCTACGATGGTTGCGAGGCCGTTGACGAGCAGCGATGGGTTTGTCGGGTAGTCATCGCCACCTACTCTTACGCTTTCGAGAATTTGCAAAGAAACGATCGTATCCAGCAGGCTCAACGGAAGAAAGATCGAAGCGTATCGCCAGCCTTCGGCCTTTACGATGATTTGGTAGAGGTTAACGGGCCGTGGCAAATAAATTCCGGGAGGAAGCAAGGCGGGTTGCGGTGGTAGATGGTACACGTGGAAAGCTCGCAGGATTACAACGATGATGCCGCCGACAATCATTGCTAAGAGTCCCGAGGGTATGCGCCAGGGCAGACGCATTCTTGAGGCGTAGGTGGCGAGCAAAATTACCGCCGGCAATAGGGCCACGGCGGGTATCTCAAAAATTCCAAAAATAAATCCCAGGCAGAGAAACGCCATCGCAAGCCCGGCTAAAGGACAGAGCAATGCCGCCAGGGGAGTCGTGCGGCGCAGCCAGTCGATACAAAACGCGCTGACTGATTGCACGATGCCGCTCACGAGGCTGGCAAAAATTCCCATCTGCCATGCGAGGTTCGCATCATGCGTGCGCTCGTAGACCGGCAGCATGATCAGCGAAATGTAAGCAAAAATGGTGGGCGTATTGATGCCAAAAGGAATTGCCGTCACATCGTTTCGGCCCACTGCGCGCGCCAAACGGTGCGCCTGCCAGGCATAAAACAAATTGCCAAACAAAATGGAAAACGCCACGGCCGGCAAGATGCGCCCGGTAACCAACTGTTGAGGCAGGCCGCACAGCGGAGTGAGGCTCGCGATGAGAAGCAGGTCAGGAAAGCCGCTGAAAAAAAGGCCAAAGAAACCGTCGAGATCGCCTGGGACAAACCAGCGCGGAGCGGCGGCTTCGATTGGTTGGGTGGCGCTAGCGATGAGTGAGCCCTCGCACGATTCTCAATTTGTTGGTGGTCACGAAGTTCCGTACTGCAGGCCCAACTGCTTCAGCCAGCGGCGGTACGCGATAGCAATATGATCCGAGCGTAAATGCAATTCAGATTGCAGATCTAGGGGCAGTAATTCAGGACGTTGGGAATTGACGATGCAGATGTCCTGCGCTGTCACTTTATCCTGGAAGTCGCGCAAATCTTTTTCCGGAACGTCATGCGCGTAATCCATGGCAATCACCACCCAGGCAAGGCTGTTTTCTTGATCGATTGGAGTGACGGTTCCGAGAATTGCAAAGTGTTGCGTGGGATGCATTTTAGTTAAGCGTGTTGTAAAGGGGCGCTCGACCCAATACGTGTAATGAACATGTGTGCCATGCCCTGTGCCATCCGGGTCAGGTTGCCAAAGAGGAATGTCTCGCGCCACGATTCCATCCGCAGTAGTGGTTACCGTGTATTCGCCGATCTCCGCTTTTGCCGGATCTCCGAGCATGCCTGCGTGGGCAATGGGCAAGTGCGCCAGATCAAGAATGTTTTCGATAATGCGCGGCCCCTGCGCGTGAAATGCATAAGGTCCGGTGGAAATCAGGCGGAATCCTTTAGTGTCTCCTTCAGGGAACGATGGAATGTCTCCCACTGGTTTTCCGAGGCACACCCAGACGAGGCCGTATTTTTCGCGGACCTCGAAGGAGTCAACATGTGCGCGAGAAGGAGGCGCTTGATCCGGATGCGCAGGAATGCGCACACAAGCTCCCGCGGAATTGTATTCCCAGCCATGATAGGGACAGACGACGCATTCGCCTTTTTCGGATTGCGAAATTCTGCCTAACGAAAGTTTTGCACCGCGATGAACGCACAAATCTTTCCATGCGCGGACACCATCTCCAGATCTCCATAGGACGAGGTCCTGACCCAGAACGCGAACAGGTTGCAATTTGTTTTCCGGAATGGAAGCCGACCAGGCAACGGCGAACCATTCGTTCAGAAGGAGCGGATCGTTCAGTCCGAGATCTTGCGGCATAAAAGTATTGGCACCTGAAATTCGGGGGTATCGTATCGCATCTTGCGGCGTGATTGAAATCGACGTTATGGATAGGGAGGATTTAGGTTTTGTGGCGCCGGCGTCCCGCCAGCAGTTTTCTTCTGCGCTTGCAACGAGCAAAACCGCCGGCGAGACGTCGGCGCCACAAATGCGTCGCAATAAGCAAGATTTTGGGGCTTACTTGCAAAATCGATTTTATTAGACTGCGTTTATGAAAAGTTGGCCTCGGCGGACAACGGCTTTGCTCACCAGCATTTTTTGTCCGGTGCGCTTGATGCCGTCGCTGTCCTCGAAATCGAATTTGCCGTCGCGCAATTCGTAGATGCTGACGTCGGCTTCGCTGCCGGGGCGCAGCGTGCCAATTTGCGCGCCAAAATCGAATATGCGCGTGGGATTCACCGTGACCATCGCGACCGCCTTATCGATAGGCAGCCCGATGGACATGAATTTTGAAACCATCGTGGGAAGGTCAAACACGCGGCGCTCGACGGTAATAATCGTCAAGTCTGTGCTGATGGTTTCGGGCAGAAATCCCTGCGCCATGCATTTTTCGGCGACGTCAAAGCTGAAATGCGTTTGCCCCTGCGCGGGATCGAAAATAACGCCGCGTTCACGCGCGTCGCGGGCCTCCGGAATAATTTTTCCGTTTGCGTCCAGAATGCTGTGCGCGCGGTTGTTATAGCAATGTGTGAAAACGTCGCCCTTGCGCAGCATCTTCAAAATGTCCGGCAGAGGCGAAAAAGAATCCTCGATGTGCACCATCAGTGGGATGCGCGCAATTTCCGCGGCTTGCAGAGCGCGTTTCAGGCACTCCAGATCGTTCGATCCGGTGATGGGCTTGCTCAGCTGAATTTTAATTCCCGCAGTGACAGGCTTGTTGTCCACCGCCATTTTTGCCGTGGCTTGCGGGTTGAGCCACGACAAATTGGAAAGCCCGCCCTCGTACATGATGGTTCCAATTGGACTGATGTGCACAAGAGCAACGATGCGCGTCGCCGAAGTATTGATGATGTATTTTTTGAAATTTGGAAAAGTGGCGGTGCCCGCAGAGCCCGCGTCCAGCATTGTCGTGACGCCACGGTTCAGGCAATAGCGATCCGCGTTCATCCCGATGCCAACACCGTCGTAGCAATGCGCATGCATGTCAATAAATCCCGGCGTGACGATGCGGTCTTTTGCGGACACGGTTTTCAGCGCGCGATCTTTGGAAATATTTTTGGAAACTTCGAGAATCTTGCCGTCCTTGATGGCCACGTCCAGTGCGCCGTTCAAATTTTGCGATGGGTCGATTACCGTGCCGCCCTCGATCAGCAAATCGAATTTGTCATCCGCATTTTGCGGCGTGGCAGGCGATCCGGCGGCGCCGGACCAGAGTCCGCGCGGCGCGAGCATTCCCGCGCCCCCGGCCAGGACTAATTTCGCGAAATCACGTCGATTGGGCATATCTCCAGCTCCTCAAACGTTTCGATCAGGATGCAACGCAGTTTAGCACATTGAAAGCCATGTTCTTTTGGCAATCCCTCCACTCTGCTGCTTTCTATTCACCTAAAATATAGCTATAATAGCCACATTAGTCGAGGGCCTACCGATGCACAGCGTGAATATAGCGAAGTTAAAAAACAGTCTGAGCAAATACATCAGCTTTGCCAGAAACGGTGAAGAAGTTGTCATCCGGGATCGCAATCTTCCAGTGGCGAAACTGGTTCCATTTATTGCGGAAGATGCCGACGATCTGGATCTCACGCTCGTGGCGGCCGGAAAGATGCGACTTCCCAAGTCAACCCTCGACACAAAAAAGTTATTAAAAATTCCAACGGGTAAAGTTACGGGCCGCCGGGCAACGCAAGCACTCCTTTCCGATCGAGAGGAAAGTGAAAAAAGTTAATGCATTCTGGGATGCCAGCGCACTCGTTCCTTTGTGCGTCCATGAATCCGGCACGCCTTCCTGCGAATCGATGCTTCGGAAATTCGCCCCCGTAACATGGTGGGGAAGTCCGGTAGAAATTCGCTCCGCGATATGCCGGCTCCATCGCGAAAAGGCGATTACGGATGCGGGGAAACAAGGCGCAATCTTGCGCCTCGATGTTCTCCAGCGCGCCTCTAAGGAAATCCTTCCCGGCGATGAACTCCGAGATTTGGCATTAGGATTGTTGGATCGATATTCGCTGCGAGCGGCGGACAGCTTCCAGCTCGCTGCGGCCTTAATCTGGTGCAATCAACGCCCCGCGCGGAGAACCTTTATCTGTGCGGACCAAAGATTGACAAAAGCTGCCGCGTCCCTTGGATTTGCGGTTCTTGAAATTTCCATATAACTTCCACTGCATGAACATTCACCAAGCGACGGCGAGTTACGAAAAGTGGGTGTCTTCCTGCATCCCTGTGGATCGACACGCCATTATCTTCAAACATAAACAAATGGCGATTGGCCTTTTTCCGTTCTTGCGCGCAACGTTCTATCGCTGGGCGCAAATTTGGCGGGAAGAGGCGGGCGACGCGGCGACCGCACCTTCCTTATTGGCCGTTGGAGATTTGCACCTTGAAAATTTTGGAACCTGGCGCGACACGGAAGGCAGGTTGATTTGGGGTATCAATGATTTTGATGAAGCGTATCGAATGCCCTACACCATGGATCTCGTGCGTCTCGCGACCAGCGCCTACACCGCCGCGGAAGAGCAACATTTGAATCTGCGCCCGCGCGAAGCGAGCGACCGCATTCTGGAAGGTTACAGGGACGCGCTGAAAGAGGGCGGCCGGCCATTTGTGCTTGCGGAAAATCACCGCTGGCTGCGAAAACTTGCGCTAAGCCGACTGCGGGACGCAACTGTGTTCTGGCAAAAATTGGAGCGCATGCAGAAATCTCCACAACGCTTGCCTCGGCACGTCGAGGCGCACCTGCGTAAATTGCTGCCGGACCATTCTTTGCCGTGCGAGAAAAAACGGCGACTGGCCGGCTTGGGAAGTTTGGGGCACACACGCATCGTGCTGCTCGGGAAATGGCATGGCTGCTACGTAGCGCGTGAAGCCAAGCAATTGACGCCATCGGCCTGTGTGTGGGTGCGCGGAAAAAGCGCAAAAGGGCACTTGGCACGTTACGGCGAAATTCTCGACCACGCCGTCCGCGTCCCCGATCCGTTTGTTCGTCCATATGACGGTTGGCTGTTGCGGCGTCTCGCGCCGGATTGCTCGCGCATTGAGCTTGCCTCGCTCCCAGAGAGCCGTGACGAAGGTCGCCTGCTTTATTCCATGGGCTGGGAAACGGCCAACGTTCATTTTGGCTCTCCCCGCGCGATTCACGCGATCAAACGCGATCTTGCGAGGCGTCCTGGCAACTGGCTGCACAAGGCTGCTAAAGCCATGCTTCGTGCTACCCAACGCGATTGGGCGGAAGTAGCGCCGGCGTCTCGCCGGCAGGTTGCCGCTGCGATGCACTGACGCAAAACTGCCCGCGGGACGCCGGCGTTACAAAACCGGCCCGTGCATTGGCATGCGAATAGCATCTCCACTCACTTTTTTTCCTTCCTTGCGGGGCCGCACCCCTTTCTGCTTCTACCTCTTCTAGAAATTGAAGTAGAATGGTCGGCCAGAAGATGTCTCAGCCTTGCTGCCGAGCATTTGTTTTCTGGAATGAAATTGCCGCGACTCTTAACATTGCGCAACGAATTACCCGCAAATAAATTCCTACCGCGCTGTAGGCCAGCAAATGAACAATCTGAATTGCCTGAATGTTTGGAGCAGCCCGAACAGTTAACATCGGTGTTTAAGGCATTCTACTGAGCGAACAGTTTCATGCAGCGGCGACAGTTTGTATTAGAAGAAATCCTATGGAAAACCACAACCCATGCCGATAAAAAAACTTCTGGCCTTGAATCGTGGGGAAATTGCGATTCGCATTTTCCGTGCAGCGAACGAGCTGAACATCCGGACAGCCGCTGTTTATTCCGACGAAGATCGCCTCAGCCTGCACCGGTTCAAGGCAGATGAAGCATATCTGATTGGTGAAGGGAAGGGCCCGGTCCAGGCATATCTCGACGTCGAAGGAATCGTGGCGCTCGCGAAAGAGCGAGGCGTTGACGCCATTCACCCTGGCTACGGTTTTCTTTCGGAGAATCCTGCGTTGCCTCGAGCGTGCGCCGCGGCAGGGATTATTTTCGTTGGGCCAAGCGCGGATTTGCTTGATTTGCTTGGAGACAAGACGGCCGCGCGGCGTTTGGCGCAACAGGCGGGACTACCCGTTGTGCCGGGGACTGAAGAACCCGTTACGCAAAACGACGATGCGCAAAGCACCGCGGACAAGATCGGCTATCCGCTCATCGTGAAAGCTGCATTCGGAGGCGGCGGGCGCGGAATGCGCGTGGTGCAGAGTGCGCAGCTGTTGCTTCCACTTTTGCAGGAAGCGCGTGCTGAAGCTGGCGCGTCATTCGGCAATGACGCTGTGTTTCTCGAACGCTACATTCGCCGCGCCCGTCACATTGAAGTCCAAATTCTGGCCGACACGCACGGAAATGTCCTTCACTTGCACGAGCGCGATTGCTCTGTGCAGCGGAGAAACCAGAAAGTGGTGGAGGTCGCGCCGGCCGTAAATCTCGCTCCGAAAATTCGCGAGGGCTTGGCGAGCGCGGCGGTGGCGCTGGCGCGCGAAGCCAAATATTACAGCGCCGCCACTGTGGAATTTTTGGTGGACGCGGATACGGGCGAATATTATTTCATCGAAGTAAATCCGCGCGTTCAGGTCGAGCATACTGTCACCGAAATGGTTACGGGCATTGACATCGTGCAATCGCAGATTCAAATCGCGGAAGGCTACGATCTACATGGCGCGAAGATGAATCTGCCACGGCAGAAAGATATTTCAATCCACGGCTACGCTCTGCAATGCCGCGTGACCACGGAAGATCCCGCCAACGGATTTCTGCCGGACTACGGCAAAATTCAAACGTACCGTTCGCCAGCAGGTTTTGGAATTCGCCTGGATGGCGCATCCGCGTACGGCGGCGCTGTCATCACTCCCTATTATGATTCTTTGCTTGTGAAAGTGACCGCATGGGGCCGCGAATTTCCGCAAGCCTGCCGCCGTATGGACCGCTCGCTCAACGAATTTCGTATTCGCGGCGTGAAAACCAATATTCCTTTTCTCGTGAACGTGGTGAATCACGAGCGCTTTCAGGCGGGCGGCGTCACAACCTCTTTCCTGGCGGAGACGCCCGAGCTATTTCATTTTGCGCAGCAGAAGGATCGCGCGACGCGGCTCTTGCGCTATCTCGGCGAAATTATTGTAAATGGAAATCCGGAAGTCGCCGCCAAGCCCAGGCCGCAGTTGATACGTCCTGCTCCGATGCCCGCGCACATTCACGGTCAGCCGCCGCCGGGCACGCGGCAGCTCCTGCAAAAACTCGGGCCGGAAAAATTCGCGGAATGGACGAAATTGCAGAAGCAACTCTTAATCACCGACACAACGTTTCGCGACGCGCACCAATCATTGATGGCCACGCGCGTCCGAACCTATGACCTGATGGCGATCTCCAATTTCGTCGCGCACAAGTTGCACAATCTTTACAGCCTCGAAATGTGGGGCGGCGCGACGTTCGATGTATCCATGCGCTTCCTTCTCGAAGATCCGTGGGTCCGACTTGAATTATTGCGGGAAGCCATCCCCAATATTTGTTTTCAAATGTTGTTTCGGTCGTCCAATGGGGTTGGCTACTCCGCCTATCCGGACAATGCGATCAAGGCTTTCATTCTGGAATCCGCCAAACAGGGCATCGATATTTTCCGCGTGTTTGATGCTCTCAACTGGCTGCCCAACATGAAGCTTTCCATGGAAACGATTCGCAAGACTGACAAAGTTTGCGAAGCCGCCATCTGCTACACCGGCGACATTCTCGATCCGAAACGCGATAAATATCCGTTGCAGTATTACGTCCGCCTGGCCAAAGAGCTGGAGGCGATGGGCGCGCACATTCTGTGCATCAAGGATATGGGCGGCCTGGTAAAGCCATACGCGGCTGAAAAGCTCTTTTCAGTTTTGCGCAACGAAGTGGCGATTCCAATCCACTTTCACACGCATGACACGAGTGGCGTCAACTCCGCATCCATCCTGAAAGCGGCGGAAGCGGGCGTGAACGCCGCCGACGCGGCCATCGCATCGATG
The DNA here is from genome assembly GCA_963786215.1 of uncultured Acidobacteriota bacterium. Classification (GTDB taxonomy): domain Bacteria; phylum Acidobacteriota; class Terriglobia; order Acidiferrales; family UBA7541; genus Palsa-360. The sequence goes on from CAWAYK010000012.1 coordinate 54,404, forward strand.
AGCGGCACCACCAGCCAGCCGAATTTAAATTCTATCGTTGCCGCGCTCAAGCACACGGAGCGCGATACCGGACTCGATCTCGAAGCACTCAATGCCTGCGCGGATTATTGGGAAACGGTGCGCACGTGGTACCGGCCGTTCGACAATGCGCCGCCCGCGGGCACGGCGGAGGTTTACATTCACGAAATGCCCGGCGGGCAATACACGAATTTGCGCGAGCAGGCTGAATCCATGGGACTCGGAGCGCGCTGGCAGGAAATCGCGCGCACGTATGCGGAATTGAATTTCGCTTTCGGCGACATTGTAAAGGTCACGCCATCCAGCAAGGTGGTTGGCGACTGCGCGATTTTCCTGGTCAGCCACGATATGACCGTAAAAGATTTGGAGCGCATGGGGCCGGATCACAATTTGACGTTGCCGAACTCCGTTGTGGAAATGTTTGCCGGAGCGCTGGGCGAACCCGAAGGTGGATGGCCGCCGAAACTCCAGTCCGTAATTCTGCGTGGCGCGAAACCCGCGACCGGAAGGCCGGGCGAACACCTCGAGCCAGTCGATCTGGAATGGACCAAGGCTGCGGTTGAGAAAAAGGCCGAACAGAAAATTTCCGATACGGATTTGATGAGCTATTTGATGTACCCCGACGTGTTCCTGAAATTTGCTGCTGCGCGCACGGCCTATGGAAACCTGGAAGCGTTGCCCACCCCGCAGTTTTTTTATGGATTGCAGCAGGGCCAGGAAATTACGGTGGAGCTGGAAGCCGGAAAAATTCTGGTCATAAAACTACTTTCCGTGAGCGACGCGCGCCCGGATGGAACGCGGACCATCTTTTTTGAACTCAACGGCCAGCCGCGCGAAGTTACCGTTCGCGACCGTGCGCTGCAGGCCACCGTGCAAACCAGGCCGAAGGCCGACCCGAGCGTTCCCGGGCAGGTGGGATCGCCGATTCCCGGAGCGATTTCGAGCATCGTGGTGGAGGTTGGAGAAAAAGTGAAGAAGGGCGACCGCTTGCTGGTGTTAGAAGCGATGAAAATGCAATCCACCGTTTATGCGCCGGTTGACGGCAAAGTTTCGAAAAAACTGGCAAATGTTGGCGACAAGGTCGAGGCTAAGGATCTGCTGCTTGTGCTCGAATAAAGCGCGAGAAAAAATCTATTCTCAATAAAAAAAATCGCACATAGTTAATTTGATGCGCAAAGCTCCGAAAGAAAAATCCCTGCCCATAAAACCATTGCAGCGTTCGGATTTGCCCACCGATACGCTGGCCCTTGCCTCTTATTTAATTGGGAAAATACTGGTGCACGATTTGCCGCGCGTGCGCCTCTCCGGGCGCATTGTTGAAACCGAAGCCTATCCCGTGGGCGATTCGGCGGGCCACGCGTTCAATGGGGAAACGCCCAGCATTCGCTCGCTATTTCTTCCACATGGCCACGCGTATGTGTATTTCACATACGGCTCCTGCTTCATGATGAATGTTTCGAGCGAGGGAGCGGGCACGGGCGCGGGAGTCTTGATCCGAGCGCTTGAGCCGCTGGAGGGAATCAAGTTCATGGAGGGGCGCCGAGGCACAACGCGTTTGCATGATCTTACGCGCGGCCCAGGCCGTCTCGCGCAGGCGATGGACATCAACAAGCGCTATGACGGCGTAAATTTATGCGCGGGCGGAAAACTTTGGCTCGGCGATGCCGTTCGGCCCGCGGGCCCCATCGGCATCAGTATCCGAATCGGAATTACGCGCGATGTTCACCGCCCATGCAGGTTTTATGAACGCGGTAACCTGTTTGTGAGCGGGCTAAAGCGTTTGCGAGAGTGACGGATTGTTTTTCGCCCACCCGTCCGAGGATCGTTAAATGAAACAAAGCAAGGGCGATTTTGTAGCGCCGGCGCCACCAAAGCAGTCAAATTCTGCGAACCCTTCCCATGTGTGGTAATAATAAATCAGGCCCAAATGGAGGATCAATGGCAACTCAAGAAGCGTGTCCGCACGTCAAAGAAATCAAAAACGTAAAACCCAACGCGAATGGCTGTGAAGAATGTCTGAAAATGGGCGACACATGGGTCCATTTGAGGATGTGCCTTATCTGCGGCCACGTGGGATGCTGCGATTCATCGAAGAACAAGCATGCCACCAAACATTTTCACCGGAGCAAGCACCCGATCATGCAATCGATTGAACCGGGCGAAGATTGGCGCTGGTGTTTCGTGGATGAAATCGAAGTGTGAAAATCTTCACGCCCGTGCAGATTAGCCAGGGGAGGAAATTGTGCCAACGGTAAAAACAGTGTTGGATTCCCCGGAAGCGTGGCCCGCTTTGCCGTTGTCCGCCTGGGCGGCCACGTATGCAACGCTGCATATGTGGACCCAAATCGTTGGGAAGATTCGCCTGGGCATGTCCCCGCATGTCAATCATTGGTGGGAAGTTCCGCTGTATGTCAACGCACGCGGATTGACGACTTCTCCTATTCCATACGCCAAAGGAGCGTTTGAAATTCAATTCGATTTTATCGATCATAGGTTGGATGTAACTACATCCAGAGGCGAAACCAAATCCATGCGCCTGCAGCCGCGCACGGTCGCGGATTTTCTTGGCGAATTATTTGCCCTGCTCAAGTCCCTCGGCATCGACGCGAAAATCTGGAATATGCCGATGGAGATTCCAAATCCTATTCGCTTCGATCAGGATCGAATCCATAACGCCTACGAACCTCAATCGGTGAACGCATTCCATCGAATTCTTGTTAACGTCGATTCTGTGTTCAAGGAATTTCGCGCGCGCTTTTTGGGCAAGGCCAGTCCCGTTCACTTCTTCTGGGGCAGCTTCGATCTTGCCGTTACGCGCTTTTCCGGGCGGCGCGCACCGGAACGCCCTGATGCGGATAAAATAACCCGCGACGCGTATTCGCACGAGGTGAGCAGCGTGGGCTTTTGGCCGGGCGGGGGTGACATCAAAGGAGCGGCGTTTTATTCCTACGCGGCTCCGCAACCCCCGGGATTTGGCGACCAGTCTGTACTTCCAGCGGCGGCTTATTACCACAAGCAAATGGGCGAATTTTTGTTGATGTACGACGATGTGCGGGCCTCGGACTCTCCGCGAGCTGCGATCCTCGATTTTTGCCAGAGCACGTACGAATCGGCCGCTGACCTCGGGAAGTGGGATCGTGCGGATATTGAAACGGCTGTATTGAAATAACGCAACTTTTAAAATCTTTACGCTGGATGCCACGCTGCAAATAAGTTAACCAACCTCCTGATAAAAATCAGAATCCACCTGCGATTAGCCTGCATTTCTCATCATGACCTCGGCCCATTGAAACCAGGTCATTTCGTGAGAGGTGTCGACGCTTTTGGTGGCGCCGGCGAGACGCCGGCGCCACCAAAAGCGCGAGTCTCGCGGCCCTCGTCGTCGTTGACCTTTTCCGGTCGCGATTCGTCGTGAGAAATGAGGATTAGACTTCGCACGGATTACGTTCGCTGGTTTGCGATATGCTTACGCAAGGCACTGTACGGCGTGTAGCATGCAATACGCGCGCGCTTTGTAACAGGGAATCGGGATGAGTTGAAAGCATAATGGCGCATTTCATTCGAATTTTCGTCTGGCTGGCATGCGCATCCATTTGCGCATGGCCTCTTCTGGCCCAGCAGGATCGTGGCGAGCTTCAGATCGAAGTGCACGATCCGCAGGGAGCGGTGCTGAGCGCCGCCGGAGAATTAGTCAGCGACGGAAATCAATTCCATCTCAATTTTACAGTGGGTGATGACGGCCGTTACGCGGCGCGAGGTCTGGCCTTTGGTGTCTATCGAGTCAGCGTGTCTAACTCGGGATTTGCGCCCACCGCCCAATTGGTTGAAATTCGCTCTACCGTTCCACAGCATCTGAGTTTGACCTTGGGTCTGAAGCCGGTTGAAACACAAGTGCAAGTCAACGCGACGGAAACTCTGGTCGATCCCACGCGCACCAATACGGTGTACACGATTGGATCGCAGATGATCGATGAGCAATTGTCATCTCGACCAGGACGCGGTGTCCTGGATGTTGTGAACGATCAGCCAGGATGGCTGTTTGAGGCCAACGGTGTCTTGCATCCACGAGGCTCGGAGTACGACGTTCAATTTGTCGTCGACGGCCTGCCAATGACCGAAAACCGCTCGCCCGGTTTTGCCCCGCCGATAGAATCGAGCGATGTCGAATCCATGCGCGTGATGACGGCTGGTTTTCCAGCGGAGTACGGGCGAAAGCTCGGTGGCGTGGTGGAAATTACGCCGCCTAAAAATACTCCCGCGGGATTCCACGGTGAGTTTGAGGCAGAGGGCGGGAGTTTCGATACGTCCTCGGCGAATGGCGCACTTTTCTATTCCAGTGGAGGAAACCGGTTTTCCATCAGCGGAAATGGATTTCATTCCGATCGATATCTTGACCCTCCGGTTCTTCAAAACTACACAAACATAGGCAACTCGGGAGGCTTTTCAACCTCCTACGAACGTGATTTTTCAAATGGCGATCGCCTTTTTTTTACATTTGGGCAGCATTCTGTCCGCTATGAGGTCCCCAACGAACTTGTGCAGCAAGTTGCTGGGCAGCGCCAGAACTCCGAACAGAAAGAAACGTCAGGCCAGGGACGATACACGCACGCATTCTCAACGGACATTTTCTTTAGTGTGGCGGGAAGCATTCGCGACGCGTCGGCATTCCTGAATTCCAACGCGCAATCAACGCCCATCATCGTTTCCCAAAATCGCGGCTATCGCGAAGGTTATATTCGCGCGGACCTCGCGGGCCATCACGGCCACCACGATTGGAAGTTCGGCGCGGATGGAATTTTCAGTCCGGTAAATGAAAATTTGCAGTATCAAATTACGGACGCCACACAATTCGACCCCGGAACGGCCTTGACACTCACGCCCCCATTTTCAGATCGGCGGTGGGATATCGAACCGTCCGCGTTCGTGCAGGATCAAATTCGATTAGGAAAATGGAATCTAAGCGCCGGTTTGCGCTATGACCATTACGGTTTTGCCGTGAGCAAATCAGCCTGGAGTCCGCGTCTTGGCGTTTCGCATTTCATTTCATCGCTGGATCTTCTCGTGCACGCCTCCTATGACCGAGTTTTTCAGACGCCTGCCATGGAGAACTTATTGCTTGCAAGCTCTCCGCAATTGGATTCCGTCAGCAATTTGGTTGTGAGGCTTCCCGTACAGCCGGCCAATGCAAATTATTATGAAGTAGGATTCACGAAATCTTTTTCCGGAAAAGTACGGATTGACGCGAATATTTTCCGGCGCGATTTCCATAACTATCCAGACGATGACGTGCTGCTCGACACCGGCATCAGTTTTCCAATCTCTTTTTCGACGGCGACGATTTACGGCGAGGAGGTTCAGCTTTCCGTCCCGCACTTGGGCCGGTTTTCCGGAGTGCTGAGTTACTCGAACCAGACGGGTACGGGGCAGGGACCGATCACAGGTGGATTGTTTCTGGGCAGCGAGACAGCCGGAATCCCCGACACGAGCAAGTTCGCTGTTTCTCAAGATCAAAGAAATACGGTGCGCGCTCGCGTGCGTTATCAGGCGATGGACCGCTTGTGGTTCGCTACTTCCGCGGAATACGGCAGCGGATTGCCCGCGGATTTAGGCGGTCCTGTGGACGCAGCGCAATTTAATTTTTTGCTGCAGCAATTCGGTCTCGCAATTTTGAACGAAGTGAATTTCGGAGCCGGGCGAGTGCGTCCAAATTTTGCGTTGGATGCGGCAGCAGGCGCCACGCTTTACCATAAAGAGGGAAAAGATGTTTCCTTCGAGATCGAAGGCCACAATCTGACAGACAAATTAAATGTTCTGAATTTCGCCAGCCTTTTTTCCGGCACTGCGGTAGCGCCGCCGGCCAGTGTCAGCGCCAGATTGAAATTCGGATTTTGATTTGTTTTGATTTATGTGGCGTAGGCTTTAGCCTGCGGAATTTAGTCCTTGCAAGGACAAAACCCCGCAGGCTAAAGCCTACGCCACATAGACCCGAACCGCACTCGCTTACAGATTTGACAGGACCCTGAGCACGACATACGATTCACAAAATATATGTTTCTCCTCAAGATCACGCATATGAATCGACCTAACAAAAGTTTGTCTATTTCCCGCTCGCTTTGGCGAACTTGCATCCTTGCCACAATTTTTGCGATTCTTGCCGTCCGTACTGTCGCCGACACTGCGACCGCCGATCCCAAACGCTACCTCGATGATGTGAAGGCGCTTTCCTCTCCCGCCATGGAAGGCCGCGGCGCGGGAACAAAAGGCATTGGCCTGGCCGCGAACATGATCGAGCAACGCTATCGCGCGCTGGGGCTGCAACCGGCAGGAAGTAAAACTTATTTTCAGCCGTTCACGGTGATCACCGGAGCCAGGTTGAAGGAAGGCAATCGCCTGGAAATTGAGGATGGGAAATCAAAGCGCGCCTTGAAACTGAATCAGGATTTTGTTCCATTCAGTTTTTCGGCGTCCGCCGAAATTGCGGGTCCCATTGTTTTTGCGGGCTATGGCGTCACCGCGCCTGAATTCGGCTACGACGATTACACGCACCTTGACGTCAAAGATAAAATCGTAGTTATGCTGCGCTATGAGCCATCGGGATTCGCTGCGAAGAGCGGCAACGCCGGCTTGACGCAACACTCCCAACTCATTACCAAGGCGATCAACGCCCGAAATCATGGCGCGAAAGCCGTAATCCTGTTGAATGGAAAAGTGAGAGATGGGGAAGAGGACCAACTCACAAAATTCGGCAGTGTCAACGGGCCCGAAAACGTTGGCATCGTAATCGTGCAGGTGAAAAACGATGCCGCGAGCGCATGGTTTGCCGAGGCCGGGAAATCGCTTACGGACATTCAAAATCAGATCGATTCGTTCTCCACTCCATCGTCCTTCGCATTTCCCGAGAAGCTTCAGATATCCCTCGGCGCAAATATTGAGAAGACGCGCGCCACCGTGAATAACGTGCTCGCCTATCTGCCCGGCAAAACCGATGAGTACATCATCATCGGCGCGCATTACGATCATCTTGGGTACGGAAACATTGACTCGCTTGCGCCTTCGCAGATTGGAAAAATTCATCCGGGTGCGGATGACAATGCATCCGGCACCGCGGGAGTTCTCGAACTTGCGCGCCTGCTCGCGCCCCGAAAAGGCCAGCTTCAGCGCGGCGTTCTCTTTGCGGATTTTGCGGGAGAAGAACTTGGCCTGCTCGGCTCGGCGGAATGGGTGAAAGAGCCGACGCTGCCTCTCGATAAAGCCGTGGCGATGATTAATATGGATATGATTGGCCGAATCAAAGTTGAAAAAGTCTTTATTGGTGGCACCGGAACAGGTGCGACGTTCAAAGAGTTGCTCGATGAAGAAAAGAGCAAATCCCCATTCCACTTTGAATATTCCGCCAGCGGCTATTCGGCAAGCGATCACACCTCTTTCGTCGGCAAACAAATTCCTGTGCTTTTCTTTTTCTCGGGCCTGCACTCGGATTATCACAAGCCTTCCGACACGTGGGACAAGATCAACGCGCCGGACGCCGCAAAGCTTCTGGATTTTATTGACGATGTGGCCTTGAAAGTGGATTCGGAAAAAGAGCGCGTCGCGTTTGTCACCGTGAAAGAAGATCAGCCAACCGGGCAAGCCGCCAGCGGTGGTGGCGGAGGTTATGGCCCGTACTTTGGTTCCATTCCCGATTTTGGGCAGGAAGAAAATGGAGTAAAGTTTTCAGATGTCCGCCCGGGATCGCCCGCCGCCAAAGCAGGCTTTAAAGCAGGCGATATTTTGGTTCAGTTTGGCGACAAGCCAATCCACAATCTCTATGATTTCACAGACGCACTGCGCCGAAGCAAAGTAGGCGATGAAGTAGATGTAAAAGTGTTGCGCGATGGAAAGCAAGTCAGCGCCACTGTAAAACTGGAGCAACGAAAATAAATTTGTAGCTCAAATTCAGGTTTCTGTAGCTCACCTCTCTTGTCCTGAGTGAAAACGAAGGATCAGAGGTGAGGGTTTAGACTAAAGTTCGTTGAGGAGTCCGAGTCCAAAGGCTAGGTCCAAGCAGCTACGACAAAATTCCCCGAGTCTGAAGACGCGGGCTACAAAAAGCGGCTACAGACTCAAAAATCAAGAAAGCCACCATGAACAAACGGCAAATCGCACGCCTCGCGCTTTTCCTGCTGCTCACCGCAGCCACATCCTTTGCAGCACTCTCGCAAGTGCCCGCACAGGAAAAAAACAATTCAGCGCCGCTCACGGTTCCGGGAGAAAAGCATTTAGGTAACATGCGTCAACTCACCTTCGGCGGCACCAATGCCGAAGCCTATTTTTCCGCGGACGATAAATCCCTGATCTTCATGCACTCCGGCATCGGCGTTCCCTGCGATCAGATGTACACGATGCGAATTGATACGCCGGGCGGAAAGCCTCCCGTGCCGAAACTCGTAAGCACAGGCAAAGGGCGAACGACATGCGGTTATTTTTTCCCCAAAGGCGACCGCATCCTTTTTTCCTCGACGCACGAAACCAGCGCTGAATGCCCACCACGTCCTGATTACTCCCGTGGCTACGTCTGGCCCATCTACAATTCGTACGAAATTTATACCGCGAAACCTGACGGCAGCGATCTGCGCCTGTTGAATTATGCGTCCGGGAGCTATAACGCGGAATCGACGATCAGCCGCGACGGCAAAAAAGTTGTCTTTACCTCCACGCGCAACGGCGATCTTGATATTTACACGATGAATGCCGATGGCAGCGACGTTCGCCAACTCACCCACGAATTGGGCTACGACGGCGGCGCATTCTTTTCCGATGATGGCAAAAAAATCGTCTACCGCTCCGAGCAGCCGAAAACTCCGGAGCAAATTGCCGACTACAAAGATTTGCTTTCACGCGGCTTGATTCGTCCAGGCAATCTAGAAATTTGGGTGATGGACGCTGACGGCGGAAACAAGCGCCAGGTCACGCATAACGGTGCGGCAAATTTCGCTCCGTATTTTTTCCCGGGAGGAGCAAAACGCATTATTTTCGCTTCGAACATGGCCAATCAAAAGGATCCGAGCGGCTTCGACCTTTACGCGATCAACGTAGACGGCACTGGTCTCGAGCAAATCACGTATCACCCTGACTTCGACGCCTTTCCCATGTTTTCCTCAGACGGCAGGCGCCTCGTATGGGCTTCCAACCGCAACGGCAAAGCGCCGCATGAGACAAATATTTTTATTGCTGATTGGGTAGAATGAAATTACCGGTCTTATATGGCTTAGGCTACTTGTAGCGTCGGCGTCTCGCCGGCGGTTTTGTCCTGCGTATTGATAGCTGAAATCCGCCGGCGAGACGCCGGCGCCACAAACCCAACAGGTTGAACCCAGTGCTACGGAAGGCCGACAGAATATTCGGAGATTTGTCGGACGATGCTATACTTTCGCGAGTCTTTCACATCTAAATCCATCCGCCTTATTGTGAAAAGGAGCCCCTGATGTATCGAAGCGACGTGATCGGCAGCCTTTTGCGGCCTTCCTTTTTGAAAAAAGCGCGCGAAGATTTTGCTGCAGGAAGCCTTACAGATGCGGAATTCAAACGCATAGAAGATCGCTCGGTCGATGAATCCGTGGCGCTCCATTTACGCGCCGGCCTCGATGTGCTGACCGATGGAGAAATGCGGCGATACGCTTTTTACGGGCACATGATTGACGCCATCGAAGGTTTTGACAAGTACGGCGGCTGGTCCATTCCTTTTCGAAATGAAAAAGGAGATGTGACAAATCATCCGAGGCCCGTGGTGGTTTCCAAACTACGTCGCAAGCGGCACATGTGCGCGGAAGAATTCACCTATCTGCGCGCGAGAACCGATCATCCGGCGAAGACGACTCTTTTAAGCGCTCAGCAGGCTGCCGCGTATTATGATGCCAAAAAATCCGGCGGCGCTTATCCCACAGTCGATTCGTTTCTTGCCGATCTCGTTGACCTGCTGCGCGAAGAAGTGGCGGAACTTGTCCGTTTGGGCTGCACATATATCCAGGTAGATTCGCCGCAATATGCCGCGCTGATCGATTCTTCGATTCGCGAGGGCTATCGCCAGCGCGGAAATGATCCGGACCGGTTGCTCGATCTTTCCATTGAAATGGACAACGCTGTGATTGCCGGCCATTCCGATGTGACTTTTGGCCTGCACCTGTGCCGCGGAAATAATCAAAGCAAGTTTTATGCCTCGGGCGATTACGCGCCCATCGCCAAAGTTTTCCGCGAAACTAAATTCCAACGATTTTTGCTCGAATTCGATGATGAGCGATCCGGAGGTTTCGAGCCGCTTTCCCACGTTCCTTCGGACCGCACGGTCGTGCTGGGACTCATCAGCACAAAGAAAGCACCGCTTGAGGCCAAGGAAGAAGTTAAGAGCCGCATTCATGCTGCTGAAAAATTCGTTCCGCTCGACCGGCTTGCGCTGAGCCCTCAATGCGGCTTCGCTTCGACGATGGAAGGGAATTTGCTTTCCGAGGCGGATCAGGAGGCCAAGCTGCGCCTCGTGGCCGAAACCGCGCGCGAAGTTTGGGGCGATGCGAAGTCTCCGGTATCATCGAAGGTGAAAGGGAAGTCCGTCTAAGTTGAATCTGCCTCCGGGTCCAAAGGGTTTTCCTGTGTTGGGTAGTGTGTTCGAGCCGAAAGGCGACACGATCACTTACCTGACCAAATGCACGCGCGAATATGGCGACATTGTTTTTTTCCGCTTTTTAGGTGTGCCGGCGTGTTATCTGAGCAGACCTGAATACATCGAATCCGTCCTCGTCACGCAAAATAATAATTTCGTGAAATCGAAAGATTACCGCGCCATGCGCCGCGTGCTGGGCAACGGCTTGCTCCTGAGCGAAGGCGAATTCTGGCGCCGACAGCGCAAGCTGATCCAGCCCGCGTTTCATCAGGAAAAAATCACGGCCTACGCGCAAATCATGGTGGATTACACGCAGCGCATGCTGGAAACCTGGAGCGACGGCCAAACGTTCGACATGCACGAAGCCATGATGCGGCTGACGCTGGGAATTGTGGCGAAAACCTTGTTCGATGCCGACGTTTCGCACGAAGCCGAAGATGTAGACGCGGCGCTCACCGTGCTGATGGGAAAATTTTTGCGGCAGGCGGGAATGGCATTGCTTGCTGCCAAGGTGGTTTCCGCTTCCGACATCGCAACTTTTGAAGCGCGCGGTGGGACGCCTCGACAAAGTGATTTACGGCATCATCGAGCAGCGCCGCGCCAGCGGCCAAATGTCAGGAGATTTGCTCAGCGCATTTTTGCAGACGCGAGACGACGAAGGCGTTGGCATGACGGATCGCCAACTCCACGACGAAATCATGACGCTGTTTCTCGCCGGACACGAAACCACCGCGAACGTGCTTTCCTGGACGTGGTTGCTGCTCGGCCAAAATCCTGACGTGGAACAGAAGCTGATCGAGGAACTCGATCGTGCGCTGAATGGAAAAATCCCCACGCCTGCGGATTTGCCGCGCCTCGTTTACACGGACATGGTGCTGCGCGAATCGATGCGCCTGTATCCACCCGTGTGGGTGATCGGCCGCCGCGCGCTTTCTGCTTTCCGCTTGGGGGAATACGAAATTCCGGCGAACACCAACATGCTGATCTCGCAATATCTGATGCACAGGGATGCGCGTTATTTTCCGGAGCCGGAACGGTTCGATCCCGAGCGGTGGCGGGCTGGCGATCCGCGCGCTGCATCCTTGCCGCGATTTGCCTATTTTCCTTTTGGCGGAGGCCCCAGAGTCTGCATCGGCGCTGCATTTGGCATGATGGAGGCGGTGCTTCTCTTGGCCACCATCGCGCAAAAATTTAAAATCGAAGTCACCCCCGACGAAAAAGTCAGCATGCAGCCCTCGGTAACTCTGCGCCCCAGAAACGGAATCCCGGTAAAATTAAAAAGAAGATAAGCTTTCAGTGGCGCGGGCTTCAGCCTGCAGGGTTTAGTCCTTGTAGCGCCGGTGTCCCGCCGGCAGTTTTCCGCCACATTTCGGTAGCTGAAACCCGCCGGCGAGACGCCGACGCTACAAAACCCCAACTGTACGCCCAGGCGCTAGATAATTCACAACGTAATCCCGCACCGCATCTTCGAGCGAAGTAATGGGCTGATCGTAGCCAGTCGCCAGCAATTTATGAATGTCCGCCTGCGTGAAATATTGATACTTGCCGCGAATCGCTTCCGGCATGTGGATGTATTCGATGCACGACTCACGCCCCATCGCGGTGAAAACAGCGCGAGCCAAATCATTCCAAGACCGCGCCTGTCCTGAGCCAATATTAAAAATTCCATTTGCGTTTGGATTCGCGGCCAGGTGCAGCGTCATGGCCACAGCATCCTTCACGTAAAGAAAATCGCGCTTCTGTTCGCCGTCGCTGTACTCAGGTCGATGACTTTTAAATAGTCGAATCACGCCGGTCTTCAGCACATCGGCGTAGCTTTTGCAGACCAGGCTGCGCATGTCGCCCTTGTGGTTTTCGTTCGGCCCAAAAACATTGAAATATTTGAGCCCAACAATGCTGTCGAGCCATCCCTCATTTCGCGCGTGCAAGTCCATCCACTGCTTGGATTGCCCGTAAAGATTCAAAGGTCGCAAGTGGTCCAACTGCCCCGGATCGGAATCGTCCATGCCAGCGCTGCCGTCACCATAGGTTGCCGCCGAGGAAGCGTAAATAAAGCGCACGCCCGCACCCAGCGCCCATTTCGCAAGATCGCGCGAATACTCAAAATTATTTTCCCGCAAATATTTTTCATTCGTTTCCGTAGTGGAAGAACACGCGCCCAAATGAAAAATACAGTCCAGCTTCCCAATCGCCCCGGAAGCGAGCCGCTCATGCAGTTCCGAAGCGTCGACAAATTCCGTATAACGCAAGCCAGCAAGATTTGCCGCTTTGTCGCCACGAGCCGGAAAATCCACAACCCCAATCTGCGAACACCCGCGCCGATTCAGTTCCCAAACGAGAACGCTTCCAATAAATCCAGCGCCACCCGTCACAATGACGCGCTTGTCCTTCCAATTTCCATTCGTCAAAGTCATAGAGGTCATCAAGGTTGCCACGGCGAAGCATTCGAATCAATCTGATCTGCCATGTCGTCGCGATAAACGTTCGTCTCGCCTTGAGCTTTCACACTCCCTGCGCTAGAGTAACCGCTCCCAGGGAGGTGATTCGCTTTGCATGGCCACGGACAAGAACACCTGAAAGTCTTGTTGCGCAATAGCGCGATACAAAAACGCGTTCGCGAAATGGGCGCTCAAATTTCCAAGGATTATAAGGGCCAGCGCGTGCACCTCATTGGAGTGCTGAAGGGCGCAGCGATTTTTCTTTCCGATTTAGTGCGCCAGGTAAAGGTCGAAGTCTCGCTCGATTTTATGTCCGTCTCCAGTTACGGACATGGCAGCCAGACTTCCGGCCAGGTGCGCCTCAACAAGGATCTGGATACCAGCATTGAAGGACTCAATGTAATTGTCGTGGAAGACATTCTGGACACGGGCCTCACGCTTGGCTATTTGCTGCGCGTGCTGCAGCAACGCAAGCCCAATTCGCTGAAGATTGCCGCGCTGCTCGACAAGCCTGAGCGCCGCATCAAGAAAGACGTCAAAGCTGACTACGTAGGCTTTCAGATTCCCAATGAATTTGTCGTCGGATACGGATTGGACTACGCGGAGCGCTACCGCAATTTGAAAGATGTGTGTGTGCTGTCGCTACCTCCTTCGTAGTCTTGTAGCGCCGGTGTCTCGCCGGCAGTTTTTTTATTCGCCACCACAAATTGCAAACCCGCCGGCGAGACGCCGGCGCCACAAAAAAAGCATGAAGCCATTAGTCACAGCCGCTGACCTGGAACGCATCCCGCAAAACGGAGAGCTCGCGATTACTGACGATACGATCGTCACTCCTCTGGCGCACGAAGAGGCCGAACGCCGCGGAATCAGTTTTCGAATTGCTTTGCGGCAGGAACAGCAAATTGCTTCGAACACTGCAACTGGCGATATTTCGTCACAAAAATCTTCACGTGTCGTCGCGATCGGTTCCGATCACGGCGGCTTCGAACTCAAGGAACAGCTGAAGGGCCATCTCCACGACTGGGGCTATCAAGTGCTGGACGTTGGGACGAACAGCGCGGATGCCGTCGACTATCCGGATTTCGCGGAAGCTGTGGGGAATGCTGTCGCGAAAGGCGAGGCGTGGCTTGGCATCGTCCTCGATAGCGCAGGTATTGGCAGTTCGATTGCTGCCAACAAGGTGCCGGGAGTGCGCGCAGCGCTATGCTATGATCGCGCGACGGCGCGCAACAGCCGCGAGCACAATGACGCCAACGTGCTGACGCTCGGCGCGAAGCTGATCTCGCCGGAAAATGCGCGTGAGATTGTTGCGCTGTGGCTGTCGACGCCATTTGCTGGAGGCCGCCACCAGCGCCGCGTGGACAAGATTCGAGCCATCGAAGAGCGCGCCACAAAGCGGTAACCGGGCAGCAATGTGGTTGACGGGGAATCTAAACCCCCGGGTCTGAAGACCCGGGCTACAGCAGCGGCGCGATGGGCGCATTTTGTAGCCCGCCTCTCTTGCCCTGAGTTAACGCGAAGGGTCAGAGGCGGGGTTTTTCTGTAAGTGATGCAATAATTTCAATTTTCATGGGCTGTTTTCAAGCACGACGCTCAAGGCTAATCAAGTGGACCACACCGAATTCGAACAAATCGTGCGAATCGTCACCGAAGAAGTGGTGCGCTACCTCGGCGCGACTGGAAAAGCAGATGTCCAACGTGCTGATAGCAACGACAGCGAACTTTGCCCGGACTGCGACCTGAACTGCGCCGAAAAATGCGCCAGAAAAACGCGCGCGGTGGTCGATGCCGGAGCCGACCGCATCTCTTGCGGGCCCATCCGTCGTTGAACTGGAATCCGGTTTTGCGAGCCTGATTGACCACACTCTCCTGAAGCCCGATGCATCGCGTGACGACATTCGCAAGCTCTGCGAGGAAGCTGTGCGTTTCGGATTCGCGTCTGTCTGCATCAATCCGTGGAACGTGCCGCTCGCCGCTGAACTCGTGCGCGGCACGAAAGTAAAAGTATGCACCGTGATTGGATTCCCTTTGGGCGCGACTCTTTCTCGGGTAAAAATTTACGAGGCGGAAGAAGCCATCAAGCTGGGCGCGCAGGAAGTCGATATGGTGATCAATATTGGCGCGCTGAAATCCGGTCACGACGATATGGTGCAATCCGATATACGCGGCGTGGTGGAAGCGGCGCATCGCGGCGGCGCGATCTGCAAAGTAATATTTGAAACATCGCTGCTCACAGTGGAGGAAAAAGTTCGCGCGGCTCTAGCCAGCAAAAGGGCGGGCGCGGATTTTGTCAAGACTTCGACAGGATTCAGTACGGGCGGGGCGACGGCGGAAGACGTAGCGATCATGCGCGCGATTGTAGGATCAGAAATCGGCGTAAAAGCGTCCGGCGGTGTACGGACATTTGATGATTTAAAGAAAATGGTTTGCGCTGGTGCAACGCGCATCGGCGCGAGCGCGAGCGTTAAGATCATGGAACAAGCCGCGGGATCCGCGTCACAACCTGCTCCACATTCTAGTGCTCCAGTGTCGACCACGTATTGAAATTTGCTACGAATTGTTTTCATAAAAAATACGATTGCGGCATGCTGCGCCTATCGGAAAAGGTTCCTCGGCGGGGCAGAAAATCCCCGGGTCTGACCCTTCGTCTCCTCTCAGGGCAAGAAACCCGGGCCACAGCAAACGGGTGGTTTTGCAAACCACCTCTTCTGTGTCAGGGATGTTCGTAAACTATTGCATCAAAATCTGTTGCGGGCCTTCGCTTATCCGGAAAAACTACAAAATCTCTGCACAGCTTTCACCGGTTTTTTACGAGGGCGCAATCTCCACCTGCTATACTATCTGACTCTTGGGGAGTTGCGTTCGCTCATAGCGAGCGCAGCGCACGATTGCGATTAATTTGACTATGGATCCCGTACAGACTCCATCGCCGCTGAATGTTCCGGCGGAAGTTCTTGCGACGCTGGTCGAGATCGGCGAGGAAATCAATTCCTCGCTGAACCTCGACGAAGTGTTGCAGAAAACCGCTGCGCTCGTAAAGCGCCTGATCGACTATGAAGTTTTCGGCGTGCTGCTGGTTGATGAATCCATGCACCGCCTTTATCACCGTTTTACGATTGGCTACGGCGAAGAGGCGGGTAAAGAATGGATCATTCCCATTGGGCAGGGAATTACGGGCACCGCTGCGGCGACGGGACGTGCCGTGCGCGTGCCCGATGTGCGCGAAGATCCTCGATACATCAACATCATCGATTCGGTGCGATCCGAAATGGTGATCCCCTTGATGGTGAAGGGCCAGGCGATTGGCGTGCTCGACATTCAAAGCACACAGGTCGACTATTTCACACGCGATCAACAAAGCGTTCTCACGCTGATGGCTAGCCGTTTGGCAACAGCTATTGAAAATGCGCGCCTGTTTGAACGGGTTCGCACTCAGGCAGATACGTTGCTGGTCCTGAACGAAGTGGGCCGCGAGGCGAATTCCATTCTCGCTGTCGAAGAATTGCTGCGCCGCGCCGCGGAACTCGTCAAGCGCGTGATTGATTATCAAATTCTGGGAATTTTATTGTACGACGATTCAGCGCATATCTTTCGTCATCGCCTGGACATGAAGTATGGCCAGAGCGCCCAGGGAAAGCTGCGAATCAGCCCTACCGAAGGAATAGTAGGGGCGGCGATCTCGACACAGATGCCTGTCCGGATCCCGGATGTAACGCTCGATGCGCGGTACATCATGGTGAATCCCGAGACGCGCTCGGAAATGGCGATTCCCATGATTCATAAGGGCCGCGTCGTGGGCGTTCTGGATCTGGAAAGCCCGCAGGTAAATTATTTCACGGAAGACCACGAGCAGACGTTGACGATTCTCGCCGCGCACCTGGCCGTGTCTTTGGAGAATGCGCGCCTGTACGAACAACTGGCCAAGGACGAAGCGCGCATGGAGCGCGAGTTGACTGCAGGTCAGCGCCTGCAGACCGCATTGTTGCGCCCTGTTCCCAGCACCGACTACGGCCTGGACATCACGGCGCGCATCCATTCCGCGCGCGAAGTGTGCGGCGACTTGTACGATTTTCTTGCCTACGGCACGCAAAATTTGGGCATAGCTTTGGGAGACGTCAGCGGCAAGGGAACCGCAGCCGCGCTTTACGGCGCTGTGGCCACCGGGATTTTGCGCAGCCTGTCTCCGCAGAAACTGCAGCCCGCGGAACTTTTGCATTTGCTCAATCAACTCGTGTGCGATCGCCGCGTCGAAGGGCGCTACATGACGATCTGCTTCGCCACGTGGCAAAAAGGCCGACGCAAACTTCGCATCGCAAACGCTGGACAGACGCAGCCGTTGCTGTGGAAAGACGGGCACGTCGAGCAAATTAAACTTTCCGGATTTCCCATCGGAATTTTTGACGACGCTGCTTACGAGGAATGGAGCGTGCGTCTGAGTCCCGGCGATATCCTATTATTTTTTTCGGACGGCTTGACCGAAGCCGCCAATCGCGAGGGAAAATTTTTTGGCACGAATCGCATTAAAGATTTGCTGGCCGCGAATTCACACTTGAATTCAAGCGATTTGGCCGATCGTTTGCTCCAGGAAGTCGAGGAATTTACACAGGGGGGAGCCATCACGGACGATCGTACTTTGGTGGTAGTGAAAGTAAAATGAGCGCAGCAACCTCACAGTCAATTGCATTGCGCCTTGCGCATTCCGCAGTCGTTGATCCGGTTACCTACACGCCCGGCTTTTCGTATCGCGGTACTCACCTATATTGTGAAGGTGTTTCCGTCGCGGCTGTCGCCAAGAAATTCGGCACGCCTGCGTATCTCTACAGCCGCGCGAGCATCGAGCAAGCGTACCGCCACATGGATTCGGCTTTCGGCACGCTTCCGCACACGATTTGTTATGCGGCAAAAGCAAACTCGACGCTGGGGATTCTGCTCGTATTTGCCGCGATGGGCAGCGGCTTCGATATCGTTTCCGGCGGCGAACTTTACCGCTTGCGGCGCATCGGGGTTCCGGGGAATCGCATCGTATTTTCCGGCGTGGGGAAATCTCGCGAAGAAATTCGGGAAGGGCTTCGCGCGAGAATTCTTCTTTTTAATATCGAGTCGGCCGCGGAGCTGGATTTATTGGCGTCCGAAGCCTCGCGGCTTCGCGTTCGTGCTGCCTGCTCCATTCGCGTTAACCCGGACGTCAAGGCCGGCGGACATCCGCACATCGCTACGGGACACCATAGCCACAAATTTGGAATAGATTGGGAAACTGCGCGCGAGCTTTATTTGCAGCACCGAGGTTCGCGCTGGATTGACTGGCAGGGAATCAGCGCGCATATCGGTTCGCAAATTCTTTCCGTGAATCCTCACCGCCGCGCGCTGACGCGCCTTGCCGGATTTGTGCGTGAACTTGCGGGCGCGGGAATCTCGCTACGCTATGTCGATTGCGGCGGCGGATTGGGAATTCGCTACACAACGGAACAGCCGCCGGAAACTGCGGCATGGGCCGCGGAACTGGCGCGCGTGGTAAAACCGCTCGGTTGTCACTTGTTGATTGAGCCAGGGCGTTCGCTGATTGGTCCTGCAGGTGTTTTGGTCATGAAAGTTTTGTACAATAAGGGCAATCGAGGGAAAAATTTCGTGATTGTTGACGGCGCGATGAACGATTTCATGCGGCCTGCACTATACGATGCGACGCATCCAATCACTCGTGCTCAGCGCACCTCTGGTTCGCTCGATCGCGCGGACATTGTTGGTCCCGTGTGCGAATCCGGCGACTGCTTCGTTCAGGATTGGCCGCTCGGAAAAGTCGCCTCGGGAGATGTACTTGTTTTGTGGGGTGCAGGAGCGTATGGCACTGTGCAGGCTTCCAACTACAATTCGCGTCCGCGCCCTGCGGAAATTCTGGTCGAAGGAAGTAAGGCCAAAGTAATTCGGCGCCGCGAGACTCGCGCCGATCTTGTCCGCGGAGAGTAAATCTGCAATTGCCAGCCGCTGCTGTAGCCCGCCTCTTCAGAGGCGGGGGGTTAGATTTCCCGGTGGCAGTGTCGACGTGTGAACTCTAAATCCCCGCCTCTGAAGAGGCGGGCTACAGCAGACGAAAACGTGGTTGAGGATCTCAACAAGTTCAGATTGGTCCTAATTGTTAATGAATCAGATCGGAAGCGGCACTTCGATTGAATCCGTTTCCCAGGCGTTCACGAGGTGGGTAAGAAACGTGTCCCTTTGTTCGCTGGTGCATGGAAGATTGGAAATATCAGTGTTCAGCCAAAACAGGCAATTCATAAAAATTGTCTTGCGATGCGCAGAAACCTGCTCGCTGAAATCGTCCTGATCGGCCAACTTTAACAATGCTGAAAATTGTTCCACGGCACTTAGGCCTTTAAAACCGTTCTCATCGTTCTGATATCCGATATATTCCGGCCCAAAAAATCCTTCTTCAACCGTAATCTGGCCATTGATCGCTTTGTTAAATACGCTTAGCTCTTTCGCCGGTATCCAATATTCGCGATGTGCCGCAGACCCGGCCGTATGCAGTTCATATTTGGAAAGATAGGTGGAAGACACTTCAAACTTTGTGACGAAACCGGAGAATCCGGATTTTGCGTCCGGTGTATTCCAGTCCCGCGCAATCTGCCGCGCATATTCCAAATTCACGACGGGATAGAAAATCGGCTGATTTTCCAGGCGTTGCGGGAATTCACGCATTCCGGAATCCCAAAGCAGTTCAAGTTCGCGAAGGCCGATTGGCCGAAAAAGATTTGTTGGCATGTTGTCAGCGATGCTTCTCGCAGCACGGCGCGGAAAGTGGCGCCGAAGCGCAATGTTATCGTTCGCCCCACTTTAATTTGTTGCGCAGAATTTGATAGTAGGTTTTCTTCGACGGGCGCACCAGCATCAATTTGTTCTCTGCCTTGCGCACGCGAATGTGATCCCCGCGCACCAGTTCAATTCCAATCTGACCGTCAAGCGTCAGGAACACCGCATCATCTCCCGCTTTGAAATCAATTTCGATGGTCGCGGAATCCGGAATCACAATCGGCCGGTTGGTCAGTGTGTGCGGACAGATCGGCGATACTACAAATGCTTCGACGGTTGGGTAAACAATTGGCCCCCCGGCGGCGAGGGAATAAGCGGTCGATCCTGTGGGCGTGGAGAGGATCAGTCCATCCGATTTATAGGTGGTCACGTATTCGCCGTCCACGCGGAGTTCCAGGTCCATGATGCGGGCAAGCGCCGCTTTGTTCAGCACCGCATCATTCAGCGCAATCTGGCGCCGGATAACGGTGCCCGCACGAATAATTTCCGCTTCAAGCATGACGCGCTCGCTCACGCGATGCTTGCCGGAGAAAAGTTCTTCCAGAATTGAATAAATTTCGTCCTGCGAAACGGTCGTGAGAAAACCTAACCCGCCAAGATTGACGGCTAGGATGGGCACTCCGCGTTCGGCGGCCAAACGCGCGGCGGAAAGCAGAGTTCCGTCGCCACCAAGCACGATCAGCAAGTCCGTGCAGCCGGGGAGATCTTCGCGTTTGCGGATTTGCGCGGCGACCGGCTCAATGCAATCGCTGGTCTCGGAATCGCAGACGACTTCCGCGCCATGGGCCTGCAGCCAGTTGACGAGTGGTGGAACAACGCGCGCGACATCTTCGCGCCGTGGACGAGAAATGATTCCGACTTTCTTGATCATTTTATTTTTGCCGCAACTCTATCAGAGCGAGTACTTACTTTAGCATCTGCCACGCGTTTCCATTTCCTTGATTTCAACCAGGATTGCTAAAGACTGAATATCTGCGATACAAAATGAAATGGAATTTCGCTGCATAGGCTTCAGAGTCTGTGTGACAACGTAACTTCTGCTCGGTTTTGTAGCGCCCGCCTTCAGGCGGACATCTTGGATTTAAGCAGATGCCCGCCTGAAGGCGGGCGCTACAGGGACCGAACCTGAGTTCTCACATAGGCTCTTCAGCCTGTGGAAGTTAGGCCTTGCAAGGACTAACCCCCACAGACTGAAGCCTATGCCACGAAATTCTACGGACCTTTTTCTGCATAAACAAAAAATTCCTGGTTGCCTTCGGCACCTTTCAGGTGGCTCGGCCGAACGCCCTTCACGTGCAATCCTGCAGCCAGGGCGGCCTGCCGAACGCGTTCAATCGCGCGCTCGTGAAGCGCGGCGTCGCGCACAATTCCGCCGCTGCCAATATCCCCGCGATCGAGTTCAAACTGCGGCTTAACAAGAATTAAATATTCAGCGTTGACTCCGGCAGCCGCAACAACCGCGGGAAGCACTTTCGCGACGGAAATAAAAGAAACATCCATGGTCACGAGATTAACTGTTTCCGGAATTTCCTCCGGACGAAGATTTCGAGCATTCGCTTTAATTTGTGTCACACGCGAATCCTGCACGAGCCGCCATGCCATCTGCTGCGGCGTCACATCGACTGCGTACACGCGGCTTGCGCCATGCTGCAACAGGCAATCGGTAAAGCCACCTGTGGACGCGCCAACATCGAGGCAAATTTTTCCGTTCACATTGACGCCGAAATCTTCGAGCGCACCCTCCAGCTTGAAACCTCCCCGGCTTGCGTATTTCGCGGTGGCGCCACTGACTTCAATTCGTACGTCTTCGCCGATCTGCGCTCCGGCTTTATCGCTTCGCGCGCCATTCACGCGGACTTCGCCAGCAAGGATCATGGCTTGCGCTTTTCCGCGAGATTCGGCAAGCCCTCGCTCGACAACCAGCAGATCGAGCCTTTTCTTAGCGATTTTTGGTTTAGGCGGCAAGGAGTTTCGTTGTATGCGCCGGCAAAGTTCCCGGAGCCGCTGTAGCTCGCCTCTTCAGAGGTGAGGGCTTAGAGGTGACGTCATCTAAACCCCCGCCTCTGAAGAGGCGGGCTACAGCAGCGGGCCACAATAGCACCTGATTGCATCTACGCGCGGCGGTGAACAATCATGTCTGCCAATTCCCGGAGCCGGGAGGCGCGCTCCCCGTACGGCTCAATCTCGGCCATAGCGCGATCTTCCAGCTCTTTGGCAAATTGGCGCGATTTTTCCAGCCCGTAGATCGAAGGGTACGTCGCTTTTTTCTGTGCTGCATCTTTTCCGGCGGTCTTCCCGAGAGCTGCGGACGATTCCTCAACATCCAGAATATCGTCGACCACTTGGAACGCCCATCCAATGGTTTCGCCAAAACGTTTTAAATGCTCCACGTCCTTGTCGTCAGCGCCGCCGCCAATCGCTCCGGCAACCACAGACGCACGAATCAGCGCAGCGGTTTTCGATCGATGAATATATTCGAGCTCTGCAGGCGCGATCGAGCGGCCCTCGGCCTCGATGTCCGCAACCTGCCCGCCTACCATCCCGTTTACCGTGCCTGCCGACGCGGCAACATGGGAGAGGATGGCAACGCGGCGCAACGGTTCGATTGGTGCATTGGCGAGCGTCTCAAACGCCAGCGTGAGCAGCGCATCTCCGGCGAGAATGGCAGTCGCCTCATTAAATTTCTTGTGGCAGGTTGGTTTCCCGCGCCGTAAATCGTCATTGTCCAGCGCCGGCAAATCGTCATGAATCAGGGAGTACGTATGAATGAATTCAAGCGCGCACGCGACGGGCAGAACTGGAGTCACATCCGCGGAAAAAATTCGGGCCGATTCCAGGCAGAGGATTGGCCGGACGCGTTTCCCGCCAGCCTGCACGCTGTAGCGCATCGCGCGATGGATTGATGGAGGCTGCGTGTTTTCGCCGGGCATTAGCCGGTCAAGCGCAGCGTCAACTGCTGCGCGATCTTCTTCGAAAAATGTGGGAAGGGTCATCATCCTCAGAGGAATGGGAATGCGGCTCGGCCGCTCATTTGCCGGGGCAGATCAGGATTCTTCCTCTATTTCAGGGTCGAAAGCCTCGGGAACAAGTTCACCGCCCGCTTTCTTGAGCAGGATTTCCACTTTGCCCTCCGCTTGCCCCAGGTAGGTTTGGCAATCGCGCGAGAGTTGCACGCCTTCTTCAAACAGCTTCATGGCTTCGTCAAGAGACAAATTCGCGTTCTCGAGCTTGCCGACAATTTCCTCGAGACGCGCAAGGGAATTCTCAAAGTCCGGCTTCTTGCCTGGCTCCGGTTTTTTACTCGATGCAGGATTCACGGTTGTCATAGTTCTCAATTTCGGTAAAGCAGTCGTCGAAAAAATTTGGCAAACGAAGACAACATTCTAATGCAGGCGCGAGAAGCGAAACAACCGCTTTATGCTGCGTGTTGGTTTGTGGGACCGATTCGACAGCCACTCTTGCGTATCATGCGCCTGCGCGGTCCTTTCAGCAGGGAGGAATGGGCTGCTAGAATGAGCCCTCGGAGGAACCTGCCAGCTTGCTTGGATTGCGACTCCTCGGATTGTTCGCTCTGGTGGCCGTGAACGGATTTTTCGCGGCGGTCGAGTTTTCGCTGGTTGCGGTGCGCCATTCGCGCGTCCGTCAACTTGTCGACCAGGGACGATTTCGAGCGAAAATAGTTTTGGACCTGATCGGCAAGCTCGATCGCGTTGTTTCCGGCGTGCAGGTGGGAATCACGCTCACCAGCCTGGGTCTTGGCGCTCTTGGTGAATCCACTCTGGCTTCGATCTTGAGTCCCTTCGTCGCCAATATTCCCGGCGCGCATACTGTAGTCCTAATTCATGCTGTCTCCCTTGGCATTGCATTTCTTTTCCTGACGATTCTCCACGTTGTGCTGGGCGAGCTTGTGCCGAAAAGTATGAGCCTGCAACGCGCGGAGCGCGTGGCGCTGCTCGTCGCCCCGCCTTTTCAGTGGTATCTCGAAATGTTTCGCCCGGCGATTAGTCTGCTCGATGGGATGAGCCGGTGGGTGCTGAGCGGCTTGGGGTTTTCCGGGAGCACGAGCCACACGCAGGTGCACTCCGCGGAAGAATTGCAGATTCAGATTCAGCAAGCGCGCGAACGCGGCCTGGTGGGTAGGGATGAGGAAAAATTTATTCTGGGCGCAATTGAGCTGGATCAGATGCAGGTGCGGGAGTTGATGGTGCCGCGCCCCGATGTTCACTTTGTGACCGCCGATGCTTCGCTCGATGACGTCATGCGCATCTTCGTCACGACGCAGCGTTCGCGGCTGCCTGTATTTGAAGGAGTAGGCGAGCAGGTCCTCGGCTACATCCACATTAAAGATATTGTGTGGGTATTGCTTGACCGCGAACGCCGCACGGAGGAAGGCTGGAGCGCCGCTGAGTTTAGCGTGCGCAGCTTGCTCCACGAAATTGCCATCGTGCCGGAAAGCAAGCCGGTCAGCGAAATGCTTCAGGAATTTCGTGCGCATCACGGTTGGATGGCCATGGTTGTGGATGAGTTTGGAACGATACTCGGTTTGCTCACCCTGGAAGATATTTTGGAGCAGTTGATCGGCGAGATTCACGACGAATTTGACGTTGTCGAAAGGCCCATTGTTGTCGGGCAGGGCGCGGATGTGGCCATGATTTTCGATGCGTCGCTTAGCTTGCGCGATCTGGAATCGCAGTACAGCATCGTACTGCCGGAAGATCGCTCGTATGCGACTGTGGGCGGATTTGTGCTCGCCCGTTTGGGATTCATCCCGCGCGGGGGCGAGAGTTTTGATTTCAATGGATACCGTTTCACTGTCGTGGAAATGGATCGCCGCAGAGTGGCGCGCGTGAAAATTCAGCGACTGAATGTGGCGGCGGAACGAACTGGCACGCCGCCCGCGGTCGAAGCGAAACCCGCCACGACGAAGGTGCTCAAACAAAAATGATCCGCCATTTCCTACAGCGCCTTCTTTACACCTTGCCCGCTCTCTGGCTGATTCTCACCATGGTTTTTTTGATGATTCACATTGTGCCGGGCGATCCCGTCTTGCAGATGCTCGGGCAGGATGCTCGTGTGGAGGACCTCGCGCAACTGCGCCATACGCTTGGGCTCGACCAACCGCTCGGCGTGCAATACCTCCGATATTTTGAGGCTTTGGCGCGCGGCGATTGGGGCCGCTCGATGCGCTATTCCGCGCCCGTGCGTCCGATTGTGCTGCAGCGGTTTCCCGCAACTTTGGAATTGTCGCTCGCTGCCCTGGCCGTGTGCATCGCGATTGCCATTCCGGCGGGAGTTTTTTCCGCGCGTCGCAGGGGCAGCCAGGCGGATCGCGCCACTTCATTTTTCACACTGCTCGGCCTTTCTGTTCCTAACTTCGCGCTGGGGCCAATTTTAATTTTAATTTTCTCGGTTGAAATTGGATGGCTCCCCGTGTCCGGACGCGGAGGAATCGTCCACTTAATATTGCCCGCCGCAACTCTCGGCGCAGCGCTCGCAGCAATTCTTACGCGCATGGTGCGCGGCTCGATGATTGAAGAACTTTCGAGCGACTATGTGCGAACCGCGCGTGCAAAAGGCATCACAGAGACTTCAGTCCTGTTCCGCCACGCCTTTCCCAACGCGTTAATCCCGGTGATCACCATTGTGGGTTTGCAATTCGGATCACTCTTGGCCGGAACCATCGTCACCGAAACAATTTTCTCGTGGCCGGGAATCGGCCGTCTGGCCGTACAAGCTATCGCCGCGCGCGACTATCCTCTGTTGCAAGGCTGCATCCTGATCATCGCCCTATCCTACGTCGGCGTAAATCTCCTGACAGACTTGATTTACGCCATGGTAGATCCCAGGGTGCGCCTGCAATGATCCACACCATTTCAGTAGGGAGCGCTCAGGAATTTTGTAGATCGCCTCGATTTCCCCGTGTGAATACGAGGGATCGGAGGCGAGGGTTTAGATCTCAGAACCTTCATCGCGAATTGTGGGGCCCAGCTAACACCAACACCCGCAGGCTGAAGCCCGCGCCACTGGCTTTTAAGCTGAAGTCGATGAAAAATTTGGTGAGCGAACTTTGAAGCCGACATCTCAATTCCGACAATTCTTCCGAACCAGCGGCCTTGGCCGTTGGGGCTTCGCCGTCACTGCAATTTTAATTGTGCTGGCTGTCCTCGCGCCGTGGATCGCGCCGGCAAATCCCTCCGCGCAAAGTTTGCCCAACCGACTGCTCTCTCCAAGTGCGCATCACTGGATGGGCACGGATGAACTGGGCCGCGACGTCTTATCACGCACTTTATACGGCGCGCGTGTTTCGCTTTTGGTTGGCGTCTCCGTAGTGCTGGGAGCGGGAATCGTGGGCTTGGCGCTCGGCTCGGTTTCAGGTTATTTCGGTGGCGCGTTTGACCGCTTCATCAACATCGTTCTGATCAATTCCTTTTTATCTTTTCCGGGAATCTTGCTGGCTATCGCGTTTGCGGCATTCCTGGGCCCGGGCCTGGACAAAGTGATCCTCGCGCTGGTCATCACGGGGTGGGCGGGATACGCGCGTCTGGCTCGTGCTCAAGTTTTGAAAGTTCGTGAGATGGAATTTATTTTGGCTGCGCGGTCGCTTGGCGCGTCGCACGCGCGCATTTTGCTCAAACATTTGCTGCCCAACACTCTGCAGCCAGTTTTGATTCAGGCTACCATCGGCATGGCGGGTGCAATTCTGGCGGAGTCTACTTTAAGTTTTCTTGGCCTTGGCGTTGTCGCGCCCACGCCGAGTTGGGGTGCCATGCTGAACGACGGGCGCAATCATTTATTTGACGCTCCGCATCTCGTCATTTTTCCCGCGCTCGGAATCATGGCGGCGGTTCTCGCCTTTAATTTGTTGGGAGACGCATTGCGCGACTGGCTGGATCCGCGAACGCGCGCATTCCTGATCACAATGGATTTGCCGCCCGAGGTCTAAGTAGCACAGGCTTCAGCCTGTGGGGTTTGAGCTTGTAGCGCCGGCGTCTCGCCTGCAGTTTTTGTGCTGCGTTGCGATGGCTGAAAACTGCCGGCGGGACGCCGGCGCTACAAAGCCATCCCCCCAGGTCGTGCTACTTAAATTTGGTAAAAAATAGTAGTTGAGAAAAATCCAGGCTAGCTGTTTTCGAGGGTAACTTCCGCGCCGCGACCAACTCCCAGCGTGCGGGCGGCGTTTCCGCGGTTCACTGCAATTTCTACATAGCCAGTTGATCCAACGACCGCAATCGGCTCTCCCGGATTGCCAGCCGCAAATGTTCGCGCGAATTGCGGGATTGGTTTGCCGTTTACAGCAAGTTGAATCGGCCCGCCCTGCAAGGCGCTCGCGGGAATATTTTCCGCCGTCAAATTCGTCAGCAAATTTCCAAATGCGTCCACGCGCACGACTACACCTTTAATTCCTTGTCCGTTCGCCTTTGCCTTGGGCATTGTGAATCGCACAAAGTCCGTGACAACTTCGCCAAACGCTTCTGTCTGAAAAGTTTTGGAGAGCCACGCCGCGGTGGGTGCAAAGATGTCTCGCCCATGAAATGTCGGGCTGATCGGATTCAGGAAATAATGTTCCGCCGTGATATGCCGGACTGTGCACGATTCCCGTTCATAGATCACCGAGAGCACACCATTGTCAGGCGCGACGAAAAACTGATTCCCGGCGGTCACCAGAATCGGACGGCGGTCTGTGCCCACTCCCGGGTCCACGATGACAACATGAATCGTGCGGGCCGGGAAATAAGAATAGGCATTGGCGATGGAAAGCGCTCCATCGAGAAGATCGAAGGGAACCACGCTATGGTTGATATCCACAATCCGCGCGGCGGGATTGATATTTAGGATTACGCCCTTCATCGTACCGACAAGGTGGTCGCTCGTTCCGAAATCGGTGGTGAGCGTGATGATGGGATCGGCCAAGAGGGTCTCCGTTTCAGTATCGCGCTCGAAAACAAAGACTGGGCGCGTTGAGTTTTACTCCTTTAACAACCTATCGAAGGCTCTCACACCAGTCAAGGCGGTGTGCCCGAATGGCTATTGGGTTCCGTGGCGCGCGCTACACAGGCTGCGGAAAAACCCACAATCGCTGTCATTCCGAGTGAAACGAGGAATCTGTTTTTCTTTGTTTTCCTATAGTTAAATCGAAGAGAGATTCCTCGCTTCGCTCGGAATGACAGAACGGATTATTTTTTTCGCAGCCTGTACCGCCTGCGAGGGTTAGACCTTGCAAGGACTAAAGGCCACAGGCTGAAGCCTGTGCTACTTAACCCCACCTTGACCGCATCTCGCTCGAACGATATTCTCCATTCAGGTCCATTCGAACATTGTTTTCGTGATCCAGAAAGCAGCGCATGAAGCGGATTTACTTCGACCACAACGCGACAACTCCCATCGCGCCGGAAGTTCTGGCGGCGATGATGCCGTATCTCACTGAAGAATATGGCAATGCCAGCTCGATCCACGCTTTCGGACAGAATGCGCGCGAAGCCGTGGAGCAAGCGCGGGCGTCGGTTGCCGCGCTGCTCAATGCTCGCACTGCGGATATCATGTTTACGAGCGGCGGCACGGAATCCATCAACCATGCGATTCTCGGCGCGGTAGCCGCGCAACCAGGGAAATCCAAGCACGTCATTACATCTGCGATCGAGCATGTTGCGGGGCTCGATCCCTGCAAAGCGCTGGCAAAAAGCGGAGTGGACCTCACGATTTTGCCCGTTGACCGCGAAGGCCTTGTCAGTCCAGCGGATGTTCTGCGCGCCCTTCGCCCTGAAACTTTGCTCATTTCAATCATGCTCGCCAATAACGAGACGGGGACGATTGAGCCCATCGCTGAAATCGGCAAAGTTGCGGCTGAAAAGGGAATTACGCTCCACACGGACGCCGTGCAAGCCGCTGGGAAAATACATGTCGACGTGGTGAATCTTGGTGTGGACCTGCTTTCGATTTCCGCGCACAAATTTAATGGGCCAAAGGGAATAGGCGCGTTATACATCCGCAAGGGCACGCAACTATCGCCACTGCTGTACGGCGGTCACTCAGAGCGCGACAGGCGTCCGGGAACAGAAGATGTGGCGGCCATTGCGGGCATGGGCGAGGCGGCAAAGCTCGCACGTATGGGCATCACTCAGGAAAGCGAACGCGTTCGTGGCCTTCGCGACCGCCTGGAACAGGGCCTCCTGGATCGCGTGCCCCAATCGTGGGTGAATGGAGCAAGCGCGCCTCGAGTGCCCAATACTTCCAACTTGACGTTCCCTTTTATCGAGGGCGAAGCGATGGTCATCGCGCTGGACCTGAAGGGAATTGCGTGTTCAACAGGCGCGGCATGCTCTTCGGGAGCTGTGGAACCTTCGCATGTATTGATGGCGCTTGGGCTGGCGCCAGAGGACGCGCGCGCCACCCTGCGCCTCAGCCTTGGACGCAAGAACACGCAAGAAGAAGTCGACCACGCGCTTGAAGTCATTCCCGCGGTCATTGAAAGGCTGCGGCGGCTTTCTCCAACCTGGTAGTGATCCAATTTGGGAGGCAGGCTGCCCTCTCCGTTCGCGGTGAGCCGTCCCGAAGAGCGCGGGACGGAGATGCCTCTACGAAACCGGAGTGATTTCCGTTATTGATTTTGTAGAGGCCGCCCGTTTTTGGGGCGGGCAGTTTTTCTGCATGTGCAAATCAAATTGATGCCTACTCTCCACTACAAGAATCCTGCAATCGCATAATTTAACGCTATAATACAGAGGATGGCTTGTACTCAAAGCCGCCATAATAAGATGGAATCGACTACAAATCAGAAGCCCATGACGGCTGTCGCGATGAGCGGCGGTGTGGACAGTTCGGCGGTTGCCGCGATCCTGAAGGAACAGGGGTGCGAAGTGGTCGGCCTGACCATGCAGCTGTGGAATCAGCGCCGCCTGCCCGAGCTGGACCGCGATGGCTCGCACGGGCAGCGCTGCTGCTCGATCGATGACGTGTATGACGCCAAGCGCGTCGCGCAGCATCTCGGAATTCCTCATTACGTTGTGAATTACGAACAGCAATTTGAGGAAACTGTGGTGCAGCCGTTCGTTGAGGAATATCTCGCGGGCCGCACTCCCGTGCCGTGTACCATGTGCAATAACCACGTAAAATTCGATCCGCTACTGGTCACTTCGCGACAGATTGGCGCGGAGCGAATGGCCACGGGGCATTACGCGCGAATCCGCCACAATGAAGTGACAGGTCGCTACGAATTGCTGCGCGCCAAGGATTCCTCCAAGGACCAAACATTTTTTCTGTTTGGGCTGAAGCAGGAACAGATGTCACGCACTGACTTCCCGCTCGGCGAATTGGACAAGACAGCTGTGCGGGAAATTGCGCGACGCGCCACGCTTCCTGTGGCCGAAAAGCCCGATAGCCAGGAAATCTGTTTCGTGCCGTCCGGAAGCTACGTCAAGTTCATCAGCGCATATTTGGGTGAGCGCGGAGAAACGCTTTCTGAAGATGAAGGCGATCTGGTCACCACGAGTGGGGAAGTGATTGGCCGCCACCGCGGCGTTCACAATTACACCGTAGGCCAGCGAAAAGGACTGGGCGTTGCCGCAGGAAAACCTCTTTATGTGGTGGAACTGGACCGCGCCGCCAATCGCGTCATCGTGGGCGATGACTCAGAGCTGCGGACAAATATTTGCGAAATACGCGATGTGAATTGGATTTCGTTCGCAAAACTGGAAGCTCCCATTCGCGCCATGGTGAAAATTCGCCACCGCCACGAACCCGCCGCCGCGACTGTCGATCCGATCGACGAAACGAGCGCACGCATTATTTTTGACGAGCCACAGCGTGCCGTAACGCCAGGCCAGGCTGCAGTTTGCTATTCGGATGATGTGGTTCTTGGTGGAGGCTGGATAAAGTAGCAGAAGCTGTAGCCCGTTGCTGTAGCCCGCCTCTTTAGAGGCGGGGGGTGTCGGCGGCGATAATCGGCGTGTTGGCCCTAAACCCCCGCCTCTGAAGAGGCGGGCTACAGCAGGCCGGGCCATCGTTGAGGATGTCAATAGAGCTAGTTAGCTTCTAAATAAACATTCCTTCGTCCTGCTGATCAACAGGAACATCTCCCACATCGCGCCGTTGCCGCACGTTCCTGAGGAAATCAATTCCGGCCTGAACTCCGCGTAGCATCGCAGTCGCCTTTACCACAGGTCCCCAAACGGTCTGCCGAAGTTGCGATCCCGCTGCTTCCACGGTTTCAATTGCTCCCGTCAGAACATGGTCCACATGGATCAGTTGCATGCGCAGGCGCTCGAGGGCCTCGGACACAATCCGATCGACCTTCTGGACTTCTCCGCGCGCGAGACGCGTGATCTCCGATGCATCTGCTACGATTCCCGTAATGCGCGGGGAAATATCGTCCACCAAAACTTGCACGGACGAAATGAGTGGCGCTACCTTGCCGCTGATATCCGTCACAACCTGCTCAACACGCGCGGCCGTGCGGCGCATTTGAATAAACAATGCTATCAGGACGATCGCCTGTATGATCACCGCTATAGCGGTTAACACAACGAACAAGGGCATCCAGCTTTCCATTCGCTTATCCTCGTCGTGATTACTGGGCGTTCGATTTTTCCCGCATGTAGGCGTCGCGTCCCGCGTCTACTGCCGCGGTCAAATTTTCCTTCTGGCGCGAAGCGACGGATTTGCCGCGCTCCACCAGGTCTTCCGCGCGTTCACGAAGCTCTTGTGCTTTCCGTTGCGCATATTCACGGCCTTCATCGGCCTTTTGTGCCAGATACTCACGTGTTTCTTCGCCGGATTTCGGTGCAAATAGAATTCCAACGAGCGCGCCGATCCCCAGACCCACCAGGAAATAGCTTACTTTTGATCCAGTATTTTCAGCCATGACACACTCCTTTCCCATATGGAAAGTAGCACACAGGGTTAACAGAAGCAATCAGTGGAACTACCCGCCGTGAACCGTTGTGGTACGGCTGCCAGCCAGGTGCGCAACCACCCGTTCAGCGACACCTTTGGGAACAACCTTGGCTATTTGCTCAACGCTCGCCGCTCGCAACTGCGTCAGGCTTCCAAAATTCCGTAAAAGTTTTTGCGCCGTGCGGGGGCCCACTCCCGGAATTTCTTCCAGGCCCGTTTGAATTGTGCGCTTGGTTCGCCGCTGACGGTGAAAACCCACTGCGAAGCGGTGTGTCTCATCGCGTATTTGTTGAATGAGATGGAGAATTGGAGAATGATGCTCCAACCGGATCGGTTGATCTTCCTGCCCGAGAACGTAAATAATTTCTTCCTGCTTGGCGATGCTTGCGACCGGCTGATTGATGACTTCCAGCTTCTCGAGCGCGGCGCCGGCGGCATGAAGCTGACCGATTCCACCGTCGATCAGAATTAATCCGGGGAAAGGTTTCTTTTCATCCTGCAATCGCTTGTACCTGCGTTCGACGGTTTCCTTCATGCTCGCAAAATCGTCATTGCCCCATTGGCCGCGAATAATAAATTTCCGGTAATCGGATTTTTTCATTCGCCCATCTTCCCAAACCACCATGGACGCCACGGTATCCGAGCCCTGCAAGTGTGAAATGTCGAAGCTTTCGATGCGTCGCGGCGGTTCCGGCAAGCTCAACGCTTGCTCCAGAGCTTCGTTAATCGCTGTCGACGTGGGCTTCAGCACGCGGAAACGCTGCTCAAAGGAATGCCGGGCATTTTTCTCCACCAATTCTAAAAATGCGTGCTTCGCGCCGCGCTGCGGATTCAGAATTTCCACGCGGTTCCTGGGCGGCTCGAGATGAGTTCCTCGTTCGCTGAGCATTTCTTCCAGAAGTTCGCGATCCTCAAAATCCATCGGCACATGAATGGAGCGGGGCAGATACGCGGCATCCAGATAAAGCTGCTTTAACAGCGAAGACAGAAATTCTTTGGGCTCGAATTCCGCTATGTCCTCCCAATAGAAATCGCGCCGGTCGACCACGCGCCCGCCGCGCAGGTGGAACAGATTTACGGCAATGAGCGGCGGCTCCGCGTGCCACGCCAGCACATCAATGTCATCCCCTTGCGCGGCGGCAATTTTTTGGCGCTCCTCAATTTCTGAAAGCGTGTGCAGAAGATCGCGGTACGCTGCGGCTTGCTCATAGCGCTCCGCATCGGATGCTTCCGACATGCGCGATTCGAGGCTTTCCATCAGGACGTGGCGGCGGCCCTCCAGGAACAATTTTGTGTCGCGCGCGGCTTCCGCGTATTTTTCGTCCGTACTCAGGCCGGGCACACAAGGGCCGTGGCAGCGGTGAATGTAATATTGCAGGCAGGGGCGCGGGTGCGCGCGAGTCAGATCTACCGTGCAGGATGGGATTCGAAATGTTTTGTGAATGAAATGGACGATTCGGTAAGCCAGACTGTGAGGAAAGAAAGGTCCAAAATAAATCGAACCGTCCTTGATGAGACGCCGCGTTACATACACGCGCGGATATTTTTCAAACGCCGTATAGCGGATGTACGGATAGGTTTTATCGTCGCGAAGCAAAATATTGAATTTCGGCTTGTATTGTTTGATCAGACTGTTTTCAAGCGCCAGGGCTTCGCGCTCGTTGTCCACGACAATGTAATCCAGGTCCGCGATTTCTCGCACAAGCGAGCCGGTCTTGGCATCCATCCACCGCGATTCGAGGAAATAGGACTTTACGCGGTTGCGCAGGGAGCCTGATTTGCCCACGTACAGAATCTTTCCCAGGGCGTCCTTGAACAGATAGACCCCAGGGTCTGTGGGAAGGCTTGCGGCTTTTTGTTCCAGTTCCATTGCAGGAGTAGAATGGGGAGTGCGGCGAATCGCCCTTAGGCAACATCCATCATAGCAAAGTGAATCTCAATCTGCGCCATATGAACCGACTGGCATACTTAATTCTTGCAGGACTCCTGCTTACGTGCGCTGGGTCGTTATGCGCCCAGCAGGTGAATCCGCGTGTTCCTCCGCCGCCACCTCCGCCGGAAAAATCCGCGCCTACGCAGCCAGCGGCCGCTCCTCCAGCGGCACCCGCGCCGACACCCGCGGCTGCGCATCCAATCGATCCGACGCTTCCGCCGCCTCCGCCTTCCGCCGATGAACCCGAGGCTCCGGCGCCCACTGGTCCCGTTTTCGATCCTCTCCACGCGCAGCGGAGCCTGGACGTTGGGACGTTTTATTTGAACAAAGGGTCCTATGACGCGGCGATCGATCGCCTGATTGAAGCAGCGAACTATCAACCCTCTCTCGCGATGCCATGGAAACTGCTTGGGCAGGCCTACGAAAAGAAGCGTGAATACGCGAAAGCCGCCGACTCTTACAATAAATATCTGGAAAAAATGCCGCGCGCAGCGGATGCCACAAAAATTAGAAAGCAAGTTGCCGATTTGCAGGAAAAAGCCGCTCAGGACGCTCCCAAAAAAGCAGAACGCTAATGTTTTAGTAGCGCGGGCTTCAGCCTGCGGGGGTTAGTCCTGGTAGCGCCGGCGTCCCGCCGGCAGTTTTGCGCTGCGTTGCCGTGGCTGAAACCTGCCGGCGAGACGCCAGCGCTACAAAACCACAACCCTACAGGATGAAGACTGTGCTACTTAACCAATGATTTTGTGGAGGGATATTTACCTACCGCACATGCTCTAGAAATTTGCGCGCGCGTGCGTAGTGCGCAAACCGCTTTTCCTCCGCGCGAAATTCCGGCGAGTGCGCCTGCAATCCACAAGCAGCGGCCCGTAGCGGGTGCTTCACGTGCAGCATTTCGTGGTAGAGAATAAATTCCACCGCATACGAAGGCACGGCAGGATGATCCAGCCGCTTGTTCATCACAATCTGATCGAGTGAAGGATCGTAGCAACCGAATTGAGAGCGCCAGGGCCGCGGGCTCCATCCCAAACGAGGTCGGGGAAGTGCGCCCTCAAAATATTCCAGGTTAATCGACGAAAACATGGGGTCCAAATCATGCGCCGTCCCCACCGGATTATCCGGAATGCGCCGCGCGCGCTTACGGCGAACGTGCGCGATGTGCTGCCTTGTCGAATGCGCCAGCACAAACTGGCGATAGAGTTCGCGCAAGTCGCGCGGCACGCGGCGGCGGTACATTTGCCCAAGCAAAATCGCGGCGGTAGCTTCAACCACCGGAATCGGCGCTTCCTGCAAAATGTCGGAAAGTCTCACATGAGCCACATCCTGCCTCAGGCGCATCGTGTGCGAAAGATTCGCGTAAGGGTACAGCTCAACTTGAAATTGCGGGGGCCTGCCCTGGCAGCCGAGGCGCGTAAAAATGCGCTGAAAAATATGCTCGCCTCCAGGAAATGCTAGAGTGATTCGACGCTGTTTCCTCAAACTTGGGAATCCTTTCAAGATGGTTTACGCCGAACGGGGGACGAAGGCGTATCCTTGGCGGCTTTGTCCGCTTCCATCGCCGCGTCTTGAGTCGCTTCGATCGCGTCGTCCAGATTTACTTTATACGTTTCGCGCTCCGGGCCGTTTGCGGCCAGGCCTTGCAAGTAAGGTAGAAAATCCTTGATCCCGGACTGCAGCGCTTTCACTCCCTCGCGAATATCCTGCTGCTTTTCGATTCCGATGCCAATCAAATCTGCGGCATCGTCGATGCAGCCGGTATAGCCGTTGATGAGCGCATTCAAGCGGTCGGTTCTCTTCTGGTCGGCCGGGTCCATGTGCGCGAATTCATAGTGAAGTTTTTTTATCCTGTCCGAGGCGAATTTCGTAAAAAGTACGATGCGAGGGCCGCTCACTCCCGCTTCGCGAATCTTGTCCGCTTCGGTTTCCGACAAATATTCTTTTTTCTGCGGCGCCGCGCCAGCGGTGCGTGCGGGCAGGGCCGTCAAAATCAAGCTAAGAATTAACACGGAACCCGATAGGCTTGTAAATCGCATAAAACACCTCACGGATTTGGTTTCGGCGCATTGTGTTCCGGATTGCGAGGAAATAGTTTGTCAATCAGCTGGTTCTGATTTGTATACAAATCGTTCCGGACTTCGCGAAAAAACGGGCGCTTGTCCACATTAAGCGTGAAAATCAAATCGTCGATACGTCGAATGGTTCCGCGAAGGCTGATCTGAAGTTCCTTGAATCCCGCGGGCTTTTTTTCCGCGTCCACGCCCATGTTATTGAGCGCCGCAACCGTTTCGCGGACTTCGTCGCTATATTGCTCGAGCGTGTGGAGGGAAGCGACTTCGTCTCCCGCCTTCAGTTGCTTCTTTGCCATGTCAATTTGCTCGTCGCCAAGCTTGGCCAATTGGCGCGCTTTACGCACGGGATCGGTTTCATTCTGATATTTTGCCAGGTCCTCCGCCAACCGGTCCTGCGCCGCAAGCGGAACGCAAACCGCAAGCGCGGCGAGCAAAGCCAATCGAATTTTAAAATGTCTCATCATCTTGCCCGAAAGAAATCCCGTTCTGCGTTCACTTTTTCCTGGACTGGCCCAACTCTTTTTGCAATACGGGGATGCGATTCCGGGCCTGAAAATCCTGCGTATCGTGCTTTCCGCCGTCCAGATCCAGGAATTTCTGATAGGACTCGATCGCCTCCGCCTTACGCGAAAGTTTATCGTAACAGATCGCGCGAACGAACCATGAACCGGGCCTCGGTGGTTCCAATTTGGCAAGCCGGTCCATCGCCTCCAGCGCCTGGGCGTAATTTTCATTCAGAAAAAAGGCATCCGCAAGATCGCGGAGTGCGTCGGCGTCTTGCGGACTCCGGTCGTGGACTTGCACCAGAATTTCCGCGGCTGCCGCATATTGTTTGAGCTCAATATCCGTGCGGCCGATCCATTCCGCGATCTCCAAATCCTGCGGCGCGAGAGAAAGCGCCTGCTTCAGGTCGTCGCCCGCTTCTTTCCATTTTTTCTGCTCCATGAAGATTTCGCCGCGCATTTTTAATTTGTCCGCGGCGGGCGCGCTGCCTGCTGTGGACAGGTCAAGCTCGGCCAGCGCCTCATCGAATTTGTTTAGATACAAAAGAGCCGACGCGCGGTCAAAATGGGCGGCTCGGTCTTCCGGAGCGAGTTTTAAATAATCAGATAGCGCATCACTGGCGGCAGCGTATTTCTTTTGCGCGAGCAGGGCGCTCCCAAGCCCCAGCTTTGCCGGGGCTGAATCTGCACGCTCCGCGATGGCCGCTCGAAATTGTTCTTCCGCTCCCGGTGCATCCCCTGAACGAAGCAGCACACGTCCGAGCGCAAAGCGCGCCTCATAATCCTTGGGCGAAAGAGCGAGCGCGGCGCGATATTGCTCGAGGGCCTCAGGAAGTTTTCCGGCGTGCTCGAGGCAAAATCCCGCCAGAAATCGCGGACGGCTTTCCGTGGGCTGTAACTCGGCGGCATGGCGAAAGGCTTCCGCAGCGGCAGCCGGATCACTGTCCATCAACACAAGACCCAGATTCAAGTGCGCCGCAGCCATCTTAGGGTCGAGAGCGATTGCGCGGCTAAATTCATTCTTCGCGTCGTCCAGGCGTTTCAGTCCGGCAAATGCATATCCGAGTTGGAAGTGAGGGTATGGTTCGTCAGGACGCTGCGAAATATATTTTTGCAGTGGATCGATGGCCGCAGAGAAATCCATTTTGTCGATGGCCTCATTGGCCTGTTGCAGAAGCGGCGCGAGAGGATCTTCCTTCTCATGTGACGTTGAGGACGTCGAGGGTTTTGAGGGGGTCTTTTTCTGGGCTTGTGCTGTTAGCGAAATACACGAAGCGGCGAGATAAGTAGTGACTAAAATAATTTGAAGCCAGCGAGTCGTGAAATTGCCAGCGGGATGCATGCGGCTTATTTGCCTCGCCCGTTCGGCGGGTGCGCCCCTTGATGATTTGGCCCGTGTGAATTTGCGAGCGCTTTCGCCAGAAACTTTCCGGTGAACGAATGCGAATTACGCGCAACCTGTTCCGGCGTTCCCGTCGCGACAACCTTACCGCCTGCAGCGCCGCCTTCCGGCCCGAGGTCGATCACCCAATCCGACGATTTGATGATGTCGAGATTGTGCTCGATCACCAAGATGGATGCTCCTCCGTCAATTAGCTTGCGAAATGCAGTCAGCAATTTTTGAATGTCGTCGAAATGCAATCCGGTTGTCGGTTCGTCAAAAATATATAGCACGCCTTCGTTTGCCTGGGTGGTGAGATGCGCGGCAAGCTTCAAACGCTGTGCCTCGCCTCCGGAAAGAGTTGTTGCGGATTGTCCCAGCCGCAAATAACCCAGCCCGACCTCATCAAGGATTCTCAGCTTGGATGTAATTTTTGGAATCCCTGAGAAAAAGACGAGCGCCTCGCGCACCGTCAGTTGCAGCACCTCATGAATATTTTTCTCACGGTAGCGCACTTCGAGCACGCCGCTTTTGAATCGCGTGCCGCGGCACTCTTCACAAATCAATTCGACATCCGCCAGGAATTGCATTTCCACGGTAACGATGCCTTCGCCCTGGCACGCTTCGCAGCGCCCGCCGGGAATGTTGAACGAAAAATGTCCGGCCGTGTAGCCGCGCTTTTTCGCTTCCGGCGTGGATGCGAAGGCTTCGCGAATCGCGTCAAATGCTTTTAAATATGTGGAGGGATTCGACCGCGGCGTGCGGCCGATTGGCGATTGATCGACGAGCACCACGCTCAAGAGTTGCTGATCTCCCTCGATGCGGTCGCACAATTCCTGGTACTTCGCGCCGGCGCGTTTCGCTTCCAGCGATTTGTAAATCACGTCGTGGACCAGCGTCGATTTTCCTGATCCCGAAACGCCCGTGATCGAGACGAGCATGTGCAGTGGAATCATCAGGTCAATATTTTTCAGGTTATGTGCGCGTGCGCCGAAAATTCGCAGAAACCGTCCATTCGGTTTATGCCGCAACGCGGGCACGGGAATTCGCAATTCGCCTGTGAGATAGCGCGCCGTAAACGATTCGCGGCTCTTCAATAGCTCGCTGCGCGGCCCCGCGAAAAGCAGGCTGCCGCCATGCTCGCCGGCGCCCGGTCCCAAGTCGATCACGTAATCGGCGGCGGCCATCATGTCCGGATCGTGCTCCACGACGAGGATCGTATTGCCCAAGTCGCGCAAGTTTTTCAAAATGTTGATCAAACGGTGCGTGTCGCGCGGATGCAATCCAATCGACGGCTCGTCGAGCACGTACAACGCACCAACAAGATGCGAGCCCAGCGATGTCGCCAGTTGAATGCGCTGCGCCTCTCCGCCCGATAGCGTGGACGAGAGCCGGTCCAGCGACAAATAATCCAGTCCCACTTCATCGAGAAAAAGCAGGCGCTGGCGAATTTCTTCGAGAATTTTGTCGGCAATCGCGGCTTGCTCCACGCCCAGTTCGAGGTTGTCCATGAATTGGCGTGCCTGCGCCACCGTCATGGCGCAAACTTCCGTGATCGATTTGCCGGACACGCGCACCGCGCGCGCCTCGGCACGAAGACGTGAACCACTGCATTCCGGGCAGAGTGCGTAACCTCGATAGCGGCTCAGAAACACGCGGACGTGAAGCTTATATTTCTTGCGTTCAAGCCACTGAAAAAAACCGTTCACTCCAACGTAGTCGGAATTCGAGTCGCCCTCGATGATCAAATTTTGTTGCGTCTCGCTTAAATTCCGGAAAGGAACATCCATCGGAATCTGATTGGCCCGCGCAAACTTTTTCAGTTCCATTAAAACACCGCGGTAGCGCGGCTTTGTCCACGGCTGGATCGCGCCCTCGTTCAGGGATTTTCCGCGGTCGGGGATCACCAGATTGATATCGAAATCGACGGTGTTCCCAAATCCCTGGCAGCGCGGGCACGCGCCGTAGGGATTATTAAATGAAAATAATCGCGGCTCCGGTTCCTGATACAGCGCGCCGCAGGTCTTGCACTCAAATCTTTCGTTGAAAACCATTCGTTCCGCGGGCGCGTCCGGATTTTCAGGAACGAATTCGAGAATCGCTTCACCGCGCCCTTCGCGGTAACAAATTTCAACGGAATCGATAAGCCGCGAGCGCATCTCCGGGCCGATGGCCAGCCTGTCGACCACAACATACACTGGCTGTTTGAAATCGATGTCGAGTAAAGTTTCCGGGGAAGAGAATTCGTGCATGCGCCCCGCCTGGTAGAGTCGCTGGAAACCACGGCGCTGCAAGCCCATCAGCGCGAGGCGAATCGTCTCGGGCGAAATCTTATTTTGCTTTTTTGCGGATCGGCGCATTGGTGTAGGCGCGTCTTGCGGAGCCGCAGCAGCCAGATCGAGTGGATAGAGAACGTAGAAACGCCGGCCTTCGGGCAGAGCCAGCACTCGCGCGGCAATTTCGTCCATCGTATCCTTGCGAACTTCGCTGCCGCACTTTGTGCAGAATGTGCGCCCAGCTCGCGCGTAAAGCAGCCGCAGATAATCGTAAATTTCAGTCGCCGTCGCCACGGTCGAGCGCGGATTGCGCGTTGAGTTTTTCTGCTTGATCGCGATGGCTGGAGCGATGCCGGTAATCTCATCCACATCAGGCTTCTCGATGCGCTCTAGAAACTGCCGCGCATAGGCCGAGAGCGATTCGATATAGCGCCGTTGCCCCTCGGCGTAAATCGTGTCAAACGCCAGGCTCGATTTGCCAGATCCGGAAACTCCGGTTACGACGGTGATCGCATTGTGCGGAATATCGAAGCTGATGTTTTTTAAATTGTGAACGCGCGCGCCGTGTACATGGATCGCTTCCTGGTCGGCAGCCTCCGCGGCGGCGCTGCTGATGGGAGTGGTCAACGTGGCGCTGTCAGCGAATTTTCCCGCAGCGATATTTTCTCTGGCAGCCACGCAGCCTCCTCTCAGCGCCTTCGGCGATGCGCATCTAAACTATCGATTATACGTCGCTGCAAGGGGGAGGGCAATTGAGTAGGACAGGGTTGGCAATACCGAATAACTTATAAACGGCGTAGTGGCAAAGTGCCCTCTCCGTTCCGAAAGACGCGGGACGGAGAGGCCTCTACAAAACCGGTTGGCCTTTGATTTTGTAGAGGCCGCCCGTTTTTGGGGCGGGCAGCATTTTTGCGGCTCCAAATAAAAGTGATGTACGAAAGGATGCGTTCAGCCTAGTTTACTTTTGCCTTTGCTAATTCAAAAAAATCAAAACGGGACAGGCTGAAGCCTATCCCACTGAGTTCTGCGTTACTCTTATAGCGAGAGGACCAATACTTTTGGCGTCACCATCGAAAACAGCTCCTAACCGCGGCGCGATTCATCCATTCGATCAAAAATATGGGACGGACACGGGCGGTTATCTTGGTCCGGAAGAACTGGTCAACGGGCGCGCGAATGACGCGCACAACTACGGCTATTCGGCCATTGCGCCGTCCGTCTTTCATGAAGCTTGCAAGAGATGGCATGAAACTTTGCCGGCAGTATCGGGAAGAATCGAAGCTTATACATTCATCGATGTTGGCTCTGGCAAGGGCCGCGCTGTATTGCTTGCGTCGGAGTTGCCGTTTCGCAAAGCGATCGGCGTGGAGCTGAACGATGAATTGGCGGGCATCGCACAACAAAATGTTACGCGGTGGAATCGCATCAGAAAGCCAAAAACAAAAATCCGCGTGGTGCAGGAAGACGCTATGAAATTTCAATGGCCGCGCACTCCGTTGCTCGTTTACCTGTATAACCCGTTTGCGTGCTCGCTGATTGAACAGATGGCGGAAAACATTGCAGCGACATCGGTCGCGGGTTCTGGCCTTGTGGATTTGCTCTACGTAAATCCCACTTGCGCGGATACGCTAGCGTCGCAACCGCTTTTTACGCGCCTGTGGACCGGGCGTATTCCCATGGATGCCGCTGACCAAAAGGCCGATCCGTATGGAACGACTTCCGACTTGGTTTCAATTTACCGGTTGATCTCGGCTCTGTAGCTCGTCTCTCTTGTCCCCAGGGAAAATGGAGGGTCAGAGGCGATGGTTTAGACTGCGGGACATCTAAACCCCCGCCTCTGAAGAGGCGGGCTACAGCAGTGAGGTTCAGCGCCTTTCGTTTTATTTCCCACACAGAAATCAGGTTGTATAATTTCCCGCGAGGCAAACTATGGCTCCGTTCGAACGAATCATCTGGATTGTGCTGGACAGTGTAGGGATCGGCGCGCTCCCCGATGCGGCGGACTATGATGACGTGGGCCGCGACACGCTGGGCCACATCGCTAAATCGCGTCCGCTGGCTTTGCCGAACCTTGTGCGCCTCGGACTCGCGAATATTGCTCCACTTGCCCACCTCGCGCCTTTGGCGGCTCCTGAAGGCTGCTACGGCAAAGGCGCAACTCATTCTCCCGGCAAAGATACGACGACAGGTCATTGGGAGATGGCCGGGATTTGGCTGCCTCAAGCTTTCCCTGTTTACAAGCAAGGTTTTCCAAAAGACTTGATCGAACAGTTCGAACGCGCGATTGGGCGAAAGACCATCGGCAATAAGCCCGCTTCCGGGACCGAGATCATCAAGGAATTGGGCGAAGAACACGTTCGAACCGGATTTCCGATCGTTTACACATCAGGCGACAGCGTGTTTCAAATCGCTGCCCACGAAGACGTGATTCCCATTGCTGAGCTGTATCGCATGTGCGAAATTGCCCGCAAAATGCTCGACGGGCCGCACAAAGTGGGCCGCGTGATCGCCCGGCCGTTTATCGGCACGCCGGGAAATTTTCGACGTACGGAGCGCCGCCACGATTACGCGG
This sequence comes from uncultured Acidobacteriota bacterium, assembly GCA_963786215.1. Classification (GTDB taxonomy): domain Bacteria; phylum Acidobacteriota; class Terriglobia; order Acidiferrales; family UBA7541; genus Palsa-360. Next base: position 96,917 of record CAWAYK010000012.1, read on the forward strand.
TCGAACCGCCGCGTCCCATGCTGATGGATGTGCTTGTCGAAAAGAAAATTCCAATCTTTGGCATTGGCAAGATTCACGATATTTACAATGGACGCGGCGTCGACCGTTATGTCACCACGAAGAGCAACGCCGACGGCATGCAGAAACTTCACGTGACGCTGGCGGAACAGAAGAGCGGACTCATTTTTACGAATCTTGTCGACTTCGACATGCTGTACGGGCACAGGAAAGATGTGGAAGGGTTTGCGAAATCGCTTGAGGAATTCGACGCGCTTCTCGCTCCGTTGCTGAATGCTATGGCGCCGCGCGATTTGCTGATGATCACTGCGGATCACGGTTGCGATCCTGATCCCGCATGGCCGACGACGGATCACTCGCGCGAATACGTTCCCATCGTGGCGTACAGCCCAACAGGGAAGCGCGGCGTGAACATTGGCATTCGCGACACGCTGGCCGACATGGGGCAGACCATCGCGGAAAATTTTGGCGCGGCAATCCCCCACGGAAAAAGTTTCCTGCCGGAAATTTCAAACCAATAATTCATTTGGATTTGTGCAAACGGCGAAGCCGGTTGCTGTAGCCCGCCTCTTTAGAGGCGGGGATTTAGACGACGGGACATTTAAACCCTCGCCTCTGAAGAGGCGAGCTACAAAGGCTGGCTACGAAAACATTTAATTGCCGGAGGATGGGCCTCGCGAGGCGTAATACCCGCTGCGTGTGCGCACGGTCAGCTTGCCCATTCCGCGCGGGGGCGTGACCTGAACCGCGACGGTTCGGAATGTTCCGTCGTGCGCGGTGTTTGTAGAGTAATAGCCCAGCGTATATTGGTTACGGACGTCGCGGGCGATTTGCGTGCATATGGATTCCGTGTCGTCCACATTTTCCGGGAAAAATGCCAGGCCGCCCGTGGCGTTGGCCAGTTCGCTGAGAGCCGTGCGCGCTTTTTTCATGGCGCGATGATCGTGCTTGATATCATCGTCGCTGAAAACACCCACCGCGTAAATGACGGCGTCAGAACGCTGCGCCCGTTCAATCGCATTTTCCAGGCTGTGCGTGCTGGCATTGTCCTCGCCGTCGGTCACGACCAGCAGAACTTTTTTGTCGCGCGTCCCTTTTTTCAAGTGATCGAGCGAACCGATCACTGCGTCGTAGAGCGCCGTGCTGCCCCGCGCGTCAATGCGCTCCAGCGCTTTGCTCATTTCGTCCAGATCGCTTGTGAAATCGTGTTCCGTATCGAGGTAATAGTCGTCATTAAAATTGACGACGAATCCTTCGTCTTGTTTATTAGAAGTTTTGACAAACGTCAGCGCCGCCGCATTCACCTGCGGGCGCTTCGCCCTCATGCTTCCGCTGTTGTCTACCACCAGGCCGAAGCTGACCGGAACATCTTCCTGTTTGAAAACGGAAAGTTTTTGCTCGACTTTATCTTCCAGCACACGGAAGTTATCTTCCGTCAGGCCGGGAACAAATACGCTCCGGTCATTCAACACAGACGCATGCAGCACGACCAGGCTGACTTGCGTCCTGATCTTATAAGTGTCTTGCGACGCTTCCTTCGGCGGAGCAGCCGGGCTCGGCGGCGCGGGAGGTTTTACGGACGGCGAAATCGGCGCCTGCTGCTGTTGCTGCGCGTAAGAGGCTGAAGAAAACAGTGCGGCGAAAGTGATCAAAACAAAAATGCTTAAAATGGCGGTAAATCGGCTGCCGCTACTGGTTCGCCGCGTAATAGCCTGTCTTGGCATAAACATTGAGGGGAGGGAGTCCCTTAGGCGGACGAAGCTTGACTTTGATTTTTCGCCATTGGCCGTTGTGATGTGGGTTGCTTGATTTGTATCCAAGGACATATTGGTTTCGCAGCTCCATTCCAATTTTGGCGGCAATGTCGGGCAATTCGCCGAGATTTCCTACGGGAAAAACCCGGCCTCCGGTCATCTCCGACATCTCCGAAAGGAGGGTAGGGCCTTCCAACTCTTCCACGGTCCGGCGAGAAGCGACGGGATCGAAGATGCCGATTGAGTAGAGCTGGCAGTCGGCCTCTTTCAAATAGTTCTTTACATCGCTCTCATTGTACCTACTATGATTATCTCCTCCATCCGATATGATGAGCAAGGCCCGTTTGCCGTTGTGTGCACCCCTCATCTGGCTCAGTCCCAAATAGATCGCATCGAGCAAAGCGGTGCGTCCTTTGGACGCGGTAAACATCATGCGGTTTTGCAATTCATCCACGCTACTGGTAAATCCACTGGTCAATTCGGCGCGGTCGTTGAAACTCACGAGGAAAAATTGATCCTGCGGGTTCGCGGTCCGCATAAATTGCACGGCGGCCTCGCGCGCTTTTTCCACTTTGTCTGACATGCTTCCGCTCATGTCGAATACGAGGCCGATGGATACGGGAACATCCTCGCTCGAAAGCGTTAGGACTTCCTGTTCAACGCCATCTTCGTAGACGCGGAAATGTTCTCTCTCGAGTCCGGTGACAAGCCGGTCAAGGGGATCGGTGACCGTGAGGTTCACCAGAGTCATATCCACATCGACCTTTATGCCTTGTCCGGGTTTGAATTGTGGTTCGGGGGATTCTTTCGGCGGGCCAACAGGGCCCTGTGACTGGTTATAGGCGACCGTCGAAAAGAAGGTGAGCGCAACAACAGCTACTGTAAAGAAGTAAACGTTTTTTCGCAGTGACGTCACTGGGTCGCCTGCCTTAGCCGTTGATGCCGGGGTGGGGGCACGGCCGGTTCCAACTTCGAACCTTGATTGGATTCTATCACTCATCCTAATCGATGCAAGTCCGTCGGCTGTAATTTGACAATAGTTTTACATTAGAAATTATGTCGAATATCCCTGATCGCTTACCTGGCCTATCGGTTCAGTTCTGATACCTCTAATACTGTGATAGGATTTTTGGGAAGCGTCAAAGTTCTGAATGTCGCGAGGAAAAAACAAAATGGCTATTGCAGTGATTCCGGCTCGTTATGCCGCTACCCGGTTGCCCGGGAAACCTCTCGTATCTCTCGCCGGAAAGCCGATGATCCAGCGGGTGTGGGAGCGGACCAGCCAGGCAACACGCATTAGCCGAGTGATTATTGCCACGGATGATGAGCGGATTATCAAGGCTGCTGCTGGATTTGGAGCCGAGGCCGTGATGACGCGATCGGAACATAGGTCCGGGACCGAGCGCGTGGCCGAAGTGGCCGTCGGAATGGCGGGCGGTGAAGACGAAGTATTTGTAAACGTGCAAGGGGATGAACCGTTGGTTGAGCCGGAAGCAATTGATACCCTGGTGGAGGCCATCGAATCGGACGAAGGCGTTTCGATTGCCACGCTGATGGTTCCCATCGCAAAGCCCGCGGACATCATGGACCCGAACATTGTAAAAGTAGTCCTCGATTTTGACGACAACGCGATTTATTTTTCGCGCGCGCCGATTCCATGGGTGCGCGATCGCGAATCTCCGGTCCACGTACAGCATAAGAAGCACCTTGGCCTGTACGCATTTCGGCGCGCCGCACTGCTCGATTTTCCGACACTCCCGCTGGGAGACCTCGAACGCATCGAACAGTTGGAACAGCTTCGCTGGATGGAGAATGGGTATAAGATTCGGGTCGCGGAGACGCATCACGATTCCGTGAGCGTGGATGTGCCGGAAGATGTGGCGCGTGTGGAAAAGCTGCTCAGCAAATCCTAAATTTAGAACTTGATAGGGAATTATGTGGCATAGGCTTCAGCCTGTGGCTTTTAGACCTTGCAGGGACGAAATTCCACAGGCTGAAGCCTATGCCACATCAACTAACTAATAAAATTTGCAGTGATTTATTAGAACTGCCTGAGAAGAGCGCCTTCGGCCAAGTCGCCCGGTTGAATTCCCAAAATATAAATTTGCGTGGGGCTAACGATGTAGCCAACATAATTCAAAGCTCCCGCGGTCAACGTGAGCGTCACGCGTCCGTTCGCAGCCGGCGCGGAGTAAGTGCCCGCAGCAGCCTGCCCCAGCGTGAGAGTCGTTCCACCCGTATTGGAGTCAATCACTCCGGAAACAATCGTCCCTGCGCCGTTCGATCCAAACTGGCCGGAACTGACTTGCAGAGCGGAGCCGGAAACGCCGCTGGTTTCGATCGCGTATTGACCAATCAAGGATGACAGGGTAAAGGGAGCACCTTGCTGAAGACTGAAATTGCCGTCGCTCGTGATTCCCGCGTCGGTTTCCTGGACCACGGCAGTAGAACCGGTTCCCACCTCGCCCAGATAAAACACGAGCGTGTAAGTGCGGCCAGCGGTTTTAAATGTGAGGGTACCCTGGCCGTTGGGATTCACGGTGTAAGTCCCCGCGCTGGTTCCCGTAGTTTGGAAAACGTTTGAGACGGCCACTCCATTCAAATTCTCATCCAGCATGCCGCTGGTGAAGTTTCCATTTCCATCCGCCACAAAATTTCCCACAGTTGCGATGGAACCGCCAGTGGCTGATCCCGCTAGCAAAAATGCATAACTGCCGTTCAAAGCGGCAGTGTTGAACGATGCGTTCGGATCTTGTGTCGAGGTAAATCCAGCCACTTGCTTGACGGTGTCCGTGCCGATAAATTTGGCGGATCCTTGAGAGACCACGTAGAAATTTAGAGTAAAGGCCGGACCGGGAAAGCACGTGCTTAAAATTGTATTGAGCGTCAAGGTGCCGCGTCCATTTGTGTTGACCGAATAGTTGGAGGAAAGAATGGACGGAGGCTGAGCCGCCGGCGGCGGAGCAGGAGTGCAAGCGGTACTCGTACCCTTGACTGTAAATGGGGTCGGAGTAGCAACTCCGCCATCGTTTACGCTGATAGAACCGTTGGTAATATTTCCCGCGCCATCGGCACTGAATTCACCGATTTGTGAAAGGCCGTTCGATCCGTCCACTCCAGAAAAATCAAAAACGTACGTGCCGCGGAGAGCCGAGAGCGGAATATTTTGAAATGCCCCAGAATTCTGGGCATTCGCCTGACCGATGGCCGTTTCCCCCGTATCGACTCCCATAAATTGCAACTGTGTGCCATTCACGAGCACAAAATTAAAATTGGCGGGTATCAGGCCATCGTTGAATTTCAATGTTCCGCGGCCGTCCGCCCCAACGGTGTAAGTACCGGTCGAAATAATGGGAGTGGAGGTCGTGCTGGTCGAGGTGTTCACATCCTCGAGAACGTTATTTAGCCCGCCTTTTCCATCCGCAACAAAACTTCCTGCCCGGAAGAAATGCCCCGACGCACCCGGCGCATTGGTTCCCGATAGTGAAAAAGCAAATGGTCCCTGCAAGGAAGATAAGGAGTATCCAGCAATGGTGACCGCCAACGTAGCAGTCGCTGTGGGAGAATCCTGGGCTGCGGCCGTCACGGTTACAGTCTGACCGATGGGGGGCGTCAGCGGAGGAGTATAGACGCCGCTTGAGCTGATCGTGCCGAAGATCGAATTTCCGCCCAAAATTCCTAGACCGCCGACAGGTCCCACGGACCACAAAATAACTTCCGTAGATCCGCCTGTTTCGCTCGCGCTGAAATTTATGACGTTAGCCGTGCCGGCACTCACTGTAACCGGCGCGGAAGGCGAAGTAATGGTTACGGCCGGTGCGGGTGTAATAGCGACGGTGGCGGAAGCGAATACATTCTGGTCTTCAAAGGAAACAGCCGTTACCGTGACCGTGGCTGGAGAGGGAATCGTTGTGGGGGCGTGATAAAGCCCATTGGAATCGATTCGGCCAATTGTATCGTTGCCGCCAGTAATGCTGTTGACTTTCCAGATAGTCACATTGTTTGTGCCGCCCTGGACCGAATCCTGAAATTGTTGGGTGGTCACGACGTTTACGGAAACGGTGGCCGGCGAAATGGTGACGCTGATGCTTGTTACGGGATCGGTGCAAGTGTTGGTCGAGCTGTTCGTGGCGGTGGTCGATGTGGAAGTCGTGCAGGTAATCGCCGTGCTGGGAGCAGTATAAGAGCCGCAAGAAGCCAGTCCAAATAGAGCCAGGGACAAAACAAAAAGTGAGAGGTATTTCACTGCGCCTCTCTCTTTGCAAATTGAATTTCCCAACACGTTCGATTCCGTCTCAACCGTGATCCCCAATTTGTGAAATTCCATTTATTTTTATTTATCCAGCCGTGGTGCGTTGCTGGTCCATTCTTTTTCAGTCTCTTTTTCCAGCCACTGTTTTGCGCTTAGCGTATGGTGCTCAGATTTTGCTCGCCATGCATTTTCTGGATCTGGACAATTAAAACTGGTTGTTAATGACCCCAATCGCCGTGCCTGACGGAGCCGCGTCCGTATCCAACGCGAAAAACAATGTCGGACTCACCATGTAAAAAACCAGGTTTCGCGTGGATGCCGGCGTCGTAGAAAGTGGCAGAGCCAGTGTTTCGCGGATTCCCGCTGCGGGTGGCGGATAAGTTCCGCCAATGATTGGGATCGCTAGCTGCGTCGTGCCAAAATTGTTCAGGTCCAGCGTTCCGGTTATGCCTGTTCCCGTGCCAGCGCTCGTGAATTGTCCCAGGAAATCTTCCCGGTTGCCTGTAGGCCCGGCGGCATTCGTGCCGCCAAACCGGAAAGCATAACTGCCCGTGAGTGTGGCATCCACAAATGGCCCGCCTTGCGAGGGAAGGAGAATGCCGTGAGCCGTAATCCCGGAAGTGATCTCCTGCACCACGGCGTTCGACGAAGCGATGATGTACAACACATAGGAGTGCGCGCCTGCCGTCATGGTGCCCCTGCCGCACGATTCCAGGGTGTACCCACCAGTGAGCGTCCCAACTGTGGAAGCCGCGGTGCCAGCATTATTTTCGTCGATGGATGCGGAGTTGATCGTGCCGGTAGCTCCATTGCTCGTCGCCGTGAAGCTGCCCAAATCGCCGATCACTCCCGTGGAAGAAGTGCCGGAAGTTTCGTACACGTCCAATCCGTTCAGCGCGCTCAAGCCCCATCCACAAGTAGAACTGGTCTGCTGAATATAAGCGTCGCCCAACAGAATCGAGGCGGAAGTTGCCGGAGCAACCGTCGGATCAATCTCGATGAATTTTGCGCGACCCGCTGAAATGGCATAGAAGCTGAAATTCAGCCCATTTAGCGTCATGGTGCCACGCCCGTTTGCGCTCACCGAATAAATCGTGGCGGCAACCGCAGCCTTCGACTGCGGCGTGCCATTAATAATTGAGTCGATTTCGCCCGGTACTGTCGCCGGCGTACTGGAACTTCCGTTGGCGATGTTGCCGTGTCCGTTGGCTACAAAATCTCCGACGTTCGATTGCTCCGTTCCGCCTGTGGATATTCCCGCGAAGTCAAAGGAATAGGTGCCGGACAAATTTGCATTCCCAGCGTTGAATACTGACGGGTTTTGCAAAAGCATTTCGCCACCCGCAATTATTGCCGCGGACGCAGGGGCCGGTGGCGGAGCACTGAACTCAATCATCTGAGCCTGATTAGGAGATGCAACCACGATTTTAAAATAGGCTGTGCCCGGAGACCCTTGCGGACAGGCTGCGGAATTGTTTCCCTCGCAGAATTGCATCGTTCCGCGCCCATCGGGACCGATGGAATAGGATCCGGTAAAGGGCCGCGTCGTTGTCACCGTATTGGGAGTGCCACCTTGATTCGTGTCCTCAGAGCCGCTCAACGAGCCGCCACCCGCGGAAAAACTTCCAGTGCGTGCCCAAAATGCGCCAGTCGGCAGCCTGCCGCTTGTAGAAAACACGTAGGACCCGCTCAAAACCGCATTGCCAAAAACAACTGTGACCGATGTGCTCAGCGTCTCCGTCGACGAGGCCTGAGACGTGGCGGTAATGGTAACCACTTGGCCCGGAGGAGGAACGAGTGCCGCCGTGTAAATTCCTTGCGCGGAGATACTTCCGAGGTTTGTAGTTACAGCAGCATGATTCTTATTCGAGACGCTCCAATTCACGGGAACGGACGCTCCAGTTGAAGCTACAGCGCTGCACGAAATTCGATTGCCGGAAGAAACGGTAATGGCCAGAACCGAATTTTGGTCTATGCATGTAACACTGGAAATTGCTGTCGGCGGGAGCAGGGTCAGGCTTTGCGTGGCCGTTAAGGTTGATTCCACTTGCGATGTCGCGGTGATCGTAACGGTATTAAATTGCTGGGTCGATCCCGGGATAACGGTTGGCGCCGTGTATAACCCACCAGCCGTGATGGACCCGAAGTTGGATCCACTCGGCGCCCCCGTGGCGCCCGTGACAGACCAGTTCACGAGAGTGCTGCTCTGGTTTAAGACGTTGGCCGTGCATTGAGATGTCCCCAACAATGTAACGTCAGTGGGGGTACAGGACATCGTAATGGTCGGAGTCGTGGCCGTGGTGCTCGACCCGCATGAACTCAAAATTCCGAGCGTTGCGATCAGCCCGAAAAAGTAAAGAACGCGTTCCCAGCGCACCGCCCTGCCACACCCCAACTGAAAATTTGACTCAAGCACTAGAAATCCCCCCGCCCGTTTCACGCTGATTTACCTGAGGAAACTACGGCTCCCCGATACCGGCGGGCTTCCAACACGCCCGCACCCGCATCCGCACACCCGCAACCGACCGGTGGCACAATATTTAAAAAACTGGATGAAACTCATTCCCCGCGAGGCATAGATGCTTTGCCGCATCATAGTGTCGCCTGCACAAAAGCGGAATGTGACAATAGACCGTCGCCCCTCGATAAAGTCAAGAGAAATCCAAATTTCCCCTGAACCGCGGCAGGCGTTTTGCCGCGGCTGGCTATACAGGCTGCGGAAGAACCAAAAACTCTGTCATTCTGAGCGAAGCGAAGAATCTCTCCTTGATTCTTTTCCTATACTTAAATTGAAGAGAGATTCTTCGCTTCGCTCAGAATGACAGAACAAGAGCTTTTTTTCGCCACCTGTGTAGGCCAAAACCGCAAAACGAAGAAACGATTCTAGACTATAGAGGCCTGGTTGAACACCTGCAAAAGCTGCACCTGCAAATGCTGCGCCAATAAAATTGCAGACGGCCTCCTGATCTTCTTTCCGCGGCTTTCTGCGGCTGAGTTCACAAAAAATTCGCATTCCCGTAACCGCACGGCAACGCGCCGATTCCACAGTACCGCTGGTCGCGCCAGCCCTCTGCGTCCCCAGAGCGGTGGCAATCCCAGCTTCCCGCAAGTGAAAGGTGATTAATTTTATGTTTAAGAAAGCCGCAGCCCTGGGGCTCGCATTCGCAATGATGTCTGCCCCCATGTTTGCCAATGAGGGCGACGTACCGAAAGGCGTCCCCCATTTGGACCATGTGTTCGTGATCATGATGGAGAATCACGGGTACCAGCAGGTTGTTGACAACCCGAATGAGCCTTATTTGAATAGCTTGATCGCCGACAAAAAAGTAAATCTTGCGACCAACTATTTTGCAGTCGGACATCCGAGCCTCACGAACTATCTCGAAGTAGTCGGGGGATCGAATTTCGGAGTTCGCAGTGACAACGCGCCCAACTGGCATAGCACAACTTGCACGCCCAATATCATCAGCGGCAATGTGAACGCGGATGATGGCGGCGGCACGACTGTCCCGGCACCGGTACCGTTCGAAACCACCACGATCTGCCCCATTTCCGGAACCGGCACGGACGCCGTAACGCCGGCGGTCGACAACTGGAACGAAGTTACGCTTCCGACGTTCCCCTTCCTCGCCGACATCGACGGAGTGAAATCCGTTCCCGCAGGGCCGACGGATGGTAAGACGATTGGCGATCAGCTTGTAGCAGCTGGGATGCGTTGGAAGAGTTATCAGGAAAGCCTGCCCATCTCGGGAGCGGACCTGGTCAATTACAGCAACGGGACGGCCAGCAATTTGACGGACTTTACTTCACTCGCGTCGCTGACCTCTTCGAGCATCGTTCAAGACTACGCGGTGAAGCACAATCCGTTTGCCTATTTCAAGAGCGTTCAGGAAGGGATGCCGAAGGACAACGGTTTGCAAAACGTGGTCGGCTTTGAAGGGCCGCGCGGCTTGTTTGCAGATCTGGCCACGGGCAATGTTCCAGACCTCGCTTTCATCTCACCGAACCAGTGCAATGATCAGCATGGCCGGGGCAACGCGGATGCGTTTTGCGCATTCGATCCGGGAATCGGCACGGCCGGTCTCACAAATGGCACGCAGGTTGGTTTGAATGGCGGCTTGATCCTGCAAGGGGACGTCACCATCGAAGTGCTCGTCAAGGCCATCAAGCATTCGCCAGCGTGGCACGACGCACGTTCGGCAATTGTGATCGTGTGGGATGAGAACGATTACAGCGGCATCAGCACGCAGCCCGATGGCTTGTTCCCGATTCAGAATCAGAACAACGTTGTTCTGACCGTCGAGACCAACGGCGACGAGACGGAAGGCGTTCAGAGCAGCACCTATTACAACAGCTTTTCCTTATTGAAATCGATGGAAGCGGGCTTCGGGCTTCCTTGCTTGAACCATGCTTGCGATAAAGACACGAAGGTCATGTCCGATTTGTTCGGGCACGATCGCGATCACGACGGCAAGTGGTAATTTTTTAATAAAAAATTGCCGGGCCGATTGCGCGAAATTGTTCTTGAGTTTCGCGCAATCCCCGGCGATTTTTATACTTACGCTTCTTGTCAGATTTTGTTGCCTCATTTTTCCCACGTCCAGAGCGGCTTTCTGCAGCACGTTGACAGCAACAGGCCATCGCCCGTAGAATGCGTTGTACGCCAACATCTTTGTGGAGGTTTTACCCAGTTCTGCGTCTTGCATTTTTTTAATTGAGGCGACTGGAACTGAGCGGATGGGGCCGAAGTATATTTTTGTTACCGGTGGTGTTGTATCCTCCCTGGGCAAGGGTGTTGCAGCGGCGTCGATTGGCTGCCTGCTTGAGAGTCGTGGTCTCCGAGTTACCCTCCAAAAGTGCGATCCTTATCTGAACGTCGATCCGGGTACGATGAGCCCGTACCAGCATGGCGAAGTGTATGTGACGGACGACGGCGCCGAAACCGATCTCGACCTCGGCCACTATGAACGCTTTACGCACGCCAAACTCACGCGCGAAAATAATTGGACCACCGGCAGAATCTACGAGTCGATCCTGACGCGCGAGCGGCGCGGAGATTACCTCGGCAAGACGGTGCAGGTGATCCCGCACGTCACAGACGAAATTAAATCCGCCTTCCGCAAAATCGCCGTGGATGTGGATGTGGTGATCGTGGAAATCGGCGGCACTGTGGGAGACATCGAATCGCTGCCGTTCCTCGAAGCGGTTCGCCAGATGCGTCTCGAACTTGGGCCCGAAAATTTCGTTCATGTTCACGTCACGCTCGTCCCTTACATTCCAACGGCTGGAGAATTAAAGACCAAACCGACGCAACATTCGGTGAAGGAACTTCTCTCCATCGGAATTCAGCCTGACATTCTGCTTTGCCGCAGCGACCGCACCGTGCCGCAGGAATTGAAAAAGAAGATCGCGCTCTTCTGCAACGTTCTTGAACAGCGCGTGATTTCGATGCCGGATATGGACACGATCTACGCCGTTCCCGTGGCGCTAGCGGACGAAGGTCTGGACGATCAAATTTTAAAACAGCTGCATCTCGAAGCGCGCGAACGCGACATGAGCGCGTGGCTCCAGTTGCTGGAGCGTGTCCGCAAGCCGCAAGGCGAAGTGCGTATCGCGGTGGTGGGGAAGTATGTGCAGCTCGAGGACGCGTACAAAAGTTTGCGCGAATCGCTAATTCACGGCGGCCTGGCGCACAAAGATCGCGCCATCATCCAATGGGTGGAAGCCGAAGATCTCGATTCACGTGAGACAGCGGCGAAGCGGTTGGAGCATGCGGACGGCATCCTGATTCCCGGCGGATTCGGCAAGCGCGGCATTCAGGGAATGATCTACGCCATCGAATACGCACGCACACACAAGGTTCCGTTCTTCGGCATTTGCCTCGGCATGCAGTGTGCGACGATTGAATACGCGCGCGATGTCGTGGGGCTCGCCGGCGCGGACAGCACGGAGTTCGATCCGCAGACGCCGCACCGCGTGATTTACAAGTTGCGCGAACTTCTGGGCGTGGACGAAATGGGCGGCACCATGCGCCTCGGCGCGTGGCCCTGCAAGGTCGAAAAAGATTCCACCGCCTATAAAGCATACGGAAACACGGAAATCAGTGAGCGCCATCGCCATCGCTACGAATTTAATTGCGAATACGAAAAAATCTTGGTCGACGCGGGATTTCGCATCACAGGCCGCTCGCCCGACGGCAAGTACGTGGAAATCGTCGAGGCGCCGAACCATCCCTGGTTCTTAGCGTGCCAGTTTCATCCGGAATTCAAGTCGACTCCTCTCGTGCCGCATCCGCTCTTTTACGCCTTCATGGGCGCGGCGCATACGCACCAGCATCGCGGAAATGGCGCGGCCAGCGGTAACTCTTCGGCTATTTCCATGACCGCTAAGCCATCGCAAGCCGATTAATAAAACCAGTCCGAAATTTAGAATTAGGGTGGATTGACGGTTTCGTAGATCCGGCATCTCGCCGGCTGTTTTGATTTTGTGCTGGCACGTTACAAAAACTGCCGGCGAGACGCCGGCGCTACAAAACCTTTGTGCGCCCCGTTGCAAAACTTGCTGGTCCCGCATAGGCTATGAATCGCCTTAAATTCTGAGGGAATTTTAAATGCAGATTGCTCGAGAGATTTCGATCGGAAATGTGCGCATTGGCGGGAATCAGCCGCTGTTCCTGATTGCCGGGCCATGCGTGATTGAGAGCGAAACGCACGCATTGATGATGGCGGAACATCTGGCGGAAATGGCCGCGCACGCGAATGTGCCGCTTGTTTTTAAGGCGTCCTATGACAAGGCCAATCGCTCGTCCGAGCAATCGTATCGAGGACCTGGCCTCGCGGAAGGCTTGCGCATCCTGCAAAAAATTAAAGAGCGCTTCGGGCTGCCAATCCTGACAGACATTCATGACGCATCGCAAGCGATTCCGGTTGCCGATGTGGCCGACGTGCTGCAGATTCCTGCGTTTCTTTCGCGCCAGACGGATTTGCTTGTGGCCGCGGGAAAAACAGGACGAGTCGTCAATTTAAAAAAAGGTCAGTTTCTTTCGCCGTGGGAAATGGCCAACGCTGTCGAGAAAGTGGCGATGACCGGCAACGACAAAATTTTCTTGACCGAGCGCGGCGCATCGTTCGGCTATCAAAATCTCGTCGTCGATATGCGATCGTTTCCAATCATGCGAAAAACCGCGTGTCCGGTAGTCTTCGATGTAACGCATTCCGTGCAACTCCCCGGCGGCGCTGGAAAATCCAGCGGTGGACAACCTGAATTTATCGAGCCGCTCGCACGCGCGGGCGTTGCGGTAGGCGTGGACGGCGTTTTTCTGGAAGTCCATGACAATCCCGCGAAAGCCCTCTCGGACGGGACGAATGCATTGCCGCTCGCGGAATTACCCGCGCTGCTTGGAAAACTGAAACAAATTGCCGCGCTTGTTCGCGGCTGGAGCGTGCAGTGAGCCTGGATTCGGCGCGACGCGTTTTGCGGATTGAAGCTGCGGCACTCAACGAGCTTTTGCAAAGGCTCGATGGAAGCTTCGAGCAGGCGGTGGAGTTGCTGCTGGCCTGCAAGGGCCGCATCGTCATTATCGGCATGGGAAAATCGGGCTTGATCGGGCGGAAAATTGCCGCAACATTTTCAAGCACGGGCACTCCATCGATTTTTTTGCACCCTGCGGAAGCGGTTCATGGCGACCTTGGCATGTTGATGCGCGACGACGTGGTGATGGCGGTCAGCTACGGCGGAGAGACCGAAGAAATTATTGCCCTGCTCGAAACGGTCAAGCGGCTCGGGCTGTGCATGATTTCGCTGACCGGGCATCCGAAATCGACGATCGCGGGGGCAAGCGATGTGGTGCTCGACGTCAGTGTGAAGGAAGAAGCGTGCTCATTGAATTTAGCTCCGACCGCTTCGACCACTGTGGCCATGGCGATGGGTGATGCGCTTGCGGTATCGCTGCTGGAGCGGCGAGGTTTCAGTCACAGCGATTTTGCCGCGCTGCATCCCGGCGGCCGGCTGGGCAAAAAACTTTTGCGCGTCGAAAATCTGATGCATTCTGGAGAAAACCTGCCGAGCGTTATAGTCACCGCGAAAATGCCCGACGTCATTTATGAAATCAGTAAAAAAGGTTTGGGTATGACAACGGTCGTAGATGCCGAGGGTCGTCTTGCAGGCATTCTTACAGATGGCGATCTGCGCCGCCTGATGCAGCAGCGTGGTGCGGCTACGATTGACCTCGTGGTTGGCGAATGCATGAACAAGACGCCGCAAACGCTTGCCCCCGGCGAACTCGCCGGCAGCGCTCTCCGCATCATGGAGGACCGCCACATCACTTCAGTAGTGGTGGTTGACGCGGGAATGAAGCCTCTTGGTGTTGTGCATCTGCACGACCTGTGGACGCTGGAACTTTTCTAAATATTCTGACATGTCTCGTTGATTTTCTCCTCTTTTCTCTGTGTCCTCTGTGTTAAAGCTTTCGCTTTAGCAGTGGAAGGGTTTAACAAAGAGGACACAGAGAAAAGAGAAGAACACGGAGAGATTGAGTTTTAATGGCCAAAAAACTGACTAAGAAAAAAGTGGCGCCATCGCTTACCGCTCGTGCGAAGAAAATTCGCGTGCTCATCATGGATGTGGATGGCGTGCTCACGGACGGCCGAATCTGGCTACTCTCGCGCCGGGATGGCACGGCCAGCGAAATTAAAGGATTCAGCGCGTATGACGGCGCGGGACTGAAACTCGCGCGCGCCGCCGGATTGCGCACCGGAATTATTACAGGAAGGGAATCTACGGCTGTCGCGGTGCGCGCCCGGGAATGCGAAATTGAATTTGTGTATCAGCATCGCTCGACCAAGATGGCTTCGTTTGAAGAGATATTGCAAATCACCGGCGCAGACCCGAGCGAAGTTTCTTACGTCGGCGACGACCTTCCCGACATTCAAGTGTTGGAGCGCGTGGGTCTAGCGGTTGCCGTTGCGAATGCAGCGCCGGAAGTTAAGCGCGCAGCGCATTTTGTAACTTCTCGCTCAGGCGGCGACGGCGCCGTGCGCGAAGTGATTGAGCTGATCGTAAAAGCACAAGGCAAGTGGGAAACTTTTTCCCGCGACGCCAAAGCATAATCTCTGCGTGGCAAAACGCTCTCTGGTTTTTTCCTCTTTTCTCTGTGCCCTCTGTGTTAAGCCTTCCGCTGCGAAGTCAAAAGCTTTAACACAGAGGACACAGAGAAAAGAGGAGAAAAACGGAGATTACGGATTGATTACCATCAGGAAATCTGCTACTTAACTTATTAACTTCTTGTCGGACTAACCCCCGCAGGCTGAAGCCCGTGCCACTTGAGACGGAAATTATTTTCCCTGGTACATTGGTACTACAAAATTATCTTCATTCTTGCGCAACTCATTTTGACCCTGCGTGTTTGTATTGGTGCTGGCCGGAATTTGTGTTCGGTCTTCGGGGGCCCGGCACATCCCTACGGCGGTGATCCAAAAAAAACGAGTGGAGACCATTGAGTCTTCGCAGGAGACTAAAATGAAATCCCGAGTGTCCCGTATTTTTTTAGGGGTAGTGGTAGCGGCAATGCCGTTGTTCTCAGTCGCTTATGGGACCAGCTATAGCTCCGGGCTTGGGTCGACAGGAGGCACGCAAACCGGAATGGTCAACATGATGGTAAGCGATGCTTCAACAGAAGATTGGGCCACGATCGGCATCAAGATTCTTAGCATTTCACTCGTTCCGCAAGGTGGCGGCAGCCCCGTAAATGTTTTCACTGCCGGAAGTTCAGTGCCCACCATCAATCTGGTTCAACTCGATCAACTTGGCGAATTATTGGGAACGCTGTCCGTTCCGGCGGGCACGTACACAGCCGCGAATCTTACGGTCAGCGCAAATTCAGGTGATGTCACTCTGGTGGTCGCCGCCGATCCGGAAACCGGTTTCGCAGGAACACCGGGAGCGACGATTCCCGCAAATCAGATTCAGATTATAGGAGCAACAGGCGCCGCGGGCAGCAAAACGGTTCCTGTAAATATTAATTTTGATTCGCCACTCACCGTTGCGGCAAATCAAACCACTTCTCTCGATGTCGAATTCGATCTAGCTCATCCTGCTTTTCTGGTGGGGCATGTTCCGCCAGCTTTCGGCGGTCAAACTATTTGGGCTATAAATTTTAACAAAGGCCCTGTGCATCACCACCCGATCAGGGACATCCGGCGGCTGGTACTTCGCCATGCGTATGGCACGGTAACGGGTGTCTCTTCGGATAACACTTCTATGACGATGACGCGCGATTTTCCAGTTGAGCCGCCAACGACTCCTGAAACGGACATAGGGACTTCGCAGTCACTTACAATTCTTGCGGATGCAACGAACGGCACAATTTTCTATGATGTCGATGCGAAGACGAACGTAACGATCAAGAATTTTTCCACGCTGGCGAGTAGCCTGTCTGGAAAATTCGTACGAGTAGCTGCGCGTTATCAATCCAACGGTTCATTGGTCGCCGTGCGCCTGTGGGCGTCCACATCTTTCAATAGTGTTTGGCTCAGCCCGGAAGGCCACGTTCTGCATGTCAACACAACTACGGATGTCATTACGATTGAAAACGAATCGGGCGCGCCTGTTCATCTAACGGTTGATAACAACACGGAATTCTTTTTCCGGACGCCGTGGAATGCGGTTTCAGACTCCACTTCAATCGGGCAGGGAACCAGTTTCCTGACCAATAAGGATATCGTTCGCGGATTCAAAGTTCACGCCAGCGTTGTCGATCCTCTCGCCACTCCGCTCGTGGCACAAACGATTGACATCGAAATCGCGCGGTATGATGGAAGCATTTCCGCAGTCAACGCGAACACATTCACCTACACGCGAAAGTTCAACACATCCACCGACAACTACACATTTGCGATCCCCTATATTTCGAGCGCGACGGCAAATGGTTCCGATCCTTCCACCGGAAATCCGATCGCTGGATATAAGTGGTGGAACTTCACATTCCCAACGATCGTCGACAGCGGAACGAACGCCATTCCGGATTTTGAATCCGCGACGAACGGAACAGTGAACTTTGGAGGGACCGCAGGAGCGTACCCGGCTTGGGGCGAAACGTTTGCCGTATGGAAAGATCCGATCCAGGCGAATTCATGGGCCGCACCTTGGACCGTGCTCTTGCCGACAACCGTGCCGCTCGGTTCAGCTGCGACTTCTTACTCGAATGGCGTCTTCAGCCTGTCAGAAGCCGGCGGCGTTAACGCGATCCCGGTAAATCTGAGCACCACTTCGGGTTCTGCTACGCTCGTTTATCAGGTGGACATGACAAACGGAGTCGTGACAGTCAGCGCTGTCGATATCACGACCAGCGCGGGGCAGAACACGATTACATCTAACCTCCTCACCGGGACGCCCGTTAAAGTGTTTGGAATCCCGCAGGCGAATAGCACGATCAAAGCGTATGTAGTGATTTACTACACCGGAGTATTGCCTTCAGCTGCGGCGATGGATTAGAAGCTGCTGGTTTCGGAGATGTAAATCAGCTCGAGTGGTCTGAGGTTAAAAACGCGAATGGGACGCTTTCGAGCGTCCCTTTTGTGTTTTTAGTTGGACTCAAGCTGAAATTAAGTACAGGACTGGGTGCTGAAAAATAATTTTGCAGCTGACTTGCATCTAAACCCCCGCCTCTGAAGAGTCGGGCTACAGTTGTCTTCTTACGCGTATGCCAAAATGACTGCCCCTGCAAAGATCAGCGTGCCGCCGAGCCAATGGTGCCACGTGACTTTTTCGTGCAAGAAAATTGCGGCGAGAACGATGGCGATTACCACGCTGAGCTTGTCCACGGGAGCGACCTGCGAAGCTTCTCCCAGTTGCAATGCGCGGAAATAGCATAGCCAGGAGAGACTTGTTGCGATTCCCGACAAGATCAGAAAAAGCCATGTGCGTTTTCCGATTGCGGAGAAAGATTCGTTCTTGGTAGCCAACGCAATCGCCCAGGCAAAAATCAGAATCACCACGGTACGTATCGCCGTGGCCATGTTGGAATTAATTTGCTGAACGCCAACCTTCGCCAACACAGCCGTTAATCCCGCAAAAAATGCGGAAAGCAATGCCCATAGAAACCAGTTCATAAGGCTCCTTACCTTCCCGGGAAAACAATCGTCATGGGAGTGGGACTCTTTGACCTTTGCAGCACGTACCAGCAGGGAGTGTACCCGTAATGAGGAAAAATGGAGTGCACGCACGATTCCGTTTCGATCGGCGTGTTGGCGTCCAGCTCATAATCCACTTTGTTGCCCTTTACCGGAATCGCGAGAAGATGTGGATAAGAAATCGTATCGAACGGATCGGTAGGCTTTTGCGCGCTCATCCGGCGGCGCACAGAGGCGTAGTCATACCCGTACGCCAAAGCGAGAATCATCACCAGCGCGTAAATAAGTCGTTGCATGAGAGTGCGCATCATAAAGTGGCCGCAAGTATAGTCGCATATTTCAGCGGCTTACCGGGGAGGGAATCGTTGTGGCGCCGGCGTCCCGCCGGCGGTTTTCCGCTGCGATGCCAATACGCAAACCCGCCGGCAAGATGCCGGCGCCACAAAAACGTAATGCGCAAAAAAAAGCGCCCCGCGATTCTTCATCGCGGGGCGCTCTGGCCATCATCGAGAGGGAAACGATGAGTGGGTTGCGCTAATCGGTTACTCGGCCAGGAACAGGGTCGTTCCTTTGCGGTTTACCAGAAGCAGTACGTTGTCGCCTGCCTTGTGGATTGCCTCCTGGAACTGGGCGACGTTCTTTACGGGTTGATGATTCACTTCCTGAATCACGTCACCTTGCCGCAATCCAGCCGATGCCAGCGGGCTGGATGGGTTGATGTCGGTCACCACCACGCCTGCCGTTGCCGGCGACAATCCCAACTGATGTGCTGTCTGCGCGTCGAGATTTTCCACGGTCACACCATTCAGAGATTGCTCGGACGGTTTTTCTTCCGCGCTGGCCTGTTCCTTATCAGCAGGCAGGTCGCCGAGCTTTACGTTCATGGCTGTCGAGCTCCCGTTACGCATCAGCTTCAGGTTCACGGTCGCATTCGGATCCATCATGGAGATCGTGTTCCGGAGTTGGCGGCTATCTTCCATCGTTTTGCCGTTCACTTCGAGAATCACGTCGCCTCTCTGCATGCCGCTCTTCTGCGCCGGACCGTTCGGGCTTACATCGCCGACGAGGACGCCCTTCATGTCTTTGAGGTTCATCGCCTTGGAAATTCCAGGCGTGATGTCCTGAACCATAATGCCGAGATAGGCGCGGTTTACTTTGCCGTGATCGAGAATCTGGGTCATAACGCTGCGCGCCAGGTTGATCGGAATCGCAAAGCCGATTCCTTCGTTGCCGCCGGAACCGTGCGAGAGAATGGCGGTGTTAATTCCCACAAGCTCGCCGCGATCGTTAATCAGAGCGCCACCCGAGTTTCCCGGATTGATTGGAGCGTCTGTCTGGATGAAATCCTCGTAATCTTCAATTCCAAGATTGCCGCGGTTCATGGCGCTGATAATTCCCATGGTCACAGTCTGGCCCACGCCAAACGGATCGCCAATAGCGAGCGCATAGTCGCCAACTTGCACCTTCGACGAGTCGCCTACGGTGATCGCGGGGAAATCGCTGCCTTCTACTTTAAGCACCGCGATGTCCGTCTTCGCATCTGTGCCAACGATTTTTGCCTTCAGCTGGCGCTTGTCGGCAAGTGTTACGCGCACGTCCGTTGCGCCGTCGATCACGTGGTTGTTCGTCAAAATGTATCCGTCGGGGCTGATGATTACGCCTGAGCCGAGGCTGTCTTCGCGCTCGTCATGCGGCTTGGCGTGACGATTACCAGAATTGGGCCCGAATTGCTGGCCAAAAAATTGCTGAAAAAATGGTGGCATATCTTCGGGCATGCCTTCCTGCATTTCAGGACGGTCCGAGGCCTTCACTACTTTGGATGTGGATATGTTAACGACGTCCGGAAGCACGCCTTTCACGACGGGAGCAAAACCAGTCCTGCTAGGTCCTTCTGCCGGGTCGGCCATCTTCATGGAAATATGTACGCCAGGTGTAAAGAACTTTTGGCTGGCGCGAGCCGCGCCCCATCCTGCCATTGCAACCAGAACAACTAATACACCGGCGAGAAATTTGGATTTTCCCCCAAGCCTCTTCAAATTCATGGTTTCTCCTTGTCCGCGATCCGAACTTTTGACACGCTGCCTGAGCGAAGCCAGTTCAGCTTTCCCTACATAAGACGGTCGTCAGGCAAGTGGGTTAGCGTGCGTTTTAATAAGGAAGGTTCAGCGAGGGGGAGTTGATGTGGGGTAAGTCCCAATGGATGTGTGTTTTGCCTGGTGGCGCTGGCGTCCCGCCGGCGGGTTTAGATTGTCGTTCCGCACCAAGAATCCGCCGGCAAGATGCCGGCGCCACAAAAACTAAACCGCGAGGCCCGCAGCGACCGCTGACGCCCAGGCCCACTGGAAATTGAAACCGCCGAGATGGCCTGTGACATCGACCACCTCCCCAATAAAGAAGAGTCCAGGAACTGAGCGGCTTTCCATATTCTTGCTGGATAATTCATCCGTATCGACGCCCCCTGATGTAACCTCAGCCTTTTCATAGCCTTCTGTTCCAGCTGGCCAAATTACCCAAGTGTGAATTTCCTTTTCGAATTCAAGTAAATCACGGTTTGACCAGGCCTTAGGGGTGTGCAGGTCCAGCCAACGCGTGGCAAATCGTTTTGGAAGAATTCCTTGTAGCGCTGCATGGGCAGCGGCCATGTTTCTTTCTTTGCCGTCGCGAATGGCGTGCGTTGGTTCGCGGCCTGGAGCGAGGTCGATCCGGAGGGGCGATCCGCCTTGCCAATAGGTGGAAATTTGCAAGATGGCGGGGCCGCTCAAACCGCGATGCGTAATCAACATTTTTTCGCGGAATGATTGGTGGTCGGCGGAAACTTCAACGTCCATGGAAACGCCCGCTAAATCGCAGTACTGGGCGCGGTCAGCCGCGTTTAGTGTGAGCGGGACGAGCGCTGGTTTTGTTTCGCGAATCTTTAGTCCAAATTGGCGGGCAATGTCATAGCCCAACGAAGTGGCGCCCAGTTTTGGAATCGAAAGCCCGCCTGTCGCTGCAACCAGCGCGGGGGCTTGAAATTCATCCGAATCGGTGGCAGCTATAAAAAAATCCGTGCGCCGAACTTCTTTTACGTCGCAACTGAGAAACATTTGCACGCCGGCAGCGCGGCATTCTTCTTCGAGCATGGTGACAATATTCTGCGCGGAGCGATCGCAAAAAAGCTGGCCTGAATGTTTTTCGTGATAGGGAATGTTGTGTTTTTCCACCAAAGCGATGAAATCCGAAGGCATAAAGCGTGCCAGCGCAGACTTTGCGAAGTGAGGATTTGCGGAATAAAAATTCTCGGGGTTGCAATAAAGATTCGTGAAATTGCAGCGGCCTCCGCCAGAGATCAGGATTTTTTTCCCGGCGCGCTCGGCGCGCTCGAGGACTGCGACGCGCCGGCCGCGCTTGCCCGCCTCGATCGCGCACATCAATCCGGCGGCTCCTGCGCCCAAAATTAAAACATCGAATTTGCGAATCATTTTTAAGAGGCTCAACCGCCATCCGGACGACAAAGATTATCGCAGATTTTGTAGCGCCGGCGTCTCGCCGGCGGGTTTTCTTATCGATATCGCGGCGCAAAACCGCCGGCGAGACGCCGGCGCCACAAAACCTCTCCAACGCAATGATGTAGTGGCGTTTATAAAACTGGCTGTTAATTTCACGCATCCAAATGTTTGCTATATCGCGAATAGATTTTGTCGATTGGACTTTCCCTGGCCACCGCGCGAAAGTGGACACTCGATATGTGTGGATGGGAAGTCTGCGCGTTTTAAGGGGACCCTGATGGCGCCGCCAATTACAGGAACAAAAGAAAACGAAGGAGAACTTCCTGATGTAACACATGCTTCAAGTAAAAGACATTCCAGCTTCGTTCTGACACTGGAAGAAATCGGCAACCTCGCCGCGGAAGGTGGAAAACCCGCGGAAACATTGATGAATGTAGTTGGGTTGATCGGCAAGCGTTTTAAAACGGATGTATGCTCCGCCTATTTGCTTGAACCGGACCGAACGAATCTGATTCTGGCCGCGACCGTGGGACTGCGCCAGCAATGCGTGGGCACTCTGCGTATGGCGCTGAACGAAGGTCTGGCTGGACTGGTCGCCGAACAGGTGCAACCCGTAGCCGTGGAGCGAGCGCAAAACCACCCTCGTTTCAAATATTTCAGCGAAGCGGGCGAGGAGTCGTATCAATCTTTCCTTGGTGTGCCGCTGATTGATGGCGGTGTTCTGCAGGGCGTGCTCGTCGTGCAGACGCTTGACGCTCGCGTTTTTAAAGACGAAGAGATCAAGATGCTTTCGGAGGCGGCCAATCAGCTGGCTCCAGTCGTGAGCGAGGCGCGGACGCTGGACCGCTTTGTTGCTCCTTTGCAGGAACGCCTGTGGTCGCTGGCGCGCAACCTGTGGTGGAGCTGGGATAACGATTCGACAAGCATTTTCCGTGACATCGATCCGGCGCGCTGGGTTGAGTTGAATCACAATCCCATCGCATTATTGTCGGAACTGCCGCTTTCTTCCCTCGAAAAGCGCGCGCAAGAACTCGTCCTGCATAGCCGCGTGAACTATGCCTTCCGCCGCAAACGTGAATATCTGGATGCGGATCGCACATGGGGCGCGCGGCATGCGGGTATTTTGCGTCCTCGTCCAGTTGCATATTTCTCCGCTGAGTTTGGACTGCATGAGTCGCTTCCTGTTTATTCCGGAGGTCTCGGTGTGCTTGCCGGAGACCACATCAAGAGCGCGTCGGATTTGGGACTTCCGCTCGTGGGCATTGGTCTGTTTTATGGACAGGGCTATTTCCGCCAGCGCTTGGACAAAAGCGGTTGGCAGCAGGAAGAGTATCTGACAACCGACGTCAGCCAGATGCCCATGGAGCCAGCTATTGGAGCTAAAGGCGAGCCGGTCACCGTTCAAATCGATACGCGGAGCGGATCTATCCGAGCCAAAGTGTGGCGGCTGAAAATTGGGCGCTGCGTCCTGCTTCTGCTCGATTCCAATGTGGATGGCAACGCGCCCGAAGACAGGGAGCTCACCTCGCGGCTTTACGGTGGGGATAGTCGGTTCCGCATCCGCCAGGAATTGCTGCTGGGCGTTGGCGGGTTCCGCGCGCTGAAAGCGATGGGGATTACGCCGAGCGTTTTGCACCTGAACGAAGGGCACAGCGGATTTGCGGTACTCGAAGCAATTCGCAACCGCATGGAAGAAGAGGGAGTTGATTTCAACACGGCTGTTCCGCGAGTGTCGCGCGAAGTTGTGTTCACCACGCATACGCCTGTGCCTGCGGGGCACGATCGATTCGATGCGGCCTTGATCGAAGAACATTTGGGACCTCTGCGTGACTCATTGGGAATTTCCTATGATTGGCTGATGTCGCTCGGCCGGGAAAATCCGAATAACTCGAATGAAAGTTTCTGCATGACGGTGCTCGGTCTGAAAATGGCTCGGCGCGCCAACGCTGTTTCAGCGTTGCATGGTGAAGTTTCGCGCGCGATGTGGACATCGCTCTACCCGGGAAGATCGGAGGAAGCGGTTCCGATTCGCCACATTACCAACGGCGTGCACGTTCCCACGTGGCTTGCGCCACAAATGTTCCGTTTGTATGACCGCCACCTGGGGACTGGCTGGGCCGAACACAGCGGCGAACCGCAGATTTGGGAAGGCATCGAGAGCGTGGACGATGCGGAACTTTGGGAAACACACCTCAGCTTGAAAAATCGATTGATTGAATTTGCACGTCAACGGGCGGTGCAACAAGCCGAGCGTCGCGGCGAATCGCCCAAAACTTTGCAAAGTTTTGGCAAAGTTTTAAGTCCCGACGCGCTGACGATTGGTTTTGCGCGCCGCTTTGCCACCTACAAGAGAGCGAACCTGATTCTGGCCGACATGGAAATGCTCGCCTCCATGGTCAACGATCCGAAGCGCCCCGTGCAGTTCGTCTTTGCGGGGAAGGCGCATCCTCATGACACTCCCGGCAAACAGGTGTTGCAGCAAATTGCCGAACTGATGCGCAATAAGCAGTTTGCGAATAAATTTGTATTCATCGAGGACTACGACATCAACGTGGGCCGGCATCTCGTTCAGGGCGTCGATGTGTGGTTGAACAATCCGCGCCGGCCGCTCGAAGCTTCCGGCACCAGCGGACAGAAAGTAGTGTTGAATGGGGGCCTCAATCTGTCAGTCCTGGACGGTTGGTGGGCCGAGGCCTATGACGGACTGAACGGCTTCGCGATTGGAATCGGACGAACACATACGAACATGGACGTGCACGATAAACGCGACGGCGAAAATTTATATCGCGTGCTGCGCGAGGAAGTCATTCCTCTTTTCTACCATCGCGATCGCGATGGATTGCCCCGCGGCTGGATCAAGCGCATGAAGCGCACGATTCGCACACTCGGCTGGAGATTTAACGCCAATCGCATGGTGATGGACTACACGCTGAAGAGCTACATTCCGGCGGCGGGCGGAGCGTCCAGCGATATGCGCGCTGCGGGTTAAGATTTTCTTCCAGGTTTTCGTAGCGCCGGCGTCTCGCCGGCAGGTTTAAATTGTCCGAGGGCAGCGCAAAACCTGCCGGCGAGACGCCGGCGCTACGAAACCTTGTTAAAGCTGGCACCACTCACCCCCTCAAATTATTCCTAAATTTTCTCTCTCCTGCTATGATGACGCCATCGTTCGACTTCCAAGTGGCTGGCCAAGCAATTGTTAATGCAAATTGGGGAGGCGCTTCATGAACAGGAAGCTGCTTATCGTTCTTGCGGCAATCGCCATCCTGGGGATTTTTTCCGGCGTTGCAATGGCGCATCACGGCGTCGCCGGATACGACATGACCAAGACAGTCACCCTGCACGGCACGGTTGCAAAATTCGATTGGAGCAACCCTCACGTCGTTGTTTATGTGGATGCGAAAAATGACAGCGGCGAATTGCAGCACTGGACCATCGAGTTTGCTGCGCCGATTCATATGGTGCGCGCCGGGTGGACGAAAAATGCGATGAAGACCGGGGATGAAATTGCGATCGATACGCACCCATCGCGAAATGGCGCTCCCGTGGGAATCAGCAGCACGATCACGTTTATTTTAAAAACTGTGGTGAATGGGGAAGCGCTTCCCAGCAAAGTTGATTAGCGTGAGTTTCAAAGGCCTTGGCCTATCTGGTCCTTGGGGGAACTCAAGATGCGAATTCGGATAGAGATTCCAATCTTAGCGCTGATTATGGTCTTCTGCGCTTGCTGCATTTTGTCGGCTCAGACTGGCGCGAGTCCTGCTGCGGCAAAACCTCAAAAAGAAGACCAAAAAGAAGGCTTGATGTCCGGAGGACTTCCGGATTTGTCCGGTCTGTGGGAGCCGGACTTTCGCGGGCCCGAAAGTGTGCGGATCAGTACCTGGGACTCTTCCGATCTGTTCGCCGCTCATCCGGAAAAGGCTCCCATGACGCCGTGGGCGGCGGCAAAATTCGAACAGGCGCGGCCTCCGTTTGGCGCGCGGCAAACTTTTGACAACACAAACGATCCTGTGCAGAGATTCTGCGACCCTCCGGGCATCCCTAGAATTTATATGTACCCGTGGGAGATCACATTTATCCAGACTCCCAAAGTTGTTTATATCCTGTACGAATACACGAAAGTCTGGCGCGCCGTGGCCATGAATACCGAACATCCGAAGGATCCAGATGTTACGTGGATGGGCGACGCGGTCGGGAAATACGAAGGCGACACATTTGTCGTCGATACGATTGGCTTAAGCGACAAAACCTGGCTGGACCAGGCAGGGCATCCGCACAGCGATGCGCTGCATGTAATTGAAAAATTCCGCAGGCTGAGCCACGATAAACTCGAGCTTAACGTCACGATCGACGACCCTAAGACTTACACGAAAACATTCTCTGCTTCCAAACTTTACAATTTCTCTCCTGGACCCATGGGTGAGACGCTCTGCGCCTACTCTGAAATGAAACAGTTTCAGGAAAACGTTGTGGATAAGACGCAAACACCTCCGGTCAAGTAGCATTTTGGGGGCAATTCAGCAGAAATAGCGGCGCGGCCCTTTATTCTTACTTTTTCCCCGATATGGTATTGCTCTTCTCGCGCGGCAGTCTCGCTAGCGCTCGGATTCGGTTTACAATACTCCCATGCAACGCAAAATTTTTTGGAGTTTATTTAGCGTGCTCGGCATTGTTGCCGATCTTGCGTTGCCATTTTGGTGGGCGCTGGGTGCGACGATTCCGCTTGCCTGGGTAAGCTGGTGGGTAGCGTATAAGAGCGAGTGGTTTTAGTGGCGCGGGCTTAAGCCTGCGGGGGTTGGTACCTTTCTGTAGCCCGCCTCTTCAGAGGCGGGGATTTAGATTTAGCGTCCTCTAAACCCCCACCTCTGAAGAGACGGGCTACAATAACACCAAACCCCAAGCGGGAACCCGCGCTACTCATTCGGCTCGCATTTTGCGCATGCCTTCGGTTCACGCTACACTGAACGCGGGAGAAAACTTAGTCATTTGCCTCCGATCATCGCTGCACAAGGACTTTCCAAGAGATACGGCGCCGAGCCACTCTTTCAGGACATTTCATTTACAGTTTCTGAGGGCGAACGAATTGGCCTGATTGGGCCCAACGGTTCGGGCAAATCGACCTTGCTCGCCATTCTGCAGGGCCGAGTAGTGCCTGATACCGGGGACGTGGCGATCCGCAAGCGCATGCGGCTGTGCTCGGTCGCGCAGAATTCCGAATTCCCCGAAGGGGCGACGATTCGCTCGGTGATCG
This sequence comes from uncultured Acidobacteriota bacterium, assembly GCA_963786215.1. Lineage (GTDB taxonomy): Bacteria > Acidobacteriota > Terriglobia > Acidiferrales > UBA7541 > Palsa-360. The sequence continues at coordinate 123,805 of CAWAYK010000012.1, forward strand.
CGAACGCTCTGGACGAGGCCGAAGTGCCGGAGAAGGATCGCGCCGCGCGCATTGCCGAGCCCTTGGGGCGCGCGGGCTTCACCGATATGGACGCGCTCACTTCATCGCTGTCCGGCGGGTGGCGCAAAAGGCTGGCGATTGTCGAAGGGCTCGTGCAGGCGCCAGACGTCCTGCTGCTGGACGAACCGACCAATCATTTAGATCTCGCGGGTATTCAATGGCTCGAAACACTTTTGCAAAGTGCCACGTTCGCCTGCGTGGTCGTTAGCCATGACCGCTATTTTCTGGAAAATATAGCTACGGCGGTCGTTGAACTTGCACGCTCGTACGAAAACGGCTACCTGCGCGTGAACGGAAACTACAGCACGTTTCTGGAAGCGAAAGAGGTGTACCTGCACGCGCAGCGCAAACGGCAGGAAGCGCTTGAAAACCTGGTGCACACGGAAATTGAGTGGCTGCGACGCGGACCAAAGGCCAGGACCACGAAATCGAAAGCGCGAATCGATACGGCTCACGAGTTGATTGGTGAATTGTCAGACCTCAATGCCCGCACGAAGACTACCTCAGCCAAAATCGATTTTTCGGCAACCGACAGGAAGACGAAGCGACTGATCACTCTGGACGACGTCACCTACGAAATTGGCGGACGCACGTTATTTGAGGGCATTCAATTTACCGTAACTTCGGGAATGCGAGTAGGGTTGGTCGGCCCGAACGGGAGCGGTAAGACCACGCTCCTGCGGTTGCTGCGCGGCGACATTGAAACTACGCGCGGAGAAGTTCGCCGAGCCGATGCGCTGCGAATTGTATATTTTGATCAGAATCGCGAACTCGATCCTGACATCAGCTTGCGGCGGGCGCTTGCGCCGGACAGCGATTCCGTGATCTACCAGGATCGCATGATTCACGTGGCAGCCTGGGCTGCAAAATTTCTGTTCGATCCGGAGCATCTCAGCCAACCGGTGGGAAAACTTTCCGGCGGAGAACGGGCGCGCGTTCTGATCGCGCAACTCATGTTGCAAGCGGCGGACGTTCTGCTGCTCGACGAGCCGACCAACGACCTGGATATTCCCACGCTGGAAATTCTCGAAGAGAGTTTGCTCGAATACCGCGGCGCTCTTGTTCTCGTTACCCATGACCGCTATATGCTCGATCGTGTATCGACCATTGTGCTGGGCCTGGATGGGCTGGGGGGCGCCGAGCGTTTTGCCGATTATTCCCAGTGGGAGATCTGGCAGCGCGCTCAGCAGAAGGGAACGACGAATTTATCGACAGGAACTAAGCGCGCGACGGGGCAGGGAGAAGCACAACCGGCAAGCGCGAAGAAAAAACTTTCTTATCATGAAGTTCGCGAGCTTGAGACGATTGAAGAGCGCATCGCCGAGGCGGACAAGAATCTTGAATCGAAGCACGTAGCGCTGGAAGATCCATCAGTCACGAGCGATCCTACGCGGCTGAAGACCGCATGCTTGGAAATGGAAGAGGCGCAAAATATTTTAGATCGCCTTTACGAGCGGTGGGGCCAGCTTGAAAAAAAGAAAGCAGGGGGATAGGAAATTTTCCGTTAAGCTTGGACGGCTTATCTAACATAGAGCTTGTTCATGTGAAGGAGTAGCAATGGAGAAGCAACAGCGAAATATTTTGGCCATCGACGTGGGCGGCACGAATATAAAAGTGCTGGCGACAGGACAGAAGGAACCGGTCAAAATTCCTTCCGGGCCGAAGATGACCGCGAAACGAATGGTTAAAGAGGTACGCGAGGCTACGAAGGAGTGGAACTACTCTATTGTTTCCATTGGATACCCGGGTCCCGTGATTCACGGCCATCCGTTAAGCGAACCCCACAATCTGGCAGGCGGTTGGGTGGGATTCGATTTTCGAAAAGCGTTTGGGAAGCCGGTACGCATCGTAAATGACGCGGCGATGCAAGCATTGGGCATCTACCACGGCGGAAGAATGCTTTTCCTGGGTTTGGGCACGGGCCTTGGGTCGACGATGATTGTGGATGGGGTTGTGGAGGCAATGGAAATTGCGCATCTTCCTTACAAGAAAGGGCGCACGTACGAGGATTATCTAGGGCAGCGTGGACTGGACCGCTTGGGAAAGAAGAAATGGCGGCGTTATGTGGCGGAAATTACTGAGCAGCTCAAAAATGCCCTGGGAGCGGATTACGTTGTGCTCGGTGGTGGGAACGCAAAACTCTTAAAGGAATTGCCGCCGGGATGCCAGCTAGGAGACAACGCCACAGCGTTCGCGGGAGCCTACCGGTTATGGGACGATCCGAACGAAAAATCGAAATGGAACAAGGGACTGCACGTCGAAAAGGCCTCAAAGTCTAATTAAACTACTTTCCCTCACTAGCCGATGGTTCTCATTGGAGCCATCGTATGAGCGAACTAAATAATCCTGCGATTTACCAAACGGTTTTGGATGCCCTGGAAACCGGGGTTTACATTGTTGACCCTAACCGGCGCATCCGCTTTTGGAACGAAGGCGCGGAAAAAATTACCGGCTACCTGCGCCAAGATGTCGTTGGCCATTTTTTGCGCGATCATCTCCTGACTGCAAGTGATGGGACCGGCGACCTGGATTCCGATCCCAACGATCCTATCAATGTCGCATTTCGCGACGGGAAATCCTCCCTCATGAGCGTTTCCATCCTTCACAAGGAAGGATTCCGGCTCCCTATCACGCTACGAACGAATCCAATTCGAAACAGCCACGGGGCAGTGATTGGGGCCGCTGAAAGTTTCGACAAAGTTCAACCATTTCTGGATTCCACGCGACGCCACTCTGGGCTTGCGGATTTTGGGTGCCTCGATGTCCTGACCGGCGTCGCGGCGCAGGGATTCATGGATACGAAGATTCGCGAAAATCTGATTACCTTTGCCGAGCACCACATTCCGTTCGGTGTCCTGCTGCTGCAAATCGACGATCTGGATCAACACAAGACGAAAATGCTCTCGCTTGGGATTGGCGAATCTTTCCGTCTTCTTAGAGGCGCTGAAAGCGCCGACGGATGGCAGCCCAGGGCAACGCCCTGGGTTTCGGGATGGGGCGCGGGAATCTCCTTCCGCCCTTTCAGGGCGGACTATGACATTGGGTTGCGATTCCCGGGGCGTTGCCCCGGGTTGATATCCTCCGCGCAGTTGGCGCGAAGGCATACTCTTTTCATCTTGTTATAGTGCGTTCCGTTTGTATCTATACGTGACACTTCGGAGCCTTGGGTATTCAGTGCGTAGAGCTCCCGCATTTCGTAGCGCCGGCGTCTCGCCGGCAGGTTTCCGCACCTTCGGCACAATGCGAACCTGCCGGCGAGACGCCGGCGCTACGAAATGCTTCCTATGTTCTCGCGAAACGTCCGCGCTTCCCGAGGGTCGAGGTCCTGGTGAGAAATGGAGGCTATCCCTCGATGTGCTTGGACGAAGCAGGCACTACGGCTTCGGCTGTGTTACGGGTGAGCATTTTGCGTACGCGGGCACCAAGTTCGTCAAACTCGCGGATGCGCAGCAATTTCGCCGCGAGAAACAGCAATAAAATTCCCACGGTCGTCACAATCAACAAAAGCGCGAAAGCCCCTGGAATGGTGTGCCACTCGAAGTGCGGCTCGAGGAGGGTTTGCAAGCGGTGGCAGAGATAAGCGACGACCGTCGAGGCTGCGCAAACTTTTACGAAAAATATAGCGATGGCTCCGCCCTCTGGATTATGCGTCCGACGATTTAAGAGCGCGAAAAGCGCCACGGTATAAGCGGTGATGCCGAGCGAACTTGCCAGAGCCAAGCCAATATGTTGGAAGTGGCGCACAAGAAGCCAATACACGGGAAGATTCGCGATGGCCAGCACTGTGCCCACGATCGCGGGAGTGAGCGTGTTACGAGTGGCGTAGAACCCGCGCGCCAAAATGTTTTGCGCGCCCCAGGCAAACATGCCCAGAGAAAATAACATCAATGTTGCGGCTGTGGCGTTGAAGTCAGCTCCGCGCAATCGCGTGTGCGAGAAAACCAGATAAACCACGGGCGCGCTTTCCGCAATCGTGAGCGCCGAGATGGGCACCAGCAGAATGATGAGCCACTTCATCGTGGTGTTGAGCAGACGATTCAGCTCATCTATTTTTCCTTCGGAATAAAGCTGAGCAAGAAAAGGGAACGAGGCAACTCCCACGCCCTGTCCCACGACGCCAAGCGGCACGCGCATCAATGTTTTGCCGTAGCTGAGCCAGGTGATGGAAGCGGGCTGCAAATAAGACCCGAACCAGCGAATGACCCAGTCATCGGTAAACACAAGCGAAAGCGCCAGCATGATCGGGACCGAAAGCTTCAAAAATAAAATAAATCCAGGATGGCGCAGATTCAGATTGGGACGAAATCGCGCTCCCGCCTGATACGCCCCGTAAACCTGCAACAGAAAATTTCCGAGAAGCGCGCCCACAAGTACGCCGATGGCAAAGCCCGTCATCCCGTATCGCGATGCCAGAAAAATTCCGCCGAGGACAATCATCACGTTGTAAACGACGGGCGCAAGCGAGGGAATCACAAAGCGTCCCTTGGCATATTGCACGGCGCTGAGGATGCTGCCTTGATAGAAACAAAATTGCGCGGGAAGCATCAGGCGGGTAAGAAAAATCAAGCGCTGGCGTTCCGCCGGACCGAATCCCGGGGCAATCAGATTCGCCAATTGAGGCGCGAAAATCTCACCCATCAGGATCAAACTTGCCAGCAGCCCGCCCATGAAAGTCATCACGGTGGAAAAAACCCACCACGCTTCGTCCTCGTTGCCTTCCGCGGAATATTTTGCGAACACCGGGATGAACGTGGCGCTAAGGGACGCTCCAGCCACGAGATAATTCAAGAAATCAGGCAGAGTAAACGCGGCGTAGTACACGTCGGTCATCGCGTTCGAGCCGACCTGGTGCGCCACGGCCCACTCGCGAAAGAATCCGAGCAGCCGGCTGGCCAGAATGCCCGCCATCACGATGCCTGTGGACGTAAAAACGCGACGATGAACGCTAGGGTTACTCACTCAAGTTATGGTAGAGGTTTTGGTGGCCTACGCCTAGCGCGTTCCTCGCGACATGAATCGAAACTGCACTGGGATGTCACAGCTCAAACCACGACTTGCCTCTGCTGTAGCCCGCTTCTTCAGAGGCGGGGTTTTAGAGTTCACACGTCGAACATACCGCCGGGGAATCTAAACCCCCGCCTCTAAAGAGCCGGGCTACAGCAGAGCGGACCATCGTTAGACATGCCAAAAGAACTAGACGGCTTCCAATTAATCCGAGGCGTTCACTTTGGACGCTGCATCGGCAATCGGCATTCGCGCTTTTGTGTCCGCAGGCGCCGCGCGCAGGTACTGCGCCGGCCAGGTGATCGGCTGCTTCAACTCCCGCGCGGTTCGCGAGGGCCAGTAGGGATCGCGTAGAAATTCGCGAGCCATTAACACCAGATCGGCTTGGTTTCGGGCCAGGATTTCCGTTACCTGTTCTTTCGTTTCGATCAGGCCAACGGTAGCCGTCAACACATTTGCGTCGCGGCGGATGCGTTCGGCGAACGGAACCTGAAAGCACGGGCCCGCCGCGATTTTTTGATCGACGACAAGTCCGGCAGAAGAGCAGTCCACCAAATCCACGCCCAGCTTTTTCAGTTGTTTGGCGAGTTCCACGGACTGATCGAGGTCCCAGCCGCCTTCCTTCCAGTCCTGCGCGGAAATTCGAATGAAAAGGGGAAGATTTTCCGGCCAAACTTTTCGAACGGCGGTGACGATATCTCGTCCGATGCGTGTGCGGTTTTCGAACGACCCGCCATATTCGTCCGTGCGGAAATTACTTAGCGGCGAAAAGAATTCGTGAGCGAGGTAGCCGTGCGCGGCATGGATTTCCAAAACCTGAAAGCCTGCTTGCAGTGCTCGACGCGCTGCGGCCGCAAACGCGTCCACGATGGCATGAATCTCGTTTGTTTCCAGAGCACGCGGCATCGGATACGTCTCAGAGAAAGAAACCGCGCTGGGCGCTACAGGCACCCAACCGCCATCCTCGATCGCGACCTTACTGCTGCCCACCCACGGCCTTTGTGTGCTGCCTTTGCGGCCTGCGTGAGCGATTTGTATGCCGGGGACCGTGCCCTGCGTCTTCATGAATCGCACGATTCGCTCCAGAAAATCGATGTGCGCATCCTTCCAGATTCCCATGTCCTCGGGCGTGATGCGGCCCTCCGCCGTGACGGCCGTCGCTTCCATGAACACTAATCCCGCTCCGCCCGCCGCGCGACTGCCCAAGTGGACCAGGTGCCAGTCATTGGCAAAACCATCCTCGCTCGAATATTGGCACATCGGGGAAACGCCAATGCGATTTGGCAACGTGATTCCGCGAATGGGAAGTGGGTCAAATATATGGGCCATATTCTCCTCGGCAGCTCTTTAGTGTCGTACGATTAGATCCAAGCTCAGATCCGGGCTCAGGGCGCGTTAAGTGACGATATTACGTCAGTTGCACATCGGCCGCTTGCAGCGGGACATTGTACAGTGATTGCACAATCGCCGTCAGCAATTCTCAAATGATGTAGCAAGGGCATCTAAAGTTGCGGAAAAGGCAGCATGAAAACTGAAATTTTTGTTCGACGTTCCCGGATGGAGGCATCGGCTGCGGATGTGTATGAGTGGCACGCCTTACCTGAAGCGCTAGAAAAACTTACACCACCCGGCGAGGCAGTAAAAATTATTGAGAAGACCGGTGGAATTGAGCGAGGGGCGCGCGTGGTTCTTGAGGTTGGCAAATGGCCGTTACGGCAGCGCTGGGTTGCGGTGCATGGCGATTTCGAGGTTGGTCGCTACTTCACGGATCGGCAGATTTCCGGGCCATTTGCGTGTTGGAAGCATACGCACACGTTTGAGCCGCAGGGAACTGCGGCTTCCATTCTGGAAGATCGCGTGGAATATGCACTGCTGTTTGGTTTTTTGGGGCGATGGGTTGGAGGATGGTTTGTGCGGAGAAAGCTGGAGAAGCTTTTTAAATTCAGGCACGAAGTTACAGCGCGCGAGGTCACAGATTTTAAAAAATAAATGGGATCGGTTTTTAGTAGTGCGGGCTTCAGCCTGCGGGGGTTAGTCCTTGCGAGGTCTAAATTCCGCAGGCTGAAGCCCGCGCTACTAAAGGCATCAGTCCGGCTCTTGCGTGACGATGTGTACGTCTACTGCGGGGGCGTCGCGAAGGAAACGGTGGATGGCGGTCATGTATAAGTATTTTCTCCAGCCTTCGACTGCGGAGCGGCCAAAGATGACCTGCGTCACATGTTTTTCACGAACGAATTCGGCTGTGGCGGATGACACATCCTTGCCGGTCAACTTCACAACTTTTGCGCCGAGGCTTTCCGAAAATTGAATATTTGCGTTGAGCGAATTTTTGTCCTGATCGTCAGTGTCGGCGCCGATGTCGACATAGATCGCATAGAGTTCGGCGTCCATGCGGCGCGCCATACGAGACGCGCGCGCGATCAAGTATTGTGCGCGCGGATTTGAGCTGAAGCAGACCGCGATGCGTTCTCGCACCGGCCATGGATCCTGAATCTCTTTCTGATCCATGTAAGTTTCCAGGCTGCGGTCCACCTGTTCCGCGACCTGGCGCAGGGCAAGCTCGCGCAGCGCGATCAGATTTCCGCGCCGGAAAAAATTCTTTAACGCCTGATCCACTTTTCCGGTGTGATAGACCTCGCCGCGTCTCATGCGGTTCTGCAAGGCTTCCGGCGTCAGGTCAACCATGACGATTTCATTGGCGTGCTGCAACACCCAATCGGGCACCGTTTCGCGAATTTTGATTCCGGTGATGGCTGCAACGGTGGGAGCGATGCTTTCGAGGTGCTGCACGTTGACCGTGGAGAGCACTTCCATTTTGCAATCGACAAGTTCGAGGACGTCTTCGTATCGTTTGCGGTGTTTGCTTCCGGGAATATTTGTGTGAGCCAGTTCATCGACGAGTATGACGTGAGGATTTCTGGCCTTGACCGCTTCCAGATCCATCTCTTCAAAAACTGTGCCCTTGTATTCAATTTTGCGCATGGGCACTTGCTCAAGCTGCGGGCAAAGCTCGCAAATCCCTTTCCTTCCGTGCGTCTCAACGATGCCGACGACCACGTCTTCTCCGCGACTTCGCCGCCGGATGGCTTCGCTGAGCATGCTGTACGTTTTGCCCACGCCTGGGGCGTAGCCCAAAAACAGCTTTAGAACGCCCTCGGTTCGTTCCTTGGGGGATACTTCCTCAAGCCACTGGTCTGGGGTTTTTGGCACGCAGATATTCTCATGCATTCCGCTATAAAAATGCTAGTCTTGAATTGCCCTGTGAGCAAGAAACTGCCCATCCTGCTTGCCCGATACGCTGCTGCCCTGGCAGCTGTACTCGTCATTACTTATTTTTATGAACATACGCACCGGTTCAATGCGACGACGATTGCGTTTACCTATCTCCTCGCAATTCTGGGAGTTTCCACGCTCTGGGGACTTTCGGTTTCCGTATTCATGTCGCTGGCTGCGACATTTGCCTATAATTATTTTTTCCTGCCGCCGGTGGGCACGCTTACGATCGCGGATCCGCAAAACTGGGTGGCGCTTTTTACTTTTCTGGCTACTTCCATCCTGGCGAGCGATCTTTCCACGCGCGCACGAAACCAGGCCGCGGAAGCCAACCGGCGCCGCCGCGAAGTGGAACGGCTTTACAAATTCAGCCAACGACTGCTAAGCGCCGGAAATCCTATTGAATTGTTGAATGCCATTCCGCGCCAGATTGTGGAAACGTTCGAGGTGGGGGCCGCGGCGATTTTGCTGTCAGAAAAGCAAAAAATTTATCGCTCGGGAATGAATCTGCCGCAACTCGATGCGGATGTTTTGAGGGCTGTGGTTGCGCGCGAAGAATTGCAGATCGATCATGAGCATAGTTTGTGCTTTGCCCCTTTGCGGCTTGGTTCCAAGATTCTCGGCAGTCTGGGAATTTCGGGTCCGGTCCTTTCACGGGAGTCTCTGGAGGCCATGGGCACGCTGATCGCTGTCGCCATAGAGCGGGCCTATGCCACGGAGATGGTGGGGAAGACAGAGGCTGCGCGCGAAGGCGAACGCCTTAAATCGGCGCTGCTGGACGCGATCACACACGACTTCCGCACGCCGCTCACATCCATGAAGGCTTCCGTATCAACTCTTCTTTCTCCTGCCAAGCTCGATGACGGGCAGCGAAATGAACTGCTCCACATCATCGACGAGGAATGCGACCGGCTGAACCGCCTGGTGGGCGAAGCTGCGGAGATGGCGCGCCTTGAGGCCGGCGAGGTCAAGCTTCAACTCGAACCTGTTCGCGTGGATGATTTAATTGCAAGCGCGCTCGATGTCTGCAAAGGGGTTCTAGGCGCGCGTCCTATCCGAGTGGAATTGCCAAATCCGGCGCTGTGCGTGCGTGCTGACTTTGCCCGCGCCCAGGAAGTGCTGGTTCATTTAATTCAAAATGCGCATTTGTATTCTCTTCCGGACCATCCCATTACTATTAGCGCGGAAGAGAAAGATGACTTCGTTCAGTTCAGCGTAGCCGATCAAGGGCCGGGGATCAGCGATGCGGAGCTGGGACTGATTTTCGACAAATTTTATCGCGGCGCGGATCAACGCTATCGTGTGCAGGGCACAGGGATGGGCTTGCCCATTGCGAAGGCAATTGTGGAAGCGCACGGAGGGACGATCGCAGTCGTCAGCCAATTGGGGCACGGTTCCGTGTTCACCTTTGGCTTACCAATTCTGAGAGGAACTGCAGAACATAAATGAGCACACCTACCGTACTGGTCGTGGATGACGAGCCGCAAATTCGCCGCGTGATGCGAACGACACTATCGAGCAATGGCTACACGGTGATCGAAGCTCGCAGCGGAGAAGAAGCGCTGGAGACTCTACGCAACGAGCGCCCCGAGCTCGTATTGCTGGACGTAAATATGCCCGGCATGAGCGGGCTCGAAACCTGTCGCGAAATTCGCGATCAGTCCGATGTCGCCATCATCATGCTGACCGTAAGAAATACAGAGCACGATAAGGTGCTCGCGCTCGACGCTGGGGCAGATGACTATGTGGTGAAGCCATTCGGGATGGAGGAGCTCCTCGCGCGCATTCGTGCGGCTTTGCGCAGGACATCATCCGCCGAGCCACTGGCTCCCTATATTTCCGATGATCTGGAAATTGATTTCGAGCGAAGAAAATTATTGGTGCAGGGAAGATCCGTGCGATTGACGCCCAAGGAATTCGATCTACTTCGCCACCTAGTGGCAAGCCAGGGCAAGCCGCTGGAGCATAGGCGCCTGTTGCAAGCCGTTTGGGGGCCGGATTACGGCGACGAAACGGAATATTTGCGAGTGTTTATAAATCAACTGCGCAAGAAGATTGAGCCGGATCCTGCGCATCCGAAGTATATACACACTGATCCGTGGGTAGGTTACAGATTTGAGCCGGATGCGCCTGCGTCGGGGAAGCCTAAGAAGAAGTAGGGGATTGTGGCTTTTGTGTGGCGCGGGCTTCAGCCTGCGGGGTTTGACGATGCAAGGCCTAAACCCCGCAGGCTGAAGCCCGCGCCACTTAAAGCGAAGCAACCTAGTGCATTGGGTGCGTTGTATCTAGGTCGAGATTCAGTTCCAGGACGTTAACGCGTGGTTCCCCTAGAAAACCGAGCTGTCGCCCTTCCAAATGCTTGTTGATCAAAGAGCGCACTTCATCCTCGCTGATTTTTCGTTCCTTGGCGATTCGCGGAACTTGAAATTCAGCTGCCTCGGGTGAAATGTGCGGGTCAAGGCCTGAGCCGGACGTGGTGACCAGGTCCATGGGAACCGACATGTTCGTGTTTTCGGCCTGCGCTTTTTGGACATCGCCGGTCACGCGATCTACCAGCATTTTATTGGTTGGCCCAAGATTAGAGCCGCTGGAACTTCCTGCGTCGTAACCCGTGCCCGCCGCCGAGGGACGCGAGCGAAAATATCCGGGCGAGGAAAATGGCTGGCCGATCAGGCTTGAACCGACAATTTTTCCATTCGCCGTAATGAGATCGCCGTTTGCCTGGCGTGGGAAAAGCACTTGCGCGATTCCCGTAACCACAAATGGGTAAACGATGCCGAGCAGAACAGTGGTTACGACGGTCATCCAGATCGAAATCATTAAATTCTTTTTCATTGTAGTGTCCTCTAGACGAATTCTTTTCCTTAGGCCCAGCGCAGACCGGTAATCAACACATCGATCAGCTTGATGCCGATGAACGGGGCAATAATTCCGCCCAGTCCGTATACGAGCAGGTTCCAGCGCAGCAGCGCCGACGCGCCCATGGGCCGATACTGCACACCACGCAACGCCAGCGGCACGAGTGCGACGATGATCAGCGCGTTGAAGATGACGGCTGAGAGAATGGCGGATTGCGGTGTTTTCAGGTGCATGATGTTGAGCGCCTGAAGGACCGGAAACGCGCCAGCGAACATGGCCGGAATAATGGCGAAATATTTCGCCACATCATTGGCCACGGAAAATGTGGTGAGTGCGCCGCGGGTGATCAGCATCTGCTTGCCGATTTCCACGACTTCGATGAGTTTTGTCGGATTGGAATCGAGGTCAACCATGTTGCCCGCTTCTTTGGCGGCCTGCGTTCCAGCGTTCATCGCGAGGCCGACGTCGGCCTGCGCGAGTGCAGGTGCATCGTTCGTGCCGTCTCCTGTCATCGCTACCAGTTTGCCTTTTGCTTGCTCCTTGCGGATCAGCGCGAGTTTGTCTTCGGGCTTGGCTTCGGCGAGAAAATCGTCGACGCCAGCTTCTTGAGCGATGGCTGCGGCGGTGAGGCGATTGTCTCCCGTGATCATCACCGTGCGGATGCCCATGGCGCGCAAGTGATCGAATCGCTCGCGCATGCCGCCTTTGACGATGTCTTTCAGGCGGACAGTGCCAAGGATTCGATCCGCGGTGGCAACCAGCAGCGGGGTGGCCCCGGAAGTGGCGATCATTTGAACGTCTTCTTCAACCTTGACGGGAACGAAGCCGCCATGGTCGAGCACATATTTCTTGATCGAGTCGGCAGCGCCTTTGCGAATTTGCGTGCCATTAAAATCGACTCCGGACATGCGAGTTTGCGCAGTGAAGGGAACGAACGTCGTTTCATGGGAAATAGGGCGCCCGCGCAAGCCATATTTTTCTTTTGCGAGGACCACGATGGAGCGACCCTCGGGAGTTTCATCTGCCAGGGAAGCGAGTTGCGCGGCGTCGGCCAGTTCCGCGTCCGTCACGCCAGGGGCGGCGATGAATTCCGTGGCCTGCCGATTGCCCAGCGTGATGGTTCCGGTTTTGTCGAGCAGCAGGGTATCGACGTCACCAGCGGCCTCGACGGCGCGGCCAGACATGGCCATGACGTTGCGTTGAATCACGCGGTCAATCCCGGCGATGCCAATGGCCGAGAGCAAACCGCCAATCGTCGTGGGAATCAGGCACACGAGCAGGGACCACAAAACAAACGCGCTTTGCGGCGCGCCTGAGTAAATGGCCATCGGTTGCAGGGCTGCAACGGCCAGCAGGAAAATAATGGTCAAGCCCGACAACAGAATATTCAGCGCGATTTCGTTCGGAGTTTTTTGCCGCGATGCGCCTTCCACCATTTTGATCATGCGATCGAGAAAAGTTTCTCCCGGATTGGAGGTGATGCGAATTTTGATTTCGTCGGAAAGCACGCGCGTGCCTCCCGTAACCGCCGAGCGATCGCCGCCGGATTCTCGAATAACCGGCGCGGATTCTCCCGTGATGGCGGATTCATCGACGGAAGCTACTCCGTGGATGACTTCGCCGTCTCCGGGAATAAATTCTCCGGCGCTGACAACCACCACGTCACCGGAGCGCAGTTTTGAGCCGCTGATTTCCTCTTTGCTGCCGTCGTCCTTCAGCTTGTAGGCAACGGTTTCCGTGCGTGATTTGCGCAACGTGTCCGCTTGTGCTTTGCCGCGGCCTTCGGCCATGGCTTCGGCAAAGTTCGCGAATAGCACGGTAAACCAAAGCCAAATCGTGATTTGGAATTCAAATCCAAAACCCTGACTGTGGCGAATCAGGTGGCTGATGAGTTCAACGGTCAACAATACCGAGCCGACTTCCACCACGAACATGACCGGATTCTTCATGAGCGTTATGGGATTCAGTTTCACAAAAGAATCGCCGATGGCTCGCCGAGCGATGGGGCCATCCCAGATCGATTTGTTCTTTCTTGCTTGGGCTGTCATTTGTTTTTTCCTTAGAAAGTCTTTCCGGCGTGCATCAGCAAATGTTCAAGAATCGGGCCAAGGCTAAGGGCCGGGAAAAACGTAAGTGCGCCAACAATCACGATGACTGAAATCAACAAGCCAGTGAAAAGTGGAGTGGTAACCGGGAATGTGCCGGAAGTTTCCGGAACGTGTTTCTTTTGCACCAGGCTTCCGGCAATCGCGAGGACCGGAATCACCATGAAAAAGCGGCCGAACAGCATGGTCGCGGCGATTGTTGTGTTGTACCAAAGCGTATTGGCGTTGAGACCCGCGAAGGCAGACCCGTTATTTGCGCCTGCTTCGGCATACGCATAAAAGATTTCCGAGAGCCCATGAGGTCCGGCATTTGCGAGACTGCTCAGACCAAATTTGGGCGCCACAAGAGAAATGGCAGTGAAGGTAAGGACCATCAGCGGATAAATGAGAATCGTGAGCATGGCCATCTTCACATCGAAGGCTTCGATTTTTTTGCCCAAATATTCCGGCGTTCGTCCCACCATGAGCCCGGCTATAAATACGGAAAGGATAATGAAGACGACGGTTCCGTAGAGGCCGGAGCCGACGCCTCCGAAGACGACTTCGCCCAGAAGCATATTGATGAGCGGAATCATTCCGCCGAGCGGCGTGAAGGAGTCATGCATCGAATTCACGGCGCCACAGCTCGTATCCGTGGTGACCACAGCCCAAAGCGCGGAGTTCGCTATTCCGAAGCGAACCTCTTTGCCTTCCATATTGCCGGTCGATTCACTGTGGGGAGCCGCGCTTTGCAAAAGTGGATTTCCTCGGGCCTCCGCCGAATAAGCCGCAGTGATTCCCACGAGAAACAGGATGGCCATCGCGCACCATACCGCCCAACCGTGGCGCGGCGATCCCGTCATCTGTCCGAGCGTGTAGGTAAGCGCGGAGCCGATGGCGAAAATCAAAACCATTTCGAAGAGATTTGTGAGTGGCGTTGGATTTTCGTAGGGATGGGCGCTATTGGTGTTGAAAAAGCCGCCACCGTTCGTTCCGAGTTCTTTGATCATTTCCTGGGACGCGACGGGACCTTGAGCGATGGTCTGCTCTTTAACAATCTGCGTGGTCGTTTTTCCGTTCGCATCGGTGGTCTGCACAGTTTGCGGATCGACGAGTTGTGCGGTGGCATAGGGCTTCATGTTTTGCGGCACGCCCTGCCAGACGAGCAGAATCGCGCCAAGCACGCAGCCGGGGAGCAGGACCCAGAAGGTCGCGCGCGTCATGTCCACCCAGAAATTGCCGAGCGTATTCTGTTCGCGGCGGGCAATGCCGCGAACAATAGCGATGGCCAGGGCAATTCCCACCGCTGCGGAAATAAAGTTGTGATAGGCGAGGCCAGCCATTTGCGTCAGGTAAGACATGGTCGTTTCCGGGACGTAGGCCTGCCAGTTTGTGTTCGTGGTAAAGGATGCGGCGGTGTTGAACGCCAGGTCCGGCGCCACGGCAGGGAGTTTCTGCGGGTTCAGAGGCAGATGGTTTTGCAGCCGCTGGAGTAAATACAGCACCACCATCGTGACGCCGCTGAACGTGAGCATCGCGCCGGCGTATTCGGTCCAGCGCATCTCTTTGGTTTCATCGACGCCTGTCAGGCGGTACACCAGCTTTTCAATTGGGCGCAGGAGCGGGTCGAGAAATGTTTTCTCGCGGTTGAAAACACGCGTCATGAACATGCCGAGGGGCTTCGTGAGCGCGAGTACGACGAGCAGGAAAAATATAATTTGGAACCAGCCGTTGTTTGTCATGGTCAGAACTTTTCCGGGCGCAACATTGCGTACACCAAATAAACGAGCAATGCAGCGCACACTGCGAGAGATAGAATCGTATCAAGCATTTAGTTACCTCATCCCGTTGCAAAATTTCACATACATCACGGACAAACCGAAAAATACAAAGGTGGAAATCGTAAAAATTGTATCCAGCATTGCGGACTTCCTTTCCTGGCTTCAGCGGACCGGTAATACGTTAATTGCCGCCATGGCTCGCACTTGATTCAGATATCACGCGTCTTTGCATTTCAATTGGCTTGGCAAAACCTCTTTGGTGCTCAGGAGAAGGATCGGCTTGCCAATAACGCGCCGGAAATGGGATAACCGAGTTCTGTGCATTTGATGTATAAACAACAGGGATTGTGGCAATCCTAACGCCGAAATTGTTTTTATCGCACTGGATTCGTGAATGGCGGCCGTTTTCTTGCCGACGCCACTCCTTCCAGAAATTTACCAGCGCGTAGATCAGGAAAATCAGGCCAAGGCAATCCAGCAAAAGAAAAACGTTTATGGCCATTGGATGTTCTCCCTTTGGCAGTTGGGAATTGCGTGATTGGGGCATGGTGTTTTGGGCCGTCGCGGCTCGGGGACATCATCAATTCCCCTGTTCACGAGGAGGCATCCCGTTGCCATTTGTAACCGATTGCCGCGAATCTTATCTGTGTGCACCATCACGTTTCCCTAGCTTCTAACCTGCCATCTGTGGCCGTGTTACACATGAATCATGCGATTTCCGTAGTTAGGAAGTCGTGCGCATGTCGTAAGGATTTTGTAAGACGGAAACCGGGGATTTACCGCGCTTGTTAAGGCGAGGGAACGCCCCTAGAATACCTACTGATTTCCTTATGATCTGCCTGCCCAAAAAGCTACAACCACTGATATTTGTGTTTTTGCTGGCTCTCGCGCTGCTTTTTGCGAGCGAAGCGCGCGCGGATGAGCGCGCGGATTGCCGCGCGATTCACAGCATTGTCCTTCATTCTGCCGTGCGATTCTGCGTGTTTTTGCCCGCCAGCTATTCAGACCCGGGCGCGAAGACGCGGAAATATCCGGTGCTATATCTCCTTCATGCCCTTGGTGCCACACATCAATCGATGGCCGTGGACGGGGAGTGGACCGAACTGCGGGATTTGCGCCGTGAAAATAAAGTGGGGGATTTTATCGTTGTCTCGCCGGAGGCCTGGGATACTTTTTATATTAATTCGCGTGACGGGCAAACTCCTTACAGCGATTTTTTTCTCCGTGAATTCATGCCCTACGTGGAGCGCACCTACAGGATTCAAGGCACCCGGGTTACTCGAGGAATTACCGGATTTTCCATGGGAGGTTACGGCGCCTTAAGGTTCGCATTTTTGCACCCGGAGCTTTTTGGTTCTGTCAGCGCGCATAGCGCCGCAATCGTTCGAGATCCGCCCAATTCAGTAAAAGGAATGCAGTCTGCCGGGAATTTTGTTTCCGAAGTTCTGGGGAAAACATTTGGCGATCCGATTAACCGGCAATTTTGGTTTCAAAACAGCCCCTACGTGTTGGCCAGGGAAAAAGCGGACGAGCTGAAAAGAACGAAAATTTATTTTGATTGCGGCACGGAAGATAGTTATGGTCTGAATGTTGGCGCCACCGAACTGCACGAAACTCTCGACGCTCTAAAAATTCCTCATGAATTCCACCTGTATCCGGGAGGGCACGGCACATCTTATTTGGTGGCGCATCGAAGCGCTTCTTTTGAATTTCACTGGCGCGTGTTCCATCCCGCTTCCCAGAGCGCGAACTGAATTCGCATTGAATGGCCCTTGCTTCGGCGCCACTTTTTCATTCGGGATTGTCGAAAAGTAAAAACTGTCATTATTAGTGACATGGCGCTATAGTGTCCGCGCGTGGGAAGCCTTCTCTTGTCGTACTAGCACGAAAGCGAACTTATGCCTGGCAGTCTTAACCCCTGGTCAGGCTTGCACCTTGATTTGCTAGATTGTTTTTCTCGGACTTCTCCCGTGTCCGCGAGAGTACTCGTTCTTGCCTTTCCGGACTCAACGTCGGGAGGCGCTTGTGCAGACCACACATTCCTTATTCGCTTGCTTTCGGTTGAATTCGTCAAAGGTCATGATTGCGCGACCCAGGCTGGCCATGGCTCTGCTTGCGGCCGTGATCTGCATTTCAGCGTCGCCGCAGGTTTATGCCGCGGTGTCAGTCACGGTTTCGCCTGCCTCCGTAAATCTTTCACCGAATGGTACGCAGCAGTTCACGGCTACGTTAACGGGCGCGAGCGATACCACCGTTACCTGGAGCATTCAACAAAGCCCTGTAGGCGGAACAATTCTTGGCTCGGGACTGTACACGGCTCCCGGAACAGTGGGTGTTTACAACATAATCGCCACGAGCAATGCGGATAACACGCAGAGTGCCAGCGCAACGGTATCCGTGGCCGGGTTCATCCATTCGGGATTGCTGAATCTCGCGCCCAATACCGCAACTCTTCTTGCGAATGGGATGGTGCTTTACACAGATTCGGGATCCGGTGGGAATGTGACCAGCCCAGCTGAGATTTACAATCCGGCCAGTTCCACTTCAACGGCCACGGGCAGCATGACGATTCTTCGCGCGCTCGAGACAGCTACTCTGCTCAATAACGGGAAGGTTTTATTCGCCGGTGGCAAAACTTCGGGTGGAACAACCGCCACGGCTGAACTCTACGACCCGGTTGCCGGAACGTTTGCGGCTACGGGAAGCATGACGGTTCCACGGCAAGGGCACACGGCGGCACTATTGCCGGACGGAAAAGTGCTGATCGTGGGAGGTGTGGTGGGGAACTGTAGCGCGTCCTGTTTTTACAGCACGGCTGAGATTTACGATCCCTCTGCCGGGACTTTCAGCCCGGCTGCAGGAAGCTTGCCAAACCCTCCGGGTAGCGCCGCGTCAATTCTGTTGAGCACGGGGAAAGTATTGATAGCTGGAGGCGGCATCAACAGCGCTGCTGAGCTGTACGATCCCGCTACCGGTCAATTTACGCAAACGGGAACACTGGTCAATCAAAACGACGCTTTTTCCGCGACACTTTTGCCGAGCGGAAAAGTGCTATTCGTAGCCGGCGGCATCAGCGGAGAGACTGCGTCAACTGCTGAAATTTACGATCCAGGTACAGGAACATTCGTGGCGACTGGAAATCTTAAACTCGCTCGTGGATTTGACACTGCGACGTTGTTGAACAATGGAGATGTTCTGATCGTTGGCGGACTTTCCACGGCTCCAGCGGAACTGTTCGATCCGGTTGCGGGAACATTTACATTAACGGGTAGCTTACAAGAACCGCGCTTTGGTCAACTCGCGACTCTACTTCCGGACGGAACTGTAGTGGTCGCGGGAGGTGACGACCCTTTTCAAGGGATAAGCAGCATTGAGGTTTATGATCCAACAGCGAAAAGTTTTAGCAGCAAAAGTGCATTCCTGAAGGCCGCACGGGCTGACCATGCTTCCGCGGTGTTGGCAGACGGAAGGCTCTTGCTGACGGGTGGAGAAGACGCATCTTTGAATGTGCTCTCCAGCGCTGAAATTTATAATCCCGCGACTGGAGTATTTTCCTTTACGAGCCCTCTGGTGCAAGGGCGCCATGGGCACACGGCGACTCTTCTTGGCAATGGTAACGTGCTGATCGTTGGCGGCTATAGTGACAACGCTGGGCCACAGAACGGAAACAATCTTGTGTCTGCCGCCGAAATTTACAATCCTGTGTCTGGAACGTTTAGCCTGACTTCGAGTCCGAATATTGCGCGTGCCTATCACACAGCAACGCTTTTGCCGAATGGAAGAATATTGATTGCCGGCGGTGTGACTGCTGCTCAATCGCAATCACCCACTTCGAGCGTCGAGATTTATGACCCTGTGGCGCAAACATTTACTCAGGCAGGAAACATGTTCGCGGTCAGATACAACCACGCAGCGGCATTGCTGAATGATGGGCGTGTTCTGATTTCAGATGGGCTTACGAATGCTGGAACTCCCGGAAACGGAATTGGGCTTGACGAATTATACGATCCGAATAGCGGTCAATTCACGCAAGCGGGACCCAAGGAAGTAATCAGAAATAATTTCGCATCGCCGGCCGCTTCGATCCTCTTGCAAAACGGCGAGGCCCTTGCTGACAATCAATCTATCTTTAGTCCGGCGTCAAATTCACTGACAATACTTTCTTCGTTGGTTAATTTGCAGACGCTTCTTCAGGACTATGAATTTGCGATTCTTCCGGGTGGCCAGGTGCTTACTACCAGCAATTCCTATGCTACTTACGTGTTCGATCCCGCTTCGCAGACATTTTCTCAGTCCGATTCCTTGCAATACTTCCGAAGCCGCCCCACTTTGTACACCCTTCCCAATCATGAAGTCATGGTCGCGGGGGGAGCAGGAATTGCAGAAGTGGAATTCTATGTGCCTGCCATGGCCAGTTCTAATCCCGCTCCAACTCTTTCTGCAATTGTCCCATCCACAGTTGTTGCCGGTGGAGCAGGTTTTACATTGCAGGTAGACGGCTCAAACCTTGTGAGCAATTCCGTTGTGAATTTCAACGGAGCCGCGCGGCAGACAACTTTTCTTTCCGGCACGCAACTCACGATATCTGTCTTAGCGAGCGATATTCCCAACGCCGGGTCTGCAACCATCACGGTCACCGATCCTGCGAGCGGACCGGCAGGAGGAGTTACATCGAATCCTCTTACTTTAACAATTTTAGGGGCAAACATTCAGCCGGTCGTTGGCACTCTATCGCCGGCCAGCACAACCGCGGGCGGTGCTGCATTCATACTTTTATTGTCGGGCAGCGGTTTTACTCAGAGTTCGGCTGTGACATTTAACGGGAACCCCGTGCCCTCCGCTTTCCTCAGCGTTACCCAGTTGCAGTCGAACATTCCGGCTAGCGCGGTCGCAACAGCAGGCAGCTTCCTGGTTGCGGTGGCAAATCCGGGAGGGAATCCAACTACGGTCGTCAGCTTTACAGTGAATAATCCGGTGCCCCAAGAAAATATTCTTTCGCCCTCAGGCGCCACTGCAGGCAGTGCTGGATTGACGCTTGGTGTAAGCGGGTTCAATTTCAATATGTCATCGAAAGTGCTGATTAGCGGTGCCGCGCGCACAACCACCTATGTGACCTCAACGCTGCTTCAAGTGGGTCTTTCGGCAGGCGATCTGATGCAAGGGGCAACACTCAACGTTTCGGTGAGCAACCCGGCCCCGGGCGGCGGGACAACGTCAACGATGCCATTTACCGTATCGGATTATTCTGTTGCCATACCGGTTTCGGCCGTGACGGTGAGCGCGGGGCAAACTGCTGTTTACAATCTGGCCGTCGCGCCTTCGAACGGAACATTTGGAAACCCGGTGTTGTTTTCTGTCACAGGCTTGCCATCGGGGGCGGCTGCCTCTTTTTCACCGTCCGCAACAGTTACACCCGGAGCGACTCCGCAAAATATCATTCTCTCGGTTACGACCACGGCTCATGCTTTTTCTTCTGTCCTGAGGTTCCCCGGATTTGGGGGGCAGTTTGTAACCTTCGTAATTCTTGCCGGGATCGCCATATTGCTAATTGGATTCATTTGGCCCGCATCGGGAGACGCGGCGATGCGATGGAAGCGATTTGCACCTCGATCGACAGTTGCGGTTCTGTTGATCTGCTCCGCGGGCATGATGGCCTGCTCGACTGGGGGCGTGGGCGGAGCATCTGTGCAGCAAGCAAACCCGGCAACGGGAACTCCGGCAGGGAGTTATACGGTTACGGTGACGGCAACTTCCGGCGGGATAGCGCATTCTGTATCGGCGAAAATTACAGTTATTTGAATGCTGGCCCCGGCGCTTGCTATAAGCCATCGCGTAAACGGGCGATAGGGCAAACTCGGCCGGGCCTCAGTGGCTAAAGCCTTTGTTTTTCAACTTGCAGAATGTTCGAGGCCTAAAGCCGCGACCCGCAAATATTATTTATGAGATGGCTTTCTGTATTTTAGTGCTGGTTACGGCATGTATGCGGGCAGAGGGAGTTTTGCAATTATCCGGATGACCCTTTGAATACAAATGTCATATCTGGTGACTTTTACACATTGTTAATGAATCCTCACATGGAGTACGATCATATGACGCGGGAAAATCTATCCCCACGGATCCGACGCTGAAAACTTTCGATGGATGTTCTTGGATATCCTCGATTCGGAATCACGCGTAAAGTCAACGGTCCTCCCCGACCTCTCGGATTTGACCCGCACTCATCACGGACAAATTTAAGTCCGGCTGACTCTATCGGGGGAGGACTTCGTGCGCAGGATCTTATCTGTATTCGTGTACCTTTTAATTTGTGGTGCGTTTTGTTCGCCCGTGATGGCGCAGTCTCCGCCGCCTCCATTCTTATTTCTGTTGGAAGGAAAAGGAGTTCCCACCGGCACTGTGCACGCGTTCAGCATGAATTCCGCTACCGGTGGCGTTGCGGAAGTTCCAGGCTCTCCATTCAATGCGGGCCTGATACCGAATCAATTGATTGTGGATCCCACCGGAAGATTCGTTTTTGTGACCAATCAAGAGTCGGCGGATATAACCGCATTTGCAATCGATCCTGCGACCGGCGCTTTGACGCAACTCCCGGGCTCCCCGTTTTTCATCGGAGCGCAACCAATTACTGCCGCAGTCGATCCGACCGGAAGATTCCTTTACGTTTTCACAACCAGCAATGTGAGGGGAGGGGCTCAGGAGCTGCTTTACGAATACACGATTGACGCCATCACTGGCGTTTTGAGCCTCACAAGTTCTTCACCAACCACCTGGGAATTCGGGCAGGGGACTTTAATTTCCGCTATTACATTCGATGAGGCTGGAAATTATGCATACCTCGGGCAAATACAAAGCGGCATGTTCGGAGCGCCCACTTTAATTTGCGCGGTAGATTTTGGAAGCGGAAATTTGTCCGTTGCAGGTTCCATCCAGCCGGCCAACAATGGCGAAGTAAATCAGATTGCGGTTTCACCCGCGGGACCTTTTTTATTTTCCAGCAACTCGACAGGAAACGTGATCAACGCATTTTCGAGTGGGGCGATCGGCGGCCAACTAATAGAAATTTCAGGGTCACCCTACACGATGCCCAACGGTCCTTCTTCGCTGGTCGTCCACCCGTCAGGCAATTTTCTCTACGTCGCGAATGAAAACCAAATTTATCAAACCTCCGAACAGCCCAGCCAATACACAGGGAGCATCTCCGCCTTTTCCATTAATTCCGTGAACGGAACGCTTACGCAAGTAGCGGGTTCCCCATTCGCGGCGGGTATCAACCCTGTTTCGATCGTTTTGGATCCCACTGGCCGCTTTGCGTATTCGGCCTCCTCGATGTACATGGGCGGATTTACGAGCTTCGCGCAAATCATGGGCTTCTCCGTCAACGCTTTGTCAGGCGCGCTCACACCGTTCTCTTCGCCTGCATTTACCGATCCATCAACAGCAATGGCGCTCAACTAGTTATTTCCAATGGATTGTTACCCACAAATCCTGTTCCTATGATTTCGTCGCTGAACCCGCCCGCATCTATTGCCACTGACGTGGCATTCACTCTGCAAGTGAACGGTGCGAATTTTGTGCCAGGGTCTGCTGTCTACTTTGGCGGGCAGTTTCGTAGCACGACGTTTGTTAGCTCTACGCAGCTCAGTGCAAGCATTCTTGCAAGCGATGTCGACAATAATGGCAACATCATCGTTTTCGTATTTAATCCGCTGCCGGGTGGCGGAGCTTCCACGTCTGTTGAGTTTCCGGTGTCCGCCCTGGTTCCGACTATTTCAACTACAAATCCAACCAGCGTGATTGCCAACCCAAACGTGTTTGACTTCTACTGCATAGGGAAAAATTACACGGTCAGTTCAGTCATTTATTTTAATGGCACGCCGCAATTTACTCTGTACTTCGGGCCGAACTTGCTTTTCGGTATTGCTCCAATGGGCGATGTGTCCGCTCCGGGAATTGCCACAATTTCGATTATTACTCCTTCGAACGGAGTGCCCGGCGGGGGAACTTCAAATCCCATGATTGTCTCCATCCTCCCTCCTTTCATTCAACTCTCTGTGTCAGGTATTTCTCCCGCCAGCACGATGGCGGATGGTCCAGGCTTCATTCTTACCGTCACCGGAAACGGATTCATGCAAGGTTCGCAAGTGACCCTTAACCTTTTAAATGTTCCCACCACATTAATCAGTTCCACTGAGCTGCTTGCTTCGATTCCGGCTAGCGCGATTGCAATTGCTGGAAACCCATACATAATCGTTACCAACCCCGGAGGCGCAACCTCCGCACCTTTGACCCTTACGGTGAATAATCCCCCTCCTGGAACAGGAGCCATCACCCCGCAGAGCCTGCCGGCCGGAAGCAATGCACTCACTCTGAATGTTACGGGCACAAGCTTCACTCCAAATTCCGTTGTTCTCGTAAATGGCGCGGCGCGTTCCACCACATACATGAGCTCCTCGCTGCTGCTGGCAACGCTTCTGCCCGCTGACCTCAGACACAGCGCGATGCTGAATATCACCGTCTCAAACCCGCCCCCAGGTGGCGGGACGACCGCGGCCCTCGCCCTTACCGTGGCTGACTACAATGTGAGTGCCGTTTCTCCGGCTCAGACCTCAACCGCAGATTCAGCAGCCAACTTCACACTTATGCTGTTGGCAGAGAACGGCACGTTCAGCCATGCGATCGCCTTCACAGCTTCCGGGCTTCCTCCCGGGGCGAGTGCTTTCTTTTCCCCTTCAAGCGTGCCTGCGGGGAGCGGCAGCACGAATGTAACTTTTTCAGTTACGCCGGCAACTCGCTCATCGAGCGCATATTCGCGATTCAATCGATCTGGGCGATCCACCTGGCTGTTCTTTCCGGGCATTTTATTCGCGTTAAGCGCGATGTGGATCTGGTTTGCCAGGCAGCGGGGAGGAATTCCTTTCGCAACTCCACTGTTTCTTGTTGCCTTGCTGCTTGGCATTTTGCTGAGCCTCACGGCGTGCGGAAGCATGGTTATTTCGTCTCCAGTTCAAAGCAATACAGGAATGCCTGCCGGAACCTACATGATTATTGTTGGTGCTTCTTCGGAAAACACTACGATCAACACGGAGATTACACTCACAATTATGTAATAATACTGACGTGTTCTGCCCTGGGCGCAGTAGCTCGAGCGTGAGATTTCGAAGGAGAAAGCGTTCCGGCCCGGAACGCCTAAGTGCTCGTCTTTTTTCTTGCCAGATATTCGCGGCGTCTATTTTCTTTGCAATTCTGTTGGCCTGCCAAACAGTTTGTGGACAGGAGACGCCTTCAAATCCTCCGCCGGAGGGTACGCCTACGGACCTGCCCGGACAAGTCGTGTTGAACCCTGCAGGCCAATGCGTTCAACCTCCTCCCATGGTCCAAATGCAGGATTACAACGGGCCGTTTCACAAAGT
Source organism: uncultured Acidobacteriota bacterium (assembly GCA_963786215.1). Lineage (GTDB taxonomy): Bacteria > Acidobacteriota > Terriglobia > Acidiferrales > UBA7541 > Palsa-360. The sequence goes on from CAWAYK010000012.1 coordinate 148,276, forward strand.
GATTGGCACATTTACTCAAAAGCTTGATCGCCAATCTGTGCGTGACCCGCATTACAAACAGGGCACCGTGCTTTGCTCTCTCAAAGTAAAAGATAAACTCTTTCTGTACCTACACAACACAATCGATCCTGAAACCATTTTCAACGCGGGGTTTAATGCGGGAATTTCGCAGGCGGAAAATGATGATCCATCCTTCGGCCAGGGAGGAGCAGGATATGCGAAGCGGCTAGGCGTGAGTTACGTGGATCAGGTGCAGGTGCGATTTTTTAAGGAGTTCGCATACCCCACGATTTTCTCCGAGGACCCGCGCTATTACCGGCTGGGGCAGGGATCGCCGAAGAAGCGTTTCCTGCATGCCGTGGAGCACGCTGTGGTGGCATACAACGACAAAGGCCGGCCAATGTTTAATTTTTCCGAATGGCTGGGAGAAGTCAGCGGAGCCTCGATCAGTAATCTGTATCATCCGGGAAATGAACGAGGTGTGCTGCCGGCCGCGCAAAATATTGGCGTTGATGTGGCGCTCGATATCGGATTCGATGAATTAAAGGAATTTTGGCCGGAAGTTGCGCGGAAACTTAAACTGCCTTTCCGCGATCAAAATGTAGTGCAACCTACCGCGGTTCCGGCGTCAAGATAATTTCAGGGTTCACAAAAAAATCAACGTGCAGGTTTATGTGGCATAGGCTTCAGCCTGTGGAATTTAGTTCTTGCTAGGTCGAAATTCCACAGTCTGAAGCCTATGCCACGAAATGCCAAACCATTACGCCAGCTTGCCGGTGCGAGCTTCGAGCAATGTCCAGGCGCGCTCTCCCACCACGTCTTTCCAATGCGCGTAGTAAGCTGAGAGTCGCGGACGGAACGACGTAGTGTCCGCATCGTTAAACGTCATGCCTTGTGTTGCCAGCTTGGTGCGAAATTCCGTGTTGAGCGCGGTCAATTCTTCGCGCTGTTGGCGGACGAATTTAACGACGTTGCGCTCAATGATCGTTTGCACATCGGCGGGGAATCGCTCCCAGAGTTTCAGATTCGCCATCAGGTTAAATCCCGACCAGCCGTGGTTCGTCATGCTCACATATTTTTGTACTTCGTAAAGTTTCAGGAATTCCGCGACTGCCAGAGGATTCGTCTGCGCTTCGGCCGCGCCTGTTTTCAATGTTTCGTACAGCTTATTGAAATTGGCTACGACGGGGGAAGCGCCCATCGCTTTCCACGCTTCCGTGTAAATCGGCGCATCCGGAGTGCGAATCTTCAGCCCTTGTAAATCGTCCACCGTGCGGATGGGACGAGTGGCGCAGGTAATCTGGTGCATTCCATTGTCGAAGCATCCCTTGGGCAGGCTATAAATCCCTTTGGCCTTCATTTCCTGGCGCAGATAGTCGCCCAGATCGCCATCCAGCGATTCGAAAATTTGCGCTGTGGAACGAAATGCGCAGAGCAAGCCCTGAACGTTGCAGGCGGGCACAATATTTCCGATCGAGCCGCCATTCAAGGTGAAGAAATCGACTTCGCCGCTGACCAGCATGTTCAACGCGGCGGGATCTCCACCCGGTATTTTATTGTTGTCCGCTAAAACCTGGACTTGCACGCGCCCCTTGGTTTCGTCTTTTACGGCGGCCCACATTTTCGATAGCCATTGATCCAGCGGGCTATCGGCCGGCTGATTATGAAATTGGCGCAATTCAAAATCCGCGGCGCGGGCTCGAATGCCAGTAAGCAGTACGCCACTGGCAGCCGCCAGCCCGTGCGTAAATTTTCGTCGAGAGATTTTATTGTGAATCACGAATTTCTCCTGGGACAATTAGCGAATCAAGTGTAGCGCCCGCCTTCAGGCGGGCATCTTGAACGAACCGAAGATGCCCGCTTGAAGGCGGGCGCTACAAAATCTGTTCTTATTATTTCACGGACTGATCAATTTATCCCATCTGGCTTATGGATCGGCCAAAATAAAAACTGCGCGCGGTTTGATCGTCCCATCCGACATTGCAATGGGGGATGGACCATTTTGCGACCTTGGTGGGCTCGGTCACCGCCTTGCCGAGCGCGGGGCAGGACAGGCAATAGCTGCCTTCGTGCGTCCCGATCCAGATGAGGTTGCGGTCGAATTCGACGAAAACGTTTTCTGTTGTGCCGCGCCACCAGGATTCGTAATCGTTTATCTCGCCCTCCAGCGGTGGGACGAACCAGGCAATTTCCTTAGGCTGCGTCGGGTTTGAGATATCAAACACGCGCACGCCGGCGTTGAACCAGGCTGATGACCATGATGGAGGGATTCGACGTGCCGGGTGCGAGCCAGCATTGCGTATTGTGCGAACCGAAGCGGCCGCGCGCGAAACAGAAGTCCGATGTACGGAGCATCGGGCGGCGCGGCGGGGCGCGGAAAGAATCCGATGATCTTCGGATTTTTGGGATCCTTTACGTCCACGATGTAGGGCGTGTGATAGTTTTCGCGGCAATCGGCTTCCAGCGCTTCGTGCACGGCGACGACCTTGTTCATTAGCCGCGGGTGCGCCGCATCGGCAGTCACCGGATAGCAGGTGTGAAACGGAATCGTGCCAAAGGTGTCAAATTCATATTGCATGTGGCCATAGGGTTTGGGATTTTTGATGTCTGACAGATCCATGACGTAAATTCCGAAGGCTCCAAAGCCGCCATACCCAATCGTGCCGCCGTCCTCCACGCGCTTGGGAACGGTCAGGGCGCCGTGATTGCCGGTCCAGGAAGTTTTGTCTCCGGCGAAGCGGTATTTTTTGTACTCGTTCTTCCTCGCCTAGTTTCTGTCCGGGGACCCACCAGCGGGAGACTTCCTGCACGTTGGCGGGGTCGGACATGTCGACGATCATGATCGCGTTGCTGTAGGGGCGCTGGTGATTTTCCAGGCGCAGCGTTTCGTCCCATCCGCAATCGAGATAGGCATATTTGCCGCCGTCATAAAAATTGTGATGCGTGCCGTTGCCTTTTTCGCCGGTGTTGAATTCCTGCAAGAGATTCGGCTTGGTGGGATCGGTGATGTCATAGTTGCGGATGCCGCGCAGACCTTTGATAGGCCAGAATTTTGTCTCTCAATTCCTTGTCATATTGGCCGTGCGGAAATTGAGGCGTCGCGCACGTCAGCGGCTGCGCGGCGGTGCACATCATGATCCACTTTTTCAGCTTGGTGTTGTAGACCACCGCGCCGCCGCCCTGAATCACGCGCTTTTTATTCAACATGACGGGATTTTTGGCTTCGCTGATGTCGACAAAATCTCCACCCGCCGGGAGCAGTCGCTGTTTGCCGTTGGCCTACATCACCATCAGCGGCTCTCCACCGCTGATGGATGCGCCGGATATATGCGAGATAATTTCCATGTTGTGGATATATTGTTTTTTATCGATATAGGTCAGCGAACCCAGGGGAAGTGGAATTTCGGGAGTCGTATTGGTCGTGTATAGCCCTTGCACCTGCGCGCCCGCGCCGATTTTTCCGGCCAGCCCTGCCGCGGTCGCTCCAACAACTGCACCCGCCGCGCTCTTGAGCATTGCACGCCGGCTAAATGCTTTGCGCGTTATATTCGGTTCTTCTGCATTTTCTTTAGGTGTGAAAGAAGGCTTGCGAATTTTAGACATGTTGCTCCTTTACTCGCGAATTTTTGCAGTAAACCAAATCAAGGCATAGAACATGCGCCGGAAAGTATCGCCACGCTTGCATATGACTGTATGGCGCGCATCATACTCCAGGATTCTGTCCGAGATAAATCCAAAAAAAAACGCAGGCTGAATCTGCCGCAACACACGATCGCCAATTCAGCCCTTGCTAAATTGTGATTCTACTTCCAGGCCGAATACACCGGCTTGTCAAACCCGGGATCGCCAATCAGGAGATTGGCTTTCCCAGGAAACTCATAATTCCATGAGAAATACAGGTTAGCGCGCTGGGTGGAGCCTATAAGAGGTGGCTTGGATTGGCAATCTGTTTGTGAACGCTTGCGAAAGAAAGGTATTCCGGCATCAAGATGTTTTCGGGAATTGATTTTGAGTGGCTCTGTTGGCATCCCAGGTTCCGCTGCCAATCTGCTGTAGCCCGCCTCTTCAGAGGCGGGGGTTTAAAGTTCACACATCGAAACTGCCGCCGGGGAATCTAAACCCCCGCCTCGGATCCTTCGTTTTCACTCAGGACAAGAGAGGCGAGCTACAGGAGATCGGGTAACTGTTCGAGGATGTCACCAGAGCAAATTTGAGCCTTAATTTTCCGAAATTCGATTCTGCATTTCGCGCGGGTTCCGCTTTGGGCTAAAGTAGTAATCTAATAAGCCCAGGGAATGGAGATCCATTCCGGGTTCTGCCAAGGAGTAAGGATGAGCGTAACGGACAAAACCGCTTCCATGCAAAATACCTCCACCTCGCCAATGGACATGCTCTGCATCAATACGATTCGCACTCTTTCCATGGATGCAGTGCAGGCCGCGAATTCCGGGCATCCCGGAACGCCGATGGGCATGGCGCCAGTCGCGTACTGTTTGTGGCAGGAATTTTTGCGCTACGATCCCAATGATCCAGTATGGCCGAATCGCGACAGGTTCGTTCTTTCCGCGGGCCACGCTTCCATGCTGCTGTATTCACTTTTGCATCTGGCCGGCGTAAAAGAGGTCAGCACTAATCTCGAAATTCTAAGCGGGCCCGCCATTCGTCTTGAAGACATCAAGAATTTTCGGCAACTTGGCAGCCGTTGCCCCGGCCATCCTGAATCGCACCTGACCACGGGTGTTGAGACCACCACCGGCCCGCTCGGCCAGGGTTACGCGAACAGCGTCGGGATGGCGCTTGCCGGAAAATGGCTCGCATCACGATATAATCAGCCGGGATTTGAAGAAGTCTACAATTACAACGTCTACGCGCTGGGCGGCGATGGCTGCATGATGGAAGGTGTTTCAAGCGAGGCCGCATCGCTCGCCGGCCACCTGAAACTTTCCAACCTGTGCTGGATTTACGACAGCAACCGCATCACGATCGAAGGCGGCACGCCTCTGGCATTCGACGAAGACGTGGCCGCGCGATTTGCCGCCTACGGTTGGAACGTCACGCGCGTCACGGATGCCAATGATTTGGATATGGTTCGCGCCGGCCTTCGCACGTTTCTCTCCACGAAAGATCGGCCTACTATCATCATCGTGAACAGTCATATTGGTTACGGGTCGCCTCACAGACAAGACACCAAAGAAGCGCACGGCGAGGCCCTCGGCGAAGAAGAAGTTAAGCTAACCAAGCGTTTTTACGGCTGGCCGGAAGATGCAAAGTTTTTGATTCCGGATGGAGTGTATGAACATTTTCAAAAGGGAATTGGTGCGCGGGGCAAGGCGGATCGCGATCGATGGATGTCAATTCAAACTGAATACCGCACCGCCCATGCCGATTTGGCGAACGAAATTAAGTTAATGCAGTACCGCGAACTTCCGAACGGCTGGGACAAAGAAATTCCTGCATTCCCCGCCGATGCGAAGGGACTCGCCACACGGGACTCTTCCAATAAAGTTGAAAACGCGATTGCCAAAAATGTGCCGTGGCTGATTGGCGGTTCGGCGGACCTGGCGCCATCGACCAAGACTTTGCTCTCGTTTGAGGATGCCAAAGGATTCCAGGCCGGCAATTATGGACTTCGCAATTTGCATTTCGGCATCCGCGAACATGCCATGGGCGCGGTGATCAATGGCATTGCGCAGACCAAAGTACGAGCCTTTGGCGCCACATTTTTTGTGTTCACCGATTACATGCGCGGCGCCATGCGTCTCAGCGCGCTGATGGGAATGCCGGTGATCTACATTCTGACGCACGATTCGCTGGGAGTCGGTGAAGATGGGCCGACGCATCAGCCGATTGAGCATCTGGCGATTGCGCGCGCCACACCCGGCATGCTTACCTTGCGTCCTGCGGACGCGAATGAAGTGGCTGAAGCGTGGAAGGTCGTCATGCTGTTGCAGCACCAACCTGCGTTGTTAGTTCTGACGCGGCAAGCGCTTCCCACACTCGATCGCACGAAATACGCTGCCGCTTCAGGCCTTGCGCGCGGCGCCTACGTGCTCGCGGAAAAGCCCGGTGCAAATCCCGATGTGCTTCTCCTGGCCACCGGCAGTGAAGTTTCGCTATGCGTCGAAGCCTACGAGCAGCTTGGGAAAGAAGGCATTCAGGCGCGCGTCGTCAGCATGCCGTCGTGGGATTTGTTCGAGAAGCAGGATCAGGCATATCGCGATTCCGTTTTGCCGCCGGCCGTCAAGGCTCGCGTGTCTGTTGAAATGGCTACGGTGTTTGGCTGGGATCGTTACGTGGGCGTGTCAGGCCACGAGATCGGCATGCACAGTTTCGGCGCTTCTGCGCCGATCAAGGCTCTGCAAAAACATTTCGGTTTCACCGTGGAAAACGTCGTCGCCGCGGCGAAGGAACAAGTGCAATCATCTAAAAAATAAGAATTTTGTGGCATAGGCTTCAGCCTGTGGTTTTTTAGTTTTGCAAGGACTAATGCCCGCAGGCTGAAGCCCGCGCTACTTAAGGCCAGGAGAACATATGGACGTGTCCGAGCTCTGGAAACGCTATCGCCAGTATTATTGCCAGGTGGATTCGCTAGACCTCTCACTCGACATCAGCCGCATGCATTTCGACGACGCATTTCTCAAGTCGATGGAACCTGCGATGCAAAAAGCGTTCCAGGAAATGGACGCTCTCGAAAGCGGCGCGATTGCCAATCCGGACGAAAAACGCATGGTTGGACATTACTGGTTGCGCGCGCCGCAGCTGGCCCCCACAAAAGAAATTGCCCTTGAAATCGCGGGAACTGTGGAGTCCATCCAGAAATTCGCCGCTGAAGTTCACTCAGGAAAAATCAGGCCGCGAAACGCGGAGCGGTTTACTCAGGTGCTTGCCATTGGAATTGGCGGCTCGGCTCTGGGGCCGATGTTTGTTGGCGATGCGCTCGGAGGTCCCGCATCGGACCTCATGACAATCCATTTCATCGACAACACGGATCCGGACGGTATTCAGCGCATGGTGGATATTTTGAAGGACGTCCTTCCCGAGACGATTGTCATCGTAACCAGCAAAAGCGGAGGAACTCCCGACACGCGTAACGGCATGCTGGTGGTTGCCGAGGCCTATCGCGACTCACACCTGAAATTTGAGGAGCATGCGGTTGCCGTCACCATGCCCGGATCTCACCTTGACAAACTCGCCGACTCGCAACGGTGGCTCGCGCGCTTCCCGATGTTCGATTGGGTAGGCGGGCGCACAAGCGAATTGTCCGCCGTGGGCCTGCTCCCCGCGGCTTTGCAGGGGATCGACATAGTGCGCATGCTCGCGGGCGCGGCGGCCTGCGACGCGGCCACACGCATCCGCGATACGCGGCGCAATCCGGCGGCCTTAATGGCATTGATGTGGTACGTGGCGACAAACGGAAAAGGCAAAAAGGACATGGTCGTGCTCCCGTATAAAGACCGGTTGCTTCTTTTCAGCCGCTATTTGCAGCAACTGGTGATGGAATCGCTTGGGAAACAACTTGATCTGGATGGCAAGCGTGTGGAGCAGGGCATCGCGGTGTACGGAAATAAAGGCTCCACGGACCAGCACGCGTTCGTGCAGCAATTGCGCGACGGCGTGAATAATTTTTTTGTTACGTTTGTGCGCGTCCTCGAATCGGGAGGCTCTCCGCTCGAAGTGGAACCCGGCGTTACGACTGGAGATTACCTGGACGGTTTTTATATCGGCACGCGCGAGGCGTTGTATGGAAACGATCGCCAGTCCATGACGATCACGGTTCGCCGCGTCGAAGCGCGCACGATTGGCGCGCTGATCGCGCTTTTTGAACGCGCCGTAGGCCTCTATGCATCGCTGATTCGTATTAACGCGTATCACCAGCCGGGGGTCGAAGCGGGGAAGAAAGCTGCGGCAGCCGTGCTCAGCCTGCAGGCGAAAGCTCACGGAGCTCTTTCCGGCACGCCGCAAACCGCCGCGCAAATTGCAGCCGCAATCGACGCCGCAGATTCTGCTGAGAGCGTCTATCTTATCCTCGAACATTTGTCAGCGAATGGCCGCGCAAAAGTCGTGCCCGCCGCCGATCCCGGCGACATGGCGTTTACGCGCGCCTGATCGAATTGCAAGAAAGTCCCGAAGGGACGACACACCGTAGCCCACCGTTTTAACGGTGGGAGAGGAAACGTCCCAATGCAAATCCCCGTAGGGGCGACACATTTATTCGGGCATGTGTACCGCCCTTACGGGGATTTATTTTTCCGCACGAGTTTACCCACCGTTAAATCGGTGGGCTACGTTATTCGTCCCTCCGGGATTTCGATTACTTTGCCTACGACGTTACCTGCACTGTGGTGCGCGCATCGTCACTTTTTTCCTGCTTGCCGAGGCCGAAGGCCTGGTGCAGGGCCTTCACGGCTCTTTCCATTCCACTCGATTCCACGAGGAACGAAATGTTGTACTCGGACGATCCTTGCGCGATGGCGATAATGTTGATCGATTCCTTGCCGAGTGTGCTGAATACGCGGCCCGCGATGCCCGGCGTCCCGGCCATGTTTTCGCCGACGGCCGCGACGATAGCGACATTCCGGTTCACCTTGATGTGATCGAGGTCATGCTGGTGAACATCATCATACAAGGCCGCGCGCAATGCTTCTTCCGTGCGCGTCGCGTCGGGGGCCTGCACCACGAAGCAAATGCTGTCCTGCGAAGACGACTGCGAAATCATCACGATGTTCGCGTGTACCGACGCCGTGGCCGAAAAAATACGCGCGGCGATGTCCGGCACGCCGATAATTCCGGGGCCCGCAATCGCGATCATGGCAACATCGCGCGTTGCGGTAACGGCCTTCACTCCTTGCGGCGCCGGCTTTACGGATTGCGTGATTTTTGTTCCCACCAGGTCAGGATGAAAGCTGTCGCGAATCCACACAGGAATCGCGCTCTCGATCACCGGACGCAACGTCATTGGATGAAGGACTTTTGCGCCGAAGAAAGCGAGTTCGCCGGCTTCGGTGTAGGAAACTTCGTCCAGCGTGGCAGCGTTGGGAACCATGCGCGGGTCCGCGGTCAGCACGCCGTTGACGTCCGTCCAGATAATCACTTCGCTGGCATCGAGCGCTGCGCCCAAAATCGTCGCCGAATAATCGGAGCCGCCTCGTCCGAGCGTTGTGGGAATGCCTTTTGCCGTGGCCGCAATGTACCCGGTCACGACGGGAATTCCGTTCGCTTCGAGCAAGGGAAGCAGCTTTGCCTGAGTTTTTGTCCGCGTGGGATCGGACAGCGGACGCGCCCCGCCGTGAACGTCATCCGTAACAATGAATTCAGTCGCATCATACGCGACGCCGTGAATCCCCATTTCGCGCAGCGCTGCGGCGGTCATTCGCGCGCTGAGGCGTTCTCCGGTTCCGGCAATCACATCGAGCGCGCGAGGAGAAAGTTCACCGAGCAGCGCGCAGCCGCGGCAATAATTTGCGGCGCGTTCAATCAACGCGTCGATTTCAGAAAGCAGTTGCCGACGGTTTTCGGGATCGGAAATCAGTTTGCCGATGGCTTCGTGATGTTTTTCGTGCAACGATCGGGTGAGCGCTTCGGCCGCAGCTTCATCTCCGGTGGCGGATTTTCCCGCTGCAGCGATCAGCAAGTTGGTTACGCCGGACATGGCGGAAACCACCACGACCACAGCACGTTCTTTCGAGGCCTGCGCAGCAATGGTCGCGGCGCTGCGAATGCGTTCGGCGCTCCCGACCGATGTGCCGCCGAATTTCATTACCTGGATCGGACGGCTCATCGCACCCTCGCTTCGGCGGGAGCGGCATTTTCGTTGGTCGACTTGGCGTGCAACAAGCCGCGCGCGCACAACAATTCTGCATTCAAGATGGCCGCGCCCGCTGCGCCGCGAACCGTGTTGTGGCCAAGAACAACGAAGCGATAATCGAACACGCTGTCCGGAAAGAGCCGCCCAACTGTGACGCTCATGCCGCCGCCCGCATCGCGATCCATGCGAGGTTGCGGCCTGTCTTTTTCGCCGCGCACCAATACTGGGTGCTTGGGCGCAGTGTGCAATTTCAATTCCTGCGGCACCGATGTGTAAGAAGCAAGCGCATCGCGAACTTCTTCGATGGTCGCGCGCTTTGTAAGCTTCACGCGCACGGCCACCATGTGACCATCCGCCACGTTCACACGATGGCATTGCGCGCTCACCGGGAACGCCGCGTTCTCAAAATTAGAAGTTTTTCCGAGTGCGCCGAGAATTTTGCGAGTCTCGCTTTCCATCTTCGGTTCTTCGCCGTCGATGAAGGGAAGCACGTTGTCCACCACGTCGAGCGACGGCACGCCGGGATATCCCGCGCCGGAGATCGCTTGCAACGTCGTGGCAATTACAGCTTCAATTCCAAATTTGTTGTGCAGCGGTGCAAGTGCCAGCGCCATGATGATCGTCGAGCAATTAGGATTCGTGACAATGTAACCGGTCGAGAATCCTCGCTCGCGCTTCTGGCGCTCCAGGACTTTCAAATGGTCGGAATTAATTTCAGGAATCAGGAGGGGAACGTCTTCATCCATGCGGAAAGAGGAAGCGTTGCTGATAACGGGATATCCCGCGCGCGCAAAGGCTTCTTCCGATGAGCGCGCCACGTCCGATGGCAAGCTCGAAACAACCACATCGCAATCGAGCGGCGGCTGCGGCGGTTGCACGACCATCGATCTGGCGAAGGCCGGCATGTCGCCCACCAGCCGCCAAGTACACGCCTCACTGTATGTTTTTCCTTGCGAACGGTCCGACGCGGCTAACGCTGTAATCTCAAAATTTGGATGGCGCTCCAGCATTTGTACGAAACGTTGGCCGACCATTCCGGTCGCGCCCAGGATTCCAACCCGCACTTTTTTATTCGACACTGCCCCTCCCGTGGAGATCATGGTACGGATGCTGTTGAGCCAACTGCAAAAGTTCTTCGTTCGTATTGCTTGAAAATGTAACGTCGTGCGCGGCCGCTTCATGCGCATCGATGCCTGCGACGAGTCCCACCACCAGCAGCGATGGTGACGCCGCTACCGGGCATTCTTGCAACTTTCCAACCGTCGTACGAAAAATCGTTTCGTCACTGGTTGTCGCGCGCGAAATCACTGCACACGGAATTTCCGGTCCAAGGCCAGCAGCTTGCAATTCAGCGGATAGCTCCGCGTAACGATGGCCCGGCATGAAGATTACGTACGTCGTGTCCGCCGAAATATGTCTCTCGTTGCGAAGTCCTGTGCCGCCTTCGCGATGCGCGGTGACGAACACCACGCGCGACGCGTGCCTCCGGTCCGTAAGAGAAATCTGCGCGGCCGCCGCAGCGCCCAGCGCAGAAGTGACTCCCGGGATAATTTCAAAGTCCGTGCCCGCGGCACGCAGCGCCTCCATTTCTTCGCCAGCGCGCCCGAACAAGAGCGGATCGCCACTTTTCAGCCGCGCAACTGTTTTCCCTTCGCGCGCCTGCTGCACCATCAGCGCATTGATTTCATCCTGCGAAATACTTTTCGCGCCGCAACGTTTCCCTACATTCACAATTTGCGCGGTCACGGGAAGGACACGCAAAAGCTCCTGTGGCACGAGATCGTCGTGCAGCACAACGTCCGCCAACTGCAGAACGCGCCACGCTTTGCGCGTCAGCAGTTCCGGATCGCCCGGTCCTGCGCCCACGAGATAAACTTTTCCTGCCATTGCGATAAATGCTCCAATTTGTGGCATAGACTTCAGCCTGTGCCACATTAATGTGGCTTCGGATCCAGACTCGCGTACTGATGCAGCAATCGCTTGCGCTGTTCCGGCGGCATCGGAATACTTTTCAATTCATCGCGCGTGCGTCCGAGTTTCGCGATCCACTCTTCCCACTCTGGCCCAAATTGCTCTTCGAGTTGCTTGCGCAAACGTTGCGCGAGCGCGGGGCTCAGTCCACCCGTGGAAATTGCAATCTGCAAATCGCCGCGCCGCACCACGGCAGGGAAGTAGAAATCGCACCGCTCCGGCTCATCCACCGCATTAAAGAGAACGCCACGGCTTTTGGCTTCCGCGTAAATTTCATCGTGCAGCGCGGGCGATCCCGTTGCCGCAATCGCAATAAACACGCCCGCAAAATCAGACGGCTTATATTCCCGCGATTCCCATTGAATGCGTCCTTCGCGCGCCCATTCGCGCACGCGTGGCGTGGCGTGCGGCGCGATCACGCGCACGGTTGCCCCTGACGCCAGCAGGCTTTCAATCTTTCCTTCGCCCACGGGCCCCGCGCCGACCATCAGGATCAGGCGCCCTTCGAGCTTTACGAACATTGGAAATAAACTCATCGCTTTTCCCGCTTCAATTCCCAATCAAAAATCGCTTTTCAGTGGCGCGGGCTTCAGCCTGCGGATTTTTGTCCTCGCAAGGCCCAACCCCCGCAGGCTGAAGCCCGCGCTACTCAGGCGCGTGCAACCCGCATTCTTTTTTCGCAAAGCCGGACCAGCGTCCCGCGCGCGGATCTTCTCCCGGTTGCACCTGCCGCGTGCATTGCACGCAGCCGATGCTCGGATAGTTCTGTTCGTGCAGCGGGTTGTAAGGCACATCGTGCTCGCGCACATATTCCCAGACACGATCCCAGGTCCAATCCGCCAGTGGATTGCACTTCACCAGGCCAAACGATTTATCCCACTCGATTTTTTTTGCATTCGCGCGCGTGGCCGCCTGGTCGCGGCGAATTCCCGTGACCCACGCTGTCAGCGTAGCCAGCTTGGCCTTCAGCGGTTCCACTTTGCGCAGCGCGCAGCACTGGTTTGGATCAATGGTCCAAAGTTTTGGCGCAACTTTTTCGGCCTGCTGTTCCGGAGTGTACAAGGATTTCACACGTTCGACCCGGATGCCGTATTTTTTCTCAATCTTGTCAATCAACTCATACGTCTCGGCAAACAGAAAATCCGTATCCAGCGTAAAAACTCGAATGTCTGGCCTGACGCGCGCCGCGATATCGATGAGCACTACATCTTCCGCGCCAAAGCTGGAAGCGATTGCGGCATGCGGATGAAATTCCGCAAGACCCCAGCGCACAACTTCCTCCGCGCTCCAGCCTTCCGCGCCGCCTTGCACTGCTTCAATTTTTTCCTGCGCCGCTGTACTCATCGTGTCCTCGTTACAGTAGGACAGGCTTCAGCCTGTCTTCTTTTGACTTTTGCCGCCTCTAAAAAAATTCAAAAACTGACAGGCTGAAGCCTGTCCTACTTAAATACTTGCCCCATAAACAAAAACGCCCGCGAGCTTTTGGCTTCGCGGGCCGCATCGAAGAGCTTAAAGGATGTCTTGCTACGCTTGCAAATCCTTGGCTCCCAAGGGGGTCCGCGCCGCCCTGGTACACATGGGCGTGCGCTTGGTAATCGTAATTCCCTTGAGAATGGAGGTCATCATTGCCACTCCAGCTTAAATCAGCTGCCAAAATTGTCAAGCCAAAGTTCCCGCCGCCGTTGCGATCCAACGTACAGCAAAGCGCATCTGCTTCATCGGCAAGCATCTGCCGGCGCCCCGCCCGCGATCGATGGCACCACCAGAACGCGGTCTCCCTCTTGAAACTTGTAGCCATTGCCCCCGAGGAATCGAATATCTTCCTCGTTGACGTAAATGTTGATGAACCGCCGGATCTCGCCAGAATCGTCCCGGAGATGCTTGGTGATGGCGGGGAAGCGTTGTTCAATTTCGCCCAGCAAATCCGGAAGCGTCTCCGAACTGCATTCCAGCATTTGAACTCCGTCCGTAAATCGCCTCAGAGCCGTGGGAATTTCGACTGTAATTTTCATCTCAATTATTTTTCCTGATCTGCAATTTGTGAAACCTGGGAATGCCAATCGGGTGACGGACGTTCCCAGGACCCCCTGCTGATTTCCTAAAACTAGTTTCCTGCGACGGCTACCATGCGATCGTTAATGAAATTTTCAAATACAGTCAGGCGCGGCTCGATCGCGGGAGTGAGCGTATATTCCTGCTGAATCGCGTCAATCGTCTTCAAGCCGTTGCCCGTGATGCACGCGACCGTTGTTTCGCTCGGATTGATATATCCCTGCTCGAGCAATTTCTTTGTAACGCCGGTGGTCACACCGCCCGCGGTTTCGGTGAAAATTCCTTCCGTTTCGGCGAGCAGCTGAATGCCCTTGACGATCTCCGGATCGGAAACATCTTCCGCCCAGCCGCCGCTTTCGCGAATGGCGCGCGCCGCGTAAAAACCGTCCGCCGGATTTCCGATGGCGAGTGAACGCGCAATCGTCGCGGGCTTTTGCGGTTCAAACCGTTCCAGTTTGCGTTTCACCGCGTCTGAAATCGGAGAGCAGCCCGTGGCTTGCGCGCCAAAGAATTTCACTTTCTTCTCCTCGACGAGGCCCAAAGCGATCAGCTCATTAAATGACTTGCGAATTTTGGTGATCAGCGAGCCGCCAGCCATCGGGCAAACAATGTTGTCAGGCAAGCGCCAGCCCAGTTGCTCGGCGATTTCGTAGCCCACGGTCTTCGAGCCCTCAGCGTAGTAGGGCCGCAGATTCACGTTCACGAAGCCCCACCGATACTTTTCAGCGATCTGCGAGCACAAGCGATTCACTTGATCGTAGTTGCCTGCGATGCGCACTAGTTTTGCGCCAAACACTTGTGTGCCGGTTACCTTTGCGGCTTCGAGATCCGAGGGAATGAAAATCCATGCGTCGAAACCTTCGCGCGCGGCTTGCGCGGCCACTGCGTTCGCCAGATTTCCCGTCGAAGAGCAGCTCACAACCTGAAAACCAAAACGTCTTGCTGCGGCCAATGCGGTGGCAACCACGCGATCCTTAAAGGAAAGAGTGGGGAAGCAAACCGCGTCATTTTTCAGGTAAAGGTTCGTGGTGTTGAGCTGCTTGCCGAGGCGGCGCGCCTGCACGAGCGGAGTGAAACCCGTTGGGATCGTGCCTTGGTAATCCTCTGGAAGAGGAAGCAAAGCGCTGTAGCGCCACAGATTCGTGGGTCCAGCTTCAATATTTTTGCGTGTAAATAGCGGGCGAATCGCTTCCAGATTGTAAATCACTTCGAGAGGCGAAAGGCATTCATCGCAAAACGAACGCGGCTGATTTCCCCAGAGCTTTCCACATTCACGGCACTTTAGCTGATAATGCTCGGCCATTTGGCCTCCTGCGATCGCTCCGCACACATTCAGATGGTGCAGCGGGAGAATCGATTCCAGATTTTGACTGGTAAACTGCCGCAGGTTGGGCGGCGTGAGAGAGGTTTCCTAAAGACAAAAAACCCTCCACGCCAAAGAGGGGGAGGGCTCAAAAAACTCTATCTGAGTGCTCGTCCGACTCTTTAGCAGTTTTTTACGTGGAGCAAGTTGCCTTAAATCGCCACGTGTCCAGCAGGCCAAAGTATAGGGAGTTGCCTATGCTGTGTCAAGAGCTTTCCATCTGGAACCAAGACCCTTGTTAAGATTGCAATTTAACCAAGTTCGACCCTAAAAGCCAGCTGACGATATTTCGCCAGTCAATTGGATCCGATTCGGTAATTATCCGCGAAACAAATGGAGCAACCACGGATCGGCTTCGCTAAATTTGCGTTGGGCATTAGTGGCGCGGGTTTCACAGTCTGCACAAAAACCCACCATTTCTGTCATTCCGAACGGAGCGAGGAATCTCTCTTTTTCAGTTTCTTTATAGTTAAATCGAAGAGAGATTCCTCGGTCCGCTTGGAATGACAGAATGAAATTCTTTTCCGCGGCCTGTTCAACCTGCAGAGGTTGGGTCTTGTAGCGCCGGCGTCTCGCCGGCTGGTTTTAGTTATCGCAATGCAGCGCAAAACTGCCGGTGGGACGCCGGCGCTACAAAACCCAACCCCACAGGCTGAAGCCTACACCACACTTCGTCCACCGAGTTTCGCCTTGCTACGACTTGGGCATTCCGGTAATCTGGTGAGCATGCAGCTACGGATCCATCTCGCTGGGGCTTGCGCATACTGTTGTGGCCCATTGGGTTGTCGCGCTTGCCTGGGAGCAGGGTGGAAAGGGTAGTCACGCCGGCGCAAAGTTTCTAGACTAGCCAGACTGGCTCAGACTGTTAACGACGCGTACCCACCACCTGAGGAAACGGTCGGTGGGTTTTGTTGTATCTGGCGCCTGCGCGCGGCCAATTAGGAAGTTTCAGTGGACACTGGTAGGACAGGCTTCAGCCTGTCTGTTTTTGAATTGTTTTAGATGCAGCAAGAATCAAAGGAAGACCGGCTGAAGCCTGTCCTAACTTAATCGCATTTATTAAGGTAAGAATCGATATCGATGGCTGAGACATCCAACGGAAGCATGAACACAATCACCGCCAATGCCGCGAGCGAGCGGGCTGCGCTGCTTACGCCGCAAAAGATTAACTACCTGCGCGCACTCGAGGCGGAGAGCATTCACATTCTGCGCGAGGCTGTCGCGGAATTTGCGCGGCCGGTGATGCTCTATTCAATCGGAAAAGATTCTTCGGTGATGTTGCGGCTCGCTCAGAAAGCTTTTTTCCCCGGGAAAATTCCGTTTCCGCTACTGCATGTCGACACGAGCTATAAATTTCCGGAGATGGTTGAGTTTCGCGATCGTTATACGCGCGAGATTGGCGCGGAGTTGATCGTGCACAAGAATCAGGAAGCGCTGGACGCCGGCGCGAACCCGTTTGTGCTGGGAACGCAGAAGTGCTGCGGCCTGCTGAAAACGAAATCGCTGCTCGATGCTTTGGCCGAGGGCGATTTTACGTGTGCGTTTGGCGGCGCGCGGCGCGACGAAGAAAAATCACGCGCCAAGGAACGCGTTTACTCCTTCCGCGATTCGTTCGGTCAATGGGATCCGAAAAATCAGCGACCCGAATTGTGGAACATTTTCAATTCGCGCATTAATAAAGGTGAAAGCATCCGTGTGTTTCCGCTCTCCAACTGGACCGAAGCGGATGTGTGGTTTTACATCTACCTCGAAAATATTCCCATTGTGCCGCTGTATTTCGCGAGGGAACACAATGTCGTGATCCGTGGCGGGTCGATTGTAGTGGCCTATGACAAGTGGGATTTGCTGCCGGGGGAGAAGACGCAGCGCATGGTGGTGCGCATGCGCTCGCTCGGTTGCGTGCCGTGCACGGGCGCGATTGTCTCCACGGCTGACACAGTGCCGAAAATTATTGAAGAAATGATTTCGTTCCGTCGGTCGGAGCGCGAGAATCGCGTGATCGATCATGACGAGGAAGGCTCGATGGAAATTAAAAAGCGCGAGGGCTACTTCTGATGAGCGTGGTTGCCAATCAGGAAGCCTGGGGCTTCGAGTCCTTCATGCAGAAAAATCTTGAAAAAGATTTGCTGCGTTTCACCACGGCGGGCAGCGTGGATGACGGCAAATCGACTCTGATCGGGCGGCTGCTGCACGACTCGAAATCCGTATTTGAAGATCAGATGGCGGCCGTGAAGAAAAGCCGCATCAATCGCTCGACGGGCGCCGTCGATTTTTCGCTGCTCACGGATGGATTGCGCGCCGAGCGCGAACAGGGCATTACGATTGACGTTGCCTACCGCTATTTTGAAACGCCTCTACGCAAATTCATCATCGCCGATACGCCGGGCCACGAGCAGTACACACGCAACATGGCCACTGGCGCCTCAACCGCCAATCTCGCGGTTATTTTGATCGACTCGACAAAAGGCGTTTTGGCGCAGACTCGCAGGCACACCTACATTGCATCGCTGCTTGGAATTCCAAATGTCCTCGTGGCCATCAACAAAATGGACCTCGTGAATTACAGCGAGGAAGTTTTCTTGAAGCTGCGCAGCGATTTCGATGCGCTCGCGAAGCAACTCGCGGTGCCGCACGTCGTGGCGATTCCGATCAGCGCGCTTGCTGGAGATAACGTGGTGGAGCGAGGCGCGAACACACCGTGGTATCACGGGCCGACATTTTTGGAGCATCTCGAAACCGTGCCCATACGCATGGAGACGCCGTCGGATGCCGTGCGCTTTCCTGTCCAATATGTCATACGTCCTGACCAGAATTTTCGCGGTTTTGCCGGACAAGTGTCCAGCGGGGTGATTCGGCCGGGCGATCCTGTCGTTTCGCTTCCTTCGGAACAGAAGAGCCGCGTGAAAGCCGTTGTCACGTTCGATGGCGACGCGCCGGAAGCGTTTCCACCAATGTCCGTGACCGTGACGCTGGAAGACGAAATTGATTTGAGTCGTGGCGACATGCTGGTTTCACCGGCGCACCCGCCACGCGTATCGCGTCATTTCGATGCGATGGTGGTGTGGTTTAACGCGGAGGCAGCCGAGCCAGGGAAAAGTTATTTGCTGAAGCATACTTCGCGCACGGTTCGCGCAAAGGTGCTGAAGATTCACTACCGCGTGAACGTCAACACACTCGTGCACGAGCCCGCGAGCAATCTGCAGATGAATGACATCGCGTACGTCGAACTTGAAACCGTCAGCCCGCTATTCTTCGATCCCTACACGCAGAATCGCATCACCGGCAGTTTTATTTTGATCGATCCGATTTCCAATGCCACGCTGGGCGCAGGAATGATTCGCGCCGATCTTGCAGACCAAACTGCGAGTAGTGAACCGGCGACTCGTGAATTGGTTCCTGTGACCGCCCCGGAGCGCTTCAAGCGCCATGGTCATCTTCCTGCTTTAGTGGTTGTTGAAAATAATGCCGCGCTGGCAATGCGGCTGGAACGCGCCCTTTTTGACGATCGCTTCGAAGTGTTGCTCCTTAGCGAAGACACTCTTTCATTTGTTGAATTGGAGAGTCAATACTTCGCCTTCCAATCCGCAGGATTGGTCGTGATTTATTCCTGCGACATTCTTTCTCCGGAAGCAAAGGCCAAATTACGTATTCTGGCCGCGAATCGCTTCTTCAATTTTCCCGCATTGCAATCGGCTGAAGATGAGCCGATCGTCCTGCGCAAAATTGTTTCGGAGCTTCAATCCCTTCGCGCAATCGTCACGGACGGCGGTCGATAAAATTCATTGAGCAGGCATCGTCACGTTGCAAACAAGCACTGATTCCCGCTGTGTTTCTGATCTCAGACAATTTTTCAATTGAGGTATACTCGAACTTGAATGGGTGTTTGCCATGTCAACCGATATCACGGGAGAGAGTGCCGCAGTGCCGGTCGATATTGCCTTTATAACGGTCAACTTCAATACTCTGCAATGGATAACCCGACTGGCTGACTTCTTCAAAACCCTGGAAGCGCCATTCACATTTAATTTCACCGTAGTGGATAACGGGTCCGAGGACGGTTCGCGGGAATTTCTGCAAGCTCACCCTGAAATTAATTATCTGCAAATGAGAGAAAATATCGGTTACGGGCGCGCCATCAACCGCGGCGTGGAAGCCACGTCCGGCAAATACGTGTGCGTGACCAACACGGACGTTGTCCTTAACCGCAGCGCATTAATAGAGCTCTGGAAATTCCTGGAAGAAAGAAACGATACCGGAGTCTGCGCCCCTCTCCTTACTTATGAAGATGGACGAAGCCAGGGAATGGTGTTCTCAAAATCTCTCTTCTCACACTATGCCAACTGGTTCGGCAAGCTACAGGCGAGTTATGCAAATCTTAGATTGGCTAAAGCCACCGATCCTTTGAGAGTCGATGGAGTGTTGGGCGCATTTTTCTTGATACGTCGATCGGCAATACCGCCTCCGACGCTCTTTGACGAGGATTTTTTCTTTTTTTACGAAGATTCCGCGCTTGCCCACACTCTATTGAATCGCGGCGTACCCTGTTATGTTCTTCCCAGCGCAACCATTATTCATGTAAGCGGCCAATCGAGATCGACGAGTTCAATTCCGTTCCGCTATGAAAGTAAGTACAAGTATCTAAAAAAATTCTATGGGCCATTTCACGCCAGGGCAGTCCAATTCACGGATCGCGTACGCATCTTTCGTAAGTGGTCCATTTATTCGCTGCTTTCGATGGTGAGCACTTCCGAGCGAGTCAAGTTCAAGCAGCACTTCTATAAAACTGCCTGGGATATGGCGCGCTTGAAATGACAACGCTACTTCCACCTCATCGCCCTAGTTTGACCGCTCTTGCAACGGGGTGATATCTTGGTTTGGTCCTGATAGAGGTGCGGAGGCAATGAGTAGCTCGGCCGATTTTCCGAGGAGCTTCGGAGGCCGTGTGAAAGGTGTCGTGGAATCTTCCGCCGAAGTTGCCTGCGGCAGTCCCGCCGAGGCGGCTGGGGGGCTTGGCTAAGGCCGGCTCACTGTCATCCGAGGAATCGGGTGGAGCGCTATGAGGAGCGAGACGCCCGGTGCCTTCTTGCGTCCTGCTTCTTTCCCTGCGCGCAACTCCATCCAAAGAGTTAGAATCGAGCACGAGTTTTTAGTGGCGCGGGCTTCAGCCTGCGGATTTTGTCTTTGCGAGGACTAACCCCCGCAGGCTGAAGCCCGCGCCTCTGGAACCACAAACATGCATCCATTTGAAATGACGCGCGCATTGGTCGACATTGAGTCGATTACGGAGAATGAGAAGGGCGTTGGCGAATACCTGCTGCGCTATCTCTCCGCGCTTGCGATACGAACGGGCGGCATGGCCGAGGCCATGGTCGTAACGCCTGAGCGATTTAATGTGTATGCGGAGTGGGGAACTCCGACAGTCGTGCTTTCGACGCACATGGATACGGTCCCGCCGTTTTTCCCTTCGAGCGAAGACGAAGAAAATATTTACGGGCGCGGCGCCTGCGATGCAAAGGGAATCATCGCCGCGATGATTGCGGCGGCGGAAAAGCTGATTGAAAGTGGCACGCGAAATTTTGGCCTGCTCTTTTTGGTGGGAGAAGAGCGCAACAGTGCCGGTGCGGAAGTCGCTTCACGCTCGCCGCGCGGCTCGCGTTACCTGATCAATGGCGAGCCAACGGAAAGCAAGGTCGCGCTCGGATCGAAAGGGATCTTGCGGTACGAGATTATCGCCAAGGGAAAGATGGCTCATTCCGCCTACCCTGAACTCGGCGAGTCCGCGATTGAAAAGCTTCTGGATGCGCTGGAAGCGATTCGGCGCTTACGTTTGCCGGAAGATCCGGTCATGGGAAAAACGACGCTGAATATCGGAACGATTTCCGGAGGCCGCGCGCCAAATATTATTCCTGACGCCGCGAAGGCAGAGCTCGCCATTCGCCTGGTCAGCGATGGACGGATCGTCGATCAATGCTTGCGCGACGCCATTGGCAATAAGGCGGAACTCAGGGAAATTCTTTCTCTTCCTGCCATGCATTTCGCTTCGCTGGATGGCTTTGCTACAGACGTAGTTGCGTTCACTACGGACATCCCGGTTTTAGTGCCATCGTGGGGTGAGCCGTTTCTCTTCGGCCCAGGCAGCATTCATGTTGCGCATACAACGCAAGAAAAAATATCAAAACTAGAGTTGCTTGCCGCAGTCGAAACGTACGCGCAAATGACGCGTACGCTTCTCGGCAAAGCGGAGGCGCACCATGCCTAGGAATTTGGCAATCGTTGGATACGGGAAAATGGGCAGGCTGATCGAACTGCTTGCACCGGACGCGGGATTTTCCGTTGGTCTGAAGCTGGACATCGACACCAATGTGAATCAGCAGGGAATCACGCCGGAAAATTTTCGCGGCGTGGACGTGGCCATCGAATTTTCAACGCCGCACACGGCGGTTGCCAATGTGGAGGCGCTCTGCGCGATAGGCGTTCCGACAATCGTCGGGACGACTGGCTGGTATGGCGAGATGGATCGCGTGCGTTCCATGGTCGACCGCTGTGGAGTAGGCGTGGTCTACAGCCCCAATTATTCGATTGGGGTAAACGTGTTTCGCCGCGTGGTGGCTGAGGCCGCGCACTTGCTGGCCAGCCAGCCGGAATACGGCGCTTGGGCCTGGGAAGTGCATCATACTGCCAAGAAAGATGCACCTTCGGGGACCCTGTTGCAGTTGATTGAGGAAATGCAGCGCGCCGGATTTTCAAGGCGGATTGACGCCAGCTCAAACCGCGCGGGAGCGAATCCGGGGACGCACGAAATTGGTTTTGACTCGCAGGCCGACACCATCACTTTGCGGCATACGGCGCGCAGCCGTGAGGGATTCGCGCGTGGAGCGTTGAAAGCGGCTCAGTGGGTGATCGGCAAGCGTGGACTGCATGAGTTTGGAGACGTTATTTTTTCGGGCGACACAAAGACGGCGCGCCGCCCGGTCAATCAATAATTTTCGATAAGAACAAGAGGTGGGACCATGTTTCGAGGATTCAGTGGATGCGGCACAGCGTTGGTTACTCCTTTCCGGAAGGATTTGTCTCTCGATGAAGAGGCAATGCAGCGACTGGTTCGCCGGCAAATTGAAGCGGGAATAAATTTTCTGGTGCCTTGCGGCACGACGGGCGAAAGCCCCACTCTGACGCATGAAGAGCACCTGCGCGTCGTGGCCATCACGATCGAAGAGTCTAAAGGCAAGGTGCCGGTCCTTGCAGGGGCCGGCGGGTACGACACGCGCCACGTGATTGAAATGGCGCGCGAGTGTGAGCGCCTGGGCGCCGACGGAATTTTGTCCGTGACGCCCTATTACAACAAGCCGACGCAGGAAGGCCTCTATCATCATTTCAAGGCCATAGCAGCGGCGACTTCGCTGCCCATTATTTTGTACAACGTGCCACCGCGCACAAATGTGAACATCGATCCCGCAACCGTGCTCCGGCTTTCTGAAATCGAAAACATTATTGGCGTGAAGGAAGCTTCGGGAAGCATTTCGCAAATCACGCAGGTGTTTCAGCAAGTCCCTGAAAATTTCCTGGTGTTTTCGGGCGACGACGCGATTACGCTGCCGCTCGTGGCGATGGGCGGAAAGGGAATCATCTCCGTCGCGTCCAACGTGATTCCCGGCGAAATGACGAGCTTCGCGCAACTTTGCCTCGCGGGAAATTTCGCGGATGCTCGCGCCTGGCTGCGCAAGTGGATGCCACTCTTGGAAGTAAATTTTGTCGAGACGAACCCGACGCCTGTAAAGGCTGCCATGGCTGAAATGGGCTTGCTCGAACCCGTGTTCCGTTTGCCCCTTGTGCCGCCGCGCGTGGAAAGCGCCGCGAAAATCCGAACCGTGCTCGAATCTCTCGCGCTCCTTGAAAGGGCTCACGTTGCCAACCGCATCTGAGAAACTCGAAAAACATATCGAAACACTATTTGATACGAAGCCTGCGCGATACTCTGCAATCGATCACCAGTTTTTTCGCACGTTCAAAGCCGAATTAAACGCGGGCCGCATCCGCTCCGCGGAGCCTGACGCTTCGCGCGTAACGGGTTGGCGAACCAACGAGTGGGTGAAAAAAGGAATTCTTGTCGGGTTCCGCATGGGCGTGGTCGTAGACATGTCGCTCGACTCCGCGAAGCAGCCATTCTTCGATAAAGATTCCTACCCGGTGCGACATTTTGACGAAGGCGACGGCGTGCGCATCGTGCCTGGCGGATCGAGCATTCGCGATGGCTGCTACATTGGCCGCGACGTTGTGTGCATGCCGCCCATGTTTGTCAATGCTGGCGCATACGTCGATGATGGCACGATGATCGACTCCCACGCACTCGTGGGCAGTTGCGCTCAAATCGGCAAAAATTGCCACATCTCGGCTGCGTCGCAAATCGGAGGCGTGCTCGAGCCCGTTGGAGCCATGCCGGTGATCATCGAAGACAACGTGCTGGTGGGCGGGAACTGCGGCGTCTACGAAGGTACGATCGTAAAGAGCCGCGCGGTACTGGGCACGGGAACCATCCTTAATCGCTCGACTCCTGTGTACGATATCGTACGCGGCAAGGTTTACGCCGCAACAGACTTGAACCCTTTAATTATTCCCGAGGAAGCTGTGGTGATTGCCGGTTCGCGCGCCATTACGAATGGGGTTGGCAAAGATTGGGGAATTTCGCTCTATACGCCCGTGATCGTGAAATATCGCGACGCCAAGACAGACGCAAAAATTCAGCTGGAAGATTTACTGCGCTAGGTTTTGAGTAGCGTAGGCTTTAGCCTGCGGGTTTTAGAACTTGCCAGGCTTAACCCCCGCAGGCTAAAGCCCGCGCCACATAATTCCCACTACCACCGGGTTCGGAGCAAGTGGGGATTGCACGCCATCTAAACGTGAGCCCGAAGTCAAAATCCAAATCGGTAATGCAAACTTTGAGTAAAT
Source organism: uncultured Acidobacteriota bacterium (assembly GCA_963786215.1). Lineage (GTDB taxonomy): Bacteria > Acidobacteriota > Terriglobia > Acidiferrales > UBA7541 > Palsa-360. The sequence goes on from CAWAYK010000012.1 coordinate 172,413, forward strand.
GTGGGCTCTTTCCTCAATGCCCGTAACGCGAAAATTCAGTGCCAATGCCTCTAATCTTTAAGTTATGATATAGTTGTTGAGTCTTATATGGGAGTCAGGGGTTCCCTTCACCTACCAGGACGTTGCTGATGTTAACCCCTCGTGACTTCATCCGGTGCTCACTATCGCCACAAAGCGTACTGAATCCGGGCATTGACGCCGCGCTCTCTGCAGATTCCCACTCTTTGAAAGAGAGAAAATTATGAAGAACGTGTTTGTCGGGAACATGAATTTCCAAACGACGGAATCGGAGCTGCGCGCGCTCTTCGAACCGTTCGGACAGGTGACACGAGTTCACATTGCCATGGACCGCGAAACGGGACGTGCACGTGGATTCGCATTCGTTGAAATGCCCAACGATGCCGAAGCAACCAAGGCCATGTCGGGCCTTGATGGAAAAGAAGTGGGCGGACGAGCTTTGAAGGTGAACGAGGCCCGGCCGAAAGCCGCAGGCGGTGGTGGCGGCGGTGGACCCCGCGGGGGAAGTGGCGGCAGCGGCGGCGGTGGTTTCGACCGTGGTGGGGATCGAGATCGCGATCGGAACCGTGGCGGCAGCGGCGGGCGAGGCGGCGGCAAGGGTGGCCGGTTCTCGACTGAAGATTATCGAGATAGTCCCCGGCAACCGCGCGAACCTCGCTGGTAATTCTCGCGCAAGTAATTTGCTGACAAATTGCTGGTTGTCCGCACGCGCTTCCACACAAGGAGATTAGTATGGCTACGTCGAAATCCACGTTTCAGAAGCGCCAAAAAGAAATGAAAAGGCAGGAAAAACAGCGCGCAAAAGCGGAACGTCGCGCGCAGAAGAAACTGCTTGGTCCTCAGGATGTTGATTTTCCCATGGAACCCCTCACCGCTCCAATCATCGATCCGGAAATTTCCTTCCCGGACACAGACGACGAAAGTTAGTTTTAAAATAGTTTTTCAGGGATAATTTTCGTGGCGCCGGCATTTTGCCGGCGTTTTTCTTTTTATGGGACTACCGAATAACCGCCGGCGGGACGCCGGCGCCACAAATCCGCAATTCCACTGCGGCAAATTAAATTATTTTTGAAAAGTTCGTTCAAGTGTGGAATCTGAAATCTCAAATCTTATCTCAGAAATGGCTGGATTCTGTCGTTTTGCTTCCAGAACTCGCAGGCCCCGAAATTTTATCCCACGCCGTGCGCTTCCAGTTTTCCACGAATTTGCTGCCCACGCCCCAGGACGGAAGTGGCATCAGCAGGCGGATGGATAATGCGTGCAAATACGGCTCGTACATTTCGCGCAACTCAATGAGCTTCGTGTCTCCCTCTTCGCCACATTTCCTTGAGGCGCGGCATTCGACGAGCAAATCGCGGACATGCGGAATGTCACGCGGGGGAAGGCGGTCCTGTGGGGGCTTGGAACTGGGAACTCGCAGGACCTCCGCCAAATCCACAACGGCGTGGCGCGCGATGGCGAACGTCAATTGCGCTTGCCACTTGGCTGCGCCTTCCCCGTATGCAATGAAAAGGGCGGTCACGTCCAATACCGTGGTAAATGCGGCCAGCCAGGACTGGTTGTCATGCTGCGAACGAAAATAGCAGAGCACCGGGTACGACAAGTGGCTCTCCATCAGTTGCGCGGCCCACATTTCCCAATCGCGCAGGTAGGGAGCCAGGATTTCGTCGTCCGCATATTGTGTATGTCTGCGTAACAATTCGCCCGCCGTGGGAGGCGATCCTGCGCGAGCATCCAGCAGGGAAATGTTAAGCTCCCTCTGGGAAAACGCGCCGTATAAAGTTGGAAGATAGGAAATCATCAATCCCAGAAATCCAAAACCCATCCCGCCCTCGCAAACGGTAATCACGCGGGCCATCGGCGATTTTGGCGTCACGTCGCCCAATCCTAAAGTGAATAAAGTCGTGCCGCTCAAATAAAAATCCGTCCTGAACGTAGGCGTTTCGCCACCGGTATTTATCGCGGACCCTGCGGCCCAATGAAGCAAAGCAAATCCAGTAATTAGCAGCAGCGCCCAGCCGGCGAACAAAGCCAGCAGCGAAAGCGGGCCGTAATAGCTCAAATGCGCTTCTCGCATTTTTTTTGTGCGAAATAACCGGTTCATTGCGGACCAGGATACCCACGTGGTCCGGTAGAAAATGCGGACGATGCGAAGAGGGCGCGTGACGCGGCGAGGCAGAATTATGGTTTCAAACGCTTCCCAAAGTGTAATCAGCAAAATAATGATGCCGCCAATGGCCGCCAAAATCTTCATTTACGCTCCTGCACCTATCAACACAATATCAGGAGTTTGCGGTGAGGAGAAATTCCTGCAGGTCGGCAAAACGATTGGGAAAGGGAATTGATTTTTTCTGCCGGTCAAGAATGGCCGCCAGCTGTTGGGGCATTTCCGGACGCACGCCGATGGCGCGGGTCACAGTTTCGTCAAATTTCGCCGGATGCGCCGTGGCCAGAATGATTCCTTGTGTAGTCGGGGGATTCTGTTTTGCGAAACTTTGCCAGCCCAGGACGCCAACGGCGGTGTGCGGGTCGAGCACATATCCACACCGCTCGTTCACATCATGCATCATGCGCAGAGTTTCTTCATCGCTGAAGCTGCACCCCCAGATGTCCCGACGAATGGCCTGTAGATCATTGCCGTAGAGATCGACAATGCGCGCGAAATTGCTCGGATTTCCGACGTCCATCGCGTTGGAAATTGTGTGGCGCGAAGCCCGCGGAATGAGCTTGCCGCTGCGCAGGAATTCAGGCACCACGTCATTCGCATTGGTCGAAGCGATAAATTGCGCGATGCGCAGGCCGGTGCGCTTGGCCAGCAGCCCGCCCGTCAAATTTCCAAAGTTTCCGCTGGGAACGGCAAAAACGGGAAGCGCGTCCGGAGTTTTAAGTTGCGCGACGGCGGAAAAATAATAAAAACTTTGCGGAATGAGACGCGCAATGTTGATGGAATTCGCCGAAGTGATCGTAAGCTTTTCGGTGATCACTGGATCGACGAGCGCTTGCTTGGCGAGCCGCTGGCAATCGTCAAAAGAGCCGGCGACTTCCAGAGCCGTAATATTCTGCCCCAGCGTGGTGAGCTGTTTTTCCTGCGCTTCGCTCACGCGCCCCGATGGGTAGAGAATAATCACGCGGATGCCGGCGAGGCCCAGAAACGCGTGCGCCACCGCGCTGCCCGTATCGCCGGAGGTGGCCACAATTACTGTGAGCTGCTTGCCCGATTCCTCGACAAAATATCCCATCAGGCGGGCCATGAATCGCGCTCCAAAATCCTTGAACGCGAGCGTCGGCCCGTGAAACAGTTCAAGTATATGCAGGCGCTCGCTCAACGTGACGAGCGGCACGGGAAAATTAAATGCCTCCGTTACAATTTTCCGCAAAACCGGATGTGGAATTTCGTCGCCCGTGAACAGCGAACCCACTTCCATAGCAATTTCCGGGCACGCGAGCGACGGCAGTCTATCCAGAAAATCCTTTCCTAGGTGCGGCATTTCGACCGGCATGTAAAGTCCGCCGTCGGGTGCCGATCCGCAAAGGACGGCTTCGCGCAGTGATGCTTCAGGGCTGCGATGGGATGTGCTTCTATATTTCATTGAGCGGGCCGGGCCTGCGCTTCGAGATATTCCAGAAAGCCGCGCGCGTCGATATTGAGATCCCGCATGAGGTCCATCGGAACGATGCGGTGCGCGTAGCGCTTGTACATTTCTTTCCGGTGAGCGATCAGTTGCGGATAGCAGCGTGCAATTGCATCCAGGATGGGCTCGCCAGAGCCCGGTACAAATTGATCTCCCCACAGTACGGGTTTGGGGTTCGACAAATACCGCTCGATCAAAAGGTTCTTCTTCCTCGGGCGATGCTTCGAGGTACACGACCTTGGTAAGCTTTTGCATTCGGCGGCAGATTTCATCGCCCGTATAGACAACGCTTCCCGTTGTGTCCAGAATAATTCCTTGATCGCCGGACGATTCAATTTCGTTCAATGCTTCGTTCATGGACTCTACTTCGTACTCCAAATATTTCTTTTCGCGGTCGCGATACGTCGGGCTGTCCGGCCATCCCATCCACGCTGCTACGCCGCCAATGCCGCTGTGTCCCTCGCTTGCCAGTTCAGGAGCGAGTTTTTCTTCAATTCGATCATCCACGCCGATCACGTGAAATCCGGCGCCCGAAAATTTCTGCGACCAGTGAGATTTTCCCGCGCCCGACATTCCGATAAGAGAAAGCTTGATCACGTAGCCTCAACAAATTTTCGGTGCTTATTTCAGTAGGAAAGGCTTCAGCCTGTCCTACTGAAAGCCTGCATAATGACGTACTCATTCCACAAGTCGCCCAAAGAGGATAGCGTCCCTGGATGCGTGCTGCAAGTCCACTAAAATTAGATGTGCACCTATTTCATTTGCACGCGCAGAAAAGCTGCCCGCTCTGAAAAGCGAGCGGCCGCTAGGAAAGCCAAGGCAAAGCATTTCGGTTTCGTAGCGGCCTCTCTGTTCCGCATTCTTCGGGACGGAGAGGGCAGATTGCCCCTTCATCTACGTCGATTTCTCAACCCATGCAAGCGCATCCTGAATCACGTCATACACAAAATTGACCTGGTCGGGCGTGATCACATAGGGCGGCAAGATGTAGACAACGTTGCCAAGGGGGCGCAAAAGCACGCCGCGGCTGAGAAAATATTGGTACAGCCTGGGACGTAGCGACGACAAATAGCCCGCGTCCGGAACGCTTAGTTCGATTGCCGCAACGGTGCCGATGTGCCGGACGTCAGCCACACGAGGATTTGCAGCGAATGCGGGAAGCCTTTGCCGATGTACCTCTTCAATCGCCGCAATGCGCTCAAAAACCGGCTCACGGTCAAAAATTTGCAGTGACGCGTTTGCCGCTGCGCAGGCGATGGGATTCGCAGTGTAAGAGTGCCCGTGGAAGAAGGCGCGCATGCGATCACCGCCCACAAAGGCGTCGTGAATGCGATCGGTAGCAAATGTTGCGGCCAGCGGCAAAAATCCGCCGGTCAAACCTTTTGCAACGCACATCAAATCCGGAACGACAGCCGCACGCTCGCAGGCAAACATGCGGCCGGTGCGCCCAAATCCCGTAAGAACTTCGTCCGCGATCAAGAGAACATTGTGCGACTCAGTGAGGCGGCGAACACCGGCAAGAAATTCTTCGGGATGCACGATCATCCCGCCCGCTCCCTGGAGCAGCGGCTCGACAATCACGGCGGCAATCTCATCGCCCTGTTCATTGAGCAGGCGTTCCAATTTATTTAGGCACTCGATGTGGCAAGTCGCGCGCGTGAGGCCGACAGGGCAGTGCGCGCAGGAAGCTGAATGAGTGCGCAATACAGGAATCCGCAGGGAATCGAACGCCGCGGTAAAGGGGGAATCGTCGCTTACGGACATCGCGCCGACCGTGTCACCGTGATATGCGTTTTCGAGCGCGACGATGCGGGATTTTTTCGGCTGACCGCAATTCTTCCAGTATTGCAGTGCCAGCTTTAGCGCGATTTCAACTGCTGTAGATCCATCATCCGAGAAAAAAACATGACGCAGGGGAGCAGGAATCACTTTGCCGAGGCGGGAAGCAAGTTCTTCGGCAGGTTCGTGCGAGAATCCGGCAAATAAAACGTGCTCGAGCTTCGCAGCCTGCTTGGCTACCGCTTCTGCAATTGCCGGGTGCGAGTGCCCGTGCAGGTTGACCCACCACGAAGAAATCGCATCCAGAATCTGGCGACCATCCTGCGTTTCAATGAACACGCCTTTGCCGCCGCGAACAACGAGCGGTGCGGGGTCCACGCCTTCCTGTGTGAAGGGATGCCAGAGATGCAAATCTGAATTATTCATAGTTTATTGGAATGCCTGATGATCGAAATTGTCTTTGTAAACTTCAAGCAGCGTCGCGCGATTTATTTTTTCGAGCATAGGGATATGTCCGACGACGCGCACGTTGCCGTAGAGCTCAATCGCGCGACGATTTTCAATATTCTCATCGCCAATCATCACGACTCCGCAAATCGGCAGCCGCGATTCACGCAAAGCCGCGAGTGTCAGCAGCGTGTGGTTGATCGTCCCCAACGCTGTGCGCGCAGCGATAACGATTGGAAAACCGACCCGTCGCATTAGATCACGCATCAAATCGCGTTCATTGAGAGGGACCATCACTCCGCCCGCACCCTCAACGATCCATTTCGCGTTATTCGGCGCTGCGGGCAATTCAAAATCATCCAAACGGATTTGGATGCCAGCCAGGCTCGCAGCCAAATGCGGCGATACCGGCGGATCGAATCGATATTTTTCTTCAGCCAGCCGATCCCCTGAAAGTTCCGCCCACTTGCGAACGGATTCCCGGTCGGTCCCTTCGACTACGCCTGTCTGTACGGGTTTCCAATACCCGGCGTCTAACGCGGCGACAAGCAGTGCGGAGAGAACCGTTTTACCAACATTGGTGTCCGTGCCTGTAACGAAATACCCGCTCATTGGGAAACGGAAACTGCGCGCGGGGAGGAAAATTCGTCGCGGGCATGCACCATTGCCAAAACCAGCTCCGCCAGAATATCTTCCGAATGTTTGGCTGTAAGGGAAATACGCAGGCGCGATTTTCCCTCAGGAACAGTGGGAGGGCGAATCGCGCGAACGCCAAATCCTCTGGCTCTCACATGGTCGGCAAAATGAATGGCCGCATCGTTCGACCCCAGCATGACAGGCACGATTTGCGAATCGATTGCTGCAACATAAAAGCGGTTGTTTCGCAGCTCGCTTCTCAGAAAAGCGCTCAGCTGGATCAAGCGTGCGCGCTCCGTATTCGCTTCCGCGGCAAATTTAATTCCCGCGGCAACCTGCGAAGCAAAGTATGGGGGAAGCGCCGTATTGAAAATAAAAGTGCGCGCACGATTGATCAAAAAGTTTCGCAAGTTTTCCGATCCGCAGACAAATGCTCCGGCGGAAGCCAGCGCCTTGCCGCAGGTATGAACGGACGCCAGCACTCGCGCGGAGAGTCCCGCTTCCGCCACGCACCCACTGCCATGCGGACCGCGCACGCCAATCGCATGCGCTTCGTCGACAATCAATTCTGCGCCGTAGCGATCCGCGAGCGCGGCCAGATCGGCCAAAGGCGCTCGATCGCCTTCCATGCTGAAAATACTTTCGACAACAATTATGCGTGCTCCGCGCGTGGACACATTCCGCTGAAGTTCCTTCTCCAAAAAATCCAAATCAAGATGCGGGAAAATAACGCGCGTACATTTCGAGAGGCGTATGCCATCGATCAGGCTGGCGTGGTTGGCGCTATCCGAAAAAACGATGTCCCCGGGGTGCAATAGCGCGCTGAGTAGTCCAACATTTGCCGCATACCCGGAAGTGAAATACAACGCCGCGTCGGTGCCCACCCACTGCGCAAAATCCTGTTCCACTCGTGTCCACACTTCCGAATGGCCGGATAAAAGCCGCGATCCGGTGGACGCAAGACGCGCGGAATATTCCACGCCTTCTGCAAGCGCCTGCTTTAACCGCAGATCGGTGGCGAGCCCGAGGTAATCGTTGGAGCTGAAATCGATCCCGTGAACCATTTGCAGTTCGCGCAATTGGGCGCGGGATTCCAGTTCAGACAACTCTGCGAGGATACGTTGACGGATGTTCACAAAATTCGTCTATTGTAGCGCCAGCGGCTCAAGCCCAAGCGATTGCAGCATCGCCATGTCGTCTTGCGGTTCCGGATTGGCAGTCGTTAATAATTTTTCGCCGATGAAAAGGGAATTGGCGCCGGCCATGAAACAAAGCGCGACAGCCTCACGCGACAGCGCCTTGCGCCCCGCACTTAACCTCACCATCGACGCCGGCATCAAGATCCGCGCTGTAGCAATGGTGCGAACGAAAACCAGAGGATCGAGCGAATCAACTTGTTCCAGCGGAGTTCCCGTCACGCGCACCAGCGCATTGATAGGCACGCTTTCCGGATGCGGATTGAGCGACGAAAGCTGTTGCAAAAGCCCGATGCGATCGTTTTCCGATTCGCCCAGGCCGATAATCCCGCCGCAGCAGACGGTTACCCCCGCTTTCCGCACAGACGCAAGCGTGCGCAAGCGGTCGTCATAATTTCGGGTGGTGATAATTTGTCCGTAAAATTCCGGGGAGGTATCGAGATTGTGGTTGTAAGCTGTCAGCCCCGCTTCGGCTAGTCGTTGCGCTTGAGAATCGTCGAGCATGCCAAGCGAGCAGCAGACTTCCATGCCGAACTCAGCGACGCCGCGCACCATCTTCAAAATATTTTCAAAGTCTTCGCCCTCCTGAACATTGCGCCATGCCGCGCCCATACAGAAACGCGTTGCGCCTTCGCCCCGCGCGCGCTTGGCAAACTCCAGCACTTCGTCCACGGGCAATAAGCCTCCGCGGGTAACTTCCGTCGAATAGTGCGCGCTCTGGGGGCAGTAGCTGCAATCTTCCGGGCAGCCGCCGGTCTTCACGGAAAGCAATTGGCAGAACTGCACGCGCGTTGGGTCATGGAATTGGCGGTGCGCCAGTTGCGCCGAAAAAAGAAGATCGGGAAGCGCCTGCCTGTAGATTTGCTGAATTTCTTCGCGCTTCCAATCGTGCCGCAGAGCGGCTTGGGCTGCCGAAACGCCTGCATCGTTATGCGACAAGGGCACTCCTCTGAAATTACAATCTAGAAAATTTGTCCCACACGCAGTTCAGACAGACAATCGCAAATGGCCGGTCGGCACGGCTGCGAAGTGTCGACTGGAGAAACATTCTAACGCAGATTCAGCGTGAATATCGACCGTGCCCGGCCGAATTAATTGAGATCAATGGCATTTGTAATTTCGCCCTGCGGATCAAAACATATGAAAATTGCAGGAGAGATCCGGCTCAGGAAAGGGCGCTGAAAGCGTTATTACAGGTGGGATTCCTCGGTTCGATTCGTTTTCCTGGAGCCTTTGTTTTCAGCCGGAGAAGAAGACTCGATGGCATTTGAGTTTTTCTTATGGCAGGAAGCGGCCCACCATCGATTTTGGTATTGCGGCAGTTCACACATCTTCGTGCAGTGTTTATTGCCGGATTCGTACGCGCAATGGCAGTAGCAGAGAGGAGTTGCAGTCCCCGACAGGAGGATCGGGGCTTGATTCGCCAGGGCAGCGGCAGCAGAGAGCGTTCCCAGAAATATCGCTGTATAAACCGCTTTCCGGAATCCACTGAATCGAAATGGCATGCCAGATTGTCAATCTCATCGGAATAAAAACCGATAGCGCGAAAGACAGTAAATGGGCGGTATTGGAGGATGGGGCGTACTGACGCAAAGTACTGGGACTGGTCCGGTGGGGGTAGTGCCTCAATTTGAATTAGTAGTCCTGCGGAAAAAAAGCTGCCCGCCCGAAATGACGGGCGGCCTCTACAAAAGCAACTGCAATGCACCGCGGTTTTGTAGCGGCCTCTCCGTGCCGTGATCTTCGGGGCGGAGAGGCCGATTTTGCGCGCAAAATGAGTCACAACCTGGCGGAGATAAGGCTGATTTAAAAACCGAGAAGCAAGGAAATTCCGGTTTCTAAAATGAAATGCATTGTGCAAGAGAAAGAGAATAGAGCCGCCAACGGAAGTAGTGTCTTTGCAATTAGTAAAAAATTAAACGCCTGCCTGTTGGGCTTCCGCCAAATCCGACAATTCCAAGCGCAAGTTCCCAGCGTTTGACGCATAGCTGAGCGCCGATTCCAGGTCAATGACGTCAGTCCTGACCAGGCGCTCCAATTCACCATCAAAATGTTGCATCCCTTCGGTTGCGCCGTCTCGCATGGCGTCCAGGAGCGATTTGCCTTCCATTTCGCCTTTTTCCACGTACTCACGCGTGCGCATCGTCGATTTTAATATCTCGATCGCGGCCACGCGCCCAGATTTATCTTTCTTGGGAATTAAGCGCTGCGAAACTATATAACGAAACGATCTCGATAGCCGCGCTCGTATCGTCTGTTGATCCGCGAGAGGGAACACGCCTACGACGCGTTCAATTGTTTTTGATGCGTCAACCGTATGCAAGGTCGAAAAAACCAAATGTCCCGTCTCGGCCGCTTCCATCGCGATTTCTATCGTTTCCCGGTCGCGCATTTCTCCGACCAAAATTACTTTCGGCGCCTGTCGCAATGCCGCGCGGAGCGCCAGAGCGAAGCTCGGCGTGTCGCTATGAAGTTCGCGTTGATGGATTGTGGATTTTTTATGCAAATGCAAAAATTCGATGGGATCCTCAATCGTGAGGATGTGACAGGCCTTTTCTTCATTGATCCGGTTGATGATCGCCGCAAGTGTTGAAGATTTTCCTGAACCGGTCGGCCCGGTAACCAGGACAATGCCATTTCTCAAACCCACGATTTCGCCTAACGCAGCGGGCAAATTCAGCGAAGTGAAATCCGGAACCGTCTGGGGAATGACGCGCATCACAATGGCGTGTGTGCTGCGTTGTCGAAAAATGTTAACTCGAAAACGCGCGAGGCCCGGCAAGCTATATGACAAGTCCGTCGCGCCTTCTTTTTCCAACTTGGTTGCCACGATTTCATTTGTCCCGATCAGGTCTATGGCGATCCGGTGTGTCGCCTCCGGTGTGAGCCGCCCCACTCCCGTGATATTTACTTCTTTCAGTTGCCCATTCAACTCAACTTGCGGTGCGCGACCCGGGGAGAAGATTAAATCGCTCACTTGCTTTGATACCTGGAGCAAAGTGGCTACAAGGGCTGCCGTAGGAACAACCGGCTTTGGCTGAACTTCCGACGGAGCAGATTGCGTGTTAACTGGATTCTGAATAATTACTGAATTCGACTCCACGGGACCCTCCGGCACTGTGACGCATATGATCTATAAGTTGGAATTCAATTTTAACTTGCGCAGTGAACGGAAGGTCCTGCGTTTTTCAGGAGGTGTGCCTTAAGGAAACACCTTTCAGCTCTTTCTCAATTAATAAAATAGCTTCAGCGTTAAGTGTGACCATCTCAAGGCCTAGACGGATGTCCGTAAGTTGATATATCTCTTGGCAATGGGGCTGTGGGCCAGTTTCGGTCTGAGTTAATTGGAATTTGAGGGTTATTACAGCGCATTCGGGAAAATGGATGGAAAAACTCTTGGTCGTTCGATCACCTAATCCGGGCAGGGTTGCAGACAATGTCTTCCCTTTAGTCCCCGTATGGTTTCGGCGAGTACGTGCATGAGATTTTATTCGCTCTGGTGGGCAGGCTCTTTTTGATTTGATGGCAGGACTATTAATCAATTCAGGACCCCTTCCCTAATCTCCAGCGATGATGCAGTGGAACTGAGTTCCTCAAGTTCACGTGCGACCCCGCAATAAGGGCAATAGCGAAATAATGCGGAAAGTTTCTGGCCACAGTGCTCAAAGACGCAATCGCTCTGAATATCCATGGGCACGACTCGAATAATTTCATCAAGGGTGGTCACTCCCGCCTGAAGTTTTTCTAAAGCGTCTTCCTGCATCCTGCGCATGCCTCCGGCACGAGCCGCATCCCGAACCTGATCGGGTTTATAAGAACCGCGCAAGATGGTCCGGATGGAATCATCGACGGTCATCAGTTCATAAATGCCTATGCGCCCCTTGTATCCCGTGTAATCGCAAAGGCCGCAGCCCTTCGGCCAAACTATATTCGTCGGTGGGTTCAACCAACCAGCCGCTTTTAAACGTTCGGCATAGGGGGGCGTAACGTCCTTATATCCATGGCAGGAGCACAGTTTGCGCACCAATCTTTGTGCGAGAATCGCACTGACCGAAGAAGCGATCAGATATTCCGGAATGCCCAGGTCCAGCAAGCGAGCTACCGCCGAAATGCTGTCGTTGGTATGCAAAGTAGATAAGACCATATGCCCGGTCTGCGCGGCCTTCATGGCAATTTCCGCGGTCTCCAGGTCGCGAATTTCTCCGATCATGATTACGTTCGGGTCCTGGCGCAGAATCGAGCGCAGGCAAGTTGCAAACGTCAGACCGGCACGCGTATTTACCTGCACCTGATTGACGCCCGGAAGCGCATATTCAATTGGATCTTCCACCGTAACCACATTGACCGCTGGTTTGCGTAACAAGTTGAGCGCCGAATAGATGGTGGTGCTTTTTCCCGAGCCTGTTGGCCCCGTGATCAGTAGCATTCCCTGTGGCTGCGCCAGGGATTGAAGCAAACGCGCCGCTAAATTGGGGGGCAGCCCCAGTTCGGTAAAACCGGATATCGGAGCTGTAGCTTCCAGCAACCGGATCACTACTTTTTCTCCATACTGCGTTGGTAGGGTGGAAACTCGCATATCGACGCGAGACTTACCTATCGCCACCATGAATCGCCCATCCTGCGGAGCCCTTCGCTCTCCAATGTCCATGTCGGAAAGAATTTTCAGGCGGGATATGAGGGAGTTCTGGATGGTGAGCGGAACTGTATCCAACTCACGCAAAACTCCATCCACGCGTATACGTATTACGGTGCATGTGGCTTGCGGCTCTACGTGAATGTCGCTGGCATGCTTGAAAATCGCCTTTTGTATAATTTCCGAGACCAAACGGACCGCCGGCGTCTTTCTCTTGTTGAGTTCGGCTTGAATTTCCTGAATTGCATCGCGATTTGCCTGACGTGAACTCGTCGAAATGAATTGAACGGTTTGCTCGTCACCAGACGGATCTTCACCCACTCCGGACATGGATTGCCCGTTACTCAAACCATTTTCCACATGAGGGTAATTTCTGGAAATCGCATTCTGAATTTCTGCGCGGAATCCAAACCGAAGCGACAAGTCCTTGCCGCTGCTGAACCGAACTTCATCAATCGTTGTCAGGTTTTGTGGCTCTGCCATGGCCACCACCAACCGAGATTGATCCATGCGAATTGGAAGGACGTCCAAACGTGTCGCCATCGATTCAGGAATGAGATGCAGGACCTCCAGATCGCTTCGGATCGAACCACAATCGACATACGGCACAAGGGAAACTTCCTCGAGGGCTTTGATCAGAGAAGGTTTGTCGACCAATCCGGATTCAAGAATTAGCTCACCGAGCCTGACCATCTTGGTTTCTTGCTCGATAAACAGTTTTTGCAGATTGGCCGCGGAAATGTGTCCGCGATCCTGCAGAACTTCCCCCAGCTTTTTGCGCTTCATGGTCGAGCCTCGCCCTAAGATGGGGCACGTTGGGGTCCAATGGAAATTGGAACTCTCCGAATTAAACTCCCTATATTCAGTTGCTGGCAAAGTGTTCGGACTACGACGGGCCGCGCACACTGTTTCAAACTGGAAATTCATCCCAAATTGCACAGTCTGCATGTGATCGTCATTTGTCCTGCTCGATACCGGGTTGCAGTCAAAACCTGTTGTCGTGTGTTTATTTCTACAGAATTGCATTTGCGAAAAATAAAGAGTAAAGCGTTGGGGGCAACGTGCATGAGCATGGATCCGACAAATTCCCGAGCCGGGAGATCGCCATCCCGAAACAGGATTGTGGCACTGAAGAATTAACGATTGCGGTAATTACCGGGACGGAAATAGAAGCAAATCAAGGTACGTAAGTCATTGCGGTTTGAAACGAGAGTTGGCACGAAACGTGCACTTGAAAGAATTCGTGGACGCATTCCGATGGACGACTTACACAAGTCTTTGAGCGAGGGGGAAGGGGCTTGCTCATCTACAAGTGCTGGTCGTTCCCACCTGCCTCTGAGAGGGAAGCTGGATGGATGACCCCACGCCCCGGCCAAAAAAAACATACCGGGAAACGGATGCGTCTTAGGGGGTTCTTGTTCCCAAGCAAGGGCCCCCATTTTTTTCCTGAGCCCGCCAAATGCCTGATGATTTATTCCGTAGCGGTTAGAAAATTCTAATCTTCTTAACGCACCTCAGGCTACATTACACAATTCCGCCGATAACTCAAGTTCCACCGAAGGCAAATCGAAGAACTATATTTTTTGATTTGCGGTTGGTTATGCTTTGGGACTCTTATGAGGTTGCGCTAGACCCTCGAAATCGTTCCCACCGGTTCCACGCGGCGAAGGACGGGGATCTTCGCCATTCTCAATACATGCTCGACTTCGGTCTCCTTCAGTCGCGAAGCGTCATATTCAAAAGACAAGCGGTTCGCATCCTCGTCGACGCGAAAGCGGCGAAGTCCGTAAGTGTTGGCAAAGCTTCCCAGGGCGCGCAATTGATCCGGCTGCAGCCGGGACTGTAGTTCGTACGTAATTTCCATGAGTGTCATAAATTTATTATACCAGCAGCGTAAAGACCCCAGTAGGGCAACCACTTGTGTAGGGACCAAGAAAAAATGCCTGCCGCAAAATGCGGGCGGAGCTACAAAAGCAATATCGTCAAGGATTGTGGTTTCGTGGAGGCCATTCCGTCCCATGTTTTTCGGGACGGAATGGGCGGTTTTCCGCGTGAAGGGAGAGCTTGCAAAAGGCTCGCGGATTTGACATAGGGGTGGGGGGTATAGTACAAAGACAGCAGGCGAAGATTTATCAGGGAGCTTACATGGCAGCCAAAACCAGCACAAAACTCAAGATCGCGACTTCCTGCGGCTGCGGCGCGCATGAATCAAACCGCAAGGCGCTGGCCGTCGACCCGGAAATCAAATCGTCGAACTTGAGGCGCCTGCGCCGCATTGAGGGCCAGGTGCGAGGATTGCAGCGACTGGTGGACGAAGATCGCTATTGCGCGGACATCCTCATACAAATTTCTTCAGTTCAGGAAGCCCTTCGCTCCGTGGGCCGCGCCCTGATGAAGAATCACCTGCGCCATTGCGCGTCGGAAGCCATACGCGATGCTGCACCGGGTCGTGCCGAAGCAATGTATGAAGAATTGCTGAACCTGATGGACATGCATTCGAGGTAATGGCGTTGAGATTTTAAGTAGCACAGGCTTCAGCCTGTGGAATTTTGACCTTGCAAGGTCTAACCACCGCAGACCATAGCCCGCGCTACAAGATAACAAGAAGGGAATCATGGAATCGCATACAGAAAGCACAGTAACTCTGGAAAAAGATCCCGTCTGCGGAATGACCGTAGACCCGTTGCGTGCAAAGGCAACGCACGAGCACGCTGGCAAGACCTATTATTTTTGCTGCCACGGCTGCAAAACAAAATTCAGCGCTGACCCCGCAAAATATTTAGCACCCAAAACTTTGATTGGTATTGCTCCAGCGTCCGCGAAGCCTATTCAAATTGCTCCCGCATCCGCCGGACCGATTTCGATTTCGCAACCCGTTGTGAAAATTTCCGCCGCGCCTGCGGTTGCGCCCAAAGGCGCCTCAAACGAATACATCTGCCCCATGGATCCTGAAGTGCAGCAACAAGGGCCCGGCGATTGTCCGAAGTGCGGAATGGCCCTCGAGCCCGCGATCGCGGTGCTCCCCGTTACAAAAACCGAGTACACGTGTCCCATGCACCCGGAAATTGTGCGAGACGCGCCAGGGAACTGCCCCATATGCGGAATGGCGCTTGAGCCGAGAACCGTAACCGCGGCAGAAGAGAAAAACCCAGAGCTTGTGGACATGACCCGGCGCTTCTGGATTTCCGTGGCGCTAACCATACCGCTCCTGGTCGTGGCAATGGCTGACCTGATTCCGGCGCTCGCCGCGGCCATGCAAACCGTGCCGCCGCAGGTTTGGCAGTGGACAGAATTTATTCTGGCGACGCCAGTAGTGCTTTGGGGAGGCTGGCCGTTTTTTGTGCGCGGCGCAAAATCGTTGGCCACACGCAATTTTAATATGTTCACGCTGATCGCGATTGGCACAGGCGTGGCCTTCGCATTTAGCGTTGTAGGAGTTCTTTTCCCCGGTGTGTTCCCAGCCTCTTTTCGCGGGGAGAACGGCGAAGTTGCTGTCTACTTTGAAGCGGCCGCAGCCATCACGACGCTGGTATTGCTCGGCCAGGTTATGGAATTGCGCGCCAGAAGCCGCACTGGAGCTGCGATCAGGGCCCTCCTCGGGCTCGCACCGAAAACCGCGCGGCTGATCCGCAGCGATGGCACGGAAGTGGATGTGCCTCTTGAGGACGTGAAACATGGCGATCGACTGCGCGTGCGTCCCGGCGAAAAAGTTCCCGCGGATGGAGTTGTGCTGGAAGGCGCGAGCACCGTCGATGAATCGATGATCAGCGGAGAGCCAATCCCTGTGGAAAAATTCAAAGGTGCACGCATTACGGGCGCGACCATCAACGGCACTGGCTCTCTAGTCATGCAAGCGGAGCGAGTTGGATCAGAAACTCTTCTCGCGCAAATCGTGCGCATGGTCTCAGAGGCGCAACGCAGCCGCGCGCCTATTCAAAAACTAGCAGATGTCGTTGCTGGATATTTCGTTCCCATCGTCCTGGGTATTTCCGTGTTGACCTTTGCCGTGTGGGCGCTGTGGGGGCCAGCGCCGAGGTTCGCGCATGGTCTGGTCAATGCGGTTGCTGTGCTGATTATCGCTTGCCCCTGCGCGCTTGGCCTTGCTACGCCCATGTCGATCATGGTCGCGATGGGCAGAGGCGCGTCGCTCGGGGTCCTGTTCAAAAACGCGGAAGCCATCGAACTGCTTCGCAAAGTCGACACGCTGGTGGTGGATAAGACCGGCACGCTCACGGAAGGCAAACCACAACTGGTTTCCGTAGAGGCCACTGAGGGTTTTCAGGCGAACGATTTGTTGCGCTTGGCGGCAACGCTGGAACGCGGCAGCGAACATCCGCTGGCTGCGGCAATCGTCAAGGGTGCGGAAGAGCGAGGGGCGCCTCTGGCAGGTTCAGGAGAAAATTTTGAGTCCCTTACAGGCCTTGGTGTTCGCGGACGAGTCGAAGGCCGGAACGTTGCGCTCGGAAATCAAAAACTGTTGGATGTGCTGCGCACCGATGTCGGTCCCCTTGCCCCAAGAGCAGAAGCACTGCGTGCGGATGGCCAGACCGTCATGTTCGTTCTGCTTGATGGAAAGATCGCGGGGCTCATTGGCGTAGCGGACCCAATCAAGGAAACCACTCCGGAAGCGATTCGCAAGCTGCATGACGACGGCATCCGAATCGTGATGCTCACGGGCGACAGCCGTACCACGGCTGAGTCTGTCGCCAAAAAACTCCAGATCGATGAAGTGGTGGCCGAAGTTTTGCCACAGGAAAAAGCCGGCGTCGTAAAACGCTTTCAGGCGGAAGGCCGCTTCGTCGCCATGGCTGGCGACGGCATCAACGACGCTCCTGCATTGGCCCAGGCGCAGGTGGGAATCGCCATGGGCACCGGAACAGATGTCGCCATGGAAAGTGCCGGCGTCACACTGATTAAGGGCGACCTGCGCGGCATCGTGCGCGCCCGCGCCCTCAGCCGCGCCACGATGAGCAATATCAAGCAAAACTTATTTTTTGCATTCGTCTATAACTCGGCCGGCGTTCCCATCGCAGCTGGAATCCTGTATCCATTCTTTGGGCTGCTGCTCAGCCCGATGATCGCGGCTGCGGCAATGAGCTTCAGTTCCGTGTCGGTGATCACCAATGCGCTAAGGCTAAGAAACGCCAAACTATAAATCAAATGTCGCAATAGTGTGCAGCCAGACTTCTCTAAATGAAGGCTTCGAACGGGTGGTCCATCATAAGAATTTTGCTGTGCTGCGGCAAAAAAGGCTGCCCGCCCGAAAAGCCGGGCGGCCTCTACAAAAACAACTGCAAGGCACTGCGGTTTCGTGGAGGCCTCTCCGTCCCGTTCACGGAGAACGTTCTCGGTGAACCGCGATCTTCGGGACGGAGAGGGCGACTTTGCTCGCAGATTGAGTCCCTAATTTCGAGCTTGATGGGCGTTCGAAAGCCCTTCAGTCGGATGTCAGTTAGCTGGTGCTGTAAGTTATAGGAGGCAAATATCTTGCGCTAAATGAATCCGGTCTGAAATGCCCCGCATTTATTGAATTCTCCGTAAAACACCTGATTGTCCACGTTTGTGCCAGCTCTCATAATTTCAATCGTAGAGCTTCGCAGACAGGGCAGGGTTCGCCAACTTTTAAGGAGGGCGAGATGGCCGACACAGGTGCAAAAAAATCCAAAAAGTTAGAACAGGAAGAAGAACTGAATGAACTCGATAAGGTAGGCCGTACGAGCGAAGAAATCGCCTTGGATCACGAGTCGGAGGAGGAGGGGGAAGGATCGGCGGAACGCCAGCGTCCCTCCGGCGGAGGGACCGAGCGGAATGCATTAACCTCGGAAGAGGATTTAGAGGCAGGCGAGGATCAAGAAGATGAATTGCGGCATACCGACGAACAGATTGAGCAACAGGATTTGAATCAGGGAATGGATACAGGTACTCATGATTCCACGCGCTACGGGGTCGACTGGGGAAAATCCTTCCAGTCTCCTGCCGCGAAAGGTCGAAAGCCCAAAAAGAAGGGCTAGCGACAAAAACGTCCGAAAATGCGGACCTCTTAGATTTAGAAGAATTGAACTAAGAAGCAAGCCTGTCTTACTCGACCACTACATCGAAACGACAAATGTATTTCGCTTGATTAGCGACAGCATTTGATCATCGGTCAACGAAAGCTTCACGGAGAGACGATCCCCGGCGGGCGCCACTTGCGCACTGTCAAGAAGAGCGCCGAGTTCGGGGTTTGAGCTTCCTACTTGATATTTACGGTACATCAGCCCCGCTGTCAAAAGGGCGGCGAAAGTGTTGGCGTCGTCCGCCGATCCGCAAACTGCTTCGAACTTGGCATCCACGCCGCTGCTGCCTTTGATGCTAATGGTCATGGCCTTCAGCTTGGAAGTCAGTTGTGCGGCTGCGGGGAATTGCGCGGTCTCCGGAACAAGTTGCTGCATTGCCAGGCGGGTGTATGCGGGGCTCAATACAGCCCAGACTGTGCCGCTGCCATTCGCCTGATCGACCAATGCAGAAAAATCAGTGTTGGCATACAGGCCCTGGCCTTCGCCGTATCGAATGCCGATCATTTTTTCAAGTTGCTGGCGCTGGCCAAAAGCCGCTGTGTTCGAATCGATAAAAAAGAAGAAAAGATCGTTCGGGCCGCTGCCACCGCCAAACGCGAAAAGGGAGAATGTGCGGACCTTTACGATTGGCAACTTCTTCGAAGTAAAATAGGCTTCCGCTGACGCCGGATTGAATTGGCCGAGCGCGACTCCCACGATCTGGTCCATAGTCGGGACGGATCCGGTAGCGTTATCGGTCGATGACTTGCTGGGGACCAAGGCCCACGCCAGCTCTGTCACTTGTGTGTTGGGGTCAATGCCTGCCGAAGAAAGGAATGTTTCGAATTCGCGGAACTTCGCCGGCAGCATTTGTTCTTTCAGCTGGTTGAACCAGGGAAATGCACGAGCTTCTTTCAGGTTGGCATAGGCGAGTTCGCCGGATTCCTTTGGGAACATGGTGAGAATGTCAGACCCGACACTGCCAGCGCGGGCCACCCCCGGCAGGGCGGACATAATTGCAATCAGAGTGGCGATCCATAGAAACTTTCGGGTCTTCATTTTCTTCCTCCAGCCTATTGAAACTAACACGCAAGCTGTAACTTAGTTTCTGTAAGAACTCATTTTTCGGTGGTAACTGTCTTGCCTGACAATTTTGCTTCAATTTCAGCCGAACAGGACTTAATTTTTCGCGCCGTGCCCGCATCTTGTAACGAGGGGATTATTGCCTCTGCGCTTCTGAGTGCTCCGCGAGCGGCGGCCATTGCCGCCTGCTTTACGGTAAGCCAGTCCAGCTGAATTGGAGGCACAGACGCGGTTTCGAGTTGTCCCAATCTGTCATATATTTCAGTGGCAGCCCTTGCCAGTTCCAGATACGATTCGGCCTCAGCTTCCGCATCGCGATCCGTGCTCCTCGATGGCGAACCCTCCCGCGCGACGTGGGACAAGACCAAAGCACGCTGAGAAAATGATTGAACGGCTTCGCGCAAGGATTCCGCCAATGGCTGGAGGCAATCCTTGGGAGAAGCCAAAAAATCTTCCGGCAATGGCAAAATTCCAGCAACTGCCGCCAGGCAATTTTCCAGAATTCGCTCGGGAGAAAAATTTTCGAGCTGCAAATCATGTCCCTCGGATAGCTCAAGGGCTTTGCGCGGGATTAAGCCAATAATTTCGCTTCCCATCACGGAGAAACCGCGCCGCTGGGCCTGTTCCTTGACCGCATCGAAGACATGGTGCAGAGGCGTCTGTTCATAATTCGTGAGATTGATCGAAACCTGGGCGAGATTTCGCGTCTTCATCTCCACGCCTATGGCTTTCACATTGCGCAAACCGCCATTGGAAAAGCGGATCACGCGGGCGATTTCCCGTGCGACGGACACGTTGCTGGTGCTCAGATAGATGTTGTAGGCGATTAGAACTTTTCGCGCACCCACCGCGGTGATTCCCGCTGTGGGATGCAAGCGCGGCTCGCCAATGTCCGGCGAACGATCCGGATTGCGCATCGTGTCCTGCAATAGTCCCTCGAATTGCCCCTTGCGAACATTTTCAAGATTCACGCGCTCAGGGCGGGTTGCGGCAGCCTCATAAAAATAAACAGGGATGCGGTAACGGTCCCAAAGTTCTTGCCCCGCTCGCCGGGCCAATGCTACGCACTCTTCCATGGAAACATTTTCCAGGGGAACGAAGGGAATCACATCGGTCGCGCCAATGCGCGGATGAACTCCCTTGTGGGTCGTCATGTCGATCAGTTCCGCTGCTTTTCCAGCGCCGCGAATTGCTGCTTCGGCGACGGCCTCAGGCGCTCCCGCCAGGGTGACAACAGAGCGGTTGTGGTCGGCATCGCTCGTGCGGTCGAGGATCCATGCGCCCTCCACACCGCTCATGGCGCGAACAATCTCATCCACTTTGGCCAGGTCGCGACCTTCGGAAAAATTCGGCACACATTCGATCAAACGATTCATAAAGGTCTGTGGATTTGCGCAGGATCAAAATCTTGAGCTGTGGGTCTAACCTTGCGCGGTCCCGTCTCCATACTGGCTAATACATCTGAGATGCACTTCTGGATTGCGTCTCCATGATACGAGATATTCAGCCAGCTCCTCAAATCGAAGATACGGAATCCAGCCAACTTGCCAACTGGACGTTTGGGCAGTTAATTTCATTGCGGCGGAATAGGAAATAAGGTGAAGATCGATTGCGCATATCGAGAATCGTGCTGTAATGTTCTGGTTCAATATGGCCTACCCGACACTTAATGAAAAGCTGCTGAGGGCGGTGGATCGAATGCCGCAGAGCCGGGCACTATCGCTCCGCGTGAACGGGCAATGGGAGCCTCTATCTTCCACCGAATTTTTGGCGCGCGTTGCCGGGCTTTCCAACGCGCTCGAACAATTAGGAGTGAAGGCGGGTGATCGCGTTGGCCTCTTCGCGCCGAATCGTCCCGAATGGCACATTGCGGATTTTGCCATTCTCGGGCTCGGCGCGGCGGATGTCCCTATCTATTTCAACGAATCCCCCGATCGAATTGTTTACATCTTGAATCATTGCGGCGCTGAGGTTGTAATCGCCGCCGGAGAAATGCAATCGCGCCGCTTGCTGGAGTGCCGTGACCGCCTGACAACTGTGCGGCATATTATCTGCGCCGCCGCGCCCACGGATTTGGATGACGACATATTGCGCTTCGAAGCTTTAGTAACCGCAACTGGAGAGGCGCTGGTGGCGGAATATCGACTGCGTGCCGCGCGCGTCACTGCCGACCAGGTTGCGACGATCATCTACACCTCTGGCACGACGGGTGAGCCCAAGGGCGTGATGCTCACGCACAATAATCTCAGTTCGAACGAGGAAACTTCCGTCGCGCCCTATGAAATGAGTCCTGCGGATGCTGCCGTCAGCTTCTTGCCGCTCTCGCATGTCTATGAGCGCGTAACCGCGTACGCATACATATTTCACGGTGTGCAGGTCTCTTACGTGGAGCGAATGGAGGATTTGCCGCAGGCGCTGCTGGAAGTTCATCCCACGCTGGCCGCGGCGGTCCCACGCGTTTTTGAAAAGCTTTATGCAAATGTCATCCAAAAAGGTCATGAAGCCACGGGATTAAAACGCAAGATTTTCGACTGGGCGATGCGTGTTGCTCACGATGCCGTGCGATGGAAGGGGTATGGCGAAGACGCTTCTTACACGATGAATATCCGCTGGAACTTGGCGGACCGCATTGTCTACTCGAAAATTCGCGAAGGAATTGGCGGCCGTTTCCGAGCATTCATTTCCGGAGGTGGTCCGCTTTCGCCCGAGATCGCCGAATTTTTCTGGGCCGTGGGCGTGCCTGTGTATCAAGGCTATGGACTAACGGAGACTTCGCCGGTCGTTAGCGCAAATTATCCCGGGACAAACAAAGTGGGTACGGTGGGGAAGCCGATTCCGAATGTGCACGTACGCATAGCGGAAGACGGCGAAATTTTGGTCCAGGGGCCCTGCGTGATGAAGGGCTACTACGAAAGGCCTGACGCGACGAAGGCCGTAATTTCGGACGATGGCTGGCTTTCCACTGGTGACATCGGGCGGCTCGATGATCAGGGCTATCTGTATGTTACCGACCGCAAGAAGGATTTGTTCAAAACGGCGGCGGGAAAGTTTGTTGCGCCGCAGCCCATTGAAAATCTGCTGAAGGCAAGCCCGCTGATCTCGAATGCCGTGCTGGTGGGAGACGCCCGTAGATTTATTGCGGCTTTGATTGTGCCGAATTTCGCGAATGTTGAATCCGCGGCCCGCGCGGAAGGCCGCACGTTTGCCTCGCATGAAGAAATTGCAGCCGATCCATGGGTACATGGATTGATCCAAAAAGAAGTCGCGCAGATGAATTCCAAACTTGCGCAATACGAAACGATCAAAAAATTCGCGCTGCTCGATCACGATTTCACGTTCGACGGCGGGCAGCTCACCTATACGCTGAAGCTGAAACGCCGCGTGATCGCCGAGCGCTATAACCAGATCATCGAAAGCCTTTACGCGGATGCGCCACGGGTTTTGTAGCGCCCGCCTTCAGGCGGGCGCTACGTAGAATCAAATATGCACGCATTGCGCGGCGAGTTACAATATCTGCAGCAATAATCAGGAGAAGCACATGAGCGATGAATTGGTCATAGCAGGGCGCGCATTCCGTTCGCGCCTGATCGTGGGCACTGGAAAATACCGCAGTCATCAGGAAATGGGGCGCGCGCATTTGGCCTCCGGCGCGGACATGGTTACGGTTGCGGTCCGTCGCGTGAACCTGACAGATAAGACGAAGGAATCGCTGCTCGATTATATCGACCGCGAAAAGATATTTATTTTGCCCAACACCGCAGGATGCTACAACGCCGACGAAGCGGTGCGCACGGCGCGCCTCGGACGCGAAGTGGGCCTTTCCAATTGGGTAAAGCTCGAAGTGATTGGCGACCAGCAGACATTATTCCCTGACACCGAAGAACTCGTGCGCGCGACGCACATTCTGGTGAAAGAAGGATTCGTGGTGCTGCCCTACACGAACGATGATCTGGTGGTGGCGCGAAAATTAATCGACGCAGGCGCGGCTGCCGTGATGCCGCTCGGCGCGCCCATCGGCTCCGGCATGGGAATCCAGAACCACGCCAACCTGCGTATCTTGCGCGAGCGCATCACTGAAGTGCCCATGATCGTGGACGCCGGAGTTGGCACCGCGTCAGACGCCGCCGTGGCGATGGAACTCGGCGCAGATGGCGTGCTGATGAACACGGCGATCGCCGAAGCGCAAGACGCCGTCATGATGGCGGAAGCGATGCGCGAAGCCGTGTCCGCAGGGCGCAAAGCTTTCTTAGCAGGCCGCATGCCGAAAAAACTTTACGCCTCGGCTTCGAGCCCCCTCTCTGGCGTAGTCCGCTAAAAAATTGTTTTGGATTTAGGTGGCGCGAGCTTCAGCCTGTGGGGTTTACGGCTTTGTAGCGCCGGCGTCCCGCCGGCGGTTTGCGCCGCGTTGCGATGGCTGAAACCCGCCGGCGAGACGCCGGCGCTACACGGCCCAATCCCCGCAGGCTGAAGCCCGCGCCACTTAAACCTACAACGTGCGGAACGCGAGATGCCAGATGGTATCGACGAGCGCGTGCACAATGGCTGCCGTGAAAATACTGTTCGTTTTTCGCCACGTTCGCCCGTAAAAAATTCCAGCGATAGCCGCGAGCAGGGCGTAGCGCCAATTCGGAAACACGCCGTTGTTGGTGATGTGCGCGAGACCAAAAATGGCGGATGCGGCGAACCATCCTACGGTCTCATTTGAAAACGTGCGCGACAGCGAATTCTGCAAGAGTCCGCGAAATAATAGTTCTTCGGGCCACGCCGTCAGCAGGAAAATGGAAATCGCATCCAGAGGGAGAGATTTCCAGTGCGCTTGCGCAATGTCAAATTGAATAAAATCCAGATAGATTCCAAGCGGGATCACGATCACGGCGATCAGTCCGAAGTTTTTCAATATGGAAAGTGCCGCTTCTCGTCCCCAGACGATGTTGTAGCCCACGCCATCGAATTGGCGCACAAAGAGAAATGCGCCCAGCGCAACGCCAATCGCCAGCAGCATCGTGGCAATGTAGCTGATGGGCGGGCCGGGATAAGGCCAGAGCGTATTGAGAAAATGCATTTTCAAGGGCAGGAATATCGCGAGCATCGAGGCGTAGTCCTGCCATGCGCCCGCCTTCGCCGTGCGCGCGGAAATCGCGAGGAGGACAGGCGCCAGGGTGTAAGCGGCGGCAAGCAAGGCGCGATGCCAAGTGAAATTATTTGTTCCTCCGAGATAGATCAGGTAAGCAAGAAAGGGCACAATAGCAATCAGGACGCCGCCGTGCGTTCCCGTGCGGCGCGCAAACCGTTCGCCAAAATCACCCGCGGCAAATAAAAGTTGGATCGCTAGAAAAAATGCCAGGACGAATAATGTGACGACGTAAGTGCGGCCCCTGTAGCCATGCCACGCTCCGTACACACTTGCGTTCGCGACGGCTGTGGCCCACAAGCCAAGCGCAGTCCAAATAGAGAGTTGGCGTTCACCAGACATGGCACGATAGTGTATCGCACTCGAGAAATGCAGGGGCCGCAAGGAGCCCGCTGAAGCAAAAATATTATTCATGGCCGACACGACCACAAAAAGAATTGCTTACATTGACTGGCTGCGGGGCTTCGCATGCCTCGTGATGTTTCAGACTCACTGCTACGATTCCTGGCTGGGCGGCGCTGCTCGCGAAAGTGGATTTTTTAAAATGTCGCAGCTTGGCGGGACTCTCCCGGCTCCGATGTTTTTATTTCTTGCCGGCACGTCCTTCGCGCTCGTCACGGAAAAGCTGCGCCAAAAAGGCGTGTCAGCCGATGAAGTGGCCCGCACGACAATCCTGCGCGGCGGAGAAATATTTATTCTCGGATTGCTTTTTCGCTTGCAGGAATTTTTGCTGGGCGCAGCCGTGGGCATCCTGGACAGATCTTTTGCGCGTCGATGTGTTGAACGTGATCGGCGTCTCGCTCATGATGTTGGGCGTTGCCTGCCGCATTGCCGCTGTAGGGGGCGCGAACGACGCAACGCAGCTGAGGCGCAAAACTATTTTGACGGCCATCGTTGGCGCGTCCGCCATCGCCTTGCTTACACCGCCTCTGTGGACCAACTGGCGGCCTCGATCGCTCGTCTGGTGGCTCCAGTCCTACATCAACGGAGTCCACACGTTTGACAAGCCGCAGCCCTGGCTGTTTCCAATTTTTCCGTGGGCCGCTTTTGCTTTTGCTGGCTTGGCTGTCGGCTCGTTTTTGCTTTTCGATTGGGCGCGAAAAAGCGAATTGCGCGCGTTAACCATTGCGGGAGTGAGCGGCGTCGCGCTCATCGAACTTGGCTTATGGCTCGATGCGCGGCCTGTGCGGCTCTATGGCACTTACGATTTTTGGCATACGAGCCCTAATTTTTTTCTGGTTCGCGCAGGAATTGTGATGGTCATTTTATTTTTGGGCTACGCGTGGTGCAAGTGGGGAGCAGGCGAGTGGGGATTTAGTCCGCTGATTGAAATGGGCAAGTGCTCACTGCTGGTGTATTGGGTGCACTTCGAATTTGTGTACGGGGGACTTTCCATCGCGCCCAAGCACGCCTCCAGTATTGCGACGGCGACGCGAAGCTTCCTCATTATTTGCGTGGCTATGACCTTGCTCGCGGTTGCGCGCAACCGCTTTCCCAAATGGAAGCCGCAAATGCTGGCCCTATTTCGCAGCGCGGAAAATAGCTGAACCCAAGTAGCACAGGCTTCAGCCTGTGGATTTTGGTCCTACTCAAATTTGTATGGATGGAAGTCCGGAAGACACATTACGAAAATCCACAGGCTGAAGCCTGTGCTACTTGGCAGGCGGTTTGGGAGAGTCGGGAATTTTAAAAATCATTTCGCCTGGCCGCGCCAGGCCCATTTCTTCGCGCGCAATTCGTTCGATTGATTTCGGATCGGATTTCAGCGACGAGACTTGATCGGTCAGCGCTTTGTTCTGGTCGTTCATCTTGACGATCTGCTCGCGGATCTGGTCGATTTCCTTCTGCGTGCGGCGCATGGCGATGAACCCGTGCGGACCGAAAACGTCGTGCACAAACAGAGCGAATAATGCGAGAGCCAGAATCTGCCGCGTGTTCTTCCGCGCGTATGCTGCAACTTCACTCACATTAATTTCTCGAATTTTGTTTAGCGTTATCATGCCGTTGCTTCCTGCGAGGAGTCGTTTACCCAGGCTTCTGTCTCGCTCGCAATTTGTAAGGATTCTTTCAGGGTCGCGGCTTCCGTGTAAACGCGCATCAGCGGCTCTGTGCCGGAGAGCCGCAATAGAACCCACGATCCATCTTCAAATTCCATTTTTAAACCGTCAGTACGATCCAAACTTTTCACGCGCCGACCAATAAATGTTTTGAAGTCGCTCTTCAGTCTGGCAACGGTTCTGACTTTTACGTCGTCGGGCAAATGCAGATTGGAGCGCTGCGGCCAGAATTCGTTTCCGACGCGCTTAAACAATGCCCTCAACTGTTCGGACAGGGAAGCACGCCGCACGGCAATCAGTTCCGCGACGAGCAAGCAAGCCAGAATGCCGTCCTTCTCAGGGATGTGGCCACGTATGGTCAATCCAGCGCTTTCTTCGCCGCCTATCGCAATTTTGTCTTCTTGAATCAGTTCGCCGATGTATTTGAAACCCACGGGTGTTTGAATTACGGTTGTCCCGTGTAGCCGCGCAACCGCGTCCATCAAGTGCGAAGTCGCTACGCTGCGCGCCGCGGGCATTTTCCAACCGCGCGTTTCGGCCAGGTAGTCATACACCAAGCCGAGGATGTGATTCGGCTGCATCCATGTACCGTCGGAATCCAGAATCCCGAAACGATCGGCGTCGCCATCCGTCGCAAGACCCACGGCAGCTTTATTCGCGAGCAGCGCAGCTCTAGTTTTCTGCAAATTTTCTTCGGACACATCAGGCCCAGAGCCATCGAACAGCACATCGCGATTGGTTCGTAGCGCCGTCACTTTAACGCCGTGTGACGAAAGCGCTTCGTCCAGATAGCCCGCACCGCATCCGTGCAGAGCGTCTGTGACCACGCTTAATTTTGCGCCGCTCAGCGCTTTGAAATTCACAAGTTGAGCAAGCCGCTCGAGATAGGCGCTGCGCGGATTAACTTTCTCAAAAGGATTGTCGTTTGGCTTGGCCCGCGCGCGCTCTCCGAGTTTTGCGGCCCGCGCTTCAATATCTTGTGTAACTTCCGGCAGCGCGGGTCCGCCATCCGGGCCGGAAAATTTCAAGCCCTGGTATTCGGCGGGATTGTGGCTCGCCGTAAAATTGATGGCTCCATCCACTTTGCTGCGAATAATTTCGTGGGCAATCACCGGCGTGGGTGTCGGGTCGTCGCACAGCAGCACGCGAACGCCGTGCTCGCGAAGTATTTCCGCCGCCGTGTGCGTAAATTCTTCGGCAAAGAATCGCGTGTCATGCCCGACAATCAATGTTGCTTTGGGATTGCGGCTGCGAACATGTTCCGCAATCGCGGCGGTGGCAAGGCGAACGTTCGCGAAAGTAAAATCATCCGCGATGATTGCTCGCCATCCCGATGTCCCGAATTTAATTGTCGTTGTCATGTTTAAAAAAATATTTTCACCTTCTGCCAGATATTGTAGCTTGTCATGCAAATATGAGAAAGATGGAAATCATGTTTGCGAGAAAGAGTAACGGTCTGGGAGGGAATCTTGACCGATAAATTTGTTATCCTGGTCACGTGCGGGAGCACGGCGGAAGCGAAACGCATCGCGAGCGCTGTGGTCGAAGCGCGGCTGGCTGCCTGCGTGAACATTCTGCCCGGCTCGGTCACATCGATTTATCGCTGGAAGGGGAAAGTGGAAACCGCACAAGAGCGATTGCTGCTCATCAAGACATCGCGAAAGCATCTCGCCAAGCTACAACAGGCCGTCGAGCGCCTCCACTCCTACGAAGTGCCAGAATTTATTGCACTGCCTGTTGCGGCTGGATCGCGTAAATACCTGGCCTGGATGGATGGGGTTGAGTAGAACAGGCTTCAGCCTGTTGATTGTGAATTTCTAAAGGGCAAGGAAAATCAACAGGACGAAGAGCGTCAGTTGGAACTCCAAAATTGAAGCCTCAGCGGCTAAACAGGCTGCGGAAAAAATGCCTTGATCTGTCATTCTGGGCGAAGCGAAGAATCTCTCTTCGAATTAAGTATAGGAAAAGAAACAAGGAGAGATTCTTCGCTTCGCTCAGAATGACAGAGTATTGGGTTTTTCCGCAGCCTGTAAAGCCGTACTCATTTTGCAGAACTTATGTCGTGGCTAAAGCAGCCACGACCCACAATGATTCTAGTGTTCTCACGCAAACTCTGAAGCCCGTCCTACCTAAATCTTGCACAGCGCCTGATCGAGATCGTTTATCAAATCTTCCACATCTTCAATTCCCACCGAGATGCGGATCAGGCCATCGGTAATTCCAATTCGCTTACGTACTTCGACAGGGACTGAAGAATGGGTCATGGTCGCAGGGTGGGAGATCAGTGTTTCCACGCCGCCCAAACTTTCTGCAAGCGAACACAGCTTTAAACTGTTGAGAATCGTGCGCGCATTTTCCATCGTCACGACGTCAAACGAGATCATGGCACCAAATCCGCGCTGCTGCCGGACTGCCACCTCATGCTGCGGGTGGGACGGCAAGCCAGGGTACAGCACGCACTTCACGCGAGGATGGTCTTCGAGGTAGCGGGCAATCGTTCGGCCGTTGGCATCGTGCTGCTTCATGCGCACAGCCAGAGTCTTGATTCCGCGCGAGACGAGAAAGCAATCCATCGGCGCGAGGCCGGCGCCCGTCGAGCGCTGCAGGAAATAAATTTTTTCCGCGTCTTCCTGGCGCGTCAGGGTTACAGAACCGCCGACCGCATCGCTGTGACCATTCAAATATTTGGTCATCGAATGGACCACGATGTGCGCGCCCAGCGCCAGCGGCGATTGCAGGTAAGGACTCAGAAAAGTATTGTCCACCACCATGGTGGCGTCATGAGCCGATGCGATTTTAGCGATGGCCGCAATATCCGTGACGCACATCGTCGGGTTCGTGGGCGTCTCCACGTAAATCATTTTGGTGTTGGGTTTTATCGCGCGCTCAACGTGCTCGGGTGATGAAGTGTCGACGAAGCTGAACTCGAGCCCCCATTGGATCAGGAATTGCGTTGTGAGACGAATGACGCCGCCGTAAACGGCCTCGGAAATGATCGCGTGGTCGCCGGGGCGCATCAACCGAAACACGGAGTCAATGGCAGCCATTCCGGACGTGAAGACGTACGCCGCGCTGCCGCCCTCGAGCTTCGCCATAGTCCGTTCCAGCGCTTTGCGGTTCGGATGATTCGTCCGCGCGTAGTCGTAGCCCTTCGTTTTTCCCAATTCTTCCTGGATGTAGGTCGAAGTCTGGTAAATTGGCGCGACGATCGCGCCGGTCGTCGGGTCCGGTTCCTGCCCCACATGGATAGCGTCGGTTGCAAATCCCATGAAAAAATCTCCTTGGTGTTTTTCGCAAATCGAAAGTAGCTCATGACCGGGATTGAGTCAATGCGAGGCGCTGATGGGAAGTCGTCGCTCCGATTTTAGATGGCGAAGTCACCCTCTCCGTCCCGAACACCGCGGGACGGAGAGGCCGCTACGAAAACCAAGTTGGGTTGCCGTTGCTTTCGTAGAGGCCGCCCCGGTTTTGGGCGGGCAGCTTTTTTGGTGTTCGATTCATATTGAACCCAATAGCCCGCACCGCGCGACTTGCTTAATCCCGCAAAAAAGAGAAAAATGGGGAAATCCATGATTCCTTTGAAAGAAAAAGTCGGGTGCCGCATATGAGCTTCGGAAAGAATTTCAGGAAAGCTTCCCTGCGAATTTTCTTATTCGTGTTCCTAATTGGTTTGGTTGCAGCAAGCGCCCAGGACAAGGCCGGAGACACGAATGGAAAGTCAGACGCCGGATCGAAGGACTCGCGGCTGACGATCGTGGTGACGGGTGGAGACGACAAGAAGCCAATCGACAGTGCCAGCGTCTATGTTCGCTATGTTGAGGGGCGTAAAATGGGCAAGGACAAGAAAATCGAAATGAATTTGAAGACCAACCAATCCGGCATTTGCCACGTTCCCGTCATACCACCTGGAAAATTTTTGGTGCAAGTGATTGCCGAGGGTTGGAAGACTTACGGGGAGTATTACGACATCAATCAAACCGAGCAAACAATAAACATCGCTCTTGTGCGCCCGCCGAAATGGTATTGAAGGAAAATTTCCAACGAAAAATAATTTTTGGTAAAAATTATGCTTCATCTTTGTGCAATTCGCATCAAGGTCATTGTTTATCGTGTGCTACGTGAATCCGGCACCCCTTTTCCACAAAGTTTTCAACACAACTGTTGAAAACTTTCCGCGCCCATCGTTCGCGTTGCTTTGACCACAGGGATGCGTGGTGTTAGATTACTCGCCGGGGAAATGCTCGCGGAACCATCGGATGCCTGAACGGATGCCTGAAAAACCATACAAAGGTTTTGTGATCTGGGATTTGCTGTGGAGCAATCTGGGCGTGCACCCGCTGCGCTCGGCGCTGAGCGTGTTTGCCCTCGCGCTGCAAGTTTTCCTCGTCTTACTCATCGTCGGGCTCACCTCTGGAGCGCTCACAGACTGGCGCACTCGCGCTGAAGGCGTCGGCGCCGACATTATTGTGCAGCCGCCCAACTCATCTATTTTTTTTGCATTTTCAAGCGCCGTCATCCCCGAATCACTGGGCGCACAAATGAGCGCGCTGCCCGGAGTCCGAACTGTGGCGCCAGTAGTGATCGCCGTCGACCAAAAAAATCTCGGGGTGCTCTACGGTATTGATTACCAGCAGTTTGCCAGCCTGAGCGATGGCTTCAAGTTTCTTTCCGGTGGACCTTTTCAGCGTCCGGACGAGGCCATTGCCGATGATCTCGCCGCAGGATCGCGCAAGTTGCGCGTGGGACAAAAAGTAACTTTGGTCGGCCATGAATTCACAATTTCCGGCATCGTGGAGCACGGCAAGGGCGCGCGTTATTTTATTCCGATCAAGACGGCGCAGGATATTGTCGGAGTAGATGGCCGCGTCTCCATGTTTTTCGTTCGCAGCACAGGCAATACGGACGGCACGAGGAACGAAATCGTAAAACTTCTTCCCACTTTCAAAATTCGATCCATGGCGGAGTTTAGCACGTTGATGACCTCTTCCAACCTGCCGGAGCTAAAGCCTTTTATTCGCTCCTTCGTCATTCTTGGCGTGGTAATCAGTTTTCTTGTGGTTCTGCTTACGATGCATACGCTGGTCTTTGAGCGCACGCGTGACATTGGGGTCCTCCGTGCGCTGGGGTCTTCCCGGCTGGAAGTTTGCGGATTGATCCTGGGAGAAACGTTGGTGATGGTTGCCCTGGGCTCAATTTGTGGTTTGATTTGCACCTATAGCATCGTTGCGATTTTGCATAAAACTTCTCCCACACTTCAGATTGTCATCGAAAACGGCTGGATTCTTCGCGCCATTCTACTGACAATTGGCGGAGCCATCGCAGGCGCAGCATACCCGGCCCTGCGAGCCGCGCAAAGCGATCCTGTAGACGCCCTCGCCTACGAATAACCTTTCAGTTCCAATTGAATACAGTCTGCTAAATTCCCCACGTTTAAAATTCGAAATTGAGTGGCTCTCTGGGCACTCTGCATGCTGCAGTGGGGTTCGCCAGTTTTGCGGCGTCGGAATTGTAGCTCGCCTCTTCAGAGGCGAGGGTTTAGATGCAAGTGTGCTCCAAAATTTCTTGTTCTGCGCATGTGCCTCGGGCTTCAGACCAGGGCACAAATTTCGCCGTTCTTACTTCAGGCTTTGAGATGAGCATGGCCTAAACCCCCGCCTCTGAAGAGGCGGGCTACAGCAGATCGGCATCGGAACCTGGGATGTCAACAGAGCCAAACTCGAAGCATGAATCTATTTGCTCCTGACCGGCCAGTTCTGATAAAAGAATGGTCGAGCCCTCGGAGCGAGAACAGCCAAAAATGGAAATTCATCCCTGATCGGAATCCATCCAGCTATCTTTCGTTTCAAAAACGAATCATGGAGAGGGGTAAAGTAAAATGACATTCAAACAATTGGCACTGGCTTTGTTCGCGACGCTCTCGATGGCGTTTCCGCTCTTAGCGCAAATGGGGATGGGCATGGGCGCGCGCATACCTACCCTAAGCGGAGTCTGGCACCCAGTGGTAGGAAGCGGCGCGGCCTATGAAAATACGAAAACTGACGGAAGAAAAGTAAATATGGAGATCATCATTGTTGGAAAAGAAGATGTCGATGGAAAGACTGCGTATTGGACTGAAATGTCAGCCATGGACCCAGGTTCTTCTTCTCCCGCTTATGTCAAAATCCTGATGTCTGTTAGCGGCAATACAGTGAACTCCAGCCGCATGATCATGCAGATGCCCGGACAAGATCCGATGGAAATGGACACGGGCATGGTTCCGCAGAACCGTCGAATGCAACAAACGGCGCCGGCAGATATCGCCGAAAAGGCCGAAGCTGTTGGAACTGAATCGATCACAGTGCCTGCGGGCACGTTTACGTGCCAGCACTATCGCATGAAGGATGGCAGTGGTGATGCCTGGATTTCAGATAAAGTAGGTCCATGGGGATTGGTGAAGTCGGTAGATAAGGATGGCAGTTCGGTTGTGTTGACAAAAGCTATTACGGATGCCAAGGATCACATCACCGGTACGCCGAAGAAATTCGATCCCATGCAAATGATGCGCAATCGCCAGCAAGGGCAGTAAAGCGCGTCATTTTTTTATCGATTTGATTTG
Source organism: uncultured Acidobacteriota bacterium (assembly GCA_963786215.1). Lineage (GTDB taxonomy): Bacteria > Acidobacteriota > Terriglobia > Acidiferrales > UBA7541 > Palsa-360. The sequence goes on from CAWAYK010000012.1 coordinate 205,655, forward strand.
CAACAATGCTTTGTGTTCCTTTTGCCCCTTTTTGTAATTTGCACAGACGGCCCTTGTTTTGGTTTGGCTGCTTTTTGCTTAAACGTTTTTATCTCTAATTAAATTGCTTGGGAGTTTGGATGCCTGAAGCAGGAAGCAAATTCTATTCCGCTCGCATATTGGAACGTCGAGATATTTCACCAGATCTTTGGGCCATTCGGGTGGAGCCCGGCGGGGAATTCCCCTATCGCTCCGGCCAGTACGCCACACTCGGCGTAGTCACACCGGAAAAGCATCACGAGCGGCCCTATTCGATCGTCTCCGCTCCCCATGAAAAAACTCTCGAATTCTTTTTTGAGCTGGTCCCACATGGCCAGGTGACCCCGCGCCTGCACGCGTTTCGCGTGGGCGATGAAATTACCCTGCGAAAATCTGCCAAGGGGAATTTTACTCTGGACGTTTCCGGACAACGCACGAACCATTTTCTGGTTGCCACGGTCACGGGCGTCGCTCCCTATGTGAGTTACATACGATCCCTCTACTGCCAGTGGAAATCCGCCAAATTTGCAGGCGAACATCGATTATTCATTCTCGATGGCGCAAGCCGCTCGTGGGAATTGGGATACAGCGCGGAAATTCAAAGTGTGGCTGCCGAAGTCCCATGGCTAACATACGTTCCAACAGTCAGCCGCCCGTGGGAAGATCAAAATTGGCATGGAGAAATCGGCCGCGTGGATGACCTGATTCGGAAATATTCCGATCAGTGGAATTTAAAGCCTGAGGATACGAAGATCTATCTTTGTGGCCACCCGGAAATGGTCGAAAATGTGCGCGGAATCGTGAGACGCCGAGGCTGGCTGGAAACCGCTATCCAGGCCGAAGCTTATTTTGTCCCGCCGCGCCGCGATTACTCCACCGATGCTGACGAGTAGTGTAGCGCCCGCCTTCAGGCGGGCATCTGCTTGACTCCAAAGTGCCCGCCTAAAGGCGGGCGCTACAAAAATGCCTCGATTTTGAGTTCTCACACAGTCTCTAGAGCCCCGGCTAAATGCAACCTAAATGGACGGGCTAAAAGCCCGTCCCTCCTAAATTCGAATTCATCTCAAATTAGGGCAGCTGCGCAAATTGCGTCTCTTTGGCCTGATTTTAGCGAATTAAAATCTGGACCTACCAGCGCTGAATCTTAAAATAAATTACCGCAAGCGCAGGCATTCGTATGTGAATGGAATAAGGAAGATTGTTCCAGGGGGTCGCCTCGGCATGCACGCCGCCTAAATTGCCCATGTTACTGCCAGCATATTTCTCGGCGTCCGAGTTCATAATCTCGCGGTAGAAACCAGGTTCCGGCACGCCCACTCGATAAGTTTCTCGCGACACAGGCGTAAAGTTTGCAGCTACGACCATAAAATCCGCCGGATCTTTTGCCCTGCGAATAAATGTCAGGACGCTGGAATCCGCATCATTGCAATCGATCCATTCAAATCCGTGCCAGTCGAAATCCACTTCGTGCAAGGAGTGCTCGTTGCGATAGATGCCATTCAAGTCCGCCGTCAGAGTCTGGAGACCGCGGTGCGTGTCGTACTCTAGTAAATTCCATTCCAGGCTTGTGTCCGGACTCCACTCGCTTCTTTGCCCAAATTCGCTGCCCATGAACATAAGTTTCTTGCCTGGATGCGCGATCATGTACGCGAAAAACAGGCGCATGTTCGCCACCTGCTGCCAAAGGTCTCCGGGCATCTTGTTGATCAACGACGCTTTGCCGTGAACCACTTCATCGTGCGAAATGGGCAGCACAAAATTTTCAGTGAAGGCGTACAGCATGGAGAACGTCATCCGGCTGTGATGATATTTCCGGTAGATTGGGTCCACAGCGAAGTAACTCAACGTATCGTTCATCCAGCCCATGTTCCATTTCAAGCTGAATCCCAGGCCGCCCAGGTAGGTGGGCCGCGAAACCATGGGCCATGATGTGGACTCTTCCGCGACGGTCAAAACACCCGGATGCCGCGCGTAAATCACTTCATTCAATCTCTTAATGAACGCAATGGCCGGCAGATTTTCGCGCCCGCCAAATTCATTTGGCACCCACTCGCCTTCTTTGCGCGAATAATCGAGGTACAACATGGAAGCCACGGCGTCCACGCGCAGACCGTCAATATGATATTTATCGATCCAAAAAAGCGCATTGGAAATCAGATAATTTTGGACTTCATTGCGCCCGTAATTGAAAACCAGAGTTCCCCAGTCAGGATGCCGCCCCTGGCGCGGGTCCGCATGCTCGTACAAATGCGTGCCGTCAAATTCACCCAGTCCGTGGCCATCGCTCGGGAAGTGCGCGGGCGTCCAGTCCAGGAAAACGCCAATCCCCGCCTGGTGAAATCTGTCGACGAACGCCATGAAATCTTCAGGCGTGCCGTAACGGCTGGTTGCTGCAAAGTAACCCAGCGTCTGGTACCCCCACGATCCGTCGAAGGGATGCTCCATCACCGGCATCAGTTCCACATGCGTGTAGTTCAACTGCTTCAAATAAGGAATCAGCTGATCGGCGAGTTCGCCGTAAGTAAGCCAGCGCCAGCCATCATGCGTGTTGCGGCGCCACGACCCGAGGTGTATTTCGTAAATTGAAATGGGCGAAGACAGCCAATCGTTCCTTGCACGCCAGTCCATCCAGCCCGCATCGTTCCAATTGTGATGATCGAGGCGCGTGACAATCGATCCTGTATTCGGCCTGAGCTCCGCGCGGAATCCGTACGGGTCGCTCTTCAGCAGAGGATGTCCGCCAGACATAGGCCGAATTTCATATTTGTAGACCGCACCTTCCGCAAGCCCGGGAATAAACAACTCCCAAACTCCGGACGGTCCACGATTCCGCATCGGGCTGATGCGTCCATCCCACTGATTGAAATCTCCCACCACGCTGACGCGCATTGCGTTCGGGGCCCACACGCCAAATTGCACGCCCGCAATCCCGTCGACCGTCACGGGATGCGCGCCCATTTTTTCGTACTTCTGGTAATGCGTTCCTTCGCCCATCAAATACAAATCAAAATCTGACAGCAGGGGAGGGAAGGCAAAGGTATCGTAGGTTTCTTGCGCAGGCCGGCCCTCTTCCACCAATTTCCAAACGTAACTGCTGGGCGGAATTGGCAATTGTGGGGCACGTGGCAGTGTGGCTTCGAACAATCCATCCGGGTGCATGCGTTTGGCGTGGATCTCTTCCGACCGGTCTTTCAATAAGATCGAGGCGTGCGTGGCATGAGGAAAAAAACCGCGCACCACAAGGCTCTTTTCTTCGTTCTCTTCCACGATGTGCGGCCCGAGCAACCGGAACGGATCGCGATTTTCTGCCCGTAGCAGCAGGGCAATATCCCGATCGAGTTCGCTTACCGGTTCGGCTTCAGCCGGAAGCCTCACTGGTGATGGGTCTGGGATGCTCAACTCAACCTCTATCCATATATGCTGGCTTGCCTAAATGTTCGTTGCATTCATCCGGGCTCCGCCAATTGGAACGTATATAGACGAATATAGATGATAGGGCCTCAAAAGACACGGGTTAAGACAAATTTCGTCACTAGCGCAAGAGAAAAATGCTTCCGTTCGTGAGCATAAAGAGAAACAGTTCTTCACATGATTTATACACAGAAGCGTACGTCTGACGCCAACCCCTTTATAATCAGTGCGTTGTTTGATAACTTTTATGGCACATCGCTTGCATTGTCTTAAGGTGAAAGCGCACTGAATTGCTCAACGCGGCTTTTAGGCCGCCAACCCTCAGGGCCAAAGGTTACTTATGAATATCTCCTCTACGGCGATGCACAGCCTGGCTAAAGTCATCACAATTGGCGTTTTGGCTTTGGCAGTGAACACTACCCCTACACATGCACAGGCTTCGCTCTCCGGCACTTACAACTGCATGACCGTGGAAGTAAAAGGGAAAACGCACCGCTGCAAAGCCCCGTCCATCGAAATGAATTCCGACGGCAGCTACCAAATCCTGGCCGAGCGCGGCACCTACGAAATATTGAAAGGCCACTGGCTGGTTCTTTCCGCCTCTAAAAATCATGGCAAGGCGCGCCTCGATGGCAGCAAAGAAATTATTTTTGAATTTGAATCCGGCGGCCAAAAAAGCAAGATCATCTATCGCCGCAAATATCAGCGCCCTCCGGCATGGGTTTCCAGCTAGAAATATAGTCCCGGGTCAAACACTGATTTCAAATTTGCGCCATTCTGTTTGCTGTCCAATTCTGTGACAGCTTGAAACAGGCTCAGGGCGAATGTATTAAATTGAAACTGCTGCAAGATATGTTCGCTCGCTACCCATAATCAGTCCTCTCTAAGTGCCTTTGTTACAGAAGAATACAAACGCCAATTCTTGCGTGCCTCCTGTCGATTGGAATCCCAGTTGCCTTTAGCAGTGTGCTTGTATTTGATTCGCGCGTTTTTCAACAAGAAAAACGAAATCACTGGGGGGATATTACTATGAGCATTTTCGAACAAGGGGACGTCGAAGAAATACCGGAGCAGAAATTGTGGCGCGCAGTAATTGCCAGCACGGTTCAGGAGTGGGTCAGCGGACCGCTACGAATGAAGCGTGAAGCAGAACAATTCCTTTTCAGCAACAGTCCAGATTATCGAACCGTCTGCTTTTCTGCAGGCATTAATCCGGATCACCTTCGCGGCCGCCTGCAAAAATATAAATAAAAATAATCTGTCTTTTCTAATGGTAAGCAGCTATGCGTAGTGCAGCAACCATTAATTTCAATCGTGGAAAATGAAGCGAGGCATGCTGCCTTCACCATCCAAAAAAATTGCGTTGCAGAATATTTCATCCAACCGCAATTCTTTGGCCCAGATTTCGTAGAGCCCGCCCGCGTTTCAGGGCAGGATGCTTTTCACCTTGATTCAATAAGGCAGCCGCGACCCAGATGGATGCGCGGCTCAAATCCAGGGCGTTTGACGAACCACCGCACATCCGCTATCATGCAGTCGCGGGGTGGAGCAGCCTGGTAGCTCGTCGGGCTCATAACCCGAAGGTCGTTGGTTCAAATCCAACCCCCGCAACCATTCCTTCCCCTTCCGAAACAATCACTTCCGAGGCTGCCCTCTATGCAGCATCTTTAGTTGGGGACAACGTTGGGGACAATCCAACCTTAGCAACGATGCCCTGGCGGAACGAATCATTGAAGAGGGCGTATTTGCCGGACATTTGCAATGTGCTGTGACCCACCCATTCACGAATCAAATCTCCAGGCACACCATTCTGCTGAAGGATGCTGACTTGTTATCTGCAAATTGGATAAACCGCGCCTGATCGACGGGCTGTCATTGAAAACAAGGTCATAGTCGTTTCTGAACGACTATGTTCGAGATGCTGCTTCCGTCAGCAACGGGTCGTATCCCGCTGGTATCATATGCAGGCAGAGCTGCAACGAAGGACAAGTCTCAAAGGTTTGCGCGAGGCGCAAGTAATATATTAATCAGTAAATAGATGTATTATAATGTGCATTTAGTACCTCAAATTGGATTCTCCAGTCACTGTGCCGTCCTCCGGATTCAAGTGCATATCAAAGAAAGCCTCGCTTCGGCGCCAGGCGTCGCGCAGCACATAACTCCGGCGAAACCAATGCGGCTCTCCCGGATAGATCATCAAGTCGAACGGTTTGCCGAGCTTCTCAAGTGTGTCCACCACTTTCAGCGTCTCCCAGAAGGGAACATTCACGTCAGCCGTTCCCTGCAGAATCAGCAGTGGCCGTTCGAGTTTATCCAGGTGGCGCCCAGGAGCGGAACGATCCCACAGCGCAGGATCGGCGGATGGATTCGCACCGAGCCGCGAGGAGGTACCCAGGTTGTACGTCTCCCAGTCGCCGACTCCTGCCACATCAATCGCGCAATTGAAAAGTTTCGGATCCACCACGAGAGACTGCAACACCATGTAGCCGCCGTAGCTGAGTCCCCACACGCCGATTCGGTCGCCATCCACGTAGGGCAAGGTTTTTAGATAGTCCGCGCCGGCGTTGACGTCGCCGGTTTCGCTGCCTCCTGCATCGCCATAGGATCCTACCGCCCAATCGTGGCTGTAGCCTGAATTGCCGCGATAGTCCACCGTAAGGATCACATAGCCTTGCTGGGCGAAGTATTGGTGCATCGCGTAGTACATACGCCAGGCTCCTGGCTGCCACCCGAGATAATTCTGGCCGTCGCCGGAGCCATGAACCCATATGATCGCCGGGTGCTTCTTCGTCTTATCCAAATTCTTGTTCACTATCAGAGTGGCCGGAACCATTTTCTTGTCGCCGCGGCTGGGGTACCAGATGGGAACCGGAGGAGTGAGGTCGGTGGTCTGAATCTCCGGTGGCACGGAGTTCGTGAGCCGCGTAATGGCAGCGGCCGCATGAGTGGGAGCAGTGTAGACCTCAAGCGGGTGCTCGACGCTAGATCGCGAGAACGCAATCATCGAACCATCCGCCGAGAAGACTGGATCGAGGCTGACTCCGGGGTCGCTCACCACCTCATCTATCTTTCCGCTCGAAACATCGGCGACGGAGATGTAACGGGACATTTCGTCTCCGTCGCGGCTGTTCGAATAGGCGACGCGTTTGCTGTCGCGCGACCACGCGGGAAATCCATCAATTTTCTTGCCAAAGCTGACTTGTTTTGCCTGCGACTCTGCCGTCGCGTTGCTCGGAATCACGTAGATTAGCGGCCATCCCGTGCGGTCGCACACGAATGCCACCCACTTGCCATCAGGGGAAGCGACCGTGCGCGGACTATTGGAGGGGGACCACCACGCCGGATCATAGTCGCTCCAGATCGTGCGAGTTTCGCCAGTGACCGAAGTCACTTCAATCTTGCGCGTCTTGCGGTCCGCGGAAAGTTCCTGGTGCATCACGGCAGGCCCTTCCACCCATTGCGGCCCGTTTCCGGGATTGCCCCTCTGTCCGGCGGACGTTGCAATCATCACGGGATCGCCTCCCTGAACAGAAACAATCCCCAGTGCCGTTCCCCACGTCGCGGCACGCAGCACTTGCACGCGGTCCCCATTGAACGGCAGGGGGTCTGGTGTGTCGGATGTGTGCATCGAATTAAAGGCAACGTATTTTCCATCCTGCGAGACGCTTACTCCGGAGATGCGCAGGTCAGCAGGAAGATGCGTGAGTTGTCGCGCAAGCTTTCCTTCCATGTCGCCGATCCAAATCTGCCCGCCACGCACAAAAATAAGCTGTTTGCCCGGCGCGACGGCGAAAACCGTGACGCCCGCCAACTCCGGCACTCGAATCGGCTTGCGCGTGTCGGCCGTAACACTCCAAATCGATCCGTCCTTGGCAAATAGAATTCTGTCGGTCGAGACCCACTCGAACTGGCCGATGTCGGACCGCAGCGTATCTGGGCTTACGGGGAAGTCCGTCAGCGCCACGGGGGCTTCGCCAACATGAACGGTGTAAATGTCCTGCTTGCCGGCCGCATCCCAAAGAAACGCGATGGTCTTGTTGTCAGCCGACCAGGACGGGTTGGTGGGATATCTGATTTCGGAGACGCGATCAATGGTAATACTGCCTCTTGGCTTTGAGGCAGCCCTCGGGCTGGGTCGAACGAGTAGCGTAACCACAGCCGCTACCAGCAGAACTCTAATTAGCCTCATAAATCATCTCCTCAATGGTCGCGAAACTTAGACTTTCGGATTTGCTGCAATCACGCGAGCGGGGGATAAAGTTTGTGAAACTCCGTGACCTGCTGATAGGCATGCGCAACGGCGCAGGTCTCCGCATCCTTGTAGAGACCGCCGAGAAAAGTTAGGCTGACCGGGGTATTCGGGCCGCCACTCAAATTCGAGGCGATCGGTGCGGCGGCTGCTCCTACAGCGCCAGCAAAGGAATTCGCCGGAGGCGCATCGAGTCCGCGCAGACCATTCGGCACAATCACGGCCGGATGACCGGTAAGGTTGGTGACCGTCACTTGTTCGCTGGGGCCACTGGTAGGCGTGACAATTACATCCACCTGGTCAAACACCTTTGCAAAAGCCTGAATTGCCAGCGTGCGCACACGCATTGCGTTGATGTACTCCACGGCCGGATAAAACCGAGCCGCGCGAAACGCGTTAGGCCAGTTGCTTTGGCTGCGCTCAGCCAACAGCTTGTCCTTGCCGGTCAATGTGAGCCAATCAAATGCGGCCGCGCCTTCGATGGTGTAGATACTGCGCATCGCATCGTAGGGGAACTTCGGAATCTCAACCGGAATAAGTGTGATGCCCATCTTATTTTTCAGCACATCGAGCGCCGCGAGGTCAAACTTACGGTCATACTCCCGGCTGGCCTGCCGCGCCGGCTCTGATGCAACTCTCCGCTCGTAGGCTTTTGTTTCCTCTTCGGTCGCATCGCTAGTGAGCGGCGGAATCGGCTGAATCCACGGCTTTTCAAAATCATCTTTCAGATAGCCGATTCGTAATTTTTTCCAGTTAAGCTCTGCGTTCCATTGGAAAAATGCATTCTGCGCGGCCAAGTCCCGGCCATCCGGTCCCCAGATCGCCTGCATGACCAGGGCGCAATCCTCAGCGGAACGGCAGATCGGGCCGAGTTTGTCCATGGTCCAGCTCAACGTCATCGCTCCCGTGCGCGGCACAAATCCAAATGTCGGTCGAAATCCCGTAACGCCACACCGCGTTGACGGACTCGAGATGGAGCCTCCGGTTTCCGATCCAATCGAAAACGCCACGCATCCCGCCGATGTCGCTGACGCGGGACCCGCGGAAGATCCACTCGAACCTTGCTCCGGATTCCAGGGATTGCGTGTTTGTCCCCCGAACCATTTGTCTCCCATCGCCAACGCTCCGAGGGTGAGCTTGGCCACCAACACAGCGCCGGCCTCATCGAATCGCCTCACAACGGCCGCGTCCTCGTCGATTATTTGGTCCTCGAATCCACCGGCACCCCAAGTGGTTGGATAGCCCTTTGCCGCCAACAGATCCTTACCGCCCCACGGCAGTCCATGCAGAATGCCGCGGTATTTCCCGGCAGCGATCTCTTTGTCTGCATCCTTGGCCTGCGCCAATGCACGCGCTTCCGTGAGGGTGACCATGAAATGGAACTGCGGATCGTATTTTTTCAGCCGCGCAATATACATTTCAGTCAGCGCCACGGACGAAACTTTTCTGCGTTTAACCAATTCGCCGAGTTCCCGCACGGTTGCGAAGGCAATTTCGTTCAGGTCCTTCGGCACATCCTTGGCTGCAACCGCTGGTGCTGGGCTGATGTGCAACGGTTTGCGAATGTCCACGCCCGCAGGCGGCGGCGTGGGCTCCTGTCCCGGCGGCAGTGGATCGAAGATGAATGCCGGAGGAACGTCGTTGCCCAGGTTCAGCGCGCGCAATTCATCGAAGGTCTTCCGGTTGGCGCTGAGGAGCGAAAGCATCGCCGCTTTCTGGTCCGGCTGAACGGGGACGCCAGCGATCGCGGCGGCAGAGTCGATCATCTCCGCCGTGATGCGCTTATCTTCGGCATGAGCCGCGACAGAGTAGAGGACACCGGGCAAAAGCGTCGAAGCGAAGCCCAGGCGGCTGCACACATCAAGAAAACTACGACGGTCGAGAGACATGAGAACCTCCGGAGCCGGAGCTCCATTTTTAAAACAAGAGTTTTGGCCAAGAACTGAAAAGCTAGCGCCCTTCAGCTGACAAATTCAATGGTTTCGGATCAAGCGACTTTAAAGGTACAGACGGTGCTACCAGATGCTCGTAAAAGAACTGGTCGCTGCGCCGCCACGCATCGCGCAGCACAAATGCTCGCCGGAAAAAATGGATTTCCCCCGGAAAAAACGCCATGTCGAAAGGTGTACCGAGTTTCTCCAATCGGTCCACGACCTTGAGCGTCTCCCATAGTGGAACGTTGGTATCATTGGTTCCTTGCAGGATCATCAGCGGCCGCTCGATCTTCTCCAAATGCCGAACTGGTGCTGAGCGATCATATTCTCCAGGGTCTGTGATGGGCGTCGAACCCAATCGGCCGAGAATAGCGCTGTTACCCGTGGTGTATGTTTCCCAGTCTCCGACACCAGCCACGTCGATCGCGCAGGCGTAGAGCTTTGGGGCCGTGATGATCGATTGCAGGGTCATGAAACCGCCGTAGCTCAGCCCCCAGACACCGATACGGTCGGGATCGACATACGGCAAAGCGTCTTGAAATAGATTGCGCCGGCGTTCACATCCTGCGTCTCGCCGCCGCCGAGATCGTTATAGGCTCCGGTGGTCCACTCGCGGCTGTAACCCGGAGCTTCCGCGATAGTCCGGGCGTGAGGACCACATAGCCCTGTTGCGCAAAATACTGGCATGCGGCGTAGTACATCCGATACGAGCCTGGATGCCACGCAAGATAGTTCTGGTCCGCACCGGAGCCGTGGATCCAGATGATCGCCGGATGCTTCTTGGTTTTATCCAGGTTCTTGTCGACCATCAGCGTCGCCGGGACAGGCTTGCCATCCTGCAGGCTCGGATAGTGCACCGCAACAGGCGCGGTCAGATCGGCTGGATTGAGGCCCTCGGGGAGCGAGTTGCGTGAGACGCGTCGGCGTTGAGCCTACCTCGACGCTCACTTCGATACAACTCTTGCGGGTGTTCCACAGCCGACCGCATATATGCCAGCTTGGTGCCGTCCGGCGAGAAAGCCGGATCGTAGTTCACGCCGCGCGCGGTCACTACGTGTTCAATTTTTCCGGACGCCACATCGGCAATGGAAATGAACCGCTCCTGCTGGTTGCCGACTTCGCTGTGCGCAAACGCCACGGTCTTTCCGTCGGGAGACCATGCCGCGAATCCGTCGCCAAATTCACCCTTACTGAGTTGCTTGGCTTGTGTCTCGGACGTCGCGTCGACGGGAATCACGTAGAGATGCGCCCAACCGGTGCGATCGCTCATGAATGCGATCATCTTGCCGTCGGGCGAAGTCACGGTGCGCGGTCCATTGGCCAGAGACCACCAGCGCGGGTCGTAGTCCTTCCAGACCGTACGGCTCTCGCCTGTCACTGTCGTCTCTTTGATCTCGCGCGTCTTGCGGTCGGGCGAAAAAGACTGATTCACCACGATATTTCCCGCGGCCCATTGAATGCGAGTCGCGCCTCCACCGCCGTTGTCGGTCGTCGGGACGAATACCGGATCGCCGCTGAACGTTGACACGATGCCCATCCGCTGTCCCCAGGTGCGGCTTCGAATCGCTATCAGCCGATTGCCGTTGTAGGGAATCGGTTCGGGAAGATCCGAAAAGTAAGTAGCCGTGAACGCTACGTAAGTGCCGTCGGCTGAAAAACTCGGTCCAGCCACGCGGGAACCGTCGGTCAGGCGCGTAAGTTGCTTTTGCGTCTTGCCGGTCAACGAACCAACCCAAATCTGCCCGTCATAGACGTAAGCGATCTGCGTGCGATCATTCGACAGCGAGAAGCTGGAGACGCCTCCGTAGCCAGGCATCCTCATCGCCTTGCGCGTACTGATGGACACCATCCAAAGGTTGTTATCCTTGCCGAAGATAATCTCGTCGTTGGTGGACCATTCGAAATGGGCAATGTTCGAAGTCGAGATGTCAGGATCGACGGGAAAGTCGGTGAGCGCGATGGGCGCTCCTCCCGGTTGCGCAAGGTAGAGATCCTGCTTTCCGGCTGCATCCCACAGAAAAGCGACGTGCTTGCTGTCCGGCGACCAAGCCTGCTCGGTGGGATATTTGACGTCGGCAACACGCTCAATGGTAATGCTGCGCTTCGGAGCATCCGGACCAGCGACTCCAATTCCGGGAAGAACAGCGAACGTGAGCAGTACGGAAATTCGCAATAACGTCCGATTCATGTGAGGTCTCCTCTTCATGCATTCATCTCAAGGCCGCCAACGAAGACAGGGCATTGCGCCCTGGGCCTTGGCGCAGCTGAAGCGGCGACAGCATGGCACGACAGCCATGCCGCCAAACCGCAACTAGAAATTCAATTTGCATCCGAACCGGGCGACGAAGGGGCCAAGGAAGTTGGTCGGCCTCTGGAAGTTAGGACCAAACGTCACGGTTTCCGCTGTGATTGGTCTAGCATTGAAAAGATTGTTCAGGTCGACGAGTGGCTCGAGTGTGAAACGTTCCGAGATGGTAGTTGGCCGCGAGATGCGCAGGTTTACATCGTTGACGGAATTGTAGCGAAGGCTGCCATTGCCTTCCAGCTTGACGGTCTCAGGCCCTTGATTGAGGCCTACATTGAAAGCATTCGTGGGGAGGATGGCAAACCCCGTCTCATGCTGAAAGTTGATAGAGGTCTGGAATTTGAACGGCGCCTGGTAGGTAAGGTCCGCCCTGATTACGTACGGCGAATCCTGATCGAGCGAGCCGTAACGGTTGATGCCGCGATTCGGATCGTTGAAGTCTTCGCTGGAGCTGGCCGTGTTGCTGCCGAAATAATTTCCGCGTTCCCTTTGAATGGTGTATCCAAAAAGGGCTTGCCAATTGCGAACCAGTCGGTGGCTCACGGTAAATTCCACGCCATCATAGCGGTTATTATTCATCGCCGCGACGTTGGTAATTTCATAGTAATTCTTGCCGACATCGGCTGCGGCCAGGTTATACAGAGTCATGGGGGCTCCGGTGATCGGGTTGAGAATCGGTTGGCCCGCGTTCGGTCCGGACAGATAGGTGGTCACCGGAGTGTATGCTGAGATCGGCGCGTTGATATTGATCGGCGCGAATTGGTTTTTCGTGGTGCGGTAGTAATAGGCGACACCCACGGACGTATCGCCCAGGAAGGTACGCTGGTACGCAACGTTAAATTCGATCGAGTACGGACGCTTGAGTTTGGGATCGATAAAGGTTGTGGTTCCACCTGTCGTGTTGAGAAAACCTCCTACGCCAGCGGCGGCCTTACCCGTAAATGTTCCTCCAGCAAGACATCCATTCGTTCCAATCGGATTGGCTCCGCATGCCGGAGCGAACTGCGTATAATCCGGTGTGGCGGAGTTGACCGCGCCAGCGGTTGCCGAACCGGGAATAAATGAACCATTCCACCCATAGGTTGCTACTGCCGGACCATTTGGGTTCACGGCATCTGCCAGGCTTGTGCCCGAGTTCAGCGTGAACATGTTGAACCCCGCGCGAATCACCTGGTTGCCTTTGCCAGTGGGGTCATACGCTACGCTGAGACGTGGGACGATATTGTTGTAGCTGTAGACATTGCTGTAGTTGGTGAGGGGGCCAAGCGTGCTGCCCGCCGCTTGAAACTGAGAGATGCAGCGGTTCGGAAACAGTGGCGCGTACTCGGCAACTCCAACCGCAGGACTGCACTGTGGACCGATAAACGCGTGGGTATGGTCGAATCGGCCGCCGAAGTTGACCGTGAGGTGCCGTCCGACTGTCCAGGCATCCTGCAAGAAAAAAGATGCCATGTGGGCCCAGGTGTTAGACATCGTAGGGCCGTTCTGCACTTGCACTTCCCAGGGCGTGACGTTAGCCACCGTTCCGACCGTTGTGTTGTAGAGTTCAAAAATGTCTTGGTTGTAGTTGTAATTCACATAATTGCGGGCAACTGCAAAGTCCCCCCCAACCTTAAAAACATGCGAGCCAAGCCAGCCGCTTTTGAAGTAAGACGCGGTGGATGCGACGCGCCCCACTTTCTCTTTGTTGAGGTAATTTTCGAGGCCCGCAAACTGCAGCGTCGACTGGCCGAGATCGATCGCAGGAATTGTTTGGGCTGCAACGTTGGGTTGATAGTACTCGGGAAAGACAACCTGCATGTAACCGATCCGGCTGTCAATCGTAAGGTTCGTCGTGGGTGTATAAGTCTCCTGGCCTTCGAGAATGTAGGCGGGCTCGATCTGAACGTATGCGGCGTCCTGGTCAACATAAGAATACGTAGTTGAACGGCGGAAGAAGCGATTTTGGTAATTCCACAGCCACTGAAGATTCAGTTGGTTCTTCGAGTTGATTTTGATATCGCTTCGGAGCGTGGTGTTGGTTTGGTGATTGACGTCAGTTCCGTGGCCTCCAGTAAGCGTTCCATCGCTCGCTCGAATCGGACTATTCAGCAGGAGCTGCTTCAGATCGTACGTACGATAGGCTCCGAAGAGCCAGACGCGGCCTTTTATGATCGGACCACCTGCGTTTACGGTGCCGTCAAGGGCGCGGATAAACGGTGATCCGGCATTGGTGACGGGCGCACCTTTGAAAAGGGGCGGATTGATTCCCGCCTGGGTCTTGTCACCAAGGTAGTACACGGCGGCAAAACCGTGAAATTGGTCCGAGCCCGAACGGGTAATCATGTTCATGTAAGAGCCGCCAATCGGTACTTCGGGCGGCGCGGCATCGGTGACCATTTGGACCTCCTGGAAGGAGTCGTAATCAACGTAAAATCCCGTTGCCGTTTGACTCGGTCCGTTAAGATCTAAGCCGTTAAATGCGTAAACGGTTTCCGTCGTCTTGCTGCCGTGCACGGACATGGAGGACTGCTGGTAACTATTGTTTCCGCCCACATCGAAAGTGCTGGTAGTAACTCCCGGCGTTTGCGCAAGCGTCGACCAAGGATCACGACCGCTGGGAGTGTCTTGCAAGAGCGTGGAATCGAAAGTAGTAGGTGTTGCGCTGCTTTGAACGTCGACCACAGGTACATCTGTCTCCGCCACCGTCACCGAATCGGTTATCGTGCCCACACCTAAAGGGGCATTGACGGTCGCGGTAAAACCCGCCGTGATCACGACCCCGTTGTGTACAGCGGTCTGAAAGCCCACTTGGGAATAGGTCACGGAATATTCTCCGGGTGGAAGTTGCTCGATCAAATAAACTCCGTCTGCTTGCGTCTTGACCTGTCTCGATTGCATCAGCGATGTGCTACTTACTTCAACGGTTGCGCCTTGAATGCTCGCGCCCGAGCTGTCCGTCACCACTCCCGTAATTCGACCTGTTACAGCGACCTGGGCCGACGTCACAGAAGCAGCGCAAAGCAAAGTCACCAGCAACACCAAGGTGTGGGCGAAAAGTCTCATGATCTTAGTAGCCTCCTGTTCAATCTTTATTCAGGCGCAGCAATCCCAAAGTCCATACATGCCGTCCGGCCACACTCCGACAACGAACGCAGTAGCGAACGGCTTTCTTCGGAAGTTCTTCTTAGAGCCTGGCGCTTCAATAACCGGATAGCCGCGCAGGAGCGCGTCACGCTGAAGGCGTGACTTCTCGCAACCCTTAACGGTTACCTGGCTCGCTCAATAGAAAATGAACACTATCGTTCGCGCCAAGCTCGGCTCGAGTTTCAGTTCGTACCGGAGAAACAGATCAGACGTGGATGCTCTCACCTGGGAGAGAAATAACAACGTGGTCGAACTCAAGACATGGAGTGACAGTTACGAATCCTGTAGATTTGAAGAAAACTACGACGACCTCGGAGGCATTTCCGACAAACCTCACGGAGAATCGACTTTCTTCAACCAGACAAACTGCTTTCAGCGAAGAAGAGGATTAGCTTTCTTCAACCCGCCAAACTACTTTCCGCAAGCGCAAAGTAAGCTGGCTCTGCAATTCTGTCAAACAAAAATATTTGATATTGATGATCGGGATATCGAATGTCCGGATTGCGCTCGTTCGTCGCGAGAGTAGGCAGCGTTATCTATATATCTGAGAATTAATATTACTGATTAGGATATTATCGATTTCGGCGGGGCGATCCGGTCCTTAACAACCAATTCTCAAACTTATCTGCGCAATGTGCGCCTGCGATTGGAAGGCTCAGTGCATCGCGGTCAAGACTTGCGTCAATCCCTTGACGGCATCTCTTGCTCGCTGCGCATCCGCGCTGTCGGGTGCCAGGCGCAAAAATATCTGAAGCTCGTCTAACGCTTCCTGATTTTTTTGCAGGCGCAAAAGGACGAAACCAAGCGCCAGGTGACCGTCGGGGAACAATGCATTCAGCGCGACGGACTTCCGGGCCATGGGCTCTGCATCCTCAACGCGGCCGAGGGCCAGGTAGGTCCGAGCCAATTCATAGTTTCCTTGCGGAATATTCGGGCTTAGATCGTTGCCTCGCAAAAGGACTTGTTCAGCTTCGACAAATCGCCTTTCGTTGAACAGACAAGATCCAAGCGCCAAGTATGCGGATCCAGATTTGTCATTCAGCCAAATTGCAGTTCTGAGTTCCTGCTCCGCTTCTTGCCACCGGGCGCTCTCCAAATAGATCGAACCCAAAAGAAAGTGCGCCAACGAGAATGACGGCGCCAGACGAATGGCTTTGTGGAGGGATTCGATGCTTTCCGCGTCGTTGTGTTTTTCTAGAAAAAGCTTGCGACCTTTTTCAAATTCTTTTTGCGCGGCCGCGGGAACTTGCAGGTCACTGACCGAAACAATTTGCGGGATTGCTCGATCGCTTCCTGGGGGGACAGTTGCGGGACCTTGCGCGGAGAGAACACAACTGGTGGAAAGCAGACCGACAATCAGCAACAGAGAGCGCAACAAGGCGCTGAAAGTATTCATAGGGGCAACCTGGCCGCCTAACTTCTAATGCGTTGGCATTCGTATGCCAACATTGTATCTATATCTATAGCATAAAACCAGATTGATATGGGTTGAGTGCCCTATATCCATACAAGAAGTGCTAATTACCATTTCGGAAGACGTGGATGGCACTGACTTCGGGGCGGAGTTTTCGGGAGCACCGCTCATCGCGGCGTCAATGGGTGGATTTTCCTACGGTTGTTTTTAATTCAGTCGAGAATCGTGATGAATTTCGGCTTGTAAGCCATCGAATTTCAATCCGTTTGCAATGGAATTTGTCCTGGGAGTGCATTCGATATTGTTGCGGCGAAAGCACCAATCTTCAACAAGGTTCAATGCGTTTCTACAACCGGAACGCATGCAATTCAACAAGAATCACTTAAAATTCGCGGAATTCGATAAGTTTCAATAAGTCTTGTCGCTCGGTTCGGAACAAGCAGGTTGAGTCTGGTTGATTCCGAGTAATTGGCGGCTTGCCGTTGGTCCCGCCGGATTTGCGTTAGAACTTTCTCGACCGCCTGCGGAATATAGCAAGATGTGGGAGTCAAGATGGCGATGGGTCGCCGAAGCTGCATACGGTTTTTGTGTCGATGAGCACGGAAACCGAAAAGATATGGGACAAGACGCTCCCAACAACCTCCGCCACGGTTGGGACTGCACTGGCTCTGGGTAGCGCACTTTGATGCACGCATCTCGAACATGCTGCCTTCAAAAAATCTTGCGGGCAAAAAAAAAGCCGGGCAATGAGCCCGGCTCTTTCTTTTCCTGCAATATGCCAGCGGCTAGAAATTGACTTTCAAGCCGAACTGAATCTGGCGTGGATCGGTGGACGTAGCGTCGATTACACCTGCATTGTTTGCCGCGGCCCCGTTGCTCGAGTTAATAACTGCCTCATTGTCGAGTGGTGGAAGGAAACTGGGGTGGTTGAGGACGTTGAACATTTCGACGCGGAATTGCGTGCTGATCCGCTCGGTTACGCGAAAGTTCTTGAAGATCGAGAAGTCCAAGTCAAAAAGACCGGGACCAACGATCTGGTTTCGTCCGAGATTGCCAATCAGGTTCTGGCAGAAGACTTGGCCCGAAGGAGGCGTCAAACCACCAAATGAATTCGGATCGCATTGCGCTGCCATGGACGCTGGTGCGGTTGGAGGAGTGAAGCAGTTCGTGTTGAGGTATTGCAGCCCTCCTGCCGTTTTCCAATTCGAGTTAATGGGGTTGCAGCCAGGGACCAGGTTGACGTAACCCTGGTTTGTATCGCCCTGTGAACGGTTGTAAGGATCACCACCGATTACCGGCGTGAAGGGCGAACCGGATTGCGCGGTAACGATCGCTCCGACTTGCCATCCACCCAGGATTGAGGATTCGAATTTGGAGTTCTTGCCGATGGTGGGAACGTTATAGATGAAACTCACCACTCCGCTCTTCCCGATGTTGAAATCGCACAGCCCCTTTGTGAGCTGGTGGTTAAAGTAGAAATAGTCCGGCAGTGAGTTCTGGAACGGGTCGTTGAACGCCATGTTCGAACCGGTGTCTTCGCACTTGGACCAGGCGAAGCTACCTTGAAGTTGCAGACCGTGGCTCAAGTTCTTGGTGACACCAACCTGTAAGCCCTGGTACCAGCCGTCGTTATCCCACAGCCGTGCGCGTATTCCGCCCACAGCCGAATCCAGCTGCGGAACGAGGTTTGACTGCGATGCGATGGGGAACATATACCCGGCTGACGTAAGTGTCGGGACTTGGTAGTTGATGTTGTCCGGCAGATCGGGGAGGTGGATACTACGCGAGCCGACATAGCCCACTGTAACTGTCAGAGTAGATGTGACCTGCCGTTGAACATTCAAATTCCAGTTCATAGCATAGGCCTGGGGTGGATTCTGTGGCACGTAGACCACATTTTCCGTGCTGGGGGGGAATGTTTTCGAGCACACCACCGGGAAATCTCCGTTGGGGCACTGATTGGACGGACCGCTAAGCCCACTGGCGCTTACCTGATTTGTAAAAGGGAACTGAGCAGGCAGAGTTTGCGTATAGGTCCAGTTAAGGGGCAGAATGTCAAAAATTCCGAAGCCTCCGCGAACGGCTGTTTTGCCGTCCTTGAACGGATCCCAGGAGAATCCAACACGGGGTTCGAAATTCTTGAGACTTGAATTCTTGGACCACAAAGTATTAACCGGAGTTGGGACTTCGGTCCCGATCACACTGGGGTCAAGGCTCGTAAGTACCGCGAATCGATTAGAAGCTTCTGTCGGAAGCGTGACTGGTTCATAGCGAAGTCCAAGATTGATTGAAAAATTCGGTTTCAACTTCCAATCATCTTGCGCATAGAAACCGAATGCTGTGCTCCGCGTACCGACTTCAAATGCGTTTCCCGCTTGCAATTCTTGCACCTTTAAAGGCTGATCCTGGAGGAACGCACCTAAATTGTTGAAAGTAAATTGTCCGTTTGGACGCTGCAGGGTTGATGCGTTGAACTGAATGCGCTCAACGGATACACCGAATTTGAACGAATGATTCCCCTTTGTCCAGAACGCATCGTCGTAAAATTGGAAGGAGTTGGAAGCTAGCAGGTTTTGCGTAGCGCTGCCAACGGACGCCGAGGGCGTAACGCCGCCCGCAGCAATGTTGATGATGGGAGCGGCAATTCCGGCCCTGACTCCAAGTGTGGTATCTGCTGCAATCGGGTTGATAGCTCCTACGATTCCGCCGTTAATTCCCTGCGATCGGTTGAATCCGAAGCGCGCAGTATTGACCAGCGTGGAGCTGAAGGTATGGGTTTCCTGAAGCGCCACCATCTCGCGCTCACTGAATAAAGAAGTCGTTACATTCAACAGCGGATCGGGTTGAGTATAAGGTCCTCGGTCAAACATCCAGCTGGCGCTCGCTGAGTCGCGATCCGAAAAGTGATGATCCACTTTGGCGGTCGCGTAGTTTTCTTTCAACTTCAGCAAGCCGTTTGTCGGGAAGGAAGCAGTGTTGCCGTCCGGCGAAATTGTCGCACCAGCTGGGGCAGTGGGCCAAAAACCCAGGTACGGGGCAACTTGGGGAGCCACTCCCACATTGTTACAGGTAAAAGTGATCGGCGGCGTGTTGCCGTTGGGTGTGCAGTATATTCCGGAGCGAGCCTGTGCGGACGGCACCGTAATGGTTACTGTGTTGCTCAACTGCTGCTGCACGCCTTCATAGGAAACGAAGAAAAACGTTTTGTCCTTTATGATCGGCCCGCCAAACGCTCCGCCATACTGGTAGCGTTGAAACGGAGGAATTGGATTTGTCGCGCTGTCGAAATAGTTCTTGGCATCGAGACTGGCATTGCGCAGGAATCCAAAAAGAGTGCCGTGATACTTATTCGTCCCGGACTTCAAGATGGAGTTGACGATGGCGCCCGACGTACGTCCATATTCAGCCGTATAGTCGGTGGTGAGCACCGAAAATTCCTGAATGGCGTCTGTGCCGAGGTTCGCTCCGATTACGCTTCCCGGAGATCCGTTGGTGTAATCGTTGATGTTAATTCCGTCCTGCCGGTAACTGTTCTCATAAGGGCTGTGGCCGGAGTCTGTTAGCTGGTTCCCGAAGCCGCGATTGGCACGGTTGGTTGTCGGGGAACTGGTGCTGGCTTGAACACGTACTGTGGCGACTCCAGGTTCGAGTGTCGCCAGTTGCGTCCAGTCGCGCCCATTCAAGGGCAGTTCGCGGACGGTGGTGGCATCGACTTGAGCGCTAAGCGTTGCGGAGGTCAACTCGACGGTTGGCGCCGATACATCCACGGTAACGCTTTGCGTTGATTCGCCAACTTTCATGGCTATGTTCAAAGTCTGCTGTTGGCCGACGGACAGCGTAAGGTTGGACTGAACCGCATTAGAGAATCCTGCGGCGGAGACGGTTACTTCATAACTCGCAGGGTCCAGGTTCGGAGCGGAAAAAAGGCCTGCGGAATCAGTTGTAACGGTTCGAACGATTCCAGTTCCCGTGTTTTTAATCGAGACCTCTGCTCCGGCAATTATTGAGCCGGATGGGTCAGTGATGGTGCCAGATAGCGTAGCACCTGTTACTTGCGCTTTGGCCGGAATGGAAGAGAAAATAGCAATGAATAGGATGAAAAGCGTGACTGAACTTGTTGCAATATTGCGTCTTAAGGGGCCTGTAAAAACCATCTATCTGTTTACCTCCATTAGAGTTTAGTAGAGTTTAGACACACCATATCAAATGTGCCTCGTTGACAAATCGCCGCTCATCGGGCGCATTTGTACCTGCGACCGAGTTCCGGTTGCGAACTCGCGCAGATAATCAGGGTTGGATGGTTTATTCGCTGCGGAAATGAACTGCAACTCATTCACCCAGCAATACTTGTTAAGCAGACACTGACTACATGCAGTGACCCACGCCACTGCATTCCACCCCAATCCCCTGATAAGTTTTTAGCGCATTTGAACGGATTCGTCAAATCGGTGTGTATTAAGGCGCAAGGCATTAATATCGGCAGTGTCGCCGGTTACGCAATCCTAATTTATTAGAATTGCAAACGTTGTCACATTGCGAGAAAGGCGAATGGCTAGCGAAGATGCCCAAAAAAGCATACCAGCAGACTGTCGCGAATTACGTTGCGTCGGTACGCCAGTAAATGTTTTGCAGATTTTTCAGCGTGTCCGGTCCAGTGCCTTAAGGCTTAGCGAACCGGGACTGCCGGCCTCGTGGGATTCGGCGTGCTGTCCAGAATGAGCTGTTCCTGGATTTTTTCATAGGCCCCAATAGAAATTCGCTCCACCGCATCTGACCCGCAGGTGCTGCACCGGCCATGGACGTCCAAAGCAATTTGCGACAAGCAGCTCACGCAGATCCAGTTTTTATTCATGGGCTCACTCCTGCCTTTGAGGTGGGCGAACATGTAGTTTAGGGTGAGCAAAAAATGGGCCAATGCCTTTGCCGGGGCCGCCAATCTAAACGAAATGTGTTCTGTTAATCAAAGGTATACATGGGGAAACTGCTAGACTTATCTTGCACAGGGGGCGCAATTCTTTAAGACGCATTTTTTGTCACTGTGGCATTGAAACGTGGAAAGTAAATACTTCCTGTCACGCCCAATTCTTACGTCGTCGCCTCATTCCATCAACCAAGGCGAGGCCTTTTCGGTCTTCGGAGTCTGTGTGAGAATCGGGTTTTGGATCATGCAGCGCCCGCGTTCAGGCAGGCATCTGCTTGACTCCAAAGTGCCCGCCTAAAGGCGGGCGCTACAAAAATGCCTCGATTTTGAGTTCTCACACAGACCCTTCGGCCCGTCGAAAGAAATGATTTAAGAGCATGAACAAGAGTGAGAGTATCGCTTTAAGTTTGTGTGAAACCGCTATCCACCGGATTCGAAGTTCGCAAGGTTGACACAAATTGGCGCAGGGCATAACGTTTTGCCCGGCGATGCACATGCAATCGTCAATCTGGCTCGACTGAAGCGACGGTGACGAACGTGAAACCCAGAATCCTCGCATTTTTGGTTATTTTCGCAGCATTTTCTGCGCCGCGGGTCAGCGCCCAAACTAGCAATCAGTCTGACACGCTGCCTTCGCCCGGTTTCCATCATTTGCACCTCAATTCGGTGAACCCTGATGCCGCAATTGACTTCTACACGAAGCAGTTTCCCAGCACATCGAAAACGACATTCGCCGGCCTTCCGGCTCTGAAGACAGGCAAAGTGTACGTTCTGTTCACAAAAGTCAGTAAGCCGCCTGCGACCGGGCCGCAGACGGCCATTTGGCACTTTGGCTGGCATGTGGTTGACGTACGAAAAAACCTGGAAATGTATAAGCAGAGGAAAGAGGTCCATCTCCTGCCTCTGTATACAACGGACGAAGGCGGCTTCGTGTTTGTCAGCAGCGATACCTGGCCGGGGACGGGCGGGATATTGGGACTTACCAAGCCGCAGATCGCCGATGCTAAGGCGCATGGTGTCGAGCCGCGGGGCGGAGCAGGCTTCGCTTATATGGCAGGACCTGACGGGGCCATCATCGAGTATCAGGGCGACATGCCGGTCGAGCGCTTCAATCACGTGCATATGTATCAGGAAGATCCGTATTGCGCGCAGCTGTGGTATCAAAAGCATCTCAACGCTACGGTTCCCCCGCCTGCCGCTGGACAAACGCCGCACACCGAGGCTAACTGCAAAGTTGCTCGCGGCGAACCAAGCTGGCCAGGATTAGAGAAGGAAGGTACGATCCGTGTGCCATCGGCAGGTGTCACGTTCGATGATGTTGCAATGATGTGGTACTCGCGGCAGGGAAGTCGCGAGCTCGTCAGCAGCCGTGGACATTTGGCCGATCATGTCGGGCTCAGCGTCAGCAACCTCAATGCCTGGATCGCCAAGCTGCACAAAGAAAACATAAAATTCCTCGAGCAGCCGTATAAGTTGGGGGACACGCGCGCTGTAATGATCGAAGGCCCGAGCCGCGAGGCGATTGAATTGGTGGAGATCAAGTAGCCGCCATTAATTGCTCGATCCAGAGACCCATAAATTGGCGAACCGTTGGGATTGAATTATCTCGCTCAGGAAATGAACATGTCTTATTCGGCGCAGGTACGAAAGTCAAAATCGCGAAAGGAGAATGATCATACCTATTCATTTGTGCTCCGCTTCCGCCTGTGGAGATTGCAGGTTGCGTCAAGCGCGGCTAAATTACACTCGAGAGTTGAGGGGCACATGAAAAAATCCGTCCCGGCGGAATCCGCTTCTGCGTTAATCGACGAGAGAATCAAAGAACTTGGCGACTGGCGCGGCAAGATGCTCGCGAAAGTGCGCGACCTCATCCACGAGGCCGACCCTGAAATCGTCGAAGAGTGGAAGTGGATGGGGACTCCAGTTTTTTCTCATGGCGGGATCGTTTGCACGGGGGAGACCTACAAGCAGGTCGTCAAGATGACATTCGCCAAGGGAGCCGCGTTGAAAGATCCTGCAGGCCTTTTCAACTCCAGCCTCGACGGAAATGTCAGACGTGCCATCGACATCCACGAAGGCGAGAAGATCGATGAGCCGGCCCTGAAAGGTCTCATCCGCGCTGCAGTGGCACTCAATCTTAAAGCCAAGAGCAAGGCTAAGCCTCGGCGAGCGAGCAGCAAGTAGTGAGCAGCGCTAAATCGGTTTATCCCGCCTGAGGATTCTATTTTTCAACGCGCACAAAAATGTTGAAAAAATTTGAATCTAAACCCGGACCCTTTCAAGGCAAAGGGTCCGGCACCCGAAAATTCTGAACCTAAGTCCGGCCCATGCGTCCTAAGTTCGAAGGGCCGCCGCGTAGGAGAACGGGCGCTCTTCCGTGCTTCGCCAGAAGTAGTAGAGGATGATCACACTTGCGATTGCCGCGTACGCGCACCACAACGAGGTGAATGCGTAGCGTTTGAAGGCCATTACAATGAGGAGAATCACCAGATTCGCCACGCCAAAGACCACCATGGACCTGATCTTCGAAAAAAACAGCGAACCGCATGTTGCAATCACATAGAGCACCGCAACCGCAGTGTTATTTGTCGCCTGATTAATATAAACAATGCTGTTTCCCCTGACATACACTTCCAAAGGGTACGCAATCAGGGCCCACAATATATAAAGCGTTGTCCCCGCGCCGAGTATGAGGAAAGGCTGCATGCGCCCGCGACTCTTTTTGTCAGGCTCAAACAAGAACACGCTCAGCGGTAACAAGAAGGGAAGAAGGCCCTGCGCGTAGAGGATGAACGCCGCAGCCATGTCACGCGTTACCGCTGGCGATAAAATTCCATCCAATCCCAGCCAGACGAATCCCTCGGTGAATTGATGAATTGCGAAAAGCGTGGGCAGCGCCGCGAAAAGCAATTCGCGCCGGTGCTTCACCCTGGTCAAGGTGACTACGCCTACGGCGCCCAGAACTCCGCTGCCAACAAAATTTGCCACTGCGGAAAAACACATGGCTGGACCTCTCGATGAAAGAATTACATCGGCTGTTACAGAATGCAAAATATTTTTCGTGGTAAAGAGCTCGTGGCCTTTTTTTTAGACGCGCCTCAAAGACAAATCAATTCTGAAACCTGAATTGAGGCGAGAAGTGCACGTCAAATTCCGCAGCCTTCAATAACCGAAGATTGGAGCACCCGCAACTTAAAAATCATTCAAAGCCGGCCTACCCGCGCTGCATAATGCTGGAATGTCCCTGATTTAATAGTTAGCCAGCGAGCCTGGCTTTGCCAAATATATCCCATAGTTGAACATACATAAAGAGGTAACGTTCGCCATCTGTACGGTAGAAATCGGGCCGGCGGGCGGCTAGGTTTTATATATGATCAATAATTCAGAGAGAGAAGTTATTGTCACTCATTCATTCGTTCCTGAAAAAGAATAAGGTTTCGCTCATCCTGCGTTCACCGACCCTCGCCGTCGTGGCGGCATACGTGCTACGCATGTTTTTGATGTGGCTTTCGCACCACAAAGAGGGAGAGCCATCGATGTTGCCTGTCACGGGCCTCGAAGAAGGTTGAAAAACTTCACTCTATGCGCATAAATCCGCTCAAAAGAAAATTGGTCGATCATCCCCGCGACTGGCCCCTGGAGCGGCTTTTCTTTCAGTTCAGACCTCAAAACCGACTTGATCCGCGTTAATCCGTTCCACTGAGTGGCAAGCACATACAAAAGCCAAAACCCATACCCTCTAAAAGCGAGAGGTTCTGCCACCCGGAAATTCAAAACCGGCGCAAATCATGCGCCACCCGCGAAGGCTCGGAAGAGAGGAGCCGACAACGTCATCTAACTACCCAGAGGTCGATACGGTTTCGTAGCGCCGGCGTCTCGCCGGCAGATTTAAATTTGTAGCCTTCCCACACGAAACCCTGCAGGCGAGACGCCAGCGCTACGAACCCCGCGTTGGCCGTGGCCCGGCCTTCCACCCAGCTTTTGGTGTCCCCCGTTTTTCGGCGGGTGGCAAACCCTTTTATTCGGTTTTGAACTTCCGGGTGCCTGACTTTTCGCGGTTTTCGAAGGGGCGGGATTTTGATTTCTCTTTGTATTGGAACTGAGTTAACAGGCACTCTTTCGACTCTCAGAGGAATGAAAAATTCGCCCGCCGCGAGCCCGGACGGAAATCAAAATCGGCTCTAGCCAATCTTTAAAATCCTGGCGCGTTAGCCACGCCGCGTCCACCAGGCGAATCGTGTCCACGCCGCGCAATTCAAATTCCAGGCGGTCGAATAAATCTTGCGTGGAGTTGTCCAGTTGCGAGTCGCAGTATTTCATATATAGCCACTCGCAGGAGAGTTCTACCGAGCGTTGGCGGCGGTTAATTCCGAGCAAAAGTAAATCGCGACGATTTAAAGTTTGGGCCATGGGAAGCGATATGGGCGACACGGCCGCTACGCACGGGTCGCCAGGTCGAGCACGGTGCGCCGAACGAGCGCCTTGGTCATGGGCAATTTGTATGCGTTCTTGGAAAGTTTTTGCGCACCGTCGATCGCCGCTTCGCCGGCTTTGGCCGCGAGTTCCGGCGTGATGCGCTGGCCGGTGAGCAGGGCTTCGACTTTCTGCAGGCGCCAGGGAATTGGCGCGACGCCGCCGAGTACGATTCGCGCGCGCTGGCAAATATCTTTTTCCATGTCGAGCACGACGGCCGCGCTGACGACGGCGTGCGTCCACGCTTCGCGGTCGAGCACTTTGTTGTACGTGCTGCGCCGGCCCGCGTGCGTGGGCGCGAGCTGCACTCCGGCGAGAACTTCATCCTCGGCCAGCACATTTTCTTTCTTCGCGTCCTGCTGCGGCAAAATAAAAAATTCCGCGGCGGGAACCATGCGTTCACCCGCGGGGCCTACGACGCGGAATTTCGCGTCGAGCGCGACGAGCGCCGGAGCGGTGTCCGACGGATGCACGATGAAGCTGGGGCCGCCGCCGAAAATTGCATGGAAGCGGTTATCGCCCGTAATAGAAAAACATGTGTCGCCGCCATTTTTCAGGCAGGGAAAACCGTTGCGGAAATACCAGCACCAGGGACGCTGGCAAACGTTTCCGGCCAGCGTGCCCACGTTGCGAATCTGCGGCGTCGCCACGGTTTCGGCCGCTTCGGCCAGAACCGTGTACTTGCTGCGAATCAGGGAATGGCTGCGCAGCGCGTCGAGCGTGATGAGCCCGCCGATGTTCACGCCGTCCGCTCGCCGCCGCAACCTGATCGTGCCCTTTGACAGTTTTCAGGTTTACGAGCACATCCGGCTTAACAATAAATTCCTTCACCATGCCCAAGAGGTCGCTGCCGCCGCCGACCACGGACGCGGTCTGTCCATCCTTGCGTGCCTGTTGCATCAGGGAAACTGCCTGCTCGAGGCTCTGCGCGTTTTTGTTGGCGAAGGTTTTCATGCCATCACCTCCACAATCTTGTCGCGCGTAATGGGTAAATCTTTCATGCGATGCCCGATGGCATTGAAAATCGAATTGCCGACGGCCGCCACCGCGTGAACGATGCCAGCTTCGCCAATGCATTTCGCGCCAAAGGGACCGTAGCCGTCGTCGCTCTCGACGAAGATGACTTCGATGTCGGGCGCGTCCATGTGCGTCATGATGCGCGCGCCGTAGTAGCCCGCGTTGATGCGGCTGCCCGCTCGCGCGGTCGTAGAGCAGATCTTCGTGCAGCGCCATGCCGATGCCTTGCGTCGCGCCGCCTTTAATCTGGCTCTCGGCAGTCAGCGGATTGATGATGCGGCCGGAATCGTGCACGGCCACGTATTTCAGCACGTGAACTCGGCCCAGTTCGGTATCGACTTCCACTTCCACAAAATGCGCGCCAAATGCTTTACGCACTTTGCCGTCGGAGGAAGGATTCGGCGAAGCGGAAGCGATCAGCGCGTTTTCGCCCTGCGGCATTCCTTTCTCCGCAAGCTGCTGTTTCGATGTCGCGCGCGGCTTCGATCACGGCGTATCCGGTCATGTCCGTGGTGCGGCTGCCCGATTCGCCAACCGAGAATGGACAACGGTCGGTGTCGCCCCAGACGAGATCAATCTTCGACAGCGGCACGTCCAGCGCTTCCGCAGCGATCATGCTCATCGTGGTCTTCGCGCCGGCGCCGATGTCGGTCACGCCGACGAAAACGGTGTAGCGTCCATTTGAATCGAGCCGCACACCGCGCTGCTTTGCCCCAGCGGAGATCGGATGCGTCATGAAGGCCATGCCAGCGCCGCGCTTGATCGGACCGGAGTCCGCGCCCGGCGCATGCCAGCGTTTTTTCCATTCGAACGCTTCCGCGCCGCGGCGGATGCATTCCTCCAGCGTGTAGTTCGAGTAGGGCACCGCGTCGTTCGATTTGCGCGTCATGTTCTTCAGGACGAAATCGACCGGATCCATTTTCAGCTTGTAGGCGACGTCGTCCATCATCGACTGGATGCCGAAAAAACCTTGCGGAAATTCAGGCGCGCGATAATTTCCGGAAACCGCGCGGTTCGTAATAGACGGGATAGACCGATGCTCTCGACGTTGGGGCATTGGTAGAGCTCGACTCCGCCGATCGCGTCCGGAATTTTTGCGGTACGGTCCCATGCCGCTATAGCCGCGCAATTGCAGCGACTGCAGCACGCCGTCTTTGCTGACGCCAACCTTGTAATACTGCGTCGTTGGCCAGCGGCCGTGGACGCCGATGAAATCTTCCTTGCGCGTGAGTTCCAGCTTCACGGGCGCGCCGACTTGCTTGCGCCAGCAACGCGGCAATCAAATCGGCATCCTGATTTTGGTTTTTGTTGCCGAAGCCGCCGCCCATGTACTTGCAGATGACGCGCACTTTTTCGTCGGGTATGCCCAAATCGCTGGCCATGTCATGGCGGCAATTCGAAGTGCCCTGGGTCGGCGTGTAGATCGTCAGCTTGTCGCCCTCCCAGCTGGCGACGCAGACGCGCGGCTCCATCTGCGCGTTGTGAACGTAAGTCGTGGTGTAGCGGTCTTCGAACACGTGGTCGGATGTTCGAAAACCTTCTTCGACATTTCCGCGGCTGATAGACTTCCGGCTTGGCTTCGTTCTTCGCGGTGAGCGAGATATTTCCGTCGGGCCAGATCTTCACGCTTTCGGGCTTCAGCGCCTCTTCCTGGTCGAGCACGAAGGGAAGCGGCTCGTACTCCACGACTGATGAGGCGCAGGGCTTCTTCCGCGACGTGACGATTAGTCGCCACTACGGCCGCCACTGGTTCTCCGAAGAAGCGCACGGGATTGTTGAAGACGTAGCGCTTTTGCTTGCGTGATTTTCTTTACTTCGTCGACGTATTGCCTGCCGCCCGAGATCGAGCCGGAGCCCCAGACGACTGAGCAGTTTTCGTGCGTCAGGACGAATTTTACTCCGGGAAGCGCTAGGGCTTTCGAAACGTCAATCTTGCGAATTTGCGCGTGCGCCTGCGAGCTGCGCAGCACGCGCGCGTAGAGCATTCCGGGGAGGTGAATGTCGCCGCTGTAGGTTGCTTTTCCCGTCGACGCGTTCGACGGCGTCAATGCGAGGGGTCTTGCGGCCAACTGTTTTCAGGGAGTTAAGCGTTGGCGGCCGGCTCATCGCGCACCTCCTGCATCGGTGGTGGCAGAGGCTGTCTTCTTGCGCGCTTTCGCGGCGGAGATTTTTTCAGAGTCGATCAGACGAATTTTATTTTTGCGGCGGCAGTTTTGCCGGTGGACGCGGCCAGCACCGCTTCCACGTAATGATTGTAGTTGGAGCAGCGGCAGATATTTCCGGTCATGGCCGCGCTGCACTTCGTGCGCTGTTGGATGCGGATTGTGCGAGAGCAATCCTTTGGCGCTCATCAGCTGCCCCGAAGTGCAGAAGCCGCACTGCGGCCCGTCATGCTCGACGAACGCTTGCTGTAGCGGATCGAGCTCGTCACCATGCGCGAGGCCTTCGACGGTTTGGATTTCGCGTCCATCGACCCATACCGCGAGATTGCTGCACGAGTAGACAGGCTTGCCGTCCAGCAGCACCGTGCAGGCGCCGCATTCGCCGCGGTCGCAACCGATCTTCGTGCCCGTCAGTCCGATGTGATCGCGCAGCACTTCCGCGAGCGTCCAGCGATCTTCCACTTGCAGCTTGTGTTCCGTGCCATTCACCACGATACGAATCGCCGTGGTGGGCACTCCCGATTCCACATCATCGGCCAGCATTGGCGTCTCGGAGGAAGCATTTGCCTTTAGCACGGGAGTTGCCGTCGCTACGGCGATCACAGCGCCGGTGGTTTCGAGAAATTCTCTGCGCGAAATATCACTCTTGCGTTTGGTCATAAAATAAAAAAGCTTTCCCGGAAAAGTCAGGGGAAATCTCCTCAGGAATATGTTTAATCTAACTCACATTTTGAGCGGAGGGTATAAGAATTTCCAGCGCTTATTGTTTTTGGGGGAAGGAGAGATTTATAAGTTTCATTTTATGCGCGCGAGGAAAATTTACGCCTCGATCGAAAATAAATGTGAAGACGCGCACTTTTATAACTGAAAGTTTTTAGCCATGAAAGGAAAGCAGAGTCAAAACCCAGACCCTTTAAGGGCGAAAGGGTCTGCCACCCGAAAAAGCAAACCCGGAAAATTCAAAATCAGTAGCTCTGTGATGACGTAGTGTAGTGGTATTATTCAACTCTGTGAGTTCGTCAATAAAAAAAGAGTAAAGGGCGCGCCACACTATTTTGTTTGATCCAAGGAGAGGAAAGCATGTAGGTGCCTGAGTTTCTCCAGGAGTTCGTCGAACGTAATGATGTCGATTTCCCTTGAATTGCCCCTAATGAGCTCAAAGGCTTTTCTTTGGTCTTGAGCTTCCGGCATCTTACCGATGATCAAGACACAACTGACCGAATAGGATTCCAATTCATGGATTCCTGAATTGTCCTTCAGTGAAGCAATTTCCTTCTGAAATTTATACTTCTGGTCAAGCAGTTGATTGATTGAACCGCCCAGTTCTGATGATGGCCCGCAGATGCCTCCTCTATATTCCCCGGTGAGAAGCTTGGCCCTCGGAGTCTTGATCTCAATCAGGGCTGAATTGTGGGTCAGATTATTCTTCACCAGAAAGTCAGTTATTTTTCCGCCGTCTCCCGACAACTTCTTGCCTCCGATAAATGCTTGATCTTTGATTGAGATGATCGGAAATCCAAAGGCCAAACTGAGGATAAACGGATTTTGATTAAAAAGATCCTGCCACCGTGCCTCCCGCAAATTTTTTCCAAGCATTGCCTGAAACTTCTGAATCAGGTCTTCGAGTGTCACCAACTCAATGTCCCTACGAAGTTGAAGAAGTTGCAGAGGTGCCTTCTGAGCGATTTCCTTCTTATTCTGGACGACCAAGCGAACGGCAGCATTCTGGTCTGCCACAGAGAGAGAGATGTGCTTCGCTTTGTCACTCGGTACCAATTTGAATATGGTGTCTTTCTTATAGGCCCGGGCTTGCTCAGGATAATTTGCCGGGTCGAGGGACGTTAATAATGAATTGTGGGCTAGTATCCATTTATCGTTGACGCCGTCTTTCTGTTGCCGTGACGTAATTCGATTTATGGCTCTTCTGATGGAATCAAACTCCGCGAATTTCAGAGTGTAGAATTCTCTGGAAACTCCGGTGTCTTTTTTCGCGCTGATTACGAGGTGTTTAACCTCCTTTATCTTATCAACGGCAGCGATAATGAATCTGTAATCTTTCACAAGGCCGAGCCCGTAGGCATAGTCCTTCACGAATCCTGAGGGCAGATCATTCAACATATCTTTAGCGTCCCTTACCGACATTGGGACTTTGTGGCCAAATCCTTCCAGTCTGATGCTTTCTATTTGATCGTACTTTGGCCCGAGGAAATTAGGATGAGTTGGAAGCGTATTCAACGGGTAGATATATAGCTGGTCTTGTTTCTCGTCTATCTCAAGTAATTTACGTTTCGCTTTTTCGTAGTCCTTCGGATCTGTGTATAGCTTGGACTCCTTAAGTTTACTTTGCGATGGCTGATAGAAGACAGTCGCAAAAGTCGAACTGACCTTTTCAATAAAAAGATGATCTCCTGAGGAGGTTCCGAACACTCTCGACCCAACAAATTTGCGCGCCATATGCGATTATTACTCCGTTACTAGGGGATCCATACTAAATGTGCGGGTGGCCCATCCTTTACGCTTTTCAAGGGTGTGGTTTTTTCTTAAACTTCCACGGTTTGAGGGCAAACGAAAAATCCCCGCCCTTCATAAGCGAAGGCCGGTGCACCCAACATCTGAGTCAAAGGCCGGGCCAACCCGCCCTTGCCCATGACCTTATTTCTTCGGAGGGGCGGGGGGTGGAGGCGGAGGTGGCCACGCCTTTGGGGGATCCTTGGTTGCTCGCTTTCCGAAGCCCTTATCCGGCTTAGGCTGTGGAATTATAACTGGAGTTGACATCGTATAACCTCCGCGTTTGCTGAGGAGTTTACAAACTCCTAGATTGCAAAACTTCTTCCTGGCACTGAACAAGCAATTTCCGATCTTCCGGCTCGTTATCCGACAAGTCGGTCAACTCAATTTCCTTCTTGCAAAGTTCGGAATGCATATTGTCTAAAGAATCCGCTGACAGGACGTCGATCTGGGCCCACAACTGGTCATATCCCAAGCGGAGCTGCGCTTGTTTGCTCGCAATCTTATTTAGTTGAGCGACTCGTCCGGAATAGTTCAGTATTGGAAGGCTGACTGCGAGAAGTGCCGACAAACCCGAGAGAGTTTTCCAGACGTTGGCGTGATCTATCCAAACAGACCAACCCGCAACCGCGCCTGAGGACGTGATCGCTAGGAAAATTTTGACCCATTTCTCGCGCTGTGCAAACCGACTTGCAAGTTTGCTCAAGTAACAGACATTCATCTGCGCGGTAAGCATCGACTTCCAAATCAATTCTCTCATGGGGTGCCAGTGAACGGATATTATCACATAAATATGTATCACGGTGTAGCAATTCAATTTTGCCGGCGCCCCAGCCTTTTGGTTAAATTTTGGTGGTTGGAGGGCACTTTGGTTTTTAAAGGGCCGTTCTAAAGTAAACTTTATTCAACATTCCATCGCTCACTCACAAATGGAATCGGTCGCGCTTGAATTCTTTGGCAAGAATCAGTCTCGCGCCAAATTTCTTTTCTAGGCGGTGCGGCTTGCCCGGGCGGCGGAACTTAGCCATTGCTCCATCTGCTGGTGATCGACCAGGCCAGCCTGTTGCATTGCTAACTTGCCTTCGGAGAAGACGGCGAAGTTGGGGATTCCTTGGACGTTGTAGCGGGCGGCGAGTTGAGGATATTTTTCGGTGTCAACTTTCATGACGACTGCTTTGCCTGCCATTTCAGCGGCGGTGCGGGAAACTTCTGGGGCGGCGGCGCGGCAGGGGCCGCACCACTCGGCCCAGAAGTCGACGAGGACTGGAACGCGGGAATTTTGGATGATCTCATCGAATAATGTGTCGTCGACTGCGAGAGGTTCGGCAACGGGCGGCAAGGGCGATTTGCATTTTCCGCACTGGCCTGTGCTGGCCAGGTGTTTGGCGGGAACGCGGTTTTTTTGACCGCAGTGCGTGCAGGCGCGGATGACTGGCATGGGAGCCTCCTATCCATATTAACAACCTTGGCGGGGCGGTCTCAATTTGAAAAGAATTCTGGTAATGCATCAATTTGAATTTTGCGGTGCTGTAGCAAAAAAGCTGCCCGCCCGAAAAGACAGGCAGCCTCTACAACAGCAGTTGTAAGGCCCTGCGGTTTTGTAGCGCCCTCTTCATCCCGTTCACGGAGAACGGTCCCGGTGAACCGTGATCCTCGGGATGGAGAAGGCGTCTTTTCTCGCAAAGCGAGGCACTTCCAGAATTCTCATGGCGCGATTGCTTAGGAGGTCGGGAGTTCAGAGTCGGCTAGAAGTTTGGTTGCGCTGTTGACATCCTGAAGGCTGCAGTAAGTTTCTCCCATTTTGCGGCGCTGAAATTGTAGCTCGCCTCTTCAGAGGCGAGGGTTTAGGTGAAACTGTGCTCCAAAATTTCCTGCTCAGGGATTGTGCCTGGGATTTAGATCGCGGACCAATCTTGGGCGTCCTTATTTCAGGCTTTGAGTAGAGCATCATCTAAACCCCCGCCTCTGAAGAGGCGGGCTACAGCAGATTGGCAGTGGAATCGAGGATGCAAACAGAGCCATGCCTAATCTGATCGGAGTTTTTGCTTCTGAAGCTTCAGGAGTTGAAGAGTCTGTTTGAGAAATGTGGCATTGAAACTTCAGCGGCTAAAGCCGGATTTGTTTTGCAGGATTTATGTCGTGGCTAAAGCCGCGACCCACAATACTTAACCCGCAACCCTCAGCAAGTGAATTGCTGAACGGATCAAACAGGAATATACTCCCGGCACTTTCCGCTCTGGAGGTCCGCATGATACGAAAGATCGCGATTCTGCCAATTTTGTTTTTTGTGTTGCTCGTTTTGTTCTATGGCGCAATTGTTTCCGCGCAGGATGGCGGGGGCATGCAAGGCGGCGCAGCTGCGCCGCAACTTGCGCTGCATCTGGTTGATAACTTTTTCAAATATCCGGCAACGTACGTGATGGGCGAAGTGATTGGCGTGGCCACGAATGCCAAGGGACACATTTTTCTTCTCAACCGCGGCTATCACCCGCTGCTGGAATTTAATGCGGACGGAACATTTGTTCGCTCGATGGGCGAGGGATCGGCGATGTTCGATGGCGCGCACAGCATTCGCTTCGATCCGCAGGA
The DNA here is from genome assembly GCA_963786215.1 of uncultured Acidobacteriota bacterium. Classification (GTDB taxonomy): domain Bacteria; phylum Acidobacteriota; class Terriglobia; order Acidiferrales; family UBA7541; genus Palsa-360. The sequence goes on from CAWAYK010000012.1 coordinate 239,782, forward strand.
CAACATGTGGTACATCGACGCGGCTTCCAACATGGTCATAAAATTTGACAAGGACGGGCACACGCAGGAAGTGCTGGGCATGCGCCCGGAGCCGTGGACGTGGCTGACACACGTGATCGAGCACGCTGTTCCAAATAAAGTGGCGTTCTATCAGCCGACCGACGTGACGTGGGGGCCGGACGGCAGCGTTTTTATTTCTGACGGCTACGGCAATTCGCGCGTGGTGAAATTCGACAAGGAAGGGAATTACGTGAAGGCGTGGGGCGAGCGCGGCACGGGAAAAGGGGATTTCAACACGCCGCACAGCATTGTGATCGATAAAAATCAAACGCTGTATGTGGCCGACCGCGCGAACAATCGCATTCAACTTTTCGATACGGACGGAAATTTCAAACAGATGTGGACCGGTTTGCCGGGGCCGCCGTGGTCGTTCTGCATCACGCCGGGACCGAATCAGGTGATCTACGTGGGCAGCGTCGGAAAAATTTATAAGATGGATCTGAACGGAAAAGTTCTCGGCACGCTGGGACACTACGGGCGCACGCCGGGAACCATGGATTGGGTTCACGCCGTCGCGTGCCCGGACGAGAAAACTGTGTTCGTGAGCGAAGAGCAGGCGTGGCGGCTGGACAAGTACGTTGGAGAGTAAGAGGGCCGCTCTCCACAAAATTAATTAAATTTCGAGGCGAACGAAGGCGATTGGCGCAGCCTTTCGCTCAACGGATTTATTTGCGTTAACTGCGCCGCAGTTTTTACCGGTGGCCTCCTCCGCCGCCCACGTGGCCTCGCCCATCACGCATCTCGTTTCCGTGGAAATGATTAAATGCTTTGTCTCCGCGGTCCGGATGCGGGCCAGCGTAGCCGTGGTGCGGATCGAAGCGGTTATCGACGTGGCCCTGGAAGTCATGTCGGCCGTGGAACCAGGGGCCGACTCCGATGAACACGCCGCCGTTAAACCACTCGGGCCCGTAGTATCCGTATGGTGCGCAATCGTACGGGGCGAAATCGTAGTAGCCATACGGGCAACCGGGTTCTGGACCGATATTAATAGAGACTTGCGTATGTGCCGAGCGCGGAATGCTTAGCAAAACGACGATGAATGCGGGAAGTGCAATAAATTTCAAAAATCGCATAAATTCCTCCTCACTTCGGGGAAAGCAACTCAACTGCCAAAATTTTAATCAGTGAGAGATGCTCATAACCCCAAGCGATGAGAGCAAAAACGCGGGACACACGCCTACTACGTGTCACTTGAAGTGACCACGGGCTGACGCGTGTCCAAAGATCCGTCTGAAGAGGCTTCGCTAAGGTGTCGTGAATGTTTTGATCGAGCTGACTACGCCGTCGCTTGCGCCACTCGCATCCATCGAATCCACTTTGTAGTAATAGGTTGTTCGCGGCTGCAGGTCGACCATACGCACGCGGAAAATTGTGTACTGATGGCCCTGGTTTAAACGGATGTGCGATTTCGCCATCTGGCTCAGGCTCCGATCCGTACCGTAGTGGACAACGGCATAGTGCTCGGGCGAGCCCCCAGGGTTGACGCTGGTCCACCTGATAATCGTGAAATCGCTGTTGGACGATTCGATCGCCGGTCCTTTCGTAATCTGCGGGTGAGGGACCCTCCTGGCAGGAGGAACAAACTGAGCGAAGGTTGGAAGTGAGAAGAACAGACCGCCACTGAAAACTGTGATCGCCAATAGCAAAAGCACTCTTTTCATCTGTGCACCTCAAAGGAGATTTGCGTTACTAAAGCCGAGCGGAAATGGACGCGCCCGCTCTCTACCGCCAACCGCGAACTGCGCTCCGGCTCGTCCGTCATTTGCCAACTTTTACGAGACGGACGAGCCAGAGAAGAGAATTGATTGTTAATTAGGAAACCGCGCTTTACCGGTTTACATCACGGAATTGGCGGCTTCGGTAAAGGCGCAACGCCGCACACTGCGGATGCGCAAGGCGGCAGAGTTGGAGTTGGGATCAGCGTGCTGTTGCCTTGGGTCGCGGCGGTACCGCCTGTCATGCAAACACCTGTAAATTTATCAACGTCAGGATAGGGTGTTGTAAAACCGTCCGTGAGAGTTTGCAGAAACGCAACGATCTGATTCTCCTCGGTATCGGTCAAGCCGAGCATTCCGATCGTCATGTCCTCATTATTGGAGACCTCGGGCATGGGCCAGCAATCGACTTTTTCAGTAGTTCCCGCTTTGCAGTGCCCTGAGGTTACGGACTGAGGGTAAACATCTCGCGTGTTGTAGAAGTGGACGAGTTGTTTCAGGCTCTTGATATAGCCGTTGTGAAAGAACTCCTTTTGGAAGTAGGGCCCGGGCGCTTCGGTGGTGGGGCACGATGGAGGTGTCATCGCCACGTTTCGCGCCGTTGACGTTTGCACCCGGCCGTCGTTACCCGGCGCAAATTGGGTCCAGTCCTGGTTCGGGCTTGGCGCGGCGCCGAAACCGCTACGGAGGAAAGCTCCCAATCCCAAATCCCTGTACCCGAAGCCAAAGGGATTCGCAGTAAAGCCGAATGAATCCGGGGTGGTCTGATAGAAGAATGCATCCCGGGGATTCAGGGGCAAGCCGAGATTAGCCGAACCGAAACAGGTAAACAGCGGCGCGGTGCTTGCTGCGGCGCCTGTATCTTCACCGTTCGGTGCCGTTCCTTGGGGAGGCGGTGGTGTTGGCGCAGTGGACCTGCCGTCGAGATGGCAGGAGTTGCAGTTCGCTTTGCCTCGGAACAGCTTGTATCCAGCCATCTCGTCCGGAGTCATGGTGTAGGCGTTGGCCAGGAAGGCATCGAATTTCGAGGTGAAAGCGCTGACATCAGTTGAAGCTTCATATTGATCGAGGGAATTTCCCCAGTGATTAAAGACGTCGTTTGCCTTGTTGCGGTCATCGGTGGAAAGGCGAATCGGCATCGTGTTTGTCCCGAATATAGAGGCCCCACCAGGAGTCTCGCAGATTTCTTCGGCGTCAGGAGGGAAGCGTATGTCCAAGGACCCTGCGCCCCATACCGTCTCAAACAGCTTCCTGTAAGGAGCCGTCGTGAGGCGGAACGCGATGCAAGCGGTGTCAGGTAACGCGTGTTCTTGTGTGTCAACAGGAGGATGCTGTGCCTGCTCTGCGTCAGGACTGCCCAGCAAATATCCGGTCGCGCGAGAATCCCAGAAGTTTCCGCCAAAGAAGGCGGCTTGCGTGTTGTTGTAATTGAGCACTGGGAAATTCGGCGCATATGTGTACCTCTGAGCTGTCCGCTTTCCGGCTCGGAAGGGAAGGGATCCCGGATACGCAATCATCGTCAGATTTACGGAGGGAATCGGTCCGCTAAAACCGGCGTAAGGCATATGGCAGAAACCGCAGGCCCTGTTTTCGAAGGGGGACATTTTCTCGTCGAAATTCATAAGCTTGCCTAGCAATTGGTTTGCTCTCATACCGGTAAACTGGAGTGTTGGAGGTTGACCCGTGAGAACCGGAGGAGTCAGTGCCTGCCACTGTACGAGAGCCTCATTCTCGATGGTACGAACTTCAAATCGGACTCTTTCAATCTCCGAAGCCAAGTCCGGGGGTAGGATTCCGTTTGGGTATGGGTTGTAAACCTGTGGTGGGGTATCTGGGTCGCCTGGCTTACCCTCGCGTTGACCTTTCGCCGAAGTGATCATGGTTGCGGAGATGAGCAAAATTGCGGCAACCGTGCTGCAAACTATTACGGAACCCTTGATTCTATTTTGTTTCATATGCCCGTCCTTTCGTATTTATTTGCGTGATCTGACTTTCGGAATGGGACGAATTTTCAGCGTCGTGTGGGCACACGACAGACACCAATCAGAAAGTCACAAGCCAGTAGGAAGTGAACGGCCTGAAGAAACGGTAGCCAGCGATTTTGTGTGGACTACGGAGGAGAACCTAATCCAACACACCCAGAAGGAACTCCGACGCAGCCATTCTAGACAGTTTCAAATACCACTCCTCAAGCCGCACCCGTCGCGGTTTGCGAAGGCTAACGTAAGTCGTCATGAGAAGTGGATCAATCGGGACAATGTTGTATTTCTATAATTTTCTGAGAAGTGCCGTCTAAGGGTGCGGAGAAATTAATATATAACTAATACAGTATGTCAGAATGTTGACACTTTTTTCTGAACGCGGTCCTTAATTAAATTTAATTTCACAAATATATTTGGCGGCGGCCAAACCTGAGGATTGGCCGCCGCGATCTGATTATTTTTTGGGATGCAACGTCAGCTTCTGCACGCGCCAGTTCAGCAATTCCACGACGTAAATTCCATTTTCCGATGGGCACGCGATTTCGTGCATCCAGCCAAATTGTTTCAACTCTTTTCCGGATTCGCCGAGCCAGCCGAGAACTTTTCCGTTGACGGGTATTTTGGGGCTGAAGAATTGAGTTTTCGAGTTGATGCTGTTTTTTTTCAATTGATTATTTCATTGGATATTTCGAGGTTTGTAAAAAAAAGATTGACACGTTGTGCAGGGCCGTGCTACAGCCCTACGTAAATTTGCGCTGCATTGCCGGGAGTCGGAGGGTTGAGGATATTAACTGGTTTGAATCGACCCGGCGCAAACAACTACACAATTAAAGGTATATCCGGCAGGGGCCCCGGTCTAGGTGTGTCACTCTGAACTGGAGGGAACGTCTATGGATCCGAAAGGTACCAGGTTCCTGCTTTCTGCTTTGCTCCTCGCTTTCTGCTTTGCATTTTCGCATCCGCTCCATGCACAAGTCGCCGGCGCTACACTCACCGGGACAATTACGGATGCGCAAGCTGGCGTAGTTGTTAACGCAAAAGTAAGCGTAACGAATGTGAATACTGGCATATCGGCTGAAACCGCAGCTAACAGCGCTGGCTCGTACACCATTCCAAACCTGAATCCTTCCGATTATGAAGTCCGGGTGTCCAGTCCCGGTTTCACCACCGCTATATCCAAAGTGACGCTTACGGTGGGGGCTAAACAAGAGCTCAACATTTCGTTGACTGTCGGAGAGATGACGCAGACCGTCGAAGTAGCGGCTATAGCGCCGCAGATTGAACTGACGTCGTCCACCATTAGCGACCAGGTTACCTCCACGACCATGCGCGAGTTGCCCTTGAACGGCCGCGACTGGGCGTCTTTGGCAAGTCTGCAACCCAGCGTCGTAGAAGCCCGAACACACCTCGACGTCACGCACGTGGGGGGCGGTGGAGGGCGCGGGTTTGGAGATCAATTAAGTATCGGCGGAGGCCGGCCGACGCAGAACAGCTACCGGCTCGATGGTGTGGTTGTGAACGACTATTCGAATGCCGGTCCCGGGAGCGTGCTTGGCAAGAACCTTGGGGTGGATGCGATTCAGGAATTCACCGTGCTGACGAGCAACTACTCCGCCGAATATGGATTCACCTCGGGCGGTGTGATCAACGCGATTACAAAATCCGGCACGAACGCGTTTCACGGAACCGCCTTCGAATTTTTGCGCAATGATAAACTTGATGCCGCGAATTTTTTCAATAATGCCGGAGGCCTCCCGAAGAACCCGTTGAGGCAGAACCAGTTTGGAGCCGCGGGTGGTTGGAAAGTCCTTAAGGACAAGTTGTTCTTGTTTGGAAATTATGAGGGCGTGCGGAAATCAGCCGGAACTCCCCATAAGCGGTAACGTTACGATCAGCGACGCGGTACGCAGTGGGACTGTTGCCAACCTATCTTGCACGGCCTCAAGTATTGGCTGCCAGCAAACTGTCACTGTATCCACGATAGACCCAACCATTCAGAAGTATTTGGCGCTGTACCCCCATCCAACCGGCGCTGACCAAGAACGCAGACACAGCTTTTTTCCCATTCCAGGGGCATCAGGCGGCATCGGAGAACTTCTTTACTACGAGGGGAGACTACAGGTTTTCGAATAACGACAACCTCCTTGCGACGTATTTGCGCGACTCGTCGAGCTTTTTCAGTCCGCTCAATTTCAACAATGAGCAACAGGGGTTCAGCTCGTACCGGCAAGCCATCATTGTCGAAGAGACCCACGTATTCAGCACATCCTTTACCAATACGGTTCGAGGCGGGCTGGACAGGACGAACAACTATGGTGGCAACAGCCCCATAGCCAATAATCCGGTTGCCGAAGATCCTTCCCTCGGCCAGGCATCTGGTTTCTTCTCCTCAGGGATTACGCTCACTGGCACGGGCGTGACGGCCTTGCCGGGCGGGAAAAATTACGCAGCATCGGTACAGGATTTCTGGGGCCAAATCAGGCAACTTTACGATGATGCTTTCTATAGTCATGGAAACCATGGGTTCAAGTTTGGTTTTGCATTCCTTGCACAGCAAGTGGATGGCTATACTCCTCTCGCGAATGCAGGCGGAACTGGAACATTCTCGTCTCGGGGCGTTTATTCTGCGGTTTCCAAGCAGCAAATCGCAACGTCGGCAGAAGCAGGCTGCCTAAAACCAGGCTTTACCCTTCCAGACACGAACGGAACTCATTATGACGCTACCTGCGGGGCGCTTGTAAATTTTCTGACCAACCAGCCGCTTAGCGCCACCCGACCCATCGATTTCTCGGTTCTCAGCAAACACTATCTTCGCGATAAAATTTTCGGCGTCTATTTTCAGGATGACTGGCGCATACGGTCCAACCTCACTTTGAATCTTGGACTGCGCTACGAGATGTCCACAATACCAACCGAGAAATACGGCAAAGTGAGGAACATACCGCTGCCCACGACGCCTCTGCCTTGTGTTGATCCACCGGCATGCGCCACCACTGACCCCACCTCGGTGTTAAGTCACCAATTTTTCACCCACAATCCCACGCTCAAGAACTTCGAGCCGCGGTTAGGTTTTGCCTGGGACCCATTCCGTAATGGCAAGACGTCCGTGCGCGGAGGCTTTGGGATATTTGACGCGCTGCCGCTTCCATACATGCTGATCTTGAACAATAATTCGTCGGCTCCATGGCGTTCCACGTTTGCCGCTTTGGGTCCCACGGGAGGAGGTCTGCAATCCTCTCCTCCCTCGATCGCTGCTGGCACAGCCGCGGCGACCGCGGGGGAATGGCCGTTTGTCGTCCCGTCGCTCACTACGGTCCACGTGAATAATCCAATTTCGAGAAGTTGGATGTACGTCCAACAGGATCCGAAACGCAACTATGTTTATCAGTACAATTTGAATATTCAGAGGCAAATCACCCCCACCTTGTCGCTCTTGATCGGCTACACTGGGTCGCGCGCGCTCCATAATCCGTTTCAGGCCGATACCATCAATACCGTCATTCCGACGAAAGATCCGTCGGGTTTCTACTATTGGCCGAAAACGTATACTGCTACTCTCCCCACAACAGCCAACGCACCTGGCGGCGGGATTTACGGCGATGCGACGCATCCATGCCCTTCCAAGGGAATATCTCAGAACTGCAATCTTCTGAATACGACCACTGCGAACGGAATGTTTGACACTCAATGGCAGTCCCGGTCCTGGTACAACGCCATGCAGATCAAACTCGAAAAACGGATGAGCCACGGTTTTCAATTGCAGGCGGCTTACACCTGGAGCAAGAGCATTGATGATTCGTCGGGAAGCACCGCCGGCGACACCTTCCAACTCGACATCGTCAGCGAGCCCTGGTATGACCTGAGCTTGAACAAGGGATTGTCCGACTTCGACGTGAGACACAACCTGGTGATCAACACCTTGTGGGAAGTCCCTACGCCGAAAAAGTTTGGCGTATTTGGGGAAAAAGCGCTTGGCGGGTGGCAGTTGGCCCTGATCAATACGCTGGCCAGCGGTGTTCCGGAGTCTGCCTCTTTTACGGCCTTCAACAACTCATCGGATATAGCTGGCGAACTCCAGGTCACCAACCAGCCGCCGAATGTCCTTGCTGGCTGCTCGCCGCAAAATCTGGTCAATCCCGATTATCGTCACTCTCTCATTTACATTAAACCGAACTGCCTGGGAGTCGTGCCCATGACGTCCGCAAATGCGGCAGTTTGCAGCAATCGCATTTCGCCAACGACATGTTCCAACATTCGCGGCAACCTGGGACGTGACACGATTATCGGGCCCGGATTGTTCAATATGGATTTCTCTGTATTCAAGAACAATTACGTCCGAAGAATTTCCGAAACCTTTAACGTGCAGTTCCGCGCCGAAATGTTCAATGTGCTGAATCATACGAACTTCGCGCCGTCCTCCAATCTCAATCCATTCTTGGACATCAATGCAACGCCCGACACGTCTTTGGGCCTGCTCACCTCAACGCAAAACCACAATCGCGAAATTCAGATAGCGCTGAAGTTGGTTTGGTAGTCGAGTCGTATCGAGAATTTGTGCGGTCTAAGGAAAATTAGCGGCGGCCAATCCTGAAGATTGGCCGCCGTTATTGCATTATTTTTTAGGATGCAACGTCAGCTTCTGCACGCGCCAGTTCAGCAATTCCGCGACGTAAATTTCATTTTCCGATGGGCACGCGATTTCGTGAATCCATCCAAACTGTTTCAACTCTTTTCCGGATTCGCCGAGCCAGCCGAGAACTTTTCCGTCGAGGGTCATTTTGTATACGCGCCCGGGAAAAGCATCCGAAGCGTAGAGGTATTGCGTCGGTCCGGGCGTGATGCACACGGACCAAGGCGAGCCGGGGCCCAGTTGCTTCGCGTACATATCCGTGCCGCCGAGAATGGGTTTCGGACCGATCGCGGCCACTTCTTTGTTGTAATCGAATGGCACATTAATTTTTATTTCTCGCAGGTATTTTCCCTCTCCGTCATAAATCTCGATGCGCGAATCGCCTCGGTTCGCCACGTAAACATTGCCTTGCGCGTCGGTGGCAATTCCGTGCGGGGTGTTGAGTTGGCCAGGGCCGTCGCCGGGCTCGCCAAATGATTTGAGCCAGCGTCCGTGCTTGTCCACTTTTGCGACGCGCGAATTAATGTAGCCATCGCTGATGAAGGCGTCGCCGGCGGCATTCCAAGCCACGTCCGTCACCTGGCGAAACATTCCGTCAACAGGCGGCAGCGGGGGATGAGGATGTTTTAACGGCTCCGTGCCTTCGTCTGAAGCTTCCTGCTTGCGGCCGAAGACCATGGTTACCTGGCCTGCGGGATTGAACTTGATCACCATGTCCGAGCCTTTATCCGCGGCCCAAATGTTGTCTTCTTTATCCACTCGAACGGTATGTGCGAATGACCACGCGTATAAGTTGTGGCCGATCTCGCGAATAAATGTGCCGTCTGCAGCAAACTCCAAAAGTTGCGCCGCAGACGCCGCATAAGCCGGCCCCGTGGAATTGCCGCGCGAGAAGACGAAGATGTGTCCTTTGGAATTGACGGCGACGCCGGATGCTTCGCCCAAGTACAAATCTTTCGGGAGTTTCAATAAGTTAGGCGTGGAATCGAAGGGAATTTCCGGAGCGGTTTGCTGGGCCCTTGCAACTAGAGGGAATGTCACACACAGTGCCAACACGAGCGCTAAACGTCTCATTGCTGTCCTCCCTTAGGTCAAATTGGCCAAAAATAGAAACTTGCGGTGCAGCGATGGCCGACAACCTACACCCATGAGCGGAAGGATGCAACAGGTGAGCCTGATTGTTGTCTGAAAGAAAGATGACAAGATGGCTGATTCTAGCCAACAAGAACTTTCCTGCTTAAAAAATAGCCTTGGACATGAATCTGATTTTTATTTTGGATAAATCATTTCATTGGATATTTTTGATGTTTATAAAAAAAGATTGACACTGCGCGCAAGTCCATGCTACAGCCCTACTTAAATTTGCGCTGTTCTGCCGGGAGTCGAATTGGGTGAGGGGTGTTCGCTTTTGTAATTCGACCCGGCGCAAACAACTAAACAATTATGCACGTATCCGGCAGGGGCCCCGCACTGGGTGATTGACTCTGAACTGGAGGGAACGTCTATGGATCTGAAGGGTACCAGGTTCCTGCTCTTTGCTTTTGTTTTCGCTTTTCTCCTCGCTTTCTGCTTCGCATTTTCCCAACCACTCCATGCACAAGTCGCCGGCGCAACACTTACCGGGACAATTACGGATGCGCAGGGCGGCGCAGTTGTCGGTGCTAAGGTGTCGGCTAGGAATGGCGCTACGGGCGTCGTTTCCGAGACGACGACCAACGCTTCCGGCGCATATAACATCGTTAATCTCATTCCCGCGGATTACGAAGTTTCGATTTCCTCTCCGGGATTTTCCACCGCAGTGAGCAAAGTCACACTGACAGTTGGCGCAAAGCAGGAATTGAGCCTTTCGCTAAAAGTCGGTGAAATTAGCCAAACCGTTGAAATCACTGGCGCTGCTCCCATCATTGAGACCACAAACGCAACCCTCGCAGGCAACATTCAGAGCCAACAAATCGTGGAATTGCCCTTGAATGGCCGCGACTGGGCGTCGCTCGCTACTCTTGAGCCTGGCGTGATCTCTGTGCGCCCGCACGAACAGGTTACCCAGCCCGGCGGCAATTTGCGCGGGTTGGGCAATCAGATGACCATTGACGGCAACCGGCCTACTCAAAACGTGTACCGGTTGAACGGAGTCATCGTCAATGACTATTCGAACGCCGGACCGGGTAACGTGCTTGGCGCCAGCGTGGGTGTGGATGCCATTCAGGAATTCTCGGTGCTGACGGCTAATTACTCCGCGGAATACGGCTTCACTTCCGGCGGCGTGATCAACGCCATCACCAAGTCCGGCACGAACCAATTTCATGGAAGCGTTTACGAGTTTATTCGAAACGCGGCGTTCGACTCTTCCGATTACCTCGACCCTAACAGTAAGCCGCCCTTCACTCGCAACCAGTTTGGCGGTTCCGGCGGATATAAAATTCTGAAGGATAAGTTGTTCATCTTTGGCGATTACGAAGGGCTGCGCCAGAGCAAGGGCATTCCCGTTACTGCAAAAGTTCTTTCGAACAATGCGAGAAAGGGAATTCTCCTTCAATCCAACGGCCAACCCGCTTGTGGCCCGGGGTCTGGGAATGCAACTGCAACTCCTCCGATTCCAGATATCGCATGCCAATCCGGAGCTTGTCCATTCCCGAATATGACGAATCTCGCACCAGGGCAGGCTTCGACTTGCGTTGACAACACCATCTCTGCGTACATGGCGGCCCTTGAGCCTGGCCAGTTGAATTCCTCGTGCGTTTCGAACATTTGCTCCAACGTTTACAGCGGAGCCCAAAGGGTAAGAGATGACTATTTCACTCTCCGAACCGACTACAAGCTATCGGATAAAGATAGTATTGACGCTAGCTACTACCGCGACCACTCGAACTGGGCTAAACCGAACGCATTCGACAATCAACAGACCGGATACATCCTGCCGAACCAGTCGGCGGCCCTTGAGGAAAACCATATCTTCAGCTCTGCCATGACGAATAGTGCTCGATTCGGCTACACGCAGTCGATCGTAACGAATCCCGGTATTTCAGCTGCCCTGCCGGCGGCCACTGACTCCAAATTTGGAATCCTACCGACAACTTTTGGTCCCGGAGAAGCCGGGCAAGGTGGCGGGGGCGCGGGAATCACAGGCGTCACTTCTTTCGGAGGGTTTGCCCCGCAAGGCGGATTCAGCGATTGGGTTCAGAATTTCCAGGGCTTCGATGACCTTTCACGAATCCACGGAAATCATACTTTCAAATTCGGAGTGGAAGTCATTCGAAATCACACTAACTTAGTTAATGGAAATGGAAACGGCAGCGCGGGATTTGGTTCGATATCGAACTGGCTCACAGAATCAACCTTTCACCGTGCGCGAACCTACCGTTCCGCCGTTTACAGCAGGGAACACAAAACACTATAACCGCGCCACCATTTTCGGCGCCTATGTGCAGGACGATTGGAAAATGAAATCCAATTTGACCGTGAACGTGGGCTTGCGATACGAAATGTCCACGATTCCCAATGAAATCAACGGCAAATTTGATGCTTGCTGCCAACGCTGTGGGCAGACCCAGGCAATTGCTCGGAGGATATTAAAGGCCTACCTATAGCATCCACTTGTGCGGGTCTTTCAAATAAGGTTTTCGATTCAAACCCAACACCCAAGAATTTTGAACCTAGAGTCGGGTTCTCATGGGATCCCTTCAAGACAGGCAAGACCACCGTACGTGCAGGGTTCGGAATGTTTGACGTTCTGCCTCTGCCGTTCATGTTTGGTCTTAATGCCTTACAGTCCTCTCCATCTGGTGCCGAGGTTGACCTGACCAATACTACACATCAGTGTCCTTCCAGTGGTACTTTACCTGCGGGCTGCACGAGCTTTGACCCATTGTCTGGTCAACCTTGTAGCAAAGCCGCAATCACCGCAGCCGTCCCTGGATGCCCACTTGCGCAAGGTACATTTATTTCTGGGCTTGGGCCTGCCGCTGCTGGTGTCTCAGCTGCCGGAACCGGAAGGTGGCAATACACCGACCGCAACCCCAAACGAAACTATGTGATGCAATGGAACTTTAACGTCCAGACGGCAAATTACGTCGAATTCGTCAATAACCGTTGCCTATGCTGGATCAAGGGGAATTCACAATCCATTCCAGACCGACACACTCAACACGTGCTTTCCGACGAAGACTTCAGCAGGATGGTTATTTCCGATTCCGTCAATTGCGAATAGTTGCCCGGCCATTACCAGCCCCGCACCCACTGGTATCGTGCCCAATACGATGGTCAACCCGTTCATTCCGCGGTTTGATACTATCGACCGCTTTCTTCTCCGAGTCTTCGTACAACTCACTCCAGGTGAATTATGCCAAGAAAATGAGCCATGGATTGCAGTATGAGGCTTCCTTTACCTGGCAGAAGTCCTTTGACAATTCTTCCGGCAGCTTCGCGGGCGACAACTATTCGTCCAACCCGACCGCAGCAACCCCTGGTGGGATGGCTCCATCACGAGAGGATTGTCGGACTTCAACATCACTCGAAACCTGACGTTTCAACTGGTTGTATAACATACCGACACCGAAGTCATTCGCCGGTCCCGCTGGATGGATCGCAAGAGGATGGGGCGTTGGTGGATTGCTGTCCCTGAGCGATGGAGCGCCGATGTGGCCCTTGGGTGATCTGGCTAATGCCGACCCGTTGGGGCAAAACAACTCTGAGCCCATGGATATTCCGACCCTGGCTCCGGGATGCACACCTAAGAATGTGGTCCAGCCCGGTAACATCCAGTACCTTAGACCGGAATGCTTTACTTATCCATTGGCGCCAAACCAAGCCTTCGCGACGGCCAATTGCAATCAAACACCGGCCTTTGGGGCAAAGGGGGCAACAGGAACACTTGCTTCATTTGGACTTAACCCTCTCACCTGTACGAATCTAATGGGCAATCTGCCCCGCAATGCGATTATCGGCCCGGGATTGTTCAACATCGACATGTCCCTGGTCAAAGACAATCACATCTCCAAATTCGGCGAAAACTTCGATATCCAGTTCCGTGCGGAGTTCTTCAATATTCTAAATCGCACGAACTTTGCACCTCCAACAGACAACCTCGATGTCCTCGATCCTCTCCCGGTTGAGGGGTTTGGCCAGATTGACCAACAGACACAAGTCCCGATGAGGGAAATCCAGTTTGCGTTGAAGATTGTTTTCTAGACGCAACGGGAAATACTTGACCTAGTGAGTGGGGAACCGGCGGCAGTCTTTAATTAAATGTTGCCGGTTCCCCAACTCCAGCCCATCGAAAGCTCGGAATCGTAAAAGATTGTTGAAAGGTCCGAAACGCCAACCGTCATCTCGAAGTTCAATTCCTGATCGTCTGAAGTGCCGGCATCATCGCCGTTTAAGAACGTGACCGAAAGTATCGCGCGAAGAAAAGCGGCTGCCAAACATTGCGCGCGGAATTGATCGCATATACAGATTGTTTGATTTGGAGGCTTCCATGAAGCGTTACATTCAGCTTTGCTTGATTGTCCTGCTTTCACTGCCGAGCGCCCGGCTATTCGCACAAACCGTGCCTGAAATTGCCTTCGATTCCGCGCCTAATCTTTTGAAGTTGCCTGCTGATATTTATCTCGGAGAAGCGGCTGGCGTGGCGCAGAACTCCAAGGGGCACATTTTTGTTTTCACGCGCAGTGGTGAGACGCAGCTGTTTGAATTCGATCAGGAAGGGAATTTTGTGCGCGAGATCAGCCCGCGCAATTACGCATTTTCGTTTGCGCATACCGTTCGCGTCGATCCTCAGGACAACATCTGGGCCGTGGACGAAGGGTCGAACATGATCGTCAAGTTCAATCCCGCGGGCAAAATATTAATGACCATGGGTCGCAGGCCGGAATCCGCGGAAGGCGATGTTCCGGGCGGGTTTAATTTTCATCCGATGCTTCCCGGAGACACGCCGAGGCCGGCGCAGCCTTATTCCTTCAGCCGTGAGACGGACGTCGCGTGGGACGCCGCGGGAGACATTTTTGTGTCGGACGGCTACGGAAACGCGCGCGTCGTGAAGTATGACAAGGACGGCCGTTTTGTTAAATCCATCGGCGGCAGCGTAAAGGGCAAAGAGCCCGGCCAGTTCAACACGCCGCACACGATTGCCACGGACGTGCATGGCAATGTGTACGTCGGCGACCGCGGCAACAGCCGCATTCAAGTATTTGACAATGATTTAACGCTGCGCGCGGTTTGGACCGGCGTGGGCGCACCGTGGGCGATCTGCATCACGCCCGGACCGAAACAATATCTGTACAGCTCGGACGCCGTTGGACCAATTTACAAAATGGATTTGGAAGGCCACGTCCTCGGAAAATTCGGAACAGCCGGCAAGCAGATGAAAGAGTTCGGCTGGATTCACGAAATGAATTGCACAAACGAAAACGAATTGCTTGTCGGCGAGCTGCTGAATTGGCGCGTGCAGAAGCTGCAGCTGCATCCACAGGCTAAGTAGCAGCGGACGAGTTTGCGAAATTGGGTGGATGAGAGCGCCAGTACAAAGATTTGGCGCTCTCTTGAATGAAAACTAATTTGTTTGCGGAGGCTCTTATGCGACGCTTTTCGGAAATTGTTTTGACCGCGGCAATCGTGCTTCTTGCCAGTCCACTATTTGCGCAAATTTCAGTTCCGGAAATAGCTTTTGACTCCGCGCCGAATCTTTTGAAGATGCCCGACAACGTCGTGATGGGCGAGGCCGTTGGCGTGGCGACGAACTCGAAAGGCCACATTTTTGTGTACACACGGGATGGCCTGCTCGGGTACACGGTCGGCACTTCACGCCAATTTGGGCGGGGCGCCGCTGCGCGGCTTTACGAGTTCGATGAAAAAGGGAATTTCATGCGTGAAATTGGCAAGGGAACATACGCACAAACCTTTGCCCACACCGTGCGAGTCGATCCACAGGACAACATCTGGATGGTCGATGAAGGCTCAAACATGATCGTGAAATTCAGTCCTGAGGGAAAAGTCCTGATGACCCTGGGACGAAAACCGGAGGATTTTGCCGGCATTCCGGGTCCTGTCGCGGAAAACCAATCCTCTGGAGGAATTTCGGGCGGCGCAATTGAACAGCAACTTTTGCTTTCCACACGTCCAGGAGGCGCGCCTCCAACACCGGGTCAGGGTGGCGGCGGCGAGGGATTTGGCTTGGGCCCGTTCGCCATGTTCAACCGCGAAACCGATGTAGCCTGGGATGCCGAGGGAAATATTTTTGTCTCCGACGGATACAACAATAAGAGAGTCGTGAAATTCGATAAGAATGGAAAGTTCTTGAAGGATTTTGGTTCGCGAGGCAAAGGGCCCGGCCAATTTGAAGACGTGCACACGATCCAGGTGGATCATCAAGGCAACGTGTACGTGGGTGACCGCGCCAATAAGCGGCTCTCCGTATTCGACAATGACGGAAATTACAAAACTGGATATATCAATGTCGGATCCCCATGGGCTGTGTGCATTACTCCCGGCCAGCACCAATACCTCTACAGCTCAAATTCAACGGGAACGACGGACATGGAAAGCGCCGGAGAGATTTACAAGATGGAACTCGACGGCCGCATCCTTGGAAAATTTGGCAAGGGTGGGAAGCAGATGAAGGAATTCATGGCGGTACACGAACTCGATTGCCGAACCGACAACGAAGTGTACGCGGGCGAAATTTCCAATTGGCGCGTGCAGAAACTCACGCTCCATCCCACAGCGCAACAAGGCGGCAAATGAAGATTTGGTTTCAAGCACGCCCAAGATTGACCGAATGAAAAGACGCTGTATCTCGCGGAAGAGTTCAGCTACCGCTTTGACAAAGTAGTGCTGCAATAAAACTTTAATCTGATGGGCGGGGACGATGACAAAAATTAGGTTTCGCGCGTTCGAGATTATTTTCGTTGTGTTCGCAATGATGTTTGTGCCTGCTGTGATTCGCGCTGAAGTCACGCGAGTTGAAATTTCCAGCCATCAGGACGTTTTGAACGGAAAATCCTTCGGCGCAGTCGGACCGTATGAAAAACTGGTCGGCAAGGTTTATTTCACCGCGGATCCGAACAATCCTCACAACAAGATCATCGCGGATCTCGACAAGGCGCCGAAAAACAGCCAGGGGAAAGTGGAATATTCAGCGGACCTGTTTATTCTCAGGCCGAAAGATCCAACGCTTGGAAATGGCGTTGCGCTGCTTGATGTGGTGAATCGCGGCAGATTGGGGGTATTTAACACGTTCAATCGCGCGAAGGGTGGCAGCGATCCCAGCGCTGAAGGCGATTTTGGCGACGGCTTGCTGATGCGCGAAGGGTACACGATCGTGGCCGTTGGATGGGAATTTGAAGTGAACAAGGCGAAAGACAAAAGTCTTATTGGCCTGCAGGCGCCCATTGCAACCGATAATGGAAAGCCGATCACCGGGTGGATTAATCCCTGGTTCATTCCTGGCAAATCATCCGACTCCTACGAATACACTGCCGAATACAACACGGATGTTTACCCGCCGCTCGATCCTAAGAATCAGGAATATCGTTTAACGGTTCGCGAGGGCTGGGTGGCCACGCAGCATCTTATTCCGCGCGAAGACTGGCAGTTTGGGCGGATGGAAAACGGGCAGGTCGCGTTCAATCCGAATTGGATTACGGTGAAGGGCGGCTTCAAGGCCGGGATGACCTACCAGCTTACCTATGAAAGCAAAAATCCGCCGGTGGCCGGATTGGGATTTGCCGCTCTGCGCGACATGGCTTCGGCGATGAAAAATAATTCGGATGCCATCGTCCACGTGCGCTACGTGTATACATATGGCGCTTCGCAAGTGGGCCGCTACGAACGCCAGTTGGTGTACGAAGGTTTTACAACAGATGAACAGGGGCGGCAGGCGATTGACGCACTTTTTATCCACACGGGCGGAACTTCTCTCGGAAGTTTCAATCAGCGCTTCGCATTGCCAAATGAGCTCGGCTCATTTACGCAAACCGTGTTTCCAATTCGCTATGAGATCACTACGGATCCGGCAACAGGGAAGCGCGATGGACTCGGCGCGCGGGTTCCTCCCGGCCTCGATCCGAAAATATTCTTTGTGGACTCCGGTTCCGAATACTGGGATCGCGGCCGCGTTGCGGCTTTGCGGCATTTGACGATGGATGGGTTGGAAGATTTGCCAGATCCGCCGAACGTGAGAATTTTTACGTTGGCGGGAGCAAAGCATGGGCCTGGTTCATGGCCGCCTGCGGATAGTGCGGACCAGCCGCTCAAGGTCAATCCAAACGATTATCGATGGGCGCAGCGCGCGCTTCTCGAAGCTCTGGATCAGTGGACCAGAAAAGGAGTTGTGCCTCCGCCCAGTCGCCACCCGCAGCTTTCGGATAGAACTCTGGTTGCTCAGCGCGACATCAAATTTCCAAATATTTCCGCCGTGCAGTGGCCTATACATGTTCCCGGTGGATACCGCGCGGATTTGCCCGGCGTTTTTTCCGTTTTGCCATTCATTGTTCCGCAAGTAGATATCGATGGAAACGATATGGGCGGCATTCGTTTGCCCGAGCAGGCCGTTCCACTCGGCACCTATACGGATTGGGCGTTCCGCAGCGAGCAATTTGGCGCGCCGGACACGCTGATTGCCATGGCAGGTTCGTATCTTCCGTTTGCGCAGACGCGCGCGGATCGGGATAAAAATCACGACCCCAGATTATCGGTAGAAGAACGCTATGGGACTCGTGCTGCGTATGTGCATAAAGTGGAAGAAGCCGCCAACCGTCTCGCCCAGGAGCGCTATCTGCTGCCTGAAGATGTGAAATCGATTGTGGAGGCAGCGGGGCAGCACTGGGATTGGAGCATGGGGCCGGCAAATAAAGCGCACATGTAAGGCCCGCTTCATTCAACAATTGAAAAACGTTTTAGTTGGGACATGTAACCTGGGATTTTGTAGCGGCTGGCTTTTGAAAACAAGCCTGGTCAAAATAAACCTGCTTCCCGAATTCCTGATACATCAGCACGGTCGCTTTTCCGTTGGCTGCGGCCGGCGAAATAGCGATTCGAGGCTTGGCAATAATTAATTGCTTTTCGCCTGCCAGAGCCTCCGTCAAAACACGTCCATTTAATTTCCCGTTGCTCTTCATGGAAAGACCCAGAATCCGCGCGAGCGTTGGTGCAACATCCGCGTTGCCGATCGGCGCTTCGTCTATGAATCCCTTTTTGAAGTCCGGCCCAAATGCCGCCATGAAGTTAAAGGTGTTCGCCCGCCCAAAACTTCCGTGCATTCCCTGGCCGTGTTGCAACGGATAATCCGTAATCTGCACGCCAGTCATGGTCGGATTCTTTGCGTCGGTGGAAAAAGTTTTGAAAGTCACTGCAATCGTGGGCGATGGTGTAAGCGAAGACCCTATCAGGCGAATGGAGCTTGAGGGCAAAGCGCCAGGCACATTTTCGTATTCGTCGTTCACGAATATTCCGTCCACGTAATCTTGCTGCGCAAGAAACGCCACGATTCTTTTCAACAGGATGGGATCATGCGCGGGAAGGTAAATCAGGTCCGAGCCGCCGTTCGCAACAACGACAACCTTGGAATCCGTTTCCTTGGAAATGGAGCCCGTGCCGCCAAGCAATCCATTGCCGGAAACCGGGTGTTGGCGAACGGTTGGAGTTTGTTGCGCGATGGATGGATCCACGGGCTCAAATATTTTCTTTCCGTCTGCAGAGTCGATTTGACTGTCTGGATCGAAAATTGGAAGGCCGAGTTCGTGGGCGACGTCGATTGCGAGGAAACCTACCGGCAGAAATCCGGTGTTCACCTCTTGCCGGCCTTGAAGATCTTTATAAATCTTTGTGGCTGCATAGCTCGTCGTGGAATGCCCTTTGGCATCGACGTCACGTTTACTGATGGTCGCGAAGCCGTGATCCGCGGTTAGAAAAATATCCGTATTCGCTGCCAACTTGGGATCGCTCTGAATGAAATCCAGAATTTGCTTCAAATTATTGTCCGCATTTTTTAGCGCAGCTTTAGAAGTTGGTCCATTTATGCCCGGCACAAGAGTGTTCAAACTATCGCCCTGAAAGTGCTGCGTGCCATCCGGATCGCGCGACCAGTACAGCACAGCGAAGGGTTTGCCGCTTTTGACAAACATGGGAAGAATTGCTTTTGTTGTGGCATCCGCAAAATAAGCTTGCTGGACGGTATTGGCATTTTTTGTTCCGGGTGTGGTGTTATTTCCGGTTGGCTGGCCGCGACCAGGGCTGATTGTAGGAAGTCCCGCGCTTTGAAGCGCTGCGGTCACTTCGGGCGAAAGCGGCGCTCCGTCGGCATTGCCCGTTCCGTCATCGATCAACACCGTCTGGGGAATCGGGAATTTTCCATTCACAGGATTCAGTTGGCTGACATCTTGAATCGCCGCGGGGCCCATTTTGCCAATTGCGGCCGTGTTGTATCCATGTACGCGAGCTGAGGACAGCAAAGTTTCCTCATTCAAATAGTTTCCTTGAAATTGGGCGTCGAGGTCGGCGAGGACGCGATTATTTTCAACATAAGGAGCATAGCTTCCCGGCGGCAATCCAAAATTTCCATTCATGAATACAGGATGCCCAATATAAATTTGATTGTTGTAATCGCCGGTGTCGCCAAGGTAATGGCCAGTGGCGATTGCGGAGGCATTCGCGGTGGTGAACGTCGGGAAAAGGGAATGGCTGTTCGCGAATGTCACGCCGTGCGTGCGTAACCAAAACATTGTGGGCGTATCGTCTGCATTCACCGAGCCCGCGCGCATTCCATCGAAGACCACAATCACTATATTGCGAGGCGTGCGGTCCGTGGATTGTTCCTGTTGCGCGGAAAGTGTGGAACCGATTTGCCAAATGAGAATGGCCGTGGCTATCCAGAAGAAATATTTTTTCATCCAGGATCCTTTTTTGCGCGAGAGCTGCCTTCCATGCCCGGAGATAGTTCAATTCTTCGGACTTTTGTGGGACGGAAACTGACACATTCTGCTTCCATGGGTGCATGATCGCAAGCTTTGTTTCAGTCTGGCGAGGAGTTGCAGGCGGAGCTGTGGACTCGATAGTAAAAAAGTCGCCCGCCCAAACTGCGGGCGGCCGCTACGAAAAGCGGTTTTGTGGCGGCCTATTCGTCCTGCTGCCCATTTAAATATGCCTGTTCCATTTATCAAGATTGATCCACGCTCCTAAGTTATAATGCGCGGCAGAAATGTGGTGTGGATCGTCCGCAGGCCTAATTGGGTGGAGGCGCGCGCGGCAATAAAATCGCTAAATTTACATTTGGATTTCCATTTTTTTTTGGAAGGAGCGTTTACCTATGGCGAATGGCGTTCAAATTAAAAATCTGCAAATGTTGGCGCTTGGCGCAATCCTCGGCGGTATTTTCGTTTTGATGTGGGAACGTCCTGCTGCGATCGCGCAGCAAAATGCGCCGCAGGCAAGCACCGCATCCTTGCAGGCGGAAGTCGCTCGCCTGAATGATCTTGTGCCGCCGCATTCGCACCCCATGGTTGAAGTAGGAATGTTCACCGCGAATCTATGGTTTGCTGGGGAGAAAAAGAACTGGCCGCTGGCCGGCTACTATCTGAACGAAGCGCGCAACCGCATTCGCTGGGAAGTTCATTTGTTTCCGGATCCAAAAGGCCCCGACGGAAATACAGTCGACATTCCGGCAATTTTTGAAGGCATCGATAACGGCACTTTGCCCAAGGTACGCAAAGCAATCGAAATGAAGGACAGCAAAGAATTCGAAGTGCAGTACAAACATTTGTTGGAAGACTGCTACGGCTGTCACAAGGCGATTGGCCGTCCGTTCCTTCGTCCCATGGTTCCGGTTTCCGGCGCGCAACCGATCATTAATCTCGATCCGGCGGCAACCTGGCCGCAGTAATGTGACATAGGCTTGAGCCTGTGGAATTTGGGCCTTGCAAGGACCAAACCCTACAGGCTGAAGACTATGCCACGAGTTCCCAAAACATATTCACATTGCGCGTGTCGGCGGCCGGGTGTAGGTTAGCGCTAAATGAAAAGCAAAGTTGGACCTCCGACAGTCGAAAGTAATACTTTTGTTGTTTCAAGTGGTGTTGAGCGCCGTAAAATCCTTACCAGTCTTGCTGCGCTTGGCGCATCTGCAGTTCTTCCGACCGAGTTCCTGCTCGCACAGGCTTCTTCAACAGCATCACTAAAAGCATTTCGTATTGATGCCCATCACCATTTTTCGGCGCGAGGATTTATTGCCGCGATTTCCGCGAGAAAAACAAACCAGCGCCCGCTGGAGCTTTGGACGCCCGAAAAATCCATTGACGATATGGATAAGAGTGGTGTGGCGACATCCATGATTTCCACCAGTGAGCCAAGCGTTTGGTTTGGCGACAACGAAGCCGCGCGAAAACTTGCCCGCGAATGCAACGAGTACGGCGCTCGGCTGATTGCCGATCATCCGGGCCGCTTCGGAATGTATTCCACGATTCCGTTGCCTGACGTTGACGGCAGCCTGCGAGAAATCGATTACAGCCAGGACACGCTGAAGGCCGATGGCGTCTGCATGATGACCAGTTACCAGGGAAAATATCCCGGTGACCCTGCATTCGCGCCTGTGATGAGCGAATTGAACCGCCGCAAGGCCGTCGTCTTTTTCCATCCAGTGAAGCCCGAATGCTGCAAGGATTTGCAACCGGACCTGCCCTCGGGACTGGTGGAATTGAGCACAGACACGACGCGCGCTATCGCGAGCCTGGTATTGGATGGCGCCGCGTCGCGCTATCCGGATATTCGATTTATTTTTTCTCACGGTGGCGGAACGATGCCTTATCTAATGACCAGATTCGCTGCGCTGGCCGCTCGCCCGGACATCGCCCAGCGGCTGCCCCACGGTTTCCTTTACGAAATCCAAAAATTATATTTCGACACGGCGAATTTCTTTAATCCCTACCCGTGGCCCACGTTATTAAGAATGATGCCCGTATCGCATATTTTATTTGGCACGGATTTTCCATTCTCCAGCGCGTCGGAAGTTGCCAAAGGCCTGAGAGAAGTAGGACTTAGTCCAGCCGATCTCCAATCCATAGAAAGGGATAATGCCCTGCAATTATTTCCCCGACTTAAGTCTTAAGTAGAACAGGCTTCAGAGTCTGTGTGAGAACTAGCCTTGACGCGTCTTTTATACTGCACGAGAGAGGAGACGCGATGGGGAAATTTTTGGATTACAACCCGGATCAGGCGTATTTGCTGCCGCCGAGTGTGCGCGATGTATTGGGTTCAGGACACTTATGTTTTTATGTGCGCAGGATGGTGGCGAAGTTGGACTTGGGCGCTTTTCGAGACGAGTATGGAATCGAAGGCGGACCGGCGTACGCACCAGAGATGTTGGTTTCGGTATGGCTATACGCTTACGCCCTGGGCGTGACCAGTTCGCGCAGGCTGGAACAGCGCATCCGAGAGGATTTGGCATTTCGGTATTTGGGTGGCGGGGCGACGCCGGATCACTGGACGCTGAACGCGTTTCGGCGGCGGCACGCGAAGGGGTTGAACGATTTGTTTACGCGCGTGGTGGAGTTGGCGCGGGCGAGCGGGCTGGGTCGGTTGGGACACGTGGCCATCGACTCGACGCGCATCGCGGCGAACGCCTTCAGCCTGTTTTCTTTTGACTTCTGTAGCGACCACAAAAATTCAACCCCAGACAGACTGAAGTCTGTCCTACTCCACGTCTTCCCAACCCGCCCAACCGGGTGTATATTTCGCAATACGAAATTATCTTGAACTTTTAGAGCCAAAAATTACGGCTCAAGCGGGGGTTTTTCCGTGAAGATTCGCTGTTTTTCATTTCGCGCGCTCGTGCAGTTCGCTGCTGTTTGCGCTATGAGCCTCATGCAAGGACCTGCGGCGCGCGCGCAAGGCCAGGACCGCGCCCCTGAGTATTACAAGGCAGACATTCAGTACGGCGCGCAAATATTTGCCAGCCAGTGCACGGCATGCCACGGCACCTCTGGCGATCTAATCCCCGGCGTTAATTTCCGAGCTGGCGTTTTCAAGCGCGTAGTTTCAGACAATGATTTGCGCGCAACGATCACCACCGGAGTTCCCGGCACGGAAATGCGCCCATTCGCATTCGGCGCATCCGAACTTACAGGCATCGTTTCTTACCTTCGCAATATGAATAGCACTGACGCGAAGAATGCCATGATTGGCAACTCCGGCCGCGGCAAGGAACTTTTCAACGCTGCGGGGAACTGCGCAACGTGCCATGCGATCAACGGCAAGGGGCCGCGAGTGGCACCCGACCTTGGTGACGTCGGTGCATTGCGTACAGCCGATCTCCTTCATCGCAAACTCGTAGACCCGGCAGACAACTTGCTGCCCGTCAACCGTTCCGTGCGTGCGGTAACAAAAGACGGCAAAACCATCAACGGCCGCCGCCTGAATGAAGACACGTACTCCGTACAGCTCGTTGACGAGCAAGAACACCTGGTTTCGCTAACGAAATCGGATTTGCGCGAATTCACAGTATTGAAGACCACGCCCATGCCTTCGTACAAAGACAAATTCAACGCCCAGGAACTGGCTGACATCGAGGCATATCTACTTTCGTTGAAAGGTGTGAAATGAAGTATTCACAACGCACGTCATTCTTGCTGGCCCTATCTTTGCTGATTCCTTTTGCGCTCCACGCGCAGGTGACTTCCGATCGTTTGCTCCACGCAACCGACGAACCGCAAAACTGGCTGACATATTCGGGCAGCTACGCCAGCCAGCGCCATAGTCTTCTCAAGCAAGTAGACCCTTCGAACGTGAAGAATCTCGAACTGAAATGGGTTTTCCAGGCGCAGTCGCTGCAGAAGTTCGAGACAACTCCGCTGGTCATTGACGGGATCATGTACCTAACGCAATCCCCGAATGACGTCATTGCAGTCGATGCAAAGACCGGCCGGGCGTTCTGGGTCTATCATTACGCGACATCGCCTGCCTCGCGACCCTGCTGCGGCATTGTGAACCGCGGCCTCGCCATTCTCGGCGACACGCTCTTCATGGCCACAGTGGATGCGCACCTCATCGCCATTGATTCCAAGGATGGACACGCAATTTGGAATGTGAAATTGGCCGAAGCCGCCGCTGGCTATGCCATGACGATGGCGCCGCTTGTAGTAAAGGATAAAGTTATCGTCGGAGTAGCCGGAGGCGAGTTCGGCGTTCGCGGTTTCATATCCGCATTCGAGGCGCAAAGTGGAAAGCAAGTCTGGAAATTCGATACGATTCCCGATCCCGATCAGCCGGGGCACGATACCTGGCGCGGCGGCGATTGGGAACACGGCGGTGGCGCAGTCTGGATGACCGGATCGTACGATCCGGAACTTAACTTGACGTATTGGGGCACGGGAAATCCTGGGCCCGATTGGAATGCGGAGCAACGCCCGGGCGATAACCTCTACTCCGATTCCGTGCTTGCTCTCGATCCGGACACCGGAAAAATGAAGTGGTATTTCCAATTCACGCCGCACGATCCCTATGATTACGACTCCGTACAGGTTCCCGTTCTCGTCAATTCGAATTGGAACGGAGCGCCACGCAAACTTTTGATGTGGGGGAATCGCAACGGATTCTTCTACGTGCTCGATCGCGCGACCGGAAAATTTCTGAACGGCAAGCCATTCGTGAAGGTTAACTGGGCGAGCGGGCTGGATGCAAATGGCAGACCCATCGCCACTCCGCAGCCTGCGGGCGCGACCACCTATCCCGGCATTCAGGGCGCAACGAACTGGTACTCACCTTCGTACAGTCCGCGTACAGGACTGTTTTATATTTCTGCATGGGAGAACTACGGCACGATTTTCGCCGGTGTCAAAGCGGATTATGTGGCAGGGACTCGCTTCACGGGAGGCGCAAATATGAGCCCGGTCGCTGGGGCTGAAAATCCCACGGGCACGCGCACTGGACCTATTAATACATATACGGAAGCCATGGGCTCGGGTGCCGTGGTGGCCATTGATCCGGCAACCGGCGATAAAAAATGGAAGTACGAACTGCACGACGTCAATACCAGCGGCATCCTGACCACGGAATCGGATCTGCTTTTCGTAGGCGGCAGGGAAGGGTATTTTCAGGCGCTCGATGCACGCAACGGAACGCTGCTCTGGAAGCAGAACCTGGGCGGCGAAATTATTGCCGGGCCAATGACGTATCAGGTGGACGGCAAGCAATACGTTACGATTGCGTCGGGCAATGGCTTGTTCACATTTGCTCTTCGTGAGTAATGTTCCTAGTGGTTCTGAGATGTTTTAATCGTGGTGTTAACCGTAGAGTTAAAATCGCGCTAGCGGCGCGTGCGCAGTAGTGAAATGAAGAGTTATACAATACTTAATAATCTGGTTTTGAAACAGAAGTAATGCTATCATTTCGCAAGTGTCACGCCAAAATGAATTTGCCCGTTCGGGTGAAACTTGCAATTGGGTACGGCATTTTCATAATTGGCGCGTCGGGCCCGCTTCGCCAACGAGTCCCCAAGGCGCTGATTGGCCACAGTTTACCGCTCACGAATGAGCGCTGCGAGATAAACAATGAGAGCGTTTGAAGTTTTTTCCGCGAAAGATTCCCGCGATGCTGTTGCCTTGCTCGCCAAGTATTCCATTTCTTCCAAAGTGAAGGTTATCGCCGGCGGCACCGATTTGTTGGCTGACCTTAAATTTTCCGCGCACTCTCCCAACGTGGTCGTCGATATCTCGCGCGCCGAGGATTTGAAATCGATTCTGGTGACTGACGATGGGTTGCGCATAGGGGCGCTCGTCACGCACTCGCAGATTATGCGCTCGCTGGTCATCCAGGAAATGTTTCCGGCGCTGGTCGACGCGGCGCACACGATTGGCGCGGTGCAGACGCGAAATCTTGGCACGCTCGGCGGTAATCTGGTCACCGCGGTTCCCTCCATGGATAGCGGGCCCACGCTGATGGCGCTCGAAGCCATTATGAGCATTCAGGGCCCGGATGGCCGCCGCGAAGTTCCGCTCACCGATTTCTTCCTCGGGCCGCGCAAAACCGTTTTGAAGGCGGATGAATTACTCGCGGAGATCGTCATTCCCAAACAGAACCTCGGAAAGCCAACTCACTTTTTGAAATTTGGATTGCGCAAGGGACAGGCGTTAGCTCTTGTCAATTCCGCAGCGAGTTTCTGGGTCGATTGGGAGAAGCACACTTTTGTCGCGCCACGCATTGGTCTCGGCGCAGTTGCGCCAAAGGTGATTCGCGCCACGCAGGCTGAGACATTTCTCGAAGG
The DNA here is from genome assembly GCA_963786215.1 of uncultured Acidobacteriota bacterium. Lineage (GTDB taxonomy): Bacteria > Acidobacteriota > Terriglobia > Acidiferrales > UBA7541 > Palsa-360. Next base: position 266,413 of record CAWAYK010000012.1, read on the forward strand.
CCGCAAAATTACTCCGGAAGTAATGGCCGAAGCCGGCCTCATTGCCGCCAATGACGCAAAGCCAATTACAGATTTCCGCGCGTCAGCAGGTTATCGCAAAAATCTGGTTGCGGTGCTTACGAAACGAGCTTTGGAAGGCGCATACGCGCTGGCGCAAGCGAAGCGATAGGGAGACACGGAATGGTTACCGTAACACTTACAGTGAATGGCGAAACCCGCACGGCCACCGTGGGAGGAGAAACCACCCTTCTCCGGATGCTGCGCGATAACCTGAATCTTACCGGCTCGAAACTCGGCTGTGACGTGGGCGACTGCGGCGCATGCACCGTGATCGTCGATGGTAAGCCGGTGAACTCCTGCCTCATGCTTGCGGCGCAGGCCGAAGGTCGCGAAGTCGAGACCATCGAGGGGCTCGCTTCCATGGATCGCGTGCATCCCATCCAGAAAGCTTTTGAAGAATGCGCTTCGCTGCAGTGCGGATTCTGCGGGCCCGGCGTGATCATGTCGGCAAAAGCGCTGTTGGACGAAGTTCCTAACCCGACGATTCCGCAGATTCGTGACGCTCTAGGCGGCAACCTTTGCCGCTGCACGGGTTACGTGAAAATGATTGAAGCGATCTTGCTTGCATCGCGAAACATGCGTGGTGAAGCGGTAGAAGTGAATCGGTAGTCTGTCGATTGGAATTTAGAGATAGGCCTGGGAAGGAGTCCCAACGTGGACAAGAAACCAAAAGTTGCCGAAAAAGTTTCTCCCGTCGAGTCAGTGCTGAAGGATCCCGGAATTCTGCGCGAATCGGTGGCCTCTCCGCTGGTCACCTATCCGATCGAAGTTGTTGTTCCAAAGGCGCGCCAGCAGACTCCCGCCGTGGGACAGCGGGCAACTCGCCTCGACGGCCGCTTGCATGGCCTAGGCCAAACGTCCTACATCGACGACATGACTTTCCCCGGCATGCTTTACGCCAAGATCAAGCGCGCAGGAGTGGCCTCCGCACGCATCAAGAGTATTGATACGAAGGAAGCTGAAGCCATGCCCGGCGTTATGGCCGTGCTCACGGGCAAGGATGTGCCGAACAATTCCTTTGGTCCTTCGCTGAAAGACCAGCCGGTGCTGGCCTATGAGCGCGTTTTCCATGCAGGCGATCCTGTGGTGGCCGTCGCTGCGCTTACGGAACAAGCTGCTTTGGAAGCCTGCGAAAAAATTAAAATTGAGTACGAGCTTTTTACTCCCGTGCTCGATCCGCTGGAATCGCTGAGGCTGGAAACGCCGGGCGTGCATGCGCCGTCCGCGAATATTTATCAGAAAAAATTTATTAAAAAGGGTGACATCGAAAAGGGTTTTGCGATGTCCGACCACATCGTTGAAGGCCAATTCCGCACGCAGATGGTGGAACATGTGCCTCTCGAGCCGCACGCGACCATCGCAATGTGGGACGCCAATGGTCGCCTGACGATTTACTCGACGCTCGGACGCATTACGCTTGGTCGCGCGGATATCGCCAGCACGCTCGGAATTCCCATCAGCCGCATTCGCCTCGTCGCCACGATCGTTGGTGGCAATTTCGGCGGCAAGAATGAAATCACGACGGAGCCCGTCCTGGCATTGCTCTCGAAGAAAACTGGCCGCCCGGTGAAGAGCGTGTTCACGCGTCCAGATGAATTCATGGCATCCACGACCCGCCATCCGCTGATCATGGATTACAAGACTGGCGTAACGAAAGACGGCAGGATTCAGGCCAGGAAAATTCGCCTGGTGCTTGACGGTGGCGCGTATTGCTCCTGGAGCGAGACCACGCTGAGCAAGGCCTGCATTCTTTCGGCTGGCCCTTACAACATCGAAAATATTTACGCGGAAGCGTACGTCGTATACACAAACAAGACGATGACCGGCGCGATGCGCGGATTCGGCGCGCCGCAGGTTTGCTTCGCCTACGAATCCCACATGGACGACATCGCTAAGCTTCTTAATATGGACCCGCTGGAAATTCGGCTTATGAATGTGTTTCACGAAGGCTCGATCAGCCCCACTGGCCAGAAACTGCAGAGCGTTGTGGTCAAGGAATCGCTCTTGCGCGCGGCTGAAAAGTTTGGCTGGAACGGCAAGGGAAGCTCGACTGCCGGCGGAAAACTTTTGCCCAAGGAAATTATTGACGCGACAACGGTGCGAGTATGAAAAAGCGCGGACGTGGCATGGCCTGCATGTGGTATCCGATCGGGTTTACCGTTGCGGCGAACCCCAGCTCCGCTGTCGTAAAGCTCGATGAAGACGGTACAGCGACGTTGCTGACCGGCACGGTAGAAACCGGACAGGGATCGCTCACTATTCTTGCGCAGATTGTCGCGCAGGAACTGGGCATCTCGACGGACGATGTGAACGTCGTCTCGGCTGACACGGACGCGACGCCCATGGACACGGGCGCCATCGCCAGCCGCACAACTTACGTTACGGGAAACGCCGCGCGCCTTGCCGCTGAAAAAGTAAAGATGATGCTATTCGATGTTGCCGCTCCGATGCTTGGCGTGAAGCCCAATCAGCTCGAAGCTAGGGATCACAAGATCGTGGTCAAAGGTTTTCCGCAACGCAACATACATATCGGTGACGTGGCGAATCACGCGCGTACCGTGACAGGCGAGCCTCCGATCGGCAGCGCTTCTTTCAATCCGGCGACTGTTGCGCTTGATCCCGAAACCGGGCAAGGGAAGCCGTTTGGCACGTACGTCTATGCAACGCAGATTGCCGAAGTGGAAGTGGATGAAGAAACCGGCGACGTGGAAATTCTGCGCATTGTCGCGTCGCACGATTGCGGCACGCCTATCAATCCGATGCTCGTCGAGGGCCAAGTCGAGGGCGGAATTTCGATGGGAGTTGGCTTCGCGCTGCAGGAAGAAATTTTGTTTAACGATAAGGGCGTGCAGATCAATCCGAATCTCACCAACTACATCATGCCAACTTCCCTAGACATGCCTGAAGTCGAAGTCGACATTGTGGACAACTACGATCCTTCCGGCCCGTTTGGCGCGAAGGGCGTTGGCGAGCCGACCCTGGTTCCTACAGCAGCGTGTATTTTGAACGCGATTTATGACGCGGTTGGCGTGCGTATTACTTCGTTGCCTGCCACGGCGGAAAAAGTTTTCAACGCGATTCAAGCCAAGCGCAACGCCGAGCCAAAGCAAATTACGGCGTGATCTGGCTCAAACCCTGCACAGATGTATTTTGGATTTTGGGAGCATTTGTGGCGCCGACGTCCCGCCGGCGGGTTTACGTGCGAGATACCTCAACAAAAATCCGCCGGCGAGGCGCCGGCGCCACAAAAACCTGCACTTCCCGAAAACTTTTCTTCTTAGAGGGAATTCACTTTTTAGTGCGCTGCAACTAGCATTTTCTTCCGCGATTTTGGAACTGACGGAGCGGCTGCTGCGGAATCCTGCATCGGCAGCTTGAATCGGCGGATCCCATCGTAAGAATAGAGCGCCGCTGCAACCGCCCCGGTCGTCGCCACGCACCCAATTTCGCCCACGCCCTTCGATCCATAGCCGCCAACCTCGTCCGGAACTTCAATCAGAATCACGTCAATCTTAGGCGTGTCTTTCGCGCGCACAATCCCAAAATCGCGCATCAGCAGGGAATTCGGTCTTCCGCCTTCGTAAGGAAAATCTTCGCTGAGCGCATAGCCGAGGCCCATATGGACTCCGCCTTCCATCTGCTCCGCGCACAATCGGGGATTGATCGCGCGGCCCACGTCATGCGCGGCAACGACGCGCTCCAATTTTCCCTGATCGTTGAGGATCACGACTTGTGTCGCGTAGCTGAACGTCAAGTGAGTCGTGGGATTCGTAAACGATTCAGGCGTGCCGGGCCGCGTCGTGAAGTTGCACACAATTTCTCCGTCATACTCGCGCCCCACAAGTTCTTTAAGCTTGTGCTCCTTCAAGTCAGCGGCAAATTTCTGCGCAGCTCTTTGCGCCGCAGCACAGCTTAGCGTAGTGCCTCGCGAAGCCCACGTTTCTCCGCATTTATTTCCAAGTTCCTTGTCCCACTTCACGGACATGATTTCCGCGGGTAGCCCCGTTTCTTCGCAAACGGCTTGGCGCGTAGCCGTATAAATTCCCTGGCCCATCTCGGTATACCCGTTCAAAATTTCGATACGAGGGCCTTCGAGCACGTGAATTTTGATGAATCCGCTATCGATTGTTCCGTTGCCAATCCCTGTGCTCTTAATTCCGCAGGCTATTCCCGCGAATTTTGCGTGCTTATAAACATCCTTCACGGATTCGAGCGAGCGGCGCAGACCCAGCACGCTGTTCCTCATGATTTGTCCAGTTGCAAAAGCGTCGCCGGGATTCAGAATATTGCGCACGCGAATGTCGTAGCCGTCGACGCCCACTTTTTTGGCGAGCAGATCCATGGCGCCTTCCATCGCGAAGTGAGCCTGATTACTGCCGAATCCGCGCATGGCGCCGCTCGTCGGATTGTTGGTGTAGACCGCCTTGGATTCGATATCCACGTTTGGCACGCGGTAAGGTCCGCAAGAGTGGCAGGCCTCGCGCAACAAACATTTCGCGCTCGTGCCAGCGTAGCCACCGGCGTCGCCCACAGTTCGCGCACGCACCGCCAGCAATTTCCCCTCCGCGTCCGCGCCCACAGTCAGGTGAATCGTCATCGGGTGGCGCTTCACATGATGTTGCGTGGACTGCTTGCGTGTGAGAACGGTTTTCACCGGACGTTGTAAAAGAAACGCGGCCAGCGCTGTCTGCGCCTGAATTGACAATTCTTCTTTGGCGCCAAAAGCCCCACCGCTCGCTGACAACGCGATTTCAACATCTTCTGGAGGCAAATTCAGAATCGCCGAAATCTGTTGTCGGTCGTGGATCGACCCCTGGCTTTGCGTATGGATCTTGACGCCTTTTCCTTGCGGCAACGCGAGGCAAGCCTCCGGCTCAAGAAATGCAGGGTCGATCGCCTGCGTTTGCCAGGTGTGATCGATGATGTGAGTTGCGAAAGCAAGCGCCGCGTCCACATCGCCGCGCGAGAATGCCGTCGTGCCAACGAGATTGGGCGCGGGACGCAGCGTGTCAGGTCCGTGAACTTGAATTGCACCGGGCTTTAACGCTTCAAAAGGATCGGTCAGCGGCGTCAGAACTTCGTAATCGACTTTCACTTGTTTCGCGGCCTGCTGCGCGTGGAAATCCGTGTCGGCCACAACCAAGGCCAGGAAATCGCCCACGCAACAGGTGGTCTCGCCCACGGCGACGAAAATCGGGAGATCAGGAACCGCGATGCCTGCGCCTCTTTGTCCGAACACATCCGCAGCTGTAAAAATCCGAACGACTCCCGGCATTGCCAGCGCTTGCTCAGTATGAATTCCTAAAACTTTTGCGCGAGGATGCTCGCTCAGCACCATCGCGCCGTGCAGCATTCCCGGGGCACTCATGTCATCGACAAAGGGCTTCTCACCTAGTGTCTGATCAAGCCCGCCGTAGCGCAGCGGTGAGCTGCCAATCCCGCCGCCCTTCGTCCCTTTTCCGCCCCCGGATCGCGCGAACTCCAGATCACGGCTCATTCCAAATTCTTCGCCGAAATAGTTATGCCGCCTTGGCTCTGCGCTCGTGAGATGTTTCCCATTGTTCCAAGCATCGCCCGCAGTCTGCACCGCATCAAGGATTCGCGAATATCCTGTACAACGGCATACGTGGGCGTCCATCGCCTTGGCCACCGCATCGCGATTGCACGCCGTTCCTTGCTGCATCAGGGAGGTTGCTCTTACGACGATTCCTGGAATACAAAACCCGCACTGAACGCCACCCTCCACGACAAACGCTTCGCTCAGGACGCGGCGCATATCTTCGGGGATGCCTTCGAGCGTCACCACATCGTGACCCGCCATCTGCTCAGGCTTTCGCAGGCAAGCCATTGCGGGGCGGCCATCCACCAGTACAGTACAGCAGCCGCAGGTGCCCTCCGGGGCGCAGCCATTCTTGGCCGAAACGATGCCACATTCCTCCCTGAGCACCTCCAGGAAATTCATGCCCGGTTCGTAGGAGCAGGTCGTTCGCTTGCCGTTTAGTGTAAAGTTAATGGTTGCCATAAGTTAGCCGGTGTACCCGGGATGTCGTTCAAGCACCGTACGTTACCCTTGCCCCTGAAGCTGTGCCGCTCATAGGCTCATTTTGTTCAAATTGTGAAAGAAGCGAATCAAACCCACGGTAGTTAGATGTTTCTCAGCCCCTTACCGATACGTTAAATTACAAGTTTTAAGACGAACTTGTTGTTGAAAGCCTGGGACTTGGGGCACCGATCTTTTTGATTTCAGACGAAATAGGTTCATCAAATGTTAATGTCTTGCAAAGAAAATTCGAAAGTCGTTTGTCTCGCCTGATGTATACTTTCGCGGAACGAAATTCAAAATTTGATTACCTGTCATGCATTATAAACAAAGGGAGCAGTCATGAAGATCAGGAAGTGGACAGCGATGCTGTCTGTAACCTCTGTTGCGTTCTTCGGCATTTCGATAGCCGCGCGGGCACAAAATCGATCGACAGGCGCTCCGCCGGCATCGATCCACACTTATTCCACGGCTGACATCGCCAGCACTGGGTTCTTTTATGTGGGCGGTCAGTACGTGGGAGCGCCCGGCAAGGAAGTAATGGACGGCGCTGAATATGTGGAAGTGATGGTCCCGAAGAAGATCCGCCATCCTTATCCGATCGTATTTTTTCATGGCGCAGGGCAGACGGGAACGGATTGGCTACAGACTCCGGATGGACGACCGGGCTGGGCTTATTATTTCACCAAGCTGGGATACACGGTCTACATGGTTGATTTTCCGGCGCGCGGCCGCTCCACTTACAACCCCAGTGCGGATGGTGACGGGGCACTAACGATTCGCACGGCACTGCAGTTGGAGCAAATCTGGACAGATATCGGTGCGCAAGGGAATTGGCCGCAAGCCAAGAAATTTTCGCAGTGGCCTGGAGATGGCCCGAACAAAGGGAAAATGGGCGATCCCATATTCGACGACTTCGCGCGGACGCAGGTGCAATTTTTGCAAGGTGGAAAGCAAGCCAAGTTGAATCTTGATGCGCACATTGCGCTGCTCGATAAGATTGGGTCGCCTGTCATTCTAATTACTCACTCACAGGGCGGGGAATTCGGTTGGCAAGTGGCGGATGCGCGGCCAAAGCTGGTGAAAGCCATCATCACGGCGGAACCTGCAGGCCCGCCTATCAAGAACGTCGACACGGCCAAGATTACTTACAGCGGACCTGGCAGTCTTACCTGGGGCGTAACGTCACTGCCACTGCATTATGATCCTCCTGTTAGCGATCCGGCCGAATTGCAACCGGTGCTGGAAGAAAAATCAGAAGGCCCGGATATTGTTCCCTGCTACCTGCAGAAGGAACCCGCGCACAAGCTTGTGAGCCTGAAAGATATTCCAGTGCTCGACGTTTCAACGCAGGCGAGCTATCACCGCGTATTCGATTCCTGTATTGCAAAATGGCTCATGCAGGCAGGCGTAAAAACGGAATACGTAAAATTAGAGGATGTAGGGATTACGGGAAATGAACACGAATTAATGCTGGATAAAAACAGCGATCAGATTGCCAAGTATTTTGCGGACTGGCTGGAAAAGAACGTGCACTGATGGATTTAAGTGGCGCGGGCTTCAGCCTGCGGGGTTTAGGTCTTGCAAGGACCCAACCCCGCAGGCTGAAGCCCGCGCCACTTAAAGATAAATGCTACTGCTCTTTGCCCGCCTTCTTCAGATCATTAAACGTGATATTGTCTTCGCAAATCATTTCCGTGAGCTTCCAGTCGGGTTCGAGCTCGTAGATTCGCTCGCCTTCCCAGGTCTTCGTGTAGGCTTTCGGATCGTCAACCGTTATATGCACGACCAGTGTTTTGAAATCGGGACGCGAGATGTGCTCGATAACGTGCAGTTGATCGGAATGCGGCAGGCCCGCGCGGTCCAGCCAGGTTTTGTCGTTGAACCCAACTGAATCGATCACCAGCGTATTGCCTTCCCACCATGCAACGGAATCGCCCATCCACGTGGGATCAAGATCCTTGGCGTGTTCGTGAGGCCCAGTCGTATAAATTTGACGGACGAAATGATTGAATTCAAAAAGTTGAACCACTCGCCCGGGGACTTGAAGGATTTCCATCGGGAACGGATGCACATAGATTCGCGGAACTCCTGTGGGGAAGCACCCGATTTCATTTCCAGTTGTAGGATTCACCATGTCCGTCGAATCTACAACAGCGCGCGGACCCCAGGACGGTTTCGTTTTTTCGTAAATGGCTTTCCCGTATGGAGTCATTTCCGGAATGTCGCCCGTAAAGGAATAGCTCGCCCACTTGCGCGCGCTGGCGGGCATGTGGCCTTCCCACACTCCTGACAAATCGGGGGTGCCATCCGCCATTTTCGGAACGGGTTTGGACGCAGCTTCAGATTTTCCCATGGCGGCATTTTTCGGGGCAGTCTGTGCGCGCATTCCGCTGGAAGAAAACAGCGCGGCCGCAAAAAATAGAATGCTGGGCAGCAAATGATTCCGCATGTCTGGAATTCCTCCTGTTGTTCCAATCTAGTTCAAGCTCAACGCACCATGAAACATCTAAGCCAGGCGTGGAACGCGGCATTCTCCAATAATTTTAAAACGGCTCGATGTTTCTATTGTCCGGGTTCCGGTGGAGGTCCTAGAGGAATTTCTTCGCCCGTGGACCATGAAATTTTTCTCAGATTCAGAACTTTCAAACCGTTTTTCGAGGGAAGCCCCACAACGGTAATCTGGTCGCCGGGTTTAAGCTTTTTGCCATTCCATCCAAAATGCACCAAATGATTCGGTGCCGTCATTTCCACGGACCACTCGGCTGTCGCGCCTTGATCATCCTTTACTTCGAGCGTGATGAGCGGGTGCGGCTGAATGAATTGAAATTCCTTTACGGTTCCTTTCAAAGTCATGGGGTGGGACGAGTCATAGGCTGAGCCGCCATGATGTGCGAGCGCGGGTCCGGAAATCGCGAACAGGCAAACGGCCAGAAAACCAGAAGTGAGCAGAGATTTCCTCATCGGATAAATCCTCCCGTTATCGCGGAGTGTGTCACTGTTTTAACTGACGTGTCAATGAAAATGGAGACTCTATTTTCAAATAAACGGTTAATTGACCGGGGAACCCTGATTATCAACAATGTATGTGCAGCATGAGCTATCCCGCTCAGAAAATAGGCGGGTAATCCCGAGAAACCTTGCTTGACACCGCCCAGCCTCTGCCGTATGGTCTAAGAAAAATGGCTTGCCTGTAAGAGATAACTGTTGATTTTGGCAAGGCAATGATGGGAAATTCCTGGAACGCGCGGACCTCGAAAGCAGTCTATTCTTCAACAGCCGGCAACCGTCACAGGTCCAAAACCGGTACCGAATTTTGCGAACGAATGGAGGCTAGAGCTATGGATTCACTATTGAATGTGAGCCGCAGAGGCTTGGTCAAGATGGGCCTGGCAGCAGCCGGAATTCCCTTGCTGACCAAAGCGTTCGGGTCGAGCGCGCTGGCGCAGGACGCCAGCAGCGAAGCCGGCAAGAAGGGGGCGGTTGGCGGCCGCGACGAAAAACAGCTGTATACGGGAAAGGGACTGCAGGGAGGCGGGCAGCTGGAAATCCGGCTGACGCAATCCATTTATACGAGCGATGCCGACGAGTTGGAAGTTTCGCAGCGAATGAAGCCGTTCGATCTGGAGTCGTGGATCGTGGAGTGGACGCGGGTTGCCGAAAAAAATGAAGCGGAGGCCGAGAAGCTGGCTTCCGACGGTTATAAGGTTACGGCCAACGAATATTATCTCCGCGCCTCCCGGTTTTATCGCGAAGCGTGCTGGCCCCAGCCGGTCGATGAGCCACGCATGATGGCCACTTACAAGAAAATGCGCGAGACGTTCGACAAGGCCTGGAAGATGACCAAGCCGCCGTTCGAACGCGTTCAAATCCCATACGAAGGCAAAACGCTGGATGGATATTTCCGCAAACCGAATGGTCCTCAGGGAAAAAAGTATCCTGTCGTGATTCCGTTCCAGGGCGCGGACACCATGGCCGAAGCCACGATTATGGGTGGAGGCACTTACACTAGCCGCGGCATGGCGTATTTGGTAGTCGATTTCCCGGGCCAGGGTGGAGCGATGCGCCTGCATGATTTGCATCTGCCTCCGGACACGAATCGAGTTGCGAAGGCGCTGATTGATTATCTGGAGACGCGACCGGATGCGGACGCCACGCGCGTGGGCATGCAGGGAATCAGCATGGGAGGCTACGGCGTGCCGCGCGCCGCGAGCGGCGAGAAGAGAATCAAGGCTGCGTTCATGAGCAGCGGATCCTACGATCTGAAATCGGATCTGTTCGAATACTATCCGCCGATTCAGGAGCGCGTCCGCTGGATTATCGGCGCGAAGGATCTGGCCGATGCTCGCAAGCAGCTTGGTGAATACAACCTCGGCGAAGGCAGGGCAGAGAAGATCGAAGCTCCCATGCTGATCGGCTATAGCAAAGACGATCGCATTATGGACCCAGCGGGCGCTTTGCGGCTCTACGAGGCTGCCAAGAACTCGAAACGTGACATGGTTGAGGGTACAGGGCACGTGCAGGCTTCGAACGCGGGCGGCCCGCGCAACATGCGTCCGGTTGTGTTCCCTGATTGGGCGGCCAAGACGCTCGGTGCGGAAGTCTAGGTTTTAGTAGGACAGGCTTCAGCCTGTCTTCTTTTGACTTTTGTCTGTTCCAAAAAAATCTAAACCGGACAGGCTGAAGCCTATCCCTACAAAAAAAACGGAAAACAAAAATGGCCGCCCCGCAAAAACCGGAGCGGCCATTTTTGTTTTCGCGTTGGGTTTAACATGCTGAGGAAAAAAAACCTTGTTCTGTCATTCTGAGCGAAGCGAAGAATCTCTCTTCGATTTAAGTATAGGAAAAGCAACAAGAAGAGATTCTTCGCTTCGCTCAGAATGACAGAGTATTTGCAGAGTGACAGAGTGTTGAGTTTTTCCTCAGCCTGTTAAGCTTTTTTCACTACTTCTTCGAGACTCGTCCCAAAATCTTTGAGCATCACCATGGCCGCGTTGCGGCCGGGCGCTCCCGTGACGGAGCCTCCGGGATACGTACACGCACCAGTTTGATAGAGGCCGGGAATGGGCATGCGGTATTGCGCCCAGCCAGGCATGGGACGCATGTTGCCGGACTGTGCAGGCTCGGACGATCCGGCATGAACGCTGCCGTGCCACATGTGTGGGTTGCGGCGCTCGATATCGAGCGGGCTGACGATAAATTTTCCAAGGATTTTATCGTCCGTCAAATTCGGAGCAAATTTTCGCAGGTAATTTAAATTTGCCTCCGCGACTTCATCCTTGATCGAATCCCAATGCTTCGGGCCCTCTTTCAGATCGTACGGCTGCAGGCCGATTACTTTGATGGTGTGCATGCCAGCGGGAGCGCGCGAAGGGTCCGCAACCGTGCTGCAGAAAATTGTGAGCGGTGGATCATCGAGGCCGACGGTTGCGTTGGGGAAATCATGGGCGTAGCGCAACAAGCGCGCGGAGGATACGAGGATCGCCGATTCGCAAACGGTCAGCGTGCCGCCGCTTACCGCGTACTTCGGCGGCTCCTTGGAGGCGTAATGCGCGACGATTTCGGAAATCTCGCCTTCCCAAGTGTCCACGCCGTCGAGGAAATCGTGGCCCCACAATTCGCGCGGCGCCATGTCCACCAGTTGCTTGACGTGGATCGTGGACAGCACAGCTTTTTCGCCGCGATATGAACTGCCATCGGCGCACTCCACGCCCGCGCATTTTCCATTTTCAACTATGAGTCGTGTCACGGCTTTGTTGGTGAGGACTACGCCGTTGTGCGCCTCGATAAATTTGGCAAGCGCCTGGGTGAGAATTCCCGATCCGCCCTTGGGGATGGGGCGGCTGGTGCGAATCGCGGAATACGCGCTGCGCCCCGACATTGGATATTGCGGCGGCGACATGCTGGGAGGCGTGCCCATCATGAAAGCGCGGCAGCGGTCGTCCTCAAAATTATCGCGAAGAATTTCCCACTGGGACATTGCCAGACGACGCTGCCAAATTTTTCCCTGTGGATGTTCCGCCAATCGCTCGGCGACTGACTTTCCGCCAAATCCCAGCGGTGTTAAGCCATTGCCATCGAAGACGGGTCTTATGGCTTCATTTTCATCGTGCATGCGGCGGTAGGCCGCGGCGTCTTTCTTCGAAAACTTGGCAAATTCCTCGCACGTTCGGTCGAGGTCGCGCCACTGCGTTATGTAACTGCCATCGGGAAACGGCATATGGTAGATCGGATCGGCCTGGATGTACTCGATGCCGTAATCGCGAATCAGGTGGAGTTCATCATTGCGCATTACGGGATTGGCCTGGATGCCGCCGTGTGCGGTGGAGCAGGTATCGTGCTTGAATCCCGGCAGCGTTACTTCTTCGGTTTTTACGCCGCCGCCAACCTGTGGACGATACTCGAGCACCACGACTCGGTAGCCGGCTTTGGCAAGATAGGCGGCAGTCACCAGGCTGTTGTGTCCCGCGCCTGCGACGACGATATCGAATTTGTCAGATGGAGCTGTCTGCGCCGTCAAGCTAAATGGCGCGAACGCGAGCGGCGCGAGTGCCGCCGCTCCTTTGGTGAATTCCCGCCGAGAAATTTTGCTCATGTGACCCTCCCGATTTGCCAACGAGCGATGCGCAGGTGCGTGTTGCGCCCGCCTTCAGGCCGGCATTTCGTAGTTCGCTCGAATCAAAACAAAAATTCAAACCTGTGCCCGCCTGAAGGCGGGCGCTACAGGAAGCAAGCTTCCAGATCAAGACTTTTTGCTCACTACTTGTTCGATACTTGTGCCGAAATCTTTGAGCATCACGACTGCGGCATTTCGCCCGGGAGCACCGGTGACGGAACCGCCGGGATATGTACATGCGCCCGTCTGATAAAGGCCCGGAATCGGCATGCGATATTGCGACCATCCGGCCATGGGTCGCAGCGCGCCGGCCTGGGCGGGGCTTTGCGCGCCAGCGTGGCAACTGCCATGCCAGTTATGCGGATTCATTCGCTCCAGATCGAGCGGGCTCTGAATCACTTCTGCCAGAAGTTTGTTCTGCGTGAGATTCGGAGAATACTTGCGCAGGTGATTTAAACACGCATCCGCAACTTGTTTTCTGATGACGTCCCAGTGGTCGGGGCCTTCCGTCAATTCGTAAGGCTGCCAGCCGACGACTTTGATCGTATGCATGCCGGCGGGAGCGCGCGTTGGATCGGCGGAAGTTGTGCAATGTACGGCAAGCGGAGGACTGTCCCAATTCACAGCTCCACACGAGAAGTCATAGGCGACGCGCAAAATGCTTTCCGATCCTGCCACGATCGCGGAATTGGCAGGTTTGATTACACCACCTTCGACGGCATAGGTAGGAGGCTCGGTGGACGCATAGTTGACGACAAACATCTGTGCCTCTGCCTGCCACGTGTCAACGCCATCGATAAAATCCTGGCCCCACATTTCGCGCGGCGCCATGTCGACGAGGTGCTTGATGTGGATGGTCGAGAGGACCGCTTTTTCGGCGCGATAAGTGGATCCGTCGCCGCATTCCACTCCCGCGCAGCGGCCATTCTCAACGATCAGTTTCGTGATGGGCTTATTGGTGAGTATTACGCCATCGTGCGCTTCGATATATTTTGCCAGCGCTTCCGTCAACATACCGGAGCCGCCTTTAGGAATCGGGCGGCTGTGGCGTTGTTGCGAAAAAATTCCGTAGGCCGAGCGGCCTGTCATGGGTTGGATTACAGGCGTCGTCGGGAGCGGGCAGCCCATCATGAAGGTACGCACGTGCTCATTCTCAAAATTGCTGCGAATAATTTCCCAGCACGACATCCCGGAAAGGCGTTGCCACAATTTTCCTTTTGGATGTTCAGCCAAACGGTCCGCGGCCGACTTTCCGAATCCGAGCGGGGAATAGGTGGCCGCCTCAAAAATCGGAGACACCGATTCGATTTCCGCATACATGCGCCGGTAGGTGGCTGCGTCTTTCTTGGAATGCTTCGCAATCTGATCACATGTGCGGTCCAGATCGCGCCATTGCGTGATGTATGTGCCGTCGAGAAAGGGCATGTGATAAACGGGGTCGGGGTAAACGTATTCAAGGCCGTAATCCGCGAGGTTGATTTCGTTATTGCGCAACATCGGATTATCCTGAATCGCGTTGTGCGCGGTGGAGCAGGTGTCGTGCTTGAATCCCTTCATGGTGAATTGCGCGGTTTTCACGCCGCCGCCAACGGTGGGGCGGCCTTCGAGCAAAACAATTTTGTAACCGGCCTTTGCCAAATACGCCGCGGAGATCATGCTGTTGTGGCCGGCGCCGGCGATTACTACATCAAATTTTTCACTCGTGGAGGAGCGATCACCGGACACGGAAGCCTGCGCTGCATCCGCAACGCTATTCAGGGAACTGAGCGCCAAGGGAGCCAGCGCCGCACTCTTTACGAATCCACGCCTGGTGATCTTGGTCATTGCACCCTCCCGTATCTCGACGAGTAATCGTTGCCAATGGCAGGATTTTTGTGGTTCAGCTCCCTTTAGCGACGACCTCTTCGATACTCGTTCCAAAATCCTTGAGCATTACGACTGCGGCATTTCGTCCCGGCGCGCCGGTAACGGAGCCGCCCGGATAAGTTGTCGCGCCAGTCTGGTACAGGCCGGGAATGGGCATGCGATATTGCGCCCATCCTGCCATGGGACGCATCGCGCCCGACTGCGAGGGGTCTGACGAGCCGCCATGAATGCTGCCGTGCCAGAAGTTGGGATTTTTTCGCTCGAGATCGACGGGGCTCATGACGAAGCGGCCGAGAATTTTATCGTCAGTAAGATTGGGCGCGAAGCGGCGGAGATAATTCAGTTGCGCATCAGAAACTTTATTTTTTAGCGTATCCCAGTGCTGCGGCCCTTCCTTAATGTTGTAGGGATGAAAGCCGAGAATTTTCAGCGTGTGTTTTCCGGCGGGCGCGCGTGATGGATCGGCGATGGAGCTGCAGAAAATGGAAATCGGCGGCTCGTCGATGCTGGAAATGCCGCACTCATTTTCGTAGGCGAAACGAAGCAAGCGTTCGGGATTTGCGAGGATGGCCGATTCCACCGGGGAAATTGTCCCGCCCTTTATCGGGTATTTGGGCGGCTCGCTAATGGCGTAGTGCGTGACGACTTCGGAAATTTCGCCTGCCCACGTGTCTGCTCCATACAGAAATTCCGCCGGCCATAAATCGCGAGGCGCCATGTCCACGAGATGCTTGATGTGCATGGTGGAAAGCACGGCTTTATCGGCGCGATAGGAAGTGCCATCCGCGCATTCAACGCCCACGCATTTTGCATTTTCAATGATCAGTCGTGCGACCATTTTTTTCGTGAGGATCACGCCGTTATGCGCTTCGATATATTTTGCAAGCGCCTGCGTCAGCGCTCCCGACCCGCCCTTG
The DNA here is from genome assembly GCA_963786215.1 of uncultured Acidobacteriota bacterium. Taxonomy (GTDB): domain Bacteria; phylum Acidobacteriota; class Terriglobia; order Acidiferrales; family UBA7541; genus Palsa-360. The sequence goes on from CAWAYK010000012.1 coordinate 281,912, forward strand.
GCAATTTTTCGTGGCGTTGTACGTATTGCCGAATACGCCGAGCGCCCCGTCATCGGATATTGCGGCGGCTGCATGCTCCACGGAGTGGCCATCAGGAACGAACGGCAGTGGTCGCTCTCAAAATTTTCCTTGATCACTTCCCATTGTGACATGGCGAGGCGTCGCTGCCAGTATTTTCCCATGGGATTTGCGGCGAGGCGTTCGTTGAGCGATTTACCGGTGCCCGGCGGCGCGTATTGATCGCCTCCAAGCAAATCTCTGGCCGCTTCGCTCTCGTGATACATCCGCTCGTAGGCTTCGCCGTCTTTTTTGGAAAATTTTGCAAATTCTTCCGCGGTGCGTTCGAGGTCCGCCCATTGCGTGATGTATGTGCCGTCCGAAAATGGCATGTGCATGATCGGGTCCGGAGAAATATATTCGAGACCGTAATCGTGCAATTTCAACTCATCGTTGCGAATTACCGGATTGCCCTGAATGCCGTTGTGCGCCGTGGAGCAGGTGTCGTGTTTGTAGCCGGGCAAAGTTAATTCTTCGGAGATCACGCCGCCGCCGATCATCGAGTAGCCCTCGAGGACGAGGCAGCGGTATCCGGCTTTGGCCAGATAAGCCGTGGCAATAAGGCTGTTATGGCCCGCGCCGGCGACGACGACGTCATAACGATCACCGGGCGCGGCTGTTGCGCGCGGAGTTTCAGCGGGCAGGGAAGAAATTGCGAGCGGCACAAGCGCAGCCCCTTTTACGAATTCACGCCGCGAAATTTCGCTCATGTGAACCTCCGTTATCCGTGAAAGGATTACGCTGTAGGGGCTGCGCTGGCGTAATGGTACATCCAGTTTATTCTTCAACGGTAGCCGTTAAAAATTTACTTAGCGGTTGGCGCCGGCTCGCCCTTGCCTGTATATCGCAAGACGAAAAGTCCTAGCTGCCTGTCCGTGACAAAAATATTTCCGCGTGTGTCAACCAGAACATTTTCCGTCTGGTTCACGAGCTTATCGTAGGGATAAGGACCCAGCCGCTTTGTGGGCGTCGGCGGAATAAACCAACCGACTTCCTTTGGCAGGCGCGGATCTTCTACGTTATAAATTCGCAAACCTGCGTTGAAGTAGGTCAAGTAAATCAGATCGCCCTGCTTTTCAACATCGGGCGAATGCTGCAGGATGTTCGTATTGTGCGGGCCGAAGCGGCCGCCCTTGTCGCAGAAATCTTTGTACGGCACATCGGGCGGCGGCACTGGAGTGGGGAAGATCGACGCGAGTTTCGGTTTGGTAGGATCGTTGATGTCGATCATGGCCGTGAGGTACATCGCGCCCGTGCAGGCACGCGGCCCTGTGGGCGAGTCGGCTCCTCCAGTTCCCTCCGAGTGAACGAAGACAAATGGTTTGCCCGGAAGCGGCATGGCGTCGTGCACTTGAATCCCGCCAAATGGGGGATCGAAGCTGAGCGAACCGATCAGCTTCGGCTTCGTAATATCGCTGATGTCGATCATCGCGAACCACGGCGTGTAGCCTAAGTAGGCGCGGTCGCCATCGATGTACGCAGGGCCGTGAAAGCCGTAAATATTTTTGCCGATGGGCGTCTCACCCTCTTTTTGTCCGGGCATCCAGAAGCGGCTGGCCTCTTTCGGATTCTTGGGATCGCTCACGTCGAGGAACACGAGAATCTGGCCGTTGTACCCAGGCATGCCCGCGGCGAGGTTGGCATATTTGCCGCCGGGATAGCCATTGCGGTGCGTGCCGGTGCCGTTTGTCTTCCAGCGTGAGAGCTCTTTAGGATTTACAGGATCGCTAATATCCCAGATGATAACGCCCTCATCGCGCGGCACGTCCGGGTCATGCGACATGTAAGCGGCGCGATTCTGCAGCGCGGTGATCATGATGTTGTCATGCAGGTCGACTTGGTTCGTGTCGCCGTTTGGCGGGCCCTCAATAAATTTTACGACTTTCGGATTCGTCGGATCGGTTACGTCGACGATGGTCCAGCCGTGAACCCAGAGGTGCGCGACGTACAGGTACCACTTGTCGCCAACATGCTTGATCGCCATCTTGATGTTGCCGGCGCGGCCATCCATGTTGCTGTACCCGATCGGTTTCAAGTTGCTCGCTTCCCAGCCTTGCGGAATGTCGTCGGCATTTGCGCGTTGCGCGTACATAGCGAGACTGGCCACGGCAATTGCTGTGGTGAGTAGAATTCGCACCATAAATCGGCCTGCGGTCGATTTCATTTCAGGGCTCCTTTTTCGAAAAGAACGAGGGCGGGTCAAGTTCAAGTTGTAAGTTTTTGTTCAAGAATTGAGACAGAACCGATCGAGCGTTTCAGTGGCGCGGGCTTCAGCCTGCGGATTTTGGTCTTTGCGAGGCCTAAAACCCGCAGGCTGAAGCCCGCGCCACAAAATTCAAAACTTACGGCTCCTGCACCATGCTTGGTTTTTCTGGATTCATGGCGCGTGATTCGCCGCCTTGCCACAGGAGCGACACGGAAAGCGCCTTGCGCGAATCTTCAAACTTGAAATCGTGAATCTGCCCGCCGGAGTCCACTTTCATGAGCTTGCTGGGCATGGGCTTGCCATCAAAGCGGTCTTTGAACCAATCCGCCATGAACGTGCCAGTCGCAGGTCCGTTCGTGGTGGAGGGAGCGCCGCTGACGCTGTGCAGCGCGCCTTCGTACAGCATCATCTGCTTGGGTGAATTGAGTAAATCCATCAGTTGCAAGCCGTATTCGACGGGAGAGAGTTGATCGTCTTCGCCGCCGACAAGCAGGTACGGGCATTTCACTTTTTCGGCGACGCCGTGCAGCGTCCACGATTGCAGGAATTTGTCGAGCTCAGCTTCAGTCTCAATCCCCGTGTAATACATGAAACGAAGTTTGAAGGACGGCGATTGCGTCGCGAACGCTGTGTGCATGGTGGGTTCGACGGCCATGGCTTGCAGGGCAGCGCCCTTCAGGCGCGAGTCAATCGAAGCCACTTGCGTGCCGAGGTAGGAGCCGAGACTCGCGCCGCGCAGTGCGATTTTGTCCGGGTCGATTTCTTTTTGCGAGCGCGCCCACTCCAGAACAACTTTCCCCGCCTCCTGCCAATTGGTTTGCGTCAGGTAGATGCCGCGAATGGCGCACTCATTTTGGCCAGGGCCTTCGAGCGCCAGCGTGGCGATGCCGCGCTCCCGCAAGCCGTCACCGTAGATGCCCGCGCCGCCTTCCTTGTTGCTGTCGAGGCCGGATATGGACCACACGCATGGAACGCGGCCCGAAACATTGGGCGGCAGGTGCAAATAACCGGGCAGCGTTTTTCCTCCGCCGCCGAAGGGAACTTCGACGCGGCGAATTTCGTGGTCCGCGTACTTGATGTACTTGGCGTACATTTCGTTTTTCTTGTCGTTGAGCAGGAGATTGTCCGGCGTATTTTCGAAGATGGGCCACTGCGCCCCTGCGTAAAGATGCGCGGCGAGGAAATAGCCTTCGCGCGCAGCGACTGTGCGGCCATCTTTTTCATACTGGCGCGCTTCTTTTTCGCGGCGCACGGCGGTGCGGGCGAACTCGCGCGAAATGTCATTGAATTTGTGGATGCGCGCGCGCAATCCCGCGGCGTCCGCGCCTCCTCCCGGGATGCTCGTCAGAGCGCCAAGGCGGCCTTGATCCCATTCGGGGCCGACGGTGTTGATCACGGCGTCCAGAAGCCAGCGCTGATCCTGCCAGCGCGCAAGCTTGCGCTCCACGGTGGGCGTCATGGCCGGCGGCGCAGGCTCGGGGAAGCCTGCAGCGTTCGCCGTGCTTTCGAGGAGCGAGGATCCTGTGGCGCCGACGAACGAGGCTCCGGCAAGCGTGGCCGCGCCGCTGAGAAATTCGCGCCTCTCTACTAAATTGTTTCGTGAGGGAATTGGAAGCTTCTCGCTTGGCATGATTTTTTCTCCTGGCAATTCTTTAAGCGTTCATGCGCTGGGCAAAAACACTGGCGTGGATCCGCAAACAGGGAACGACGGATCATTTTCCTTAGCCGGGAAAATGCCCGCACTGTCCCAAAACCGTGGGACAGTGCGGCCTCTACGAAACCCTCCTTGGCAGATCGATGGAATGTTTTGTAGAGGCCGCCCGCATTTTGGGCGGGCAGCTTTTCTCTGAGCTCACAAAATTTTACATTGAGCTAAGTCTAAAATAAGTTATGTACGCTAATGAAAAAGGGGCCGGGGGTTAACCCGGCCCCTTGTGTGAGACGTGAAGACTACCAGCTAAGTTTCAAGCCAAGTTGCATGGCTCGTTCACCGCCAGACCCAAGTTGCGGGTTGGAGCTGTAGGTGTCCGGAGTCAGGCCAACGAAGCCGAACGGTTGGCCGGACGGATCCTGAATGCCTCCGCCGGGGCCGCCGCTGGGGTTGGAGAAGTTGATGTGGTTGAGAATGTTGAAGATCTCAACGCGGGCTTCTGCCTTGAAGCGTTCCTGGAACGTGAACAGCTTGGTGACGGAGAAGTCCACGTTCTTAAAGCCAGTGTCACGGAAGATGTTCGGTTTGGTGTTGCCGTAGGAACCGTAAGCTGCGGGAATCAGGACGGAGGTTCCGACAGCGTAGCAACCAAGGTTGCTGAGTGAGGCCTGAGCGAGTGGCCCGATTGCTGCTGCCTTGGCATTGCAAGTGGCATTGGTGGTTTCGGCTGCCTAGATGTCTCCGCCTCCTGCAAAGAAGGGAAGCCCGCCCCGCCGTTTTGCCACCGCCATTCGTATCGGTAAAACCATGAACTGGAGTGAAGTCAGTTGGATTACCGAAGAAATTCCACTGTTCACCCACGTTTTGGGCTTGGGTGCCAACACGTTGGTTCCGCTGAAGTCATCCGATTGATCGGAAAGGCCCCAGGGCAAACCGCTAGTGACAACACAATCGAATTGACCGACCATCCTTCCAGCAGTTGTCCGTAACCCTTCTTGCCCGGGAACAGCGTAGTTCACGGAAAGAGTGAATCGATGCCGAATGTCGAAATCGGTGTTGGCATACATCTGCTGTCGGATATTTCCGTAGCTGTTTAGAGGAACAGGGAAGTTGGCTGAAGTACCCTGGTCAGATGCGTCACCCAAAGCATGGGAATACGTATACCCAGCAGTGAAGGACAGTCCGTGGTAATTGCGGCCGGTCAAGGTCATTTGCAACCCATTGTAATTCGAGTCGTAAATGTTCTTGATCATGGTGATGTAGTTCAGGTAGGAGAGGCAAGAATTGGTCGGGTTGAAAACATTCCCGTTCGGAGCCGCTGAACCAGGTCCCAACAGTTGCGGCCAAGGTGCGGTAAACGGCTGCGCGAGACGCTCAGCGTTCGCATCAGGCCCGCAGTTGTCGAAACCTGTTCCACCACTTGCCAATGCAATCCGATTTGGCAGTTGCTGTCCACCCTGAACCGAGCACCGGCTGATTTAGATTGAGCTTACCAAGCAGCTTTGAACCATGGTTGCCGACATAGCCGACGTCGATCGAAAGATTATTCGTGATTGCGCGTTGGATGTCGAGGTTCCAGTTATTCACGTAAGGGGTTCGAATATTCTGGTCCACGCCATAGATTTCGCATGGGGCAGGTGCTGCTGCGAATGCGTTACCTGGATTTGTAACCCCATCGCCGCAAGCAGGTTGTGATACTCCGGCGAAGAGAGTTGTTTGTCCGGCGACGGGAGCGTTCGGATTGAAACCTTGCCATGCTGAGTTTATTGGTATGAGTGATGAACTGTGCTGAGCAAATGAGAGGGATTGCAACTGGATGTTACCGGTCCCTGCTGTCAGGACGCCGTTATTGATGAGAGGCAATCCCGTTGGGAATGTTCGCAAACCGAGCAGGTTACCTTCGCCGTTGAACACATCCATGCTGACTTGCTCATACAGGATACCGCCACCACCGCGAACGACTGTCTTGCCATTGCCTTGAACGTCCCAGGCAAAACCCACGCGCGGCGAGAAGTTGTTGTGATCACCGTTGTAAGGATCATTTGTCTGGTAAATGCCCTTAATAGGATCGAAGTTGCCCATCAAGCCATCCCGTTCTTTGACGACGGAATTGAGTTCGTACCGAATGCCCAGATTCAAAGTGAGGCGGGGCTTAATGCGCCAGTCATCCTGTAAGAAGGCCGCGTATCCTTGGTTGCTCAGAGTTCGAGCCGCGTTTCCCAAGAACAAGGCGCCTTGTTTGACGTTTCCATTGAAGAAGTTCTCTAAATTGCTGAACCGAATTTGACCCTTGGCATTTGCCGTTTCGTTGGTAGTGGACATATTTTGGATAATCTCACCGCCAACCTTAAAGGAGTGCTTCCCTTTAAGGATGGAGACGTGATCAAGGAATTCAATGACGCCGTCGGGACCGACAAGTTTAGGCCAGCCTACACCAATCGCATTGCTGGGAAATTGGTTAAACCCTTGCATTCGGATATCCGGAGCTCCTCCATAGGTCAATCCCCCTTGGCCTGCGGGATTAATCCCGGTAGGAAACTCGTAGAATTGTCCGTTGAAATTGTAATGCGCGGGATCCTGGCTGGAGTCTGTGCCCAAGAACAATTGATAGTAGTGGGCATATCCGAAACGGACTTCGTTCACGACGGAGGAATTCGGAGTGTAAGCCCAGTCGGCGGATACGGCTTGAGATCGTGCGTGTTGGGCGCTGATCCAATTCGAGGAAACTTCGCTGACCGGAGAGTCGACCGAGACGGCGTCGCCCTGGCTGATAAAATACATGCCTTCCAATTGGTTTTTATCGTTTATGTGATAGTTGATTTTAGCCAATCCGCCGTTAACGGTGTTCACGCTCGGCAAATCCGTCAAGACACTTCCCGTTGTATTGACAGGGAAAAGACCTTGGAACGGAAGCCCACCTGGATCGTGGGTCAATTTTGAGGCAATGGGAGCGCATGTCGGGTCAAGGCCAGCCAAGGACAAGCTGAGCGGAGTCGGGCTACCGCCTCCAGCCACAATATCTTTGCAGGCATTGATTAAACTGTTTTTGCAATCTAAGCCCAAGGCAATAATACTGGGAGTGTTACAGTTTGTCTTTGTAGGGTCAGATGCCAAGGTCGATACTGTTTCCGGCGTGGTGATCGAGTTCGGATTCCCGATTGCATAATGTTGCCGCTCGAAATTGACAAAGTAGAACAGTTTGTCTTTCTTGATTGGTCCGCCGACTGTAGCGCCAAACTGTTCGAGTTCAACGGGCTGCTTGATCGGGTTGGCACCATTCGTTGGGTTGAAATAGTTGCGCGCATCGAACGCTGTGTCGCGGCCATACGCGTAAGCAGAGCCGTGGATTAAGTTGGTGCCTGACTTGACGCCGACGTTTACAATTGCGCCGGGCTTCCAGCCATATTCTGCGCGGGGATTGAATTCGGTCTTGAATTCGTCGATTGCGTCCACTGGCATGATCGTTCCCGCATCGCCCGCGGCCATGACGGCGTTAAACACGCTCTGGCCCATCCAGGGATCGCTGGCCATGATGCCGTTGACCATGTAAACGTTATCGTGTGGGCGCTGTCCGTTCGCACTCTGAGAATTTCCGGAACCGCCTGGATAGATTGTGACTCCGGGGTTCAATTGGAGCAGGTTTTCAAAGTTGCGCCCGTTCAGTGGAATGTCGGAAATAATCGCGCTTTGCAGCGTGGCGCCGAGTTCGGCGTTGGTCGTTTCGACCAGCGGAACGTCTTCGTTCACCGTAATCGTTTGTGAAACTTCGCCGGGCTGCATTTGCAGATCGACTCGAATTTCTCCGTTGATCTGCAAGGAAATTCCCGACCGCTCGAAGGTCTTGAAGCCCTTCGCTTCGCCGCGAACTTTATAGCTACCAGGCAGCAGGTTGGGAGCGCTGTATTCTCCCGACTGATCCGTGGTGAGAGTGCGTGGAACGTTGCGGTCCACGTCCGTAACGGTAACTGTAGCGCCGGCAATGGCGCCGCCGCTTTGATCAGTGACTGTTCCCACAATTCGGCCGGCAGTGCCTTGCGCGAATAGGGGAGCAGAACTTAGGAACGACATTGCAAACGCCAATATGAAAAATGCCGTGGCAGTTTTCCATTTGGCGGATATCTGAACTACAGGCTTCATAAGACAAACCCTCCCTGGTTTTGTTTCACAGTCGCAGAGAACAAGGAAACGCAGGCTTGGCTAAGCCTCGCCTTTTTCTAGCGCCATCCGATCGCCAAGATTCTCTGAGATCTGCCCACCAATCGATGAACAAACAACAAATGCGCAAACTTCATCTTTATTCGGAATTGAACGCAAATTGATGTCTAATCGACCACCCCAATATCCGCGATACTCTTTCATTCAAAAATAAAAGTCAAGTTATGTTTTGTGAAATGAGAGGATGTGGAGGCGATTGAATGTTTATCCAATACCGAGTTTAAGAGAACGCTTAAATCTCTGGAGCGGTTTGCGGCGGGATGGGTGATTTTCTGCCTGAACGTTTGCGGGGTTTAATGCGACGTTTCTATTAAGTGCAACAAAAAAAAGCGGCAAGGAATCTTAAAAATATTTCCCTGCCGCCCTTTGCAAAAATCTTACTTCTCGAAGTCTTCAAATGCCGCGTTATCGGTGCAGGCGAGTTCCATGATGTCCCATCCCGGCTTCAGCTGGAAATTGAGTTGCGTCTTCCAGGGTTTTACCAAGACTTTAGGATCTTCGATGGCGACATCGTCGACAATATTTTCGCCGTCGGTTTTGTGGAAGCGTTCGACGACGTGCAATTGATCGCTATGCGGATGACCGTCCCGGTCCAGCCAGGTGCGTTCGTTGAAGCCGACCGTGTCGACGACCAGAGTATCGCCCTCCCACTTGCCGATGGAGTGACCCATGTAGGTGGGAGACAAGTCATCTGGATGCGGGCGTCCATCCAGGAAGATCTGGCGAACCGTGTGGTCATACTCAAAAATCATGATCATCTCTTTCGGAGTCATCACGATTTGAAAAGGGAACGGCTGCAAATAAATACGCGGAGTTCCCGGGGGGAGACAAAGCTTCAGAACGGGATCATCCGTTTCTTTCAGTGAATGCGTGCGCGGACCATTGGATGGTTTGTATCCCATGTATTTCTCGGTGCCCCATGCCGTCATTTCCGGCGGATCAGCTGTGTAGGTGCTTCCGAGAAACTTCCGCTGCGCGGGCGTCGCATGCATATTCCAGACGCCGGAAAAATCATGCGGCGTTGAGGGAGCGGATGCAGATGCGGGCGCGGATTTAGCAGTTCCGGATTGCGGAGCTGTTTGGGCGGGCCGAGCGGACGCGATCGAAATGGAGGCTGCACCCGCTAGAACGATCGTACCGATTCGATTCCACATTCTGAAACTCTCCCTTGGAGCAAGCGGTAGATTGCTCAAAATATTGTGGCCTCTTTCTTTGCTTAACTAGTTGCCGCCGCCAGTTTGCAATTCCTGGCCATCGCCCGTAACAACTTTCTGAATCCAGATTTCGTGCGAGCCGCTCTTCGTCGGATAGCCGGTGATGGTAATCGAATCACCCGCCTTCAGCGTGCTCTTGCTCCAGCCAACTCTGCTCAAACGATTGGGGCTGGTGAGTTCGCCCTGCCACTTCTGAGCGGCGCCTGCATCATCCTTGGCGTCCCAAAAAATTTGGACATGGGGATTCACGAATTCGAAGCCGGTCACTGTGCCTTTTACCGTAATCTGCTTGCCCGTGTCGTAATTGGCCGTGCCGTGATGTGCGAAGGCCAAAGGCGCAAGCGCCAAGAGTCCCATGCACACAGCAAAAATACTAATCCTAGTATTTCTCATTTTGTCTCCCTAGATTCGATTCGCGAATTCTCGCGAGGTTTCTGCCGAAGATCAGCCATCGCGACCCCGACAATATATCTATAAGACGAAATAGAAGGCAAGAATGTTTCAAGAATCTTGTTCGTTGTTAAGCAGATCCTTAAATGAGCAAACCTGCCCGGGCAGGTTGTGATTGACACCTTTGCAAAGCCGTCATATAAGGCTTGAGACATGCCCTGGTTCTCAGGCATCTCCATAAATCTAATTGTAAGCGTTTCGGGAAGGGGAGTCATGCGCAGAGTTTTACTTGCAGTATTTGCGATAGGAGTGGGTTGCGTAATTGGATATTCATTTGGGAGCAATCCTTGGATCGTCCAAGGGCAAGGAACGGGAAGCATTGCTGCCGTGCCCGGACAAGTGGGCGGCCAAGATACTTTTGGCCCATACGACATTGACAAGAATTGGCCGGCGAACATCAGCACGTTGCCGGGTAACGAAGCGTGGACCTGGGGCGCGGGGCAAGGTATCTATGCGGAAAATCCGGACCGTGTGTTCTTGCTGTTTCGCGGTGAATTACCGAATATCAAGCGTCCTGCTGCGAAACTGATTCCTGACTTTGGACCGAGCTTGATTTTCCCAATTGGGCGGCTTCCCTGGCGCGACGCGACTATTTCGGCATTGCCGGGCGCGGGAGGAACTGGGCAAGATCCGGATGATGGACCGAAGCTTTGGATGGAGGGCAAGGGAGTCGTCGGCGTGGATGCCAAGTGGGAACACTGCCTGACCATTGTCGATTCCAAAGGAAATATTGTTGAGACATTTCCGCAGTACGATCACCTCTTCAAGCGGCCTCACTATGTGACGATCAATCCTTATGATGTGGAAAAGCACATCTGGATCGTGGACGATCACATGCACGCCATTTACATTTTCACGCATGACATGAAGACGCTTGTAAAAACAATGGGCACGCCCACAGTAAAGGGTGCGGACGGAACGCACTTCAACCGGCCAACATTTCTTTCCTGGCTGCCGGACAGCACGCTGTTTGTTGCGGATGGATACAACGGAACGCGCGTCGCGAAGTTCGATAAGGACGGGAGATTCCTTATGGACTGGGGAATGAAAGGCACGCCACCGAATGACACGCGTCCTTATTACATGAACAACGTGCACGGAGTTGCGCTCGATCCTCAGACGAAGCACGTTTTCGTGAATGATCGCGGAAACCACCGCGTTCAGGTGTTCGACGAAAACGGAAAATACCTGTACGAATGGAGCATGGGCAAAGACCCCTCGGACGTTCACTTGCTTTACATCGGTGCCGATCGAAATTTGTGGGCCTATGACCGCGGGACATCCAAGATGCTGAAGTACGATCTGCAGGGACACTTCCTGTACTCGTGGGGCACTTGGGGAGATTTCCCGGGAGGCTTCTGGGGAGTGCACGGATTCAGCGTTGACCAGGACGGCAATTTCTATACTGCCGAAGTGGACAACGGGCGCGCGCAGAAATTTACTCCGCGGCCCGGCGCTAATCCGAACTATCTGATTAGCAAGCCAATTTACTCGGCTTGGAAGTAATGCGTTCCTGCTGGCATGGACTGCATGCCGTTTGGAGATACGCTTGAATGACATCTAAACCCGCACCCTTTGTAACTACACAAAGGGTGCGGCACCCGGATAATTAGAAGCTTGAGGCCGCCTTGATGTCACGTTAAGCTCTCACTGACATTGGGGCGGCTTTTTTTTGTATCGATGTTTGGGATTTTTTTGGGGGGTAAACGTGAGCGAGCGTAAGGGAAAAGAAAACGGCGAACTGAATGATGAAATTGTCGCGGGGAATGGATTGATCCATCGGCGCACTCTGTTGCGCGGCGCGCTGTTTTCCGCGGGAATTGCTGCCGCGGGCGTGGGAGTTGCGAACGCGCAGGATAATGTTGGCGCTGATGCGCCGGAATGGATGAAGACGCCTGGGCGGCCGTTTTCGGGTTACGGCACGCCTTCCAAATGGCAGGAAAAGGTGCAGCGCATATTCACCATCGCGCCGGGACGCGCGGGGACTGGCGTGTCACGCACGCCCCTTCACCTGTTGGAAGGAACGATTACGCCGAATGGGTTGCATTTTGAGCGGCATCACAATGGCGTACCCGATATCGATCCGAGCCGCCATCAATTGTTTATTCACGGAATGGTGAAGCGGCCTCTGGTTTTTTCGCTCGAAGACCTTATGCGTTATCCGATGGAGACGCGGATTCATTTTGTGGAATGCTCGGGCAACAGCGGAGGTTTTAGTCAAGCGCAACCGCAGCAGGTAACCGCCGGCGAATTAAACGGATTGCTCTCATGCTCGGAATGGACCGGAGTGAAACTTTCGACGCTGCTCGCGGACGCTGGCGTAAACAAGGAAGCGAAATGGGTGGTCGCGGAAGGCGGCGATGCCGCGGCCATGAGCAGAAGCATTCCGCTCGAAAAATGCATGGACGACGCGATGATCGCTCTATATCAGAACGGCGAAGCAATTCGCCCCGAGCAGGGATTTCCCATGCGACTGTTGCTGCCGGGGTTTGAAGGAAATATGAACGTGAAGTGGCTGCGAAGATTAAATGTTCTGGACGTGCCCGTGGATGCGCGGGACGAAACTTCGCATTACACGGAGTTGATGCCCGGCGGCAAGGCGCGGCAATACATGTTTGCGATGGGCGCGAAATCCGCGATCGTCAAACCATCATTTGGAATGACCATGAAGGGGCCGGGGCTCTACGAAATTTCCGGACTGGCATGGTCCGGCGCAGGCCGAGTTTCAAAAGTGGAAGTGTCCGCGGATGGCGGAAAAACTTGGGCGCTGGCGGCATTGACTGGTCCCATTTTGCCAAAGGCACTTACGCGATTCCGCTTGCCATGGAAGTGGGATGGCCAGCCAGCTACGCTGGTCAGCCGCGCCACGGACGAAGTTGGCGACACGCAGCCAACTCGCGCGAGTTGGGTGGCACAATACGCGCCGGGCCAGGGATATCACTTCAATGGAATACAAAGCTGGAGCGTTGCGAGCGATGGGACGGTGAAAAATGTCTATGCTTAAAGTTAAGCCTGAAGGCAAAAGCAAGCTGATAGGTGAGATTAATTTTAAATTAAAACTTCACGTTCAATTTAAACTTCAAATATTTTGTGCGTTTGCATTGCTCGCATTCTGTACATCGGCAACGGTTTGCTCTGCGCAAAGTCCGAATCTAGGGCGTCCGCTTACGCCAGAAGAAATAAAAAAAGTAGATATCACGGTGGTGCCAGACGGAAGAGGATTACCTGCGGGAAGCGGGTCGGTTTCTTCGGGCGCGGCGGTTTACGCAAAATATTGCCAATCCTGCCACGGAGAAAAAGGGGCGGGAAAGCCGCAGGACCAGCTCACCGGAGGCCTCGGCACATTGGCGACTCAGAAACCAATCAAAACCCCTGCAAGCTACTGGCCAGTTGCTACAACCTTGTTTGATTATGTTCGCCGCGCGATGCCCATTACGTCGCCGCAAACTTTATCGAACGACGAAGTGTACGCGGTGACGGCTTATATTTTGTCGATTGACGGAATTGTTCCTGCGGATGCGGTGCTCGATGCGAAGACATTGCCTCGCGTCAAAATGCCGAATAAAGATGGTTTCGTGAGTTGGTGGCCGAAGCCGGCGAAGTAGAGATTTGGGTTTAAGTGGCGCGGGCTTCAGCCTGCGGGGTTTAGACCTCGCAGGCACTAACCCCCGCAGGCTGAAGTCCGCGCCACATAAAACAATCAACCTTTCGTTCTGCTAACTCTTCCAGTCAGGCGTGGCAATATATTCGTGCGTAATATCCGCCACAGTCCGCGTACCGCAATTTCCCATCACCATTTTCAGTTCGCCCTGCATGATTTCGATCACGCGATCCACTCCCGGCTGACCGAATGCTCCCAAACCCCAGAGGAAAGGACGACCGATGCCAACGCCCTTGGCTCCCAGCGCGAGGGCTTTGAACACGTCCGTGCCGCGACGAAACCCGCCATCCACATACACTGGAATTTTTCCGTCAACGGCAGCCACAACTTCCGGCAACGCTTCGAGCGTTGAACGCAAAGTCTCTGTCGAGCGGCCGCCGTGATTCGACACGAGCATTCCATCGACTCCGTGTTCGATACACATACGCGCGTCTTCCCGCGTGTCCATTCCCTTGATGTAAAGTTTTCCTTTCCATGTTTTGCGCAGGCGATCGAGGAATGCCCAATCCATGGTTGGATTTTGCGTTCGTACTCCGGTCATGTCGATTCCGGAGTACATCGGCCGTTCGTTTACGGTAGGGCCATCCGGGCCTTCATGGCAATTGTGGCACTGGGTCAAATCTTTGCCGCGCGTGCGGAGAAAAGTTTCGCTGTTGCGCCCCGTGGTGTTATCAACGGTAAGCGCCACAACCGGGCAGCCGGCGGCTTCCACACGCCGCAGAATTTTTTCATTCGCGTCCCAGGAAGTTGTTGCATACAACTGATACCAGACAGGCTGGCCGCGCTCTTTACACACATCTTCGAGGGGTGTCGAAGTGGCCGTGGAAAGAATCTGCAACGTACCATGAGCTTTGGCGGAGCGCGCGACGGCCAATTCGCCGTCCTGGAAGAACGATTTTTCGCCGCCTGTGGGGCAAAAGAAAATCGGACTGTTGTACGTCGTTCCGAGGAGGTCGACGCGCATGTCCACTTTTGAGGCGTCGTGCAATCGGCGGGGACGCAATTGCACGTGTTTGAAAATTTCGCGATTTGCGCGGAGTGTCGCGTCATCGTCAACGCCGCTTGCCATGTAGGCCCAATGGCCTTGCATCACTTTGCGGTGCGCGGCTTCCTCGAAATCGAAAACGTCGAAAGCGCCTGCGGGACTGGTGATGACGTCGGACGACTGCTGGGCGCTTTGCGCAAGACCCGTCCGCTCAAAGAAAGCTGCGACTCCGCCAAGCGCTGCAACGTAGGGGCTGGATGCCAAATACTTAATAAATTTGCGACGTGCTGCCAATGTTGATTTGCTCATAATAGTTTTCGATTGTATCGTCATCGTTTGTTTCTGGCCAGACGGAAAGTGCAGGCCCGATTTAGTAGCACAGGCTTCAGAGTCTGGGTGAAGACTCGATGCCGCTTCGTTTTTATAGTTTGTATTCGAGTTTATGACTGTTTGCTACGCATGGTTCTGGGAAATTGGAGTTGCGTGGCCGCTAGTTCGCGTGCCACATGCGCGTCAAGTTATAGGCGGTGCTCGCTAGCGCCCATTCTCCTCTCACTTTGTGCAATCCGCGTTGGCGGAACCTTCTCATGCCTCGCTGCTCTTTTAACACTCCGTTGACCGGTTCGACGATGGCTTTGCGTTTGGCGTACAGCGCGCGGCCTGCCGGGTCGCGCAATTTTCGTCGCATGCGGCGATAGGCCGGGTCCTTTGCCCGCGTCCGCAGTCGCCCTCCGCGATTCAACCAGCGTCCCAGATGGGAGTCTGGAACATACCCGTCGATTCCTCGTTCCTCCAACACCCGCAAATTCTCCACGGAAAAAAATCCACTGTCCGCACTCGCGCAGTGCGGCTTGTCTCCACACGTTTGCTCCACCAAATCCAGCAGCGGAAGCAGCAAACCGTTGTCGTTCGTCTCCTGCGTCACGCACTGCCCCACAATCAAGTGATCTTCGCTCACCGCCAGCGTGCCCGTGTAGCCCAGCGTGAACCCGCCACGCTCGCGCAGAAAGCGGCTGTCCGCATCCGTCCGCGAGAGTTTCTTCAATCCCGATTTCCGCAGCCGCTCCAGCCGCGCCGGAATTTCATCCGCTTGCCGCTCCAGCCGTTCGATCGCTTCGCGGCCTACTTCCATCCCTGCGCCTTCGTTCGGATCTTCCGCGTTGCACTGCTTCTGTCACCGCCGAATGTCGCGCCGTATGCGCGCCCGTTTCTCTCGCAACGCTTGCTCGGTATCCAGGCGATTGCGTGATGCGTTCGCCGCGATGCGCGTCGAGTCGATGGCCACGTGTCCCAACCGACCCAGCCCGCTCGCCCGCGCCAACTCCACCACGCGCGTAAACAAATCGTTCAACCCCTTCGCGTGCCGCCGCCGAAACGCGTTCAGCGTCCAGTGATCCGGCGTCGCCCCGCCACCCAAATACCGAAATGCCAAATCCTCTCGGATGCGCTGTTCCAGCCTGCGCGAACTGGTCACGCCCAGGGCGTAAGCGTATAGCCATACCGAAACCAACATCTCTGGTGCGTACGCCGGTCCGCCTTCGATTCCATACTCGTCTCGAAAAGCGCCCAAGTCCAACTTCGCCACCATCCTGCGCACATAAAAACATAAGTGTCCTGAACCCAATACATCGCGCACACTCGGCGGTAGCAAATACGCCTGATCCGGGTTGTAATCCAAAAATTTCCCCATCGCGTCTCCTCTCTCGTGCAGTATAAAAGACGCGTCAAGGCTAGTTCTCACACAGACTCTGAAGCCTGTGGTATTTAGTCCTTGAACGCACCAAAACCCACAGACTGAAGCCTGTGCTACTAAACCGAATCTCCACTCCAGGTGACCACCGCAAATGGGGATGAATTACCTGGTTTCTTGCAGGCGGTCTCGGGTGTATAAGTAGGCGCATCCGAAATCGCCAATGCCGCAATTGATATTCGCAGGGAACTGATCATCGACAATGTCGACGCGAAGAGAATTTCTAAAAAGCGCTTCCAAGGCAGCGGCGGGAATTGCTTTCACCCGTTTCGCATGTGCCGAATCGATTTTCGGATTCTCAAGTAGCGTACCTCAATCCGCTGAGCAAGCGGCTGGCAACCGCAAACGACGAGTTGTAATTGGCGGCAAACAAACTGCGGTCGTGGATATTCACGCGCACGTTCGAGTGCCCGAGGCCTGGGACCTCGTGAAGGACCGCATTGGACGCGAAGGGCGCGCCGGAGACATGCAACTGGGAAATCCGGACAACCCAGCCAACATCCACAATGATGTGCAAAAGCATCTCGCGGATTTGGACGAAATGGGTATCGATGTGCAGGCTCTTTCCGTCAACCCGTTCTGGTATTGGGCGGATGTCGACCTTGCGCGAAAGATCGTTCAGATTCAGAACGAAAAGATTGCGGAATTTTGCGCCGCGCATCCCAAACGGCTTGTCGGTCTGGGAAGTGTGGCGTTGCAGCATCCGTCGCTTGCGGCTGAGCAGATGGAATACGGCGTGAAGAATTTGGGAATGCGGGGCGTGGCCATTGGTGGAAGCGTGAATGGAGACGACCTTTCCGCGCAGAAGTTTCATCCGTTTTGGGCCAAAGCGGAGGAGCTTCAGACTGTGGTTTTTATTCATCCGCAATCCGCGGGGGCGCCGATCGACGAGAGACGATTAAACGGGAATGGATTTCTGGACAATGTTGTCGGGCACCCTTTGGAAACCACGCTTGCGCTCACTCATTTGATTGAGGACGGAACTCTGGATCTTTTTCCACGCCTGAAAATCTGTGCGGCGCATGGCGGCGGCTACCTGCCTTCCTACTCGAGCCGAGGCGATCAATGCATGACCGCGTATCCCAATCTTTGCAAGCCTTTGAAAAAACTTCCGAGCGAATATCTAAACCAACTTTATTTCGATTCCGTACTTTTTAGTCCGGAGGACATGAGGCATTTGGTTGCGGTGGTCGGCGCGAGCCAGGTTGTCGTGGGGACAGACTATCCCACGCTTTGGAATCGCACTCCTGTCGACAGAATCCTGGCGATTCCAGGTTTAAGCGATGAAGAACGCATTTCAATTTTCAGCGGCACGGCGGCGAAGTTGCTCAAGATCGATTTGTGAATTCATTCGGCAGAGGAGATGCAATGAAGAAAAAAGTTGAGGCTCGGGAAAATCGCAATCGTCGAAAGTTTTTGAAGGCAGCCGGAAGTGCGGCAGCCATCGCATTTGCCGCGGCGAGCGATTCATTTGCGCAGAGCGAAAATTCCAAAGGGTCCGCGCAAATGGAGCGCATGAAGACAGCGCCTCCGGATCGAGGCATGTGGATTACCTGGTACGATCTGCCCACTGAAGGCCGCGATGCTTATTTTTCCTGGCTGCACGGCTCATATCTCCCTGCGCTCCTGAGGCGGCCTGGCTATTTGTGGGCGGCGCACTACGCGTCGCAGGATCTGGAAGGCGGCGCTGAAAATGACAAACGTTACCATCATGTGGACGATCCGAGGGTGGGTAAGGGATTTCATTACATGCTTCTGATTGCTGCGACCGACGCGAATGTGTTTGGAGACCCCGTCCCCAGCGTCTTGCATGCGGCGCTGCCCGAGAAAGATAAAAAAATGCTCGCGATGCGAACGGGCGAGCGCATGAATATATTTACGGAAACGGGGCGGCGCGACGGGACGGCGAATGGCGCGTATAAAGAAGGAATGTTGGGCACGCCGTGCATTCAGGTGGGAAGTTTTGATTGCGCGCTCGAATTCGAGGAAGAGATGCATGCCGGGTATGTGCTCGAACGGTTGCCGAAAATGTGCGCGACGCCGTCATGCGTTCGAGTGCGCAAACTCAATTCTGTGGCTGGATGGGCAAAGCACGGTATTATTTATGAGTTCGCGTCGAAGGAAGGTTTCGATCGTGACTACGCGCCGGCTGTCGCGAAATCTCCGTTGGGGTTGAATGGACATTCCGTGGTTCCGGAGTTGGTACACGCGCCAAATGGGCCGAATAGCGCGTTGCGAATTTGGCCTCCAGTGCCGAAGGCGTAGAACGAGGATTGTTTTTTTGTAATTGGCGAAGAGGGAAATAGCTGCTGTAGCCCGCCTCTTCAGAGGTGGGGATTTTAATGTAACGGAATCTAAACCCTCGCCTCTGAAGAGGCGAGCTACAAAGGCAACCGAGCCACAAAATCAAATGCAAAATCGGGCAGCAGATGAGAGGGAAGATTCGATGAATACGCTTTCCAGAAGAGAAATGCTTTTGGCTCCCGTAGTGATTGCCGCGACCGGTTCTTTAGCGAGCGCGGCTGGATCGAAAAAGATGACGCTTGCCATGCACCAGAATACGTCGAACGCGGCGGGATATCGCAAATCGCTGGAAGGGTGGGCGCGCGCAGGAATCAAGGATGTTGAAATCACGAATGTTTTGCTCGATGAATTTTTGAAGACGGATGATCTGGCGGCTGCACGGCGCGTGATCACCGATCTGGGATTGAATCTCGTTCACGCCGCAACTGGTGTTATCGAATTATGGGAGCCGAATCCGAATCGCGCCGCCGCGCTGGATAATTTGAAAAAGCGCTGCGAAATGTATGCCAACATGGGCCTGCACGGCGTTTACTCACCGACTACTTGCACCAAGAAAGTTACGGACGAGGATTACAAAGCCGCTCCGGACAATATGTACGACGCGGGAGAAGTGGCCAAGCAATTTGATACGAAACTCAGAATCGAATTCATGCGCGCTTCGACTTTTATTTCCACTTTGCCTACATTACTCAAGCTCACGCGCGCGGCGGCGCATCCGAACATCGAGCCCATGCTGGACTGCTACCATTTCTGGTCCGGGCTCAATAAGCTGGAGGACCTCGAAATGATTCGCGTCGGGGAAATCGGTCACGTGCATTTTCAGGATGTGCCGGACATACCGCGCGAAATGCTGGATTTGTATTCGCGCATCATTCCCGGTGACGGAGTCGCCCCGCTGACGCGAATTCTCGGCAAGCTTTCGGAAAAGGGATATGCCGGCCCGCTCTCCGTCGAACTCTTTCTGCCTCAATTTCAGCAGGGCGATCCCTATGAAATTGCGCGTGAAATTCGCACCAAATCCGAAGCCGTAATGCACGAGGCTGGCGTGGCGTAGACGCGTTCACTTACTCGGCCCCATTCCGTGAAATCGTTAGCCCTTCTTGCTACAATGATAGAGAGCGGGTCCACCGGCGTGTTGTCTCCTCAGGGGCGGGGGAAAGACCTTGGCAGCAACTCAGTCTGAAACATTAGTCGATGCGGGGAATGAAGTTGTTTTCAAAGTGTTGGGTGCGATCAGCGTCTGCCACCTTGTGAACGACATGCTGTCTTCGCTTCTGCCGGCGATTTATCCGCTGCTGAAAACTTCCTTCAATCTGAATTTTACGCAAATCGGTCTGATCACTCTTACGTACCAGACAACCGCCTCGCTGCTGCAACCATTGATCGGTTTTTATACCGACAAGAATCCCAAACCGTATTCTTTGCCCGTGGGAATGGGAGCAACGCTCATCGGATTGGTGCTGCTTTCCGCTGCGCATACATTTCCAGCGTTGCTCGTTGCCGCGGCGCTTGTGGGGACCGGCTCATCCGTGTTCCATCCGGAGTCATCGCGCGTGGCGCGCATGGCATCCGGCGGGCAGCATGGGCTAGCGCAATCGCTTTTCCAGGTAGGGGGGAACGCGGGGCTTTCGCTCGGGCCCTTGCTCGCGGCCTTTATCGTCATGCCAAGAGGGCAAACCAGTATCGCCTGGTTCACGCTGGCTGCTTTGTTGGGAATGATTCTGCTCACGGGAGTGAGCAGCTGGGCCAAGAAGCGACGATTAACCTGGAAAAAATTCAGCGCGAAAGATATCGAGAAGGCTCCGAATTTGTCGACAGCGCGGATCACCGCTTCCATAGCCATTTTGATGGCGTTGTTATTTTCAAAGTTTGTTTATCTGGCGAGTTTGACGAGCTACTACACGTTTTATTTGATTAGCAAGTTTCATTTGTCAGTGCAGAGCGCGCAGGTTCATCTCTTCGTTTTTCTTGGCGCGGTTGCGGCAGGTACGGTAATCGGTGGACCGGTTGGCGATCGCATCGGTCGCAAGAGCGTGATTTGGGTATCGATTCTCGGTGTTCTGCCGTTCACTTTGTTGCTGCCGTACTCCAATTTGTTATGGACCGAAATTCTCAGCGTGGTGATTGGACTTATTCTGGCGTCCGCATTTTCCGTGATTGTGGTGTACGCACAGGAACTGGTTCCGGGAAAAGTGGGCATGATATCAGGATTGTGCTTCGGATTCGCATTCGGCATGGCGGGGCTGGGCGCTGCAGTGCTCGGGTGGCTCGCAGATTTGACCAGCATAAATTTTGTTTACATGGTTTGTTCCTACCTCCCAGCGATGGGATTACTTGCGGCTTTTCTGCCGGACATCGAACACCCTGGGATTAAGGCGATTCACGAAGACGCTTTGGCGGATTGATGGTTTTTGTGGCATAGGCTTCAGCCTGTGGGTTTTAGTCCTTGCAAGGCCCAAACCCCACAGGCTGAAGCCTATGCCAATTTAAACCGTCTTGGACATTTCAGCTGCGCGGTGAATGGCGCGACGAATTCTAGGATACGTTCCGCACCGGCAAATGTTTCCGGACATGGCGCGATTGATATCTTCTTCCCCGGGATTGGAATTCGATTTCAGCAAAGCTACTGCGCTCATGATTTGTCCGGACTGGCAATAACCGCACTGCGGGACTTCAATTTCCATCCACGCGCGTTGCACAGGGTGATTCCGGTTTGGCGAGAGCCCTTCGATCGTCGTCACTTCTTTTCCCACCGCCCGGGAAACGGGTGTGCTGCAAGATCGCACTGGCTGGCCGTCAAGATGCACAGTGCACGCGCCGCATTGCGAAACTCCGCAACCGTATTTTGTGCCGGTCAGGCCGAGGTGTTCGCGCAAGACCCACAGCAGGGGAGTCGAGGGATCGACTTCCACGCTTACGCTGCGGGCATTCACGGTTAAAGAAATCATTTTGAAATCCTCCTCGGTTGCAAAAGCTTTACGCGCTCGTACACGTTCCTTGCGTGCGTTCAAAATTCTCTAGGTTTTTAAAACTGCAAGCACACGGTCCGGCAGAAAGGGCGACTGCCTAAGGCGGCGCCCTGTGGCCGAAAAGAAAGCATTTGCCACGGCCGGGCCAACGCCGATTCCGCCAAGATCGCCGATGCCCACAGGATTGCGCGTGGACGGCACGATGTGCGTATGCACTTCCGGCGCTTCCGACATGCGCAGAACTTGATAGTCGTAAAAGTTCGATTGCTGAACGGCGCCATTTTTAAAAGTAATGCGTTCCTTGAGCAGATTGCTGAGCGAATGAATCACGGCGCTCTGCAGTTGCGCGTCAAGATTGCGCGGCATGATCGGCACGCCAACGTCGGCGGCGATCCAGATTTCCGGCACGCGAATCACTCCGGTATTGCGGTCGACGGTAACGCGCGCGATGGTGGCCATGAAGGTTCCGGCATTCGTAACGTAAGAAACGCCGCGGCCGTCTTTTTCACCTTTTTTCCACGCGGCCATGTTCGCCACCGCGCGAAGCACTTCCTGCTCGGCGGGAGATTTTCGCAACAGCGCGAGGCGCATCTCGACAGGGTCGTCGCCGCGAGCTATTGCAATTTCATCCACAAAACTTTCCGCAGCAAATTGATTTACCGTCGAGCCGACACCGCGCACGGCCGACATGCGCACGCCAAGTTTGTTGCGCACAGCCTCGACCAAAATGTTGGGGACGTCGTAATCGGTTTTGATTCCGGTGGTGGAAATCCGAGGGAATTCTTTTCCTTTTTCAAAGCGCGTGGGATCGGTCATCGCCAGCGCTTCGTCCGCGACGAGCCGATGATGCCACGCGGTCAGCTGGCCACTCGAATCTTCCGCCGCCTGCAGATATTGCGACGGTCATCGGCTTGAAGCGGCCGAAGCGCACATCGGACTCGCGGCTCCAGATGACTTTTACCGGCACTCCTAATTCCTTGGACACGAGCGCGGAGTCCACGGCCCAGTCATGGTCCTGCGCTGAGCGCCGGCCAAATCCGCCGCCAAGATACGTACGATGCAGCTGCACATTTTCGGGGACGATTCCGAGCGCCTGGGCAACAGAGCGCGTCAGGTGCGTGGGCGTCTGCGATCCGGCCCAGACTTCCGCGCTCTTGCCTCCGTCTTTCACCCATGAAACGGAATTCAGCGGTTCGAGTTGCGCATGATAAACGTATTCCGTGCGGTATTCGGCCTTGTAAACTCTGGCCGCGCTGCTTAGCGCTGCAACCACATCGCCCGCGTTTTGCACCTGCACTCCGGGCTTGCTGAGGTCGCGCGCAATTGCGGATTGCTCTTCGAGCGCGCGCTCGCTGTCAAATTCACTTTGCGGAATTTTGCTCCACGTGATTTTCAGCGCGCGTTCGGCGGCGAGAGCCGCCTCGTAAGTATGCGCGGCAATGGCCACGCGATCGGGTGGCAACTGCATCACCTTAATTACGTCGCGCATTTTGGAAACTTCCGCGCTGTTGACGGAAACGGGCGTTGCGCCCAGCACAGGAGCGCGCACGACGGTTGCGTAAACCATATCGGGCAATCGCACGTCGATGCTGTATTTCGCTGAACCGTCTGTCTTGACGGGAACATCCACGCGTGGAATTTCGTGACCGATCAGACGGAACTTGCTCGGGTCCTTCAAATCTTTTTCTGAAACTGCGGGCAAAGTTTCCGGCAATTTTGCAAAACTCGCAATTTCTCCGTACGTCAGGCGCTGTCCTGTTTTTGCGTGAACCACAACGCTTGGATCGGTTGTGAGTTCCTCTACGGGAACATTGAAGTGAGTCGCGGCCGCATCCAGCAACACGCGCCGCGCCTGCGCTCCATAGAGGCGCATGTTTTTGTAGTAGGCCATCACCGCCGTGCTCGCCGCGGTGACCATCATGCCGAAAAAAGAAGGGCAGTGGATTTGCGTAAATCGCATCGTCAGCGGGGCTGAATTCGACGGACACTTTGTTCCAGTCCGCATCCAGTTCCTCGGCGAAGATAATCGCCAGCGCGGTCGTCGTACCCTGGCCCATTTCTGCCGCCGGAGCCATGATAGTGATCGCTCCGTCGGGAGCGATGCGCACCCACGCCATTTTCACGCCCGCGCTGTTCGCCTGCGCAGCAACTTCTGCGCCTGCTGCGGCTGGTTTCAGATCGAGGCCGAAGACCAGACCGAGCCCGCTCACGCCAACGCCAACAAGGAAGTCGCGACGCTTTAATGGAAAATCAGACATGTTGGGAGCACCTCCGGACGCGCGGGAATCATGTGCAATCGAATATACCCCGCACGAAAATGGTGTCAAGACAAGCGCAATGAAACAAATACGCAGAGACCCTGACGCGGTGGGCTGCCGTAACTCAATCCTGATATTTTTGGCGCAGGCGCGGGGTTAGACGCAGCATCAACTGCACGCGCTCGACTTCGTTCAACCAATCGGACAACGTGGCGTCAATCTCGTCTTTGTCGGGCGCGACGATTCCCGTGGAGCACAATGG
The DNA here is from genome assembly GCA_963786215.1 of uncultured Acidobacteriota bacterium. Lineage (GTDB taxonomy): Bacteria > Acidobacteriota > Terriglobia > Acidiferrales > UBA7541 > Palsa-360. Next base: position 305,894 of record CAWAYK010000012.1, read on the forward strand.
CCCCAGCTTGGCGCGGGCGATGGCACGATAACGATTGATGGTGCGATCGCCGGCCGTGGCGCACCATTCGTTGTTCTCCGATAAAAATATGATGACGGGGACTCGGCTGCCTGCGTTGATGCGCAATTCCGGAGGCAACTCGCTGTCCTTGGGGCGCTCGACAAAACGCAAATCGATTTTTGCAGGATTGGTTTCGGCAATGCGGAAAATCAATGGGCATTGCTGGACACAGTCACCGCACCAGATGCCGCTGAAGATCAGAATTTTCATTTCGCGCACGAAGCCGGCGACGAGCTGCTTCTGGGCATCGGTTAAATGCGCGGCGTCATAGACTTGGGTCCAGCGGCGACGTTGCTCTTCCGCGCCGGTTTGGAGGTAACGGTCGTAGGCGAGGGCCGAAGCGAATTTTTCGGACAGATTTAGAGTGTTTGCCATGATTGACGGGATATCTCCTGTACTTTTCCATTCATCGCGTTGCGTGGCTACAGAAGAACATGTTCCAAAAGCTGGTAAACCAATTGTTTGTCATTCCGAGCGAAGCGAGGAATCTCTCTTCTTTTGCATTATAAAAGCTAAATCGAAGAGAGATTCCTCGCTTCGCTCGGAATGACAAAATGGAGCTATTTTTTACGCAGGCGGAAAGCCATGCCTGGATTTAAGTTTTTATAGGACCAAAAAAATAAAGTCAAAAGAAAACAGGCTGAAGCCTACTCTACTTTTTCGTACCTGCGTCTTTTTCCAGTTGCTCCAGCTCTTTCACCAATTGTTCTGCTTGATCGCGAATTTGGCGCACGCGGCCGGCTATGGCTGCGGCGTCGTTTCCTTGCGAAGCTGGCTGGTGGGGGCTGACCAGTTACCACCGCCCCGGGCGCCGCTTTTCCCGGCAAGCCGCCTCCCACTAGTTCGGCGAGGGCCTGGTCGAAAGTGTCGCGATAAATCAGGCGATCGCCCATGGCGAGCACAACTTTTTTGAGCTGCGGCATGCGCGCTTCATTCGCCTGAATGTAAATGGACTCGACATACAGAAAACCGCCAGTCACGGGAAGCGAGATAATATTTCCGCGCAGGACGTGCGAGCCTTGCTGGTTCCACAACGTCAGGTCCTTGGAAATATTCTGGTCCTGATCGATGCGCGATTCGATCTGCATGGGGCCGTAAATCAATTGCTGCTTTGGGAGCTGGTAGAAAATCAGATTTCCCAAATGATCGCCGTCGCAGCGCGCGGCCATCCAGCCGATCAAATTATCTTTGCCACGCGGGGTGAAAGGAAGAATCAGCAGGAATTCGGGCGATTTTTCTCCGGCAAAGTGGCCACGACGTAAGTCGCCTGCACATTTTCAGGTTGCGCGGATTGGCCAGCGAGATTGTGCGCGATGTCCCAGATGTCTTCCTTGTTATAAAACACCTGAGGGTCGTGCATGTGAAACGTGCGGTAGGCCTCTGCCTGCGCCTGAAACAATGCTTCGGGATAGCGCGCGTGGCGGCGCAGATCGGCGGGCATGTCCGAAGCAGGCAGAAATAATTTCGGAAAGAGATGCTGGTACGACTGAATGATGGGATCGTTCGGATCGAAAACATAAAGCGAAATTTTTCCGTTGTAGGCATCGACCGTCGCCTTTACCGCATTACGCATGTAATTCACGCCATCCGGCAATCCGGGCACGGGAATCGTGGCGGAATACGGATGCAACTGGGAAGTCGTGTACCCGTCCACCATCCAAACCAATCGACCGTCATCGGTAATTACGAGATAAGGATCCTGATCCCAGTCGAGGAAACCCGCAAGGTAGCGAAGTCGTTCCTGCACGTTGCGGTGAATCATCATGCGGCTTTCGCCCTTGAGATAACTGGTGAAAACGATGTTCGGCTCGCCTTCGGAAATGGCCGCTGCGGTTTTCAATAGCAGCGAGCCGACCGGAAAACCTCCCGTGCCTTGATACGTGGAATATTTATTCTGATCGCCGGAGGGATAATCAAACTCTTCGCGCGCTGTGTGCACGAAAACCGGATCCTGCGTTTTTTCTCCGTAATAAATTTCGGGCCGGGTCAGTTGAAAGCCCGGCGTTCTAATTTCGGGCGGAGCATTTTCGATCAGCAGAACGGGAAGTCCGTCCGGCGTAATTTTATTGACCTCGGACATGACCGCGCCAAATCCATGCGTATAAATGAAACGCGGATTAATCCAGCTCTGGCTGGCTTCCGCCGATAACTGGTTAACGTCGATTTCGCGCGGCGACAACAAGACCTGCTTGATGTGGCCATTGGGGAAGTAGCGATCTACATCCGTGTCAGGAAAAGTGTAATAAGGGCGCAGCGCTTGAATTTGCGTGATTGTTGCGTTGTAGGCGCGCAAATCCCACAGGCGAACATTGTCCAGCAGCGTGGCATCCTGCACGGGATCCACGTTCGCTTGCTTGGCTGGCACGAATGCAAGCTCCTGCGCATTGCGGTTCAGGCCAAAGGCTATTGACGTTGCATCGATGTGCCGCTCGATATACGGCCGCTCAATGGAAATTTCATTTGGCCGGACATAAACAGCGTGAACAAGAATCGGCAAAATAAATTGCAGAATAAAAAAGCCGGCAACAATCGATGCGCCCTTCTTGTATTGACGCATCCACATCAATGGCAGTGTGCCGAGCGAAACAACGATGAGCAGCCAACGTAGGGGAAGCGTAACTTTTTCGTCGACGAAATCCGCGCCCGTCATGAACGCATGAGAGTTGAGCAGAAGCTCATAATTGCCGAGATATATCCACACGGCGAAACCCAGCAACATGATGACCGTAAGGATGCGAACAAAACCAGCTCGGCTTGCACCGGGAAGCAGCAGGGAACCAGGTTCGATCGTCAGTGTCCTGTGGTCGCCCCTTTCCAGCCCGCCATAGCGGAATCGTTCCGCCAGTTGCCAACCGCGCGCCGTGGCCCAAAATACCAGCGCACAAAGAATTGCCAGGACAAAAACAAAGCCAAGCACCTGACCATAAAAAGGCAGGTCAAATAGGTAAAAGGGCAAGCCGCGAGAAAAAACCTGGTCCTTCCACGCATCGGCAGGCGCCGCCAAACCGCGCGACCCAAAAAAGCGCATCACCGTCCAGTAGTCAATGCTGCTCGACGCAAACAAAATCGCAACCACTGCCAATCCAATCGGGATCAGCATGGAATAAATGCGGTGATCGCGCTTCAGAATTCCCGAAAAGTTTAGGCCGCGCGAGTGAGCGATCCATAAGGCAAAGAAAGCGATGACCGATCCCGCCGCAGCCGGCGCGATGCTGTACCAAAGCATCCCCACCCAGGTATTTACCTGGCCAATTTCTTTCCACCAGTTGTACTCAATAATGAAGTCAGCAGCCGTGGAGCTGGCCCAGAGAACAACAATTGCCAAGACTGCAAAAATGATCAGGTTCCTAATTTGAGATGGGCGCATAGGGGGCAGTATCAATCCGCAAAGCAATTGCATTGCCCCGAAGTGGAACTATTAAGCAGGGCGCAACGCAACGAAGTAAATTTAATTCGTTTTAGATCGTATCACATGCCCTGTGCGGAAAGAGCACCTTGCCGGAAACGCAAAAATAAATGGAGGGAGTAATTGAGTTCAATCAAACAGTAAAGCTTTTTCCACACCATTTCTTTTTGTTTGGAATTGCCTCTAAGCTATTAAGATTAAATGACTTGTGCGAGATCGAGGAATGTCGAAGATATCGTTCGGCGCATATATACATTGTGCAACACGTTCTATTTATTACTCAGGTGGACACAGCGGTTGAACGTCCGAATTGACCTGATTTGTGACTCCCATTAGGGTGTTTGTGAAGAGGTTTACAGTCAGCTTAATAATGTCCTACTAGTAACTAGGTGATTCCGCGAGCGTCGGGATCGCAAATGTAGATTTGCGTCCACTGAGGGTGGACCCCGTGTGCCATATCGGCCCAACCGGGGCAGCGCGTCCTTCGTTCGCCAATCAAGGAGCATTCCGCAGCCATGAAATTCTATTTGAAGTCTGCCTATTCCGTATCCATGCTGTTGATATTGCTGATGATGAATTCGTGCTACCCAGCACATTCAGGATCCAGCGGCTCGCTTAGTGGTGGAGGCAGTGGCAGCGGTGGCAGTGGTGGCAGTGGCGGGACTGGTGGCAGTGGTGGTACTTCCACGACCTTTACGATTGGTGGAACTGTACTCGGCATCCTTGGGACCGGCATGGTTCTGCAGGATAACGGCGGGGATAGCCTGCCGATCACGGCCAATGGCGTATTCACATTCAAGACAGCCATCAGCGGCGCTTACGTCGTGACTGTGCTAACGCAGCCCACCAATCCCGCGCAAACTTGCAGCATCTCGAATGGCACAGGAACTGCCACGGCTAATGTTTCGAACGTCCTGATCAATTGCGGCACGACGGGCCTCACGATCGGCGGTTCGGTTTCCGGCATTATCGGGAGCGGACTTGTCCTTCAGAACAACGGGGGCAACAATTTCTCGGTGACCGGGCAAGGAAACGTTCCATTTACTTTTTCGGCGCCGGTTAGCGGCGGCACTGCTTATAGCGTAACAGTTTTGAAACAGCCTTCGAACCCACCGCAAGTGTGCTCCGTCGTCAGTGGCACCGGCACTGCGACCTCGAACGTAACCAATGTTGAAATCATCTGCACGCAGCCGGGTTTCAAAATAAGTGGATCGGTCGTAGGTCTGGTAGAGGGCCCCGGCGACACACTGGAATTACAAAACAATGCGGGGGACAACCTATTTGTAACGGGAGATACTACATTCACGTTTCCCACTCAGGTCACGAATGGCGGTATTTACAACGTACAAACATTTTTAGAGCCATCGAGCCAACCGCTGCAGGCGTGCAATGATTTCTTCTATACGGGTATTGCTCTCACGAATGTCAGCACGGTTCTTGTTGATTGCCAACACAACGATTGGGGCTGGAATTCTTGGTACCTTGGCAACACAACGAAGGCGAACAATTATTCCGCAGTTACGACGCCACTTCGGCCCCTCAACCTGACTTTCCCTCCAAACCTGGGCACACCTGGCGGGAGGGACTTCGCAGCGTCCTGGACCGACAACCAGGGGCGAAGATGGCTTTTCGGCGGACAAGGTTTCCCGTACCCAAGCCCGCTAGGGAACCAAATTCCGTCCCTCATGAATGACCTTTGGGTATATGACCCTTCGGTTGGAACTGGAGGTTGGGTCCCTGCGAATCTGCCCATTTTTACGAACAGTGCGAGCCTTCCCGCCGTTTTTCAAGTGCGCGTCGACGCTCTCGAACTTGAGGATGTTGCCACTGGAATCGCCCCAGGATCGAGGTGGGGTAGCTCAAGTTGGACGAGCAATTCTGGGGACTTGTATCTATTCGGTGGACAGGGGATTGACAGCCAGGGGAGTGACTCACTCCTCAGCGACCTATGGAAATGCACTCCCCCCCTACCTCCCCCCGCTGGCTCGACGGTTGATCCTCAGGGCGCAGGGACAAGCTCCTGCCCGTGGACCTTGGCTGGAGGCTCGACCATAGGCAACACGAATGGAGTTTATGGCACTCAAGGATCGCCGGGAGGAGTTCCGGGAGGTAGATGGGCTGCGGCAACGACCAAGGACCCATCCGGGAATTTTTGGCTCTTTGGCGGCCAGGGTTTAGATTCCGCAGGCACAACCGGTTTGTTGAATGATCTCTGGGAATACAACTCCGGGTCAAATCAATGGATGTGGATGGGGCCTGCCCCATCGAACGCCGCCAATCAGAATGGCAATTACGGCCAGTTAGGAACACCAACCGGCACTACCGCTCCAGGTGGGCGCCAGGCAGGTGTCCTGTGGGCAGATGCTTCCGGCAACATTTGGCTTTTCGGTGGTTTTGGACTCGATTCGGTCGGGACTGGCACCACTGGTCCTCCATCAGCCGGAGCGATCCTGAACGATCTTTGGGAATTTAATATTACGACCAAGCAATGGACATGGGTGTCGGGCGGAAACCTTGCAAATCAAACCGGCAGCTATGGCGCACAGGCAGCGACTAACCTGAGCACCGGCGCGGCTGGAAATGCTCCGGGTTCGCGTTGGGGGGCAGTTGGCTGGACTGATTCCAACAGCAATCTCTGGTTGATCGGTGGTTGGGGATATGGAACCTCAACTACGGATCCGACTGGCTTCCTGAATGATATCTGGGAATATCAGCACAAGTCCGGACAGTGGATTTGGTGGAAGGGCATCAGCAACGCAAACCAGAACAGCGTATTTGCGATTAAGGATGTCGCTGGTGTGCTGGGCAATGTGCCCTTTGTACAAAACGTCGTTGGGGGACGCCGCGGGGCCGCATTCTGGGGTCCAGATGCATTCGGCTACGTTCGCATCTTCGGGGGTGAAGGCTATGACTCCTCCAATGGAGCGCCTCCTGGATACCTTAACGACCATTGGACCTATCTGCCGTTTCCTAACTAGCATTGGCCGCAGCTGTTCCGGCCAGATTTCATTGGATTTTCATTCAGTGAGTTCTGGCGGGACTGCTGCAAAAGTATCTTGAGTGGAAATTGTTGTGCGCAAGGCGGAATTGAAGGCCGGACGCGAAATCGTCCGGCCTTTTTCTATTTGCATTTGTAATCTCCTAACGAAGTCATCAATCCGGTTACGAAAAAACCGAAACTATCTCTTTCCCGTAATTTCCGACACCAATCGATTGGCCTGATAAATTTTTCGCAGCGCTTCCAGGATGCCTGCGGAGTGAACCGCGACGGCGCGCGATTCTTTGTCCGTATAAACGTAATCCAACACCAGAGACTGAATGTTTCCATCGAAAATAATTCCCACGACTTCACCTTGGCGGTTGATCACTGGGCTGCCGGAGTTCCCTCCAATGATGTCCGCTGTGCTAACAAAGTTGAAGGGCGTCGAAAGATTGAGCTGCGATTTTCGGTCAGTCCAGATCTTTGGTAGATTGAAAGGTTCCTTGTTCTCATGCTCAGCCGCGTGCTGATACGTCCCTCCCATCGTCGTGGCCCACGGAATTTTTTCACCGTTCTCGGAATAGCCTTTAGCTTCTCCAAATGCGAGCCGAAGAGTAAATGTCGCGTCCGGATAAACGCTCGACCCGTATACAGCAAAGCGCGAATTGGCGATCTTGCCGTACGCCTGGCGCTGCGGCTCGTCCACTTGCTGCTCAAATGTCTGGCGAATTTTTCGCGATTCCGGATCGATGGCGCGAGCCAGCTGAATCATTGGGTCAGTCGATTCCTGAAGGGCCTTCAACCCGCCGTCCGCGAGGCGTTTGCGCGCAGCTACGTCTTTCAGCGAAGTCCCTCGAACTAACTCTGACGCGCGCTCCTGTGGAGATTTTCCAGCAAGGACCATCTGAACGGTTTTATTTTCTTGGCCCATCACTTCGGCGAGCATCCCGAGCGAATCCGCGAGCTTCACGGTTTCAAGATCATCGTAAATGGGCGCATCGGAAAAGAGTTGGAGCTTCAGGGAATTGAGCGCGGCATCGGAATATTCGCGGAGGCGCTCGCCGTTTGGTTTTTGCGTTTCCTCGGCAAGGCGCACAAGGTTTATGGCGATATTAAATAAATCGCTATCGAATGCCATGCCGGATCTTTGCGGCCCAATGGCGAAAAAATTATACTCGTCACGAATCTGGATCATCGTCTTGAGAGTCACGGCCACTTCATCCCAGCCCTTGCCATCCGCCTGACTGAGCTTCGGATCTTTCGCCACGGCGTCGCGCAGTTCTTTTTCTTCGGCGCGCTTTTTCTCCATAATGGCCGGGTCTTGCAGCCCGGCCAGTCTGCCAAGCAACGCTTTGCGGCTGTTTTTAATTCCGAACAAATCTTGTTCCGCCCGGCGGGCGTTCTCGGCGCTGCGTTCGGCATAGTTGTCGAGCAGCACCTCGCGGCGGCGCAAAAGATTGAGCGTGCCGGGAACGGCGTAGTCGCGTTGATAGAGCAGATTGGCAACCGTGTCGCCGCGCTCCGTCCGGCCGGGATGTCCTGAAACGAAAATTAAATCGCCTTCCGCGGCGCCCGATTCGCTCCACTTCAAATAATTGTCCACGTGCACGGGCTTGTCATTTTCGTAGACGCGAAAAAAACAGATGTCGAGGTCGTAGCGGGGATACTCAAAATTGTCAGGATCACCTCCGAAAAACGCGATGGATTTCTGTGGAGCAAACACGAGCCGCACATCCGTGTACTGCTTATACCGATACAGCTGATACTCGCCGCCGTTGTAAAGTGGTACTACGTCGCTGCGCAAACCCGATTTGTCGTGCGATTCTTTTTCGATCTTGTTGATCTCCGCGCGACGTGCTTTTTCCGCAGTTGCGTCATCCACTCCTGGTTGCACGGCTCCCGAGACGCGCGCGGTCACATCTTCGATGCTCATCAGGACATTTAGCTCCAGATCAGGGCATTTCGGTTCTTCCGAATTTGATTTGGCTTCAAATCCATTCGCCACATAGTTCTTTTCTTTCGTGCTCATTTTTTGCAGGCATCCGGAGCCCACGTGATGGTTGGTCATCACCAGTCCATCCGCGGAAACAAATGATCCGGAGCCGCCATTGTCAAACCGTACGGAAGATTTCTGGACGTGTTCAAGCCACGCAGCCGTCGCCTGAAAGTGATATTTATCTTGCAGAATTTTTGTCGGCGGATTGTTGAACAGCCACATGCCTTCGTCCGCGCGCAGGGAAATAGCGGACATCAGGCAGAGCATTGCTAACAAACAGAGCTCGCGGGAGAAGGGAAGTGCCCGGTGATTTGAGTGCGCGGCCCTGGATTCAAGTCGAGACAAACTGGTTATTTGTAAGGTTTTCATTGAAGGGTGCCTCACAGATAAGCGTATACAACGAGCGAGAGTAGTGCAAATTTCTTAACGCGCGGAAAAATCTTAAATTTGAAATGAACCAATCTCATAAATAGTCATTGTGGGTCGCGGCTTTATAGGCCGCGGAAAAACCCAATACTCTGTCATTCTGAGCGAAGCGAAGAATCTCTCCTTGTTTCTTTTCCTATACTTAAATCGAAGAGAGATTCTTCGCTTCGCTCAGAATGACAGAACAAGACCTTTTTTCCGCAGCCTCTTTAGCCGCGACGTTCACGCACCTGAAAATCATGGGGTTCAGCCCCAGAAGTCCTGTCAGGGACATGGGAAAGCCGTTTATGTAATGGCTTAATTTCAAATTTGAAATTTCAAATTAAGTGGCCAACTCCCAATCATTTCCAATCTGATTCAGTATCTACCTTGGCCTGAATCAAATCTTCGTGGCTCGCGTAATCAGATAGTCCTGCCGTATAAGATTGTCATCAAAATATTCCGCGGCCAGAGCGTCGTATTCGCCGCGGAATTGTTCGAGCTTCGCGGGATCGCTCTCCCGCAACATGGCGACCAGGCGCACGATTGCGCCCGTGCTTTTCTCGGCAGTCGTCCGGTGATGGCTGGGGCTGAGCGCGGGAATCGTCATGCGCTCAGTGCCGAAATAAATATTTTTTACCGCCGAGCCCAGGCGTTGACGGACAATACTCGGATCGCCCCACATCGGCGGAGACGGCACGGGCTGGGCTGGTGGCGGCATGTATTTTGCCGCTAGAACGAAAATACGTCCGACAAAAAAATCCGGAGGCCAGGTGGAAAACGCAATTGTTCCGCCGGGCTTGAGGACGCGCAACATTTCGCCAATGGCAACTTCAGGCTGCGGCGCGAAAATGTGTCCAAACTGGCTGAGGACTACATCAAAGCTCGCATCAGCGAACGGTAGCTTCTCAACGTCACCCTCATTCCAATTGATATCGACTCCCGCAATGCGTCCATTCTCATGCGCGCGTTCCAGCAATTCGGGCGTGAGGTCGAGGCTTGTAACGCGAGCGCCGAGGCGCGCAGCTGTTACGGAAACAACGCCAGTTCCGCAAGCCACATCCAGCACGCTCTGGCCTGCGCGAACGCCCGCGCGCTTCACCAGCACCGCCGCGCAGGGAGTGGTGTGCGTTTCGTAAGGAGTGAAATGCACCCACGATTGCTTTTGTGCCGCTTTAAAAGACTCGAATTGATCCATCAGAACTCCTTGCTCTAAAAAATCGAATCATTATAAATGACTGCCGGAATTTTCCGAAAGAGGCGTTTGCGTCACAACAATTTTCATGAATGCTTAACTGTTTACCCCGTCCCAAATTTGTTATATTCCCCCACGGCAAATGATCTTGGGAGCGAATTGAACTCGCAGAGGTGCGCCATGGATTCGGGGAAACTTATGAAACGTGTCACGCGACGAGAAATTTTGCACGGTGCAGGTTCTCTGGCGGGCGGATTGGCGCTATCGCACTTTTTCCCAGGCAGCCTGGCTGCAGCATCTCCGGCGTTCGCTCCGTCGGCTGCTGCGATTCCAATCGATGGCGTTGAGCAGGCCCGGCATCGCTTTGAAAAAGTTCCCATCGAGACCGTAAAACTTTCAGACGACCTCACATTGCTGATGGGGCCGGGTGGGAACGTAGTTGTGTTGAATGGCTCGGATGGAAAGCTGCTGGTGGACACGTTCACTCAGTTGGCATGGGACAGATTTAAATCAACGCTGGACGGGATCAGCAATGCGCCTCTGAAATTGGCAATCGATTCTCATTGGCATTGGGATCACACGGACAATAATGTGAATGTCCGCGCTGCAGGCGCAAATTTGATCGCGCACGAAAACACGCTGAAACGATTAAAAGAATCGCACGATCTTGACGTGATTAATTTGCACTTTGACCCGTCGCCCGAAAATGCATTGCCGCAGCGCACATTTAAAGAGTCGTACCAAATGCACTTCAGCGGCGAGCATGTGTCGCTCGGTAAATTCGCTCCCGCGCACACCGATTCCGATATTTATATTCACTTTCAGAAAGCCAATGTGCTGCACATGGGAGACGTGTTTTTCAACGGCATCTACTGTTACATCGACAAGGAAACGAATGGCAGCATCAGCGGCATGATCGCGGGCGCAACGAAAATGCTGGCGATGATCGACAAGAACACCAAAGTTGTACCCGGCCATGGGCCGCTGGGGAACAAGGCGGATCTAAAAAGTTTTAGGGATATGCTGGTCGTGGCGCGCGATCGTGTGCAGAAATTGAAGACCTCCGGAAAATCACTTGAGGAAGCCATCGCCGCAAAGCCATTCACCGATCTTGATCCAGTTTGGGGCAAGGGGTTTCTAAAAGGCGATGGTTTTACTCGCGTAGTTTACACGACGCTCTAATGCGTACGGTAGTTTTAGTGGCGCGGGCTTCAGCCTGCGAAGGTTAGGCCTTGTAGCGACGGCGTCCCGCCGGCAGTTTTTGCGCCGTGTTGTGATCGCTGAAAACTGCAGGCGAGACGCCGGCGCTACTCAATGCGTCTTAGCGATGCAGGCCCGGCTGCCAACGTACGTCTTCTTTCCCTTTGTCATTCAAAAATCTTCCTAGGACAAAAAATAGATCCGATAGCCGATTGATATAGCGCAGCACCGCGGGATTTACAGGTTCATCCACCGACAGTCGAACTACATCGCGCTCTGCTCGCCTGGTGATGGTTCTGGCCAGATGCAAGTACGTGGAAGCCGGACTTCCACCAGGCAGCACGAAGCTGTTCAGCGGCTCCAGGTCTGAGTTGAAATGGTCAATTCGATTTTCCAGCCAGGTGACTTGCTCTTCGGTGATCCGCAATGCGGACTTTTCTTTGCCAGGCTGTTCCGGCCGGCACAAATCCGCGCCCACATCGAACAAATCATTTTGTATGTGCCGCAGTACTTGAATTACATCGCGGTCGGGTACATGCAACAACGCAACTCCAATGACGGAATTGGCTTCGTCAACGCTGCCGTAGGCGGTGACGCGAATGTGAAACTTAGGCAGGCGCGAGCCATCCCCCAGAGAAGTTTTCCCTTCGTCTCCCGTGCGCGTATAAATCTTATCCAGCTTCATGGTTGGCACCTTATGGTCAATCAGTTTTTTCCTGTATGGTAGTCTGCACGAAGATAAGATATTTTCCAACTTAGTGTGAATCACGTTAACAATTATGCTATCTAAACCTTTTGTGTAACCGTGGATCTCGTTCAGCCGTCTTATTATCGATGTCATTCGGCCAGAGAATTGCCAAACACAAATCTAATTCACTTTCATCCAATTTAGTCCCAAACCTGTTTCCAGGAGATTGAAATGAAATATCTTTTAGGAATATTTCTGGCGTGTGCTTTAGCCGTAATTCCGGTATCTGCGCAAAATCATGGCAACAGTGGTCACGCTCCCGGAGTGGGAGGTGGGCACGTGCCATCGCATGGTCCGGCACCGCATCCCGCCCCGGCTCCCGCCGCGCGACCCGCCCCGGCGCAACAACAATCGCACCAAGCTCCCACGCATGAACAAGCCAGGAGTGCTCCAGCACCGCAGGAGCAAGCACGCGGAGGCGAAGAACAGCGCCGTACTTTTAGCGACAAGCAGGGACATCCAGAAGCTCCCCATGTTCATGTAAGTGGCGACAAATGGGTGGGGCATGACACGGGAAGAGATGACGTTCACTATCATCTCGATCACCCTTTTGAGCACGGCCGGTTTACCGGCGGCTTTGGCCGAGGGCACATCTTCCACATCGAGGGTGGAGGTCCAAGCCGATTCTGGTTTAACGGTTTCTATTTTTCCGTTGCGCCATACGATTTCGATTACGCGAATGACTGGCTGTGGAACTCGGACGATATCGTGATTTACGCTGATCCGGATCATGACGGATGGTATCTCGCATACAACGTTCGGCTTGGGACTTACGTTCACGTCCAGTACATGGGGAACAATTAGGACTTGGCGAGTTGAAATGCATATATCGTGGCATGAATAAAAAAAGGAAAAGGCCGACGAAAAGATCGGCCTTTTTCTTTTTGCGTGAATTTAGTATTTTTAGCGACTTTGCGAATCAGGAATTGCACCGCGCATCGGGAAAGACGTACACTTGACCAAAATCATCCTTCGCAATAAGTTCGAGGGTATATGAGCCTCATTTCATTGAAAGTTAATGGTAAAACACATAGCCTGGATGTCGATCCCACGACTCCGCTGCTGTATGTGCTGAGCGACGATCTGGGCCTGACCGGCCCTAAATTTGGCTGCGGCCTTGGCCAGTGCGGCGCTTGCACAGTCCTCGTGAAGGGGCAGGCGGTGCGCTCCTGCATCACGGCGGTCGAAGCCGTGCAGGGAATTGAGATCACTACGCTCGAAGGTTTGGGCACGCCTGAAAAACCGCACCCCATCCAGAAAGCATTCATTGATGAGCAAGCCGCACAGTGCGGCTACTGCCTGAACGGCGTGATCCTGACCGCCAAAGCTTTTCTCGACAAAAATCCCAAGGCGACGGAAAAAGAAATTCAAGAAGGAATGTCGCGCGTTCTTTGTCGCTGCTTCACGCACACGCGCATGCTTCGCGCAATTGAAGCCGCGCAGCGGGGGATGGCGCGATGAAAAACACATCTCTAAACGAAACGGGATCGAAAATGGCGCAGGGCGCGGCGGAAGCATTGGAACGCGCGGGATTTTCGCGACGGAATTTCATCCAGGGCACTGGCGCGCTGATCGTAAGTTTCAGCATGGGCGGCGCGCTTGAAACGCTTGCAGCGCAAGGTCGTCCTCCTGTGTTCGGCGAAGGCGCATCTCCGGATTCTCCGCCGGTGACGGAAGTCGATTCGTGGATTGCAATCGGCTCGGACGGCACAGTTACGGCCTACACAGGAAAAGAAGAACTGGGGCAGGGAATGTCCACGGCCCAGACGCAGCTTGTGGCTGAAGAACTTTGCGTACCCTTTGCGCGTGTGAATTTAATCGTTGCGGATACTTCCATTACTCCCGATCAGGGCGTAACCTCCGGCAGCCAATCGCATCCGGCCAATTTCAATCGCAACAATCTGGCGGGCGCGTGTGCGACTGCGCGCCAGGCGCTCGTCGAACTCGGCTCGAAGCAGTTGAACATTCCCGCGGACCAATTGGTGGCAGTCGATGGAACAATCCGCGCCAAAAGCGATGCGTCGAAGAAAGTGACGTACGCGGATCTTGTGGCCGGGAAAAAATTTAACCTCAAAGTGGATGCCTCCGCAAAGCGCAAACCTGCCAGCGAGTGGACGGTTCTAGGAAAGCCGATTGGCCGGCCGGATATGGCCGCGATGGCCACAGGAACCTTCGAGTACGCGCAAAATGTGCGACGGCCGGGAATGCTGCACGGCATGGTCGTTCGCCCTACATCCGTGGGCGCGAATTTGATGAATGTGGATGAAAGTTCCGTCGCCGGAATGCCGGGCCTCGTGAAAGTGGTAGTGAAAAAGAATTTTGTCGGCGTGGTAGCCGAAAAACCCTGGCAGGCGATTCAAATTGCAAAGAAATTGAATGTTACATGGGCGCCCGGTCCGGAATTGCCAAAGCAGGAAACGTTTTACGATCATTTGCGAACGCAAAAACCTGTTCGCGACATCATGCTGGTGAATTCCAGGGACGTGGACCAGAAACTTTCCGAAGCCGCCACAGTCGTGAAGGCTACCTACCTGCATCCGTACCAGATGCATGGTTCAGTGGGCAGTTCGTGCGCCGTCGCGGATGTGCAGGCAGACAATGTCACGGTGTGGTCGCCAACGCAGGGAGTCTGGCACCAGCGCGCGACGCTTGCCATGCTGCTCGGCATGAAGGCAGAGAATGTTCGCGTTATTTTCAAGCGAGGCTCCGGCTGCTACGGAATTAATGGGGCCGACGCGGTCACGTATGACGCGGCACTTTTATCGCAGGCCGTCGGAAAGCCGGTTCGTGTACAGCTCACGCGTAAAGATGAAATGGCGTGGGAGAATTACGGATTCGCATTTACGATTGATGAGCGCGCCGGCCTCGACGCGCAGGGAAATATTATCGCGTGGGATCACGAAGCATGGTCGCCAGTGCTGGGAAATCGCCCTGTCTATACGTATCCCGGAAATGTGATCACCGGATTTTTGGCCGGATTTCAGCCTGAGGAGTTCAAACCTCGCTCGCCCGCTCCTGAGCCGACTTCTTTCAGCAACAACAGCAATGGAATTCCCTCCTACGTAGTGGGCCATGTTGGCGGCGCGGACCATGGCGCGGGGAAAATCAAATCCGAACGCGCGCAGCTGCACAATGTCGTCTCTCCATTCTGGACGGGGCCGCTGCGTTCTCCGCAACGCCTGCAAAATACATTTGCGCATGAATCGTTTATGGATGAGCTTGCCGCCCGCGCGAAAGCCGATCCAGTGGAATTCCGTTTGCGCCATTTGAGCGAGACGCGAATGATCGACGTTGTGAAAGCAGCCGCGGTGAAAGCAAATTGGGATGCTCGACCTTCGCCGAAACCCCGCGCAAAATCCGCCACTGGCTTCGCCACCGGGCGAGGCATTTCTTGCGTCGCCTATGAAGGCGATAACGGTTTCTCCGCCATGGTGGCCGAGGTGGAGGTGGAACTTGCGACAGGAAAAATCGTGGTGAAAAGATTGGTCGTCGCCATCGACGCAGGCCCCATCTCGAATCCCGATGGGCTGCGAAACCAGTCCGAAGGTGGCGCGCTGCAAGGCTTGAGTCGCGCCCTCGGCGAAGAAGTCACCTGGGACGACCATAACGTGACCTCAATCGACTGGAGAACGTACCACTCGCTCCCGCTCGGCTTCGCTGTTCCGAAGGTGGAAGTGGTCCTGCGCGATAGGCCCGATCTGCCCGCCACGGGAGCCGGCGAAACCGCGATTACTGTGGTGGCAGGCGCTATCGCAAATGCAATTTACGATGCGACTGGAGCGCGTATCAGGCAAGTCCCTTTCACCGCGGAACGCATCAAGGCCGCGCTTGCAGGATAGGGTCGCAATAATTTAGAACCGTAGCAGGGAATAAGTTTTGGCGCCTGCGCGTCAGGGTTGGTCTCGTCGCTTCAGGCTTTCGTGTGCGTTCGATGTCAATGAAGAGTTTTCTCTTGTTCTCTTTGTGTTCGTTTCGTTCGAAATAGATTTCCATGCGCTCTATTCTATTTCGATGCCCATCGCCATCTTGTCGCCACCCTTTACGGTGACAAGCGCAACGACGTTCTCACCACTTTCGGTCAGCACGAGTTTTCCGTCGGCAAAGTGCATCATATTTCGAACCACGCCGCCGCCCGCTGGAATTGTCCACGTCTGGAATTTTTCAGATTTCGGATCAAAGCGCACCAGCGTGTTCGGCTTCACTCCCGCTTCGCTGTACCACACAATGCCATTGACGATCGTGATTCCGTATGGGCGCGACTGCGGTCCGCTCGGTGACAGCCATTCCTTGGTCATTTTTCCCGTCTTGGTGTCAAACTGCCCAAGGTACCCGCGGCCGTAATCGGTGTAGTAAAGCACATCGTCAGGAGTGATCGCCACGCGACGCGGACGGGCTGCCTCATTCGGTAGATTATATTCGTGGATATCCATCGTCTCTGGATCGATGCTGGCAATCTTGTTTGCGCCAAACTCGACATAATAGGGAACGCCTTTGGTGGTGATCACCATTCCGTATGGGTTCGATTTCGGGGTCGGCGAAGTCACTACTTTCGATACTCCCGTTTCGGTGTTTAATCTGCCCACCATGTTTGCTCCCTGCACGGTGAACCACAGCGTCCCTTTTTGATCGAAGAGAGGCGTATGCGGATCGCGCGCATTGCGATCCAAGCGGGTACTCAGTAAACTTTCCCGTGGAAGGCTCAAACTTGCCGATATATCCCTTGAAATTCGCGGTGAACCAGATATTGCCCGCCTTATCCATCACCAATCCGTGCGGGCCGGACATCGGTTTCCCAGTGCGATATTCCTTAATTTCACCTGTTTTTGGATCGATGTGGCCGAGCAGATTGGCCATGTGCCCGGAGAACCAGATCGTGCCGTCCGGCGCAGCCAAAGGATCGTGCGGCCTGGTTCCCGGCGTGGGCAATTTCCATTCTTTAAATGAGACTTCCACGTTGCCAGGTATTGCCGCGGGCGCAGGTCCGGGCTTTTCAGGGAAATTCTTGATCAGATAGTTCGTCACCATTTCCACTTTGTCGTCGGGAATCGCCGCGCCAACATTCCGCATCATGGATATCGTTGTTTTCCATTCTTCCGGGGTGTGCCCTTGCGATTTCGTGATATTGGTGAGGCTATGGCACACCGAGCAGGAACTCTCCACCAGGTCCTTCGCATCGCCGGCTGGCATATCGACAGCCTCGCGCTCTCCCAACTGCATTTGCGCGCGCACGGGCATTGAGAAGAACAGGGAACTCGCCGCAATGCCAATCAAAATTGATTTCAATGACATAGCTCCTCCAGGGAGTAACTTCATCCATATCATAGATTAAGAAGATGTCCGTTGCGTTACAAAAATTTCAGGTGACTCTGCCATCTGGGCTTACTGGAAATCGCATCGCCACTTCGTGCTTCATTCAATTTTCAAAGGTTTGAGAAAAAGAATGAGGGATAAGGACTAGACAGAGGCGGGGTGGGCTAGTCTGCCGTTTTTTTAAAGTAACGGTGTCCCGCCTCTGTCAAGTAACGGTCTAGTTATAACAGAGTGGGTAACTATTTTGCAAGTAGGTATTCAGGCTAAAAGCCTGACTTTTACTCGCTCTTCAATAAAAGTAAGTTGCAAGTTCTATGCCAAAGTTTTTACGATACGTTTTTTATGCGGTGATATGATCCGCGGAAGCGCAATGCAGTTAAAGTGTAATTATTTTTCGCTTTATTGAGGGGGAGACCATGGCTGAAAAGAAAATTATTTCCGTTTTTGGGGCAACTGGTGCACAAGGCGGGGGACTCGTCCGTGCAATTCTTCGAGATCCGCAAGGCGGCTTCGCCGCGCGCGCAATTACCAGGGACGTCAACAGCGACAAAGCCAAGGAGCTCGCCAGAATGGGCGCTGAAGTCGTCGCCGCCGATATCGACGATCCAGCCAGCATAAAGAAAGCCTTTGAAGGCTCGTATGGCGCATACTGCGTAACGTTTTTCTGGGCGCATTTCTCTCCTGAAAAAGAAATGGCCGAAGCCCAGGCGATGGCCATTGCCGCCAAAAATGTGGGCCTGAAGCATGTTATTTGGTCAACTCTGGAGGACACGCGAAAGTGGTGTCCGCTGTCGGACGATAGCATTCCCACTCTTCACGGCAAATACAAGGTCCCGCACTTTGACGGCAAAGGGGAATCGGATCATTTCTTTACCGACCTGGGCGTGCCAACCACGCTTATGCTGACTTCATTTTATTGGGACAATTTTATTTATTTTGGCATGGGCCCGCAGAAAGGGCCGGACGGGAAACTGGGAATCACGTTCCCCATGGGCGATAAACGACTTCCAGGAATTGCGGCGGAGGACATCGGAAAATGCGCCTACGGTATTTTTATGCGGGGCAATGAATTCATTGGCAAGACGGTTGCTATTGTCGGCGAGAGTTTGACAGGTGCGCAAATGGCCGCTGACTTCAGCGATTTGATTGGCCGGGAAGTCCGCTACAACAGCATTTCGCCTGAGGTTTTCCGGTCACTGGGTTTCCCGGGCGCGGATGATCTGGGCAACATGTTTCAATTTAAGCGCGACTTCAACGATTATTTTTGCGGCGTCCGCGAAGAGGCGTTTTCAAGATCGCTGAATCCGGAATTGCAGAATTTTAATACCTGGCTACTGAACAACAAGAACGCCATTCTTCAGGCGCAGGGCGCGGCAGGGGCATAGGATCCGGATCATCGGGACCGCAAGCGCAAGGAGGGAATTATATGTTCAGAATTCCGAGTTTAACCGCGGGCGTGTCCCCATCGTAAGATCCTTTCTGATTACACCTGCGTCATCTGAAGGGCGATTTTGAAATCATCTTAGGAGGCTTACCTTGAAAGTGATCCGTATGCTGTGTTTTGTTGCGGCGATGTGCGTTTCAGTTGCGGCATTTGCCCAGGAGCCCGCCACGCAAACAATTAAAATGGGCAGCAAGGAATGGACAGAGCTTGAAAAGACGCTCTGGGATGTGGACCAGCAATGGCTATGCAGCGCAGGCGCCACGCCCTATCATCAGGATTATAAAGAGTGCGTGGAATTCCGAAGCAAGTTTTGGACTGACCAGTTTTTTGAAATTTCCATCAAGGGCGAAGTTCAAACCAAGGCGGAAATGATTGCCCGGCAAAGAGTGGCGCATCCATCCAAGGGGGTTGGTCCGCATCCGGATGGTTTCAAGCTGATGGCCGTCTACGGAAATGTTGCGTTGGCGACGGATCACACTTTCCTGCAGGACGAAGTCAAAGACGGAAAAGTGACCGGCACCGAAACGCGGGTGCTGCGCATGTTTGCGAAAGAAGACGGTAAGTGGAGGCCTGCTGGCGCCGCTCTGGTGCCGATCATTAAGTAGTGCCGCAAAAATAAAAGGGCAGCCACCTGTGGCTGCCCTTCATTCCCTCACTCATTTCCCTCACTGATGAGTCTGCAAAAACCAATACCAAGAGCGCTGCGCCATTTATTGCACCGCATAAACCAAGACCACTGCGCTCTTGGACCCGTGAGGCGGGACGGCAACAAAATATTCCTTAAGTGAAGGAACCAGCAACCCGGTCTTGCCCAGAGGTCCGGTAGCGATCTTTCCGAGCGATTGAAAATGGTCGGGATCGGTTTCATGGTAGACATTGACGAACCCTTCGCCCGTGGCCACATAAACTCGCTGGCTCGCGGGATCGAACGTCATGTCATCGACGCCCGTGGAGATGGGCAAATTCTGCAGGAATTTCCCGGTATCGGAATCCAGCACATTCATGTGGCCGTCGCGGCAGGCGGCAAAAAGCCGATGATTTTTCTCGTCGATGGCCACGGAAGCGTTCACTTTGCAGTCTGTCAACGGCCAAACGGCGGCCACCACATTCTTGCTGCGGTCAATCACGCCAATGGAATTCTTTTCCGTCATGTTCAGAAAAAGCCTGTGCCCGCCCTTTTCAACAGCCATGGCTTCCAGGCGGTTGGAATCGATCTTGATCTGGCCGACTTTTTCGCCCGTATCCGTGTTCACGATTTCGAGGAATGTGTAGGTCAGCTTGGCGTCGAGGCCGCCATCCGCAATGTACAGGAAGTGCGTGTTGGGGTCATATCCGGTGGCATCGGAATCCTCGAGGAGTTTCACTTTCTTCAGCAATTCATATGTGGTGCCGTTAAAAATCTTCAGGTCTCCGTCGGAACCGTCAGTCACAAAAATCCTGTCAATATCCTGGCGGTAGACAACGGAGTGCCCGACGCCAATGCCCTTGATGCTGTGAACAAATTTGCCGGTGCGAATGTCATAGACTTCGATCGTTTTGTTATCTTCGGGGACAACGAACAGTCGATTGTTTTTCAAGTCAGGCGTCAGGTGATCGAAATGGTTTTGCACGCCGACCATGCGCGTCGTGGTCAGATTTTTCGCCAACTGATCGGAAGAAACGTCGGGTTCTCCGCTGCGAATATCCGTAAGCTCAATGGTCTTTACGAGCTTCAGAGGAGGTGTATCCTCGGCGAATACAAAAGCGCGCGGAGCGGTCCACGCAATAATGGCCAGCGCAGCAAACCAGAAAATATACCGTTGGTACGAACGCATCCAATCCTCCCCAGCTTCGATAGGTGTCTAAAAGTGTTGCAGTAATACGAAAATAATAGCACGGCGTTAGGGTTGTCTCCACTCTTCCTGTGCCAAACGCAGTGCCTCAATTTGCAAGCAAAGCGGCCTCTCCGTCCCAAAGCTCACGGGACGGAGAGGCCGCAGTGCGTTGCAGTAGTTTTTGTAGAGGCCGCCCGCATTTTCGGGCGGGCAGCTTTTTTGCCGCAGTACTGCAAAATTCAAATTGATGCACTACCGAGCAGAGCTATCGCATCAAAATTGCTCCCGTCGAGTGCTGCGGCGAAAAAAAATGTGAATCAGCTCATCCGATCACCTGCACCTTCCGTAGTACAGGTTGCAGGGCAAATCAAATCAAGAAAAGAGGGATAACAGAATGAAGAAGATTGCGCAGATGTGTGTCATCACGCTAGTTGCGGCGGCAGCTGTGTTCGCCGCGAAAAATCCAATGGTGGGCGGACACGAAATGTTTCCTACCAAAAACATCGTTCAGAACGCTTTGAATTCAGACGATCACACAACGCTGGTAGCCGCAGTTAAGGCTGCTGGACTCGTGGAAACACTCGAAGGCCCCGGACCATTCACAGTTTTTGCGCCCACCAATGAAGCTTTTTCCAAGCTGCCGGCGGAAACCGTTGAAACCCTCCTGAAACCTGAAAACAAGGCGATGCTGACCAAAATTCTTACTTACCACGTTGTTTCCGGGAAAATGAACGCCAAAGATTTTGCCGCGGCCATCAAATCAGGCATGGGCAAGGCTGAACTGAACACCGTAAGCGGTGGTAAGCTGTGGGCTAGCATGCAGGGCAAAGATCTTATCCTGACCGACGAGAAGGGCGACAAATCCAAAGTCACGATTGCGAACGTGGAACAGTCCAACGGCGTAATCCACGTGATTGACACGGTTCTCTTGCCTAACTAACTTCACGGATTGAATCGCTGAATCCCGATTTGCAGAAAAACCCGCGACAGGCGTGACGATGCGCCTCGCGGGTTTTTCTGTTTTTTGCGCTGGTTGCTTGCGGATTGATTCGGATAGCACAGAAAAAAAGGCTGCCCGCCCAAAAAGAAGGGCGGGCGCTACAAAACCGGTTTTCGTAGAGGCCTCTCCGTGCCGCGTATTTCGGCACGGAGAGGGCACTTTTGCTGCGCAAACGGAGGACCGCCGTCGTCGCCGCCCGTGCTTGACACATCCACGAGACGGGCGTATACGAAAAGATGCTCCGCCCAGGGCCACATTTGTTCAAGGAGGCACCGCGTGACGACAAAGAAGCGAGAATTGGAAGTCAGCCGCAGTCAACTAGAGACAGGCGCTCAACGCGCAAAGCCGATTCTTCACCAGCATGCCAGGGAAACTCAACCTTTCGGGAAAATCGCTAAGCTCTCGATCGCCCTCGACGAAACTGCCTGTGAGTCGAGCATCGAGAATCTGAACCAAATTTTGGCGGATACCATGACGCTTCGTGACATGTACAAGAAGCATCATTGGCAAGTGGCCGGACCGACTTTCTACCAACTCCATTTGCTTTTTGACAAGCATCACGAGGAGCAGGACGAGTTAGTGGATTCGATTGCCGAGCGAATTCAAGTTTTAGGCGGCGTCAGCCTCGCCATGGCTGCGGATGTGGCCGAAACTACGATCATCCCGCGCCCTCCTCGCGGTAGGGAAGAGCCCCCCGTGCAAATTTCGCGCCTCCTCGAAGCGCACGAATTTATTTTGAAGGAAGCACGCACGATGGCCCGCGAAGCCTCGGAAGTAGGGGACGACGGGACAAACGATTTGCTGGTCAGCGATGTGATTCGCGGCAACGAACTGCAGGTTTGGTTCCTGTCGGAACATCTTGTGGCTATGCCGCTGACTCATCCGGAGCAGGCCAAGAGCGCGGCATCCGGGGGATAGTTGCGGCGACAGTTTTAAGGAATTCAAAAAATTTAACACAGAGAGCACAGAGGAAGTGCGGAGAAAACCGGGGGGGCTTTTATTCACTGCCAATTATTCTCCAGGCTTTCTCAGCTTTTTCTCTGCGTCCTCTGTGTTAAAGTTTTCGCGATTTTTCCTTCACTCAGCTTGTAATTCCAACCGAAGCTTTGCCCCGAATCATGCTGACGAGTTCGCGTGTCGTAGGCACATCGATCCCATGCTCCCCGGCCAAGCGTAGGATAGGCCCCGCGATGCCATCCACCTCGGGCGGATTTCCGGCAGCCACATCTTTCTGCATGGAGCTGCGCCCGCCCGGCGGCGTTTTATCGAAAAATGAAATAATCGCCGCAGGATCTAGCGGCGTGCCGCTTGCCGTACCCACAGCGGCAACTTCGCGCGTCACGGATTCCAATCTTTTTCGCCACGCCGGATCGCTATTCACTTCTCCAATGGTCAAGCCAGAGGCCGTCGTGGTCAGCGCGAATGGAGCAAGAAACGACAGTTTGGTCCAAAGTATTTTCATTTCATCGGGAACAAATTGGCACTTAAAACCAAACGCACTCAATTTTTCCACCACACCTGCCAGCCGGCTTTCGCCCATCGACGAAATCGATAACCGCACAGCCATGCCGCGGTGAATGATTTTTCCGGGAGCTGCGCGTTCCGCTTCCACGCCAATGCTTGCGGGTACAACGCGGTCATGTCCAAAACGCTGCCGCAGAATTGGGACATGGTCCATTCCATTTAGAAGAGGCACAACGGTTCCGATCTGTTCGGGAGTCACGGTCACGCTCCTGAGCGCGGCATCGAGCTGAGTGGCTTTCACCGTCACCCACAGGACGTCGACAGGAGTGTTCAGCGTTGCGGCGCGATCCACCGCAACACTGAAGTTGCCAAGCGGACTTTCCAGCGAAAGCTCAGCCGGATAATTCTTCAAAGCTTCTGGCCGCAGTATCAGAGTTACTTCTTCTCCCGATTTCGCAAGCGCCACGGCGATCATCCCGCCTACGCCGCCCGCTCCAAGAATTGCGTGACGCATGTCCTCCTCCTATATGCTTGATTCCCGGAATGATTATCGCAAATACACGGCGCTTTGTACGCCGGGTTATGCCGCCCACTACTGCCCGGCTGAGCCAAAGATTGTTTGGATATTATTTGTCTATTTATGGTGTATAAATTTTCCAAACCCGTTATCCATGTAGATTTGGAAACTACCCTTGATAACGTCTGAGGTTTTGGGGAGCACGGCGGTGCTATGATTTCAACATGGTTATAGAAAAAAGCGCACCAAGAGTTGCTTATTTTTGCATGGAAATTGCACTTGATCCCTCCATTCCTTCTTATGGCGGAGGGCTGGGCATTCTTGCTGGAGACATGCTGCGCTCGGCGGCTGACCTGGAATTGCCAATGGTCGCCATTTCGCTTGCCTATCGGAAAGGTTATTTTCGGCAGCACCTGAACGTGGAAGGCAATCAGAGCGAAGAAGCCGATCCGTGGCAACCGGAAAATGTTTTGCCTCCCGCGAAAACAGAGTTTACGGTTCGCATAGAAGATCGCGATGTTCACGTTCGCGCATGGCGTTATTCGGTACGCGGATTGTCAGGATTTGTTGTGCCCGTATACCTGCTGGATACAGATGTACCTGAAAATTCCGAATACGATCGAACTCTGACTGATTCTCTGTACGGTGGAGATCAACGGTATCGCATCTGCCAGGAAGTTCTGCTCGGCATTGGCGGGATTGCGCTGTTGCGGCATCTACACGTCTCGCACATTGGCAGTTACCACATGAATGAAGGCCATGCCGCGTTCCTCACGCTGGCAATGCTCGAAGAGCAACTCAAGATGCGCCAATACACGGTGGCCGTGGAAGCGGACATTGAGGTAGTGCGCCGTCACTGCGTTTTTACAACGCACACGCCCGTCGAAGCAGGGCATGATCGTTTCCACTGGGATCTTGTTCGCCAGGTGCTCGGAGAATACAGGACGGACTTGTTGCAGCAGGCTGGATTCACAAATGCAAACATGCTGAACATGACGGATCTGGCTATCCATTTTTCGCGTTACGTAAATGGCGTGGCCATGCGCCATGGCGAAGTTTCGCAGCACATGTTTCCCCAGTTTCCGATTCATGCGATTACGAACGGCGTTCACGCCGCCACCTGGGCCTCCCCGCAATTTCAGGAATTGTTTGACCATGAAATTCCCGAGTGGCGCCGCGATAACGCGTACATGCGTTATGCCGTGGGCATTCCGGTGGCGCGCATCCGCGATGCGCATTGCCTGGCCAAGGCGGAGCTGATCAAGGAAGTACACAAGAGAACCGGGGTGCAATTTGACGCTTCCGTTTTCACGATCGGATTCGCGCGCCGCGCGGCAACTTATAAACGCGCGGATTTATTGTTCAAGGATATTCAGCGATTGAAATCCATTTCTCAGGCGGCGGGACCCATCCAGATTCTGTATGCCGGAAAAGCGCATCCGCACGATCAGGGCGGCAAGGATCTGATTCGTCGCGTGATTCAGGCTGCGGCCGGGCTGAGTGAAAACATCAAAATCGTGTACCTTGAAAATTACAATATGGCACTGGCCAAGGTCATCACGGCGGGCGTTGATCTCTGGTTGAACACGCCGCAGCGTCCGCAGGAAGCTTCCGGCACAAGCGGAATGAAAGCGGCGCTGAACGGAGTCCCTAGCTTGAGCGTCCTGGATGGCTGGTGGGTGGAAGGCTGCGTCGAAGGCGTCACGGGGTGGGCCATCGGTTTCGATTCACAAATCCTGGGCGATGAATCAGCCGCTGAAGTTGCCTCGCTGTATGACAAGTTGGAATTCCAGATTATTCCAATGTTTTACAGCGCTCCGGACGCATATGGGCAAATAATGAGGTCATGCATCGCCCTGAACGCAAGTTTCTTCAATACGCATCGCATGTTGAGCCAGTACAAAGCCAATGCGTATTCACCCAAGACTCTGATTAAGAAAGCGAAAGAAAGTTAACCTTCAGCTTTCTTTTTGCAG
Organism: uncultured Acidobacteriota bacterium; assembly: GCA_963786215.1. GTDB lineage: Bacteria > Acidobacteriota > Terriglobia > Acidiferrales > UBA7541 > Palsa-360. The sequence goes on from CAWAYK010000012.1 coordinate 331,409, forward strand.
AATTTTCAGGCTGTCGGCGGGATTTGTATTTTGAAACGCCAGAAAGCCTATTACGTCCGCGACGCTATAAATTCGTCGATTTTCGTTGCCAAGTGCCTCTCTCGGTTTGAATCTGTTTGTTTCAAACGGAAAAACCAGCCGTAAGATTGCACGAGCACTTGATGATAAATAACGACAAGGCAAAGCTCCCCAATCAGGTTGAAATTGCGGGCGGGGCTGCGGATGACCGCGATCTACGCGCAGTTTGGCTAGTCTCTCGTTCCCTATCCATAAGCCTGGCGTGTTCGGCTTTCTTTCTAATTCTCTTCGCATGGCTCTCGGAAGAAGTCTTCGAAGGAGAGCTGCAACGTTTTGATCTGGCAGCGCGCATGAAGGTGCATGAATTCTTCAGCCCGCAAATGACAAAGTTCATGCAGGCCATGACGTTCCTGGGATCCATCGCATTTCTTTCCACGCTCTTCTTACGTATTACGGCAATCTGGCTGAACCGGAAAATGTATCGTCCCGCAACCTGGCTGGCAATTGCCGTCGGCGGTTCTGTTTTTCTGGATGTAGCTCTCAAACTGAGCTTTCATCGGGCGCGCCCCGTGCCATTCGTTGGCGTGGTTCCGCTCACCTACAGTTTTCCGAGCGGTCATGCGCTCAGCTCTTTCTGTTTTTACGGCGTGCTGGCGGGACTTCTTTGCGCTCGAATACGAAACTCCATGTTCCGAGCTCTGATATAGTCTGCCGGCGCGCTGCTGGTGCTGGCTATCGGTATTTCAAGAATTTATTTAGGCGTACACTATCCTACTGACGTTATTGCCGGTTACATCGCTGCCGCTGCTTGGGTAAGCACACTTCTGCTCGCGGTATACTCCAAAGGTAAAGTTAAGGGCAGGATTGCAGCGGCATGAAAGCCAGGGTTCCTGCTCACTGACGAAATATAGTCACTTGCAGGTCCTTCACTTCCTGAAGACTCTCCATCCTGAGTCTTAACTAGTCCAATACGTAGTACCAATGCGCTATAGACGCTGTTTGTAGCCCGCCATAGCCTATTACTGGGCCTGAGAGCCATCTGGAGCCAGTCCCGGGATTGTTTAAGGGATTGGGGGAGTTTGCCGTGAACGAGCTTAAGCAGCCAATTTTTTCAAACACCGAAGAAAACACTTCATCGGAAAGATTCGAACGCCGTGGTGAACCGCGCGTCCAGGTCGACCGCCTTGTCTACGTCCAGGCCGCTGATGCGGAACGCGGGCACTTCGAAGAAGTTCGCAGCATGAGGGATCTCAGCCGCAGTGGGTTCTACTTCACTACGGAGCGGGACTCCTATCAGGCTGGCGTTCAACTCCACGTGATTCCTGCGTTCGGATCGCTCAATCTGGAGTATCTGGGAGAAGTGGTCCGAGTGGAGAAGTTGCCGGAAGGCGAGTTCGGCGTTGCGGTTCGTCTGATTCGCGTGCAGAACATGGCGGCCACAAATCGCTCACAAGCGCTTTCCGCGTTTGAAGCCTTTACGATTGCGGATAGTTCCGTGCATGCGGGATCGCTGAGGAACCGGAACCGTTAGAAGATTCCGTAAGCAAAAATAGCAGATGAGATTTTCTACGCCGCAAAAACAAATTACGCGCTGAATTTTAAATTATTTCTGACTCAAAACTTCGCCGCCAGCCAGCCATTTTTTTCCCAATGCATGCAATGCATCCGCGTCTGGTCCTCGCAAACCGGGCATGTCTGTCTTCACTTTGAAGCCGAGGCCTGACTGCAGATACGCAAGATGCCTGTAGCCTTCAGGGAATTGCGCCAGAATGTTTGGATCCAGGTGGACTGTTTTGGAGGGATCAACGGGGTCCATGCGATCTTTTTCATAGAAAAGCCGCCGCAAGACAATGGCCCAGCGATCGTTCCGCTTTTCAAAAAAATCGTAAAAACGGCCTGTGCAAAGCACGTCCACCATCACGTCGTGCACTGGCGCGCGCTGTGAAATGGTCATTTTGGTTTGTGCAATGGCCCGCGTGCCCGCAATCTCAACCGATGTTCCGCCAAGCAAGTGGAGAATGCTGACGCCTTTATTCCAGCCTTCTTTGTTGACCCGGATAAATTCCTCGAATGGCCCTTGAAACCACGTCGCCATCATCACGCCCTCTTCATGCCAGACGCTGCGAAACCGTTCCCAATCGCCCGAGTCCCGAAAAACGGCCCAGTTTTCGACAACTTCCTTGATCGACAGCGTGTCGAGCATCCGTTGGTCCATGGTGGTGCCTCCGAGGAATCAGTGACTGGTGACTAGTGACTAGTGACCGGTGACTGGTGATTCGTAATTCGTGACCAAGAAATCGGGGTGCAGATTCCTAGAAGTTATCTCATAAACACATTTAAGTCTTTCCGAGCTTGCGAGTTATGCAAATGAGAGTAAATCAGGAGCATGGACCTAACTGCGGCGCAGTGGGAAAAACTCAAACCACTGCTTGCTCCGAAACGACGTTCCGACGGTCGCGGTCGGCCTTGGCGCGATACACAAGCCGTGCTGAACGGTATTCTTTGGGTTTTGCGCACTGGTGCTCCTTGGCACGATCTACCCGACCGCTATCCTCCCTATCAAACCTGCCATCGTCGATTTCAGCAGTGGCAACGCGATGGCACGCTGACCCAACTCTTGCACGCACTCGCCGAAGACCTGCGGGCGCGCGGCAAACTGGATCTGTCGGAAACTTTCATCGACGCCAGCTTCAGTTCGGCGAAAAAAGGGGCGCTGCTGTCGGCCCGACTCGCCGAGGAAAAGGCAGTAAAATCATGGCGATCGCAGACCGCCATGGTCTTCCTGTCGCCTGCTGCGTCACCAGCGCTTCGCCTCCTGAAAGCAAACTCGTCCAAGCCACCGTCGCGCAGCGTTTCACGCGAGCCAAACCAAAACGAATGATCGGCGACCGCGCCTACGACAGCGATCCGCTCGATCAGCGCCTCCGGCAAAAACATGGCATCCGGCTCATCGCGCCCCACAAGTACAACCGCCGCCGCAAGAGCACCCAAGACGGCCGCGAACTGCGTCGCTACTGCCGGCGCTGGAAAATCGAGCGCCTCTTTGCCTGGCTCCACAATTTCCGCCGACTCGTTAGCCGCTGGGAATATCACCAAGCCAATTTCCTCGGCATGCTCCAACTCGGCTGCCTCATTATTCTCCTGAGGCATTTATGAGATGGCTTCTAGTAAGAGAGGCGTGACTGTATCATCGCAAATTTCTCTGATGCAGCTTTTCACCAGTCACTAGTCACCAGTCACCGGTTTTTCCCCCTCACCCCACGTACGTTTTCAAAAATTGCAGCGTCAGGACCCACGCCTGCTTCGCGGCGGTTTCCTTGTACGCGGGGCGAGCGTCGCAGAAGAATGCGTGATTCGCGTCTGAAAATTCGACGTTCACGAAGGTTTTGTTAAATTCCTGCACGGTGTCGATCACCTGGCGGACGTGTTCCTTCGGAATGTGTTGATCGAGTGAACCCCAGAAGAAGAGGATCGGTCCGTTCTGCGTGGCAGCGCGCGGTAAAAGAGTTGGGACAATGCCTCCGCCGTAGTAGGAAACAGCGGCTTTGAGAGGAATACCCGAGTTTGCGAGAAACGAAGCGCGACCGCCCATGCAGTAGCCAACGCACGCGGTCGCATTCGGTGTGACTTGCGGATTATTTTGCAGCCAATCGAAGGCCGCGCGGGCATCCGCAATCATTCCATCCGGAGTGAGCGCCTGCATGTGCGGCATGACCGCCGGAAAATTATCATACGCGCCATCGAATCCGGGCGCTGTGCGGTGGAACAGTTCCGGGGCAATCGCGACATAACCTTCCCTGGCGAAGCGCTCCGTAACGTCGCGGATATGCGCATTCACTCCAAACGCTTCTTGAAAAACAATCAGCCCTGGGGCCTTCGCGCCACCTTCAGGGGAAGCGACGTAGGCGTTTATGGACGTACCATCAGCCACTTGCAGCGTAACGTTTTCCTTGCGTATTGTTGCCATCGTTTTAACCTCGCGTGTCGGTTTGGCCTGAGCCGCCACATCATATCCATTTTTCAACCAGCCTCCAAACGATACGCCGTTAGCTTTAGTAGCACAGGCTTCAGCCTGTCTTCTTTTGATTTCTTCTACTGTCGCAAAATTTAAAAAAAGACAGGCTGAAGCCTGTCCTACTAAAGGGCCTCAAGAAACGACAGGCGATGCGATACGATATCTCTCATAAAAGCAGAGGAGAAAAGTTCCGTGTCCGAAAAAAGTCTCGAGAAAAAAGTAGCGTTGGTAACTGGCTCGGCAAAACGCATAGGCCGCAGCATTGCATTGCGCCTGGCCGCGGAAGGCGCGGACGTGATCGTCAATTATCGCACTTCGGAAAGCGAAGCGGCGGAAGTCGTCGCGCAAATTGAAGGCTTGGGCAGGCGCGCTCTTGCAATTCAGGCGAATGTAGCGAAAAGCGCCGACGTCAAAAAATTGTTCGCGACCATTGAAAAAGAATTCGGTCGCCTCGACATCCTCGTCAACAACGCCGCTACATTTTCTTCCGTGAAATTTGAGGAGTTGACCGAAGAGCAGTGGGACAACATGCTCGACTCGAATTTAAAATCGCAATTCCTGTGCTGCCAGGCGGCAGCCCCCATTCTGCGCCACAGCGGAAATGGCCGGATCATCAACTTCGCTTCGCTCGGCGGCCTGTTGGCATGGCCCTCCTACACGCATTACTGCGTATCGAAAGCAGGAGTGATCATGCTCACGCGCTGCTTGTCAAAAGCCCTCGCGCCGGAAATTACGGTGAATGCGATTGCCCCTGGAACAATCTCCTTCGATGGAGATGCGCCGGAAATTGCGGAAAGTTTTATTCGCCTGGCTCCATTGCATCGCACTGGCACGGCTAAAGATATCGATGACGCTGTACTGTTTCTTGTTCAGTCCGATTTTATTACCGGCCAAGTGCTGGTGGTGGATGGCGGGAGAAGCGTGGCGTAGCGGAAAGTAGCACAGGCACTCCTGCCTGTGCTACTAAAGGCCTTACGAAGGCGTATCGAGCGGGATGGCTTGCGAGGCGAGCAAGGCTACGAATTCTCGGTCAGCGCGCAAAAAATCGTATTTCGTCAGGGTAGAGGATTCGGCCCACTCAAAACCCTCAAATACCAGGTTTTGCAGCACGGCGGCCTGATCGACGTGAGCCTGGAAGAATATTAATTGCAGTTCGGGGCCCGACTCGCGGTAGCTGTGCCGCGCGCGGAAAAGTTCGCGGCCAATTGTGGATTCCACTCCCAGCTCTTCGCGAAGTTCGCGGTTCAAAGCCTGCTGTGGAGTTTCTCCGGCTTCGATCTTGCCGCCCGGAAATTCCCACTGCAGGCTGTGCGTATCGTCCTTGCGCCGCTGGCAAACAAGAATCTTGGAATCGCGAAGTATGAGCGCAGCAACCACCGTAAGATCAGGCCTTCTTGATCTTTCCGGCGCCAGCAGAGGAATTGCAACGTTCATATTTTTTATGAGAAAAGCGGATTTGGTTTATCAAGTTTGATGTCAAGATCCTTGATAGCCTTTTGAATGACCGCTCCCTCGATTTTCCCTTCGCGGAACAACTCATACAAAGTGGTGAGCGTAATAAATCGCGCGTCCACTTCAAAGAAATCGCGCAGCGCTTCACGGCCTTCGCTGCGGCCGAACCCGTCCGTCCCGAGCACAGCAAGCCGACGAGGCGTCCACTGGCTAATCAGGCTCGGCAAAGCCTTAATGTAATCGGAGGCCGCAACCAGCACGCCGTCCGTATTCGCCAGGCACTGCGTGACGTAGGGCACTTGCGGCTTTTCGTCGGAATGCAGCAGGTTCCGGCGATCGGTGTCGATGCCGTCCATGTACAGCGCCTTGTAGCTCGTGACGCTCCAGACGTCAGCCGACACGCCATACTTTTCGGCCAAAATTTCCTGGGCCTTGAGCGCTTCTCGTAATATGGCACCGCTGCCAAAAAGTTGCGCGCGCAATTTGGTTTTCTTTTCCGAAGCGCGGTATTTGTACATCCCCTTCAGGATTCCGTCCTCCACGCCCGCAGGCATGGGAGGCATCGGATACGCTTCGTTCATCACGGTGATGTAGTAAAAAATGTTTTCGCCGTCTTTGTACATGCGGCGAATACCGTCCTGAATGATCACGGCAATTTCGTAGGCAAAGGCTGGGTCGTAAGCGCGCATTGTGGGGATTGGCAGCGCGAGTATGTGGCTGTTGCCATCCTGGTGCTGTAATCCTTCGCCCGCGAGCGTGGTGCGCCCCGCAGTGCCGCCCAGCATGAATCCACGGCAACGCATGTCCGCCGCAGCCCAGATAAAGTCGCTGATGCGCTGCAGGCCGAACATCGAGTAGTAAATGAAGAAGGGAATCGTGTTGATTCCGTGCGTGGCATAGGCCGAACCGGCGGCGATGAACGATCCCATCGAGCCCGCCTCGGTGATGCCTTCCTCAAGAATCTGCCCGTCCTTCGCTTCCTTGTAATAAAGCAGCGTGTGCACGTCGACGGGCTCGTAGAGCTGTCCGCGGCTGCTGTAGATGCCCACTTGCCGGAACAGCGATTCCATACCGAATGTACGCGCCTCATCCGGGACGATAGGAACTACTAGCTTGCCGATTTCTGCATCGCGCAGCATCTGCCGGAGCATTCCGACAAACGCCATGGTGGTGGAAACTTCGCGGCCATCGCTGCCGGAATGGAATTCCTTGAATAGGGCATCATGCTCGGCAACCAGCGGTTTCGAACGGACTTTGCGCGTGGGAACGTATCCGCCCAGCGCCTGCCTGCGCGCGCGCATATACTGAATCTCGCGGCTGTCTTCCGCAGGGCGATAGAACGGCGTCTCCGCCAGTTGCTCATCGCTTACAGGGATGCCAAAGCGCGAGCGGAATTCCCGCAACTCTTCTTCGTTCAGTTTTTTCTGTTGGTGAGTGATGTTGCGACCTTCGCCGCTTTCGCCAAGGCCGTAGCCCTTGATGGTGCGGGCGAGAATCACGGTGGGGGAGCCCCGATGGTCGTGTGCCTCCTTGTAAGCTGCATACACCTTGCGCGGATCGTGGCCGCCCTGGCGCAGCGTGCGCAGCGCCTCGTCTGGCATGTCCTCGACCATCTTCAGCAGGGAAGGATCGCCACCGAACACTTGCTGGCGAACATACGCGCCTGACTCAACAGTGAGCTTCTGCATTTCGCCGTCGACCATTTCGCCGAGGCGCTTGGCCAGCAGTCCTTCGTGATCGCGTTCGAAAAGCGGATCCCAATCGCTGCCCCACAGAACCTTGAGGCAATTCCATCCGGCGCCGCGGAAAGCCGCCTCCAATTCCTGCACGATCTTTCCATTGCCGCGTACAGGCCCGTCCAGGCGCTGCAGGTTACAGTTAATGACGAAAATGACGTTGTCCAGATTTTCGCGCGACGCGAGCGTGATCGCGCCCAAAGTTTCGGGCTCATCCGTTTCGCCATCTCCAAGGAAGGCCCAAACTTTAGCGTCGGTGCGCGGTTTCAGGCTGCGGTCTTCCAGATAGCGGTTAAACCGCGCCTGATAAATGGCCATCAGCGGGCTAAGGCCCATAGATACCGTCGGGAATTCCCAGAAATCGGGCATCAGCCAAGGGTGCGGATAGGAAGACAAACCGCCGCCTTCGCGTAGTTCGCGCCGGAAATTTTCCAGTTGCTTTTGGGAGAGGCGGCCTTCGAGAAATGCGCGGGAGTAAATTCCGGGAGAAGCGTGGCCTTGGAGATAAACTGTATCGCCTTCAAACTCATCGGTGCGGCCGCGGAAAAAATGGTTGAAGCCTACTTCATACAAAGTGGCTGCGGAGGCGAAGGTTGAAATGTGACCACCAATACTGTGGTCGACGCGGTTCGCGCGGACAACCATGGCCAGCGCGTTCCAGCGGACCAGGCTTTTGATGCGGCGCTCGATTTCCTGATCGCCTGGGAAAATAGCCTGATTGTCGGGTGAAATGGTGTTGATGTAGGGAGTGTTTGCGGTAAAAGGAAGGGAAATGCCCAGGGATTGCGCTCGTCCGCGGAGGCGGTCGAGCAAAGTAACCGCGGTTTCCTGGCCTTCTTCTCGAACTACCTGGTCAAAGGACTCTACCCATTCCTGCAATTCCTGGGGATCCATGCCCAATACGTTGATGTCGCTGTCTTTCTCCATAATTCCTAGCCCCCGGGCTCAATTTGCAGCTCTAAATTTTATATTATGCCGATATCTTACACTTACTTAGACGCCTTTGCGCGTACTTGGGATTCGGCCGACAAGACGACTTGGCTTGTAAGCGGTCTGCGCAAACGAGCGGCGCCAATTAACTGCGATTACTATGTATAAATTTGGCTCGCTCGCCCCAGGCACTAGCAGCACCAGACGAGGCCGCTGCTGAAGGAGTGCATGTGCCGATGTCCGCACCTATCTTATCAGGTCTCCGAAATCCTGCAATTGCATTTCATGAATAGTGGGCATTCGAGTAACGAATTTCGAAGAAATTAATTGTGGGATTCAGAATGTTGGGTTTAGGGGAATTGTAGCCCGCCTCTTTAGAGGCGGGCTACAACAATACATGAAATCACGGAATCAATTTTTTCCAGATGTCAGTGACGGCGCGGGATAGTCCGGCAGCTTTTCTTTCGAATTATCGGCGCGCTTGACTTCGAGTTCATCGAACAAGACCGAAGGGCTCACAATCGTCGTAAACGGGACGCCAGTTCGATTGCTGACCAGCGGATCGTTCCCCGCAGCCACCAGATCGCTGCGCAAAGCGCGAATATCAAGTTCATTGAACACCGCGCCGCGGACAAGTTCTTCGCGCCCGTCGTTCACCCACACGCGGTACAGCATGCGTGGAGCGAGTCTTGGGCCGAGCGTATCCACGAAATATCCGTAGGGGAAGCCTCGTGTGCGGCATTCATCGATGAGCTGTTTCCTTAGCTCTTCGCGCGTGCTCGTCTTGGATGGCCGGAAAAACAAATTGCCGGGTGCCGGAGCCGTGTTCCCATTCCCCGAGGCGCGGCCGTGGCCGTTAGAGGCAGGGAAGTCTCTGATAGGCATTCGCCCAATTAAGTAGTTCGAGAGCGTTCCGTTGTCCACAACCGTCACGGGCGCGGCGGCAACACCTTCATCGTCCACCTTGTAACTGCCTCCCAGCCCGTGTCCTGCAAATGTTTCAATCGTGGGATCATCCACTACCGAAATAAAATTGGGCAGGACGCGCGCGTGCCAACTGCTGGCAAAAGCGCCGACGGTTCGGGCGGGACGCCCCGGCGCGGGCTTGCGCCCCAGAATATTTGGCACGATCAGCTCAAAAAACATATCGGTTGCCGCGTCGTTTGAGAACAGGACGGGGCCGCGATATTCCTCGTCCACAATCGGAGCCTCGCGCAATTTTTTCATGTCCACGAGCAGGTTGACGGCGTCCTTTTGAAATTCTTCCGGCGTTGGCAGTTCCTCGATGCGACTGGCGGTGAATTGCGGGGCTCGATCGAGCCTCATGCCGTCAGGCGCTTGCTCGCCGGCGCTTAACAGAACTTGATAATGACTCGATCCGTGGCGCGTAACCGTGCCCTCCGTGTTGATGAAGTATTGAGTAAGCACCGTAAAGTTCAGGCTGGCAAACATGGATTGAATTGCGGGATCATTCTTGTACACCGAAGTCGCGGACTCCAGCATCTTGGTCCACTTTGCCGGGTCGACATCCAACTTGGCCGTCGGCCCGATTGAAACGGCAGACTCGGCCTTCGCAAAATCGTCCACCGGCTGCTCGATGTTCAGCTGCTTGAGCTGCGCTTTCTTATTCGAGAAGGCCTCTCCCGCGCGCTTATAAGCTTGATCAGTCGCCAGCCACACCTGATGGCGGATCGCTAGCTCGTCGTTATCCAGTGGCAAAATATCGCTCACGCCCTGGCCATTATTGAAAAAACTATCCAGCTTGTAATCGCCGAGCCGCACCACGGCGCGAAGCAAACGAAGCCGCGTGCGGTTCTGGTCACGCAACGCGCCGAAAGCCGCGCTGGCATCGAATTGTTCCACGTCAAAGACGCGATATTCGATGTAGAAGGGCGAACCGACATTGTCCATTTTCAGCTGCGATTTTGAACGCGTGAGTTCGGCTTGCAGCGCTCGGAGAATTGGGTCGGAGATCGCTTCCGGCGGAAGAGGTTTCTGTTGCGCCGAAACTCCGAGCGGCAATACCGCAAGGAAAGCGAGAGCAACAGACGCTACACGCCACGAAAAAGTGCGTCGGTAATTATTCATCGCGCACCTCCCGCGGGTGAAGTGGAAGTCGCATTGGGCGCCATTTCTTCAAATCCCGGCGCGGGCAGAATGGGAGGCCGCTCGCGCGCGGCGCTACGCTTCTGCACTTCCATTTCGCTGAAGAGCATCGCGGGGGCCGAGGCTGAAACCGGGACGCTGCCCGATTCCGCTCCGCAGATGCCGTTGAAAACTTCAGTCTTATCGCCCGTCAATAAAATTCGATTCAAGGACGCGAGCGGAGTGCCCACAATATCGACTCCGCGAACGAGTTGGTCAGGCCGCCCGTCGGGATAAACGCGCCAGACGATTACGGGAAGCACTTGAAAAGCCTGCGGAAGTTCTCGTGTTGTCAGCGTAAATCCGCCCTGTACGTCCTCGAAGTAGAGCCCGTAAGGCTTGCCTTCTTTTTTAACTTCTGCAATCAACTGCGCTCGCATGTCGGAATCTTTGACGGTCTTGGTCGATTGCACGATCAAGTTACCCTGTCGTCCGGTAGGCATGAACCCGGCCTGATGACGCCCATGACCATTCGATTGTAAAAAATTCGTGATGGGCATGCGTGACATCAAGAAGTTTTTGAGGATCCCGTCCTCGATCAACGGCACACGCTGCGATGGAACTCCTTCATCATCGTGTGAATACGTGCCCGACAGAGGAATGCCATTAATGGTTCCCACGGTCGGGTCGTCATACACGCTCAGAAATGTTGGCAGTACAGGCTGATTCACTTTTTTCGTGAATGTCTGGCCTTCGGTATCACCGCGTTGCCGGTGGCCTTCGAGGCGATGCCCAAGCACTTCGTGGAAAAACACGGCGGCGGCTCGTCCGGACAAAAGAGCAGGGCCATCGAAGGGTTCCGCCAGAGGTGCAACGCGTAACGCCTTCAAGTCCGAAGCCATTTTTTCTTCTTTGGCGATTAAATCTTTTTCGGTTGGCAGCCCGTCTGCCTTGGTCGATTCAAATGTTTCCACGCGCACGAGTTCCATTCCGTCATCCGCGCGCGTGCTGGCTTCTACGACCAGCCTCGCCATGATGCCCGGAGTTTCTACCTTGCTGCCCTCGCTCGAAACGAAATAGGAAGTGGATTGCTCGACTTGCAGCGTCACCGTGGAACTGTAGACTTCGGGATACTTACGGAACAACGCCGAGTATTTGCGAATTTTTTCTTCCCACTCTTTCTGATTAAACGCTATGGCGGCGGGCGATGGTTCCACATGCGCCTGTGAAGTTTCCTTGGAAAAATCGGGAGACTTATCTTCTTCAGCAGCCTCCACCGAATTGTTGGTCATCACCTTCGCGTAGGCAGGGGACGCGCGGCGATATTCCCGGTCCGTAAGCTCCCACAGGGTGCGAGCAATCGCGTCACGATCTTCCGCCAATGGGAGCGGCCCGGAGCTGATCCCGGAATCGCGATTTTCATTGTGCGTGTTGTCCATGGCGGGGGTGCCCACGCGCATGGTCACGTCCGCCCACCGGTGATTCCCCAGATTGGAGTTCACGATCGTGCCGTAGGTTCCCGCGATCATCATTGACCGCTGATCGTAAACTTCGTAGCTGATGAAATATGGGGCAGGATCGGATTTCGCGAGAGAAGTTTTCGCGCGATCCAGCTCCGACTGCATCGTCGAGAGAAGGATCCCATCGCCCTTATCGGCGGGCGGCGCGCTCCAGGCGAGAATTCCGCCGGCGGCAAAAAAGGGTATTAACAAAAAGGGAATGGAAAAACGAAATCGGTTCATGGGAGTCTTGAACGTAAAACCTCCTGCCTTCATAGATGCCAAAATGCCGGCTCATGTTCCCGCGCTGTCTCGCATATCAATCCTTGTCCGGAGGCCGCGAGAGCTGGATGGCGTCACTCGATCATGCCCGTAAACGATCACTCGGGCAAACGCTTTTACATCCGAGTTAATCGATACGTTAGTGTGTTTCCGGAACTAGGATGCACAGGGATAGAGAAAAGCTGTTTACAATCGTCGATCCACTCCCGCATTGAAGTTTGCGGCGTCTCGCGCGATACTTTTTCTCATGTACAGCGAAGCAGTCCTCGACCATTTTCAAAATCCGAGAAATCCGGGTACGCTCGAAGCCCCCTCTGCAAGCATTTCGGTCGAAAACCCAGTGTGCGGAGATATCCTCGAGCTTTCCGCTCGCATGGAGGCGGGACGCATCGTGGAGGCGCGATTTCGCACGCGCGGTTGCGTGACGGCACTGGCCTGCTCTTCGCTCTTGACGGAATTGCTGCGGGGAAAAACGCCGGCTGAGGCGAACGCCATTACCGCGGAACAAATTTCAGAAGCGCTCGGCGGTCTTCCACCTACGACGCTGCATGGGGCGCAGTTGGCGCGAGACGCGGTGCAGGCTTTGCTCAGGAAGCTCGGCTAAACCTTAAAAAAGAATTAACACAGAGGACACTAAGAACACAGAGAAAGCAGGGAGTGTGAGGTTAATTCTAATCCTCACTTTTTGCGGCAAGTCTATCTCCCTGCGATAAAAGAAGATTGAATTTTTCCGCAGTCGACTAAGCCGGTGAACCGCTAACGCGTTTAAGCATATCCGGATCGTTTAAATTTAGAATCACGCCTTCTTCATCGGTGGGAACTTCGAGGACGTCGGCGGAATGCGCCCAGACCACCGAACGCGCGCCCAATTCCGCTGGTGCGGCAAGCAGTTCGCTGAATAATTGGCTCGAAAAAATTGCGGGATGTCCCCGCTTGCCCTTGTATGTGGGAAGAACGATCGCTTTCTTGTCATCGTAAAACCGGTCGACCAGTTCGCTGACGAGCCGTGCGCTGACGAGTGGATGGTCGACAGGGCAAAGAACGATTCCATCTGTATCGATGCCTTCCAGGCTGCGAATGCCGGTCCAAATGGACGAAAGTTGGCCCAACTCCCAATTTGGATTTAGAACGACGACCGGCGGGTCGAGCTTCGCCACCGCCTGAATGGTTTCCGCGCCCGCACCCAGCACCACGCGCGTGACGCCAATTCGCGGATCGCGAGTCACCTGAATCAAGTGTTCGAGAAAAGTCCCTTCGCGGTACGGGAGAAGTGCTTTCGGTCTTCCCATCCGGCTGGAAGCACCAGCGGAAAGAATAACGGCGGCAAGCAAACGGGGTCCTTTTTACAAAAAATCTATGATTATTCGCTGTGAACGGGAGCCTGCGCCAGGTTTTCAACATTTACGGACTTGTTCGGAATATCGTGCGCGCCCCTGCGAATTGCAATTAATTCCGCTGTGATGCTGATGGCAATCTCTTCCGGCGTCAATGCTCCAATGGCAAGGCCCACGGGCGCATGGACTTTGGCAAAAGTTTCCATCGGAATGCCTTCTTTTTCGAGCGCTTTATAAACCGAAATCACTTTGCGCTTGCTGCCAATCATTCCGATATATCGCGGCGATGTGCTTACCGCCCATCGCAGCACGTGCATATCGTCTTTATGGCCGCGCGTGACGATCACCATGTAGGTAGAGGCCGTGGGTTTGAGCTTCTCAAACGATTCTTCAAAGCTCGTGTAAATTTCCTGGGCCATGGGGAATCGTGCCGCGTTGGCAAACGATTCGCGGTCATCGATGATTCCGATGCCGAAGCCCGCCGTGCTCGCCGCGTTGGCGAGGGCGATGGAAACGTGCCCTCCGCCAAAAATGTAAAGAATCGGTTGGGGAAGTATGGGCTCCACGAAAATCTCCAGTGTGCCGCCGCAAATCAGGCCATTGTCGTAATTCGCTTCGTTGTTCAGGCTGAAGGTCATCTTGCGCGGCGCTTCCGCTTGCATCACTTCCTTGGCGGCCGCCCAGACTTCGGCTTCCACGCATCCGCCGCCGATCGTGCCCGCGATCGACCCATCTTCGCGTACGAGCATTCGCGAGCTTTCAAAGCTGGGAATCGAGCCGTTGGTATGGACAATCGTAGCCAGCGCTCCACGGTTTCCGGAACGTCGCAGCTTGATGACTTCTTCGAACAGGTCCATAGAGTCCGTTTTGACAGCTGTTACGGCAAAAAGTTTATCGCTTGCATTGATTTAACTAGAGTACGGCGAGGGTGTCTGTGTGTCAACAATCGCGGTCACGAGTGGCACGGAAGTCTATAGTGTGAGAAAATGAAAGAGAAATAAAAGAGAAGGACGGGGCCCATGAGCACATCCGTTGGTAAAAATGTGACGCTGACAAAGCCGGACGATTTCGGCAATCTTCTGCAGGACGAAGGAATTATCTTCACGCAGCTGGATAAGGCTGTGAACTGGGCGCGCAAGAGTTCTATTTGGCCGCTGGGATTTGGCTTGGCCTGCTGTGCGATTGAAATGATGTCCATGGCGGCGTCGCGCTTCGACGTGGCGCGGTTCGGCTCCGAAGTTTTCCGTCCATCACCACGCCAGGCGGATCTGATGATCATCGCAGGGCGCGTTTCGCAGAAGATGGCTCCAGTGATCAAGCAGCTTCACGCGCAAATGCCTGAGCCCAAGTGGGTGATTTCGATGGGCGCGTGTGCGACTTCCGGCGGCGTTTTCAATAATTACGCCATCGTGCAGGGCGTTAACCAGGTGATTCCTGTCGACATTTACGTTCCGGGATGCCCGCCGCGGCCTGAAGCATTGCTCTACGCGATTTTGCAGCTCCAGGAAAAGATTACCAACGAACGCGGCAGCTTCAAGCGCGCGCTCAACATCGCCTAAACTTCTATTCTTCAGAATATTTTCTCCGGTGGCTTCGTGCCTTCTTTGTTGAATTTCGAACAGATTTAACACAGAGAGCACAGAGAAAAGCGAAGTTTCGCGGATAGGTTTTTATTAATGGTGCGGGTGCGTGAACCAGCCGACGCCTACGCGTAGTTGAAGGGTGTTTATGCCGGGATTGATTGCGTTCAGGCCCGCGTTGGAAATGTGTTGGAAACGCAGTTCCGCCGTCCACGTTAATTTCTTCGCAAGGTAATGCACCCCGAGCGCCCCTGACGGAGTGAAATTAATGCGCGAAGTTCCGAATGGGACTTTCGTATTCGTAAGGAGCACGCCGCCGTCCAAATCAAAATAAGGCAGTAATTTTCCGTGCCTATCGAAATTCCAAATTAACGCGAATGGATCCATGGCGACGCCATAGGCCGTGCCTGTAGGCTGGAAGAGAACAAAGGCTGGGATTGCATCGATGGCGTATTCGAAACGCCCGCGCATGAATTTTGGGCCTATCGGGTCAGTTAGCACCCAACCGTAGCGAAAGCCTGCTGTCCAGACAGTGGTGTGTTGCGTGATTCCGTTCGTGCCGTGGCCTCCCGACGTCCAGAATTCCACTTCGTTTCCGTCAGCCTGCGGTCCATCCTGGGCATTTGCGTGGGGAGGGCGTGCGATTAAAAGAAGTGCACCAAGGCAGAACGAGATGTGCAAAAACTTCATGAAGAGCCTCTCCAGAGTTGAGTGGCGGTCCATATGGAAAAATAGAAGATTAACGAAACCGATAGAAATACTCAAATCGCCGGTTGAAGTATCTGCGTATCGCCCCAAACATCGCTGCGTGGCCGATCAGGCGGACATTTTTTTCAATGGCCGTGGCGGAGCTATGACTTCCGCTGGAATTCCAGAAGCATTCAGCTGTGTTCCGATGGCAGAGTGCTCGCGCCGGACGTAACCCAGCCCGATCGGCTGGCCGAGTATTGGAGAAAACGCGGAACTTGTAACGGTGCCGATTTCGTTTCCAGCGAAAATCAATTTCGTATCGGCGGCGGCCGCTTCGTCGACGGGAAACTTCAATTCTGTCAGACGTTTGTTCGCATGCCCGCGCGAGCGCACGCGCTCGACTATTTCTTGTCCTGTGTAACACCCTTTTTCATAGCTGATGTGCGAGTGCTCGAGCCCCGCCTCGTGCGGGATTTGCCTGTCGTCATAATCATGGCCGAACCATGCGATGCCCGATTCGAGCCGAAGGGAATTGAGCGCTTCCATGCCGACCGGGGCGCCGCCTTCCGCGCAAACATGCTTCTCGAGTTCCTGCCATAATCCCGCAAGGTGTTCGCGAGCTACGACCATCGTGGCTGCTGTTTCGCCGCCAAGTTCGCGGCGCACAAGGCGGAAGGGAATTACGCCCAACGAAAATTCCACATGCGCAAGCAATGGCATGTCCGCAAAATTGCTTACGCCTATCCCTGCTAGCAGCTGCGCGACGCGTGGCCCGGCAATATCCAGCGTTGCCGTCGCGGCCGTAACGTCCTCGAGCGTTACATCATCCATGATGATGAATTTATCAAACGTGGCAAAAGTCCGCTCGCGGATCATGGCGTGGCAGGATGCAAGCAGGCTGCCCTCAAGCAAAAAAGTTTCTACCTCGGCGAGGATATGGCCCTGCGGGTTCAGAAGCAGGCCAACGGTTCCTTGCCCCGGCTGAAGGTCGCGCACGTTCGAGGTCAGAATCGCGTTCACATAGCGTTGCCGGTCGGGCCCTGTGAATGAAAAGAACGCTCGGTAGTTCGTGTCGATGAGTCCCACGGTTTCGCGCAGAGCTTTATATTCCGAAGCGAAATCGGCAAACCGCGAAGGCAGCAGCGTGCCAAAATATTCGCCCACGGCACCGCCGGCGGATTTATGCAATTCAAGCAGTGGTGTTTCCAATGGCATTTTCAGTTAGCTCCAACCTCAATCAGGCGGTGCATTCCTCATCATAGCAGATCGCATTTTTTGTAGCGCCGGCGTCTCGTCGGCAGGTTTACATTGTGCGGAAGATGCGAAAACCCGCCGGCGAGACGCCGGCGCTACTCAGGCGCGATTCCGATGCTATATTTGAAACCTATGCAAGAAACGGAAAAACTGATCCACGAAATTCTTCCCGTAGGGATGCTGCAGTGCAATTGCCATATTATTGGCGATCCGAAAACGCGTGAAGCGATTGTCATCGATCCCGGCGACGATGCGGCAAAAATTTTAGAAGTGATCGAGCGGCACCATCTGAAAGTTGCGGCCATCGCCGTAACGCACACCCACATCGATCACGTGATCGGGCTGCGCCGCGTTCATGAGGCCACTGGGGCGCCGGTGTACGTCCATGGCGACGATCTGGACCTATATCGCATGCTCGACATGCAAGCCAAATGGCTCGGCTGGAAAACGCCGCAGACATCGCCCATCGGACAACTGGTACGCGAAGGCGACGTGATTCGTTGGGGCGCCTACGAAGCGCAAATCATTCATACCCCAGGCCACACGCCTGGCAGCATTTGCCTCTACATGCCGTCCGACAAGCCTGAAGCAAGCGCAGCTACCGGTTCAGCAAAACGCGGTGCAGGAAAATTGTTCGCGGGGGACACACTCTTTGCTGGAAGCATTGGCCGAACCGATCTGTGGGGAGGAGATTTTGCGGGGATCATCCGCTCTCTAAAAGGAAAGCTGCTCGAGTTGCCCGATGAGACTGTTGTTTACCCCGGACATGGAGAATTGACTACTATCGGCAAAGAGCGCGCAACGAATCCATTCCTGGTGGGGAATTAGCGGCGCGGGCTTCACAGGCTGCCGAAAAACCCAATACTCTGTCATTCTGAGCGAGGCGAAGAATCTCTCCTTGTTTCTTTTCCTAAACTTAAGTCGAAGAGAGATTCTTCGCTTCGCTCAGAATGACAGAACAAGGCCTTTTTTCCGCAGCCTGTTCAGCATGCGGGGTTTTGTTCTTGCAAGGCCAATAATCCGCAGGCTGAAGCCCGCGCCACTGGAAACAAATCACGATTTTCGGGGGTGCAGGAAAATCGCATGGAATGTTGCGACAAAACTCATCACTGCTCCGGCCAGAAAAAGTTCGCGCGGATTGAAATGAAAGCGGGAAGAAAGGTGAAAATAGACCCAGGCGGCGAGAAACACACCTACAAACGAAAAAAGATTTGCGGCGGCAATCACGCCCCCTCTTTTTTCCAGCGCTGGCCTGTGTTGGATCAGAGCATTCAGAGGAACCGCATAAAAGCCGCCGAAAAAACCCAGCATGCAAAGGTCGGCGCGCACCGGCCAGATGCCAAGCCCGCTACGTGAAACAAGAAAACCAAATATGGTCATACCTAGTGCTCCGAGGGGAACCAGACGGGTTTCGATTTTTCCGCGCGATAAATAGCCGGCGATAAGGCTCCCGACTCCGATGCCGATACCCACTGCGGCTTGTAAATAACTGATTTCCGATTCGTTAACGCGCAATACGTCGTGGCCATAAACCACGATCACGAACTGGAGAAACGCCGCCAGAAACCACAGGTAGGTGTTGCCAACAATAGCCCAACTCAGGATTCCGTCCTGCCTGATGATCTTAAGTTGGCCGCCAAGATCGCCCAGCGGGTTCGCGCGAAATCGTCGCGCGGGATTCGCGGCAATCACTCGCGAAATTCCGTAGCTGGAGAATAATCCCGTCATCGTGAATCCAAGCAGAATTATGCCGGACCAAAATTGCCGCCCCCGAAACGCGTCAGCCAAATATCCCGCGCCCATCACCGCCGTAATGGAGGCAATAAACGTACCGAGTTCGATGACTCCATTGGCCCAGGAAAGTTTATTTTCCGGGACGAGTTCGGGAAGCAGCCCATATTTAGATGGGCCGAATAACGCGCCTTGCGTGCTGATCAAAAAAACTGCGGCCGCTTCCATCGGCAAATTTCCCAGCGCGAGTGCCGCGATTGCAAAAACTCCAACGCCAATTTCAAAAATCTTCGTTCCGATGGTGACATTCCGTTTGCTGTAGCGATCCGCAAAATAGCCGCCCACGAGCGAGAATAAAATAAAGGGTATAGCGAACAGCGCGCCCACGAGGAGGATGAATCGGTCACGTATGGCGGAAGGGAAGTTGCGCTCGACGATTAAATAAATGACCAGAAACTTCAGGGCATTATCGTTAAACGCGCCTTGAAACTGCGTGAAGATCAGGCTCCAAAAGCCGAAGCGCCAATTTGCAGGGAGGGCGGCAGCTTTTGTGCCCGAAAGTGAGTTGACCGAAAGATTCGGATTCTCGGCCAATGATTCTTCAGGTGGGATGGACATAGGTTTTCTCAATGGCTTGCGATGCTGATAAACAGTCCTTTCCCATGCAGCGAAGTGTAAACACGGAAAGGGCGTCGAGCAAGGCTTTGGCAACGGGCGCGTGTCGTGTAGAATCTAGGACGCGCCGGAGTGGCGGAATGGCAGACGCGGCGGACTCAAAATCCGTTGGTCGCAAGGCCGTGTGGGTTCGACTCCCTCCTCCGGCACCATCTTTTTTAAATCCTTACTTTTAGAGTCTTGGTCGAGAACCTTCTTCCATAGTTTGGATGCTGCGCGGCACGGTGCACGCATGCCTACCATTTTTTGCATTCCTCCATAGAGTATTCACCGTATATATCTGTTTCATGCTGGCTGCTATGTTCCGAGCGCAGGTTCTCAGGGCACGGAAAGAAATGTGTGTGCCGTGATTTCTGGAGAGATTCCCGAACGGAAAGAAGCCTATGCCGACTATGGAACGAACTTACAAAGTTCTTTTCTCTGCAGTCGATCAGCTGAATGAAGAATTGCCCTCGAAACAAAGGCTCACGAAAACTCCGGAAACCGTCGTGTTCGGTCACGGGGGGAAGCTGGATTCTCTCGCGCTCGTGAACTTCCTGATGCTTACCGAACAAAAACTGGAAGACGAATTTAACTTTCCAATAAGCCTGGCCGACGAGCGGGCCATGTCACAGGAGCGCAGCCCATTCAGAACGCTCGCTACGATGGCTGACTACATCGAGGAGCTGTTGAGGGAAAAGGGAGAAACGATATCTTCTCAGGACGACGAATCCTCGTTACAGGTACCCGCAAGGGAATCGGCAGGTACCTAGCGCAATATTATTGTGAACAAGACTGCCAGGTGATCGGATGCAGCCGGTCGCCGAGCGATTTCGTCGACCTGCACTATCGTCATTTTGAACTCGACATCTGCGACGAAAAAGCAGTCGAGAAAATGTTCGCGGAAATCCGCAGCGAATATCAGGGTTTGGATATTCTGATCAACAACGCCGGCATAGGTTCCATGAACCATGCGCTGATGACGCCGACCACGACGGCCACGCGAATCATGAACACCAATGTAGTCGCGACATTTCTGCTGAGCCGGGAAGCCGCCAAGCTGATGATGCGCAATAAATTCGGCAGAATCGTGAATTTCGCAACCGTTGCCACGCCTTTGCGATTGGAAGGAGAGGCAATTTACGCGGCATCAAAGGCAGCGGTGATTTCTCTTACGCAAATTCTCGGCCGCGAGTTCGCCCCGTTTGGAATTACGGTTAACGCCATCGGACCCACCCCGGTCAAAACCGATCTGATTGCAGCTGTGCCGCAGAATAAACTGGAAAGTTTGATTTGCCGGCAGGCATTCCCCCGGTTTGGAGAATTTTCCGACGTTTCAAACGTAATTGATTTCTTTATCCGCCCAGAGAGTGGATTTATTACGGGTCAGACAATTTTTCTAGGCGGTGTTTCATGAGTTCAGCGCAATTTCTGCTCGATGTTTTTCAAAAGAACCAGAGCGAGACGGCGATCCTCTGGCGCGGGCATTCGTATCGGTACAGCTGGATTCTGGATCGCGTAAATGAATGGAAAATCGAGCTGGAGAAAAACCGGGTCGCCCCTGGATCCGTCGTGATTTTTGAGGGGGAATTTTCACCCAACGCAGTGGCGATGCTACTTGCCCTGATCGACGCATCCTGCATTATCGTGCCACTCACAAAATCCGTTCGCGACAAGAAAGACGAGTTCATCAGCGTCGCGCAGGGCGAAATCCTTCTGACCTTGGATCAGGAAGACGAAATTTCGATCAGCGTTTTGGGCCCGCGCGCGAAGAATCCAATTTACGAATCGCTGCGTTCCATGGGACACCCAGGGCTAGTCCTTTTTTCCTCCGGATCAACGGGAAAAAGCAAAGCGGCCGTGCATGATTTCGTTCCCATGCTCGATAAATTCAAAACGCCTCGGCATGTGTATCGCACCATCGCGTTTCTCCTTTTTGATCACATCGGAGGAGTGAACACGCTGCTTTACACGCTCTCGAATGGCGGGACGCTGATCATCTGCGAAGAGCGGTCGCCGGATCATGTGCTGGACGCGGTGGAGAAATTCGGCGCCGAACTTCTTCCCACTTCACCAACTTTTATCAACTTGATTTTGTTGAGCGAAGCATATCGAAGGCATGACCTTCGCTCGCTGAAGCTGGTGACTTACGGCACCGAGGTGATGCCGGAGACGACTCTCAAACGGTTCCATGAGCTTTTTCCAAATATCCAGCTTGCCCAAACCTACGGGCTATCGGAAGTTGGAATCCTGAGAGCGAAGTCCAGAAGTTCAGATTCTCTGTGGGTGAAAATTGGCGGCGAAGGATTCGAGACTCGCGTGGTCGATGGCACTCTCCAGATAAAAGCGAAATCCGCGATGCTCGGGTATCTGAATGCGCCCAGCCCGTTTACGGACGACGGCTGGTTCATGACCGGCGATTCGGTGGAAATCGACGGCGAGTATATGAAAATACTTGGCCGCAAATCTGAACTCATCAACGTTGGCGGAGAAAAAGTATATCCGTCGGAAGTTGAAAACATTATTCAGGAATTTGAAAATATTGCGGAGGTCGCGGTTTACGGAGAAAAAAACCCTCTTGTCGGGAATATTGTTTGCGCGAGAGTGCGGCTGAAAGAAGGCGAGGGGTCTCTCGATTTTGTGGGCAGGCTGAAGCGTTTCTGCCGCGAACGTATGCAGCCCTATAAAATTCCCGTCAAGATCGCTTTTACCAAGCAGTCGCAATATAACGAACGCTACAAGAAGATGAGACAAGCGTAATGAGCCGGTATCGAATTGTATTTGGTCTGAACATCTCGAAGCGAGTGAAAGCGCGCATTTCGTATGCTTTCCGCGTGTTTTGTGCCGTTTACGGTCATTCGGTCGTGAGCGACCATGCGTCGAGCTCTGCGATTTCCATCCACTACGGAACCACCGCGTTCCTCCCGGGAGTGATACAGGACGCCATCCATATTCCTGCCAGGTACGCGGAGCGGCCGCCGAGCGAGCCTGCCCCTAAATTGATGCGGTTCCTGTATGCGGACGAATGGTTCGATCTTTTTTTTGGAGTTGATAATCTGGGCCGGCCGGACTGGCTTGGCGAAATTTTTGAATGGATTTCGTCGGCGGACGAGATCAGCCAGGAAGGCCGCGACGCTGCCGGGCGCATTCCATACGAAAAAAGTATTTTCTACCGCCAGGGAAAATCTCCGCTGCGGCCTCGTGCAATATTGGCGATGGCCTGGCTGGAAGGCTACTTGAGGTACGGCCGCACCAAAAGCAAACTGGTGAAAGCCCCGTCACCGGTGGACGGGACGGATCATTTCGTCATCGCCTCTCACGATATTGACATTCATTGGACGCAGCAGTGGAAATGGCGAGACCGAGTGAAACGTCAGCTTAAGAATGTGCTGATTTGTCCTCTTGAGTCCCGTAGCGCATCCCTTCTTGTTTCGAGCACAGCGCGATTCCTCAAATCGCTGTTTGGAATGCGCGTGGATGATTTCATTCCATTATTGTTGGATGCGGCAAGGAAAAAAGATTTTCAATCGACGTTGTTTGTCATTGCGAATTCTGTGCATCGGCGTGATGCAAATTATCAACTCGAGCAGCTTGTTCCGAGATTGCGTGAAGCCGTTCTTGCCGGGTTCGACGTGGACCTTCACGCGTCTTACACCAGCATCGTGGAAAAATGCGATCTTCGGTCCGAAGCCGATCAACTTTCCAAATATACGCGACGGTATCCATCGGGGAATCGACAGCACTGGCTGCGATTCGATAGTCATCACAAATTGTTTAGTGAAATTGAGCGCGCGCGCCTGGTTTATGACTCCACTCTTGGATTCTCCAATCAGATCGGATTCCGGAATGGCGCATGCTTCGCATTTCCTCCCTATAATTTCGCGAAGGAAGAAGCTTGCAATTTTTTGGAAATTCCCCTGGCCATCATGGATCGCGCATTGCTCCACGCGAGCAGAAGTTCGGGCAGGCCCTTTGCCGAATTGACTGAAGAATTGTTTGAAGAAAGCCGTCGATTAGGATGGGGCGGCATCGCCATGCTTTGGCACAATCCGATGGAGGACGTCTACGTGCCGCGCACGGTGAATCAGATTTTTTGGGACAAAATTCGCGATAAAAACATGTATCGGGAAAAATGGGTGAGCGCCAGCTCATTTCTTGCGGCAAGCCTCGCGCGCTACCAGGCCGCCGGCCTCTTGCAGAATGTGGGCATTCAGAATATGGAAACGAAACCTGTGAACCTCCATGCTCAAGCTGCAAATTGTTAGGGGACCGCTGGATGATCAATTAGGTTCAGCCATTCTGAGTGGCTATACGTCGCTGACGACCGCGACGGTCTCTCCCGCAAACTTTCACCGTTGGATGGAACAAAGTCCGGAAGGTCCGGCCCTGCATGCGATATTGAAATCACCGGACGGAACTGTGGCGGGGCATTGCTGCCTATTTCCGTTTCCGATGAGTATGGGCGGCAGCAGAATTACCGTCGCAAAGGCGGAATATTTTTTTGTAAAAGAGAATTACAGAAAAGAACCCGTTGCGGGACACGAAAACAGCGTGAAACCAGCAGCGTTATTGTTGCTGGAGCAGTTATATCGGTGCGGCAGGGAACTGAAGTGGCGGCCGTACCTGGTTTCCGCGCCCGCTGAAGTTGCGCCTTTGCATCGGATGGCGGGTTGTAGAAAAATTAGTATTGCGCTGACGGAGTGCCTCCTGACTTTTCGGCCATTCCAAGCCGCTGCGGACACGCCAAACCTGAATACGAAGCAGCGCGTTGCCCTTGCAAGCGTAGGCGCACTGCAGCGCATGGTTTGGGCGATGCGGCGAAAGAAAGGTTCCGGCGTTCACGAAGTTCCTCCAGACGCTCCAATATTATCCCGCGAAATAAATTCAGGAGTTTCGTTATCCAGCGATCGCGATTTTCTGGCGTGGCGATATACCGCTGATGAATATCTTCGATTGCAGGTGGAAGCCTCACAAAATTTGGGCGTGATTGCTAAAAAAGGGACTGCCCATGACTACATTCGTGTTTGCCAATCGTCATTGAATCCAAGTGATGGCAAATGGCAATCCGTGATTCGCTCCTTGATCGCGGCGGCAATCGAAGAAAATGCTCTGGGCGTCCGATGGGCCGTGTATGGCCAGGGCGCTCTCGAGAAGCGTCTGGTTAATTTGCTGCGCAAGATGGCTTTTCTTTGCGTGCGCCGCGAAAGAACAATTTACGCACACAGCCTCGATGCGACTCATCTGCATCCAGAGGCGT
The DNA here is from genome assembly GCA_963786215.1 of uncultured Acidobacteriota bacterium. Lineage (GTDB taxonomy): Bacteria > Acidobacteriota > Terriglobia > Acidiferrales > UBA7541 > Palsa-360. Next base: position 355,926 of record CAWAYK010000012.1, read on the forward strand.
TGCATTTGGAAGACTCTCTTTTCTGCTTCGACTCTTGATCGAAGAAGTTTCCTCTAAAAAAAGTTGTGCATATATTTTCAAATCGCATGCACTGCCTTGTCCGCTACTCGCATTGCGGACAACCGTTTTCATCATTCGTCTGCTAAAATCCAGCCAAGCATTTTAAATGGCAACTGCCTCAATGTGAATTTATCTATTTTGCGAGTGCGGGTCCGCCGATGCGGATGCCGCGGGAAAGAGGGTGTGAAATGAAAATCGCTCAAATCGCGGCAATGGCTGTGTTCCTGGCAGCGCCGTTATTGGCTCATGCGCAGATGCCGGCGGCCAAGAACGACAAGGCCGCCCAGGAAGTGGTGGATTTCAGAAATCGATATATCGAAGCGGAAGAAAATCGCGACGTTGCGTTTCTGGATAAAATTTTGGCGGATGATTTTTTTGCTCTCAATCCGCAGGGGAAATTGCTCGACAAGGCTGGGCAGCTCGAAAATCTGAAGAGACCCGACCGAACACTGAAAGTTTTGAACCCGCGTGAGACGCATGTTCAGTTTTATGCCAATGGAGCGGTCGCCGTTTTGACCGAACACGTGACCGTGGACGGCATGGACAAAGGCCGCCCTTTCGGCGGAGAGTATCGCTTCCTGAGAGTCTTCGCAAAACAAAACGGCAGCTGGAAAGTGGTGCTGGCGCAAGGATCTCCGATGCCGGAGCAGGCTGCGCCAGCGAAATAATTCTGCATTGCAAGGGTTTAAGTGGCGCGGGCTTCAGCCTGCGGGGTTTGGTCCCGTAGCGCCGGCGTCCCGCCGGCGGTTTTGCGCTGCGCTGCCGCAATTTAAAACTGCCGGCGGGACGCCGGCGCTACGAAGACCAACCCCACAGACTGAAGCCTATGCCACAAAAAGTGCAGCAGTTTATTTTTACAGAGTTGCAGCGACGCGAAAACCGTAATCGGCATATTTAAGGTGGGGTGGGATGCTCGATCGCGCCGCTGTCCGGGTCACCTTGATCTGATGGCGCCATGAGCCTCCGCGGGAGGCGCGCCGGACGCTTGAGGGCGGCCCTTGCGGGTTGCGGTCTGGCGAAACGGAATAATAGGAAGCATCGTACCAATCCCCGCACCATTCGTGCACGTTGTCGCCCATGTTAAATAGTCCGTAAGCATTTGGCGGGTACAATCCCACCTGCTCAGGGCCTGACTTCCAGCGGTTCGCATAGTCGGGAAGATTTTCCGGCTGGCAATCGCCCCAAGGATACATTTCGCCGTTCACGCCACCGCGTGCAGCGCATTCCCATTCCGCTTCCGTTGGAAGCCGGAATTTTTGCTGATGAAGATTGCTCAGCCAATCGCAATACGCGACGGCTTCAAACCAGGACACTGCGACAACCGGTTTTTCAGGATGGTTAAAATCGGGATCGTTCCAGAGCGAAGGCGGCACGTGGCCCATGCTTTCTAAAAAAAGTGCGTACTGCGCATTTGTGGTCTGATATGCCGCGAGTTGAAATCCGTCAACCCAAACGCGATGCACGGGCTTTTCATCATCGCGCCCCGTATCGCAGCCCATCTGGAAATATCCTTCGGGGATGGTGCACATGCTTGGTGCGAAAGTTTCTGTCCCTTGTGCTCGAGGAAAATAAGGTGTTGCCATAAGAATTTGGCCTCAATGATATCCAGCGGTAGAGCGGCGTTCCCAGGAAAGTTCCTCGAGAAGTTTTTCCGCAGAGGGTTTGCCTTCAGGGGGAATAGTTAATTTGGATTCGATGCGCCGCACGATTCCGGTAGCAGTGTCATAGCGAACGCCCGCCTCAAGAGCGCCGCGGCGGCTGAGAAATGTTTCGATCAGCGCAAACTCTTCGGGCGTGAGCCTGTTCGCGCCATAGCGGTGCGCGGACGATTGCGCTGGCGCTTCCCACTGCAGGGTTACGTTCTCCAAAGGCTTCTCGTGCACCACGACCGTTCCGGCCACGTAATCTCCCAGCCGCTTGCTTTGCGGGCTGATCCACGCGCATAGCACGCCCAACCCGTATGCAAATGGCATTTGATCGATGAGGCGCAACAGATTGCGCGCTACCGCATCAATTGCTGTGATGGGCTGGCCGGAATCTTTGATCACGCGAATGTGCGTCAGGCGCTTTCCCGGCGTTTGCCCGTTCCACAGCGATTCGAACAGAATGAAGTATCCGTACATCAGGAGAAAAGCGAGGAAAATAAGAATTCCGGCGATCCACGGCCCCGCGAATTCGGGCATGCTTCCAAACATTCCGCGCGCGCTATAACCCAAGCCAACGAACAATAAAACAAGAACGATCCCAGTGCCGATTTGAATCAGGGTGTCAATCAGCACGGCGAGGAACCGGCTGCCGATTCCCGCAAGTGGGAATTCAATTGACGTCTGTTCCGGCGTTTCGATGATAAGCTTTTCGCCTGCGGCGGAATCGTACGGGGCCGGGCTGGATTGGCTCGAGGACATAGATGATTTCAACTCGATGGCTCGCAAATCGCAAACAGCATTGGCGCCGGCTCGAACAATTGGTCGATCGCTCAGGTCGGCGCGGCGTTTCGACCCTTGACCACGACGAGTTGCAGGAACTAGGCCTATTGTACCGTCAAACGGCATCCGATCTTGCAACGGTGCGCGAGGATATCACGAGTCGCGCTTTCACGTCCTACCTCAATCAGCTCTTGGCGCGCGCGCACAATTTAATTTACATGGGCAAGCGCCCCAACTGGAATGGCGTTGTCCACTTCTACCGCGACACGTACCCGCGAATTTTCAGAGAAACTTTTCCGCTCGTGCTCTTGTCCGCGCTTATTTTTATCGCGGGAGGAATTGCGGGTGCCGTCGTAATGCTACGCGATCCGGGATTCGCGCACCAAATTCTTGGACCGGGAATGGTCGAAACGATTGAGAAGCGCGAAATGTGGACACATTCCATACTGGCCGTAAAGCCGATGGAGTCTTCTAGAATCATGACCAACAATATTATGGTCGGCTTCATGATGTTCGCCGCGGGAATTTCTGCAGGCCTGGGTACGATTTGGATGCTAATCACGAATGGGCTGCTCATGGGCGTGCTGGCCGTGGCCACCGCTCGCGCAGGCATGGCGCTGCAACTTTGGGATTTCGTTGCTGCGCACGGAGCACTGGAGCTGCCCGCCATCTTTATCGCCGCGGGAGCCGGGTTGGAAATTGCACGTGGCCTGCTGTTTCCGGGAATGTTGCCGCGCAAGGAGTCGCTGCGGCTGGCAGGGAGCCAGGCGGCAAAACTTTTGTTGGGAACCATACCGCTGCTGGTAGTGGCCGGCGTGATTGAAGCATTTATTTCTCCCGTAAAAATTGCGACGGCGCTGAAATTCACACTTTCAGCAGTCCTGTTTACAGCGCTGGTTCTGTATTTGATGAGCGGCAGGAAAAAGATTGTTGTGCAGGAAAGTTAATCCTTTTTTATCCCTGGCAGAATGGGGAATGGTAAAGGTGTGTTATCGCAAGAAAGATAATTTGAAATCTAAAAATTGAAATTTCAGATTAGAACCAAGGATCAGCAAATCGATTCCGAGTCGCCAATCAAAAAGTATCGTAACGTAATCAAAAATGTGCCTTGCATTTCAATTTGAAATCTCAAATTTGAAATTGCTCTTGCGAGTCACAAATCACAAATCACTTCTTCACCCCGCCGCTCAAATCAAACTGCGATCCTTAATGTCGAGATACTGATTCACTAGCGACGCTGCCAGCGCGCCGGGCATGATTTCCATGGCGAGGACGCCGCGCTGGCGCAGTCGCCTCAGCAAAAGTTCGCGGCGCTGCACGATTTCGATGGCGGCGATGTAGCGAAACATTTCCTCTTCAGACTCTGGGCGGCGCGCGACGCGTTCGTTCAAATCGGGCTGCCCAATTGCCGCAAACAAGACGAGATGTCTGCGCGTCATTTGGAGCGCGTACTCCACCACGTCCGGAGTGCCCGCGGTCTCCGCAAGATCGGTAACCCACACGATCAGGCTTCGGCGCTGTTGTTCGGTAAGCAGCGCGCGAGCCGCACGAGCGTGATCGGCCTCGTACGGTTCGGGATGAACGAGCGCAAGGGACTCAACGATCGAGTGCAGGTGCGCTGCGCCGCGGCCCGCATTCCGGTTCTGCTGAATCGTTCTGCCATAGGCGATCAAGCCGACGCGATCGCCGGAGTGCATCGCGACTTGTGCAAGCGAGAGGGCCGCGTCTACCGCGTAATCGAGTTTCGATAATCGCAGCGAACTCTCTCCACGAATGATCTGTTCGCGAAGCAGCCGCCCGGCATCGAGCACGATCCACACCGTCTGGCTGCGCTCCACTTGAAACACGCGCGTAATCAGCTTGGAACGGCGCGCCGTGGCCGTCCAACTGATGTTGCGGAACTCATCGCCGGTTCGGTATTCGCGCAAGCTTTCAAATTCGCGGCCAAGCCCGCGCAGCCGCCGTCGCCTTCGTTCCATGGCCACCTGGCGAGTGCGAATCAGGTACAGCGTCTGCTGCTTGGCTTGCTCAAGATTTGGAAGGACGCGCACGCTTGCCGCGGTTTCGACCACGGCCCAGCGCTCAGCCAGGCGCAAGGAACTCTGGTAGCGCACAAAAAGTTTGCCGATCGGGAGATCGCCGCGTTGCGCAGGCAGAATTTCGTAGTCCGCGCTGGCCGTTTCTCCGGCTGTTGCGGCGAGGGCAACAATAGGTGGGTCGCGCCGCAGCGCACGCGAAGTTTCGTCGGTCACGCGCGCGAAGATGGCGCGCCGCCCGTAGTTGTGTAGTTCCACAAAAACCTTTGAGCGCACTCCCAGCGATGGTGGAGCATGCCACACGCGCTGCAATTCGAGCTGCGCAGGTTTCGGAAGCCGCAGCAAATCCTGCAGCCAGAGCAGCAGAAAAAAGCCATCCCAGAAAAACATTCCCGCAATCAATTTTGGCGACCACGCCGCGGGAACCACCCAAACGAGTCCGATGAGCAGCGCCACAAAAAATCTGGGGCCAAAACCAAATCCGAGCCGCCCCTTTGGATGCGCACGCGCGACAACGGCGGGCGGAATAAAAGTTTTCTCGGAACTCACTTCGGAACCTCGACCGCCGACAGAATTTCAGCGATGACGGAATCCGCGGTAACGCCCTCGAGATCGGCTTCCGGCTTCAGCATCAGGCGGTGCCTGAGCACTGCGGGCGCGGCGTTCTTGATGTCATCGGGAATCAGAAAGTCGCGGCCATCCATGCCGGCGAGAGAGCGCGCCACAAAAAATAGTCCAATCGCCGCGCGCGGGCTTGCGCCCAGCGACAGCGCGGGCCAATCGCGTGTCCGGCGAATCACTGAAACGAGATATTGGTACAACGCAGGTTCGACTCGCACATGGGCAATCTCGGCCCTGGCGGCTGCGAGGAGCGCCGGATCAATCGGTTCGAGCGGCACTTGCTCGATTAAATGCGCATCGCTGAGTTTTTCAAAACGTTTCAAAATTTCGGTTTCCGCATCCGCGCTTGGATAATCGATACGTATCTTCATCAGGAAACGGTCGAGCTGCGCTTCCGGCAAGGGATAGGTTCCCTCGAACTCCACTGGATTCTGCGTGGCAAACACCGTGAAGTGCGGTCCGAGGTCGTAGCGAACGCCATCAATCGTGGCTTGCCGCTCTTCCATCGATTCGAGCAGCGCGGCCTGCGTGCGCGCCGTGGTGCGGTTGATTTCGTCAACTAGTAGCAGGTCCGTAAAGATGGGGCCGCGATGCAGCGAAAACGCACTCGTCGCCAGATTGAAAACGTTTGTGCCAATGATGTCCGCGGGCATCAGATCAGCGGTGCACTGAATGCGCTGAAATCCGAGCGCGCAAATTCTCGCCAGCGTTTTCACCGTGAGCGTTTTCGCCAGTCCCGGCACGCCTTCGAGTAGCGCGTGGCCGCCGCAGGCCAGCACAATTAAAAGTTGGTCGACAATTTCCTGCTGCCCGACAATCACCTTGGATAGCTCCGTGCGAATATGCGTCGTGAGGCGTGCGAGATTTTCCACTTAACGATTCTCCTCGTTGGGTCGCGTCTTAAGTCCGAACAAAACTTCATAGTGCTCTAGAGCCTGCACAATTTTGAGGGCTTCTGCATTGGACGTGACCCTCTCGCGCGAAGCTTTATCCGCGCGCTGCAAAATATCCATCAGTCCCGGTTGCTTCCATCCGATTCGCTCACGCACAGCCGAATCCAATTCCGCGTTGGATACTGAAGAAGACAATGCCAGCCGCCGAAGCAATTGCGTGCGAAAACGCTTGTACGCCACGCGCACGGCGGCCGATCCGGCATTGGCGCGCCGGTACAAATCTCCCAGCGTATCCACAAATTCCAGCGGTGAAAGACGCGACACCGCAGCCGGAGCATAAATCGGCCCGCTCCTTCGCCCAAACGCCAGCAATACAAAAAGCGCCACAACCGCCAACTGAAAAATCGCCCACGGCACAGGCGTCTTCCTGAAATAGTCCCACAGCGACCCGCGGTAGCCATGAAAATATTCATCCCACAATACAGTAATCTCGCCCGGACTTGCGCCGGGGCGCACCGCTTGAATGCAACCGAGAAAAAACGGCAAATTTCCCTCTCGCGTTATTCCCGAATTCGTCAGAGGAGTCGGACCGGCCCACCAAATGACTCGTCCTTTTTCCAGTTGCCACGTCACCACGACCGGTTCTTGCGCGTCGCCATAGAGTGGAACCTGCGCGCCATCGGTCGTCATCCAACGATTGGGTGCCTTGATGGAAATCGTTTCCGCGCCCAGTGTTAACGGGCTCGGTGCAATCGCACGAAATTTCTCGGAAGGCGGTCCAGTTATCCCCACTTCGGAAGGAACTTGAACATCGCCGCTTTCAAGGAAAAGGTAGGGATAATTTCCAGCATAAATAATCCATCCACCCGAACGCGCAAAGGCCAGCACCGCGTCACGCTCTTTCTTGTCTGGAAAATTAGAAGGTCCCGCGAGAATTAAAATTTTACCCGCAGCTTCCGTGGGCAATTCAGCGGGAGGCCTCTCCCAACGCTCGGATTGATAGCCAAGCTCGCGAAGCAAAAGGTAGGCGGCCTGTGCTCCATTGCTTGTCGTGGAATAAGTAGTCGATATTCCTTGCCCCTCCTTTTCCTCCGGAGATGGCGCCAACGCAAGCGTCGCGACGAGCAAGAGCAGCAGAATGCTCCCAGCAAACAGCAGAAGTTTGCGGTCTCCTGAATCTAGGGCAAGCGGCATCCCAGAGTCTCCAATTGGGTGAGGGAATCGCGAAAGTCAGCCTCTGTGGCAGCCTGATAGCCGTACCACATTTTTTCGAGGCGCGAAGTGAGTCTGTGCAAAGCCTCCTGTCTGGTAGCAAGAGTTTCCGGAACGATCATCTTTGATTTTGCGAGAGCGGACAGGTATTCGCGCGGCGTTTTGGAGCGATCGGGAGAAAGAGCGCCGAGTTCCTGAAGTCGCGCAATACCCGCCCAATAGGCGCAGTGGATGGCCATGCGATAATCCGCGCGCGCGGCAGATTCACGCGCGGCATATACCCACTCCTGCCAGGAACGCAAAGGAACGGCTGCAGCCTGCAGTGCCATTTCCTCGCCTTTTGCGGCGCGCATCCAACGGCGAAAAATCGAATAAGCAATAAAAACCGCCGCCGCGCCCACGCCAATCCAGAGCAGAATATATCCAAGAGAGTCCTGGCTGCCCACAGCGCTAAAAATTCTTCTCAACGCATCGAGTAACATTTCGTTAATCCGTGAGCGAATCTTGTCCCACCAGGATTCCCGCATCGCGTGAGCATACTCAGGGCGCGACAATATGGAATTTAACTTCGCTCGGGCGGAATCCGGCGAAGTCGATTCCTGTGTGGAAATGGACGCCGTTTCTGACGCGAGCGCGTCGAGATAATCCAGTGCCCGTTTCACTGTTATCGTGCGAATTTCAGGCTGACTCTCCGCCCTCGCCAGTTGCGAGACAAGCAAATCGGTTGGCACAACAAAATGCCGCTTGCCCGTGCTCACTATCCACGTAGTCGGCAGCGATTCTCGATACGCGCGCAATGTTTCCGTGGACTGGCGCGCGGTTTCTAATCCTGCTTTCAGTTGCCCCAGTTTCTGGATAAATGTTTGGGAATCATAAATTGTGGGGGAAAGGGATTGGGCAGGCGCATCGGCCGGGAACGCGCTCGCCGGAACGGCGATCAGCACGCACAAAATGACGGCGAGCATCCAAACCCCTCGCGGAAAAAGGGAATAGAAAATTGGAATTCGTTCAGGACGCATCTCTTCCAAACATGGAGGGCACGCCCCCGGTTACCGGAGGAGGGGCAGGATCGGCGCCAATCGCCTGCATCATCATTTGCAGATCGAAAGCTTCTTTGCGCACGCGCAAATCATAATAAAACAAGGCAAAGCCAATCGTGCTGATGGGAGCCACCAGGGAACTGCCAATGAAATTTGCAAATTGCATGACCATCGTCCACATAATCACAAGATGCGGCTGTTTGGCGTTCATCACCAGCAGCATCGCGAAAGGAAATTGAAACACAGCAATAATTCCAAATACCATCGCAAAATAAAGCAGGTAAATCATAAACGCCCGGCCCGCAAAATTGCGAGTCAGCGCGAAACTCCGGCGAATCGAATCGGCCGGCCCCAAATTTTCAAGCACAGCGGAGGGAATTGCCACACTCAAGCGGCACATGATGTAAAACATCGGAATCACGAAGGCGATCATCCCTGCGAGCAAAAGAAGTCCGCTCAGAAACATCACCCCGAAAATCGTTCCTGATTCTCCACGCACGCTGGCCATGGACTCGCGAATGCTGGTTGAATGACCCGCATAAATTTCGGCAACCGCGTGAACCGTCGCGCCCACGGAGAATAGAAACGCGATGCAGCCCACCAAAATCGCAAGAACCCCGAACAGACCGCTGCCAGCCGCCATTGCGAAAATTCCACCCGACTGCATGTGACCTGAATTCGCCTGCCGGGCGATCGCAGGAATCAGAACCGTTGCGAGATTGGCGATGAAAAAGAACGAGTAGGGAACCGCGGAAATCCCTATGAACAATAGAAAATGCTGCCGGTACAGATAAAAAGTGCGGTCCAGCAATTCGCCAAGGCTGAGTGGTCGGAGGTCAAGCGTGGCCATAGGCCCTCCCGGCGCCTGCGACGCGCAAAAGTGTTTGTTTACTCTATCAAGAATTGTCCATGAATCAAACTTTAAGTGGAAACACGATCCCTAAGGGCACGTTTCGTTGGAGAAAGATTGGAAACGGGATCGACTGAATCGTTTGCGGACCCGGCTCAAGTGTCATACCGCCGTAATAATTCCGTAATATCGCATGGCTGAAATTACGAATCATTAATCACGATTCTCTGTAATCAAAGAATTTACTTGCACAGCGATGCCCCTCTGCGTAAGATACCGCCGGGTAAAGAAGGTGTGGAGCCCGTGCCAAAAGAAAAACCAAAAGTAAATATCGGTGAAGTGATCCGCAGTTACCGCGGACAGCGTGGCCTTTCTCAAGGCGATATCGAGCGGCGAACCGGCTTGTTGCGCTGCTATCTTTCGCGCGTTGAAAACGGGCATACCGTTCCGTCTCTTGAGACTCTTGCGAAAATCGCCGAGGCCATGGAAATCGCATTGGCGGATTTTTTCCCGGGCGCTGAAACTCCGCGCGACCGCGACACGCAGAAAATGCTCGGCGAGCTTTCGGAAGACGAAATTCGCTTCCTGTCCGAAATCAAGAAATACAGCACTACGCTTTCGGATGGAGATAAGCGCCTCGTTCTAGCCATGATTCGCAAAATGGCAACTGTAATTCCGCCACCCCCACCGCGTAAAGTAGCAGCGCGCCGCACCGCTTACTAAATAATCTCTCTCAAAAATAGATTGGGTCGGAATTAGCAGTATAGGCTTTCGCCTATCGTTTTTGCTAATGTGTGGTTTTAAACCCGGAAGCTATTGCGGTTTTTATATGGACTAACTTCCGCAGGCTGAAGCCTGCGCCACAAAATTCCAAAGCCCTTTACCTTACAGTTTGGGATAAACACGCAATTGGAAAATACATAAAATCTTGCGGAGGGGTTATTTCAGGCAGTTAGAGCGAGGCGTGTTTCTTCTTTGCGCCTTTCAAAAATCGGGTGTGTTCAACGATCGCATGAAAAATCCGTCCTCGGCCGATGACGTTCTCTCCGCTACGTGCTTCCGCTTCGAAGATCAGGCGCCGCCCGTCGATTTCCGCAAGCTTGGAAACAACCGTAACCGTTGCGCCGACGGGCACAGGCTTGAGATGATCCACTTCAACCCGTACGCCGACTGTGATTGAGCCTGCGGGCAACGCGGGCCTAACCGCGTAGGAACTGGCCATCTCCATCATCCCAATCATCGCCGGAGTCGTAAACACGGCGGGCCAGTTCGGGTCCATGTGTGCCAGAGTCCATTCTTGCGGGACAACGCGTTCGAAGCGTCCTTCGAGGCCAAGCGCAAGATCAATCTTGATCTTGGCGCCCTCGCTCATCGCAAGTTCTCCGAACCAGCGGCCGACGTCTCCTTCGTCAGGGACGGCTGATTCTTCATGAGGCTCCCTACAACTTCAGTGAGCGTTGTGCCGCATTGCGCCCACAGTCTGCGCTTCAGCCCGCAATAATCCTGCGATCCGGCGAAAACGTCCGCCATTAGCGCGCGAAAGGTCGCGCTTCGCTCGATAAATTGAATCATGCGCGTGGCGACGGCTCCGCCGAGAAAATTTCCGCGATAGAATCGACGCGCGATTCGCGTGGCGAATTCCAGATCCGTGGAAAATGCCTTGCGGATCCGCGCCGGATACTCCGATGGTTTTTCAGCGATGATGGATTCCGCGAGCAATTCACCTGAACGCAGCGCGTAGTAAAGTCCCTCGCCCGTAATCGGGTCCACCCAGGCAGCGGCATCACCCACCAGCGCCCAATTTTTCCCGACAACCCGGCGTGAAGAAAGAGTCTGCTTCTGCGGCGAGGGCAAAACGTGGCTGTAGAAACGTGCACCTTCGCGCGAAATATTTTCACCATCCATAAATGTGTGCAGATGGCGGCGCAATTCCTGACTGGTGTGCTTGGCCATGCTGCCGCAAATGCCCACGGAAAGATGATCGCAGCGTGGGAAAGACCAAATGTAACCCTCGAACTGGCTTAAAAATTTAACGCTGATGCCTTCGGCCTGCGCGGGCACAAAATAGCCAAGCGTCATTTCCAGATCGCTGGGCGCGAGGGGGCTGGTATCCGCCAGCAGGGAATTACGCGCGCCCGCAGCCACCACCACAAAATCCGCTTCCACACGTGAATCACTCGTGGATAAATTGGCGCGTTCTCCCGACGTATCCATCTGAGTTACGCGCGAATGAACCACGCGGCAGCCCGCCGCTTCCGCGCGATCAAGAAGTAGTCCGTTCAGCACGGTTCGGGAATAAATGACGATGGGTTGATCGAGATGCAGCAACGCGTGATGCCCCTTGCTGGAAATCAGTTCAACGCTGTGTATCAATTTTTTGGGGTGCGGGCCGTTCAACAGGAAGGGGTATGCCTGGATTGCTTTGTGCGTGAGTCCGCCGCCACACGGTTTTTCCCACGCCAGATGCTCATCGTAAATCGTTACGCTGTAGCCGGAGCGCGCCAGTCTTTCCCCACACATGGCGCCGGCCGGTCCTCCACCCACGATCGCAATGTCACGCATGCTGAGGCCTCGATAAAAGGGCAGAGCCTGGCACAGTACCCGGCGCTGGAGAAAAAAGGTTTAAGTCTGCGAAGACTCCCGCTTCACAGCAAGAAACCTCGGCGGGGAGTATAGCAGAAAATCTGAATGAAACAGCAGCCATGTGAGCGCAGGTATTCATTCGCGAGACCATTTAAGGACAGTGAATAGGCTCGTGACTCCAACGATTTGCTCAGCCTAAGAAAAGTTTTATATGGAGATCCGAACAGATCTTTATCTTTAATTCTTTGCAAGTGATTTTTCTAGTGCTATTCACTGCGGCGGTGAAGCTGGCGCGATGTAATTTTACACCCAGAGCATGTGCTTCATTTTCGGTAACCTTTCTATCCAATTGAACGAGCCGATTGATTTTCGCCGATTTGATTTCACATTAAACTCCTGTATTACCAGCAGATGAGTTAGACATTTGAATGGTCTTACTCCTGCACTAAGTACCGGAGTCGAAGTGGATCAGGATTAGTTTCCCACTCCGCCGAATTGACTTTGCATTTCTAGGAAGCGCGGTCGAACTTCATGAATCGTCAAATTTCCCAGCATGACGGACTTCGGAACCCATCGCGAAATCAATGCGAGGGCTTTTCGCTTGTCGAGCTAATGATTGTGGTTGTGATCGTGCTGATTGTGACGGGAATAACCGTACCCAGGTTTCTTACCATGATTCACAATGCCAGATTGCAAGGCGGTGTAAGTGACTTTGCCGGCCTGCTCCAAAAGGCCCGGATTCGTGCGGTCCAAGACGATACCTACTATGCGACTTATTTCACCACGTCGGGATCCATACTAGAGGCTTATGTCGATGTTAAAAAAATAAATGGCTCAACCACGCTGGATACCACCGTCGATCCGATGATTTCGATGTCGAGCGAAGTTACGCTTGTCGCCGCGGCCAGCGCCCCCAATACAAGCACTTTGCAAGGGCTGTTTTTGCCGGCAGGTTCCGGGCTGACGGTGAACGACGGTGCTTCGTCCACCTCGCCGATCATTTTTAATTCTCGTGGTCTGCCATGCACAAGTATATCGGTTTCCGGTGGAACCATTTGCAGCAGCAGTTCTACTTACACGACGGCTTTTTGGCTTTTTTTTAAGGACAGCATCACCAATACCTTGGAAGCCGTCACGATAAGTCCGGCAGGCCGAATCCAGAAATGGCAAGTCGCCGGGAGCAGTTGGGTCAAGATGTGAAGAAAGGCTTTTCCCTAGGATGAGCATGATAACGATTCGCGAGGCAAATTTGAAACACAGAACTGATCGAGGAACGACCTTAATTGAACTCATGATAGCCATGCTGGTGCTGGCAATCGGCCTTGGGGCGACTACGATTATGCTTACCGGTGCGATGGCCTCCGACAACAAGAGCACCAAGGACATGACGGCCACCCTGCTTGCACAGATGGTAATGGAGCAAATCAGCGCGCAGCACGTCTACGCCAATACGACGATCAACATAACGGATTGCGCCGGCAATAGCTGGACGATTTCAACCGCGACTGGCGACGTTGGGCGTCGGAAGTGGCGCGAACCTGAATTCGGATGGCAGCATCGACTTCACGCAGTCCTACAGCACACTAATTGGTAGCAATTACGCGATGCGATACGTTGACTGCTCCACGGCCGGCGGCGCTCAAACGACTTATGAAGTTCGCTGGAACGTAATGGCCGTTTCGTCAAATTTGGCGACCCGTCTGATCACAACGGGCGCGCGCGTGATGCCTTCCGATGCTACAAGGTTAGGCGGACGGATGTTTGCCTTTCCCATAACATTGCGGGGAATCGGCGCCCCGTCGGCGGGACAATAACGAAAAATGGAAACGAGGACCGAAGAAATGAGAGCTTTGCGACAACGCGGATTTTCCTTGATTGGAATTGATGGTCTCCTTGGCGATTTTAACCATCGTGGTTGGCGTTGTCATGGATGGGGTCATGACAATGCAGAAGAGGAGCGCGGTGGAAGTCAGCAAGGTCGATCTTACGCAGCAAGCGCGGGAGTTCATGGATCAGATCGTCAACGATATCCACCAGGCTGGTTATCCGGGCTTAAATATGTTCGATCCTGCGACAATGAATCGGCCACGGATTGCACCCACGTCGCGGATGTACATCTCGCTTGCGGGTTGGTCAGCGTCACGTCGACGACCCTCCAGTTCGAAGGCGACGTGGATGGCACGGACGTGAGCGAAGTTTACGTTGAATTGGTTAGCCTCCGGGTGGGGTGGATGTCCATGTACGCTGCGGCGCGGGACGGTCACAAAAGCGCAGTACAGGCTGGAAGCACACCTCTGTTCTATACCGAGGTAGACAACGTGATGAACACAGCGGTCTTCACTGCGTCTTCAGGACGATGGCAGTCAGGTCACTCTTCCGGCCGACCAGTCGACGGGCGAATTTGAAAAACGTCTCCGCTATTGGAATCACACTGTTCGTGAAGTCCTCGCAGCCGGACCAGACCACGGGGTAGTATCCGACGGTCACGATGGTTGCCACGGCGAAAATCAGCAACATTGAGAGTTGTATGAGCGCCAAGTGTTGGATCTGAACTTATTTGGCGGTCCAGCGCAATTAGGGTCATCGGCCGACGGTCAATTACGGTTGTGCGGCAACGCAGTGTTTGCCAATCGTGCAATACTTCACGGAGTGCTGGTATGGATCACAAAGAGAGCTTTCCTATGAAAAAAACAAAACAAAATTCGGAACGCGGGATTGCCTTGTTCTTTTCGATCTTCGCTCTGCTCTTGCTGATGGCCATCGCCGGAGCGCTTACGTTCGTAGCCACGCTCGAAACTTCTGTAAATTCGAACTATCGCCAGGAGCAACTGGCCTACTTCGCCGCCAAAGCCGGAATCGAGGAAGCCAGGGCGCGCATGATGCCTAGCGATCCGAATACAATTAATTCGACCGCTACCCCCTGCCTTCGACCGCGCCGACCACGGCCAATGGGAGCGTCGTCTACATTGTAAATCCTGGAGCTAGCGCGAACTCCGTGCAGCCGTGGTCCAGCACCAACAAGTACGCGGACGATGAGCTTTGCCATGACGGCTATGCCGGCGTCTTCGCCAAATCTGTACACCGCTGGTCAGGTTGTTGCACCAGGCGTGCGCTGCACTTCGGATGGCACGGCAACGGGTACGCTGGTGCTCCCGAGCGGAACGGCTGGTACACCTCTTACAATAGCCAACTGCCTTTCAATGGCACATCGGCCGCCGTGCCCTTTAAGTGGGTGCGCATCTCTCCCGAAGCTGAATTCTTCTGTCAGCTATCTGAATGTGAGCACTTCCACCGCGACGATCAACAATTACACGGTAAATACCACCAAGGGCGCCACGACGCATGATCTGCTGGAACGGCACTCAGGAACTTCCTCTGAACATCACGAGTACGAATTGCTCGCAGATGCTGAACTCGGCAGGTAGCCCCATGACTCCCGTGTATCTCGTTACTGTCTCTGGGAGTCAGCCCGATGGGCGCGCGAAAGATGGTGCAGGCCGAAGCCGCCCTTACTCCAGTTCCTCCTTTTATCTATGGTATGTACGGCACATCGACCGCCTGCCCGGCGATCTCGTTCAGCGGTAATAATCCCTCGACCAACAGTTATACGAGCGCCAACGGAGGGACGTATGCAGGCACCGTAACAAACACCGGAGGTGATATCGGATCGAATGGCGGTGTCGACGTGGGGAACGGGAACATTGGGGGCATGGTGGGCGTGACGAATTCCGCATGTCCAACACCGGTATCACTTGGTCCGAACGGGACAATGATAGGAACGGCTGCGTGCCCCAGTGGGAACGTCGCGGCCTGCTTTCTGCCGTCGCCGTTTTCCTTTTCGGTTCCGCCCTCACCGACACCGGCACCACCAACCACCTCAACTACACCCAATACTTGCACTACTACGACCACCGTTACGCATGGCCACAACACAACCACCACCACAACCAGCTATAATTGTCTGGTACCCGGAACTTACGGAAATATAGCGATTACGGCCCCGCTGACGCTGGCACCCGGCACTTATAATATCAACAGTCTGTCCATGACTGGAAATGTCGCAGATCATCGTTTCGCCCCCGGGAGCGGTAACGTTGAACGTTGCGGGTGTGGGCCAGATCGAACAGCCGTTGCGATCGCTGGCAATGGCATCGTCGACGACACCGTGGCGAATGACTTTATTATTAATTACGGCTGGACGGTCGAAGCTGCGGCCAGTCACCATCGCGGGTAATGGCAACGTAACCGCCATTCTGAATGCGCCAAACGCCCCAATCACCCAGCAGGGAACGGAAACTGGTACGGCTCGATCCTGGGTTCGACGATTTCAATTGGCGGGAATGCCTTTTTTCATTACGACCGGAACTCCACTTTGGGACCCACGAATACCGGTTACTACACGGAGATCAGTTACCGTGAGGTTGGGTACTAGTTCGATTTGTTGCGATTCATTTGCCATATTCGGGATGCGATTAGGATCGCGGATTTCGCGATTGCGGATTTATAGGTCGCGGAGAACTTGGACGGCCACCATGGTCGTCAAGCATTTTAATTTCGAGTAATCTGCGCGCATCCACAGTACACCACAGTAATTTCGCCATGCGGATTCTTGCATCGGGCGGTTATAGCGAAGCGCCTTTAGTGGTTCGGAATTTCAACAGCTGCAGTAATCACGCAGATCCACAATAAAATTTCCGCGAGGCCCGCAAATTTTGCAATCCCCGGCGTTTCCTCCGTGGCTCCCCAGTCGCGCGCTTTCCACTGCACGAAGATGTGCCATCAGCAACGCCAGCGGAACGAACACGCCCAACTTCCAGCGGAATGCGATGTTTACGAGGAATGTCGTCGCGGTGGAGGAAAAAAGCAAGAACCCGCCCAGCAGCACAATGCAGAAGCCGATCCAGTTCCAGGCAAACAAATCTTCTCGAAGCTGCGCCGCGGTTTCGCGTTTTTTCCCCAGGCCGATCAGGCGTAAATCGAGTGCGATATTCGTTCCAATCCAGATGGACAGTCCTGTGAAATGAATCAGCTGCGTGAACGGATACGCCCACAACGACGTGCGAACCCCGATACCCCACGGAGTGCTTTCGAGCCATTTCGCGAACGCCTGAAGTAGTCCGTACATTTCGACGTTTCCTCTCTTACTCCCGAATTATTTCGACAAGCAGCGCTGATTCTTGGAACGGACCCGCTGGGCTAACTATCCCAAGCCTTCCATCGCAGGAATTTCCGACGCGCTAAGGATGGTTAGAATCCAGAGAACCAATCCGATGGTGGCAATCACTTTTGCGGAAATCGGAATCTCCGGCAACGCAGCCCACTTTGGCGCGCCACGCTGCACGAGGATCGCGAATGCCACAGACAGAATGATCATCACGAGCTTGACGTGAAATACGGGGTCAGGCGCCCAATCACCAGCGTCCGTCGTAAACATCATGAACCCTGAAATAATGGCAAGAACAAAACCAGTCCAGGCCCACGGAAAAATCTGCGCGGAAAGCTCCATCAGATTTCGTCTTGCGTGCCGCTACGCCCATCACTCTCAAGTCAACCACGGCCATCGAGCCAATGAACCAAAACATCGTAAGGTAATGAATGACGGACACGCTGGCATACATCCAGCCCGTGGTGCTGAACGTTTTCACCCAACTCATCTGCTCCAGTGCTTCCCACATCGTGCCCCTCCTGAAAGAGCGCGTTGCCGCGATTCATTAACCACTCAACTTGGTTCGGTGCAATATCCCAGCGCACGAATAGACGCAATCGGAGCTAAATCCGTTCCCACCCAAATCGTGTGAAACCATACGCTGGAACAGCGAGAGCATCCGTGACTTGCGTCACAATTGCAAGATAAATTACGCGCGTCCAATTCCACTCACGTCGAGTAAGGCCACGTGTGCTGGAATTTCTTTGGCAGCGCATCCGTTGGAATTACTGAAATAAAGTCGCCCGCTCAGAAAACGAGCGGCCTCTACAAAAGAAATGGCAAAGCGCTTTCGTAGAGGCCACTCCGTCCCGTGTATTTCGGGACGGAGTGGGCGACTTGCCTTTTCTTCTTGCGCCAAATTCAACTACGCACCCAACGTCATCAGCTCCATTTTATGTTGCCCGAGCCTCCGGGCCCCTTTTTCCGTCACCACGATCGAATCGCCGAATTCCGCTGGCGTCGGCGTCTGCTTCACGGGCACGCTGGGTTTCAAGTCAAACACCATGCCGGCCTGAAATACCAGGTCGTCGCCGCCTTCCATGCGTCCCGGGCCGCAACGCGGCAAATCAGCCAGGCCGCCGGAATGGATCAGCACACCGCCGGGCCTGGCAACGCCACGTGCTTTTAATTTATCGCCGCAGTAATCGCAAAACTCTTTCACGCTTTTTCCCGGCGCGACTTTATCCATCAGGTCATGAAACAAGTCTAGAGAGTATTGCCCGGCCGCAGCCCAATCCGCCGGCGCCGGAGCACCGAGCAGAACGGAATGGTTCACCTGCGACCCGTAACCCAACACCGATCCCGAGCACTCCTGCCCCAGTATTTGCCCCGCGCCAAACACGTCATCCAAAGGGAAGCCGAAGCTGGCATTGCCCGATCCCCGCGTGCTGATGCTCAGCCGCCACGGGCGTTCGCCGGAAGCCTCGACCATCGCGCTATACATCTTCAGCCACACGTCACGGTGAATGGCGCCTGGTCGCGCCGTATCCAGCATGGCTTGCAACCCCACTTCGCTCACAGCCGTTGCTTTTTCGAGCACCGCGATTTCCTCGGCGCTGTGCACGAGCTTTACGCGCCACAGAATGTCCGCAGCCGATTCGAATTGTGCCTGTGGAAACGCGGCGCGAACCCGGTCATAAGTCGTGTACGTGACCGAGCCTTCCGTGTTGCGAAAAAGATTGGCAAGCGATCCGACGCCGATCCGCCCGTGATCCAATTTCTTTTCTTTCAGGCAATCGATAATCAACGGTGACCACAAACCCTCTTCGTCCGAAAATCGCACTTCGATATCCGGAGCGTTATCCGCAAACATGGTGGTCAGCACGATGCCGGGAATAGGGCGCTTTTCGGCGAGCAGGGAACCGATGCGGCTGGAAATTGCGATGATCTTGCCTTCCGCAGGCACGATCACCCAACCCGCTGGAATCCCCACGAGGTATTGCACATCCGCGTCCCCGTCCTGACGATCGTGAATCATGGCCTGCGTGCTGTGCTGCGGCACAATCAGGCAATCGAAATGTTTTTCCTTCATCCCTTGGCGAACATTTTGCCAACGGCGGCGGTACTCTTCGGCTGACCATGCCTTCGGCATGGAAGCAGGGGTGATAGCGCGTTTCGCCGCGCCCTGCATGTTGCCCTGAGACGAGGACGCACCCGCCTGTGGCGATTCGCTGAAGGCCGGAAGCGCCGCTCCCGCTATCGATAACGCCACACCGGATGACGCGCCCAACAATAAATCCCTTCGCGTCAGGCTTTCGGAAAACGTGGAACTGAATTGTTTCTTCATAATCATTGCCCTCTGCACAGACTGCACGCCATAAAATGCGCGAGGCTCTTCCTGGATTTTTACAATTAGGACCGCTCGTTTGCGCATCCTATTCCACTTCCGCTTTGAAAACAATGATTTACCGCCGAGCAAAATAAATCGAGGGAGCACACGATTACACCAGATGCTCCGGCTCAAACTGAGCAAATGGAATGAATCAGGAATGATCTAAATGTGGAAAGCTAAACACAAATAGGAAAGCGGGCGGTGAAGCACCGCCGCCCGCGGCTCAGGGCGCAACAGCAGACCATTTCAGTGATGTTCCTCACTTGTAGACGCGCCCAAATATTCGGCTGACTGCTTACTTTCCCATAGGCCAATGGCCTTTTGCCAATTTATATCCCCAACAATTTTGCCTATGGCTCTGCCAGTTAGATCAGCGGGCTTGAAATGTATGCCGCCATACCGGCGAGAAATTCCTGCCTGATTGGCTGCGTCGATAAATGTATCCCAGTGCAAAGTTACAGTTTCTGTGGGAGTGAACCCGGGCTCGAATGAGGAACTTCCGGGCGTAAAAGTTGCCGACGCGCCAAAATCGTCATTCTGGGTAAACAGTTTTAAGATTTCGGCTGCCGCTGCGCTGAACGTGCTGTGTCCGGAAATAAATTCAGGAAATGGCGGTGTTGGGAAAGTGCTTTCCTGATACGGTATCCAATTTCTCGCATCCATCATTACTTCGCCTTTGAACGGGCCACCCCATGCTAAAACCTGCTGGCCTTGAAATAGGAAGGGAAGCGAAGTCCCTGGACGCACAGAATCGAACGCGCGCTTGGCATCCCACGCCACGATTCCAGCGTCGCAGATCGCATTGTTCAGGGCAAAGAATAACTTCACGTCGTCGTCCAGATCGTATTGATACTTGGCTGAAACATATTGGGCAAAGACGTTCCAGTGGCCCGGAGGCGTGTTCGTATGCGGCCCGTCGGCCCAGTATTCGGCGATCATTTTTTGCTCATCGGTCAAATGCCCGCTGATCCACAGTAACTCGCGAGCCTCTGTGACAAATTCTTCCGAGCCATAACGCGCCGGGCCTGCCTCAGCAATTTGCGATCTAAGGTCGTCGGCAGACTTCAGCCCAAATGGAATCATCTTGAACCACTGCGCACCCAGAAAACCTTGCGTGGTAAAAACTCCCGCAGAATTGAAGTACTGCAGAGGTTGCCAGTGATTTACATCGACCACCGTCACAGGATTTACGGGCACGGTGGTCGGAGGATTCACCGGATTGTATCCGGTGTAATCGGCATATGGCACTCCACTGGGAGCCAGATTGCCCAATTGATTTGAGCCATCGTTATGCCGGAATTCAAGGACTGCCGCGCACGCAACATTTCCAACGCCGCTTGGCGTGTTCGTGTCCGTGGAAGTGTTTGCCGGGTCGTATCCGAGGCTCATCATCAGGGGATCGAAAACGGTGCCCTTATCTCCGGGGAAAAGGTCGACCAACGCGCGGTAAGCTGCAAAACTAATCGCCTCGTTCTGATTAAAAATTCGTCTCCTATAGGCAGGTTGCTTCAGCTGATCACCCGGTTGAGTGCTTACTGCGTGCTCGTCGTACGCAGCCCACGCGTCATAAATGCAGGTGTGCACAATGGCCAGAGCGCGAGCCGCCATTGGAGGTCCAATCGTGGAATCCCTTACGCCCTGCAAGGCAGCATTATTCCAGGCGATGACGATGCTGGGGTTTTTATCGCCCGCCTGTGTGGAGTGGGGGATGAAAGTGAGAAAAACCACAGAAATGATTGCAAGAAACCTGGAGGAAATACTCGCGAACCGACTTCCACTTGCCGTGTGCTTCATAGATGCTCCTGAATAATAGAAAATGTGCGGATACTCTAAGGATCTTGTAACAGGGCATAGAAAATCGACACGCCCACGGGCAATAATCGAACAGGTTCTTCATAAAGCTGATGAACGCCCAACTCCTGGAGTGAATAAGGTGGGCAAAACAATGGGAACATTAATTGTTATGTGCTACTAACGAAATAAGAGGAATGATTGGTTTCGGAGGGAAACACGCCTTACATAACGACCGGGAGAATCATGTAGCTTTCTTCCGACTGGGATCTGAGAGTCGCAACCTTATTTCGGTATGTGAGGGAATAATTAATCGGCAGCAAGAGGCTTGCGGCTAAGCGCTTCTGACCATCACTGGATCGGGCAGCGATTGATTTTGATCTGGCCCAGGCGTTTTCAAAGGCAAGGAGCAGCTATAGCAACTATTTACGTGATCTGCCCGCAGCACCAAAATGGGGAAATTGCATGACCGGCACCGGTAAAGCGTCTGTTTGTGGCATAGAGGGCAGAAAAAAGGAGGCAAATCCCTGCCATTATGCAGACTCCAAACAAAAGAGCAATTTTCTCCCGAGCAAATAGTAAAAGGTCCCATCGATACCTCTCTTGAATTCGCGTGTGAAGGGTTGTCGTGATATCTCCAGACAAACGAATCACGCGCTTGTTTCATGGATGCGAAGGGGGACGCCTCATTCTCGGGAAAGGCGAGGGAGAAAGTTCACCAGGAGTGAACAATCACGAGAACGGTAAAGCCATTCTGAAGCAGGAGCCCAATAAATGTACGAAATCATTTATAGTCAGAGTTCCCTTAACGTGTCAAGTACATTATTTAAAGGTATATGAGCCATAGAGGTAGGCGGTCCCAGATTGAAACTGACCTCCCTGGTTAATTTCGAGAATTACCGTATTCTCTTATTGAAATCTCATTCCCATTTTGCCGGTGCTGCGATCCTGCGCTCTCGCCTCTCGCGTGATAGTATGAAGAAGTCTTTTCCAGACCGATGTTTGTGAAAAAATGTGCGTGTTGCTTTTTCCATGGGAAAAATTGTTTCGCGAGATGAATTGATTCAAGTGACCGGGCGGGAAAAGCGCAACGGGCGCACTGTTGTGTTCACAAATGGCTGTTTTGATCTGCTTCATCCGGGCCACGTGCGATGCCTGGCCGAGGCGCGCGCTTTGGGCGATTTGTTGGTTGTGGCCGTCAACAGCGACAGCAGCGTGCGCGGCAATAAGGGACCTGAGCGGCCTTTGGTTGCGCAGCAGGATCGTGCCGAGGTTCTAGCCGGCCTCGCTTCGGTGGATTACGTCACAATCTTCGACGAGGCAACGCCGCGCGAGTTAATTGCGCGTGTCCTCCCCAGCATTCTCGTCAAGGGAGCGGATTGGGCGCCCGAGCAAGTGGCCGGACGGGAAGAAGTGGAGGCCGCAGGCGGCCGGGTAGTCTCCATTCCGCTGGCAACTGGATATTCCACGACCAATTTGGTGCAACGTATTCGCAATCTCGGTGGCGCGGCCGCATCGGTTCCCTCGCAGGATCCCCACAATAAATCATGATTCTGTCATCCGTTTCGGAAACGCTATCTTCGGTTGGGCATCAGCCCGCTCTGGAGTCGTCCATTTCAGAGTTGCGCCAGGGCACTGCCCGCGAGCGGCTTGCGGGATTGACGGAAACGGGGAAGGCCCTGGTGGCAGCAATCGTTGCCACCGAATTGCGCCGGCCCATGGTGGTCCTCGTTGAATCCGGCTCGCGAGCGGAAGAGTTCGCGGCGTCGATGCAATTTTTTTATAAGGCGCTGGCGGGGCAGGAAGCCACGGAAGTTACCGTGCTACCCGCTCTGGACGTGCTGCCATGGCAGGAAGCGGCCCCTCACGCTGAAATTCTTGAAACGCGTGCCGTCACTTTATGGCGATTCGCCACGGGAGAAGCGCGCGTGGTCGTTGCGCCTATCGCAGCGGCGCGCATGCGTCTCGCGGATGCGGCGTATTACGCGGAGCAGGCGCGCACGTTGGCGCGTGAAGATCCTCTTTCGCTGGACGACCTTGTCGCGCATCTGCGTCGAGTCGGCTATGAATCCCATGACATGGTGGAAATGCCCGGCCAATTCACCGTTCGCGGCGGAATCGTTGACATTTTTCCCGCCGAGGCCGAGCGCCCTGTGCGCCTCGAATTATTTGGCGATTCGGTGGAGTCGTTGCGTGAGTTCGACCCCAACACGCAGCGCTCGGTTCGCCCTATCGATCGAGTTACCCTTCCTCCGCTTGTCGAGCAATCTGGAAACGGATTCGGCGGAGCATACGGCAGTGCGGATGGGTTGCCAAAAATTTCGCAAGCGCATTCGCTGCTCGATTTGCATGAAGACACCGTGGTCCTGCTCGATGAACCCGGAGCGATCGAAGAAGCTTCGCGCGCATTTTTGCAGGGCGCGATGGAAGACCTCGAAACCAAAAAAAGCGAATCGCTGGACCTTCTTTCGTCGCATTACTTCACAGACGATTGGGACGCGTTGCTGGCGCGGCACGCGCGTCTGGAACTCGAACAACTGGCGCTTACGCGTGAGGATTCAGAGACGCGCATCATCCAGACGCAGCCGACCTCAAACTTTCATGGCAATGTCCCTGCGTTCATGGAGGAAGCCCGCAAACGTGTGGCTGCGGGGGAACGTGTGCTGCTGGCCGCGGAAAGCCTGGGCGAGTTGGAACGCTACGTGGACCTCTGCCACGAATACGAAGTCCCATTCCGACTCGGCGATCTGGAAGAAAATGCGACCAGCGCGCGATTAGCGGAAGATTCTTCGGCCGGAAGCATTCCTGCGCTAGTCCTGTGCCGCGCACCTTTTACCGATGGCGTAGTTTTTCTTGACGCGCAAGTCACCATCTTCGGCACGGGCGACGTATTTGAAAGCATGCGTGCGGGGGCCGCCAAGCGCCGTCCCAAGACCGCCAGCTTCTTCAGCGATTTCTCTGAACTCAAGGCGGGCGATTACGTAGTTCACGTGGATCACGGTATCGGCCAGTTTGAGGGTTTGCATCAGATCGAAAATGGCGGAGCACGCGGCGAATTCATGCGCCTGCGATATGCGGACGATGCGCGCCTGTATGTCCCACTCGAGCGCCTCGACCTCGTGCAAAGCTATCGCGCCGTTGAGGGAGCCACGCCTGTACTCGACAAGCTCGGCGGCAGCACGTGGACAGCTCGCAAAGCGCGCGTAAAAAAATCGGTCGAGGACATGGCCGAAAAATTATTGAAAATTTATGCGGGTCGGAAATCGGGTGATGGTTTTGCTTTCTCTCCGGACGGCGAGTTCCAGCGTGAATTTGAGGATGCTTTCGAGTTTGAGGAAACCCCCGATCAGGCCATCGCAATCGGCGATGTGAAGCGCGATATGGAGCGCCAGCAACCGATGGACCGTCTGCTGTGCGGCGACGTGGGTTACGGCAAAACGGAAGTTGCTATGCGCGCCGCGTTCAAAGCCGCGACAGACTCAAAGCAGGTTGCAGTCCTCGCGCCAACTACGATCCTCGCCTTTCAGCATTACGAAACATTTCGCAAACGGTTCGCCGCATTTCCCATAAAAGTAGATCTGCTCAGCCGCTTTCGCACCACGCGCGAGCAAAAGGAAACGCTCTCGCGCGTGGAAACCGGCGAAGTGGACATCGTCATCGGGACGCATCGGCTGCTTTCCAAAGATGTAAAATTTCATGACCTGGGCCTGCTGGTGGTGGACGAAGAGCAGCGCTTCGGCGTGGCGCACAAGGAGCGCCTCAAGGAACTGAAGCTGAACGTCGACGTGCTCACGCTTTCCGCCACGCCGATTCCGCGCACGCTGAACATGTCGCTCGTCGGCCTGCGCGATATGAGCGTGATCGAGACTCCTCCGAAAGATCGAATGGCGATTCAAACCGTGGTCGCGCCGTTTTCCGAATCGCTGATCCGTCGCGCGATTGATGAAGAGATGTTGCGTCACGGTCAGGTTTTTCTGGTGCACAACCGCGTCGAAACTATTTATGCCATCGCCGATCTGGTGAAAAAGCTAGTGCCAAAATCGCGCGTCGTGGTGGGCCACGGCCAGATGAACGAAAAAGAGCTGGAGGCCGTCATGTTCAAATTCGTACGCGGTGAAGCCGATGTGTTGGTCTCCACCACCATCGTGGAAAATGGCCTGGATATTCCGGCTGCAAACACCATTCTCATCAATCGTGCAGATCGCTTCGGCCTTTCGGAGCTTTACCAGCTTCGTGGACGCGTAGGCCGCTCAAATCAGCGTGCCTATGCCTACCTGCTGGTCCCGGAGGATGTGGTTCTGACGCAGCTCGCCACCCGCCGGCTCGCTGCGCTAAAAGAATTCAGCGCTCTCGGCGCAGGATTCCGCGTCGCCGCACTCGACCTGGAACTTCGTGGCGCTGGAAACTTGCTCGGCGGCCAACAGCACGGGCACATCAACGCCATCGGCTTTGACATGTACGTGCAAATGCTGGAGCGCGCGGTTTCGACCTTGAAGGGCGAAGAAGTAAAGCCCGAAATGCGCGCCACGATCAACCTCGGACTCGACATCCGCATCCCAGAAGAGTACGTCCCAAACGAAAATCTTCGTTTGCGGACATATAAGCGCATTGCCGGCATCACCAATGAAAAAGAAAGGGAAGAGGTCAACAACGAGCTGACGGACCGCTTTGGCGCTCCGCCCTCGGCGGTCGGAAATCTCTTGGATTACGCGCTGCTAAAAGGACTGGCTGAGACAATGTTGATTTCATCGATTGAAAGGCGTGCCAACGAAGTAGCAATCAAATTTCATCCCGAAACGCCATTGTCGCCGGAAAACCTTGTGAAATTTATCCGCTCGCAGAAAGAAGGCCTGCGGCTGGACCCCAGCGGCACCCTTTGGATGCGCCTGGACCGCCGGGGACGCGTGGCGGAAAGCGTCAGAAACGTGTTGCTTCCATTGGAAATGAAGCGCTAGACTGGAAGACGAGCAAACCCTATGAATGCAAGCAAATGCCTGATTTTTTCACTTGTTTTTGCGAGCCTCGGTATACCCGCTGCCGCGCAGACTAAAAGCACCGTGGTCGAAGAAATTGTCGCCCGTGTGAACAACGAAATTATTACTCGCGAGGACCTGGATCACGCGCACGCTTCGCTGCAAAGTGAGGCGGCAGATGCCTGCCAGAAGTGCTCGCCGGAACAGCTGAAAGAAATGATCGCGGGAAAGGAAAAAGATCTGCTTCGCGATTTGATCGATCAGTCGCTGCTGACGCAACGCGCGAAAGATCAGGGAATTAATGTCGACACGGAAGTCATCAAGAGGCTCGATGCGATCCGCCAGCAATATAAACTGCCCGACCTGGATGCGCTTGAAAAGGAAGTCACCAAAAGCGGACAGGACTACGAAGATTTTAAAAGCCAGCTGCGCAATCAACTTCTGACTCAGGAACTAATGCGCAAGGAAGTCGGCTCAAAAATTATCGTCAGCCATGAAGATATCGTGAAGTATTACAACGAACATAAGGCTGAATTCGTGCGCCCCGAAACCGTTGTCCTTCGCGAAATTTTCGTTTCCACCGAAGGCAAGCCCGAAGCGGACCTTCCCGCATTGAAGAAAAAAGCGGAAGGCTTGCATGACAGGGTCATGAACAACGGCGACGATTTCGGCGAATTGGCCAAACGTTATTCCGATAGCCCGACAGCGCAGCAATCCGGCGAGCTTGGAACTTTCCAACGTTCTCAACTGGATTCCAAAATCGCGGAAAAAGTGTTTGCCCTCACGCGCAACCAGATGACTGAAGTAATGGAAACAAAAACAGGCTATGAAGTCCTGCAGGTCCGCGAACGTTACGATGCCGGTGAACAGCCTCTGGATAAAGTGGAACCTGAAATCAGCAATAAACTTTACGAACAGAATATGGAACCGGCCATGCGCACCTATCTGACGACGCTTCGCGCAGACAGTTATGTTCAGATCAAGCCGGGATTCACGGACTCGGCCGCCGTAAAAGCTGAGCCGATTGAGGAAGTCGCCGCCACGCCCGATAAGGATGACAAGAATAAAGGCACGCGCAAGTGGGGCGTGCTTCCAAAGAAGAAATCCGGCACATGAAACAATGCTTCGTCTCATCGCTGCAGGACGGACAGGCCGTTACCACCCATTTTCTTGTCTGCGTAAAAGAAATTCGTTCCACCCGTGAGGGCAAAACCTATTTGCGTTTGGAGCTTGGCGATTCGACTGGGCGCGTAGAAGCGCGCATGTGGACCGGCTTTGACGCCATGGCCGCATCATTTGAGCGCGATGATTTTGTAAAAGTTCAGGCGCGCGTCGAGAATTATCGCAATAAACTTCAGCTGGCCATCGAGAAAATTCGCCGCGCCGAAGAAAGCGAAGTCGATCCCGCCGATTTTTTTCCGCACACCAAAGAGAATGTCGAAGATATGTATGCGAAGCTTCTGGAAATTGTCGCTTCGGTAGGGAATCCCTGGCTGCGGCAACTTCTCGATAGCGTGGTTCAGGATCCGGAAATCGTTCCGCATCTCAAGCGCGCGCCTGCGGCAAAAGTGATGCACCACGCTTTTTACGGGGGCCTGCTCGAGCATGTTCTCAGCTTGTGCAATCTTTGCCGCGTGGTCCTCAACCATTATCCCGAAGCGAATGCCGATTTGCTCTTGTCCGGTGCGGTCCTCCACGATGTTGGAAAATTGAAGGAATTGAGCTACGACCGCTCGATCGGTTACACGGACGAAGGCCAGCTTCTCGGCCACATCCTGATCGAGTACGAACAGCTCACCAAAAAAATCGACGCCATCGAAGGTTTTCCGCCGGAGCTGAAAACGTTAGTGCTGCACATGTTGATCTCGCACCACGGCCAATACGAATTTGGCTCGCCGAAGCTTCCCATGTTTCGCGAAGCGTTGCTGCTTCATTATCTGGATGATCTCGATTCCAAAATGGCCGCGATCCGTTCAGCCCTCGACTCGGATGAAGGCGAAGGGAATTGGACAGGTTTTAATGGCGCTCTGGCAAGACGAATCCTGCGCACGGATAAATTTCTAGGCGTTCCGGCGGCGGTAATTCCGGATGCATCTGCAGCAACCGAGACCGTAGCAAGTAGCGCTGATTCAGTGGATGCAAAAAAGTAACAACATGGAACATACCGAACAACCCCGACCCGCCGGTCCGCGCCATTCGATCTTGGATCTTGCGCCGCTTGAACTCGAATGTCTCAGTGTCCTCTGGCCATTGGGCGAGGGCACAGTGCGCGATATTCATCGGGCGTTGGCCGCTTCCCGGCCGCGCGCCTACACCACGGTCATGACTATCATGGACCGGCTTGAGCAAAAGGGAATCGTCGCTCGCCGCAAAGTGGGCCGGGCGTTTCTCTACGAGCCGAAGCTGAGCGCCGAAGAGGCGCGGCTGAAAGCCGTTGAAAAAATCGTCGATGGATTTTTTAATGGCTCTTCGGAAGCCCTTGTGGCGCATCTTTCTGATCGAGATCGTGGAAATACGCTTCCTCTGGAGCCTGCACCAGCGCCTGCCAGGGTTGATGTTCCGGCGACTCCCGTAACAGAATTACCGTCCCGAAATCTCGACGAAAGATTACTTTAATAGAA
Organism: uncultured Acidobacteriota bacterium; assembly: GCA_963786215.1. GTDB lineage: Bacteria > Acidobacteriota > Terriglobia > Acidiferrales > UBA7541 > Palsa-360. The sequence continues at coordinate 384,570 of CAWAYK010000012.1, forward strand.
TGCTACCGGCTTCATTTTCGATTCGAGACAAACACATTGCTCCCGGCACGGTCCTTGCGCCGATGGCCGGCGTGACGGATACCGTTTTCCGCCGCATGATTCGCAGCCTCGGCGGTTGCGGCCTGATCATGACCGAATTCACGAGCGCGGAGTGCATCACACGCAATAATGAGCGCACCGCTCGCTATCTTTTCTTTGCGCCCGATGAGCACCCCATTACAGGCCAGCTGTTCGGAGCCGAGCCTGATGTAATGGCACGCGCCGCGGGGATGGTTGAGCAACTTGGATTCGACATTGTTGACGTGAATCTCGGTTGCCCCGCGAGAAAAGTGGTGAAGTGCGGCGGCTCCGGTTTGCTGCGCGATTTAAAAGCCCTGGAGCAGGTTCTTAGCGCGGTTCGCAACGCCGTAAAGATTCCCATGACCATCAAGATTCGCGCCGGCTGGGACGAAAACAGTATCGTTGCCGTAGAAGTTGCGCGCCTCGCCGAACAAATTGGCGTGGAGGGAATTGCGGTTCACCCGCGCACACGCGCGCAAGGATACACGGGGCGCGCCGATTGGAAAGTGATTCGCGATGTGAAGCATGCTGTGCGCATGCCCGTGACCGGCAATGGCGATATCAATTCGCCTGAAGACGCGATGCGCATGCTGCAGGAAACCGGCTGCGACGCCGTAATGATCGGCCGCGCCGCTTCCAACAATCCGTGGATTTTCAAGCAGATTTCGCAGTTTGCCGCCACCGGTTCCTATGAACAGCCGACCGAATGGGACCGCTACCAGCTGCTTTCCATGTATTTTCGAAATTTAGTCGATACGGAATGGCCTGATGCGATTGGCAGGATGAAGCAGTTCACCAGCTACTTTACGCACGGTGTGAGAAACGGCGGCGAGCTGCGCAAGAACGTCCACACCGCGCGCACGACCGCAGAAATCCTCGATCGCGTAGACAGTTTTTTCTCCCAGACTGCGGCCTGAAAAGTAGCACAGGCTTCAGCCTGTGCTACTAAAATCCCAATAATCTACCGCTCTAACAATAGTTGCTTATATGCATCGCGCTTGCCCAACCCGCGTTCGCGCGCGGCTTGCTTGAGCGCCGCCTTGCGATCCAACCCCATTTCCGCTTCCAGTTGGGAGACACGCTGCTTGAGCGAAACCGCGGGAACCACGGGCAAAGCACCATCTTCTGGAGGGCCAATCATGAGCGTAATTTCTCCGCGTGGAGCTCGCTCTTTGGCCGCGTCGCGAAGTTCCGCCAGTGTTCCGCGCAAAAATTCTTCGTGAATCTTGGTGACTTCCCGCGCGACCACGGCGTGCCGTGCTCCAAGAATGTCAGCTGCATCCTCGAGAGTTTCAGCCAGCCTGTGCGGCGCTTCATACAGGACGAGAGCTCTCGGCTCGTCCTTGAGTGCATCTAACTTTTTCCGGCGAGCACCCGAGCGCGGCGGAAGAAATCCCACAAACAAAAATTCGTCGGAAGGCAATCCGGAAGCAGCCAGGGCCGCTACAAACGCAGAAGGTCCCGGAATTGGCACGACGGGGATGTGATGCCGCAGGGACAAGACAACCAATCGATGCCCGGGATCGGACACCACAGGAGTGCCCGCATCGCTAACCAGGGCCACCTGCGCGCCTTGCTCAAGCTGAATCACCAATTCCGGCGCGCGCGTCAGTTCATTGTGCGAATGGTAGCTGACCATTTCCTTATGGATCGAATAGTGTTGCAGCAATTTCTGCGTTTGCCGCGTGTCTTCGCACGCAATCAGATCCGCTTCTTTCAGCACACGAATCGCTCGCAGCGTAATATCTTCCAGGTTTCCGATCGGCGTGGCCACCAGATACAGGCATCCGGTTTGCGAATTGTCTTGAGCGTCCGTCATTTTGCAATCCTCATCACGCCGAGTTTAGCATGCGGCTTGCCGCCCCTGCGCGAATTGATTGTTTGTGGCAACGGGTAACGCGACGAACCGCATTGCCTTCGTAGCGGCCGCCCGGTTTTTGGGCGGGCGGGTTTTCTGAGTGTGAAACTCGATTGAACGCATGTGCTGGGCGAATTGCCGACAGTGCCCGCTCCGAGCGCGCCTCATGCTAAGATATCCTATTCCATCTGAGTTGAAGGAGACCAGCATTGCCGCTCTACGAATACCGTTGCCTCAAGTGTGATCGCCACACTGACAAAATTGAAAAAGTGGACGGACCTCACCTGAAAAAATGCCCGCATTGTGGCGGGAAAGTGGAGTCCGTAATCACCGCGCCCTCCATCCAGTTCAAGGGTTCAGGTTGGTACGTCAACGATTACGGGAAGAAAACTTCCGGCGGAGACTCGGGCAAATCGGACAAAAGCGAAAAATCCGAGAAAACGGAAAAGTCCGACAAATCGGAAAAGTCGGAGTCGAAGACTTCCTCTACAAATACAAAAGATCAGAAGAAGACCGGCACCGCATCGAAAGAGAAGTAGTCTTTGGTAGAACAGGCTTCAGCCTGTTTTCTTTTGACTTCCAATCAATTTAGCGAAACTTCAAACCAGACAGGCTTCAGAGTCTGTGTGAGAACTAGCCTTGACGCGTCTTTTATACTGCACGAGAGAGGAGACGCGATGGGGAAATTTTTGGATTACAACCCGGATCAGGCGTATTTGCTACCGCCGAGTGTGCGCGATGTATTGGGTTCAGGACACTTATGTTTTTATGTGCGCAGGATGGTGGCGAAGTTGGACTTGGGCGCTTTTCGAGACGAGTATGGAATCGAAGGCGGACCGGCGTACGCACCAGAGATGTTGGTTTCGGTATGGCTATACGCTTACGCCCTGGGCGTGACCAGTTCGCGCAGGCTGGAACAGCGCATCCGAGAGGATTTGGCATTTCGGTATTTGGGTGGCGGGGCGACGCCGGATCACTGGACGCTGAACGCGTTTCGGCGGCGGCACGCGAAGGGGTTGAACGATTTGTTTACGCGCGTGGTGGAGTTGGCGCGGGCGAGCGGGCTGGGTCGGTTGGGACACGTGGCCATCGACTCGACGCGCATCGCGGCGAACGCATCACGCAATCGCCTGGATACCGAGCAAGCGTTGCGAGAGAAACGGGCGCGCATACGGCGCGACATTCGGCGGTGGCAGAAGCAGTGCGACGCGGAAGATCCGAACGAAGGCGCAGGGATGGAAGTAGGCCGCGAAGCGATCGAACGGCTGGAGCGGCAAGCGGATGAAATTCCGGCGCGGCTGGAGCGGCTGCGGAAATCGGGATTGAAGAAACTCTCGCGGACGGATGCGGACAGCCGCTTTCTGCGCGAGCGTGGCGGGTTCACGCTGGGCTACACGGGCACGCTGGCGGTGAGCGAAGATCACTTGATTGTGGGGCAGTGCGTGACGCAGGAGACGAACGACAACGGTTTGCTGCTTCCGCTGCTGGATTTGGTGGAGCAAACGTGTGGAGACAAGCCGCACTGCGCGAGTGCGGACAGTGGATTTTTTTCCGTGGAGAATTTGCGGGTGTTGGAGGAACGAGGAATCGACGGGTATGTTCCAGACTCCCATCTGGGACGCTGGTTGAATCGCGGAGGGCGACTGCGGACGCGGGCAAAGGACCCGGCCTATCGCCGCATGCGACGAAAATTGCGCGACCCGGCAGGCCGCGCGCTGTACGCCAAACGCAAAGCCATCGTCGAACCGGTCAACGGAGTGTTAAAAGAGCAGCGAGGCATGAGAAGGTTCCGCCAACGCGGATTGCACAAAGTGAGAGGAGAATGGGCACTAGCGAGCACCGCCTATAACTTGACGCGCATGTGGCACGCGAACTAGCGGCCACGCAACTCCAATTTCCCAGAACCATGCGTAGCAAACAGTCATAAACTCGAATACAAACTATAAAAACGAAGCGGCATCGAGTCTTCACCCAGACTCTGAAGCCTATCCTACAACTTCAGCGCGCGAAGATAATCTCGAAAATCCTTGCCGAACTCACTGTTCTCGAGACCAATTTCCACCGTGGCTTTTAAGAATCCGAGCTTGTCTCCTGCATCGTACGATTTCCCTTCATAGATATATGCGAGCAGCCCACTTTCCTTGGCCATCAGACGCAGCGCGTCCGTCAGCTGAATTTCCCCGCCGCGTCCCGGCTTGGTGCGCTCCAGACAATCGAAGATTTCCGGCGGCAATAGATAGCGTCCGGTCACGGCAAGCGTTGAAGGCGCTTCGGCGGGGCTAGGTTTTTCCACCAGGTCACGAATGTTCAAGATTCGTTTGTTTCCGCCAACGCCCGCGTTCTGATCCACGTCGACAATGCCGTATAGGCTGGTTCTATCGCGAGGCACTTCTTCCACGGCGATAGCGCCTTTTCCCGTGCTCTGATAGACGTCAACCAATTGCTTGGTCGCCGGATTCGGCCCTGGAATGATGACGTCCCCTAGAAGCACGGCAAAAGGCTCATTGCCAACCAGTTCCTTTGCGACGAGCACAGCGTGCCCCAAGCCCAGCGGTTCCTTTTGGCGCGTATAGCTGAAGTGCACCATATTTCCAATGTCGTGCACCAACTTCGCGAGGTCGGATTTTCCCTTTTGTTCTAGAAAACTTTCGAGTTCAGGAGAGGAGTCAAAGTGATCTTCAATCGCGTTTTTGCCGCGGCCCGTGACGATAATAATGTTGTCAATCCCCGAGGCGACGCATTCTTCGACTACATATTGAATCAGGGGTTTGTCCACCACAGGCAGCATTTCTTTCGGCTGCGCCTTGGTGGCGGGAAGAAATCGGGTGCCTAGACCTGCTGCTGGGAGAACCGCCTTGCGGACTCGCTTCAGTGTGTTGGTCATATATATAGTTCAGTTAGTCTCAAATCCACCTTAAACGTGGGAATTGATTGATGTCAATCCATCCTTCGCTTTAGAAGTTCCTAAAACGTATCCTCTGGGATTTTGTACTCGGAAATGGTGAACGAAAACGAACTTAACTATTCGTTTTCAGTTTAACAGGCTATTAATGACGGCGCCTGGAAACAGTTTAATCGCCTGCAGAGCCAGAAGGAACGGGGTTTGCCGACCGTTTACACATGCCGCTAAACCAATCGCGGAAGCCTTCCTTGACGATATCGCCTATCGTTTGCGCGTTTTCCCCAATGACCTTGAACCATGCGAGAGGCCCCATTTGCGGGAAATAAATTCCCCGGAAGCAAAGTCGCGCGATCAGAATATTAATCCGGTAGGCCAGCGGCTTGTGACTAAACGAACGCACTGCCAATGAAATTGCTTCTGGGCTATAGGACTTCGCCCATCCATATTTCACTTCAGCGTGAGCCTCTTCGATGCTCATTTTCAGCGGCGTATGCGCCATGGCGAAAGGAATGAATTCCTCCCAGTGTTTCGGCCTGGTCAGGCGTCCGGCAGCCTCAAGACGAGCGTAGAGAGGCGTCGACGGAAGTGGGGTGATCAATCCGAAAATCGGAAGACCCGCGGGCCACGTACGGATCTGCTCCAGCGTGCGCTCCGCAACTCCGACCGTATCGTTGTCCATGCCGAACATAAAAGAAGTGATCGCGAAAACGTTGCGGTCCGCCAGCCTTTGCAGCACGGCCGCGTATTCGCCCGGCTTGTTGAATCCCTTGTTCACATCCGCGAGGTTCGCTACGTCGATCGATTCCATGCCGATAAATACCCATTTGCCGCCGGCGGCCGAAATCAAGTCCACGAGTTCCTGGTCACGCAGCAAATTGGCGCTGATTTGCGCCACCCAGTGAACCTGCGCGTTCGCGGCGATAATGTCGCGCAAAAGCGATTTGGTGCGCTTGGGATTGATCGCGAAATTGTCATCAATAAAAAAGACGGCGATCTGGCCGCCCTCTTTTTTTGCGCGCTCCTTGAGCAGGAGCAATTCATCCACCACACTTTTGTTGCTACGAAAGCGGATTGAATCGCCAAAGAAACCTGTCACCGTGCAAAACTCGCATCCATACGGGCAGCCGCGGCCGGATTCCATCGGGATAATGCGGAACGATCCCCACCCGTCGCGAAAGCGCTTGAGCATGGGGGCAAGTTTTTTGGGCACAACGTTAAATTGGTCGAGGTCAATTTTATCCCACGGAATCGCCGGATAATCCTGCAGACTTGGCTTCTTCTCCTGGCCAAACGCGTCCACCGGAGAATAAATTTCCTTCAACTGCCCGCGCGCCGCATCCTCCACAATCTTTGGCCACGTGTCGTCCGCCTCGCCCAGCGCAACAGCGTCCGCGTGTTGTTTGCCGGACTTCTTGCCCAGCGCTTCGTCCGGCATTTCCGTGACATGCGGTCCGCCCATCACCACGAGCACGCCTGCAGCACGCACGGCATCCGCCATGCGATAAGCCTTGGCCACCATCCGCGTCATGCATCCAATGCCCACGAGCCCAATATTATTTTCGCGCACATACTTCGCGATGCCAGACTCATCCATCGGCTGCGCGTTGCCGTCAATGAGGACCACTTCATGGCCCGCGGGTGTGAGCGACTGGAGGAGAAACATCCAGAGATGAGGCATAAAATTTTTTGTAACGCCATTATCTGGGCTATAGAGCAGTATTTTCATGTTTAATCTTCTCTGACGATGCGCCGGAAAGGCAGGCTCCGAGTTGCCGGCATTCGTCCTAAATTTCGTTCTGAAGGGTCGGGAACCGTCGCCCTAAGGGGCGCGGCGGAGAGTTTGAAGCGACCGGACGCAGTCTATCACCAAAATGGCACAAAAAATGTCATTTTATTGTAATGGCGCGCTATCGTTAACGTCTCATTCCGTTGTGTTAAGATAAAAAATTCCGAACGCGAGGAAAAAGTCAATGGCAACCCGCATTCTTGGTATAGAGTCATCGTGCGACGAAACAGCAGCGGCTGTCGTCGTGGATGGGCGCGAAATTTTGTCGAGCGTCGTCTCTTCGCAGCTCGATATTCACAGAAAATATGGTGGCGTAGTTCCTGAACTCGCCTCGCGCGAACACCTGCGACAAATCGTTCCTGTCGTTCGTGAGGCGCTCCTCCAAGCTGGATTAAATTTTAGCGATATTGACGCTGTCGGCGTGACGCAAGGACCGGGGCTTGTGGGGTCGCTTCTGGTGGGAGTCACGTACGGAAAAGTGCTGGCAACTGAACTAAAGAAACCACTTGTGCCTGTCAACCATCTCGAAGGGCACGTTCATGCTGTGTTCCTGGAAGCGCATCTGGGCGGCAAAGTTCCTCAATTGCCGGCTGTTTGTCTGATCGTTTCCGGTGGGCACACGCTGCTTTATCATGTGCAATCCGCGGCAGGGAATTGCGATGCCCCGGAGCCTGGATTTCAATTCCGGCGTTTGGGCGGAACGCGCGATGATGCCGCTGGCGAGGCCTATGACAAAGTCGCGCGGCTCCTGGCGCTCGGCTACCCGGGCGGACCGATCATTGACCAGATTGCAGGCAAAGTTGCCGCCAACGGCTCCAATTTTCACGAGAAAGATGGGCTGCATTTCAATCCGGTAAAGATCAAAAGCAATCCATTCGACTTCAGTTTCAGCGGAATCAAGACTGCAGTCCTTTATTACGTACGCCAACATCCGGAATTTACGGAGGAAATTGAAACGCGCAAGAAAGCGCTTCAGTCGGGTTTGAGGAAAGCAGCTGACTTGCTGCCACTGTGCAGCCCGCGAACTCTTGCGCTGATTTCCAAGTTTCAAGCCGCTGTTGTCCGCGACCTCGTGACGCGCGCGCTAGATGCAGCAGTCCAAACGAATTCGCGCACCGTTCTAGTTTCCGGTGGCGTTGCAGCCAACTCCGAACTGCGCGATCGCTTCACGTCAAAAGCCGCCGAAATAGGCGTCACCGTCTTTTTTCCCAGCCGCGCGCTATCCACGGACAATGCCGCCATGATTGCCGCGGCTGCCTACCCCCACTTGCTGGCAGGTGATTTGGCCGCCGACGATCTGAATGCGGAACCGAACCTCCGCCTCGCCTGATGCGTCATAGCTGTCCCGAATTTCTCACGACGAATTGTGATTTGGAAAGGCGATCGACGCCGTGGGGCTCAAAACTCGCGCTTTTGGTAGCGCCGGCGTCTCGCCGGCAGTTTTGCGAACCTTCTGTACAATGCGAATCTGCCGACGAGACGCCGGCGCTACGAAAAGGGCCCTAGGCTCTCGCGAAACCTCCGCGTTTCCCGAGGGCCGAGATCCTTGCGAGAAATGCAGGCTAGCGGAAACACATCTCCCTTTTTTGTCCCCAAAAAGAAAAAACCCCAAAACGGGAAATGTTTTGGGGTTCTATTCGAACTTCGAAAAATTTGGAAAACAGTTACATCTCCATACCTTCGGCTTTTTCCATCTGAGAGGGCATTTGCAAGCGGGCTTTCGCCAGGGACTTGACGAGTGCGCCTTCCATGGTTTCGGCTGAGGTATTTCGGGCTGTGGCGAGTTCACTTACGAGGAGGAATTTGGCTCGTTCCAACATTTTCTTTTCGCGGAAGGAAAGGGGCTTGGTGCGGCTGAGCGATACGAGGGATTTTAGGACGGCTGCTACTTCGATCAGCTCGCCGGTTCGCATCCGCTCGGAATTCTCTTTGAAGCGGTGTTTCCAATCGTGGTGCGAATTCGGTTTTCCCTTTTCGAGAAAGCTCAAAACTTTGAGCGTTTCTCCGTTTCGAATCACGTGCCTCAATCCAACTGATTCAGCGTTTGTTGCAGGAACCATTACTTTGAGCCCACTCGCCAAAATCTTTACCATAAAGTACTTTTCCGTGCGCCCGTTCAGTACCCCGAAATTGATCTGTTCGATGATTCCTACGCCGTGGTTCGGATAGACAACCTTGTCCCCTATCTTGTAATCCATGGTCGGAAACCCCCTAGAGGTGAGCTGAAGCAATACTGAACGATTCGACAACTGAAGTCAAGATATTTCTTTAAGAATCAGTAAGTTATGCGATTTTTTCATTTGAGATTGGTCATTGAATTGCACATGTATTTTCTTTAATATTTCACCTTAGAGTCATTCTACTTTCTCTTATTCTTCTCCGGTCTGACCTTGCCTCCTATGCGTTAGAATAGCTAAATGCTGATTCTTGCCGTAGATACGAGCACTCGCACGGGCAGCGCCGCCATTTTGCGCGACTCCCAGATTCTGGCCGAAGTTTCCGGGTACGAAGAAACCCTATATTCAAACAGGCTTTTTCGCGATATTGACCGCGCTCCAGGCAAAAGCAAATTTCACGATGGATCAAGTCGACGTCTTCGCCGTTGCATCCGGGCCAGGTTCCTTCACTGGCCTCCGCGTTGGTTTGACTGCGGTAAAAGCCTGGGCAGAGGTCCATGGGAAGCCCATAGCGGCGATTAGCGGGCTGGAAGCGATTGCTTACGAGTCACTGGCCGGGAAGCTGCCTGAAGCCGTCTCAGCCTCATTTATCGGCCCCTTCCTGGACGCCCGCCGCGGTCAAATCTTCGGTGCCGTCTACAGAAATGGCAACGGGAATGAACTAGGCCTGGAACTTGTTACTGACGAATCCATTCTTTCATTGGATGAGTTCCTGGAAATGGCAAAAGGGAAATCCGCTCAGCCTGTAGCCCTCGTCTCGCCAACGCCCGATATTCTGCCAGTCGGTCTCATTGAAGAAGCATTTCCCGGCCAGAAAGTCATCACGGTTTCTGCTGCTCTGGCCCCAGCCATTGGAATATTAGGGTTCGAGCGGGCCAGGCGTGGAGAATTGGTTGACGCAATCCGGCTCGACGCAAATTATGTGCGCCGGTCCGACGCAGAAGCAGCCTGGAAGGATGGCTAATGTCTGTGTCCAGCAATAATACTTCGGACCCCAATTCGGTATCAGTTCGGCGGATGAGCGGGGCTGACGCCGAAGCTGCGCTGTCATTGCTGGAGGAAAGTCCCGAAGCGTCGATGTGGGCCAAGGAGAGCCTAGTAGAATCGATTACCCAAGGGATTGCGTGGGTGGCCGATTTCGACGGGCACGTGGTGGGATTTTTAATCGGCCGTCCCGCCGCGGATGAGTTTGAAATATTGAATCTCGCTGTGGGTAAAAAATATCGGCGATGTGGAATTGCCACAAAACTGATCCATATTGCAACTGAAACCGCCCACACAGCGGGCGTTGCGCAAATTTTTCTCGAGGTTCGCGCTTCCAACCTGCCAGGAATCGCCTTGTACACGCGTCTGGCATTCCGAGTTTGCGGGCGGCGAAAAAATTATTATCGTGACCCGATAGATGACGCAGTCTTATTGATCTTTAAAGATTTTCCGAAAAGCCCTTAATTTTTAGAACATTTTTACTTGGCGGGAGAATTGCAATGTGCTAGTTTCGGCTTGTTATGTAATACCACCCTCACAATTCGTTTAAATCAGGAGGCAAATTATGCCGGCCTTGACACGTGAGATACGCGAGCAACTTCTGACATATGACCAGGAATTTCAGAAACTGAACCAACTGCACTCAGAATACGAAGCACAGCTCATACAGATTGCCCACTCCCCCTACCTGAATCTGGAAGACCTTCAGCAAGAAGCTACCCTCAAAAAATTGAAATTGAAAGTTAGAGATCAGATGGAACGTCACATTGCGCAACGCATGAATCACCGCGCCGCGCGCTAACACTCCAGTACTCCGCCAAATTGATATAGAATATTTGTGGACGCTACGGGAGTGCCGTAATTTTTCCTCCTGACAAGGACGTGCATGGTTAAGGACGGCTATAGGTTTGCCGCACCGCCGATTCTGCTTGGCATGATCGCTGTTGTATTGCACTGGAATTGGCTCGGCGGGATATTGATTTTTCTTGGCCTTTTCGTGGCTTACTTTTTTCGTGATCCGGAAAGAACGCCCCCGCCCGATCCAAATCTAATCGTGTCTCCGGCGGATGGACGCGTAGTGGGGATTGTGGAAGAGTCCTTTAATGGCAGGCCGGGTCACCGCATAAGCGTTTTTCTTTCTGTCTTCAACGTACACGTCAACCGTTCGCCGGTCGGCGGCCGCATCATCGCGATTGAGTACCGGACTGGCAAGTTCTATGCCGCCATGCGCGGCCGCGCATCCGCCGAAAATGAGCAGAATTCCTTCCACGTTCAGACCGATCGGGGGGAAGTCGTCTTTACCCAAATTGCCGGATGGGTGGCACGCCGCATTGTTGTCTGGAAATCGATAGGCGATTCCCTTGTTCGAGGAGAACGTATTGGTATGATACGCTTCGGTTCGCGAATGGACATCTGGCTTCCTGAGGATGCAGAGATTCTGGTTAAGCCCGGCGGAAGTGTGGCCGGCGGTTCAAGCGTCCTGGCGCGCTGGAAATGAGCGACTTCGAACAGCATGAATTGGGATTTCCCGGAACGCGTCGAGCCAGCACCAAGCTGCGTCGCGGCATATACCTATTGCCCGCATTGATGACCGTGGCCAACCTGCTTTGCGGCTTTTATGCCGTGATGGCAACCGTGAAAGGCGGGCCCACCGATTTTGACAATGCCGCGAAAGCGCTCGGCCTCGCGATTCTATTCGATTCCTTTGACGGTTTTGTGGCGCGCGCGACAGGTACAAGCAGCGAGTTCGGCAAGCAGTTCGATTCGCTTGCGGACATGGTCAGCTTTGGAATCGCTCCTGCCGTGCTGGCGTTTGCATGGGGAGTGCGCAACATTGCCGAAACCAACTTTCTGGATATTCGAAAGTTGCACGAAATTGGCTGGTGGGTCGTCCTCACGTTTGTCATTTGCTGCGCCTGGCGCCTCGCTCGATTCAATATTCAGGGCATGGCTCCCGGTACCGGCTCCAAATATTTCGTTGGCTTGCCTTGCCCGGCTGCAGCAGGATTGATCGCCGCCACCGTGCATGCGCTTAAGACACCCATTTTGGATTGGCGCTGGTCCATTTTCTGGATGGGCGTAGTGATCGCCGATGCGGCCCTGATGTCCAGCACGGTGAGATATCGTAGCTTTAAGGATATTTCCATGCTGGCGCGCCAAAAATCGTTTCTGGTGATCGTCATGGCACTTTTGATCTGGCTGATTGTGACGAATTCGGAAATCGTGCTCATGATTATCGCCACCAGTTTTGTCGCCTCCGGAGTTGTCCTTCACCTATTGCGAGCGGGCCGCCACCACACGACCTCGAATCCTGCTAATTCATGACGCCACCTAAAGAATCGATTCGTATTGCCATCGCTGGCGCATCGTCACTGCTCGGCAAGGAACTGAGCCTGTGGCTCGACGAAGCGAACTTTCCTTCCGTCGATATACGCCTGCTTGACGAAGAAATCGTTGCCGGAACATTGACCGAAGCCGGCGGGGAACCAGCAGTTATTGAAACCGTTACCGAAGACAGTTTTGAACGCGTCCGCTTCGCGTTCTTTACCGGATCACCGGAATTTTCGCAGCGCCATGCCACGGAAGCGCAGCGCGCAGGTGCAGTGGTCATTGACCTCAGCGGAGGGCTCGGCGCGCTTGCCAACGCAAAGCTGTGGATTCCTGCGCTCGATTCGATTTTGCAATCGCCGCCGAATGCGTTGCAGCCGGGGGAGCCACAAAGTATTTATGTCGTTCCATCCGCTCCGTCGGACACCGCAATTTCCATTTCCGCGGCGCTCGCTCCTGCCGGCCTCGAACGCCTCGCTGTGACCGTTCATCAACCAGTTTCGGAGCGTGGCGCGGATGCAATTGAGGAGATGGAGAACCAGGTTGTGAAACTCTTATCGTTTCAACCGATTGCGCAACAGATTTTCGATGTGCAGGTTGGTTTTAACATGCTGTCCAGCTACGGCCCGGAAAGTAGAATCAAACTCGCCGATGCCCGGTTGCGTATTTCGAGTGAATCGAAGAGATATCTTGCGGGGCGCACGCCGGTCCCGGCCGTGATGCTCGTGCAAGCTCCTGTTTTTCACTCGCATTCGTTTGCGTGCTACGCGGAATTTAAATCGGCGCCTTCGCTCGACGATCTGGCCGCGCGTTTACAGGCCGCAGGCTTAAAAGTGGCCAGAGCGAAAGACGAGCCGCCCACAAATGTGAACGTCGTTGGCGAAACGCGCCCAGTCCTCAGGCAACCAGAACGCGACCCAAGCATCGAAACGGGTGTCTGGCTATGGGGAGCTGCAGATAATTTGCGAGTCCCGGCCGCAACCGCCGTCTCCATTGCGGAAAAATTGCTGGCTTCGTAACGGAACCCTGATTCAGTGGCGCGGGCTTTAGCCTGCGGGTTTTAGTCCTTGCAGGGCCTAACCCCCGCAGGCTGAAGCCCGCGCCACTGAATTACAAACCAAATATGGAAGCACTCATATAGTTTTGAGCAAAGCGAAGGCGAAGTTAGCGTAAGGAATATCCAGAATTGAATCCTCACATTACATCTCGCGAAACAGACGGGCAATTTCAAATCTCAAATTTCAGATTTGAAATTTCAAATTTGAAAACCCGCATTTCAAATCTCAAATCTCAAATTTTAAATTTGGAGTCCGGATTTTCAAATTTCAAATCTCAAATTTCAAGTTTCAGATTTGAAATATTCGCGCTTTACATTTGCGTTGCGACTACTTTATTGCTCACGGCGTGCGGCTACCACGTAGGAGGCACGGGCTCTCAGCTGCCGCCCGGCCTAAAAGTAATCGCCGTTCCGGCCATGAAGAATGACACGACGCGCTACCGCATCGAACAGCGTATGACCGAGGCCGTGGTTCACGAATTCATTGCCCGCACGAAATACCGGGTCGTTTCCTCGGAAGAATCCGCGGATGCTGTTCTGCACGGAGAAATCACCGGCTTTGAAGCGGTCCCTGCTATTTTTGACACCACGCCCACGTCGAATACCAGCACGACAAGCGTTCCGGCCGTCAACGTCACCACGGCGCGCGCCACGACCATGCTCATTTCCGTCCACATGAAAGTCTTGCTCGAGGAGCGCGACACGAAGCGAGTGCTCTACAAGAACGATAACTATCTTTTCCGAGAGCCATACGAAATTTCCACTGACCCGGCGAAATTTTTTGATGAGCAAGGTCCCGCGCTCGAACGGATGTCGCGCGATTTTGCTTCACGTCTCGTTGCCGATGTCCTGGAGAATTTCTAATGGCTGCGCTTTCGCCGCATGAGCTTCTCGCTCGCCTCGCGAAAGGGAAGCCCATCTCCGCGATTCTGCTAGTGGGCAGCGACAGCTATTTACGCGATCTTTGCCGGAAGAAAATTGCTGACACGTTTGTAGCCGAAGAAATGCGCGATTGGGGCATCCGAAAATTTTCCGCGGAAGATGACGATGTCTCCGAAATTCTAGGGCAGGCGCAGACCATGCCCATGCTCGCGCCGCAACAAGTGATTTTTGTGAGTGACTCGGAAGCCTGGGAACGGCTGGAAGAAACTCGGCGCGACGCTCTCGTGAAGCAGATTTCCGAGTACCTGGATAATCCCGCACCCTACACCGTCCTTGTGTTTGAGGCCACTGCGCTCGATCAGCGCATGCGCCTCGCCAAAACTTTTGCGGAAAAAGCGGTGACGGTTTCCGTCGAGCTTTCCGCCGAGCCGGGCGCGCGCGCGAAGCTCGCAGTGCCATTGGCCATCGACATGGCCAAAGAATTGGGAGCGGATCTGGAACATGACGCGGCGGAAGAACTCTGCGAACTTCTCGGCGGCGAACTGGCCTCCATTCATACTGAAGTTGAAAAACTTTCCGCTTACGCCGGCGACCGGAAAAAAATTACGCGCGCGGATGTGGATCTCCTCGTAATTTCCTCGCAGAAATATGAAGTGTGGGATCTGGCCGACATGCTGGCCGAGCGCAAAGCCGCGCAAGCGCTAGAATTTTTGGATAGCCTTTTGCGGGAAGGCGAAGCCGCCGTGGCACTGCTTGGGGGCCTCGCCTGGATGTATCGAAAACTTTTGGAGGCGCAGGAATTGCCTCCGGGAACGAATGGTTGGCAGGCTGCCAGCCGCCTGAAAATGCGCGCGGAAGCTGCGGACCTGGCCGTGCGGCGATCGAGGAAATTTCCGAAATCGCAACTCACAAACGGCCTCGCCGCTCTCTATGAAGCCGACAACCGCCTGAAATTAGGCGGATACAGCCAGCGCGCCGTAATGGAATTCCTGGTCACGCAACTGGCGTCCACGTCTCCCAAATAATTCTATAACGAACCCAACATTAGAATAGGGCTAAGTGGCGCGGGCTTCAGCCTGCGGGGTTTGGTTCATGCAAGGCCCAACCCCCGCAGGCTGAAGCCCGCGCCACAAAAAAAACGCCCGAAAATTCCGGGCGTTTTTTTCAGATTTATCGAGATTTTTAGCGGCTGAAACTAGGCTTTTGCAGTGGCGCTCAAACCATTTACGGCAAGGCTCAGCCGAGACTTGTAGCGATTCCCAGTGTTCTCTTCCAGCACACCCTTGCTGATGGCGCGATCAATCGCGGACAGTGTGGGACGAAGCAGAGGTCCAGCTGACGCGGAATCTTTCGCGGCAATCGCCGCGCGCAATTTCTTCATCGCCGTTCGCACGCGAGTCGTATTCGCGCGATTAATTTCCGCGCGTACCGGGGATTGCTTGGCTCGCTTAATAACCGATTTCTTACGCTTTTTTACTTTTGTTGCTGCGCCCTGCGCCATTCAACTCTCCTATTTGCATTGATTGCAATGGAAATACACTAACGGAGCCGCAACTCTTTGTCAACGAACGCGCTGGCGATGGCGATACCAAAAATTTTGCGCGTTCGCGATTTGAGGAGGGTTTTGTGGCGCCGGCGTCTCGCCGGTGGCTTTTTGTATCGGTCTCGCACCTTAAAACCCGCCGGCGGGACGCCGGCGCCACAATTTAATTCGTTTGGAACGGGTACGTTGTATAGTATCGCGCATTCCAGTCTGCGGGAGCCGATCTCATGTCCCTTAAAAGAATTGTTTTCGCGGGATTGCAATTGGCGTTAGCCGTATTTTCTCTGGGCGCTGCAGTGCCGGACGCTTTTGCGCAGGCCAAGTGGGAAAAGCTCGCGCCATTTCCAGAGCCGGCCGAAGAAATTCTGGGCGTGGCGGCAGGCGGGAAAATGTACGTTTTCGCGGGGCTGATTCCATTCTGGAAGCCGAAAGGGTTGGTCTACGAATACGATCCTTCCAGCAATCAATGGACAAAGAAAAAGCCAATGGCTTTGCCATCTCATCACGTCGCGTTCACGGAATATCACGGGAAAATTTATGCGTTTGGCGGATTCGTGTATCCCGCTTCCGGCCCCGCGGCGTGGGTGCCCATCAACAACGCGTGGGAATATGATCCGGCTGCCGATTCCTGGAAAGCGCTTGCGCCCATGCCGTCCAAGCGCGGCTCGCCCGTGGCCGCCGCGGTGGGCGACAAGATTTATGTAATGGGGGGAGTCAGCATTCTTCCCGGCGCCACGGAAACGGCCCTGGATTTTAAAACTCCTCAGGCGTCTGTGGGCACTGTCGAAGAATACGATCCTGCGACGAACACGTGGCGCGAGCGAAGCCCGATGCCTACGCCGCGCAACCACACCACTGCGGCCGCAGTGAACGGGAAAATTTATGTGATCGGCGGAAGAGTTGGCGCGGCGTTCATTGGCCTCGCTTCAGATATTTCCGTCGTTGAGGAATACAATCCTGCCACGGATAAATGGAGCGCCCCACGTTCGCGCATGCCCACGGCTCGCAGCGCGCTGGGCTCCGGCGCGATCAACGGAAAAATTTATGTTGCCGGGGGCGAATTTCAAGACCCGCACATGATGGCCACGTTCAAAGCGGTAGAAGCCTACGACCCCGCGAGCGATTCATGGTCCGTCATGCCGTCCATGCCCGTCAGCAGGCACGGACTCGCGGCTGGCGTGATAGGGAATCGCCTGATCCTCGTAGGGGGAGACGTGCAGTCCTCGGGCTCCGGAGTAGAAGTTTCCACGGGTGAGGTCGATTCGATGGTTCTGCCTTTCACTGATCATTGAGCAATTGAGTAAAATGGCGAAAGCTGCCCTCTCCATCCCGAAGAACGCGGGACGGAAAGGCCTCTACAAAACCGTATAGCCTTGCCTTTGCTTTCGTAGCGCACGCCCGCATTTCGGGCGGGCAGCCTTTCCCTCCGTTCGTACACTAAAAAATCCAACAAACTGATGCACTGCTTCTCTCATGCATCCTTGACCCCTCCGCCCCTTTCAAGTAGGCTTTTGATGGCCCTAGTTCAGGGCGGAGGTGTTTCCTCATCGGCTGGCGGAAGATTTAACCCGGCTAACCGAATCTTCCATGCGACGCACCGTACAAATTGCAGGCGGGGTGGAGTCCCTCTTTGGGACTCTGGATGAGAACGTTAAGCTTCTGGAATCCGCGCTACACGTCACCACGCATTTGGCAGATGATCATCTCTCCATTGAAGGCGAAGCAAACCAGGTCGACCACGCTGTCCGAATCGTAAATGAATACAACCAACTTTTCCGCGAGGGACGCCAGATGAGCCACGGCGATGTGCGAAATATGATCAAAGTGGCAACACAGGATTCCAAAACGACGCTCCGCCAGGTGCTTGAGCCGGGCGCGCCATCTCGCCCCAGAATTTTCGGCAAAAAAAATGTCACGCCGAAAAGCACGAACCAGCGCGAATACATGGAAGCGGTAGAGAAGCATGACATGACGTTTGCCGTCGGTCCCGGCGGCACGGGAAAAACTTATCTGGCCGTGGCCATGGCCGTTTCCGCGTTGCTCACCAAGCAAGTCGATCGCATCATTCTGGCGCGCCCGGCGGTGGAAGCCGGCGAGCGCCTCGGATTTCTTCCCGGCACGTTGCAGCAAAAAATCGATCCGTACATGCGCCCTCTTTATGATGCGCTATATGACATGCTCGACGCAGACAAACTGGAGCGCTTTCTGGAAAAAGGCATTGTGGAAGTTGCGCCGCTGGCCTTCATGCGCGGCCGCACGCTGAACGATTCATTCGTCATTCTGGACGAGGCGCAAAACACGACCAGCGAACAAATGAAAATGTTCCTGACGCGGCTCGGATTCAATTCCAAGGCCGTGGTCACCGGCGATGTGACGCAAATCGATTTGCCGCAGGGAAAAAAATCAGGACTCGTTGAAGCGCTCGATGTCACCAGCCGCATCGATGGAATTGCTTTCATAAAATTTGACGAGCGTGATGTGGTGCGCCACAACCTCGTGCAGCAAATTATCAAGGCCTACGAAGAGTTTGGTGCGGGCGACGGACGGCGGGCTGCTCCCCCGAATAATGGCAAGCCCGAATCTTCCAATGGTCGCTAAAGTGAGCAGCCCGGCTGTGGCTCGGGTATCAAGGCGCGATTTTTTTCTGCACCTTCATCTCGACCGCGGGTTGAACAGTTCGCAGCTTGAGCGTGGTCCGCAATTCGATTATCCAAACAGCAATGATCATAAACCGCCAGCGACGCGTTCCCGTTTCCATTCCACCCTTGCAGCAATTCCACGAACGCGTGCGGCTCGAGATGGGCTTCGCCTCCGAGTCCGTAACAATCCAATTGATCAGTGACGCGGCGATGGCCCACCTGAACAAAACCTATCGCAAGAAACAGGGGCCTACCGATGTACTTTCTTTCCCGGCGGACGGCAATCGTCCTGCCCCCAACGCTGAATACGTGGGCGACATCGCCATCTCGCCGGAAACCGCGCGCCGCAACGCGCGCCGCTTCGCGCGTACTCTGCCCGCCGAAATGCGAATCCTGATCTTGCACGGCATGATTCATCTGGCGGGGTTCGATCACGAAACCGACCACGGAGAAATGGATCGCTTCGAGCGCCGCCTGCGAAAGCGTCTGGGAGTGAGTGCCCGATGATGACCTTTTTCTATGTCCTCGGAATCTCAGCCCTGGGCGTTGGACTCGTCATTTTTTCCTACCTCGATCGAATTTATCGCGAACTCGGCCGTGTGAATAAGGGCCGCGTGCGCGAACATCTCGAGCTCTTTGAAAATGAAATCGAACCGCACTTCAAACTGGACCGCGCGCGCGCCACGATTGCCTTTCGATTGCTCGCCAATCTGTGGCTCGTGCTGGTCACGGCGGAAACGGCTCGTGGAGTTATCGTTTTTGTTCCCGGAACCTGGGACGCGCTGCTGCAAGCGCTCGTATATGTTTTGGTCGAAGTCCTGCTGCTTTCTCAATTCCTTCCGGATTTTTTGCTTGCGCGCACTTCGGGCCGATGGCTGATTCGTCTGTCGTTAGTGGTTCGGGCGTTCCTGTGGATTGTCCTGCCATTCCGCGTTGTCCTGGAAATTGCAATTTCCCTGGCTCATATTTCCGATGATCAGCACGCTGACGGCGCGCCCACGCAGGAAGAGGGCATTGAGGCGCTCGTCGACGCCGCGGAACACGAAGGAATTCTCAATCCGGGCGAAGTGCAGATGATCGAGCAGGTGGTTGAATTCAGCGACAAGCGCGTGCTGGAATTTATGACACCGCGCCCCGAAGTCGTCGCGATAGCCGCGAACGCAACCATTGAGGCGCTTCGCACATTACTGATTCAATCCAAATTGTCGCGGATTCCCGTGTACGAAAATTCTTTGGACGATGTCACCGGCGTGGTCTTTGCGCGTGATGTGCTCCGGATTCCTGAGAGTGAAGCCGCGACTCGCACCGTCCGCGAACTCGCGCGCCCTGCTTTTTTCATTCCTGAAACGAAGCAGGGAAATGATTTGCTGAAGGAAATGCAGCGGCGAAATCAGCAAATGGCCATCGTCGTGGATGAACATGGGTCCGTTGCCGGCATTGTGACGGTCGAGGATCTGGTTGAGGAAATTATCGGAGAAATTGGCGAGGATGATCGCGTGCCCGCTCCTGATGCTGTGCGCGAACCGGATGGAAGCATGGTGCTGCGCGGCAGCGTGTCCGTCGAAAAAGTTCAGGAATTATTTGGCGTGGAGTGGGACATCAGCGGGGAAGAATCAGCTACCACGATTGGCGGGTTACTCAATCATGTGGCAGGGCACGTACCCGCGGCTGGGGAGCATTTGGATTACGGCGGGCTGCGTTTTGAGATTTTGGAGGCCAACCAACGGAAGGTGTTGCGGCTTCGTGGGCGGCGGCTCCCAGCGGCTGTTGCGGCCAGTTAGACAAAAAATTCAAAAGCTTTAACACAGAGGACACAGAGAAAATCCACAGAGAAAAAACGGAGAAGAAGGAAGCAAGGAAGAGAGAAACTTTATGCTCAAGGTTTTTTAGTTCAAGGACAAATTCTCCGCTTTTCTCTAAGCATTTCTCTGTGTCCTCTGTGTTAAATCTTTCCTCTTCCGCTCAACTGATGAGCTTAGCAATCAGGAACGCAGCTCCGGCAGCGAGTCCCCCGGTCACGACGGTCTGCAATCCGCCCTTGAGCGGATGAATTCCAGTGAATCGCCCCTTTACCCAGCCAAAGATTCCCAGCGCGAGCAATGTAAACCCAACCGAAAAATAAAGCCCTGTTCGCACATCAGCCAGCAGAATATACGGAGCGAGGGGAATGAGTCCCCCGATGATGTATGAAACGGCAATGGTCAGCGCGCTGACGCGAGCGCGCTTAGGTCGCGGTTCCTCAAGCCCAAGCTCAAACCGCATCATGAAATCGACCCAGGATTTTTCATTTCCGGTGATGGCTCTCACGGCGGGTGCCATTTCCACCTCGGTCAAACCATAATCACGGAAAACTTTGGCGACTTCCTCGACCTCCACATCGCGCAACTCCACAATTTCTCTTACCTCGCGGTCGCGCTCTGAAGCGTAATGTTCCTGATCGGTTTTTGCCGCCAAATAACCGCCCAGCCCCATGGCAATCGATCCAGCCGCAATTTCAGCGAGGCCCGCAGTGACCACTAGCGTCGAGGCGTGCGGACTCGACGCGATGGCCCCTGAAATTCCCGCTGCCAGCGCGAAGGGCACCGTTAAACCATCTGACATTCCGATGACAACATCGCGAACCGATTCCGACGCTGTGAAATGATGTTCTGTGTGTGGCGTCGCGGGCATTCCTTTGTCTCCAAAAATGGAATTAGAAATCAAGCACTCATGAAACAAAATGCAGTTAAGTCGGGAAAGTGTAACACGCCCCTGCGTGTCGCCGAATATGCCTGCCTTTTTAAAACGATTCGGACCATGCCTTTCTCGTCGGCGCGGGTTATCATGCCTGCATGGCCGAAAAGTTTAAGTCAGGATTTGTCGCAATCGTAGGCCGGCCAAATGCCGGAAAATCAACCCTGGTCAATCACCTGGTTGGAGAAAAGGTCGCGATCGTGACTTCACGGCCGCAAACCACGCGCAATCGCATTCAGGGAATTGTGAATCGCGAAAATGCTCAAATTGTGATGATCGATACTCCGGGCTTGCACCGGCCCGAATCGGCGCTGGGGCGGCAGATGATGGGCGAGGTCGAAGCCGCCATCGAAGCCGTCGATATCGTGGCACTTCTGCTGGATGTGAGCGAAGAATTTGGATTGGGAGACCGCCGCGCCGTGGAACGCCTTCAGCGCGTCGAAAGCAAGCGATTCTTGTTGCTTAATAAAATCGATCGTCTTCCGCGAGCCGAGTTGCTTCCAAAGATCGAAAAATTGTCCAAACTCGGAAAATTCGATGAAATTATTCCGATTTCCGCGCTTAAGGGCGATGGCGTCGACCGGGCATTGGAAAAAATGATCGAATATCTCCCCGTTGGAACGCCACAATTTCCCACCGATCAGTATACGGATCAGCCGGAGCGTTTCCTGGCCGCGGAAATTGTGCGTGAAAAAGCGATGGCCTCCACCACGCAGGAGGTCCCTCATGCCGTGGCCGTCATCTGCGATGCTTTTGAGGAAACCCCGAATCTGGTCCGCATTCGCGCCACGATTTATGTCGACCGCGAAGGGCAAAAGGGAATTCTCATCGGCAAAGGTGGCGGCTCGCTGAAGCAGATTGGAACCTCTGCGCGCAAAGAACTGGAAACGATTCTGGGTACTAAAATTTTTCTTGAGCTATACGTTAAAGTCCTGAAGAACTGGCGCGAAAATCCGCAGATCGTTCGTCAACTGGACTGGCACTGGCAACTGGAACAGTTGGCAGGAGATCTGTCAGATCCAAAGTGATCTTGTCGCGTGCCTAATTTAATCCAAAAAAATCGCAGGATGTACATCTGGAAATTTCTAAGGAGAATGGTTGAATGCCATAAACCTTGATTGTTTGTGAAGGAATTGGAGGCGCGGGGCGGATTTAAACCGCCGATAAAGGTTCTGCCGACCTTTGCCTTATCACTTGGCGACCGCGCCTTTGTAAAAGTGGCTCATCTGCTTTTGGTTACGACTGTCTGTGAGGTTCAGGACATGAGCCTCCGCTGCCAAGATTTAACGAGATTAAATAATGTCGAAATGAATAACAATCAGGTGAAATCAGTAGGAGAGCCTATATGATTATATGATAAACGGTGTATGACTTACCCGAATGCCGTTGGTCTTGAATTTTACGAAAGTTGATTCCGCGCGATTTACTCTTCCGCTTTGATTCCCAGCGCGCGCATCCGGCGATATAAGTGGCTGCGTTCGAGGCCCAGGGCTTCCGCTGTGCGCGTCATCTGCCACTGATTTTCTTCCAGCTTGCGCAAAATGAATTCTCGCTCGTACGCGCTTCGAGCTTCGTGCAACGTTGCGTTCGGCTGCTGCGTCATGCGCGATCCTGCACGGAACAGCTCGGCGGGAAGGTGCAGCGGCTCGATTTTATCCTGCGGCACGATGATCATCAGCCGCTCGATCAAATTGCGCAGCTCGCGGACATTTCCCGGCCACAAATATCGAGTCATGACGCCGAGCGCGGCTTCGCTGAATTCCTTCGGCTTGCGTCCGTACGATGCGCCAAATTCCATCATGAAATATCGGGCCAGCACCGGAACATCCTCGATCCGTTCGCGTAGCGGCGGCAGGGTGAAGGGAATCACGTTCAAACGATAAAAAAGATCCTCGCGAAACCGGCCATGCGAAATTTCTTCCTCTAAAGTTTTGTTCGTTGCCGCGATCACGCGCACGTCAACCGTAACGGTTTGATTCGATCCCACCGGCTCCAGCCGCTGTTCTTCCAGCACGCGCAACACTTTGGCCTGCGTGCGCAAACTCATGTCCGCGATTTCATCCAGGAAAAGAGTTCCGCCATCGGCCTTTTCAAATTTTCCTACTTTATTATCAGTCGCCCCCGTGAAACTTCCCTTTACGTGCCCGAATAATTCCGATTCGATCAGCTCCTCGGGAATCGCCGCGCAATTGACTTCCACAAACGCACGCTCGGCGCGCAGGCTTGCCGCGTGAAGCGCTCGCGCAACGAGTTCCTTGCCCGTACCGCTTTCTCCGTAAATCAAAACGCGCCCGTGCGTGGGAGCCGTCAGCGCGATCTGCTGCCGCAGCGCACGCATGGGGACCGTATCGCCCTGCAATACCGTGCGTCCGCCAAGCTCCTCGCGAAGCCGCCGGTTTTCCTGCGCCAGGCGATGAACTTCGAGCGCGTTCTTAATGACCAGAATCACTTTTTCGAGCGAAAGTGGCTTCTCAATGAAATCGAATGCCCCAAGCTTCGTTGCGCGCACTGCTGTTTCGATGCTGGCGTGGCCGGAAATCATTACCACCATGGCGTCCGTGCCGTTCTTGCGCATGCGCTCCAGCGTCTCCAGGCCATCGATCCCTTCGAGCCACACATCGAGCAGCACGAGATCAACCGAGCGCTTCTCAAGCAGCGACAGGCATTCCTCGCCCGATGGCACCGCAACGGGTTCGTAGCCTTCGTCCGTCAGGATCGACGATAGGACTTCGCGTATTCCTTGCTCATCGTCCACGATCAATATTGAATTGGCCATAAAAGTTGGGGGATTATCCGATTCGCGGAGACATCGGGGCTGATGCGACCTCCGCCATGGGTAATTGCAGAATGAATTTTGCGCCGGTCGGTAGATTGTCCTCGGCTCGTATCGATCCGTGATGCTCGGCCATGATGCGGCTGGCAATCGCCAGGCCCAGGCCCGTGCCTCGGTCCTTCGTCGAAAAATGCGGCAGAAAAAGTCTGTCTTTATCCTCAGGCGAAATACCGTGCCCGCTGTCGGATACAATGATCTCCACGATTTCGCGCTCATTGTTGAATCGCGTTCGCAGCAGCAAATCTTTTACGCCCGAGTCTTCCATGGATTCCGCGGCATTATCGATCAAGTTGACCAGCACCCGGCGCAACAATTCACTGTCCGCGCGAATCACCGGCAAATCCGGCGCCAGGTCTTTGCGGATGTGAATTCCCTCGAGCCGCCCTTCAAACACGGACAGCGCTTCAATCACGATTTCATTGGGCGATACAGGCGAAAGTTTCGCGGTAGGGAATCGTGCGAATTGCGAGAATTCCCCAACCAGCGATTCCAGCACGCGAACTTCGCGCTCGATTAATCCGGAGCATTCGCCGACCAGTTTTACCAGCTCCGGCGAATCATTTTTAGAACCCTCTGCACGATGGCGCTCCAGGTAGCGCGAAAGCCGCTGCGAGGAAAGCTGAATCGGCGTGAGCGGATTTTTAATTTCGTGAGCAATGCGCTGCGCCACTTCCTGCCAGGCTGCCGCCTTTTGCGCGCGCAAAAGATCGGTCAGGTCGTCCACCACCACAACGTATCCGCGATTTGACCGCAGCGGCCCTAAAGAGCTGACGGTGACTGCGGCGCGCAGCAAACGCCCTGAAGCGGAAAATTCCAGCTCCTGAGTTGCCGTTCCCAACCGAAGCGATCGCCGCATCAGGATGTGCACAAAACGCGCCGCTTCCTCTCCCAAAAGCTGTGCGAAATTCTCGGCCTGCCGCGAACTCTCTCCAAACATGCGCACGGCCGCGGGATTGACTCGCCGGATCGATTCCGTTTCGTCCACCGAAATCACGCCGGTCGGAATATTTTCAAGAATCGTTTCCATCAGCGTGCGGCGCCGTTCCAGTTCCTGCACAGCTTGCTGCAGGTTCTGCGTGAAAATATCAATCTGGCGGCGGCTATCGCCCAGCTGTTCGGTCATGCGGTTGAATGAGTTGACCAGCGTCTCCAGCTCATCATTGGCCTTCACGTTCACGCGAGTTTCGTAATTTCCTTCGATAATCGCCTGCGTCGCATGGGCCAGCGCCTGGATCGGCACTGTAACTTGTTTGGAAAGGAAAAACGCGGCCCACGTTGCCGCAAAAATAAGGAGAATTGTAAACAGCAGCAGTGTCGCAAGCATCTGGTTCTTGTACGTCCGCAAATGCTGGCGCTGTTTTTCGTAAGCGGCAGTTTGTGTGTCAATTTCTTTGATACGTTCCTGAAAATCGTCGGGGACGATTCTTCCAGCCAGGAGAAAGCCGTTTGCTGATTTAGCCCGTCCGGCCAGGAAAACCTTGCCGTTATATTCCCACAGTTCCGCGCCACCCGGGATTTGCCTGACTAGTGCGGGAGGATCCGGACGAGCATTCGGCTCGCCCCCGGCGCCGTGTGGCTGAGTTTGCAAATTGGGGTTCACCGCGACGGCAAACGGGCGGCCGCTTTCGTTGACCTCCCAAGCCAAATCAGCTCCGCGCGCAAAGGTCTGGTCGAAAGCATGCATCGTGTCGCGCGCGGAATCGGCTGACGCCGTGCCTGCAACCTCTTTGGCGATTCCCGCCATGCGATCCGCATCGGCGCGGCTCATTTCATTGACCAGTGCGCGGCTGGATTCCGTGGCAATTTCCAATGGCCGCGGAAACCAGAGCACCAGCGTTCGATTCAGAAGGGCGTAACTTACGAAAAACAGAACGATGACCGGAAGAAATGAGACGGCGATTGCGCCAAGTACCATTCTTGTTTTAAATCGCGATCCGGGTTTGTGCGCCAGCCTTTCCGCACCCAACCGCACCAGGGTTCGCGCGAGAATAAATAAAAATACGACCAGCGCCGTAACCACGAACATGGACAACGCATAAAGAATGACTTGATCGGTCGGCTCAAAGGGAAGTGTCAACGAACCCAGAGTGAATACCGCGGCAAGCAGCAGCGCAGTGGCTACCAGCCCAATTGCGAGGAATACCTGTGTTTTGCGGGTCGTGCTCACGCCACGCTCCCGGAGATTGAAGTGTTTGCCGGGACTAGTCCTTGAAAAATAGCGAATGGAGAATTTGCTGGGAGCAGCGGGCGAAGCGGGCATCCTTCGCAACGCGGGACGCTTTTACGGCACCAACTTTTTCCTGTATTCACGATCAGTGCGTGAAATTCATTGAACAGTTCCGCCTGCCGCGGAATTGATTTTTCAATCAGCGCACGCACTTTTTCATAATCCGCTTTGCCATCCGTAATCCCGTGCCGCCCCAATATTCGATGGGTGTACGCGTCCACCACAAAAATAGGATGGTTCCCGCCGTACAGCAGGATCGAATCGGCGGTCTCCGGCCCAATCCCATGGACCTCCAGAAGCTTCTCACGAAGTTCAGCCGTATGCGTCCGAAACATACGCGCCAGTGAGCCGTTGTACCCAGTTTGGAGAAAGCTCACAAACGCTTTCAGTTTCTTGGCTTTTTGCCGGAAATAGCCTGAGGGTCGAATCAGGGTGGCGAGGCGGGACGTTCGAACGCGAAGCATTGCCGATGGCGTGAGCAGCTTCGCCGCGCGAAGATTGGCGATGGCCATTTCGACGTTTCCCCATGCAGTGCTTTGTGTCAGGATCGCCCCCACAATCACTTCGAATGGTGTCTTGGCCGGCCACCAGCGCATCGGGCCCAGCGCGGCGGACATGGCATCATAGTAGCGCAATAATTCGCTGGAATGTGCAGGAGCCTGAATTGCAGTTGCCACTTCTTGCAAGTCGTCTTTCCCCTGATGGAATTTTATTTCCTGCAAACTCTTCCCGCCTATTCTACTCATTGCTCGGAAGATAGCTATGGGCGCGCCGCTAGTCAAGATTTGTCGTTACATCCGCGCGAAAAGCACCTGTACCAATGGACAGGTTCGGTCTTAGTGCCCCTTTCAATACGCGAGCAAAAATGGGGCCATAGCCACTCTCCGCATTCTGCTACTTTTAATCTTGCCGGGTGTGTGTAAGCCCGTGGAGTCCCCATTCAATGTCGTCTCGGTTAGGCGAAATACTGATCAAGGAAAACTTGATCACGTCCGACCAGCTTAAGCAGGCCCTGGAACATCAAAAGGCCGGCGGAGGCAGGCTTGGCACGTGTCTGATGAAGCTTGGCATCATTAGCGATGACGAGATCACTGGGGTACTCTCTCGCCAATATGGCGTTCCTTCCATAAATTTAAAATACTACGAAGTCGACATCACCGTTATTAAGCTCATCCCTCAAGATACGGCGGTTCGCTACCAGATTGTCCCGCTTTCACGGGTTGGATCGACTCTTACCATCGCAATGACCGATCCCACCAACGTGTTTGCGATGGACGATATCAAGTTTATGACCGGGTTTAACGTGGAGCCGGTCGTGGCTTCCGAGACCGCTATAGCGGAAGCGATCTCGAAGTTCTACGGTTCAGCGGAGAGCGAAGAAGCGCTGACCAAGGTCATGAAAGACCTCGCGGGCGAGGATGGGGCGGACCTGGAACTCGCCAACGATGAACAGGAAATGAACCTCGCCGAGCTGGAGCGCGCGGCTGAGGAAGCGCCCATCATCAAGCTGGTGAACCTGGTCTTGACTGACGCAGTCAAGCGGGGCGCGAGCGACATCCACATCGAGCCTTACGAAAAAGAAGTTCGCGTGCGGTTTCGAATTGACGGAATTTTGCAGCAGGTCATGTCGCCGCCCATGAAGCTTCGCGATGCGATCATCAGCCGCATCAAGATCATGGCCAAGCTGGACATCAGCGAAAAGCGGCTCCCGCAAGACGGCCGCATCATGATCAAGTACCGCAAAGATGGCAAGATCAAGGACCTCGACTTCCGCGTTTCCACGATTCCAGCCCTGTACGGCGAAAAGATCGTTATGCGGTTGCTGGATAAAGAAAACCTGCGCCTGGATATGACCAAGCTCGGTTTTGAGCCTGAGTCTCTGGCTAAATTCGAGCGGGCCATCCTTCGCCCCTACGGAATGGTGCTGGTCACGGGGCCCACGGGGTCCGGCAAGACCAACACGCTGTATTCGTCCATTGCGCGCCTGAACACGCCAGAAACCAACATTATGACGGCGGAAGATCCGGTCGAATTTCAACTGGCGGGCATCAACCAGGTTCAGATGAAAGATCAGATTGGACTGAACTTCGCCGCGGCGTTGCGCGCTTTCTTGCGGCAAGATCCCAATATTATTCTGGTCGGAGAAATTCGCGACTTCGAAACGGCGGAAATTGCCGTGAAGGCCGCGCTCACCGGACACTTGGTCCTTTCCACGTTGCATACGAACGACGCGCCTTCCACTATCAGCCGTTTGATGAACATGGGTATCGAACCATTTCTCGTGGCCACTTCGGTCAACCTGATCTGCGCGCAGCGCCTCGTGCGCCGAATCTGCTCGAACTGCAAGGAAGTTTTACCACTTCCACACCAGGCGATGCTCGACGCCGGATACACGGAAGAAGAAATTCCCAAGACGCAAATTTTCATTGGCAAGGGATGCGGCACTTGCAATAAGACCGGCTACAAAGGCCGCGTGGGTCTCTACGAAGTCATGGAAATCAACGACGAATTGCGCGAATTAATTCTGGTCGGTGCGTCGGCGCTCGAACTGAAAAAGAAAGCTGTCGACAACGGCATGTTGTCGCTGCGCCGCAGCGGGCTGGTAAAAGTCGCTCTTGGAATGACAACCATTGAAGAAGTAGTTCGAGAAACAGTGCTTTAGGAAAGGTGAACAGATGCCTGGAATTACGCTAAGTGAATTGCTGAAAAAGATGATCGAGCTGGGCGGAAGCGACCTGCACATCACGACGAATAGCGCCCCCCGGGTGCGCGTCCACGGAAAGCTGAAGCCCATGGACATGGCTCCGCTTACTGCCGCAGACACTAAAGCTCTCGCCTACAGCGTGCTGACGGATGCGCAGAAGCACCGCTTTGAAGAAAATCTGGAACTCGACTTTTCCTTTGGTTTGAAAAATCTGGCGCGGTTTCGTGGCAACCTGTTTCAACAGAGAGGTGCCGTGGGAGCCGTCTTTCGTACGATTCCCTGGGAAATTAAGAATTTTGACGCGCTGGGCCTCCCCGCTGTGGTGAAAGGTCTGTGCGACAAGCCGCGCGGCCTGGTGCTGGTTACCGGGCCGACCGGGTCCGGCAAATCCACGACTCTCGCTGCTATGCTGGACAAGATCAACAGCGAGCGCGATGAGCACATGCTGACGATCGAAGATCCGATCGAATTTCTGCATAACCACAAACGATGCCTGGTGAACCAGCGCGAAGTGAATTCGGACACGCATTCCTTTGCCGGATCGCTGCGTGCAGCGCTTCGTGAAGATCCAGACGTCGTATTGATCGGAGAAATGCGCGACCTTGAAACTATCGAATCCGCTTTGCGCATCGCGGAAACGGGTCACTTGACGTTTGCGACCCTGCACACCAATTCCGCCCTCTCCACCATTAACCGTATCGTTGACGTTTTCCCGTCTTTCCAGCAGCCGCAAATTCGCGCGCAGCTCTCCATGGTGCTCGAAGGTGTTCTTTGCCAATCCCTACTTCCCAAGATAGATGGCCGGGGACGCGCAATGATCATGGAAGTGCTGATTCCAAATCCCGCGATCCGCAACCTGATTCGCGAAGACAAAATTCACCAGATTTATTCCGCCATGCAGACCGGAACGGGCACCACCGGAATGCAGACCTTTAACCAGGGCTTGGCCAATGCGTATTTCCAGAAGTTGATTACTTTGGATGTCGCGTTGTCCCGTTCGTCGAATCCGGAAGAGTTGCAGGACATGATTAACCGGGGTGTGACCTCACCCACTTCGCGTATGCCTGCGGCACCCGTTCGGCGCTGATATCGGGGGGGCGTTGCATTTGCAGTCTGCAAGGATTAAGGGCGAGCCGGAGTGTGGAGCTCGCAAGGTTTTGCGTCACCAACCCCGAAGGTTTTGATCGATGTCGGGTTGGACGATTTCCGAGGAGGATGGATCGATGCCAGTTTTTACTTATCGAGGTACCAATCGCGCCGGAGCCACGGTCAGCGGTGAGTTGGCGGCCACGAGCAAGTCAGAGCTCGTCAATAGCCTCAAACGCCAGCAGATCAACGTCACCAAAATGTCCGAAAAAGGCAAGGAATTCAGCTTGCCAACATTTGGCGGCGGCGTCGATTCCAAGGAGTTGGCGGTTTTTACGCGTCAATTCTCCGTCATGATCGATGCAGGTTTGCCCTTGGTTCAGTGCCTGGAGATTTTGGCCGGGCAGCAAGAAAACAAGGTGTTTCAAAACGTGCTTACGGGAACGCGAGCCGCGGTGGAAAGTGGTTCGACCCTGTCCGCGGCAATGCGCCAGTACGAAAAAGTTTTTGATGCTCTCTACGTCAACCTCGTCGAGGCCGGAGAGACGGGCGGTATTCTCGACACCATTCTGCAGCGCCTGTCGATCTACATCGAAAAAAACGTGAAGTTAAAGCGTGCCGTGAAGTCCGCGCTGGTGTACCCCATTGCAGTGTTATCGGTGGCTGGCGCTGTCATCGTCCTGTTGCTTTGGAAAGTGGTCCCCATATTCGCAACGTTGTTCCTCGGATTGGGCGTCGAGCTCCCGCTGCCTACGCGCATCGTCATTGGCATGAGCAATTTCGTCGGCAGCATTTTCGGATTTCTTATCCTCGTGGCATTTATCGGGGCCATTGTCGGATTGAAGGTTTGGTACCAGACACCCGTCGGACGTATGTCCATCGACCGTATCCTGCTTAAATTACCGATATTGGGAATTCTGCTGCGGAAAATCGCTGTGGCCCGTTTCACCCGCACACTCGGCACACTAATTTCCAGCGGCGTTCCCATCCTCGAAGGATTGGAAATTACGGCGCGCACCGCAGGCAATGCCGTCATCGAGGCCTCCTTGATGCAAGTTCGCAAAGCGCTCGAAGGTGGCCGCAACCTCGCTGACCCATTGAAGGAAACCAACGTTTTCCCCGGCATGGTTACACAAATGATCGGCGTTGGCGAACAGACCGGTGCGATGGATGCCATGCTGCAAAAAGTCGCTGACTTTTATGAAGACGAAGTGGACGCAGCGGTGAAGGATTTGCTCGCGGCTTTGGAGCCGATGATGATCGTCATTTTGGGCCTCGTGGTCGGCGGCATCGTCATCTCCATGTACTTGCCACTGTTCTCCCTTATCGGACAGTTGAGCAAAGCACACTAGGAATTCAAAGTGTCGAGTTTCAAGTAAGTGAAGATCGGGAGAGCAGCCATCAACTGGCTGCTCTCCACCTCTTTCAGACCCAGACCTGAATGAAGTTTTAATAATTGGAAAGGTAGCTTGTAGACAAGCACGCCTCGAATGGAACTGACACAAAATGTCGCTGCATGGCTCGCATGGCTCTCCCGTGTCCGTTTTTTTCTGATCACGCTTCTCCTCGCGCTCGTCATCGTTCTTGGAAAAACCAGTCAGCTCGCGGTATCCACGCGCTACTTCATCCCTCTGATGATTTTGTGGTACACGATGGCGATCGTCTACGCGATTTTAACGAGGTGGATGCCTGAGGCCACGTGGCACGCAGGCGTTCAACTAACTTTCGATTTGCTTATTGTCACAGGTTTGATTTATTTGACCGGCACTCAGGACAGCTATTTTATCTGGCTTTACCCCCTTGCCATCATCGTTGCCAGCATCCTGTTTTCGCGAAAAGCCACTTTTACGGTGGCCGGATTCAGTTTCATTCTGATTGGCGGATTGGCCGAGCTGATCTTTTACAACGTCATCCCGCGCATGCAGATTGCTGTGCCCAGCAGCCGCCAGCTGCAAACTTGGATCTTCAGTAATTTATTTTATTTCATGGCCGTGGCCTATCTCTCCAGCCTCCTGGCGCAAACCTTGCGCCGCCACAGCGAAGAGCTGGAAGTGAAGCGCGGAGAACTTCAGGACTTGCAGGCATTTAATCAAGACATTATCCACTCCATGCGCGGCGGCCTTTTGACTACCGATTTGGAGGGCAGAATTCTGCTTCTGAATCGCACCGGAGAAGAAATCACCGGCAGTCAATTCCGGGCCGTGAGGGGAACGAACGTCCAAAAATTGTGGCCCACGTTCTGGCTTGCAGGGGAAAAGACAGAAGACGGCAAACTTCCTCAGCGTCGCGAAGTCGACCTCATGACGCCGGACGGCCAGCAGCGCTTTATCGGCATATCGGTTTCCCCCTTGCGAACCGGTGAGCGACGCATTTCAGGCTACGTTTTTAATTTCCAGGACCTCACGGACCTGAAGCGGCTGGAACAGGAAGTGGCCACCAAAGAGCGCATGGCGGCTCTGGGCCGGCTCTCCGCGGCCATCGCGCACGAAATTCGCCAGCCGCTAACCGCCATGGCCGGAGCAGTAAAGGAACTTGGGCGTCTAGTTCCACTGCAGGAGGACGAGCAGCATCTGGTCGGAATTGTGAGCAGGGAATCCGAGCGCCTGAACAAGATCATTACGGAATTCCTGAATTATTCTCGCGAAAAAACTTACGAATTCTCGGAAGAGGATGTGTCTAGCATTTTGGATGAAACGCTCACGCTGCTCGAGCGTAGTCCGCAGGTGGATGGAAAGTACAAAATTGAAAGAGCATTTACGGGGAAAGAAGTTCGCGTCCGCGTCGATCGCAATCGTATTAAGCAAGTGTTCTGGAATTTATCGGACAACGCCATGCGCGCCATGCCCGACGGCGGGGTTCTGACCGTGTCCCTGGAAGCGGCACCTTTCTGGGTACGCATTCGTTTTCGCGACACCGGCATGGGCCTCGATCCTCGGCAGCGCCAAAAAATATTCGAGCCTTTGCAATCCAATTTTGTGGGCGGTACCGGCCTGGGACTCGCGATCGTGTACCAGATCGTTCAGGCCCACAGCGGGCGTGTCAGCGTATTTTCTGAAAAAGATAAAGGTGCTGAATTCACAATCGATTTGCCTCGCGTCGCTTGACGTGAAGATGCCGGAAGGAAGCGTTTGAATGGCACATATTCTGGTAGTGGATGACGAGCGTTCCATTTGCGAATTGCTGGAAATCACGTTTCGCAAAGAAGGGCATCGTGTCGAAGTGGCCTTGAACGGCGAGGCCGCCCGTCGCAAGCTCGAATCCAGTATTTTTGACATTGTCATTTCGGATATCCGGATGCCGGACACTACCGGTGTTGAGCTGCTCCAGTTTTGCAGGGAAATTTCCCCTTCCAGTTACTTCATGTTGATCACGGGAGTTCCCACCATGGAAACAGCAATCGCCGCCATTAATGCCGGGGCGGACCGTTATGTGATCAAGGACCACGACCTCGTCGATCAATTACGCCGCGCCGTTCGCCAGGTGGAAGAAACTCTGAAGCTCAAGCACGAAGCTGGTTACTTGCGCCGCGAATTGCGCCGCCTGACCGGCCAGGACAACATCATCGGCCATAGCCCGAAAATGCGGGCAATTTTTGACATGATCACCACCGTTGCCCCACAGACCAGCCGCGTACTGATCACCGGCGAAACCGGCACGGGAAAAGAACTCGTCGCGCGCGCCATTCACGAAAACAGCCCTCGCAGCAAGGAACCTTTCATCACCATCAATTGCGGGGCGTTTCCTGAAACTCTTCTCGAGTCTGAATTGTTCGGGTTCGTAAAAGGCGCATTCACCGGAGCGACTGAAAACCGCCAGGGTTTATTTCGCGGAGCGCACGGCGGGACCATCTTCCTGGATGAAATTGGCAACATGGGATTGCCCATGCAGGTGAAATTATTCCGCGTTTTGCAGGAAGGGAAGGTTCGGCCGGTCGGATCGAATGAGGAACATGAAATTGACGTGCGCGTGATCGCCGCAACGAACAAGGATCTGGATAAGGCCATTGCCGCAGGAGAGTTCCGCGAAGATTTGTTTTACCGCCTGAGCGTTATTCCCATTCACCTGCCGCCTCTGCGGGAACGCCGCGAGGATATCCCGCTCATGGCCAGGTCCTTCCTGGAGCGCTTCCGCAAAGTCATGGAAAAGCCGATTGAGGGCATCACGCCGCGGGCCATGAATCTGCTCGAAGCCTATGACTGGCCCGGAAACGTGCGCGAGCTTGAGAATACATTGGAACGGTCGGTCGCGCTCGAGACTGAAACTATGATTTCGTCGGCTGTTCTTCCCGAAAAGATCCAGCATCGCGTGGCGCACGATAATAATAACCATTTGACCTCAAGCAACGGGCACTTCCAGATTCCTGAAGGCGGCATCGACCTCGAAAAATCCGTCCAGGATATGGAAAAAGCCTATATTCTGACCGCTCTCGAAGCGTGTGACGGTGTCGGGACGCGCGCTGCGGACCTGCTCAAAATGAGCTACCGTTCTTTCCGCCATTACTCCAAGAAATACAATATCCGCTGATTCATGAAATCATTTCGCCAAGAAAAACAATAATAGCTGAGAATATTTAAAGTGGGCCCGCTAGCGAAGCTTAATTGAATTCGCTTCGTACGCGAGCATTTCGCGCTGGGCGAGGATGCGATTTTCTTAGGGACTGTAAGGGTGCGGGCAGAAAAACAATTCAGGCTGCGGGCAGGGAAACGGCGGGCGCAACTGTGTCCGATACCTGCTCGGCCTTGCCGCGCAGCAATCGGACGAGGCTTGCGACTCCATACGCGGAGAGAATCATCATGATCGGGTCCATTGGAAACCGGTAACGCAAGGAAGAGTGCGTAACATAAAAAATAATCGGAAAAATAAGTGGCACCATGGCATAAGGGAATGCCTGTGGATGCCGGAAACGATGCGCGAACAACACGCCCAATAACGTCGATAGAGACAGCAATATATTCAGAATGAAAAATGCCCGGATATATAGGGGCGTGCTTCCCCAGAAATCAACCGGGCTGTCGGTAATCGCCAGCCAGTTCTCCACAAATCTGCGGTACATGAAATTCAGCGTGTCGCCCGGATGCGTCCTCATGAATACGAACGCTTCATGCTGCTTCTCCGCCATGTAGGCGATCTCGCCCATGTTTTTGTACTTGAAGGCTTCCTCCATGTTGTCGTTCGGATGTTTCCACGCCGACCACGTATCCGGCACATCGGGATTATTGCCGAGCCACAATTCCAGCCCGAAATTGGAGCGCAGCACAACTGCTTTCCCTAGTGCGCGGTAGTTGCGGACGGTCCAGGGAACAAGCCCGAGTGCAAAGACCAGCAGGGTAGCGGCGGCAAATTTGGGCCACTGCGCGGAATCTTTGCGCGCCTGCCAAAGCGACCATCCGGCAAGAAAGGGCAGAAGCGAGAGCAAAGCCGGATTAACTAAAACCCCCGTAACCCACAACGCGCCATAGCCAACCCACGGCAATATGGTCTTTTTCTCGCACACCGCCAGAGTCGCCCAGAAAATCAAGGCCAGAAAAAGTGCCGCCATGGCTGTGTCCCAGATCCAAATGATAGGAAAGTACATCGCGGTTGGCAGAAAAACCCAGGCCCAGGAGGCGCCGACCGCCACGCGTTTCCCAAATGTTCTTTCCGCGCTGCCGTAAATGGGGATCACCGTCAGCGCCGTGAACGCGCAATTCAACGTTAGGATGACGAGCTTGGATGCATCGCTGTAAATTCCCCAGATTTTGAAAATCCCTGCTACCAAATACGGAAAAACAGGAGTGAACCAAGCCGTCGGCCCAGTATCGACGGATCGCAACGGGGATGCGAAGCCTTGCCCGGCCGCAATGGATTTCGCCACGTGCCCAAGCTCATAACCGTAGGGCAGAAAGAATCTCGCGGGTATTGGCGTGGAATGCCAGAGGTAGGAGAGCAATATCATGCGCACGGTAAACGCGAATAATGTGATAAAGACTGACGAACTCAAGGTTCGCTTCAGATAGAACTTCATAATCAAGCATCGTCCTTCGTGTGGGACAGGTGAATCTCCATCGATTTGTAGAGATCAAGTTTACGAATTTACGGGGAGACCTGCAATCGAAGCGAGACGTTCTTGCAATTGTTGATTGTCGTTGTAGTAAGCAACAAAAATACAGTCGGTCGCTTCTATGCAAAGGGCTTCGATCAAACCGGGAATTACTTGCTGACGGATAGTGTATTCGAATTAGGGTGCAATGCCACTTTCTGGCCCCTTGGTTGACAAATTATGTCATAAAGATCTTAATTCCCCCGTTACACTGCACCTCGGGAGCGACGAAAAACATGGAACAAGCCGCCTACCTATTGATATGGCTCGAGTTATGGGGAAGTGAGCAAGTCAGAATACTTCCCCCAACGTTGGCATATGAAATGCTCTCATACGTGTCGAGGATAGGCATAAAGCCTGTCTTAAACGAGATTAGTGCCAAAATTAAAAGGAGCACCGTGAATGCGCAATAAACAGAAGGGTTTTTCACTTATCGAATTGTTGATCGTCGTCGCGATCATTTTGATCATCGCGGCTATCGCCATCCCGAACCTGCTGCGTTCCAAGATGGCAGCCAACGAAGCTTCAGCCGTTGCTTCGCTGCGCACGTATAACACGTCTATCGTAGCTTACTCGACCGTCTACAATACCGATCCACTCACGAACCTTTCTACACTGGGACCGGTTGCGACTGCTAGTACGGCACCGAGCTCCACTGCTGCCGACCTGGTTGACAGCTTGCTCGGCTCGGCCACTCCGGTTAAGAGCGGGTACACTTTCACTTACACGCCAGCCACCACAACTGCGCCAGTGACACAATACAATATCGTCGCACTCCCTGTATCAAGCTCGACTGGTCAGCGGAAATTCTACACGGACCAGAGTGGTGTGATTTGGCAGACCACGGACGGTACAGTTCCGAGCACCACAATTTGCGTGGCCGGTAACGCGACTTGCCAACCGATTGGTGGCTAATAGTTTCTGGAAACAACCAAATGGGGGAGGAAGGGAAATCCCTTCCTCCCCCATTTTAAGTAGTGGTTTGTCGGTTACGGAATTAAATAGGAATTGAACACTACGCGGGAGACGATGTCATGAAACTGCGGAACCCTAATAAACACCTCGGAGGCTCTGGTCCGTCGAACGCAGGGTTCTCCCTCATCGAACTTCTTGTCGTTGTAGCCGTGATCTTAATCATCGCGGCCGTGGCGATCCCGAATTACATTCAATCCAAAATGCGCGCGAATGAGGCTGCGGCGGTGCAGAGCCTACGCAACATTTCGACAGCCGAGCTTCTCTACTCCTCGACCTATGGCATCGATTTCTCAACTACTCTCTTGCAGCTCTCCGGCACCAGCGTCAACCCGGATCAGAATAGCGCTGGGTTGATCGATGAAGTTCTAGCCAGCGGGCTCAAGCAAGGATATGCGATTGTGTACACACCACTAACGACGGATGTGAGGGGGAACACGGCCACCTACTCGGTGACTGCCGATCCGCAATCCCCAAGTTCAGGCCAGCGCCACTTTTATACCGACCAAACTTGCGTGATTCGAACGAATATTTCCACCACAGCCGGCCCAACTGATCTACCCATTTAGTTAATCTGCAAAAAAGTTAAGATTAATTTCGAATTAGGGCAATCGGTGACGAGATCCCCGCTCGTTTCGTACCTTCCTGCTATACTCACCTGGTGAATCTAAAATCTAAAGTCGGATTTGCTTTGCTGGCTTTGGCGGCCGCGGCATTAGCAATTCCCGTCTCATCAAAGAGCGCCGCGCCGCAGACTTCCGACCAGGCAAAATCACTTTCTCACCTTTTGGAAGAGCATTACCGCCGTCCTCGTACCTTGCAGGCCGCCTTTCTCGAGCGCTTAAACGAAGGAAAAAAAGAATCACGGGTTGAATCCGGCACCGTTTATTTTCGCAGGCCCGGCCAAATGCGCTGGGAGTATGACTCGCCTGAAAAAAAACTTTTCCTCGTGGATGGCAAGACTACCTGGTTTTACGTCCCATACGACCACACGGTGACCAAATCTCCGGTGAAAGAAAGCTCGGACTGGAGGACACCGCTTTCCCTCTTAACCGGTAAGGCGGACCTTTCGCGGATGTGCGAAAAGATCGACCTCGTGACGCAACCTGGAATTCCAGACGGCCACGCCGTTCTCCGCTGTCTTCCCAAGGGAGAAAAAGATTCTTCAACCCAAGATGCGTATACCGAGGTTCTTTTGGAGGTCGATACCAGCTCGGGGGAACTCGCACGTATAGAAATTCACCAGCCGGGCGGAATTGACCTGGAATACCGCTTCGGAAATTGGCGGACAGACATTCCATTAACAGCCGATCTTTTCAAATTCCAGGTTCCCACCGGAGTAGCAATCGTGAATGGAGCATCATTGGACGTGCCGCAATAATATTCGCAGGGATCGTGCGGGGACGCTTGTCAGTCTGCTCATAAATTCCGTTAATCGGACATTTACGCGGCACTCACAGAATAGAAATGTGTAGCCCATAGACCGCGGCTATAATGGATTAGACCCGGTCAATGGCGAGGTGCCGCCCAGCGCACGCTGCCGCGAGGGCGGCTTTCTGCATCTATAGCGGTTGAGGTACACTCAAGCAATGGCTGAATTTGTTTGCAAAGTGGCCGATGGCAGCGGAAAAGTTTTTCTGCATGTGGAGCCTGCGCAGTCGATGTCGGAGGCTCGGCAGAAGCTTTCCGACCGTGGCCTATTTGTGTACAACGTCCGGCCGCGCGCCGGGGTTATTGGCCAGCTTTTGGGCCGCAAGCGCCAGAAATCAGTAGATGGCAATGATTTTCTTGTCTTCAACCAGCAGTTCAACACGCTGATAAAAGCTGGAATCCCAATTTTAAGAGCTTTGGATTTGCTTTCCGAGCGAGCGGCTGCGGAAAAGTTGCGGCCGGTCCTGGGCGAAGTTCGCCGCCAGGTCAGGGAAGGAACCAACCTTTCCGAGGCTCTCGAAGCGCAAGGTGTATTTCCGAAGGTTTATACGGTTTCCGTGCAGGCAGGAGAAAAAAGCGGCAACCTTTCCGGAGTTCTCGAATATTACATTGCCTACCAGAAGATAACGACTGGCTTCCGCAAGAAGCTGATCTCAACGCTTATTTATCCTCTCATTCTGGTTTCTTCCGCTATCGGTATCGTCACGTATCTTGTAACGTACGTAATTCCAAAGTTCGCGGGGCTCTACAACGATTTGAATATTACCTTGCCCGCGGCCACGCGACTGCTTCTTGCGATCACGGTGACGTACCGGCCGTACTTGATCGGGTCGGTCATTCTGGCGGCATTTCTCATAGCAGCTATATTTGCGTGGTCGCAAACCTCGCAGGGCGGGCTGACTTTTGAGCGCATTCGCATGCGCCTGCCCCTGATCGGCGACACGATTACGAAATTTCAATTTGCGCAATTTTGCCGCACACTTTCAACGCTTCTTGCCGGAGGCACGCCGCTCGTTCAGGCCATGGAAACCGCGGGCGGAGCGATCAAGAGCAGATTGGTTTCGGGCGCGATTGCTAGTGGCGCGCAGTTCGTACGTGAAGGGCAATCCCTGCACAGCAGTCTTTTATCGACGGGATTGGTGCCTGATCTGGCATTGGAAATGATCGAAGTGGGCGAAGCCA
The DNA here is from genome assembly GCA_963786215.1 of uncultured Acidobacteriota bacterium. Classification (GTDB taxonomy): domain Bacteria; phylum Acidobacteriota; class Terriglobia; order Acidiferrales; family UBA7541; genus Palsa-360. The sequence continues at coordinate 424,033 of CAWAYK010000012.1, forward strand.
GCGGATCTCTTTCCGCCATGCTTGCAAGCGTTGCTGAGTTTTACGAAGACGATGTGAATACGCACCTTACGAATTTAGTGGCCCTCATCGAACCCGCCATTCTGGTCTTCATGGCCGTATTAATTGCATTCATCCTGGTTGCGCTTTACTTGCCGATGTTCTCCCTATCGGCTGGGGGCCAGGGGTAGGGATAGAAAGCTATGAGCACAATTGATCAAACGTTAACCACAGCGTCCGACCCGCAAAGCGAGCGCGAGAAGTCGCGTCGTTTGGCGCAACGATACCGTTGCGCCTTCGTCGATTTGTTCGAACAAAGAATCGATCCTGAGCTGTTCAGGAGCATTCCTGCCGAGTTGATGTTCCGCTTCAACTTTGTTCCGATGGAGGCCCAGGAAGGGGCCCTGGTGATCGCAGTGGCCGATCCTAGCCAGGTTCTGCTCAGCGATGAGCTTCCACTGCTGCTTGGCAAGAAATTGATTCTGAAGGTCGCCACGCCCACGCAGATCAGCGACCTCCTGAAGCGTACCGAACAATCTCAGCGCGTCCTCGATCAAGCGACCGAAGCCTTTACGCTGACCGTAGTCGAAGAGGACGACGAAACAGATTCGAACATCTCCGCCGACAGCCTGACGCAGCAGGATTCCGCCGTCAGCCCCGTCGTTCGCCTCGTGGACACGGTGATCTTTACAGCGCTCGAACGGCGCGCCTCGGATATTCACATCGAAGCACGAGATATTGAAGTTGCCGTCAAGTACCGCATCGACGGCGTACTCGTTCACGCCATGGCGCCGATTTCGAAAGACTGGCTATCCACAATTATTTCGCGCATCAAGGTCATGAGCGAGTTGGACATCGCGGAACGCCGCGTGCCGCAGGATGGCCGCTTCCGTGTTCGATACAAGGGCCGGTTCGTCGATTTCCGCGTCTCGATCATGCCGTCCAGCCACGGAGAAGACGCCGTATTGCGCGTGCTGGACAAAGAAACGCTGTCTGAAAAATTTCAAAATCTCAGTCTGGACGTGGTCGGATTTTCAGCGGACGAAATGCGCAAGTTTCGCCGCTATATTCGCGAGCCATACGGCATGGTGCTTGTTACCGGACCGACTGGTTCGGGAAAAACAACGACTCTGTACGCTGCCATCAATGAAATCAAGACCGACGAAGATAAGATCATCACGATTGAAGATCCCGTCGAATATCAGGTCCGCGGAATCACGCAGATTCCGGTGAACGAAAAGAAGGGGCTGACGTTTGCGCGCGGATTGCGTTCCATCCTTCGGCATGACCCGGACAAGATCATGGTCGGCGAAATCCGCGACAACGAAACCGCGCAAATCGCGATTCAGTCCGCGCTCACGGGACACCTGGTGTTTACCACCGTGCACGCGAACAACGTGACGGACGTCATTGGCCGCTTCATCAACATGGGCGTTGAACCTTACAACTTTGTTTCGGCATTGAATTGTATTTTGGCGCAGCGCCTTGTCCGCGTGGTTTGCGTCCATTGCAAAAAGAACGTACGCTATTCGCCGGAAGTCCTGCGCGCTTCAGGTCTTGATCCAGAGGAGTGGGGCTCGGTGCAATTTGTCGAGGGCGCGGGCTGCCTGGAATGCTCGGGCACCGGTTTCCGCGGCCGCAGCGCAATTTCAGAGTTGCTGGACTTATCCGACCGGATTCGCGAAATGATTATTGGCCGTCGTCCCACGTCCGAGATCAAACGCGCCGCCGGCGAAGAAGGCATGACGTTCCTCAGAGACTCCGCGCTCGCAAAAGTGCGCGAAGGCATTACGACGCTGAAAGAAATTAACAAGGTGACATTCATTGAGTAGCGACAGCATCCGGCAGGGAATCTACCAAAGTGGATTTGTCCGCCGACTGGCGCGTTGGCTGGATTCCACGCCGCATCCGTTGATCGCCTGCGAAATCGCCGCGGATTATGTCGCAGCTGCGCGGTGGACGCGCACAGGCACGGGGCTGGACGGATTTGCCATTGAACCTTTGCCCCCGGGAGCGATTGTCCCAACGGCGGTGGAATCCAACCTGATCGACGCGAGCGAAGTGCGGACCGCTGTGGGCCGCGTGTTTTCTCGTTTGCGTGCCAAGGATGAAGATGTCGCGCTGCTGCTGCCGGATTCTGTGATTCGCGTTTTTGTTTTGCACTTTGATGTGTTTCCGCGCAAGTCGGAAGAAGCGATTCCCATTCTTCGCTGGCGCTTGAAAAAGAGCGTTCCTTTTGAGGCGGAAGAAACTGTAATCTCCTACATGCGGCAATCGCCCCGCGATGATGGGGTGGATATTGTTACGGGTCTCGCACGACTGCGGATCATACGCGAGTATGAATCATTGGTGGAGTCTGTGGGCATGGCGCCCGGAGTGGTCATGAGTTCCACACTGGCGGCGGTTCCACTTTTACCGGATGAGCGGCCTGCGCTTTTGGCGCGCGTGGCGGGGACGACGTTGACCACGGCAATTGTTCGCGAAGGAGTGTTATGCGGTTATCGCTGCACAACGTTGCCGTCTGACGCTCGCACCGTGACGCCGCAAGCGCTGCTGGATGAGATTTATCCGCTCGCTGCTTACTATCAGGATTTCTGGAGCGAAGGCATCGCGCAGGTTCGTCTTGCAGGGCTTTCCGATCGCGTCGGGGAATTTCGTGAGCCGTTTGAGCAGGAATTAAAATGCCCTGTAGAATCCCTGCTGGTTGCGGCGGGCGAAGAGGGAAGAATTCGATCGGACGAAAATCCGCTTGTGGAACGCGGCATGGATGCTTTGATTGGCTGGACGCAGAATCGTGGAGCGTGAGATTGGCCGGTAAAAAAAGGAAATTGGAAAGGCACATCCGTAACGAATGAAAGTTCGTCTTAATCTTTCGACATCGCCGCTGGAAAGCAACCGACGTTTCACGCTGGCCGCTGGCGTGATTGGGACAATCGCCATTCTGGCTTTCCTGATTCTCTCGTATCGCACGTATTCGACGTGGAGAAGCGACAAGGAATTGCGCGCCAAGCAGGATTCTCTTGAACTGCAAATTGCAAGATTGCAACAGCAACGCCAGCAACTTTCCGCATTCTTTGAAAATCCGGGAACCGTTGCACGCCGCCAGCGCGCCGCTTATTTGAACTCACTGATCCAGCAGAGGGCATTTCCCTGGATCAAGATTTTCATGGACCTTGAGCGGATTCTCCCAGAGGGCGTGCGCGTGGTCAGTATCGAGCCCAAGTTGGCGGGCGACAGCCTGCAGCTTACGTTCCTGGTCGGCGCGATGAGCGATGAAGGCAAATTAAAATTTCTGAAGGCGCTCGAAAAGTCGCCTGAGTTTTCGCACATTCAATTGTTAAACGAATCTCGCCCTTTGAAACCGGAGCAGATGGACCGCGTGATGCTCTCGCTGCAGGCGCAGTATTCGGTGATTTGATATGAAATCAACCATACTCCATCGCAATAATGTGATCCGCGCGGCGCTGGCCGTCATCCTGATTGCCGATGCCGGCTTGATAGGCATTCAGTGGAAGCTCAACAATTCGCCGCACGTGCAAACCAGCGATTTGACTCGCTTGACCCTTCTTGAAAAGCAGTATCGCGCAGATAACACGCGCCTAGAACGATTCCGCACGGAATTGCCCGCCGACGAAAAACAGTGGGACGAATTTTTTGACACTCACTTTCATCCGGCCGGAGCAGGCTACTCCGCGATCAGCGAGGATCTGGGAGATTTATCCCGCACGGCGGGATTGCGCTCGGATTCGATTGCATTTCACCAGCACCCGCCGGATGCTCGAGGCCTGATGCAGGTGGACATTACCACGGCGGTCGAGGGGGATTACGACAATCTCGTCCAGTTCTTGAACAAGCTGGAACATTCGGATAATTTTTATGTTCTGGATAGCCTCGCACTGGCTCCCAGCACCGTAGGCAAGCTTCGGCTGAATGTGCAGCTAAGGACTTATTTCCGGACCACGTAAAATGACACGGCGAAACCAATCGATCGTTCTCGGAGTGCTGCTGCTTGTGCTGGCGGGCACGGTTTTCAGCATTGTCCGTTCGCGGTCCTCAGAAGATGTGGCTCCGGTGCCGGTGTCGCTGGATACGCAATTCACTCCCGTCCCAGTCGATAATCCCGCATTGCGTCTCGACATTTTGAAACGATTTCTTGCGCTGGAATATAATGGAGTGCATCGAAGCATTTTCAGCGCCACGCTGCCACCGCCTCCGCCGCCTCCGGTTTCCAAAGTACCGGTCAATGTTGCGCCAGGACCTCCTCCAGGCCCTCCGCCGCTTTCGGTGGACGCGAAATATTTCGGCTATGTAAGCGATATGGGCGGCAGCCACAGGCGAGCTTTTTTTGCGACTTCCAATAATGAAGATGTGATTATTGCGGGAGAAGGCGATACGCTCATGGGGCGTTTCCGGGTGATTCGCCTGACGAATACGACAGCGGATGTGGAGGAAGTTTCCTCGGGGCGTCGCGCGACGCTCACGCTGGAGGAACCGCCACCGAACGGTTAGGATCATGAAGCGAGCTATTTCCAGTGCGCGACGTAGCCGAGAGGCGGGTTATACGCTTCTCATGGTGGTTTTTCTGGTGGCTACCATGAGCATTGCGGCCATGGCAGTTACGCCGAATCTGCTTACGCAAGGCCGCCGCGAAAAAGAAGCGGAAATGATCTGGCGCGGCCAGCAATATCAGCGCGCCATACTTCTGTATTACACAAAGTTCGGAAAATATCCCACCAAGATCGAAGACCTTACCAAGCAGACGAATGGCGTCCGTTTTCTGCGGCAGGCTTATACGGACCCGATGAACAAGGATGACGGTTCCTGGCGGTTTATTTATATGGGGCCGAATGGAATGCTGATCGGAAGCTTGCGGCCAACCAGTTTGCTGCAAAACGCGCTTTCTTCCCAAGGCGTTCAGGGACTCTCGCTCTTGACGGGAGGCGGGTTGCAGTCGCCTGCTGCACCTGGGGCCGCGTCTACTCAACAGCAAACTACTGGTATTGGTCAGCAATCACCCACCACCGCGACGACAGGGAATCCACTGGAATCGCAGCCACAACCATTAACGGGTGCCGTGCTGGGGGGAAATATTGCCGGGGTAGGCAGCAAGATAAAGAAATCTTCACTGAAAGTGTATTTGGGAGGCGATACCTACGAGCAATGGGAATTTATCGCCAATACGATGGGGCAGCAGACCGTGATTCCTGGGCAAACGCCTGTGAACCCAACTGCGAATCCTAACGGCGCTCCGAACGGTACGCCTCAGAATACCCTGGATCCAAATGCTCCCGGCGCACAGCCACCTCCGCCGGTTATTCCGCCGCCAACTTCGCCTGGCCCAACTCAGTAGGACAGGCTGAAGCCTATCCTACTTAAACCTGAAACTATTGCAGGTCTGCGATCTGGTTGGCGGCGTGATATGTTGTGCGGAATTTTTCCGTAACGCGGCGGACGTAATCGCGAGTTTCGGGGAAAGGCGGCACTGCACGGTATTGTTCGACTCGGTCTGGGCCGGCATTGTAGGCGGCAAGCGTAAGCGAAAGATCGCCCTTGTAGCGCACCAGCAATTCTTTCAAGTAACGCGTGCCGGCATCGATATTTTGCTGCGGGTCAAAAATCTTGGTCACGCCAAAGTGAGCGGCGGTCTGCGGCATTAATTGCATCAGGCCACGGGCATATCGCCACGATACGGCGTTTGGATTGAAATTCGATTCCACGGCAATCACGCTGGCGACGAGTTCGGGTGCTACGCCGTGAGCGCGGGCGGATTCGGAAATAAAATTGGCGAATGGCACATCGAGCAACTGTATTTTGGCGGGCAGAAAAGTGTCTTCCGGTTCCACGCGCGCAACCGAATCAGCGGGAATTTCCAGGGTTCCACCGGGCATGGTGAGGCGCACCGTGTCTCCCACGCGATCGTAGCTCGTCACGTGAATGCGCTGGCCGGATTGCAGCACCATGTAATCCGCGCGCGCGGACGGCGCTATGGCCGCAAGCGCGACAACCGCTCCGGCAACCCAGGCTCCGAGCTGTGCAATCCGCTTCACTTGGCACACTTCCGAACCGGAGTCTCCATCACTTCATTTCCAAATGCGAATCGTTCGATGGCGGCGGCAACCCCGCACTGATCGTTGCTCAGTGTTTCAATCCAACCCATCGCTTTCAACTCCGGCACGCTGTTGCCCATGACCACCGGGAGGCCTGCATATTGGAGCATTTCCATGTCGTTCAGGTTGTCTCCCATGGCCAAAACATCTTCGCGACCGAATCCACGCCGGCGCACCCACTCGGCAAGCGTTGCGCCTTTGGAGCATCCTCGCGCGATTACATCCACCAGGCCGAAGTCGCGCGATTCATACACCGTCATGGCCACGGAATACTCCGAAGCAAATGGCAAATGGGAAAGGTACGTTTCCACTTCGCGCGCCTGATTGGCGTAGCCGGTGAACATTACCTGGATTGGATCCTCCGTAAGGCAGTCGCGCAGGGGAATCATTTCCGCCAGGTATTCGCGGTTGCGAGCAAAATAGGCGCCCCGTAAGGGATCTTCATAATCGATGTGTTCGTAGATCACCTGATTTTCTCGCGGCCGATTAAAGCAGACCGAAGCCATTTCCCGGTAATCGGCAGTCTCTTCCAGAACTTGCGCGGCGACCTTGACGGGCAGCAGATTGACGAATTGCGTCTCTCCGCTGCTGGATTTCACGAGCGCCCCGTTATTCACAATCATGGTCAGCGGGCAAGGGAACTGCTGCGCGATGGGCAGGGCGAAATCATAGCGGCGTCCCGTCACGAGGGCAATTTCTACGCCGCGCGCGGAAGCCTCTGCCACAGCATCCCGATTCGCTGCAGGAAGCTGGGAGTGCTCATCGAGCAGAGTCCCATCGATATCAAGCGCAATCAGGCGCACAGGCATCTCCTTATTTTACCCTGTTGGAAGGCCAGGTAGCTACACGCATGAAGTACAGGTGTAGGGTTTTAGTAGCGCAGGCTTCAGCCGGCGGGGGTTAGTCCGTGCAAGGCCAAAACCCCGCAGGCTGAAGCCCGCGCCACTAAAAACCGATTCATCATTTTGATTGACGGAAATGCTGTTGTGACTTAGCTATTTCGGGACGTTTACCGAAATAATTTCGGAAGGCTTGCTCTCTAAACCACCCGCATCGACGGAGGTCACGTAATACGTGTAGGTATGGCCTGCTATTGCCAACTTGTCGACGAATTGAGTGCCTTGCACAATTTGCGGGGTCAATCGGGCGGGCCCGCTGAATTGCCATTCGCGGTAAACGTTATATCCCGCGCCACATCAGGTTTCGCGGGCGTCCAGCTGATGGTCACAGTGTGATAATTCACATGTTCAACTTGAAGCCGCGCAAGAAATCGGCGTACGTGGCCGCAACCCGTCGAGACTGACAAAAAAAGAAATGTTAATACAAAAATCGAGCGGAGATTCCACGAAGAATGAATGTAGCTTTTCATTAAAGAAGCAAATGGAACCCAGATGCATGCAGTGTTGAACCGAATAAAACTATAACAAGAATTTGGTGGAGGCTGGGGGAATCGAACCCCCGTCTGTTCGTTGCGAACGAACTATTCTCCCTCTGAACTAAGCCCCCAAATCCACACAGCACCAGCAAGTGAAAAACTCTGTTGTAAAGTTATCCTGCGGCGGAAGAACCCGACTCTGCATCTTCACGTTCTCTCAGGGCAAGAGAGGCGGGCTACAACAGCAGCTTAAAATATTTCCGCACGACGAACCCGTGAGATTTTAGCAGGGTACGGCGAGGAATCCAAACATGCTTCGCCGAATTTATGAAAAAAAGTTTATCGGAGCGGCAATTATTGCTGCTGCGGCCCGCTTCCCGCATTGCGTTGCGCGACGATCTTGCGGGCGTTTTCATACAAGGCGCGAGCTTGCGGCAAGGTTTCGATGGCCTTCGACAGCTGCACGTCGTCTTCGAGGTCAACCTTCGCGCCTTCCGTCAAGCCAAACACGGAGATGAAAGCTTCTTTGCGAATCTCGTGCTTGATCCATGGCAGGTTTTGCGCGATGTCATCTTCCGTATAAGGAATTTTTTCCCTGTCGAGATAAGCGCGGAACGTTTTCATCACGCTATCGTTCGCCACAAATTCCTTGGTAATTTCCGGTCGCGTTCCCAGGAAATAAGTGGTAAACGCGCCAACGCCGCCCTGGTACGCGAAGAAAACTTCGTGCCGCAGGATCGATTCCTGGAACGGATTGTATTTCATCGGCTGAACGACTACGTCCGGCGTAATGCCGCCGCCACCGGTTACCTGGCGTCCGCTATCCGTTAGTTTCACTTCCGTGGGCGCGGGATTCTTGTGATTGTAGAGATAATCGTACAGCGAAATATCTTTGTAATCGCGCTGGATCAGCCGGCCGCTGGGCGTGTAGTAACGCGCTGTAGTCAATGCCAGTCCGGTATTTTCACTCAGCCCGGAAACGGTTTGCACCAAGCCCTTGCCGAAGCTCTGCTCGCCCACAACCAGTCCGCGATCATGATCCTGAATTGCTCCGGTCACGATTTCCGATGCGGAAGCGGAACCGCCATTGACGATCACAACCAGCGGCACGGTGACGCCGCGATTGCCGCGCACCGCGTAATAGCGGCGTTCGGCTGATGCGCGCCCGTGGTGCGATACGATCAGTTCATTCTTGTCCAGGAACATGTCCGAAACGGCGACAGCCTCATTCAGCAAGCCGCCCGGATTTCCGCGCAAGTCCAGAACGAGTCCGTCCAACTTCGTAGCGTCCAGATCCTTCAAGGCTGCGGAGAGTTCCGAGTCCGTCGTTTCATTGAAACCGGAAAGCTTGATGTAGCCGATGCCGGGCTTCACATCGAAATCCAGGTCGACCGAATGCTTGGGAATTTCATCGCGCGTCACGGTAAAGTTCAAAGCTTCCGTGTAGCCAACGCGCTTCATCGTAATGTGAACGACAGTGCCCTTGGGCCCCTTCAGCATGTCCGCAACTTCCGAGCTCGTCAGGCCTTCCGTGGACTTGGTGTCGACCGCGGTGATCACGTCACCGGGACGAATTCCGGCGCGGTACGCGGGCGAATTAGGCATGGGGGAAAGGACAAAGGTAAAGTTGTCGCGCGGGACAATCGTCATGCCTACGCCGTAATATCTGCCGCGCTGATCTTCGCGAAGATTGGCATAGGCGCGCGGATCAAAAAAGCTGGAATGCGGATCAAGGACGCGCAACATTCCCGGGATAGCGCCAGAGTAAATGGCTTTATCCGTGTCAACGGGAATCGCGTAATCTTTTTGAACGACAGACAGGACATGCGTAAAGGACTTAACCGAGTCCTGCAGGTTATTAACGTCAGTGGAAGTAGCGCGTACCGACGGGCCGTAAATACCACCCAGAACCGCAGATACGAACAACACGCCAATGATGAGCAGCGCCCCTCGTCTCTCACCCTGCATTTCGCCCTCGCTTTCCTGCGGCATGGCATGCAGCCACGCACATTGCCAAATAGTATAGCATAGGGGCTGAATTGACACCCCTGCGCCTGTCTACTATGATTCCCCGTAGACATCAGACAGAAGCAGATTGAAAATTAATCAGGCTGGGAAGCAGGATGTATCGTCAGAGCCCTAATTGGCTGCGTTTACTGGACTTCTCGTAGCCGCTGGTGCATCTGCAATTGTTCCAAAAAGGCAAAGTGCATCGAACATGTTGAGTTTGCCACACCTGGCCGTACTTTTTGTCTTGGCCTTAATCGTATTCGGCCCTCAGAAGTTGCCGGAACTTGCCCGCATGCTGGGCAAGGCAACCGCCGAATTTCGCAAAATGACCAATGATTTTCGCTATGCGCTGGAAGATGAAGTGCGCGAATTAGAACGCCAGACGCGCATTCGTGAAGAGGAAAAGGCTGCCGCGGCTCAAGTGCCTCCAACACCGCCGCCTGCGCCCGCAACCCCTCCCGAGGGTGCTGTGCCGCGCGATACGGGCACGATTGGCACGCCACCAACGGAATTAGTGTCGAGTGATGAAGGCTATCCGCCTGCAACTGAGTTTAAATCGTCCGAGCCGCATGCGGACGCGGTAAGCACGCCACACGAGAAACCTCCTGATGACAACTCCGCAGTCTGAGCTTTCCCAAGTTACGCCTGAGCAAGAACCAGGCGGGAAAATGTCGTTTTTTGAGCACCTTGTCGACCTGCGCAAGAGGCTCATCAACTCGGCGATGGCCATTGCCATTGGCGCATTCGTTGGTGTCAGCGTTTCGCAAAAAGTGATTGGATTTATTTCTCGTCCCATGCAGGAAGCGCTGCGGAAGCAGCACCTGGACGACAAGCTGATCTACACAAGTCCCGCCGGACTGATCAACATCATCATTACATTTGGAATTTACATTGGCGTTGTTCTCGCGGCGCCATTTGTGCTGTATCAGGTTTGGCTGTTCATCGCTCCCGGGCTCTACAAGCACGAACGCAAAGCGGTTTTCGGGTTTATCGGTTCTTCATTGTTTTTGTTTCTGGCTGGAATCTCATTCGGCTATTTCATAATGCTTCCGTACATGCTGAATTTCCTGATCGGTTTTCAGGGACCGTTCCGGCCGCTGATCAGCATCAACGAATATTTCGATTTCATATTAATTGTGCTGCTCGGATTGGGAATTATTTTTGAATTGCCCGTGCTGATTTTCTTCCTTGCGCTGTTCGGCATCGTGACGCCGAAATTCCTGTGGCAGAATTTGCGTTATGCGATTTTGATCATCGCCGTGATCGCTGCGATCGTGACCCCCACGCCTGACGCGATGACCATGCTCATTTTCATGGCGCCTATGGTGGCGTTGTATTTTATCGGCATCGCGGTGGCCGCGGTTGTGGTTCGCAATAAGGCGAAGCGCGCCGCGATCGAGGGTCAAGGTTAGTAATTAAGGTGAGCAATAAATGAAGCTGGGAATTCTCCCGATGGGTCGATCAATACTCTTTCTTGCAGCGCTTTCCTTCGCATGCCTCACGGCTTGCGGACACTCTGCATCCGAAAGCAACACTCAAAGCTCGAGCGCTTCGCAGGCCGCTACGTTCCCGCCCGCTCCCGCCCCGAATGCGACCGGCGGATTTGATGGCGGGCGCGCCTACAAGCATGTCGAGCAATTAGTGGCCATCGGGCCGCATTCGGCCGGGTCCGAGGGGATTCACCGCGCGCAGGATTACATCATCAGCCAGTTGAAAGGTTTCGGTTGTCCGGTGGAAGAAGAGGATTTTCACGCGCCGTCGACGCCGGTGGGCGATGTGGCGATGAAGAACATCATTGTCAAAATTCCATCCGCGAATCCCAATATTATTTTGTACGGCTCGCACTACGATACAAAGCGCATGGCTAATTTTGTTGGCGCGGATGACTCGGGATCGAGCACCGGCGTGTTGCTGGAACTGGCGCGACTCTTGTGTGCGCGAAAAAATGCGGACACCATTTGGCTGGCATTTTTTGACGGCGAAGAAGCTTTTAATCAGAATTGGGCTGACCCGGATAACACGTACGGCAGCAGGGAATTGGCCGCGAGCCTTGCGCTGTCAGGGAATCTATCTCACGTGAAGGCCATGATTCTGGTGGATATGGTCGGGCCGGCCAATCCTGTTTATAAGCGCGAAACCAATTCCACTCCGTGGCTCACAGATATTTTGTGGACGACGGCGGCACAACTCGGTTACGCAAAAGTTTTCGTCAATGATCGCGCGGACATCGAGGACGATCACTTGTCGTTTTTGAAGCGCGATATTCCGTCCGTGGATATTATTGATTTGGACGTGCCGTATTGGCATACCACGCAGGACACGCTCGACAAGGTTGATCCTCGTACGCTCGCAATTACAGGCCACGTATTGATAGCATCTCTCCCCGAATTGGAAAAGAGAATTAAATAGGACAGGCTGAAGAGTCTGGGTGAAGACTCGATGCCGCTTCGTTTTTATAGTTTGTATTCGAGTTTATGACTGTTTGCTACGCATGGTTCTGGGAAATTGGAGTTGCGTGGCCGCTAGTTCGCGTGCCACATGCGCGTCAAGTTATAGGCGGTGCTCGCTAGCGCCCATTCTCCTCTCACTTTGTGCAATCCGCGTTGGCGGAACCTTCTCATGCCTCGCTGCTCTTTTAACACTCCGTTGACCGGTTCGACGATGGCTTTGCGTTTGGCGTACAGCGCGCGGCCTGCCGGGTCGCGCAATTTTCGTCGCATGCGGCGATAGGCCGGGTCCTTTGCCCGCGTCCGCAGTCGCCCTCCGCGATTCAACCAGCGTCCCAGATGGGAGTCTGGAACATACCCGTCGATTCCTCGTTCCTCCAACACCCGCAAATTCTCCACGGAAAAAAATCCACTGTCCGCACTCGCGCAGTGCGGCTTGTCTCCACACGTTTGCTCCACCAAATCCAGCAGCGGAAGCAGCAAACCGTTGTCGTTCGTCTCCTGCGTCACGCACTGCCCCACAATCAAGTGATCTTCGCTCACCGCCAGCGTGCCCGTGTAGCCCAGCGTGAACCCGCCACGCTCGCGCAGAAAGCGGCTGTCCGCATCCGTCCGCGAGAGTTTCTTCAATCCCGATTTCCGCAGCCGCTCCAGCCGCGCCGGAATTTCATCCGCTTGCCGCTCCAGCCGTTCGATCGCTTCGCGGCCTACTTCCATCCCTGCGCCTTCGTTCGGATCTTCCGCGTTGCACTGCTTCTGTCACCGCCGAATGTCGCGCCGTATGCGCGCCCGTTTCTCTCGCAACGCTTGCTCGGTATCCAGGCGATTGCGTGATGCGTTCGCCGCGATGCGCGTCGAGTCGATGGCCACGTGTCCCAACCGACCCAGCCCGCTCGCCCGCGCCAACTCCACCACGCGCGTAAACAAATCGTTCAACCCCTTCGCGTGCCGCCGCCGAAACGCGTTCAGCGTCCAGTGATCCGGCGTCGCCCCGCCACCCAAATACCGAAATGCCAAATCCTCTCGGATGCGCTGTTCCAGCCTGCGCGAACTGGTCACGCCCAGGGCGTAAGCGTATAGCCATACCGAAACCAACATCTCTGGTGCGTACGCCGGTCCGCCTTCGATTCCATACTCGTCTCGAAAAGCGCCCAAGTCCAACTTCGCCACCATCCTGCGCACATAAAAACATAAGTGTCCTGAACCCAATACATCGCGCACACTCGGCGGCAGCAAATACGCCTGATCCGGGTTGTAATCCAAAAATTTCCCCATCGCGTCTCCTCTCTCGTGCAGTATAAAAGACGCGTCAAGGCTAGTTCTCACACAGACTCTGAAGCCCGCGCCACGGGAAGCTGATAATTTGTCAGTTGGTCCGAAAGCGATTCTCCCGCTCTACGCGCAAATCTTCCATCACGCTCTGAATCAGCTCTTTGGCTTTGCGCAATTCTTCCGAAATCATTTGAATGTCCATGGTCGGCTTGGAGGGGTCGCGCTGGCTATGGCAATAAATGCCATGTTGCCCGACGAGAACCATCGCGTTGGTCACGCGGTCCAGCGTTACCGCCAATCGTCCGCGGTGCGCACCTAGCATCTGCTCATAATGTTCCAGTTCTTCTTTGTGGTCTTCAAATGCCGACATCGTGACTCCTTTGGCGAACAACCCGCCAATTTTTCTATTTTCTAAATTACGCGGTTCCGTTGCGGTTGGCAATCGGCTGCGCGCGTCCATGAAATGAAGTCGAAAAAAGTCTGTAAAATTAAGTGAAATTACCGATGAAATTACCGGATTCGCGGGATGTACACTCCGATTTCCTTGTTGCACGGATGGAACTTCAGCTAAGTCTGAAACTTTACACGGAGGGTAACCGGTCTGATAATTCGTGATGACTTACGAGCCCATTTACGAGAGGTTCGAGGTTGTGGGGCTCGACGGCAATCGAAAAGAAGTCAATTTTGTGCGTGCAGGATTCTTGACCCAGGGGGACCGGCCAGAGCTTTTCTTCTTTCGCGTGAGTGGGGAGGAAGCCGTGGTTGGAATTTCCGGTTCGAGCTTGGCTAGATTTGAGCGAGGGCGCAGTCGCCTGTCCCGTGAGCAAAAGATTGATGTGACCGGACGTTGGCTGAAACGGCAGATCGAAGCCGGCTTATACCTTGATTCAAGGAGCCTTTACATCCAAGACGATGAGCTGGCAAATCTGGCAAGCGAACTCAATATTACTGAGTGAGGTAGCAATGAGACGCTCTGATTTGGTGCAGACGCCGTCCAAGGGGTCTACCCCGCGGACGACGCAAATTGTTTTTGGGGAGCGCCAACATCTTCTTCGCGTTCTGGATTCGCTCGAGACGACCGCCGTGCCGCAGGTTCGTCTGGATCAGGAGCGACGAGTGCTGGAAGAGTTGATCCACGAGCGCACCCGGGAATTGAATCACATCAATTCTTCCTGGGACGAAAAAGTGGGGCTGGTGCTGAACGCGGAGTCCAAATCCGAAATGCTGGATAAACTGGAGCGCGAAGCGCCTGAGTCCGACTATTACCTGCTGCGCCTGATCAGCGAGCATCCAAAAGTTTCTTCCAAAACGCTGGGCCGTCTCGCGAAGCATCCCTACGCGGCAATTCGCGAAAATGTCGCGCGACATCCCAATGCCGATTCCACAACGTTGGGCTGGCTGGCGAAAGATCGCAGCCAACCGCTGTGGTATCTGGTGGCATTTAACCCCAATACGCCCTCTGTCCTGCGGCGAAAATTGCAGGATCGGCTGCGCAAGCTGGGGCAGAGCACCTCGAGCAAGTAAATATAATTATTTTTATCACTTTCGATGTATCTCATATATCTTCCTTAAAATAAGTTAGTTAGGATGGATTTTGCGTATTTCCTTGCATTGTCCTGACGAATAGTCGTCACTTCCTCTCCGAACGTAAAATTCCGCAAAACGGGTGTAGTATTCCGCCGAGGCAAATGGGTGTGCCGAGTTGTCACCTTGCGACGCCACGAATCCCGGCGTAATTGCCCGCTCGTCTTCCATTCCAATCTGAGGAGAGTCCGATGATTTTCAGTCATGCAAAATTTGGAGGAGCGATCTTAGCCATCTGTCTGGTTTCGGTCGCGGCGTTTTCCGCGCAAATGCAACCAAAGGGTTCGGACGCAGGAATCTCAGCCGTGAAGGCCGTGGTGACCGCTTACGACGACGCCTTTAATAATCACGATGCGCGCGCCGTTGGGGCCCTGTTTGCCGATGAGGGCGATTTCACCAATATGCGCGGGTCGAGCAAGCACGGGCGCAAGGACATCGAACAGAATTACGGCAACCTCTTGAATGGCGGATTGAAAGCAGCACATCGCACGGACTCGATCAAGAACGTGAAGTTTATTACGCCGGACGTTGCGGAGATCGATGCGGACTGGGAGATGACCGGAACGAAAGCTGCTGACGGATCAGATAATCCGCCACGCAAAGGTGGACTCGATTGGGTGGTACAAAAAATAAATGGCAAATGGATGATCGTAGTGTTCCACGAATCCGAATACCCCAAATAAGGCTTTTGCATTTCTGGATTTTATGTGGCGCGGGCTTCAGCCTGCGGGGTTTAGTGCTTGCTTGAACTAAAGCCCGCGCCACGCAATTCAAATCTTCTGCAACTACTTGATTGTGATTCTCTCCACCGTCCATGTTGAGCAATCGCCCTTGATCAGGACATTGTCGGACACCGCGTGCATTTCATGGATGAGGCATCCGCTCTGCCCGTGCCCCAGGCTGGTTTGCGCCCACCCGAGCAGCTTTCCGCTGTGATCGAGGCGATAGATTTTTCCCGTCCCATCACCGCTATAGATATATTTCGGAGTGACCTGAACGCTCCACGGCGCACCCACCCCCCCGTAGCTCCCCTTGAAATTCAGGTTCGTGTCGTAAACCTGGATGCGAAAGTTTCCGCGGTCTCCGACGTAGACGAGGCCTTCGCCTTTGTCCACGGCGATCCCATGCGGCGTACTGAACTGGTCCTGGCCGTTCCCGTGGGTTCCCACAGCTTTGACCCACGTGCCATCCTTGGCGATTTTGACGACGCGCGAATTGCCGTAGCCGTCGCTCACATACATGTCGTCATTCTTATCCCAGGCGATGTCCGTTTCGCGATCAAATGTGCCCATTGTGCCGACGGGGTAGCGCTCTGTTACTTTTTCACCGCGTTCAAGGTAGCGCTCCATGTAATCGATGGCTTCCGGTTTGCGGCCGAGCGTCATTTTCACGTTGGCGTTGGGATCGAACTCAACGATCATTCCGGAACCTTCGTCCACCATCCACACGTTGTCATACTTATCGACGCGAACGGAATGCGCAAAGGACGCGGCGTAATTGTCCGGGCCCCACATCTTGACGAATTTAAGGTTTTGGTCGAATTCAAACAGCTCTGCGGCAGTGCCGCCGCGCGAACTGCCGCCTTTTCCCGTCCGCGAGTACACAAAGAGGTGTCCCTTGGAATTCATGGAGACGCCTTCTGTTTCGCCAATCGTATGATCGGGAACGGTGAGGGGAAGTACTTCTTCGGTGATCTGCAACTTTGGGGTTTCCGCTTCGAGAGCAAGCTGCTTGGCGATCGCGGCTTGTCTTTCGGGGCTGGGCGGGCCGAACTGGGCGTGGACCTTCAAAGTAGATGCGTAAATCATTACACCAACTACAAAAATAAAAAGGAACAACAAGGTGCGTTTCATGGAATGGATCTCCTTTTCGGAAACGGACGTCCAACCGGGTTTAAGAGTCTGTGTGAGAACTGCAAAAATATGAACTTCAGCGGCTAAAGCCGCCGCGGAAAAACCCAAAACTCTGTCATTCTGAGCGAAGCGAAGAATCTCTCCTTTTTCTTTCCTGTACTTAAATCGAAGAGAGATTCTTCGCTTCGCTCAGAATGACAGAACGAGGCCTTTTTTCCGCAGCCTGTAAAGCCGCTGCGGAAAAACTCGCACCATGTCATTCCGAAGGGCGGTGTTTGCCCGAGGAATCCGCTGTTTCTTGGAAGTCGAGAAGAAAAGCAGATCCCTCGCTTCGCTCGGGATGACAAAAAGTACTTTTCCCGCAGCCTGTAAAGCCGCACTCATCTTGCAGAATTTATGTCGCGGCTAAAGCCACGACCCACATTGATTCTGCAGTTCTCACCCAGACTCTAAAGCCCGGACGGTTGCCCAGGATTGTTCAAACGGGGCCCAAGTGGCGACATGCTACACCCAAAAGCTTTTATTGGAACTGTTATTTGTAAATTACCTTAAATGGTGAAATTGGATAGCGCCGGGAGGACTTACGTGAAGGGCGGCAGGATCCGGGAGATTCAATATTAATTATTTTCCGCCATGTGTTGCCGACAAATATTTTTGCATCGCTTTTTTGTACGAGTCATTTTCCGGATCGCGAGCGAGCGCTTTTTCTTCTGTTTCGACGGCCTTATCGTTTTGTCCGTTGGCAAAATAGGCGGCGGCCAGTGTGTCCAGGTAGTCAGGATTAGATCCGCCGGCGACGGCTTTTGTGGCCAGGGCAATCGCTTCCTGAGGATTGTGGACGCTCGATTCCCGGGTCGTGGCCATCAAAAGGGCAAGACTGTTCATGGCAGGAACGTAATTTTGGTCTACCGCTTTTTTGTACCACTTCGCGGCCTCGATGGGATCGGCGCGCATGGCCTCTCCATTTTCATAGAGCGTGCCAAGTCCTTGCTGCCCGGCGGGGAGGTCTTGTTCAGCGGCCTTGCGCATCCAATTTTCCGCTTGCTTTACATTTCTGGGCACGCCGTCACCCTGCGTGTAAAGAACGGCGAGGTTGTACTCGCTTTGCGCATCGCCAAGCGCGGAAGCCATGAGCAACAGTTTTGCAGCTTCAGCATGATCCGCTGTTACGCCGCGCCCCTTGAAATACATTTCGGCCAGATAACGTTCGGCAAGCGCGTTGTCCTGCTCGACAGCTTTGCGCAGCCATTTCACGGCTTCCACGTCGTCTTTTGTTACGCCGTCGCCGGTCAGGTAAATGATTCCCAGCTGAAGTTGCGCGTTGACATTTCCCGCGTAGGCAATCTCCCGCAGATCGGTAATCGATTTTTTCCTGGCCAGTTGATCCGAGGTTTGCGCTCTTGCCGGGAGACTTGGCAGGAAAAGCACGGCTGCAGCAATTGCAATTACACCAAGTTTTAACAGTGTTTTCGACATTACATGTCCGTCCAAAATGCGAGCTTACCACGATCCGTTCGGATTGGAATCCGTGGCTGAGAGTTTTTAAATGGTTTTGGTTTGCCCGCCGTCGATGTCAACCATCGCGCCCTGCATGTAGCGCGACTGCGGCGAAACCATAAAGGTGGCGAGATTGGCGATATCTTCCGGTTCTCCAAGGCGCACAATCTTCGAGTTGCGGATGATATTTTGTATTGCCACGTTTGGATCGCCGCCCTGCTCCGCGGCCTCTTGCTCGAGCATCGATCGCAGGCGTTCTGTTTTCACGCGCCCGGGATTAATCGCGTTCACCTGAATGCCGTCGCGAATTCCTACTTCGGCCATGGCTTTCATGAACGAAAGGCACGCGCCATTCACCGAGCCGCCGATCGTGAATTCCGCCCCGGGAGTGCGCCCGCCTGCGCCGATGATATTCAGCAGGGAACCGTTGCGCGCTTTGAGGTGAGGCCACGCTGCGCGCGTGAGCCGCACGGCGCCATGAAATTTTAGCGCGAAACCGTCGGCCCAATCCGCATCGGTCAATTCAAAAAAATCGCCACGCTTGGTTGCGCCGGCGTTGTTCACGACGATGTCGATGGCTCCGTGCGCTTTGAGTGCGGCGTCTACTAGAGCGGAAGGAGTCGCGGGATCGCGCAAATCGCCGGTAAAATAAGTCGCCTTACCGCCGCTGGATTTAATTTCCGCCGCAACTTTTGCGAGGTCGGCTTCTGTGCGTGAGGCAAGCACGACGGCGGCGCCATCTTGCGCCAGGCGCAGGGCAATCGCGCGGCCAATTCCTTTGCTCGATCCGGTGACGATTGCAATTTTTCCATCCAGCGGTTGGTGGCTTGCCATTAGGTTAATTCCTCCCATGTTCGCGCGTGAGAATTGATAAATGCGCCATGCAGTTTACTCCGCAACGGGGTTAAGTAGAACAGGCTTCAAAAACTGCGGAAAAACTCAACATTCTGTCATTCCGAGCGAAGCGAGGAATCTCTCTTCGGTTTTAAGTACGAGGGATCAAAAGATGGAGAGATTCCTCGCTCCGCTCGGAATGACAGAATAAACTACCTTTTTCCGCAACCTGTTCAGCCTGTTGACCTGGGTCTTTCGAATTCTAAGCTTCGTAGCGCTTATTTCGCTATGCGACGTTGCGAATGGCCGTTGTAGCGCCGGCATCTTGCCGGCAGATTTAATTCGCGTTGGAGATTCAAGGAACTGCCGGCGAGACGCCGGCGCTACAAAAATCCGCACTCCGGCAGTCCTTAGGCCTTGTCCGGACCAAAACCCGCAGGCTTCAGAGTCTGGGTGAAGACTCGATGCCGCTTCGTTTTTATAGTTTGTATTCGAGTTTATGACTGTTTGCTACGCATGGTTCTGGGAAATTGGAGTTGCGTGGCCGCTAGTTCGCGTGCCACATGCGCGTCAAGTTATAGGCGGTGCTCGCTAGTGCCCATTCTCCTCTCACTTTGTGCAATCCGCGTTGGCGGAACCTTCTCATGCCTCGCTGCTCTTTTAACACTCCGTTGACCGGTTCGACGATGGCTTTGCGTTTGGCGTACAGCGCGCGGCCTGCCGGGTCGCGCAATTTTCGTCGCATGCGGCGATAGGCCGGGTCCTTTGCCCGCGTCCGCAGTCGCCCTCCGCGATTCAACCAGCGTCCCAGATGGGAGTCTGGAACATACCCGTCGATTCCTCGTTCCTCCAACACCCGCAAATTCTCCACGGAAAAAAATCCACTGTCCGCACTCGCGCAGTGCGGCTTGTCTCCACACGTTTGCT
The DNA here is from genome assembly GCA_963786215.1 of uncultured Acidobacteriota bacterium. Classification (GTDB taxonomy): domain Bacteria; phylum Acidobacteriota; class Terriglobia; order Acidiferrales; family UBA7541; genus Palsa-360. The sequence continues at coordinate 443,936 of CAWAYK010000012.1, forward strand.
CCACCAAATCCAGCAGCGGAAGCAGCAAACCGTTGTCGTTCGTCTCCTGCGTCACGCACTGCCCCACAATCAAGTGATCTTCGCTCACCGCCAGCGTGCCCGTGTAGCCCAGCGTGAACCCGCCACGCTCGCGCAGAAAGCGGCTGTCCGCATCCGTCCGCGAGAGTTTCTTCAATCCCGATTTCCGCAGCCGCTCCAGCCGCGCCGGAATTTCATCCGCTTGCCGCTCCAGCCGTTCGATCGCTTCGCGGCCTACTTCCATCCCTGCGCCTTCGTTCGGATCTTCCGCGTTGCACTGCTTCTGCCACCGCCGAATGTCGCGCCGTATGCGCGCCCGTTTCTCTCGCAACGCTTGCTCGGTATCCAGGCGATTGCGTGATGCGTTCGCCGCGATGCGCGTCGAGTCGATGGCCACGTGTCCCAACCGACCCAGCCCGCTCGCCCGCGCCAACTCCACCACGCGCGTAAACAAATCGTTCAACCCCTTCGCGTGCCGCCGCCGAAACGCGTTCAGCGTCCAGTGATCCGGCGTCGCCCCGCCACCCAAATACCGAAATGCCAAATCCTCTCGGATGCGCTGTTCCAGCCTGCGCGAACTGGTCACGCCCAGGGCGTAAGCGTATAGCCATACCGAAACCAACATCTCTGGTGCGTACGCCGGTCCGCCTTCGATTCCATACTCGTCTCGAAAAGCGCCCAAGTCCAACTTCGCCACCATCCTGCGCACATAAAAACATAAGTGTCCTGAACCCAATACATCGCGCACACTCGGCGGCAGCAAATACGCCTGATCCGGGTTGTAATCCAAAAATTTCCCCATCGCGTCTCCTCTCTCGTGCAGTATAAAAGACGCGTCAAGGCTAGTTCTCACACAGACTCTGAAGCCCGCGCCACTTTAAAAACAAAAAGACAAATTGGCTCTTTACAGGGGAACAAGTTACTATAAATTGGCCTAATTGGATGAGCCAATGATTCCACTTCATCTACAACCCGAAAGCCACGTTCCACTGTATGTGCAGTTGCGCGACCAGATTCGCGCGCTCGTGCATGGCGGTGATTTGCGGCCCGGCGAGCGCATTCCCGCGAGCCGCGAACTTGCCCTGCAACTCGGCGTGCACCGCACGACCGTCGCCAATGCCTACGCGGAACTCGAATCCGAAGGACTGATCAGCGGCCACGTGGGGCGGGGCACATTCATTCGCGCGGAGTGCGTGACGCGCAAAATTTCCGAGGTGCCGCATCCCACATCGGTCGCAGGTGGTCTGCGATGGGAGTCGCTGTTCGCCGACGAGCGCGGCGAAGAGATCCTGAGCCGTTTGACGCAGGCAACTCCACGCGGGACGATTTCCTTTGTGATGGCGAGGCCCGCCGCGGAATTTTTTCCCATCGAGGAATTGAGAAAATGCTCGAACGCAGTGTGGCGGCGCGAGGGCACGGAAATCCTTCAATTCGGCCCGTCGGATGGATACCCGGCGCTCAAGCAGGCTCTCGTCACGATGCTTCGAAGCGAGGGATTCGAAGTCCGAGATGAAAATTTATTAATTACAGACGGTGGCCAACAGGCGCTTGACCTCCTGTCCAAAGCATTCCTGCGTCCCGGCGATACGGTCTTGCTCGAAAATCCAGCCTACCCGGGAGCGCTGGCGATTTTTTCAGGAGCTCGCGCTCGAATTCTGGGCGTTCCGGTGAAAACGGAATCCGGCCCCGGCCTTGTGCCTGGCGTGGATGTTTCCGCCATCGAAGCGGTGCTGATGCAGAATCGCGTGAAGATGATTGTGCTCACGCCGGATTTTCACAATCCAACGGGGACGACACTGCCTGTGGCCGAACGCCGCCGCTTGCTGGAGATTGCCGCGCGGTTTCAAGTCCCGGTGATTGAAGACCACATTTATGCGAGGCTGCGCGCACGCGGCGAGCGCATTCCTTCGCTGAAGCAACTGGATCGTTCGAACGTGGTCATTCAGGTGGACAGCTTTTCGAAAATCGCGTTTCCAGGAATGCGCGTGGGTTGGATCATCTCTCCTTCGAACGTGATCGATCGCCTGCGCCTCGTGAAACAATCGACCGATTTGCACACGGGGCATTTGGCGCAGGCCATTCTTGCGGAATATATGCGCCGCGGACTTCTTGGTCGTCACCTAGAGCGTACGCGCAAGGCCTATAGCAGCCGGTTGGCTGCGCTCGAGCAGTCGCTCGATACTCACATGCCTTCCGAAACGAAATGGACGCGTCCAGAGGGCGGCATGTGCGTTTGGCTGGAGTTGCCTCCAGGCTTCGATTCGAACGAATTGCTTATTCACACACGCGAACGCGGCGTGGTGTTTGCTCCCGGGCGATATTTTTATTTTCAGAATCCGCAGGCGAACACGCTGCGCATCGGCTTTGCGGGAGTTTCAGAACGCGATATTGCGCGTGGAATCGCGACGTTGGCGGACGTGTTGCGCGCCGAAATGCGCAAGCGCCAACGCGGCTCGCGTCGCGCCGAAGTGCCACGAGTCGCGCTCGTGTGATGGATTTATGTGGCGCGGGCTTCAGCCTGCGGGTTTTGGTCCTTGCAAGGCCGAAATTCCGCAGGCTGAAGCCCGCGCCACTAAAACCGGAGTCGCCTAAATGGTCTGGCAGAGGAAAATAAGGAGCATATGAAACTCGATCCAAAACTGGATAACCCGTGCTTCGGCTGCGGCGGCGCGAACGCTCGCGGCATGAAACTCGCGTTCGAACAGGATGACGAGCGGCAGCGCATCGTGGGCCGTTTTAGACTGGGCGAAGAATATCAAGGTGGATCGGGCTATCTTCACGGCGGGATCATTGCTTTGCTACTGGACGAAGCGATGGGCAAGGCGGCGCGATTTCACTCGGAGCACGCCGTTACCGCTGAGTTGCGAATCGAATACAAGCGGCCGATTCCCGCGGACTCCGAAATCGTGGTCGAGGGATTTGTGACGCGCCGCGAGGGCCGTCAGTTGTATCATGAAGGGGAGATTCGGGACGGGGATGGACGATTGCTCGCCCGGGGCGAAGGGCGATTTGTGATTATTGATCGGGAAAAGTACAGGACTCGGCGATTGGCGGGCAGGGAATAGGTCTCCGCGGCCGATTACAGGCTCGAAATTCAGAAATTAGCGCGCGGGAAAATCGAAAGAGGAGAAACGGAATGACAGCAGCGACGAGTAACAACGGAAATTACGGCACGGATCAGTGGCGCGTAAAAGTCGGCCTCGCCGAAATGCTCAAGGGCGGCGTGATTATGGATGTCACGAATGCCGAGCAGGCGAAAATTGCCGAGGATGCTGGAGCTTGCGCCGTGATGGCGCTGGAGCGAGTGCCGTCCGACATTCGCAAAGAAGGCGGAGTGGCGCGCATGGCTGCGCCGAAAATTATTCGCGAGATCATGAACACCGTCAGCATTCCGGTGATGGCCAAATGTCGCATCGGACATTTCGCGGAAGCCTATGTGCTTCAGGCGCTGGAAGTGGATTTTATTGACGAGAGCGAAGTGTTGACTCCCGCCGATGAGGAAAACCACGTTTGGAAGCACGATTTTAAGGTGCCGTTCGTGTGCGGCGCGCGAAATTTGGGCGAGGCGTTGCGGCGTATTGCCGAAGGCGCGGCCATGATTCGCACCAAGGGCGAAGCGGGTTCGGGCAACATCGTCGAAGCTGTTCGCCACATGCGGACGATTACATCCGAGATGCGCCGCCTCACCACTTTGCGCGGTGATGAATTTATGCGCATTGCGAAGGAGCTTGGCGCGCCCATCGATTTGGTCCACCAGGTTGCCAGCACTGGAAAATTGCCTGTGCCGAATTTCTCGGCCGGCGGAATTGCAACTCCGGCGGATGCGGCGCTGGTGCGTCACCTGGGCGCGGAAGCGGTCTTCGTCGGATCGGGAATTTTTAAGTCCAGCGATCCGGAATTGCGCGCGAAGGCCATCGTAAAAGCCACCACGCATTATCAGGATGCGAAGGCCGTTCTCGAAGCCTCGGAAGTATTGGGCGATGCGATGAAGGGTCTGGACATTCGACAGATCGAAGAAAAAGATCTGCTGCAGACGCGCGGCTGGTAGGCGGACTTCTGAAATAATTCTAATACCGACGGCATTTGTGGCGCCGGCGTCTTGCCGGCGGGTTTTAGTTTTGGAAGCTTCCTAATTTAAACCCGCCGGCGGGACGCCGGCGCCACAAAAACCTCGTCACCTAAAAATGTGGAAAAGGGAATGAAGATCGGGATTCTGGCTGTTCAAGGGGATTTTGAGGCGCACGCGGCGACGCTTGCGCGGCTGGGCGTGGATTATGTTTTTGTGCGCACGCCGAGCGATATGGATGGCGTGGACGCGGTCATCCTGCCGGGAGGCGAAAGCACGACGCAATGGAAATTCCTGGTTGAGGGAGGTTTGGATAAGAGCCTTGCCGAACATGCCGCAAAGGGTGGTGCGATTTTTGGCACTTGCGCGGGGGCCATTTTACTCGCGCGCGATGTGCAGAATCCGAGGCAGGAATCGCTGGGCCTTGCTGACATCAGCGTAATCCGCAACGGGTACGGGCGACAGCTTGCCAGCGAAGTGCGCCAGGGCGCCACGGAAATTTCTGCTGAGCCAATTGAAATGGTTTTCATCCGCGCGCCAATCATCGAGCGCGTGGGACCGGATACTCAGGTGCTTGCAAAATCCAAAGGCCAGCCTGTGTTGATCCGGCAAAAACAAATTCTGATCGCGACATTTCATCCGGAACTTTCCAAAGACACTGCCGTGCATGAATATTTCATACGAATGGCAGATTCAACCTGGAACTTTATCGGCAGCGATTCCGGGAAGGCTGGGAAAGCTACAGTGGTGCACGCGAAAGTGGAACTATGAACTGAATCCCTTCTACTTGGATCGAATGTAGGCGCGAATCGTTTGTGATGAATAAGTCCACTCCCGCCGCCGCAGCACATGCCAGTTGAATCGCGTCTGGAGGGCGAAGTGAACGATTGCTGCGCAAACGGGCGTATATTTTTGCCGCCTTCAGGTCAAAATCGAGGATGCTGGATGCCATGGCAATTGCATCCACGTATCTCATTGCAAGTCCTTCGTCGTGCCGCTCGTATGGTTTAACGAGGACTTCTCCTAGCGTCAGCGTTGATGTCAATAATTGATCGCCTCTCGATAGCATTGCCATCCGAAGATTCTTAACGAGTTCAAAGTGCTGGCCGTGACTTTCCAAAAGATAGATGAATAAATTGGAATCCCAAAATATGCGACTCACTCCCATCCCTCACGAAGTCGGCGTATGTACTCATCGGCGTGCTCATCGGCCCAAAGTTCCTTGCCCGAACCGGCTAACGCCAGGAGTGGGTCCGTCCCGGAAGAGGCCGTCGTCGCGGCACTTGACCAATCGCGATACCATGAGAGCAAATCGATATATTCATTCGGTATTTCATCCGGATTGGGAGTTATTTTAGAATCTTCCCTTGCTGGATCGTAGACGTCTCCTTTACGAAACAGCCTTCGCCTCCCCGGGCGGGCCTCGAAAAGCATTCGATACCGGGCGGGATTTGGGGTGCGATTGGCGACACAATGTTGAACCACATGGACGTAGACGCCAGGGCGAATCGGACCTGCAATGCGCTCCTTTGCTGCCCGTTGAACAATTTCATCAATGGAAAAATCGAGCTGTCCTGGATTTTCGCGATGCAATAGAGCTATAGCAATCCAAACTTCATCCGCTACTTTGATTTGGGTGCGCGAGAGTGTAGGCATATCTCCTCCCTTTATGACAATAATACAATGTATTTATGAATTGTCAACCGTTGTTTGTTTGGATCAAATTTAGGTGGTGCATCAATTTGAATTTTGCGGTGCTGCGGTAAAAAAGGCTGCCCGCCCGAAGAGACGGGCGGCCTCTACAAAACCAACTGCAAGGCACTGCGGTTTTGTAGAGGCCTCTCCGTCCCGCGATCTTCTGGGTGGAGAGGGCGACTTTGCTCGCAATTTGAGTCACTACCCAAATTTAGACCGACTTGAGCCTGGACGGGATCCGTGTCATTCTGCTTTGCCGGAAGCCAGCCCGGAAAGATGAAAAATGGCCTCGCGCACGAAAGTATTATTTCTTTGCATTGGCAATGCCTGCCGCAGCCAGATGGCGGAAGCGATTGCGAAACACATGGCTTCTGACGTGATAGAGGCTTCGAGTGCGGGGCTGGTGCCCTTTGGGGAAATTCCGTCCACTACGCTGAGCGTGCTGGAAGAACGCGGTATTTCTGCCGAAGGCCAAAGTTCAAAGCCTCTGCGGCCGGCGGATTTATCCGCAGCGGACATCGTGGTGAACATGACAGGGCGTCCCGGTGATTCGATTTTCACGGAACCTATAGCGGCGATCGAGGATTGGGATGTGGGCGATCCGTATGGATTTAATCTCGCTGTCTATCGCGGGATATGCGATCAGATCGAAACACGGGTGGAAGATTTGGCGAAGCGCCTGCGTGAGAAAGCATCATCGGCGCACGCAGGTTAGAATGATCGCAAGCGGTGTCTTACATTTTAATTAGGGAGATGCATGAGGCGGGAAAAAACCAGCGTATCGCGCGAAGATTACCTGAAGGCCATCTGGGAGATGGTTCAGGAGGGGCAATCGCCGATCAGCGCGCGACTGGCTGAGGAATTGGGCGTCACGCCGCCGGCGGTAACGGCGGCGCTAAAGCGCCTGACGCGCGATGGAATGCTCAGTGTGCGGCGCGACGGACACATTGCGCTTACGCGCAAGGGCAGCAGCCTTGCTGACCGGCTCGCCATGCGCCACCAGCTTGCGGAAAAGCTGCTCACAGAAGTGATTGGCCTCGATTGGACACGTGCGCACGACGAAGCGGAGCTGCTCGAACACGGAATTTCTCCTGAAGTGGAAAAATTGCTGCTGGCGCGTTTTGGCGCGGAAGGATTTTGCCCGCACGGCGTGCCGTTGCAGGGCGGCCTTGCAAAATTGCGGCGTAAGTACAGCGCTGTCCCGCTCTCCGACGTGGAGACGGGGCGAACGGTGGAAGTTCTGTGCGTGTACGAAAAAGATCCGGAATTTTTGAAATTTCTTTCAGGCCTCACGCTGCATCCCGGCGCGCGTGTCCGCATCCGCAATCGCGAGTACGACGAAACGATGACGCTCGCGGTAGGTAATCGCACCATTCATTTAGGAAAGCCTGCAACGAGCCGTATTTGGGTGCGGGCGCTGACGCAATAATCCAGTTTACTGTTCCGCGAAAAAATTCCAGAAGTTATATTCATCCATGCCGCAATTGGTTCCAGGAGTCCCGACGGGACGATACATTATAGCCCACCGTTTTTAACGGTGGGAATTGCGGCATAAAACCTCAAAAGCCCCGGAGGGGCGACACATTTTGGTCAAGCAGGGCCAAAAACCATGTGGCGTCCCTACGGGGCTTTTGACTTAGCCATTCGCGTACCCACTGTTAAAAACGGTGGGCTACGGTCTTTCGTCCCTGATGGGACTGGCATTGCATCGCGTTCTGAGATTGGATTGCGAGCATTTGCGAAATGAAAAGGGCCGAAAAAACTTTTCGGCCCTTTTCATTTTTCATCGGTATTTCTTTTTAGTAACCACTTCGTTGATTATGTCCCGCTTACGAAATTGGCGTACACACGGCTTTGACCTCGGTGTATTGCTCCAGGACTTCGTGGCCCATTTCGCGGCCCCAGCCGGACTCTTTGTAGCCGCCGAAGGGGAGCGCTGCGTCGAACACGTTGTAGCAATTGATCCACACAGTTCCGGCGCGGAGGAGGCTGGCGATCTTGTGGGCTTTCTTGATGTCACTAGTCCACACGCCCGCTGCGAGGCCGTAATTGGAGTTGTTGGCTTGCGCGGCAATTTCCTCAATGTTGCGGAAGGGAATTGCGGTGACCACGGGGCCGAAAATTTCTTCGCGGACCACTTTCATTTTGTCGTTGGTGTTCACGAGCACGGTGGGTTTCACGAAATAGCCCTTGTCGCCTTCGCGCGATCCGCCCGTGACGGCTTTTGCGCCTTCCGACAAGCCCGATTCGAGATAACCGCACACGCGGTTTAGCTGTTCTTGGGAAACAAGAGGGCCCATGTCGCTCGATGGATCCATTCCGGGGCCGACGCGAATCTTGCTGGCATGCTGCGCGACGCCATCGACGACCTTGTCGAAAATATCGCTTTCGATGAAGAGTCGAGAACCTGCGCAGCAACATTGACCGTGATTGAAGAAAATCGCGCTCGCCGCTCCAGGAATCGCGGATTCAACATCCGCATCTTCCAGAATGATATTTGGCGATTTTCCGCCTAGTTCGAGAGAAACTTTTTTCAGATTTCCGGCGGCCGCTTGCAAAATTAATTTGCCAACTTCCGTCGAGCCGGTGAAGGCGACTTTGTCCACATCCGGATGAGCGGCCAGCGCTGCGCCCGCTGTTTCTCCATATCCAGGCACGATGTTCACGACGCCTTCGGGAATGCCGGCTTCTGCAATTAGTTCGCCAAGCAGCAGCGCGGAAAGCGGCGTTTGTTCAGCTGGTTTGAGAATGACAGTGCAGCCGGTGGCAAGCGCGGGGCCAAGTTTCCACGCGGCCATAAGCAGCGGGAAATTCCAAGGAATAATTTGCGCAACGACTCCCACGGGTTCGCGAACGGTATACGCGAGAAATTGAGTTTTTCCGCCGCCCGAAGAAATGGGAATTGTGTTGCCTTCGATCTTCGTGGCCCATCCGGCCATGTAGCGGAAAAGGTCGGCCGCGAGAGGCACATCGGCGACGCGCGCGACGGTTAGAGGCTTTCCATTATCGAGCGATTCGATCTGCGCAAATTCTTCCAGGTGCTGCTCGATTAAATCACCGAGCTTCCAGATCAAGCGGCCGCGCTGCGACGGCGTGATTTTTGACCACGGTCCGGTTTCAAACGCGGCGCGGGCAGCCTTCACGGCGCGATTCACGTCCTCCTTGTCGCCCTCGGCGACGCGGGATAGAACTTCGCCCGTGGCTGGATTGTATGTGGGGAATGTTTTACCGGAAGCGGCGTCGACCCACTTGCCATTAATTAAAATTTTGTGCGTCCTGGCAATAAATTGCGAAACATTTCGATCGAGTGACGGCATTGGCATGGTTGTGGCCATATATTGTTCTCCTTCTCTACGAATCGACATAGGCTCGTGTTGTGAAGGCGAGGCGAAGTTTACGCTACTCCCGTCAGGTGAAAATTTCAAGCAGGGGATTCGCAGCTGTAGCTCGCCTCTTTAGAGGCGAGGGTTTAGGTGAAAGTGTGGCACAGAAAACTACCAGGTAGCGATCGCGCCCATTTCTAAATCTACTGCTGCAGCTCCGGTGCCCTTTTTTCAACATCGAATAGGACATGGTCCAAACCCCCGCCTCTGAAGAGGCGGGGTACAGCAAATGTTGAAAACTTAAGGAAAGGGAATTGCGATACACTCGACAGGGAAGATGGAATTGCCTTTGTGGCATGCGATGGAAAAATCAGGATGAATTTTGTTTCCTGCCTTCACGGAGAGGAATAAATGACCGGCGTGGATTTGCGCTACCCGATCGGAAAATATGAAACGAAGAGCTTGCTGACGCCAGCAGAGCGCACAGTGGCGATTGCGCAAATTGAAGAGACACCGAAGCGATTGCGCGAGGCGGTGGGCGGGCTTTCCGGCGGGCAACTCGATACGCCGTATCGTCCAGAGGGTTGGACGGTGCGGCAAGTTGCGCATCATCTGCCGGACAGCCACATGAATGCGTATGTGCGACTGAAGCTCGCGCTCACTGAAGATGAGCCGACTGTGAAACCGTATGAAGAAGCGCTGTGGGCGGAGCTTGCTGATTCGAAGGAAGCGCCGGTTGAGGTGTCTCTTTCTCTTTTGGAATTTCTGCATCTGCGCTGGGACACTTTGCTGCGCGCTCTGCAGACCGGGGATTTTGCGCGCAGGCTGCGTCACCCCGTGAATGGCGTAATGACGGTCGACAACCTTGTGCATCAATACGCATGGCACGGACGTCACCACGTTGCGCAGATTACTTCTCTGCGCGAACGCGAGGGGTGGAACTAGCCTCGTGATATTCGCCGCGCTGCGCTATTACTGGATCACGGCCAAGGGGTACCGGTTGCGGCCGTGGGCCAGCCCATACCTTCGCTGGCGGCTGGAAACATTTTTCGGCGGGGACATGCATGCGCTCGAGGCCGCGGAATTTTTTCGACTTGGCTGGCGCGAACGGAAACGGTTGAGCCGATTTTTGGCGTGGACCGAGGAGCGGCGGCGCGGGCAAAGCGGGGAGGACACGCGGTAGGCGTTCGCGTGTTTTTCTGGAAAAGCTTGTGTCGCCCCTGACGACTGTGCGTGAGAACTCCGAAATCGAAACCTTAGCGGCTAAACAGGCTGCGGAAAAAAGGCCTTGTTCTGTCATTCTGAGCGAAGCGAAGAATCTCTCTTCGATTTAAGTATAGGAAAAGAAACAAGGAGAGATTCTTCGCTTTGCTCAGAATGACAGAGTATTGGGTTATTTGGCAGCCTGTAAAGACGCACTCATTTTGCAGACCTTATGTCGTGGCTAAGCCACAACCCACAATGATTTTGTGGTTCTTGCGCAGACTCTGACGGGGCTTTTGTCCGCGCATCGATACTTTTCCGACCGTTGAAAACGGTGGGCTACGATATATCTTCCCTGCGGGATTTTTCTTTCAGGCTTTTAGATTTGAGATTGGGCGGCTTGCGAGATCTCACGGTTCTTACTTTAAAAACAGACAACTTGGATTTGAAATCTCAAATTTGAAATTGCCACGTCCTTCCATTTTTCCTGACGGCATTGCATCCAGCTCGCAATGAAATTCTTTCTGTAAAAAAAAGGTGTATACTCCATGCAGATTAACCCAACGTAACAGATTGCTTGCGGGACAGAAGTGCCCTCGGTAGGTTGCCATGAACGAACTAAAATTATTTCAAAAAACAGAATCGCTGTACGAAGGGCGTTGGTGGGAGCCCATGCCGGACGGCCGGGTTCATTGCTATCTTTGCCCAAGGCATTGCCACATCGGAGAAGGGCAGGCTGGTTTTTGTTTTGTTCGCGTGAATCAGGGAGGAAAACTTTATAGCCTGGGATACGCCTCGCCGGCAGCGCTGCAGATCGATCCGATTGAGAAGAAGCCGCTAAATCATTTTCTGCCAGGAACGCGCGTGTTTTCGCTGGGCACAGCCGGTTGCAACATGGGCTGCTTTTTTTGCCAGAATTGGAGCATCTCAAAATCGCAAGCCGATCAGGTGCGCTCCACGCATATTCCGCCTGAAGATATTGTCGCGCTGGCCATTCGCTACGGCTGCCCGTCCATCGCGTTTACCTATAACGAGCCGACCATCTGGGGCGAATACGTGATCGACATCTGCCATGCCGCGCGCGAAGCAGGAATCCGGACGGTGATGGTCACGAACGGCTACATCACGCAGGAAGCGTTTCATGACGTTTACGATCACGTGGACGCGGCGAATGTGGACTTGAAAGGTTTTACCGAAGGATTTTACGGCAAAATTACGCTGACGCATTTGCAGCCCGTGCTTGACATGCTGACGTGGTTGAAAGAAGAAACGAATGTCTGGTTTGAAATAACGAACCTGGTGATTCCGACTCTGAATGATGATCCCGCTGAAATCAGTCTCCTGTCTGAATGGATTTTGGAGAATCTTGGCCCGGACGTGCCGCTGCATTTCACGGCATTCCATCCGGATTTCAAATTGCGCAACAAACCTGCCACGCCCGCCGGAACTTTGCACATGGCTCGCAAGATCGCGCTGGAAGCTGGGCTTAACTATGTGTATGAAGGAAATATTCACACGGGCACTGCGGATACGATTTGCCCCGGCTGCGGGAGAATTGTGATTCGGCGCTCCTGGCACAATGTCTTGGAAAACTCGCTTCAGCACGGAGCGTGCCCGTCCTGCCATTTTAGAATTCCGGGGCGATGGAATATTCATAGCGCGACGAAGCCTTTTCCGGCGCAAGAGTACCGAGATGCTGCGAACAAGTATCACGATCTGAATTTGTAGATTTCAGAAGCTGTGATTTGTGAAAAACGCTCCCGCGATTCAATAATTTCAACTGCAAGCCTTCTTAATGAATGGCTCCTGGGGCTTCAGGGGCTAAAGAGTCTGTGTGAGAACTGCAAAATTGGAACCTCAGCGGCTAAAGCCGTCCTCATTTTGCAGAACTTATGTCGTGGCTAAAGCCACGACCCACAATGATTCTGCAGTTCTCACACAGACTCTAAAGCCCTTGATTTTCACGTCTCTGAACGTCGCGGCTGAAGCCGCGACCCACAAAGATTATTTACGAGATAGATTGGCTCTGTTGACATCCTGGATCAAATGCTGGGTTTTACATTCCGGGCGGTGCCGTGCTGTAGCTCGCCTCTGAAGAGGCGGGCTACAGCAGGTCGAGCAACAGCGGACCGAACAGAAGTTTAGGATGTCAACAGAGCCAGATAGTTTCTAGCGATTTTCTGAAGGCATCGGCATATCCATTGGCATATTGGACGGCATTGTCGAATCGCTTGGCATCGAGGGCATTCCGGCGAGGTACGCGTACATCCACAATTGCCATTTTCGGTCTAGTTCCATCGGCGTGGTGTTTAATGCGCGGGTTACATCCGCAACGTTTGCATGAGGCATTTTTGCGGCGTAGAGTTTTTTAACTGCGTCCATGCCGCCGAATTCTGCAATTTCGCTGATCCATGCGACGCCAAGCGAGGTTTGATCTTTGGGTGAGGAAATTTCGCCGCCAGGATCAGCCAACAAAGTCTCGACTTTTTTGTGGCCGAGCCTTTGCTCCACTTGCGCAGCGGCCATTCCAAAATCTGTTCCGTTGATTTGTCCCGCAAGCCAGGTGGCAATCCATCGCGCGAGTAACGGATTTCCCGGCTCTCCCCACGCCGCATACATGAGCGACTCGGCATCCGCTGCCGCCGGAAGCTGTGGCGCTTCGCCTTTCAGCGTTGTGCGAATCGTTGTTCCACTTACCGAGTACGGTTGGCGACCGGAGGCGTCGGGCGCGTCCAGAGTAAATTTCGGATCGAAGATGGCACGAATTTCCTTATTGGAATCGGCGTCGCCCAGTTTTTTGTTGAGAGCTGTAAACAAATGTTCGCGCTGCGTTGCGAACTTAACCATCGCGTCTTGTGTCAATGCTTTCGGGGGACACAGAATTTCGTAGTGAACGGAAGTGACACGCTGCATGAGGGATTCGCGAACAAAGCGGCGAATGGTTCCGAAGAAAAAGGGGAGCGCGAGAATCACCACGGCGATGGCCAGCAAATAAATTGCAACGAGTTTGCCGCCGCCGTGCTCAGGAGAACGTTTTTCATCGGGTGGGAAATATTGTTCGACGTCGGTGTCTGGAAAGCCGCGATTATTCAAGTGGACGATTAATTTTTCCGCCGTGATGGGGCCGCGCGGAAACAGGGCGCAAATAGATTCAAAAACGACGCGATGCTCCGGCTCGGCAAACTTGCTCGGGCTCAGGGATTGAATGAGATTCTGGCGCAGATTGCGCGGGATCGTCTCATCGCACAGCGTGCACAGTGCACGGAATTCTGCTGTTAATTGTGTTTTGCGATCCACGGTGGGTTTTCCGGCCCGAATTAATTTTGCCTGTTAGTGGCTGCCTTCTTGCTTTCCACGTGTTCATCGATCCATTTCAGAATCAGGTCAGCGATCTGGTTGCTATTCTTATCCTGCATCAACATGTGGCTGTTTCCAAATTGTCCATACTTGGGCAAGTGCATCATGGTCGCGTCGCCGCCCGCAGCCTTCACCTGCTCAATGAATTTTTGGCAACTGGCAAATCTTTCGGGCCAGTTGATCGGCGAAGAGGGAACGTCGTCGAGATGATCGCCGAAGACGACGAGCGTAGGGATTTTTGCAAGCTTCGCAATTTGCGTTGCGCCCAGCACAGGGCAGCCGGTTTCAATCGTAATCACGGCTTTAATGTCCGCGGGATTAATGAGCGCGGCCTGCTCAGGAAAAAAGCCCGATTCCGAGTGGCCCATTAAAACGGCACCTTTTAGCTTGATTGCGAGGCCGGAAAGATTCGTCCAAGTGGGATTGACAGCTGGAAGCGTCCCATTCAGATCCGGGATTACCTGTTTGCCAAACTCATCCATCGCCTCGACTGGAAATTGCTCGTTCGGAAATGCTTTTCCCGCGGAGGGCCCAAAGCGGAATCCGAGCCAGGCAATTTCGTGGGTTGCCGTGCGAATCTCGGGCATTTCGCTCGCGGGACGCTTTCCCAATTTTATTTCATTATAAATTGTGGCGTCGAAACCAGAGCGCCCGCGTGAAACCTGATCGGGAAGATAGACTGAGCGATGCTTTCGCAAAAAATATTCGTTCCAGCCCATGCGGCCGTCGGGAGTGGTTTCGTAGCTCTTGGAGCTGAGGCAGCAGCCGTGAACCATCACCACGGGCACGTGCGATTCGGCTCCTTCGGGAATTTGATATTGCACATACATCTGATCGACGGTGATGCTTCCCGTGTTGATGCCGCTGCCAAGAAATCCAGTCGTCGATCCGGTGAGCGCGTCCGTAAAAATAGTGCGGCCGCCAACAAAAAAGCTGCCTTGCTCTTTGAGGACGAGCGAGTCAGCCATGGCCACGCTGGCCACCACAAGAATCAGAAACGAAAGCAGGCCAAGCGAAGCGGGCCGCCGCGCGGGGATTGCCGTTGGACGATTGCTTGTCATGGGATGCTCCTCTCGTTTCTTGATTGGCCGATACTAAAATTGTTTCGAGTATTGTAGCCCGCCTCTTCAGAGGCGGGGGGTTAGGTGAAAGTGTGGCACAATATTTTCTGTTTTGCGCATGATCCCGAGTAAAACGCAGGTGCCGGAACTTCGAAGCCCTTATTTTGGGCGTCGAGTAGGACATCGTCTAAACCCCCGCCTCTGAAGAGGCGGGCTACAGAATTCGGCAGCGCCCCGCGAAATTTGCAGAAACTACAATCAATTTATAGATCAGCCGTCGTGATCGCTCCCAATGCCGCTGAACTGACCAATTTGGCATATTTCGCAAACACGCCGGATTTGTAGTTTGCCTCGGGCGCTTTCCATTTTGCGAGGCGCGCTTTGATTTCGGCATCGCTCAATTCGACAGTGAGGCTTTTCTTCGCAAGATCAAAAACAATTTGATCTCCCTCCGCGACGATGGCGATGGGGCCGCCACGCGCTGCTTCCGGTGAACCGTGCCCGGCCATCAAGCCGCGTGTTGCGCCGCTGAATCGACCGTCGGTCAAAAGCGCAACGTCTTCGCCCAGGCCCTGCCCAACAATGGCAGCGGTGAGGCCCAACATTTCGCGCATTCCGGGTCCGCCACGGGGGCCTTCATAACGTACGATGACGACGTCACCCTTTTTGATTTCGCCCTTCATGGCGGCGTCCATGGCCAGTTCTTCGCGATCGAAAACGCGTGCTGGCCCGCGGTGATACGGTCTTTCGTGTCCCGAAGTTTTCACCACGCATCCATCGGGCACCAGATTTCCGCGCAAAACCATTAAGCCGCCCGTAGTTTTAATTGGATCGGAAAGTGGATGCACTACGTCCTGCCCCGGTTTTTCTTTTGCGGACATCGCTTCCTCGTCCAGAGTTTTCATGCTGGTGGTCATCTGGCCGCGATGCAGGATACCGGCATCGAGAAGGCGCTTCGCGAGCAGCGCGTTTCCACCGGCGTTGTACAAATCGACGGCCGTGTATTTCCCCCACGGCTTCATGTCAGCGAGCAGGGGAGTCTTCGCGCTGATGTCGCCGAAATCGTCGAGTTTTAAATCGATATTCGCTTCCTTAGCCATTGCTAGCAAATGGAGGACGGCGTTGGTTGAACCGCCGGTAGCGACGACTGCAAAAATTGCATTTTCGAACGCCTCGCGCGTCAGGATCTGTCGCGGGGTAATTCCTTTGCGCAACAAATCCATCACCAGCGTTCCGGCGCGATACGCTGCATCATCTTTCTTCGGATCGGTGGCCGGGACGTTGCCCATTCCCATGGGCGTGAGGCCGATAAATTCCAGTGCCGTTGCCATGGTGTTGGCCGTGAACTGGCCGCCGCACGCGCCTGCGCCCGGGCACGCGACGTGCTCGATTTCTTTCAAATCCGCGTCGGACATTTTGCCGGCAGAGTGCGCGCCAACGGCTTCGAACACGTCCAGAATCGTCACGTCGTGTCCGCGGAAGCGCCCAGGCTGAATCGAGCCACCGTAGAGAACAAGACTCGGCAAATTCAGACGCGTGAGACCCATGGCGGTCGCGGGAATCGTTTTGTCGCAGCCGGAGAGCGCGACCATGGCGTCAAACATGTAGCCGTGGCCGACGAGTTCAATCGAGTCGGCGATTAATTCGCGGCTGATGAGCGAAGCTTTCATACCTTCCGTGCCCATCGTTTCGCCGTCGCTGATCGCGATTGTGTTGAATTCGAGCGGAGTGCCGCCTGCGGCGCGCACGCCTTCCTTCACTTTTTCGGCCAGGTGGCGCAGGTGCGAATTGCAGGGCATTGCTTCGATCCAGGTATTCGCGATTCCGACAAGCGGCTTTGCGAGATCTTCATCCGTGAGGCCGATCGCGTAAAAATAAGCGCGCGCTGGCGCCCTCGACGGGCCGTCGACGATGTGGCGGCTGTGTTCTCTGAGACGCGGGTCCATGATGCCTCCGGGGGAATCTTGTGACCGGTGACTAGTGACTGGTGACTAGTGAACCGTGATTTGTGAATCGTAATTCGTGGAAAGCTTTTCATTTAGAATTTCTCGGCAATGTGTTGAAAACAATTTTGTGGCCGAGGCGATTCTGTAGCTCGCCTCTTTAGAGGCGAGGGTTTGGATGCTAATGGCGAAGCTTAGATGTCGCGTCGTCTAAACCCCCGCCTCTGAAGAGGCGGGCTACAGCAGGCGGGGCATTTTTCCCCGCCTGCCCATGCAATACTTCTTCGACGGCTGTTCTACGCGCCTTCGGCGATTACGCGGTTCTTTTTCATCCACGGCATCATCGCGCGCAACTCACCGCCAACTTTTTCGATGGGGTGCTTCTGGCCGGCTTCGCGCAACGCTTTGAAGTTCTTGAGGCCGCCCGCGGCTTCCGCCATCCATTCCTTGGCAAATTTGCCGGATTGAATGTCGGCCAGAATGCCCTTCATGCGCTCTTTCGTGGCCTTGTCGATCACGATCGGGCCGCGCGTGAGGTCGCCGTATTCGGCGGTGTTCGAAATCGAATAGCGCATTTCGGAGATGCCGCCTTCGTAGACGAGGTCCACGATCAGCTTCATTTCATGGCAGCATTCGAAATAGGCCATCTCGGGCGCATAGCCCGCTTCAATCAGCGTTTCGAATCCCGCCTGAATCAGAGCTGTGAGGCCGCCGCAGAGCACGGACTGTTCGCCGAAGAGGTCGGTTTCGGTTTCTTCCTTGAAATTGGTTTCGATCACGCCGGCGCGCGCTCCGCCAATGGCGCTGGCGTAGGCGAGGCCGATCTTCTTAGTGTCGCCGGCCGGATCCTGATGGACGGCGATCAGGCAGGGAACTCCCGCGCCTTGCGAAAATTGATGGCGCACGAGGTGTCCCGGGCCCTTGGGCGCAACCATGAACACGTTAACTTCCTTGGGTGGCTTGATGAATCCGAAGTGAATCGAGAAGCCGTGCGCGAGCGCGAGATATTTCCCGGCGCGCATGGATTGCGCGATTTCTGCCTCGTAAATAGCCGGCGTCAGTTCATCCGGCGTGAGGATCATGACAATGTCCGCTGCTTCAGCGGCTTCGCGCACGGACATCACGCGCAATCCAGCTTTTTGCGCCTTGGCGACCGAAGCGCTCGTGGGCTTGAGGCCGACGATTACATCGCAGCCCGAATCCGAAAGGTTCATGGCGTGGGCATGGCCCTGCGAACCAAAACCGATTACGGCGATCTTTTTATTTTTTATGTAGTTCACATCCGCATCTTTATCGTAATAAACCTTCACATTTCCTCCTGTTGCGTTTCTGGGTTTGCGAGATTAATTGCTTAAACTTTTCTTTTTTCCGCACCATCATGAATAGGCGCCAATGATTTTGTAGCGCCCGCCTTCAGGCGGGCATCGACGTGAACCCGGATTGCTCGCCTGAAGGCGAGCGCTACACGACCTTGCCAAGATTTTTACTAAGGCATTCAATCTGCGACGGAGCATTGTTGCACAAATGAAAACCTGCAGGCTAAACAGGCTGCGGAAAAAGTCGTGTAGCACAGGCATTCCTGCCTGTGCGCTCTTGTTAACTCGAGCAAAACCCGCACAGGCAGGAGTGCCTGTGCTACTAGACCCCACGTCGAACCGACTTCTTCCGCAGCCTGTAAAGCCTGCGCCACCCACGGTTATCCGCGGCAAATAGTTTAAACCCTTGCTTGTGGGTAACAGCCAAGAATTTTAACAGAATCGGAGAAATCTTTTAGCTCTTCGAGTGCCGCGCGCGTTTCTTCATCTTTGAGCGAAGCCTGGAGGTCGAGATAGAAGCAGTAGCTCCAGGGCGTGCCGGGAATGGGGCGGCTTTCAATTTTAAGCAAATTTAGATTGCGCCGGGCGAAAGCGTTCAAGACAGAGCACAACGAACCTGGCTTGTGCGCGAGATACAGGACCAGCGAAAGTTTGTCCGCGTTTTCTGCGACGTCGGCGGAAGCGGCGAGCAGCAGGAAGCGCGTGTAATTTTCCGGATGATCTTCGAGATGCTCGCGCAAAATCACGCCGCTGTAAACTTTTGCCGCGCGCTTGCTGGCGATTCCGGCTTTGGTCGGGTCGCCTGCGCCCATCGCTTCGCGGACGCTTCCGGCGGTATCATCAGTGGCCACGCGCTTGATGGTAGGGTGGCTGGCGAAAAAGTTTTCGCACTGCGCAAGAGCTACAGGATGAGAGGAAACCTGAGTGATTTTTTCAAATATCGCGCCGGGAATGCCGATCAGGTTATGCACAATGGGGATGACGACTTCCGCCTGAATGTGCAGGCCGCTCGTGATCAGCAGATCGTAGGAGCGGTGGACTGAGCCCGCAAGACTGTTTTCGATGGGCGCGAGGATGAAGTCCGCGGCACCATCCTGAATGCTGCTGTAAAGCAATTCAAAAGTCGTGCGCGGGACGAGTTGAATGTCCTCGCCCAGAAGTTTTACGGCTGCTTCTTCGGAGAATGCGCCGCGCTCGCCCTGGAAGGCGATTCGAGAGGACGGGGGAACGATCATTGCCATCGTCCACGGATTAGAATTTGTGTGTTTTGGCGCAAAGACATAAGCAGACAAACTATCAGGGCGCGGATGGGTGCGTCAAACGGGCGATTGATGCGCCATCATTCGATCCCTGATCGGATAACCCGGTTCGTAAGCGCTGACCTTTAACCATTTATGCGTGCACGCGTGCGCAGGGATTCTAAGACTCTTTTCGTTTGCGGTGAATTGTGCTTGCGTTCTTCCTTTTAGAAAGAAACGCATTTCCACTGGTACGATCAGGATTTAGTTTGAATGCGTAGGCGATTTTGACAGTTCGACTGGGAAGTACGGCGTTCAATTCAAGCCTTCCGCCAAGCGCCTCGACGTAGTCTTTCAAGCTTGCAATGGTCATATTGTTCCGGCGTTCAAGGCGTGAAACGGCAGCCTGTGTAGTTTTCAGCATTTGAGCAAGGTCCGATTGTCGAACCGCCAACGCTTCACGTAGTTCGGCCAGTTCCATTTCAGCCAGGATCTTGGCTGTTCCGCGTTTAGCTTCCGCCTTAGCTTTCGGCGACATCTTTGCAACAAGTTCGGAAAACGGTTTGTGCCCAGCCATTTTTTATATCAACCCTTCTTCTTTGATTTCTTTAATATATTGTTCGTAAATTGGATCGAGTTCGGCAATTCTAGCCCTGTACCACGAGGCTTGTGCCTTTTTGCCACCCGTCTTTTTCGCCCCAAGCAATAGAATTCCAACTCTCCGCTCGTCAAACATAAAGAAGACTCGATAAGGGTCTCCCCCAAACTGGATCACTAATTCCTTTAGATTTGGGATCTTCTTCGAGCCTTCGATTTTGCCAACGTAGGGCCGTTTCAGGTCCGGCCCTTTTTCCGCGAGCACACCGACGAGCTTGGCAACCGACACCTGTTCTTTTTCAGTGAGCTTATTCCACCATTCGGTGAATTCTTCGGTTCGCTCGATTTCATATGCCACGAATGTTATATTACATATAGGCAATGCAGGATGTCAAGGCGAGGCCGGATCGATACACGCGGATTTAAAGCTTATTCAAGCCATCGAGGCCGGCGACTTTGTAGGCTTCGGCGAAGGTTGGGTAATTGAAGACGGTGTCGCGGAAGTAGTCCATGGTGCCGCCCAGGGAGAGGACGGCCTGGCCGATGTGGACGATTTCGGCGGCGCTTTCTCCGATGACGTGGACGCCGAGAACTTTTCGCGTTTCGGGATGGAAAAGAATTTTCAGCATGCCGGTGTGGTCGCCTACGATTTGCGCTTTGGCCAGTTCTTCGTATTTGGAAATGCCGACTTCGAAGGGAACGTGCGCTTCGGTCAGGGTGGCTTCCGTTTGGCCCACCATGGAAATTTCGGGGATAGTGTAAATGCCGTAGGGAAGAAGGGCTTTGCTCATTTCCGCGGGGACGCCGAAGATGTGGGAGCTGGCCATGCGGCCCTGTTCCATCGAGGTAGAGGCGAGCGAAGGAAAGCCGATGACATCGCCTGCGGCATAAATATTGGGGACGGCAGTCTGGAAGTGCTCGTTCACTTCCAGTTTGCCCCGCGCGCTGGAAGTTAGACCTGCGGCTTCGAGATTCAGCAAATCTGTATTTGCCTGGCGGCCGACGGCGTACATCAGGCACGTGGCGTGAATATTTTTTCCGCTTTCGAGGCTGGCGACCACGCGTCCGCGGTCATCGTGTTGGATCGAAGTGACTTTTTCACCGAGGCGGAAGATCGCGCCCTGGCGGCGCATGTGGTAGCGCAAGGCTTCCATGATTTCTGCGTCCACAAAATCGAGAAGCGTGGGGCGCTGCTCGATCAGCGTAACTTCGACGCCCATGGCCGACGAGCATCGACGCGTATTCCAGGCCGATCACCCCGCCGCCAACGATGATCAGTTCGCGCGGAATTTCTTCCATCTGAAAAAATTGATCGCTGGCGATAACTTTTTTGCCGTCAAACGGGATGTCATCCGGATGGGAAGGTCGAGTGCCGCAGGCGATCAATACGTGATCGGCGTGAAGCATGTGGGCTTCGGTCAGCCCCTGCACTTCGACTGTGTTGGCGTCGAGAAATTGCGCGGTACCGGTAAGCAGGTCGATCCCATTGCGGCGCAACTGGTCGCGCACGACGCCGGTTTCACGTTCGACGACTTGAGAAACGCGCGCGCCTAAATCTTTTATCGAAATGCGATCTTTTACGACGTAATCATTTCCGTAAAATGAGCGGTGACGAAATCCCGTCAGGTGAAGAATGGCTTCGCGCAGCGTCTTGCTGGGGACCGTGCCACCGTGAATGCAAACGCCGCCGACCATGTCATTGCGATCGACCATGGCCACGCGCTTGCCGAGTTTGGCGGCGGCGATGGCGCCTTTTTGGCCGGCTGGGCCACTTCCGATCACGACCAGGTCGTATTGAATTGGATGCATCAATCCTCGCCTACTCGGCTCGCGCAAGGTTTCAGTTTGCAAAGGTCGGGAACCTCAGTCCTAAAATCCAAAAAAAATAGTGCGCGATCAGTGTAAGAGAGAGCGCGGGGAGAAACAATCCCGGCAAGGCTGAAGATCGCCAGCGACAAGTATTCTTCCAATCGTTAAATTGCGCTTAACTTGCATGAATACAGGAGCTTTGAGCAATTCGCATAGATTGTATTCTATGCGTTACATCGAGAAATTGAATCCGTGCCGCTCGTGTTTCCCGATAAATAAGACGCGGTGCGCCAGGTTTGGTTGCACTCCCAATTGATTTTATCGGCATAGTTGGGTATTCACTTTACCAGCCCTATTGTGGATTTCGGAATTGAGGCATGCGGAGCGAATGGCTCAAAGCCAGTTCGAAGCGTGGAAGTGCATGAGGTAGAATGACTTTGTAATTTTTGAAACCAAAACGTGCGTTTGGCCCCTCTAAGCCTTTAGAATAAGAACGTATACCCTGGGAAAGAAACGGAATATTCGGGATAGAGAATGCACATCTCTGCGCCATTCATCCGCCGACCTGTTGCAACTTCGCTTTTGAGTATTGCCATTCTTCTGGCCGGAGGAGTCGCGTTCTATTTCCTTCCCGTAGCGGCGCTTCCCCGAGTTGATTTCCCGACAATTTTTGTTCGAGCTAATTTGCCTGGAGCAAGTCCGGAAACTGTAGCCTCCTCCCTGGCCACACCTTTGGAAAGGCAATTCGGGAGAATCGCGGGCGTCACGCAAATGACGTCCAGCAGTCAGTTGGGTAATACGGGCATCACGCTTCAATTCGATCTGGACCGGGATATTAATGCGGCCGCACGAGACGTGCAGGCCTCGATCAACGCTGCAGCCGGGCAGCTTCCCGCAGGACTGCCAAACCTGCCTTGGTACCGCAAGATTAATCCTTCTGAGACGGACATTTTGGATATTTCTATTTCCTCGAACACGATTCCCAGAAGCCGTTTGTACGATCTGTGCGATTCCATCCTCGCGCAAAAAATTTCTCAGCTGGACGGAGTGGGTCAGGTCAACATTTACGGCGGCGCGAAACCTGCCGTACGCGTGGACGTCAATCCGAATGCGATGGCACATTACGGAATCAGCCTGGAAGCTGTGCGCCAGGCGATCGTGGCGGCCAATGCAAACACCCCGAAAGGGAATCTCGAAGATAGATCCGACCGCTGGACGCTTTACACGTCCGATCAACTCCTGAAGCCCGAACAATACGTTCCTCTGATAGTGGCCTACCGGAATGGGGCTCCGGTTCGTCTGAGCGACATAGCAAGAGTGACGGAGGGAATTGAAGACGTAAGAAATTCCGGATTTGTAAATGGCCAGCCTGCAGTAATGATCGGGATTGGACGGCAACCGGGCGCAAACATTATCGATACCGTGGACCGCATTCGAGCCTTACTGCCTGAGCTTCGCGCATCCGTTCCTCCGTCGGTCGTCTTGGAACCTGTTTTTGACCGCACGACGACCATTCGTGCGTCGGTGAAAGATATTGAATTCACGCTGCTGCTGACTGTTGCCCTCGTCGTCATGGTTATTTTTCTGTTTTTGCGCAACGCATGGGCCACGATCATTCCGAGCATCGCTGTGCCTCTTTCCATCATCGGGACGTTCGGCATGATGTACTTGCTGAAATACAATCTCGACAATCTTTCCCTGATGGCGCTGGCGATTTGCACAGGATTCGTGGTGGACGATGCCATCGTGGTGATTGAGAACATCACACGGTATCTGGAAGAAGGGGAAACCCCGATGCAGGCGGCCATCAAAGGGTCGCGCGAAATCGGATTTACCGTGCTTTCCATGAGCATTTCGCTGATCGCTGTTTTCATTCCCCTTTTGCTGATGGGCGGAATCGTGGGAAGGCTATTCCGCGAATTTGCAGTGACCCTGAGCGTGGCCATTCTTGTTTCGCTGTGCGTGTCGCTGACCACCACGCCGATGATGTGCGCGCATTTCCTGAAATCGGAACATGCAAAGAAGCACGGCAAATTTTATATTGCAAGCGAACGAGTCTTCCAATGGAGCGTGGGAACCTATGCTCGCGGTTTGAGATGGGTGCTTCGCCATCAGCCTTTCATGCTGGCGGTTACCGGCGCGACGATTTGCCTCAGCGTTTATTTATATATCGTGATTCCCAAAGGATTTTTTCCGCAGCAGGACACGGGCATGCTTCAGGGAAACGTTTTAGGCGCTCAGGACACTTCCTTCCCTGTGATGCAGCAAAAGTTGAAGGAATACACCGATATTGTCGCGCGTGATCCGGCAGTCAAGGAAATTGCGGCTAATACGGGCGGCGGAGCGGAAAATACGGGGCGGATGCAAGTCGAGCTAAAGTCTATCGGAGAGCGAAAAGTAACCGTGGACCAGGTTATCGCACGTTTGCGGCGCAAACTCGCGACGGTCCCAGGGGCGACATTATTTCTGCGGGCGAACCAGGACATCAACGTGGGTGGGCGGATCAGCAGTTCCCAATATCAGTACACGCTTTCCAGTGAAAATTTGACCGACCTTTTGCAGTGGGCGCCGCGCGTGGAAGCCAAGATGCGCCAGATGCCCAAATTGCGCGATATTGCCAGCGACCAGCAAACACGCGGCTTGCAGGCTACACTTGTGATTGACCGTGATACGGCTTCGCGGTTGGCAATTTCGCCGAGCGCGATCGACAGCACATTATATGACGCGTTTGGGCAGCGCCAGGTAGCTACAACGTACACGGAACTGAATCAGTACCACGTGGTGATGGAAGTCGATCAGGCGTTCCGGGATTCCACGGATGATATTCAGGGGCTTTATGTGCGTTCGTCGACAGGGAATCAAATTCCCCTGAGCTCATTCACGCATTACGAGACGAAAAATACGTCACTCGCCGTAAACCACCAGGGACAATTTCCGGCGGTCACGATTTCGTTCAATCTTGGCGAAGGTGTGGCTTTGGGCGACGCGGTAAACGATATCGAATCGATGGTCGTGCAAATGGGCATGCCCTCGGATATTCACCCGACATTCCAGGGAAATGCGCAGGCCTTTCAATCTTCGCTGTCGACGCAGCCGTGGCTAATCTTGTCCGCACTGATCGCCGTATACATCGTGCTGGGGGTTCTCTACGAGAGTTATGTTCATCCAGTTACGATTCTTTCCACATTGCCGTCGGCTGGCGTTGGTGCGCTGCTCGCGTTGCAAGTGTTTCACATGGACCTCAGTGTTATTGCGCTGATCGGAATTATTTTGCTGATAGGCATTGTGAAGAAGAATGCCATCATGATGATTGACTTTGCGGTGGAAACCGAACGCTCAGGAAAAACAGCTGAGGAGTCGATTTACCAGGCTTGCCTGCTGCGGTTCCGCCCGATCATGATGACCACAATGGCGGCGCTGTTTGGCGGATTGCCGCTGGCTCTGGCAAACGGCACCGGCGCCGAATTGCGCAGGCCGCTGGGCATCAGCATTGTAGGCGGCTTGATGGTCAGCCAGATGCTTACGCTGTACACCACTCCGGTGATATACCTATATATGGACAGGCTGCAGGAGCGATTCCGGCGACACAAGCCTGCGCCTGCAATCTCCGGCGATGTTCCTCCAACTCCTGCGCCATTGCAGGACCCATCGCTGACATAAGTTCGATCCTGGATTCGTTAGCCGCGTTTACGTGTTGTGAAATATGGGCGGAAAGTTTCATGAAATTTTTTTCCTCCATCGCAATCGCCCTCCTTTTTTGCACACTGACGCTGACCCTGCTTGCTTTCCAAGGCCCCGGCTTTGAGGACGAGGAAGAAACCCCTGCACTGCCCCCCGATGCGCAGCAGAAAGCGGAATGGACGTTTGCGCGGTATCATTTCCGGTCGAACAGCGATTCAGGCGGTTACCGCCGATTCCACATGTGGGCGGCGGATTATCCGAAAGCCGACCGGCAATTTACGATGGGCGTGCGGCGATTGACTCGTTTGCATGCTCGCGGGTTGGAGCAGGTGATCGACGCGGACTCCGACGAATTGTTTAACTGGCCGTGGATTTATATGGAGCACGGCAATGGCTGGAATCTGACGGATGATGAAGTCGTAAGACTTCGGCAATATTTATTACGGGGCGGTTTTCTTTTGTCGGACGATACGCATGGAGATTACGAATGGGAATCGCTGGTCGAAGGCCTGCGTTTGATTTTCCCCGGGCGGCAGATAGAAGATTTGAAAAACGATGACGAAATTTTTCATGTGATGTACGACTTGAATGACCGCGTGCAGATTCACGGGACGCGGTTTTTGTGGGGAGGGCGGCCATACGGCCCGGACATGGTCACGCCGAAGTGGAGGGCCATTCGCGACGATGATGGGCGCATCATGGTGGCAATCTGCCACAACTCTGATGTGGGAGATGCGTGGGAATGGGCGGACAGCCCTAATTATCCGGAACGAGAAACTTCACTCGCCTATCGGATTGGAATCAATTACATACTATTTGATATGACGCATTGATTTTGCGGCGCTGGCGTCCCGCCGGCGGGTTTTTTGCTGCGTCACACTCACGAAAACCTGCCGGCGAGACGCCGGCGCTACAACCCCCGGTCGAATTTGCATTCGACCGGGGATTTTTGTTTGTGGCTTTGAAAATGCGCTAGCTGTTATCGACTCCCGTCATCGTCACCTTGGTGTTCATCTTGAGGGGCGAAAGAGACTCCACGAAATACCTCACCGGACTTTGCGGAGCGGATGATTTTGATTTGGCCAATTGAGTCGTCGGCGTCATGATTGCCGTCGCCTGTGGGCAACGTGGTCGCATTCAAAACGTCGGTGACCTTGAACAGCTTGTTGGGATCGGCACCCTGATCGCCGCTTGCGCTGAGGGTTGAGGTGACGGCAAAAATGGTGACTGTGCCGTCGTGGTTATGCTGTCCGGTCATGTTGCGGCAGCCGCCCGTTGCGGGATTGAGGGACGTCGGATAATTTTTCACGCTGTAGGGAAGGCCAATGTTAAGGCCACTGTTCATTACGTAAGCCAGTTGCCATGTGCCATTCGCGAGAATCCATTTCTGAACTCCGGCGGAGGCCTGAGCCAAAGGAGTAGCAACATTTCCATTGACTGCGGGAGTCACCAGCGTTCCGTCTCCTTCATCGCAAACATACAGCGTGCTCGCATTGGCGAACCAAATGCCGAAAGGAAAGGCGATGGGAGTTACTGCAGCGGTTGTTGGATCTACGCCCGCTGCCAGTGTATTGGGAAATCCGGGCAGGATTGTGATCGGCAGCGCCGCGAGTGTTGCGACATCTCCGCTCGGCAAAACGCCGGCATTTCCAACTTGATAGACGGTGTTGATGCCGTTGGAGCCGCTGCCCTTGGTGACGTACAGGGTGTGGTTGAAGATGGCAATGCCACGGAAATTATTGTCCTTGCCGGCCTTATCCAGCGCGTAGAGTTTTCCCGTCAGCGGATCAATCACCTGATTGATTTCAAAGTCGCCAATTTTGGCGATATTAGGAGGAACGGGCGGGGTCTGACCCGGGACGAGCAATTCGACACCGGTGGAATTGACAAGTTCCATGCCTGGAATGGTTGTGGTGACCTGCTTTTTGGACAGGTTGCCGCTGTTGTCATTTCCGACCATGTAATACAGCGAATCGCCTTTGATCGCGCCGCGGCCATTATCTCCGCTGTAAGCGTTGCCTTCGGTAATCATCAGGTGGCCATGGGCGTCGACTTCCGCCACGGAGCGATAGTATTGCCCGACGGCGGGATTGGTGGGATCGATAAGGCCTGGGGTATTGCCGTTGGATACATCGAAGATGTTTACTGCAGTCGGGAATCCGGGGCCGCCTCGATAACCCATGAATGTAATCGACTTTCCGTCGGTCGAAAGATGCACGGCCAGTTCGGATTTCGAGCTGAAGCTGGTCACAATCTGATCGGTTGGAATGGGAAGGGTATCAATCCGGTGGCCATCCGTCGTCAGGTCATCGAGGAAGATTGGGGAGGTAATGCCAAAATTGGGGTCAACAGCCGCGTTGAGGAACACGTTGGGGAATGATGCTTCGTTATTTGGAGTGACGCACGCCACTGTTACAGGCGTTGTTCCGCCTGCGATAAGAGGCACGTTGACCGTGCCAGCCACGCAGCCCGGCGGCAATAGAGTTACTCCAGGAACGAGTAATGAAGGGGTCCCAACATATACGCTGCGCGTGAGAACCAGAGTGCCGGGTTGAAATTCAAAATGATCGGAATGTTTGTCGTTATCTTGATCGTTGCCGGCTTGAATGCCTCCAGCCAGAGCAAAGGACACAACTATCGCAAGAAATACTTTTTTCACGTCGATTTCCTCCTGAAATTTGCACACAGGGACGTTATGCGCGAACAAAAAAATCTCATGAACGGGAGGAGATAAACATTAAACCGGGATGAATAATTGATGAACGAAGAAAGAAAGGGCATGAAACTTTACGGAATTTTTACGGAAAGGTCATCGGCGCGGATGTGAATTGAAGTTGACGCGGCGGGGAGGACGACGTATGTTTTTTTGCGCGAAGTTTGCGGCATCTTCAAAATATTTTTTCATGCTGTTTGGCCGAAATGGTGACGGTATTTCTTGGTGTGAGTCAGGACGGGAGATTAAATCGTGAATCATAAAGTGAATCGCAAGCGTTTAATATTTCTGTTGCCGCTGCTGTTGGCGACCTCGGCGCCGATGTGCGCGCTGGCGCAAAGCTTTCCGCCGGATGGGCCGGGAATTCCCACGATCGCCTTAACTGGAGAGCCCGCGTCGCAAGAACCTGCTCCCAATCCTCCAGATCAACAATCTCAATGGAACATGGAACTGGCGGGCTTCAGCGATCTGCAAGGCCGCTCGGCCTACCAGCCGATCATCATCAACGAGGGAGACCGCGAAATCGCCTATGTCGGGCATCACACGGGCAGCATGATGAATCCGCTCACGGGCGCTGTGGAGCCGAACGGGACCTCAATTGTCGATGTGACGGACCCTGCGAAACCCAAATACCTGGCGCATATTCCAGGCTCAACGGAAGCGGGGGAGGAGGCGGGCGGCTCGCAGATGGTGCGCGTATGCAGCGGAAGTTTGTTGCCGCACGGCGTGCGCGGAAAATGGTATTTATTGCGGCCGCTCGGATCGAAGGCGCAGGAAATTTATGACGTCACCGATCCGTCTCATCCAACTCGCTTGACGCAGATTGTAGGCGATCTCGATCACACGCATAAAAGCTGGTGGGAATGCGACACGGGAATCGCGTACCTGGTGGCCAACGCTCCCGCCGAAGGCTGGAAGGGCCAGCACATGAAAATTTACGATCTGAGCGATCCCGCCAAGCCTGTGTATATTCGCGATTTTGGCCTGCTGGGTCAGCAACCGAATGCAACATCGCACGAAGGTGTTGTGGAAGGCATCGCTATTCATGGAATGATTTCCGCGGGGACAGCAAAGAACCGCGTGTACGCCGCGTACGGGACGGGAGCAAACGGCGTCATCCAGATTCTGGATCGCAAAAAATTGCTGACGGCTTTCGAGAATCCTAAAAAACCCACGACGGAAGAAATGCTTGCGCCGCAGGTGGGATACCTCACGATGTCACCGGATCAGGGAGCGCACACCACATTTCCGATTTTTGCTGAACCGATTCCTGAATTTCAGGGACACGCCGCTCTGAAAAAGAGAGACCTGCTGATCGTGCCGTCGGAATCATCGCGCGGCGATCATTGCTCTCCCGGACCGGGCGGAGAGCGCGCAGGTCCGCACCTCGCATTTATGGTGGACATCAGCAACGAGGCCACGCCGTGGCCGATTTCTACATTTCACGTGCCGGAAAATCCGGGAGACTATTGCGGCAAGGGAGGAAGGTTCGGCACACACGCCGTGGCCGAATCGTTCTACCAACCGTATTACGGGAAGATTGCGATTTTCTCCTGGTTTAATGCGGGCACTCGCGTGTTCGATATTCGCGATCCATTTTCCGTGCAGGAGGTCGCGTATTTCATCCCTGCGCCCAACAAAAACACCATGTCGTTCTGCCCGGAGGATGGAATCAGCCATCCTGCCGGCGATCCGAAAATCACTGCGGCATGCCAAAAAGTAATTGAGACGAACAATGTCGAGGTGGATGATCGAGGGCTGATCTATAGCGCGGATCGCGCGGGCACCGGCTTGCATATCATGCGGTTGACGGGGCATGCGAAGGAGATTGTGGGAGGGAAGTAGATTTTTTTCAGTGGCGCGGGCTTCGGACTGCGGAGTTTAGGCCTTGTGGCGCCGGCGTCCCGCCGGCGGTTTTTGCTGTGTGTTGCGATAGCTGAAAACCGCCGGCGAGACGCCGGCGCTACAAGGCCTACAGCCGCAGTCCGAAGCCCGCGCTACTTTTCGTGGTAGACATATTTGTTGTTGGCGCAGACGTATTGCGCAATTTCCCCACCCAATTTTTGAGTGTACGCAAAAGAAAGTCGCCCGCCTGAAAAGCAGGCGGCCTCTACGAAAGCGATCCATTCGGAGGTGTACGGTTTCGTGTTTTGTGGCTTCTTGCGTGGGTGTTGCATCTTATAGGGTAACGGAAGGTCGAGACTTGTTTTGCTATCGAGACGACACCATAATGAGGGGAGCTATGATGAGAAAGAACATCGCGGTGCTTGCGCTGTTCGCCTTCGCGGGACTAGCCCTTGTCGGTTCCTCGCGCAACCTTGCCCTCGAGCAGAAAGCTTCGGCCGCCGTCCCTGCTGCGCGCCCTGCTGACGCAAATCAACCCGTCATTCGCTTCGTGAGAAATCCAGAAACGGCACCGCCTCTGCAAGCGACGGACTTGCTCGGGAAGCCTGTGAATAAAGACAATTGGGGCGGCAAAGTGGTCCTCGTTAATTTCTGGGCCACGTGGTGCCCGCCCTGCCGCGAAGAAATCCCCGAATTGATCGAGTTGAAAAGGGAATTCGGGGATAAGATGCAAATCGTGGGTATTTCCGAGGACGACGATCCTCCGGCGAGTGTCATTAAATTTGCGCACGCGAAGGGAATGACCTATCCGATCGTGATGGCCACTCCGGAATTGATTGAGGCTTACGGAGGAGTGCCCGCACTTCCTACTTCGTTCCTGATCGATACGCAGGGCCGAGTCGTGCAGAAGCATAGCGGACTTTACCCGATTGAAAATTACCAGCGTGAAATTCGCTCGCTGCTCGGAATGCCGACGGATGCGCATGTGGAGACATTTGTCGACTTGGGGCAGGTGTTTTTGAAGAATGCCGCCAACGCGACGGAATTGCCCGGCGTAAGTTTCAAGGGGCTTACTCCCGAACAGAAGAAGGTTGCGCTGCGGCGGCTCAACTCCGAAAATTGCACGTGCGGGTGCAAGCTGACGCTTTCGGAATGCCGGGTGAACGATACGGAATGCCCCTCCAGCGGAAAACTTGCTGCGCAGGTAGTGAAAGAAGTGGTCTAGTGGAGCGAAACCGCCGAAAACGCAACCGTCGACTACGCCTTCCAAGGGAACGGCAAATACGATTACAGAAAAGTTTTGAGTAGCATAGGCTTTAGCCTGTGGGGGTTGGGCCTTGCGAGGACTAATCCCCACAGGCTGAAGCCTATGCCACGCGGAGGCACAAATCATGATGCAAATCATTGAGCGAGCATTGGGAATGTTGGCTGTGCTGCTGCCATTTGGCGGAGGGGCCAGCTGCAATTCTTCGAGTGACGTCGTGGCGCTTCCGGATCCTGCCGTGGACGCTCCGCTGGCCGGGGCGAAAGGGCGCGAGACAATCGTGGTTGCCGGCGGCTGCTTCTGGGGAATTCAGGCCGTGTTCGAGCGGCTGAAGGGCGTGTTGGGGGCTACTTCCGGGTATTCGGGCGGCGCGGCCAATACTGCTACTTATGAAAAAGTTTGTTCGGGGCGCACGGGGCACGCGGAAGCTGTGGAAGTGATTTTCGATCCGTCGCAGATTTCTGTGGGGCAAATTTTGAAGGTTTTATTTTCCGTGGCGCACGATCCCACGCAGCTGAACCGCCAAGGGCCCGATCAAGGGACACAGTACCGGTCCGCCATTTTTTATACGTCGGAAGAACAGAAAAAAATTGTCGATGCATATGTCAAGCAGCTCGACGCCGCAAAAGTTTTCCGGCAGCCGATCGTCACGCAAATTGTTCCGCTTGAAGCGTTTTATGCCGCTGAAGATTACCACCAGGGCTACATGGATCTGCATCCGGAGAACATGTACATCGTGATTAACGATTATCCGAAAGTTGAGAACCTGCGGAAACATTACCCGTCGCTGTTTGTTGAAAAGAAATAAGCTGGCTGTGCCTATGAATGCCGTTCGATGCTTGCCACTTTTGACGAAAGTCAAGAACCGCACCCTTGCTAAATTCGCAAGAGTGCGGCACCCGCGCTAGGAAATTGCCGTTCTACTTCAGTTTGTCGAGATTGAATTTCGTTTCCACCGGCTGCCCGTAGGGGAGTGTTACCCTGACCGTGGCATTGGCGTGAGCGAATTGCGAAGTGTCAAATTGCAGGAGAATTTCGCGTGTATACGCCACACATTCGACCGCGGTGGGATTATCGGCATAATTGCTGGGGTCGCAGAGAACGTTGCTGGTCACGTTTTGTGGTTCGATTAGATTTGCTTGCGATACGGATACCTTGAAACTATCCGCGGGTGGAGGAGGTCCGGAGTAACCTGTTTTCAGGGAAACCACGGCTCGCACAATCACCAATGTGGGATGTGCCTGATAATCCTCCGAGGCGCGGAACTTGGAATATTGATTTGTTTTTTGAGAGCGCAGCACGATTTGTTCGTACGGCGTTTGGAATTCCAGCGATTGAACGAAAGCTACAGGGTTGTTGGAAGGGTATTTGAAAGCGCGCTCATATTGGCTGAGAAAATCCCTGAGATCCTCATGATTGGATGATTGACCCAAAGAATATGCATCTTCCACTTCTTCCGGTTGCAGGGATGATTTAAAGGCCGACGCGTTCAGCGCGAACAATGTACACAGAAAAAGCAGAAAGGTAAGGGTCTGAAATTTCAATGCAACTCGGCTCAAGGATCGATCGTAGCGTTTCAGGTCCATAGAATATCATTATAGCGCCTACACCATTCTTCCAAATTCCCTGGTTACTTAAAGGGTATCTAGAAAGTACACGTCCTCACGTGCAATTAAAAATGCCCGGAAGCTCTTGGGGCGGTAGGGGCACGGCATGCCGCAAGCTTGTCCAAATTAGGTTTTCGATATAGGGCGGAAAGGCCTGTTACTTTAGGTTGGGTTCCATGACAAGAACCAACTTTTCAGGACAGGAGATTCCGCCTTGAACCGAGTATGCAGCATTTTTTCTCAGCTGTTACAGTTTTTTCCTCGTCTGGAATTTGAACAGATTGTTCGAGCGACCCGTGCCGAGCGCCATGCCCGCGGATTTACTTGCTGGGGGCAATTCGTGGCCATGATGTTTTGCCAGTTAGGGCAAGCTCGGTCGCTACGTGAAATTTGCGGAGGACTGGCGGGTTGTGAAGGCAAACTGAAACATCTGGGCGTTCCTCGAGCACCCAAGAAATCCACGCTGGCCTACGCCAACGAACACCGACCCTGGCTGTTGTATCAGAAAGTTTTCTACTGTTTATTTGCTCGTTGCCAACAGGTCGCAGGAACGCGACACGGATTCCGTTTTCGCAATCCACTGCTGAGCATCGACGGCACACTTATCGATCTCTGCGCCACCATGTTTGACTGGGCCCAATACCAGCAAGCCAAAGGCGCATCCAAGTTGCACTTAGTTTTGGACCACGATGGACATCTGCCGTGTTATGCGGTTCTCACCGAAGCAAACGCTTCCGAGGTGAAAATAGCGCGCACACTTTCGTTTGCTCCCGGCACTATTTTAGTTTTTGATCGCGGCTATGTGGACTACCAGTGGTATCAAAGACTCACCGATCGCGGGGTGTTCTTTGTAACTCGCCTGCGTCATGACGCTCACTATCGTGTTCTGGAATCCCGGCCAATTCCAAAGAATCGCCACATCCTCAAAGATGAAATCATCGCCTTGGGCAGTCATCACTACAGGCAGACAGCGCGATTCCGGCGTGTCGAAGTGTGGATACAGGAACGGCAGGAGGTTCTCGTGCTACTGAGCAACCACCTCAGCTTTGGATCCACGACCATCGCGCAAATCTATCGAGAACGCTGGAGGATCGAAGTCTTCTTCCGCTATTTGAAGCAGAACTTGCGCATCAAAACCTTCGTAGGCACTAGCGCCAACGCGTTGCACACTCAAATTTGGACAGCACTGATCGCCATCCTGCTTTTGAAATACTTGCAACTGCGGGCCCGCTACGGCTGGTCGTTATCGAATCTGGTCGCTCTGCTACGCCAACAACTCTTTGTTTATCGCGATTTACAAGCTTGGCTGGACGAACCGTTCCAAGCTCCGCCCGCTTTGGCAGGCCTACACGATGGCCAGTTGGCGCTGCCTTTTTAACATGCTATTAGGACAGCACAGCCCCAACCTAATAAGCCACTCGCGTCCATGGCGCCCACAAACACCGTCTTTTCAAGTCGCGCTCCCGCTCACGTCTCCTAATTTGGACAGCCTTGCTGCATGCCGTGCCCCTACGGATTCGATTAGTTGGCTAGTGGATCGGGGCGTAGCTGGAACTTTACGGCTTTGCTGGTTGTGCCTTTGCCGCCTTCCAGGTGCCACGGGGTGCGTGTGGCGTAGGTGGACCAGATGCCTTTGCCCTTCCAACCGGCCTTGGGATCGTCAATGCGGCCGTCCAGGCTCTTGGCGAAGAAGCCCATGGGGTAGGGAACTCGCATCACGAGGAACTTTCCGGTCTTGGGGTCGAGCGCTTCGAGAGCATCGGTGCCATTCGCGGTCGCGATGGGAATGTTCTTGCCCATTCCAAAAGTGTCAAACTGGTCGACCCAGTTGTAATAGTTAGTGTCCGCGCTGCCGTAACCCTCAAGACCCTGGAAACTTGGGCCGGGCGTGCGATAGAGCGTCCAGCCTTCGGGGCAGTGCTGACCGGTGGCAGTGGGGCCGTTCAGCGGGCCCTTGCATTTGCGGCGGTCAAAGCTTGCAAAATGTCCGCTGGAGAGAACCGTCCATATGACGCCGTCGCGGGTGATGTCCATGCCGCGCGGAGAGAAGCCCTGCACGGGCGCTTTCGGATTGTTCCAGGGAACTTCGTAGATTTCGGCGAGCGATGTGCGTGCCGGGTCTGATCCGGGAACCAAGCGAACCAGGGCGCCGGGGAAGCCAAGCACTGTGCCCCAAATGGAGCCGTCCGCGGGACTTGGGCTCACGCCATAAAAACCAACCTTGATGCGCATGTCCTTCTTGGGATCCATTGGCTGGCCGGGTTCGGTGTACTCGTCGCGCTTGCCGTTGCCGTTGGTGTCCAAAACGAATGGCGTCCAGCCTTGCGACTTTTCCGCGTCGTGCGTTTCGTCATACATCTTGGTGTTCAACCAGCCGACGTTGTCGCCGCCGGGATTGCTGAACCAGAGAGTGTTGTTGGCGTCCTCAGCAAACATCAGGTGCTGGGATTGCGAGCAAATATCGACGAGTGTCCACTTTCCGGTTTTTGGATCGTAGAAGTTGGTTTGGCGATTGCTGGATTTCAGCGGAAGGACAACTGCCGATTCGAGGTCCGAGCCTTTTTGGCAATAGGCCGGATTTTCCGTGGGGCGCGTTGCCGCGGCGGTCCAGAGGCGGCCTTGCGAATCCATCATCAAGCTGTGCGCCGATGCGTGCGAGATGGCGACTGCTTCGTTGCCCCAGTAAGGAGAGGGCTCGAGCAGTTCTTCGGGCTCAAACATCGGAGTACCCGGTTTGTAGGAAATGGGAATCTGCGAGAACGAATTCTTTGTGGGATCCAGCACGGTGATGAAATCGGAGCTGTCTTCGTGCACGCCGTAGATCAGGCCGTTGGGATTGGAGCTGGGATTTCGGCGATCGACGGAAATTTCGTCGTGGAAATATTCTTTCGCCGTGGCCCAGTCCCACTGGGTGATGACGAGGTTGCGCTCCATGCCCTGCGGACGCGGAGGAGCGGGCGGGAGCTCGCCATTCTTGATGCGA
The DNA here is from genome assembly GCA_963786215.1 of uncultured Acidobacteriota bacterium. Classification (GTDB taxonomy): domain Bacteria; phylum Acidobacteriota; class Terriglobia; order Acidiferrales; family UBA7541; genus Palsa-360. The sequence goes on from CAWAYK010000012.1 coordinate 479,655, forward strand.
TCGGTCCAGTCAGCATATTCGGAGAGCATGCGTTTGCGACCAACGCGATTGGCGACGGCGTTCATCGAGCTGCCCACTTGCGCGGACTGAATGCGGCGGTCCCAGGCTGCGTAGGAATTGTCAAACGCGCCAAGCGTGGAGGGAATTGTGCGCGTGGCCTTGTCGCCCAGTTGATGGCAGGCTTCGCAGCCGTCGGTCTTTACATTTTCAACCCAGGTGCCCTGATCCTTGATGCGTTCGGAAATTCCGTTGCCCTTGTCGCCGGTGCCGGGGAAATCGCTCTTGGGCGGAATGTGCAAGAGGGAATACCAGTAAGCGGCAGGATAATATTGCGCCGCTTCGTGCGCGTCCGGCGCGATCACGGCCGTGAGATTGAGCATTTTGCCGGGCGCGGCTTTTACTTTCGGGGAATCGACGAGGCCGTAGCCGCGCACCCACACATCGTAATTCGCTTTGGGAAGTTCGGGGATTACGTAGCGGCCCTGATCGTCGGTGACGACGATTTTGCGATAGCCAGTGGGAAGATCGCGCGTTTCGGCGATGACCCAAACGCCGGCTTCCGGTCCCTTTGAGCTGGTGACTACGCCGCCGATATCATCGGAGACGATTTTAATTTCGGCAGCGGGTTTGCCCGCCGTGTGCGCCGTGCGCACGATCCCAAGTGCTGCGGCGAATCCTATCGCCACGATTGCGAGCTGTGACATTGTCTTGTTCATAAGAGCTGATCTCCTTCGGCGGCAGGGCCATGGCCAAATCATTCTTAAGCAAGGGTTGGGTGCAAGAATAACGGAATGAAATCAGGCCGTGGCAAATCGTATGACGGAGCGAAACCATTGTCAATCGGTGGTTTGCGAGGGTTTGGGTGGGATATGGAGTGTAGTACTGCGAGCTTAAATAAAGAGAACTTCAGTGGTGCATGGGGAGATTTGAGCAACGAAAAGGGGCTGAAAGTACACGACTTACTTAAAGCAAAAAAGCATGAAAATCGCTGATTGGGTTATTTCAAATACGTAATAGGTACGTGGAATTTGGTAAAAGCTAGAATGTCCCGAGACGAGAGGTCACATTTTGACGGTGAAGGTGGTGCAACTAGGTTTAGCCTATCGGCGAGGTGTAAGGCGATTAGAAGCAACGACGGGGTGCGAAAATTTGTATCTTTTCATGATTTTCTCGACAAGTTGTACGACCCATTCTTGCTCTCGTGGCCCGACCATTACTTCGGTCATTAACTTTTCCACATCGATTGGAACGCGAATTCCTATCTTTCGTCTCGCGGCACGATCGTTCCGCACTTCGAAAATCATTGCTCGAACCTCAGACTCATGCTGATAGCTCAGGTCTTTGCGACTGCAAGCTACCAGCACATTGTCTAATCCTGGCGCGTCATTCCAGTCGAAGTACCTAGATTTCGAAATGAACACGTTGCTTTCACAAGTTGCAATAGCTTCTTTGAATCGACCGACGGTGGATTTAACAGCAACAATTCCGCTACCTTTGCCATACAAATCCCACATTGCTAGCGACTCTGTCGAGCCGGAGCGCCAACAGTTGACGTAGACCTCACTCCGAGACAATCGGACTAGACGAATTAGTCGGTGCGCGTATTTTTTGTCAACGTGTTTCCGAATCCAGGCAAGCTCGGCGTCTGTATGAGTGCCTTCCAGAGGATCTTCCAATTGATCTACGCGCGGAAACCAAAGACTTCGACTTTCGACCAATTCTAAGAACTTCGCGAAGTCCATATACCGCCATAGGACAGTCCTATTTGGCGGCGTTCTCAGATCAGGATGAAATTCATAAGGCATAGCTATCCCAATTTGACACAAGACCTCGTCGCTCGCCTCATGCTAAATTGATACGCTATTACTTGAAGGTTACCGTACGCACTGAGTTAGGAGGGATTCATGTCAGAAGAAAAAATTCCTAAATCACTTCCTCACGGTCTGGCCGTCAGGGAAGGATTTACTGGGACCGTCGAACACGCGGCGCATTATCCTTATCACATGGCGACCTATGACTGTAAATGCGGCACTGCTGGCTATAGAATCTTCGTAGACCAAACTCACTACGATCTAGGCCAACGATTCCAGCAATATGTGGCGCGAATCCTTGAAGACCTTCACGCTCACAACGAAAAGCACCCTGATGTTATTCAGATTCCGATGGAAGCGGAGTTTCCGAATTAGGAAAGGAGCTCATGATTCTCGAAGATGTTGCCGGGAGCCCTACCCTCGTCGGTTTCGAGGGTAGGAGTTTTCCGGCGGACGGAGTGATCACGAATGCACACTCACGTTTGCAGACGACAGCGACGCGCCTTAAGACAATTGGGTGTACGGTGCCATCCTCCGGCGGTTAAGTGCCACGAATACCAAAAGTAGCCCGATGACCACGGTTGTCAGGGCAGCTCCGCGTTGCCCGACGTGCAAGTTCAATGCTGTGGCGCCGATCATGATCACTACGAGCGCCGAAGCCGCTAGTGGCGTCAAGCCAGTTCGAATGCGAAGGATCCCAGGCAGAAGCAGCCCAATCGCGCCAAGTATTTCGGCGCTTCCGATGAAATGCAGGAACCAGCCGGGTAGCGGCATTTGTTTGGTCATTTCTTCAACCGACATGATGAACTTCATGGATCCGGCGAACAAAAAAAGCATCGCGAGCAAAGCCTGCAACACCCAAAGCAGCACGTTCAGTTTGCGACCGGGTCGGTTCGTTGCAACGGATTCCATAGTTACATTTCCTCCATTTCCTCAGCCTGGCTCTGGCTATGAATTGGAATTTTCGGTTGCCCCATTCTCGCAGTTCTCAAGGGAAGCATTGTGACGCCCGCAGCGATTACTGGGGCATTCGGGACTCCGAGAGGCCGGGAGCTTGGATATTTTGGCTGAGGCGGTGGTGCCGGGGGGAGAGTTGTTCTGTCATTTGGTTAGTTTCCCTCTATTACAGCGACTTAGCAAGCGTAACTCGCCCTATAAGCAGATAGAAAGTGACGTACAGGTGACGTGAGAAAAATAGTTCTTGACACATGTTACAGTTGTTTTGTAATGTCACTTCAGAGGTGGCCGACATGAAAAGTCTAACGACAAAACAAATCACTGGGATTCTGAAGCAAGCTAAGGAATCTTCGACGCGGGATTGGTGCATGTTCCTTCTCACGTTCCGGCACGCGCTACGCAGTCAAGAGGTACGCCAACTGAAAACGACTGACATCAATGTTGCCGATGGAACTATCGCCATTGACAGGGTCAAAGGCTCGAAGTCCAGCGTACAGGCGTTAGATCGTCACAAAGGCGAACCGCTGCTAGACTCCCAGCTCGCTATGCGCCTCTGGTTAAAAGAACGTGTTGAGGATGGTTCTAAGATTCTGTTTCCATCGCAGAAGGGCGGAATGCTCACTAGAATGCAGTTGCTACGGCTTTTTAAAGAGTATGCGATGGCCGCCGGTATCCATAAAGACTTGGCGCATCCTCATATTCTCCGGCATTCGCTTTGCACCGTAATGGCCGAGCAAAACGCGGACGTATACGCTATCCAGCAAAGGGCAGGACACAAGAACATTTCAAACACGATGATCTACACACATATCAGCGACAAACAAGCTAGCGAAGCGGCCAAGGCTGCATTGATGGCAGCGTTTGCATAGGTGGCAGCGAAAATCTGAAGGGGAACTACTCATCCTTCGCCGCGACTTCCGCAGCGTCCGCTTGTGCTTTGTCCGCAGCGATTCGTAAAGACGCGGCATGGTCCTGCGCGACTTCTGCCGGGGTGCGGGCAGCTAGACGCCTAGACTCCGCTTCTTGCAGGGTGACGTACTGGCCAACGGTGACACGCGCATCCGGCCCTAGTCCCGCGAGCCGTCCCAATTCGCCCGCGTTGATCCGTTGATCATCAGCGATTACGGACTTTGCTTCCGGGGTGCGGAATCTAACGACGCCCTGAATGATTCCGTGCAGAACGGCGGCGTTTCGGATTTCCAACTGTTCATCCTCAGACCGTGGAACGAATCCGTTAACTGCGCTGGGATCGTGTGACGGTTTCTTAGCAAGAATATGGGTATAGTCGGGACTCCGATGGTCCACACTCTTGGCGTAGAATTTCTCTACTTCTGTCTTCGGGTACTTCAACATCAAAGATAGTTCTTGGTCGCTTAATGGTTCGCCTGGGGTTTGCTCGTAGTGCTTAATTACTAGTCCAGGTCGAACGCCGCTCTGGGGGCCGGGGTCGTTATAGCGGTCGGCGGCCTTCAGTCGCTGGTATTCCGCTGGGTCTTCTTTGATAAGCCGTGTAGCAGTCGCTCCGTCCAATGAACGAAACAACTTTGCGTCGCGTTCGCGCGCTGCGCGTTCTTCAAATACATGATGAGTCATTAGTTCTTCTTTCGAGTTTGAATTTGTGAATCTGATACATGATAAAAAGTTCGGTGACGACGACCGAAGGCTGAAACTTCGATAGCCGTCACCGTTTATGCCGAGCAACGCGTCAATTCATTGCTCCAAGCGCGGATGCCGTTCGCAGACGGAAGGGAAGCGCCTCTCCTGTGACGGTTTGTCCTCGGAGGAGTGGCCGGGACACGCCGTGGGCAGAACCCTTCCCTGCAACGACAGAGCCTGTCTTTAGGACCGCTTGATTCGCATTTCTTCGGCCCAACGTTTCGCTTCGACAACGCTAACCCTGTATTTGCCGCCAAGAAGATAGGCGTCGAGGACGGGCGACTTCGGAGAGTTTTTCCGGCAATGACTCAATATAAATTGAACGGACATGCCCGTTTTTTCTGCGATTTCTTCCGGCTTTAGAAAGATTAGTTCTTGCTCGTCCGTGGGCGAGGTGGGGCCTTCAAAGATAATCATCAGTTAAACCTTTCAAGAGACTACGGAGAATGCGCTGGGGATTCTTTCGAGGGTAATAACTCGGGGAATCGCTGGCGGTGCTTCTAATGCAAATCTAGTATTACACAAATTCGTTTGCTTGTCAAGAGGGGTCTAAAACCCTCTCTACCCATTAAGATGTCTACAGGCCAAAATAGGTTGCCACGAGGCTTTAGGGCTAGAGCGTCCGCACACTCTACGATTACGCTTAGGGGGAATAATTGAACATAGGGCTGCATATTATGCGGACAGAGGGAGTGGCCTTGACGCAGCATATCCCGGTAACACCGTGGTCTAACGTGGAAGGCTTCGGCGGTACGCGGCTAGAATAGGCGTTATAGGCGTCTAACGAGGTCTAGAGCCTCGTAGAGGCTTCGTTTTGACCTTGTGGGGACATTGTTAGCATCGAAAAGAGAGCTATACGCGCACGAATAACTCACATCTAAAGTGTTACTTTAACTATGGAAACGACCCATCCCTACTGTTTCTGGGCCTTTACAGTGAGTCCGTGCCCTCTAGCAGCGATCTTCCGCGTAGTCCTAGCGTACAAAATGACGCAGAAACCCAGCAAATACGATGTTTCCTAGGATGCTAGGAGCCTTCCACCCCGCTGTTCCTAGCAGGTGCCTTGACGCCGTATGCTAGAATCCGGCGAATGCTCGTCCTACATCGCCGTCACATCCAAGCCTGCCGCCATACCAGCCGCAAGAAGAAAAATTGTCATTGCCCAATCTGGATGGATTGGCGCATTGGTAGACGCCGCGTCCAGCAACCGATGAACACACTGGATTGGCAGGTTGCACAGCTTAGAGCGCGTCAACTGGAGAGCGAGGGCTTCGCCGGGGACGTTTTGCCGCTCACGATAGAGGCCGCTACAGAACGATTCCTAGAGGATGCAAAGGCCCGAGGGTTGCGCCCAGCGTCCGTATATAAGTATGAGTTGTTGGTAGATCAGTTGTGTACATACGCGCAGGCGCACAATCTTGCTTTTCTTTCGGAAATTGATACGGATGTCTTGCGAGGCTTCCGCGAATCATGGACGAACAAAAATCAGGCTGCCTATAAAAAACTCGCATATCTGAAAGCATTCTGCGCGTTCTGTCACGATTCGGGATGGATCAGGACGAACCCGGCTAAAATTATCCGGCCGGGTAAGGTCGAGCAAGTCCAGGTCGAATTTTTCAGCCCAGCCCAGATGAAAGCAATTCTAGCCGCCTGTAATTCGCATCCTGACCCAGCCCGCGCGACACAGTTACGCGCCCTCGTCCTGCTAATGGTTAATTCCGGCCTAAGAATCGGGGATGCTTGCTGCCTGGGCAGGGACCGTATCAACCAGGATGGAACATTGAGCTTGTACACCTCAAAATCCGGCAGTCCTGTAACGCTACCATTAAACCCAGATGTACTAACAGCTCTAGAAAAGCTTCCCGCCAATGGAGCGTACTACTTTTGGAGTGGAACATCTGAGCGGCGTACCTGTGCGGGAATCTGGGCGCAAACCTTCAAAGCGTTATTCGAGAGGGCAGGGATTCCCGGCGGCCATTCTCACCAACTCCGTCACACGTTCGTACATGGGTTGCTACAGGCAGGTGTGTCGATGCTGAATGTATCAATTCTGCTTGGGCATTCATCCGTGAAGATCACCGAAACGTATTACGCCAAATGGAGTCCAGAGCGGCAATCTGCCCTCGATAAAGCGGTCAAAAGCGCTTGGAGTCGGTGACGTGTGGGTGACGTTTTGTTTTGGAATCCCCAGAACCCGCATAAACATTAGGTTTTAGGTGGTGCCGGGGGGGAGAGTTGAACTCCCTACGCCGGCCTTTTCAGGGCCGCGCTCTACCGGTGAGCTACCCCGGCAATTCGGTAGAAAAAAGATTGTACGGGCAAGGAGTAATAGAAGCAAGGGGTTGGGGAAAATTGCTGCGACGGAAATCGACGGCGCGGGTGATGATTGCATCACTGATCACGAGTGGGCCGTAGGGGCACGGCATGCCGCAAGCTTGTCCAAATTAGGTTTTCGATATAGGGCGGAAAGGCCTGTTACTTTAGGTTGGGTTCCATGACAAGAACCAACTTTTCAGGACAGGAGATTCCGCCTTGAACCGAGTATGCAGCATTTTTTCTCAGCTGTTACAGTTTTTTCCTCGTCTGGAATTTGAACAGATTGTTCGAGCGACCCGTGCCGAGCGCCATGCCCGCGGATTTACTTGCTGGGGGCAATTCGTGGCCATGATGTTTTGCCAGTTAGGGCAAGCTCGGTCGCTACGTGAAATTTGCGGAGGACTGGCGGGTTGTGAAGGCAAACTGAAACATCTGGGCGTTCCTCGAGCACCCAAGAAATCCACGCTGGCCTACGCCAACGAACACCGACCCTGGCTGTTGTATCAGAAAGTTTTCTACTGTTTATTTGCTCGTTGCCAACAGGTCGCAGGAACGCGACACGGATTCCGTTTTCGCAATCCACTGCTGAGCATCGACGGCACACTTATCGATCTCTGCGCCACCATGTTTGACTGGGCCCAATACCAGCAAGCCAAAGGCGCATCCAAGTTGCACTTAGTTTTGGACCACGATGGACATCTGCCGTGTTATGCGGTTCTCACCGAAGCAAACGCTTCCGAGGTGAAAATAGCGCGCACACTTTCGTTTGCTCCCGGCACTATTTTAGTTTTTGATCGCGGCTATGTGGACTACCAGTGGTATCAAAGACTCACCGATCGCGGGGTGTTCTTTGTAACTCGCCTGCGTCATGACGCTCACTATCGTGTTCTGGAATCCCGGCCAATTCCAAAGAATCGCCACATCCTCAAAGATGAAATCATCGCCTTGGGCAGTCATCACTACAGGCAGACAGCGCGATTCCGGCGTGTCGAAGTGTGGATACAGGAACGGCAGGAGGTTCTCGTGCTACTGAGCAACCACCTCAGCTTTGGATCCACGACCATCGCGCAAATCTATCGAGAACGCTGGAGGATCGAAGTCTTCTTCCGCTATTTGAAGCAGAACTTGCGCATCAAAACCTTCGTAGGCACTAGCGCCAACGCGTTGCACACTCAAATTTGGACAGCACTGATCGCCATCCTGCTCTTGAAATACTTGCAACTGCGGGCCCGCTACGGCTGGTCGTTATCGAATCTGGTCGCTCTGCTACGCCAACAACTCTTTGTTTATCGCGATTTACAAGCTTGGCTGGACGAACCGTTCCAAGCTCCGCCCGCTTTGGCAGGCCTACACGATGGCCAGTTGGCGCTGCCTTTTTAACATGCTATTAGGACAGCACAGCCCCAACCTAATAAGCCACTCGCGTCCATGGCGCCCACAAACACCGTCTTTTCAAGTCGCGCTCCCGCTCACGTCTCCTAATTTGGACAGCCTTGCTGCATGCCGTGCCCCTACTACGTCTTGGTCGGCAGCTTGAAACGCTTGATCGGGCTTTTGAGCAATAGCCACGCCAAAATTACGAATAAAATTGTCCAGATTAGTGTCTGCCACCAGGGGCCGATAGGGATTGGAAATAAGCCGAAGAGGAGCCACTTGCGCCAGCCTAGTTTTTTCCACCAGAAAGAGGGTGCTTTGGCTGGCGACTTTGCTGGGATTTCCATTTCGGTGAATTTAGTTGCTGCTATCTGCTTTCATGGTGAGCGTATTTTTGTGGCGCAGGCTTTACAGGGTGCGGAAAAAAAGTATTGCCCTGTCATTCCGAGCGAAGCGAAGAATCTTTCTTCGATTTATGTATAAGAAAAGAAACAAAGAGAGATTCTTCGCTTCGCTCGGAATGACAGAGTATTTTGTTTTTCCGCGGCCTCTTTAGCCTGCCGGGGTTAGTCCATGCTGGGACTTAAATCCGCAGGCTGAAGCCCGCGCCACTGAAACCTTGCTATCTGATGGACTGGTCGATTTCGCGGATCCAGTCTTTGGACTTTAGGACTTCGCGCGGTTTCGTGCCGTCTGGCGGGCCGACTATGCCGTCTTGCTCCATGATGTCGATCAGGCGGGCGGCGCGGCCGTAGCCGATGCGTAGGCGGCGTTGCAGGGTGGAAGTGGAGGCGCGGCCAGCTTCGCACACGACGCGTACGGCTTCCTGGTAGAGAGCGTCGTCGACGCCTTCTCCGTCCGCTTCGCCGCTTGCGCCCATCGCGTTTTCATCTCTGGGGGCTTCCAGCAATTTTTCGTTGTACACGGCCTTGGCCTGCGCGCGCCAGTGATCGCACACGGCGGCGGTTTCGTCTTCCGTGACGTAGGGACCGTGCATACGGTTGAGGCGTGAAGAGCCTGCGGGCAGATAAAGCATGTCTCCGCGACCGAGGAGCGATTCAGAGCCGTTGGCGTCGAGAATGGTGCGCGAATCGACTTTGCTGGCCACGCGGAACGAAATGCGGGCAGGGAAGTTGGCCTTGATCAAACCGGTGATGACGTCCACCGAGGGGCGCTGCGTGGCGAGGATCAGGTGAATGCCGACGGCGCGCGCCATTTGCGCGAGGCGCGTGATCGATTCTTCGACGTTGCTGGTGTCGACCATCATTAGGTCGGCAAGCTCGTCGATGATGATGACGATGTAGGGCAGCGGCTTGTGCTCAGCGGTGTCGGTGTCATCAAAGAGCGAGAGGGACTGGCCCTTCTGGAATGTGCGGTTGTACTGATCGATGTTGCGGACGCCTCGCGCGGCGAGCAGCTTTAGGCGCGACTCCATCTCGCGCACGGCATTGCGCAAAACGTTGGACGCAACTTTCGGATCGGTGACCACCGGCGCGAGAAGGTGCGGGATGTCTTCGTACAATCCGAGCTCGAGGCGCTTCGGATCGATCATGATCATTTTCAATTCGTCGGGAGTGCCCTTGTAGAGCATCGAGAGAATCAGCGAGTTTAGGAAAACGCTCTTACCTGTGCCGGTCGATCCGGCGATCAGCAAGTGAGGCATCTGGCACAAGTCGGAAACACGATTGCGGCCGATCAAATCTTTTCCGAGAGCGAGAGTCAACTTGGAAGGCGAATTGACGAATTCGCCGGATTCGATTTGTTCGCGCAATGCGATGGTCTGTCGATTCGTGTTCGGCACTTCGATACCGACTGTGGATTTGCCGGGGATGCGCTCGATCAGGATTGACTCGGCTTTCAGCGCGAGGCACAGATCGTCGGCAAGGCCCACGATGCGGCTGTATTTGATGCCCGCTTCGGGCTTCAGTTCGTAGGTGGTGACGACCGGGCCTGGATTGATCTGCGTGATGCGGCCGCCGATATCGAACTCCTGGCACTTTTCCTCGATGGCGCGCGCGCAATCTTTCAGCTCGCTCTCTTCAATTTTTTCGTGCTTGGGAGCGGGACGAAGCAAGTCGGGAGAAGGGAGGCGGTAGCTAGTTGCGCCCTTGGCAATTTTGGGAGACGAAGACTGCTTTGGTTGTCGCACCTTTTCTTCGGTATGGAAAATAATTGAACGTCGTTTTGGCTCTTCCGATTCGGCTTCTTCTTTTTCCTCTTGATCCTGCACGGCGCTGCCATCGACTTCCGCCACGGATTGCTGAGGGATCGGCGCGCGGCCCTGCGATTTAATTTCTTCGAGGCGCTTCTTCATGCGCTTTTCTTCGCGCTCTTCGCGCCATGCTGCGAAGCGGTCCTTGAGCGGGGCGACCACGTTTAATTTGGAGAGCGGGCCGCGCAGGGTTTCATGCGTTTCGATGAAGGAAAATTTGGTGGTTAGAAACAGCGCGACAAAAAAGATCGCCAGGGAAACAAGATTCGCGCCAACCACGTTGAACGCGCCGAGCAATCCTGCCGAGACCAAATGCCCGAGGAGTCCGCCGGGCGGAATCGCGCCGCGCACGTCCGGGATATGCCAGAGCGTGAGCATCGCGGGAAGCATCGTCACCAGCATGGTGTAGCCAATAATTTTAACCGCCGGGGATTCGAGCACTTCGCTGCGGAACCAGCGCGATCCCATGATGAACATGCCGACCGGCAACAAAAACGCCGCATAGCCAAAGCCCTGAAACAGCAGGTCCGCGCCATAGGCGCCGACGGGTCCAATCCAGTTTCGGGCGGAATGCGTGTCGTAGGATTCGGCGGAAGCATTGAACGACGGATCGTGAGGGCTGTAGGAAATAAGCGCCAGCGCCGTCAAAATGGCGATCGTCATGCCGATAAAACCAATCAGTTCGTTTAGTCGATTATTCTCAGTTGGAGTTAGAACGCGCACAAAGTCTCCTCGAATAGGGGAAGGTGCCCGTCACAGATTAGGTGCGCGGGCGCTGGCGCGCGGTTCCTATCTGAATGTCTACGGACAACAAAATGACTATACCAAAGCCACGGCGACAGGCAAGAAAGATATGAAGTGGGAGTAGTGCGGTGGTTACGGAGCGGGGCGGCACACTGGGTTTCGTAGAGGACGCTCGTTTTGTGAGCGGGCGACTGGGTTTAGACGGCGTTTTGTTAGACGGCGAAGTTTGAAATCGAAGATGCCCATTGCGTCCCGAAGGGCGCGGGACGCAATGGGCGCAACGAAACCGGGCGACTTGCGCTGTATGGCTGGCGAACAGGTATAATGCGCGTCAAAATTGAACAATCGGCAAATATAGCTTTGTACTTTTTTAGAAAAATTCGCAAATTTTGGAAAATGGATTGTCGAGGTTTGGGAATGCGACTGAAATTAATTTTGTTGGGAATTATTTTTAGCTTTAGCTTCGCGAACTCGTTCGTTGCGCTCGCGCAAAAAACATCTCCTATTCCGTTGACCGGCCGAGTCAGTTCGGAGGCTGAAGGCCCGATGGAAGGCGTGCTTGTACGCGCCAAGGGAGAAGGGAAGACGATCAGCGTTACCGTTGTAACGGATCACATGGGGCGCTACTCGTTTCCTGCGGACAGGCTCGCGCCCGGAAAAATCAATATCGATATTCGGGCAGTTGGATACGACCTTGCGAACCCCGTATCCATGGAAATTGCTTCCGGCAAAACCGCGCAGGCGGATTTGAAACTGGTGAAAACGAAAGACCTGATTTCGCAATTGACCAGCGCTGAATGGCTGATCAGCGTACCGGGAACCGAGGCGCAGAAAAATCAGCTATTTCGCTGCGCCGCTTGCCACTCGCTGCAGCCGATTGTGCAGAGCACGTACGATGAGGACGGATGGATTACCACGTTCGCGCGCATGAGGAGTTATTCCGAGCAGGCTGTGCTCGAGCATCCGGTGTTGTTGCCTTATACGGTCAGCGTGCAGCCCGATCATGCATTCGCAAAATATTTGACCACAATAAATTTGAGCGCGACCTCGAAGTGGAACTATGAATTAAAAACGCTGCCGCGTCCCACGGGCCGTGCCACACGCGTGATCATCACAGAATATGATCAGCCCGAGCCGGGGCGGCTGCCGCACGATGCCGTGCTCGATGGCAAAGGGATGATCTGGTACAACGATTTCCGCGAGCCGCTGATTGGCCGCCTCGATCCGAAAACCGGCGAGATGAAGGAATGGACGATGCCGCCGCTGCAGCCGAATTTTCCGCAGGGCACGCTGTCCATTCAATTCAACCGGGATGGATATCTGTGGATTCCACGATTCCGGCAAGGTGGATACACGCGGTTCGATCCTCGCACGGAAAAATTTCAAACGTGGTTCGTGCCTCCTGAATATAACGACTCGCACGCGATTCAGCCGCAAGTGGCCGCAGCGCCGGATGGAACCGCATGGTTTCCGGGCGGCGAAAGCCTCAAGATTTTCAAAGTCGATCCGGAGACGGGCCGCGTCACCTCGTATCCTATGTTCCCGGATTACCATCCCGACGAAAAAAGTTCCGGCATCATTCAATTCAGTTACAGCGCAACGCCTACCGGTCATTCCACGTACGGGCTCGCCGCGGATTCGCATTCCAATATTTGGATTGCGGATATTGTGGGAGGCAACATCGGAAAGGTTGACGGGAAGACGGGGCACGTCACTTTGTACAAGACACCCACATTGAATTCCGGCCCGCGGCGCATTTCCGTGGATGCGCAGGACCGCGTCTGGTTCGGCGAATATTACGCGGACAAGTTGGGCATGTTCGATCCGAAGACGGAGAAGTTTAAAGAGTGGAGTGTGCCGACGCCGTGGCTCGGGCCATATCCCGCGAAGGCGGATAAGACAGGCGACGTGTGGACATCGGGAATGGGAGCTGATCTGGTGGATCGGCTCGATCATAAGACTGAAAAATTTACGGAGTACATGCTGCCCACGGTGAACGAAAATATTCGGCACATTGATATCGATAATTCGACGACGCCTGTCGCCGTGTGGGTCGCGGAAGTCCATCAGGGAAAAATCGCCAAGGTTGAGCCGCTGGATTGAGGGTTTATGTGGCGCGGGCTTCAGCCTGCGGGGGTTCGTGCTTGCAAGGCCTAAATTCCGCAGGCTGAAGCCCGCGCCACTTAAACCGTTGACCATCGTATTTGTCAGATGTATAGAGGATGCACGGAAAATCTCATCTGGAGGTGCGTTTCATGAAGACAAATTACAAAATAATTTTGGGGATGCTCGCCGGTGCTTTGATTGGCGCGGCGGGAATGACGGCGATGCATGCGGCGCAAATGAAAGTGGCGCCGGGTTACGTCATCGCGGAAGTGGAAGTGAACGACCCGGGCACGTTTAAGGAGTACGCGGATAAGACGCCGGGGACGATGGACCCTTTCAATGGACGCTACATTGTTCGCGGAGGAAAAAATCTTTCTCTCGAGGGCGATGCGCCGAAACGCTTCGTCGTAATTCAGTTTGACAGTTTTGAGAAAGCGAAAGAGTGGGAAGATTCGCCCGCGTATACGGCCATCAAACCGATTCGTCAAAAATCCGCAAAGAGCCGCATTTTTATAGTGGAGGGCGTGGCTCCGAAGATGTAGGGAACTTGGAGCGGGGCAATGTGGCGCGGGCTTCAGCCTGCGGGGTTTGGTACAAGCTAGGCCAAAATTCCGCAGGCTGAAGCCCGCGCCACATAAAGTCATACTTCAGTAGCCTAAGTGGTGAAGGTAGCCCACTGCGATGGCGGCTACTAGGCAATATATTCCGAACAGGTACCAGCGATCGCTTTCCAGCCACTTGCTTAGCCATTTTAGCGCGAGGAGGCCGGCGAAGAAGGCGCACACCAAGCCGATGAGACTTGGCACCATGGCGGAGGCCAAATTCAGGCCGCCGGCGATGTGGTTGGCTTTCATCAGGCGAAGGACTTCGCGGCCGTCTGCTGCGGGAGTGAGCGCAACGGCTAGTGCGAAGCTGAAAGCTTCGGCGCGCGTTTTTTGCACATCCGCGAGCAAGCCGGCGGAAATTGTGGCGCCGGAGCGCGAGAAACCGCGGAAGGGAAGACACAATCCCTGCACGATCCCTATGATAGACGCTTGCTTCATTTCCAGACCGCCGGAGTTTTTATCGCCGACAAAGGGATGGCGCTTCTCATAAATTCCTGCAATCAAAATTAGTATGCCGACGGCGGCAAGGGCGGGGGCGATCAAATCGAGACGTCCGAAAAGCTGCTCGACTTCCGCGTTTTCCACTCCGGGGAAGGCAAGTTTTTCAATGGCTTTAATTAATGCTACGCCGATCACTCCGGTCAGCAGCGTTGAAACAAACAGCATGATCACGATCTGCTTGAACGCTTCGGCGCTTTGAAAATACGTTTTCGCCCATTGCTTCCAGAAGTAGACGATCACCGCGAACATGGTGCCGGTGTGCAGCATGACGAGGAGCAGCGTCATTTCTGGCGACGTCGGATCCAGTCCCATGAGTTTTTCGGAGACGACGACGTGAGCCGAACTCGATACGGGCAAGAGTTCCGCCAGGCCTTGCACAATGGCAAGGATCACTACATGCAGAAGTGTCATGAGGGGACCTTGATTTAGGATTTCCGATCTAATTGTTTTTGCATTTCAAAAGCGTGCTGGCCTCGGCCGTAGTAATTTTCAATCGTGCCATTCTCAACATAGCCATGCTTCTTCCACAAAGCAATTGCAGCTTTGTTCGTTGTTGCCGTTTCCAGATACATGGTGCTCGCGCCTTGAGAGGCTGCTTCCTGTTCGGCGGCCTGCAGAAGAAGGGAACCAATGGAATGGCGGCGAAACGTTTCCAGGACATCCAGGGTGATGATATGGGCGAATTCGGCATCCCGTTCCGTAAGAATGAAGCCGGCAATGGTCCCCGTAGTCATTTTGTGAGTTTGCACTTCGGAAACTTCCGCGACAATACAGTGAGATCCCTTCGCCTGCAGATAGGCTTTCATTTCACGCCGTCCGTAGGCGATGGTTTTGGGGAAGCAGGTTTGATCCATCGCCACGAGGGCGTCGAAATCGGACGGCTGGTGTGGTCGCAGGTGAAAACCGGGAAAGGACACGGTGCAGGCTCACAACTCGAGAATTACGGGCAGAATCAGCGGACGCTTTGAGGTTTGCTTTTTCAGGTAGCGTCGCAGATCCACACGAATTTTTTCCTTGATGACGCTCCAGTCGGTTTTTTCCTCGTCATTCGATTGCTCAACGGTACGCAGAAGAACTTCGCGCGCGCCGGCAATCAATTCGGGAACGTTGTCGGAGGGCATGAACCCGCGCGTGACAATTTCAGGCTGCGACTCGATTTGTCCCGTATGTTTGTTGATCGCGATAATGGGGACAACGACGCCGTCCTCGGACAAATGTTTGCGGTCGCGGATCACTACTTCTTCGATCTCCTCGAGCGAACCGGAATCGACGCAAACGCGGCCGGCGGTCACCGGCTCGCGGCGATACGCTCGGTCTTCCGTGAATTCAATGGGCTGGCCGTCTTCGATCAGCAGAATTTCTTCGGACACGGCGCCCACAGCGTGCGCGAGGGCGGAGTGGCGGAAGAGTTGGCGATATTCTCCGTGGATCGGGATGAAGTAGCGCGGACGCACGAGATTCAGAAGCAGTTTCTGTTCTTCCTGGCTGGCATGGCCGGAAACGTGAATCGTGCCGCCATCATTATCGTAATAGACGAGGGCGCGTTTGCGGAACATGTGGTCCAGCATGCGGAAAATGGCTTTTTCGTTTCCGGGAATGATGCGGGAGGAAAGGATCACGGTATCGCGCTCATCCAGAGTGAGGAGTCGATGATTGTCGACGGCGACGCGCGACAGCGAAGACATGGGCTCCGCCTGACTGCCGCTGACGAGGACAATCATTTTTTCAGGCGGAAAGGAGCTGATGTCCTGCGGGCGCACGACTAGCCCGTCGGGGATGCGCAGGCGATTCATGCCGTGGGCGATTTCCACGTTATCGACCATGCTGCGCCCGATGAAGGAAATTTTGCGATTCGCTGCGGCGGCAATGTCGATGATTTGTTGAATGCGAGGGATCGATGATGCGAAGCAGGAGACGATAACTTTGCGCGTCGCGGCGCGCGTGAGTTCCTCGATGCGCGGGCGGACTGTTCGCTCTGACGGCGTATAGCCGGGGCGCTCAACGTTCGTGCTGTCGCTGAAGAGCGCGAGGACACCTTCCGCGCCGTATCGCGCGAAGGCATGCATATCGAATGGCTGACCGTCAGTGGGAGTCTGATCGATTTTGAAATCGCCGGTGTGAATGACGACGCCGACTGGCGTGCGGATCGCCAGCGCAACGCAATCGATGGTGCTATGCGTGACGCTGATGAACTCGACTTCAAACGGACCAACTTCGAGCCTGCGACCGGGGATCACTTCACACAGTTTTGTTTTGTCGAGCAGGCCGTGCTCTTCGAGGCGCTTGTGCACGAGAGCCAGAGTGAAGCGCGTGCCGTAGATCGGCACCTGTAAATCGCGCAGGATGTAAGGAAGTGCGCCGATGTGGTCTTCATGGCCGTGCGTCAACAAAATGGCGCGCAGATATTGCTTATTCTGTTTTAGATACGTGATATCGGGTATGACAATGTCCACGCCGAGAAGTTCCACTTCGGGGAACATCATGCCCGCGTCGATCAAAATCATGTCGTCTCCCGAACGGAGAACGAGCATGTTCATGCCAAACTCGCCCAGTCCGCCCAGGGGAATTGCTAAGAGAGAAGGTTTATCCAAAGTTTTCCACGTCCTTTAATTAAGACTCAGCATCTTATCACATAGGCGTGCGCGAATTTGATGCGACAGGGATTGAAGCTAGTTGTCCTATGACATTTACTTGAGGGTAAGCGCCCGAGCGGGGGGCGCCCGGGAACAGGAGAAAAAAACGAAATGGCCGAAAAGCTCGCAAGCAAGCAGGAAGTAGTTGTGTTTCAGGGGAAGCGCATCCGCTACCACACCACGCTAAGTTTTGACCACGTTCTGGACAAGCTGAGATCGCGCAGGGGAAAAATAACATTGGCCGATGTTTTGGATTCGTCCTGTAATCGCGCGGATTTTGAAAAGAGAGTGAAGGAACACGAGGGCGAAAGCGGCTTCATGCTGTTTGTGGAGATCGATCACGGAAGCTGGATGCAAAAGTTTGGAATTAACCGCAGAGAGGTGCGCTGGATTTACGGCAACCCGTTGATCGCCATCACGATGTTGCGCCACGACTATTCCGCAGGCCTCTTTGTTCCGGTGGAATTGCTGCTCGCCGAAAACGATGGCGGCGCGGGATGCAATATCACTTACGTGCTTCCTTCTTCGCTGATATCCGTAGAGGAAAATGCGCCGCTGCGGGCCGCAGCTTTGGCTCTGGACGCCAAAGTGAAAGCGCTGGTTACTTCGGCTGTCACGCCGTAATTGTGCGATCGCACATGATTCTGGGAAATCCTATTTGTTTCCGCCCGAAAAAATGCTGGCAACGGCCACGAGGAGGACTGCGCCGACTGTGGCCGCCGCGATGCTGTAAAGAAGTCCGCCGCCGAGGATGCCGAGTTTTAGAAAAATCCAGCCGCCCAGGATCGCGCCCACCATTCCCAAAATAATGTCAGCGAGGCAGCCAAAACCGCGGCCGCGCGAAACGGTCCCGGCGAGCCAGCCGGCGATCAGTCCGACGATGATCCAGGTGATTACGGATTGCGGGATGTACAGCGAGTAGATGTGCATTTTGAGCTCCCAAGTTTAACTAGCAGCGGTCGGATTATGTGGCATAGGCTTCAGCCTGTGGCAGTTGGTCCTTGCAAGGACTGACCCCCACAGGCTGAAGCCTATGCCACTTAAGGGCCCGGTTCCTGTTGGGTCATGCAGTGCAGCGTGCCTAGGCCCAAGACCAGGTCGAGACACGAAATTCCTATAATTTTGCGGCCGGGAAAAAGTGCTGCCAGTTTTGTCAGTGCCATCGCGTCATGCGAATCATTAAATGTTGGGACGAGCACAAGCTGATTGGCAATATAGAAATTGGCGTAGCTGGCAGGGAGGCGCAGTTCGTCAAAATAAACGGCGTCTGGCATCGGTAGCGTTTCGACGCGCAGCGGGCGGCCATCCTGATCCTTCATTTCGCGCAGCAGGGCGAGATTTTCCTGCAACGGTTGAAAATTCGCATCCGATGGGTCGTTTTCCACCACGGTGACGACGGTCGTGGGATTCACGAAGCGCGCGAGATCGTCTACGTGGCCGTGCGTGTCGTCGCCGGCGATGCCATTTTTCAGCCACAGAAGATTTTTAATGCCCAGGTAGTCGCGGAAAATTGCCGCTATTTCTTTGGCCGAGACGCCTGGATTGCGCGCCTGAATCGGGCTCAGCAGGCATTCTTCCGTGGTGAGCATTGTCCCTTGGCCGTTGACTTCAATGCTGCCGCCTTCGAGGACTACGCGGCGTCCGCGATACGTGGGCGACCACATCTTCCATTTTAATCTGCGCGCAAGTTTTGCGTTTGCGGCGTCATCATTTTTCCAATCGTCGTATTTCGCCCATGCGTTGAAGTGCCAGTTGGTGGCGGCGGTCTCGCCTTTGCCGTTACGCACGAAGACAGGGCCGAAATCGCGAATCCATCCGCGGTTGGTGGGCACCTGGAAAAAATCTACTGCAGAAAGATATGCGCCTACGGATTTCAGGGTGCGCACCGCTGCGCGCTCCATCGCCGCGTCTTTTACCAGGATGCGCACGCGCTCAACCTGCGAGAGGTGGCGGACGATGTCCGCATACACCCAGGGAATGGGCGCAAATTTTCCTGGCCAGTCGGTTTTTTCGTGCGGCCATGCGAGCCACGTGGCGGTGTGCGGCTCCCATTCGGCGGGCATGCGGTAGCCGAGAGAGAAGGGTGTGGGCTCCGAAGGGGAGCCAGTCTTTTTTGCGGGACTCATCTCACAAATCCCAGCGGGCGGTCCACACTATGCCGCTCAGGGGCTAAAGCCTTGTCGATCTTGCTGCTGGAATGTCGCGGCTGAAGCCGCGACCCACAAAACGGATTCATCAATTCGCTCCAGGTCAATTTTCGGCAACTCCGAGTTTGCATTAGGCAGCCAGGCTTCACTCGTTTACCCTGAGCCTCGAAGGGTTTTCCCTGTGTATCGAAGAGTGCCACCCACTATTCAGTTTACAACCCATCTTATCAATAAATCTTTGTGGGTCGCGGCTTCAGCCGCGACATTCCGAGGCTTTAAAAACAAGGGCTTCAGAGTCTGTGTGAGAACTGCAGAATCATTGTGGGTCGTGGCTTTAGCCACGACATAAGTTCTGCAAAATGAGTGCGGCTTCAACCGCTGAAGCTCCAATTTTTCAGTTCTCACTCAGACTCTTCAGCCCCTGACTGCGGACCGAGATTGCTAATTGCCCATTTATGATGCGGTTTCCAATTTTATAGGGGTATTTGAAATTCATTCATGCCATCGCTTGAGAATGGGGGAGTAGGCGTCGATGCGGCGGTCGCGCAGGAACGGCCAGTTGCGGCGCGTTTCCTCGCTCAATTTCGGATCACATTCGACAATTAAAATTTCTTCTTTGTCTGTGGAGGCTTCGGTGAGCAAACGTCCGAAAGGATCTGACACGAAAGAATGTCCCCAGAATTCGAGGCCGCTCTCGGGAGAGCCTTCGAAGCCGACGCGATTGACGGCTGCGACGAACACGCCGTTGGCGATGGCGTGCGAGCGCTGAATCGTGCGCCAGGCGTCGAGCTGCGCCGCACCGAACTCCTGCTTTTCGGAAGGATGCCAGCCAATCGCCGTGGGATAGAAAAGAATATTTGCACCGCCGAGTGCCGAAAGGCGCGCCGCTTCCGGATACCACTGGTCCCAGCAGACGAGCACGCCGATGCGGCCGTAACGCGTGTCAAAATTTAGAAAGCCGAGATCGCCCGGAGTGAAATAAAATTTCTCGTAGTAGAGCGGATCGTCCGGAATGTGCATCTTGCGATATTTCCCGAGCAGCGATCCGTCGGCGTCCAGGATTATGGCTGTGTTGTGATAGATGCCCGCCGCGCGGCGCTCGAAGAGGGAACCGACGATTACGATTTTTAAATCGCGCGCGAGTTTTGCCAGTGCCTCGGACGAAGGGCCGGGAATCGGCTCGGCCAGCTCGAATAGATCGGCGTTTTCTTCGCGGCAGAAATATTGCGAGCGGAACAGTTCCTGCGTGCAGACGATCTGAGCCCCGCGCGCCGCCGCTTCGCGCACGCACGCTTCTACTTTTGCGAGGTTCTCTCCCGGATCGAGGGAGCAGCTCATCTGAATGAGACCAACTTTAAATTTTTGCGTCACGCAAGAATCATAGCATTAAGTTTTTGTTTTTGACTTGTAGACATTTGGGGAGAGGAGAGGTCAGCTTTCAAATATGGCTCATTTCGGGTCAGAAGCTCGAGCTTAAAGTATTGAATGGGAAGTAGGGACTGCTCGCTGACTCAGATTCCAGTTTTGAAATAGCACGAGGCCTTGCGCGCCGTATGAAGGATTTATTTCTAAGACTTTTTGTCCTCGTTCCGTTGCCATGTTCAATAGGCTTAGTGCCTGTGGTGTGTCCTGGCCCACGCCATAAACCTCTTTCATGTCTGATAGCGTTAATTCACTCCCGCTTCGTATGACCAAGTCCAAAATAATATTGCCCTCCCTGATGTCATTGAGAATTAAACGCTTCACATTCTCCAAAATCAAAACGAAGGCCAGTTCTTCGACTGATCTAAGAAAAAGCTGCACCTGATCGTTTGGCCCGATCCATATGCCATCAAAATAGCCATCATGAAAAGTCGGTAGATCCGTTGGCGAGTTCATTGTTTTTGAATCACCAGCTTTTGCGGATTTTCGAGTAGGCAAACTATATGGGATCGAGCCGTGATGATCACTCGAATCTTAGTTCCTAAGCTAGTTTAAGAAAACGGAACGCCTAATCGTCTTCGCCGATCATGATGGCGGCGGCTAGGACTGTGGTCCACAGGCCGCGCTTGTCGCCTACGGCGGACTGGGTGATGTTCATGGTGCGGACGATTTTGTTGGAGATTCGATAAACTTCTTTTTTCTCATCCCAGGACAAATCGGGGTCGAATTCCACGTTGAGCGTGGTTGCTAACATTTCGGCGGCGAGCTCTTCGGTGTATTCGCCGGCCACTTCTTCGGTTTCGCCGAAGGAGTGGTGCTCGGACAGATAGCCGTACATGGACTTATCGGCGGGGAGAGCCAGGCCGATACCCGCGGCGATCAGGCGATGCGCCTCGCGCGTGGAATTTTCGCTGATGACGGTGAACGCGACCTGCCCGGGCTTCAAGTGCTTGAGACCCTCGGCGCGCGAGATCAGCTTGCAATTGGGAGGGAAGATGGATGATACGCGCACGATGTTGCAGGCGGCAATGCCTGCGCTGCGCAAGGCAAGCTCAAAGCTGGAAAGCCGTTCTCGATGTTTGCCAACACCTTTTGTCAGGTAAATCTTTTTCGCTACGAACGCCATGAGGGTGCGGGAGTGCGCTGCCTCCTACTACAAAATGACTTCCGGAAAATTTTTGCCACTTTTTAGTGCGTGCGGAAAAGTAACAAGAACGATTCTCTGTGTCAATTACTTTCCCCACTGAAGAGCAAGATTTTAGAGCAGCTTGTGGCAGCTGGATAGGAGTGAGGGAGATTTTTTGGATGTGAAAGTGTGATTCGGTGGGATTCGGGTTAGAAAAATACAATTTTGGGAGAAATTGTGAGCGCAAAGCGGAAAATTGAAGGATGGAGTGCAATTGGTGAGAATTTGTAGCAAGGGAAATGCCCGCCTGAAGTCGGGCGCTACAAAAATTCTCCGAACTTTAGTCCATCTTGCAAAGGTTCAGGAATCGATCGAGCGTGGGGGAGAGAGAAACCAGTTTGCGCAAATCTTTCTGCGTGAAATCGGGGCCTGATTGCGCAACGTTCGCGGCTTTGCGGCAAATTTGCACGACTCCATGGACGCGCGTGCCGTCCATGATCGGCGCGCTCATAATTTTTTGGATCAGCTCACTCGATTTGCGGCCCAGCGGAACGGCTTCAAAAAAATTGGCGTGGCGAGCGGTGCTGAAATTGTTGGCCAGTTCCGGTTTTCGGTCCCGCGCGGTGCGGGAGGCGAGAGCGGTTGTGCTGGTTAATGGAATTGTGCCAACGGGGCTAAGCTTTTCAGGGAAAACAAATTTCAGGCTCTTGAACTTGGGAATGATTTTCAGGACCGCGACTTCATCGGTTTTTACGTCGAAAAGTTTTCCGATAATATCCGCCATTTTGAGCAGGGCATCGGAATCGGGGGGCGCGCCGTTTGTTTCCAATGTTTCGACGAATACATCCAATTCCGCAACTTGCAGATCGAGCATGAACGAGTCCCCCGTGTCTTTACCGATCTCAATTATATCCGATGGGCGGGCCGGGAAATTCCAAGCGTTCTGGATCGTGTGGCCAATCCTATATCATCGCCATTGAAAAACGGGCAAGAATTACCTATACTGAAATTTCTAGTTCATCGGAGCCGGAATGTCAGCGATCGAAGTGGATTTTCGACATCGCCTAATTTTCCCACGGGCCAATCCCTTCAAGATGATTCAGAAATTGCCATAGTATTTTAGGTGCTTTCAAGCAGGGAGGCACAGGGTGTGCCGGTACGAGCAGGGTGCGTTAGCAGGAGACGGCTTAAAGCCATGGAAATAAATTCAGGAGTTCAGCAATGACCGAAACTACGGCGGATACAAAAGCGGCGCCCAATCGCCTTTTGCTTCTTTGGAGCAGCGTGATTGGCAAAAAAGTGGTCATGGCTGTGACCGGGGCGGTGCTCGTCCTTTTTGTGATTTCGCACATGGTGGGGAATCTGAAAATATTTTCCGGCGCGGAAGAGATCAACGCGTATTCGCGCTTCCTCCGCACGGTTGCGATGCCCGAGATTGGCTACGGACAACTTCTGTGGATCGTGCGCGGCATTTTGCTGCTCAGCGTGATTCTGCACATCGTAGCGGCCACGCAACTCACGATCATGAATCGCGAGGCGCGTCCCGTGGGTTACGGGACGAAGAAAAACGTGGAAACCAGCTGGGGCGCTTTGACCATGCGCTGGGGCGGCGTGTTGCTGGCGATTTTTATCGTATTCCATCTGTTTCACCTGACGGGCGGCGTGGTTGGATTTCAGCCGGGGCAGTTTGAACATTTGGCCGTTTATCAGAACGTAGTCGCCGCATTTTCAGTTGTGCCTATTTCTTTGTTTTACATTATCGCGATGTTCGCTTTGTGCCTGCATCTCGATCATGGGATCTGGAGCGGGTTGCAGACATTGGGTTGGGTTAATCTGACCAACACCAAGATGCTGCGAGCCATTTCCAGAGTGATTGCTCTGATTATTTTTGTCGGATTTATCTCGGTGCCGATATCGGTGCTTGCGGGCTGGGTGCGCTGAGAGTAGCGGCACGACATGTCGTGCCCCCACACGACACGTGGTGCCCCTACAATTGCGACACCGCCACACTGGAGAGAAATGCTCGATTCACATATTCCGTCCGGTCCTATTGAACAAAAGTGGGAAAAGTCCCGCTTTGAAATGAAGCTCGTCAATCCTGCAAACCGCCGCAAGCACACGGTGATTATCGTGGGCTCGGGACTCGCGGGCGCTTCGGCGGCCGCCTCGCTTGGGCAGCAGGGCTATAACGTGCACTGCTTCTGCTTCCAGGATAGCCCGCGGCGCGCGCACTCGATCGCCGCGCAGGGCGGCATTAATGCTGCCAAGAATTACCGCAATGACGGCGACAGCATTCACCGCCTGTTTTATGACACGGTGAAAGGCGGAGATTTTCGCGCGCGCGAAGCCAATGTGTTTCGGCTGGCGCAGATCAGCGTGAACATTATCGACCAGTGCGTGGCGCAGGGCGTTCCGTTCGCGCGTGAATACGGCGGATTGCTGGACACTCGCTCGTTCGGCGGCGTGCAGGTATCGCGCACGTTTTATGCCCGCGGGCAGACGGGGCAGCAGCTTTTGCTGGGCGCATATCAGGCGCTTGAAGAGCAAATCGCGAACGGCTCCGTAAAGATGCACACACGCAGCGAGATGTTGGACGTTGTGGTGATTAATGGCCGGGCACGCGGCATCGTGACGCGCGATCTTTTGACCGGCGCGATTGAAACTTTTTCCGCGGATTGCGTGGTTTTGGGTACGGGCGGCTACGGCAACGTTTTTTATCTGTCCACTAACGCCAAGGGTTGCAACACGACGGCGATCTGGCGCGCGCACCGGCGCGGCGCATTCTTCGGCAACCCATGCTTCACGCAGATTCACCCCACCTGCATTCCCGTAAGCAACGAAAATCAGTCCAAGCTCACGCTGATGTCCGAATCGCTCCGAAATGACGGGCGCGTCTGGGTTCCGAAGAAAGCCGGAGACACGCGGCCGCCTTCGCAGATTCCGGAAGAAGAGCGCGACTATTATCTGGAGCGTCGCTACCCGAGTTTCGGCAACCTCGTTCCACGCGACGTCGCTTCACGAGCAGCGAAAGAAGTATGCGACGACGGGCGCGGCGTTGGCCCCGGCGGTCAGGGCGTGTATCTGGACTTCGCCGACGCGATCCGCCGCTTGACGGAAGCCGTGGTTCGCGAAAAATACGGCAACCTCTTCGACATGTACGAGGAGATTACCGGCGAAAACGCGTACAAGGTTCCGATGCGCATTTATCCGGCGGTCCACTACACAATGGGCGGGCTGTGGGTCGATTACCAGTTGATGTCGACCATTCCTGGGTTGTTCGTGGCCGGAGAAGCGAACTTTTCCGACCACGGCGCAAATCGCCTGGGCGCGAGCGCGCTGATGCAAGGGCTTGCGGACGGGTACTTCATCCTCCCGTACACGATTCCAAATTACATTGCTTCCAACTCGCTCGAAAAGGTTGATACATCGCACCCGGAATTCGAAGTGGTGAAGAACGAAGTCAATGAGCGCATTAATCGACTGGTGAGCATTAACGGCAGTAGAACAGTGGACTCCTTTCACAAGGAACTTGGGAAACTGATCTGGGGAAATTGCGGAATGGCTCGCTCGGCGGAAGGGTTGCGGGAAAACTTGGTAAAAATTCCGCAATTGCGCGAGGAATTCTGGAGCAACCTGAAAATTATTGGCACGGGAGCGGAACTTAACCAGTCGCTGGAAAAGGCCGGGCGCGTTGCGGATTTCCTGGAACTCGGCGAGCTGATGTGCCTCGACGCGCTGGAGCGGGAAGAATCCTGCGGCGGACATTTCCGGGTCGAGAGCCAGACACCGGATGGAGAAGCGTTGCGCGACGACGACCGGTTTTCGTTCGTGTCGGCATGGGAATGGAAGGGAGAAGGCGATCAGTGGGAGCTGCATAAGGAACCGCTGACCTTCGAGCACGTTCACCTTGCCCAGAGGAGTTACAAGTAGCCCATGAACCTCACAATAAAAGTTTGGCGGCAGCAGGATACGAAGTCGGCAGGAAAGTTTGTGACCTATCCGGTGCAGAACGTGACGCCCGATATGTCCTTCCTCGAGATGCTGGACCTGCTCAATGAAGATTTACAGGCGAAGGGCGAAGCTCCTGTGGCATTCGATCACGATTGCCGCGAGGGAATTTGCGGTATGTGCGGATTTTTAATTAACGGCGTGGCGCATGGCGGGCATCGCGGCACGACCGTGTGCCAGCTTTCCATGAGATTTTTCAAGGACGGCGATTCGCTCACGCTGGAACCGTGGCGCGCCAAGGCGTTTCCCGTGTTGCGCGATTTGGCTGTGGATCGTTCCGCGTTTGATCGCATCATTCAAGCCGGTGGTTTCATTACTGTGCCTACCGGCGTTGCGCCTGACGCGCGAGCCGTACTCGTGCCGAAGGAAGCGGCGGACCGCGCGATGGACGCTGCAGCTTGCATCGGATGCGGCGCATGCGTGGCGGCCTGTCCGAATGCTTCGGCTATGTTGTTCACAGCCGCGAAAATTGTGCATCTCAATTCGTTGCCGCAAGGGCAGCCACAGCGCGATGAACGCACCGCGGACATGGTTGCGCAAATGTCCGAAGAACATTTTGGAAGCTGCACGAATCATGGCGAGTGCGAAGCCGTGTGCCCGAAGAAAATTCCGCTGGAATTTATCGGGCGCATGAACCGCGATTTGATTCACGCGACGTTGCACCGGCGCGGCGACTAGCTTGGTTTTTTTTAGCAAGTTTTGAGCGCGGGTTTCGTAGCGCCGGCGTCCCGCCGGCAGGTTTACATTTGGGTTGCAATTACACTAAAAACCCGCCGGCGAGGCGCCGGCGCTACGAAACGCACACCCCCACATTCATGAAGACTGAAGGTCTTTCTTCGCGCGCGCGGCAAATTCATTTTTCCAGCCTGGTATTTGACACGCACGTCGATACTCCTCAACGCCTCCTTTTCGATCAATTTGATTTAGCGAAGCGCGATGGGGAGGGCTGCGTCGACATTCCCAGACTGCGCGATGGCGGCGTCGGCGCCATCTTTTTTGCGCTGTGGGTGCCGGTTGAGATTACCGGAAGCGCTGCCACGCGGCGCGCACGCGATTTGCTCGATGCAACGCTAATCCAAATCAAACTTCACAATGCCGATTTGTCTCTCGCCACCGCTGTCGGAGACATTCGCGCGGCGCATGCGTGCGGCAAGATCGCAGTATTGCTGGGGATCGAGGGCGGCCACGCCATCGATAGCAACCTCGAAATCTTGCGCGAATTTCATGCGCGCGGCGTGCGCTATATGACGCTCACGCATAACGCGGCCACGGAATGGGCGGACTCCTCAAACGATGCACCGCGGCATAATGGGCTGACGGATTTCGGCAAGCAAGTGATCCTGGAAATGAATCGCCTTGGAATGATGGTCGATGTTTCGCACATTTCCGACGCGACATTTTACGATGTGCTGCAAACTTCGAGTGCGCCGGTGATCGCATCGCATTCGTGCTGCCGTGCGCTCTGCGACGCGCCGCGAAATCTGGATGACTCAATGATCAAAGCGCTGGCTGCAAAAGGCGGCGTGATTCATATCACTTTTCATGATTCTTTTCTGAGCCAGGAATACGCCACGGCAAATCGTGCATTAGCAGGGGACAACGCGGCGCATCAACGGGCGATTGCGGAAAAATTTGGAGATAACGAAGCGCAGAAATTGATGCAAGGTCAGCGCTGGAGCGATGAATTGATTCGTGCTGGCAAATTGCCGCAAGTAAGTTGGGAGAAAATTGTCGAGCACGTTGATTATGCTGCACATCTTGTCGGCGCCGATCACGTAGGCCTCGGGTCCGATTTTGACGGAGCGTTCATGCCATTGGGCATGGAAGACGCGTCCAAATTACCTTTCATTACCGAAGGTCTTCTCGCGCGGGGTTACTCGGAATCTGACATTAAGAAAATCCTGGGAGAGAATACGCTGCGAGTTATGGTTGAAGTGGCGCGGGCTTCAGCCTGCGGGGTTTAGTTCTTGCAAGGCGTAACCCCCGCAGGCTGAAGCCCGCGCCACTAAAACCTGCGTCACAAAATCTTAAGATCCATAATGATTCCGAAAAATCACGGCTAGTCTTAGCTAGGGAATCGCGGCATAATATGCGGCGTTCCAACTAAAATGGAGAAACTGAAGATGCGTTACACTTCTAAAATTGCAATTCTCGCCTGCGCCTGCACTATTTTTTCTATTGCCGCGGCGGCGCAAACGCCTGCTCCCGCAAAGAAACCCGCGACGCCTGGAAAAGCGCCGGCCGCCAAAGCCCCGGCGAGCAAAGGACCTTACGATATTGCGTTGCTGCACCCTGCGACGTTAATCGCGAAAGCGCCGGCAGAATACGAAGTTAAATTCGTGAGCACGCAAGGCGAATTCACCGTGAAGGTGACGCGCGCCTGGGCGCCAAATGGCGCGGACCGTTTTTACAATCTTGTCCGGCATCACTTTTACGATGGCGCAAGCTTCTTCCGTGTTCTGTCCGGATTCATGGCGCAATTTGGGCTGAGCGCCTATCCGGAAGTTTCCAATGCGTGGGAGCAGGCGAATATTAAAGATGACCCGCTCGTGCAGCACAACCAGCGAGGATTCATCACATTTGCAACTGCGGGGCCGAACACGCGGACGACGCAAGTCTTCATCAACTACGGCAACAACCTGGCTCTCGATAAAATGGGCTTCACTCCGTTTGGTCAAGTCACCGAAGGAATGGAAGTTGTCGACAAGCTCTACAGCGGCTACGGCGAGGGCGCTCCCGACGGGCACGGGCCGGACCAGGGCAAGGTTGGCAACCAAGGCCGCGTTTACCTGATGAAAAATTTCCCATTGCTGGACAGCATCAAGACGGCAACGATTGTGCCACCGGCGGCGCCTGGAACTGCGCCTGCGGCGTCTCCTGCTCCGGCTAAGTAATTGTTTTCATCGGGAAATTTCGCGGAAAGAATTTGGTTTGCTTATGCTGAGTTGACTGAAATAATTTTCTGGCGGTTGCTCGGGACAAAATTAAATCGCTAGTGGAAATAAAACGGGCTTCAATCTGCGGGGTTCTGAGCTTGCGCTCATCTAAACCCGCAGGCTGAAGCCCGCGCCACTTTAAAGCTATGCTACGCCCAGGATCGTAACCAGTTCGCGAACGGAGGCTGCGGATTTATCTAACGCGGCCTTTTCTTCTGCTGTCAGCTTGATTTCGATGATTTGTTCGATGCCGCGCGCGCCGAGCTTTACGGGAACGCCGACATACAGGCCGTTGATGCCGTATTCGCCTTCGAGATATGCGGCGACGGGGAGAATTTTCTTTTTGTCCTTCAGAATCGCTTCCACCATTTCGACAACCGCCGCGGAAGGCGCGTAGTAGGCCGAGCCAGTTTTCAGTAGGTTGACAATTTCCGCTCCGCCCTTACGTGTGCGTTCCACAATTGCCGCGATGCGATCAGCAGGGAGCAGGTCGGGCAGGGGAATTCCGGCGACGGTCGAGTAGCGCGGCAGCGGCACCATGTCATCGCCGTGTCCGCCCAGAACGAATGAGTTTACGTTCTCTACCGAAACGCCAAGCTCCATCGCCACAAACGAGCTCATGCGCGCGGAGTCCAGAACGCCCGCCATGCCCATCACGCGGTTCTTGGAGAATCCGCTAACCTTGAACGCGGCCTGCACCATGGCATCTAACGGATTCGTCACCAGGATCAGGATGGCGTTCGGGGAAAATTTTACGATTTGCTCGACAACGGCTTTCACGACGTCATAGTTGGCCTTCAAAAGATCATCGCGGCTCATTCCAGGCTTGCGCGGGAAGCCTGCAGTGACAACCACCACATCGCTGTTCGCTGTTTCCTTGTAATCGCCGGAGGCAGTCGAAACGCCGGTGACGCGCGCGTCGGAGCCGGTGATCGGCGTTGACTCCACCATGTCCAGCGCTTTGCCTGCAGGAGGCCCGTCCAGAATATCGGTCAGTACGACATCGGCCAGCTCCAAGTCCACGATGCGCTGCGCCGTTGTCGATCCCACAAATCCGCCGCCAACAACTGTAACTTTCTTCCGCATGAGTGCCTTCTCCTATAGTTTTTAGATTGATGAATGGAAGTGATAAGCGGGGGACGTCACGCGTGCAACGTTGCTCGCTTTTCGAATTCTTTACTTTGTAACCGCCATGGATTGCATGTTCTCGATGATGGCGCTCGCAAATTCCGCGGTGCCAAGCTTGGTCGCGCCTTCCATCATTCGTTCGAGGTCATACGTGACGCGCTTCTGTCCGATGGTGCGCTCGATGCCTGACTCGATCAGCTTGCCAACTTCTTTCCAGCCCATGAAATCAAACATCATCACGCCGGAGAGCATGACGGAACTGGGGTTGATGACATTCTTGTCTGCGTACTTTGGCGCGGTACCGTGTGTGGCTTCGAAGCAGCCGTAGCCGTCGCCGATATTGGCGCCCGGGGCCATGCCGAGTCCGCCGACCTGCGCGGCGCAGGCATCGGAAATGTAATCGCCATTCAGGTTGGGAGCGGCTATCACTTGATATTCATCGGCGCGCGTGATGACCTGTTGGAAGATGGAATCGGCGATGCGATCGTTGATCAGGAGCTTTTGTTTCCACTTTCCCTGGCCGTGCGTGGCGTAAATTTTGTCGAGCACCGATTTCACTTCATCGCACACGGATTTGCGGAACGCTTCGGTGCCTTGCTCCATTCCGGGTTCGATGAGAGCGGCATTCTGTTCGACGGTGAGGTTAGGATCTTTGTCCTTATTGCCGAGGATCCACGTCTCGCGTTCGGTGACGGTCTGCACGCGGAATTCTTCGACGGCCAGCTCGTAGCCCCAGTCGCGGAAGGAGCCTTCGGTGAATTTCTGAATGTTGCCCTTGTGCATCATGGTGACGACGCGTTTTTTATTTTCGAGCGCGAATTCGATCGCGCGGCGCATCAGGCGCTTGGTGCCGAACGGGGAGATGGGCTTGATGGCGATGGAGGAATCCGTGCGAATTTGTTTTGGTCCGCCGCCGAGCATGTCCTTGTTCAGGAATTCAATGAGCTTTTTTACTTCGGGCGTCCCGGATTTCCACTCGATACCGATGTAAACGTCTTCCGTATTTTCGCGGTAAATCACCACGTCCATACGCTCAGGGTGTTTCACGGGAGAGGCAACTCCCTGGAAATAACGCACCGGGCGCACACAGGCATATAAATCGAGGATTTGCCGCAGCGCGACGTTCAGCGAACGAATGCCGCCGCCCACGGGAGTCGTCAGCGGGCCCTTAATCGAAATCCGGAAATCGCGTACCGCTTCAACCGTTTCGTCCGGCAGCCATTTTTTGAATTCGTTGAACGCTTTTTCGCCGGCAAAAACTTCAAACCAAGAAATTTTCCGTTTGCCGCCATAGACGATCTGAACGGCCGCGTCGAACACGCGCTGCGATGCCTTCCAGATATCGCGTCCCGTTCCGTCGCCTTCAATGTAGGGAATGATGGGATTGTCGGGGATGACAAACTTGCCGTCAACATACTGAATCGCCTGACCATCAGACGGTGTGGCCCTGCCGTTATACGATGGCTTCATGTCTATTTTCCTCTGTGGAATGTCACTGCACACGCGCGAATGAGAGAGAATATCACACCCAATGGTCGTAGGACATATCGAGCAAAATCAATGTAAATTGTTCATTCCAGCCCGGAACCAATTTGAAACAATTGATTCCGGGTTGGAATATCGTCAGTCGTAATATTCCTGGCCGAGGTGCGTAATTAAATCTTCGCCCATCATCCAGCGCAGGGTGTTTTTCAGCTTCATGGATTGAATGAACAAGTCGTGTTCCGGATAGAGTTCCGGGGCGCACATGGGCGACTTGAAATAGAAGCTGAGCCATTCCTGGATGCCGCGCATTCCGGCGCGCTTGGCGAGGTCGAGGAACAAAACCAGGTCAAGAACGATCGGCGCTGCGAGGATCGAATCGCGGCATAGGAAGTCGACCTTGATCTGCATCTGATAGCCGAGCCAGCCAAAAATGTCGATGTTGTCCCAGCCTTCTTTGTTATCGCCGCGAGGCGGATAGTAGTTGATGCGAACTTTATGGTGAATCTGTCCATACAAGGTCGGGTACAGTTTCGGCTGAAGAATATATTCAAGGACGCCAAGTTTCGATTCTTCCTTAGTCTTGAACGATTCGGGATCGTCCAGAACTTCGCCGTCGCGATTTCCCAGGATGTTGGTGGAGAACCAGCCATTCATTCCGAGGAGGCGCGCCTTGAAACCCGGCGCGAGAATCGTCTTCATCAAAGTCTGGCCGGTTTTGAAATCTTTCCCGCAAATGGGCACGCCATGTTGTTTCGCGAGCGTGACGATGGCCGGGATATCGACCGTCAGGTTCGGGGCGCCATTGGCAAACGGCACGCCGCTCGTGATTGCGGCCCACGCATAGAGCATGGAAGGCGCGATGGCCGGATGATTTTCCTTCATTGCGGCTTCGAATTTTTCCGGAGTTTCATACACAGCATGCGACTTCAGAAAAATTTCCGTGGAGCCGCACCAGATCACCACCGTGCGAGAGACTTTATTCTTCTTTTGAAAATTCTGAATGTCGGCTTTGATTTGCAGAGCCAGGTCATATTTGTTGCGGCCCTTCTTTACGTGCGTGCCGGTCAATTTCTTCACATAGTTCTGGTCGAACGCGGCCTTCATCGGCTTGATCTTGCTCAAAAACTTTTTGCATTCGGCCAGATGCTCATTGCTGAGAACGGCCGCATTCTTCGCGGCTTCATAGGCACTGTCCGGGAAAATATCCCATCCGCCGAAAACAATGTCATTAATGTCTGCAATCGGCACAAAATCCTTGATCGCCGGGGCGCGCCCTTCGGTCCGCTTACCGAGACGGATCGTTCCCATCTGCGTGAGGGAACCAATAGGCTCTGATTTTTTTCGCCGGATCAAATCCACTCCGGCCATGAACGTGGTGGCGACAGCTCCCATGCCGACGGTGAGGACTCCCAGTTTTCCCTTCGGCAAGGCAATGCCTGCGGACTTGCGCATTCTGATTTCTCCTGTCGTTTTCAATATGTACGGACCTGAAGCATCGCGTGGCGTTTCTTTATCAACGCACGATAGGCGCTATTTCTTTATCGCAAACCAAGTATCATGCGCGAATACGCGAAGATTTGCAACGCGGAAACATATAAGTTCTATTTCGCTTTGCGCGCCTTTGCCGGCGAACGCTTCACGGCTGCCGTCTTTTGAATCGTTTTTTGCGGCGCGGAGCCGGGCTTGGCTCTTAGTCCTGAAAGCATTTCTTCGAGGCCGAGCGCGTTGATCACATCTTTCTTTTCAATCCAGCCGCGGCGGGCCATCTGCACGCCATAGCGCATTGCCAGCAATCCGCGCGTGGAGTGCGCGTCGGTGGAAATGACGATCTTGACGCCGCGCTCCTTTGCCATTCGCAGATGAATATCTTTCAAGTCGAGACGCTCGGGAGCAGCGTTGCACTCCATCACTACGCCATTTTTTTTCGCCGCATCGAGGATGCGCTCCATATCGTACGCATAGGCGTCGCGCCGAAGAACCAGACGCCCCGTAGGGTGCCCAATAATTTGCGTGTAGGGATTTTCGATGGCCGCCAAAATTCTGTCGGTCATCTCCGCGCGTTCCATCGTCATATAGGAATGAATCGAAACGAGCACAACATCCAATTGCGCCAAAACTTCATCGTCCATATCCAGTTTGCCATTTTTCAAAACGTCGACTTCGCTGCTGGCGAGGACCCGGATTCCCAGTTCTTTCGCGTTAGCCGCCTGGATTTTTTTAATTTGCTCGAGTGTGCGCTTTTCATCCAGCCCGTTGGCGACAGTAACCGCCTTGCTGTGATCGGTCAGCGAAATATATTTATAGCCAAGATCTTTCGCGGCCAGCGCCATCTCTTCGATGGAGTTTTTGCCGTCGCTCGCCGTCGTGTGCATCTGCATGTCGCCGAGAATGTCGCGAAGTTCAATCAGGTGGGGAAGTCGGTGTTCGGCGGCGGCATCGATCTCGCCAGTGTTTTCGCGCAGTTCCGGCGGAATGTAATCGAGCTTCAGCTTGGCGTAGATTTCCTTTTCCGTCGCTCGCGCCACGGGACGTTCGCCTTCGAGCGTAGCGAGAGCGTATTCATTCAAGGTCAATCCCATTTTATTGGCGCGCCCGCGCAACACGACGTTGTGCTCTTTCGATCCCGTGAAATAGAGCAGGGCGGCGCCAAAGCTTTCCTTATCGAGGATGCGCACATCGACCTGCAGACCATTTTTCAGCAGGAAGCTGACTTTATTTTCACCGTGTGCCAGGGTCTGATCGATTCCCGGAAATGCCAGTATGTGCTGCGAAATCGCTTCCACGACTTCCTTTGAATTTTTCCCGGCTGCGAGCGTTACGAGCAGATCAAGATCCCCCACCGTTTCCTTGCCTCTGCGCAGGGAACCCGCGGGTGTGACTTCCTCAATTGGTTTGCCGAAGGCGCGGATGTGCGTGACCAACACGGCGGCTGTCTGGTCCGCTTCGTCGATGCGGAAGCGCCCCGCGGATTTTTTGTAAACGGCGATTGCTTTCAAAATATTTTCTTCGGTTTTTTCGCCAAAGCCTGGCAAATCGCGCAATTTGCCTTCGCGCGCTAGCTTTTCCACTTCGTCAACAGTTCCTGCCTTAAACGTTTTCCACAGGAATGCGACTTTTTTGGGGCCGAGCGATTGCAATTCGAGGAGGTTAAGAATCGTTGGAGGATATTTCTTTAGCAGTTTGGCGCGCAGGGAATAATCGCCGGTCTTCAGAATTTCTTCGATATGATCGGCCATTCCATCGCCAACGCCGGGCAATTCCTTGAGCTTTGCGCGGTCCCTCGCCAGATCTTGAATGGATTCGTGTAACCCGCCGAGAAGTTCCGCGACGCGCTCATAGCTGCGGTAGCGGCCGATCATCGCTCCGTCGATTTCCAGGAGTTGCGCTGTTTCCAGAAGAATGCGGGCGACTTCGCGATTTTCCATCTGCGTGTACCGTATGCTGCGTCAATTGAAGAATTTAAATCCGGATGTAGCGCCCACCTTCAGGTGGGCATCCTGGGTTTCGTAGCGCCGGCGTCTCGCCGGCAGGTTTAGATGTCCGCGATTCCAGAACGAAAATCTGCCGGCGAGACGCCGACGCTACAAAACCATGCCTGCCTGAAGGCGGGCGCTACAGACCGCGCGATTTCTCGCGCTTTAGTGGCCTAGAATATAGGCGAACATCAAAGGCGCCACGATCGACGCGTCAGACTCGATCACGAATCGCGGAGTGGCCGCTTCCAGTTTTCCCCAGGTGATTTTTTCGTTGGGCACGGCGCCGCTGTATGAACCATAGGATGTCGTGCTGTCTGAAATCTGGCAGAAGTATCCCCAGAGGCGGCATTTCTCGCGCAAATCCTGTGTGATCAGCGGTACGACGCAGATCGGGAAATCTCCTGCGATGCCGCCGCCAATCTGAAAAAAGCCAATCGATTCATTCACCGTATTTTGCCGGTACCATTCGATCAGGCAAGCCATCTGCTCGACGCCGGACTTGACCACTTGGAAAGAGGAAACGTCGCCGCGCACCACGTTGGCGACAAAAATATTTCCCAGCGTGGAGTCTTCCCATCCGGGCGTGAATATCGGCAGATTCTTTTCGCACGCCGCGATGACCCAGGAATCTTTCGGGTCGATCTGATAAGACTCTTTAATCAGGCCGCCGCGAATCAATTGATACATGTACTCGAAGGGGAAGTAGCGCTGCTTCTCCTTGTCGGCTTTTTGCCACAGCTTTAAAACCTGCCGCTCGATCCTGCGCATCGCCTCTTCTTCGGGGATGCAGGTATCGGTGACGCGGTTCATGCCACGATCGCGCAGCGCAACTTCTTCCTCATCGCTCAAGTTGCGATAATTCGGCACGCGCTTGTAATGATCGTGCGCCACAAGGTTAAAAATATCTTCTTCCAGATTCGCGCCGGTCGTGCAAATGCCGTGCACCTTGTCCTGGCGAATCATTTCCGCGAGTGAAAGTCCCAGTTCCGCCGTGCTCATGGCTCCGGCCATGGTCACAAACATTTTTCCGCCACGCGCCAAATGCGCGTTGTACGCTTCCGAAGCATCCACGACAACTGCTGCGTTGAAATGCCGGTAGTTGTGCTTGATAAATTCCTTTACGCTCATGTCCGCCTTCCTCTCCGAATTTTTCACACGGAGAAACACACACTTACTTGTCGCAAATCCTATGCTACACGCGCTCAGGTTACAAGCGAAGAACGCGAAATTTCAAAAATAATTTTAGCGGAAGAAAAATTAAAAAGTTCGATAAAAATTTTCATGGAACAGAAATTCGTGAAACGCCCGCTATCAAAAACTAAATTTACGCGCGTCAGCCATTCTTTTTGATGAATTGATTGTAGTAAAGGATTCCACAAATGGATTTCGCGTCGCGCAGCGTTCCGCGCTCAATCATTTTCATCGCTTCTTTTAATGTAAAAATTCTCGGCGTGATTTTTTCATCCTCTTCCGGTTGGGCCGCGCCTTCGGTCAATCCTTCCGCGGCAAAGATCCACATCCATTCGTTCACAAATCCCGGGGTGGGGACGACGCGCATCAGTTTGCGCCAACGCTTTGCCCGGTATCCGGTTTCTTCGATCAGTTCGCGCCGCGCGGCCGCTGCCGGTGTTTCTTTCGGCTCTTTGCGTCCAGCCACCAATTCCCATAAAAATTCGCCGACGGAATGCCGGTACTGACGGATGAGCAGAACGCGGCCGTCATCAAAAACAGGCATCACCACGACTGACCCAGGGTGCACGATGATGTCTCGATCCACTTGCGGGCCGCCCGGTTCGATCACGGTGTCGCGCTGCAGCCGAAATACTTTTCCTTCATAAAGAACTTCGCTCTTGAGAAGTTTCGCTCGCATCTTTGCCAATTCGGCCTCCGGATGTAACATTTTCTGCGCATTCCGCAGCGCGCTTTACGCGTTGCACATTGCAGCGATTCAGATTTTAGCAGGGAAGTTTGGTTTCTATTAGCACGTTCCCGCCGTCGCCCGTTCCGTCCCAAAAACGTGGGACGGAACGGCCTCTACGAAACCATTCGTGATCCGATACATTGCCTTTCGTAGAGGCCGTCCGCATTTTGGACGGGCGACTTTGATTTCTTTTGCTGCCCCGAACCGCAATCCAAAATTACATAAGTTGAATGCTCTACCCCGGTTGCATATACTTACTTCATTAAGCCAACAATCGAATATGGCAATCAACACACTGATCGTTGACGACGAAAAACCCGCGCGCGACGAATTGGCATTCCTTCTTAAAAGTTTCCCCGAGGTTCATCTTGTGGGCCAGGGGAAAAATGGAGTTGAAGCACTTGCGCTGATCAAAGAGTTTTCTCCCGACCTGGTTTTTCTCGACGTGCAGATGCCGGGACTCAACGGCTTCGGCGTAATTAAAAAATTAATGGACCGCAAAGGAAAGCTTCCGCAAATCGTTTTTGCGACAGCGTTCGACAACTATGCGGTGCAGGCGTTTGAAGTGAACGCCATCGACTACGTCTTAAAACCGATTGAGAAAAACCGACTGGCCCGCGCGATTCAGCGCGCCAAAAAAGCGCTTGAGGCGGAGGCTTCGCCCAGCGAGCGGTTGGAAACGTTAGTCAGCCAGATCGGATCGGCGAAAGCGCCGCCCGTAAAATTGCTCGTAAAAACGCAGCAGCGCCTGTTTCTGGTCGATGCCGAGGATGTGATTTTTGCTTCCATCGAAGACGGATCGATTACCGTCGTGACCAAAGAAGTGGAAGGCACTTCCAATTACCGGACCATCGAGGAGTTGCAATCCACGCTCGAGTCCGACGTCTTCTGGCGCGCGCATCGCTCCTACCTCGTCAATATCAACCATATTAAGGAAGTTGTGCCGTGGTTTAAATCCAGCTACATGCTGAAAATGGACGACAAGCGGGCGTCTGAAGTTCCGGTTAGCCGCGCGCAGACCAGGCACCTGCGTGAATTGCTGAAGATGTAGGTGGACTTAAAGCAAGCCAAAAGATTTAACACAGAGGACACGGAGAAAAGAGGAGGAAAAACAAGAGAAGAAGAGAACATTTAGAGATCTTTCTCTCAACGGAGCGAGAACTCGCATTTCAAAAATATTTATTCCATTCTCCGGGTTTCTCTTGTTTTTCTCTGTGCTCTCTGTGTTAAAGCCTTCGCCTTATGCTTTTTGCCCCGATGTGCTAGCATCCTCCTGCCCGCGACACGATGGACTTTTCCCTCAACGACGACCAACGCCTGATTCGAGACACAATCCGTCAATTCATGGAAGCTGAAGTGCGCCCCACGATCCGCGCGCGCGACCGCGAAGAAAAATTTGCCGGCGACGAATTGCGCAAGCTCGGAGAACTCGGCTGCTGCTGTATGTTGATCCCTGAATCCTGGGGCGGCCTCGGCGCGGACACGATCTCTTACGTGTTGATGCTCGAAGAGGTCGCGCGCGTGGATGCCGCGATGGCCGTGGCCCTGAGCGTCACGAATTCACTCGCCGTTTTGCCCGTCTACAAATATGGCACCGAGGCGCAGAAACAAAAATATTTGTCGAGCCTCGCGCACGGAGAAATCCTTGGTGCTTTTTGCCTCACAGAACCGCAAGCCGGCTCGGACGCCGCGGCTATCGCCGTGACGGCGACACGCCACGACAATAAATATCGCCTGAACGGCACAAAATCATGGGTCACTAACGGCGGAGAGGCGGGCCTCTACGTTGTATTTGCAAAAACAAACCCAACTGCCGGCACCAAAGGCGTGAGTGCATTTTTGGTCGAACCGTCACTTCCCGGTTTTCGAGTGGCACGTTACGAGGATAAGATGGGGCTGCGCACTTCGCGCTCAGCGGAAATCACGTTCACCGATTGCGATGTCCCTGAAGAAAATCGCCTCGGCGAAGAAGGCCATGGGCTGAAGATCGCGTTGGAACTTTTAGACGGAGGCCGCGTCGGCATCGCGGCGCAAGCCGTTGGCATTGCGCAGGGGGCGTTTGAAGCATCGGTTGCTTATGCGAAGGAGCGCCGCGCATTCGGCAAGACGATTGGCGACTTCCAGGCTGTACAATGGATGCTCGCCGACATGCAAACGGAGATCGAAGCCGCGCGGGCGTTGGTTTACCACGCCGCATGGATGCGCGATACAGGCGCAGCGCGACTCGGCCCCTACGCCTCGCGCGCAAAATTGTACGCAGGCGAAATGGTGAACCGCGTCGTGTACAAAGCGGTGCAGATTCACGGCAGCCTTGGCTATTCGCGCGAATCCGACGTCGAGCGCATGTACCGCGACGCGAGAGTCATCACCATTTACGAAGGCACGAGCGAAATTCAGCGCATGATCATCGCGCGTGATTTGTTAAACGATGGATCTACTTTTCGCGGATGAGGCGCAAGGTGGTAGGGCGGTTGTTGTAGCGCCCGCCTTCAGGCGGGCATCCGTGTGAGGCCACAATGCCCGCCTGAAGGCGGGCGCTACTGAGCGAGAGCTATTCAGGAGAATCCTTCAGCGTGGAACACAAGAAACGAGTCTTAAGCGGCATGCGCCCCACCGGGCGCCTCCACATCGGCCATTTTTTCGGCGCCCTGGAAAATTGGGTGAAGCTCCAAAACGATCCGCAATACGAATGTTTTTTCTTCGTCGCCGATTGGCACGCTCTAACCTCTGACTACGCCGACACATCGCAAGTCGCGCAAAATTCCATCGAAATCGCAACCGATTGGCTCGCCTCAGGCCTCAATCCGGCGAAATGCACCATGTTCCTCCAGTCGTCCGTCCCGGAACACGCGGAACTGCAGTTGCTGCTTTCGATGGTTACGCCGCTAGGCTGGCTCGAGCGCGTTCCCACTTACAAAGAAGCGCTCGATAACGTGAAGGACAAGGATTTACATACATACGGCTTCCTCGGCTATCCCGTGCTGCAATCCGCGGACATTGTTATTTATGACGCAGACCTTGTCCCGGTAGGCGAAGACCAAGTGGCGCACATCGAATTGAGCCGGGAAATTGTGCGCAGGTTCGACTTTTTTTACGGATTCAGAATCAAGCCGGATTTGTTTGCACCCGCAAATTTGCGCTTTCTTGCCAAGCATCTGCATGATGCAAAAGTTTTGCCCTCGAACGGGAAGCCATTTACGGACGAACAAAAGAGGATTGTCTCGGACATTCTGCGAAGGGATGCGCTGGAGCAGGGCGTCGAAAACTTCCTCGATTCAGTAAAAGAGTACGGACATTTTTTCAACCGCTCGACGATTCTTCGCGAACCCGGCTCGCTGCTCACCAAAACTCCGCGCATTCCCGGCACCGATGGCCGGAAAATGTCCAAGAGCTACGGCAATTTCATTTCGCTCAGCGAGTCCGACGAATCGATTCGTACCAAATCCCGCGCGATGATCACGGACCCTGCGCGGAAACGCCGCACCGATCCCGGCAATCCCGATGTCTGCCCCGTGTACGACTGGCACAAATTATTTTCGCCGCCGGAGACTCTTGCGTGGTCGGCGGAGGGTTGCCGCACTGCGGGAATTGGCTGCATTGAGTGTAAAATGTCGATGGCCGACCATCTGATCAAGTGGATTGAGCCGGTCCGAGCGAGGCGCGAAGAGTACGCCGCGCATCCGGATAAAGTATTGCGGATTCTCGATGAGGGTTCCGGGAAGGCCCGAGAAGTCGCGCAGAAAACAATGTCACGCGTGCGCGAAGCTGTATTTAATTGGAAAGAAAAGCGCGTGGAAATTGCCGCGCAGAGAACGACTGGGGATGTTTAAGTAGCACAGGCACTCCTGCCTGTGCGGGTTTTTCGAGTGCTAATCGGTCGATCGATGCAAGCAGCATCGAGAAACCCGCACAGCCAAGAGTGGCTGTGCTACTTTTTCCGAAACAGCAAGCGAGGTAGCAATATGGCGTCACCCTATAAAATACATCTCGATGCATACGACGGCCCGCTCGATCTGCTGCTTGATTTGATCAAGAAGCAGGAAATCGACATCCACAATATTCCCATTTCCAAAATCACGGGCCAGTATCTGGAATATCTCCACAAGCTCGAGCAGTTGGACATGGACATATCGGCGGATTTTATTTATATGGCCGCGACGCTCATCTACATCAAATCCAAAATGCTGTTGCCCGCCGATCCGCTGGCCAGGCCGGAAGAATTGGAAGACCCGCGCGCGGATCTCGTGCATCGCCTGGTCGAGCACGAAAAATTCAAGAGCGCCGCGCAGCTTCTCCATCAGCGTCAGCAGATTGAGGAGCACGTTTGGTCCAAGCCGGACCTCACGTTGTACGAGGGCGAAGAGTCCGAAGGCGAGCTGATCGTTTCGCTCGTGGACCTGGTAAAAGTTTTTCAGCAAGTGCTCGAGCGGCGCAAGGAAGTGGTGAAGATCGAACTGCACCACCAGCAATTCACCATCGCACAGATGATGGACTTGCTGCGCCAGCAACTGGTTACAGTGGAAGAAGGCATCGATCTCATTGCGTTTTTCGAGTCCTGCCCTTCGCGCCACGCGATGATCGTTTCGTTGCTCGCTGTGCTCGAACTCACGCGCCTGCAGGCCATCGTTTTGGTGCAGCAGGAAATGTTCTCAAAGATTTGGCTGCGAAAGCATAAAATGTTCGACGTGGTTTTCGCAGGCGGAGAATCGATTTCAACCGATGCCGCGGTGGAACCGCTCAGGGGAATTGACGAACAATATCAATGACGATGAATCCCACGGAATTAAAGGGCGCGCTCGAGGCGATTATTTACGCGGCGGACGAACCCGCTACGCTCGATCAAATCGCGAAGGCAATTGGCGAGGAAAAAGCCACGATCAGCGCGGCGCTCGATGAAATGATTGCCGGTTACGTGGCCGAGGATCGCGGCATCGAAATTCGCGCGGTTGCCGGCGGCTACAAGTATTACACCAAGCCGCAGCACCATGAAGCCGTTCGGCGCTTCATCAAGAGCCTGCGCCCGCCGCTGCGCCTCACCATGCCCGCGCTCGAAACCCTCGCGGTGATTGCCTACCGCGGGCCAGCAACAGGACCGGAAATTCAAGAAATTCGCGGCGTAAATGTTTCGGGGGTGGTGAAAACACTTCTCGAAAAACGATTGATCGTGACCGCGGGACGCAAAGCCGTGATGGGCCGCCCCATCATGTACCGCACGTCAAAAGAATTCCTGATGCGCTTCGGTCTATCCGATCTCGAGGAATTACCCAGCCTGAAAGAATTTGAGCAACTTGCACGCGCGGCGCTCGGGTCGGATGAAGGCATCGCGCCAATCGAGCCGGAACAGTTGGAAGGGGAAGCGCCCAGCAGCGAACAGGATGTAACAACTGAGTCGCCCGAAGCGACCGAGACTTCATCTAGGAGCGAAATCACAGATGTAAACCAGGCTCCTGCTGCTGCCGTCGAAGCGCCGGATTCGATTGCAACCCCAGAAACTAGTGAGCACGTAGCGACAACGGAAACCGACTCAGTTAGTGATTCTCCGGAATCCATAGAAACGATCGTGGAACACAAAACAGACGAAGTGGACGCCGTGTCCAAGACGATCCCGCAACCGCAGCAGGAAACACCGGAAGCCGCCACAGCCGATGCGGAGCACTCCGAAGAAGCCAAGGCAGAAAGCGCTTCCTAAAAAATCATGCAAGAACGTTTACAGAAAATTATTGCCCGCGCGGGAATCGCTTCGCGGCGCCACGCGGAGGATTTAATTCGCAGCGGACAGGTGCGCGTGAACGGAGTCGTGGTCACCGAACTCGGCGCGAAAGCCGATCCGATGCGAGATCGAGTAGAGGCGGCGGGCAAGGTCGCGCGACTTTCAGATGCACACGTTTATCTGCTGATGAACAAGCCGCCGGACGTGGTTTCCACTCTGGCCGATCCCGAGGGGCGCCGCACGCTGCGCAATTTTTTGGTTGGCGTTTCCGAGCGAGTATTTCCTGTCGGGCGTCTGGATTATGCCGCAAGCGGCGCCATCTTCCTGACAAACGACGGCGATTTTGCGAGCAAAATGCTAAAAGCATCGCCCTCTCTGCCACAAGCTTTCTGGATCAAGGTGAAGGGGCGTGTCAACGACGTGCAACTAAAGAGCCTGTCGCACATGGTGGACGGCAAAATATTTCCTTTGCGCGGAACGCATGCCGCCGGAAAAAATCCGCCAAATCCCTGGTACGAAGCGCAAATGAACGGCGGCCGCCGCGAAATTCTGCGACGAAATTTGCTGGCGATTGGGCATCCTGTCGAAAAAATAAGGCGCATGAAGCTGGCCACGCTCGATGCCGACACCGTGCAGGAGGGGCACTATCGTCAACTGAGCGCTGAGGAAGTGGCCAAGCTGGGCCGCGCGATTGACCGCGCGCTCACCGAACACAAACCCGTGCCAAAGGGATTCAAGCCGCGCCGTGAGTGGCGCCCCCGTGCCGAAATACTAGCGCAAAAGAAAACTGGAGAAAAAAAGCCAGTTGGAATGCGTCCTGTTGCGGGTGACAAGCGAGCCATGAGCAAGCGGCCCGTCACCCATAGCAAGCAGCCGACAAACAGGCATCGTTAAATTGGAATTGGCATTCCTGAAGGCTTAATTAATATGAAGTGCATTTTGAATCCCGAGCAGCCAGCTGTTTTTCAAATTTGAAATTTTAAATCAAAAGACACGATTCATGAATCACAAATCACAACAAACGGTTTCCATGATTAAATCAGAAGGCGAATCCATCAGCGAAATCCTTTCTTCAGCCAAAAACATCGCCGTCGTCGGACTCTCCTCCAATCCGTATCGTTCAAGTTTCGGTGTTTCGGAAACATTGCAATCTTCAGGCTACCGCGTCATCCCTGTAAATCCAAACGAAACCAGGGTGCTCGGCGAAAAAGCCTACGCGCGACTGGAAGACGTTCCTGAAAAAATCGATATTGTGGATATTTTTCGGCGATCAGAGCACGTCTCGGATATTGTGGATTCGGCGATTCGCATCGGCGCGCGCGCCATCTGGATGCAAGAGGGAGTGGAGGACGCAGCGGCCGCCGAACGAGCCCGTCGTGCCGGCATCTTCGTGGTCATGGACCGCTGCATCGCTAAAGATATTTACATGCGGAAGCAACAGTAGAACAGGCTTCAGCCTGTTTTCTTTTGACTTCGTTTAATTGATTCTTAAGTTGCGCCCATCCCGAAAAATTCAATAGCAGACAGGCTGAAGCCTGTCCTACTTAAACCCAAACCATTTTCACTTAGCCTTCCGCTGATCCTTAATCCGTCGAATTTCTTCCATGCGCTGGCGCAGGCGCGCTTCAAATCCCTGGTCCGTCGGACGGTAGTAAGTTTTTCCCGCCAGCGATTCCGGCAAGCACGTCATGTCGGCCACTTTATCTTGCACGTCGTGCGCGTACTGATATCCCTTGCCGTAGCCGATATTTTTCATCAGCCCGGTGGGAGCGTTCCGCAGATGGAGCGGCACAGGTTCTGTCCGCGTATTTTCTAGATCTGTGGTCACGGAACCGTAACCTGTATAAATCGCATTGGATTTTGGCGCGAGTGAAAGATAAACCGCAGCCTGCGCCAGCGCGAGATTTCCTTCCGGCGGCCCGACAAATTCAGCGGCCTGCATCGCGGCAATAGTCACGGCCAGAGCGCCCGGCTCGGCGAGGCCAATGTCTTCGCTCGCCATGCGCACGAGCCGACGCGCGACGTAGAGCGGGTCCTCGCCCGATTCGAGCATTCGCACCAGCCAGTAAAGCGCCGCGTCGGGATCGGAATTGCGCACGGATTTGTGCAGCGCGGAAATTAGGTTGTAATGTTCCTCGCCTGATTTGTCATACAGCAGAAACTTTCGCTGCAAAAGTTCCGCCAGCAATTCCTGGGTGATCGTGCGTGTGCCTGACGCATCCGGCTGCGCGGCGCGCACGCCGGCCTCCAGCGTGTTGTATGCTGCGCGGCCGTCGCCGCCCGAAAATATGGCGATGTGCTGGATCGCTTCGTCGCTGATCACGATTTTTTCTTTGCCAAGACCGCGCACCGGATCGCCAAGCGCGCGCCGCAACAGCCCTTCGATCTGCTCGGTGGTCAGCGCCTGCAAAACGTAAACGCGCGTTCTGGAAAGCAGCGGAGCGATCACTTCAAAGGACGGATTTTCCGTTGTCGCGCCGATCAAAATTATATTTCCCGCTTCCACATGCGGAAGAAACGCATCCTGCTGCGCCTTGTTGAAGCGATGCACTTCGTCGATAAACACGATGGTTCGTCGACCTGCGCG
The DNA here is from genome assembly GCA_963786215.1 of uncultured Acidobacteriota bacterium. Taxonomy (GTDB): domain Bacteria; phylum Acidobacteriota; class Terriglobia; order Acidiferrales; family UBA7541; genus Palsa-360. The sequence goes on from CAWAYK010000012.1 coordinate 524,516, forward strand.
CCGCGTATGCTCGGCAGCGGCCATCACTTCTTTTATTTCCTTGATCCCGGTCAGCACTGCGCTGAAGGCCGCGAACTCCGAATGCGTCATCCGCGCAATCAGCCGAGCCAGCGTCGTTTTGCCGCATCCCGGCGGACCCCAGAGAATCATTGAGCCAATATCGTCGCGCTCGATCTGAATCCGCAGCGGTTTTCCCGGACCGAGCAGAGCCTCTTGCCCCGTAAATTCGTCGAGCGTGCGCGGACGCATGCGCTCCGCGAGAGGTTGGCCGCTGCCGCTCTCATTTTCTTCGGGTTCGAGTTTTGCGAACAGGCTCACCGGCGCGGCTCTCGCGAAGTATTTTTCTGGCGCATCGCTTCGTATAGCAAAATAGTGGCTGCCATCGCTGCGTTCAGTGACTCAATTCCCACAGCTGCCCTGGCCGCGGCTTGCGGGATAAATACGCGCGCATCCGCCGCACGCACGAATTCGGCAGGCAGTCCCGATCCTTCATTGCCAATTAAAATCGCGGCTGGATTTTTCCAGTCAATGTCCCAGGGCCGCAATAGCGGGGAAGTAGCGCTTGAAGAATCCGCAGCAACCGCGGCACAAATCTTTATTTTTGAAGCGCCCAATTGCGAGAGTAAAGCCGCGGAAGAAACGGCGGGGAGGATAGGCAATCGAAGTGACGATCCCGCGGAGGCACGCATCGCCTTCGGCGCAAATGGATCGGCTGTTCCAATTTCGCCCGCTGGGCAAGTCACCGCCCCGGTTGCTCCAAATGCTTCCGCCGCGCGCACAATCGTTCCCACATTTCCCGGGTCTTGCACGCCCACCAGGACCACGAGCAATTTTGCGCCAGTCAAAAGATTTTCCATGGTTGCGATCTGAGGTTTGACGAGCGCAGCGATCCCTTGCGGCGCGCGTGTATCCGCAACACCCGCAAATAATTTGTCTGACGTTTGCAACAGCGGAACATCTCGCGCAAGAACCGGTGAGACGTGTGAAAGATGTCGCGCTCCCGAATCGCTGATCAGCAGCGCCTCCACTGGCAGGCCCGAGCCCAGCGCCGCCTCGACCAGGCGCACTCCCTCAACCCCGACAATTCCGTCGTCGTCGCGCTCGCCGGATAGGGCAGCGCGAAACCGCTTGAGCCATTGATTTTCGCGGCTGGTAATTACGGAAATATTTCTATTGAAGATATTTAGTTTTGCTTTGTTGGCCGGCTGAACCATAACGAGCAGCGTAACAAACGCTCCCCCAACGGTAAAGCAACGGCAAGCCGGTTTCGTAGAGGCCTCTCCGTCCCGCGCCCTTCGGGACGGCGAGGGCACTTTCTGGCGCAAAATTAGACGCTATTCTTCAGTCAACAAATTCAAGTCGAAAGTTTAGCGTCTTGAACGCATTAGACGTCTATGGTAGTTTCACTCGACTACATTTTGTTTCCAGTCGAATGCCATTTTTTAGTTCTTCATACGAGGATCGCCACTTTGTCCGCTGAGTTGCTGAAAATTTCACCTGAAAATCCCGATCCCGAAGCTCTCCGGTATGCAGCAGAATTTCATTCGCCGTGGCGAATTCGTCGCCATTCCCACGGACACTTATTACGGAATTGCGGCCGATCCGTTCAATCTGGCGGCTGTCGATCAGATTTATCGCGTCAAGGGACGCCCGGAAACCCGCGCACTTCCGATTCTGGTGAACACAACTCGCAGGCCATTTCGCTTTCGCGCGATGTTCCGTATACGTTTCACAAACTCGCCGCCAAATTCTGGCCCGGCCCGTTGACCCTGCTCGTCGAAGCTTCCACGGCTGTTCCGCTGAAAGTGACGGCGCAACACGGGTAATGTGGCGCTTCGCTGGCCGAAATTCCACGATCGTGAACGGACTGATTGATCTGCTGCAGGGACCCGATCACCGGCACCAGCGGAAATATTTCCGGCCAGCCGGCCTGTGCCACCGCGATCGATCTTGCTGGAGCAGATGGGCGATCGCCTGCCGCTGATCATCGACGCCGGAGAAACTCCGGGAAGTCTGGCATCGACCATCGTCAAGCTCGAGGAAAATGACTGGGAAGTGATGCGCGAAGGCGTGATCAGCGAGCAGGAAATTCGCGCCTGCCTGGAAGACGAAAGCGAAGTTTAAAGATTCCCCTGAAAAATGGCAGGTTTTTGTGGGATAGGCTTCAGCCTGTCGGGGTTGGTCCGTGTAGCGCCGGCGTCTCGCCGGCGATTTTGAGCTGCGCTAGGATCGCTAAACCCGCAGGCTGGACGCCGGCGCTACAAAATCTACCCGCAAGCTGAGTGCAAAAACGTCTTCTGCGTGCACAAAATAATTCAAAGCGAATACTCAACTACCGCGCTTCAATCGTCCGCAAAAAATCATAATCCCCGGTCGGCGAAAGCTGCACATCGCTGATTCTTTTCCGGTGCACGCTTACGTTGTCCATAAACCACAGGCTCACGTACGGCAAATCCTCCGCAACAATTTTCTGAACCTTGCTGAACAATGCGCGCCGTTTTTCCTGATCGCTCTCCACGCGCGCCTGATCGAGCAGTGCATCGACTTCCGGATTTCGATAGTGCCCGCGATTGGCTCCGGCAGGGCGGCATTTTCTTGAATCAAAAACGTATTCAAAAAACTGTCGGGATCGTTATTCGCGCCAATCCACCGCAGCGTGAACATCTCGAAACTTCCGCGCGCCATGTCCGAATACAGCGTCGCAAACTCCAGCGGTCGCACGTCCAGGTCGACGCCCACCTTGCGCCATTGCTCCTGCAGGACCGAAGCCAGCAGCCGCGAGGATTCTTCGGTCGAAGTTTTGAGCGCTGAGCTTTACGCGCATGCCGCCCATCGCCGCTTGCCGTGGAAATCCCGGCCGCATCCAGCAGTCGCTCCGCCTGTTGCGGATCGTAATCATACCGTGCGAATGTCGGGCTCGTACGCCCAACTGCTTGCGGCAGCGGACCGTCGGCCGGGCGCGCCTGCCCGCGGAACAAATACCGAATGATTTCCTCGCGATTGGTCGCATACGCCAGCGCCTGGCGCACTTCGCGCTTGGCGAGCGTCGCGATCGTCCAGATTGAACGCGATATACTGATAATTGGTTCCAGGCTTGTCGGTCACTTCGAGCGCGGATTGCTGCCGCAGCACCGGAATCATGTCCGGCGTCAGCGAATTCACTTCCAGGTCGGCGCTGCCTTTGCGCAATTCCAGCGCGCGCACGATGGCTTCGGGCACCACGCGAAATCGCACGCGCGAAATTTTGGGCGCGTCCGCCAAAATAATCGTTGTTCGTTCGAGCACCACGTTGTCGTCCTGCTCCGCGCTGACGAAACCGAAATGGCCCGGTCCCGATGAGTCGGCTGGAAAAATCCGCTCCCGGAACCTGCCGGAACAATTCCAATCGCAGGCCGCGCGATTTCCCACAAGAAATCCCGCGTACGGTTCCTTTAAATGAAAAATCACGGTCGCCGCATCCGGAGCCTCGATCGATCTGAATCATGGCGAGCGAACCGCGCTTCGGCGATGTAACTGCTCCCATCCAGGATCGAATCGAACGTGTATTTCACGTCCGCGGACGTAAGCGCTCGCCCGTCGTGAAACTTCACGCCGCGGCGCAAATGAAAAACGTACGTGAGCGGATCGGGCGTCTCCCATTTTTCCGCCAGATCGCCGCGCGGAATTCTCTGCGCGTCCAGTTCGACCAGGCTGCTGAAAATCAGGCTGTCCAGTCGCTGCGAAGCCGCGTCGGTGCCGATCCGCGGATCCAGATTGGTGGGCATCGATTCGATCAGAAAATTGACGACGCCGGGTTCGGTGGCAACGGTACGGGAGCAGGAAGAAAGAGAAAGCAGCGATGAAGAAAAGGGAAGTTAAGGAAATAAAGGAAAGAAAGGAAGCAAAGGAAAATCGATCGACACCAAGATGCTGCGAGCGGGATCTTCCGTTCCTTTACTCCTGACTTCCTCCACTTCCTTTACATCCTCTTTCACCCCGCATAGCACACCTTGCCCAGCACGACCGCCTTCTTCGCTCCCGTCGCGCCCGGCACATTCGCAGGTCGCCTGTGCAGCGTTTCGCACGCGAGCACCGCAAACGCAAATGCTTCCTTGGCGTCTCCCGGCACGCCCAGTTCGCCGGACGTCGCGAACGCGAATTCCCGCCAATCCGGATTCCAGCTGCGCCATCAACAGCGGATTGTGCGCGCCGCCGCCCGAAACGATCAGCTCGCCAGATTTTCGCTTTCGGCGCGACGAACCGGTGAAACGCATCGACAATCGAAAGCGCCGTCAAAATCGTTGCGGTGCGAACCAAGTCTTCAGGCTTGGCGCGCCGCGCTTCGCGATGCGCCAGCATCTGGCTCGCACATATTTCTCGCCGTATTGTTCGCGCCCAGCCGTCTTCGGCGGCGTCGCTTGGAAAAATATTTGTCGCGCAGCAACGATCTGAAGCAGTTCCGGGCAGCAGCGTTCCCCGCGCGGCCATTTCCGCATTGCGATCGAACGTCTTTCGTCCGCTCGTGAAATGCCGCACCAGCGCGTCGATCACCATGTTTCCCGGCCCGGTATCGAACGCAAATACATCTTCAAGCGTGCGCGCCCGCGGGAATCACGGTGACATTCGCAATGCCCGCCGATATTCAGCGCCACGCGCCCGACTCGCGAATGCCGGTAAAGCAAGATAATCGACAAACGGTACGAGCGGCGCACCCTGTCCTCCCGCGGCCATATCCGCAGGCCGAAAATCTCCGACCGTCGTAATCCCGGTGCGCCCGGCAATCACCGATGGATCGCCAATCTGCAGCGTCGAGGCGATGCGGCGCCCATGAACATGCAGTCGGCATTCCCTGATGAAAAACGGTTTGCCCGTGCGAACCGATCACCGCGATCTGCGAAGGCGACACTCGAAATTTTCGGCACGCGGCGAGCGCCGCCTCCGCGAATACTTCGCCCAGCAAAAAATTGAGCTGGCTGATTTCTCCCGTCGTGACAGCGCGCCCTTCGGCCAGCTTCAGAATCGCTTTCTGCGACTGCGCGCAGGGAAGGGAAGCGCCGCAAAGTTTTCAAGATTCGCGTTCCGCCCATGCATCGCACGAGCGCCACGTCAATTCCGTCCGCCGACGTTCCGGACATGATTCCGAGCGCCAGCATTCCGCGTTTACCGCGAGACGCTTTCATAAAATTTGTTTTTTCAACTCGGCCAGCAGATTCAGCGCATCGATCGGTTTCAGATTGTCGAGGTCGGCTTCGCGCAACGCCTCCAGCACCCGCCGGTCGAGCGGCGTGAACAGAGCCTGCTGCTCCGGCGGCGGCTCACCGCTCGCCGACGACTCCCGGGAGTCAGTTTCTCGCTCAGCTGATGCTCGGACTGCTCGTGCCGCTCAAGAATTTCGCGCGCCCGCGCAATCACCGCTGGCGGCAGCCCCGCCATTCGCGCGACTTCGATTCCGTAACTCTTGTCCGCGCTCCCGGTTTCCACGCGTTTCAGAAACACGATGCCCGTCGAAGTTTCGCGCGCCGATACGTGCACGTTCTTGATTCCCGGCAGCAAATCCGCAAGCTCCGTCAATTCGTGATAATGCGTGGCGAAAAGCGTGCGCGATTTCGTTTCGCTCGAAAGATGCTCCACCACCGCCCAGGCGATCGAAAGCCCGTCAAACGTCGCCGTTCCGCGCCCCACTTCGTCGAGCAGCACCAGGCTCGAGGGCGTCGCCGTATTCAAAATCGCCGCGACTTCCGTCATTTCCACCAGAAATGTCGATCGCCCGCGCGCCAGATTGTCCGCCGCGCCGATGCGCGTAAAAATCCGATCCGTAATCGGCAGCCGCGCCTGGTCCGCCGGAACGAACGAGCCCATCTGCGCCATCAGAACAATCAACGCGGCCTGCCGCAGATACGTCGATTTGCCGCCCATGTTCGGACCGGTGATCAGCAGAATCTGTTGCGTCGCGTCATCCAGATACAAATCGTTGGGAACAAATCGCTCGCCCTTTTGCTGCAGCAGTTGCTCAATCACCGGGATGGCGGCCCGCGACGATCATGATCTGCGTCGTCGTCCGTAAATTCCGGCCGCGTGTAATTCCGCGAAGCGGCCAGCCGCGCGAAATTTCCCAGCACGTCCAGCTGCGCGATCGCCATCGCCGTGCGGCGCAGCCGCGCGGCCTGCTCGCCGATCCACAGCCTCAATTCGCTAAACAGCCGCCGCTCGATCTCCGCGATGCGTTCGTCCGCGTCCAGCACTTTGCGCTCGTATTCCTTCAGCTCCGGCGGTCGTATAGCGTTCCGCATTCACCAGCGTCTGCTTGCGCTCGAAATCGCAGGCACGAGATGCAGATTCGCTTTGGAAATTTCGATGTAGTAGCCAAACACCTGATTGAAGCGAATTTTCAGCGAGCCAATTCCGGTGCGCTTGCGCTCGCGTTCTTCCATCGCGGCAATAATCTGTTTGCTGTGCTGCGAGAGTTCGCGCAGTTCATCCAATTCCTTGTTGTAGCCGCGCCGAATCACGCCTGGATCGGAAGCGAGCGCCGGCGGATCGTCGGCCAGCGCCGATTTCGATTCGTTCGCGCACGTCGGCCAGTTCGTCCATTTCAGCGTGCAGCGCGGCAGAGCCGCTCGGACGCGCAATTCGCCAGATATTTTCGCAGCAGCGGAATGCGCGTCAAGCGATTGCCTCAGCCCGAGCAGATCGCGCGGCGACGCCACGCCCAGCGTCACGCGGCCCGCCAGCCGTTCCAGATCCTGCACGCCGGAAAGGTTGTGGCGAATTTCTTCGCGCAGCACGGTGTGATTTTTCAATTCAGCTACGGCGTCGAGCCGCTGCGTGAATTTCCTCGCGATTCACCTGCGGCCGCAGAATCCATTGCCGCAGCAGCCGCGCTCCCATGCCCGTCGCCGTTTCGTCCAGCGCCGAAAGCAGCGTGGGCGAAGCGCCGCGCACGCCATCTTCAGCAAAAATGGGCGCGACCAGTTCCAGATTGCGCACCGTCACAGTGTCGAGCACCAGCGCGTCGGCCTGCTCGTAATAGCGCACGCGATCCAGATGCCCGAGCGCGGCGCCCGAATGATTGCCGTTTTCCGGGTCCATTGGCCGAGGTTTCGCGCAGGTAATGCACCATGGCGCCCGCCGCGGAGACCGCCTGAGGATGCCCGGCAAGCCCGAACCCGTCGAGCGTCGCCACGCCAAATTGTTCCCGCAGCATCCGCTCCGCATAGTCTGAGCGAAAGACCCATTCATCGATGCGCGTTTCCACACCTTCGCGCAATTCAGGGCGTGCTCCCGGAGCAGGCGCGCCGGTTCCGTTTCCGTCGCCGGCGCGCTGCAAACAAACCTGCCTGCCGCGGAATCAGAATTTCGCGCGGCTTCAGCCGATGCAGTTCGTCGCGCAACTTCTCATCGGCATCGTCACCGGAAAACTGCCGTTGCCCGGAATTCGCCGGTCGTGACGTCGGCGTAGGCAAAGCCGACGGGCGTCCCGCCGCCGCGCGGAAAATCGCGGCCAGATAATTATTTTCCTTGGGCTCGAGGACATTGACGCTGGTGGCCGTCCCGGGAGTGATGACGCGCACCACTTCGCGCCGCACCAGTTTCTTTCCCGGGCCCGGCGCTTCCATCTGGTCGCAGACCGCAATTTTGTATCCCGCGCGCAGCAGCCGCGCGATGTATCCCTCCGCGGCATGGTAGGGAACTCCGCACATGGGCACCGGCTCGCCTCGTTCGCGATTCCGGGAGGTCAGCGTGATCTGCAATTCGCGCGACGCGGCAATGGCGTCTTCGTAAAAGAGCTCGTAGAAATCTCCCAGCCGGAACAGCACCAGCGCGTGCGGATAGCGCCTCTTGATAGACTGATACTGCCGCATGAGCGGTGTGGCTGCTTCTATCATGTGTCGTGGAGCGCCGGCCCCGTGTGCGGTTCCCGTTTTGAATCCGCGGGGAAGAAATCTCCTGTCGGCGACAGAAAGTTATACCGCGATGCGTTCGCTCCTGTCGAGCAACTGAAGTGAATAAATGAATTCCGGTAACCATTTTTGATCACATTTCGCCAACCTCCGTCCAGGGAATGGCATCCTAAAAGATACAAAACTCTCCGAACAGGAGGCGCTAGAGACCGCACTTGCGAACGAAATCCCCGGATGACGCCGAAATGTAGTGGCATGCTCTTTTCGACAACAGAAAAGATGAGGAAACGTGCACTCTTTCCTTGACAAAGATTTGAACAGCGTTTACCTACTGAGTTGGAGTTTTTTTGCTGTGGCCATGAGCGAATCTGAAAAGCAAGATCCTTTTCCGAGTGGATCGGGTAGGAATCGATCGGCGGTCGCGATGTTCCGAAACGGCATGGTGCACAGGTGCCGAACCGCCAGTCCGCCATACGTTGAAAGTGACCTCTAAGGCCTCGGGTAGACCCGGATTTTTCCTTCACCCGCGGCCGGGCACACCCTGGTTGCGGGTTTCAAGTCTCACAGAACCCGTCGATAACCGGCAAATTTGAATAGTTTCAGCTAGACTTGAAGGCGCGCAGAAGGCCCGCACGTTCGCATCTGTTCTGAAAGACACGCCTGGGATCTGGCGCTATCCGTCAGCACCGCGGCCTGGGAAAGGAGGCAACCATGCTGCACGCTACCGATCTTTTGGGAGGAGAAGCCTACGATCGCGACGGCCATTTCGTCGGCCAGGTCACCGAATTATTTATCGAGCCTGCCGACCAGCCCAACCGCGTCGCCCGCATTCTTCTCGGCCGGGGAAAATTTCTTCCGTTAATCGTGCGTTACGATCACGTTGCCTTCGTCGCCCCCGGCGTCATCCGCCTGAATGTGGAAGAAAAGGAACTCGAGCATTACCAGCCAAACGAAGGATGGCTGGCCATGCGCAAGGATTTGCTCGACCAGCAAATCATCGATACCAGCGGTCGAAAAGTTGTCCGCGTCAATGACATTGACCTCTCCGAGCAGCGCAGTCAACGGCACGGTCGAATTGCGCGTTACACAAGTGGATGTCGGCCTGACCGGAGCGGCACGGCGCCTGCTGCACGGCGTCGCTTCGCCAGGTCTTGATTCGCGGACTGGCCACCAAGCTGCCAACGCGCGTCATCCCCTGGGAATTCGTCAACCTGATCGAACCGGACCCGCTGCGCCGCGTAAAGCTTCGCATCACGCACCAGAAACTCGAAAAAATGCATCCCGCCGATCTGGCGGACATCATGGAAGATTTGTCCCCGGTCGAGCGCCAATCCATCATCGCTTCGCTCGATGAAGAAACCGCCGCCGAAGCGCTCGGCCGAACTCGACAAGCGCCTGACCACGCAGATCGTCGAAACACTGACATCCGGAGAAAGCCGCCGACATTCTCGAAGAAATGGATCCCGATCAGGCCGCCGACGTGATCGCGGACATGACTCCGGAAAGATCGCGCGACGTCCTCAGCGAGATGCCCGGCGACGAAGCCCGCGAAGTCCGCGAACTGCTGAAATTTGACGAAAATTCCGCCGGCGGAATGATGAACACCGATTTTATTTACGTCGGCGAAGCCGCGACTCGCGACGAAGTGGTCTCCTGGATTCAGGAAAAGGATGTGGACCTGGAGCACCTCGATACCGTTTTTCTGATCGACAGGGACGCGAAATTTTCCGGCGCCGTCGCCGTGGGCCGCTTGTTGCTCGCGGCGCCGGACGAGCGCATGGAAACTCTGAAAATGGAGCCGCTGCTTTCCATCCCGCCGGACGCGGAAGACAAGGAAGTGTTCGAGCTGTTCGACAAATACAATCTTGCACAGCCTGGCAGTGGTGGACGATTCGGGGCCGACCCATCGGAGCGATCGAAGTGGATGACGTCGTCACGCGCATCCGTCACCGGTAATCGATTCAAAATTTGTAATGCAGCGCCCGTTTGTCAGGCGGGCAGTCAGGTTCAGATCCAATGGCCGTACTCGGAAAACCCGAAGACGAAAAACAGGCGCCGGAAACTCCCGCGCCGGTGACGCGCTGGAAGCTCATCCCCGGCTGGATCGAGCCGTGGCGCGTTCGCGTGTCGGATTGGGGCAAGCGCACGCGCATTCTGCGCCGCCGCCTGCTTCTTTTTCTCGCCGTGGTCGGCCCCGGCGTCATCACCTCCAACGTGGACAACGACGCCGGCGGAATTTCCGTGTATTCGCAAGCCGGCGCGATGTACGGCTACGCGCTGCTGTGGTCGCTCATTCCCATGACCATCGCGCTCTACGTCACCGAGGAAATGTGCGCCCGCATGGGCGTTGTGACAGGCAAGGGCCTTTCGGATCTTATTCGCGAGGAATTCGGCTTCCGTCCCACATTTTTCCTGATTCTCGCCGGCCTCATCGTGGATATGGGCAACGTGTGCGCCGAATTTGCCGGCGTGGCGGCCTCCATGCAGCTTTTCGGCATTTCCAAATATATTTCCGTGCCGCATCGCCGCGCTTGCCGTCTGGATTCTGGTGCTGCGCGGAACTTCGCGCCAGGTGGAAAAAATATTTCTGGCGGCCTGCGTCCTGTATCTTTCCTATGTCGCCTCCGCGTTTCTCGCCAAGCCGGATTGGCTCATGGCCGCGCGCAATACGGTGATTCCCACGATGCATCATGGACGGCGGCTATCTGCTGATGCTCACCGCGCTGATCGGCACGACCATCGCACCGTGGCAATTCTTCTACATGCAGGCCAGCTTCGTCGAAAAGCGCGTTTCGGCGCGCCAGTATCCGCAGGCTCGCGTGGACGTGCTGTTCGGCAGCGTCAGCTGCATGGTCATCGTTTTCTTCATCATCGTGTGCACCGGCGCAACGCTGTTCGTTACCGGCCATCACGTCATCAACGACGCAGGAGACGCCGCGCAGGCTCTCGTTCCGCTGGCCGGGAAATGGGCCGCCATGCTCTTCGCTTTCGGCCTGCTGAACGCGTCGCTGTTTGCCGCATCCATTCTGCCGCTTTCCACGGCCCATGTGATCTGCGAAGGCATGGGATTTGAAGCCGGCATCGATCACAAATTTAACGACGCGCCGATTTTTTACAGTCTTTATACGGGAATGATCGTGGTGGGCGCCGCCGTCATCCTGATTCCGCACGCCCCGCTGGAAAAAATTCTGGTTCTCTCCCAGGTGGGCAATGGCGTGTGGCTGCCCGTCGTCCTGATCTTCATGCTTCTGCTCATTAATCGCCGCGATTTGATGGGCGATTATGTCAACACGCCCACCTTCAACGTCGTCGCCTGGATCACAGCCATCGCCGTGATTGCTCTCACGCTCGTTTTGGTCTACGTCACGGTTCTCCACCCGAATGCGCTGCCAGGTGGTGGATAGAGAGAATTTCCCCTTCGCGTTTAGTTTATTGAGTGCGAATCTGGATCTCGGTTTTTAGCGAATTATTTGAATTCTTTCGGGCGGTGATGGTCAAATCGCCGATTAGATAACAGGGCTGTGTTGCGCGGTGAGAGACCCTATGTTAGCTTTTCTATATGCTCGCGAAACAACTGTCCACTATTTGGGATTCGCGGGAATAGTCGCGTGAAACTACCGGAAGCCCTCAAGATCCTCGGACCTCGAAGAAGAACGGCTGCTCCGTGCACTGGATGCGGACCGGCTCCCGCAGCATGTTGCCATTATCATGGATGGAAACGGACGCTGGGCGCAGCGCAGGCACCTTCCGCGCGTAGCCGGGCATCGCGTTGGAACCCAGACCGGCGCGGACGGTAATCGAAACGTGCGCGAACCTCGGAATCAACGCCTTAACCCTGTACGCATTTTCCATGGAAAACTGGCGCCGGCCAAAAGCCGAAATCGATTTTCTGATGCGCTTGCTGCGCGAATATTTGCGCAAGGAACTTCCCATCATCCACCGAAATAATATCCGCATGCTGGTGATTGGACGCCACGACCAGCTGCCGGACGAAGTTCGCGCGGATATCGAGCGCGCCATGGAGCAGACAGCAGGGAACACCGGTATGAAGCTCGCAGTGGCGTTGAACTACGGAGGCCGCGCCGAACTCGTCGACGCTTTCAATCGCATCCTCGATCGCGTGCGCAACAATGGGCTCGCCAGAGCGCCGCGTCGACGAGGAATTGATTTCGCAGCATCTCTATACCGCCGGATTGCCCGATCCCGATTTGCTCATTCGCACCAGCGGCGAAATGCGCGTCAGCAATTTTCTTCTTTGGCAGATTGCCTACGCCGAAATTTATGTGACCGAAACCCTGTGGCCCGATTTCAGCCGCGCGCAACTCTACGACCGCTCTGCTCGATTTTCAGAAGCGCGAGCGCCGTTACGGCGGCCTGACCGAAACGCGCCGCCGCGTGATGGCCTGACGCTGCACTCGCACGCGTGCGCTGCGTATCTCGCAGCCGACTTTTTTCTTTCAAGGGCAATTGTTCCCAACGCGACACATTCAAATTATTTCCGTGTGATTGCAAGCCTGCATTGCGACAATGTAAGGATGTGGAATTTTTGCGGCCCTGTTGAAATGCAACAGGGCGAGCTTCGCCCTGTTTGAATTCGCAAAAATATCTGCTGAAAAATTCCTACCGACTTGAGAGATAAATCTTCGAGAAGGCACTGAACGGAAAGGGTCGAATGAGTTCCGGAACCGGCAAGCGAATACTGACGGCAGCCATCCTCATTCCCATCGTTGTAGTCGCCATCTGGTTCGGGCCCACGTGGCTCATCGCCATTGTTTCAGCTGCGGTTGCGGTTCTGGCGCTGTGGGAATTTTTCTCGGTCGCGGAGCATCAAGGCTTTCATGCGTACCGTCTCTGGACAAGCCTGGCAGCCGTCGGAATCTTCGGCCAGCAATTTTATGCCTCTCGAATGGCCAGCATCGTCAAACTTGGTGACATTTTAATCCGTGTCCCCCGCCTCAATCTGGAAATGGTCTTGTTCGCATTCGTATTGGGAATCGCCGCAATTTCCATAGGAACCAGCCGCCCCATGAGCGAAGCCCTGCCCGCAATTTCCGTGAGCGCCGCTGGACTTTTGTTCATCGTGCTTCCGTTCAGTGCGGTTGTCCGCCTTCACGGAGTTGACACTCTCGGCCCGATGCTCCTTCTCTTTACGCTGGTTATCGTTTGGGTGGGCGATTCCGTCGCGTACTTTGTGGGCCGCAGCATAGGACGGTGGAAACTGGCCCCGGAAGTTAGTCCCAATAAAACTTGGGAAGGCGCCATCGCAAATTTTTTGGGAGCGCTCCTGGTTGCCGCAATTTTTGGCTACTGGTCAAGAATCCCGCCGGTGCATATGCTGATTATGGCAGGCTTAGGTAGCGTCGCTGGGCAAGTGGGTGACCTGTTCGAGTCTGCGTGGAAGCGTAGCGCAAGCGTCAAGGATTCCGGCTCCATTTTGCCAGGCCATGGCGGCATGCTAGATCGAATTGATGCCTTGATCCTTGCCGCACCCGCTGTCTGGTACTATTTTGAATGGATCGTGTGGAAAAGAAATTAGAAAGCGTCTGGGCTAAATTATGAATAGTTTTTGAACAGTCTTTGTGGGTCGCGGCTGCTTCAGCCGCGACTTTTAGAGATTTGAAAATCAAGGGCTTTAGAGTCTGTGCGAGAACCGGGTTTTGGATCATGTAGCGCCCGCCTTCAGGCCGGCATCTGCTTGACTCCAAAGTGCCCGCCTAAAGGTGGGCGCTACAAAAATGCCTCGATTTTGAGCTCTCACACAGACTCTTTAGCCCCTGTAGGCCTGCTGCTCGTAGCATTTGATGTGCACTGGAGTCTTTCACTTTGAAGCAAATCGCCATTCTCGGTTCCACCGGCTCCATCGGGCGCCAAACTCTGTCCGTTGTCGAGGCCATGCCCGAACGTTTCGGCGTCGTGGCCCTGGCCGCCGGAAATAATGTCGAGGAACTCGCGCAGCAAATCTTGCGGCATCACCCGGAGCTGGTTTCGGTCGCGACTCCCTGCCGCCGCCACGCCCTCGCGGAACGCCTGCGCGCCGCCGGCCTCGCGAAATTGCCCGAAATCCAACACGGCGCGGCCGGAATGCTCGCCGTGGCCACGCATCCCGCCGCCGCAACGTTGGTCTCCGCAGCCGTCGGCGTCGTGGGCCTCGAAGCCACGTACGCCGCAGTGAAGGCCGGAAAGCAGGTCGCTCTCTCGAACAAGGAAGTCCTGGTCGCGGCCGGCGAAATCGTCATGGCCGCCGCCCGCGAAGCCAACGTCGAACTGCTGCCAGTGGATAGCGAGCACAACGCCATCCACCAATGCCTGCGGGCAGGGAAGCACAGCGAAGTGAAGCGCCTCGTCCTGACCGCCTCAGGCGGCCCATTTCGAAAGACGCCGCTCGCCCAAATGGCCGCCGCCACGCCCGAGCAGGCGCTTGCGCATCCCAACTGGGTGCATGGGACGCCGCATCACCATCGACTCGGCAACCCTTGTGAACAAAGGGTTTGAGGTCATCGAAGCGCGCTGGCTCTTTGACATGCGCCCGGATCAGATCGAAGTTGTCATCCATCCGCAGTCCACGATTCACTCCATGGTCGAATACGTGGACGGGTCCATCTTGGCGCAACTCGGCCCAACGGATATGCGCATGCCCATCCAATATGCGCTAACCTACCCTGAGCGGGCCGCATCCAATGAAGTAGCCCTGGACTGGCGAAAGCTGCGCCGCCTCGATTTCGAAAAGGTTTCCACGCGCCGTTTTCCGTGCCTGCGTCTGGCGCAGGAAGCCATGCGCAAGCTGGGCGCATATCCTTGCGCGTTTAATGCGGCGGACGAAGTGGCGGTCGAAGCGTTTCTGGAGCGGCGGATTCCTTTTCCGGCATTGCCGAAGTCATCGAGCGAGTGCTGACGCGAACTCCGCGAGTGAAGATGACGTCCATCAGCGATGTTCTGGCCGCGGATTTGGAAGCGCGCCGCATGGCGCGAGAAGAAGTGGAACACAGGGCCGCGCGCAGCGCGGTCGCGTAAATTTAATATTCGACTAGCTTGATAGAATTCCGTAGGAGAGAACACCGTGTCCGATTTTCTGGTGATGATTGTTTCGGTCTCGGTCGTCCTTGGCGTGATGGTCCTCGTCCACGAGTGGGGACATTTCATCGTCGCCAAAGCTGTTCGGCGTGCGCGTCGAGATCTTTTCCATCGGCTTCGGCACGCGCCTGTGGGGAATTAAGCGCGGTGACACCGACTATCGCCTCAGCGCTTTGCCACTCGGCGGCTACGTGAAGATGGCCGGCGACAATCCGATGGAAGAGCGCAAGGGCGATCCCGACGAATTTCTCTCCAAGCCCAGGTGGCAGCGCGTGCTGATCGCGCTCGCCGGGCCTGCGATGAACATTGTCCTTTCCATATTGCTGATTGCCGGAATCTACATGCACGGCAGTAAGCAGCCTGCTTTCCTCGACAAACCCATGGTGCTTGCCGGCGTGCTGCCTGATTCCACGGCTCAAAAAGCCGGGCCTGCCAGGCCGGAGATCAAGTAACGAAAGTAAATGACAAAGCGAATCCCACCTGGGATGAGGCGCGCCAGGAATTGATGTCCACCTTGCCCGGACACACGCTCTCGCATTGTTGTGAATCGTGGTGGGCAGTCCGTCACTCTTTCCGTACCCTCTGGTCAATCGCTCGAAGATATTTACGGGTTTCCCGCGGATCGCCTGGTGGTCGGCGCAGTTTCTTCCGGCATGCCGGCAGAGCGCAGCGGATTAAAAAGCGGCGATGTAGATTCGCAAAGTGAACGGGAAAGATTTAATCAGCCCGGTCGAATTTCCCAACCCTGGTGCAGCAATCCCAGGGAGGTCCCATGAATCTGCGAAGTCCAGCGCGGCGATCGCACGCTTCAAGTTGACGTACGCCCGCAACAGGTCAGCGTCAGGAACGGCGTTCCGCACTGGCAAATTGGCATCGGTATTCAAAGTGGTGATCTGGTGGAGCGCCGTCTGCCGTTGGGCGCCGCAATTGTCGATTCCACCAGCACAAACTTGTTGATGGCCCGGCAAATTGTTTACGTTGTCGCCGAACTTTTCCGCGGCAACATGTCTCTCAAGCAGCTCGAAGGCCCCTGGGAATTGCCAAGAGCCTCCGGCGAAGCCGCAAGAGAAGGTATGGCGGAACTGTTCTCCCTGATGGCCATGATCGGCGTGAACCTGGCCGTGCTGAATCTCCTGCCGATTCCTCCGCTCGATGGCGGCCACATCCTGATGCTCTTCATCGAAGGAACGATCCGGCGTGACCTGAGCCTGCGCGTGAAGGAGCGCTTCGTCACCGTCAGCATGGTGTTCCTGTTGCTGGTCTTCGCGATCGTTATGTACAATGACGTTTTGCGGCTGATTCCGCATCACTAGTTTGCTTTTCACTCAACGATCATGATCCGAAATGAAGAGCGTCCGCGAGGCCGGAAGGCTTACGCTTTAGTAGCTCCGGCGTCTCGCCGGCAGTTCTGCGCATCTTCAGCCAATGCAAAAGTCGGCGAGACGCCGGCGCTACCAAAGGTTCAATCAGTTCCATGTCCACCACCGCACATCGAGTCTCCACCGGCGAACGCATCAACGCCCACGAGCGCCCCGGCCGCCTGCAGGAAGCCCTCGACCAAGCGCGGCGTGCGCCTGACGCGCCAGCGAAAAATCATGCTCCAGGTGATGGACAACGCCGAGCGCCACCTCGATGCCGGCGCCATCCTCGATCGCGCGCAAAAACTCGATCCGCGCGTCCATCGCGTCACCGTCTACCGCACGCTCGATCTGCTCAAGCGCAACGGCCTGATCGATGAGCTCGATCTGCTGCACCTGCGCGGCGATCAGCATTTCTACGAAAGCCACGGCCCGCGCGATCACATCCACGTGGCTTGCCTGAAATGCGGCACCGTCCGCGAATTCGAGTCGCCCACTCTACGAAAAACTGAAAAAACAAATTGAAAAAGATTGCGGAATTGAAATCACAACCGCGCGCACCGAAGTCGGCGGCTACTGCGAAAAGTGCAGGAAAAAGTAGCGGAATCTTATTTCCAGAAATATCTGGAAGCCGTCTTATGAATCATCTCTGCCGGTCGCGGCTTCACAGCCCGCGGAAAAACCCAAAAGTCTGTCATTCTGAGCAAAGCGAAGAATCTCATCCTTGTTTACTTTGTTCCATACTTAAATCGAACAGAGATTCTTACGCTTCGCTCAGAATGACAGACTACAAGGCCGATTTATCCGCAGCCTGTTCAGCCGCGAAGCTGAGAGACGTGAAATTCAAGGGCTTTGGCCCCTGAAGCTCAATCCATTACCAGCCGCGGGCCGTTGAGGAGATGGCTTGTGGATTTATTCCAAAGTAAAAGAAGATTACTGTTGCGGGGAACTGTGCGCCACGTTCCGTTCCGCAAAATATTTCCGCGCCGTCTCGATGTCCAGCGCGATCTGCGCGCGCAGCGCGTCCACGCCCGAAAACTTCTGCTCGTCGCGAATCCTCTGCAGAAATCGCACTTCCATTCTTCCGCCCGTCACACTGCTTATCGAATCCCAACAAATGGCTTTCCACCGTGACTCCCGCTCCGTTAAACGTGGGCCGCGTCCCGACATTCGTCACCGACGAGTATGTGCTTCCGCTCAAAACCGATTCCGTCGCATACACCCCCAGTTTCGGCAGCAGTTCCTGCTCCGGCGCCAGATTCAGAGTAGGGAAGAGAATTGTGCGCCCGCGCCCCTCGCCCGGGTGAATTTCTCCCGTCAGCGAAAACGGTCGTCCCAGCAGCGGGATCGCCGCAGCCACATTGCCGCTCGCAACCTCGCCCCGAATCGCTGTGCTCGAAACAATTTTTCCGCCAACTTCAACCGGTGGAACAATCTGCACCTCAAAGCCGCAGCGCTTTCCAAATTCGCCGAGCAGCCGCACATCGCCCGCGCCGCGATGCCCAAATCGAAAATTTGCTCCCACCAAAATGGCGCTCGCATGCAGCCCCTGCACAAGAATTCGTTCGATAAATTCTTCGGCCGAAACCAGCGAAAGCGCGTGGTCGAATCGCAGCACCAGCGCCGCGTCCAACCCCAATTCGCTCAAACCCGGCAAGCCGCTGCGCAAGCGTCTGAATCAGGAACGGAGCGCGATCCGGCAGCAGCACGCGCATCGGATGCGGATCGAACGTTACCGCCGTGCCAAGCTGTCCCGATGCGCGAGCCCGTTTCCGCACCGACTCCAGAATTTTCCGGTGACCCAGATGCAGCCCATCAAATGTGCCGACCGCTACGACTGTTCTTCGATCGCCGCCAATCGCGCTCGCCCAATCTTCAATCGAATTAAAAATTAAAAAACTCATCAGACGCGCACCTCGAAACGGAGCCCGTCGTAGGCCAGCGAAACATTGGGATATCCGGCCTTGGCGAGCCGCGCAATCGTTTCGGCGTGCGGCAATTCGTGCGCAATGTGCGTGAACCACGCGCGGCGCGGCTTGAGTTCGCGAATCAATGCCAGCGCCTGCTCCACCGTCTGATGCATCGGATGCGGAATGTCGCGCAGCGCGTCGATAATCAAATCGTCCAGATCCGCGAGCAGCGGCTTTGAGGATTCAGGAAGCTCGCTGAAGTCCGTAAGATATGCAGCGCTCGCCAAATCGAAACCCGAGCACGCCCATATCTCCGTGATTCGCTGGAACCGGAATGATTTGCACGTCCGATCACCTCGAATGGCCCGTCAATCGGCTTTAAGATGACTTGCGGAATCGTGCTCACCGCCGGCAGATTGTCAAAAACATATGCAAAAGTTCTCTTCAGCGTGGCAATCGTTTCCGCGGACGCGTAAACCGGCATCGCTGATTTTTGGCGAATGTTATACGGTCGGATGTCATCGAAGCCCAGAATGTGGTCCGCATGCCCGTGCGTAAAAAGAATCGCGTCCAGCCGGTCAAGTCCCACGCGCAGCGCCTGGTAGCGAAAGTCAGGAGTCGTGTCGATCACCACGGCCTGTCCATTGTGAGTGAGCAGAATCGAAGGCCGCAGCCGCTTGTCATGCGGATCGGTGGATGAGCACACGCTGCAGTGGCACGTCAGCGAAGGCACGCCCATGGACGTGCCGGAACCGAGCACCGTAAGTTCGAGTACGGATTGAGCTGGAGCGGGCAGGGTGAATCCTCGATCAGGGACGGGACTGAGCTTTTTCCTGCTTTGCTGCGGCCTTTGCCATTTCCATAAAGGCCAGTTTCAAATTTCCAAGCACATCCAGAAGCAAAGTATCTTCTTCCGCCGCCAGATTTCCTTGCGTCTTTTCGCGCAGAACGTCCAGCATGTCAATCATCTCGCGCGCGCCTTCCAGGTCCAGCATCGGCTGACCCGTGCGCGGGTCCGCATATCCGCCCAGCAGCATGGCCGCGTTCTGCCCCAGCGACCGTACCAAATTTTCAAACGCAGGCGACCGCTTCGGTGCATCTGCATCATCCGCCGTAGGCACGGTCCCGGGTGCTGCTATTTTTTGAGGTGCGGCGCTCATCCCCGCAGGTGCGGGCGCAGGTGCAGCCTCCGCAGGCGCAGCATTCGACGCGCTCGGTGCCGGAACCGCTTCTCGCTCGCGGTCCTGCTGCTCCGCAACTTCTTTCCGGAATTCTCCTTCCGGAGTGAAAAGCCTGCGGTCTACAACCTTGAAACTGTCATCTTGTTTTGGTTCAGCCAACGAAATCCCCCTGAATCAATTTCCTGCTGCAGCATGCATGAACCAGCAGTTTAGCATCGCACCGCGCAACCGAACAAGTACTCCGCATATTGTAAGACCACGTAGTGCATCAATTTGATTTGCACACGCAGAAAAGCTGCCCGCCCTGAAAAAACGGGCGTGCCCTACGAAAGCCAAGGCAAAGCATTTCGGTTTCGTAGCGGCCTCTCCCTCCCGAGCTTTTCGGGACGGAGAGGGCGACTCGGGGTTCAATTGATCCAACAGTGCGATCCAATGCACGAAGTGAAACATTCTCACCTGCGGCCCGCTTCCTCCTCTTGTGAATTCTCCACACCTGCCGTAAAGTTTCCTTTCACCCAAGGAGCCAACCTTTCCCGTGACTTCCCATCGATCCAAGCCCTCCGCATCCCTAAAACGCAAAAGGCCCGCTAAAAAAACAGGCACGAAGTCTGCCCGCCGACAAAAAGCCGAATCGCGCCCCGCCATCTCAAAACAAAAAATCGCTCAAATCGGAAAACTTTTCACCGATCTTGTCGCCGTCCAGGCCAGGCTGCGTGCCCCAGGCGGCTGCCCATGGGACCGTGAGCAAACACACGCGAGCCTCCGCACTTACCTGATCGAGGAATCCTACGAGGTTCTCGATGCGATCGAATCCGAGTCCTCGGAAGAATTGGCCGAGGAGCTGGGCGATCTCCTGCTTCAAGTCTTGTTTCATGCCGACATGGCACGCGAAGCCGAACACCTTCAACCTCGCCGATGTCATCACAGGCATTCGCGACAAAATGATTCGCCGCCACCCTCACGTTTTCGGCAACGTAAAGGCCGAA
Organism: uncultured Acidobacteriota bacterium; assembly: GCA_963786215.1. GTDB lineage: Bacteria > Acidobacteriota > Terriglobia > Acidiferrales > UBA7541 > Palsa-360. The sequence goes on from CAWAYK010000012.1 coordinate 544,902, forward strand.
ACCTCAGGTGAAGTTTTAAAAAATTGGGCGCAGATCAAAGCGAAAGAAAAACAGGAGCTTCAGAAGGGCCCTGTCGAAAAAAATCCTTCAGTATTGGATGGAGTGCCCAGAAGCCTTCCAGCGTTACTGGAAGCATTTCAGATATCGCGGCGCGCAGCGAGAGTAGGATTCGATTGGGACGAAGTCAGCGGAATCTTCGAAAAGCTTGAAGAAGAAATTGCAGAGCTCCGAAAGGCACTATCGTCATTGGATCGTGAAGCCGTTGAGGAAGAACTAGGCGACCTCATTTTCACGGTCGTCAATCTCTCCCGCTTTTTAGGCCTCGATCCTGAAGTAACACTTAAGAATGCAAGCAAGAAGTTTAAGCAACGCTTTATGGGTATGGAGTCTGAAGCGCTAAAAAGAGAAGTGGAACTTTCAAAATTATCGAAGGAAGAACTGGAAGAGTTGTGGCGATCAGCCAAGCTTAAGGATCAGCTTCAAGCTGCACCTGGAAATAAGGCGTGAGATCGGTGCAAAAAGGAACTCTCGTACACCCCCGCAAAATTAAAGTCGCTCCACCCGATGGCATCGTCGTTCGTCACTGCCACGGTCTACCCGAATTTGAAGCTTTGCGTCCAGGTTGAGCGTGAAGTCTGGAAATCTTCGGATATCGACGTTGTCCCCATACCGCTCTTCGTCGTTGCCTCGGAAATTGGCGGCCAAGTTCTCGGCGCTTTTGACGGCAGCAAGCTTATAGGCTTCACCCTCGCGCATCGTGGGATGGCGCAGCCGCAAACCTTTCCTTCATTCTCATATGACAGCAGTGCTGGACGGATACCGGGACCGCGAAATTGGCCAACGCTTAAAGCTTTTTCAGAGGAAAGATGCCTGGCGCGAGGAATCGAGTTAATCGAATGGACTTTCGATCCTCTCGTCGCCAAAAACGCCTATTTCAATTTCATGCGCCTGGGCGCGATTGCGCGCCGTTACCTGCCAAACGTTTACGGAATCACAACAAGCCCATTGCACGCATCGCTCCCCACGGATCGCCTCGTCGCGGAATGGCATCTCCGTTCACCTCGCGTCCTGCAAATCCTGGCAAAGAAGCAAACACTTCCGCCGCCGTCACAAAAAGCTGTGCGGATCACTATCCCTCATGCAATAGAGGAACTTAAGAATCTCAAACCAGGCTGTGGCCATTCAAGTTCAGACTACTATTCGCGCAAAATTTCACCAAATGACTTCGCGAAAGGCTACGTCGCGACTCGCGTAATCCAGGGCCATGATGGGATGGACTATATTCTCGAACGTGGGAGACCGAAGTGAAGGTTCAGAAGATCACGCTTCGCGAAATCCGGATGCCGCTGGTCACTCCCTTTGAAACCAGTTTCGGCCGTCTGACGGATCGACGCATGCTGATCGTTCGAGGTCGAGTCGGATGGCGTCGTCCGGCTGGGGCGAGTCCGTGGCCGGAGAGGGACCATTCTACGCACCCGAAACAGTCGAGACCGCGTGGCACATTCTGCGCGACTTCATCTGGCCGATGCTCAAAGGACGCGAATTCGCAAACGCTGCCGAAGTCTGGGAAGCGCTCGATCCCGATTCGCGGTCACAACATGGCGAAAGGCGCGGTCGAGTCCGCCATATGGGACTGCCGAGGCCAAGCCAAAAGAATCTGCCTCTCTGGAAATTGCTAGGCGGAGTGCATCAGCGAAATCTCCTGCGGCGTTTCGATCGGTATTAAAGAAACGGTTGAAGAATTAATTTCGACCGTAGAACGCGAACTGGCTGCGGGCTATCAGCGCATCAAGATAAAGATTAAGCCTGGGAATGACATCGCTCCCGTCGAACGCTTGCGCCAGCAGTTTCCGCAGAATTCGTCTGATGGTAGACGCCAATTCCGCGTATCGCCTGGAGGATTGGCCGCACCTGAAACGCCTGGAAGCCTACTACTTGATGATGATCGAGCAGCCGCTCGGTTGGGACGATATCTACAGCCATGCCGAATTGCAGCGCAAGCTCGACACGCCGATCTGCCTCGATGAGTGCATTCACACCGAAGAGCATGCCCGCGCCGCCATCGACCTGGGCGCCTGCCGCATTATCAATATAAAGCTTGGGCGCGTAGGCGGGTATACTCCGGCGCGGCAAATCCACGATTTGTGCAAGGTCGAGGCAAATTCCGGTGTGGTGCGGCGGGATGCTGGAATCCGGAATCGGCCGCGCGCACAACATCGCTCTCTCCACGCTCGAAAATTTCTCGCTGCCCGGGGACGTCACCGCCAGCCGCCGCTATTGGACTGAAGATGTCATCGAACCGGAAGTGATAGTTACGCCGCGAAGGCACAATCCACGTTCCGCAGATGGCCCGGAATTGGCTACGGCCCAGGCATCGATCGCATCGAAGCCATCACCGCGAGGAAAGAAGTTCTGATCTAGCAAACATTTTCAGCTGTAAGCGGCGCTGCGCATCTTTGGCCGCTCGCCAAACACCAGCACAGCGCCCAGGAGAAAGCCTCCGACGTGCGCCCACCAGGCCACGCCGCCCTGATCGGTCATGCCCAGCGATGCCACGCCACTAAAGAATTGCAGGAAGAACCAGTACCCCAGCATCAGATAGGCGGGAATCCGCACCGTGAAAAATAAAAGCAACGCGGGAATCAGCGTGGTCACCCGCGATTTCGGAAATAGAACAATGAACGCGCCCATGACGCCCGAAATCGCGCCGCTCGCGCCGATGGTGGGAACTTTCGAGCCCAAGATTGAAGCATGGTGTGCACCAGCGCCGATCCGACGCCGCAGATCAAGTAGAAGATGAGATATTGAAAATGCCCGAGCGCTTCTTCGACGGCCCCGCCAAACACCCAAAGAAATAGCATGTTGCCCAGCAGGTGCATCCATCCGCCGTGCAGAAACATGCTCGTGAACATCGGCAGAATGGCTTGTCCGAGGGTGATTCCGTGCTTGGCGAAGAGCAATTGCTCGTGCGCGGGGATCAGCCCGAAGCGTGTACACCAGCGCGTGGCCCATGCTTGGGAGACAGCGTCACTTCGTGGAGGAAGGCCAATCACGTTCACCGCAATCAGCAGCGCATTGATGAATGCGAACCGCGTCCGAAGGATATCCACGCGAAGTGGGATCATCGGGCCGCCCTCGCCGACTTCAAGTTGATCTCGGACCAGTGAATGCCGCGGGCCTTCGTTCGCCCGTTGCGAATCAGATCGTCTAATCTTGTCAAGCTCGGCGATTCCGCCGCGCGCCCCCATGCCCAGGCACGAGAGGCCCGCCGCCGCGCAACTGAATTCAAGGATTGCGGAAGCTCGTGCCCCTCGCAACAAGCGAGATAGGCGAATGCCGCATGGAATACGTCGCCGGCCCCAGTCGTGTCCACGGGCTTCACATCAAACGCGGGGGAGTAGTGGAAACGCTTGAACCGTCCCAGGCCAGCACTCCAATCGGTCCCAGCGTGGCCGCAACCACGCGGCATCCAAATCGGGCGGCAATAGCAGGCAGTGAGATGAAGAAATCGTTTTCGCCGCATCACGCGGGCCGGGAAATCATGGAGGTAATGGCATAGTCTACATTCTCAAGTAAAGCTTCCACTCCTGGGTAGAGGTTGTCGAGGTCTGCTGTGACTGGAATATGCGCTGATCGCGCCCATCGGGCCGCCTGAGTGGCTCCCGCGCAGTCGTGCCCGTCTACGTGGAGCAGCTTTGCGCGCGTGACCCACTCCTTCTGGATTTCCGCGGGAAGCAGTTCCAGGCGCGGATCGCGCTTCCACAGGACGGTTCGCTCGCCGCTCTCCTCATCCACCAGAATAAAGGATGACTGGCTCTGGCAATGGGGAACCACGACCCAGTGAGCCTCGATCCCCGCTTTCTCCATCTCGCTCCTGCTGGAGGTCTCCCGCAGGAATCGTCGCCAATTTTCCCCACGTACCGCGCCCTCAGTCCCCACTTGCGCGCAGGCCGTGACTGCCGTTGCCACCTGGCCGCCCGGAAGTAGTTTCGGAGATGCGGAATTCTACCTTGGAATTGAAGGCGGGGAAGTGTGGCAGGCGAATCATGGTGTCGGTGGCGTTCAAGTCCGACACCGACGATGTCCACGACAGGAAGAATTCGAGTCACAGAGACACTTTACGGAAAAACAGATTCTGCGCAAGGGAAAATGAGTGGAGCGCGTCCGATAATTTTTGAGATCGCGGTTTCAAGTAAACATATTATTTTGGAGGCCGTAAGGCGCGGTTTATGCGCTGGTTGCGGGTGCGCCTTCTTCGCGATCTAAGATAAATCGTCCCGTATGCGTAAAAGTTATGCGGTTCTCAATTGATTCAGTCTGGTCCGGGTATGGTAAGTAACGAGTTTGCTGATTTCGTCGCGCGAATCTGCTTGCGTGTTTGCTCTGGTCGGTCGGCGCGCCGACAAAATGAATGCCAGCTCAAGGAGTCTGAAGCCATTGTCTTGCGCAGCTTATCCGCTCGGCGAGGGTGACCGGCTGGTCAGCTTTCTGGATCGCCAGTCCGGCCGAGTTCGCGGAGTCGCGCGTGGTGCCCGCCTTCCAAAGAGTCGCTTCGGCTCGACGCTTGGAAGTGCTGGCCTACATCCGTATCTGGTATTTCGAGCGCGAAACGCGGGAGTTGGTTCGCATCAATCAGTGCGAACTGATCGAATCGTTTATGGACGTGCAGCAGGATTATTCGTCCTCCGTCGCTCTGGCGCTGGTCAGCGAAATTACCGACTCGGTGCTGGGAGAAAGGGAAGCTGCCGACGCGCACTTTCGCCTGATCCTGCTGACGGCGCGGGCCATTCGGATTCATGGGCCATCTCAAGTGGTACTTGCATATTTTTGATTGTGGACGGCGCGCTTAGGAGGGTGGCTCGGGCCGCTGGACGGTGCTCTCGTTGCGGTAAAAGTACTTGCAAGCTAGAAGGTGCATTTCATTCACCAGGCTTCGCCGAGCTTTCTTGCGACGATTGTCGGATCGAATGGATGAAACCAATATCTAAAGAATCACTTTTAATTGGAAGGACGGCGCTTTCAGGAACTCTCGAGCGATTGTTGAAGGAGAATCTGCCAGTCACGGTTCATCCAAAGAAATCTTAAGTTATGCTTTAGATATTTTAGAGCACCATATGGAGAAGAAGTTGATCTCAAGAAAAACATTTGAATCAGGAGAAGGCGGAATCGTTGAAAGCTAAAGTAAAAGCTGAAGGTCCGTAAAGGACCCACATTTCAAAACCTCATCCTTCAGTTGCAGAAATATTGGGGCGACCGAGGCTGCGTGATTCAGCAACCGTATGACGTTGAGGTCGGTGCCGGCACCATGCATCCTGAGACTTTTCTTCGCGTCTTGGGCCGGATCCTTATCGCGTCGCCTATGTTCAGCCTTCTCGTCGGCCCGCCGACGGTCGCTACGGCGAAAATCCAAACCGTCTCTTTAAGCACCACCAATTTCAGGTCATCCTGAAACCCTCGCCCGCCGATATTCAGAATCTATACTTGAATAGTCTCTCCGCCATCGGCCTCGATCTGGCCGCGCATGATGTCCGATTTGAGGAGGACAACTGGGAAGCGCCAACCCTTGGCGCCTGGGGCGTCGGCTGGCAGGTTCTTCTGGACGGCTTGGAGATTACGCAGTTCACCTATTTTCAGCAAAGCGGCGGAATTGATCTCGATCCGGTTCCCGCCGAATTGACGTATGGCCTTGACCGCATTTGCGCCTATCTGCAGGGCGTGGATAGCGTTTACGATGTGCGCTGGTCAGACGATTACACTTACGGCCAGGTAAAACTTCTCGAGGAGCAGGAGTTTTCGGCCTACAACTTCGAGTATGCCGATCCCGTCATCACTCGAAAGCTATTTCGAGCTGCACGAGAAGGAAGCGACTCAACTGCTCAATGCCTATGAAAAGCGTCCCGGCAAACCGGACAGGCGCTTTCCCATTCTGGCTGCCTATGATCATTGCCTGAAATGCTCTCACCTCTTCAATCTGCTGGATTCTCGCGGCGTCATCTCCACCACCGAGCGCGCTCAATTGATTGGACGCATACGCCAGATCTCGTGCCGCGTTGCCGTTGATTACCTTGCTCAGCAAGCCGCCTCCGCGCAGCGTCGCGGCGATTGCGGAGGTTACTCGAATGAAGAATACTACGGACTTCCTGTTTGAAATTGGTTGCGAGGAAATTCCGGCAGGGATGCTTCCAGGCGCCATCAAGGAATTGAAAGTAATACTTGAGAAATATTTTTCCGCAAACAATCTAACTGGGGGATGCTCCAGTTGAAGTTTATGGCGCTCCGCGCAGGCTAGCGGCGATCTGTGCCGAACATCCAAATTAAACAACCCGACGAGACAAAGGAAATCATCGGCCCTCCAAAATCCGTCTCCTTTGATCCCACCGGAAAGCCGACGCGAGCTGCGGAAAGCTTTGCTCAAAAAATGAATGTGCCAGTTGGCAAGTCTCACATTAACTGCCACTCCCAAAGGGGAATATCTATCCGCGAAGCAAGTCATATCCGGGAAAACAGCTAAAGAAATACTTGAAGGAATGTCTGCCGCGAGCAGTTGCGGAAATTCCTTGGCCACGCAGCATGTATTGGACGGGAATTAAAGGCCTTCATTTCATTCGTCCGATTCGATGGGTCGTAGCCATGCTTGGGTGGCAAGACTCTGCAAGATGAAATTAGGCGACGCGGTTGCCGGCAATTCTTCATCAGGTCATCGTTTCCTGGGGAAAGCAAAGATACCCGTCACAAGTGCCAAGGATTACGTCCAAAAGCTGAAGACGAACTTTGTGCTCGTTCGACCGGAGGATCGCAAAATCAAGATTGAAGGGGAATTGCGTCGCCTGGCGAGCGGGAAGTCGCTTAAAATCCATGAAGACTGCGCACCTCATGAACATGGTGACCTACCTGAACGAATATCCAACCGCAATCATGGGCGGATTCGATCCGTCCTTTTTGGAATTGCCTGAGGAAATTCTGATTACCGTCATGCGCGGTCATCAGAAATATTTCGCGCTGGAGCGAAAGAACGGCATCCTTGCCCCTAATTTCCTGGCGGTGATCAACCTCGATAAGGATAAAGCGGGTCTGATCCGGGCCGGACACGAACGCGTGCTGCAAGCGCGATTTGCCGATGCTCGATTTTTCTGGGAGACGGATCAGAAATGTCGGCTCGCCGACTATCTGCCGAAGCTCGCGGCTGTCACCTATCAGGAAAAGCTTGGAAGCTACGGCGACAAGGTCGACCGTATGCGAGAGCTGGCGCGATGGCTCTCCGAGCAATGGTTTGCCAGCGGAATAGCCAATGCCAGCGTTGGCGCCGCGGACCGGGCTGCAGAACTTTCCAAGTGCGATCTCGTAACGGAGATGGTTCGCGAATTCACCGAGCTTCAAGGAGTGGTCGGCGGCCTTTACGCAAAATCTCAAGAAGAACCTGAAGAAGTTGCCTGGGCCGTTTACGACCACTATAAGCCCGCCGGCCTCGAAGATTCGATCCCGCGAAACATCACAGGACAGGCTGTTTCGCTTGCCGACAAATTCGATTCCCTGGTTGGCTGTTTTGCCGTGGGCCTGGTTCCGTCAGGTTCAAGTGATCCTTTCGCTTTGCGAAGGGCCGCGATCGGCATCGTTAAGATTTTGGTTGAGACTAAATTGCCAGTCTCACTTTCCATGGTTATCGCTCGGGCTGCGCGATCGCTTTCCAATGGTCCGCGAAAGATTTCCGTTTCATTGGCCGTGGAAAAACAAGTGTTGGAATTCTTGCTGGATCGCGCACGATTTGTGCTTAGGGAACGAGGGAGTCTGGCATACGATGAGATCAATGCGGCGATTTCGGCCGGCGCCGATGATATGGTCGACGCCATTCGCCGCATGGAGGCAATCAAAGCGATTCGCAAGACCAAGAATTTCGAGCCGCTGGCTGTATCATTTAAAAGAATTCGCAAGATTATCGAAAAGGCTGGACCGGAAGCAGGGTGGAAGTTGTCGGCGGTCCGGTCGGATCTGTTTACCGAAGATGCCGAACGGGCATTACACGCCCGGGCTGCATCGGCAACAAAAGCCGTTGAGCAGTACAAGCGGTCCGGAAAATACAAGCGACGCTCTACAGGAAATCGCAGGACTGCGTCCGGAAGTGGACCGCTTTTTTGAAGAAGTAATGGTCATGGCTGAGGATGAGCATGTTCGGAAGAATCGGCTGACACTTCTTCACGGATTATTGTCGGAGTTTTCGACCATTGCTGATTTTTCAGAAATCGTGACCGCGGATACTGCCAAGTAATCTAAGCAAATTTCCGTGTAGCCAGAACAATTTGTCGGCGTGTCGACAAGTTCTTTTTGCACTATAAAACTTCGGGGAGGATTTCGTGAAATACGTATATTTTTTTGGGGCTGGGAAAGCGGAAGGCGACGGCACTATGAAAGAAGTCCTGGGCGGCAAGGGTGCAGGCCTCGCCGAGATGACTCGTATCGGCCTACCTGTTCCAGCAGGCTTTACGATCACCACGGAATGCTGCGATTATTATCTAAAGCATAACCTTGAAGTACCCAACTTCACTTCTGGCTGAGGTCAGAAAGAATGTCGCGAAGCTGGAAAAGGTAACCAAGAAGAAACTTGGAGATGCCAAGGATCCACTTCTGGTCAGCGTGCGCTCCGGCTCCGCCCGGTCGATGCCGGGAATGATGGAAACGATTCTGAACCTGGGCTTGAACAGCAAGTCGGTCGAAGGCCTCGCCATTAAAACGAAAAACGAAAGATTTGCTTGGGACGCGTATCGACGGTTCGTTCAAATGTATTCAGCTGTCGTTATCGGATTACCTAAAGAAGAACTTGAAGAAAAACTACGCGAAATGAAGACGCGGCGCGGAGTTAAAGATGACACGCAGGTTCCTGCCGAAGGCTGGCGCGAACTGGTTGCAGCCTACAAGGAATACTTTAAGTCTAAAACAGGGAAAGAGTTTCCGGAAGATCCTGAAGAACAGCTGTGGGGAGCAATCGGAGCGGTTTTCAGTTCATGGAATGCCGAGAAGGCCGTCACCTACCGCCGAGTCGAGCGCATTACCGGATTGCTTGGCACTGCCGTAAACGTCGTCCAGATGGTCTTCGGCAATAACGGCGAAAACTCAGGAACAGGTGTTTGCTTTACACGTGATCCATCTACCGGCGAAAAAACATTCTACGGAGACTTCCTGATCAACGCGCAGGGTGAAGACGTAGTCGCCGGAATTCGTACCCCCATGCACCTGAGGGAAATGGCTTCGCGCATGCCGAAGGTTTACAAGCAGCTTGAGAAAGTCCGGCAACTTCTCGAAAAGCATTACCGCGATATGCAGGATATGGAGTTCACGGTCGAAGAAGGCACGCTGTACATGCTGCAAACGCGCGTCGGGAAGCGCACGCCCACTGCGACCTTCAAGATGGCCGTAGATATGGCCAAAGAAGGACTCATCACAAAGGAAGAGGCCATCGATCGCATCAAGCCAGAAGATATCGATCGTCTCTTTTATCCCATTGTCGACCCGTCGACACCGAGATCTGAGCTTGCCAAGAGGCAATTGGCCTCAGGTATTAACGCTGTCCCCGGAGCTGCAGTTGGCAAAGCGGTATTCAGCGCCGAAGAAGCCGAACACATGGTCCAAAAGGGCGAAAAAGTGATTCTGGTTCGCCGCGAAACGAGCCCCGAGGATGTCGGCGGGATGTACGTCGCCCAGGGAATCCTGACTGCTACCGGCGGAAAGACAAGTCACGCGGCGGTTGTTGCGCGAGGCTGGGGCAAGTGCTGCATCGTTGGATGCGAACAGCTGGATATCGACTACGCAACGAAGATTGCAACGGCCAACGGCAAGAGTTTCCGCGAAGGAGATTGGATCACTCTCGACGGAAATGACGGCATCGTGTATACCGGGCAGATAAAACTGATCACTCCAGAACTCCCGGAATCTTTTTCCACGCTCATGGGTTGGGCCGACTCTATCCGTAAACTTCACGTGAGGACTAACGCCGACACGCCCCACGATGCTCAAAAAGCTCTGGAGATGGGAGCAGAAGGTATTGGGCTGGTTCGGACCGAGCACATGTTCTTTAAGGATTTTGAATTCCCGGAGTTGAGCATCGAACGGCAACTCGCGATCCAGGAAATGATCATCGCAGATTCTTCCGCAGCCAGGAAGCGGGCTCTCGATAAACTTTTGCCATATCAGCGCCGTGACTTTATCGGTATATTTAAAGTAATGGATGGATTTCCGGTCACGATCCGTTTGATTGATCCACCACTGCATGAATTTGTTCCGCACGATCCAGAGAAACAAAAAGAGCTGGCGCAAAAAATTGGAGTAGATGTTGAAGTCGTTACAAGGAGAGTTGAACAATTACATGAAGCCAACCCGATGCTCGGTCACCGCGGATGCCGGCTTGCCATAACCTATCCAGAAATACTTGAGATGCAGGTTAGGGCAATTATCGAGGCGGCAGTTGAGTGTCAGAAAAATAAAATTAAAGTTATACCTGAGATCATGATTCCTCTCGTCATGGACCGTAAAGAGCTGAAAATCCTTACGGACAAGACGAATCAAGTGGCACAAGAGGTTCTCAAGGAATCTAAGGTAAAACTTCACTATATGGTTGGCACGATGATTGAAATTCCGCGGGCCGCTCTATTGGCCGATGAGATTGCGGAAGTCGCGGAATTCTTTTCTTTCGGCACAAACGACCTTACGCAAATGGGCATGGGACTTTCGCGCGACGACGCCGGCCGTTTCCTTCCCGAGTATGTGGATGAGAAGAAGGCTGGAATTTTCACTGACGATCCATTCCAAACTCTGGATGTCCACGGCGTGGGACTCCTGATTCGATGGGCGACAGAACGCGGACGTTCCGTTCGCCCGAAGCTCGAAATCGGAATCTGCGGCGAGCACGGTGGAGATGCGCCGAGCGTCAGGTTCTGCCATGAAGTCGGTATGGACTACGTCAGCGCGTCGCCGTTCCGGGTACCTATCGCCCGGTTGGCCGCTGCGCAAGCAGTGATCGAAGAACGGAAAGCAAAGAAAGCGAAGGGCAAGAAGAAGGGCAAGTAAAATAGCGGTTGAAACGGGCTGGGGCCGCTTACAGCTATTCAGGCAAACGAAGTTGCAGTAGCTGGATGGATGAAAGCGGCTCCAGCCTTTTCGCCCGGTTCATCGGGGTGAATTCATATTTTGAATTTAGCTAAGCGGACTTACTCATTCGCAACTATCGCAAAGTCGGCACGCCGACAAATTCTCACAAAACTTTTTGAGGTACTCTCTTGGCAGAGCGACTGGTCATCGGAATATGTGGCGGCACAGGTTCCGGAAAGACGACCATTGCCAACCGCATCATTTCCGCGTTGTCTCCCGAAAGCGTGCTCATCATTCAGCAGGATCACTACTACAAAGATTTTCCAGACCTACCGCTGGAACGACGTGCGCAGCAGAACTTCGATCACCCGGACTCCTTCGACACGCCTCTTTTAATTCAGCAGGTGCGTCAGTTGAAAAATGGTGAGGCGGTTGATCGGCCAGTTTACGATTTCACGAAGCACGCGCGGGCTTCGACCACATCCCGCCTGAATCCGTCCCCGGCCATCATCCTGGAAGGGATTCTCATCTTTGAAAATAAACTTCTCCGCGATTTGATGGACGTAAAGATATTTGTCGATACCGAAGCCGACCTGCGATTCATCCGGAGACTTCGTCGGGACATTCGGGAAAGAAACAGGACAGTCGAATCCGTAATCGATCAGTACCTTTCAACTGTCCGGCCTATGCACCTGGAATTCATAGAGCCTTCCAAACGCCACGCCGACGTAATTATTCCGGAAGGTGGGCACAACGAAGTTGGGATTGACCTCGTTATCCAAAAAATACGATCCCTCGTAGCTACCATCCCACCAAAACCCTAAACTAAAAGTGCAAGTTTAGATTCAATATTGAAACCAATGGGTTAGATTGAGTAATCTGCTTTCATGACGATTAATCTTTAAGTTTAAATATGGAGGGTGGGAGGGGGTAGGTATGCTTGGACGGTAGGATTCGCTCTGGTATGCGTTTAAATTTCGGAAAAATAATTATGTTAAGTAGTAGTTTAGGTTGGCATCTTCAAGAAGAAATATAACCCCAAGAACCCAAATACCGTATCGGGAGCCCATGCTGCCAGCAACGGTGGAAGTTGACCGACAGCTCCCATGGCTTCCGTGAGCGCTGAGGCTGCCCAATATACGATGGCAATGCCTACCCCCAGGGCCAGGCCTCCAACTGCGCCACGAGTTCCGACGAGAATTGAAAATGGAATCGCAAGTAAGATGATGATGGGCGCGACCAGGGGGAATGAAAGCTTCTTCTGCAATTGCACAGATAAGCGAGCCACATCAAATCCAGCCTGATGCAAATCGGCGATGTAGCGCTTCAGTTCCCACCAAGTCATTTGATAGGACTGGCGGACTTCCCGGTTAAAGTAAGAAGGTGGTTCCCTCAGTTCATTCAAGGCAGTTGCCAGAAACGGCGTGTAGTGAGTTAACTGCCCCTGGTCGAAATCCCGTATCCAGCCCGATTCGAGGATCCAAAGACGCTGCTGGTCGTCCCAATGCGCCCGCGCTGCATAAATTCGCCGCTTGACCTCAAAAGTTCTGGGGTCAACTTCAAACACGTTCAGGCCGCCGAATAATTCTCGATCGGGATCGAAGAGCTCATAATTATAAATTTTGGAGTGCTCCCCAAAAATCCATTGCCGGCTTGGTTGGTAAAATGTCTGCGCCGGGCGACCCTTGATCTGGTTTCGGAGTGCATCCTGCCGCTGATTGGCATAAGGGAGGTAGGTGTCGTCCAGAACCAGAAGGCCGGTGGCCAGAAACACGCCGCCTAACAACAGAGGTAGAGCGATTCGATACAGGCTCAACCCGCTGGCCTTGAAGGCCACGAGCTCATTGTTCTTGGTCATCACGCCCAGAGTAACCAACACAGAAACGAGCGCAGCCAGCGGCGCAAGTTGGTAAAACAGATAGCAGGCAAGGTAGACAAAGTAGAGAACTACTTCGACGAATGACGTTCGGTGTTGCGCGATATCATCTAGCAGCTCAAAAAATGTAAAAACCTCAAATAAGACAATAAATCCCACAGTTAGCAGGACGAAATAATAAATAAAGCTGCGGAGCAAATAGACATCCAGCAATTGAGGAATGCCGGTTCGCCGGTTCTTTCTTGCGAAGACATTCGGCCGGGAATTAAGAGAATTCGGTTCCGCGACCACAGCTTCTCCTTTGGGTGAGAATACCTTCCAGATGCGCCACGCGGCGACAGAATCCCAAAGCATCTTGGTGCGGCTGCTGCCGGGCATACGTTCGAGCCGAGGCAAAAGATATAAACCAAGAGCTGCCGTGACCAGGTTCGGCGTCCAAATACCAAGCCAAATTGGAACAGATCCTTGTCGTGCTAGTCCCGCTCCAAGCGTAAATAGCAGGTAATAACCGGAAATCAGTACCAGCGTTAGCAGAAAACCGCCCGCGCGGCCACCGCGTCGTGGGCGGGCGCCAATGGGCATCGCGAGCAATGCAAAAGAAATGCAGGCAAATGGGAAGGAAAGGCGGCGCTCGAACTCCACATTCGCGTCCATTTGCTTTTTGCGCTCCTGCCAAAGTGTTCGCATCGTCCTGCCAGGAATGCCGGGCTCGGAGACTCGAGTGTCATCCGCCTGCTTAATTTCCACCGGTAAATCCCGTTGCCCAAATGCGGATAAGGAATAATGGGACGGATCTTCGGATGTAAACTCGTGCACACTTCCGTTACGCAGGTGCAACTCCAGCTTGCCCTCACTGCGGTCGGGAATTACAATCGCTTCCTCTGCCAAGGTGAGGCGGGAGACGTCTTTATCGGTGTCGGCCAGAAAGACGCCTTTCCAGCGTGTGGCGGCGGAATCGATGTCATTCACGTACAGAACCATGTGGGGGAATCGTTCGTCGAAAACTCTTGGAGATACCTGGTAGGAAGCCTGCCCGGCGCGCAGGCGGTCTTCAATGATCCGAAACGTGCGCACGGAAAGGGGCGCCAGCCAGATCGTCATCATAAAAGTGATGGCCGTCGCGCCCACCGCAATAATGCCAACGGGAACCAGCAAGCGTCTTCGGCCCATGCCAAGCGCGCTCATGGCGATGAGTTCGCTATCGGCTGACAACCGTCCGAGCGCAATCAGCACGCCGACGAGTACGCCCATGGGAATGGTTAAACTCAGGATGCCGGGAAGCGTCGAAAGGAACAGGATGGCAATGGTCGACCAGGATCCCGGATGGCGAACAATCAGATCCATCAGGCGCACAAGTTGCGGTACAAAAAAGACGAACGTAAATATGGCCAGTCCCAGGAATGCGTGGGAGAAGACTTGCCGGCAAATATACCTGTCAATTAGGCGCATGGTTCAAGCGCGCCATTCTAACATGCCAGAGATGCGGAGATTGATTTTGCGCGCTGCTGAATTTTTTCAGGGAACGCTTACGGGATTCTCACTCACGCGGACGGCCTCACGATGAATCGCGTGAACCTGATGATCTTGTGGCATATGCACCAGCCGCAATATCGCGATCCCTCCACCGGACGCTACGTTCTTCCATGGACGCGCTTGCACGCGCTTAAAGATTATTGGGGAATGGTGCGCGTGATTGAGGAATTTCCGCGCGTGCACGCCACGTTCAACGTGGTTCCTTCGCTCGGCATGCAGCTGGAAGAATATGCCAGCGGAAAATTCGATGAGACCTGGTTTACCGCCGCGTTCCGCCCCGTGGCAAACCTTACGCCTGAAGATAAATCTGAAATCATGCAGCGCGCGTTTCAATTGAATTATGACAATCTTCTGGCGCGCTGGCCGCGCTATATCGAGCTGCACGGGTGGGTGTGCGCGCAGGGCAGCGAGCAGGCCACGCGCACATTCGGCGAGCGGGATTGGCGAGATTTACAAGTATTATCTCAGTTAGCTTGGATGGATGAGGAGTATCTGGCGAAAGATCCCGTGGTGTCCGCGCTGGCGCGAAAGGGAGTTGATTTTACGGAGCAGGATAAACTGGATCTTCGTGAAAAGCAGATTGAGCTTCTGGGGCGTGTCCTGCCCGAATACCGCAAAGCGGCCGCCGTGGGGCAAATCGAGATTTCGGCGACCCCTTTTTATCACCCGATTCTTCCGCTGCTGTGCGATAGCGATATCGCGCGCGTGTCCAATCCTGGGACGCCCTTGCCCGTGCCTCCGTTTCGCCATCCGGAAGATGCGCGAGAGCAGCTCTTTCGCGCGCGCGCCTACCACGAACGCGTGTTCGGAAAAGTGCCTGACGGTCTGTGGCCTTCGGAAGGTTCGGTATCGGATGATGCGCTGGCGATCGCCGCCGACCTTGGATTCAAGTGGTTTGCCACGGATGAAGGCGTCCTGGGCAGAACGCTTGGCGTGGGATTCGGCCGCGACTCCGCCGGCGTGCCCGACAATGCGGACAAATTATATTCGCCCTTGCGCGTGCGCGTGGCAGGCAGAGAAATGGTCGGCTTTTTTCGCGATCATTATCTTTCAGACCTTGTGGGCTTCGTTTACAGCCGCATGGACACGAATACGGCCGCCGATGACCTCTATCATCGGATTCGCGTAATCGGCGAGCGAGTCAATATCGGACGTCCGCTCACTGTTTCGTTGATCCTTGACGGGGAAAATGCCTGGGAATATTTCCGCGGCAACGGGCGCGAGTTCCTGCGGCAATTTTACAGAAGAATTGAAAACGATCCGGACATCCGCGCATTGACCGCCACGGAGGCTGCCGCTGCGGCCGGAGAAATTCCGCGCAATAACGGAATATTTCCGGCGTCCTGGATCAGCGCCAACTTCGACGTGTGGATTGGCGCGGCGGAGGATGTCACTGCGTGGGACTATCTGCGGCGGGCTCGGGATTTTTACGCGCAGCAGGCGGACAATGCGGCGCGCGGTTTTCCGAAAGCGCCCACCTCGGAACAACTCCAGGCGGCACACGAATCGTTGCTTGCGGCCGAGGGCAGCGACTGGTGCTGGTGGTACGGCCCGGAACACAGTTCCGCGAATGATGCGGAATTCGATGCGTTTTACAGAAAATTATTAACCGAAGTATATCGCTCGCTAGCCGCTGACGCGCCCGATGTCCTGGCCGAGCCCATCAAGCGGCAGCCGATGCTCGCCGTCGTTCTGCCGCCATCTGATTTTCTGAAGGTAAAAGTCGATGGCAGGGAATCCACTTATTTTGAATGGATGGGCGCAGGTTTGTATTCGGCGGACCGCCGGAGCAGTGCCATGCATGGCCGGTTAATGCTGCTGCACGAGCTTCGCTACGGATTCGATCAAAACCGTTTTCACCTGCGCGTGGACGTCTTCGCGGAAGCAATGAAGGAACTTCGCGACGCCGAATTCCGGATTACATTCCGGGCCAAGCAGGAATTGCGCGTGGTTGTCCGTTTTGAGGGAGGCCGGGTAACGGGCTATCTCGTAGAATCGCGCGACTTGTGTTTGCTTGGGCCTGACGACGTTGTGAAAGTGGCGTTTGACCGCATCCTCGAAATATCCGTGGCCAAAGAAATGCTTTTCCTCGCAAACCAAAAGTCCATCTTTCTAGGAGTCGCGCTCTGGGAGGGTGGTCTTCCGATGGATCTCCTCCCTGGAGAAGGGATGCTCGAAATCGAGCTTGGCGAAGAGAATTTCGCGTGGAAAGTGGAATAGGCGCGATTCCTAGCTTCCTCCTCAAGACCTTTGGTTCTCCCCAAGTTACACTGGTTGAAAACCAGCGTTCCTGGTGGATTACAGCCAGCCTACGGTTATTTCATATTTAAACTAAAAGTTTAAGTATCTATAAGTTATTAATAGCGCAGGAGTTGCCGTCCTGCTATGCAAGCTCCACTTTGGCATGGCCATTGCATTATTCATTGCGTCTGATGGATTAGGATGGCGCGAAGCAAGATTCTGGCACCTGCCGCGCCTTGGTCGAGGAGGCCTCGATATGCGCTACTTAAAATATGCTGTTTTAGTTGGGCTTTGCATGGTGGTTGCGGGGAGTGCGCACGCACAGGTGAGGGTGGGAGTGGGAATAGGCGTTGGGCCGGTTTATGGCGGGCCAGCTTATGTGGGGCCACCGCCGGTTTGTGAGTATGGCTATTATGGTTATGCGCCATATGCCTGCGCACCTTACGGTTACTATGGACCTGACTATTTTGACGGCGGCGTTTTTATAGGCGCTGGCCCTTGGTTCCATGGCTTCTATGGTGGACGAGGATTCTACGGTGGCCGTGGGTTCTGACCGCGGAGATCGTGGATTCTGGGTGGAGAAGGTTTCCGTGGTGGTGACTTCCGAGGACGTGAAGGATTCCACGGAGGCGGCTTCAGAGGTGGTGAGGGCTTTCATGGTGGCGGAGGGTTCCACGGTGGCGAGGGCTTTCATGGCGGAGGAGGCTTTCATGGTGGTCAAGGCGGTGGCTCCCATGGTGGCGGTAACCATGGCGGTGGCGGCCACGGTGGTGGCGGATCACACGGAGGCGGCCATCGGTAGTTAAAGATTAACCTTAAATATTTTACGGCTGGCGGCGTAGGCTGCCAGCCGTTTTTCTTTGGTGGGCTAAAAAAGTTTTATGGCAAGGGAAGTCGGACGGCGGCCAACAGGGATCATGGTGATCAGGCTTTGCGTGCGCACTCGAATAATGGCGAGGTCCCCGGAATCTTCATTCGCAACTAGCAGAAGATCGCCGCTGGGATCAAGGGCACAAGGGCCGGGATGGCCCGCCAATGGGGATTTGGGGCAGAAGATGTCGAGTGGACATTTCGATAGGCGTTACGCCGTTGGTCGCAACATCGCTCACATAAACGAGGGAAGCGTCGGATGACATCGTGCCATCTGTCGGGGCTGAGCCCAGCACCATGGACTCCGAAATTTCCGTTCGCCAGGTATCGACAATTTCCAAGCCATGCGAAGTGGGAACATTGACGTAAAGTTCGCCGCCATCCGGCTTTAGCAACATTGCGGCTGGCGCGCCAGTCAGCTGCAAGTTGGCAATTAGCATGCGCTTTTTCAGGTCTACAGCTGACACTTCGTTCGATCCGGTGGCCGAAACAAAAGCGACGGAATTATCCGGCATGACCACCACTTGCTCGGGATGAGAGGCCACGTTGATTGAGGCCAGCAAAGCGAGCGTGGCGGCGTCAAATATTTGTACCGTGGAGTCTTCGCGATTGGGAACGATGATTTGTTTGCCGTCGGGCGTGACTCGCGCAAGCCACGGGCGCCGGCCTGTACGCGCATGGGCGACGACTTGTCCGGTATTGCAATCAATGGCGACGAGGGTTGATGAGCCCGACGCGGCTACATAGGCGCGGTTGCCGTCCGGAGAAAAATCGAGCGCGAAGGGCGAGCCGCCGACGGAAATATGCGCGATTACTCGCCCGGTGGAGGCATCGATGACGAAGACGTATCCGCCCTCTGTCGAGACACCCCAAACCTGATTCAACTTGGGATGGACACGCAGGCCGGACGGAGAAGGGCCAACAGCGATTGTTGCGATTTTGCTGACGCGAATCAGATCGACGACGGAAACCGTTCCGTCTCCCGCGTTCCCGACAAACGCGTACAGCCGCAACCCGGGCCGCAGGAACGATGGGCCCCTTTTCGCGCAGGATTTCAGTGGTGGCCGCGGCGATTATGATGATTGCGGTGATCAGTAAGCGGTAGTTTATGCGTCGTGTCATTTCGAGCTAACGATATTGCCATAGAGAGCGCCGCGCGCGGAGCGGAAATGACGGGAAATAATTTTCCTTTCATCATTTGGAGTAGCGCAGGCTTCGAGCCTGTGGATGTGGATAATCGGGTTGCAATCGTTGAACCCTTACGAGGCGGCCTCTCGCAGGCTGTGGCGCCCACCTACTGGAAAAACCTTACTAATAAGGAATCATGGGTAATTATCGCCGGCGTTAATCAAAATTTTTTGCAGCCTGGACCCATGTGCGAGCATCAAAGGGCACATGAGTCCAACTGTGCCAAACCCAAGTCTCCGGCCGAGCGATATATTTTCAGCATGGGGAAGAATTCTGACCGGCAGAGTTCCGATGCTGTCGATCGAAATCACGCGAGAATGTCCGCTCACCTGCCCGGGATGTTATGCGTACGGCGATCAGCATTTGGGCGGGGGCGTTACGCTCAGCGAGCTGACCGATTTGCGAGGGGATGCCTTGGTGGAAGGCGTTCTTGGCCTGGTCCGCAAGAGTAGACCCCTCCACGTTTCACTCGTTGGCGGAGAACCCATGGTGCGGCATCGCGAGCTGAACCGCATTCTTCCGGAATTATCGCGGATGAATATTTTTACGCTGGTGGTCACAAGCGGCGTCATAGCCATTCCTGTCGAGTGGATGGCCTTGCCCAGGGTTCGCGTCACTATTTCCGTCGACGGGCTTCCGGAACATCATGACATACGGCGAAAACCAGCTACCTATGAGCGTATCCTCAAAAACATTGAGGGCTGCGTGGTCAATATTCACTGGGTGATCACGCGCCCCATGCTGGAGAGACCAGGCTACTTCGAAGAGTACGTGAAGTTCTGGAGTGAGCGCGCGGAGGTCGATCGAATCTGGGTCAGCGTCTACACGCCGCAAATTGGCGAGCACAGCGCGGAAATGTTAACTCCCGCAGACCGCGCTCAGGTTGCCGCTGAGTTGCCGTCGCTAGCCAAGAAATATCCAAAACTACTTTTCCATGACGG
Source organism: uncultured Acidobacteriota bacterium (assembly GCA_963786215.1). Taxonomy (GTDB): domain Bacteria; phylum Acidobacteriota; class Terriglobia; order Acidiferrales; family UBA7541; genus Palsa-360. The sequence continues at coordinate 564,627 of CAWAYK010000012.1, forward strand.
GCTGGCGAAAGCTTTTCTTCGCCCGCCGGAAAATCCTGATGATTGCCTTTTCGCGAAAATGTCGGCAAATTATTCCGCTGATTTTAAAACCCGGGTGGAGCCGTGCATCTTCGGCGGCACGCCGGACTGTTCGCAGTGCGGATGCGCCGCGAGCAGCGGTTTCCATTGGGTGAAAGGCGTCACGTTGGCTGGTCCCATCAAGCTGAATCATTTTATTGGCAGTTCGGTAAAGATTGGTCTTATGATGAACCGCCTTCGCTCGCGCACGACTCGGCCAAATCGCTGGGGCGATCCTCCTTCCATGACCCAATCCAAAGATAACCCACTGATTCAAATTAAATTCTAATTCGGTTTCCGATACCTTTTTTATAGATCAGCGGGAAACCTGCCATCTCCGTCCCGAAATGCGCGGGACGCAGATGCCTCTACGAAACCCTCTGCCTTTGCTTTTGCAGAGGCCGCTCGATTTTTGAGCGGGCGACTCGTTCTTTGTCCTCGTCCTCTATAAAATGCCCCGCATCGCCCCGGATATGTTTGCCGCTGGAGCATGCATCCGTTAGAATGATTTGCTTATCACTCATCAAGTTTTTCCAGTGGCATCTGGAAGCATTGAAGGGAATTAAGGGCGACTGACGCAATCTGGCCCTCCCCTAACCTTAAAGTTTACCGAAGGAATGGCTGACCCATTGATTCGTGCGGAACCCGCCTACGACGAAAGCGACGAATATCGTCCTGAACCTGAACCCATTCCCGTGCCGCCTGCCTGGCAGGACGGCAGCTTTCGCATCGGAATTCACACTTCGATCGCCGGAGACATCGCGGGCGCGCTCGATATCGGCGTCCAAGCTGGGCGCGAACGCGCTGCAGATTTTTTCCGCGAGCCCGCGGATGTGGCCGCGCGGAGGCTCACGCATCGCGGATGCGGATGCCGCGCAGGTTCCGTGCGCGGCGCGCGGAGCTGGGTCTTGGGCCGCTGGTCATTCACGACAATTATCTGATCAATCTCGCGTCTCCCGATCGCGTGATGCGCACGCGTTCGATTCAGGCGTTTCACGATGAACTGGTTCGCGCGGTTTCGCTGGGCGCGGATTTTCTGGTGGCGCATCCGGGTGCGGGCCTGGGGACGACAATGGCGCAGGCCATTGCGGATATTGCGGAGGGCATGCGACAGGCGGCGAGAGGAATGAAACTCGGCGGGCTGCGAATCCTGGTTGAAAATACTGCGGGGATGGGATCGTCGGTGGGCGCGCGATTTGAAGAATGAAGGCGATTCTCGATCAGACTCGGGATTTGCCGATGGGCGTTTGCCTCGATACGGCGCACACGTTTGAGGCCGGGTACGACATCACGACGGAAGAAGGACTTGAGGCGACGCTCGACGACGGTCGATCGCACCGTGGGTCTCAATCGCGTGTACGTGCTGCACGTAAACGATTCGAAGACGCCGCTCGGTTCGCGCGTTGACCGGCACGAAAATATTGGGCGCGGGAAAATTGGTCTCGAGGCGTTTGGCAGAATTCTGAATCATCCGCGACTGGGGCCGGGCGCGCAGGGATTGCCGGGGCGCGCGTTCATTCTGGAGACGCCAATCGATGAGCCCGGCGACGACCGGCGCAATGTGCGCGCTCTTTGGGATTTGGTGGGCGTAAGCGTGAAGCAGGCGCCCAAAGCGGAGGATGGATTTTCCATGGTCAAGGGGCCGAAAAAGGCCAAGGCTTTAGGAAAGGAGGTGCGCGAAAGTGCAAAAGAAACCAAAAGCTAAGGCGAAAGCGAAACCGGCAAAGGGCAAGAAGAGCAAGGGATCGAAGTAATTTAGTATTTCGATAGTGAGGTTTTTGCAGCCCGCCTCTGATCCTCGTTTTCACTCGGGACAAGCGAGGCGGGCTGCAGAATCCAGGCACATCAAGAGGGACGAACGAGTTCAATAAGGCGGAACAGCGACCGTGGCGGAATACGATCCACAGGCGATTGAACGAAAATGGCAGGCGCGCTGGAACGCGGATCACGCGTTCGAGGCGGATGCCGATCCATCGAAGCCGAAATACTATGTGCTCGAAATGCTGCCGTATCCTTCCGGCACGCTGCACATGGGGCACATGCGCAATTACACCATTGGCGACGTGGTCGCGCGATTCCGGCGCATGCAGGGATTTCATGTGATTCATCCGATGGGCTGGGATGCGTTCGGACTGCCCGCGGAAAATGCCGCGATTCAGCGGGGAATTCATCCGCGCGAGTGGACCAACTCACCAACATCGAATCGTTCAAGCGCGTGTGCCACCGATTTGGATTCAGCTACGACTGGCGGCGGGAAATTTCCACCTGCGAGCCGGAATATTACCGCTGGAACCAGTGGTTTTTCCTGCGCATGCTGGAAAAGGGAATTGCCTACCGCAAACGCAGCCGCGTGAACTGGTGCCCGAAATGCGCGACCGTGCTGGCGAACGAGCAGGTCGTCGACGGCTGCTGCTGGCGGCACGAAGATACGCCGGTGGAAGCGAAAGAAATCGAGCAGTGGTTTCTGCGCATCACGCAATACGCCGACGAATTGCTGGAACGTCTCGACTCAACTGGAAGGCGGCTGGCCCGAGCGCGTGCTGACGATGCAGCGCAACTGGATCGGGAAATCGCGCGGCACGCGCGTGCGATTTGCGGTGGATGGATTTGCCGGACACGTCGATCGAAGTGTTTACGACGCGCGTGGACACGATTTACGGCGCGTCGGCCTGATTCTCGCGCCGGAGCATCCGCTGCTGAGCCAAGCTGGTTGCGGGCGTGGAGGGCCAGGCCGAAATCGAAGAAAATGTTGCAGCGGCTGCGCCGCCGCCTGACGCGCGCCGCGGATATTGCCACGGCGGAGAAGGAAGGATTTTTTACCGGGCGGTACGCCGTCAATCCGTTCAACGGCGAAAAGATTCCCATCTGGGTGGGAAATTTCGTGCTGATGGAATACGGCACGGGCGCGGTGATGTGCGTTCCCGCGCATGACGAACGCGATTTTGAATTTGCGACCAAGTATGGATTGGCGATTCCGATCGTCGTGCAGCCAGACGAGGGCAATGCAGCTGACGCCGGAAACGCTCGACGCGGCATTCACCGATTACGGCAAGTCTGTGAATTCCGGGCCGTACACCGGGCCTCGCATCCGGACAAGGCAATTGAGAAAATGACTGCGGATGCCGAGGCGCGCGGATTCGGCAAAGGCGAAATTATTTTTCGCCTGAAGGATTGGGGCATTTCGCGGCAGCGCTACTGGGGCACGCCGATTCCCGTGATTGTACTGCGAGAAGTGCGGCATGGTTCCCGTGCCGGACAAGGATTTGCCGGTGGTGCTGCCGCCGATGGCGAAATTTTCCGGCGTGGGCCAATCGCCGCTGGCGAGCGTGCCGGAATTCGTGAACGTGAAGTGTCCGAAGTGCGGCGGGCCGGCGCGGCGCGAAACCGACACGATGGATACGTTCATCGATTCGTCCTGGTATTTCTATCGCTACGCCGATCCGCACAATGACAAAGCGCCATTCGATCCGGCGCTGGTGCGCTACTGGCTGCCGGTCGATCAATATATCGGCGGAATCGTTCACGCGATTCTGCATCTGCTGTACACGCGATTTTTCTGCAAGGTGATGCGCGATCTGGGACTGGTGAATCACAACGAGCCGGTGAAGCGTCTGTTCACGCAGGGACTGGTGCTCAAGGGCGGCACGGCGATGTCCAAGTCCAAGGGCAACGTGGTGGGCGCGGAAGACATGGCGCGACAAATTTGGCTGCGACACGGGCCGGCTGTACACGCTGTTTGCCGCGCCGCCGGAAAAAGATCTGGAATGGAGCGAGCAGGCGATCGAAGGATGCGCGCGTTTTCTGCAGCGCGTGTACCGGCTGGTTTCCGGCACGCGGAGCGTCTGAAGCAAAGTGCAAGTCGGGAAGCGGCGCGGCGGCTTCGCTCGATTCGGCGACGCCGAAAGAAAAAGTGCTGCTGCGCAAGGCGCATCAGGTGCTGCGGCGCGTGACGCACGATTTCGAATCGCGCTGGCATTTCAACAGCGCCACGGCGCTGCTGATGGAACTGGTCAACGAAATTCATGCGCAGGAGCCGCTGGAAGACGGCGTGCGCCCGGAAGTTGCCAAGGAAGTGTTCGAGCTGCTGACGCTGATGCTGAATCCCATGGTGCCGCATCTGGCCGAGGAACTTTGGGAAATGCTCGGCCACACGGACGGACACGCTGGCGCATGCGCCCTGGCCGAAGTTTGTGCCGGAACTCGCCGCGGAAGATCAGGTGGAAATTGTGGTGCAGGTGAACGGCCGCGTGAAGGGCAAAGTTTCCGTCGAGGCCGGACTGGATAAGGACGAACTGGAGAAGCGAGTGCTCGCCGATCCGAAGATCGCGAAACTTCTGGACGGGCAGCGCGTAGTAAAGGTGATCGTGGTGCCGGACAAGCTGGTGAATGTGGTTGTCGGCTAACGCAATGCAGGTTGCTTTTTTCGAAGTGAAGGACTGGGAGCGTGCCTACCTGTCGGAGCGATTGCCTTCCGACCAGTCGTGCTTTGCTTCGAGAATTTTATCTATTCCGGCGAATGACGTGCGTGACATTTCAAATTCTGCGGTCCACGAAATGCGCGTGGAAGTGCCGCAGAAGCAAAATGATTTGAAGGAATGCGGAAACGCACTCGGCCCAGAAGGACAGAATGAGGAAAGAATGAGTGAGCGCGGCGGCATTGTAGTGCTGGATTTTGGCGGGCAGTACACGCAATTGATCGCCCGGCGAATCCGCGAGCAGCAGGTGTTCAGCGCGATTTTGCCGTGCACGGCGAAGCATCGAGCAGATTCGCAAATTCGAGCCGACGGGCATTGTTCTCTCCGGCGGACCGAATTCCGTGTATGACGCCGGACGCGCCGCCTTGCGATACCGGCGTCTTGTCCATGGGCGTGCCGGTCCTGGGAATTTGCTACGGGTTGCAGTGGATGACGCACATTCTGGGCGGGCGCGTGGAGCGCGCGGACCGCAGAGAATATGGCCGCACGGAACTGGTCGTGAAAGAATGGTTCGCCACTGTTCGCGGGCTGCCGCAGAAATTGCGCATCTGGAATAGCCACGGCGATCATGTTCGTGCGCTGCCCGCCGGATTTCATGTGACGGGAGAAACCGGCAACGCCGTATCCGCCGCGGAAGATCCGGCCAGAAAACTTGTACGCCGTGCAATTTCATCCGGAAGTGCGGCACACCGATTGCGGCTCGGAAATTCTGCGCAATTTTGTTTTCAATATTTGCCATGCGCAAGCCGCTGTGGAGCGGCGCAGCGTTTCATCGCCGAAACGGTGGAATCGATTCGCAAGCAGGTGGGCGACGGCCAGAGCGATCTGCGCTCTGAGCGGAGGAGTGGATTCGGCGGTCGCTGCGGTGCTGGTGCACCGCGCCATTGGCGACCGGCTCACGAATATTTTTGTGGATAACGGGTTGCTGCGGAAGAATGAATTTCGCGAGACACTGGAACTGCTGCGCGACCGCATGGGCCTGAAGGTCGATCGGCGTGGACGCGTCGAAACGCTTTCTGGCGCGTCTAAAGGGAGTAACGGACCCGGAAGACGAAGCGGAAGCGGATCGGCGGGGAATTTATCGCCGTGTTCGACGAGCAGGCTCGACAGATGGCCAGCGGGCCGAACCGCGCCGGCTTTCCTGGTGCAAGGCACTCTATACCCGGACGTGATCGAATCGGTCGCCGTTCGAGGCCCCTCGCAAACGATCAAGACGCATCATAATGTAGGAGGACTTCCGAAGGATTTGCCTTTTGCGCTGATCGAGCCTCTTCGCGAATTGTTCAAGGATGAGGTGCGCAAAATCGGCCGCGAGCTGGGCTTGCCGGAAGAGATGCTGACCAAGCATCCGTTTCCCGGGCCCGGGACTTGCCGTGCGGTTGCTCGGAGAAGTGACCGAAGAACGCCTGGCGCTCTTCGGGATGCGGATGCAATCGTGGTGGAGGAAATTCGCCGCGCCGGGCTTGTATGAAAAAGTGTGGCAGGCTTTTGCCGTGCTGCTTCCGGTACGCAGCGTGGGCGTGATGGGCGACGAACGAAGTTACGGATTCACGATCGCGGTGCGCGTGGTGGATTCGGAAGACGCGATGACGGCGGATTGGACGCGGCTGCCCGCGGAAGTGCTGGAGCGAATTTCGACGCGAATCGTGAACGAAGTGACGGGAATTAACCGAGTGGTATACGACATCAGTTCGAAACCGCCGAGCACAATTGAGTGGGAATAACAGAGTGGAATAACGAAGTGAACGAGCAGAAACGCTGAATCTTGACGCCACTTAAATCAGCGCCGATACGTTTGGCTTATGGCCCGGGTGGTACGCCTGTGAAGATCAAAACCATTAAGCGGTAATGCCCGGGCCTATTTAGCCGTATGCCGAAGAAGTACCGTCCGATCCTGCAACGGGATCGAAAACTCGCTGGACTTAGCGGTTGGCCATCTTCTGAGCCATGTAAAGCAGGAGACGACGGTCGCCTTCTTCAATGCGACCCATCAGCCTGCGAAACTTGTTCAGAAGACGAGCCTCTTTCCCGGAACTGCCCCAGACGATATCGTCAGCGCTTTTGCGCTTCGGAAGATTGGGGAGTTCGGGCGGTTCTTCTCCGTCATAGAAGAGTTGATAGAGTGGGACTTCCAAAGCGCGCGCCATTTTCTCGAGCGTTTCGATGGCCGGTACTGTATGGCCATTTTCGACGCGCGAGATATAGCAACGAAGCAGTCCGGTGCGCTTTTCGATGTCCCCTTGGGAGAACTTCTTTTCTTCGCGCAAGGCGCGAAGACGATCACCGATAATCATGTCGGTATTGTTCCATAGAGTTATAGTGCCTGCAAGGCGAAATAGGTTGAAATATCTGGAATTAAGCGAAACCGGAAATCGATGGCAGACGTCACAAATTCGGGAACAATTCGCGGGGCGGCGATTCCGGACGAAAAAACGGCCCTGACTCCCGCGGAAAAGCAAAAAGAGCTTGTGCGTCGTGCGCAGGCCGGCGATGTAAGCGCCTATGAGGATTTGGTTCGGACTCCATCAGCACCGTGTTCTGGCGGTGGTAGGCGGCATTCTGCGAGGCAGCCAGGATGTCGAGGATGTGGCGCAGCAGGCCCTGGCGAAAGCATATTTTTCGATTCGGCGATTTGATCTCGCGCTCGGCGTTCGGCACCTGGCTTTACAAGATTGCCGTCAACGAATGCTGGGATTATTTAAGAAAGAAGAAGGTGCGGCGCCTCGTGTACGAATCGGACCTCAGCGAAGAGCAGGTACGAAAGCTGGACTCCATGCCCGAACACGGGTACGGCGGAGCATCGCACAGGGAAGACACGGCCCGCCGTCTGGAGCAACGCCAATTGGTCGAGCGGCTGCTGGGAGAACTGGATGACAAGCGACCAGATGATGCTGGTCATGAAGGAAGTCGAAGGATTTTCTGTAGAGGAAATCGGAGAGATTGCTGGAACTGAACGTGAATACGGTGAAGGTGACGGCTATTTCGGGCGCGGGGCCGGCTCGTGGAAATGTACCGGAAGAGGATGCAAAAGCGTCCGGCGTCCCGGGAAGGGCTCAAGCAGCGAAGGAGCGAAAAAGATGTTTAATAAGTCGAACAGTTCGAAACAGTGCCAGGAATTCGAGTCGCGATTCGAGGATTATCTCGGTGGCGCGCCGGACTTCGGGCTGGAAAAGCACTTGGAGCAGTGCGAGCATTGCTCTGCCGCTGTGGGGGATGCCCGCCTAGCGGGCACCTTGTTGCGCGAGGTCATGGAACCGGCCAGCGAACCCACGCAGGCCTTTCTGGCGAATGTAATGGCGAGGATCCATCAGGAAGAGGCGCAAGAGAAATCTCCTGCGGCATTTTGGGCGCCCTTGGAATTTCTGGCTTCACGTTTGTCCTTAACGGCAGCGGTGTTGTTGCTAGCGCTTTCAGTTTATCTGGTCGAATTCGCACCACATCGAAGCATTACCCTCGGGTCTATTCGCACGGAACTGAGCGCCAGCTGATTTCCCGCAACCGCCCTCTGACCCTGTCAGCAATGAGGAAGTGCTGCAATCCCTGGCTGAGAGGACCAATGGACACTAACCACAGCAACCGAAAGGCTTACCTGATCGTTTTTGTTCTGTTTATTCTGGGCATTGCCTTGGGCAGCGTGGGCACTTATCTGGTTACCACGCGAGTTCAAGCGGCGCGCTCAGTGGGTGCGGGAGATCGTGGTCCTTCCCATATGGCCATGTTTACGCGCGATCTGAATCTGACGCCGGACCAGCAAACCCAGGTGCAAGCCATCATGAATGAGACGCGCTCCCACTACGCCGAACTTCACCAAAAACTCGATCCGGAATATGAGCAAGTCCGCCAGCAGAGTCGGGACCACATACGACAGGTATTGACTCCGGAGCAACGGCCGAAATTTGAAGACCTGTTGCGCCAAATGGATGAAGAACGGCGCAAGCGGCAGACAAATCCGTAAAGCGCAACCTGGGTTCGCCTTCACGAATTGATCCGGAGAAATTTAAATAATGGGTCGAATTTCTGATTTCCTAAAAAATATTTGGTTGAAGTCCATGATGGGCCGCGCTCTGCTCGTTGCCCCCCCGGTAGCCCTGATTCTCTGGCTCGGGTACGTTACGGTGGGCGCGCGGACGACCGCGCAGTATTTCACCGCAAAAGTGGAACATGGCGATATTTCCCAGGTCGTGCAAGCGACGGGAACCATTAACCCGGTCAACACCGTGCCCGTGGGTTCCGTGGTATCGGGAAACGTCGTTTCCGTGAGCGTCGATTTTAATTCCCAGGTCAAAAAGGGCGATATACTCGCGCAAATCGATCCAGTCCCATTCCAAATTGCCCTCGCGCAAGCCTCTGCTTCCTACCAAAATGCGGTGGCCAATGTGGCCAATCTCGAAGCACAGATTGGCACCTCCACTGCGAATGTTGTCGACGATGAAGGCCAATGTGGCCAAGGCTCATGCGACGACCATTGACATGGGCACGCAGCAAAAACGCACGAAATTACTGGCCGACCAGGGCGTACTTTCCGCCCAGCAGAATGACGATGCGCAGTCGAATTACGATCAGGCTGTGGCCTCCGAAAATGCTGCCATCGCTCAGGAGAAGCAGTCGGAGTCGCAACTTGCGGCAACCGTTGCTCAGCGGGATCAGGCCAAGGCGCAGGTGCAGATTCAGAACGCGGCGGTAAATTCCGCAAAATTGGAGCTGAGTTATTGCACGATTAAAGCGCCCATCGATGGCACGGTGATTAACCGCACGGTAAACGTGGGCCAGCCGGTAGCGGCCAGCTTGCAGGCGCCCAATCTTTTCAGCATTGGGCAGGACCTGAAACACATGCTTGTCTACTCCAACACGGACGAGGCGGACGTGGGCCGGATCAAGGTTGGCAAGCAAGCCAGCTTTCGCGTGGATTCATTTCCGCGAGAAACTTTTAGCGGAACCGTCGCGCAGGTACGCATGAATGCCACGACCATTCAAAACGTGGTGACCTACAACACGATGGTGGCGTTCGATAATCCCGACCTGAAACTTTTTCCGGGCATGACGGCATACATTTCCATTCCTGTTTCCGAAGCCAAGAACGTTGTTAAAATTCCCAATGGCGCGCTGCGGTTCAAACCCGATTTGTCGGACAGCGAACGCACCGCTCTCTATGCCAAGTACGGCATTACGGATACGACGCGTGCCACGGCCGCGGGGCGCGTCGCTGCCTCAGGAGACGCTCCAGCCGCATCTGGCGCGAACGCTAATGCTCCTGCAAACACTTCTGCTGCGGCCCAGGCTCCTGGCGATGGCGGACAGGGTCGGCAGGGCGGCGGTGCAGGTGGAGGTGGGCGCAGAGGTCAGGGCGGCGGAGCAGCAGGCGCTGGCGGAGGCGATCAAAGCGGCGCGCGGTCCGGGGCAGGCGGAGGCAGCAGGCGGCAAGACTCAGCTATCGTCTGGAAGCTTCTTCCGGACAAAGAATTAGAGCCCGTGCAGGTTACACTAGGCGTTACAGATTTCACGTTTACCGAACTCGTGAGCGGCAAAATCAACCAAGGGGATGACCTAATCATTGGGCAATCCGCGAACAAGGCGACAACCGCGCAGGCGCAAACCAGGAACCCGGTGGGCGGCCCTGCGGGCGGAAATGCTGGTGGCGTTCCGCGCAGGTTCTAGTGAGCTAATCGAGACTTCCCTGATGGCAGATCAAATCATCATCGCATCCGAGCCGTCCAGCACGAACCCAACAAGCAAACCTGTCATTCGCCTGGAAAATGTTTTTAAGACATACGATTTGGGAGAAATACAGGTTCAGGCTCTTCGCGGAGTTTCTCTTGAAATCAGCGAAGGGGAATTCGTTGCCGTGATGGGGCCGTCTGGTTCCGGAAAATCAACGATCATGAATATTCTGGGGTGCCTCGACCGGCCCACGAAGGGTAGATATTTTCTGGACGGCGTTGACGTCTCTGGAATGTCGAAGACAGAACTGGCACGGATTCGCAATCGAAAATTGGGATTCGTGTTTCAACAGTTCAATCTCCTTTCGCGAACTTCCGCCCTCGAAAATGTCGAACTACCAACCGTCTATGCCGGCATAAGTCCCGATGAGCGCGCAAAACGCGCCATGGAGGCGCTCACGCGCGTTGGGTTGTCCGAGCGCGCAGGGCATCACCCTTCGCAGCTTTCCGGCGGGCAACAGCAGCGCGTGGCCATCGCGCGCGGGCTCGTAAACCGGCCCTCCATCTTGCTCGCGGATGAGCCGACGGGAAATTTGGACAGCAGGACTTCTGTTGAAATCATGGACATTCTGCAGACACTGAATAATGAGCAAGGGCTGACCATCGTTCTCGTTACGCATGAGCCTGACATCGCGCAATACGCCAGACGCAATCTGCTCTTTCGCGACGGAAAACTGAAACGAGACATCATGGTTCAGGATCGACTGGTCGCGCAGGAAGTATTGAAATCGCTTCCCACGGTTGAGCAGCAAGCGGCGGAAGATGCGGAAGAGGAGTCTCAACGGCTGGCAAAGGCCGACACGCCTGTATAAGTTTCGCGGTAGGAAATTTCGCATATGGATTTCATGAACACATTTCGGCTGGCCCTGCGAGCGCTTTCGCGCAACAAGATGCGCTCGGCCCTGACCATGCTCGGCATTATTATCGGCGTTGGTGCGGTCATCGCCGTAGTGAGCATCGGGCAGGGCGCGCAATACATCGTGCAGCAGGGAATTCAAGCGATGGGCACGAATGCCGTCTTCATCTCAGCCGGAAGCAATCGCGCGGGTGGGGTGCGTCAGGGGTACGGCGGCGTGAAAACCCTCACCATGGACGATTTGACAGCCATCCTGAAAGAAATTCCGCTGATCAAAGAGGCGTCGCCAGCGCTCTCAAACCGACAGCAAGTTGTGTACGGAAATCAGAATTGGAACACTCAGGTCACCGGCATTACTCCCAACTATTTTGAAATTCGCACCTGGCCTGTGCAGGCGGGATCGGCATTCAGCGACGAAGAAGTCGATCTGGCCGCGAACGTTTGCGTGCTGGGCACGACGGTTGAAAAAATTCTGTTCGTCGATGAAAACCCCATTGGCAAAACCATTCGCATCGGCAATCTTCCGTTCCGCGTGGACGGAATACTCGAATCCAAGGGGCAGAACGTGACCGGGCAGGATCAGGACGACGTGATCTTCGCGCCATACACGACCGTGCAACGAAAAATTTCCGGAATTACCTGGCTGCAATTTATTGCCGCGTCTGCCGTATCGCAGGAAGCTTCCGTGGCTGCCGTGGCGCCCATCACAAGTTTGCTGCGAGAGCGGCACCGCATTCGCAATGGCGACGACGATGATTTTCTGATTCGCACGCAAGCGGATATTGCCGACCTGCAGAATCAAACGCAGTCGACCATGACGTATCTGCTCGGAGGAATTGCATCGGTGTCGTTGCTGGTTGGCGGCATTGGCATCATGAACATCATGCTGGTCTCGGTGACGGAACGAACGCGCGAGATCGGCGTTCGCATGGCCGTGGGAGCCACGGAGGACGACGTGCGCCGCCAGTTCCTGGTGGAAGCCGTAACGCTCAGCATGATGGGTGGTTTTATTGGAATTATATTCGGGCTTATTGGGTCGGCGCTGATCAGCAATTTACTGTCTTGGCCCACGCTGATTTCAGGCAAGGCGATTATTGCTGCTGTGATATTTTCTGCCGCAGTAGGAATTTTCTTCGGATACTATCCCGCGCACAAAGCCGCGCAGCTAGATCCAATTGAAGCGTTAAGGTATGAGTAGGGTTTAGTAGCGCGGGCTTCAGCCTGCGGAATTTTGTCCTTGCAAGGCCGAAACCCCGCAGGCTGAAGCCCGCGCCACATAAAAACTAAAACGGAATATCTTCGTCGGTTACTTCGGGGCCTGACTGATCGTGTTCCATTGAGGATGGAGCACCCGCATCGTAATCCGAAGCGCCGCCGCCCGCGCCTTGCCCAGCGCCTGCGCCCATCGAATCCGAGCGCGAACCGAGCATCCGGAAATTTGTGGCCACGATTTCAAAGCTGGTGCGCTTCTGATTTTCCTTGTCCATCCACTCGCGGGATTGAATGCGGCCCTCGAGAAAAATCTGGGAACCTTTTTTCAGATATTGCTGCGCGATTTCGGCTTGCTTTCCCCATACAACAATTTTGTGCCATTCCGTGCGCTTTTGGCGCTCGCCGGTCTTGCTCTTGAAGGATTCGTCCGTGGCCATTGAAAAATTGCACACGGCCTGGCCGCCGCCGGTATAGCGAGTTTCCGGATCACGGCCCAAACGTCCAACCAAAATCACTTTATTTACGGACATATTTTATTGTCTCCAATTATGTCAGGAAGATAGCACGGCCATGAGCGGTGTGCAAATCAAGTCCGTTCAAATTTAGGCAGCGGAAATATTAAATCCGCTCTCCGGGTTTCACCTCTTTTCTCTGTGTTCTCTGTGTTAAGCCTTTTCCGGAAAAACCTTTAACACAGAGGACACAGAGAAAAGAGGAGAAAATCAGAGAGTGCATGGAGAAATTATCGAAGCCAAGGAATGAGCGCAAAATACTTAACGCGCCAGGTTGTCACGATTCACAAATCACGAATCACAAACCGCCCGATGCAGCACCACCAGTCACCGTTTTTCAGTCGCCCGCCGTCGCTCCCATTTCCTTCAGCTTTGCTGCGGCGCGCTTGGCTTCGTCCGTGCCCGGATACAGGCGGACTACGTTTCGAAGTTCGCGCACGGCCGAGGCTTTCTGGCCCAATTCCGCCAGGCAAAAACCTTTTCGCATTCGAGCGGTTGCCGTCTTAAAACTTCGCGGATAATTCTCGATCACTTTATTGTAGTTTTCGAGCGCTAGTTGATATTGATTCTGCATGAAGGCGACTTCGCCGAGGTAGAACTGAGCGTTGGATGCCAGGTCCGTTTCGCCGTAAAATTTCAGGTAATCCTGAAATTCCTGCGTGGCGAGATCGTAATGCTTGCCGTTAATGTCCCGCAGTGCATTCGAATACAGCACGTCGGCCGATGCGGGAGGCCCGGAAGGCCCTGAAGACGCGCTGGTAGGTTGCATGCCCATGGGCGGCGCGGAACTCGCCCCGGGTCCGGGGCCAGGCCCGTTCATCATGGTGGACGGCGGAGGGCCGGAAGGACCGGACGAGGGCGAAGCAAGTTTCGAATCCACGTTTTGTAAAGTGTTTTGAATGTCGGTCAGTTTCTGATCAAGTTTGCCCACGCGCGCCTGCAGGTCGCCAACATTGTCCGACAGGCCTTGTACCTGCGTGCCCATCGTATCCAGTCGCGCTCCGGAAGCCGCGGAAAAATCCTGCGTGGTTTTCTGCACGGCGGACATGGATGTGTTCAGCTTGTTCACCGAGTCCATGGCCTGTTCGATCAGCGTGCGCTGCACGGCTGCATTTTGCGTCATTTCCGTTTGCATGCTCTGCTGGCCTTGAATCAATTGGTTGACGCCGGTTTGCAGTTCAATAATTTCGCGCGCCACGGCGCCTGCCGGTGCCGGCCCAAACAAAGTGCCACCAAGAGCTCCCGCGAGCATCGCGCCACCAAAAAATAGAATCCATCTGAAACGCAAGGTGTTCCTCCTTCGAGCAGGGACTCCTCATTCGTCCTTACCAATTCACCGGGGCTTGCTCGCCACAACAGCAAGGCGAGCAAGCCCCAGCCTGGATGCGACTTACTTGCCCATGACGATGTGTGCCCGGCGATTCTGCGTGTAGCATGCCTCATCGGAAGCGGTGCAGAAGGGCCGTTCCTTACCGTAGCTGACGGTTTCCATACGATCCGCTGAAATTCCCAGCGAAGCCAGGAATTGTTTTGCCGCTGCGGCTCTGCGGTCCCCTAGAGCAAGATTATACTCCGTGGAACCACGTTCATCGCAATGGCCTTCAATGACGATCTTGATTTGCGGATACGAGCGCAGGAATTGAGCGGTCTGCGACAAGTTATCGCGAGCGTCTGGGCGTATATCCGCCTTATCGTAGTCGAAGTAAGCATCCTTCACTTCTCGTTCGAATAGCTGCTGCAAGGTGGGCTCTGCTGTTCTAGCCACCGGCGCAGGAGCGCTGACCGTGATGCGCACATTCGCATCGGCCGAACCGCCTGGTCCTGTAGCGCTAATCGTGTAGGTGGTCGAATCCTGCGGTGTCACCTTCTGCGTGCCTTCCGCGGAAACATTGCCGATTCCCGGAGACAGGCTCAGTGAGGTGGCGTTCGTCGACGACCAGGTCAATGTAACGGTCTCGCCTCTCTGAATAATCGTCGTAGACGCCTGCAGGTCGACCGTCGGCCTTGCTGGCGGCGCTGCCGGGGTTGGGGGCGGTGGTGCGGGCGCTTGTGGCACGGCCTTTTTGCAAGCCGCGCTGAAAGCGAGGATCACGAGCAAGCTACCAAACAATACCTTCGAATGCTTACGTTTCGGCATTTCTGTGTTTGTTCCTCCTTTGAAAAGTTGCTTAATCTTCGGTCGTGAGTGCAGATTTCAAACTTCAGACAATCTTCACATTTCCGAAATCGGCGTCATGGCGTATTGCATCTCACTTGGGCGACCAATTGGGCGATTCATTCTGTCCCTGCTTGGTTAACTGGTGGGCTTGCGTGCCGTCAGCCAGCATGGACCAAATTTGGCGTGTACCCGTGCGCGTGGATTCAAATACCAGATGGCGGCCATCCGGGGCCCAGCTTGGGCGCTCGTTGCGGCCAACATCGCGCGTCAATTCGACGAGTTGGCGGGTGACAATTTCCATTACATAAATGTCGTAGTTTCCGTTCGGGCGTCGCCAGCTGAACGCCAGCAACTGGCCGTTGGGAGACCACGCAGGGTCAATCACATAGCCCATATCCGGCATATCCACTTTGGACTGGCTCGATCCGTCCGCGTTCATCGTATAGAGCTGCGGGATGCCGCCACGGTCGCTGACAAATGCCACTTGTTGGCCCGTCTTTGGATTCCAGGACGGAGAAGTGTTCGCTCCGTTCGAATAGGTGAGCCGCTTCGGCCGCTGCCCCGATGAGTCCGTGATGAACAGTTCAGGATTGCCAAACATGCTGGACATGAACATCAGCTGCGAGCCATCCGGCGACCACGCCGGAGAGGAATTGGTGCCCTTGAAGCGCGGCCAGGAAATCAGTTTGCTCGTGAGCGTGGAATAAACGCAAATTTGCGCCGTCAGAACGCTGCTGCTGCCGGGCTGCGCGTAGCACGTGAAGGCAATGCGCGTCGCATCCGGAGACCAGCGCGGCGTGAGCGAAATGGTATGAATCTGCGTCAGCTGATGTTGATTTTCGCCGTCGTAATCCATGCCCCAGATTTCCTTGTTGCCGCTGCGATTGCTGACAAAGGCGATTTGCGTGGAGGCGATGCCCGGCAATCCGCCGGAAAGTTTTCCGATGATTTCATCCGCAAACTGATGCGCGAAGGTGCGCACCTGCGAGTCCGTGGCGGCGCCGCGATACACTTTCCCGATCACCGGAGGCAGGGAAGCGTCGCGCACATCATTCAGCCACGCCTGAATTTCGACGTTGCTGCCGTTCACGGTGAAATTTCCAAGGGCAAGTAGTTGCGTCGACGCAGGCGCGTTGGCCCATGCCTTGATAGTCGATGTCGGCGGGCGCCGCAGGTGTCTGCAACGGGTTGTAGCTCTTGCTTACCAGTCCAGGATGCCGCTGAAATCCAGGTCCGTCCGCACGACATCGGCAAATAGCGTTGCCAGCGGTTGCGAAGGCGTGTCCTTGGCGGCAAAATCCGCCACAGCGACGCGGGCTTTGGAAACGCCGAGCCCCGTGCCGGTCTTGAACCAGTCCTGCGCCGAGGTATTCGCCGCGGAAAAAAGAGCAACGAAGCCACAAAGGAAGACGGCTAAAGAGAGCGAAGACGCGAAACGAAAAAATCTTCTTTGCGAACAATTGCGTTTTGGTTGAATCATTCTTTTTGTTCCCACGCCTTTGTGTGAATTTCCGCTTATCCAACCACTTGTAAAAGCCGGGCCTTTGTTACCGTCGTGTTACCGCCGGAAATCAAACCAAAACTCCACCGTAACGCTGTTTCCCGAATAATTCGATGGCAAGCGGCGACATCGGGCTCGAACTCTGAATCGCGCGCAGAGGCCGAATTGTCCACCGAGCGATTTCCGCTCGTCTGCAACATTTGAACGTTGGTTACCGTTCCATCTCGCAAAACTGTGAATGAAAAATCCGCTCTCGGCGCCCATCGCACACTGGGGTCCACAGTCGATTGCAGCCAGTTGCTGCTGATGCGATTGCGTACCGCGTCCACGTACGAGGGAAATCGGCCCGAAAAATCCCCGCCTCCCGGGCCGCTGAATCCCATACCGCCCTGTGTCGGGCCGTTCATGGCGAACGAAGAATAAGGAAGCGCCGGCGACCCTCCCTGCCCGTAAGGAACCGCATTGGGCGGCGGGGGAGTCTTATCCTCGAAAACTTTGGATGGGCGGGAGATAATTTTGGGAGTTTTATCCTTGGCAAATTCCGGAATCTTTTTTACGTCCGGTTCTTCATTTGCTTGGGCTTCGGTTGCGGCTCAGCCTTATATAAACCCTTTGTCGTATCCACCGTTTGGCTTTGCGTGACGATGTCCGGGCGGGGCAGCATGATTCCCGGAAGCTTGGCAACGAGTCCGACGGAAACGGCGCCTCCTCCTCCGGAGCTTCCCCAGGTATCACCGCGATGCGAATAAATAGTAGAAACCGTCAGCGATCCGAAAAGGATTCCGTGAAAAACGACAGACCACACGAAAGGCTTCTTCAGATTATTGGGATTGCCGCCGGGATGTGTGAGAAGCGTAAGCCATGATTCAATGGGGAGTATCGTCCAGTGGCTCCGTTACAACGCTTATATTTTGGATGCCGGATTGGCGCATGGTGTCTACGACCAACGCAAAGGCCCCGAATGGGACAGTCTTGTCGCAGCGCAGGTAGACCGCGTCTCCCTGCGGATTATGCAACTGCGCATGAACCTTGTCTCCGAGCTCATGAATATTGACCGGATCGTCCCCGATATAGATGCGCTGCGCGTGATCGATGGATACCACGACGCGCGATTCGGAAATTTCCTTGACTGTCTTGGTCTTCGGTACGTCCACTTCGATACCGGATTGCAGGATCGGCGCTGTGATCATGAAAATCACGAGCAGTACGAGCATCACGTCCACAAAGGGAACGATGTTAATCTCTGACAGCGAGCTTCCAGTTTGGCGAGATAGTTGCGGCATCTTCGGTATTCTTCCGCCGGCGTTTGCGCGGCTTCTTGATTCCTTACCCCTGATAAATTCAGAAAATCTTTAACACATAGAACACGGAGAAAAATAAAAAAGAGATAAATCTACGATCAATAAGGCAACAGGTTCCTGGGAGTGTGAATTTGTGCGCTCAGCTTTCATGTGTTCGCCCTGTTAGTCTCCGAGGTTAGAGGGTTTCACTTCCTGCGTTTCGCACTGCTAATTGCGCTGGCCGGGATACAGTTTTTCAATCACGGAAGTGACCTCAAGCGCAAAACTATCCATTCTCGAACTGAGATCCCGGATATCGTGCAAAAAATGGTTGTAGGCGATCACCGCGGGAACGGCGGTGAAGAGGCCAGCGGCTGTCGTGATCAGAGCTTCCGCGATGCCGGGCGCAACGGCTCGAAGGCTAGCCGCCCCGGCAGTGCCCAATCCGGTAAACGCGTCCATGACGCCCCAGACCGTTCCGAAAAGTCCAATGAACGGAGTGACCGAGCCGGTGGTTGCCAGCCAGGGCATATAGCTTTCGACCCTGCGCACTTCTTCGCCGGCGGCCAGTTGCATGTTCACGGTAATGGCATTGAGGCTGGTTATTTTGCCGCTTGGGTTCCCGGAGCGAATCTGGCTTTCGAGTTCATTTACGCCGGCCGCGTATACGGTTTCCAGTGGGGAGCCTTGGCCACCCATTTGCCGTGGGTCGGGAAGAGTCCTGTTCGCGCGAAAAATGCGAAGGAACAGGGAAGTTTGCCGGTTGATGCGGGAAAACATGAACAATTTTTGAAAAATCAGCGCCCATGAAAAAAGTGAAAAGACCAATAACATCGCCAGAACAACACGAGCAACCCAGCCTGTTTGCTCGATGAGCGTGTTTAATTGGCCTGCGAATAGCAAAAACGCGGATAGCGGAATAGTCTCCCCCTCGAAAAACGTGAACGATGGTGCCCCCATTGGCAACCTAGCACAGGCCTAAAATGCGGTCAATTCATTACCGCCATGCTCGTGTTCAATTGTGCTCGGGGAGTACGGCCTGACATATCGTATCACGATGTATTATCGGTCCTCAAAAAATATCCAAACCAAAACTTAACACAGAGGGCATAGAGAAATGAGGAGAAACCCGGAGGCGAGTTCGGAACTGTGGCCCCTCGGCCCTTTCGAGCTTGCCCTCTCCGGTCTTCTCCTCTTTTCTCTGTGCCCTCTGTGTTAAAGCATTGGCTTTAAGCTCGCCGCGCCCCCAAATCTCACAGAAATTGATGTGCTATCATCTAACTTCGATGCCGCAGCAATTCGATATTCGACTGGATGCACTGGCAGGCAAAAACGCCGCTTCGCCCGCGCGAACCGTTGCGCTCGCTTCCTCCTCGCCCGGCGATAACACCTTCTATCTGGAAACCTTTGGCTGCCAGATGAATGATCACGACTCCGAGAAGGTTGCGGGAGTCCTCATGAGCCGCGGCTACCAGCAGGTCGATACGATGGACGCCGCGAGGCTGGTCCTCTATAACACCTGCAGCATTCGCGAAAAGGCCGCGCAGAAAATTTATTCGCGGCTCGGCACCTACCGCAAATATCAGGGCGAAGAAAAAATTATTGGCGTGCTGGGCTGCGTCGCGCAGCAGGAAGGCGAAGAAATTTTTGAGCGCGTCTCCCTGGGTGCGCCTCGTCTGCGGCTCGGCCAGCTACAGCAAGCTGCCTGAACTGATCAGCGAACTCGAATCGGGTAACCGCCGCGTCACGGGCCTCGACAAGGATACGGACGCGACATTTGAAACGGAGATGACCCGCCGCGACAATCCGTTTCGCGCCTACCTCACGATTATCGAAGGCTGCGACAAGGCCTGTTCTTACTGCGTTGTGCCGTTCACGCGCGGGCCGGAACGCAGCCGTGCCAGCGCCTCCGTCCTCGAAGACGTGCGAAGATTGGCTGACGCGGGCTATTCCGAAATTCAGCTGCTCGGGCAAACTGTAAATTCGTACAAAGATCCGTCGGGCAAAAAAATGTCTTTCGCGGAACTGCTGGTGGCCGTGGCAGGGGTGAAGGGAATTCGCCGCGTGCGTTTCACAACATCGCACCCGCGGGATTTCGGACGTGACATTGTCGAGGCCATCGATTCCACTCCGCAGCTTTGCGACCACGTCCATCTGCCGGTGCAATCCGGATCGACGCGCATTTTGCGCGAAATGCTGCGAACTTATACGCGCGAGGAATATCTGGAAAAAATCGCTATCATTCGCGAAGCGCGCCGCCCGATCAGCGTAACGTCGGACATCATCGTGGGATTTCCTGGCGAAACGGAAGAAGATCTGGAACAAACGCTCAGCTTGCTCGATGCCGCGCAGTATGACGGTGTTTTTGCGTTTCAATATTCGCCGCGCCCCAATACTGCGGCGCAGCACATGCCCGATGCGATTCCGGAAGAAGAAAAAGGCCGCCGCCTCGCCCGCCTGATGGATCATCAGCGAGAAATACAGCAGCGGCGAAATGACGCGCACGTGGGAAAAAGTTTTGAAGTGCTGGTGGACACGGCATCGAGGCGCGCGGGCAACTGGGCGGGACGCGGTTCAAACAACCAGATGCTAAATTTCACTTCGCCTCGCGAGAACCTTCTGGGAGAATACGTGCAGGTTCGAGTGACCAGCGCTGGACCGATTAGCTTGGTGGGAGAACACGAAGTATAATTCTCACAGGACAGTGAATCTTGGCTGTCCGCTCTCGTGGCAGCAAGGCCGCAAAACTCAGCAACGCGGCTGGGAAAGTTTGTTATAGAAGGAAGATGGATTTGCCGCCAAAATCAGCATCCGGGGAGGTTTCCATGGAAGTCGAAATGAAGATCCGCGGACTGATGATGGACCCCGTCACCAACATGCCTATCGTTGTGCTCAAAGACGCGCAGGGCACAGCCGTTCTGCCTATTTGGGTCGGAATCTACGAAGCGAACGCCATCGCCCTCGAAATTGAGAAAGTGCAGACCCCGCGTCCCATGACGCACGATTTGCTGCGCAATGTTTTCCTCGGGCTCGACGTGCGCGTCCAAAAAGTTGTCGTTAACGATCTGAAGGATGACACGTTCTACGCGCTGATCTGGGTGGAGCGCAACGGCGAGATTTTTTCCATTGATTCGCGCCCCAGTGACGCTCTCGCCCTGGCTCTGCGCGTGGACTGCCCCATTTTTGTCGAAGACGAAGTCCTGAAAAGCTCAAAAGTTTCCAGCGCGATCTCCGAAAAATCCACCAGCGAAGAACTCCGCAAATGGCTCGAAGGCCTTTCCGATGAAGACCTCGGCCGCTACAAGATGTAGCTTTCATTTCCCGCAAATTCCTGTCCCCCGGTACAGGGTTCCTCCACGGCACTACTGATTCTTTCAAGCGTTGCGCGCTGCGCTGCCTGCCGATATTCTGGTTGTGCCCACCCATACCTTGAATCTGGAGACCCGATGAAGAACAGATCACGTATTTTGCGTTATGGCATGAGTACGCTGATGGCCCTGGCCCTGGCGAGTTCCGTGAGTTTCGCGCAAGGCAACGGCAAAGGCCATGGTCATGACAAAGACAAGAAGGACGATGATGACGATGCTCGCGCCTACACATTCAGCGACCATGATGGCGATGCAATGCGCGATTGGTATCGCACCCATCGGAACTCTCTGCCGCCGGGCCTCGCGAAAAAAGATCGCTTGCCTCCCGGCCTCGAAAGGCAGCTTGAGGTTCGCGGCACGCTTCCTCCAGGATTGCAAAAGCGCATCGAGCCGGTTCCCGTGGATCTGGAACGGCGCATGCCTCCGCCACCGCCCGATTGCTCGCACGTAGTGATCGGCGGCCACGTGGTTCTGCTGAATCGCCGGACAAACGTAGTGATGGCCGTCTTCCATTTTGAAATTAGCTAGCAGATTGATGATGTGGCGCGGGCTTCAGCCTGCGGGGTTTAGTCCAAGCAAAAATTAAACCCCGCAGGCTAAAGCCCGCGCTACTTGATGCGAGTACGCATCATTTGTTGCCGCATGAACAGCACGATCACCCCACCAGCAAGAGTAGGAATCGCCAGCGTTAAAAGCCCGGTCTTATAATTTCCCGTGAAATCCTTGGCCAGCCCCATCCAGTAAGGACCGAGAAATCCCCCCATGATGGCAATCGTATTTGCTGTAGCGATCCCCGCCGCAGCTGATTTTCCCGTAAGAAAACTGGAAGGAATCGTCCACGAAGGCCCCGCTGTAGCGTTGAAGCCAATAAAAATTATCGCGTATGCCGGAAGGGCGAAAATCGGCGCCGTGGTAAAACCTCCCACCACAAACGCCGCCGCAATCAAAAACACAGGCACGGCGATGTGCAGGTAGCGCTCGTTCGCGCGGTCGGAATGTTGCCCGTTGAACACGAGGCCCGCCGCCCCAAGCATGCCGAAGATGGCGACAATGAAGCCGACTTTGGTATTGCTGAAGCCGGTGCTCTGCTGAATGAGTATCGGAGCGGAAAACGAGAACGCGTAAAAGCCGACGTAGGTACACAGCATATAGATGCCGAGCAACAGCACGCGCGGATTCAGAATGGCGTGGAAAACACCTTCCGCATGGCCAGCTCCTGCTGCAGCGGAATTATCGTCGCGCAGCCGATTCACCAGCCATTCACGCTCTTCCGGCGTGAGCCACTTGGCGTCGGCCGGAGTATTCGGCAGATAAAATAGGAACACGGCGCTGAGAATCACAGCAGGCAGACCCTCAGCCAGAAACAGCCATTGCCAACCGGCCAGCCCCATGCGCCCCTGAAGATTAAGCAGCACTCCCGCGAGCCCGCCCATAAAAACGGAACTGAGCGGAAGTGCCACGTAAAATTGGCTCACCGTTCGCGCGCGCATGTTGGCCGGAAACCACTGGCTGAGATAGTAGACCACGCCGGGGAAGAAGCCCGCCTCGGACATGCCTAGCAGAAAACGCACCACGTAAAATTGCAATGGCGTCTTAACCAGCATCATGCTCATGGCCAGCAATCCCCACGTAAACATGATGCGCGCGATCCAGCGCGAAGCGCCGAAGCGCACCAGAAGCAGGTTCGACGGTATTTCGCACGCCGCGTAACTCAGAAAGAAAAGTCCCGCGCCCAGCCCGTAACTCGCCGCGCTGAAATGCAGATCGCGATTCATTTGAAGAGCCGCGAAGCTGATGTTCACGCGATCCGTATACGCCACACCGTAAGCAATGGCGATCAGCGGAATAAGCCGCACGCTCGCCTTGCGCAGCGCGGATGCGCCGGCCACCATTTCTGTTGTGCTCGAAGAACTCATGCTCGCAGGGCTCATGGAAGATAGCGTGTCACCACGATATTTACTTTTGCCGAGAGAGGATAACATGTAGGACAGGCTTCAGCCTGTCTGCTTTTGCGATCCGCTAAGTGGAGTTCAAATAGGGAGGTTAATCAACTACTCGCAAGATTTATTTTTCCGCGACATAAAGAAAACGCGCCAATCGATTGCTCGACGTCAACGTGTGCACACAGCTGAGAAATTTCTGCAGTCCTTCAAAATTCGCCTCGCCTTCTATCTGCCGCAACACAGCTTCTCGTTTGCCGCGCGCGTCGCGCCAACGCTGCGAAATTTCCGCCGCCTGTTGAGTAGTGTCGATAGCCCGCACGAAAGAATGCCCCGCCTCTTGAATGAGCCGTTCATTTTCTCCGCGCGGCACAAAAATGTAGTACCCGATCGAGCTGCGCGCCGCGATTTCTTCGTTAGTGATGGCGCCATTTACGACCAGCGCGTCGCTGAAGGCAAGTCGAGCGCCCGGCTTCATCACGCGCCGGCATTCGCGAAGCAGTTGCAGCCGGTTGGGAATATGGCAAAACGCGTCGTTGGAATAAACCGCGTCGAAAGTTTCGGCAGAGACGTTCGCCGAAGAGTCCTCAGAAAAGGGAAGCGGCGTCCCGGCGTCATGCTCGATAAAGCGTACTCGATCGGAAAGCCCCTGCGCCTGTGCGGAATGTTGCCCGGCGCGAATGCCGTGCGCGTTCGCGTCGATCCCCGTAACCCGGCAGCCAATCGTCGCCGCGAAATGCAGCGCGCACCCACCCGCGCCGCACCCAATTTCGAGTACGTTGCTCGACGCATCGATTTTCAGCAGCCGAGGTATTTCCGCGAGCTCCGCGCCATTCATCCAACTCGTCTGCCCGAGATCCACGCCATACGTCTCGCGCCGCAAATCGGAATACACTTCGACTTCGCTATTCCCATAAGAAGTGTTGTAGAGGTCTACTTTTTCTGGCATTTGATTCTTTGCCTTCTAGCGAAGCACCCGCAGAGTTTCGCACAAAAATATCTGGGACCTAAGAAAATTAGCAGCGAAAAATAGAAGTGGTTTCAAGATTCTTGAGGACATCGGCTAAGGATGTAAAAACTCCTTGCGCCAACTGCCTTGTAGCATTTGACGGGGGCACAAGATCAGGGACCATATAAACTTGCATTCCCGCATTACTGGCAGCGACAACTCCCGATTCGGCATCTTCCAGGACCAGGCAGGCGGCCGGTTCAACGCCGAGGCGCTCTGCGGTAAGAAGAAAAATGTCCGGAAACGGTTTCCCGCGCGCCACTTCGTCTCCCGTCACCACCGTCTCAAACCTATGAAGCAATCCAGCCGAATTGAGCGTGGGCAACGCCCTATGCCGTTCCGTCGAAGTTGCTACGGCCTTGGGTATGTTTCGCGCTTCAAGAAATGTCAGGAGGGAATCAAGACCTGGTTTTTTCGGTATCGGAGCACCCGAAAACGCGTTGGCTTCGCGTATTTGGACGCAAGCTTGAAATTTCTGCAAAGAAAATTCAGGGCCAAATGCTTCCGCGAGTGCTTCAAAGCCGTCTTTCCTGCTGCGGCCCACCAACTTTTTGTAAATTTCGTCAGTCAAATCAAATCCGCATTCAGCGGAGGCTTGCTTCCATGCAATCCGGTAGAGTGGCTCTGTGTCCAACATGAGTCCATCCATATCGAAAATGACGGCGCGGATTAGCATTCGGCCATTTTAAGGTCAAGTTTGAGGAGCCATTAAGAAATGTTGAGCGATGTATCTTTGCAAGGGATTAAATTAAATAGGAATCGATTTATTTTACTTGTCATTTAGTTTGTCTGACCTCGGCACGGCGGGTGGGCAAATCTTTGACTTAGATTTGATTATTCGGATGACCTACCCTTCAGGTAATTTGTGAAAGGTACGATTTTTTGTCTCAGGTGCCATGGCTCTTTCGAGAGTGAACACACGGAAAAGCTGCCCGCCCAAAAATCGGCCGGGCGCTACGAAGGCGACGGCCAACCGGTTTCGTAGAGGACTCTTCGTCCCGTGTTGTTCGGGACGAAGAGGGCATTCGGTGTGGCAAAATGAAGCAGAAATCTAAATCTAAGAGCTTTCAATTCGCCGTAAGCCCGTGCCATGCGCAGTTACGGCGGCAACACACACAAAAATAAGCGGGCGCAGCGATCTGAAAACCACAGATCGCTGCGCCCGCCGAAATCATCGACCAGAAGTAGCGTTGATCCGAGCAAGCTTCTTAAGGCTTTTTCGGCACAGACCCAGGCTTGAACATGTCGGACAAATCGTTGACATTCGCTGCATCGCCCAGATACGGACCAACATGGAAGATATTCTGCATGGTTCGCAAGTCTGAGGAATGTGTGTAATCGATCGAACTGGCGTACGGAAGGCCGTCCACGTTCTCGTGAGCGCGGTCAGAGATGACGATTTCAGCTATCGTGTGATTAAAATCGTTCTGGGTTATGCCATCACCCGAGGCGCCATCGGACTCGGATTCGTCCCACCAAAGAATGATCACGCCATGATTCTTGTAGGCGTCCGATGCCATGATCACGGGAACGATCTGGCTCAGGAAGTCGTCGCCTTGTTTGATGTTTGCGGAATCGCCGGTCAGCCCTTTGTAGCCTCCGCTGAGCGCGGTGTGCATGTCGTTGTATTGATTCGGCGTAATCCAGTTGTAATCGGCCACCGTGCCACTAGCTAGATCGATCATCAACTGCTGCAACGGGGCGTAGTGCGAGGTCAATGGATTCGTAGTTGTCAAGTTGTTGCCCCCGTTGGTATCGTCGAAGAACACCATGGGATTATGTTTGGCGGCATAATTGAACTGCGATGACCCGTTGTAGGCGTTATTGCCACAAGTCCAACTCCCCGAAAAACTGTTCAGCGGCACCGTCCATTGATTCTGCGGCAGAGGCACGTTACAAATGGAAACGTCGGTGTCTTCCTGATACGACTTCCACGTTTTTCCGGCTTGCGTCAGTAGAGCACTCAAGTGAAGCGAGGTGTTCTGGCTGTTCGGCGGGTTATCCAGGAACGGGTTATCGTCGTCCAGTACCCCAAAATTCGTGCCAGCTTCCGCCCAGATGTAGTTGGGCTCGGACGGATGGATGCTGGGGTTCACTCCGCTCGGAGTGGCCAAAACGTTGTGGTAGGCCGTGGCATAAGAGACCTGCTGGCTGATGTTAACAGTCGTGCCATTAATGTTGGCGTCCGCTTTTCCGTTCACAAGACTGTTAATAAACGGCGCGTTCGGATTTCCATAAATTTGCTGAATCTTGCCGGGCAATTGGACTGGCTGGGTCCAGTTGTGATTTTCCATTGCAATCACGAAAACAGTCTTGACTTGCTGAGCGCTCGCTGTGGAGTAGCCCAAGGCAGTCAAGAGGATAAGCATGCACAAATTGCGGAAAGATCTTATTTTTAGCACGGAGCCCCCAAACTTGGAATTGGCAACGGATGCCGGACCGCATTTCAGGCCGCTTGATAATAAACTCGGCATCAGTGCACAGCAAAAATTAGAGCGCCCATATTTCAGATTGAAGTGACTTATATTAATTTTGGGAAAATTTAATTTGAAATATTGACGCTAAATTTACGCCCGAGCCTCGCTCCTCATTCTCTGGGGAAACGGCGTTGCCAATATTTAGGATGCCAATTCGTTTCCATCGCGTATCGATAGCGGATGCGTTTCAGTTTGGCCACTTTCGAGATTAAACACATAGAAAAGCTGCCCGCCCAAAAATCGGCCGGGCGCTACGAAAGCGACGGCACATCGGTTTCGTAGAGGCCTCTTCGTCCCGTGCCGTTCGGGACGAAGAGGGCGCTCGGCGTTGCAAAACGCAGCAGAAATCTAAATTCGAGTGCTTCCAATTCGCCCAGCTCCGCTATCTCCGCTTTTTCTCTTGCCTTCATTGCACTTGACTAGTAGATTTGGGCTTGCGCCGAGGGCTGGGGGCCTTCTCACAGCAAAATTGTGGTATGGGAAGTGGCCGCCCAGGGAGGAATTTTGTCCCGACACTGTCGGGACTGTTTATGACCGCCATCCTGACCATTGCCAATCAGAAGGGCGGAGTGGGGAAGACCACCACTGCCATCAATCTTGCCGCCGCACTTGCTCAACGCGAGAAGCGAACGCTTTTGATCGACCTCGACCCGCAAGCCAATTCCAGCATCACTTTTTTTGACCTGGCCAACGTGGAAACGTCCATGTTTGACGTGCTCGGCGATCATCGCATGGACATGGCGGCGGTGATCAAGCCGTCTACCACGCCGAATCTTTCGATCGCGCCGTCCCGCCTCGCGCTCGCAAAACTCGAGCAGCAACTTTCCGGGCAATTTGACGCGCCATTCAAGCTGAAGGATGCGCTCGCGCCAGTGGTGAAAGATTTCGACTACATTATTATTGATACGCCGCCCGCGCTGGGCATCCTCACCGTCAACGCGATGGTCGCCTCGACGCACCTGCTGGTCCCGATTCAGGCCGCCTACTTCGCGATCGAGGGGACGGACGATCTGCTCGAAACCTATGAACGGATTCGCGCGCGGCCTAATCCGGAATTAAAAGTGCTTGGCGTGGTCATCACGCTGTTTGACAAGCGCACTAACATCTCCCGCGACACACACGAACAGATTCGCTCGGTGTTCGGCGCCGTGTTGTTCAAAACGCGCATTGGTAAAAATGTGCGTCTGGAGGAGAGCCCAGCCTACAAAGAAACGATCATGACTTTCGCGCCGAAATCGCCTGGCGCGAGAGATTACGGCAAGCTCGCCCTGGAGGTTATCCAACGTGTCGAAGAGAATGGGATTGCCCGTCACGCTGAAGATGCGGCATGACGCGCATTACGTCGAACAATTAGCCAGTTTTAGCGGTGCGGCCATCGGCCGCATGGTTCCGGTCGATAAAATCAGGCCCAACCCCGATCAACCCCGGAAATTTCTGGGAGATTTGCGCGACCTCACCGAATCCATCCGCGAAAAGGGCGTGCTGGAGCCGCTGCTCGTGCGCTTTGTGCCGCACGAGGATTGCTACTACATCATCTCCGGCGAGCGCCGCTATCATTCTTCGCGCGCTGCTGGGCTGCGCGAAGTTCCGTGCATTGAGAAAATTGCGGACGACGCCGAAACCCTGGAACTCGCTCTCATCGAAAATTTACAGCGCAAAGATTTGACGCCGTTTGAAGAGGCTGACGGCCTGCAACGCCTCGCCGAGCAGTTTGAATATACGCACGAAGACATCGCCAAAAAGATTGCCAAGGCGCGCTCGTCGGTCACGGAAACGATGTCTCTGCGCGTGATTCCCGAAGAGCTGCGCAAAATGTGCATCGACAGCGGTATCGTATCGAAGTCGCTGCTGCTGCAAATCGCTCGCCAGCCGAACGAACGCAAAATGCAGGAAGCGATTCACCGCATCGCGCAAGCCGGTTTGACGCGCGACGAAGCCCGCCGCGAGCGCCAGGAAGAAAGCAACGCCGGCCCGCGTCCGCAACCTTTCATCTTCAATTTCCGCCCGGAGAACGAAGCGTTCAAGCTGCGCATCCAATTCCGCAAGAGCAACGTGTCGCGCACAGAGCTGATCGATTCTCTGCGCAACCTGATCGTAATGCTCGAAGAAGAAGAAAGTTCTGGCCCGAAAGGCCATGCGAATCCAGCGGTGGCGTGAGTGAAGCGGTGACTTGCTTGCCCTGAGCAACTGCGAAGGGTGATTCGTGAAGTACGCAGACCCGTTAGGCTGCAGCCATTTGAAATGTTACTGAATTTGAAATCTGAAATTCTCCCGGTTTTCTCAAGTTTTTCTCTGTGGCCTTCTGTGTTAAAGCTTTTTCTTTTTCTAAACCCAGGTGAATCTCTAAACTCAATTCATGAATGAATTTTCCCCACAGCAAATGGAGATTCTGCAGCGCCTGATCGCCAAAGAATTCACGTTGGTTGCATTTCCGCTCTACGCAAATGCGGTCGGAGTGCGGAAGGGAAATTGCGCGGCGCTGCTGAATCCGGTCGCGAATGGTGGATTCGACATCTTGGGCGAGCCGTGCATCCTGCTCGATGGAAACCTCACAGTGCGCATCAAGGAAAAAGGCAAGACATGGTTCGTGTGGAAAAAACAGCGCGTGGAAGCAACCGCGGAGCTCGTAGCAGAATTAGAAAAATATGTGGCAGAACTGAAACTGTCGCTGGAACCACACCTCAAATAAATTCAAGGAAAGTTTTGGCATTCATTCTCCCGCATTCTCCTCTTTTCTCTGTGTCCTCTGTGTTAAGCCTTTGCCTTTAGGTCGGGCGGAAAACCTTAACACAGAGGACACAGAGAAAAGAGGAGAAATCGGGCGAAATATTGGAAGATGAAAAGTGGGCGCGGAACATTTGCACCGCGCCCTTAATTCATTGCAATTACTTCTACGCTGACTTTTTTCCGGCTTTAATCGAGTTGTATTCCAGGATTGCTTGCTTCGTGCCTTCCACGTCGATGTCCGGCGTGAGTGACCCTTTGAACTCATCATACAAGCGCACGGTGTTCATCACGATCCGCTCCGGACCCATCCAGTTGTCGTACTTGCCCATCTTGATGTCCGCAGCGGCCGCTGCTGGGCTCATCTTGGCGTCATACCGCTTCTTGACCTCAGGCTTCAGGAATCGGAAATACTCTCCGGCCTCGGCCAATTCTTTTTTCCCGCCGACAGGGCCATGTCCCGGAACGATTACGTCAACATCCCACTTCATGACCTTATCGATTTGCTCCATCCACTTGGAGATATAAGCGTTGTGGCAATAGGGAACCAGGTTAAAAAAAGCAAGATCGGCCGCGAACAGAATTTTTTGCTGCGGCAGGTAGGCTACTAAATCTCCCCATGTGTGCGCGGGGCCGATAAAGCGGAACTCGACCCGGTTGCCGCCAATCGTGTACACAAGATTATCCTCGAACGTGACGCTCGGCGGAACAAGCTTGCGAGGCTCATTGCCTTCGGCCAAGCCCTCTGCTTTTGCCCAAATCGCAGATGTAGCCGGAATCGCCTTGATCACTTCTTTCTGGCAATAGGGATGGCTGGCAATTTGGGCTTCCGGGCGAAAGAACTGATTGCCTGCGACGTGATCCCCGTGGTGGTGGCTGTTTATCAAGTGCGTGATCGGCTTGCCGCCGCTGGCTTTCTTGGCTGAGGCGATGAACGCTTTGCTCTGAATGGGAAATCCGAGCGCATCGAAAACCAGCATCGAGTCATCGTCCACGAACAACCCAGCGTTGGAAATTCCCGCGTTCAGGTGGCCCGTGCCGCCTTCCTGCTGGTAGGCGAACACGTTTGGTGCAAGTTGCTTCAGTTCAGTCCCCCAGCTGGGCATCACCGGGTATCGCGAATCTATCGCAGGAAGCTTCTCCACCGACGCGCCGAAAATGCGCGGTGAGGATTCATCGACGCGCGGCGCCATCTGCCCCCAAAGTTTTTCCACGCCGCCAGAAGCCACAACGCCTGCAGCCAATCCCAGTCCGGCCCATCCGGTGCGCGCCATAACTTCGCGGCGAGTCAATCCTTCGCCCTCAATCTTTTTTTCTTCCATCATGAATCCTCCTCAAAATTACAGCATGCCGCAGCCGAGCCAAATCTTTTATGTATTCGATTAAATGCTGGAATTCAGGCCGTAAGCCCAGCAAAGAACGGTCGTAATTGTACACCTGATATCGAATCGCGACTCCTCCACATACGCCAAATCTTTGACAAATCACAAAATTCTCCGTTCCTCTCCTCTTTTCTCTGTGTCCTCTGTGTTAAGCCTTTGCATTTCGATCGAGTGAAAAAAAACTTAACGCAGAGGACACAGAGAAAAGAGGATGGGAACAGAGAGGTTTTCTGCGGCCATGAAACCAGGGAAGCTTATTACTTATTATTTTTTGGTTTTGCTATTCTTGCAGCCATGAAATACTTGCTGATATTCCCATTGCTGATTGCTGGTGTGGTCGCCCTTCGCGCCGCTCCCGAGACCGGGACGGACGCTCGCGCACGCCAAATTATTAAAGAGCTTCACCTCACCGTTCTTCCGAAGGAGTCAGGTTATCTCGGAATCATCGGCGTCTCCCCGCAAAAAGTTAATGTGGATGGCCGCGACCTCGCCGTGCAGAGCCAGAACTACTACATGCTCACACGTGAACGCCCGATTAACTATCTACACCGTCTCGTTCCCGCCGACACTCATATCCTCATCGAGGGCGGCCCGGTGGACTATTTCATTTTTTATCCCGATGGTCATGCGGAAAAAGTAACGCTGGGCTTCGACTTTGCCGCCGGGCAAAGGCCAGTCGTCGCCGTGCCAGGAGGTTGCTGGAAGGCGTTAAAGCTGCACGCAGGCGCAAGCTACGCGCTGATGGCCAACGCGCTTTCGCCGGAGTTCACTCCCGACCGCGTAAAAATCGGCGAAGGACCGGACTGGGTAAAACGCTTCACGAATTCCGCGCCGTGGGCAACTCCACAGGCATTGCGCGAATTGATTGGCCCGAACTGGATGCCGCAGTAGGCAAAGTTTTCAGACTCCACTATTTTCGAAATCCTCCGAAACATTTAGTCCCTCCATGTGACCCTTGTCACAGACTTTAAGCCCTCTCTCTAGCAGTATTGCCCTATGCGGGAGGCAACCATGACGGATAACTTCGCACCAGCCAAAACGCTTTGTCTACTTAACGAAAACGCACAGTGCAATGCCATCTGGATGTCCCAACCAGGCGGACTTAAGCTGGTCCACTTTCTGACGCTCCAAACGGAAGTGACAGGCAGGGAGCATATGCCGGCCGACACCAGGTATGAAAATTGCGAACGGCAATGCGTACAAGGCGGCCATTTGTCGTAGTTTCTCTGAAATCGACCGGGCTTAAGTTCGGGCTTTAGAGTCTGAGTGAGACCTGCAGAATCGTTGTGGGTCGTGGCTTTGGCCACGACATAAATTCTGCAAAATGAGTGCGGCTTTACAGGATGCGGAAAAAAGGCCTTGTTCTGTCATTCTGAGCGAAGCGAAGAATCTCTCTTCGATTTAAGTATAGGAAAAGAAACAAGGAGAGATTCTTCGCTTCGCTCAGAATGACAGAGTATTGGGTTTTTCCGCAGCCTCTTTAGCCGCTGAGGCTCTAATTTTGTAGTTCTCACACAAACTCTTTAGTCCGTGACGACATCACTCATTGGGAGATTGAGATGAAGACAAAGAAAACTGTCAGCGCATTGCTTACTGCTACTCTGATTTACGGCGCCTTAACTTTAATCATTGCCGGAGGGTTCGGGTTGAGCATGGGTTTTGCAATAGCCGCAACTCCAAACGCCCCAAATCTGCCGGAAGTCCAAAAAGATACCCCGACCACAAATTCACGTGGCCATTCTCCACTCACAGCCGTCGCAGATATAGACACGGTAGGTGTTTCCCGCCGTTCCGACCCCCAGTGATTTAAGTCACTTCGCGAGCACTTGCACAAATACACCCCTAAAAATTGCATATGTATGGTAGCCGGTAATTTCCCGATAACATCTCGAACACAAAGAAACCAAAGTACTATTAATCCCATTTAGGGACCGATGGTTTACTGAACCTTTGCATCTGATGTGAAGGAGAGCCACCCTTGACGGCCTTAAGCCCTAATCCCAAACCCATGATCGATCAGAAAGTAGACCCGTCAAGTGGCAATGTACGGTTGAATGTTACTGGCGTGGACGTAAGCGGCCAGATGTTCCGGCATCCGGCAACAGTGCTCTCATTGGATGCACGCGATTGCGTGTTTCGCTCCGATTCCGAGCCGGAACTGGACGGTTCCATTCTCGCTGAATTCAATTATGAGGGAGCGAGTCCCCAATATCGGGTAACACAGGCGCGCGTGAAATCAAACTTTGCCGATCCGCAGGGTGGTTACAGGGTAGTGGTCGAACTTGAATTTGCGCAGACCGCTAAAATAAATATTCCTCAGGCTGAGGCACGGCCGGCAATTCAGAAGCCAGTTGCCCTGCCAGCACCTCCAGCCATTAAAAATTCGGTGGAATCTAAAATCGCAGCGTTCCCAGTACCTCCGCCGGCACCTTGGGATATCCCGGTGGCTGCCAAGGTGAGCGCACTGCTTCCGCCGCAGCCTGTCGGGAAGGATATTGATATTGCGCTGACTCAATCAGACAAGCGAAACGCGATGCCCAAAGTTTCGACCGTGGACGCCGTCGAGATCGAGGAAAGATTAAAAACGGCCATGTTAGCGGAAATTCGGCAGGAAATGTCCCTTCTTAAGAACTCGATCTCCAATGAGATCGAAAAGGCACTGCCCACATTGATCGCCTCCAAAATGGAGAAGATGATCCGGGAAGATGTCGAGAAACAGGTCCAATCTAACTACGAATCATCAATGCAGTCATTGCATTCGGATGCCGAGCAACATGTACTAGCTCTTGCCGATAGTCCCGATCTGCAAGCCGTGATTCAAAAAAACGCCAAGAGATTTTTTGAAGAAAATGCTGCGGAATTTCAAAGTGCGAGTTTCAGGGCAGGAGAGGAGCTTACTTCGCGCGCATCGGCAATGCTGCGTCCCTTCGAAGAATCCATGGCTGCCATGGAAGCGAGAATGAATGCTTCGCGAGCGGAAATGGAATCGGCAGCCGCTGGAATGCAAATCACGAAAGATGAAATTAATCGGGGGATGCTCCTCGTACAGGAAGCTCTCCAGCAACTGAGGGGCACTGAAAAGCAGGCGATTGAAAAGATGCAGAATCAGGCGGCGGCTCAGCTAAGGGATTGGTCCATGCAATTTGACAGCTTGTTGAACAAAAGCGCCACGGAAAAAGCAATCCAGTTTTCATTGGACATGGAACGGCGCATGGCGCCCCACAGGCAAGGGGCGGATGAATCGGTGGAAAAGCTTGGAGCCATATTGCAGTTGGTGCAGGGAACGACGCGAGTGCAACAAGAGCGCGTGAACGAGAATTCGATCGCGGCGGCTGCAAACTTCGAAAAACAGATTAAAGCATTCCTGGTTCGTCTGGGTGGAGGCGAATAATACGTAAGGAGTTGGAAGTATGTCCATGACTCTTCTGAATCTTCGCGAACCCCACGGCGAGAGCAAACCTGCCAACCGCCATGTAAGCAGTCGGCGCAGCCAGCGCGTGGTCATCGAATTTCCGGTTACCTTGTTTGGAAAAAGTCACGACGGTAAAATTTTTATGGAAAGAACCAATACCCGCACGGTAAGTGCGCATGGCGCCCTCGTTGTATTGAAAAAAAATGTGAATACACAAAGCCCGGCTCTCTTAGGCAATACGAAAAATCAAATGGAAGTGCAGTGTCGTGTTGTTCATCGCAAGGAAATTGAAAAAGACATATACGAAATCGGCCTCGAATTCTCAACTCCCGTCCCTGAATTTTGGGGTATCAATTTCCCACCCGAAGATTGGAATCCCGCGGAACGCAAGAAGGCCACTTCGCCGCCAAGATTAGATCCACCAACGACGAAAGGCTTAAAATGAAAAGCAAAGTAGTCTTATATCTAAGCAATGTTAGCAAGGAACTTTGGCTGATTTTTTCCATTGTTGGGTCGGCAGGCATATTCAATTACGCGGTAGGCGGGCAGCGTCTCATCCTGTCTTTTTATAATCTGCCAACTCTTTTCGCGGCTTATTACTTTGGACGGAGGCGCGCGGTCGAAGCTGCCTTGGCGTCCATCCTGTTCGTTTCCTGGGTCGATATGATGAATCCGTCCCTCTTGGGGCGGCATTCGATGGAAATAAACGGTTGGCTCACCTGGTCCGATCTGGCGATCTGGGCGGGCCTGCTGCTGGTATTCGCCTATGCCTGCGGAACCCTTCACGAGCATGCCGACCGGCGGTTAAAAGACCTGCGCGAAACTTATACCGGTTTGCTGCAGATCTTGAGCCAGATTATTTCCAACGATAAATATACGCAGAATCATTCCTATCGAGTTTCTGTTTATGCAACGCAGATTGCCAGCGAAATGGGTTTTAAAGAGGAAAGAATCGAAGACATTCGGGCCGCTGCTTTGCTGCACGATATCGGAAAGCTGGAAACGAGCAGGGAGCTTCTTTACAAGGCGTCCAAGCTGAACGACGAAGAATACAGCGAAATGAAGACTCACGTTCACAAGGGAATCAGCCTGCTCACTCCGGTTTCCGGTTCACTTCGACGAATTCTTCCGATCATTCTCGCGCATCACGATCGCTTTGACGGCTCGGGCTATCACGCATCGAAAGGGGAAGATATTCCCATTGAGGCTCGAATTTTAAGTGTGGCAGACGTATTTGACGCGCTGATCAGTGATCGCCCTTACCGCCAGGCCCTATCTACATTTGAAGCGCGGGACATTATTCGTAAAGGCGAAGGGACGGACTTCGATCCCGTTGTAGTTCGAGCGTTTGAAGCAGCTTTTCAAAAGCAGCGTCTTGAAGTTCCTGAAGTCATGGTGTAGCTCACAACGCGTGAATTAAATTTTTATTTTCTTTCGCCACGATCAAAAAGTTTACAACGCAACGGACCACGAAGTTTAACTAAATTGAGAATGGGGAACTTCAGGCACGTTGGCGCGCCACGAAGACTCATGACCTTAGTTGACCAGTGCAGCCTTGCCGGATGTGTTCAGGAATCAGAAGGCTCTATCGATGGAGAAACGTTTTGCCGCGAGCATTTTATTTCCATCTGTTACCAAAGGCTTGACAGCTACGACGAAATACGCAAAGGACCCGGCCTGACCATTACGGATTCAGAGCCCGTCAGGCGCTTCATCCACGACTGCACGCGATCCGCGGACGAGATGGAACACAACGAGAAACACTTGGACAAT
This sequence comes from uncultured Acidobacteriota bacterium, assembly GCA_963786215.1. GTDB lineage: Bacteria > Acidobacteriota > Terriglobia > Acidiferrales > UBA7541 > Palsa-360. The sequence goes on from CAWAYK010000012.1 coordinate 600,480, forward strand.
CTCGACCGCGCTAAACTTCTCCACATTATTCTGTATGCCAGCGAACTCGGACGCCATCTGCGGCGAAGCCCCAGAAAAATCGCATCCATTCCGGTAATCATCAGTTCAGAGAAAATCGGCGGCACATGGAAAGAAAACACGGAAACCGTCCTGCTGAGCCAGCACGGCGCAATGGTGTTATGCAAGCATGCTGCAAAGTCGGGTGATACGATTCATCTGAAGAGGGAAGATACCGGGCAAGAGACCGATGCTCGCGTGGCCTGGCAGCGAACATCGAACAATGACGAAATTCGCTTGGCCGTCGAATTTACGGCAAGCGAGAATTTTTGGGGATTGGATTGGGGTTTGGTCGAAGAAGAAAGCTGAGCGACGCCAAATGTTTTCGTCCGGCATTTTCGTCACGCGTTATTTTCTGCTTTGCACCGCGTCTTGTGAGCTTTCCCTGACCGCTAGGCCGGAATCCGCTTCGGGTAGCCATCCGATTACCGCCAATTCCAAATCATATGCGCTGGATGTTTGCTCAGGATAGCTGACCGTCTCAATTTTAAAGGAAAAACGATTGCTCGCCCCCGCGACATCGGACAATCCTTCGGAAATACGTTCACAGACTTGCTGAATACTTCCTTGTCCCAACCCTGGAAGAATCACTCCAAAATAAGTTCGCCTTAGAATAAAAATGGAATCCTGTTGGCGAAGTTTCCGCGAAACCGCGCTCGCCGAATCTCCCAGTGCGGACATCGCAAGGTCCGACTCGGTAAAAGGCGCGTTCAATTTAATGGCGATTACCATAACGGATAGCTTCAATTCCGCAGTAGCCGCGCGACGAAACTCCATCGCGAGGCGATCATCAAATGTGCTGGCATTCGGCATGGCGGAAAGCACGTCGGCACTTGCTCGCCGTAATGCCTCGGAGGTTTGTACGCGTTCCTGGGCAATCTGGATTCTAAGGCGATGAATCGTAAGCTGCCGGTCAACAATGTACGCCACCAGAAGGCACGACAGTATGCAGAATCCGTAAAATGCAATTTGTGGAGTTCTGGAGGAAGAACTCTCGCGGTTTGCGAAAACCGCCGGGTACATCAACAAGACAAGCCCTGCTGCCAATACAGCGATTGCTGATGCGGCGAACAAACTTAATTGAAGCTCCCGACGCTCCAAATTTTCAGGTTTTTGCAGTCCCTTGATTGTCATTTGGATTTTCCTGGCTAGAAAAGTATAGCGAATCGGGCGCAGAAAAGTGGGATAACTAATTCTGGAAGTGCCCGAAGGGATACGCAATGAAAATGATGCAATATTCTCGTCTAATCGCTGGCCGATTTCAGGTTGTCTCCCGTTGAAACATGCCAACTGGCGGGACTCCGTCCGCTGCTCTTGCCTTCTCCCGTAGCGACAGGTAGCATAAGGGGCCGCGTTTATTTTGTTTCCTCCCGCTGAATCCGAAGTTTTGGTGTGGCGCGGAGGCGTGTGACTGAACCGGCGTGAAGTGCCAAATTTCCACAATTTTGTGTTTTTGTGAACGGGAATGCGAATTCAAGCGGGAGCCTTTAGCCGATGAAGTCGATTGTTGTAGTGGGCGCACAGTGGGGCGATGAAGGGAAGGGCAAGGTGGTGGACTACCTCGCCGCGTCGTTCGATTACATCGCACGATGCGCGGGAGGCCACAATGCCGGCCATACTGTCATTTTCAATGGGAGCAAGTTCGTTCTCCAGCTGATCCCTTGCGGAATTTTGCGTCCTGGCAAGCACGCCGTGATTGGTTCGGGCGTTGTCGTGGACCCGGCGGCCCTTGTGTCAGAGCTGGACACGCTGGCGAAATCCGGTATCGAAATCTCAGGCCGCTTGCACTTGTCCAATCGCGCGCACTTGATATTCCCGTATCACCGCCAGATGGAAAAAGCCGCGGAAGCAGCCAGAGGTGCAGGCAAAATTGGCACCACCTCACGGGGGATCGGGCCAACGTACGAAGATAAAATGGCGCGCCATGGAATTCGCGTCGGTGATCTGCTGGATCCGGCTCGATTCCGAGAAAAACTTGCCCGCGTGATTTCAGAGAAGAATGCCGTCTGCCAAGCAACCTACGGCGTGCCGCTCGACACCGCAGGCCTCGCTGAACAGTATCTTGCCTATGCAGAGCGCCTGCGCCCGCTGATCTCGGACTCCTCGGAGTTGATTAACGACGCTCTCGACGAGGGACGTTCCGTACTGTTTGAAGGCGCACAAGGCACCATGCTGGACATCGATTTCGGAACTTATCCGTATGTCACTTCTTCGAATGCCATTTCCGGCGGCGCTTGCACAGGCCTTGGCGTGGGTCCAACGCGGATCAACGCCGTTGCCGGAGTGACCAAGGCTTACACCACTCGTGTTGGCAGCGGTCCTTTCCCCACCGAAATGCCGGACCTTGAAGCCAAGGAAGTCCGCGATCGCGGCCAGGAGTACGGCGCCGTCACCGGACGCCCGCGGCGCTGCGGCTGGCTGGATCTCGTAGTATTGCGCTACGCCGTGCGCTTGAACGGCATTTCGTCACTCATCGTCACCAAGCTCGACGTGTTTGACACGCAGAAGGAAATTCAAGTCTGCACTGGTTACCGCCTGAGGGGCGAGCTGATCAAAGAAATGCCCGCGTCCGCCGAAGACTTGGCCGAAGTGAAGCCCGAATATCGCACGCTTCCCGGATGGCAGTCGAATACGTTCGGCGTGAAGGATAGGGTGAAGCTTCCACCCGCCGCGCTGGATTACATGAAATTCATTTCCGATTTTCTGGGCGTTGAAATCGGAATGATTTCGACCGGGCCGGACCGCGATGCTACGATCGTTTGTGCAGGTTCGCAGCTTGCCAAGTGGATTTAATCCATGAATTCCATGTGGTCGTACACGGACGCGCGCCAAAAAGTTATTGAGGTTGCGACAGCCCTTCCGCGTCCACTCACCCAAACCCAGATTGAAATCGAGCAGGCGTTTGGCCGCATTCTCGCGTCTCCCGTCGTTGCCGACCGCGACTATCCTCCCTTCGATCGCTCTACGCGCGACGGTTTCGCGGTTCGCTCCGCGGATGCCACAGCGCCCGGGGCGCGCCTCGAATGCGTGGGCGAACTGCGAGCCGGCGGCCAGCTCGATCTGACCGTCCTCCCGGGGCAATGCGTTGAAATCATGACCGGCGCGGCCATGCCCAAGGGCGCGGACGCCGTCGTAATGATCGAACACATAAAACGCGAAGGCCGAACCATCACGCTGGATCGCGCCGCGAAAAAGGGCGACCATTTCGTTCCTCGCGGCACCGAAGCGCGCGAAGGAGCGTTGCTGGTTGCTCCCAAGACGCGCATGGGCTACGCGGAAATGGCGCTCTCGGCCCAGGCGGGCGCGACACGCTTGAATGTTTTCGCTGTGCCCAAGCTCGCCATTCTCTCCACGGGTGACGAAGTAGTTGATGCGCGTTCCAAGCCGGGTCCTCTGCAGGTCCGCAACAGCAACGGCATCTCCATCGAAATTCTGGCTCGCACCGGTGGCGCGGAAACCATTCAGCTGGGTAATGCCCCTGACGAAAAAGTAGCCCTTCGCGCGTTGATCGAACGCGGCCTCGAAGCCGATATCCTCGTGCTATCCGGCGGCGTTTCGATGGGCAAGTACGATTTGGTGGAGCAAGTCCTTGCCGACCTGGGTGCGGAATTCCATTTCACGGGGGTATCGATCCGCCCTGGGCGCCCTGCGGTTTTTGGTACATGCCGCAACAAACTTGTTTTCGGCCTCCCAGGTAATCCAGTTTCCACCATGGTCACGTTCGAACTGTTCGTGCTTCCCGCAGTCGATGTATTGAACGGTGGGACGCCACGTCCATTGCCCGTCTTTAAAGCGAAGCTGGCCACCCAGGTGCGCGAAAAAGGCCCGGTAACCCATTTCCTACCCGCACGGATCGAGTGGGAAGGCAGGGAAGCGCGCGTAACGCAACTCCCCTGGCAAGGCTCTGGAGATATCGTGGCGCTGGCATTGGCCAACGGTTTTCTGATTGTTTCGCCCGACCGGCCCGATATCGACCCCGGCGAATGGGTAGACGTCATCCCGCGTCGCGGAGCAATTTGAATTGGGGTTTAGTGGCGCGGCGTCCCGCGGCGGTTTTGTGCCGCGTTACGAGTGCAAGAACCGCCGGCGGGACGCCACCGCCACAAGATCCCGCCCTATGATAAACGATGAAAAAGCTGTCACACTTTCGAAAACGCGGTGAAGTGGCCATGGTTGATGTGACCTCCAAAGAGGTCACCGAGAGAACCGCCGTGGCGCGCGGTTTCGTGCGCATGTCGCCCGCCGTATTGCGTGCACTGCGCGCCCAGAAGGTGCCCAAGGGAAATCCCCTGGAAATAGCTCGAATTGCTGGAATTGCGGCCGCCAAGCGCACCTCGGACTGGATACCTCTTTGTCACCCCATACCCTTGACTCACATTGATGTGACCGCACGCCTATGCAAGAATGGCGTTGAGCTCGAATCGCGAGCTACAACGGCGGGGCGAACCGGCGTTGAAATGGAAGCACTGGTTGCAGTATCGGCCGCGGCGCTCACCGTCTATGACATGTGCAAGGCACTCGACAAGGGCATGGAAATCACGGATATCGTTTTAATCGAAAAAATCGGCGGCAAGAGCGGCCATTATCTGCGCAAGAAGAAGTAACGTTTCTCAGTGATTTTACTCGATGAATGCCACACCCCAAGACGTGCAGGTCTTAGTTGTCGATGACAATCCTGTCATCCGCGATCTCATTACTCGTGGCATGGAAGCGCATTGCGCCGTGACGGAATCCAGCGATGGGGCTGACGCTTTACTCAAATCCGTGGACGATCCTCCCGATCTGATTATTTCCGATTTCCGAATGCCGGGCCTCGACGGCCGGCAACTTTACGAAAAGTTGCGCAGCCGCGACCGCACGCGAAATATTCCATTTGTGTTCATCGCCAGCCGCGGCGACATCGAAGAAAAATTGCGCCCCTCGGTCGGCGGCGGCGTAGAAGATTTTATTGCCAAGCCATTTTTTGTGGCGGACCTCGTGCGCCAGGTGAAAAAAATTGTGGATCGCCTGCACCTCGAAAAAATGCAGCGCCGCGCGTCTCGTCCCGGAGTCATCCAGGGCCGCCTCGAGGAAATGAGCGTCACCGAGCTGATGCAATCGCTAGAGATGGGGCAAAAAACGTGCCGGTTGACTCTGAAACACGCCGACCAGAAATCCGAGCTCTATTTCAATTCAGGTCAGTGCAAGCACGCTCTATCGGGAAGCACGGAAGGCGATACAGTTGTGTATCAGGCGATTGGTTGGCTCGACGGTGAATTTGAAATTCAATTTAATGCCACCTCCGACCGCGAAACCACGACACTTTCCACCACAGGCCTCTTGATGGAAGCCATGCGCCTGATGGACGAAGCCAACGAAAGCGTGCAGAGCTAGTTTTTTAGTAGCACGGGCTTCAGCCTGTGGAATTTAGTCCGTGTGGCGCCGGCGTCCCGCCGGCGGTTTTTGCACTGCGCTACGGTAGCTGAAAACCGCCGGCGAGACGCCGGCGCTACAAACCCACAGGCTGAAGCCCGCGCCACTAAATTCCAACCCAAACTTTCCAACTAAGGTATCCTGCTCTTCCATGCGCGTAGCCATCCTCACCATCAGCGATTCCGTCTCACGAGGCACGCACACAGACGCGTCAGGCCCCGACCTGCGCGAGCGGTGCTTGCAGCGGAATTGGGAAGTTGTGTCGACCGAAGTTTATCCTGACGACCCTTCCGCAATTCGCGATCGCCTCATCGCACTTGCAGATAGCGGGGCAGCGGATTTAATTTTAACAACAGGTGGGACAGGAATCGGCCCGCGCGACTCCACCCCTGAAGCCACGACGGAAGCGTGCCAAAAACTAATACCCGGAATTGCCGAACTGATGCGCGAGGAAGGCCGAAAAAAGACGCCGCGAGCCGTGCTTTCTCGCGCAGTGGCAGGCGTTTGCGGCCGCACAATCGTCGTGAATTTACCCGGCAGCCCGCGCGGCGCAGTGGAATCGTTCGACGCGATCGCGGAATTGTTGCCACATGCTCTCCAAGTTTTGGGCGGCGCCCGCCACGATTAGCGATTTCAAATCCCCTTAACCTTCGCCAAAAAATTGAAGCGCACTGCTGTAGCCCGCCTCTTCAGAGGCGGGGGTTTAGATGATGTCCTACCCAAACGTGAATATAAGGCCTCTGAATTTCGGGAACGCAGCCTCAAATTTGTGGCGTGATCGCCGGTTCCTGGGCTTTTGCGCCAAACTGCCATCTAAACCCTCGCCTCTGAAGAGGCGAGCTACAAAGGACTGACCCGAGCTACAGAAATGTTTCATTACACTTCAGGTACAAATTAGGGAACTGGGTTGACGTTCTCTTCAGGCTCGTCAACAATGCTTGAACCATGAAAATGACATCTTCGGGCAAACTCGCGAATAAGCGGCTGGCCGTGCTCGGCGCCGGAAAAATCGGCGGGATTTTGCTCCGCGCATTTCTCGAACAGAAATTGGTGCAGCCAAAACGCGTCCACGCCACGGTGCGCCATGCGGATAAAGCGCGCTTGCTCGCGAAACAACTGGGCATTCACGCTTCCACCGACAATCGCGCGGCGGTCCGGGACGCGGATATTATTTTGCTCGCCGTGAAGCCGCAGGTGGTAAAGGAAGTTCTGGAAGAAATCAAACCGGAAATGAAGCCCGGGAAGATGATTGTCTCTGTCGTCGCATCGGTCACGACGCAACTCATGGAGAAACTTTTAGGCATGGATTTGCCCGTAATTCGCGCGATGCCCAACACGCCTTGTGCAATCGGTTGCGGCATGACTGGTATCGCCAAAGGCGTGCACGCAGGCAAAGAGCATCTGGAAATCGCGCAATCCATGTTTGAAGCCGTTGGCCGAGTCGTAAACGTGGATGAAAAACTGATCGACGCAGTGACCGGGCTTTCCGCCAGCGGCACGGCGTTCATTTTCATCATTCTCGAATCGCTCGCCGAAGGCGGCGTAAAGGTGGGATTACCTCGCGATGTTGCCACCCTCCTCGCGGCGCAAACCATGATGGGCGCGTCGCGAATGGTTCTCGACACCGGCGATCATCCCGCATTGCTGAAAGACGCGGTTACGACTCCGGCCGGATCCACGGTCGACGGCATTCTTGAACTCGAAGACGGAAAGCTGCGCGTAACACTCATCAAGGCTGTCATGAAAGCCACGCAGCGCGCGAAAGAATTAATCGTTGAATCGTAGACGTAAGAGTCTGTGTGAGAACTGCGGAATCATTGTGGGTCGTGGCTTTAGCCACGACATAAATTCTGCAAAATGTGTGCGGCTTTAGCCGCTGAAGTTTCAATTTTGCAGTTCTCACACGGACTCTTTCGGCCTTGGCACGAAGAACTGCAGCACTAAAAATTTGGAAGGCAAATTAAACGGAGGAAACAAACATGGTACGCAATGCATCGGCAGTCTGGAACGGTTCGCTCAAGGAAGGAAAGGGAACAATCTCCACGGACAGCAAAGTATTGTCGAATGCGCAGTATTCTTTCTCGACACGATTTGAGAACGGCATCGGCACAAATCCTGAAGAACTGATCGCGGCGGCGCATGCGGGCTGCTTCAGCATGGCGCTCTCCGGACAACTTGGCAACGCCGGCATGACGGCGGATTCGATTGAGACCACCGCCCACGTCACGCTCGAAAAAACCGACGCCGGCTTTACGATCACCAAAGTTCATCTCGACGTAACGGCAAAAATTCCCGGCGCGGATCCCGCGGCGTTTGAAAAGGCAGCGCAGAACGCCAAGGCCGGATGCCCGATTTCCCGTTTGCTCAAGGCCGATATTACGATGACAGCCAAGCTGGCAGGAACCGCAGCCAGCGCATAGTTTTTTAAAATCCTTCTTTAAAAAGGTTTAACCTGGCAGGAAGAAATCTTTTCATGGCGCCGGCCATCGCCGGCGCCATGAAACTTCTACAAAGAACGCGCCTTACGTGAGATGGAAAGAGAACCACCGTCCCAGTGTGATAATACTCAGCCACAAAATCACTGAAAACGTGCCGTAAATGCGCGCGCCGAGCGGCGCAACCTGCGCGTTATTCCAGGACCCCACTTGTTTGTAAACCGTGCTGTGAAAAACCAGCGCATTAATCCCCGCAGCCACAATGGCAAACATCTTGAACCAGAAAAATGAATTCAGTGAAGAGCGCGTCGCTTCCGCGGAAAACATCAGCACGCCGGTAATAAACTGCACCGAAAATCCCGCGATCACCCAGGGCAATATCCACTTGGCCAACTTCTCAACAGGTTCGTCCTTCATCGGCCCCACTCCAAAAAGCCGCAAATCCAGCAGGAAGGCGGACGTTACGAGGGATACGATTCCAAAGACGTGCAGAGTTTCGATCACTGGAAATAAATAGAGCGACTCCCGCATTTCATGGCCGAATGAAGTTTGATCCAGCCATTGGCAAAAATGAAATACCCATGTTGGCAACCACCCTGGCATTTCCTCACCCCTTGAAATTTGGTCTGCCCAAATTCTCAGTTCAACTTGGCGCAACATCGCAATACGGCGCGCATTTCCTATATCTTAAGGGAATACCGCTCCGATTTATCAGTTTGTTAGAGTCTGACGTGGCCCGACAGGTTACACCAAGTTGAAGTCATTGTCACACGTACAGAACATGCTGTGGTGTCTGAATTTGCGAGCAAAGTCGCCCACTCCGCCCCGAAGATCGCGGGACGGAGAGGCCGCCCGTCTTTTCGGGCGGGCAGCCTTTTTGCCGCAGCACTGCAAAATTCAAATTGATGCATTACCGAAGATGCGGAATGCGCCCTAAGACTTAGAAACCCAAAACAACTTCGCCAATAATTTGAAACGACCTTTGATTGGAGGAAAAAAAATCCGAGCCAATCACGTCGGCGCCCCCGCCCAAACCGGCCACCGAACTATTGCTTCCCAACTATCCGGTCGCCTGGCGCGGGTTTGCGTAGCGGCCGCCCGTCATTTGGGCGGGCGATTTGTTTTGATTGCCGTGAAAGTGAAATATTCGTGATTACTCAAAAAGAATGTTTAAGTAAACAGAACGAAGTATGGCCCCCCCTTGACTCGTGTGTTAGGATTTCCGGCGATATAGGTATGCCTACCCAATACATACCGATTTTTATTTTTGCCGCGCTTGCTGCCGCTTTCCCAGCGCTGTCCCTGATCCTTTTTAAATTCATTCGGCCAACTCCCGTCGCGACGGGCGCGAAACTGAAGCCCTATGAGTGCGGCGTGGACCCCGAAGGCGATACCCGCGGCAGGTATTCCGTCCGCTTCTACATTGTTGCAATCCTATTCGTAATTTTCGATGTGGAGACCACGTTCCTCTTTCCCTGGGCCGTCCTTTTTTCCACCAGGGAACCGGGATTCCGTTTACCCGAAATTTATGCCCTGGCCAGCATGTTTGTTTTTCTGGGAATTTTGATTATTGGTTACGTCTGGCTCTACCGTAAGGGCGCCCTTGAATGGGTGTAGGCGCGCCCTGGTTTTCTGATTACGGTTTCCCGGCCACAGCAGGTGACCGGGATTTTTTTTGGGTGAAAGCAAGACACGGTCAGTAAGCCCGTGGTTTCCGGCGGAACTGGTTGACTCTGTTTTCCGCCGTGTGCTAAAAGCTACAACTTATTATGGGTTGCACGGTGGCCGTGCAATCGGTATACCCCTTATTCATGGCAAACGACCCGGAAGAGAAGCAGCCGTCCGCGAATCTACCGCCTGAGCCGTCTGCACCGAAGACGCCAGCCGCCGGGGGAGAACCCGCATCTAAACCGGCGGAAACTCCCGCTGCTCCGGTTGCCGCCAAACCTGCTGCGCCGCCCACTCCGGCTGCAGCCAAGCCCGCTGCGCCACCGCGCCCGCCAGCAGCTCCGCCTCCTCCCAAAGAAGGGCCTGTTGCTCTCGATAACGATCTCGTAAAACGATACAAAGAAAAATTTGGCCCCGCCATTCTGGAAGCCTGGATCGATCGCAAACAAACAATTTTGGTCGTAACGCGCGAACTGCTTGCTGAAATTGCCCTCTACAGCCGCGACGACGAAAAATTCGATTGGCTCAGCGATCTCACGGCCGTTGATTGGCCCAAACGCGAAAAACGATTCGACATCGTCCTGCTGATGTATTCGATGGAAAAGAATGAGCGCCTGCGCTTGAAGGTTCATGCCTCAGCGGAAGAACGCGTGCCGAGTGTGCAAGGAATCTGGTCCACCGCGAATTGGATGGAGCGCGAAGCCTTCGACATGTTCGGCGTGGTGTTTGAAGGTCATCCCGATCTGAAGCGCATCTTGCTGCCCGATGAGTGGCAAGGCTATCCGTTGCGGAAAGACTACGACATTTTGACGCAGGACACCGCCTGGATTCGCGAAAATCTGGGCATCGAAAGCGGACAATAAAGAATGCCGGACGAACGCATACCGTTTGCCACGCACGCCGATCACACGGTCCTCGGCGCGGACGAAATTGTCCTGAACATGGGGCCGCAGCACCCGTCCACGCACGGCGTGTTGCGCGTGAAGCTGCGCCTGGACGGCGAAAAAGTAATCGGCTCGGAATGCGTGATCGGCTACCTGCACCGCGGCGTCGAGAAAATTGCCGAGCACCGCACCTACACGCAATTCGCTCCGTATGTAGATCGCATGGACTACGTGGCAGCGGTTTCGAACGGCCTCGGCTACTGCGAAGCGGTCGAAAAATTGTTGGGCGCGGAAGCTCCGCCGCGCGCGCGCGTCATTCGAACAATTCTCACCGAGTTGCAGCGCATCGCCAGCCACCTGTTTTGGCTGGGCACGCATGCTCTAGACATTGGCGCGCTCACGCCGCTGTTTTACTGCCTGCGCGAACGCGAAGAGATTCTTAAAATTTTTGAGAAATTTTGCGGCGCTCGCCTAACCACGCACGCTTTCCGCATCGGCGGCCTACAGTATGAGGCTTACGACGAACTGGAATCCGATGTCGAGCGCTTCTGCAAGCCGTTCGACAAGCGCGTCGACGAATACGAATCACTGCTCACCGAAAACCGCATCTGGGTGGGGCGCACGAAGGGCATCGGGATCCTCACCGCAAAAGAAGCCATCGACTACGGCGCTTCCGGGCCAGTGCTGCGCGCGAGCGGCGTGAAGTGGGACATCCGCAAGGCCATGCCTTACGCCGCCTACGATCAATATAAATTTGAAATTCCGGTTGGCAAAAATGGAGATACTTACGACCGGTACGTCGTGCGCATGGAAGAGATGCGCCAGTCGCGCCTGATTTGTCTGCAAGCCATCGAAAATATTCCCGCCGGGCCAATCATGGGCAAAGTTGGAAAAGTCTTAAAACCGCCGCCGGGCGAGGTTTACCACGCAATTGAAGCGCCCAAGGGCGAGCTTGGCTATTACATCGTGAGCGACGGAACGACGCAGCCCTATCGAATAAAAATCCGGCCGCCGTCATTCATCAATCTGGAAGCGTTCGACAAAATGATTCGCGGGCATCTGGTGGCGGACGTTGTGGCCATCATCGGCACTCTGGATATTGTTTTAGGGGAAGTGGACCGGTAACGCCATGCTGATGAACGTACTCCATTTCGTGATTTCCATTTGGGTGCCGCTGGTTTGCGCCGTGATCATCGTCGCCGTGTTGCCGCTCGTCGCCGGTTACATCGTGCTGATGGAGCGCAAAGTCATGGCGGACATGCAGGCGCGCCTCGGCCCCATGCGCGTCGGCCCGCACGGATTGCTGCAGCCGATTGCCGACGCCGTAAAACTTTTAATCAAAGAAGACATTATCCCGGATGAAGCGGACAAGGCTATTTTCTGGTTCGCGCCGCTGATTTCGGTTACGGCCGCGATGCTGGCGATGTCCGCGCTGGCGATCGGTCCGTGGTTCCAGATTGCTGAGCTGAATGTTGGATTGCTATTCATCGTTGGAATCAGCGCGCTGGGAATTTTCGGAATTGTGCTGGGCGGATGGTCGTCCAACAGCCACTATTCGCTTTTGGGCGCACTACGTAGCGCGGCGCAACTCGTGAGCTACGAAACCGCGGCGGGCATGGCGATAGTCGGCGGCTTGCTGCTTGCTGGAACTTTGTCCACGCGCGAAATTATTCAGGCGCAGGACGACTACGGCACATGGTTTGCCTTCGCCGCGCCTGTGGGATTTTTTATTTATATTGTCGCGTCCATCGCGGAAACCAATCGCGCGCCATTCGATTTGCCCGAAGCCGAATCGGAATTGGTCGCCGGCTACATGACGGAATACAGCGGCTTCCGCTGGGCGCTTTATTTCCTTGCGGAATACACCAACATGGTGGTCGTCGCTTCCATCGCCACAACGCTTTTCCTCGGCGGCTATCTGCGGCCGTTTGCCGGAACTCCGGCCTTTAACTTCCTGGATGGTTTCCCAACAGCGCTGATGCTGCTCATCGGTGGGTATTGTTTTTATCGCGCGCCGAAGCAGCCCGTGAAAGTGCAGAGTCTTTTCATGGTCGCCGTGGGCCTGATGATGTTCGTGGCTGGAATTATTCTTGCCGCGCCGCTCGTTCCGGCTGTAGGGAACATGCTTCCGGGATTGAAGCCTGGATTACACGGAGCGTTCTGGTTCCTGCTGAAAGTTGGCTTGTACATTTATCTGTTCATGTGGCTGCGGTTCACGTTCCCGCGCTACCGGTTCGATCAGCTGATGCGCCTCGGCTGGCAATTTTTAATCCCGCTGTCAATTGTTAATGTCATGGGAATTGGCGTGGCTCTCGTGCTGCACCGGCACTGGGGTTGGAACCATTTTGCTGCATTCGGTTTGACGACGCTCGTTACTCTGGCGGTCGCAGGCTGGCTCGGTTGGGCGGGCGAGAAGCACGATACGGAACACGTGTTCGTGGGCGAAACGTAGCACAGGCACTCTTGCCTGTGCGGTTTTCGCCCAAGTCAGCAAGGGCGCAAAGTCAGCCGCCCGAAGGGTCTCGGCCTAAAGAGCGGCCGATAGGTTCTTGCATTACTTGAAGAAGAGCGCACAGGCAAGAGTGCCTGTGCTACACGGAAAAAATGCTCGATCAAATTGCATTTTACTTTTTTGCGACGCTCGCTGTTGTCTCCGCCATCCTCGTGGTGACGCGGCGCAATGTCGTGCAGAGCGCGATTTTCCTGATCACGGCGCTCCTGGCGACGGCGGGAATATTTCTGCAGTTGCACGCGGAATTTCTGTTCATCGTGCAGGTGATTCTCTACGCGGGCGGCATCATGGTGCTGTTCGTGTTCGTCATCATGCTGATCAACATGGACGTCGCGCTGCACCAGATCCAGTACAACCGGCAATGGTGGCTGGGATTGCTACTGGCGCTCGTGCTGGGCGCGGAGCTTACCGTGGCGATTGCCATCGGTCGCTCGCACCTGTCGTTTGGCGAGGCGGCTCCCGCAAGCGCGCTCGAACCGAGCACGCAAATGGTAGGCAGAGTTTTGTTCAGCGAATACATGCTTCCGTTTGAAATCGCGTCGCTCTTGCTGCTGGTGGCCATGATCGGCGCGGTGGTGATGGCCAAGAAGAAAATATGAAGGGGCGGCAATAAGTATGATTCCGATCAGCCACTATTTATTTCTCAGCATGGTGCTGTTCACGATTGGCGTGATTGGCGTCGTGACGCGCCGCAACGTGATCATCATCCTCATGTCCATCGAGCTGATGCTGAATGCGGTGAACATCAATCTCGTGGCGTTTTCGCGCCTGGTAGGTTCGGCGGAAGGGCACGCCTTCGCCATCTTTATTATAACTGATGCGGCTGCGGAAGCCGCCGTAGGCCTGGGCATTATCATCGCGTTCTTCCGCAATCGCGAGACGCTCTTGGGCGATGAGATGGATTTGCTGAAGTGGTGAGGAAGAAACGGTGAATGGTGACTAGAAGCTATCTCATAAATAATCTTTGTGGGTCGCGGCTTCAGCCGCGACATTTAGAGACGTGAAAATCAAGGGCTTTAGCCCCTGAAGCCCAATCAATTACCTGCCACGAGCCATTTAATAAGATGGCTTGCAGTGAATGGTGACTGGTGAAAAACAGAGGCCTGTGGTTTCCGGTAAAAGTTAAGAGTCGACAGTTGAGAGTTCAGAGTTAAGAACGGGATTCGTTGCGTGGAGTTTTTTAGCAATACATAAAATTATGATGCCGACGGAATATTTTCTCGCGCATGTCTGGATGATCCCGCTGTTCCCCTTGGCGGGCGCCGCGATCATGTTACTCATCGGACGCAGGCTCCCGAACTCGGCTGTCAACGTAATTTGCGTTGGCAGCGTTTTCCTCGCTATGTGCTATGCCTTCGGCGCGATCTGGCAGCTGATCGCGCGTCCAGTTTCGGAGCGCGTTGTCAGCTACACATTATTTGATTGGGTTCCCGCCGGAATCATGCACACAAATTCCGGGCGCATCATCGATTTCCACGTGCCCTGGGGCGTTTTGATCGACCCGCTGACCTGCGTGATGCTGTTCGTGGTCACCGGTGTCGGATTCCTGATTCATGTTTACTCCACCGGATACATGGGGCATGAAGGCGGCTACTATCGCTTCTTCGGCTACCTGAATTTGTTCATGTTCGCGATGCTGACGCTGATCACCGCGAACAATTTGTTGCTGCTGTTCGTCGGTTGGGAAGGCGTCGGGCTGTGCAGCTATCTTTTAATTGGTTTTTATTTCCTGCGCAAATCAGCCTCGGATGCGGGAAAGAAAGCGTTCATCGTCAACCGCATCGGTGACGCCGGATTTATTCTCGGCTTGTTCCTGATGCTGGGCACGCTCGGCACAATTCAGTTCACGGAAATCGGTCCCGCCATTACCGCAGGGCATTTCGCGATGGGCGACGCCTCGTTGACTGCGATCGCGCTGCTGCTTTTCGTCGGCGCGACAGGGAAGTCGGCGCAGCTTCCGTTATACGTCTGGCTCCCAGACGCGATGGAAGGCCCGACGCCGGTCAGCGCGTTGATCCACGCCGCGACGATGGTCACGGCCGGCGTGTACATGATTGCGCGCACGAACGCGGTTTTTTCCATGGCGCCGAAAGCCCTCGCCGTTGTTGCCGTCGTGGGCTGCCTAACTTCCATTTTCGCCGCGACCATGGGCCTCGTGCAGAACGACATCAAGCGCGTGCTGGCCTATTCCACCGTATCGCAGCTCGGCTACATGTTTTTGGCCTGCGGTGTCGGCGCGTTCACGGCTGGCGTGTTCCACCTGATGACGCATGCGTTCTTCAAGGCCTGCTTATTCCTTGGCTCGGGGAGCGTGATTCACGCGATGTCCGGCGAGCAGGACATGCGCAAGATGGGCGGCCTGTGGGGAAAAATTCCCACCACGGCAAAAACGTTTGTCGTGGCGTCAGTTGCGATTGCGGGTATACCGCCACTCGCAGGCTTTTTCAGCAAGGACTCAATTCTGGGCGCTGCGTTCGAGTATAACAAATTTCTCTGGCTGCTCGGATTCATCACCGCGGGCATGACGGCGTTCTACATGTTCCGCCTCGTGAACATGACGTTCTTCGGCAATTCGCGCGTCGATCACGAAGTCGAGCACCACATCCACGAATCGCCCAGCTCAATGACCGTGCCGCTGATGATTCTTGCAACGCTTTCAGTGATTGGCGGATGGGTCGGCATTCCCAACTCGATTTTGCGAGGCGGGGACAAATTTGCGGAATTCCTTGCGCCAGTGATGGCTCAGCACGCTGCAGAATCATCGGAAGCAGCCGCGAGCGCCTCAAGCAACGTAGCGGAATATGGCCTGATGCTGCTCTCCGTGCTGGTCGCCTGCTTCGGCATCTGGCTGGCCTATCGCTGGTACATTCAGCGTCCCGAAGTCCCGGAAAAAATTGCGGCAGCGAGTCCGTTCCTTTACAGGCTGCTCTACAACAAGTATTACGTGGATCAGTTGTACGACGCGATGTTCGTCAATCGCATAAAAGATCTGGCGCTGACGCTCGGCGCGTTTGACGTCAATTTCATCAACGGCCTCGGCGTGGACGGCGCGGGCTGGGTGACGCGGGTTTCTTCCAGCATTTCCGGAATCTGGGATTCCTGGATTGTCGACGGCCTGGTAAATCTGGCCGCGCGCATCGTGTGGTTTTTCAGCTGGCCCGTCCGCATGCTGCAAACGGGGCGGGTAGCGCGTTACGCCCTGTTCATGCTGGTCGGCGTCCTGGTTTTTCTTGGCTATTACCTGTGGACGTCTGGAATCAAGCTGTAGCGCCCACCTTCAGGTGGGCAGTTTCGAGTTGGGCCACAATGCCCGCCTAAAGGCGGGCGCTACAAAAGCGAATCGGAACAAGCAAGTGCACGAGTTGAACTAGAAGAAGGCGAGGCGGGGAGATGGAATTTTACAACACTCATATCCTGACGGTGGTGCTGTTCACGCCGCTGGTAGGGGCGCTGGTGCTGCTGTTCGTGCCGCGCGACAGCGCGAACGCGCACCGCGTCATCGGCAATCTGTTCGCTTTCCTCGGGCTGATTGTTTCGCTGCCGCTCATCTGGCGCTTCAGCCTGGACCCCGGCGTGCCGCGCTACCAGTTTCCCGAATCCGCCGACTGGATTCCGTCCATCGGCGCACACTACTCGCTCGGCATTGACGGCATCAGCCTCCTGCTCGTGATCCTGACGACTTTCCTTGGCGCGATTTCGATTCTTTCTTCCTGGAGCGCCATCAAGATGCGCACGAAGGAATATTACATTCTTTTCCTTCTGCTGCAGGTGGGCATGCTCGGCGTTTTCATGTCGCTTGATTTCTTCCTCTTCTACATGTTCTGGGAAGTGATGCTCGTGCCGATGTATTTCCTGATCGGCGTGTGGGGCAGCGACCGCCGCTTGTACGCCGCGATCAAATTCTTTTTGTACACGTTAATCGGTTCCGTGATCATGCTGCTGGGAATCCTGGCTTTGTATTTCAAGGCTGGTGCCACCACGTTCGATATGCCCACGCTGCTCGCGTCAGCTGCACATTTCGATACCTCTTCACAAGTACTGCTGTTCTGGGCATTCTTCTTCGCCTTCGCGATCAAGGTGCCGATGTTCCCGTTCCACACGTGGTTGCCGGACGCGCATACCGAAGCCCCCACGGCTGGCTCCGTCATTCTAGCCGGTGTTTTGTTAAAGATGGGAACGTACGGATTCATTCGCTTCTCGTTGCCGCTTCTGCCGCAGGATCCCTCCGCGCGCCACAAGATTGTGACCATCATGATGGTCATTTCGATCATCGGCATTATTTACGGCGCGCTCGTCTGCATGATGCAGAAAGACATGAAGAAGCTGATCGCCTACAGCTCGGTAAGCCACCTGGCATTTTGCACGCTGGGAATTTTTGCGCTTACGCCGCACGGCCTTTCCGGCAGCGTCATCCAGCAAATCAATCACGGAATTTCCACCGGCGCATTGTTCTTGCTGATCGGCGTTCTGTATGAGCGCCGCCACACGCGCCTGATTTCCGAGTTTGGCGGACTTTCCACGCCAATGCCGAATTTCGCGGCGATTTACATGATCGCGTCACTCAGCTCACTGGGCTTGCCGCTGCTGAACGGCTTTATCGGAGAGTTCACGATTCTGCGCGGCACGTACGAAGTGAGCATCCGCTACACCGCATGGGCCTCCATCGGCATCGTGCTCGGCGCGGCGTACCTGCTCTGGCTCTACCAGCGTGTAATGTTCGGGCCGGTGACGAATCCCGCGAATGAGCATATGGCGGACTTGAATGCGCGCGAATATGCCACGCTCCTTCCGCTCGTGATTCTCATGTTCTGGATCGGCATTTATCCTAAGCCGCTCTTTCGCTTCCTGGATCGGCCCGTGCAGCAGATCGTCGAGCAGGTGAACCCCGGCTATTACGGCGCGGAACGCGCGGCAACCCCCGCCACGGCCCCTGCGGTAGCTCCAGCGCCCGCAGCCGGCGGAGTGATGGACATGCCCGGAATGCCCGGGATGACCATGCCGGGAATGGATATGCCGTCCGGCAGCGGGGCATCTCCCGCAGTGCCAACAGATAAGAAGTAGTGGCGATTAGAAGTCACTAAGAAAAGAAGTGACGATTAGAAGTCAGCAAGAGAAGAAGTAATCGAGGCAGCGAGCTCATATGCTTAAGGCGTTCCAAACATTCATGCAGGTGGACGGCGGCGGACTGCTTTTGCCGGAAATCATGCTCGTCCTGTTTGCTTTGGGCATTCTGCTCACCGATTACCTGCTCGAGGAGCGCGATAAATTTTTCAACGCGCTGATGGCGCTCCTTGGTGTCATGTTCAGCGGCATTTGCCTCTGGCAATTGCGCCTGGTGGCGGACCGCGGGCCGGTTGGCTTCAACAATTCGTTGCTGGTCGATCCGTTCTTCCTGTTTTTCGGTGCGATTTTCCTGATCGCCACGGGGTTGGTGATCATCCTTTCCGTTAACTACCTGCACGTCGAAGACGAAAATCACGGCGAGTATTACGCCTTGATCCTATTCGCCTGCGCCGGAATGATGTTCATGGCTTCCGGCTACGATCTGATTGTGCAATTCCTTGGTCTGGAAACAATGGCCATCAGCTTTTACGTGCTGGCGGGATTCCTGCGCCGCGACAAGCGTTCGAACGAAAGCGCGGTGAAATATCTGCTGCTAGGCGCATTCAGTTCGGGAATTCTGGCCTATGGCTTTTCGATTCTGTATGGCATTGGCGCGATGGCCAACCTTAGTTCCATTGGCCAGAATTTGCCGCCCAGAACCAATCTGGACGTGATTGCCGTGGCGGTAGAGGCTCGCGGCCATGCGGACTTCTTCGTGCTCCTGGCGCTTGCTACGGTGGCCGCAGGGCTCTTCTTTAAGATCGCTGCTGTCCCATTCCATCAATGGGCTCCAGACGTGTACGAAGGCGCTCCTACGCCCATTACGGCCTATATCAGCGTGGCATCCAAGACCGCGAGCTTTGCTCTTCTCCTGCGCTTGCTGCTCACTGCTTTCTGGCCCGTGCGCGTGGATTGGACCATGCTCATAGCGGGAGTGGCCCTGGCGTCGCTCACCCTGGGAAACTTCGCGGCGCTCACTCAATCGAACGTAAAACGCATGCTGGCCTATTCCTCGATTTCGCACGTGGGTTACATTCTCCTTGGAATCGTCGCCGCAGCGTCCAGCCCGTTGGGCTTCATGACCGGCATGAAGGGCGTGGCATTTTATCTTTTCGTGTACGGGTTCATGACCATCGGCGCATTTGCCGTGCTGATCTCGCTGCAACGGCAGGGAATTATCGGCGATGAACTGGACGATTTGAATGGTTTATACCGCCGCAGCCCGCTTTCCGCATTGGTCTTATTGATTTTCATGCTGTCGCTCGCGGGGATTCCGCCGCTGGCCGGATTCGTGGGAAAATATTTTATCTTGCAAGCGTTGATCGAGACAGGGCATATGCGCCTGGCGATTTTTGGCGCGCTGTATATCGTCCCTGCGTTGTATTACTATTTCCGCATCGTGGCGCACGCCTATTTGTTTGAACCGGGAAATGCGCCGTTGCCGATTATTACTCTTGGGGCAGAAATTTGCTTTTGGAGTGCTGTGTTTCGTAACCGTGGCTGCCGGAGTTTATCCGGAGCCTTTTGTGCGGTTTGCAACTTATTCGTTATTTTTCCCCGCAGGATTTAGTGGACACTGAGCAACCAGTTTCGCCCCCGTCACTGCCGCCCAAAAAACGGCCGAATTCCACGTCCACCCAATTCGCCACCGCCTTGGAGTTGCCGATTGTCATGGTGTCCGCGATTGTCGTGGGCGGCTTCTTTGGCTATCTGATTGACCGCTGGCTGCATACCAAGCCGATCGTGATGCTGATTCTGGGCTGTCTCGGATTCTACGTTGGCGTGCGCGATGTCCTGCGGCGGGTCTCGCAGGGAGACTGATGGAAACGTCGGACGCGGCGCAATATGAGCTGACGGAGCGGCGCATTGCCTGGCTCACCTTGGTCGTCGGCGCTTTGGCGGCGGTGGGCGCAAGTTTCCTGTTTACGATTCGCATTGGCGCGGGAGTGCTGATTGGCGCGGTGCTGGCCTGGATTAATTTTCGGTGGCTGGAGCACGCGCTCAATGCTGTTACGCGCGCGTCTATCGCGCAGGAAGGGTCGTCCCAAGCGCGCGTTCCGGTGCTTAGCTATCTGGGAATGATTGCGCGGTATGCCTTGATTGCAGGGGTTGTGTATGTTATTTTTTCCAGACTTCAGATTCCCATATTAAGCATGCTGGTGGGGTTGTGTGCGCTGGGAGTCGCAGCCATATCTGCTACCGTGTGGGAAGTCGTGAGTCCCCCGGGCCGGAGAAACGAATAGATGGAAGAGCACGTAAGTTGGCTAACACACTTTGTGAATCATTACTTGGGCGGCGCGGCAATCGCCCTCCTGCACGCGCTTCATATTCAGCCTTCGCACCCTGACCTGCCGATCCCCGAATCCGTGGTGATGTCCATGATGGTGTTCGTGATCGGCGCGCTGGTCACTTTGTGGCTGAAGCCGCGCTTGTCCGTGGACAATCCCGGCGGCGCGCAGCAAATCGCCGAAATGCTTTTTACCAACCCGCTCGGCTTTGGCATCAAGGATTTGCTGGAAGAAAATGCCCACGATAAGAAGGGCAAGTACGTAGCGCTCGTTGGCTCGGTGTCCGTATTTATTCTGCTGGCCAATCTGCTGAGCGTGTTTCCGCTGTTTTCCGCGCCTACGGCTGAAAAAACCGTGCCCCTCGGTTGCGCGATCGTCATCTTTTTGTATTTTAACTGGCAGGGAATCAAGCACCATTCCGTCGGCCATTACATGCTTACGTTTGCCGGATCGCCCCGTAATGTTGGCGACGCGCTGCTTGGCATCCTGCTTTTCCCTGTCGAATTAATCAGCACAACGGCGCGCATGCTTTCTCTGACGGTTCGCCTATGGGCAAACATTTTTGCCAGCGATTTGCTTTACGTGATTTTCCTCGGCTTGCTCCTGGGACCTGTGACCTGGGGCTGGTCGAAATCACCGGCGCTTGGAATGGCGCTCGGAATCTTCCCCGCAATCATTCCCGTAGCGTTTATTGGCCTGCATATTTTCGTCGCCATCATTCAGACGTATGTGTTTACGCTTCTGCCCGCGATTTACATTGGAATCGCAACGGCGGACGAGCACTAGAACGTTTAAGTTTAGGAATTTGGCATTTTGGTTTTACGAGTGCAAGGCCGTTCCAAAGTGAGGCCGGTTGTAGTGCGAGGATCCGGCAACCACCGCTTGGCGGTTCATCTATAAGGAGAAAACAATGAGAAAAGTAATGTATACAGTAGGCGCACTGGCAACAATTTTGATGGCAAGCCCGGCCGTGTTCGCGCAGACTTCGTCTGCTCCGGCAATGGGCGGCACGAACTGGGTAGCGATTTCCGCGGCGTTTGGCATGGCGCTCGCGGCATTCGGCGGCGCGCTGGCACAATCGAAGGTTGCCTCCGCAGCGTGCGAAGGCATGGCGCGCAATCCGGGAGCTTCCGGAGCGATCCGCGCGGCGATGATTTTGGGACTCGTGTTCATCGAGACGCTGGCGCTGTTGACCCTCGTTATTATTTTCGCCAAGGTGTAAGCGGCGAATTTTGGCTTTTTGTTTTTTGCGGCACGCTCCCGGAAATTCGAGGGCGTGCCGCTTTGTTTTTTGTGTGCTGTGCCAACATCAGTCTGTGTCGCATATCGGATCGAAACCCACGTGCAATCCGTGATTGCTTGAGCATTTTCGATCGTAGTGTTTATGGCACAATGGTCCGGAGTCCCGGAGGGACGAAATATCGTAGCCCACCGCGGAAGTGGTGGGAGCGACGCATTGCAGTAGTACAAAGCCCCGTAGGGGCGACACAAATGCCCGGCAATTGTGTCGCCCCCACGGGGCTTGTTTTTTTTTCGGACAGTTTCCCACAGCTGAAGCTGTGGGCTACAGTATTTCGCCCCTGACGGGGCTTTTCTGTAGTCGGGAGAGAGTCACTCAGTTAGTAGTAAGACGCCGGAGCGGCAAGCGCATTACCGAATGCTTAGCGCGGCTTTGGCGGCGAAGTCGATGATGCGGGCGGGGAAGAGTCCGGCGTAGATTGTGCCTACGGCTGTAATCCAGAGCACTACGGAAAGCGTCCACGGCACTGGCACCGCGACAATTTCCGTGGCAGGCACATCGGCGGGCTCGCGCATATACATGGCGACCATCACGCGCAAATAGTAGTAAGAGCCGATGACGCTATTGATCGCCAAAATGACGGCGAGCCAGACGAGATTCGATTCGAGAGCAGCATTAAACACATAAAACTTTCCGAGAAATCCAGCGGTAATCGGCAATCCCAAAAGCGATAAGAGATACAAGGAAAGGCATGCGGCCATCGCGGGCTGGCGGCGCCCAAGGCCAGTGAGGTCATCGATGTCCACGTGGCGCTCGCCCGGTCCGCCCAGTTGCGCGACGATCAGGAACGCGCCCATTTTCACGAGAGCGTAGCTCACCAGATAGAAGAGGGCAGCGGCAATCCCCGCTTCAGGATGGTCCGTGGCGGCAGCGGCGGCGAGCGCGACCAGAATATAGCCCGCATGTGCAATCGAGCTGTAGGCCAGCATGCGCTTCAGGCTGGTCTGCACGATGGCTGACAGGTTTCCTGCGAACATGCTGAGCACGGCAACGACCCACAGCGCCCAGAACCAGATCGGCGCAGCGGCATCGATGCTCGCAAGGATTCGCAGCGCGAGGGCGAAGGCGGCAGCCTTAGGCCCGGTAGAAAGTAGTGCTGTGACGGGTGCGGGAGCGCCTTCGTACACGTCCGGCGTCCAAAGTTGAAAGGGCGCGGCAGCAACCTTAAACGCGAGGCCGATGAAGATCAGGCCGAGCCCAATTTTCAGAAGCGAATGGGCGGAATCATTCGCGAGCGGCGTCATCAGGTCCAGATGCGTCGATCCCGTAGCGCCAAAAGATAGCGCGATGCCATACAGAAAAAAGGCAGTGGCGAACGAGCCGAGCAGGAAATACTTCATCGCCGCTTCGTTCGAGCGAGGAGCGTCGCGCCTGTAGCTCGCCAAAATGTAGGAGGCGATGGAGCTCATTTCCAGGCCAATAAAGGCCGTCAGCAGTTCGTGAGCGCCGGCCATGACTCCCATGCCGGTGGTTGCAAACAGGATGAGCGCGCAAAACTCGCCAGCATCCAAGTCTTCGCGCTTGAGGTAGTCGATCGAGCCTAGAATGGCGAGGAACGCAGCGCCGCAGACAATCCAGTGCACAAAAAGGCTGAAAGTGTCAGCACGGAAAAGGCCCGAATAGGCCTCGCCCTGGTGCATCGCGGGGAAAATGGTGGCGACGAGAGCAAGCGCCGCGCCCACGAGCGCCACGCCCGCGAGCACGCTCTGGCGCGCCTTGGGCACGAGCGGCGAGAGAAGCATGACCAGCATCCCGAAACCGCAGAGCACGATTTCAGGCGCAATCCTGTACAAGTCTTGGATGGGTGGGAACATTTATTTCGATTTCACCGTGTCTGCCACGCCGCCATAGGACGCCGTGTTCATACCGGGCAGTGCCATGGGGGCATGATTCATGTCGATGCTGCGCGAGCCATCGTTCAAACGGGCGCCGGCGTTATAGGCCTGCGGGCGCTGCATCACTTGCAAAACGTTTTGCGAAAAGGCTTCGGTCCTGCGCGTGAAGAACGTCGAGCCGATGCCCATCCACAAAATGAGCACAGCCATCACGACCAGGATTCCGCGTTCCCTCATGTCGAGGTCGGGAAGCTTTCCATTTTTGTCCTGCGTGATGCTGCCAAAGAAAACGCGCTGGTAAGACCACAGCAGATACACGGCGGAGAAGATCACGCCCAGAGCGGCCCATGCGGCCCAATCGGCATGTTTTTGAAACGTGCCCGCCAGGATTAAAAATTCTCCGACGAAGCCGTTCAGCATCGGCAATCCCGCGGACGCAAAGCACGAAAAGAGATACATCGCGGCGAGAACCGGCATGGGCGTGGCCAGCCCGCCAAACTCGGAGATCAGGTGCGTGTGCCGCCGGTCATAGAGCATGCCAACGCAAAGGAACAGCGCGCCGGTTGAAATGCCGTGATTAAGCATCTGGTAGACAGCGCCCTGGATGGAAATCTGGTGAAACGCGAAAATTCCGAGCACCACAAAGCCAAGGTGGCTGACGGAAGAGTAGGCCACGAGGCGTTTTAAGTCGACCTGCACCATCGCTACGAGCGCTCCATAAATAATTCCGATGATGGCGAGCGTGGCGATGATCGGCGCGAAGTGGTGCGCCGCGTTCGGGAACATCGGCACGCAGAACCGGAGCATTCCGTACGTGCCCATTTTGAGCAGGACGCCCGCGAGCATCACGGAACCGGCCGTGGGAGCCTCGGTATGCGCATCCGGGAGCCAGGTGTGCAGCGGGAAGAGCGGCACTTTAATCGCAAATGCGAGGAAGAACGCTCCGAAGAGCAGGTATTCCGTGTGCAGCGGGATGGAAACTGTGCCGTTCGAAAGAAGTTGCTGAATCTGAGCCACGTCCATCGTCGGGTAGCCTGCTACCGCCGTGAGGCGGAAGAGCCACAAGATGGCCACTAGCATCAGGATCGACCCGAACATGGTGTAGAGAACGAATTTCAGCGCCGCGTAGATGCGCCGCCCGTGTCCCCAGATGCCGATCAGGAAATACATGGGGATCAGCATCATTTCCCAGAATAGGAAGAAGAGGAACAGGTCCAGCGAAACAAAAACGCCGATGACGCCCGTTTCAAGGATGAGCAGACAAATGAAGAACCCCTTCACGCGCTGGTCAATCGATTTCCAGGAAGCGAGGATCGAAATCGGCGTGAGCAGCGTGGTGAGCAGGACGAGAAACAGGCTAAGCCCGTCAATCCCCATGTGGTAGTGAATCGGCGGCTGCGGAATCCATGCGCGGAACTCTTCCCACTGGTAGCCGGCGGAGTGCATATCGAATCCGTGCAGCAGCAGGAGCGAAAGGGCGAATTCGACGACAGCCGTGGTCATTGCCAGGCGGCGAATCCACATATGATCGTCATCGCGCAGCAGCAAAAGCGCCAGGGTGCCCGCGACGGGCAGAAATGTCAGCACGGATAACAGGTAAGTTTGCTGCACGTTAGTCCACCATCCAGAGCAGCAGGGAAGTAAAAACGACTACGCCGAGCGCGATCCATGTGGCGTAGCTGCGAATGTTTCCGGTGTTGGCGTGGCGCAGGCGGTCGCCTGTTTCACGCGACGCGGTGGCGACGCCGTTTACAGTGCCGTCGATCACGCGCTCATCTACTACGTGCCATAGAACATTCTCGGAAATCCAAACCAGCGGCCGAACAATCACGGCCTGATAGATTTCGTCGATAAAATATTTTCCGTAGAGCAGTTTGTACGGGCCCGAAAGAGACTCCGCCATTTTTTCAGGGGTTTCGGGGCTCTGGATGTAGAGCCACCAAGCCAGCAAAAGTCCCAGTAGTCCGGCGATCACCGGTGCGCCTAACAGGGCTTGCAGGATCGTCGGACCACCGGTCGCGGATTGTGCGCCTTCCGCTGCCGCGCCCGCGCCTACCGAGAGTACAGGTTCGAGGAAATGTTCGAAATGGTTGATGCCGCCAACGAATTGCGGGGCAGCCATCCATCCGCCGCACACGGAAAGAATTGCCAGAACGATCAGGGGGATCGTCATGCTCTTCGGCGATTCATGGACGTGCACGTGGTGCTCGTCGTAGCGCTGCTTGCCGAAGAACGTCAGGAAAATCAGACGGAACATGTAGAAAGAAGTGAGGCCCGCTGCGAATACCCCGAGCCACCCGAGAACGGGGCTGACACGCAATGCTTCATCCAGGATTTCGTCCTTGCTGAAAAATCCCGCGAAGCCGGGAATGCCCGCAATGGCCAAAGTGCCCATGAGCATCGTCCAGAAGGTGACTGGAATTTTTGAATGCAGGCCGCCCATCTTGCGCATGTCCTGCTCGCCGCCCATGGCGTGAATTACGCTGCCGGCGGCAAGGAAGAGCAGGCCTTTGAAGAAGGCGTGCGTCATCAGATGAAAAACGCCCGCGCCAAATGCGCCCACGCCGCAGGCCAGGAACATGTAGCCCAGCTGCGAAACGGTGGAGTAGGCGAGCACTTTCTTGATGTCTGTTTGCACTAGGCCGATGGTTGCCGCAAAAAGCGCTGTCGCGCAGCCGACGACGCCAACAAGCTGCATGGCCACTGGGGCGTTCAGGAAAATCGCGTGCGAGCGCACCACCATGTACACGCCTGCTGTGACCATCGTGGCAGCGTGGATCAGCGCGCTGACCGGCGTCGGGCCTTCCATGGCGTCCGGCAGCCAGACGTAAAGGGGAAGCTGCGCGGATTTTCCTGCTGCGCCCACAAACAGGAGCAGTGCAATCGCCGTGAGCGTTCCAATTTGTCCCGCGGGATCGGCGGACATTTTGGCGGCGGCTGGCAGAACTTCAGAGAAATTGAGCGAGCCGAACGTCTTGAAAATCAGAAGGACGCCAAGGAGAAATCCGAAATCGCCGATGCGGTTGACCCAGAACGCTTTGTTTCCTGCGTTCGTCGCGGATTGCTTCAGGAAGAAGAAGCCGATCAGCAGGTAGCTGCAGAGTCCGACGCCCTCCCAGCCGACGAACATCAGCAGGTAGTTGCTCGCCAGAATCAGGATGAGCATGAAGAACATGAACAGATTCAGGTACGAGAAAAAGCGGCGGTAGCCGGGATCGTCATGCATGTAGCCGCTGGAATAAATGTGAATCAGCCAGCCTACGCCGGTGACGACGAGGAGCATGATGACGGTCAGCTGATCGACTTGCAGGGTGAAGTCCGCTGTAAACCCGCCTGCAGAAATCCAAGCGAAATAGGATCTGATATAGGGGATCTGGTCCGGCGAAAGCATGAAGAATTCGCGCACGGCTTCGAGCGCGGCGAAAAACGCCAGCGTGGTGGAGGAAAGGGCAATGGCTGTCGTAACGTTTTTGGGCCAGCGCGCGCCAAAAATTCCGTTGGCGGCAGCGCCCAAAAGTGGCAGCAGCGGGATAATCCAAAGATAAGTGAGAACTGGCATCAGTCTTTCAACGAATCCACGTTTTCCACGTTAAGCGTTCCCCGATTGCGATTGATCAGGATAATAATAGCGAGGCCCACGGCGGCTTCCGCGGCGGCTACGACGATCACAAAAAATACGAATATTTGGCCCTGCAGCTGGCCCAGCGACCGGCTGAAGGTGACGAATGCAAGGTTGACGGCGTTGAGCATCAGTTCGATGGACATGAAAATGGTGAGAATGTTGCGCTTGAAAATAAAGGCAATCACACCCAAGCCGAACAAGACAGCGCTCAAGACCAGATAGTACGAAGTCGGAACCACAACTCCCCCAATTTTTTTTAGAACTCGTGTTGCCGGGAACTTTGTTGCTTTACTTTATATAAAACCTTGCCCTTGCGGCTAAACAGGCTGCGGAAAAAAAAACCAAAACTTTGTCATTCTGAGCGAAGCGAAGAATCTCTCCTTGTTTCTTTTCCTATACTTAAATCGAAGAGAGATTCTTCGCTTCGCTCAGAATGACAAAATAAAGTACCTTTTCCTCAGCGGCTAAAGCCGCACTCAGTTCACAGAACTCATGTCGTGGCTGAAGCCACGACCCACAATGATTCCGCAGCTCTCATATCGACTCTACGGCTCTCACACAGACTCTACAGCCCTAGTCGGAACTTTCTCTGCGCGCTAAAACCAGCGCGCCTAGCAACGCGATCAAAATCAGGAACGATGTCAGCTCGAACGGAAAAACGTATTCGCGGAACAGCAGCGTCGACAAGTTTTGCGTCGATACGGCTTCGGGCGGCGCCGACCCTAAGTGAGATGTGGCGCGGCCAATCCAGAAAGCCACTTCCGCGAGAAACACAATTCCGAGCGGCACGCCTACAAATTTCGCGAGGCGGCTCACGTTGGTGCGTTCTTCCTCGCCCGCATTCAGCAGCATGATGACAAAAATAAAAAGCACCATGATCGCGCCGGCGTAAACAATGATCTGCACGGCGGCCACGAATTCCGCGCCTTGCAGGAGGTAAAGGCCCGCGAGCGATACCATCACTACGATCAGCGACAATGCGCTGTGAATCGGGTGCCGCTGCAGGATCAGGCTCACGGCTCCCGCCACGGTGAACGCTGCGAGAACCAGAAATACCGCGATTTGCGGCGTGATCATCGAGCGCCTCGCGCCGTTGTTTTGAATTCGTATCTCATCGTTGCGTCAGCACAATTGCCAAGCTTGTGATTACCACGTTCAGGATGGAGAGCGGAAGAAGCAGCTTCCATCCGAAATTCATTAATTGATCGTAGCGGAAGCGCGGAAGCGTGCCGCGCACCCAAACATAAATGAACAGGAAAATCGCGATTTTTAGCAGGAACCAGAAGGGGCCCTGGATGTATTCGTTCACCGCGGGCAGGGCGAACAACACGCCAAGACCCACGAGAGCCGCGCCCATCACAGGCAGGACCATGCGGCCGAACATCGTGATGTACCGAACGCCATGCGCGATCAGCGCGAGTCCGGCGATTGCAAACACTGCGGTCGGAATGTAGTGCGACCACGCGAATAGCGGCGTTTGCGGAAATGGCGAGAGCCAGCCGCCAAAAAACAGGATTGTCGCAAGGCAGGAAACCGTGATCATGCTGGCGTATTCCGCCATGAAGAACATCGCAAACTTGAAGCTGGCGTACTCGGTGTGAAATCCGGCCACGAGTTCGGATTCGGCTTCCGCAAGATCGAATGGTGAGCGGTTGGTTTCGGCAACGGCTGAAGTAAAAAACAGGAAGAAGCCGAGTATCTGCGGCAGCGGGCCGCCGATCACGTTCCAGCGCGGGACGAATCCCCAATGAAAACCCTGCTGTGAAGTGACAATGTCGCTGAGGTTAAACGTGCCGGCCATCAGGATCACGCCGACGACAGACATGGTCAGCGCCAGTTCGTAGCTGATCATTTGTGCCGAACTGCGCAGGCCGCCCAGCAGCGGGTATTTGCTGTTGGAGGACCAACCCGCGAGCGCCACGCCGTACACGCCCATCGAAGTGATCGCAAACAAAATTAACAAGCCAATATTCAGATTGGTGATGCCCGTAGGAGTCGCCTGACCGAAGAGCTTCAAGCCCGATGGTCCAAAGGGAATCACGGCGATGGACGTGATGGCCAGCGAAAGCGACAAGAACGGCGCGAGAAAGTACGTGAATTTATCGGCGCCCGCGGGCGTGACATCTTCCTTGAAAAGAAATTTCACGCCATCGGCCAGCGGTTGCAGCAACCCGTGCGGGCCGACGCGGTATGGTCCCCATCGGGACTGGATGTGGGCGACGACCTTGCGCTCAAACCAGGTGAGATAGGCGAGCGCGGTGAGCATCACAAAAAGCAAGATGGCAATCTTCGGAAGTGCGACGACCAGGAGCGGGTGCTGGGCGGCGATTTCGTTCACTGGCGCGCCTCCACTTCCACTTCTTCAGCCGCTTCCGGCAGTGAACCAATCATGGTGAGGTAAGGAGTCATGCTGCCGCTGGTAAACAGCGTGTCACCCGACGAGAAAATCGAGCCTACGGGTACATCGAATTTCGCGTTGCCGTTCAGCGTCGAGATCGGCGCGGTTTGTTCCGCTTCGCCGAGCAGCAGCGTAGACATGGCCAGTTTGTAGCCCGGCACGGATTGGCGAATTTCGTCGAACGTTGCGTCAGGTGTGCGATGCGTGATGGCTTGCCCGAGTCCATGTTTCGCAAGTTGGAACGAGAGGAAGCGCAATATGTCAAAATCGGAGCGCGTGCCCATGGTGTCGCCGCCCTTGCGCACTTCCTGGACTTCGCCCGAAGTGTTGGTCATCGTGCCATTTTTTTCATAGGCGGATGCCGCGGGCAGAACAATGTCCGCAAGCTGCGCAGTTTCCGTAAGGAACATGTCTTGCACGACGAGGAAATCGAGTTTGCCAAGACGGCCTGCGGCGGAAACGCCAAATGTTTTCACCGGATTTGCGCCGACAACGTAGAGGGCCTTCAACTGTCCCTTGGCCGCAGCGGCGAGCATCGCTCGCGCGTCCATTCCTGGTTTCTCTGAAATTTGGCCGCCCCACAGCTTGCTCAATTTCTGGCGGGCATTTGCGTCCGTGATTGGAACGTAGCCGGGAAGCATGTCGGGCAACTGGCCCATGTCCGCGGCGCCGCGTGAATTGGCGTAATCGCCAAGCGCTATGTAGCGCGTCTGGCCTGGCAGAGTGGACCCAAATTTTACGAGGTCGCGCACGGCCGCGCCGGACAATTCAGCGCCGAAAACGATGACCACATTATTTTCTTTTTCGACCGCAGCTTTCAGCGAGGCGAGACGCTCAATTGTGCCTGCTTCAAGTTGCGCTTCGCCGCCGGAGAGCCAACGCACGGCTGAGCCTTCGCGGCCAGCAGGAACTTCCGCAAATCCGGTGGCCTTGCGCAGCAGCTTGATGGATTTGGAATTGACGATGTAAAGGCGCGAGTTGCGATGGCGAATGGCCGAGCGAATCTGCCAGGCGACGAGCGGGCTTTGTTCCGTAGGATCGTGGCCTACGAGGAGCACGGCGTCGGCTTCGTAGAGTTGCGTCATCGTGGCGCTCGCGGCAGCGGCTTGCGTGCCGAGCGCGGCGATCAGGCTGGCGTAATCCGCCGTGCGGTGATGATCGATATTGTTTGTGCCGATGGCGGAGCGCGCGATGCGGCCCAGCAAATAATTTTCTTCGTTCGTTGTGCGGTTCGAGCCGATGAAGCCAATCGAATCCGCTCCGGAAGCCTTATGAATTTCCGCGAGGCGTCTGGAAACTTCCGCTAGCGCATCTTCCCAGCTTGATGGAACAAGCTTGCCGTCGCGGCGCACGAGCGGCAGCCGCACGCGCTCTTTGTGCTTCGTGAAATCAAAGCCGAAGCGGCCCTTGGCGCACAGGAAATCCTTGTTGAAGCCGGAGAGGTCGCGATTATTGGCGCGAATAATTTCGTTGTTGCGCACGCTCAGCGTGGTCTTGCAGCCATTCGAGCAGTGCGTACAAACGGTGGAAACGTATGTCATTTCCCACGGGCGCGTTTTGTAGCGGTAGGTACCGCTGGTCAATGCACCGACCGGGCAGATATCGATGCACATGCCGCACTCTTCGCAGTCCAGATGGTCCTCGCCGTTGGGGATAATCACCGATTGCGATCCGCGAGCGCCCACGCCCAGCGCTTTGACGTCCATGCCTTCGTCGCAAACGCGCACGCAGCGGAAGCAAAGAATGCAGCGCGGCGCGTCGTAGTAGACGGCTTCGGACCATTTCTGTTCGGGCTGGTGGCGCTTCTCTTCGTTGAAGCGGCTCTTGTCCGCGCCGTAGGTGAAAACCATGTCCTGCAATTCGCACTCGCCGCCCTTGTCGCAGACGGGGCAATCGAGCGGATGGTTGGCGAGCAAAAATTCCAGCATGCCCTTGCGCGCTTCGTGCACCTGCGGCGTGCTGGTGCGAACCACCATGCCGGGCATCGCGACGAGTGTGCACGCGGTTTGCAGCTTGGGAGCTTTTTCCACTTCCACGAGACACATACGGCATGCCGCCTGCAACGACAGGCCAGGGAAGTAACAGAACGCCGGGACTTCGATGCCCATGCGTCGCGCCGCTTCAATCACCAGCGTCCCGGGCGGGACGGTGACGTCGCGGTCGTCAATTTTCAGCGTGATATCTTTTGAATCTGCCATTTTGTCCCGGAATCCTTAGCGGACACCGGCCATCACATCGGCCGGCTTATGCGGACACTTGCCTGAAAGATGTTGCTCGAACTCGTGTCGCCATTTCTTAACAATGCTGATCGTGGGCATGGCAGCGGCATCGCCCAACGGGCAGAATGTGCGGCCGAGCATGCCTTTTGCCAGATCGCCGACGAGCGTGATGTCTTCCGCCGTGCCGAATCCTGCGTGGAAGCGGTCAAGCATTTTGCGCAGCCAGCCCGTGCCTTCGCGGCAGGGAATGCACCAGCCGCAGGATTCGTGCGCGTAAAAATGCATGATGCGGCGCGCGAGGTCCACCATGCAGGTATCTTCGTCAATCACCACGAGCCCGCCGGAGCCAAGCATGGAACCCGCTTTGGCCACGGAATCGTAATCCATGTTGATGTCGATTTCTTCCGCGGTGAGCAGCGGGCAGGAACTGCCGCCGGGAATCACGGCCTTCAGTTTTTTGCCGTTGCGCACGCCGCCGGCTACGTCCTCGATCAGCTTGCGCAGCGGGAAGCCCATCGGTAATTCGTAAATGCCTGGCTTGTTGACGTGGCCAGAAACGCAAAACAGGCGCGTGCCGCCATTTTTCGGCGAGCCGA
Source organism: uncultured Acidobacteriota bacterium (assembly GCA_963786215.1). Lineage (GTDB taxonomy): Bacteria > Acidobacteriota > Terriglobia > Acidiferrales > UBA7541 > Palsa-360. The sequence goes on from CAWAYK010000012.1 coordinate 632,809, forward strand.
GGTTTGCATACCATTCGCCGCCGCGCCGCAAAATTTCCGGCGCGGAAGAAAGTGTTTCGACGTTGTTGATGACTGTGGGCGATCCGTAAAGTCCAACAACGGCAGGGAACGGAGGCCGAATGCGCGGATATCCACGCTTGCCTTCGAGCGATTCCATCAGCGCGGATTCTTCGCCGCACTCGTACGCGCCGGCTCCCGTGTGAGCAACCAGATCGAAATCGTATCCGCTGCCCATGATATTTTTTCCGAGGTAGCCGCCTTTATAGGCTTCCGCGATGGCCTCGTCCATGATGTCCAGAACGTAGCGGTACTCGCCGCGAATATAAACGTATCCTTGATGCGAATTCACCGCGCGCCCCGCGATCACGATGCCTTCGATGAGTTGGTGCGGCATTAATTCCATCAGCGGGCGATCTTTGCATGTGCCCGGCTCGCTCTCATCCGCGTTGCACAAAATATATTTTGGTTTCGGCGGAATCCTTGGGCACGAAGCTCCACTTCATGCCGGTGGGAAATCCAGCGCCGCCGCGCCCACGCAGGTTCGACTTCTTCACTTCGTCGACGACCTGCTCAGGAGTCAGTTCCTTGAGCGCGCGTTCCATTCCTTTGTAGCCGTCATTTGCCAGGTAGACTTCGAGCTTGTGCGAATCTTTTACGCCAAACAGGCGGCTGATGGCGGGCACTTCCGCCGGATGACGCTGTTTCACCGCGCCGGTAATCGGCGTGGAAGTTTGCGGCTTGCGGCCGGCTTCGAGAGCCTCAAAAATCTGTGTGGTGCGCTCGACCGTCAGATTTTCGTAGAAATCGTAATTGACCTGCATGGCGGGAGCGCCGGTGCAAGCGCCGAGGCATTCCACTTCTTCGAGCGAAAATACGCCGTCTTCCGTGGTTTCCTTGTGGCCAATTTCCAGTTTTTTCTGGACGAAATCGTAAATCTGATTGCCGCCGCGCAACATGCAGGACACGTTGGTGCAAACCTGAACGTGATATTTTCCGGCGCGCTTGCGGCGCAGCATGGAGTAATACGCCATTGTTTCCGTGACTTGAAGCGTATTGAGCCCCAGCCGCTGGGCAATTTCCTCGATCATTTCATCGCTGACGAAGCCGAACTGATCCTGCGCGTAGAGCAGCATGGGAATCAGCGCCGAACGCTTCACCGGATAGCGATTCTCCAGCGTTTGGAATTTGGCTTCGAGTTGCGGAGGCAAATTCATCAGCGGTCAATCTCCCCAAGAACAATGTCCAGAGTTCCGATGCTGGCAATCGCGTCGGCTACCAGGTGTCCTTCGACCATCTTTTGCAGCGCCTGCAAATTCACAAAGGAGGGCGTGCGCATGCGCATGCGGTACGGCTTTGGCGAGCCGTCACTGGCAATGAAGCAGCCGAGTTCGCCGCGCGGCGATTCGATGCGCTGGTAGACTTCGCCGGCGGGAGGCGCGAAGCCTTCGGTGAAAATTTTGAAGTGATAGATCAGGGCTTCCATTTCCGTTTTCATTTTTTCGCGCTGCGGCGGAACGATTCCGGGAGCGTCGGCTTTTACCGGGCCTTCCGGCGGAATCTTTTCGAGCGCCTGGCGAACAATTTTGAGGCTTTCGCGCATTTCACCTACGCGGCACATATATCGCGCATAGCAATCGCCTTCGGTTCGCACTTGCACATTGAAATCAAATTCGTCGTAGCTGGAATATGGAAAATATTTCCGGACGTCATAATCGACGCCGGAACCGCGAAGCGAAGGGCCAGAAACGCCGAGAGCAATTGCGTCCTCGGCTTTCAGAATGCCTACGCCCTGCGTGCGTCCAATCCAGATGCGATTCTTGGTCAGCAATTCTTCATATTCGTCAAAGCGGGAAGGGAAAGTGCGAACAATTTTCTCGACATGATCGGTCCAGCCCACGGGAGGCTCAAGCGAAAGCCCGCCGATGCGGAAATAGCTGGTCATCATGCGCTGGCCGCTGACCAGTTCAAAAATTTTGAGAAGTTCCTCGCGTTCGCGGAAGCAATAAAGAAAGACAGACATGGCGCCGAGGTCGATCGCGTGCGTGCCGAGCCAGACGAGGTGCGAACCAATGCGCGTAAGCTCCGTCAGCAGCACGCGAATGTATTGCGCGCGCTTAGGAACTTCCAGGCCCAACAATTTTTCAACGGCTAGGCAGTACGCCAGATTGTTCGATAGCGGCGCGAGGTAGTCCATGCGGTCCGTAATCGTGATGGCCTGCGAATAGGTGAGCGCTTCAGCGGTTTTTTCGATGCCGGTATGCAGATAGCCGATATCGACGTCGGCCTTGATGATATTTTCTCCGTCCAGTTCAAGTAGCACACGCAAAACGCCGTGCGTGGACGGATGTTGCGGTCCCATGTTCAAAACCATGGTTTTTTCGGGCCCGACTGCAGTTTGAATAGTGGTCATAGCGCAGGTTCGCTCAGGTCTAAATCAGAGATTAGCGAGGTCCCTCCACCGGATAGTCCTTGCGGAGAGGGTGGCCTTCCCAATCGTCCGGCAGCAGCATGCGGTGCAGATTGGGATGTCCTTCAAATTGAATTCCGAAAAGGTCAAAAATCTCGCGTTCGTGCCAATTTGCCGTGGGCCACACAGGTACAACCGATTCGGCGACAGGATCTTCGCCCGGCAGACGCACGCGCAAGCGAACTCGGTCGCGCCGGGAGAGCGAAAGTAAATGATAATTCAGTTCAAATCGCGGCTCGATGGGAAATCTGTCCACGCCGGTGACATCGGAAAGATAGGTGAATGCCAAAAAAGGGTCTGACCTTAGAAATTCGCAAAGGGAACGAATATGTTCGCGGTAAATAACAATGGTCAACTCTTCGCGAAACGAAATCAGTTCGGCGATAGCTTCGGGCCGCCAATCTCGAATTTTCGCTACGATAGGGTTTTGTTCCAGGTCAGGCGTATCCGTCACGAATTCCGGTCCTGGCGTGCGGCTGGGCGGTTCCAGTCCAACGCCCCTTTCTTCCAGAGATAGAAATATCCGACCAGCAGGATGCCGATGTAGAGAAGCATTTCCACGAAACCAAACCACCGCAAGGATTTAAAAACGAAGGCCCATGGATAAAGAAAGATAGCTTCCACATCAAAAAGAATAAATATGATGCCAACCAGATAAAATTTTACGGAAAAAGGTTCACGTGCGTCGCCCGTGGGCGTCATGCCGCATTCATAGGCCTGCATCTTAACTTTAGATGGGCGGCGCCAGCCTACAACCGAAGAAAGCGTAAGAAGGGCGCCGGAAAGAACCATCGCCAGGATGAGGTGCACAAGTAGAGGCGCGTAAGATTGGATATCGTTTCCTGTCATCTGAGCACAAGCTATAATAGCGATGAAGCGGCAAGCGGTCAAATCCAGTTGAAAGATAGTTCGAGAATTTTTTCGATTTAGTTAAGAGAAATAAGTGATACACGTGTGGGAAAGATAGAGGAGCAAATGAATTTCGGATTCAATTCAAATGTGCGCGTCGGCGAGGCCCTGTTTCACGTGCAAACTGAAGATCGCGGGCCTTCGCATCCTTTTCTCGACACCGTTGTTTATCTCTCCGGGCGTGTGATTCACAAACGCAGCACCAGCTACGAGCAATTTGCCGCCGGAGTGGATGAAAAAGTTCTGGCGGAAAAACTTCATGAACGGCTCGCTCAGCAGCATCGCGAAGTGATTGCGCAACTCGAAGCGGGAACAATTTCAATTTCCGGCAAACCGGCTCCCATTGCGCAAAATGCGGTAGACGAAGCAGGATTGACGCTTGCGCTTCTAAATCCGAAAACGTGGTTCACGGCAGGAGTGGTGCTTCTGGAAATTTCCCTTCAAGAAAAAATATCCAGGAAACAAATTGCCGATGCCGAAGTTCAGGTTTTTCTGGAACATGAAAAATGTCGCACCGCTTGCGCGGATGCGCGCACGGATTCCAAGGGGCTCGCCACGTTAAAATTTCCCATGCCGGCCAATGTGCCCAACGGATCTTCACTCGTCGTTCGCGCGACGGACAATTACCTGCTTGGCGAATTACGATTTCGCCTGAAATCAAAACCTCAAGAAAAAAAACCAGTTTCGGTGGCGTAATGAATTCAAATATTCAAATTGTGGTGAATGGGGAATCGCGGGAAATTCCCCATGGATCAGGGATTCCCGCGTTGCTTTTGCATTTAGGATTGCCAAACGACCGCGTGGCCATCGAACGCAATCTGGAAATTCTTCCGCGATCGCAATGGCCAACGACAATTGTGCAGCAGGGGGACAGATACGAAATTGTGCATCTTGTCGGAGGAGGTTGATTATTGAAAGACTACGGTTGGATTTAAGAGCGCCGGGTGCCGCACCCTTGCGATTTTCAAGGGGGCGGGTTTCCTTATCCAACGCCCACGCGGAACGAACGACAGATTACTTCTCGCATTATTTGGAGAATTGTTTTTGTTTTATGTGAAATTTGAATAGCGCGGCAATTTAAACCCGCACCCTTGAAAATCACAAGCGTGCGGCACCCGCTGCCTGGCCTTCTATTCTTTCCGAATATTTCACACTCAAATGATTGCGATGGTTTAATTGGGAAAGGCTTCAACCGGTGGAATCTGGTCCTCTTCAGAACGTGAAGCGCGTTGTGATTTTGTTTGAATCAGGAACGCTTCTTTACGGTCTTTGCAGAGAGATAAGCCTTCCACGGCTCCCAGTAATATTTGATCCAGCCTTCGGTAACACCCGCGTGATCGTATTCCGGAACGCCCACATGGACCAGATCCACTTTTGCGCCGCTGTCAGTTTTTTCAAATGTCACGACTAGAATGGAATCGGGGTCTGATTTTTTCCATTCTGATGAACGCCAGGTCTGCACAATCATGCGATTCGGGATCAGTACAAGATTTTTTCCCATGAGCATTTTGCCAAACGCGGTCCAGGTTCCGCCAACCTTGCGGCTGATTTTTGCCGGCATGCCTGTGGCGGCCGAGTGTTTAGCGGAATCGGCGAAAAGCTCGTACAACTTTGCGGGAGTGGCTTTTTCAAAAGTAGCGCTGTATTGAATCGTGGGCGTCATGGAAAATTCCTCCAGAATATTTAAAGTTCAATTACAGACGATCGAGCAGGTGGCCGAGTTTGGTTCGCTTGGTTTCCATATAGGCGCGTGAAGTTCGCGTGGTGCGCGGGCGGCACGGCACGCGCTCCACGACCTTGATCCCGGATTTTTCGAGTTGCTGTACTTTATCCGGATTGTTGGACAGCAATCGCACGCGGCGCACCCCCAACAAGCGCAGGGCTTCCGCGGAAAATCCGTAGTCGCGCGAATCGGCGGCAAAGCCGAGTTCTTCGTTCGCTTCAACCGTGTCCATACCGCGATCCTGCAATTCGTAGGCGCGCAGCTTGTTCATCAGGCCGATGCCGCGGCCTTCCTGTGGCAGATAGAGGAGAACGCCAGAAGGCGCATCGGAGATTTTGCGCAGGGAGAGTTCGAGTTGCGCGCGGCAATCGCAGCGCTCAGAGGCCAGCGTGTCGCCCGTAAAACATTGCGAGTGAATGCGCACCAGCGGAATTTCTCCGCGAATTTTTCCGCGCACGAGCGCGACGGCGCTTTCCTGCTCCGTTTTTCCTTCGATGCCTAAAATTTCGAATGGTCCGAATCTTGTGGGCAACTTGGCGCGAGCGACAATTCTTATTCCGTCTTTCGATGATTTCGCAACTTTGCGCGATGCGCGCGCTCGTTCTGGTTTTTTACGTGGCATAAGGGCCTCGTATTATATCAGGCGATCGGCATACGCGGCGCTTTACATCGGCACCTCGATTGGCTAACGTAGCCGCAGCGGCCACGGCCTATGAAAACGCTTACATTTGGCGGAGATTTACTGCTCACGCTGCTGCTGCACGTGGGCGCGGCGGCGTCGATCTGCGCGTGGCTGGCGCGATCGGCCACGTTTCGCAAAGTGCTATTCACTGAGTTGCGTGACTCGGATCAAAAATTAAAATTGATGCTGTTCGTTACGCCGCCGCTCGCGTTCGGCGTGTTTCTGCGCATAGTGGGACAGCCTTATCGTGCCGCGGACCTGATGCTGGAGGGGTCTTTTCTGTTGGGATTGCTCGGAGGCCGCGTCGTCGGGCCGCTGGGCGGGTCGATTATCAGCCTGCCTGCCTTTGCGCATCATGAGTGGCTCTCAATGCCGGTGGCGGCGACGGCGGGGCTTGTCGGCGGCTTAATACGCCAGACTCTCCCCAATACGGAAGAGATTTGGAGACTCGGTCCGTACACGTTTCTGAGCACGCCGCGGTGGCTGGTGCGCGTGATACGCAGGAAAAAAGTTACGTGGGAAATGCTCCCACTCGGCTCGATTATCGTTCTCGAATTGGCGCGCCAGGCACTGGGGCACGCCACGAAAATTAAGTGGCTGTTCTATCTTGATGCGGGAAAAAGCTGGGGACTTGCCCTGGTTTTGATGGCCACGGTGATGGCCGTCGCTGTGCCGATGAAGATCTGGAGCAACACGCGCCTGGAAATGAATCTCGAGCAGCATCAGCAATTACTGCTGAAGGCGCGCATGGATGCGCTGACCGCGCAGATCAATCCTCACTTTTTGTTTAACACGCTAAATACGGTTTCCTCGCTCATCCGCTACGATCCCGACACTGCGCGAGGGGTGGTCATTAAGCTGAGCAATATTTTGCGGCGGCTTTTGCGCAAGCACGAAACGTTTGTCCCCTTGCAGGAAGAGCTCGATTTCATTGACGATTATCTGGATATCGAAATTGCGCGCTTTGGGCGCGACAATCTGGTGGTCCACAAACAGATCCGCGACGAAACGCTGGAAGCCTTCGTCCCGAGCATGCTGCTGCAGCCGATTGTCGAGAATGCGCTGAAACACGGGCTGGCCGCCAAACTTGGCGGCGGGGAATTGACCATTCGCACTGAATTGCACGATGGGCGGCTGATTGTGGCCATCGAAGATAACGGCGTGGGAATTCCCAAAGAACGCATGGCGCAAGTTTTTCAGGATGGCATCGGGATCAGCAACGTGCACGAGCGATTGCGCGTGTTGTACGGCGCCGATTTCCGCATGGATATTGAAAGCAAGGAAGGCGAAGGGACGCGTATTCGTATTGAAATTCCTGAGCTTGTGCCGACGCTTGCCGATTCTTCCGTTATTTTTCCGGCTACGAAAATTTAATTTTTCAGAGTGCGGTTTTAGTGGCGCGGGCTTCAGCCTGCGGGGTTTAGTGCAAACAAAGATCAAACCCCGCAGGCTGAAGCCCGCGCTACTTAATGCTAAAACAGCAGCTTCAGGCCCAGCTGAATCTGGCGCGGAAAGGTTGCCGTGGTCGTAATCAGGCCTGCGGAAGGACTGACGTTGCCGCTGGAAAAGACTGTCGTGTTCGGCGGACCGAAATTGGAACGATTAAAAATGTTGAAGAACTCCGCACGGAATTGCAGGTTGGTTTTTTCCGTGACAGCCGTGTTTTTGAAAAGTGAAAAATCCAGGTCGGCGAGTCCTGGGCCGCGCAGCGTGCCTCTTCCCAAATTTCCATACGTTCCGGCAGTCGGAAGGATAAAGGCTGCGGGATTAAACCACTGATTGGGATTTCCGGTTACTACCGGTCCGGTGAATGTCGGATTGATGGATGGGCGATCGGGATTTCTCGTATCTCCATCGCCGGAGCGGTTCGATCCGATCAAGGGAGTGAAAGGGAAGCCGGAAAGGAAAGTTCCGATTCCATTTACCTGCCAGCCCGAAACAAATCTGCTTCTCACTCGCGAGACATCGTTCATCCAACGCTGGTTGTGGCCGAAGGGAAGTTCGTAGTTGGCGGAGACGCTAGCCTGGCTGGTGGGAGTTAAAGCGGATGGGCCCCAATCTTCGCGAAGGTTGTTGCGATTCAAAATCATCTGCGCCTGATTGTTGGCCTGGGCTCCGGTCAATCCGGAATTCATATCCAGATTTTTTGCCCAGGTGTAGTTTCCGCGGAATTCAAGCCCTTTGCCAACACGATGCGTCACGTCCGCCTCGAGCGCGTTGTAACTGCTATTGCCTTCTGTAAGCCAGAAAAAGCCAGCGGACAATGCGGGGTTTGGCCGGCTCGCACCCGGACCGGGAATAAACACCGTCCCTTGCGGTACGGTGGGAGCAACGCCTTTGAAGCTTGCCAGAGTAGCGATGCCACCCGCTGTGCACGTGGCCGTCGCGCAAATTTGGGCGGGAATAGTATTTGGATCGACGCTTAGCAATCCATGCACGCCGAACGACCCAACGTAGGCGACGCGCAAGGATGTGCTTTGGTTCAACTGCTGCTCGATGGACAGATTCCATTCCTGTACAGCAGGCGTTTTCGCGTTCGATTGAATTCCTTGCGGCGCAAAAATGGTGTTGTTCGGCGGCGGACCGGGATTAATAGGGAGAGTATTATTCGGAGGGTTTGGAGGCACCGTCGGGAAAATTGTTCCTGTCAGGGTTTCCGCTCCGTTAAATGGCGGCAAAGAATTTTGCAGGAATGCGAGATCGTCAATCAGCGAATAATACATGCCGTATCCGGCGCGCACGGCGGTTTTTCCGCTGCCGAAAACATCCCAGGCCACGCTGAAGCGCGGGCTAAACAAACGAATCGCGTTGTTTTGCGTATAAACCGAGTTGCCGACGATGGGATTCGTCACGAGCACGCCCGATGCATTCTCAATGTAATTGGAAGCCCGCCCGAAAGCTTCATTCCAGCCTGTGGTAAATTCCTGGCGGAGGCCGGCCTCGATCGTCAGGTTGCGCCGAACGCGAATGGTATCGTCCACGTACCACGCGCCCATGAGGGACCGCCAGCCCAGCTCCGTGTGCATGGGAACCACCTGGAAGTTGGTGACCGTCCCTTGCAGCAAAGTCGCCAGGCTCGCAAAAGTTGCCTGCCCCAGTTGCCGCGAGGCTGAGTCTTCATTGTCCTGCAGGCGCTGAAACCAAACGCCAAAATCCAACTGGTGCATTCCGTGGGTGATGCGAAGGTCATCCTGAAATGTAAAAAGATTGCGATGATTATTTACGCCTGCGGCATTGTTCGGTCCGGCGGAAGTTATTGAGCCGTTCGCCGTGGTTGTCGCGCCGCCGCCGACCACAATTCCACCAGGGCCCATTCCGGAAACGAAAGACAAATCCGAAGGCAGTGTGACCAGCGGAACGGATTCAAGAGCAAAAGATGCTCGCGAAAATCCGAACGTCGCGATGTTCAGCACCGAATTGGTGATAAGGCGCGTTTCAGTCAGGCTCAAAACCTGCATGCGCAGCGGCGTATACGACGCGAACAGCGGATCGGCGAGGGGGATGAGACTATTTCCATCATCCACCGTGTAGGCGGCGGAAAGGTTATCGTTGCTTCCAACATGATAATCAGCGCGGAACGTGCCGAAATCTTCCCGAATGTGAGCATTCGGGTTGTAAAAAGCTTTCGCCGTTCCGCTTGCCACCACAGGCGAAGGATTCGTGCACGTGCCTCCGACGGAATTTTTAGCCGCTGTGGGCACGGTTAGCTCGGGACCATTCGCCACGGGCCAGAACGCCATGTAGCCCAGCATGAAACTATTCTCTTTGGAAACGGTTGCGGGGACTCCTGTGCATGCGTCCGGAAGCATTCCAGCCCTTGCCAATGTATCCGGTACGACGCTGACGCTCGTAACATTCTGGGATTGACGGAAGCCCTCATAATTGCCAAAGATGAAAATGCGATCCCGTTTTAGCGGCCCGCCGGCTGCGCCTCCAAATTGATTCCGGTGCAAAGGGGCAACGTTTCCCTGATCGAAAGGGCCGGGCGAATCGAACGCGCTGTTCCTCACAAATTCGAAAGCAGTGCCGTGAAATTCGTTGGTTCCGGATTGCGTGACCGCGCTCACCTGGGCCCCGGCGCGCTTGCCATATTCTGCGGAGTAAGTGTCCGTGAGCACGTTGAATTCGCGGATGCCGTCCACGCCCAGCAAAGAGCCGCTCGTGCCGCCGGGGGTTACGGCGAGCTGGCTCGAGCCCATGTATTCAACGCCGTTCAGCAGAAATAAATTTTCACTCGTGCGTCGTCCAGCCACGGAGAAAGTATTTCCGTTGCTCGTGCTGGTGTTGGGGCTTTTCAGCGCGCTGTAGTTGATCGTGCCGGGATTGAGGGCGATCAGGTCGTCAAAGCTGCGGCCGTTCAAAGGCAAATCTTTTATTTGGCGGTCGTCGACGACGCCCGATACCGAGGCCGTTGTGACGTTCACGACAGGAGCTTCACTGACTACGGTAACCGTGTCCGACGGACTCAGGGCCAGAGTTACATTTATTACGGCTTGCTCGCCAACATGGAGATCGATCCCGGTTCGCACAAATGGCTTGAACCCTTTTTGTTCGACTCTTAATTCTTGTTGTCCCAATGGCAGTGAGAGGATTCGATAAGTTCCGGTATCATCGGAGGTCACTTCTCGAGTTGCCCCGGTTTCCAGACTTTTTACGCTGATTTTTGCATTCGAGATAACTCCGCCCGATTGATCAGTGACAGTTCCAAGGATCGAGCCGGTAACCTGAGCGCGCCCAGCCACGGGAAAACTAGCGAGCGCAACGAGTCCCAAGCAGAGAATGCAGACACGAAAACTCCCGCGGATACCAAACTTTCTCCACCCCATAAACGCAATCCCCCCGAAAAGAGCGAATTCCCTGGATCCAACCCCACTTATCAGGCTGCGGAAAAACTCCACTTTCTGTCATTCCGAGCGAAGCAGAGAGATTCCTCGCTTCGCTCGGAATGACAGAATAAACTACTCTTTCCGCAGCTTGTTATACATGCGTTGCGGATACGGCTTCGATGACCTGCCGATAGTAAGATTCATATAACGGAATCACATCGTTGGCACAATACTTTTTCTTGGCATTCACGCGCGCGGTCTTGCCCATTGCCCGGCCCCGGTCGGGTTGCGACAAAATTTCCAGGGCGTAGCGCGCTCCGATTTCCATTTCGCGCGGCGTGAAAAGGTAGCCGTCGATGCCGTGCTCGACGACTTCGGGAAGGCCGCCCACATTCGTGGCCACGACGGGAACTTCGCAGGCCATGGCTTCGAGCGCGGCGAGACCGAATGATTCCATGTCGGAAGGGAGCAGAAATAAATCAGCCTGGCTGAGAAACTGATAGACGTTGTCCTGCTTGCCAAGGAAATGAACGTCACGCGTGAGCTTCATTTTGCGGATCAGATGTTCGGCGGCGGCGCGGTCGGGGCCATCGCCAATCATGACCAGCTTGGCGGGCATTTTTTGGCGCACGATGGCAAACATCTCCACCACATCCGTAATGCGCTTCACGGGTCGGAAATTCGACAAGTGCATCAGAATCGGTTCGCCGTCCGGCGCCCATTCCGCGCGTAAAGCCTCATTGGGCTTGCGGCAATACAAATCGCAGTTAACAAAGTTGGGAATCACTTCAATCGGACGCTTGATGTCAAATTCCTCGATGGTGCGTTGTTTCAGATACTGAGAAATAGCGGTAACACCATCGGATTGCTCGATTGAAAATTTGGTGATCGGCAAAAAGCTGCGATCGTTTCCCACGAGCGTGATGTCCGTGCCATGCAAAGTGGTGATGAAAGGCAATCGCTTGGGCGCGGCCATCATGCGCGCAAGGAGCGCGCTGACGGAATGGGGAATCGCATAGTGAACATGGAGCAAATCGAGGCTTTCGGCTTCGGCCACCTGCATCATTTTTACGGCCAGGGAGAGCGCGTAAGGGGCGTGGTCAAAGAGTGGATAGCTCGAAATTTCCACTTCGTGAAACTGAATCCTGTCGTTCGTGTCGGTAAGGCGGATGGGAGGCGCGTAACTGATGAAGTGGATTTCGTGGCCGCGCGCGGCGAGCTCCATGCCCAATTCCGTCGCGACAACTCCTGATCCGCCGTACGTTGGGTAGCACGTGATTCCAATCTTCATTTGATTCGGGCGCAGGGCCCGCTTGCTCCTGAGTTTGATGAGTTCTTATGGCGCGCGCGAAAACTCTATTGGAAGCTGTGGAGCAACGTCATCTAAATCCCCGCCTCTAAAGAGGCGGGCTACAGCAGCCTGTTCGCAATTAACAACTGGACAATGCCGGGTATTGTAGCCCGGGTCTTCAGACCCGGGGTTTTTCTGCAATGTCATCCAGCCTGCTCGGAAAAGCGACGCTTCACCCAATCCTGTCTAGCGCAATTCCAGTTTCCGGCGGTAGTTTAGCAAACCCAACTTCTAAATCCCGGGACAATCTATTTGCTCCTGAGCAACGGCAATGTTAGATTCCCGGACCTTGGACGAAACTAACACACCATTCCTGCCTTGGGTATTGGACGCGCTGGAAGGCGTTAAGGTGACAGGTTTTTACGTTACCAGATGATCGAAATCGAGTGGATGGAAATAAATACGACCGAGGGGTGCGGAATCCGATGAAGCCGCGAGGAAAATTATCCAAAGCTGATCTGGCAAGGGCGGATGAGCGCTTGCGTCACAGCGCCCCGATCAATCATTTCGGCTTTCAGTTGGCCAAAGCTGAGCGAGGGCGAGCCGTGTTCAAAATGCCCGTCCTTGACCGGCATAAGCAAATCCACCGGGTGGTTCATGGCGGGGTATTGGCCATGCTGGCGGACACGGCCGGCGGCTTCGCCGCATTTCTCGCATCTCCGGCAGGCTCACGAGTCGTTACGATCGAAATGAAAATTAATTTTCTTGAGGCTGTGGAACATGGCGAGATCAAAGCTGACGCCCGCGTTCTGCGGCAGGGAAAAACCACCAGCGTGGTCGACTGCGATGTGACCGACCTCGACGGGCGTCTCGTAAGTAAAGCCCTGATGACGTTCTCTGTATCCATGCCCAAGAAGTAAGACTGCCAGTCCGGTGTTTCTCCGTTCCAGCTTCTCACTTGGTTTCAAACGTAGCTTCGAACATTCTTTAAATGCAGTGGAAAAAATTTTCCTAAGGGACCATTGCCCCAAAAAGTGACGAAATACAGTCGTTGGGACAGCCGGAGAGACTGTCCGACAAAAATTTATTAACCGTTCGTGCCGCCGAGTGCCGCTTCCGGACCGTCTTTGTAAATATATTTTATGAATTGTTTATAAATCAGCAGATTTGGGCTACCCGTCCGTGTGAGCTTAATGCAATCTTTGTCATACCATTCCACGACGCCTTGCAGGCTTTCACCATCCGTTAGAACGATGACCACAGGCGTACGCGCTTGCATTTGCTTGATCCAATAGAAGTTTTCAGCATGCGTTTGTTCTGGCGGGGCCGGTTTTTTGTGCGGCTGCGGTCCATTCGCCGAATTATGAGTGCGGGTGGGAGTAGGGTGCGGTTCTTTCATTTCCGTAAGTGTAGGACGAAAAAGCTTGCGATTCACGATAATAACTCCTTGAATTTTATAAATGCACTAATTATGGTGAGACTTCTCTCCACCTAAGATGCGGCGCGAACGGATCAGGGTACGTTTCCGTTATCCTGAAAATGAATTTTTTATGCCCGGCGAGGGGCGGGTCAGAGATAGGGCTACCGCATCCAATCCCAAAGACCGGTTTACATTCCTTCGTGTCCGGGCGTGAAGCACATCAAATCCATCAACAGCTTTATTAATCCACGCCACGTCTATCTTCTTGCTGAGTGTTTCGAGTTCCCGGCGTAATGCTGGATTTCGTAACACCTTCATCGTGGAAGAGCTGGACAGGTGTAGCAGGTCCGTGAGCAGACTATAGAACACTTCCAGAACATTTTCAAACGCGATCTCCTGACTTTTTGCCAATGCCGATGTGCTCGCAAATAATTCGGACACGCCGCGCGATTCAACAGACCTCTCGAGAATCGTTAACGCATCGCGGTGGAGTTTGGCGACAGCTTCTATGTCCATGTCGATGGCGATTCCCGGGGAGCCTTCGGCATATTGCGCGGCAATCTTACGTTCTTCCGGCGTCAACTTCGTGTGGACGGACAAGATTTTTTCAACTTCGGGCGTTGCGAGCGATGATAAGGAAAATTGAAGGCAGCGAGACCGGATCGTGGGCAAAAGTTGATAGGGACTTGGGGCGATCAAAATTAAAGTCGAGGATTCTGGGGGCTCTTCCAGTATTTTTAGAAAAATATTGGAGACATCCCAGCGCATGGTTTCCGCGCCGTCGATGATAAATACGCGCCGCCGGCCGCGCGGCTTGAAGTAAGCTGCGCGCTGAACCGCTCGTAACTGCCCCATATGGATCACCGGCCGGGCTACTGGATCTTTCGAGCGAATCGGGTCCGGCACAATTGCCCAAACATCCGGATGAGTTTCCAGCAGAAGCGGCACGCGCTCGACGGTGGCAGAGTCCGGGCGTTCGCCGCGTTGCGCAAGGCCCCTACTGATCAGGCCAGACGTATCTGCCAGAAGCGCGATTTGCCGGCAGTGTTCGCATTCGCCGCAAAAATCATCCTGCTGCCGTTCGCAGTTGGACGCCTGAGCGAACATGCGCGCAAGCGTGAATTTTCCGATGCCTCGCGGCCCGGAGAAAAGCATCGCGTGCGCAACACGATCCGTTGCCAACATGCCGCGCAGGGCAGTGATGACGCGTGTATTGCCGATGAATTCCGAGAAGCCCACTAAGCTGCCTACCTTTCCAAGCCCAGGCTATTCGCGTGACAATATTCGCGCTTCGACGCATTGAAGCACGGATTGATGAATTTCTTCTGGCGTCCGTAGTGCTCTAGAACCTTCGTCCATACAGTCGATGCGCACCCAATTCGATTCGGTTGCCAGCCGGTCGTAAATTATTTCAGTTTGTTCCAGATGCCTGGTGTCGGCTTCTTGAATATCTCGTTTCAGCTTGGTGTAGTCTCGCGCCGCTTTTAGCCCCACCAGGCGGTGCGCCTCCTCAAACGGAACGCGCAAATAGATCACCAGGTCTTCCGCCGGCAAGCCATAAAGCGCATATTCGAGATGTTTCAGCCAGGCAAAAAACTCTTCGCGCTTTTCAGGTGCAACTCGCGCGCTTTGATGAGCCATGTTGGAGCCGATGTACCGGTCCGCGAGAACGATCTTTCCCGCCGCTAATGCTGATTCAATTTCAGGCTTCGCTTCCAGGCGATCCCCGGCATACAACAGGGCGGACAAATGCGGATCCACGGCGTCTAGCGTGCCGAATTCTCCATTCAGGTAGCGCCCGACAAGTTTTCCGTAAAATGATTCGTAACGCGGAAAACTGATGCGAAAGGTGGGAAATTTGCGCACTTCAAGCTCGCTTGCCAGCAGATCCAGTTGCGTGCGTTTGCCCGATCCGTCGATTCCCTCGAGTGCAATTATTTTTCCGCGAGTCGCCATATGGGATGTGCCAGTCTAGCGTGAGCACGGAATCCTCGCAAGGAAGCTGGCGCGAGGGTAGTGCATCAATTTGAATTTTGGAGTGCTGCGGCAATAAGGCTGCACGTCCGAAAGGACGGGCGGCCGCTACAAGTGCAAGTGCATTGCACTGCGGTTTTGTAGCGCCCTCTCCGTCCCGCGATCTTCGGGACGGAGAGGGCGACTTTGCTCGCAAACTGAGTCACTACCGGTGCGAGCGGACAAATTGGTGTGATTGCACTAATCGTTTCGCCGCGGAAGCGTGTATTCCATGTGTGCACAATCCTGAAAAATACGAGCATGCTAGAATCCGGTGCATGGGTTCCACGGCAACCGATCTTCTGAAAAATTTTAATGACGTGCGTCAACGGATTGACAAGGCAGCTTCGCGCGCCGGTCGCCGGGCGAAAGAAATTACCTTGGTTGCTGTCACCAAAACTCATCCCACGTCTAAAATCGTGAGCCTGTACAAGGCCGGGGCCCGCCATTTTGGAGAGAATCGCGTCCAGGAGCGCGAATCGAAGGTTGCCGACACTTTAACGCTTGAAGCAACCTGGCACATGATCGGTCACTTGCAAAAAAATAAAGTCGCGCGCGTGCCGCGCATGTTCGATTCCGTAGATTCTGTCGATAGCATCGCGCTAGCCGAAAAACTTGACCGTGCCGCCGGCGAATTTTTGAGAGGCAAGAATGAGAATGGCGACCTGAATCCGCCCGCAGATAATAATCGCCTCCGAGTTTTGATCGAAGTGAAGCTGGATCCCGAACCCGCAAAATCCGGCGCGTCGGACGAAGAACTGCCGAGCATGGTTGAAGCGATGTTGCGCATGCCGCATTTAAATTTGCAGGGCCTGATGGGAGTTCCTCCGTATTTTGACAATCCGGAAGACGCACGAATCTACTTTCGCCATTTGCGCGAACTACGCGATAACCTTTGCAAGGGAATGGGAGCGCAATCTCTGCCAGTCTTGTCCATGGGCATGTCGCACGATTTTGAAATCGCGATAGAAGAGGGCGCAACGGAAGTGCGTGTCGGCACATCCCTGTTCGGGCAAAGGGATTACACGGAATGAGCTTGGAGGTTGTTGAGAAAAGCGGATCGGTCAGTTTCCTGGTTCGAGTGCAACCGCGCGCTAGTTGCGATGAGTTTGCCGGCGAATATCAGAGTGCCCTGAAAATCCGTCTCACCGCGCCGCCGGTCGATGATCGCGCCAACGAATCGCTGCGAAAATTCCTGGCATCGCGTTTGAATGTGCCTATGGCGGCTGTTAGAATCGTGGCAGGCGAGCACAGCCGCACAAAGCGTGTCGAAATTGACGGAGTTTCTGCGGCAATGATTCGTGGCCTCGCGGTTTGAAACGGAATCGTCACCCTCGATAATGAATTCTCCAGACTAAAATCCTTATGCCAAATATTGAAGCCATCCAATCCGCGCTCCGCGAACAGGGAATCGACGGATGGCTTTTCTACGATATTCTTCATCGCGATCCGATTGCCTATCGAGTTCTGGGCCTGGGTCATGCTTTAGCCAAGCGCCGCTGGTTTTACATGATTCCCGCAAAAGGCGCGCCGCGTAAACTCGTGCACCGCATTGAAGCCGCAACGCTCGATTTGCTGCCCGGCGAAAAAATGCTCTACGCCGCAGCCGAAGAATTGGAAAAGAATCTAAAGAAACTGATTGGCCGCGCGAAAAAAGTGGCTATGCAATACTCTCCGAAGAATTCGATTCCTTACATTTCGCTGGTCGATGCGGGTACCGTGGAGTTGATTCGCGCACAAGGGTGCAAGGTTGTCAGTTCCGCGGACCTCGTTCAAAAATTTGAAGCTGCGTGGACCTCGGAACAACTCGAGACGCATAGGGTAGCCGGCCGCGCCATTGATTCGATCACAGAAGCGGCATTTGCTGAAGCTGCGCGAAGAGTTTCCGCTGGCGAAAGTTTCACCGAATACGATCTGCAACAGTGGATCGTTGCTCAATTTCGAGCGCACGGTGTCGCCTCCGATTCACCTCCGATTGTCGCCGTCGGCGCGCATTCCGGCGACCCTCATTACGAACCGATGCCGCAGGGTTCTGCCTTTATCCGGAGAAATGACTTCCTGCTTCTGGATATTTGGGCGAAAACTCTGGCGCCCAATAGCGTCTACTACGACATTACGTGGGTCGGCTATCTTGGGCAGCAATGTTCCCGGCAAATACACGAAAATTTTCTCCATCGTTCGTGATGCGCGTGACGCGGCCGTGCAATACGTGCAGAAGAATGTATCTGCTGGTCGCGCAATCGAAGGCTGGCAGGTCGACGGCGCGGCGCGCGAGGTCATTCGCAAAGCAGGATACGCAAAATATTTTGTTCATCGCACTGGCCACAATATAGGTCAGGAAGTTCATGGGGCGGGCGCAAACATGGATGGCTTGGAAACGCGAGACATTCGACGGATAATCCCGCATACTTGTTTTTCAATCGAACCGGGAATTTATTTGCCGGAGTTTGGCGTGCGCAGCGAAGTGAATGTTTACGTTGGAAATGATCGCGCGGAAGTTACTGGAACGCTGCAGACGGAAATTTTGAGACTATTGTCCTAAATGCGAGGGAACTGCCGTGGAAGAAACGGTTAAAACGGAGACCGCGAAAGGCAGCCAGATGATTGGGATTGCCGCCGCGATCGCTGGTTGGATTATTCCTGGCCTAGGTCACCTGATCCTTCGCCGGTGGACCAAAGCCGCCGTTTACTTTTTATGCGTGGGCGCATTAGCTTGCGCGGGCCTGGCGATGCGTGGCGGAGTTTTTGGCTCCGGCGCCGAGGATTTGTTCGACCGCTTGGGATTTTTTGCTGACCTTGGCTCTGGAATTTTCTATTTCATGGCGCATCAATTTCAGCCCGCCGGCCCTGACGTCGCTCATGCAACAGGAGACTACGGCACCCGCCTGTTCGCCGCAGCAGGCATGTTGAACTTGTTGACGGTTTTGGAAGCCTACGATATCGGCCACGGCGGAGAACCAAAATGAACGGTCTATTCGGATATTTCACTCATTTTGAAGCGCTCGTATTTTTTGCCGCGGTCGTCTCCATTACATTTGCATTCCTCTCCAAGCGCACAAATATGGAGCGTCTCAAATACACTTTCTTTGCGTTTCTGGCATTCATGCTAGTGGCGATCGGAATCGGCTGGCTGATGTTTCCTTTTTCCCGGTAGATTTATTCGTTTGAACGCCATGAATAAACCGTAGTTGTGCCCTCGCACTCCACAATCTATTGACGAACTATTTATTTTGTGATCTTAATCGAAAATAGGAATCTCTAATTGTTTTGCATCAAACACACTATCTACCCTTGCGGTCCAGCGATTCTCGTAATGAATTGAATATCAGTGTCCCTGCCACGGTTTGCCCTGCGCCATTGAGTTTGCTAAACTCATATGCGATGTCATCGATCATTCACGAAGCTGGCGAAACTTTTCTTACTCTTGTCAAGGGTTTCAGCGTGACTTTCCGCAATATGTTGCGGAAAACCGTCACAGAGAATTATCCTGAAGAGCCCGTTCATTTTCAGCCCCGTTACCGCGGCATCCACGTCCTCCACCGCGATGAAAACGGATTCGAAAAGTGCGTCGGCTGCTTTCTCTGCGCCGCCGCCTGCCCCGCAAGATGCATTTACATTGAGGCCGCGGAAAACACGGAAGCGCAAAGAATTTCGGCTGGAGAGCGCTACGCGAGTGTTTATAATATCGACTATTCACGCTGTATTTTTTGCGGCTACTGCGTGGAAGCGTGTCCAACCGATGCCATTACCCACGGCCACGGTTTCGAACTCGCCACCTCCAATATCAACACAATGATCTACCGCAAAGAAAAACTCCTCGAGAAAAAACACACAAGTGCCTAAATGTTTTGTTTCGTATCCCACATTTAGTTAAAGCACATGACCCGGTCCTTTAACAACGACTCTGCTCAATTAAAAGTCTAAAAGTCGATTAGTTTCACGGCTTTCAAATCTGTGCATAAATATTGATGCGCAAGCAGTAAGGACCCGATTTTCCATTAGCCCATCCCGCCTTCGAAACCTGTCGATTTGAATAAGCGCGATTACAACAACTAATCGTCGCACATGAATATTCGCTATTCGTGTGCGCTACTGAAACGATCCGAATTGTTCCCGGTACCAAAGCGAAATTCTCCCTCGCCCTAGACGCAAGTTGTTATTGCAAATCAGATCAAAGAAAAAGCAATCTTCAGTCTCACCAATTGTCGCCATTCCTAAATCCCCCCGCCCCTTAAAAACACAAAAAACGCACGATCCACCAATTACCTGTCAATGCAGTCAGTACTGTACTAGTGAGTACACCGCGTTAGAACATAAGCTATAACAGATATTGATATCATATGGGAATTTGGTTGGGCGGATGGTGGTGCAGTTTTGCGGATTTTGTGAGGATTGGAAAAAATTTGGGGTTAATGTTTTGAGGGTTGGAAGATTGGTTGATGGGGCGGGTTGGGTTGTTTTTTGTGGGAGAAGCTGGATTTGGGATTTGGGGGCGTGGTGACTTGAAATTGGGCAGGGGTTGTCAGGGAGTTGGATTGATTATGTGGGGTGGTTGTTTTGATTGATTTGATTGGGTTCTTTTCGATTTTGGTTTGCTGGAAAGAAGTATTTTCGACGGGGGTGGGTGGTATTGGGCGAATTTGTTGAGATTTGAATGATTGGCATTTTCTGAATGGATAAATAGTTTGTGCTATTCAATTTAACGTTTGACTGTTTTTTTTGAGCAGGTCTCGTGGGAACTTGCATTTCTCGGATGTTGTTTGTTTTAGAGGATGAATTGGGAGTGGGGTGGGTGTTCGGAGCTGGGGTGCGGGCTTTTTTTGCTTCTGCGGGTTTGGTGACAGATGAGGTTGAATGGGGATTCGGAGCGGACGGATAGGCAAGAAATCGGACAGAGCTTCCTTATCAGGTTTGGTCGCAGGAATTTGGCTCGAATTTGACGGTAAAGAGAATGGGGTGGAGAGAGTGGTGGAAGTGCCGGTCAGCCGGCTGCGGATTGCCTTTGTTTTTGAGATTTTCGTGCGATGGCTGGTTTCAGTGTTGTGTGTGGCGAGGAAAAACGTGGGGGCGCGTGAACAATATTTGTCGTGGTTGCGGGGTCGGGGAACAGGGCGGTCGAGGCTGGATCGATTAGGGAACGGACCAGGTCTGTGGGGGAAATTGGTGGAGATTGAAGAGACTGATGATGATCGAGCATCCAGCGGGCGAGCATGGCTTCGCAACTCTCCTGAATCCACTGATCGATGAGGGCGGCGATTTCGTTGCGGAGATTGGCGGCGTGGTTGAGTCGAGCAAGTTCAAAACTTTGCAAGGACGAACGCGATGCCGCTTGCAGGTAGTCTAGCGGCGGCGTGAATCGAGACATGGTCATGGCCTGGGCTCCCATTTAAATGTTTTAAGGCGGGCCCAAAAGGGCTTGCCTGTGAAAAGCAATTCCAAACATTACAGAGGGGTCATGATTCGTGTCTAGTATTTTTTTTCATAGGCCTGTGGATAACCTAGAATTGAGATTGTACTAACGACAATAACCAGAGAGTTTATTACCGTGACAGTTATATTGTCGATTGTTGTTCGAGTGTTACTTTAGGCGAATGGTAAGCGAAGAGTAAGGGTGAGACAGTGCAGGTTGCTTTTATTTTTCCCAAGGCTCTGGACGACCACCGAACAAGGCGATTTTAGGGAGCAAATTGAGAGTCTCAAGCACGCCTGATAATTTATGCAGTCGAGGATTGGCTATGGGGTGTGAGGTTTGAAATGAATTGGCTTGTCATTATGAGACGTCCTGCGTGAGTTGATTTAGTTTGTAGGAGATTTGAGGAAATGAAGCGGCAGAGCGCAGCGCAAATGAATTGTTCGTATTGATCGACGAAGTAAAGATACGCGATGAGTAAACAGAATGTGGAACTGTAGCGGTTGGCGCGACCCCCAGGAACTGATCGATGGAAATTCAAAACATTACGGGACGTGGGAATCGGGGCTCAAATCAAGCAAATAGGCAGTGTTTTCGCGCGTGCGCGCGTGTTTCGCCAGTGCGCATGGCCGGCCAAACGGCGTGCCCGGAAGTGACATGGGCGTGCGCGCGAAAACACTGCTTCCTTGCGGAGATATTACGCGAGTAGTGAGCACCGGCCGGAGTCCCGGGTAGGGAGCGCTACTTTCGATAAAAGCTCCTGATGCAATACGCGGAGCAATATTCGCGCTGGATAGATGTACGGAACAAAGGAAGAACATTTGATTGTGAATTCTGTTTCGGGCCCTTGGAAATCAAATTGAAATTCAGGGAGGGACGATGAGAAACACGATGCATGGTGAAGGACAGTGGAGCGGACTCGCAGAAATCGCGGCGATTCCGGACGGGGTGCTGGCTAGTGCTTTTCCAAAACATGGTGAATATGACGCTCGGCGATTGCGCTCGCAGCGGGAAATTATCCGCGACGTGATGATTTCGGCGGCGGAGTGCAAGACATGGTTGACTCTGGGGGAGCTGAGGGCGATTACGCGTTATGGCGAAGCGTCGATTTCGGCGCAGTTGAGGCATTTGAGAAGGATGGAGAACGGCGGGTACTCGATTGAGAAGAGGCACAGGGAAGGCGCGGTTGTGATGCGGGCTGCGGCCGACGGGCGCGGGGAATGCGTGTGGGAGTATCGAATTTCGCGCGGGTGAGGGCGATACGCATAGGCAGATGGCGCAACGTTTATTGGAAATAAGAAATTTTAGATCGGCCTCACCGGCTAAAGAGTCTGCGTGAGAACTTCAAAATTGGAAACTTAGCGGCTAAAGCCGGCTCATTTTGCAGAGCTTATGTCGTGGCTAAAGCCACGACCCACAATGATTCTGCAGTTCTCACGCAGACAGTGGAACCCGATTTATTTCGCAGAACTTGTGCCGTGGCTAAAACTACGACCCACAATGATTTTTCAGATCTCAAATGATTTTGCAGGTATCACACAGACTCAGAAGTCCATGCCAGTTTGGGGCGGATTCTTTTTGGGGGTGAAACATGCCAAAGCGTGTGATTGATTTCGATGCGATGTGGGGATCGGACAAGCTCGCGTCCTGCGCTGATTGGGCGCAGGCGGAATATGCGTGGCTGTACGGGCTCGCAGACGCTTCGGGATGTTTCGAGATGACGAATTTGCGGGTGATCTGGGGACGCGTGGCGGCGATTCGAGAAAATTTTACGATCGAGCGGCTGGAACAGGTATTCGGAGAATTTCAGGACAAAGGGCTGCTGTTTGTTTGGATGCACGAAGGGAAACGGTACGCACACTGGACGGGTAGCGATGTGCCGGGGAGGTTGCCGCCGCCGTCGTGGAGGATGCGGCTGGAAAAGTTTGCGCCTCCGGTGCCGAAACTGCTCCTGGCGGAGTATATGGCGCGATTTGCTCGGGGACGCGCGGCGTTGGCGGGGGTGGGATTTCGAGGGGAAAGTGTGGCGGCCGCGGGGAATGGCGGCGGAAATTTAAAATTTGAAATTTCAAATTTGAATGACAGGCACAGCGCTGACTCGGGCCATGCTCCTTTTGAGGACCCGGGAGCTGCGGCAGGTTATGAAAATTGCGGAATGGAGCGTCGCGAACAAAACCCGCGTCCAGGAAATTGGAGAAATGTGAGCCGTGAAAATTCTGCGCGCGAATTTGGGCTCAAGGGTGGGGTTGAGGAAGATCAAGCACAGGATTTGGACTTGAATTTGGATTTGAAATGGAATAGGGAGCGGGTTTTAGAGCGGGATCGAGTGAGCGCACACGTTTTGAGTGAGCGCGAGGAAAGCAAAATCAAAGGCAATGATTTTTGTAAATCAAATGCCGGTTCAAAGGCGAATGCCACCGCAAATACCAGTTCAACAGAAAATTCAACGGCAAATGCAAATGCGCTGACAGGATTAAAGGCAAGTTCTGACGCCAATTCGGATGCAGAAGCAAATTCTCGAACATCTTCATCTGATTTGAATTCAAATGCAAATTCGAGTTCAGGCGTGAATTCCTAGTTTTTATTCCAATGCCGCTTCAGGTCTAAATACGCTGGGAAATGAAATGCGGAACGCTGCAGCTTATCGAATGAGCGCTCGGGAAATTGCTTTGGAGCGAGAATTACGAGTGGGTGCGGGGCCGGTTTGCGGTCCGGTGCGGATTCGCCCGGAAGTTTTGGAGAGGATTCGTCTGCGGGAAGAGGCGCGGGCGCGGGCGGTGACCCGGTCGCCTTGAGTTTTTCGCAGGAAAGAAGGAGAGATTCCTCGCGTTGCTCGAGGTGACAAACCATTTTCAGAACTTTAATTTTTGGAAATTACTGAATGAGTTTGCTGCGTGGAAGAAGTCAAAGGAAGACAGGCTGAAGCCTGTCCTACCTTGAGGAGAGACCATGCTGGCTACGTTTGCATTTGATGTTTGTCATGATGTGTATCGAGCGGCGCGGGAAGCGATTGACGAGAAAATTCCTACGCTGAATATGGAAGCCGCGGGGAAATATCAGTGGCATCCGGATCGAATGCCGCGGCTGGCAGAGTTTGTTTGCGATTTTGCCCGAGCCGGAGAGCGGGCGCTGGGGGGAGATTTTTCCTGCGGCGCTGCGCGGGGCGGGCGGCGTGTTGGGGAGAGTTTCGCTGGCGGCTTGGAAGTCAAAAGAAGACAGGCTGAAGCCTGTTCTACTTCTACGATTCGCAGGGCTAGTTTGCTGGTGATGTTTCGCGTTCATTATTTGGGCGGGGCTGAATACCAGACTGCGCGAAGGCACATGGGAATCAGCGAAATCACCTGGGGGAATTGGTCGGAGGAGATTCGGGGGGCAGTGGGGCGGGAGTTGATGAGGGCTGCGGTGTTTCCTCCGGCGCGGTATTTTCGGGAGTCGACGAGGGCTAAGGCGTCGTGAAGGATTTGTGAGGCGTGGGGTTTTGGTTGTGCGGGCGTGGCAAGGCGCAGGTCCTAAACATTAGGACTTTTCGTCTTGCCGAGTTCTAAATTCCGCAGGCTGAAGAGACTGAGTGAGAACTGAAAAATTGGAACTTCAGCGGCTGAAGCCGCACTCATTTTGTAGAACTTATGTCGTGGCTAAAGCCACGACCCACAATGATTCTGCAGTTCTCACACAGACTCTGAAGCTTGCGCCACTTGAATATTTATTTCTCCTGCATGGTGGCTAGGTAGGTGGCCAGAGATTCTTGATGCGCTTCTGGACGGCGGTCTGGTTGTAGTTGTCCATGTATTGGAAAATGGGCGCCCCAGGTGGGCATGTCGGACGAACCATGGGCGGCTACGCCGGGGCCAAAGCGCAGGATATTGGTGACGAAGTCGTAGGAAATTCGCCGCCGTGGCGTTTGGCCAGAGTGGTGAGATCGGCGGCGGGAACTTTGAGAGCGGCGCGCGCCGGGCCGTGGCCCTTGGCGTCGGAGCCGTGGCAGGCGGCGCAGTATTGCTTGAACATGACTTTACCGGTGGGAACGAAGTTAGGCGGGAACTGGTCCTGAGGCGGGCGCGGGGCCGCATGCGCGGCGAGGGCGGACAGGATAATAAGGGCGGGGGTGCTTAGAAATGAGCGACTTAGGATTGAGCGACGCATGTGATCCTCCAGGGTGCGGCGAGCACTGAGTGGGAGGGATATTGCAGATTTAAAATTTGATTTTTGGTAATTCGGAATTGAGGCCGGAAATTTTAATGTGAAATGTAAATTTCCAAATGTAAAAGCGTTCATGAGAGGTTGGAAATTTGAGATTTCAAATTTGAAATTACGCGTTTGACGCTGGACGCTTCAAATTTGAGAAGTGAGATATCAGATCCGGGGCATGAGATCTCAAAATTGAAATTTGAGATTATTATTGAGAAATCTGATGCCGGGAATTGCGGGATTGGGGGAGTGGAGTTTGAGGTGGAAGCGTGCGGATAAAATATGTTTGCCCGCCGCCACAATACTTCTTGACAAGTAATATACATGTGTGGTACATTCTCTCTGCAAAGTTGCACCCTCTCGCCGGGTTCTCCGGCTGATTTCCGAAATTTACAAGGCTTTCCTGATTTTGGCCTGATTTTCTTTCCACCTTACAAAACTTTTTTAGTTCTCTTGGCGCAAAAATGCTCAAAACGCTTCTGGCGGATTTTGCTGCGTTCGGTGCGGCGATGATTGGGTTCATACTGTCGCCTCGGTTCCAGTATTTTTGCCATTTCTGCGTCTTTCGTTAGCCGGCTTCACTTCTTCAAAACACTTGCTGGTTGTGGGCTGCGGCCCGTTTATCTGGATCAAAGCGGACAGGCTGAAGCCTGTCCTACTTAGGAGGCACTATGCCCGCTTACAATAATACTTATCCGCCGCTTTCGCTTTTTCCTGGCGACGTTGGCTTCAGCTTTAACGCCGAAGCGTTTCCCGCGAACGGTACGGCTGGATCGCAGTTTGCAATTCCTGAGCCGGCTGGGCTCGCGGATCAGGCGCACGCGGTGCGCTGGCAAACAATTTTCGGAACCGCTCCCACGGCCGTGAACATTTCGCTGCAAGGATCCGCGGCCGACGTACCGGGAGAATACTCCACGCTCGATACCAGCACGGCGACCGCGGGAGAGGCACGAACTGTCACCGGGGTTCGCGCCCGTTTTCTGCGCATCATCGTGAATACTTCCACGGGCGGCGCAGCACTGACGGCGAAGATGCTGCCGTAGGAGCGGTGACAGGTGACTAGTGACTGGTGATTCGTAAATCGTGCACGGCGGTTTGTCAGCCACAATTCTGTGAAGCTGCACGCCCTCTACCACTAAGCTGCGAAATCGATATTCACCAGTCACTATTCACCAGTCACGTCTTACTTTCCGCACGCGCCGCCTGCGCGATGCTTGCGGACCTCTTTTTTCTTGTGGCTGAATTCGGTGCTTTGCTGCGCGAGTGTTTTGCCGCCACGATGTTCGAGTTGGAAAATGGATGCGTTCAGTTGCGATTTGTTTTTCATCGCGTTGCACCTCTGGTTGCAGAGTAGTTCGCGCTGTTCTCTTTGTATGTGACACAAGTCACAGGGATGGGTGGCATAGGCTTCAGCCTGTGGGGTTTGGGCTTGCAAGGACTAAATTCCACAGGCTGAAGCATATGCCACGTAAACCTGCGCGTCTGAACTCTGGGAAGGTCTTTCTCGATGGCATCGAATCCTAATTTCGTAAAGAAGCAGATTTCGGTGGATACGATTTCGTGGACGGCGGTGGTTGCTCCTGTGGACTGCATGGGCGTGTCGATCAAGAATTCGGCGCTGATCGATTTGCGGATTCGCACGGACTCGGGCGACGCGACGACGCAGGACACGATTTCCGCGGGAAGCATTGAAACGGTTTCGGCGGCGCGGCATGCGAGCGGCGTGCAGGACGGCGGCTCGGGTTCACGCTTTTTTGCGGGAGACACGATTGCGTTTTTGCAGGCGGCCAGCGGGACGGGGCCGGCGTTGGTTACGTTTGTGCGGTGAGGCGGCGAACCAGTGACTCGTGACTGGTGACTAGTGACTGGCGAAAACCGGAAGGCCGATACTTTTTCGCTTGTCGCAACTTCCGCGCCTGATGTGACTCTTTCTCGTTCACGAACATTTAGTAGATTTAATTCTAAAAGCGCTCGGACAATTTCCTATGTCGCAAATCACGAATTGCGAATCACCAATCACCAGTCACTAATCACCAGTCACCGATTTTCCCCCAGGAAAACAATGCGAATCAAAATTATTGGCGAGAACAATTGCGCGCGGGCGACGCGGCATTTGCTGCGGCTTGCGGGATTTGCGGTAACGGATTATTTGCCGGCGGACGCGGTGATCGAAGGGCCCGCCGCTGGTTATGCCATCACCATCGATCTCTCCCCGGCCCCACACACCCCTAATGCCCACCATGGGCCGGACTGTGCCACGAAGCTGCAAGTGTCCTCAACGAGCGAGCCCGCCTTCGCCGAAAATCTGGCTACGGCGGGCTTGCCCTCCTTCTTTTCGACTGGCCAACCAGTGACATCGGCCGGTCATGACACTTTCGCTGAAGAGACTTCTGCCAGGCCCTTCCTAGTGGAAAGATCGCGCGACGAAGTTTCAAGCTCGCGCGGCAAAGATCCTGGTTCTGATGAAGTAGCGGGCGAGCTCGACGAATCCGCTCCCGATCTGCGGAGAGCAGACCAGGGTGAAAGCGGGCGAGCCCGTCGTAGCTAGGGTTTCAGCGAAGGCAGGAGGCAGCGTTGCTGCTCATATACATTTTGATTCGGTGGATAGTGCGCTGGAGGCGGCTGTATTGCGCCACGTTGCACAGTTGGCGGCGGGGCCGGTGATTCTGGATCGCGCCGGCGGCCTGGTGCATTCGGAGCGGGAGTTGCGGATTGTGGCGCCCGTGACGGGCGATGCGCGCGTCGACGAAGCGGCGGCGGTGGCGATTGAGTTTGGCGTGCTGCGCGGGCTGCTGGATTTGGTGGCGCCGGATGGCGACGCGGAAAAATCTGTTGCTTCGCGCTCTCGGAAAAAATCCTGGTGGCCGTTTGCGGTGATGCTTGCCGGAGCGGCGCTGGGATTGTGGAGAACTGGCTACGCGACTGTGAAGGCTGCGGCGGCTACTGGCGAAGTGCGGAATTTGAGCCTTCATCGAATTTCTCCTGAGGATCGAGTTGCGGACTATTTCACTGAAACCCGCAGGCTGAAGCCCGCGCCACTAAAGGCAGCGCCGCTTCCGGGTGAGTTGGGGAAATGGTTTTGGAAAACGACAGGCTGAAGCCTGTCCCACTGGGGGCTGCTACACATTTGCGGGTGGCGGAATTTTCGGAGGCGGAGCCGCAGGGACAGTTTGCTACTGGCCAGGGAGTGAAGATTACGGATGGGGTGAATGTTTTTGTGGTGGATCCTTGCAAGGCGCAGACAAAACTTTACGCGAGCATCAATCAGACGGGGAATACGCAGCTGGTGGCGGGAACTGCGGCCAAGAAAATTTATGTGTGCTCGATTCACGTGGTGGCTGCGGCGGCGACGAACGTTGCGGTGGTCGAGGGAACGGGATCGGTGTGCGCGACGGGCACGGCGGGAGTGAGCGGGTTTGGCGGCGCGACGGCGGCGACGGGATGGAATTTTGCGGCCAATGGCGGTATCGCGCTGGGCAATGGCGATTCTTCTTTAGGCGCTGAAGGCACGAGCGGCGACAATTTGTGCATTTTTAATTCCGGGTCGGGGCAAGTTTCCGGCGGGATCAGCTATGTGGTGGAGTGAATTTAGTAGGACAGGCTTCAGCCTGTCTGGTTTTGGTGCGGGACCGTTGAGATTGCTGGATTGGGTCTGGGGGGACTTGCTGGGCGAGTCAAAAGAAGACAGGCTGAAGCCTGTCCTACCTAAGTGCTGCTTCGCAATTTTTGTTTTATTTTTAATTGCGGCGGCACCGTGCCTGGCTACTACTTATTTTGTGGCGGCGGCGGGGAGCGATTCTAATGCGGGGACTTCTAGCGGCGCGCCCTGGCAGACCATTGCCAAGGTAAATTCCAGCACGTTTGCGGCTGGCGATTCTGTTCTTTTTAATCGCGGAGATATCTGGTACGGGACGGCGCTGGTTGTGCCTTCCAGCGGATCGAGCGGATCGCCGATTACGTTTGGGGCTTATGGCGCGGGGGCGAATCCGATTATCAAGGGCGCTACGAATCTGAATACGAGCGGGTACGTGCTGGCGCCGAACACGCTGACTACTATTTTTCAGCGGCCGAGTTTGGGGACATCGGCCACGGATTCCGCGACGATTAATTTTCGGCAGGGGATTCCGGTTGGAGAAATCTCAAACGCGGCTGCGGAGATTACGATCAGCGTGACGGCTTCGCCGACGCTGGCGCTGAACATTACGGGCGCGGGGATCGGGCCGGCGGCGACGTTGCCGAACGCGTCGTCGATCACGCGGATCACTTGGGGCGGCGGAAATAACGGGACGACGGTTCCCGCCGGCACGACCGTCACTTCGGATCTGATTTCTTACAATTTGAATAACGCTGCGCCGCAGGTCGTGACTTTGTACAGCACTTCGCGCAACGTGGCGTATCTACTCGGGCAACGGCGAATCGCTTTACGAATTGTTTGGCGGCGGCGATCAGTCGCAGAGCGCAACGGTCGAGCGGATATTCGTTTGCGGGCGGCAACGTAATTCTTGCGTCGATCGTGGCGACGAATGTTACGGCGCACACGTATTATGCGGCGCTGGCGAGCGCTCCGGTGGCGGTGTGGGAAAACGACACGCTGCTGAAGCTCGCGAACAATGCGCTGGGCGTGGATCAGACGGCAGGGTCGTGGTTCTACGACGGGACGTATCTTTACCTTGCACGCGTCGGACGGATCGAATGTTTCGACGAACGGAAAACTATACGACTACGTGACGTCGTTCGAGCCCTACGTATAATTTTTGGGACAACGGAAAATCGTATGTGGTGATGAACGGCGTGGACACGTCGGAAGTGTATTGCACGAGCACGGCGATGTTTGCGTGCCTCGGAAATATTATTATCACCGGGACGCACAACACGATTGAGAATCTGGCGACGCACGACGCCTGGCGGCACAATTTTTGTTTCTACACGGGCGCGGCGAATAACACCGCGACGAACTTGACAGGCTACAACTCCTACGGCGATTCTCCGGTGTGCATTTTCGGGCCGGGGACGACGAATAATCTGCTGCAGAATTCCACGTTTATCAACGACACGTATTTGCGCGAGGCGAATGTGTTCACGGGCAGCGTGTGGTCGCTGGTCGTGGCGCATGGCGGCTCGACGAATAATGTGATCGACGGCTGCGTGCTGCAGAGCACGGCGGGGCCTTTTCGATCGAACACGAATGTGGCGCACGGTTACGGAATGCTGGTGGGCGACGCGAACACGACTGTGACGCTGTCTCACAGCCTGCTGTATGGAAATTTTGAGTGGGCTGTTTACCTGGGAGAGAACGGGAACATCGGCGAGGGTTTACATGGGCAGATCACGCTTTGGGACAACCTGATTGATTGCTCGCAATGTTATCTGAGCGCTTCAGGCGGCGCGGCTTACTACGCGTATGGCGCGGATGCGGGCAGCCTCGTTTACGACAACACGATCTATGCGCCGACGTTGACCAATGCTGCGATTGGATTGCAGAGCACGACGACCGGCACGCTGGTGAAAAACAATATTGTTTACGCGGGCGGGTATGCGCTGGTCGATGCGACTTCGGAAACTTCCACCGCGTTTGATTACAACGATTATTTTTCGGCTTCGGGGACGCCGTTCAGCTGGGGAGGAACGGCGTACACGCTTTCCGGATGGCAGGGGGCTTCTTCGCAGGACGCGCATTCGCTGAGCGCGGATCCTGGGCTCGTGAACGCTAGCGCGTTATCTGGGAGCGGGAATTATTCGCTGCTGGCGATTTCGCCGGCGATCGATGCGGGCGTGAACTTGGGCGCGACTTATCAGAATGGATTGGCTGCTGTCGTCGTGGCCTGGCGGAGTTTCGCTGCTCAACCAAAATTCCGCTGGGAGCGGCTGGGAAATTGGCGCATATGTCTTTGCGGCGAATGGAAGTGTCGGCACTCGCCTGCTGATGGGCTGCTGCCAGTGAATTTAGTAGGACAGGCTTCAGCCTGCGGTTTGGTTTAGGGTTTCAGGAAGTTAAAATAGAACGGCTTTTTCTTGGTTGGACTAAAGTCCACAGGCTGAGGCCTGTCACGAAATACGTGGCATCTTTGCAGCGTTGCCAAGATCTATTGCAGTGAAACCAACTGAAAGCGAGGAAAAATGACTACTGCGGTTTCATCGAAAACGATTGGGCAATACGTGCAGCTCGCAGGGATCGGTGCCATCGTGACAGGAGCGATTCTCAGCGTGCATCACTACGCGATCGGGGCGTGCATCCTGATTGGCGCCGCGGCGTATTACGTTGGATCGAAGCTGAAGGCGGCGTGATTACGTCAGAAGCTGCACTCGCCACGCTGGAATTCTGTAGATTTCCGCGCTGCGATTTCAACAAAAAGGCGGGGTCCGAGTAAGATGATGTACGCGGGGCCGTGGAGTAGGCAAGAAAACACTGATAAACACCGCGCGTGACAGGAGTTCACAACTGGACGCCGCTGAAGAGACTTGGCTACAACGAACGGTCGCGGAGCAATTGACGCTGTTACGATATGCAGCCGCGACAGTCACAAGTCCAACTAGCTGGCAGACAGTCAATGTTTCACGTCACCATATGCTTTAATCGGGGCAATCATAACATTAATGGCAGTCAAATCCAAGTGGCCAAGAAGTGTATTCCTGGCTTCGACAAATTCTGCAAAACATTTCAGTACAAGCCATTTCCTCGCCAGAAGGAATTTCACGATTCGGTGGCGAAGTATCGTCTCTTCGGCGGCGCGGCGGGTCCGGGGAAAACCAAGGCGCTGCTCTACGAAGCGATTTTGCAGGCGCACAAGCATCCGGGCGTGGACACGCTGCTGCTGCGGCGGACGTATCCGGAGCTGGAAGCTTCGCTGATCACTTATTTCCGGCGGGATGTGCCGCGCGAGCTGTACGAAAAGTACAACGAAGCGAAGCACATCGTTACGTGGCTCAACGGCTCGACGACGCGTTTCGCGTACTGCGACACGCGAAAACGATGTGTACCGCTATCAGGGCGCGGAATATCTTTTCATCGGCGTCGATGAGCTGACGCATTTCACGCTGAAGCAGTGGCAATTTCTGACCAGCCGCAATCGCTGCCGCATTGCGAGGCGCGAAGCCGTGCATGGCGGGAGCGACCAATCCCGGCAACATCGGGCACGCCTGGGTGAAGGCGCTGTGGGTGGACCGCGTTCCCGCTCCGGGGATGGATCGGCCCGATCAGTACGACGCGGACGACTACGAATTTATTCACGCGACGATTCAGGATAATCCGCTCTTCAAGGACGACACGGAGTATCGCAAGACGCTGGGGCAATTGCCGGAGGCGCTGCGGCGCGCGTTTCTGGATGGCGAGTGGGACGTTTACGCGGGACAGTATTTCGATATTTTCGCGCCGGCGCGGCACACCGTGCGCGCCGAGCAGGTGCAGCTCGAGCCGTGGACGCCGCGATGGATTTCGATTGACTGGGGATTCGAGCATCCCAGCGCGGTCTACTGGCACGCGACGCGCACCGACGGCGTGGTGGTGACCTACCGCGAATTTGTGCAGAACCGGCTTTCGCCGCGCATGCTGGCGGCGGCGATCGCCGAACGCAGCGTCGATCGCCTGGGACGCGCCGAACGCATCCGCGATGTTTTTCTTTCGCCCGATGCGTTTGCGCAACGCACGGCGGACGCTTCGATCGCCGAGCAGTTGGGCGACGGCCTCGCGGCGGCGGGTTTGCCGCGTCCTTCGCCTGCGGACAACGATCGCGTGGGCGGCTGGATGCTGATGTACCAGGCGCTCGAGAGCGATCACTGGCTGATCGCCGAAAATTGCACGCGCCTGATTGAGAATTTGCCGACGCTGACGCGCGATCCCGCGAACGTCGAGGACATGCTGAAGTGCGATGGCGACGATCCGTCGGACGCGGCGCGCTACGGATTGAAGTCGGCGCTCGAACCGGGGCGCGCTCCCGCCGATGTGGTGGCGGCGGAACGCGTCACGGCGGTCGATCCGACTTCGCGCGCGATTTGGCTGAAGAAATTTTCGGCGGAGGAGTCGCGGCGGGTAGCGCCGGTGGTGCCGCGGAGATGGCGGCCGCAGGGGTGGGTAGTCGTTCATGCGTGCTTTGCGTGCAGACAGGCTTCAGCCTGTCGGGTTGAGTTTTAAGTATCATCTCTGTTTTGCTCATGCTTACCGCAACGAAAACCACGACAGGCTGAAGCCTGTCCTACTGGGGCGGGATTGGTGAGGCACTATGACCAGGCCAATCTTCGGTTTGGCGACCAGGCCTGCGGTTACTGGATTTGCTTCGATGTAGGTGCGGATCGCTTGCCATTCTTCGGGGTTGCGAATCCAGTGATCGAAGGATTCATCTTGCCAAAATGGGGTGTCGGTGTGACGCAGGATGGGGTTCGCGTCGTGGGCGGTTACACCTTTGATTTGCTGCGTGATTTGGGGCGTGGTCGGCACGAGTAGGACGTGGACGTGGTTGGCCATCACAACATAAGCGGATAGAAGGAATTTCTCCTTGTGATGTAAAACGTGGAGCTGTGAAATAACACACTCGGCGATACGTCCATCTTTTAGCCAGAGCGGGCCGGTTTGAGCTTGATCGAGCAAATTGTCGAAACCGAGGAAACGCTTGCCTGAGGAGTCGTTAATTTCGTGTGATCGACATTGCACGGGCGGAGAGCCGTGGAGCCGCCAGGTGATGAAAACTTCTGTGCCGGACGGATGCCAGTGAGGAAGATTGACGCCTGGTGAAATGTCATGATACGTGCCACCATAGCATGTGCTGTTTTATTCTTAACAGTTTTAAATTTTAAATGAGGGGTTAGTAGGACAGGTTTCAGCCTGTCTTGTGTTTGATTTTTTGCTTGAGCGAGCGAAAAGTCGACAGGCTGAAGCCTGTGCGAAGCTATTGCCTACTAATGCAAGCTATGTCTCACAAAAATTCGGGAATGGGTGGGGCGGAATTTGCGGTCGCGGTATGTGTTGATGCTCGAGGAGGAAGTGGCGCGGCTGCGGGCGGGAATCGCGGGCTGGTGATTCGCTGCTGGGGACGGCGGGGTTCCCGCCGATTACGCTGGAGGATGAAGTGCGGCGCGGCGGGCCGGCGATGACGGCGGTGCGGCGGAGGACCTGGTGGGCGCAGATCGCGGGAGAAGAGAAATGGCGGCGGGGAAGAGTGCGGAGCTCCCAAAAGTGTAAATTTTATTTCTGGGTTCGCGCAACCAAATGGAACATGGATGCTCATCGAGAGATTTCAAAGAATCGAATCAGGTTACCACGTTGTGCGGGCTTGTGAAACTGTCCTTTGGCGTCAGTCATAGTGGATGGAAATTGACAGGCTGCCACATCACTTTGTCGAATCCGCTTCATAAATGTAGCCTCCGCTTTCAAAACCGAGCTGTGATGTTGTTGAGGATTGCGTGCCCACGGGCAGCTGCCGACCCTGCGCACGATCGCACCGGCTCGACCAAATCTGAATCATTCGTTATTAGGACGGCCACCTAAAACTCTTTTGATAGGCTTCAGTGGAGCGGGTGAGTGGCTATATTTACATCAGACCCCTTCTCCTCGGTTTTATCGACAAACACTTTCTTGATAGGACTGATTCCGGTTAAAACCATGCGGACTGAATGGGTCAGAAAATGTCCGTAACGGATGAGTGAGATTGGGAATCGTTCTGAGCGCTCTTAACTTAAGTAGATATGCTGCCGGACGGGAAGATCTGGGTCATGGGGGCGCGCGCTAACAATTGCGGTAAAATACTGGGATAGTTTGAATGGTGTCATTGGGAAGCATTCGATGGGACAGCGCAGCAAGGTTGAGCCACTTGTATGGCGATCCCTTAACAGCGCCGTAGTAAAGATTGAATCCGTCGATGTAGACGTTAACGATTCCCATTGTAATCAGCTGTTTGCGGTCGGTATTGATTGTCGGAAATGCAGTCTTGATTTTTGCGCAAACCAAACGGCTATAAATGGTGTCTAACCTTATGGATTTATCCCCCCGCGTTCTTCGGAAGTCGGGTGCGAGGCCAGCCGAAAGGCTGGCCTCAGTGTTTTACGCTGCTCTTTCCTCATTTGCAATCTGAGAATTCTCAATTTGACATTGAACAGTCGGAATGAATCTTCAATGTTGGCATGAATGTTGACAGGGTGAGGCCAGAGGCCTATCGCGTCGGGCTATGCGGTAAGAGAGAGCCGATTGATCGCGCTAGGCTTTTTTGATCAGGCGGACTAGCCATAGCAGGATGCAGGCTCCTACGAAGGCTACGAAGATCGACGCGATGATGCCGCCGCTGGGATACAGTCCCAGCATGTTGAAGAGCCAGCCGCCGAGGACGCCGCCGGCCATGCCGATCAGGATGTCCATCAATAGCCGAAGCCGCCGCCTTTCATTACTTTTCCTGCCAGGAAGCCGGCGATGAGGCCGATGAGGATCCACGAGAGTAATCCGATCATGATTTTGCAGTGCCTCCTTGAATGGACACTTGTTCTATCACACTTTTCTTGAATTCGTAGGAAATGTGTCGTGAGAAGTTTTGTGGCATAGGCTTCAGCCTGTGGGGTTTGGGACTTGCTAGGCCAAAATTCCACAGGCTAAAGTGTATGCCACTTAAACCTGCCACTCTACGTCGCAACGTTTCCAACTAATTTGTAATTCTCGTCTGACAAAACAAATTTATGAATAACTCGATGAATGATGCTCACGATATGGCCATTTTGAATGGCGAGACAGATGCGGCTAATGATGGGATTGTGGCGCCGCTGGATGGGTCGGCTGGTTCTGACGCGGCGGGTGCTTCGCAAAATTCGCTCGCAGGGATAGGCAGAGCTGCACAAAGTGGCGTTCCTGGCGGCAAGGTGCCGGTGGGGATCGACGGGAAACGCGCGGCGGCTAGCGCGCAGGAAGCGCTGGCGAAGCAGGCTCTGGGCGCGAACAACGAGCAACTGGAAGAGTTGCGGCCGGACCTGGTGAATGCGCTGCGCGAGCTGGTGGTGCAATATCGCGAAGAGGGGATGGTTGCGCGGAGGCATGAGATTCGGCGCATCCGGCAGGCGCGGCTGTTTTGGCAAGGGCTTCAGTATGCCTGGTGGAATCCGAAGGAGATGACCTGGAATCTGCCGTACGAATCGAAACTTTACGATGACAGCGCCGCGGCGGAAATGCCGCGCTACCAGTTTGTGACCAATATTTATCAGGCATTCGGGCTGTCGTTTATTTCCATTCTCAGCCAGGACGTTCCGGCGACTCGCTTCTACCCACAATCTGCGCAATCCATCGGAGACATTACGGCGGCGCGCGCGGCTTCGCAGGTGTGCGAACTCGTTGAGCAGAATAATCGTGTACAAAATTTGCTGACGGGCGTGGCGTTTTATTTGTGGACGGACGGAAAAATTGGCGGCTACGTACGGTACGTGGCGGACGCGCAACGGTTCGGTTCGCACGATGAGCCAGTGATTGAGGAGCATTATGTGGCGCTCGGGGATGACGCGTATATGTGCCCGGAGTGCGGCGCGGAGCAGGGGGTAGGGACAGGCTTCAGCCTGTCGCAGTGGAATTTTGCCGCGTGGGGCGGGGGATTTTGCAGGGGCGGGGATCTGTTGGAGGATGTGCTGGTAGGGATGACGGAAACGATCAGGGGAGACGACAATGGGAGCGTTGCTGCGTTAGCGGAGCGTGGCGGGGCTTCGGAAGTCAAAGGGAAGGACAGGCTGAAGCCTGTCCGACCTGGGGCGCTTTCTTCCACCTGTGATTTGCGGCAACTGCGGCGGGGCGCTCGGGCCGGAGCACTTTAAGCCTGCGCCTAAGGTGGCCGTGCCGGTGATCACTGACATTCGGCGCGTGGCGAATGGGCAGGAAGTGATTTCTGTGGTGGGCGGGCTCGAGCTGAACACGCCGGTGTGGGCCAACGAGATGCACGAGTATCCGTACCTGCAGTGGTCGATGGAAGTGCATCGCGCGAAGCTCAAGGCGAGCTATCCGCATGCGGCGGACAAAATTCAGATGGGCGGGCCGCAGTCGGCGGACGAAATATATGCGCGGTCGACGCGCGTGGCTGTGTCACAGGGATTGCCAACGACGCATCCGGGAGACGCACTTTTCAATCTGATCACGTTTGCGAGGACTTGGATACGTCCCTGGGCATTCTATTCAATTGAGGATAAATCTACGCGTGACGCCCTGCTAGCGCTCTTTCCTGACGGGTGCTACGCGGCGTTTGCGGGTGACACGTACTGTGAATCGCGCAACGAGTCGATGGACGACCGCTGGCGCGTGATGCACGCGCTCCCGGGCGACGGGCAGAACCGGCCGAGCGTGGGCGACTCGCTGGTGCAGATTCAGGAGCGCTACAACACGCTTTCTAACATTCAGGCGGAGACCTACGAGTACGGCATTCCGCCGATCTATGCCGACCCGCAGGTATTGGATTTCGACGCGCTGGCCAACCAGACGGCAGAGCCTGCGGCGCATTATCCGGCGAGGTCGCGTCCTGGGCAACCGCTGGCGGCGGGATTCTTTCAGCCTGCTCCGGCGCAGGTGCCTCCCGATTTGGTACGGCATCAGCAGGAGTTGATGGGGCCGGTGTCACAATTCTTGACAGGACTGTTTCCCGCCGTATTCGGTGGCGAAATGGAGTCACAGAAAACGGCTTCGGGCTACGCGATGGCGCGCGACCAAGCGCTGGGGCGTTTGGGCTCGTGTGGAGGCGGCTGAAAACTTTTTATTCGGATGTGATGCTGCTGTCGGTTGATTGCTTCCGGAAAAATCGGCCGGAGGATGCGGAAACTCCTGTGCTTGGGCCGGGCGGCGAGTTTGAATCGCGCTGGATTCGGCTGGCGGATTTGAAGGGCAACATTCAGGCGCATCCGGAGAGCGATGAAACGTTTCCGCGGTTGAAGTCGCAACAGCGCGCCGTGGTGCAGCAGTTGATGGCGTCGTCCGATCCGCTGATTCAGCAGGCGCTGGCCGATCCTGCGAACGTGGGATTCGTGAAGGGCGTGCTGGGCTTGTCGGAACTGGTGGTACCGGGGGAGGATTCGCGGAATAAGCAGTTGCGCGAGATCGATTTGCTGCTGGCTGGAGCGCCGGTTCCAGTAGGACAGGCTTCAGCCTGTCTGGGTTTGCCTGGAGAGGGCATGGCTGGAAATTCAGCGAACGAGTCAGCGAATTCGCTGGGTGGGTTTAATTCAAAATCAGCAGGCCGGGAGCTTGATGGGAAGGCTGACAGGCTGAAGCCTGTCCTACTGGAACCATCCGTGCCGGTGGATTTGCTGTTCGATAATCATGTGGTGGAGCTGGAGGAGTGCCGGCGGTGGGCGAATTCGGATGCGGGGCAGATTGCGCGCATTGAAAATCCTGCGGGGTTTACAAATGTGAAGGCGCATGCGGAGGCGCATTTGCGTGCTGTGGGGCTGGCGTATGCAAGTGCGCCGAGTAATGGTTATTCCACCCCAAATTCTTCACACTCAAGCGGGAAGTCCAGTGCGGCGGGCTCTTCGGAGTCGGAGCAAGCCGTATAGCAGGGCTGCGCAGCTGAGTGCCGTCAGAGCAACTAGTGTGGTGGCGACTAGCGGGGCCAGTCCGTGCACATTTGCAATGCGAAACAGAATTGCGAGCAAGATCAACATGGCAATCTTTCGGGAGAATATTGCCGTCGCAGAGTAGAAGAGAGATATCGGTCGGCCGATTCTTCGGAGACCGTGCGGAAGGGATGAGTGGCCTCGAATTGGTAGTGGATCAACGTTACCTGCCGGCAACGGGAGATCCGAGTCTGGTGATGAACCTCTGGATTGATCCAGGGCCGAAATCATCTCCGGCACGGGAGGAGGAATGTATCGGGCATTTTCAAAGCCACCCGGGCGAACCTATGTAGTTTGGAATGTCTCGAAATTCACCCGGGCGCTGCTCCTGGCCGCGCACACCATGCATGAGCTTTATGTGCAATTCTCTGATCAAACCAAGCGACATGGGAATTGAATCAAGCAGTTTTAGACCATGATTCATCGCTTCAACGTAATTCCGAAC
Organism: uncultured Acidobacteriota bacterium; assembly: GCA_963786215.1. Classification (GTDB taxonomy): domain Bacteria; phylum Acidobacteriota; class Terriglobia; order Acidiferrales; family UBA7541; genus Palsa-360. Next base: position 671,737 of record CAWAYK010000012.1, read on the forward strand.
CGCCCGAATATTTGGAGTCATCGAATCCGGCTTTTTGCGTCTTCAGAGGGTAACTCCTGCGGGTCTGCGACAGTGCCTTCGATACGGCTAGATAGAAGCGCTTCGCGCTGCTGAAAAGCTCGAATGAGCATATGTGGGTTCGGCAAAGTCTGAGCGCTTCCACGCAAGTAACCCAGGGCTAAATTAGCTTCCTCAATTAATCGAGGAATCTTGCCCGTGTAGGTAAGTTCAGGCGGAAGCGGATGGGGTATGAATGACACGTGCCCACCAGGGAGCTGACTGGCTTTCCGGGGGCAATATCGGAAAAGTCATTTAAATTGATCATGTTAGGCCATAATAAAGACAAGTTTAACTTGGTCTTTGAAGTTAAAGTATTTGGCCAGTTGGTTTAATATCGATTCCGTAGAGTGTCAAGTGATTTACCGTCAGGGTGCAAAGCGAGCGGAGGCCGATGAGCAGTGGGACACAGGTGGATATGGATTGGGCGGGAACGGATTGGCGCGACGGCGGCGCTAGTTCGGCTGGACCTAGGGCGAACGTTGCTGGCGCTGGTGGCGCGCGCGAATTGACCGCTGGGGGGACAGCACGGGTTATTTGACGGACGAGGAGATATTGGGGGTTGACCGCCGTCGGCGAAAGAGGCACGGAGGGCTTCCCGGGCTCGGGATACGCCGCGCGGGATGACGGGAGAGTGGACTGGCGACGCGATGGCACTCGTGAACGGAGAGGCGCGGAGTCCTTGGGCAGAAAGACGCACAGGCTGAAGCCTATGCCACGGGTGCTGGCGGACAGGCTGTGGCGATGCCTTCGTGGATGGCTGCGGCGGCTGCGGCTCAACAGTGCGGCGAGCCAGGCACGGACGCTTTGGGCGGAGCATCAGGAGTTTCGCGCGGCGTTTGCTTCGCCGGGGGAGGCTCGGACATTTGTGCAGGAGGCGCGGGCTGTGGCGGAGGAGGCGCGCGCGATTAAGGAGCTGCTGCCTGGCGGGGTGAGGGATATTGTTTCGCTGCGCGAGGCGACGCAGTCGGTCGAGAGGATTGATGCGGCGCTGTTTTCTGGCGATGCGCGGGCGCAGGCGGATGTGGTGTCGGAGCTGGCGCGGGTGAATCCGGCGGCGTTTCGGTCGATGTTTGCGGGGGAGGCGGCGCGGGTGATGGCGGGGCTGGACGGGCGCGGCAGGAGGCAGGAGGCGGGAGGCAGGGAGTAGGGCGCAGGGACGTTCAGAGTTTTAGCGGGGCGAGCGGAGATGTGCGATTGACTGGACCCACCCTTCGCCAAGATCGCGAAGGATGGGGCACCCAAAGGAAAATCGGAATTTCAAATCTCAAATTTCAGATTTGAAATTAGGATCAGGATCTGAATTAGAGTCTAAATTCCGAATTTGAAATCGCAGAATTCAGAACCAGAATCAGAATCAAAGCCAGAATCAGAATCAAAACCGCCGGCAAGATGCCGGCGCTACGAATTCGGGCTGAATGCTGGGCAACGATTCAGCCTTCGAAGGAGCTTAGGATCAAGCCAGCCACCCTTCACGGGAGTCTCAGGCAAGCCGCAACTTCGATCCTGCTGCGTACGCGGCGTTTGAGCGGGCGACGAATGACACTGTGGCGCGGGATGTGCGCGGGTCGATCAGCGACACGCTGGCGCGCGTGATGCCGGAGGGCGTGGCGGAGGGGGCGGCGCGGCGGATTGGGGAAGATATTTTTGACGAGGTGCATCGCGCGCTGGCGGCGGATCGCGCGCTGTCCGAGCAAGTGGCGAACGTGCTTCGCGGCGGCTTTGCGTGTCTGGCGCCCGCCTTCGCCAACGGCGGCTACGGCGGGCGTGCGATTTGGCACGGCGGAGCAGCCGCACGTGGCGGCGCTGCTCGCGGGACGCGCGAAGCAGCTTGTGCCGAGCGTGGCGCGGCGCGTGATTGGCGAGTGGACTAGCTCGGTGCTGAGTACGGCGCGCACGAAGGCGGCGCGGCAAGCGGCGGCGGCTTCGCGCGTGGATATTGGAGCGCCGGGAGGGTCGTCGGACTCGATGCCGCTGCGGGCGATGTCGGCGCGCGAAGTGAATTACGCGTCGATGAGCGATGACGAGATTTTTGGAATGTGACTGGTGACTAGTGACTGGTGATTAGTGAAAAACCAAGCCGCACTCCAAGCGGTTAACGATTTGTTTTCACCACACGACTTTTATCAAACTCCAGTTGCATGCTATGAATTCTTCGGTTTTCACCAGTGACTAGTACCGTCACAAATTTATTCCGCACTTATACGAACAGCAGGACGTTTCAATCATTCATTCATAACAACTAAGGAGAAACCATAATGGCTGCACAAAATAATGCGCAGACCATCGCGTTGCAACTGGAGAAGGTGCGCGACAAAGTGCCCCTGCTCTACGAGCGCGACGATGTTCTGCTCAGCATGATTCAGCAACGCGGCGACGTGGAAAAAGTCAGCTCGCGCAACATGCGCTTGCCGCTGCAAGTGATTCCCGGCGGCAAGGCCGGAAGCTACAACGCCGACGGCGGCGATCTGGGGCGCGGCTCCGGCACGCACGTACGACGTCGCGCAGGTTTCGCCGATCTTTTTCCGGTTCGCGGTGGAAATCACCAAGCTGGTCGAGTACGCCTCGCAACGCGCGCGAAAAGGCCATCGAAAATGCCGTGAAGCGCGAAGTCGCCAACGGCATGAAACAGTTTCGCTCGTTCCTCGACAAAGTGATTCAGACCGGCGGCAACGGCGTGCTGGGCACGATCAGCGCGGTCGGCGGCAACACGTTCACGATGACGATCCCAGCGGCGCGGCGCTGGTGTACGTGGGGCAGACGATCCAGGTGTACGACCCGACGCTCACGACCAATCGCGGCAGCGTGGTTCAACGTGACGGCGGCCGATCCGATTTCGCCACGCAAACCATCACCGTGGACAACGTGCCGGCCGGCACGTCGGCGAACGACGTGATCGTGCACGACGGGCTGACCGGCGCGTCGCCGGTGTCGCTGTTCGGCATCAAGTATCACCAGAACAACGCGACCACCGGCACGTGGCTCAACCTGAACCGCGCGACGTATCCGCAGCAACTGGCCACGCCGCGCGTGAACGCCGGCAAACGCCGCGCTGGTTCCGGGCCACGTGCGCCTCGCGATCAACAAGGTGCGCAAAGCGCTGGGCATCAACCAGCTCGGCAAGCTGATCGCCTACACCAGCGTCGAACAGGAACACGCCTGGGAAAATCTGGGCATCACGATTTCGCCAGGTGATCAAGGAAGGCGCGGGCGGGCAGCGCGAGCGATCTCGACTTGCTGTTCTCCGGCAAGAAGACGATGTCCGGCGTGCCGATCAAGTCTTCGGTGAACGCCGATCAGACACGCGTGGATTTCCTGGACCTGTCGCACTGGGGCCGCGCGGTGATGAAGGACATCGATTTCTTCGAGGTCGGCGGGCAAACCGTGTTCCCGATTTACGGCGCGAGCGGCGGCATTTCCGCGTCGTTCATTTTCTACTTCGACACCGGATTCCAGGTGTGGAACGACTCTCCGCGCAGCGGCAGCTACGTCGATGCGCTGGCGCGGCCGAGCGGGTACTAAAGAGCGTGACTTGTGATTGGTGACTAGTGACTGGTGATTCGTGAATCGTGATTTGTAATTCACGGCCAGTCACTGGATGTGGTTTTTTGTGGCGCGGGCTTTACAGACTGCGGAAAGCATCCTGAGCGAAGCGAAGAATCTCTCTCCGATTTAAGTTGTTTCGCTCAGAATGACAGGGAATTGGGTTTTTCCGCAGCCTGTTTAGCCTGTGGGGGTTGGTGCTTGCTGGGACTTGAACCTTTTGTGGTTTGTTTCGCTTGGACTGAATTCCGCAGGCTGAAGCCCGCGCCACTTAAAAATGTGGATTGGTTTTAGTAGGACAGGCTTCAGCTCGTTCCTTTCGAAGCGAGAAAGTCAAAAGAAGACAGGCTGAAGGTTACTTATAATTAGGAGAATTTATGGCAGTTACACTTACGGTTACGGATGTGGATCCCGGGGATCTGGAGATCTATGTGTTTGGCACGGTAGCGCTGTCGGGGAATTATCCGACGGGCGGGGACACGGTGGATTGGACGACGCTCGCGCGGCAGGCGGGGAAAGGTCCGGTGAACACCGGAAATCAGGATGACTGATCACCAGGCGGTGGATAGAAATTGAGCCTGATGACGGGTGGCCATGAAGATCCGGATCCAGCAACTGGCCGGCGGCTACGAATTGGAAGATGCGCGGGTACTCGACGGGATTGGCGGGCGTGGAGTTCAACGGGGTGGCGCGGCGTATCCGGCGTCGGCGACGAGCGATGTGATCACGTTTTCCGTGCAGTTTCGCAAGCTGACGTGATTTGTGAATCGTGATTCGTGGAAAAGGCGCGATGGTGGAACTTTAGATTTTAGCGAGTCAGTGAATTATCCTGCGTTTATTTTTTCCAAACTTGTCAGCCGGAGCCATTGCATATTTCATTTCCTGCCGCAATTCACGCAGTCGGTGACGTGTGCCGAGTCCTTGGCATGACGCACACTTTCCATTGCCGGGGACTTCGCACTCCTGACATTGGCCGCGGTTGAAGAAGCGCACCAGGCTCCGGTCAAAGCATACAAATCGAGTCTACCTGATTGTTTTCCGAGTCGCCCTGTACCATTGCATCGCGCAGATGCGGTTCCTGTTCCCAGGCAGCGGACGCAGTGACCTACAAGCGTTTTCCCTCGTCGACGGCACGCGCTGCAAACTCCATTTCCAGGCAGATGATATTCGGCAACCGTGACTTCGAGTTCATGGGCGACATGCGAGAATACTTTCTCATCGAATCGCACAATATTTCCGCCCGAAGAACGCACGACGCACCCGCCGACGTCGCGCGGGAACTGGCGCTGGCCGGAGGATGCAACCGGTTTGGCGAGCCGAATTACCGGGCGGTTTGGGGATGGTCGCGGCTGGACTGGATTGGCGGGAAGTGGGAAGACCGCGATCAGACGGGTGCTTGTGCGCGAAGTGGTCGAGTTGCGGCGCGAGCCGAAATATACGCCGCACAATCGCTGGCATATCGAGCGGTGGCTGCCTCCGGAAAGTTACGGTTCGCCGGAGCAGTGGCACGCGGAAACGATTGAAATTGAAAATGGGCGAAGCGTTGCGGCGCTGGGGCCGTATCCTTCGCGCGGGGATTACGAACATTGCTTCACGCTGGAGGGACCGCGCGGGGAGTTTGTGCAACTGACTCCCGCGGCGGCGCGGCACATTGCACGCGCGATTGAAGCGAGTCGCGGGGCGCAGCGCGCCGAAGAAAAGGGAAGCGCTGTGATGAGCGTTCGCGGCGCGAGGAACGCGAGTATGACGCGTATGCGGAGGAAGTGCTGGCTTGTGGACAGTTCGTGATTTGAATTCTACGGAGGGGTTTAGTAGGACAGGCTTCAGCCTGTCGTTTTATATCATTTTCAAAATTCAAAAGCTGACAGGCTGAAGCCTGTCCTACTGAGACGGGAGCTGAAATGAACGAGACGAAATTGCAGTCATTGCAAACATTACGGAGCAGACATTACACGGCGCACCGGACTTACGGGACGTTTCGGATTGCGGGGGGCGCTTCGACGGCAAAAGTGGCGGCGCCAGGACTGAGGCGGTCCGGGACCGCCGCAGGGGCAGCGGATCACAGCGGCAAAGACTCGAAGGACGCTATTCACTGACGCGCGTTACGCCGCGGACGGCGGTGATGGACTACGGCGACAAGCGCACGTTGCCGCTGCCGATTACGGCGCGCGAAATTGCGGACGATCTTTGCCGCGAAATCAATTCGGATGCGGGCGAGCGAGTTTTCTCGGCGTGTTTGTTTGCGCGGGAGACTCGCCGACTGAGGAGGAACTTCGGACGCGCGCGCGCAAAGCTGGATGAATTTTATCGCGCGCTGGTGGCCTCGGCGGATCGCGAGTGGGAACGATCGCACTCGTTTTTATTTATTCACGATTTGCAGCGGCGCGCGGCGGCGAATCTGGGCCTCGAACAAGGAATGGCATTACCAGGTGCGGGAGACCGCGGAGTGTCCCGGGTGCGGTGAGCGCGTCAAGCCCGGCGTCGCGGTATGCAAGTCGTGCCACGCGATTCTGGATCGCGAAAAGGCGCTGGCGCTGGATTGGGCTTGTGCCAGCCGGAGTCGCTGCCGGTGAATGCGCGGGTGCGGTGAAAAAGAAAAATCGGAACCACGGATGCACACGGATTAACACGGAAAACCGACTTAGGTCGAAAACCAGGATTTGGATTTACCGTGGCGGGCTTCAGCCGTCGGATTTCACATCAGTCTGCATCAAGGTGAGTTCAACGAATGCGATTTTCTCTGCTCACATAATTCCGAGAATATGAGGAAGCGACGGCGCCAATGTTCTCAACGTGGTGACGCGATGTTCAACATGGTGGAAAACGGAAATGAGTAATGTGATGCGGCGATATTTTAATCGCTTGCATTCGGCGCAGTTGCCGTCGTGGTGTGCGCGGGATTCGCGTATGCGCAAGGCTCGCGCAAGGATGACGTGGTGTTCAACGCGCAGGGGCGGCCGATGGCCGGGGCGACGGTGCGCGTGTGCACGTCTGCGGCGACCGGACAGCCTTGCACGCCGCTGGCGTCGATTTACTCGGATGCCGCGCTGACGCAGGCGCTGGCGAATCCGCTCTCGACGGACGGCCTGGGGAATTACAGTTTCTACGCCGCGCCAGGGCGCTACGAGATTGAGATCAGCGGGCCGGGGATCACCACCAAGCAGATTGCCCAACGTGATTTTGCCGAGCGATCCGAGCTCGCCGACGTTCACCACGCGTTACGACGACCAGCGGAATCTCCGCGTTTTCGTTGTCGCTGACGGGCAACCTGACGGTGCAGTGGATCGACGGCGGTGGCCGGCACGCTTACGGTGGGCGGCGCGCCGGTGCCCTCCACGGACGCGGACAATCAGTGGACGGCATCACAACGGTTCAAGGGGCCGATTCCGTGGCGCGACTTTACGGCTTACATGCCGGCGGGCGGATGCGACCAGTCCGCGTTCGTCGTGCCGCATACGACGGGGACCATCACTTCGGGGACGAATGCGCTGACGATTCTCGCGGACAATAGTTTTAAAAATGGATGCGGAAGTTTTATTGCGAGGTGCGGGACCGCTCTCGACGCTATCCGCGCCCGCGCAGGGCGCTGCGCCGAATCCGAATGTGACAGGGACGGCGGGTTCGACGACCGTGCATTACAAAGTGGCGGCGATCGACGCGAATTATGGAACGTCCGTCGGCGAGCGCGGCGATCACGATGACCACTGCTCCTTCGACGCGCACGCCGCTGAATTACGTGGGCGTGTATTGGACTTCGGTGGCGAACGCAGTGGGCTATCTGGTGTATAGCGACGCGGGCGGTAGCTACGCGCCGCTCGGATACTCATTCGATTGCGCGGGATTTTCGGCGGGGAATACGTGCGGAATTATTGACAAGGGCGCGGAGCTGAATACGTGGACGGGTTTTCAGGGATTCTGGCCTACGACGCCGCCAGTGTCGGCCACAAATCAAGCGCTGATCACGACGATTACTTCCGGCGCGAATGGCGGCTTCAATCTGGTGCTTGCGGCAAACGCTTCCAATTCGGTGAGCGGCACGTTTGTGATTCCAGACAATTCGATGTTCATCAAGCAGGCGATTGCGGATGCGTCGACCGATGGCGGCTCGCAGATTGCGAACAAGGGCACGGTCTTTATTCCGGGAAGGCCTGTGGTACATGTCGACTATTCCGTTTCCTTCGTCGGGAATTGCGGGCGTGAAAATTGTGCAGACCGGCGCGATTGAGCTGTTCGGGCTTCCGGTGGAAGGAAATCTTGCCAGCGGAACGACGGGTCAAATTTCGATTGCCGGGACGGGCGGACTTTATTCGCAGGGCAGACTGGACGCTTTCGTGCAGCCAGATTATTGGTTATCAAACGCTTGGCGCATTGTTTGTGGCGTACGGGCCGGGCGCGGGAATCGATCTGATCGCATATTTGTTTGAGTTCGGCGGCGGCGGAATTATTCAAGATTCGCAGGGCGACGTGACGACGCAGGACGTGACATTTGGCAATTGGGTGAGCAGCGGGCCGATGCTGCAGGTGGATAACAACGCATTTTTCAGCCTGTTTAACCGCACAAACTGGAACGACGGCGCGAACGGAACAAACAATAATATTCCGGCAATCTGGTTTTTGGGATTAACGAACACTGCGCATACGAGTGTATTTGGTTTTCGCGACAATTCGTTTGTCAGCCACACGATTCGGATGGACATTCCGTTTCCGAGCGGCGGCGGCCCTACTTCGTATCTGGTTTTTGACGGGACGACGACCGTTGAAGCGAACCAGGAGTTGGGTTTATCAATCGGCTACGTGCAATTCTTTTAGCAACGTGACGTTTGACAACGTGGAAACGGGCGATTCCATTGCGGCGAGCCAGTCGCTGTTTTACAGCGTATCTTCGTGCGGCGCGCTGCCCGGAAATAATATTGCAGTGCACGGGCAGACGATTGGATTTTCGCGGCTAGCCGGATCGACAATTAATTCGGGGAATCCGGTGAATTGCCGCGAGTGGACTTACGAAAATCCGACGAGCGGCGGCAGCGGGGCGCTTAGCATTGGGTACTGGGGGAATATTTTCGGCGCGTATTCTGGATGCGATTTGGGAATTACGCAAACGGGTTACGACGTGCAGACGACAGAAGTTTTGACGAGCGGAGGGAATGACACGCTCGGGCCTGCAGGGGAGCAGATGATCGGGCATGTGTTCCGGCGTCCGCAAACGACGGTGACTGGCACGGGCGCGGGATCGCTCACAGCCGGGACTTATTACTTTAAGGTAACGACCTTGGATGTAGCTGGACGCGAGTCCGCGCCGAGCCCGGAAATCTCGCAGCTGGTGGGAGCGTCAAGTTCCATCGCCCTTTCGGCAACGACTGGAATATATTTTCCTGCAAGCTGCAATGTTTATTTTGGGACGAGCGCTGGCGCAGAAGGAAATTATTTCAGCTCGACGGCGGTGTCGAACGGGACGTGCACCTATACGCTGGCGACGACGGCGGGCCAGCTGACGAAATCGCCTTCGCCGGTTGGCAACGCGATGCGCACCTGGCTGACGGAAGAAAACAACGGTAATTCCTGCTTATTTTGCGGTTTTGGCGGCGGACTCGGAACAGGCTTTCTTGGATTCAATTTAACCGCGGCGCAGTATGGCGCGCCTCCCAGCGGAGTGCAGTTTCCGTTTAATGGCGGCGTGCATAGCTACAAATTTTATTCCGGATCCGAGACGACGGCACCCGCGGGAATCGCGAGCGTCGATCTGCTGTACGCGGACTCGACGGCACATCGCTGGAAGAAGATTGAAAATAACGGCGCGGCGCAGACTGTCGGAAGCGCAGACAGCGCGGCGTGTGCGTACCAGGGACCGGCTACGGCTGTTACGGGGACAGGGGCGGCGGCTACTTACTATACGTGTACTCTGCCGGCGGGCGTGATGGGCGCGGGGCAGGGAGTGATCATCAGCGTGCTGGCGAAACACACGACGGGCACGGCGGCGGTGAGCTATACGCTTTCGTTTGGCGGAACTTCTACGACTTTAACGCAACCGGCCGGCGCGGCGAACCAGGTCGAGAAGCTGACGTATATCGTGATGAACAATGCAGGGTCGACCACGGCGCAGACAATTTCCACGGTCGGGCAGGACAGCAACGCGGGGACCAATTCCATCAAGCTGGATACGGCTGCAGTGAGTACGGCCTCAGCGGTGACAATTAATTTGCAATTTAATGTGGCGGCGACGATGCGATTACGCCGGAAATGTTTTTGGTGGAATTGAAGCAATAGGGGGGCGTGATTAGTGATTCGTGGCAAGAGGGTTGCGGTTTTTGTAGCACAGGCTTCAGCCTGTGGAATTTTGGCCTTGCAAGGCCCAAACCCCACAGGCTGAAGCCTGTGCTACTTAAAGGCCGGTATTTTTGTTGTGATGAAAGGGAGTTTTTATGTTTGATCGAATTGCGTGGCGCGTTTGCGGCATTGTATTGGCCTCAGCTCTTCTTATTGCGGCTACTATCGCCGCGCAGGGAGTTCCATGTGGGGACGCCGCACAGCGTCACGCTGAGCTGGACCGCGCCGTCGCCTGTTGGCGGGTCGGGGACGGCCAGCGGGTACAACATTTATCGGGCTGCGGGCGCGGCCAGCGCGTGCTGCTACTCTGACATTCACAAAAATTAATACGGCGCTGAACTCTGGCGTGACGTTTACCGATGCGGGCGTGGCGGCGGGGGCGACTTACAGTTACTGCGTGACGACTGTGGATTCGGCGGGCGGGGAATCGGCGTGTTCCGGAGTGACTACGGCGAATGTGCCGACAAACCCAAACGCACCGAGCGCTCCCCTCATTACCGTAAAGTGAAGAGGAGATGATGAGCGCCTGGACAAATTTTCAATTGTGGTGGCGAGGGCTGGTGGCCGCGGCGGTAGCGGGCGGCGCGAATGGAGTGATCACCGGATTTGCGGCGGTGGGGATCGATCCAGGCGCATTTTAATTTGCAGGCAGGATTGCATTCGACGCTGGCGATCGCGGCGGTGAGCGCGCTGATGTCTGGAATTATTGGTGTGGCGGCGTATTTGAAGCAGTCGCCGTTGCCGGGGGGAGGTGACGTGAGGCTGGTGAGCTCTTGGAAGGGTGATTCGTGACGAAACTGACGCGAATTGCGTATTGCGCTTCAAATCGCAGTTATCAGTGGGCTTTCATAAATGGCTCGCTGGCATATTCTGAAGAAGGGCTCGGGGCTAAAGCCCTCATTTTTATCTGCTTAATGTCGCGGCTGAAGCCGCGACCCACAACGCATAATTTAGTGATCACTTCTACTTAGCAATCGAAATTGCACTTCACGAATTACGACTCACAAATCACGAATCACGAGGTTTCTCCATGCCTGTTGTTGGAACTACGGCTTATAACACTGCGGGACAGATTACGGCGCTGGTCCGGTCGCTGCTGAACGATGCGGCGGGAAATTTATTTACGGATACGGTGCTGCTGCCGTATGTGAATGCGGCTTACCGGAAGGCGCAGCGGACTCTGGCGAACGTGCAATCGGGAAGTTTTCTGACGGACAACGTTTTGCTTGTGGTTTCCGCGGTGCCTGCTGTAGATGCGTCGGTGCAGGTTTCGATCACAGATGCTACCGCGCCGCCGAATCAGTTGCCGCCGGATTTGCTGGTGCCCTCGAAATTATGGGAGCGGCCGAACCTGAGCACAAATGATTTTGTGGAGATGGTGCGATCTGACGGATCACGATGGGTTGCCATCGGAGCCGCAGGGGCAGGCGCTGCTGTATTGGGAGTGGCGCGCGGATGGATTGTATTTTTTGGGCGCGACGCAGGACACGCAGATTCGTTTGCGGTATCAGAAATCGTATCCGGACCTGGTGGATGCGACGAGCCCGGTGCTGATTCGCAATTCGCAGGAAGCGCTGGCGTATGCGGCGGCGGCCATGGCGGGCGCGGCGCGCGGAGCTCCTCAGGCGGAGCGATGGGATGCGGCGGCGGCGGATGCGCTGGAGGATTTGCTGGTGCGGGCGACGCAGCGGGAACAGCAGACGGGGCGCAGGCGGCGGCCGTTTTCTTCGAGGGGTGGGTTTGCGCCGCTGATTTAGGCGTGAATCGTGGATCGCTTGCGCTGAGTTCTGGCGAAAAGTGATTTGCGATTCGTGGAACAACATTCTCCTTTTTGTCATTCCGAGTGGATCGAGGAATCACTCTTCGGGTTGCGTGAAAGGCAGAGAGAGTCCTCGCTTCGCTCGGAAGGACAAATATATTTTTGGATTGCATTTGGCAACCGCGAATTCGGCGCAGGTTTAAGTGGCGCGGGCTTCAGCCTGCGGGGTTTCTCGATAGTCGTCGCACACTTTTTGTGGATGGGATGCTTCACGTCTAGTCTTTTTATATTTGGGTGGGACTAAATTCCGCAGGCTAAAGCCCGCGCCACTTGAATTACGAATCACAATTTACGGATCACGAGACCTTATGAGCATTGCTGGAACTGTTGATGCGCCGCTGGAATTGTTTGGCGGGTTGTTACGGATATGGCTGCGGCGGATTTGCCGCCGGGGGTGTCGCCGGACTGCAGGGACGTGGCGTTTTTGCAGGGCGGGGTGAAGACGCGGCCGGGACTCGTGTCGGTTTATGCGCCGATTGCGGGGAATCCCACCGTCAATTATTTGAAAACGTTTACGCACGCCGAACCTGGCGAAGACGTTGCTGGCGCTGGATTCGGCGGGGACGCTGTGGGGAGAAAATTCTCCGGGCGTGCTGACGCAGATCGCTACGGGGCTGACGGCGAATGCGGCGGCGAACTCGACTTCGCTCTTTGGGCGCGAATATATTTCGCAGCACGATGGGAATTTTGGGGTGGACATTCCGCGGCAGTTTGACGGGACGAACCTCGATCGCGTGAGCCAGGTGGGGCCGGCCGCGGGGCCGACGGCGATTACGGATGTAGTGGCGAATATTTCCGCGATTTCGCGCACGTCGAATGTGGTGACGGTGGCGACGTCGACCGCGACGGGATTGCTGGTGACGGATCAGGTGACCATCGCGGGCGTAACGGACGCTTCGTACGACGGCGTGTTTCCGGTTTTGTCGATCATCGATTCGCTGCACTTCACGTACGCGCAGACGAACGCGAATTCATCCTCGAGCGGCGGCAATGCGGCGCCCGTGGGATCGATCAGCGCGGGCGTGCACCAGTGCTCCGTGATTTTTGTGACGCGGCAGGGATATTTGACGCGGCCATCGCCGCCGATTTCCTGGACCGCGGTGGGCGGGCGTCGCGCGAATGTCACGGGACTTCCGTCGGTGGGCACGCTGCCCAATGTTGTGGCGCGGATTCTGGCGTTTACCGGAGCGGGCGGCGATTTGTTTTATTACACGACGGGGCTGAGCGGCGCGCCGCAGATGCAGGTGTTCGATAACACGTTGACTTCTTTCGTCGTGGATTTTTCGGACACTGCGCTGCTGGCGGGGATTGAAGCGGATTATTTATTCAATCTGGTGGAGCTGGGCGAGTGCGCCGGCGTGATCGGATATTCAGATCGCCTGTTCTGGTGGGGCGAGCGCAACAAGCAAAATAACTGGGATAATTTGACGTTTGACGGCGGATTTGGCGGATCGGGAAATAATGTGCCGCTCGGGTGGACACCGGACCCGACATTTTTTGCAGGCGGAACGTTCGATTCGTCGGGCGAAGCGGTCTGGGGCGGCGCACTATTCAATTTTGGGCGATGGCGCGACGGCCACGCGCGGGTTGATCACGCAATCGGCGGTGACCGATTACAACGGCGCGCCGCGCCTTGCAGGCGAACACAGATGTACTCGGCGCGCGTGCGCGTGCGCATGACAGGCACGCTGACGCAGGGCACACTGCACGTACATTTGTACAGCGTTTCGGCGGGAATCTCGACGCCGGGAATTTCCGTGCCGGCCGCGCAAATCACGAGCGGCGCGTGGAAAGAATTTATTGCGCCAATCACTCCGGCGTCTGGGATTTCTGACGATTCCGGCGACCTGGTGCTGCGCGTGTACGCGGACGGCACGCCGACGTAACGGCGCGGGATTCATGGTGGAGAATATTGAAATATTTCCGACCGCGCAGCCCTACAACACTTCGCTCGTGCGCGCGTCGTACGCGGACGATCCGGAAAGCTACGACGGCGTGACGCGGCTTCATGAACGTTTCGGAGAACGATGGTCAGACGGTGCGCGCGGCATTTTTGCTGCGCGAGCGATTGTATCTGGTGAAAGATCGCTCGATGCTACGTGACGCAGGATGACGGCGTGAACGAGCCGGCATCGTGGACGATCAATGAAGTGTCGAACTCGGTGGGCACGCCTTCCGTGTCGGGCGTGGCCGTGGGCGAGGACTGGGCGGTGATTGCGGGGCGCGCGGGAATGTATTTGTTCGACGGCGGCGAGCCGGTGAAAATTTCGCAGGAAATTCAGCCGCTGTGGGATCAGATCAACTGGGCGGCGGGGCAAACGCTGTGGGTGAGCGTCGACACGCGAAATAAGCGCATTTTATGCGGCGTTCCGACGGGTACGGCAACTTCGCCGAATCTGATTTTGATGATCGACTATCGCAGCCTGTCGAGCGGCGGCGAAATCGCGGGCGCTCGGGTCGATCCTGTTTTCCACTTTGTCTGGAAAATTGTATGCGGTGGGACGCTCGCGCAAATGGTGCTCCGTGGTACATCACCGCGAATTCGCTGCACGCTGGCCGAGCGCTCGGACGGCACGTCGCAGTTGTTCCTGGGCAACGGACTGGTTGGCGGCGCACGGGAACGGGAAAATTTATCAGCTGTCAGACGCTCAATTTTCGGACGACGGCGCGGCGATCAATTCCTACTACACGACTTACTTTTTTCTGAGCCACGATCTCGAGCAGACGTACCAGGTGCGCTCGCACCGCAAACTTTTTGCGTATTTGACGATGTATGCGGAAGGGGCAGGGAACTTGAACCTCTCCGCGTTTGTCGACAACGAGGCGTATCCCGCGGCACTGGCGACGCTGCCGCTTTCTTCGCCCGGCGTCGAAAGATTTGGAGATGCCCATTAATTTGCTGGGAGAGCGCGTGGCGTTTCAGGTGGGGACGAATGCGATCGGCGCGTGGTTCAAGCTGGAGCGATTTATTCCGTCGCTGCTGCCGGATCCGTGGGCGCCCGTGCGCGGCGGGAATTAGGGTTTAAGGGGCATAGGCTTCAGCCTGTGGCATTTTGTTAGTAGGAATATTTAAGTTGGGGTAGGACACACGAGTCTGCTTGGACGAAACCCCACAGGCTGAAGCCTATGCTACGGGAACCGATCCGCGCGATGGAGTGGTCTCTAATGGTTATTGAATGACTTCGACTTCTGGCGGATCTACGGTAACCGTTACAGAGTTCGGCAAGTCGAATTGGCAGTCTGTTATGGGAGCGTTTGACGTGGTTTCTTTAAATTTGAAGTGGTATGTGATCTCCATCTCCTGATCTTCACCGGTCTGGAATTTCCATTTTTTCAAATTGTCTTTGGCCGCATTTACGAACCATGGATGCCCCGATTTTATAAGCGGGATTGAGACGCTCCCATCAGCGGAGATATGGGCAACTAATACCGCGTCTCCTTGAACATGCGCCTGACGCGCGATAGACGGATAATTTAAGGATTCCACATGAGTCGGTAAGCGAGGCTGCGTTTGCGGCGATACAGTCAGGAATAAGAGCGAGATCAGAAAGCCGCGAGCAAGCATAAGCATGCCTCCAAGTTACTTTGTGCGATTCGCATCAATAGTAAGGGATAGCGTGAACTCCTGTCATTTCGAGCGAAGAGTGGAATTTCTTCTTGGTTACTCGCGTGTAAATCGAAGAGAGATTCCTCGCTTCGCTCGGAATGACAGAATGGTGTAGCCTGCTTCTTCAGAGGCGGGAATTTTTCTACTGCGATCCATGTAATTGCAGCATCGAAGGCAATGCGGCGTCGACATTCAATAATTGGATTGAATTTGTTTGAGCTAAACCCGCCGGCGAGACGCCGGCACCACTTTAAATTATGCTAAAAATTGGACAACTTGCACAAATTAAGAGCGATTCGCCGTACGTGTATGAGGCGCTGACGCAGCTGATCAATGGCGTGAATGCGGTGGGACGCGCCACAGGCGTCGATCCGTCGGGGTCGATTGCGGCGCCTTCTTCGATCGGCGGATTAAGCGTGATTGCGGCGGACGGAATTTTCGATTTGGCGATCACCGATAATTCGTCCGTGAATCGCGGAATTTTTTATTTTGCGGAGTCGGACGTGACGCCGGCGTTCAGCAATCCCTACGTGCATTTTATGGGCAGCTCGCGCAACCTGCGCGTGTCGATGGGTAACCAGACGTTGTACTGGCGCGCGTATTCGCAGTATCTCGGCTCGGATACTTCGCAGCCCGTTGTGTTCGGCACTCCGCCGGTCGCCGTGGTTGGCGGTGGGACAGCGACGGGACCCACGCTGCAGACCTCGCAGGGAAGCGGGACTGCTTCGGGCAGCGAAGGCGGATCGGGATTTGGATTGGTGACGCAGAGCAGCTCGGGGCCGGTGATTTTGCGGTAGGTTTCCAGTAGCGCGGGCTTCAGCCTGCGGAATTTCGTCCTTGCAAGGATTACCATGCCATTGCACGTATTAAGTCGAGCTACGTGGTGGATCAACTCTGCTTGAACAAAAAACCGCAGGCTGAAGCCCGCGCCACGTTAGCCTGAAACTAAATTAATGCGCATACGCGAATACACTGCGGCGGATATTGACGAGCTGCGGCGCCTACACGCGGCGCAGGGTTTTGGTTACCCGCTGCCGGATCTAGATAGCCCGCTGTTTGTGTCGAAGCTCGTGCTGGAAGACGATGCGGAAGACATCTCGGACGGCCGCTCTCGGAAGAATGAGCGACGCGGGCACTTGCGCTGACACACGCTCAGTCGCGGAGAAACCGAAAATCGCCATGGCCGTGCTGCTGCGGCTTACGGCCGAAGCGTACTTGTTGCACGATCCCGACGCCGGCACGCCGCGTTCGCGATGGCAAAATTTTCTCGCGCTGCACGATGCAGCCGCGCGCCGGCGCCGCCGCGCGAGGTCTCGACGATGTGCAGGCTTTCTTGCCGCCGCGAGTGGCGCGCGCGTTTGGACGACGCCTCTCGCGCCTCGGCTGGACGCGCGACCCGTGGAATTGTTTTTCGCAGCGCGTGTGAATTTGTGATTGGTGACTGGTGACATAGTGACTGGGGAAAAGAACAGTCGCAACGATCACTGGCACTTCGCAAATTGACGTGTTTTTCATCAGTCATGGTCGGACAGGATGCGCTCATCCACTTACCAGTCACCGATCCGCTGATTTTCACCAGTCACTAGTCACCAATCACCATTCACCGATTCACCAGGAGGTCCCATGGGACGCGGCGCAATAGCACAAACGCAACAAATGATCGACCAGCAACTCTCTTCGCAAAACTCGATGAACAATCAGATCTATGGCTCGAGCCAGGCGCTCGGTTCGCAAGCCGCCGGTGGCTACCAGAATATGCTCGCCAATCCAGGTTACTCGCAGGCACAGCAATCGGCGATCACCAATCTTTCGCAGTCGGCTCTATCTTCGTCGTTCGACGCGCTCGCCCAAAACGCAGCGAACCGTGCCGCGCGCACCAACAACTCCGCGGGCTACGGCGCGCTGATCGATTCGCTTGCTCGCACGCAAGGCCAGGATTCGGCCAACCTCACGCAGCAAAATCAATTTGCATTCGCCAACGCCTCGCGCTCGGACACGCAGTCTGCGCTCGCAGGACTCTCGGGACTATACGGCACGGACTCAAGTTTGCTTGGCCGCGCCATCGGCGTCCCGGCGCAATTACTCGACGCCAGCGCGCGCAACGCCGCGTCCAGCGGATTCAACATCGGCATTGGCCCCGGCGGCCTGTCATTCGGATTTAAGGGTTAAGTAGAACAGGCTTTAGCCTGTTTTCTTTTGTGAAAGTATTTTTCAGGCGAAAATATCGCAGTAACCAGGCAAAAGTTTAAAAGAACATTCAACAGACATGTTCTACTGATCCCTAGAATGAAATTTGCGTTCCACGCAAATCTAAACCAGACAGGCCGAACAGGCTGCGGAAAAACCCAATACGCTGTCATTCTGAGTGAAGCGAAGAATCTCTCCTTGTTTCTTTTCCTATACTTCAATCGAAGAGAGATTCTTCGCTTCGCTCAGAATGACAGAACAAGGCCTTTTTTCCGCAGCCTGTGAAGCCAGTGCTACCTGAGCTAGAACCCTCCAGGTGAATAATCATATGAATCCCTATTGGTTCGTCGTCGTGTTTCCATCGGGCTTGCAATTGCTTTTCTTCATTCGCTGGCTGCACAGGCGCACGCGCGATGACGAAATTCGCCGCGCGTTCGTGCGTGACATGGCGCTGAATCATCTTCCGCATCTCTATCACGGCTTGCGCCAAATCGGCGACCATCTCGGCATTAAATTAAAAGATCCGCCGCGCGTGCAGTTTCTGGAGTTGAATGGCAGCGAAAGAAAATGGTGATCCGTGATTTGTGATTCGTGAAAAACCATTGCTACACAATCCGACATTAATACAATCCCAAACTTACTCATAACCTTCGCCAAACCCGCAGCCGCGCAGACTTTGTCTCACGAGTCATAAATCACGATTCACGAATCACGCCACCATGTCCGACACTGTCCATCCCGAAATCATCGACCTCGCGCGACAAATTGCCGCCGAGCACAAGCTCGAGCCCGCGCTCGTTTGCGCTGTCATCGAGCAGGAATCTGCGTGGAATCCGTGGGCCGTTCGTTACGAGCCCGGATTTTTATCGCGCTATGTCGCGCCGCTTTACACCACGGGGAAATTGAGCGCCACGGAAACCTACATGCGCTCGATGTCGTGGGGACTCATGCAGGTGATGGGGCAAGTCGCAAGGGAATTCGGCTACAAGGAAACTTCTCTGGCGGAACTGTGCGAACCCTCGGCCGGCGTGGAGTTCGGCTGCCGCATCCTGGCCGCGAGGCTGGCAAAGGCAAAAGGCGATGTCGCAGCCGCTCTGCAGGCCTGGAATGGTGGAGCAAATTTCAATTACGCGGCAGAAGTGTTAGCGCGAAAACGAAATTACTCGTCGCGCCCTGTCTGATGTCGCGCAATTAAGTAGCACAGGCTTCAGCCTGTGGCATTTTGTTCAGCTTAAGCTGATAGATTTACACGCCGCTTCGGGAATTCGCAGTGCAATTGAAACCAACAGGGAAGTGCGAAGCAAGATTTCCCCGCCAGCGCTGGCTGCTGCTGGCGAACGAATCACAATTCAAATTTCCGCGAGTATCCCATGAAACTGTCTTTGCACATCTTCGCAATGATCGCCGCAGCCATCGCCGTTGCGCTCCTGGCCGACGCCTGGCATTCCGCGCGGCACGATTCCGAGCAACTCGCCGCTATATTAAAAACGCAGAACAGCTCAATACAGCAAGCCTCCGAACGAGAAAACCAGCGCGACTCTCAACTCTCAACCGCCTTGGCCACCATTCAATCCCAAAAACGAGCCGTGCAGACCCCAAAACAAGCCTCCGAACAATTAGCCGCCGTCCTCCCACAGCTCCCGTTGCCCGTAACCATTCGTGATCCGGATTTGTCCGCGCCTTTAGCCCCAGGCGAGTCCCCTTCGACAACTATTTCAATCCCGCAGCCCGATCTAATTCCTCTCTACGATGGCTTGCAGGATTGCCGCGAAAATAAAGCGCAGAGTGACGCCCTCCAAAAAGATTTGTCCGACGAAAAATTACGCTCCGCCGCCTTGCTCCACGAACGCGACGCCGCCATCGCCACCGCGCACGGCGGCACATTCCTGACCCGCTTGAAACGCTCAGCAAAATGGCTAGCAATCGGCGTAGCCGTCGGCGCCGCCGCCGCCCATCATTAAACTGCGCCTAATTAAAAATGCGCCAGTTCCCGCGTCAAAAATCACAGAAGCTCTGTCGCCAATTAACAACTCTGTCCCGGCAAGTTCCCCCTCAATTCGATGTACAAAAAATGCTGGCCTTCAGAATCTCCAATCGCATAGAAGTAGTAGCCTTCAAAGTTACACAAATCTTTATTCGCCTATGACTGCCAATAACTCTTGCGCTTCAAATCTTCCCCCTAGCCTTCAGGAAGGAACTGTGAAAAAACCTTTTGAAAAATAGTAGCCGTGCCGTTCTCTCGCGGCATGAGTGTAGAAAATTCAACCAAAAAGACCGCACTGATCAGGTTTGTAAACCGCCAGCAGACGAGTTGGCGGATGGCGGATTTGGGGGACTTCATTTCGGGAGACCATCGTGCGCAAGCGATCTGGACGCTGGTGGGTCGATTAGGTTTGAACCAACTTCTACGAAAACCTTGGGAGCCGTGTGGAAGAAGGCGGGCGTCCGGCATTCGATTCGCAACTGCTGATCAGCTTGTGGGTGCATGCGTACAGCGAAGAGATCGGCTCGGCGCGGGAAGTGGCGCGGCGCTGACGCAGCAAGCCAACGACAGCGTGCAGTTGTTCCCGCCAGTGGAGCGCATGGAAAACCAGTTGCCTCAAACGCCGCAATAATAGTGGCCGATGGCGGTTACCGCACTCGAGACAATATCGAGAAAATGGCGGAACGAGGGATTGATTTTCTGGGAAGCATGCGACGGGAGGAAATGCCTAGCGGGACAACGGCCCCTGCAACGACTCCCGTCGCGCACGTTTTTCTATGATGGCGAGCAGGATCGGTATCTGTGTCCGGAAGATAAATTTCTGCCCAACGAAGGGCGGTACGGGTTGCGCAAGGAGTGATTTCCTATCGCTATGAGGCGAAGAGGAAAGAATGTGAGAGTGGCCTTCGCAAACCAGAGTGTTGTCCGAAGAATCAGAAGCGTAGTCGTTCGGCAACTCGTTTGGAAGAAACCCAACGGTCATTGTGTTCCGGGAAAAGATGCCCACCGAAAAAGCTCAAAGACAATACCGCCGCCGCGCAAAAGTCCTGGAGTTTTGCCACGAGTGAATCAAAAGCAAGCCGGGGCCCAGACAGTTTCATGTGCGAGATCTGGAGAAAGTTCAAATCGACCTGCTCTGGGCCTGCGTCATCCATAATCTGCAACATCGGATTCGCTTAAACAAGTTGCGAGCGGCTCCGTCTGCCAGCTGAAACAATAAAAAGCTAGCAGACCGTCACCGGGCCTTCGCAGAGAAAAGGGGAATCCAATCGACGATTTCTTCGAGGTGCCCCTCACCCCCTCGGACCTTCAGATTTTTTTTCACAGCTTCATCCCAATCAAGGACCTCGCAAAATATACTTGACACGCAGCGTCCGATAAGCTATATTATGTTTACATGTGACTGGCTTCGAATGCAGAGGCTTGTTCTAGGGTTGGTTGGTCGGGGCCTACTACTCGGCGAGCGTTTACGAAAGTTGTGGGGGTGGCTGTGATTGTTAGGGCGTGACCTTCGTCCATGGTTGCTTTTATTTCATTTTCTGTTTCGGGGTTTGACATGCATGTGTTGAATGATTGTGAGTCTAAACCTTCCTGATTTGCCAAGTCTTTCATTTTATCCCAAACGTTGGAGGGGCTGATTACGTCCTGGGCGTCGAAGATGGCGTCGTGCATTTTCCAGAATTTGTCGGGATTTTGATGATATGCGCATTGGCTGGCGATTGCGGCGGTCATGGCCCAGGGGTGGATGGTGGTTAGGGGATAGTGTTTGAAGACCAGGCGAATTTCGGGGTGTTCAGGCAGGAATTTCCTCAGGACCAAGTCGAGTTGGCGGCATGAGGGGCATTCAAAGTCGGCAAATTCGTAGAGAGTGATTTTGGCATTTGCCGGACCAATGGCGGGGGATTTGCCTACATGGAGTTTGGAGCGAGTGTCGGCGAAGGGATCGACGGACATGTCTGTCAGGTCGCCTCTTAGCAGGAAATTTCCTGTTTTTGCAGCATAAACGACTGCGGTATCAGATTGACCTCCCATGGAGACTGTGACGGGCACTTCGAGCAGGTCCGAGATAGGTGAAGGTTTGGACGGACCGACTTTGACATCATAGGTGGGTCCCCAAGAGTATAGATTCCTCAGGTACTGCTCGATGCGTGATTCAACAGTTCCGGGCTTGGCTGCGGTCGAACCGACCGCATTTGGGGCTTCTGATTTTTCTTTTGGGGGATTTGATTGAGCCACTGAGGAGTTCTGGAATGCTGTAAGCGCTAGGAGAGCGAGTAGAGCAAAGGTCCTCAAACTATTTCTGAACATGGGTGACACTCCTCTTAAGGAATGAACTTTTGAACAATTGGAAACGGGCGGCCCAGTCCAAATGCCCTTGAAGTAATTTTAAGGCCAGGCGGGGCCTGCCTTCGTTTGTATTCATTTCGGTCGAACTTGGCTGCAATGGAACGCACTAAGCCTATATCGATATTGAATTCCGCGGCAATTTCTTCGGGACATTTCAATTCTTCAATATAAGCTTTCAAAATCCGATCAAGAATTTCATACGGCGGCAGGGAATCCTGATCCGTTTGATTTGGGCGGAGCTCTGCAGAGGGCGGCTTCTCCACAGAAGATCGGGGGATCAGTTCCCTTTCGCGATTTATGTAATCGACCAAGGCGTAGACCATTGTTTTGGGGACGTCTGAAAGCATAGCCAGACCACCGGCCATGTCTCCGTACAGAGTGCAATAGCCGACCGCCATTTCAGATTTATTTCCCGTGCTAATGACCATGGATCCAAACTTATTTGAGAGCGCCATCAAAAGATTTCCGCGGACTCGCGCCTGAAGATTTTCTTCAGTGACATCTTCCGCACGGCCCTGGAAGGCATCTGCCAATGTGGCTTTATACGCTTGAAAAACATCGGTGATGGGAATGGTCAAAAACTTAATACCGAGATTGTCCGCCAATTGGCGCGCATCCCTGCGGCTTCCTTCGGACGAATAAGGGCCGGGCATGGACACGCCCTGGACATTCTCAGCGCCCAGAGCGGCCACGGCTATGGCCGCGACGACAGACGAATCGATTCCACCGCTGAGACCGACGACCACTGCACGAAAACCCGATTTTTGGACGTAATCGCGCGTTCCGCAGATTAATGCCTGAAGGACATGTTCAAAATCGTCGGTAGGCTGTGCGTGAACTTCGCCTGCAGAAGTTGCCGTGTCAAAGAGGACCAAATCTTCCTCGAATGATTTCGCCTGTGCGGCGATACGGCCGTCGGGCAAGACGACGACGCTGCCGCCGTCGAACACCAGGCTGTCGTTTCCGCCGACCTGATTCACATAAACTACGGGCAAGTTGTGCGATTTAGCGAGCGCGCGCAACATATCCGATCGTAAAGCTCGCTTGCCAATCGTATAAGGCGAACCGGAAATATTGATAATCAGGCTGGCCTGTTGCGCGGCGAGTTCGGAAACGGGATCGCGTTCATAGAGAGGTTTGGCCCAGAATGTTTTGTCATTCCAGATATCTTCGCAGATGGTGATGCCCAGGTTCTGGCCGCCAAAGCAGAAAACATTTTGCGCCGCAGCAGGCTGAAAATATCTGGATTCGTCAAAAACATCATACGTAGGCAGCAGCATTTTGTGCTGAACGAATTCGATTTTTCCGTTGGCCAGGAGGGCAGCCGCATTGGCGGCGGATTTCCCTGTCGCGCCGTTCGCGTGCGCCGCGTAACCGACAATGGCGGGAAGCGGTAACAACTTCGCGAGACGAGCCAATTCCCTTTCGTTTCGATCGATAAAATGGGGCCGCTCGATCAAGTCCATCGGCAGATAGCCGCACAGACAAAGCTCGGAGAAGACCGCTAAATCGGCGCCTTGTTGCAGAGCGCGTCGAGAATATTCCAAAATTTTGGCGGAGTTTCCGGCGAAATCGCCGACGGTCGGATTGAGCTGGGCAAGGGCTATTTTCATGGGCGCACTATAGAATACGGGGCACGGTAAAGCATTGCAACGAGATCACAAAAACACCGTGAAGACTTGAACGGTAAAAGAAAATGGGCCAATGCGAGTATTCGCAAAGGCCCATAAGGAAATGCACTGGTAGTGAAGATCTGTACGGCGTTCTTAAACGCTGAACGAGCTGCCACAGCCGCAGGTGCTCTTCACGTTCGGGTTGTTGAACTTGAAGCCGGCGCCTTCGAGCGTCTCGATGTAGTCGATGGAAACGCCTTCCAGATACATTTCGCTCATCTGGTCGACAAGAACTTTCAGTCCATCGAATTCGTAAACGTTGTCGGTGGGATTTTCGCCATTTTCAAAAGCCATGTGATAGCTAAATCCCGAACAACCTCCGCCCACGACAGCCACGCGAAGCGCAACGGGCGCTGGGTTCTGCTGGCCCATAATCTCTTTTACTTTGGTTGTGGCCACTGGAGTAACTTGAATCATTTAAGTACCTTCACTCCCTGCCGGATTCGGCAATATTTGTAACGCCTTAATTATAGCACATGTTGCAAGAACTCAGCGTCGCTTGTACGCTTACGCGCGCAAGTAACTATAAACATTTGATGTGCTTAACGCATAAAAGTTTCGGGGCGATGTGCTTAAAATGCTGCTTGCTTGGGCCAAAGAGGTATGGCGCGTGCTTTTTGTGGCCCCGGCCTCTCGCTGGCGGGTTTGCGTTGCGCTAACGATACGAAAAGCCGCCGGCGGGACGCCGGCGCCACAAATCCGATTGGCAACTTTGTTACAGCGAGCTGGGGCGATTTTCGACAAATGCGGTGCTATCCCGTAAGATTGGTGGACCTATGACTCATAAAATTACTCTTCTGCCCGGCGACGGGATTGGACCTGAAGTTGCGAATGCGGCCACACAGATAGTCGAAGCCGCCGGCGTATCAGTGGAATGGGAAGTGTTTGCGGCTCCCTTGAAAGACGGCAAGCGAGTGGGAGAATTTCCGCGCGAGCAGGCCGTGGAATCCGTGCGCCGAACACACGTGGCATTGAAGGGGCCGATGGCGACAGCCGTTGCGCAGGGACCTCCAAGCATCAACGTTGCTCTTCGTAAGGAACTCGATCTCTACGCAAATTTGCGCCCGGTGCGAAATGTGGCTGGGGTCTCCTCGCGCTGGTCGGGCGTGGACATGGTGATCGTGCGGGAAAATACGGAAGATTTATATGCGGGGCTCGAACATACGGTGGTGCCGGGCGTCGTCGAGAGCTTGAAGATTATTACGGAGTATGCCTCCACGCGCATTGCAAAATTCGCGTTTGAATATGCGCGCAAGAATGGACGCAAGAAAATTCATGCGATCCACAAAGCCAACATTATGAAACTTTCGGATGGCCTTTTTCTGAGCTCCATCCGAACAGTGGCGGAAAAATTTCCAGACATCGAGTATCACGAATTGATTGTGGACAATGCGTGCATGCAATTGGTGATGAACCCTGGGCAGTTTGACATGCTGCTTTTGCCTAATTTGTATGGAGATGTGGTCAGCGATCTGGGAGCGGGACTTGTCGGAGGCCTCGGCGTCGTGCCTAGCGGAAATATCGGGGATGTTTCTGCGTTGTTTGAAGCTGTGCACGGGACGGCGCCTGACATTGTTGGCAAAGGAATTGCCAATCCTACTGCGATTGTCATGTCTGCGGCGATGATGCTCAATTATCTGAACGAAACGGAAGCTTCCCGGCGCATTTCAAGCGCACTGGACAAAGTATATCGGGAAGGAAAAAATACCACGCGCGATGTTGGAGGAACGGCCACTACGCAGGAATTTACGCAGGCAGTGATTCGCGAAATTCGTGAATCGTGATTTGCTTGGCATGAGTTCATTGGTTTAAAAACCTGGCGGCTGTTCTCCCGCTACCTGAAAAATTTGCTCCAGCGCCAGACCTGCGCGGCCCAGAGTCCCCTCATCGAAAAGACGGCCGATTAACGTGACGCCGTGCGGAACACGGCGCGGCGGAGAAAAAGTAGGGAGCGGCTTAGCCGGGTCAGGCGCCCAGTCGCTTCGCGCCGTTGCCACGTTTACGAAGCCCGCTCGCAGTGTGAGCGATGGATGCCCTGTAAAATTCGTAATGGTGAGCATTTCATCGCGCAGCGAGGGCACCAGAAGCAAGTCGACGCCTGAGAACACTCGCGCCATTTCCATCGCTACGCTGCGCCGAAAACGATCGGTCTGCACAAAATCCACGGCGGAAAGAAATCGTGATTGGCGAAAAATATTTGGCCACGCGTCTGGGACTTGCATCTTGAGCTGGTCGACTCCGTGATTCAGCGTCAGGTCTTCAAATGCAGCGGCTGCTTCCGCAAATAAAATTACATCCAGCGAATCGTAAGGCCAGTCCGGAATCGAAACTTCTACTGGAACCATGCCAACCTTCGAGACTGCGTCGAGCGCGCTGCGGTCCACATCGGTTGCAGGATTTTCCTTCATCCAGGCGGGGAAATATCCTACGCGCAACCCGTGAACGTTTTCCGTGGAATCAAAATCCAGCTTGCTTGGCACGCTCGACAAATCTCCCGGGTCCGTCCCCGTGATGGCACGCAACACGAGCATCGCGTCGCCAACGCTTCGAGTCATAGGGCCAAGTTTATCGAGCGACCAACACAAAGTCATCGCTCCGGTGCGTGCCACGCGCCCGTACGTGGGACGCAGGCCCGTAATGCCGCAACGCATGGATGGACTGACGATGCTGCCATCTGTCTCGCTGCCAATCGCGAAGCCTACGAGCCCCGCTGCAGTCGCCGCTCCCGGGCCCGCGCTCGATCCCGAGGAGCCTTCTTCGAGCAGCCATGGATTCATGGTCTGTCCGCCAAACCAAATATCGTTCAGGGCCAGCGCGCCCATGCTCAACTTTGCGAGGAGTACACCGCCAGCTTCCTGCAGACGACTTACGACGGCAGCATTTGCGGAAGGAATGCGATTGCGAAACGGTTCTGCACCGTACGTGGTCGGAATACCGGCCGTATCGAGCAAGTCTTTCACGCCGTAGGGAATTCCATGGAGCGGACCACGATACTTCCCTGCTGCAATTTCCGCGTCTGCTTTTTTGGCTTGCGTGAGTGCCACGTCGCTAGTCAGGGTGATTACGCAGCGAAGTTTTGGGTCAAATCGTTTTATCCGCTCAAGATAGATATTCGTCAGCCGTTCGGAGGAAAGTTTCCGTTGTTCGATCCACCTCGAAAGCTTTGTGACTGGCGCGAATGCGATTTCCTCATCCTTTGCCGGTAATGGACCGGGATCAGCCAGCTTAAAAACAAATCGATCATGCTCGGGACCACTTTTTTGGCCGG
Source organism: uncultured Acidobacteriota bacterium (assembly GCA_963786215.1). Classification (GTDB taxonomy): domain Bacteria; phylum Acidobacteriota; class Terriglobia; order Acidiferrales; family UBA7541; genus Palsa-360. The sequence goes on from CAWAYK010000012.1 coordinate 698,545, forward strand.
GCAGCACAGGATTCCAATTGGAATACGGCGGCGTGGCGGGACTGAGCGCAACTTTGCGCGGCCCCGTGCGGCGCTCATAGACTGCCGCGATGTTCGCGCGCCAGCTGCGCGCTGCCTCCTCGCGTTCCGCGCTCGTAAATGTGATTTGAAAAAGTTTTTCGGCTTCCGCAAATGTTGCGGGCGAAACCTCAGGCCCCACTGGCGGAGAGGTACCGAACGCCGGTGGCGCTCCTGCCGGAGCTTCCGCTTTCTTCTGGGAACCGCTTTGGCAACCCGCAGCCGTCCCCAGCAACGCGAGCGTCGCATTTGTCAGAAATTGCCTGCGAGATTTTGACATTTAGCCCTTCGTCGAAACATACGGGGCGAGTTTCGCGGCTTCGCGCCCGGCGATGCGTCCCTGCACGCAGCATCGTGCAATCCCATGAATGCTGAATCCTCCAGCTGATTCACCACCGCAATACAGCCCCGGAATTGCGTTGCCGTTGAGGTCGATCACTTCGCACTTGCCGTTAATGCGCAGCCCCGCGCGAGAATCATGAACCACTGGCGTGGACCATGCGGCATGGAACGGCGGCGCTTGAATTTTATATTTCGGCGCAGGCTTGCCGAAATCAGGATCGTTTCCAGCATTCACGTAGGAATTATATTTGGTAACAGTGTCTTGCAAAGCGGCAGGCGGCATGGACTTGCGCTGGTATTTGTTGACGATGTTCTGCGCCAATTCCTCGATCGAGTTCCCTGAAAAGAAAAATCCATTTCCGGTATCCACATCGGGAGGAGTTGTGTTCCATCCTTCGCGCTTGGCGGCATCGGCGTCAAAAATTGCCCAAATGGGGCCGCCGCCGTTGGTAGCCTCTCCCGTGCCGGCGAGAGCCGCGTTGAGAAAATTTGCCGGATCATATTTGATATTGGCCGCGTTCAAATAACTTCCAGCCACATAAGGCTTGATCGCGCCGTAATTGTTGGCCGTGGGATATTGCCCTTTGGTTTCGTCAAAGAATCGCAGGCCTGCCTGGTTCACGAGAATCACATTCTGCCAGTCGGCAACTCGCAGGCCCGTCGCTCCGGCGCGCGAAAATACGGGGCTTGCAGGCATCCATCCCAGATTCACATAACCTTCCCGGCTGCCAATTCTTCCCGCCTTTGAAAGAGCTTCCCCAAATTCGCCCGTCTGGTTATACGCGCCCCAGAGCGACGCGCCGATAGCCATGCCCGCAAGTTCTCCGCTTGCGTCTCGTGTTCAGTAGGCCTCGCCCATGGTCTGATACTCATCCGTGAGCCGCGGATCGAAAATCCGGCGGAAGTTCACATTGCTGCTGTGGCCGCCCGTGCCAATGATGACCGCTTTTTTCGCGCGAATGTTTAAAGTCTTGCCGTTGGTTGTCGCCGTGATTCCCAGAACGCGCCCGGAATTCTGTTTTTCTCGCACAATGCTCGTCATGCGGTGCTGCAACAGAATTTGGGCTCCCAGCTTTCTGGCAGCGGCCTCCATGGGCCTCACAAATCCTATGCCCGCCGAGGTGGTCGCCTGTTTATCCGGAGCGAGCGGAACTCCTGTCTGCATTTGCGGCCACTGCATGGGAGCGGCGTGGTTTTCACGAGGCGCGGAATTTCCAGTGGCGTGCGCGCCTGCGTTGTCCGGCGTCTTATCCACGAAAATGACGCCGTGTGCCACGAGCCAATCGCATGTGGCTCCGCTGTTGTCGGCGAAGGCGCGGATAATCTCTTTGTCGTTGTAGCGGTAATCAGGAAATCCGTTTGGCTCAACGACCGACCAATCCGTTAAATCCGAGAAGAGCAAATCGGGAGAATCTTTCACGCCAGATTTTTGCTGGCGCGCGCTTCCTCCGCCGAGCGCGATATTCCCTCCGCTGACGATCGCATGCCCGCCAACGTCCGTGTTCGCATCGACAATGATGACTGACGCGCCGTTTTCCATCGCTTCAATTGCGGCAGGCAGGCCAGTCGCTCCGGCCCCGATGATGACGACGTCGGCCTCGCGATCCCAGTGTTTTGGGACTTGTGAGACGCCCTGCGCGGCCTCCGCCGAAGTGGATTCCATTCCAGTCAATGCCGTCGCACCAAGGCCTGCGGCGGCAGCCGTCCTGACAAAATCTCTGCGAGAAAATTTATTTTGATTTGGCTGACTTGGCTTGTTTGGCTTCATACGTCGCCCTCATATTCCGAAAGAGTCGGGATCAACCGAATGCCTGCGTAGGCATAGCCTATCGCATTTCATATCTTCTTCGGAATGGAAAGACGTATTGGACTGGCGCGCGGTTTATTGAAAATTAAAACCGGACAACCACTTCGTTCGGCCCGCTGGGCAGATTGAATTTTGTGCCGCGGTCTTTGTTGATTTTGAGGCTTGCGGGGATGTCCAGGTCGGCCAGAGGAATTTTTTGGGTCCACGTACCCGTCGCTGAATAGGCCGAGCTGACGTACAGGTTCGCCCCCTGGATCATATATTTCTGAACTTCCTCGGTGTGGCCATCGCGGAAGACAAGGACCGCAGGCGGCAATGGCGGACTAGGTGGCTGACTAGGCGGTTCCGTTTCCGTCGTTTTTGCTGCAGTCCCATGTGCCTTTGGAGCTGGACTCGGATCAGCAGCAGCGCTTGGCGGGATAGCAGCATTCACCAATTCGCCGCCCGTGGGGATTCTCACCCATCGCCCATCATGATTTTCCAGGATAAGTGGATCGCCCGGAGCTGGCGGGGGCGCTGGAGGCTGGTATACCACTTCCGGTCGAGTTTGATTCGGAGGGTCTAACTGCGCATGGGCTCTATAATCCAAATCGCTATCGTAGTAATCGTAGTCAGGGTAAAAGTAGTCAGGATAATAAAACGGCGCAAAAGGAAACCCAAAGCCATCGTCAAAAAAGCGGCGCCTGCCCTCCCGATTGAATTCCCCGCCGCGATCCCCCCTCACAGCTCCGCCGCGAAATCCACCCGCAGACCCGCCGCGAAACCCTCCTGCGGACCCGCGCATGCCTCCTCGTTGCGCATGCGCTATAGGTGCGAACAAAACAAGACTAAGTACAGCGGCCGGAAAAGCGATTTTGACTTGAGAATTCATTACAGGTTACCACCTTCTTTTTTATGGACGAAGTTGCGCTTGGGGGGAGCGTTACAACGTCCATCTAAGTATTTAGCTTACTCCTGGGTCGGATGCGATGCAAATTGAGGGCTCGTGAAAGGTGATTCGCTTGTCTTGAATTCATGCAAAGGATGAATCGTGATTCGTGAAAGCAAAACAATCGCGGCCTGAGCAGCGTGAATGCATGAACTCAGGGCAAACAAATCACAACGCTTCGTCTTTCGTCTCGCGCGCGGCAAGCAGGCCTATAAACGTTAGCGCCGCCGCGCCCGTTAAATAATATCCGACCCACTGCAGGCCATAACTCTTGGCAAGCCACGTGGCGATATAGGGCGCGAGCGAGGCGCCGAAAATTCCAGCGAAAGTAAATGTCAAGGAACTTCCGGTGTAGCGCACCGAAGTCGGAAAAAGTTCGGACAGCACTGTGCCGAGCGGACCGTACGTCAGGCCCATTAACGAGAGGCCGATGGTCATCATGATGACTGCTCCCGTGGTCCCGGCGAGGAACATCGGCGCCAGGACCAGGCCAAATGCGCCAATGGCCGCCGTCACCCATAGAAGGGTGCTGCGGCGCCCTCGTTCGGCGAGCACGGCACCAATGGGAATGAAAATCGCAAAAAATACGACGGCGAATAATTGCATCACCAGAAATTTCTGGCGGCTATAACCAAGCGCGGTAGTTCCCCACGACAACGCAAAAACCGTCATCAGATAGAAAAGAACGAACGTCGTGATCGCGGTAAGTGTTCCGAGGAAAAGAGTTTTGCCATGATCCTTGAATACCGTCAGCATCGGAACTTTTACGCGCTCTTTTCGGTTAAGTGCATCTTGAAAAACGGGCGTCTCGGTAATCGTCAGGCGCACGTAAAGGCCGACGAGCACAAGGACCGCGCTGGCGAGGAAAGGTATGCGCCAGCCAAAGTTGAAAAATTGCTGGTCCGTGAGCAGCCTCGAAAGCAGCAGAAAAATGCCCCCGGAAAAAAGAAAGCCGGTTGGCGCGCCGAGTTGAGGAAACATGCCGTACCACGCGCGCTTTCCTGGCGGTGCATTTTCAATCGCAAGCAGCACAGCGCCGCCCCATTCGCCGCCCAGCCCCAGCCCCTGCCCGAAGCGAAAGAAGGCGAGTAACGCTGGAGCGGCTACGCCGATTGTCCTGTAAGTAGGCAGCGCACCAATCGCCACCGTCGAAATTCCCATGGTGAGCAACGCCGCCACCAGCGTTGCCTTGCGGCCAATGCGATCCCCGAAATGCCCGAAAAGCGCGGAACCAACAGGCCGCGCAAAAAACGCGATCGCAAATGTTGCGAGCGAAGCCAGCGTGGCGGAAGCCGGATCGGTCGAAGGGAAAAATAATTTCGGGAAAACGAGAACCGCGGCTGTCGCGAAAATGTAGAAATCAAAAAACTCGATGGTCGTCCCAATCAAACTGGCAAATAAAACCTGGGATGGTTTGTTGACAGACGCACCTGCTTGCACAACAGGATGATTCACCGTGCCGGAAATTTCCGTATTGGATGTGTCATGCAAAAGATGATTAGCTTACCTCATTTGGTCCAATGTCGAAACCGTGCCCCCGGGGCCAGACTTTAATTGGCGGGCCAAGTCGCCTCTCCGTCCCAAAATGCACGGGACAGAGAGGCCTCTACGAAGACCAATGCATTTCGCAGTTGGTTTCGTAGAGGCCGCCCGGTTTTCAGGGCGGGCGACTTTTTTGGCACCTCAATTCAAATCTATGCAGGCGGCCAAGGAAGAAAACTTCACCGAATCAAGCAGATTGACAAGTCGTTCCGGCTCAGTAAGAATGTGCGCAAGTAACCTACATTTTTGGAGGTTCGAAGTGTCCTATTCGGCCCCTAGTATCGAAGAATTTCAGGCGGGAACTGTGGTCAAATGTGCGCCCATATCCACGGGCACAACGACGCAGCGAAAGCGCAAACCGCACATTCTTGCAGTCATCAATGAATGCTGCACGGGCTGCTCAGGCTCGCCCGCTTGCGTCGAATACTGCCCCGTCGCGGACTGCATGTACTGGGCGCCGGATGAAGATCATGCCCCGTTTGGCCGAATCATTGTCGATCCCCTGCTGTGCATCGGCTGCAAACTATGCACCAGCAAAGGCCCTGACGGCGCATTCCTCGAAGGCTGCCCGTGGGACGCGATTGACATGGTGCCGCTCGCGGAATTTGAGGGCGCGAATGGGGCGTTACCGTTTTAAGGAGTGTGATTCGTGATCTGGTGAGTGGCTTGCCCTGAGTTCACGCGAAGGGTGACTAGTGATGCGCCGGAGCGCGTTGCCTTCTTCTCATGAGACTTGACGGTTACTTTACATCTTTTAAATTTCAAATTTGAAATTGCAGATTTGAAATTTTGTCTTCCAGCTTTGAAGTCTCAATCCTGAAATTCTAGAATCACGAAGACAGAAATAACGTTGCATTTTGCAATATTTTCAGGCCAAAAACTCATCACCAGTCACCAGTCACCAGTCACCAGTCACCAGTCACCAGCAGTCACCAGTCACCAGTCACCAGTCACCAGTCACCAGTCACCAGTCACCAGTCACCAGTCACCAGTCACCAGTCACCAGTGCACCAGTCACCAGTCACCAGTCACAGGAACTCAGGGCAAGCCACTCACCAGTCACTGCTTTTTCCCCCGCGCGGCAATTTCCTTCGCGGTAAGCGCGGCTTGCTGCTGTATCTGCGGTGGCATTCCATTGGCTGCGGTCGCGTAGAGATTCACGGCGGGCAGGTCTTCCATCTGTCCAACCAGGTAGAGCGCGCGCAACGACTCCCAAACCATTTCCGGGCTGGGATCGACCAGCAGCATGGGCTCGCCGGCTTGAACTGAGCTGTTATCCGAGGAAATCCATTGGTGGATTGTGCCTGGGACTTCGGACCGGATTTCCTTGTTCGCGGTTCCTGAGGCAATGTGCGCGAGCAACGTACCTGGATTAATTGCGTCGCCGGGCTTCATGCGGATCGTAAGCGTGCCGGCTTGTGGCGCAGCCACTGTGTAGGGTTCGAGCATGCCCGCAATCAGCGCGTGGCCAGTGGGATCGGCGAAGCGCACAAGGGAAAGCGCCGCGTTGCGCTGCACCATGGGATTCGAGTCCGCCAATTGCTTCAAGAGCGCAGCGTGAAATTGCGGAGACTGATTATCCTGCCCCATAACCCATGCGGCCGTTACGCGCAACTCATCGCTTCCCCGCTCTGAAAATCGAACCACTTCGGGATACCAGATTTTAGCGGATTCGCGGATACCTGGATTGGGGCTGGTGATCCTGTCAGCAATCTGAGAGAGCGCGTGCTGCGAGCGGCGCGGGTGCAGAACGTCGGAAAAATAGGAAGCGAGGTCGGCGTCGTTCAGAGGACGCGTAAACGTCGTCATGTACCACAGCAAAAATGGCATCAAGACAAAAGCAAATGTCAGCACGAGAATGGCGATCAGCCACTTCTTGGCCATTCCGGGCTTGGATGGCGCGGAGGACGCTTCAGCGGAATTTGCGATGCTGGTCATAGCAAGTTCACCTATCTATAGAGCTGTTTGCACGTACTTTCATACTCAATTTTTGAGTTTAGCGACAGTGATTTTATAGGCGAGGCATTCTACGTGCAGAGATTCGCGCGTGCGCGGATCAAAACCCGCAGGCTGAAGGCTGCGCCCCTAAAAACAAATTGCAACACTCAAAGCTGACTACTGGAACTCGATTCGCCGCACATTTCACACACCGCGCGAAACATTCGCTACGGATGGGGCGGCAAATAAACCTGGTACAGCACAACATAAATCAGCACGCCGGTCACGGAGACATATGCCCAAAGCGGCAGTGTCCATCGTGCGATTCGCTTATGCGCTGGAAAATTGGAACGCAACGCGCGCACGAGCGACATGATCACCAGTGGAACTATGATGATCGCAAGTATGGTGTGCGTTGTAAGCATCGTCAGGTAGGCGTGACGCGGCGCGCCTGTGCCCGGAAAATGCACGGGCCCTTGCCCTGTAACATACAAGTGGTAGTGGTACATCACGTAGGAAACCAGAAAAATGGCTGAGGTGATCGTCGCACCGATCATGCAAGCTTTATGCGCGACGATGCGTTTTGCGCGGATCATCACATATCCCAACGTGACGAGGATGGCGCTCGCGCCGTTGAGTGTTGCGTTCAATGCAGGTGGCGAGATCAACGTGCGGAACCCTTTCCTCGTGCATTCAAAATAATTTCAGCCTGTGTATTTGTTTTTCGCCAGAAAAAATCCGATGCCACAAGCTGAAGTCTACGCTGCCTTGCGATTCTTTCTTACTTGGCCGCGGCCTGCGGCGTGTTTTCGCCGCCATGGCCTTTGCCAATCCATCCCTGCTGCCTGGCCTGAACCAGAAGCAATATGCTGAAAATCAAAATCATCATCAGCGAGATGCCCAGCGCCAATAGTCCATCGATCCCACCGAACAGTCCCCTTGAAAATCCGGCGGCAATTCCCAAAGCTGAAAGCACGATGATCACCAGTGACATGATTGCCAGTTCTGCTTCGTTTTCACGTCCGTTCATAGACCCTCGCTGGCGCTGGGTGCGCGATGGAATTTAATGTGTAAACTTGTCGTAAATCAGGAGCCCCAAGAGCAACGGCAAATGAAGCACGGTCGCATGCATCAGCCACTTCGCCCGGCTATTCGTTTTAGAAGCAGCAGCCCACAAACAAACTTCCACCAGCATCAGGCCCAAAACCAAAGCTCCGAAAAAGTAATGCGCGCCAGCCAGCCCGGTCACCGCAGGGAGCAGGCTTACGGGCACGAGCAACGCCGCCGTCAGCAGGATTTCGCGAAACGTACGCTTGCCGTCCGGGTCCGCCACGGGAATCATTTTGATTCCGGCGCGCTTGTAATCCTCGCGGTACACCCAGGCAATCGCGTCAAAATGCGGAAATTGCCACAGGAAAAGCATGGCGAATAAAAACCAGGCCTCCAGATTCAGCGTACCGCGCGCGGCCGCCCAGCCGATCAGCGGCGGCACCGCGCCGGGAAACGAGCCGATAAATGTTGCCAGCATCGTGCGCTTTTTCAGCGGCGTATACGCGCCAAGATACATCACGGACGTTGCCACGCCCAGCATTGTGGCCAGAACATTTGTCGCCAGCGCGAGATAAAGCGTGCCAAATCCAATCAGCGATAGCGCAAACCAGAATGCCTCGCGCGGATTCAGTTGTCCCGAGGGCAAGGGCCGCGACGCGGTGCGGCGCATCAAGGCATCCGAATCGCGTTCAATGTAATGATTCATGGCCGAGGTGCCGGCGGCAATCAAAGTGGTCCCGAAAACGGTATGGGCCATTCGCAGCCAATCCAGCGGACCGTGTGTTCCAAGTGCATAACCGGCGACGGTGGTCATCACAACCAGGAAGGAAACATCAGGCTTGGTAAGAGCCAAGTAGAGCGCGGGGCGACTTGCCTCCGGCGCTGTCGTTGCTTCAGTCGTTTCTCTCATCTGCGAATAATCTCTCAAGATCTATAAAATGGCCCTAGTGGGCAACCTGATGCGAAGTCCGAGCGGATTCCGCCGCAAGATTGCCAGTTCTGATCATACGATAGCTGATTAATGCTGTCACGAGTGTCACGGCCAGAACCAAAGCCCCAGTGACAGTATGCACCACTGTGAACGCCACCATAACCGCAATTGGCTGCGGAAAATGAGATGCATACAGACGCGACCAATACGCACCCACGCCCAGCAAGAGCTGCACGCCAATCAGTATGTGCAAGTACCGTGCGCTTTTCCGCAACGCAGGAACGCCCGAAAATCGTTCTCTTCAGAGCGCCTGCCGTCATAAAGATCAAGATTGTAACAATCACCGCGCCAACAAGGTGCGGAATAATCCCAAAGCCTTTGTGACGAAAGGCAGCTCCCAAAACAAGTTGAAGGAAAACAGCCGCAAGAGTCCAAACGATCAGCGTTCGAACGCGCGGCGAACCCGGATCATCCGCCTCAATCTGATCGCGGCTCCACCACAAGCTGGTAAAAACTGCGATGGACACCACTGTGGAGAAGAAAAGCTGCGCCAGTGTCGCGTGCGCTGCGGACACCGCTGGCAATTGAAACGTAAGGACGGTCGCGCCACCCAGGATTCCCTGCGCAATGACCCCGCCAAGGGCCGCCAAGCCCAGCCAGCGCATCCATTGGCGCTTCTCAGCCTTCCACAGCCAGGTTGCCAGTCCGATGGTCAGAATTCCAATACATGTGGCAATCACGCGGTGCGTAAATTCATACCGGATTCCCCCCACCATTGGCGGAGTTAAAGAACCATAGGCGAGTGGCCAGTCGGGTATGGAAAGCCCCGCATCGTTCGAAGTAACCAGAGCGCCAGCGATTAAAAGGAGAAATGTGCAGCACGCTGTAAGGACCGCATAGCGGTGCAAAGCTTGATTGTAGAGAGTATTCATGATGAGAGCGGGGCTCCGCGATTCTTTACAAAAAATCCCTCGCGTTTAATTATAACGCCCGCAACCTATAATTTCGAACGCCGGGGCGAAGATTTTACGGTGCAATCTTCGTTCTCCCCGGCGCCCCTGATTTCCTGAAGCCGTTTTCTGTGGCTCTCCGCTTTTCTCTGTGTCCTCTGTGTTGAGCCTTTGAAAGCTCAACCTCATCAAACACAAAACTCGCGAAGAGGATTATTCCCTAGTCCCCGGCAGCCGCAGCCTTGAACGTAAACGTCACGGCCTTTGATTCTTTCGGACCGATCGTGATGGTCTGCTCGCTCGGCCCGTAAAGTTCGTGCCATGCGACCACGGTATACGTTCCTGGTGGAAGATTCTTTAGGTCAAACTTGCCGTCTTTGTCCGTAACCTGGAAATAAGGGTTCGGCAAAACGGCCATGTAAGCCTTCATCCACGGGTGCACATTGCACTTCACGGGGATGGCGATTTCTTCGCGGGTGAAAGATTTCTCGATTGGCGCAGCGCCGGGCGGCTGAGATTCATTCCACTCTCGGTTGTCCTTCGGGATGGGGTGAATGTTGTGTGTTGTCTGGTCGGCGTTGGTCACATCGAGATTCTGTCCCACCTGCATGGCCACAACGTGCGGGTGATACTGGCAGCCCTGCTGCTCGATTTTTGCCGGCGCGGTTGGCGCAGGAAACGAGTAACCGTCGAGGCCGGATTTTACGTAGACGACTACGTTCGCCAATGACCCGCCGTCACCCGTAACAACCTCTTCGCTAACAGCAGGGGTCGTGCGTGCCTTGGAGCAGGACGGTTCCGCGGCCATATTAATGGCTTTCATTTTCGGCGCAGCACCATCCAGCTTTACGGATCCAGTAACTTCTCCAGCCGTTGCCGCATCAACCGATTTTCCGGCCGGTGCGCTGGCGGCGGGCGCGGCACTTTCCGATGTTTCATCTTTCTTCCCGCCGCAGCCGGTGATCGCCATAGCGAAAACACCGACAGCAAGGGAGTACATGCCCAATTTGGTTTTCTTCACGAAACGGTTCCTCCTGTGTAATCTATAAATAACATAATATCTCGATCTAAGAGTCACGCGTAGGGGCACGACGTGTCGTGCCCCTACGCACGCCACGCATCCAATTCAATTTACTTCCCTGCACCGCCCGAGCCGCCGCCCGAAGGCGTGCGTCCCATCAGTGCGCGCTGCTCTTCAGGAGTCAGCTGGAACATATACCGCACCAGCAAATCCGCCTGATCGCCCGTATAGCCTTTAAAGCTTGCAGGCAGCGGTCCGGAGAAAACCCAGTGATCGCCATCGCGTTTGAACAAGCCGGAAGGCATGGCCGTTCCCGGAGCGATCAACGCAGGGTTGGTGATCCAGCGTTCAGTCCACCCAGGCTGCAATCTTTCCTTGGCAAAAAGGAAATTGGGAGCGATTGCATTTTTGTCGTGTCCGGCGTCGCCTGTCGCGTGGCACTTTAAGCAGGGCGCGGCAGAGCTTGTGAAAAGGTCACGCGCCATTTCCTTTTCGGCGGTGGTGATGGGCTCGATCTTTTGTGGAATGTAGGGTTGCGGCTGGCTCGAAATCGCCTGGAAGAACGACACGAGCGTTCGGATTTCGTCATCGGACAGGAAGAATGTGGGCATGCGCACTTGCAGGTACGAGCGCACGCCGTTGCGATTCATATCCGTGGTGCTGAGCGACGGGTTATTGAGAAACGCCTTCAGCCAGTCGGGACTGACGCGTGCGCCTTCGCTGGTCAGCACAGGCGGAAGATTCTGTTTATTTTCCGCCTGATATTGCGGCAAGCCCATCAGCACGGATTTTTGCCCGATACCGATCTGGTGGCAGCCGATGCAATTATATTTCGTGACGATCCACCAGCCTTTTTGGATGGCGGCGCGCTGATCCGCCGGCTTGTACATATATTCCGGTGGCAGCGTCGGGTCCGTGGAGCCGAGGAGGAATGTCGTGAGTGCGTCGATATCTTCCTTCGAGACATTCGGCTTGGGCATACGCAGGCGATCCATCGGATCGGGCTTGTATTTGCCGCGATCGTAGATGGCAGGGTCAGTGAGTTTATTTTCGAAGTAGCCCTTCAAGTCATACCAAGGGCCACGCGGAGATTTCTTTCCGTCAGGCAATTCCCCAAGCTTGGCGTTTTCCGTAAGCAACGCGAAATCCAGACGCTCGATGGGCTTGCTGCCTTCGTTCGTGAGCTCGGTGCCAATGCGGCCTTCGTCTTCCATGCCGGAAATTTCATGGCATCCCGCGCAGCCGTAATGCTGGATGAGTTCTTTGCCTTGCTGCTTGAGGTTCGGATCATCCATGAAATTCGCGGCTTCGAACGATGCATCGGCATGCTTTTGCGTGATGAGGTAGCTGGCGATGTCCCGCGCGTCGTTTTCCGTAAGGCGAAGGCTAGGCATCACCGTCATTTGCTGAACGACTAACTCGTGGCCATCGTTCGGGCTGCGCGAATGATCGAGGTCAAACACAAACGGCAGATTGTGCTTGGCGTAATCTTCCGGGCCCAGATCCTTGTGTTCGAACGGGCTGTAAGGACGTGTGCGAGTGCGCGGATTTAGAATCCAGCGCACGAGATAATCGTAATTGTCTTTTTCGCCGACGCGCGAAAGGTTCGCGGCAAAATCGCCGCCCACCATGTTCGGGCCCTCGCCCATCGAGTGGCAAGCTTCGCAGCCGCGCTCTTCGAACAACACTTTTCCATTCGCCGCGTTGCCCGGCGCCTGCTTGGGAAGCTCGGGACCTGTAATGGCCGTTTGCCAGATGTACGCGGAAATCGCCTGAATTTCGTCATCCTGCAGGCGGAATTGCGGCATCTTGGTGGTGGGCCGCCATTCGTGGGTATGCTTCAGCCAGTTGGGGATCCATTCCTTGTGAATCTTCATCCGGACTTCTTTCAGGTCCGGACCAACTTTCTTGATTTCGCGCAGCAGGTTATGCGAACGCAAATCAAGTTGTTCAACCTTCGCGTCCATTCCCGACATTGTGACCGTCAGGTTCGTCGCTTCCGCGTAGTAGCGGTTTGCGGCATCGTTGTCGGGAGCGGTGTCGCCCTTTTTATTCAGCTGCGCGATTTGCAGGCGGTCCGCTTCTTTCTGACTTTCGAGTTGAGCAATCATCTGTCGTGCACTGACCAGCTCTTCATCCTGGTTATCAAAGCCCTGGAAGCGGTGGCAGCCGATGCAGCCCTTTTCGCGATACAGCTGCTTGGCACGGTTCAGGACAGGCGCGTGCTCGGTGACCATGTCCGAAGCGTGGCACTGCTGGCAGCCGGCGTTGAAATTTTCCTTGTAATACAAAGGCCACAGCCAGTGTTCATAGCGGCCATGTCCTTTTTCCACCGTGTCCAGAGCGCGGCCATTTCCGCCGTGGCAGGGAGAGCATCCGAATTTTTCCAGCGGATGATATTTCATCATGTCTGGATCGGGATGGCTTGTGAATGGCGCGTCTGCGCTCTTTGAGAGGCCGAGATCCGCTTTCGTCAGCGTCATCGTTACGGGGACGATCAACGGGTCAGTTCCCAAATGGCAGGACTGGCAGCGATCGACAAGCCCCGCGCCGCCTAGATTGTTGATCGAAGTTCCGGTGGGGTTCACATTAATCTGGCGAATGTGAACGTCCATGGTCTTCATGCTTTGGCTGAGCGTAAATAGATCTTTCGATGCGAGGCCGGGAAGCTGCTCTTTCACATAGGCGTTCAGCTTGTCCTGCGCGTCTTTTGCCGGCTGATCGATATCGCCGCGTTGCGCGACCAGCTTGGCCTTGGACTGCATGATGGAAACGAACAGGCCGTTCAGCTTTTCATAATTAAATTGGTCCTGTTCGATCTTGCCGCCTTCCACGGGCCACATGACAGCATAGGTTTGCGCTTTGGCTTCGTTCAGATCTTTCAGCTTGGATTCCTTGGCGCTTTTATCTTTTTCGTTAATTTGTTCCAGTTGATAAGTAAGCGAGCCGACGAGGCCGCGCGAGTTAGTGAACGCGTCTGTCATGGCGGCGCGTTGGCGGTCCAGCAATTCAATTTGCTCGCCGATTTGCCGGTCCATGGGCCGCGCAGCGTCAGTGGCCGCTTTCACGTCAGCCAATAGTTTTTGGTATTCGGGCGTGGCGTAAAACTTTTGCTCGTCCGCTTTGCGCTGCTTGTATTCCTTGTCCAGGTAAGACGAATATGCGCTCGAAAATTCGCCCTGATACTTTCGCCACGGGCGAAGCCCATAAAATTCGTCGTAAAGCGACCAGGCTACGGTCAGCATCAGGACGAACATCGAGATGAGCACAAGACCGGCCATGGGCCGGTTTGTGATTGGATCGTCAGGAGGAAGCTCAGGCACCCCGTGCCTCCTTAATTTTCTGATTCAGGTGGGCGGCAAGCCCGGCCTGCAAACGAACAACGAAATCATTGCCCGCCAAAAACTTTTCCATCAACCTCAAATGCTGAACCACGGCGTCACCCACACGTACTTAATGCGCAACAGCAGCCGGAGCAGAATTTTTACCGGCAAGCTCAGCATCAAAACCAGGAACAATTCCATCGTGACCATCTGCAAGAGCGTCATGCGCTGGAAAATCTTTTTCGTAAAATCGGTGAGCAGCACCAGGCGATGCACGCCATAGCCCGCTACCAGGAAATAAAACACCATCGGAAAAATCCCGAAAATGATGCGCGCCAGAATCGGCGCATAGCTGGCATTCGCCGCCGGCATGAAGTGAACAAGCCATGAACCGTTGATCCCGAAAATCTGATCGACGTTCCGGTTTACGGCGAATTCAACTCTTTGCGCGTCCCATGTTTGCCCTGGCCAGAACCACATCCAGCCAGGGCCTCGTATGAAGGTCCCTATAACGATCATTAAGACCCATAAACCAATGAATCCGAACAGGAACGTCCAGATGGCGAATTTCCGCTGTTTATAGGTGTAATAGCCGTTCCCGAGAGGATTGGCGTCAATATACGGAATGACCATCAGGCCGACGATGATGAGCGTCGGCATAATCACACCGGCAATCCACGGATCGAAATAGACGAGCATTTCCTGCAGGCCCAGGAAATACCATGGGGCCTTGGCAGGATTCATCGTAACGTTGGGATTGGACGGCTCTTCAAGCGGGGCGCTGAGCGTGATGGACCACACCATGAGCAGGGCCGTCACTAAAATTGCAGCGACGAGTTCGATGCGCAACAAGTACGGCCAGGTGTGAACTTCGCGCTCCCACTTGGGGTGCCACTCTTCGGTCTTGCGGTATTCCGTTTTAGCGAGGGCAGGATCGACTGAAAGCTTGTCGATCAGACGATCATTGTCGACTGCCTGTTTGAAGGCATACCAGACATAAAACGGGACCAGGAAAAGTAGTGCCACGATCGGCACGTTATCCGGAGCGGATGCAACTTCCCACATCTGGTGCCAGTTCATATTGGCCTCAAACCCCGCTATTTAGTTTGTTAGTTCGTTGTTGCAGATCTTTTGGCCCGGTGTCCTTGCCCCCAAATTTATGTTGTCCCTGCTTCCCCGCTAAACCATTCCACTTGGGCGCAATATGACCGGCCTGTGGCCCTTTTCTTCCTTAATTTCGGATTCAAGCATCACTGGAGCTGGCCCGGAGATTCCGCCATCTTTACGCACGCGCCAGAAGTGCAGCGCCATAAAGATGCTGGCGATCAGCGGAATAGCGATGCAGTGCCAGATATAAGCGCGTAAGAGCGCGTTGGCATCCACGATCGATCCGCCAAGCAGAGCAAAGCGCACGTCGTTGTACGGCGTCATGCCCATCATGGCGCCAAATGGGCCTTCCGTTCCTAACAAGGGCGTCGCCCTGGCCATGTTTGTTCCCACTGTAACGGCCCAGAAGCCCAGTTGATCGTCAGGCAGCAGATAACCAGTGAAAGAAAGCAGCAAGGTCAGCACCATCAGGAGCACGCCAATGCACCAGTTGAATTCGCGCGGGCGCTTGTAGGAACCGGTGAGGAAGACGCGAAACATGTGCAGCCACACGGCAATGATCATCAAGTGCGCGGCCCAGCGGTGCATGTTGCGCAGCAGCTTTCCGAACGGGACATCATTCTCCAGATACAAAATGTCGCGGAAGGCCTGCACTTTGCTCGGATGGTAATAGAACATCAGCAGCACGCCGGTAAACGTGAGCACGATGAACAGATAAAACGTAATGCCGCCCATCCCCCACGTGTATTTATATTTTACGGCGTCGCGATTGACCTTGGCCGGATGCAGGTGAAAGAAAACGTTGGAGAGAACGGAAAGCGCGCGGTTGCGCGGAGTCTCATCGTGCTTGACGCGGAAAACGGATCGAAAGAGCTGGCTCTTCTCGGGTTCCTTCAGGGCCTCAAGTTCGTCCTTCCCCTTTTCCTTGATCGTGGTCTTGAGATCTGTGATGTCCTGGCGCACACGGCCAAACAGTCCGTTGCCCTTCTTTTCGCCGTTTTCTTCGGCCATCCCTGTGCCCCCTAGAGAGTGTGTCCCAGGTCCTGAGGAATATCTTTTGGCCTAAGTGCAAGTTCAAATCCGGTGCTAGCCGCCTAGCGGTAGCCGCGACTATCCCGCCTCTGAAGAGGCGGGCTACAGCAATGCCATGCGTCATCTGGCCGCTTAAACCGGCAAATACGCGCCGGAATCGTTAAACTGATTCACTCCTGCGCGCGGATCGTCCATATACAATCTGCTGGTATCGACGATCAATTTTCCTGTCGGGTCCATATCAATGTGCGCGCGGTCCATGGGCCGCGGCGCTGGCCCTTCAAAGTTCACGCCCTCGCTGTCATATCCGCTACCGTGGCAGGGGCATTTGAATTTATTTTCCGCGGGCTTCCACTCCGGCGTGCAGCCGAGGTGAGTGCAGCGCGCGAAAATCACAAATATGCGGTCCGGCTCTCGCACCACCCAGGCGCGATTCGTCATCAGGTAACGTTGATCGATCCCAATGGAGAAATCCGCCGGATAACCGATATTGAAAATGGTGTTAGGTTCGTACAAAGCGCGCGGGAAGAAAAACCGCAAAAACATCAGGAGATTGATGCCCAGGTAGCCGTAAATCATCCCCCAGATAACGCGTCTCCGCATGGGATCGGGAGCTTCGGCGCTCTCTTTGGGTTTTGCCGCCGGCTTTGGGGCGGGCGGTTTGGCTGTAGCAACTGCTCCGGACTTCGCTGCCGGTGGAACTGCAGCATTTACATCAACGGGGTCGGCCATATTCGCTATGAATCCTCTCGATAAAAATAGAGATCGAGACAATAGCTGTACAGGGGCCTAGAAACGGATCAACTCGACAGCTCCTTATATTTCCGCGAGGGCCTTCATGTCAAGGTTATTCCTATACTTAGGATTATTTATTTTTGTGCAGAAAAGTACCATGCGCGACAGATTTGTAAATGAATCATGCTGCAAACCCGCATGAATACAGGCGATTTGTACGCACCGGCGCGGGCCATCCGGAAAAGTAATCTGTTTTTCGGAGTAAAAATAATTCGCTCAGCGCTCCAAAAAACTACTTCGGTAAAATTATAATTTTGAAATCATCCAGAAATTTCTGTCAATGCGCGTTGCACCAGGTCCGTGAGCGAGGAAATAAATGTGGGCGAGTCGCCGACGGCAGGCATCATCTCAAATTGTTCGACGCCGCGCTCGTGCGCCTGTTCGCGCGCTTCGAGATTGATTTCGGAAAGCGTTTCGATGTGTTCCGTGACAAATGCAATCGGCACAACGAGCAGATTTTTTTCGCCTGCCGCGGCGAGCGAATCAATCGTATCCGTGAGCGACGGCGTAAGCCATTTGCGGCGGCCTACTTTGCTCTGAAAGCACAGTGTGTGCTTGTTTTTCCAGCCGCCGCGCTCCATCACCAGCTTCATGGTTTCCGCAACCTGGTGCGCGTAGGGGTCGCCGTGCTCGATCAGGCTCAGCGGCAATCCGTGAGCGCTGAAGACGATGTGCGCGCTGTCCGGCTCGTCAAAATGCGTGAGCGAAAGATTTAATTTTTCAATGACAGCCTGAATGTACAGCGGGTGATCGAAAAATTTCTCGATGGTGTGTTCGCGCGGCGCGTTGCCGTTGGGGTGAAACACGCGTTTCCATTCTTTCAGGCTGCTCGAAGTTGTGGCGAAAGAATAGTGCGGATACATGGGGAGAAGCACGAGGTCCGGAGCGTTCCAGGCATTCACTTGCGCTGCAGCTTCGGCTGAAAGCGGATTCCAATAACGCATGGCGATAAAACATTTCGCGTCGTAATGCGGGGCGAGCGCTTTTTCGAGGGCGCGGGCTTGGCGCTCGGTGAGAACGCGAATGGGAGAGTGTCCGCCGATCGCGTCATAATTTTTGCTCACATCGGCAGCCCGTTTTCGTGCGATATAGCGCGCGAGGGGGCGGCGGGCAAACCATGCGCCGAAGAAATTGATAATGTCGGGATCGCAAAAAAGATTGTAGAGAAACGGTTCGACGGCGTTGGCGGAGTCAGGGCCGCCGAGCTGGAACAGGACTACGCCAATTTTTTTCTTTTCGGTCACTGGGCCTTCGTGTGTTTGCGTGCGTTTGGGAGCGATTAATTTATTTTCCGTCCTGCTTCAGGCGGCGGATATCGTCTCCGAGCTGCGCCATGCGGCGCGCTACGGACAGGACGTAGCCGCAGAAGATCAGCCAGATGGCGATGTAGGCTGCGGTCAGGAAGTTCAGGTTCTTCATCGGTCGTCTCCCTACGAATTCGTGCAATATCCTCTTTTGCCGGCTCTAAACCAAAACCGTCCTACGAACAATTAGTGCTTGAGGCTCTATCATCTAAATTCCCGCCTCTAAAGAGGCGCATGGCCTTTTGGTTCTGCTGCGCTACCGGGTACTTCTGGCGGATTCCATGCGAAGCGCGTCTACTTCCGAGCGCAGTGCTTCCAGGCGATAGCGCAGGCGGATCAACACAACCATCACGCCCAGCGTTGCCGCCCAGCACAGCAGCAGCACCCAGCCCATCCGCGCGTCCAGCTTACCGCCGTCGCCGATTACGGGCTGCGGGTGCTGCGTGCGAAACCACCAGATCGAGAAATAAACTAAGGGAATATCCAAAGCCGCGAAAATTCCAAAGACGGCGGAAACCATGGCGCGACGTTCCGGCTCTTCCACGAGTGTGCGCAGTACCAGATAGCTGACGAACAGCACCCACAATAAGAAGGAAGACGTCAGGCGCGCATCCCACGTCCACCAGATGCCCCACACTGGCTTCGCCCAGATCGGGCCTGTCACGAGGACAACGGTGAAAAATGCAACGCCAACTTCGGCAGATGCCACGCTAAGCCAGTCCCACTTGGGCGCGCGCGTGCGCAGATACGCAACGCTGCCAATAAAAACCAAAAAGAAAGAAATAAAACCGGACCACGCGCTCGCCACATGAAAATAAAAAATCCGCTGCACGATGCCCATCGTGTTTTCGGTGGGCGCCCAGATCAGCGCGCCGTAGCTCGCCGCAGCAAGCAAAACAAACATGAGCAGCACCGACGGCACGGAGATTGCCGGGCGGGTTGTGGGTAGTGTCTGTGCCTGTGTTGCCATTTCACTCCTCCAACAAATATTCGCCGACCATCCATGCCGCTGTCAAAAAGATCAAATCAAAGCATGCCAGAAATGTAAGCCATACCAGAGACAATTCGGAAGGGTCCTGCAGGACTCCGATCGTGGCTTCGGTGCTGGCGATCAAAACGGGAGCCAGCACAGGAAGCAGCAAGAGCGGGAGAAGCAGTTCGCGCAATCGCGCCTGCGCGGCGACGGCGGAAAAAACCGTGCCCGTTGCGGCCAGCCCGATCGTGCCCATCGCCAATACGAGTAGCAATTGAGGCAGTACCGGCAAGATCGCCACGTTGTAGAGGACTGCGAAAACCGGCAATAAAATCACTTCGACAAGAAGCAGGAATAAAAAATTGGCCGCCATTTTTCCCGCAATGATGCTGAACGGGTCAATGGGAGCAAGACGCAGCGCAGCCAGCGTGTCATTCGTCTGCTCGCGCAAAAAAGATGATTGCAGCATGAGCGAACCGGCAAATAAAAACGCGAGCCACAAAAGGCCGGGGCCGAAGCGCCGCGATTCCGTGGAAGTCGGATTGAAAGTGAAGCTGAACAGAACAATCACAATTAAAACGAATACCGCCGTTGTGCCCAGCAATTGCCGCGAGCGGAACTCGGTTCTGAGTTCCTTGGCGAGAATCACGCTGGTTGCGCGCGCCAGAGTCATACGCCACCCTCTTCCCCGCTCTCGCGCACCGCGGCCATCACCAGCACCTCATTCGGATTGCCGCCCGCGCCGGAGTCATGCGTAATTCTGCCGCCTTCGAGACGGATCGCGCGCGTTACCGCTTCCTGCGTTTCATTGCGGCCGTGCGTGCTCATCAGAATCGTGCAACCTGAGTCACGCAAGCGTTTGATCGTCGCTCCCAGCCAGTGCTGGCCTTCGGGATCGAGGCCCGTGCCGGCTTCATCGAACAGCAGCAGGCCGGGCGAAGCGAGCAAGGCGCGCGCAATCGATAGCCGTTGCCGCATGCCGCGTGAAAATGTCCGCACCAGATCCGTGGCGCGGTTCGCAAGCCCGACGGGCTGAAGGGCCTGCCGCGAAAGTTCGGCAGGATTCGCGAGCCCGAATAATTTCGCAAAGAAAATAAGGTTTTCTTCGGCGGTCATTTCTTCATACAGAAGCGTGTTGTGGCCAACCATGCCCACGAGGATCTTCACTTCTTCGAGCGAAACGGAATTTTCATTGGAATAAAATGCCAGCTTGCCGCGCGAAGGTTTCGTTAATTGCGCCACAATTTTAAGCAGAGTGGTTTTGCCAGACCCGTTGTGCCCGACCAGCGCCACGCATTCTCCGGCCGCAATTTCCAGAGAAATGCCGCGTAGCGCGAGGCGCATCCCGTAACGCTTTTCTATTTCATTGAATTGAATTCGCAGCCCGTTGCCGCGTCCGCGTACGGCACTGCCATTGGGGGAGGTTGGATGCGGAGTCGACACGCGCGACCGCTCAGCCCTGAACCAGATCGCGCAGCAACTGCTCCGCGCGACCGCGCTCCAGTGCATACTCCTCGTCGGTAATGGTTCCAGCCTGGCGCCGCAATTCCAGGCGCAATAAGGTGTCCTTCAGCGAATCCAGATCCGAGTTCACTTCGCGCGTCACTTTCTCCACGTGCCCTACCGGAGGCGCGGGAGCGGCCTGGGCTGCCTTGGCCTGTGCCGCGCGCTGCGCTTTGCGGCCTTTGGGGGCCTGCGTGGGCGCAGGAGCAGCTACAACCTCAGGAACAGGTTGTCGCAGCAAGATACCCACCCCTACAGCGAATATCGCCGCAAGACCTCCAAGCAAAATCCATTTTTCATCGCCGATCCGCGCAGGAGCGGTCTCAATCGTGGACTCAGGACCCGAGTCTCGCCCATTCGTCTGGTCAGGCTGTGCTCCTCCCTGTGCGGCTGCATCCGATGGAGGAGGCGCTGTTCCGGAAACGGTGATATCGAATCCGACTCCTGATTTCAGAGTATCTTTTGAAAAAACATTAAACCCCTGCTCGGTGCCTGCTGCGTTGAAACCCGCGCTGGCCACCTGCATGGTGGGAGGAATCACGAGCAGCGCGCGTTGCGCGTCATAAGTGGAATTTTCGTGAATCTTGGCTTGATTGTCCTTGTAAGGAAGGATGTAGGAGATGCGTACGCCATTTTGTCCGGGCTGGAAGGCGTAGGCGATTGCGTAGCGGCCTTTTCCCTTATCGATTGTGCCCTGGCGAACGGGCATGCCCGAAGGACCGAAGGTGGATACCTGGTCGATCTCCGCGCCCTGCGGAATGGTAAATTCAAAATTTCCATCCTGTTTGAAATAAGCCGCGGGCGGATTGGAATTATTCTGGATGGAATACTCTTCGCCCACCATTAATTTGTCGCCATTGGGCTGAAACACGAGCAGGCGCAGCGGAACCTGGATGGCTGCGGGATTCGTGGTGGGTTCGTAGACCGTAACGTCAACGGTCGAAGTGCCAGGCGTGAGCGGTTGGTGAAAGAAAACGCCGCGATAGACGGCGCGAATGAGCATGGGGCCCTGGCCGATTCCCGGGTTGTCAATCTGGTAGCGCCCCGTCGCATCGGTCTTCGTGCTGGCCACCACCGACATGCCGCCCTGCAACTGGATCAGCAAAACATCCACGCCGGCAGCGGGCTTATTGCCGTTCGTCCCGTTGTGAATGACGCCGGAAACGGTTCCGGCTTTCGCCGCGACCGATGCGAGCAAAAGCAAAGCGAGAATTGGAAGCAGGCGCAGTCGGATTGAATTCTGGGCTAAGATCATTCGCAAAATACATCCTCTTTATTTCAAAATGGTTTGGCTGTTCTTTTCACAAGCAATTTCGCGGGGCTGAACCTTTCTCTGCCAAAAACCCGCAGGCTGAAGCCCGCGCTACTTGGAGCCACTTGAATCGGGTGATTTACTGCCTGGGATTTGCGGCATTGGCCGGATCGCGTCGCGGAATCGGCGCCTGATTTCCGGTCACACGTTCAATTTCCAGAAGAACTTGCGCCGCCTCGGTTTCGAGCGCATCCCGCATCTGTTCGTAATCCTGTTCCGCGTACTTGCCTGCGCGGTTTTCAAATTTCAGGTCGCGCAAGTTATCGTAAATCGAGTCGCGGCGCTCCATTAATTGATCGAGCTGCGAGCGATGCGGCGCGGAATCTCCCGCATCCGGCTCAATCCAAAACACAAAAATAACCGCGGCCAGTGTCAGCGCGACGCATGCCGAAAGCATGATCGTGTCAGGAAATTGAGTTGCAATTAGTGCAGCAGCCATAATTATATTTAGCCCCTACTCATCGGTCTCGCGGGCGGCTTGCTGCCGGGCGCGTTCGAGTTGAACGTCGCGCAGTTCAGAGGCTGACGTCGGCGCAATGGGCGGAGCATTGGCTACGGTTGCTAGGCGCATCACATCGCGCTGCCGCCACAATCGAATCAACGTCACCACGATGCCCAGTCCGATGGCAAATGCCACGCCCGGGATGTACCAGGCAATGCTATTGAATCCCTTGGTAGGCGGCGCGCTCAAAACTTTTTCGCCGTACTCCTGCACAAAATCCTGGACGATCAGGTCGTCTGACTCGCCCTTGGCGACATGCGCGTCCAGTTCTTTGAGCATGGGGCCGGACGACGGGCAATTAATATGATTGCACTGTGTAAGGATTTGCCCGCAACCGCACACGCACATCAACTTCGTGCCCACGGACTTGGCGCGGTCGGTTTTTTGCGCCGACATGTGCAACGGCACAAGCGCAGTGGCGAGAGCCAGAAACGCAGTGCAGACGAAAGCTAACTTGAGGCGGCTAGTCATGATCGCTTGGCAACTTTGACCGCTGTGTGTTCAAGATTTGCGCGGGTTGCGTCCCTCCAGGATAGGATACAGACTGCCCCGCCGTGGCGGTAGACAAAACCATTACCGCTTGCCTGTTCGGAACCAGAGCAAGGATTGTCCCCAGAACGACGACACAGCCGCCCAGCCAAATCCATTTTACTAGCGGATTCAGGTAGGCGTGAATTACGGGAAGATTCGTGTCCGGATTCGTCCCGGCATACACAACATACAGATCTTCGCGGAGCGTCGAAGAAATCGCAACCATGGTGCCGGATTCCTGGTTGGATGGATAAAAACGTCGCGTGGGATACAACATCATCACGGAGCGGCCATCCTTCTCCACGTCAATAGAGGCGCGTTCGGCGCTGTAATTCGTTTCCTGCGTCGAGTCGTAATTCTGCAGATGAAGCGTGTAAGGCCCAAGAGTCATCTGCGAACCGGCCGCCATATCCATTTGCTTGTCTTGATTGAATGCGGTGCCGGAGATCCCGATAAACACCAGGACCATTCCGAAGTGGACCACGTAGCCGCCGTAGCGCCGCGTGTTCCGCATGGTCAGCTGCGAAACGGAAGAAAAAATATTGGAGCCGGTGCGAGCGGAAATCACGCGCGCGCCGCGATAAAATTCCGCAAGAATCGTCAGCGTGACAAATACACCAAGCAGCAGGCATAGCGTGACATAAAATTCACGCAAGCCCAGAGCAACTCCAATCGCCGCGGCTATGAATCCGCCAATCAGAGGATAGCCGAAGTTTTTGCGCAGGCTTTCTACGGAAGTCTTGCGCCACGCGAGGAGAGGACCCACGCCCGTCAGGAACAGAAGAAACATGGCGATAGGAATATTCACGCGGTTGAAAAATGGCGGGCCGACGCTGATCTTCGAGCCGCGCACCGCTTCCGAAAGCACCGGGAACAAAGTGCCTGCCAGCACCGCAACGCAGGCAACCAACAAAATCAGGTTGTTGAACAGGAAGCTGGATTCGCGCGACAGCATGGAGTCAAGTTGATTATCGCTGCGCAGGTAATCGCGATTCTTGAAATAAGCCGCGAGGCAGACGATGACGATCGTCAGCAGGAAACCCCAGAACCAGTGCCCAATATTCGATTCCGCGAACGCGTGAACCGAATTTACAGCACCGCTGCGCGTCAGCGACGTCCCCAAAATGCATAACATGAAGGTGAGGAACACCAGCCACACGTTCCACACGCGCATCATGCCGCGCTTTTCCTGCATGATTACGGAATGCAAAAACGCCGTGCCCGTGAGCCACGGCATCAGCGACGCGTTTTCAACCGGGTCCCATCCCCAGTAACCGCCCCAGCCCAGAACCGCATAGGCCCAGTGCGCTCCAAGCAGAATACCTGCGGATTGAAATGCCCAGGCAATCATCGTCCAGCGGCGCGTCAGGTGAATCCACTTCTCTCCCGGATATCTTCCAAGCAGCGCGGCCAGCGCAAACGCAAATGGAATGGTGAAGCCCGTGTACCCGGAATACAAAGTCGGCGGATGAATCGCCATTTCCGGATATTGCAGCAGCGGGTTGAGGCCGCTTCCGTCCGCGCGCGTCGCCAGATGCAGAATGCCTCCCGCACCGGGGCCAACGAAGACGCCGTAGGGGCTCGCGACAAAATTATTCATGGTCAGAAAGAAAATCTGAACGCCGGCCATGACCACGCCCACATAGGGCATCAGTTCAGGATGCTTCCCACGGTATGTAAACAGCGCGGAAAAAACGTAGATCGAAAGCAGGAAGCTCCAGAAAAGGAGCGAGCCTTCCTGGCCGGACCACAATGCGGAAAATTTGTAATAGGGAGAAAGAGTGCGGTTACTGTGCGCCGCGACATAAGCCAGTGAATAATTATTAGTGAAAAACAGGTACCACAGGCTGCAGGTTCCGATCCAGATGAGGACGCAAACCGCGAAACCCGCATTTCGCGCGGACTTAATTAAGAGAGGCCGCCGCGTGATGATCGCGGCGATACCGCCGAAAATCGCGTACACCGCGAAGGCAAATGCCAGAAGTAATGAATATGCGCCAAACAGATCCAATGTAAGTCCTCGATTCCGGGCTGATCGCCGGCATCGTGCGGGATCATTTCCTATCAGAATCCACTACTGCTGCGAATAAATTTTAAAGTTGGGTAGCGACCTAGCTCTTGCCGTTAGGGTACGAACTATCACTGGTGCTACCCGACTGCGACTGGCCACCCGGAGCGGCCTCATACTTAGACGCACATTTTGCCTGAACAGTCTCAGCGACAAATCGTCCGTCTGGCTGCACTTTGCCTTCGACCAGACATTGCGCTCCATCTTTAAACGTATCTGGCAGCGGATCGGTGCCCACGTAACTCACCGGCAAGGTTTTTCCCTGCTCAACCAGAACAAAATCCACGCGGCCAGAATAATGCTGAATGGAGCCATTTTTTACATCGCCGCCTACGCGAAGGCGCTGATGAAGTGCGGACCCGTTCAAAGTCGGGATTTCCGAAATCGTATGATAGTAAGTCTTGCTCTGTTGCGCGCCTACATAGGCCAGGCACGAAAGAGTGACCAGAATAATCGCTACCCCGATGCCGAATTTCGCTTTGGTTTTCACGGATTCCCCCTGCTCAACGTACTATCCGATAAGTGTAAGTCAAATTCTATCATATCCCCACGATGATTCGCCTAGGGTGCCACAGCCGTTACCGAACTTCGGAACAGTTGCATCCATTCCTGAGCACCTGTACCGGGAAGGGGCAATGCGTCGCCGCTGCCGGCCGTCAAGATGGGGCCAACGCCCTCTCTTTTTAGCATTTCGACCAATGGCGAAAGCTCTTGCCCTAATGGGGCAATCTGTTTTGGCCGGTAATTAAATTTAATTCGCCGAACCATCGTGGGGCCGAGGCGAACGATGGTCTGCTCTGGAGTTTCTTGGTTTTCCGGGAGCGGGCATTCCGAAAGATAGGCCAGGAAATATCCTCGCCGCTGAAATTCGCCAAGCTTCGCCAGATCGCTCACTCGCGCGCCATCTTCTTCCGGCCCAGTTTTTTCACCGGAGGGAGAAATTTCCAAGGCTTCCAGAAAAGGATTGAAGAATTCTTTCGACCGTGCAGGCGCATAGAAATCGTCCGCCACATTGGCGGCCGGCGCAAGAGCAATGAATAATGTGCTGATGTGAACGGGCCGAAATTGAGTCGATTGTTCGAGACGTTGCACGCGCTCGGCGATATGTTCAGGAGAAGCGGGAAGGCCGCATCCGTCGCAAGGGAGATAATTCATGGAATTTTCCATACACAAGAACATCCTACAGTAAATCGTGGAAGAGGTACAGAAACGAAGATTGATCTGAAAACGGAGAGGCGCGCCGTAATCGGGGACGGCGCGCCTTCCCTTACTCAATGCAAAAGCCCTCAGTCTCCAGGGGTGGAACCGGGCCAAGCCATTGAGCAAACTCGAAAATCGAGCTTAGGAAAACAAACACCGGCGCGCGGAAAAAGTTGCGGATTTGAGGGGCACATTGGACTACCTTGCGAAGATACGTGTATCGGGGGACTCTTTTACCCGGGCCCACAGAGAACGCAGGGCGCGCGCTCTGCAGAAACTACTTCTTGTCTAACTTGTTTTGCAGGCAATACTTCAATTCAGGGCTGATATCGCTGATTTCCATGCCCGCGC
Source organism: uncultured Acidobacteriota bacterium (assembly GCA_963786215.1). GTDB lineage: Bacteria > Acidobacteriota > Terriglobia > Acidiferrales > UBA7541 > Palsa-360. The sequence continues at coordinate 725,112 of CAWAYK010000012.1, forward strand.
TCACCATGAATTTGCAGCTAAGCAGATTCATGGGGCCGGTCTTCGTCGGGCAACTTGCCGACGACGCGGCAATATTGGCAGTCCTGATTCCAGCAAAACCGTCCGTATGGAATCGTCTCCGGGCTGATGTATTGAAAGGCCCGCAGAATGGTGTTTTTTTCCGGGACATCAAAAGATTTCCCAAGAACCTTTATTGTAACCAGTCGTTCATAAGGGCGAAACACCTGCGTGCTCCCATTACTCGTCGCACCCTGTTCCGTTACTTGCGTTCCCGTATTCTTTGACATGAAGGGCCTGTCTCCGTCTCATCAGAGTAAGACGAGAAGGCGTGGGCAACAACGGGGATGCTGCAAAGTGGTGCGAATCCGGCAATGGTACTTTGGACGCGCAAATAGATGTTTATGCTGCGAAAAGCGAGCTTCGGCAGGCATTTTTTTTCTCGTAAATCCAAGAGTGACTAGCTGCGGGCGGTCTCGAAAAACTGTCCCATGCGGCGAAATTTTTCGTAACGCTGGTCGAGCAGCTCGGGAATGGGCAGCCGAGCGAGATCGCGCAGGGCGCGATCCAGTACCTTGCCAAGAAACGATGCGGAAGCGTCCACATCGGTGTGCGCTCCTCCTTCCGGCTCTGGCACGATTTCGTCGATAATTCCGAATTCTTTGAGATGCGGCGCCGTGATCTTCAGCGCCTCGGCGGCAACCTCCGCCTTGGTCGAATCGCGCCACAGGATCGATGCGCAGCCTTCCGGAGAGATTACCGAATACACGGAATTTTCGAGCATATTCACGCGATCGCCGACCGCGATGGCCAGCGCACCGCCCGAGCCGCCCTCTCCCGTGATCGTCACAACAATCGGCACAGGCAGGCGTGCCATTTCTCGCAAATTGCGCGCAATGGCTTCCGCCTGGCCGCGCTCCTCTGCATCAATGCCTGGGTACGCGCCGGGCGTATCAATAAACGTGAAAATGGGCCGCCCGAATTTCGCGGCGAGTTGCATCACGCGCAGCGCCTTGCGATAGCCTTCGGGCTTGGCCTGACCAAAATTTTGAGCCACGCGCTGCTTCGTGTCGCGCCCCTTTTGCTGGCCAACGAGCGCAACTGGACGCCCGTTAAACTTTGCGAACCCGGTGACCATGGCCGGGTCGTCGCCATACGCTCGGTCGCCATGAAGCTCCTGAAAATCTTCAAACAGGAGACGAACGTAATCCATCATGTACGGACGCTGCGGATGGCGTGCCAGAAGAGTTCGTTGCCACGCGCTCATATTTTCGTAAAAATCGTGCCGCAGTTGAGCCACTTCGTTGCGCAGTCGAGTCAGTTCAGCGGAAGGGGCCTCCGGCTTCGTTATGCGCTGAAGGTCGGTTAATTCCCTTTCCAACTTCTCAATTTCTATTTTGCGTGGGTCTTGAGCCATATGTTTTTAAGTAGCGAGCGAATCCTTCTTACTGATAAACGCGCATTTGAGACTGTACGGGGAATTGCCTTTTGTAGCCAGTTTTTTGTAGCTCGCCTCTCTCGCCCTGAGTGAATACGAAGGGTCAGAGGCGAGGGTTTAGATGAATTCCAGGTGCGATCTTCACGGCCCAGCGCACAGTCCGCGCGTCGGCACTTCATTAACCCAATGCTCGATGCCCACACTTCAAATTTAGAGTAGCGCTTAATCTAAACCCCCGCCTCTTAAGAGGCGGGCTACAAAAGGGCCTACGTTCGCGCTTCAAGCTGCACAGAACTATCGCCGCACAAACGGCACACTTCCTTCACCAATTCCTGATCCGCCTTCACGCGCTGATCGGCGCGCAACGTAGCCACCGCGCCTTCCGGAGAAATAATGTCAAACGCCACCGCGCACGGGCCCGGACTGTTAACGAACAATTCCTTCAGCTCATCGAGCACGCTGGCATCAACGGTCCCGAGATTCACTTTCACGCGCATGACGGCCGGAAGACGCTGCCCCATATCTTCAAGCTTACGCGCTTCCGTCACCGAGAGGCGCGTTCCCGCTTCTTCGACGTTCACGCGCCCTTTCAGCACCAATGGCGCATTGCTCTTAAATAATGGCTCGAGCCGTCCAAACGATTCCGGAAACGCAAGCACTTCGAGCACTCCGGTCATGTCCTGCAACGTTAGAATTCCCCAGCGATCGCCTTTGCGCGAACGCATGCTGCGCATGGCAATCACGATGCCTGCGACGGTAATCTCCTCGCCGTTTCTGCGTCCCTCAATAGTGGCAAGCTCCAAAGCATTCAACTCTTTCAATCGCGAAGCAAATTTCGAAAGTGGATGGCCCGAAATATAAAACCCGACTGTGGCGAATTCCGAGGCCAGAATTTCGCCCTCGGGCCATTCCTCGATGTCTGGCAATGGTTCATCGATCGGTTCGGCAACAGCCGAAACACCGCCAAACAAACCATGCTGAGCGCTATTCTTTTCGCGCTGGCGCCGCTGCGCTGCTTCGATGGCTCGGTCAATCGCCGCAAACATTTGCGACCGTCGCGCGCCCAGTGAATCCATCGCGCCCGATTTGATCAGGCTCTCCAGAACGCGTTTATTCAGTAGCTTCGTGTCAATGTGATCGCAGAATTGATAGATCGAAGTGAACTTGCCAAGCTGCGCACGCGCTTCCAGAATTCCTTTGACCGTATTTTCTCCGACATTCTTGATCGCGCGCAGTCCGAAGCGAATCGCTTCACCTACGGGAGTGAAATCGAGATCGCTTGAATTCACATCGGGCGGAAGCACCGTGATGCCCATGCCGCGCGATTCGTTGATATATTTAACAACTTTTTCCGTGTTGCCCGTTTCCGATGTGAGCAGCGCGGCCATGAACTCAACCGGAAAGTGCGTCTTCAGGTAAGCAGTCTGATAGGCGAGCAAGGCGTACGCGCAGGAGTGCGATTTATTGAAACCGTAACCCGCGAATTCCGCCATCAGGTCGAAAATTTTCTCGGCTTTTTTCTCGGAAAATTTTCGCGCGACGGAGCCTGCCACGAATTTCTGTTTCTGCGCGGCCATCTCCGCGTGATTCTTTTTGCCCATGGCGCGCCGCAGGATGTCCGCTTCGCCGAGCGAGAATCCCGGCAGCTTGTGGGCAATCTGCATGACTTGTTCCTGGTACAGGATAACGCCGTAGGTTTCTTCCAGGATTTCTTTCAGCTCGGCCAAATCGTAGGTAACTTTTTTCTTGCCGTGCTTGCGGTTGATGAAATCGTCGATCATGCCGCCCTGAATGGGGCCTGGACGATATAAGGCGTTCAGCGCGGTAAGGTCTTCGAGGCGCGTTGGCTGGTAGCGGCGCAGAATGTCGCGCATGCCGTGCGACTCAAACTGAAAAATCGCTGTGGTTTCGCCGCGCGCAAAAAGCTTGTACGTATCCGTATCATCCAGCGGCAGCGTGCTCAGGTCGACATGCTGGTCGCGATTCTGCTCGATCATGTGCACGGTGTCGTCCAGCACCGTGAGCGTCGTCAGGCCCAGGAAATCCATTTTCAGCAGGCCGATATGCTCAAGGCCCTTCATGTCGTATTGCGTCGTGATTTCATCCCTGTTGGACTTGTATAAAGGGACGAGATTGGTGAGCGGCTCCGGCGAAATCACAACGCCGGCGGCATGTGTCGAGGCGTGCCGTGCGAGACCTTCGAGGCGCTTGGCCACTTCCATCAAGTCTGTGTAGCGAGCATCGCCATCGATCAGTGCTTTCAGTTGTGGCGCCTGCTTGAGCGCTTCGTCGAGCGTGATATTGAGCTGCGCGGGAACCAGCTTCGCGATGCGGTCCACTTCGCCGTATGGCAAATCCATGGCGCGGCCCACATCCTTGATCGCCGCTTTCGCAGCCATCGTTCCGAACGTGATGATCTGCGCCACGTTCGATCGCCCGTATTTCCCCGTGACGTACTCGATCACTTCGCCGCGCCGCCGCATGCAGAAGTCGATATCGATATCAGGCATGGACACGCGCTCGGGATTGAGGAAGCGCTCGAAAAGCAAATCGTATTGCAAGCGGATCGACGTCCGTGATTTGCAGCGCGTAACTCACGAGGCTGCCCGCGGCGGAACCGCGTCCCGGTCCAACGGGAATTCCCTGTGCGCGCGCGTGACGAATAAAATCCCACACGATCAGGAAATATCCGGCGTAGCGCATCTTCTGAATCATGCGGATTTCGTTGCTCAGGCGCGTTTCGTACTCGGCCATTGTTTTCCGCAGCATCCCGGCCTTGGCACGCGCTTCCAGAATCGGTACGCGGGAAACAAAACCTTCGCGCGAAACCGCCTCGAAATACGTGTCCACCGTGTGTCCTTCGGGAACCTGGAAATCCGGAAAGGAATTTTGCACTGCGTCAATTTTTACGCTGCAGCGATCGGCAATCGCCACCGTGCGTTCCAGCGCATCGGGAATTTCCTCGAACACCTGGGCCATTTCTTCGGCGGTCTTGAAGAAAAATTGGTCGGTGGGAAATTTCATGCGATGCGTGTCGTTCATCGTCTTGCCCGTCTGAATGCAGAGCAAAACTTCCTGGGCGTGCGCATCGGAATGCTTCAAATAGTGGCAATCGTTTGTGGCGACGAGCGGGATGCCGGTTTCGCGCGAGAGCTCCGTAATTTTCGGATTCACGCGCTTCTCAATTTCCAGTCCCTGATCCTGAATTTCGAGGAAGAAATTTCCTTTGCCGAAAATATCGCGCAGCTTGTAAGCCGCTTCGCGCGCCTGGTCCGGTCGCTCTTCCACCAGATTTTCGGTCACGGCTCCGCGCAGGCATGCGGAAAGCGCGATGAGACCCTTGCTGTGCTGTGCCAGTAAGATCGTAGTCGATTCTGGGCTTGTAATAAAACCCTTCGAGGAATCCCGCGGAGACAAGCTTTACGAGATTTTTGTAGCCTTCAGCATTCTCGCACAGCAGCACAAGGTGATTGTTCCCGCGCTGCCCCGGCTCGGCCGCCGGACTCGCGTGCCCGTTGGCCGCATCGCGATGCGAGTTTTCGCCGCGGTCATGCCGGCTGCCCTTGGCCACATACACTTCGCAGCCGATGATCGGCTTCACGCCGCGCGTCTTCGCCGTCTGGTAAAACGACTCCGCAGCAAACAGGTTGCCGTGATCGGTGACCGCAACGGCCGGCATCTTGCGCCGCGCCGCCTCATCCACGACCTCTTCGAGGTCGCAAGCTCCATCCAGCAAGCTATAGTCTGTGTGCAAATGCAGGTGAACGAATCTGGGATTTTCCATGCCGAACGCTATTCTAATCTCGCGCGCCAATTTTTGCTACGCCGCAAAAAAGCTTTCCCGTTGCGTTGGAATGAATTTAATTCAATCCTGCATCGTGTGAAGGAAAGCAAGTCGCCCTTTCCGTCCCGAAAATTGCGGGACGGAAAGGGCGCTACGAAAACCAAACGGTCGCTTTTGCTTTACGTAGAGGCCGTCCGATTTTTGGGCGGGCAGCTTTTCTGCGTGTGCAAAGCAGACTCAAGCGCGCTTCTGGATTTTTGCTAGGACTGACCATAAACCCGCACCCTTCACTAAGTGGGTGAAGGGTGCGGCACCCAAAAATTCAAAACCATGCTTAAAGGCTGGCCCACCCGTCCGGGAATAAGGCCCTGATTCTTTGTGGCGCGGGCTTCAGCCTGCGGGGTTTAGTCCTTGCAAGGACGAAATGCCGCAGGCTGAAGCCCGCGCCACTGGATCCTGCGAACGTTTAAGCAGCAATACCTCAGACAGCTACGGAGCCTGGCGAATCCCATTGTCTTCGGCCTGCTTGATTAGCGTGGCGGCGTCCTCAGGCAACAAATACCTTTTCTTCACGAGGCTTTCAGCGGCTTTTTTTACTTCGGTAACATACGCGTCCTTATTTGGGTAGCGCTCTTCGAGTGATTTTCGCGTGTCGCCGGTGGCTTGGCGTTCCTGCAAAGTGGAGGCGAAAGGAATGAAGCTTCCGGCCAGCGTGCAGACACCATCCTCGTAAAGTTTGCTATTAAAAAGGTTCCATCCTGTATACGTCCCGATTGGCACCTGTATAAAGACGTTGCGGATTCCGCCGAGGTCGTTGCCATCTTCATCGACTTGCGGGACAAGGTTTCCGTAGCGCGCGGTTCCCACCTTTGGCAGTTCCCCATTTAAAATGCCGCTGACTTCCGTGAAGTGATAATCCTTGCCGAAATCGAGCGGATGCAGCGGATTGCTCAGCGCCAGGAATTTCACGGCGGGACGGTTCACGCCGCCATACGTGTTGGCGGGGATGGACGGAAAATGGACTTGGTCAGCGGAAACTAGATTTCCGGCAGCGATGGTCGGGCGGGCGCTCGGCGGCGGTTCGGTGCCGTCCTTGATCCATGCCGTAAGCGCTTCGAGCAACGCGCGCACGGTCCACGTGTGCGGATTTGGATTTTGCTGTTGCTGACAGACTCCGAAGGGCGCTTGCGTGGGCAGAGGCAGCGCGGCAGGCCCGTGTTGCGTTGAAACCATCAAATAAGTGCGCACGTTCGCCGGGTCAGGCAAATCTTTCGTGCCGAGCGGGTCCGTGAAGCCTAGCGACTGGCGAAGCTCCCACATTTCCAAAGAAGTTGCCGCGTGAACGATTTTCGGGCAGGTGTGCGTCGCGTTGCAGCGATCGAGAATACCGGCGGTGCGCCCCGTCAGTGGATCGGTTTCCTGGCCGTAGGTAAAGGGAAACTCCGCGCCGGGAACTTGATTGTCGACTTCTGCATTGCCCGCGCCGCGTCCGGGCTGGCCCCAGCGAACGTTGAGCGGAAGCTGCCCGCCGCCGATTTCAGGAAACGCGCCGTCGAAAACAATTTTGCCGTCTTCCGCGCGATTAAATCCGAGGTTGATAAAAGTGCGGATAAACCGCCCGCTCTGCGACGATCCCATCACAATCGTGCGCGCATTCGAGGTCAGAACCGGATTCGCCGTGCCGCTTTCATCCTTGGCTGCGGCTTTCAGGAACGCGCCCAAATCTCTGGTCGCGGCAAAACCGAGGCCGAGGATCAGCGGATCTTTTGCGCGATAAGTAATTTCATACAGCTCGCCCGGTTTGAATCCCGCCGGGTAGCAGATCTGCGTGGGGTTGGGTACAGGCTCGCCATTTTGCCCGCACGCCGCGAAGGACCACTCCGTATTCGGTATAGGAATTCGCGGGCTGGGCTGCCGGCGGCGAACCGTCAGCGTGGGAATAAAACCATCCGAACTTGCAGCGCGATTATCCGTGCTTACGGAAGGATACGGAGAAGAGCCGCCGCTGAACCAGCCGCTCGAAAGGCTAAGCGTGTTTGTCGGAGTCTGCGCAATCAATTCGCTGCGCACGATTCCGCTGATCGTCGAGCCATCAGGATTGCGCGCCACAGGCACGGTCATCGTCATGCGCGCGTTGCCAGGCATGACGTCCGCTTGCCACGCGAACCAGACGAGCGTATAGCCCCGGCGCAACAGAAAACCGTCGCCGGCGTCCGTCACATTGTTCGCGCCGCCGCCGCGGACGTTGGCGTCAAACAGGCCCAGCCCGCCTTTATTCCCGCGATTAATAATATTGAAAAAGAGAATGCCATTCGATTTGGAGCGGTCGACAGGCCGCAGAATGTCGATGTCAGTGACGTACTCCACCATGCCGCGCGCATTCTTCGGCGCCAGATGGATATCCTGAATGAGCGCATTCCCGGGCAGCTTGGGATCGACTTCGCCGAACGCTTTGCCCGTCACGCGCTCGTACGCCCCGACTGAACCAAAGCTCGCGCCGGCGAAGGCAGGCTCCGTCTTGGTGATTTCAATGCGGGTGATGCGAGCGTCGGCAGGCACAGCCAGAAAAACGGCAGTCAACATGGCGCCAAGCGCAATTTGAAATGATGGACGCATGGTTACCTCACAGTTCGTATGGACTATTTACCACAAGAATCGTGAAACATAGTCCATATTTTCAAGGTGGGTGAAGTTCGGGCCGTTTGGCGGGTAGATTCTCGACTATATTGCGTCAACCATTGCTACTCGAATAAATGGGATGCGGAGAAACTAATGCCCTGTCATTCCGAACAGAGCGAGGAATCTCTCTTGCTTTCTTCGCGCCCGGCAAAATCGAAGAGAGATTCCTCGCTTCTCTCGGAATGACAGAAATAAAATATTCGGCAATCAATAAAGCCTGCCCTGCCTACTTCTTCTTTGCCTTGGCTTTGGGTTTCGGCTTGGACGCTGGCGCGGCCTTGCCTTGCGCCATGCGGTGCGGCTGAATTTTTTCCGGCGTCACCGGGCCATTCGGCACGGCCTCCGGCTTTGCATCCGGCTCGCCCTTTTTCTTGCCCTTCTCGGGCTTTTTCTTTTCTTCGGGCTTTTTGGGCAATTCTTTTATCCCGGCAAGTTTTCGCAAAACCTTGGCGTGATCTTCCGGTTTACGCGCGCGGCCGAGAAGTTGCAGCTGGAAGAAATCCTCCACGACTTTGTCGAATTTCGGGCCGCGCTCCATCCCGAGTTGCTCCAGCTCCAGCGCGACTCCGGGCAAAGCCTGGCGCAGCGGCTTCCACTTGGTGAAATACGTTTTAATTTTTCCGACGGCCTTCGCGTTGGAAGATTCAGCAAGAATGTAGGCCAGTGATTCGAGCGGCGCTTTTTCCAGAAACGTATACGTATCGCGCGGCGCGGCGGTCTTCGGACCGGACAAGAGCTTCACATTCTTTGCCGCTTCTTCCTCCACCTCATGCACGGCGCGTAGTTCCGAGGAAGGCATGCCCATTCGTCCGAGAACGGATTTCCGCTCGTTATCCTTGAGCTTGCCAAGAATCGCCACTGTGACAGGGGCATACAGCCGCGGCCGCAATCCGGAAGAAACCATTTCCTCGCGCACCTTAAAAATTCGGTTGATCGCGTCGTAATCCGGATGGCGCTTTTCGAGCAACGGGTGCACAACGCCCATCAGCTTGTGCGTTTCCCAGGACTTCAGGACGGCGCCTGGCTTTTCTTCGCGCGCCACCTGGCGGAATTCGCTTCCCGCATCGTCCTGCGAGATGGTCTCCTGCAACTTCCGTTCGATGGCCAGCTTGAACCAATCCGCAGTCCGTAGCTCAAGCTTAAAACCCATGCGCGCTTCATAGCGAAGGGCGCGGAGCAGACGCACGGGCTGGTTCGTGAAACTGTGAATAGAAAGGGCACGAATCTCGCGGCGTTCAAGGTCAGCGAGGCCGTTCGTGGGATCGAGCAGCAGGCCGCGCGAATTCGCGTTCAGCGAAATGGCAATGGCGTTGATCGAAAAATCGCGTCTCCGCAAATCTTCCATGATGGTCGAGAACCGGATTTCAGGCTTCGTGCCGGGGCGGGCGTACACTTCCTCACGCGCCGCCGAAATGCTGGCGTCGACATCGCCTGCCATGAGGAGTTCCGCGGAGCGCTGCGAATCATCTTCGCTGATAATTTTTGCGCCGCCCTTTTCCAATTCGCGGAGGATGCGGGAGGGATTGCCCTCAATCGTAAAATCCAAATCGCGGATGGACATTCCGGAGATCATGTCCCGGACCGCGCCGCCGACAAGATATAGATTGGACTCGAACTGGACGGCGAGTTCCTGAATTCGGATCATCGCCGCGCGCTGCTCAGGGGACAGGCGGCTTTCGAGCTGGAACATGTAATCAGGCATACATTTACCATCCTCGGCCGGACACGCCACTTACTTCTCAGAGTGCCCGTACCCGATCAAATTTATTTTTCCGCGGAAAAATTCCCGCGAATTGTGTTTAGCCTTCACGCACGCGGGTGATGCGCCTTATAAATTTCCTTCAAGCGCTCCTCGACCACGTGCGTGTAAATCTGTGTCGTGGAAATATCCGCGTGGCCCAGCATGAGCTGAACCGAGCGGAGGTCCGCACCCCGTTCCAGCAGGTGCGTGGCAAAACTGTGACGCAGTTTGTGCGGCGTAAGCCTGCCCCGCAAACCTAATCGCACTCCATAATCGTGCATGATCTTCCAAATCCCGACGCGGCTCAGCCTGCGGCCCACACTGGTTAAAAGCAGGATATGACTGTGCGGCAGAGGACTTGATGGCCGCGCGAACTTGGGACGCCCGTGCGCCAGATATTGCTCGATTGCCTCAATGGCCTTGCGCCCGATGGGTACCAGGCGCTCTTTATCTCCCTTACCTATACACCGGACGCAGCCTACGCGCATGTCCACGTCCGAAATACGCAGGTTCAACAACTCAGAAACGCGCAATCCAGTGGAATATAAGATCTCGATCATTGCCCGGTCCCTTAATCCAACCGGAGTCGAGAGGTTAGGGGCTTCCAGCAACTTATTAATTTCTTCCACGCGCAAATACGTGGGCAAACTGTTTCGAGTTTTAGGCGACTCGAGATTTTCGGTCGGGTCGGTCGTCACCATTTCTTCCATCATGGCGAATTTGTACAATCCCCGGAGTGAAACCAGATACCGCGCAACCGACCTGCTGTCCATCTTTTCCTTGTAAAGATTGCTGAGAAAATCGACGACGTCTTCCCGCGTAACGTCTTCCACTTTATTTTTCTGGCGCTTGCGCATGAATTCAGAGAACCTTTTCAGGTCCCGGCCATAGGCAAGTATCGAATTTTGCGCGAGGGCACGTTCCACGCGCAAATAGCTCAGAAATACATGGATCGTCGCTTCCAATTCCGTTTACCCTACAATTCCTTGTTTACCTGATTCCGAACCTGCTGAGTGAAACGCAATGCCATACACTTCGCTGATTTCATCGCAGCGAAACGCCCATGCGAGGCCCAGGTACGTCAGCGTCGCCGAGGCGATCAACCCTATGAACACCAGCAACCGCGGAATGAAGTGTTCAATACTGTCAAACTGTGAATATTTCAGAGTGCCCCAGCACACGACACCCATCACTCCGGCGCACGCCACAATTTTTCCGAGCGACACCGCCACATCTCGCGTCCCCAGCCTTCCAAATCGCAGCCGAAACACCACAAATAACGCGAATACATTAAAATACCCGGCGAGAGCGCTGGCGAGAGCCGGCCCGCCATTTTTCAATTTCGCAAAAAAGTAAAACAGGAATATGAAATTCAGCAAAACGTTCGCCAGCATCGCCAGAACTGCCACGCGCACGGGCGTCCGCGTATCCTGCGTCGAATAAAATGCCGGAACAATCAGCTTAACCGCCGCGAAAGCGGGCAGGCCAAGCGAATAATACAGCAACGCCCGCGCTGTCAAGCGCGTGGACTCCGCCACGAAGCGGCCATGCTGAAATAGGACCTGCACTATGGGCTCGCGAAGGATCACCAAACCCACAGCCGCAGGTATGGTTATAAACGAAACGATTCGCAGCGCAAAAAGAAATGTCTTCTTCATTCCCTCGTGGTCGCCGGCAGCGGCCTGGTGTGACATCATTGGCAGGATTGCTGTCGCCACGGCGATTGCGTAGCCGCCCAGGACCAACTCCGTGACGCGATCCGCGACGTAAAGCGAAACCAGGCTGCCTTCCGGCATGATCTTGGCATTCGCAAAGATCGTATCCACCAACAGGTTGATCTGGGCGATACCCATGCCCAGGAATCCGGGAATCATCAGCCGCGCCACGCGCCGCACTCCCGGATCGGAAAATGACACCATAAACTTAAAATTCATCCCCCGCTTTACGAGCTGCGGAACCTGCCAGAAAAACTGAAAAATTCCGCCCACCAGCACACCCACGGCAAGGGCCGCCGCGGGGCTCGAGAAATGCTTCCAGACCGCCGCCACGGAAAACACAATAAACGATATATTGAGCAAAATAGGGGTAGCAGCAGGAGGTCCAAAGATGTGAAAACAGTTCAGGATGGCCATCGCCATGGCCGCCATCCCGATGAACAGGATGTAGGGGAACATCAAGCGATTCAGATAAATAGCTTCGAACTGCACCTGATCTTTTCCGAACATAGAGAAAAATCGTACAAACAGAGGAGAAAAGATCACGCCGAGTACGGTTAAGGCCGACAAGATAACGCAAAAGGTCCAAAATAAACGGTTTGCGAACTCCCAAGTTTCTTCCCGGCTCCGATTCCGCATGTGATCGGTGAATACTGGGATGAATGCAGCCGTCATAGACCCTTCGCCAACCAGCCGACGAAGAACATTCGGGATTCGGTACGCCAGCACGAAGGAATCGGCCAAGCCCGTGGTACCCAAAAGAAGAGTGAGGCGCTGATCACGGACATAGCCGAGAATCCGGCTGACAACCGTTATGATACTGATGATGGAAGCAGATTTGAGGATCTGCCGCTTATGGGTGACAGTTTCGGTCAAAAGAACGAGGCCCCCAGTCACAGCCTCCGTCTAAACCTCTGAAAAATATACACTTGACAGCAAAAGAACGCTTAACATAACATACTTGCGCTCGACTCGCAAGGCCCGCCCTTCGAGTCTCGTCCCGTGAAAGTGCGAACTCCATCGTCTACGCATAAGAAAGTTGTGGTGCGATTCTTCGATCGCCACGACCTGCGAGGATACTTGAATCCAAGCAGGCTTGGCGAGGCTGAAGCCATAGAATTGCTCACCCCGGATGGAGAACAGCGCAATTTTGACTTGAAGGATGTGCGAAGCATTTATTTCGTACGCGATTTCGACGCAAATTTTGAGCCGGATCGCAAAGCGTTTCTTTCCCGGCCCAAGCTCGATGGATTATGGGTGCGCCTGAAATTTCGCGATGGGGACATGATCGAGGGCGTGGTCCCCAATGATTTGCTTTCCCTGCTTGACCGGGGAGTGCAGATCACTCCCCCGGACCTGCACGGGACAACTTTGAAGATTTTTATTCCGAGGACGGCCATGACGGAGCTGATGGTTCTTGGCGTCGTGGGAATTGCGCGTCGCAAGCCCCTTGCCCCTCCCCAACCAGGACTTTTCAACGACTAAGGAATTCTCTCGACCGTGAAATCTCTGGTTGGATGCGTCTGCCGGCAGGGTCATATCAACGGGCGGAGTTTAACTCTTACGCAGACCAGTTCCGCAAGCTTCGCAAAAATCAGCGAGATGCTCTTTGTAGTGCGCCACGGGGATATTGCATTTGGGACAATTGGTAATGACGGGCGTGCCGCACTTCCCACAAAATTTTGGTGCGCCCGCTGTATAAAAGCGATTATTGCAACTCGGGCACAAACCATACAAAGTTGTAGTCATCCAAATCCTCCTCAGCCGTGTCCGTGGACCTGCGGTATATCAGATCTTTTATCATTTGAAATGATACCAGACACCCTCACACTCATTGCCGTACGGATACACGATCCGGACGCATGTGTAACTCGCGAAATTTAGCGAAAGCTTTGGCGATTGGTACTCGTGGATTAAGAAATCGCCGTCTTCGTCCCAAAAACCGGGAAGAAGACGCCTCTACGAAACCCTAAATGCTCGATTCGCTATGGTTTCGTAGCGGCCGGCCGTTTTTTTGGGCGGGCGCTCTTTTGATTGTGCAATTCAAAATGACCCCCTGCCACATTTCGGCCCCGCTTTAGAATGATGTACATTGAGGACTTGATTGGCTTGAGACTACTATTTTCATAACGGCGAATCGTCATTTTGAGGAGAACGAATCATGAAGCTCGGCGAACTGGCCGCAAAACTGGACTGCACGCTGGATGGCGAAGCAAATCTGGAAGTGCATGGCGTTGCGGGAATCGAACATGCCAAGGCCGGCGAAATTACATTTCTGGCCAACCCCAAATATGCTCGTGAATTGGCAACCACATTAGCGTCGGCTGTATTTGTGGAAGAAACAGCGGCCATCCTTCGGGATGTCGGTTTACCGCCACTCGCCGCGCTGCGCTCAAAGAACCCGTACTTCGACTTCGCGCGGGCCATCGAATTATTTTCGCCCGCGACTCCTTATCTTCCCCAGATTCATCCAACCGCGGTGATCGCGAAGACGGCCAAAATTGGAGAAGGTGCGCATATAGGTCCGCACTGCTTCATCGATGAAGGAACGGTGATCGGCAGGAATGCAGTGCTGCACAGCTTGGTGACGATCTACCGGGACGCGCAAATTGGCGACGATTTTCTGGCGCATTCGCAAACCGTTGTCCGAGAGGGTTGCCAGATTGGCGACCGCGTCATCCTGCAAAACGGCGCGGTGATTGGTGCGGACGGTTTCGGGTTCGCGAAAAACTACAAAGGCCACTGGCATAAGATCATGCAGAACGCGCCCGTGGTGATTGAGGATGACGTTGAGATTCAAGCCAACTCCTGCATCGATCGCGCGTCAGTGGGAGAAACACGCATTCGCCGCGGAGTAAAAATCGACGATCTGGTTGTTGTGGGCCATGCCTGCGATGTGGGGGAGGACACGATTTTGTGCGGGCAGGTTGGCCTCGCCGGTTCCACGCAAGTCGGAAATCGCTGCATCCTCGCCGGACAAGTGGGTTCCGCAGGGCACCTCGACATCGCCGAGGGCGCGATTGTCACCGCGCAAAGCGGCATACATCAAGACATTCCTGAGGCCGGAGTGTGGTCCGGCTCGCCGCTGATGGACAACATGACTTACCGGAAAGCATTTTCGGCGTATAAGAAGCTGCCGGAAATTCAGAAAAAAGTACGGAAACTCGCCGAGAAGATCGAGCGGAAAAAAGATAAAAAGAATTAACCTATATTTCTCGCGGGATTGTAATTTCCCTGGGACCGCCAATCTGCCGATTGGCGATTTCTCACGCGCCAATCGGGAGATTGCGGTCCCAGGTCTGCCCCGATCCAATTCGTGCCAATTATGCTTTGAGATTTTTAAGCCACACTCGTTAAATCACGACGCTATGGCGGGCTGTTTGAGCGCTCGGTAAGCGGGTCAGGTAAGGACAGTGCACCTCTACGTGTCCTGCTGCTTTGGTTTTTGGTCTTCGGGCAAATCTGCCGCGATCGCGTCATGAACAACTTGCGCCAGTTCGTCGCGCTGCTCGATGGTGAACTTTGACGCATCGATTGGCTTCCCAAATCGCACGGTCACTTTCCCCGGGCGGACGATCAGCGAATTTTTCTTCATGATGCGGTGCGCTCCCGCGCAGGCCACCGGCACAATCGGAATCCCGGCTTCGATGGCAATAGCGAAGGAGCCCTTTTTGAAGCGCTGAAGACGCCCGTCCGGGCTGCGCGTCCCCTCCGGATACACGAGAAACGAAAAACCTTCGCGGATATATTGCACGGTTATTTTTACGCTTTCGAGCGCCGCGTCGCGATTGCCCCGATCCACGGGAACAAATTTCGCCAGGCGAAATGCCATACCCACCACTGGAATATCGAAGAGAGATTTTCGTCCGAGAATGGCAATGCGTCGCGGGATTGCGCCGACGATGGCTGGCGCGTCAGCGTTGCTCGTGTGATTCGCGGCAAACAGGCACACGCCCGAGGGAATATTTTCGCGCCCCTCTACGGTTACTTTTTCACCGGCGATTCGCGTAACGTATACCACCATCTTCACGCCGGTCCAATACATCAGCGTCGCGGATTTCGTTATGAGCGTGAGCAAAATCAGCGGTGGCCCAAGCACAAGTGTGCAGAGCGACATCGCCAGGGCAACAAAGGCTGAACGAATCATTTCAGGGAGTTGTTATGCCGCGCAAGATTCCATTACGAATGCGCCGCTGCCTTTCCGTGGGAGACGCCATTTCCGTAATCTGATACGTCGAATCCGTGAGCCGGCTGAGCGGAAACGAAAAATCCTTCGCTTCCCCGTCGCGCTGAATTTTTACCGTGACGCGTTCATCGGGCTGATGGTCCCGCAACCATCGATCCGGGACGCGCGGAAAAGTCTCGCCGTTCAGTTGAGTGAGTACGTCGCCTTCCTTCAAGCCTGCTCCACTCGCCCCGCTGTCCCGGTCAACAGCCGCAATGGTCGGATTCGATCCTGTTTCGCGGCTGATCGTGAACCCGAAGGCGGCGCGACGCTGGCCCTCCCGCAGCGTCAATCCCGCGAAAGAGAGAAAATCCGAGTACGGAATTTCGTCCGTTCCCGCGACATAGCGTGCAAAAAAATCAGACAAATCAGAAATTGCTCCCGGATCTTTTTTGCGAATCACTTCTTCCATCACCGCGCGAAGACCATCGCTTTCATGATAGAAGCGCCCCGCCTTCGCGTACTCTTCATTCAAAGCGCGGAAGACATCATCCATGCTGGCGCGGTTGTCGCTCCTGTCACGAATGATGATATCAAGCAGAACGCCCAGAATTTGCCCTTTGTTGTAATACGAGATGCTTTCCTCGGGACGATTGTAAAGCGGGTATTTTTCAAACCAGGAATCAAGGCTCGATTGCTCGACGCTTTGCCAGCGGTGAGCGGGCCGCGACTGCAGTTCCCTGATCTGGTCCGCCAGATTGGCGTAAAACTGCTGCGGAGACCACTGGCCTGTGCGCTCCAGTGCATACGCGCCGTAAGTGTTGGTCAAGCCTTCGGCGAACCACAGCGAGCGCGTGTACATTTCCTTCGTGTAATCCACAGGCTCAAGAGCTTGCGGGCGGATGCGCTTCACGTTCCACGCATGAAAAAATTCGTGCGCTGAGTAACTGGGTAACTGCCCGGGAATGTCCGCCGAAATCGCGGTGCAATTCATGTGCTCCATTCCACCGCCGCCGAAATTATTTCCGACGTGAAACAGAAACATATACTCGCGAAAGGGCGCTCCGCCCATCATCGACACATCGTAGTCGACAATCTTTTTCAGTGACTCCACAAGACTTTTCCGGTCGCCCGCATCTCCATGCACTACGATGCGAATCGGCTTGCCGCCTGCCTCAGTGCGAAACTCCTCAAAATGGCCAATTTCGACGGGCGCGTCGACCAGTGCGTCATAGCTTGGCGCAACGTAGGCGAGCGAGTGGTGGCCGGTGGATGCTCCTGCCGCATCCAGTTCCACTGCCACCCGCCAGCCTTCCGGCACGTCTTCGAATTCTATTTTTGTGTCTTCGGCCCTGCGATCAGGGGCATACAAGAGCAGCATGGCGGAGTTCAGGAAGGCATGTTCGGTATTCAGCTGCGATGCAAACGGTCCTGCTTCATCCCAGAAGATTCCATAGGTAACCGTAACGGTTCCATTCGCGGCAACGCTCCACGTTTGTTTGTCGAGTTTTGCCATGGGGAGCGCATTGCCCGCCTGGTCCTTGGCCGATGCCTGCATGATGTGCGAGGAAAAATCGCGAATCTGATACAGCGCATTCCATGCGGGCATTTGAAGCGTTAGGTGGTCGCGCACGTTCGGAATGCGCATCGTTACGCCAAAAACGTGTCTCTCAGGGTGGGAAAGCGAAACGGTGTAATCAATGGTGGCGTTTGCCGGAGACGCGAAATAGAAAATCGCGACAAGGATTGCCGCGCACGGCCAGCAGCGAAGACGGAAAATCATGCTCTAATTTTCCCTGCCGGAGTGCCACGCTCCTGCAACTTGCTCAGGAGTTTGCCGCACAGCCCATCGAAACTGCCGTTGGACATCACGAGGACAAGATCACCCGGGCGCGTTTCGCCGGACAGATATTCCGCAATCTCCTCGGCGGTTTCAAATCCGGCCGCGCTCTTCCCTGCCTCCGTGATCGCCTCCAGGACGCGCGCGGGAGACATTCTTTCGTCGTCCGAGAGCAGGTTCGCGCGGTTCACCGCGCCCAACACCGCCGCATCGGCTGCCGCTAGCGAATCGGCGAGATTTTTTTCAAATACTTTGCGCCGCATGGTATTGGAGCGCGGTTCAAACACAGCCCACAACTTTCGGCCGGGCCAGCGGTGGCGCGCCGCGTCAATCGTCGCGCGAATCGCCGTCGGATGATGCGCGAAATCGTCCACCACGAGCACGCCGGAGGTTTCGCCCTTCACTTCCAGGCGTCGCAGCACACCGCGAAATTCCGCCATCGCGGAGGCAATCGCTTCTCCGCTGACGCCGCGTCCGTGCGCGATCGCGGCGGCGGCAGTCGCGTTCAAGACGTTGTGTCGTCCGGCCATGGTCATTTTAATCGCGCGCCACTTCTTTGCCGCCGCGTGAAATTCGAAAATGCGTTTGGCCGTCCCTGATTTCCAGATCGCCCGCGAGCCAATCCACGCCGGGCGTAAATCCGTACGTTTCCACCGGGCAGTAGGCCTTTTGCAAAACTCCGCGCACGGTTTCGCTCTCGCCCCACGCTACGATTCTGCCGCTCTTCGGCACCAGATTCACCAGACGTCGAAATTGCAGCTCGATGGCGGCAAGATTTTCGTAAATATCCGCGTGATCGAATTCCAGCGATGTGAGAATGACTTCCTGCGGATGATAGTGCAGAAATTTTGGCGCTTTATCGAAAAATGCGGAGTCGTACTCGTCGCCTTCCAGCACAAATTCTTTTCCGCCGCCAAGCCCGAAACTGCGTCCGAAATTTTCCGCCACGCCGCCGATCAGAAAATTCGGATGCCGCCCGGCAGTGGTGCAAAATCCAGGAAAGCATGGACGTGGTGGTTGTTTTGCCGTGCGTTCCGGTTACGACCAGCGAATCGTGACCCGGCAGAAAAAATTCTTCCAGTGTTTGCGGCAGCGACCGGTACGGAATTTTATTGTCGAGCACGGCTTCCACTTCCGGATTTCCCCGCGAAAGCGCGTTGCCAATGACCACAATGTCCGGCACGGGTTCGAGATTCGCGGCGTCGAAGCCATTCTTCCAGCCAATGCCCAGGCTTTCGAGCAGCGTGGACGCGGGCGGATAGACGCCGGCATCGGAGCCCGTGACGCGGTGCCCGCTTGCGGCGAGCATTCCGGCTAGCGGCGTCATGGCCGCGCCGCCGATTCCTGAAAGATGAAAATGCATGGGTTTCGTCATGCGCGCACCGCCGGTTCCAGAATGTCAACTCGGCCTTCGCCCGTCGCATAAAGCTTGGCGCGAACGCCAAGCGGCATCGTCAGCATCGGGCGTTGCGTGTGGCCCACGGCCACGCCGTACACGATGGGAATCTTCAGCGGCGCAGAGCACGCGCTTGCAAACTTCAGCCACGCCCATCGAGCTGCCTTCTGGCGTTTCGGAGTCCGGAAATTCGCCCAAAATAATTCCGCGCACGCCTTCAAATTTACCGGCTTGCTTCAAATGCATCAACATGCGATCGAGATGATAGGGTCTCACTCCCCGGTCCTCTAACAATAAAATCGAGCCGCGCGTATCGAGTTCCCACGGCGTGCCGATCGAAGTTTCAATCAATGTGATGCATCCGCCGAGCAAAGTTCCTTCCGCTGTGCCGCGCGAAAACGTTTCGCCTTCGAGCGGCACGGTCCAGCCGCTGTTCGTCGCCGTCATCGCCCACATAAAAGTGTCCGGATCGAAGCCGTTCGTGGCGTTCGGGCCCGCATCGAATCCGCCGGCGACAAGAGGACCGTAAAATGTGACCCAGCGCAACTTCTGCCAGAGAAAAATATGCACGGAGGTCAAATCGCTGAAAGCGCAAAAAATCTTCGGCTGCTTCAGACGCGCCGTATTTAATCCATCCAATAGTTCCGTGCTGCCATATCCGCCGCGCGAACACAGCACCGCCGCAATTTCTGGCCGGGTCAAAGCGTCTTGCAGTTGCTTGCGCCGCTCGGCGAGCGGCGCCGAGAAATAATCCATCAGGCTTATGTTTGGACGGGTAACGCTTTACTCGAAAATCCAGGCTTCCAGAGTTTCGCAACCACGCTGAATGCGTTCTTCTTTCGCGGAACTGGCCGGCGCGACCACGGCAATTGTGCTCCCCGGAACGAGCGCGAATGGTTTTCGACTTTTCTGCATGAGAGAGGGCTACAAAAAAAGTATACATCGTGGAAGCCGGACAAAACCTAATAGTAAGCGCTGAATGTTGCCGTGAATACAACGCCTGCATTCCAAACTGCGGCGCGAGTCAGCAGAGGAAAATCCTCGCCTCTGAAGAGGCGAGCTACAAAAGCTGCTGTAGCGCGCCTCTTCAGAGGCGGGGCTTTCTGAACGCGTCGCTACAATTCGCCCGCCGACCTACAAACTAAACTGCGTCATCTTGTGAAAATGCCGCGCCCGCGCGCTGATCTCCGACTTCTTCAGCGCCCGCAACCGGTCCAATCCAAATTTTTCCACCGCAAAGCTGCCCATCACGGAGCCGTAGACCATCGCGCGCCGCAGCGCCGCGTCGTCCACTTTTTTCGCGCTTGCAAGATAGCCCATAAAACCGCCGGCAAACGAATCTCCAGCGCCAGTCGGATCGTGCACGACTTCCAGCGGAAATGCCGGCACGCTAAAAGTTCGATTCTGGTGCACCAGCATCGCGCCGTATTCTCCGCGCTTGATGACCAACGCTTTCGGGCCCAGCTTGAAAATGTGCCGCGCCGCGAGCAATAAATTGTGTTCGTTCGAGAGTTGGCGCGTTTCCGAATCGTTGATCATCAGGATGTCGGTGTGCTTCAGCGTTTCGCGCAGTTCCTTGGGCGTGCGTTCGATCCAGTAATTCATGGTGTCGAGCGCGACGACGCTTGCGGCCTGCGGCTCACCTGATGCAGCACGGACGCTTGCAGCGTGGGATCGATATTCGCCAGAAAAATATGCGTCGAGGAAATGTAGGCTTCGGGCAGGCGCGGCTTGAAGTCGGCGAATACGTTCAGTTCCGTCGCCAGCGTCGTGCGCTCGTTCATGTTCTCGCTGTACTTCCCCGCCCAGAAAAATGTTTTTCCGTCCGCGCGCTCCAGGCCCTGCGTATCGACGCGGCGGCCTTTAAAAATCGATTCGTCCTTTGTCGTGAAATCCGTCCCCACGATGCCCACCAGATTGACGTGCGTGAAATAACTGGCGGCGACGGAAAAATAGGTGGCCGCGCCTCCGAGCATGCGGTCCACCTTGCCGTGACGGAGTTTCCACGGCATCGAACGCAACCGATCCAACAACGAGTAAGGACATTTTCAGCGGGCTCCAGGAGTGAGATATTTTCCAGCGATCACGCTCAAGCGCTTGCGCGCCGCGGCAGGAATCATGGCAGGATCGGTAACGATCGCGTGCGCCAGCGCGCGCCCGCATTTGCAGGTGCGTTCGGCGGGCATGTTGCGCACCGCTTCGCGAATCACGTTCTGCGCGTTTTCAGCATTCTTATTTAAATTGGAAATAATTTCCTCGAGCGTGACCGAGGCGTGATCCGGATGCCAGCAGTCGTAGTCCGTGATCATGGCCACGGTGGAGTAGCAAATTTCCGCTTCGCGCGCGAGCTTGGCTTCCGTCACATTCGTCATGCCAATCACTTCAAAATGCAATTGGCGATACACATGCGATTCGGCCAGCGTCGAAAATTGCGGCCCTTCCATGCAGATGTACGTGCCGCCGCGATGCACGCGCACTTTCGCCTGATCGCATGCCGCGCCGAGAACTTCCGCCAGTTGCGCGCAGACCGGCTTGTCGAAGCCCACGTGCGCGACGACTCCATCGCCAAAAAATGTGGAAACGCGGTGCCGCGTGCGATCGAAAAACTGATCGGGAATCAGAAAATCCAGCGGCTTCAATTCTTCCTGCAGCGAGCCGACCGCGCTGACGGAAATAATTCGCTCGACGCCCAGTTGCTTCATCGCGTGAATGTTGGCGCGGTAATTGATTTCCGTGGGAGTGAATCGATGTCCGCGCGCGTGCCGCGAAAGAAAGGCCACTCGCTTTCCTTCGAGCGTGCCGACGACGAGCGCGTCCGACGGATCTCCAAACGGCGTTTTGACGCGCACTTCGCGCGGCTTTTCCAGCCCCGGCATATTGTACAGGCCGCTGCCGCCGATGATTCCGATGCGCACAGGTTCCGCGCTCGCGCTTCGCCGCTTTGCTGCTTGAGACTTCTTAGCCATTCCCATGACCTCTCGTAAAGTGTAGAAAAGAATTTAGACGTCGATCATCACCGGTTCAAGATCGAATTTTCCCTGGCGTTCGCGCAAGTATCCCGCCGGCGTTCTTGCTTCGTGCCCAAAAATCACGAGCCAATTCTTCGCGCACGGCCTGCGAAATCCATTTCTTCTTATTTTCCAGCGTCGTCAGCGGATACAAATCGTAACCCATGATCCACGGATACGGCACGTGCGCCGCGGTGGGAACGAGGTCCGCGGTGAAGAAAACTGTTTTGCCGCCGCCCGTCAGCCGCACGCACATCATGTCCGCGTTGTGGCCCGGCGCGCGAATCACTTCGACTCCCGGAACGATTTCCGCATCGTTCTCCAGCAAATTCCACTGCCCGGATTTTTCCATGGGCATGAAATTATCCAGGAAATAGCTGGCGCGGTCGCGATCCGTGGGATTTTTCGCGTGTTCGAATTCTCTGCGCTGCACGAAGTAGCGCGCGTTCGGGAACACGGGAATCGCTTCGCCGTTGACGATGCGCGTGTTCCACCCGCAATGATCGAAATGCAGATGCGTGTTGATGACGATGTCGATTTTTTCCGGCGGAACGCCGTGCGTCACGAGTTTGTCAGGCAGGCGCGGCGGCCCTTCAAACGAATAAATGTCCGAGCGCTTGGCGTCCCACTTATCTCCCGCTCCGGTTTCGATCAAAATATTTTTACCCGCCGCGCGAATCAGCAGCGAATTCATGGCCATCAGGATTCGATTGCGCGAATCGGCCGGCGCAACTTTCTCCCACATCGGCTTGGGAATCACGCCAAACATCGCGCCGCCATCCAGGCGGAACGTGCCATCCGTGATCAGCCAAAATTCCAGGTCACCCAGTTTCATGCTCTGCTCCGTGCGCCGTCCGCGCGTGCCAGCAATTCACGAACGGCTGCGTAAGGGTCTTTTCTGCGATTTGCAACTTCGCGCGCCAAGCGTGTCGAGCGCGGCTTCGCCATCCACGCCGCGGTACGGCGCGTCTGAGAAAAGCTTCTCCCGCGAGCGCGAGTAGCCTCGATTTCCAATGTTCGATTTTCCGTTCCTGCCGCTCTGCGCTGCTCCCGAATGGATTCTCGATATTTCGCAATCGCCTGCGCGAGTTCGTCCACGCCCTTATTTTCCGTGGCCACCGTGCGAACAATCACCGGCTTCCAGCCATTGCGCTCCGGAGCCAGATGAAGCATGGCCTCGAGTTCGGCCTCCAGCCGTTCCACGCCGTCGCGATCCGATTTGTTCAGCACAAAAATGTCCGCGATTTCCATCAGCCCGGCCTTCATATTTTGCACGTCGTCGCCCATGCCGGGAACGAGCAGCACGAGCGTGCAGTCCGCCAGGCGCACGATATCCACTTCGTCCTGGCCCGACGCCCACGGTTTCGATCAGCACAAATTGTTTTCCCGCGGCATCCAGAACAAGTGCAACATCGCCCGTGGTGCGCGCGAGCCCGCCAAGAAATCCGCGCGTCGCCATCGAGCGAATAAAAATTCCGGGATCGCTCGCGTGTCCCTGCATGCGGATGCGATCGCCAAGAATCGCGCCGCCGGTGTAGGGACTTGTCGGATCGACGGCAATAATCCCAACGTGATTCCCCTGCGCTCGATAATGCGCGGCCAGCCGATCGACCAGCGTGCTCTTCCCCGTTCCGGGTGCGCCAGTAATCCCGACGACAAACGACTTTCCCTGTGTCAGGAAAAATTCGTCTGCAAAAGTTCTTCCGCACGCGGGTCGTGGTCTTCGATCGCGGTGATCGCGCGCGAAATGGCGCGCACGTCTCCCGCTCGAATTTGTTCGGCCCAAGTTTCGATGGGTAAGGGCATGATTTTGTAGCGCCGGCGTCTCGCCGGCAGGTTTTCCGATCCTCATCACGATGCTAAAACCGCCGGCGAGACGCCGGCGCCACAACACCGTCGCCGACCAGGCAAATTCAATATATTCACTGAAAAAATTCCCGAAAGAACGAAACAACGAAGTTATCACAACCCAACTGAAGCTCGCACACGAAAACAGAAAGCCGCGAGAAACAAAATCAGCGCGCATCCAGAATTTGCCGCGCAATCACCATGCGCTGAATCTCGCTCGTGCCTTCGCCAATGGTGCAGAGTTTGGAGTCCCGGTAAAATTTTTCGACCGGATAATCCTTCACGAATCCGTACCCGCCGAAAATCTGCACGGCCTCATTCGCCACGCGCACGCCGACTTCGCTGGCATAGAGCTTGGCCATGCTGGATTCTTTGGTGAAGCGCGGGCCCTTCTGGTCCGCAAGCCACGCGGCGCGGTACACCAGCCATCGCGCGGCGTCGATTTCCGTGGCCATGTCAGCCAGCTTGAATTGAATGGCCTGAAACTCGCTGATGGCCTTTCCAAATTGTTTTCTTTGTTTCGCGTAGCCGACCGCCGCTTCGTACGCGCCCTGCGCCATGCCCAAGCGCCAGCGCGGCAATCGAAATGCGGCCTCCATCGAGCACTTGCAACGTATTGACGAAGCCGAGGCCTTCCTTGCCCAGCAGATTCGCGTCCGGCACAAAACAATCGCTGAAAATAATTTCGGAGGTGTCGCTCGCGCGCATGCCCAGCTTGTTTTCTTTTTTGCCGGCCTTAAATCCCGGGATTCCCTTTTTCCACGATCAACGCGGAAATGCCTTTTGTTCCGCGCGGCTTGTCCGTCACGGCCATGGCCACGCAGATGTCCGCGTAATGGCCGTTGGTGATAAACGTTTTTGATCCGTTGAGAATCCAGCCGCCGTCCTTGTGCGCGGCAGTCGTGCGCGCGCCGCCCGCGTCAGAGCCCGCTTGCGGCTCGGTCAGCGACCAGCAGCCTAGCTTCTTGCCTTGCGCCAGCGGCGTCACATATTTCGTGCGCTGTTCGTGCGTCCCGAATTTAAAAATGTGGTTGGTGCACAGCGAATTGTGCGCGGCAACGATCAATCCGATGGAGCCATCGACACGAGCAAGTTCCTCGATCACCGTCGCATATTCAACGTACCCAAGGCCCGCGCCGCCGTACTCTTCGGGGAAAATCACGCCCATCAAACCCATTTCGGCGAGTTTTGGAATTAATTCTGAAGGAAATTGAGAGGCTTCGTCCCACTCCATCACGTGCGGAGCGATTTCCGCTTGAGCAAATTCGCGGACGGTTTGGCGGAGTTGCTTCTGCTCGTCGGTGAAAGAAAAATCCACAGGTCCTCAGAAAGCCGGGCCTCAAATGGGCCACAATATATTTATACCACAGGCGATGAGCGGACATTTTTGCTTACCAGGAAAGAAGTTCCATGTAGGGAGACAGTGGCGCGGGCTTCAGCCTGCGGGAGTTAGTCCTTGCGAGGCCTAAATCCCGGAGGCTGAAGCCCGCGCCACTTAAAACCTAAATTCGATCCTTTACTCGCTATTCGAGGAGATGGACAAACACTTCGTTCGAAACCGAGAGACGCTCCGGAGCAAGACGAAGCCGCGGCCCGTCCCATTCCACCAATCCTTGCGCCAGAAGGTCCCTGATGCGAGATCGCAATGACGTGCAGTACTTTGCCTCAACCGCGCCGAGATCGATTCCTGCAAGCTGCCGCAGCCCCAGGAACAGCTCTTCCTCAAGCGCCTGCGAGTGCCCCACACTTTCTATTTGCTCGATTGGAAAACGTCCCGCGTGGATGGTGTTCGAATACGACGCCGGATCGTGCGCATTGGCCCAGCGCTGCGACCCGTTAAACGAGTGCGCGCCCGCGCCGAATCCGAAATAGGGTTCGCGCCGCCAATATTTCAGGTTGTGTCGCGATTCGAATCCGGGCAATCCCCAGTTCGAAATCTCGTAATGTGCGTATCCAGCGGCGGCAAGCTGGCGGCAGCCTGACTCGTAATAATCCGCCATGGAATCGTCCGATGGCAACGACTTCGCGGAATAGCGCTCGCCGCTTTGCAAAACTTCGAGGCCCAGGCGGCTGCCTTCGTCAATTTCCATCAGATAGATAGAAACGTGCTCGGGGCGCAGGCTGAGCAGTTGCTCCACCGAATCTTGCCAGCTCGCATCCGTCTGATGCGGAAGGCCTGCGATCAGGTCAAAACTGAGATTGGCGAATCCGGCAGCGCGTAAAATTTTCGTTGCTTCAAAAACGTCAACGCGTCGATGCATGCGGCCCGCGGCGCGCAATTCCGCATCGTCAAAAGACTGCACGCCCATGCTGATGCGATTGAATCCGGCTTGGCGCCACCCATTCGCTTTTTCCGCAGAAATCGTTTCGGGATCGGCTTCGAGCGTCACTTCCTCAAATTTTGTATGGAAAGAAACGCGAATGGTGTTGATGATCTGCGCGAGATGCGCCGGTTCCAGCAGGCTGGGAGTTCCGCCACCGAAATAAACTGTATCCACGACGGGTTGCGCGACTTCCGCGATTCCGTTTTCAGCCAGCGCGCGCGGATATTCAGCAATCTCGCGGCAAACCGCCTGCACATAAGGCGCATAAAGATCCTTTGAAAACACGCCTGTATGGAAGTTGCAGTAGGTGCACTTCGTTTGGCAGAACGGGACCTGCACGTATACGCCGAGTCGTGTCATCAGATGTTGAATTTAGCACAGGAGGGTGCGGCGGCGCTGATTTACGAAACTGAGGGGGTGATGGTTGTTGTCGGTCGATTATTCCGCGACCGTCGTGTCCGGGTACGTCTTCGACGTGAGCCGACGAGCCCCAACTGTCACGCGGCGTGACAGTTGGGGCAACCGGAAGTTCACAACCGCCTCAAAGCATGCGCCACCCGAACTAACTAACCTTCGTTAGAATTGTGAACAATTGGGACAGCATCTACATCCAAAGAGCCGCCCATCTGGCTAAGCAACAGAACTGTTTCAGCGGACAGATACAAGCCCCAAGGTTCTTCACCTTCCTCGTACCGCATGACTACTTCCAGATAGATGTCCGTCTCGGGTCCTTCATGCCTCTTGATTGTGGGAAAAATCTGACTGTAGGAGAGCAAGAGTTCCTTAAGTCCGTCGTCGACCTTTTCGATATCGATGGGTACGCGCGATGTCTCCCAATTCCAACACATTTCATTGCCGGTCAGACCTCTCCGGGCCTTTACTTGCTTGATAGTCGCGTTAGAAAGATGCGTTTCCTTTTCAATTTTCCGAATTGTGTCCTCATCACTAAGAATTCGAAGATACGCTTCAATGCGCATGATTTTCTACTTCCACGTTGCAGGG
Source organism: uncultured Acidobacteriota bacterium (assembly GCA_963786215.1). Classification (GTDB taxonomy): domain Bacteria; phylum Acidobacteriota; class Terriglobia; order Acidiferrales; family UBA7541; genus Palsa-360. The sequence goes on from CAWAYK010000012.1 coordinate 752,049, forward strand.
TTGCTGAGTGTAACAGAAAAACCCCGGGTCTGAGGACCCAGGATACAGCAGCGCGCGGATGTTTTCAGGATTTGCAGCCTGCCTCTTCAGAGACGAGGGTTTCAGTTCGCGCGGAGAAAACTGCTCTGTTCGCCGCCCAATTGCACTCTACGCCAGCGCCGAAGATGACGTCACTCCGTAGAACGAGAACCACGGCTTGGCGGCCTTCAGGCGATCATTCACGTTATTGATGTTTTTTACGCCCTGATCCAGCAGCCAATCTTCGAGAGCTTTTGCGCCATGTTTTGCGTAAATCGGCATGCCATCTTTCCAGGTGGCGCGGCCGCACAGAACGCCTGAAAAATTCACGCCGGTTTCCGAAGCCAGCTCGAGTGTTTCGGAAAACGTATCGTTGCTCACACCAGCGGAGAGATAAATGAACGGTTTCTTTGCGGCAGCGGCGGCCTTGCGGAAATGTTCCTTGGCTTCGTCGCGCGTGTATGCGGATTCGCCTTTGCAGGCGCGCGCGCCCTTGACGAATGCCATGTTGATGGGTACTTCGACCTTCAGCACGTCGACGCCGTATTGCGGCTTGCTGAATTCTTCCATGCTGCGCGTCACGGCCTCCGGCTTTTTCTTCGCGAACTCCAGCCCCTTTTCGTCCACGCCTTCTTCATAGGTCACAAATTCCAGGAAAAACGGCACGTCGGCGGCAACGCATTCCGCGCCGATGCGCTCAACCCATGCGTGTTTTACGTCATTAATATTGTCGGTATCAAACGGTGTGTAATACAAAAGAATCTTCACGCAGTCTGCGCCATCGGCCACGATGCGGCGCACCGAATAGTGATCCAGCAAATCGGGCAGGCGCCCGGGTTGCGTGTTGTCATACCCGCTGTTTTCGTAGGCGAGGAGCAGTCCAGCGTTCTTTGAGCGTTGTTTTGCCGCCGATAGGCCGTATTCGGGATCGAGCAAAATCGCCGTAGCATGAGGCGTCAGAACGCGCGACACCGCTTCCTTGAATTCCGACATCATTTCTTTCGTAACGGCTTTCTTATCGATGCCTTTGTCCTTGGCAATCGCGCTCATAAGCGATCCGCGCTGATCCATGGCCGCAGCGGCAATCACGCCGCGCGAATCCGAAACCGCTTCGAGTCCCTTGCGCTTTCCAGGAGTAAGCTTCATCAGAAAATCCTCCGCTCATGAGCTAGAAAAATGACCACGTCCTAAAATATTACCACGCCGGTTAAAGCACAAATCGCTTTCCATTCGCCATTCTAGTGTGGCTGGCGCGAAAAATACATGGGGTTACGTGGCATAGGCTTCAGCCTGTGGAATTTAGTCCTTGCAAGGACTAACCCCCACAGGCCGAAGCCTATGCCACGTAATGCTACTTCGCGCTTGGTTGCAGATGCAGGAAACAATGCTCACCGGTTCCTGCCTTGATATGGCTATCGAGAAAATCGAGCAGGCCCGGTCCTTCGGAAGCCAGAAACGTGAGCAAGCCAAATGATCGCTCTTGCAGCGCGTTATTCGGCAGTATGGAGGAAGCTATTTCATTTTCGTGAGTGGTGATTACTCCTGTGCGGAAACCTTCGGCACGGCCGGCCTTGGTTCGCAGTCCATGAAATTGGTACAGCATTTTTTCGGATGCGGTATCGAGTGCACCAAGTAACGTTTGATCCAGCTTTTTAAGCGGCTCACGCAAGCCTTCGAGCAGATTTTTAATGACCTGTTCGCCCTCTTCAAATTTCGTCGTCAGCGCTTCCGGCAACGCTTCCGCCTCCAACCGCGCACGAAGTTTGTGCCGCCCTTGCAGGATTTCTTTCGGATCAAGATTATATTTCTTCAACAAGCTGGCTATGTGCGACGGCACAAGCGTAAAACTCGCGCGCGGCAAAATGGCCGGCGCCCTGCCCATCAATTTTTCGTACACCAGCGAAGTTTGCGCCTGGTAAGCGACCTCAGCCGCTCCGCCAATGTAGGCAACAGTAGGCAGCAGCGAATCCTGCATCACTGGACGCAAGAGCGCGCTCGGACTGAAATCTTCCGGCCGCGCTTCCAACGCCTTTACTGTTACTTCCAGCGATTCCGTTTTGCCGCCAGCCTCAAGCCCTTCTTTTACGGGTCGAATAGCAACGCGCTGTCCATTCACGATCCGAAATAACAGCGTGCTTTGCTCGGCGACTTTCACCTGCGCGTGAAATCCGGCCTTTTCAAGCGCCGCCGATCGCGCCACGAGTTCCGCTGCCAATTCCTTATGTTCCACGAGAGCGCGCTTCATCATCGGAAGTGACAGGCGGTGCAACTCTGGCGACATGGGGTCCAGAAAAATGAGCCCGCGCCCCGCAAAAATGCGCGCCATCAATTTTCCGTAGGCAGAACCGAACGTATCCTCCGGCGTATAGCTTTCGGAAATCCATCGCGCAATTTCATGAGCCCATGAGCCTTCGAGCAGAGAATCCAATTGCGCCGTGAGCGCGCGAATTTCGTCGCCCAATCGAACATCGCCAACCCGCCGGTCGGTAAGCCCGGAAGGCGGAAGATCCATTCGCTGAAAGGCCCCGCGCTTCGGCACAAAACAGTGATTCACTTCCGCAAGATCGTGGTCTTCCGTCGCCAGCCAAAAAACAGGAACCGCATTTACGCCGCGGCCGTTCAATTCGCGCGCCACGTGAATGGCTGTCAGCGCTTTGTAAATGCAATACGCAGGGCCGCCAAACAGTCCAACCTGCTGACCCGTGACTACGGCGACGGCGCCATCCCGCAGCCGGTCTAAATTTTGTGTTGTCCGTTCGTCGCTGCCAAATTCCCGGTTCTGTTTTCTAAGCACGTCGACGACGGCGTGACGAACCGATTCCTCGATGCGAACTTCGCGCACCGCTTCATCGATTCCTGCAGCAGTCGGGGAATGACGATAAAAATTAGATACGCTCGGAAAATCGGAAAGAAATGTGGAATAAAGGCGTGTGGTTCCAGGCAAATCGGTCGGTGAGATACAACTACAATCCATCAGAAATTCCGTCCTTGTACTTGCGCAGCGTGACCGACGAGCTTCGTCGCAAAGCTCATTAGATGACTTTGAATTCGTTAGGATTCAAGCCGAAGCAGCCGAAGGCACAAGCGTTGCGAGCAAACTATCGGCTTCCTTCTTTTGCGCCTCGCTCAGTGGCATCAGCGGTTCGCGCACTGGCCCGCCGTAGTAACCGCGCTTGTCCATGGCGTACTTCACTCCGGCCACACCCATCGCCCCGACAATACGCCTGGTGGGAGGAATCAGGCGGCGCTGCAGATCGAGCGCTTTATGCGTATCGCCAGCAGTAATCGCCTCATCGAGCGACACGCACATTTCGGGCAGAAAATCGGCCAATGCTAAGATTGAGCCCACCGCGCCCATCACCATGGATGATGAAATGGTTGTGGAAGACCCGGTAAGCAGGCGAAACGTTTCCGGCACGGCAGCGAGAATTGCGCCGATGCGATCTACATTTCCCGAACTATCCTTCATGCCCGCCACGTTCGGGTGCTGCGACATGCGCGCCGCGACTTCCACTTCGATGGGCACGCCCGTGTACTGCGGCACGGAATAAAGCAAAATGGGAATTCGCGCGGCGTCCGCCACACGCGTGTAATGGGCCACCAGAACGGCCGAGGTTAACGCCGGCTTGAAAAATGTAGGAGGAGCAACCAGCGCGTAATCGTAGCCAACTTTTGCGGCGAATTCGGTGCGGGAAATTGTTTCCGCGGTCGTTTCGACTCCGGTGCCGGCAATCAAAATCCGACCTGGCGCAGCCGCATCGCGCACCGTTGAAAGAACGCCCTCAAATTCCGCGCGCGCAAGCAGAACAGATTCACCGGTTGAGCCCACGGCCAAATACCCGGACAAACCAATCCGGTTGTAAGCCTGCACGTTTTCGCGCATGCGGCCGATCGCCACAGTGCCGTCGGATTCAAACGGCGTCGTAAGGGCTGGCAAAACTCCCTTGAGTAGCGTCTTATCGGCCAAGCGAGATCTCCTCGTGCGACAGCTAATTTTTTGACGAATCGTCCACGGTCAATCTTTTCCGGACGGCAGTTGCGGCGCCGCGGTTTTCTTCGAGTGCAAGGATTGCAGCGGAGCAACTTCCAGCGTCTGCTCGACCAGTGCGCGAATCCCGCGAGCGGCGGCATTCGCGGCGGACAACGTGGTGATGCACGGAATATTGTAGCGAATGGCGGCGCGCCGAATCGACTTCTCATCGTAAAACGATTCGCGGCCGAGCGGCGTGTTGATGATCATATCCACTTTGCCGGTCTTGATGAGGTCAACGATATTCGGGCGGCCTTCATTTACCTTGAAGACAGCTTCAGCCGCAACGCCAGCCGCTTCGAGTGCGGCAGCCGTGCCGCGTGTGGCGATCAGCCGGAATCCCAGCGCGTGCAATTCTTTCGCGAGAGGTCCGCAGTGGCGCTTGTCATGATCGCTCACGCTCAAAAAGATGGAGCCCTTGCGCGGTAAACGCTGCCCTGCCGCGAGTTGCGCCTTGGCAAAGGCCTGGCCATAACTCTTGGCCACGCCCATAACTTCGCCAGTGGAGCGCATCTCGGGACCGAGAATGGTGTCCACGCCGCGGAATTTATTGAATGGAAACACCGGGGATTTCACAGAGTAATAATCTTTTACGGCAATTTCCGCTACGCCGTCCGTGATCACCGTTGGCAGATTCATGTCGCGAAGCTTGCGCCCCGCCATCAATCTCGCCGCAACTTTCGCCAGCGGCACGCCCGTCGCTTTGCTGACAAAAGGAACAGTGCGCGAGGCGCGCGGATTTACTTCCAGCACATAGACTGTGTCGCGCTGAATTGCGTACTGCACATTCATCAGGCCAACCACTTGCAGAGCCTTGGCCAAGCGATTGGTGTAGTCGCGTATCTTCGCCAGCACCGTGGGCGACAGGCTGACGGGAGGCAACACGCACGAAGAATCTCCCGAGTGTACGCCCGCCTCTTCGATGTGCTCCATCACGCCGCCGATGATCACGTCGTCGCCATCGGCCAGCGCGTCCACGTCCACTTCCGTCGCTTCTTCCAAAAATTGATCGATCAGCACCGGTTTCGCCGGCCCCATGAGCGCCGCCTGCGCCACATATTCCTGCACCGTATTCAAATCGTACGCGATCACCATGGCCCGCCCGCCAAGCACATAGCTGGGGCGAACGAGCACGGGAAAACCAATTTCGCTCGCGACGCGCACGGCTTCATCAGGCACCAGGGCGGTGCCGTTCTTCGGTTGCGGAATTTTCAGTTCGTCGAGCAGTTTTCCAAATCGCCGGCGGTCTTCGGCGAGATCAATCGACTCGGGCGCCGTGCCGATGATCGGCACTCCGTTGCGCTTCAGTTCCAGCGCCAGGTTCAGCGGAGTCTGTCCGCCAAATTGCACGATCACGCCCTGCGGCTTTTCGCGATCCACAACGGAAAGAACGTCTTCAAGAGTAAGCGGCTCGAAATAGAGGCGATCCGAAGTGTCGTAATCGGTTGACACCGTCTCCGGATTGCAATTGATCATGATGGTTTCGTAGCCATCTTCGCGCAGAGCGAAAGAAGCGTGGCAGCAGCAATAATCGAATTCAATTCCCTGCCCGATGCGGTTCGGCCCGCTACCCAGAATTGCAATCTTCGGGCGATCGGTCGGTTGCGACTCGTCTTCTTCCTCGTACGTGGAATACATGTACGGAGTGAAGGACTCGAATTCCGCGGCGCAGGTATCCACGCGCTTGAACACTGGAGAAATGTGAGCCTTGGCGCGGCGATGGCGTACGGCCGCTGGCGTCGTCTTCCACATTTGCGCGAGTTGTTCGTCGCTGGTGCCCATGCGCTTGCCTTCGCGCAGCAATTCTTCGGACACGGTTTCCACCGTGACGGATGCCAGTCGTTTGTTCATCGCAATGATTTCCAGCATTTGCTCGATGAACCACGGATCGATCTTCGTCAGCTCAATCGCTTCCTTGGCGCTGATTCCGCGCTCGAGCGCAACGAACAGCCAGTGAATGCGGTCGGGGCGCGGCGTGGCAATTTTTTCGCGCAACAGTGAAACGGGCGTGTCCGCGGGAGCGCGCCACGGCGAACTCGGCTCGAGCGAGCGAATTCCCTTTTGCAGCGCTTCCTTGAACGTGCGGCCAATGGCCATCACTTCGCCGACGGATTTCATCTGCGTGCCAAGCGTTGAATCCGCTCCTGGAAATTTCTCAAATTGCCACTTCGGAATTTTCGCCACTACGTAATCGATGGTGGGCTCGAAGCACGACGGCGTTTTCTTTGTAATGTCGTTCGGAATTTCGTCCAGCGACATTCCCACGGCGAGTAGCGCGGCGATCTTTGCGATCGGGAAGCCGGTGGCCTTCGAGGCCAGCGCCGAACTGCGCGAAACGCGCGGATTCATTTCGATCACGATCATTCGTCCCGTTGCCGGATCGAGCGCGAACTGAATATTCGATCCGCCGGTTTCGACGCCGACTTCGCGAATAATCACAGCCGCCGCATCCCGCATCCGCTGGTATTCCTTGTCCGTCAGCGTCTGCGCCGGAGCCACGGTGATGGAATCGCCCGTGTGCACGCCCATGGGATCGAAATTTTCAATCGAGCAAATGACCACGAAATTGTCGCGATGATCGCGCATCACTTCCAGCTCGTATTCCTTCCAACCGAGCACGGATTCCTCAACGAGCGCTTCGTGCACAGGGCTCGCGTCCAGCGCGTGCGCCATGGCTTCCGAAAATTCCTCGCGATTGTAAGCGATCGAACCGCCCGTGCCGCCCATCGTAAATGAGGGGCGAATGACGACGGGATAGCCAAGCTGATCGGCAAGCTTTAACCCGTCCTGCACATTGTTAATGAGCGCGGAAGCCGGAACGTCGAGGCCCACCTTGCGAATTGCGTCCTTGAACAGGAGCCGGTCTTCGGCCACTTTAATCGCGCGCAAGGACGCGCCAATCAATTCCACGTCATACTTTGCGAGTACTCCGCCTTCCGCCAGTTCCACAGCCAGGTTCAGCGCGGTTTGTCCGCCGACGGTGGGCAGCAGCGCTTGAGGCCGTTCTACGGAAATAATTTTTTCGAGATATTCCTTTGTGAGCGGCTCGATGTACGTGCGGTCGGCGATTTCGGGATCGGTCATGATGGTCGCGGGGTTGGAATTTACGAGGACCACTTCATAGCCTTCGCTGCGCAGAGCCTTGCACGCCTGCGTGCCCGAATAATCGAATTCGCACGCCTGCCCGATAACGATGGGACCGGAACCGATGATCATTATTTTTTTGATGTCTGTGCGTTTCGGCATGTGCGATTAGGCCTTCGCCTGTCCGCGCCGTGATGCGCCTGATGATTGCCAGTTTTTCATTGTGTCCGTGAATTGCTTGAATAAGTAATGGGAATCGTGCGGCCCGGGAGAAGCCTCGGGATGATACTGCACCGAATACAAGGGTAGTGAACGGTGCCGCAATCCTTCGTTCGTGTTGTCATTCAAATTCAGGTGCGTAATTTCCACGTCGCTCGAAGGAAGCGAATCGGGGTCAACGCAGAAACCGTGATTCTGCGCGGTGATCTCCACTTGCCCGGTCAGAAGATTTTTTACCGGATGATTCGATCCGTGGTGGCCGAACCGCAGCTTAAATGTTTTGCCGCCCAGCGCGAGACCGCACAGCTGGTGACCAAGGCAAATGCCGAACACCGGAACTCTGCCAAGCAAGTCGCGAATTGTTTGAATCGCGTACGTGGCAGGCTCTGGATCGCCCGGACCATTCGACAGAAAAACGCCGTCGGGTTTCAGTGCGAGAACATCTTCCGCGGAAGTTTTCGCCGGCACGACCATGACTTCGCATTGGTGATCGATCAGCAGGCGCAGAATGTTCTGCTTGATTCCATAATCGTAGGCGATGACGCGGAATTTCGACGATTTTCCTTCGCTTTCCGAACCCACCGCCGCTTCCTGCCAGGGTGGAACCGTCAGTTCGATGGACCCTTTTTCCCAGCCATATTGCTTTTCGCAGGAGACGCGGCTCGCGAGTTCGAGGCCCGCCATCGAGGGCAGCGCGCGCGCTTCCATCAAAAGTTTTTCAGCAGGCGTGCCGTCGGTCGAGACAACGCCGCGCAGCGCCCCCAGCTTGCGAATATGCAGCACCAGCGCGCGCGTATCCACATCCCACAAAACTGGAATATTGTTTCGCACCAGATAATTTTCCGCGGTTTCGGCCGAGCGCCAGTTGGAGGCCACGGCGGAAAATTCGCGGACGATCAGCGACTCAATGTGCGGGCGCGAAGATTCCTCATCCTCGGAATTCGCTCCCACATTTCCAATGTGTGGATACGTCAGGCAAACAATCTGCCCCGCATAACTCGGGTCAGTGAAAACTTCCTGATAGCCGGTGAGGCTGGTATTAAAAACGACTTCACCGCCGCGCCGCGTAACTGCTCCCGCGGCACGGCCATAAAAAATACGCCCATCTTCGAGCGCAAGAATTCCCTTACGTGCAACTGTTTCCGACAGTGTACCCTCTCTTCCGCCTTCGCCCTAGCCCGGCTACGGCGGACTTGTCCGCCTTTGTTCGGGAGCTTCAGCGTGCCCTCTTTCGCCTAAGTTCGGCTATGGCGGGCCAGCCCTCCGTAGCTTGCTTTTCAGCGATGGAGGGTGGCCCGACGAAGCGCTTTGGCGAAGTCGGGTTATTTCACGGATTCCGCAAACACTGGGATCGAACCGAAGTGATCCACGGGCCAATAGGCAAACACTGCTTTCCCGTAGATAAATCTTCGCGGCACCGGCCCGAAGATCCGTGAATCATTCGAGCTCGTGCGGTGATCCCCCATTACAAAATATTCGCCCTTGGGAACTTGCGTCGGCGCGTACGTTCCATAATCGTCCGACTCCGGCGGAATATAGGGCTCCGGCAAAAGTCTGCCATTCAGGAAAACCTGCCCGCCGCGAATCTCTACTGTGTCGTCGGGCAATCCAACCACGCGCTTGATGAACGACTTCGAGCGGTCAAGAGGATACCAGAAAACGACGACATCGCCGCGCTCAATTGGTTCAAATCTATAAACAAATTTGTTGATAAAAATTCGCTCCTGATCCGAGATCAGGGGAGTCATGCTCGTGCCTTCCACTTTTACCGGTTGGTAGAAAAAAATAATGATAACGACAGCGAGGCTGAGCGCAATCACGAGGTCGCGACCCCAACTTCGAAGCTCTCGCCGCAAGGGTTGCGCCGTTCCGGGCGCGACAGGCGTACTGATTTCGGCGTTCGGCTCCATGTTCCTTACTTGTAAGCAATTAAATTTATATCATGCTGCTGCGCTGCGCGCCACTCGAAGAGAGGGTCAAAAAATCCTGGTAGTGGTGTCCCGTGCAGCAGCTTCGAGCGGCTGGCGGAATTATACAGCGAGTGAGCACCTCGCGCACATTTCATTCCGCATGCCTCAGCATTTTATTAATGAGACAAATTTTTATTTATTTGTAGGCCACCAGTCGCAGCCTGCGATAATCCGCCCACCACTGGCCATCGTGAAATAATTGAGGGCGAAGCTTATCTTCCACGATGCGGAGAAATTCCTCACGCTTGGCTTCGCCTGCTTTCGCCAGATAGTCGCCGCCAAACATGACGATCCAATTTCTCAAGCCCGCAGCGCAATCCGCCAGTCCCGTCGGACGATCAAACAGCGTGATGAATCTCACTTCAAAACCGTTTTTTTCCGCGAGCGTCGAGTACTCGCTCACGCTGGGGTAATACCACGGCTGCACTTCGCCGGGCTTTGCCGCGCCAAGTTCCACGAGCGCGGCGTCAAACGCATCTTGCATCGCGCGAATATTTTTCTTGCCGCCCATTTCCGCAACAAATCTGCCGCCTGGCCGCAGCGCTCTGAAAATTCCCTGCAACACAGCTTCAGGTTCGTGAATCCAATGCAGCGTCGCGTTGGAGAAAATTGCGTCAAACTTTTCGTTGAAGGCAAGCCTCCGCGCATCGACCACTTCAAATTTTAAATTTGGATAGGCCACTTGCGCCGAGGCTACCATTTCGGCAGAGCGGTCCACGCCCATCACTGCGGCTCCCGACTCCGCAATCTGCGCCGTCAAGTGGCCCGTGCCGCAACCCAGGTCCAAAATGCGCTCGCCAACACGCGGCGTGAGCAGCGAGACTACATCCGAGCCAAATTTCCAAACGAAGTCGTGCTTCGCGTTATACAGATTTGCGTTCCAGTCCGCACTGGTTTGCTTTTCCTTTTCAATCACGCTTGTCTCTTTATCCTCTCCGTTGTAGCCGCTCTGCTGTAACTCGCCTCTCTTGTCCTGAGTGAAAACGAAGGGTCAGAGGCGAGGGTTTAGATGCACGTAGATCTAAACCCCCGCGTCTAAAGACGCGGGCTACAAAATGCGCAAAACCTTAAACCCTCGATGCAATCGCGCTGGCTTTTAGTGGCGCGGGCTTCAGCCTGCGGGGGGTAGCCCCTGGAAGGCCTAAAATCCGCAGGCTGAAGCCCGCGCCACTAAACCCCATCACACTTCTCTAAATGCGCCGAATGCATATTGCACAGCCGCAAGAGCTGCGCACACGGCTGTCTCCGTACGCAGAATATTTGCTCCGAGGGCAACTTCCACGAATCCGCAATCGTTTGCTGCGGCAAATTCCGCGTCTGTCCAGCCGCCTTCGGGTCCAATGGCGATTGTCACGCGCGCGGCCTCGTTTTCTCGAGACGCTAAGGCAACTGGATCAAGGACATCCCGCAACGGGCTCGCGCCCGCACGTTCGGAGAACATTAGTGTTAATGACGCAGCCGAATTGCGAAATGCGTCACGTGGTTTCGCGGCATCGGCCAGTCCGGGGATGCGCAACCGCCTGGCTTGCTGCGCGGATTCGGCGAGTATTCTTTTCCACCGTTCAGCGCGCTTCACCGCGGCGGCGATTAACCCCTTCTCGGTTCGATCGGCGGCAAGTGGCGATATTTCGTCAGTGCCTAGCTCCGTCGCTTTTTCGAGCGCCCATTCGAACCGGTCAAATTTAACGATAGCCAGCAGCAATTCAATTCGAACGGGGGGAACCGCCGACGGAAGAGGTTCAACGAGCGTGAATTGAACTTCGTCCCGTCCCACGCTCGCCGTTCGCGCGAGCCATAAACGCTGCCCGTCGCTCAATTCGTACAACTGCCCAGGTTCGGCTCGCAACACGCGGCCAAGGTGATGAGCCGCCTCGCCGCGCAGGATGGCGGAATCATTTTCAAATTCATCCACAAAAAATCGTCTTCGCATGACCTGCTATGGTATATCAATCCGGCGCCAAACTGGATTTGTGCGGTTTGCACCGCTCTCCATTTCACGCAGTCGATATTATTTGCGGCGTGCGGAAATCTAGAAGGCGGCCGCATCATTAGCTCCAATGCAGAGCTATAACCCTCCGTGTCCTCCTCTTTTCTGTGTGTTCTCTGTGTTGAGATTTTGGATGTCAGGTCAAAAGCGGAACACAGAGGACACAGAGCAAAAGAGGAGAGCCACAGAGAAATAATAAAAACTTTTTAAACTATCCGAAAATATCTTTTACTTTTTCGAAGAGCGAAGAGTCACGGTGTGCAGGGCGATTTTCCACGGGCAATGTTGTGCCGAGCTGTTCAAACAAACGTCGTTGCTCGCGCGACAGCTTGATGGGAACTTCCACATGAATATTCACGTAAAGGTCTCCCTTGCCGCCGCCATGCGGGTCGGGCATGCCTTTCCCTTTTAGACGAATAATTTCGCCAGTCTGCGTTCCTTCGGGAATTTTTACGTGTTCATCGCCGTTTAATCCGGGCACAACAATCTCTGTGCCGAGAGCCGCCTGCACGATGGAAACGGGCACGGTGCAATACAAGTCCGCATCTCTGCGCTCAAAATAGGGATGGGGTTTAACGTCGAGCACGACATATAAATCGCCAGCAGGGCCGCTATTTCCGCCGGGCTCGCCTTCGCCGGGAATTCGCAGGCGCGTGTTGGAATCCACGCCGGGCGGAATTCTCAGATCGATGGTGCGGCTGCGCTCGATGCGCCCCTTGCCTTTGCAATCGGGGCAGGATTCCCGCACGATTTGTCCCGCTCCGCGGCAATCCGGGCAGGTGCGCGAAATCGTAAAAAATCCCTGCTGATAATGAACCTGCCCGCGGCCGCCGCACGTGACGCATGCCACCACGCCCGTGCCGGCTTTCGCGCCTGTGCCATTGCAGACTTCGCAAAACTCCTGGCGCGGGATTCGGATCTTTGTGTTTACGCCCGCCGCGGCTTCCTCGAAACTCAACTTCATGTCATAGCGCAGGTCCGCGCCGCGCTGCGAGCGTGTTCGGCCACGTCCACCGCCGCCACCGCGCCCGCCAAAGACATCTTCAAATCCGAAAAAGTCGCCGAAAATATCCTGAAATTCGTCAAAGATCGTTTGATTGACGCCGCCGTCGAATCCGCCGCGAGACAATCCCTGATAGCCAAAGCGATCATAAGTCGCGCGTTTTTGGACATCGGACAAAATCGAGTAGGCTTCCGTGGCTTCGCGGAATTTTTCTTCAGCATCGGTTTTCGTGTGCGGATTGCGATCCGGGTGCCATTTGAGCGCAGCTTTACGGTAGGCGGATTTGACTTCATCCGCACCGGCCGTGCGAGGTATTCCTAAAATGTCATAACAGTCGCGTTTTTCACTCATCGGCTGGGTCGCCTGACAGGCCTAATTTTCATTGGATGTGGATTTTTCACCTTCGTCGGGATGCACTGCCACTCGGACAATTGCCGGACGCAGGACGCGCCCGTTAAACATATAACCATCCTGGAATACGGCCACGATTGTGCCGTCAGGATATTCTTCGGATTCCACGCGCTCGATTGCCTGATGATGATGGGGGTCGAAAATTTTTCCCGCCGCTTCGATCGGCAGCACGCCATGTTTCGCGATGGCGTCCCAAAGCTGTTTGCGGATGAGCGTGATTCCCTTGCGATATTCTTCGTAACGCGGATCGTCATGCGCTTGCAGCGCGCGATCGAAGGCGTCAATCACAGGGATCAGATCGATGACGAACCGCTCGACTCCGCGCTTGGCCTCTTCGCTGCGATCGCGTTCCGTCCTTTTTCGAAAATTCTCGAAATCGGCCTGGCGGCGCATTAACGTCTGCATCAAATCTTCTTTTTCGGCCTTAAGTTTTTGCACTTCCGCGGCAAGGGCGGAATCGCCTGTTGCCTGCGGATCGGCCGAAACGGACTCATCCACTACACCTTGCAAATCGTTATCTTGCTCGTCTCGGTTTCCGTCGATGGGCATAACTTTTTTTTCTTCTCGTTTCGCTTCCGCCACAGTGCTAACTCCGATCCAATGTTTCGCTGAAGGCGCGAGCAACAAATGCTACGGCGGTGATGGCACGCTCATATTGCATTCGCATGGGGCCTAGAACGCCTACGGTTCCCTGCGACTGATCCTGGAACGAATACGGCGCACTGATCAACGCCAGATGCTCGCCGGTGCGGTCCATACCCTTCACTCCGATTTGCACGTGCACAGGGTCCGGCGTATCGATGCAATTTGCGAGCAACGCAATAATTCTATGTTTTTCTTCAATCGCTTCCAGCACGTCCCTGATTTGCGATTGACCGGAGAATTCCGGCGCCGCGGCCATTTGCGCAGCACCTTCTATATAGATACGCTGCGCAGAGCCCTGACCCAGCACGCCGGGATCGCACAATTCCAATGCGTTGCGCGCAAGCATCGCGTACCGCTCTTCTTCCTGCGCCAGCCGTTTTTGCAGGTCCGCTCGAATGGCTTCCAGCAAAAATCCAGTGTAATGGTGATTCAAATATTCAGCGGTATGATCCAAATCCTGCTGGCTGAATACTTTTTCCGGACGAATCACCTTGTCCCGCGTATTGCCGCCCGTGGATACGAGCACAACCACGATGCGGCCGTCCGGCAAAAGGACGAACCTTACGTGCTCCAGCACCGTTTTTGAGATGGGAGGCGATACGACGATTCCCAGCCCTTTCGATATTTCCGCCAGGACGTGCCCGGCGCGTTCGGCGATTTCCTCGCCCGAAGACGCTCCGGCAATCTCACTTCGGATCAGATCTTCATCCTGGGCGCTAAGCGTTGAGCCGGTGACGATCTGCTGGGCGAAGAACCGGTAAGCATTCGCCGTAGGAACTCGTCCAGCCGATGTATGTGGCTGAAATAAATAGCCTTCCTCTTCCAAATCGGCCATCACATTGCGGATGGTCGCGGGGCTCAGGGCCTCCACATGACGGCGGGAAATCGAACGGGATGATACAGGCTCACCCGTTTCGATATAGGCGCGCACCACGGCCGTGAGAATCTGCCGATTGCGTTCGTTATTTGGAGTCGTTTCCGACATAGATTTCGCGATCTGATATCCCTGAACCTGAATTGATTTTATGCGTTGGGAACCTCAGCGTCAAATCATACAAAATATGTATGTTCGGAACGGCTTTTGTGGCCTGACTCTTCAGCGGCGAGGTTTAGACTACGCGACATCTAAACCCCCGCCTCTAAAGAGGCGGGCTACAGGAAAGCTGGCCACGATAATGGACTAAACCCCGCAGGCTGAAGCCCGCGCCACTTAAGGCTACGGGGTATCGATCTGGGCGCGTTGCAGCTTGTCTGAGTAATCCACGTACAAGGTTTTCCATTCGGAGTAAAAATCGATGGCGGCGGTTCCGGCTTCGCGGTGACCGTTTCCTGTTCCCTTTGTCCCGCCGAAAGGCAGTTGAATTTCCGCGCCGATGGTTGGAGCATTCACGTAAACGATTCCGGTTTGCAGATCGCGCATCGCCTGGTAGGCCTGATTCACGTTGCGCGTGTAGATGGAGGCCGATAATCCGTACTTCGCATTATTGGCAATTTCGATGGCTGCTTCCAACGATGAAAATGGAATCATGGCTACGACAGGGCCAAAAATTTCCTCTTGCGCGATTTTCATTTTTGCATCGACATCGCTGAAAATCGTGGGCTCGTGAAACCATCCGTTCGCCAGTGACCCGGATTCGGCGCGATGCCCTCCAACGGCCAAATGCGCGCCTTCGCTCTTGCCAATTTCCACGTACTTCATCACGGTGAAAAGTTGCGTTTCGTTGACTACGGGGCCCACATCCGTTTTTGGATCCAGGCCGTCGCCAAGTTTTAGAGCACGCGTCCGCTCCGTAAACAATTTTAAAAATTCCTTGTAAATTTTTGTGTGCACGGCGACGCGGCTGGCAGCGGTGCATCGCTGGCCGCTGGTGCCGAAGCCGCCCCACACTGCGCCTTCGACGGCGAGCTCGAGGTTGGCATCGTCCATCACAATCATGATGTTCTTGCCGCCCATTTCGAGGTGGCACGGTTTAAAAGTGGGGGCACAGGCCTGGCTCACGATGCGGCCTGTTTCGGTCGAACCCGTAAAACTTACCGCTGAAACTCCGGGATTGGTGATCAGAGGCGCTCCCGCGTCTGGCCCCATTCCCGCGACGATGTTCAGGACGCCGGGCGGCAAGCCTGATTCAATTAAAATTTGCACCAGATTGTAAGTAGAGAGCGGCGTGTCTTCGGCTGGCTTGATCACGATCGTGTTGCCGCAAATGAGCGCGGGCATAATTTTCCATGAGGGTATGGCCATCGGGAAATTCCAGGGCGTGATCATTCCAACCACGCCCAGCGGATCGCGCACGGACATCGCAAATTTATTGGGTAATTCCGACGGGACAGTCTGGCCGAAAAGTCTGCGGCCCTCTCCCGCCATGTAATACGTCATGTCGATGGCTTCCTGCACGTCGCCGCGCGTCTCGGACAGCGGCTTGCCCATCTCTCGAGTCATCTCGCGGGCCAAATCTTCCTTGCGCTTCACCAGGGTTTCCGCGGTGCGATATAAAATCTCCGCGCGACGGGGCGCGGGAAACAGGCGCCAGTTTTTGAACGCATTTTTCGCCGCGTCCACGGCATCGTCCACGTCTTCCGAGGTTGACGCGGGGAAAATTCCGACCAGTTCGCTCGCGCAGGCAGGATTGCGATTTTCAAACACGCCGCCGCGCCGCGCGTCCACCCATTCGCCGTTAATCAAGTTTTTGTGGCTTCCGGAAATGGCGCTGGTCGTCATGTTGCCTCCCGCGGTCGACGTGAGGTTTTCTTTACAACAAAGGTTGGCAGACAGCGTAAAAAGAATCGCGATGCTAATTTCCCGCTTCGCTTTTCAATCTAACAGAGGGCTAAATACTCGTCAAACAAGGCTATCCAAGCGCCGTACTCAATTGACCAATGATCGTCCAAACGCGAGCTCTATACGGAAAGGTGAAGTTATATACTTCATTTACATATGTGTGCTATTTTCCCCGGCTGCGGAAACTCCCCAACCTATTTCCATGAATGGAAGAGGTCTCGCCATATGATAGGCAACCGCCAAAACGCGATCCGCCTTTTTCAATTCAAGGGCATTGATTTATTTCTGCACTGGTCGTGGTTTTTGGTAGCGGCTTATGAAATCAGCGACCGCCAACGTGCGTATGCTTCTGTCACCTGGAATATTCTGGAATATCTCGCTTTATTTCTGATCGTGATGTTGCACGAGTTTGGGCATGCCCTTGCGTGCCGCCAGGTTGGAGGAGTGGCGAATAAAATCGTGCTGTGGCCTCTTGGCGGTGTTGCCTATGTCAATCCTCCGCAACGGCCCGGCGCAACACTCTGGAGTATTGCCGCCGGCCCGCTTGTAAATGTCGCTCTATTCCCAATATTCCTGATTATCGGCCGCACGATACGGGCATTGGGATTAGCGCAGTCGATGCCAGACGTTTTATCACTCCTTAGATCGATCGCGGTCATCAATATTGGCCTGCTGATCTTCAACCTGCTTCCAATTTATCCGTTGGATGGTGGCCAAATTCTGAGAGCCCTGCTGTGGTACGTAATGGGTCGAGCCCGCAGCCTGATGGCTGCGACGATCTTGGGTTTTCTGGGAGTGGCTGGGCTTGCAATCTTTGCTCTAAGATCGCAATCCGTTTGGCTTGGCATCTTGTGCGCATATGTGTTTATGAATTGCTGGCACGGAATGAAGCAGGCGCGAGTATTGCTTCGGCTCGCCAAATTACAGCGGCACCCTGAATACTCCTGCCCTTCATGCAAGGTGTCACCACCTTTGGGAGATTATTGGCGATGTTCAACTTGCGCGAAACCCTTTGACACCTTTCAATCGCAAGCGATCTGCCCACATTGTTCGGCACATTTCACAACCACAGCTTGTCTGGATTGTGGCCGGGCATTCCCCATCAGCGCATGGGCCTCGGGCGTTCCAGTCCCGACTTCGATTTAGCCCACCGTGGCGGGACACACATTTTTCTCCCACGGGCTTGAAGTAATCACACAGGCATTAATTTGCAGCCAAGGTTAATTCTCACCGCACCTTCCTTGAATTCGCTACGCCTCAGATTTCCATATGAAGGTAATATTGAAAACGTTAACAGGTATCCCTTGCAGCGCGTAATTCTGACATTGGCCGGGCTCAAAATTCCCGGGGAGCGATCTAAATCTATGAACCTTAAAAAGATTGTAAAAGGCCTATTCTTGCCCATTTTATTCCTCGCCGGAAGCCTGTCTGCGGCTGCGCAGGGTTCCAGCATTCCCACGGGAAAAACAACGGACAGGCTTGACTGGAACGAATCATTTGCGGGCAGCACGGGTTCCAGCGGACAGGAGATGGAATTGGATTCTTCGGCGACCTTTCATTTTGGGCGCTACAACGTCGGAGCGGGAATTCCTGTCTACTTTAATCGAGCTATTTTGCCGAATGGAGTTACGACCAGCGAAGGGGTTGGAGATTTTTCTGTATCTGTCGGCGCGACCTGGAACCATTCGATTTTAAATTACGCTACGGAGTTGACCGGATCCGCGCCAACGGGCAATTCGAGTAAAGGATTCAGCACCGGGCACGCGACATTCGATTGGAATAACCGCATCGACCATGATTTCGATATCTTTTCCCCGTTTCTCGATGCGGGTGTGGCGAACACCGTTACGGACACCCGCTATTTTCACCGGCCTTTCACTTCCTACGGCTATCTTGCGCATGGCGAAGCGGGCGCGGACATCGATTTGACCCACTCTTTCACGCTCACTGTTTCGGGATATAAAATTGCGCCGTGGGGAACGCAGACCATCATTAGCCGCGACGTCGTAAAAGGCGCGGTCGGTTCCGGCGGAAGCCATGGGCGCGTGTTCGAAGTGAATCATCTCACTACCGGTTCTGCATCGCTGAATTATGACGACGGGTTCACGGCTGGACTTTCCTTCAGCCCGAAACCGTACTTAAATCTCGACCTGGGGTATACGCGCAGCGTGAGCTTCGCTTACAACACATTTTCATGGGGAATTGACGTAAACATGAGCCGGCTTATCAGCCACGAAAATCCTGCCCGTTCGGACCGAAAATAAAATTCAGATTGATCTTTGAAATTTTTGGAATTACTCAGATGTGGGTGAAGCAGTAGCATGCGGCTTGGCCGCAGGAGCTGGCGCAGTGGAGGAAGTGGCAGCCGGGACCGGAGCGCCTTTTCCCGCCGTTTCAGAGCCTAGACCAAGCTTGTTCAGGGAAGCTGCATCGATCTTTCCCGTCGGGTTGGCGCCATTCTTTTCCTGATATTTCTTCATCGCATCCGATGTTGCTGCATCCCACTTACCTGTTGGCTCGCCATCGTAGGAACCGTCTTTTTGCAGCGCCGCTTGAATTTCCTTGATGCGGTCAGACGTCGGAGCAGCCTGTCCTTTCGGCTTGGCTGCAACTTTGCCCCTGGTTTTCCCTTTTGTTTTTGAGGAAGCGGGCACGGGTTTCTTCTTCTTCGCCGAAGCAGAAGTGGAGGACTGTGCCGCAACGGGCCGCACAGCTGCGGACATAATGAGGGCCACACTCGCAAGGAGTGCGGCCCCAAGTAGGATCAGCCGGATTCGTTTGATCATCGTGTAATCATCACTTATTCATCGGGCCAAATAAATTTTCATCGTTGAGCTACTGCTCAGGTGCCGGAACGGCTCCAGCAAGATAAACCGTATCGAACTGGTCGCTGCCTGACCTGCGCATCACCTTAAACAAGACATCTTGTCCTGGTTTTAGACCGGAGACAGCGCGCCGATACTCGGCCACGGAGTTCACTGGCGTGTGGTTTACTTCGGTAATCACGTCGCCGCGAGTAAAGCCGACGTCTTCCGCGAAACTGGCCGGGTCAATCGCCGTGACCAGGGCGCCCTTCATGTTTTCGTAACCGGCGCGGCGTGCGCGGTCGGTTCCGAGATCTTCGAGGCGCAAGCCGAATTCGGCAGGCGTCGGTCCGCTCTCATTGCCACCGGCGGCGGCTGTGCGATCTGGGAAAAGCTTGGTGCGATCCGCAACAGTGATGGAAGCTTCGCGTTCTTTTTTGTCGCGCAGGTATGTGACGCGCACGGAATTTCCGACAGGAGTTTGAGCAATCGGATTTACAAGGTCGTTGCCTGTGTGAACGGGTTTACCGTTCACGCTGGTCACAACGTCACCCGACTGCAAGCCGGCCTTTTCCGCGGGGCTGCCCGGTTCGACACGTTGCAGGACGATGCCGTAAGTGGCGCCCAGTTCTTTCAGCACGATTGGATTGCTGCCTTGCGTTTCCGTAAAGCTCACGCCAATCGAGCCGCGCGTCACTTTTCCGTTGCTGACGATCTGGTTATAAACGCCAATGGCCGTATTGGAAGGCAGAGCGAAGCCGACCCCTTCATTGCCATGTCCTCCGGTAATAATCGCGGTATTGATGCCGATCACCTGGCCAGCCATATCGACCAGCGGTCCGCCGGAATTGCCTGGATTGATGGCCGCATCAGTCTGAATGAATCGTTGAAATTGCTGGCCCACGTTGCCGCGATCTTTGGCGCTGATGATTCCCGCCGTCACGCTGCCTTGCAGAAAGCCGAAGGGATTGCCGATGGCAAGTGCCCAGTCACCTACTTGTACTGAATCCGAATTACCCAGCTTCGCAAAAGGCAAATCGTGGCCGACATCGATCTTCAAAATTGCAAGATCCGTCTCTTCGTCAATTCCTACCACTTTGGCCGTGTATTGCGTTTGTTCGCCGTTCAGGGTGACCTGGACCTTGGTGGCCTGATCCACAACATGGTTATTCGTGAGAATAAAACCCTTCTTATCGACGATTACACCGGAACCGAGGCTGCGCTCAGCCGTGGGCCCCTGATCAGGAAAATCGAAAAAGCGATTGAAGAAATCTTGAAATGGCTGCTGGTCTTGGTCCTGATCGTCCGGAGGCGCCATTTGCCCGCCGCGATTTCGCTGCGAGGGAGCTCGACCTTTTCCATGCTGTTCGATGACTTGCGTGGTGGAAATATTCACGACAGCGGGCTGCACCTGCTTCACGATGGAGGCAAAGGCGCTGGAAAGCTGCACGGGATCGGGAATGGCGAGAGGCGTTCCGCCAATTGCGCCCGCAGCGGCAGGGTGCGCCGCGCCAACGTGGCCGGAAATCACCGTGCCAATGAGCATTCCGACAGCCAGAGTAACGGTGACGAGCAATGTCGCCAAAATTTTTCGATTGCGCGCCCAGTTGGCAAATTCCCGCAGTTGCATGCCCATATTCAACACTCCTGTCGTACCCGCCGAATCGTAACCCCATGCCGGACCACTTGCCGGAAATTATACCACTCACGCCCCGGCTTCGTGCACATCGCACACTGTGCCCGGTTGCAATCCTGCCACCCATCCTGCCGGCGGCGATTAAAAATTCAACCGGAGGCAAAATTTTAGGGCAAATCAAAAAGGCCACACCAGATCGTCAAATTTTCATCCCATAACTCACATTTATATCTATCCCAATCATTATAAATTTGCTTAAACTCGCGATTCCGGTTCCAATATCTCTGTGATCAGTATCAAAACTTTACACGGCCCATCCAAAGGGATGTCGGTATATTTTTCTGGCCCGGCGCGGCGGATATTGAAAAAGTCCGCAAAGTGTACGTAGGCCTGCTAAATTAGGATGCACAAATATGAATCCAAGAACAATGTACCGAAAGATTTGGGAATCCCATCTGGTGCGCGAAGCCCCAGGCGAACCTTCACTTATTTATATTGACCGTCACCTCATCCATGAAGTGACCTCCCCACAGGCCTTTGCAGGCCTGAAGGCGGCCGGACGCAAAGTGCGCCGCCCTGACCTGACTTTTGCCGTCATGGATCACTCGGTCCCGACCAAGGATCGCAACTTGCCGATCTTGGATAAGGCCGCGGGCGGGCAATTTGAGGCGCTCGAACGCAGCTGCCGCGAAAATGGCATCACGCTGTTCGATATGTTCAGCCACAATCAGGGCATCGTGCATGTGATCGGTCCGGAACTGGGCCTGACGCAACCGGGACAAACTCTGGTATGCGGCGATAGTCATACATCCACACACGGCGCGTTTGGAACGCTGGCGTTTGGCATTGGCACAAGTGAAGTGGAACACGTGCTGGCAACGCAGACCATGCAACAGTACGAATCGAAGACCATGCATATCGTGGTCAACGGGAAGCGCACCCACGGGGTATCGGCGAAGGACATTATTCTCGCCATCATCGGGAAAATCGGCATCGGCGGCGGCACAGGGCACGTGATCGAATATGCGGGAGAAGCGATTCGCACGCTGTCCATGGACGGGCGGATGACCGTGTGCAACATGTCGATCGAAGGCGGGGCGCGTGCCGGAATGATTGCTCCTGACGACACTACATTTGCTTACATGGAAGGACGACCGTACGTCCCTCGCGGAAAAGAGTTTCAGGAAGCTGTGCAGAATTGGAAAGCACTCGCAAGCGATCCGGGCGCAAAATTTGACACAACTGTGGAACTGGATGCCGCGTCGCTCGCGCCTCAAGTGACGTGGGGCACGAACCCGGGAATGGTCGCCGGCGTGACGGACCGGGTCCCCGATCCCGGAACATTCCGCGATCCTGACGATCAGAAAGCTGTGGAGCGGGCCCTGATTTATATGGGATTAAAACCTGGCACTGCGCTCGTCGATGTTCCCGTGGACCGCGTGTTCATAGGTTCCTGCACAAATTCGCGGATCAACGATCTTCGGGCGGCTGCACGCGTGGTGGCAGGAAAACATGTTGCGAAAAATCTTAAGGGAGCGCTCGTGGTTCCCGGCTCGATGACGATTAAGGAAAAGGCAGAGGCCGAGGGGCTGGACAAGATTTTCCGCGATGCCGGTTTTGAATGGCGCGATGCGGGATGCAGCATGTGCATTGCCATGAACCCGGATGTGCTGCTGCCAGGAGAACGCGCGGCAAGCACTTCGAACCGGAATTTTGAAGGGCGCCAGGGGAAAGACAGCCGGACTCATCTGGTGAGCCCGATCATGGCTGCGGCGGCGGCGATTGCGGGGCATTTTGTGGACGTGCGGGATTGGAATGTGGAAGCGACGGAATAGGTAAGCTCAGTAGCGCGGGCTTCAGCCGGTGGGGGTTTGGCCTTGCAAGGCCGAAATGCCACAGGCTGAAGCCTATGCCACCTAAAAACGGAGAAGGCATGCAGACATTTTCTAAACACACTGGGTTGGTACTGCCGTTTGACCGCGTCAATGTTGATACGGATCAAATGGTACCCAAGCAATTTCTGAAGCTGCAAACCAAAGAAGGCTATGGCAAGGTTTTATTTTACGATTGGCGCTACATGGCCGGTGAAAAACTGAATCCGGAATTTATTATGAATCGGCCGCGCTATCAGGGAGTTTCCATCCTGCTGGCGCGCGCGGGGTTCGGATCGGGGTCAAGCCGTGAGCATGCTCCATGGGCGATCGCTGATTATGGATTTCGCGCTTTGATTGCGCCAAGCTTCGCTGATATTTTTTACAGCAATTGTTTCAAGAACGGAATTCTGCCCATTATTCTTCCGGAAGCGCAGATCGACGAACTATTCGGCCGGACAGAAAAACAGGAAGGCTATTCCCTCACCGTGGATTTGCTGGCGCAGACGGTGAGCGATTCGAGCGGCCTCGAATATCCTTTCGAGATTGCCGAGTTCCGAAAGCATCTTTTACTTGAAGGGCTCGACGATATCGGCCTCACGATGAAGCACGAAACAAAAATTTCTGATTACGAGAAATCACATCATCCCAGCACCACGTTGTATGCGCCCGTAGACGCCAAGTATGCCGGCCGCCAATAATTTAATTTCCCGTGACATAGCTACAATCCGTTTTCCTGTCTGCTTACTTGCACGCACATAAAATATGGTTTGTTCCATTCAGGGACAACCCTTCCCTTTTGGGCCTTCGCCCCTGCTCCGATTACCAGCATAGCCATGTTGTGCTCCTGCAAGCCAAATTGATTCAACAAGTTCGCTTATTGGGCCGATCAGTTGGATGGGCATGCGTATGCAATGTCTATTCCTTAGCAATCGTGTGTAGTGTTCGGCATGGCAGGGGAATCGAAGAAGGTAACTTTGATGACAGTTAGACGGAAAACGCTGCTAATCATTTCCTTTACTTGCCTCGGGCTGGTCGCAGGACTTTATACAGCCTCCCGATGGTTCATGCTGTCCGGCTTTATAAAAATTGAGCAGACGTTCGCTCAGGAAAATATTCAGCGCGTCTTGAATGTACTCGATCAGGATATTGCCGCGATCGATCGTTTCACTTACGACCGCGCGTCGATCGAGGAAACCTACTATGGAATGTCCACCCGATCGCCCGAATTGCTCCATTGGCTGATGGGAAGAGATGCGACAGGCACAGTGCAGACGAGGCGGTTGAATTTTGTAATTCTCATAGACAACAACGGTCGCGTGATCGAATCCCGGGGATATGACCGCATCACTAAAAATGTAATCGCCATCCCAGATTCTCTGATGGCACATCTCACGCCAAACGATCCCCTCATTCGATCAGCTGCCAATGGAGGAAAAACTGCGGGAATACTTGTCATTCCCGAAGGTCCATTGCTCATCGTATGCCGTCCAGTCGTTCAACCAGAAATTAGCGATGGAGTTCACGGATACATGATCTCCAGCCGTTACCTGGACACGGCTGGTGAGCTTAAAGAGTTAATCAGGCTCACCAACTTTTCACTTTCCATTCAGATGCTGGATGGAAAGATTGTTCCGGCGGACTTTGCGGATGCCGCGAAACATTTGTCCAGGAGCGGTGACATTTACACGCGTCCGCTCAGCGAATCGGTTTTGGGTGGATACGCCCTGCTGAATGACATTTATGGAAAGCCGGCACTCATCCTAAAAGCAGAAATGCCGCGGCGCATGTATGCACAGGGGCACCTCAGCCGTTTGTATTTCCTCGGCTCACTGATACTTGCCGGTTTCGTATTCGGAGTTGTGATCCTGTGGTTACTGGAAAGAACGGTGGTTTCCCGATTGAGCGTGTTAAGCAAGAGTGTCACCTTGATCGCCACGAGCGGAGAGCTATCGACTCGTTTGAACTGCCCGGGAAATGACGAGATTGCTGATTTGGGAAGCGCGATTGACAGCATGCTGACTTCTTTGGAAGTCGCACACCGTCAGCGCCAACAAGCAGAAGGCCGCTATCAGGCGTTCATGAACAATATTCCGGCCATCGCGTCGATTAAGAACGGGGAAGGCCATTTCCTGTATGTGAATGAACCCATGGCGAAGCATTACGGCCTCCGACCCGGAGAAGCTGTTGGGGAAACGATCGCGAATTGGTTACCAAGAGACCTGGCGGCGAACATTGATCGTGATGACAAGGAAATACTTTCAACAGGACGTACGTTGCAATATGAACGCATCGTCCCAACGCGCGACGGTGAAGAGCATCTTTGGCTGACTTTTAAATTTCCCCTGGTGGAACCGGATGGGAAGATGCTCGTTGGGACCGTGGCCATCGACATCACGGACCGGAAACGCGCCGAAGAGGAAACCCAAAAAGCGAAAGAAATGGCGGAAGCAGCCAACCGGTCCAAGAGCGAATTCCTCGCTAACATGAGCCACGAAATTCGCACCCCATTGAACGGCGTGATCGGAATGACCGATTTAGCACTGTCGACGGACTTGACCACCGAACAGCAGGAATACCTTCAAATTGTAAAGCTTTCGGCGGATTCCCTGCTGATTGTGATTAACGACATTCTCGATTTTTCGAAAATCGAAGCCGGAAAAGTGGACCTCGAGAAAGTCGATTTCAATCTTCGCGAACTCCTGGAAATGACCATAAAGACCCTGGCACTCAGGGCCGAAGAAAAGGGATTGGAGATGCTTTGTGATTTTGCTCCGGATGTTCCGGAGGCGATCCAGGGCGATCCGACCCGGCTACGCCAAATTGTACTGAATCTGGTTGGGAATTCCGTCAAGTTCACACAGGATGGAGAGGTGCATTTGCACGTGGAATTGTCAAAGGACAGCGGCACAAGCGAATTCGTCAAATTTACGGTTTCCGACACGGGAATCGGAATAACTCCTGAACAGCAGAAGACGATCTTTGAACCATTTACCCAAGCGGATTCTTCCACCACACGCAAATATGGTGGAACGGGTCTTGGCCTGTCGATATCGACTCACCTGGTGCGCATGATGGGCGGAGAGATGTGGGTCGAATCCGAGCCGGGAGTTGGGACAAAATTCCATTTTCGGGTGCCATTGATTCGCGCCACGATGCCGGTGGAGGCGAGCGCACAGCCGGATTCCGGTCTACTCCTGGGTTCCCGAGTCCTGGTCGTGGATGACAATGCAACGAATCGCCAGATTCTTGAGCTGATGCTGAGCCGCTGGGGCATGTTTCCGACACTGGTCAGCGGCGCAATGGACGGAATTCTGGAGCTGCGCGCGGCCTCAGTCGCCGGGCGCGGATTTGATTTGGTCATCTGCGATTTACTAATGCCCGAAATGGATGGCTTTGAGTTCACGGAGCAAGTCCGCAAAACCTCGGAAATTTCCAAAGCGAAAATAATGCTGCTCAGTTCCGCCGGACGCAGAGGAGATGCCAAGCGCTGCGAGGACCTGGGTATATCCGCGTATCTGATGAAACCTGTGCGGCAATTGGAATTGAAGACAGTTGTGTCGGGTCTTCTGGGCGGCGCGGCGCCTGCCGAGTTGCAATCGGTGATCACCAGGTTCGCGATGAAAAATGAGCCAAACGTTTCGGCATCGCTACAAATACTCGTGGCGGAAGACAATGCCGTGAACCAAAAACTGATTGTGCGGCTTCTTGAGAAGCGCGGACATTCCGTGCAAGTCGTGCCCAATGGGCGTGAAGCAGTGGAGATATTTGGGGAGCAAGCATTCGATTTGGTTCTCATGGATATGCAAATGCCGGTTATGGATGGTTTTGAGGCCACCAGCGAAATCCGCAAGCGTGAGAAGCTAGATGGGATTCGCTTACCAATCATCGCGCTCACCGCTTACGCAATGAAAGGAGATCGAGAGCGGTGCCTGAGTGCAGGCATGGACGGATATCTGACGAAACCCATTCGCAGCAATGAACTCGATGACGTCCTGAACCATTACATCGGTTTGCGCGCTGCGGGGATGAAAAAAAGGCAAGAAGAAAAAATATCCAGCTAAAATGCTTTCCGCTTGTCGATGCTTGCCCGCGAGTATCTAGGACCCCGCGGAAGGCACAGTTCCCTTCCATTCAGCGATGCCAATTCCACCCAAAATTAGAAGGGCTCCCGCCAGAGCACGGCCTCCAAGGCGTTCGTGCAAAACCACGAAGGACGTGAGGGCGGCAAAAACGGGCTCGGAAGTTAAAATCAAGGCTGTGTTTGTCGCTGTCGTATGCGATTGACCCCACACAAGGAGCGGGTAAGCCAGCGCCGTGGTAAAAATGGCAGTTACAATCACGCCAAATTCCATTTGCGGCGTGAAGCGAACGAAAAAATGTTCCAAACGAGTGACATCCAGTATTGGCACAGCGAGTGTGGCAAGCAGACCCGTGAGGATGACCTGCAGGCAACTCAACGCGCCCAGCGAATATTTCTCAGTGAAACGCGCGATGTAAATAATCTGCATGGCGTATAGCACAGCGCAGCCCATCACCAGCATGTCACCGTGGTTGAGTCGCGAAAACCCCTCCGCCGGCACCGTCAGCAAATAAAGCCCCGCAAATGAACCGGCCGCCCCAACCCATGCCCATGCGCCGATCTTCCTTCTCCAAAACACGGCGAGGAAGACGGGGACAAGCACGACGCTCACTCCCGTGATAAACGCCGCTTTCGATGGAGTTGTGCGCGCGATGCCCGCCGTCTGGAACGCATAGCCGCTGGCCATGAAAAGGCCCACCTGAATTCCGGCCCAGGCTTCGTCGCGCGTGATATTCCGTAAATCGGCCCTGTAAATCCAGATCATGGGCAGCGCACCCAGCATAAAGCGAGCGGAGAGGTATGCGAAAACGGAGATGTCGGCCAACGCATTCTTGACCACGACGAAAGTGACTCCCCAGAAAAAGGAGCATGCCATTAAGGCACAATGGGCTTTAAAACGGTTGGTCACCGCGCATACCCAATTCGCTTCAAAAGTTGGAATCCGTAGGTCAATTGAACTTGACGATCGATTTTCCCGGCGATTTGGCCCCAAGAGTCATTAAACATCCGAGTCTATTGATTCGACGCTCTAAAGGCAACCAGATTGACCGCGATGGAATCGCATCATTGATGATTCTGACGCCTGTCGGAAGGCTTGTCTGATAAACTAACGGAGAAACGGCTGATTGCCACATAGAATGATTGCATCAACTCGCCAATCCCTCTGGATAAAGATTCTTCCCGCGACACTATTGGTTTTGGGGGCATTGCTATGCCCCAATACACAGGCCGGTGACAAAGAAAAGAAAGACAAGCCGGAGAAAGAAAAGAAGGAAAAAATCGAACCCTGGATTGAAATCCGGACAACCCATTTTATTGTGGCCAGTGACGGCGGAGAAAAAACGGCACTGCGCTTTGCCAACGAGTTTGAAACTTTGCTTCGCGTGTTTCAGGCCACCATGCCCAATGCGCGCCTTACGAATGGCATTCCCGTTCGCCTGCTGGTGGCCAAGGACGGGCAATCCTTTGCGCGCATGGCTCCTGAATTTCCTTATGACAAGAAGCGTGACCAGCCTCCATCGGTGATGGCCTCCAGCACGGAGAAAACTTATATAGGGATCCGCGCCAATGTCGGGGGACACTTCCCCTTTGCGGATATTTTCAAGACGTACGCGCATGACGTCGTTAAACGGAGTTATCGCAATCTTCCTCCCTGGCTCGAAGAGGGTTTTTCAACCATTTATGCAGGCATCACGTTTACCGAACACAGTGTTCGGATGGAAAGGCCCGATCCCGAAGATTTAAGCGTCCTGTTTGAAAGCCCTCTTCTGCCGCTCGATCTTATCTTTCACGTGGACCGCAATTCCCCGTATTACAGTCCGGGAAACACGCAATCGGTTTACTTTGCGGAGTCGCGCGTTCTAGTACATTTCTTCATCGTGGACCCGCAATTTTCTGGATCTAAATCCATGGAGCGGTACATTGCCGCCGTGCAGGGCGGCACCGATTCGCTGCAAGCTGCTCGCGATGCGTTCGGCGATTTGAATCAGCTGCAAACGAAATTTGCAGCCTTTGTCAACCAAACGAAAGGCGTGCCCACGGATCTTCCCATCAGCGGAGGAAATGAATCGGGCGGCGCACCGCGAACGCTTTCCGCGGCGGAATTTGAAGCGCGCAGGTCTGATTTTCTTTCCCTCCGCGGCAGAATGGATGACGCGCAGGGCGATCTCGAGGAAGCGATAACCACCGAGCCTTCGCTGGCGGAGGCCGAGCAGAGCCTGGGCTTTCTTCTGCTAAAAAAGAGGAATCTGGACGATGCGGAAACGCATTTCCAGCAGGCTGTGAAGCTCGATCCGAAAGATGCGCTCAATTTTTATGGGCTAGGCCTCGCGGAAATGGCCAAGTCCGGGATTTCAGACGAGCCTGCTGCGGCGATCAAAGCCCTGGAGAAAGCAGCGGAGCTGAATCCTGACTTTGCGGAAACCTGGTACAACCTGGCTTTGATCTATTCGCAAAAAGATGAAACGTTGCAAAAAGCGCTGGTCGCCTCGCAACACGCGACGTCCCTTGCGCCCGGAAACTCCAATTACCAGTTGCAGCTGGCGTCAATTCAAAACGAATTAGGGCATCCCGATGAGGCGCGCAAAACTGCGGCAATGGTGCAGGGATCAACGGGCGATAAAAACACCGCAAAGAAGGCAGCTGACCTTGTAGCCAGGGCCGGAGTCCCTCAACCGCCCGCCCCGGCAAAAGCGAATCCCGACGCCGTGAAGGTCACATCGCCGCCACCACCGCCACCATCAACGCCGGCTGCGAAGGCCGCAGCGCCTAAATCCGAACCCACAGCTGCTCCTGCGCCTGCGCCCGCTCCAGCGGCGCCGCTTTTTTCCGAGGCAAAAATTTATTCCATGGTGGGTACGATTACAGAAGTGACTTGCACCAGCGCTTCGGAAATCCAGTTGACACTGAAATCCCTGACGATCCTGATGAAGCTTCACGCTGTGGACCTGGCAAAGCTTTCAGTGAAATCTGCAAGCGCGGAAATTCCGTCGAAAATTTCGACGTGTTCGAGCCTGCGGGGACGCAGCGTGCGAATCTCTTACAATCTGGTGTTGGATAAACCGTGGGACGGAGAAATGCAGGAAGTGGAACTTAGGAATTAGTTTTTTCGGTCTCTGCGTTCAATCGTTTGTTTTTGTGCGCCGCGATGTAGGAAATGCAAAAACTTTAACACAGAGGACACAGAGAAAATCCACAGAGAAAGGCGGAGAAGAGAAAGACAAAAGAAAGATAATATTTTAAATTCTTAATTTCCAGTTCCGCGAAAACTTCTCCGTGCACTCTGCGGTTTTTCTCTGTGTCCTCTGTGTTAAACCTTTTTTAGCCGGCTTGTCAGCAGAACAATTATGGTTCGAGGCCCGCTAAGCTGAGAACGGTCAACGCTACACGCTGAAGGCCGAGTTCCCTGCCCGCCGGATCGTACCATTCATCGAGCGTATGCGCGCCGCCGCTCCGTCCGCCTGCGCCAATCGAAATCGCGGGAATGCCCATGGAGAGCGGAATGTTAGCGTCGGTCGAGGAGCGCTCCCGGCGCGAGCGGTTCCCCAGTTGACTGTCCGCGGCCAACAATGCTGCCAGGAGCGGAGAATTCTCGGCCAACTCTCCCGCGGGCCTTACGCCCAAAACATTAATTTTTAGATTCAGCAAGTTAGAGCTGCCGGCCATACCCCGCTCGCGCGCTGCAGACATTTCCTCATCGATGCCGGCTTTCACCGCGTCACGCAATTGAGTTTCGATCGAGGCAAGTTCGGTCTCAGACTCGGAGCGCAAATCCACTTTCATTTGCGCGCTGGAAGGAATGGAATTCACGGAAGTGCCGCCTGAAATTTCTCCGATGTTAAAACTGGTGCGAGGCGTTTCGGACACGCGGGTCGTGACAAACCGGGCAATTCCCCGGCCCATCGCATGAATTGGATTTGGCGCTCCGAAATCCGACCAGCTGTGGCCGCCAGGCCCGGTAATCGTAATTTCCACACGTCTCGAGGCCAGCGCCGCCGTGGTCACGTATTCAACAGCCGAGCCATCCAGTGCCAGCACATATTTCAACCGTTTTTTATACGTTTCCGCGAGCGCGCGCATGCCGCGAAGATTTCCTTCGCCCTCTTCACCTACGTCGGCCACAAATAAAATCGTCTTGTTGGTTTTAATTTTAGCTTCGTGGAAGGCCTTTGAAAGGGCAATCAGGGCGGCGAGGCCCGTTCCATTATCCGAAATGCCCGGCGCGAGAAGCCTGCCGCCCTCGCGTTTCACACGCACATCTGTATTCGCGGGGAAAACGGTATCCATATGAGCGGTGAGCATGACGATGTCCGGAGTCGTTCCGGGCCATTCGCCAATCACGTTACCTATATCGTCCATCTCAACGCGCAGCCCAGTGGCAACAAACAACTTTTTCATGTACGCGGCGCGGACGCTTTCATGAAAAGGCGGCGCGGGAATTTCCGTGATACGGATTTGCTCTTCGGTGGTTGCACCCACGCCCTCGCGAAGTAGCTGCATGACGCGGGCGACACGAGGGTCGGTAGGCGCGGTAGAGGCAGCCGTTTTGCGACTAAAATTTTGGATAAAGGAAGTCACCACTACTCCCAGCGTAATCAATAAGAGGATTCGTTTCACGGCTCACTCGGCCGCAGAAGCATCGGCCCTCATCTTGGAAGGATCTTGCATACACATGTAAATGCAACCGCAGTTAAAAAGCATGATGCCTCTACATCGCGCGATTAATAACGCAAGGTAAAACTATGGGGCATTTGCTTCGGGTCGGGCTTGTATAGCGTCTTGCAAAACTCACAGCGGTAAATCTCCGCATCTTTGCCGATTTTCGCGACGACCTCTCGCGGGTAGTCGTACCACCGCTTGAGATGCCCGGCGCAAAGTTTCCCTTTCGCATCTTTTTCATCGCAGGACCGTTGCTTCGGTTTGCGAACTTTAACTTTTTGCTCCACGGGTGCCGCCTCGGCAACCGGTGCTGGAGGAGCCGCAGCTGCTGGCGGTGCTGCGGGAGGTTTCGGAGGCGGTGCTGCCGGTGATGCGCCTTGCGGTACAGTCTCCTCGGCCATTCGTAAGTTCCCCTCTCACATCAGGCATTGCATTCTGATCGGTATCGAAGTTTCTGAGGTGTATCTTACTCGAACCCTTATCGTGAAACAAAGCGCGAGTTTTAGCGCCCTGACTTTGACCATTTTGCTCAGCATTCACTCGAAGACTGCGACTTCCCCTGGCTGGGAGTATTCCACACTTTCCAGGCAAAGGCCCCTCGGAGGCATTGTAGCCCCGGATTTTGAGCGATCACGCAGCGCGAATAGTTCGTGTATATCAGGAGGGGCCATTTTTCCGTGGCCGATTTCCACGAGCGTGCCCACCATTTTTCTCACCATATTGCGCATAAATGAGCGTCCGCGAACCACGTAAACCCACTCCTCTGCAGCATCTGGATCGCCGGCAACAGGAACTCGGATCATCGTGGATTGGTAAATCGTGCGGACCGTCACTCTTTCCAAGTCATCTTCGTCCGATCCCGTAGAGGCTGCGAAGGAGGTAAAGTCATGGTCACCGGTAAAGTATCCCGCGGCTTCGGCCATGGCATCGAAATTCATTATCGATGAATCCTGCAGCACGTATTTCCAAATAAATGGCGGGACCACGCGCCCGCGAAAAATGCGGTAGCGGTATGTTTTCGCCACCGCGTCACGGCGCGAATGAAAATTGAGATCCACTTCTTCCGCGGCATTCACACGAATGGTTGGCGGCAATAGCGCATTGCATGCGCGCTGAAATTCTTCCACGCCCGTCGATGATTCCGTTTTGAAATTCAACACCTGTCCGGATGCGTGCACGCCCGCATCCGTGCGCCCCGCACCCTGGATCGCCGCGCGCTGCTGGGTCAGCTTTTCGAGGACATCGGAGAGCGTGCCCTGGACAGTGACTTGCCCGGGCTGCGATTGCCAGCCGCTGAAATCCGTGCCGTCATAAGCGACGATAAATTTTATGTTTCGCATGAGATGAAGTGCGTCGGAACCACGGATGCACACAGATGAACACGAATAAAAACTAATACAATAAACGACAAAGATTAAGAATCTTTTTGGTGAAAACTAAATGGATTGTTTTGCAGTTGCACACAGACTGAGTAATGCGGATTTCTTAATCAGAATAATTTGCTTTTGATCTTATCCGTGTTAATCCGTCTGCATTCGTGGTTTCAATTCTTTCAAGGGTTTCAATCGCCGGTGCGCGCAAAACGGCTTCCGGGCTTTACGGCTATGCTGCCGTTTCGGCAAAGGGGACATTCCGACGCATCGTAGCTTTCGATCTTCAGTTCGACGAGAGCTTCGGTGCGGACTGGCAACTCAATTTTTCCGCCGCTACGGTCGATCAGAGCACCTGCGGCGACCACACGCGCGCCCGCTTCTTCCAGGACGCGAATTGTTTCGCAAGTCGATCCGCCTGTGGTCCACACATCCTCGATCACCAAAACATGTTCATCCGGTTCCACACGGAATCCCCGACGCAAGGTTAGAGTTCCAAGCGAATCGCGCTCGACAAAAATCGCGCGGATCGGTTTGCCGTCAGGGCCAGGAGGAATCGCGCGAGCGACTTCGTGGCCAATAATCACGCCGCCGAGCGCGGGCGATGCCACGCAATCCACGCGCAAGTCCATGAATTCAGCGGCCAGCTCACGACCCAATTGTTCCGCGAATTTTGGATATTGCAGCACCTGTGCGCACTGTACGTAGGTGGCGCTGTGCAATCCCGAGGTCAATTCAAAGTGCCCGTGGCGTATCGCGCCCACGTCTTCGAAGATTTGAATGGCGGCCACTGGTCTCATCCCGCGCCAAGACTATCGGTCTCACTATACAGTTGTCAAGCAACAGACTTACTCGCGGCAAAAGGGCTTGAAAGTTGACATATGGTCTTGACCTTCCGCGGATTCTCGCGTCCAATACTCGGGCGCTAATAGTGGCTAAATAGATTCGCCGAATCGATTAATTCGTTCGCGGTGGGATACTCGGAGATTATCCGCGCTCGATGCGGATAACCTAAGAGCGCGCCAAGTCCCAACGAAACAATTGTGCAAATAGTTGAAACAATTCAGCACCGGCGCACGTTTAAGTCATTTAGCCATCCTAAATTACAGTTCCACTGCGCAAATAAATACGGATTGCTGTACGGAGAGGAAAACTTAAAAATGATCGGAAGGCTCTGCCGTATCACACTGGCCATCCTATTGGCAATTCTTGTGGCCCTGGCACCAGTTCTGCCCGCTTATGCGCAGCAACAATCGTCGGCACCGCCGGAACCTCAAACCGTTGGACGTACCATTCCGTTGTCGACGGAGAACTACACATACGGCAAACGATGGTTCCCCAATATCATTGATCCGTACAAGCAGACCCTCGTGCCCGAGCCTGTGTTGACGAACGCGCCGCGCATCGAGCAAATGGTGCAGAACGGCAAACTCAGCATCAGTTTGCAGGACGCCGTGGACCTCGCCCTGCAGAATAATCTGGCGATCGTGATCGAGCGATACGTTCCGTGGATCGCCGAAGCGAATATCATGCGCACACTGAGCGGCTCCGCTCCGTTTGGAGGGACTGTGAGCCCTCTTGGAAATATTCCGATTGTGAGCTTTGACCCAATTGTCAGTTCGACATTCAGTTTGGATACCAGAACGATTCCCGTGAATAACCCGATCACTGCAGGCACCGGTGGAAGCGCGGCGGTTGGGACATTTTCTACTTTAACTACCCACACGGCGACCGGTGACGTCCAGTACACGCAGGGATTTCACACCGGAACTTCGTTTTCCGTCGCATTCAATAACACTCGGGGATCCACTTCGAGCAACACCAGCTTCTTCGATCCGTTCATTCAATCGAATATGCTCGTCACCGCCAGCCAACAATTGCTGAACGGTTTTGGACGTGCCGCTAACGAGCACTTTATTCGCCTGGCGAAGGTCAATAAGAGTATTGCGGATCAGACGCTCGTGCAGCAGGTAATTACCTCCATTACAGCCGTGGGTAACGCTTACTGGGAGTTGGTATTCGCGCGCGGCAACGTCGATGTAGCCAAAGAGGAGATCGCCCTGGCGGAGAAAACCTACAGTGACAACAAAAAGCAGGTTGACGTTGGCACACTGGCTCCGCTGGAAATCGTTCAGGCCGAGGCGCAACTTGCCACCGCTCAGCAGGCTTTGATCGTTGCGCAAACAACAGTGCTACAAGACCAGCTCACGCTCTTGAACTTGATTTCGAAGGACCCGAATTCTCCGGTCCTTCGAACCGTCGAAATTATCCCCACGGACAAAGCGGACATTGCGCCGCCCGAAGTTGAAAAACTTCCCCTGGAAGATTTGATTAAGGAAGCGATCACAAAACGTCCCGATGTTCTGCAGTCAAATCTAGTAATTAATGCAGATGAGATTAACGTCCGTGCGACGCGAAACGCGTTGCTGCCCATTTTAACGCTGAATGGCGAGTACGCCACGGAAGGGCTTTCAGGTAACACCCGGTTGCAGACAACCTGCACACCGGTGCCGCCTGCCACGTCCTGCACCATTCCTCCACAGGTCTTTTCAGGACTGTCAACAGCCCTGAACCAATCGCTAACAAATGTTTACCCCGAATATAATGCTTCGATCAATCTGACGATTCCGATTCGCAATCGCCTGGCGCAGGCCAATAACGTGATTGCAACGCTGGAAAAACGATCGGATGAAGCCAACTACCAGCAAATCGTGAATAACGCGGCCATCGATGTGCACAACGCGCAGATCACCTTGGAACAAGCGCGCATCACTCTGGATGCCGCGATCAAAACACGCGATCTTGATCAGCAAACTCTGGATGCTGAGCAGAAAAAATATCAGGTTGGCGCATCCACCCTGTTCAATATCGTTTCGGACCAGAACACGTTGGCCGCGGCGGAATCCGCGGAAGTTCGCGCGCGCGTCAATCTGGTGGAAGGCAAAGTCAATTTTGACCGCGCCATGGCCCGCACCCTCGAGGTCTATAACATTTCCATCGCGGATGCCAAAACCGGACAGCCTTCGAAGAGCACCCTCATTCCCGGCACAGCAGCCAATGGCCAGCTTTTCGTCGATCCCACAAAGCAACCGGCAGCATCTGCCAGCGCGGCTAATCGTCCCGCGGGAAATGCGAACGCGCAGTAAGATTTGTAGGGGACGAGGCAATTCTCTTAGCGGCGCTAAAATTCCCCGGTTCTGATCCCTCGTATTCACTCGGGACAAGAGGCCCGGGCTACAAACTGTAGCCCGCCTCTTAAGAGGCGGGGGTTTTCTGAAAATTCGCCGCGCTTTATTGCCTGGGCAAAACTTCCCCCCTTCCCATTTCTCACTTCCCTTGTCCTACCCCTTTCATTCCCCTAGAATCAATTTGCGCGCAGGCAGGAACCTGTTGATGGCTACGAACAGCCTGACGCTTTATCCAATGCCAATCGATCGACAACCTTTGCGGGAAGGCACCGCCGGACAAAAATCGACAAAACCCCCGCGCGAATTCACCACTATCTCGGGACATCCGATTCGCGAACTTTACACTCTCTCCGATCTTTCGGAATGGGATGCGCAGAAAGATTTAGGTCAGCCCGGCGCGCCGCCTTATACGCGCGGCATTCACTCTACGATGTATCGCAGCCGTTTGTGGACGATGCGCCAATTCGCCGGATTTGGCTCCGCACAAGATACGAACCAGCGCTTCCGGTATTTACTTTCGCAAGGACAGGCGGGGCTTTCTGTCGCTTTCGATTTGCCGACACTGATGGGCTACGACTCCGACCATTCGCTTGCCGAGGGTGAAGTCGGCAAGTGCGGCGTGGCAATCAGTTCTCTGGCCGATATGGAAGCGCTCTTCGATCAAATTCCGCTTGGAAGTGTCTCCACGTCAATGACGATTAATTCGCCTGCCGCAATTCTATGGGCGATGTATTTGGCGGTTGCTGAGAAACAGGGCGTCGACTGGAAAAATCTTGCAGGAACTTTGCAGAACGACATCTTGAAGGAATACATCGCGCAGAAAGAATATATTTACCCGCCCAAGCCATCGATGCGTCTGGTGATTGACACTTTTGAATTCGCCGCGCAGCACACGCCGAGATTTAATCCGATTTCCATCAGCGGCTACCATATTCGCGAAGCGGGTTCGACTGCGATTCAAGAGTTGGCGTTCACGCTGCGCGATGGAATTGAATACGTCGAGTGGGGCGTGCGCCGCGGGCTTGCCGTGGACGACTTTGCTCCGGCGCTTTCCTTTTTCTTCAATGCGCACAACGATTTCTTCGAGGAACTCGCCAAGTACAGGGCCGCGCGCCGCATTTGGTACAAGACGATGACCGAGCGCTTCGGAGCAAAATTAGCGCGTTCTTCGGCCATGCGCTTTCATGCGCAGACCGCCGGGTGCTCGCTCACCGCGCAGCAGCCTTACAACAACGTTGTGCGAACGGCCGTGCAGGCGCTTGCGGCAGTGATGGGTGGCACGCAGTCCCTGCACACGAATTCACTCGACGAGGCCTGGGCGCTGCCAACCGAGTTTGCCGCAACCCTTGCGTTGCGCACGCAACAAGTCATTGCGCACGAAACAGGCGTCGCCAACACGGTAGACCCATTTGGCGGCTCGTATTTTGTGGAAACGCTGACCAACGAAATGGAAGAAGCTGCCTGGAAATATATTCGCAAGATTGACGAAATGGGCGGAATGATTCCTGCCATCGAACGCGGCTACCCGCAACGCGAAATCGCGGACGCTTCTTACAAGTATCAACAGGCGGTCGACCGCAAGGAAAAAATCATCGTGGGCGTAAATGAATTTAAGGGCGAGGAAAAACCAATCGAAGTGCTGCGCATTGGCGAATCGGTTCGCGAGCAACAGTCTGAGCGCCTCCGAAAACTGCGCGCCGAGCGATCCAGCGACGAAGTCGCGCGCCAACTCGCAACCCTGCGGAAAGCGGCGCAAAGCACGGAAAACCTAATGCCCCACATTTTTTCCGCCGTAAAAGCCTATGCAACCCTCGGAGAAATCTGCGACTCCCTCCGAGAAGTTTTCGGCACGCACGAAGAAGCCGCTGTAACATAAGTTTTAAGCGAGCTTATAAAGTGTGAACACTCATTGTAAGTATTTTCTCTGTACTTCTCTGTGCCCTCTGTGATCTCTGTGTTAAATTCTTTTCGTCATTTTGACCTGACAATGACTGACAACGAAACCACACATCAAATAATTGGCGCCGCGATAGAAGTTCACAAACGCCTGGGTCCCGGACTTCTGGAATCCGCATACGAGGTGTGTTTAGAACACGAAATTAGCCTCAGAAATTTAAAGATAGACCGGCAGGTAGGCGTCCCTGTAATTTACCGAGAGACAAAACTGGATTGCGGATATCGCATAGATCTCTTGGTTGAATCCAGAATTGTAGTGGAGCTTAAATCTGTGGAATGTTTGGCGCCGATTCATGAAGCCATAATTCTGACTTATCTTCGATTGTCAGGGCACAAGATAGGAATGCTTATCAACTTCAGTGTAGCTACTTTGAAAGACGGTGTCCGACATTTTATTGTATAGAATGGAAAAGGCATCTAACACGGAGTTCACAGAGAAAATCTGAGAAAAAGACAAACCTAATCTGATGCCTGAAAAACGAATTCGCGTGTTGATTGCAAAACCTGGGCTGGATGGGCATGATCGTGGCGCAAAAATTATTGCGCGCGCTTTGCGCGATGCCGGCATGGAAGTGATTTATACCGGACTCCGCCAGACGCCGGAGATGATCGCGTCCGCCGCCGTTCAGGAAGATGTCGACGTCATCGGGCTATCCATTCTTTCCGGGGCGCACAACACGCTTGTTCCGCAGCTGATGGAATTGCTTAAGCAAAAAGGAATGAGCGATGTCACCGTTCTTCTCGGCGGTACGATTCCGGAGGCCGATATTCCCGCGCTGAAAAAGTCCGGCGTCGCTGCGATTTTTCTTCCTGGGACATCCACGCAGGATATTGTTGATTTCGTACGACAGCGCGCGTCGCGGGTTTTGTAGCGCCGGCGTCCCGCGGGCAGTTTTAAGGTGTCGCAGGACAGCGTAAACCCGCCGGCGGGACGCCGGCGCTACAGTGAAAAACTTACTTCACCACATTCCCATCGGCATCGCGAATTTCCACCGCGCCGAGGTCAAGCTTGGTTAACTCCGGTTCAATTTTCGCGCGATCTCCCACACAAATGAGAATCAACTGGTCGGGATGCAGATATTTCTTGGCGACCGTTTCCGCGCCCTCCGCGGTCACTCCGTTCAGCCGTTCCGGCAAAGTGGAAAAATAATCGCGCGCGAGATTGTAGACGAAAATTTCGGAGAGAGCGCCTGCTTCGCCGTTGTTCGTTTCAAACATTCCGGGCAAGGACCGCGATTGAGAATCCTTCGCGAGGCTCAATTCCTCCGGCTTCATTTGCGTGTCCATCATGCGGTGGATTTCTTTCAGTATTTCCGTCACCGCGGGCGCCGTAACATCCGTGCGAATTCCGCCGCCTACCACAAAATATCCCAGCGAACGCCGGTACACGAAGGAAGATCCCGCGCCGTACGTGTAGCCATGCTCCTCGCGAAGATTCAGGTTGATGCGGCTGGAAAACAGTCCTCCCATTTCGGAGTTCATTACTTCAAGGGTCGGATAATCAGGCGTCGCGCGGTCCACGCCCATTTCCAGCATGCGCACCATGGTTTGCTGCGCGCCTGGGCGATCCACGATCACGATCTTCGCTTTCGTCGATTCAAGATCGCCGACGCTCGGCTGCGAAATTTCGCCGGCTTTCCACGCTCCAAATTTACTTTCGGCCAAAGCTTTCAAATCGTCGACCGGAATATTTCCGGAAACGACCAGTGCCGCATTGTTGGGCAGGTAATTCTTCTTCCAGAAATTCACCATATCGTCGCGCGTCATCGCTTTTATGGACGCTTCATTGCCGGAATTGTCATACCCAAACGGGCTCTTCGGTCCAAAGAGCGCAGCCACGCCGACACGCGCAACAACTGTTTCCGGGTCGGAACGCTCGTCGGTGAAAGCAGCGAGCCGCGATGCGCGGCGGCGCTCAACTTCGTCCGGCGGGAAAGTGGGATGCAGAACCACGTCCGAAATCAGATCGAGCACCCCAGGAAAATTCTTCGTGAGCGAACTCGAACCGACGCTGGATGCATCCATGCTCGCACTGGAAGACAGAGCTGTCCCCAGGAGCGCCGCTTCATCCGCGATCTGCGTCGCGTTCCGCGCCTGAGTTCCCTGCTGCAGCATGTTCGATGTAAAGCTTGCGAGCCCCGGCTTGTCGACCGGATTCGCTCCGCTGCCCGTTTTAAAAACAAGGTTGGCCGCCGCAACGGGAAGCCCCGGACGATAGTGGTAGTAAACGGTCAGTCCGTTGGAAAGTGTAAAGATTTCAGGCAGCGGAAGATTTAGTTCGTGCGTGGGGCCAGCAGACGGCGGATTATCACGCCACGCAGCGTCGGCGTTCACCGATTCCCCGCCGGTGCTATTTCCCTTTTGCAGATTCTTCGGCGTCGGCACATCCGGACCGAGATCCGGTTTGCCCGGAATTCCATCCACAACCACACGCGCAGTGGGTTTCAGTTTTTCCTGCGCAAATACACGCACCTGTTCTGTGGTCTCCGCCTCATAGCGGTGCACGTCCTGGCGGAAATAATCCGGGTTCCCGAGATAATGGTTGTACTGATTCAAGCGGTCCGCAACGCCTCCAAAACCTCCGAGTCGCTCGAGCCCTTGAATCATTTCCGTTTCGATTCCGTTACGCGCGCGGTCCAGTTCAACCTGCGTGGGACCATCTTTACGGAACGCAGCCAATTCTGCGTCAACCGCTTTTTCCATTTCCGCGGCCGTGTGGCCGGGCCGCGCGGTGACCACGATTTCAAACACCGAGCCGAGCGTCAAAGATTGCTGCGACGCGCTGACGTCCAAAGCAATCTGCTTGTCATAGACCAGCTTTTTGTACAGCCGGCTGGACTTCCCGCCGCCCAGGATGGCTGAAGCGAGGTCGGCGTCCGAATCTCCCGGCTTGAAAATGGGAGGCGTCAGCCAGGCCATATAAACGCGCGGCAGTTCCACCTGATCGTGAATCACAGCGCGGCGCTCCGCGGTGATCGGCGGCGTGACAGCCGCAATTTTCGGCACGGGCGCGCCGCGCTTCAACGGCCCAAAGTATTTCTCCACCCACTGCCTGGCCTGCGCAGGATCGAAATCTCCGACAATGGCCAGGCTCGCATTATTCGGCGCGTAATACAGCTTGAAAAAGTTGCGGACATCTTCCAGCTTCGCCGCCTGAATGTCCGCGTGCGAACCCATCACGTCGGCATGGTACGGATGGCTTTTGGGAAACAGCAAATGGAACACGCCCTCTTCCACAATTCCGTAGGGGCTGTTCTCAATATTCTGGCGGCGCTCGTTGCGCACGACGTCTTGCTGGTTCGTCAAGCTGGCCTGATCCAGTTTGTCGGGCAGATATCCCATGCGATCGGATTCCAGCCACAGCGCAAGCTCGAGTTGGTTGGAAGGAAGCGTTTCGAAATAATTGGTGCGGTCAAAATCGGTGGTGCCATTCAGGTCCGAAGACCCGGCTGCCTCCAGAAACCGGATATGCGCATTCCCCGGAACATGCTTCGAACCCTCGAACATCATGTGCTCGAACAGGTGCGCGAATCCCGTGCGCCCCAAGATTTCGTTCGCTGGGCCAACGTGATACCAGATGTTGGTGGAGACTAGCGGCAGCCGGTGATCCTCGGACAGAAGCACGACCAGGCCGTTTGTCAGCGTGTATTTCTCAAACTTGATAGTGGGGACGGAAAGATCGGCGTCCGCGGTTTTGACGTTCGCTGCATTAGAGACTTGTGCAGCAGGAGCTTTCTTGAGCGGCGCTTTTTTCGCCACATCCTGGCTAAAAACGGATCCCGCGGCGACGGCCACGGACATGCACAAGATCAATAAGCGGTTAGGTAGTGCGGATTTCATCCCCGAGTCTCCTCAACAGTGGTTCCATCATGTATTAAGGCGCAGCGCTCAGCCATCCGGCTGCATTGCACCGCACAGAACTACGAATACTAAGATACCTTAACTTGCGTACTGTGGCGTAGGCTTCAGAGTCTGTGTGAGAACTAGCCTTGACGCGTCTTTTATACTGCACGAGAGAGGAGACGCGATGGGGAAATTTTTGGATTACAACCCGGATCAGGCGTATTTGCTGCCGCCGAGTGTGCGCGATGTATTGGGTTCAGGACACTTATGTTTTTATGTGCGCAGGATGGTGGCGAAGTTGGACTTGGGCGCTTTTCGAGACGAGTATGGAATCGAAGGCGGACCGGCGTACGCACCAGAGATGTTGGTTTCGGTATGGCTATACGCTTACGCCCTGGGCGTGACCAGTTCGCGCAGGCTGGAACAGCGCATCCGAGAGGATTTGGCATTTCGGTATTTGGGTGGCGGGGCGACGCCGGATCACTGGACGCTGAACGCGTTTCGGCGGCGGCACGCGAAGGGGTTGAACGATTTGTTTACGCGCGTGGTGGAGTTGGCGCGGGCGAGCGGGCTGGGTCGGTTGGGACACGTGGCCATCGACTCGACGCGCATCGCGGCGAACGCATCACGCAATCGCCTGGATACCGAGCAAGCGTTGCGAGAGAAACGGGCGCGCATACGGCGCGACATTCGGCGGTGGCAGAAGCAGTGCAACGCGGAAGATCCGAACGAAGGCGCAGGGATGGAAGTAGGCCGCGAAGCGATCGAACGGCTGGAGCGGCAAGCGGATGAAATTCCGGCGCGGCTGGAGCGGCTGCGGAAATCGGGATTGAAGAAACTCTCGCGGACGGATGCGGACAGCCGCTTTCTGCGCGAGCGTGGCGGGTTCACGCTGGGCTACACGGGCACGCTGGCGGTGAGCGAAGATCACTTGATTGTGGGGCAGTGCGTGACGCAGGAGACGAACGACAACGGTTTGCTGCTTCCGCTGCTGGATTTGGTGGAGCAAACGTGTGGAGACAAGCCGCACTGCGCGAGTGCGGACAGTGGATTTTTTTCCGTGGAGAATTTGCGGGTGTTGGAGGAACGAGGAATCGACGGGTATGTTCCAGACTCCCATCTGGGACGCTGGTTGAATCGCGGAG
The DNA here is from genome assembly GCA_963786215.1 of uncultured Acidobacteriota bacterium. Lineage (GTDB taxonomy): Bacteria > Acidobacteriota > Terriglobia > Acidiferrales > UBA7541 > Palsa-360. The sequence continues at coordinate 794,748 of CAWAYK010000012.1, forward strand.
GGCGACTGCGGACGCGGGCAAAGGACCCGGCCTATCGCCGCATGCGACGAAAATTGCGCGACCCGGCAGGCCGCGCGCTGTACGCCAAACGCAAAGCCATCGTCGAACCGGTCAACGGAGTGTTAAAAGAGCAGCGAGGCATGAGAAGGTTCCGCCAACGCGGATTGCACAAAGTGAGAGGGGAATGGGCACTACGCGAGCACCGCCTATAACTTGACGCGCATGTGGCACGCGAACTAGCGGCCACGCAACTCCGATTTCCCAGAACCATGCGTAGCAAACAGTCATAAACTCGAATACAAACTATAAAAACGAAGCGGCATCGAGTCTTCACCCAGACTCTTCAGCCTGCGGGGGTTGGTCCTGACACAAATTGAACTCTTAAAGTGCTGTTGGATTTATTTACATATTCACATACGTCTCATTCAAATCCCTAATACGTTTCTCCTTGCAAGGCCAAAATTCCACAGGCTAGAGCCTATGCCACGGGACCCGTTGTAACGATCCCGGAAACAGCGTACGATTCGCGGGATCGAAACCCAAACCATTCGGAGATTTCTCGCTCCTCAAAGGATTTTGTTATGAAGAACGAAAACGAGTGCGCCTGCCATCCGAAAGTGTCGCGCCGGAAAATGCTGCAAGGCGGGCTCGCGGCGGCTGCGGCCGTAACGTCGTTCAGCGGCATGGGCGAAGCACTGCTGGCGGAATCTCCCGCGTCATCCACTGCTTCCGACGCAAAAAAGCTTGGTGTGCGCCCCATTGACATCCACGCTCACTACTTTCCTCAGGAATATTTCGATCTGTTCAATACCGAAAGCCAGCGCTACAACACGGAATTCCACATGACCGAGAAAGGTTTTACGTTTAAGACGCCGGCGGAATCGAATGGCCCGCTCCCCGCAAAATTTATCGACATAAAACAGCGCCTGGCCGATATGGACGCGCAAGGCGTGGCCGTCCACGCGCTGTCGCTCACGGGGCCGATGGTCTACTGGGCGGAGGGCGAGTTCTCGCTCAAGTTGTCGCAAACGTGGAACGACGGTGCGGTAGCCGCGCACCAGGCGCATCCCGACAGATTCGTCGTTCTCGCGATGATTCCCATGCTCGATCCCGACCGCTCTGTGGAAGAGTTGAATCGCGTCAGCAAACTTCCCGGCGTGCGCGGCGTTTACATGGGCACCAACATTGAGGGCCGCGACCTCGACGATCCCCTATTCGATCCAATCTTCACGCGAATCGAGTCGCTCAACCTGCCGGTTTTTCTGCATCCCTTGCCGCCCATCCTCGGCGGAAAACGTTTGCAACCCTTTTCGCTCACCAACCTGGTCGCCTATCCGCTGGACACCACGGTGGCAGCATCGCATTTAATTTTCGGCGGAGTCCTCGACCGCCACCCGAATCTTGGTGGTTGTGCTGCCGCACGCGGGAGGCACGCTGCTCAACATCGTTGGCCGCCTCGATCACGGCTGGACCGCGATCGCCGCAGCCAAGCAATCCGCGCAAACGCCCAGCGCCTATCTCCACCGCTTCATGTATGACACAATCGCGCATTCAAAGCCGCTGATGGAATACGTCATTTCCCAAGTGGGCGTCGACCGCATCATGATGGGCAGCGATTACTGTTTTCCCGTAGGCTACGAGCGCCCCGTGGAAAATGTCGAGGAACTCCGACTGAGCGCTGAGCAGCGCAAGATGATTTTAGGAGGGACGGCCGCAAAGCTCTTGAAGATTTAACCTGCTTAATTTCCCAAATTCGAGGTCAATGGACTGGGACAGTGAAAAAAGTCTCACTCCGAGATGATCGTTTATCAAGAATTATATATACTCTACTGTAACGGAGTGACTATACTCATTCTCGCAAGGGCTAGCTTGCACCTCTCAGGCAATCCAGAAATGCAGATTGTTTGCCCAGAATGTGGCAAGCGCTTCGAGGACGTTGATCAGTGCGGGTTGTGTGTCGCTCGCAATCAACAAATAAAAGTAACTTTGAAGGTTTGTTCCGTTGTAGCATTCGGCGGAATTGTCGGAACCGTATTGGCTGAGGGCGCATATCCCCGACTTGGATCGTCTCACTGGGTATTCTTCGTAATTGCGGCCTTGATTGTGATCCCGGCAGTAACAGCATTCGCGCTTGACAATTTTGATCGACTGACACGATATGCCACATTCGTGAGGTTAATGATTGTATCGGCTACAGTTGGGCTTGTTATGCTCTCCGCTTACTTCTACCTAAATGGAATTTTGGATGTGAATCCGCCCGTCGAAGCGCAGGCACTGGTCTCCCAAAAGTACATTTCAAACAGCGAAGACGGGACCGCATATATTCTCGTATTTACTGAGTTGTGGAACGGGGAGAAATTTGAAGACGAAATTGGGGTCAGCCCTCAGACATACGATACTGCGAAACCGGGGGATTCTGAACGCGTTATAGTCCATCCCGGCAAATTTTCTCAGCCTTGGTGGAGTGGTGTCATCGTATCGAATAGCCGTGTGAGCAATTGGGAGTAAGGCTTAAGTTCCGAATTGCCTTATCGAAATGTGGCCGCCTCAAAAAAACTCTTTCCGTCTACCTCGGTGTGCCCTCCATCCGCTTGGCAACTCATTGCTCCACGAGGTTCAGCAAGCAAAGTCATAGAGTTCTGCAACATGTTTGGCTTCACCTTGAGGTTGGTGTCAAGGTGCGTACTGCGTGAAAACAAAGTCGCGAGAAGCCTTCGCGTGGCAGGGGAAACAAGTTTTAAGCAACGTCTCGTCGCCGGGTTTGCCGTCTTTGTTGAAGTGAGCGAAGCCCCATCCTCCAGTGGAAGCATACTTTTTTGAATCCTTAACCATAAACTGGATGTTCGTCGCTGGCCCAGGAACGAAAGATTGGGGATTGCCAAAAACTTTGTCATTTTCCTCCGAAGGGACGTGGCCGTAGTGCAAAGCGGCGATAATTGTGCCGTCCGGGTATGGAAGCTTCGCTTCGCGATAGGCCTTGATCGCTACGTCGTTGCCCAAAATCGCAGCAAAACTGTGGAGGTTGCCTTCTTCGTGGGCCACGGAAATCAATCTCCAATCACGGTATCCAGCGGGAATTTTAATTCCGAAGATTGGGACGGCATCATCTTCGGCGCGGCCCGATGCAGGGCTCATGGATGCGACCAGCCCAAACACCGTTGCAACTGCAACTGCCAAGAAAATGATCCGTTTCATAAGGCGCTTCCTTCAAGTCTGCGGATTGAACACATAGGATTCTTCGCCTGCAATGCGACAGCGAGGTCAATCAGCGGTGAAGTCACTTCGCTGAGAGTCGAGTGGGATGCACCTGACTTCAGAAGATGGACGCTACTTCAACACACACTCCGCACTCAATACAGTGAGTACCGTATAAGGAGTAAGAGCAGCCAGCCAACGCGACGCTGGAACTGCAGATCTTTGCAAACGATGCAGACTTAGGGCGAATCGGCTTATACTGTCGGTTCGCGGTTTTTAGCATTGAGAAGATCGGAAAATATTATTGGAGGAGTTCCACTTGACGAGTTCCGTTCTTGAAACCAAGATCAATCGCAACTCGCCTGAATTCGAGAAAAATACTCGCCGCATGGTGGACCTGCTCACCGAAATCAAAAATCAGGAAACCGCCATTCAACAGGGTGGCGGCGCAAAAGCGATTGAATCGCAGCATAAGAAATCCCGCCTGACAGCGCGCGAGCGCATCGCCAAACTGATCGACCCGAAAACCTCATTTTTTGAATTGAGTGTTTACGCCGCGCACGAAATGTATGAGGAGTGGGGCGGCGCCCCGGCCGCGGGGACGGTCACGGGGCTCGGCCATGTCTGCGGGCGGCTGGTGATGATCATCGCCAATGACGCGACGGTGAAGGCGGGGGCCTTCTTCCCTCTTACCGCGAAAAAAGTGATTCGCGCGCAAAATATTTCCATCGACAATCATATTCCCACGATCTATCTGGTCGATTCCGCCGGCGTTTTTCTGCCGCTGCAGGAAGATGTTTTCCCGGACACGGACGATTTTGGCCGCGTGTTCCGCAACAACGCCGTGATGAGCGCCATGCAGATTCCGCAGATTACGGCCATCATGGGTATGTGCGTCGCGGGCGGCGCTTATCTACCGGTGATGTGCGATCACATTCTGATGACCGAAGGTTCCGGCCTTTTTCTTGCCGGGCCTGCGCTCGTGCAGGCGGCGATCGGGCAAAAAGTTTCCGCCGAAGAACTCGGCGGCGCAAAAATGCACGCGGAAATCAGCGGCACGGTCGATTTCCGCGAGCCGAACGATGACGCCTGCCTCGAACGCATCCGCGCGCTGGTGGACAAGATGGGCCACCCGCCCTTTGCGCGCTTTAATTACAAAGATCCGGAGAATCCGCTGTTTCCGACCGAAGAAATCTATGGGATTTTTTCTTCCGACCCAGCGCGGCAATATGACATGCACGAAGTGATTGCCCGCATCGTCGACGGCAGCAAATTCGAGGAGTACCGCGCGGAATACGGCAAGACCGTGCTGTGCGGCTACGCACGCATCGGCGGCTGGGCCGTGGGCATTGTCGCCAACAATAAGCAGCACGTCCCGACCATCGACGCCGCAACGGGCGAGCGCCGCATCGAATTCGGCGGCGTGATTTACACCGAGTCGGCGGAAAAAGCGGCGCGCTTTATCATGGACTGCAACCAGAATCTTGTGCCGCTCATTTTTCTGCACGACGTCAACGGCTTCATGGTCGGCAAGGAAGCCGAGTGGAGCGGAATCATCCGCGCCGGCGCGAAAATGGTGAACGCCGTCTCCAACAGCGTCGTGCCCAAGATTACGGTGATCTGCGGCGGAAGTTTTGGCGCGGGACATTACGCCATGTGCGGAAAAGCTTACGACCCACGATTCATTTTCGCCTGGCCAACGGCGCGCTACGCCGTGATGAGCGGCGATGCCGCCGCATCCACTTTAGTGGAAATCAAGATCAAGCAGCTCGAGCGCGAAGGCAAAAAGCTTTCCGAAGCGGACAAAAAAGAATTGAAGGAATCGATCCGCGCCACGTACGAACATCAGACCGATCCGCGGTACGCCGCAGCTCGTCTGTGGGTCGATGCGATCATCGATCCTGCGCAAACGCGCGAAGCACTGGTTTGGGCGCTGGAAGCGGCTGCATTGAATCCAGATGTGAAGGAATTTAAAACTGGGCGTTTTGCAAACATAGGATTTGGCTAGTAAAATCTTTGCTTTCAAAGGGAACCTTAGTTGACTGAAACTCGTAAAAATTATCGAATGCCCACGCGACGCGTGGCAAGGCTTACCTGAAATTATTCCTACACAAGTGAAAAGTGAACTTATCTTGCTGAAGCTTGCTGCTGCAGGCTTCAAACATATCGACGCTGTCAGTTTCGTTTCGCCTGAACGCGTGAAACAAATGGCGGACAGCGAAGAAGTTATGAAGGGTTTTCTTGCAGGGCTTCCCGATGGCGCCGTGTCGCCCGAAATCATTGGCATTGTCGTGAATCAGCAAGGGCTCGATCGCGCTCTGGCCACACCGGGCGTGACCACCATCGGCTACCCATATTCCATTTCAGCGTACTTTCCGCCGCGCCAATGCCAACATGAGCAAGCGGAGAATCGCGCGCGCTCGTCGAAGAAATTCGTAAGGCCACCAAAGGTTCCGGACACGGGATGGTGGTATACATTTCCATGGCCTTCGGAAATTCGTATGAGGAGCCCTGGGGTGCCGAGATCGTGGAAGACGCGCTGATCTGGCTGAAGGATATTGGCGTTCACCAGGTTTCGCTAGCCGACACGGTGGGAACCACGCCTCCCGAATACGTGGGCGCGCTCTACGCCACGGTGAAGGAAAGCGTCGCGGGGCTCGACCTGGGCGTGCATTTACACGGCAGGGCCGAGGACGCCGCGCAAAAAATTCTTTCCGCGTACGATGCCGGATGCCGCCGGTTCGATGGCGCGCTAACAGGACTCGGCGGCTGCCCATTTGCCGGCGATGATCTCGTTGGAAATATCGCGACGGAAACAATTGTCGCGGCACTGGCGTCGCGCGGGGCTGACACGGAGATCGATCAGGCGACGCTGGCGCCGTGCATTGCAGTGACGCAGGAAATTCGCGCCAGGTATTCTCAAGCAGCGCAAGCGAAGTAAGTAATACATTTTGGGATGTGGGCAGCTGAATTTGAGTTTTAAGTGGCGCAGGCTTCAGCCTGTGGGGTTTAGGCCTTGCAAGGACTAAAATCCGCAGGCTGAAGCCCATGCCACTAAAAACCACTCAACATGAGCTTCCAGACACTCCAACTCGAATTTGACAGGTGAGATCGCAACGATTACGTTGAATCGGCCGGACAAGCGCAACGCCATTTCTCCGGAAATGATTGTAGAAATTTTTTCCGCCTTCGATGAAGTGGAAGCGAGTCCCGCGCGTGTGTTGATTCTCACCGGCGCGGGAAAAGCGTTCTGCTCCGGGATGGATTTGGAAGCGTTGAAGGCGCTCGCCACGCAATCCCTCGCGCAGCAGCGCGAAGACGCCGACCGCCTCGCGCAACTTTTCCGCCGAATCTGGAGTTTCCCGAAGCCGACCATCGCCGCGGTAAACGGCGCCGCCATCGCCGGTGGATGCGGCCTCGCTACATTGTGCGATTTCACGATCGCGGTGCCCGAAGCGAAATTCGGATACCCGGAAGTGCGCATCGGGTTTCTTCCCGCCGTCGTCTCTATTTTTCTGGTCCGGCAAATCGGCGAAAAGCATGCCCGCGATTTGCTGCTCACCGGAAAAATCATCGACGCCGCCGAAGCGCATCGCCTGGGCCTCGTTACGGAAATTGTTTCGGCGGAGCAACTAAACAAATCGGCGCAAGACCTCGCGGCAACTTTGCTTGCGTCAAGCCCGACCAGCCTCGCGCATAACCAAAAAGCTACTTTGCGATTTCGCCGCACCGGAAATCGATCGCGAACTCGAACTTGCCGCAACGGAAAGCGCGCAGATCAGGTCCACGGAAGATTTCCGCGAAGGCCTTTCCTCGTTCCTCGAAAAGCGTGCGCCTCGCTGGACCGGAAAATAAATAAACACTTTGGTCGTGCATAAACTCTGGCGGAAAGCTGCCCGTTCTGTCCCGAAGAACTCGGGACAGAATGGCCTCTACGAAACCCAATGCATCTTCATTACCGTTTTTGTAGCGGCCGTCCGTTTTTGGACGGGCGACTTTCCCATGTGCGCAACTCTAAACAAATTCGCTCCTAGCATCACCACGATCGCGAGCGAGCCGCGCCGCCCTTCTGCTACAATTTCCTGCACAATGAGCGAATTTATCGATCACGTGGTGCGCGTCCGTTATGCGGAAACGGACAAGATGTCCATCGTCTATTACGCAAATTATTTTATTTATTTTGAAATTGGGCGCGTGGAATACATGCGCAAGCGTCGGCCTGGATTACCGCCGCATGGAACAGGAAGATGACAGTTTCACGGTCGTCGCCGAAGCCAAGTGCCGTTACCGGCGGCCCGCGCGCTATGACGATCCGCTGCGCATTCGCACGCGCGTAACTTCCGTGAAGAGCCGCGTGATTACTTTCGGGTACGAAATTCTGCATGACGAGACGAAAGAATTGCTGGTGACCGGCGAAACGATTCACGTGGTTTGCAACAGCAAGGGCCGCCCAAAACCGCTGCCGGAAAAGTATCGCAAATACTTTGACTGGGACAAGTTGAGTGTGAAGGCAAGCGATTCGTAGCGCTGGCATCTTGCCGGCAGTTTTGAATTTGCGAGTTGAGCAACAAATCTACCGGCAGGATGCCAGCGCTACAAAACCTACGCCAATATTATTGTTTGGCGAATACCGCGTGCCTTGCGGATTCCTTTGGAAATGAGCTGCTTCTTTACCGTTTTCTCTGTCCATTAAATATTTAAAGCGGATGATTTGTGGCGCCGGCATCTTGCCGGCGAGTTTTGAATTTTTCTTAATCGGAGCGAAAACCCCGCCGGCAAGATGCCGGCGCCACAAAATGCGGCTAAACTAAAAATCACGCCAGCGTTTCAAGCAGAAAAAGCCCCAGCCTCAGCCCAGCGGGATACGCAAATGGCGGCAACTCCAGCGAATAATGACCGCAGGGCATGGTCATCGTTTCCAGCAGAATTCCCTTCCCGCGCAAATCGTCAAACATGTCTTGCGTAAACTCGTACCAGAAAGTGGGATCGTAGCGGCCGCTGATCATCAGCAAGCGCTGGCCGGAATTTTGCAGGCGATGCATGTACGGCACAGGGCTGATCGGCGTCCACCAGCGGCGCAGTTCGGCCTCTGTCACTTTGGTTCGCAAACCTTCCCACACGTGATTGGTGGTCATGCCCGTGCGCACGACATCGGCAAAATAGGTGGACACGTGCATGAAGCCGCCGCCGCGCACAGCCTCATCGAAAGCCATGGTGATCGAACCTACATCGGACCCGATGCTCGTCCCGACCAGGCCAAGCTTGCGGTAACCCTGCTGCTCAAGCCAGCGCAGGCACCGACGCGTGTCCATCACGGCCTGGCGCGTCGCTTGAATGGTGAGCCCCACATTTGAGCCGACAAGCTGGTCGGCGCGTTCGTGGCCCGGCGCGACGCGGTAATCGTGATACGGCAAAGAGAGACGAAGCACGCTGATGCCAAGCTTTGTAAGCCACTTGCAGAGATTGACCTGGCCATGCCACTTTGCATTCCAGTTGGGCATGAGGACCACGGCGGGCCCGCTCGATCTGGCGCGAAAGAACCGTGCATGGACAAGATCGTTATTTTTCCATGGCGAAGTAATTTGGCTGGTGAAAGTCAGAACCAGCTCTTCTGAAGTGACGTTTTGCCGTGATTCTAGAACGTAGTCGCTCGCAGGCGTGGTGGCAAACCATTCTTCGGCGTGAGCTAGCGTTTCGTCGACCCAGGCGTCCAGAAATCCGCGTGGGTCAGGCTCATCCGCCCTACCTCCAATATGTTCGAGACCCCATTCAAAAGGATAGACGCGCCGATTGTCGTCGGTGGTCCACCGGGCGTGCTCGTAGCGGCGAATTTTTCGTTCCAGCCAGGACATAAGGTGTGAAACTCGAATATAGGGGCGTGCGGATAGGCTGTCAAACTACTCCAAACTCTGTTCCAGGCGTTGGCCGCCTTGCGGCTTTCTGTGGCGCTGGCATCCTGCCGGCGGGGTTTCGCCTGTCTGAGCACAAATTCAAAAACCGCCGGCAAGATGCCGGCGCCACCATGCGATGTTACCTATTTGCTTCATCCTGCATGACCAATCGTTGTCGGGCTTGTGCTCGTATGGCACAGTTTGATAGTGATCCCACTAAGCGCGTTTTTGTTCGGCTTGCTCATTGGCAGTTTTCTAAATGTCTGCATCCTGCGGATTCCCGCAGGCAAATCGATTGTGCTTCCCGCATCGGGGTGTACCAAATGCGGAAAGGCCATCGCCCCGTACGACAATATTCCGGTGGTGAGCTGGCTCATCCTGGGCGGCAAGTGCCGCAGTTGCAAGGCTCCAATTTCCGCGATGTATCCCGCGGTCGAAATGCTCACGGCGCTTTTGTTCATTGCCTGCTACTTCGTGTTCGGGCCAACGGTGGATGCCGTGAAGTGGGCCATTTTCTGCGCCCTGATCGTCGTCCTGACCATCACGGACCTGCGCGAGCGTATCCTTCCCGACAAAGTCAATTTCTTCGGCGTGATCGTTGGCCTCATTTTCAGCCTTTTCACCAAGTCACTCGACGGCACGGCGCTGTGGCTGGCGCGGCGCTACTTTGAATTTCCTCCTCCGCAAGCGGCGCTTTCTTTTGCGGATGCCGCGATCGGCGCGTTAGCCGGAAGCGGTTTGCTCTGGTTCGTGGCGGAAGGATATTTCCGCTTGCGCGGCCGCGAAGGCATGGGCCTGGGCGACGTGAAAATGATGGCTGCGGTAGGCGCGTTTCTGGGCGTGAAGCGCACCATGATGACGATCCTTGTCGGATCGTTGCTGGGCAGTGTGATCGGTATCCTTTTGATATCAATTTCGAAAAAGGGCCGCGATTACGAATTGCCGTTTGGTACATTCCTCGGAGCGGGCGCTCTTCTGGTTTTATTTTTTGGCACGCCCGCCCTGCACTGGTACGAAGCTATTCTTGCCGGAAAGTGATCTGTGAATTTTATATTGCTAGATGCCGCAGTAGTTCCGACAGCTAATTCACTCTGGGTACTTTCCGGGGCGCTGCTCGTCATTATGATGGCTGCGGCAATCATCGTGGTCATGATGGCGCGGCGTTATTTTCATGGAGGATCGGACTCATCCCCTCATAGCGGCCACGAAACTCCGCGCAGCGATAATCCCGCAGCATTCATGGCGGCCTCGATGCAGGCCGTAATCAAAAAACTCAAAGAGCAGGAAAAAGAACTGGAAGCGCTGCATCGCGCCGAACGCGAGCGTGCGCAGCAAACCGAGCGCATGAGCGAAGCCGTCACGCGCAATATGCCCGCCGGCTTGCTGCTTGTAAATTCTGCCGGCCTGATTACCAGCGCGAATCCCGCAGCCGAAGCGGCCCTGGGCGTTAAATCTCTAGGCTTTCGCCGCTACAGCGAAGTTCTGGGCTCCGGCTCGCGCCTTACGGAACTCGTCGCCCTCTGCCTCGAGCAAGGGCGTACCTTTCGCCGCGAAGAAGTAGAGTACCTCGCGCCTTCCAGCGACTTGCGCCAGCTCGGAGTCACAATTTCTCCGATCCAAAACAATGCCAATGAAATCACCGGCGCGATTTGCCTGCTGAGCGATTTGACGGAACTTGCCGCGCTGCAAAAGCAAATTCACATGAAGGAAAATTTGGCGGCGCTTGGCGAACTTTCCGCTGGCATCGCGCACGAATTCAAAAACGCCCTCGCGACGATTTCAGGTTACGCGCAAATGATTCGCAGTGAGGCCAAGCCCGGCACTGACTTGCATGAGCACGGCGACCTCATCCTTCGCCAGACAAGGTCCCTGACACACGTGGTCACCGAGTTCCTCAAATTTGCCCGTCCTCTCGATTTGGCAGACGAGCAAGTCGCGCTGCGCCCCATGATCGAAGAAATTATCACGGAAATTTCCGAGGCGGTTCCCGGCGTTCCGATCGACACGCTGGGAGAATTCGGTGATGTGTCGGGCGACGATACCCTGTTGCGCCAGGCGATTCTCAACCTCGCGCGCAATGCCGCGGAAGCAGCGGTTGAAAATCCAGCCGGAGGACGCGTCATCATCCGCGGCGAAATCGAAAAATCGGGCCCCCTGCCTGGGCAACGCATCTTTGTCTCGGATAACGGCCCTGGGATACCCGGCGAAACGCTGAGCAAGATTTTTGTGCCCTTTTACACGACGAAAGCCAATGGGACAGGGCTCGGATTGGCTGTTGTGCAAAAGATCATTGTCCAGCACGGCGGATCGATTGAGGCCCGCAACCAACCCGTGGGTGGGGCCGAGTTTCTCGTATGGTTACCCTTTGTGCGCGAATCTGTTAGTTCCATTGATTCGGCCTCGGCACGCATCTAAACTAGTAATGTTTAGAACCGCCATGTCCCCCTGAAAGGCGGCACAGCTTATGAATAAAAAACGACTTATTACGCTGGTACTGAGTTCTGCGATGCTCGGCGCCCCCTGCTATCTAGCGGCTCAACAAGACCAAAGCCAGGAGAGCGTTGCTGACGCAGCACGCAAGGCTCGGGCAGAGCGAAAAACTGCTCCGCAGGCGAAATTGACCATCGACAACGATAATCTAGGCACGATTAACGGTGTCGTCAGCGTCGTCGGCGAAACTCCGGCACCTCCCGAAGACCAAACCAAGAAGACGGACGATAAGACCGGGAACGCGGCTGGCGCGGAAAAAAAGGCACCGGTTAAAGACGAAAGCTACTGGCGCGATAAATTCGCGGCTGCGAACAAAAAACTGGCCGATGACCAGCACGAACTCGATATCATGCAACGCGAATTTAATCTGAAGCAGCAGCAGTTTTATACCGACCCGATGGCGAGCCTGAAGCAGGATTATTCACGCCAGGATATAAACGATTCCAGAACGAAGATTGACGACAAAACGGCAGCGATCGAGCAGGACAAAGCCGACATTTCCAATCTCGAAGATCAGTTGCGGCACGCGGGCGGCGATGCCGGATGGGCAACGCAGCCTGCCCAACCGTCGCAACAGGAATCTGGCCCTGCGGCTGCGCCCGCACCAGTTCCTGCGCCACAACCGTAGTTGGCGAACGGCGATTTTTCGGTTTAATCACGCAGAAAATTTGGAAACGAACAGAAATACCATATAGCTGACTCCGCACAAAGACGCGCAGCAATTCACTTTGCGGCGCGCAGGCATGATACAAAGAAAACTTATGGAACCCCTTCTTCTAGTTGAAGACAAACCAGAACTGCGCGCAATGCTGAAGAAGGCCCTCGAACGTGCCGGGCACACTGTGGATGAAGCCCCGGATGGATCCTCCGCCGTAGCCAAGGTCCGCGCGCGCCGCTACGTTTTGGTGCTCACTGATTTAAAACTTCCCGGCTGCTCGGGGCTCGATGTGCTCCGCGAAACAAAGCAGGCCGACCCAACTATTCCCGTCATCCTGATCACCGCGTACGGTTCCGTCGAAGAAGCCGTAACGGCCATGAAGGAAGGCGCGTACGATTTCATCCAGAAGCCTGTGGACCTCGAGCACCTGAATTTGCTGGTGGAGCGCGCGTCGCAACAGCAGGAATTGTTGCGGGAAAACTTATTGCTTCGCGAGGAATATGCCGAGCGGTACGGCTTTCCACGAATCGTCGGCGATCACAAGAGCATGCAGGATGCGACGCATCAGGTGCAGCGCGTGGCCGCGACGGATTCAACTGTCTTGCTGCTTGGACAAAGCGGCACGGGCAAGGAATTGTTTGCGCGTGCGATCCACCACCTTTCCCCGCGCCGCCAGCAAGCCTTCGTCGCTTTAAATTGCGCGGCGATCCCCGAAGGGCTCGTCGAAAACGAATTGTTCGGCCATGAGCGCGGCGCGTACACAGGTGCAGGATCGCGCAAAGTCGGCAAGATGGAACTGGCCAATCGCGGCACGATTTTTCTGGATGAAATAGCTGAGCTTCCCCTAAGTACGCAGGCAAAACTTTTGCGCGTGCTGGAGGAGCGCAGCTTTGAGCGCGTTGGCGGGACGCAACTCGTCGACATCGACGTGCGCATCCTGGCGGCCACCAACAAGAATCTTACGGAAGCCGTCGCGTCCAAAGCATTTCGCGAGGATTTGTACTTCCGCATTGCCGCTGTACCCATAACGATTCCTGCTCTCAGCGAACGCGGCGACGATGTAATACTTCTCGCCGATCATTTTCTCGACAAATTTCAGCGCGAATTTCGCAAACCGAATTTAAAATTTGCGCCCAGTGCGCGTGCAGCGATGTTGAGCTATCCGTGGCCGGGAAACGTTCGCGAACTGCAAAACACGATTGAACGGGCTGCAATTCTCACGGATTCTGACGCGATCGGAGCCGCCGACCTGCAACTCCCCGCCGCGCGCCCGCCGGAAGGAAATATTCCCGAAGGCATGCTGGCCGAAGCTTTTGATTGGGGAGGCACGCTGCAGGAAGTAGGAACGCGCGCGGTGGAATATGTGGAGCGGTTCAAGATTGAAGCCGCGTTGAAATCCTCAAAGTGGAATAAGACGCGCGCCGCGGAACAACTTGGCGTATCTTACAAAACTTTGCTGAACAAAATCCGCCTGTTAGGCCTGGAAAACTGATCGCAGTTTAGTGGCGCGGGCTTCAGCCTGCGGGGGTTAGTCTTTGCAGGGCCTAAATTCCGCAGGCTGAAGCCCGCGCCACAAAACCCTAAAACTTCGTCCCCGTGTGCAGCGTAACAATCCCGCCTGTCCAGCGCACGAACTTCACTCCCCCATATCCAACACGCTCAAACATGGCTTTCAGCGCTTCCGGCGAAGGAAATTTGCTGACCGATTTTGGCAGGTAAGTGTACGCAGAAGAATTCCCGGAAATCAGTCCACCCAGCCGCGGCAACACATACCGAAAATAAAAACGGTAGAGTCCTCCAAACAATTTTCCAGGCGGCTCGCCAAATTCCAGAATCGCGGCCACGCCTCCGGGCTTCAGCACGCGAAGAATTTCCAACGAGCCCGCGTTCGTAATTCGCCAGATTGCGGAATCCGAAGGAACAGGACACCAGGTCAAAAGTGGCGTCGGCAAAAGGCAGGGCCAGCGCGTCGGCTTCCACAAACGGAATATCCACGCCCGCTGCGGTGGCCTTGGCCCGCGCGCGAACCAGCATTTCCGGTACGAAATCGGAACCAGTAATTTTTGCCCCGATCGGCGCTTCCTTTCGAAAAGCGAGAGCGAGGTCGCCCGTACCACAGCACAGATCCAGCACAGAGGCAGTGGGATTGTGCAGAATCGCGCTGACCGCACGCGCCACGCGCCGACGCCATACTTTGTCAATATCGAGCGAAAGAAGATGATTCAGCAGATCGTAGCGCGGCGCGATGAGTCCAAACATTTTTTGAACATGCGCGGCGGCTTCCTTCTCATCCTGCACGCCTTCGGGGCGCGTTCCCGGGACTTTGCTCTGAGATACGGTGTTCATTTGCGGCGTCTCTTCGGCGCGAAGGACTGCGCAGCGGCCAAGCTGCATTCGCGCAAGACGCGCACCAGCATTTCTTCTTCGGCTTCCACGCCGCATCGCACCGTGCCAATTCGCTCGGGCAGCACAAATCGCAGATGCCCGGCGCGCGTTTTCTTGTCGGCCTGCATCGCCACAATAAGCCGCGCGGGAGGCACGGATGGCCATGCCGGCAACGGCCCGACGCTGGCAATCATCTTCGCAATCCGTTCTTCCTCAGACTGACGATAGCATTCCCTTTTCCACGGCCAATCGCGCCGCCGCAATCATTCCCCACCCAACCGCTTCACCGTGCAGGTACGTTGCGATAGCGCGTCACGCTTTCCAGTGCATGCGCAAACGTATGGCCGAAATTCAAAATTTCGCGTATGCCCGATTCGCGCTCGTCTTCGGATACCACGCGTGCTTTTTGCGCAATCGAGCGCTCAATGACAAATGCAAGCGCAGCGCGCTCCCTGCGCAGATACTTTCTCCATATTCTTTCTCGAGAAACTCGAAAAGTTTAACGTCGCCGATCACTCCGTACTTAATAATTTCATAAATTCCCGACCGGAATTCGCGCGGCGGAAAAGTGGAAAGCAATTGCGGATCGGCAACCACAGATTTTCCTGGATAGAACGCGCCGACAAGGTTCTTCCCTTCCGGAAGATTCACGCCGGTCTTGCCGCCAATCGCGCTGTCCACCTGCGCGACGACGGTGGTGGGAACATGGATCAGCGCGATTCCGCGCGCGTAGCTCGCCGCCACGAATCCGGCCACGTCGCCAACCACTCCTCCGCCCACGGCGACGATTACTGCGCGTCGATCCGCGCCGGCGCGCACCAGGTCGCGGCATGCTTTCTCTACCGTCGAAAGATTTTTCGCGGTCTCTGCGTCATTCATCAGAATCGTTGCGCGCCGCGCTCGACCCAGCAGTTTTTCCACGCGCGTGCCACAATGCTTCCAAACGCGCGCCGACGAAATTACGAAGATGGAACCGTCCTGGCCGATGCGCGAAGCCACGCGAGGCAATTCGCGCAACACCCCCTCGCCGCACAGTACCTCGTAGTTTCCGTTCGCCGCCCGAACCGAAATTTTCTTCATCCGTTTTCGTAGCCGGCGATTTGCGCCGGACCTTTCTTGTCTTCAGGAAAGAAAAAATGTAACACAAATGTTGTGGCCACGTGGCATAGGCTTCAGCCTGTGGATTTTTGGCCTTGCAAGGACTAAACCCCACAGGCTGAAGCCTATGCCACATAAACCGAATCTTGCACGCTTTTCAGCAAGTACATGTTTGCCGTAAAGTGGAGGTGCATATTTCAGCAAGCTTTGTAGGGAGAGCATCGAGCATGAAAACAACTCATCTGGGGCACAACGGGCCTGTCGTCTCCCAGCTCGGGCTCGGCTGCATGGCCATGTCCGACATTTACGGCCCTTCGGACGAAACCGAAAGCATCGCGACGATTCACGCTGCGCTCGATGCAGGAATCAATATGCTCGATACGGGCGACTTCTATGGCATGGGCCACAACGAAATGCTGATTCGCCGCGCCATCGAAGGCAGACGCAAAGATGTTTTTCTTGCCGTTAAATTTGGCGCGATGCGCGGGCCTGACGGTGCGTTCACGGGCTACGATGTGCGTCCCGAAGCGGTTAAAAATTTCCTCTCTTATAGCCTGCGCCGGTTGGGCACGGATTACATCGATCTCTACCAGCCATCGCGAGTCGATGCGCGCACACCGATTGAGGAAACTTATGGCACTTTAGCGAGCCTCGTTCAGGCTGGTTACGTCCGATACATCGGCATTTCCGAAGCTTCCGCGGCTTCGATTCGCAGAGCCTCCAAGGTCACTCCCATCGTTGCACTGCAAATCGAATATTCTCTCGTCAGCCGCAGCGCGGAGGCCACAATTCTCCCTGCGGCCCGCGAACTCGGTATGAGCGTCACCGCATACGGAGTGCTTTCGCGTGGTTTGCTCTCAGGCTCGCCAGTTACTTCGCCAAAAGACTTTCGCAATCACATGCCGCGCTTTCGCGGCGAAAATTTGCAAAAAAATCAGACCCTGGTGAAAGCGCTCAATGAAATCGCGGAAAGCAAAAACGCGACGGCCTCGCAAGTCGCGATCGCGTGGGTGATGTCTCGCGGCTCGGAAATTATCTCGCTGATCGGCGCTCGCCGCCGCGTTCAGCTGGCGGAATCGCTAAAGGCTCTTGATCTGAAATTATCGCCGGAAGATTTGGCGCAAATCGAGCGCGCCATTCCCGCAAACGCAGTCGCCGGCACCCGCTACGCCGAAGAACAAATGCGCTGGCTGGACAGCGAAAAGCCCGCCACGCAGCCCTAGTGGCGCGGGCTTCAGCCTGCGGATTTTAGTCCAAGCAACCCTGTAAGAATGGACACAATTCCGATACCAAGGAGCAGCGTGAAAATCCTTCTCTGGGCAGGAGCGTTAGCCGCCGCATGGACCGTTGCACTCATCTTCATCGCCCGCACCGTAGGCCTACATTCCACACCCGGCATGTGGACAGGCGCGATCGGACTTCCCGGCGTAGTGATCGCCAACTGGATGCAGGCGCAAATTTTTCACACGTTCATTCGCCCGCTTGGATACACCCTGATGTTCCTGATTAATTGGGGTTTTTATTCCAGCGTCATCCAGGGGATTTTATCGCTAAAAAATAAGGTCGCGGGGTAGCGACAGGCTTCATAGGCTGTGGAAAAAAGGCCTTGTTCTGTCATTCTGAGCGAAACGAAGAATCTCTCTTCGATTTAAGTATAGGAAAAGAAACAAGGAGAGATTCTTCGCTTCGCTCAGAATGACAGAGTATTGTGTTTTTCCGCGGCCTGTTCAGCCTGTTTTGTTTTTATACATTTGGAAGAAGTCAAAAGATGACAGGCTGAAGAGTCTGTGTGAGAACTAGCCTTGACGCGTCTTTTATACTGCACGAGAGAGGAGACGCGATGGGGAAATTTTTGGATTACAACCCGGATCAGGCGTATTTGCTGCCGCCGAGTGTGCGCGATGTATTGGGTTCAGGACACTTATGTTTTTATGTGCGCAGGATGGTGGCGAAGTTGGACTTGGGCGCTTTTCGAGACGAGTATGGAATCGAAGGCGGACCGGCGTACGCACCAGAGATGTTGGTTTCGGTATGGCTATACGCTTACGCCCTGGGCGTGACCAGTTCGCGCAGGCTGGAACAGCGCATCCGAGAGGATTTGGCATTTCGGTATTTGGGTGGCGGGGCGACGCCGGATCACTGGACGCTGAACGCGTTTCGGCGGCGGCACGCGAAGGGGTTGAACGATTTGTTTACGCGCGTGGTGGAGTTGGCGCGGGCGAGCGGGCTGGGTCGGTTGGGACACGTGGCCATCGACTCGACGCGCATCGCGGCGAACGCATCACGCAATCGCCTGGATACCGAGCAAGCGTTGCGAGAGAAACGGGCGCGCATACGGCGCGACATTCGGCGGTGGCAGAAGCAGTGCAACGCGGAAGATCCGAACGAAGGCGCAGGGATGGAAGTAGGCCGCGAAGCGATCGAACGGCTGGAGCGGCAAGCGGATGAAATTCCGGCGCGGCTGGAGCGGCTGCGGAAATCGGGATTGAAGAAACTCTCGCGGACGGATGCGGACAGCCGCTTTCTGCGCGAGCGTGGCGGGTTCACGCTGGGCTACACGGGCACGCTGGCGGTGAGCGAAGATCACTTGATTGTGGGGCAGTGCGTGACGCAGGAGACGAACGACAACGGTTTGCTGCTTCCGCTGCTGGATTTGGTGGAGCAAACGTGTGGAGACAAGCCGCACTGCGCGAGTGCGGACAGTGGATTTTTTTCCGTGGAGAATTTGCGGGTGTTGGAGGAACGAGGAATCGACGGGTATGTTCCAGACTCCCATCTGGGACGCTGGTTGAATCGCGGAGGGCGACTGCGGACGCGGGCAAAGGACCCGGCCTATCGCCGCATGCGACGAAAATTGCGCGACCCGGCAGGCCGCGCGCTGTACGCCAAACGCAAAGCCATCGTCGAACCGGTCAACGGAGTGTTAAAAGAGCAGCGAGGCATGAGAAGGTTCCGCCAACGCGGATTGCACAAAGTGAGAGGGGAATGGGCACTAGCGAGCACCGCCTATAACTTGACGCGCATGTGGCACGCGAACTAGCGGCCACGCAACTCCAATTTCCCAGAACCATGCGTAGCAAACAGTCATAAACTCGAATACAAACTATAAAAACGAAGCGGCATCGAGTCTTCACCCAGACTCTTCAGCCTGCGGGGGTTAGGCCTTGCATGGACCAAACCCCACAGGCTGAAGCCCGTGCCACTGGACATCTAGAAGAGTGACAATTTTATGTGCAGGAATTTTTTAGGATCCTTGCGAAAATCCTGAATCAGCAATCTCGAGTCCCCCGCAAGCCCCGAAAAATTATCGTAGAATTTCGGATCGCCGAAAAATTTCCCGATTGTATTTTGGTTGGAATTCATTTTCGCAGTTGCGCTGGCCAGATTCTCGCCCGCCTGTTTGTAACTGGCAAACAGAGAATCATCCGTCGCCAGCTTACCGAGCGTCCCTTTTCCGTTCTTGACATCGGCGAGGAAACCGTTTCCATTATCTAGAAACTGCCTTAGGCTTTCATGCAGGGCCTGATCGTAGACCAGCTTGCCCAAAGTTCCCTGCTGATTCTGGACCGCTTCCATCACGTTATCGACGCGCCCCGCAACGGAATTCACGTGATTATACATTTCGTCGTCGGTGATCAATTTTCCCATCGTGCCTTTGCCGGCCTTGAGGTCCGCACCATGCTGTCCACGGTTTCAAGGGAACGATTGAGGTGATTGTAAGCCTGGTCATCCACCATAAACTTGCCCAGTGAGCCTTTGCCGTTGCGCACGTCCACCAGCAGGGCGTTTGCCTGTTTGCTGATGGAGTTCAGGCTTTCAATCAGGTCGGCGCTTTGCGCGACCATTTCTTTCAAATCTTTTTCCTGCCGCCCAGGGATATCTCTCATTATCTGCCAGCACGCGCCCCACGTAGCCGCGATCGATGTCCACGTAGCGATTGCCCAGCAATCCCTCGGTAACCAGTCCGGCGGTGGAATCCGAACGAATGAAATCCTGAAATGATTTTCTGAAGGCGCATGTACCACTTCGATGTTCCGTTGTTTCGGGGCTTGAGCCCCTGGTTTTGGCATGGCAATCGTTATTTTTTCCACGTTGCCAACATCAACGCCGTCGACACGCACAGGCGCGCCCAGAGTCAACCCATCCGACCTCAGGAAGATACACGCGCAGGCTGTACTTGGGCCCCCAACCGCTGCCTCCCGTCACATAAAATATGACCACTGTGAGCAGTATGGCTCCGGCCAGAACAAACAATCCCACACGAAGATCGGTCCACGTTAATTGTTTGTGTTGTGCCATTGGGTCTCCTCCGAGCGACATCCAACTATATGACATTCTAACCGCTACAATAAAAATCGCTTTAAATACGGATCGCTTGTTTCCGCCAGCTTTTTCGGACTCCCCTCGAAATAAGCCTTCCCATCTCGCAATACGACGAAATTTGTGGATGCGGCCGCAGCGGCCGATGCGCCGTTATGCGCAACGGGAACGACTTGAAGGGATTCCGCGTCAAACCGGTAATTCGCCAGCCCAAACGCGTCCTGCAAGCGATGGGTGGCGAGCAGCGAGGTTACGCCCTGGGTATCGCGCAAACGCAAAATTAATCGGATGATTGTTTGCGCTGTCACCGGATCAAGCCCGGCGGTTGGAGAATCGTACAGGACTACAGAAGGCCGCGTCACGAGGGCTCGCGCGATCGATACGCGCCGCCTCATCCCTCCGGAAAGCTCATCTGGATACTTTTCCAGCGTATCCTGCATTTCCACAAAGCACAGGGATTCTTGCACGCGAGACTCAATTTCCTCCTCCGGCACACCGTCCTCCTCCAGGCAATAGGCCACGTTTTCGGCTACGGTGAGAGAATCGAATAGCGCGCCTTCCTGAAAAACAAATCCGATCTCTTTTCGAAAAGCGAGCAATGCTTTTTCCGACATACGCGAGAGGTTATGCCCTAGCATGACCACGGTTCCCGAGTCAGGCTGAATTAAACCAGCGGCGAGCTTGAGGATCAGCGTTTTTCCCGAACCGCTCTCTCCAATCAATATTTTGGTTTCATGAGTGGCGACTGCTAAATGTCAGTCCATCCAGAACATTGTCTTTGTCGAAACCAATGCAGACATCTTCGAAGGAAAGAACGGGGGCAGTGGATGCGTTCGCGCTCATTCTGACGTTCGCGCTCATCCTAAAATGATGCGTCCACGCCAGGATGGGATCGTTGGCACATTCATCTTATGGATTATAGATGGAAACTTGGCTGGTGAGGGGACGATTGCAACTTTGCTTAGAATACGTGTCCAGCAAGGTACAGCATCAACTTAGTCAGGAAGAAGTCCATGATCAGGATAAATACGGACGCGGCAACCACCGCATGCGTGGTCGCTCGGCCCACTCCTTGCGTCCCGCCTTTCACATTTAGACCTTGGTAGCACCCTACCGTCGCAAGAATAAATCCGTAAACAAGCGGCTTGGTAAGTCCCTGCATCAGGTCGGAAAAATCCAGAATGTCGATCGCGCGAGTCCAAAACAAGACTGGATCCATGCGAAGCGTGAAAAGCGAAACGAGATAACCGCCGATCAGTCCAAGAAAATCCGCCATGGCCGTCAGCAAAGGCAACATTAAAACCGTCGCGATCAATCGGGGTGTCACAAGCTTGCGAATCGGATCCGTGCCCATGGCGCGCATGGCGTCCACTTGCTCGGTCACCACCATCGATCCCAATTCGGAGGCCATGCCGGAAGCGTTGCGCCCCGTAACCAGCAGCCCTGTGATCGACGGTCCCAATTCGCGGACCAGGGCCAGCGAAACTACATCCGCCGTAAGAGCTGTCTGCCCAAATCGTTCAAATTGCGCCGCCGTTTGCAGCACCATGACCGCGCCAATAAAAAATCCGGTCAGCAAAACAATCGGGAGCGAGCCGACGCCAATGATGTCCATCTGCTCCAAGATGTCGGAAAAATAATAAGGAGGCGTAAAAATGTTGGAGACTGCGCGGCCCGACAACTTTGTGTATTCCTGCACATGCAGGACCCACACCTTCGCTGCTTCTGTGAACACGCCTGATGGTGGAACAGAATTGGGCTCAAGAAGTTTGGGGTCAGTGGTCGCCATCAGTCGTCGTTGGCTGGTCCTTGAGCGCGCTCGGGTTCCAAAACAGCCTACTGGTCAATGATTGGGACGTCAAGCATCGTGAATATAAGTCATTACCAAATGTAGGACATCCAGTACCTGCTGCTCAGCTCGCAATTAGGTTCTATCAAATTTTGAAAAGAATCCGCTTAGGACGATTCTTTAGGAGGGCCGAGTTTTTAACTCGGGCGTTAGGCTTGCATTCAGTCGCGGACTTTACAGGCCGCGGAAAAACCCAATACTCTGTCATTCTGAGCGAAGTGAGGAATCTCTCCTTGTTTCTTTTCCTATACTTAAATCGGAGAGAGATTCTTCGCTTCGCCCAGAATGACAGAACAAGGCCTTTTTTCCGCGGCCTGTTTAGCCGCTGAAGCTTCAATTTTGCCGTTCTCACTCAGACTCTGAAACCCGCGAGTGAGTGCGACGCTTACGGCCGAGTTGAAACTCAGCCCTCCTGAATTCGAATTCAATTCAAATTACAACTGCACTCACTCTTAGGTAGTGACTCAGTTTGCGAGCAAAGTCGCCGTCTCCGTCCCGAAGTTCGCGGGACGGAGAGGCCGCTACAAAACCGCAGTGTAATGCAGTTGCTCTTGTAGAGGCCGCCCGTCTTTTCGGGCGGGCAGCCTTATTGCCGCAGCACTCCAAAATTCAAATTGATGCACTACCCACTCTTATGATCGCTTTACGCGCCGTGCAGGGTCCGCTAGAATGTCGTGCCTTTCATGTTTCGCTTTGTAACAGCGGGTGAGTCTCACGGTCAGGCGCTGATTGCGTGGATCAGCGGCATGCCCGCGGGTGTGCCTATCGACTTTGAGTTTGTGCAGCGCGAACTGCACAGGCGGCAACTCGGCTACGGCCGCGGCGGGCGCCAGAAGATCGAAAAAGACCGCGTCGAATTCCTTTCCGGCGTACGGCACGGGAAAACGATTGGCGCGCCTATCGCTCTGCGCATTGAGAATCGCGATTGGGCCAACTGGGAAAAGTCGCTTCCCGTCGAGGAATTGCCTGAGGCAGAGAGCAAAGAGCGTAAGTTAACCGCGCCTCGGCCCGGCCATGCGGACCTCGCCGGCTCCATGAAATTTAATTTGCACGATGCGCGATATATTTTGGAGCGCGCCTCCGCCCGCGAAACGGCGGCGCGCGTGGCGGCCGGAGCGATTGCCAAGCTGCTTCTCCGCCAGCTCGAGTGCGAAGTGCTCAGCCACGTCATTTCCGTGGGCAAGGCGCGGCTGACGCGCGCGGCCTCCTGGAGTGAAATTTGCGCCATTTGTGAAAATCTGGAATCGCCGTTGCGCTGCGTCGATGCCGCGACGGAAGCGCTAATGAAAAGTGAAGTGGACGTTGTGCACCGCGCCGGAAATACAGTAGGCGGAATTTTTGAAGTTGTGGCGCATAACGTTGTCACGGGACTTGGCACGCATGTGCAGTGGGACGAAAAGCTCGATGCGCGTCTGGCGCAAGCCGTGATGTCCATTCAGGCCGTCAAAGGTGTGGAGTTGGGGGAAGGAATCGCGGCGGCCACTTCCTACGGCTCTGAAGTCATGGACGAAATTGGATTTGACGCCGCCACTCATCATTTCACGCGTGCCACCAACCGCGCCGGCGGCCTGGAAGGCGGCATCACGAACGGCGAAGACGTGATCGTTCGCGGATACCTGAAACCCATCTCCACGCTGCGCACGCCACTTGGCACGGTTGACATGGTCACGAAGCAGCCCGTATCCGCCGCCTACGAACGCTCCGACGTATGCGTAGTCCCCGCAGGCGGGGTCGTAGGCGAAGCCATGGTTTCCATTGTCTTGACGCAAGCGATGCTGGAAAAATTTGGCGGCGACTCGCTGGTCGAGATCCGCCGCAATTTTGAGGGATACAAGCAGCAGCTAAAAGAGTTTTGAAACCACGGATGCACACGGATGAACACGGATTCAAAGCCGATTCCTGATTCGATCCTAATGGAAGGCGAGCTTACCGAGAAAATTCTTGGGGCCGCTTTCAAGGTGCAGAACAAATTGGGTGCAGGCTTCCTGGAAAAAGTTTATGAGAATTCCTTATCGATAGAGCTTAGGAAGTGCGGCTTCACCGTGGAGTGCCAAAAAGCTTTTCCAGTCACATATGAAGGTGTAATCGTGGGAGACTATCTCGCGGATTTGGTTGTGGCCAAAAAAGTCGTCGTGGAATGTAAAGCAGTTTCAAACCTTGACGCCGTCCACGAAGCGCAATTGATGAATTACCTGAAAGCAAGCGGGATTCGCGTTGGCCTTTTAATTAATTTTGCACGCCCCAAACTTCAATTTCGAAGATTGGTCGTATGAACGGACGAGGCAATCTACGAATGCACGAATGCACGGCAAGGGGAATGGATATCATTTCAAATATTTGGGTTTATCAGCCTTTTATCCGTGTTAATCCGTGTGCATCCGTGGTTCCAACGAATCGAGTGAGTCGCTGAGATGATCTATCCGATTACAAAGTATGGCGCGGCTGTGCTGGAAGTTCCGACCAAGCCCGTGGAAAAATTTGACGACGATCTCGCGAAACTTTGCGAGGACATGTTTGAGTCCATGTATGTGGCGCAGGGCGTCGGCCTGGCTGCAACGCAAATCGGAATGTCGAAACGACTGGCGGTGATTGACGTCAGCGTCGGCAAAAATCCCGAGGCGCGGCTTGTGCTCGCGAATCCTCAAATTATTCACGTCGAGGGAGATCAGCGCGAAGAGGAAGGTTGTCTTTCGCTGCCGAGCTTCCGCGGAAACGTTTTGCGCCCCTCCTACGTGACCGTGCGCGCCCAAAACGTGAAAGGTGAAACCTATGAAATGCGCGGCGAGGGTTTGTTGGCTCGCGCGTTTTGCCATGAGATCGACCACCTCGATGGCATTCTTTTTATTCAGCATCTCAGCATGCTCAAGAGAGATTTAATCAAGCGCCGGATCCGCAAGTTGCGGAAAACCGGCGACTGGTAGATTTTTTCATCGTCGCCATGACTGCACTGCGCATTGTTTTTTGTGGTACGCCGGAATTTGCGGTTCCCTCTCTCCGGCGGCTCGCGGAGCGTCCCGAATTTTCCATCGAAGCGGTAATCACGCAGCCGGACCGCCCGCGCGGCCGCGGCGGAAATGTCACCGCCTCACCCGTAAAAGAAACGGCGCTCGAACTTGGTCTGCACGTTTATCAACCGGAATCCATCAAGTCCGAATCTTCGCAGGATTTTCTAAAGCGCCTCGCGCCCAATGCCGTCGTGATCATTGCTTATGGACAAATTATTCCTGCGCGGCTCCTGACCATTCCCCGCCTCGGCTGGCTGAATTTGCACGGCTCTCTCTTGCCAAAATATCGCGGCGCCGCACCCATTCATTGGGCCATCGCAAACGGCGAAACGGTCACGGGTCTCACCACCATGCAAATTAATGCGGGAATGGATACCGGTCCAACTCTTTTGCGTCGCGAAGTCGCGATAGGCCCGGAGGAAACTTCGCCCGAGCTTGCCGCGCGCATGAGCATGGTCGGCGCTGATTTGATCGTTGAGACGCTGCTGCAATTCGATCGCGGAGAAATTGAGCCATCGCCGCAGGACGAAACCGGAGTTTCCTACGCGCCGATCCTGAAAAAAGAAGATGGCCGAATCGGTTGGGCTCAAAGCGCGCGGCAAATTTACAACCGCATGCGCGGCTTCACTCCTTGGCCTGGCTCATATTCAACTTTTCGCGGCCAAACGTGCCATCTTCGGGGCCGCCCCGAATCACTCGGCGCAGCAGCGCCTTCAGACGCGAAAAAAGTGCCCGGAGAAATTATCTCCGCAGCAAAAGAAATTTATGTCGCATGCGGGGAAAGTACGTACCTTCGATTAGAATCGGTACAATTGGAAGGCCGCAAAAAAATTACCGCGCGCGAATTCGCAATCGGCGCAAGAATCAAGCCCGACGAACGATTTAGTTGATAGTGAATTTGTAGCGCCGGCGTCTCGCCGGCAGTTTTGAATACAAACGAAGCAACAGTCTAACAGCGAGAAAGATCGAAAACCCGCCGGCGAGACGCCGGCGCCACTCATGACCATTTCACAGGCCAGAACGATTGCATTCGATGTATTGCTGCGCGTCGCAAAACAAAACGCTTATGCGGATGATGTTTTGCGCGCCTTACTCAACGAATCAGTGAAGACCGAGGACGCCGGACTCGCCACTGAGCTTGCGCTGGGCGTCTTGCGCTGGCAGCGGCTGCTCGATTTCTTGATCGACCGCTATTTGAAAAAACCGGCGGACGTTACGGATGCGGAGGTGCGCATCGCGCTGCGCCTCGGATTCTACCAACTCTATTTTCTAGATCGCGTGCCCGCGCACGCCGCTGTTCAGGAGTCGGTGGAACTGGTAAAGCGCGCGAGGAAGCGTTCCGCGGCGAATCTGGTGAACGCCATCCTGCGCAAGGCCGCGAAGGAGCGTCGTGACGATATTTCGCCACCTGATGCCGTCGCTCATCTTTTGCCACCGGAAACTTCTCACGCCGACCGGATGGGAATTCGATACTCGCATCCCACCTGGATGGTCGAGCGATGGATTCGAACATACGGGGAAGAGCGCACCCGCAATCTGCTACAGGCAAATAATCACGTCCCAGCGCTTTCCGGTTACCTGCTCGATCCAAAAAAAGAGGATGAAGCGCGGTTGCTTCTCCGGAATGCAAGGACCAGCATCCAGCCTGGGCGGCTGCTGCGTGACGCGTGGGTTCTGGAGGGAGGAAACCCGTCGGCTTGCGCGGCCGTTCGCGACGGATGGATTGCGCTGCAGGATGAGGCTTCGCAGGCCGTGGCGCGGCTTCTGGCCGTCGAACCTAGGCAAACTGTACTTGACCTATGCGCGGCGCCGGGCGGCAAGACGCTGCTCCTGGCGCGGGCGGCGGGCGAGCAAGGGCGCGTCATCGCTGCTGACCTGCATGCGAACAGGGTTCGCGCCATGAAGGAGCGGTTCGAACGAGCCGGTGTTCGAAACGTCGAGACATTTGTCCTCGATGGCGCAGAAACTCTTCCAAATTCAAAACCGTTCGAACAGACATTCGATCGCATATTGGTCGACGTTCCCTGCTCGGGCACCGGAACGCTTGCGCGGCATCCGGAAATTCGGTGGAAGCTTAGGGCGGCTGACATCAGTGATTTGCATTCGCGACAAGTGGGGCTGCTGCGAAATGCGCTGCGGCACTTGTCGGAGGGCGGGCGACTTGTGTATTCCACGTGTTCTCTTGAGCCCGAGGAAAACGAATCCGTTGTGCGCGAAGTGCTTCTCGCGGCTGGCAGCGAGTTTCAGATTGCTGATCCACGGATTGCGATCAAGGATTCCTTACAGGATTCTGTTTCGGTGGAAAGCGTTATCAATGCCAAGGGGTTCTTTCACACTTTTCCGGGGGAGCACGGGACGGACGGGTTCTTTGGGGTGGCGATCGAGCGGCGGAAAATCAAAACCTAAAGGCGAAAGGCTTAACATAGAGGACACAGAGAAAGGCCACAGAGAAAGCTGGGCTCCGTTTAAAACTAGCGGCGCAACATTTATGATTCTCTTTTCTGCCCCTTCATTTTTTCTCTGGGGTTCTCTTGTTTTTCTCTGTGTCCTCTGTGTTAAATGTTTTCTGCACGCCTCTGGCACGCCTCCCCATCGCATGCTAAATTGATCCCGGAGAGCGTATGAGTTTTCGCGAACGGATTGAATGGGTGTTTCGCATGGGGCTGCTGGTTTTCATACTGGCAGCGGCGGCGTTTTTGAGCGCTATTACGGCCATGCGTTTCGCGGTGCAGGGCCGCGAAGTGAGCATGCCGAATCTTGTCGGCAAAAATTCAGGCGAAGCGCAAGCCATTCTGCAAGGGCGCGGGCTGCAATTAAAAGTGGTCGATCGCGTCTACAGTGATTTACCGATCAACACGGTTGCGCGGCAGAGCCCCCCGGAAGGGGAGCGCATGAAAAGTTCGCAGAATGCGCACGTAGTGCTCAGCCTAGGCCAGCAGAATATAAACGCACCTTCGCTGACCGGAGAATCTCTGCGAGTGGCCCGCATTCAATTGCTGCAAGTGGGCTTGCAGCTCGGCGAAGTTTCTGCGTTCACCTCTCCCGCGGCATTATCCGATACGATCCTGCAGCAAACGCCGAAACCGGGAGCACGCGCTGCAAGTCCTCGCGTCGACTTGCTCGTTGCGCAGGAGGCCCCGCCACCGGCCTACGTGATGCCGTGGCTCGTGGGCATGCCCTTGCCGGATGCGGACCGGCTGCTTACTTCATCAGGCCTCAAACTTTCCAAGACCAACTACGTCCCCGCCCCGCAATGGCCGAAGGGCACCGTGACCGAACAGACTCCAGCCCAGGGAACAAAAATTACCAGCGAATCGACGATTGAAATGGTTGTGGCGCAGTAAAAAGCAGCTGCAGGGGCCGAATATTTTTTCGGGTCTTGCGGTGTGGGCCAATGCACGAATCTGGTAAGATGTCCGCGGAGAAACCGTGAACTATCCCGTTGAAATCGCTCCATCCATACTTGCGGCTGATTTTTCCTGCCTGGGAGAAGGAATTCGCGCTGTCCAGGAGGGCGGCGCTGCATTGCTGCATGTGGATGTGATGGATGGACATTTCGTCCCCAACATTTCGATTGGAGTTCCCGTTGTTTCCTCCCTGCATAAGGCAACCCGGCTGCCTCTGGATGTGCATCTGATGATCGAGAACCCGGAGCTGTACATTCAGGCGTTTGCGGAGGCGGGCGCCAACATGATTTCCGTGCATCAGGAGGCCACTCCACACCTGGACCGGACGCTCAGCATGATTCGTGAACATGGATGCAAGGCAGGCGCAGTCATCAATCCCGCGACGCCGGTATCCATGCTTTCCGAAGTTTTGGGTAAGGTGGATCATGTATTGGTGATGTCCGTCAATCCGGGGTTCGGGGGACAAAAATTTATTCCGGGGGCCATTGGAAAGATTCGCGAGCTAAAACGAATTCGTGAGAGCTATAATTACTCGTTCCGGATCGAAGTGGATGGGGGAGTCGTTCCGGAAAACGTCGTTGATCTGGTTCGAGCCGGGGCCGAAATTCTAGTTGCAGGAACCTCCATATTTCATACTCCCGATGCCGCAGAGGCCGTTCGCAACATGAAGCAATTGGCCGACCATGCGTTGGCACAAAAAGTTTAAGGGCAAGGTCAACGGTAATTCATGAAAAGAAAAAATTTCAAACAAAGCCAGACCATTTGTGTTGTAGCCCTCGGCGCATTTTTCCTTACCGGGTGCCTCGGCAAAAAGGCAACCGCTCCCGCAGCCGGGACGTCGGCGGAGCCGGACAAAGTTCTTTACGAAAAGGCCACGGAAGACCTGAAGCACGGCCGGTATGTGACCGGGCGACTGGCCTTGCAGACCGTGATTAACACCTATCCGGACAGCGAATATCTGGCCAAGGCAAAATTGGCTATCGGCGATTCTTATTTCAAAGAAGGCGGCACGGCGGGTCTGAAGCAATCCATCGTCGAGTACAAAGATTTCATTACCTTCTTCCCTTTCCTCGAAGAATCGGCATACGCCCAACTGCAAGTGGCCACCGCGCATCTTCGCCAGATGGAAAAACCGGACCGCGATCATGCCGAAGCCGTGCAGGCCGAGGCGGAATACCAGACATTCCTTGAGAAATATCCAAATAGTCCTTTGCGCCCTCAGGCAGAACAGCACTTGCGCGATGTGCAGGAAGTCCTGGCGGAAGGAAATTTCAGGGTTGCCGATTTTTATTATCTGCGCGCCGCATACCGCGCCGCGGGCGCGAGACTCATCGAGTTGACCAACCGCTACCCTCTCTACAGCCAGGCCGATCAGGCCAACTGGATGCTGGGCCAGATTTATGAGAAGACCGAACACAATGACATTGCCGCAAAGTATTACAGCAGGATCGTGAAAGATTACCCCCTCTCTTCCCTGACGGGCGACGCTAAAAATAAATTGGTGAAGTTTGGCGTTCCTGTTCCACCGGCTGATCCAATGGCCATGGCGCGAATGCAACAAGAACAAAACGCCCCGCGTCCGGGAATCGTGAAGCGGTCCATGGGCATTCTTAAAAACAGCCCGGATTATTCAGCCGCCGCACGCAGTGGTGATCCAACCATGACGCCCGCAAGCGAATCCGGCGATGAAACGATCGGCTTCAGCCTGCAGACAAATGTGCCGGCCGCGACGGGCTCAAGCATCGGAAGCACGGCGGCAGTAGAGACCATCACTCCCGGAAGCGCAAACGCGCTCCCCGCTCCGGCTACAGCTACCGCGGGCGCAACGCCTGCGGCTTCGGATTCTTCCTCCGGAGCAACGGCAACGGATACGAGCGCCACGCAACCGGCAACGACAGCCGCGCAACCGGCGAATTCCAGCCAGGAATCCAGCAGCAAGAAAAAAGGTGGCCTGCGAAAATTGATTCCCTTTTAATTTGTTCGCTGGTTTCGTTCGTTCGACTAGTTTTTTGTCCGATCGCGATTCTAAAAATTCATTTCCACAATTTATTTGAATTGCCGTGCAGCGATTAAAATAATTGCTGTAGCCGCCTTAACTGATTACCAATCCCCGCTGACGTCAGCTTACCTGTCCTTTCGTACAGGCGATTTGCTGCACTAGCTGATTGCGACACACGAGGTTCGTCGCTGTATTGACTCACTTGAATCCCGATGTTACGAATGGTTTAGGGCATTATCTGCCTTTTTACGTTATAGCTCTTTGTGTTTCCGGTAATCGGAGGACTGCTCGTGGCAAAGATTCTGGTAGCCGACGATAACAGCAACGTCCAGAAGACAGTGGCCCTTGCTCTGGCCGATTTGGGCATTGAAGTAGTTGCGGTCAACAACGGTGAAGCCGCCGTAAAAAAGCTTCCCGATGTGATGCCCGATCTCGTCCTCGCGGATATTTTCATGCCCGTTCGGAATGGATATGAGGTTTGCGAATACGTAAAAAAAGATTCGCGATTCTCCCACGTTCCCGTGGTACTGCTGGTCGGCGCGTTCGATCCACTCGATGAACGCGAAGCACAGCGCGTTGGCGCCGATGGAATCCTGAAAAAGCCGTTCGTTCCACCGGATCCTCTGATTGCGATGGTAAAAACTCTTCTGGATCGCAAACTTGGCGACCGGATGGTCACAACTGCGGTCTCGAAACCAGCGGTTTCCAAGCAAAGCCGGTCTGGGGGCGTGGCGGTCGCGGACGACCATAATTCCGCGCCGTCAGTGTCCGAAGAAACGCAGGAAGAAACATCACGGCCGCTTGCCAGCCGCATTTCCTTCGGCGAGGGCAACCACCCTGTTGCGTTTTCCCAATTATTGGATTCCCCGGAAATGGAAGTTGCCGTATCCCCCACGCAATTGGAGCAGCCGACGGATAACGATCAAATTCTTACGAGTGCGCGCGATGAATCGCTCGGCGCGCCGATTTTCTGGAAAACAGAAAATCCTGAGCAGGAATTAACCCGAAGCGACTCCGATACTAAGTCCGATGATTCGGACGAAATTCCAGCGGTGGGATGGAGACTTGGGAACGAAGCTTTGAACTCCGCCGCCGAATTAAAATCGAATGAAGTTGAAGAGCCTTTAGAACTGGTGCGCGACGAGCATGATGCAGCTTCCGACCAGGTTTCTACGATTGTTGAGGCGTCGCCTTTACGGTTGCAGGATGCGGCTTCGCAGGCTTCCCTGAATGTGGAAGCATCCAGAGCAGTGGACCTCGCCGCCAATCCGCTGGAGTGGATGGCTTCGGTTCCACCGCCAAAACTGGAAGAAGTCCCTGTCAGTACTCCCGAGTGGAACGCGGCGGTCCCCGAGCCAACAGACCTTATCGAAACAAGAGAACATGAACCCCTGGAACCCGCGATTGAGGTAGCCGTCGTGGAACTTCCGGCTGCCCAAGCGGCGCTGATTGCTCCTCATGCGGCAGTGCCTACGACAAATTTGGAAGCCGCGGCTTCCATTCCAGAGAAATCTGTTTCGCCGGTTCAGACATCAATTCAGGCGCCAAAAGAATTAAAGCTGCCTGGATCAACTGAGCCAAACGGTAAAGCAAAAGGCCGGAACGCCGAAGATACCGTACGATCGATTCCTACGCAGGATTGGTCAGACCTGGCGGCAAGCCTGCAGCCCAAGGCCTTGGAGTCTGTTCAGGAGGAAGTAAGGACCACCTCTGCGATTGACAAACACTTGGCTGCGGAGCGAGCAGAAGAAAAACCTGTGATTTGGCCGTCTGCTCTGCCTAATTCAAGCTCTCAAGCGAAGAGCGTGGAAGACACAGCTCATTCCCTGCCCCTGCGCGAATGGGCTGAACATGCTTCGAATTTGAAATCTCCATCTGATGAATCAAAAGCGGAGAAAGCGCACTCCTCTCCGGAACTTGTGAAGCAACCAGTGGCTCCCGTCAATACCAGTGCACAGGCAGTTTCTCCGGAATCTTCACAGCCCGTTTCGAAGACCACTGACAGCAGCCTGGAAGATACGGCGCACTCGTTGCCGAAACTGGATTGGGCCGATCTTGCTGCCAGCCTTCAGACAAACCTTCCAGAAAAGTCTGTCGAAAAAGAAAAGTCCACGGCACCAGCGATTTCTAATGCATCAGCAGCGTTACGTGTAAACGGGCCGTCAGCTCCCGTTTCGCAAAAGACGACCCCATCTGAAACCTTGGTGAATCACGAAGGCAACGGAGCAAGCACGCCTGCGGCCGACTCCACAGTAACGGACTCCCTATCTGCGGCGATTCCTGATCCGGCGCTAGTCGAAGCTGTAGTTCAACGCGTTTTGGAAAAGATGCGTCCGCAAGTGGTGGACATTATCACCAAGGAATTCCTGCGTCCGGTTGTGCAGGCGCTCGTCCATCGCGAAATCACCAAACGCTAAAGATTCATTCCCTACTCTTAATCTTCCAGGATCGTATCCACGGCTTCAGATGTGTGTTTGATTGGCACAGGCTTTGGCCTGTTATGTTTAATCTTTGCGAGGACTAAATTCCACACGCTGAACAGGCTGGGGAAAAAAGGCCTTGCTCTGTCATTCTGAGCGAAGCGAAGAATCTCTCTTCGATTTAAGTATAGGAAAAGCAACAAAGAGAGATTCTTCGCTTCGCTCAGAATGACAGAGTATTGGGTTTTTCCCCAGGCTGTGAGGCCTGTGCTACTTAAAAGCGCGATGTGAGCACATTTGACCGTCCGCACGAGCGTCCGTATAGTAATTCTCTCATTCACAGGTCTGGAGAACATGCCAAGAGAAATTCCCAAGGCTTACGAGCCTCAGCAGATTGAACAGAAATGGGCCAAAACATGGGCCGAGGAAAAACTGTTTCGTGCGGATGTCAACGCGCCGGGACCGGTTTTTTCCATTGTTATTCCGCCACCCAACGTGACCGGGTCGCTGCACATCGGGCACATGCTCGACCACACGGAGATCGACATCCTCACGCGCTGGCGGCGCATGCAGGGCTACAACACGCTTTATTTGCCAGGGACTGATCACGCGGGGATCTCCACGCAGCGCGTGGTGGTGCGGCAACTGGCCGCCAAGGGCATCAACTACCGTGACCTGGGACGCGAGGCATTTGAAAAAAAGGTGTGGGAATGGAAGGCTGAGTCCGGCGGCACAATTACGAAGCAAATGCTGCAGTTGGGCGAAAGCTGCGACTGGACGCGCGAGAGATTCACTTTGTCTCCGGAATTGTCGCGCGCCGTCACGGAAGTATTTGTGCGCCTTTACGAAGATGGCTTGATCTATCGGGGCCATTACATCGTGAACTGGTGCCCGCAATGCCGCACAGCGATCAGCGATCTGGAAACTGTGCACGAAGAGCGGCAGGGGCACTTGTGGCACATCCGCTACCCGATTGTGGGGACGGATGAATCCGTTGTGGTGGCCACCACGCGGCCCGAAACCATGCTGGGAGATACGGCCGTGGCCGTTCATCCGAGCGATGAGCGCTATCAACACTTGATCGGCAAGATGGTGATGCTGCCGCTTGTGAATCGCGAGATTCCTATCGTGGACGATTTTGTGGTGGACCGCGAATTTGGCACCGGCGCGGTGAAAGTTACACCGGCGCATGACCCCAACGACTTTGAAATTGGACGCCGCCACAATCTTCCTGAGATCGATGTGATGACCGATGACGCGAAAATGAGCGCCGCAGCGGGGCCCTATGCGGGCCTCGATCGATTTGAGGCGAGAAAACGCGTGGTGGCTGATCTGGAAGCGGCGGGGCTGCTCGTTAAGATTGCGGATCACGCGCATGCTGTAGGGACGTGCGACCGTTGCGGAACGATCATCGAGCCGCGGGCATCGACGCAGTGGTTTGTGAAGATGAAGCCGCTGGCCGAGCCTGCGATTGCGGCGGTGGAGCGCGGGGATATTGAAATCGTTCCGGAAAATCGCCGCACGGAATATTTCGAGTGGATGCGCAACATTCGCGACTGGTGCATCTCGCGACAGCTTTGGTGGGGGCATCGGATTCCCGCGTGGTATTGCGGCGACTGCAAGGAAATTATCGTCTCGCGCACTACACCTTCTAAGTGTACGAAGTGCGGTTCGGGAAAACTGGTGCAGGACGCGGACGTGCTCGAAACGTGGTTCAGTTCGGCTCTGTGGCCGTTTTCTACGATGGGTTGGCCGGACGAAACGCCTGACTATAAAAAATATTATCCCACCAGTTTGCTGATCACTGGCTACGACATTCTGTTTTTCTGGGTCGCGCGCATGATCATGATGGGCCTGAAATTTACTGGCCACGTTCCCTTCCGGCAAGTTTGCCTGCACTCTCTCGTGCGAAACGCCGAAGGACAGAAAATGTCCAAGTCCAAGGGCACGGGAATCGATCCCATCGAACTGAATGAAAAATTCGGGACCGACGCGATGCGTTTTACCCTAGCGAGCATGGCTGCGCCCGGCACCGATATTGTTTTGTCCGAGGAACGCATCCTGAGTTACCGCGCATTCGCCAATAAAATATGGAACGCGGCGCGATTTGTGTTCATGAATCTGGACAAGTATGAGACAGCGGGCGGCGAAACGCTGGAAGTGCTGGCAGATCCCGAAATGCGCGCGGGCGCTCCGTATGCCGCAGGCGCAGAAGTACCTTTGATCGATCGCTGGATTTTTTCACGGCTTGCTCGCGCTACCGCGCAGGTGAACGATGCGCTCGAACATTTCCGCTTTCATGAAGCGGCTCACGTCGTTTATCACTTTTTCTGGGGCGACTTCTGCGACTGGTACATCGAGTGGGTGAAGCCGGAACTGGTTTCTGAGGACCGGGTTAAAGCTGCGGCGACATGGAAAAATCTTTTTGCGGCTTTTGAAAGCGCGCTGCGGCTGCTGCATCCATTCATGCCGTTTCTCACGGAGGAATTGTGGCACCAGTTGCCGCAGCGGGAAGGCGCACGTTCGATTGCGTTGGACCGTTTCCCATCGCCGCATGCGGAACGCATCGACGCTTTGGCCGAAGAGCAGGTCGCGATGCTGCAGGAGATCATGACCGCGGCACGCAACATTCGCGCGGAAATGAAATCCGACCCGAAGGCAAAACTTCCTGCGCAACTGGGACCGGCGACACCTGCTGTTCAGTCCACTGTGGAGAGAAGTCTCGATACGATTTTGCGGCTGGCGAACCTCTCTTCTCTTTCCTTTGCCAAGCCGCCGTTCGATTCGACCAAGGGTGTCGTGCGCTCGAACAAGGATTTCGAGTTGTTTATCGCATTCGATGCGGCGATTGATATCCCGGCGGAAATTGCGCGGTTGCGAAAAGAGATCGATCGCTTGAAAAAAGACATCGCATCGAAAGAGGCGCGCCTGCAGGATGAAACGTTCCGCAGCAAGGCGCCTGAGAAAATCGTCAAGGAAATGGAGGCAACTCTTGCCGAGCGCCGCGCGGAGCTTCGCAAGTTAGAAGGGCGCCTCGCGCAATTTGAGAAGCTGCAATGATCCAAACGCCCGCGCTGAAAGCGCCGGTGGATGATTGCTCAGGGCGACGCCCTGGGTTGTTGTGGATTTGATTCGTGTTGCGCCCTGAAGGGGCGCGGGGTCCCTCCACCCTTTCAGCGTGGATATCATGTCTCAATTACTTACCCGGGGCGATGCCCCGGGCTGGTTTCCTTCGCGCCTTTGGCGCGTCACCAACTTTGGCGCATATCTTTGGCTGGGATTCTGGAGTTAGAAACAATTTGGTTTTTGGAATGATTTTGGCGGATTTTGGGTGTGGTGCTGGCTAAACGGAAACATCGAATATTTTTTGAAATCAATACTAAAACAAATCATGGCGCACAGCGCATTTCCGGGCACCACCGATCGGCGCATTGATGCGCTGCTCGCGCTGCTTGCTGATAACGCGATGATCGTCATCAGCGGCGCAAAGATTGCCCGCGAAATTGGCGTGACACGCGCCACGGTGTGGCGATGGATTGAAAAGCTTCGCGCTCTGGGCGTTAAAGTGAAGGGGCATCCGCGCACCGGATATCAGATTGAAAGAGTGCCGGATCTTCTAACACCTAAATTGCTGCACCGCCGGTTGCAATCCGGGGCGCTCGGGAAGCGCATCTATCATTTTTTCAAAATTGATTCGACTAATTCCGTTGCCATGACGCTGGGTGAGCGCGACGAACCACATGGAACCGTGGTCTTCGCGGAAGAACAAACGGCAGGGCGAGGCCGTGCGGGACACAAGTGGCATTCGGAAAAGTCGAACGGCATTTACATGACTGTGCTACTGCGACCGCAAATTTCACCGCAGCAGGCACCACTCATCACGCTTGTAGCGGGCCTTGCCGTGCGCGAAGCCATCATCGAGCAGACAGGCCTCACACCCGACCTGCGCTGGCCCAACGATTTATTATTTGGCCGCAAGAAATTCTGCGGCATCCTGACCGAAATGAATGCGGAGCAGGACCGCATCCATTTTGTGGCCGTGGGAATCGGAATCAACGTGAATCACGAACGCATTCCCGAAGAATTATCGAAGATCGCCACTTCGTTGCGCATCGAGACCAAACGCGCGCAATCCCGCGTCGAGATCGTTGCGCGGTTGCTGCGGCACCTTGACTCCTACTACAATCGTTTCCTTACGGAAGGGCCAGAAGCGATTGTGGCCCGCTTTTCGGAAGTTTCCAGTTTTGCGCGCGGGAAACGCGTGCGCATCGAAGCTGCAACTGAAACGTACACGGGCACGACAGAGGGACTCGAGCCGGGAGGCCTTCTGCGCGTGCGGCGCGACGATGGACGAGTCTTGCCGGTGATTGCCGGAACTCTATCCGAGGCGAATTAATGCTGCTGACTCTGGATGTTGGGAATACAAACACGGTGCTGGGATTTTTTCGCGGCCTGGAACTTGTGGCGCACTGGCGGTTGACGACCGCGCGCGATCAAACGGTCGACGAGTACGGCATCCTCACGCGCGGATTGTTTACTTTCGCGGGCATCGATCCGTCTTCGGTCAGCGGCGTGATCATCAGCTCGGTTGTGCCGCCGCTTAACTCCACGCTCGAGGAAATGTCCGAGCGATATTTTCATGTGAAAGCGCTGTTCATCGAGCCGGGCGTAAAAACAGGGATGCCCATTTTGTACGACAATCCGCAGGAGGTGGGCGCGGACCGCATCGTGAATGCTGTTGCCGCCTATACGAAATATGGAGGCCCGTGCATCGTAGTGGATTTTGGCACGGCTATTAATTTTGACGTGGTCTCCGCGCGCGGCGAATACATGGGCGGAGTGCTCGCTCCTGGCATTGGCATTTCGGCCGAAGCGTTATTCTCACGCGCTGCGCGCTTGTTTCGCGTGGAGATCAAAGATCCGGGCAAAATTATCGGCACGAATACGATGCAGTCGCTGCAGTCTGGGCTCTACTATGGCTATGCGGACATGGTCGACGGAATTGTGGCGCGCATCAAAGCCGTTGTCGGCGAAACCGCGCGTGTGATTGCCACGGGCGGACAAGCGCCGCTGATCGCCAAGGCTTCTCGCCATATTGGAATCATCGACGAATTTCTCACCCTCGAAGGGCTGCGCATTGTGTGGGAGCGAAACCAGTTGGCCAAACGATCGCCTTCGACGAATTCCGGAAAGGCGCCTGTCCCCTTTTCCTCAGCGAAAGACAGAAAAAAACCGTCTTGAATTCCGGCAAATCGATGGCAGAGCTGAATTATTTTAATTACTTTACGGAAATCGAAGAA
This sequence comes from uncultured Acidobacteriota bacterium, assembly GCA_963786215.1. Classification (GTDB taxonomy): domain Bacteria; phylum Acidobacteriota; class Terriglobia; order Acidiferrales; family UBA7541; genus Palsa-360. The sequence goes on from CAWAYK010000012.1 coordinate 832,765, forward strand.
TATTTCTGGCAGAAACGCGGCGCGCATCTTCTGGTGTCGCCCATCGACTGGGCCATTGTCGAAACCTGGCAAAAGGCCGGCATTCCTCTATCCGCCGTGCTGAAGGGCATCGACCGCGCGTTTGAAAGCTATGCGCGGTCCAAACGCGCCGCCGGTGGGCGTCAGCTGAAAAGCCTTTCTTATTGCGTGGATGCCGTACTGGAAGCAGCCGAGGAAGAAAAGGAAACGGCGGCGGGGACCGGGCCTGTCGTGCAGTCCTCAAAAAAGGAAGAAGAAACGTTTTCGCGCGATGCGCTGCGATCTTTTTTTCAGAGAAATGCGGAGCAACTGAGAAAGGCGGCGGATGCAGCGCGCGCCAAGCAGCAGGAACTCGCTTCGCGCATGGAAGAAACGCACGCGCGAATCACGGAACTGCTAGTGCTCGTCGATTCTCCCGGCGCGCTTGATCTGGAGGATCTGGAGCGCCGCCTGACCGTCGCGGAAGAAAAACTGACTGCCGCGCTCACCTCCGGCGCACCGGAAGATTTTCTTTTAGACATTCGCCGTGACATGGATCAACAACTTGCTCCCTACCGGCGAAAAATGAGCTCCGCGCAACTTTCACAACTCGAGCGTCAATATCTGCAGAAACGGCTCTGGGAGCGTTATAATCTTCCTCGCCTGAGTTTGTTCTACCTGACCTGAGGCCCGCGGCCAAAGATCACACCCCCGTATCGGAAAGTGACCCAAATGGAAGTACGAATCGAAAAACTTGTGTATGGCGGCGACGGCTTGGCGCATCAGGATGGCCACACGATCTTCGTTCCGTTAGTTCTCCCGGGAGAATTGGTGCAGATTGATTCTTCCGCAAAGAAAAAGAAATTTATCAAGGGGCGGCTGGAAAAAGTTGTCGAGCCTTCCGCGGAGCGCATACCCGCACCGTGCCCGCATTACGGGCGCTGCGGAGGCTGCCAGTATCAGCACATTCCGTACGAAGCGCAGTTGCGCTACAAATCTGAAATTTTGCGCGAAACGCTTGGGCGCATCGGCCGCATTCAGTGGACGGGGAACATTTATACGCACGCATCGCCGCCGTTCGGTTACCGCAATCGCGCGCAGTGGAAACTGAAGCCCAATCTGGAGGGTGCGGCGGGAAGCGCGGGCATCGGCTATTTTGAAATGGGCAGCACGAAACTTTGCTCTGTAACGGAATGCTCAATTCTTTCGCCGCGGCTTGCGGACACCTTTTCGCGCCTGCGCCAGATGGTTTCGAAGAGCAAGATCCTCTCCGCTATCGATGAGATCGAAGCCTTCGCCGATTCGAGCGATGAAAACATTCTTTTGAACCTTTCTTCAGAAAAGTTGACTGAGACTCCGGAATCCATTTCCGCTGCGTTGCGAGAGGCTGTGCCGTACGCGGAGTCGATTCTGATTCAGGATCGCCGCGCTGATAAATTCCATTTGGACGGCCCGGGATATTTGACCTACGTTGTGAATGGCGCGCCTTATCGCGTCGGCCATCTTTCGTTTTTTCAGGTGAATCACTTCATGGTCGAGCCGCTGGTGGCTGCCGCCGTGGGCGCTACGCGCGGAAAACTGGCGCTCGATTTATTCGCGGGCGTGGGATTGTTTACCGTGGCGCTGACCAAGAATTTTGAGCGCGTGATCGGCGTGGAATCGAACCTGGCCGCGGCTAAAGATCTGGAAATAAATTTGAAGGAGAGCGGCGGCGCGTCACCCTCTTCGCGAAACATTACGGCGGAAGGATTTCTTTCCCGCTGGCATGAAACTCCCGATTTGGTAGTGGTTGACCCGCCACGCGCCGGCCTTGAAGTGGAAGCGCTCGCACACTTGAAGAAGATTCGCCCTGCGAACATTCATTATGTTTCGTGCGATCCGGCAACTCTGGCACGGGACCTGGCTCTGCTCGTGGGAACGCAGGAAGCGACAGGCCCGTTCGAGATCGAGACTATTAATCTATTTGACATTTTCCCACAAACGTATCATATGGAGGTGCTCGTACAGCTTAAACGGCGTACATGAAGCTTCCGTCCCTCTTCCCCATCGCGTTTTTTGCCGGAGGAATTCTCCTCTCGATCGAGCTTGGAAGTTTGGCCGTTCCGCGCCCTGCAGCCTATATTCTGGGGGCTCTGCTGCTCCTGCTTTGCGGTGCCATCGCGTTACGTAGAAATTTTCGTGATTGCCGCAGCGGTATTTGCAGCGGGCGCGTGGCTGGCGGCGGGGATCGTCGCCTCAAACCTCGAACGCGCAGCAGTTCCTTCCAATCTTGCCAGCACGCTTATCGAATCAGGGAAGCTGGATGCAAGCACGGCTTTGCGATGGCGCGGGAGGCTGCGCAGCGATCCTCTGCAACTTCCGTGGGGGAAACGCTACGAAATAAATCTGGAGAGCGTCGAGACATCGCAAGGCGTCGCGCCCGTTGCCGGCGGCCTGAGGCTCACTTCCTACGATTCGGAATCGGGGAACTCGGCCCCGCCGCTTGTGGGTGCCGGAGACCGAGTGGAAGCGTTTGTGCGTGCTCGTACGATCAATAATTTCGGCGATCCCGGCAGCTTTGATACGCGCAGTTTTCTTGCAGCTCAAAATATTCAACTGCAAGGCGCGCTGCGCAACGGGCAACTCCTCACTGTGGTCAACCATCCGCGATTAACTCTTTCCGATCATCTCGCTCGCCTGCGTGGCCGCTTTCTGCGAACACTGGACGAACTTTTCAAAACGCGGCCGGAAGAAGGTGCGCTGGCCCGAGCCATGCTACTGGGCGATCGCAGTTTTGTGGACCGCGACCGCGTGGTGGATTACCAGAAAACAGGCGTGTACCACGTCATGGTCCTGGCTGGATTGCATGTGGGCGCGCTCGCCGCATTTTTCTTGTGGGTATCGCGCAAATTACATTTCGGATTATTGCTTCGTGTTCTACTTACAATCTTTGCGCTCGCGGCCTACGCAGGAATCGTAGAGGACCGGCCGCCGATTCTGCGCGCCGTGTTGATGGCGGCGGTGTTTTTATCCGCGAAGCTTATCTACCGGCGCATGGATTTGATCAATGTGGCGGCAGTTTCTGCCCTGATCATACTTGCGGCGAGGCCTTCGGAACTCGCGGATGCAAGTTTTCTTCTGTCCTTTTCGGCGATTACCACGATCGCAGCGATTGCAGTTCCATGCATTGCGCGTTCGAGCGAGCCGTACCGGCTGGCTCTCGTTCACCTTTCCGATGTAACCCGGGATGTTTCACACGCGCCGCGCGCAATTCAATTTCGGATCGAATTACGCGCAGCGGGCGCCTGGATTTCCGCGCGCTTACCCCGAAGGCTCGCATCGTCGGGATCGAGGCTGCTGGTCACGCCATTTCGTGGGGCAATTTATTTCTGGGAAATGATATTTCTTTCCGCAATTTTGCAGCTCGGCATGCTGCCGCCCCTGGCTTATTATTTTCATCGCATCACTCTAGCTGGGCCGTTCGCCAACGTTCCTGCACTTGTGCTGACGAGCTTGGCAGTCCCGATTGGTTTTCTGATGCTCGCAGCTTCCCTTGTTTCGCAATCGGCTGCGGGAGTACTTGCGAAACTTCTCAGCGTGATTCTTTCCCTGCTCGACTTCACGGTTCGATGGTTTGCCGGATGGCACGGCTCAAGCTATCGAATCCCGGGGCCAAACATTCTCATCATGATTATTTTTGTCGGATTCGCGATCGCGTTATCCGCGGCGATACGTCTGCACGCCAAAATGTGGTTGCCAGGCGTGGCAGTTGTCTCGTTGCCTGGCGACAGCCGCAATCATCGCGACATATCCATTCCACCCGCGCCTCGCGCCGCAACGATTGGAACTTACTGTGCTCGATGTTGGGCAGGGCGACAGCCTTTTTCTTTCATTCCCGCACGGACGCACCATGCTGGTCGATGGAGGCGGCGAAATTGGAACATTTCATTCCGGCGGAATGCGCATGGGGCTTGACGTGGGAGAGGATGTGGTTTCGCCTTATCTTTGGTCGCGCGGGATCAAGCGGATCGATGTGGTCGCTCTCACACACGCGCACGAAGACCACCTCGGCGGGCTCCCCGCCATTCTGGAGAATTTTCGCGTGGGAGAATTGTGGGTTGGGCGAGACATTCGCAGCGCTGCTTATGAGCAGCTGATCGCACAGGCGAAGGCTCACGGCGTGCTCATCAAGCATCTGAAACAGCGCGACACGTTTTCGGAAGACGGAGTTTCAGGGAGTGTTCTGTGGCCAGAAGAGGATTCAGAGGGCCGCACAGCAAAGAACGATGATTCGCTCGTGCTTCGCTTAACGGATGGCGCAGAATCTTTTCTGCTGGCGGGGGACGTCGAGCGGCCATCCGAGCGCGCCATTCTTTCCGAGCAACAGCTTGTGGGAGCAAGTTTTCTGAAGGTGGCGCATCACGGGAGCAAGACTTCCACCACGGACGCTTTTCTATCGGCAGCACATCCGGCATTCGCCGCGATTTCCGTTGGGAGAGACAACAGCTTTGGTCACCCATCGCCTGAAGTAACAGATCGGCTTGCAGCGGCGGGCGTCCGCTTCTATCGCACAGATCGGGACGGGGCTATCACCGCCAGCACCGATGGCAGCACGGTGAGCGTAAGCACTTTTCTTCACGCGGGCGACACGCAATCTTTTTCTGCCGCTAGAAAATAATTTAGAGGATTAAGTAGCACAGGCTTCAGCCTGTGGATTTTTGTTTTTGCAAGGACTAAAACCCACAGGCTGAAGCCTGTGCTACTAAAACCCGCACCGAACATTTAGATTCCGCCACGCCAGAGCATCAGCGCGAGGAGGATGGCCATCGCCACGGCGAGGCCGATGCTCGCTTCATACTCACGATTCTTAATATAGAGCGGCCAGGAAAATTTTTCAGTGGAAGGCGTTGCGGGGAAAAGCCGTGGCCAAAACGCGGGAACCAGTGAAGCATATTCCACAAACGCTTCGCCATAATGGGCTTGCAGTTCTGTCTGCTCCCGGCGAATCACTACTGGATAAAAAATTGCAAGATAAGCAGCCAGCAACAGAGTGGAAATCCAGGAGTGGCTGGCAACAGAAAAACCAGCGGCAAGTAGCACGCTTCCCAGATACAGAGGGTTGCGAGTGTAGGCGTATGGGCCCGACTTGGCCAACTGCTGATGTTTGCGAAGATGGCCGGCGGCATATCCGCGAATCACTAATCCGACGATCGCTATGCCCACACCGCAAATCAACCACTTCACCTGCGGATGCGCAAACCAGAATGCCGCAATTCCAACCGGGTATCCAACACGCACACGCCATCGAATCCAAAAATTTGTTTTGTTGCTCAAGCGGGAACCTTCAGAAGCGATTCCGTCGCAGCCATGACGTCTCCCACAGTGATTCGCAGCATCGCGGCGGAATATTCCGTGCGCCGCTTGTAGCTGATTTCCTCAGGCCGCGCCTTATGCACGATTGCCGCGTTCGATACAAACGGCCCGTTGCGCGCGGGATCTGTAGGCCCATATAGGCCCACAACCGGCGTTCCGAGCGCCGCGGCTAAATGCAGTGGACCGGAGTCAGCCGCAACCAAACATCGAGCATGTGCAAGTAGTCCCATTAATTCCTCAATCGTGGTGGAAATAAGCGTGGGCTGAGCCGGCGCGGCGGCGCGCAACACTTCTTCCGCAATTTGTTTTTCTCCCGGACCGTGAATCACCACAACGCGAATTTCAAATTTTCTTTCCAGTTCGCGGCAAAATTCGCCATAGCGTTCCGCCGGCCAACATTTGGCGCGCCAACTTCCGCCTGGCCCGACCACGACGTAATCGCCGGCGATTCCAAGATCATGCAAACGAGCACGAACCGAAGCCGCACCGCCTGCGGGAACCCGCAACGGATATTCAGGCGTTTGTGGCCGGGATGCGCCAGCCTGCTGCGCGAGCGAATAATTCAACTCCGCAACGTGGCGGCCCACCGGGATGACTCGCTCGGTGTAAAACATGGCAGCGCCTGCCTCGCGCGCGCACGTTCGATCAAAACCGATGCGACGCGGCGCGCCAGAAAGCGCTGCAAGAATGGACGATTTATAGAGTCCTTGAAAATCGATTGCGCAAGTGTATCGATTCTCGCGAAGGCGTTCCACGCACTCGAGCGCGCCCCACGCCGAACGGCGATCGAATGGAATCACCTCATTAATCGCTGGACTTCCCTCCAGCACAGGCGCCCATTTCCGCTCAACCACCCAATCGATTTTTGCGTTCTTGTGAGCAGCCCTCAGCGCTGCGACCGCGGGCAGCGTATGCAAAATATCTCCCAGCGCGGTGAGGCGCACGACAAGAAAGCGATCTTCGCTGTTACTCATTGCGACGCGGCGCGCCGCCGCCATTCTGAAGAATCAGCCGCACCGCTTCGCTTAGATTCTCGACAAGCGCGTCGGGCTGCCTGAGCCACTGCTCATGATGCAATTCGTATTCGCCGCGGCCGTAGCCGGTCTTCACAAGAATTCCGCGCGCGCCCGCCGCGTGGCCCATTTCGAGGTCGCCGTAGCGGTCTCCCACGATCCACGATGCGGACAAATCCAGCCCGTGCTCGCGCGCCGCTCGTTCCATCAGGCCGGGATTCGGCTTGCGGCAATCGCAGGCGTCGTCCTTTTTGTGCGGACAAAAATAAATTGCGTCAATCCACGCGCCGCCCTTGGCGAGTTCCGACACCATTTTTTTGTGAATCTCATGCAACAGCGATTCCGGGAAAATTTTACGAGAGATGCCAGACTGGTTGGTGACCACGATCACGGGAATTTCCGCCTGATTCAGCTGGCGAATCGCCTCCGCCGCATACGGAAAAATTTGGAAGCGATCGATGTGATTAACGTAACCCATCTCTTCGCTGATCGTGCCGTCGCGGTCCAGAAACACGGCTGGGCGCAAAATCTGTTTTTCAGGCATTCTTCGCGCCTCGAATCGAAACATGGTTGGGAGAATTTTTAATTCGCATGGCAGCCTCAAATACGGAATCGACTCCAATGCGCGTCATGCAGCGATGATCCACTGGGCAGCGCCGCAAATAACATGGGCTGCAGGAAACCGGTTCTCGAATCAGCGTAAATTGCTGCGTCACAGGCGCGGTTCCCTCCGGGTCCGTTGAGCCAAATATTCCGATGACCTGAAGGCCAGCAGCGGCGGCCACATGCATCGCTCCGGAATCGTTGCCGATAAACACCGAACAGGAAGCAAACATCGCGGCCAGCTCGCGCATGGAGGTCTCGCCCACCAGAGAAATCGCGCGCGATTTCATTTGCATGCGTATGCGAGCTGCAATTTCCTTTTCGCCCGGTGTTCCAAAAAATATCACATCGGCGCCACATTCTGAAATCAGGCGATCGGCCAGTTGCGCGAATCGTTCGGGCGGCCAGCATTTTGCCGCTCCATAGGAAGCGCCTGGAGCGATTGCGTAGCGCCATGTATTTTCTCTCGCGCCTGCATTTCGCAGCGTGGATTCAGCGGATGCGCGCGACTCCCCCGAAATGTGGAGGCGAATCGGCGCGATTTCCGGCTGTGTTTCAATCCATCCCGCGCGCCGCAGCACTTCCAAATAATAGTGTGTCTCGTGCTTTGGTATTTCACCCTCTGCAGGAACTCTAATCGCTTTCGTAAGCAGCGGCCCGCGGCCGTCTCGCGCGTATCCGATGCGCTTAGGAACTCCAGAGCGCCAGGCGAGCCACGCCGCGTCAAAAGCATTCTGCAAAAGTACGGCGATGCCGAATTTTTCATTTCGCAATTCTGCAATCAGCTTTTCCCTGCCCCACCAGCCACGATGGCGCCCACGAAAATCATAAGTCAGCACCCGGTCGGCAAAAGGCTGCCCTGCGAATAATTCCGCCACTGCGGGTCTCGCCAGCACGCATATTTCATCGCTGGGATGCGTTTCGCGAATCGCCTCCAAAGTAGGAATGGCCATCAGCGCATCGCCCACCCAATTTGGAGTGCGCACAAGAATTTTCATGGTGCTTCGCCCGCCTTCCCGCGTTGCACTTCATCGGAAAGCGCGGCCCAAAAGTCTTCCGGCAGCTGAAATGAGATCCGGCAACAGTACACGGGAAGTTTTGCGAATTGAACGTTCCGCAAGTTCCAGACATCTTTTTCTGTGCACAACAGCGCGTCGGCGCCGCAGCTCATCGCAGCCTGCTCCAGCTCTGCCGCTTCGCGCGGAGTGTAGAAATGATGGTCCGCAAAACTGCGCTCCTGCACCGCCTGCAAACCCCAGGCGCGCAAATCAGAAAAAAATGCGTCTGGATTTCCGATACCGCAGAACGCCAGGAATCGTGCCTTGCGCCAATCCTGCTCCGGCAATGAAACATTCATCCTCGGAATGCGCGAGACGCTTTCCAGCCTCGTGGAAGTATAAAAAATCGGGCTGTCCGTATGTCGGCGAAGCATTGTTTCAAGGGCGGGCGCAGGCGTTTGTACACTTCGCGTAATCACGACAATATCAGTCCTCTTCACTGCGGAAAGCGGTTCGCGCAAGCGGCCCACGGGCAATACCATTTTCCCGCCAAACGGGTCCATCGCGTCCACGAGCACGACGTCAACATTCCGCGCGAGCTTTCTATGCTGAAATCCGTCGTCGAGCACAAACCAATCGACTCCGTGCCCCGACAGGACCAATCCATTTTTGTAACGGTCCGCCCCCACGCCCAGCTGGACTTTCCCCGCAAGCCGCTCGCGCAGCAGGGCAACCTCGTCGCTCTGCGGAACGCCGCTTTCGCCCGCGGCGTTTGTGCCGCGGTACCCGCGCGTCAAGATCGCTGCGTGCTTTCCTTCATCCGCGAGGCGCTCGGCAATCGCCAGCACCATCGGCGTTTTTCCCGTGCCGCCGACCGCAAGATTTCCGACGCTGATTACGATTCCCGGCAGCTTGCGCGCATGAAATATGCCGTGGTTGTAGCACCAGGCTTTCGATCGCACAACGGCGGAATAAACAAGAGACAGCGGGTATAAAAGGAGGAGCCACGAGGAAGAGCGCTTCACATTTCGCTCCGCGCAGATCCCAGCACACATTCCAATTGCTCCAGCACACGATCGGTGGCGCCGCGATTCTGGTCCACCAGGTTGCGCGCGGACGTGCCCATCCGCTTCGCGCTCTTCGCATCCTTCAGAAGACTTCGCCAGGCGGCGCCGAGTTCTACCGGATTATTCACCTGGATTGCCGCACCTGCTGCAAGAAATTTTCCGGCCATTTCGCGGAAGTTTTCCATCGACGGCCCGTAGATTGGAACTTTGCCGAATGCCGCGGGCTCAAGAATATTGTGTCCACCACTTGGCACGAGCGATCCCCCGACAAACACGACGTCGGCCAGGCGATACAATCCGGCTAGTTCGCCGATGCTATCGAGCAGCATCACATTGCCCGATTCAGTCAGCGCGGAACTTCCAGCGCCATTCAGCGTGAGATCGCGGCGACGTAACAATTTATGACCCGAGTCCGTGACGATAACCGCCGCATGATCGAATTGCTCAGGCTTTCGCGGCGCGAGGATCAAGAGAGCTCGAGGAAATTCCCCTTCGACTTTCGCAAATGCCTCCAGGACACGCGCCTCTTCGTTGGCCAGTACGCTTCCAGCCACGATCACCGGACGGCGATCGGTGCGAGCCACTTCGGCCTCGAGCCATGCGGACAGCGGGCTCGCGTCCGGCTCCGCGAGATCGTATTTCAAGTTTCCAGTTACCATGACACGGTCAGAGGGCGCGCCCAACGCAATCATGCGTGCGGCGTCATCGCCGCTCTGCATCAGATAAAACGCCGCATCGCCCAGCACTTGTTTCAAAAATCCGGCAAGCATTCCCGCGGAATACGAAAGCGCGCGCTTAAATCCGCGAAACGAACGCTCCGACAACCGTCCATTCACAAACGCAACCGGCACATTGCTGCGCCGGCACTCACGCATAAAGTTCGGCCATATCTCCGTTTCCACAATAATTACTGCGGCTGGATTGGCCGCCGCAATCGCTCGCCGCACAGGGCCGCGCCAGTCCAAAGGGAAAAAGAAAATTGCGTCAGCGAACTGCATTCTTTCCTGCGCCAATTTCTGCCCTGTGAGTGTGGTTGTCGAAACGACAAGGCGGCGTTGCGGGTATTTTTTTTTGAGCAGCTGCGCCAAGGGAAGAACGGCCAGAACTTCGCCGACCGACACTGCATGAATCCAGATCGATTTTTCTTTTGAATCCGGCGTGCTTGCTACAACCAATTCCGGCGGAAATTTGCGACCAAACCTCTCAGGAAGATTGCTCAGATATTTTTTTTGGACCAAACCGCGCAGAAGGAAATACGGAGAGAGCAGGAGCATTCCCGCGGCAGTCAACAGACTATAAATTGCATACATCAAATAAGGCTCCCGGCGAGCCGTCTCCTGTCCGCAACGATTGCGGAAATTCAACTGTCTATCTTACAAAACGGCTATTATAGGCGGTCTGTCGGCGTTGGCATACCAATTGTGGAGCAAGATGGCGCACATTTGCTGTTCAGACACCCAAAGAGTGCCCGCCCGGAAATCGGGCGGGCACTACGTAAACCCTAAGCGAACCTATTCAGGGAAAGGCGCATCATAGCCAGCCAGACCATGCTCCGGGGAATCCTAATATTCGTGATGCTTCTTCCTGTTGGCGCTTGGGCTCAAAGCGCGCCGTCCGACCCGTTGACGCTGCGCACGCGCGACGCACATCAGGATCTTGCGATCATTGCAGACCCGTATCTCAGGGCCGACCGCTACAAAAAGGAAACTTTCGGCAAGGATTCTTTCTACAATGCCGGAATTATTGCCATCGACGTTTATTTCAAGAATGACAATGACGCGCCGATTCGGCTTAACGGCAACACCATCGAGTTGATCATTTCGCAGCCCGACCATGATCGCCAACGATTGGGCCCTCTTTCTCCGGAAGAGGTAGCCGATCGCACGCTCCTGAAAGCCGAATCGAATATTCGCGAACACCGCCCATTTCCTTTCCCCGGCACAGGATCCGGCTCGGGACACAGCAAGGATTGGGTGCAGATGACTACGGCACTACACGCGGTATCGCTGGGGACGGATGTTCTTCCCCCGCACGCCACCACTCACGGCTTTCTTTTTTTCGATTTGAACCACCAATTCGACGCGATTCACAACTCGCACCTCTACATTCCCGACCTCGCCTTCATGACCGATAAGAAAGCCCTTTTCTTTTTTGAGATTGATCTGGCTGATTCGCCTCAAAGATAATTTGTTCGTGACGCGCTGATTTGCCGAACGCTTGCGCGTCGGATAGAATGTTGACTCCCAAACGGGCCAACTCCCCCAAAAATAAAATGACACTCTTAGACGAATTGAATTCCGGCCAGCGCGAGGCCGCCACCACTATAGAAGGCCCTGTGCTGATTCTCGCAGGCGCGGGCACTGGAAAAACGCGCGCCATTACCTACCGAATCGCGAATCTTATCGAACAAAACGTTTTCGGCAGTTCCATTCTGGCCGTGACGTTCACTAACAAGGCCGCCGCGCAGATGAAAGAACGAGTGCGCGATTTGCTGATCCGGCAGGGAAAAGCATTTGACGATCCGTGGATCGGCACTTTTCATGCTTTCTCCGCGTGGCTGCTGCGCCGCGAAGCAAAGCGGCTCGGACTTCCTCGCGATTTCAAAATTTTTGACGCTGACGATCAGGTCGCAGCCGTAAAACTTTCGCTCGATCACCTGAACATCAAGGATCCCGGCGAAAAAATTCGCGGCCTGCTTGAGCGCATCAGTTCCGCAAAAAATCACGCGCAAACACCGGCACAGGTTTCCGCCGAAGCCGCCCGGCGCGGCGATCCTCTCGGAATCACCGCTGCAAAAGTGTATGGCGAGTATGAAAACATTTTGCGTAAGGCTGGCGCGCTCGATTTTGACGATCTGCTTCTGCGCGCCGTGCAAGTGCTGCGTGAATTTCCCGAAGCGCGCGGCGCATGGCAGTCGCGCTTCCGCTATATTCACGTGGACGAATATCAGGACACCAACCGCGTTCAGTATGATTTATTAAAGCTGCTCGTGAATGAAAAAAATAATTTGTGCGTCGTCGGCGACGAAGATCAGTCCATCTATCGCTGGCGCGGCGCGGATATCGGCAACATTCTCCGCTTTGAAGAGGACTATCCCGGGGCGCGCGTTGTGCGCCTCGAGGAAAATTACCGCTCGACGCAGGTGATTCTGGATGCCGCAGCGGGCGTTGTTTCCAACAATCGCCGGCGTCTTGGAAAAACCCTGAAGGCCACGCGTTCCGCCGGAAGGAATCTGGCGTTTTTTGAGGGCCGTGACTCGAAAGCCGAGGCCGAGTACGTGGCGGATCGCATCCGCATGCTTCATGGCGACGACCCTGCTGTTCACATCGCAATTCTCTACCGCACCAACGCGCAATCGCGCTCGTTTGAAGAGGCGCTCCGTTCGCGCGGCATGCGCTACCGCATGCTTGGCGGATTTTCATTCTACCAGCGCGCCGAAGTGAAGGATGCTCTGGCCTATGCGCGCCTCGCGCTTTTTCCGGACGACGATATCGCGCTGCTGCGCGTGATCAATACTCCGCCTCGCGGCATTGGAAAAACGTCCATCGATTCCCTTTCCGCGCTTGCGCGCGAACAGGATATTTCGCTGTGGGCGGCCATTGGCAAGGCGCTCGATCCTTCGTTCTCGGGCCGCGCTCTCGCGCCGTTGCGCGATTTCCGCACGTTGATTGAAGAACTTCAAAAAGAAGCATCGACCAGCACGCCCGCCGATTTCCTGCAATCGATTCTGACGCGCAGTGGCTATCTCGACATGCTCCTGCAGCGTGACAACGTGGAGGACACGGCGCGCGCCGACAACCTGCGCGAACTCGTGAACGCCATGGCCGAGGGCGCCGAACGCGGCGAAACGCTCACCGATTTTCTTGACCACGCCGCACTCGTCAGCGACGCCGACAATTTTGATGAGGACGCACTGATTACGCTGATGACGCTGCACAGCGCCAAGGGCCTCGAATTCGAGCACGTTTTCCTAACCGGCATGGAGGAAGGCATTTTTCCGCATAGCCGTTCGCAAAATGACGATGATGAGCTCGAAGAAGAGCGCCGCCTGTGTTACGTCGGGATGACACGCGCCAAGACGACGCTTACGCTGACGCGCGCCGTGTACCGCCGCATGTACGGCTCCGAGCGCCTCTCCGGCTCAATGCCGTCGCGCTTCCTGCAGGAAATTCCCGTAGAGCTGATCGACACCGCCGCCGGTTCGCTCGCCGAAGCCGGCGAGACGCGCCGCTACGAGCCCGATCCCGAATACTCGTTTAGCCAGGAAGAATTTTCGCGCCGCGTCAAGCGCATCGACTCTCCATCGCGTTCGTCAAGCGCGGTTGCCAGCCGCCCGCGTTCCTCGAGCGTTTCGCCACGCGGCGCAAACGCAGGGTCAAATCCGCTCATCGGCCAGCGCGTGCGCCACGCCACCTATGGCACCGGCACCATTGTCGCCGTTGAAGGCGATGAGCCCGAGCGCAAATTCACAGTCCGCTTCGCTGATCACGGCACGAAGAAACTTGTCGAGCAGTACGCGAATCTCAGCTGGGCGTAGTAGGTTCTTATTGAATCAGCGATACGCCATTTGCGAATTGTGATTCTCGGCTTGTGTTTGGAAGTTCGCGGTTCTTAATTTGAAATTAGAGATTTTTAATGTGCGATTCTCGATTTGAGATTTGAAATTTGTGATTCGCGTCACACGCATCGGTACCCCCTGTCACATCCATCCGCAATCCCTAAACTTAGACTAATTGATATATAGCCAAAGCGAAGATCAGGAATCCGGCTCATTCTGGGAGGAATCATGTTCGCGATCGATCAGGCAAAATGTTTGAAGGTAGGCGACTGCGTAAAAGCATGTCCAATCGATATCATCGTAAAAAATGGCGATGGCAGCTACACCGTCGGCGAAGACTGCACGGATTGCGCCGCCTGCGAACCGGCGTGCGACGCCAAAGCCATCCGCGAAGTGAACTAATTGTGTCAGCTCAGACGTCGTGGCCGCTGCACGTATTCGCAATATAGGACATCTCGCATTCCAAACAAATGAGCCAGAACCCTTCTTGTTATTTGTTTTATAATCGCCCGCAGTTAAAGCTTTATGCGATGAAGAAGGGTTGAACCCATTGCCGTCGATATCAGAATACCGCGGAGATGATTTCATCGTTCGAGTTCGACCTGCTTTTCGAGAAGCTCTTTCTATCGAATACATCCGCGACGGATCGCAGTTGATCTTGGACGGCGAGCGAATTGGAAATAACTGGGAAGGAATTAAGGCGGTTATCCCTCGCGATATTGAAGATGAGAAAATCGCGCCCGTCGTCACTCATCTCGAAGCCGCGTTTCGTGGACTGGGCATCGAATACCTGATCATTCGGCTGGTCGACGCGGAACCCGTCAACGAGATTGACCGCCAGGCTGCAATCACTGAACTACGGGATATGGGACTTGGAGTTGAAGCATCTTCAGATAAAAAGCAGGTCAAGCTGGAAAAGATCGCGGGCGCCCTCCGTCGAGACGCTGAAACCTCGCGAAAACAAGCTCTGCGTTTGATGTCCCTAATCCACGATGTAAGCGGGACACGCCAGCATTTTGAAATCTTAGCGAAATCGAAAGAGTTTTAGCATTCCTGTGTGAGCCTCAACACGCCTGTTTCGGAAATGCTTCAGGAAACTTTTGAGGCTATCACCGCGGGATGCGTAGACCTCTGAGAGAAGTATTTGACTACTCGATCGGCGTTCCAGCAGCGCTACGCTGCGCTGCCCACTTGAGCGCGCGATAGACGGGATAGCTTGCGGCCAGGACTAGAAAAGTTAGCGGCGTATTTTCGCGATCAGAGGCGAGTGCGCCGATTAGAAAAACGACCGAGGCGATTAGCGCGATCGAGGTGGTCCATGGATAGCCCCAGGCGCGGTGGGGGCGCTCGGCGTTGGGCATGCGTTTGCGCAGGACGAAGAGCGAGACGAAGGTGAGCGCGTAATCGGCGACGAAGAAAGAGGCGAGAATTGCGGCGACGCGCTCAAAGCTGAACATCGCGAAGCACAGGCCGACGGCGGTGGAAAGCCACAAAGAGGGCGCGGGAATGCCGCCGGCGTTTACGCGCGCGAAGAGCGGAAAGAAAAGGCCGTCACGGCTCATGGCGTACAGCGCGCGGGAAGTCGCCATTTCCATGGCATTCACGCTGCTCAAGAGGCCGACAACCACCACCACGCGAATAAAATTATTGCCTGCCGCGCCCAGCACGCGGCGCGCGGCAATGCCCATCGCAAAATCGCTGCCCGCAAATTCGCGCACGGACACGAGATGCACGATGGCCGCGTTCACCAGAAAATAAATCGCCAGCACGGAAATCACTGTGCCAAAAATCGCGCGCGGAATTTCCTTCCCCGGATTGTGCACTTCCCCGGCAAAATACACGACTCCATACCAACCGTCATACGTGTAGATCACCGCCTGCAGCGCCACAATGAACGAAACAAACAGCGGCCAACCCACGGGCACTGCTGCACGCGAAGCCACGGCCGTCACGGGCGTTGCCACGTGAAAAAAACAGACGGCAACCACCGCCAGAAACAGCACTGCTTTCAGGATGGTGGTGAAATTTTGCACCCCGCTGCCGACTTTCATGCTTTTCCATTGCAGCAGCGCGAACAGCAAAATCACTCCCGCTGCAATCGGGCGTATGTGCCCATGCGCGAACGGCACCAGATCGCCGGCATATTCCGCGAATACAATCGAGACGGCCGCAAAACTTCCCGCCGTCGAAATCCAATCGCTCCAACCGACAATGAATCCGGCATAGTCACCTAGCGCGGCCCGCGAAAAATTATATTGCCCGCCGCTCTGGGGCAAGAGCGCTCCCAGTTCCGCAAATTGCAAAGCACCCAACGACATGTAAATGCCGCCAACAGCCCAGGCGGCGAAGTACAGCCACGTCGAGGGCAGCAGATTCGCGATTACGCCCGGCGTGCGCACAATTCCCGCGCCGATAGTGTTGCCGATGGCCACGGCAATTCCGAAACCCACGCCCAATGTGGTGATCAGCCGGCCGTGTCCGGCGAGACGTTTCGCCATGGAATTGGATTCTGTCTCTAAAATAATGAGCCGCCGTTCGTATCACGCATAAAAGCAATGAAAGGCCATCATAGCCGAGCACACTCGCAGCGCAAGCTCAAGTTATGAATTGTGATATAGCGGGGATTGCGAACGTTTGGAGATGGGTTTTGTAGCGCCGGCGTCTCGCCGGCAGTTTTTGCATTGGCATCGTAGCGCAAAACTGCCGGCGAGACGCCGGCGCTACAAAACCTGAGTTACGTTTCGGAGAATTCAGTTTTAATCTGTATTCGCATTTACAATTCGCGATCAGATTTGATTCTTTGTTTGGCGGACAATCCGTCTTGTGTTCTACTTTTCTAGTCATCGAAACAGTAATACTTTGCGTAATTGGCCGGGAGTCCAGAGATAATGACCACACTCATTTCTGAAAACGTTCTGACCTCCATCCCCAAGGCGGAGCTGCACATCCACCTGGAAGGCTCGATCGAGCCTGCAACTCTGGTCGAACTGGCTGCGCGGCATGGCGTCACTCTCACGCCGGAAGAAACCGCGCCGCGCTACGCTCCGGGCGATTTCGATCAATTTATTCAAAATTTTATCTGGATCACTTCGTTCCTGCGCACGCCTGAGGATTACGCACTGATTGCGCAGCGTTATGCCGAATCCATGCAGCGGCAAAATGTTTTGTACGCGGAAGTCACTCTGTCCATCGGCGTGATGTTTCGGCGCAACCAGGATCCCGCGGAGAATTTTGCCGCGCTGCGCGATGCAGCCGCGAAAATTCCCGGCGTAAAATTGAAATACATTTTCGATGCGGTGCGCCAGTGGGGCGCGGCCGCAGCTATGGAAGTCGCGCGAATCGCCACTGAATTGCGTTCGCCGGACATCGTCGCCTATGGAATCGGCGGAGATGAACTTGGCCTTCCGACCCAAGATCTGAAACCCGTATACGATTACGTTGGCAGCCAAGGCATGCACCGGCTGATTCACGCCGGAGAAATTGGTGGGCCGGAAATTGTCCGCGAATCCGTGGAACTGCTGGGCGTTGATCGCATCGACCACGGCATTTCGATCATGCGCGACGAACGCACGATGGATTTCATCGGCGCGAGAAACATTCCGCTCGATGTCTGCCCCACTAGCAATCTGCGCACCGGCGCACTGGCCCGGCAACTCAATCAATCGACTGCCGGATACAACCAACACCCGCTTCCGCTTTTTATACGGCGAGGGCTTCCCGTGACGCTATCGAGCGACGATCCAGCCATGTTTGAAACCACGTGTAACGGACGAATATTTGCACGCGCAAAACATGGGACTCACTCCCAGCGAAATTGTCCAACTTGCCGAGGCCAGCTTCGACCACTCCTTTCTCCCGCCAGATGAGAAGAAAACCATGCTCGATAAATTTCACTCCGGCGTTGCGGCCTTGGCTTGGTATAATTCCGGGCATGAAAGCACACGTCTGGGTAATGCCGAAACGCACCGTGCTCGATCCGCAGGGGCAAGCTATCCAGCATGCCCTTTCTTCTCTAGGGTTTAGCGAGGTTCAGCGATGTCCGCCAGGGCAAGTTTTTCGTGCTGGATTTGAAGCGGCGTGACCCGCGATGCCGCCGAAAAACAGGTCGAGCGAATGGCCCGCGAAATCCTGACCAATCCGGTGATCGAGGAATTTCGCTACGAAATCGTGGAATAACCGCTTTATTCGCACGAACCAGTTCATATCGCCAAAAAACTACAGGTTGTTCACTTCAGGAAACACATGCCTTCACTTACGTAAATACTCAATTCTCTTGTGCTACTCTTTTTTATGCGGGCTCTTCGTCTGTTGCCCAGCTCAAACGTGCGGAGATGACATCTGTGTGTGGAATTGTCGGATACATCGGCTCTAAAAAAGTTGTTCCCCTGATTCTGGATGGGCTTCGGCGCCTGGAATATCGAGGCTATGACTCCGCCGGCATCGCCGTGGTCGACACGGACGGCAAAGTACAGATCCGCCGCGCTCCCGGAAAGCTGCACAATCTGGAAGAAGTGATTCGCCAGTCGCCCATCGATGGCTCTTACGGCATCGGGCACACGCGCTGGGCCACGCATGGCCGTCCGACGGAAGAAAACGCGCATCCGCATCGCGACTGCACCGGGCAAGATCGTCGTCGTCCACAACGGGATCGTCGAAAATTATGTCGATCTGAAGCGCCAGCTCGAAAAAGAAGGCCACAAGTTCGTTACCGAAACCGATACTGAAATTATTGCCCACCTGGTGGAAAAGCTACATGAAGGATGGCGGTCCGCTCGAGGACGCCGTGCGCAAGACCGTGAAGCAACTCACCGGCGTTTATTCCATCGCCATTCTGTCCGCCTCGGATCCGAACAAAATCGTCGCCGCGCGCACTGGTCCGCCTTCGGTGATCGGCCTGGGACAGGGCGAATATTTTCGTCGCCAGCGATATTCCCGCGATTCTCGCGCACACGCGCGACATGTTTTTTCTGGCCGACGGCGACATCGCCGTGCTCACTCCGCAGGGCGTGCGCGTCATGGACCTGGACGGCAACACGATCGAGCGCGCCGTGCAGCACATCTCCTGGGACCCGATCATGGCGGAAAAGGGCGGCTTCAAGCATTTCATGCAGAAGGAAATCTTTGAGCAGCCGCGCGCCGTCCGCGACACACTGCTCGCCAGCGTCGCGCTCGATTCCGCCAAAGTCTTTCTCGACAAGATGGACATTTCCGGAAAGCGAATTCCGCGAATTCACGAACGTCAAGATCGTCGCCTGCGGCACGAGCTGGCATGCCGGGCAGACCGGCAAGTTCATGATCGAGCAGCTCGCGAAAATTCCCGTCGAAGTCGATTACGGCAGCGAATTCCGCTACCGCGATCCGATCGTCGATTCCAAGACGCTCACGATCTGCATCAGCCAGTCCGGCGAAACCGCGGACACTCTCGCTGCGCAGCGCGAAGCCAAGCAAAAAGGCTCGAAAACACTGGCGATTTGCAACGTCTTCGGCTCGATGATCACGCGCGAAGCTGCGGGAACGATTCTGACTCACGCCGGACCGGAAATCGGCGTGGCCTCCACAAAAGCGTTTACCGGGCAATTGACGGCGCTGATGCTGACGGCCATGTATCTGGGCCAGGTGCGCGGCACGCTCACTGAAGATGTGCGAAAAACTCCTGCTGCAGGAATTCATGCGCATTCCGCACAAAATGGAAACGGTGCTGCAAGGCGATGAAACGGGAATTTACGAAGGCCTGGCGCGGCAGTTCTTCCGCCACACCAATTTTCTGTACCTCGGACGCGGTATTCACTTCCCCATCGCCCTCGAAGGCGCGCTGAAGCTGAAGGAAATTTCCTACATTCACGCCGAGGGATATCCGGCCGGCGAAATGAAGCACGGCCCCAACGCGCTGATCGATGAAAATCTTCCCGTCGTGATGCTGGCCACGCGCGATGAAAACGATCCGGAATCCATGACGCGCTACGAAAAGAGCGTCTCCAACATCAAGGAAGTAAAAGCGCGCGACGGCATCGTCATTTCTGTCGTGTACGCGAAGGCGATCAGCTGGCGCGCGAAGCCTCCGATCACGTCATCGTCGTGCCGCCCACGATCGAAATGCTCGCGCCATTGCTCGAAGTTATTCCCTTGCAATTGCTCGCCTACCACATCGCCGTGCGTCGCGGCTGCGACGTGGACCAGCCGCGCAACCTGGCAAAATCTGTTACCGTCGAGTAGATTTACGTGGCATAGGCTTCAGCCTGTGGGGTTTAGTGCCCTTGTAGCCCGCCTCTTCAGAGGCGGGCTACAGGACAAAGTCAAACCCTCAGAATCAACCCCACAGACTGAAGCCAATGCCACTTTCTATTTCTATCCAGCGTCTCGAATCGCGTAAGATATGGCAACTGTGAAACGCTACCTTCTTGCGTGCCTTGCCATTCATGTCTTTTTCATTGCGGCGGTTGTGGTGCGCGCGCAAGCGCCGCCTGCCAGTCCGGCGCCCAGCTCCACAATCAATTCGATCAAAGTCACGGGCCTGCAGAAATTTCCGCAGGATCAAGTCATCTCCACGAGTGGATTGAAAAAAGGCGACATTGTCACGGCTGCGCAGATCCAGGAGGCTACGAACACGCTTGCCGCGCTTGGAATATTCTCGGCGGTAAATTTCCGCTTCACATCGAAGGGCGCCGCGATCGATCTGGAGTTTCAGGTCACGGAAGCCCCCGTTTATCCAATATCCTTCGACAATTTTCCGTGGTTCACGAGCGCGGAAATCGGCGATGCCATCCGTAGCCAGGTCGGCATGTTTACGGGCGAGGCTCCCGACAGCGGCACGATGATCGACCAAATGACGGCTGTCATCGAAAACCTTCTCGCCTCAAAAAAAATAAATGGAAGCGTGGCGCACCAGCTTGTCGCATTGCCCGTGGGCGACGGCATGGAAATGCAGTTTCAGTTGGAGGGCGTTCCGTTGCGCGTTCAATCGCTGAAGATTGACGATCCAATTGCCGCAGGCTCCGAGCGCCTGAGGGATCGCATCTCTGATGTCAAAGGACAGCCCTATTCCCTTTTTGCCCTGGAACTTTTCGAGAATGAGCAGGTGCGCCCACTTTATTTCTCCAAGGGTTTTCTTCGCGCGCAAATCGGCCCTCCGCAAACGCAACTGGTTCCAGATATGAACGATCCCAAAGTAAGCGCGGTGGACATCACCTTGCCGGTGCACCAGGGCGCGGCCTACACGTGGAAAGGCGTTTCGTGGCAAGGCAATATGGCTCAACTTTCGTCCTCTTTAGACAGCATGGTGAACCTGAAGCCCGGGGACGCGGCAGACGGCATAAAAATTGAAAACATCTGGCGGAATATTAAATTTGAATATATGAGCCGCGGCTATCTGGACCTGAAACTGGATGTGGAACCGCAGCTGGATGACTCCGCACATCAGGTATTTTATCGCGTGAGCTTTACAGAAGGCTCGCAATATCGCATGGGCCAGATGATCATTACAGGACTATCGTTAGATGCGGAAAAAAGATTGCGCCAGGCGTGGCAGATCGCGTCCGGACAGATTTTTGACAACAATTATTACGAATCGCACATGACAATTTTTGCAAAGCCCAGCCGCGAAATTTTTGGCGATCTGCCAGTCCACTACAACGAATTCGGCCATCTGCTTCGCCCGGACACAAACCGCCATGTCGTGGACGTGCTTCTCGATTTCAAATAAGCCGACATAGCGCCCATCCCTTAAAATCAGAGATCGCAGTTGACGCAGGTTTTAAGCTGTTTGTAGCGCTCGCCTTCAGGTGAGCATTGCGGCTCACCTCAGAATGCCCGCCTGAAGGCGGGCGCTACAAAAGGCAAATGCGTTTTTCCGTGCAAGCTTTCAAATTCGCGTTACAATCCCCGCCTATGCGATACCCAACTCGCTTGCTGCTTTGTTTACTCGCTTTTAGCTTCGTGAGCATGGCGCGCGCGCAGCAATCCCCGTCCAGCGCGCCCCCGGCAAAAGCTCCGGCGAAAAAATCGTCGCCAGCCTCGCCGTCCGCGCCGAAACCAAAAGCTGACAGCGCCCCTGCGGAGCCGCAGGACTCCCCACCAGATCAGGACGCAGAGTTGCAAATTCTTGTGCGTCAGGCTGGAAACGACCCCGCGGCCCTCGTCAAAAATTTGGAATCGTATCTTTCGCGCTATCCGGATTCTCCGCGCCGCGGGGCGATCTATCGTGCGCTTTCCGAATCGGAAATGAGTTTGCACAACCCACAGGCTGCGCTCGACTACGCGGAAAAGGTAATCGCCATTCAGCCGGAAGACAGCCAGACCGTATACCTCGCCGTAACGCTGCTGGAAAAAATGCCCGGCGACGCGAACCAGATTAAAGCCATCGACTACGACACGCGCCTGATCGACCGCGTTTCCAAAGCCGATCCGGATTCGCGTCCGCAGCAAATGACGCTGGAAGATTGGCAATCCGGCCGCAATAAATTTCTGGTGGACTTGTATGTATTGAGGGGCCGCGTGCAACACAACTTGCACAAAAATGATGACGCGGTGAAAGATCTCACCACGGGATTCCGCATGCTGCCAAACGCCGAAGCCGCATTAACGCTGGGTGAAATCGCGGAAGAAGATAAACACCCGGACGAAGCCATCCGCGAATACGCCACGGCATTCATGCTGGCCAGTCTGGAGCAAGCTGACGCGTCCGGCCCGGCCATGGATCGCGAAATGCTCCGGCTGCGGATGGGAAATCTCTGGCACTACACCCATCCGTCCGCCACGGGCCTGGGCGACATTCTGCTGTCGGCCTATGATCGCAGCCGCGATGCACTCAAAGCGGACAAGGCTGACGCTCCCATTTACAACAAAGACGTGAGCGATCCATTGCAATTCAGCCTGCGACACGTTGACGGAAGCGGCCCCGTAAAACTTTCCGATTCGCACGGAAAAGTTGTCGTCCTCAATTTCTGGACTACCTGGTGCGTGTATTGCAATTTAATGGAAAGGATGCTGGCCGATGTGCGCGCAAAATTTGCGGGCCGCGATGATGTGGTTTTTCTTGCTGTGAATGCTGACGAGGATGAATCTTTAGTCGCTCCCTTTTTGCAACAGCAAAAAATTGGCGGCACTGCGGTGTTTGCAGATGGGGTCAATCAGGCGTTCCACGTCGAATCCATTCCCACAGTCGTGGTGCTCGATAAATCCGGGAAAAACGCCTATCGCACGCAGGGCTTCGCCCCGGATGGTTTTACGGATTTAGCCATTGCTGCCATCACCAAAGCTTCCGCAGCACCAACCCCTTAAGTTAAGTGGCGCGGGCTTCACCCTGCGGGGGTTGGTGCTTGCAAGGCCTAACCCCCCGCAGGCTGAAGCCCGCGCCACTAAAAGCAAACCACCTAATTGAAATGTGTATCAACTGCCAGCGGGAATCTGCCCTATCAAAACATCACGCGCCGCAACGATTGTATTCACGTGTATTTGCACAGTATCCGCCACGCGTCGCGCATATCCGCCAGCCAGCGTTGACGCGACAGGAATTCCGCGCCGCCGCGCATGCTCGAACACCAGCTTGTCGCGTTGCTGCAATCCTTCGAGCGTGAGCGCCAATCCGCCAAGCTGATCTTCACGATACGGGTCCGCGCCGCCTACGTAAAAAATCAAATCCGGCGTCATCTTCTTGAACGAATGCAGAAGGCCTTCCTCCAGCGCATCCAGATATTCGTGGTCGCGCGTCCCGTCCGCCAGCCCAATGTCTTCGTCCGAAGGAGGCTTCGGCTCCGGATAATTATTTTGTTGGTGGATGGAGAGCGTAAAAACCGTGGGATCCTCCATGAAAATCGCCGCCGTGCCGTTTCCGTGATGGACGTCCGTATCCACGGTCATCGCCGTTCGTATCTTTCCTGCCGCCTGCAGCGACCGGATGGCGACGGCCACATCATGGATCATGCAAAAACCCTCGCCGTGCCCCGGATACGCGTGGTGGAATCCCCCGCTGAGGTTGGCGGCAAATCCGTCTTCGAGAGCCTTGTGCCCGGCCAGGGTTGATCCGCCGGCCGCAAGCCAAAACCCATTCCGTGTTAATTCCGTCAGCGGGATTTCCAGTTTCATCCGCTCGCTCAGAGTGAGCGAATCCGTGAGCAGCTTATTCACATAGGCTTGCGTGTGGACACGCAAGATGTCTTCGTTCGGCGCGGGCTCCGGCTTTAGAAAATCGCTGGCCTCGGCGATTCCTTCGGCGAGCAGCGCTTCGTGAATGAGCCTGAATTTTTGGGAGGGGAAAACGTGCGTGCCCAAATCCAGATCGTATTGAGGGTGATAAATAAGCTTGAACGGCAGCATGAGAAAATCGGCAGCGAAAGCCGGTTGTCAGTTGTCGCGGTCGAGAATGAAATCCGGAACGGTCCTTAGCGCGCGTCCATAATCGGATGCAGCGTTCCCGTTCAGGCAGGCTTTAGCTCGAGATGCGAAGTCCAAGGCCGCCGCACGCGTGCGATCGAGCGCGCCCGATTTGTGAACCAGATCAGTAATCTCTTCGGGTCGAACGCTATCAAACCCTTTTTCCTCAAGGACTGTTCGCACAAGACGCTTCCCTGTATCGCCATCGGTTTCCAGCGCGTAGATCAACGGCAGGGTAACCTTGCCTTCCTTTAAATCGCTCAGGACGGGTTTGCCCAGCTTTTCGGGGGAGGCAGTGAAATCCAGGACATCGTCGACCAACTGGAACGCCAGGCCCATGTAATGCCCGTAGTCGGCCATAGCCTGCTCGCCTGCGTCGCTCAGGTTGCCCAAGACCGCGCCCAACCGGGCGCACCCGGCAAACAGGCACGCCGTCTTGCGCGCAGCCAGTTCCACGGCATCCTGCTCGGTCAAATCCATTCGACCGAGCTTGGCCAGCTGCACGAGCTCGCCTTCGACCATGTTCTGCGTCAGTTCGATCAGAACGTCGAGAATCTTGAAATTTCGCTCCGTGAGGGCCATCTGGAAGGATTGCATGTAGAGCCAGTCCCCTGCCAGAACACTGCGGTGATTCCCCCAACGGGAATTTGCGGAGGGCCGGCCCCGGCGCGTATTCGCGCCATCGATAACGTCATCATGAATTAGTGTGGCGCTATGGATCAGCTCGACCACTGCACCCAGGCGAATTGCGCTCTCACCGCGGTACCCGGCATATCCGGCCGAAAGCAGCAACAGTGCTGGCCGGAGGCGCTTGCCGCCGCCCTCCAGCAAGTAGCGCGAAATTTCCGCCACTGGTTCAATCGCCGAACCATTCTGGAGCGCAAGCTCCGCTTCGACCTTCACAAGGTCGTCGCGCACAAGATCGAAAATTTCCTTCGCCGTCAGAAGTGAGATGACGCCCCTCCAGGGACTGCCTTATTCCTATTTCCGGATTCGCTCAGACCAAAGAACCGCCGAAAGTTAGCAGACGTGATTTCGGCTATTTGCCCCGCTGGCAAGTTTCTCACATTCCCGATGGTCTGCGCTACTTCCGCGACGTAGGCCGGCTCGTTTCTTCTGCCCCGGTGAGATTGGGGGGCAAGGAAGGGTGAATCGGTTTCCACGAGCAAACGGTCGAGCGGAATTTCCTTCGCCACATCACGCAGATTTTGCGCCTTCGGATATGTCACATTTCCTGCAAACGAAATCATAAAGCCCATGTCCATGCCGCGCTGCGCTTCGTCCAAAGTGCCCATGAAGCAATGGAATATACCGCCCAGGCCGGAACTGCGCCAGCCTTCCTCCAGGATATTCAGGCAATCGGGCCAAGCCTCGCGGCAATGAATGATGATCGGCTTCTTTGCAATGCGCGCCTGCCCAAGCTGATGACGGAAGACGTTTGCTTGCACGTCTCGCGGCGAGTGGTCGTAATGGTAGTCGAGCCCGATCTCTCCCCAGGCAATAAGACGTTGATTCTGCGCGATCCGTTCCAATTCGGCATAATGCGCGGCCGTTGCCTGCTTCGCCTCGTGCGGGTGAATCCCTGCCGCCGCGTAAATCCAATCATGCGCTTCGGCATACGGAATCGCCGCGCCAAGCTTTTCCAGCTCAGGGCCGTTGCCAATCGCCAGGATTGTATCTACACCCGCTGCCCGCGCTCGATCGAGCATGAGGTCACGGTCCGCGTCAAAGTCGGAGACGTCCACGTGCGCGTGTGAGTCGGTCAGGTTCATTTTCACAGTAGGACAGGCTTCAGCCTGTCTGGGTTTGATTCTTGGGATGGCGCGCTCATTGGTCGCTTCACTGACACGAAAGAAGACAGGCTGAAGCCTGTCCTACTTCAATCTCGCCCCAACGGGTACTTCTTCCAGAAAGCCCGCAAGCACAGGTGCTCCATCCGGGAGCGAAGCTGCGACGATCATACCGTTTGATTCGACGCCGCGCAGTTTTCGCGGCTGCAAATTCGTCACCACCACGACTTTGCGCCCCACTAGGTCTTCGGGCTTATAAGCCAGCGCCAATCCGGCAACGATCTGGCGGACTTCGTCGCCGATATCGACCTGCAGTTGCAGCAACTTATCGGCACCCGCCAAGCGCTCGGCGGCCTTCACGAGGCCGACGCGCATTTCGACTTTAGCAAAATCTTCGATTCCAATTTTGGACGCTGGCGGGGCGACTGCAACTGCCGCAGGAGCGCTCGCCGTCGCAGGCGCAGTTGTCACGGCCGGTGCCGGTGCTGCCTCCGGCGCTTTGCTTGGTTCTTGTTCCATGGCTTCAATCCTCGCAATCGTTTCGGATTTGTCTACGCGCGGAAAAATTCCTTCCGGCTTCCCTATCTTCGTTCCGGGCTTAAGTTGGCCCCACGCGAGCTGATCGAATTGAACTTGCCCTAGTGGCTCCGTTAATCCCAATTGATTCCAAATTTTCAGCGTCGCCTGCGGGAGCACCGGGTGCGCCAGCGCGGTAATCATGCGCAGGCCTTCCGCCGCTGAGTACAACACTGTCCCCAGGCGATCCCGGTCTTCCGGCTTATCGGCAAGGGCCCAGGGCTTTTCCATCGTAATAAATTTATCGATGGCGGAAACCATTTCCCAAATCGCTTCGAGCGCTTGAGAAAAACTGAACCGGTCGTACAATTTTGTGATATTCGCCAGCGCTTCCGCCGCAAAATCGGCGGCTGCAGGGGCGTACATTTCTTTTCCCGGCGCGACCGCGGGCTTGGGAATTTCGCCGCCGAAATAACGATCGATCATGGTGAGAGTGCGGCTGGCAAGATTGCCCAAACCATTCGCCAAGTCACTGTTGTAGCGCGTAACCATTGCGTCATACGAGAAGCCGCCGTCCTGCCCAAACACAATTTCGCGGAGCATGTAGTAGCGCAGTGGCTCGATTCCCAGCGCATTCACAATGGGACGAGGCCGCACCACGTTCCCGCGCGACTTGCTCATTTTCTGGCTGTCAAACAACAGCCATCCATGCGCCCAAATTTGCTTGGGCAGCGGCAAATCCGCGGCCATCAGGAACGCGGGCCAGTACACTGCATGAAAACGAATAATTTCCTTGCCAACGATATGCAAGTCCGCAGGCCACAGGCCACGCTGGTCATACTCAGGGCCGCCCGCGGCGCTCAGATAACCGATCAGCGCGTCAAACCACACATAAAAAACGTGCGGCGCTTCTCCCGGCACGGGAATGCCCCACTTGATTGTTGTCCGCGTAATCGAAAGGTTTTTCAGCCCGCCATTCACGAAACTCAATACTTCATTTCGACGGGTTTCCGGCTGAATAAAATCCGGATTGGCTGCGTAGAAATCGAGAAGTTTTTGTTGAAACTCAGAAAGCTTGAAAAAATAATTTTCTTCCGTGACCGTTTCCGTAGGACGGCCGCAATCTGGACAAGCATCGCCAGGCCCCGCGTCCACGACATATGCATTATCGTGGACACAATATTGTCCGGTGTAGCTTCCCTTTTCGATGAAACCATTGTCCCTACAGCGCTGAAACAGCCACTGCACGGTGCGGTGGTGCTTCTCGTCCGTCGTGCGAATGAATTCGTCGCCCGGGATTCCCAGATCGTCCCAAAGTTGTTTCCACTGCGCGGCAATTTCAGTGGAAAAATCCAGGGGAGATTTCCCCGCCTTTTCGGCCGAGCGCTCGACGTTCACTCCATGCTCATCCGCGCCAGTCGTCATGAACACGTCGAATCCCCGCATGCGCTTGTAACGCCGGATCACGTCCGTCACGATCGTCGAATAGGTATGCCCGATGTGCGGCATGCCGTTGGTGTAATACAGCGGCGTAGTCAGGTAGTACTTTGGCTTGGCTCGGGGAGTGCTCATTCGCCCTTTCCGCGTGAAATGTGCGGGCTATTCCTTCTTACCTTATGCGTGCAAGGCTAGCCGACAGATTGAATGTAGTTGTGAATCTTACGATGGCAGGCCGCCGTTCAGCAGCAGCAAGCTCCGCAATGAAATTCCAAAATTCGATAGTAAGCGGGCAACCGAATGCTGTCAAATCCTCTGCCTGGTTGGGTAGCGCCTGGATTTCCTTAGCACAGCGCCCACTCCGTCCCGAAAAGCATGGGACGGACTCGCCTCTACGAAACCGCACCGCCTTTGCTTTTGTAGAGGCCGCTCTTTTTATGAGCGGGCGACTTTTTCGTCCCAATTAATACAAATCTCACAATAAAAAAGAGGCGCCCAAGTGCAGGCGCCTCTCGAATCTACCGAATTCCATGCGTACCAATTTTTCCCCAACCAGATTAGTTCTCAATTCTGCGGCGGCGCAGGCTGCTGCTTCCCTTGACCGTGACGCCCGCCCATCCCAAACCCTTCCCCCTGAACCTGAGTAAAAGCGGGATTAGGAGTAAAGAGAGAGGTGGAGGGTGACTGTCCGATATTGGACAACTGATAGGTCGTCGTCCCAAAGCGGGGATCGGTATGTGTGTTTTCCAAGACAAGTTCTAAAACATTGGAAAACCAGCGCTCCGACGTAACGACAATTGCGCTCGTATTCCCAATCGCCCCTGCGGGGATCGTACGCGTCACTAACTTATCGTCGGCCGGGTACACCGTGCTCGTGCCGGGATCCTTATAGGACCCGCTGGGATTGTCCGTCACGTTTTCATCATCTGGATTTGGACCACTCAGGGGGCCAAATTTCGATCCTTTTGATGCCTTGCGCTCTCGCAGAGGAAATGCCACGTAAGTTCCTTTCGTCACATTTACGATGTACTCCATTCCAGTCGTAATGTTGCGAATGTAGGCGAACTCATTGACATTGCCCCCGGCTGACCAAGGACCAATCCCGGAAAACTTGACGTCACGATACGTGCTGCCGTCCGCTCCGCGTGCGTACGTACCAGTTGAGGTATTTGAAATCATGTTTCCGGGCAGCGTTTCCGTGTGCGTGATCGTAATGGTCGCCAGAATCGGCTTTCCAGTCACCAGCTTGCCACCGAATCCGCCCATTAAGCCGCCGATTTCAAACATTCCCGGCATCGGACCGCCCGGCCCTGGGGATCTGAATCCTCCAGGAGGTGGAGTGCCCTGCCCTGAAACGACCGAGGCCATTCCACTCAACATAATTGCCCCTAAACTTAAACCAAGAGCCACTTTTCTCACTGACCAACCTCCCGAACCTTCAATCATCATTCCCAATTCGACAAGCAACTACTGAATCAGTTTCACTCCGCGCGGCCAGCCATCCTCGCCTACCAGGACGTCCGCAAGAATCAAATCTTCGTCCGGTGTTTCGGCCACGGGATATCCAAGTTGAGCCAGAGAAGCTCTGGTCAGTTGCACGCGCACGACCATGCCTGGATCATCTGCCATAATCCCGCCCGTATATGGCACTGGAACGAAATCGGACGCCACATAAGGCTCGCTAGTTGAAGCGTCGTCCCCCGCAGAAGAGGTTGCAGTCGGTACTGCGGTCTTACTGTCAACCTTCAGAACATCTGAGGCCTCAGTCCGTACAGGCAGGGCAGACTGGGAAGAAATGTCTTTCCTAGCTACAGGCGTCGATCGTGCTTTCTGCTTTCCGTTGCCTAACCACAGAAAAAGAAGCAGCACAGCAGCCGCGGCGCCCACGCTCACCCATTCCAAGGTACGTTGCCAGGACATGCGACGATGGTGATTGCGGAACGCAGCAAGCAGCGCTACCTCTATCCGCGGAGGCGCTTGCTCACCGCGAACGTTTTCACCCATCGCCTCCGACGCTTCCGCGAGAACTGCCGCATCCGCCATTCGTTCCGAGCACTCCGCGCAGCGAGCCGTATGTTCCAGCGCGGTCTCGCGAACCGTCACGTCCAGCAGCTCCATGTGTACAAATCCGTGGACCACTTCCTCAAAATCGTTGCACGTCATTTCCTTCATGCCTTGCCTCCGGGGCGAACCCACTGCGCTCTCGCCCCAATCCTCGCTGGACGAAGTTTATCCAGCAGCATCGACCGCGCTCGATTCAACCGCGACCTCACCGTTCCCACAGGACAATCCAGTAATGCCGCCGCTTCGCTATAACTTTTTCCCTCCAAGTCACAAAGCGTTACAGGTTCACGGTAGTGATCCGGAAGCGTCAAAATGGCGTCGCGCAAAAGTTCCCCGATTTGCTCGCGCTCCAAACCCTCATGAATCGTTTCTGACTGACCTACAATGGCCGATGAGTGCCCGTTGCCGTTTGTGGATCTAGAATGATTTCCGCCGTCGGTCGTAAGACCACTACTCAATTCATCGGACAAGGGAATATAGCGGCTCTCTTTTTCGTACAACTTTCGCAAATGATTTCGCGCGATTCCAAAAAGAAAGGCGACCGGATTCCCTTTTTCCTGGTCATACTTTCCGGCGTGGCGAATTAACGATAAGAAAGTTTCCTGAACCACATCCGCCGCGGCCTGCGGGCTTCCACTCATATGCATGGCGTACCTATACAAACCGCCCTGATGGCGCCGGTAGAACTCTAAAAAAGCGTCCTCGTCTCCCGTTTTCAGACGCCCCAAAAGTTCGATATCGCGTGTCTCAACTGGCTCGGCCATCTACCCCGTTTGGAAGTCTCTCCCGCGTCTGCAATCTGTATTACGGTTTCGAGCAGGAGGAGTTCCACTTTCTTGGACAGCAAGCAACGTGCTGTACCATTCTGGAATCTGCTGCCCCACTATATTCCTAATGTAATCTTCACGCTGTAATGCATTTTTAGTGGTTACCATTAAGGTGTT
Source organism: uncultured Acidobacteriota bacterium (assembly GCA_963786215.1). Classification (GTDB taxonomy): domain Bacteria; phylum Acidobacteriota; class Terriglobia; order Acidiferrales; family UBA7541; genus Palsa-360. The sequence continues at coordinate 863,472 of CAWAYK010000012.1, forward strand.
CGAGCCGCTTTTTTATTGAATGCCCGCGCTTTGGACCTGGCGGCGGTTCATCCTTATTTCAAAATTGTGAGACTCGTCACAAAAACCAGCAGCGCATCAATCTGAATTTTGCAGTGCTGCGGCAATAAGGCTGCCCGCCCGAAAAGACGGGCGGCCTCTACAAAAGCAACTGCAACGCGGTTTTGTAGCGGCCTCTCCGTCCCGCGAACTTCGGGACGGAGAGGGCGACTTTGCTCGCAAATCTGAGTCACCTCCCAAAACTCGCTTCGGTGGAATCCTCTGAGCACGCCTGCTAAGATGCGTAAAGGCGAAGAAACGTAATCATTTGAAAAAACTCTGAACCACAAAGCTTTTTATCGGGAGACGAAAGGCCATGCCAAGCAAGTTTTTGCGACGGATTCCGGCTGCCCGCTGGATTGCACCCATAGCACTGGGAATGATGTTCACAGGATCAGCGCAAGCGCAGAATTCGACCAGCGCTCCGCAAGTCCTTCATGGGGAAGGTTCTTTTAACGATTGGAATAATGAGCGTCCCGGCAATCGCTACATCATCAAGGCGTCCGATCTGCCGAAACCTTACGCCACCGATTCCGCACCCAATCAATCCAAAGTCGTCCCGCGTCCGGCGGACGCCTGGCCAAAGGTGCCGGATGGATTCAAGATCGACCAGGCTCTGACCGGGCTCGATGCGCCGCGCACAATTGTCACCGCGCCGAACGGCGATCTCTTCATCGCGGAAAGCACTCCCGGCCGCATTCGCGTTCTTCGCGGATTTGGCGGCGATGGCAAAGTCGAGACGAACGAAGTATTTGCCACCGGCTTGACCATGCCTTACGGAATTGCGTTTTATCCCCCGGGACCGAATCCGCAATATGTTTACATCGGAAACACAAATTCCATCGTCCGCTTCCCTTACAAGAATGGCGACCTGAAGGCCAGCGGCCCGGCGCAAGTAGTCGTTGCGAGCATCCCGGGCGGAGCGAGATACGGCGGCGGGCACTGGACGCGCAGCCTGGTGTTTTCGAACGACGGCAAGAAACTGTATGTCGGCGTCGGCTCCAAGGCGAATGTCGGCGATGACGATTCGGAAACGAATCGCGCCGACGTGCTCGAATTCAATCCGGACGGCACCGGGCCAGCGCATCTACGCGTCCGGCATTCGAAATGCTTCCGGCCTGGCCGATCCATCCGCAAACGGGGCAGCTCTGGGTCGCGGTGAATGAACGCGACGCGCTGGGCGACGATCTGGTGCCCGACTACGTCACTCACATTCAGGAAGGCGGATTCTACGGCTGGCCGTGGTATTACACGGGACCGAATCAGGATCCGCGATTTGCGGGAAAGCATCCTGAACTGAAAGAAAAAGTCATCGTTCCGGATGTTTTGCTGCAATCGCATTCCGCTCCCTTGAATCTGACGTTTTACGAAGGCAAGCAATTCCCCGCCGAATATCGCGGCGATCTTTTCGTCACTTCGCACGGATCGTGGAATCGCGCCACCGCACGGGATACAAAGTCGTGCGAATTTACGCGCCGAACGGAAAAGCCACGGGCGAGTATGAGGATTTCGTCACCGGTTTCGTCGTGGATGACGCCAATGTTTGGGGACGTCCGGTGGGCGTGACGGTGGCCAACGATGGCTCGCTGGTTTTTACCGACGATGCGTCGAACAGCATCTGGCGCGTGACCTACACTGGAAACAGGCGGGAATTACGGCCACGTGATTCTGACGATAAGCGCCGAAAGCTTTCACGTGAAAGGCAGCAAGGCAAATTGCGAGACCTGTGAGTAGGTTTCACGCTGGATTTCGCGATCAGGAACCTAATCCGCCATCACGCGCTAAGCACGCCGTTCGTCACCTCTTCCGGACCTGTCGCTCTTTTAACTTTCGGCTGGCTCCAATTTGCGCCGTTCCCTATAATCACTGTTTCTCTTTGCAGATTGGAGCCACTTGGTACACGTTCTCGAAGCTCGCATTCGCGCCGCGCTCGCGGCGCATATTCGCAAGCACTACAACCTGGACGTGACCATCGTCACGGAGAAACCTCCCCGCATCGAGATGGGCGAAGTTGCCACGCCCGTCTGCTTCGAGCTGGCCAAGCGCCTGAAGCGCGCGCCGCGCCAGATCGCGCAGGAAATTGCCGTGCAGCTGCCGCCCATCGAGGGCGTCGAGCGCGTGGAAGTCGCGGGCGCGGGTTACGTGAATTTTTATTTTTCGCGCGCCGCGTTTCTCGCCGGCTGCCGCTGAAAGAAGTCGACGCAAGCTGGCCGGATTCGCCGCGCCCGATGCGCCAAAGTGCATCGTCGAGCACACCAACATCAATCCGAATAAGGCCGCGCATATCGGACACCTGCGCAACGCCGCGCTGGGCGACACGTTCGTGCGCGCTGCTGCGCCGCGCCGGACGCCGCGTGGAAGTGCAAAATTACATCGACAATACCGGCGTGCAGGTCGCCGACGTCGTGATCGGCTTTCTGCACATCGCCAAGAAAATCGCCGACGGAAGTTCGCGCGCTCGCCGCGCAGCCGAAATTCGATTATTTCTGCTGGGATCTGTACGCGAGCGTCACGCAATTTTTCGACGAAGACAAAACGCGCCTCGCCTTGCGCGGCGAAACGCTGAAATCCATCGAAGAAGGATCGCGGCGAGGCCGCGGAAATGGCCGACATCGTCGCTCCCGCCATTGTTCGCTGCCACCTGCGGACGATGGAGCGGCTGGGAATTGAATACGATCTGCTGCCGCGCGAAAGCGAAATTCTGCACCTGAAATTCTGGGATGCGGCGTTCGAGCATCTGAAGCAGCGCAATGCGATTCATCTGGCGGCGTCCGGGCAAAAATGCCGGATGCTGGGTGATGCGCATGAACGATGCCGCGCGACGCCGCCGACGCGAGCGGCGAAGACGACGACGCAAAAGTCATCGTGCGCTCGAATGGCACGGTCACGTACGTCGGAAAAGACATCGCCTACCAACTCTGGAAATTCGGCCTGCTCGGGCCGCGATTTCCACTACGAAAAATTTTACACCTATCCCGACGGCCACATGCTCTGGTCCAGCGTTGCCACGGCAGGAGATTCGTCCGCGCCCGCGTTCGGACGACGCCGCGATCGTGTACAACGTGATCGATGCGCGGCAGGCATATCTGCAAAACGTGGTGAACGCAGGACTGCGCGCGCTCGGCTTTGACGAACAGGCCGACCGCTCGATTCATTTTTCGTACGAGATTGTGGCGCTCACGCCGCGCTGCGCCGCCGAACTCGGCTACACGCTCAGCGAGGAAGACGCGAAGAAACCGTACGTCGAAGTCAGCGGCCGCAAGGGCCTGGGCGTGAAGGCCGACGATTTGCTCGACCGCCTGGAAGCCGCCGCGCGCGCCGAGGTGGATGAGCGCCATCCGGAACTGCCTGACGTGGAACGCGCCGCCATCGCGCACTCCATCGCCATCGGCGCGCTGCGCTATTTTCTTTTGAAATTCACGCGCACAGCGACCATCGCGTTCGACTTCAAGGACGCCCTCAGCTTTGAAGGCGAAACCGGGCCGTACTGCCAGTACGCCGTGGTGCGCGCGCGAAATATTTTCCGCAAGCTGCGCGAACAGCAGCCCGACTTCGATGTGGCTCTCGCTTGAAAATGTGGACGCAGACGGCAGCCGCGGAATTTTTTGCCGGCCCGGACGGCAACGCGTTCTGGGAACTGGCGTTTCTCGCCGCTTCGCTCGGCACGCAAATCGACGCCGCCGTAAACGCGCAGGAGCCCGCCTTCGTCGCCAAGTACGCTTTTCAACTGGCGCAGGCGTTCAATCTTGTTCTACCACCACCACCACATCCTCACCGAAGACGACGCCGCGAAGAAAACATTCCTGCTGCAGCTGAGCCGCCTCGTCGAAGTGCAGCTCGTTACCGCGCTGGAATTATTGGGAATCGAATCGCCCGAAAAAATGTAACGATTTGAGAAAATATAATTGACGCATTGATTTTGCGACAAGAAAAACCAGGAGCGACAATGAGATTCCACACCCGAAGATCCTTTTTTGAAAAGGCTGCGCTCAGTCTTGCCACGTTTGGCGCAGCGAACGCCTCCACGCATGCGCAACTCGTTTATAAATCCACTGACTGGAATATCGCGGACTTCGACCTCTTGATCAAACATCGCGCCCGCGTCAAGCAGGTGTTTGACGAGATCCAAATAGGCGGCGGAAGGTTTCTGAATAACATCAAAAATTCGCTGAACGGTCTGCAATTCGGTTTCAATATTCCCGTGGACCAGATCAAAATTATTTCCGCCATGCACGGTCCCGCGAACATGCTTAATTTCGACGACTATGTCTGGAAAAAATACCGCATCGGCGAATGGCTTAAAGTTGACGATCCCCAAACAGGACAGCCGTCGGTGCGCAATCCGTTCCTCGTCAGGAAGTCCGCACCGGCCGCGCAAAGTAGCGCGCAGGATCCCAGTGATGAAAGTTCTTTTTACCAGGACATCAGCATCCAGGCTCTGCAAGAACGCAAGGTGCAGTTTCTATGCTGCCATACGGCCACGGAAGAGCAGGCTCAAGCGCTGATTAAACAATACGCGCTTACGCAGCAGCCAGAAGAAATCGTCAAAGATTTACTCGCCCACACCATTCCAGGCGTCCTTGTGGTGGCGGCAATGGTTTCCGCCATCGCATTGCTGCAAAGCGAAGGGCATTACACGTATGTCACGGTTTAATCGCTTTATGCGGCGTAATTCAAATGGTTTTAGGATTGCACGGCAATTTCTTTTTGCCATTGCGCTATCGTCTGCAATCGCCAGCCCGCTCTATTCGCAATCCTCTCCCCCTTGGAGCAAGGGAGAAAATAATCCAGCCGCGGATAAGGGCTACGAATTCCAGATTCCGGACATTGACAACGTGCCTGACCTCCACGGAAATCCTGATGGCGCGAGGCTCGTGCTTTTTATCGGCGGCAATCAGTTTTTTGTTTTGCCGGAACTGATGAGCGCCTTCGAAAAGCTACACCCAGAATTACGCGGGCATATTTTTTATGAAACCCTGCCGCCGGGAATCCTCCGCAAGCAGATGGACAACAACAACACTGTTACACTTGGCAATTTCACATTAAGAATTCAGCCTGACGTTTATGAAGCGGACTTTGATGTTTTAGCAGGCATGGATCGACAGAACCTTATAGAAAAACCGGTGTCGTATGCGACCAATGTCCTTTCCATCATGGTCTCGGCCTCGAATCCACGAAAGATTCGCTCGCTTCAGGATCTCGGTCGTCCTGATGTCCGTCTATCCATGCCGAATCCGCAGTGGGAAGGCATTGCCAAGCAAATCGGAGACGCTCTGCGCAAAGCGGGCGGCGAGCCACTGTTTCACTCGGTTTACGAGGAAAAAGTTCAAAATGGATCGAGCTATTTGACTCAGATTCATCATCGACAAACGGCAATGCGAATCATGAAAGGCGAATCAGACGCTGGGGTAACCTGGAGTTCCGAAGTTCGCTTTCAGGAGAAAATCGGCAATCCAATCACGGGCATCGCCATTCCAGCGGATCAAAACTTCACCGGAGTCTATGGCGCCGCTGTTCTGCGCAATTCTCCGCATGCTGAAGCAGCACGCGCCTGGGTGGCCTTTCTCAACACAGCCGAGGCTCAGGCCGTGTATCGGGAATTTGGGTTCGGTCCCGCAAAGTAGGGGTTTCCTAACTGGAAAGACGCGAATTTCGTCTTCTCTGGTGGCGCCGGCGGGACGCCGGCGCCACAAAAACCTGATTTCAAAATTAGTTTCGAAAAGGTTGGAAATTCGAGTAGGCTTCGTGGAAAATTGGAGGCTGAAACATCTGCTATTCCGAAAGTAAATTCCTATGGCGACGGAAAATTACAACCCAAAAATTGACAAGTACATTGGCAGCGCGCTGGAGTTCGCGCAGCCGATCCTGAATCATTTGCGCGAAATCGTGCACAAAGGGTGTCCTGAGGTCGAAGAATCGATCAAATGGGGCATGCCATTTTTTGAGTTTCGCGGGAAAATTGTGTGCTGCATGGCGGCGTTCAAGAAACACTGCCGGTTTGGTTTCTGGGGCAAGGAAATTCGCGTCGTTTTGCGCGAAGCCAAAGTCTCAGGGATGAATGGCTCGGGCTGGTTCGACCGCCTCACCAACGTCAACGAACTTCCGGATGACAAACGGATGATCGATTTCGTTCGTCAAGCGGCGGTGATGATCGAAAGCGGAAATTACACCAGTCCCGTCGCCGCAAGAAATCAGAAAGCGAAAGTTAAGAAGTCCACGGTCAAGATGACCAAAGAATTCTCTGCGGCTTTAAAGAAGAATAAAAAAGCTACGACCGGCTTTGCAGCGTTCAGCCCAAGTTGCAAACGCGAGTACGTGGAATGGATCGCGGACGCCAAGCGCCCTGAAACGCGCGACAAGCGAATCGCCACCGCCGTGAAGTGGATATCCGAAGGCAAGCAGCTCAATTGGAAATATCAGAATTGCTAGTAGGACTGGTTTCGTAGCGCCGGCGTCCCGCCGGCAGGTTTAGATTCGCGATATCCCAAAACTAAAACCTGCCGGCAGGATGCCGGCGCTACAAAACCCACCGGCGAGACGCCGGCGCCACTAAAAACTGCTCCGCGAACTATGCGCTATTTCTGCAGCAAAAATCGTTGCACGCGCTCGCCATAGAAAACTTCGCCGGTGTACAGGTTGCCCTTCGAGTCGGTGGCTTCCATGTGGACGCCGAAAAACTGCCCCGCGTTATGGCCCATGCTGCCCATCGTGCCCAGCACTTTGCCCGACTTGCGATCGAGGAACCAGATGTGATTGTTCGTGAGGTCGGAGATGTACAGCAGCTTTTGTTCCTTGTCGTTTGAGAACATGACGCCGCCTGTTGAGCCGCCTACGCCCGTCCATTCCGCCATTTTAATTTCCTGTTTAAAATTGCCCTGCTTGTCGGTGACGTGAATGCGGTTGCCGCCGCGGTCCGCCGCATAGACGAGCCCGTCATTCGAAAAATTAAACGTCAGGTGGCCAACAAATTCTTTGGCCATCGGGTCATTCGGCTTGTAGGCATGATCTTCGGGAGCCGTGCTGATTTCCGAAAGCTTGTGTCCGTAAGCGCCCCAGCCGCGCTTGAATTCAAATTTATCGAGCGAGAAAACCATCACGCGTCCACCGAAAGCGTTGTCCGCAATGTAGATTTCGTTCGCCGCGTCGTCCGTGCGAATCTCTTCGATTCCTCCGACGATCATCGGCGTCGTGGGCGGATACTTGGTGATGAAGGCGGTGCGCTGCAGTGCTGCTGCTGTACCGGCCGCTTCGCCGCGCGCGCGCCTCTCTGTGCCAGGAATCGTAAGGAATCCGGCAACCGGGCCGGCAGTTCCCTCTCCGGGCGCGCGAACCGGAAGCTTCGGTTCGAGGAACGGTTTTCCGTCCGGCGTTTCCGGCACGTGCGGGACAGCCATCAGCATTTTGCCGTCCTTCGGATCGTACTTGCGCACGTCATTTTGCCCGAGGTAGAGAAATCCTTGTTTGTCCACCGCCATGCCGTGCCCTTGCGGCGCTTCGAACGAACCAATCACATCGCCGTCCTTGTAATCGGAACTGTCATGCCCCGCGATGTGAATCATTGAAGGAGGATGTACGCAGCAATCGGCAATCGGAGGATTCAGTTCCGCTTCCACTTCAATCGAAGTCAGATCTTCCGGCCGGTCATAGACCCAAACGTTGTCGTCCTTGTCCACGGCCAGCCCCGTGACGCCGCCCATTTTCCACTTGTTCGGCAAAACTTTCGGCCATGTCAAATCCGCTTTGAATTTAGGAACCGCAGGTGCCTGCGCCGCCGGCCCCTTCACGAATAAAAACGCAGAAGCAATTAGGAGCCCGAACGCGCCCGCACAAATCCATTTGTACTTTGCCATCGGAAACCCTCCTCAATCGAATGTATTCCTTACCCACGGGATTGCTGCGCAGTCTATGACGCGCAGGAAGGAAGGTCAACGGGAAGAAAGATTCGAGGGCCTAAGTCTCAATCCGCATTTGCGCAGTCCCGGAGGGGCGAAAAAACGTCGCCCAGATTTCCCCAGCCTCGAAGAGAAGAAACGATGTAGTCCAAACGCGCCCAGTCCCGGAGGGACGAAACAACATAGCCCACAGCTTCAGCTGTGGGAACACGTAGACCTGATAAGAAAGCCTCGGAGGGGCGACACACTCTTTTCACTTTTTTCCGCACCGATCCTCTATCCAACCACATGTTTCGGATCGTATTCCACACCATGCTTCTTGAGGAGCTTAAGAAACTCTTCCTCAAAACTGAATTTGCGGTGATGCGCCTCTTGATTGCGAATGTACCCCGCAACCTGTTCGAGGTTTGACGAACTGACGCTGAATGCTCCGTATCCTTCTTGCCATGCGAATTCAATCTTTTGTTCGCCAATCCATTTCGAGGAATTCCCTTTTATGAGCTGCACCGCTTTTGCCAGAGCAAGCTTGGGCGAAAGATGAAATAAAATATGGACGTGGTTTTCCGTCCCGCCAATCGCGACCGCATTCGTTTCGTAATTTTTGCAAATTCCCGCGAGGTAGGCCCATAACATCGGTTGCATTTCTTTCGAGATGAAACTGCGTCTGTCTTTAGTGCTGAAAACCAAGTGGATGTGATTTTGCGAATACGAGTGGGCCATTGTGCCGCCCTTCTGGTGCCGTATCCTACCGCAATCCGCACCTCTAGTCCTCTACGGACCTTCTCCACGTCACGTCCACCGAGGCATTCCCCAAGTCCCGAAGAGACGAAACACCGTAGCCCACAGCTTCAGCTGTGGGAACACGTAAGACTAAGAAGAAAGCCCTGGAGGGGCGACACACTCGGCCAAGCAATTGTGTCGCCCCTCCGGGGGCTTTCTCCTATCGCGTTCCGAGTCCCACCGTTGAAAACAGTGGGCTATAATATAACGTCCCTCCGGGACTCCGGACAGAATTGCGAGACGCGAAATGAATGAAGATTTGTTTAAAGACATGATCTCCGGATTTGACGAGGCAAAGAAATATAGGGCGGGGCGCAAAGCGAAGCTGCGCGTATCACGTTTGGCCTTCGAGCCCATTAAAATGAGACCCGCGCAAATTCGCCGAATTAGAACCCGCCTGCAACTAAGCCAACCGGAGTTCGCCGACTTCCTTTGCACCAGCGTTGGCACCATTCGCAGCTGGGAGCAAGGCAGTCGTACCCCGAACCGAACCGCGCTTCGCCTGTTAGTGATCGCCAAGGAAAAGCCTGCATTGCTTTTGCAAAGACGCGCCTAGGGGAAATTAGAAACTTCCGTCGCCTCGAAATGCAACGAAAGAGCGACCACATGAAGGTTCTAAGCCTCTTCAAATTCCGCGAAAAGCGTCACTGGTACAGGAGTTGTAAGTCGAAACCGTGCTCCACGGCCCATGGTTTAAGATCGTCATAGAATCGTCGAGTAACATGTCTCTCCCTGTATCTGGCGTCAATTTTGAACACGTGACCTTTCGGGAATTGCATCATCTTCTCTTTAAGCCGCTCGATCGTACCCGGCCCGGGATTTCCGGGGCTGACCGAATAGCTGAAGTCAGTACTCCCTGGAAATCCCCGTAATGCTGGGGCCGCAATTTCGATCATTGAGGTAGACACCTGAAAATTCCAGGGACTTCTTAAATTCCGTGCTGTCGTCTTGCATGTGGTGGTGACGCATAGCCCGTCGATCAATTGCCAATCCTGATCTGACAGGTACCAACCCTGCGCGGCACCCAACGCCCAAACATATGCACTCTCGATCTTGGCTTGGTCCATCCCTGCAGGCGTTCCTAGCTCCGCCGCGCGGGGCGACCAAACAGCGTGCCATTCGCGAAAGCGTTGGAAAATTGCTTCTTTGGCTGCGGCTGGCCCATAGCCCTGAAGAGTGCTCAGGGCGTCGATAAGGTCACAGCCGAGGTTCTACTGCTATCCAACGCGGCATAGGCAGCTTGCTCGATTTCCGGCGACATACGAACTCTGGCACTTCGCTGCAAAGGAGAACAGCCCGCAACGTTGGCGTCAACCATCTTGGCAAGCATCTCAGATCCAACGGTTCGGTCGATTCTCAGAAAATAGGCGACCAAATTCACCCCTGCACCGCAGGAGATTTATACCCTTTCGTCAAACCAAGGCCGCAATCGATCCGCAACTGCCGGAGAAGCATAGCGCTGCAAAAGTCCGGCAGAAAGTTCTAAGGCGACATCATTCTTGGACAATTGCCAGCACTCAAACCCAACGGTGTCCTGCGAGGGTATTTCCTTCTCTGGCAGGAGGCCAAGAGTCTCTATAAGTTCCTGCCGATCCAAACCAAAACCAAAAGACGCCACAAATTGAAGGGAGGTTGGGGTCTTTAACAAGTTAAGGATTGCACGGCGTCCTAGGTCGGGCGAAAGCTTATAAAGGCGCCTTAACGCGATTCCGTTGGTCCCCAGCCAGCGTTCTCCATTGATGGCATTGTCGAGTACGGACACCATCACTGGTCCTTTGTATCGACCCCATTCATCGAGCACAACGTAATCACGAGCGTACTCGGACAACCTCGAAAAGGCTGCTGGCATTTGCTTCAAAACGGAATCGATAATATCTTGCGGAACGTCCGTGCCACTAAGACCTCGTCCCATGTAGATCAAAGTTTCCAAAGACGTGGTTCTGTCGAATGCGGTTTTTGAGCCCAGAGAAGCTGCGAGCAGCCGGGCGTATCGAATCTCCTCCGCACTAATCGCTATACTTTGAGTCCAAAGGACACTGTTTTGTGGCGGTTCCCTCGGGGTTCGATTTTCTATCTCGGTCGGGATACCAATTCGGATGTTGATCATAAAGCGAAAGGAGCGCCATAGTGCGAATGTAATTCCAATCGACGCCCACGTCGAGGGTCGGCAAGTCCTTTTTCTAGTTCCACCAGCACGGGCTTCCGATGATCCACGTTAACGAGCGGGCCGTCCAAATTGCATCGCGACGGACCGACTTCATGCCGTGCCATTTCCACTTCGCTGGCCTCCGTTTCAAGAAAGCGCAGTATTCTGCAGCCCTCTGCTCCACGCGGACTTCCCACGCCTTGCGCAAAACCGATGAGGGAGTTTGCCCGCTTCAGTTCTGCTTCCTCCCAAGCCAAATCGCTCGGCAAAATTTCCAAGCTGACCGGATTTGAGGTAATAGCAAAACCAAGGCGGGTGGAGACGACCGAAATTTGATATTTTCCCGGCGTATCCATTCGGAACGAATCGTTTAGGATTTGCTGGATAACAAATGGCGATGCACCCGGATCGACCTCTGATACCCGCCATGGCAGGATGTCCCCAAATCCATTTTCAGGGCGGCATCTAGTTCATAGCTGCGATCAAAAAACTTGGGCGGTGATGCGGTGTAGAGATAGGTTTGGCGTGGCACACAATCCTCGGAGGCAATGTATTCCCGGTGCTCAAGGCTGGAAAAAACAAGCTCAACTGGAATAACCTCACCCATATGGAATTGTACCCGGCCGCCTCCCAATCGCAATT
>CAWAYK010000013.1:0-277729 GCA_963786215.1 uncultured Acidobacteriota bacterium
CACGACGATCACGGTGAGCGCAAATCTAATACATTCCGCTTTCAAAACAGGCGTGCCTAACTGGAGTCGATTGAGCCCTACATTCAAGCTTTTTGTGTGGGGTTTTTAGCTCACGCGTTTAGGACAATTGCGGCACCACGAGCGGGCACATTGTTCGAGTTGCACCAATATTCCGAAAAGGGAAGTGAATGCGGAGTCGCAATTTCAGGATCGCACTACCTGTAAGGTTTCATACAATCTTCATATGCTAGTCCATTAAATTGACCGCAGGATTTAAAACCCGTTTCGGTCTTCTCTGCGGGATTCGCAGCATCATTCACATTCCCTGCAGGCAGAGTAACACCCGGCGAACCATTTTGATCGGTATCTGAAGCTGGAAATGGCTCAATGGCTTGTGGCTCATCCGCTGTGCGCGGCCCCGGTATTTTTGATCCACGTCAAAGGTTAGTTTCCGGCAAAATCATGTAGTTCAGAAGGGAGATTTGCCGTGAAACAGAAGCGATTCACCGTTGAACAGATCGTAGCCGTGTTAAAGCAGGCAGAAGCGGGAGTTCCGCTCGCTGAGCTGATCCGGCGGATTGGAATTTCCGAACAGACCTTTTATCGATGGAAGAAACAGTACGTCGGGTTGGAGGTCGACCAAGTTCGTCAGCTGAAGCAACTGCAGGAAGAGAACACCCGGTTGAAGCAGCTGGTAGCCGACCTGACGCTGGACAAAGCGATGTTGCAGGATGTTCTATCAAAAAAATTGTAAAGCCCTCGCGGTGCCGGCAGGTGGTCGAATACCTGCATGGCAGCTACCGGGTAAGCGAGAGACGAGCATGCAGTGTAACCCGGTTGAATCGCGGGACATTCCGCTATCGCGGTCACAAAGACCCGCGGACCGCTCTTCGCATGCGCATCCGGGAGATCGCGCAAACGCGAGTCCGATACGGATACCGCAAGGTCCGCGTGCTGCTGAACCGAGAGGGCTGGAATGTGGGCAAATACTTGGTAGAACGCCTCTATCGGGAAGAGGGATTAACGCTGCATCAGCGGCGGAAACGCCGTCGCCGGGTAGCCGAGCATCGGCGGGAACGCTTTCATCCGACGGGCCCGAATCAGGTGTGGTCGATGGACTTTGTGGCGGATCAACTGGCGGATGGCAGAAGGTTGCGTTCGCTGACGGTCGTGGATATTTGCACCCGGGAATGCTTGGCGATCGAATCCGAGCAGAGATTGAAGGGCGAAGATGTAGTGCATGCTTTGAACCGGATTAAAATCCAACGCGGAGTTCCGAAGTTTCTGTCCTGTGACAACGGGAGCGAGTTTTGCAGTCAAGCGATGGATCTGTGGGCCTATCAGAATGGAGTGCGCATGGCATTTTCACGGCCAGGAAAGCCCACTGATAATGCCTTCGTGGAATCATTCAACGGAACGTTCCGGGCAGAATGTCTGAATGCACATTGGTTCTCGTCCTTGACGCAGGCCCAACAGATCGTGGAGACTTGGCGTGCGGAATACAATGAGAGTCGCCCTCATCGGGCTCTCGGGGAGAGGACGCCTAACGAATTCGCCAAGGAAATCGCGGCTAGCCGCGATTTCCTTGAGTGACAAACAGCCGAAAACTCACCCTAGAGTTGGTACAAAAAAGCCGGGCCGATCAGTCGAAGCGGAAAATTATCGAAAATTCAAGACAGGCTTACCATCTAAATCCAGAGTGCACTAGAGAACAATCACTGAATTTCCGGCTGAACCGCGCCGAAAGGACGAAACCTCTATGTCATATTTCTATGAAATCCGCAGTGCCGGCAACACCGTCCTGAAGCGTAACGGCGGTTTTGCTTCGCAGGATGCGGCGAAGATGGCAGCGCGTGAAGACGCCAAGAAAATGAGAAACGTACGTCAGCCGAACAGACTGGATGTCGGGCGCATCATGGTCGGACAGAATGCGGAGAAGGCTACGCGGTGATTATAAATCTCCGCTAAAGCACATTCAGATTTTCCGTACCGCTCTCCGTACCGCTGAACCCTGGTTTCCCGCGCGTGCATAAAACGGCCCACCGTTGCTAGAAGTCATCGTGAAATGCAACTTCGCCTTTGACTGCGACCTGATATGCAGACACGCGACGTTCGAAGAAATTAGTGAGCTCCTGGACGTCCTGGAGTTCCATGAAGCCAAAAGGATTCTTGGAATGAAATGCCGGCGCGATACCGAGGGCTTCAAGGCGGCGATCGGCAACATATTGTAAGTATTCGCGCATGTCAGTGGGGGAGAGACCGCTCACGCCAAGACTTAAGACATCATCCGCAAACGCCATTTCACATTCCACCGCGTTTTTTAACATATCGACTACTCTCTGTTCCAGGTTCTTATCGAACAGATCGGATTCCTGCTTCCGCACGGTATTAATGACTTCCAGGGCAAAATTGATGTGCGCGCTTTCGTCCCGAAAAACCCAGTTCGTGCCTGTTGCGAGTCCATGCAACAATCCACGTGATCGAAGAAAATAGACGTAGGCAAAAGCCGCAAAAAAGAATAGACCTTCGATGCAGCACGCAAAACAGATGAGATTCAGCAGAAAGTTCCGGCGATCCTCAATGGTTCGAATCTCGGTTAGTTCGTTGATCGAATCGATCCAACGGAAGCAGAACTCCGCTTTTTTTCGAATCGAGGCTATATTTTCCACTGCATCGAAAGCCTTTTTTCTCTCTTCCGGTTCGGCGATATAGGTATCCAATAACGTCAGATAGAAATCCACGTGCTGGGCTTCTTCGAACAGTTGTCGGGACAGATACATCCGGGCTTCCGGGGAGTTAATATGTTTGTAGAGATTCAGAACAAGGTTGTTTCCTACGATGGAATCGCCCGTTGCAAAGAAGGCCACCAGTCGATTGATGAGATGCTGTTCTGCGGGTGTCATCCGTTCCCGCAAATCGGCCAGGTCCGTGGAAAAATCTACCTCCTCCACAGTCCATGTATTCTTTATGGAGGATTTGTATTGCTCGTAGAAGACCGGGTACTTCATTGGCCTTAAAGTCAAATCAAAACCTGGGTCTAGAATCATTTGTAGCTCCTTTTAGAATCGATTATTGGCACGCTTCACAGGATTCTGGATTTTCGAGAGAACACGCGACGGACTGCCCAGCCGAAGCCGGAACTGTCGTCTTGGAGATTTCCGTCGCGGGGCGCGAGCGCAAGTAATACGTCGTTTTGAGACCTTTCTTCCAGGCATACATATACATGGAGGAGAGCTTTCCGATATTTGGACTGTGCGCAAACAAGTTCAGGGATTGGCTCTGGTCAATAAAAGCGCCACGGTCCGCTGCCATATCAATCAACGAGCGCATCGGAATTTCCCACACTGTCCGGTAGATGGCCCGAATCTCTTCTGGAATTTCCTGGATGGTCTGAACGGAACCCTCCGACATTTTTAAGCGATTCCGCATGCCTTCGTTCCAGAGACCAAGTTGTTTCAGTTCCCGCACCAAAGTTCTGTTGATCTGTAAAAAATCACCCGACAGGGTTTCTCGCTTGAAGAGGTTCGAGATTTGTGGCTCGATACATTCGTACGCGCCCACGATGGAAGCGATTGTCGCGGTTGGGGCGATGGCGATTAGAAGAGAGTTGCGTAAGCCGAAGGTGCGAATGCGGTTGCGCAGTTCCTTCCATCGGTCCGTGTCCTCCGGCTGGACCCCCCAAAGATCCATCTGTAATATGCCCTCAGCTGCACGTGTATCCGCGAAGGCAGGATGCGGTCCCTCCTTTTCAGCAAGAGCGCAAGAGGTGTCCAAGGCGTAGAAATAAATCTCTTCTTGTATTTGTTTGGAGAGCTTGCGCGCCTCGGGGGCGTCAAAGGGAAGTCGCAAAGCGAAGAATACATCCTGCAATCCCATCACTCCCAAGCCCACTGGCCGCCACTTGCGATTCGACTCACCGGCTGGAGCGATGGGATAGAAATTAATGTCGATAACGCGGTCGAGGAATTTCACAGCTGTCCGAACGGTCTTCGCCAATTTCGTGAAATCAAATTGGCCTTCCACCACGTGCTTGCCAAGATTTACCGAACCGAGATTACATACAGCCGTCTCCTGCCGCGAACTGACTTCCGTGATCTCCGTGCATAGATTGGACAGATGCACCACATTCGACGACTTGGCGGTTTGGTTCGATCGCAAATTGCAGGCATCTTTAAATGTCATCCAACCGTTTCCGGTCTCGGCAAGGACTCTCATCATTCGTGCATAGAGGTCGCGTGCCTTAAGCTGTCGAATAAACAAACCGCCCTGCTCTGCTTTGAGGTAAGCGGCTTCAAACGCTTCGCCGACGAGGTCCGGAAAATGCGGGACAACCTTGGGATCGAAAAGCGACCACGTTTCATCCGTTTCGACACGCTTCATGAACAGGTCTGGTATCCAATTCGCTAGATTCAGGTTATACGTGCGTTGCGCAGTATCTCCGGTGTTCTCGCGAAGCTCTAAAAATTCCTCGACATCCGCGTGCCAGGATTCCAAATAAACGCAGCACGCGCCTTTTCGCTTGCCACCTTGATTCACCGCGGATACGGACGAATCCAAGGTTTTAAGCCATGGGATAATGCCCTTACTGTGGCCGTTTGTGGCTCGGATCAGGGAGCCACGCGAGCGGACGCGGTGATAGGCAAGTCCGATGCCACCCGCGAATTTTGACAACAGGGCTACGTCCTTGTATTTTTCGTAGATCGCTTCAAGATTGTCGGCGGGCGAATCCAACAGATAGCAGGAAGACATTTGAGGATGCCGTGTTCCGGAATTGAATAGCGTCGGCGAGCTTGGCATGTAATCGTGGGCGGAAATGATTCGATAAAACTCAACTGCCTCGTGCACTGTGCGGGAAAGTCCGCAGGCGACCCTAAGAAAGAACTGCTGCGGTGTTTCGAGAGCGTCACGTGTTTCAGGGTTGCGCAGCAAGTAGCGGTCGTAGACGGTGCGGAGGCCGAAATATTCGAAAAGTTCTGAACGGCTCTCGTCAATGGAATCGTTAAGCTTGCGCGCATTCGCGGAGACGAATGCATGCAATTCTTTTGAAACCAAACCATGTTGCCTTCCCGTAGCAATCGACTGTGAAAACGAATGAATATCCTGGTTCGCAACTTCCTTGGCTATAAATCCATTCAGTAGCCTGCCGGCGAGTTTGGAATACTCTGGCTCTTCCGCAATAAGTGAGGCCGCTGTTTGAATCGAAAGAAGATCGAGTTCCTTTGTCGTCGCTCCGTTAAATAGCCCACCAATGGTTTTACTCGCAACGCGGATCGCGTCCAGCGATGTCAGCCCGTCACAACAACGCTCGATGGCCCGCACAATCTTGTTCACATCGGCGGGTTCAAGCGTTCCATTCCTCTTGCGAACCTGCATCTGAGACGAATTGCCTTGGATAGGAAATGACTTACCGGAGTGTTCATAACTGACGCGAAGAGGTGTAGCCATAATTGCTCTTTCCGCCAACGACAATAGGGAAAGGAGATGAAGTGGAAAGACGTTCAAGACGTCATAAGACACCAGATCATCGCCAACCTCCCCTCGGAGGCTTGCTCGATTTTCACGCCGGGTATGGCGCAGCTACTGGCAGGTCTTCGGACTCGCAGGCATGGCCGGACAACGCGACCGGCGTTTCTACTAACCCATCTTCCCGGTTCTTGAGAAAACCAGTGGTAACTGGGTGTTCGATCCTGCTTACCGCTGCGGGGCAGTTCCGGATTCAAACCGGATTCCCTTTAGATGCTCCCCTGGAGCATCACCAGCAAGCGAGGCACAACATAGAGGGTTGTGAAGTGACTGTCAACCTAAATGTTGTGGTATGCGGCCTAACCAAAAATATAATGGCTCTCAATCAAAATTACTTTTCAGGTCCGAGATTTAGAGGTGCACTGTGGCGGACATTTTAGCATTCTCTTGCATTGATAATTTTTGCCCACGGTCCGCGAGAAACGGGAAGTCATCCGAGCAATCAAAATTTCTTCACCTGTAATTTCACCTGTAATGAATCCGTCTTAGCCGTATTTACACGTACTTAGCCGTCCTTCGAGGCCGTCTAAGTTATTGCGATGACAGAAATGATGGGCCGAGATTAGATTAAAGAGAAGGCTACTTAGCCTTACTCTCAAGCCATACAGATAATACGCCGGGATCGATTATCCAGCGGCCATGGATCTGGTGACCCGGCAGCAGGCCAGAGTTGAGCCAGTTCCTTACCGTCCGCTCGTTCTTACCGAGGAGCGCGGCTACTTCCTGAGGGGTCGGGGCGGTCTCCCGCCCTAGAAGTTGTTCAAAGATGCCCATACACTCTGATACCGATATTTCGGGAACACGGTAATTATCGGTACGGAGCGGTAGGGCTACCGAAATCGTGACAGGGCTACGATTTCTGTCTACTTCTGTGAAAGACGAGTTATAAGCTACCGGGCTACCGAAATAATGTACCGAGACATACCGTAGCCTACCTTTAGAACGAAGCTGAGAATGGTCTTAACGGCTGAGAACGTTGGTTTTAGAGGATTTAACGTACTGAGGGCTACAATCCAGGCCTCCCAGCCAAACAATAGAATCAGGTAGCTTCTGCTCTGCGGGCCATTGTCTTCTCCCAAAAATTTAAAACTGGCTGTGGGCGAAAGCAGTGAATGTGGTGGGAACATCGGTAGTAATTGCGGTAGTAGCTCACGCGCCTCGATTCGTGGAGGCGCTTTCCGTTTGAAACGATCTGATCGTTGGCCCTTGTGAATTATCTGGGTGTATCATCATAGTGATTTTAGCGGGGAACGGATCCGAATCGAAAGAAGTCACAGTATAATCGATTCGATTCCTACGATCATCCACAACAGTAGGAGGGATTTGAATGAACACGGCCCCTCAGCTGCGTGCGGGTCCTTCCAGCGTGGATGTGTCACACGACGAGCGCCTTGAGTTAGTTGCTGACGGCGCGAGCGAATCCTTCAAACCCGAACCGATAGACGATTCCTGGCGAAGAAGTCTGCACGACTTTCATGTCGACCCATGCAGCAGCTCAGTCCCCCAAGTGCTCACAGAGCGTGAGCTCAGGATTTCTCGCGAACCCTTGGGTAGCTTCCTACTCCAAACCCGAGATGAGATTGACCGCCTCTATTCCATTGTCCGCCCGCAGTCTTACGTAGTTCTCTTGTGCAACAGCGATGGAGTCGCCATCCACCATCGCGGCGACGAGAGCAAGGCACATGAGTTCAAGCACTGGGGTATATGGTTGGGCGGCGTCTGGTCGGAGCGCGTCGAAGGCACGAACGGTATCGGCACCTGCATCACGGAGCGACGGCCTGTTCTCGTGCATTGTGCCGAACATTTTCGCAGCCGTCACACTCGGTTGAGTTGCGCGGGCGCGCCGATCTTCGATCCTCACGGAGGATTGCTGGGGGTGCTGGACGTTTCTAAAGTGCATCAGCAATCTGAAGATCAGCCGTTCCCCCTGCTGCTCCAGACGGTGGTCGTCTCCGCGCGAGCCATTGAGGAACGCATCTTTCGTGAGCATTTTCAGTATTGCTGGATTTTGGCGGCCGCGCCTTCAGACGATTTTGAATCCTCCGTTCTCCTTGCCATCGACGACCAGCAATCTATTATTGGCGGCGACCAAGGCGCTCGGAAGTTCTTAGCCCTGAGCGACAAAAGCCTTGCGGACGGAATTCCTTTGTCTGTCGCCTTCGCGTATGACCGTTCACTCTTTCGACGCACAGCCGATCGCGACATTCCGGTATGCCTGATGAGTGCCAATGGTGACGGACGCTGGTGGACAGTATTGCTTACGCCGCCTCTGAGCAGGTCTAAGGTCGCGCGCAGTTCGGCGGAATCAGTGTTTCACTCGCGGGCAAGAATTAGCACTTTAGGAAGTTTGCTGATGGACGCCGCGCCGGAACCCAGCCGTGGCGGTTTGTCACCATACGTGACACGCCGCGTCTGTGACTATATTGAAGGGCATCTCGATGAAAAGATTCGCCTCGATGGACTGGCCGTCCTGGCGGGGCTTTCCACCGACCATTTTGCTCGGGCATTCCACCAGTCAGTGGGGGTGCCGCCGCACACGTATCTGTTGCGGCGGCGCCTGGAACATGTGGAACACATGCTCAGGGAGACACATGCTCCGTTGTCGGAAATAGCCCTGGCGACTGGTTTTTCTGACCAAAGCCATCTCGCGCGACACTTCCGGCGGTGGTCTGGAAAGTCTCCTCGTCAGGTCCGCTGGACGGAAGGGAACCCATCCGCACAACGTAACTATTTGTTAAAAAGCAGCTTAGCGGCGCAGGTCCGATGACCGCGGCAGAAACGTCTCTCCGAACCCTCCTTCGACCCCGGCGCGTCTAAGATGCAGCCAAATTGTGATCTGGATCACGGTGTGATGTGATCCAGATCACGGAAACATTCCAAACACGCCAAGTTTGTTCAAGACGACAGGATTCCGGCAGAGCCACAATCCGCCCAGATCATCGAGCGGAGGGCAAGCCCATGGAGAAAGACAAGCCGATTCAAGTTCAACCAAACTCAGCTAAAACAATGGGGTCGGCCGTCGCACCCAGCTTCTCTGGGTGTATCATTCCCGTTATGGCCTCGGCAGGACAACAACCCGAGCCGTTGAATATTCAGCTTCTCGTTGATTCAATCCCTGCGCTGATCCACACAGCCATGCCTGATGGCTACCTCGATTATTTCAATAAACCTTGGCTGAGCTACCTCGGCTCCACTCTTGAAGACGTAGCCGGGTGGAAGTGGACGGCTGTCGTTCATCCTGAAGACGTCGACGGAATTGTTGCTCAGTGGCGAGCCTGCCTCGCGAGTGGGGAAATCTTCGAGTACGAAACACGCGTCCGTAGAGCAGATGGCGAATACCGCTGGATGTTCCACCGTAAAGTTCCGCTTCGCGACGCGGACGGCAACATCGTCAAGTGGTACGGATCGAGCCTGGATATTGACGAGCGCAAAACGGCCGACCAACAGCTCCGCCGCAACGCCGAGGAACTGCAAAGAAGCGAGTTTTATCTTGCCGAAGGGCAGCGTCTTGCCCACATGGGAAGCTGGGCCTTCGATCCCGACGGTTTCTACTATTGGTCTCCCGAATTATTTCGGATGCACGGACTCGATCCGGCCAGCAAACCGCCTGGTGTTCAGGAATACCTGGATCGTGTCCACCCACACGATCGCGAGTCCATGGCCGAGCCTGATCAAGAGAATCTTGGCGAAAGCTTCGCCCTTCGATGCCACAAAGCGCATCGTTCGTCCCAACGGTGAGGTCCGGTACATTCGCTGCGTCGGTGCTCCTGTTGTCGAAAACCAAAGCCTGAAAAAGTACGTTGGCAGCGCCATAGACGTTACGGAGCACGAGCTCCTGACCCAGGAACTCCGCAGGCGCGAAGCGTACTTGGCGGAAGCGCAAAGGCTCAGTCACACAGGCAGCTTCGGGTGGAAACCTGATACCGGCGAGATTGTCTGGTCAGACGAAACCTATCGCATTTTCGAATACGACCGCTGCGGTTAAACCAACAATAGATTCGTTGGCGCAGCGCGTCCATCCCGAGGACCGCGCCGACTGTCAAAGAGGTCATCGAATCGTGCCTTTGCGGGAGCGACAGATTTCGAGCATGCTTATCGCTTGCTACTGCCTGATGGGCGAGTCAAGCACGTCCACGCCGTAGCTCACGCTTTACAGGATGCATCTGGCAATCGCGAGTTTGTCGGGGCGGTGACCGACATCACCGAGCGCAAGACGGCCGAGGAGGCCCTCCGGAGCAGTGAAGCGTACTTGGCGGAGGCGCAGAGGCTAAGCCATACAGGCAGTTGGGCCTGGAGTCCTGACGACGGACGCCAGGTACTGGTCGGAGGAATGCTATCGCGTTCTGGGTTTTGATCCACAGGATGGTTTGCCCCGAACCGAAGAACTCTTTCAGCGGATTCATCCCGACGATCAAGCCGGCGTTCGGGAATCTGCCAGAGGGCCGATCCGCGAGAAGTTGGACGTAGAAGTGGATTATCGCATCGTGCATCCGGATGGCCCCGTCAGGGACATTCACGTCATTGGTCATCCTGTTCTCAGCCCGTCCGGCGAGCTCATTGAATTTGTGGGCACTGTGATCGACGTCACTGAGCGTAAACGAGCAGAGGAGGAACGGCGCAGAAGTGAAATGGAGCTCCGGCAGATGCTGGACCTCGCGCCTCAACTTGTTGCGGTATTCGGACCCAACCGTGAACGTCTTTACGCCAACCGCATCGCGCTCGATTACCTCGGCCTTAGTCTCGATGAGTGGCGGCAGAGATCTGCTGGCAGGACAGTACATTCATCCTGACGACTACGGAGCGGCTCAAGACTGCTATTTGGATCGTGCTGTCATCTCGTGGCTCTGCTGACGAGTTGGAGTTGCGGCTACGCAAACGTGATGGAAGTTATCGCTGGTTTCTTGGCTCGTTTTAACCCATTGCGCGACGAACAGGGACAGATTACACGTTGGTATGTTACCGGGACGGATATCGACGATCGCAAGCAGGCTGAAGACACTCTTCGCCGCGAAAACGTCGCTCTCCGTGAAGAAATCGATAAGGCCTCGATGTTCGAAGAGATTGTTGGAACCTCTCCAGCTTTGCAAAGCTGTGCTCTCGCGCATTTCCAAAGTTGCACCAAGCAATTCTACGGTCCTCATAACTGGCGAAACGGGAACGGGCAAAGAGCTTGTTGCACGCGCCATCCACCGACGATCAGATCGCAGCTCGCGCGCATTCGTCAGCGTGAACTGCGCTGCTATCCCGCGTGAACTGATCGCCTCGGAGTTGTTCGGGCACGAGAAGGGTGCCTTCACGGGCGCGACTCAGCAGCGCTTGGGTAGGTTTGAATTAGCAAACGGCGGTACGCTCTTCCTGGACGAAGTCGGAGAACTTCCAGCCGAGACCCAAATTGCCCTCCTGCGTGTTTTGCAGGAGCATGAGTTTGAACGTGTCGGCGGGACACGCCCGATACGCGCTGACGTTCGGGTGATCGCCGCCACGAACCGTGACTTGCAGGCCGCTATCAGCGCTGGGTCGTTCCGCAGCGATTTGTTTTACCGTCTGAATGTTTTCCCGATTGAGATTCCTGCTCTTCGAGAACGAAAAGAGGACATCCGTCTGCTGGTTGAATATTTTATCGATCGCTACGCGCGAAAAGTCGGCAAGAACATTACGAGCGTCGACAAGAAGACTCTCCGATTACTTGAGTCATACCCTTGGCCCGGAAACATACGCGAATTACAGAACGTCATCGAACGATCTGTAATCGTGTGTGAAACAGCGAATTTTTCGGTGGATGAGAGCTGGCTGTCCCAGCAGCCGCCGGAGAGGAAAGCGGAGAGCCAGCTTTATCTCTCTGAGAAGGTGGCAGCTCAAGAAAAGGAAATCATCGAAGCCGCTCTGCGAGAATGCCAAGGACGGGTGTTCGGACCGTCGGGTGCCGCCGCGAAACTAGGAATCGCGCGCTCCACGCTGGAATCGAAGATTCGGTCACTCAAGATTAACAAGAATCGCTTCAGGGCTTAGCCGAGAACATGAGAACTCTCCGCTGATATCCGGATCATGCCGTGACACCTTCGGCAATCCGTCAAGAACATGAATGCTCCCGCATTAAATCATTCCATCAAGCAAGCTCTTCGACGATTGTGTCTGCCCGGAGTCTCGCCAATTGTCGGACACTCGGGCGTCGCAGCGCTCACTAAACCTTGTTCGTTTCAATAAATTATGATTGGAGACGGGATTGCCTTCTCCTATTCGAGTCTCATTCAAAACAAAGCCAGTGGCAATGAGACTCACGGAACCGAAGGCCATTAGTTACGTGAATTAATGGAGAAGTTTATGTCGATAACAGCAGCAAGATTGGTCCAAAACGAGGAGCTAGATCCGCAAAAGCGGAGTTCCACGTCGCGTCATTTCGAGGAGGAATTGCGGCAGCGAGTAGTTGGGCAGAGTGAGGCCGTGCAAGCGCTCGTCGATCTTTATCAGGTTTTCTGCGCGGGCCTGCATTCTGCCGGCCGTCCAGTGGGAAACCTGCTATTTCTAGGACCGACCGGTTCAGGAAAAACGCGCACGGTCGAGGCCGCCGCGGAGATTTTGTTCGGAGACAGCCGGGCTGTGATCAAGGTGGATTGCGCGGAATTCCAGCACTCTCACGAAATCGCCAAGTTGATTGGTTCGCCGCCAGGGTATCTGGGACACCGCGAAACACACCCACTCATCACCCAGGAGGCGTTGGCCGCAAGCCATCGCGATCACCTCAAGCTAAGTTTTCTGTTGTTTGACGAAATTGAGAAAGCGAGCGACGCGCTGTGGCAGCTGCTGCTCGGAATACTCGATAAAGCAACGCTGACGCTGGGCGATAACCGGCGAGTGGATTTGTCGCAGACAGTGATCTTCCTCACCTCGAACTTGGGAGGCAGCCAGATCGCCGATCTGATTGCACGGGGGTATGGGATTCATCCAGCCAAAGGACAAGGCGACAACGGGATTGCACGGAGAAGGTGGAGAGGACCGCGGTAGAGGCAGCAAGACGGAAGTTCTCGCCGGAGTTCATGAATCGACTGGACAAAGTGGTGGTGTTTCATCCGCTGAAGCGCGCGGAGCTTGAGGAAGTGCTTGAGATCGAACTCAGGCAAGTACAGAAGCGCGTGCTGGACTCTACCAGCACGGCCCTTCTTCTTTCGAATCACGAGCGAAGGCCGAGAGTTCCTGCTGGAGGAGGGAACCGACCAGAGGTATGGAGCTCGCCACTTAAAGCGCGCGATTGAGCGGAATGTAGTCTCCCGCTTTCCAGGCTGCTGTCCACTGGGCAACTGCACCAGGGCGATTTATTGCTCATCGATCGGCATCGTGGCGAAGAAGGGCTTGTTTTCTTAAGAGACACAGAAAAGCGATCTTCAGGTGCAAAGATTGACTTTCCCGTTCCGAATTCAGGACAGTTGATGACTGCGGAAGTTCGAGTTTAACCGGTGTCCTCCACCATGCTGGAAATGACAGGAGTCCTAGCGATCAGAAACAGGAGCAGAACATGAGCACAGCATCAAACTCGGTCATCCAAGCTTACTCCATATCCGGAAAGCTCGTCGATGAATGGCGCTCTCTATCGTGCTGATGAACGGACGGCGCGCAAGCCAGAACGCACGGAATCCTCGTTCCTGGACACGATCGTAGGGCGCCGCGGCAGCCTGCGCTCAATTCTCAACCAGTTGGAGGCCGTGGCCGGCACGAACACAACCGTCTTAATTACCGGAGAGACCGGCACCGGCAAGGAAGTCATCGCGCGAGCGATTCACGAGCTCAGCCCCCGTCGAAACCGAAATCTGGTCAAGGTGAACTGCGCGGCGATGCCTGCCGGCCTTCTCGAAAGCGAGCTCTTCGGACACGAACGCGGAGCCTTTACGGGCGCCATCAATTCTCATGTCGGCCGCTTCGCGTTGGCGGATCGCGGCACTCTGTTCCTCGACGAAATTGGAGACATGCCATTGGAGCTTCAACCCAAGCTGCTCCGCGTGCTCCAGGAGCGTGAGTTTGAGGCCGTGGGCAGCACGCGTACAACACGAGTCGATGTTCGCGTCGTTGCTGCAACCAACCAGGACCTGAAGCAAATGGTTCGCGACCGCGAATTCCGCGAAGATTTGTACTACCGCCTGAATGCTTTTCCGATTTATCTTCCGCCGCTACGCGAAAGGAAAGCTGATATCCCCGAGCTCGTGGAACACTTCGTTCAACAGTTCGCAGACTCCATGGACAAAACAATCGAAACCATCCCTGAGGAAACCATGCGCGCCCTGGTTCGCCACCACTGGCCCGGTAACATTCGAGAGCTGCAAAACTACATCGCGCGCGGCGTCATTCTCTCCAATGATGGCATCTTTGAACCAGGGCCACTCGAGAGATGCGAGCCGCCGGAGCCAGAGATTGCGAATCCGACGCTTGAAGATAAGGTACGTAGAGAGATTCTCGTTGCCTGCCAGCGCGCGAAGTGGAAGCTCGGTGGTCCGCGAGGAGCAGCCGCCAGACTCGGCTTGAAGCGCACCACACTGTTTTACAAGATGAAGCGCCTTGGTATAGCGCGACCTGAGACCATTGGCAGGACTGAATGCGCCCTTTTCGAAGCGCGGGTGGATTTCGCACACCTTCAAATGCCATGGCAAGGACGAGTCGGGCGGTCGGCGCTTCTTTCAGGTGAGTCGGCCCGAGGTTGCTGCAGAATTATCAAGTTCGCTTCAAACATTGGGAGTTTGCATGCTTAAGATTCAGAGATCAGCCAATGGCAGAGTCGTCTTCACGCTCAGTGGCCGAATTGAAGCAGAAGATGTCAAGGAGCTGCGACAACTGCTCGCCTTGGAGACAGCGGGGCAGCACGCTGGTGCTGGATTTGAGGGACGTGACACTCGTCAACCAGGCCGCGGTGAAATTTCTCGCCAGCTGCGAGGCCGATAGCATCAAGCTCGAGAATTGTCCTGCCTATATCCGAGAGTGGATTGAGCGGGTAAAAGATCGAACCAGGCGCCGACGAACTCGATGAAAGGATTTGAAGTTTCAGCACGATTGAAAACATTTAGAGTCTGTGTGAGAACTGCGGAATCTTTGTGGGTCGTGGCTAAAGCCACGACATAATTCCTGCAAAATGAATGCGGCTTTAGCCTCTGAAGTTCCAATTTTGCAGGTCTCACACAACCTCTTTAGCCTGGAATGGCTGAGGCCGCAAATGGCGGCTACCTGCGTTTGATGCGCGTAATTACAGTATCAGTAATATTATAACGTGAGAATATAATGCGTGTCATTCGGGTATGAGGCCCATCGCGTGAATGCACTCGTCGTGCGCCTCTGAATTGTCCAGCTGCGATTGAAGAAGAAGCGCCTTCGCGTCGTATTCCTGAGCAATTGCCATCCCAGCTTGCGACTTCAGCGCGGCCCCTTGCAACAGTTCCTGCTGCAACACGCGGTTCGACTCGATGCGCAGAGCCACAACCTCTTCAGACACCTTCACCATCTCCTGCGTTCTTTCCAGTTTATTGTACGCATTGCGGATCGAGAGTTCGACCTCGTCCGTCAACCTCGCAAGGTTCTCCTTCGCTTGAGCCAATTGCGATTCACGTTCACGCTTCACGGCTCCCTTTTTCCCTGCGTCGAACAGGTCATACCCGAGGTGAACGCCAAAGGTGCCGAAATTACGCGCCAGGAATGGAACATTATTCGTGTAGCTGTACCGGGCGAAAGCCTCGACATCGGGAAGCCAGATATCTGTCTTGGCCAAACTGACTGCGGCCTCCGCTTTCGTCACTTCGGCACGAGCTTCCAGGATTTCCGGATGTGAGGACATTGCCTTCGTAACACATTCCTCAACCGGGCAAGTCTCCTGAGACTCTGTAATCAATGGATCAAGATCTAGGACAGTTGTCAGAGGCATGCCCATCAGATCATTTAGTTTCAACTTGAGGTCTGCCAACTGAAGATCCGTGGTGAGCAGTTCTTGCTTCGATTGCAAGGTTTGCGCGCGGGTCTCGATGGATTCCTGTTCCAGGGCGCTGCCAAATTTCACTTGCTGGATGCGCTCGCTCTGCAAGTCCTGAGACGCCTTTATTCGTGCCTCTGTGGCGCTGCGGTGAGCCTGCGCAATCAAGATGCTGTAGTACACCTGATGCACCGCGAGCGCGACGTCATTTTCGGTAAGGTCTACTTTCTCGCGCGAGACTTTTACTTCGGCTTCCGCGATTTCGTTCGCCTTCTTGATCTTTAGAAGAGAAGTTAATGGCTGCGTGATCTGAGTTCCGCTGGTCGTCAGGTTGCGGCCGCCCTGGTTGATGATGCTGTTCGCAGAAGGAATCGGCGTTCCCCTTGCCGTACCCAGGCTGCCCCGCTCGATCTCAATCAACTGCGTATCCGTCACTCGCAAAAAGCTGCTGTCATTGCGTATGGACGGAAAATAGGAACTCCTCGCTGCTTCTCTTCGCGTGTTGTTTCTCATCGGCTCCGAAGGCTCCGATGCGAACATTGTGGTTGTGCTTCAGCGCCAGCTGAACCGCTTCCTGAAGCGTGATGTGCGAAGGTGCGGGATCATCTTTTTCGCCGGAAAACGCGGGAGAGGCAGACAAAACGGCCGCAATGAAAATGAATAGTAACTTTCGTCTCATGATTTTGACTCCTTCTCGTCAATCAGCGTCTGCTGGATGGCGCTCAGGTCGCGATAGTTCAATGGTGATTTGCGCAACATCGCGACCAGGATCAGTGCACATGCGCAACTCCACCCGATCAGCAGGAATCCGTCGACAATGCTCAAGCTGTATGCCTGAAGGCGAAGGCGAGCAGCGATCAGGTCGACGGAACGTGCCCCAGCAGCAGCCATGCCGTACGATTTGGCATACAGCGATGCGGCCATGCCATGAATGTTCTGATCGGTGATCCAGTTGCCACTGCTTACGTGGAGTCCCAAAAGGTTCGAGTGCAATTTTTCCCGCTGAGCAATGAAGTGGCCCATGTAGATGGCGCCGGTGGTTCCGCCAAACAAACGAACGACGTGAAAGAAAGCGGAGAAGGTCAGCACGCGCTCCGGCTTCGCCAAGCCCTCGGTAAAGATGGCTTGCAGCACGATGCAACCGACAAGCCCGATGAAAGCAAATGCTTGTCCGACGCCTATCAACAATTCGGTTCGGTAAAAATCTTGGGCCGCCCATGTGCTGCTGTATTGAGAATTCATCCAGGCAGCAAACGCTGTGCAGGCAAGTCCAGTCGCCATGAGCAGCCGTGGGTCAAATCTGTTTATCGACAAAAGCCCGGCGGTAAACGCGACAGGAAGCAGTGGAAGTGCACTCCAGAGGATCGCGGGTCCGATCTGGTCGGCTTCAAATCCACGAATCGCCAGCGACTGCGGGATCAGGATAATCGTTGTGCACAGAGTGAAGCGGAACCAGAAAAGGAGAGCACCGAGCAGCACAGTGTTCCAATTCCACAGATAAGGTAGCGCCACCAGAAAATTGGGACCACGTATTCTGCGAACAAGCGCACAAAGCAGAAAGAAAGATCCGGACCAAAACCAGGCGTTGAACACGCCGGAACGAAACCAGTCGAGTCGTTGTCCTTGCTGAAGCGCGGCAAAAATCAATGCCAATCCGGCGCTCAAATAAAGAAAACCGACGAAACTGGGCGCAGCACCGCTTTTCTTGCGAGGCGGCTGCGGAGGGATTCCCAGGTAAATGCACAGCATCATCACCGGCGCAATCACGGCGGAGTTCCAGAACATCCATTCCCAGGACAGATTGTCTCTGTACCATCCGTAGAGCGAAGGGGCAATGTTCACCGCGCCGTCCACGAAAGTTGCGTAGAGCGCAATCGTGAATGGCAGGTATCGCAGTGGAATGTTGCGAAGTGCGAAGGTCAACGTCAGCGGGTAGAAAGTGCCTGAGGTGAGACCCGCAAGGATGAGCACGACGACGAGCAGACTGTAGCTATGGACGAGCGGAAGAAAAGCGCAAGTGAGAGTGAAGATGCCGGCGCGCAAACAGAAGTATGCGCCGCGGCCCAAGCAGCCCTCCCAGGATACACACTGAACGGTCCGATGAACATGAGCGAAGCGTTGTAGGCACTGTCCAGCCATGCTCCATCGTCTAAGCTGATACCAACATGCCCCTTCAAATCGGCAAGGCCGAGACTCAGCATGCGGCCGGTTAGCGTGACGAGCCCCGCGCCCAAAACGACGCCCAGAATGCCGATCAAAGGACGCTTCGAGACTTCCGACGGGATTGCCGAGGCGGCAGCGCGCGCGATGTCTGCTGGTGTCGTGCGAACGGCGATGCTCGAAGTTGCCATGATTTTCCGGCTACTGTCTCGTCCGGACAGTGGCAATGACGGAAAGTCCGGGGCGCAATTTCGCAGCGAAATCGGTGTCTTCCAACGCGATCTTGACCGGGATGCGTTGCACAACCTTGGTGAAATTGCCGGTGGCATTGTCCGGCGGCAACAGAGCAAATTGCGAGCCGCTGGCCGGTGAAATCTCAAGCACCTTGCCGTGGAACACGCGGCCCGGATATACGTCGATGCGAATTTCCGCCGGATCGCCAACTTTTACATTGGTGAGCTGCGTCTCTCGATAGTTCGCCAGCACCCATTTGTTGAGCGGCACGAAAGAGATGACTTGTGTGCCCGGCGAAACCAGCTGACCCGGCCGTACTTGCCTCTCACCTACCGTGCCGTCGGCAGGCGCCTCGATTCTGGTGTAGCCGAGGTTCACTTGCGCCCCTTGCAGTGCCGCCTCCTTGGCATGCAGGTCGGCAATGAGTTGTAGATCCTGGGATTCCAATACCGCCTTCGACCGCTTCTCGGCCTCTACGGAGAGTTCATTGCTGAGGAGCGAAGCTTTTGCTTCTTCGAAATCCGCCCGGCGACTTGCGAGTTGGGCCGAAAATCGCCGTTCGTCGGCGACCGCTTGCTCGACCTTTTGCTGCGTTGCGGATTGCGTTTGCAGAAGCGCTTCCTGGCGAGAACGCTCGGCGCCGGTCCGCGCTACGTCTGCCTGGACGGCCTCAATGCCGGCTTGCGCGGCGGTGATCTGTGCTTTTGCCTGATCGATTCCTGCGAGTGCCTTTTCGATCTTGGCATCCTGAAGGTCGCGCTGGCGGCGATTGTTCTCGATAGCGGCGTGTCCGGCTTCGACCGCGGCGACTGCTTGGGCAACTTGAGCTTTATAATCGTTGTCTTCCAGCTGCGCGATCAGATCGCCCTTATGCACCGCCTGGTAGTCGGCTACCTTCACATCGCGAACGATGCCCGATACCTTGGTGCTTAGTGGCGTAAGGTCGCCTCGGACGTAAGCATCATCAGTTACCTGTTCAACCTTACCGCCCTCCCACGCATTCCAGTTGCGAGTGAGCGTGATCAGAACGGCCAGAGCGAGCACCGCGACGAGGAGCGGAGTCACATACTTTTTCCACCCGGCACTGCCGCGAGAAGCGGCCGCAGGTTTATCGCTTTCGTGAGGCAACGGTTCAGTCACGGGGGCGGCGGATTTAGCCGGTACTGGTGAGGCGGACATCAAAGTAGCTCCTTCAGCAGCAAGAAATCTGCAATCGCTGCGATATTCGTGGCTGAATTGCTCAGGCTCATTTGCTTGTTAAAGATCATCCAAGCAGAAGCGATCGGCTCTGTTTTTTTCTTGATCGCGGACATGACGCCTCCCAACGAGAAAATTCAGTTCTGGCTCTGGGCCAGAGGAAGTTGCGATGTAATCTGCAGATCGATCATCGTGCTGATGCGGCGGTCCAACTGAAAGAAGGTCGCTGCTTTCTTTCCTGGCAAAACTTTGCGAAAGTTCGCCACGTACCGCTGACGCAGTTGTGTTTGTTCGACGTCCGTGTCCAGCCAGCTGCGAATGAGATGGTCGGCCTGGTCGTCGGTGAGGGTTCCGTAGTCCTCCGCATACTGTTTGATAATCGCCGTTCTCGTGTTGTTGATCTTCTCGGTTTCCGCCGAATATTGTTCGTACAATTGCCAGAACTTTGTCGCTTCACTATCCGTAAGCGTTAAATTCGCAGCGATGATTTGTTTCTTGATCGAGCGGATATCCTTGCGCAACAGTGTCAACTGTTGGTCGGCAATCGCGTCCGCCGTGCCGTCGGCCGTAGCCGATTGCGAAGATAAGTCCTGAGCAACTGCCAGTGGGCTTCCGACCAAACACAGCCCAATGAGCAAGAGCGCGGCAAATTTAATTTTTCTCAAAGTGTCCCCCAAATCGAATCAGCGAGCATTTTTTCTACCTTGTGACGCAAACTTCCTTGATGCCAGCGGTCAGTCTTGATGCAACCGGGTTGCCAACCAAGCCAGACCGATATGGCTGCAAGGTACTGAGAGCGAAGGCGCTTGCGGAATCAAATTCGTGGGTGCCGATAAGCAGTAGCAGCGGCGCCAAGCGTTTAGCACTTTCGCCATACCATTGACACGTTTTCAGTCGGCCGATTTAATCAATACTTTCCGCGGAAACCGATTGCGTGACGAAAGGCTGGCGAGGGCAGAGTCGAGGCTTGTTGCCTTGCGCTCCACCCTGCGCGAGAGAGGTGGGAATTTAAGGTAGGTTTGCAGAAGGTCGTTGAGAGGCATAAAAAATCGGTACAGCCATTTTCTGCTATCCCCGCCCGGATTGTGGGCATGTTCATCGCTCGCGGGTGGCTCCCGCGGCGGGAGCAGCCGTCGAAGCGAATGCAGCATGTGCTGAAAAATACTGGTCCAAGCTTGCCATGACTTCGTTTAGTCCACTTTGGACGTCGCGATTCATGGCAGCGACGACCGCAGAGACATCTTTTCCGTCTACGGGTTGGTCGTGCGAGTACGAATGGCTCCAGACAGTCGTTTCCCTCTTGGAGTCACGCAGTTCATATTCAAATGCCACGCGGACCGACAAGTTTTTTCCGTCAATCTCCCGGAAGTCGTATAGGTGTCCCCGGAGGACATAATCCCCGCGAACCCCGCTGCGGAGGGAATAGACATGTTCATAACGGGCTGAACTCTGAAGCTCCCGGAGCAGGACATCGTTGATCATTTCGGTTGGTGGTTCGGCCCATCTGCGGTATTCATACGTTCCCATCGCCTCGCTATCAGAGGTATAGACAAGATGATCGTCTCGATACAGGTCTGAGGCGGTGATTTGACCCAGCAGCAAAGTGAATGAGTACGGGGCCGGATCTGCGCCGGACGCTTTCTCGCTGGGGACAGTCAGTTGATAAAATTTGCTTGGCCTGGCAGCGCCGCAACCATTCAGAGCCCCAAGACATAGTATTAGTGCCGTAAAAAAAATCCTGTGCTTCATTGTTGTCCTCCTGGATTATGTTCGGGGGGATTACTTGCACGAATGAGCGTGTAGGGACGAGTTTTGATCGTTGCTGTGAATTCCTTAAGGTTTTCAGTAACGTGCCGCATGTTGTCGAGCAGCTCGTCGATATTCCCCGAGTTGACATCAAGGGTTTGATTAAGCCGGGCGGTGGCGTCGGTCGTATTGGTAAGGGTTTGCCGCAGTTCGACCACGGCCTGGTGAACGTCGGCGCGATTTTCTCCGACGATCGCGTCGATGTGGCCCAGAGCCTGGTTTGCTTCCGCGGAAGTTTTTCGAAAATCTTCGAGAAGCGGTTGCACCTTTTCGCTGATAGCGTTCGCGTTTCGAAGCGTTGCATTGATCTGCGGGCGGTTGTCTTCAATCAGCCCGCGTGTGTTTGCAATTGTGGCCGCAAGGTTTGCGCGGTTCTGGGAACTGAGCACATCGTTTACACGTGCGATCGTTTCTTTCACTTCCGTTGCTCGATCGTTCAGCGAGCTAAGCAATCCCTGAACTTGCGGGTTCAAATCATTGAGTTGTGCCGTCAGAGCGTTGAAGTCCACATATTTTTGTGAGGGAAGCAAGGCCCCGCTTGTGGCTTTTGGCGCTTGCGCGCTGCCCGCAAGGATCTCCAGGTGGTTGTCCCCCAGCGGACTCATGCTCATGATCTTTACATTGCTGTCGGTCTTGATGGGCAGATCAGATTGAATGTTGAAAACAATGTCCAGCTGTCCAGGATTCTTCGGATCGAGCTGAACGCTTTCGACGCGGCCTACTTTCGGTCCCCCGGCGTAGCGCACGGTTGAGCCGGGCTCCAGCCCTCCGGCGAACTGAAAATGGGCATGAAACTTCGTCGTAGATCCAGCGAAGGCCCCGGTCATGGCGAACACGGCGCTGAAAAAAATAGCCCCAGCAATGAGCACGAACAAACCCACGATTGCTGATTCACGTTGAGATTGCATTACTTTCCTCTCTATCCTGCGGCCCGTTCCGAACTGGGGCGCTGCGCTGTTAGCATCTGCAGGTAGTCCATTTCTCCAGAAATCTCTGGTTCGGGAACCCTGTCCAGAAACTGCCGCACTCTTGGCTGCATGTTGGACCGCATTTCTTCGGGCGTGCCGAGCGCCACGATCGTTGCCCCTGTCAATCAGAAGCATCCGGTCGGCAATCAAAAATGCGCTCGCCAACTCGTGGGTGACCACAATGATGGTCATGCGAAAGGCGCGCTTAAGGTGCAGAATTAGCTCATCGATGCCAGCCGCTATGATTGGGTCCAATCCCGCCGACGGCTCGTCGAAAAACAGGATTTCCGGGTCCATCGCCAGAGCGCGAGCCAGCGCCGCGCGTTTCTTCATGCCGCCGCTGAGCTGAGATGGCATGTAATACTCAAATCCCTCGAGACCCACCTGCTCCAGTTTGAGCCGCAGGATGATTTCAATTGTGGAGTCCTCCAGACGCGTGTGTTCTCGAAGAGGGAGAGCGACGTTTTCGCCCACGGTCATCGACCCAAACAGCGCGCCACCTTGGAAGGACATGCCGATCTTTTTTCGAATCTCGTCCAATTCTGCCGCTGAAGCTTTCGCCAGATCCTGGCCCTTGATCAAAATTTCCCCCGCGCTGGGCTTTTCCAGGCCAACGAGTGTGCGAAGAAGGGTGCTTTTTCCGGATCCTGAACCGCCCAGGATCACGAGCGTTTCGCCCGGCAGTACATCAAAGTTGATGCCGTGAAGAATTTCTCGGGTTCCCATAGCTGACACGCAGGTTGCGCAGCGAAATCACGGGTTCTGTCTGAGGAGTCGCAAATATTTGTGTCGTACTCATTGATTGCTCGCAAAAAAGAAAAGAGCGGTGAAGAACAGATCGACAACGATGACCAGAAAAATCGAAATGACCACGGCCCGAGTTGTGGACCGGCCCACCTGCTCTGCTCCGGCGCCGGTAGACAGCCCTTCGAAACACCCGACGGCCGCAATAGTGATTCCGAACATTACGGACTTCACTAGTCCGGTGGTGACGTCGTGTAAAAGGAGAGAGTCGATCGATGCCCGAATGTAACGGGTAAAGGTGAAGTCCGCCTTAGTTACGCCAAAGAATGCTCCGCCGAGAATGCCCATCGCATTGGCCCAGATGGTCAGGCAAGGCAGCATCACAATCATGGCCAGAAACTTTGGTGCAACGAGAAATCGGATGGGACTAATCGCCATTGTTTCCAAAGCGTCGATTTCCTCGCTCACCTTCATGGTTCCGATTTCTGCGGCGAACGCAGATCCGGAGCGGCCAATTACTACGATTGCAGTGATCAAGGGCCCAAGCTCACGCGACATGGAGATGGCGACAGCTGTGGCAACTGCGCTCATCGCGCCGAATCGTCGCAGCTCGTAGGCCGCCTGAAGCGCCAGGATCACGCCAATGAAAAAGGTAATCAGAGAAAGGATCGGCAAGGCGCGGACGCCGACCTCCATGGCCTGGGATATCGCTTGCTTCAGGTGAACGGGTTTTCCTTGAAACGGGCCCACCATGGTGTAGTAGGCTGCCTCGCCCTCCAAGCGACACAAGCGAGCCTAAATATCCAAGACAGTTGAAAGTATTGTCACCGATTTGCGTGACGAGTTCCATATCAAACAGCCAACGCCTGCTTCTTCGTTTTCGTAGACTTCGAAGACTTTGATGAGTCGGGACAATTGCAAAATTTCGCGGGCAGCCGTGCTTAGACCGAACAGGATGAACCGCGAACCAAGATCGCGCGACGCTTTCAATCCTTCTACCAACGATGCCACCCCGGAGCTGTCGATGTAATGGACCTTGCTGAGATTTATCACCACGCGCGGCGGGCGATTTTCCTGGATTTCGCGCAACACCGACTCGGCGCAGTTCGGGCGAATTTGCAAAATCGATATCTCCCGAGACGTCGAAGATGGTGACTTTGTCGTGACGCCGAGTGGAAATCTCCATTGTGTCCTCTTCCTCAGGCGGCAGGGCTCGCTTGCCCCAGATACTTGACGAGACGTAGTCGGTTGATCTCGTCCCTGCGACTAAACTCCACGACGTCCATGGCATCGAGGATAAGGAGTAGTCCCAATCCACCTGGTCGTATTTCGCCGAGGGGTCGCCCGTGCCACTTGGTCGCGTCACATGCGGGGCCGCGGTCGCACAAGATAATTTCGAGGCCGCGCTGAATTTCTTCCCCTTGTTTGCGCTGCGCTTTCCGAAAGTACACAGTGATCGGCCGGTCGCGTCGATTGCCGTAGGAATGCCGCACAATATTGGTAAGGGCCTCATCGACCGCACGGGTTACGGACCTGCATTGCTCCGCTTTGAATCCCAGAGCCTCTGTCAGGCGTTCCACGGCTGCCCTTACTGTCGAGAGCCATTTGGGATTGCTATGCAGCGCCATCATTAGCAACAAACCTCCACGCTCGCCCCGCTCTCGCTTCTGATCATTACTCGTTGTCGGGCGAAGAAATGTTTTCATGTGCGACTCGGGCCGCCTTCTTAGCGAAGTCGTAGGTGGCCTTGAGATTTCCACCGAAAAACCGGACCTTGCCGTTTACATCTCGCTCCAGCAGGGAAGTCCCATCCGGACTTGAGAATTGGCAATGAACCGTTATGGAAGTGGCGCCGGCAACGGTTGTTACCTGCCTGGCCCTTTCACTCCCCTCTTTGAATCGACGGACCGTGCTATGAAGGACAACGAGATCTGTCAATCTCACCGCGTTGCGATCGCCGGCGCGATAGACGTGCTGGAAGCCTTGTTTTTCGAGTTGGTGGATCAGATTTTCGTAAAGTGAAATCTGGAATTCAGCAGGCAAGGTTACTTCGTCAGATTGAATCATCTCGACTTGAATTGCCCGCGCCTTAATTTTTGCGGGCTCGCTTGACCGGGCGAACAGAGGGCAGGCAGCGATGAGCAGGGAAAAAATCCACAGCCAGATGCCTGACGTCAAATGACGCTTCATTGTTTTTGCTCCTCGTGGAAAGAAGGACTCGTTGAAGTCGATGCGCCTGCGTTCGACTCGCCGGCGGTGGTATGCGCGCCGCTCGCAAGCAACTCTTTCTTGATCCCATCGGCTTTGCCGACCGCCATTGTAAAAATGGCGCCGTGCAGGCCTCCGTCAGCATCGCGATAGCGAATAGTGAGCGTGTCGATTTTTGTGCGAAATAAACTCAAGAAACGGCCGCCACCGTATGGCGCTGCCATACTTAGGGTGCCAATTGTCTTGCCAACAGCCTCTTGACTGTCACCGCCGGTAACAACATCTTCAATTAAAGTGGTGCTTACGTCAGACCCTGTTTTGCCGTGAGCAAAATGCAGGTTTCTGTTTTCAACACTCAGAATTCCTTTGGCGCCATCTTTCACGCCTTCGAGACCAATAACCTGGACAACTTTCGTCGGTCCTGGAGATTGCTGCGCGTTTGCGATGGAAACTACTGAGCATGCAAAAACCAACACAAGTCCGGCAAAGAGTGTGGCCCGCTTGAGTGTCATGTATTTTTCCTCGTTATTGAAATTCAGTCCTCTTCAGCGAACGTGCACCAGCACGAGAGAAACGTCGTCGGTCGGCGGGCCGCTCCGCCAAGCCGCAACTCCATTAAGAATCCCCTGTTTCATTTCCTGCGACTGGCAGGTTCGACGTTTGACGCACAATTTCCCGGATGCCGTCGACGCCCAGCATTTCCCCCCTGGAATTAAAAACTTCGGTGATGCCGTCGGTGTACAGGACGATGCGGTCGCCGGATTCAAGCGGCAATTCCAGGCTGGCTGTAATATCGACGGCGTCCGGCAGCACCCCGAGGATTGTGCTCTGCGATTCAAGCAGAACAGGGCTTTGCCCGCGGCGCACGAGCATTGCCGGCGGATGTCCGGCACCGGCAAACACCATTCGGTGTAGATGGGTGTCAATGCTCGCTGCTGCCGCGGTGACGAACATTCCCGCATCGATGTCTTCGATGAGGAACCGATTCAGCTCCGTAAACATGTCGATAAAAGACATCCCCGTGCGCAGGTGACCCATCGTCTCGGAGTAGACTCGGTTCGCGACCAGTGCGGAACCAATTCCGTGGCCGGAAACGTCACCGACGAGCAAGCTAAGGTGCTCGCCGTTCTGCGAGTTCACCAGCGCGAAGTCGCCCCCGACGGAGTGCACAGCGTGGTAAAAAGAGTCGATGCTCAATTCGCCAAAGACCAGTGACTTGGGTGCGAGGCTTCTCTGGACGCGCGCAGCGAGACGCGCATCCTCCTCGATTTCCAGCTGACGTTTCCGAAGCTTCGCATTTGAGGAGCGGAGCTCCTCTGCGATCCGCTCCTGCTCTGAAATATCCGTGAACGTCACGATTGCAAACCGCCTCCCGGAATTTACGATGGACCGCGAACTGATGATGACGGGCAGACGGCTGCCGTCCTTTCGAGGAAGAACAAAAGCATATCGGCTCTGTCCGCGTTGAAATTCGGCATCAATCTGACGTGCCACAAAATCCCACTCCTGCGGAGAATAGAATTGAGAACCGGAAGCCCCGATGAGTTCCTGCCTGGGAATGCCGGTCATTTCAATGAAACGGGAGTTCACAGAAAGAATCTGTTGGTGCTCGTTGGCTATAACAACGCCCTCATTGAGCACTTCGAGGACAGCCTCCATGCTGGTGAGCCATTCAGGCTTGTCTATTCCGACGGATTTCAAGGGCACTGTCATGAGAGGGAAACTTCCAACGACCGTATCTCTTGCTGTCTCGCGGCAAGGGGCTGAAAAAGATTTCTGTTCGCGAAGGATGGCGCCGTGCTGCGGATGCGTATCAGCCGATTACGTCGAACCTCATTGAAGACCTGTCGCCGGGCACGCAAGAGTCGCGAC
This sequence comes from uncultured Acidobacteriota bacterium, assembly GCA_963786215.1. Lineage (GTDB taxonomy): Bacteria > Acidobacteriota > Terriglobia > Acidiferrales > UBA7541 > Palsa-360. The sequence goes on from CAWAYK010000013.1 coordinate 26,653, forward strand.
TTGAATGCCACCGCTGACACACCAAGTAGAGCGCAAGCCTCCAGACCCGACATTTCGTCGCAGTAAATCATGGTGAACGCCTGTCGGAGCACAGGCGTCATTTTTCCAATCGCTTCGTTAATGACCTGAAAGGTTTCGCGCTCCGCGTAAACCGTTTCCGGATCGGGTTGAGAGGATCGGATCCTTTCCATCTGCAAATCATCGTCCGATGTGTTGGTCTCAGGTTGGGAACACATCCAGGGCAATTTTTGTTTTCGGCGAATCATCAAAGCGGCGTTTATCACAATGCGTGTGAACCAGGTCCTAAGGGCAGACCGGCCCTCGAAACTTGGCAAATGGAGATATCCCGAAAGAATTGCGTTTTGGACTGCGTCTTCGGCGTCTGCTCTATTTCGCAAAATGGCGCTGGCTATGGTTAAGAATTTTGAGCGCGAGGCCACAACCAGCTCTTCGAAGGCTTCCGTCCCCTGTGTCTCCGATCGGGTGTCCACAGCGCTTCGAGGTTCGGAGCATGCTGGGTTGCAAGCGCTAAGCCGCGCATTCCTTTTTTGCGTCCTGAAAACTGGTAAATGCTTGCGGATCGCTGTTGCGCCGGTGCGCCCATTGAAACTCGCGGATCTGGATGCATAGGTCATGATGATCTCCGTTTCCATCATGCTTTGTAAGGCAACTTTGTGCCCAACGTGCACTTTGCCGAGAAATTGGCTATACGTCTTGTTTTCAACGGCAAGGAGATACACAGGTTAGCTGTGCGGAACATTGGGAAGTCTGAAGGTCGTCATTCATGACGGGGATTTGGCAGTAACGTCGAGGCCATGACCAACTGTTGATCCACTTAGATCGATTGTGCGGGGGATGTGAGCCACGTAAAGGTCTCGCACTCAGAATCAAAGCGTCTGGCGCATTTTGGCGGTGGTGATGGCGCAGGAGAATTCGAAGTCCCGAGAATAGACACTCCAGGATTACACTTGTCGCTGCAGCCAATCCAACTCATCGCGACAGCAGTCGCTGAACGCCCTCAAAGGATCCTGGCCATTCACAGCTTGAGATTGGATCTGCTCGGGCGTCATGTTGGGTTGCGGATATGTGTCCACAATAACCTTTATGATCTGTTCGGCTCTTTTCAGAACTGCTTCCGATGAACTAAGGCGAATGCGGCTCACCAGTGCGTAGACGGGTATCATTTTTTGAAGGTCAAGGTCGCTATGCTCCATGGCGTCGACCAACAAGCGTGCGCTTTCGGCAATGAAGTCGGAATACAGCGCCTCGCGGCGCACAATCTGTTTTCCTATCAAGTCGCGCCGGTCCTGAAATCTTTGTGTGATCCACGTCCCCACGGACGAGCTTAGTGCGCCGACGAGCGAACCAGAAATGGCCGCCACGCCAGTGATCAACCCTGAATTCATCGACTCTCCAAACATATCCTGTTCTTGAAAACGCACGAATGTCACCGTGGCTATTTGTGAAGCAACCCCGCACACGTAGAGCATGGCCATTTCCAATCTGCCAAATTCTTAAGAACTTGTTAAAACCCCATTTCACAAGGGTCTTGCAATGGAGATCGGACACTCAGCGATGTTCGCTAGCAATCACGCGACGAATTCTCGACGATTTAGTCAATCAAGAGACGGAGAAGTGCCGCAGCAATTTCTTGCTCTTCGTCTGAAGGTTTGTAAAACGTTCAGTCGTGACAGCTTGCGGTTTCGCTTCATTTCGCAATTGGTTGGAGATTGCATTGCCTAGTTCAAATGCGCAGGCAACCTGAGTTGTCGACTACGACTGCGGTTGCAAATCGCTGGGCAAATGGTTCTTGGAGAGAATTCTTGATGAGAATTGACGAAACGATGCGCAAGGTGGATTGGCATGCGACTTCCTGCCGAGTCGTAGGGATTCTTGTTCTCCTGGTGGCAGTGCTTCTCGCCGCAAGTTTGTGCAGTGCGAGTACCCCTGCCGATCACCGAGTGCCGAGCATCTTTGAGCCGCACTCAACGCCAGCGGAGTCGATCCATCACCTGTCTCTTTTCGTCCTCGGCATCACTGGGCTGATTTTTCTGGTCGTCTTTATTTTATTGGCCTACGTCGTAGTGAAATTCCGCAGCAGAGTAGGGGGCGCCGAGCGTGAGCCAGCCCAGGTGTATGGAAGTACTCAGATTGAGCTGGCCTGGACCGTTATTCCCATATTGATCGTTGCTGTTCTTTTTCTGGCGACCGCGCGAGTGATTCACGGGATCCAGGACGCGCCGAGGCCTATGGGGGCGGTTGAGGTAACCGCAATAGGGCACCAGTTTTGGTGGGAATTTCGGTACCCGGCCCTTGGCATAGTCACAGCAAATGAATTGCACATTCCCGTGAGCGACCCCGCTCATCCCACGCCGACATTTTTGAAATTGCTTTCCGCCGACACCGACCACAGTTTTTGGATTCCCCAGCTTGCTGGGAAAACGGATTTGATTCCCAATCGCGTTAACCAGATGTGGATGGATCCGCAACAACCGGGAATTTTTCTCGGGCAGTGCGCGCAATATTGCGGCACGCAGCACGCCAAGATGCTTTTACGCGTCTCTGTGGATAGCGCCGAAGACTTTGACACCTGGGTCCTCGCGCAAAAGCAGCCAGCGAATCAGGATGATAAAGAACTCGCCGGCAGGCATGTTTTCGAAACAACTTCCTGCGTGAACTGCCATTCGGTTGGTGGAACAAACGGCACTGGCCGTTTTGGTCCCGATCTCACGCACTTGATGAGCCGCCGCACCATCGCCGCCGGTGCGGCAGAAAATACGCCAGAAAACTTGCGCTTGTGGATTCAGAATCCAGACGCCATCAAGACCGGATCGTTGATGCCGGCGATGAAGTTAAGCGACACCGAACTGGACGCACTCGTGCGCTATCTGGAAACACTGCAGTAGAGAAAGAGGATTGGGAGATCCGCTATGTCATCGGATGCCGTAGCCATTCAAACAACGGAAGTCGCAGGCCAACCCTGGGTCCAAACGCTGCATGAGTGGGTGACCACAGTCGACCACAAGCGCCTGGGTGTCTTGTATATCCTCTTTTCACTGTTTTTCCTCGTTATCGGCGGTGTCGAAGCAATCGTCATACGTATCCAGCTGATGCGGCCGCACAACGATTTCGTTTCCCCCCAGGTGTTCAACCGCATGTTCACCATGCACGGCACGACCATGATTTTCTTTGTGGCCATGCCCATCCTGTTTGGCTTTGGGAATTACCTGGTCCCCCTGATGGTTGGTGCGCGTGACATGGCATTTCCGCGGCTGAATGCGTTCAGTTTCTGGCTGACGGCGTTTGGCGGGTTTCTGCTCTACTTCAGTCTCCTTGGTGGAAATGGACTTTACGGGGCAGGCACTGCACCCGACGTGGGCTGGTGGGCATACGCTCCTCTGACATCACGAGCGTTCTCCCCCGGCCATAGCTCCGATTACTGGACGATTGCTCTGTTGGCTTCGGGCTTCGGCAGCATCGGCACTGCCATCAATCTCATCGTGACAATTACTTCGATGCGCTGCCCAGGCATGAAGCTGAGCCGCATGCCGCTGCTGGCGTCGATGAACCTCGTGATGTCTGGAATGGTTTTGCTCGCAATTACACCTCTATCCGCGGCTCAGCTCATGTTGCTCGTGGATCGCTATCTTGGCGGTCATTTTTTCGATACGCAGGCGGGCGGTTCGGCAACGCTGTGGATGCACTTCTTTTGGATATTTGGACATCCAGAAGTGTACGTCCTGATTATTCCTTGCTTTGCATTTGTTTCGGAAATCATCCCAGTGTTTTCGCGCAAGCCGATTTTTGGATATCCCGTCATGGTCGGTGCCACCGTTTGTATCGCTTTTGTGAGCATGAGTGTATGGGCGCACCACATGTTCACAATCGGGATGAGTTCCTACGCCAACAGCTTTTTCACGATTACGACAATGGCGGTGGGCGTGCCGACCGGAATCAAGATCTTCAACTGGGTGGGCACGATGTGGGGAGGCAAGATCCTGTTCAAGACGCCGATGCTTTTCTGCATCGGCTTCCTGTTCCAGTTTTTGATCGCCGGTCTCACCGGCATCATGCTGGCGTCGTCACCCTTTGACTGGCAGCTCAGCGGTTCCTACTTTGTCGTCGCTCACTTTCATTATGTGATCGTGGGCGGAATTTTGTTCGCTCTCTTCGGGGCATTTTATTACTGGTACCCAAAAATCACCGGAAGAATGCTGAACGAAACTCTCGGCAAAATCCATTTCTGGTTATTCCTGATCGGATTTCATCTCACCTTCGATCTTATGCACATTCCCGGCTTGCTCGGAATGCCCCGGCGCATCTACACCTACGAGCCTGGCCGCGGCTGGGACACGTTGAACTTTCTCGTGTCCATCGGCGCATTCATCCAGGGCATCGCAATTCTAGTCTTTGTCGTGAACCTGATTTTTTCTTACTTCAAAGGTGCCAAAGCGGGAAACGATCCGTGGGACGCTTGGACTCTTGAATGGTCAGTAAGCTCACCTCCGCCAGCCTACAACTTTTCTTCGATCCCTACAGTCGCCAGCCGCAGACCACTGTGGGATTTGAAGCACCCGGAAGATCCGGACAGCCAATATGAGTAAAGGAATCGATCAATGAGCGCAATCACGACACCATTCACTGAAAGCAGCGCGGCATGGAAACTCCCCTATCGTGGGAGGGTTGGCATGGCGTGCCTCATATTCGCCGAGTCTGCGATCTTCACGATTTTCGTGGTCGCCTATCTTTTCTATGTGGGAAAGAGCCTCTCAGGACCGACTCCGCGCGAAGTGCTTGAGACGCCCATTTTCTACACCATCTGTCTGCTGTCGAGCAGCCTGACAATCCACTTTGCGGGAAAATTTCTGGAACGCGGCAGTCGAGGGGCATTCCTGCTTTTGTGGCTGCTCACGATCGCTCTTGGCGCACTCTTTTTGTATGGCACGGGTCAGGAATGGCACCGCATGATCTACGAACACGGGCTGACCATCTCCACGAATCTTTTTGGAACAACCTACTACTCACTGGTTGGCCTGCACGCGTTTCACGTTACAGCTGGACTCATCATGCTGAGCATTGTGCTGCTATTCGGACTGGCAGGCCGGGTTGGACCGGAGCAGTCTGCTCGCGTCGACGTGCTTTCCCTGTACTGGCATTTTGTCGATGCAGTGTGGGTCATCGTTTTCACTGTTGTTTACGTTATAGGCCGCTGAGGAGAAGAAATGGCAACGCAGATATCCGTGGAGCAATCACAGCAGAGCCCCCGAGGCCCAGCTGAGATCAAAGTGCCAGCATCCACGGCGTGGCCCCTGGTTTTAGCTTTTGGGTTTACCTTGGTGTTTGCCGGGCTTCTTACGAGTGCGTCGGTGAGCGCCTTGGGAGCTGTGCTGGCTGTGGCGGGTTGCGTCGGCTGGTTCCGCGAAGTGTTTCCTCACGAGCATGAGGAAACTGAGCCCATCGTATTCGAACAGAATGTCATCGCAACCGAACGCCAGACCGTCGAGCGTGTCCCTATTGCTCCCGATCTCGTGCGTGCGTGGCTACCCCTTGAGACATACCCGATATCGGCTGGCATAAAAGGTGGCCTGGCCGGAGGAGTCGCGATGGCTGTGCTCGCCTGTGCCTACGGGCTGCTCAAAGCGGGAAGCATCTGGTATCCCATCAACCTCCTTGCCGCCACTATGTATGCAGAATCGCTCCGGCTCACCCCAGCCCAACTGAATTCATTCCACGCGGACAGTTTCGGAGTCGCTCTGGTTCTGCACGGTATTGGTACCGTCTTCGTGGGACTGCTCTATGGTGCGATGCTTCCCATGTTCGCGAGGCGGCCGATTGTACTCGGAGGGCTGATCGCTCCAGTGCTGTGGTCTGGAATTTTGTATTCGATGATGCAGCTGCTCAATCCTTTGCTTGCAAACCGTATTGACTGGATTTGGTTTATGGCTTCGCAAATCGCATTCGGCGTTGTCGCCGGCATCGTTGTGATGCGCCAGGAACGTGTTTCCACTCGCGAGAATATGCCTTTCGTCGTACGCGCGGGAATTGAAGCTCCTGGAATTACGCCGCCGCGAGAAAGTGGAGAGAAACGGCCGTGAACGCACTCCGACATTTTTGTGTATGCGCGGCACTCGCCGCGATCCTGGCCACAGGTTGTGACGCGCCACAGGGCCAGCCGAATAAGAGTTCGGAGGTTATTGCGCCGAAAGACGTTTTGGCATTTGGCATTCTTTTCGCAGAAAACTGCGCCGCCTGCCACGGCACGGCCGGACGCGGAGGAGCTGCAATCGCGCTTGCCAATCCTGTTTACCTGGCCATCGCAAACGACGATGCCATCCGTAAAGTCATCGCCAACGGAGTGCCAGGAACTGCGATGCCAGCGTTCGCCGTGAGCGCTGGCGGAATGTTGACCGACGCGCAGATCGAAGTGATCACCAAAGAAATTCGCGCGCGTTGGAGCAAGCAGGGAGTTCTGGACACTCCTGCCGCGCCATCGTACGCGGCTAAATCAGCAGGGGACGCTCAGCGAGGCGAAGTCGCATACAACACCTACTGCGCGTCTTGCCACGGTCCCGGCGGTAGCGGCGGAAACAAAGCCAGCGCCATTACTGACGATTCGTTTCTTGCGCTCGTCAGCGATCAAGGCCTGCGCACGATCGTGATCGCGGGGCGTCCTGAATTGGGCGCGCCCGATTGGCGTGGAGACTTGCCGGGAAAACCAATGTCGGATCAGGAAGTCACCGACGTCGTTGCGTGGCTCGCATCTCGCCGGGTTCAGAACCCGGGCCAACCCTACGCTGCTTCGAATTACACCCAGCATCAGGAGTCTGAAGATGGCAAACGAAAATAAAATTTCCCGGCGCGGACTGTTCATGAAGTTGGGAATTTTTTTCAATGGGCTTGTTGCAACGGCTCTTGCCGTACCGGTCGTAGGATACCTTTTGTCCTCGCTTACACGGGGGCACTCGGGCGGTTACTTGTCTTGGGTGTCTCTCGGCCGGGTCAACGAATTTCCAGAGGGACAAACTCGTCTAGCAACCTTTCGAAATCCCTATGTGACGCCCACCGACGGCGAGACCGTGGACACCGCGTGTTGGGTCCGCCGCGTCGAAGGCGAGCAGTTCCAGGTTTTTGCCGTGAACTGTGCGCACCTTGGCTGCCCGGTGCGCTGGTTTCCGCAATCTGGTTTGTTCATGTGCCCGTGCCACGGCGGAGCTTATTACCGCGACGGCTCACGCGCGTCGGGTCCGCCGGAACGAGGGCTTTTCGAATATCCGCACAAAATTGAGAACGGGCTGATCACCATTCAGGCCGGAGAGCTATTCACGCCCGGACTGAGTGCAGCTCTTACAGGAAAGAAGCCGCCATGCGCTGGATGATACAAGTTGGAGAATGGTTTGATCGGCGCTTACAGCTCGCAGCTCCGATTCGCGAAGCCGCGGAACACCCGGTACCTAAAAACACCGCGAGCTGGTGGTACGTATTCGGGAGCGCCGCGCTCACCGTTTTTATTTTGCAACTTGTGACCGGGATTCTACTGGCGCTGATCTACGTCCCTTCGGCGAGCGAGGCGTGGAGCAGTCTTCAGGCTTTGAATCACGACGTGACTCTCGGGTGGTTCATCCGCGCATTGCACGGGTGGGGCTCGAATTTTATGGTGGCGCTAGTTTTGATTCACATGGTCCAGGTGTTTCTGTTTGGGGCCTACAAGTTCCCGAGAGAACTTACATGGATCATAGGCATTTTCCTTTTGCTTATGACACTCGGTATGGCCTTCACTGGACAAGTGCTGCGATTCGACCAGGATGCATATTGGGGACTTGGCATCGGAGCTTCAATAGCCAGCCGGGTTCCGATTGCTGGTCCTGCAATTGTGAAGCTGATGCTTGGCGGTCCGATCATCGCTGGCGCAACGCTCTCGCGATTCTTCGCGCTGCACGTCTTCGTGATTCCCGGATTGCTGATTGGTTTCGTGTGCCTGCATGTCCTGATGGTTTTGAAACTGGGAATCAACGAATGGCCAATGCCGGGACGTGTAGTGAAGCGCGCCACCTACATTAGCGAATATCATGAACTGACTAAGAAGGCAGGAGAACCGTTTGTTCCGTACGCGATCTGGAAGGATCTGTTCTTTGCCGCTTTCATTCTCATAGCCGTCGCAGCATGTGCTCTGTACTTTGGTCCATTCGGGCCCACCGGTAGACCAGACCCTACGATTATTCAAACGGTGCCGAAGCCCGATTATTTTTTTCTCTGGCTTTATGCCCTCCTCTCGTTGCTTCCACCGTCTATGGAAACTCCAGCGCTACTGATTGGCCCCGTGCTGGTGCTTGCTGGATTGCTCCTTCTGCCTTTTCTTTCTGGCGAAGGAGAAAAAAGTTGGAGGCGCAGGCCGATTGCGGTTTTGACCGTCATGCTGGTCGCAATAACGCTGGGGACATTTACACATCTCGCTGGATTTACTCCTTGGAGTCCGCATATGAATGCCTGGAGCGGCGATCCGGTGCCGGAACGATTTCTGCATGGCACCACGGCACTGCAGCGCCAAGGCGCTCTCGTCTTTCAATCCAAACAATGCCGCAATTGCCATTCGCTCGGTGAACTCGGCGGACAAAGGGGGCCGGCGCTCGACAGCGTTGCGCTACGGCTCACGCAAGACCAGCTCATCCGCCAGGTGATTCAGGGAGGCGGCAACATGCCTGCATACGGAAAGAATTTGAGCCCACCGGAAACCACGGCGCTTGTCGCGTTTCTTGAGACCTTACATCCCGAAGGTCAAGCTCCTGCCCGCGATGCCGCACTCGATATCGTGCAAAGGGAGAGCGGTACTCGTCCCTAAGAAAATATCATGCCGCACATACACCACACCGCTGCAATGGAATTGTCCTCGTTTTCGAGTGCGACCATCCTTGCTGCTCTTTTTCTTTTTTCCTTTTTGTATGTGCGCGGCTGGCGTCGCATGCAGCGGGCTTCTGCAAGCGCTATTCCCGGCTGGCGGCTGGCGAGTTTCCTTCTTGGAATGTCTTTAATCTGGGCAGCGCTTGGCTCCCCGCTCGTTGCTTACGATCATAATTTGTTGACGGTCCACATGATCCAGCACCTGTTGCTGATGACTTTCGCTCCAGCGCTAATTTTGCTGGGCGATCCTCTACTCGCTTTCTGGTATGGATTGCCACGGATTGGAAAGATTTTAGATGGCTATTTGTTTCGACGACCATTCGCCCAAAAGGTTGGCCGGGCGCTTTCACAGCCAGCGTTGTGTTGGATGGTTTCTGCGTTGACGCTGTTGGGATGGCATGTGCCGGCACTGTTTGCATTCGGGATGCATTCAGAAGTGTGGCACTGCGTCGAGCAGGCGTCGTTTTTGGTGGCTGGATTTTTTTTCTGGTGGCCGGTGATTGAACCCTGGCCAGCTGCCTCGACTGGGCCGCAATGGTCCACGCTTTTATATCTTTTTCTTGCCACATTGCCGTGCGACATTCTCTCCGGATTTCTTGTGTTCTCTGACCGAGTTGCGTACCCCATGTACTTTTCCATGCCGCGGCACTTTGGCTTTTCTCCGTTAGAAGATCAGCAGTGCGCGGCTGCGTTGATGTGGACCTCCGTCACGGTTGTCTATCTCGTGCCCGCGGCGATTCTCAGCACACACCTGCTTTCGCCGCGGAGTTTCTGCCGTCGCGGCTTGGTGCATCCTGAATTGCGTGACGATGCAACATTGCGGACAAATTCGCAGCGCGTGGAGATGGTCTAGAGATGGCAACCGAACCCATTCTTGCCTCGCTCTCTGCGTCTGCGATTCAACGTCGCCGCATCGCAAATTTCCGTGTGTTGTCCGATTATTGGGAACTGACGAAGCCTGAAATCAATTTCCTGATTGCAATAACAGTGGCGTCTGGATTTTGGCTGGGCTCAACCGCGGCGCCTCTGCATTTTCCGTGGATGCCGTTCCTTCATACGCTGTTGGGTACAATTTTCGTCGCAAGCGGAGCGGCAACGCTGAATCAGTTGATCGAGGTGCAGTACGATGCGCAAATGCGGCGAACTGCGCGACGGCCGCTCGCCTCGGGACGAATTTCTCCCGCGCATGCTTTGTGGTTCGGAGTTTTCTTGTCCGTTTTTGGTGTTGTGTACCTCGCCATTTCGACGAACGCACTTGCGTCACTGCTGGCTGCACTCACCCTTTTCAGCTATTTGTTTTTGTACACGCCGCTAAAACGGATTACGCCCCTGTGTACTCTGGTCGGCGCGATCCCGGGCGCCGCACCGCCTTTGATCGGCTGGGCAGCCGCGCGTGGACATCTGGATGGGGCAGCGTGGGCGCTCTTCGCGATTGTCTTTCTCTGGCAATTCCCTCATTTCATGTCTATCGCGTGGATGTATCGCGAAGACTACGCGCGTGCAGGCTACCTGGTCTTGCCCGCAAGCGAACTCAAAAATCGGATTGTCGCCTGGCAGTGCCTGCTGCCCGCGCTGGTCCTTTTCGTATTGGGTATCGTTCCTGTGCTTCGCGGTCAGCCAGGAATCGTCTACTTTGCAGGAACTCTGATTCTTGGAGGCGTCTTTCTCTACTACAGCGCGCGCTTCGCACTTCAGAGGTCCATCCCCGCCGCGCGGCACTTGCTTTTTGTTTCGATCGTTTATCTCCCGGCGCTGTTTGCATTGCTCGCTTTGGACAAGAAATGAAAGCGAAAAAGAAATGTCTTGAATTGATTGATGCTTGCGCCCGGTGCGGCAGTCCCGGGCAATTCTGTTGAAGCCGCGCCGGGGGGCACTCTTTATGACAAGTCAACTTGAAATTGTTAGAAAACCCCAGAGCCGCTCGCGCTCGTTCGCAAGCATTGAAAATGCGATTGCAGCCATACACGCGGGACAAATGGTGATCGTGGTTGACGATGAAGACCGCGAAAATGAAGGTGATTTGACCATTGCCGCAGAGAAGGTCACACCCGAGGCGATTAACTTCATGGCCCGGTATGGCCGCGGATTAATCTGCCTGGCGATGACAGCTGAGCGCCTTGACGCGCTCGACATTCCGCTGATGGTGATGCAGAACAGCTCGCTATTTGAAACTGCTTTCTGCGTGAGCATCGAGGCAAGGGCAGGCACAAGTACCGGAATTTCGGCCGCCGATCGTGCGGCCACGGTCCGTGCAGCGATAGACCCGTCGACGAAGCCTGCGGATCTTGTTCGTCCCGGCCACGTGTTCCCTTTGCGTGCCAGGAGTGCTGGAGTGTTGGCCCGCGCCGGACAAACGGAAGCGGCCGTAGATTTGGCACGGCTGGCCGGCCTGCATCCTTCCGGCGTGATCTGCGAAATCATGAACAAGGATGGCAGCATGGCCCGTGTGCCGCAGCTCAGTCGCTTCGCGCGCCGGCACAATATGCCGCTGATCACCGTGGCGGACTTGATTACCTACCGGATGCGCACGGAGTCTTTGGTAAAGTGTGTGGCTTCCACGAACCTGCCAACTGAATACGGAGATTTCCGCCTGCACGCATTTGAGAATCAGATCGACAAGCAAACGCACGTCGCCCTTGTGCGCGGCGATGTGGGAGACGGGCGGGACATCCTCGTGCGCGTGCACTCGCAGTGCCTCACCGGAGATGTTTTGCGTTCGGCGCGTTGCGACTGCGGCGCGCAGCTTGACGAGGCCTTGCGCCGGATCGCGATAGAAGGTCGCGGAGTTTTACTTTACTTGAACCAGGAAGGACGAGGGATTGGCCTGGCCAACAAGATTCGCGCATACCACCTGCAGGACGAAGGACTCGACACCGTAGAGGCCAACGAACGTTTGGGATTCAAAGCCGATCAACGTGACTACGGCATGGGCGTGCAGGTCCTGCGAGAACTTGGCGTCCGCTCCATGCGCCTCCTAAGCAACAATCCCCGCAAGCTCGTCGCCATCGAAGGCTATGGGCTATCTGTAACGAAATGGCTGCCCCTCGAAATTCCCGCGTTAGCCTCGACGCTCCGATATCTGACGACAAAACGAAACAAGCTCGGACACGTTTTGCGTGGCCTCTAACGCTGGCAGAGTTGGCAGGAATTGCGTTGGGGCAAACCTGGGACCGCCAATCTCTCGATTGGCGTTTTGCTACGCGCCAATCGGGAGATTGGCGGTCCCAGGAAACATACAATCCTGTGAGAAATGCGGGTTAGTTCTCTTCAGCAGCTTTGTGTCACCGATATAAAAAACATCAGTCCATCATCTAAAAATCCGCTCGCGCCTTTTGATTTGAGTTTGAAATTCCTCACGCCCGTCAAAGTCCAGACAATTTTGTGAACGTGTTGACAGCGGGTCTGCAATTCGAATTCATCCCGGAAAAATAACGCTCCTCTTTTCAGCGATCTAGGCCAACAGCCTCTTTGGCCAACAGCATGCTTTTTAGTCGGCGTGGCAGTGATAAACACTAAAGGGAACAGGACAACAGGAAAAATTTATGGCAACTCCAACAAAAAATATCAAAAAAACGCTTCCTCCGCCGAATTCTGACTTCTACGAACTCGTAGAGACATTGCCCGCCGATGAGCTGGCGGTGGTGAAGCAGGTGCGCGCGTTCATGGAGACGAAAGTCGCACCCATCATCACGAAGTATTGGGTCGAAGATTCTTTCCCGTTTGAATTGATACCCGCGATTAAGGAACTCAATATCGGCGGCGTTGCCATGAACGGGTACGGCTGCCGAGGCGGAAGTGCGCAACTGTTTGGCTTAGTTGCCATGGAAATGGCGCGCGTCGATTCCTCGATCGCCACATTCTTCGGCGTGCACAACGGCCTGGCCATGGGCTCCATCTATCTGGGCGGCTCAGAGGAGCAAAAGAAAAAATGGCTCCCGCCGATGGCGCGCTGGGAAAAAATTGGCTGCTTCGGCTTGACCGAGCCGCTCGTCGGCTCGGGAGCCTCTGGCGGCCTCACGACCACGGCCAAGCGTGAGGGAGACACATGGATCCTCAATGGCCAGAAGAAATGGATCGGCAATTCTCCGTGGTGCGACATCTCAATCATCTGGGCGCGCGATCTGGCCGACAACCAGGTCAAGGCGTTCATCATCGAGAATAAGACCACGCCAGGCTTCAAGGTCGAAAAAATCCAGAACAAGATCGCCCTCAAGGTTGTGCAGAACGGCTTGATCACCATGGAGAACTGCCGCATTCCGGAGGAAAACCGCCTGCAAGCCGATCAATCGTTCCGTGACACGGCCCACGTCTTGAAAATGACGCGATTCTTGGTCGGCTGGGAAGCGACGGGATGCGCCATGGGCGCTTACGAAAATGCGCTCAAGTATAGCCAGGAGCGCTTGCAGTTCGGCAAGCCGATTGGCTCATTCCAGATGGTGCAGGAGCTCCTGGCCAAGATGATTCAGAACATTACCGCTTCGCAGTGCCTCCTGGTGCGCATGACTCAGCTGGAAACAGAAGGCAAGATGACAGACGCGCATGCAGCCCTAGCCAAGGCCTTCACTACAGCCAAGTGCCGCGAGACGGTCTCGTGGGCACGCGAACTGCTCGGCGGCAACGGTATCGCCGCTGAGTACAACGTCGGACGATTCTTCGTGGATGCGGAAGCTCTCTACTCCTATGAGGGCACATTCCAAATGCAAAACCTGATTCTCGGCAAGGCCATCACCGGGCTCAGCGCATTCGTATAGCCAGTTGCTTCGAAGTAGCGGCGGATTTGTCCCGTTACAAATAGCAGGCGAAAATTTTCGCGGTGGGGGGAGATTGTCGTGTCGAGAAAAGTCGCGGATGTCTTGTTTGAAATGCTCGTAAACGCCGGCGTGAAACGCTGCTATGGCATTGTCGGGGATGCTCTCAATCCTGTGATCGATGCTCTTCGCCGAAACGGCAGCATCGAATTCATCCAGGTCCGTCATGAGGAATATGGAGTTTTTGCGGCGGTCGCAGAAGCTTACATGACAGGCCATCCGGTGGCAGTCTGCGGAACGGCCGGTCCCGGCGTCGTTCATCTGTTCAATGGATTGATGGATGCGCGCAAGGAAGGCGCGCCGATCATCGCCATTGCAGGCGACGTTGAAACCGGTATCCTGGACACGTTTACGCTGGAGGAACTCAATCCGTACAAATTCTTCGATACGGCCTCTCTCTATACCGCTCGGGTAGTCAATCCAGAACAGGCTCGTTCCGTATTCAACACCGCAATTCTAACCGCGATCCTGGAGAAGGGGCCCACGGTCATTTCTCTCCCTGGCAACATTGCGTCGATGGAGGTGGAGGTCGAATCGACCGAGATAAAGATACCGGCTACCCCGCTCTTGCGTCCTGCCGACCCCGACCTAACTTGCCTCGTGGATATGATCGACGATGCAAAAACGGTAGCAATCTTCGGCGGCGATGGGTGCAGGCACGCACGCGATGAGGTAGTTGAGCTTGCAAAAAAATTAAAAGCGCCAGTCGGCTATGCGCTCCGCGGCAAGCAGTGGCTGGAGCATGACAATCCCAACGCTGTTGGCATGACAGGCCTGATCGGCTATGGCGGAGCTTACGGCGCACTTCATGAGGCCGAGCTCCTGCTAATGCTCGGCACAGATTTTCCGTTCTCAGAATTTCTGCCCGGCGACAAAGTGAAAAAAGTGCAGATTGATAAAAACCCGAAACATATCGGGCGACGCACGACTGTCGATCTCGGCCTCGTTGGCGACATCAAGAGCACTCTCGATGTACTGCTTCCGCGCGTGAAGGAGAAAACCGACATTCAGTTTCTCCAGAAGCACATCGCGGAAACGAACTCTTTCCACGATCTCTTGCAGCACTACGTTGATAAAGGTCCTGAGATCAAGCCAATCCGTCCGGAATTCCTGGCCAAAACGCTCAGCGATCTGGCATCGGATGACGCAATGTTTTTCGCTGACACCGGAACGGCTGTCATTTGGCTGGCGCGCCATATCAGTGGCGGCAGGAATCGCAGGCTTTTCGGCTCGTTCTCATGGGCATCGATGGCGAATGCCGCCGCCAATGCTTTTGGCGCACAGTTGGCATATCCAGGGCGGCAAACCATCGCTCTCTGTGGCGACGGTGGCTTTTCAATGCTTGATTTTGGCGATCTCTTGACACAAGTGGAACGAAGAACTCCAGTGGTTCAGGTGGTCCTCAACAACTCTGCTTTTGACTTCGTCAAGATCGAACAGCAAGAGGCCGGCATCATTCCCTTCGGAGTGGACTTCAAGAGTTCCAATTTCGCCAAGATTGCCGAAGCAATGGGTGCAAAGGGAATCCGCCTCGAGGACCCTGGCGACGTGCGGGAGGCGATTGCCGAGGCCCTCGCGTACAAGGACGGCCCCGTCGTCGTCGATGCAGTGGTGGATCCGTTCGCGCTGGCGATGCCGTCGCACGTTCCACTTCAT
Source organism: uncultured Acidobacteriota bacterium (assembly GCA_963786215.1). Classification (GTDB taxonomy): domain Bacteria; phylum Acidobacteriota; class Terriglobia; order Acidiferrales; family UBA7541; genus Palsa-360. The sequence continues at coordinate 42,012 of CAWAYK010000013.1, forward strand.
ACGGTGACGGGCTTCACATTGAGCATGGCTAAGCAGGTACTGAACGGAAGGATGGATTCGGCTATCAGGACGATGGAACGCAATATCAGGCTCGTTTGAGCTGTTTGGCGAAACGCAAACCTGATGAAAAGTTTGAAAGAAATTGAAATTTAATTCGGAACAAAGGAAAAGGGAGGAAAGAATTCAATGTCAGCTGCAAATTCAAATGCAAAGGTTGCAAAATCTGTTTCAACACCTGGTTTGGGCCGTTTGTTTTTTTTAAGTGCGAGCGCGGGGCAAGTTTTGTCCGCAAATCCTGACGGCTCCGACCTGAAGGTCATTGTGAGTGAAGGAAGGCGGATCCCCGATGGCATTGTTGTTGACAAGGAAGCAGGTCTTCTCTACTGGACTAACATGGGCAATCCCGTAACCAATGACGGTTCCATCGAGCGCGCCGATTTTAATGGGGACGGTGTCAGCCACATCGTCAGTAACGGAGGAACGTTCACTCCCAAACAACTGCAACTCGACAGAAAAAATCGGAAGCTTTACTGGTCGGATCGCGAGGGCATGCGGATCATGCGCGCCAATATCGATGGCTCCAAAATCGAAACGCTGGTCGACACGAGCGAGGGCGACGCACGTCCCGGCAAGGACCCGAAGAAATGGTGCGTTGGCATCGCGCTCGACGTCGATCGCGGAAAAGTTTATTGGACCCAGAAAGGTGGAGAAAAGGCGGGACAAGGCCGCATCTTCCGCGCGAATATAGAAATCCCGCAAGGCCAGACTCCAACAAACCGCAAAGACATTGAAGTTCTCTACAACAACTTGCCCGAACCCATCGACCTCGATCTCGATCTGGGCAACAGAATCATGTACTGGACCGACCGCGGAGATCCGCCGCGCGGCAATACCGTGAATCGCGCGCCGATGGACGCCACCGGTGGCAAACGGCCAGAGCCGGAAATCATTTTTAATCACCTGATGGAAGGAATCGGCCTGGCGCTGGATCTCGAAAATCAGCGCATGTTTGTGACCGATCTGGCCGGCTCTGTCTACACCGCGAATCTCGACGGATCGAATAAGAAAGCTGTGGTCTTTGCGGGAGGAAACTTAACCGGAATCGCATACGCGGAGCTGCCTGCGCGTTCCTAGTGTGGTTCCGATCTGACGCAAATATTAGAAGGAGAAAATCATGAGTTCGCCAGCTTCTGCTTTGAAACTTGAGAATGTTCTGTATGAAAAGAAGGGCCCGATTGCCTATGTGACCATCAACCGGCCCAAAGTGCTTAATGCCCTGAACGCGAAAACCATTTCCGAATTGCGATCTGCGTTCGAAAACGCCCGCGACGATTCCGAGGTGCGTGGAGTCGTCTTCACGGGAGCGGGAGATAAGTCATTTGCGGCCGGCGCGGACATCAGCGAAATGGCCAATGACACCTCGCTCACGGCGGAAGAGAAAACCCGGGCCGGCCAGGCGCTTACTGAACTGATTGAAAACCTCGGCAAGCCTGTCATTGCTGCCGTGAATGGTTTTGCGCTCGGCGGTGGCTGTGAATTGTCGATGGCCAGCACGATTCGAATCGCCGCGGAAACTGCGAAGTTCGGTCAACCCGAAGTGAAGATCGGAGTGATGCCGGGCTACGGCGGAACGCAGCGTCTTCCGAGGTTGGTCGGGAAAGGCCGCGCATTGCAACTCATTCTTTCAGGAGAAATCATCGACGCGAAAGAAGCCTATCGCATCGGCCTGGTAAATGAAGTTGTTCCCGGCGCCAACCTGCTCGCGAGAGCGGAAGCGGTACTCAACCAGTTCATCTCAAACGCTCCGGTCGGCGTGAAGTACTCCATCGAGGCAGTAAACAAAGGATTGGACGCGAGCCTCGCGGAAGGCTTGCTCCTGGAAGCGTCGCTGTTCGCGATTTGCGCAGGAACCGAAGACAAGAAGGAAGGGACATCCGCGTTTCTTGCGAAGCGCGCTCCGAAGTTCCAGGGACGTTAGCGCACAGCGGGCTTACATCTCGCTTTGAAATTCGTAGTCAGAAACGGAAAGAAGGAAAAATTATGTCAGACGAAAACGTATTCTCAGGACTGAAAGTCGTGGACTTTTCGAGCTTCATCGCCGGCCCCGGCGCGGCCACCATCCTGTCCGACTTCGGCGCGGATGTCATCAAGATAGAGCCGCCCAACGGAGAGATATGGAGAAGCGGGAATAAGATCCCACCGCAGCCGCATTCGGAAGTGCCCTATACCTTTCAATTGTCGAATCGAAACAAGCGTGGCGTTGCGCTCGATCTGAAAGCCGCGAGCGCGCAACAGGTTGTCGAGCGGTTAGCCAAGTGGGCCGACGTATTCATCGTCAACACACCGCATCCCGCGCGCAAGAAATTGAAGCTCGAATATGACGATGTCGCGAAGTGGAATCCGCGCCTGATCTATGCCGATCTCACCGGTTTCGGCGAGAAAGGTCCGGACGCCGCTCTACCGGGATTCGATCTCACGGCCTTCTGGGCGCGAAGCGGTTTGCTGTATATGACGCGCGATGCTGGAGCAGCGCCAACTTGGCCGGTGTCGGGTAGCGGCGACAATGCGACTGGGGTCGCTATTTATGCCGCAATTGCGACCGCTCTTTATCGTCGCGAACGCACCGGCAAAGGATCCTACGTCACCACTTCGCTCCTCGCGGCAGGTATTTGGTCAGCCGGTGTCTTCATCCAGGCCGCTCTATGCGGCGCGAATTTCTATGGGCTGCATGATCGAGCGCATCCCGCAAATGCAGCTTTGAATGTGTATCGCTCTTCCGATGGCACCTGGTTCGTTCTCGTGGTTACTCCAGACAAGATACCCGTGATTGCGAAAGCACTGGGTCGCGAGGATATTCTAAAAGATCCGCGATTCTCCGATCCTGCCAAGCTGGCGCAGAACCGCCCCCAACTTACGGCCATGCTCGATGAGATTTTTGGTGCGCAGCCAATGTCGCATTGGTACGAAGTCTTAAACACCGCTCAAATCACATTCGGCGCGGTGCGTGGGCCGGAGGAAGTCGTTAACGATCCACAATTGCGAGCGAATGACATAGTCGTCCCGCTCGAAGGAGCCGGCGACAAAATGACTTCAACCATCAGCAGTCCCATTCAAGTGCACGGCGTTAATAAAGTAGCTGCCAGGCGCGCGCCAGGAATTGGCGAGCATAACGACGAGGTTCTGAAAGAGCTTGGCTTCAGCACGGCTGAAGTCGATGGCTTACGTGCGAGCGGTGCTGTCCCGCCCCCCCGGCATTTGGAATCGACTGCGGGAGGCGCGCGATGAGCGACATTGTTACCGAGCGCTCCGGAAATATTCTGCGAATCCAATTCAATCGGCCGGCAAAGAAAAATGCGATGACCTCCGCCATGTACATCACCATGGCGGATATCATCAATGCCGCGGCACAAGACGACAGCGTCCGCGTCGTGCTTTGGCACGGTGCGGGAGACACTTTCTGCGCTGGGAACGACCTCGATGACTTTCTGAAAAATCCCCCGGCTCCCGAAAACAGTCCGCAATCTCGTTTGATCAATGCCTTCATTGCCTTCGACAAGCCAATCGTCGTAGCGGTACAAGGCGCGGCAATAGGTGGCGGGACCACCATGCTGACACACTGCGATTTCGTGTACGCGGGAGAAAGCGCGAAGTTCCAGATGCCGTTCATCAATCTGGCCCTGGTGCCGGAATTCGGAACGAGTTATTCGCTTCCCGCACGTATCGGGTATCTGCAGGCGGCCGAGTTGATTCAGTGGGGGCAGCCGTTCAATGCGCAGCGCGCAGCGGAACTCGGTCTTGCTACTCGTGTCGTCCCTGACGAAAAACTGCTGGCAACGGCGACGGAAACGGCGCAAAAATTGGCAGAGAAAGCCGCCAGCGCGCTCCAAGCGTGCAAGAGACTTATGAGGCTGCCCGTCCGTGCTCAACTTGAACAAGCAGCGAAACTGGAAAACGAGGAGTACGCCGTGCGCCTCCGGTCAGCGGATAGCAAGGAAGCAATCACAGCGTTTTTCGAAAAACGTCCACCCAACTTTAATCAAACAAAGCAATCGGCGAAGTCCGCGTGATTCCGAAGCCTTCCAATCAAAGAGCTCCAGCCAGAGTTGGGTGAAAGGAAAATGAATCGAGGTAAGCATGGCACAGCCAAGGGTCATCGTCGTAGGCGGAGGATTTGGGGGCTTGGCCGCCGCCAAAGCGTTGAGGAATACGCCCGCGGAAATAGTCTTGATCGACCGCAACAATCATCACCTGTTTCAACCTTTGCTTTACCAGGTGGCGACCACGGTGCTGACCCCCAGTCAAATCGGGACGCCAATCCGCAGCATCCTCCGGAATCAGAAGAACACGACAGTAATCATGGGGGAAGTAACAGGAGTAGATAAGGACCAGAAGCGCATCATCGTTAGTGATGCCGACCAACAGAACGTATCAGTTGACTACGATTATCTGATCCTGGCGACGGGCGCTACTCACAGCTACTTCGGTCACAATGAATTTGAGCAGTACGCACCCGGATTGAAAAGTCTCGCTAATGCTGAGGCAGCCCGAAACAAAATCCTGCAGGCGTTCGAAACGGCAGAGGCGGAGGAAGATACCTCCCGTCATCGGGACCTTCTTACTTTCATTCTCGTTGGCGCCGGTCCCACGGGCGTGGAAATGGCCAGTGCTATCGCCATTCTTGTCCGAAGCACACTGAAATCGGATTTCCGCAGGATCGATCCTGCTTCATCAAGAGTTTTGCTCGTCGATATGGCTCCGAGAGTTTTGGGGACATTTCCGGAAAGCCTCTCCCAGGCCGCGAAGCGACGACTTGAGAAGTTAGGAGTGGAAGTTCGGCTAGGACACAGTGTCGATCAGATCGACGCGGAGGGGATTATAGTCGGCGGCGAGCGCATCGCAAGCAAAACGGTGATCTGGACGGCAGGCGTTGCACCCTCTCCGGCAGGTAAGTGGCTCAACGTGACTACCGATCGAGCAGGACGCGTACGCGTGCAGCCTGACGTCAGCGTGCCAGGGCACCCGGAAATCTTTGTTGTTGGCGACACTGCGTCACTAGATGAAAACGGAAAACCGCTCCCGGGTGTCGCTCAAGTGGCAATTCAACAAGGCAGGTATGCGGGAAAGTTGATTCACAGGCGTATTACGGGCGGAGCGACGCCGAAGCCATTCAAGTACTTCGATAAGGGCAACATGGCGGTTGTGGGGAAAGGGTTCGCCGTCCTGCAAACCGGAAAGATTCATGTGAGCGGCTTCTTTGCTTGGCTCGCATGGGCGGGCATACACCTGCAATTTTTGGGGACATCGAGCCTTCGTCTGGCAGTTTTTCTGCAATGGGTCTGGACATATTTCACCGGCCAAAGAGGTTCCCGGCTGATCGTGAATCACCAGGTGTCGGAGGCTGCGAGGCCAGCGGCGGACACGGGCGTCAAAAAAGCGGTCGCAAGCAAGTAGGAGCCGCGAAGCTATACAACTGAAAAGATTCGAAGTGAAATTTAAACTTTCCGAAGGAGAAACGTATGGCAAAGGACAAAGAGGTTAAAAAAATAGCAATCGTCGGTACGGGCGTGATTGGCGCGAGTTGGGCAGCGTATTACTTGTCTCGAGGATTCGATGTGATCGCAACCGATCCGGCACCGAACGCAGAAGCCAACTTACGCAAGTACGTTGACGAGGCCTGGCCGTTACTCACAAGCGTGGGCCTAAAACCCGGTGCAAGCCGTGATCGCCTGTCCTTCACGACAGACATGAAGCAGGCGCTGGCCAACGCCGACTTGGTGCAGGAGAACGGACCTGAGCGTCCGGATTTCAAGATAAAACTTTTCGCGGATATGGATGAAGCCACTCCTCCTGATTCGCTCATTGCATCGAGTTCATCGGGAATAACACCAAGCGTGATGCAATCCAAGTGCAAGCATCCCGAGCGTATTGTTGTCGGACATCCCTTTAATCCTCCCCACATCATTCCCCTTGTCGAAGTGGTTGGAGGAACTAAGACTTCTCCCGGAGCAATCCAACGCGCGATGGCATTCTATGCGTCCATTGGAAAGAAGCCTATTCACCTGCTGAAGGAACTTCCCGGGCACGTCGCAAACCGATTTCAGGCCGCGCTCTACCGCGAGATGCTTTACATCATTGAGCAAGGAATTTTGAGCGTAGAGGAAACGGATGCGGCCGTTGCCTATGGTCCAGGACTTCGCTGGGGCGTAATGGGGCAAAGCCTGCAATGGCACCTGGGCGGGGGCCCGGGCGGAATCCAACATTTTATGGAGCACCTCATGGATCCACTGCAAGGAATGATGAAGGTGCTTGGAACTCCGAACATCACGCCTGAGTTGAAGCAGACCATCGTCGACGGAGTTATACGCGAAGCGGGCGGGCGCTCTGTGGATCAGCTCGCTCAAGAAGAAAACGAAGTGCTAGTGGGACTTCTCAAACTGAGGAATAAATACAGCGAACACAGCACTCAAGCTGAGCCAACAAAGAAGCCAATGATTTCGGAAGCAAACGCATAAGACCTGTGACCGGAGCACGTCTAGACATAATGCATTAGTTAATGAATCAGTAATAATAGTGGGGCGCGGTTTTACTGGCTGCGGAATAACCCACCATCCCTGTCATTCCGAGCGAAGCGAGGAATCTGCTTTTCTTTGTTTTCATATATTTAAATCGAAGAGAGATTCCTCGCTTCGCTCGGAACGACAGAATAAAGTGCTTTTTCCGCGGCCTGTTCAGCCGCGATGTTTATAGACGTGAAAATCAAGTGCTTTAGAGTCTGTGTGAGAACTGCGGAATCTTTGTGGGTCGTGGCTTTAGCCACGACACAAATCCCGCAAATGAGTGCGGCTTCAGCCGCTGAAGTTCCAATTTTGTAGTTCTCACACAGACTCTTTAGCCCCTGAAGTCCTATCAAGTGCCTGGGGGGAGCCATTTATGAAATGGCTTGCTCACAGCTCGAGTCGATTCTGTTGCGTTCACGAGGCGAGAGGGGAGCAAATGTCACACGCTGTGAGGGCCATATGATTTACGTACATTCACTTGGTCGTGCTTCGCGATTCTACGCCGACCGGACAGCGATTGTTCCGGACGGCATCCGGTTAACGTTTCGGGAACTGCACGAGCGCGTCAAGAACATTGCGGCTGCGCTCGTCTCCAACGGTTTTGCAGCGGGCGATCGCCTTGCGATTCTGTTGCCGAATTCTCCTGAGTACATCGAGTTGGTTTACGCATGCAGCTGGCTCGGCGTTACTGTAGTCCCGATAAACGCACGGCTCTCCACAGCCGAAATCGATCGAGTTCTGCTTGATGCAAAACCGCGCGGGTTGGTCCGGCACTCTACAATGCCGAAGACTACTGTGCAGCTTCCGTGGCAACTCGTGCTCGACGAAAAGCCCTTGCACGTTAAAAACGGCTCCTGTCCGGATCCTGTTTATGATCCGGAAGCGATTCTCGCTCTCATCTATACAAGTGGCACGACGGGCCGGCCGAAAGGCGTCATGGTGACTCACGCCAACATCATGGCGAATGTCGACCACTTGAACTATTGGTATAAATACAGCGAAGACGGCGTCTTTCTTCATGCAGCGCCAATTTTTCACATTGCTGATTTTCCCGCCATGTTCGCGGCACCGGCTGTCGGCGCGCGCCAAATCACAATTCCAAAGTTCAGTCCGCAAAACTTCTGTGAGTTGGTCTCACGCGAACGCGTAACCCACACGGTGCTCGTGCCAACAATGATTAACCTGCTGACTCAGTTCACCGAAGCGAAGTCGTATGACTTGAGCAGCATCCAGATTCTCGCTTACGGCGGTTCTCCAATGGCGCCCGAACTTGTCCATCGGGTGAGAAAGCTTCTACCAAACGCGAAACTTCTGCAGTGCTATGGACTCAGCGAGACCGGATTCCTCACGGGGCTCGAAGATCGGGATCATGTCGAAAGCAAGCTCCTATCTTGCGGGCGGCCTTGCCCTGGAATTGATCTGCGAGTCGAGGACGAAACTGGAAAGGAAGTGGAAGTCGGGCAGCACGGAGAATTGGTTGCACGGGGCGCCAACGTGATGCATGGCTACTGGGACGATCCCCAAGATACGGCTCTCGCATTTCGAAACGGAATGTTTCGCACGGGAGACGCCGGCTATCAGGATTCCAACGGCTATTTCTACATTCTCGACCGCCTGAAAGACATGATCGTCACAGGCGGCGAGAATGTTTATTCCGGCGAGGTCGAAGCGGTCATCTACAAACATCCCGCGATTCGCGAAGTGGCGGTTCTAGGAATACCCGATCCTCAATGGGGTGAGATCGTGATGGCTTGCGTTGTGCTCAAGCCCGGAATGGTTCTGAGTGCGAACGACCTGACCATCCACTGCAAGCAGTTCTTAGCCAATTACAAGATCCCCCGCCGCATCGAGTTTTCATCTTCCGAACTACCGAAAAGCGGTACCGGCAAGATCCTCAAAAGGGTTCTTCGTGAACGATTTTGGGCTCGCGAAGAACGGGCCGTAAGCTAAAAACCGAGGCGTGCTTCTTGGCTGCTCGTCGCTTGCAGCCAAGGGCCATTTTTCCCGAGACTCTCGAGCATGCGTACTCGTTGACCGTTCGGAGAATCTCTCCGTGTTATCGGAGTCGCGGAAGCGCATATGGCCCTTAGCGATGTTTAATGAAGTCGCCGGTTTGCAGCTCTGACATCGCTTGTCGAAGTTCCTTTTGCGTGTTCATGACGATGGGCCCGTACCACGCGACCGGCTCTTCGATCGGCTTACCCGAAACCAGCAAGAAGCGGATGCCCTCATCGCCGGATTGAACGACGATCTCATCTCCGCGGTCGAACAACACCAACGAGTGATTGCTTGCATCATATTGTGCCGGTGCGTTAGCTGCTGCCTGTTCGGTTAAAACCGCGCGCGGATCGGAGGCATCGCGAAAGGTTCCAGCGCCACCGAAAACATACGCAAAAGCGTTACGCCTGGTCTCAATTTTGAGGTGCTTACGCTGTCCCGGAGCGACGGAAATATCAAGGTAATTCGGATCGGCAGCCACTCCCTCTACCGGACCTCTCTTACCCAAGAACTTCCCACAGATGATGCGCACTCGCGTACAGTCATCTTCCGTGACTTCGGGGATCGCACTGGCAGGAATGTCCTGATAGCGCGGGTCAGTCATCTTCAACGATGCGGGAAGGTTCGCCCAAAGCTGAAACCCGTGCATTCGGCCCTGCTGATCTCCTTTCGGCATCTCCTGATGCAGAATGCCGCTACCGGCGGTCATCCACTGCACGTCGCCCGCGGTCATCTTGCCCTTGTTACCCAGGCTATCACCGTGTTCGACCGAGCCTGCGAGCACGTAGGTTATCGTCTCTATGCCACGGTGCGGGTGCCAGGGGAATCCCGCGGCATAGTCAGCCGGGTTGTCATTGCGGAAATCGTCCAGCAAAAGAAACGGATCGAAATCCGTGGTCTTGCCAAAACCGAAGGCGCGTTGGAGTTTGACTCCCGCGCCTTCGATGGTCGGTTGGGTTTGAATGATTTGCTTAACTGGGCGCAGTGACATAAGCGCTCCTTTCTATGATCATTCGAACGGTCATACCGCTAGAGGGTTGATCGCTCAAGCCTTTACGAATTCAACGTCAAGCGTGATCGTCACCTCGTCGCCGACGAGGATGCCGCCGGTTTCGAGAGTCGCGTTCCAGACCAAACCGAAGTCTTTGCGGTTGATCTTCGTGGTTGCTGAGATTGCAATTCGGGTATTGCCCCAGGGATCCTTCGTCTGCGGCGTTGGCCCTTCGACCGCAAACGTTACGTTGCGAGTGACGCCACGAATGGTCAGGTCGCCTTGGACCTTTAGTTCTCCCTCGCCGGCAACTTTGATGTCAGTGGACTTGAACGATAAAGTTGGGAATTTCTCCACATGCAGGAAGTCTTCGCTCTTGAGGTGCGCGTCACGCTGCTGTTCGCGTGTTTCAAGTGAGCCGGCTTCGATGGTGGCCTCGACGTGAGACTTTGTCGGATCGAATTCATCATGGACCAGCACTCCCGTGACTTTGGAGAACTGACCCTTCACGTGTGCGATCATCATGTGTTTGACCTTGAATTCGGCAGTGGTATGCGCAGGGTCAATGTTCCAGGTCGTGGTTGCTGTTTGCGGCAATGCTGAGGTGTTCATTTTCGATGTCCTTTCTGGCCTTTTTGGCCGGTACAACCCTTTAGATGCGTTATGACGATATTCGTTGCAACAAATATTAGAGCTAAAAAGAATCAGTCCGTCCTGGCGCGGGCGATGCTCAATAGTTCTGTCAGGGCCCCCAGCCGGTCCTGGCCGAAGTGCCCCAACTGCTTGCGAAAGATTTTCTGGATCGGTTCATCGAGGCGGGCCAGGACCTTGAGACCCCCTGGAGTAATCCGTCCGATAACTGTGCGACGGTCCTTGTTGTCTCTGGAACGCGAGATCAGGCCTCTTTTCTCCATGCGGTCGAGCAGGCGGGTCACATCGGGGTCGCGCGTAATCATGCGGGCCGCGATTTCGCCGCACGGGAGGCCTTCCGGCGATCCGCGCAGAATCCGCAACACGTTATACTGCGTCGCCGAAAGGTCCTCTGTTTTCAACAACTGGTCCGGCCCGCGAGACAGCAGATCACAGGTGCGGAGCAGGTCCAGGAACAGTGCTTCCTCGCGAGAGCCGAGACGGCGACGAGTCGTTGATCGAATGTTCGCCTTCATTTCTTACCTCAATGGATTAACCAACCCACAAGCCCCAATTCCTTGCGATTCTGCCCCACAGACACAAAAAATAGGCATTACTTCGTACTCCAGAAGCCGTGCTCTCCGGTCGAGAGGAATGTGCAACATGAGAAGCCCATAGCCGCGGTCTTCCTTCAGCTTCTCGCGGTTTAGATGCGTCATGAGGATAATCGTCGCAACAAATAATATGCACTCTGAAACCTGGAGCTTAACTCGCGTGTTTCATAGCCCGAACCCTGTGGTCATACGAATCACTCAACGGCATACTGTCCAAAGGTGCCTCATTGGTTTGACAGACCTTGGACCATTCACTCATCTTTCGTTGCAACGAACATCGTCTGAACACATCCAAGCAGGCGCGGCTAATTCGTAATTGGTCATGTGCGATTCCCGTGTCCCAACTGCTGAGAGGTACAATCTCGAGAGATCTTATCGGCGGGAGCGTGGCCCGGAACGAAAAATTCTGTGACCGCTATAATCTGGCAGGGGGACGAAACCATGGTTGCCACTAACCTCGGCGTCAACGGACTTCTTCATCAGCACTCGCCGCTTGAAGCACAATTACAAGCCACACTTAATATTGTTCCTGCCTTTGCCTGGTACGCTCTGCCGAACGGCGCGCTCACGTTTGTGAATGAGCGAACCGCCAATTATCTTGGTCTCCCAAAAGATCATACTCTCCGATTCGGTACACCCGCCGGCGCGGATTGGGACTCCCACATCCATCTCTTGCACCCGGATGATCGCGAAGAGACACGCAGAGTCTGGTCGAACTGTTTACGTACAAGCTGCGCCGGTGAGGTGAGTTTTCGCATGCGTAACGCCGAAGGAGGCTACCGTTGGTTCCTCAGTCGCGCAGAACCTGTCCTGGATGCGAACGGAACTCTGGCGTATTGGATCGGGGTGAATCTCGACATTGAAGAACGGAAACAAGCCGAGTTCTACCTCGCGGAAGGGCAGCGGCTTGCCCATCTGGGGAACTGGGCTTTCACCCCTGCCGGATTCGAGCATTGGTCTTCGGAGTTGTTTCAGATCCACGGACTCGACCCGACAGGCAACCCTCCGACGAAGGAAGACTATTTGGCACTGGTGCATCCGGAAGATCGGAAATTCGTCGAGCAAAAGGTTCAGGAGATGTTGACGAGCCATCGGGCATTCGACTTCACGAAGCGAATCGTGCGCCCTGACGGCCAGATTCGCAGGGTCCGTTGCGTGGGCATTCTCGCTACTCAGGAAGGCACTTCCCGGAGATTCGTGGGCACAGGGATGGATGTCACTGAGCAAGATCAGTTGATGGAGGAAATGCGGAAAACTGAGGGAGAGCTTCGGCAGATGCTGGACTTCGCGCCTCAACTAGTTGGCGTATATGGACCCAACCGTGAACGTCTCCATGCCAACCGCATCGCACTTGATTACGCAGGCATTACTCTCGAAGAGTGGCGGCAGACACCTGAGCCCGGCGCGTTCGTTCATCCGGATGACCGAGCGCGGGATCGGGATTATTTTGATCGTGCTTTCTCTGCAGGATCGGCCTACGAGTTGGAGTTACGGCTGCGCAAGGGCGATGGAACTTACCGCTGGTTCCTGGCTCGATTGAACCCGGTTCGCGATGACAAGGGGCAGATCAGACGTTGGTATGTCACATGTACCGATATCGAAGATCGCAAGCGAGCTGAAGAGAAGCTGCAACAGGAAAACGTAGCTCTCCGCGAAGAAATTGACAAGGCATCGATGTTTGAGGAGATCGTTGGAACCTCGCCCGTTTTGCAAGCGGTACTTTCGCGCATTTCCAAAGTTGCGCCAAGTGATTCCACGGTTCTCATAATGGGTGAGACGGGAACTGGAAAAGAGCTTGTTGCGCGCGCGATCCACCGGCGATCACATCGCGCATTACGCTCATTCGTCAGCGTGAACTGTGCGGCAATTCCCCGTGACCTGATTGCCTCGGAGTTGTTCGGCCATGAGAAGGGCGCGTTCACAGGGGCCATGCAGCGCCGAATCGGCCGGTTCGAACTAGCCGAGGGCGGAACGATCTTCCTGGACGAAATAGGCGAATTATTGCCCGACACCCAGGTTGCTCTTCTGAGGGTATTACAGGAGCGGGAGTTTGAGCGAGTTGGGGGAAGGCAACCTATCCACGTCGACGTTCGCGTCATCGCAGCGACGAATCGTGATCTGAAGACAGCTGTGGCCAATGGGAATTTCCGCGAGGACCTTTATTACCGGCTAAACGTATTTCCGCTCGATGTGCCTCCTCTGCGCGAAAGAAGGACCGACATTCCGCTGCTGGTGGAATACTTTATCGATCGTTACGCGCGCAAAGCGGGGAAGAATGTAAACAGTGTCGATAAAAAAACACTCCAATTACTTCAGGCATATCCTTGGCCCGGCAACATACGCGAATTACAAAACGTGATCGAACGATCTGTAATCGTGTGTGAAACAGAAATCTTTACGGTGGATGAAAGCTGGCTATCGCAACAGCGTCATGATGGGAGATCAGGCCGCAAGTTGTACCTTTCTCAGAAGATGGCAGCTAAAGAAAAAGAAGTGATCGAAGAAGCTCTGCGAGAAAGCCAAGGACAAGTATTCGGCCCTTCCGGCGCGGCGGCCAGGCTAGGGATTGCGCGATCCACGCTCGAATCGAAAATTCAGACTCTGAACATCAACAAGAAACGTTTCAAGCCGAAGCCGCGAAGTTGAACAGGAACCTATAAAACTACTGACACAGAGTTTGTTCTGCCCGAGTTTTCGTCATTGTCGAAATACCAGCCATTCCTTGGGAAGCCTAATCCAGCGTCATCAGCAACTTACGTTTGGCTATCTAGCTGCTCTTTCTTAGAGCGTGGCTGGCAGAGAGCCGCTCAACTCTTCTTCAAAAGGACGGCAGCGCGCTTGCCGACTTTCTTGAGCGTCACTTCGAGGCCATGAAGTTCCTCCGGGCTCAGTTCGGAAAAGACTCTCTTCATCTGCTCGGAATGCATTCGAAAGGCGGAAACGATGAGATCCTTGCCGCGTGGGGTAAGGGCAACGATTCGAACGCGCCGGTCTTCTGCGCTCTCGACGCGGCTAACCAAGCCGCTCGCGGCGAGGCGGTCGACGGCGATACTGATCGAGCCCGGGGTCAGGTCTACCTTTGGCCCTATTGTATTTACGGGCAAAGGCCCTTTGTGCAGCAGGACTTCCAGCACGCCGAAATCCGAGAGGCCGAGTCCAGTCTCTCCAATGCCGGCAGCTGCATACCTTGTCAGGCCTCGCATCGCCTTCATCATTACTAGCCAGACGTGATCCGTTGTTTGGACTCTTCGGGTCATAAAAAACCTGAATCTCTTGAGAGTATACCTCATCATATATATTGACATCAATATATATGGCGTCAATACAATGGCGCCACTTGAAAAGGAGAATTCAGTTATGAAAACCGCTTCCTTGATCGCCCAATACCTTGCAGGTGTGATCTTCCTTGTTTTCGGCCTGAACGGCTTTCTGAACTTCATTCCTCTGCCGCCGCCGGGGGGAATCGCGGGACAGTTCATGGGTGTCCTTTATGTCTCGCATTACCTGTGGGTGATCTTCGCGTTTCAGGTCGTCGCAGCGATACTTCTGCTGGTGAACCGTTACGTGCCGTTGGCGGTGGCCATACTGGCGCCAGTGCTCGTCAACATTCTTACTTTCCACGCTTTGATGGCCCCGAGCGGGCTTCCGCTGGCCCTCTTCGTGGCTGCACTGTGGGCGCTGATCTTCGTCGATGTGCGGCCAGCCTTCAGCGGGTTGTTCCAGGCGCGCGTGGATCGATCAAGTCAAAGATCGAGGGATTTGACGAAAGTCCCCGTGCGAGCCAACTAACGCTAATTTGTAGATTCATAGAAAGGAATACATCATGGCGAGCGATCGAACGATTCTCATTACAGGAGTGACAGGCAATCAGGGCGGCGCGGTCGCACAGGCGCTGCAGGGCACCGGGTTCCATCTGCGCGGCCTGACGCGCACGCCGGACAGCGAGCGGGCGGCGGCGCTGGCGCGACACGGCGTCGACGTCGTCAAGGGCGATCTCGAAGATGCGGCGACGCTGCGCCGTGCGTTGGCCGGCGTGTGGGGCGTCTTCAGCGTGCAGAACACGTTGGAGGCGGGCGTCGAGCGGGAAGAGGCGCAGGGCAAGCGTCTTGCGACGCTGGCGCGCGAGGCTGGGGTCGAACACTTCGTCTACACATCCGTGGGATCGGCGCACAAGCGGACAGGCATCCCGCACTTCGACAACAAGTGGCGCATCGAGGAAACCGTGCGCGGCCTCCGTTTCCCCTCGCATGTGATCTTGCGTCCCGTGTTCTTCATGGAGAACCTGCTAGCGCCCTTCAGTCTCCAGGGTTCCACGCTGGCCTGGGCGCTTGGGCCAGGCACGAAGCTACAGATGATTGCGGTGGACGACATCGGCTGGTTCGGCGCGCGCGCGTTCACCGACGCCGCCGCCTTGAACCGCCGCGAGATCGATCTCGCCGGTGACGTACGCACGATGCCGGAGGCTGCGGAGATCCTGACGGAGGCGCTGGGCCGGCCGATTGCGTTCTCGCAGACTCCAATCGAACAGGTCCGGCAGTTCAGCAAGGAAACGGCGCTGATGCTGGAGTGGTTCGAGCGCGTCGGCTACAGCGCCGACATCGCTGGCCTGGAACGCGAGTTCGGCCGCGTGTTCACGAAGCTTCCCGACTGGGCACGCCGCGCGGCGCCCACTGGCCAGACTCAAGGAGGGCACGCATGAAAGCTGTCAGATTGTTGGAATACGGTGGGCAGTTGGTGTTCAACGATGTACCGACGCCGACGATCGCACGCGACGAGGTCCTGGTGAAGATCAAGAGTACCGCCGTCAATCATCTGGATCTTGTTAAGGCCTCCGGAAGAGCAAGACAGATACTCCCGATCGACCTGCCGTGGATACCTGGTCATGAGTTTTCAGGGGTCGTCGAACAGATTGGCAGTGACGTTGCGGGCTATGCGCCAGGTGATGCCGTGTTCGGTGCCAACGGAATGGGCGGCGCCTACGCGGAGTATCTGGCTACCAAGCCGGCGCTCATCGCAAGGAAACCATCCAACCTCTCCTTTGAGGAGGCGGCATCAGTGCCGGTGGCCGCCCAAACTGCGTGGCAGGGAATCTTCACCCACGGTCACCTGGAAAAAGGACAAACGATCCTGATCCATGGTGGTGCCGGCGCCGTGGGCGCCTATGCGGTGCAATTGGCGTCGCATGCCGGTGCCACCGTCATTGCCACGGCAAGCGGCGACGATGAGGCGTACCTCAACTCCATCGGAGCCAGCCAGGTTATCGATTATCGAAAGGCGCAGTTCGAGAATGTTCTGCAAGAGAAGGTCGATGTGGTCTTCGACTTGATCGGTGGCGATACACAGAAGCGGTCGTTCCTCGTCTTGAAGGAAGGCGGCCATCTCGTCTCCGCCACCCAGCCCGTATCGCAGGAAGAGGCCGCGAAGTACCGTGTGTCGGGCGCGATGATGAGGCTCGCGCCGTCAGGGGACGTGCTCGGCAAAATCGCGCGACTGCTGGAAGAGGGGACGATACGACCAGACGTCGCAACCGTGTACGCGCTCCAGGATGCGGCCCAGGCCTGGAAGGACATCGCCGGGAACCTGCCAGGGGTTCATGGGATGTCGCCCAGCGGGCCGGGAGCGGCAAGACGCAGGTCACACGGCAAGATCGTGCTTCGCGTGGCCTAGACACGAGGTAGCTCCGTTGACATCCCCGGTTCCGCTGCCGATCTGCTAGCTAGCCCGCCTCTTCAGAGGCGGGGGTTTAGATGCCCCGGTGGCAAGTTCGACGCGTGAAATTTAAACCCCGCCTCTGAAGAGGCGGGCTACAGCAGACCTGGCCATTGTTTGAGGATGTCAACAAAGCCACACGAGGTCATCTATTGGTACTTCGCCGAAGTCACGAAGATGAAGGCCGACATTGGTGTCAGCGAGGTCGAGAAGCAAGCCGCCGGGGCCGGGGAGGATGCATGATGTCAGGCAGGCTATCGGGCAAGGTGTGCGTCATCACGGGGACGGGCGGGAGTGTGGGCCGCGCGGCCGCCTTGGCATTCGCTCGAGAGGGTGCGTCGGTCGTCGGTTGCGACGTGAACGTCGCCGCGGCTGAAGCTACGGTTGAAATGGTTCGCGCCCAGGGCGGAACGATGATCTCCCTTCAGCCTTGCCATCTGACCGAACCGTCCGAGTGTCAGGCGCTGGTCGATCTCGCCGTGCGCGAGTACGGGCGGATCGACGTGCTGTTCAACAACGCCGCGATGGCGTACTTCAACTGGCTCGAAGACATCACCAACGAGGAATGGAACCGCGATCTGCGGGAAGAAATCGACCTGGTGTTTTTTCTCACCCGCGCGGCGTGGCCGTATCTGAAGGCCAGCCACGGCGTCGTCGTGAACACGGCGTCGCTGAACGGCCTCATGAGCTTCAAGACGCTGGGCTCACTGGCGCATACGACGGCCAAGGCAGGGATCATCGGGATGACGCGGCAGCTCGCGATGGAGGGGCGAGAACACGGTATTCGCGCGAATTCCATCTCCCCTGGCTTGATTGAAACCAATCAGACGCGAGAACAGCTGAAGGACCCCGAATGGGCGAGCGCGATGCTCGGCAAGACGCTGCTCGGACGTCTCGGCCGGCCCGAGGAAGTGGCGAACGTCGCTTTGTTCCTGGCCTCCGATGACAGTTCGTACGTGACCGGAGTCGATATCGTCGTCGATGGCGGAATGAAGGTTTGGTGACCGGTGGGCAGGCCCGACTAGACCACAGCGTGTCTAATTGGCCGTCCTCAGCAAGTGAGAGGAGCTTGCATGCTAAGAACCCGGAGAACAGGGAATGGTCAAGTTCTGTTCACAATCAGCGGCCGCATCGAAACAACAGAGGATATCGAGCAGCTTCAAAAACTTTTCGCCGCCGAGACATCTGGGAAGCAGGTGATTTTGGATTTGAGGGACGTGACGCTCGTCAACCACGATGCCGTCAAATTTCTCTGCCGCTGCGAGGCCGATGGCATCAAGCTCGAAAATTGCCCTCTGCATGTCCGAAGGTGGATCGATCAAATAAAAGTGGCATTTCATTCGACACGGACTGAAAAATAAAATAATCGAGATAGGGCGCAATTACATGTCGACGAATTTGACTGCTGTACTTCAAGAGATCTTGCAGAATACATCGAATATAGAGGTGCTCAGGGGACTCATGACGTCGAACGCCACCTACGTATCATTGAATTTTGACAACCCTGAACTGAAGAAAGTTATGCCCTGGACAGGCACTCACAAGGGGCCGCAGGAACTGTCCGACGTCTTTGCGGCCATCCAACGCTTCTGGAAAACTCTCGACTTCAAGGTCACCGACGCGATTGAGCAGGGTAGCCGCGTCGCACTCTTCGGCGCTTTTAGCTATAAATCGAATGTGACCGGGAAGGAAATCACTTCTCCATTTGCTCTCCTGGCGCGTTTCGAGAGGGATAAGGTCGCTTACGTTCAGTTTCTCGAGGACAGCTATGGCACTGCAGGCTCGTTCAAAACAGGTGGCGCCACACGGTTTCACAGCGATCCCTCGGGAAAAGAGGTTGAGGTCTAAGGCAGAGTAGGTTAGCAAGATTCAATGCTTGACGAGCCAACGGCTAGCAGATATTTGGTCTATTTAATTAAATTGTCTTGCACGATGTTTAAGGAGGATCCATTAATGAAGGCAACTTCCTCTGAACTGCTTATGCGCAACTTCAATGAGATTTTTATAGAGCTCGATCCCGTCAAACGTGCGGCAATGCTCGCGGAGTCTTACGCCGATGATTGCCTTTGGATTCATCCCGGCGGACGAATTCTGGGCCGCGAGGGTATCAATGAAGCGGCTACAGAGATTCGCAAACACTTCCCAGAATACCGTTACACAGTGACGGGAGAGATCCAGACCATGCACAATGTAGCGACTTGCCGATGGGGGAGCGGGATGCCAGGTCAACCATTCCACTACACGGGAACAGACTTCCTCGAAGAGCAGGATGGTCGCGTGTTAAGGCTGTACACGTTCATTGACCACAAGCCATTTTAGTCCTGAATAAGGCCTTTGGCAAAAATCTTTGCCATCGTGGAATTCGGTTTTTAAATATCGGGAGATCCAACATTGATCGACACATCGAATAAACAAATCCAGAATCACTATGACTACATCGTGGTGGGAGCAGGCGCGGCCGGTTCGGTTCTTGCCGCGGAATTGTCAGCGTCCGGCGCGCAAGTCCTCGTCATCGAGTCCGGAGGACTCGATGACGCGCCGACCGTCGCGAACCCGAGCATCTGGTTTTACAATGTCGGCGGGCCACTCGACTACCACTTGCCCGTCAAGCCGTCGCCGCAATTGAACAATCGGAATTTCTACATGGCGCTCGGCCATGTACTTGGCGGCGGCACCAGCATCAATGCCATGGTGTGGACTCGCGGCATGCAACGTGACTTCGACGGGTGGGCAAATAACGGAGCCAAGGGTTGGGCATTTGCAGATGTGCTTCCGGTCTTCAAGAGTCAGGAGGACTGGGAGGGCGGCGCCAATGCCTTGCGCGGAGCGGGCGGCCCTATCCAGATCCGTCGTCCAAAAAATCCTCACCCCACAGCGCCCGCTTTCCTTGAGGCCGCTCGAGAGATGGGCATGCCGATTCTGGATGACGTGAACGGGCCGATGCTTCCCGGCGCCGGCTACATCAACATGAACATCGCCGCGGATGGGACTCGCGTGAGCGCCGTCCGCGCGTTTCTGCGCCCGGCGTTGTCGAAGCCGAACCTCAGTCTGCTGCTCAACACCAGCGTGGTGAAGCTGAACTTTAAAGGGACTCGTTGCGTAGGCGTCAAGCTAATGACGGACGGCGCGGTAAAGGATATCGCGGCCGATAAGGAAGTGATCCTTGCCGCAGGCACCATCAATAGTCCGAAGCTTCTGATGCTCTCAGGCGTTGGGGAAGCGAAGGCGCTTCGCAGCCATGGAATCGACGTCGTCGAGAACCTTCCCGGCGTTGGCGAGAATCTGCAGGACCATGTGCTCGTGTCCGGTGTCGTGTTCAAGTACAAAGGCAAGATGCCGGACCGGCCAGCCGACAGCAATGCTGTCGAGGCGGAAGCTTTCTTGTCGAGCGGGCTTTCGGATGGCATAGACATTAGTCTTGTGCTGCATCAACTGCCAGTGGTTACGCCCGAGGTTGCCACTCGCTTTGGCGCGCCACCCGCGGACTCATTCACGATCGCGCCAGCACTTGTGCAGCCGACGAGCCGAGGCACTGTCCGTTTGGCGAGCAGCAATTTTCAGGATGCCGCCGTAATCGATGGCAACTATCTTGGCACCGAACGTGACAATGCGGCCGTCGTGCGCGCGATCCAGGCCGCGCGTGAGCTTGGAAATCAGCGTGCCTTCGACAATTTGCGCGAGAGCGAACTCATTCCAGGCCCCAAGGCGGGCGCCGAGGAGATCCAGGAACTTGCCAGACTTGCTTCCGCAAGTTTTGGACATGCAGTTGGTACGTGCAAAATCGGCGTGGACAATCTCGCAGTTGTCGACCCAGAGCTTCGCGTGCACGGCGTTTTGGGTTTACGCGTGGCGGACGCCTCTGTGATGCCACACATCATTACGGGGCCGGGGACAAACGCGTCAGCCCACATGATTGGGGGCCGCGCCGCCCAGCTGATTCTCGGCTGAGCACGGGATGTCCTTCTCACCGCCTGGGTCGGCGACATCGCAAACAAGAATGGAGGTACCGTTTCGTAGAAATTAAGTCGTGCCCAACCAGATATAGAGACGCAGAGGCGGCGCTCGAAGGTCCGACGTCTTTTATTGCTGATAGGAGGAAATACCATGAGTCAAAAAGTCGACGACTTGACGTTGAACACACTTTTTCGTGAGGCACGCACCTACGCGAAGTGGCTGCCGCGAACGGTGTCCGACCAGACGTTGCAAGATCTTTACGAGTTGCTCAAGTGGGCCCCGACTAGCGCAAACGGCGCCCCAGCGCGGTTTGCGTTTCTTCGATCGAAGGAGGCCAAGGAACGTCTCCGTCCCGCGCTGGCCCCGGGCAACGTCGAGAAAACGATGGCGGCTCCCGTCACTGTGATCATCGCGTACGACATGAAGTTCTATGACCAATTGCCCAAGCTGTTCCCTCATGCCCCGGGTATGAAGCAGCTGTTCATGAGTAATCCCCAGCTGGTCGAGGTAACTGCTCAGCGAAATTCCAGCTTGCAGGGTGCCTACCTGATCCTTGCCGCGCGGGCCCTCGGCCTGGATTGCGGGCCGCTGTCCGGCTTCGATAACGTCAAGGTGGACGAGGAGTTCTTTTCCACCGGTAAGCCGTGTTTCGGCTGCGAGCAGGAATTCTTTCCCGAAGGTCACGTCAAGTCGAATTTCCTCTGCAATCTTGGATACGGTGAACCGAATTCGCCACTCCCTCGGCTTCCCCGTTTACCGTTCAAAGAGGCTTGTTCCCTCTTATAATTCGATTGTATAAGCGGCGACGGAATGCCCGGCCTCCGGCAGGAGCCCTGTGAACCCTCGAGAGTCGGCACTCGGGACGTCTGGTTATGAATGAGGTAAGTTATTTCCAGGTTACTCAGATGCAGTGCACCGACAGATTCGCACGTACGTGAAATCTGAAGTACATCTTCGCTATTGCCGGAGGCTCAATCTCCTAGTCGCAGATGCCAAAGTCAGCTGCGCGCAGCTTTCGCCGATTTAACGTTCGGCGACCGTTTGGTCCTCAAAAGTATCGACGATCTTTTACGAAATGGCCGGCTAGGGCTCTGTCCACCGAGCTGTGGGTCGCTTGATTCGTGTTCGTCGCCGCATCCGGAGACCCATTTGCCCAACCTACTCTTACCACCGACGCCATATTGATCTTCCTTTTAGTATTAGAGATGGTCCAGGGTTGACTCGGCGTTACAGCGAGGCACGGGGGAAGTGGTAACAAACAGTGGGATTTAGCCGTTGTTCAAGGGGTTTCTGCAAGGCCTGGAGCATTCTCTGGGCCTCCCAGCCAAACATTTTATCCCTTCGCAAAATAAAATTTTGGTCTCCGAACTTGTGCACAGCATCGACTTTCCGCATTCCCCCCAACATTTGCCATGTCTTGCTGGCTCTGATTGTTTTAACGTCAGCAGCTTTTTATCTGGCCGTTGCACACTCTTGCGACGCGTTCATCTTATCTTTCGACCGGGAGCAAGAAGGCAATCCAATTGTGATGAGTGACCGGGTGCTTTTTTACAGCCCCAGATCGGTAAGTCCTCGTTGGCCCTCCGGGCGGGGTCCCAGTGGCCATTGGAAGAGGCGCTCGGACGCCCGGATCGGTAAATCATTGATGCTCGCATGCCGGTGATGCATGAGGCCTTCGGCATTAAACTCCCAATTTTCATTGCCATATGCGCGATACCATTGGCCGGTGTCGACGTGGTATTCATAGCAAAAGCGGACGGCAATCCTGGCACCGTCAAAAGCCCAAAGTTCCTTGATAAGGCGGTATTCCAATTCGCGGTTCCACTTGCGAGTCAAAAATTGAACAATCTCGTCCCTCCCATTGATGAATTCCGCGCGGTTGCGCCAACGGCTATCGACAGTGTAGGACAGCGCCACGCGCCGCGGATCTCGCGAATTCCACCCGTCCTCGGCTTTGCGAACTTTCAGGACGGCCGTTTCGCGTGTGAATGGTGGCGCTAAAACAAATTGATTTTGAGTTGCCATATTACTTACTCCTTTTCCCCGACACTTAATTTAGATATTCCCTGGAGAAATTTGGTGCTCTTTTTCTTGGTTTCAGCAGTCCTTAATTCAAGCTTAATTCAAGGATGACCAGGAATAAGGGTTAGGAAGGATGACCCGATCCCCCCAATACTTTGGATCAAATAATCAGAAGTGTTCCAGCTTGCTAACAGGGAACTGGAGGCCCGGAAAAGACCTGCCAGACAAAGATCAGTACTCCGGTAAACTGAATTGCGACGATATTTTTGTGTAAATTTTTATGATGCTCGCGCTAAACACGCCGATTTATACGCGTTATTGCGGCAGAATATACATGAAACCCTGTATAAGCCACGCCGCGAAGTTGACGCAATCGGATGATTGAAAGCGTAATCGCGTCATACCACGTTATCAAACAACAAACATCACCCGCACGTTAGCAGTTTATAAAGATATTGACAATTCGCCTCCCAAGGTGTCTAACTCGCTCCCAAGTGCGAGTGGTTTTCGTCCAGAAGTCGGGGCAATTGGCTAAATTCAAATGAAAAGTGCTGGTCCATTACGGGTCAGCGTCGGAGGTGTTCTATGGGTGTGGCTAGATCTAGGAAGTTAGCTACAGGTGTGGCAGTCCTTGTTACACTATTTTTCAGTTTAATGGTCGGAAGCATCGCGCAGGCCCAGGTCACCGGCGCGACTCTTTCCGGGACCGTTTCTGATTCATCCGGTGGAGTGGTAGTCGGTGCCACAATTTCCTCCAGAAATACTGCAACTGGCATAGTTCGCGAGGCCACGACAGATTCCGCAGGCCTTTTCACAATTCCCAATCTGGTTCCCGGTGATTACGAAGTCAAGGTTACAGCGGCGGGGTTTTCGACGGCTGTTCAGTCGAACCTCTCGCTCGCCGTCGGACAGCAACAACAACTCAACTTTTCGATGAAAGTGGGTTCGACCAGCACCACAGTGCAGGTTAGCGAATCTGCGCCGCAGATTGAGCTCACCTCTTCCGCTGTCAGCGGACAGGTCGAATCGGAAACTGTGCGCGAGCTGCCCCTGAACGGGCGCGATTGGACTTCGCTCGCCCAACTGCAACCCGGCGTAAAGCAAATCCAGACGCAGATGGCCTTTTCGACCTCCGCCCGCGGCAACCGCGGCTTCGGCGGCGAAATGACCATTTCCGGCCAACGATCGACATTCAACAATTACAGGATTGACGGAATCAACGTCAACGATTACGCGATGGCCGCTCCCGGAAACGTGATCGGAATCGTGTTGGGCGTTGACGCGATTCAGGAATTTTCAGTCTTGACCAGCGGATTCCCGGCCGAATACGGCCGCGCAACTGGCGGCGTTATAAACGCCATCAGCCGCTCTGGCACGAACCAGTTCCACGGCGCCGTGTACGAATTCCTTCGCAACAACGCGTTGGACGCAAGGCCTTACTTTAACCGGGTCAACGACACGCCCGAATCCTCCTTTCAAACGCAATATGTTTGGCGCGTCGGCCGGAGGCCCATCATCAAGGATCGTCTCTTCATCTTTGGCGACTATGAGGGTCTCCGCCAGTCGAAGGGCCTGACGAGCCAACTCCACCGTGTTTTCGAACAACGCGAGATTGGGAATCTTTCTGCGCTGCGAACCCGGCTCCCGCCGCGGGACAACCCGCCGGGACAGCATGCACCTGACCCTGGGCGGGAGCCCAGGCCATTTTCTTCTCCCTCTGGCGAACACCTGCGTAAACGATTACTCAGCGGCGCTGCTCAAACTGTGGCCGACGTCCAGCGCCACCCAATCGAACCCAGACCGAGCGACATTCCTTTTCTCCGGCGTCCAGACAGCGCCCGAAAATTTCGGCACTTTGCGATCGGACTACAAAATCGGAGAAAACGACAGCTTGTTCGGGACATTCCTCAAGGACGAGGCGAAGTTTAACCAGCCCGACGCTTTCAACGATGTTCTTACCGAGTCCACACCTCCCGAACGACCATCGCGATAGAAGAAAATCACACCTTCAGTTCGAACTTCGTGAATGCCGCGCGTGTTGGCTTCAATCGCGACAACGTAAAAAATAACTTCACGCCAACGGCGATCAATCCCGCTGCAGGGGATACTGGCTTTGGGCGGACTTGCAGGGCAGGCCGCGCCTCGCTTGTCGGTCGGCGGCGGAATCACGGACTTTTTCGCCGGGACAAACGCGAGTTCGCACTACCTGCACACCTGGAACTCGTATCAGTACTCTGATGATGCGTTCTGGACGCACGGCGCTCACACCTTCAAGTTCGGCGTCAGCATCGAGCGAATGCTTTACAACCAGCATACGTTCCAGAGTCCTGGCGGCCGTTACATCTTCAATAATTCAATTTCCGCAGGCTTCCCCAGCAACCGCATCCTCCAGTTTCTTGCGGGTGAGCCCAGCCACTATGAAGCAGGCCTGCTCAATATCGTGGACAACCCGAGGGAATTTCGCCAGACCTCGATGGGTTTCTATGTTCAGGACGACTGGAAGTTCAAATCCAACTTGACGCTCAATATCGGTCTCCGATACGAGCCGACCACCGTGCTAAAGGACGCTCAGGGCCGGATTACCAATCTGTCGTCGATTTCCGCCACTTCGCCAACGTGCGGAACACAATTCACAGCTCCGATCCCGGCACAGCCTGGCTCGAGTTGTGGCAGCGTGGGACCCTATTACAAGAATCCCACTCTTCACAACTTTGAGCCCCGCGTGGGCTTCGCCTGGGATCCGTTCAAGAACGGAAAGAGCTCCGTTCGCGGTAGCTTCGGTCTTTACGACGTAGACCCGCTTGCAGGTTACTTCCTGCTGCAGCAGAATCAGGCTGCGCCATTCTTCATCTTCAAGAGCATCGACGGATCTCGCTAACTTCGGAACCCAACCGATTCGTGGCAGACAAGGGCGGCGTGCAGCTTTAAATTCCACCAACAGCAAGCTATCCTTGTCAACCATCGAAGGGGCTCCACACCGAAGCTATGTCGAACAATGGAACCTCTCCGTACAGCGTCAGCTCACATCCGATATGTCTCTGACGCGTAGGTTACGTGGGTTCACATGGTGTCCACCTGCTCATGCGGGGCGATGATGCCAACATGGTGGGCGCGCCAGGCACTGCAACTCCGGCGATACAGACCCCATATGGGTACCTGTTCCCCGCAAGCGGTGGCGTGAAAGCTAATCCGAATCTCGGCGTGGTCCGTTACATCTTCTGGAACACGGACTCCAATTACCACGGCTTGAACGTGAACCTGGACAAGAAGTTTGCCCACGGTTTCCAGTTCCAAGTCGCTTACACGTACTCGAAGTCCCAGGATGACGACTCGCAAACGATTGCCGGTGATACCTTCTGCCAACGGCATCAATTCGCCGATCTGGTGGTTGCCGAATGCGTACTACGGCCCGTCCGACTTCAACATAGCGCACTACGCTCTCCCTCAACGCCTTGTACACGATACCGACTCCAAAGTCGTGGAACGGCTTCATGAAGGAAACGCTTGCGGATTGGGAATTGGGCGGCATTTTCTCTTACAACAGCGGAACTCCAACGACTGTAACCAATACCGGGGATCCTCTGGGATTGAACAATGGCGGCGCAGACCCGTATGGTCCGTTGGTCAGAGTCGCAGGATGTAATCCGATTAACTACACCGTTGGAGGACCCATAGTGGGGTATCCTGAACCAGAACTGCTTCACGGAGCCATCGGTGCCCACGTCAGCGGTTTCCTCGCTGCCTTACGGTTGCAATGGCATCCCGAAGGCGGGGACCGTAGATTCGACTGGCAAACCCACGTTCGTTCCTCTGGCGCCATCCGGACAGAGTTACTGCACCAACCTCCTGCCGTTTAACGTTGGCCGGAACACGATTAACGGTCCTCACTTTGTCAATCTGGACTTCTCAGTCCACAAGATCTTTCCGATCAGGCGGATTTCGGAACAGTTCAATATCCAGTTCCGCGCGGAAATATTTGATATCTTCAACCACTCCAACTTTAACCCGCCACAGCCGAACAGCGGCGACACCAACTCCGCATTGATTGGCACGAACGGATCGTACGCCGGCGTCGGAAACATCACAACCGTGGCAAACCTGCAAACACCGGCGAGAGAAATCCAGTTCGCCCTTAAGATGCAGTGGTAGTCTAGAAACAACCCAAACCTAAGAACTGCCCGTTCGCTCCGCGGACGGGCAGTTTCTTTTGTGTGCGGCGAGCTTTCGAAAAAATGTTGTACCGATTCCCAGTAGCCAATGATAGACGGCAGAATCCCATGAATTAATTGATCGACGCTCTTTGCGGAGAGGCCTTTAGTTCGACCGTAGGTGAGAAGAACTTTTCTATGCGCGGAATTCGCACGATTTGCAATACTCCCATCAGAACGACGGTCGCAACCAGTGTTCCCATCAGGAATTTCTGCTTATAGAGTTTCTCCGGATTCTGTACGGGACTGTCCGACTGGAAAGACATTCGAAAATAAACAGTCATCAGCAAGGCGAGCGCGGGGAACGAGAGAATTAATTCGATTCGATAGCGCATCATGTAAGCGCCGAAGAGAAGCATGGCCAGCGACGCATAGAAAAGCACGGAAACCAGAAGCGATTCCTCGGTATACCACTTGAATGAGTTCCGGTAGGCGCCGGCCCTGGAAGCTCCAATCTGGCGGAATTCGCTGAAACGTTTGAGGGCCATGAAGTAGCAGCCGATCATCCAGTAGGCCACCAGCAGGGAAATGGGCGGCGTGATGACCGATGTCACGATGAACCAGCCGAGCAGCATGCGAATGGGATTGTTAATGGATTCGATCAGCACGTCGGCGTAGGGAACATCTTTTGCGCGCAGAGGAGGAATATTGTAAATGCAGCCCATCACCCAAAGCGCAGCCGCGGTTAACATGAATTTTCCTGAAACGTGCCAGGCGATGACCAGGCCGGCCACCATCATCGCAATCCATTGAACATACGCGCCGGTGATGGAAACGATTCCAAGCGCAGCGGGACGCATGCATTTTGTAGGGTGAAGACGGTCGAACGGAGCATCCAGCACTTCGTTAATCACATAGTTGCTGCAGGCCACCAGTGTCGTGGCGATCGCGCCGAGAATTAATTTTGGAATTAACGCGCGATTCAGCAAGTAGGGCGCGGCGGTTAATGGAAGAACGATTCCCGGCAGCACGAAAATATTTTTGATGGCATGGTCAAAGCGAGCAATCGAAAGGTGGCCGCCGAGCACCACTCTCAGTGGTAACGTCTGCGGCCTCGCTGCGTGGCTCAGGTGCATATCCTGCATTGAGAGACTCCCCGAAAATAAATCCTAAGATTGAAAACCAAGTGCCTGGCTAAGCTGGTTGTAATTGGAAACAGAAACGCAGCGCGCATCGTTTGGGGCTTTGCCAAAAAGAACAAATTGTGTATGAGCGCGGGCCGCACAGGGCAAATCGACGTCGGCACGATCGCCCACATAAAGGGATTGCCCCGGCTTCACGGCAAGTCGCTCCAGGCAAGTTTGCAATCCGCGCGGATGCGGCTTTAAATAGCCGACGCATTCATCGTGTGAGGAAACGATTGCGTCAAAATAGTCGATGATTCCCATGGCGCTGAGTTTGTCGGCCGCGGGATAGTCGGACAGAACGCCTAGACGAATTCCATGTTCCCTTGCCTGACGCAGCAGTGAAACAAGATCCGGGTAGAGAACGGCTTTCAAATGACGCAGAGGACGGCGCTGAAACCACTCGCGAACAGATCGCTCAATAAATTCGGGTTGCTCACCGGAGAGTTCGGATGCGATGCAAAGCTGAAGCTTTTGCGCCGTCTCATCGCTGCGATTCGTGCGAGCCAATTCATGTGCCTTGCGATATGCGCGCAAAACTTTTAGCGTGCGAAGCTGGCGCACAGGTTTTTTTGCGAACTGCGCCGCGAGCTCAAAAAGAAGTCGCATGCGCAGCGGCCGCTGGGGATACAGCGTTCCGTCAACATCGAACACAATGGCCTGGATGTTATTCAACGCCATAAGCCTCTCGCCCAGATTTGCCAGCCGCATAAAATGACATCGCCGGAACCGGTTGTTTCATGAACGTGAAGGCAAGCGGCATGGCCAGAGGGACAACATAGGGAATTGCGTAACCGGCATGCCCGATCAGCGCCATGGTTAATGAGTGCAGCGCAAATCCGGGAAGGATGATGACCAGGAACGGAGCTGTAACTTTCCAGCCGTTAGTCCTCCAAGAGACCCAACATCCGATCGCCAGTAGTGCAAGAAATATGCAGTGCGCCACCGTGCGCGACACACTGTAATCTCCCGCCAGAAACCAGAAACCCATGACGGCCGTTCTCTTCGCCAAATATCCTGGATGCTGAATTGCCAACGATTCGATGTCGGCTTTTGCCAGCCTGCTTAGCTCCGGATAGTAGCGATCGTCAATCGTGAAATACTGAACATCCAGATCAGAAACGCTCACGTGCAAACGGTTTGCGACGTTCGTGAATTGCCATTGCACATTTGCCCATGGATACGGAGACAACGTATAGCGTGTCGCACCCATAAAATAAGAAAGACCCGCGCCATCTGAAATCAGCACGGGCCTGCCAACGACCCGATAATTTCGGATCGCGTAGGGAGACAACACAAACAGAAAGGCAAGCCACATCGTTGCGAGAACCATCGCGGAATTCTTAATCGTTAAGCGCGTTTCCGTATTTCTCCAGGAACCTGCAATCACGATCAAAATGGCGAGCGTAAAGCCCGCGGAAAGTACGATGAGAGCAGGGTGATCCAGCGCAGCCAACGCGCAGGAGGCTCCCAACCCCAGGGAAGATAGGATCAGCCGCCGGTGCAAAAGTAGTTGCACAAAAAAATAAACCGCCACAGCGACAAAGAAAGTTGCGGTAACGGTGGTCATGGGATTCTTAACAAACCAGATCAGCCATGGATCGAGTGTGACAAATACCGCTGCATAGAAAGATGCAGCAACACTTCGCGTCAAAAGATTCGCTGCTGAAAAAACGAGAAGGCATGTTGCGATGCTGGCCGCAAGATTCAAGAGTGCATTCCACAGTTGCGGATGCCCGAGGGCCACACCCGGAACCAGCAACAACGGAAAGAGCGGCCCGCGCGTGATGAGGTGATGCGGGCCGAGTCCCAACACATTGTGTTGAACAACGTCCTGAGCAATTTGCAGGTAACCGTCATGCGCGGAGTCGCCGAACGGCGTGGCGCGACGATACGCAGCCATTAGTAACGCTGCTCTCGGGACAAGCGTAATCGCAGCGAGAGTTAATTTGGGATGCTCTCGCCACCAGGTGGAAAAAGTTGTAGTCATAGAAATATTCGCTGGGCTTAAGCGACTGAGCAATTGATCTAAGGCAGCCTGCAGCGCTTGAACTCGAGGAATTCCGCTAATGCAAAAGTGCCGCCCTCACATATAACCGGGCAGCTCTCTGATGCACATCAATAGAAAGCCTTAGGCCATCGCGAAAAGTCAGGTATTTCCTTTCTAAGGAAGGCATTGATCCAAAGTGGCGAAATCTTCTGTTTCTTTCATTCCACTTGTTTGGCAGCACGTGAGTTAGCAAATACAAAATAAAAATTAAATGATTCTAAAACTAAAAAATAAATAGTTCCGGCAGGATGGCTAGGGTATTCGCCGTATCGACCTGGTTGTCGCGGTCTTGTTACATAGCATGGTGCTTGCAATTTGAGTTAGAAATTAGCGATGCAATTTCAGAGGTGAATTGAGTATCAGGCGAGTCATCGAATTTCCCCAGCAACTCGTCCACGTTTTATTTCGGGCCACGCTGCCCAATTTCACAATTTAACTTCGCGCTGTCTGGTTCGCGAAATTCTTGGAAAGTTGAGCCCGAATGGAAATTTCTAAAATAACTCCATCAATACTTCCTAAACAATCCAACTTGAAAAGTGACACAGATCAAAACGGGTCAGAGCGTTCTCGTGAAATGTATCTCCTGGCAGGAGCGGTTCTGTCAGCGCTCGTCGTAAGGCTGGCTATCGTGGCCAAAGTGTATCCACTTTTTCTTTCGCCCGAGCAAGACTATTGGAAATTTGGTTACGAAATGGGACACGTAGCCTACTCGGTCGTAACGGGCCAGGGCTACGCCAATCCGTACTGGGGGCCCATTGGGCTTACGGTAAAAATTCCGCCCATGTACGTGTATTTCATGGCCGCAGTTTTCAAAATATTCGGGATCTACACAAAATTGGCCGCCATTTGCATTCTGGGTATAGGAAGTTTGTTTTCCGCGCTCACCTGTATTCCTATTTATTTTATTGGAAGACAGTTAGTGGGCGTTCGAGCCGCGCGATGGGCTTCGTGGCTTTGGGTTCCATTTCCTCCAGCTCTGTATTTCTCTTCGGATCGTATGTGGTACTTCAGCCTAGCAACATTATTGGTTTGTTTGATGTTGTTGTTCGCCTTTCGATTGGGTTCAACAACCAGCGTCTGGGAGTGGATCGGATTTGGCGCTCTCGCTGGGTTCGCGGCGCTCACAAATCCTGTCACGTTGACAATTTTTCCGTTCCTCGCGGGGTGGGCCTGCTATCGACTTCAAAAAAATGGGAAGCAGTGGGGAATGCAGGCAGGCGCTTGCGTGCTGGTTTTTTGTGCGGCCCTGGCTCCATGGCTAATTCGAAATTATGAAGTTTTCCACAGGCCGGTATTTATTCGCGATGACTTCTGGCTCGAGTTCTACGTTGGAAACGTGGGGAATTGGCCATATCGGTGGAACGGTTCCATACACCCGTCGATGAATTCTTCTGAGCTGCAAGAGTACATTGACCTCGGCGAACTCAACTACATGGCGCATAAAAAAGTGCAAGCCATTTCATACGTCGAGGCTCATCCGGGATTGTTCGTCTGGCGAAGTATTCGCCGGTTTATTTACGTGTGGACAGGCTTCTGGAGTTTTCACAGCGATTACACGTCCGCGGTGCTCGGCCTGACGATTAATTTCTGTTACCTTGCTTTTTCCTTTTTGGCTTTTACCGGATTGTGGAAGGCCTACCGTCTGAATCCGGATAAAGCCATTCTCGTCGCGATCATCTTCTTTGTCTTTCCCGGTGTTTACTACATAACACATATCGAAATGGGATACAGGCATCCCCTGGATCCCATGCTCGCTCTCCTGGCCGTTTATGCGCTCGTGCCTGTGCCCGAGAAAGAGCACGCGCGAGTGGTATCCAAATCATCCCTTGCAGTTGAGGGAATGGAAGTGGAGGGAGCAACATGGGCGCCAAAGCCAAACTTGTAGCGGAAACCGTCCGCACGACTGCATTGGTTGAGCAGCCGGCACAGGTTGTGCCTGATAATACCGAAACGAGCGCGAACAGGGAATCCCGCCCCGCCGCCGCTCGGCAGACTCTTTCGATCATCATTCCGATTTACAACGAACGCCAGTACGTCGAAAGAATATTGGATCGCGTTCAGTCCGCGCACATACCGCCGAATCTAAAGCGCGAAATTATTGTGGTGGATGACGGTTCAACCGACGGAACCACCACGATGCTTGAAACCTTGGAGGGGCACCGCACCATAAAAATTCATCGCTCCGTTCTAAATTTCGGCAAAGGAACAGCCATCCGCGTCGGGCTTCATTACGCCACAGGGGATTACATCCTGATTCAAGACGCTGACCTGGAGTACGACCCGAACGAATACGAACAACTGCTGGCGCCATTGCTCGACGGCCGCGCCGACGTGGTCTACGGATCGCGATTCACCGGAAAAGTAAAAGGCATGCGCTGGCAAAATTATCTTGCGAATCGATTGCTATCCCTTCTCTCGAATGTTTTGTATGGCGCGCATATTACGGATGAAGCGACGGGTTATAAAGTGTTCCGGCGAAAAGTTCTCGACGGGATGACCCTCAGGTGTAAGCGATTTGAGTTCTGCCCTGAAATCACCGCGCGTGTGCGAAAAGCCGGCTTTAATATTTTCGAAGTTCCCATCAGCTACGAAGCGCGAACGGCCAAAGAAGGCAAGAAAATTAAATTGCGTGACGCCTGGGATGCCTTTTACACGCTGATAAAATATCGTGTAGTCAACTGACAGCGTTATTGCAAATTCCGATTGCTAAAATTGTCGTGGGCCGCTCACGCAATCCTCATCCAAACCGGAAGGATTCGGATTGGTGATACATTATTCTTGGCATGACAAATCAATTTGCAGTCCCGCCAGCCGCGCTGGAATCCATTCAAATTGGTGCGGTGCGGAATTACGGGCGCTATGAGGCGGTCGATACCCATGACCTGCCTTGGACGACGGGATTCTTCAAAACGCCAGTCAGCGGATCTGTTTATGTAAGCGCGACAAATCTTGATGGCGACGGCCAAGCCGATCTGATCAACCACGGAGGCGTTGATAAAGCAGTGCTAGCCTACAGCGCCGATCACTACCCAAGATGGCGCGAAGAACTCCACATTCCCAATATGCCGTTTGGGGCCTTTGGCGAAAATCTCACCATAGCTGGTCTGAACGAAGAATCCGTTTGCATTGGCGACATTTTCCGCGTAGGCAGCGTGAAGTTTGAAGTGAGCCAGCCGCGGCAACCTTGCTGGAAACTCGCGCGGCGCTGGCGCATGCATGAGCTGACGGCCCTGGTGATTCGCAACGGACATTCCGGCTGGTATTTTCGGGTTCTGCAAGAAGGGAATATCGCGCCACGAATGCCCATCACGCTGATCGAACGCCCCAATCCCGAATGGTCGATTGCGCGCGCGAATCGCATCCTTCATCACCAGAGAACGGATTTAGCCGCAACCCTGGAACTGGCCGCTGTGCCGAAATTGGCTGATTCGTGGGTGGAAGAATTGCGCGAGCGGTCCGAACTTTTGCGAGCTTTAAACTCTCAATAAATGGGAATCAAGCGAATTGGGAATCAAGAGAGGCGCATTGCTGAACCCGGCAAACCGTAACGGCGGAAGCCCATGTGAGTTGCCGCCGTTACGATCGCCAGAAATTTCTGTTGCTAGTTCCCGGACGTTGCGCCGGCCATCCCTACATCGTTCTTGATCACCGCGCCGCCCTTCATCACGAATTTCACGTGTTGCATTTGTGAAATATCCTGCAAAGGATCGCCGGAAACGGCGATGATGTCAGCGAATTTGCCCTTGTCGATGGAGCCGAGTTTATCCGACATGCGAATGATTTCCGCGTTCACGGAAGTCGCCATGCGCAAGGTGTATACAGGGCTTGCTCCCCAGCTGACGAGGAGGGGGAATGCTTCGGCCTGCACGCCGTGCGAGCAGTTGCACTCGGTGTTATAAACGCGCCCTGGCGGCGGTGCTGATCCGCTGCCCCAGCCAAGCACTACACCGGCTGCGAGCATTTTCTTCCAGGTAACTTCCACCAGGCGGTAACGGCTGTAGGGAGCCCACTTTTTCAGATCGTCCGGTTCGTCCTGGCGGTGATCCAAGAATGTGGTGGTGATGGGCAGGTGCTTCTGAACCATGGCGCGGATGTCATCGTCATCTGCCGCGGTTGCGTGTTGAATGTTGTCGAGGCCGAGGTCAATGGCCATCTTCAGCCCTTCGCCTCCGTAGGTGTGTGAGGCGACCCACATCCCGCGCCGGTGCGCTTCATCGATCACAGCGGCGAGTTCTTCTCGCGTGGGGAGCGGCTGGTTATACATCTTGCCGTCCTTGTCGAAATAGAACGGGCCGGTGGTGTGAATTTTCACATGCTCTGCGCCGTACTTGGCAAGTTCGCGCACAGCGCCGCGAAGCTGGTCAGCACCGTTGGCTTCGATGTCCGGCTCCATGGGCCTGCTCATGAGCGGAAAAGAAACATTTTCGGGCATGGTGATGTTGACGATCGGGCCGGCGGTAATAATGCGCGGGCCCTTCACCAGTCCGCTCTGGATGGCCTTCTTGAGTTCCACGTCGGCAAATCCGCCGCCGTGCGATCCCATCGCCACCAGCGTGGTGAAGCCTGCATTCAGGCTGGACGTCGCGCTGAACAGGGCAACCATCATCTGATGCTGCAACCCGCCCTGGATGTCCGTGAGGTGAACGTGGCCGTCAATCAGTCCGGGCAATACGGTGGACTGGCTGAGGTCAATTACTTTTGCGCCGGCTGGAATTTTCACTTTGTCAGCCGGGCCGACATCCGTGATTTTATCGCCGGTAATTAGGATGACCTGATTGGCCAGATTCGTTCCGGACTTCGGATCAAACATTTTTCCGGCGCGAACGGCCGTTACCTGACCCTGCGCGGAGGCCACGACGGCCGCCGCGAGGATCAGGAGGGCAATGCTTAACACTGATTTCATTCGTGTCATTGAGCCTCCCATTCGATTCAAATCTCTTCCGGCACTTCTGAAAAAATCCAACTACTTTGAGTAAATCAACAGCCGAAATGTTCCTGGCGTTGCAACGGGCTGCGGATTAGGCTGCTTTTCCGTGGGTGCCGGAGCTGGGCCGAAATCCGAAGTTGTGAGGAACAGCTTGTGAGTCTTTGGATCGAGGCCCATCGTCTTTGCGCCGAACTGCGTTTTAATGGTCTCGACCTCGGACAGTTTGCTTGGGGAATCTTCGTGGAAAATGTGCAGCGTGCCTTCGCGTGTTGCGGCTGCCACCATGTTTGTTTCCGGATCAAATACGTTTGCATCGACGCGATCGCCGATCGGGAACGGATCGCCGATTACTTTTCCTGAGTCGGCATCCATCATCACAAGCATCTTGGGATTGCGGCCGCCAACAAACAGGCGACGAGTCTTGCGATCCATGGTGATCGCTGTGGGCGCGCCCATCGGAGCGGTGGGGAAGCGCGACTTCACGACCATTTCCTTGGTGTCGATGGCCACAACTTCATTCGTGGATTGGAGCGTGTCATAGATCATTCCCTTGCCGTCGGCATAGGCCTGTTCGGGCGCGCCGCCGAGAGGAATGCTCTTGAGCACCGCTTCCTTTACGGGATCGATGACTGTGGAGGTTTTTTCGCTGCCGTTAAATACGAAAATTTTCTTTGACGCGTTGTCGTAGAGAATCCAATCCGCGTCTTCTTCCGCCTTGATCGTATTGGTCACCTTGAGGGTCTTCATGTCGAACACGACGACCGTTGCCGAATCGCCGTCCGTGATGAATCCCTTGTTGAGTTCCGGAACGAGCGCGACGCCGTGAACTCGCTTCCAGTCTCCGGTAATCTCGCCGACTTTTTCCCCGGTATCGGCATTGACGACGTGCACAGTCGTCCCTTCCGTGAAGAACATGCGCCGCGAGGCAGGATCGGGAATCACGTAGTCAAAATATTCTCTCGTGGCTCCCATTCCGGGCGCCGCGGTGTATGTAACCGTCTTGGTCAATTTGTAACCGCTGGCTGGCGATCCAGCGAGCACGCAGGCGCCAGACAATACGATGGAAGACGCGAGCGCAAGCTTTGCAATTCTTGAAACCTTCATCTATTTTTCTCCCTTAATTGATTTGTGACCGTGACATTTGAATAGTGCAGGACAGACTTTTTACCCTGAATACAGAGAATGGCAGCCAGTCCTCTTTTGAGTTCTTCACGACAGATTCAGATCGCAACCAACTTCTAAAAAAACAAAAAGCAGACAGGCTGAAGAGTCTGTGCGAGAACTGCAGAATCATTGTGGGTCGTGGCTTAAGCCACGACATAAGTTTTGCAAAATCAGTACGGCTTTAGAGACCGCGGAAAAACCAAATACTCTGTCATTCTGAGCGAAGCGAAGAATCTCTCCTTGTTTCTTTTCTTATACATAAATCGAAGAGAGATTCTTCGCTTCGCTCAGAATGACAGGACAATGCCTTTTTTCCGCAGCCTGTTTAGCCGCTGAAGTTCTAATTTTGCGGTTCTCACACAGACTCTGAAGCCTGTCCCACTAAAAACTAAAAAGCTCCACTTCCAAATCACCTGCATCGAGCATGCAGAACGTAATTCCCCGGTACAGGTCCACGCGTGAATTCATATGAGTGAGCGAATCCATATTCCGACCGAAACGGTGCCAAGACGTTATCAAACCTGCCTAAACATGGCAAAGCAATCTTCTTCAGCCTGTTCAAATCTGGTCGGGTACATATGCACTATAGGTCCACACCCTGAAAATTCCCTGAAAGCGCAAGGTTTAATTGCCATGGAAAAACCCGCAAGCCAGGATTGGGACTAACGGGTCCGCGAATATCTCGAAGCAGGGCCATGAGTTTATCTCACAGAACAAAGAATCGTTTTGTTTCGCATGCCGGCCAGTCCCGCCAGGGACGAAATAACATAGCCCACCGTTTTTAACGGTGGGAACCGAACGGGAAACATGCAAAGCCCCGGAGGGGCGACACAAATGGCCAACCGCGTGTGCCGCCCCTCCGAGGCTGCGTGAGAACTCCGAAATTGAAACCTCAGCGGCTAAACAGGCTGCAGAAAAACCCGATACTCTGTCATTCTGAGCGAAGCGAAGAATCTCTCCTGGTTTCTTTTCCTATACTCAAATCGAAGAGAGATTCTTCGCTTCGCTCAGAATGACAGAACAAGGCCTTTTTTTCGCAGTCTGTAAAGCCGCACTCATTTTGCGGAACTTATATCGTGGCAAAAGCCACGTCGCACGATAATTCTGGGTTCTCACGCAGACTTTCCACTCCCGGCCCGGAACCCAAGTTCCGAATTTGACTCCCCCAAAAACAAAAATGCCCGTCCGCCGAAGCGGACGGGCATCGATGATGAATCGGTTACTTACGAACTACCAGCCCACCTTGAGGGCGAACTGAATTTCACGCGGCAGTCCCCCGAGTGCTGACATAAACCCAACATCTGCGGAAGATCCGTCCTGGTTAAATAAGCCTGCGTTGCAGTCGCCGCTGCAAGGCTGCGGCGGAACGAAGTTGGTATGGTTGAAGATGTTGAACATCTCCGCTCGGAATTGGATGTTGAACTGTTCCGAAATACGCTTGATCGGGAAGTCCTTGTGGATGGAGAAATCCATGTTTAAGAACTTAGGACCATTGATGCTGTTCCGGAGCACATTTCCCGGAGCCAGGTTTGCGCAGTACGTTTGGCCAGCCGGTGCCGGAGCCGCGCCCGGGAATCCAGCGCACGGAAACGGTAACGATCCCAACGAAGCCGTTGGCACGGTCGGTTCCGTATAGCAGTTCGTGTTAATGTACTGCGGTGTCGAGCCGCCGATGACAAAGTTGACAGGATTGCATCCCGGAACCTTAACCAGTGGACCGAACTGGTCGGCTCCGCTGTTTCCCAAGCCCAACGGGTCGCCGTTGTTGATTGGCGTCGTCGGCGTTCCGCTGTTGTAAGTGAAGATGCCACCCAACTGCCATCCGCCGAGCGCTTGTTCAGCGAATCCTGTGAGGGACTTCGGAGAAGGAATCGTGTAAAGGCCATTGATCGACAGAGTATGGGTAACGTTGAAGTCGGATGGACCATAGAACAACTTCGGCAGGAACCACCACGGCGAGTTGATACCGTTGGAGAAAGTGTCGCCGGCGATTGTCTGGGAGTCGTCATCCAAAGACTTGGAGAACGTATAGGCCAACTGAGCCTGGAAGCCATGAGCGAATTTCTTGTCCAGGTTAACGTTCAAGCCATTGTAATGGGAGTCCGTATTCCAGTAGATGTAACGGATGATTCCCATGTTGGGGTTGACTACGGGGCCCGGCCCGCAAGTGACCTGGGCGCCAACGCAAGGAAACTCGTAACCTAATGGAGTTTTCGCATATTGAAGAGCAGCACCTGGCGCTCCCGCCATATTGCCGTCATCACCACGCATCATGAGGTGAACGCCATGCGAACCAACATAGCCGAGCGTCAGAGTTGTATCTGACGTTAGCTGACGCTGGACGCTGAGGTTCCACTGCATTACGTAGCTGCGGTGAGGCGCTCCTTCGACCGTTGATGTGGCCAGTTTGCTGGAAGTGGCAGTCTGAAGCTGTACACCGCCCTCACCTGCATCAAATGGAGTGGTGAATTGAGTGGTCGAAGGACATGTTGGACTTCCCGGACCGCATGTTGCGAAACTCTTGGAGCTCTTGAAAACGAGGAACGGTCCTGCCTGATTCTGCTGCAAGAGAAAGTATCCTGGAAGCGGGTCAACGTCGTAAATTCCAAAGCTGCCGCGAACCGAAGTCTTTCCATCCTTGAATGGATCCCAGGCGAAGCCCAAGCGTGGTTCAATGTTGCGAAGTGTTGCGTTCTGGTAGTAGGGACCGACGGAGCCGCAGCTGCTGCCGGGCGCTGCCGGAATACCAGGGTCTGTGAAGCTCACACCGCACGTTGGTGCCGCGGCGGTAATGGTTGCCAGGTTGGTGATCCGGCCTTGTGCATCTGAAAGCACAGTGCTGGGTTCGTACCGGACACCAATATTGACCGTCAAGTTCGACTTCACTTTCCAATCATCCTGGATGTAGGCGCTGAACATGGTCTGTCGGAATTCACGCGGGTTGTCTACTCCACCTAGTGAAGGACCAAGGCTGGCTTCAAATGATTTTGGAACACCAGCAAGGAAGTTGGTGAAGTTGGCGAACTGATAGCGTCCACCGGGCTCCTGGAAAGTATGCTGGTTGTAACGCATATTTTCCACGCCGCCGCCGATCTTGATGGTGTGGGCGCCCTTGGTCCAGAATGCGTCGTCATAGGCCTGATAGGAATTCCAGGTGTGGAGGTAGTGAGAACCGCCGTTGACTCCTGCAAAGAAGTCGCTGACGCCGCCATGTGGCGAGAGACGAGGAGCATTCTGTCCCGCAACGGCTCCCAGAGCAAGGGAGGCTGCCGCTGGATTTATTGCACTGGGAGTGAATGAGTTAACCACGTGGTCGCGGTTGTATCCGATGCGAGCTGCGTTCACAAAGCTCGAGCTGAAAGTGTGGTTTTCTTCGATTGCGACGGTCGTACGTGTTGTATGGGAATCCTGGAGTACCGTGGTTAGCGTGTCGGGCTGCGTGTAATCCGTATCGTCATACAGGTACGTCCCGAACAGGCTGTCATTGTTTCCAATTTTGTGATCAACGCGCGCAGTGTAAAAGTTCTCCGGCACAATCTGTACGCCGGCAGTTACGTATTGCCCTGTGTTTGCGCCGATCCCGGAATTCGCATGAGGATACAGCGCAAGCAACGCATTGGAGTAAGGATTGATTGTAACTTGGCACGTTGCGGCTGTTGGGATCACGATAGGGTTCGGAGCGCAATTCGCTGGTGCGGAAGTTTTGGTCGAGTCATAGGTGAAAAGTCCGCCGCGAAGTGCATCACTGGGAACGGAGACTGAAGTCGGGATTCCCTTTGATTGACGCAGTCCTTCGTAATCACCAAAGATGAATGTTTTGTCCTTGATGATTGGTCCGCCTGCCGAACCGCCAAATTGATTGCGGCGGAAAGGAGGATTTGGATGACCGGCCGACCTCGTGAAAGTAATCGTTCGAATCGAAGGCGTTGTTCCGCAGGAATTCGTACACATCGCCGTGGAACTGGTTGGTTCCTGATTTGCTGATGGCGTTGATGACACCGCCTGTGGCGCGGCCGTATTCAGCTGGAAATCCGCCGGTCAAAACCGAGAATTCCTGAACAGCGTCAACTCCCAACACGACGCCGATCACGTTTCCAGGGGCGGCATTGGCGTAGTCCGTGACACCGATACCATCAATTCGGTAGTTGTTAAACGTTGACCTCTGGCCGGAAACAGTGAGTTCCGCACCGAAACCGCGGTTTCCGCGGGCGGAGGTCGAATAGCTCATCTGTGTTTCGATCGGCTTCACGCCGGGCTGAAGTTGGGCGAGTGAAGTCCAGTCGCGTCCGTTCAGGGGCAGTTCGCGCACGGTTTCCGATTCCACCTGTCCGGTCA
This sequence comes from uncultured Acidobacteriota bacterium, assembly GCA_963786215.1. Taxonomy (GTDB): domain Bacteria; phylum Acidobacteriota; class Terriglobia; order Acidiferrales; family UBA7541; genus Palsa-360. The sequence goes on from CAWAYK010000013.1 coordinate 82,295, forward strand.
GAGCCGAAGAAGTCAGATCGATTTGCGGCGCGGCTTCTGTTACTTGGACCGTTGTGTTTGTTTCGCCGACTTTCATGGCGAAATTCAGTTGCTGTTGCTGGCCGACTGCGAGTTGAAGATTCGACTGCACTGCCGTGGAAAACCCGGCGGACGTAACCCGCACTTCATACGTGCTCGGTGCCAGGTTCGGAATTGTGTATAACCCGGCCGAATCCGTGGTTGCTGTTTTTGTCGAACCATTGGCCGCATCTTTCGCGGAAACTTGCGCTCCGACGACGACGCCTCCAGAAGGATCGGTGACGGTTCCGGAAAGAGTTGCCCCGGTGACCTGCGCATGCGCTACTACGCCACCCATCAGACTGAATAGCAGTGTCAATAGAATCGCAAAACTGATGTTTAGCCTATTACCACTTCCCACACCCATTTAGTGCCTCCTTGATGGACCGTAAAGGGCCATCGTTAGTAGCCTGGAATTGGACATCCGAATAAAAAAGTGGATTGAAACACCCCAAACTTGGGGACAATTTAAGTACCCAGGTGAGTGGAAGTCAAGTCTTTTCTTGCGAATTGGAGCTAACTTCGAAAGTTGTAAACAGAGGACAAAATACCTGACTTAGTAATTAATGGTGGAGGGGTTAGACTTTTACGAGACCGTTACCTTACCGCTGCATTAAATGATGTGGTCCTTTTTCAAATCGCGAATTTCCTGAGGCCCGTATCCCAGCTTATTTAGCCATGATTCCGTATGTTCGAGATAGGGCTGGAGCAGGCCCTCCGGGTGACGCCTGGTCGTCAGAAAAAAGGAACCCGCCGCGCGTTACTTTCTGTTTGGCGGCTGAATTCCCACTTTGGAACTCGGTGACGAAATGTCGTCCCTCCAGGTGCGCATGCCCCAATATCTCCGGTACGCTCAAGACGCGCCCTGCCGGGACACCCACGGCGATCAACGCCTGCTCCCATTCGGCGGCGCTGCGTTTCATCAATTCCGGGGCGATTTCCTTATTAATTGCCAGGCGGTTCCCTCGGCGCGTTTCCCGGTCTTCGAAGCGAGGATCGGTCTTCAGGTCAGGGCGGCCGATCATGTCGCACAGTTTTTCGTACTGGGCGTTTTCGTTCGCGGCGATGTTGAGCAAGCCTTCGGCAGTGCGAAATGTCCCGGATGGGGCTGCGGTGAAGTTTTCATTGCCCATGGGGATGGGCTGAACGCCCGCGTTGAGATAGTTCGAAACCACCCAGCCCATGGACGCCAAGGTCGATTCGAGCATGGATACGTCAATGCATCGCCCAGTACCCGTCGTCATTGAATCGACCAGGGCGGCGCAGATGGCCATCGCTGCCGTGATACCGCCCATCGTGTCGCAAATGGGGTAACCAACGCGCAGGGGAGCCGTCTGCGCGTCTCCAGTGACGTTCATGACGCCTGAGATGCCCTGGATGACTTGATCGTAGGCAGGGCGCAGGGCCATGGGGCCATCCTGCCCAAATCCCGAAATCGCGCAATAGACGAGGCGCGGATTTACCTTTGCTAGCACCGGGTAATCGAGGCCCAACCGAGCCATTACGCCGGGACGAAAATTTTCGATTACCGCGTGCGAAATGGCGGCTAACTTCTTGAATATCTCTTTTCCTTCGTTAGACTTAAGATTTAGCGTGACGGACTGCTTGCCCGCATTTACCGACACGAAGGAAGCGCCCATCAACTGCCCATTCGTTTCCGGGTCGGCTCCTAGCTGCCGCGCTAGGTCGCCTTTGCCCGGATGCTCGATCTTTATGACCTCGGCACCGAGCAAAACAAGTTGGAAGCTGCAGAAGGGGCCCGCGAGCACGTTGGTTACGTCCAGCACACGAATACCATGGAGCGGAAGCGCCATCCGGTTTATCCCCTTTGTGTCTAGCGTGACTTCTAATCGTCAGGCAGTGTAGCGCTCGCCTTCAGGCGGGCAGGTTGTCGATTGGCCGCACAAGTGTCCGCCTGAAGGCGGACGCTACATTAAAAATAGGAAAAAGTCTTAAAGACAGTCTTGAATCAGCTGCTTTTCAGGCAATAAAAAATTGAAACTTACGCCGAAACGGCTGGAGCCGCGCCGCAGGCGGCTTGACGGCGCGCCCTGAGGAGATGGCCTTGATAGGGCCTCGACGAAAAGCGGGAGGCGAATTCAGCCGCGTCCAACAATTTTTCCATGTCGATGCCCGTGTCATAGCCCATGCCTTCGAGGAAATCGACCAGATCTTCAGTCGCAAGGTTTCCGCTGGCACCGGGGCAGTAGGGGCATCCGCCTAGGCCGGCTGTGCAGGAGTCAAATTCGCGCACGCCTGCTTCGAGTCCGGCGAAAGTATTGGCAAGGCCACGGCCGTAGGTATCGTGGAAGTGGAGGACGATTTCATCGGCCTTCATTTTCAATTCACTGAGTAGCAGGCCGACCGTTTCTTTCACGTGATCGGGAAACGCCATACCGTCCGTGTCGCAAATGGCGATCCGCCAGGGCGCAATGTTGCGCGCGGCGCGCACGGCGTTTACAACTGCCTGGCTTGAAATATTTCCTTCAAACGGACAGTGAAAGGAAGTTGAAAATCCCACGCGGAGAACGGCGCCGTCGCGCTCGGCGAGGCGAGTGGTTTGCTCTAAAAGTTGCAAGGATTCAGCCATAGTGCGATTCAGATTTTTTTTATTGAATGATTCGCTCGCGGCAATCACGAATTCCATGTGGCGAATTCCCGCAGCAATGGCGCGTTCGTAGCCTTTTATGTTGGGGATTAACGCGGAAAATGTGATGCCCTTATATTTTCCGAGGCCCGCGGCGACACCCTCGGCGTCCGCCATCTGCGGCACCCATTTCGGATGCACAAAACTGGTCGCTTGAATGTCCGTGACGCCCGCCTGCACTAATTTTTCGATTAACTCGAGTTTTTCGCGAGTGGAAACAGGCTTCGGCTCATTCTGCAAACCGTCGCGAGCCGTCACGTCGACCACTTTTACTTTTTCGGGCATGGTTGCATCGCCTCCGGATTCGCCAGTACGGTTAATATTTATTGTACTTCTTGCATTTGCGCGAAGAAATAGCATTGTTGACCATTTTCCCGCCATCCCTTAACCTGTATTCCTGCCTTTCATCGTACTTTATTGAGGCGGACATACCGTTTTGAAGAATTCGATTTGGCCTTGACTGAACTGCTTGTGCTTCAAATGATTTATTCCTAATCTAAATAAGACTGGACAAAGAAAAACGACATGCCTGGAATCATAAAGGAAAGATTGTTTACTCCCGGCCCGACGCCGCTGCTGCTCGAAGCGCAAATGCGCGCGTTGACCATGACGCTGCACCACCGCACAGACGCCTTCCGTGCGCTGATGAAGGAAACACTGGACGGCCTGAAATATTATTTCAATACGAAAAACGACATTGTTGTGTTTTCCAGCTCGGGAACGGGCGCGATGGAAGGCGCGATTTCCAACCTGCTTTCTCCCGGCGAGCGCGTGCTTATTGGAACAGCGGGAAAATTCGGAGAGCGCTGGGTGGAGCTCGCGAAGGCTTATGGCATCGAATCGGTTGTGGTCGAAGCGCCGTACGGACATCCGGTTCCGGTTGACCAAATGACGAAGCACTTGCAGTCGAGCGGCCCATTCCGCGCCGTGCTGATTCAGGCGACGGAAAGCTCGACCGGCGTGCGCAACGACGTTGAGACGCTGGGCAGAGCCGTCGCAACCATGCCGGAAACTTGCTTCGTGGTCGATGCCATTACCGGCACGGGCACCACGGACCTGCGCCCGGACGAGTGGGGAATCGACATCATGATCGGCGGATCGCAGAAGGCGACCATGATTCCGCCGGGCCTTGCGTTTGCGAGCATCAGCGAAAAAGCCCTGAAAACGATCGAAAAATCGAAGCTGCCGCGCTATTACTTCGATTACGCCAAGGAGCGCAAGGGGCTGGCGAAGGGCGAGTCAAGCTACACGCCGGCGACTTCACTCATCGTTTGCCTTCATGGCGTGCTGAATTACATCAAGCAGTTGGGGCGTGAAAACCTTATTGCCAACGCGGCCTTCCTGGCCGAGGCAACGCGTGAATCGTCAATCGCCCTGGGACTCAGCAATTTTGCGGTCAGTTCACCGGCGAATGCTGTGACTTCGATCAACGCTCCGGCGGGAATTGAATCCACAAAGATCGTGAAGGATTTGTATACACGGTTTGGCGTGATTCTCACTGACGGGCAAGGGTCGATGAAGGGGAAAATGTTCCGCATCGCGCACCTGGGCTATTACGATTTCCTGGACCTCGTGGCTGTGCTTGGGGCGCTGGAAATTTCCTTATTAAAAGTGGGCCACAAAGTCGAACTGGGCAGCGGTGTTCGCGCTGCGCAAAACGTGTTTTTGCGGCATTCGTCTTAAATCCACAATTGAATTTTATTTCTCTGTGGCCTCTGTGTTCTCTGTGTTAAAAGCCTTTGAATTTGCGGTAACCAAAACCTTTTAACACAGAGGACACAGAGGACACGGAGAATCCTGAGAGCCCAATGAAAATAGTGATTGCAGACAGCGTGGATGAAGGCGTTGTAGATATTTTGAAGGCGGATCCTTCGTGGAACGTCGTGAATCTGCCGAAGACGAAGGGCAAGGTCGACGAAGAAATTCGCGACGCGGACGCGCTTTTGGTGCGCAGCGCGACGAAGGTGACCGCGCAGTTGCTGGAAGCGGCGAAAAATCTTCGCGTGATCGGACGCGCCGGAGTGGGCGTGGACAACGTGGACCTCGATGCCGCGACGCGCAAAGGCGTGCTTGTGATGAACACGCCCGGCGGAAACGCTATCAGCGTTGCTGAGCACACCATGACCATGCTGCTGGCAATGGCCCATCCTGTGGCGCAGGCGGACGCGTCGATGAAGGCTGGACAGTGGGAAAAGAAAAAATTTACGGGCAGCGAACTGCGCGATAAAACGCTGGGCTTCGTCGGCCTCGGCACGATTGGCACGGAAGTCGCGCGACTTGCGCAGGCGCACAAAATGAGAGTGGTGGCTTTCGATCCCTACGTTTCCACCGTGGTGGCCACCGAGCAAAATATCCGCCTCGTGCCGCTCGAAGAACTTTTGAAGACCAGCGATTTCATCAGCCTGCACTCGTCGTTGACGCCTGAGACGAAACACTTGATCAACGCCAAATCTCTGGCGCTCACGAAAAAAGGCGTGCGCCTGGCGAATTGCGCGCGCGGCGAACTGGTGGACGAAGGCGCGCTGCTCGCGGCGCTCGAAAGCGGGCAGGTAGGCGGCGCGGGGCTGGACGTGTTTGAAGCGGAGCCGCCTGCCGATCCACGCCTCGTGCAGCATCCCAAAGTAATTGCCACGCCGCACATCGCGGGTTCGACCGAAGAGGCGCAAAAGGTGGTTGGCACGCGCATCGCGGAACAGTTGCGCGATTATTTAAAAACCGGCGCGGTGAAAAACGCGGTCAACATGCCTTCGATTTCTCCCGAGGAATTTAAAAAGCTGGGACCGTATCTGCAGCTTGGCGAAAAACTGGGCGCGTTCGTTGCGCAGTTGACCGAAAAACCGTTTACCGAAGTTTCCATCAGCTACGACGGCGGCCTGGCGGACATGAACACGCACCTCGTGAAAAATGCCGTGCTGAAGGGCGTTCTGGGCCAGATGCTTGCGGGCCAAATTAATTTAATTAACGCCGGAAATTTTGCGAAGGCACGCGGCATTGAAGTGGTTGAGGTGCGCAGCGCGCGCCGCGCCAAGTACACCAATTCTCTTGGCGTGGCATTGCGCATCGACGGCGAAGCCGCTTCCGTCCTGGGCATGATCGGACCGAACGACGCATTGCGCGTTCTCGGTGTGAACAACATTGATATCGATGCGCCGCTCACCGGGTTCCTGCTGCTCTTCCGCAACCAGGATGTTCCTGGGGTCATCGGGCGCGTCGGCACGCTGCTCGGAAAACACGAGATCAACATCGCCAACTTTGCTCTTGGACGTGTGCATAATTCTGACGAAGCGATTGGTATTGTTAACGTCGACCACACTGTGCCGCCCGCGGTTCTTGGCGAATTGCGTGCGATTGCAGCGATCCGCCAGGCGCGGGTCATCGAGATTCGCTGAGCGAAGTAGATTGCGGAGAAGTTAAATTCACGAACCGCACCCTTGCAAGTACGGCAAGGGTGCGGCACCCGAAAAATCAAGACAATGCATGGCCCACCCGCCTTCAGCCAAATTTCTTAATATTCTGGTTAAGTTATAGACATGTTAAGATATTTTTAACGTTTAGCCAGCTTTGCGCTTAAGGACCCGGCGGAATGAGTCATGAGAGCAAGTACTTAACTATTGTTGTTGGTGTCCTTTACCTTTGCGTTGCACTCAGTGCATCGATTTTTCCGGCAATGTATTTATTTTATGCCTCCAAAGCTGAGGTTTTCTCTGTCTCCTCGATGACATTATTAGGCGAGCTTGCGCTCATGTTTGGCCCGTGCTACCTGATTGCATATTCGTGGATTCGCGGAAAGAAATGGGGGCGGTATCTATTAATTGTCTATAACGGATCGTGGTTAATTCATTTTATCTATATCTTAGTTGCTAGCCTGACGGGCACATCGCCGTTAGAGACCGGTTTTGCAACAACATCTCTCTTTTTTATGATGTTACTTTTTGGAAGCTTAATCGGTTTGACGTTTCGGGTAGATGTAAAGGCTGCATTGAATCGTTAGATGAGTGAGTGCCTTTTTTCGAAGATTCGAATCGATCTAAGCGCTACTCATCGAGCGCGAAAGAAAGAGTCTTACCAAATCGTCTTGATCTGCTTGCAGTTCCGGATCGACCTGTCTTTCGAGACAAGCGCGATTCCTTCGGACGATTGCGGTTGCGCCAATCAGTCGGTCGCAAGGGTCGCTGGAATAGGTCGCAGGAAGCTGATTGGCCAGGATCGCAATCTCGTGTGTAATGGGAAACACTGCCGTGCGCGACGAAATTTCCTCAAGAAACGCCTCGGGAGTGCAAGTAAATTCGATCCTGCGGTGAGTCACCAGCCAGGCGACCTCCCAGAGCGTAATCGCGGAAATTCCCAACCCGCCCGTCCGGGAGCTTTCTTGGATGGCCTCTCTAGCCGCCTTTGATAATTTAGCGGGTTCAACGGCGAGCCATATCAGAGCGTGCGTATCGAGAAGAATCATCCGCCTTCGCCTTTGAACCGGCTTCGGCGGACTGGGTCCGCGAACCTTCGAAATGGATTCGCGTGGCGGATCACTTTCTTCTTGGTCTTAAAGATCTTCCAATCTTTCAACGGAACTACTGGCGACTCGATGTCGCCAACGATTTCGAATTTGTCGGCCATGAAACCGAAGATATCGTCATTTTCCGGCTTTATTGGGATGACCTTCACGACGGGCTTTCCGCGCTTGGTTACAATCACTGGTTCACCGGTGGCCTGGATTTCGTTCATTATTTTCAGGCAGCGGGCTTTGAAGGCACTGGCGCGCATTTGCTTCATGGTGTGTTCTCCGTGACTATGGTCATATTAACATGACCAGGTAGAGGATGGCAGCTTGGAGTTGAGTTTAAGTAGCACAGGCACTCTTGCCTGTGCGGTTTTGTAGATTTCATGCGCATCCTGACGATGCAACATCGATAGCAAAAAGCGCACAGGCAGGAGTGCCTGTGCTACACACTTTTTCCGATATACTTGTGACTTCCCGGGACTGCCGGCTTTTTCCCCTTCAAAGGACCGGAGTGAGGAACATTCGATGACAGCTGAAGAACAGCGTCTGGACGAATCGCACCAGCGCACGAAACATTGGAAACGCTGGGGGCCGTATCTCGCTGAGCGGCAATGGGGAACGGTGCGCGAGGATTACAGTCCGGGCGGAACGGCGTGGGAATATTTTCCGCATGATATGGCGCGGTCGCGCGCCTATCGCTGGGGAGAAGATGGGATTGGCGGGATCTGCGACCGGCACCAGCGCATGTGCTTTGCTCTAGCGCTGTGGAATGGGCGCGATCATATCCTCAAGGAACGTTTGTTTGGGCTGACGGGCAACGAAGGCAATCACGGCGAGGATGTGAAGGAATATTATTTTTATCTCGATTCAACGCCGACGCATTCTTACATGAAGTTTTTGTACAAATATCCGCAGGCGGCGTTTCCCTACGATCAGCTGGTCGCAGAAAATCACAAGAGAGGCAAGCACGAACCGGAATACGAATTGATGGACACGGGCGCGTTCAATGAGAACCGCTACTTCGACGTGTTCATGGAGTATGCCAAGGCCGCGCCGGAAGATATTTTGATCAAAATTACGGCCTGGAATCGCGGCCCGGAAGAGGCGCAGCTCGATCTGCTGCCCACTTTATGGTTTCGAAATATCTGGTCATTTGGGGAAAAGCATGGACATCCACATCTTGCCCGAGCTGCGGATTTCAAGGGTGCGGCAGTGGTTGCTGCGGACGAAAGCCGCTACGGCAAGCGCTGGCTGCTGGTTGAAAATATGCAGGAAATGCTTTTCACGGAGAATGAAACTAATTTCCCTCGCGTATTCGGCTTTGCGGACAATAACCCTTATGTGAAAGACGGCTTTCATGAGTATGTGATTGGGGGCGTAAAAGAAGCGGTGAACCCTGGGCAGAAGGGAACGAAATGCGCGGCGCACTATCGATTTAAGATTGCGCCCGGGGCATCGGTAACGATTCGCCTGAGGCTGACGAATGTTGAGCCCAAGGAATCTGCTGCGAACCCGTTTGATGAAGCGTTCGAAAAAATGTTCGAATTGCGCCGTGGAGAGGCGGACCAGTTTTACGCGCGGCGCTTTCCGGAAGAACGCTCGGAAGATGCGCGTTGCGTGATGCGCCAGGCGCTCTCGGGAATGCTATGGTCCAAACAGTGTTATCACTACGATGTGCGGACGTGGCTCAATGGAGATCCCGGGCAGCCGCCTCCGCCGCCTGAGCGGAAGAAGGGGCGCAATCATGATTGGGCGCACCTGTACAACGCTGACGTTATTTCGATGCCCGACAAATGGGAGTACCCGTGGTTCGCTGCGTGGGACCTGGCATTTCACACGGTGGCGCTGTCGTTGGTCGATCCGGACTTCGCGAAGGATCAGCTCATTCTGTTGCTGCGGGAATGGTACATGCATCCGAACGGCCAGCTGCCCGCGTACGAATGGGCGTTTGGCGATGTGAATCCGCCGGTGCATGCATGGGCTGCGTGGCGCGTTTACAAAATCGAGAAACGCATTCGCGGGCGCGCCGACCGAAGTTTTCTGCAGCGCGTGTTTCACAAGCTCTTGCTGAATTTCACGTGGTGGGTGAATCGCAAAGACCCGGATGGAATGAACGTGTTTCAAGGCGGCTTTCTGGGGCTGGATAACATTGGTGTTTTCGATCGGTCGCAACCCCTGCCCACGGGAGGCCACCTCGAGCAATCGGACGGCACAAGCTGGATGGGAATGTACTGCCTGAATATGCTGGCGATTGCCTTGGAACTCGCGCGCGAAGATCCGGCATACGAAGATGTGGCCAGTAAATTTTTTGAGCATTTCGTATATATCGCGGATGCGATCAATTCACACGGGACGGAAAATAAGTCGCTTTGGGATGAAGAAGATGGATTTTTCTACGATGCGATTCATTTTCCGAGTGGGGAGCAGCGCACTCTAAAAGTGCGGTCGATGGTTGGCTTGATTCCGCTGTTTGCGGTGGAGACGCTGGAACCGGAATTGATCGCGCGCTTGCCGGGATTTCAACGGCGCATGCAATGGTTCCTCGACAACATGCCGGGCTTCGCTGCGCACGTGGATCAAAGCCAGATCATCGCCCAATGGAGTTCGCCGGTTGCTGTCACTGGTGGATGGCAAGCAGCTGGTCCGGATATTGAGTTACATGGTCAATCCGCAGGAGTTTTTCTCGCCCAACGGCCTTCGCGCATTGTCGAAATATCATGCGGACCATCCGTACATTCTTCCCGCAAACGGCAATGAATATCGCGTGGATTATGAGCCGGGAGAATCGCAGAGCGGCTTGTTTGGCGGCAATTCCAACTGGCGCGGGCCCGTTTGGTTTCCCTTGAATTTTCTGATGATTGAATCGCTGCAAAAATTTCATCATTATTATGGCGATGATTTTCGTGTGGAATGCCCGACGGGATCTGGGCAGCAAATGTCGCTGTGGGAAGTGAGCGGGGAACTTTCGCGGTCATTGACCCACATTTTTTTGCGCGACCAAAATGGCCGGCGGCCCGTGTACGGGGCGAACGAGAAATTTCAGAACGATCCGTTGTGGCGCGATTTGATTTTATTTTACGAATATTTTCACGGAGATACGGGAGCGGGGCTCGGCGCGAGCCATCAGACGGGATGGACGGGGCTGGTGTCGAAGCTGCTCGAACAGACGGGGGAGTAGGTGGATACGAGGTCGAAGGCTTCCGCTCGAAATTCGAAGAGGCGCGGGAACCCTCCGCCCTTTCAGGGCGGACATTAATTTTGCTACCGCATACCCGGGGCGTTGCCCCGGGCTGATGTCCGCCCGTGCCGTTGGCGCGGGGGTTATCTGTTACTCTGGCAATCACGTGCGCGCTCGAGCGTGATTTGAATTTGGGGGCATCATGAACTTCAACGAAAAAATTGTTGTGGTTACTGGCGGGACGGGAGGGTTGGGCCGCGAAGTGACGATGGCGTTTCTCGAAGCGGGAGCGACCGTCGTTGTGACCTACCGCGCGGCGGAAGAGTTTGATGCGGTGGTTTCCGCTGCGCAGAAAATCGGCGCGGCACCTCCGGTGGGCGTGAACGTAGACGTGACCGATGCTCCGGCCGTCGGAAAATTTTTGGCTGAGATTGTGGCCAGGCATGAGCGCCTCGATATTCTTGTGAATACAGTGGGCGGATATGCGGGCGGGACAAATCTGTGGGAAGCGGATTCGCGGACGTACGACAAAATGATGCAGCTCAATCTGAACGCTGGATTTGTGCTCGCTCGCGCCGTAGTGCCGCAAATGATCAAACAGGATCGCGGATGGATTGTGAATATTGCGTCCAAGGCGGCCTGGGATCACGCGGCGGGGGGAGCGCTTTACGCCGCATCGAAAGCGGCTGCGCTGGCGATGATGGATTCGCTGGCGGCGGACGTAAAACCATTCAACATTAATGTGAATTCCGTTCTGCCCAGCATTATCGATACGGCGGTGAATCGCGCGGCGATGCCGAAAGCGGATTTTTCAAAATGGCCGAAGCCGGAGGAAATTGCGCGGGTTATTTTGTTTTTGTGTTCGGAAGATGCGCGGGTGATTCATGGCGCGGCGATCCCGGTGTTTGGAAAGAGCTAAGTGGCGCGGGCTTCAGCCTGCGGGTTTCAGTTGTCGCAACGCAGCGCAAAAACCGCCGGCGGGACGCCGGCGCTACAAGGACCAAACCCCACAGGCTGAAGCCTATGCCACAAAAATAAACGGCTCAAGTGTTAAGGATTTTGCTTCGGCTGTTCGACTAGTTCGACCAGCAGCTTTTGATTTTCTGTTGTGGTGACCAGGAAAAAATTCACGCGGGTGCCATTCGCTCCGGCGCGCGTGGCCGGGAAAATTGGCGGAATATTGAAACGTGTGCGGAGGATTTCCGTGGCGCGGTCTACATCTGTAACATCAATTTCTACCTGCTGAATGCCTTCTCCGAATTTTTCGAGGAAACGTGCGATGGCGCCGTTGCCGCCGGGGGCTTTCGTCGTCAGAATGTCCAGACGGACATCCGGCATCCCACGTTCACTGAATTCTAATTCAAATTCCAGAACGTCCTGATCGGAAGGCGCGTCGGCCAAAGACACAGAACCGTTCGCCGCGCGAATTTTTTCGAAGGTTTCCGGAAGGACTGCGACTCCCACCGTTACGACGGCAAAAAAGGGAACTCGGGGTTGATCGATTCCATAATTTTCACGGATTAAAAGCTCCTGAAAATCCTTGTCTTCCTGCCATGTTTTGAGGGAATCAAACAAGGACGCAAGGCCCGCGACAAAGAGTTGAGAAGCTGTGACTGAGCGCTCGTCGGGATCGCGATTGGCAAGATGGCCAATCAATGCCGGGGTCACCGGAACCGGATTGAAAGCATAGACATAGTCTGTATACGTTTTTCCCGGCCGATCTTTCATTTGCATCTTCGCCTTAATAATTGAGATGAGAATCGAGAGCGCAATGATCCCTCCCACAATAGCAAGAGACAGCCCAGTGGAAATGTGAACCCAGGGGGCGGCCAACATTTTTGCCCCAATGAACATGACGGTGATGGCCAGGCCTTCATCGAGATATTGAAAGTATTGCAGAGTTCCAGCCAGCAGAAAATAGAGCGCGCGCAGTCCCAGAATCGCGCAGATGTTGGAGCTGTAAACGATAAAGGGATCGCGCGTAACACCGAAAACGGCCGGAATCGAATCCACGGCCAGCACGAGGTCCGTCGTTTCGAGAACGATTACGACGAGAAAAAGTGGAGTGAACAGCCACTTTCCACCCTGCCGCAAAAAAAGTTTATTGCCGGAACCTTCCTTGGACATGGGCAGATATTTTTGCGCCCAGCGCACCAAGGGATTTTTTTCGGGATGCACGGCATGGTCGGCCCCAAACAATTTGAATCCGGAGTACAAAAGGAAAGCGCCAAAGACATAAAGAATCCATTCAAACCTCTCGATCAGCACGGCGCCCAGGCCGACCATCGCGCCGCGCAGAACGATCGCGCCCAGCACGCCCCAGAACAGCAAGCGGTGCTGATAACGCGGATCGACGCGAAAATATTGGAAGATCAGGAGGAATACAAAAATGTTATCCACGCTGAGGGATTTTTCAACAATGTAGCCGCTGAAAAATTCAAGCCCTGGCCCGCGGCCGTGCGAAACAAATATCCACACGCCGAAGCCGAGCGAAACGGCAATCCATCCTGCGCTTTCCAGCGCCGCTTCGCGCCAGCCCACGGCATGCTGGCTCCGGTGAAAGAGCGCCAGGTCGAGCAGGAGAAAAAGCGCGACCCCGGCGTTAAATGCGATCCAGATGGGCAAGGTGCCCATCTATGCCGAGCTTTCATGTGGCAAGATCACTGCGGAAGGAGTCCTTAATAGTTGGAATTTTTGGCCGATGTGTTTGACCGGACGGCGTTGAAGTTTGAGAGTTCTATGCTTGCAGTTTCGCCCGGACGAACTGTAACACGCAAATCCCAATGCTGGCGAACGTCACCTGAAATCGCTTCGGCGCCAAACATGCCAATCCAATAATTTCCCGGAGCAATGTTCGAGAACGATCCGCGCCCATCGAGGTCTGTCTCCGTCCGGGCGACGACGAAGCGTTCCTGAGCAACTTGCATGGCGTTCGCATCCACCAGTTTCGCATGTTTGTTTTCGAGGGAAAGCCATTTCGCATTTGGATTCAGATCGACGAGTTCCAGGTCCATCCCTTTTACGGAATCCGGCGTAGCGCCAATAAATTTACGCACACTGGCCTCGTACTGATCTTTTTGCCGCCTGGAATTTTTCAGGATTGGATTTTCGATCTTTTTCCTTAAACTTCGGTTCCGGGAAGCCCATGCCACGATAGGCCGCGTTATGGGTCATGTATCCTTTAAAAAATTCGGGGATACTCACAATATCCTCCGGTGTCAGGCTCTTTGTGAATTCCTCACCGGATAGCTGCACGGAGTGATGCTTCTTCATCCAGGCTTTCAATTCAGGCGAGACTTCCTGAGCGTCGACGAACTTATCGAGATCGGGCGCGGGCTCGGATAGCAGGGCTTCCGCGCGGATTTCCTCAAAGCTTTTGCGCATTAAATAAAACGTCAGCTGGCGCACGGGTTCCGGCTGGCCGCCTGTGGGCGCTACACGCGCCTGGAACTCGACGCGTCCCGTGGATTGAGCCGCGAGATGCGCGGGAGAAAGAAAAGCTAAGCAGGCAAGCAAGAAAGCGGCAGTAAGAATTTGCGATTTTTTTGTCATGGTTCCCATGCCGAAGTGTACATCGCGCAGGGGTGGTTGGATACGATTCTGGAAGGAGGTGTTTCCGCGATGGTAGCAACGGAAAGCGGCTCCGGGAATTGTAGCTCGCCTCTTCAGAGGCGAGGGTTTTGGGCCGTCGGTGGCAGTGGCCGACGTGTCGGCTATAAACCCCCGCCTCTGAAGAGGCGGGCTACAGCAGATCGGCAACCGAACCAAGCCTGACGTTGCCGAGAGTGATGGCGTAAATAAAGTCGAACGACTAGGTTGAGTGATTGCCTGGAGAGATTACAGTAAGCGGAATGTAACTTCGATGGGGACTGTTACGGGGACGGCTTTTCCGCCCGGGCCCATGGCTGGCTTGAAGCGCCATTGCTTCACGGCTTCCACGGCCTTTTCTTCGAGGCCAAGGCCGGGACCTTTCACCACCTGAATTTCGGTAGCGCGGCCGTCAGGCGTAATCACAGCCTGGAGCACAACCGTGCCCTGATATTTTGCCTTGCGGGCTTCTTCCGAATATTTGGGGTCGGGGCAATACACGCAAGAAGGAAAACCGACGCCGCCAGTTCCCGGATGATAAGCGCCGCCGCCCGTGCCGCCGCCGGAGCCTGGGCCAAGGCCGCCGCCTTCGCCGCTGCCAATTCCAGTGCCCGTGCCGCTGCCAATACCGCTGCCGCCGCCGGGTCCGCCGGAGGTGTTCATTAGCTTGGCAAGTGGATCGCCATAGTTATCCATGTTGGGGCTCGGGATTTTCAGGTCCGGAGGTCCAAGCAATGTCGCTTCGATTTTAGAGTCGGCTTTGGTATGCACCATCGGCGGTGCAATTTGGTTGAAGCTAAACTTTGGCGCCTTGCCTCTGGTTGCAGGGAGGGGATTGCGCTCGCCGCCTCCGCCGCCGCCTCCTGCCTTATCTTTTCCGGGGGGCAATTTCATTGTGTAGTCGGAAATGTCGAGGGGCGTAACCAGGACCTTGGTTGACCGGGTTCGAGGTCGCTTTCGTGACTACCGTATACAGCAGGGGAGAAAACACCAGGATCGTAATTGCTACGTGCACGCCGAGAGCAATGGCCTGCGACGGTCCGAAAGCTTTATCCTTCGACCAGATCTCTTTTACCTTAACGGGCTTGCTGGTGACCTGCAGCGGAGGCAACTTCGGCGGAGAAATCAGGTCGCGCAAATTCTGCCAGAGAACTTTGTAGGATGGCTGCCAATCAACCGTCATGCGGGAAGAGACCGCTTTAGGGGTCGGCTTGAACCACTCTTTGAAATTCTCGGTGACGCCTCCGCCGTATTCCGCTACGGTGAAAACATCACCCTTCACGTTCTTATTAATCTTGACGGGACGCTCGGTCAGGAAATCTTTCAGGTTGGAAATGAATCCGCGCGAAAGGGGTCTTTGGGATCCGCCGAGACGCGGAGCGGTGCTCCCCTCAGGAAGAACTACCTTGGGGACCGGCGTTCCTGGATCACTCCACTTTGGCGCAATCGTGCTCAAGTCTAATTATTCCTCGCGGTGCCCGAAAATGTCTCTTGCTTTACGATTCTCCTCCGGCGCGAATGGATGCCCCGAAGTGTGCAATGGCTGACACATCTTCAAATCCATTGTAACATTGTGACGTTAACACGAGAAAGCGGGTTTCCCAACATCGCGGTACAGGCACAACAGTACAGCTAGTACCTGGCCCCGCCAAGTTCGCTGAAATCTGGCGGATTGCGCGCTTCTCATTCATCATTCAATTTAGACGCAAACGAAAAGGAAATGTCGCACACGAAACTAAATTATGCCCAAAATTGTTGATTTGAAAAGCACATTGAACTTGCCGAAAACGGCCTTTCCGATGAAGGCCGGCTTGCCGCAGAATGAGCCGAAACAGCTTGCGGAATGGGAACGAGACAAAACTTTATCATCGCATTCAGGAATCGCGCGCTGGCGCGCCCACTTACGTTTTGCATGATGGGCCACCGTATCCGACGGGCACTATCCATCTGGGCACGGGCCTGAATAAAATTTTGAAGGATATGGTGGTGAAGTCGAAAACCATGGCGGGTTTTCGCGCGCCGTATGTTCCCGGGATGGGATTGCCACGGGCTGCCGATTGAAACGCAGGTGGAAAAAGAACTGGGCGGAAAAAAGGGAAGCGTGCCGCCGGGCGAGTTTCGCCGCATGTGCCGCGAATTTGCTTTGCGCTACGTGGATCAGCACCGGCGCGATTTCAAGCGCCTCGGTGTCCTGGGGCAGTGGGAAGATCCTTATCTGACGATGAGCCCGCACTATGAGGCGACCATCGCGGATGCCTTCATCACATTTCTCGAAAAGGGCTACGTGTATCGCGGATTAAAGCCCGTGTACTGGTGCATTTTTGACAAGACGGCGCTGGCCGAAGCGGAAGTCGAATACGAAGATCATACGAGCCCGTCGATCTGGGTGAAATTTGCTGTGCAGCCGGGCGCTGCGGCGGAGAAGCTTGGCGCGGGCGTAAGCGGCGTGATCTGGACGACCACTCCGTGGACGATTCCGCACAATCGCGCGCTGGCATTTCATCCTGATTACGACTATGTGGTGGTGGAAACCTCTGCCGGAGCGTTGCTGCTTGCCGCCGACCTGGTGGGCCCGGCGCTCGATGCGCTGAAGCTCGAAGCAGGAAGTGTGCGCGGACCGTGGAAAGGCAAAGAATTAGCGGAGCTGAAATTCAAGCATCCGTTTCTGGATTTGATCGTGCCTGCTGTGCTGGCCGATTACGTCACGCTCGATCAAGGCACCGGCATCGTGCACACGGCGCCGGGCCATGGCGTGGAGGATTTTCAGACGGGGCAGAAATATGGCATCGAAGCGTATGCCCCGATCGACGACGAAGGCCGCTACCTCGAAGGGCTGCCGGAATACAAAGGCAAGACCGTGTTCGAGGCGAATCCGATTGTTGTGGCGCTGCTGCGCGATCGCGGCGCGCTGCTTGGCGAACAGAAACTTTCGCACAGCTATCCGCATTGCTGGCGCTGCCACAATCCGGTGATTTTCCGCGCCACGGAACAGTGGTTCATCGATCTGGATGGAGAGGGAACCGGCGCGGGGCCGATCCGTTCGCGCGCGCTGGCCGAAATTTCCAAAGTGCAGTGGACGCCGGAATGGGGAGCAGAACGCATTCACTCGATGATTGCGGAGCGCCCGGACTGGTGCGTTTCGCGGCAGCGTTTCTGGGGCGTGCCGCTTGTGATTTTGTATTGCACCAAATGCAATAAACAGTTCGACGATTACGCGGCGCTGCACGCGCTCGTCCAGAAATGGTTCACCGTCGAAGGCGCTGACGCGTGGTTTACGCATACGGTGGAAGAATTGCTGCCGGCGGGCACGCACTGTTCCTGCGGCGCGTCCAGTTGGCGCAAAGAAACCGATATTCTGGATGTGTGGTTCGATTCCGGCTCGTCGCATCTCGCGGTTCTTGATCGGCTCGGATGCCGCAGGCCAGGAACTTCCATGGCCTGCGGACATGTATCTCGAAGGGCCGGACCAGTATCGCGGATGGTTCCACAGTTCGCTGCTGGTGGGCGTGGCGGTGCGGAACGGCGCGCCGTACCGGCAAGTGCTCACGCATGGTTGGACGCTCGATGCCAAGGGGCAGCCGATGTCCAAGTCGCTCGGCAACGTGGTGCTGCCAACGGAAGTTTGCGAAAAGTGGGGAGCGGATTTGTTGCGCCTGTGGGTTGCGTCGCAGGATTACACGGCGGACGTGCGCATGTCAGACAACGTGATGACGCAGCTTTCCGAAGCGTATCGCAAGCTGCGCAACACGTTCCGCTTCGCGCTGGGTAATCTTGCCGATTTCGATCCGTCGCGCGATTCCTTGCCCGAAGCCGAAATGGATGAGCTCGATCGCTGGATGCTTTCGCGCACGGCGGAACTCGTCGCGCAATGCCGCAAGTGGTACGAGGGATTTGAATTTCACCGCGTGTTCCATGCGATGCACGATTTTGCGGTCGTGGACCTCAGCGCATTTTATTTCGATGTGCTGAAGGATCGTCTCTACACGTTCGCACCGCGAAACAAGTCGCGTCGCTCGGCGCAGACGGCCGTGTATCGCATCGCCAAGGCGTTGCTGAGCCTTACGACGCCGATCACGGTGTTCACCGCTGAGGAAATCTGGAAACATATTCCGCATCTGGCGGGCGATCCGGAGAGCGCGCACATGGCGATGTTTCCGACGAGGGAAACGTTTGGGTCACCATTCAATCCGGCGAAGGCCGCGAATTGGGAAAAACTTTTGCTCGTGCGCACGGAAGTACTTCGCACGCTGGAAGCGGCGCGCAATGCAAAAACAATTTCGGGAGCGCTCGAAGCGAAAGTTGTATTGAGCGCGACGCCCGATTTGGCCGCCGTGCTGCAGCAATATAAGAACTGGCTGCCGGGACTCTTTATCGTGTCGCAGGTGGAACTCGCTGAAACAGCGGCAGCCGACGCGCAGAAATCCGAACTGCTCCCGGGATTGAGCGTTTCGGTGCAACGCGCTGACGGCACGAAGTGCGAACGCTGCTGGAATTATTCCACTCATGTCGGCGAAAACGCCGATTACCCGACCGTGTGCGAGCGCTGCGTGAAGGCTCTTGGCGAAATTGAAGACTCGCAGGCAGCGTCCTGATGCGTGGCGCTCGCTGGTTGTGGGTTTCGCTCGCGGTGCTGGCGGCGGACCGCGCCACGAAATTTGCAATCGAAGCGCACGAGCCCCATTTTTCGCCACTCCGTAGTCTCGGACATCATTGTGCTGGTGCACAGCCAGAATCCTGGAATTGCGTTCAGCATGTTTTCGGAATCGAAATCGTCATGGCTGGCGCCGCTGTTGGTGGCGATCTCGGTAGCAGTGATGGTCCTGTTGGGCTGGATGATCGCCAAGGAACGCGTGGGTGGGGCGTTGGCGCAATGCGGGCTGGCGCTGATTCTTGGCGGGGCGGCGGGGAATGCGGTCGACCGCGTGATGCACGGGGGCGTGACGGATTTTCTGGAAGTGCGGCTGTGGACTTATATTTGGCCGGCGTTCAACGTGGCAGATTCGGCGATCACTGTGGGGGCTGTGCTGGTGCTATTCGAATTGCTTTTCGGCGCGCAGCAGCAGATGTCGTCCAGTAAACGCGAGCAGCACTGACATCTAAACACCCGCCTCTGAAGAGGCGGGCTACAGCAGACTGTCGCGGCAACGGTGGGCGATTGCTGTAGCCCGGGTCTTCAGACCCGGGAGATTTTCTGTTCCAGGTTCGAGCATGAATGAACAACGTGCCATTTTTGCCAGGCACGCAGCTTGAATGCACACCATGGTTGACAGCCCAGCTACCCAACAAAATTTGACCTCTGCATCGACGGACGCGGGGCGACGGCTGGATTTATTTCTCGCCGAGCGTGTGCCGGAGCTTAGCCGCACGCGCATTCAGGAACTGACACGCGAGGGGAAAGTCCGCGTCAACGGAAACGTCGCCAAAGCTGCTCACAGAATTTCCGCTGGCGAAATAATCGAGATCGAAGTTTTGCCGCGGCCTGCGATGCAGGCGTTGCCGGAAGATCTGCCGCTCGATGTGCTGTGCGTGGACAACGATTTCGTGATTGTGAACAAGTCGGCCGGGATGGTGGTCCATGCGGGCGCGGGGCACACGCGAGGGACGCTGGTGAATGCGCTGCTGCATCGCCTGGGAAAACTTTCCGAGGCAGGCGGGGCGCTGCGGCCGGGAATTGTCCATCGCCTGGACCGCGAAACATCGGGCGCGATGGTCATCGCGCGTAACGACAAAGCGCATGAAAATCTCTCTGAGCAATTTCGTTCGCGCAACGTGCGGAAGATTTACGTGGCACTGGTGCACGGCAAAATGCCGCGCGATTCCGGCACGATCACGCTGCCCATTTCGCGCGACCCGAACCGCCGCACGCGCATGACGGCTCGCGCAAAGAAGGGGCGACACGCGCGCACGGATTGGCGCGCGATCGCTCGCCTCGATGGCTACACGCTGGTGGAGCTTGCTCTGCACACCGGGCGGACGCACCAGATTCGCGCGCATTTTTCGGCCATTGGGCATCCTGTTGTGGGAGACACACTTTATGGCGCGCCGCGCACCATACGCGCGGGCAAGCGGACTCTGCGGATGCTGGAGAGGAATTTTTTGCATGCCGCGCGGATTGGCTTCTCTCACCCGTCGAGTGGTGAGTGGGTAGAAGTTCGCGCTCCGTTGCCGCAGGATTTGCGAGTATACTTCGACCAGTTAGGAGCATCTTTGGGGTGGCGCGCTGCGGAGATCGAGGCCGCACTCGCGCCCTACGTTTGATGACCATGAAAAAACCAACAGCATGGATCGTACTGGTTGGCATATTCGCGGCTGTAGCGGCTGTAGGCGCGCAGCAGGCTCAGCCTCCGGCACCCCCACCGGCCTCCTCTCCGGCCACCGCGCCAACTCAAACTACGGCGCCAGCACAGGGGGATCGCCAGGGGACAATCGTCCGCAACGTCAACCTGGTGGAAGTCCTGTTCAGCGTGGTGACCAAGAAAGAAAAACTGATCACCGACTTGAATAAGGAAAATTTCAAAGTTTTCGATGACGGCCAGCAGCAGGAAATTACGGACTTCAGCCAGCCGACCGATCTTCCATTGCGCATCGGCATGGTGCTGGACACATCGAACAGCATTCGCTCGCGCTTGAAATTTGAGCAGGACGCCGCGATTGATTTTCTGTTTAACGCATTGCGGCGGAATAAAGATCAGGCGTTCCTCATGACGTTTGATGACGGCCCGCAAATCATTAAGGATTTTACGGGCGATGGTGGCGAACTGCGCGACACAATCCTGAAACAGCGCGCGGGCGGTGGGACTTCTCTGTATGACGCGGTTTATGCGGCGAGCAATCATTTGCTGAATAATTCGCCGGTTCCTACCGGCCCGAATCCGGATGTGCGGCGCGTTCTTGTCGTGATTTCCGATGGCGACGATAACAGCAGCAATAAAGCGCGGGGCGAAGCCGTCGATATGGCGCAACGCGCGGGCGTGATCATCTATTCGATCAGCACCAGCACGGAATGGGTTTCCGCGGAAGAAGAAAAAGATCCCGCCAAACGCATCACCCGCAAGTACGAAAAAAACGAGGGAGATCAGGTTCTGGAGCAACTTGCGCTGGAAACCGGAGGTCGCGTTTTCTTTCCGTATAAGGTGGATGACCTGGGGCAGTCATTTCTCGATATTGGCGACGAACTGCGCCACCAGTACGCGCTGGCCTACAGCCCTGCGGGCCGCTCGGCAGACGGGAAATATCACACCATTAAAGTGCAGGTGGACCACAAGGATTTAATCGTCCGCGCGCGCAAGGGCTACTATTCCATCCCCATCCCTGCCGGCGGTAAACCGGCGACGCCGTAAAGTAGGACAGGCTTCAGAGTCTGTGTGAAAACTCGATTTTGGCATATGTAGCGCTCGCCTTCAGGCGAGCATGTGCTTGGTTCCAAAGTGCCCGCCTGCGGGCGGGCGCTACAAAATACCTGCCGATTTTGAATTTTCACGCAGACTCTTCAGCCTTTCTTCTTATGAACTTTTGCCAGAGCCACGGAAGTCAAAAGAAGACAGGCTGAAGCCTGTCCTACTAAAACTCGATCAGAAGTTAGGCGCGTAGTACCCGCGCCGTGCCAGCGCGGAATAATCCTTATTTTTCATATCGACTTTAATTTTGCGATAGCCGCCATCGTGCGATTTATTGGATGGAGTGTAGCCGAGCGTATATTGAAAACGCAGTTCTTCGGAAATCTGATCGAACGCTGCTTCCAGATTTTTTTCATTGCGCACGACGATCATTCGTCCGCCCGTCTCGTCGGTCAAACGTTTGGCGACGGTTTGATCGCCTCCATCCTCGGCGACCAGCAAAATATGGACGACGGTATCGGTGCGTTGCGCGGCCTCTACTGCATCCTGCAATTTTAGTTTGCTGCCTGTGTCTTCTGCGTCCGTCAGGACGACCACTGCTTTTCTGCCCGCTTCGCCGGAAAGTTTGTCATGCGCAGCCAGATAGACGGCGTCATAAAAGTTTGTGCCGCCGTTGCCACTGGTCGGAAGCGGACCCTGTGTGGTGATGGAACCGCCACCAGGAATATTGATTTGTGCGCGGTTCAGTGCACGGTTCAGCACGCCCTTGTCGTCGGTGAAGTCAGCGAGCAGGTCAATATCCGTATCGAAACTCATGACCAGGCCGAGGTCGCCCTTGCGCAAAATTCTTCCGAAGAAGCGCGAACCGGCGTCCTTTTCCGAGGAGAGCATGTAATACTCGCTGCCGCTGGTGTCGATCAGCATGCCCAGGGTAATGGGCAGGTTCGTTTCGGCCGAAAAGTCGGTTATTTCCTGGAGCTGGCCATCCTCATAGACCTGGAAGTCATCCTTAGTGAGGCCAGTTACAATCGACTTATGTTTGTCCCGCACCGTGGCGAAGACGTTGACCTGGTTGACCTGCACGCGAATTTGACCCGGTGCTGCGGCATAGGCCAATCCTCCCACAAGGGTTGCGGCGCACAGATAGCAAAGAACGGCTCTGAACTGCATTGTATAATCTCCTCCGGCTGCGACGACGAGTTGGATGCTGGCCTGGAAAATTAAGATGCAATGTGCGTGGCGCGCGGTAGCAGCTCACGCGGAAATTGGTGCTGGACCTAAATGAAATGTACACGAAAAATGCTCGTCGCGATCCTCGCGATTAGTTTTACAGGGTCCACTGTAGCCATTGCGACCTTGCTTGCGCAAGATCCTCATCCGCAGGAGCAGGCGCCGTCGCTAGGGTCACCGGGCGCTCAGAGAAAACCGCAGCCTGCCGCTCCGGAAGCGCCGAAACAGGATTCGCGCGGCAGCATACGGACCACCGTGTCCCTGGTGGTCGTACCCGTCACGGTAAAGGATAACGCCGGTGAACTGGTAACCGATCTGCAGCAAAACGATTTCCGCGTTTTTGAGGACGGCATCGAGCAGTCCATCGCCCAATTTTCCGCCGAGGCGGTTCCCTTGTCGGCAGCCATTTTGGTGGATGATGATTTGAAGCAAAGCACGGCCGAAAAAGTCCAGAAAACGCTGGAAACATTGGCGGCTGGATTCGGCGCCTCGGATGAAGTGTCCTTGTGGCGCTTCGATCAGGTCCCCGAACAGATTTCCGAGGATTTCATTGCGGACAACGATGCGTTGCTCACGCAACTCAAAAAGATCGATTTGAGCAGTTCGTTTGCCGGAATCGGCTCCTACACAATGACCAACGGTCCGCGCGTGAATACCGCGCAGCCGCCGGGACCCGCCAAGATTCCTGCGGATGCCAATGGACATCCCAACACGAAACATATCAACGATGCGATTTATGCCGCCGCGGAACAATTGCAGGACCGCCCGCGCGAAAGGCGCAGAATTATTTTTCTGATTTCCGACGGGCAGAATGCCAAGAACAACACGCACAACTATGATGACACTTTAAAACTTCTGTTGTCGGCGGATGTTTCCGTTTACGTGGTTGGTGTGGGCGAAGCGAATTTGAATCGCGGCGTCACGTTCCTCGGAAACAATATTCTCTCGAAATATGCGCACGCCACGGGCGGCGATATTTTTTACGGAGGCGTAAGCCGGGAAAATCTCGAAGGCTTATACGCGCGGGTTGCCGAGCAGGCGCGCAACCAGTACACCATCGCTTACTCCGGATCGCACACGGATAAATCCAAGCCGTACCATTCGATTGAAGTTCGCGTGAAGCGGCCGGGGCTATCGCTGCTCACGCGCGATGGATATTACCTGAATGCAAACCCTTAATTTGTTGCGAAGATAAGTTTCAGAAAAGCGGCGCCGCGAATTTTGTGGCGCCAGCGTCCCGCCGGCGGTTTTGTCCTGCGTTCGTTAAGGATGCGAAAACTGCCGGCGAGACGCCGGCGCTACAAGTGCCGCGCGATTGCCAATTTGAATTTTTCATTGCCAAGCGAATCGATGGCAAAAAATTTCTTTTCCTGTGTATTGCGTTTTCGTTTTGCAATTCTGGAATTAATTCTTGACTTCCGGCGCGCACACTCGTAAAACGAAAGACGGCGAGTCTGCGAAAGATTGGCTCGCTGCTCCGAGGGGAGAAAAGTTTACGGAGCGAATGCGCGAACAGGCAAGAAACAGGAAACGCAGTAAACCGAGTAAGGTCTGAAGAAAACGTTTCCAAGCGGGGCGACTGAAAAAAAGTCGCCCCGTTTTTTTGTTTTGTGGCGCCGGCGTCTCGCCGGCGGGTTTGCGCTGAGTTACGGATAAGAAAACCGCCGGCGAGACGCCGGCGCCACAAAATCCCGCCGCCACGAACATGCCGCGTGGGATATAAAAAAATTAATTGGTTGTTTTCATAAGCGGAGAAAAAACCAAACCGCCAGGTATTATTCTTCGCCCGAGGCGCTGGCCGCGGCGCCCTGCTCACGCGCGGGACAAATGGATTCAAAGTCGCAGTACCTGCATGAAAATCCGGGTTTCGCGGGGAACGCTCCCGCGCGAATATCGGCCGCCGCTTCCTGAATGTCAGCGCGCACTTTCTTGAGCTGCTTTTCATCGCGCGTCGCGCTCACGGGCTGGTTGGTTTGCAGAAAATGCAGCGTGAGCCGCGCCGGATTCCAGTCAAACACTTCGCGGGCCGCCAGGGCATAGACACTCAACTGCACGTCTTTTTTAGCTTTTTCCTCGTTGCGCGCTTTGCCCGTTTTGTAATCGACGATTTCCTCTTCGCCGGGGCCAAGCCGGTTCACCTGATCCATGCGTCCTTTGAGGACCACGTTATTTTCCATCGGCAAATCGAAAGATTTTTCCTGCGCGATCACATCGGGTGGCGCGGCAAGGGTGCTCGCATAGAAAGTGCGCAATTGCAGCAAGCCATCCTTTTTATATTCTTGTTCCTGATATTCGTCTTCAAATCCGGCCGAAGTCCATTCCAGCTCGAATTTTCTTTCTACTTCTTCGCAAGGCAGTGTGTGCCCCTTGGTCAGTTCGCCGATAAAATATTTGATGGTGTTATGCATCACGCTGCCAAAGCTTAAAGCAGCTGCCGGGCCGCCGCGTAATTTCCATGCGTTTGCAAATAAATATTTTTGCGGACATGCCTCCAGCGTTCCAATCCCCGATGGGCTGATTTCCAGCGGCTCCGATACCGGTGGGCGATACGAAGTGGCCCATTCGCCAATTTGCGAACCGATTCGCGCGCGTTGCTGCTCCCTCTGGAAAAGAGGTGCCTGCGCATCTTCGGAAGCGGTAACCGTTACGTTCGCGGCAGTTGGGGCGAGCTGCTCCACGTCGCGGCGCTTGATCTGCGCGTCCATCAGAATGTCATCCAAAAAGGGCGAAGGCTTTGAGCGCTTGTTTTCAACCGTGTTCAGCGTGAGTTTTTGGCGCGCGCGTGTGACGGCCACGTAGAACAGGCGGCGCTCTTCCTGAATATGAAAGTTTCCTTGCGGCTGCTCTTCCTTCATCAGTTCCGGCGGAAATTCCAGCACGCGCGGTTTTTCTCCGGCAGGAAAGCCGCGGTGTACCACTCGCAAAACGTAAACGTGATCGAACTCCAAACCTTTTGCCGCGTGCACGGTCATCAGCTGCACAGCGTCGCCGGATTCCTGTTCCAGGTTGATGGAGCCGCCAGCCTGCTCGAAATAATCCAGGTATTCGACAAATTCTTTCAGCCGCTGCGTTTCGCTCTTCAGCTGCCATTCGCGAACAAACTGGCCCAGGCGGTCAAAATATTTGCGATCTTCGCCAGCCACCGCGGTGCTGACATCGAGTCCTTCGGCCAAGGCATCGAACAATTCCGAAGCCGTCACGTAGCGCGCTTTTTTCCGCAGCTCAGAGATGAGTTCGACCAGCGCATCCAGATTACGCCCGCCGCCGGAAAATGGCGGCTCGTTCTTTGCCGCCTGCATGGTGTCCCAAAGAGAAGAGCCTTTGCTTTTCGCGGTACGTTCACTGAGCCGGACCAGGTCCGATGCCTCAAGGCCCCACGCGGGCATGGCCAGCACACGCGCGCAAGCCACATCATCCACCGGATGATCGATCAGTCGAAGGTAAGCGATCAAGTCGCGCACAAGCCGGTGCGAAAGGATGGAAAGATTTTTGATGACGAACGGTATTTTTCGCGCCTTGAGCACATCGACCAGTTTGTCGCGATGCGAATGCCCGCGATAAAGGACCGCGAATGTGCGCCACTTGGCTCCTGCCTTATGCAGCCGTGCTAGTTCCGCGGCCACCCACTGTGCTTCCGCTTCGCTTGTTGCGTGTGTAACGATTCTTACTTTTTCGCCGTCATCTTTGAAGGCCGCCAGCGGGTACTCGGGAATATTCGTCGGCTTTTCATTGTGGCTGATCACTTGTCCGGCAACGCGCAGGATGCGCCCGGCAGAGCGGTAATTCATAGTGAGCGGCCGCAACAGATCCTCGTGCGTTGCACCCTTGCCCGAAGCGAAGCGATCCAGAAAAATAGTGAAGCTGCCAAACGATGCCCCGCGAAAGCGGTAAATGGCCTGGCGATGATCGCCGACCACCACGAGGTTGGGCCGCTCTCCACCAAGTTGCCAAAGCAGTTCCAGCTGCGCGATGTTCGTATCCTGAAACTCATCAACAAGGATGTATTTGTAGCGCGCGCGAAGCATCTCACGCGCAGTTTCATCCGCGCGGAGATGAAGAACGGCATCCATGATTTGCGATCCGAAAGTGAGCAGCTTGCGATCGCGCAGCAGCAGGTCGCTCGCGCGATAGGCCCGCGCAATTTCCTGAATTTTGGCAATTTCTTCGTCGCGAATTGGGCGTTCGTCCTCGGGCATCGCGCTGCGAACGCGTTGAAATTCCTCCAGTTGCTTGTCCGCATAGCCCTGGTAATCGTCCGGCGTCACCAGTTCATCCTGGCAGCGCGAGAAAAATTCCACGAAGTCGCCAAGAAATTGTCCGGGCTCCGCCAGGCGCCGGTAATGCTCCAGTTGCAGCAGGGGAAGATTGCGGCGCAGAAGAATCCAATGGTCGATCTTGTCGATCGGTTTCCGGTCCGGATCGATTTCCTGAAGCAATGAATTGCAAAAGGAATGGAAGGTGCTGAGCGTCACGGCTTTGGCGCGTTCCGCCTCCGCCTCGCCGCGATCGCGCGAAGTTGCAACCACTCGATGCTTCATTTCAGAAGCGGCTTTGTCCGTAAACGTCAGGCCCAGGATTTCCTTGCCTGTCAGCTCGGGCTGCGTGTCGAGCAAATACCGGATGCGCTCGGTGATCACGCGAGTCTTGCCCGTGCCCGCGCCGGCCACGACTACGAGCGGACCGTCGCCGTGCTGCACCGCCGCGCGCTGTTCCGGATTAAGCTGAATCTCTGGCGCAGGTGCGCCTACGTGTTCAAAAAGGTCTGCCATGTTGGATCGTCCAGTTCATAAGAGTAACACAGGCGGTTTACGCGATTAACAGGGCGGACGTAACATTATAGTTATAATGAAGGTAAGTTAAATATCTGTACTCCCTTTCGGGGAAAACATGATAAGGTGCCTGAATATTATTTCCGGTCAAGTTTCATTCCTTGAAAAGCTTTCCGCGGCAAAAGGAGATCCCAGATGGCACACGTATCCATTGCTCTTCCATCCATTCAAACGCCCATGGAACGCATCTTTGAAAAAGTGATGTTGCGAAAAATGACGCAAAAGGAAAAAGGAATTTTGGGACTCAATGGGCCTCCTAAATCCAGTAGGACGCATTCCAGGGTCCGGGCAACTGCTTCACGCAAGATTGGCTCCCGTTTGGCTGCAAAAATTGCCGCAAAATTGACCTCTATCTAGGTCCCTCCTATACTTGGCCATGGCGACGCCACCCTCTGGTGGCTCAACCCATTTGTTTATCGTGACCGGGAGAGCAATCGTGGACCAAGCTGTAATCCTTAGCGCTGTTCGCACCCCCATTGGAAAATTTCAAGGTGGACTGGCTCCCCTTTCGGCCACACAACTTGGCGCGAAAGCTGTTGCGGAAGCTGTTCGCCGCGCGGGTATCGAGCCGAAGGCTGTTGACGAAATCATTATGGGCAATGTTGTTCAGGCGGGACTGGGGCAGAATCCCGCGCGCCAGGCGGGCTTGGGCGCAGGGCTTGATGTGCGCGTCGCGGCCATGACCATTAATAAGGTCTGCGGCTCAGGGTTAAAAGCTGTGGGGCTTGCGGCGCAGGGCATTATGCTGGGCGAAAACGAAATCGTGGTTGCGGGCGGCATGGAGTCGATGTCCAACTGCCCCTATTTATTGCCTGGCGCGCGGACCGGCTATCGGTATGGAAATGCGGAAGTTGTGGACTCCATGGTTCGCGACGGCCTATGGGATGTGTACAACGATTTCCACATGGGCATTACGGCTGAGCTTGTGGCGGAAAAATTCGGCATCACGCGGCAGGAGCAGGATCAGTTTTCACTCGAAAGCCACCAGCGTGCCGTGCAGGCCAGGAAATCCTGCTTCATCGAATCGCAGATCGTTCCGGTTGAAATTCCGCAGAAGAAGGGCGAGCCCGTAGTCATTAAATATGACGAGTCTCCGCGCGAGGATTCTTCGCTCGAAGCTCTTGGCAGGCTGCGGCCCGCATTTAAGAAGGACGGTACGGTGACGGCGGGCAACGCTCCCGGCACGAATGACGGCGCGGCGGCCCTTGTGGTGACGAGCGACCGCAACGCAGCGCGGCTGGGCAAGACACCGATGGCGCGGATCGTCGCGCAGGCCGTCAGCGGCGTCGATCCGAAGTGGATCATGACGGCACCTATCTATGCGATAGAAAAAATCCTGGAAAAAACCGGATGGGATCGCGACCGCGACGTGGATTTATATGAAATAAACGAGGCGTTCGCGGCAGCCGCAATTGCTGTGACGCGCGAACTGCATCTCGATCCGGCAAAAATAAATGTGAATGGCGGCGCTGTTGCCATTGGCCACCCCATTGGTGCTTCGGGTGCGCGCATTCTCACCACGTTGCTGTACGAGATGCAGCGCCGCAACGTGCATCGCGGCATAGCCGCGTTGTGCCTGGGCGGCGGCAACGCCTTTGCGCTGGCCGTCGAGCGGTAGCGCCAGTAGGACAGGCTTCAGCCTGTCTGGTTTTGATTTTTGTCTGTCGAGAATCAAAAGAAGACAGGCTGAAGCCTGTCCTACTGGCGCTCCGCACTTTCACGGAACACCACCGAACGAAAAACATGGAGAATGACTCTCTCGAAATTTTATGGCGCGGTTCGGACCCTGCCAAATTCACGGCGCTGCAGGCGGCGCTTCGTGACGAAGGAATTCCTTTCTGGCAGACGCAGGTTTACGATCCGGCCAGCGGTTTTCTTTCCTCGCGCCCGTATTACCTTGAAGCGACCCCTGGCTTTGAAATTCGAGTTCTGGTGGCGGACATGGAACGCGCAAATGGCGCACTAAGTTGGGTCGAGAGCAAAGAAAAAACCTTCGGAATTTCAGGCGCTTCGCAAATAAGTGAAAACGACCGGCTCGATGCCACGCAATCCTTGCCGCGCAGCTGGAATTCGAGCGAAGCCACTGCGGAAGTCTGGTCTGGCGAAGATGAGTCCATGGCCGAATATCTGGCCAGCGCGTTGCGCGAAAACGGCATCCCCAGCCGCATTCCGGACGAGCCCGGCCAGCGCGCCCGCTTGTGCGTTCGCGCCCAGGATGTGACTCGCGCACGGGAAATTGCGCGCGAAATTACTCAGGAATAGATTCCGAAGTGGAACGGCGCTAATATGTCGGCCATATGATCTGCCCAAATTGCAAATGCGAGTACATCAAAGGCGTCACGCAATGCTCCGATTGCGGCGTCCCGCTTGTGGATCAACTGGAGGCGGCAATCGATCCACACAAAGCCCCGCCCATTGTTTCCGTCTGGGAAGGTGACGATCCAGGAGAGAGGGCAGCCGTGATTGAAGCGCTGGCAGAGTCCGGAATTCCGTTGGCCGATCAGGAATCCGCGGGACATCTCTTTTTTCCTTCCATGAACCCAAAAGCCGGCATTTTTGTTTCCCCCGAAAATGTTGAGCGCGCCAAAAAAATTCTGGCTGATTTGGAGGCGTTTGACGAGCCTGAAGAATTGGTGGAAGGGGAACCCGAGTCCGCGGAACTCCCTGAATCGAGCGGATCGGAAAAAGATGTTGAAGAAGAGGACGACGTGGAAGCGGACACTTCGGAGGAATGGCACGATGACGATCCAGTTGCCGAAGTTTGGAAGGGCAGCGAAGAAGACCTCGCGGACACTTTGTCCATCTGCTTGCGCGAAGTTGGAATCGGCTCACACAAAAGTTTAGAAGCTGGCATCTGGCACCTCGTCGTTCGTCCGGAAAAAGAAGCGCGAGCCAAAGAAGTTGTGCGTGAAGTAGTGGATGCAAGCCCGCCGAATTAACTGTGGCATAGACTTCAGCCTATGGGGTCTGTTGTAGCCCGCCTCTTTAGAGGCGGGGATTTAGATGCCGCGTCGCAAAAAGAGTCTGTGTGAGTACTCGGTTTTGGATTATGTAGCGTCCGCCTTCAGGCGGGCATCTGCTTGATTCCAAAGCGCCCGCCTGAAGGCGGGCGCTACAAAAACGCGTCGATTGTGAGTTCTCACACAGACTCTAAACCCCCGCCTCTGAAGAGGCGGGCTACAAGAGCCAAAAGTCCACAGGCTGAAGCCTATGCCACTTTCCTTTCCCTCCTTTAATTCCTATACTTCCTCACCGTCCTGAACTTCCGGAGATTAAATGACTCTTGACGCAATTCGCACGGTCGCGGTTCTCGGCGCGGGAACCATGGGCAACGGCATCGCGCACGTCTTTGCCCGGTGCGGCTACGATGTGATCTTGCGCGATGTGGAAGAAAGTTTTCTCGCGCGCGGCCTGGAGACGATTGCGAAAAATCTCGATCGCGAAGCGAAAAAAGGAAAAATCGCGGAAGCAGATAAATCGAAAATTCTCGCTCGTATTTGCGCCTCTACCAATTTATCGGAAATTGCGCGCGCCGATTTCGCCGTTGAAGCCGTGCCCGAACGACTGGACCTGAAACTTGCGGTACTGCGCGATGCGGATAAATTATTACGTCCCAACGTAATCCTCGCGTCCAACACTTCCTCCATTTCAGTCACAACGCTCGCTGCGGCTACGTCCCGCCCAGACCGCTTTATCGGCATGCACTTCATGAATCCGGTGCCCGTGATGGTTCTGATCGAAGTGATCCGCGCGCTGCAAACCAGCGACGAAACATTTCAAGCGACGATGGCGCTGTGCGAGCGGCTGGAGAAAAAACCTGTCGCTGTGAACGATGCGCCCGGCTTTGTTTCCAATCGCGTGCTGCTGCCTATGATCAACGAAGCTGCGTTCGCGGTGATGGAATGCGTCGCCACGGCGGAAGCCGTCGACTCCATCATGAAACTGGGAATGAATCATCCGATGGGGCCGCTCGAACTCGCCGATTTCATTGGCCTCGACGTGTGCGTGCACATTCTCGACGTGCTGCACGAAGGTTTTGGCGATTCCAAATATCGCGCCTGCCCGCTGCTCAGAAAAATGGTGGCCGCCGGCTGGCTCGGACGCAAGAGCGGGCGCGGGTTTTACGTCTACGCTGGCAAGTAGCGCAAAGGCTTTAACACAGAGGACACAGAGAAAAGCTTAGAGAACACCGGAGAAAGCTTGCACGGCCATGCCACCAAATTCTCGAACGGTTTTCTCCTCCGAGCTTTTCTCTGTGTCCTCTGTGTTAAGGTTTTGCGGTCTCTTTCTCGCTATAATGTTTTCGGGCGGCTCAGCCCTAAAAATAGTATTTGCTTTTTCTTCGCCATATGGTATCTTTCCGTTCCGAAATGAATTTGCGCTGAATGGGGCGGTTTATAGTAGACTCCGAACGAACAGCGCAGTCACTGAACGTGACAACTCAGCCTTGAGGTGATGTGATGACAGACGACAAGACGAAAATGCTGGAAACTGCGATATCGCAGATTGAAAAAGATTACGGCAAGGGCGCCATCATGCGTCTCGGAAGCCGCGACGTCCTGGTGCCGGTGAGTGTGATCCCCACGGGAGCGCTTTCGATTGATGCGGCTCTGGGCGTGGGCGGTGTGCCGCGCGGGCGTGTGATTGAAATTTACGGTCCTGAATCCGGCGGCAAGACGACGCTGACACTGCACATCATCGCTGAAGCCCAAAAATTGGGCGGCCAGGCGGCGTTCATCGATGCGGAGCATGCGCTCGATCCGGTTTACGCGCGAAAGCTCGGCGTGGACGTGGACAACCTGCTCGTGTCGCAGCCGGACAACGGGGAACAGGCGCTGGAGATTGCGCAGAAGCTGATTCAGTCGAACGCTGTCGACGTGATCGTCGTGGACTCGGTTGCCGCGCTCGTTCCGCGCGCCGAACTCGAAGGCGATATGGGCGATCCGCAGATGGGCTTGCAGGCGCGCCTGATGTCGCAAGCGCTGCGAAAGCTCACGGCCATCGTATCGAAGTCAAACACTTGCCTGATTTTCATCAACCAGATTCGCGAAAAAATCGGCGTAATGTTTGGCAATCCCGAAACCACAACCGGCGGCCGCGCGTTGAAATTTTACTCCTCGATCCGCCTCGATATTCGCCGCATTCAATCCATCAAAGAAGGCGACCGCGTCATCGGCTCGCGCACACGTGCAAAAGTCGTGAAGAACAAAGTGGCCGCGCCATTCCGCGAGGCGGAGTTTGACATTCTGTACGGCGAAGGCGTTTCCCGGGAAGGCGACTTGATCGATCTCGGCGTGGAAAAGGGCGTCCTCGAAAAATCCGGCACGTGGATTTCCTACGGCGGCGAGCGTCTGGGCCAGGGCCGCGAAAATGTTCGAATCTTCCTGAAAGAGCACACTGACATTCGTAAAAAGCTCGAGAATGAATTAAGGAAAAAAATGGGCATCGCCATTCCCGGCGCGGCTAATGGCAATTCTTTGCCGGCGGCCCATGCAGAGAAACCGGCAGAAAAGCCTGTTGCGCAGGCAGCTGTCGCCGCGGCTTCCGCTGCGGTAAACAAGCCACGCCCGATGAAATAGTCATTCCCGAAAAGGGAGTACGCTTTAACCCGACCGCGGCCTGGGATGCTCCAGGCCGCGCAGTCATTTTTCGAGAGTTTTTTTACTGAAGAATCTTCGAATCCTGCCAGCGCGTAGCGCGGCAACCGCCAGTTATAAAATCACGGAAGTGATTCAATTTGCGAGCAAAGTCGCCCTCTCCGTCCCGAAAACAACGAGATGGAGAGGCCGCTACAAAACCGCAGTGCCTTGCAGTTGCTTTTGTAGCGCCCGCCCGTCTTTTCGGGCGGGCAGCCTTTTTCCCGCGGTACTGCAAAATTCACGCTGATGCACAACCAAAGTCCCAATCCCCTTGTTTTCAGTGCCCATGTTTCAGTCTGGTACGGTAAGTACCCGTCTGGGATAGTGGCCGATAGTACGTAATAGGACGGAATAGCTATTGCCTTCTATCACATAAATTACCTAGAATCGTGGCTCAACACTGATTGCGTAGCGGGAACGCATAAGCGGTCCAGATCGGAACATGTAATCATGAAATCACGGCCCAACTTTTACCAGTTTCTTTCCATGCTTCTCTGCATATCCATTGCAGGAAGCTCACCCATTGCGGCTGCCGCTGTTCCGCGCGCCACGCGCACTACACACGTCACTCACGCTACAGTTAAAAAATATTCTTCGTCGCGCTACGGCGTTCCCACGTTTACGGACTCCGAAAAGGGCGATGTGGCGACCTATGACGATCCGATTGTGCGCAAGGCTGCCGTGGATGCGCTGGGCCGTTACAACGGTTCCGTTGTAGCGATCGATCCCACGACTGGCCGCATCCTTACCGTCGTGAATCAGGGTCTCGCGTTTTCCGCCGGCTTCATTCCGTGCTCGACGATCAAACCGGTGATCGCGGTTGCAGCTTTGCAAGAAGGTGTAGTCACGCGCGACACGATGATCCGCGTCGCCCCCCGCAAATATTTGAATCTGACGGAAGCTTTGGCGCACTCCAATAACGCTTTCTTCGAAGAGCTGGGCCGCCGTATGGGATTTGGCACGGTTTCGCACTACGGTCGTCTCCTCGGCCTTGGCGAACTCGCCGGCTATCAGATTCCGGAAGAGCATCCAGGTGGATTTCCGACTGAGCCGCCAGCCTTTGGCGGCGTGGCCCGCATGTCCAGCTTTGGACAGGGAATTCAGATGACTCCACTGCAGCTTGGCGCACTCGTTTCCAGCTTTGCCAATGGCGGGACACTCTATTATTTGCAATATCCCAGGTCGCCGGAAGAACGCGCGAATTTTGCGCCGCGTGTTAAGCGCCAGCTGAATATCGAATCGCTATTGCCTGAAGTGCGCGATGGAATGCTCGCGGCTGTGCTTTATGGCACCGCGCGATCCAGCTACATTTCCGATGACGAGCAAGCGCTTGGAAAAACAGGAACGTGTTCGGATTCCGCTTCACGGCTCGGCTGGTTTGTTTCCTACGCGGATCAATCTCATCCGAAGATCGTGCTGGTTGTCCTGATGCGCGGGCACACCATGGCGATCAAGGGAGCCATGGCTGCGGGCGTTGCGGGCCGAATTTATCGCCGCCTGAACGATGAAAATTATTTTGTGGTCCAGAACAACGAACCGCATGCAGCCTTGGTTGCGGCTAAAGACCGCTAGTAGCGAGGCGCACTTCCTCGTTTCTCAAATTAAAAAATGCAAGAATTCTCCCAGGATTCGACTTCAAATTTGAAATTTAAGATTTGAAATTGCTGAGTGCAAATTTCCGGTTTTCGATTTTTTCTCATTTACTTCAATTTCGAATTTTCAGATCTTCTTTTACTATTTAGTGGTTATTCCCAAAATAGCGAAGACGCTCGCAAGCACGCCGACTGGAATGGCAAATCGCCATCTCCGTCCCGAATAACGCGGAACGGAGAGGCCGCTACGAAACCGCATTGCCTTTGCTTTTGTAGAGGCCGCCCATCTTTTCGGGCGGGCAGCTATTCTGTTCCCGCAGCTCAAATTTCAGTCCTACTAAATTCTATTTTCCCAAGCTCCCTCTAAATTATTTGCAGCCGAATTCATACCACAAAATAAAAAGGCGGCCCAATTTTGCAGGCCGCCCTTTTTAAATAGTCTGAAGCTTGTTAATTTTCGCTAAACGTGCGAGCGCGAAATCCTAGCGCACTTCCCACGTATCGCCCGCATGCAGCAACTTGTCGAGGTCTCCCGCTCCGCGCTTCGCGATGATGTCCTGGACCTGCTTGGACATTACATCTTCGTAGCGGTCGCGGTCCCACGAGCGCAGAACGCCGATGGGAGTGGGGAATCCTTCTTTGTCTTCCATTTGCGCCAGCAGGTAGGCATAGGCCGGGTTCGGATGGTGCTCGTCATGGACCAATATATCTTTTTCCGTTAGCCCATTGCCGTTGCCCAGGTGAACCACTTCGAGTTCCAGGCCATTCAGCCGGATACCCTTGTCGCGGTTCTTGCCGTAGATCAGCGGCTTGCCGTGATCGAGTTGCACAACGTGCTCGCTGCGGGCTTCCTTTTCTGTCAGGTCAAACCACGCGCCGTCGTTAAAAATATTGCAATTCTGCAAAATTTCAACGTACGCCGAGCCTTTGTGCGCCGCCGTCTTCTTCAGTGTGTCCTTCAAGTGCCCCTGGAAGACGTCCACGGACCGGGCAACGAACGATGTGCCGGCGCCGATCACGAGGCCCAGCGGATTGAACGGACGGTCAGCCGTGCCAAAGGGAGTTGACTTCGTCTTCTTGCCGAATTCGGACGTGGGCGAGTATTGGCCCTTTGTCAGGCCGTAAATCTTGTTGTTGAACATCAGCACCTTGATGCCGACGTTGCGCCGCAGCATATGGATCGTGTGATTGCCGCCAATGGCCAGCGAATCACCGTCTCCCGTAGCCACCCAAACTTCCAGCTCAGGATGCGTGATCTTCACTCCCGTCGCCACAGCCGGCGCACGTCCGTGAATCGTATGAAACCCAAATGTGTTCATGTAATAAGGGAAGCGGCTGGAGCAGCCGATGCCGGAAATCACCACGAATTTCTCGCGGGGAATTCCCAGCTCCGGAAACACAGCCTGCACCGCGGAGAGAATTGCGTAATCTCCGCATCCGGGGCACCAGCGGACTTCCTGGTCTGTCTGAAAATCCTTCTTTGTAAGTACTGGAAGCGTTGCCGTTGTCATTGGTATGGTCTCCAGATTCCTTTCAGGCTTACCCCCGTCAGGGAGCGTTAGCCCAGAATTTCCTCGATCTTTGCTTCAATTTCTGCGGTCTTAAAGGGCTGCCCTTGAATCTTGTTGTAGCCGATGGCGTCCACCAGGTACTTGGCGCGCAGGATCATGGAAAGCTGGCCAAGGTTCATTTCGGGGACCAGAACATGGCGGTAGCGCTTCATCAGTTCGCCCAGATTGCGGGCCAGGGGATTGAGGTGGCGCAGGTGGACGTGGCCGATGCGATGTCCTTTTTCGCGCATCGTCTTCATGCCCGCGGTGATCGGTCCGTAGGTGGAGCCCCAGGCAACGATCAAAAGATCGCCATCGGGGTCGCCGGCTGGAACGAGGTCCGGAATATCTTGTGCGACGGCTTCGACCTTGGCAGCGCGGAGTCGAACCATCTTTTCGTGGTTCAGCGGCTCGTAGTTAATGTTGCCGGTCACATCCTGCTTTTCGATTCCGCCAATGCGGTGCTCGAGTCCGATGGTGCCGGGAATCGCCCACGGCCGGGCAAGAGTCTGGGGATCGCGCGAGTAGGGATGGAAGTTTTCCGAGTATTCCGCGAATTTCACTTGAATGCCGGGGACTTCGTCCACGGTGGGAATGCGCCAGGGTTCAGCGCCATTCGCCAAATAACCGTCGGACAAAATAATGACCGGGACCATGTACTTAAGAGCGATGCGGCACGCTTCGACGGCAACCCAGAAGCAATCGCCCGGAGTCGAAGGAGCGATTACCGGGATCGGGGCTTCCGAGTTGCGGCCAAACATCGCCTGCAAAAGGTCGGCCTGTTCGGTTTTGGTCGGCAACCCCGTGGACGGGCCGCCGCGTTGAATGTCGCAAATCACGAGCGGCAATTCCACGGCAACGGCAAGGCCCATCGCTTCGGTCTTCAGCGCCATGCCGGGACCGGAAGTAGTGGTGAGCGCAAGAGCGCCGGAATAAGACGCGCCAATCGCGGAGGTAATCGCCGCAATTTCGTCTTCCGCCTGGAAAGTCATGACGCCGAAATTCTTGTACATCGAAAGTTCGTGAAGAATATCGGACGCCGGAGTGATGGGATAAGAACCGAGGAAGAGCGGAAGGCCCGCCTTCACCGATGCCGCCACGAAGCCGATGGCCAAAGCCTGGTTCCCGCTAAGGTTGCGATATGTTCCGGGAGTAAGCTTGGCGGGAGGAATTTCGTAGCTGACTTGAAACGCTTCGGTCGCTTCGCAGTAGTTGTATCCTGCGCGCATGGCCAGCTTGTTGGCTTCCACCAGCAGGGCTTTCGTTTTGAATTTATCGTCAATCCACTTGGTGGTCAGATCCATCGAGCGGTTGTAAAGCCAGTAGCACATTCCCAGCGCGAAAAAGTTTTTGCAGCGGTCCATCGATTTTGCGTCGAGGCCGACGTTCTGCAACGCGGATCGCGTCAAGCGTTCCAGGCCTACAGTAAATAACCGATAGCCGGCGAGCGTGCCATCTTCCAGCGGATTCGACGTCATGTTCGCTTTGCGCAAATCGCCTTCCAAAAACGCATCGCTATTAATGATTAGAATTCCGTTGGGCTTCAAATCCTTAACATTGGTTTTGAGCGCGGCCGGGTTCATCGCGATAAGCACGTCAACCGAATCGCCGGGTGTAAAAACGTCGCCCGAAGAAAATTGAATCTGGAATCCGCTCACGCCCGGCAGGGTTCCGGCAGGAGCGCGAATTTCCGCAGGATAGTCTGGGAATGTTGCGAGGTCGTTTCCATAAAGGGCAACGGTGTTTGTAAATTGGCTGCCCGTAATCTGCATACCGTCACCGGAATCTCCGCAAAATCGGAGAACAGCCTTATCGATGACTTCGCGCTTGTGTGCGCGGACGACTGGGTCCGTAATCGTAGCCATGGGTTGGAAATGCTCCAATTCTCAATTATGATTTTTGGTAACCGGTTTGCCCCAAGGTCCAACATTGGCGGATGCCGAAGTCCCCAGTGGGCTTCCACTAAGTAAGGATAGCATAATGGTTCCGCGCATGTAATACCGCGATACAAATTCTGTGTTGTTAATGCGGCATGAGTTAATTGAGAACCGAAAGATGCGGGATTCTGTTTTTGTAGTCGAAAATGTTTTGATTCCAAGCCCCAAAAAAATGTGAATTTCAGTGCTTTTTTCCACTTGTTGTTTCGTGCAAAAGCACGACGTGCCTCTCCAGGAATATTCTTTTATCAAAATTTAGGTCTTGCTATTTCGCTTTTACTTCGCCTATGATGATTTCATCGGGGGGATCGCCGTGACGCTGACAAAACGCCAAAAACAGGTGCTCGATTTTCTGGTCACATTTCAAAACAAGCATGGCTATTCGCCGAGCTTTGAGGAAATGGCGCGCTCGCTCAAACTCACTTCGCTGGCCACTGTGCACAAACACATCACCACGCTGGAGCGCAAAGGATTCGTTCGCCGCGGCTACAACCAGAGCCGCTCGATCGAAGTCATGCAGCTGCCAAAGCCTGTGCGGGAACAGGTGCAGGATCGCCACATGTTTGAATTGCCTTTGATGGGACGCATCGCCGCAGGCCGCCCGCTCGAAGCGGTGGAAGAGCATGAAACTCTTTCGCTCGGTGAATTTGCGCGCTCGGAAAAATCTTTCGTCCTGCAAGTCAAGGGTAACTCCATGATTGAAGATCACATCATGAATGGAGATTACGTGGTCGTTGAGCCGACACAAGTGGCGAACCCTGGCGAAACCGTTGTAGCGCTGGTTGGAAACGATGAGGCGACTCTGAAACGTTTCTATCGCGAGGCCGGCGGGAAAATTCGCTTGCAGCCCGCGAATTCAGAAATGGCTCCCATCATCGTTCCCGCGTCCGAAGTAAAAATTCAGGGCAGAGTTGTAGGCGTGCTTCGCAAAT
Organism: uncultured Acidobacteriota bacterium; assembly: GCA_963786215.1. Lineage (GTDB taxonomy): Bacteria > Acidobacteriota > Terriglobia > Acidiferrales > UBA7541 > Palsa-360. The sequence goes on from CAWAYK010000013.1 coordinate 121,309, forward strand.
ATTGATTTTGTAGTGCCGGCGTCCCGCCGGCAGGTTTAAATTTTAGTCATAGTAAGATCTAAACCTGCCGGCAAGATGCCGGCGCTACGACCGACGAGCGACGGTTCCGCAATGAATTAATATTTTCGGAGCCCATGTAATTTTTCAGTTTCAATCCGAAACAATATTTTTAATTGCACTCCTACTTTCCCTCTTGTACTGTGTGACTCCCAGCAGGGCCCCCAGCCCGTAGTGTTACTTTAAGGAACACCGCGCCCGTTATTCGCTTGTTCCCATTTTGATCGGAGAGATACATTGTTTTGCACCCCGGTTTCGCACTCGGATTTTTTCGGCGTGCCGCTGACCGAGGAGATTTGCCAGATGTGGGGAAACAAGAAAGTCGAAGCACCGCAATCAGAAACGCCGCAACCGACGACCGCGAAAGCTCCGGCACCACCAGCACCGGTAGCGAAGCCGGCATCGGCCAAAACGGAGGAAATATCCATGAGCACTGATGCCATGCGCCCGCTAAGCTCGACGCCGTCCGGCTCTACCGCCCGGCTAGGCGCCAGCTTGCACGTAAAAGGCGAAATTTCCGGAAATGAAGACCTGCATGTGGACGGAAGCGTCGAAGGGCTGATCCAGCTCGAAGACCGCAAGCTCACCGTGGGCGCCAGCGCCAAGCTGACCGCCGACGTTGTGGCTCGCGAAGTCGTCGTCTACGGCGCAGTGAAAGGAAATTTGCGGGCCCGAGACCGCATCGAAATCAAGAAGGATGGCTCCGTGGTCGGAGACTTGACCACCGCGCGCATCATGATTGAAGACGGCGCGTACTTCAAGGGCTCCATCGAAATCGATCGCACCGGCTCCGCCGGCAGCGAGAATGACCACGACAAGCCGTCGTACGCACGAACTGCCTCGACAACGGCAAATCCTGCGCACGCGACAAAGTCGTCCAGCTAAGCCCCGCTTTCAGCGCCCGCCCGCGGTGTCGTGCCTAGATGCATGACACTGCGCGGCGATTGGCGTTTCCTTTCACACTATTAGAATCCTTTGTCCTCTTCTCCCTAGAATTGTGATCACCCGTCTGGATTTGGGACCATACTAAATCTATAATATCAATCAAGAGTAAAGACTGGAGCCTCTGTGGGAAATTGGTTCAGAGCTTTTATTGTGGGGAAGTCGCTTGCGCTAGCTTTGGTACTGCTTTTTCAGGCAAGTCCCCAGATCCCACGGAAAACAATTGGTAACCCCGGAGATAGCGCCAACGAGATTAATAAAAACGGCAGGGCAAACAATGCTGTATCCTCACCTGATGCCATAGAAAACCCAATATCCCCCATAACCATTCAAGGCAAAAGTAGTAATGCAGCACCCGAAGAAAAGCCACGGCACATTTTGGTTGATCGCATACCTGATAAAGACACTTGGGACAAGGTATATATTTGTTTAACTGCGGCCCTGGTTCTCATCGGCGGATTCACTTTTATAGCTATTTGGATTCAAGCGAAAGAAACTGCGAAGGCCGCTGAAGCTACCCAAGTAGCAGCCGTGGCGACAAGAGATAGTGTGGGGCTGATTCAACAACAAATTGAATTAATGCAACGACAAACTGAGGCTACTGAAAAGGCTGCTGATGCAGCTAGAGATAATGCCATCGCAGCGAAGGAAGGAGCTGAGTCCGCCAATAAAAATACTGAGATGTTTATCAGCAAGGAGAGAGCAAGGCTCAGAGTAAAGCTCGACAAATTGAAATTAGTTGAGCCTATCTTGTCGGTTTCGAAGATGGTTCACTCTATAGATTTTTCCGTAAGCATCTACGGACAAACCCCTGCGTACGTGGTCTCGTCTGGTTGCAGTGCCTACGTTCGTCCAAAGGAGGGAATCGGTCTCGGCGAAGAGCCCTTTCTCCTCCCTATTTATAATCTGCCGGCCATAGTAAATCCCAGCGATAGTCCGTCCAAGTGCAATACATGGATTCTCGAGGATAACGACGTTATCTCCGAGATTAAGGCCGACAAATTGTTTATCGAGGTGAAAGGAAATATCTCCTACAAAGATGTCTTTGACAGAGAAAGGTATACAAAATTCCGATTCGTATGGAAATTTGCCGATGTCCCGGTACTCCGTGAGAGTTCGGAATATTATGGCGAATGGCATCCATGCGGTACTTCCGAGGATAATCAAACAACTTAGCGGCAATAGAGGTAACACCGAGCGTCGCGCCAATTTCAGGATCACACACTGATTGACAAACCTCCCCATACCCGATAGTCTCTACGTTTGACTATTCATGGAAAGGTGTGACTAAGCTCATGCGCACGTATGTACCCCGGGGACGGGACACGGAAATTATCGAACAGGGTGGCGGCTGGTTTGTTCTTGATGCCTCCGGACAAGTAATGGGCCGTTTGGCCACGCGCATTGCGCGAATGTTGATTGGCAAGGATAAGGCCAATTACACGCCGAATCTGGATTGCGGCGACCACGTTGTGGTGGTGAACGCGGACAAGATTCGCCTCACCGGAAACAAGCTGGAACAGAAAATTTATCGTCATCATAGCGGCTATCCAGGCGGGTTGAAAGAAGTTCCAGCCAAGCGCCTGCGGCCGACACGAGCGGATTGGATGTTGCGCGAAGCGGTGCTGGGCATGCTCCCGAAGAACAAGCTGCGGGCGCTGCGCGCGAAGAAGCTGCGAATTTATCTGGACGATAAAGGTTTGGCTCGCCACGCGGGGCAAAAACCGCAAGCGGCTGCTCTTTAATAGATTGGCTTGCACGATCCCCCATTTCGTTTAAAGCGAAATTACTGGGATTTGATTTCTGCTGCGTATCCGGCAGCGTCGTACTAGAATTGTCAGTGGCCAGAAGATTGATTTTGGGTTTTGAGGAGGAAAGTTGAGTTCTAGCGGACAGCCTGTTGAAGGCGCGAAACAAACATTTTACGGGACCGGCCGGCGCAAGGAATCCGTTGCCCGCGTCTTCCTGAAGTTCGGAACTGGCCAGATCACGATTAACGGCCGCACCCCGGATGAATATTTCCGCAACGTAACGTGGCGCAATCGCGCCGTCGAGCCGATGAAGTTTACTGAAACCTCGGGATCGGTTGACGTCATTGCCACGGTGAATGGCGGCGGCGTGGGCGGGCAGTCGGGAGCTGTGCGCATGGGTCTTTCGCGCGCGCTGTCGATCTTTAACCCGGAGCTGCGCGCCGGTTTGCGCAAGAACGGTTTCCTGACGCGCGATTCACGCATGAAGGAACGCAAGAAGTACGGGCAGAAGGGTGCCCGCAAGCGCTTCCAGTTCAGCAAGCGCTAAGTAGTTGGGCTCGGCAAGAGCCTGCTATAAAAAGTTCTGAAGAGTTCTGTCCTGTCCCGCTCCGCGGGGCAGGACAAATTCACGCGCCGGCAAGGAGCCGGCAAAAGGGTGTTCGGTTCGGTCTTAAGTAGTGCGGGCTTCAGCCTGCGGGGTTTCGGCCTTGCAAGGACTAAAACCCGCAGGCTAAAGCCTAAGCTACTAAAAACCGCACCCGCAAACATCTATCTCCTGAGGAGGAACATTGGCAGTTGAAATAACGATGAAAGAGTTGCTGGAGGCTGGAGTTCATTTCGGCCACCAGACCCGCCGTTGGAATCCGAAGATGAAGGAATACATTTTCGGCGAACGTAATGGAATCCACATTATCGATTTGCAGAAAACTTTAAAACTGTTCCGCGAAGCTGCGCGTTTTGTGAGCGAGCAGAGCGGAAACGGCAAGACAATTTTATTCCTGGGAACCAAGCGCCAGGCGCAGGAAGCCGTGGCTGAGGAAGCCAATCGCTGCGGCATGTTCTACGTAAATCATCGCTGGCTGGGCGGCACGCTGACCAACTGGTCCACGCTCCAGAAGTCGATCAAGCGTCTGAAGACGCTGAAGGCTATGACTGAAGACGGCCGCATGGCGCAACTCTCCAAGAAGGAAGCTGCCCGCCTCGACCGTGAAATGAAGCATCTGAAGCAGAATCTTTCCGGCGTGGAAAATATGTCTGCGCTGCCGGATGCCATGTTCGTCATCGACTCCAACGCGGAAGGCATTGCCGTCCGCGAGGCGCGCCGCATGGGCGTCCCCGTCGTGTCCATCGTGGACACGAATTGCGATCCGGACCAAGTCGACTGGGTCATTCCGGGAAATGACGATGCGCTGCGAGCCATCAAGCTGTTCACGTCCAAGATTTCTGATGCGGTGATCGAAGGCCGCCAGGCGTACGAACGGTCGCAAATCGCCCAGGAAAAGGCTGCAACGGATGCGGCCACCGGCGCGGACACCGTCGAGTACGTGGACACCAGCAAATACGAATCCTACGAGAAGCAGGAAGGCGACTTCATCGAGCCGGGCACGGAGCCCGTCGCGGAAGTTGTGCCGGAACCTGAGCTCGAACCGAATCATTCTGTAAAAGCAGCCGAATAAGGCAGGGCATCTGATCCCGCTCGCGTAACCACGCGCAGGGCTGTGTTTGTTTTAGTGCCAAGAATTGTCGATAGAAAAAGGAATGACCTAGAGCCATGACAAATCCAACCGAATCGGTCAACATTTCGGCGCAACTCGTAAAAGAACTTCGCGAACGAACCGGAGCGGGATTTTCCGACTGCCGCTCGGCGCTCGTCGAAGCCAAGGGCAATATCGAAGGCGCCATTGATGTCCTCCGCAAGAAGGGCCAGGCTGCCGCGCAGAAGAAAGCGGCGCGGCAAGCCAGCGAAGGCCTGGTGGGACACTACATTCACGCCGGCGGGAAAATTGGCGTGCTCGTCGAAATCAATTGCGAATCTGATTTCGTCGCGCGCACCGAAGATTTCCAGCGCCTCTGCCATGACGTGGCCATGCACATCGCCGCGCTCGATACGCGTTTTGTGCGCCGCGAAGATGTGACGCAGGAAATTCTCGACCGCGAGCGTGAAATTTACAAAGCGCAGGCGAAGGCCACAGGCAAGCCCGAAGCCGTAGCCGAAAAAATCGTCAACGGCAAAATGGAAAAGTTCTACGAGGAAAATTGCCTCTACGAACAGCATTTTATTAAAGATGAATCCATGACGGTTGGCGAAATGGTCAGCCAGATGATTCACAAACTTGGCGAAAACATTTCCATCCGCCGCTATACGCGTTTCAAAGTGGGCGAGAGCGCGACCACGACTACCGAAGAGCCATCGGCCGCAGTTTCCGCGAGCTGTCGTTCGCGATCTTGAAGTCCGCAAGGCTTGGGGCGAGTCTGACTTGCCGGCACTCTGCAAGCAAGATCCATTGAAGACGGTTTATACGTAGCTATGAAAATTGAATTGCGGGCTGTGCACTCCGGATAAATCTTTGTTAGAATGCCCGCCGAGAGCATGAGCAAAGACGACCGAACACCCAACCACGGTACTTCCACTCCTGCGCCCATTTACAAGCGCATCGTTTTAAAACTTTCCGGTGAATCTTTTCAGGGTTCCCAAGGTTTCGGCATTGATGCCGAAACTGTCCACAGCATCGCCCGCGAAGTCAAAGAAGTGAATGACCTGGGCATTCAGATGGCGATCATCGTGGGTGGCGGAAATATTTTTCGCGGCACGCGCCAAAAATCGCTTTCGATTGATCGCGCGACGGGCGATTACATGGGCATGTTGGCCACGGTGATCAACGGCCTCGCGCTGCAGGACGCGCTAGAAAAGCAGGGAGTCGTTACCCGCCTCCTCAGCGCCATTGACATGGCGCAAGTGGCGGAACCATTTATCCGCCGACGCGCGATGCGCCACCTTGAAAAAGGCCGCGTTGTCATCTTCGCCGCGGGAACCGGCAATCCCTATTTTTCAACCGACACGGCCGCCGCGCTGCGCGCCATGGAAATCAAGGCGCACGTTATTTTGAAAGCCACGCGCGTGGACGGAATTTATGACGCCGATCCGGAAAAAGTTCCCGGCGCAAAAATGTTTGAACGTGTTACCTATCTGGACGTAATCCAAAAAGGCCTCGCCGTAATGGATTCCACCGCAATCTCCCTGTGCATGGACAACCGCATGCCGATCATCATTTTTAATATGAATACGGCGGGAAATATTCGCCGGGCGGTGATGGGAGAAAAAGTGGGATCCACGGTGACCGCAGAATAAACGGGGGCTCGAAACCATGAGCGTGATTTCCAACACAAAAGAAGCGATGGCGCAGGCGCGGACGCGCATGGAAAAAGCCGTCGAGGATTTTCGCAAGGAGCTGGCCGGAGTGCGCACGGGCCGCGCCAGTGTGGCGCTGCTCGATCACATCCGCGTCGATTACCACGGCACCTCGATGCCAGTGAACCAGTTGGGCGCGCTTTCCGTGCCCGAACCGATGTCAATCGTAATCTCCCCGTGGGATCCCAGCGCCGTGCCACTGATCGACAAAGCCATTCGCACGTCAGACCTGGGACTGAATCCCACCAATGACGGCAAAGTCGTGCGCGTGCCGATACCGCCGCTGACCGAGGATCGCCGTAAAGACATCGTCAAGCATCTGCACAAGGTTCTCGAAAATCACCGAACGGCTGTGCGCAATATCCGCCGCGACATTAAAGAAGCCGTCGATAAACTGGAAAAAGAGAAAAAGATCAGCCAGGACGAACAGAAGCGCACCCTCGATGAGCTCGAAAAAATAACGCACTCCGAAACAAAAAAAATCGAAGACCTCTGCGCCGTAAAAGAAAAAGAAATTTTAGAAGTGAAGTAGGTTGGCGGGGCGGATTATTTCGTCCAGTTTTCCACGGAAAGCCCAACGACACGAAGAAACTCACGCTCGTTGTTGGTCGCGAGGGTCACATCCAGAGCCATTGCGTGAGCTGCGATCCATAAATCATTGTTGCCGATGACTCGTCCCTGCTTCGAAAGGGCAGCGCGAATTTCACCATAAGCTTGTGCGACGGACGACGTTAGGCTTTCCACGGGTATGTCCTGAATCAATTCAGCCAGCTGCGCGAGAGTCCGGGATCGCTCTGTGCTTTTATAGGCGCCATACTGTAACTCTCCGTACGTGACCACGGACATCACCGCTTGGTCCGGTTTCAGACGTTTGAAACGAGCGATCACTTGAGGATACCGGTCCTTTGCGAGGTAGATGCAAATGTCCGTATCCAGCATGTAGCGGCCCCTCACAGCCCCTTGCGCTCCTGTGGAGGTGTATCCTGGCGACCTTCCGCCATGAAATCGTCAGGCATGGATTGCAGGATGGCAAGCGCCCGACGCAAGTTGCGCCGCGGCTTTCGCAGCACCACTTCATCTCCGCGACGAAAAATTTCAACTTCTTTCACGTCAAAACGGAATTCTTTTGGCAACCGCACCGCCTGGCTGTTGCCCGATTTAAAAACTCTGGCTTTGCTCATCCGCAGCGCCTCCATCATAAGTATATACAATACATATATACAATTGCAAGGTGTTCTGCGGAGCGAAAATTCAAAGACCCATGGCCGTTAACAAAGAGGCCGTGAATGATATGCTGCACAAACCTGTGGAGAACTATCGAATGCGTCATTTTATTCAATATCATAATCCCGACAATCATGGCCAATTTAAGAGTTCGAAGCTCGAAGGTCGCATCGTCACTAATAAAAGTGTCGACAGGCTCGTCGGCGACACAGTTTGGCTAATCAGCAAAGAAAATGAGTCCGCACAATATGTTTTGTGCGACTCCTTCATCGTCGACGAAATCGCCGCTAATAATTCCGGTAAATTCAAGAACTTGGCCCGGGGCAAGCAGGGCTATTGGTTCAGTAAGCCCATTAGAATTGACCGAGAACCTTGGTTCGAAGAATTGTTTGCTGCGACAGGTCACTTCGGTTTCGGTCTGCAGGCGATTCGAGATGTGACAATTGTTCATGGTCTCGAGTCTGTTGCCTCAAATTATGGTCGGAAGAGGGAACGAGCGTCCAAGTCATAAGGTCCGCTTTGCCATTATTATTATAATGATGGAAGCTGGAACGTTAATTGACTCGGTCGAGTGCCATCGTTGCATCATCGTACCTCTGCCCCCGCTAATCCGGACGCCGCAACTCCGATTTCGCGCTGATTTTAAGCCTTTGGCGGTGCTCAACATTCGAAATTTAAATGCGTGAAAAAGATAAATAAACTCACCAAAAATGCGTTCAACAGCCATCCCAGGATTTTTGTTTGACATAAGTGCCCGCCTTGCCTATACTATCGGCTTCGTCAGGGATTGTTTTGCCCTGTAGTGAAAGGGATAGTCTTCAAGCCCCGGAACAAAGAACGACGGATCGGGGTAAGAAGAGCGGCCGGAATGGGACGCCAGTCCCGCAAAGCCGAGTAACCCTCTCCGCTTCGACCAGAAAGTAGAACCTGCTCACTGGTAGTAGTTTGCGGATAGCTGTCGGTTGCTCCGGATTCGCCACTATGCTCTTTCCTGATTGAAACCCACGACACCCCGTGTGGCCCCACAAGGCCATGTGGAAAGTGAAGTGAAACTTAGCTCGTTTGAGGTAGAGCCGTGCCGACGTTTGCACAACTGGTACGATCCGGTCGCGATCAGATCCGGACCAAAACGAAGTCGCCTGCGCTGCAGGGCTGCCCTGAAAAGCGCGGCGTTTGCATTCGTGTATACACCCAGACGCCCAAGAAGCCCAACTCCGCGCTGCGTAAAGTTGCGCGCGCGCGTCTGACCAACAGCATCGAAGTTACCACCTATATTCCCGGGATCGGCCACAACCTGCAGGAGCACTCGATCGTGCTCGTGCGTGGCGGTCGCGTGAAGGACCTTCCCGGCGTGCGTTATCACGTGATTCGCGGAACGCTTGACGCCGCTGGCGTTGAGAACCGCAAGCAAGGGCGCTCGAAGTATGGCGCCAAGCGGCCCAAGGCAGCCCAGAGTAAGTAACCGTATAAGTAGCTCAGGAGAGTTTGCGAATGCCCCGTAAAGGTTTTGTTCCACGGCGTGAAGTGACGACCGACTCTGTATACAGCAGCGATCTGGTGCAGAAGTTCATCAACTCGATGATGCAGGACGGCAAGCGCTCCACGGCGCAGCGCATTTTCTACGGCGCGATGGATCAGATTGGTCAGAAGACCAATGGCGAAGCTCTGGCCACCTTCAAGAAGGCCATTGAGAACGTCAAGCCGGTGCTGGAAGTGAAGACGCGGCGCGTAGGCGGCGCGAACTATCAGGTTCCGGTCGAAGTCAATCCGTTCCGCCGGCAGTCGCTGGCCATTCGCTGGCTGCTGCTGTATGCGCGAACGCGGTCCGGCAAAACGATGACCGATAAGCTGGCCGAAGAGCTTCTGGACGCCGCCAATGCACGCGGCGGCGCGATGAAGAAGAAGGAAGACGTACATCGCATGGCCGAGGCCAACAAGGCCTTCGCACACTATCGCTGGTAATTTTCAGCCCGTAGGGGCACCGCATGTCGTGCCCCTACAACTTCAGTCGCAACGTGATTTTTTAAAGGCAAAGCAATCAGGGAATTGGGTGGGGTTTTCAGATCCAAGGGAGAAAGTTGCGGTAATTCTTAAATGGCACGCAAAGCACAACTCGCAGAAACACGCAACATCGGCATCATGGCGCATATCGACGCCGGCAAGACCACTTCGACCGAACGCATCCTGTTCTATACGGGCGTGACGTACAAGATTGGGTCGGTCGACGAAGGCACGGCCACCATGGACTGGATGGAGCAGGAGCGCGAACGCGGCATCACTATTACCTCCGCGGCGACCACTGCTTCCTGGAAGCGTAACGGCAAGGATGTATTGATTAACATTATTGACACACCGGGCCATGTGGACTTCACCGTGGAAGTCGAGCGCTCTTTGCGCGTGCTTGACGGCGCTGTCGCGATTTTTGACGCGGCGCGCGGCGTGCAGCCGCAATCGGAAACCGTATGGCGCCAGGCCGACAAGTATCACGTCCCGCGACTCGCGTTTATTAACAAGATGGACAGCACCGGCGCTGATTTCGAAAACGCCATTAAAACCATGCGCCAGCGCTTGGCGGCTCACCCTGTGGCGCTGCAGTGTCCCATTGGCAAGGAAGATCAATTCATCGGCGTCATCGACTTTCTGGAAGAAAAAGCGATTATCTGGCTGGAAGAAACTTTGGGCGCGAAGTTTGAAGTGTTTGATGTTGCCAAACTTTGGGATCCGGAGTTTCTTGCCGGACGCCCGGAAGTGGTTTCCGCGCTTAAGTTTTCCGCGGTGGATGAAGCGTATTATAAAGAGCAGCGCGAAAAATCGGTGGAATACATTGCCGAACACGACGATTCGCTCGTCGAAAAATATTTGAACGGCGAGAAAATTACCGCCGATGAACTCCGCGCTTCCATTCGCCGATCGACGATTGCGCTGAAGCTCGTACCCGTGCTCGCTGGTTCTGCGTTTAAAAATAAGGGCATTCAGCCGCTGCTCGATGCGGTGGTTGACTACCTGCCATCTCCGCTTGATGTTCCGCCCGTCGAGGGCACAACAGCCAACGACGAAGTGGAATTGCGCCGCGCGAGTGATGAAGATCCGTTCTCCGCGCTGGCCTTTAAAATTATGTCCGATCCGTTTGTCGGACACGTCACCTTTATTCGAGTCTATTCCGGCGTATTGAAGTCGGGCAGCTACGTATACAACTCGACGAAGCAAACGCGCGAACGCATTAGCCGCCTCGTGCGAATGCATGCCAACAAGCGCGAAGAAATTGACGCTATTTATGCGGGCGATATTGCCGCATGCGTAGGCTTGAAGAGCGTAACCACCGGCGACACGCTCTGCGATGAAGCCAAGCCCGTCGTTCTTGAGAGCATTGAATTTCCCGCCCCGGTTATTTCCGTCGCGATCGAGCCAAAAACAAAGGCTGACCAGGACAAACTCGGCAACGCCATGCAGCGTCTTGCCCAGGAAGATCCCACGTTCCGCGTGCACAGCGACGAGGACACCGGCCAGACGATTATTTCCGGCATGGGCGAATTGCATTTGGAAATTATTGTGGACCGCATGATGCGCGAATTTGGCGTGCAGGCTACAGTTGGACGCCCGCAAGTTGCCTATCGCGAAACAATTCGCAAGCGCGCTCAGGCGGAAGGCAAATACATCAAGCAAACCGGTGGACGCGGACAGTACGGCCACTGCGAAATCGAAGTCATGCCCTTGCCCTCCTCCTCGCATGAAAACATGCACGAAATGTCCACTGACGAACTGGACGTTTTGGCGAAGGAAGTGGGCGGCTCGGGCGGCAAATGGCGCTTTGACAAAGAGCACCGCATGCTGTTTATCGACAAAACCGTGGGCGGCTCGATTCCTAAAGAATTTATTGCGCCGATTGACGCGGGCATCCGCGAAGCCATGGAAAACGGCATCTTGGCCGGATACGAAATGGTGGACATCGCGGTGTTACTGGTTGACGGCAGCTACCACGATGTGGACAGCTCGGAAATGGCCTTTAAAATTGCCGGGTCGATGGCTTTCAAAGAAGCCTGCGGCAGGGCCAAGCCCGTGCTGCTCGAGCCGATTATGAAGGTGGAAGTTGTCACTCCCGAAGAATATATGCCGCAAGTGTTTGGCGACTTGAATGCCCGGCGTTGCCAGATTCAGGGCACGGAAAGCCGCGGCGGCGCGAACGTGATTCGCGTGGAAGTTCCCCTGGCCTCGATGTTCGGGTATGCCACGGATGTGCGCAGTCGTACGCAGGGACGCGCCAGCTTCACCATGCACTTCTCGCATTACGCGGAAGCGCCGGCAGCGGTTGCTGAAGAAGTGATTGCGAAGTCGACCGGTAGGGCGACTCGCTAAGCTTCCATAGAATTTTTTGGTTAAGACTAGACACTGGATTTTAAACAAACGTTCACGCTGAGGAGCTGACAGAGCGATGGCGAAGGAAAAATTTGAGCGCAATAAGCCGCACCTGAATATCGGGACGATCGGGCACATCGATCACGGCAAAACGACGTTGACGGCGGCGATCACCAAGGTGCTGTCGAAGCACAATCCGAAGGTGGCGTTCCGCGCGTTCGATTCGATTGACAACGCGCCGGAAGAACGCGAACGCGGAATCACGATTGCCGTGTCGCACGTGGAGTACGAGACGCCGAACCGGCACTACGCGCACATCGATTGCCCGGGGCACGCGGACTACGTGAAGAACATGATCACGGGCGCGGCGCAGATGGACGGAGCGATTCTGGTGGTGGCGGCGACGGATGGACCGATGCCGCAAACGCGCGAGCACATTCTACTGGCGAGGCAAGTGGGCGTGCCGTCGATCGTGGTGTTCATGAACAAGTGCGACTCGGTGGAAGATCCGGAGCTCTTGGAACTCGTCGAACTGGAAGTACGCGAACTGTTGAAGCTGTATCAGTTTCCTGGGGACGATATTCCGGTGATTCGCGGATCGGCCTTGGGTGCGCTGAACGGCGAAGAGAAGTGGGAAAAGCAGATTGATGAATTGATGGCGGCGGTGGACGCGTATATTCCGCAGCCGGTGCGCGATATCGACAAGCCGTTCGCCATGCCGATCGAAGATATTTTTTCGATTTCGGGACGCGGCACGGTGGTCACGGGGCGCGTGGAGCGCGGCAAAGTGAAGGTCGGAGAAGAAGTGGAAATCGTGGGATTCCGGCCGACGATGAAGCGCGTGGTGACGGGCATCGAAATGTTCCGCAAGTTGCTGGATGAGGGCATGGCGGGAGACAACGTCGGACTCTTGCTGCGCGGCACGGAAAAGGAAGAAGTGGAGCGCGGGCAGGTGCTGGCGAAGCCGGCATCGATCACGCCGCACACGAAGTTCAAGGCGGAAGCGTACGTGTTGACGAAGGAAGAGGGCGGGCGGCACACGCCGTTCTTCACGGGATATCGGCCTCAGTTTTACTTCCGCACGACGGACGTGACGGGAGATGTGAAGTTGCCGACAGGGGTCGAGATGGTGATGCCTGGAGACAACGTAAGCGCGGAAATCAGCTTGATCACGCCGGTAGCCCTGGAAAAGGGACTGCGGTTTGCTATCCGCGAAGGTGGCCACACAGTCGGCGCCGGAGCGGTTACGGAGATTATCGAGTAATTTATGCCAGCCGGAGAAAAAATTCGCATTCGCTTGAAAGCGTACGATCACCGAATTCTCGACCAATCGACGCGCGAGATTGTTGAGACCGCAAAGCGCACAGGTGCAAATGTTGCTGGACCGATTCCACTGCCCACAACGATTAACCGGTGGACCGTGCTTCGTTCGCCGCACGTGGACAAGAAATCGCGCGAGCAGTTCGAAATGCGCACGCACAAGCGCCTGATCGATATTCTCGAGCCCACGCCGGACACGGTGGACGCGCTCATGAAGCTCGATTTGCCGCCCGGAGTGGACGTGGAAATCAAGGCATTCGGCCGCGAACACGGCGGCAAGTAGCTCGAAGCAGGAAGCAAAGAGGCAGGGAAGCAAGGAAGCAGAGAAACGAAGTAGCAAGGAAACGAAAGAAGAGGCAGGGCAACTTCGATGGCTGTCAACGGAATACTCGGAATCAAGCTGGGAATGGCGCAAGTCTTCACCGACGATGGCCAGGCGGTGGGCTGCACAGTGATTCAGGCGGGACCGTGCGTTGTCGTGCAGCGCCGGACCAAGGAAAAAGACGGATACGATGCGGCGCAACTCGGCCTCGTCGAATTCATCAAGCCGCAGCGCGTGAACAAGCCCATGACCGGGCACTTCAAGAAGGCGGAAGTCGCCTCGATGCGCCATATCCGCGAAGTGCGTCTTGAAGAATCGGCCGATGATACAAAAATGGGCGACCGCGTTCTGGTCGATCGGTTTGCTCCCGGCGAGCTCGTTGATGTAACGGGCGTCAGCAAGGGCAAGGGATTTGCCGGCGGCGTGAAGCGCTGGCACTACCGCGGAGGCGACGCGACTCACGGTTCGATGCATCACCGTGCTCCTGGCGGCATCGGCGGCAGTTCGTTCCCGTCGCGTGTCTGGCCGGGACAGCATTTTCCGGGACACATGGGGCATGCCCAGGTAACAACCAAGAATCTCAAGGTCATCAAAGTAGATACGGACGAGAACCTGCTTCTTGTGTTCGGCTCCGTGCCGGGTCCGGTAGGAACCTATTGCCTGATTCGCAAAGTTCGCAAGGCCAAGTAAGGACGAGTTTTACGAGCGAGTTTGCAGAGATCGATTAAGGACGCGACGACGATGGCAGTTGTAGACATCAAGAATCTCGAAGGCAAGAACGTAGGGCAGCTCGATCTTCCCGATGACGTGTACAAGGCGAAGGTGAACCCTGACCTGCTGCACGAAACCGTCCGCTGGTATCAGGCGGCGCAGCGCGCGGGAACCCATAAGACCAAGGGCCGCGGCGAAGTTTCAGGCTCGGGAAAAAAGCTCTGGAAGCAGAAGGGCACGGGGCGAGCGCGCGTTGGCTCGATCCGCAGCTCGATCTGGCGCAAGGGTGGCACGGTTCACGGACCGGTGCCCCGCAGCTACGCTTACAAATTGCCGCGCAAGATGGTACTCGGCGCGCTACGCTCGGCGCTATCCGCAAAGCTGGCGGATGAGAAGCTGACAGTTGTGGATACCTGGCAGCTGGATACGCACAAGACGAAACCGTTCCGCGAGGCTTTGGGGCGCCTGGACGGAAAAAAGACCATGCTGCTCGTGGAAGTCGTGGACAACCACAACCTGGAACGCGCCAGCCGCAACCTGGAAGGCGTGAAGCTGGTTGCGCCGCACGCCCTGCAACCTTACGACTTGCTGAGGCATGACCGCTTGTATCTCTCGAAGGATGCCGCAGTACGGCTTGGCGAAACGCTGGGATTTGGGCCGCGCACAGCTGCTCCGGCAGTCGATGTAGCAACGATTGAAACGGCGAAGCCTGTCGAAGCTCCGAAGGCCGCGAAATCCGCAGCCAAGGAAAAGAAAGCTCCGGCAAAAAAGGCGGCGAGCAAGTCAGCCGCGAAAGATAAGAGCAAGAAGTAAGCCCGGCAAAATAATCGCAGGCAGAAGCGAAGGACGAGGCTATGAGCATCAGCGCATTTCAGGTAATCCGGCGGCCGATCATTACCGAGAAGGGTCTCGGCGTGAAAGAGACGCAACATACGGTTGTGTTCGAGGTGGCGAAGGAAGCGACCAAGACGCAAATTCGGGAAGCCGTGCAGAAAATTTTTAAAGTGAAAGTGGAAGCCGTACGCACGGCGATTTATCACGGCAAGTTTCGCCGCCGTGGTCGCGCCGAAGGATTCCGGCGGGACTGGAAGAAGGCTTATGTCAAGCTGCAAGCCGGCGAGAAGATGATCGAGTACGCGGACAATCTGTAAAACAGCCCGGGGCAATTGGCGGCGGGCGCTTCGCGGCCCGCAAGCTGAGGCCTTTCGAGCGTGCCCAAGTTAGCAAGCTAGAAGGAAGAGAGTTAACGGTATGGCACTGAAAACATTCAATCCGTACACAGCATCGCGGCGTTTCCTGACCATGCTCGATAAGAGCGAGATCACGAAACAGACGCCCGAGAAGGCGCTTGTCGAACCGAAGAAGCGCACGGGCGGACGCAACTCCCACGGCGAGATCACCATCTGGCATCGCGGCGGCGGGCACAAAAAGCAGTACCGCACCATCGACTTCCGTCGGGAAAAGAAGGGCATTCCCGCGAAGGTTGCGGCCATTGAGTATGACCCGAACCGCTCGGCACGCCTCGCGCTCCTGCACTATGCGGACGGCGAAAAGCGATACATTTTGCATCCCGTGGGACTTGAAGTGGGGATGACAGTGTCGACCGGCGAAGGCGCGGACATTCTTCCGGGAAACGCGATGGCGATTCGAGCGATCCCGCCCGGTACGCAGGTGCACAACCTGGAAATGCAGCCTGGCAAGGGCGCGCAGCTTGTGCGCGCGGCAGGCGGCTCGGCGCAGCTCTTGAGCAAAGAGGGCGATATGGCTCTCGTCAAGCTGCCTTCCGGCGAAATCCGGAAATTCGCACTCGATTGCATGGCGACCATCGGCCAGCTGGGCAATTTGGATCATGAGAATGTAACCTACGGCAAGGCAGGACGAACCCGGTGGCATGGCCGGCGTCCAACGGTACGCGGCGTCGCGATGAACCCGGTGGACCACCCGCACGGCGGAGGAGAAGGCCGTGTGAAGGGAAACCATCCGCAAACCCCATGGGGTTTTTCGACCCTGGGCGCGAAGACGCGGCATAACAAGCGAACCGATCGCCAGATTGTGCAGCGTAGAAAACCGTAAAGGCTTTGTTTTAGTTAAGTTTAGATCAGCAGTAAAAATACTCAGCCTGGCGCGGCGGGTATTTGAGGGGAAGTCGAGAACAGGATGATGAGCGCATCACGAACGAAAGGTTCACGACGAGCAGCACGACGGGTGGCCCGTTCACGCAAGCCAGCACCAAGGGCGACACGACCTGCAGCAAAGCCGGTGAAGCCAGCCGGAAGGGTGATTGCGGTGCCGGTACAAGTCTTGTACCGGTTGTGCAAGCCCGGATGGGCCGTTACTGTGGAAAAGGCGCCCAACGCGCAGGGCACTCGGTTTGTTTGCCCGTTTTGTCCGGTATCGCACCGCGTTCCCGGACCGGTTCGCGGGTTTCGCAAAGTGCGACGCGCGCAATGGATTAAATGCCGCCGGGTAGAAGAGTAGCCCGCAAAGCAGAACTGTCAAAGAGCGTGTGGCGAAATATCGTCACTACAAAGAATCAGAGTTAATGCGTAGGGAGAAACAATGGGACGTTCGCTAAAAAAAGGTCCGTTCATCGACGAGCACTTGCAGGTCAAGGTCTCCGGGATGAATGCGCGCAACGAAAAGAAAGTCATCAAGACGTGGTCGCGCCGGTCAACGATTCTTCCGGACATGATTGGCCACACGATCGCCGTGCATAACGGCCGGAAATTTATTCCCGTGTATGTCACGGAACAAATGGTCGGACACAAGCTTGGGGAATTTGCCCCGACCCGAACATTTAAGGGCCACGCTGTGAAAGCAGCGCTCGAACGCGCTGCCGGAGTTGCGGCGCCAGCTGCACCAGCTGGAGGCGGCGCCCCCGCGCCGAAGGGATAAGCCATGGCTAACGAGAATTTACAGGCACCGGCAATTGAAGCAGTGGCAATGGCGAAGCACGTTCGCATGTCGCCGCAAAAGATTCGCCTGGTAATCGACATGATTCGCGGCCAGAAGGCCGAAACCGCGTTGCAGACTTTGCGCTTTACCATGAAGCGCGCGTCGCGGGACGTGGAAAAAGTTCTGCGCAGCGCGATTGCCAACGCGGAACGCAAGGCGGAAGATGCCGGCGCTTCGCTCGATGTCGACCATTTGTTCGTATCGAACTGCTACGTGAACGAAGGTTCGCGCTGGAAGAGATTGCGCCCGGCGCCGATGGGCCGCGCATTTCGTTACCAGCGCAGGACAGCTCACATTGTGGTGGGTGTAGCCGAGCATCATGTCGCAGCGCAGCAGCGCGTGGCGGCAGCGGCAGCGGAAGAGCAATCGCAGAAGGGCGTTGCGGGAGCCGTTAAAAAGGCTCGCAAGGCGCTGGCCGGGCAGAAGAAGCCGGCACGAAAGTCGTCGAAGAAGTAGCGGAGGAAAACCTTGGGACAGAAGACACATCCGTACGGGTTCCGGCTGGGCTACAACAAGCCCTGGAAGTCACGGTGGTATGCGGACCGCGATTACGCCGACCTGCTGTTTGAAGATATCAAGCTGCGGGAAACGTTGAAGGACCGCCTGAAATCGGCTGGCATCAGCTCGATTGACATTGAGCGCGCCGCCAACAAGCTGGTCGTTCGCGTGTCCACCGCGCGTCCGGGAATCATCATCGGGCGCAAGGGCGCGGAAATCGACAAGCTGAAGGGCGAGATTCAGAAGCGCACCAAGCGCGAAGTGCACATCGACATTGTGGAAGTACACCGGCCGGAACTGGACGCGACGCTGGTTGCCGAGTCCATCGCGCTGCAACTGGAAAAGCGCGTGGCTTTCCGCCGCGCCATGCGCAAGGCGGTTGACTCCGCGCTGCGATTCGGCTGCAAGGGCATCAAGATTCGCGTGGCCGGACGTTTGAACGGAGCGGAAATCGCGCGCAAAGAATGGTACCTGCAGGGACGATTGCCGCTGCAAACCCTGCGTGCGGATATCGATTACGGCACGGCCGAAGCGCATACGACATACGGCGTGATTGGCGTAAAGTGCTGGATTTATCAGGGCGAAAATGTACCGCAGCGTGGAATCAAGAAGCCCGAAGCGCAAGCGGTAGCGGTTTAAGAGTTAAGGAAAAGGAATAAGATTCAAGGCGATTTGCCAAAGGTTTGAGGGAATACAGCGATGTTAATGCCAAAGAAAGTGAAGTACCGGAAACAGCAGCGCGGACGGCGCCGCGGCAAGGCCTGGCGCGGCAGCGATCTTTCGTTCGGGGAGTACGGACTGAAGGCGCTCGAGCCGGCCTGGATTACCGACCGTCAGATTGAAGCTTCGCGCGTAGCGATTGCGCGGTTCATCAAGCGCGGCGGAAAAATCTGGATTCGAATTTTTCCGGACAAGCCGTTTACCAAAAAGCCCGCGGAAACTCGTATGGGTAAGGGTAAGGGAGCACCGGAACGCTGGGTGGCTGTGGTGAAGCCGGGACGCATCATGTTTGAGATGGCCGGAGTCGATCTGGCCACGGCGCAGGAAGCGATGCTGCTCGCGGCGCATAAGCTGCCGATTCGCACCAAGTTTGTTACCCGGGCAGGAGCACTCTGATGCCAAGCAAAGTAGAAAAAATGCGCGATCAGAATACTGCGGAACTAAACCAGCGCCAGCAGGAATTGGCCGAACAGGTTTTCCGTCTGCGCTTTCAGCTCTCGACGGGACAGGCTGAGGCCGTTACAA
Source organism: uncultured Acidobacteriota bacterium (assembly GCA_963786215.1). GTDB lineage: Bacteria > Acidobacteriota > Terriglobia > Acidiferrales > UBA7541 > Palsa-360. Next base: position 140,096 of record CAWAYK010000013.1, read on the forward strand.
AGTTGCGCTCCGCGCGCAAGGATCTGGCCCGCGTCAAAACACTTTTGCGCGAGCGCGAATTGAGGAAAGCATAATGGCAACAGAAACCACAGCAGAAACCACGAAACCGGTAGACGCGCGCCACGAACGCCAGGAAGTGACGGGCGTTGTGACCAGCGCGAAAATGGAAAAAACGATTATCGTGAAAGTTACGCGACTCGTGCAGCACAAGTTGTATCACCGAGTCATCCGGGTATCTAAGAAGTTTTACGCGCATGATGAAGAACGCAAGGCGCGTCCGGGCGACACAGTGCGAATCGTGGAAACCCGCCCGCTGTCCAAGCTGAAGCGCTGGCGGCTGGCGGAAGTCGTAACGCGCAGCAACCGGGTCATCTAACGTGCTCGAGAGAGATAAAGGACAACTGCCATGATTCAGATGCGAAGCTGGCTGACGGTGGCCGATAATTCCGGCGCGCGCCAGATAACATGTATTTTGCCGCTGGGCGGCGACGCGGGAAGCCGCGCGGGCTTGGGTGACGTGATCACCGCCGCGGTCAAGGAAGCGGCTCCCGACAGCGCGGTCAAGAAGGGTTCCGTGGTTAAGGCCGTCGTAGTCCGCACCCGCAAGGAACATCGCCGCAAGGATGGCACGTACATCCGTTTTGACGATAACGCGGCGGTTTTGATCAACGATGCGAATGAGCCGGTGGGCACGCGCGTGTTCGGGCCGGTGGCGCGCGAGTTGCGCGAAAAGAATTTTGCGAAGATTGTTTCGCTCGCGCCGGAGGTTTGGTAATGCCATTGCGAAAGCCAGTCGTGCAGGCGCCAAGCGCCGCAGGAATCAAGAGAGGCGATCAGGTGCGAGTGATTACCGGCCGCGATCGCGGTAAAACGGGCCGCGTGCTGGGCGTGAATCCATCCACGCGCACGATTACCGTGGAACACGCGGGCATGATCAAGCGGCACACGCGCCCGAACCCGCAAAAGAACGTGAAGGGCGGGATCGTCGAAAAAGAAGGCAATCTGCCGATCTCCAACGTGCAATTGCTTTGCCCTGCCTGCAACAAGGGCACGCGTATCGGACACAAGGTATTGCCGGACGGAACCAAGGAACGTGTCTGCCGCCGTTGCGGAAACACGCTCGAAAAGTAAGTCCTCTCCGAGGCGTTTCGTTTAAAGAGAGCCACACCGGAGAAGGCATTTAAGAGGAACGGAAAAAGAGACGAAACATGATGAGCCGAATGCACGAGCAGTATCGCAAAGAAGTGATTCCCGCGCTGATGAAGCGCTTTGACCGCAAGAATCCGATGTCCGTGCCGAAGATTGCGAAAGTGACGATCAATATCGGCATGGGCGAAGCTAGCCAGAACGTGAAGCTCTTGGATGTCGCGGTCATCGAGCTCGGACAGATTGCCGGGCAAAAGCCGGTGGTCACGCGCGCAAAGAAATCGATCGCCAACTTCAAGATCCGCAAAGGCATGCCGATTGGCTGCTGCGTCACGTTGCGCGGCGACCGCATGTACGAGTTTCTGGACCGCCTGTGCAACGTGGTCCTGCCGCGCGTGCGCGACTTTCGCGGCCTGCCTCCAAACGCGTTTGACGGGCGCGGAAATTACACGATGGGATTGCGCGACCAGCTGGTGTTCCCCGAAATCGATTACACGCGAGTGGACAAGATCAAGGGACTGAACATCACTTTGACGACGACGGCCAAGACTGACGAAGAAGGCCGAGAGCTTTTGAAACTGCTGGGCGTGCCGCTGCGCCCGCAAGGCGAAACAAGTACCCGGTAGAACGAAGTTTGAGGAGAAACGATGGCACGAGATTCGCAATTTGCCAAGATGCGCAGGAAACCGAAGTTCAAGGTTCGCGTGCGTAACCGCTGCAGCCTGTGCGGACGTCCGCGAGGTTTTATCCGTAAGTTTAAATTGTGCCGCATTTGTTTTCGCGGACACGCTCTGCGCGGGGAGATTCCCGGCGTAGTGAAAGCCAGCTGGTAGGAGCGGCGAAAAGACGATTATGCAAACCGATCCCATTTCCGATTTACTGACGCGAATCCGCAACGCGGCGAAAGCCCGCCATGCGCGCGTGGATATTCCCACCTCGAAGCTGAAGGTTGAAGTGGCCCGCATCCTGAAGGAAGAGGGCTACATTTCGACCTACAAGCTGATCGAGGAAAACAAGACACGCAAAACCCTGCGCCTGTTCCTGAAGTACACACCGGACAAGCGCAGCGTGATCACGGATCTGAAGCGCATTTCCAAGCCCGGCAGCCGCCGTTATCTGGGCTCGATCGGCATCCGTCCCGTTGTTGGCGGGATGGGCATCAGCATCATGACGACGCCGAAGGGCGTGATGACCGGCCGCTCGGCGCGCAAAGCGCATATTGGCGGCGAAGTGTTGTGCGAAGTCTGGTAAGCAGTTTCCGGAATTCGGATTCGTAGAATTTTGGCTGGGAGCGATTGAACAATGTCACGAATTGGAAGAAAACCGATTGCTCTGCCCGCGGGCGTAAAGATTAACCTGACGCCGGGCATGATCGATGTGCAGGGACCGAAGGGCAAGTTGAGCGTGCGCATTCCCCGCGGAATTACCATGGAGCAGAAGGGCGCGGAGTTGCATGCGCTTCGCCAGAGTGACGAACAGGCCGCGTTGCATGGTCTGGCGCGCGCGCTGGTTGCCAACGCCGTGACAGGCGTAACGACCGGCTTTAAAAAAGAAATGGATATTGTCGGAGTCGGGTATCGCGCCGAGCTCAAGGGCAAGCAAGTGAACTTCGCTCTAGGCTATTCGCATCCGGTGGAGTTCCACATTCCCGAAGGAATTCAGGTTACGGTCGAAAAGCAGACGCACTTGACGGTGACCGGAGCCGATCGCGGGCAAGTCGGACAGGTTTGCGCGGATATCCGCAGCCTGCGCCCGCCCGATCCATACAAGCAAAAGGGCATTCGTATTACCGGCGAGCGTTTGAAGAAGAAGGCTGGAAAAGCTGGAGCGGCGACGAAGACCGGCGCATAAGCCCGCCACAAAATATTTTGAAATACGCTTTTCAGTAACGTTTTTAGGAATAAGGAGAACATCGTGGCAACAGTACGAGTCCAAAAACTTTCTCGCGATGAGCATCGCCGCCGGATTCACCTGCGCGTGCGCACGCGCGTGATCGGCACTCCCGAGCGCCCGCGCCTTTGCGTGTACCGCTCGAACGGGCATATTTATGCGCAAGTCATCGAAGATGTCAGCGGCAAGACGCTGGTTTCGGCGAGCTCCATCGACAAGGAAACGCGCAAGGACCTGAAGGGCGGCAACAACGTGGCGGCGGCAAAAGTGATAGGCAAAAAGATTGCCGAACGCGCGCGCGCAGCAGGGATCGAAGCAGTTGTGTTTGACCGCGGCGGATACATGTATCACGGCCGTGTAGAAGCCCTGGCCGCGGCGGCCCGGGAAGCGGGGTTGAAATTCTAGTCTATGTCCAAACACATTCTTAGAGAAACACTGGCGGTCCGGCGCAACATCGAGGTCAACGCGAATAGCTTGAAGGACCAGGTTGTGGCCATTCAGCGCGTGACCAAGGTCGTCAAGGGCGGAAAGAACCTCAGTTTTTCCGCGCTTGTCGTGGTCGGCGACCAGAACGGGCATGCGGGTTTCGGCATGGGCAAGGCGCGCGAAGTGCCCATGGCTATCCGCAAGGCGATCGAGCAGGCCAAGAAAAATTTGATTCACCTGAATTTGAAGGGCACATCGATTCCGCATCAGGTACTGGGATTGTACGGCTCGGGCCAGGTGATGCTGAAGCCGGCGCCGGAAGGAACTGGAATTATTGCGGGCGGTCCGGTGCGCGCCGTGATGGAAGTTGCGGGAATTTCCAACGTGCTGACGAAGTCGATTGGCACATCGAATCCGCACAACGTCATCAAGGCAACATTCGATGCGCTCCTGCGGCTCAAGGACATTGCCAAGGTCGCGGAACAGCGATCGAAAACGGTGGAAGAACTCACGCGCTAAGAGCGCCGGGACGGTAGGGAATTATGGCCAACAAAACAGCGGGAATGTTGAAGATCAAGTGGGTGCGCAGTTTCATCGCGTGTCCGAAAGACATGCGGCAGACCATTCGCGGCTTGGGATTCCGCCGCATGAATCAGACCGTGGAGCGGGCCGACACGCCTGCCACTCGCGGGATGATTCTGAAGGTGCGGCACCTGGTAGTCGTGGAAGAGTAAGCGGGCGCGGGTTATAATCGCGTGCAAATTTAAGCAGCGCAAATTACGCAGGAATCGAAGATCGAGGACAACATGGCAGTGAACCTTTCCAATCTGAAGCCGCCCCGCGGGTCGCGGCACCGCAAAGTGCGCGTGGGACGCGGAATCGGCTCCAAGCTCGGCAAGACGGCGGGCAAGGGAAACAAGGGACAGAAATCGCGGAAGGGCTATTCGCGCCGCGCGGGTTTTGAAGGCGGCCAGATGCCGCTGCGCCGCCGTATTCCGAAGCGCGGATTTCACAATCCGTGCCGCGTGGAATACGCGGTGGTGAACGTGGAAGGCTTGAACATTTTTGAAGCGGGAACCGTGGTCACCCCGGAATTGCTCAACGCTTCCGGGCTCATCCGCCAGGTTCAGTTTGACATCAAGGTGCTCGGCGACGGCGAACTGAAGAGTGCGCTGACCGTGCAGGCGCATAAGTTCAGCAAGTCGGCCCAAGAGAAAATTACTCAGGCCGGAGGCAAGGTCGAGATTTTGTCATGAACCAGTTTTTTGAAGCGTTTGCCAACATGTTCCGGATTCCGGACCTGCGCCGCCGGCTGATGTTCACTCTCGGCTTGCTGGGCGTGTACCGATTTGGCGCGTTTTTGCCGACTCCGGGAATCAATACGGACGTTTTGGCGCAATTCTTCGCGCAGAATCAAGGATCCGTCCTTGGCGTGATTGACTTGTTCAGCGGCGGAAATTTCCGCCGGCTGACGATTTTTGCATTGGGCATCATGCCGTACATTACGGCCTCGATCGTCCTGCAGTTGATGACCGTGGTGTGGCCGTACCTCGAGCGGCTGCAAAAAGAAGGCGAACTTGGACGGCGCAAGATTACGCAATACACGCGCTACCTGACGATACTGCTCAGTATCGTGCAATCGTTCTCGATCGCCGAAACTCTGATGCACACGGGCGGCCCGAACAATCAGCCGCTGGTCTACAACCCGGGCATTGGTTTCGTGCTGATGACGATCCTGACGCTGACGACCGGTTCCGCGTTCATCATGTGGCTCGGCGAGCAGATTACCGAGCGCGGCGTTGGCAACGGCATGTCGCTGATTATTTTTGCGGGAATCGTGGTCGGCTTGCCGCGAGCGGTCAGCGATCTTTTTGATAAGTTCCGGACCGCGCAGTGGGGACCGTTTACCGGCCTGGCCTTGATTTTCCTGATGGCTTTGATGATTGCGGTGGTAGGCGTCATCGTTTTCGTCGAAGGCGGCCAGAGACGCATCCCGGTGCAGTACGCCAAGCGCGTCATGGGTCGTCGCATGATGGGCGGGCAGATGACGTACCTGCCTCTACGAGTTAATTCCGGCGGCGTGATTCCGCCAATTTTTGCGAGTTCTTTACTTACATTTCCGGGCACGATCAATTTATTTCTTGGCCGGAAATTTAAAGCCATGGACTGGCTGGCCACGAATCTGGCGTGGGGCGAGCCCTGGTATATTCTGGTTTACATTACGTTAATTGTTTTATTCGCATTTTTCTATGTGGGTATCGTTTTTAATCCGACCGAGCTGGCCGACAACATGAGGAAGTACGGCGGATTCATCCCCGGGATTCGACCGGGACGCAATACCTCCGAGCACATTGACCGCGTATTGCGGCGGTTGACTTTTGTCGGAGGCGTCTATCTGGCGGCGGTCTGCCTCCTGCCCGAATGGCTCATGGCCGGCATTCACCTTCAACATTTGCCTTTAGTTGGTACGTGGTTTGACAATCATATGTGGCGCTTCGTTCTGGAAGGATTGAAAGTAAATTTCTATTTTGGTGGCACTTCGCTATTGATCGTTGTCGGCGTGGCGATGGATACAGTCCAGCAGATAGAGGCCCAATTGGTTATGCGCAACTACGAAGGCTTTGTGAAGAAGGGGAAGCTGCGTGGCCGACGTTACGGGTGATCGAGGCCAGTTAGTAGATGCAATTCAGGGATTGGGGCATGCGGTAATTTTGCTGGGTCCTCCGGGAGCCGGCAAGGGGACACAGGCTCAGCGCATTTCGCAGAGGTATAGCTTGCCGCACCTTTCGACTGGAGACATGTTCCGCGATCATATTCAGCGGGACACGCCCCTGGGGCGCAAGGCAAAGCCGCTGATGGAACGCGGCCAGCTGGTTCCCGACGAAATCGTTCTGGAAATGGTGGCGGACCGGATCAACCAGCCGGATTGCGCTAAAGGGTTTGTTTTTGATGGGTTTCCGCGTACCCTGCAGCAGGCGGATGATCTGGAACGCATTGTAAAGCACAACCAGTTAGGCTGTACAATCGTATTGCACATGGTAGTCAACCCGGAATTGCTGATGCGTCGGTTGACGGGGCGAAGAATCTGTACGGCAGCTGGGCACATCTATAATATTTACCAGCGCCCACCCAAGCACGATAGCGTTTGCGATGTGGACGGAAGCCCGCTGATTCACCGTGCGGATGATTCCGAAGATGTGATTGGTGGCCGGCTCGAGGCGTATGAGAAGATGACGCAACCGCTCGTCAAGTACTACACCCTGCGGGGCTTGCTGAGTCCGATCGATGCCATGGCGAATGCGGATGTGGTGACGGAGAACATTTCCAGGATTCTCGACGGAGTGATGGCGCCGAAATGATTGTTTGCAAGTCACAGCCGGAACTGGAAAAGATGCATCGCGCGGGGCTCGTGATTTGGGAAGTTTTGAACGATTTACGCGGAATGGCCAAGGCGGGAGTCAGCACCAAGGACCTCGACGATTACGCGGAACGCAAGACGGCGGAACGAAAAGTTCGCCCCGCGTTCAAGAATTACAGAGGCTATCCTGCGACGCTGTGCACTTCGATTAACGCGGAAGTCGTGCACGGGATTCCCTCGAAGTCGCGAGTATTGAAAGCGGGGGACATCATCTCGCTGGATTTCGGTGTCGAGTGCGAAGGGTATTATGCGGATGCCGCCGTAACCGTGCCGGTGGGTGAGATTACTCCCGAGTTGGAGAAACTTCTGAAAGTGACTCGGGAATCGCTGGATCAGGCAATAGAAAAGGTGCGTGTGGGAAACAGGCTGTCAGACATATCGGCGACCGTGCAGGACTGGGTCGAACGTAAGAATGGCTACTCCGTGGTGCGGGATCTGTGCGGGCATGGAATCGGCACGCACATCCATGAAGAGCCCAACGTTTTGAATTATGGCGAACCGGGCCGAGGGCCGCGCCTGCAAGAAGGAATGGTTCTGGCGATTGAGCCTATGGTGAATATTGGCAAACCTGATGTTCGAGTGCTCGATGACGATTGGACAACCGTGACGGCGGATGGAACGAAGTCGGCTCACTTTGAGCACACCGTGGCGGTGACCGCAAATGGACCCTGGGTTTTGACGCGTCCCCGAGAAATGCAGGGACCGTCTTGGTAGGGGGCGCGCGAGGGCGCAGCATGGGCAAGAGACCCGAGCCAGAAAAGCGCAAAGCGGACGCGTCCAATCCGAAGGAAGACGCCATTGAAGTAATGGCGACCGTGATTGAACCGCTGCCAAATGCGATGTTCCGGGTTGAACTCGAAAACAAGCATCAGGTACTCGCGCACATTTCCGGCAAGATGCGCAAGAATTTCATTCGCATCCTGGCGGGAGATAAAGTGGCGGTGGAGCTTTCACCGTACGATCTGACGCGCGGCCGCATCGTGTACCGTTACAAATAAGGATTTCGGCGAGGAGCAGGAAATGAAAGTTCGGGCATCGGTAAAAAAGATTTGCGACAAGTGCAAGGTGATTCACCGGCGCGGCGTGGTGCGCGTGATTTGCATCAACCCCAAGCACAAGCAGCGCCAGGGATAATCGCCGACGGTAAAACAAGATTGGTGTGGGCTCCAGGGAGCCTGCAGGAAAATTAAGGAGCGAGCATGGCACGTATTGCTGGAGTTGATTTACCGCCGCAGAAGCGTATTTGGGTTGGCCTGACGGCGATCTATGGAATCGGACAGCCACGCGCGCGCGCGCTTTGCGCGAAGGCCAACGTGGAGCAGACGAAAAAGATCAAGGACCTGACCGAGGAAGAAGTAAACCGCCTCCGCCAGGCGATCGAAGTCGAAGGCCGCGTCGAAGGGGATCTCCGCAAGGAGGTCCAGATGAATATTCGCCGTCTGATCGAAATTCAATGCTATCGCGGTTTGCGGCACCGTCGCAATCTTCCCGTGCGCGGGCAACGCACGCACACGAACGCGCGGACACGTAAGGGACCACGGAAGGGCGCAGTCGCGGCCAAGAAGAAAGTAACCGCGCGTTAATTGTAGCGACAGGCTTCAGCCTGTCAGGTTTACTGCGGGAATTGCGATTAGTAAAAAAAGTGTGACAGGCTGAAGCCTGTTCTACTGAAAAAATTGTAGTTTTTTAAGCGAGGGTATTGACTTGGCAAAAGAGCCGCAGCAGGACGCAGCAGTACAGGCGCCGGGAAAAGCACCATCCAAGAAGAAGAAAGAATTCAAGAAGAAGCGCGAGAAGCGCATCGTGCCGCACGGTGTGGCGCACATCCAGGCCACGTTCAACAACACGATTGTCTCGATCTGCGGGCCGGACGGGCGCACAGTGTCGTGGTCTTCCGCCGGATCGATCGGCTTCAAGGGATCGCGCAAGGGCACGCCGTACGCGGCGCAGCAGGCCTCGATTTCCGCGGCAGGCGTGGCGCGCGACCAGTACGGAATGAAATCGATTGAAGTGCGCGTAAAGGGTCCCGGATCAGGGCGCGAGTCCGCTGTGCGCGCGCTGGCTTCTGCCGGATTGCACATCGTCCACATCAAGGACGTGACGCCCATTCCGCACAACGGTTGCCGGCCGCCGAAACGCCGCCGAGTCTGAAAAATTATTACTGGGGAAGGCGTTAGTTTTTTCACCCGACTTTTAGCCAAACCCGGAATTGGAATTACGCTCTTAGAGTAAGAGAGAAGGAGAAACGAATTTGGCACGTCATCGAGAAGCGGTTTGCCGGCTCTGCCGCAGGGAAGGGCAGAAGCTGTTTCTAAAAGGCCTGCGTTGTTTCACGGAGAAGTGCGCCATCGAAAAGCGCAACTTCGTTCCGGGACAGCATGGCCAGTCGCGCCGCGTGAAGAAGCTCGCCGGATACGGCTTGCAGTTGCGCGAAAAGCAGAAGGTAAAGCGCACATACGGATTGCTCGAACGGCAATTCCGCAACTACGTGGAAAAGTCCGAGCGCGCGCAGGGTCCGACGGGTGAAAACCTGATCGTGATGCTCGAGCGCCGTCTGGATAACGCGGTGTGGCGCGCAGGATTCGCCAGTTCGCGTTCGCAGGCGCGGCAGATCGTTCTGCACGGCCACGTTCTGATCAACGGGAAAAAGGTCAACATTCCCTCTTACCTCGTGGGCGTGGGCCAGGAAATTTCCCTAAAAGACAAGATGCACCAGAACGCGATGGTGCTTGAAGCGCGCAACGTTGCGCAGAGCCAGAACGCTGTGCCCTGGCTGGAAATCGACCGGGACACGTTCAAAGCCAAAGTGGCTGCGTTGCCGAAGCGCGAAAACGTAACCACGCCGCCGATCACCGAGCAGCTCATCGTCGAGTTGTACTCGAAGTAAGGACGCGAGCTTCACAGAGGATTTCAAATTTCAAATATTAGATTTGAAATAGAGATTTCAAACAGGTAACACTTGGCCGGTATTCGAAGGCCCTGCACCCGCGGGGAGGAAGGACTTAACAGATGTGGAAAGGTTTTCAGAAACCAAAACGATTGGCGACCGAACTCGAGTCGCTGACAGATAAGTTTGGAAAATTTTCCGCGCAGCCGTTCGAGCGCGGATGGGGAACGACGGTTGGCAATTCGCTTCGCCGCGCTTTGCTGAGCTCGATCGAAGGCGCGGCCATCACGGCCGTGAAAATTGAAGGCGTGCTGCACGAATTTTCGTCCATCCCCGGAGTTGTGGAAGACGCGACGGACATCATTTTAAATTTGAAACAGGTGCCGCTGAAGCTGAACAACGACCAGGCCAAAACGATTTTCGTAAACGTGGAAAATCCGGGCGTCGTAACCAGCGCGATGATCGAGGAAGATTCCGACTTCGCCGTGCTCGATAAATCAGTCTATATCGCCACGGTAAACGAAGGCGGAAAGCTTCAACTCGAAATGCGCGTGAAGAATGGCCGCGGGTACGTGTCCGCGGACCGCAACTTCGACGAAGATCTTCCGATCGGCTACATTCCGGTGGACTCGGTTCACTCGCCCGTGCGCAAGTGCAACTACTCTGTGGAAGCCGCGCGTTTGGGACAGATGACCGATTACGAAAAGCTTGCGCTCGAAGTTTGGACGAACGGCGCGATTACGCCGCAGGACGCGATCGGCCTTGCATCGAAGCTGATCAAGGACCACATGAGCATCTTCATCAACTTCGAAGAGCAGCCCGAAGTGGTCGAAGAGTCGGTCGAGTCCTACAACGATCCGCGCGTCGAGCACCTGGACCGCTCCGTTGAAGAACTCGAACTCTCCGTGCGCTCCTACAACTGCTTGAAGAACGCTAACATTCAAACGATTCGCGAACTCGTTCAAAAGAGCGAGAACGAAATGCTGAAGACAAAAAACTTCGGCCGCAAATCGCTCAATGAAATCAAGGAAATCTTAAATAAGATGGGCCTGAGTCTGGGCATGAAGTTCGACGAGCACGGCCGAATTATCTGGCCGCCGCTCCCCAGCCAGACTGCACCCATGACCCCGGAGGAAACCGCGGGCCTGTAAGAGCCCGGGGCACTCACGTATGCGACATCGCAACTATGGATCGAAACTCGGACGGCAGCCGGCGCATCGCCGCGCAACGCTCCGTAACCTCGTGACCAACGTCATCGAGAAAGAACGGATCACCACCACGGTCACACGTGCGAAAGCCGCGAAGCCGCTGGTCGAGAACATGATTACTCTCGGCAAGCGCGACACGCTGCAATCGCGCCGTCAGGCCGCTTCGTATCTCATGACGCCGGGAGCCACGAAGAAACTGTTCGCTGACATCGCTCCGCGCTTTTCCGATCGCACGGGCGGCTACACGCGAATCATCCACGCAGGTTTCCGCATTGGCGACGGCGCTCAGCTCGCTATTCTCGAACTGCTTGGCTCCAAGCTCAAAAAGAAGCTCAAGAAAGACCGCACGCCTGAGCCCGAGACCGCCGAAGAAATCAAGGAAGAAGTAAAGGGTAAGGCGATTAAGTAAGAAAAAAGCGTGACTAGTGGCTGGTGACTAGTGACTGGTGAAAAGCAAATCGCTCAATGCGATTTGCGAATTTCTTACCGGTTCACGGGAGCCAGCCATTTTTGTTTTTAATTAGGTTGTCAGATTTCCAGCCTGAAAAAACTTGATTTCCTAATTCCCAAAATTCAAATTCCGGCGACTGGTTTTCACCAGTCACCAGTCACCAGTCACCAGTCACCAATCACTAGTCACCGGTCACTGTATTTCTCTCCCTGTACCAAATCCAAAAAACACACTGCGCCTGTCGTGTCGATGAGCGCATCCCACAGCGAGGCCGTTCTGCTGGCTCCGAACGCTTGGTGGAATTCATCGAGTGAGGCGTATCCCGCACACGTCACAATCGTCAAGATGCCCCAGCGCAGTTTCCAGCCATGATTCGCACCACGCTGCGCAAGGAAAAGGAAAATGCCGAGGATGAAATATTCGGTGAGGTGCGCCGTTTTGCGAATCACGGCGTGCATGATTTCCAGAGTGTCCGTGCTGGCATGCGGAAAAATCCAGCGGAGGGCAGGAATGATGAAGCCAGAAGTACGTTCGCTTGAAAAACTATCGGTGGAAAGGATGGAAATGAGCGTGGCCCAAAGGGCAGAAGTGATCCAATATATCGTGCTAGTGCGAGATTTCGGTGGCTTTTCGTGGCTCAAACCCGCCGGCGCCACCAGAACGCATGACATCTTTTACACTATCCGGGTGGCGCACTACTCGACCTGATAGTTCGGCGCTTCACGTGTGATGATCACGTCGTGTACATGGCTTTCGCGGAGGCCCGCAACCGTGATGCGCACGAATCGGGCCTTCTGTTGCAATTCCGCAAGCGTCGACACGCCGCAGTAACCCATCCCGCTTTTCAGGCCGCCGACCAGTTGATCGACCAGCGCGCTGAGCGAACCCTTATATGGAACGCGGCCTTCAACGCCTTCCGGCACGGATTTTCCGCGCGCCGCGCCTTCCTGAGCGTAGCGTTCCGCTGCCGAGGAACTTGCCTGCATCGCGCCCAAAGAGCCCATGCCGCGATAGGATTTAAATGTGCGGCCTTGATAGAGAATCGTTTCGCCCGGTGATTCTTCCGTCCCGGCGAATAATCCGCCGAGCATGGTGATCGCTGCGCCCGCTGCGATGGCCTTGCTGATGTCCCCCGAATACTTGATGCCGCCATCGGCGATCACCGGGACGCCAGTATCTTTGGCCGCGCGCGCCGCTTCGAGGATCGCGGTAATTTGAGGAACGCCCGCACCTGTCACAACGCGCGTGGTGCAGATGGATCCCGGACCGATGCCCACTTTGATTCCGTCAATGCCCAGCGCGATCAGATCGCGTGCGCCTTCATAGGTTCCGACATTTCCGGCGACAAGCTGCATTTCAGGCAGGCGATGTTTTACGGCGCGGATCGCGTCCATCACGCGCGCGGAATGCCCGTGGGCCGTGTCGATCGCCAGCACGTCGGCTTTGGTGCGCGCAAGCTCAACGGCGCGCTCCAGAAAATCTCCGGTCGCGCCGATGGCTGCGCCAACCATGAGGCGCCCCTGGCCGTCCTTAGCCGCGCTTGGAAACTCCAATTTTTTCTGGATGTCTTTTACGGTGATCAGGCCTTTTAGATTAAAATCGGAGTCCACCACGAGCAGCTTTTCAATTCTGTGCTTTTGCAGGAGGCGTTCCGCTTCCTCGAGGGTGGTGCCAACGGAGACGGTGACCAGGTTGTCCTTGGTCATTACAGCGCTGACGGGTTGATCGAGATTTTTTTCAAAGCGCAGGTCGCGGTTGGTCAGAATACCGACGAGGCGCGGGCCTCGCGTCACGGGCAGACCCGAAACGCGGTACTTGGTCATGATGTCCATGGCTTCGCGCACGGTCAGTTCCGGGGAAATTGTCACGGGATCGACGATCATGCCGCTTTCCGAGCGCTTCACGCGGTCCACTTCCTCGGACTGACGCTCGATCGTCATGCTGCGGTGCACAAAGCCGAGGCCTCCCTGGCGCGCCATGGCGATGGCGAGACGAGATTCCGTCACCGTGTCCATTGCGGCGGAAACAAGCGGAATATTCAGGGAAATTTTGCGGGTCAGTTGCGTTTGCGTGTTCACTTCGGTGGGCAGGACCGAGGACTTTCCCGGCACCAGGAGCACATCATCGAACGTCAAACCATCGAGAATCGGTCCTTCCATTTACTTCTCCTTGAACAGTTAAAAAACGAACGATAAAAAAACAGCTCCCAAATGCAACACAGCCCAGCGGCTAGCCGCTGGGCGAAGAATAGGGGAGTACGAGCGAAGCCTGAGTTTCATGTGTGAAATTAGATTCTATGCGCGCTGACAGGCGAAATCAAGCATGCCGCGGCCGTGCGCAATCATTCATATCGAATTGCAGAAATAGTGTCGTAGGAAAATTGTTCGCCCGAAAACATGGGCGATTCGAACCCCCACGACTGCGAAGGATTGCGATTTGGTGGGGCATGGTGTGGTCACCTTGTTAGCGAAGAAAGTCGCCCGCTCAAAAAACGAGCGGCCGCTACGAAAGCAAAGGCGAAACGCATCGGATCGGAATTATGTCGTAAGATGTAAATTCGAATGAAGAACTTCGAACCTCATCCACTTTTACGTAACCCGCATACGCAGACGCTCGCCTCGACGTTTCTGCCGCGGCAATTCCCCCGCTTACCGCGAAGTGTTGCGCGGGATTTCGAAGTCGAGCCCGGGACGCGAATTCGAGGCGAGTGCCACTGGCAAAGCATTCCCCGCGAACGGCCAACACTTATGCTGGTGCATGGCCTGGAGGGATCGAGCGAGTCGGGGTACATGCGGGGGCTTGCGGAGCGTGCGTTTGTTGCGGGATGGAATGCGATCAGGCTGAATCAACGAAACTGCGGCGGCACGGAATCTCTGACGCCCACGCTTTATAATTCAGGACTTTCCTGCGATTTTCGCGCAGTCCTCGCCGAGCTGATCGAAAAAGACTCACTGCCGGAAATTTTCTTTGCCGGATATTCCATGGGCGGCAACCTGGTTTTGAAAATGGCCGGCGAGTTTGGGGAGAATGCGCCGCGACAATTGCGCGCGGTCGCGGGCGTGTGCCCATGCGTCGAACTGGGCGTGTGCGCCGATGCCGTTGGCCTGCCGCAAAATTTTATTTATCAGGAACATTTTGTGCGGAATCTGAAAAAGCGGATGCGGCGCAAGGCGCAATTATTCCCAGGAAAATATGACCTCGGGCCGATGGCGGGCGTGCGAACGCTGCGCGAGTTTGACGATGTGATTACCGCAAAGTATTGCGGGTTTCAGGACGCCACGGATTACTATGCGCGGTCCAGTGCGTTGCGTGTTGCGGCCAACATTCGAGTGCCTGCGCTGATTGTCACGGCGCAAGATGATCCATTCGTGCCTTTTGCCAGTTTTGCGAACGGCGACCTGACGGATAATCCCCGCATTCAATTGATTGGTCCGAGGCACGGGGGACATTGCGCTTTCATTTCGCGGTCCGCCGGACGCGAGCGTTTCTGGGCGGAAAATTGCATCATGGAATTTTTCACAAACCTCTAATCTTGAACTGAAGAATTGTTTTAGAGAATCTACCCCCTCGGATCTAATTAATTTCTAACCCAGAAAATTATGCTTCTGTGCATTTTGTGTGCCAATTCGCTTAAACGAAGATATTCGAATTGCGGGATGGTTCCATTCCGATACTGATTATGTACAGGATTCAAAACCTACCTCATTAGTCACACAGGCACTGAAATTGTTTAAAAAGGCACTTATATCTCATTTCTAAACACCGTACAAATGTACCGCTTATGGTTCCCACTCATTTTTAGCTGCCGGGCCCGGGTTCAGACAGCTTGTTTCTGCGATGTCTTCTGACCCCCTGATTGCCCGAAAAGGATAGCTGCGATGCTGACCAGCCTTCGATCTGCCGCTAGTGGTGTCACTAAACAAATTCTTGGAATATCCGCTCTCATCGCCATCCTTTTTATTGCAGGCTGCGCTTCTGGCGGCGGAAGCGCATCGCTTGCCGTGACGACGACGTCCGGGCAGCTGGCTACAGTTGTGATCAATTCCGCATATCCGCAGACAACATTCGCGGCGTCGAACGGCACGGCGCCATATACGTGGACAGTCAGCGGGGGTGCACTCCCGACTGGAATGGCGCTGAGTTCTGCCGGCGTGCTATCGGGGACACCGACGGCCTTCGGGACATTTTCATTTACCGTGACGGTGACGGACTCTGCGACGCCAACGCCTCATACGGCGACGGCGAGCCTCAATGTATTGGTTAATCCGGCCATCACCTCTGTAGCTCTGAATCCGACGACGGTAACGGGAGGGACACCTTCGACGGCAACCGTCACGCTGAGTGGCGCGGCTCCGGCTGCCGCCACCGTGACGCTTGCAAGCAACAATGCGGCGGCAACGGTTCCCGCGACGGTTACGGTGGCAGCAGGTCAGACAACGGCTATTTTCCAGGTAACGACGGCCGCGGTCAGCACGTCCGCAACGGCAACGATTACCGCGACTTATGGTGTTGCGAAGACAGCTACGTTGACGGTAAATCCGCCGACTGTGACATCCGCGACAGTGGCGCCAATAACGGTAACGGGCGGCACACCTTCGACCGGGACCGTAACGTTAAGTGGACCGGCCGCGGTCGGTGGCGATTCGGTGGCCCTAAGCAGCGATAACGTTGCGGCGCTAGTCCCAGCTACCGTGACAGTTCTCGCCGGACAGACCAGCGCGCAATTCAATGTGACGACGACCTCGGTGGTCAGCAGCGCGACGGCACACATCCAAGGAACCTTCAATAGTTCTTCGGCACCAACTCCCGCAACGCTTACAATCTTGCCAGCGCCGGTGGCGACAAGCTTGAACGCAGGCGCGGCGACGATCACGTCTGGCAGCTCTACGACTTTGATAGCGGTATTCAGCAACGGAACGGGCAGCGTAAGCAACGGCGTCGGCGCAGTGACCAGCGGAACGCCAGTCACCGTTTCGCCCACCACAACCACGACATACACCTTGACTGTAACCAATGCGGCGAACTCAACAGCCACGAAGCAAGTGACGGTCACAGTGGTTGCGGCGCCGGCGATTACGAGCTTCACTCCCGCAGCAGCTACTATTACTGCCGGCGGTTCAACAACTTTGACAGCAGTGTTCAGCGGCGGAACGGGCAACGTTAACAACAGCGTAGGCGCGGTGACCACCGGCACTGCTGTAACGGTTTCGCCTGCGGTGACCACGACCTACACGCTGACTGTAACGAACGCAGCGACTACTCCTGCGACGACGACCTTAACGGCTACAGTGACCGTGGTTCCGGCACCAGCGATTACGAGCTTCACTTCTGGGTTGGCCACGATCGTTACCGGCAACTCGACGACGCTTACGGCCGTGTTTACGGGCGGGACGGGCAGCATTAACAACGGCGTAGGCGCTGTGACCAGCGGAACGCCAGTGAATGTCTCACCAACATCAACCACAACCTACACGTTAACTGTAACGAACACTGCGACGACACCTGCATCTGTCACAGCAACGACATCCGTCACCGTGCATGTGCCGCCTTCCATCACTAGCGGGAATAGCACTACGTTCACTATCGGATCGACTGGCACGTTCAATGTAACGACCACCGGGAATCCAACGGCTGGATTGACAAAGATAGGAGCGCTGCCAACAGGCGTGAACTTCGTCGACAACGGCAATGGCACAGCCACGATCACCGGAATTCCCGCGGGCGGCACAGCCGGAAACTATCCCATCACGATTACGGCGAACAACGGAGTCTCTCCGAACGCGACACAAGTCTTTACGTTGGGAGTCGTTTTGGTTCAAGCTCCGGCGATCACCAGCGCGAATAGCGTGACCTTCACCGCGGGAACGAGCGGTACCTTTACCGTAACGACGACAGGGAGCCCTGCACCTGCACTGACTAAGAACGTGGCATTACCCCTCGGTGTTAACTTCATCGATAACGGCAACGGGACGGCGACAATTTCCGGAATAGCTGCCGCGGCTGGGAGTACTCCGATCACCATTACGGCGAGCAACGGAACATTGCCGAACGCGACGCAAACTTTCACGTTCAATGTGGTGGCCGCTCCGGCGATCACGAGCTTTACGGCCGCCGCACCGACAATCACGGCAGGAAGTTCTACAACATTGACAGGCGTTTTCACAGGCGGAACGGGCAGCGTCAATAACGCGGTAGGTGCAGTGACCAGCGGAACGGCCGCATCCGTTTCCCCGGGAGCTACGACAACCTACACGTTGACGGTAACCAACGCAGCAACCACGCCGGTTTCGGTTACGGCGACAGCGACAGTGACGGTGGTTGCGGCCCCGCTAATTGCCAGCTTTACGGGTACGACGACGATCGTGTCTGGGAATTCGACAACCATTACGCCGACTTTCAGCAACGGCACGGGGAGCATTTCCCCTGACAGTTGGCCCTGTAACCAGCGGAACGGGCGTTTCGGTCTCACCAACGACCACTACGACTTATACATTGACGGTGACCAACACCGCGGGAAGCAAGGTCACATCTACCGTAACGATCACGGTGAACGCGCCACCGCAGATCACCAGTGCCGATAACGCAACGTTCATTGTGAACGTGAATGGAACCTTTACGGTTACGGCTACGGGTAAGCCCGACGCCAGCTTTGCATATCACTGGATCACTACCGACTGGAGTAACCTTCACCGACAACGGCAACGGCACGGCAACGATCACCGGAACGGCAACGTCCGCTGCGGTCTACCCAGTCACTTTCACGGCGAGCAATGGCGTGTCGCCGAACGCGACGCAGGCCTTTACTCTGTCGGTTACGGCGGTGAACTGTTCTACGAGCTGCACGATCTCGGGTACCGTTACCGGACCCAATCCTGCAGGTGTGGCAATCGCGCTTACAGGTCCGGCTAGTGCCAACACAACAACCAACAACAGCGGCGTTTACAGTTTTGCTGGGTTAGCCGGAGGAATCTATACTGTCACTCCAACTTTGGATGGCTACACGTTCAGCCCGTCAGCGCCGTCTGTCCCGACAACGGGGAGCACGACGACGCAGGACTTTACAGAGTCGTCGGCAGTGACTTCGTTCAGCATTTCCGGGACGATCTCCTATGCAGGGGCAAAAACCGGCAATACAATTATCCGTGTTTTCCCCAGCGGATGCACAAACGGGTGCAGCTCATTGGCCGGAACCAGCTTTACTACCAAGCCGTCCGTGAGTGGTACGGCATATACAATTCGAGGTCTCCCTGCGGCTGGTGGCGGAGGTAACGCAAACGGGAGCTACGTGATCTACTCGGAAATCGATACAGTGGGAACAGGACTCCCCAATGAATCGAACCCCCAGGGTCATTCGGGAACTGTCAACATCACAACTGCAAATGCGACAGGTGTGAACTTTAGCGTTGGCGACCGGGTCCCATCAGCGGCTCAGACACCGACCAAAGTTAGTGTCGCCCCAGGTAACGGTGGGGCCGTCGTGCAGTACAATGACCCCGAAGACAGCAGCGGCGAAGAGATTGCGACCTCCTACAAGGTTTACTATGGGACGGACACCAACGCCACCAACGGCTCGGGCAGTCCCAAAACCTTTAAGGCCCAGGGCCATGGGACTGACATCTTCATCCTCAAAGGACTCACGAACGGCCTCACTTATTTCAAAGTATCCGCGGTGAACTCCACCGGGGAAAGTGCGGCCACGACTCCAGTCTCGGTTACACTTGCAGCAGGGTCCGGCGCCAACACCGTATCCGGTACGGTCACATTTCCCGGAGCAGCTACGGGCCACACGCTGTATGTGGGTGCTTACGGAAACAACGGCATCTTCTTCACGGCGATCGCGAGCCCCGTGAGTCCGCAGGCGTACAGCATCGCGGGCGTCCCGAGTGGCACTTACCAGAATTTTGCCATCCTGGATATGAATGACGACGGCGAAGTCAACCCGCCCGATATCTCAGACGTTACTAACCACAGTAATCCGCCCACGATCGTAGTGAGCGGCAGCACCACAGGGAACATCACGCTCGCCAGCGCCCCCGTATCAATAGCTGTTCCGACGTCAGTTTTCGGATCCAGCGGGCAACCCAATAGCTACGGCCTCAGTGTGCAGGTGGATTATGGAACGAAGCTTCCGATTTCCATGACGCTGATCTCCGGCAAGAACGTGGCCGTGCCTTACGACATGAATGCCGATTCACATAATGCCAATTTCAACCCAATTTACATTAATTCGGCGAGCCCAACGGTGGGGGATGCCTATCAATTCCTGGTTACCTTCTCCGACGGGTCAACGCTGCCGGTGACGGCTACGGTCAGCGGTGTGCTCACATCCTTTGCGCAGAATCTGGCCATGCAAACAACTGCGCCAGGCACTCCGACGGTTCCGTTGCTCACCTGGACGGCTCCTGCGGTGCTTCCAACCGCGTTGCCGTACTCGTACAGCGTGACGCTGTATAACAACAGTGGCACATCTCAAGAGTTCTGGAATTACTTCGGGTCGGGGAGCGGGAACGGAATTCCCAGCACGCAGACGAATGTCTTGTTTAACACTGATGGTTCGGCGAACCCGAGTTCCTCACTGACAGTGGGCGGAAGCTATAATTGGGCGGTGTTCGTGCAGGACAACAATAACAACCAAGGTGTGTACACAACGACCTACGTGGTGCCATAAAGCCAACTGCGGCGAGACTCGATGTGGGTAAAAGCCTGAGGCGGCTCGCGACTAGGCAAGTCGAGCAGCCTTCAGGGATAGAGTCGGAAAGGGCCGGCCATGCAAAATGGGCTGGCCCTTTCCGCGTTTAAACAACTGAAAATGATTAGAATATTCTGCGAGATGGAAAGTACTGTCAGCTAATTTCTTCCTAGGCCCATGGCCGTATCCTTTGTGAAACGTACCGGAATAATTATGATTTCTTCGATATTTGACTTGACATAGAATCTTCTCAAACAGTAACTAGTTGCCACCCAATTCGCCTTTGGCGGAAGGGATTCGTTTCAAGCAGATTTGTGCATGAGCTCGACGTTTTTAAGTAAAGGTCGAGTTCCATACCGTAGTGCATTCGGAGGATGCCCAATGGCGATTCGCAGAGTTCTTTTCCCGTTGATCATTTTTGTCGCGCTGCTGTTTCAGGTTTCGCGGGCCACGGCCGCGGTGGATTGGGATCCGGTAACGGACGCGGAAAAGGGCATGAAGGCAAATCCCATCGATCCGGGCGCGGGCGCGGTGGTTCTGTTCAAGCGCGGGCACATCGACGTCATCGAGCAGTCCAGCCTTTTTTGGACCACCCGAATTCAAACCTATGTTCGCATCAAAGTGTTTAACGATGCCGGGCGCGATGCGGGAAATATTTCCGTGGACCACGAAAAGAGATTTCGCCTTTCCAAAATAGAGGGGCGCACGATTCTTCCATCGGGAGAAATCATTCCGCTGGATTCCTCCAAAGTGTTTCAGGGCATTGCTTATAAGGAAGGGAATAACTTCGCTATTTTGGAGACGAGTTTTACATTTCCATCGGTCGGGCCGGGAGCGATTATCGAGTATGTACTCGAAGAGACGGTCGATGGATTTTTCCCGCCACCCTGGATTTTTGACACACTTGGAGTGGGGACCATGGATTCCTCGCTCCAGGTCACGATTGGTCCACGCCTGGGCATGTCTCAATTTCCGCTGGATAATCCGCAGGCCAGAATTGGACTTGCACAAAGTTCAACCGTGAGGGGAAGCCAATACAATTACAGCGTCAAGAATTTGCGCCCCATTCAGGATGAGCCATACGCTCCCCCTTTTCGCGATCAGGCCACCATGGTGCTTTTCACTCCCACCCAGCTTGGATTCGGAGGGGATGTGTACCCGATCATTACGAAATGGGACGATGTCGCCGAGGAAATCAAACGCGAATTGGGAAACATGGAAAAAAGTGAAAAAGAGGCACGAAACAAAGCGAGGGAATTAACCGATAAGATTTCAGACCCAAGGAAGAAAGCCGAAGCCATCTACGCGTATTTGCAGCAGAACGTCAAGTCGAGCAATTTGGCGGGAGTCGGTCTGGGACGGACCGCGGATGAAATTATTTCATCGAAGAGGGGCGATCCGGACGAGATCAATGCGTTGTACATACTCATGCTGCACGAAGTGAAGGTGGACGCGGACATGGTTCTGGCGGCCACTCCGAATTGGTGGTCGCTCGTGAAAGTGTTCCCCAATTTCAGCCAGTTTTCGAGGATTGTGACGCGATTGAATTTGAAGGACGGCGTGACGTTTGCCGATCCAGCTGATCCCGCTGCGCCCTTTGGCGATTTGCCGTGGTTCGATCGTGGTGTGCCGGGACTGGCGATTAAGGGCAGCAAAATACAGGACGCGCTGATTCCCACCGGAACCGTGGATGAAAATGTCTCGACCGCGACAAGTACGATGCAGGTTGGCAAAGACTGGACGATGGAAGGCGATGAAGAAACGAATATGAAAGGCGCGGAAGCCATCGATTTCCGGTCTGCGCTGGTGAATGAAGCACCCGAAAAACTTGAGAGAACCTTGACGGATATTTTTGCTTCCGGACATTCAGACGCTGAAGTGAGCAAAATTGTGCACCCTGAGTTTCGAGATTCCTCCCAGCCGATTGTGCTGAAGGCCCACGTAAAAGAAAGGGCAACCAACGAACTTGAACGGGGAGGCTTGCTGCTCAATCCCTGGATGGGAGATGCCTTCGAGCGGCCAATTTTCACGGCCAGTATCAGGCATTCCACTGTGCGTTTCAATTATGCGGAAAAGAGGACCAGTACCACTACCTGGCAACTGGATCCGGCAATCAAAGTGGACCAATTGCCAAAGGACGTGAAAATAGAAAACGACTTGGGTGGATTCTCACATTCGTGCACGCAGAACGGAGCGACCGTGACGTGCACGCGCTCGTATGCCCTGAAAAATACGCTGCTAAGAACAAACATCGAGTATCTGAATGCCAAGAAATTTTTCGAGGAAATTGCCAAACAAGACCAGGAGGTTATCGTCCTCCGTGCGCAGTAAGTTCGCCATCGTTAGCTGCGTGCTGCTAGGTCTGCTGCTATTGTTTTGCCCAAGCGACAGGTCAATTAGCCGCGCCGAGTCCGCACCCGATTGGCTTGTGGCGGCGGGGAAAGCGGACCTCGCGCATTTCGGCGATGGCAGCGCGGCGGTCATTTTAGGTGAGTGGACGGACTTCACGGTCGATGCCACGGGAAAATTTGTGATGACCGAGCGGCGCGCCATGCGCGTGCTGAACCGGCGCTCCGCGGACCGTTACCTGGATGCAGAGGGACAAGAAAACAATGCAGGCAAGGTGACGAGCATACAAACGTGGGCCATCGCGCCGACGGGAAAGCTCACCGTATCTGCGAAGAAGGACATCGTCACGATTGCTGGATTCGGGTCGTTCGATGAGTTCACCGATGTGCGACTGAAAAAAGTAAGCACTCCCGGCGCGGAAGACGGATCGCTCGTGGGTTCCGAAATTGTGACGGAAGGCCGAATCCCGATTAGCGGCGAGAAATTTCAGATGGAGGAAGAGCTTCCGGTTCGCGTACGCGAATTGCATGTATCCGTTCCATCCGGATCGCTGCGCTGGTTTCTGAATCATCCGGAAAAGGTTGAAGTCGTCAGCCAGTCGGCAAATGGAGCAACTTTTCGAACGCAAAATCGTGGCGCGATTGCGGATGAATCGGACGCGCCGCCGTTTACATCTGTTGCGGCGATGGTAGTGATTAATTACGACGCCAAGGGACCGGGGGCGCTGCAGTCCTGGGAGCAGGCGGGACTTTATTACCACACGCTGTTTGACACTGGCGAAAAACCGGAAACTGAAATTGCATCGCAGGTGCAAACACTCGCAACGAACCAGTCGGATACGCTTTCCAAAATTGACGCGCTCTACACTTACGTTTCGCGGCAGATACGCTATGTCGCGATTGAAATTGGCGTCGGAGGCTACCAACCTCATCCTCCGGCCGACGTTTACAAAAATAAATATGGAGATTGCAAAGACAAAGCAACTCTCCTGATTTCCATGATGGGCAAGATCGGTTTGCGTGCTTACCCCGCGCTTGTAGGGACACGGGGTGACGTTGAAGCTGACCCAAAAGTTCCCACGCTGGCTACGTTCGATCACATGATCGTGGCGTTTCCTGTGCCTGCAGATCTGCGTCCTGCAGTTGAAAAATTACCTGCATACGATTCGCACAATCAGATTTTATGGCTCGATCCAACTTCGGAGACGGACCCGTTGGGCCAACTGCCTCAAATGGACCAGGGAGTTTTCGGATTGATCTCTTATCCGGATCGAGGCGACCTGCAGCGAATTCCGCAAGCTCCGCCCGATCAAAATGGGTTTGAATATACGGCCACCGTGCATCTGACTTCCGACGGAACGGGAACGGCGGAAGTAGAGACGAAATATCTCGGGGTATCCAACTCACACCGCCACTCGTTTTATCGCGGCCGGTCACAAAGCGAAATTCTGAAAACATTTGAGGGGATGGTCGCCCGGTATGTGAACCAGTCCACTTTCCAGAAGGCGTCCATCACGGGCGTGGAAGACAGCCATCAGCAAATCGTTGAAAAGTTTTCGTTTGCCGGGAATTTCTCCGTCGCTTCCTCGGGGAGCAGTTGGTTTTTTCAGCCCCAGTTTCTGAGTGGAATTGCCGTGCCCGAAGTTGGACCGAGGCCGCGCCGCCTGCCACTCGATATAGGAACGCCGTTCCACGTGAAATGCAATTACCGTGAGGAAATACCGGCGGGAATGCGAGTGGAAAGCGTTCCGGACAAAATTTCCGTGAAGACCGAGTTCGGCGAGCTGACGATCGAATATTCAGTGAACGGCAATGTGCTTACGGCTTCGGAGAATCTTTCCTTTTCACAAGGCCTGATCCTGCCGGAAAAATATATGGAATTTCGCGATTTTGTGAACGCGTCAATCCGCGCGGAACGGCAGCGGCTACGTATGGTTAGCGCAACACCGTAAATTTTCACAACCCGAGACTGGACACGTGCAGGGAACTGACTTCCCGTTTCGATCGGCAGACCTGAATATAGTTTGGTAGTAACTCAATTTGCGAGCAAAGTCGCCCTCTCCATCCCGAAGATCGCGGGACGGCGAGGCCGCTACAAAACCGCAGTGCACTGCTGTTGGTTTCGTAGAGGCGCCCGTCTATTCGGGCAGCTTTTTTGGCGCAGCACTGCAAAAATCAAATTGCTGCACTTCCAAAGGTTTCAATGTTCTGGTGTTATTCTATTTTGTCTCGATCGTGGCGACTTCTTTTGGTTTTTCCGGGATCGGCAGTTTTTGAGAAGGCTTGCGCTCTCGCCGGACATCGGACAGTGTGAGCCCCAGCATTTGAATCCTGCAAGCTTCCAATTCTTTTTCAAAACACTCTTCACCCACCCGATAGCGTAGTATCGAAAAAAGCAGGCTGGAGTGTTTCCGTTGTGGTTCGCCAGCGGCTTTGTAAATCACTTCTGCCAGGCTGATAGGAAGCGTGTCTCCGGGGGCAACCATCTGCCGAATTGTTTTTGTTCCACGCAGAGTCGGATCAGCGGTTTGGTTATTCGCCACGAGATCGGTAAGAAAAATTTCTATCTCTTCGGCCCAAACGTGTTTGTGAAAGCCGTTCTCAAGCAGAAGGGAAAGTGATTCCATGCCATCAAGGCGCGAAAAACCAATCCGGGGGCGAAATCCGTGGTGTATGTTGTTTTGAAGCCTATCTTTTTTTTGACGCCGAATTCGAAGTGCCGTGTAACCCGAAGCGAACACAATCGCGACCGATATAATAGAGAAGAGAATATTCATTGAAATAAGCGATTTCCCAAAAAATTAATTTAAATGATGACGAACAATTGATTCTAAATCCTTCCAAACTGTAATTCATTTAATTTCACTTCGCGGTTCCTTTTTTCCACATTCATGAAATCAGACAGCGTTGGAGGCGATTTCAAAATATTAATTTAGAACCATTTGTATATATAGCCGTTATGTCCCGATATGTAAATAGGGACTAATACTGAGGCTTCTCTCGCTGTCTGCGAGCCGATTCAAGGTACATAAATGCGGCTTTGGGGAAACTGGCCAATAAATGCAACTGCATTATAATCAATTGGTTGCATGTTCGGTGGCCCCTAAAGCGTCAATCGATGATTAAAAACAGACGCATCTTTATGAGTTCCTTATGAAATTTAATGTATTTATTTAGGCCGCCAATTCTATTGAGAGGTTCCGAATTGGCCGATAAGCATAATGAAAGAATGCCAGGAAGAATCCGCACTGTTCCGCGCCAAGATGCGTGTGGCACTCCCGCCGGTTTCTTTGCCGAAGTCGGGCTGAACCGACTAGTTTTTTCAAAGGAGAAAGCGCCCGCGCACGTTGTGTGCAGCCAAGGTTCTTAAACAAGATAGACATGCCAACAAACCAAGCGCCTCAAATAACTAACACGGACCCGAAGACCGGGTTACCCAGAGTCGTGATTGCAACGACAGCCATGCTTTCCTTTATTTCGTTTTGGAGAGCGGCTGCGATTGTATTGAATGACCTGGGATCGTCTGCGTTTTATGCCGGCGCAATCGCTGAACAGGCGATCGGGAAGGCCGCTCCCTGGTTTATTTTGGCCATCATGCTGTTCGCGTATGCCGTGCGCTCGATGTACATCGAGAGCTGCAGCATGTTCGTGCGCGGCGGAGTTTATCGGGTTGTGAAAGAGGCGATGGGCAGCACGCTTGCGAAGTTCTCCGTGTCTGCCTTGATGTTCGATTATATTTTGACGGGGCCGATCAGCGGAGTTTCCGCGGGGCAGTACCTGACGGGTTTTTTGAACGAGTTGTTCGTGCGTTTTCACTTCAATCTGGTTCTTCCTATTAATTCGACTTCGGCAATTTTCGCAATCGTCGTAACAGTATATTTCTGGTGGGAAAATATTAAGGGAATTCCTGAGTCCAGCGGAAAGGCGCTGCGGATCATGTATGTGACCACCGTAATGGTGGTGGTCATGATCGGCTGGTGCATTTTGACCGTGATTATGCGCGGCGCGCACCTACCTCCATTCCCGTCAAAAGCCACGATGACGTTTGCCCCGGAGGCATTGGGTTGGCTTCGTTTGAGCACGTTGCCGCACACGATCGCGGTCATAGGTATCCTTATTGGCCTCGGACATTCTGTTCTGGCCATGAGCGGCGAGGAAACACTAGCTCAGGTTTACCGTGAAGTTGAGCATCCCAAACTGCCCAACCTTGAGAAGGCCGGGCTGGTAATTTTCGTCTACAGTTTGATTTTCACCGCAGGTGTTTCGTTTTTCGCTTCCATGATTATTCCTGATGCGGTCCGGCCGCAGTTTTTCGGGAACCTGATCAGCGGGCTGGCATTGAATTTTGTTGGGCCATATAACCTCAAGTTGGCTTTCGAGGGATTTGTAGTAATCGTCGGCGTTTTGATGCTCGCAGGAGCCGTGAATACGGCCATCGTGGGGTCGAATGGAGTTTTAAATCGCGTCTCGGAAGACGGCATTCTTCCGCACTGGTTCCGCCACCCGCATCCCCGCTTCGGAACTTCCTACCGGATGCTCAACCTGGTTGTGGCGATGCAACTCCTTACGATCATGCTCAGCCGTGGAGACATCTTCGTACTGGGCGAGGCCTACGCGTTTGGAGTGATGTGGAGCTTTTCGATGAAAGGGCTCGCAGTTTTGGTGCTTCGCTATAAGCAGCCAGGGAAGAGAGATTTCCGCGTGCCGTTGAATTTCACAATCGGCCATACGGAAATTCCTGTGGGGCTGGGGTTGATTACCCTGGTGCTCTTCTCTCTCAGCATCATGAATCTCTTTACCAAGCAAGTGGCGACGATTTCGGGAGTAGTATTCACGCTGATTTTCTTCACGATCTTCGAAATTTCCGAAAAGATCACGCTCAAGCATGGCGCGAAACACCAGGAGTTGGACCAGTTTAACCTCGAGTCGGACGGAGAATTGACTCCCGCAGCCCTGGGAGTGCGTCCTGGCAATGAGCTGGTGATGATCCGCAACTCGAATACTCTTTACAATCTTGGCGCTGTGCTGGACCGGATCAATCCTCGCTTGCAGGATGTGGTCGTTCTCCATTTGCGAGTCATGGGCAGGGCGGGTTCAGGGGAAAATGAACTCGAGGCTGAGGATCTGTTCAGCATCAACGAGCAGGAATTATTTACGCGCGCGTTGTCACTGGCGGAAAAAAGAGGGAAGTCGATTCATCTGGCGGTAGCTCCGGCAAACGCCAAATGGGACGGAATTCTGCGTGCCGCACAAAGCCTGCAATCGTCGACGATTGCTTTGGGAATGTCATCCTGGAGGGCCATGGCTGACGAAGCCCGCATGGCGGGACTGGCATGGGAAGCTTTGCCGGAACCCAGGCCCAATCTGACGCTGGAAATTTATTCGCCGGATGGGCAGGAGCATGTATTTTATCTTGGTCCGCATGCGCCGCGATTGACATCCAAGGAAATTGATTTGCTGCATGGGATATGGCTGGAACTCAGCAGCGAAGTTGCGCCGGAAGAGCTTCATCATCACGACGTAGTCCACATCGCTCTCGAAGAGCTTCGGAAAAGTATCGATAACGGGAAGCGTGCGGAAATCATTGGTGCGCTGCGTCAGCACCTGGTGGACATTCGGGATCGACGTGGCCCGATTTCGTAATTTCTCATGATTCAATTCATCCCCGAATATCATTTTCCCACGCCCTGACATAGAATACTGCCTGCTAAATCGCGCCTGATCATACCGACGACAAACGCACGAGGAGCCTAGATGAAAGCAATTCAAGTTCCGCAAACCGGCGGAGTTGAAGTCCTGGCGCTGGTTGACATCCCGACACCGAAGCCCAAGCCGAACGAAGTGATCGTCAAGATTGCCGCGGCGGGGGTGAATTTCATTGACGTCTATTTCCGCGAAGGACGCTACCCCGTAACTCCACCTTTCATTATTGGGCAGGAAGCTGCCGGAGTGGTGAGCGAAGTGGGAAGCGACGTGAAGGATTTTAAAGTGGGCGATCGTGTGGCCTACACGGGGATTAGCGGGGCGTATGCGGAATATGGAGCCGTGCCCGCGGATCGGTTGGTTCGAGTGCCTGCGGGCGTCACAGACCATCAGGCTGCCGCCTCGATGCTGCAAGGGATGACCGCGCACTACCTGGTTAACAGCACGTATCGGCTGAAGAAGGGTGAGACAGTTTTAATCCATGCTGCCGCGGGTGGTGTTGGATTGATTCTGGTGCAGATGGCCAAGAATATTGGCGCGCGAGTGATCGCCACGGTTAGCACGGAGGAAAAAGCAAAACTTGCGCGGGAAGCAGGCGCGGATGAAATCATTTTTTATACCA
This sequence comes from uncultured Acidobacteriota bacterium, assembly GCA_963786215.1. GTDB lineage: Bacteria > Acidobacteriota > Terriglobia > Acidiferrales > UBA7541 > Palsa-360. The sequence continues at coordinate 168,884 of CAWAYK010000013.1, forward strand.
AACAGGAATTTGATGCGGAGACGAAGCGCCTGACGGACGGAAAGGGAGTCCATGTTATCTATGACGGCGTGGGCAAAACTACGTTTGACCAGGATCTCAATTGCCTTCGCACTCGGGGTTATCTGGCGCTGTTTGGCGCTTCCAGTGGACCTGTTCCGCCATTCGATTTGGGCAAGCTTGCGGCAAAAGGGTCGCTATTCGTGACTCGTCCAACTTTGTTACATCATATTGCGAGCCATGAGGAGTTGCAGCAGCGCGCGACGGATGTTTTGAATATGATCGTTTCTGGCAAGCTCAAGCTGCGTATCGAACACGTTTATCCACTTAAGGATGCGCAGCAAGCGCATCGCGATCTGGAAGGCCGGAAGACGACCGGGAAATTACTTTTAATTCCCTGAAAATTACGAGGAAATAAGGTACAATAGTACGTTTAGGCCTCTTGAATTGCGAGGCTCCTGAATGTTATACGCATATGTTGCATACCGGGGGTAAGTGAGTTAACATATCTGTTATACCAAGCTGGTTTATCCGGCCTGACCTTTCGTTAGGTTTCGAGGAGCCTCATGGCCCACGCAAAAATTTTTCTAAAACCTGCACCCACAAATCTGGCGTCGCTCATTCGCGGCCTCTATGGACGCGTGGCGAAACAATTGAAAGTAGATCCCTCTTACGTGAGCCGAGTGGCAAGGGGTGAGCGTCAGTCGGATGAGATCGAAATGTCCCTGGAGCGGGAATTACGACGGATTATGTCCCTGGTCAGTATGAATCATAATGGGACAAAGCATCATCCCTCCAAGCGCTCCCGAACTACAACTAAGAAAAAGAAAAAGGTAGCTTAGCACTGGTAATTCCGCCAGCAATCATTGCTGCTGCTGAGCGGGTTGTTGTGCCCGTTCCACGGCGGGGGGTTCTTCTGGTGCTACGATCTTATTTTCGCTGAGCTGTTCGTTGCCGTCGTCATCGACGGACGGCCTCAAGCTCACGTCAACTGAAAGTCTCTGCCCCGCATGGCCCTTGTAAACCCCTCGTACAGGAGCAACGTCGCCATAATCGCGCCCGTAAGCGATGCGCACGTGCTGTAATCCCAAGGGTTTTCCCAGTGTAGGATCCAGGCCCACCCATCCTATGTCCGGCAGGTAAACTTCAGCCCATGCATGCGAAGCCGATCCTCCAATGACCTCTTGCAGTTTAGCGTTTGGCGACGCGGCGCTTTCCGGAACCAGGTACCCGGAGACGTAACGCGCGGGCAGACCTTTCTTGCGGACGACTCCGAGAAGCAAATGCGCGAAATCCTGGCACACGCCTGCTCCCAGGGCGAGAGAGTCCAGGATGGAAGAGTTCACGTGGGTCGCGCCTTTTACATAACTAAATTTTTCGTGAATCATCAAGGACGCGGCTTGAACGAATCCAGATGCTGTCCCATCAGAACTGCCGCAGGCGGCGGCTATTAATTCATCCAATTGAGGAACGTGTGGGACATAGCTCGAAGGAGTGAGGAAGTCTAGAAATTCTTCTTCGAGTTCGTCGCGGCGATCTTCCAGATCGCAAAGTTTTATTCCAGCTGTGGGAAAGACGGCCGCTTCGTGCGCAAGAACAACCGATTCGGCTTCTACCCTCAAGTGATGGTGCTCGGGGAGAATATTAAATTGGTGCACCCAATTGCCGAACGAATCGCGGTAGGAAGTGCCGCGGGAAACAGGATTCGTAACCAGGCGGAAGGAAAGGCAGCTCTGCATTTCATCGTGGATGGGACGGAGCCGAACCTCGTTATAACTTTCGGAGACTGGCCCGTCGTATCGAAAATCCGTTGCGTGTACCAGATGATATCGATTCATTCGACCACCACGTAATAGAAATAGTTGCGAGCGATGTCTTCACCGATTTGTCCGCACATCCGCAACATTTCACTCAGGTAGGAATGCAAACCCAAATGGAAAATTTCCATAATCCTGTCATAACGCAGTCTTTCCAGAACTTTTCCCACCAACCGTTCGGCTTCGTTTGCATAAGAGCCCGAACTGGTGCCGCTGATAGCACGCAATCCGGATTGCACTTCCGTAATGCTGAAGCGGATGGAGCGAGGGTGCAGCGGATGCAGGATCAACATTTCGGCAACTTTTTCGGGCTCGATTAAGGAATGATATTTGCGGTGGTAAGCCTCGTACGCTCCCACGGATTTCAGCACAGCCATCCACTGGTGATTGTCTCCCCCGCCGATTTCGGCAGGGGCGTCGTACAAGACGTGGTATTGCACGTCAACCAGTCGCGCAGTCATTTCCGCGCGCTCGATGAACCAGCCGATGCGCAGAAATTCCCAGCCTTCGTCGTGCGGCAAGGTCGCGTCCGTAACGCCATGAAAGCGGTGGCTACCGAAGCGGATGGCATCACAAAAACGGTGCGGGCCCGCGGCGATTTCTTCATCTGGATGGAAGCGATTCACGGTGAAATACAGGCTGTTGATGTCTTCCCACATTTCACGCGAAATAAAATCGCGAATGGAGCGCGCGTTTTCGCGGGCCTTGGTGATGCATTGCACGATGGAGCTGGGATTGTCCTGGCGAAACGCAAGGAATTGGAAGACGGCACGAGCGTCAGCTTCTCCATACAACTTGCGGAATCGCTCTTCCTCGCCAGCCATGACGATCAGCGGATCCCAGTGCAGCCGGTATTTGTCCTTCGATTGTTCGAGAACGGTATGAAAATTGACGTCGAGAATTCGAGCAGTGTACTCCGCCCGCTCGATATACCGAGCCAGCCAAAACAAAGACTCGGCGATTCGCGACAACATCTCAGTCCTCCCCAAACAAAACCCAGGTGTCTTTACTACCGCCACCTTGGGATGAATTCACAACCAATGAGCCTTTTTGAAGCGCTACGCGAGTGAGGCCGCCGGGCACGATCGTGACTTTCTCGCCGTCATACAAACAGTAGGGCCGAAGATCAACGTGGCGCCCGGCAATCTCTCCGAAGTTGGCATCGTAAGAAGGCACTCTCGAGAGGGGAAGAACATGTTGTGCAATATAATTTCGCGGGTCCGCCAAAATGCGTTGTCTGAAATCTTCAATGCGTTTGTTATCCGCAGACGGGCCCATCAGCATGCCGTAGCCGCCGGATTCGCCCACCGCTTTCACCACAAGTTCGGACAGATGCTCCAGAACGTAGGCGAGGTCTTCTTTCCGGGAGCAAAGGTAGGTGTCCACACTTCTTAAAATTGGGTCTTCACCGAGATAATATTTAATGAAAGCGGGCACGTAGGCGTAGATGGCTTTGTCGTCGGCGACTCCGTTGCCCACGGCGTTTGCCAACGCCACGTTTCCAGCGCGGTACGCTCCCATCAGGCCGGGTACGCCAAGCACGGAATCGGGGCGAAAGGTGAGCGAATCCAAAAATTCATCGTCCACGCGGCGGTAGATGACGTCGACGCGCTGCAAACCGCGAATGGTTTTCATGTAGACCACGCCGCCGTCTACGATCAGGTCGCGGCCCTCGACGAGTTCAACGCCCATTTGCTGGGCCAGGAAGCTGTGTTCAAAATACGCGCTGTTGTAGATGCCGGGAGTGAGCAGGGCGATCTGCGCATCGCTGCCACCTCTCGGGGAAAGGCTGCGAAGGATGCGCGCCAATTCCGCGGGATAGTGATTGACTGGGAGCACCTCATATTCCTGAAAGGCGTCAGGGAAAGTTCGCATCATAACCAGGCGATTTTCCAGAACGTAGGAAATGCCGCTGGGCGTGCGCACATTATCTTCCAGCACGCAATATTCGCCCGTTTTTGAATCGCGGATGAGATCAATGCCGCAGATATGCGTGTGAATCCCGCGCGGCACTTCAATTCCAATGACGTCGCGCAGGAAATGTTTGCAGGAATAAACGAGGGAGCGCGGGATTTGGCGGTCGGCAAAAATGCGCTGCTTGCCGTATACGTCCTGCAAAAATAAATTGAGAGCGATCACGCGCTGCGCGAGGCCGCGCTCCACGCGCTGCCATTCGGAATTTGGAATGATGCGCGGAATCAGGTCAAAGGGAAAAAGTCTCTCTGTTCCTCGCCCATCGCTGTACACCGTGAACGTGATGCCCTGCAGAAGAAAAGCGAGGTCCGCATGTTGGCGGCGCTCTTCAAACTGGGCAGTCATCATTGCGGCGAGTTTTGCAAATATTTTTGCGTAATGCGGACGAGGTACTCCCGGAGCGGAAAACATCTCATCGTAATAGGTCCCTAGCTGGTAATTCCCGAAGAGCCCATCGAGGGGCATTCTTGACTGCACTGAAAGCATCGGCCTACTGTATCAATACTTATCCTTATTGCATGCACGAAAGAATTTATGGGTGGTATCAGGAATACGACGCATATTTGCAATTTTTTCAAAGGGGAAAATGAGGGCTGATTGTTGATATTTGTCACAGATAAATTTTATATAAAGGCAATCGTGTAAATGGCTTATGGGATGTAGCATTGCAATCGCAAATTTGCTATTGTTCCACCATAATTTATGAAAACACTAAAAAAGTTTTTTTCTCCTTGGCGTCGCTATGGGCCTATTTGTATTGCCCATAATCACTCCGACAATTTCGCTGCCTGTCGGTCAAGCCACTTTGGTTATTGTCGCGCCGGATATTCATACGGATGCGCAGCGAATCGCTGATTTGGAACGTAAAATCGCCGATGCAAAAGGCTCGGCGGACAATGCGTGGATGCTGGTCAGCGCGGTCAATCCCATCCTGAAGGATGTTAATGGAAACGTAATGGCTGCTGGTCTGATTGAGGGGAATGCTCACCAACTTCTGAATCAGCTCGTCGGCGTAGGGATTGCATGGGTGCTGGGAATTGTCGGGACGCTGGCGATTCTGGTTTTTGTGGATAAAGTCATAGGGCTGCGGGTTTCTCCGGAACATGAAACTCAGGGGCTCGACCTCTCGCAACATGGAGAGGAAGGATATGACGGGGAAACTTCCATGTAGCTACTGGTTTTTCGGCGGGCGGCATGCCATTCTATCGAGCGCGGTACTCGTGAGAAATCAGAAAAGCAGGCATGTCCACTACTCCCACACTACATAACGAATTGCGTACCCATTACGAAGTGGAATCGTCACGGCTTCAGCAGGATTTTTCAACCACCAGCGACGGTCTAAAATATTTCCGCGAAAAATCGGTGCTCGTCGATTCCATAGCGCATCGTCTTTGGGCGCATTATGTGGCCGCCGCCGGAATAGCTCCCTCCCAAATCGTGTTTGCCGCCATAGGCGATTTTGGGCGGCAAACTCTATTTCCTTTTTCGGATATCGACATTGTGTTTCTGGCCGCCGATGAAGAAGCGGCAAAGAAATTCGAGGAGCCGGTCCAGCGAATTTCTTCAGCTTTCAATGAAATTGGATTGAAATGCAGTAAGACATTTGGCGTTGCCTCCCAGATTCTGCAATTTGATCCCGATCATCCGGAAATTATACTTTCCCTCCTTGATATCCGGTTTCTCGCGGGCGACGAGGAAGTTTTTGCCGAATTGCGAAACCGGTTGATTCCTGAAGTCACGATTCGCGAATCTCATTCGCTGGTAGAGCGCCTTGCGGAAATGACGCGCAATAATCTTCGCAAGTTTGCGAACACGGTTTTCCATCTCGAGCCGAACGTGAAGGATGGTCCGGGCGGTTTTCAGGATTACGTGACAGGATGCTGGCTGGCCGCAATTTCCGCAATGGAAAAACATCACGCGTGGCCTGACCTGCAGACATATTTTTTGCCCTCGAACGCAACTACAATGAGTTCCGCGCTCGAATTTTTTGCCGCAGTGCGCTGCTTTCTGCATTTTCGGAATAAACGAGACCACAATGTTTTGAGCTGGGAGTTGCAGGATGAAGCAGCGGCTCGGAAAATAGGCACACACGACAAAGAAATCAATCATGTGGCGGATTGGATGCGTGTTTATTACAGCCACGCGCGTGCCGTTGACCATATTTCCGGTCAACTTTTGGAAGAAATGCCGGCGGCCCAGTCCCTTTTCTACAGACAACTGGAAACCTGGAGGACGGGTTTCTCGGATGGCGATTTTTCGGTAATCGACGGATTGATCTTTTTTCAGAGGCCTGAAAATTTGCTTAGTCCTACGCTGTTTTTTCGCACATTCCTTCTGATTGCGCGGCAGGGATTCAAGCTCAGCCCCACGGCAGAACACCAGATCGAGTTAGCGATGCCTCATCTCGAAGCGCATTTGCCCAGTGGCGCCGATTTTTGGCTTTTTCTGGAGGACGTTTTGCCGGAAGTGCATGCGGCGGAAGCGCTGCGCGCAATGCACTCCCTTCATTTGTTGACTCTTTTTTTGCCGGAATTTCAGGGAATCGACGCGCTTGCGGTGCGCGATGTCTCTCATCGATTTACGGTGGATGAACACACGCTTCAGGCGATTGAAAATCTGCACAGCCTGCGGGGATCGAAATTTAAATGGGATGAAAGATACGCGGGAATTCTGGGCGAACTCGACCAGCCCGAGTTGCTCAACCTGGCCATCTTGCTGCACGACACGGGAAAAACAACTCTGGTGAAAGACCATATTCCGGCGAGCCTGGAAATTGCAGGGAAGTGCGTCGAGCGAATGGGACTTTCCGAACCCGATCGAAAAACGGTTCTGTTCTTGATTCAGCATCATCAGGATTTGGGCGCGGGCTTGCGCAGGGATATTTTCGACCCGCGCACCATCGCTCAGTTTGCGGAAAGTATTGGCAGCCCGGAACTTCTCAAAATGCTGTGTCTTTTCACGTATGCGGATATTAAAGCGGTGAATCCGGAAGCGCTGACTCCCTGGAAAGCGGAAGATCTCTGGCAGCTTTATATTGGCACAGCTAATTATTTCAATCGCAGCGTGGATGAGCGCGTCCATGGGGACGCAAATGATGAAGTCCTGAACCATCTTCGTTCTCTCGCCGCGGCCGCGGGGCAGAGGCTGCAAACATTTTTGGAAGGTTTGCCCCGGCGATACCTTCGCACGCATCCTGTGGACGAAATCTTGCGGCACTTTGAAATGGCTGGGCGCCTGGCTCAGGACCCTGTCCAGTTAGCCCTGAAACGTACACGTCACTGGTACGAGTTAACCGTAGTGACCAAGGACCGGCCGCGCCTTTTTTCGACCGTTGCGGGAGCACTGGCCGCATGCGGAATGAACATCGGTAAAGCGGGCGCGTTCTCCAACGCTAGCGGCACGGTAGTAGACATGTTTTCGTTCACGGACCGGTATCGCGCGCTGGAGATGAATCTTCCCGCCTGGGAACGATTCAAGACGACGGTTCACGAAGTACTGGTCGGAAAACGTGATCTTAAGCGCATGCTTCGCGAGCGCCTGGAAATGGAAAAAGATCAGCCCGCAAAAGAAATTGAGCCGCCCCAGATTCAATTTGACAACGAATGCTCCGCGCACAGTACGCTGATTGAAATTGTCACGCAGGACCAGCCGGGACTTTTGTACAAGATCAGTTCGGTTTTTGCCCAGCAGGAATGCAATATCGATATCGCGCTGATCGATACCGAAGGGCAGACGGCGATCGACGTTTTTTATCTCACCGCCGCTAGCGGGAAACTTTCGCCCGAGCATCAGGAACGGCTACGCAAATCGTTGTTGAGCGAACTTTCCGCCTGAAATAAAGCTCCTCCGAATCAGTGATCAGGGTGGTTATATCCATCAAGCACTACCGCTAAATGCTATACACATATTTTGTAAATATTGGTGTATGATTTGAGTATGGGTCGGACAAACATTGTGTTGGATGACAAACTAGTGCGCAAAGCGCGCAAGCTTACACGATTGAAAACAAAGCGGGAGATTGTTGGGAAAGCTCTGAAGCTACTGGTCGATTCGGAAAGCCGCAAAGGCATTCTGAATTACTATGGGACCGGAATTTGGAAGGGAGATTTGGCGCGAATGCGGCGAAATCGCGCCTGATCCGAATTGATCCTAATCGATACTTCGGTCTGGATTGATTTCTTCAGTTCATCTCCGGGGCGCGCCGGGAATGAGTTGCGCCGGATGATCGAAGAAGCGGAACCTTTTGTTCTGACCGGCATGATTGTCTCTGAAATCCTGCAAGGGCTCAGACGTGATCCTCAACGAATTGAACGCTATCTTTCCTTGTGGGAAATGCTGGAACCGGTGGGATTCTCCACTTATTCCGAGGCGGCTCGTATTTCGAGATTGGCGCGGTCCAGGGGTGTCTCCCTGACCACGATCGATACTGTGATCGCAGCGATCGCGCTCGAACACAATGCATTGCTTTTCACTCTGGACAAGGACTTCTCGCGAATCGCTCGTTTCACGCCGCTTCGCTTATACGATTTGCCTCGATTTTCGCATTAACCAAGCCATATAAACCAAGTGGAGTGGTTTTAGAATACAGCCTGAAAAACCTGCTTCATCCACCGTAACCTTTTCCCCGTATAGTAGTAATATATAGTGAAAGGTAGAAGACGTGGCCGCACTGGAGGCTTTCTATGCTGTTAAAACAATCTCCTGAATTAAAATATTCGGATATCACCCCGCGCGATATTTATGTGAATCGCCGCAAATTCCTGTATGGAATGGGGTTGGCGGGGGGGCTGGCTCTGGCTGGAAAAGGCTTGCTGGACATGCTCAATCCGACTGCGCGCGCTTACGCTTCCACGAAGCTTGGCCCGCTGGCTTCCAGCCCGTTCAGCACTACGGAAAAGATCAGCCCCGAGCAAGTGGTGACGACCTACAACAATTACTACGAATTTGGCACGGACAAGGCAGACCCGGCGAAGAATGCCCAGAAATTTGTGACGTCTCCCTGGACAGTCTCGGTGGAAGGAGAAGTGGCCAAGCCGCGCAAGTTTTCCATGGAAGAAATCATGCAGCTTGCGCCCCTCGAGGAGCGCATTTACCGGCACCGTTGCGTGGAAGCCTGGTCCATCGTTGTGCCTTGGATTGGCTATTCCTTCAGCACGATTGCGAAGCTGGTCGAACCCAAGCCCGATGCACGCTTTGTGGCGTTCGAAAGTTATTTTGACAAGAGGCAGATGCCGCTGTGGGGGCGCGCTGGAATCGAACTGCCCTACGTGGAAGGTTTGAGGATGGACGAAGCGATGCATCCGCTCACGCTGCTTTGCATGGGCATGTACGGCGAGACTCTCCCGAATCAAGATGGAGCGCCCGTGCGCATGGTGATCCCATGGAAATACGGGTTTAAGAGCGCAAAGTCGCTGGTCAAGATCAAATTCGTTAAAGATCAGCCGCCCACCACCTGGAACATCACGAATGCGCATGAATATGGCTTTTATTCAAACGTGAATCCGAAAGTGGATCATCCGCGATGGAGTCAGGCGAAGGAAGTGCGGTTGCCGGGCTTCTTCAAAAACACACCCACGCAAATGTTTAATGGATACGGTGATCAAGTGGCGAGCCTTTACAACGGCATGGACCTGAAGAAAAATTACTGAACGGAAAATCAAGATGAATTCTATTCTGAAAAGTAAATGGACAAAGGCCGTAGTGTTCCTGATTTGCCTCGTTCCGCTGGGCATTCTTGGCTGGGAAGCATTTACTGGCAATTTGAGTTCGAATCCCACTCAATTTCTTGAGCATGCCACGGGAGACTGGACGCTGCGATTTGTTGCCCTCACTTTGGCCATTACGCCACTGCGCAAACTTCTCAACCAGCCCCAGCTCATCCGATTCCGCAGAATGCTTGGTCTTTTTGCGTTTTTTTATGGTTGCTGCCATTTTAGCATCTATCTAACCTTCGATCAGGTTTTTGACCTTCATGGGATTTGGGCGGACGTGATGAAGAGGCGCTACATCACCGTGGGATTTTTGGGCTTTGTCCTGATGATTCCGCTGGCGGTCACTTCAACAGCAGGAATGATTCGGAGGATGGGCAATCGCAAGTGGACGATCCTGCACCGCGCGATTTACATAACTGCCATCGCTGGAGTGATTCACTTTTACTGGCTCGTAAAATCAGACATTCATTTGCCTCTGGAATATGCCGCGGTGATGGGGATTCTCCTTGGATGGCGTGTGTATAGCCACTTTACAAAGCCCGCCCATGCAGCTCCCGCCGCCAGGCCTGTTGTGAAACAAAGCACATCTGTGGCTCCAGAATAGAAGGCTTTTGTCGCCTGCCGGAAAGTACCAATTTTGGGTCAAGGCATGGGGAAGGGAGCGCACGCAGGTTTATGAATTTGTGTTTTCTCGCTTCCGACCGTTAAGATAGTAGGCCCTGCCTAATTCTAGGGAGGGTGTAGGATACCCCTTTGGCTCAGTCAAACCCCAAGACCGAAAATAAATTCGGCCTCCCCTATTGGATGGACCGCGTACTGGAGGAGCATTCCAAAGCGGGCGGATCTCTTCATTCAGACGCAATTCACGGCCTGCGGACTTCCTTGCGTCGATGCATCCTGATTGCCGAAATTATGGAGGATTTGGATCCGGGATGCGACTGGAAAGCCATGCGGAAACTGGGCCGCCAGACATTTCAGCGTATTGGCACGCTGCGCGATACTCAAGTGCTCATGAAATGGATCGAGAAGCTTGGCGAAAAGGGTGAGGCTTCAACCGAGGCATTTCTCGATGTGTTGAAAAAGAAACAGGATCAGGACAAGAGCGATGCGCGCGCGGCCATTCGTGAATTCGATCGCAAGCAATGGAGGTCCTTCCGCAGGGAATGCGCAAAGCATCACCATCACGTGGTATCGAACCGGCCCGCCTGCGAATCGGGCCTACTGGAAATCTGGGAAAACCTTCGCGATCTGAATCGCAGCGCGCAGCGCAGCCGGAGCCTTATTGCGTATCACCGTCTTCGCGTAGGCTTAAAAAAGTTTCGCTATGCGGCAGAGAATTTTTTGCCGTCGATGTACGCAGGATGGGCTCCCGATCTGAAAATTGTGCAGGATTTGTTGGGAGAAATTCACGATCTTACGGTTCTTGACCAGATGCTCGTGAAACATCGAGGTTTGGTGGAGGAGTCCGTTTTTACCGCGTGGCGCGAAAAAGTGGAACAGGAACGGGGGTCGCGTCTCCAGCAGTATCGGGAGAAGATCTCAGCAAAATCTTCTCTCCTGCGAATTTGGCGCGAGGGATTGCCTGCGGAAAAGGATTTGCGCGCTATCGGTCTCGCCCGGCTTGGCGAATGGGCTTCCTTTGTGACGCCTGATTTTCCGCGCGTGCGGCGCATGGCTCGATTGTCTTTGCAGATTTATGATGGCCTGGCGAATTGCGGCCTGATGGGAAAGCATCCGCAGATCGAAGAGCGATTCATTCTGCAAGCGGCCGCGCTGCTGCAGGAAACCGGGAAATTCAGAAAGAGCAAGGCGTACCACAAAGAGTCCTACCGGATGATTCGCAAGATTTCGCCGCCTCCCGGCTGGTCGAAAACCGATCTTGAATTCGTAGCGCTCGTAGCGCGGTTTCACCGGCGCGCTCTGCCTTATCCGGATCACGCGAAGCTCAGGGGCTACGAATTGCCGCTGCGGCAATCTCTTATCCGGCTCGCCGCTATTTTGCGCATGGCCAATGCGTTCCATGCCAGGCGCTACAAAACAATTCGCCGGCTGCATGTTGAGAATGGCCCGGGTTACCTCGTTATTCGTGCGGAAGGTTTTCAGAATCGCGATGCAATCGATTCCAAGGTGTCCGCAGCCCGGCGGTTCCTGGAATTTGTTTTTCAGGGCTCCGTGCATATTCTTGCGCCGGGGACACGCATGATCGTTCCTCGCGTTATACGGACGGCTGCGCGGAGCGACGCCGCTTAGAATGCATCAGTATCCAAGCTCCACACTCATGGCTCGAATTCAAGCTTCCGTCCAGGGCGCTTTTACGATTACAGAACGGTCTTCGCATCATTTGCAACTAAACCCCCGCCTCTGAAGAGGCGGGCTACAGCAGGCACCTACGTAGTTTACATTCCCACATTAGAATTGAGATGCGATTAGAAAATCAGCTTTAGCGCGAATTGAAGTTCGCGCGGATCTTGTGCGTTGGAGATGGAACCGAATGTGCTCGTGCCGAATATGCGATTGGGCAGGTTGAAGTTCGGGCGATTCAGCACATTAAAAACGTCGAAGCGGAATTGCATTTTGATCGATTCGCGCAACGCTTCTTCTTTTTGCAGGGATGTGTCCAGATCCACGAGGCCGGGACCGACCACGTTGTTGCGCGGCGTGTTGCCGAATGTGAGTGCGGCGGGGGACGAGAACGCGGAAGTATTGAACCACTGCGCGGGAGTTTTCGGTCCGCTGTTGGGATTGCCGGCGACGTTGGGGCGCTCAAGATTATTTCCATTCACGAGGCCGATGTTTGCCGGATCGTTTGCCGCGCTCAGGTTGATCGTGAAAGGCGCGCCACTCTGAGCGATGAAGTTGCCGCTCGCTCGCCATCCGCCCACAACGCGGTGCAGCCAGCCGGAGGAGCCGCTGGCGAACGGAAGATCGTAAATAACGTTGATGGTTGCACGGTTCCGATGATCGAAACTTGAGCTCGCTTTTTCAGCGGCAAGGTTAAATGCGTAGATATTTTGCGGAAGATTCAATTCCGCATTCGTGGTTCCCGCATCAGAAGCATCGTCAATAGAATGAGACCACGTATAGCTTCCATCGAACGAAAGACCTTTGGCAAAACGGCGAGTAATCTTGAAAGTCAGGTCATTGAAAGACGCCCAGCCGTCCCAGCGAATCGTAGTGAACGCATTCAGGCTCGGAAACGGACGCCGCAACTGGACATTTCCCAATCCCGGTTGGGGAAGATTGACCGCCGTCGAACTGTCCGCGTGAACTGTTCTTGATCCGACATATTCCAGTTCGACGGCGGTGGTCGACGACAAAGGATGCTGCAACGACAAATTCCATACTTCATTGTATTCGACGGCAAAATCGTGATTGACGCTATTGGCGCCGATTGCTCCGTTCGGATTGAAGCTGAGAATATTATTGATCGTGCAGGGTGAGGAACCGCAAGTTGCGGAGTTGGGAGCATAGTTCACAGTTTTGTTCAGAAAAAATGGAATGTTTTCCGCCAGATTTTGCAGAACACTGTAGGCCGCCTGGTTGGTGTAAATTCCGTAACCCGCCCGGACAACAGTTTGCCCGGAGTTAGGAATGCTCCACGCAAGGCCAAAGCGCGGAGAAAATCTCAGGGGTCGTGGCCTCAGCAGGCTACTATCCCACCCGGCGGTTGCAGCGCTTACAACCGGAATCGTGCCGGCAATTGCTACGAGAGCATTTTGCGCTGGTGTCAAATTAGAAGGATCGCCAGCCACAACAAATGCCGGTCCGCCCGGCGCCGTAAGATCGATGTTGGAAGTCTGGTTCGCACCCGCAACAAGATTGGCGTTGTATTCATACCGCAAACCAAAATCAAATTTCAGGCTCGGGACAATTTGCCAGCCATCCTGAATGTAAAAATGAGCCCAATCCGTGTGCGCGCTTTCCGCGCCCTCGCCGATGCCAACCTGGCCCTGGCTGGGCACGCCAAACAGGAAATCGGCAAACGCATTTCCAGAAGCCGCGCCATTGAACGTGTAAGTTCCACGGGCATTGTTGGGAAATTTGGGATTGAAGTCCAGGTGAAAATAATAGGCGCCAAACTGAAGTGTATGCTGGCCGTGATGCCACAACACGTTGTCATAAAATTCGTAGTTGCGATCCACCCTAGTTGTAAAACCAGCCGCCGTTCCAATGGTTGAAAATACTCCACTCAAATTCACTTGCGGATAGCCCATGTCCGAAGGAACCTGCGTGGTTCCCAGCAAACCGAATGTGGAAGCGAAAGGATTTCCGGCATTTGGATCGCCCTGACCGCCTGAAACACTCAACCAGCCGAAGCGGAATTCATTCAGCAGATTGGCGTTAAATGTATGCGTTTCGCCCGCGGATAAATTAACGGAATGTGTCCTCAACGTGCGTCCGAAGCCAGGCAGAAGCGCCTCATTCAACACGCTCGATCCAAAGGGATCAAATTGGTTCGCATCGAAAACGGAGGCGCGAATAAATGCGGAGTCGTTCATCGAAAACTGGTGATCCACGCGCGCGTTGTACTGATTGGTGTCGATGCTTTGCTGGCCGACGGCGAGTAGATTATTCGGCCCTGTTTGTCCGGGAGTAGGAGGAGGTAGAAGATTGAGCAGGGCAGTCGCAGCTGAACTCATGTGGAAATTCGGATCGCTATTCAAATCCGACCCTGAGTATGTAATTCCAGTGAAAGGATCCTTGAAGGAAGTGAATGGCTTGGCAAGGCCCGCCAAATTTCCCGTGCGTTCCGCAATGGTTGGCACGTTGAACGCCTCGGAAAGGGAATTGCGAGTGCGCTGGCCTTCATAATTCACAAAGAAAAATGTCTTGTCGCGCAAGATCGGTCCGCCAAAGGTTCCTCCGAATTGGTTTTCACGGAACGGCGTGGCTACATTGGGAGTTGCGAAAAAATTTCTAGCGTCGAAAATATCATTGCGCAGGAATTCATAGACGCTGCCATGGAACGCATTGCTTCCGGATTTGGTAATGACGTTCACCACAGCGCCGGATTTCCCGCCAAACTCGGCGTTGTAATTCGTTTTCAGCATGTTGAATTCGCTGATGGCGTCGGTCGAGGGACTCAGCACGACGTTGTTGAAATATTCATCGGTAACGTTTACGCCGTCCACGAGAAAGAGATTGTGCCCGGTGCGGTTGCCCATCACGTTGATCAGCTTGCCAGTCTGCTGCAGCGCATCTCCGCGCGTTCCGCCTGGAGGGCTAACGACGCCCTCGCCAAGCAAGGTCAGTTCGAGAAATTCGCGCCCCTTCAATGGAAGGTCCACCACTTGCTGATTATGAATGACGTCTTTAATTTCGGCGGACTGCACTTGAAGTATGGAGGAGCCTCCTTCCACCGTCACCGTTTCGCTTGTCTCCCCTAAAGCCATCTCAAAATTCTGGCGAATATGATCGCCGACGTGGAGCGCAACGTGTTCCTGGACAGCCAGTTTGAATCCCGGGGCTGAAACCGCCAGAGTGTATTCGCCAATGGGGAGCTGTGGAAGCAAAAAGAGGCCAGAATCATTCGCTATAGCTGTGAATTTTTGCTGCGTGGCAACGTGGGTGGCTTCCACGGCGGCGCCGGCGATAACCGCGCCCGTAGGATCCTTCACCATGCCGGCGATTTCCGCCGTATTCATTTGTCCGAAGGCAGCGATACAGCATAGTACTAAAGCAACCGACATCAATAGTAGGCTGCGGGTTATGCTTGCAATCTGCGTCAACACGAGCACGCCTCAACTTGAGAGATCAAACGCCAGCCGACATTATATCTGTCTGTTTTCCCCGACTATTCCAAATTGTTGCTATTTATGAATAGCAACACACTGCTGATTATCCATATCTTGACACTAATTCCAGCAAGGTGCTAGCCTCGATTTTGTGGAATGCCTCTGCCCTTAAGGCGGAGGATATCTATGAAGCCAAACTGCCCGCCAAATCGTCGGTACTTAATATGCCTTACTTTGGTAATGGGCGTTTTGGTTTTGGGCATTGTCCAGTGGAGTTTCCTTCCGATACTGATTCAAAACGGTCCAGTTGGCGGACCTTCCCTGGAAATGTCGGCAAGCCATTCTTCGAAATTTGCCGCTCCCTTCAAATTTTTGTTCAGTGACGGTTTGCAGCCGTGCATTGTGCTGTCGAGAATAACCGTTCGGAAAATTACTTCAGTTATTTTCATCGTCACCGAAGATCCTGCCTACCGCTCTGAAGATTTATATTTTTCCAGTCATCAGCTGCGTGCGCCACCCACTGCCTGAAAATCTGTAGGACACATTAGTTATCTAGCTCTCATCACATATTCAGTGCTGTACGGGACCTAGTTTGATGGGGGCTGTTTAGGCTCCATTTCAAGCAGTATTGGGCTCGTTCGCGGTGCTCTCACGAATGGGAGTCTTGCAGGAGATGACTCCTGATAGCTGCTGGTTTTCGTGTGGATTTCAATTCTGGAGAAGCGATGACCTTAAATCGGTTAGAGCCGTCTGTCCTCGAAGAGTTGCGGCAGTTGGATTCTTGCTGCGTGGCAAACGCGATTGAGACGTTTGGCGTACGCCTGCGCAACACAGGTTTTTCGGATTCCCACATTCACTGCCTCTTCGAGGATGAGCCTCCCATGGTTGGCCATGCCGCGACGTTGCGTATTCGCACGACCGAACCTCCCATGGAAGGGGAGAGCTATTTCTACCGTCTCGATTGGCTGGATTATTTTTCCAGCATTCCGTCTCCCCGGGTGCTTGTTTTAGAGGATCTGGATACAAACCCGGGGCTTGGCGCGTTTATCGGAGATATTCACGCAAATATATTGCATGTGCTGGGATGCGTTGGCGTTGTGACCAATGGCGCCGTCCGCGATTTGGAGACAGCACTGGCGCTCAACCTTCAAATGTTCGCACACAACGTATCGGTTTCTCATTCTTTTGCGCACGTCATGGAGTATGGAAGCACAGTCATTATCGCTGGCATGGAAGTGCGGTCCGGTGACCTACTCCACGGTGACCGGCACGGAGTGCAGACGGTTCCCTTGCAGATCGCGCCAAATATTCCCGCAGTCGCTAAAAGAATGAAGGATGAGGAACAGGAAATTATTCGACTGTCTCAATCTGGCGACTTCAGCGTGGAAAAGCTACGTTCCAAGGTGAATGAGTTGAGAGCAAAAAGGAAGAACCTTGAAGTTTGAGAATACGATTCGAGATTGCGGAGGTCATTCCGTGAGGCTGATTCATCGGTTTCTGAAAACTGTATTGTTCCTAAGCCTATTCGCTGCGTTCCTCGGATGCGGTGAAGGCCACAAGGCCGCTGCTGACGATGTGTCCAATGCTCCCGAGGCTGCCGTCGTAAAGGTGACGCGCGGAAACATTGCGGACAATCTGGAAATCGCATCGGAATTCCAGCCATTTCAGGAAGTGGACGTGTACGCGAAAGTTTCGGGCTACATCAAGAAGCTTTATGTGGACTACGGAACACACGTGAAGCAGGGGCAGATTCTGGCGGTCCTGGAAATTCCGGAACTGCAGCAGCAAATCCAGCAGGACGAGGCGTCTATCCACCGCAGTGAGCAGGAATTGGCGCATGCGCATGAAGATGTGAACCGGGCGGAGTCGGCGTATAACGTCGCGCACCTTACCTATACGCGCATTGCCGATGTGCAGAAATCACGTCCGGAACTTGTGGCGCAGGAGGAAGTGGACATTTCGAAGGGCAAAGACCTGGAAGCCGGCGCAGAGGTTTCCGCGCAGAAAGCAGCGCTGGAGGCAGCCGAGCAGGCATTGCTCGTCTCCAAAGCGACGCTCGGAAAGGATCAGGCCATGTTCGATTACGCGCGCATGACGGCGCCATTCGATGGCGTGACCACTCAGATTTACGCCTACACGGGCGCGCTCCTTCCGGCGGGTACTACCTCCAACAAGGGTGACTCGGCACTTTGCCGCATCTCTCAGAACAGCCTTTTGCGGCTCGTCATTCCGGTGCCTGAACGTGCCGTCTCCGGAATTCGTGTGGGGGAATCCGTTGCGGTCAATGTTTCGGGAATGAATAAAATGTTCGAAGGAAAAATTGTCCGCTTCTCGGACCAGATCGATTTGAACACGCGGACCATGCACACGGAAGTGGATGTTCCCAATCCCAAGTACGAAGTTGTGCCGGGAATGTATGCATCCGTAAAAATTCCGCTTCACTCTTCCGACAAAGTTTTGACCGTGCCGGTGCAGGCGTTTCAAGCGGGGAGTGAAGGCAAGGGAAATGTCCTTGCGCTGGGACCGGGGAACAAGATTGAACGGCGCGACGTAACTGTTGGATTGCAATCGGCCAGCGATGTGGAAGTCACATCCGGCCTGCAAGAAAACGAGACCGTAATTTTTGGAAGCCCCGGACAATACCGTCCCGGAGAAGTTGTCGTGCCGAAATTGGTCGAGCCGTCGCGCATGCAATAGGAGACCTAGATGCCATCATTTGCAGTCCGACATCCTTACTTGATTATTGTTTTTTGCCTTTTCGTGGTTGTGCTTGGTTTAACCAGCGTGGCCCGCATGCCGGTGGATATGTTTCCGCCGATTAATATTCCCGTCGTGCTGGTGGCGACGTTTTATAGCGGGATGCCGCCACAGCAGATCGAAGCCGATATTACCGATACATTTGAGCGATTCTTCACGCTGGCCAGCGGCGTCGATCACATGGAATCTCGATCGCTGCCGGGCGTAAGCCTGATCAAAATTTATTTCCAACCGGGCACGGACGCAGATGCGGATGTGACATCCATATCCAACCTGGCGATGGCGGACTTGCGGAGGCTTCCCGAGGGAACGCTACCGCCTGTTGTGCTGAAAGTTGACGCTTCCAGTCTGCCTGTTTGCCTGCTGACAGTGAAGGGCGAAGGACTGGACGAAACTCAGCTGCACGATTATTTACAATTTCAAATTCGCAACCAGATTGCAGGCGTTCCGGGAGCAACTGTTCCGCCGCCATTTGGCGGAAAGTACCGCCAAATTATGGTGTATGTGGACCCGCTCAAATTGCAGGCGCACGAGCTGAGTCCGATGGATGTGGTGCGTGCAACAAATCAATCCAACCTGATTTTGCCCGCGGGCGATGTGCGGCTTGGTCCGATCGATTACAACATTTATACCAACGCGCAGGTTTCCGATGCCAAGGCGCTGAACGAAGTGCCTCTGAAGACGGAAGGAGAAAAATCGGTTTTTATCGGCGATGTTGGCAAAGCAGTGGACTCTTCCGCTCTGCAATACAACATGGTTCGCGTGGATGGCCAGAAATCGGTGTATGTGGCTGTCCAAAAGCAGGGAGGCGACACGAATACAATCGCCGTGGTGGATGGAATTCGGAATGCCATTAAAAGTTTGCGGGATATTCCTCCGCAACTGAAAGCGTTCGTCACCTTCGATCAATCCGTCTTCGTGAAGCAAGCAATTTCCACGGTGTTGCGCGAAGGCGGAATCGGAATTCTGCTGACCGGGGCGATGATCATGCTTTTCCTGGGAAGCTTTCGTGCCACGGTCGCCGTGTTTTTATCCATTCCGATTTCCGTGTTTATTACATTTTTCATTTTAAATAGCGCGAATAAATCGATTAACGCGATGGTCCTCAGCGGCCTGGCGCTGGCATTTTCGCGCCTGATCGACGATTCCGTCGTCGTTATCGAAAATATTTACCGGCATCTGGAAATGGGTGAAGAGCCTGCGGTCGCGGCGGTTAAAGGGGCCAACGAAGTCGCACTGGCGGTTCTGGCCATCATGCTGGTCGCCGTGGTTGTATTTTTCCCCGTTACGTTTTTGTTTGGCGTGAGTTCGTATTTATTTGGGGCGTTGGCGCTTGGCGTGGTGCTCGCGCTCTTTGCTTCTTACTTTGACGCTGTAACCGTCGTGCCCCTCTTCTGCGCGAAATATCTGAAAGCGATTCATGACCATGGTGTGGCGCACGAAGGGAAGAAGCAATCCATGGGAGCGCGATTCCATGCTGGCTTCAACGCGAAATTCGAAGTCATGCTCAATTATTACGAAAAATGGGTCAGGAGTGCCCTGGATCGTCCCGCGACTGTAGTCGTGGGTTTCCTGATATTTTTTTGCCTTTGTTTCTTGCTGTATCCATTCATGGGCGTTTCATTTTTTCCTCGAACCGATGCCGGCCAATTTGTCATCAATTTAAAGGCGCCCACGGGAACTCGAATTGAACTCACAGACAATTACATGAAGCGCGTGGAAGACATTGTTCGTCAAGTTGTTCCGCCAGCGGAGTTGGAAACAGTTGTTTCCAATATTGGCCTGACGCCGGACCTTTCTTCCTTATTCACGCCGAATTCTGGAATGCACACGGCGTTTATTCAAGTAGGGTTGAAGGAAGAACACAAGGAGAGCAGCTTCGTTTACATGGACCGGGTGCGCGCGCGCATTGGGTCGGAGATTCCTGACTTGCGGACATACTTTCAATCGGGCGGATTGGTTGACTCCGTTCTCAATCAGGGTGCGCCCGCTCCGATCGACGTGCAAGTAAGTGGATTAGACCTCAATGCAGACAACAGCATCGCGCAAAATCTGGCGCGCCAGTTTAAGCAAATTCCCGGAATTTCCGATGTTTATATCCCGCAGGATATGGATTATCCCGCGCTGCAAGTGAACGTGAATCGAGCGAGAGCCAGCGAACTGGGACTCAACCCTAAGGAAGTGATCGACAATCTCATTACTTCTTTAACCTCCAACGCCATGATTGCTCCCGGGTATTGGGTGGATCCGAAAAGCGGGAACAATTATTTTGTGACCGTGCAGTATCCTGAAAATCAGGTGCGCTCGATTCAGGATTTAAAGGCCATGCCGTTGCGTGGAGCTGGATTGAAAATGCCCACGTACCTGGATCAAGTGGCGGATGTAAACGTGGTGCAATCGCCGACAGAGGTGGATCACTACCAACTGCAAAGGTCTCTCGACATTTATGTTGCTCCGTCGGCCGAAGATTTGGGCAAACCCGCCGCCGCGATTTCCAAAATTATCGCGAACACGAAGCTCCCGTCGAATATTCGCATCAACATGCGCGGCCTGGTGGTCACGATGCAGAATTCTTTTCGCAGTTTCGGCATCGGACTGGCCCTGGCCATTCTGCTGGTTTACTTAATCCTGGTGGCGCAGTTCGCTTCGTTCACGGATCCTTTTTTGATCGTACTGGCTGTTCCCACGGGACTCGTGGGCGTGATCATCACGCTGGTTTTGACCGGCACCACACTGAACATTCAATCGTTAATGGGCATCGTGATGCTGCAAGGGATGGTGGTCTCCAACAGTATTTTGATTGTGGACTTCGCCAATGTTCTACGAAGTGAAGGACGCAGTGTGATCGAGGCGGTGGCGCATTCTTGCCGCATCCGCTTGCGGCCAATTTTGATGACCTCGCTCGCCACGGTCGTCGGCCTGCTTCCCATGGCCTTTAAGCTGGAAACGGGCAGCGAGGCGTATGCACCACTTGCACGCGCCATCATCGGCGGTTTGATCTCGTCCATCCTGCTGACCATCTTCGTCGTACCCGCCGCCTACTTGTTGATTTATCGACGCCGCGAGTCAGCGGCCATTCCGCCAGCCGTCGAGGAGGCGCACTAATGTTTGGCGTTCGCCAATTTCAGTTTTTGCTCTTATTGTCCACGGCCGTATTGGGGACTATGCCGTGCGGGGCGCAAACTGCGCAGCCGCCATCGACTCCAACGCAAATGCCCGCCGAACCCTCGGCCCAAGGGACAACGCAATCCCAGTCGCAGCCCCAAGCAGGGCAGCGGCTGACCTTGGCCGATGCGGAAAACATAGCGATTCAAAATCATCCGCGAATTCAGGCAGCGACGCAATTAGCTTCGGCCGCCGCAGCGCAAGTGAGAGAAGTTCAATCGATTTATTATCCGCAGGCGAATGGGGCGGCTACTGGCGTCTACGCGGAAAACAATAGCCGAATTGCCGCGGGATTCTTGAACAGCCCTATGGTCTTCAACAAATTTGCGGACGGCATATCCGTAAGTCAATTGGTGACGGACTTTGGGCGGACGCACGAGCTTTCCAAGAGTTCGCATTTTCATGCGCGGGCAGAGCAGGAAAATGTTGTGACCACGCGCGCCGATGTATTGCTGCGCGTGAATCTCTCTTACTTCAACGCGATGAAAGCTCAGTCCGTCCTCCATGTGGCCGAGGAAACTGTGAAGGCGCGCCAACTGGTCGCAGATCAAGTGACGCAACTTGCCAAGAGCAGCCTCAAATCGGGCCTCGATGTAAGTTTTGCGAACGTGGATCTGGCCAGGTCGCAACTGCTTCTTGTTCAAGCGCAAAACGATTTGCAGTCCTCTTACGCCCAGCTTTCCGATGCGCTGGGTTACTCGGACGAACGAATTTTCCAGCTAGTCGACGAGTCTTTGCCGGGTGCGCCTCCGGCGGATGTAGCGCCGCTCCTTGTTGAGGCTTTGCAAAATCGTCCGGAAATTATCAGCCAGGGCCTGGACGTGCGTTCCGCGCAAAGTTTTGCCACAGCGGAACGCGATCTCTGGTTCCCCACGATTTCGGCTGCGGCTGTGACTGGAGTTGCGCCCTTTCGGCAAGACACTTTGCCCAGCCGATATGCAGCCGCGGGATTCAACGTAAATGTTCCGATTTTTAATGGCCGCCTGTTTAATGCGGAACATTCGGAAGCAACGGCACGGAGCCATGCGCAGGAACAATTTCTCCGCGACCTGGAGAATCGCATCGCACAGGATGTGCGCACGTCCTGGTTAAACGTCATGTCCGCCTATCAGAGGCTTTCGCTTACGCAACAGCTTTTGGACCAAACCACGCAGGCCTATGATCTGGCGAAGGGAAGATATCAGCTGGGATTAAGCTCAATTATCGAACTGAGTCAGGCCCAGTTGAATTTGACCGAAGCTCAAGTGGAACAAGTCAGCGCGCAGTTCGATTATGAAAGCCAAACTGTAAATTTGAATTACCAGCTGGGACGAGTGAAATGAATCAGGAAATGTATTTTGGGAATAGCAGACCCCGTATTGACAACATGAAATCGGGCAAATTATGCTGATGGCTTGAGAGTCGCCATCGGTTCCGATCACGCCGGATTTGAGTACAAAGAAAAAATAATGGCATTTTTGACTTCACTCGGGCACGAAGTCCTGGATTTCGGGACGTTCAGCATCGAGCCTGTCGATTACCCGCTGTTCATCCGCCCAACAGCGCAGGCTGTGGCTAATGGTGAATGCGACCGCGGAATTGTTCTAGGCGGATCGGGAAACGGTGAAGCGATCGTTGCCAATAAAGTTCGCGGCGTTCGCTGCGCGCTCTGCTGGAGTTTGGAAACGGCAAGGCTGGCGCGAGAGCATAATGACAGCAACGTTCTTTCTCTCGGACAGAGAATGATTCCTGAAGACTTGGCGCTGGAAATTGTGAAGATTTGGTTGACTACGTCGTTTGAAGGCGGGCGGCATATCCGCCGCATCGCTGAGATCGAAGAAAATTCATAGAAAAATTGGAGCGGGCAGTCGCACGGGTTTCACCCTGCGGGGATGGTTTTGTAGCGTCGGCGTCCCGCCGGCAGTTTTCAGCTATCGCAACGCAGCGCAAAAACTGCCGGCGGGACGCCGGCGCTACAAGGACTTAACCCCACAGGCTGAAGCCTATGCCACTTTTTATTACTGCCCGATGACCAGAACGGAAAAAGTGTCGGGAAGAACAGGTGCTCTTCCTCGCGGATTTTCCGGTGAAGGAGCAGGTTTTGGCCCAAGCTCCGCGCCTGCAACATAGATCTTTCCTGTTTTTCGGTCGACGGCCATCGTTCGAGCGCCCGGCATTGTCGCTACTTTTTCCACCAGTTCATACTGATCCGGAGTTTTCTGTTTGTAGATCCAGAGCATTCCATCCACGCCCGTGGAAAAATAAGCCAATCCCGTCTTCGGATCGAATTCCGCGGCATCCACGCCGCCGCCAATTGGATTCGTGGCCACAATTTTGCCTGAGTTGGCATCCACCGCGATCATCATGCCCGCGCCACGGCATCCCGTAATGACGCGTGAATGCTCGCGATCCATATCCATGCCGCTCGGTGCCTGGCAGGGCGCGGTGGGCCATGTTTCCAGCACTTTCAATTCTTTGGCATCAAGCTTCAGCATTGTGTTGCGATCCTGCATATTCAGGAAAACGTGGCCGGCTTCGTCCGAAGCGAGGTGCTCGGTTCTGCCGCCCATGTTTTCAATTGTGCCGACAATCTTGCCGGTCTTGGCATCGATGGCGGTGATACGTTTGCTTCCGCGATCGGCGGTAAAAATCCGTTTGGTCAAATGATCGTAGATGATCCCGTTCGGATCGTCTCCAACCCGCACTTCGCCAATCTTTGCGAGCGTTTTGAGATCGAAAATCACCACTGATCCCGGATTGCTTTCACTGATAAATCCGCGCCCAAATTCCGAGGCAATCGCAGCGCCGTGCATATCCGGCCCGCCGGAAATTTTTCCGACGATGGCTCCGGTGTCGAGGTCGAGGACAACAATTTCCGTGTCATGTGAAACGTACAGCCGGCGTGCATCGCTATCCGCCGCAACATAATCCCAGCCGCCGTCGCCCGGGATAGGAATTTTCTTTATCACATGATAAGTGCCCGCCGCGGCAGCGACGGTTGCGAACGCCGGCAACAAAACGACCGCACACGCAGCACACCGCAAAATGTCCAATAACATTCTTCTCATAAGATTTTTCCTCGATAGAGGTTTCAAAAATGCTGGCCGATTGTTGGTGGCCAAGACGGGGGCATTCTAGTCCACGGCCGGAAGTTTGGAAACGTCCCAGCCGCCGCCAAGAGCTTTTACAAGAAGCACGGTCGAGGTCAGCCGCCGCGTAAGAAGACTTACCGCTGTGCGCTCGTTGGCTAGAGCCGCACTTTGGGCGGTGATTACGGTCAGATAGGTGTCGAGTCCGCCCTTGTATCGATTGGTGGACTGCTCGACCGCGCGATTTGCCGCATCAACAGCAGCGTCCTGCGTCTTTGCCTCTTCCTCAAGCACGCGAAGGTCGGATAGCGAGTCTTCCACTTCCTGAAAAGAGGTGAGCACAGTTTGCTGATAGTCGGCAATCATTTCGTCGTAAGTTGCCAGAGTTTGGTCGGACACGGCGCGCCTGCGCCCTGCGTCAAAAACCGTTTCCGCGGCGGTCGCGCCAACTGCCCAAAGCGCGCTCGGTCCTGTCAGCCAATTTGGAAATTGTCCGCTCTCGAAACCACCCGAAAGTCCCAGGACGATGGTAGGAAAGAATGCAGCGCGCGCAATCCCCACTTGTTCATTGGCAGCCGCCACTCTTCTTTCAGCGCCGGCGATATCAGGCCGCCGTTCGAGGAGATCGGAGGGAAGTCCTGGAGGTGGCACGGGAGGAGTGGCAGGCAATTGCGCCGGATCGAGATGGAAGGAAGAGGCTGGCTGCCCGATGAGGACGGCCACGGCATGCTCAAATTGGTCACGCGCCGAAGTAATGTCGATATCCTGCGCGCGCGTTTGCTCCAATTGTGTTTCGGCCAAATCCACATCTTCTCTCGAAGCGACGCCGCCCCTGAAACGTTCCAGCGTCAGATCCACGGCTTTCTGAAATGCCTGAACGTTCGAATCAAAAAGCTGTTTCTGCGCGTCGAGTCCGCGGAGGGTTATGTAATCCAGAGCCAGCTCCGCATGCAGGCTCAATCGTATGGTCTCCAAATCGGCAGCCGTCGCCTGTGCGAGATTACGGCTAGCCTGCACGGAATGGCGCACGCTACCCCATGCATCCACTTCGTAGGAAACTTGTCCCTCGATGAGCAAATCGGAATAATTGGTGGGAGAAGTTCCGCCATGCAATGCTCGATTCGTCGACTGGCGATTTTGGCTTGGTGAAAAACCGGCGGAGACCAGCGGATAAAGCTGCGACCTGGTTTGCCGCAGCACGTCGCGAGCTTCCTGAAAGCGGTCGACGGCCGCGCGCAAAGTTTGGTTGGAAACGGCAATCTTGTCTTCCAGTGCATTTAATTGCGGATCCTGGAATATTTCCCACCAGTTGCCTTTTTGGGCTGTGTCGCTCGGTTGCGCCATCTTCCAATTTGCATTTTCCTTGTAAGCAGGAGGAATTTCCGTGGTTGGCCGGACATATTTTGGGCCGACCGAGCAGCCGCCAATCACAAGCAGCCCCAGTGAAAGAATTGGCAGCCTTGCGATCTGAAAAAATTTGGATGAGTAATTAATCCGAGGGCCCCGGGCCATTATGGTTTCCTCTGCACTGGAGCAGGGGTTTCGGCGAGCTGGACCTGGGTACCATCGCTGAGCGAGTCAGATGGATTCAACACGACCGATTCGTTGCCATTGAGTCCCGCAACAATTTCGATATCCGTACCAAAGTCCCGGCCCGGCGTGACCGGAATCAGTTTAATTTTCTTTCCATCTTGCACCGTCGCAACCTGCAAGCCCGCGGATTTAAATATCGTCGTATTCACCGGGATCGTGAAGGTGTTTATGGGGGAGGGCATTTTTAGGTGAACTTCGACATAGCCGCCCGGCTTGAGCAAATGGGAAGAATTTTCGACATCGACCTCCGTCAGCAAAGTGCGCGAAGTGTTGTCGATGGCGCCGGAACTTCGGACCACGGTGCCCTGAAAGCGTTTTCCGGGAAATTCCGTCAACACGAGGTCGGCGTGCAACCCGGGCTTGATTTGGGGCGAATCATATTGGGGGACATTGATGTAGACGCGCAAAGGATTCATGGCGGCGATGTGAAAAAGCTCGCGTGCCGTTCCGCCGCTGCTTCCTGAATCGATCAGCTGGCCGATATCGGTGTTGCGCGCCGTGATCATTCCCGCGAAAGGAGCATAAACTTTTTCGAAAGATTGCATTTGCTGCAAGCGTTTCACGTTTGCCTGCGCCGATTCCACAGCCGTTTTGCGCGCATCGAAATTTCCACTGGCGTTGTCGACATCTTGCTGTGCGACGGAATCCGTTTTGAGCAAGTCTTTGTAGCGAGTGGCGGTAACTTCCGCAAGTTTAAAGTTTGCTGTCGCCGTGGCTAAATCCGCACGGGCCTGCTCCAGTTGCTGATCGATTTCCGGAGAGTCGATTTCAGCCAGCAGTTGTCCCTCTTTTACATTTGTGCCGATATCCGCATACCATTTTTTTAAATAACCGTTGGTCCTTGCAAAAATACCCGCATCCGCAAATGGCTGCATGTCACCCGGGATCACAATTTCCTGTTGCGGCGCGCCAAGTTTGGGATGAATGACGGCGACTGTAGGTATGGCCAAATCGCGCGTTTCCATTGACAGCTGTGCGTTGGCTGCGCGGCGGCTGGAAATTCCCCAAATCACCACGACGGCTACGACTATCGCAATCAGCAAAAACGTTACGATACGCGGCAGCGCGCTGCCTTGCGAAGACGCTGCACGGCTCTTCGCCTGCGCATTGGCCTGTGATTTCGCCCGCTCCATCAGTTTGGAAACAACCACCATCTGATCCTCCGAAAAAATTGACCGCTATTACTCGCCTGGGATTTCGATTTCCGCGGATTGGCCCGGCTGATGGCGGAACCCGTGAATCAGGCTATAGACAGACGGCACGAACAAGAGCGTCGCGACCGTCGCAAAAATCAGCCCGCCAATCACCGCGCGTCCGAGCGGGGCATTCTGCTCGCCGCCTTCGCCGAGGCCCACGGCCATCGGCAACATACCGATGATCATCGCCATCGCCGTCATGATCACGGGACGAAATCGCGTGAACCCGGCCTCTTCCGCGGCCTGAAGCGGAGAAAGACCCTCTTGCACCCGTTCCTTGGAAAAGCTGACGACCAGAATACTATTTGCCGTGGCCACGCCCATGCACATGATCGAGCCGGTCAATGCCGGCACGCTGATCGTCGTGTGCGTAATAAACAGCATCCACACAATTCCAGCAAGCGCCGCAGGCAGCGCGGAAATGATAATGAACGGATCGAGCCAAGATTGGAAGTTGACGACAATCAAAAGGTAAATAAGTAGAATGGCAAATCCCAACCCGCCAACCAGACCCGTGAACGAGCTGCGCATCGTATCGATCTGTCCCCGGACAAAAATTTGCGAACCGCGCGGCAAATTAGCTCGATTGCGATCAACGATCTTATCGATTTCCTTGGCCACTCCGCCCAGGTCGCGGCCCTGCGTCGCTCCGAAGATATCGATCATCGTCTGCGCGTCATAGTGCGATACGGTGGCCATTCCTTCGCCGCGCGTAACAGATCCCAGATTGGCCAGTTGCTGCCATTGCGGGCGATTCGGTCCGCTGCCGCCACCCGTGACAGGAATATTCTCCAAATCCTGCAGGCTCTGAATCTGGTATTGAGGGGACTGCGTCACAACGGTGTAGCTGACTCCCGATTTCGGATCAAGCCAGAAAGAAGGGGAAGTCTGGAAGCTGCCGCTTAGCGAGACGAGCAAATTTCCAGCCACGTCGCGCTGCGTAAAGCCCGCCTGCATGGCCTTGGTTCGGTCCACATTAATGTGCAGCTTGGGCTGATTGAAGGGCTGCTGAATTCTCAGGTCCGCGATTCCGGTGACCGTGTTGAGCTGTTTCATCAAATTGTTGGCAAAATCGTGGTTCGCCTCCACATCGCGTCCCATGATTTGAATATCAATCGGGGCGGGAAGGCCGAAGTTGAGAATCTGACTGACGATGTCAGCGGGCGGGAAATAAAACAGCACTCCGGGAAAAGATTTATTAAGTTTCTGGCGCAAATCATGAATGTATTGTTCGGTGGGATGATGGTTCCCGTTCAGAGAAATCATGATGTCAGCATCTTCCGGACCGATCGGCGCGGAAGTGGTGTACACGTAATTGTATGCGCTGTATGGCAGGCCGATATTGTCGATGATGCTTTCAATTTCGTTCTGCGGAATTTCCTCGTGAATCGTGCGCTCCACTTCGCTGCAGAGCTCCGCTGTGTCTTCAATGCGCGTGGCGGTTGGAGCACGAAGATGCAATTTGATTTGGCCGGCATCGACGCTGGGGAAGAAATCCTGACCCAGCCACGGGTACAGAACAAAAGATCCAACGCAAATTGCCAGGAAGATCAATGGGAAAGCGACTCGAAGCGCCAGGCAGGATCTCAAAAGTTTGCGGTAAGAATTTCGCAGTTTTTCAAATTGCAATTCAAAAAGTCCCTGCAGGCGAACCAGGGGATTTTTGCTGGCAAGAGACTCTTCCGCCGATGATTCCGCATGCGCTTTTAACAGGTAACGCGCCATGGTCGGCACGAGTGTGCGGGAAAGCAGATACGAGGCCAGCATCGCGAAAACCACGGCCTCGGCCAGCGGTACGAATAAATACCGCGCCACTCCGGTAAGGAAAAACATGGGTACGAACACGATGCAGATGGAAAGAGTGGAAACGAACGCCGGCACGGCAATTTGCTGCGCCCCGTCCAGGATGGCTTGAATCGTTTCTTTTCCTTCGGCGAGGTTGCGGTTGATGTTTTCGATTTCCACAGTTGCGTCATCGACCAGAATACCCACTGCCAGCGCCAGTCCGCCGAGTGTCATGATGTTGATCGTCTGTCCTATGGCGCTCAAAATGATGATCGAAGTGAGAATCGAAAGCGGAATGGAAACCGCGATGATCAACGTGCTTCGCCAGCTCCCCAGGAAAATCAAGATCATCAGGCCGGTGAGGCATGCCGCGATCACCGCTTCACGCACCACGCCATTGATTGAGGCGCGGACAAATAAGGATTGGTCGGCGATGGGGCGCGCCTTGAACTCCGGCGGCAAGCCTGCAAGCACCGTGGGCAGCTTTTCTTTAATTTCCTTGATGATATCCAAAGTGGAGGTGCTGCCGAGCTTCAGAATGGTCATGAGCGCGGCTTTTTGCCCGTCCACCAGCACGATATTGGTTTGCGGGGGATTGCCGTCGCGGACATGGGCCACGTCCCGAACGTAAATCGTATTGCTGCCCGAAGTCTTGATGGGCAGATCATTCATCTCATTTACGGTTTGCGGGCTCCCGTTCAGGTCCACATCATCTTCAGTGGTTCCGATTTTTACAGTGCCAGCCGGCAGGATGAGATTCTGAGT
This sequence comes from uncultured Acidobacteriota bacterium, assembly GCA_963786215.1. Taxonomy (GTDB): domain Bacteria; phylum Acidobacteriota; class Terriglobia; order Acidiferrales; family UBA7541; genus Palsa-360. The sequence goes on from CAWAYK010000013.1 coordinate 198,447, forward strand.
TCCAATCGCGCTGACAACATCGTTCGGTGACAATCCCTTGGCCTGAAGCGCCTGAATATTCAAGTCCACCATGATTTGGCGTTGCTTGCCTCCGTACGGATTCGGAAAGACAGCGCCTTGCACGGTTGCCAATTGCGTGCGGAGGAAATTTGACCCCATATCATTCAACTGCTGCTCGGAAAGACCTTTTCCGGAAAGCGCGAGTTGAAGAATGGGTACGGAAGAAGCGTTATAAGCCAGCAGGAAAGGGGGAGTCGTTCCCGGTGGATCGCTCCGCAAGGCGGACTGGGCGTTGGACGTAACCTGCGCCATAGCCATATCGACGTGTACATTCGGGTAGAAAAAAATCTTGATCACGCCGAGACCATTTAAGGATTGCGATTCGATATGCTCAACGTCATTGACCGTTGCGGTGAGGCCCCGTTCAAAGCCGACGACGAGGCGCTGCGAGACATCCTCGGCCGACAGCCCGCCGTAGGAGTACACAACCGCGATGATCGGGATATCGATATTCGGGAAAATATCAATGGGCGTCGTATAGACCGACAGGGTCCCGAGAATCAAAATCAGCAAGGACATCACCACAAAGGTGTATGGCCTCCTAAGAGCTAATCGAACAATCCACATTCCGGTTTGAAGCTCCCTAGCTGGGCGGCGAAGAGCTTTGCCGACACAGGTACATCAATCGTTGTTTGCCGCGCCAGCAAAACGATAGCTAATCGATTTTCGGCACTTGAGATCTGACCGTTGCCGGCGATTCAGAAGTTTATTTGCGGCTGTGCTGTTATTACCGCGCCGGGCAGGCCAAAGGCCTTATGAGGCGCGCGTGCTATATTCCACATTCTCAGAGTACATATTCATTGATGCGACGGGGCAAAATTCCGTTACATAATTCCTTCCGCCCATTGCCTGGCTCGTGCCCGCGCGTTCTAAGACGTTGCGGCCTGGAATATGGAATCAAAAAAACGTCCCAGTACATGGCGAATATCGTCATCCGAAAGCGTTTTTGGATCGATTAAGTGTTCCAGCAACAGACCTTGCGCCACGGCTCCCAGGCAGGCCGATGCCGCGGGATATGCGATGGAAATCGTCGTATGAAGCTCGCGCATCAAATCGGAGAATAGTTCGGCGAAGGTTGCCCGGATGCGGCGATGCCTGTTTCTCAAGCGGACGTGTGCCTCCGGGTGCCGCAAGGCAAACAATTTGAATTCCATGGATATCAGGACGAGGCTGCGGTCCGTGGCAAGTTCCGCGTAGTGGGATCGCAGCGCGGCAAGTTTTTCCACAGGATCGGAATGCCGGCTCATGGCACTGGTAACTGATTCAATTCTCTCGCGCACCCATTCCTCGAATAGCGCAAAGAAAATATCTTCCTTGCTATTGAAATTGGCGTAGAAAGCGCCCCGCGTGTATCCAGCCCGGGCGGCAATATCTTCCAGGCGCGCGGCTTCAAAGCCCTCCTGCGCAAAGATGCGCTTGGCGGCGTCCAGTAGTTTCCGGCGGGTTGCCCGCGTGCGCTCTTCCTGGCACCTGCGGGTCTGCGTCGCCAGCGCGGGACGCGTCCGGCCTCTCTTCCCGCCGGCGCTCATGGAAATATCCTTCATCTCAGTAAATCGGTTCCTTGACATGATACATACGTGTATGTATCTTAAATGGGTGTCCCTGTCGACGCAAGCTTTAATTGCATAATCGGACAGCCCTTCGTGCCTCCCCTGGTATTCCCAACGACGAGAGCGGCAATCAGGCCTGTCCCGAGGAATAGAGCGCAACACATGAGGACTTCGCGGTTTTATCTTGTTTTCCTGCTGATGGCCCAGTTCGTTTCGGCAACCTGTGCCCTTGCCCAAACCGGGCCTTACGATGGCAGCGCGAGTGCCGGTCCCCCCTCTGACCAGCCGGTTTCGCTGTCTCTCGACCAGGCCCTGAAAATGGGCCTGCGTTACAATCTGGGCGGCATCACCGCGGCACAGGCCTCCGAACGCGCTAATGGAGAAAAAATTGTCATCCGCAGCGCGTTGTATCCGAACATCTCCGGCGGCGTTCGCGAGAATGTCCAGCAAATCGACTTGGCCTCCTTCGGGTTTAAATTCAATTTTCCTCCCGGCTTGGGAATTAATATTCCGAATATTGTGGGACCATTCAACTTTTTCGATTTGCGCGGCTATCTGACGCAGCGCGTTGCGGACATACAATCGATCCGTTCCTACCAGTCTGCTAGAGAGGCGGAACGCGCCGCGGAACTCTCCATGGCCGACTCACGAGAAATTGTGGTCTTTGTCGTGACTCAGGCGTATTTGCAGGTGCTGGCTGAATCGGCCCGTGTGGAATCGGTGAAAGCCCAGGTGGATAGTGCGCAGGCAATCTTCCAGCAGGCATCCGATCGGTTTAATGCCGGCCTGAGTGCAAAAATCGATATGACGAGAAGCAATGTTGAATTGCAGACGCAGCAGCAGCGATTAACCGCGGAGCAGGCTAATTATGCCAAGCAAAAGATTGGGCTGGCGCGCCTGATCGGGATGTCACCCGCTCAAGTTTATTCTCTCGGGGACAAAATTCCATATGCCCCGCTTGAAAATTTGACGGTCGAGCAGGCGCTCACTCTGGCCTCGCAAAATCGCTCTGACTTGAAAGCTGCGGACGCGCAATTGCACTCCGCGGAGTTTGCGCGCAAGGCAGCGGTGGCAGAGCACTATCCCACACTGGGGATCACCGCGGATTATGGCGCGATCGGCGTGAACCCTGCAAATTCACACGGCACGTTTGATGTAGGCGCCCAGCTGTCATTTCCGATCTGGGCGGGCGGCCATACGCACGGTGATATTGTCGAAGCCGAAGCGAATATGACCCAGCGGCGCGCCGAATTCGAGAACGTACGTTCGCGCGTGGAAGCCGATGTAAGGAATGCGTATCTGGATTTGAACGCCGCCGCCGAACAAGTTCGCGTGGCGCAGAGCCGCCGTGAATTGGCGCGCGATGAACTCGCGCAATCGACCGACCGGTTTGCTTCCGGGGTTGCCGATACCGTTGAAGTGACGCAGGCCCAGGAAGTGGTGGCCAGCGCGGAGTCCGACTACATCGAGGACCTGAATGCTCATAACTTGGCCAAGGCGAGCGTGGCTCGAGCCACAGGCCAGGCGGAAAAAATTATGCGTGAACTCTTGAGGAGCCAATAAATATGCCAGTTGACCAGTTACCGGAAACAAAGGAAACGCGAGTTGTGAACTCCGTGGATACAGGCAGCAACGCAGACGGTCGACGTAAGACTTTAGTATTCGCGGCCATTATTGGCGCGGTGATTCTTGCGGCTGCACTGGGGTTCTGGCTCTATTCTCGCACATACGAATCCACGGACGACGCGCAGGTGGATGGACATCTGAACGGCATTACGGCGCGGATTGACGGCGTGGTGAAAGCTGTACACGTGGAAGAAAATCAGTCGGTCAAAGCCGGCGACGTGCTTGTTGAACTCGACCCGCGCGACTACGAAGTCGCCGTCGAACAGGCCCAGGCTCAACTTATGAAAGCCGAGGCAGACGAGCGCGCGGAGAATCCGAATCTTCCCATAACGCAAAGCACTTCGCAGACGAACGTTTCCACCAGCAAGTCCGAAGTGGCAACCGCGGAAGCAGCCACAGCAGCAGCCGAGGGCGAACAATCGGCTGCGCAATCGCGTTTGCTGGAGGCCGAAGCGAATAACGGCAAGGCGCAAGCCGATGTCGCTCGCTATAAAGCGCTGGTGGATAAGAATGAAGTTTCCCGTTCCGAATACGATCAGATAGTGGCCAGCGCTAAAGCACTGGCCGCTTCCGTGGAGTCCGCGCGCTCGTCGGCCCAGGCGGCGCAAAAAGTAGTGGAACAGCGGCGGTCGCAGCTCGAGCAGGCGCGAAGCATGATGGAATCCGCTGCCGTCAACGCTCCCAATCAGGTCCTCATTTCGCGAGCGACTTTGCAATCGAAACACGCCATTGTGGAGGCGATGAAGGCGCAACTGGATCGCGCGCAACTTGATCTGAGCTATTGCAAGATCGTCGCGCCCGTCTCGGGAGTTGTGAGCAAACGAACGGCGGAAGTGGGCGAACAAGTCAACAAAGGCGAGCGCCTCGTCACGGTTTCCGATCTCGGCGATCTTTGGGTGACAGCCAATTTCAAGGAAAGCCAACTCCGGGAAATGCATCCCGGCCAAGCCGTCAAGATTTCCGTGGACGCTTTCGATCAGAATTTCGATGGAGCGATCGAAGCCATGCCCGGATCGACCGGTTCGATAACCAGTTTGCTTCCGCCGGAAAACGCCACGGGAAATTACGTGAAAGTCGTCCAGCGTTTACCCGTTCGAATTCGATTCAAGGAAGGCCAGTCGGGGCTCGATCGATTGCGGCCTGGAATGTCAGTGGTTCCGAAAGTGTGGCTGAAGTAGCGTGGTCTTCAAACCCTGACTGAGAACTTGCATTTGCGCCATGTAGCGCCCGCCTTCAGGCGGGCATTTTCTTCGTCAATACAAATCAAGCTAGATGCCCGCCTGAAGGCGGGCGCTACGGAAAGAAGAACGTGACGGAAACATTCGAGGCTCCCTGGAAGCCAAAATATAACCCGTGGCTGATTGCCATGACGGTTACTCTGGCCACGTTCATGGAGGTGCTGGATACGTCCATCGCCAACGTGTCCTTGCCGCATATTGCCGGAAGCCTTTCGGCGAGCCAGGAAGAGTCTGCTTGGGTCCTGACCAGCTACCTGGTTTCGAACGCGATCATTCTGCCGATCAGCGCGTGGCTCTCAACCATCATTGGCCGCAAGCGCTTTTACATGTCCTGCGTTGCGCTCTTTACGATCAGCAGTTTCCTTTGCGGACTCGCGCCAAGCCTCAGCGTGCTGATCTTTTTTCGAATTTTGCAGGGCGTTGGCGGCGGAGGCTTGCAGCCGAGCGAGCAGGCTATTCTTGCCGACACGTTTTCTCCGGCCAAGCGAGGCATGGCGTTTGCCGTGTATGCCATGGCCGTGGTGCTGGCTCCGGCGATCGGGCCGACGCTCGGCGGGTACATCACGGATAATTACAACTGGCGCTGGATTTTCTACATCAACGTGCCCATCGGCCTGCTGTCCCTGTTTCTGACCAATCGGTTGGTGGAAGACCCGCCATTTTTGAAACGCGAGCAAGAGAGAAGAAGGGGAATCCGCGCGGACTACGTGGGCCTCGGGCTCATTACGCTGGCCATCGCCAGTTTGCAGATTGCGCTGGATAAGGGGCAGGAATCGGATTGGTTCTCCTCGCGCTGGATTACATCGCTCGTGGTTACCGCTGGCTATGCGTTTGTTGTATGGATCTTTTGGGAGTGGCACCATCCCAATCCGGTCGTGGACATCCGCTTATTTAAGTTGCGCAATTTTGCCACGGCCATGTTTTTCAGCTTTACGGTGGGCATCGTTCTGTACGGCACCACTTTCATGATTCCGCAATTTCTGCAGGTGGAATTGGGATACCCTGCGCTGGTTGCTGGCGAGGCGCTGGCGGGCGGCGGATTCATCATGATCATGGTCTTGCCGTTTGTGGGGACCATGGTTTCCCGCCTTGATCCGCGCAAAATGATGGCCTTCGGATTTGTTTCTATTTCAGCGGCCATGTATTACATGTCTACCTTATTCAGCCTGACCATGGATTTCCGCGCGGCATTTTTGATGCGCACATTGCAGATGTTCGGCCTGGCGTTCGTTTTTGTGCCGCAGAATGTTCTGGCCTATGTGGGGATTCCGCGTGAGAAAAATAACCAGATCTCTTCCATGAACAGTTTCATGCGCAATGTGGGCGGAAGCATTGGCATCGCGCTCATCTCCACTTCCATTTCGCGTATCGCGCAGACCCGGCGCTCTTACATGGTTGCAAACACAACGCCGGGGACACCGCAGTACGAGAGCCTTGTAGGCGGGCTGTCCCAGACAATACAAAATCAAGGCGCGGGCAGCGTGCAGGCAGCGCAGCAGGCTCACGGAATTGTTTCGTACATGATTGACAGGCAGGCCACCACGCTGGCCTACGTGGAAGTCATTTCCATACTTGCTGTTATCATTCTTTGCCTCGTGCCATTTCTCCTGATCATGAAGAGGAACAAGCCCGGTGGGGATACGCCGCCAGCGCATTAAGCTTTTCCATAATAAAAATTACTAAGCACTTCGGTTCATGTGGCATAGGCTTCAGCCTGTGGGGGGTAGTGCTTGCGCGAATTTAAAAAATGAAGATGGTACGTACTGGAGTGCTTGCAAGCACTAACCCCCACAGGCTGAAGCCTATGCCACGTAAAACCAATGCCAACTCCGCACAATCCTTCCGACTCAGCTATACTGGCGCAGTGATCGGCCTAAAAATAAAAATCTAATCGAAGGCGAGAACGCTGTTGTATCCATTTATTCACATTGGCCCATTAACGCTGGGCTCTTACGGCCTGATGGTGGCCATTGGCTTGATTTGCGCTTTCTATATTCTGCGCATCGATTTCAAACGGCGCGGTGTTTCCGCTGACGCAGAGGCAATTATCGGAATCACAGGTCTCGCCGGCCTCGCCGGGTCCAGGCTGTATCATTTGCTGGAAAGCCCTAAGGAATTTTTCGCAGATCCGCTGCCTCAACTTTTCAGCACGATGGGTTTTGCGTTTGTCGGGGCCATCATCGGCGGATTTATTGCGCTTGTTCTGTTGGCGAAGCGTTTCCGAATTTCGCCGCTCCTTATGCTCGACGCAGCTTCGCCGGCAGCGGCGATCGGATACGGAATTGGTCGAATCGGATGCCTGATTTCCGGAGATGGCGATTACGGACAGCCCACCAATCTTCCCTGGGGCATGGCGTTTCCCAACGGAATCGTTCCGACTACGGAATCTTGTGTGGAGTGGGGCGCGCCCGCAAATTGCCGCGTGCATCCCACGCCGATTTACGAATTTCTGGTGGCCATTTTAATTTTCTATATTCTGTGGCGGCTGGGCGAGCGCGTGATCAAAAAGCGCGCGCCAGACGGAATGATCTTCGCGGCTTATCTCGTGCTTACGGGGATCGCGCGCTTCCTTGTGGAAATTATTCGCATTAATCCGCGCTCGTTTTTCGGGATGACCAATGCGCAAGCAGCCAGCGTGGTTTCCATACTGGCGGGAATTGCATTATTTTTTTATCGCAGCAAAGCGCCCGCGACAAAGGTCCGCGCTTGACGGAGCCGTGCCGTTCGCATAACGTCGGCCAGATTTCAATTTGCTAGATCGCGAGATCACGGTTTCCGGGCGGGAGAGCGATGGAACGTCCAGTCGGAGTCACGATCCTCGGCATAGGAATGATTGTCGCGGGGCTTGGTTTTGCGGCCGGGGGCGTCATTTTCTTTTTTATGGGATCGACGGGTGCCACGGCCACGGCTCCCACCAGCGGGGCGATGGCCACGCTGCTTGCCGCGCTCGGCGCTGCCGCCGGAGTTATTTTTCTGCTTTTCGGCGCGCTGCACGTGGTCCTCGCGATTGCCATTTTCCAATTGCGAAACATCGCGCGGGTCTTAACGATTTTTTTGTTTTTATTGATCGCGGCAGGGTCATGCCTTGGCTTGGTGGCAACGCTGATAAGCTACAGCCATTTCGGATTGCTCTGGAACGTTTCGATCCTCGCGTTGGATTTGCTCGTGGTCTGGTATCTAATGCGATCATCTACCAAGGAAGCATTCCACGCTTAGTTTAATTTTAAAATTACAGCACCGCTCCCGCGGCCTTGCCAGCGGCTTCAGCGGGTTTTTCGGGCGGGGCCACGATTTCCACCGGCCCATATTTATCGAGAATGGTTTTAATTTTGCTCGCGTCTCCCACCGCAACCACCTGCATGGTTCCCGGATCGATATATTTTTTCGCAACACGCTGGACGTCATCCGCGCTGATCGCCGCGATTTGCGCGGGATATTTGTCCCAGTAATCGGCAGGGAAGCCGTATGCCTTGCGCGTAATGGCATAGCCAATCAGCTGTTGTGGCGATTCCAGCGAAAGTGCGAATCGCGCAACCACCGAGCGGCGCGCGGCGTCGAGTTCGGCTTCCGGCACTTTCTCATCGCTTATGCGGGTCAGCTCGCGAACAAATTCCGTCATCGCTCCGTCCGTCACTTCCGTGCGCAGTTCTCCGCCCGCTGTCCAGGGGCCCGCATATTTTCGCGCGACCACGCTGCTGTAGACGCCGTAGGTATATCCTTTTTCTTCGCGCAAATTTAAAAACAGCCTGCTTGCCGATCCCGCGCCCAAAACTTCATTCATAACGACTAACGCAGGATAATCGGGATTCGTTCGGTCGATGGCCAGATTGCCCATTAGCAGAGTCGTTTGAACCGATCCAGGCCGGTCAATCAAAAAAACTTTTTCCTTTTGCGCAGGCGGCGGGCCTGGAGGAAATTTTACAACTTCTTTCGTCCGCTGCCATTCGGACAGCCACTGCCGCAACTTGGGAATTAGGGTCTCCGCGTGCACGTCGCCCGAAATCGCAAGAATTGTATTTTGCGGCGCGTAATGTTTGTCATGCCAATCCGCAAGCATCTGCCGGTGCCAGAGAATCCAGGGATTCCGTCGTTGATGACACGACGGAGGCCGGGATACGTCCCGTATAACACGCGGCTCATCGTTTGATTGGCCAAAAATCCAGGCTGCGAGCGCTGCTGCACGAGCGCGGACTTCGCGCGCTGCTGATATTGCGCCACTTCGTCGGCGGGAAAACTTGGATGAAGCAGAACGTCCGTGGTCAGCGCGAACCAGTCATCAAATTTGTCCGACAAACCTGAAGCGGAAACGATTGCGGAGGAAGAACCGAATCCGGCCGCGGCCGAAAGCGATGCGCCCAGCGAATCAATTTGTTCGGCAATTTGTTTGCTCGTGCGCGTTTTCGTTCCTTCTGAAAGCAATCGTGCGGTTGCCCCCGCAAGGCCGGGCTGCCCCTCAGGCTCGTACATCGGGCCCGCACCGCTGATGTCAAACATCACAGTGACCAGCGGAAACCTGTGATCTTCGAGAATCATGACGCTGATGCCGTTTGGCAGAGTGGTTTCGACCGGGCGCGGAAGCGTGACTTTCAAAATATCTTTTGAAACGGGAGCGCGATTCATCCGTTCGACTTTGCTGGTGGGGATGGATTTGTCATCAGCGGTTGGCGCCTGGCTCCAGCCCGGCAGGGCCACGCCGGCGGCGAAAATTAAAATCCATGCCGCTCGCATCGAAATCCTGAAACTCAAGTTGTTTCTCATCGGTTTCCTCGTCATCTTCGTCATGCTGCTTAATTATCGGGCAGGCGCCGCTTGCGCTTTCGGATTGGTCAAAACAACTGTGCGCTGCGCTGCTCCCAGGTATTCGCGAGCCACGCGCTGAATATCGGCGGGCGTGACCTCGCTATATTTTGCGAGAATCGTGTTGATCAAATCCGGATCATGAAAATAGACTGCGTATTCGCCGAGCGTCCGTGCGCGGCTCATCGTGCTGGTCATGGACTCGGCCTGCTGCAGCCGGTCCTGAATCAGGATTTTGCGCATTTCTTCCGGGGTGACGCCATCTTTTTTTACGCGCTCGAACTCTTCATAAATCATTTTCTCGACGTCGCTCGCATCCTGTCCCGGCTTGAGTAATGCGAATGCCTGAAATAAAGCCGGCCCGCGGCGCAAATCCATTCCTCCGTTCACTTGCAGGGCCAGCATTTTTTCTTTCACCAGTTTTTGGTACATCCGTGAAGAGGGTCCGCTGAACAAAATATCGCCGAGCATATCCAGCGCGTAAAAATCCGGCGTGTTTGCCGGGACAGTCTTGTAAACGATGTCGAGCCGCGGCAGACGCGCGAACGAATCTTCCACCGAGGTCCGTCGCTCGGCCGTCTGCGCGGGCTCCGTCATGTCCACGGAGGGAGGAGCGGGCTGAGGCGGGATATCTTCAAAATATTTTTTAATTTTGGCGAGCGCTTCGGGGGATTTGAAATCGCCGACAAGCGTCAACACCGCATTGTTGGGCGCATAGTACGTTTTGAAAAATTGCGCCACGTCTCCCAGGCTCGCGGCATTCAGATCTTCCATCGAGCCCATGGTGGAATGTTTATACGCAAAATTATCGTACGTGAGGCCTTCAATAATTTCGTTCGTTTTACCGTACGGCTGATTATCCATACGCAGGCGCCGCTCTTCCTGCACTGTGCTGCGCTGGTTGTCCAGATTTGCCTGCGTGATGTGCAGGGCCTTCATGCGGTCGGATTCGAGGAACAGCGCCATGTCGAGCTGATTGGCGGGAACGCGCTCGTAATAATTTGTGGAGTCATCCGTGGTCGTGCCGTTCACGTCGCCGCCATTCACGCGAACCATGATCAGGTGTTCGCCTTTGCCCACATTTTCAGAGCCCTGGAACATCATGTGTTCAAAGAGATGCGCGAAGCCGGTGTGGCCCTGGCAATTCGTTGCGCGACCCAACGTCATACGTGATGCAGAGCGATACGGTGGGCGCGGCGTGATCTTCCGACAGCACTACGCGCAATCCATTTTTCAGCGTGAATTGCTGGGCAGGAATGCTTACGCCCTGAGACGGGGTAGTGTCCGCTGCAGTCGCGGAACGCGGCGTTGCGGTGACCGTCACCCCTGAAATTACGAGCGCAAGGGCAAGCCCCACCATCGAAAAAACTCTGTAACGCTTCATGTTGTACTCCGGCCAAACGTATTTCGAGCAGACACTCTATCCTACGTTTAATAGACGTCCGAGGGCAGCATTAGTTTCCTTTCGATTTTCAATGCCTGACGTGAGATCACGATGTCGCATCAAACGTCTGGGCGAGGTAAACTCTAGACTCCATGGATTCTATTCCCGAACAGAACGTCATAGATGTTCAGTCCCTGACTCGGCGATATGGCACTCTCGTTGCCGTCGATCATCTGAAATTTTCTGTTTCCTCCGGCACGACGTTCGGCCTGCTCGGCCCGAACGGCGCGGGAAAAAGCACGCTCATCAAAATGCTGACGACGTTGCTGCCTCCCACGGAGGGCACCGCGAAGATTGCCGGCTTTGATATCGTGCAGCATCCGGAAGCCGTCCGGCGGAAGATCGGCTACGTCTCGCAGATGCTTTCCGCCGACGGGGACCTCACCGGCTACGAGAATCTTCTGATCTCGGCGAAGTTGTACGGCATTCCCCGCGCCGAGCGAGCGCCGCCGGATCGCGAACGCGTTTGAATTTATGGAACTCTCGCACGTTTCCGGAAAACTCGTGCGCCAGTATTCCGGCGGAATGATCCGGCGCCTCGAAATCGCGCAATCCATGTTGCATCGGCCAAGCGTTCTGTTTCTCGACGAACCATCGGTGGGACTCGATCCTTCCGCCAAGCGCTCGGTCTGGGAACGTATCGCCGAGTTGCGCCGCGAATTTGGCACGACGATCCTGATGACCACGCACGATATGGAAGAAGCCGATCGCCTTTGCGACATGGTCGCCGTCATGCATCAGGGAGTGCTCGCCGCGATGGATACTCCGGAAGCGCTCAAGGCCAAGGTAAGCGCTTCGGCGTCGCTCGATGACGTGTTCATTCACTTCACCGGAGCCACGATTTCGGAGGGAGGAGATCTGAGAGATGTCGCACGTACAAGAATCACTAGTCAACGAATGGGCTGAACCATTTCCCGGGGCGAACTATTTGCGCCAGACATTGGCGGTGGCCGAGGCCGACATTCGCAAGTTGATCCACGATCCCGTGGAGCTGTTTACGCGCATGGTGCAGCCGCTTCTCTGGCTGCTGATTTTCGGCCAGGTCTTCAACCGCACGCGCGCCATCCCGACCGGCGGGATCAGCTATCTGGATTTCATGGCGCCCGGAATTCTGGCGCAGAGCGTGCTCTTTGGAGCGATTTTCTACGGAATCTCGCTGATCTGGGAGCGCGACCTGGGCATCGTGCAGAAGTTTTTGGTGAGTCCCGCGCCGCGCAGCACGCTGGTCCTGGGAAGGGCAATCTCTTCGACGGCGCGCAGCCTGAGCCAGATGGTTTTCGTCTACGTGCTGGCGTTCCTGCTGCACGTCCAGCTTCGGTTTGGAATATTCGCCCTGGCTGGGAGTTGCCTTCGCCGTGATGCTGGGCTCGGCCATTTTTTCGACGTTTTCACTGATCATTGCGTGCCTGGTGAAATCGCGCGAGCGCTTCATGGGGATCGGGCAGGTCCTGACGATGCCGCTGTTTTTCGCGAGCAACGCGATCTATCCGCTGAGTCATGATGCCATTGTGGCTGCGCGTCGTGGCCAAAGGGAATCCACTTTCCTATCAGGTGGACGCGCTGCAGGACCTTGATGATCGTGGGCAGCAGCACGCACATTCGGCCTGCGAGCTGACTTTCGCGATGCTGTTTGTGGTGTTCGCAGTGATGGTGGCCGTGGCGACGAGGCTCTATCCGACGATTGTGACTTGAGAGATCGAGCTGGGGTGGCGAAATTCGAATCAAAGGCTTTAACACAGAGGACACAGAGATCAGAGGAGAAAACCGGAGAAAACCTTCGAGACGCGAAACTTGCCATGAACTCTGCCCCGAAATGAATGCGATGTGCTCTTCCGAATCTCTGTTTCCTCTGTGTCCTCTGTGTTAAATCTTTTGCGTTTCCGCCGTCCCCACTACCAAATCAGCTTCAACCCGAATTGAATCTGCCGGGAAGTCGTCGATGTACCCGTGATGACTCCCGCCGTCAGGCGATACAACAGGCGTAGTCGATCCGGACCGGGAGCGGCCCGAGCAGCAGCAGTTGTGATGAGGCTGGGCGTATTGAAATTCGCGCGATTCAGAAGATTGAAAAATTTCCGCGCGAAACTGAAGATTCAAGTTCTCTCGAGGATTCGGGTTTCCTTCATGGACGGAAAAATCCCACGTGGCAAGCCCAGGCCCAATGTACGCATCTCTTCCCACGTTTCCGAAAAAACCGCTGTCATTCGGTGGCGCGATGAACGCGTTGGGATTGAACCACTGACGCCGGCGTTCCATGAACCACGGGCCTGTAAACGCCGGATTCAGAAACTGCGCGAACCGGGTTGCGCGTATCTCCATTGTTCGAGGGGTTGTAGCTCAGCTGTGGAGTCAAACGGAAATCCGGACTGCGCTGTCACTATGCTGTTCAGCGTCCACCCGCTGAGCAGACCTGCCGCCGCGACCGGCTTCGCTTGAGATACGCTCGGCCGTGGCCGAAACGGCAGATCGTAGGTTGCGCGTCACGACACCGATGTTTCGAACGTCGATAGGTCGCCAGCCCGTAATCCGCTTTCGGCATGATAGGGATTCGAGAGCAGGGCCACTGAGTTTTGCGCCGCTGTGGCGTTCAGCGAGTCTCCATCGTCGAGCGTTTCGACCAGGTGTATACGCCGCGCAGCGTGAGGCCATGGCTGAACCGACGTCTCACGTCCACTTCCAGGGCGTTATAGTTGCTCATGCCTTCGGAAAACCAGGTCCATGTATTCGCGATGGTAGAGTTCGGTTTCGCCGTGATCGAATTGAAGAGAGTTCCAGCAGGCACGGCTGTGCCGGCCAGCGCACCCCATGCGGCGGTATTTGGGAAGGTCGCCGGGCATGGGCTCGCCGGGCAAACAACCGGGACGGGCGCGTTCGCGTCAACGCCGATCAGTTCGTGATATCCCGTGGCTTCCCACGTAGCCCACGCTCAGCGATGTGTTAGGCGACAACTCCTGCTCGATCCGCAGCGAATACGTGATGACGGTCGGCGTCTACATGTCCGGTTGGACGCCACCGGGAACGAGCAGCGCGCCCGCGGAGGCGCCGACGGCTGGGATTAATCGGAAGGTGCGTAATGGCGGTGGCGCTGGCGCAATCGTATAGGTCGGGATCGAACGGTGCGTTCTGATCGGCACGATAGCCGAGCGCATCCTGCAAATCATTGTACATACCGAACTCCTGCGCGCGAATCACTGTTGTTCGAATTCCACGGGCTCCACGCCAGGCCGACCCGCGGCTGGAGCAGGAACTTCGAACGATTGACGGTGAACAGCGAATTTCCAATCGTCGGTAGCGTTGAAATTATTCCAGTCGGAGAATAAGTATAGTTTGAAGCTTTCCCGTACGCTTCGTTCCAGCCTGTGGTCAATTCGTCCCGGAAGCCCGAGTGTACCGTCAGATTTTGGCCGCACCCGAATCACGTCTTCAAGTAGAACCACGCGCCGTACAACGAGCGCCAGCTGACCGGTGTCGGCGCCGGATCGTACAGGAAACTGCCAACTGCCCGCCAGGAAACCGGGAACGCCGGTAAAGGTCAGCTGACCGTATTGGCTCAGCGCGATTTGTTCATTCGACTGAAGGCGCTGAAACCATACACCCGCGGTGAATTGGTTGCGGCCTTGGATCACCGAGACCTGATCCGTGTAGGTGAAGATATTTCGATTGACGAATAGATTGCTGCCGTTATTGCTTCCGGCAAGCCCTAATTGCGATTGCGGGTTGGACGCCTGGCTGCCGCCTACGACCACGGCTCCTACACGGAAGATTTCCGTACAAAGCGCGGCAACGCTTGCCGCCGGAGTACCGGGAGTCGGTCTCGCCAGTAAAGAAATATCCTGCGCGGGAAAATCCGAAGCGGGCAGTGTTCACGATGTTCTGCGAAAAAGTATGCGTTTCTTCGAGGCTGAAGACCTGCTCGCGCAGGTTAATAAGATCGGTCGAGAAGGGGTCGAACGGCGTCGCGGTCACGCTGCCGCTGTCGTCGATTGTGTATGCCGCCAGTCAGCGGAATCTTTACTCGAAAACGAGTGATCCACGCGCGCGGTTCCGAAATTTTCCGTGATCGTTTGAACAGGGCTGCTGAAAAACTTGCGCGATGCCGTGCGGACGGATTGTCAGGCCCATTTGCGATCGGCCACAGATTCAAGAGGGAGCGTTACCTCGGCCGCACACGCAACCTGTTGCGACGGCGTGCAGCCGGACCTAGAGCTACGAGCGCTCCGCTCCGGGCATTGGCGTCGGGGACGAAGGTCTGCGCTCGTCTGGTGCAGATTCTGTCGAAAGCCTTCGTAGTTTGCGAAATACAAAAGTTTTATCTTTCTGAATCGGACCGCCCATCGAGACGCCGAATTGATTCCTCTGGAATGGAGGCGCGGAGGCAAGATCGAAAAAGTTGGGAGCGTCCAGCGCGTTGTTGCGCAGGTATTCATAGACGGATCCGTGCCACTGATTTGTGCCGGATTGCGTGACGATCGTGACCTGGCCGCCGGGATGCTTCCCGTATTCCGCGCCATACGTGTCGCGCAAGATGTTGAATTCGCGAACCGCGTCGACTCCGAGCATTTGTCCGCTGGCGCCGCCTGGCTGCATGTTATTTTCGGCTGCGCCGGTGAATTCAACTCCATTGAGCAAAAACATGTTTTGCTGCGGCCTGTTTCCCGACACCGAAAACATATTTGCGGTGGTCGAGTTGGAGATCGCCGGTCCCGCCGGTTTTCTCCCACGTGAAATTGACCACTCCAGGATTCAACAGCGTCAGCAAGTCGTAGCTTCTTCCATTCAGCGGAAGGTCCTTCACTTGCTGTTCGCCAACAAGGCCTGAAATGTCCGTCGGGCGTCACGCTGACCACCGGGGCGTCGGCGTTCACTTTGACTTGCTCGGTGACCTGTCCAATCTTCAAGGCCACATCCACGGTGGCCTCCTGCCCGACGACCAGGTGGATTCCCGGCGCGCACCTGCTCCTGGAAACCCATCTTCGTGACGTGGACTTCGTATTCGCCCACAGTGAGCGACGGCACCCAGTACAGGCCGGCATCGTCCGTAACCGTACTGCGCGTAATCCCGGTCTCAACATTTTTTGCCACAACCGCGGCCGCGGAGACGATTGCTCCCGTAGGGTCCGTCACTCTGCCGGAAATCGAGGCGGAAACTTGCGCATGCGTTGCCGGAGCACACAGCAGAATCGCCGCCAGCAAGCTTCCCGCAAGAGTGGACAGAAATCCTGGAATGGCGCGATAAGTGGATTGAAGTTTGGATTGGATGGCAATTGTCCCTGCAAGACGGCTCATGAAGCTCCCCCTGAAATATTTAACACCGGTGGTAAGGGTTTACCTGACCAAATTAAAGCAAGTTCAATATGTAGTTGATTTAATACAATCAAAATCGATAAGTCAAATCGACTTAATACGGATAGGGAATGTACGAATTGCTATGGAGGGATGGGGAAATTCGTATAAGTGAGTCCGCCGCAATGACATTTTGATTCGCGCGCGGTGTGCGCCTCGCGGTGACTTCTTCGCGGCAGGCGTAATTCAGGTTGTAACAGATTTGGTAATGATTGTGAGGAAAGATGGAAAAAAGCTTTAGCACAGAGGGCACAGGGAAAAGTGGAGAAAACCGGAGAAAGAATTGAAGAGCTAGAAACATTTATTTAATTCTCGCCGGAAATGAATGGCCGGCGCTCTCTCCGCCTTTCTCCTCTTTTCTCTGTGCCCTCTGTGTTAAAGCCTTGGACTTTGCTTTTGAATTTGCCTTTCACGCCTGTTTAATCTTTCAAGTAACAATCGTCGGATTGAGCCAAGCCGCGACGGCACGCGACGATTTTATTGCCAGGATTCCGTATAGAACCGCCTTATTGCAAGGCGATTTCACACGATTTGACAGCGCAGCGGAAAAATTCGAAGCTTGGCGCAGCTTCAGCACGAAATTGAGTTCTACCGAAGGAAATGAGGACATTCCAATGGCGACGAAACTTTCGGCAAGAAACAAGATTGAAGGGAAAATCGTGGAGCTTGAAGTGGACGGCGTTATGGCCCACGTCGCAGTCCAGGTGGGCAAGAACATGATTGAAAGCGTGATTACCAGGAGAAGCGCCGAAGAAATGAAGCTGAAGGTCGGTGATCGCGTCTTCGCTGTCATCAAGTCGACCGAAGTGATGCTGCAAAAAGGTTAAAGGAGCTGCGGAATGACATTTGCTTTGTCAGCTTCCGCATTTGAATTCGGAATGGAAAGGGAATGACCATCCGCCGCAATGTGCTTCGCGAGTTCATTATCGTCGCGCTTGTTCTCGGGGTTTCCGCTTGGGCGCAACAAGCCGCTGCACCAAAGCCTTCGAGCGGCCCCAGCTGATTTCAAAATCAGCGGCGCTGTTACCACTCCGCTTGACTCTGACAGTGGCAGACCTCAAGAGCATGCCTCGCAAGACACTTCGCGTGGACAATGCGCATTCAAAGAAGACGGAAGTCTATGAAGGAGTGCTGGTCGAAGATTTGCTGAAAAAGGCGGGCGTGCCTCAGGGCGAGCAGCTTCGCGGGCAAGCCATGGCAACGTACGTTCTGGTGGAAGCCGCGGATAATTATCGCGTCGTGTTTGCGCTGGAGGAATTTAATTCCAGTTTTCAGGATTCGGAAATTATTGTGGCCGACACGATGGACGGAGCGCCTATCCCGGCGGCGCTAGGCCCGTTTCGCCTGGTTGCGCCTCACGAAAAGCGTCCCGCGCGCTGGGTGGAGATGGTCAAGTCGATCACAGTTGTTCGCGTGCCGTAGGGTTACGTGGCGCGGGCTTCAGCCTGCGGGGTTTAGTCCTTGCAAGGACCAACTCCCGCAGGCTGAAGCCCGCGCCACTTACTCACTCCTGAAAACACTTCCATCTTTCATTACGAAGGAAACTTTTCGCACCGCTTGAATGTCGTCCAGAGGATTTTCTGGCGTGGCGATAATGTCCGCTGCAAGGCCCGGCTTGATTGCGCCGCGGTCGCCGTCGACACCAAGCAAGCGCGCCGCATTGATGGTCATCGCGCGCAGCGTGTCTTTCGCGGGGACGCCGGCCTCAACCCAGGAGTCCACGTATTCCACAGCCTGAGTTCCGCGAGTTTCTCCGGGCACATACACGAATGCATCCGTGCCAAAGGCCATCGTCACGCCAATCTGATAGGCGCGCTTCAGTCGATCGACGAACACGGCGTGCATGTCCGGGCATGCCATTGTTGCGCGCCGCGTTTTCCGTGAAGTCCGTGCCGACCAGCACTACGTGATTCTTTTTTGCCAGTTGTAAATCTTCGTTGGTCATCATTTCGCCGTGCTCGATGGAATCGACGCCCGCTTCGGCGGCGTTGTGCGCGCCCGCGCGAGTCCAGCAATGGGCGGCAATTTTCATTCCATCGCGGTGCGACTCTTCCACCATGAAGCGGATGTCGTCGGCGCTGTAAATATATTTCTGATCGTCGACCACGATCTTGATGACCGTCGCGCCGTAATGAATGTTTTCGCGAATCGCTTTGATCATTTCGTCATGCGTATCGGCGAAAGCATATTCCGGAGTGGCAAGGTCGCGCTTTTCGGGCTGCAAATGAAATTGCCCGCCGTAGGGAGCAATGATGCGTCCTGCGTTGAGCATGGTGGGGCCGGGCACGAGGCCGCGCTCGATGGCTTCGCGCAACGCGGTGTCCGCATAATTTCCGGCGTTGCCCACATCGCGCACCGTGGTAAAACCAGCAGCCAGCATGTCTCGCGCGTTAGCCACGCCTTCAATCGCGCGGTAAGGCGTGGGGTCCATGATCGTCGTGAAGTAATAATTATTTCCATCGCGATCTTTTTTGAGCGTCATGCACAGATGCGTGTGCGCGTCAAACAGGCCGGGAAGCACTGTGGACTTTGATAGATCGATTATTTTTGCGTCCGCGGGAATCTGCAAATTCGGTCCAACTGCTTCGATCTTTTTCCCGCGTACCAGAATAATTTGATTCGTTTCTGTCGTGCCTTTTTCGGGATCGACAAGTTTCCCCGCTTTGATCGCATAGACCTTCACCGGCCCGGGTTGCGGGTATTGCGCCAACAGTTGCGGCGCTGCGCCAGACACGCAGATTATTGACACAAGAAATAAGACAAAACAAAATCAGGCGCGAACGCATTGGCAGCTCCTTAAAGAAGAGGGAATGTTGCCAGAAATTGCAATGTGGGAAGGGATGGAAAGATGAGGTGCTGTACTGGCTTGAATAAGGCTTGCCCGGCGCGATTCTTAGGAGGTCGGGACTTCAGTCCCGACGAGGAGCTCTTGGTTTAATTGAGGTTTTAACCCCTGAAGCTTCAGGGACTGAAGCCCACGACCTGAATGCGACCCGAGCGGCCGAGCTGAAGCTCAGCCCTCCAAAATTCAAGAGATTTTTAGATTGGGACAGCACCAACGATGGAAATATTTTGGAGTGTTACGCGCGTTTGGGCACTGCCGCTTTGACGTCGACTCGAAGGTACTCGTACATTTGGTCGGTGACGTTCTCGCCCATGTGCTGCGATTGGGAACCATTCGCCCACAAAACGTGGCCGGCTTTGTTGTGGGCTTCCTCGGTCTTGCCGCTTTCCAGAGTTTGGTGAAGATTTTGATCGGTCATGAAAATGATGACCGAGCCCAGCGGATGATTGTGCATTTTTACTTTGTCCCGGGCAGGAATGCGGCAGCGAATTACTCGCACGTATTCGTTTTCAAATTCCAGATGGTAGTGCTCCGGATCTTCGATCGTGCATTCGTGTGACATGTCTACGCCGGGTACTTGCGGGCGCTGGGTTTGAATTTTGCGCGGCCTGCAAGGCCAGTGCTGCGGAGTCAGCGCAATTGCGGAGAGAGACGCGCCTGCTGCCGCCTGCATGAGTTGTCGCCGGTTTAATTTCTCAGGCATAGGAAACCTCGCTTCGAAGTTGGATTTGTGTTTAAGTGGCACAGGCTTCAGCCTGTGGGGTTTAGTGCTTTGCAGGAACTAACCCCCACAGGCTGAAGCCTGCGCCACTTAAACCATCTGCTTCGATCTAGAGCATTTGGCGCAGCACGTACGGCAGGATGCCGCCGTGACGGTAGTAGTTGACTTCCTCGGGCGTGTCGGCGCGCGCTACCGTCTGGAACACGGTTTCCTTGCCAGCTTTATCGCGAGCGCGGACTTCGACCGTCATGCCGGGAGCGAGCTTCGAGATGCCTTCGATCGTGAACTCTTCGAACCCGGAGAGGCCGAGCGACTGCGCGGATTCTCCCGCGCGGTATTGCAGAGGGAGGACGCCCATGCCGAGCAGATTGCTGCGGTGGATGCGTTCGAAACTTTCCGCGATTACAGCGCGCACGCCGAGAAGCAGGGTGCCCTTTGCAGCCCAGTCGCGCGACGATCCCGGAGCCGTATTCCTTGCCGCCAAGCACGATCAGCGGCGTGCCTTCCTTCTGGTATTTCATCGAAGCGTCGTAGATCGACATTTTTTCGCCATCGGGTTGGTGCACGGTCCAGCCGCCTTCAGTGCCGGGAGCAAGCTGGTTGCGCAGGCGAATGTTGGCGAACGTTCCGCGCATCATCACTTCATGATTGCCGCGGCGCGCGCCGTACGAATTGAAGTCCACAGGCTTGACGCCCTGCGCGATGAGCCACTTTCCGGCCGGGGTGTCCACGCCAATCGATCCGGCTGGCGAAATATGGTCAGTGGTGATGCTGTTGCCCAGCATCGCCAGCGCACGCGCGTTGTGGATGTCCGTAAGCGGAGCGGGAGTCTTCGTAATTTTGTCGAAGAATGGCGGGTTCTTGATGTAGGTGGATTTATCGTCCCACACATATATGTCGCCTTCGGGAACTTTCAGTCCCTGCCATCGGGAATCGCCCTGAAACACTTCGCCGTATTCCTTGTTGTACATCGCGGTCGTGACGCTGGCGCGCACTGTGGATTCGATTTCCTGCGGTGTGGGCCAGATATCCCGCAGAAACACTGGCTTGCCCGCTTTGTCGTTGCCAAGTGGCTCGCTGGCCATGTCAAAATCCATCGTGCCCGGCGAGAGCATAGGCAACCACCAGCGGCGGCGAGGCCAGGTAGTTGGCGCGCACGAGCGGGTGGATGCGTCCCTCGAAGTTACGGTTTCCGCTGAGCACGGAAACGGCGACGAGGCTGTTTTCCTTGATCGCCGCGCCGATATGCTCTTCGAGCGGGCCGCTGTTGCCAATGCACGTGGTGCAGCCGTAGCCGACGAGCTGGAAGCCAAGCTCGTCGAGATATTTTCCGAGGCCCGCGGCTTCGAGATAATCGGTGACCACTTTCGAGCCGGGCGCGAGGCTGGTCTTCACCCAGGGCTTGCTGTGCAGGCCGCGCTCGATTGCTTTTTTCGCGAGCAAACCCGCACCCAGCATCAGGGACGGGTTCGAAGTATTTGTGCAGCTGGTGATCGCGGCGATGACGACGGAGCCGTTCGAAAGTTCGAATTTGTCTCCATTTTCCTTTACCGAGACATGCTTTTGCGCGTGCCCCTTCCATCGACTTTTCGAATGATGCTTTGGATTGACGCAGCGGCACGCGGTCCTGCGGACGCTTCGGTCCGGCCAGTGTTGCTTCGACTGTGGCGAGATCGAGTTCCAGCTTATCTGTGTAGATCGGATCGGGCGTGGCGTCGGTGCGGAAGATGCCTTGCGCTTTGGTGTATTCCTCGACGAGGCGCACACGCTCCGCGCTGCGGCCCGTGAAGCGCAAATAAGAAAGCGTTTCGGCGTCGACAGGGAAGAAGCCCATCGTCGCGCCATATTCCGGGGCCATGTTGGCAATCGTCGCACGGTCCGGCAGGCTCAGGCTCGAAAGGCCGGTGCCATAGAACTCGACGAATTTTCCGACCACTCCTTTTTTGCGCAGCATTTCCGTGACGACCAGCACAAGGTCCGTCGCGGTGGTGCCTTCGGGCAGTCGTCCGTGCAGTTTGAAGCCGACGACTTCGGGGATCAGCATCGAGAGCGGTTGGCCGAGCATGGCGGCTTCTGCTTCAATGCCGCCGACGCCCCAGCCGAATACGCCGAGACCATTGATCATTGTGGTGTGCGAATCGGTGCCAACCAGAGAGTCGGGGAATGCATAAGTCTTGCCGTCCGTCGTAGTGTCAAACACAACGCGCGCGAGATATTCCAGGTTCACCTGGTGGCAGATACCTGTGTCCGGCGGGACAACTTTGAAATTGTTTAGAGCGTCTTGCCCCCAGCGCAGAAACCCGTATCGCTCGACGTTGCGATGAAATTCAAGCTCCGCGTTGAAGGCGAATGCCATGTCCGAGCCGGATTTATCGACTTGGACGGAGTGGTCAATTACGAGTTCCGCGGGCAGCAGCGGATTTACTTTCTTCGGGATCGCCGCCCAGCTTGACGATCGCTTCGCGCATGGCGGCCAGATCGACTACGGCAGGCACGCCGGTAAAATCCTGCAAGAGAACGCGCGCGGGCATGAAGGAAATTTCCTTCTGCGTCGCGGCCTTGGGATCCCACGAAGCCAGGGCTTCGATATCCGCGGGATGGACGAATTTGCCATCTTCCTGGCGCAACAGATTTTCCAGCAATACACGAAGCGAGAAAGGAAGCTTGGAGACGTGGCCAACACCTTTTTTCTCAAGCGCGCCTAACTGAAAAATTTCGTAGGATTTGCCGTCAACCTTCAGAGTTTCTTGCGTACCAAACGAATTTTTAGATGCGGGAGCCATTCTGGCTTTTTCCTTTCTGATATATTGCAGGATCACAATCATAACGCATCCTGGTGATTCCGCGCAGCCCAAGAGTCTCTCGAAATTTTCTTGCCTTTCAGGGTGCCTTGTATAGTCTGATCTCAGTGATGGCGTTGGGTGTAAAGATGGTTTAACGCCCGAAAGTTAAACAGGTCTGCATTTACTGGTAGAATTTGTGGTATCACGCCTGGCACCTCACAAAAGGAGATCTTCATGAAAAAGTTGATTCTCGCGTTTGTAGTGATGGCTTGTGCATTCACCATTTCCATGGGCACCAGAGCTCAGGATGCTCCTAAAGAACACAGCATGACTGGTTGCCTGCGGGCTGGGACGGCCCCAGATACCTACACGTTAACGGATCTCGAAAAGGGTCCAAAGAGCGTGGGAATCGTTTCGTCCACAGCGAAGCTGGCACCCCATGTCGGACACAAGATTGAAATAACCGGGACGGCGGTTCCTCCGGCAGATGCGGAAGCAATGAAAGATGTGCCGAAGGCGCCGCATTACATGAAGGTAACGGCCGTGAAGATGATTTCACCGACCTGCCCATAAGCGTCCGAGTATTTCAATTCCTATCTGCCTCGTCCCGGAGGCGCAGCCAGCGGGGCGAGGCATTTTTATTGGAGAATCGTTCCGGCGTAGCGAGTATCGGTTAGAATAAGAAATGCACTCGCGAAAAATCGAATGAAGATTCTTCTAATATCAACGTATGAGCTCGGCAGACAGCCATTCGGACTTGCCTCGCCTGCCGCGTGGCTGCGGGCTGGCGGGCACAGCGTCGTGAGTGTTGATCTCACAAGGGAAACGCTTGGAGATGAGCAAATTCTTGCCGCAGATTTAATTTGTTTTTACGTGCCGATGCATACCGCGACGCGCCTGGCGGCGGGACTTATTCCCAGGGTTCGCGAACTAAATGCTCAGGCTCATCTTTGTTTTTATGGGCTTTATGCGCCCGTGAACAAAGAATATTTGCGCGGGCTGGGAGTGGGTACAATTTTAGGCGGCGAGTTCGAGGAGGGTCTCCTGAGCCTTGCGCAGCGCTTGCAGCAAGGCTCGGCGAATGGAAATTATTTGAGCACGCAGGCTGAGCTGGTGATTTCGCTAGCGCGGCAGAAATTTCTGGTGCCGGACCGCGCCGGAATGCTGGAGCCCGCGAAATATGCGCGCGTGGTGATGCCCAGCGGAGAGCATCGCGTGGCGGGCTCGACGGAAGCGACGCGAGGCTGCAAGCATTTGTGCCGGCACTGCCCAATCGTGCCGGTATATAACGGCGCGTTTCGCGTGGTGGAGCGCGAAGTAGTTCTGGAAGATATTCGGCGGCAGGTCGCAGCTGGCGCGCGGCACATCACGTTTGGCGATCCGGATTTTTTCAATGGACCGACGCACTCCATTTCCATTGTGCAGGCAATGCACCGCGAATTTCCGGAACTTTCCTACGACGTGACAATTAAGGTCGAGCATTTGCGCATGCATGATGCGCTTTTGCCGGTACTGCGCGATACAGGATGCCTGTTTGTTACGAGCGCGGTGGAATCGGTGGACGATGCCGTGCTTGAAAAGTTTGACAAAGGTCACACGCGAGCTGATTTTCTCACGGTGATTGCGCGGTTTCGGAAACTGGGCATGACATTGATTCCCACCTTTGTCCCGTTCACGCCGTGGACAACTTTTCCCGGTTATCTGGATTTGCTGGATGTACTTTCGGAGCAAGGATTGACCGAAAATGTTCCTCCCATCCAGCTTGCGATTCGCCTGCTGATTCCCGCGGGTTCGCGCCTTTTGGAATTGCCCGAAGTGAATTCGCTCATTGGCCCTTTCGATTCCTCGGCGCTTGTTTTTCCGTGGGCCCACACGGACGCGCGCATGGATGCGTTGGCGAGAGAAATTTCACAGATTGTGCAGCGAGGCGACGGATTAAAACTTTCTCGGACGGAAATTTTCTCTCATATTCAGCGGGCCGCACAGGCGGCTACGGGAAATCGCGCGCCGGTTGCCTCTCGTGAGCCCCTGATCAAAAGCGTGCCCGTGCCGTACCTCGATGAGCCGTGGTATTGTTGCGCCGAACCCATGGACGCCCAGTTTGTTACCATAGGAAAACCGAAGGAAGCTGTCGCCAAAGCAGACCAGTATGTGTGAGGATAATTCTG
This sequence comes from uncultured Acidobacteriota bacterium, assembly GCA_963786215.1. GTDB lineage: Bacteria > Acidobacteriota > Terriglobia > Acidiferrales > UBA7541 > Palsa-360. The sequence goes on from CAWAYK010000013.1 coordinate 223,022, forward strand.
CGAACGATTTTGCGACATCCGTTCGTCGACCAAAAAATTTGTAGCCGCCTGCTGTAGCCCGCCTCTTCAGAGGCGGGGGTTTAGAGTATCGGTGGCGAAAATGTAATGGACGAGCACCCGCTGAACGTTTGAAGCGCGCATGCACCCGCAGAAAAGCCCCGCCTCTGAAGAGGCGGGCTACAGCAGGCATTTACAGCTTTAGAACACACAACGGATTGAAGATTTTAAAAAGGGAATTATTGGGAAGACGAAAACATATGAGCAGACTATTGATCCTTGCAAGCAAATTAGGTTACCAGACGCGCAGTTTTGCGGAAGCCGCGCGCTCTCTGGACGTAGACGTCGTGTTCGCGAGCGATCGCTGCCATCAGTTGGAAGATCCGTGGGCGGACGGCGCAATTTCCATCAGGTTCGACCAGCCTGAGGACTCGGCGCGGCAGATTGTAAAGCAATCGTTCGTGCGCCCGGTGGATGGATTGATCGCACTGGGAGACAGAGCGGCGGCGACGGCGGCACATGTGGCGCGCGCCCTGGGATTTTCTTTCCATTCGCCGCAAGCCATAGAAAATTGCCGTAGTAAATTGCGCCAGCGGGAGGTCTTGCGAGATGCGGGCCTGCCCGTGCCCGGATTTTTTTCGTTCAAACTTGATAAGCGCGTGGAAAAGATTTTGCCGCGCGTTCAATTTCCGTGCGTGGTAAAGCCGTTGCGACTGGCGGCGAGCCAGGGCGTGATTCGCGCGAATAATCCGGAAGAATTTCAGGCCGCAGTGGCGCGCATAAAACAATTATTGGAATCCCCCGAAGTGCAGGTAACGCGCGAACCGGAACTCGATCGCGTACTAGTGGAGCGCTACATTCCCGGCGGGGAAGTTGCCATCGAGGGATTGCTGACGCACGGAAAGCTGCGAGTTCTGGGTGTTTTTGACAAACCCGATCCGCTCGAAGGTCCATATTTTGAGGAGACCCTGTACGTCACGCCTTCGCGCCTGCCAGACGAAATGTATGACCGAGTCCTGGAATGCGCCGAGCGCACGGTAAAGGCATTGGGACTCACGCATGGCCCGGTGCACGCGGAATTTCGTATCAATGAAGAAGGTCCGTGGGTGCTGGAAGCGGCGCCGAGGCCGATTGGCGGCCTGTGCTCGCGCGCCCTTCGATTCGGACCGCAACGCATGCTGCTCGAAGAATTGCTGGTGCGCCACGCGCTGGGGATGCAGGGAACGGAAATCGCTCGAGAAGAAGATGCCTCAGGCGTGATGATGATTCCTATCCCAAAGTCTGGCGTGCTTGAAAATGTGGAAGGCGAGGAGCAGGCCCGCGCGACACCAGGGATTGAGGATTTGCGAATTACCGCGCGATTGCATGATGCGATCGCGGCTTGGCCTGAGGGGTCTTCGTATCTTGGGTTTCTGTTTGCGCACGCTAAAACTCCGGCTGAGGTGGAGAGTGCGCTTCGAGTTGCGCATGGGTTGCTGAAGTTTGAGATTACGGAGCGATTGCCAGTGCAGCATCCGGTGACGGGGGTTGCGGGACCAGTTTAGACGGCAATATTTACAAGCAGTGTGCGCGCAATTTCGTTTTGGCGTACATCCCCCGATGACCTTGAATTGTGCGGTCGCCGTAGGGGCACGGCATGTCGTGCCCCTACAATCTCGCCGCCGGCAAAATATGAAATCATATTTAGGAAGTCACCCCTCGAAATACCCGACGATCCAAAACACATTTGAGAGGAATCCGAGCTAGGGACAGGCTCGGTCTCATTAAAATAAAAACGCCGGCGGGACGCCGGTGCTACAAAAGCGGGTTGATTCGATTGGTTTACCAGCGGCTATTTTAGCCTTTGGCTTTGGGGGCTACGTAGCCTTCGGGGAGTTTTGCGCCTTCGCCGAAGAAATATTGTTCCATTTGCTCTTCCATGATTTTCTGGGACTGCGGGTCAAGCGGGTTCAGCCGGTACTCATTCATGAGCATCTTGGAATATTCGATCCAAAGCTTCCAGGCGTCCGCCGACACGTTTTCATAGACGCGCTTGCCCAACTCACCCTTCCACGGAATGCGCTCAAGACCGGGCATATCCTTGTCAAATTTTACGCAATGGACCACGCGCTGACCGGGCTTCGCGGGCGTGCTCGGAGCCGCCGGGTTTACTGGTCCGCAGGAATCATCCGCCATCTGCATCCTCCACTTGAAAACTAGGAAATCTCCGACGCATCTAGGGTACTGCAATACCGCATGAAAACCAAACGGGCGGTCCCCTAGGTAGTGCATCATTTGAATTTTCCAGTGATGCGGCAAAAAAGGCTGCTCGCCCGAAAAGACGGGCGGCCTCTACAAAAGCAACTGCAAGGCATTGCGGTCTTGTAGCGGCCTCTCCGTTCCGTGATCATCGGGACGGAGAGGAGCGACTTTGCTCGCAAATTGAGCCACTACCATCCCCTGAACTGATCTTCGAAGAGTACAGCGCTTTTTTCCCCGGTTCGCTTACAATAAGTGAGTCACGCAGTCGGCTCTGAGGGGGCGCGATGTCAGACGTTACGGCGATTTTTTGGGATGTGGGCGGCGTCATTCTATCCAACGGGTGGGACCGTAATGCTCGCGCCGAGGCGGCAAAAAAATTTGGAATTGACTGGGAAGAATTGCAGGATCGCCACGATCTTGCCAGCCCCGCATTTGAGACGGGGCGGATCACGCTCGATACCTACCTTCAGCGCACCGTTTTCTACCGCAAGCGCAGTTTTACGAAAGAAGAATTTACGGATTTTATTTTTGCCCAGTCGCAGGAATTTCCCCAATCGCGCTCGGTATTGTCCGATGTGGCGTCCACCGGAAAATATTTGCAGGCGACGATTAACAATGAGCCGCGAGAACTGAATGAACGCAGGATCCACGAATTCTCTCTGCGACGCGAATTTAAGGCCTTTTTCAGTTCCTGTTATCTGGGTATTCGTAAACCCGACGAAGGAATTTATAAAATTGCGCTGGAGGTAACGCAGCGCGACCCGGACGAATGTTTGTTTATCGATGACCGTGAATTGAATCTGGAATGCGCGCGGCAATTGCACATGCGCACTATCCATTTTCAGGACGCGGCTCAGCTGCGGCGTGATCTGGTTGCAAGTGGTGTAAGTATTAACGAACCTTAGAGGTGGAGGCGCTTATGGAACTCGGAATGGTTGGACTGGGACGGATGGGTGCAAATATGGTCGAGCGACTGGTGCGCGGCGGACATCGCGTAGTGGGCTTCGATCCCGATGCCGCTGCCGTGGCGAGGGTGACGGCAGCCGGAGCGGGCGGCGCGGATTCGCTGGTGAACCTGGCCGGAAAGCTGGGAAAGCAGAAAGCGATTTGGATCATGGTTCCTTCCGGAGCACCGGTGGACCAGACCATCGCGGCGCTGATTCCACATCTTTCAAAAAATGATATTCTAATTGATGGCGGCAACAGTAATTATAAAGATTCGCAGCGCCGCGGAATCAGCTTGAAAGAGCAGGGATTTCAGTTTGTGGATGTGGGAACGAGCGGCGGAATCTGGGGCCTGAAAGAAGGCTACTCGATGATGGTGGGCGGCGAAAAAGCCGCGGTTGAATATTTGCGACCATTATTTGAAACGCTTGCGCCGGGCAAAGATCTGGGTTGGGGACATGTGGGACCCACGGGCGCGGGCCATTTTGTAAAGATGGTTCACAACGGAATTGAGTACGGCATGATGCAAGCGTACGCCGAAGGCTTTGCAATCCTTAAAAAGAAAAATGAATTTGCATTGGACATGCATCAGGTTTCGGAAATTTGGCGCACCGGCAGCGTGGTGCGTTCCTGGCTGCTGGATTTGCTGAGTATCGCGCTGAAAGAAAATGCCGAGATGGCGGGCATTGCTCCGTATGTTTCGGATTCGGGAGAGGGCCGCTGGACCGTGGCGGAGGCGATTGACCTGGACGTTCCGGCGCCGGTGATTACTTTATCTTTGTTGCAGAGACTGACATCCCGCGATACCGATTCGTATGCCGACAAACTCCTGGCCGCAATGCGCAATCAGTTTGGCGGTCATGCGATCAAAGCCGCTGCTAAAAAGTAAGAGGGGCCAAAAATGACTGCAAGCAAAAGCGCAACGATGGAGGGCGTGGAACCCCAAAAACAAAGTTCCATCACGCCAGCGGATCCATGCACGATTGTAATTTTTGGCGCCTCGGGCGACCTTTCTCGTCGGAAACTCGTGCCCGCGTTGTACGGGCTAGCCGCACAGAATTGCCTGGCGCGAAGATTTGCGATCATCGGATTCGCACGAACACCCATGACGGATGAGGCATTTCAGCAAAATGCAGTGGAGTCTGTGAAGAAATTTGCCGATGCGAATACACTGCGGGAAGAGGAGTGCAAGGAGTTTGCCCATGCCCTCGCGTATGTATCCGGCGATTATCATCAAGCCGAAGCGTTTGAGAAATTAAAGGCTCGCCTGGAGGAACTGGATCGCGCCCATAAATTAAATGGCAACCGCCTTTTTTATCTGGCGACGCCTCCGGAAATTTATCCCACGATTATTGAGCAACTGGATAAGGCAGGCCTTGCAAGGAACCCCAACGGAAAATCCTGGACGCGAGTCATCATTGAGAAACCATACGGGCGGGACCTGGCCTCCGCACGAAAGCTGAACGAAACTGTGCGCAAGGCATTCGATGAAACACAGGTATACCGCATCGATCACTATCTGGGAAAAGATACGGTGCAGAACCTGATGGTGCTGCGCTTCGGCAACGGAATTTTTGAGCCGCTGTGGAACCGCAACTATGTGGATCACGTTCAAATCACGGCAGCGGAAACATTGGGGGTGGAGCAGCGCGCCGCGTTTTATGAAACCGCGGGCGCAACGCGCGACATGATCCAGAGCCACGTGCTGCAGCTAACTTCCCTTGTGGCGATGGAACCTCCAGCCGCTTTCGATGCTACCGCCGTGCGCAACGAAAAAATTAAAGTCCTGCAGTCCATCCGGCCGTTTACGCCCAAAAGCATCAAGACGGATATCGTTCGCGGGCAATATGGCCCGGGAAGCGAGCCGGGAGATTCCTCATTGCTGGCCGGATACAGGGAAGAGCCCGGAGTGGCAAAAAATTCCGGTACGGAAACATTTGTCGCGGCTTGCTTGCAGATCGACAATTGGCGCTGGGCCGGTGTACCGTTTTACCTGCGCACGGGCAAACGACTTCCTTCCCGTGTCACGGAAATTGCCATACAATTCCGTAAAGCGCCGCACCTGGTGTTTCGGGGGCAAGACTTGTCCACAAATGCTCTTGTGCTCAATGTGCAACCAGATGAAGGAATCTCAATTTCATTTAATGCCAAGTTGCCGGGGCAGGAAATGAAATTAAAAACTGTCACAATGGATTTCAGCTACCAAGTGGCATTCGGTGGAGGCGAGCGGTCCGCGTATGCGACGTTGATTAACGATTGCATGCGCGGAGACGCAACATTGTTTGACCGCGCCGACGGCGTGGAAGCAGCCTGGGCGCTGGTTGATCCGATTCTGAATTATTTTGAAGCGAACAAACCCAAATTTCCCAACTACTCGGCGGGCACATGGGGCCCTCATGAAGCCGATGCATTGCTGGAGCGAGATGGCCGACACTGGCGGAAAACGTAAGGGAGATTTGCCGGAAAACACTCCGGAAGTACAAATTTTCCCGAACCCGGCTGAAGTTGCACGGGCTGCAGCGCGCCTCTTTGTTGATTATGCGTGGCAATGTATTGCCAAGGATGGCCAGTTTATGGTGGCGCTGTCAGGCGGAAATACGCCGCGCCTCATGTTTGAAATTCTTGCCTCCGATGAATTTCGCGGTCAGGTGGATTGGGCGAAAGTGCATGTATTTTGGGGAGATGAACGCGCCGTTCCTCCCTCGAATCCGGAAAGCAATTATGGGATGGCGCGTCGCGAATTGCTGATTCGGGTGCCGATCCCGGAGGGCAACGTGCATCGCATGGAAGCGGAAAAGGCGAGCATCGGACGTGCGGCGCATGAATATGAGGAAGTCCTCAGGAAGTATCTCGATTTGGACGACCGAGGTTTTCCGCGATTCCATTTAATATTTCTTGGCATGGGAAATGATGGCCATACCGCCTCGCTTTTTCCAGGGGGGCGCGTAACGCGCCAAACATCGCGATGGGTAAGTACTCCGACAGTCTCTAAATTGAATATGCGGCGCATGACGCTGACCTTACCCGTGCTGGACGCGGCGATGCGCGTTGTTTTTCTGGTCGTGGGTTCGGAAAAGGCGCAAATGTTGCGTGCGGTATTGGAGGAAAAGCACGATCCTCCATATCCCGCTCAGCTCGTGCAGCCTCGGCATCGTGGATTAAAAATGTTTTTGGTGGATCAACCCGCTGCGGCATTGCTCACAACTTCAGTTGCAGAAAAGCCGGCCCCAGAGATCAAACCCGCGACCACTTCTCAGGGCAAAACAGGGAGACGCGTGTGATTCTGGCCGGGGACATCGGAGGCACCAAATGCAATTTGGCGCTGTACGATATTCACGGCGTTGCTCATAAACAAATCTTTACAAGAAGATATGAAAGCCGCGATTTTCCAACTTTTGACAGGGTGATTGCGAGGTTTCTGTCGGATTCGCAATCGGAATCTGAAATGGCTGGCGATCATGCGATCGAAGCGGCAGGCTTTGGAGTGGCTGGGCCCGTCATTGATCGCCGAGTCAAAGCCACCAACTTGCCGTGGATTGTGGATGCCGCCGCGCTCGCGACACAACTTAAAACCCGCCACATCGTTTTGTTGAATGATCTGGAAGCAACCGGGTACAGTTTGTCCCATCTTGCTGCATCTGAACTTTCGATCTTGAATCGTGGTGCTGCCACGCCGAATTTGACGCAGGCGCTGATTGCAGCGGGCACCGGATTAGGCGAGACGATTTTGTTTTGGGATGGCGGCAAGTATGTTGTCTCCAGTTCTGAAGGCGGCCATACGGATTTTGCGCCGAGAAATGAAACAGAAATTGGGCTGTTGCGATACATGAAAAAGCAAAATGAATTTGTCAGCGTGGAATTAATTCTTTCGGGCCGCGGTTTTCGTACGATTCACAATTATCTCAACCCCTCCGTTGAGCATCCCTCTTTTGAAGATCCGCACGCGGATGCGGCACCTGAAATTACGCGGCTTGGAATGTCCGGACAATGCCCGGTTTGCGTGCAGACATTGGATCTTTGGGTGAGCATGTACGGTGCGGAGGCTGGCAATCTCGCGCTCAAGGTTTTGGCGCGTGGCGGAGTTTGGGTGGCCGGCGGCATTGCCGTGAAAATACAAAAAAAGATGGAAGACGGAACATTTTTCCGGGCCTTCTGCGCGAAAGAAAAATTCGCCGAGCTTCTGGCGCAGATTCCGATTTACATGGTGTTGAATGAAGAGGCTCCGCTGATCGGCGCGCTATCCCAGGCCATGAAGGCGGCGGGCATTCAACTCCCGTAAAGATTCAATCCATTTATTCGCTCTTTTATTTTAATCAAGGATTTCCGGCGCCCTGGATGTTTCCCCGCGCTTGAATTTCGATGGTCACCGTTTCGCTGACATGTAAAAGAAAGTTGCTCGGATTTTTCAGTCCCCACTTCACGTAAGGAATTTCCATATGAGTGATGATATCGAATTTCTTGCCATTCGCCTTCACTTCCACAGGGACCGTCACGTCATGTTCTTGTCCATGCAGGCGAAATCGTCCTGACACTTCCACCTTGGAAATGCCGTCGGCTGCTACAGTCCCCTTCAATGTTGTCGGTGAAAAAACAAATTCTGGAAATTTTGCGCTTTCGAGAATTTCTCGATGCATGCGTCCATCGCGCGAATTGTTTCCGCTCTGGCCGCTGGTTGCGTCCACCACAATTGTCCCGCGCATTTGCCCGCTTGCTGGATCGTAATGGACTGAGCCATTCTTAACGGCAAATGTTCCGTGCACCGTGTGCACAGTGCTGCTTAGAGAATATTCCACTTTCGATTGTGCCGGATCGATTTGAACTGACAATTCCTGCGCTCGCGCCGGTTGAGCGGACGTGTGCGTAACCAGCGCGGCAACGACGGAAAGAGTCAGTAGAACGCCAGAATGTTTGAAAATGTGAGGTTTTCGATTCATATGCGCTAGGCTCGCAAAAACTTCCAGCTGAAATCGGCAATTTCAGCAATGCTAACGGAAGAAAGCGGCACTGTCCCGGTGTGAATTGCGAGCATCCTGGTAAAGAGGCTCGGTGTCAGCTGAAACAATCGAAGTGTTCTGCGGCGGATCCAATCGCTTTCGCCCATCAGCATCATAAGGCGGGTCATCGTGATGGCGAGGGAGGCGATTTTCTTGTGTGCGGATTCGTAGGAAGCCATTTCGCCCTGCTCTAGACTCTCCGCAAGTGAAATAGCCTGTTGAAAGGAAAGGCTAAGCCCGTGCCCGGTCACAGCGTCCACACTACCAGAGGCATCCCCGATGAGGGCGACACGACCCCTCGTAACAGCCGGCAAAATTCTCAGGCTCGTCGTGTCGCCTAACTCGCGGGTGGTCGGCTTAACTCCGCAAAGTTTTTCCGATAGGAAAGGGAATTGTTTAATGGCTTTATCAAAGCGAAGTTGGGAATCTCGCGAAATTACCGCAACGCCTACTTCGTGCCCTCTCATCGGCGTGATAAATATTTCGCAGCCGTGCGTCCAGTGAACTTCGGCAACGTCGGACCACGGTTCCAAACTGAAGTGAGTGCAGAACCCAAATCGTTTCTTTGGCGTAGTTCGTGGATCGAGGCCTGCCCACTTGCGGATTTGTGAATTTTGACCATCCGCGCCGATCAACCAATCGTACGAATAGTTTCCAAATGGCGTCGATACTTCGTGGTTGTCGATTTGCGTTACGCGGGTTCCCCATCGAAACTCTACACCTGCGTTCATGGCGTGATCGACCAGCAGTTGATGCAATTTCACGCGCCGCACGGACAAGCCTGTCTTATCCGCAAAATATGCGCCCACGGAATGCTTTTCATCAACGAATCGAATTCCTCGAAATGGGAATGCGTCTTCGGCCGGCAGGCAAATCCCAAGAGATCTTAGAGCAGCGACGCCTTGCGGCAAAATGCCTTCTCCGCACGGTTTGTCGATCGGCGGTTTTCGGGCATCCAGAACGGTCACTTGCTTGCCGCGCTTTTGCGCAGCGATGGCGGCAACAATTCCCGCGGGGCCTGCTCCGACAATAATGACTTCGTTGCGCATATTCACAATCACGTATCTGATGCTGCCCTACTGGGTGGAGTTGTTCGGTTGAAGGTAAACTCGCAGTAAAAAAATTGTAAATTGAGAGGAAGGGCCAAAAGGAAAAGTTTTCGCTGGGCTTAGCTCGTTCGCAGGAGCGCCGCGCGAGCTTTTTTCAGTTCCTTGCGTTTTTCGGAATCGAGTTTTGGGAGGCAAACATCTAATCTGCGGAGAACTTCGACGGTAGCTTCCGCTACAACGAGTCGCGAAAACCATTTGTGATCCGCGGGCACGACGTACCACGGCGCATGCTCCGTGCTGGTATTGCGGATCATGTCTTCATAAGCATCGATATACTTGTCCCAGCATTTTCGCTCCAGGACATCATTTATCGAGAATTTCCAGTTCTTCTCCGGTTCATCCAATCGGTCGAGGAATCTTTTCTTCTGCTCGTGCTTCGACAAGTTGAGAAAAAATTTCAGCACAAGAATGCCATTTCTTGAAAGATACCGTTCGAAGGCGTTGATGTCTTCAAATCGCTTTTTCCAAATGCTTTTGGAAACCAGCTCAGCGGGAACTTTCTCAAGGCTCAGCAACTCCGGGTGTACGCGAACGATCAGGACTTCCTCATAATAAGACCTGTTAAAAATTCCAATTTCACCTCGTTCGGGAAGCGATCGCGTGGTTCTCCATAAAAAATCGTGCTGCAATTCTTCCGCGGTGGGAGCCTTAAACGAATGTACCTGGCATCCCTGTGGATTGACTCCGGACATCACGTGCTTGATCGTGCTGTCTTTTCCTGCAGCATCCATGCCCTGCAGGATTATCAGAACGGCCCAGCGATCTTGCGCATACAGTTTTTCTTGAAGCTCGGACAGGCGTGCAATCCCCTGTTCCAATATATCCTTGGCGTGCTCTTTTGATTTCAAGCCAAGCGTTTCCCCTGGATGGAAATGCTTCAGGCGAAATTTCGATCTATTCGTGACCCGGAAAGGTTCCGCAAACTCGCGCGATTTCATGATTGCGCCGTATCCTTCCTGCTGAAATTATTCCCCGCGATTTACTTTTGCCTCTTGGGAAGCCGAATGACAATGCCGTCCAATTCATCCGTCATCTTAATCTGGCAGCTCAGCCGGCTGTTTGATTCAGGACCTTCCGCGGCAATGCTCAGCATGAATTTCTCATTTTCCTTTGCAGCCGGAATTTGATTCAAAAATGGCAAATCGACATACGCGTGGCAGGTGGCGCACATGCAATTTCCCCCGCATTCACCCAGAATACCATCGACCTTTTGATTCAAGGCCGCCTGCATCACGGACATTCCGACCGGAACTTCCACCTTCCTGGAGAGTCCGCTCGCCGAGACAAAATTCACGATGGGCATTCATTATCCTTTGACCTGATCTGACTGCTGTTTGGCAAGGAATAGTCTAAATGGCGCAGGTAAACCCTGTCGAGCGCGCTCGCTCATAATTCTTTATTCAACTTCGTCCAACTTCTTTCAACCGGACCTGGTGACTGGGGCCAGTCAGCGGGGCAGGTTAAAACCCGCCCCTTTGGCCTGTCCACAGCCCTCATCCCGATTCTGTACTTGGGAGCAGGAGTATTGTGTCTAGAAATAAACTACCCTTTCTCTCCGTTGCCGGGGCGGGGGAAAGATAAAGGTTTTTTTCTTCAACGAAATTTCCTTTTATTTTACCAATCGCGAAAATTTGCTCGATTTCCACGTTCGCGGATTGTGAGCCTTATTCCGGAGCGAAAATATATTTGGCGGCAAACGTATTTGTTCAACCAGACCAAGGAGGTGGCACTACAGGCTTCATCATCTAAGTTTAATTTTTCGGTGATAGCTCCAGCCCGAAAAAATAAGGGGGAAATTGAAATGGAACAAAAAATCAACATTCCGGGTGGCAATACAAAGCTGGCCATCAGGAACAAGAATGCAAATCCAAAACGTCCAATAATTCTACGCGGCCTATTCACGCTCATTTGCTCGCTTTCATTCGTATACGCGTTGCAAGGCCAGAATCAGGCTCATGATCCGGGTCCGCGCACGGGAACTCCCAGCGCGGGGAACTTTATTTCGGGACTTACGGCTTCGCAGCAGTCTTATTTCACGGATGGCCAAACACGATTTCAGCAAGTGGAGGCTGTTCAAAACGGTAAGGAAAACGGCCTGGGCCCTAGTTTTAATTCCGATTCCTGTTCCAGTTGCCATGCGCAACCGGCCATTGGTGGAACTAGCCCGGCCGTAAATCCGCAGATTGCGGCTGCGAACGTGGATGGCGCCACGAACAGCATTCCGCAGTTTATTACCTTGAACGGCCCTGTCCGCGAGACGCGTTTTAAGTTTGCTGTCGATTCCAACGAAAGGGTCACTAACGTTCCAGATGGCGGCGTGCATGGTCTATTTACGATCAAGGGACGCAGCGATGCGGGAAGTTGCCAGATGCGCCAGCCGGACTTTCAACGGATGGTGCAGGAAAATAATATTTCTTTCCGAATCCCGACACCAACCTTCGGCTTGGGGCTAATCGAAAGCATCAGCGAAGATACGATTATGGCCATTCAAGCGGCGCAAAATTCGGGGAACCAAAGCTTGGGGATCGCCGGCGTACCGAATCGCAGCGGGAATGATGGCACGATTACTCGCTTTGGTTGGAAGGGTCAGAATAAATCGCTCTTGATGTTTTCGGGCGAGGCTTACAACGTGGAAATGGGAATCACCAACGAGCTTTTCCCGAACGAGCGCGGATACCCGGCTGCGCAGATTCCTGCGGGTTGCTTGATTAATCCCACTCCGGAAGACACAACAAATTTTGATGTGACGTCCAACGTTGCGGGCCCCAGCGATATCGTTGCTTTTTCCAACTTCATGCGGTTTCTGGATCAGCCGGCCCCCGCGTGCACCGGCACCGGTTGCTCGCCGTCCATCCAGAATGGCAGGAATCTGTTCATTAACGTAGCGAAATGCTCCGTATGCCATACCCCGAGCATGACAACGGGCACTTCATACGTGGCTGCGCTAAGTAACGTCCAGGTGAATCTCTTTTCGGACTTGCTGCTCCATCACATGGGAAGCAAGCTTGCCGATGGGGTTTCGCAGGGAGCAGCCGGCCCCGATCAATTCCGTTCCGCTCCGCTTTGGGGCCTGGGCCAGCGCTTGTTCTTCCTGCACGATGGAAGGACTTCCGACTTGGTGCAGGTCATCGAAGACCATTCAAGTCAAGGCTCAGAGGCGAATGCGGTCATCCGGAATTTCAATCAGATGTCGCAAAGCCAACAGCAGGATTTGCTTAATTTCCTGCGTTCGCTGTAAACGCGGGATAAGGGTGGCAGGCAGGGAATCGCAGACCTTTGCATGCCACCCGTAATCCTTTTCTTTTTAAGTTCCTGCGAAATTATTGCCCCCGAAACTATGAATCCCGCCAAACCTGGCGTGCGGTTTCCACTACAAGCGCGAGCTTTTTCCATTGTTCGTCTTCCGAAAGCAAATTCCCGGCGGCCACGGATGCGAAACCGCATTGCGGGCTGAGCGCCAGATTTTCCAGTGGCACGAATTTCGTCGCCTCTTCGATGCGGAGTATGAGTTCCCTTTGCAATTCCATTTTTGGTTCTTTTGTAGTGATTAGCCCGAGAACGACGCTCTTTCCTCGTGGAACGAGCCTCAGCGGCTCAAAACCGCCAGAGCGCTCCGTATCGTATTCCAGAAGAAAGCGATCCACCTGCAGCAATCCAAATAGTTTTTCGGCGATCGCATCATAGCTGCCCTCCGTGTACCAGCGGCTTCGGCTATTTCCCCGGCATACATGTAAAGCGAAGGTCACGCCATCACGCGATACGCCCTGCATGGCGGCGTTATCTCCCGCAATTGCGTTTTCCAGTTCCTTGATTGGATCGACGCCCCTCTCGCGCATGTGTTCTTGCTGTTTCGGATCGAGGTAATGCGAGTAATAGGGAGCGTCGAATTGGATGTATTTCACTCCCTCCGCAACCAGCCATTGCACATCGTCACGAACAATTTCCACGAGGTCTTTCAGCAAATCCGCATGCGTTGGATAGAATTTGTCTGTGATGCCTGTCTTGTAGCTCGCCAGCATAAAATTCGACGGCGCGGGAAGCGTAACCTTGTATGGAGCGCGCGCATTCTTCTTTAGAAAGGGAACTTCGTGTCCTGTCATTTTGCGAAGCTTCCGAAGTTTCGCTCCGGCGGCGTGCGCAGTACTGCCTTCCACACCCCCGCCCGGGCCTTTCCATTCGAGGGGGACGCGTTCCGAAACAAATCCATCGACCGCGTCAGCCATGTCCGTAAGCCAGGAACCGCGTCGCATTTCTCCATCGGTCCCAACATCCAGTCTCAACTCGATTTGCTTTTCGAGGACGTGGAGAATCGCGCGATCCTCCACGGCACGAAGTTGATCGAGGGGAAGACTGCGGGCAGCATGCGCCATGCGAGCCTTTAAGACTTCCGGTGGCCGAAGAAGACTACCAACATGTTCAGCACGAAAAGGTTTTGGCATGACAAATCGCTTCCTTGCTGGATAGATTCAAGGAAAGTGCCGCTATCGGGTCAAGTCGAGCGCAACAGTATCGGAGGGGATTGCCAAGGTCAAGTGAGGAGCTTCGTTCACAGGACAACTGTGAGTAAAGACCTACATGGAATGAAATTCAGTCCATTTTTCGAGCGACTTCATCCAGCCAGCTTTCGAGCGTCGTGCGTTGCTCGCCCGTCAGCTCGCCGAATGCCACGCCCATGCCGAATCCGGCGTGCGTATAGATCACAGTTCCAGAATATACGCACGTGCTACAGCCATACCGAATGCGAACGCGGACCTGGGTATCTTTGGGCAGAGGATTTATCGAGTCAATATAACAACCGCGCGCGCTCAATTCTGAAACACGTGCGGAGCCGTTAATTCCCACGATTTCCGCTTCGGCGATAAATGCGAAACGCGGACTGGTTCGTGCCACGGCGTATGGGGTTTCGCTCATAGTCTGCCAACTCCGGTAAAGATCGTACGAAGGAATTCTTGATCTATTGTACGCGTAGTAAAAGCGCCGGGAGGGACGGCGATAGATTCTTTGCGAAAGAGCCATCTGTACGAAAGTACAGGTTGGCATCGGTGAATTAACATGCGCGATTGCGGGAATTTGAACCTTAATTTTACGTAAAGGCACGATGAACGTTGACGATTGTATGGGTTACAGCGTGCGTGCTAAGATTCCGCCAGTTCAGGGTGGAAATCCCCATAGGAGTGAAAAATGAAATCGATTGTTTCAGCTCTTGCGTGCGCCGCCATCCTTTTGTTCGCGGCGGGCGCTGACGCCCAAATGGCACGACCAGTGCAGACATTCCCATACATCCAAGGGACCGGTCAAGATTACGCCGGTGTACCACGCTTCACTGGAAATCGAAGCCGGCGGCAAAGTCATTATCATCGATCCGGCCAAGCCGGCGAATTTTTCCGGGCTTCCGCAAGCCGACCTGATCTTGATCACGGATATTCACGGCGACCACATGGACCCGGACCTGCTGAAGGCTGAAAGCAAAGCAGGAACGGAAATCATCGCGCCAGCCGCGGTTGCAAAAACCGTGACCACAGCCAAGGTCATCGGCAACGGCGAGAAGACAACCTGGGGCGACTGGACGATTGAAGCGATTCCCATGTACAACACTACGGAATCGCGCGGTCCCGCACCCGGCAAATTGTTCCACGATAAGGGCCGCGGCAATGGCTACGTCCTGACCTACGGCGGCAAGCGCTTTTACTTTTCGGGCGACACGGAAGGCATTCCCGAGATGCGCGCGCTCAAGAATATCGACGTCGCGTTCATCTGCATGAACCTGCCCTACACCATGACGCCGGACGAAGCAGCCGACGCGGTCAAGGCGTTTCATCCCAAAGTGGCGATCCCGTATCACTACAAGGGGCAGGATACGGCCGTGTTTAAGAAGGATCTCGAAGGCACAGGCATCGATGTTCGCCTGCTCGAGTGGTACCCGGCAGCCTAAAATCTGAACATATGGTTTTATGTGGCGCGGGCTTCAGCCTGCGAGTTTTTTGTCCTGCGAAGGACTAACCACCGCAGGCTGAAGCCCGCGCCACTTTCTTTTCAGCTCAAATTTTAGGGGATATAGATTATTTTTTTGCTGGAGGAACTTCGGCAGGCTTCAAATCACCGGCGGCTTTTTGAATGTCTTCAACGGCCTTGGAGTCCAGCACAAACAGCGCCGGCGCTTCCGCTCTCTTCGCCAGATAGTCGCTTCCACTCTTGGCGATATCCACTTTTTCAACATGCTTGCCGTCCTTGGAGGTAGCGACAACAGAAATAGCCGGCGAAGAAAATCCACTGGATGCAAATTTTGTTGCGGTTAAAGTGCGAATCGAGCGCAAAAATTCCTGAACGGCAACCGGGTCCATCTTCTTTCCGTCGGACCACCAGTCTTCGCCGCTGCGGGTCAGGAAATATGCTTTCGGCCCGTCGTGCAATTCGACTTTATCCGGATCGTCCGCGCCGAAATCGAAAACTCGCTTCTCGCGAAAGTCCTCGGCATCCTTGTTGATCGCATCGCCCAGCTCGTTCGGCACTTTGTACGCGCCGTCCATCGCGTAGTTTTGGCGTAGTAGGCGTCACCGGCTTTGCGCACTTGCAGTTCCTGCGTGCCGGATGCGTCGGTGGCTTTTATGGTCGCGATGGGCGCCCCCGATGCGAACAGGGAAGCGGCTTTTTTCGTGTCCGCTTCCGGCGCGCTCGGATCCATGGTTGCCGTTCGCAATTTCTCGATGATCGCTTCCATCTTGGAAGTGTCTCCGCGCAAATTCGCGGGGCTGCGAACGGTCCACTGGCCATCTTCGGAAGCAAACGTCAGATGCAATTTCGCGCCGTTGATTTCCACGCTGGTCAGTTTATCGAAATCGACAGGCATCAGGCGCTTGTCGCGCAAATCGTTCAGGCTTTTGTCCAGATTTGATTTTGGTGTTCTTGGGAATCGAGTACACTTTCGATTCGCCGGAAACCATGACGTAGGCGGCATCGCCCGTAGGCGTTTCGTCGCCCACCAGTACGGTCTGCGTCTTTCCGTCTTTCAGAGTTGCGGTAATTTTTGCGTCCGGGATCCGTCAGGCCGAATTGCTTCAGGTCGGCGGCCTTGTCATCGATCAGCGTCGCGCCATCCATCGGTGCCAAATTATAAAGGATCGTGGAAATCGAGACTCTGATCGGCAACGAACGGTTTGGGAGCAGTGATTTTCCAGTTCGCCGCGGAAACGCGGTCGAGTACGACGTCACCGTCTTTTTTCTTTATTTCCAGCTTGGAGATGTCGTCCTGATGTGAGCGAAATCGACTTTGCGTTTGACACGCTCGGGGTGGCAACCGCGCTGTCGGCCGCAGCCTTGCGATGGTTTGACCAGTACAGTGTCGCGGCGAGCGCTGCCAGCACAACGGTCGCAACCATGAGTTGTCGCATCTTCATCATAATTTTTTCTCACTGCGAATGGAATGAGATCGAAGTTGCTGCTATCTCCTCCGCCACCACACGGAGAGACCCGCCAGCAATAGCGCCCCCGGAAGGAGGAACTGGCTGCTGAGGCGTACCCAATTGAATTGCGCCCCGGTCATGTTCACTTTGCGATCTTCCTGAGGTTTCGGGCGGATGGAAATCAGATCTTCATCCGAGGAGAGCCAGTTCATTGCGTTCAGCGCAAGGTCGCTGTTGCCGTTGAACGAGATGAAGGAATTTGCGACCCAGGAAGAACTGCCGACAACCACGAAGCGCCCCTCGAGAATTTTCTTTTCCGGTGTTGTAACTTCCGGCGGCGCGCGATCGTCATCGGTCCCGTCTTATTCGTCGGGTCCTTCGGATTCACGTTCGGCGTATCCAATTTATTTGTCGCCAGGCTCGATTCGGAAGACTCAAACAGCTTCTGCACGGTCGATTTGTCCGTGTTCTTGATGGTCAGCGAGCGCGCCAGCGGAAATCCGGTGGCCGTGCCCTTCATTTCATTCACGATCGGATGCGGATCATAGGTGGAGACCAGTGCAATCGTCGGCCCCACGCCCAGCAATTGGCCCACGGGACTCAGATCCAGCAGCAGATTTTTGTCGACGGTCACGCCCCAGCTCTGCAGCAAACTATCCAGCGCGTCGTTATCCGCAGTGGGCCGCCCGATCTTCAGTGGCGGATCGAGCAGGAACATCGCGCGCCCGCCGTCTTCCACATATTTCTTGATCGCATCGACTTCCGGCTGCTGGTAATCGCTCTTCGGACCGCCGCACCACCGACGACCGTGCAGTCCGACGGGAATCTCGGCTTTTTCCAGCAGGCTGATCGCCTTCGACGTGTAATTGTCCTTGCTCAACAAATCCTTAAAATGCGAAATGCCCTGCGCGGTCCGCGTCGTCAATCTGGTGTTCTCCGCTGCCGGAGAGAAAGCAAACGGTTCGCGTGTTGCTCTTCAGGTCGCGAATGATCGCGCCGGTGACGTCCTCTTCGGTCATGCTCTTGGCTTCTTCTTTTTTTGCGCCGATTTGAACAACCGTGGTGCCGTACTTGGTGATGCCGGCGGCGCGCGCCGCCTGCGGATTTTTGTCCGGGTCGACGAAGTCCAGATGAACCTTGGGCGAAAGCGTCGCGTAGCGGTCGAGCAGATCCTTGGCGGTCTGGAAGTCGCTCGTCTTGTCGAAATAAGTGATCGTTGATGGGCTGCGAAACGCCCTTTACGATCTTGGCGGTTTGCGTCGGACAGGCTGTACCGCTTATTCGATGTCGAGTCGTAGGACTTGTTGTAGCGATTGGCCAGAATGTTGGCCACCGACAATGATGCCCAGAATGACGATGAATATAGACCGTCACGTACGCTGCGTACTTGGTTTGTCTTGCTTCTATCCACGGCTATTCACTTACGACCTCCACCGCAGCGATTCCATCGAGCGCGCGGTAAAAAACAATCCCAGGAAAATTACCGTAGCGTCAAAAATCGCATCCTTCGTATCGAGCACTCCTTTGGCAAACGAATCGAAGTGCGTGATCACGCACATGTAGGAAAGCACCTGCGCCCATGTGGCGTTTTCGTACTGGCTGACCCAGCCCAGCACCCACAGCATCAGGCACACGCCGAACGTTACGGCGCCGGCGATGATCTGATTTTTGGTCGAGCGAGGAAATAAACGTTCCGATGGCGAGCAATCCGCCGGCCTGCAGCAGCAGGCCCAGATATCCGATGACCAGCGGCTTCCAATCGGGATTGCCGTAATTGAACAGGAAAATGAAATCCAGCACCGTCGTGAGCAGCATCAGCGCATACATGATCACGCGCGGCCAGCCATTTTCCGATGATCACCTTCGAGTCCGTGATGGGCGAAGTGGTCAGCAATTCGATCGTGCCGCTGCGCTTTTCTTCGGCAAACAGGCGCATCGTGATCAGGGGAATAAAAAACAGCCCGATCACATTGATGTTCGCCAGCAGCGGCCGCATGACCTGCTCGTTGACGTTCATCGGAAACTGCTCGCCTTCCATCGTGGCTTCCATGGCCATGTTCACGAAGTAGCCCAGGGAGTTCCAGAAGAAGAATCCGAAGATGACGGCGAACATCACCAGCAAAATGTAGGCGACCGGAGAAACGAAATAACTGCGAAGTTCCTTGCGGCAAATGATCCAGATGTTTTTCATTGATTTTGTCTCTCCCGCAGCCACGGCTTCCAGTTCCGCGGGCGCTTCCGATCCGGTCAGTTGCAGGAAGATTTCTTCCAGGCTCATCGCGGCGGGGCGAAGTTCATTCAAATCCCATCCCGATTCGACCACCGCGCGAGCCACATCGCCGCGCACGCCACGATTCTTTGCGTCGCCTCGACTTCAAAAATGACGCGTTTCTGGCCGTCGGCCTTGGAGATGACGCGGCTCACGCCCGGCAATCTGCTCCAGCTTGCGTTGCACGGTCGCGGGATCCAGGCTGCCGTTGCGGCCCGCGACTTCGACCAGCACCGATTCGCCGGAGCGCGCGCGCTGCTGCAGATTGCTCACCGAGTCGGTGGCCACAATCTTGCCTTTGTTGATGATGATGACCTGCTCGCAGGTCTGGCTGACTTCGGGAAGGATGTGCGTGCTCAAAATAATCGTGTGATCGCCCGCGAGGCTCTTGATCAGGTCGCGCGTTTCGTTGATCTGCTTGGGATCGAGGCCCGCGGTCGGCTCGTCCAGAATCAACACGTCCGGATTGTGGATGATCGCCTGGGCGAGGCCCACGCGCTGGCGGTAACCTTTCGAAAGCTTCCCGATGATCTTGTTTCGAACGTCCGCGACGGCGCAGCGCTCGCAGGCGTAATCCACCCGGCTCCGCAACTCCGATCCCGGACAGCCCCTTGAGCTGGCCGACGAAGGTCAGATATTCGGCAATCCGCATTTCGGGATAAACCGGCGGCGTTTCGGGCAGGTACCCGATGCGTTTTTTGACTTCGAGCGGCTGTTCGAGGATGTCGAATCCGGCCACGGTGGCCGTGCCGCCGGTGGGCGTCAGGAAGCACGTCAGCATGCGCATCGTCGTGGTCTTGCCGGCGCCGTTAGGTCCCAGGAAATCCGACGATTTGCCCCGCTGGCACTTCAAACGAGATCTGGTCCACGGCAGTCGTGTGTGCGTATCTTTTCGTTAGACCATTAACTGTAATCATAAGGATTCTCTTTGAGACAGACGCATACGAGATTAAAATTGGTTCCACAGCCGCAGATTTAGTTTGCGAGGGATGATTTTAAGAATCTTGCAGGCCCCCTGTCAATCCTCAAGATTGTCAGGCAGATTCCTGGCAGAGGCATCATCCCACATCACCGTAGAGTGTCTCACAAATCCTGAAGAAGAGCGGTTCAATCCCTCTTTGCAAGACACTGACCGTAGAGATGCACTTACACTTCAACTTCGATATTTCTGACGCACGAATTTAGTCAAAGGGGAGCAAGAACGAAGCGAAATTTGCGATTTATCCTTGCCGATAAAACAAAAGGGCCAAACCGGCGAGCGGTCTGGCCCTTTCTCATTCCAGTCTCAGAATTTAGGCAGCGAGCTTAAGTGTTTTGCCGGCAAGGACATCGATCTTCTGTTGAAAGATCACTTGGCCGGATGGATCTCGAAGCTCAAGGTTATGCGTGCCCGGCCGCAGCGGGAACGTCCCCAGCTGCCGAACCGTCCCGGCATACCCGTTATCCACGTAGATAAGCGCATCCTTCATCTTGGTATCAAATTTAACCTTGCCCAAATACGGGCTCTGCTCATAATAGTAGGGGCCGTATCCCGGGCCATACCAGCCGTAATACCCAGGGCCATAAAATCCTGGTCCATAGAATCCGCCACCAAAGAACACCCTCGGATGCGCGGACGCCACCGGAACAAATACAGCCAACGCAATTAGTGCTAGTACCGGATATTTCCAATATCGAGTCATTGAATGTCTCCTTCTCAGTCCACCTTCCGCTTTCCAATCATTCGATATGTGATAATGCAGGAGTGATTCCAAGACCTTCTAAAATTCCAGTTTAACCTATAAGCAGCTTATTTTCAGTTAGTTGCGTGAGTGGAAGGTTTGGTTCGTCCAGGTCGCTTCCTTTTAAATCTGGTTGATTTCGCGCAGTGGGTGGTGGTTTTCAACCTTAGGGGCGAGTTGGGCAGTTTAAGGGGTATAAAATTTGAATTAAATGTCCCCGAAAGCGAGGGGAAATTTTCTCACGCCGCCGTTATTTTTGGCCCGGCATTCAAGTGGCGATGCAGCAAGAGCGCCGCTTGCAGGGCTCGCGCATCATGGCCGAGGTCAGCCGTCAGCTGAAGTCCGAGAGGCAGCACGTTGGCTACAGGCATGGGGATCGACACGGCCGGAGTGCCGAGCGCCGTCCAGGGAGCATTCATTCTCGGATCGCCAGTTGTGGACAATCCCAATGGAGCAGGTCCGGTAGCCGCGGGAGTCAAAATGACCGGAGTGGATTTAAAAATTTCCGCGAGGCGCTTCCTGCTTTCCGCGATGTATTGCTTTGCCTCGTCATAGCGCTGCGCCGGAATCTTCAGCCCGTCGCGAACCAAATTGGCCAGCGGCTGGTCGAGCCGGTCGCCAAATTCCTTCAGTCGCGGCTCATGGTAGCGGGCGCCCTCGTAATACATTTCCACGTCATTCGCTTCATCCAGTTTCTTGAGCATCGCGGAAATATCCACTGGCAGAATGCTCACGCCCGACTGACGCAGCAACTTCAGCGTCTGCGCAAAGGCGCTTGCCATTTCCGGCTCGCAATCCACCATTGGTTCAGGCGCGCCAAACGAAAATTTCTCTTCGCTGCCTACGGAATGTCCCACCGCTTTCCACAACGCAATCATATCCGCCGGCGTGTGCGTAAAAAATCCGAGCGTGTCCAAACTTTTCGAAACTGGAAGCATTCCCTCGGTTGGAAGAAGATCGAATGTTGGCTTGAATCCTGTCACGCCGCAATACGAAGCGGGCCGAACGATCGACCCTCTCGTTTGCTCGCCGATGGTGAAGGGAACCATCCCTGCCGCAATCGCAGCCGCCGAGCCGCTCGAACTCCCGCCGGGAGTATGCGCAAGATTTCGCGGATTTTTTGTTGGTCCAGCCGTGCGATATGCAAACGCCGTCGTCACGGTTTTTCCAAGCAGCACTGCGCCGCGGCCACGAAGGTCGCGAATGATGGCGGCGTCCTCAGTGCCCACGCGCCCTTTGTACAGCGGCGAGCCGTATTCCGTCGCCATCCCTTTTGTCTCGATGATGTCCTTCGCGCCAAATGGAATGCCATAAAGCGGACCATCGCCGGTCGGCTCTTCCGGGCGCACTTGCACCCATGCATGGATCGTCGGGTCCAGTTCCTGTATGCGATTCACACAAGCTTCCACGCCCCGCTTCCGCGCTTCGCGATCCGCCTGCAACCATTGCGTAAGAGTTTCCATGCGAGGCAATTCTCCCGCAACCGCGCGCTCCGTCAAAATTGAAAATCGAGAAATGCCAGCCGCCGCGCCCGCAGCGACCCCAGCCCTAATAAATTTCCGCCGTGTATGTTTCATAATTTGGACGCGATCTTACGTCACAGGTTTCGTCCAGCACAAGACTTGTCTTGATACTAATGACTAAACAACTTCTCAGAAAAGTAAAATTACGGCTAAACGTTTTTCAGTTTGGATCGAGCAGTTGTACGTTCACAATCGTCAGAAATGGCGCTCAGAGGGAGGCGATCCTAGAACTTTTCTCCGGGATTTCCTAGGCTAGTTTGTACCAATTTAACTCTTCTCTTGGAATGATCCTGTATGAAAGATAAGGAATCTGGAGGGAACATGTAATGTGGCTTGGTGCAGTATAAAGAATGAATTCAGATCATCATCCGAGAAGTAAGTCAACCTCTCTGCCCCTTCGAAAACCCGCGAAGGAGCGGCCACTCGAAAAATCAAATCTACCTCAAAGGCTTAGCCACCCGCGGTCGGGTGGGGGCGGGACGGGCAGGAGCGTTTCTTTCTTTGCTACTGCGCACCGGCAGCGGTTTCGTTGCCCCGTATGGGTATCACCTGTCTGGCGATCGCGAGTAGATTACTAGCATGGACATTTTTTGATTCATCTGCCAGCGCGGAAACCCGCTTGTAGCACTCATCGAGTTCTTCGGGCGTGGGTGTGTAGCCGATTTCGACTAGCGCCGTGCGCAGCGCATTGCGGCCCGAATGTTTTCCCAGTACCAATTGCCGCTTGGGAACGCCAACTTCTTCGGGTGAGATAATTTCGTACGTGAGG
This sequence comes from uncultured Acidobacteriota bacterium, assembly GCA_963786215.1. Taxonomy (GTDB): domain Bacteria; phylum Acidobacteriota; class Terriglobia; order Acidiferrales; family UBA7541; genus Palsa-360. Next base: position 245,990 of record CAWAYK010000013.1, read on the forward strand.
GGATTCTTGAGGATGCCGTCCTGATGGATACCTGCCTCGTGCGCGAAGGCGTTTGACCCTACTACTGCTTTGTTGGGCGCAACAGCTACACCAGTAATCTCCGACAGCAGTTGGCTCGTGGCATACAGTTTGTCGAGATGTAGATTCGTGGTCACGCCCAGGGTGGCCTGTCGCACGCGCAGCGCGACAGCGACTTCCTCAAGCGACGCATTGCCCGCGCGTTCACCAATTCCATTGATAGTCAATTCAAGTTGGCGTGCGCCGCCGCGAATCGCGGCCAGGGAGTTAGCCACGCCCAGACCGAGGTCATTATGGCCATGCGCGCTCAATATAATTCCAGGTGCGCCGTCTAGAAAATCGATGACCCGGCGGAACATGGCCTCGTATTCATCAGGTAGGGCATAGCCAACTGTATCAGGCAGATTGATAATGGTTGCTCCCGCCTCGACGGCGAGTTTCGCAGCCCTGCAGAGGAAGTCGATATCCGTGCGGCTCGCGTCCTCGGCGGAGAACTCAACTTCCGCACAATGCTGCCGCGCGTAGCGCACGTTCGTGGAGATCGCTTCGAGAGCCTGCTCGCGCGTCATGCGGAGTTTGTATTGAAGATGCAAATCAGAAGTTGCGAGGACAATGTGTACGCGCGGATGCACCGCATCCTTAAGGCCGTCGAGGACTGCATCGATATCGTCGCGCTTAGCGCGCGCCAGCGCCGCCACCGTGCAATTGTGGATTTCGCACGCTACGGCACGCACGCCCTCCAAATCTCCACGCGAAGCGATAGGGAAACCGGCCTCAATGACATCCACGCCAAGTGATTCCAACTGCCGAGCTATGCGTATCTTTTCCGGAGCGGACATTGAAAATCCGGGTGCCTGCTCGCCGTCCCTCAGCGTGGTATCGAAGATGCGTATAAGGTCCATAGGTCTGTCCACTCTCCTAAGGTACGCATTTCATCTCATTACGGCGGTCGAATCAAATTTATAATAATTGTAACCGCCATAACTTCCTGTTATATGGCGACAAGACGCTGCACGTATTGCACCCGATGCTGTCGTGCAGTGCGGAATGCGGCACAGTAGCCCGGAGACGAAACGCTTCTATCAATTGGGACTGGCGCAACAGGTTCGAGAGCATCTCGAACAGCTGAACGAAAAAACATACGAGGCAGGCACCTTGCTACGTTTGGACGAGTCTTCTCGTGAACAATCCACACAACAAATCGTGCCAGTTTTAGAACCACAAAAAGCGAAAAGCAGTCGCAAACCGTTACGTTTTCGTGACAGCGCGGTCGCAGAAGAAAAGACCCAGGAAATCAAGAGAGAAGGTGAAAGTGGCGCGCCCGGAGGGAATCGAACCCCCGACCCTCTGCTTAGAAGGCAGACGCTCTATCCGACTGAGCTACGGGCGCGCAGTGATTATTTCCTTTAATTAATGTACCTTACGCAACTTCTGAGAGCAACGAAGTTTGGGTGCAAATGGGCAAATCTGGGTGCAACAGAGCTTCTTTTTGAGAAATGATCTCAAATCCTAAGCCGACGTTGACCGCGCACATTTGCCGGAATGCCACATCGTTTTTAATCATCGAATAGTTGTCCGTAACGCTCTTGTTCGCGTGTCCAATCCAGAAACGAAGCAAATCTTCGGGCACTCTATTCTTTCGCAGATGCGTAACCCGGTATCTGCGGAAAGAGTGGAACCCTGCTTTCTCTCGCCCCAAGGTATTCAGGATCGGATGTAGGCTACGTCTGACAATATTCGATTGTGACAGTGGCCTTCCATTCCTCGTTTGAAACAACAGACCGGACCTGCGCTCACCGATGAATGTTTTCAGCATTGCGGCTAGAGATGGGTGAAGGTCTACTTCCCGAAGTGCACTGTGAGTCTTCGGAGCTTGCTTCTGCCCATTACCGATTAGCGCGGCCAAGTCCTGTGAAGTCGTCTTCTCGGAAACTGGCTTTTCGGCGGATTTCCAGTTGCCGATAAGCCCGTTTCACAGGGCCTGAGAACCAGCAAGGTTACACTCGGGCAGATTATTTTCGATCAGGTTTTTTGCTAACCAAGTGGAGTGCATCCTCGTAGTCGCCCCCAAAGTTGACGCGAGTAATCTCATTGAGGCGGTGTTCAGAGGGTGTTTTATCCCAAATTGCGTCTGGACCGATCTCCAACATCGAAACGCGACCACGATTGATGTTAAGTACGTGGCCAATCCAACATACATTTGGGTCTTTCGCTTCGGTGTGGATCGTTACCAAAGGAAATGTCTGTGCAGCCGACCGCAATAGACTATCGACACTAGCAACGCTTACGGATGGCTTCTTAGGTCTGCGAAGGCCGCGTTTTTTCAAGGCGGCTTCTGCAAATGCTGCATACGGGTCTGGTTCTAGATTCTTTACATCTTTTATTCGGAAACACTCGAAGCCATCGAATCGAATACGGTCACTAACAAGTGCGAGAAGGAAAAACTCTGGTCCGACGTCAAGAACGTATCCACGAACGCGGCCAGCTTCGAAGCGGCGTGAAAATCGGATGGCGCAACGGTCCCGCATTGCCCTTGAGAGTTGCGACGTTAATGCTCTACGGTTTTGCTGCGGCATAGGTGCATGTTATAGCGCACATGCACAGGTCGTAGCCAGTGCCTGTGAAGTCCGCTTACCGGAAACTGGCAAACGTTTGGAATCACCCCTACCTAAGCCCGATTAATCACCGTAAGAAAGGGTCTCCAGGTTAGGTCTCGTTTTCCGCTTTTCTCGTAATTCCATAATCAAGCGATACACCGAGTCAACATCATCCACGTCGGCCAGAACCGGGACGTATCCGTCAACTTTAAATCGGCTCGTGTCCCGAGTCGGTTGTCTACGGCCCGCGATGACAGGGAGTCTCGGACCCAGCCACAGGGTCCCGTTTGCGGTTCCCTCACGCACGATTTCAGGGATTGATTCGAGGTATGTGAATCGAACCTTTCGAGTCCAGCCTTCCTGAACAATAAGGACTCGTTGATTGGTAACTGCGTAGTAGGTTCTACTCTTCAGCCAAGCATCAACAAAGAAGCGTCCCCAGACAAAATACTGGCCAATTACGAGGAACGGAATTCCCCATAACGTCATGAACCCGCTCTTCCCGCCTTTTCCCCAATACCCGAGTGCTCCCGCTTCCCAGTAAACAAAGAAGCCCGTCCACAGGAGGCTAAAAGGAATCGCTAGGCGGTCGTCCGAATGAAAGATCACTCTTGGGTTTGGCATTCCCGCCCAATGAATATTCTCTCCGGGAATCAACTCCGACTGTACTTTTATGACCGAACGGGGATCAATGTATGCCACCCTTTTTGTTTATCCTCCTAGGCGAAGCCTCGACCAAACGGAATGTAAGATGATCACACGGATATGTCTATAAAAATCCACTGGGTAACGACCGCCAAGTCATGATAAGTCCGCTTATCGGAAACTGGCCTAATCGAACCAGTCTCGGAAGGAATGCGGACTACGCGGTTGAGGATAGGGGATAAAGCCAGAGGGCTGATCGCAATCCACCATGCAATGCTACAACTGACGAAAACAACCACTTTTGAGGGATTAAAGATTAGTTATGGCGGCATATACCTTACATTGGCGTCTGCACACTTTGCGGTTTTGACCGATACAGTGTGGTATTTAGAGGGCTGAACGCGCACGAATAAGTCGTTTTAAACGAAAAAGAGTCAAAAACTGCCACAAAAGAGACTTAACTCTCACAAATAAAGCGTGATACCCGCGACACTAAGCCCCTTCCACCCCCACCGCTAATTGAGCTTTAAAAACAGCTTGTAAACTTAGCGGACAAGTATTACAGTTCGTCCTGCCATGAAAGAGAAGACACAATCCATCACAGAATACCTTTCCGGTCTTGGTAAAAAAGGCGGTAAGGCCAGAGCCGAGAAACATACCAAAGCCCAGTTATCAGCTTGGGCAAAACTTGGTGGCAGACCGCGAAAAGACGCCAAGAAAAAGGGGAAATCGTGAAAATCGCCATCTATGCGCGTGTCAGTACTACCGATCACGGCCAGCAGACCGGAATGCAGACCAAAGACCTAGAAGAATTCTGCCGTCAACGTGGATTCACCGTAATTGACTCGTACGTTGACGAAGGCGTATCTGGCTCCAAGGATTCTAGGCCGGAACTTGACCGTCTTATGAAGGACGCTAGAAAACGTCGCTTCGACGCCGTGCTCGTCTGGAAGCTGGACAGGTTTGGCCGGTCCTTGAAGCATCTGGTCAATGCGCTAGCAGAATTCCAAGCGCTTGGAGTGTCGTTCATCTCCTACAAGGAAAGTTTGGATATGACTACACCGGCTGGAAGATTGATGTTTGGCGTTATCGCAGCGATGGCTGAATTCGAGCGCGATCTAATCAGCGAACGTACACGCGCTGGCGTTGCGTTCGCACGGTCCAGAGGCAAGACGCTAGGACGGCCAGTGACAGTTACCACCAGTAGAGAAGAGATCGTTCGTCTGCGCGGTCAAGGACAGTCACTACGGGCCATTGGACGTTCACTTGGAATCAGCGAAGGGTCAGTGCGTCGTTTGACTGCGTAATAATCGTGTTGAAAACTGCCCCGCTAAGTGCTGATTTCTTAGCGGGGTTTTTGTTTGTTTGCTCTGCGTCGCAATCATTCGTTTATTACGCAGACTTCCGCGTGATCTGCCGTCTGCACATTGTGCAAACCTAGCCGTTAAGTTCTAGCGCATCGTTCTGGTGTGGACGTGGTTTCATCTGTTCCCAGCAAGATCGACGCTCTACGCGACTCGTAACGTCAGCAAGACCACATCCCAGAAGCATCGCATGGCATATTTGATGCCTAAATTCTGGCTATCGTCTGCGCTGGCTGAACCTTGCGGCGTTTTAGCGAACGTACGGCAAACGCGAAACAAAAGAGTTAGCTGGCGCTTCCCACGTGAGCTTTTCTACCGCGTGGTAGAAACGATGTGTGTGCGATGTAAAATACTGACGTCTCAGAACCTACGGTGTTGGGGCACGCTGGAAGCAAGTGATGGTAGGGCATCAAACGTGACGAGATATAGGCGTCACTGTCACACAAGTTTTTTCCTCGTTTTAACGTCGGGGTCAAAGTGTGCACTGTAAAACTTGGACTACCCCCACCCTTTTCTTATGATGCTCTGAGCGCTTCCATTTTTTATTTTTGTGTCATAAAGAACATCGCACCCACAGTGTACCACTCTGACAACTTAAATAAATAATTGCTAACGAGATATGTATTCTAGTTTTATTATGACACATCGGGTAACTGAGCCTCTTCTGTTGAAAACCGATATGGAATTTGAGGCGCAGAGCCAAAAGGAGCGCATTCGCAATGTCTTATTTTGTGCTGTACGGGATTTTTGCGCTGTGGGTTGCATTCGATAGCTTCTCTCGCAAGATGGCAGTTCAGGCCGTTCTTTGGGCCTTCGGGACACTCGTCCTGGGTCCCATAGTCCTCCCAATATACTTGGCAAAGCGGCCTCTAAAGAATGGCGAGTTGCGCGAAGGCGGCACTGGCTGGAATATACTAAAGAACTTCGCAATTCTATGGACATTGGTTATGGCTGTCGCGTTCGTTACAGGCTTGATGGCTATGGGAAAATTGACATCTTCTCTCGACAGTTCCGCAGCGCGTGCCGGTGCCGGAATCGGAATGATGCTGGGGATGAGTTTCTTGGCGGCAGCGTGGTTTATACCTACTGCGGGGGCCGCACTGCTTGGTTTCTTACTGAAAAAGAACTCAATCGTTGAAAAGGGACCAACGGGACCATTGATAGGGGAGAATTCGCAAGCGGGTGCAGCAACGGGATGGGGAGGTCTGATCGGGGCTGGTTTATTAGGCGTTATCTTGTTAAGCGTTGTAGGACATTTAAGAGATGCAAGCGTAACCCCGAGCCAAGCCGCGACCACGGCTGCTGTGGGAAGTGAGACTGGGGCATCTATCATTCCCGCTAAAACTCCCGGTGATAAATGGGTAGAAAGTACAACCAACAATGAAATGGATAACACTAAGGAAGTAGTGTTGCATCTCAAAGCCGAAAATGAAATAGAAGGCATTATTGGTTCGACGACGCCTTCACTTCTTATCCGTTGTGCGAAAAACTCCACCGATGCATATGTGAATGTGGGCACTCAGGTTGAGGTTGAGGATGGGAGTGAAGACCCAAGTGTTAGAGTGAAATTTGATGACGGAAGTCCAACTGGAGCCAAATGGACCAAGTCTACTAGCGGAGAAGCGCTCTTCGCACCCAATGCGATAGGTTTTGCAAAGCAACTAGCCGCTTCACAAACGTTTATGTTTGAGTTCACGCCTTTCCAGAAGCGAGAAACAACAGTGAAATTCGATGTTCGTGGGCTAGAGGCTCACTTAAACAAAGTATCTTCTGCGTGCGGGTGGCTTCAGAACTAGGGATAAAAGCCGTCGCAGAAAAACTGTGACGGAAATTGCGACGGACATCTTGATTTGGTGCTAAAAAACTGAGTCCAAAATGGGGCAGAGAAGTGAGTCTTTTAGGGGTTTGAAATCGGTGGTAAGTGCCGCCGTTTCAACGTGGAATGGTGATTCTAGTCGTTATTTGCAGTGCAGAGTTTTTTTATTTACCGATACTGAAAGGAATTTGTGTCCAATTCTTGTAAAGTGTGGGCATTATCTATCTTGAATTTTCCACCCTCTGTCGAATTCACAAACCTTCCCCAAATCAACCCACAACCACAATGGCAGCATTGCCGTTACTAATTAGACCTATCAGTAATAACTAATGATTGAGTATTATATGTATATAGTAATATTAGTGCTGTTATGTCTAACGATACTTCTAATGAGTCCCCGCATGATGTCGTAACTAGCGTTTTTGAAGACCTTATCCACCGCCTTCGTGACGATCAATCTATCGATAATTCTGTAATAGAGCGCCTTGAGTCTTCCCTTTTGAAAACAAAGGATTCGTCAGTGGACAAATTACGGTGTGCATTGTTCCCGGAGGATTCCGACTTATGATTTGCGTCCAAGAATTGTGTATCGAAGAATTTCGAGGAATTCGCACCCTCACGCTTGAGCTTGCAGGGAAGAATTTCGCCATAAGTGGACCCAATGGAACTGGCAAGAGCGGTATAGTCGACGCAATTGAATTTGCATTAACTGGAACGATTACAAGACTCACTGGTGAGGGCACGGATAATATCACGGTTAGAGCACATGCACCCCACGTTGATCATCGAACTCACCCTGAGATTTCAAAAGTGGTTTTAAAGGCTTATATTCCAGCACTCGATAAAACCGTTACAATCGAACGAACCGTCGAAAGTCCCTCAACGCCAAATATTGATTCGTCAGACCCTGCGGTGATTGCCATTGTGAAAGCACTCGAAGAGCACCCAGAGTTTGCTTTATCGCGGCGAGAAATCATCAAATATGTGCTGACTCCTCCCGGTGCTCGGTCTAAACAAATTCAGGCATTACTTCGTCTTGAACGCGTCGAGAAAGTGCGCCAATCGTTCCAAGGTATTTGCAATTCATTAAAAACAGATGCCAGGCAGATTGAGCAAGATTTGAAACAAGCGGAAACTCAACTCCTTCGTGCGCTACGTATCCCTCAGCTTTCGAAAGAGCAGATCTTAACAGAGGTGAACAAACGACGTCAGATTCTCCATTTAGACATCCTTGGCGATCTCACAAAGGACACGTCGCTTAAAGCTGGAATAGTTTCACTTCAAAAGATTGAAACAGTTACGCAGAAAATCGTAAAGAAACAAGCATTAGCCGACCTTACAGTTTTTGCAGAAAAGTGTGAGGTTGCAGAGCAAGCATCAATTGCAAAGAGCCGCGCAGAAGTTGTCGTAATTTTGACAAAACTCGTAGAAAGCCCTTCGCTTCTTCGAAGCCTCAGGCGCGAAGATTTCTTGCGTAGCGGATTGGAATTGATTGATTTAGATTCCTGCCCATTCTGCGGGAACGAATGGGATATACCTGCCTTGCAGCTGCATGTCCAGCAGAGTCTGGAAGAGGCAGAACAGGCTACGAAATTGAGGCGTGATTTGGGAATATGCGCTTTGCCTTTAATAGATGCATTAACCGAATTTGAAAACCTCGCAAATTCAATAGCAGGATATGGTCGCCAACTCATACCACCCGCTGATGTAAGTGCTCTTACTGGTTTTATATCAACGCTAAAGTTGCGACGACAGCGAACTGCTAATCTAGAAAATATTCAAGAATCAATCGTAGAATTCTCTGAGGATTATCGGCAAATTCCTGAAACGGCATTGGAATGCGTCTCTGCAATTTGGCAAGCAATCCAGATACTGCCGGACCCATCCGAAGAAGAAGAAGCAAAAGACTACCTAACTGTATGTCAGGAACGACTAGAAATTTACCAAGAACGGAAACGAAAACAACAAACAATTAAATCGCAAAGCGACATTGCAAATAAGGTACTAGGAGCATACAACAGCAGCGTGACGACAGTATTGAGCAAGATATATGACGCAGTTGAACGGGATTTTACAACGTACTACTGCTTTATCAATCGGGAAGATGAAGCTGAATTTAAGGGAAAGTTGACCCCTTCACCGGGCAAACTCGGTTTCGACGTCGAATTTTATGGTCGCGGCTTTTTCCCCCCCGGTGCTTACCACAGTGAAGGTCACCAAGACGCGATGGGACTTTGCCTTTATCTGGCGCTTATGAAGCACACGCTAGGGGCTCAATTTACATTTGCTGTGCTTGATGATGTTCTTATGTCTGTTGATGCAGGTCACCGGCGCGAAGTTTGTAGCTTAATAAAAAAGGAGTTTCCAGACACACAATTTATTCTGACGACCCACGACCAAATATGGCTAAATCACTTGGTCAGTGAACACGTAATTGCTCGCAAGGCTTTCGCAAACTTTCGTAAGTGGACAATCGATGATGGACCATTAATTTGGGACAATAAGGATGTCTGGAAGGAGATAGAGAGCTGCCTCGATCGAAATGACGTTTCTAATGCTGCTGGGTTACTCCGAAAATTTTTGGAATATACTTATAGTCTACTCGCTGGTCGTTTAAGAGCACGCATTGAATTCAAATGCGATGGACAAAATGATCTTGGTGACTTCTTACCCTCGGTCATAGAGACATGGAATAATCTATTAAAGAAGGCACAAGTAGCAGCAAATTCTTGGAACCAGAGAGACGTAAAGGACCGCTTGTCAATTCAGCAAGAGGAGTTTAGACGATGCGTAGATCAGTCGCAATTCGAAAGCTGGGCGATCAATAGTAGTATTCATTACAACCCTTGGGCAACGCTCCAAAAAGAAGATTTCATTCCAGTCGTAAATGCCGCCAAGTCCCTTTTGGCTTGCTTTTGCTGCCATTCTTGCAATGAGTTTACTTACGTGACTCCTCCCAAAGGATCACGTGAAAACGTTCGATGCGATTGTGGGCAAATAATTATTAACCTGAAACCGAGGACTTAGCGCTACCCGTGAACAATTCTAAGACCTGATACCCAATACAGTTAGCAGCCAAAGTGGGTGCAATCTTGGTGCATTCGGCAGTAGGGAAGAATCACCGATTTTGCCCGTATGCGACACCAAACAAACGACATTTGATTTGTGAATCTGCCCTTAGAAGGCAGACGCTCTATCCGACTGAGCTACGGGCGCGTAGAGTCATTCTAAAAGATTTTGCACCTTTTCGACCATCCATTTGTAACCTTATGTTTTCACGTGGAGTGAACCACAATTCTGAGACAGTTTTGGCGGTCAGACTCCTGGCTCTCAAGCAGCCGCCTTAATTCCGCAGGAACCGGCCAATTGGCCGCCGTTCCCAACCCACTTGGACGTTTCTCCGGCGAGGATGTAAACTGTTGCTCCGCTGATTCACACCTGAGTCACGCGGTAGGTTGCAAGAGCGAAGTTCTTCCGTGCCGATAGGAACGTTAACGCGATGGCATCCGATCCAATCAGCGCTCAGCCAGCGGCGGCCGCCAACGCCGTCATCTCGCAGCCTGTCGCGTTGCCACTCACTCGTGCCGCGATTTTTCTCGTCGTCACTATCAACCCTTCCGACGAAAATCGTTCCGCTGTTCTTTCTCTGTGCGCCGATCTGTCTGCGCTTTTGCGCTCTGTCGGCTTTCGCGACCTTGATTCCGCACTCTCCTGCATCATGGGGTTCGGTTCCAGCGCCTGGGATCGTCTGTTCGGCTCACCGCGTCCCGCGGAGCTGCGTCCCTTTCGAGAGATTCGCTCGGGCGCGCGCCACGCGGTTTCCACGCCCGGCGATCTGCTCTTTCACATCCGATCCAAGCGCATGGATTTCTGTTTCGAACTCGCCATGCAAATCATGACGCGTCTTGGAAATGCCGTGACGACGGCCGACGAAGTCCACGGGTTCCGCTACATAGACAATCGCGATCTCCTCGGTTTTGTGGATGGCACCGAAAATCCAACCAGTAGCGCTGCAGCAGACGCCGTCTTTATCGGCGAAGAAGATTCCGCCTTCGCAGGCGGCAGCTACGTCATCGTCCAGAAATATCTTCACAATCTCGATGGGTGGAATAAGCTGCCGACCGAAGTCCAGGAAAAAATCATCGGCCGTACGAAAGTCTCCGACATCGAACTCGACGATTCCGTGAAGCCTACCTCCGCGCACAACGCGCTCACGGTGATCGAAGAGAACGGCAAAGAAATCAAAATTCTTCGGGACAACATGCCTTTCGGACGTCCCGGCCACGGCGAGTTCGGCACTTACTTTATCGGCTACAGCCGTTCGCCTCGTACCGTCGAGCTAATGCTCGAAAATATGTTCATCGGACGACCTCCCGGCAATTACGATCGCATCCTCGACTTCAGCACGGCCGTTACTGGCAATCTCTTTTTCGTCCCGACGGGCTCGTTCCTCGACAGCGTTACTCCGGATCAGTCCGCGTCCGCCGCGTCTTCCGACGCGCAGACGCCTGCGACGGACTCAACGCCAGCAGGATCTTCTGACTCTATCGAGCCACCAAAAGATGGTTCGCTCGGCATTGGTTCCTTAAAAGGAGAAAATTCCCATGAATAACCTGCATCGCGAGCTGGCTCCTATTTCCGACGCCGCGTGGGGGCAAATCGAGGAAGAAACTACGCGGACGTTCAAACGCTATCTCGCCGGCCGCCGCGTTGTGGACGTTCAGGGACCGGCGGGTTCCGCTCTCTCCGCCGTCGGCACGGGCCACCTGCGTACAATCGCGGCTCCCGGAGAAGGCGTGATTTCCCGCCAGCGGGAAGCCAAAGCACTCGTCGAGCTGCGTGTTCCATTCGAAATTGAGCGCAAGATGGTTGACGACGTGGAACGCGGCGCCAATGATTCCGACTGGCAGCCCGCAAAAGACGCCGCGCGCAAGCTCGCCTTCGCCGAAGACCGCGCGATTTTCGAAGGCTACGATGCCGCCGGAATCGTCGGCGTCCGCCAGGGCACTAGCAATCCCCAAAAATCTCTCCCTGCCGATGTCAGGAAATACCCGGAGGCCTTTGCGGAGGCTTTAAGCCAGTTGCGTCTGGTGGGCGTCAATGGCCCCTATTCAATTCTGCTCAGCGCCGACGCCTACACCAAGCTTGCCGAAACCAGCGATAACGGCTATCCAGTCATCGAACACGTCAAGCGCCTCGTCGAGGACAAAATCATTTGGGCGCCTGCAATTGACGGAGCCTTCGTGGTCACGACCCGTGGTGGCGACCTCGATTTTCACATCGGCCAAGACACTTCCATCGGCTACCTGAGCCACACCGACTCGCACGTGCGGTTGTACTTGCAGGAAACTTTCACGTTCCTCTATCTCACATCCGAATCGGCAATCGCTCTCGCGCCTCCCTCGAAGCCGCGCTGATCCGCAAGGGAACTTAACCACGCAAAAATCCTGAGCCCAGGCCGGAGGTGTGGGCATCGAATCACGAATGGAGGAAAACATTATGCAAGCTGCAGTCGTACCCGCTGTGAGCAGTTCGTGGCAGATCAAAGACGTACCCCAACCCAACCCGGACCCAATCAAGTGCTTGTGAAGATGCACGCGAGTGGTATCTGCTATACCGACGTGCATGAAACCCTCGGACACATTCCAGGACAATTTCCCCGAATTCTAGGCCACGAGCCGGTCGGCGAGATCGTCGCCGTGGCTCCCGACGTCACAACGCGAAAGGTGGGCGACCGCGTGGGCACCGCATGGATTCAATCCACGTGCGGGCGCTGCGAATGGTGCCAGCGCGGCCGCAGGATGTTCTGTCCCTTTCTGAAGGGCACTGGGCTCGATGTGCCGGGCGGTCACGCGGAGTACATGTTGATGAATGCCGACGCCACCTACCTGATTCCGGACAAGGTTTCCTATGAGCAAGCGGCCCCGATTTTCTGCGCCGGTTACACCGTCTATAGCGGGCTCCGTTGGGCCGATCCTAAGCCGCATGAGCGCGTGGCTGTGCTCGGGATTGGCGGGCTTGGGCACCTGGCGGTGCAATATGCGAAGGCTGCAGGCTTCGACACTATCGCGATTTCGCACTCTCCCGATAAAGACAAGATGATCCGCGATCTTGGCGCGGATGAAATCGTCCGCGACGGAAAGAGCCTTGCCGCGGCGGGCGGCGCAGACGTGATCCTCAGTACTTCCAATTCGACCAAATCGATGGTGGACAGCATTCAGGGACTGCGACCGGACGGCCGGCTCATCGCGATGGGAGTCGACGCGGAGCCGCTTTCGATTTCGTTGATGGACCTTCTCTTGAAGCGCATTCGTATCATTGGCAGCCAGCAGAATGGTCCCGAATATCTGTACGAAGCTCTTGATTTCGTGGCGCAAGGAAAAGTTAAAACGATAGTCGAGACATACCCGTTGGCCGAGGCTCCGAAGGCCTATCAGCGCGTCGTGGAAGGCAAGGCCCGATTCCGCGCCGTACTCACGATGTAAGACCGAATATGGGAGAGAGCGGTTCAACATCCTAAGACAATGCGATGTACCTGTTTTTCATCGGGTACTCACTTATGTCGCGAACGTGCTGCCGAACATTGGTTGACCACTCTTTGATTGTTCTTGCGTGGCCTCGTCTTGGATCACATCCCAATGCTCGAACAGAACGCCGTCCTTGATGCGAAGGATGTCCGCGGCAATCCAGTTCACAGGCAGGCCGAAGCCCGAAAATCGTCCGTGGACGATAACGAAATCTCCATCGGCCACAATCGTTCCTGCTTCGTACTTGAGCGTTTCAGGAAGGCTCTTAATAAGATTGAACAGGCCCTCACGGCCGGGCTCGATATGAGCGCTGTGTTGGATGTAGTTGGGCGACCAGTAGCGCCCGGCCGCTGCATAGTCACGCTTGTTGAATAGTGTGTCGAAGGCCTTAAGGACAAGTTCTTTGTTCTTCTCTTCCAGCGTCTGATTCATTTTTATGCTCCGTCCGGAAAAAGTATGCCACGCACGTATGAAAAAAAAGTCACCGAGCCGTTTTGCCACCGTCGACAAGGTAGGAAGCTCCAGTAATGAATGATGCCTTGTCGGAAGAAACAAAAACAATAGCTTGAGCAATCTCCTCGGGTGTTCCCGCGCGATTTAATGGTACGTTCGAGACCAATCCCGCCTTTCTTTCTTCCGTTTTCGTGAAGCGATTCAGCATTGGCGTTTCGATCGGTCCGGGAGCAATCACATTCACCCGCACGCCCGTCCCGGCCGCTTCCAGAGCCGCAGACTTCGTGAGTCCCTCCACCGCATGCTTGCTAGCGGAATAGACAGAAGCCCCCTGCGCGCCGGTGTGCCCATAGGTGGAGGATATGTTCACGATGCTGCCATGTTTTTGTGGCAGCATCACGCGAAGTTCGTGTTTCATGCTCAACAACGTGCCGAGCACATTGGTATCGAACGTTGCCGCGTAGCTCGCCGCAGTTTGCTCCGTTATGGGGCCGGGCACGCCTTCCGTGCCGGCAGTGTTTACGGCGACATCCAGATGGCCAAATCGTTCTACGGCTTTATCGATCAAGTTGCGCACTTCTTCTTCGCGGCGCACATCGGCATGGATGAATTCGGCTTCCGCACCTGCCTTACGAATTTCACTGACGAGTTTTTGGCCGTCTTCGTCACGCCGACCGGAGATTACAACCTGTGTACCTTCCTTGGCAAAGGCGAATGCCGTGGCACGTCCGATACCCGTCAGCCCTCCTGTAATCAAGACAACTTGAGTGTTCATAAAATTTCTCCTTGAAAATTTCCACGCCAAATTCCGAATCCGAACCTGCATGCAACGATTGCCAAGATGGCTGTTCCTGCCTCATCGTCGATTTAACTTGCGAATAAGAAAAGGATCAGGCGTTCATTCCGCCGTCCACGGTAAGATTCGCTCCGGTAATGTACGAGGACTCCGGACCGGCGACGAACGCCACCATCGCGGCGATCTCATCGACACGCCCGTAACGATCGAGCGCTGTGGCGGCCTTCTGCGGCACCGCCCAATCGCCTGCGGCGGGATTCAATTCCGTGTCGATTGGACCAGGCTGCACGTTGTTGACCGTGATTCCCCGGCTTCCGATCTCTCTGGCCAACGCTTGAGTGAACATCTTTACGGCTCCCTTCGTGCCCGCGTATGGCACAAGCCCTGGCGCCGCAACACGCTCACCGACGGCCGAGCCGATCATGATGACGCGACCGCCGCTCTTCATGTGCTTCAGCGCCGCCTGCGTCGCGACGAATACGCCGCGGACATTGATGTCGAGCACGCGATCCATCTCTTCCAACGTCGCCTCCTCGAACGCTTTCGGGATCGCCGTGCCGGCATTGTTCACCAGCACATCCAGCCGTCCGAAGGTTTCAAACGTCTTTTCGACAGCGGCTTTAACCGCGTCGGCATCGGCGGCGTCCGCCTGAATTGCAATCGCCTTTCGGCCTGTGCGTTCAATTTCCTTTACGACCGACGCAGCCGCATCGGCACCTTTCGTGTAGGTGATGGCCACGCTTGCTCCATCCGCCGCCAGACGTTTCGCGATTGCTGCGCCAATGCCCCGCGAACCTCCGGTAACGAGTGCCACTTTTTCGTTTAATTTCGCCATTTTGATCTCCTCTATTTTTCTGAGAACGATTCACCACTTCACAAATACAAGTGATCTGATGTGCGATTAGTGCCGGCAGATTTGATCCACCAGGGAATACCAACTATTCCCAATCGGAATGCATAGCGCAGAAGAGGAGACCTCCTTTTGATCTGAATTCTTTACATCCGATAATCAGTGGAAGAATCTCTATTCCCCGCATAGCATCTATTCCATAGAGGAATAGGGAGGCTGCTATGGACAAATTCGATGCAATGCAGATGTTCGTCCGAGTAATGGAAAAAGGCAGTTTCTCCGCTGTCGCAAAGGAACGTGGAATCGGTCAACCTGCCGTGAGCAAACAGATCTCCGCCCTTGAAGATGAGCTTGGCACCGAACTGATTCACCGCACATCTCGGTCCATTGTATTGACTGAGGCAGGTCGCGACTTTTACCAATCAGCTCTGCGCATTGTGGACGACTTCGAAACCGCGACATCAAGAATCGGTCGCGGCCAGACTGCACCGAAAGGCGTGATTCGTGTGACCGTTCCCCCCACCTTTGCCCGCCTCCATATGGTGTCAAAGCTACCCGCATTTTTTGCTGCCTACCCCGATATGGCGGTCGAGATGGCGGCGTCGGAGGGCCCGACAACAATCATCGAAGATGGATTCGATTTAGCCATCCACTCAGGTGAGCTGCCAGACTCCACGCTGGTTGCGCGAAGATTCGCGCAGACGATGATCATTCTCGTTGCCACCCCGCAGTACCTCGCACAACACGGTTCACCGCAATCGCCGGAAGATATCGGTCGCTTTCGATCGGTTGTCTTTGTCGAGCGGGGCTCTGTACAAGCGTGGATTTTTGGCTCTGGACAAGACGCGAAGCGTGTTATGCCCACAGGAGTCTTTCGAACCAGTGATGTTGAACAGATGCGGATGGGTGTACTTGAACATTTAGGGATTGCCCAGGCACCGGCATGGCTCTTCGCTGCAGAACTCAGAGAGGGTACCGTCATACGTCTTCTGCCTGCCTTTGAGCGAACAGTGCCAATTCTTGCGGTACGGCCTGCCAGCCGCCGGCTGTCGACCAAAGTTCGTATTTTCATCGAGCACCTGGAGAAGACTTTCGCTCTTTGTTCCCAGTTCAACCCGCGACCCAGCTAACCGCGTCTACGATGAAATCCAAGACGCGGCACTCCGAACCGCATGTGCAGCGTTCCAGTGGGGAATTAAGAAAATTAGCATGGCTACAGCATTCACCTCAGGGATTTTACTTCATGGACCTGATCCTCATTATGCTCGGCTCTATCTATAAAAGAATTGCTGTACGGCATATAGGCTTCTGGGGAGAGAAGTCTTACTGTTGGTACTAGGATGCGATGTTTGCGCAAATGAATCTGGCGATTATTATGACAAATAACGGCCGTTATGTGATTACGCCTTGATGTTCGGTGTAATTATTTGACGGCCCCGAAAAAGGAAGAAGACCGTTTATGTTGATCTCAAACTATCGGGAGTTCCTTTGAGGAGTTATGAATCGCATCGATATTCCAGAAAACCGAATCGCGCCATTAGACTTTGCCACGCCCTGAATTCATGGGCTACGCAGTACTTTCGTCAACGAATTCAATGTTACACGCGAGGACGGTTTCTGGATGTCGATCGACGTGGTGCTGCCTGTCACGGATACCCTCGATTAAAGATGGGCTGAATGACATTTCAGCATACCGCCGAACCGCTGATCGCGATCATTTTGTGAATTATTTTTAGTACGATGCAAAATTCAAACTGACGCCCATCAGCGCGCTGGGTATTCCCCGCCGCACAGTTTCTTCCGTCGCGCCAACATAATTCGCAATTTCCGGGCAGCTCAATCCGTCGAAGAACGCCAGGTTCAAAAGTTGCCGCTGAATTTCAGTCAACTCAGCAAACGTATGGGAAAGGATGCTGCACGCGTTTCGGGTTGCCAGACCCCAGACCGATGATGCATTCCGGATAGTCGGCTGTTTCGATTTCGAGGAAGTCACAATATTCAATGTCACGATTCTTGATTCGCCGAAGTGCAAGCCGTCGAGTTTTCGTGATGAGGAATAAAATGGCGGACGCGCGTTTCGCGGCCAAATCCACGGCATTGCGCGCCAGTTCAATAAAAGCCTCCACCACCACGGCCTCCGCACTGCGAACGTCCCCGGTGATTCGAAGTGCAAGGGAATATGCAATTCTGCTGTAGCGGTCATACAGACAAACTGCGGAGGATTGATCTCCGGATGCAAACTTGTGGAGGGCCAGTTCCTCGGTGAATTCTGGAGGAAAAGTCATGTTCCATGCGGTGATAAAAAAAACGCGGCATGTGAGGCACTACCAGAATCTAAGTAAGTTCTTGAAATTTAAACTCTATACAGAGGGTCTACAGAAAACGCTGTATTGCGGAATCGCTATTATGCTGGCAACGTGCGTTCCAATATTAACAGAATTGGTTTATATATAGTGGTAGCTCTAAATTAGGCTTGTTATTAGCAGAGTTTCGTTTGGAATGGCTGATGGGTAAAAGTTTTTCGCGCAGATAACAAGAGACTTAATTCTGGATATCTGATGCCTTCGCAAAGTTATTTCCTTAATTCTCGCTGGAAAGCCTTTTAGGGGCCAATCACTAGAAGCTCAGGAGAAGAACCAAGGACCCTCAATCCCCAGCTTAAAATCGGCTAAGGGCTGTGTTTTATGCAACACTCCGAATTTACGTTCGATTGCAAAGAACCCCCAAGATCGTTCCGAAAGGCTATACGATAAATATGGCCAGTTTTGATTGGCTCGGCGTGTCCGGCGAAATGGCCGCTCTTATCACGGCCAAGGATCGGTCTGACACTCCGCTCGGCACTCCGGAGAAATGGTCACCCACCCTACGGATTACAATTAAGTTTCTCCTGGCAAACCGGTTTCCTGCGCTGCTTTGGTGGGGGCCTGAGCATGTGCAGTTTTATAACGATGCATTTATTTCCATCTTGGGTGAAAAGCATCCCCTGGCTCTAGGTCAGCGCGGCAGCGATTGCTGGCAGGAAATCTGGCCGGTTCTTCAGCCGCTTGTGGACACGCCTTTTGAAGGGGGGGCCGCCAATTGGGTAGAAGATCTCGAGCTCGAAATTCGAAGGTTTAACTTCGCCGAGGAAACGCATTTCACGATTGCCTTCAGCCCGGTTCCCGATGACACAGTGCCAGGCGGCATCGGTGGAGTTTTGGCAACTGTGCACGAGATCACGGAGCAAGTGGTCAACGCGCGGCGCTTAGCCATATCGCCTGATCTGAGTGCGCTTGCGAGGAAGGCGAAAACCCCGAAACAATTATGCGTCTCTTCTGCCAAAATCCTCGAAGACAACCCTAAAGATATTCCTTTTGCGCTTTTGTATTTGCTTGACCCTGACAGTAAAATGGCCCGCCTGGAGGGCGTGGCAAATGTAAAAGCCGACGAAGCGATCAGCCCAGCGGTCATAGATCTTGATAGACCATCAAACAAAAATTCTGACTGGCCACTGGAAGAAGTTTTGCGTAAGGAAACGATGGTCGTCGTTGAGAACATCGATAAAATTTTCAAAAAAATCCCTGCTGGGTGCTGGTCTGACCCGCCAAATAAAGCTGCGGTTCTCCCCATCCGTTCGAACAAAGTTCATGAGTTTCTGGGTGCGCTGGTTATCGGCATAAGCCCGCGCCTGGCGTTGAACGATCGATACGGGAATTTTCTTGAGTTGGTGGCCAACCAGATTGCCACCGCGGTTGGGAACGCCCACGCGTTCGAAGAAGAGCGTAAAAAGGCCCGGGAATTAGCCGAGATTGACCTAGCCGCACGCAAGCATGTGGAAGCCAAATTGCGCGAAAGCGAGCAGCGGTTGCTCCTTGCGTTTAATGCATCGCAGATGGGTTTCTGGCATCGAAATTTAATCTCGGGTGAAGTCTTATGGAGTCCCCGCCATGAAGTTATCTATGGCTACGAGCCGGGAGTTCCGACCCGCACGTTTGCTGACTTCCTCAACCGCTTGCATCCGGACGATGTGGAAAGCGTGGAGTCAAGAATTCAAAAATCCCAAGCGAAGCGGACAGACCTAATACATGAATTTCGAATCGTGTGGCCGGATAAAAGTGTCCATTGGATTCGCGCGTTTGGGCGATTTCTGTACGACGATAACGGCAATCCCACGCAAATGCTCGGCACGGGCGAGGACATTACCGCTCGCAAAGAGGCGGAAGCCGCGCTGCGCAAAAGCGAAGAGCGGTTGCGTGTGGCGTTGGAAGCATCACAGCTGGGGATCTGGCATTGGGACCTGAAAACCGGAGAACTCTTGTGGGATGCGCGGCAAGAGGTGATGTATGGGTATGAGCCGGGTACTCCTCGCCGAAAATATACGGACTTCACCAATCGCCTCCATCCGGAAGACGCCGACCGCGTCAACAATCAGATCCAGGATAGCCGCGAAAATTGGACGTCTCACGCAAGCGAGTTTCGAATTGTGTGGCCCGATAAAAGTGTGCATTGGATTCGCGCGCTGGGGCGATTCCTCTATGACTCCGAGGGCAATCCCACGCAAATGCTCGGCACCGATGAAGACATTACGCAGCGCAAGCAGGTGGAAGAGGCCATTCGGATCAATGAAAATAAATTGCGCCGTGCTCACAAAGCGGCTCGCTCCGGCGCATGGGAATGGCATCTGGATACCGGCCAAGTGGTTTGGTCGCCGGAAATTGAAGTTCTGTATGGCCTTCCCTCCGGAACGTTTGCCGGAAATATGGATGCCTGGCGAAAGATGGTCCACCCGGAAGACTTGGCGAAAATTGAGAGCTACCTTCCAGCTGTTTACAAAGAATCCGACGATCTACGCATGGAATTCCGCATCACACGCATGGACGGGCAGTTACGATGGCTTGAAGCGCTGGGTCAGGTCATCCGGGATAAGCAAGGGAACGCGCAACTTGTGGCCGGTATCAGCACGGACATCACGGAACGCAAAGCCGTGGAAAACGAACTTCGATTAACCACGGAACGTTTCGAATTGGCGTTGAGGGATTCGTCCATTGTGGTGTTCAATCAGGATCTCGATTTGCGTTATACCTGGATTTACAATCCGGATTTCGGATATCAAACTTGGGAATTCATTGGTAAACGCGACAGTGACATCTATGAACGGCTGGAAGACGCCGAGGTCACGGAAACAATCAAATTGGATGTGATCCGCACCGGCCTCAGCCGTCGCCAGGAAGTTGCAATTCGTTACCGCAATGTGGACCGCTACTATGACTTGCTGGTCGACCCGCTGAAGGATTCCAACGGAAAAATTACCGGCGTAACCTGCGCCGCCATCGATATCACCGAGCGCAAACGAGGCGAAAAAGCGCTTCAGCGCAGCGAATATCGCTTCCGGACATTGCTCGAATCCAACATTATTCCAATCATTTGCTGTAACGATCATCTGATTACGGAGGCGAATGATGCCTTCCTCGAATTGGTGGGATACACGCGCGAGGACCTCGCAGCTGGAAAAATCGATTGGGTCAAAATAACGCCTTCCATTTACAAAATAAAAGATTCACAAGCCATGGAGCAGGTAAAGAACTTCCTTTTTGCGCCGCCCTATGAAAAGGAATTCATTCGCAAAGATGGAGTTCGGGTCCCCATCTTTATTGGTTTAACCATGCTCAGCCAATCGCCGGAAGAATACTTGTGCTTCATCATTGATCTCTCGGAGTTGAAGCGCGTGGAAGCTGAGCTTCGCAAATATCAGCATGAGCTAGAAGTGAAAGTTGCGGAACGCACACTCGAGCTCACATTAAGTTTGGCGGCTGTTGGCTCCGAGATTAAAGTCCGCAAAGAAACCGAAGAGCAGTTGCGCGAACTTTCCGGCCGGTTGCTTCGCTTGCAGGACGAGGAACACCGGCGAATTGCGCGCGAACTGCATGACAGCACGGGGCAAACTCTCAGCGCACTGAAGATGAGCCTGTCGCTCCTTGAGCAACACGTAGAAAATAATCCAAGAGGCAAGGCGCTGTTGGAGGACTTGAATATGCTTGCCGACAGCGCCATCCAGGAAGTGCGAACAACTTCCCATCTGCTTCACCCTCCCATGCTGGACGAGGTTGGATTCACTTCGGCGGCGCGATGGTATCTCGAAGGGTTTGCAAAGCGATCGGGAATCGACACCAGCATAGATTTTGGGGATTTGCCCGAACTCACGAAGGACGAGGAACTGGCTCTGTTCCGGGTTTTGCAGGAGAGTTTGACAAACGTTCACCGTCACTCAGGCAGTCCAAGTGCGGAAATTCGTATTTATTCCGAGGGCGAATCGGTAATTCTTTCCATCCGTGATTTCGGCCAGGGAATCCCGCCCGAAAAAATTGAAAAATTCAATAAAACGGGGGCGGGTGTGGGAGTGGGCCTTGGAGGGATGAAACAGCGCTTGCATAAATTGGGGGGCAACCTGGAGGTAAAGGGTGAAGGGAAGGGAATAACAATTTTTGCGAAGCTCCGCCAATCGAAACAAAAGGGGAACCCGCACTCTATGGAAAAATTGTTTAATCCTTCAATCGACCACGGCTAAGGAAATATGAGCGCGAATTGCACATCAAAAATCCGCGGCTCCCATTGGATGAAATTCTGCGCAGTAAAATCCTTGATTACTGCGTCGTCAGGAATTGAGTGTGGATGGGATTATGACGAGAATTCTGGTTGTCGATGATCATGAACTTGTGAGAAGAGGGATTTGCTCGATTCTTGCCACGAGTTCCGCGCTGACCGTTTGCGCGGAGGCTGTGGACGGCCGGGACGCTGTGCAGAAAGCCAGGGCGGAACGTCCCGACATCGTCGTCATGGACATCAGCATGCCAAACATGAATGGTCTGGACGCCGCGCGTGAGATAAAGGGCATTCTCCCTCAAACAGAAATTGTCATGGTAAGCCAGCATGATTCCGCCGAAATGGTCCGGCAGGCGTTTAAGGCAGGGGCTCGCGGTTACGTCATGAAATCCGCGATTTCCTCAGACCTTTTATCCGCAATCGCCAGTGTAAGCATCGATAAGTCCTTCGTAAGAGGCGCGCTAACGAATGTGAATCATGATGCTCATGAAATTCTGAGCCGAAGCGCGGCCCTCGAAAAAGCGCTCCAGGATAATGAAGAGCGTTTGCGCCTGGCTCGTATGGTGATGCGGGTTGGCACTTTTGAGTGGAACATGAGGACCGATGTAAATTATTGGACGCCGGAAATGGAAGCGATCTACGGCCTGGCACCTGGAACATTTCCCGGGACGCTACTGGCTTGGGAACTGCTGATTCATCCGGAAGACCGCGAATCATCCATGAATGAAATCAGAAGCGCAATGGACCTGGGCGGTGTAGAAAAAGAATGGCGCGTCATTTGGCCGGACGGTTCGGTACATTGGATTCTATGCCGCGCGTCAATTCTGAAGGATGCGGCGAATGCGCCCGAGCGTTTGATCGGCGTGAACATCGAAATTACGGATCGCATGGAAGTGGAGCGAGTGACGGGATTGCTGGCCGCGATTGTCGATTCCTCGGACGATGCAATCATCAGCAAAAATCTTGACGGGGTTATTACCAGTTGGAATCAGGGAGCCGAGTGTATATTTGGCTTCACCGCCCAAGAGGCCATCGGAAAGTCCATCGCATTGATTATTCCCCCAGAGCGGCGGGAAGAAGAAAGAAAAATTCTGGAGCGGCTCAAAAACGGCGAGCGCATCGACCATTTTGAAACTGTCCGCTTGCGCAAGGATGGCAAAAGACTCGATATTTCCCTCACTATTTCGCCGGTAATGGACCGCGGCGGACGCATCATCGGCGCATCCAAAGTTGCCAGGGATATTACGGAAAAAAAGCTCTATGAACGGACCCTGCGCAATAATGAGGAACGCCTTCGCGTGCTTGCTAGCAACTTGGAAAACGAAGTGGAAAAAAGAACTCAGGAGTTGCACCTGCGGAATGTTGAAGCGATTGAACACACGAGCAGGGTACAAGAACTATCGGACCGGTTGCTACAGGCCCAGGATGAAGAGCGGCGGCATATTGCGCGTGAACTGCATGACAGCGCTGGCCAGACTTTAACGGTGATGGGAATTCATGTTTCGAGATTGATCGATTTGGCCAGGCAATCGGCCCCTGAAATTGTTAAGGATGCCGATGATGTGCACAATTTGCTGCAACGATTGAGTCAGGAAATTCGGACGGCTTCCTACCTGTTGCACCCTCCGCTTTTAGATGAATGCGGCCTTGCCCTGGCGTTGGATTGGTATACGCAAGGACTGAAGGAACGAAGTGGATTGGAGATTTCATTAAAGATTTGCCAGGAAGTGGGAAGGTTGCCAAGCGCCGTGGAACTGAGCATCTTCCGTATTGTTCAGGAATGCTTGACCAATATACATAGGCATTCAGGAAGCAAGTGCGCCGAAATCGACATTACCAACGCCGACGGGAACATTATCGTTCAGGTAAAGGATCGCGGAAAAGGCATTTCCCCCAAAAAATTGAAGGAAATTCAATCTTCTGGAAAAAGTGTGGGAATCGGCGGCATGCGCGAAAGGATGAGGTTGATCCACGGTTCCTTGAACATTGAATCGAATGGGACAGGGATGACGGTGCAGGCGAAGATCCCGATTCCTTATAGCTAGAAGATGAGCGCGAAACAACCTTCGTGAAATTACCAACTTTCTTGCCGAGATTTTTTCAATTCTGAATTTTCCGCAAGCCAGTGCATTCACATGTGCCAAAAAACACGTACCAGTCTGGTCACATACTTGAGCGATCATCCGAGGTACCCCTCCCCCCTGTGAGAAAATCAGAGGATGAACAACCTTGTTGGCCTCCTGATCGCTGCGATTATCACCGTGTTTTTTGTTCGCCGTTACCTCAAGGAGCAAGAGTCGCAACACGCCCGCGCGAAGGAAGCCGCAAAAAAAGGAACGCTGCGTTCGGACGGACCGCAATCCCAGCACCCACACATTGATACGCAATACTGCATTGGTTGTGCCACATGCACCACTGTTTGCCCGGAGGGCGACGTGCTTGCCATGCTCGGCGGCCAAGCGGTGATCGTCAATGGCTACAAATGTGTCGGACACAGCCTGTGTGCCGAGGCCTGCCCGGTTGGCGCGATTACGATGGTCATGGCAAGTCCCAGCATGTGCGCCGATTTACCTCAATTGACTCCTGAATTTGAAACCAGCGTTTCAAACTTGTTTATCGTCGGGGAACTCGGCGGGCTGGCGCTGATCAAAAATGCAATTAATCAGGGACGCGATTGCGTGGACAAAATTGCCAGCCGAGTTTCGGGGATCGGGAGAGCAACGAGGATCCGGATGTCCTCGATTTGCTGATCGTGGGCGCGGGACCTGGTGGCATCAGCGCGTCGCTGCGTGCCATCGAAAAGAAGATGAAATATGTAACAGTTGATGAAGGAGAAGTGGGCGGGACCGTAGCGAAATATCCGCGCCAGAAATTGGTGCTGACCAGTCCAGTGGAACTTCCGATTTATGGAAAATTTAAAAAGACGGAATTATCCAAGGAAGACCTGCTGGCCATCTGGAACGAAATCCTGCACAAGGTGGAATTTAAATTTCGTACCGGCGAAAAAGTGGAAGATGTGAAGAAAGGCGAGGACGGCATTTTTAGGGTTAAGACCACGAAGGGTGAGCATCGCGCGCTTGCAGTGGTTCTTGCGCTGGGCAAAGGCGGCATCCCGCGCAAACTGGGCGTCAAGGGCGAGGAATTGCCAAAGGTGATGTATCGCCTGATCGAGGCTGATCATTATGTGAACAAGAACATTCTGGTCGTGGGTGGAGGTGATAGCGCGATCGAAGCGGCGATGGGTCTTGCCAATCAAGTGGGAAACAAGGTGACGCTATCGTACCGCAAAGATTGTTTCACGCGGCTCAAAGACAGGAATGAAAAGAGGATTAGGGAGCACATTCAGAAGGGTAAGCTCACCGTAATTTTTAATTCGATGCCTGCGGAATTTAAACAGAATGCTGTCACGCTCGAGGTGAACGGCAAAACACAAGAAATGTCCAATGATTTTGTATGGATTTTCGCAGGCGGCGAACCGCCAACGGCGTTCCTCAAGAAAATAGGTGTGCAAGTGGGGCTGCGCGACATTACATCCGAGGGAAGCAAAGAAGCCAAGCAATCCGCGCTCGTTCATGTTTAGCCCGCATTTCTCACGACGAATCATGATTGGGAAGAGTGATCGACTGCGTGGGCTTCGAGACTCCGGCGCTACGAAAAGCACCCGATGCACTCGCGAAACGTCCGCGTTTCCCGAGGTTCTCGTGTGGAATGCTTGCTAGGTCACAGGGAGCGAAGATATCGAAGTAGTCGTGATAAACGATGTCGTTGCCGTCCACCGAGGCGTTGACCGCCGGAAATTTCTTCAGCGCCTCGACGCAGGCCTTCGCGAAAAACGACATGAATCCGAGCTTCACGCCGTGCTGCTTCTCGAATTGATCCTTGTAGCGCGCGCGGAGTTCATTGACGGCCTTCAAGTCCACTTCATTGAACGAGGTCAACAAGGCTTGCGTGGCCTGCGCCTGCACCATGCGCTCGGCGATGCGCGCCCGCAGCCGCGTCATCGGCACGCGCTGATCGGCGCGCGCGCCGCGCACGATCTGAGCGGGCGCCGCGGGCGCCTTGGCCGCAGGGGAAGCTGCAGGCGCGGGAGCGCCGGCCCGGGCCGGGGCGGCATCCTTGGACGACAGATAGCTTCACCACGTCTGACTTCGAGACTCGCCCGTCGCGGCCGGAACCGGTCACGGCCTTTGGGTCGACCTTGTTCTCCTCCACCACGCGTTTGGCGGCGGGACTCAATTTGCCGGCTCCGGCGTCGGGCTTCACGGCGTCCTTCACGGCGTCCTTGGCGGCGGCCGCGGCTCCTTCCTCAATGACCGCCAGCACCTGGCCGCTGGTCACGGTGGTTCCGTCCTGAATCCTGATTTCGCTGATGACGCCGGCGGCGGGAGCGGGAACCTCGAGCACGACCTTGTCGGTTTCCAAATCGACCAGGTTTTCATCGCGCGCCACGGCATCGCCGGGCTTCTTGTGCCACGAGACAAGCGTGGACGTCAGCCACCGACTCAGGCAGCTGCGGCACGCGAATTTCGATAGTCATGAACCCGTCCTAGTTTGCGCAGCCGGGAGGCGCATCGTTTGTCGAGAACTTTCTTCCGGCGGCTCGCCCTGCAGCGCTGCGGCGACCAGATTCTTCTGTTGCTGCTCGTGCAGAGCGGAGATGCCGGTGGCGGGCGCCGCCGCGCCGGCGCGGCCGGCATACAGAAGCTCGTGTTGCGGACCGAGCTTCGCCTGCAGCCGGTGCCGGATCTGATACCAGCTGCCCTGATTCTGCGGCTCTTCCTGGCACCAGACGATTTCGCGGGCATTCGCGTACTTGTGCAGGATTGCCTCGTATTCATCCGACGGAAAGGGATAAAGCTGTTCGACTCGCACCACGGCGACCGCGTCCGCCTTGACTTCACGGCGCGACTTCAACAAGTCGAAGTACACCTTGCCGCTGCACAGCACGACCCGGGTCACGGCGGCGGCGTTCAGATCGTCGATCTCATCGATCACGGGGTAGAACGCGCCGGTGCCGAGTTCTTCCAGACGCGACACCGACAGGGGGTGGCGCAGCAGGCTCTTCGGCGTCATGACGATGAGCGGCTTGCGCAGCGGGCGCACCATTTGACGGCGCAGCATGTGGAACATCTGGGCGGGAGTCGACGGCACGCACACCTGCATGTTGTACTCGGCGCACAGCTGCAAAAAGCGCTCCAAACGCGCCGACGAGTGCTCCGGCCCCTGGCCTTCGTAGCCGTGCGGCAAGAACAAGGTGAGGCCGGACAGGCGGCCCCATTTGGCTTCGCCGGAGCTGATGAATTGATCGATGATCACCTGCGCGCCATTGCAGAAATCGCCGAACTGCCCCTCCCAAATGGTCAGACAATGCGGTTCGGTGGTCGAGTAACCGTATTCGAAGCCCATCACGGCTTCCTCCGACAGCACCGAATCGATCACGGTGAATGCCGGTTGATTGCTGGCCAAATGCTGCAACGGCACGTAGGTGCCGCCCGTGGCCTGATCGTGCAGCACGGCGTGGCGGTGAAAAAACGTGCCGCGGCCGCTGTCCTGGCCGGTGAGGCGCACCGAAAATCCATCGTTCACCAGGGTGGCATAGGCGAGGTTTTCCGCCGCGCCCCAATCGAGCGCCAGATCGCCGCCCAGCATTCGCTCTCGGGTCTGCATGATGGCAAGAACGCGCGGATGCAGGACCCAATCCGACGGATACGAAGTAATGGCCTTGCCGAGCGCCCGCAGGCGTCCCATGTCGACCGAGGTCTTGACGGGCTCCGACCAGTCCCCGCCCAGATACTCGCTCCAATCCACCGTGTACTTATTGCCGATCAGGCCGAGCGCCGCGCGCGCCTGCGGCTTGCCTTCGTCCAGGCCGCTGCGGTACTGCTCCATCATGGCGGCCGCATCCGCCGCCGGGAGCACACCCTCTACGTCAAGCTTCTCCGTAT
The DNA here is from genome assembly GCA_963786215.1 of uncultured Acidobacteriota bacterium. GTDB lineage: Bacteria > Acidobacteriota > Terriglobia > Acidiferrales > UBA7541 > Palsa-360. The sequence continues at coordinate 273,580 of CAWAYK010000013.1, forward strand.
ACAGCTGCCGCACCGTCGGCTTCTTGCGAATCACCTGGTACATCAGCGGCTGAGTGGCCGCCGGTTCGTCGCCTTCGTTGTGACCGTGGCGCCGGTAGCACACCAAATCGATCACCACGTCCTTGTGAAATTTCATTCGATATTCGAGCGCAAACCGCGCCACGAAGCACACCGCTTCGGGATCGTCGGCATTGACGTGAAAAATCGGCGCTTCGACCATTTTTGCGACATCGGAGCAATAGTGGGTGGAGCGCGCGTCGCGCGGATCGCTGGTGGTGAATCCCACCTGATTGTTGATGATGACGTGAACCGAGCCGCCCGTGTAGAAGCCGCGGGCCTGCGACAGCTGCAGCGTCTCCATCACCACGCCCTGGCCGGCGAAGGCCGCGTCGCCATGGATCTGCACCGCCAGGACTTTGTCGCCCGGCACATCGCGGCGCCTTTCCTGGCGTGCGCGCACCGAGCCCTCGACCACCGGGTTCACCACTTCCAGGTGCGACGGATTGAAGGCCAGCGCCACGTGCATGTTGCCCGAGGCGGTCTTCAGGTCCGCGGAAAATCCCTTGTGGTACTTGACGTCCCCCGAACCGCGCAGCTTCGCCAGATCGTACTGGCCCTCGAACTCGCTGAACAAATCCTTGGGGGACTTGCCCAGCAGGTTCACCAGCACATTGAGCCGGCCGCGATGCGCCATGCCGATGATGCTCTCTTCGATTCCGTGTTTGCCGCCCTGCTGCACCAACTCATCGAGCAAGGGAATCAGGCTGTCGCCGCCCTCGAGCGAGAACCGCTTCTGCCCCACGTACTTGGTGTGCAGGTAGCGCTCCAAACCTTCGGCGGCGGTCAGCTGCCACAGGATGTTCTTCTTTTCCTCGGCGCTGAAGCGGCGCTGCAGGCGCGCCACTTGAAAGTTGTCCTGCAGCCAAAGACGCTCGTCCGTGTCCGATACGTGCGCAAACTCGGCACCGATGGTCTCGGTATAGATGAATTTCAGGTCCGACAGAATATCCTTGAGCTTGGCGCGCTCCGGCAGGGCCCGGTTGCGGCTGCCGGTGAAGAATTCGGTATTCAGATCGGCCTCGGAGAGGCCGAAATACTCCAGATTGAGCACATAGGGCGTGGCCCGCTGCTGCAGACCCAGCGGATCCAGATTGGCGGCCAAGTGACCGCGATTGGCGTAAATCTGAATGAGTCGCGAAACCGCACCCTGCTTGGCGCTCGCACCGCCGGACTCCAGGCTGGTGCCGCCGCTGGCAGCGGGCGCCGCTGTGGCGCGCGCCGCCAGGCGCTCGCGGATGGGCGAGTGGGCGACCTCCCGGCCGCCGCCGTCCTGCAATCGGCTGAAGTAATCGGCCCAGGCCGGTTCGACGGCGCCCGGATCCCTCAAGAACTGCTCGTAGAGATCCTCAATGAAATCAGCATTTCCACCGGACAGCGCCGTGGTGGCTAATTGGTCGGCGAGTGATTGACTCATAGCGCTTGAACGGGTGAAAACCTCAAGTACATCAATGTGATGGCAGCGGGAGCGGGGTCTTGAAAGCGTCCCTTAGTCTAGCCCAAGGCGGCACAATATGGAATGTGACGGCGCCCGGCAGAATTACAAGATCGGCCGTTCGGGCTAACCCTTGAGCATCCACAGTTCGTAGGCGATGAGGCTCGCGTACGCCAGGAGTGCCGTGTACAGCACCCAGGAAACCTGCACCAGGCGCATGAACCGGTAGCGCGCCAGCACCACCATCAAGACGATGCTGGCGCTGGTGAAGGCCATTTTCATCGCGGCGAACACCGCCACATTGCGGTAGATGAGCATCGCCATGATGGGATTCACCTCGGCGGCGCCCCCCTGCAGCAAAGTCAACGTAAAGAATGCGTCCGCCACGCTCAGCAACAAGATGCCGATCGAGACGGCGAGCAGATGCGCCGAGTACCAATCGAGGGAATGAAAGCGGAAGTCGTCGAGGCGCCGCGGTGGGGTGCGGCGGCGGGGCTTGAAGCTGCCGTAGCAAACGGACCACCACACGCGCCCGCGCCGATCGCAACGATCGCGGCGATCATGGAGCATGCGAGGGGCGGCGGTGGCTTGCATCGCATGCACTATCCCGATACGCCGGGGCGCTGCGCAAGCCCGATGCGTCATAATGCGCGCCCGCGGGCGGGTATTTTTTCTAGGAGGCGGTCACCAATCGGGCGACAAAGTCGCTCACCGGCATGGCGGCCAGGGCGGCTCGATCCGCGAACATCGCCTTGATCGATTCGGTTTGCCGCGGACTGAAATGCGCGGCGGTGCTGGCCTCGAATTTCTTCACCAGCACCGGCATGCCCTCCTCGCGGCGTTTGCGATGGCCGATGGGGTAGTCTACTTGCACCCGCGGCGTCGCCGACCCGTCGGTGAAAAACACCTGCACTGCATTGCCGATATAGCGCTTGCCCGCGTCGTAGTACTCCTGGGTGAACGTCGCATTCTCCTTGACCTGCATCTTGGCGCGCAGCGCGTCCACCCGCGGATCACCGGCAATCCGGTCTTCATAGTCCGCGGCGGTGAGCCGGCCGAATAGCAGCGGAATGGCCACCATGTATTGAATGCAGTGATCGCGATCGGCGGGATTCGCCAGCGGCCCGGTCTTATCGATGATGCGCACCCCGGGTTCTTGAGTTTCAATCGTGATCCGCTCGATCTCGCCGATCCTGGACGCAATCTGCGCGTGCAGAGTCATCGCCGCTTCGACCGCGGTTTGCGCGTGGAATTCCGCCGGATAGGAAATCTTGAACAGCACGTTTTCCATCACGTAGCTGCCGAAGGCCTGCGGCAGAGACAACGATTTGCCCTTGAACAGGACGTCTTGAAAACCCCAGGTCTTGGCGGACAGCGCGGAGGGATAACCCATCTCGCCCTTGAGGGCGAACAGCGCATGACGCACGGCTCGGCTGGTCGCATCGCCGGCCGCCCAGCTTTTGCGCGAGCCGGTGTTGGGCGCATGCCGGTAGGTGCGCAGCGCACCGCCGTCGACCCAGGCGTTCGAGACGGCGTTGATGATCTGCTCGCGGGAGCCCCCGAACATGGCGGTCACCACCGCGGTGGAAGCGACCCGCACCAACAGCACGTGATCGAGCCCCACCCGATTGAAGCTGTTCTCCAGAGCGAGAACGCCCTGGATTTCATGCGCCTTGATCATGCCGGTGAGCACGTCGCGCACCGCGATGGGCCTCCCTAAGCGGGACAGATAGTCGGCCACGGCGAGAATGGCGCCCAAATTGTCCGAAGGATGCCCCCACTCCGCCGCCAGCCAGGTATCGTTGAAATCCAGCCAACGAATCATGGCGCCGATGTTGAAGGCTGCGTTGATGGGGTCGAGTTCGTAGGCCGTGCCGGGCACGCGCGCCCCATTGCTGAGCGTGGCGCCCGGCACCACCGGGCCCAGCAATTTCGTGCACGCCGGATACTTCAGCGCCTGAAAGCCGCAGGCCAAGGTATCCATGAGGCAGTAGCCGGCGGTCTCATAGGCAAGACTGCTGTGGATCTCGGCGCTCAGTGCATAGTCGGCGATCGCGCCAAGTATGTGATCCGGCGCGGGGCGCTCGGCAGATTTAATATCGTGGGACATGAGGCGCGGAAACTCGTGGGTTCTAAGGACGCTGCGCCAGCGGCACGAAGGGCAGGTTTTCCGGACCGATGTAGTTGGCGCTCGGCCGGATGATCTTGCCGTCCTCGCGCTGCTCGATGATGTGCGCGGCCCAGCCTGACGTGCGGCTGATGACGAACAGCGGCGTAAACATCGCCGTCGGCACACCCATCAAGTGATACGACACGGCGGAGAACCAGTCGAGATTCGCAAACAGGTTCTTGACGTCGTGCATGACCGATTCAATCCGCTCGGCCACCTCGAAGCCCAGCATATCGACGGCTTCGCGCGCCAGGCCGCGGGACACTTCCTTGATGATCTGATTGCGCGGGTCTGAAATCGTGTACACCGGGTGACCGAAGCCGATGATCACTTCTTTGTTCGCCACACGGCGGCGAATATCCGCTTCGGCGGCGTCCGGCGTCGCATAACGGCTCTGAATCTCGTACGCGACCTCGTTGGCGCCGCCGTGCTTGGGTCCGCGCAGGGCCCCGATGGCGCCGGTGATGCAGGAGTACAGATCCGAGCCG
>CAWAYK010000014.1:0-35980 GCA_963786215.1 uncultured Acidobacteriota bacterium
GTGGGGTGGGTGTTCGGAGCTGGGGTGCGGGCTTTTTTTGCTTCTGCGGGTTTGGTGACAGATGAGGTTGAATGGGGATTCGGAGCGGACGGATAGGCAAGAAATCGGACAGAGCTTCCTTATCAGGTTTGGTCGCAGGAATTTGGCTCGAATTTGACGGTAAAGAGAATGGGGTGGAGAGAGTGGTGGGAAGTGCCGGTCAGCCGGCTGCGGATTGCCTTTGTTTTTGAGATTTTCGTGCGATGGCTGGTTTCAGTGTTGTGTGTGGCGAGGAAAAACGTGGGGGCGCGTGAACAATATTTGTCGTGGTTGCGGGGTCGGGGAACAGGGCGGTCGAGGCTGGATCGATTAGGGAACGGACCAGGTCTGTGGGGGAAATTGGTGGAGATTGAGAGACTGATGATGATCGAGCATCCAGCGGGCGAGCATGGCTTCGCAACTCTCCTGAATCCACTGATCGATGAGGGCGGCGATTTCGTTGCGGAGATTGGCGGCGTGGTTGAGTCGAGCAAGTTCAAAACTTTGCAAGGACGAACGCGATGCCGCTTGCAGGTAGTCTAGCGGCGGCGTGAATCGAGACATGGTCATGGCCTGGGCTCCCATTTAAATGTTTTAAGGCGGGCCCAAAAGGGCTTGCCTGTGAAAAGCAATTCCAAACATTACAGAGGGGTCATGATTCGTGTCTAGTATTTTTTTTCATAGGCCTGTGGATAACCTAGAATTGAGATTGTACTAACGACAATAACCAGAGAGTTTATTACCGTGACAGTTATATTGTCGATTGTTGTTCGAGTGTTACTTTAGGCGAATGGTAAGCGAAGGGTAAGGGTGAGACAGTGCAGGTTGCTTTTATTTTTCCCAAGGCTCTGGACGACCACCGAACAAGGCGATTTTAGGGAGCAAATTGAGAGTCTCAAGCACGCCTGATAATTTATGCAGTCGAGGATTGGCTATGGGGTGTGAGGTTTGAAATGAATTGGCTTGTCATTATGAGACGTCCTGCGTGAGTTGATTTAGTTTGTAGGAGATTTGAGGAAATGAAGCGGCAGAGCGCAGCGCAAATGAATTGTTCGTATTGATCGACGAAGTAAAGATACGCGATGAGTAAACAGAATGTGGAACTGTAGCGGTTGGCGCGACCCCCAGGAACTGATCGATGGAAATTCAAAACATTACGGGACGTGGGAATCGGGGCTCAAATCAAGCAAATAGGCAGTGTTTTCGCGCGTGCGCGCGTGTTTCGCCAGTGCGCATGGCCGGCCAAACGGCGTGCCCGGAAGTGACATGGGCGTGCGCGCGAAAACACTGCTTCCTTGCGGAGATATTACGCGAGTAGTGAGCACCGGCCGGAGTCCCGGGTAGGGAGCGCTACTTTCGATAAAAGCTCCTGATGCAATACGCGGAGCAATATTCGCGCTGGATAGATGTACGGAACAAAGGAAGAACATTTGATTGTGAATTCTGTTTCGGGCCCTTGGGAATCAAATTGAAATTCAGGGAGGGACGATGAGAAACACGATGCATGGTGAAGGACAGTGGAGCGGACTCGCAGAAATCGCGGCGATTCCGGACGGGGTGCTGGCTAGTGCTTTTCCAAAACATGGTGAATATGACGCTCGGCGATTGCGTTCGCAGCGCGAAGTGATTCGCGATGTGATGATTTCGGCGGCGGAGTGCAAGACATGGTTGACTCTGGGGGAGCTGAGGGCGATTACGCGTTATGGCGAAGCGTCGATTTCGGCGCAGTTGAGGCATTTGAGAAGGATGGAGAACGGCGGGTACTCGATTGAGAAGAGGCACAGGGAAGGCGCGGTTGTGATGCGGGCTGCGGCCGACGGGCGCGGGGAATGCGTGTGGGAGTATCGAATTTCGCGCGGGTGAGGGCGATACGCATAGGCAGATGGCGCAACGTTTATTGGAAATAAGAAATTTTAGATCGGCCTCACCGGCTAAAGAGTCTGCGTGAGAACTTCAAAATTGGAAACTTAGCGGCTAAAGCCGGCTCATTTTGCAGAGCTTATGTCGTGGCTAAAGCCACGACCCACAATGATTCTGGAGTTCTCGCGAAGACAGAGAAATACCCGTTTATTTCGCAGAACTTGTGCCGTGGCTAAAGCTATGACCCATAGGATTTTTGAGCATTTCAAATGATTTTGCAGGTATCACACAGACTCAGAAGTCCATGCCAGTTTGGGCCGGATTCTTTTTGGAGGTGAAATATGCCGAAGCGGGTGATTGATTTCGATGCGATGTGGGGATCGGACAAGCTGGCTTCGTGCGCGGAGTGGGCGCAGGCCGAGTACGCGTGGCTGTACGGGCTCGCGGATGCGTCGGGGTGCTTTGAGCTGACGAATCTGCGCGTGATCTGGGGACGCGTCGCGGCGATCCGGCGGAATCTGACGATCGAGCGGCTTGAGCAGATCTTCGACGAATTTCAGGACAAGGGATTGCTGTTTGTTTGGGAGCATGAGGGCAAACGGTACGGGCACTGGACGGGCAGCGATGTTCCGGGACGGCTGCCGCCGCCTTCGTGGCGGATGCGGCTGGAGCGGCTGGCGCCTCCGGTGCCGAAGCGGATGTTTGCGGAGTACGTGTCACGATTTGCGCGGGGCGCGCGGCGCTGGCGGGTGGGGGTTTCGGGGGGGGGAGGCGGTTGAGAGGCAATTGAAAGGTCAAATTTGAAATTTGAGATTTCGGAGAATGTCGAGACCGGACCTGACTCTCGCCCGGATGGGAAATTGGAGAGAGTTGCAGTTTGAAATTTGAGAATACAGCCTCGCGGAGCAAAGCCTGCGTGGAAATCGGCAAGAGATTTGAGATTTGATATGCGCCGATTGTTGGGACCAGGACCGGATGGGAAAGGTGAAAGTCGGATTGGAGATTCGGATGTCGGAGGTGAGTGGGAAGAAGGAATTGGATTGTGGGTCGGATTTGAAATTTGAGTGCAGATTTGGAGTGGTGCGCTGCGGGAATGCAACAGCGGACGCAAGACTTATCTCAACAGCCGTCTTTATGATGCAAATTCGGAACGGGAAGGGGCACTCAAGAGGGGGAGTCGGACCGCAGGATGCAATTGGGGTTGGGACAGGCGGGGAAGGCAAGTCGGACGCCGGGTCGGTGCGGGGAGCACAGTTCTCGAACATACTTTTTCAGATTCGAATTCAAATGCAAATCCGGCGGGCGGGAACAGCGGCAGGATCCATCGAGGTCCGGCGCGAATCGGCTGGTGCGCGGGGTTGCGGCCGGAGCTGCTCCTGCAGCGTCTCATTGGCGCGACAAATTGTTTTTGGTGGCTGGGGAATTGCTGGTGGGGCGCGGGCCATCGTGCGGTCTGGGGATGGTGAGCCGGAGGCTCTGGAACGGATTCGGGCGCGGGAGGCGGCGAGGAAGGGTTCGCGGTCGCCGTGAGTGGCGCGGAATTGGCGGGGGTTGGACAGTTTTTCCCTGAGCGTAACGAAGGGCAGTCCTCGCTCTTGCTCGAGGTGCAGGAATTCGATTTAAACCAGAACCATACAGGCTTGAGCCTATCCGACTTGAGGCGGCGAAGTTCAGGACGTGGAGAACCTTTCAAACGCACAGAGTGGGTTGCACAAATCGCAATGGCACGTTAGACGGTGTGGAGGAGAGACCATGCTTGCAACGTTTGCATTCGATGTTTGTCACGATGTGTACCGGGCGGCGCGCGAGGTGATTGACACGAAGATTCCAACGCTCAGTCTGGAATCTTCGGGGAAATATACCTGGCATCCGGACCGGCTGCCGCGGCTCGGGGAGTACGTTTGCGATTTTGCGCGGGCCGGGGAAAGGGCGCTGGGGGAGTGTCGGAGCGGTCGCGTGCGCGGAGCGGTCGGCGATTGTTGGGCGCGCTTCGCCGGCGGCTAGCGAATTCGGACGGGAATCGACAGGCTGGAGCCTACGCTACTCGACGACGCGCGAGCTAGCCGCATGGTGATGTTTCGCGTGTATTACCTGGGCGGCGCGGAGTACCAGGCGGCGCGGCGACATCTGGGAATCAGCGAGCTGACCTGGGCGGATTGGGCGGAGGAGATTCGCACGCGTGTGGGGCGGGAGCTGAGCCAGCACGGGGGTGTTTCCGCCGTCAAAGTATTTTCGGGCGACGTCGATTCCGGCGCCGGAGAATGCGGCGTAAGGGGAGTAGCGTAAGCTTTAGCTTGCGTGGGGTTGAGTTGGGCTTGAGCGTAAAATCGAAATCAAAACCACGCAAGCTGAAAAGCTTACGCTACTGATTACTTCTCCTGCAGGGACGCGATGTAGTCGACCAGATTTTTGATGCGCTTCTGGACGATGGACTGGTTGTAGTTCTCCATGTACTGGAAAATCGGTCCCCAGGTGGGCATGTCGGACGAGCCGTGCGCGTTGACGCCGGGTCCAAAGCGCAGAATGTTGGTGACGTAGTCGCAGGGAATTCGCCGCCGTGGCGCTTGGCGAGCGTGGTCAGGTCGGCGGCGGGAACTTTCAGCGCGACGCGGGCGGGGCCGTGGCCCTTGGCGTCCAGAGCCGTGGCAGGCGGCGCAGTATTGCTTGAACATGGCCTTGCCGGTGGGGACAAAGTTGGGCGGAAGCTGGTCCTGGGGCGGACGCGGGGCCGCTGGAGCGGCGAGGGCGGACGCGATGATCAGGGCCGCGGTGCATAAGATTGAGCGATTTAGGATTGAGTGACGCATGGTGATCCTCCTGGGTGCGGCGAACAACGTGTGGGAAGGGCAATATCAAATTTGAAATTTGAAAGCCAAGATATGGAAACGCGCATTTGGGGCTGGTAATTTCGGATTTGAAATTTGAGATTTGAAATTTGAAATATGAGAATGTCGATGCGAGATCTGGAACCTGGAATTGAGGGATGGAGGGATCAGATTCCGCGGGGAAGCTGGCGGGTGAATATTTTTTCCCTGCCCGTGCAATACTTCTTGACAAGTAATATATAAGTGTGGTACATTCCCTCTTGCAGAGTTGCACCCTCTTACCGGGTTCTCCGCGCTGATTTCCGAAGCTCATCGGGCACTTTTGATTTCGGTCTGAAATTCTTTCCACCTTACAAAACTTTCTTAATCTTATTGGCGCAAGAATGCTTAAAACACTTCTTAGAATTTGCTGCGTGCGGTGCGGCGATGATTGGGCTCATGCTTTCGCCTCGGTTCTACTATTTTTGCCATTTCTTCGTTTTTTGCTAGCCGCTTTCGCTTCTTCAAAACACTTGCTGGTTGTGGGCTACGGCCCGTTTTATCCGGATAAAAGCGGACAGGCTGAAGCCTGTCCTACTTAGGAGGCACTATGCCTGCTTACAGTAATGCTGCGCCGCCACTGGCGCTTTTTCCCGGCGATGTGGGATTCAGCTTTAATGCCGAGGCCTTTCCCGGGGCGGGCACGGCTGGAGCGCAATTTGCGATTCCTGAGCCGGCGGGATTGCCCGATCAGGGGCATACGGTGCGGTGGCAGACGATTTTTGGGTCGGCTCCCACGGCGGTGAAATTTGCGATTGCAGGGTGCTACGGCGGATGTGGACGCGGAATATGCGGACGTGGATACTTCGACGGCTACGACCGGCGAGGCGCGAACGGTACCGGGAGTACGCGCGCGATTTTCTACGGGTGAAGCTGGTGAGTTCGACGGGCGGGACGGCGCTTGACGGCGAAGATGCTGCCGTAGTTGGGTTGCGCGGGAGTCTGCGAAGGTGGCGCGGCTTGTGGGTGGGCGCGGAAATTCAAAGGCGCGCAGACTGAAGTCTACGCCACTAGCCGCGCTTGCCGCCTACGCTGTGCTGGCGGGAAGCTTTTCCGTGCGGGGAAGTTTCGGCGCCTTGCTGCACTAGTTTTTTTCCGCCGAGCCGTTCCAGGCTTTGCGGGGAATCGCTCTTCGTACGATTGTTTCTTGGGTTTTTGCGCGGTCTTTTTCTTGGGCATGCCGGGCAATGTCCTGTAAAGCGGCGCGTCCGTCAATTGGCGAGTGGAGCGTTGGCAGCGGCGGGTTGTAGCATGGGCTTCAGCGTGTGCTGGGTGCTTGCGAGTTGCCTGGTATGAGTTTGTCGCGGTGGATCGTAAATTCAAAAGACGCAGCAGACTGAAGTCTATGCTAGCTGAAGTCGATGCCGCTGAGTTGTTACGAGAGATTTTCTTATGGCTTCGAATCCTAATTTCGTTAAGAAGCAAATTACGGTGGATACGGTTTCATGGACCGCGATTGTTGCGCCTGTGGATTGCATGGGTGTGTCCATCAAGAATTCGGCGCTGGTGAATCTGCTGATTCGCACCGATTCGGCGGACGCGACCACGCAGGATACGATCAGCGCGGGGAGCATTGAGACGATTTCCGCACCGCGGCATGCAGCGGGGGTGCAGGATGGCGGCTCCGGCACGCGATTTTATGCGGGGGATACGATTGCGTATTTGCAGGCGGCCAGCGGGACCGGACCGGCGCTGCTGACGTATGTACGGTAGTGTGATTCGTGAATTGTGATTTGTGATTCGTGAAGGGCGCTGCCTCCGGGGCGGAGATTGCGCGCGTTTGTGACATTGAACACTTACAATTTGGAATTTGAAATTTGAGGTCACACCTGATGGCTTCGAGATTTGAACTTTAAGATTTGAGTGCTCCGCCGATTCATCGATGCAATTAATTGTATGTCGCCAAGCGGTTCACGATTTGCGAGTCGCGATTTACTAGTCGCGAACCACAAACAAAACCCGTTACTCCAAGCTCTCCTTCACGAATCACAAATCACAATTCACGAATCACGTTGTGATCCAGGAAAACAATGCGAATCAAAATTATTGGCGAGAACGGTTGCGCGCGGGCGACGCGGCATTTGCTGCGGCTTGCGGGATTTGCGGTAACGGATTTTTTGCCGGCGGACGCGGTGATCGAAGGTCCCGCAGCTGGTTATGCCATCACCATTGATCTCTCCCCGGCCCCACACACCCCTAATGCCCACCTTGGGCCGGATCGTGCCACGAAGCTGCAAGTGTCCTCAACGAGCGAGCCCGCCTTCGCCGAAAATCTGGCTACGGCGGGCTTGCCCTCCTCTCTTTTCGACTGGCCAACCAGTGACATCGGCCGGTCATGACACTTTCGCTGAAGAGACTTCTGCCAGGCCCTTCCTAGTGGAAAGATCGCGCGACGAAGTTTCAAGCTCGCGCGGCAAAGATCCTGGTTCTGATGAAGTAGCGGGCGAGCTCGACGAATCCGCTGCCCGATCTGGCGGAGCAGCAGACCAGGGTGCGAAAGCGGGCGAGCCCGTCGTAGCTAGGGTTTCAGCGAAGGCAGGAGGCAGCGTTGCTGCTCATATACATTTTGATTCGGTGGATAGTGCGCTGGAGGCGGCTGTATTGCGCCACGTTGCACAGTTGGCGGCGGGGCCGGTGATTCTGGATCGCGCCGGCGGCCTGGTGCATTCGGAGCGGGAGTTGCGGATTGTGGCGCCAGTGACGGGCGATGCGCGCGTCGGACGAAGCGGCGGCGGTGGCGATTGAGTTTGGCGTGTTGCGCGGGCTGCTGGACTTGGTGGCGCCGGATGCGCGTGGGGAGAAGCGGCGGAACGGCGCAGGGAAGCGGTTGCTGCGTGGGGACGCGGATGTCGCGGCGGATGGCTACACGGAAAAATCTTTCGCATCGCGGTCTCGGAAAAAATCGTGGTGGCCGTTTGCGGTGATGCTTGCCGGTGCGGCGCTGGGATTGTGGCGCGCTGCGCTAGGCGACTGTGAAGGCTGCGGCGGCTACTGGCCGCAAGTGCGGACTGGCGAGCCTGCATCAGAGGATTTCGCCTGAGGAATTGAAGTTCGCGGCTGTTGTCGCTGGAAAGCCGCAGGCTGAAGCCCGCGCCACGTAAGGGACTAGCGCTTCTGCCTACGGGCGAGTTTGGTCGGAGATGGTTTTGGAAACACGACAGGCTGAAGCCTGTCCCACTGGGGGCTGCTACACATTTGCGGGTGGCGGAATTTTCGGAGGCGGAGCCGCAGGGGCAATTTGCAACGGGCGGTCCTGCGAAAATTACGGATGGAACCAATACGCTGGTGGTGGATCCGTGCAAGGGACAAACGCGGCTGTTTGCGAGCATCAATCAGACGGCGAATACGCAACTGGTGGCGGGGACGTCTCTCCAAGAAAATTTATATCTGCTCGATTCACGTGGTGGTGGCGGCGGCGACCAGCGTGGCTTTGGTGGAGGGAACCGGCTCAGCATGCGGAACGGGAACGGCTGGGGTGAGCGGGTTTGGCGGGGCTACGGCGGCGACCGGATGGAATTTTGCGGCCAATGGCGGAATCGCTTTACGGGCAACGGGGAATCTGCGGTCGGCGCTGAGGGCACAGCGGCGGATAATTTGTGCATTGTTCAATTCCGGATCGGGCCAAGTGTCCGGCGGGCTCGGGTACGTGGTGGAGTAGTGGTTCGTGTGGCGTCGGCTTTGGCCTGCGGGGTTTTGAGATGGTTCGCAGATTGTTTGAGAGTGCGAGACAGAAGCCGATGCAACCGAGGGTTGGGTGGTGCTGTTTGGGGGATCCACAGTCTAAAGCGCGCGCACTCGATCTTGCGCGCACTCTTTTGATTTCGCGATGGCGATATTGTTTCGCGCGGCGCCGCGTTTGCCACTACTTATTTTGTGGCGGTGGCTGGCAGCGATGCCAATGCGGGGACTCGGTAGCGCTGCTCCCTGGCAAGCATTGGGAAGGTAAATGGGTCCACGTTTGCGGCGGGCGACTCAGCTTTTTAATCGCGGGGATATTTGGTACGGGACAGCCCTGGATGCGCCCTCTAGCGGGACTAGCGGGTCGCCGATTACGTTTGGGGCCTATGGCGCGGGGGCGAATCCGATTATCAAGGGCGCCACGAACTTGAATACGAGCGGGTACGTGCTGGCGCCGAACACGCTGACTACAATTTTTCAGCGGCCTGGTTTGGGGACATCGGCCACGGATTCCGCGACGATCAACTTTCGGCAGGGGATTCCGGTTGGAGAAATCTCAAACGCAGCTGTGGAGATTACGATCAGCGTTACGGCTTCGCCGACTCTGCCGCTGAACATTACGGGCGCGGGAATCGGACCGGCGGCGACGTTGCCGAATGCGTCGTCGATCACGCGGATCACGTGGGGCGGCGGAAATAATGGGACGACTGTTCCCGCCGGCACGACCGTCACTTCGGATCCAATTTTCTACACTTTGGATAACACGGCCGCGCAAGTTGTGACCTTGTACAGCACTTCGCGAAATATTGCTTTCTACTCAGGCAACGGCGAATCGCTGTACGAATTGTTCAGCGCGGTCGATCAATCGCAGAACGCAACCGTGACAGGATATTCGTTTGCGGGCGGCAGCGTGATTCTTCGTCGATCGTGGCGATCAATATTACGGCGCATACGTACTACGCGGCCCTCGCGAGCGCGCCGGTGGCGGTGTGGGAAAACGACGCGCTGCTGAAGCTCGCGAACAATGCGCTGGGCGTGGATCAAACCGCAGGGTCGTGGTTCTACGACGGGACGAATCTTTACTTGCACGCGTCGGACGGCTCAAATGTTTCGACGAATGGAAAATTATACGATTACGTGACGTCGTCCAACCCCACATATAATTTTTGGGACAACGGAAAATCATTTGTAGTGATGAATGGCGTGGACACGTCTGAAGTGTATTGCACGAGCACGGCGACGTTTGCTTGTCTCGGGAATATCATCATCACCGGCACGCATAACACGATTGAGAATCTGGCGACGCACGATGCCTGGCGGCACAATTTTTGTTTTTACACGGGCGCGGCGAATAACACAGCAACGAACCTGACGGGCTACAACTCTTACGGCGATTCTCCGGTCTGCATTTTCGGGCCTGGCACAACGAATAATCTGCTGCAGAATTCCACGTTTATCAACGATACGTATTTGCGCGAGGCGAATGTGTTCACGGGTAGCGTGTGGTCGCTAATCGTGGCGCACGGCGGCTCGACGAACAATGTGGTCGATGGTTGCGTGCTACGGAGCACGGCGGGACCGTTCCGGTCCAACACAAATGTGGCGCATGGGTACGGCATGCTGGTGGGCGATGCGAACACGACCGTGACGCTGTCTCACAGCCTGCTGTATGGGAATTTCGAGTGGGCCGTGTACCTGGGAGAGAAGGCAACATCGGCGAAGGCTTGCACGGGCAGATCGCGCTATGGGACGACTTGATTGACTGCTCTCAATGCTACCTGAGCGCTTCTGGCGGCGCGGCGTACTACGCGTACGGAGCGGATGCGGGCAGCCTGGTTTACGACAATACGATCTATGCGCCGCTGATGACCAACGCTGCGATCAGTTTGCAGAGCACTACGACCGGCACGCTGGTGAAAAACAATATTGTTTACGCGGGCGGGTATGCGCTGGTGGATGCGACCTCGGAAACTTCCACCGCGTTCGATTACAACGATTATTTTTCTGCGTCGGGGACGCCGTTCAGCTGGGGAGGAACGGCGTACACGCTTTCCGGCTGGCAGGGGGCTTCTTCGCAGGACGCACATTCATTCAGCGCGGATCCGGGGCTCGTCAACGCTAGCGCGTTGACGACAACGGGAAATTATTCGCTGCTTGCAATTTCGCCGGCGATCGATGCGGGCGTAAATTTGGGTGCGACTTATCAGAATGCGTTGGCGGCTACGTCGTCGTGGCCGGCTGGAGTTTCGCTGCTGAACCAAAATTCAGCGGGGAGCGGCTGGGAAATTGGCGCATATGTTTTTGCCGCGAATGGAAGTGTTGGCACGCGCCTGCTGATGGGTTGCTGCGAATGAGGTTTAGTGGCACGGGCTTTAGCCTGCGGTGGTTTGGTCCTTCCTGAAGTTAAAACCCGAGTCGTCTTATTCTTACTCGGACTAAATTCCGCAGGCTGAAGCCTGTGCCACTTAACCTACGTCGCATTTTTGCGTGTACTAAATTTATTGCAGATTACTTATTGAAATTTCTGGAGGGAATTTATGACTACGGTATCGATCGAAAACTATTGGGCAATACGTGCAGCTCGCGGGGATCGGTGCCATCGTGACAGGAGCGATTCTCAGCGTGCATCACTACGCGATCGGGGCCTGCATTCTGATTGGCGCCGCGACGTATTACGTTGGGTCGAAGTTGAAGGCTTCCTAACGAGCGGCTTGTTTTTTCTTTCAGACTCGCACAAATCTCAAAACCACGTACCAATCCCTGAGTATGCCGCGTTCTATTTGGAGGGTTTTCGAGTTTACGTCGTGGATACCGTTGGCGGAGCAGGCTTACGCCCGGACCCATTAGTAGTAGTCCGAGTAGCAGTGTGGAAATACCAGAATGATCTGGCACATTCCACACCAAAGTGCCACAACTGTAATCCGACTCCGACCAGGAGACTTCCTAGCAATTGTAAGTAGCGGAGTCTAGTGCCGGAATGTTTTTCCTGATTCATCCGCAGTCGTGATCCCGCTTTCTTCCATTCAGTGTTAGCTAAGCCTAGCATGGCACAAGATTACAAACCTATTATCGTCCTTCACACCAAAGTGCTTGATGAATCAGAGCACAGCATAAAATTTTCATGGCACGTAAAACCAATCGGCGACCAGAAGTGTATTGCAAGCTTTGCCAAATTTTGCAAATTATTTCATACAAGCCGTTTCGCGCGGCAAAAGGAATTTCACGATTCTGTGCGCGAAGTATCGCCTGTTCGGCGGAGCGGCGGGGCCCGGCAAAACGAAGGCGCTGCTGTACGAGGCGATTTATCAGGCGCACAAGCATCCGGGCGTGGATACGCTGCTGTTGCGGCGCACGTTTCCGGAGCTCGAGGCTTCGCTGATCACCTATTTTCGGCGCGACGTGCCGCGCGAGCTGTACGAAAAATATAACGAAGCCAAGCACATCGTTACGTGGCTGAATGGCTCGACGACGCGGTTTGCATATTGCGACAGCGAGAACGATGTCTACCGGTACCAGGGCGCGGAATATCTTTTCATCGGCGTCGATGAGCTGACGCATTTCACGCTGAAGCAGTGGCAGTTTCTGACCAGCCGGAATCGCTGCCGCATTGCGAAGGCGCGAAGCCGTGCATGGCGGGAGCGACGAATCCCGGCAATATCGGGCACGCCTGGGTGAAGGCGCTGTGGGTGGATCGCGTGCCCGCGCCCGGAATGGACCGGCCCGATCAGTACGACGCCGGACGAGTACGAATTTATTCACGCGACGATTACCGACAATCCGCTGTTCAAGGACGACGCGCAGTATCGCAAGACGCTGGGGCAATTGCCGGAGGCGTTGCGGCGCGCGTTTCTGGACGGCGAGTGGGACGTTTACGCGGGACAGTATTTCGATATTTTTGCGCCGGCGCGGCACACGGTGCGCGCTGAGCAGGTGCAGCTGGAACCGTGGACGCCGCGCTGGATTTCGATTGACTGGGGATTCGAGCATCCCAGCGCGGTGTACTGGCACGCGACGCGCACTGACGGCGTGGTGGTGACCTACCGCGAATTTGTGCAGAACCGGCTTGTCGCCGCGCATGCTGGCGGCGGCGATTGCGGAACGCAGCGTGGACCGCCTGGGCCGCGCCGAGCGCATTCGCGATGTTTTTCTTTCGCCGGATGCGTTTGCGCAACGCACGGCCGACGCTTCGATCGCCGAGCAACTTGGGCGACGGGCTCGCGGCGCGGGCTTGCCGCGTCCTGCTCCTGCGGACAACGATCGCGTGGGCGGATGGATGCTGATGTACCAGGCGCTCGAGAGCGATCACTGGCTGATCGCGGAAAATTGCACGCGCCTGATTGAGAATTTGCCGACGCTGACGCGCGATCCCGCGAACGTCGAGGACGTGCTGAAGTGCGATGGCGACGATCCCTCCGACGCGGCGCGCTACGGATTGAAGTCGGCGCTCGAGCCGGGGCGCGCTCCGGCGGAGGTGGTGGCGGCGGAGCGCGTGACGGCGGTTGATCCGACTTCGCGCGCGATTTGGCTGAAGAAATTTTCGGCGGAGGAGTCGCGGAGGGTGGCGCCGGTGGTGCCGAGAAGATGGCGGCCGCAGGGGTGGTAGTAGATTTGGTGCGTGATTTTAAGTGGCGCGGGCTTCAGCCTGTCGGGCGCTTACGCATGCAACTCGAATCAGGCCATAACCCCCAAGTTCAGGTGGCGTAACTTTAGTTTGCGTGAAGCCTTGCGCACGTTAACGAGCCGGCTGCATCCTGTCCTACTGAGACAGGGCTCGAGGCGCTCGACCAAGGCCAATCTTGCGGTCTTGTCGACCAGGCCTGCGGTGACCGGATTGCGTTCGATGTACGTGCGGATCTTTTAGCCATTCTTCCGCATCGCGGACCCAGTGGTCGAAGGATTCATCCTGCCAAAATGGGCTCGGTGGGTCGAGGATGAGGTTGGCTTCGCGGCGGTGCAGCCTTTAATCTGTTGTGTAATTTGTGCAAGTGGGAGCTTCGGCTCGATCAGCACGTGGACGTGATTGGCCATCAGGACGTAGGCGCGACTTGAAGGAACTTGCCTTGATGAAATCGTGAAGACTGTGAATGTACACACTCTGCGATGCGTCGCATCTTTCAGCCATAGCGGGCCGGATTGAGCATGGTCGAGCAAATTGTCGCAGCGGACAAATGCTTGTCCGCGGACGGAGTCTCACTTTCGGGAGGGAATATTGCACGGGCAGAGATCCGTGCAGGCGCCAGGTGATGAAAATTGCTGTTCCGGTGGATGCCAGTGAGGGAGATCGCCGCCTGGTAAAGTCATGATACGTGCCACCATAGCATGGCTTTTTGCTCTTAGGAGTGATGAAATTTTAGATGAGTGGGTTGTCAGTGGCGCGGGCTTCAGCCTGCGGGGGTTGAGTCTCTGCTGAGCGGCAAAGTCACGAACAGGCTGAAGCCTGTCGCTACTGAAAACCGGCACTATGCTTGAGGGCAAATGGAAATTATGTGGAACAAATTTACGGAGTGGGTGGGGCGGAATTTGCGGTCGCGGTATGTGTTGATGCTCGAGGAGGAAGTGGCGCGGCTGCGGGCGGAGAATCGCGGGCTGGTGAATTCGCTGCTGGGGACGGCGGGGTTTCCGCCGATTACGCTGGAGGATGAAGTGCGGCGCGGCGGGCCGGCGATGACGGCGGTGCGGCGGAGGACCTGGTCGCAGATCGCGCGGGAGAGGGAATTGGCGGCGGGGAAGAGTGCGGGCGGGGAACTACCAAAAGTGTAAATTTTATTTCTGGGTTCGCGCAACCAAATGGAACTTGGATGCTCATCGAGGCTGCAAAGAATCGAATCAGGTTACCACGTTGCGGGCTTGTGAAACTGTCCTTTGGCGTCAGTCATAGTGGATGGAAATTGACAGGCTGCCACATCACTTTGTCGAATCCGCTTCATAAATGTAGCCTCCGCTTTCAAAACCGAGCTGTGATGTTGTTGAGGATTAAGTATGCCCACGGGCAAGTTTAGGACCCTGCGCACGATACGCACCGGCTCGACCAAATCTGAATCATTCGTTATTAGGACGGCCACCTCAAACTTCTTTTGATAGGCTTCGTGGAGCAGGTGAGTGGCTATATTTACATCAGACCCCTTCTCCTCGGTTTTATCGACAAACACTTTCTTGATAGGACTGATTCCGGTTAAAACCATGCGGACTGAATGGGTCAGAAAATGTCCGTAACAGATAGTGAGATTGGGAATCGTTTTGAGCGCTCTTAAGTAGATATGCTGCCGAACGGGAAGATCTGGGTCATGGGGGCGCGCGCTAACAATTGCGGTAAAATACTCGATAGATTGAATGGTATCGTTGGGAAGCATTCGATGGGACAGCGCGGCAAGGTTGAGCCACTTGTATGGCGACCCCTTAACGGCGCCGTAGTAAAGATTGAACCCGTCGATGTAGACGTTAACGATTGCCATTCTAATCAGCTATTTGCATTCAGTATTCGATGTCGGAAATGCAGCATTGATTTTTGCCGCAACAAAGGCTATAAATGGTGCTCTAACCTTATGGATTTATCCCCCCGCGTTCTTCGGAATTCGGGTGCGAGGCCAGCCGAAAGGCTGGCCTCAGTGTTTTACGCTGCTCTTTCCTCATTTGCAATCTTAGAATTCTCAATTTGACATTGAACAGTCAGAATGAATCTTCAATGTTGGCATGAATGTTGACAGGGTAAGGCCCGAGGCCTATCGCATCGGGCTTTGCGGTAAGAGAGAGCAGATTCATCGACCTAGGCTCTTTTGATCAGGCGGACTAGCCATAGCAGGATGCAGGCTCCTACGAAGGCTACGAAGATCGAGGCGATGATGCCGCCGCTGGGATACAGTCCCAGCATGTTGAAGAGCCAGCCGCCGAGGACGCCGCCAGCCATGCCGATCAGGATGTCCATTAATACGCCGAAGCCGCCGCCTTTCATTACTTTTCCTGCCAGGAAGCCGGCGATGAGGCCGATGAGGATCCACCAGAGTAATCCGATCATGATTTTGTAGTGCCTCCTTGAATGGACACTTGTTCTATCACACTTTTCTTGAATTCGTAGGAAATGTGGCGTGAAGTATTGTGGCTTAGGCTTCAGCCTGAGGGGTTTGGGCCTTGCTTGGACAAAATTCCACAGGCTGAAGTTTATGCCACTTAAACCTGCCACTCAACATCGCAACGCTTCTAGCTAATTTGTAAATCGCGTCAAACAAAACAAATTTATGAATAACTCGATGAATGATGCTAACGATATGGCCATTTTGAATGGCGAGACGGAACCGGCTAACGATGGGATTGTGGCTCCGCTGGATGGGTCTGGTGCTTCGGGAGGCGCGGGGGCTTCGCAAAATTCGCTCGCGGTTCATGGCGGCAAGGTGCCGCTGGGGATCGATGGGAAGCGGGCAGCGGCTAGCGCGCAAGAAGCGCTGGCGAAGCAGGCTCTGGGCGCGAACAACGAGCAATTGGAAGAGTTGCGGCCCGATCTGGTGAATGCGCTGCGCGAGCTGGTGGTGGAGTATCGCGAAGAGGGGATGGTTGCGCGGCGGCACGAGATTCGACGCATCCGGCAGGCGCGTCTTTTTTGGCAAGGGCTGCAATATGCCTGGTGGAATCCGAAGGAGATGACCTGGAATCTGCCGTACGAATCGAAACTGTACGATGACAGCGCCGCGGCCGAGATGCCGCGCTACCAGTTTGTGACCAATATTTATCAGGCGTTTGGGCTGTCGTTTATTTCCATTCTTAGTCAGGACGTTCCGGCGACGCGATTTTATCCGCAATCGGCGCAGTCGATTGGAGACATTACGGCGGCGCGCGCGGCTTCGCAGGTGTGCGAACTCGTCGAGCAAAATAATCGCGTGCAGAATTTGTTGACGGGCGTGGCGTTTTATTTGTGGACGGATGGAAAAATTGGCGGGTACGTGCGGTACGTGGCGGACGCGCAGCGGTTCGGTTCGCACAATGAACCGGTGATTGAAGAACATTATGTGGCGCTCGGGGATGACGCGTATGTGTGCCCGGAGTGCGGCGCAGAGCAGGGAGTTGGAGGAGACGAGGTTGGAGGCAAGGAAGCAGGAGGCAATGAGGCAGCGAATGCGGATTTGCAGGCTGGGCTAGGGACGGATCCCACCCTTCGCAACAGCGGCGAAGGATGGGGCACCCAGGGAGAGAATTACAAATCTCAAATTTCAAATTTGAAATTTCAAAACCAGGAATACCGATCGCCAGCAGACGGGCAGGTGGCGTCAAGTACGAATTACGGATCACAAGTCACGAATTACGACTCACCCTTTGCGAACGCTCAGGGCAAGCAAATCACGAACGGCGGTGGCGAACTGAAACCAAATCAAAACCGCCGGCAAGATGCCGGCGCTACTTCGCGGCTGTTGCCGCCTGTGATCTGCCGGAACTGCGGCGGGGCGCTGGGGCCGGAGCACTTTAAGCCGGCGGCTAAGGTGGCAGTGCCGGTTATCACCGACATTCGGCGCGTGGCGAATGGGCAGGAAGTGATTTCCGTGGTGGGCGGGCTCGAGCTGAACACGCCAGTGTGGGCGAACGAGATGCACGAGTATCCGTACTTGCAGTGGTCGATGGAAGTACATCGCGCGAAGCTCAAGGCGAGCTATCCGCATGCGGCGGACAAAATTCAGATGGGCGGGCCGCAATCGGCGGACGAAATTTATGCGCGGTCGACGCGCGTGGCGGTGTCACAGGGATTGCCAACGACGCATCCGGGGGACGCGCTTTTCAATCTGATTACGTTTGCGAGGACTTGGATACGTCCTTGGGCATTTTACTCAATCGAAGATAAATCTACGCGTGACGCCCTGCTGGCGCTCTTTCCTGATGGGTGCTACGCGGCGTTTGCGGGTGACACGTACTGTGAATCGCGAAATGAGTCGATGGACGACCGCTGGCGCGTGATGCACGCGCTGCCGGGCGACGGGCAGAACCGGCCGAGCGTGGGCGACTCGCTGGTGCAGATTCAGGAACGCTACAACACGTTATCGAATATTCAGGCGGAGACCTACGAGTACGGCATTCCGCCGATCTACGCCGATCCGCAGGTTTTGGATTTCGATGCCCTTGCGAATCAGACGGCTGAGCCGGCGGCGCATTATCCGGCGCGGTCGCGCCCCGGGCAACCGCTGGCGGCGGGATTCTTTCAGCCAGCTCCAGCGCAAGTGCCTCCCGATTTGGTACGGCATCAGCAGGAGCTGATGGGGCCAGTGTCACAATTCTTGACAGGACTTTTCCCGGCCGTGTTCGGTGGCGAAATGGAGTCACAGAAGACGGCGTCGGGCTACGCAATGGCGCGCGACCAGGCGCTGGGGCGATTGGGGCTCGTGTGGAGGCGGCTGAAGACTTTTTATTCGGATGTAATGCTGCTGTCGGTCGATTGCTTCCGGAAAAATCGTCCGGAGGATGCGGAAACTCCGGTGCTTGGGCCGGGCGGCGAGTTTGAATCGCGCTGGATTCGACTGGCGGATTTGAAGGGCAACATTCAGGCGCATCCGGAAAGCGACGAAACTTTTCCTCGGCTGAAGTCGCAGCAGCGGGCGGTGGTACAGCAGTTGATGGCCTCGTCCGATCCGCTGATTCAGCAGGCGCTGGCTGATCCGGCGAATGTGGGCTTCGTGAAGGGCGTGTTGGGGCTTTCTGAACTTGTGGTTCCCGGCGAAGATTCGCGGAACAAACAGTTGCGCGAGATTGATTTGCTGATGGCGGGCGCGCCGGTGGTCGTAGGGGCACGGCATGCCGTACCCCTACACGGCGGCGCTGGCGTCCCGCCGGCGGGGGTTTCCGATGACCAGGAAGAAAACCGCCGGCAAGATGCCGGCACCACTCTTGAACCTTCCGTCCCTGTCGATTTGCTTTTTGACAATCATGTGGTGGAGTTGGAGGAATGCCGGCGGTGGGCGAATTCGGATGCGGGGCAGATTGCGCGCATTGAAAATCCTGCGGGGTTTGCGAATGTGAAGGCGCATGCGGAGGCGCATTTACGGGCCGTGGGGCTGGCGTATGCGGCAACGAAGTGAAATCCCATTGCGAACGGTCCAAGTAACGTTAGGCCAGACAACAATAGCTAAAAGGCGGAAATCAGTTCTAGAATGCCATTGGCTAAGTAGAGCTTAGGATGGTGCTTTTTCATCCGTGAGCTGGAGAATTCCCGCGTCAACTAACTTCAGGACTGTGTGTTTTGCGCCCGGATAGGAGACGGTGGAGTTTGGCTTTTGCCAAGGGAACTGTCATAGCGGAAGATCAAACAGACAATCGACAAGTTTCAATGTCAGGCCCGAGGCATGGGCATTGTGCAATTTCTCCTGAGTACTGAAGCCGCAAATCGGAAGCTTCCGCGATCTTTCGACTGCGTCATACGCCTGTTCTGCGACTCCCTTGAGGAAGAATGCGATCCAATCGTTCCACTCTCCTCGCTGGCTAACTGAAAGCAGATGATCAAAATAAGCTTCGCGATGCTGGTCGAAATAAGCGCTGAGGTACAACAACGGTTTCGGGAGAAGCTTCCAGTCGCAGAGTAGAAGAGAAAGCACCAATCGGCCGATTCTTCCATTTCCGTCGCGGAAGGGATGAATGGCCTCGAATTGGTAGTGGATCAACGCTAACTTGACGACAGCTGGGATATCCGAGTCTTCGTGAATGAACCTCTCGAATTGATCCAGGGCCGAAATCATCTCCGGCACGGGAGGAGGAATGTATCGGGCATTTTCAAAGCCACCCGGGCGACCTATGTAGTTTGGAATGTCTCGAAATTCACCCGGGCGCTGCTCCTGGCCGCGCACACCATGCATGAGCTTTATGTGCAATTCTCTGATCAAACGAAGCGACACGGGAATTGTATCAAGCAGTTTTAGACCATGATTCAGCGCTTCAACGTAATTCCGAACCTCCCGAACATTTGGAGTCATCGAATCCTGCTTTTTGACGTCTGCAAACAGTAACTCCTGCGGGTCTGCGACAGTGCCTTCGATACGGCTAGATAGAAGCGCTTCGCGCTGCTGAAAAGCTCGAATGAGCATATGTGGGTTCGGCAAAGTCTGAGCGCTTCCACGCAAGTAACCCAGGGCTAAATTAGCTTCCTCAATTAATCGAGGAATCTTGCCCGTGTAGGTAAGTTCAGGCGGAAGCGGATGGGGTATGAATGACACGTGCCCACCAGGGAGCTGACTGAGCTTTCCGGGGGCAATATCGGAAAAGTCATTTAAATTGATCATGTTAGGCCATAATAAAGACAAGTTTAACTTGGTCTTTGAAGTTAAAGTATTTGGCCAGTTAGTTTAATATCATTCCGTAGAGTGTCAAGTGATTTACCTTTAGGGTGCAAAGCAAGCGGAGGCCTCGATGAGCAGTGGAACGCAAGCGGATATGGATTGGGCGGGAACTGAATTGGCGGATGGCGCTGCTAGTTCGGCTGCACCTAGGGCAAATGTTGCTGGCGCTGGTGGTGCGCGCGAATTGACCGCTGGGGGGACTGGCGCGGCTTATTTGACGGATGAGGAGATATTGGGGATTGCCCCGCCTTCGCCGAAAGACGGCTACGACGGGCTTACCCGGTCTCGGGATACGGCGCGGGATCGGGAGAGTGGCTCAGCTACTGCGAACTCGATGAACGGAGAGACCGAGTCCCTTGGGCAGAAAGGCGCACAGACTGAAGCCTATGCCACTGATGCTGGCGGACAGGGTGTGGAGATGCCTGCTTGGATGGCTGCGGCGGCTGCGGACCCTAAGATTGCGGCGGAGGCACAGACGCTTTGGGCGGAGCATCAGGAGTTTTGCGCGGCGTTTGGGACTGCGACGGAGGCTCGGACATTTGTGCAGGAGGCGCGGGCTGTGGCGGAAGAGGCGCGCGCGATTAAGGAGCTGCTGCCTGGCGGAGTGAGGGATATTGTTTCTCTGCGGGAGGCGACGCAGTCGGTGGAGAGGATCGATGCGGCGCTGTTTTCTGGAGATGCGCGGGCGCAGGCGGATGTGGTGGCGGAGATGGCGCGGGTGAATCCGGCGGCGTTTCGGTCGATGTTTGCGGAGGCGGCGCGGGTGATGGCGGGGCTGGACGGGCGGGGCTCGAGGCAGGAAGCAGGAGGCAGGGACGCAAGGAATTTTAACGGGGCGAGCGAGATGGCAGATTCGACCGGCCCCACCCTTCGCCAAGATCGCGAAGGGTGGGGCACCCAAACGGAAAACCAGAATTTCAAATCTCAAATTTCAAATTTAAAATTTCAGGATCAGAACCAGAGTCAAAACCTGAATCAAAGCCAGAATCAGAATCAAAGCCGCCGGCAAGATGCCGGCGCTACGAATGCAGGGCTGAATGCTGGGCAAGCGATTCAGCCTTCGCAGGAGCTTAGGGCAAGCCAGTCACCCTTCGCGGGAGCTCAGGGCAAGCCGAACTTCGATCCTGCTGCTTACGCGGCCTTTGAGCGGTCGACGAACGACACTGTGGCGCGGGATGTGCGCGGGTCGATCAGCGACACGCTGGCGCGGGTGATGCCGGAGGGCGTGGCGGAGGGGGCGGCGCGGCGGATTGGCGAAGATATTTTTAACGAAGTGCATCGCGCGCTGGCGGCGGATCGGGCGCTGTCCGAGCAAGTGGCGAGCTGTTGAGAGGCGGCCCGCCTTCGAACGACGGCGGCAGGCTTGCCCGCTTTGGCGCGGCCGAACAGGCGCGCGTGGCGGCGCTGCTCGCGGGGCGCGCGAAGCAGCTGGTGCCCAGCGTGGCGCGGCGCGTGATTGGCGAGTGGACGAGTTCGGTGCTGAATACGGCGCGTCGAAGGCGGCGCGGCAAGCGGCGGCTGCTTCGCGCGTGGATATTGCGGCACCGGGCGGATCGTCAGATTCGATGCCGCTGCGGGCGATGTCGGCGCGGGAAGTGAATTACGCGTCGATGAGCGATGAGGAGATTCTTGGAATGTGACTGGTGACTAGTGATTGGGGACAGTGAAAAACCAAGCCGCACTCGCAACGCGGTGAACGATTTTGTTTTCACCACACGCCTTTCATAAAACTCCAGTCGCCTGCTATGAATTCTCCGGTTTTCACCAGTCATCAGTCACTGTTCACCAGTACAAATTTATTCCGTACTCATACCAACAGCAATACGTTTCACTCATTCATTCATACAACTAAGGAGCCATCATGGCAGCACAAAACAATGCGCAGACAATCGCGTTGCAACTGGAGAAGGTGCGCGACAAAGTGCCCCTGCTCTACGAGCGCGACGATGTACTGCTCAGCATGATTCAGCAACGCGGGGACGTGGAAAAAGTCAGCTCGCGCAATATGCGGCTGCCTCTGCAACTGGTTCCCGGCGGCAAGGCCGGAAGCTACAGCGCCGATGGCGGCGATCTGGGACGCGGCTCGGGCTCGACGTATGACGTCGCGCAGGTGTCGCCGATCTTTTTCCGGTTCGCGGTGGAAATCACCAAGCTGGTCGAATACGCGTCCAACTCGCGCGAGAAGGCCATTGAAAATGCCGTGAAGCGCGAAATCGCCAGCGGCATGAAACAGTTCCGCGCATTTCTCGACAAAGTGATTCAGACCGCCGGCAACGGCGTGCTGGGCACGATCAGCGCGATCAACAGCAACACGTTCACGATGACGGTGCCCACGGGCGCGGCGCTCGTGTACGTGGGGCAGACGATCCAGATTTACGATCCGACGCTCACGACCAACCGCAACGTCGCGGCCAGCGTGGTTTCCAGCGTGACGGCGGCCGATCCGATTTCGCCACGCAAACCATTACCGTGGACAACGTGCCGGCCAGCACGGCCGTGAACGACGTGATCGTGCACGACGGGCTGACGGGCGCTTCTGCCGGTGTCGCTGTTCGGAATTAAGTATCATCAGAACAACGCGACCACCGGAACGTGGCTCAACCTGAACCGCGCGACCTACCCGCAACAACTGCAAACGCCGCGCGTGAATGCCGGCGAACGCCGCGCTGGTTCCCGGCCACGTGCGCCTGGCGATCAACAAAGTGAGGAAAGCGCTGGGCATCAACCAGCTCGGCAAACTGATCGCCTACACCAGCGTCGAACAGGAACACGCCTGGGAAAATCTGGGCATCACGATTTCGCAGGTGATCAAGGAAGGGCCGGGCGGACGCGCGAGCGATCTCGACTTGCTGTTCTCCGGAAAGAAAACGATGTCCGGCATACCGATCAAGTCTTCGGTGAACGCCGATCAGACGCGCGTGGATTTCCTGGATCTGTCGCACTGGGGACGCGCGGTGATGAAGGACATCGATTTCTTCGAGGTCGGCGGACAAACGGTGTTTCCGATTTACGGGGCGAGCGGCGGCGTTTCCGCGTCGTTCATTTTTTACTTCGACACCGGATTCCAGGTGTGGAATGACTCTCCGCGCAGCGGCAGCTATATCGATGCGCTGGCGCGGCCCAGCGGGTACTAAAGAGCGGTGACTGGTGACTGGTGACTGGTGACTGGCTTGCCCGAGCTTCTGGCGAAGGGTGATTCGTGAATCGTGATTTTTGATTCGTGGCCAGTCACTGGTTGTTTTTAGTCGCGCGGGCTTTACAGGCCGCGGAAAAACCCAATGCTCTGTCACTCTGAGCGAAGCGAAGAATCTCTCCTGGTTTCTTTTCCTACAATTAAATCGAACAGAGACTCTTCGCTTCGCTCAGGATGACAGAAATGGCTTTTTGCGGAACCTGTTTAGCCTGCGGGGGTTGGTGCTTGCTGGGACTAAACCTTTAATGGTTTGGATTTCGCTTGGACTAAATTCCGCAGGATGAAGCCCGATGCCACTTAAGAATTGGCTTCAGGATTTACAAATAGTGAGCAGTGCGGAATTGAAGCTTGAAATGTGCGATTTCAAATCTTGAATTTCAAATTTGAGATTACGACACAAAAGATCAAGGAGAGAAAAAATGGCGGTCACACTTACGGTTACAGATGTGGATCCTGGGGGATCGCAGATTTATGTGTTTGGCACGGTGGCGCTGTCGGGGAATTATCCGGCGGGCGGGGACACTGTCGATTGGACGACGCTGGTGCGGCAGGCAGGAAAAAGCGGCGAGACTGTGGATTCGAGCATGACGGATCCGGCTTACGGGCCGGTGCAGGCGAGCTTCACGGTGCAGGGCGGGACGCCGAATCAGTACCAGATGCAGCAGGGCGCGGCGGCGAACGAACTGGAAGATGCGCGGGTACACGACCGGATCGGCGGCGCGGAATTTACGGGCGGCGCGGCGTACCCGGCGTCAGCGACGAGCGATGTGATTACGTTTTCGGCGCAGTTTCGGAAGCTGACGTGAGTTCGTGATGGAACAGGCTTCAGCCTGATGGACACGGTTTTAGTCACTTGCAAGGCCAAATCCTCACAGGCTGAAGCCTTGTTCCAACTTCGCAGATACTGGCAATCGGCTTCCTCAAGTATCTCAGGACTTACGGACGGCTCACTTCGAGTCGAGTCCTTGCGCGCGACCACTATGATTTCTGTTCTACGAGAAACGCAGGATGTGCCTCGACGGCGTGTCGCGCGGGAACTTGCGCTCGCCGGCGGGCGTGCAACCGGTTTGGCGAGCCGAATTACCGCGCGGTGTGGGGATGGTCGCGGCTGGACTGGATTGGCGGGAAGTGGGAGGACCGCGACTGCGACGGGGCGCTGGTGCGCGAAGTGGTCGAGCTGCGGCGCGAGCCGAAATATACGCCGCACGATCGCTGGCACATCGAGCGGTGGATGCCTCCGGAAAGTTACGGTTCGCCGGAGCAGTGGCACTGCGGAGACAATGGAAATTGAAAATGGGCGGAGCGTTGCGGCGCTGGGGCCGTATCCTTCGCGCGGGGATTACGAGCATTGCTTTACGCTGGAGGGGCCGCGCGGGGAGTTTGTGCAGCTGACGCCTGCGGCGGCGCGGCATATTGCGCGCGCGATTGAAGCGAGCCGCGGCGTCGCGGTCGCGCGAAGAGAAGGGAAGCGCTCGAGGAGCGCGCGCGGCGCGAGGAGCGCGAGTATGACGCGTATGCGGAGGAAGTGCTGGCGTGAGTCGTGATCGTGCTTACGGAGGACGGCTTTCGAGTTTAGTTGACAGGCTTCAGCCGCTGCGCGGGTACAAGTTTAGCACAAATTCAAAGGCTGACGCCTAAGCCACGGTTAATGACTCGAAACTCAAAAGCTGACAGGCTGAAGCCTGTCCTACTGAAAACGGAGACGACTGAAATGCACAGCGAGACGCAAGCGAGCGTTGCCACGGTGATTGCAAACATCACCGACCAGAGTTACATGGCGCACCGGACGTACGGCACGTTTCGGATTGCGGGGCGGCGCTAGGCGCAAATGGCGGCCGGCGAGGCGAGTCGCCGCCGGACGGTCACGCGAACCGAATATTCGCTGACGCGCGTTACGCCGCGGACGGCGGTGATGGATTATGGCGACAAGCGCACGCTGCCGCTGCCGATTTCGGCGCGGGAAATTGCCGACGATCTTGTGCCGCGAAATTAATTCCGACGCGGGCGAGCGCAGTTTCCTGGGCGTGTTTGTGTGCGCGGGGGACACGCCGACCGAGGAGGAGTTGCGCGACGCGCGCGCGAAGCTCGACGAGTTTTATCGCGCGCTGGTGGCTGCGGCGGATCGCGAGTGGGAACGCTCGCACTCGTTTCTGTTTATTCACGACTTGCAGCGGCGGGCGCGGCGGCGAATCTGGGCCTGCAAAAAGGAATGGTATTACCAGGCGCGGGAGACGGCGGAATGTCCCGGGTGCGGCGAGCGCGTGAAGCCGAACGTGGCGGTCTGCAAATCGTGCGGCGCGATTCTGGATCGGGAGAAGGCGCTGGCGCTGGGACTGGTTGCAGCCGGTGGCTGTGGTGGACGCCGGTGAAGGTGCGCGTTGGATGCTGCGCGCAATAAATCGGCGCGCGACGTGAGTTGCACACGGATTTTAACACGTGAGCGAAGGGAACTTGTTGGCAGAAAGACTGATTTGGGCTCTCGTGGCCTGGCAAATTTCACAGGGTGCAAGCATGCTACGTTAAGTCTTTGACATAGCGGACAAAATCTTGCAGGCTGTGGCTTGGATGCGGACATGGCAGGAATTGTGCACTGAGTGAAGCCGTGCGACTACTTTGCGCAGTGCGTGATGATTCGCAGTATGACTTACGAAAACCGCAGGGTCGATCGGAAATGAGCTCAGACATGACAGCGAAACATTATCTCGCGATCGGGTTACTCGCGCTGGTTGCGATGCTATGGTTGGTGCGCGGGGCTTGCTTACGCGCAGGGCTCGCGCAAGGACGACGTCGTGTTTAACGCGCAGGGGCGGCCGATGGCTGGCGCGACGGTGCGTGTGTGCACATCGGCGGCGACGGGGCAGCCGTGCTCGCCGCTGGCCTGATTTATTCGGATGCGGCGCTGACGCAGGCGCTGGCGAATCCGCTGTCGACCGATGGCCTGGGGAATTACACGTTTTACGCCGCGCCGGGACGATACGAGATCGAAATCAGCGGGCCGGGAATCACGACCAAACAATTGCCGAACGTGATTTTGCCGAGCGATCCCAGCTTCGCCGACGTTCACGACGGTCACTACGACCAGCGGGATCTCCGCGTTTTCATTGACGCTGGCCGGAAACCTCACCGTGAATGGATCGACGGCGGTAACGGGATCGCTCACCGTGGGCGGAGCGCCGGTGCCGTCGACCAATGCAGGATAATCAGTGGGGAGCAACCCAGCGATTCAAGGGGCCCGATTCCGTGGCGCGACATCACCGCGTACATGCCGGCGGGCGGATGCGACCAGTCCGCGTTCGTCGTGCCGCACACGACCGGGACGATCATTTCCGGCACGAATGCGCTGAGTATTCGGTGGACAAGAGTTTTAAAAATGGCTGCGGAGTATTTGTTGCGGAGTGCCGGGGCCGCTCTCGACGCTATCCGACGCCCGCGCAGGGCGCTGCTCCGAATCCGAATGTGATGGGCACGGCGGGTTCGACGACAGTGCATTACAAAGTGGCGGCGATCGACGCGAATTTCGGAACGTCCGTCGGCGAGCGCGGCGATCACGATGACCACTGCGCCTTCGACGCGCACGCCGCTGAATTACGTCGGCGTGTACTGGACGTCGGTCCCGAACGCTGTGGGCTATCTGGTGTATAGCGACGCGGGCGGAGCTACGCGCCGCTCGGATACTCCTTCGATTGCGCGGGATTTTCCGCGGGAAACACGTGCGGAATTATTGACAAGGGCGCGGAGTTGAATACGTGGACGGGCTACCAGGGCTTTTGGCCGACAACGCCACCTGTGTCGGCCACAAATCAAGCGCTCATCACGACGGCACCACTTCCGGCGCGAATGGCGGCTTCAACCTGGTGCTCGCGGCAAACGCTTCCAATTCGGTAAGCGGCACGTTTGTGATTCCAGACAATTGGATGTTCATCAAGCAGGCGATTGCCGATGCGTCCACCGATGGCGGCTCACAGATTTCAAACAAAGGCACCGTCTTCATTCCGGAAGGCCTGTGGTACATGTCGACTATTCCGTTTCCTTCCTCAGGAATTGCCGGCGTGAAAATTGTGCAGACCGGAGCGATTGAGCTGTTCCTGGACTTCCGGTGGAAGGAAATCTGGCCAGCGGAACGACGGGTCAAATTTCGATTGCCGGAACAGGCGGACTTTATTCGCAGGGCAATTGGACGCTCTCGTGCAGCCAGATTATTGGTTATCAAACGCTTGGCGCATTGTTTGTGGCTGATGGGGCCGGGCGCTGGAATCGATCTGACGCAGATCGCCCGAGTTCCGGGGCGGCTGGAATTATTCAGGATTCGCAGGGCGATGTGACGATGCAGGACGTGTCATTTGGCAATTGGGTGAGCAGCGGGCCGATGCTGCAGGTGGATAACAACGCATTTTTCAGCCTGTTTAACCGCACAAACTGGAACGACGGCGCGAACGGAACAAACAATAATATTCCGGCAATCTGGTTTTTGGGATTAACGAACACCGCGCATACGAGTGTATTTGGTTTTCGCGACAATTCGTTTGTCAGCCACACGATTCGGATGGACATTCCGTTTCCGAGCGGCGGCGGCCCTACTTCGTATCTGGTTTTTGACGGGACGACGACCGTTGAAGCGAACCAGGATTTAGGTTTTATCAATCAGGCTACGTGCAATTCTTTTAGCAACGTGACGTTTGACAACGTGGAAACGGGCGATTCCATTGCGGCGAGCCAGTCGCTGTTTTACAGCGTATCTTCGTGCGGCGCGCTGCCCGGAAAAATAATATTGCAGTGCACGGGCAGACGATTGGATTTTCGCGGCTAACCGGATCGACAATTAATTCGGGGAATCCGGTGAATTGCCGCGAGTGGACTTACGAAAATCCGACGAGCGGCGGCAGCGGCGCGCTTAGCATTGGGTACTGGGGGAATATTTTCGGCGCGTATTCTGGATGCCATTTGGGAATTACGCAAACGGGTTACGACGTGCAGACGACAGAAGTTTTGACGAGCGGAGGGAATGACACGCTCGGGCCTGCAGGGGAGCAGATGATCGGGGATGTGTTCCGGCGTCCGCAAACGACGGTGACTGGCACGGGCGCTAATCGCTTACAGCCGGGACTTATTACTTTAAGGTAACGACCTTGGATGTAGCTGGACGCGAGTCCGCGCCGAGCCCGGAAATCTCGCAGCTGGTGGGAGCGTCAAGTTCCATCGCCCTTTCGGCAACGACTGGAACATCTTCCTGCAAGCTGCAATGTTTATTTTGGGATGAGCGCTGGCGCAGAAGGAAATTATTTCAGCTCGACGGCGGTGTCGAACGGGACGTGCACCTATACGCTGGCGACGACGGCGGGCCAGCTGACGAAATCGCCTTCGCCGGTCGGCAACGCGATGCGCACCTGGCTGACAGAAGAAAACAACGGTAATTCCTGCTTATATTGCGGATTTGGCGGCGGAACTCGGGGGAAAAAACAGGCTTTCTTGGATTCAATTTGACGGCGGCGCAGTATGGCGCGCCTCCTGGCGGAGTGCAGTTCCCGTTTAATGGCGGCGTGCATAGCTACAAATTTTATTCCGGCTCCGAGACGATGGTGCCGCGGGGATCGCTAACGTGGATCTGCTGTACGCGGATCCACCGCACATCGTTGGAAGAAGATTGAAAATAACGGCGCGGCGGAGACTGTCGGAAGCGCTGACAGCGCGGCGTGTGCGTACCAGGGACCGGCTACGGCTGTTACGGGGACAGGGGCGGCGGCTACTTACTATACGTGTACTTCTGCCGGCGGGCGTGATGGGCGCGGGCAGGGAGTGATCATCAGCGTGCTGGCGAAACACACGACGGGCACGGCGGCGGTGAGCTATACGCTTTCGTTTGGCGGAACTTCTACGACTCTAACGCAACCGGCCGGCGCGGCGAACCAGGTCGAGAAGCTGACGTATATCTATATGAACAATGCAGGGTCGACCACGGCGCAGACAATTTCCACGGTCGGGCAGGACAGCAACGCGGGGACCAATTCCATCAAGCTGGATACGGCTGCAGTGAGTACGGGCTCAGCGGTGACAATTAATTTGCAATTTAATGTGGCGGCTACAGATGCGATTACGCCAGAAATGTTTTTGGTGGAATTGAAGCAATAGGGGGAGTGATTCGTGGCGAGAGGGTTGCGGTTTTTGTAGCACGGGCTTCAGCCTATGGAATTTTGACCTTGCAAGGCCCAAACCCCACAGGCTGAAGCCTGTGCTACTTAAAGGCCGGTATTTTTGTTGTGATGAAAGGGAGTTTTTATGTTTCATCGAATTGCGTGGCGCGTTTGCGGCACTGTATTGGCCTCAGCTCTTCTTATTGCGGCTACTATCGCCGCGCAGGGAGTTCCTATGGGCACGCCGCACAGCGTCACGCTGAGCTGGACCGCGCCGTCGCCAGTGGGCGGGTCGGGGACCGCCAGCGGGTACAACATTTACCGGGCTGCGGGCGCGGCCAGCGCGGCTGCCACCCTGACATTCACAAAAATTAATACGGCGCTGAACTCCGGCGTGACGTTTACCGACGCGGGCGTGGCGGCGGGAGCAACCTACAGCTACTGCGTGACGACCGTGGATTCGGCGGGCGGGGAATCGGCGTGTTCCGGAGTGACTACGGCGAATGTGCCAACAAACCCAAACGCACCGAGCGCTCCCCTCATTACCGTAAAGTGAAGAGGAGATGATGAGCGCCTGGACAAATTTTCAACTGTGGTGGCGAGGGCTGGTAGCCGCGGCGAATTGCCGGCGGCGCCAACGGCGTGATTACCGGATTCGCGGCGGTCGGGATCGATCCCACGCATTTCAATCTGCAGTCCGGATTGCATTCGACGCTGGCGATTGCCGCGGTCAGCGCGCTGATGTCCGGGATTATCGGCGTCGCGGCGTATTTGAAGCAGTCGCCGCTGCCGAAGTGAGGTGACTGGTGACTCGTGACTGGTGATTCGTGGAAAGGCGGACCCGAAGCTGCGCGCTGCCAAAATTCCAATTTAATTTCAGCAGTCGCTGGTGGCAATTGTTCAGTGGCGATGAAAGATTTTTGCGCACATTCCGCTCGGCGACCATTTCACCTACTACATCTTTTCACCAGTCACCGGTCACTAGTCACCAGTCACAGACCTGTCGAAATTACAAACCAGTTCACGAACTATCACAAATCCAAGTCACGAGGTCCCCCCATGCCGGTCGTCGGAACGACAGCTTACAATACTGCCGGGCAGATCACGGCGCTGGTGCGTTCGCTGTTGAATGATGCCGCGGGAAACTTTTTACCGACGCGGTGCTGCTGCCGTATGCGAACTCGGCGTATCGCAAGGTGCAGCGTGCGCTGGCAATGTGCAGGCTCGGGCAGTTTTTGAACGATGACGTGCTGCTCGTCGTGTCGGCGGTGCCGCGTCGACGCGTCGGCGCAGGTCTCGATTACCGACGCGACCGCGCCGCCCAACCAGTTGCCACCGGATTTGCTGGTGCCGGTGAAATTGTGGGAGCGGCCGAACGGCCGAGCACGACGATTTCGTGGAGATGACCGATCTGACCGATCACGACGGCCTGCCCTCGGAGCCGCAGGGCCAGACGCTGAGATATTGGGAGTGGCGCGCCGGAGGGATTGTATTTTCTGGGCGCGACGCAGGACACGCAGATTCGCCTGCGTTATCAGAAAATCGTACCCGGATTCTCGCGACGCGACGAGTCCTGTGCTGATCCGCAATGCGCAGGAAGCGCATCGCCTACGCGCCGCGGCGATGGCGGGCGCGGCGCGCGGCGCACCGCAGGCCGGCACGATGGGACGCTGCCGCAGCCGACGCTCTTGAAGATCTGATCGTTCGCGCGACGCAGCGCGAACAGCAAACCGGACGCCGGCGGCGGCCGTTTTCTTCGCGCGGGGATTAGCGCGTGGTTGAGCGTGAATCGAGGATAGCTGACGTGTATTCGGGGGAAAGTGATTTGTGATTCGTGCAAACCTTCTCCTTTGTTCCTACTTAACCGAGGATCATGTCCATTGCATCAAAGTCATTGATGTCGACGCAGCGCCGATAACATCTACATGTTCGGTACTCTCGGCCGCGGGGCTTAGTCGACGCGGTTTGGTGGCGCGGCTTCAGCCTGTGTGGTTTTGAATTGTGGTTGATTTTGGGTTCGGATGCTTCACGTCTGCTCTTTTGATTTTTGGATCGGAATAAAATCCGACAGGCTGAAGCCTGTCCTACTTGTTTTCACTACTCACGATTCACAGAAGCGTTTCCGAGACCTTATGAGCATTGCAGGCACAATTGATGCGCCGCTGGAATTGTTTGGCGGGCTGGTGACGGACATGCCGGCGGCGGATTTGCCGCAGGGCGTTTCGCCGGACTGCCAGGACGTGGCGTTTGTGCAGGGCGCGGTGAAGACGCGGCCGGGACTTGCTGTCGGCGTTTTCCGCCGATTGCGGGAAATCCCACGGTGAATTACCTGAAGACATTTACGCAGCCGAACCTGGCGCAGACGTTGCTGGCGCTGGACTCATCGGGGACGCTGTGGGGAGAAGACTGCTCCGGGTGTTGTCGCAGATCGCGAGCGGGCTGGCGCCGAATGCGGCGGCGAATTCGACTTCGCTGTTTGGGCGCGAATATTTGACGCTGCACGACGGCAGTTTGGAATTGACTTTGCCGCGGCAGTACGACGGCACGAATTTCGATCGCGTCAGCCAGATTGGCCCAGGAGCGGGCGTCGCGGCGATTGCCGACATTGTAGCGAGCATATTTCGGCGATCGCGAGCGTCGAACGTGGTTACGGTGACGACAGCGACGCCGCCGGGATTGATTCCCAGCGACCAGGTCGACCATCGCGGGAGTAACCGACGCCAGCTTTGACGGCACGTTTGCGGTGGCTGTCCATCATCGATTCGCTGCATTTCACGTATGCGCAGACCGCGGCGAATGCCAGCCTCGAGCGGCGGGCACGGCGGCGCCGGTGGGATCGCTTTCCGCGGGCGTACACCAGTGCTCGGTGATTTTCGTGACGCGGCAGGGATATCTGACGCGGCCATCGGCGCCGGTTTCCTGGACGTCGATGGGCAAACGTGCGCGCGATTGGTGACCGGGATTCCCTCGGTGAGCACGCTGCCCAACGTGGTGGCGCGCATTCTGGCGTTTACGGGAGCGGGCGGCGACACGTTTTACTACACGACGGGACTAGACGGCGCGCCGCAAATGCAGGTGACGGATAGCTCCGCCGACTTCGTTCGTCGTGGATTTTTCCGATACCGCGCTGCTCGCCGGAATTTCCGCGGATTCGCTGTTTCAGACTGGTCGAGCTGGGCGAATGCGCCGGCGTGATTGGCTACGCCGAACGTTTGTTCTGGTGGGGCGAGCGCAACAAGCAAAATAATTGGGACAATCTGACGTTCGACGGCGGCTTCGGCGGAGCGGGCGGAAATGTGCCGCTGGGATGGACGCCCGACGCAACGTATTTCGCGGGCGGCGCCGGATTCAACGGGAAGCGCAATGTGGGGCGGCGCGTATTCGATCCTGGGCGACGGCGTGACGGCGACGCGCGGTTTGATGACGCAATCCGCGGTGACGATTACAACGGCGCGCCGCGACTGCAATCGAATACCAGCGTATTCCGCGCGCGTGCGCGTGCGCATGACGGGAGCGCTGACGCAGGGAACCTGCACGTGCAGTTGTACAGCGTTTCGGCGGGAATATCGACAGCGGAATTTCCGTTGCCGGCGGCGCAAATTTCTCGACCGCATGGAAGGAATTTATTGCGCCGATTACTCCGACGGGCGGATTTCTCGGCCATTCCGGCGGACCTGGTGCTGCGCGTGTACGCGGACGGCACGCCAACGAGCGGCGGGATTTCTGGTCGAGAACATCGAAATATTTCCCACGCCGGAGCCGTACAACACTTCGCTGGTGCGCGCTTCGTTCGCGGAAGATCCGGAAAGCTACGACGGCGTGAGCGGCTTCATGAACGTATCCGAAGAACGACGGGCAGACGGTGCGCGCGGCGTTTCTGCTGCGCGAGCGGCTTTATTTCGTGAAGGATCGCTCGATCTACGTGACCGAAGACGATGGCGTGAACGAGCCGGCATCGTGGACGATCAACGAAGTTTCGCGCACGGTGGGCACGCCGTCGGTGCAGGGCGTGGACACCGGCGAAGACTGGGCCGTGATTGCCGGGCCGCGCGGGAATGTACATTTTCGATGGCGGCGAGCCGGTAAAAATCTCGCAGGAAATTCAGCCGCTGTGGGATCAGATCAACTGGGCCGCCGGGCAAACGCTGTGGGTGCGCGTGGACACGCGAAACAAACGCATTCTGTGCGGCGTGCCGATCGGCACAGCCACTTCTCCGAACCGCATTTTGGTGCTCGACTATCGCAGCCTTTCGAGCGCCGGCGAAATCCAGTCGCTCGGCTCGGTGCTTTTCTCGACGCTGTCCGGCAAATTGTACGCGGTGGGACGGTCGCGCAAATGGTGCCCGTGGAATATTACCGCGAATTGCTGCGCGCTGGCCGAACGGCCCGACGGCACTTCGCAAATGTTTCTCGGGAACGGACGTGGTCGGCGGCGCACGGGAACGGAAAAATCTATCAGCTTTCCGACACGCAGTTTTCCGACGATGGCGCGGCCATCAATTCCTACTACACGACGTATTTTTTCCTGAGCCACGATCTCGAGCAGACCTACCAGGTGCGCTCGCATCGCAAATTGTTCGCGTATCTGACGCGTGTACGCCGAAGGGGCAGGGAACTTGAACCTCTCCGCGTTCATCGGCAACGAAGCGTATCCCGACGGCGCTCGCGCCGCTGCCGCTGTCTTCTCCGTCGCCGAAAGATCTGGAGATGCCGATCAATTTGCTCGGCGAACGCGTCGCGTTCCAGGTGGGCACGAACGCGATCGGCGCGTGGTTCAAGCTCGAGCGATTTATTCCGTCGCTGCTGCCCGATCCGTGGGCCCCGGTGCGCGGAGGGAATTAGTGTTCCAGTAGCGTAGGCTTCAGCCTGTGGCATTTTGTTAGTAGGAATATTTAAGTTGGGGTAGGACACACGAGTCTGCTTGGACGAAACCCCACAGGCTGAAGCCTATGCTACGGGAACCGATCCGCGCGATGGAGTGGTCTCTAATGGTTATTGTATGACTTCGACTTCTGGCGGATCTACGGTAACCGTTACAGAGTTCGGCAAGTCGAATTGCAGTCTGTTATGGGAGCGTTTGACGTGGTTTCTTTAAATTTGAAGTGGTATGTGATCTCCATCTCCTGATCTTCACCGGTCTGGAATTTCCATTTTTTCAATCGTCTTTGGCCGCATTTACGAACCATGGATGCCCCGATTTTATAAGCGGGATTGAGACGCTCCCATCAGCGGAGATATGGGCAAAAGTTAATACCGCGTCTCCTTGAACATGCGCCTGACGCGCGATAGACGGATAATTTAAGGATTCCACATGAGTCGGTAAGCGAGGCTGCGTTTGCGGCGATACAGTCAGGAATAAGAGTGAGATCAGCAATGCGCGAGCGGGCATGAGTCAGCCTCTAATTTAGGATGTTCGATGGGCATCATCGTATCCGAAAGACTAAGCTTTTGTCATTCCGAGTGAAGCGAGGAATCTCTCTTTTTTTTTCACTCGCGCGTAAATTGAAGAGAGATTCCTCGCTTCGCTCGGAATGACAAACGTTTGTTGGACGGCTCTTTGGGTTGTTGTAGCCCTCCTCGCTTGTCCCGATTAAATACGGGAATCAGAGGTGGGGCCTTTCTGTGGCAGACCAGACAATTACAGCGTTGCAGGCGATGCGGCATTGCAAGTAAATATTCGGATCGAAATTGTTTCAACTAAACCCGCCGGCGAGACGCCGGCACCACTTTAAATTATGCTAAAAATTGGACAACTTGCGCAAATTAAGAGCGATTCGCCGTACGTGTATGAGGCGCTGACGCAGCTCATCAATGGCGTAAATGCTGTAGGGCGCGCCACAGGCGTCGATCCGTCGGGGTCGATTGCGGCGCCTTCTTCGATCGGCGGATTAAGCGTGATCGCGGCGGACGGAATTTTCGATTTGGCGATTACCGATAATTCTTCCGTGAATCGCGGAATTTTTTATTTTGCGGAGTCGGACGTGACGCCGGCGTTCAGCAATCCCTACGTGCATTTTATGGGCAGCTCGCGCAACCTGCGCGTGTCGATGGGTAACCAGACGTTGTACTGGCGCGCGTATTCGCAGTATCTCGGCTCGGATACTTCGCAGCCCGTTGTGTTCGGCACTCCGCCGGTCGCCGTGGTTGGCGGTGGGACAGCGACGGGACCCGCGCTGCAGACCTCGCAGGGAAGCGGGACTGCTTCGGGCAGCGAAGGCGGATCGGGATTTGGATTGGTGACGCAGAGCAACTCGGGGCCGGTGATTTTGCGGTAGGTTTCCAGTAGCGCGGGCTTCAGCCTGCGGAATTTCGTCCTTGCAAGGATTACCATGCCATTGCACGTATTAAGTCGAGCTACGTGGTGGATCAACTCTGCTTGAACAAAAAACCGCAGGCTGAAGCCCGCGCCACGTTAGCCTGAAACTAAATTAATGCGCATACGCGAATACACTGCGGCGGATATTGACGAACTGCGGCGCTTACACGCGGCGCAGGGTTTTGGTTATCCGCTGCCGGATTTAGATAGCCCGCTGTTTGTGTCGAAGCTCGTGCTGGAAGACGATGCGGAAGACATCTCGGCGGCCGCTTTCGGAAGAATGAGCGACGCGGGCACTTGCGCTGACACACGCTCTAGTCCGGAGAAACCGAAAATTGCGATGGCCGTGTTGTTGCGGCTTACGGCCGAAGCGTACTTGTTGCACGATCCCCGACTGCCGGCACGCCGCATTCGCGATGGCAAACTTTTCTCGCGCTGCACGATGCAGCGCGCGCCGGCGCCGCCGCGCGAGGTCTCGATGATGTACAGGCTTTTTTGCCGCCGCGAGTGGCGCGCGCGTTTGGACGACGCCTCTCGCGCCTCGGCTGGACGCGCGACCCGTGGAATTGTTTCTCGCAGCGCGTGTGAATTTGTGATTGGTGACTGGTGACTAGTGACTGGCG
>CAWAYK010000015.1:0-512778 GCA_963786215.1 uncultured Acidobacteriota bacterium
CCAAAAAAGCAAAATTAAAATGTCATCGATCCGGATATTGATCGTGGCCCCTACGGGTAGAGCTACGTCAGGAAACCCGAGCGCAAAAGCGTACAGGAACAGACCGTACTCAACCTTCGTCCATAGAATCCCGATTGCGATCAGTGTCGCAATGCCGAGCTCAAGCCAGAGTATAGGTGTGAGGTACATGTTCAAATTTCAATTTTCAAAACCCGATACTTTTTCAACGCACAACTTCAATCCGAGCTTTTCTTTCTATCGGCTGCGCCGGCACGCCACCCGCTGATGTGTACGCCGGAATTTCACGCGTGGCCACTGAATTGGCTGCAAGGAGCGCGCCGCGCCCAACGAGGACTCCCTTCGTGACCGTCGCGTGCGCCGCGATCCAGGCCCCGCAGCCGACGCGAATGGGCGCGGAGTCCGGGGGACCGAATCGATACGATCCATCGATTTGCGTGTGATTCCCTGTAATCAGCATTGCGTAGGGCCCTATCAGTACTTCATCCTCCAAAACGATTCCGCCGACGGCATGCAGCCAGCAGCCCATTCCCAGAAACACGTCGTTGCCAATTTCCATGCGATTCGTAAAATTGATCGTCACGCGCCGCGCAACTTGAAGATTTTTCCCGCAGCTTTGAAACGATGGCCGTAGCAAAAATCCACGTAATATGAGGACAGGACGTAAATCAGGGAGCCATGCCGTCGCTAGGCTGACAAAATGAAACCAAAGGTATTGAAGCACTCTCAATTTTTTGTGACCTACCCTTGAGGCACGATGGCCGTGTGCAATTGCACGTCTGCATTTAATTCTTTTAAAACTGCGGCAATAAATCGATCCAATGTCTGGCTCCGCGCCCGGCTCAAGCCGTTGAAAATCAGGGTGCGTCCGCAATTCCGTATCGTAAATCACACGCTCAATCGCACGCGCCAATGCCGTCGCATCTCTGGGAGGAACAAGCAACGCGTCGTAACCGTGCGTAACCGTGGTCGGCACTCCTCCCACGGTTGTCGATATGCACGGCAAACCGTTGGCGCGGGCCTCGACCAGGACGTGTGGAGTTCCCTCGGAAAGCGTTGGCAACACAAAGATGTCGGCGGCGCGCATGATGTTGAATAAAGGGGCGCCATTCGGCACATAGTCCGTCCAGCGAATTCGCCTGCTGATGTCGTGCTCGGCAATGATTTCACCCAATTTATTGCAATAGTCCGGAAATTCGCGCGGCCCCACAATCTCCAGCCTCCACGGAAGGCTCGGATCAAGCAGGGAAACCGCATCCAGCAGGTATTCAATTCCCTTCTCAGGGCGCACAAATCCAACGAAAAGAATTCGCACGAGCGATTGCTGGCAAGTATCGGATCGATAGAAGAACTCACGCTCTTTGATTGTGCTGGAAACAATTTCCGTTGTTCGCGGGGAAGCGTAGGCCCCGGCTAAATCGTGGCCATTGCAAATCAACGCTCCGTTTGTGATCCAGCGCCCCACGCGTGTGAAGAGCCGGTCTTGCAGCGCAAACAGTAAAGATAAAAAATTCAGCGGCACGTCCCTTCCTTGCGCCGGTTCGCAGGAGTGCTATCGAATCGCCCACTATCCAGTGGCAGATTGGCTTTTGAAAGAACCATGCGCACAAGTAAAGGAGAGCAATATACGGGCACATTCCGCGGACGAACAAAGCATCCACGCGCCGGCACGTCCGGATGTAGGCGCGTGTGATGCCGACTAAATGTAGCAATGATCCGGCGGTTGAATTCCAGTAGGGCTGCTCGATTAACTCAAGATTTGGAGCATGCAACGGAACATCGAACGGCACAGGAGGCCGGCCGTGTACGACTCTCGCGCACATATAAACTTTTTCGTACTGCTCGGCCAACGCCTCGGCCACCCGCCCGGATGCCGATTGCATATAGATTTCATCGTCGCAGGAATATGTGCGGACAGGTGTCACGTAGCCCAGAATTTTATTCATATCGATTTACTTTCAGTCCGCCGAAATTGACGCTGGCAATCTCAAATACCTCAAACGCAGATCGGCCACTTGCTGGAAAAACATCCTGAAATTTTCTGCCCCAAATGGCCAGAATTTGAGCGGTGAAATTTCCAGCCACGCCGCCGCCGCGATTATCAACACCAGTAACTGCACGCAGGCGCTTATGCCAACGGCAAACGCCATTCCCATCAACCCAAATCCGCGAAGGAAAAAAAGCACAGATAGCGCCATCGCTCCGGCACCAATCAGTTGGCTTACGAATCCCGCCTGTGGGCGCCCCGCGCCTCGCAATCCCTGGTTCAAAATA
Organism: uncultured Acidobacteriota bacterium; assembly: GCA_963786215.1. Classification (GTDB taxonomy): domain Bacteria; phylum Acidobacteriota; class Terriglobia; order Acidiferrales; family UBA7541; genus Palsa-360. Next base: position 2,293 of record CAWAYK010000015.1, read on the forward strand.
TTGGCAGATCCCATGACAGCTGCGGAAAGAGCCAGAAGCATTGCGGGCCGGATGGCTTTTGCGTACGCGAATCCGAAAAGCGGGCCGACCAATGATCGGAATCAGGCAGGAAAGCACAATGCCTACGCCGCAAGAAATAAGCGTGGATTGCCGAAACGTTTCCGTTATGATTTTTTTCCGGTTCTTTAAATCTGTTTCATTGGAAAGAACGGCAAACGAAGTGATCCCCAGGGCCTCGCCCAGAGAAGATTGCCCGTTGGCAAATGCGCAGGCCACTGCATAAATTCCCGCGGCTTCCGCATTGAACAATCCTATAACCAGAATCGTATCGAGTTGCAGCGAGATCAGACTGCTGATGGTTGCCCCAAAAAATGGCATCCCCTGCCGCATCAGGTGGGAGCATCCCTGCAACAAAGATTTACCCGCGACGAATGATTTCCTGTGAACCCAAACGCGCACAAGCAGCGACAACAATTGGCTGGCAAGAAATGCCGCAACAAACCAGCGAATCTGAACCCTTCTAGTGATTCCGATCAGGCCGATCAAAATGAAATAAAAAACAAACAACGAAAGTCGCAGAAGATTGTAGCGGCGCCAGCGCATACGTCCGTGCTCCACCGCCAGAAGCACCTGGTTCAAAATATCAAGCGGCAGGAGTAAAAGAAAAAGTCGCGCTACCGGAAGCAAGTGCCGCCTGTCTGCAGGCAAAAGCCACGGAAGCAGAAAATATCCTGCCGCAGAATATATACAAGCCATCGCCAGTCCGACCGCTGTTCCCGCGGCAATCCAATCGCTTTCGTTCTTCGGATTTTTCGCCACCTCTCGCGCAACCGCCCAATTGCACCCCATCAATCCCAGATTACTCAGGATTGTGGGCCATAAAATAACCGTAGCGAGCTCACCGCGCGCCGCAGGGCCAAGCAAACGGGCCGTCAAAATCCCTGTAGCGGTGCCGCAAGCCTGAATGGCCACACTCGTGGAAAATGTTCCGCAGTTGGCCTTGGAAAAAATCATGGGGCATTCGCAAGTTAGGCCTCGGCCTCAACCGCGTCCTCCTTGGGACGAGGAACGCTGTAGTAGGAATAATCATTCATCGATTTATCGAGGTTATTCAGGACAACGCCGATCAGGTTTGTGCCCACCGACCGCGCTTGAGATTCCGCATACTGCACAACTTGTCGCGGCGTTTCTCCGCCTTTTACAACCAGGATCGTGGCGCTAACCATGCTTCCCAGAATTCGGCTGTCCGCGCGATTCAGCAGAGGCGGTGAATCTAGAATCACAAAACGATAGGTCACCATCGCCTCCTGTAGCATGGCCCGCATTCGATCCGACGAAAGCAATTCCGATGGGTTTTCCGGAATAGGACCGCAATGCATGATGGATAAACCTCTGACTGATGTGGGGTAAACCATTTCTTGCCATGCGCCTTGCCCCGACAAATAACTACTTAGGCGGGATCCTCGCTGTGGAAAGTATTTCTGAATCGTTGGGCGACGCATGTCTGCGTCAATCAATAAAACGGGTTGGCCAAGTTGCGCCAGGGAAAATGCAAGATTTACGGCAACCGTGGTTTTCCCTTCGCCTGGCTGCGCGCTTGTCACCAGGATGGAATTTGCGAATCGCCCTGATGAGGAAAGGATGACCGATGTTCTCAACTCGCGAAAGGCCTCCGAAAAGGCCGAACCTTTATGGATTCCGAGGTCATTGCCACAATGTTCGTTGGCGAAAATGCCGCCCAAATTATTTTTGACCTCGCTCGTGCCGAGATTGAGCTGCTTTTCCCCTCCGGCTATTGCCTTACGGCTCTTTTTATTCAATGCGGCGTAGGTGGGAACAAAACCGATCACCGGCACTCCCAAATAATTGAATACATCTTCGCTGTATCGAATCGTCTGGTCCAGATGCTCCTTCAAGAAAGCCATGCTGACTCCGAGTCCCAACCCCAGGAATGACGCCAGCCCCAAATTGAGCGGATAATTGGGAGCGATGGGTTTGAAAGGAACTCTGCCAGAATCCACCACTCGAATGTTGCCCGCTTTGAGGCCCGCCGAGACGCCGGCCTCCTTCAGCCGCTCTAATAAACCTTCGTACAAACTTTTATTCGTTTCCACTTCGCGATTTAGCATCCCGTATTGCACGGATTTTTCAGCAACGTGGTTTGCCTGCGCCTGCGATTCGTTGAACGATTGCCGCACCAGTTTTTCACGCCGGACGGCGGCGAAATAATCGTTGCTGATTTTTTGCGCCGCGCGCCGGCGTTCCCTCTCCAGGGAATTTTGAATTTCCGTGATCTGATCTTGAATTTCCTTTACTTTCGGATAATCTTCCGTGAACGTGGCGGCCAGTTGCGCGTGCTCCCGTTGCATGTCCGCGAGTCGCACGGTCAAATCCTGCAATAACTTATTGTCAAAAACGCCGGGAAGCGATCCGAAGTCGCCCGCTTGCACCAGGCGATAAATCGACTCTTTCTCAAACCGATCCGCCTCGGCCTTGGTTAGTTCACTCTGGATCCCGAGCACGCTTTGATTCACGATGCTTTCGGAATCTCCTTTTGCGTTTTCTAGATATAGAAGTCCGTTGTCAGCGGAATATTTCTGCAAATCGTCTTCGGATTTTTCGAGATTTGATTTCAGCTCGTTCAATTGTTGCGAAAGCCAGGACGATGCCTTTTGGGTAGCGTCCCACCGAGCTTGGAAATTTTTCTGAATGTAATTGTCAATTACTGTGTTAATGGCACGCGCCGCCAACTCCGGGTCTTGCGAATCGAATCGAAGTTCCACCACGCGGCTGCGGCGAACCGGCCTGATATCCAGCCGGTCCTGAAACCGTTTCAGAACCATTTCCTGGACGAACGGGTCATCCACTTTTTTATTCTGTTTGGCAGGTTCGGCGGCCGAAACCTGGGGTGTGATTGAGATCCACGGCCAGGGAAACTTAGAAGGTAAAAATTCACTAATCTGATCCAAATCAAGTTGATGGATCACTCGCTCGGCCAGATCGTCGCTGCCCAGCACTTTATATTGCGTTTCCAGATAGGCATCCGAAACTTCATCCATCCGAAACAGCTCTTGTGGGTTTGGGACGTTCGGATCTTCCTTATCAATTTCAATCAGTGCCTTGGCCCTGTAAACGGGCTTCTCTTTCCAGGATCCGATCAAAACTGTAAGAAATAAGACTGCGAAAGCGGTAAGCACAGTCCAATGGTGCTTTCGAACTATTCTCCACCAGGCGACAAGGTCCGGCGGCTTTTCCATCTCGGATGGACGAAGCCCTCCCGGCAAGACGCGCCGCCGTTCCATGCGGACACCGCGGGCAGACAGCACTTCCATTTTGTTGTTTTCTTTCTCCTCAGAGCCCATGGGTCACCATTTGTAAATCGCCACGCCCGCCGCGGTTTGTAGAGCCGCTGCGGATCCGCGATACAACATGCTTTTTGCCGCGCTATTTGGCACAAAAACGACGTCCTTCGGTTCCAGCAAAACGTCCGCTTTTTTGCCTGAGAAAATTTTCCCAAGATTTATGGGTATTTCTTCTCGCTTCCCAGTCATCGCGTCCGTGCGAATAATTCGAGTCTGACTAATTGCCGATGTATGCGTCGTGCCTTGTGCAAGCGCGAGTGCCTGCAGAATGGAAATGCTCTCGTTATTTTGCAAAACGAATCCGCCCGGCTTGTTGACTTCTCCCACCACATACACAATTCCCGCGCGGGACACTGTAACCACGTCTCCGGGGCGAACCAGCACGTTTACGGTGGGATCGGAGGACTCCAGCAACCTCCTCAGATTTATGCTGTCGATTTTTGGATTTCGATCGGGCGGAGCAGGCGCCATCGCATTATTTTTAACGAGCATTTCATTAGTCTGGAAGCCGCTGCTGGTCGCGCTCAGCTTCAAACTGGGGTGACTCAAATTATTAAGATCCGATTGCTCGCCGCCGTGCAGGATGGATACGGTATCGCCTGCGTCGTCCGCCAACCCTTGCGCCATGGAAAGAATTTCGAGCAGTGTCTTGGGTCCGCGAATTTGAAATACACCCGCCATTTTTACGGCTCCCACGACGGATACGGGGTGGCTTTGCAGTTCTTGAATGAAGACACCCACGTGCGGGTCTTTCATGTAGGTGCGGCGCAGCAATTCTTGCAGAACCGATTGCAGTTCGCGAGGAGCCAGCCCGGCTGCGTGAACTTCGCCCAGCAATTGCATGGAAATATCGCCCGTGGCAGAAACCCGGAGCGTGGTATTCATTTCCGGCGCTTCAAACACGCTGATGTTCAACAAATCATCAGGCCCTATGCTCGAGTCATTGCTAACAGCCGGGGTAATTGAGGCGACAAGGTCTTCGCGCGACGGCTGGATCAGCGCAGTCTTCTTCACAGCGCTTTGCAACAGCGGAGAATTTTCGGAATTCGCATCCCTGGTGCTCTGCGCAAACGCAGGCGTTGCCACGATGATCAATGCAAGCGACAGCGTTGCCCTCAAGACGAAAACCGAGTTGCGTGACCGTTTCATTTTCACTTTACCTCAATCTACACGGAGCAGATTTAAACCGCGCTCTCCATCGAATCGTTTTTCACTCGGAAAGTATATTCACGGCGCATGAATTTTTCCGAGACACTTACACCGATTGCAATCGTCGGCGCTTCCACCGCGTGATAGAGCAGAACGGAAAGGCTCATGAGCACCGCTGCGAAAATGGCAATCTGCAATCCGCGGCCAAGACCGCGGCAAACAACGAACCCGACCCATATCGCAAAATAGTGCATTAAATAAATTCCGTAGGAATACCGCGCGATTCGCTTGGCCAATCGAGCGAGGGTGTTTTCGCGCATTTCCCGAAAGAAACTTACTCCCAGGCCAATCGCAAAGCAGATTACCCATCCCACCTCGATTGGTTGCTTTCCCGAAAGCCACAAAAACACTCCGCAACACACGCCCAGGAAAATCATCCACAAGGAAGCGGGAAGAAATCTGGAACTGCCCCAAAGCTTGTAAGCCACGATTCCGGGAAGAAAGCACGGCAAAAAGCGGGTAAATTTCAGCAACGCTTCCGCGGGAGAGCGAATCCCGCCTTCGCTGAGCGGCAGCATGCCAGAGAAAAACCCTACCGCGAACCAAAGCGCTACCGCTGACCACCAAAATGCAATCATTCCCCACCAGGACCGAACCCGGGAGGCAAATAGAAACAGCGCGGGCAGCGCCACGTACATTTGCAATTCCAGCGGGAGGCTCCACAGGATGCCTGGATTCGCTTTTTGCTGGGTCACGTTTTGAATCAGAAACAGATTCGCCAGCAGGTTTCCCGCCGACTGGTGAAGAAGATTAAATTTCCCGAATTGCAAATCCGATGGGATGTGAAATAAATAGGCGGACGTTACCACAAGAATTGCCAGCGGATAGATCCGGAAGCTGCGGCGAATTATAAACGGCACGAACAGCGATTGACTGGATTCCGCATGCAGCCTTTCGAGCGAGAACATGAGCACAAGCGTAGTGTGAACAAAAAACAACATCACACCCAACAATCCGAAATCCGTCACGCGCAATGCGCCGGGCTGCCAGTTAAATAATTTCGCCAGATGAAAACCCACCACCAGCAACACGGCAAAAGACCGAAGCAAATCGAGATTTCGCGAATTGGTCGTCAGTCTTTCCATGTGTTCAATCCCTTTACCAAATTTACTCGCCACAATGCTGACCGAATCTTTTCTGCAGTAGAGTGCTATGTTTCAAGCTACAGCGGTAAAGCGCGTAGTCGCGACCATTGCATGTATTGGCATAATTCTTTCAACATTCGACATTTCCACTTCCACGGCAGCGGACCGGCCAAGCATTTGCATCGATATAACCAGGTGAGGGAGTTTTTTTTCCCGAATCAATATTCCTTCGAGCCCCGCCAATGCTCCGCTCTTCACCCTCACTCGGTCTCCACATTCCAGGTACGGATGGGGTTCAACAGCGGCATGACTTTCCAGAATTTTCCGGACTGCATCGAGCTGGACCTCCGAAATAATCGCCGGCACGCCGCCAAAACGCACAATATGGATGACTCCCGGTGTCGAGACGATCTGGAGCGGGCGGTCCATGCCCCCGCGAACAAATACATAACTTGGGAACATGGGCAACCAGAGTTGCTTCGACCGGTCTTGCCACTGGCGCGTGGAATTGCAGAGAGGAAGATAGACTTCATATTTCTTATTTGAAAGGGCCAGGGCAACAGGTTTTTCATGCTGATAGCGCGTGAACAGCGCGTACCAGTTCGACACGCCGGAAGTGCCAACTATTTGATTGCTATTTTCTGACAGGTTCATGCAGCTCCGCCCCGTGACTTACACAAAGGTTTCTAAAATTCGGCAACACTTGCTGTTCAACTCGAAACTTTCTTGAATTCCACCGCACCACTTCTATGAAGATTGGCCAGCACGATAGAGAGTTTCCAGCTATTCGAACAGGGGTAAGGCGCACTCCCGGCTTGCACATGACACTTCATTGTCACTATACGTGACACATTGCCCTATCGGTTAACAGTAGGGTGAAAGGGCGGGGAGATTTACCCAGCAATGTTACTTTGGAAAAAGAATTGGCAGTTGGCACTATTCATGACATTATGACCATATATTACTTGCTTAGTTATAACGCTTAAGATAGTCTGCGCACGTTGGCGCCTGTATTGGATTAGCAGCTCATGACACACGCCTTACGCTCGCTTGACGGAAATATCCGCGTCCTCATCGCGGACGCCGATCGTATGAGCGGACAACTGATTGCCGAAGGCCTTGAGCGCGGGCGACATGACATCGATGTAATCGGGGTTGCTAACAATTCCATAGAAACCATTCGGGAAATCGAAAAGAGCAGGCCGGACATTGCCCTGATCAATGTTCACCTCGGAGATGGCAAGTTAACCGGCTACAACGTCCTGCAAACCTTGCAAGCCCTTTCTCCCCGAACGTCCGCCATCATGTTGATTCCCGATCCGGAACGGGATCTGGTCGTGGACGCCTTCCGGGGCGGTGCCAGAGGTGTTTTTTGCCGCCTGCAATCCATCAAATTACTGCCTAAGTGCATTCGAACCGTGCATGAGGGTCAAATTTGGGCGGATACCCGTAACCTGGTCTATCTTCTCGACTTCCTCACTCAACTGAAACCGCTCCGTTTGATCAAGCCCGGTGGCGGGATGGCGCGCCTAACACCCCGCGAAGCCGAGGTCGTCCACCTGCTTGCCGACGGCCTGAGTACCCGGGACATCAGCCAAAAGCTCGCCCTTTCCGAGCACACGATCCGAAATTACCTGAGTGCCATCTATGACAAGTTGGGCGTCTCCAGCCGCGTCGAATTAGCCCTGTACGCCGTGCACCGCGAAGACCTCAATCGGCCACTTAGCGATTAGATAATCGTCTCCCTGCTTCAGAAAGATTCGAGTGATATCATTCGGTCGCTGAGAATAGACATGACGGTTGAGGAGAATGCCGCGATGAGCCATTCGGCCCGGTACGAACGCGGGTTGGCAAAATTTGGGGAGATGTACGGCGACCTGGCCAAGACGCTTCTGACTTCCCTGCAAGATGTCGCGCACGATCTCGGAACGTATGTGATGGAGTTTGCGTTTGGAGATATCCATTGCCGGCCCGGGCTGAGCCTGCCGTCGCGCGAGCTAGCCACGGTCGCGGCGTTGACATGGACGTGGTCAAGACCAACATCGACCGTGTGAACGGCTCGGTGGACATTCACAGCGCCATGGGATCGGGAACCACCGTTAAAATTAAAATTCCTCTTACCCTGGCCATCGTCCCCGCTTTGGTCGTGGTGTGCGCCGGAGAGCGCTTTGCGATTTCTCAAGTCAGCCTGTGTGAACTCGTAAGAATCGAAGCGGATGCGGGGAACTCCAAAATCGAATATGTGCATGGCGTTCCGGTGTATCGATTGCGCGGGCGTTTGTTGCCTCTCGTCTATCTCGATCAGACGCTGCATCTCGAACGCACTCCGGAATCCACCGCCCTGCCTGGCTCCGGCGCAACCATTGTCGTGTTGCAGGCCGATGATCGCCAGTTCGGCCTGGTGGTGGACGAGATCATCGACACCGAAAACATTGTCGTCAAACCGCTCGGCAAAAAACTGAAGGGCGTCAAAATTTTTGCCGGTGCGACCATCATGGGCGACGGCCGCGGTGCTCTGATTATTGACGTGCTCGGGCTTGCTCAACAGACGAATATCGTGTCCGAAGTCAGAAGCCGCAACGCCTCCAACCATGAGGAAAAAGCCAAAGGAGGAGAAAAAGGAAACAATCGCCAGGCGCTGTTGCTGATTCAGGTAGGCGAGCATGGGCAGATGGCCATTCCACTCGAACTCGTTGCGCGGCTCGAAGTGTTTACGCCTTCATCTGTCGAGCATTCCGGGTTTCAGAACGTGACGCAATACCGTGGCGAGATCAACCGCCGCGTCGCCGCACAGTTCCCCCACCAATTGGCCCACCAACTTTAATTGGATATCCATGAAGAGATGTCCAACTGGCAATTTTGCTCCTCATTTGTTCTTTTTCTTCTCCTGCTTTTTCACGGCCAGTAATCAGTAAAAGTCTGTAGATATACTAATTAGCTAATAAATGTTTTTTAGTAACTTCTACGGAAATTGGAAGCAAGACAACTTGATTCTCTCGGGCCGTAAAACCAAGTTCCTGATTTCCTTGAAGTTAGATACACCTACAAATTTCTGAAATACGGCAATTGGAATGCTTATGAAATTTTGCAAGCGTTTCTAACCAAGCTTGCCTTGTTAAATCGCTCCTCAGGGGGAGCTGTTTGACCGAGTCCGAGCCGACTCAAGCAATTAATTCCCGCGGTGGAATTATTCAAAGCCAGATCTGACGGATAAATTTGGCGGATCGAATCAGACGGTAAAATTTATATTTTTTACAACGATTTCCGTCTGAACGGGGCGGGCAATGGGTTCACGTCAAATCATTTCTTCTATTCCATTCCAACAGGATCCCCGTGCCTTGCCTGCCTCCTTAAATGCAATACCCGCTTCATTTTCAGTTCATTCCCAACCGGCCTCGCAATCGCCACTTTCCCAATGAGGAGAAAAAATGCGCAATATGAAAGTTGTCACCTTCCTTTTTAGCTTCGTCCTGCTCTTCACTCTTGCTTCCAAAAAGACCGCCGCCCAGACCGCCACGACCGGCGACCTGACCGGTGTGGTGACCGATCCCACCGGGGCAATCATTCCGAACGTTGCGGTTGAGCTGAGAAACGTTCAGCGAGGAACAAAATTGGAAACCAAGACGAATGACTCAGGCGCGTATCGCTTTTCGTTGCTGCCGTCGGGGTCTTATGAAATTAGTATCAATGCCTCTGGATTCCAACCCATTACGGTCAGGACGACCGTCAGCATCGGGCAAGTGAACGCTCAGGATCTAAAACTGACACTCGGGACGTCCACTGAAAAAATCGTGGTCACCGAACCGGCGCCGCTCGTTCAAACTGAAAGTGGCAGCACTTCCGCAACCCTGAACGAAACCCAGATTCAGTCCATGCCGAATCAGGGAAATGACATGACTTACCCGTTGCTAATGACACCGGGCGTCACAGAAAATACCCTGAGCGGATATGGAAATTACTCGGTAAACGGAATGTCCGCGACAAGCAATCTCTTCACGATAAATGGCATGGATAACAATGATCCCTACTTGAGTATCGGGAATTCTGGCGCTACTTCGTTGATGCTGGGGGAGAGCGAAGTCCAGGAAGCCACCATCGTGTCCAACGGTTACGGAGGGCAATTTAATGGATTGGCTGCATCCAACGTAAACATTATTACCAGAGGGGGCACGAACCAGTTCCACGGTTCAGCGACATATTACTGGAATGGCCGGGATTTCAATGCCAATAGCTTTTTCAATAATGAAAATAATGCGCCGCGATCGTTTGTGAACGCAAACCAATACGCGGCCAATATAGGCGGGCCGATTATAAAGGACAAGCTATTCTGGTATTTCAACACGGAAGGACTGCGACTTATTATTCCCGCGTCCCCATCCACTCAACTGGTGCCATCGCCGGAATTTGAAGCAGCTACAATTGCCAATCTGCAGGCAACCCATCCTGCTTCCGTTCCCTTTTACAATACAATTTTCGGTATCTATGACGCCGCAAGGTCTTCCCACGGCGCGCTCCCCGGAAGCAATAACGCGGCTGATCCTACCGGTTGCGGCATCAACACTTCCAGTCCATTTACAGGCTTGGGTCCTGGTGTAAATTGCGCATTCAATTTTATTTCCAATGCAACGATTCCAACTCGTGAGTCTCTCTACTCCGCACGTGTCGATTACAACGCGGGTGTGAACGATCATCTCTATGGAAGATTCCAGCTCGATAGGGGTTTTCAGGGATCCGCGACAGACCCCATTGATCCTGTATTTAATCTTGTAAGTAATCAGCCGGAATATCAGGGACAGATTTCAGAAAATCATACGTTTGGACCCAATACAACCAATCAGTTTATTCTGGCTGGGCAGTGGTATGAAGCCACTTTTAACGCGCCGGATCGGGCGGCGGCCCTCGCTGCGTTTCCCACATCACTTGCCTTTATCAATGGCTTTGCGAACTTCGCCATTTTTGACAGCCTGGGCCCGCAGGGGCGCGCTATTACACAGGCGCAAGTTTCGGACGATGTAACAAAAATAATGGGACGGCACACCTTGAAATTCGGCATTAAATATCGCCGGAACGATGTTTCGGACTTTGTATACGGGATCAATACCAGCGGTACAGCGGTTATTCCAGACCTGACTGCCTTTTTTAACGGCGGCTTCAATCCCGCGAATCCCACCGGCGATGCTACAACTTTTGCCCAGGCTTTCCCCACTTCCAATGAACAACGATTCAAGTTCTGGACAATTGGCGCATATGCCGAGGATGACGTTCAGGTTAAATCTGATTTAACTTTGACCTTTTCACTGCGCGCGGATCATCCTTCCAATCCAACTTGCAAAGCGCTATGTTTCTCACGACTTTCGGAACCATTTGAACAGTTGGAGGCGAATCCCTCCCTCGCCGGCACCACCGCTCCCTACAACCAGATTTTCCAGTTGAACAATCGTACGGCTCTGGTGGGCTTTACCAATATTGAGTGGGCCCCGCGGTTCGGTTTTGCCTGGCAACCGTTTGGCCGCGAACACAGCACTGTGATTCGCGGGGGAATAGGCCTTTTCTATGACGCCTTCGCTGGACAAGTGGTGGATGATATTTCCGAAAATCCCCCCCTGTTCCAAAATTTCACGGTGGGAGGGGGGGCAACTCCTTTGCTCCTTTCGCCTGCGGAAGCCAATAGCCTTCCGGGCGCCGCTGCCGCCTCGAACAAAGCGTTCTTAGCCGGTTTTGCAGCTGGCGCGTCGGAATCAACGCTGGCGGCAAGCGTGCCCGGATTCGTGCCGCCCGCCGTTAACTACGTCGAAAACTATACTCATGTTCCTTACTACGCAAAGTGGAGTCTTGGAATCGAGCAGCAGTTCGGGAAGAATACTTCTGTCGACATCAACTATGCTGGAAATCACGGAATCCATGAAGTTATACAAAATTCCACGCTGAATGCCTTCAGCCCCACTCCATTTGTAGGCCTGCCGCTCGCCGTGCCAGATGGTGCCTTCGGCTACGTCAATGGCATATTCACGCAAGGAGTTTCGAGTTACAACGGGCTTTCAATATCGGCAACGCATCGTTATTCCAGCGGACAGATAAGTGCCAATTACACCTATAGCCACGCCCTCGACGATATTTCCAATGGCGGCTTCTCGCCCTTGGCGTTTCAGGCTTTTCTCTCCACAAATACGTCGCCGATCTTCGCGGAGCAGCCTTTCAGCCGCAATGGACTTTACGCGAGTTCCGATTATGATGTGCGGCACTATTTCAGTCTGAATTATTTATGGGAAGTGCCCTTCAAGAAGCTTACTTTCGGACACGGTCCAAATGCCTTGTTAAATGGTTGGACAGTTGCCGGCACGCTGCTGACCCGTAGCGGGCTTCCCTTCTCCGTGGTGGACCTGAGCACTACAGCCCGTCTGGAGCAGACGAATTACGGACAAGTGGCCTCCCCCACTACCCCTGCGCCGGTAGTTTTCGCGAATGCAACAGGCGTGGCTCCAGGCACCTGCTCCGGCCCGGGACCCGACGTTACCCAGCCATGTTTCAACACTGGCGCGTTCGCCACATCTCCCGCCGGCTTTGGAAATACGACGCGCAACATCATGCGAGGCCCCCACTATTTCAATACTGACTTCTCGATATGGAAGAGGATGAATGTAATTCCTCGTTGGGAAAAAGCGGAACTGAACATTGGCTTCCAGTTCTACAATATTTTCAATCATCCCAATTTTGACAATCCGTTCTATGACGTAAGCAGCGGTTCGTTTGGAAGACTGGAGCGAACAGTATCACCGGCCACAACTGTTTATGGCGTGGGTCTCGGAGCCGATGCGTCGCCGAGGATTATTCAACTCAAGGCGCAGTTCAAGTTTTAACGAAACCACGTTGAGATTTTGAGCAGCAAGGGAGGCGGTTCGCGCAGAGCCGCCTCCTTCATCCGCGATCGAATCTACTTCGCCTGCAAATGCAGCAATTTCCTGGCGTTTCCGCCGAGGATATCCTCTACCTCCTTCGCTGGCAGCCCGGATTCACCCACATAATCCACGCACAATTTAAAGGCGTCATCGCGCCAGAAAGGATAGTCAGTGCCCATCAGGAGATGATCCGTGCCCAGCGTTTCGCGAGCGCAGCGCAAGGAGGCGGGATTCGCATTCACCGTGTCATACCAAAAATATTTCGCCTGTTCGCTGGGCGCGGTTGCCGACGCTGGCAGGAAATGATCCTGCAACTGGTCGAGGCGCGCCGCAAGAAATGGGGCGAAGCCGCCCAGATGCGGAATAATAATTTTAATCTCGGGAAATCGGCTCGGAAAATCTGCCTGCATGAATTGCAAGAGACACACGGTATCCTCAAGTGGCGCTCCAACCGGCCACGCGAGCTTAGTGGTTTCGATCAACTGCGAACCGAGGCTGCCGCCAGTGGGATGAATGAAAAGGACGGCCTTGCGGCGGTTAAGTTCGGCGAAAAATAAATCGAAGGCCGGATCCGCAATCGTTTTTCCCAATACAAATGTTCCCGCTGTCACGCCCACCATGCCGAGATCGTCGAGCGCACGCCGCATTTCGTCTATCGATGCCTGCACATGCGGCAGCGGAGTGCAAGCAAAGGCAGCAAATCGCTTGGGATATTCGCGGACGATGCGCGCGTAAATGTCGTTGCCCAGCCGGGCCGCATCCACGGCATCATTTTCTTTCGCAAAATAAGGAAGCTGGCCCGAAACAGAAAGTATCTGCATATCCACGCCTGAGCGGTCCATGTTCTGCAGATGCGCATCGAGGCCGCTGAAACCCTGGTAATCCATCTTCATTTTGCGGATTAATCCTGTTACATGGCTTCCGCCGTACACGTCCAACCGATCCAGATATTCCGCCGGGAAATAATGCCCATGAACATCAATTCGCATGAATTCCCTTCCCATTCCAGATTTTCCGATTACTGCGCTCATTTCCCCTGGTATGTCGGGACATCGGAGACGAGCGGGAGTATACAACGGCACGTATCGCAAACCATTACTTCAAGCAGATCGGTTCGACTCGCGTGAATGAAGTTTTGCAAATTTTTGCCGATAGGCAAGGCGTGAGCGAAAAAAGAACCGAGCAGCGAATTCCCCTGATGGCGCGGGTCGATATTCTGTGGATGGACGACGAACTGACTCCGCGCGTTACGTCCGCAACATTGGAGGATAGATCCCACGGCGGCGTAAGCCTGCGAACGAAAAACTCAATCAGCCTCGGCTCGCACATCACAATTAAATCGGGAACTATTCAATATTCGGGAATTGTCACGAATAGCCGCCGCGACAAGGGCGGCTTCATGGTCGGAGTCAAATTACTTCGCCGCGAAGAACCGAATTCAAAATAAAACTCCCACATTCTGAGTGAATAGTTTTCTGCATTTAGTGGCACAGGCTTCAGCCTGTGGGGTCTAGCCCAAGCAAGCCCTGAATTCCACAGGCTGTGGAGTCTAAGCGCAAACAGCAGAATTATTGTGGGTCGTTGCTTTAGCCACGACGTAACCTGCCGAAAAATGAGGCCGGCTTTAGCCACTGAAGGTCCCAATTTTGCATGACTCACACAGACTCTGAAACTTATGCCACCACCCACCTACTTCCCCGCCAGATAAAAATATCCCACTTTATTGTTCGGCGCTGTTCCGTACCACATGCGCCCCTGCGCATCGCGGAAAAATTCACGCATCGCAAGCTCCGAATGCGGCACCGGATACTCGATCACTTTCCCGGTTCTCGGATCGAATCGGTTGATCGTGTCCATGTTGTGCGAGTCGTACCAAAGATACCCATCCGCATCGAAACCCATCGCGTACGGACTCGGGATCCGGCCCGGGCAACTGAAATTCCTTGAACGTTTGTGTTTTTGGATCGAATCGCGCCATTTTGCCGCCATTATATTCTCCGGAATAGACCATGCCGTCTGAACCAATTTCCATGCGCCGGGGATGGGAATTCGCGGTGGGCGATGTCCATTGGGAAACCTTCATCGTTTTCACATCTACTTTGCCGATTTTATTAACCAGAGGATCCGTAAACCAGGCGTCGCCGTTTTTATCCAGCTTCACGTCATACGCATACACCCCTTCCACGAACCGCGCGAATTTCCCCGTCTCAGGATCAAAGCGCGTCAGCGGCACGCCGCTCGTCCAAACTTTTCCGCTCGGATCCATTCGCACTGTATGCTTCGAGCCGCCATCCTCAATTCCCTCTTTTCCCGGCAAATACGCGTCCTGAAATTCCGTAATTTTCTCCGTCACCGGGTCCCACCGGCCAATGCGGTTCGAGCCTTGCTCAGCAAGCCACACAGAACCATCCGCCGCGGGCACGGCTGAATGAACTCCACCCGTTCCGGGAAATGGAATCGAGAAATCTTTCATCTCGCCTGTCTTCGGATCGAGCCGCGTAATCTTGTTGGCCAATCCAAAATCGGGAATCCACAAGAAACCATTTTTGTCAGGGGCCGCGCTGAAAGGCATGCGGCTCGGCCCGGGCATGTCGTATTCGACGTAGACAATGTTCAGCGCATCGCTGCTGAAGGGCCTCACAGTTTTCTGGTAGCCAGGCATGTCTGCGGGAGATTTAGGCAGCGTGGTATCAGGCCCGAACAAGCTGTCCAGATAAGTCGCCACCGTATCCGCATCCTGGTCGCTGAAATTTGGTCCCAGAAAAATGCTGAAGTGCATCGTTTGCCGCATGAATGCCACGCGGTCTTTCCACCCGTCCAGATCGCGCCCTACCGAAGCCATGCGGCTCTGAAATTGATGGCAGATATTGCAGTGGCCGAAAATTAAATCTTTTCCCTTGGATGCGGGCCAGAGCTGCGTCGCCTGGTACTCCGAAATTTCATTCCAGCGCACGGCGCTTTTCTGCAAGGCAAAATCCACGGGCGCATTCTGATCGGCAGCGAGTGTCACTCCTGAACGAGGGTCAGCGCGAAACCCCACCGCCTTGATCTGCACGCGATAGTCGCCGGCAGGCAAATCAGGGATGCGGTATTTCCCCTGCGTATCCGACAACACGATCACCGTAATCTTCGTTTGTGAATTTTGCGCCTCAACAAACGCGCCCTGAAACGGCGCGCCGTCCGCGCCCCGCACCGTGCCGGTAATCGTCGCGCCAAAGCAAGCGGACCCAAGCAAAACAATCAAGCCAATCAGAGCCAGAATTTTATTTTGTGGACGCATACACCGCTCCCTATTTCGCATTCGACCGCCGTGACAGAAAGGAAATTTGCATGAAGCTATCTAGCTCTGTTGACATCCTCAAACAATGGCCATTTCTGCTGTAGCCCGCCTCTTCAGAGGCGGGGATTTAGATTCCCCAGATACAAGGTCGACGTGTGAAATCTAAACCCCCAACTCTGAAGAGGCGGGCTACAACGTCTTTGCTGAGCCGAATGTAAACCTCACCGTATTTTGCAGGATTTCAACAGGGCCAAGCTATCTCATAAATAGTCATTGTGGGTCGTGGCTTTAGCCACGACATAAATTCTGCAAAATGAGTGCGGCTTCAGCCGCTGAGGTTTCAATTTTGCATTTCTCACACGTACTCTTTAACCCCTGGAGCCCTATCAAGTCATTGGGTCGAGATATTTGTTGAGATGGCTTGATTTCATTTTTAAATTTTCAACACTGAATCTTCAGGGATTAAAACAGTCCAATCGTAACTTTTTTCTACACTCCAGGCACTACAAATCCTTGGCACTCAACCATGGTTACGCGGTTGACACTTTTCTCCTTCGGGCATATCGTCTTGCGCAAGGCATAACTAAAAATCATTCCTTGGGACTTCGATCATGAAAAAAGACAATCAAACCGGAAATCGTTTCTCGCGCCGCGAATTCATTAAAGCAACCGCCACGGGAGCAGGCGCAGCCGCCGTCACCGGTCTTGGCGTGGAAGTGGCGAAGGCCGAAGCCCGCCCCGCGCACTGGGATAAAGAGGCGGACGTCGTCGTGATTGGCGCGGGCGCCACAGGCCTGCCAGCCGCCATTCAAGCGGCGGAAGGCGGCGCGTCCGTCATTCTGATTGAGGCAAATACGGATGTCGGCGGACACGCAATTCTGAGCGGAGGAAATGTGGCCCTCGGCGGCGGCACCAGCCGCCAGAAAAAATATGGCGTCGTCGATTCGCCCGATCTTTTATTTTCGGACCTGACGGATTGGTCCGTCGTCGAACCGAATGGCTTCCCCGATTACCGCTACAACGACAAGGAAATTATCCGCGCCTTTGCCGACGAGAGCGCCAAGACCTACGAGTGGCTGGTCGACCATGGCGTCACGTTCGTGGAAAAGGCTCCGGACACTGCCGGCGGCCACGCCTGCGGAAACTCCGCCCCGCGCGAAAGCCATTCCGCTCCGATGGCGTTTCCGCTGGTACAGAACGGCGGCCCGATGCCTCCCGATAAGGCCGCGACAACTTCGTCCGGCGTAGGGCTCATTCGTCCGCTCGAAGCCAGCGCCAGGAAACTGGGCGTGCAAATTCTTTTGCAGCATAAAATGACTGGCATCGTGCGCGAGAATCCCACTTCAGGCAGAGTCCTCGGAATTTCCGCCACCACGCAAGGAAAAACAGTAAACATTCGCGCGCGCAAAGGCGTGATCATCGGCTCTGGCGGACACAGCAGCAACGTAAATTTCCGCCGCATTTTCGATCCGCGCCTCACCGAGGAATACCAGGTCGCCGGCGAGCCTTACTCCTTCCAGGACGGCAGCGGAGAAATCGCGGCCATGGCCATCGGAGCTTCGCTTTGGGGCGCGTTTAATCAGACCGGAGAATTCGGCCAAAATATTACGAAAGCTGGATGGATCGGTTGCCAATACGGCTACGTCAATTTGACCTGGCAGCCGGACAGCCCGATTTTTGCGAAAGCCCGCGCTTCGGGTATTTCAGTAAAGGATTATCAGGACGCAATCCTTGTAAATATTGCGGGCAATGCGTTTTTACGATGAGACGCAGGGGCAATTCCCCGCCAACAATTACAACTCGATTAAATCTTATGTCCCCCACAGCTATCTGAACGCGGCCAACTTGAAATACGAGACTTCCAATTTCATCAACGCGGCGCTAGCAGGCACCGGAGACACAACTCCCGGCGGCGGGCCGATCTGGGCCATCTTTGACGCGGACGCCGTAAAACGCGAAGGCTGGAAAGTCACTCCTCCTTACGTGGACACCACCGAATATTTTTTCTCCGCTAATTCGATTCCCGAGCTTGCGGAAAAAATTGTAAATAAATTTCAGAAAAAACCGATGCCGCCGAACGCTTTGCAGGAAACAGTCACGCGCTACAACTCCTTCGTCGATGCCGGCAAGGACGCCGATTTCGGCAAGCCCGCGCCAAAATATAAAATTCAGACGCCTCCTTTCTACGCAGCATGGGCCACTCCCGTAATTCACGACACGCGCTCCGGCCTGCGCATCAACGCCAAGTGCCAGGTGATGGACATGAACGGCGAAGTGATTCCCGGCCTCTACTGCGGCGGCGAATCTGCCGGAGGTTTCAGCCTGCATGGATTGGCTCGATGTGCTGTGCAAGGCCGAATCGCAGGCAGAAACGCTGCGACGGAAACTACAAAGTCATAAATTCCGACGCGTACCTATCGCCCACACACTTCTGATCCTGAATCATTGTCATCTCTCGGACTTTGCCCGTGTATATTTGAGTTGAGTTTCTGCCCGAAATCACACACCTGCGTAACAAAAAGCATTACGGTTTCGTAGAGGCCTCTCCGTCCCGCGTTCTTCGGGACGGAGAGGGCGCTCTGCTTCGCAAATTTCGTTACTACAGTCGCAAACGGAAACTGCAGCGATATAAATATAATGATCAGCTTCCAAGCTGGCCACCCTCAGACCCACTCATGCTCATCACCAATCGCCGAGGCTGGAATCGAAGATCGTAATCCCCCTCGCCGAAAGCTCTTCCAGCAATTCCTTCACGGCAGTTGAAACTTCGCCATCGCCCGGAACAACCACGGCCCATTCCAGATTTTCCCGGAATTCTCGCGTGCTGATGCTCCATCGCTCAAGCGCAACCGGCGTCGTCCGCCCAATTTGTATCAGAGACCAGTGCCGGGCAAGAGCCAGCGCCGTTTCTCGATCCGGAAACGGACCGCGCACAATCAAATGGTTGTCGCCCATCACCAGAATACCGACCATACCGGCTCAATCCTCAATCCGCGGATCGGGAATGGCGCGACCCACTGCAAAGTGATAGATCACCTGCCGCGGAAGCATTTTCGAATCTGTGGGCAAAGCAGTTTTCATTTTATTTGCGCTGGGCTGCGCTTCACCAGAAAGCTCAATGCCGCCCTCGTTCGAAACATCCGATGTAGCGTCAGGAGTATTCCCGCCCCGCCCCGCAGCATGGCGGCTCGCCGGCGAGTCCAGCATCACGAGCGTCGAGCGTTCCGCCTCTCGACAGAATCGTCCACGGAACCTGTCGACTTCCTCCAGAAACCCCAAGTAGCGGTGCACATCATCGTCGTAAAATGCGCCGATGCCGGTGGCATTCCAACCCAGACGCTTCCGCTCCCAAATAAAGTCTTTGTCCAATGGCCCCAGCCTCGAAATACACGTAGCGGTAACCACGATTGCCGAATGCCCGCGCGGCCCCAGAAAAATCCGCCACCATCGAAACAGTGAAGCACGAATTTCCCGCCAGCGGCTGTTCCAGGCTAAGAAATGCCGCTACACGCTCAACATTTCCGCGGTGAAGTTGCTCCAGAGTGCGGCTCTTAATGTCCCAGCGGTAGACGCCCGGCTCGCAGCCATTCACGCGGTGAACGTAGAGGTATAGATTTATGAAATCAGCGCCATACCTTGCTGACGATATTTCGCCACTTCCAAAATTTCCGCGCCAGTCCGCTGCCCAATCTCGCGTCGCAAAATCTAGTAGCTGCTCAAAATCGCTGCGCTCCATGAGCGGAGTCCGCGGATCGAAATCGAGCGCCGAACGCCGCCGCCGCACGACCATTCCCAAATTGGTATCGCGAGCAGGCTCGGGCAAAGGCGCAGCTTTTAGTGACTGAATGTCGTCACTTGCGGCGTCTGGTTTTACCGTTTGCGGAATCGGGCCAGCAGGGTCAGGCAGAATCGTCGCGCAATGCATCCCCAACAAAAGCTTGTAGGGCACTTCCTCGTCGGACAATTCATTGGGAACTCCCGCGAAAGTTTCCTGCGGAGGCGTAGAGGCGGACTCTCGAAAAACTTTTTTGCGGGAACACCAGAAAAGTCATCGGCGCTTCGTCGCTTCCGGACAAGCCGAGAGTGCGCGTCATACGCGAATCCGAGAAGTGAGCAATCGCGCCACCGGGCAATCCAAGCGCGCGCGCCGCCAGCAGAATACTCATCATCGCGTGCCCCAAATCATGGCAGCAGTAGCGATACGCGCGTTCGCGATACTTCCAGGCTTCCCGCCAGAAAATCGAAGTGAGTCCCACGATGAGCGCCGCGTCCGCGGCCCACGGAATCATCAGATCTCCGGCCAGCTGCTGCGTCCAGGCACCGCCGCTGCGAAGCTCGAGCGCATGTAGATCCGCGCGGTAATGATACAAACCGTCGCCAAGGCCCGCGAACCCGCGCAGCGCCAGATAAGTTTCCGTGGGATGCAGATTTCCGGAAGACGGATTGACTCGCAGGCTATAGCGACTGCCCGAACCCGGAACTTTTTTCCATGCACTGACGGCCATCGAATGCCACAGCAATCGGCTGAGCCAGATCGCGTCCAGCGGAATAATTTCCCGATTTTCGGAATTGTTTTCGTCGGTGAATCGTGCTTCCCTGCCGAGCGCCCCCATTGCAGCGAATGTTCCCATGTTCGGAAACCCAGGATCAGGCGGTAAGCTCGATAAGATCGGCGCGCCCTCATAAGTGCGGAACGGATTCGGCTGATTTTGCCAATCCAGATAATGCGCATTGGTGCGAACGGAATGGTAAGTATGCTTCGTGGCCTGGTGATACTCGAAGAGGCGCTGCGTTTCCTGGTTGAGACCTCCGCATTGGGGATCGTCCAACATGCGGGAAAGAAAGCGTGTCATTCTGTAATCCGCTGAAAACTTTCGATGCGTTTCAATTCATCTCTCATAAAGTTGTCTAGCTCTGTTGACATCTTCAACTATTCGTCCGGTCTGCTGTAGCCCGCCTCTTCAGAGGCGGGGATTTAGATTTCACACATCAACCCGGCCGCCGGAGAATCTAAACCCCCGCCTCTGAAGAGGCGGGCTACAGCATCTGACTGCGAGAAATGTAAAGCCCTCGCTCTGATACAGGATCTCAACGGAGCCAGATGACTTCAGTTCTACGCACACATTCGACTTGCCCGCGGAAAAAATCATGACAACCAATTCCTGATCATAGCACCACGCTGCACGACGAAAAGAAGTTTGGTCATCAGCAACTGGTCCATTCTCTTCTCCGCTGATAGAACCCGCTTATCCAACGGCACAATCCTTGCAAACTTGAATCCCAAAGCAATAGACTACGGGCGGTTATGACTGTTTTCGTAGGATTGCAGCCGCTCATGGGCCTGTGAATCGCAGTATTGTGTACCGCCGAAATCGATGCCGTCGAAAAGAGGATAAGATGCCTTCACGACTTTCGCGCCTTCTGTTCAAGCAGCTCGGTTGGGTTTGGATCATTTTATTTTTCCTGCCTGCTTCATCGTTTGCACAATCCGAACCCGCCTTGAACCTGCAAGGCGCGATCGACTTCCACGTGCATCAAGGTCCTGACAGCGTAGATCGCGCCATCGACGCCGACGATCTGGCACGCCTCGCAAAAAAGATGGGCATGCGCGGCATGATCATGAAAAATCACTTTGAGGATACCGCCGCCCTCGTCTACATGGTCCGCAAGGAAGTGCCCGGCATCGAGCTGTTCGGAGGCATCACTCAGGATCTGGCCGTTGGCGGAATCAATCTGGAAGCGGTGAAACACATGGCTGCCATGGAAGGCGGCTGGGGCAGAGTCGTTTGGCTGCCCACGTTCGATGCCGAAAACAATGTGAAGTCGGCGAAAGGAACGGGTCCGTTTGTTCGTGTTTCGGAGAACGGCCATCTGCTTCCAAGTGTGCTGGAGCTGATCGATTTCATCGCGCAACATCCGAACCTCGTGCTGGAGACGGGACACATCTCAGGGGAAGAAGGAGACATGGTTGTCCATGAAGCGCACCAGCGCGGAGTCTCGCACATCGTGGTCACCCATGCGATGGCATCCTACGTCCGCATGACGCTCCCGCAAATGCAAGCGGCTGCGCAGGATGGAGCATTTATCGAGTTCGTGTACGGAGCGACCCTCGGAACAAATCCAATTGTCACTATTAGTGACTACGCCAAGGCCATTCGCGCCATCGGACCAAAATCCTGCATTCTCGCCACGGATTTTGGCTCAGTCCAAAAACCACCCGAGCCACAGCGCGTGCTCGAACCTCAAGGTTTGCTCGACTTCATGGTAGCGCTGCACAAAGAAGGAATCTCAGTTGCTGATATAAATCTCATGACCAAAACCAACCCGGCGCTCGCATTGGGACTCAAGCCTTAACGTAATTCCCCATCGATACGGGAGCAGCCGCAGTTAGGCTCGTCTGCTGTCTTCTCTCAGGTCCAAGAAAGAGTTTGCCGCAGTGTGCCTCGCCTTCGAGATCTTGCACAAAGTGTGAAAGATTTGGGTAGTGCATCATTTTGCGAGCAAAGTCGCCCTCTCCGTCCCGAAGATCACGGTTCACCGTGAACGTTCACCGTGAACGGGACGGAGAGGCCGCTACAAAACCGCAGTGCATTGCAGTTGCTTTTGTAGAGGCCGCCCGTCTTTTCGGGCGGGCAGCCTTTTTGCCGCAGCACTGCAAAATTCAAATTGATACACCACCGAGATTTGCTCTGGCAATAGCACTAGACACAAGCAACCAGCGACTAACCACTATTCAATAGTCACTAGCCAAACCAGCCCAATCGAAGTAGGCTATTTCCCGCGGACAGGCTGAAAATTGCGCTGCGATTCCTTTAGCGAGCCTGCCGACTCTCTGGGTGTGAGACAAATCGATGATCAAAAATTCAGTTAAAGTCCTAACACTGATGCTTGCTTTCGCGACGTTCTCAAGCTTTGCGTTGATGTATGCCACTCCTGCCGCGCAACAGCCGACGGTGACACGCAAAATGCTGTTGAAACACGATTCAGCCGTTCCCGGCTATGAAGAAGCCTTAGTCGCGGTGGAAATTCCGGTGGGCGGACGCGAAGGCCGGCACACGCATCCCGGTTCGGTGATGATTTACGTTCAAGAAGGAACGCTCACGTTTGACTGCGAAGGAAAGCCAACCGCCACTTACAACCCCGGAGACGTTCTCTACGTCGAACCCGACAAAATTCACGAGGGCATCAATAACGGCAAAACTTCTGTGAAAGTCATCGCCAATTTCTTGCTCAAAAAAGGCGAACCCATGACGAGCCCGGCGAAGTAGAGTCGCCGAAATGTTGCAGGAACCCGCGCGAAGCAAACTGCCACATTCTAGAAAATGTTGAAATCGATTCCAGTTCGGTGTGGCCCAAAAATTCGTGAAAACGGAATATAACTACTCCTACCGTAGGCAAGTAACAATCTCGTGAGCTATGGACTGGGGTTCGTCGGTTCAGTCCAAGTCGGGCTATCGGAATGCGGCAGTCTCGCGCGAGCAGCAAAAAAGCCACTTCCCGAGAAGCAATTGACCGGGCTCCGCGCAGCCGTGAAGAAGCAATAAGATTGCACACACTTTCTTAGGAGACGACGCAGGACTTGACCGATCAGCTATCGGGTGCTTCACGCGTGAAGCGGAAACTTCCCAAGACAATTCTCATTCATCGGCACGCAAGTGTTGTCCGAGGATAACTTGCGAATTGCCTACGATCTATGCGCGTCCTTTCACAAATTCCATTGTCATTGGTGGAAAACCCGCCTACAATTCGCCCGACTATTGGGAGGGTCTGATGCCTCTGCCCCGTACTTATGCGTGCGTCCTGTGTTTGGCTGCCCTCGTCTCGTTCACCGCGGCGTGCTCGCAGCGCGCGCCGCAGGGCGCGTCGGCGCCAGCGTCGCTCGACGAACTGGCGCGCCAGTCGCTGGCGACGATCGATGGAAACCTGAAGGTCCCCGGCTTGAAACAGCCGGTGGAGATCATCCGCGACCAGCAGGGTATTCCACATATCTTTGCGCAGAACGACGACGACCTGTTCTTCGCGCAGGGCTATGTGATGGCGCAGGATCGCCTCTGGCAGCTGGAGATGTGGCGCCGCTGGCGTGAGGGGCGGCTCGCGGAGATCTTCGGCCCGAAGGCCTTCGACTACGACGCGCGCGCGCGCCTGATGATGTTCCGCGGGCCCGTGGGACGCGAAGGAGTGGACGAGCTATCACCCGGACGCGGAACGGCTGTTCACGGCATGGGCCAACGGCCACAACGCGTACATCGCCACCCACGCCGACAACTTGCCGGTCGAATTCAAGCTGACCGGCATCAAGCCGGAGCCATGGACGGCGAAAACGGTGACGCTGCGCTGGGCGGAACTCGGCATCGACAGCACGAGCGCGGCTCCGGCCGCCGAGATTCAGCTCGCGCTGAACGTGAAGAAGTTCGGGGCCGAGGAGGCCAACCGGCGCGCGGCCCCGGATCCGTATGACGACCTGAAAGTGCCCGAGGGTCTCGACCTGAACTGGATCACGGAAGAGGCGTTGGCGGCCGCACAAAAAGGCGATGGCGACCCGTTCGCGCCCGGAAAGCTGCCGTCACCTGAGATCGTGGAGGCATACCGTTCGCTCGTGCCGGCCAAGCAGGCGGCGCGCCTGATGCCCGAGCTGCAGGACATGGACGGCAGCAACAACTGGGTGGTCAGCGGCAAGCTCACGGCGAGCGGCTTTCCCATCGTCTCGAACGATCCGCATCGCGCGATCATGATGCCTTCGCTGCGGTACTTCGTGCATCTGGATGCGCCGGGCTGGCACGTGATCGGCGGCGGCGAGCCGCCGTTTGTCGGCGTGGACCTCGGCAACAACGAGAACATGGCGTGGGGCGTGACCTTCGCCGGCGTCGACGAGGTGGACACGTACGTCGAGCAGACCAACCCGGCCAATCCGAACGAGACGAAGTTCAACGACGCCTGGGTGCCGATGAAGATCATCCGCGAGGAGATCAAGGTCAAGGGTGAGGACAAGCCTCGGGTGGTGGAGCTGAAGTTCTCGAAGCACGGTCCGGTGTTTTACGAGGACCAGGCGCAGCACATCGCGTTCGCCGCCAGGTCCTCGGACCAGGAGCCGGGCACCGCGCCGTTCAGGGGCAGCTTGAAGCTTGCGCAAGCGACCAGCTGCGAGGACTTCTTCGATCGCGCCATGGCCTGGAAGCTGCCGTCGCACAATTTGATCTGCGGCGACAAGAAGGGGAACATCGCGCTGCAGGTCTCCGGCCTTGCGCCCGACCGCGACGGATTGACCGGGCGGCTGCCCGTCCCCGGCACGGGGAAGTACGAGTGGAAGGGGTTCCGGAGCGACCTGCCGCGCGAGTACAATCCGGCGCGCGGCTACATCGCGACCGCCAACAACAACACCCACCCGCAGGACTACAAGGGGCGGCCGGTCTTCTACAACACCACGAGGGATGTCGATATCGCCCGCATCACGCGAATCCGCCAGCTGCTCGACAAGCAGATTGCCGAGCACAAGCCGTTCACGATCGAGGACATGGAGCGTATCCAGCAGGACGACTACTCGCTGCATGCCGAGCGCGACGCGCCGCTCTTCAAGGGATGGACGGCCAAGAATCCCGACGCCGAGAAAGCACGCGCCATGATCGAGGGATGGGATCGGATCCTCACGAAGGATACGACGCCCGGTGCGATCTACGTCCGATGGACGACGACGGACGCCGGCCGAAAAGCGGTGGCGGCCAAGCCAGGCCCGGAGCAGCATGCGCTCGTCGAGCAAGGCTTGTTGGAGGCGCTGGAGCGGGTGACGAAGGACTGGGGCTCCGACCAGTCGCAGTGGCGATACGGCCGCATCAACCAGAGCCCGCTGCAGCACATGTTCATCGACCAGTTCAGTCTGAAGCCGGTCGAGCGGCCGGGAGGATTCAACGACGTCAACGCCACCGGCGCGAACTTCCGGCGCATCATCGATTTCGCGGACGTGGACAAGACGATGGCGACCAACGCGCCCGGAGAATCGGCGCAGCCCGGAAGCCCGTATTACGGGAATGCGCGGGAGAAGCTCGCGGACGGCGTCTACTTCAACCTGCCGTTCACGCGCCCGGCGGTCGAGAAGCAGGCGGCGCACAAGCTGACGCTTTCGCCGCCATAGGGGGTTGTCGGCGTAGGCTCAATGCATTCGGCTCAAACTCGTTGCAAGTGGAACCGGCGTGATTGGAGGCCTCTGATGCTGACGGTTTTGCCTCCAGCGCAGACAGTGCCTTTGACATCCGGAGGGAGTACCGCAGCCAAGGGATCCCTCATCTCCAATAATGTGCGCTTTGCAGCTTCACCCGCCGAAGGTAAGATCGCGCAAAAGGCGACGCGAAGAAAACTGCAAAACAAATTGAGATGACATTCAGCATGCACGGATAAGTCTTGTCGGGACGTGGAAATTTCCGGATGGTGCGGCTTCAAGTCAACTCCGTTAGCACGGAATCAGTTGGTTGCCGCCGATGACGCAGAGAGGACGTGGATTGCTATCCCTCGCTTGTCAAATTCTAGTTTGTCGATTCGTACGACAACACCCACAAAGGTAGAGTTCAATGGGCTATCGGGTTGGAAATCGGTGGTCACATAGACGCTCATTCCAAGTGCGTAATGCCCTGACTGAGTGGGAAAATACAGACCGTCTTGGGATGCGTTCGAAGTTGTGCAATATTCTGGCGGCAAGTTCGGGTCGAAGGGGCGAATGCGAACGGCCTGTGACAAATCAATTCGACGGTACTGGCGTCGTTCTTGGGGCTCAGTTGACACGAAGGAATCTTTACCACAGAGTTGTCATTAGCAAAAGCAGCATTCGCACTTCAATTCACCAACTAATAAAAATCAAAACACCGGTTGCCGCGACGTTGCCTTCCGATGCCATATTCCGATAATCCCGGCGGTCTCAATGGGTCAGTGCAACACTTGCTTGAGGTCCTACTGTAGGCGTCTACGGGGCTAATTTCGTTCGCAAACATCAAATCAAACAAAAACAAAAGCCCTGATCAGGTTCTGATTGAGTACTGCCGTACAGATCGAATCTCGATAAGAAGTATCGTCAGATCAACTAGAAGCCATCTCATAAATGCCTCAGGAGAATAATGAGGCAGCCGAGTTGGAGCATGCCGAGGAAATTGGCTTGGTGATATTCCCAGCGGCTAACGAGTCGGCGGAAATTGTGGAGCCAGGCAAAGAGGCGCTCGATTTTCCAGCGCCGGCAGTAGCGACGCAGTTCGCGGCCGTCTTGGGTGCTCTTGCGGCGGCGGTTGTACTTGTGGGGCGCGATGAGCCGGATGCCATGTTTTTGCCGGAGGCGCTGATCGAGCGGATCGCTGTCGTAGGCGCGGTCGCCGATCATTCGTTTTGGTTTGGCTCGCGTGAAACGCTGCGCGACGGTGGCTTGGACGAGTTTGCTTTCAGGAGGCGAAGCGCTGGTGACGCAGCAGGCGACAGGAAGACCATGGCGGTCTGCGATCGCCATGATTTTACTGCCTTTTCCTCGGCGAGTCGGGCCGACAGCAGCGCCCCTTTTTTCGCCGAACTGAAGCTGGCGTCGATGAAAGTTTCCGACAGATCCAGTTTGCCGCGCGCCCGCAGGTCTTCGGCGAGTGCGTGCAAGAGTTGGGTCAGCGTGCCATCGCGTTGCCACTGCTGAAATCGACGATGGCAGGTTTGATAGGGAGGATAGCGGTCGGGTAGATCGTGCCAAGGAGCACCAGTGCGCAAAACCCAAAGAATACCGTTCAGCACGGCTTGTGTATCGCGCCAAGGCCGACCGCGACCGTCGGAACGTCGTTTCGGAGCAAGCAGTGGTTTGAGTTTTTCCCACTGCGCCGCAGTTAGGTCCATGCTCCTGATTTACTCTCATTTGCATAACTCGCAAGCTCGGAAAGACTTAAATGTGTTTATGAGATAACTTCTAGTTATAAGGTGTTGAATTAACCGGTTGAGCTGGCACCACAAACACGTCGTAGTTACGATTCGCAGAGCCCTCTGGGAATTTATGAAGCATCGGACAGTCTCTCGCTGGAATGATCCTTTCGTGGGATCGATTGCGGTCTGTTCGTTTTTTTCCACGGCGTTACCCAGTGTCTCAGTGCTTCGACTCCCAATAAGTTCTCCGTCCATCCGCACAAACATCGGAAATCATAGGAATCGCCGTCGATTTTCTCAAGGTTGCGCGCTTCGCTTGCCACAGAGATCGCAAGGACTTCCCCGCATCGTTTGCACCGAAACAGCAGTAAATGCACATACGGCATTTGTTCCGTATCCATGACACCTCCTCAGATCGAAGGTCGAAACTTGCAGACCCTAAGGGTCTCTGAATCCTCGACTGGCCAAATCCGTAACAACTCCATCGCACTCGGTCATCCGGCAACTCCAACATGTGTCGCAATCGTTGAAGCGTCGTGCGGGGACTTGTCGCGGTCGAGGAAATAGTCCACAGTCTGTTTCAGGTCTTCAGAGTGGTCCGCAATCGTCATCAGATGGCTTCGGTATGCTGAGACAAAGAGACGATTTTGATTCTCACGAAGGTGAACAATGACCGCCTGGATGCTGGCTGCGACCTGCGTCGCGTGCGAAGTCACTTCGATGATCGCCTGCTGCTGCCAGGAGAGTAGGTAGCGACGCATGTGTTGCAGCTCAGCAATGCGCCCTTCCACCGCGCTGATGCGACCCTTGGCTCGGAATAGAAACTCAACGTGGGTTTGCGAGCTCGTTTGATGGTTTTGCGCAAAAAACCCCCGAGCGTATGGACGCGGTCTTAGGTCTGCCGTTTCCTTCCGGATCTCAGCAAGGAGCTCTCGCGTCTCCTTCTGGATTTCCGCAAGTAAAATTGATGCCCGACATGACAGAATGGCCGAGTGATCTTTGGCACGCTCACACGGCGACTGGGATGGCGGAGAGGCGTGGACCGATCCAGTCCCGCAAAGCGCACCAGCCGCAAGGGCCACACTTATCAGTTTCAAACTGACTCGCATTGCTTGATCCACAAAAATGACTAGCCGCGATTAATGGCGCACATCATCGACGACCGAACCAAGAAGTATGAAGCGGTCAACGACTTCCAACTCTTCCGGGTAGAAGCGAGTTCGCAATCGATTTCTTAACTGTACAGAAAGCACCACCCATTCATTTTTTGAGGCGCAAAGGTCAACTTGGTGGAGATTCGGTAACGTACTTGTTTCTGAGACGCACCTCCGGTGAGCCGCGTGCATGTGGTCGTTCAGTTCAGTTTCCGAATTGTACGAAGCCTGGCATTGAAAGCAGGTAATTCGAGACAAGTGTGAGTATGCCATTTAGGTTTACCTCCTAATCTAGCGCTTATCTTCGCTCGCCTCCATTACGTGTCTGATTTCGTCTGGAGCGCCTTTGATTTCCAGCTCATCATTTAGTCAATTGAATATCCGCTGCGCGTCCGCTTAATCGGGGCATTTGTCGCCCGTCTTGCTCTCACCACCTACCAAGAAAGCTTTATGCCAAGCTGCATCTGGCGAGCACCTCCGCTGAACTGCGTCGCATCCAGGAACTGATCGGCGGTGACATTGGCGTATGTGCTACTCAGGGCGTTATTGACCGTTCCCAGGGTCACCCCCGACTGAAACACGCTCGGTTGGGCCAAAGAGAAGTTACGATGATTGAAAATATTCATGGCATCGACGCGAAACTGGAAGGCAAATCGTTCCGTTAGCTTGGTGTTCTTTAGCAACGACATGTTCCAGATGTTAATCCCCGGAGTTCCGAATGTGTTGCGTCCAAGGCTGGAGAGTGCGCCCGTTTCCGCCAGCACATAGCGGGCAGAGGAATTTTGAGCCACGTAGCCGGCGGTGCTTGCGCTACCTCCTGGACAGCCCACACTCGCCAGCGCGATGGTCGTCACACCTCCCCCGTTAACGCAAACGAAATTCACGCCCGCCCCCGTGTTTCCGGTTCCGAGAGGATTGAGGATTGCGCGGTCTCCGGCACTATCGGCATTCGCATTGGAGTCCACGCCCGAGAGGATCGAGATTGGCTGGCCAGTCTGCGCCAGATAGGTGCCGCTCCACTGCCAGCCGTTTGCCAACGTATTAGCGAAACCGTTGTCCGTGCTGAGTTGTGGAAGTTCGTAGACCCAGGAAATGGCCCACTTGTGAGTAATATCCAGGACCGACCTTCCGCGATCTCCCCCGATATTCATCCAATCCTGGGGCCGGCGCGGATTGACCAGGCTACTGAACAACTCGTTAGTGGAATCGTCGATGTTGCGCGCAAAGGTATAGTTGGTGCGGAACATCAGGCCGCGAGTGAAACGGCGTGAGAAATCTACCGATCCAGCGTGGTAAATGCTTCTGCCAAGACCTGGGAACGCTGTGACAAAGCCCAGGAATCCCTGGTCAGAATAGCGCAGCGGATTAAAGTTCTCGAAATCGGATAGCCGTGAACCCCCGGTGAGCATCGCGGGTACGTCTGAGTCGCTAAAGAAAGTGGGCAGTGGTTGCAAACCGGACTGGAAGGCACTGATTGTGTTCAATCGGGCCTGGACAGGCAGATGTGTTGCCCGAGTACCCAAGTAGCGCAGCTCCAGTGTGGTGTCTCGGACGATCTCCCGTTGCACGCCGAGAGTCCAGGTGAAAACTTTAGGCTGGACCGTATCCACGATAAGAGAGCCCGTGGAAGCTCGAGCTTCCTCTACAGTCTGCGGAACAACCAATTGTGATAAGAGTCCGCCGCCGGCCAGAAAACCGGTTCCGGTTGCACACCATCCCGGTGCGGATCCCGCCAGGCCCGAACAGCTAATCGTTTCATTCTGTTCCACCTGGAACTGAGGTGGTAACTGGAGAGTGGTCAGATTCTGAAAGGTAACGTCGTAGGAAACGCCAAAGCCGCCGCGAACGGCAGTCCGGCCATTTCCAAAGGGATCCCACGCAAAGCCAAGCCGTGGGGCGAAATTGTTTCTATCCGTGCGCGGATTGCGAAACTCGAAAACACCGGGAAGAGTTGCGAGTGAGTTGAGAGACTGAAGCCGGGCGTCCCTCGGATTGCTCATCCATTCATACCGCAGCCCCAGGTTCAAGGTCAGCCGCGGCGTCACTTTCCAGTCGTCTTGTGCAAATCCGTAAAGCCCGTCCTGATTTCCGGAGAAAACGCCTGAACCGGCTCCGCGCAAAGCTCCGTTGAAACCGTCCGGAACCTGATCGTTGATCAGCGTCTGCAAACTGCTGTAGTCCCATTCGCCACGTTCGCGGGGAAGAAAGTTAGTGGGAGCGATCCAGTGGCGCCACTCAACGCCGAATTTTAGCGTGTGCGCTCCGCGCACCAGGATCACATTTTCAAGGAACTGATAGTTATTCTGCGTGTAGCTTTGAGGCGAATTGTCTTCCGGTCCTATATTCAATCCAAGATTGTCGATCACCGCGTTGGGAAAATTGGCAAATTGCCCAGGCACCGTGTAGCCCTGCACAAAACGCGAATAAGAGAAACGGAAGTCATTTGAGAAACTTGGAGAAAGTGTCCAGGCGTCCGTCAAAATGAACTTGCGGCTGTCCGCTGTGAGATCACCCGAAAATTGGGCGAGCGGCGTGTCCGGGTTAACGTTCGGGCTTCGTTGGCGGTCGAAAAGGAAGCGCGAGCGGAACTGGTGTTGCTTGATATTCAGATCGGCATTGATGTTGAAGTCGTTCTGGTTGAGGAAGTTTGGCGCGGCCGGCTGGATTGTTCCCACTGGGATGCTCACTCCGTTCACGATTTCGGCGGGGGAGTTCGCCACGGGTGCCGCTGGAAACTGCTGCAGAATATTTCTTACCGCGTCGTTGGGCGCCATATTGTTCAGCATCGCCAATCCTTCGGAAGTCGGCGTCAATTGGGAGACAGCGGCCGAGGAGAGTCCTTCCCACAGGCGCTGGTACGCGCCATACAGGAAGAACTTGTTCTTGACGACAGGCCCCCCGATATCGGTGCCAACTCGGCTAAAGTCGAATCGGCGTGGGGCGGTTAATCCGCTATCCCTTTCCAGATTATCCATGGAGTTGAAATTACGGTTGATGTTGAAACCCCATGCCGAGCCATGCCAGTTGTTCGTGCCCGATTTAGTGACAATATTAAATTGCCCACCGGCTGAGTGGCCTAATTCCGCGCTGAACATATTGGTTACCAGGTTGAAATCGGCTACGGCTTCGGGAATGACCTCCGATACGTGACCTGTGACGTCGATTCGGTTGTCGTCCACGCCGTCTATGCTAAAACTGTTCATTCGCGGACGCGCGCCGCCGATTGACCCACCTTCACCAAGGACGCCCGCACCCTGCGTCGTTGTGTTGGGAACTAGCATGGCGAGGTTCAGCGGAGAACCTGAGTTATTTGGATTTGGAAGATCTGATACGGAGTGTGCATCAAAATCGTAGCTTTGCTGCGACGATGTCGTCGGCACAACCTCCCCGCCGGTGGTTATCACCTCGATGGCTGCGCCCACTGTTTGTATCGTCAAGTGAGCATCTGCTGTAACCACTTGATTTGGCAACACCTGCACACTTTGACGAATGTTTTTCGAGAAGTGAGGGACTTCCACTTGGACCGTATAGAGCCCCGGGAGGAGGTTCGGGAATACGTACTCCCCGACGCTTGTGGTTTGCGTGGAGTTCGTTGAACCAGTATCCTCATTGGTGACCGTAACAGTTGCGTTGTGTATTACACCTCCCGAAGGATCCTCTACTGTCCCCCGCAGAGTTCCGTCCAATCTTTGGGCAGAGGCGGTTAGCGAGAATGCCGAAAATGCAAAGGTCACTAAAACAGACCACCATAATTTGGAATTCATGTTTCCCCCTACAATCTGGTCACATTTGACTCAGTCATGGAGCTCTTGCCACCGAAAGGTCGAACGCCAAATCCGTCCGTGGCGATGCCCGATGAATATCCTCCTTTAGCTTTTGGCATGAAGCGTACGCTCGATCACTCTCCTGAGACGATCACGTCCAGAGGGTATTTTGAGGGCCAACATGGCGGTATCTCCGGCTACCGTCCCCGGACTTATCGGAATGTGGAAACCGTGACACTGGCGTCAGACCGATACGGGCGGCTCTGCTCATTGCTCTGATGCAAACGCCGCGTCGTTTTCGCACCAAGCGACAACTGTGGGCCTGCTGTGGTTTGGCATTGAAGACTTCCACCAGCGGAGAATTCCGAATCGTGGAGGGCCAGCTGAAACGCGCGAGGAAATTCCTGGACATTCGCGGGCTGAACGCCAACCACAATCACGATCTGAAAAATATTTTCAAGGGTGCCGCGACCCGTGCCGCTGCCGTCCCTGGACCGTTTCAAGAATTCCACGCCGGCTTAGTCGCACGTGGGATGAAGCCAACGATGGCGCGCCTCACTCTGGCGCGCAAGATCGCGGCCATCACTTTGATCGTTTGGAAGAAAGGAGTGCATTTCGACGCCGAACATTTGAAACAACAAGCAGCTTGAGCGTCTGTCGAGTGTCCGTTCCGGATTTATTTCGGATAATGACCGGTTGGTTCTCCAGACGCTCTGGTTCGAGGGTGAGTATCTTTAAGGCCGTTAGGCGTGTGCCGAAGGCACTGAGTCTTTCGAGAAACCCTATGCCCCCTTGGATAACCAGAAAAAGCGATAGGCGAAAAGTCTCAGATAGAACTATGGTTGGCCTTGCACAACCCGTCTGCTTGTCTGCGTGGAGAACTGCTGGGCGTCGTTACGAATGCAATATGAATCTGCGGAAAAGGAAAACTCGCGGAGTCTCATTTCATCACAGGGGGCTGGACAGCAAACAACTTGTGTTTTGCCGTCGCAGGGAGACATTTGTCTTGACATCTTCTTTTATAGAACGGCGTTATCGGAATATGGCCAGTTTCCGGTTTTCGGTTTTTCCGGTGGGTGGAAGTTGGCGCGTGGCAACGGCAAAAGAAGGCTTGCGGAGAATAAACTGCGCTCCGGACAATCAAGATTTGGGGGTGTGATATGCTGTGCCTAATTTTGGTGACAAAATGGTAATCCTTGTTAAGAGAGGGTCAGCCATGAAGCGCAAAAGCAAGCTCACAATTGTGATAGCCACGGCGGTGCTCACCGTCCTCGGCGTTATATCCGTTTACGCACAGGACAAGTACTCGCTGAAAACGACGAGCGGAATTGCCTTCTCCGACTTCAGGGGATACGAGGATTGGGCGGTGGTCTCTTCCGCCCGGACCGACGAAGTGCTCAAGGTGATCGTCGCCAATCCGACCATGATCGCGGCGTATAAGGCCGGCGTTCCGGGCAATGGCCAGCCTTTCCCGGAGGGCTCCAGGATCGCGAAGCTCCAGTGGAAGCCGAAGAAGAGCACGGAGGCCCCCTTCGTCGTGGATGTGCCAGACGTCTTTGTGCAGGCTTTCCTCATGGAAAAGGACAGCAAGAGATTTCCGAAAACCGGCGGATGGGGATACGCCGTATTTAACTACGAAGCCGCATCGAACAAGTTTACTGCCGACCCCAGCCCCTCAGACTGCGGACACATGTGCCATGTGGCCGTGAAGGCGAAGGACTACATCTTCCACCCGTACCAGAAGCGCTAACCAGCACCTGAACCATCCCGGACCAGCATGCCAAGTCTTGATAAGCGGGCTTTTCGCTGGCTGCGAATCATCCCATCTGATAAACGGAGTTCTCGCCAACTTGGAATTTGCCAATTTCCATATTCCGAGAAGACGAATTCGCAGGTTTTTTCACAGGTTCGGTCTTCAAGGTCGGGGTTTTGCCTAAACTTTCAACGCACAGAGGGACTGTCGAAAGAGCTCCCTCCAACAAAATGCGTAGGACGGCACAGCCAATTACTCCGCCGTTATTTTTAGTTCCAGGTAATTTAATCATGTTAGTAACTCATTCGCGCCATCTCGGAGAAGCTGTTCCTTGTCCCCGGAAATCGGGCCGCGTAAGATCGATTTCGCGGTCTTCGCCCATGGATATCAGACCTTCAATCTGTCGATCGTACCGGATCATCGCTCTACTGCTGGTGCTGACAGTCCCGATTCTGACTACAATGGCGAAGAGAGACTGGTACCTGTCGCCCTCCGATCCCGGCCACTATTTGCTCGACGCCAGCAAGGCGAAGGTCGCACACGGGCCGGTCTTGCAAGCCCCATTGCTCCTGCCCGCTGTGGTTGTTCGCGTGCCCTTACAGCCTGCAGTACGCGTCGAGTGGTATCTTGAACCCACGTTGTCTCTATTTTTGTATTTGCTCGGCATAACCTCGTCGCTCCAACACAGACCACCTCCCTCACTTTTCATCTAGGAAAACTGCGCCTTCTCAAAGGGAAACAAAAATCTCAATTGGTTAAGTCGTATCGGTTCACATGCTGTATGCGGAATGCGCAGTAGCTGAATACTTCGCATATCCCTAGTCAAAGGAGTCGGGCCCCGTTATGGAAAGGATAGACTTTGAGGATTCTAAGGAACTGGA
The DNA here is from genome assembly GCA_963786215.1 of uncultured Acidobacteriota bacterium. GTDB lineage: Bacteria > Acidobacteriota > Terriglobia > Acidiferrales > UBA7541 > Palsa-360. The sequence goes on from CAWAYK010000015.1 coordinate 37,548, forward strand.
CCGGCGTCTCGCGACCCCTGTGATCGTTTGTGGGTATAGCGAGTCGGGCGCACCATTCAACGAACATGCGCAGACCGTTACAGTGAACGATACGGGTTGCTTAATTCAGCTCACGACGCCTGTCACGAATGAGCAGCTGCTTGTGCTGAAGAATGTGAAGACACAGGAGGAAATTCTGTGCCATACGCGAAACTGCGCAACCAACAACAATGGATTGATGCTGGTGAAGATAGTTTTTGTAAGGCCTTCAAAGGGGTTCTGGAATCTCAAGGTTTCAGCTACAAGCTCGCCCCCCGACAAGAAGGAGCAAAAATGAATTGGACACACACTCGACGTTGTCCATATTGCGGGAGCCACAACGTGTGCCGCTCCGGCCGTTACGACATCTTCGAAAAAATAGTCCTTCCCTTTTTTCTGCTGCGTCCATTCCGCTGCGTTAAATGCGATGAGCGTCACTATGATTTCGGGAGCAGCAGAAGAATGGAGCCTGGAACAAGTGAAAAGGAGATCTCAAACATCTCCAATGTTTGATTTTTCCATCGGCGTATGCTTTATTTGTTACTGTATTAGTTACTTATCTACTATAGTATTTATTTTGCGAGGTTCCCATGGCATCCAATGGAAGGATATCCGGGTCGCGAGTTGCCGCTGAGAAGCGGCGCAGAAGCGAGCGCAGCGCCGTGCTCATCCCCATAAAAGTTCGCTGGGAAGGGCCGGGCGGAAAGGTTATGAAAGCGGAAGCCCAGGCCAAAGAGGTCAACATCTATGGTGGCCTGCTCCAGTTCTTGAACTCGGAAACCTTCCCATTCGTCGAAATGAAACTGACCAATATGCTTTCAGGTGAAGAAGCCCAGGCGCGACCCCTGGCGGTCCGCAGATCCAAAAACGGCGCAGTGGTTGGACTCGCTGTCGAACTCCTTCTCCCGAGCGAGACATTCTGGGGTTTGACGTACCGGTTGAGAAAAACGACTGAAGAATTGCAGAAACTTGAGGAAGACATTCGGTCAGAAAAAATTGATTCTCGCATTTTGCAGGAGTTCCGCGATTCTGTGGACTTTGTTCGCACAACCGTGTGGGCCGTTCAGGAATGCCAGGAGCGTCAAGTAAAACATCGCGATACGGCCACGGTCCTTCCGTTACTGGTCACGGAGCGTGTTCGCCGCGCGGTTCAACTGTGCGCTGCGATTCGGAAAGATATTCATGAATGTAAAATCACTTCCGAAATGACTGGGATCGAGGATTTGCTCCGAGCCACTGAGCATCTTTCCCGGGACTTGGCGAAACTGTTTGTTCCGCACGATTGAGGACGCGGATCAGAAGTAAAGGGGCTCGAACCATGGGCGCAAGCCCCCTTTTTGTCGTAAGGAATGGTCAGTGTTAATGAATCGTGACCTTCTGAACATCCCACATGGAGGCGGAGCCAACGTAGACTGTGTTGGGATTCCGGCAATCGATCGAGTGAACCAAGTCGCCGGTGTTTTCTTCGCCATGATCCTGACCGGTCACTGCCATGCCGAGCACTTTTCCATTCAAATCCATCTTGTAGATTTTGCCCGTGGTGCCGTCGCCGGTGAACAGATACTGGGGTGAACTGTTGGTGACGCACACGGACCACGGCGCACCTACTCCGGTGATGGTTTTTTCATAGTTCAAGTCATGATCGTAGACCTGGATGCGCCTGTTTCCACGATCGGCAACGTAGATGTTGTTCTTCGCATCCGCGGAAATGCCGTGCGGAGTGCTGAACTGATCCTGGTCGTGCCCCCAGGTTCCCATTTCTTTCAGCCAATGGCCGTCCGGCGAAATCTTGACGATGCGCGAGTTGCCGTAGCCATCGGAGACGAAGATGTTGCCCTCCGTATCCCATGTCACATCGGTTTCGCGATCGAAAATGCCTACTCTGCCTGTGGGATGTATATTTTTCGCAGCTTGATTCGGGGGTGCAGTAAAGTGCAGGATTTCGAGATTTGCCTGAAGGTAGTCGACCGCCTCAGGTGTTCGGCCAAGCCAAAAGATGTGCTGGCCCTCGGGGTTGTATTTGACGACCATGCCTGAGCCTTCATCCACCTGCCAAACGTTGTCCGATTTATCGACTCGCACCACGTGCGCGAAGGATTCGGCGTAGTTATTGGGGCCCCACTCTTTGACGAACTTGTAGTTCTCGTCGAACTCCCACAGCATGGCCGCCTTCCCTCCGCGCGCAACTCCCTGGTTTTGGGAGCGCGAGTATACAAAAATGTGGCCCTTTGAATTCTGGGCCACACCTACGGTTTGACCCATCGTCTGACCGGGAATGCTGAGATGCAAGTATTGATCGGTAATTTGCATTTTAGGGTATTCCGCTTCAAGAGCAACCTGCGCTGCTTGCTGTTCGGGGTTGCCCCCGATCCCCTGCCCCTGAGCCTGCCGCGGCCAGAGCACAAGCGTACCCGCGACGATCGCCACGCCAAGCACGGAAACGCACAACAGAATGTGGAAACGTTTCATGTAATGAATTCTCCTTTTCCAAAGGAAACTCTGACCGGGACATGCCAAGTCAGTCCTAGCAGGTAAATCGAACAGGCCACTCGGCCGATCGGTTCATGGTTTCGCCACTCGTTTACGTTGGTTATTCTCCGGGTGGGCGGAGTCTAGCACCGACCACTTCCGGCAACCAATGATTTGTTGGGTTGGCGTATCGCGACGGCAAAATGCTCCCTTCCTCATTTCGGCGTCAATGCCAGAGCGAGTGGCGAGAACTTTCATGGGCACGAAAGCCACCAGGAGCGAGCCACTCGGCCATTTTGTGACAGCAAATTGAGTTGGAAATTCTCGATCAGGTTTGGCAATTCAGGAAAAACTTCTTGACAGTATAAATCATTTAGTGTACGCGTCTACGTACTTAGTTGGCTTTCATCCTTTAAATCTATTCCTCATAAGTTATCTGGGCCTAATAACGGTACCTGACAAGGATCGCTTGTTGGGAATGCCGTTCGGCGAAAGTTAGAAGGACATAGGCGCAACGACGAAGCGGGTGCTAGTGACGTCTTTGCTTTCAAGCATTTAGGTCGTAGGCATTGGCTGATGTGCTGGGGTACGTGAACTCGTAAGAGTGGACGCTGGTCGGAGACTGTCGAAATTCTCAAATTAGAGAGGAGCTTCGATGAGAACAGTAGGGGTGTGTCGGAGGGTAACAAGAACTATCCAAGTTCTGTCCATAGGCGTCGTGCTGCTGTTAGCTTGCGTGTCGGTGTTCTCGCAAGGCTCGGCGGGCCGGATTTTGGGAACGGTTACGGATCAAAGCGGAGGCTCGGTCGCCGGTGCTACCGTCATCGTCACTGATGTGAACCGGAACACGTCCAGAACCTTGACGACGGATCAATCGGGAGAATACAACGCTCCCAACCTCCTGCCCGGCAGTTATAGAGTCCATGCCGAGGCCAAGGGCTTCAAGGCCTTCGAGCGCTCGGGTGTCTCTTTGGAGGTCGGCGGAGAGATTCGCGTCGACCTCGTGATGCAGCCCGGCGAGGTCTCCCAGACGATTGTCGTGAATGAAGACGTCCCGATGGTTGAGACCTCCAACGCGGAATTGGGCGGGACTCTCCAGAATGACATCATCAATGACATTCCCTTGAATGGCCGGAACTTTGCCAACCTGCTGCAACTACGTCCCGGTGTGACGATTTATCCAGGTGGCTCGGGATGGTCACAAAGCAGCAATGGCATGCGCGCGCATGACAACGTCTACTTGTTTGAAGGCGTCAACGGCAGTGACCCGTGGATGGCACAGCCCATCATCAGCGCGGTCATGGCTGCGGGCGATGCAGGCACGCTTGTCTCGATTGATGCCATTGACGAATTCAAAACGCAGGAAAATCCTCGCGCCGAATTCGGGTGGAAGCCCGGCTCGATCGTCAACGTTGGAATCAAATCCGGCACCAATACCATTCACGGTACAGCCTACGCGTATGGTCGTGATGGCTCCTGGGATGCGCTTCCCTATTTTGATACGCCCGGGCCGAACAAAGGTGTTGCGCAAACGCCGCCATCCGTGGCCTTGGAACAGTTCGGCGCCAGCCTGGGAGGGGCCATCAAGAAAGACAAACTCTTCTACTTTGTGAACTTCGAAGATCAGCGCTATGCGGTGGGAAGCACTGGTCAGATTACGGACCCGATAACGGGTGGCGGCGCTTCCAGTGAGCTGCAAGCTACCTGCCTGGCTTTGCCCTCAGCAAGCCGGGCGCCACTCAGTTTGCAAATGGCTGGGCTCAACCCCGACTGCACACCGGGATCAAACTATCCTGGCCTGTTCCCGGTCGTCTCCGGTGCGAATGGAGAATCGATACCAAACACTTTGCCAAACAGCAACCGGATCGACTCTGGACTGGCAAAAATAAATTTCCACCTCAATGACAAGCATTCGCTGAGTGGTATGTACTTTATCAGTCCTGGCAGTGGAATTCTGAATGACGCCCCCGGGACCCAGACGAATCCAGTCTGGGAAACCAATCAGTACGCTCGTTCACAGGTATTTGCAGGCAGCTGGACTTGGACTCCGAGCTCCACATGGGTAAACGAAGCCCGGGTCGGCTATTCACATTACTATCAGAATTTCCAGAGTGTGGACGCCGGCGACAATCCGGCAAATTACAGCTTTAACAACCACACTTACAACGTGAACACCGGACAGAAGAGTTCAATCTACTATGGATTCCCAGCCATCACGATTGGCAGTTTCACAGGCAACCTGGGCGCGGGCTGGCCGAAGGTTGTGGGGCCGGATGGAATCCTGGAGATTTTGGATCACATCTCCTATTTGCGCGGCAAGCACGCTTTCAAATTTGGCGGCGAAATTTTGTACAATCAGAGCACGTCCGATGTAACAGCGAATGCCAAAGGTTCAATCACATTCGGCTCGCTGCAAAGCTTTTTGATGGGCGTGCCCGATGACCCAACGCTCGGTGGTGGCAGCGCGTCCATCCTTGTCGGAAACCTGGTACGACACTTCACCTACGCCGGCTATGCGGGTTTCTTCCAGGATGACTGGCGCTTCAACTCACGGGTGACCTTAAACCTTGGATTGCGTTACGAACTCAATACAGTCCCGAGGGAGCGGGATTCGTTGCAAGGCAACTTCGATCGCACCCGAGGGCTAACGCAAATCGGGTCGAGCCTCCGCTCTCCCTACAATGGCGATCACAACAACTTCTCTCCGCGTGTGGGAATTGCGTGGGATATTTTCGGAAACGGCAAGACTGTTCTCCGCGCCGGTGCCGGAATCCTCTACGAACAAATGAGTTTAGACGTGTTTCAGGGGATTGGAAACTCATTTGGATTGCGCGTAGAACCCACGGGCGATCAGCTTTGCTTCAGCGGAACCTGCCAACCGGGCCCAGGCAATATCACTGTAGCGAACGTCAGCTTCAGTGGCTCGGCTCTGGACGGCGCAACCCCAGGCAGCGTTGCATTTGGCTGGGCGAATAACTCACCCACAACGCCCATTTTCAACTTTGTGTCCGCGTGTGGCGATGGCAGCACCGTTCTGCCGGGCGCAGGTGGACTGAAGCCACCTCAATGCAACGCTATCTTGGTCAATCAAGATCTTCGTTCTCCGTACGTGTCGAACTGGAGTTTGGGAATCCAAAGGGCACTCACGAGCAAGCTCACATTGGATGTTAACTACGTCGGTAATCACGGAACGAAATTGATCGGTGCATTGGATATTAACCAACCTAGGGCAGGAACCGGGTGGACGACTCCATGGACAGCGGCTCAGGCGTCGGCAGCAAAATTGCCTGGTGGAGACGTGGGCTTTACGAGTACCCAAATTTGCCTCGGACAGGCCGCTAGCGCGCCCATTGCTAAGTGCGTGGTCAACGCTGCGGCCGAGCAAGGGGCACGGCCATTCAATGCCCGGTTCCCGTACCTCAAGTTCATTGACTACTTCGGAAACCTGGATTCCTCTAACTATAATGGTTTGCAGGTTGCTGTAACCGCGCGAGATTTCCATGGGCTAACCCTGACCGCCGGTTACACCTATTCCCATGCGCTTGGCGAGTCTTCCGACCAGGGAACAAGCGGAGGCCTCGTAATTCCCCAAGACAGCTATGGAAATCTTCGCCAACAGCTCTATACCAGCACAGCATTCGACATGCGCCACCGCCTCACCATTTCAGGCAACTACGTTATTCCTGGAAAGAAAGGCTATGCGCAGCTCCTCGAAGGTTGGTCTGTCAACTCATCGGTCGTCATTTCGACAGGCACTCCCTGGGGTGTCAACGACACGACCACCGACTTTGCCGGAATTGGCGAAGCCAACAACCGCAATCCACAAGCCAACGAAGGCATGCAGTGGGATTTCATCGGAAAGCCCTCCGATTTCGAAGCTATTCACAACTTTGCCGGTGTCACCCCGGGTCCGACCCTAGTTGCCGGCGTACCGTACTTCCCGGGCAAAGGCGGAATAGCAAAACCAACCAAGAATGACGCGTGCAACGCGGCGGCAGCAGCAATGGGCACGCTCGCGGTAGCTTCATTGAACAATTTGGGCTGCTACGCATTGGGCAACTCGATCCTCATTCCCCCGGCCTATGGAAGCTTTGGCACAATGGGCCGCAACCCATGGCGCGACGGGGGCTTCCGGAACATGGATGCGTCCGTAAGTAAGAATTTCAAGATCAATGAACGGCTCAGCGCGCAGTTCCGCGCCGAAGTCTTTAACGTCTTCAATCACCCCGACTTCGTCAATCCATTTGGGGGGCCAGGTGGCGCTGGAACTCCCAATGACATCAATCCTTCTAAGGCTGGAACCGGCTCAGGTTTTGGCTACGTCCTCAACACGCCGGATGCGTCCAGTTCCAACCCGGTGCTGGGATCGGGAGGCCCACGCGATCTCCAACTCGGATTGAAACTGATTTTCTGAGCATAGACATGCTATAGCTTCATTCTAACCCCGAGGGGGGCCGGGCAAGCGCCCGGCCCCCTGAAGCCAGAGATGGCGCGCCTCACCCTGGCGCGCAAGATCGCAGTCATCTCTTTGATCGTTTGGAAGCTAAGGATTGGATTTCGACGACGAATATTCTTAATTCTTATCTCCTCCCCCGTGTGTCTGGCGGCAGAGTTTGCAGTAGGTTGCGGGCAGCGCGTTATCCACAAAATGGCGGATCGGTTTGAGAGTTTTGAGATAAGCGTATATAGCGCCGATATCCTCGGCAGTCATTTTGCGGTAGTTTCTCCACGGCATGATCTGGTTGAGTTTTCTTCCGCTCACATACCCGGTCGTGACCGCTTGCATGAAAGCGTCCCCGTCAATCCCCGTCGCGTCAGGAGTAATGTTGGCGCTGGACACGCGGCCCCACGGCCCGTCGAGAATAAATCCGCCGCTGAAGGCCATGCCTGGCAACGGCTGCCCGTGATCGTCCTGCGGCGTGTGGCAATCCGTGCATCCGGCAATGGTCACTAAATATTTTCCGCGCATTTCGGGAGTAGAGAGGTCCGGGTCCGGCACCGGCGCGTCCAGCGGTTGCGGCGCACTGCGGATCAAATATTTCACAGGGAAGATCAGTTCGGTCGGCGGGCGCTGCTTGCGTACAGGCGGCAGCGAACGCAAATAAACGATGATCGACGCCAGGTCCTCATCGGAGAGAGAGCGAAATCCCCCATAAGGCATAAACGGAAAAAGAGCCTGGCCGTCATGGCCCACTCCTTCGCGGATCGCCCGGGCCAGTTGATCGTCGCTCCAGCTTCCCGCGCCCGTTTCCAGATCCGCGGAGATATTTGGCGCGTTCACTATTCCGGGGAGACCCTTGAGCATATTCATGTCTTGCCCGCCACCCAGTGTGTTGGGCAGCACGGGCGCATCGTGCGCGGTCCAGTCGTGCTCCGCGTGGCAATCCATGCAGTCCGATACGTTCCGGACAATGTATTCGCCCCGAGTCAGGCGCAGCGCGGTGCTTTCAAACTTGCGTGTGGTGAGCGCGCGCGCCTGTGGTCCGAGAAACGGGCGCCATCCGATCGTGAGCGAGATCCCCGCGGCTAAAACAACCGCCAGAGTGACGAGTGCGATTACGAGAATTTTCCCAAGTCTCTTCATTTGACGCTCCGGAATTTCGGGTGTGATCTGTTGAACGGCACCTAATCTATACTTGTTCTCTTCCGCGTTCAATGCTCGATGCGGATTCGTGAGCGCGAAAGCAACACCGCGGGGCACATCTGTTTCCCCATGATTACTGAATAGTATCTCTTATTCTCGGCTCCCTCCAAAACCGCACCGGGCTAGTAGCTTTCGAGGAGAAGAAAGCAGCGTTCGATCCCTCTATAAATGGGCAGCAAATGTGCCTCCGCGTTCTTCTTGGAAATGATATTCTTCCCCCAATGCTTTCAATTTTCTGGAATAGAATCAGCAGATTATGCCTTTGGGAAACATTCGCGCGAATACGGAGGAGTCGATGATCACACAGCCGAGCCGTCGAACCCTGCTCAAGTATGGAACTGTTGCAGCCGCGTCTGTGGCGTTCGGAAAATTATCGATGCCACAAGCCAAGCCGACTTCCCATCAAAAGACCGTCGTGATCATGTTTGACGGCTTCGGCGTCGACTATCTCGAGGGAAGCAACATGCCCGTCCTGAAGCAATGGAAACGCGACGGGCTCTACAAACAAGTGTCTGGCTTAATGCCTTCGATCACGAATGTAAACAATGCTTCCATTTGTTGCGGCGCATATCCTGAGGTTCATGGCATCACGGGGAATACGTATTTCGATGAGAAGCGCGGGGTCGAGGATTATATGGAATCGGCCGATCTTTTAATCGCTCCGACAGTCATGGAGCGAGCCGGCCGCCAGGGAGTGAAATCCGCGCTGCTTTCGAGCAAGGCCAAGACGGTCACGTTTTTATTGCGCGGCTGTGAAATTGTTCTTACCGCCGAGCAGCCTACCGCGGATTGGGTGCAAAAACTTGGCAACGCGCCGCCGATTTATAGCGCGGAGATTAATTACTGGCTAATGCGCGCGGCGATTGACATTCTGAAAAATCGTCCGGAGATCGGCGTCCTTTACGTTCATACAACGGATTATCCGATGCACATGTGGGCTCCTGAAGCCAAGGAATCGCAAGAGCACCTCACGCGCATGGACGACCTGATTGGCCAGGCCATGAAAGCAGCTCCCGATGCACAATTTCTGATCACTGCGGATCACGGCATGAACCCGAAGACGACTTGCTGGGATCTGGAAAAAGTGTGTGCGCGCCAGGGAGTTCCGCTCCGAAAAGCTTTTTCAGCGGGGCGCGATCGCTACGTGAAACACAATCGCGGCTGTTCCGGCGCGGCCTACGTGTACGTCAAAACTCCGCAGGATATAAGCAGGGTTCACGAAATTCTCTCGCAGACGAAGGGATGCGAGCGCATTCTGACGCGCGAGGAAGCAGCTCGGGAATACAAGCTCATGGCGTCGCGGATTGGCGATCTGGTTGTGTGGGGCGACCGCGACACTGTGTTCGGGGAAATGGATATGGAACAAGAAAACTTTTCAAGCGGGCTGCGGTCTCACGGGTCCTTGCACGAGTTGACCGTACCTCTGTTTGTCTATAACGCGAAAAACGCGCCGCCCAGCGACTACTTCCAGCACAACCTCGATCTGGCGCGTTGGGTATATCCAACCTGAAAATAATCTGCGAGAACGAAGCCTGGCTTTATTCGCTGCCGCCATAGTCTGGAGGAAAATGCTCATCCAGATCGTCTTCCTTCCCTGAACTGGTTTCGCCGAGACTCGAATCATCATCGACGCCTCGAATCGACTCCACCTCAAGAACTTCGACCTCAATCACGCGGGCCTTCTCTTTCTGCTTTCGCGCCGGTTTCTTCTTCCGCGCAGAGATCTTCGCTCGAGACTGTTTGGCCGCGCGCATTGTTTTTTTCTTGGCCTTGCGGACAGCCTTCTTTTTCTTGGGCATCTTGCCTCCTATCGTGATCGCCGATAGAGACTTTCGTTCCGAACTGGAAAGAGAGTCGAAGACAGAGACTCTATATGCTCCTTTCCTGTTTATATTGCAAGAACTGCCTACTTACCAGATTAATTTATGTTTCAAACCCGAAAAACTGGAAGCGCGGCGTGTGGCTTTTTGCGGAATGCCAATGCTCCCATAACGAGAATTACTTGTGAGTGGGAAATCTTCGGGACTATGGAGTCTGTGTGAGAACCCGGTTTTGGATCATGTAGCGCCCGCCTTCAGGCGGGCATCTGCTTGATTCCAAAATGCCCGCCTGAAGGCGGGCGCTACAAAAACGCGTCGATTTTGAGTTCTCACACAGACTCTAAGGCCCAAATTTTTCAGGACATTGCACATGGGGGTTGGGCTGAGCCGCACATTTCCATAATACAGTGCGGCTCAGCCACAATAAAACGCGGAAATACTCCCGCGTTGATGCGTCTCCAATCAGTGCGCCACCGAGAGATAGAATTGCAGATCGTCATCCGAACGATTTGCGGTTCCCCACTGGCTCCAACCGGTCCACGAATTGTTAATTTTGACTTCCGCATGACCATCGGGAAAAAACGTAGTGGACTGAAAGCCGTAATAGGCGCCCTTCTGCACTGGAAACGCCTGATACGTGGAGGTCGCCGAGGACTCAAATACCAGGTCGTAAGTCTGTCCGGGCAATAGCGTGTGTGGCGTGGAAAACGTATAGATTGCCCAGGCATCCTTCGGTGAACTGGCGCTGCTTAACGGGATGGTGGATGCCGAGACGCGTCCTTCTTCTATCAATGTACCATTTGCATTTTCAAATCGAATGGCCAGAGGATCATTACCGTTGACCCTGGCGACCCGGATGGCAGCCGAAGTCACTTTGATTTCCGATCCCGTAAGCGTAAACCTTTCCCGAAGCGGACTGGTGCCGGAAATATTTTGATGATCGGTCACCCAGGCCGAAACGTATCCAATTCCCTGCGAAGAGCCATCCTGGAAATCGAATTCGTAAATGGGGGAAAACCCGGGTCGTGGCGCCCAGGGCCCGCCCTCCACCGACATCAAAACAGCAGCCTCGGGATCGCTCGGTGCAGGAGGCACTGACGACTCAACGGAAGATTGATACAGACTGTCCACCGAAATAAAATTGAGCAGTGACACCTTATCGACGTTCTGAAAAACCATGTGATACAAATTTCCCGCGGTCAATGTGGGAGGAGTCGCGAATTTAATCACATAAAAATATCTCTCGGGGGATGGGAGCGAAGCCGCGCCGGAAATGTAATACGTCGCAAGGGTGGTATTGCTTGGGTTGTGAGCCGCGCTGCCGTCATCTGTTCTAATCGTTACCTGAATCGTGCCCCCTGTGCCGCCCGCGTACCCGATCTTATCGGGAATCAGGTAGATCATGGCTCGCTCAATTGCGCCCGTATGCATTGCTCGAAAACGATAGCTGACCTTGTGCGTGAACGGGCCGCCGATCGTGGTGTTGCAAAGGCCATCCGCACCCACTCCCGCGCCATAGGTTGGAAACTTCGCGGCGTTCGCAACGGATGTTACGACGATAGACAACTTTGCCGTTGCGGAAAAGCCCTCATGATCCGTTATCCCGGCAGTGAAAGAAAAAGTTCCGGCGCTACCTGGAGTACCCGAAATGATTCCGGTTTGTGAGTTCAACGCGAGGCCACTCGGAAGATTGCCTGCGGTGAGATACCACCGGAATGGCGCGGCACCGTCTCCGGCCACGACAGGCGCGGAGTATGGAACTCCCATCTGTCCCGCCGGCAAAATAGTTGTTGAAATTTCAACGATGTCATTTGCAAACGCCTTCACGGACATTCCATCGAAAACGAAAAACGAAAACATCAAAAGAATTGCACACAGCCAAGCACACCGAAAGCATAGTTTCATTCACAAACCCCCTACTGAATCAAATTGGATTACCTGCGACCGAACGTGAAGTGGCTCTTACGGCTGGAGAAGAATATCCAAAGTGCGTCGCGCTCGGGCATTCTACCTAGATTCGCATACAATTTTCACGTAGTTTTCCAAACAAAAATCCTTTAGAACCTCTGACCAGTACCAAACCTGTACCTACCTGTACCTCCCGCCAATTCTGATTTGTGAATGCGGGGCGCTGCTTTTCGCGAGGCTAGATGGCTGTAAAAGTAGTCTTTGGGCAATTATGCACGGTCTGGCGCCAGCGACGCCCCGCACCAGGCGAATGTGTTTGACTCACTTTGGAATAAAGGCATAGCATTCGAGGTACGGAATCTCCCGCGAACCTTCCCTGAGGTTCGATTTCAAGTCGGCGACACATTAAAGGAAGGTGCCCTGTGAAATCGGTTTGTAAAATTCCTTTCCTACACCTCGGCTGGAAGCAAGGCCTACTCGGCTCGATGGCGACGGCGATGGCGCTAGCGATGGCATTTTCGGCTCGGCCTCTTCCTGCGCAACAACAAAACAGCCAATATTCTCCAAGGTTTGGGATGGGTCATCTGCCCGACGCAACCGTCGTCCAAAATCCCACGTTGGATTCGACTGCGCTGGCCGAAGACGCAAAGTGTTTTCCCTGGAAGTTATCGGAAGTCCGAGCAGGAACCGTGGATGTTCAGAATCTGAGTATCCCGTCGAACGCGAAGCACGAATTTGAAAAGGCGTGCGATGCTTTGAAAAAAAACAAGTACGAGGAAGTGGAGCAGCGTGCGCGCGCTGCAATCGAGAAATTTGAAAAGTACCCGGCTGCATGGGTAATACTAGGCCTGAGTCTTGCGGAACAGCAAAAGGCGAACGACGCACATGACGCCTGTGCTCATGCCGCCATGGCCGATGCAGCTTACTTGCCGGCGTATCTTTGCTCAGCGGAGGTTTCCACCCGGACCGCTGAGTGGAAACAAGTACTGACTGCGTCAAACACCGCGATCAGCCTCAACCTGGGAGGCGACTCCTACGCTTTCTTTTACCGGGCCACAGCCTACCTGCACATGAACAATCTTGAGGAGGCCAAGAAAAACGCCTTGCAGGCCGCACAAATTGACGTGAATCACAATGAGCCGTCTCTCGATCTGCTTATGGCGCAAATCTATGAGCGCGAGGGCGACAAAGTGCAAGCTGTCGCCCAGCTACAGCAACTCCTGAAACGCAAACCCGATCGGCAAACCGCAGATGAAGCGAAGCAGCGATTGGCAACACTTGAGTCACAGCAACCCGCCAAATAGACTCCTGCCTTTGAGTGAGCATGTCATATCAACTGCAACTGTGAGTCTGTTGCAGGACGTCCCATCAATCCGGAATATCGGCCTCGACGAGCTTTGCCAGGTTCATGAGCGATTCTTGCCAGCCGAGGTAGCACGGTTCCAGCGGAATGGCAGCAGGTACCCCTTCTTGCACAATATTTAATTCAGTCCCGCACGAGACTTTTTTTAAGGTGACAGTTATCTGCATTTCCCCCGGCAGGTTTGGGTCGTCGAACCGGTCCGTGTAGCGAATGCGCTCGTGCGGTATCAATTCCAGGAATTCTCCACCGAAGGAGTGGCTGTGTCCTGTCGTAAAGTTTGTGAAAGACATTTTATGGGAGCCGCCTACCTTCGCATCCGAGTGGTGCACCTTCCCGGTAAACCCATTCGGAGGAAGCCATTTCGCCTTCGCGTCGGAATCAATAAAAGCGCGATAAACTTTCTCGGGAGTTGCGCGGAGCACCCGGTGAAGCCGGATCGTATTTTCTGCCATGATTCTTCCCCCTTTCGGTCAGCAATGGCGCGCGGCGGATTCCACGGGCCACGGATTTTCGCTTAAAATTTCCTTCTACCCTATTGTAGAAACCACTGAGCAAATTGCAAACTCTGCTAATAGGCGGCGACCGCGCGAAAGAGCCAAATCCAAAAGTTAGCATCATGCATGAGAGTTGAATTGAGTCTAAACGGACGTCGTCGGGTTGTGCATCGTTGAGCTAAATTACCCGTTGTCAGAAAGGGTTTACGGCACTGGCTAAGGTTCGTTCCTCGCGGTTCTACAGTTTAACCCTGATAGCATATAAAATATCCATATCTCACTCTACAATTAGCACGTTAAGTATTATCTACTTCACACATTATGCACTAAACATCTTCGACTTTGATAGAACAGGGAGATTATGGAGCCATCCAATGGGGCAGTGAAGTCCGCAGTTGGAAGCCTAGATTCGCGTCAAATTTACGCCGGGCCGGAATTTAAACATTGGGTCGAGGAAGAGGACCTGATAGCTCCGGAACGGTTCCTCCTTGAACGCTATTTACGGCCCGATCGAAGCACTCTGGAGGCAGGTACGGGCGGTGGCCGAATTCTTCGTGCGTTGGCTTGTAGAGGATTTAAGGAACTATCGGGATTCGACAACGTTCCAGAATTAATTTATCAGGCATGTTTAAAAGAATGTTGTCAGCCGTTGGCATTTTCCGTGCAGGATGCAAGAAAACTCAGCTATTCGGACAACTCTTTTGATCAGTTGATCTATCTCCAGCAGGTGCTTTGTTTTATCACCGACTCGGAGGGGAGGCGGGACGCGGTTGCAGAAGCATACCGTATCCTGAAACCAAATGGGTTGGCGGTGTTTTCATTCCTGTGCTATGAATCCCGCTTGGAATCGGTGTTTTATCGAGCAGTAATTGGCTATCTTAAGTTTCTACGAACTCTATCGCGTAAGCGGCGATCTGCGCAATATATGCCTTGGCTGTGGATTGGGAATCGATTCAACATTTTCGCAATTTTGGATCGTCCACCCCATGTGTACTGGTACTGCTTTCAAGACGCCGTGAATTTGTTACTTCATCATCGATTCAAAATCGTCAGAATCGGCACCCGAACAGAAACCGACCAACAGAAGCTTTGTGTCCTGGGGGAGGAGTTCAAGAGTAGTCCGAAAACCGGGATGCTCTACATTGTTTGTCAGAAATAACCACAATCATAAATAGGGCGGTTTCAATGAACTGGCATGACACAAAAAGAATTGACCGATCAACGACAGGCTGCTTACCGACTCGCCGTAGAGCAACTATCCTCGAAGATAACTTCCGGTTTGCCGACTATCCAAGGGCTAGGAGACTCCGTTCAGCGCGTGTTGTGCGCGAGTTGTTGGTTGGAGGCGATAGAGTACAGCTTAGTGCCGAATTCGCCGCCGGGCTGCACTGAGCTTGGATTGCGTGATAAGTCTAAGAGCGCCCGGCCTTCCTCCACTTTTTGAGGAGGCCATCTATTGCCAGCGGTCCAGAACCGCCCATGACCAGCGCCAAGAGGCAGACGAGGTACAGGAGGTCACACTCATAGCCCGGCGGTCCAAACTGCGCGCCGCTAGCCGTCACGGCCATGAGCTTGATCGAACTGAACCCGTAGGGCAAATGCACAGTAAAAATAGCCACGAACAGAAGCGCGGCCATCGGCAAACTGATCAGGGATACGAAGCCGCCCAGAAGTATTGCCAATCCGCCGAACAGCTCGGTCAGTATGGTGACCCACGCCATAAAATGGGGCGCAGGTACCGCTAGCGCGTGGAGGATAGCGGCGAATGCGTCGGGGCCTTTGGAGAGCTTGGCGAAACCATGCTCCATGAATCCGTATCCAACGATCAGGCGCAGCGGAATCGGGGCCCAGCGAGCAATCGGAAGTCGCCCTGGCAAGTCGACCGCAATGTCCCGCAAAAACTCCTTGGCATTAGCTATAGGACTAATAATTGTATTCATGTTCACTTCTCCTTAATTTGGCCGGGGAAAAATCTGTTGGCGCCGCCGTCAGGAGGCAGTTTGACTTTGGCGATATAGCTCGCAATGTGTGAGGCGGAAGAGTTTCTCCACACACGTGAATCGGAAGAGTTGGGAGTATCGCGGTGCTTGCTTCCCGCCAAACCCACAGCGAATCCCAGCAGAATAATTGTGAGTACCATCAGCGCGATGGCGCTCAAGTGATAGTCGCGCTCTCGAAGGAAGACAAAAAGCATCACGATCACGCGGACGACTGGCAGCAGGATGAGCAGCGCGATCCCAATAGTTGCGATGCGTATATCGCGCAGGATCGTCAGCCTGGCAGCGCTAAAACGTGGGCCGATTAACGCCAGTGTTAGTCCGAGACCAATGGTTGCGGATGCCAACCAAGTACCGTATTGCAGCGTGCCTGCCAACAGCTGTTCCAACGGAGCACTTCTCGGCGTGGCGCGATTCATAGCGAACCCTTTAAGAAGTGGATACCGGAAGCTTGCAGGAGCATCTCTGCGGCGAGCGCGACGAGTATGACGACGAAGAGCAGACGGATACCGGCATTCGATGCGCGTATTAGAATCCGCGCGCCGAGTACCGCGCCTACTACGGAACCAAGCGCAACGGGCGCGGCAACGGCCGTAACGATGTCACCGCGCATGAAATAAACACCGGCACTCGCGGCGGCGGTTACGCCAATCATGAAGTTGGACGTGGCTGACGAAACCTTGATGGGCAGACGTAGAGCGGTGTCCATTGCCGGAATTTTTAGGACACCAC
Source organism: uncultured Acidobacteriota bacterium (assembly GCA_963786215.1). GTDB lineage: Bacteria > Acidobacteriota > Terriglobia > Acidiferrales > UBA7541 > Palsa-360. The sequence continues at coordinate 53,993 of CAWAYK010000015.1, forward strand.
TGCCGATGCCTAAGAGCGCTGAAATGAGCCCCGCGCCGAACATCAGCATCATGCCAATTGGCAAGCGCTGTACTTGATAGGCGATGTCCCGTCCGAGCGTAGGCTCTGGATAGCTCGAATTCAGGCGCAGCGTAGCGGCCCAGCGCTCAGTGTCGCCTACCGAAGACGCGCCAGGGAGATCGCCGCGGCGGGCCATCATCTGCTGCGCGGATAGCAATAAGATCGCAGCGAAAAGAAAAAAGAGATACGACGTTGGGATAACACCGAATAGAAATACTCCACTCATTGCGCCAAGCGTCGTAGCAGTTTCCAGTGTGATGGCGAGTCGGATATTAGTGAGGCGCCCCCGAAGAAAAGATGCGGCGCTGCCGCACGAGCAGGCGATTACGGACACGATGCTGGCGGCGATCGCTACGTGAATGTCGACGTGACCGAAAATCGCCAGGACAGGCACAATGAAAACCCCGCCGGCCATACCAAGCATCCCACCCAGCGCGCTGGCACCCAGTGATACGGCAAACAGCCATAGCGCGAATCCGCCGTCCATCTCAAGTATCTCCACTTCGCGACTCCGCTGTTGTGCGTCGTGACAGTCGAGTCACGAACCGGATCTGATCGCCTCGGTAATAGAGCTTCTCGTGATCAATTGGTTGCTGACCCGCAATATAAGAAGTCCTCTCGACCAGGAAAATGGGACTGCCAATACTGATACCGAGTGCCCGAGCCACTGCGGCATCCGCCGACACGGCTTCGAGCCGGTATTCCGCTTCCACCAATGGCATGTTGTACTTTTTTTCGAGCAAGGAAAAAATGGGCTCAACTTCCAGATCGTTTTCGACGATTTTCTCGCCGATTTCCCGCGGCAAATAGGTTTCGTCGAACGACAACGGAATCTGATCCGCCAGACGTACTCGTTGGATCCGAACGACAAGAGTGCCCTCAGCGAGCGCAAGCTGCCGCGCAACGCTTTCATTGGCCGGGACAACTTGCTGATCGATCAGCCGAGCAGAAGCATGACGGCCCAGCGCCTGCATATCTTCCACAAAACCGGTCAGCTCGGTGAGTTCTTGTGAGATTTTGGGTTGTGCGACAAAAGTGCCCGTACCGCGCCGAATCTCAATCAACCCTCGCCTGATCAGATTCTGAATAGCCTGGCGAATTGTCGTGCGGCTCACAGCGAAGCGTTCAATCAAACTCTGCTCGGCTGGCAGACGGGTGCCGGGCGGGAGAGTGCCGTTGGCAATGTCTGAGGCAAGCACATCCTCGACTCGAGCATAAAGCGGTGCTGAACTGTTCCCTATCATGCATGACATTATGACATCATTATGTCACTACGTCAAGCTGACTTCGCAGGCCGCCAGACCCCCGAGTGATGACTCAACCGGAAGTGAGTCGTTCTTAGTCCGGAGAAGGCTGGAGGAATGGGGATTATCGGGATACGGGAATTGAGTCGATGCACCGCTCAATGGCCATCTTAGCTCGAAAGAATAAGGTCGCAGGAATGGGAATCCAAGAAAGCGTGGGGGTGTCGTAATGGCTGCGAATCGTTTACGACCCGGGTCGGCCGATCTTCTATGGCGCTACACTAGCCTCGCGCGCTACTTTAGCGCGTAGATGTCGTATGTCAGCGTGGTACCAACGCGCTCGCCGATCGCGACCGCCTGCAATCGTGCAAGCCATGCGTAGCGCGAATCGCCGGTCTCGAAGAGGGGCGCGGCGCGCAGTGATGCGCCTGCGGGTGTGGTGTGGCCGATGCCATTGTAGGTCACCAGGATGAATGCCCCGTCATCCGTTTTGAGTGTGAGGCGAACATCGAGCCGGTAGCTGCCGTCTGGCCGGTTGGTGATCCAGTCCCCGGAGGGCGTCTGTACTGTCGCCTTAACGCGCGGGCCTTCGAAACGGCCGCCGACGATCTGCACGATTGTGCGCGTCCCTTGCGGCCCGTTTTCGACAACTGTGCGGGCGCCGGTTTCGGCACTCAGCCTGCCAAGGTACTCGAATTCAGGCGCGCTTGGTTTTTCGCTTGCCGTATTGGCCTTCGAGGCGGGCGCGCTGGGCGCGCTCGTGGAGGTCTGAGCGAAAGAGGACAGACCGCAGATCGTCATTCCGAGGCAGATGAGCAACGCGGTTAAAATACGCATCGTCCCTCCTTAATTGAACGGCTGATTATAGCCAGGAGGCCGCAAGCAATACGAGTTGAATTGGGTTCGCTAGGCAAGTTCAGATAAGCGGGCTCATCGCAGCAAAAAGGCATGTCAACAGAGCCATCAATCTTCGAATTGGAAGCCTTCCCAAAATTAATCGTCAGCTTCGGTGAGCCTGTGAACCACCTACATGTCGCGAACCTTAAATCAAATTATTTTGCGTCCGGATGGCGGGGAGTCCAGTCGGCGGGCGGAAAATCTACCGGCCAAAACGACTGATTAGGAACGGTAAAAGCGAGTCCAATATTCGATGCCGCACCCTTTCCTTCCTGATATGCGACAAGGCACTCCACGGTCTTTTTGGTTTGCGTGTTGGAAAGTACAAGTCTTTGCCCCTTCTTGACAGGGTTGCGTAGCAATATCAGGCACCCAAAAGTGCTGATTGTGATTGTCTTCGTTTCTTCGCCAAATCGCTCTCCTTCGCTGTTATATCCGGAAACATTCACCTTGATTTGCATGGCGACTCGCTGTGCTTTTCTGCGATTTGCCGCTGCCCATGTTGCCATGAGAAATCGTGATAGCCAGCTATCCAGAAGCTGAAATTCCACTCTTTCCATGGAGGTAAACTCCAATGCCAGGCCCTTGCCAGGACCAACTCGTACGACTCGCGCCAAGGCCCGCATGCGGTCGCCGCCCTTCATTAGAGTTAAGGTTACCTCAGTCTCCAAAGGTAATTCGTGGTCCGTTTCCACGAAACAGCCTCCACGGCTGACATCAACCAGATTTACTTTGATTGGATTGCCATTGTCAGGTGGCAAAATCTCAGCTTCGGGAGGAGCGGACAAACGATAACGCGGATTTGCTCGACGTTCAAAGGGGAGGCTGTGACTGGTTTGCCTTTCAAAGCTCTCTGAATTTTGTGGAATCTGGCTGCCCATAGAAACTCGCCTTTCCCTTTGAGTTACCGTTCAGCAGACTGAACGATTTTGTAGATGTCTATATTTTCGATGACGTTTTCACATTTGAATCATGCGCCGTAACAGTTCACATCCGCACTCACCTAGTTGTAGGGGAATCTGTACTCGAATTTACTCGCAACCTCTTCGTTAACGCTTGTTTCAACGCTGACAAAGTTATTGCGAGTCAGCTCTTCGCGCATCGCTGCGGCGAGTTCCGCGGTTAGTCCGCAGGTCATGAAAACCTTTTCTGCCGCAGCCAGGTTCTTTGCCTTAACCGGAGATGCGTTGCCGGCTCCCATGATGGCGAGAAATACGATGTTCACTGTGCCATCGGAAAGCACGTCCGCCATTAGCCTTCCTGAAATTTTTGCAACACGATCTAACGCGCGTTTTGGATGCATATGTGGTTTCCGTCCCAGGAATCTCGAAAGACGATTCGGGACCGTTCTTAAACGGATGCGTCTCTGCAATTTGCACAATCGAGCGTCAGGCCACAGGATGGGAATTCAAAATTAAGCCGAACCGGAGCGAGTGGCGCGTTCTTCAATTCTATTTTGGATTATCTCGACGCCGCATACTTGACAGTAGAATACCCACGCTGCCATCCAATCTCCCGCGATGACCGCAGGAAATCCTACGTTTATAAATGATTCTCACTAATTTTACGGAGGACGGCGCGCGAAGAAAATACGGGAAATATTGTATTAACATTTATGGTACAAAGCGATTCTTTTCCTGTACCCGGAATGATAAACATCATAAAAGTGCAGGATCGCGATGCATTGTTGTCATTCAGTTGGGAGGGTAAACCCAATTTTCGATGAATTGACTGTTCACTTCAGGGGCTCAGCGGCGGCTCTTTCCCAGGGCGGAGGAATTTTCACGGACGACATGCCCGCAGCGTCGGCTGCCTGGATTCCCATGTCTGTATCTTCAAATACCAGACAGTTTTCGCGCGAGACACCGAGTTTCTCGGCCGCAAGCAGGTAACCTTCGGGGTCCGGTTTGGCTTTCTTGTAGTCGCCAGCGCAAACCAGCACGTCAAACTTATCGAGGAGCTTGACGGAGGCTAGCGAAGCCGATACGGAATCGCGAGTTCCTCCGGAGACCACCGCGAATGGAATTTTTCCGTACTGATTCTTAATATGCTCCAAGACCTCGGGAATGGGCTTCAGCTGAGAGAAGCGCTCGGAATAAAGATTGTCCTTCCGCGTGGCCACTAAATCTGGTGGCATGCTCAAACCCTGCTGTTTGTTAAGCAAGCAAACGATCTCCCTGGTCGGAATGCCGCCCCAGGTATAAAAAAGTTGCTCGTCAAACGTGCAATTCCATTCCGCAAGCGCCTCTTTCCAGGCTATGTAGTGAAGAGGCATCGAATCGACAATCGTGCCGTCACAATCGAATAAATAGGCCCCAAAGCTACCGGGTGGCAATTTCAAACTCACGCTGTTCTGGTCTCCTCTCTCACATCGTAATGCATCGTGCAATCAGTCTGCTAATCGGACAAAGACAATATCTTCGCGCCAGCTGTTGGAGTAATACTCACGGGTAATTCCATCCTGATGCGCAGCGGGCACTTCCCTTCGCGATTGTTAACAAGCGAAATTAATTGGGTGTCGCAAACGTATTAGACTAACAAGCAATCACAAAGCGGGCCATCTTCTTTCAGCGACGCAGTTCGACTAGGAAAAGAGGAAATCAAATGAAAGCCGCCGTCATCACCAAGCCGGGAAGCACTCCAGTGTTTGCGAACTTTGACGATCCCGTGCCGCAAGCGGACGAAGAATTGATTGACGTCACCACGGCCGCATTAACCCAGGTCACGAAAAGCCGCGCTTCTGGCTCGCACCACACTGCGCCGGGCAGTCTTCCCGCCGTCGTCGGCATCGACGGCGTTGGACGAACGCAGAATGGCCACCGAGTTTATTTCGTGATGCCTGCAGAGCCGTTTGGCGGCATGGCCGAAAAAGTCGCGATGAGAACGAATCAGTGCATTCCGTTACCGGACGACTTGGACGACGTAACCGCTGCCGCCATCGCAATTCCGGGAATGTCTTCGTGGGCCGCGCTCAAGGAGCGGGCGCATCTGGTGGCTGGAGAGAACGTGCTGGTCAACGGAGCTACGGGAACTTCAGGACGCCTCGCAGTGCAAATCGCGAAATTCCTGGGAGCGAAAAGAGTTGTCGCAACTGGCCGCAATCTGGAAACTCTGGAACAACTGATGCACATCGGCGCTGACGCGACGATTTCTCTTTCTCAATCACCAAAGGAGTTGGAGACAGCGTTCATGGAGCAGTTTGGCGGCGAAGGCGTTGATGTAGTCCTCGATTACCTCTGGGGACAAAGCGCCGAAACCCTGATTGTGGCTGCGGCAAAAGCAGGTAAAGAAGCAGTGCCCATCCGCTTCGTGCAGATCGGAGCCGTCAGCGGCGGCAATATTGTTTTGCCAAGCGCCGCGTTGCGCTCGTCCGCGCTCACCTTGATGGGCAGCGGCATCGGAAGCATCCCGCGCAAACATTTGATTGGCGCAATTCGCGGCGTGCTGCAAGCTGCCGTACCAGCCAAACTGAAAATCGAAACCAGAGTCGTTCCCTTGTCCGAGGTCGAAGAAATCTGGAACAAGGCCAGCGGCGATTCACGCGTCGTCTTCGTTATGAATTAGAATTTAGAAGCTTCCTCTTAGCTTGAATTTTTCTGAGCAGACGCTTCCGCCAACGAATAGAAGACAGTCCTGCGAAACGGTGGCATCGGAATGTGGCTCCACGATAAGAAGATCGCGCCGCCATTTCGCATCAGGTGGAGAGAATTCGCGGCCATCACTATTCAATGAGAGGGCAAACTTTTTCCTATCCGGAATATTCAAATCCGGATAATTCTTACACAGGCCGGAGCCCCTACGCTTTGGTTCTTGAGGTCTATTTCATTGATAACACAGACCTACTTGTTTGGTATGGCAGTTGCCAGTAATTATTTTGCTCCATCGCATAATAAGACAAAGTGGCTCGACTCAGCCTTACCGCACGACACAACTCTAGGAGGCATTTTCTTATGAAACGGATCTTTCTTGTCCTTGTAGTTGGGATGCTAGCGTCATGGACTGCCGCCGCCCAAAATTCGGTATCGACGCAAGGCGGCGCATCCGCGCAGTCGCAAGCTTCGGTACAAACTAATAATTCCAGTGCGCGAGCAGCGGCCAACGGATCAGGCTCCGCCATGGCAAGCGCCTCTGCGCCCGCGAATGAGGGCAAGAAGTCCGCTGATATTTCCGACGGAACGAAGATCGATGCGGCCCTGACAAGTTCGCTCGATGCGAAAAAAAACAAGCCCGGTGACCGCGTGGAAGCGCGCACCACTCAAGATGTAAAACAGGACGGCAAAGTCGTACTGAAAAAGGGTAGTCGTTTGGTCGGACACGTCACACAAACACAGGCGCGAGCGAGCGGGCAAACCCAATCACAACTCGGAATCGTATTTGACCACGCGGTGTTGAAAAACGGCGACGAGGTTCCATTCAATGCCACGATTCAGGCGCTGGCTGTGGCGCAATCCTCCACAGCAACCGCTGCGGGTGCGGACGATATGATGGCCACGGGAAGCGGGATGGGCGCCGTGTCGGGGTCTGCGAGAAGCGGTGGAGGATTGCTGTCTGGCGCGACCTCTACAACGGGCGCAGCAGCAGGCAGCGTTGTGAATACGGCCAGTTCTGTTCCTGTAAATGCGGGGGGCACCCTGAACACAGCCACACATTCTGCCGGGGCCGTTGGCGGATTGTCTTCCGAGGGCAATCTAACTTCGAATAGTGTTGGCGTCTTTGGCATGAATGGACTTTCAATCAACTCGGCGGCTTCGAACGCAACCCAAGGATCGATGATCGTTTCCTCGACAAAAAACGTGCACCTGGACAGCGGCACGCAAATGCTGCTTAGCGCCGGCGGCAAAGCGCAGTAAAGATCAAAAACTTGAACGGTGAGTGTGGCGTTACGGCAATACCGTAACGCCACTTCTTTCAGAATACCCAACCAAAGGCTCGATCAAGCATTTGGAGTTGGAATAAGAAAAGAATCTCTTCTGATCTGTTCTTGGATGAACTCCTCAATTGCAAAACTTGGGACTTGAGAGCAATTTCTTCTCGTGCGCGGCTAAAGAGCGAGAACGAATCATGGCTTGCATGCAGGCTGGTGTGCTGCAGTTTGATACGCCCTGTCCATAATTTGCTGGACGCGGAAGCCTCATCGGTTAGAACCAAGACACTTAACGCCTGGTCATTCGCCGGTACGGGTTCGTTGTACAGGCTGTATGAGTGTCGTATGATGCGGGATAGAGAAGCCCCATTTCGGAGTGGAGCCTCAATCCGGGTTGCGAGCAAGCTGCAAACGTGCGGCAAAACCACGATACTCGTAAAAGAGAAATCGAAAATTTCAAAAGGAAGAGGGCCAGATGAAAACTTACTTCGCGATTATTTTCGCTTTGTGCACCGCGCTGGTTCCAAACGGGCGGAGCCAAAGCGTTCCCATGCAGACCATGTCAGGAGTTTTAGGCCTGGTTCAAACGATTCCGTTGCCCACCGAAGGCTACATGGACCGCCTCACGGTAGATGCCAAGGGCCAGCGGCTTTTTATTTGCGGCGAGGTGATAAAAAGTCTTGTTGTGGTGGATCTGCGCGCAGGCAAGGTGATCCACGTTACTAAGGGACTCTCGGCGATGCCTAAAAAACCATTCTATCTCCCTGACACCAACGAAATCTGGGTAACGCTGACCGATAACACGGTCGCGGCCATCAGTGGAGTTACTTATGAAGTGATTAAAACCGTTCAATTGTCCGGGTATGGTGACACGAAGAAAGAAACCGATAACGCCGCTTACGATCCCGCCACTCATTTGTTGTACGCCGGCATTGAAGCATTTAAAGATGAATCGAAAGCTGTAGACACTGGTGGGGGCGGGGACCACGCAGCGACTGGCGCTTCAATCGAAATAGTCGACACCAAAACGGCCAAATTAGTGGGCAGCATTAAACTCCCGGGTAGTGATCCTGCGGGTATTACCATCGAACCTTCAGGAAGAAGATTGTATGTGGCAATGGGAGATGTCGTGGAAGGCGAAAGCCACGTTGCGGTGGTTGATCTCGAAAAGCGCGCTGTGGTTGCACAGTGGGCCATTGTCGGCGGCCCAGTCCCGCATGCCGCCGGAGTGGACGAAGAGCATCATCGGCTATTTGTTGGCAGCAGGATCAAACCCCACACTGCTGAAATGGGAGGCGGGCACCAATACGAGCCGGGGAAATTAACCGTCATGGATACGGAGACAGGAAAAGTGGTTCAAGCGCTCGACAGCGTGGGCGGTGCAGATGTTGTGCAATATGACGAGACTTCCAGGCGCATTTATTTCACGGGAACAACCGGTACCGTTGCTGTGTTTAAGGAAATAGATCCTGACCATTTTCAGCTTCTCGGAAAAGTTCCTACAGGAGCAATATCTAAAACCGGTCTATGGGTGCCGGAGCTGAAGCGGTTCTACTCGGCTGTTCCGAGGCACTACGTTCTCACTCCGCCGAATGGGACAAAGGACTTGGAAGCCGATCTTCGTAAGGAATTGAATGACCCGCACGGTGTCGAAAGACCGATTCTCTCGAACCTGATTGTGGAAGAAGCACATCTCATGGTGTTCGATTATTTGCCGTGAATTGCTGATAGACCATGTCCATAATTTGCTGGACGCGCAAGCCGTCGGTCACGTCAGGCGTGAACGGCTGGTCGCGCGAGAGTGAACGCAAAAATTGATAAATGTTTTCGGTGTGCGTTCGATTCCAGCCGAGAATGCTGCGCGGCGGCGGCACGGCCGCGCCTTCGTACTGCGAACCGGTCTGGATGCGTGTCCAACCTTGTGTCGCGGCCTTCGCTTGCGCATCGAAATAATTCAGCACGTTCGCGTCTTCCAGGCTGAATTTCAGCGCGCCGCGTTCACCATAAATTTCTACGTTCAATTCGTCCGCGGCGCCGGTGGCGAAGCGCGTGCCTTGCGCGCCGCTCTCCATTTTGGCTTGCAGCCATGCAGCATCATCCACGTCCACGGCTTCACGCTCGGAAGAATTAGCAGACACCGGGCGGTCGGTGACATACGTTCGCGTCGTCGCGCTCACTTCGGCAAACTCACCGAGCAGATAGCGCGCAAGATCGATAATGTGCGAACCCAAATCCACCAGCGCGCCGCCCCCGGATTGCGCGCGCCGTAATTTCCAGCTCATTGGGCGATTGGGATTCTGATAGCCGGTGTGCAGGTACTCGAATTGAAAATGATAGACGGCGCCGAGCGCGCCATCGGCGATCATTTTGTGCGCGAGGATCAATGCTGGCACAAAACGATAATTGAAAACCATCCCGAGGCGAACTTTAGAGGCTGCAACTCCCTCGGCAATCTCTTGCGCTTCAAGCGCGTTCCGCGCCAGCGGCTTTTCCACGATAATGTTTTTGCCTGCGCGCACTGCCGCGAGCAGGATTTCATGGTGCGCGAAATTGGGCGCGCAAACATCCACCACGTCCACGTCTTCGCGGGCAAGGAGCGATTCCAGGCTCGTCGTCCAGGCTTCAAATCCGCCATCGCGCGCCGCGCTTTGCGCCGACCGTTCGTGACTTGTACAAACGGCTGCGAGTTTGATGGGAGCCAGCTTGCCCGGATACATGTTGGGAATTTCACGATAGGCAAGCGCGTGGACCTTCCCTATCATTCCGTATCCCACGAGGCCAATCCCAAGCGTTCTCATGCGACGATTTCGCCCTTCAATCCGATCGCGACTCGTTACGGCGAAGCGGCCTCAACCAAAACTTTTTCGGGCACCGCGCCTGCGCGAATATTTCAACCGCGCCCAACTATGACAGGAACCGAATCCGAAGTCTTCCGGTAAATCAGCAAACGACAAATCAATTGGCGGCTCTCGAACTTGACACCCATGCGCTTGCAGAATAGTCTGACCGGACGCTTATGCCCACACTTCAGGAACAATTTGGACAGATCGACATTTATCTTTTCGACCAGATTCTGAAAGGCCGCATCACTCCGGGAATGCGTATTGTGGATGCAGGATGCGGCTCCGGCCGAAATTTAATTTACCTACTTCGCGAAGGCTATGAAGTTTACGGCGCGGATATGAATATCCACGCCGTGGAGAGCGTTCGATCTTCTGCAAAGAAGTTCGCGCCCGCGCTTCCGGCGACGAATTTTCGAGTCGAGCCCGTCGAACATATGTCTTTCGCCGATGACTTCGCGGATGTTGTGATCAGCAACACGGTGCTACATCTTGCCGCCGACGACGCGCAGTTCGAGGCCATGCTGCAGGGCACGTGGCGCGTTCTGAAGCCCGGCGGCATTCTCTTCTGTCGCGTTGCGTCGACAATCGGCATGGAGAGCCAGTTCGTACACGTCGAGGGACGCCGCTTCCGATCGCCCGATGGCGCCGAGCGGTATATGGTGGACGAAGCGATGCTCAACCCGCTCACAGAACGGCTGGGAGGAGAATTGGCCGAACCGCTGAAGACCACGGTTGTCCAGAATCAACGCGCGATGAGCACTTGGGTCGTGCGAAAACAATTGCGGTAAAAATAAGTCGCGAAGAGCATCAATTTGATTTGCGCACGCAAAAAATGCCCGCCCTAAAAGAAGGGCGGGCGCTACAAAAGCTATTCGAGGCTCAATGAAATAATCGCTGAATTCCCTATTCTACTTTATTACCGGAACCAGCGCAGCGGCAGCCGGAACCCACTTGCCGTCGAGCTTCACGAAAATTCGCAACACGTTGGCCTCGTCGGTCACATTGATTTTGCCGCTGGCGTCAGCTGCTTTGAACACGGTGTGATCGGTCGCCATCGCCACGTTGCCATACACAGCCATTAATTTGAAGTCCTGCGGATTCGGTCCCGCGTCGCCCGGCGAAACCGGATGCGCTGTGGCGGTGGCCGTCTGCCGCTTCACCATTTCCTGCTTGTCCGTCACTTCGCCCTGGCGGCTGATCTCAAAGAAAGTGGCGGGCCAAATTTTATTCTTGGAGTCGACGCAATCCTGCGCGTGGTCCTTGTGATATTTGTGAGCGCAAACCCAGTAGTCGTTCACGTCCGCCAGCTGTTTTTCCAAATCCGTCCAGGCTTTGTCGCCCTTTTTCATCGTATCCTGAGCGTGTGCCATGGGCGCAACAGACAACAGTGCCAGAACAAAAATCATGCTCAACTTTTTCATTACGAGTCCCCTTTTTCGGATAAAAGATTTTCTACTGCTCTGACCTACTACTATTATTTCCCCGAACTCTTGGGCCACAGAACGCCCTGATCTTCCTTGGTGACCGGTCCCAAGCCTTTGTAAACGAACTTCTGGACGCGTTGGCCGCGATACGTTTCGGTCACGTAAATGTTGCCCTTCGAGTCCGTGGCGATGCTGTGCGGACCGTAAAATTCGCCCGGCTGCCGTCCGCCTTCACCGAAAGTCGTCAGCACTTCGAGAGTGTCACGCAAGAGGATGTGAATGCGGTCGTTCTCGCCGTCGGCCAGGTAGATATACTTTTGCTGCGGGTCTTTTGAGAACGCGATGTCCCACGCCGACCCGGAACCCAGCGTGCGTCTTCGCGATGAAACGCTTCCTTGACGAAAGTTCCGTCCGGTTTGAACACCTGGATGCGATCATTCACGCGATCGCATACATACAACAAGTCGATCGACGGAAAGATCGGCGCAATGCACCGGGTTGCGAAACTGTTGCGGAGGTGGCGCATCCGGATTGTAGTTGCCGAGGTCGGTGTCATCGGGTTTGTTGCCGTACGCGCCCCAGTGCCGCTTGTACTTGCCCGTATCCGCGTCAAACACGATCACGCGATGATTGCCGTAGCCGTCGGCGACGTACACTTCATTCGTCTGTTTATCGATGAACGTCTTAGCCGGCAAGCGCAGGTTTTCCACGTCGTTGCTGCCCTTGCTGCTGTGCGGCTTCCCGATTTGCATCAGGAACTGGCCGTCCTGCGTAAATTTCAGGACCTGATTGTCCAGGTAGGACGCGGTGGCGGATGCTGCGGATTCATCAGGTGCGCCGCCGGGCAGCCTTCGCGGCGCGCCTTGCCGCGGCCATTGCCGCCGATCCAGACGTTTCCTTTGTAATCGATGGTGATTCCGTGATTCGAGTCCGGCCAATCGTAACCGTTGCCCGGTCCGCCCCAGTGGTGAAGCAAGATTGCCCGCCTGATCAAATTCCAGAACAGGGGGCGCCGCGAGCGCAGCACATGGCCACGGGTGGATTCGTTGTGGCGTGGAGTTCGCCTGGCTCGAGCGAACCCTGGCGATGGATGATCCAGATGTTGTCCTGCGCATCGACCGAAACTCCGATGGTCATGCCCATCAGCCAGTGATTTGGCAGCGGCTTCGGCCACAGCGGATCGACTTCGAACATCGGCGCCTGCACCGCGGCGGCCTCGACTCGGCCTTTCTTTTCCAGAACAACAGATCCAACTCCAAGTGCAACAGCCAAACCAGTAAACGCCAAACCTGTAGTAAGTTTGCGATTCATACAGTTCCTCACTTTATTCGAATCGAAAATTTGGCCTTGTTGCCACCGCTACTTCTTGGAACTTGGCCCCGATGCTGCTGCAGGCTCAGGGACAATCGGAACGAGTCCCGCGCCAGCCACTCTCCACTTGCCGTTTTCTTTCACAAACATTCGGAGCACGCCCATTTCACGAGTCACAACGATTTTGCCGTTCGAATCCACGCCCTTGAGAATCGTGTGATCACTCGCCAGCGCCACGTTTCCATAAACCGCGCGCAACTTGAATTCGCCAGGGAAAGCTCCGGTCCCCGGCTGGCGATCGGTTTTCGCCATCATGTCCATCATTTGCTCTTTGTTCACCACTTGCCCGCCCGGCAGAATGTCGAAGAAATCGTCTGTCCACAATTCACCCATGCTGTCCGGACCGGTTTTTCGCTTATCGAATTCGGCCTTCATCCATTTCAATTCGACCGCATAGAGTTCTTTTTCCAGAGCGGCCGTTCCAGTGTTCGGTGCTCTTTTCTCCTGAGCCCGCGTGGGCAGCGGAAGAAGGGCGAGCGCGCACAAAATAATAGCGGATAAATGTTTCATATGATTTTTTCTCCCATCAAAATGAGCAGATCAAATAAATTCGTATACGCAGTACGTGCGACCACAAATATATTCAGGGCCGCACGCGCTGCGTTTAATTATTCAAAACTTCCCAGTTATTTTTGCTTTGGCCAGAGAGCACCTTGATCCTGCTTCGATACAGGTCCAAGACCCTTGTAAATGAATTTCTGCAGGCGCTGTCCACGGTAAGTTTCCGTCGTATAAATATTGCCCTTGGAATCCGTGGCAATGCTGTGCACGGCATAGAACAGGCCGGGCTGACGACCGCCGTCACCGAAATTCGTAACTTCCTGCAGCGTGTCGCGCAGCAGGATATGGATTTTCTCGTTCGCTCCATCCGCGAGATAGATAAATTTCTGTTCGGGATCCTTCGAAAATGCGATGTCCCACACGGAGCCGTCTCCGAGCGTCCGTTTTTCGATGATCTGTTCCTTGACGAATGTGCCGTCCGGTTTGAACACTTGAATGCGGTCGTTCACGCGGTCGCAAACATACAGCAGGTTATCGTTCGAAAGTTGCGCGCAGTGCACAGGACTGCGGAATTGCTGGTCGATCGGAGCATCTGGATTGTAATTGCCCATATCCGTGTCGTCCGGCTTGTGTCCGTATGCGCCCCAGTGCCTCTTGTACGCGCCCGTGTCCGCGTCAAAAACGATGACGCGCTTGTTACCATATCCATCGGCCACGTACAGTTCATTTGTTTTGGGATCGACAAACATTTTTGCCGGCCCCTTCAAATTTTGCACATCGTTGCTGCCCTTGCTCCCGAACGGATGCCCGAGCTGCATCAGAAATTTTCCGTCACCCGTGAACTTCAGGATTTGATTGTCAGCAAACGCGCCAGGCCCCTGGCTTCCTTCCGGCGCGGCGGTCGCACCGTTATCTTGCCGCTTGGGATCCACCGTGCGGCCGTTTCCACCGATCCAGACGTTGCCTTTGTAGTCGACCGTAATTCCGTGGTTGGAGTTGGGCCAATCATAGCCCTTGCCCGGGCCGCCCCAGTGTCCGATCAGGTTGCCGGCTTTGTCGAATTCGAGAACTGGCGGAGCGACTTTGCAGCATTCTGCTCCCGGCGGATTCCAGTCGCCGTAGGATTCCTTCGCTTCCAGCGAGCCGCCACGATGGATGATCCACACGTTATCCGCCGCATCGACGGAGACGCCGATCGTCATGCCGACCACCCAGTGATTCGGCATAGGTTTCGGCCAAAAGGGATCCACTTCAAACATAGGCGCCTGCACGCCCGCGGCTTGAACCGCGGCACGTTTTTCCAGCACAATCGATCCAACACCCAGCAAGATAACCAGAGCAACAAATATCGCGCCAACATAAATTTTGCGATTCACTAGAAAACCTCCACTTTCGGATGAGGAATAAATATAGCCTGTCTTAAATTGTGACCCGTCTGAAATATTTCTGAAATCTTGGCCCGAAGCATATACCAGTTTGCTTTTCGTCTGCCATTCATTTCGGACCTGCCACTGTGGATTGCCCATGGCGCAACCGCTTCATAATTTTCCACCAAGTGCGCTCCACATCCATCGCCCGAAAACTGCGATCAGGGCTTGATTGGAGCGATTCCCGCACCGATTGCACGCCAGCGACCCTGCTGCTTCACGAACACGCGAATCACTTTGTAAGTTCCGTTGTAATTCACGCCGCCGCTCAGCCCTCGAATGGTCGTGGTATCCAGTAACATCGCAACATCCGACGAGATGTAACGCACATCGATATTGTCAGGATGGATTTCCTCGATTTTGCGCGTGGGATCCTGGATTTGATCGATCTGCTCTTTCTTATCCACGATTTCTCCACCGGGGTGAACTTCGACGAAGTCATCGGCAAACAGCCAGGCCATGGTTCCGGTGTCGCGATTGTGCGCGGCATCCAGCCAAATGTGATCCATAACGGCCACGTTGGTGGCTTCGCTTTCGCCGCTCTTGTTGGGCGTCTGGCCCAGCGTCAGCGTTGCGATCGCGACCAAAACCAAAAAACAAGCCGCCAATCCGTATACGAATTTCATTGCGATCCTCCCATTTCCAATCTTTTCTTTCCACGCAGCTTATTTTTTCGCGGCTATCGCGTTCATCACCACGCCGGTTGCTTGCCAGCTTCCATTCTTTTTGATCAGCACGCGAAAAACCTTAAACTCGCCGTCCATGCTGTTGCCCTTGCTGTCATGGCCTTTGAGCGTCGTGTGGTCGGTCAGGATCGCGACGTTGCCATGAAGATGCACTTCGATATCTTCAGGGTCCAGGAAGGTGATCGTCGGATGGTCGGGTCCTCGCAGAACATCGAGCCACTGTTTTTTCGTGTTCGCCTGCCCGTTTGCAAAAACAAGAACATAGCTGTCCGCGAAAAATTTTTCACAATAGGCGACATCTAGCCTTTTTTCAGCGTCCAGCCATTCATGATCCAGCTTTTTCAGTTGATCTTCCTCGGCGGAGGAGTTGGCTTTCGTCTGAGCGAACGCCAGCGGCGAGAACATCAGGATCGCGGCGATTGCCGCCATTTGAAAACGTTTCATTGGAAAATCTCCTCGTCGTGCTGACCGCGCTTTCGCTCATCCATAATTAAAATGCGGAGGCTAAATTACGGGCGAATTCCGGGAATATTCATGTGCAGCCGGTAAAGGCCGGTGACGGCTGTGAAATACAACGTCTTCCCGTCCTCATCTCCCCACGCAAGATTGGCAGGATTTTCCATGGGCTTGATCGTGCCCAGATGCTTTCCCTCTGGAGTGAGGACCCAAATTCCGCCGGGACCCGCGCCATAAATATTTCCCTTCTGGTCTACTTTGATTCCGTCGGGAACGCCGTCTTCCTTGCTGGAAGACATATCGATGAATAATTTGGGATTGGCAACCGTGTCGTCGGCTTGCACCTCATAGCGCCAATACTTTTTAGTAGCAGAGTCGTTCACGTAGAGAAATTTTTCGTCCGGCGAAAATGCGATGCCGTTCGGCGCCTGCAAATCCTTGATGATCAGTTGCAGTTTTCCCTTAGAGAAGAGATACACGCCGTTGTAAGGAAGTTCCTTCTTGGGATCATCGTTCCCCTTGCGCAGGCCGAATGGCGGATCTGTAACGTAGAGCGCGCCATCAGACTTATAAACCAGATCGTTCGGGCTGTTGAGGCGCTTGCCTTCGTAACGATCCGCGAGCACTGTCCGCTTCCCGTCTTTTTCCAAACGGATGACGCCATGGTCACCATGCTGCACGAAAGTAACGCGTCCTTGCTTATCAAGAGTGATGCCGTTCGAGCCGTAAAGCGTAACCACCTTGTGCCCGTTGTTTAATTGATAGCCAATATCTCCCGGATCGGGGCCCGCAAGTCCGCTCTTGTCGAGGAAGGTTGCGACTTTGCCGTCCGGTGTCCATTTGTCGATCACATTCGCGGGAATATCGCTGAAGAGCAGGTAGCCCGGCTTCGTCGTGTGGACCCAAACAGGTCCTTCGAGAAAACCAAAGCCATCTTTCAATTTTTCGATGTGGGCGTCGGGCGAAATGAGCGCGTCAAGCGCCGGATCGAGGCGAATAATCTGCCCGCCGGTCTGCGCGGAAAAACGCGCTGCCGTAAGCAGCGCGACGAAAGCCAAAAGTAGAATTCCTATTTTCTTTCGCATGTTTAAAGTCACTCCCTGAAGAAATTCGTATTTTGAAAAATTGCAACTACGGGCGCACGCCCGCAATATTGAGATGAATTCGATACAGCCCGGTGCGGGCAGTCAGATAAAGCATTTTGGCATCGGCGTCGCCCCAGTTCAGATTGGCGGGCAATTCCTTGGTCTTGATCGTTGCCAGATGCTTTCCTTCGGGCGACATGATCCAGAATCCTTGCGGCCCAGTGCAGTAAATGTTCCCTTGCTTGTCGACCTTCATCCCGTCGGGCGCTCCCGGCGCTGTATCGGAGTTCATGTCGGTAATTATTTTTCTGTTTGTCACGCCGCCATCGGGCTGCACCTCGAAGCGCTCGATGACCTTCCTCACCGTGTCATTCACATACAGATATTTTTCATCGGGCGAGAATGCGATTCCGTTGGGGCGCACAAAATCCTTGGCCAGCAGCGTGAGCTTGCCTTTTGACAAACGATACACTCCATTAAAGGGCAATTCTTTCCGCGGGTTCTTATCGCCATCGCGCAGGCCGGACGGCGGATCCGTAAAATAGAGTGAACCATCCGATTTAAAAACCAGGTCGTTGGGACTGTTCAGCCGCTTGCCTTCATAGCGGCTCGCGAGAACGGTGCGCTTGCCATTTTTTTCGAGGCGGACCACTTCCCTGTCGCCATGCGTGCAAAACACAATTCTTCCTTGCTTGTCGATCGTAATTCCATTGGAACCGATGAGGTTCACCACTTCGAATCCGTTGTTGGATTGCCCACCCACATCAGGGGTGATCGTGCCGCTGAAACCGCTCTTTTCCAGGAAAACAGAAAATCCGTCTTTAGGATCCCACTTGCGAATCACATTCGCTGGGATGTCACTGAACAACAAATAACCTTGGCCCTTTGCGTGAACCCAGACCGGCCCTTCCAGAAATTTAAATCCGTCGCCGACCTTTTCGACGGTAGCGTCGGCCGGAACAATTGCGTCCGCAGCAGGGTCAACGCGCAGAACCTCACCAAAATTTTGAGCTTTAGTTAACACACCCGTCAGAAGCATTCCAGCAATCACGAGGAGGACAAGCCAATTTCTTTTCATGGGGTCTCTCTTAGGCCAAGTCAATAAAGTCACGCACGATTTAGTATCACGTTTGATTGAAGTTAATCCACTCCGCCGCCCCGGCATGAACCGGAGCGGCGGAGTGAATTTCGTGCAGTTTTACCAGATGACTTTCAACGATACCTGCATCTGTCTGGAAGTGGTTGAGGTGTGGTCATTGCCGTTGAGAGCACCGGCTTGCGATGCGCATCCGCTCGGTCCACTGTTCCCTAGGAGGCCAGTGACGCATCCACCGGTCGGACCAGGAGCAGCAACTTGTCCTGTAGCCAATGCCGTCGGATCAAAAAGGAATTCGTTTTGAACCGGCGGGTTGAAGTTGGGGCGATTCGCTATGTTAAAGATGTCGAACCGGAACTTGAGATCGAACGCGTCCGAAATTCGCGTAACCTTAACATTCTTTTCCAGTGACAAGTCCATGTCCACCAGTCCCGGACCTTCCATAATGTTGCGTCCGGAATTCCCGAGGGGAATGAAGTTCGTGCCGCCGACAGAAACCGGCGCGGGAATCTGGAAGCACTGGAGCTTGACGTAGTTGTTAATGTTGCCTGGGTTCGTCAGATTGTTGCCGCACGAAGCAAGCCGGTTCGGATAGGCAAATGAATCTGAGTTGTTCAATCCGAGCGCGTCCCCGGACAGTATGGCCGAGAAAGGCTGTCCGGACGAAGCGGAGAAGATGCCGCTTACCTGCCATCCTCCCGCGACCTTGTCTGCAACTCCCGTCCACGTCTTCGGTGTTGGAATATTCCACAGTCCGTTGATGGAAACAATCTTGGGATCGTTGAAGTCAGAGGGTCCACGAGTCAGCCGGGGATCGAACCAGTTCAAGCTGGAAATCGCCGTGATAACCGAGTCCGAAATAACCGCGCCGGAAGCCGTGTCAAGCGACTTCTGATAGGTGAAAGAACCCGTTATTTGGAGGCCATGGGACATCTGCTTCGTGAGTTGAACTTCCAACCCGTGGTAAACTGAAGAGTTACGGAAGAACGTGGCTGGCAAGCGCCCGACCGTCTGATTCAGGGTCGTGCCGGATCCATGTCCAGTGCAGTCATTGATGTTTGCCCCACCGGGAACAAGCGGGCCGCAAGGCCACAAATATCCAGTAGCAAAGTTGCCGGTCGGAAGCACGATGTTGACATCGTCCACCTGTGTCGTGCCGTGAATCCCATGCGATCCAACGTAACCCACCATTAGAGTCAAGTTAGGAATTAGCTGACGCTCAATGCTGAGGTTCCACGACATCACGTAGGCACGCTTCGGGTTCTGTTCGACAAAAGCAGAGCGGCTGCCAGTGACTCCTCCCGCGCTAACTTGACAGGCCATTTGCGTCCCCACTGGAAAGGGTGTTCCTGCGGGCGGGGGGGCGGGGCAAGCGCCATACGAGGTTATTGCACCCAATGCTCCCGTGGAGAGACTACCGCTGCTCCCTGCGAGCAAGAATGGGTAGGTCTGGCTGTTGGAAGTACTTCCCATGAAGGCAAGCAAAGGCAATTGATCGTAGAGACCAAGACCGCCGCGAACCGACATTTTGCCGTTACTTTGAGGATCCCACGCGAAACCAACCCGGGGATCAAAATCATGCAAGGAGTTGTTCTTATACAGTCCGTTTGTCTGAGCGGTGCAGGTAGTCGGCCCGATACCAGCGAACTGCGCGCCGCACATTGGCAGCTGAGTGCCGGTCGAATCAAAAATGCTTGGCAATGTGGCATTCCTGCCCTGAGGATCGCTGGGAACGGTGGTCGGTTCATAGCGCAAGCCAAGGTTAATCGTTAAGTTCTGCCGGAGTTTCCAGTCGTCCTGGAAATACACGCCGAAAATAGTCTGCCGGGGTTCCGACGGTCTGGTCGCCCCGGGAAGATCCGTGCTGACCTTTTGAAGTCCTTTTGAAGCGGCCCCAAATATCGGACAAAGTGGTGTCGCGGTCGTTTGCCAACCGCAGTCGCCAAGGAAACTGGCCATGCTATTGAACTGAAAAACGCCTCCGGGACGAGGCGACCTGACCACATTGAGTTGATCTCTTTCGACGGCGACGCCGAATTTGATGGAGTGTTTCCCCTTATTCCAAAACGCATCGTCGTAAAACTGATAGGTGTTCCAAAAGTTGTTTTGTGGATTGAGAGAAGTCAAGCCACCCGTGAACATGGCATTGCCATTGACGAATACTTGTGTCGCGTCGAACCCGGGGAACGCACCGAGAGTGTTATCCGCCACGTTCGGATTGATCGCAGTGGCACCTGCAGGACCGCCTTGGAAATCGCGATGGAAGCCAACGCGGGCCGAATTCACCAGGTTCGATCCGAATGTGTGGGTCTCGGAAATTGCTCCGAACCAGCTTTCCGTGGCCGTCTTACCGATCTTATTGTTGTATTCGTCGGGAGTGTTTGTATTCGCTCGGTCGTTATACATCGAAACGCTCAGGCGATCGTTAGCCGAAATATTGTGGTCGCCACGGATGATAAAGTAATTCTCGCTGCTGACCTGGTTCGCCCCAAATACGCAAGAATCGGTATCCCCGCCACTGACCTTGATTTGGCAGACCTGCTTGCCGTTGAGAGTTCCACCAATCGGGAAAAAGTTTGTCAGATACGTTTGAATCCTAGGGTCGACGCCGTTCGAAGCAATAAAGCTAGCTGAAGGAATCGGGCTGCTGTTCGAGAGACCGAGCGACTGGCGCAAACCTTCATAATCGCCAAAGATAAATGTCTTATCCTTAAAGATCGGTCCTCCAGCGTCAGCGCCAAACTGATTTCGTCGAAATTCGGGTTTAAGGACGGTACCACTGGGATTGGGGTCCCAATAATTGGCGGCGTCCATGGCGCTGTTGCGCAAGAATTCGTATGCCGCGCCGTGAAACTGGTTGGTTCCGGATTTTGTGGTGGCGTTAATAATGCCGCCCGATGCGCGGCCGTATTCTGTCGAGTAACCCGTGGTCAAGACGGAAAACTCAGCAATCGCGTCCACGCCGGCGTTTGTGCCGAGCACGCTTCCGGGTCCGCCGTTGCCTGGGTCGTTGATGCTGATTCCATCTACGCGGTAGTTATTCTGTTGAGGCCGTGAGCCGGAAATCGACATCTGGAGACCATAGCCGCGCGTGAAACGGTCGCGGGACACGATGGATGGTTGCGTGTGGACCTGGTAAACGCCGGGCTGCAGCACTGCCAAGTCACTCCATGAACGGCCGTTGAGAGGCAGTTCCTTAATTTGCGCCTCATCAGTGATAGCGCCGATTTCGGCGTTGGTCAGGTTTACGGTCGGGGCCTCGGCCGTAACTTCGACGGTCTGGCTGGTCTGGCCGACTTGCAAGGAAACGTTCAAAGTTTGTGAACCGCCAACGGTCAAGACGAGGCCGTTTTGTACGGCTTTGGAGAAGCCGTCTGCCGTTACAGTTACAGAATAATTGCCCGGTTGCAGGTTAGGTGCGGAATAGAGACCATCTGCGTTTGTATCGACAGTCCGAGTTTCGCCAGTCGCCGTGTTCAGAATGACGACGTTAGCCTTGGGGACGACAGAGCCTGTTTGATCCGTTACTGTTCCCGCGAGAGTTGCTCCAACTGCTTGCGCGTGCAAACGCTCGGCCCCAAACGCGGCGAAGACCACCACTGCGCAAAGGACAAAACGCAAGAGTCTACCTATATTGACCCTAGATACCATTTCGTTATCCTCCAGTTTTCTGTTGAAAACATGACATTCAAAACACACCCCGTGAACTACCTGTTTTTGAAAAGAAGAAAAACAACACCCAATTCACCCAAAGCAGCCGTGCAGTAAAACGCGATCAATAAATAAAACTGTTCCAACTTCCGTTAAAACCTGTTTTAAAAGAGATATGCGAGCAGATCGGCTTTACATCTTCCCACCCAATGAATGCGCCTAGGCGGCTTACTCGAAGGGCATCACCGGAATGACACAAAAATGCAAAGCTGTTTCGATTCACATCCCCTTTTCAGTGAGGACACTATAGCGCAACTTTTTACACATAAAGCGAATGAGTCCACCGAAGGCATCTGACATTAATCTGACACAAATCTGACAGACAAATGTTCAGACATTTCGCGGCGCGAATGGGTCGATTGGTTTAACTTTTCGGAGAGTGTCTTTCTCAGTTAATCTGCTGCAGCGGCAGCATATGCAGAGGGTTTCAGGCCGATCGTTTTTAAGATGGCCTCGAAGCGCGGATCAGAGCGCAGCGAGTCAAATTGCGGGTCCCAATTCAGCCAAATCAGGCCCACGTCATGGGCCTTACATGCGTGGTCCAGGCATTCAAAGGCAGCGTCAAATTCCCCCAGCCCTGCGTGAATGGCCGCAAAAGCATAGGGAGGCGTATAGCTGGTCTTCAAAGTGCGCTTTAATTCTTTCAATGCTTGTTGGGCGCGTTCCTTATCTCCCATCGCCGCATAGGTGTATCCAATGTCGAATATCGCATTGTGCGGACCGCCGAGGAGCCTGGCTTTTTGGAACGAGTCAATGGCCGCCCTGTATCTGCGCTTCTGAAGATAATCAAGTCCCAGGCACCAGTGAGCCATGCTGAAGTGCGGATCGATGGAGACTACTCTGCGGTGCTGCCAGATAGCTTTATCGTACTGTCCGGTTCCGTAATATGCCCAACCAAGAATTACACTTAAAAAGAGTGACAGAGGCTGAATTTCCTGCGCGCGTTCTAGTTCCGCGACCGCTGTTTCGGGGCGGCCAATTGCCAGCAGGTACTCCACATAATGGCACGGATTCCCTGTCGTGAAATTAGGATCCAGTTGCAGAGCTCGCCGGAATTCCTTGCCAGCTCCCTCCCAGTCCCATTCCAGCATGCGTGTGAAAGCCAACGCGGTGTGCCCTTCACTGAGCGACTCGTCAATTTCCAGTGCTTTCGTGGCCGCTTCACGGGCTAGCGCCAACGCATTGGTCGCGGGCAGCAATCCGGTAATCCCCAGCATGTTGTAGGACTCCGCCAGTCCGGCGTAGGCCTTGGCGTAATCGGGATCTTCCCGAATTGCTTTCTTCCAATAATGCCGCGCTTTCCACAGGCCTTCGTCCGTAACATTCTTGAATACGCTATGGCCCTTCAGATACGCCTGGTAGGCCGCGGGATGGCGGGTTTGGGAGCTGGCTGAAACGCGCGGCCGGGATTCAGGGACAAGTTTTTCGGAAACATGTTCGGCAATCGCTCCGCTGACGTCCGAATGAAAGGCCAGAATGTCCCGGAACAAATAATCGTAACTTTCGGCCCACAAATATTCTTCCGTCGCCGTGCTGAGCAACTGGACCGTCACCCGGACACGGTTTCCACTGCGAAGCACCGCGCCTTGCAACAGCGCATCCACTTTCAGCTTCCTGTCCGATGTGGACAAGGCATGATCCAGTCCCTTGTTGCCCTGCCCACCCCGGCGCGCAATGACATGTAACTTGGGAATCTTTGCCATTGCGGTGACCAGCGCATCGGTCAAGCCGGCCGCAAGGTGTTCCTCCGCAGGATTGGAAGAAAGATTCCGGAACGGCAATACGGCCAATCGTGGTTCCTTTACATCGGGAGCGTCGGGTTCGACCGTATGAAGAGGCTTGATGGGCTCGGTTGGGGCGGCAAAGCGGTAGCCACGGCCGGGTAATGTCTTGATGAGCTTGGGATTTATTGCCGAATCATCCAGGTATTGCCGGAGTCTTTTGATCGCAGAATTAATACTATCGTCAAAATTGACGAAGCGATCGGACCATAAGATGCTTCGAATCTCTTCCCTGGTCACAACCTCGCCCGAGCGTTGCGTCAATAGTGTCAAAAGCCGGAAGAGCTGCTCGGGTAAACGGATCGTTGAGCCGTTCTTGCGAAGTTCTCCCGCCCTGGCGTCTAGCTCAAAATCGCCCGGAATGCCCTGCAAGGAAGTCACGGAATCCGCCATACGCACCCCTCCGCGCGATTGTGAAGGTAGCACTCCGCCTTAGGCTGAGTCAATTTGTCGATTGGCCTGGATTGTGTGGAAAAGTGAGTGGTGAACCGGGTAGGACTCGAACCTACAACCCGCTGATTAAGAGTCAGCTGCTCTACCATTGAGCTACCGGTCCACGAACTTTTCATTTTAGCATGAGTGGGCAAAATTTCTGACTGCCTATCATGCTTTCCATAAAAAATTAATCGCGCAATTTTTCGGCGATGTCCTTGGCCACTTGTTTGGCGCGCTCCACATCGTTCGGGTCGAGTGAAATTGCGGCCACGCGCGGATGTCCGCCGCCGCCGTATTGTTCCGCGAGGCTTGCCAGATTGTCTTCAGCGGCGTCGGGGTTCCACGGATTTGAGCCAATGGAAATTTTCGCGCGGGACGGCGATGAAAGCACGCTCACGGTGTAACGCGCATCGGGGTACAGCATGTACGGAATAAATTTGTTGTAGCCATCGATGGGCAGATCGGTGATATCGAAATACAGCACGCCACCGCGATATTCGATGCGTTGTTTCAGGAGATCAATCGACTGGCGATGTTTTTCAAGCAGCGGGCCAAGATGTTTCGCGATGATCGGCAACTCAATCATTTCAGCGAGCGGGCGCATGGCCAGGTCCGGAATAATTTTGGAGACCAGGCCCTCTTCTGGCGCGGACTCGATGACGAGAGCGAGCTTCGTGGCAGGTTCGGCGACAGCGACAGCGGATTCGGGAGTGGCATATTGCGCGCCATCGATGATGTCGCCCCAGTGAATCAACTCGGCGAGCGGCTTCACGTCAAAACCGAATTGCGCACTGGTTACATCGGCTAAAAGCTTCGTGCAGGATTTGTATTCCGGGCGATAAAATTTGTGGCCGCTGCGGTCCTGGCGGAAATTTTCTGCGTCCGCGGGAGTCAGGAAAGCGCTCTGGTGATGATCAAACCACCATGTAACGCGCGGCGAGCTTGAGTATTTGAAATCGACGATGGCGTTTTCATCGCCGTCAAACAACGATTCCGGGAAGGGATTGCGCGCCTGATGAGCCATTCCGGAGAAATGAAATTCAGCATCCCGCTGAAAGCATTCGCGAAAAAAGCGGTAGAAAACGGCAGCGGAAGCCGCTCCGTCGAAGCATCGGTCATGAAAACACAGTCGAACTTTTACCGGATTCGCCACTCTGCCCCTTGGTCCCGTCTGCTAATCAAAGCAATGTGAAAGCCCTAAAAGATGGCTGGGACTGGCGCGATTGTCAAGGGTCAAAAGGGAGAAGCAAGAATACCGATTGTGCTTGCAATCAAAGATGCTCTCTCCGTCCCGAAGATCGCGGTTCACCGAGAACGTTCACCGTGAACGGGACGGAGAGGGCGCTACAAAACCGTAGTGCAACGAAGTTGCTCTTGTAGAGGCCGCCCGTCTTTTCGGGCGGGCAGCTTTTTTTGCCGCAACACTGCAAAACGCAAATTGATGCACTACCAGATTACGACGAAGGCTGAAATATGCAATTTGGCAGGGTGGCATCGATCGCCGTTCACAAAATCGATTCAAAATATCAAGGGCGCAAAGCGATGCGGCCGGCGCTCCGTACGACTTATCGTCCAATGCGCCGGCCATTTTTTGCGGAAGTAACGATCATGAATGGTGCGAAAGCAATTTTACGTGCCGCTGAAACTCTTGGCGATCCCGCCCGCGATCGGCACTTCAAACTTTTCATGCTGGTAGGCCTTCACCATCAGCAAAATCCATAGAACAAAGGAAACCAGCCCTATAAGGCTGTACAAAGCCGCGCCCATTCCGAATGCGCCATAGCCGCCCCGGAACATCATTCCTGCGCCAAAAATAATTCCGAGCACAATGTTCAACACGTGCAGGCCGCCGAACGTGACCATCGATTGCGCCGCGTGGAATCGAACAAAGGGACGTTTGTCGATCAGAAAGAAAATAATCCCCGTGACCCAGCCCAACACGTAACACAGTAATCCGGCAACGTTTTCGGACAGGCCCGATTGAGACGCCGGCAAAGGTTCGGCCACTGCTCCGCCAGATTGTGCTGCTGCGCCAGTTTGTGCCGCTCCGCATTTTGGGCAGAAGCCTGCACCCGCTCCCACTTCCGTACCGCACTTGCTACAGAACGCCATAGGATTTCTCCCCCTCTCGAGGTGGTGAAGGAAGTACTACCTGCCATTGGGCGAAGGCTATCACCGTCGCCTTCGCCATACAAGCTTTACCGTTACTTTTCGGCGGGCGGGAAAATCTGGCTAGGGATTGCCCTGAGATTACGCAGCATTGCACACTGGACCATGTGGTCATAGATTTTCTCGTACTAGAAGGCGGCACCCCCCGGAACCGGAACCGAACTTCGAACCGTGAATGCGTTGCGTATTGCTTGCGCAACCGGCGCGTCATCAGGCCAAGGTCAAAAGATTTAACACGGACGACACAGAGAAAAGATGAGAACCATAGCGGGAGCTCGGCTCAAAGATTAGGAATCTATCTCTCTCGGTTTTCTCCGGTTTTAATCTGCGTCCTTTGTGTTAAAAATTTTGACCTCGCAATCCACCGGCAATACGCCATACGGAAAGCAGCCGGCAATCCTCAAGAATCCACCAAAGTGCTATACTGTCGCGCCGAGCGGAAGTGGCGGAATTGGCAGACGCGCCAGCCTTAGGAGCTGGTGGCCGAAAGGCCGTAGGGGTTCGAGTCCCTTCTTCCGCAGAACTATTTTGGAAAAGCCAACGATTTATTGGCTTTTCCTTGTTTTATTTGGTAACAATGCCGCGCGGTAGCATCCATCATCAACAGGTTACGCTCGCCAACAATAGTTGACAGAACCAATGAAAACCAAAAATGGGGCGCGCTCCAACTATCCGTCACAGCTTGTTCAGCCCGTCTAAAGCAGCCACTTTATAGGCTTCGGCAAGCGTTGGATAGTTGAAGACCATGTCCCGGAAATATTCCACCGAACCGCCGTAGAAAAGGACGGCTTGACCGATGTGGATGATTTCGGTCGCGCGTTGCCCCAAGGCATGCACGCCAAGAAGCTTGTGCGTCTGAGGATCAAAAAGCAGCTTAAGCATTCCGGCTTCGTCGCCGAGCATCATGCTTTTTGCCAGCTCGGAGTACCTCGCGACGCCCACTTCGTAGGGGATTTTATTCGCCGTTAGGGCTTCCTCAGTCTGGCCAATCATGGAGATTTCGGGAATGGTGTAAATCCCGTACGGAAAAAGTTCGGGCATGTGTTCAAAGGGAATTCCAAACATATGACACGCGGCCAATCGACCCTGTTCCATCGAAGTGCTGGCGAGCGCCGGAAATCCGATGACGTCGCCGGCTGCGTAGATGTGAGGCACCTCAGTCTGAAAAAACTGATTCACTCTCAATCGCCCGCGTGAATCGGCTGCCAATCCAGAAGGTTCCAAGTGAAGTTGATCACCATTGGCTTGGCGGCCGACCGCATAGATGAGGGCGTCGCCCTGCACTTTCTTGCCGCTCTCCAATTCCACAGAAACACGATTACGCAACGGATCAATCGCGACGCGTGTCACCTTTTCCGCCAGCCGAAACGTGACACCTAGCTGGCGCAAGTGATAGGACAAGGCTTCGACAATTTGCCTATCTACGAACTCCAGAACGACTGGCCGCTGATCGATAACCGTAACATCGGCACCCAATGCAGCCATGAAGGATGCGTATTCGAGGCCCACGACGCCGGCGCCTACGACGATTATTTCCTTCGGGAGCCCACCCAACTCAGCAAGGTGGTCTGTGTCCACGATGCGATGATTGTCAAAGGGAATTTCCGGGCTGTGAGCGGGTCGCGTGCCGCAAGCAATGAGGATTTTTGCTCCCCAGACGCTAATTTCTTCACTGCCGTCATGAACTTCCACTGTGTGAGGATCCAGGAAATGCGCAGTGCCCTGATGGATTGCAATTCCGTTGCGTTTTAGCTGCGCCCGAATGACCTCAGTCTCCCGGGCGACAATAGAGATGACGCGCGAGGAAACATCCTGGACAGAAATTTCATTTCGGCTTCGATGTTCGTTGCCATACAAGGCCTTTACGGCAGAGCCGGTAAGCTGAAATATGGCCTCGCGTATCGTCTTGCTCGGAATTGTTCCCGTGTGGACAGACACGCCTCCGATCATGACGGTCCGGTCGATGAGAGCTACGCGCTTGCGCGCCTTCGCCGCAGCGATGGCCCCCTTCTGGCCCGCTGGGCCACTGCCGATCACCACAAGGTCGTATTCGGATTCCCTCATCTTCAGGCCCGCGATTCACAATGCGACAGACATTGGTTCCTCAAATCTGCCCGCGTATAAGGATTCTCTCCTGTTTGCTAAGCATTCGTCACATAGTTGTTGTCTCTGCATCCGCGGCCCGCTGTCGGTCCTCTGTCGTCTCCCATTTAATCCATTTCAGGTCGAGCACAAAAATCGAGTAGAAAACTGGCACCAAGAGCAATGTGATGAAAGTAGCGACGGCGAGTCCGCCGATCTGGGCATAGCACAAAGGTTTCCAGAGCGGACCTCCTTCGAGTGCCAGGGGAAATAAAGCAAGGATCGTTGCGCTCACTGTGATCATCACGGGCCGAATACGCTCGATCCCGGCATCTGGAAGAGCACTCTCCAGCGGCTCGCCCTTTTCGTGCATCTCTTCGATGAAGTCGAACAGCACGATGACGTGACTGACGATGACTCCAATGAGGCTAGCTACTCCAAGAAACGCCATGAACCCGAAGGGCGTGCCCATGATCGCCAGAGCGATCAACGCTCCCATCGTTCCGTACGGTGCGGCCGCAAACACAAGCAAGGGCTTCACGGCATTCTTGAATTGCACCAGCAAAGCAAGGTAGATGCCGACGAGAGAGATGAGCAGAACAACGGCAAGATTCATGAATCCATCGACCTGCTTCGCTCTCTCTCCGGCGATTTGCATTTGATATCCGGGAGGAAGCCTGTTCTGAAGATCTTTCAGATTGGATTCGATCGGGCCAAGAACTTCCGACGCAAGAACTCCGGGAGCCGGAAAGCACAATATTGAAATCGTGCGAAAATGCTCACGTCGTCGTATCCGTCCCGTTTCCAGAATGTTCCTCACGGTCGCAACAGAAAGTAGAGGAACTCTAGTGTTCTGCTGCGAGGAATAAACATAAAGACTCTTGATCTGTGACAATTGCGCACGTTCTTGAGAACGCAGACGGGCGACGATCTGGATATTTTTGTTTCCCTCTTTGAAGATTCCAACTGGCGCTCCGCTGATCGCGGCAGCGGACGAATTGGCTACATCAGCGTTCGAGATGCCGACCAGGTTCGCGCGATCCGGATCGATCTCAATCTTTACCTGCGGGCTGTCGGGCCCCCAATCATCCCTCAGCACAGCAATTCCTGGCGCCTGTTGAACAACATCCATTGCCTGTGACGCTAAGGTTCGAAGCGTTTGTACATCCTGAATTTCCGTTCGAGGATCCGTGTCCGCTTGACCCGAAATGAGAATTTCGACAGGGGTTTCCACGGGATTCGTTTGCAATTGCCGCACGGTGATCCATGCTCCCGGCACCTGTTTATTTAATGCGGCTTGAAGAGGTCCGATCAGTTTCGGGGTGGCCTCTTTGTCGCTCACTTGAACGATCACTTGCGCATAGTTCGTCTGGGGAGCCTCAGGAGAAATGGAAAACCAGAAACGTGGGCCTCCGCCCCCGATGAAACTCGTTATCGAAGTGAGAAGGTTTTTCCCCGATTCGTCCTTCGATATAATTTTTGTCGAGTCCGCAACAACCTGGCGGACAACCTGCTCCGCCTTCAAGGCAGTGTCATTTGTTGCGGTCAAGGGCACATCGTTCGGCAGCCAAATGTCGAGGTAAAACCAGTATTGAACATCTTCCGGAAAGAATTGCTGCTTCAGGTGCGAAGCCGTATATCCCCCAATCACCAAGAAAATAAGAGACCCGGCGAACACCAGCCACCGGTGCTGAATCGCGCGGCCCACCAGGCGGTTGTAGAAACCATAAAAACCTCGCTGTCGCTTTTCCTCCACCGTCAGTTCTTTCTTTTTTGGCGGCCTCTGGATGTAGTAGCCCAGCAGCGGGACGAATGTCATTGCGACAACCAGCGCGCAGAGCAACGCTGCAGTCATCACGATGGGAAGGCTCCGAAGAAACTCCCCCGTGTTCCCGGTGAGCATAAGAAAAGGCAGGTAGGCGATGATATTCGTGAGCGTCGCGAAAAAAATTGCCGTCGCCAGCTTGGTCGGACCGAGCCACGCCGCAGTGGCACGAGGCAGGCCATCGGCAAGACCGCGTTTGATTCCATCGCCGGCCACGACGGGCACATCCACCAACAGGCCCAGCGCAATGATCAAAGTTGCTACGGAAACTTGTTGTAAGTCGATTCCCAACATGTATGAAACGCCGAATGTCATCGCCAGCGTGATCGGGATTGCCAGGGCCATGATGAGTGCCAGCCGCCATTCCCAAAACCCGATCAAAGAAACGATGACGACAAGACCAATCGCTTCATACAAGGCACGCAGGAACAGATGAATGTTTTCTTTGACCTGCAACGGCTGGTCAGAGGTATGCGCGATGATCAAATCTCTCGGAAGAATCTTATTGATTTGAGAAAGTTTCTCGTCAACGGATTGGCCGAACGCAGCGATTTGCCGCTGGTCTCGCATGTAGATTGCAAGCGTGACAGAGCGGCTACGTTGCCATTGCCCCTGAGGGTCTTCCCACGTGTAGTAGTTCAAGTATTGCGCGGGGCTCTGGTAGCCACGACTGATTTCGACCAGGTCGCGGAGATAGATCGGTGCGCCGGTCGACGACGCGGACACAACAACATTACCTATTGCGTTGATATTTTCGAATTGACCTGACGGGTTGAGGATGATCTGCTGCTGTCCAGTCTCGAACGCACCGCCAGGTGCAATGATGTTGCGAGCACTTAGCACATTTCCAAGCGCCGCTGGTTGCAGCCCGTACGCGGCTAATCGAGCTTCCGAGTACTCAAGGTAGACCGTCTGCGGCAACACTCCTCGCCTTTCAACCTTGGAAGTTTCCGGCGCGCCTTGAACCGTGCGAGCGATCAGATCGGAAAAGTCGTCGAGTTCGGCGTAACTGTATTTGTCGCCTGCAACTTTAGCCAATCGCTCGCGAGT
The DNA here is from genome assembly GCA_963786215.1 of uncultured Acidobacteriota bacterium. Taxonomy (GTDB): domain Bacteria; phylum Acidobacteriota; class Terriglobia; order Acidiferrales; family UBA7541; genus Palsa-360. Next base: position 85,000 of record CAWAYK010000015.1, read on the forward strand.
TTCCTGGGAATCTCGAATGATAATCGGTTCCCAAGCGTCGGGATGCAATTCAGATCGCTGCAATTGCATCTGAAAGAAACTCTGGATGAAGGTTTGGATCGACGAGTCGTCTTTATTAGAGACACCATCAACGGCGATAAATCCGTTCCCCTGTATTATCTGGGGTGCTTGTATGATCCCCGCTCGTTCGGCCTGCTGCTCGAAAAGTTGGCCGGCGTCCAGTATTGCCTTGTTCGAGGAAAGAGACTGCGGAAACGAGTAGACGATTGTGACCGGCTTACCTTGCTTGTTGAATTTCTTCGCGGCTCGGGCAGTTTGAATAGCCGATTGAATCCCTCGTGCGCGGATGTCGATCTCGACTGAATCCGCTTTTGGACTGGCGATGGTTAGCATCAGCGCAGCGGTGTCTCCAAAATCACTTTGGAACGAAATGGGCCCGGCACCCGAAGGGAGCTGGCTGTTCAGTGCATTCACCTTGAGGTTGATATCGCTGAATTGCCGCTTTACATCCGAGACTTCTTCGGCAAGCTGCACGTAGACAAAAGCGTAACCAGGAATCGAGACAGAACGAATTCCATAGTCCGCGGCCGTTCCGGGATGAATGGTCTTATTTTCTGCGACTGCGTCTTCAATCGGGCGAGTAATATATTGCTCGACTTGCTGCGCGGTCGCACCGGGCCATGAACATGCGGCCACCGCCACCCTCACCGGAATGTCAGGATCTTTTCGTTGTGGCATGGAATGGTAGCCATACCAACCCCAAACGAGGACGCCGACGAGAAGGATCCAGGAAACCTGCGGCTGCTCGACGAAGAATCTCGGTAGGTTATGCGTTTTTTCGATTCGATCCTGGTCGCTTCTATGTGCCATAACCTCTTCTACCTATGGAATGACTTCGATGGTTTCTCCATCTTTCAATAGTTGAGCTCCGACAGCGATCACCTTTTCTCCGGGTTTCACTCCCGTGACGGCAATCGAACTCTCGTGAGTCGCGCCCAACTGTACTTCGCGCAGAGCCGCAGTCCATTTGCCAGCTCGTTCTTCTGCCACCATCACCGCAAACCGGCCAGCTTCCGTGGGATATGGAACGATGGCGCTAAGTGGAACCGACGGAGCCGATGAACGAGAATTTTCGCCAAGGCTCAACGAAGCGATCATGCCGGGCTTTAAATGTCCGCGGGGGTTAGCGACGGTCACTTCCACGGCGAAGACCCGATTTCGTTGATCGGCACTGGGTGAAATACTTGTAACCTTTCCTACAAACGGAGTCAGTTTGTCCTGCAGTGCAATGCTCAATTGCTCTCCCAGACGCACACTGGGGAGCGCATAATCGGGCACGCCAAACGTCGCTTTTACAGAGCTGATGTCAGCAATCGTGAACGCAGCAGTCGACGGCGAACCAAGACTCCCCAATTCGATGTAACGATTCAGGAGGACCCCAGAGAATGGCGCTTTCAGATCGGAATCTCCCAGTGTCAATTGAGCCTGACGAAGCACTGCTTTCGCGTTGTCCACCGCAGCCAGCGAGGAATTGAATCTTTGTTGCGACTGGTCAAATTCGGGTTTGGTGAGACTTTGCGTTGAAAATAAAACTTTCGCACGCCCGAAGTCTTGATCGGCTTGAGTGTGCTGCGCCACAGCCTGATCGAGTTGGGCTTGCGCCTGTGCTACTTGATTCTTCATATCCTCCAGGCGAACTTGCGCAAGCACAGTTCCCTTTTCAATGTAGTCACCTATTCCAATGTCGCGAATCCGTCCGTCCGCCCCTCGCACCTGCATCACTTCCGTCACGTACCCGGAAGTACGAAACGCGAGGTCCACTTGGGTATAGGGAATAATTGAAGCTGAATAGCGCAAGGATTCGCCGCTCGTTTGCGCGGTTGTCACGGTTGCGAGACGAACCGGTGTCGGTGGCCGGGCAGGTATTCGTGATTCTTGGCCACATCCGCCCAACAATGCTGCCGCGAATAGGATTGCCAGGACTGGTGGCCTGTACCAGCTTCGCCTCGGTTTCATGAAACACATCACAGCTTTACTCCTCACCAAGTGTTTTCTGAAAATCTGCGCGCGCACTCCAATATTCGAGGACTGCTTGACGGTAGTCGTTCTCCGTATTGGCCAGGGAAGATTGCTGCTTTAGCAAATCACTCAGCAGCGCCGATTGCTGCGAATAGACTTCCTCCTGGTTACGCAATTTTTCCTTCTCAACATCACGCTCGGCCTCTATCACCGCCAAGCGCGCGCGAGCTTCTCGCAGATGTCTAAAGTGTGAGTCAACGTCGAGCAGAATCTGCTCACGCGTTTCTTCGACGGAGAGCGCCGCTTGCTTTTCTGCAAGAACGTCTTGTTGAATGTTGTGACGCTTCCTTCCCCAATCCCAAGGTTCCCAGGTAAGCAACGCTCCAACAGAACCTATGTTTTGAGGGAGGAAGTTGATGTTAGCGGGGCTCAAGTAACTCGCTTGCACGGCGATGTCCGGAATGTAATGCGTCCTTTCGATTTTGGTGGCCAACTTGGCCTGACTCACGCGATTTACCGCTTGCTTTAGTTCAGAGCGATGCTCGAGGGCTATCGCGCGGGCTGCAGTAAGATCCTCTTCTTCGGGAAGTGTTGCCGGGACGGATTCCACCGAATATTCAGTCTGAAGGTTGCGTCCTAAAAGGTGGTTAAGGGATTCCTTTCGATCCGCGAGGGTATCCTCGATTGTGGTTAGTTGGTAGACAGCCTTGGCTAATTCTGCTTTAACACTTAGTTTGTCAGCCTCAAGTGCGGCTTGTTGCTCGAAGCGCCGTTCCGTTAGTTGCTGCAGTTCTTTCAGATACTTCACCGACGATTCTTGAGATTCGTGCTGGCTCTGCGATTGCAAAACCTCGTAGTACACTTGGCGAACTTCGTCGGTTAGCTTCCGCTCATCCTCGTCGAAAGAAAATCGCGCGGCATCGATCTTGAGCCGCTGCTCCTGGACAAATAGGTGGATGCGGAATAATTGCGTAAGCGGCTGGGTCGCGGTGACCGAGGCAATCGCTATGGGACGGGCGGGCGTGTGAAGGTTAGTATTCGATCCCGGGATTGGCCCAGTCCCTGGGAAAGTGCCGAACTGTCCTGTGTTGATTGTGAAGTTGAGCGGCGCAAGCAACTGTGCCGCGAGAACAGTGGCGTCGAATCGCGGATAAAACTGGGTCTTCGCCTCGCTCAATGCTTCCGTTTGTTTGCCGATTTCGAGACCAGACTGCTTTAACGCTCGATTATTGGAACGCGCAATAGAGAGCGCTTCGTCAAGCTTCAATACCTCTCCGTTGCTGGTTTGTGCGTTTGTGCAAGGCGATAGGAGAACCGCTGCAATTAATAGGACGGTTATGGGTGACATGCGCACGTCCATGTTTCAAACGCACGTGCCAGGCCAAAGCTCCGGCCAGCGGCAAAGTCAATTGATGTTGTTGGCGCATGAACGTTTAGACGAGCGGGATAATTGGACAGCGGTACTCGGGATGGCGGTTCAGAAGACAGAAATCTGGCCCGTGAGCCAGATGCCCGTCACAGCGGCGGACGAGAGATTCCCAGCCTCTGCATCTTGTAGGCGAGCGATGTCCTCTTGAGGCCCAGACGGGCTGCCGCTCCATGAGATCCTCCGACAACCCAATTGCTTTCGCGGAGAGCTCGCACGATTTGTTCTCGCTCTGCTTGCTTCAGCACATTGTCATCGCCATGCATGTGAAGATCTGAGCTCGCAAGAATTTCAGCCAGCGGCACTTTTAACGATGGACCGGAAGTTAGTAGGGCGGCTCGCTCCATAAGGTTCTGCAATTCCCTGATATTGCCGGGCCATGCATAGTGAAAGAGCGCATCCATCGCGTCTTTGGGAATGCTCTCGATTTGTTTTCCCATCCGGCGAGCGTACTTATTTGCGAAGTAGCGCACGAGAAGCGGAATGTCGTCACGACGTTCTCGCAGCGGCGGGACTTCAATCGGAAATACCTTCAAGCGATAATAAAGGTCACTACGAAACTTTTTTTCCGCGACCAATTGACCGAGATTGGCATTCGTGGCCGCCAGCAATCGGACATCGATCCGTTGTGTGCGAGTACTGCCCAATCGTTCGAATTCCTGTTCCTGGAGCACTCGAAGGAGCTTCGGTTGTAATTCGAGCGGTATATCGCCCACTTCATCCAGAAAAAGAGTCCCCTTGTGCGCTAGTTCGAATCTTCCGATCTTTTGGGCTATAGCGCCAGTAAATGCGCCCCTCTCATGGCCAAACAACTCGCTTTCGAGAAGACCCGAAGGAATGGCCGCGCAGTTCACCTTCACAAACGCCTGACTCTTGCGAGGGCTCAAATTGTGAATAGCGCGAGCGATCATCTCTTTACCGGTACCTGTCTCGCCCTGGATGAGGACCGTCGAATCCACCGGTGCAACAATTCGAACGCTCTCGAGCACAGCTTTCAGCTTCGAACTTTTTCCAATAATCTCTTCGAAATTCTGCTCCACCCGGATTTCGTCTTCCAAATAAAGCTTTTGCTCCACCAACCGCTTCTTGGCCTCCGTTATTTGCCCGTATTCCAAAGCGTTTTCTACGGCGATGGCGATCTGGTTGGCTAGCTGGCCGAGAAAATATAAGTCCTCCTCGGAGAAAGCATCGCCTCGGAGGCGTCCAAGATTTAAGGTCCCAATTGCACGACTCCCCCTGATCAGGGGTATGAAGCACAAAGACTTGAAACCCTCAGAAATTCGGCTTCGAACAATGGGATTGTCGACCCACCCCGTGAACGGGCTCTCCAGGGCCAAGGCCTTCATTGTTTGAAATGCTGTGCCGTAGGGCGATCCTTCGATCAAATAGGCCCCTTCTTCGTGGAAAAGTCCCTGGCTTTCCGGGAAATCAAGAATGTTAAGTTGCAGCTGCTTATTTTCCGCATTCGGCAGGGCCAAACTGGCACAATCGCATTGCATTACGCGCCGAATGTTTCCCGAGATCGCGCTCAACAGTTCGCGGAGCTGCAAATTTGAGACAACCTGGTTAGTGACTTCGAGGAGCAACTGCAACCGATCTTCCGCCTGTTTGCGCTCGTCAATATCAGTATGTAGGCTCATCCAACGGATGATGCGGCCCTCCGAGTCCCGCAGCGGGAGGCAACGTAACTGGAACCAGCGATAGACTCCATCCGCGCGGCGCAGGCGGCATTCAATTTCGTCCGGCTGCCCGGTTTCTTGTGTGTGTTTCCACGCCTCGATCGCACGAGGCAGGTCGTCCGGGTGAAAGACGTCGTTGCTGGCCCAGCCCCTCAATTCCTCAAGGGTCTTGCCGAAATAATCCAGGTTTTGTTCATTAACAAATTCGAGTTCGCCTGCCGCAGTCAAAGTATGAACAAGGCCGGGAATGCTATTGATGATCACGCGAAAATTAAGTTCGCTCGAACGCAGAGCTTCCTCGGCTCGCTTCCTGTCGTCAACATCGGTAAGCATGATGGACCAACGGATGATGCGGCCCTCGGCGTCACGCAAGGGTTGGCCGCGGGAATGGAGCCAGCGGAATTCGCCGTCCGCACGTCGAGCTCGATGTTCCACATCATATAACTGCCCGGTTTCAACCGAGCGTCGCCAAAGATTAACCACACGCTCTCGATCATCCGGATGGATAAGTGAGGTCCAGTCTGGCAATCGCTCAAGCGATGGGCCGAAAAACTCGAGCATCTGGCGATTAACGAATTCGGGTTCGCCTGTCGCGGACCTTGTGCCTACCAGGCCGGGGATGCTATCGACGATCAGGCTCAAACGCTCTTCACTCTCGCGCAGAGATTCCTCAGCACGCTTCCAGTCTTCAATGTCAGTGGCCACACCGTACCAACGAATCACGCGACCACTGTCATCGCGCGATGGCTGAGCAACAGTACGAAACCAGCGATAGACGTTATCGAACCGACGCACACGTTGGTCTACAACACATGGATTGCCAGTTTCGACCGAATGCAGCCATGCTGTTTTTGTTCTCTCGACATCCTCGGAGTGGAGTACGGTAGCCCATCCAAAACCCACCAAGTTCTCCTGGCGTTCGCCGGTGTATTCCACGATGCGTTGATTCAGATATTCGAGCTTCCCATCTGGACTTGCACACCACGCGAACGCGGGCATGTTATCGACGATTTGGCGAAAACTCCGATCGCCATTTAGCGTCATGTCGAGTGCTCTTTGAACCGTTTCGCTCATCGCTGTCCGGTGATGCCAACGTAACTAACGTTCAATGTTTCAATTGCAAGGAATCTTCGACCGAGGGCATTTCATAACTGGCTCAGTCTTGGAGCGGCCAAAACGTCGCTCCAAGATTTTCGTATGCCAACCAACAACATACACCAGAGCGCGTGCTGGAGTCACCAGCAGCAAGAATCACTTAAGCCCCTCGATCTACTACCGCTAAGGATCTCTGGCAAGAGTGCCAAATCTCCGTCTCCAGATGATCCGTCTCGCGTGTATTCCGCGGCACGACACAAGAATGTAAAAGCTGTCGGAGCAAACACATGGAATTAGTTCGAAAACACTGCACTTTTTGGCTCCTCAACTGCCATACCTTTCGTTGGCCGACTCTGGCAAGCAGACAAAGGCGAGTAGTGCTGAAAATCACTATCACCGATTTGCCCGATGAGCAGAGGTGGTCTCTGCAAGGACAGTTGGTCGGGCAGTGGGCGGATGAGCTCAAGTCGAGCTGGAGAGAAGCACATCAAGGAGAGGACACGCGGAGATGCATCGTCGAACTGATCGAAGTGACATCCATTGACCGGGACGGCGAAGCCGTTCTGGCGGAAATCATGAGTCAGGGCGCCGAGTTCATCGCCAGCGACGTGTACACAAAGCATTTGCTGCGAAATCTGCGAGCAGAGATAAAACGACGTCGCCTGAAAGGAAAACAAGTAGATGGTGAATCTGATCGTTGAAAGGAAGCGAGGGGTTCAAATATCAACGGCTGGGGAAGCTGGTGTATCTCAATAGGTCCAAACGCAATGCCCGTCCCTATAGAATGAAAGCCGCCCGTCTTCACTCACCTTAAGGATATTTCCAAACTGCGAGGCCGCAATCGCCGCAGCCGTGCGACTGCCTTCCGCGATTTCGTCGGGCATGGCAACCACCGGACTGTGGCGGAGAATCGCGCCGAACGCCAGCAGATTCCCTTCACGGTCTAACACGATGCTCCCATCGATGCGCGCAATCGTTTCGAGGACAGTCGGAGAAAGCTCTGTCACGCGCTGGCAGCGCAAAAGATAGTGAAGCTGATTTTTTGATCCGATCTTTGCCGGCTCTTGTTTTTGATGAAGCAGATCGCGATCGCCCAACAATTCGCGCGCTTTCCGCCGGTCATCGAGGATGACAAACAACCCTCCGCGCCGGCCTTCCGCGAGATTAAGCGCAACCGAAAACAGCCGGTGCGCCAGCTCTTTGTTGCCCAGCGATTCTTCCCAGACTCGATACTTCTCGACGGCGTCCGTCAAATGCCAGCGCCCGTCAAGGAAGCTGAACACCTGCGCGCCGTCCGCGAAAATCTTGATCTCTCCATTCGGAGTCAGAACCATGCAGACGTGACCACCGCACAACGTCGCGCGGTTATGCGCCTCATAGCGCCGCGCGCTGGGCACTGGAAGTTCGAAATCGGCGAACGGCCGCGCCCACTCCGCGACGTCAACCAATTCAACCATAAGCCCCGCGCGATCCACCAATGCTACCGTGCGTAATCCATCGCAGATTCGATGAAAGCTTCGAATCGATGTCAACTCGCTCGAATAGGGCAAGGCTCCCACGGGCAGCGTAGGCAGTTCGTGGCATGCATCCGGCTGAAATCCGAACAGCAGCGCCCCCGTCGAAATTCTGCGGTCTTCGTACGTGCTCAGCGCGCTGATTCGCAGCACCTCGATCGCCTCGGAAACTCGATCCACCACTGTGGCTCGCGTCGCCGCACCGGCAAAAACATACGGATCGAGAAATCCAGAAATGTAATGATCTTCTGGCAAGCCGTTGAATGTTTCCGAACTGCGCGCCACTACTTCGGCGTTGAACAACAGTTGATATCTCGTCGACAGGACTTTCCCGATGCTCTTTACCAGCTTGTGTTCGTGCTCAGTAAAGTCCCTGCCCTGATTGACAAGAGAATACTTCGCGCCGAGCCACTCCAGATCCGCCCCACCCTCCTGCAAATGCGAACGCAATTCAGGTTTTCCTTCTTCAGAGCGTTCTACGAGTGTGAGTTCGCTGGAAGGAAAGAAATACTGGATACCACGCCCCAGCAACTCTTCAAAGTAACGATCTATGAACACGCGATGCGGTTCGGTTGAGTTAGAGAAACTCGCCACACTATTCTCCATGCCGTTCAATCCATAATCATATCATTCACAAAACGCCACACCCAATGCTCGCCCGGCCTGTACTGCACCTTGGCGCACTGAAACAATCGCGAGTGCCGGGTCTTGCTCAGTTTTCAGTGTGCGCGCATCTACATTTGATGTCGATAAATCCGAATCGAATCAGAAAATATAAAGAACTCCAGCACCTGAAAGCCTCCCGCCTTTTAGCAAATTACGGGTGAAGAATTGCAGGTAAAGTTTTTATCGGATTCCTGAGAAAGCTCTCTGAATGTATGGAAAATAAAGATAGGGTAGGCCCGTGCGGACTCTAGCGACATGAGGTTATTCTGGATCCGCAAAATCTGTTTGCCGCACGGGCGAATACAAACAGGAGAAGAAAAAATGCAAATCCATGCAGGGCCTGAAATCCACGCAATGAACCTGGTGGGCCCTGTACTGGTGGCGCTTCTTTACATCAGTGCTTGCTCTTTCCTCCGGGAGCCGAGCCGCAGAAAATTCACACCCGCTCAAAACGCGTGCCCCCGCCCTTTCGAGGGAAAATGAGCGAATCGCAATTGCCTCTTTTGGATCAGCGAACATCGTCGATTCCAGGTGACCGAGTTTTGGCTATGTTTTCGCGGAGGCTCGACGAATTGGGTCGCTCGCCGCGTCGAGGATTACGATCCCGTGGAACTATTTTGCGCGCAGCACCGCCTGCCCCAGGTGATAGGACAGATGATTGGTTCGACTCAGAAGGATGGCGAGGCGGTTACGATGAGGTTCCTTTGCAAAGGCTTCCTCAGACACTGCGCCGTGCTTCTTCAGCCAGTCCGCCGCCGAGAGACTTGCAAAACCTTCGATCAATTTTCCGTTCACTTCTCTCCAGGCTTTCCGAACCAACTCGACCGATGGAATTTCGCCCTGCGTCTTATCGGGATTAGAAACGAACGCGACATCAAATTCAGGATGAAGCCGACGCCCAATACCCAACAGAGGGAGCATCGCGTCGTGAACGGCCGTAAGATGTCCCCAGATATAGATCAGGCGGTTTTTCCCCGGCGTAATTTCTTTCAGGACCTCTTCGTCGCTAAGGCCGGAAAACATTTTGTCAGCTCGTTCGATGTTTCCGTTCCATCCGTTCAGCGCAACCGCTACGTACAATTCGTCGTTTGTCATGTCAGTCTCCTTTTGCGTTCTTGTTTGATCCGTAACCTCCGATGCTAGGCCGGTAATCAAAACAACGTCCAGGTTCATTACAACATCCAGGTTCATTCAAATCTCTTTATCGATTTTTTAGAAACGGCGCCCAGCTGTGCGCCAGTAGATTGCGACCAGCGTAATCGGCGGAGAACAATCTCAGTTCATCGGTCATTGGAATTCCTCGACACAAAAATTTGAATCGAAACGCACTCTCTAAAAATGCGGCAAATTCGATGCATCCCATCCTCCGCCCAGTGCCTTAACCAAAAGCACACTGGCGTCCAACCTCCGCCGCAGGATATCAATTGCGTTTCGCTCATTGGCAAGCTCAATCGTTTGCGCAGTGATGACCTGGAGGTATGTGTCAACGCCACCCTTGTAACGATTCGTGAAAAGTTGAAGAGATTCCTGCGATGATGCGACGGCCTGCTGTTGTTGCTGTGTTTCGTTTTCGAGAATGCGCAAGGCGGCGACATTGTCTTCCACTTCCTGGAACGCCGTAAGCGAAGTCTGACGATACGTTGCAACCGCGGCATCGTAGTTCGCGCGTGCCAATTCGGAGGTGGCGCGACGGCGCCCCGCGTCGAACAGTGTTTCCGCGAGGGCTGGACCCACTGCCCAGAAAGCGTTCGGCCCATCGAGCAAGTTGGTGACATGCGTGCTTTCAAATCCCGCGGTTGCACCCAGTGAGACAGTAGGAAAGTAAGCCGCGCGTGCGATTCCAATCTGTTGATTGGCTTCCGCCACTCTGCGTTCCGCCGCAGCGATGTCCGGGCGTCGTTGCAATAGTTCAGAAGGCAGGCCAATCGGAGTGCTCGGAGGTTGGTAGTTGAGCGGCGCTGTTGCGAGGCTGAATTCCGCGGGCGGCTTTCCGATCAGAATCGCTATGGCGTGCTCGAATTGCGCACGCTGCACGGTGACATCTGTCTCTTGTACGCGCGTGGTGTCCAACTGGGTTTGTGCTTGCGCCAGATCGGCCTTCGGGGCGACGCCTCGATTGAAGCGATTGAGCGTAAGCTGCACGTTGTCGGAATAGGCGCGTACCGTATCGTCGAGAAGTTGTTCCTGAGCGTCAGCGCTGCGCAATTCGAAATAGTCCAGGGCGAGTTCCGCCTCCAGACTGAGCTTCGCGGTTTCATAGTCGGCAGCGGTCGCCTGCGTTTCTTCTCGCGCGGCAGCGACGCTGCGGCGCACGCGGCCCCAAAGATCCAACTCATAAGAAAGATCAAAGGGCAGCTCGAAATCGCCCGTGCTGGACTCTTGGACCTTCGACGGAAAGCTCGGTGAAACGTCGGGGGCCTTGACATAACTGGCGCTTGGCCCGGTGGAGATGGATGGAAACTGGGAGGCTCGATTAAAACGGATCGCTGCACGAGCTTCACGGAAGCGCGCTTCCGCTACTTTCAGGTTCTGGTTGGAGCCGGCAATCTGCTCTTCCAACTCATTGAGTTTCGGGTCGCCAAAAATCTCCCACCAATTTCCGTGGCTTACCTGATCCGCAGGATGCGCGGGCTGCCACTGATCTGACCCCTTGAAAGAACTTGGTACTTCTTCCTTGTACATTTGCGTCATTGGAACGGCAGGCTTGATGTATTTAGGGCCAACCGTGCAACCCGCGAGCAGGAGCACCAGAGTCAGAATGGGTGTCCCGTTGGAGATAAAACGGTTGACGCCAAAGAAGTGCTTCATCGCCCTGCCCCACCTGTTGGCTTGTTGCTCTGACGCACTGGCAAACCTGCCACTAGAGAGTCCGAAGGATCGACGATGACGGCGTCCGTTGGTTGCAGTCCTGAAACGATTTCCACGGCGTTTCCGTAATCGCGGCCGATCTTGACTGGAACCAACTCTGCTTTGCCGTTGCGAACCAGTCCGACCTGCAAGCCTTCCTTGCGGAAGATCAAAGCATTCGATGGAATGGTTACCGACCGTGTCTCGTCAGGCAGCTTGAGGTGCACAAAGACGTAAGCGCCGGGCAGGAGTTGGCCGGTGGGATTGTCGACATCGACTTCGACAAGCAACGTCCGCGACGCGACGTCGATGGAGTTAGCATTGCGAACGAGGGTGCCATGAAACGTTTGCCCCGGGAATTCATCGAGGGTCAAAGTGGCTGGCGCACCGGGGCGCGCCGCACGGGAGTACACTTCGGGAACTGATACGTATACGCGAAGTGTGCGAATGGCAGTGATGTGAAAAAGTTCTTTCGGTTGCGCGTTGGCCCCTGCGTCGATGAGCGCCCCAATGTCGGTATTGCGGGCGGTGATGATGCCGTCAAACGGCGCATAGATCTTTTCGAAAGATTGCAGTTGTTCGAGGCGTCGCATGTTGGCGGCGCTGGATTCGACTGCGGCTTTCACCGCACTGAGATTGCTGACCGCCTGATCGGTTTCCTGTTGGGACACCGAGCCCGTACTCACCAGATCCTGCCAGCGGGCGGCGGTGATTTTCGCGATGCCCAGATTTGCTTGTGCGCTGTCGAGCTCCGCTTGAGCTTGCTGTAGCTGCTGATCGATTTCGGGGGTTTCAATTTCCGCGAGCAACTGGCCTTTCTTGACATGCGCGCCAATGTCGAAATGCCAAAGCTTGAGATAGCCATTTGTTCGGGCATAGATCGGCGCGTCACTAAATGCCTGCGTATTTCCGGGCAGGACAATTTCCTGCGTAGGGGCGGCTCGTTGCGGAAAAACTACGGACACAGTGGGAATGGCGGCATCTTCTGTTCGTTGTTTGAGCCGCGATTCGGCAGCTGCTCGCGAATGAATACCGGAGTAAATCACGAGAACGATGGCAGCAAGAGGGACGACCACCATTAGAGCCACTTTTCCACGGTTGATTTTAGGCCGGGGTGAAAATCCATCCTGACTCGTTTGAAGGGCGTGCGCTTCGATCGTTTCTGGTTCGCGGGTAGTCGTCACATTTTCCTCGCTGGATGCCATGGCATTTTCTTAATTCATCCTTGATTTGGTTCAGGCTCGACCTTGGGCTGTTCTTGAATTGCCGAAGGATCGCGCCGTCCGTGCAACAAACTGAAGACTGCCGGGACGAAAAACAGGGTAGCTACGGTGGCGCACAACAGGCCGCCAATGACGGCGCGCCCGAGCGGCGCATTCTGCTCGCCGCCCTCGCCCAGCCCAAGCGCCATAGGAATCATTCCCACGACCATGGCAAGTGCTGTCATCAGCACGGGTCGAAACCTTGTGAAACCGGCTTCAATGGCGGCTTCGATCGGATCTCCGTTGTGCTGGAGCTGTTCTTTCGCAAAAGACACCACGAGGATGCTGTTGGCCGTTCCCACACCCATGCACATAATGGCGCCCATTAACGCCGGAACGCTGAGCGTTGTATGCGTGACGAACAGGAATGCGATGATGCCGGCAAGCGTGGCAGGAAGCGCAGTAATGATGATGAACGGATCGAGCCAGGACTGAAAGTTCACCACGATCAGTAGATAGACGAGAACGACGGAAAAGACGAGTCCGCCGAGCAACCCGAGATAGGAAGTGCGCATGGTTTGCAATTGGCCTCGAACGGTGATGAAGCTGCCACGAGGCAGCGATTTTCGGTTGGCATCCACGATGCGGGTGACTTGGCGGCCCACCGCTCCCAAGTCGCGGCCTTGCACGGCGGCGTAAATATCGACTACACGGCGAATGTTGTAGTGGTTGATAACTTCCATCTCGTTTGCCCGTTTGATGGAAGCGACGTCCGCGAGAATTTCAGGGCGAGCGGCGGTCGGCGCATTCAGCGGCGTGTTCTGGAGGTCTTCCAGAGATTGGATCGAATATTGCGGAGTCTGGGTCACCAGGTTGTAGCTGACTCCGTTCTTGTAATTCAGAAAAAACATCGGCGTAATTTGAAAGCTGCCGCTGAGCGAGTTCAACATGCTGTTGGCAACGTCGCGCTCCGTGTAGCCGCCCTGGGCCGCCTTCGTACGATCCACGGCTACGTCGAACTCAGGGTAGTCAAACGCTTGCTGTATACGCGCATCGGCGATGCCCGGAATCCGTTCGATCTCATGCAGCATTCCGGCTGCGACTTCGCGATTCCCTTCAATATCAGCGCCCTCGATTTGGATATCGATGGGCGCGGGCAAGCCAAAGTTCAATACCTGAGTGACGATGTCCGAGGGTACAAAGTAGAACGTCGTCCCCGGGTATTCACGTGGCAGCGTTTCCCGCAGGCGCTGCACATAACTATCCGTGGCGTGGTGATGTTTCTTTAGCGAGACCAGGACATCAGCATCGCCAGCCCCGATAAGGCCCGATGTGCTGTGCATGAAATTGACCGTGCTGTAAGGCAGGCCGATATTGTCCAGGATATTGTCCACTTCGCTCCCGGGGATCTCCCGGCGAATTGTGCCCTCAACCAGATCGCAAAGCTTCGCGGTCTCTTCAATTCGTGTGCCGCTTTTGGCGCGAAGATGGAGGATGAATTGACCGCTGTCGGTGTTCGGAAAGAAGTCCTGCCCGAGCCATGGCATCAGGAGAAACGCCGCGCCGCAGATTAGAAGAAACGTGGGGACGAAGAACCCGCGCCTGCGCACAAGCAATGTGAGCAGGGCGTGATAGGCACTCCGAAGGCGTTCGAATCGCCGCTCGAACGTCAGCTGAAACCGCACGAGAGGATTCCGTGAACCGTCAGATTCCTGCTGTTCCGGCCTGAGCAAGTATTTCGCAAGTGTGGGAACGAGCGTTCGGGAGAGTAAGTATGACGCGAGCATCGCGAACACCACAGCTTCCGCAAGAGGCACAAACAGATATCGCGCTACGCCGCCCAAAAAGAACATCGGCAAAAACACAATGCAGATGCAGAGCGTGGATACCAAGGCGGGCACGGCAATCTGTTGCGCGCCATCGAGAATGGCCTGGACGGTCTCCTTGCCCATGGCCAGGTTGCGATTGATGTTTTCGATTTCGACGGTGGCATCATCAACGAGCATGCCGACCGCAAGCGCCAACCCTCCCAAGGTCATGATATTTATGGTTTCTCCGAGAAAGCTGAGGATCATGACTGACGTCAAGATGGATAGCGGAATGGATACGGCGATGATCAACGTGCTTCGCCAACTTCCCAGAAAGAGCAGGATCATCAATCCAGTGAGGCACCCGGCGATGATGGTCTCGCGGATGACGCCGTTCACAGCTCCTCGAACGAAAATGGACTGGTCGGCCAGTGGAACAATTTTGAATTCCGGAGGCAGGGTTTGCGCGACACGCGGTAGAAGGCCGCGAATGCCTTTCACAACGTCGATTGTCGAACCATTGCCAGCCTTGAGTACGGTCACGAGGGCGCCGCGGCGGCCATCCTGCCGCACGATGTTGGTCTGCGGCGCGAAAGCGTCACGCACATTCGCTACGTCACGAAGATAAATCGTGGAGTTCCCAACGACCTTAACCGGGAGGTCGTTTAATTCAGGGACAGTCCTTGTGCTGGTGTTCAGTCGAACGTCATATTCGAATGGACCCATCTTTGCCGTCCCCGAAGGCAAAATGAGATTTTGTTGCTGCACGGCATTGAGAACGTCTTGTGGTGCCAGACCTTTCGACTGCATCAAGCCGGGATTCAAATCAATCATGACTTGGCGCTGCTTCCCGCCATAAAGGAATGGAATGACGGCCCCAGGCACCGTCACCAGTTGGGGTCTCAGGAAATTTTGACCAAGGTCGTTCAACTGCTGCTCAGAGAGCCCATCTCCGGAAAGCCCCAGCTGCAGAATCGGCACGGTTGAAGCACTATAGTTAATGATCAACGGAGGCAAGGTTCCGGGCGGCAGGAATCGCAGGATGGTCTGGGATCCTGACGTCACTTGTGCATTCGCGGTGTCCAAACTCGCCCCGTGCTGCAGGTAAATCTTGACGATAGCTTGACCATTTACCGTAGTTGATTCGATGTGCTCGATGTTGTCGACGACGATTGTCAGCAGTCGTTCAAACGTGTTCGTCAGACGACCTTCTAATTCTTCCGGGTTCATTCCGGTGTACTGCCATGCCACGGCGATCACCGGGATGTCGATATTCGGGAAAATATCGGTCGGGGTGCGCAAGATCATAACCGGGCTAAGAACCAAAATGAGTACCGCAAGGACGATGAACGTATACGGCCGATTTAGAGCTACTCGAACGATCCACATCGGTGAAACTCCTTACCCTCGAATCGCGAAGTGGCCTCGCGATCTACCAGGATGAGATGAGACCGAACGGTCTCACGATACAAGAAATTTTGCGTCAAGGAGCGAATACGCTGATTCATTTCTATTCTCATGTCTCGAACGGGTGTCTCGCGGTGGAAGGTTATTGCACCGTTTTACGGACGTCGACAGCGGAGGACGGGCACGTGTTGAAAGTGGTGGGTCGGTAAAACCAAAGACTGTCCGATCAGCGGGCGAAATCGGCCTTCCCGCGATACGCAGGCATAAAAACATCCTGCACAAAGTTTTCAAACGAAGTGGGTGAAGTGTTCTCTGGCGAACGCGGCTCCTGCGCAGCAAGGACTCCTGTGTTGATGGCCCTGAACATCTCGATGTACACCGCAGCTTTCTTAGGCGACATGCCCATTTGCTCTAACACCTGCTGCACCTGATCGTACGAAAACTGCTCGTAACGCAGATCCGGTTTGCCAATGCCGCGCGCAATCACCGCGGTAACTTCCGTCATTGACAGGTCGCGCTCTCCAAGCAGCTCGCGCGTTTGTTTGCCTGTAAAATCCAGGTCCAGGAGGCGCTGAGCGGCGTAGTCGCCGGCATCGCGCGTCGCGATCATGGGCAGCTTCAGGGCGGGAAGCAGCGCATGTCCAAATATTCCCATCTCCTGAATCATGCCGATCGCCGCCAGATTGTTCTCCATGAAATATGCGGCGCGCAGGTGCAGAACGTTCAAATCGCCGATAGCATTAAGTTTTTGCTCCGAAGAATGCAGCCCCGTGACTGGACCGGTGCCTTGCGGAACATGCGCGCCGTAACTGCTCAAGTACACCGCGTGGCGCAGGCCCGACTCCTTCACAGCTTTTGCGATCGCATCGCTTTCTCGCTCCTGGTCCTCGCGGGAAGTGATCGGCGGCAACATCAGGTATGCGGCGCGCGCACCCTTAAAAGCTTTGGTAAGCGCAGCCGCATCGATCACGTTGGCCGTGAAGGCCTCCGCACCTTTGCGCACAAAGCGCCGCAATCGGCTCGCGTCGCGCCCTATAACACGCACCTTTTGGCCCTTCAACAGCAGAAAATCCGCGATGATCGAACCGGTGTTCCCAGTCGCGCCCAAAATCACATACCCGCCATCGGTTATTACAGCCGCCTTATTCTTAGCGTCGTTCATATCCGTTTCTCCTTTTTACGTACAATATTTGGCACCACGTATGAATTGCATTGGTTTTAACGTCACGAGGGCCGTTGATCCGCGATAGGTGATGCAGGGGCATAAAAACTCAAGTCTTCGGAGGTCAGGGGACCACCGGTTTGCTGATGGTCATAATGATACTCGTAAACGACGTGCGATCCATTCCATTGCCGGAGTGTGCGCCAACTCACGGTGCACGACTTGCCAGACACGCCGACCATTTCGAGTACCCATGCGGAATGCGTCTCATCCGCGGCATCACCCGGAATCGCGGTCTGCCGAATAGATACCAGCAGACCACCTACTTCAGCCATTATGTGAAGTGGAACCAGGAAGTTGGCAATAATTGAGCGCACTTCCGCTTTTCCACGAATCGGTTCTTCCCCGGTTTCGTTGACTGCCTCGATATCATCAGCGTAGAATTCGTCGAAAATTTTAAGATACTCTTCGTAACTTTCGCTGATGTTGGCATTGATTATGGCTGCATTTAGAGCGCGTTCCCGCGCCTGGGAACTCTTGTGCGGATTGTGATCTAAGTTATCTGTGGAGACGAAGCTAAGTTCGCTTTTCATAGCAACTCCTCGAAATAAATACGTGTGTCGAAACGCCTTCCGTCGGTCAGTTGGTTGTGCCCTCAGGGCGCCACGGGCACGCTGCCATTGGGGAGTTGGCGTTTCTGGGCTCCATTCACACCAACTAAGCATTTGGATGTAAATGGGACCGATCGGTCGCATCTTTCTGTATTTTTTTTGGAATGGAGCCGCGAAATTTAGCCAGGAGCAGGGATGAGGTAATTACGAATAGCAGTCTTCGTTAAGTTCCAGAGGTGACAGTGCTAATTGCAGGACATGACAACGTCATTGTGCCCCGACTATGGTGAATATCCATTGCTTGAAATCCGATCAGTCGCGCCGCTTGTACATCATTCGCTGTAACCAGCGCTGTGAAGTCCGGCTGCGAGAAAATTTCTAGCGCGGTCGTGGCCTTCCTGCTTTGTTCCGCGATTGCCTCGCCCGGACCTTCGTTTCGAGGTATTCTTCCAGATGCTCGCAGGCGAGATCGACCGGGCCATCATTTTTCTGCAGACGACGAATCATGATGCTTCCTTCCAGCATGCTGACAATCAGCATGGCCAATTGGGCAGAATCAACCTCCGAGCGGATCTCCCCTTGCGTTCTTCCCTCCTCAGCAATCGCTTGCAGACGATCCAGCCATAAACTGAGGGCTTGCCTGGCTTTCGTTCGCAGATGAGGATTGCCATCGTCGGAATCGACTGCCGTGTTCATCAGCGGGCATCCGCCCGGTATCACACCGGCGCGCCGGTCCCGGAAATTCCGGACGACTTGCTTCAACCGATCCACGGCATTCGGAATTTCCTGCGTCCCTTCGAAGCGCGCGTCCAGTGCGACCTTCCAAGCGTGATCGAAGGCTTCTCCGGCGAGTTCTTGTTTGCTCTCAAAGTGCCTGTAGATTCCGCCTTTCTCCAGGCCCGTCGCCTTCATGAGGTCGGACAAAGCAGCGCCGTCATACCCTTTCTGATTAAAGATCGGAGCTGCCTTGCGAATGATTTCTAACCGGGTCTGCTCGCCCTTTCGCATGTAAGTACTCCTGGAGTTCAGCAGTAGTATCGCTTGCTAGGCTATCCTTACTCTAGTCCTTGGATGAGACCGAATGGTCTCTGGTTGCATTAAGAACGGTCAAGAGTGGCGAGGAAAGGAAATGCCGCAGGCTTTTGGGTGGCAGTTCTCACGCACCCGAACCGACACATCAGTAGTCCATCCGCCGGCGAGCCGCCCCAGCGCGAATGGCGTTGGGTGGATGGCCCCTCGATCGCCTAGTACGCTGGTGCGGCGCACACGATCCGCGCAGGTTAATCGATAGAATTTAAAACCAGTCCTCGAAGCTTTCCTCAAGAACCTCACCGTCATGGCCATCACGCAATGCGCAGAGAGTGCTGGTGCCGGCCAACAAGGTAGTCGCGCCCAAGCGGCGGTTCGGATAACGTTTGAGCATAATGTTGAACAAGCCGCGTGCCGTGCTGTTCTTCGGCAATGGGTCGTCGACATCGTCGAGGTACTAATGGGTTTCGGAGACTAAAGGCCAGCGACTAATTCCGATGAACGCCACGTCCGATGAACAACTCCTCCTGCCAACTTGCCCGTCTCGGTGCACACAAAAAGAAACGAACAGATTCGGCTGCTTGTTCGCCAAACGTTCTTCCGCAATATCCTGCGCAAGCAAGATTGTAGGAACGAAGAAGGTCCTGAAAACTTAAAAGAGGGCATTCTCCAAGTCGATTGTTTCCGCACTACGCATCCGCGGTGACAAATCGTCGAAGCTAACCTCAACAATCGTATCTGGATATGCGCACTCCGCACAGCCTTGTGACTCTAAATGGTTACAATTTCCCGTTTTGCAACAATGATCCATTTACGCTATGCATTTGTTTTTGTGCAACTTACGATGCCTCAAGCCAGGTTATTTGGAATGGCACTTTGAGTGCGAATATCGTTGCGATTGGGGATGCAATCCAAAAAAATGGATGCTTCAGGAGCCTGGTGTGAAAAAATTACTATTGCGCCTATGGAAAGAACAGGTAGCGCAGGACTTGGTCGAGTATGCCCTTTTGCTGGTCCTTATTGCTCTCGTGTTGATCACATCAATTAAAACACTGGCAACTGGAGTAGGAAAAGTTTATTCAGGAGCAGCAAGCAATCTGACAGTCTCCGGTGGCGGCGGAGGCAGTGGCGGTAGTGGTGGAGGCAGTGGCGGTGGTGATGGTGGTGGTGAGGGCGGCGGTGACGGCGGGGGTGATGGCGGCGGTGGCCGCGGCGGGCGTTAAATTCGATCTTGCTGCAGCAGTCTAGGTAATTTTGCCTGGATTTTAATAGACCGGCCATATTCCGAGGAGTCTTCTTCCGGGGATATGGCCGGTCGTATTGTTAGGTGGTTATTAGGATCCAGCTGCTATGCGGACGGAGTCGGCTGAAGAGCAGAACTGATCAAAAGCGTTCGTAAGATCCTCGACGATCGCCGCTGAATCACGACCCTCGATGTTCGACCGCTCCAGCATAAATGCCACCTTGCCATCGCGAAGCAATGCTATGGAGGGC
This sequence comes from uncultured Acidobacteriota bacterium, assembly GCA_963786215.1. Lineage (GTDB taxonomy): Bacteria > Acidobacteriota > Terriglobia > Acidiferrales > UBA7541 > Palsa-360. Next base: position 104,959 of record CAWAYK010000015.1, read on the forward strand.
GAAGACGGCGCATAACCATTAAAATAACTTCGCGCTCGTTCCGTGGCTTCGCGATCCTGTCCGGCAAAAACCGTGGCCAGAATTTCCGGACGTACACGGTGAGTGAGCGCCTTCGCGACTGCCGGACGGGCCTTGCCAGCGGCGCATCCGCAGATGGAGTTCACTACGATCAAGACGCTGCGCTTTTCCTGCTGAAGCGCTGCATCCACTTCCGCAGCTGTCCGCAGTTCGCGAAAACCGACGCTGGTTAGTTCTTCGCGCATCGGCTGGATAAATTCTTCAGGAAACATACACACTCCTTTGCGATTTCAATATATTGCGAATCGCGCTCGCGACGTGACGAGCGATTAACTATAGCAGCACGTCTGCCATTAAACGAATGAGGTAGACATGGGCAGGTCGTCTCCCAGATTTGCAATCACTTACTGTTTTTGCTGTCTTCCCTGGAAGAACCTGACCTTCGATGGAGAACTCCTATGCTTAGCGAAAATGCGGATACGATAATCAGGACTAATCCCAGTGCAAAAATCAGGGAGTTCCCTTCCGAACTTCCATTCCCTCCCAATGCTTGTATTATGAGCAATATCCCATAGCCTCCAACCAAAATCATTAGAGCCGCGAACGCGAAAAAAATAAGATCCTTAGAAAGTCGCGAGTTGAAAATAGACACTGTCCCCCCCTCTGGGCAGCTTTTATAAATGCCAGCAATTCGAACAGTTCGCCTGCATGAGCACCTAAATTCATCAAGGAAGCCGAATAAGCGAGAGCCCTAACCTCACTCTGTACCGCTTATAGATCGATTCCGGTGAAGTGTGCTTTCAGAGTTCGCTAGGGAAATAGGGTGACCAGGAAGAAGGGGGAGCCCGGCCAAAAGTGTATAACGGCAGTCCTGACGACAAAAGAACTGTCCGCCGGAAGAAGGTATGACAAAAGCGGCCAAGCCAACTGTTACGTGCAACAAAGAAACGATAAAAAGCAGATGGTGTTGAGCTTGAGTTGGAGTCAACTGGCGGTCAACTCCAAACTTCTTCACGGTGAGGCCGGAGGAGGATGGGTCTTCCACCGCAGCCTGTATATCGTGCAAATCATCTGTCAGGGAAATAACCGGGAAGAGAATTGCTAGAACACATCCCAAAGCAACTACACACTGGAACCGACTCGGGCAGCGTGAGCGTTCCGATCTACGATTCGCGAAATTGCGGAAGAGCAACCCAAAGCTCGCAGTCGCGAGAATAAACCACAGCGCATTTAGGAAGGCCTCTGTCATATTTCACGCGAAGCCAGTGAATCCATCCTGGCGATAAAACGATTGTTTAGGCAGCAGAATTGGAAAAGAGAGCAAGGAATGGACATAGCTCAATTCTCCGACATCTCCGAACAAATGTGAGAGAACTCTAACATACACAGGGGAGAGATTCCATAAAGCAGATTCAAGGTTGCGCAGGCTGACCAATCAACATTCGAGCTTAAAGATCGAATTAATTTCAGGACTGCGGCATCGAGCCCGTTCTTACTCAATTTTTTAAAATGTATCCAAAGCCAACACTCTTTCGTCCAATGCGTTTGTGCGGTGGCTCATTTTGCGAGCAAAGTCGCCCTCTCCGTCCCGAAGATCGCGGTTCACCGAGAGTGTTCACCGTGAACGGGACGGAGAGGCCGCTACAAAACCGCAGGGCCTTGCAGTTGCTTTTGTAAAGGCCGCCCGTCATTTCGGGCGGGGAGCCTTTTTGCCGCAGCGCTGTAAAATTCAAATTGATGCACTACCATCGTTTGACTTGAGTTGACGTTGAAGTGGGATTCACCTATACTTCCGTTTCGTTGTGCCCCGCTCGCAGTACTTTCCCGTTTCCAATTTTCCGGACCGAGAAGCGGCTTAGAGTAGAACCACGAACCGTAGGGTAGTTCCTGGCATATTTCGATCATTTACATTGAAATTAATTAATTTGAAGGCGTGACTATGAGCGAAGCAACTTGCCGTCGCGAATTGGATCTTGAAATTCCCGCGGAAACCGTACAAAAAGCGGTAAATCGCGTGTCGAAAGAATTTGCGCGGGTGGCGCGCGTCCCCGGGTTTCGCCCGGGAAAGGCGCCGATCACTCTGATCCAGCGCCGTTTTGCCGAAGACATTAAGAGTGAAGTGCTGCAATCTCTCGTGCCCGAGCAGGTCGAGAAAGCCGTCAGCGAGAGCAAACTGGTTCCGGTCACGCAGCCGCAAATCGACAAAGTTGATTTCGCCGAGGGCGGGCCGGTCAAGTTCCGCGCCGTGTTTGAAGTCCTCCCGGAATTCGAGCTTGGACAATATAAGGACCTCGAAGTCGAGGTTGAAGATTTAAAAGTAGAAGACGCGGACGTCGATAAAGGTCTCGAGGAACTGCGCGACCGCGCCGCCACGTTTGTTCCGGTCGAAGGCCGCGCGATTGCCGACGGCGATTACGCGCAACTCAAGCTGAACGGCATTCCCCAGGGCGGCGGCGAGCCTCTGGAAGCGGAAAGCGTTCTTTGCCACGTGGGCGGTGAAGAAACGATGGAGCCGTTCAACGAGAATCTTCACGGAGCGAGCGCGGGCGACAAAAAGAGTTTTGACGTGACCTATCCCGCCGATTATCCCGATGCCAAGCTGCAGGGAAAAACATATACATACGCTGTGGAAGTTTTAGGTATCAAAGAAAAGAAGCGGCCTGAATTGACGGATGAGTTCGCGAAGGACGTAAGCGACGCGCAAACTCTGGATGAGTTGCGCAAGAAGATGCGCGACAATCTGGAAGCGGCGCGCACGCACAGACAGAATGAACAGCAGCGTGAAAAGCTGCTGGCACAAATCGTGAAGGGCCATGACTTCCCGGTTCCCGAGGCGCTGGTCGAACATCAGATGGATTCGCGCCTGGAGCGCACGGTGCGCTCGCTTGCCTCGCAAGGCGTCGACCCGCGCGCGATGAATGTGGACTGGGTCGCGTTGCGCAACCGGCAAAAAGACCGCTCGATCGAGGATGTAAAGGCGGAATTGCTGCTGGACAGAATTGCGACGGCGGAAAAAATCGAAGTGTCCGATGAGGAAGTCGACAAAGAAATTGCGACGCTTGCGGAGCGTAGTGGCGAATCGGCAACAGCGGTTCGCGCAAACTTGACAAGGCAGGGAGCGCTGGATAGGATGAAATCGAAGATCAGGAGTGAAAAAACTCTTGATTGGCTCTGCAGCAATTCCCGGACCCGGACAATAACCAAGGAGAATTGAGGCGATTCCGGCCGGGTTTTTTCCCTCGCTCAACTAAAAAACCAATGAACCTAAGAAACGATCGAGACGATATGACTCCGTACGCAACGACGTTGGTTCCCATGGTCGTCGAACAAACGAACCGGGGAGAGCGAGCCTACGATATTTATTCACGGCTCCTGAAAGATAATATTATTTTCATCGGGACGCCCATTGACGATCATGTCGCCAATCTGGTGACCGCTCAGCTTTTGTTTCTGGAAGCGGAAGATCCCGAAAAAGATATTTCACTTTACATCAACTCGCCGGGCGGATCGATCACCGCGGGCATGGCGATCTATGACACAATGCAATTTGTGCGCCCGAGCGTGGTCACGATTTGTGTGGGCCAGGCCGCGTCCATCGCGGCGTTGCTCCTGACGGCGGGAGCGCCGAAAAAGCGCTTTTCCCTGCCCAATTCGCGAATTCTGATTCACCAGCCGTGGATGTCAGGGCTTTCCGGCCAGGCCACGGATATCGATATTCACGCGAAAGAAATTTTGCGCATGCGCACGGTCATCAACGGTTTGCTCTCGCAGCACAGCGGACATGCACTCGACACTCTGGAAAAAGATGTCGAGCGCGATTTCATTATGTCCGCGGCGCAAGCCAAGGATTACGGACTGATCGACGAAATCATTACCAAGCACCGCTAAGCGTTCCAATCAGTTAGTAATCAAGAAAAACGCCGCGGTATACGGAACAGGCAAAGGGGCCTAGAATAATCCGCGCGGGCAGAATGTTTACTTTGACCGGCGGAGGGCGACACACCGTTGAAAAAACTCAGCACTGACGAACCACTACGCTGTTCCTTCTGCCATAAAACGCAGGAGCAAGTCGAGAAGTTGATCAGCTCGCCTTCGGACTATCCGCGCGCCTACATCTGCAATGAGTGCGTGACTGTCTGCGAACAAATCCTCGAGGAAGAAAAGCGTGAACAGGTTAATCCTGTTAACAAACGCCTGCCTCGCCCTCCGGAGATCAAAGCATTTCTGGATGGCTACGTCATCGGCCAGGATAAGACCAAGAAGAAACTTGCCGTCGCCGTTTATAACCATTACAAGCGTATTTTCCTGAACCGCCAGCCAGGCGACGTCGAACTCACCAAGTCGAACATCCTTCTCATTGGCCCGACCGGAACAGGCAAGACGCTATTGGCGCAGACTCTTTCGCGCATGCTGGATGTTCCCTTTGCCATCGTGGACGCCACAACCCTGACCGAAGCGGGCTACGTTGGTGAGGACGTCGAGAACATTATTTTGAAGCTCTTGCAGGCAGCCGACGGCGATGTGACCAAGGCGCAGCAAGGGATCATTTACATCGACGAAATTGACAAGATCTCGAAGAAGGACGAAAATCCGTCCATTACCCGCGACGTTTCGGGTGAAGGTGTCCAGCAGGCATTGTTGAAGATTCTGGAAGGCACGATTGCGAACGTCCCCCCACAGGGAGGGCGCAAGCATCCGCACCAGGAATTTACCCCGGTCGACACCACGAACATCTTATTTATATGCGGTGGCGCCTTCGTTGGACTGGAAAAGACAATTGAGCGCCGAATTGGGCAAAAATCGCTCGGGTTTCATACCGATGCGCAACCCACGACTGCGCAACGCCGCAATATTGAGTTGCTGAGCCAAGCGCAACCGACGGACCTGATCCGCTACGGCCTGATTCCTGAATTTGTTGGCCGCTTGCCGGTCGTCGGCGTTTTGGGCGATCTGGACAAGGCCGCTTTGATGCAGATTTTGACGGAACCGAAAAACGCGCTCATCCGTCAATACCAGAGACTCTTTGAATTCGAGAATGTTCGCCTCCGGTTTGCCGATGATGCCCTCGAAACCGTGGCGGAACTTGCCTTACAACGCAAAGTGGGCGCCCGCGGCCTGCGCATGATTCTCGAAGACCTCATGCTCGAACTCATGTACCACCTGCCAGCCCAGCGTAAACTCAGGGAATTCGTAGTGACCGGCGAAATGGTCCGTAGCCGCGAAATTAACTGGTCACTGCTCGAAAAAGCGGGATGATGAAGGAGCAGGAGAAAATTACGGAACCCATGTTTAATAAAGACAAGTCTGATTCAAAGCGCGTCCCCATGATGCCGGTGCGCGACCTGGTTATCTTCCCCCAAATGATGAACCCGTTCATCGTGGGGCGCGAAAGCTCTTTGCGCGCCCTGGAAGAGGCGCTGGCCACCGACAAGAAGATTTTTCTAGCCACGCAGCACGATGCCTCGGTCGACGATCCCAAACCCGATGAGATTTTTTCGGTGGGCACGCTGGCCAATATTGTGCAAAGCGTGCGCCTGCCGGACGGCAATCTCCGCGTCCTGGTCGAGGGCGTCGAGCGAGCCAAGGCTCTGCAGATTTCCACCGATGAAGGTTTCTTCCGCGCCACCCTGAAAGTGATTCCCAACAAAGCCGAGCCTTCCCCGCAAATCGAGCAGGCTGTCACGAAAGTGACCGGTCTTTTTGAGCAGTACGTAAAGCTCTCGCAGAGCCTGAATTACGACACGATGATTGCCGCGACCCGCGTGGACGATCCCGCGAAACTGTCCGACACCATCGCGTCCAACCTGCAGATTCCCGTCGAGGAAAAGCAGGAACTCCTCGAAAACTTCGATCCGCTGGACCGCTTGACGCGCGTCGGCGAGATTCTCGAAAGCGAAATCGAGAAGCTCAACGTCGATCGCAACATCAATACACGCGTGAAGCGCCAGATGGAACGCGCCCAGAAAGAGTATTACCTCAACGAAAAATTGAAGGCCATCCACAAGGAACTGGGACGCGGCGAAAAGAACGAACTCGACGAACTGAAAAAGAAAATCGAAACGTCGGGCATGCCGAAAGATGCCCTGGAAAAGGCCACCCAGGAATTGAAGCGCCTGGAAATGATGCCGCCGATGTCCGCGGAATCCACGGTGAGCCGAAATTATCTCGATTGGCTGCTCGCGGTACCCTGGAAAAAGCGTTCCAAGGAAATACGCGATATCGGTCTCGCCGAAAAAATTCTGGAAGAAGAGCATTATGGGCTGGATAAGGTCAAGGAACGCATTCTTGAGTTTCTTGCCGTCCGCCAACTGGTAAAAAATCCTCGCGGTTCGATTCTTTGCTTTGTTGGGCCTCCGGGCGTCGGTAAGACTTCGCTAGCTACCTCGATTGGGCGCGCTACGGGACGCAAATTTATCCGAGTTTCGCTTGGCGGCGTGCGCGACGAAGCGGAAATTCGCGGTCATCGGCGCACTTACATCGGCGCCCTGCCCGGCCAGATCATTCAGATGATGAAGAAGGCCGGAACCATAAATCCAATTTTCGTGCTCGATGAAGTCGACAAGATGTCTACCGACTTCCGCGGCGATCCATCCGCTGCCCTGATGGAAGTTTTGGATCCCGAGTTGAACAACGCTTTTACCGATCATTATCTCGACGTTGAATACGATCTCTCCAAAGTCATGTTTGTGTGCACTGCGAACGTGCTGCACACCATTCCCCAGCCCTTGCAGGACCGCATGGAAATCCTGCGCATCCCGGGCTACACGGAAGCCGAAAAGGCCCAGATCGCCAAGCGCTTCCTCGTTCGCAAGGCGCGCGAAACTACCGGATTACAAGAATCGAACCTGACCTTTACCGACGAAGCCATTACGCACATCATCCGCCACTTCACGTACGAAGCCGGCGTGCGCAGCCTGGAGCGCGAAATTTCCAGCATCTGCCGCAAAGTGGCGCGGCGCGTTGTAAAGGAAGGCAAGCAGTATTCGATCAACGTCACGCCTGAAACCGTTGGCGAGTTCCTGGGAGTCATCAAGTACCGGGAAGTTTGGGCCGAAAAGAAGAATGAAATCGGCCTCACCACCGGCCTGGCATGGACGGAAGTAGGCGGCTCTGTCCTTTCGACCGAAGCGACCATCATGGAAGGCAAGGGACGCCTGACGCTGACCGGGAAACTGGGCGACGTCATGCAGGAGTCGGCGCAAGCAGCCATGAGCTACGTGCGTTCGCGCACCGCAACCTTTGGCCTGCCACGCGACTTTTATCGCCACCTCGACATTCACATGCACGTTCCCGAAGGCGCCATCCCCAAGGACGGCCCATCGGCCGGAATCACGATTGCCACATCCATCGTCAGCGCTCTGACACGCATTCCGGTGCGCTGCGACGTGGCCATGACCGGTGAAATCACGCTTCGCGGTAAGGTGCTTCCAATTGGCGGCATGAAAGAAAAGCTGCTGGCGGCTCATCGCGTGGGAATTCGAACTGTGATCCTGCCGAAAGATAACGAAAAAGATCTGGCTGACATTCCGGCTGAAATCCAAGCGGATTTGACCATCCGGTTTGTCGAAAATGTGGACCAGGTCCTGGAAATCGCCCTGGAGCGGCCCCTGACGCCCGCGACGCACGATGCTGGCCCTGAAGTGGCATCAGCAAAGTTTGGACCCGATACAGAAAGCGATCAAGAATTAACCAATTGAGGGGAAACCTCAGCTCTTCCATTCCGATGAATTGTGCAAGTGCAGTTACGCGTAGTGCGTTGAGGGATGGAGCGTAACTTTTAATTCGTATCGCCTTTGATTTGAATACCCAGTTTGGCTAACCCGGTTGGAAATCGAATAGCACCAGTGCGGTATCCGCCGATAAAGCATAATCCGGCCTGAGCTTAGGGCTTATCTCTAAAGAGACTTAAGGAAATGAAAACGATGAGCATTAGTCTTGCGGAACTGAAAGAGAAGAACATTACTGATCTGGCTAAAATCGCCAAGGACCTGGCCATCCCGGGCTCCAGCGGCATGCGCAAGCAGGAGTTGATCTTCCAGATCCTCCGCGCCCAGACCGAAAAGAACGGCCTGATATTCTCTGAAGGCGTTCTCGAATGCCTGCCCGACGGCTTTGGATTTTTGCGCGCCCCGGAATACAACTACCTGCCCGGCCCGGACGATATTTACGTATCGCCATCGCAAATCCGCAAATTCGATCTGCGCACCGGCGACACGGTCTCGGGCCAAGTTCGTCCACCGAAGGACGGCGAGCGCTATTTCGCGCTGATCAAGGTCGAAGCGGTCAATTTCGAGGATCCCGAAGTCGCGCGCAACAAAATTTTCTTCGATAACCTCACGCCGCTCTACCCGCAGGGCCGCTTGAAGATGGAAACGACCCGCGAAAACCTGACCGGGCGCGTTCTCGATCTGCTCTGCCCGGTTGGAAAAGGCCAGCGCGGCTTGATCGTCGCGCCGCCACGCACCGGAAAAACCATGATGCTGCAGGCGTTCGCCAACTCGGTGACCGCCAACCATCCGGAAGTCGCGCTGATCGTACTGCTGATCGACGAGCGGCCGGAAGAAGTCACGGACATGCAGCGCACGGTGAAGGGCGAAGTCATCAGCTCCACCTTTGACGAGCCGCCACAACGCCACATTCAAGTAGCAGAAATGGTTTTGGAAAAGGCCAAGCGCCTCGTCGAGCACAAGCGCGACGTTGTGATTCTCCTGGACTCGGTTACGCGTCTTGCGCGTGCTTACAACGCGGTTACGCCGCCGTCAGGCAAAGTCCTCTCTGGCGGTATTGACGCCAACGCCTTGCAGCGCCCGCGCCGCTTTTTCGCAGCCGCGCGAAACGTGGAAGAGGGCGGTTCACTCACAATTATCGCCACGGCCCTGATCGATACCGGAAGCCGCATGGACGACGTGATCTTCGAAGAATTCAAGGGCACCGGCAACATGGAAATCAACCTCGATCGCCGCCTGGTCGACAAGCGCATCTTCCCGGCCATCGACATCAACCGTTCCGGCACGCGAAAAGAAGAATTGCTGATGCCGCCCGATGAACTGAATCGCGTGTGGGTGCTACGCAAGGTTTTGAACCCCCTCTCCCCAGTGGAAGCGATGGAGTTGCTCTTGGGACGCCTCTCCAAGTCAAAGTCGAACGCCGAGTTCCTGGCTTCTATGTCCAGCCCCACATAGCGGGCTCGGCGCGTTTAAAACTCTCCCCCCTTTCCGCTTCGGCCAGCGCCGGAGTTTTCGCGTATTTTTGTGAAGTGCCAAGGCGTCCAAAAATGAAATATCTGGCTCGACAACCTATTCTCGATCGCGACCGCGAATTGTTCGGCTACGAACTGCTTTTTCGCAACGGCATTCAGAATTCCTGCGAAGGCCTGGACTTGGAACTGGCCTCGACCTCGGTGCTGGACACTTCTTTCCTGATTGGTCTCGAAAAAATTTCCTCCGGGCATCCAATGTTCTTCAATTGCCCGCGGGATTTCCTGATCCGGGATTACGTTTCGCTTTTTCCGCCTAAATCCATCGTGGTCGAAATTCTGGAAACGATTAACCCTGACGAAGAAATTATCGAGGCCTGCAAGCGCCTGAAAGAAAGGGGCTACAGAATCGCGCTGGATGACTTTGTGGATTCCGCAAAATGGGCGCCGCTTGTCGCGCTCGCGGATATCATCAAAGTGGATTTCCGGCTGACGAATGTAAGAGAACAACGCGAGATTGTTTCCCGCTATGCCGGCAAAAAAATAAAGATGCTCGCGGAAAAAGTGGAGACACAGGAAGAATTTGCCGCCGGGATGCAGATGGGATATTCGCTGTTTCAGGGATATTTTTTCTGCCACCCCGAAATGATGACGCACCGCGTGTTGCCGTCCTTCAAGCTCACCTATGTTGAGCTATTGCGCGCGGCGACAACCCCCGAATTCGACATTCACGCACTGGCCGTAAAAATAAAATATGAGCCTTCGCTCACCTTCCGATTATTGCGGTATCTGAATTCCGCATTCTTCGGCCTGCGTGGAGAAATTCACTCCGTGCAGCATGCTCTTTCCCTGCTGGGCGAACGCGAACTGCGCAAGGGGATCGCTGTTGTATCCGTCGGCGTGCTGGCGGATGGCAAGCCCGACGAATTGATGACCGTGCCTCTCATACGCGCCAGGTTTTGTGAATTACTGGCTCCGTTCGTCGGAATTCCCGGCGATTCCAATGACTTGTTTTTGATGGGGCTACTTTCTCTGATGGACGCGATTCTGGACCAGCCTATCGATTCCATTTTGGAAGAATTGCCGGTACGCAGCGAAATCAAGGACGCATTGCTTCGTCAGAAAGGGCTGTACTGGCAACTGCTGGAAATTACGATTGCGCATGAACAAGCGGACTGGGCCAAGGTCAGCCAGCTCGTGTCAGCGATTGGAATGAATGAAGAGCGTGTTTCCGCTATGTATGTTTCCGCCGTCGATTGGTGCACCGCGCTGCGCCAGAGTTTTTATGCGCCTGCGGCTCGCTGAAGAATTAGCCCGCATTTCTCACGTGCAAAAAATTGCGAATCAGTTTTCAAGTGGCGCGGGCTTCAGCCTGTGGGTTTTCACATGGTCAGATAAAACCCGCAGGCTGAAGCCCGCGCCACTGGTTCCCGAAGAACAATTGTGAGGAAGTTTGCTCTTACTTTTCAGGATTCTCTGAGTTCGATCACCGCTTCACCCGGCCACTGCGCTGGCTTTTTCTTTCGCCAGCATCACAATTGCCCTCGCCGTTTCTTCCGCGTCCATTGCCGTGTTATCCACGACTACCGCGTCTTCGGCGCGCACGAGCGGAGACATTTCGCGTTCGCGGTCGCGGCGGTCGCGCTGGTGCACTTCCTCCAAAACTTTCTCGAATTCCTGCGGCTCGCCCTTTTCTTCCAGTTCGCGCTGTCTGCGGCCCGCGCGCACTTCAGAAGAAGCATCCAGAAAAATTTTCAAATCCGCGTGCGGAAAAACCACGGAGCCAATGTCGCGCCCTTCCATCACCACGCCGCCCTGCTCACCCGCGCGGCGCTGCTCCGCCACCATGGGATGGCGGACTCCCGGCACCACCGCGACGACGGACGCGGCATGCGAAACTTCCGGCGCGCGAATCGCTTCCGTCACATCCTCGCCGTCCAGAATGACGCTCAACTTCCCTGCCCTCGGCGCGAGATCAATATGCGCGCCGTCGGCCAGTTCGGACAGTCGTTCCGGCGAATCGAGTGGCACCCCGCAGCGCAACGCCTTCAGGCCGACGGCACGGTACATCGCACCGCTGTCCAAATGCGTGTAGCCCAGCATCTCCGCCACGCGGCGCGCTACCGTACTTTTTCCCGAGCCTACCGGGCCATCTATCGCGATGATCAGTTTATCGTTCACGAAGTTTTTATATCCTCTTGAATGCGCGCTCGATTTCACGCACGGAATAACGCAGTACAATCGGCCGCCCGTGCGGGCAGCTCATCGGCGCTTCCGTTTTCGCGAGTTCCGCGAGCAGCCATTCCATTTTTTGCTGATCGAGAGGCATGTTTACTTTAATCGCCGCGTGGCAAGAAGTAGATGCCGCGATTTTCGCCTGCAGCGAGTCCATCGAAACCGCGGCATTCTCCCGCTCCGTGCCATCCAGAATTTCCATCAGCAAGCGCTCCGCATCGGAAGTCGCGATTCCTGCGGGCGCGGCGTGAATCGCCACGCTGCGCGGACCCATCTGCGCCACTTCGAAACCGTTTGCCGTAAGTTCCTCGGCGATGCGTTCGAAAATCACGAGTTGGCGCGGGGCGAGGTCCACCATGATTGGCACCAGCATGCGCTGGCCGGTCAATTGCCCTTCGCGCCGCGCGCGCAAATGCTGTTCGAATAGCACGCGCTCGTGCGCCACGTGCTGATCGATGATCCACAGGCCTTCGCCATTCACTGCCACGATGAAACTTGAATTGACTTGCCCGAGCGGCTTTAATTCCGTAAGGCTCCCTGCGCTGGCCAAAGTTTCCGATTCGTTGAAGTTCGGCACGTTGTCGGAAAACGGCTCGCTGGTAAGAGCGCCGATGCCGCCTTCGAATCGAAAGCGCTGCGCCTCGGGGCGCATGGGCGCGGTGGTCAATTCGAAATCGTTGGCGATCGCTGCGCCGGTTGCGCCCGCAGTGTCCATGGGGATTTCGTCGATGGAAGTCCGGCTCATGGGAGAATTGGCCGACGGGAGCCCATTCAATGGAGGAATCACCGCGCGGGGCAATCCAGTGTTGGATTGGTTCCCGGCCGCAAATGCAGCCACTGCGGCAGGGCCAGCCGATTGTTCTCCAGCGCCTGCTGTGTCCGGCGCAGCCCCGGTGAAACTCGGAATCGGCCGCGCGCGTGAAAGCGCCTGTCGTATCGAATCGCGCGTGAAATCATGCACGAATTGTGGATGCCGGAAGCGCACTTCGATTTTTGCCGGGTGAACGTTCACGTCCACTTCTTCGGCGGGCATATCGAGAAACAGCAGCACGGCCGGAAAAACGGATGGCGGCAGAACGTTCCGGTACGCTTCGTGAATCGCGTGCAAAATCAGGCGGTCGCGTACGAGGCGCTTATTCACGAAAACATAAATTCCATTTCGATTTCCGCGCTGCACTTCCGGGCGCGACGCGAAGCCGCGCACGACCATTTCAGCCCCGCGCTCTTCGGGCGCGAGTTCCGTTTCCGTGATGGACGCGCGCATGGGAGAAGAAACCGGCAGCAGTTCAAACAGATCATCGAGCGCCTGTCGTCCAAAAAGCTGATAGACGCGATCCGCCATCGATTCCACGGCCGTCGTATTAATAATTTCCTGCGTCGGCGTTTTTAATACAAATTGCTTGTCGGGATGCGCGAGCGCGTAATGCGTGACAAGCGAAGCGATATGCCCCAGCTCCGTTGTTTCCGACTTCAGAAAATTTCGGCGCGCTGGAACGCAGTAAAAAAGATCGGCGACGCTGATCGTCGTCCCAAGCGGCAGGCCTTCCGGCTTTACGCCGATAAGCTTTCCTCCCGCGAATTCGATGCGCGTGCCTTCCGCATCTTCTTCGGCGCGCGTTTGCAGCAGCAATCGCGAAACCGAAGCGATGGAAGGCAGCGCTTCCCCGCGAAAGCCAAGCGTGGAGATTGAAAGTAAATCGTCCGCATTGCGCAGCTTGGAGGTCGCGTGCCGCTCAAACGCCAGGAGCGCATCGTCGTGAATCATGCCGCAGCCGTCGTCAATCACGCGAATCATGCGCTTGCCGCCCGATTCCACTTCCACGCGAATCGACCGCGCCCCTGCATCCAGCGCATTTTCGAGCAGCTCTTTCACGACGGACGCGGGCCGCTCGACCACTTCGCCGGCAGCGATCTTGTTCGCAACGTGCTCCGCAAGTATGCGTATTCGTGGCATTATCTGTGCGTTGCACTCTTTCTTGCACGAGACTTTTTCACGTCCCCAATCGTCTCCCGAACCAAAAAGAAAATTGTAACGCAGGCCAAAGTTAAGAATACAACAGACAGGAATGGAAACATCCGTTCAATAATGCCGGTCAATTCTGGCACCCGAGAGGCTGCCATTGTGCAAAGAAACATGATCAATGTAAGCGAGCCAATTCGAATGCCGCGATCATCGGGATATCTGCTACATATCCTGATGGAATAAAAAGTTATAGGCAAAATATAAGCAATGACCAAAATGAACGGCTCGATTTTGGCCGCAGAGAAATTCATTTATCAATTTCTTTTAGCGAAATCCCGAGTAGGTTAAGTTGATCCGCGTCCACATCTGACGGGGCTTCGGCCATCAAATCCTGCGCCTTCGCCGTCTTGGGGAAAGCGATCACTTCGCGAATCGATTTTTCGCCGGCGAGCAAAGCCATTACACGGTCGAGGCCCAGCGCGATTCCGCCGTGCGGGGGAGTCCCATATGTCAGCGCGTCCAGGAAGAAGCCGAAGCGGCTGCGGCGCTGCTCCTCGCTGAGGCCTAGCATTTTGAAGACGCGGTCCTGCAAATCCTGCTGGTGAATTCGTATGCTGCCCGAACCGAGTTCGACGCCGTTCAGCACGAGGTCGTAGCCCTTCGAGCGCATCGAAAGGCGCACTTCGTCCGAAGGATCTTCGAGCTTGTGAACGTCTTCATCCACAATTCCCGTAAATGGATGCTGCGCGCTAACCACCGCTTTTTCCGTGGTGTTCCATTCAAAGAGCGCGAAGCCGGTGATCCACGCAAATTCCCAGCTGTCTTTGGGAATTAATTTCAATTGATCGGCAAGCAGCAAACGCAATTGGCCGGCAATCATCGCGGCGGCGTCAGTGCCGGGAATCTGTTCCTTCGCGGTGACGGCGACGATCAGGTCTCCGTGCTTGGCTCCCACAGCTGCGGCGATTTGTTTCAACGTTTCCGCGCCAAGATTTTTTTCGAGAGGCGAGGTCGCGCCTTCCGGCGTAACTTTAATCGTGTACACGCCGCGCGCGCCCAACGTTTTTGCTTTTTCGGTGAGCTCGTCGAGCTGCTTGCGTGAAAACGTGGCCGCGCCCGGCGCAACAATCGCTTGCACCGTGCCTTCGATGCGCAGCGTTTCGCGCGCAGCAGAAAAATGTTCGGTCACATCGTTTAATTCCATTCCGAAGCGCAGATCCGGCTTGTCCGAACCGTAGCGGCGAATGGCGTCCTTATATTCCATGCGCCGGAACGGACCTTTCACCGTGATCCCTGCAACCGCACAGGCGCGCACCATCACGTTTTCGATCACGCCAAAAACCGTGTCCTGCGTGGGAAACGAAATTTCCAGGTCGAGCTGTGTGAATTCCGGCTGGCGGTCGGCCCTTAAATCTTCGTCGCGGAAACATTTGACGATCTGAAAGTAGCGGTCCATTCCGCCGATCATCAGAATCTGTTTAAAAATTTGCGGCGATTGCGGCAGCGCGTAAAACTGCCCGCGATGCACGCGGCTGGGCACCAGATAATCGCGCGCGCCTTCCGGCGTCGAGCGCGTGAGCATGGGCGTTTCGATTTCGTAAAAGCCCATTTCGTCCATGGCCTTGCGGATTTCGAGAAACACGCGGTGACGCAGAGCAAGATTTTTGCGCGGCTGCGTGCGGCGCAAATCGAGGTAACGGTAATGCAGGCGCGTCTCTTCGTTCGCTGTTAAATCGTCTTCCACCACGAATGGCGGCGTTTTCGATGTGTTCAGAATGCGCAATTCGCTGGCAACAATTTCCACTTCACCCGATGTGAGATCGGGATTCACTTTTTGCCGCTTCACCACGCGGCCTACGACAGCGACTACATATTCCGAGCGCAGTTCTTCGGCGCGGCCATGCGCGGCGGCATTCAATTCCTTGTTAAAAACAATTTGCGCGAGGCCCGAACGGTCGCGCAAATCGATGAAGAGCAAATTTCCGAGGTCGCGCCTCTTGTGGACCCAGCCCATGAGGACTACTTCTTTGTCTGCATCCGCGGCGCGCAAATCGCCGCAGTAATGTGTGCGTTGCAATGTTCCGAGTGAATCGAGCACGAGTGTTCTGATTCCTTTCCGCTAGTCGACGGACTATTGTAGCCCGCGCTGTAAACGCCTGCTGTAGCCCGCCTCTTCAGAGGCGGGGATTTAAATTTCACACGTCGATCCTGCCGCCGGGGAATCTAACCCCCCGCCTCTGAAGAGGCGGGCTACAGCAGTTGGCGATAGCGGCGGCTATTTTGCGACGACATCAAATTCTTAACCGGCTGGATTTTGCTCGGCGCGTAAATATGAAAATAAATCTTGCTTCCGTCAGCTTTTGCTGCGAGCCGTCGGAGAGGCGCTTCACGGTTACGATTCCTGCGGCCAGTTCATCATCGCCCATGATTACGGCGTGGCGCGCTTTCAACCGATCCGCGAGGCCCAGCGATTTTCCAAATTTCATTTCCGCGGCCGGAAGCTCAACGACGAAACCCGCATCGCGCAATCGCCGCGCGAGGCCAATCGCCGCGGACTGCGCCGCCGCTCCAAACCATGCGAGGTACACATCGAAGCCGCTGGGCACCGCGCCCTCTCCCGCTTCCTGCAGCGAAAGAATCAGGCGGTCCGTGCCGATGGCGAAACCGATTCCCTTTGTGGTGGCAGGGCCGCCGAGCAGTTCGACGAGACCATCATAGCGCCCGCCGCCGCAAACCGCATTCTGCGAGCCGAGGCCCGGCGCCGTGATTTCAAATGTCGTGCGCATGTAGTAGTCGAGCCCGCGCACGAGCCGCCAATTTTCCTGATACGTAATGCCGCGCAGCCCGAGTTGGCGCTTCACTTCGTCGTAGTGCACGCGGCAGTCGTTGCACAGATGCTCGGCGATGCGCGGCAGCTTTTCAATGATGGCCTGCTCGTGTTCCAGCTTCGAATCCAGCACGCGCAGCGGATTCGTTTCGATGCGCCGCTTGCTGTCTTCGCCCAATTGTTCGCGCACTTTTAATAATTCGGCGCGCAATTTTTCAACGTACGCAGGGCGGCAGTTTTTGCAGCCGATCGAATTGACGTTCAGAATCGCGCCCTTGAGCTTCAGCCGCTCAAAAAGTCTCATCAGCATCTCGATGACTTCCGCGTCGATCCCCGGCGCGTCGGAAGAACCCAGCACCTCCGCGCCAATCTGGTAGAACTGGCGGTAGCGCCCCTTTTGCGGGCGCTCGCGGCGGAACATCGGCCCCATGTAGTACAGCTTCGCGTTGCCGGGGAGCATCTGCATGCCGTGCTGAATATAAGCGCGAACAACCGACGCTGTGGCCTCGGGACGCAAGGTCAGAAGCTCGCCTGCCTTCTCCCTCTCAAATACGTTTTTGTCTTCTTGCCGTTCAAAATCGCTGTGTTGGTTAAATTCCACCTTGGAATTCAAGATTTGTCGCGCGAGATCAAGGGTACTTGGTTTGTCAATGAAGCTGTACATTTCCTTTGAAACGACATCAGTCTCCACGCCAATGGATCGAGCGAAGAGTTCTGTTTGTTCAAAAATCGGCAAACGAATTTCGGCGAAGCCGAAAGTGCCAAAAGTTTCCCGCGCGGTTTGTTCGACGCGGTTCCACAGCGCGGATTCCGGAGGGAGAATATCGCGCACACCCTTGATGGCCTGAAATTTTGCTTTATCGGACAATTTGAAATCCTGTGATTGGTAACTGGTGACTCGCGACCGGTGATTCCAACATTCTCATTTAACTTTTCCCCGCATTTCTCTGTGGAACTCTGCCTTTAAACTCTGTGTTCTCTGTGTTGAGCTTTTGAATCTTTACGACGTGAATCGAAATTATTATTTTTGCCACTCAAACATGTGTGTCGCCCCTCCGGGGCTTTGAATGTTTGCGTTGATCAACCCACCGTTGAAACGGTGGGCTATGGTTTGTCGTCCCTCCGGGACTTTCCGATGCAAAAATCTTAATATTCTAATTTATTTTGCTTCCGCCTTGTACGTCTCGGAATATTCCACGTAGCGCGTGGCGTAGGCCTCGATGCTGGCCTGATCTTCTGGCGTCAATGTGCGCCGGAATTTTCCGGGATGGCCCATGAAGAGGCTGCCCGGCGGGATGATCGTTCCCTCGGGAACTAATGTTCCGGCCGCGACGATTGAGTTTTCGCCGACCTTCACACCGTTCAGCAAAATTGCGCCCATGCCAATCAGCACGCGCGACTCGATGGTACAGCCGTGCAGGATGGCGCCATGCCCGACCGTAACCATATCGGCCAGCACCAGCGGATGCGTATCCTTGTACACGTGCAGGATCGAGCCGTCCTGAATATTGGTGCGTGAGCCTATGCGAATCCAGTTCACGTCTCCGCGAATGACGGTGCACGGCCAAACGCTTGAAAATTCTCCGATGCTGACGTCTCCGATGACCACTGCTTGCGGATCGATATATGCCGACGCGGCAATTTGCGGCGTCCGGCCATGATGGCTGCGAATCATTCATGCACCTCGATGGAATTTAAACAAGTGAAGCTAACACACGCGTTTCAGGCTGACAAGAAAACGCCTCACTCGTGGCGATAGGCTTCAGCCGCTGCGGGTTTTAGTCCTTGCAAGGTCAAAATCCGCAGGCTGAAGCCCGCGCCACATAAAAAACCTAATCAATTTCTACTACTGGCCCACGCGCGATTCCGGCTTCGCATCCAGGCGCGCGGCTACTGCGCGCGCCATCGCATAAATACTTTTCGCCCCGGGCGCATCCGGACCCAGGAGCGCGACCGGCTTTCCGGTATCGCCACCAATGCGAATTTGCGGATCGATTTCGATTTCGCCGAGCAGCGGCACGCTGTACGTTTCCGCGATGCGCTTGCCTTCGCCGTGGCCAAAGACGTCGATGCGTCCCTGGCAATGCGGGCAGCTGAAGAAACTCATATTCTCGACGACGCCGAGAATATCCACGTTGACCTGGCGAAACATTTCCATCGCCTTGCGCACATCGGCCAGCGCCACAGTGGACGGCGTGGTGACCAACACCGCGCCCGTAATCGGCACAAGTTGAATCAGCGAAAGCTGCACGTCGCCCGTGCCCGGCGGCAGATCGATGATCAGGTAGTCAAGCTCGCCCCACATCACGCTGCGCAGGAATTGCTGCATCACGCTGTGCAGCATCGGCCCGCGCCAGATCATTGGTTTGTCGCCCGGATTGAGCAGCCCCATCGAAATCATTTTTATGCCTTGCGCGACAACCGGAAGAATCTCCCGCTCGCTGAGCGCCTGCGGCTGCTCGTCCGTGCCAAGCATGATCGGCACGTTGGGCCCGTACACATCCGCATCCAGCAAACCGACCGACGCGCCCATGTTCTTCAGCGAAAGGGCAAGATTCACGGCGACGGTGGTCTTTCCCACGCCGCCCTTTCCACTCGCTACGGCTACAAGATTTTTTACGCCTTGAATCGGCAATTTCGGCGGTTGGGGCATTGGTGGCGGCGGCATGGTCAAATTCTCCTGAACGAACGGATTCCTATGGAACGCATTTTACAGCCCTTCATTTTGAACGAGAAATGGGCTGACGTCCACTGTCACTGATCGTAAGTCATGCAAACCCTTTGAAAATTTCGATCTAATAAAAAGTTCCATTAAAATTAAGGCGATTTCCAAATCATTGAAATAGATTCTCAGTTGGGCGCAACCATCGCATGAACTTGACCATCCAAATGAAGGCAGGGTCACAGGGGAGCAGTCATAAGGTATTTACTGTATATATAAGAACTGCTAAGCTGACTGAAAATGCATAATCGGAAACGAAAGGCAAAGGGGCTGAGTTTTCCAATGCATTTTGGACCAGCGAGGGATGGTTTTCGCAGCCGCAGTTACACATTCTATCGATATCATTTTTTAGTTACTTAAACCTTCAAATAAAGGAGATTTTCATTGTTAAAGTTCACGATCCGAACGATTGCAGTATTCGTTCTTCTCATCCTCGCGGGCGTTAATCAGGCCAAAGCCCAGGGTGTAAGCGCATATTTTGGAGTGGGCAGTGCAAACGATGGAGCTGGTACGAGTCCGGGTTGTGCTTCCAAGCAAGTTTTCGATGAAGTTACACTCGCATGCGAACCTGGTCCAACGATTGGCGGCGCATTCGGCGTGATTGGAGCGGATTTTATGATCCGACCGCATCTCGGAGTTAACGCCGAGTACTCTTTCCGCTTTGCTCAGGCCAATTATCTGCCGGGCGCTGGATTGAATGCCCGGCCTTCCTTTTACGATTTTAATGCGGTTTATCAGCCAACGACCGGTGAGCGCCGAATTGTTCCAGTGGTGGAGGGCGGAATCGGCGGATCGAGGTTGTCACTTTATTTCAACCAGTCGGCCTGTATCACACAGATATGCCAGAACTCAAGTCAAGTTGTGGCTACTTCCAATCACTTTCAATTGCATGCGGCCGTCGGTGTGAAGCTGTACGTCAAGTCAGATATATTTATCAAGCCACAATTCGATCTGCACTGGGTGCACAATTTGGATCAGCAATATGGCAGCGACTTTGTGCCTCAGTACACGATCGCTGTAGGTTACACGTTCGGGCGTCACTAAAGACTCGTCGCACTCCGCTGAGACTGTGGAAAGAATGCGCGTCGGCCGATTGAACTGCACGGCGCGCGCTCTTTCCAATAATTCCTCAAGACTGAAAATGCCCCCTGTCACTCAATGCATCTCTCTGGTTTTCATTTTCAAAGCGGTTCGGAAACCGTCAGACTGAAAATATTTGGTGAAAGATGGATGGGGTCGCTGCAATGACGCAGCGCTTGCAGCAATTCCCCAATCGTCGCCGACTGATTCCCAATGCGCGTAAGCGAGGAGACAGCAAAAAAGTTAAAGGGCGTTTCTGCTACTGTCATCGAATCGTTTCTTCCATTTTGGAAAGTGCCGCAGTCACTTCCGCGGGTCCTCTCAGGAAAAACTTGGCCAGCGTTACCCTTCGCTTGCCGACTAAAACGGAAACCCCCTTCCCTGCCGCCGCAAAGGCCGGCTCATCGGATAAATCGTCGCCAAAATATATCGGCAGCGCCCCACGCATCGCAGGTTTGGCTCAAAATATTTCGCACCGCGGTTCCTTTATTTCCGATGGAAACGGGCGCAACCTCCACATCGCGGAGATTGTTCATGGCCTGCAAAGTTTCAGGCAATAAATCCACGCGCTTCTTCACCGTCTGCCGCACTCCGCGTTGAGCTTCCTCCTTCAATCCCTTCAGATGAACCGAAAAACTATTGAGCTTCGGTTCAATCCATGCGCCGGGATACGCTGGAATCTCGGCCAAAAGATCCACAAGCGTCTGCGCCAGCGCCACACGCTCGGGATACGGCACCTTTTTATTTTTTTTAGTTTCCCAACCGTATAAGCCCATGTATTTAATTTTGCGAATGCCTATAAACCGCTGCAGGTCGGCTCGCCGCCTTCCGCTGATGATCACCAACTCCACCTTCCGGTTATTTCCAAGCCTTCGAAGCACCTCCTGGGTTTCGCTAAGCAGGGAAACCGAATCAGGCATCGGAGCGATGCGCACAAGTGTCCCGTCGAAATCCAGGAAAATCACGATGTGATTATTTCCGCGAATACGCCGGACAATGTTTTCCCATTTTTCAAACAAATGTGGCGTGGTGCGATGGGCCCGGGTCATTGCGTCTGACGTACCTCCGAGCGGTCTGCTCCTTCAATCCGGATTTCCGTTAAATCACTGAGCAAATTTGCCGCCCAGAAATAAATGTTGTGTTCCTTCACCACGCGGCGCATCCACTGCATTCTCTTGGCCTGCTCTGCCTCGGGCATTTCGAGCGCGGAGTGAATGGCTTCGGCCAGTTGCATGATGTCGTACGGATTGACGAGCAACGCGTCAGACAGTTCATGAGCGGCGCCCGCAAATGTGCTGAGCACCAGGACGCCGCGGTTATCGGTACGCGCGGCCACAAATTCCTTGGCCACTAAATTCATTCCGTCATGCAGAGAAGTAACGAGGCATAGGGATGCGGCGCGGTAGTACCGTTCAATCTGTTCATGCGAGTGATGCTTTTTCAAAAGCACAATGGGTTTCCACTTCCCGGCCTGAAACTTGGCATTAATCCGCTCCGCCTCTTCCGTTACCTCATCCAGAAAATTTTTATACCTGACGATATCCGTGCGGCTCGGCGCGCCAATTTGCACCAGGGAAAATCTGCGCTGAAATGCGGGATACTGATCGAGAAAACGCTCTATCCCGCGGAAACGCTCCAATATTCCTTTGGTGTAATCCACCCGGTCGACGCCAACGGCGAGCAGCGAAGCTTCAATTCCCAATTCATTGCAGATGGCGGCGCGCTCCGCGCCCATGCTCAGGACTTCATCGTCGAACGTGTTGGTTTCCGGGAATGCAACGCTGATCGGATACGGGCGCACACGCGTCACGTGCCCCAGTCTATTTACGGCGAAACGGTCCCACTCGGTCAGCGCCTCCACCGCGTGGTCCACCGTTTCAAGGAAGTTGTTGCAATGCGTTTGGATGTGAAATCCAATCAGATCCGCGCCGAGCAAACCATCGACCAGTTCCCTTTGCCACGGGCAGATTGAAATCATTTCCGGGTTCGGCCATGGTATGTGCCAGAAGATTGCAACGCGCGCATCGGGCCGGGCTTCCTTTACCATTCGCGGCAAGAGGGCGAAGTGATAATCCTGCGCCAGAAGAATCGGCGACTCCGTGCCCTCCATTTCCTGCAGCACAACGTCCGCAAATCGCCTGTTGATGCGCTGGTATTGAATCCAGTCATCCGGCCGGAACACAGGACGTGTATGCGCGATATGGCACAAAGGCCAAAGTCCTTCGTTCGAGAAGCCTTCGTAGAAACCTTTATCCTCTTCGTCCGTCATCCACACGCGGCGGAGCGTATAACTGGGATTGTCCGGCGGTACTCGCAGGCGATCATGTTCATCTACAACCGCGCGGTCTTCGTTCCCCGATCCACTGGCCACCCACGTGCCATTACATGCGAGCAGCACAGGTTCGAGAGCTGTAACGAGGCCGCTCGCAGGAACAATCACGTTGATCGATCCATCTCTTTCGTTCCGCGTGTGCATGTACGGCTCGCGGTTAGAGACTACAAAAAGGGGCGTATCGTGAAGTTTGTTACGCAGGCTGACTCGTAATCGTTCTCCAGTCCAAAGGGAAGCGCCAGACTCGCGCAACCTCGCTTCTGCTTCCGCTGAGGCACGCGCCGTATTCAGGTCGCGAGCAAGATGCCTTACTTCTTGATGCAGCAGATCAAAAATTTCTCCCTGCGGCAGTTCGGGGGGTGTTCTTACTCCATTCGGGCCGCTTGTGCGAAGTGTTCGAAGCCAATGGGCAGTGCTCTTGAGAGGACCCATGAAGGTCCATCTTACGAGGACCAGCGCCAGTCCTGCGATAAGGATCGTCTGTACCAGAGCGTTCAGTAATGAGTCACGGAGCGTATGCGAAACCTGGGCGTCGATGTAGCTGGTGTCTTGAACTAGCGCCAGCATACCTCCCAATTCGTCATTTTTGTGGAGCGGCACAGCATGAATATGCAAGGGGGGAATAGTCTTGTTTCCTGCGCTATCTACAACTTTTCCGCGTACGAATACATCCTGCTCCTGGTCTTTGTGCGCCGCGTCCTTGACTACGTCCGGCCAATTCTTGAAGATCGCCGCAATTCCCGGTGTAATCACCAGGGTCCCGCCCGACGCGTCATACACCGCGACACCCATCAAATGTTCGCGATCACTAAATCGCTCCACCAATCGTTGCAAGGTCTTGTCAGGTGCGCGGCCCAACAAAGGTTCCACGTTTTCCTGCAGACCTTCCCCCAGAATTTGCGATCTGCGGGACAGATCACTCCTCAGAATGCGTCTTTCGGTCCGCACCTGGTACCAAGCGAAAAGCACGGATACCACCGCGACGCTCACGATTAGGGGCAGGACCATTTTCAATGCCGTGCGCATGGTTTATCCTCTGCCGATCTGTTTCAGGGAATTGGGCGCCCCGGACGGGGTTCTGGGCGACCTGAATAAAAATGTGCTCGAAGGAACCTTATTTGGCTAAGTCCTGAGTTTGCTCCTCCATAATCAAATTTTAAAGATAAATCTCGATAGGCACATCTGGAGGCACTAAGAGAGCCAAACATTAAAGATTTTTAAATGCCGTTGCGGCCTCAAAAGACTCAATAACTTGCGAGCTCCGCACCGGTTATTTCATGGACAGCTTCTTGGACTTGCCCTTCTCCGGCTATGCAATTTTTTCCACTGCAATTCCATCCATCAAAACCCGAACGGAACATTTTTAGCACTTCACCCCGAATACTGCCCGATTACGGTTCATGCCGTCCGTAAGGTATATCCTTTATTTCTATTGCCCGATTGCTGTAGGCCTACTCCCAAATTTTGTCACCAGAACTCCAATTACGAGTGTAACGATGAAATGTAAATTTGGTTTATTGTTCAACTGTCAGCAGGAAAGTATATGCAAGAGAAGTTCAATCTAATCAATCGAGTACCAAAGCTTTCCATTTCACCTGCAGCAGGCGTGAATTTCGCCAGAACAGGGGAAAACCAGGGCGACAGGATGCTGTCATATAAAGGAAGATACTCGCGCCTCTCTTTGCACGGCGATTGCCTGACAGGGTACAATGAGTTTTTGAGTGTCGCTGGACGATGGCCTCATGCTGCGCACCTGCATCCCCTACGCCAGGCTATGGCCTGCTGCTGGAGCAGGAACTTTATTCCTACGAACACTGAAGGATTGTGATGCGAGTCGATACCCTGATTGACCGGGTTGTTGCCCGGTTCATCGGCACCAAACACGAGCGCGATCTCAAGCTCATTCAGCCGTTGGTCAACGCGATCAATGCGCTGGCGCCAGAGTTTGAGAAGTTGACCGATGCTGAAATTCTGGAAAAAATAGTTCAACAGAAAACCCAGGTGCAAGGACGTCTCGGCGATATTCCCCTGGACGATGCGGATTTTAAAGAGCGTTGCAAAGACGCGCTTGCGCCCGCCCTCGTCCCCGCGTTTGCGTTGGTCCGCGAAGTTGGCCGCCGAAAACTTGGCATGCGCCACTTCGACGTGCAGTTGATTGGCGGCATCGTTCTGAACGAAGGCAAGATCGCGGAAATGAAAACGGGCGAAGGAAAAACGCTCGTTGCCACTCTTCCAGCGGTCCTCAATGCGCTTACCGGGCGCGGCGTACACATTGTCACGGTGAACGATTATCTGGCACGGCGCGACGCGGAATGGATGAGCCCGATTTATCGCGCACTGGGATTGACGGTTGGCGTGATTGTGCATGATCTGAGCGATGCGGAACGGCGCGCGGCGTACGGCGCGGACATCACCTACGGAACGAACAACGAATTCGGCTTTGATTACCTGCGCGATAACATGAAATTCGATCTGGCCGACTGCGTGCAACGCGGCCACCATTTCGGCGTTGTGGACGAAGTGGACTCCATCCTCATCGACGAAGCGCGCACCCCGCTGATTATTTCCGGCCCGGCTGAAGAATCTACGGACAAGTATTACCGCATCGATAAAATCATTCCGAAATTAATTCAGGACATCGATTACATCGTTGAGGAAAAACATAAAACCGCGACGCTGACCGAAGAGGGCGTAAGCAAGACCGAAAAGTTGCTCGGCTTGCCCAACATGTATGACCCGCAGCATCTGGAAACGATTCACCACGTGTATCAGGCGCTGCGCGCTCATACGCTTTACAAGCGCGACGTCGAATATGTCGTGAAAAACGGCGAAGTTATCATCATCGATGAATTCACCGGACGCGAAATGCCGGGCCGCCGCTGGTCGGATGGTCTGCACCAGGCGGTGGAAGCCAAGGAAGGCGTCAAGATCGAGCGCGAAAACCAGACGCTCGCCACCATCACCTTCCAAAATTATTTCCGCATGTACAAAAAACTTTCCGGCATGACCGGAACGGCGGAGACCGAGGCCACGGAATTCAATAAGATTTACAAACTGGATGTTTCGCTGATTCCCACGAACCGCAATCTGCGGCGCGAGGAATTTCCGGACGTGGTCTACCGCACGGCTGGCGGAAAAATACGAAGCCGTGGTCAACGGCATCATGCAGGAAGACAATTCTTACGCTCACGGCATTCGCCAAATTCACGAGTCGGGTCAACCGGTTCTGGTCGGCACCATTTCCATCGAGAAATCGGAACATCTCGCGAATTTGCTGAAGAAGGCTGGCATTCCCCACCAGGTTTTGAACGCCAAGCAGCATGAGCGCGAAGCAAAAGTTGTTTCCCAGGCGGGACGCAAGGGCGCGGTCACGGTTTCCACTAACATGGCCGGCCGCGGCACGGACATTTTGCTTGGCGGCAACCCGGAAGCGATGACGCGCGAATATTGCCTGCAGGAAAGGCTCGCCATTCCCTACACTTCCGCGCCTGCCGTGATTGGCGGAGACGGCGCTGAATCCATCACGGCGCCGAACATGGTTTTGTTCCAGCAGGAAGGCAAAATTTTTCAGGTTCCCGCAGATCAATGGAAACCGATTTACGATCAATTTGCAGCGCAATGCAAAACCGAACACGATGAGGTCATCGCGCTCGGCGGCTTGCATATTCTTGGGACGGAGCGCCACGAAGCACGGCGCATTGACAACCAGCTGCGTGGACGCGCCGGCCGTCAGGGCGACCCCGGATCTTCACGATTTTTCCTTTCTCTGGAAGATGATTTGCTGCGCGTGTTCGGCGGCGAACGCGTCAAGGCCCTGATGTACCGCCTCGGAATGACCGAAGGCATTCCCATCGAATCAAAGCTGATTTCACGCCGGATTGAAAATGCGCAAATGGCCGTCGAAGCGCAAAACTTCGAAGCGCGCAAACACCTGCTCGAATATGACGACGTGATGAACAAGCAGCGCGAAACGATTTATTCGATTCGACGCTCCGCACTGGAAGGAAAAGAACAGAAGGATTATGCACTGGGCATCGCGGAAGACATTGCCCGCGAATTCGTCGAAACTTTTTGCCCCGCGAATGAACATCCTGAAAAATGGAATGTCACGCAATTTACCGCTGAAGTTCTGAATCAGTACGGCATCGATACCAAGGTTGCCGGGATTGACCCGGCAAAAATGAATCACGCGGAATTGTCGGATGCTCTCGTCGAGCGCGTGAAGCAACGCTATGCCGAAAAGGAGCAATTGTTCGGCGAAAAAATGATGCGATGGCTCGAGCGCCGCATCATCCTGGACATCGTCGACACGCAGTGGAAAGACCACCTGTTGACGCTGGATCACTTGAAGGAAGGCATCGGCCTGCGCGGTTACGGACAAAAAGATCCGCTTGTCGAATTCAAGAAGGAAGCATTCACGCTTTTTGAAGACATGATGGGCCGTATCGATACCGAAACCGTCCGCTACCTATTCCTCGTACAGCCGGCTCGCCCTGAAGACGAAGCCAAGGAAATTGAGCGCCGCCAGCGCAAGCAGCAACAGGAAATGCAGCTGCAGACCGGAGCCGCGCAGGCCGCGCAATCAGAAGCGCCCAAGCCTGTCCGTGCGGGCGCCAAAGTTGGCAGAAATGATCCGTGCCCGTGCGGGAGCGGAAAGAAATACAAAAAGTGCCACGGCGTCGCCGCCTGACGCAAATAAATCGACATTTTTAAAATTGAAAAATCGGCTGAATCATTCCCCGCAGGACTGCTTCTTCACAAAAACAAAAAGCCGGCACCGAGCGATAAATACTCGCAAGATACCGGCCATTCAAAATTGGATTGTGGCTCTCTTTTAGAAGTTGATTACCACGCCAGTGCCAAACGCATAATTCGATGTGATTTTGGGCCCGAAGTTCGTTCCGATGTAATCGCCCTGGATTCGCCAGGCCAACCGACTGGCGCGAATCCTGTAATCCAGTCCGCCACCGGCATAAAATGCCGCGTGGGAGTTGCTGCCCAAAGAACCGCCCTGAGTGAAACGCAGGCGCTCCCAACCACCGAGCACATGGACCCAAGGTTCAAAGTGCTTGCTGTTGTACACAGTGATATGCGGCCCCCCGCCCAAGAATAGCGATTTGGCATCAATGTTCGGGGCGCCTTCCACATGACCAAATCCGGCGATCACCGTTCCCTCGACGCCAAACCAGTTATTCAAATATCGTGCGCCGTCCAGTTTGTATGCAAAATCGTGAAACTGCACGCCGAGAACATTAAAGTGCAAGTATTCAAATCCCATTCCGATCTGCCAGGGATCGCGATCTGCAGGCATCAAGGACGCTGGTGCTGGAGCGGGCTCGCTTGCGGGGCTGGCAGCATCAAATGCCGCCGGGGAATCCTGTGCTGACGCCATTAACGAAAAACAGAATAGCGCCACGCATAGAATTGTTAAATTGCGCATACCGATAACCCTCCTGATTTCCAATGTCATAGCCCTAAGCTGAGGTACTTTTATACTAAGTAAAAGAGCGAGTACATCCTAATTCCTGATGTAGTTCCGGACAAGTCAACACTTGGTGAAACGTGCCTAAATATGCTCTGCACATATTCATAGGCAAATTCTTTACTTTATTCGTGAAATAACCTTGCTTCCACAACAGGGATAGATTCTACACGTTGAGTCTCCTACTCAAAACACTTTTCCTCTTTTGGTACACATAGACTTGTTTAAATCACACACATGGGGGTAATTGACGATTGGCAGCCGCTTTGCTCACTTCTGGGTGGGGCGGGATGGGAATTAAGGCGGAAGCTATGCGGATTTCCGACGACTGTGCTGGACGTTTGGATCAGGTCATGGATTTACCCTCCAGCGACATTAAGAATAATCTGTGGATGGAAGAATATCTCAGCCAATCAAATTATCGCCTGGAGGCCATCGCCCAACACGTCCATCGTGGAGAACAAATTGATTTCGATTCGCGAAGCTGGATGTTGAACCAAGTCGACTTCATTGTGGAATCACTGGGAACAGACTACGCCGAATTAGACGATTCATTGCGTTCCCGTTTATTGCAATTAATCCTGGCAATCGCCAATCTAGATCACCGCATTCGCAACGAAATCCAACTCGTGAACGAAGAATCGTAACCTCCCGGACGGGGTACCTGTGCGGAACGGGCATTTGGCCGATTGCTTGTAAGCAGGTGACTGTGGGTCCAAAATGGAGGAAGGCAGATATGTAATCGGTGGGGATTTGAGCTGTATTTTTTGCCGGTAATCTGCCCGCTCTGCCATGCACCATACAACAAGGATGACTCCAAAAAGCTCAGCGGACGGGCACACATCTCAGGCGCACTTCGAAGTAAGCCTCCCTGCCGATATAACGGCCATCTCGCCGGTGGTGAGTTGGGTCATGCGCCTTGTCGGCGAATTGGAATACGCTGCCGGCAAGGAATTTGAAATCGAAATGGCGCTGCGCGAGGCCCTTGCGAATGCCGTCCTTCATGGCTGCAAGGCTGACCCCGCCAAAACAATTGAATGTTCCGTAACCGGAGACAAACAGCACGGCATCACGATCATTGTTCGAGATCCGGGCAACGGCTTTGATCCAGATTCCATACCGTCGCCCACAGACGATTCCAATTTGCACGCTGAACATGGCCGCGGAATTTTATTGATCAATAAGCTGATGGACGAAGTGAAGCACGAATGCAATGGCACCGTAATTCGCATGAGAAAATTTTAGATGCTATGTCTCCAAAGCTTATAGTAAAAACGCCCGACACTTCTCCCGAAAGCCCCGAGAAGAATCAATTCAATCGCTTTCAACCAGAAATGCCGCGGATTCCAGGAGTGAGCGACGGCTCTCGCCGCACAGATCCGGGAGTTAACAATTCTGGTAATAATCGAATGCCCCAAATCGTGGCCATCGCCGCGGCCGTGTTGCTGATAATCGCGGCAATCTTTTGGTGGTCCAGAAGTAAATCGCGCGGTGCAACCAGCGATTCCACCGACCCGGAAATTCCCGAGGAGACTACGCCACCTCCCCCGAAAACTTTCTCAAGTCCGATCCAGCCTGTTCATGAAGGGCCAACCGTAGCAGGAATGGTCGACGAACTCTCCAAACCGTGGGCTGCAAAAGAATTCAACTTCGTAAAGCCCATCACGCATGAAAATATCGATGCGATGGTCATACGCCTGCCCGGCGGAGATCTCTGGGCATTCTCCCTGAAAGCGCCATACGGCACTTGCAAATTGGAATACGTGACGGACCTCGCCGCGCTTGCATCGGCGTACCGGTTCCATGCCGTCCACCCAATGGTCGTAAACCCGTGCGACTCCACCGTCTTCGATCCCTTAAAAGTAGGCACGCTGGATGGCAACACCTGGGCGCGCGGACAAATCGTGCAAGGCAGTAGCCTGCGGCCTCCCATTGCCATCGACGTAAAAGTCAGCGGCCGTTCCATCGTGGCCGAAGGCATTGAGTAAGAGAGCTCAATCCCCTCTTCTGCTGAATACGGATACAGGTTTTCGCAATCGTGCACTCCACAAATTGTAGCGCCGGCATCTTGCGGGCGGTTTTTTTTTGGTGCTTGGCAACGCGAAACCCGCCGGCGGGACGCCGGCGCTACAAAAACCGCAGACAAACAATTGTCTTTCAAAATTATAGTTAGCGATGCCGTATCCTTCAACTTAAATTCGCAGCACAACAATGCACGTAACCCGAAGCGCATGATATAAATGATGTGCGCGGCTGTAGCTCAGCTGGATAGAGCGCGTGCCTCCGAAGCACGAGGTCGGGCGTTCGAGTCGCCCCAGCCGCACCACTCTAATCTACACAGAGACAAGCACTTCAGTGGTGATTTGCGTTTCCTTCTTTGCGGATTTTCTAGGTGTCGTAGGTGTCATGGTGGCTGGAACATTAAAACCAGTTCCCACTTTCTCTGACACTTCCCTTCTAAAGTCCACATCCTGAGCTAGCATGGAATAGCCATCCGTCATAGATTGTTTGGCGTGTCCAAGCCAGAACCGAATGAGGTCTTCCGGTGCTCGTTGCTTCCGTAGCCATGTGGCCCTGAATCGACGCATGGCATGGAATCCCGTTTTTTCAACTCCCAGTTCTTCCAATATCGGATGGAGTGAGCGACGGACCACGTTTGTTTGTGACAATGGCTTGCCAGCACCGTTTGCGAATACGAGACCAGATTTCCGGTCTCCGATGAATTGTTTAAGTAGACTTGCTATGTCCGAAGAAACATCCACCTGCCTATAGGCAGATTTTGTCTTTGGAGTCTGGATGCTCTTCTGCCAACAGGACTGTTCAACCGTAATCGTCCGACAGTCTGCCGAAAGATGTTTAACTTCCAGTCCAAAGGCTTCACCAACTCTGAGTCCAGCACCGGCCAGCAGAGCGTACAAGACTTGATCTTGACCGGCTGCTTTTTGAACAATCGCGCCCATAGTTTCTGCTGTGAAGGATGGTTGTTTTTGATTTTCGATAACCGGCAGGTCTATAAACTCATTGTTCCACTTTCGCGGAAAGAGTTGTTCGCCGTTGTCATCAATGGCAGAACCTACGACCAGTTTCACAAGATTAGTGTAGGTTTTCATAGTTTGTGGAGACAGATTTGCCGTGTGCATCTTTACGACCAGTGCTTTCACTGTGCTGTTGTTGATGCTGGCGAGTGGCAGGTCGCCTATATTTGGGTTGATCCAATTTTTAAGGCTGTATCCCCAGCTAGAAATTGTTTGAGGCTTCGCTGGACGGCGCTTTCGATTGGTTGAATGATTCAAGAACCACTTGGCCTGTTCTCGAAACGTCGTGCCTACGGTCGTCTGGACGAACTGCTCAACATCGTTGACCCCGCTGGCTTCGACTATTTCGTTTGCTCTTCTTCGACGTTCGCCCTTGGATAGATAACCCAGAGCTTTGCAATCCGTGGGACAGATTTTCTCACTTGCGTAAACTCTGTCCTGCCCTGCTGGGTATTTCCAGAAGCGAACGACAAACCATCTACCGCTTACTTCTACTGTTCCTACCTGACCACGGCGAGCCATGCACGGCCCTTTCCGCTTGTCCGGTGCCGGGGGAACATTAGCACCCACATCGGAACTTGTCACTTCTGCTGAAGTGCTTTGCTCTTGGGAATTGGTAACGCTAAGGTGAGAACCGGACACAAAAAGCCCCTAACAGATAAAGATTCCGGTTCCTGTTAGGGATTATTGCCGGTGGGAACTACGAAAAACGCTCTAGTTACTCCCGCAACAACAGTACCACATGTTTACTTGGAATGCAAGAAAAAATCAGAATAGAGTGTCGCTTGGATTTGCGGAGCATTGCCATGAAATCTCACATTATTAACACAATCGGGTTGTCGTTAGTAATCGTTGGTTGTGTGATTCTGTACAAGTTTGGCCTCAGCGCTGACGTTAGACCAAGCGGCAAGAGCTTTTTGGCCTTGGAGCAAGTAGATGAGGCAGAGATTGCTAAAGGTAAGCGTTATATATGCTGGGGTCGGGCCGGTATCATTCTTGTTCTCATTGGGTCGGTGATTCAGGTTTGGGCCACTTGGGTAACGTAGAAAATCACAATAGCCCGCTGACCTATTTTGCTTTTGGTCTACGTACACGAAGCTCGTTTCAAAATAGTATGATTACCGCGTATTTGCGGATCGCAAATCCAACTGGAAACTGACCATCATTGGGTCGAAGAGTGACGCTCGTATTTTCAATCGCGTTTCTCGGACGGACACTAGGGAGAAGAATGCTTTCATGCCGCGACTGACGGAACAAGAACAACAAGAGATCATTCGCTATGTCGAAGCGGACAAGGCGCTGCCGGATAAGTTCCGCTTTTTGCTGTTTGAGGATAAGCGCGAAGTGGAACTGGTTTGGAATGGCAAGACCAATGAGGTCTGCAATATCGTTCTGCCCTTTCAGGTGATCGAGCAGGTGGACGAGCCTCGGGCCGAGAAACCAGCGGACACTGCGTTGCAATCCGGTCTTTTTGACGAGCGAGGCCGTCAACTCAAGGGCTGGACGAACAAACTCGTATGGGGCGACAACAAATTGATCCTCTCATCGCTGAAAAACGGCCCGCTTCGAGAGGATATTGAAAAGCAGGGCGGCCTCAAGCTGATTTATATTGATCCGCCGTTTGACGTGGGTGCGGATTTCACCATGGACATCGAGATTGGCGAGGACACGTTCACGAAGAAGCCCAACATTCTGGAAGAGATCGCCTTCCGTGATACTTGGGGTAATGGTACGGATTCTTTTATCGCTATGATTTACGAGCGACTGGCGCTCATGCACGATCTCCTCGCCGAGGACGGCAGTATTTATGTGCATTGTGACTGGCGAGTGAATTCGTATCGTTGACCGCGAATTGGACGTGATTTCCCAAATCTCGAACTTTGTCGCCAAAAGCCATTATGTTTCTCCTTATTTAATTAAAGTTAACCGTGTGTATAATCCGTCCAAATGATTGAGAGAACTCTTCTTTATCCCGCCGCCGACCGTGAGCTTTACCTGCAAGGCAAGATGTATTCGCAATGGAAGAAAAAGAGGAAGTACGGCCAGAGCACCCTTTTTCTTGAAATCGACAACGATCCGAGCAATAAACAGTTTCCCATCTCAAGTCCGCCGCTTGCTGGTGCACGGTACGGTTTCGGTGAGTTATTCGCGGGTATGCACTACCTTGACCGTGGTTTCCGAGACGTGATTCGCTACCACTATTACCCCATTCCTGGCTATGATTCTTACGAAAAAGCCCTTAAAATCCTCGGCCCAAAGGCTGCGAAATTTATTTGCCGATCTCATCCACAGCCTCCAGACCTACTGGTATTCGACAAGAAAGACCGCTTTCTCCTTGTCGAAGTCAAACTTCCGGGTGACGACCTGAATCCGAATCAGATAGCTTTCTTCCACAAGATTGAAAGTTACCTGAACCGGAACATGCCCCAAAGCAAGAAAGCGCGGCACCGTCTCAAAAGGCATTGGATAGTGCTCCTGAAGCTGAAGCCTGAAGTTGTGATTCCTATTCCATCGAATTCTATCCGGCGCTTCTAGAACTGTTTGCCGTGCCCTCAAACATCAAGGTAGTCCCTCGTGATTGAGATTATCGGATAGGTGCTTCTTGCGGCGCGTCACGCTAC
Organism: uncultured Acidobacteriota bacterium; assembly: GCA_963786215.1. GTDB lineage: Bacteria > Acidobacteriota > Terriglobia > Acidiferrales > UBA7541 > Palsa-360. Next base: position 138,470 of record CAWAYK010000015.1, read on the forward strand.
ACGCAATGGCACCACACAACCGAAGCGCGTAGGACCGTTCCATATCACCGTTAAGCTTGGCCCGTTTGACAGCCGTTTCCTCAACCGCATAGAGCGTGGTTTCAAGGCCATGCTGCCTCAACATGAGATTAACGGTGAATTTATCGGGAGCATCAAACGGCAGAAGCGACTGCCAAACCTGCATCACTGAACTTAATTCTGTGTTGGGCTGATCGCTCACTGGATCACCTCACCTATCTGCGCTGCGAATGTGGGAAGCTTATCGTTTGCTGTGTTATTTTCTTCCTTTGGAATCCCAGCGACATTGACTCTGCGCGGCTTGTTCTTCACACCTTTCTTGCCTATGACCTGTATGCGACCTTCCCGCTCTAGCTTCTTTAGTAGCCGGGTCCGTGTTGCAGCATTTCCTGAAGCAGAAGCCCAAACATCTTCATAAAGCGTGTACGGATGATTCGTAGCGTAGGTTATGAATTCCGATTCGATACGGGCATCCGTATTGATCGCCACACCTTTAAGTTCCTCTTCGGCTGTGTCACCGAATGACTTTTGCGGGTAGTGGGATCAAACCGCAGGTTAATGGGTGTTCTCGCCACGCCATCTTCGCGGACGGTGCTGTGGAATCGGCGTATGGGGTCTTCATCTTTCCCGGTTCTCATATACATCTTAATTCCAGTACGAGCGATGATCTCGGATGCCCCAAGGACCAAACTTCCGCTCTTCTTATCCATCTGGCTCTTGTTGAGTTGTGTTAGTCCAAGGAAACCCACCCGGCCAAACAAGTCGCCCATCACATTGTCAAAGCGGTCAAAGCTCTCTTTGACGTAGCTGTTCGCAAGAATGTCTTTGAAGTGCAAGAGGCCATCAATCGTTTCGATGATGACAAATCTTATTTCCCTATATGCGTCCAAAACTTTACGCATATTTTCAAGTGTATTGAAACGCGGCATCTCCTTGAATACTTCTATGTGCGCGTGTAGTTTTGAATCGTATCCAAGTCGTTCCAGAGATCGCTTGATGTTGTTGGATTGGCACTCGGTTTGCCAGTAGAGCACATCGCACTTGGTTGTTTGCTCTCCCAGTACGTTCCCGCCCATCAAGACAGCCGCAGCCATCTGGATGGCCAACGTACTCTTCCCGGCGTCAGGCTGCCCACAGAGCAAGCTCATTCGCCGCTCGTTCACCTGTACATAGTTTGGGATAACCCACTCCGGGGGAACAATAGGCATCGCTTCCAGTTCCTTACCTGAGATTAAGAATGGGAATTTCACTGAATCGTAAGCATTCAAAGCGTTCGTCATAATCGTAATGTCCTTGTCTAATTCGTTTTTGCGCGCTGATTAAAGCCTTGCTAGATTCATCACTTTCTCTCTGCCTCAGAGAAATAAAGGCAGGAAAGTGATCATGTTTTCTGTAGGGGAGATAAAGTATATATATAAATATATCTCCTTTCTTTTTAACGGTTGTGCAAGAAAAAATGAAAGTTTGCAAATCCCTAAGCAATCACTTTCCTCCATCACTTTCTCCCCAACGGGCCGCAGAAGCCTTTAGCTTTTCTCTTTGCTAGTGACACAAAGCTTTAATCAGCGCCGAAAAGGGAAAAATGAACAAATTCATTGCCCCCAACTTCCATCGTGACTTAGAGAGACGTTCACGCGGTACTGTCCTTCGGTACAGTGAGATGTGTGTGCCCGGCCAGTGTCCCCTCTACTAGGCTCCAAAAATTACCGGGTCCGTCTTGGCGACCAGACCCGGCTTCCTCTACATGAAACGCGGTCTACCTGAATCACGAACCTCATAAACCTGTGGTTCAGTTTTTTTCGCCGGTGATGCTACCGGCTGCGTTTTGGGCTGGCTTTGATGCGTGCAAACCGTACAGTAAGAAAGATTCTGAGATTTGCTCCATTTGATGTCACCCACTTTACAGACCGGACACGCCAGCGTGAGGCTATCGGTTGCGGCCACGGGATTCCTCTTCAGTTTCCCAGCGAATCGGTATTTCTGAACCGAGCCGGGTGCGATGTTCTTTCCCGCAAGACGGACAGAACCCGTAGCCGATGCCAGTCGGTAAGAAACCTGCAAGCTTTGACACGTCGCACTCCGCATACTTAGGTGTTGATTCAATCTGCATAAACAACCTCACTTGCTGGATTTTTTGGTGCTGTTGGTTTCGGCGCTGCACATGGTGCGGCTGGGGGACCGTCGAAGCGAATCACCCAACCACAGAACGGGCACACCAGAAGCTTTGCTGTTTGCAGCCGGTGGCTTTCATATTTCGACCGGCTGCACGCTGGACATTTAATTGTCATTCTTTGGTCTTCGCAGCGTCCAGAGCGTCCGCATGTGTGACCAGTTCAAAATACTGGTCTGCGGAAACTTCGGTCGAAGCCGGTAGTCCCGCGAGTTTGCCTAACCGCTCACCCAAAATAATCGGGTTTGTTGACCCAGCAGGTTGCGGGGTATCGACTGGTCTGCGTTGCGGTCTGGATTCGCTACGCTCGATCACGTTGTAAGACATCGCAGCCTGTCGAACTTGCGCATAAGCTGAGGGGTTCTCCCGTGCGAGCTTCGCCAAATCGTAAGCAGGATTTGCATTTCCTGAATTTGTGTAGAACTTTCGGACTTCGGCTTCGGAGTAAGCAATTCGTGCCCGGATTTCTTCCGTAGTAATTGGAGCCTGAGTTTCGACGTAGTGCCTGACGTGCAAGCCGGGTTGTCTGTAGCCATTTGCGCCATGAATGACGCCAGCTTCGACCGCTGCTGCCCTCAACTCCGCGTACTGAGCCGGGTCTGAATTTCGTAGTGACATCGCCTCACGTCCGCTGAGTGCTTTGAATGTCGCTGCGTTTCTTGCGATTTGATCTTTGCGTTCCTGTATGTTTGCCATATTCGTTTCCACTTTCGTTAAAGTTAGTTTGAGTTCGTGCTTCGATAAAAAATTACCTTACGTCCGGTGGGAGTCTTAAAGGTCACACCTTTGCGGGGCTTGTCTTGTTTTTGTTTTGCTTTTTTCGCCATTGGTTGTCCTGCTTTCGTTAAGTGAATTGGTGTTGCTAGAAAATTTGTCCGGCACACCGAAGACGCAGAAGTAAACGACGCGCCGGACAGTTTTTGTTCGTTCGTCAAACTGGTAGTGAACAGCTTGGCGAACGACGCGGATACACAGACCGAAGTCAACCCGGCCAGCCGCGCAAAAGATGACTCTCCTGCGCTGTGAAGGAGGCACAGCGCTTCTCCTGTCACCATTGCAAGCAGCGCTCTGGGCGCGTGGTCTGTGTAGAGCCTACCGTTGGAACTAATTTCTAAATCGTGCTTCTGGGCTTCCGCTCTGGGTCAGTTGGGTTATCAGCCCCAAAGCTAGCGCTCGCTTTTCCAAATCCCAGAAAAGCGCTGGTCTGGTCCGCTGCAAAAGTCGGAGCCTGTATGCGTCGCCGCGAAACAACTCTTCCAAATCCGCGTCGCTGAAGGTCTTGGGAAGCACTGTGCTACGAAGCTTTCTTTGCATTTTGCGAAATGAAATCATCCACGTCGGATTGCTGATAGCGATACCTACCGCCGATGATCGTGCTCTTGATAACCGGCGACTTCGGGTTGTTACGTCGGCTGTGGATGCGAACGTAAACTGGTGACAGCCCGATTTGAGCGGCAACGTCTTCAGGACGCAGCCAAGTCGGGTTAACTGGCTTGTTCATTTTTTTCCTTTCAAATACGCAAGCTAACGCCCGCGCGTGAAAACAACAGATTTTAGGTTTGCTCGAATTCTAGGAGAGAAGGAGACTCAGCAGAGTTCTAGCGGGTATATCAGTACAGATACAAAGGTATCACACTTTTGATTGCGTGTCAAGTGCCTTTAGCCTAACCCATCCGGTTCTAGCTAACTTTGATGCATTTCTACTAAAATAGGTTGCCTGACCTTTCTTCCACCCCCACCGGCTGCGCTGAACTGCTAGCGGTAACGCTAGGGCAAACGTATGGTGTTTGGATAGCTAAGTCGTTTGGTTTGCATAATGTGCGTTTGCCTAGCTCGATCCCGCCAGCCCACTTCCGGTAGAGGTTAAGGCTAATATGGAAGCATAGCGGAAGTAAACGCGGACCCCGCACAGCGATCTACTGGCAGAAGGCTCTAGGATAGTTCTAGCCAGGTTTGACTTGGTTTAACTTGGTTGTGCGTGGTCATGGCCTCATGCTGCATTGTGTCAAAAAAGACACACGTTGATGCGCTTAGGGTCACGGATAACCATTTCCCCACGTCGCGGCCACGTCGCGGCCACGTCGCGGCCACGCCGATCACCCGGCCACCACATCACCAACAAAGCAAAAACGCGGTGTCCATGAAAGCCCACCGCGTTCCTAGCGTTCCTAGCAGCGTTTCTAGGCCGCGACCCGCGCAGCCGGGTATTCTTCGTCAGCTTCAACTTGCTCTCTGAAGACTGAGTTTACTTCAAACATCTCAGCAGCCTTGCAGATAGAGAAAAGACCCAAGAGAGCATCTTCCCGGTTGTTGATTGGCCGGTAGGACTCACTTACACCAGCCGATTCCAGCAGTTCCTTGGTGATCTGGATGACCTGTTCATCGGAAAGACCGTTCAATTCGATTGCTTTCAATTCTACGCGCTGGGCTGGCATTTGGTCTCCAATTTGTAAACGTAGCGGCTAAGTTCTAGTTCGTGCGACGTGTTGCATTCTACGCACATTTAGAACCCTGTCAACACTATTTTTATAATTGCATTGCAACTAAAAGCGCTGTCTAGTGCTTAAATACTGCTTGCAAACCTAGCGGACACGTATTACAGTCTGCCTTGCCATGAAGAAAAAGACGCAATTAATCAGTGAATATCTAACCTCTCTTGGTAAGAAGGGTGGCAAGAGTCGCGCTGCCAAGCACAGCAAAGCTCAACTATCCAAATGGGGAAAACTTGGTGGCAGACCGCGAAAGGACGCCAAGAAAAAGGGGAAATCGTGAAAATCGCCATCTATGCGCGTGTCAGTACCACCGATCACGGCCAGCAGACCGGGATGCAAACCAAAGATTTAGAAGAATTCTGCCGTCAACGTGGGTTTACCCTAATTGACTCGTACGTTGACGAAGGCGTATCTGGTTCCAAGGATTCTAGGCCGGAATTGGACCGGCTTATGAAAGACGCTAGAAAACGTCGCTTCGACGCCGTGCTCGTCTGGAAGCTGGACAGATTTGGCCGGTCTCTGAAACATCTGGTCAATGCGCTGGCAGAATTCCAGGCGCTAGGCGTGTCGTTCATTTCCTACAAGGAATCGTTGGATATGACGACACCGGCTGGCAGATTGATGTTCGGCGTCATCGCAGCGATGGCCGAATTCGAGCGTGATCTAATAAGCGAACGTACACGCGCTGGTGTTGCGTTCGCACGATCCAAGGGAAAGACGCTAGGACGACCAAAGACAGTTACCACTAACAAGATGAGATCGTTCGTCTACAGGCACAGGGACACAGCTTACGAGCCATCGGGCGGTCACTCGGTATCAGTGAAGGTTCAGTTCGTCGTTTGACTGCGTAATAATCGTGTCGAAAATTGCCCCGCTAAGTGCTGCTTTCTTAGCGGGGTTTTTCTTTGTTTGCTCTGCGTCACAATCATTCGTTTATTACGCAGCATCTGGTGTGAACTACCCCCTGCATACTCTGCAAACCTAGCCGCTAAGTTCTAATGCATCGTTCTGGTGTGGACGTGGTTTCATGTGTTCCCCGCAAGATCGACGCTCTACGCGACTCCCAAGATCAGTAACAGCACATCTCAGCGGCAGACGTGGCATATTTGGTGCCATTTTCTCACTTATAGTCCATAGTGGCAGAAGCTTGCAGCGTTTTAGCGAACGAATGGCAAACGCAAAGTAAAAGACTTAGCTGGTGCTGACAGCGTGAGCTTTTCTGGCGTGTGGTAGAAACGAAGTGTAAGTTGTGTAAAACACTGACGGCTCAGAACCTACGGTGTTGGGACGTGCTGGAAGCAAACGATGGTAGGGCATCGAATGTGACCGGATACAGGCGTCAGTGTCACACAAGTTTTTTGTCAATTTCGATGTTCAGGATAAAAGTGTGCGCTGCAAGAATAAGAAGGGGCTAATTCGGTGGTGGAAACGGCAGGAAAGAAGTAATAGGCTCGCTTATAATCAAACCCGTTTCAGGTGTGATGTATTGTTTTCCGAGGAACAAAAGAAATGGGTCGTAAGTAGTCAGACGGTCAGCCTTGTACACCAACGCCGTTGCAAGAATCTCCGCATCCTTGATCGCCAGTTTCCCTGCTTTGTCCGCTGGCACTCCTGCTAAAATCGCTTGTTCCCTTAATTCGGGCATCCGTTTGCTATCAAATCTGTAGCGCAAACTATTGCTTTTGTATGACACTTCTAAATTCGATTGCAGCGGAATGACGTAAGGGTTATCCATGAAAGCTTTGAGCTTCTCTTCCGCCGAATTTCCATCACTCAAGATAACGACTTCAGAAATCGAAGCAATTGGTATCCCCAGCATCGCAACCCCGCTCTCAAATAAACGGGTCTGATCCAACAGAGCTGGCATTTTGTCGGTCTCAGCATTTAGAATTCCGATTAAGCAGCATGAATCCCAGACATCAAGCTGGGGCTTACTACTCGGCATCGCGCAGTCTCCTCACGTATGATACCGAGTCTTGTCCTTCCGGCAGATGTATCAGCCCCACTAAATCCTTGAGCCCAAGGGTTGTTTTCTTTGGGAGTACGCGAATGTGGTCAACGCTTGCAGAGAAAGGCCACGCTTGGTTCGGCTTGTAGCGCAACTTCCCGGCAATTTCGACCATACCCTCGAAACCCTCCCCTAGTTCTGAAACCAATGATGCGTCCTTATAAGTGCATTTAACGGGTTTTGAAGGGTCTAGCGGAAGTTGAAGGCGAAATGACCTATCCTCTTGGTTCCAGCTATTCAACACGGCCAAGCGTCCGCGAATGTTCCCATAAGACTCGTACTCTGCTCTTGGTTGTTGAGGTAAATGTTCAATCGCTTCCTGCACGTGACGGATGGTGAATGCTGTGACAGGCAATCGACTGGCATCGGTTCCATTTCCTAAAGAAACAATCGTATCTCTTGGAATACTTGAAACGAACTCTTGCAGGGCAGCTAGTGATTCAGGAGTGAATGTCTTTGGCGAACGACCTTGTTTTGCAATTTTTTTGAAACCAGCGTCCCATTTTTTTGCGAGAATCGGAACGCTTTTTCCGGTCTTGACTTTCACGGGCTGTACTTCTATCAGGGCGGACGATTTTCTAAGGTCTACGATCTCCCATTTGACCGCTTGCCCCTGATCTTTGGCGAATGCCTTTAGAGCTTCTAGCCATTTTTTCGCTGTTGAAAAAAAATCCTCTGCATCCACGTTGGGATTATCGCCGCCAGTGGCTTCGAGTTTCAGGGATAGGGATGGTGCAATACGTTTCGATCGTTGTGTTTTGTCGTGACTTCTGTTTGGCATAAGGGCACCGGAAAAACAAGAAACGTGTCATCTTATACAAAATTTCTTAAATGCGACAACTAATAGACTGGCGAACACTTGCTGCGCGGCGTCCGTTCAAGTCGGGAGTGTACCAGATTCGCCTTGTCTTCGCCTATCGAATTTGGTAGCCTTGAGCATGGCTACACAATCTCTTCCCAGCACTTCCGGCGAACTTGATTTTAAAGACTACTTGAACTCAATGAATTACCCGTATGAGTTTGAAAAGGAATTTCCGGGCAAGCGTCAACGACCAGATTATACTGTTACTAAGAACCGCGAGTTTCTGTTTGATGTGAAGGACTTCGACCCTTACATGCCTCTCGGTGCTGCTCAGTACGACCCTTACCCGCGAATCCGCGAAAAAATAGATGAAGGACGCAGAAAATTCAGACAATTTAAAGAGTTCCCATGCTCAATCGTCCTCAAAAATAACGGGAATGTTTTCGTACACCTTGATTCTACTGACATCATGCTGGGGTCTATGTATGGAGACGCGGGGTTTTCATTTCCTATAGACATAGGTTTAGGGCGCGGAACCGACAACCTTGAACGAAAATTTCTCAGCCGAGGAAAGATGGTTCGTCACGCCCACGTTCAGAACACCACTATCAGCGCTCTTATCACGCTACGTTACGTTGCTGTAGGTATGCAGCGCTACCGAAAAATGGTGAAGCAATATCCCAAGCTAGGTGTTGACGAGACTCTTGCAGCGGCAGCCGAGCACTTCCCAAATTTCGATTTGGATGAAAAGCATTTGGGTGTCATTGTGTGGGAAAATGCATTTGCACGCATCCCGCTTTCGCGTGATTTATTTAAGGGGCAATATGACCAAAGATGGGGTTGCGAAGACGGTCGCCAACTGATTGTGTTCACCGGGGAAGAGCTTGCTGCACTGGAAATCAAAGGCGAAGAAAACCCCGAGATTTAGGTGTCATTGTGTGTGTCAAAAGACTTCTAAAAGCTTGTAAGTGGCACCAGACAAGCTCTTTAGATTTTTACTGCCCTGCCTCCGAAGCACGAGGTCGGGCGTTCGAGTCGCCCCAGCCGCACCACTTTCCCTAAAATTATTCGTGAGTTTTGTAAGAAGCGTGGAAATCCCCCTTTATAATCCTGCTATGGCTCTCGTTGTTTTTCTCCGAGGAGTAAATGTTGGCGGACACAGGACGTTTCGCCCAAGCCTGCTCGCCAGGGAACTTAGCGACTTCGGTGTGGTGAATGTGGGTGCGGCGGGCACCTTCGTCGTTCGAAAACCCGGGCCTCGAGCAAAGTTTCGTGCTGAACTGCTCCGGAAGCTGCCATTCGAGACTGACGTGATTCTCTGCGACGGTCGCGATCTAATCCGGATGGAGACGGAAAATCCGTTTGGGGCCGAGTCTTCACGCCCCGATATTGTTCGATTCGTAAGCATCCTGTCGAAAGCCGACCGCGGCCTTGCTTCCGTACCATTCAAGCTTCCACCAAGCGGGGAATGGTTTGTGCGAGGTATCGCGTCGAAAAAGCAATTCGTCTTTGGAGAATACCGCCGCCACATGAAAACGTTCGGCTATCTTGGCCAGATCGACAAAGTGTTGGGTGTGCGGGCGACAACACGGAATTGGAACACCATAATCGCCATCATCTGGATTTTGAACGGGCACGACAAGAAAGCCAAGCGCGATTGAATGCGCCCGGTACTTACTCGGAATAGCACGTAGATTCCCAACCGAGGAGTGTTAATCCAAGCGACGTTAATTGCCTCTCGGAATCAGGGAGACGCCGGAATTGTAGCTCGCCTCGCTTGTCCCGAGTGAAAACGAGGGATCAGAGGCGAGGGTTTAGATGAACGTGTGAGCCATAATTCCCTGTTCAGCGCGCGTGCCTGTGGCTGCAGACAACGGTCCAAATTTCGGCGTCCTTATTGCAAACTTTGAGATTAGCATCGACTAAACCCCCGCCTCTGAAGAGGCGGGCTACAGCAGTTTGGCAGCGGAAATGGTGATGTCAGCAGACCAAGCCACTCGTTAAAAATAGCGTGTTTACGCGCACAAGATTGTCACTGAGCGCTTAGCCGGCACAGGCTATTATTCTAGATTGTGACTACGACGCCGAACACACAGACGAGGACCCCGCCTCGGAAAGGCTTCCTCTGGTCCTTCATTCGATGGCTTGTCATCGGCGTGGTGCTTCTGTGGTTGCTTGCCGCGCTGACTCTTGTGGCCGCGCGATGGATCGATCCACCCACGACCGTGGTGCACATGCAGCGCCGGGTGCAGTCCTGGATTCGCCACACGCCATATCGCGAACGCTACAAATTCGTTTCGCTCATCCAAATCTCGCCGGAACTGCAGCACGCTGTCATCGCTGCGGAGGACACGCGCTTCTACCAGCACCATGGATTCGATTGGCATCAGATCGAGATCGCTGCCGAAGACGATCTGGAAGGCGAACGCACGCGCGGAGCTTCCACCATTACTCAGCAACTCGTAAAAAATCTATTCTTCGGAACGGGCCGGTCCTTCCTCCGCAAAGGCGCGGAAGCCACACTGGTGCCGGTGGCCGAATTCTTCCTCGGCAAGAAGCGCATTCTGGAGATTTACCTCAATGTGGTTGAATGGGGGCCCGGAGTTTATGGCGCGGAGTCAGCATGTCGTTATTACGACGATACCTCAGCCCGAAACATCGGCCGGCAACAGTCGGCACGGCTCGCTGCAATTCTGCCGGCTCCCTTGAGGCGGCGCCCCGAGCGCATGAATAAATACAGCGAGATTATCTTAAGGCGTATGGGCCAGATGGGTTGGTAATCGCGGCTGGCATTTTTCCAAGACGGCGGAATCGTTCCAGCAGCGCGTCGGCGCGCTCGACCTTGCCGCTACTTCTGGCTGCCCTGCCATAATTGCCCGACTGACTTGAACTCCGCGGCCAAACCCTGTGCAACCTGGATTTCTCCTCTGACGAAGCGCTCGTGGTTCTCCTCAAGTTCGGCGACCAGGTATCGGTAATTGACGGTTACGCCAAAGGAAGCTTTTAAGCCATAGGGCCGCAAATTTCCAAACGCGTTGATTCTCTCAATGCGTGCGCCGTTGGAAAGGTGAAATGTAGCGACAGCATCGTAGAGCTTCCCGTTCTGTCGCACTTGTGTGAGATAGGCGAGAGCAAGGCGCTCCAGCGGCCGTTTCAGCACACTTCTATTTGCCAGTGGCTTTTCAAGCAAAAGGAATAAGGCTTCGACCGGATCGCGCCGTCGCGCCGCCTGCATCAGATAGGAGGCATCTTCAGCAAGCAACCGCGTTAGACGCTCGCGGGTGAAACCATCTTCACTTCGCTGATCTTGCAGCGCCCGTGAAAACGTGGGGAACGGTGACAGCGTGCTATAGGTCTTGACATTGGGAAGTTCCGCCGCGAGTTCGGCCACCACCTGCTTGATCAGAAAATTTCCGAACGGAACTCCTCGCAAGCCGCGCAAGCAATTGTTGATGGAATAAAAAAGGGCCGTATCCGCTTTCTCCGGCGCGAGTACCGGAGCGTTGACATCGAGCAACGGCTCCAGATCGCCCGTCAATCCATTCGACAAAGCCACTTCCACGAAAATGATCGGCTCTTCGACCAGCGCGGGATGAAAAAAAGCAAAGCAGCGTCTGTCGGATTCGAGGCGCCGGCGCAGATCCGGCCAGCCGTTAATTTCGTGCACGGATTCATAGCCAATCAATTTTTCCAAAATGAGGGCCGAGGTGTGCCAACTAATGCGTTCCAGGTGTAGAAAACCGCGGTTAAACCAGGACCTGAATAAATGCCTCAGGTCAGTGTCGATCGCCGCAAAATTTCCGTTATCTTTGGAAGCCGAGAGATGTTCCCGCATCGCCACCAGCGTTGCGGTGCCGCGCGGCGCTGTGTTGATTCGGCGAAATAATTCCTGGCGCGGAGATTCAACAGCCGCGGATAACGCTGCCAATGTGGCTGGCCCCGGAGTGGACTGATAATTAGCCGCCGCGCGAAGAAGCGAAGCTTGGTCCGGAGCAAACTCATGCGACAGCATGTCGAAAAACTGCAACCGCTGGCCTTCGCTCATTTTCAAATAAGCATTGATGATTTCCTGCGCGAGCGCCGTTTGCGATGCCTCGCCGCGCTCCGAAAGAAGGTGGCGGCACATGAACGGCATATCGACGCCGCGCCGCTCCCGTAGCAATTTCAGCAGCTTACCCAGGAACCCGGAGACGATCTGTGAATCAGGCCGTGACTTTTGCGTGGTCAGAATATGTTTCCTCCAGGACGAGTTTATAGCTTCGGGGACAAAAGCCAAAATGCCTGACATCGAGTTCCCTTTCACATTTTCGGTTCAGCAAATGAACGAGTCAACTACCGGACTGTAAAATCTTTTTTAATTCTTCACGAATGACCAATATATTTTCACTGAGGCCGCAGCTCCATCTCAAATGCATTGGACGAGACAAGCGTCTTAGCAGCTAAATTGGAATGGCAATAGCAGGAAGAAGATGGCTATCCAGTCGGTACACCCGAGTTTACTTCCGCGCTCCACAAGCTAGAGCGGGCGTCTCCGGCGAACCCGACGGCGTTGATGACGCTCTGCGCCAGCCACGGATCGCTGTGGTCAAATGCCCTCGACCATGTAAACGTTGTCGTGCGCACGGAGCCCGTTGCTGCTTTGCGTCCAGGCTCCGTTTTCCGGATAAATCTGTGCGCCGGGGCGCAGGCTCAGCAGGTTTTGGTAGTTGCGGCCATTCAATGGAAGTTCATTAATCATCTGGTTGGTAATCGTTCTGCCCAGCGATGCGTTGGTCGTTTCCACTAAGGGCAGTGATTCCGTTACCGTGATGGTTTGATTTTGCTCGCCCGGTTGAAGAACGAGGCCCACTCGAATGTCTTGAGCAATTTCAAGTGAGACGGTTTGCCGTTCAATCGCTTTGAATCCTTTGGATTCCACCTTGATGCTGTAGTTTCCGGGAGTCAAGTTTGAGGCGAGATAATCTCCCGCCTCAGCCGTGGTTTGTGTGCGTGTAACGCCTCTCTGCGTATCAGTGACCGTGACTGTAGCGCCTCCGACAGCGCCGCTCGTCTGGTCAGTGATCGTTCCGCTGATTCTTCCCGCCTTGCCTTGAGAAAGCAGAGGGGGAACTTAATAGAAATAACAATCCAATTGTGAAGATACAGATTGACAAGTGCTTGATACTTTTGACTTAAAATCGGTTTCCACTCTTCATAGGACCTTGCCTCCTCGATTCAAATCACGGTCGCAAGGATGAAGGATCGCGAGCCGGATTTACGGTGCGCTCTTACCTGGCCGAATAAAATAGCCAGGATTCCCTGTGATCTGCCACTCCTTGAAACAAATGAAAAGTTAAAAAGTCCCAGGAATATCGCGGGCGCCTAAATCCATTTCCGTCCTGCCCTTGACGAAGACACGGTCAGAAATTTTCATTCAATAGATACGGGAAACGGTTTCGGTCCCGTTCAAATAGGAATTGGCGATTTTTTTAGGATAAAACGGGAGGCGAGCTATCTGCTGCGTCTTGAACTCGAGGCAAGTTCAAGCGCCCTTGGGGCTGGGCGTCAAATGCCGACATCCAGAAGAACCAGTTCAATCGGTCGGCCTTGGGCAAACTAGCAGCGAGTGTCTGCTCTTTTACCAGTTGTGAGGAGGCAGCGCGCATGTGGCTTACGCAAATGTCGCTGCTGTGGCCGTTCGACGAATTGATAGCATCAGGGTCTGGAATAGCGTCGACGGCGGCAACCAATAGCAACAGGCAAACTATAAGTGAGGCATAACGGCTCATCAAGGAATAACACCTCAAACAGAATGGACCGAATCCACTCCAGACAAATGAGCAATTAACACTCTTGCTCAAATTACACTTCGATTAATACAAAATGTCAAGGCAAATCTATTTCGCGCGGCGGCAATACGATATGCGTCTTAGGGCTAGCCGCCATTCCCTCATGTTCAATAAACAGGATTTTTGACTACTCATCGAATTACCCCGCTTGTGCAAGCTGAACCAGACGGCCTTGGTAAGAATTCAAAAAAGCATCTATTTGCGCAGTTTCAGCAATACCGATTTCGTCCGAGTATTAAATTAGGGGAGTGCAATTAATCCGGCCAGGCGTCGCGTCACAGTGGGTTGTGATGGCCATCACCCTGGTAAAGGACACTAGCAATTAGGGTTGGAGGAAAATACGGATAGGGCTTATGAAATCAGCTGGCGCGGATGCGATCCCTGATCTGGCGCGCCAGCTTTTCAATTTCTTCCGTCTTCTTGACCAGGGAAAGCGACAGCACATCCGTTTCAGGCGTCTTGTCCGACTCTTCTTTCAATTCCGAGACCATTTGCAGCAAACGATCCACATCATGCCTCAACGCTTTTTGATCTTCCTTAAGCTGTACTTTTGGATCTCTGCGCGGAGGTTGAACCGTTTCATCGCCCCTTCCCGATTGGCTGGCATCGGGAATTTGAGTAAGTGGCGGTCCCTGAGTTCCACGGCGTTGGTCCGCCGTCAGCAAGCCGTCCGCTCCAGCCAACGTTGCAGCGATGCTCGATAAGAAAAATCTGCGTCCAGTTTCCAATGGATATACCTCCAGCTCAAATACAATTGGCCGTCGCTCGTCTTGTGACCAAACCCGCAGTACTGTAATCTTATGCTGCCATTATGAGCCCAAACTTATTTAAATGGACGGATTTTGCGGTAGCCAGAGGAATTCGCATCGCCGCGATTATGGTTATCGCCCTGATTCTGAATCGAATCTTGCGTGCCGTGACTCGCCGCCTCATTCCACCTGCGGGCTCCGAAAGCAGCGGACGCATCGCACGAATGCGCGAGCAGCACGTAAAAACGATGGCCAGTCTTTTGTACAGCGCCGGAACCGCCGTCATTTTCATCGGCGCGATTCTTACAGCTCTCCCGGAGTTTGGCTTCAACGTGACGCCCATCGCGGCGGCTGCAGGCCTCGCGAGCCTTGCGGTTGGTTTTGGCGCGCAGCATCTGGTGCGCGATCTGATCAACGGCTTTTTTATTATTATTGAGGATCAATTCGCGGTTGGAGAATCCGTGAAAATCGGCACCGTGGTCGGCCGCGTCGAGCATCTGACATTGCGGCGCACCGTGGTGCGGGATATTCAGGGAGCTGTCGTCAGCATTCCCAACGGAGAGATTGCACAAGTCGCGAATCTCAGCCGTGATTGGGGCCAGGTATTCGTGGATATTTCAATTCCGCTGGAGGCGTCGTCAGATGCCGCTCTCACCGCGCTTGAACGCGTCTGCTCGGAACTGCGTGCCGATATTTCCTGGTCTCCGGTTTTAGTGGATGGGCCGCGCGCGCTGGGAGTTGATTCCTTTGGCCCTGCAGGTGTGACGCTGCGTCTACAACTTCGCACCGTTCCCGGCCGGCAGGATGACGCTGCGCGTGAATTGCGTCGGCGGATACAAAATCGTTTCGAGCAGGAACACATTCGATGGGGTGGCGTGCAACGCGTGGAAGTCGTCGGGAGTGAAGTTCCACATAACGTGGCGGCGCCTTCAAATTCCTGAGACGCCTCTGTCCAGCCTGATTATTCCCCGGTTATTTCCCAAATTATTCTTTGTCTGCCCCTTGAACCGAAAGCTCGCGTGTGATGCGATGCGCTTCCTCGTTTTCAGCGTCCCCCGCCATTACTGAACGATCGCGACCTTCTTGTTTCGCCCGGTACAAGGCTGAGTCCGCCATTTGCAAGATCTGGCTTGGAGAATTCTGCGGCCAACCGCAGGTGGCCACCGCGCCAATGCTCGTCGTTATCTTCAGAGAACCAGTAGCGGTCTCAACGGGCGAAATGGAAACAATTTTCCGGATTCTCTCCGCGGTAACCCTTGTTACATCTCGGTTGCATCCCGGCAATAGAACAAGAAATTCTTCGCCCCCGTAACGTCCGATGGCATCATACGGGCGGACATCGGTTTGCATTCTCTTTGTAACTTCCCTAAGCACGGCGTCCCCGGTGAGATGGCCGTAATTGTCATTCACAGACTTGAAGTGATCCAGGTCTAGGATCAGAACTCCAAGTGAAATACCTTCGCGTTTGGATCGCCAGACTTCCCTTTCCATGGTTTCCAATATCGCTCCGCGATTCCAAACACCGGTCAGCGCATCGTGCATGGCCTTAAACCGCATCGTCTCCCGAGCTTGCACCAGATTGTCTTCCAATTCCAGCAGGCGCAATCCGACTCGAATTCGAGCCTTTAGTTCTTGCGGATTAAATGGCTTGGTCAAGTAATCATCGGCGCCAGATTCCAACCCTTCGACCACGCTATCCTTCGCGTCTTTCGCCGTCAGCAGGAGAATGTAGGTATAAGGCTCCGGTCGCTGCTTTCTTAAAGCACGGCAGACTTCGACGCCGTTCTGCCCTGGCATCATCCAATCCAGTACCGCAAGGCGAGGAGCGTCCTCCAATTTTAATTGCCCCCAGGCATCATTCCCATCCTGAACGGCGATTACTTCGTATCCCCACTTCTCAAGCATGCCCTGTACCATACGCCGCGACACAGACTCATCATCCGCAATGAGTATTTTCATTTCGATACTCCTTGACTCAGTTCGGAAAGCGCTGGAAGCAGCAATTTCATGGTCCTTTCGACCGCCGCCAAACTTTCTTTCGCTGATTGCGAATTGTTTTCTTTGGCGTCTTGTTCCAGTTTTAATGCGGCAGCCGCCGTGGCCTTGGACGACAAATTACTTACCGCCCCCTTCAACGAATGTGCCGATCGCTCCAGCAGAACCATGTCGCCGCTCTGAAGGGCTCCGCGCATCGTATTAATTAAACCGGGAGCTTCTTCCAAAAATATCTGAATCATTTCGGAAAGAAGTTCCTGGTCCCCTTCCACTCGCTCCAGTAAGGAAGCCCGGTCGATCAACTCTTGAGTCTTTTGCGAATTTTCCAGCATGGGAGTGTTCCCCTTTTGCAGTCCGAGACATCGTTCAATTTCCGAGAACAAATCAACCGGATGAATTGGTTTCGAAATATACCCGTCCATCCCATTCTCAAGGCACCTTTCACGGTCTCCACGCATGGCGTGCGCAGTCATCGCCAGGATCGGAACGTGTTTCCCCGATTGTTTTTCGCGACTTCGGATTTCCGCCGTCGCCTCTGTTCCATCCATCTCCGGCATCTGGATATCCATGAGCAAAACATCAAACCCGGGCTCGCCCGAATTCTCCCAGGCCGCTACTGCTTCGCGGCCCGTTCGTGCAAGCGTTACATGGTGGCCGGCCTTCTCCAGAAGACGTATCGCCAGCTTCTGGTTTACGGCGTTATCCTCGGAAAGCAGGATGTTGAGCTGACGGGACGCGGGTTTCGCCAGATCGGAAACAGGAACATTGACAGCTCGTTCCTCTGCAACCTTGTCGGTGACCACTGAAAGAATCGTGTCAAGAAGTTCGGATTGTCCGACAGGTTTCGTAAGGAAATGTTTCACGCCAATGGCGCGGCACCGCTCCAGATCTGCAAGATGATTCTTCAAACTGACCAGCATGATCACTTCACAATTCATTTCCGGATTCGATTTCATTTGTTGCATGACTTCGAATCCATCCATGCCGGAAATTTCCGCGTCCAGTATTGCCAACCGAAATGGATGCCCTTCTTTCCTGTAGCTTTCCAGAAGTTCAAGCGCTGCGTGCCCGTTGTCCACGCGGGATGCGTTCACGCCCCAGTTCTTCAGCATCTCGGAAAAAATTCCTCGATTAATTTCATTGCTATCCACAACCAGAACATTAATTCCCGGCAATGTCTGCGCAGCAATTCGATCCTGATCCGATGCGACCTCATTCCCTTTCAGAAAATGGCACGTGAAATGAAATTTGCTGCCCTTTCCAATTTCGCTCTCCACCCAAATCCGGCCGCCCATGAGTTCCACAAGTTGCCGCGAAATCGTCAGGCCCAATCCCGTCCCGCCGAAGCGCCGGGTGGTCGATCCGTCTACCTGCGCAAACGAATCAAAAATAATGCTTAGTTTTTCTTTCGGGATGCCCATCCCGGTATCCGATACGGAAATGTGCAGCACTACTTCATTTTCTTCGGCTGATTCAAGGTCCGCATTCAGCACAATGTTTCCCTGTTCCGTAAATTTGATGGAATTGCCCACCAGGTTCACCACCAATTGGCGCAGGCGTGTCGGGTCTCCCACCAGATTCGCGGGCACTTTCGGAGAAACACGCGCGCATATTTCAAGAGGTTTGTTCCCGGTGCGCTGGGCGAGCGTCTTTAATGTGTCCCTGAATAAATCCCTGATCACAAAATCGGTGCTCTCCAGTTCGAGTTTTCCCGCCTCGATCTTTGAAAAATCCAGAATGTCGTTGATGACATGCAGCAAACTATCGGCCGAAGATTTCACCAGGCTGAGATATTCCCGCTGCTCGGCCGTCAGACAAGTTTCCAGAGCCAAATCCGTCATCCCAATGATGCCGTTCATCGGAGTCCGGATTTCGTGGCTCATGTTCGCCAGGAATTCGCTCTTGGCCCGGCTGGCCGCTTCGGCAGCCTGTTTCGCTTCCAGCAGCGCCGCCTGCGCGCGCATCCGTTCCGTAATATCCAGAAATGTAATCACCGCGCCCACGATTTCGCCTTCCTTGCGAATGGGGTAGGCCCAATACTCCACTGGAAAACTCGTCCCATCCGCACGCCAGAAAACCTCGTTATCAATGTGGACGTCGATGCCTTGAAGTCTCGAATAAACAATCTGGCATGCCTCAATCGGATAGTGCGTCCCATCAGAGTAGGAATGGTGCATAAGGTGATGCGCCGATTTTCCAAGAAGTTTGTCTATCTGATTGCACCTCAACAACCGAAGCACCGCGGAGTTGGCGAATGTAATGATTCCATTGAGATCGATTCCGAAAATCGCTTCCGCCGTGGAATCCATCAGCAGGCGAATTTGCTCTTCACTTTCGTGCAGCGCTTCCTGGGCGCGTTGCCGGTCGGACATCTCTAGTTCAAGCTCACTTGTCCGTTCCTCCACGCGTTTTTCCAAATCCTCGCGCGCATGCATCAACTCGCCATCGCGAGTTTGAATCTGTCCCAGCATTTCGTTGAAGCCATCGATCAGGACGCCGACTTCATCCTCCGAATACTTCATCGCACGTATGGAATAATCCCGCGAACTCGTGACCATCTTCGTGGTCCACGCCAACTGCAATATTGGATTTGAAATGGGCCGCTGCAGTCTTCCGGCCATCACATATGCGCCGAGAGAAACCATTGCGACAATGATTCCGAAGAGACGCAAATATTTCTTCAATAGCTGGTTGTATTCGACCGTGTCCCCTTCCAGAAAAATGGTTCCTACTTTCTCTCCTTCAAAAATAATGTTTTGGAAGATCAGAACGCGGTCAGACGTAAACCGGCTGGATTCGCCTGTGAGCGTAGGCGCGGAGTATTGATCCTTTTCTCCGTTCCGGACATACACTGCAAAAGTGGAACCCTCTCGATCGTAAATCGCCGCCGATAAGATATGAGGTTTTGCCGTCAATGCGCTGAGGATATCTTCCGCCGCCTTCGGATCATTAAACGTCAAAGGCGCGGTGCTATTCGTGCCCATCATGTTGGCCAGCGCGTTCAAGTCTTCAAGACGCGCCTGTTTGAGCTGATACACCCCATATTCCGCAAAGCCCACTGCGGCAACACACAGCGCGATGAAGGTGTTGACCATGATCACTAGTGTCAACTTCCGGCGAAGCGAAAATTTGCGCGGCCATCGCATTTTAATTTTTCGCGCTCCCGTCATCGGTCACAGTACGCGCCAGCGCCAATAATTTTGAACTGACCTTCAAGCGCGCCCGCCCGGTCGCCCCGACATCTATCGAAATGCGCACCCGCGCGTCTTCCACCACGAACTGCACCATCCCGCCCGCGTCGATGAAATGTTCCATGTCTGCCACGGTCATCACGCTGGACCCGCGCAACCCCGCCAGAATGGTGGGCAAGTGCTTCTTTTCCGATTCGCTGATAAATAAAATGTTGCAGGCGCGCAGATTGTCCGTGCCTTGGAAAGTTTTAACCTGTAATTCTCTCCCCAAAATATTTTTGCCCTCCACCAGCTTGGATAACTCTTCGTCGATCGGACTGTTTCCAACCACTCCAATCGTCCACTTGGATTGCGCCTCCGCCGGAGTTGCATCGGGCCACTCCACAAATCTAATGAAGTTAAATAAATAAGCCGCCTTGACCTGATATTCCGTCGCTGACTGCGCCTCACAATTTCCAAAATGCAAAAGAAAAAAAGAAACGGCCATGAACGCAACGAACAGCCATCGCAAAACCCTCTGGCGCACGCCACGTCCATGCCCTCCCGAAGGATGTTCATCCGCCTGGCGGCCCGCACTCCATTTTGTTGGGAACGAGAAATTCATGATTCTTGTGCCGCTCTAAAGAGACCGGCTTGTTTACCTCACGCGAATAGAGAACTCCTAGAGCATCAGTCATGTGCACTTGCATTGCGCCTGCCATACCGCAATCATCGGCCAGCGTTTAGGCCGCTTTAATTCAATGAGTTGCAAGATTAGTGCGCGCTTACGTTATGCGGGCTTTCCCATGCTTGTTTCGATTCGGACTTGAAAGGTGGGTTTTGGCTCAATTTGGTGCAGCACAATCTCTTCAGGCCACATAACTTCAAAACAAACCGTTGTACCTATATGAAACGGAGAGCTTCTTGTTCAGCGCCTGGAACCTTAAATGAGTCGTTCACAAGCTTAGACATCCGTGTGCGTTAGTATTTATGCGCGTCCGCGGTACAAACGATTACGCCGTTCTATTGGCTTGTTGCATGTTGAAATGGAGACTAATCATGACCGCTTGGTTTGAAATTGTGGGGAGCGTGGCAGCCGTTTGCACTACTCTTTGCTGGTTGCCGCAATCGGTAAAAATTATTCGCGAAAAAAGAACCGAGGGCATTTCGCTCATCACTCAAAGCGTTTTTACTATTGGCACCGCGCTTTGGGCCGTTTACGGATTGCTCCTGAATAACCGGCCAGTCTTCTGCGCGAATCTCGTAACACTGGCATTCTCGCTAACCATCTTAGTTCTAAAAATTCGTTATGCCTGATGTTCTGCCGAGTAACATTGCAATGCAGGTTGGAAAATTACTTTTGCAATTGGCAATGAAGAACGATTGCTGAAGAAACTTTTGGAGGCGCGGGTCGGATTTGAACCGACGAATGGAGGTTTTGCAGACCTCTCCCTTAGGCCTCTTGGGTACCGCGCCGAAGCTAACGAGTATAGCGAAACTGGTATCGACTTGTCAGGACCGCACCCCTACCCCTACCGCGAAACCGGCACAATCTGCGCTTCCCGAATAAATCTCGCAGACTCCTCCGGCGGCGTCGGACAAATATAAAATCCCGTGCCCCACTCAAAGCCCGCCACCTTGGTCAGCTTGGGAATAATTTCAATATGCCAGTGATAATGTTCGTTCGATTCCTCGCCAATCGGTGCCGTGTGAATCATCAGGTTATACGCCGGGCGGTCCAGCACCAGATCAAGCCGCATTAAAACATCCTTCAGCACCTTGGCCAGCCCTGCATAGACGAGGCTTTGATGATTTTCAAAGGCGGAAGAATGCTGCTTCGGCAGAATCCACATTTCAAACGGAAACCGCGGCGCGTAAGGAGAAATCGTAATAAAGGAATCGGTTTCGCCGATCACGCGCACGCCCGATTCCTGTTCCTGCCGGATCATGTCGCAAAAAATGCAGCGTTCTTTGTCGTAAAAATAATGCCTCGAACTATCCACTTCCTCCCGCACCTGCTTGGGAATAATCGGCAGCGCAATCAACTGCGAGTGAGGATGCTCCAGCGACGCGCCAGCCGCTTCGCCGTGATTCTTAAAAACTAAAATATAGCGAAAGCGCTTGTCATTTTTCAGGTCCAGCATGCGATCGCGAAACGCCCAGAGCACATCTTCAATCTGCTTTTCGGACATCGTGGCCAACGTGCTGCGATGGTCGGGCGTTTCAATGATGACTTCGTGCGCTCCCACTCCGTTCATCCGGTCGAACAGCCCTTCGCCTTCCCGGTCCAAATCTCCTTCAATGCCCAGTGCGGGAAATTTATTGGGAACCACGCGCACCTGCCAGCCCGGCGTATTCGGCCCGCTCCCGTTGCGTCCATATTGCAGAACTTCCGGCGGCGTTTTCGATTCTTGTCCGTAGCAAAACGGGCAAGTCCCAATTCCCTTTATCTCGACGCTCTCGCGCAAAAAATCCGACGGCCTTTTAGCTCGGTCCGTCGAAATGATCACCCAGCGTCCTGTGATCGGATCCTTCCTTAATTCTGGCAACGATTCCTCCTGGCCTTTGAGACCCCACTCTGTAATATCGGAAGCCGCTAAAAAAGGGTTATTTTAATGCCTAAAGGGGTCATAAGTCTTGCGGACCGACCAAATTTTTACAGCGGTGCAAAAGCTCCCTTGTGCAGGCGAACAATGGGGTGCTGCCCCGGCGGCGCTTCAATCGCCAGAACATCAAACCGGTACGGCACGCCGCTCGCGCGGTATTCACGCACAAATTGCCGCGCCATGTGCGAAAGATGCCTCTTCTTTCCGGAAGTAACAGCATCCTCGGGCGATCCAAATTCGTCGCGCGACGAAGTTCTGGTCTTCACTTCGACAAACGCCAGCGTCTTTCCGTCATATCCAACCAGATCGATCTCACCCTTAATGCCGCGCTGGCTAAAATTTCGCGCGATCATCACGTACCCGTTTTTGCGCAAGTACCAATACGCATACGTCTCGCCGCGCACTCCAGTCCGTCGTGCCTTCCGTCCCGCCGCCTCCCGAGTTTCAGGCGCACACGATTCCGCGAGCCCCTTGCGTGCAGCCCAATCCACCATCCCGAATATCGCGCTCCCCAAAATTGGCACGGCAGCCATTCCCTTCCAGAAATTTCCAGTGTCTCTCTGTGTAACTCCAGCTTTTCTCTGTGCGCTCTGTGTTAAATCTTCGCTCTTAGTGCGGCAACCATTAAGCGGATTTTTCTATTTTCCCAATGCAGTCTTCCAGCGTTCGCACAGCGAATGCAGCCTGCTCTTCATCGATCACCAGTGGCGGCGCGATGCGAATCGTATTTTCTCCCGCCCCCAACAGCAGCAAACCTTTCTCGAATGCCAGGTCCACAATCGCTTCGCGCAAATCCCCGGCACGCTCCTTAGTCTTCTGGTCGCGCACAATTTCCACGCCGATCATCAATCCCTTGCCTCGCACATCTCCCACAATGCGATGCCGCGCCGGCCAATCTGCCATGCGTCCCATCAAAAATTCGCCCACCCGCCGCGCGTTCCCAATGTATTGCGACTCCAGCAAATCCATCGTTGCGAGCGCCGCGGCAACGCTTACCGGATTTCCACCAAACGTCGACGCATGCGCGCCCGGTTTCCAGTCCATCAAGCTAGCCCGCGCAATTGTCGCGGAAAGCGGCATGCCTGAAGCGATGCCCTTCGCCACGCACAAAATGTCCGGCTCGATTCCCGCGTGGTCGCTGGCCCACCATTTCCCCGTGCGCCCCATTCCGCTCTGCACTTCGTCACACACCAGCAAAATTCCGTGCTTGCGGCAGATGCGCTGCAATTCCTGCAAAAATTCTTTGGACGCGGGAAGATATCCCCCCTCGCCCTGAATCGGCTCGATGAACACAGCAGCCACTTCGCTTGGATCGACCATGCGCTTGAAAATTTCCTGCTCCAGATACCCAGCCGATTCCACGCAAGTGCATGGCGATGGATTTCCATACGGGCAGCGGTAAGAATTCGGATACGGAATGTGAAACACGCCGGCCAGCAGCGCGCCAAACCCTTTCCGTTGCACGGCCTTGGAAGCCGTGAGCGAAAGCGCGCCCATCGTGCGCCCATGAAAACATCCATGAAAAGCGATGATCTTGTCGCGACGGGTGTGGTAACGAGCAAGCTTGATGGCAGCTTCAATCGCTTCCGTGCCCGAATTGCCGAAATAAACTTTCTTTGCTTCCTTGCCGGGCGCGACATCGGATAGCCGCTGCGCCAGTTCCGCAATTCCCTGATAGTAAAAATCAGTGCAGGAAATATGAATCAGTTCCGCCGCCTGCTTCTGAATCGCTTCCACCACGCGCGGATGGCAATGTCCCGTGGAAACCACAGCAATGCCCGCGGCAAAATCCAGAAATAAATTGCCGTCCACATCCTCAATCATCGCGCCGCGGCCGCGTTTCGCGACGAGCGGGTAGCCGCGCGTGTAAGACGGCGAAACAAATTGCGCGTCTCGCGCGATCACATCTTTCGCATTGGGACCGGGAAGTGGTGTCCGCAGGAGTGGCAATTTGGCGTCGATCATAAGTGTGCCCATAGATTTCTCCACGAACAACCTCCAGAGGGCATGGCACCATTGCCATGGCAGAAGGGCCTACCGCTAATTTACGCTCATCAATGCACCCCGTCGAGGAAAGGAAAAAAGCGTTGTATACACTTGGGAATAAGTAGGACAGCCTTTGCAGGCTGCGGAAAAACCCAATACTCTGTCATTCTGAGCGAAGCGAAGAATCTCTCCTTGTTTCTTTTCCTATACTTAAATCGAAGAGAGATTCTTCGCTTCGCTCAGAATGACAGAACAAGGCCTTTTTTCCGAATCCTGTTTAGCCGCTGAGGTTCCAATTTTGCAGTTGTCTTATAGACAGACTCTTCAGCCTGTCCGGTTTAGATTCCCGCGTGACCCAGATCAAAAAGAAGACAACCTGAACTATCAGTGTAAGAACTACAAAATCTGTGTGAGAACTGCAAAATCCTTGTGGGAATTGCAGAATCCTTGTGGGTCGTGGCTTTAGCCACGACAATAGTCCTTCATAAAGCTTGCGGCTTTAGCCGCTGAAGACTCCGTTCGGCAACTCAGTTTTTGCCCGGTTGTGTAGCGCCCGCCTTCAGGCGGGCACCGTGCATTCGACCAAGTGCCCGCCTGAAGGCGGGCGCTACCTCGACCAAATGCCAGTAAGTACGCAGGCTCCGAATCCCATCCTACTTCCGCTTCCACCGCACCGAACCGTCGCGCGAATCCTCAATCAGCACTCCCCGCGCAGCAAGTTCGTCGCGCAACCGATCCGACGCCGCAAAATCGCGCCGTTTCCGCGCCGCCTGGCGCTCCGCCACACGGGCTTCGACTTCCGCGTCGCTCAGTTCCGCGGAATCCCCGCCGATTCCCAGCGCGCGCAATTTTTCCGCGTCATCATCCTGCAGCACGGCAAAAATCTGATCGAACTTTTCCATTGCCGCAAGCACAGGCGCGACGTCGCCTTGCCGGAATTCCCCGCGATCCATCGCAATATTCACTTCCCGCACAAGATCGAAAATCGCAGCCAGCGCCTGCGCCGTATTCAAATCATCCGCCAGCCCGCTGTCGAATTCCTGCATCGCTTTTCCGACGCGCTCCACGATCCCCGCGGAAGATCCTTCCGGAAATTTTTCCGTGCGCAGCCGCGATACAAAATTCCTCAGCCGCTCCACCGAACTTGCCGCTCCCACCAGACTTTCCGGCGTGAAATTCAGCTGGCGCCGGTACGGCACGGAGGCCAGCAAAAATCGTATCGAAGACGGCTTGTGCCCGTGGGAAAACAGTTCGCGCAGCGTGGCGAAATTCCCCATGGACTTGGACATTTTTTCGTGGTCCACCAGTAGAAATTCCGCATGCAGCCAGTAGCGCGCAAAAGTTTTTCCGGTGGCCGCTTCGGATTCCGCAATTTCATTTTCGTGATGCGGAAATGTCAGGTCGACGCCGCCGCTGTGAATGTCCAGCGTATCGCCCAAAAACTTTAGCGCCATGGCCGCGCATTCTATGTGCCAGCCCGGGCGTCCCGGACCGATCGGCGTCTCCCAGAAATGCTCGCCAGGCTTCGGCGCTTTCCACAGCGCGAAGTCGCGCGCACTATCCTTTTCGTAGCGATCATTGTCCACGCGCGCGCCGTCCTGCATGCCCGCCACGTCAATCTTGGAAAGTTTTCCGTACGACGGAAAATTCGCGATGCGGTAATACGTCGAGCCCTCGCTCGTGTAGGTAAATCCCTTTTCGGTGAGTTTTTGAATGAGCTCCACCATCTCGTCGATGTGCTCAGTGGCGCGCGCAAGATGTTCCGGCAATTCCAGATTCAATGCGCGGCGGTCGTCCAAAAACGCCTGAATATATTTGTCAGTATATTCACGAATGCTGACGCCTGCCGCTGCCGCTTTCTGAATGATGCGGTCATCCACATCCGTCAGGTTCATCACCTGAATGACGCGGTAGCCCTTGGACTTCAAATACCGCCGTAAAACATCCTGAAATACAAACGTGCGGAAATTACCGATGTGCGCAAAATCGTAAACCGTGGGCCCGCACGTATAAGTGCGCACCACTCCCGGCACCAGCGGAACGAACGGCTCCGTCTGCCCGCTCATCGTATTGTGAAACCGGACTGCCGTTTTGGTGGTTTGGTTTTCGTCGCTCAATGTGGGTTGTACGCTCATAGCAAACGCGTTATTTTAACCGACGCAAGCCCAGGTAGCAAAAGGTCTGTTGGAACTGTACTTAACCAATTATTCTTAGCCCAACCTCATGATGCTAGGCCAAAGGCATCTGTGGATTGCAGTTTAACTTTTAAAGTCGTTAGCAAGTAAGTCGCACGTTAAGCCGTTGTACTGACCTCACCTTGTATTATTCAATTCGATACATTCTCAATTGTGTCTAGTTTTGAACATACCTCAGCTTAGGCGCAACCAGATACTTGGACGCGTTAATCAACGATCTCATGACACAAGAAAATCTATTCCGGTGCAGCCGGCGTTTCGTTGTCAGAGTGCAGGAATATTGCTCAGCTCGTGCTCGTCGATTCCGAAGGGGAGAAGCTAATGTCTAAATTGATGGGTTGTAAGATTTGGATTCCGATACTTTTATTGGTTATCGTAATGGCCGGTTGTGGTGACCCAGACAAGAATGCTGGGACGGGGAGCCCGACCGATCCGCTAACGCCCCCTACAGTGACCTCGGTAACTCCGGTCGACGGATCCACCCTTGTTTGTCCCAACACCGTCCTCATCACGGCCACGTTTAGTAAGGCGATGAACCCCGCGACGATCACTACCACTACGTTTACTTTGACAGGCCCAGGCTCAACCAGTGTGGCTGGCCAAGCTACATACAATTCATCCACCAATGTTGCCACGTTTACGCCTTCGGCCACCCTGACGTCGAACACTCTTTTTACCGCCACTGTTACCACCGGGGTGAAGGACACATTCGGTAATGCCCTGGCAGCCAATAAGGTGTGGAAGTTCACGACTACTGCTCCCTGCGTGCCGCCCCCCGGAGCCTCAGCATTAGGAGCGGCCTGTAGTTTCGGAATTCTTGGCGCCACTCCAGTTGTTAGCAGTATCGGACGCAGCATTATTATAGGTGATATAGGGATTTGGCCGGCGCTTTCAGTCACAGGGTTCCCACCAGCAACACTTACCGGTGTGGAACATTTAGGCGATCCAGTCGCCATGACGGCTCAAGGTGATCTAACGACGGCATATAACAATGCCGCTGGAGCTGCCGGAGGTGCCGTCCTCACCGCGGATATCGGAGGGCAAACCCTGGCTCCTGGTGTTTATCGAACCACAAGCGCCCAACCCACGCTGGGGATAACCGGAAACCTGACTCTCAGCGGCAACGGTATCTATATCTTCCAGATCGTGTCTTCGCTGACGACAGCAGCCGGTCCCGGCATGAGCAAAATCATTCTTGCCGGTGGCGCGGTTTCCCACGACGTGTTCTGGCAGGTCGGAAGTTCAGCGACACTTGGGTCAGGTTCAACATTCCAGGGAACGATCATGGCTCAGGCATCCATCACGGTCGGGACCGGCGCGATATTGAATGGCAGGGCGCTGGCACGGACTGGCGCAGTCACGTTAGACAGCAATCCGGTAAATGTACCTCCGTGTCCATGAGGTATTCGAGAGTAAGTAGGTGAGGTCCGGTCCACTAAGGTGCGATCCGGAGAAGCACGTTGTCTCGCTATCGAAATTCGGAGGAATAATTGCATGTCATCTCAATCAAAGTGCCATCCTGTTCGATTCGCAGTAAAGATATTGGCAATGATTGCCGTCTTATGTGCGTGTATCGCTCCCGTTACGGCTCAGGAACAACCTGTTCCAAAGGTGGAGCTATTTGGCGGGTATACCTACTTTTATCCGGGCGCGGATGTCCATGGCCAGCTTCCGGGAGCATTATTCCCGATAAGCAGCCACCTGGAATCAAATCCCCGCGGCGCTGGCGCCAGCCTTACCTATGATTTCAATCGCTGGTTTGGACTCACTCTTGACACGAGTACAGATTGGGGCAGCCGCGAAGTCACTCTTGCCAGGAGAATTGACGACGCTGCCTTTTCCAATCTCTCTTTTGGCCCAAAGATTACGTTCCGCAGTCATCGATTTTCCCCATTTCTCGAAGTATTGGTGGGCGACCATCGTCTTATGCCTGATGCCTTCCATGATGTCGACAAATTGGGGTTCATGGCCGGCGGTGGTCTTGATATCAATTTATCCAGACACATAGCTCTGCGGCTATTCCGGGCCGATTTCGTATACTCGAATTATTCCTTTGGTCCTCCGTCCGTCCCGAGCACCGACCTCCGAGGCGTTAGATTACAGACGGGACTCAATTTTATGTTTGGCGGGGGAGCGCCTGGAATTTCACCCAGTGCGGCTTGCTCGGCACAACCGAGCGATATTTTTGCTGGCGAGCCCGTGACGGCGACTGCCAATGGATCTAATTTCAAGCCAAAGCGGACTGTCAAATACAACTGGAACGGCACCGGGGTAAAAGTTGCGGGGAGCGACGCTTCCACGCAGATTGACACCACAGGCCTGGCACCCGGCGCTTACCAGGTCAGCGCAAACTTGAGCGATGGCACCAAGAATGGCATGGCCTCTTGCATGGCCATGTTTAATGTTAAAACGCCGCGCCCGCCGGAGATTGCATGTTCGTCCGATCCCGGAACCATAAGGATGGGCGAAACCGCTACTGTCCGATCTACCGCCAGCAGCCCCGATAACCGCAGACTGACTTACAGCTACACAGCGAGCGCGGGTACCATCTCCGGAGATGACTCGACCGCCGCGTTAAATTCGCGGGGCGCACAAGCAGGCGTGATAACGGTTACATGCAACGTAAGCGATGACCGCAATCCTTCGCTTACGGCCTCCTCCACCACTACAGTGAACGTCGCAGCTCCGCCGCCTCCTCCTGTGGCTGCTCCAGCCCCGGAGATCAAAGAGTTGGAAGCTAAACTTGCACTTCACAGTATTTATTTTCAAACTGGTCGGCCCCCTGCACAGAATCCCGGAGCAGGGTTGGTGGACAGCCAGGCACAGATCCTGAAGGTGATGGCCGAGGATTTCAAAAGTTATTTAAAATATAAACCTGACGCACACTTGATCCTTGGAGGGCACGCAGACTTGCGCGGCTCTGCGGCATATAACAAGGATCTTACGCAGCGACGTGTAGAACGAACCAGCACCTACCTTGTGGCGAACGGCGTCCCGGAGGATCACCTTGAGACGCGGTCGTACGGCAAAGAGGACCAATTATCTGCGGACCAAGTGAAGGAGCAAATCGCGAACAATCCGGACTTGAGCGTAGCCGACCGGCAACAAATGCTGAGTAACCTGCGAGTGATGGTCCTGGCCAATAATCGACGCGTGGACGTCACGCTGAATACCGCCGGAGCAGAATCCACTCGCCGGTACCCATTTAACGCGAAAGATTACTTAGCGCTGATCAATGAAAAGGGTGCTGAGAAAAAACCACCTGTTAAGAAAAAAAAGAAGTAGGTAAATCGAATCTCGGCGCAACGAGCCTCATGACCCTGCTGAATCAGCGTCTCGCATTTGTCGCTGGCGTTCTGGGGTCTCGTTGCGTTCGAGTCAGCGATCAATCAAACTCAACTCGCTGATGCCCTCCGCGGTTTGGGTCATTGCGTGCCCCTTCCCCTCAAGCGTTCGCTGCGCAAGAAAGCCTTTCAGCAGGCCTTCTGTACGGCGCACAGCTACCTGGTCAGCCAAAAATACAGTGCGCTGGAATAGCACAGCCACAAGCGCGATCATGAACACAATTCTTTTTGCCCATACGAATATCCTCCGCCAGGATGGTCCTATCTATTGTGCACATCTCTACTCGGAACCATTTCAGGGGTTTCGTGCAGACAGGATAAACCTCAATCATGTGCCAGCTATCGCGTAGTCGAGAGGAGTTTCAATATCGCGGAGGATACAGCGTCCGGTTTTTCGCGCGGCAGAAAGTGTCCAGCGCCGGAAACCACTTCGCGAGACACCAGGTTGGTGAACAATGCCTTGTCGACAGATTCGTTTGGCGGTTTGCGCACGCCGTCATCCGCGCCGTATAGAACGATGGATGGAACTTGGATCTTTGGATCCTGGGCCAGCCGCTGCTCCGTCGCGAGGAAGCGTGGTTCGCCTAGCGCATTTCCCAGCCGATGGCGATAGGAATGAATGACCAGATCAACAAAATAGGGATTTTCGAATGAAATGGCTGTGCGATTAAAAGTCTCGTCACTGAAGTGCCAGCCGGGCGACCACGTTTCCCACAAGAGGCGACAAATGCCGTGACGATTAGCCGTCAGTCCGACGCGCCCTCGTTCCGTATTGAAATACCACTGATACCAGAGAGTGCGCTCCGCCACCGGATCGCCCGGCGGAGGTGGTGTAATCGTGTTCTGGATGGTGTTGCCGCCGATCAGGACGGCGGCACGCACACGGTCGGGGTGCAATGCTGCCGCGATGCTGGCCGCGCGCCCACCCCAATCGTAGCCAGCGACCGCAAACCTTGTGATGTGTATGGCATCGGCAAAGTCGATGAGGTCTTGGCCAATTGCCGCTTGCTCCGCCATTCGGGGAGCAGCCGCATCGCGAAAGCGCGTAGGGCCATACCCGCGCAGGTAAGGAACGAGAACTCGAAAACCCGCTTTAGCCAGAGGTGGCGATATTTCGTCCCAAGCGCGTATGTCATCGGGAAAGCCGTGCAGCAGGATGATTGGGAACCCGGAGCCGGGACCGCTTTCTTCGTAAGCGATTGTAAGAGTGGGAGTTTCGATCTTTCGAGGGGCGGCTTCCGGCAGGGTTTGAGCCCAGGAACGATTGAAACCGACTGTGGCGGAGACCATGGCTGCAGCGGATAAGCTGCCGCTGTGTTTAACGAACGCCCTGCGATTCATAACAAGCTCAATCTCGTTGCACTTGGCGCAATTTTATTTCGGTGAGTAAAGGGTTTGTAGCGCAGGCGTCCCGCCGGCAGTTGTTCTCCCAACTTTGGACCGCAAAACTGCCGGCGGGACGCCTGCGCTACAGAATGCACACCGCGTTATATATCGAGGATCTTGCGAATCGAATCCGCACTCGGCCAGAATCAACGCCAAAGCTACTACGGCTCTAGCGAAGCCAGATAAGCCGTGATATTCAAAATGTCTTCTTCCGTGAGGTTCTGCACCACGGGGCGCATCAGCTGAGTTCCTGGGCCATTGCGCGTATACTGTTGAATATCATAGAGTTGCCTCGCAAAATAGCTGGGGGAACGTCCCGCTAGGGGAGGGAAATTGCCATTGCCCTTTAGGCCCTCTCCATGGCATGCGGCGCAAGCAATGGTTTTGCCCGCCCCGCCCCGCAGAACGAGGTCCTCGCCCTTCTTAATGCTGCCCTTGGGCACGTAGGCGATCCAGCCGGAGTGTGGGTTGCGGTAAAGCTCCGTGGCCTCGGGATCCACCGGCATTTCCAAAATGCGCTTGCCGATGGGTTCCATCTCGTTCCCTTCCAAGGGAACGTAAAAACCGTTGGCGTTGCGGACCTTCGGCACGGTATCTGTCTCAACCACTTTGATCCACGCTGTCATTTTGATGGATGCAAAATAATCGGCAGCAGCCTTGGCCTCTGCATCCGTTATGCCTGCCGCGTTTCCGGACATCGTTATTGTGTTCCTCTTTCCGGTGTCGGCGGTTTTTCGTGCGCCGTTCTTGAAGTCGGCGAGCTGCTCAAGGATATATCCCGCAGGCAGACCGGCAACCCCTGCATTTTCAGGACGCCCATGGCCGTTCACCAAATGGCACCAGCCACAGCTACCGATCCAAGGATTCACGCCTGGAGAGCGGCGGTGGGACACAACGGCGGGAACTGGAGGATGATCACCTGGAAACCAGTCGACGGGGTTAGCGGTGTCGCGAATCTGCTTCATGGTAAAGGATTGCGTGCTGCCCGGAACCGTTCCCATTTTGTCGTTATCTGTCGGCGGGGGTGGCGGAGGAGGAGGATTCTCGACCACTGCATACGCCCAAGCCAAAGGCCGGTGGGCGGCATCTTTCTGCTCCTGGCCCTGCGCGGGCGCGGTGATCGCCGCCGCGGAAAGCAAACCGATCACAGCCAGCAAAGCGAGAACTTGCGGCCTGGAAAAATTCGCCATAGATGCCTCCAAAATCACTCTCTAAAATCCTGCAATAAACCGCGAATAATTCGCGTTATTGCTTAATTTCGTGTCCAACTTTGACGACTTGCAAGCTGTCGCCCTTCCCGGTAAATCCTTACTTCGACATCGAAATACGCAAAGTTGTGGAAGCGGGCTTCTCAAATTTGGCCGCCGCAACTTCCGCGTTGGGTTGTACCGTTGCTAGCTGCGTAGTCGATTGCCCATCGACCCAGGTTACCGCCAAGTGAAATGGAATCTTCACTCCCGCCACCAGACGATAATCAGAATAATCCGTGTGGATCGGCGTAAGGCCCACTACGGTGTTCGTCAGGCGCGTTTGGCGCACGAGCAGGCCTGTCGTCTTGTCAAAATAGAGCTTCACGATTGTTCCGCCCGCAGCCGTACCCTGCACCACCTGTACGGGGTGACCGCTCAGTGTGACAGGCGGGAAGCCGGCGTGCAGATTGGTTAAATCTTCCTTCAGCGACGTGGGAAACGCAATATCCGCGTCGAGCCTGGCTCCATCAAGGTCGCCGCCGCTGAGCACGATGGGCGAAATGGGCTTGTCGCCTGCGGCAACCCAGCCCTCATGTCCATCATAGCTTGATGTGTTATCGCCGCCGGCCAGATGGTTGACCGAAGTTCGCTGATTGGGCGCTTTGGCAAAAACATCAGCGGGAACTTTCTGGAAATCGGTGTCGAACCCGGCGTAGGTTCCCTTCGCGGTGTAACTCTTCAACTTGGCAATTTGTGCGGCTCCGCCGAGAGCCTGAATATATTTATCGAGGATTTGCTGCGCTGCGGCAGGCGTATCGACAGCCTTGGGAAGCAGCTCTATGCGATCCGGGTCTGCTGTCGGCGGCGGGCCGTACTGCTCGGCCAGGCTCGGGGTCGTCTCCGGCTTCTGGTATCCGCGATGGCAGGTGTAACAGGTGACAAGACGCGTCGCGCCGAAGTCGGAACG
Source organism: uncultured Acidobacteriota bacterium (assembly GCA_963786215.1). Lineage (GTDB taxonomy): Bacteria > Acidobacteriota > Terriglobia > Acidiferrales > UBA7541 > Palsa-360. The sequence continues at coordinate 171,376 of CAWAYK010000015.1, forward strand.
GTTGATGAGGTTCTCCATGATGACCATTCTGCGCGCCGTCTGCTTCAAAGGCGTATCATCGGCGTAGCGATTCCAGTCGCCGGCACTTTCCGTGACATGGCAATCCGTGCAATTCATATTCAGCGAGGCCGCAAAGAAGCCCATCGTGCCCATGAATTCGTCCACGGGAATTCCGCGAAGCACCTGAATATTTTTGAAGACTTCTTCCGACATCTGCGGCTTGGGGCCCGTGGCAGCCTTGTCGGATTGGCTGTGTGCCCAGGGGGTCCACAGGAGGCACAAGATCGTGGTTCCCATGGCACAACGGATCGCTCGTCTGGAACGGAGCTTCATTTTGCCTCCCTCACTCGCCGTGCGTAAGCATGCCGAGCCGTCCGGCAATCCAAAGCAGACCGGAGCTCGCGCGGTTCTATACTGTTTTAAATTAGGCCGCGCAAAATAATTTGAAAGGTGACGCCGGTTGGTTCGGCTCCGCGACACTATACATTCGTCCGGTTCCCGGCGCAACGAAAACGTGCCCGCACTTTTTGATGCTGGCACATAGAACTAAAATGACCCGGACATCATGCGTGCTGCCGGTCAGCGGCTAAAGAATCTGTGTGAGAACAGCAAAATTGGAATCTCAGCGGCTAAACAGGCAGCGGAAAAAAGGCCTTTTTCTGTCATTCTGAGCGAAGCGAAGAATCTCTCTTCGATTTAAGCATAGGAAAAGAAACAAGGAGAGATTCTTCGCTTCGCTCAGAATGACAGAGTATTGGGTTTTTCCGCTGCCTGTAAAGCCGCACTCATTTTGTAGAACTTATGTCGTGGCTAAAGCCACGACCCACAATGATTCTGCAGTTCTGACACAGACTCTAAAGTCCACTTTTTCTTCGTGTTTTTTGTCGCGGCTGAAGCCGCGACCCACAAATCATATTTGTAAAGGAACTCGGAAAAAAATAAAATTCTCAGACCATAATTTTTCGGACAGGTTTCGCGAGCCAAGCAAATGCTGCATGAGCCTCGCAACCGGCGATTAGCGCTTATGCGCCTGGGCGTAATCGATGGCGAACTTTTTAAGAGTGGGGCTGGTCATGCCCAGGTCGGTTGCTTCTTTCGCGGCGCGATCCACATCCCAGTGATCGACTACCATTCGCTTGATAAACCACATGGTGGCCGCGCGGCCGCCGCCTGCGCAGTGAATGAAGGCCGGGTCGCTGCCCTGTGCGGTAATCGCGTCCAGAAATTTATCAACTACTGCTGCGTCGGGTGCAGTGCTGCTGAATGGGATCGAGTAGTAGCGAATGTCGGCGGCTTTTGCGGCCGCTTCTTCCGCTTCTAGGTTGGCGCCGTCTTCGCTGGCCTGGCGCAGATTGATGATGGACGCAAAACCATATTTTTTAATGTCGGGCACGGCAGTGGCCTTGATCGCGCCGGTGCATGCGACCGTCGTTTCAATGCGATGGAAATTGGTGATGCCATCTACCGATTCTTTGGTTACTTCCTGCGCGCGGACCGGCGCGGCTGCGAGCCATACGCTCGAGAGCAGAGTCGCCACAATCAGAAATCGCGAATTCATGGAATACCTCCAGTGGAAGTAACGGCATTATGCGACGGATGCGTCGGCTAAAGCTAGTTTTCTGAAATTGGTTTTGTAGCGCCGGCGTCTCGCCGGCAGGGTTTCAAAATTGTTGGACATCAAAACTTGCCGGCGGGACGCCGGCGCTACAAAACCTTTGCGTTATGCGTGCTCTGAGCTTTTTGGGACTGAAAATATTAAGCGGCTTGTTTGGGGACGCCTGTTTGTGTCCTTCGGGAGCGATGGCTATAATAAAGGTGACGGTTCTAGAATCAGCAACAGTAGAAATCATGATCATTCCGGCACAAATCGAAAATGTGGCTTCAATGGCGCATCTTGATCTTGAAGAAGAGATTGCGCGGCTGAAGCGGGAGATGAATGCCGTCATCCTGGCGCATTACTATCAGGAGTCGGAGATTCAGGATCTCGCTGATTTTGTTGGGGATAGCTTGCAGCTTTCGCAGGAGGCAGCGACCACCAAAGCCGATGTGATCGTGTTTGCCGGCGTGCTGTTCATGGCGGAGACGGCCAAGATATTGAACCCCACGAAGCTTGTGCTGCTGCCCGATCTGAAAGCTGGGTGCTCGCTGGCTGACGGTTGCCCGGCGCCGCTTTTTAAAGCGTTTCGGGAACGCTACCCGGACCATACCGCCATCACGTATATCAATTGCAGTGCGGAAGTGAAGGCGCTGAGCGACATTATCTGCACGTCGAGCAACGCCGAGAAAATTATTCGACAAATTCCGCCGGAGAAGCCCATTCTTTTTGCGCCAGACCAGCACCTGGGACGCTTCCTGATAAAGAAAACGGGGCGCGAGATGACGCTCTGGCCGGGAAGCTGCATGGTGCACGAAATGTTTTCCGAGAAAAGCCTGGTGCAGTTGAAGGAGCGGCATCCCAATGCGCTCGTGCTGGCGCATCCCGAGTGCCCTGAATCTGTGCTGCGCCATGCCGATTACGTGGGATCGACCACGGGAATTTTGAATTTCGCGACGCACAATCCGGCCATGGAATTTATCGTGGCGACGGAGAGCGGCATTCTGCACCAGATGATCAAGGCCTGCCCAGAGAAAACTTTTATTTCGGCTCCCGGCGAAGGCGGCTGTTCGTGCAGCGAATGTCCGCATATGAAATTGAACACGATGGAGAAACTGTATTTGTGCATGCGCGACCGGACGCCGGAAATCACCCTCGGCGAAGACCTGCGGCAGCGCGCCTTAAAACCCATTCTCCGAATGCTGGAAATGAGTTAACCTCTTCCCTTCCGATATGCCCCATTCCCTCGACGCCACCGCATATCACAGTTTGCTGCGATCCTTTCTTGCCGAAGATATTGCCGCCGGGGACATCACGACCGAAACGACGGTACCCGAAAACTTGCGCGCACGCGGCGAACTGCTAACTAAGGCGCCACTGATTCTTGCGGGGATTGATTTATTCGCAGAAGTTTTTCTCCTGCTTGACTCCTCCACCCAGGTTGAAACCATTTCACACGACGGCGAAGAACTCGCGCCGGGAAAAATTCCTCTGCGAATCACCGCGTCGGCACGCGCGCTATTGTCTGGCGAACGCGTGGCGCTCAATCTACTTCAGCGGTTGAGCGGAGTGGCGACGCTTACGCGCCGATTTGTGCGCGCCGTGGAAGGGACTGGCGCCGCCATTCTGGACACGCGAAAAACCACGCCCGGGCTGCGCACGCTGGAGAAATATGCGGTGCGCGTGGGCGGCGGAAAAAACCATCGCAAGGACCTCAGCGAGGCCGTACTGATCAAAGAAAATCATATTCGGATGGCAGGGGGAGTTTCAGCGGCTCTTCGGGGCGTGGAAGCGGCAAAAGGGCGCGCGGCGTGGATTGAAATCGAAGTTACAAATTTGGAGGAATTGCGCGAGGCGCTTCCGCACAATCCTCACGTCATCATGCTCGACAATATCGGGCCGGCGCTGACACGGGAAGCGGTGGAAGAGGTGCGGCGTCACGCCGGGCCGCATACCATTCGCACCGAGGCGTCCGGGGGAATTACGCTCGATAACGTTAGAGCGTTTGCGGAGGCGGGCGTGAATTGGATTTCGGTGGGAGCGCTGACGCATTCTGCGCCGGCGGTGGATTTAAGTTTTGAGATTGAGCCGGTCTGATAAAGTGGTTGAAGGGTGTTGCAGTCCGACATTTTAGCGGCAGGAATTTAGGCGCCCATACATCTAAACCCTCGCCTCTGAAGAGGCGAACTACAGCAAAGCAAAGGCTCGCTACAAATTATGAATTCTTCGATTAGGACGGACATTCTTGTGATTGGCAGCGGGCTGGGCGGGCTTGCGGCGGCGTGGGAAGCTGCCAACGCTGGGTGCCAGGTTACGCTGCTTACGCGCGCGCATGAAACGCAGGACAGCAATACATTCTGGGCTCAGGGTGGGATTATTTATCGCGGACACGACGAGAAGCCTGAGCAACTCGTGTCGGACATTCTGGTTGCCGGGGCGGGACTTAGTTCGCCGGAAGCGGCTTCCCTGCTCAGCCATGAAGGCCCGCGCCTCGTTAAAAAAATATTGATCGACGAGCTTCATGTTCCGTTCGATCCATCGCCTGAAAATCCGAAAGAACTGGATTTGACGTCCGAGGCCGGACATTCCATTCCGCGGATTATTCATTTTAAGGACCGGACCGGCTATTCGATTGAGCATGTATTTTCAGAGCGCGTGCAGGCGCATCCCAATGTAAAAGTGCTGGCGAATGCGACGGCGGTGGATTTGCTGACGGCATCGCACCATTCAGTTGAGCCTACGGATGTGTATCGTCCGCTCAGCTGCGTAGGCGCGTATGTGCTCGACCAGGCGACGGGGAAAATTTCCTCGGTGCTTGCGAAAGAAACGATCCTGGCGACGGGCGGGCTGGGAAGCGTTTTTCTGCACACGACCAATCCTCCGGGGGCGCGGGGCGATGGAATCGCGATGGCCTATCGCGCTGGGGCGCGGTGCATCAATCTACAGTATGTGCAATTTCATCCGACGGCGCTGCTGGCGCCGGACCGGTGCTTCCTGATTTCGGAAACGGTGAGGGGCGAGGGCGGCGTTCTTGTAGATCGTCACGGCAAGGAATTCATGCAGAAGTTTCACGCTGCGGGATCGCTTGCTCCGCGCGATGTGGCGGCGCGCGCGATTTATCAAACGATGCTCGAGACAGGCGAACCTTGCGTGTATCTGGATATCACGCACAAGCCTGCGGATCTGCTGCGCGATCGCTTTCCGGGAATTTATGCGGTGTGCATGGAACGCGGCATCGACATGACGAAAGAGCCGATCCCTGTGGTTCCTGCGGCACATTACAGCTGCGGCGGGATTGCCACGGATACTTGGGGACGCACGACCGTCGAGCGGCTGCGCGCGGTGGGAGAAGTGGCATGCACAGGGCTGCATGGCGCGAACCGGCTGGCGAGCACATCGCTGCTGGAATGCCTCGTGTGGGGAACGCGCGCGGGTCAGCAGGCGTCCGAGCAGATTTTGCGCGGCGATGAATTTTATTTCCCGCAAATCGCGGACTGGCGCTACGAGATGGAACCCGCAGACCCCGCATTAATTTCGCAGGATTGGCTGACCATTCAGCACACCATGTGGAATTACGTGGGATTGATCCGCAGCGAAAAGCGGTTGAATCGCGCGAAGCGAGTGCTGCAGGAACTGGATCTGGAAATTGCGCGCTTTTATGAAAAATGCGAAATCAGCGATTCTATTATCGGGCTGCGCAACGGGATTCTCACGGCGCTGTTGATTCTTGATGCTGCGGATCAGGCGCATGAGAGCCGCGGGTGCCATTATCGGATTGATTGATGTGAATTGATGAGCGTGAATTGTGAATCGTGATTTGTGATTCGTGAAAGAACGGACGGATAGAGTGGACTTGTTTTCCACGAGTTGCAAATTTCAATCCACGCATGGGAAATTTCAAATCTCAGATTTAAAATCGCAAATGAAGCCTTCTCATAAATGACCAGCCCCTCAAATTCTTTACACTAGCAGGGACAAAAGCCCATTTTTCCTTGCTGTTTTTGATGTCGCGGCTGAAGCCGCGACCCACAAATCAATTTGTGAAAAAGGCCCATCTCAAATCACAAACCGCAAGACACCAATTTCAAATCGCAAATTTGAAATTTCAAATCTAAAAGCCAGAAGCTCACACCACAAGTCGCAAATTTCAAATCGCAAATCTCAAACCGATAATCACAAATCTCAGGCCTCAGATTTCAAACCACACATCTCAGGGCACTAATTTCACGTTGCAAACCACGAATCACGATTCACGAATCACGAATTACGAATCACGTTTTCCTACGCCCAGGAATATCCGTGCTTTGAGATTGGAACTGAACGCAGGCGTTCGCCTGTGGCTTCGAAAATTGCGTTGCAGACCGCGGGCAGGATTGCGGGGAGCGCTGGCTCGCCCAAGCCTGTGGGGGGATTCTGAGTTGTCAGGAAATGGACTTCAATTTCGGGCGGCGCTTGCGTCATGCGCACTGGCGGATACTGATGAAAATTGCTTTGCATTGCGCGGCCGTTGAAAAAGGTGATTTCGTAGCCCATCACCTGGCTTAGGGCATCGATCACCGCGCCCTGCACCTGGTTCGTGGCGTTGCTGGGATTGATGACCTGGCTGCCAATATCTCCGGCCACCCAAATCTTGTGAATCTTCACTTGTTTTTTCTCGTTGACGCTCAGTTCCACGACCTCAGCAAAATATCCGAGGTGCGAAAAATAGAACGCTACACCCTTGGAATGTCCTTTGGGCAACTGGCTGCGAGATTTCCAATCGGATTTTTCGGCCACGAGCTCCAGCACGCCGCGCATGCGCTCCGCGTTCATATCGGGCTCGCGCAAGGTGGGCTGCGCAGCCGGGTTATTGATGCGCGGAGCTGAAAGCATGTCCAAGCGGAACGCGACCGGATCTTTTCCAGCGGCGTGCGCGAGCTCGTCGACAAAAGATTGAAATACAAATGCCAGCGCATTGCTGCGCGGCGCACGCATCGCGCCGGTGGGCTGGCCGAAAGGGATCAGGGAAACGTTCAGCGAATAATCCGGCAGAAATGTTCCGGGAAATTCGTTTTGCGGCATGTTGGAGGCGTAGGCGAAGACTCCCTTTTCGCCGAACGCTGTGTAGTGATTGCGCCAGCCCGCGATTTTTCGGTTGGAGTCGATTCCCGCTTTCAGGAAATGGAAGCCGGCGGGCCTGTAGAAATCGTGCGCCATGTCGTCTTCGCGAGTCCACAAAAGTTTTACCGGGCCGCCAATTTCTTTGGAAATCCAGGCGGCCTCGACGGCGTAATCGTTGGAAAGACGGCGGCCGAATCCGCCGCCGGCGCGCATCAAGTGGATCGTGATGTTCTCCGGTGGAATTCCAAACGTGGAGGCGACCAGTTGACGCCCAGCTTCCGGCGTTTGCGTGGGAGCCCACAGCTCGATTTTTCCGTCCTTGTAATGCGCGGCGCAATTCTGCGGTTCGAGCGGCGCATGGGAAAGAAATGGGTAGGAGTATGCGGCTTCGACCACTTTTGCGGCCTTTTGCATGGCCGCGGAATCATCGCCATCTTTGCGGTAAATGTATTCCGGCGTCTGCTGCGAAAGTTCCGTGGCGCGCTTGGCGTAGCCCTGGCTGCTTTCTTTCGCGGTTGGGCCTTCGTCCCACTTCACTTGCAATTTTTTGCGCGCGGTATTTGCCTGCCACCAGCTGTCCGCAACGATCGCTACGCCGGGCAGCAAACGATCGAGGTCCGTCCCGCGGCCTTCGACGACGAACGCGTGCTTTACGCCGGACATCGCTTTAATTTCGTCCAGGTTCGCGCTGACAACTTTGCCACCGTACACCGGGCACTTTTGAAAAACTGCGAACAGCATTCCAGGCAGCGTGAAATCGATGCTGTAAATCGGTTTCCCGACGACGATTGAAGCATTGTCCACACCATGCTTCGGCTGGCCCATGATCTTGTAATCTTTCGCAGCTTTTACTTTCACGTCTTTCAGGGCGGGCGGCGTGAGAGTCGCGGCCTTGGCTGCAAGCTCGCCGTATCCGGCGGAGCGGTTCGATGCGCTGTGCATCACGCGGCCCGCCGAAGTGGTTAGCTCGGATTCAGGGACGTTCCAGGTTTGCGCGGCTGCGCTCACAAACATCTGGCGGCCGGCGGCCCCCACTTTGCGGAGGGGATCCCAGTTCACTGGCGTCGATGTGCTGCCGCCGGCGCGTTGCGGACCGTAGTTCAATTCGTCCAGATCGGCCTGCTTAATTTTTACGTCTTTCCAGTCCACGTCCAATTCATCCGCGATAATCATGGGCAATGCGGTCTTGATTCCCTGCCCGACTTCGGGATTTTTGGACATGATGGTGACGCTGCCGTCGGCATCCACGCGAATAAATGCCGTGGGCACAAATTTTGCGTTGGGTGAAGTTGGCGCGGGCGAAATCGATTTCGGTTCACCATCGGCGAAAACTTTTGTGATGGGATCGGCGTAAAGCGCCAGCAAAAATCCGCCTCCGCCGATGGCGCTGACGCGGAGGAAGGATCTGCGGCCGATCAAGTTGGATTTTTTCATTGTCAACTGTTTCAATGAGGTCGCCATAATTTTTCCTTATTCCTTCCCCGCCAGATTGTGGGCGCTTTGCGCTGGTGTGTTCGATTGGTTCTGGGCAATCACGGCGGCGCGATGAATCGCGGGGCGAATGCGGAGATACGTTCCGCAGCGGCAAATATTTCCGTTCATGGCATCTTCGATTTCAACGTCCGTGGGGCTCGGAGTGTGCGCGAGGAGAGCTGAAGCGGACATCATTTGTCCGGCCTGGCAGTAGCCGCATTGCGGCACGTCGAGTTCCTGCCAGGCGAGTTGCACAGCGTGCGTGCCGTTCGAGGAAAGTCCTTCGATCGTGGTGATCTGCGCATTTGCCGCAGCCGATACGGGCGTCTGGCAGGAGCGCACTGCGCGTCCATTCAGGTGCACGGTGCAAGCGCCGCATAAGCCCGCACCGCAGCCGAATTTCGTGCCCTTCATATCGAGGACGTCGCGGATCACCCATAGCAGCGGCATGTCCGCAGGCACGTCGACCGAGGTAGACCTTCCGTTTAAGTTCAATTGGTATGGCATGGTATTCGCTCCCGAAATTCCAAGGCCTCGTGATTAGAGGCTGTCTGGTGACGGACCTGGGGTCCTCGATTTTTTGATTATTTCATCTCGAGTATTAATTCTACCATTTTGGGCTGAGGCGATGGCAAGCCTTGAAAGGCGAGAAGTTTTTAGTGGCGCGGGCTTTTGCCTGCGGAATTTAGTCGCAGCCAGCAATAAAATCTGCCGGCGGGACGCCGGCGCTACTAAGGCTGCACTCAGGTCGAATCCAGGCTCACCAACGAATTGAATTAGAGATTATCTTTCATTTTCCAATCGGCTGCGGGGATGCGCGGCATTTCGAATAAATCTGACGTGCGCGCGTACCAACCACGGCCGTGCATGCGGCCGATGAGTTTCAATTTTGGGGTGTCGATGTAATTTTTTTCGGCGTCGAGGACCATTTCGTCATGAATGTGCATGGCGACTACGCGGCCGAGAACAATTCCAGTCTCGCCCAAATCCACGATCTGCAACAGCTCGCATTCCATGGCGACGGGGCTTTCCGCGATGCGCGGAGGCTTTACACGCACTGAAGGCAAAGTGGTGAGTCCGGCTTGCTCCAGTTCGTTCACGCCGTAATCGAATTCAATCGCGGTGATATTCATCTGCTCGGCGTTGGCTTCCGAGACGAGGTTTACGACGAATTGGCCCGTTTCGCGAATGTTCACGCGAGTGTCTTTTGGCCGGGCAGGGGTATGACTGGCAACGCCGATGCCAATTACAGGAGGATTGCCTGAAAATGCGTTGAAGAAGGAAAATGCTCCGGCGTTCAGCACGCCTTTGGAATCCTGGCTGACTACCCACGCGATGGGGCGTGGAGTTACCGTGGAAACCAGAAGCTTGTAGCATTCTTTCGGCGATAATTTATTAAAATCGAAGAGCATTGCGAACCCTCCCAAAAAGATTCCGTAAGCGGCGTGCGAAGCAGTTCCGCGAAACATCGCTCGGATTATGACAGACGATAGTGAATACGGGACTATAGCAAAACATCGTGGGCGTCCGCTTGAAGGTTATGGGCGGTCAGGGGCTAAATCCCAGAGTTTCTCGGAGATTTGATGTCGCGGCTGAAGAGGCCGCGGAAAAAAGGCCTTGTTCTGTCATTCTGAGCGAAGCGGAGAATCTCTCTTCGGTTTAAGTATAGGAAAAGAAACAAGGAGAGATTCTTCGCTTCGCTCAGAATGACAGAGTACTGGGTTTTTCCGCTGCCTGTGAAGACGCTACCCACAAAGACTGCTGTAGCCCGGCTCTCTTGTCCTGAGTGAAAACGAAGGATCAGAGGCGGGGGTTTAGATTCTCTGGCGGCAGGGTCTAATTGGGAAATTTAAACCCCCGCCTCTGAAGAGGAGGGCTACAGCACGTGTGCTTCGCGAAATGTAAATCCTTCTGATTGATCTGGAATTGATCTGGAGTGTCAGACTTGGCTGATGGCTTCTACCTGATTCCCCTTAGAAATTTTCTGCATGGCACGCGAAAAAACTTCTAGCGGTAGTTGATTCTTCCGACTGATAAACGGCGGAAATGAGGAGACGAGAAACTTCTGCGATGCTCTCGTGCTCCGCAGAAATTATTTTCTGAAATGGACTCCAATGTGCACGACCTTTCGTGCCCTCCCATATTTCTGGAGGTAAAGGCCTATGATTCGAAAACTTCTAATGGTTACATCGCTTGCAGGGTTTTTATTCGCAGTTTCGGCGCACGCACAACCTGCAAACCAGAGCGCACAATCCGAACAGCAATCACCCAAGGTGCAAACCGTAACAGGAAAAGTCACCCAGGTGGAAACGGGCGGAAAGGCGTTCTCGGTCGATGTAGCACAGGGCAATGAGAAGAAACCGATGCGGTTCGTGGTAGGCAAGGAAACTACCGTGCAAGGGCACGTGGCCGCAGGAACCATGGCCAGTGTGGATTATCAGCCTGACGCAAGCGGGCAACTCGTAGCGCTGTCCGTGAAGGAACAAACCGCACAACCGCAATAGGGAAAATTACACCGAAAGGATTTAGTGGGCGAAATCGGGAGATTCCTCGCGATTTCGCCCTGTAGTTTTTGGTGTGTGCAAGCCTCCTTTATTTGCGCCAGCGCTCTGCACCCTAATCGCAAAAATAATGTTGATTAATATGCGCTTGCGTCTTTACTTCGACCTCATCGCATGATAATTTGTTTTCCCGTAACCGCCATCGTAGCGCCAGGCGGATGGGCCCCTGTTAAACGACCCTTCAGCGAAATTGTCGCGGCTCGAACCCTCCCGAGTAAGCGGAATACGTCTCTTCCGAGGTATGTGCAAAGGGCTTGGTGTAGGCGAATTGCGGCACGAGAACCACCCGGCGCGCACGCGGCGGAAGCCTTAAAGGGGATATCTTGCTAAAACTGCGCAAAGTAGAACTCGTCGGATTCAAATCATTCTGCGAAAAAACGCAAATCACTTTTAGCGGCGCCGGGCTTACGTGCATCATCGGACCCAATGGCTGCGGCAAGTCCAATATTGTGGATGCCATTTCGTGGGTCCTGGGCGAGCAGAGCCACAAATCGCTGCGCGCTGAGCGTATGTCCGATTGTATTTTTAATGGGACCGCCAAGCGGCCTCCCCTCGGGCTTGCGGAAGTCACGTTGACGCTTGTCGATCCGGAGCTGGCCGAGGCGGCTGAATTTGTGCTTGGACCTCGGCACGGGGAAAACGGTGCACATGGACCTGTGGGCGTGCCTGACAGCGCGTTTGGCGCTACGGCAAGTGCAAGGGCTTTTAACACAGAGGGCACAGAGGACACGGAGAACATCGAGAGCGATACCGAGAATTCCGGCGGTGGCGCGACGGAAACTGCGCAAGACGCGGAGGCAGACGCGGAAATCGATGGATCTAAGGCGCCTGCATTTGTGAAGAAGAAGCGCGCGGGCACGGATAAGCACTCGCTGCAATTGAAGCCCGGCGAAGTTGTGGTTGGCCGCCGCCTGTATCGCTCGGGGCAGAGCGAGTATTTGATCAATGGGCGCGTCGCGCGATTACGCGACATTCAGGATTTATTTATGGGCATCGGGCTCGGGCCGGATTCTTACGCGATCATCGAGCAGGGACGCATCGGACAGATTCTCAGCTCGAAGCCCACGGACCGGCGCGCCATTATCGAAGAGGCCGCTGGGATCACGAAATTCAAAACGAAGCGCCGCCTCTCGGAAGCGAAGCTCGAATCGTCCAAAGTAAATCTTTCCCGCGTGAACGATATTTACGTCGAAGTCGAGAAGCAACTCGCTTCGCTGAAGCGGCAGGCCTCGAAAGCGCGCCGCTATGCGGAAATTCGCGAGCAGATGCGCGGCTTGCTTCGGCAGGTTCTGGCGAGCAAAGCGAAAGAACTGGACATGGAAGCGGATCGCCTGGCCGGACTACTCGGCGGAATTTCACAGCAGGAATCGGCGGAAGCGCAGTCCGTCAGCCAGTGGGAAGCTGAGCAGGACCGCCTCTCTTCACGCACTTATGAACTCGAAGGCGAACTCCGGCAACACCAGAACGTGCTCGGGCAAACGGCTCTCGAACTCGATCGCAGCGAAAATCGGATTCTGTTTAACAAGCAGCGCACTGCGGAGTTGACTGGCCGCCTGCAGCAATTAACCGCGGAACTGGAGCAGGGCGCGGCGCAGGCGGCGCAGGTTGAAGCTCGCGCAGCGACGCACGGCGAGTCCGTCACAACGATCAAGACCGAAGTAGCGCGCGTGGAAGCGATCCTTGCGACCCTGACAGCGGCCACTGCTGAAATTTCCGGCGCGCACCATTCCGCCGAAGAGCACATTGCGGCGCTGCGCCGCACCGCCGCACAACTGGGCGAACAACTCACGCGGTTGCACGGCGAGCAGGCGCAGGCCGAACAAACGCTGGCACATCAATTGGAAGGAGTCGAGCGTTTCGGGAAACAGGAACTGGAACTGCTCGATGAGTCTCTGCATCATCGCGATCGATCGCAGGCCGCAGATCTGCATTGGGAAGACGTTCAGGAACGCACACGCAGCCTCGAAGAAATGGTGAAGAATGCGCAAGCGGGCATTGCCAATCTTCGCAACCAGCGGCAGGAAGCTTCCAAGCAGGTTGGTGCAACACGCGATGCTCTTGCGGGGGGCCGCGCGCGTCGCGCCTCGGTCGAACAAATTTTGAATGAACGCTCTTACACGGCCGATGCCGTGCAGAAACTGTTTGCGTCGAGCCAAGGTAACGAAGCCGCGGATGGCTTCCGCGCCGTCGGCGTGCTTGCCGATTACGCCGAAGTGGGACAAGAGTACGAAAGCGCGATCGAACAATTTTTGCGCGATGAACTGGAATACGTCGTCGTTGAAAACTTCGACGTCGCGCGCGCGGGCATCGCCATGCTGCGCGATGAAGTGGGCGGACGCGCCACGTTTTTCGTGGATTCGATTCGCAAACTGAACCTTCAGGCGAACGAGCCGGTTGTCTCCTTTACTTTTGAAAACGAAACGGTTTCGCGCCTCGATCGCCTGGTGGAGTTTCGCGATCCGCTGGGTCCGGCGGCGAAGCAGTTTCTGCCGCGTTTAAAATCGGCGTTTCTTGTCGAGCAGGCGGAAGTTGCCGAGCGCCTCGCGCGCGAAAATCCCGCATATTCTTTCGTGACTCCTGACGGGACGACTTATCAGGGCCGCGTCGTGAGTGGCGGACGTCCTTCGGAAACTGGTCCGCTGGGCATGAAACGCGAATTGCGCGCGCTGGACGTGGAGGTGCTGCAATTCGAGCGCGCGGCATCCGAGGCGCAAGCGGCGCTCCAACGTATTGAAGAAGATTTGCGCACGAGCGAAGTCACACTTGAGCAGGCTACAGCGCAACATGTCGAGTCGCAGAAACTCGCCGTGGCGGCCACGCTGCAACGCGATCAGGCGCGTGGCGACATGGTGCGACTCGAAATTGAATTGCGCGATTGCCAAACGGAATTGGCACGGCTGCGCAACGGCGCCGCCGCAGCCAAGCAACGCGCCGAAACCGCACAAGCGAAGCGCGGCGAAATTTCCAATGCGCGAGAGCAAGCGGAACTGGACATCGCTCAAGGCATGGAACAGCAAATCGCTTTGCGGCAAACGGCGCAAGCGAGGCAAGAAGAGTTGTCAACTCGGCGCGCGGAAATGGCAGGACTCGCGGAACGGCTGGCGAGCGCGGAAACGATTGCGGCGCGCATTGCGCACGAACTGCAAGAGCTTGTCGCGCGGCGGCAGGCGCTTGTCCTGCAACACGATTCGCTGGTTGCAGAACAGGGGCAGCTCGCGACGCAGACTGTCGAGCATCAGAAGCAAGTGGCTTCGCTGCGCGCGGAAAAGTTGCGGCTCGAAGCGCGCGGCACCGAACTCGAAAAAGAGTTCGAGGACACGCGGATTCGCGCCACGCAAATGGACGATACGCTGCGCCACGGGCGGCAAAATCTCGGCGACTTCCGCGAAAAACGCAGCAAGCTGGAGATCGAGCGAGCGCGCAACGATTCCGAGCGCGAGCACTTGCGGCAATCGTGCGTCGAAGAGTTGAACGCGCAACCGGAAGATCTGATCGCGGAGTTCCCTGCCCTCTTGTCGGGCGAGGAACTGCGTACGTCGGACGCGGAATATCACGAATTGAAATCACGCATCGAGTCCATGGGCCCGATCAACATGATGGCGCTTGAGGAATACAACGAGTGCGAGCAGCGCTTTGAGTTCCTCGGCCGCGAACGGACCGATTTGCTGCAATCGATCACGGACACGCAACAGGCCATCGCGGAACTGGACGAAGTCTGCAAACTGAAATTCGAGGAAGCTTTCAATTTTATCAATACCAATTTCGCGACGGCCTTCCACACACTCTTTGGCGGCGGCACGGGCGAAATGAGATTGTCCGAGCCGGACAGTTCCGGCGAGCCGGGTATCGACGTGGTGGCGCAGCCGCCCGGGAAGCGTCTGCAAAATGTGCTGCTGCTTTCCGGCGGCGAAAAAGCCATGACGGCGCTGGCGCTGCTCATCGCCATCTTCCGCTACCAGCCTAGCCCGTTCTGCATCCTGGACGAAGTTGACGCGCCGCTCGACGAAGCGAACGTCGGACGCTTCACGAAACTAGTTTCCGAGATGAGCGCCGGCACGCAGTTCATCGTCGTGACGCACAACCGGAGAACGATGGAGATGGCGTCGGTGCTGTATGGCGTGACGATGCAAGAGCCCGGAGTCTCGAAACTCGTGTCCGTGCGTTGGGATGAAGCGGCTACTACGGCGAAGGCTGCGACCAACGCCGCGTAAGTCGGCTTCGCTATAATTCGGCAGGGTTTTGCGGGGGAGAAAAGTTACCAAACTTTTCTCCCTTTTTTCATTTTGTGCTTTCGGTGTTCCCAGCATCCAAGCTATTCAAGCAGACGACTGTCCGCAACCGTTCCAACACGTTCTCCGCGTTATGATTTGTAATTCACAAATCCGGGTTTTGTAGCGCCGGCGTCCCGCCGGCAATTTTTTGTAAAATAAAAGAGGATCTAAACCTGCCGGCGGGACGCCGGCGCTACAAAATGCCACAGACTAACTGCGGAAGTTGGGACGATGGGAATGAAAACTTTTGCACATATTTATATTTTTTCCACAAATGATTTTTGCTTTTCGCTTTTCTTCTCCGTTGACATCGCTGGCGCGTACGCTAAAATGACGACCTCTCTGAAGGGATAGGGTTACCTGTGGCTTCTCCAAAATTAAATTCAGTTGTTTGGGAAACAAATTTACCCGGCATTCAATTTCTAAATCGCGGTAAAGTGCGGGATCTGTATGAAGTTGGCGGCCAGCTTTTGCTGATAGCCACGGACCGGTTGTCCGCGTTCGATGTCGTGCTGCCCACTCCGATTCCGGACAAGGGGCGCGTGCTCACGCAGCTTTCCCTTTTCTGGTTCAACCTGCTGCGCGACGTCATCCCGAATCATATTGTTACGGCGACGGATTTTCCGCCCGAACTGGCGCCGTTCGCTGCCCAGCTCGAAGGCCGCACGATGCTTTGCAAGCGCACAAATCCGCTGCCTATTGAGTGCGTCGTGCGCGGATATCTCGTCGGCTCAGGCTGGAAGGATTACCGCGCGACTGGAAAAGTTTGCGGGATTACGCTTCCCTCCGGGCTCACGGAATCGGAACGGCTGCCGGAACCAATTTTTACGCCGTCGACCAAAGCCACGACCGGGCACGATGAAAATATTTCTTTCGATGGTGCAGTTTCACTGGTTGGAACGGAGCTTGCCGAAAAAGTGCGCTCGATCAGTTTGGAAATTTACCGCCGCGCGGCGGCCTATGCCGAGCCCCGCGGAATTATTCTGGCGGACACAAAATTTGAATTTGGCCTCTTGGGAAAAGAATTGATCTGGATTGACGAGGCTTTGACCCCGGATTCATCACGTTTCTGGCCAGCGGACGGCTACCAGCCCGGACGCGCGCAGCCCTCGTACGATAAGCAATACGTCCGCGACTATCTCGAACGGATCGGATGGAATAAACAACCACCCGGGCCGGATCTTCCAGCGGATATTGTCGCCGCGACTCGCGAGAAATACAGGGAAGCGTACAAGCAGCTAACGGGCCAGGAACTCAGCTAGCGCGCCGGAAACCCTTTCGGCAGCGGACAACTACATGCGGAGCGTGCGACGGTGAAGGAGCAATTGGAATCGCTGGTAGGAATGATGGTCGATCGCGGGATTCATTTCGACGAAGCGGTAAATGAATTCGAGAAAAAATTTATCAAACGCGTGCTGGACCGTTTTCACGGCAACCAGTCGCGGGCGGCGCGCCTGCTGGGAATTCACCGCAATACTCTGAGCCGGAAGATTGACCAGTATAAGCTGGATCATGGGAAGAAATGACTGGTGGCTGGTGGCTGGTGGTTAGAGATTCTTGAACTTTGTTCGGTTACATGTTGTGCTTAAATTTCTTTTTTTGCCTCGATTCATCCTCCACGGTTTATTTTTCTTTATCGGTCTGCTCCGCCACTCCTGAAGTGGACTAAGTAAGCCTGCAAGAATTTCTCTCGTGTTTTGTTGGGATGCTGCCTTTGTGGCGCCGGCGTCTCGCCGGCGGGTTTTTGCAATTTCTGCAGGGATCTAAACCCGCGGCGGGACGCGCACAAGAGTCCCGGAGGGACGAAAAATCTTAGCCCACAGCTTTAGCTGGGGGAAAATGCGGTCACATTTAAAACTAGTCCCGTTCGGACGACACAGTCCCATTTGATACACCTCGCAACCAAAAATAATTCTGTACTTGCAAAAACAAATGGCCCCGGAAATTTTCCCGGGGCCATTTGCAATTCAGGTTTGGTTAAAGGTTAGTCGCCTGCGGGAGCTTTTTTCGCTGGAGCCTTCTTGGCGGGGGCCTTTTTGCCCGCGCCTTTCTCCTCCGGCAAATCTTCGGTGTTGATTTTGGCTTTATCCCACATGAGCATGAAGGGATTCTGGGTGTATCCGGTCAGCGTGCCGGTGAACCGAACCACAGCGTCTTTATCGAGGCGCTTGGCTTCGGGCTGGGCATCAACCTTGACTGTCATGTTGGACGTAGTAGCCGCTTCGATTTCCTCGGGCGTGGCGCCACGGAAAACTTTCAGCGTGACAGAGTCGCCCTCAACGACGGGCGGCTCCATAACGCGAACACCGACGTCGGGATATTCAAGGCCGCAGCTGGCCAGCCACATGGTCTTACCTGCATCGCCACCGGCCATGAGCGCGGGGATAAAGTTCGCGGTGTCATCGCGGGCCTTCTGCAAGTCAGCAGCGCTTGGAACATTCAACGTGGCGGGACGGTCGGAACTGGTCGCGGACAGCGTGAGCAGTTCGGCGACCTGATCGTCGACCAGCTTGTCGCAGGCGGGCTGCTGGTAACGAATGATCTGGTTCTTGAGATAGGCGCGAACTTGCGGGTCGTTCGGAATTTTCAGGTTGATGGCGCGCGCAAGCTCCCAGAAACCATCGGTTCCCGCGGGAGGAGTCATCTGCAAATCCACAATGCCGAGCCGATAGTGCGTAACGGGATCATCAGGAGTAATGGACAAAACCGTCTTGTAGTATCCGGCGGCCGCGGCGTAATCCTTCAGATTGGCGGAAGCCAGCGCGGCTACCGCATTGAACAAAACCTTGACACCCTTCTTTTGCTGTTCAAACTGGTCGGCCTTGGATGGATCCGGATTCTTGAGGTCATCGACCGTCTTCAAGCCGGCAATGGCCGCGTCGCGCGCTTTGGTAAGCGCATCGGGAGTTTGCAGATCCTTACCTCCGGCACCCAGGAAATATGCCTGTGCGCGGGTGTAATAGGCTTCGAGCTTGCCGGTGGTGTCAATCTTGTCACCGAGAGCAAGCATGCGGTCGGCGTACTCAATCGTCTGCGCGAAATTTTTCAGCGCCATGTACGTTGAATAGTAATCGCGGTAAATATAAGGCATCAGGGAGGAGTTCGGGTAGGCCTTCACAAAATCATCGAGCGCTTTTACTTTTTGCTGAGGGTTCGTTTCTTTATCAGCTGCCTGGTACTGATTATATTCAGCTAGAGTGTAAGCGGGCTTTGCTTGATCCTGCGCCGCTTGTGGTGCGGCCAACAACTTACTTGCGCCCGATCCCATTCCCAGCGCGATCCATAATAGACCGGCGCCCGTCACCATCCACTTTCGTATCATCGGCTTCCAGCCTCCTCAGCGAGTTTCGAAAAAATCCATCGCAAAAACGGTCTAAAAGAATGTCATTTGGCTTAAAGCTCTCGGATTATAGGGAATCCTTCTCAACGGCGCAAGCGTGATTCCCTTGCAACACAGCTTCAAAGTCAAGGCTCTCCGATTCAGGAGTGCATCTTTCATAGTATGCGCTACTGTTATGATGACAAACTCCGGTGTATGGAAGCCTGACTGAGAATATCATTTTTGCCACCCGTAAAGTAAAGGAGAAACGATGTCCCCTGAAAAACCCCTAACTGGCAAGGTTGCAGTGGTTACCGGAGCTAGCCGCGGAATAGGTTTTGCGATTGCCCGGCGCCTGGGCCTGATGGGCGCGCGCGTATCGATCTGCGGCCGCGACGCTGCGAAGCTCGAACAATCGGCAGCCACGCTTCAGGGTGAAGGAATCGAAGTCATTTCGGCCGTGGCGGACGTGGCGCGCCAGGACCAGATTTTGCCGTTCGTTCAAAAGACGCAAAAAGAATTGGGCTTCATCGACATTTTGGTGAATAACGCGGGAATCGGTTTGTTTGGCCCGTTCCACGAATGCAGCGAAGCCGATTGGAACCGGGTGATGGACACAAATTTGAAGTCCGTTTTTCTGGTGTCCCGCGCGGTCGTCCCGGAAATGATTCGCCGGCAGACGGGGCACATCATCAACATCAGTTCGCTGGCGGGGAAAAATACATTTGCCAATGGGGCGATTTATTGCGCGTCGAAATGGGGGCTGATGGGCCTTTCCGGCAGTATGGCGGAGGATTTGCGCGGCTACGGGATTCGCGTAAGCACCATATGTCCCGGCTCGGTGGCAACGGAATTTTCGGGACAATCTAAAAAGAATCCGGACAAAGCGCTGCAGGCAGAAGATATCGCGCATGCAGTGGCCGCGCTCGTAACGCAATCCGCGGGAAGTTTTATCAGCGAAGTGCACATCCGCCCCACGCGCAAGCCGTAACCATAAAAATACTCCGCAAAACTCTTCGGTGTTCTCCTCTTTTCTCTTTGCCCTCTGTGTTAAAGCTTTTCCCCGCGGCAAGGCCAAGGCTTTAACACAGAGTGCAAAGAGAAAAGAGGAGAAAGGCGGAGAAGGGCGGGGCCGAAACATTCCTCTTGTCATTTGTCGTTATAACGACTATTGTTAGGGCATGGATAAGAGATCGAAGACCAAAAGCGAACCCCAGGCCGTGCTCGACCACCACGTTTTCGTCAGCCTTATGCGCACGGCGGACGCGCTGAGCCGCGGCGCCGAAGCCCTGCTCAAACCCTATAACCTTTCCGGAACGCAATACAACGTCCTGCGAATTTTGCGAGGGGCGGGAGAAAAGGGCCTGGCTTGCCGCGAAGTGGGATGCAAACTCATTTCGCGCGATCCGGACATCACGCGCCTGCTCGATCGCATGGAATCGCGTGGCGTGATTGCCCGCGCAAGAGAGACGGACGACCGGCGGGTCGTGAAAACCCGCATCACCGCCGAAGGGCTGCGGTTGCTGGGCGAACTGGACGAACCTGTGCGCGAATTGCACCGCCGCCAATTGCGCCACTTGCCCGCGAAGCAGCTTCAGCAACTTTCAAAATTACTCGACAGGGCGCGCGAGCCGCTCGAAACACCTCCAGCTGAGGACTAAATTTAATGAGGCCTAATTCGTTTATCCATAATCAAACATAAAACGGTTAGACAAATAAGGAGACACCATAATGAGCACACCCTTCATGGCACCAACGCAAAGCACCAAGCCAACACACTGGAAAATCGACCCCGCGCATTCCGCGGCGCACTTTAGCGTGCGGCATTTGATGATCTCGAATGTTCGCGGCGAGTTCACCAAGGTGACGGGAAGCGCGGTGATTGATCCTGTCGACCCGGCAAAATCAAGCGTCGAAGTGGAAATCGACGCAAATTCAGTGAATACTCGTGAACCTCAGCGCGACACACATCTTCGCAGCCCTGACTTCTTCGATGTCGCCAATCATCCGATTCTTACGTTTCATTCCCGGCGAATCCAGGCGCATGGCGCGGAGGAACATAAGGTTACCGGCGATCTAACGATTCGAGGGGTTACGAAAGAAGTCACTTTCGACGTGGAAGGTCCTACACCATCGATCAAAGATCCCTGGGGCAACCTCCGATCAGGAATTACTGCCACAACAAAAATTAATCGAAAAGAATTTGGACTGGCATTTCACGCGCTGACTGAAACTGGCGGTGTAATCGTCGGCGATGAAGTTAAAATCACTTTAGAGGGTGAATTGATCCAGCAAGCGGAGGTAGCATAAACCGGGCCGCACGCTGAAAGACGGATTGCTGCGTGGAAAATGGTCGAGACCAACGTTTTGTAGGGACACGACATGTCGTGTCCCTACACGCGCAGGGTGCGCGAGTGCCATTCATTCCCAGTTCACCAGCTGGCCCCAAGCCAGGCGTTACAAGAAAGTGAGTAAATTTCATTATGGCTTACAACAAAACAGCCGCAACGCAATTCCCTATTCACGAAATTATTGGCCAGCGCTGGAGTCCCCGAGCTTTTTCGGAACGCTCCGTGGAACCGGAAAAGCTGATCAGTACTTTAGAGGCTGCCCGCTGGGCCGCATCTTCGGCCAATGAACAGCCCTGGGCTTTCCTCGTGGCCACCAGCGATGACAGGAAAAATTATGATGCCGTGGCTGGAGTGCTGGTAGACTCAAATCGTACCTGGGCAGAGAAAGCCCCCGTTTTGATTCTGGCTTTCGCGCATACTCAATTCGCAAAAAACGGAAATCCTAACCGGTATGCGTTGCATGATGTAGGTCAGGCTGTTGCCAATTTGTCTTTGCAGGCTACATCCTTGGGCCTCACCGTGCATCAAATGGCTGGGTTTAACTCGGAAGCCGCGAGAGAACGCTTTGCGGTTCCAGCCGATTGGCAGGCGGTCAGCGTGATTGCTTTGGGCTATCCGGGAGATCCGGAATCGCTGGGTGAAAATTTAAGGGAACGGGAAATCGCTGAGCGCCGGCGCAAGCCGCTGGAAACTTTTGTATTTGCAGGTTCGTGGGGGCGTCCGGCCCAGATTCCCGGACTCCCCGAACTTAATGAATGAAACTTTACATTTCGTTGCGCGGCACGGATACCTCCTGATATTCCTGTGGGTGTTTGCCGAACAGGCGGGATTGCCCATACCATCGGGTCCCCTACTGCTTGCGGCCGGGGCGATTTCTGGAGTGCACGATATGAGTTTAGGCAAGACCATAGGCGTTGCGGTTTTGGCATCTTTGGCCAGCGACTCCATGTGGTATGAAATCGGGCGGCGCAAGGGCGTTCGCGTTCTTCAATTTCTCTGCCGGATTTCGCTCGAGCCTGACTCCTGCGTGCGAAGAACGCAAGTCAGCTTTACGCGCAACGGACCGAGCGTGTTGCTGGGCGTTAAATTCGTTCCGGGCTTAGGTGCGATGGCTGCTCCTCTGTCCGGCATAATCCGGATGGGGTGGCGGAAGTTTCTTTTGTACGACGCATTGGGAGCTATGGCCTGGGCTGGAGCATATGCCGTCACGGGTTACGCGTTCAGTGGACAACTCGAAGACGTTGCGGAAAGAGCTTCTTATTTGGGGAAATGGCTTCTTGTGCTTGTTGTGGCTGGGTTCGGGGGCTACATTCTATGGAAATACTATAAGCGCCGAAAATTCCTCCGTAAGTTGAAGATCGCGCGAATTACTCCTGAAGAATTAAAAGGGAAAATTGACGCGGGCGAGAACATCATTGTTGTCGATCTGCGCCACTCGCTCGATTTCGATGCGAATCCGGAGACGATACCCGGAGCTCTGCACGTGGATGCCGCAGATCTGGAAGAGGCATACGCAGTAATTCCCCGCGACCGTGAGATTGTTTTGTTTTGCGCTTGCCCGAATGAAGTGACCGCCGCGCGCCTGGCGCTCCTGCTGCGCAGCAAGGGGATCACGCAAATACGGCCTCTCGCGGGAGGCTACGAGGGCTGGCGCAAACTTGGCTATCCCATGGGACCGGCTAAAGAGGAAGCGATCGTCGTGGAACCTTCCAAATCCTAGTTAGTTTTTCGAGTATCCAATTAAAATTCCAAATGCCCAGGCCGAATTTCTAACAAATGTGTTTTTGATCGCCGGGTAATTCGATGAATGAATTCCCATTTTGCTGGTAGTGCGGTTGTAGGGGCACGCACAAGGCACCATGATCACTTATGGATGCGCGACCAGACGGAATTCCGCGCTCATTGTTGGTTAGAAAGACAGGCTAGGCATCCAACAAATTGAATTGCGTGCACGGAAAAACTGCCCGCCCAAAAAACGGGCGGCCTCTACGAAACCAACGGCAACACTATGCGGTTTTGCTTTCCAATATGGAGAGCACTGTTATAGTTTGATTAGAGGCGCGGAAGAACAATTCCCTGCTGCGACTGATACTTACCCTTTTTGTCCTTATACGAAATCTCGCACGGCTCATCGGACTCAAAGAAGAGAACCTGACACAGGCCCTCGTTGGCATAAATTTTCGCGGGCAGCGGCGTGGTGTTGCTGATTTCCAGCGTAACGAAACCTTCCCACTCGGGTTCAAAGGGCGTCACATTCACGATTATGCCGCAACGCGCGTAGGTCGATTTGCCGAGGCAGATGGTCAGAACGTTGCGCGGAATTCGGAAATACTCCACGGAGCGCGCCAAGGCAAAAGAATTTGGGGGGACGAGACATTCCGGCCCCTTGAATTCGACGAGCGACCGCGGATCGAAGTGTTTCGGATCGACAATCGTGGAATTCACATTGGTGAAGATGCGAAATTCGTCGGCAACGCGGATATCGTAGCCGTAGCTGGATACTCCGTAGCTGATTACGCCGTCGCGGACTTGGCGATCCTCAAACGGCTCAATCATTTTGTGTTCGACCGCCATCTTACGTATCCAGTGATCCGGCTTTACCGACATTCATTTCCTCCCGATAGACTTTGCAAAGACGCGCATCTTAACCGACCCCGCCGACCTTGACAACCTGCAACTGCGTGTCTAGCATAGCTTGCCGTTGAATCGCTGGAGGTTAGCGTGATTAAGCTGGATATCGTAAATGCCGTTGTGAACAAGACCGGCGTGAGCCGAACGAAGGCTGAGCAGGCCGTCGAAACCGTTTTCGATGCCATGAAGAAAGCTCTCGGCAAAGGCGAACGAATCGAGTTGCGCCGCTTCGGTGTGTTCAACGTGCGCCCGCGCAAGACTGGAATCGGGCGCAATCCGCGCACCGGCCAGGAGGTCAGCATACCCCCCGGCAAAGCGGTGCGATTCAAGCCTGGCAAGGAACTGCAAACGCTCTAAACAGATTTAACGATGGCCACCGCATATCATTGGTGTTTCTCATTAGGTGTTTCTCTTTTGCGTCCACTGGCCGCAAATTCTGTTCTCTTGCCGCGCGGCGCGCATCTAATCGTCTATGACGGATCGAAGCGAATTTGAATTTGAATCTGCTCCGGCGGAGTCAATTCCTCCAGTTGCGGACGCTTGGGATCTGCCTTCTGACACATCCTGGGAAAATGTCGAAGCGCGCAAACAAAAAAAATCATTCGCCATCGCCATTTTACTTTTTCTGCTGACTTTGATTTCAACGTTGGCGGTGGGAGCGCAGTACGCCTCCGCCTATGCATCCGGGCAAACACCTGATTTCGACGAGCTATTTTCAATCTACGGGAAACTGCTCACTCATCCGGAGGTTTTGTTGACCGGGATTCCTTTCGCCTTCACACTGATCGGGATTTTGCTGGCGCACGAGTTGGGACATTTTTTCGCGTGCCGCTATTACGGAATTTCAGCGAGCTATCCTTATTTTATTCCTGCGCCCACGTTGATCGGAACGCTTGGCGCATTCATTCGCATTCGTTCCGCGATCTACAATCGCAAGGCACTCTTTGACGTTGGGCTTGCGGGACCCATCGTTGGATTTCTTTTTGCGGTGCCGGCGCTGGCAATCGCAGTTTTCTATTCCAAGGTTGTCCCTTTTTCCGAGGCGCATTCCATGGTTGTCTTCGGGCAGCCGCTGGTGCTGCGTCTGCTTGTTGCTGTACTGCGTCCAGGCATTGCGCCGGGAGATTTGCTTTTGCATCCCGTGGGGCGCGCAGCATGGGTGGGACTGTTTGCGACATCGCTGAACTTGCTCCCGGCAGGGCAACTCGATGGCGGGCATATTCTGTATTCCGTAGCCAGCAAGTATCACAAGAAAATTACGCTGGCCGTTGCGCTGCTGCTCGTTCCACTGGGAATTTATTTTTGGAAAGGCTGGATCATGTGGGCCGTTCTGCTGCTGGCGATCGGCTTCCGCCATCCGCCTTTGATGAACCGCTGGGAGATGCTCGATCGTCCGCGTTTTTTCTGGGCCGCCGTCGCTGTGGTGATTTTTGCGCTGTGCTTTATGCCCATGCCGGTCGTAATTCGGTAGGTTTTTGTGGCGCCGGCATCTTGCCGGCGGTTTTCTGCTGCCTACTTCATTACTCAAAACCGCCGGCGGGACGCCGGCGCCACAAAATTTTCGCTTTGCACGAAATCCGAGAGATTAAGTTGGTAGGAGTAGCACAGGCTTCAGCCTGCGGAAGTTAGTCCTAGAAAGGACTAAACCCCGCAGGCTGAAGCCCGCGCCACTTTAAACCTAAAACAAACTCAGCGGATCGATATCGACCAAAACTGCCTTCTGCGGGATTTCCTTTTCATCGCTGAATGCCAGCAATTCCGACACGGCACGCGTGAGCTGCGCGCGCTTCGGAGCCTTCAGCAAAAATTGAAAGCGGTACTCGCGCTTCAGCCGCGCGAGGGGCGCCGCGGCAGGGCCCATCACTTTTACGCCGCGCGATTCCATCGGCGCCAAAAAGGCCGAGAGTTGGCGCGACCAGCGAATCGCGTTTTCGATTTTCGTGTCGCGCACCAAAATGCTGGCCAGTGCCGTGAACGGGGGATAGTGCAGCATGCGCCGGAATTGCACTTCCTTTTCAAAAAATGAGAGATAGTCCTGCCGCGCAGCCAGTTGAATTGCGTAGTGCTCCGGATAATACGTTTCCACGAGGACTTCGCCAGGGAGATCGCCGCGTCCCGCGCGTCCCGCCACCTGCGTCAGCAATTGAAATGTTCGCTCCGCCGCGCGGAAATCCGGCAGGCTGAGCTGCGAATCCGCGGAAATTACGCCGACGAGCGTGACGCGTTGGAAATCGTGGCCTTTCGCAACCATTTGCGTGCCCACTAGAATGTCAATCTTTCCTGTCGCAAAGTCTCCGAGGACCTGTTGGTACGCGCTCTTCGTGCGCACGGAATCGCGGTCCAGGCGCGCAATTTTGGCCTCTGGAAATTTCTCCCGCAGTTTTTCTTCGAGTTGTTCAGCGCCTGCTCCAAAAAAATAAACGTGTTCAGAATTGCATTTCGGGCACGAGTCCGGCACGCGTCGGGAAAATCCGCAATAGTGGCATTCGAGGCGCTGGCGCTGCTTGTGATAGGTCAGCGAAATGCTGCAATTCTCACACTGCACGCTGATTCCGCAGGAGCGGCAAAGCACAGACCAGGAATAGCCGCGACGATTAATCAGGATGAGCGATTGAGTTCCCCCCGCCAAGCGCGCGGCGATGGCTGTGTTTAGTTTGGAGGAAATTGGACCGGTGTTATGCGTGGTTTTAAAATCCTCGCGCAGGTCGACGATTTCCACGGGCGCCATCGGCCGGTTCTCCACGCGAGAATCGAGCTGCAGCATTTGATATTTTCCGGTGCGAGCGTTTTGAAAACTTTCGAGCGAGGGCGTCGCGGAGCCGAGCAGCACGACCGCGCCTTCGAGCTTCGCGCGCACAACGGCCACATCGCGCCCGTGATAGCGCGGCGTTTCTTCCTGCTTGTAGCTGGCCTCCTGCTCTTCGTCGACCACGATAAGGCCAAGATTTTCGAGCGGCGCGAACACAGCTGAGCGCGTTCCGACGACGACGCGCGCCTCTCCGCGCCGCACGCGCCACCATTCGCGCGCGCGCTCCACCTCCGCCAGCGCGCTGTGCAGTACAGCCACGCCAGCGCCAAATTTCGCGCGGCACAACCTACCCACCCACAGTGTCAGCGCAATTTCCGGAACCAGAATCAGCGCGGTTTTATTTCGCGCAAGCACTTCTTCCACGGCGTTGAGATACACTTCGGTTTTTCCGCTACCGGTAACGCCGTATAGAAGCCCGGCGGTAAAAACACCAGCATCGAGCCAGCCGCGGATCACCGCCAATTCCCTTTCCTGATCCACATTCAAAATATTGGATGGCGGCGTGTAGTCCACATCGAACAGATCTTCTTCAATGGCGATGGGCTCTTCCCAACATTTTAATTTTTCATGGTGGATCATCCGTTCGATGAGCGGCCGCGAAACTTTGGCAAGCTTTGCGAGGGCCGGAAGCGGCAACGGCCCGCGCTCTTCGGCCAATACGTGAAAAACGCGAGCCTCTTTTTCCGGCAGTGCCGCGCTCGGATCGACTGGCGGCATTTCCCCGGATCGAGCCGCAGCATTCCACGCCACAATTTTCTGCACGCGCGCTTTTCGTCGCACGGCAACCTCGCGGCTTTCAAGCTGCTTGCGCCGCAGCAAGCGTTCCGCCGCAGCTTCCCCGCCGGGCAATTTGTGCACGCGATCCGCACGCACGGGGCGGCCTTCGATTTCCATGAGGGAAAGCAGCGCCAGTTCCGCAACTTCGGATTCGCTTCGATTCCATGCCGCGTCCAGTTCGCTGCGGCGCGCGCGCCCCGCATCGGTCACCAGAAATTCGCGCTCATGCCGCAAATCGATCTGCGGCGGCAGCATCGCGCGAAATACTTCCCCAATTGGCGCGACGTAGTAGCTGCTCACCCATCGTCCGAGTTCCACAAGATTCGGAGGCAGCGCCGGAATCGCGTCCAGCACTTCAACAATTTCTCTGACATTTTTTACGAGTTTGGGATCGGGACGGCGGACGGAAGCATTGACTACCACGCCGGTCATCGCGCGATTGCGAAAAGGCACGAGCACGCGGCTGCCCACGAAGATCGAACCGGCCAGGCGGCCCGGAATCTCGTACGTAAACAACGACCGTAGGGGAACCGGCAGCGCAACTTCGCAATAAGTGGATGACATGAGCGGAAGGTAGTCTAGCCCGAATCTCGCGTAAGTAGAAAAGTAGAACAGGCATGGGACTCTGTAACGCCACCGAATTTTGTAGCGCCCGCCTTCAGGCGGGCTCCGGGGGTGCACACGCATGCCCGCCTGAAGGCGGGCGCTACATTTACCCTACTTGGAAACTTTCTTCACTTTCAGGCCTAGGAGCGCCATTACTTTTTGCAAATCTTCCCAGACTTCGCGCTTCGCGGGCGGATTACGCAGCAAATAGGCGGGGTGATACGTGACCATCAGTTTCGTCCCGCGATAATCAAGCCACTGACCGCGAATTTTCGAGATCGAGTCCTTCGTTTTCAAAAGTGACTGCGCGGCCGTTAGGCCGAGGCAGACAATTGCTTTCGGCGCAATGGCATCGATTTGGCGGTAAAGAAAAGGCGAGCAAGTTGCCGACTCGTCTTCTTCCGGCTTACGATTTTCCGGCGGACGGCATTTCACGACGTTGGCGATATACACCAAGTCGCGCGTCAGGCCCATGGCCTCGATCATTTGCGTCAATAATTTTCCGGCGCGGCCCACAAACGGCAAGCCCTGCATGTCTTCATCGCGGCCGGGACCTTCTCCGACGAACACAAGTTCGGCGTGCTCGTTTCCCGCGCCGAAAACAATTTTATTTCGCGTGGTGTGCAGGCGGCAACGCGTGCATTCGCCGAGGTCTTCGCGGATGCGCGCCAGTGTGTCGCCTTCGATGCGTTCGGACACATCGAACATGGATGTCACAGGCATAACCGGAAGCACAGGAATAGGCGTTGCGGGTTTAACCGGCGGCTGCGATGTGGCATGTGCCACTTCGTGTTTTGCGGTAACTGCCTTCTCTGTCGGCGCTTTGGCAATTTGCGCTTTTTGTGGCGCTCGTTTCTTGCTCGCACGTTTTGGCATTGTTCTCCGGTCGGTGTAAAACGCGCCGAGGTTTAAATCGTCGTAATAGCGAAGCCAGGCTTCCAATTTTTCGCGAGGTGTTTGCGGGGTCGTGGAATCCATAGGCAGATCAGCGGATGCGCTGCGTTTCGGCCGGTTGTTCCAACGAGTTTGCGGTGGATGGCCGTAAGGCGCGCAACTGATCGAGAATGCGATGTGCCGCGTCGATTTTCGGCATGCGTTCAAATGCCTTTTCGCGTCCGTCGCGGAAATACAGGGTGATGATGTTTGTGTCGTGATCGAAGCCTGCGCCCTCTGCCGTCACGTCGTTTGCAACAATCAGATCTGCATCCTTCGATTCGAGTTTGGCGCGCGCGTGAGCGGCCACGTTTTCCGTTTCCGCCGCGAAACCAACGATCACGCGATTCGCTTTTCCGCGCGCCACGTCCGAAAGAATATCGACAGTCGGTTCCAGTTCCAGATTCAAGCGGCCGGTTCCGCGCTTCATTTTCTTTGTTTGCGGGCTGACGGGCCGGTAATCCGCCACGGCAGCCGCCATGATGAGCGATGTGGCTCGCGGAAAATTATCGAGCACAGCGCGATGCATCTGTTCCGTGTTGCGCACGGAAATAAATTGCACGCCTTGCGGCGGATCGAGCCGCGTCGGGCCGCTGATCAAAATCACTTTTGCGCCGCGCCGTGCAGCTGCCGTCGCCAGCGCGTAACCCATCTTGCCTGAGGAACGGTTGGTGATGAATCGAACCGGGTCAAGATCTTCGCACGTAGGGCCAGCCGTTACAATGATGGTTTCTTCCTGCAAATCGTGAGAAATGCCGAGCCGAGTCCGGACTGCGCTCGCGATGGCATCAACGCCGGCAAGGCGTCCCGCTCCGGTCATGCCGCAGGCGAGATAACCTTCCTCGGGCGGCACGATGTGAACGCCGCGCGCGCGCAAGGTCTCCACATTTCCCTGCGTCGCCGCGTGCTCCCACATGTTCACGTTCATTGCCGGAGCGACAATGACGGGCGCGGTGGTTGCAAGATAAAGTGTGGTCAGAAAATCGTCCGCGATGCCCCGCGCCAATTTCGCAATCGTGTTCGCCGTGGCGGGAGCAATGACCAGCAAGTCGATTCGTTGGGCCACGGCAATGTGCTCGATGGCGCTTTCCACATTCGCGCCGCCTTCGGATTCCGCGCCAAACATTTCGGTGATTACTTTTTGTCCGGTGAGTGCCGCAAAGGTGAGAGGTGTGATGAATTCCTGCGCGCTGTCCGTCATGATCACTTGCACTTCCAAGCCGTCCTGCTGGAGTTTGCGCACGAGTTCCGCAGCCTTGTAAGCAGCCACTCCACCGGAGACGCCGAGTGCTACGCGCATAAACGTTTCGGCCCGTTAAACCTTGCGCCGCTTTCCATCCTTGTCGAGCAAGTCGCCCGGGATATCGGGCAACTGATATTCCAGCACGCCAGCTCTCAACTCTTCCACGGCCACGCGCGTGGATTTCTGAGAGTGCGGATTGGCTACCAGCGGGGACGCCCCAAGCATCAACTGCCTGGCTCGGCGCGCGGCTACCACCACAAATGCGAATTTGCTATCCGGTGCTTGACTTTCTGGCGCCATAAGTTCGTTATCCTCCGAAAGATTCCAATATGCTGTGTGCGCGCTGGCTCAAACAACTGCGTAGACACCGCGCGGCGATCGTGATGGCCTGGATTTCGCGCCCGGCGCGGTCCATCTCGTCATTGACCACCAGAAAATCGTAAGCCGTGTACCGCCGAATTTCCTGCTCCGCCCGTTCCAGCCTGCGCTTGATCGCTTCGTCCGAATCCTGTCCGCGAGCGCGCAGTCGACGTTCCAATTCTTCCTTGGCAGGCGGCAAAATAAAAATAGCCACCGCATGGGGGAGCTTCTGTTTTACCTGTTCGGCACCCTGTACGTCAATTTCCAGGACCAGGTCCAGACCCTTGCTCTGCGCTTCGTCCAGCCAGCGGCGCGGCGTGCCATACTGATGCTTTCCGAAAACCCGCGCATGCTCCAGAAAATCACCCGACTGAACTCTTCGTTCGAATTCATCCTCGGATACAAAATCATACCATTTTCCGGCACTTTCCGTGGCCCGTGGCGGCCTTGTAGTACACGACACTGAAAACATTGTGCCGGGCACTTCCAATATTTTTTGCACGAGCGTGGATTTTCCCGACCCTGATGGCCCAGACACGATGAACACGAGTGGCGTTTGCGCGTGTGAAAGCGTCATTCGACGTTTTGCGCCTGCTCGCGCAACTTCTCAATGTCGGATTTTACTTCCAGCGCCAATCCCGTAATCGCCAAGCCCTCGGACTCCACTCCGGGCGTCTTTGAAAGCAATGTGTTCGCCTCCCGCTGCATTTCTTGCAAAAGAAAATCGAGCTTCTTTCCCGCTTCACCCGCTCCGTTCAGCAATTTGCCGAACTGCTCCACATGGCTGCGAAGCCGGGCCAGTTCCTCGCTCACGTCGCTGCGCTCGGCGAGGATGGAAGCCTCTTGCGCCAGACGTATGGGATCAACCTGTACGCCCTTCAGAAGCTCGCCGAGCCGTATTTCCAGCCGGTTGGCAATCGCAGGCCGCACGCGTTCCGTCAAGATTTCAATTTCCGATGTCCTAGTGCCGATTCGTCCCAAAATTCCCTGCATCTCGGCGAGGAGCGATTGTCCCTTCGGAGCGACGCATCACTTCCAGCTTGTTCAGCGCCTGCTCGAGGCACGCCTCCACTTGTGCGCCCAGCCGCTCCTGCTTTTCTTCGCTCTGCAACTCGCCTGCAGTCCCGGGCGCGGCAACCACACCGGGAAGGCGCAGAAGCGAAACGAGGTCCGGCTCGACTTTTACGCTGAATTCCTTGCGCAATCGCTCGACAGCCTTCAAGTAGGATTCGGCGATCTCATGATTCACTTCAATCGCGCCCGTTCCGCCCGCCTCGTAGTAAATATTTATATCCACATGGCCACGGCGCAATCGGTTTCGAACTGCTTGCCTGATGCGCGATTCGAACACTTCAAACCCGTCCGGCATTCGAAGGTGCAGGTCGAGGAAGCGGTGATTCACGCTGCGCAGGTTGATGCGCACCGCGCTTCCTTCGCGCTCGACTCGCGCCTGCGCAAAACCAGTCATCGAGTAAATTCCCTCTGGTGCCGTCGTAGCCTTCATCGATCCGCCTTGGGCGCGGGAGTCGCCGCGTCATCCATGTCCGCAAACTGCATTTCGTAGAGCCGCGCGTAAATTCCGCCGCGCGCGAGTAGTTCCTGATGCGTGCCCGTCTCCGCAATCTTGCCGTCGTCCAGTACGATAATCTTATCCGCTCGCCGGATTGTGGAGAGGCGGTGCGCGATGACGAACACTGTGCGGTCCACCATCAGGTTCGAAAGCGCGCGCTGCACGAGCATTTCGGACTCCGAGTCTAACTCAGACGTCGCCTCGTCCAGAATCAGGATGGGCGAATCCTTGAGGATCGCGCGTGCAATGGCAATGCGCTGGCGCTGCCCGCCGCTCAGGCGCTGTCCACGGTCGCCCAGCATGGTTCGGTAGCCCTGCGGTAGTTCCGTGATGAATTCGTGCGCCAGAGCAGCTTTGGCGGCCGCTTCCACGCGTTCCTTGGGCAGTCCAGGCTGGCCGTAGCAGATGTTGTTCCAGACCGTGTCGTTAAACAGGATCGTCTCCTGCGTCACGATGGCCATCTGTTCGCGCAGGGATCGCAGCGTGACTTCGCGCACGTCCATGCCATCGATACGCAGGACGCCCGAGGTCACAGGGTAAAACCGAGGCAGGAGGTTCACTAGCGTGGTTTTTCCAGCGCCGCTCGACCCCACGATGGCGATCACTTCGCCGGCACGCGCCTGGAGCGAAACGTCGCGAAGGATGGGCGATTCGGCATCGTATCCAAAGCCGACATGCTCAAATTCCACGCTGCGCGAGAATGGTGGCAGAGTGGGCAGCCCGGTTTCGGCGGCAGGCTCGCCCTGGCTGCCGATATATTCGAAAACTTTTGCTGTCGCGCCGAATGCCAGTTCGAACTGCTGGTAAACCGTGCCCAGACCCTTCACAGGTTCGTAGGACTTGAACAGCGCGTAGATGAACGTGACGAAAATTCCCGCGGTCATCGCGCCTGTTTTAATTTGTACACGGGCGTACATGAGCACGAGAACGATGACGATCGCGCCCAGCAAATCCATCAGCGGAGAGGTCGCCACTGCCGCGCGAATCCAGCGCATGTTTTCGCGCAACAGGCGCTCGGCCGATACCCGGAACTTGCCGATCTCAAAATCTTCCATTCCGAACGCTTTTACGACGCGGTTGCCGCTAACTGTCTCTTCCAAAATTTGCGACAACTCGCCGATTCCGGCCTGAATTTTTTCCGTCGAACCGCGAATGCGCTTTCCGAGCGTCCTGACCGGAACGACTACCATGGGAAGAAGAATGATCGAGCCGAGCGTCATCTTCCAATTGGTCGCAAACAAAACGGCGAGCAGAAAGAACAACGTGAAAGTATGGCGGAAGGCCAACGCCAGATATTCCGAAAAAGCGCTGCGGACGCGCTCGACATCGTTGATCACTGTGGAGAGCAGGCGGCCAGTTTGGTGGTGCTGAAAAAAGCCGATGGGTTGCCGGATGACCTTTGCATACACTTCGTTTCTCAGGTCGGTCACACCGGCGATGCCCGCATGCTGCACTAGAACGTTTCCCAGAAATTCAGCGAAGCCTTTGCCGATAAAAACAGTCAGGATGGCAATCGCAAAGAGAGTTCCGACACTATGAATGCTCGAAGGAAGAAAAGAATTCAAATAAATCGCCTGGTGCGTGAGCGGATTTTTGATCAGCAGAAGTTTGGAATCGGGAGCTTGGGGATTGAGCACGCGGTCAAAAATCGGAGTGATCATCAGCGCGATCAAACCTTCCGCGAGGCCAACGACGGAAAGGCACATGACCCCAGCCGCAAGCCGTAATTTATACGGCATCACATAACGCAACAACCGGCCGAGTTCTTCCCGTTTATTCAAAAATTTATTGATCCCCTGTGAGATGAACAAATACTCTGGGCCTTGATACGCTACGAATCGCTCGCGCGTTTGTCAAGTTTGTGTGGCATAAGCTTCAGCCTGTGGGGTTTGGTATTTGCAAGGACTAAACCCCACAGGCTGAAGCCCGCGCCACATGAAACCACTATTTCGCCAAATCGCGGTGCACTACTTTGGATGCGTATCCCTTTTTGTGTAGCGTTTTGCTTACGGATTCCGCGAGCATTACGGAGCGATGGCGTCCGCCAGTGCAGCCGAAGGCAATCGTCAGATAACTTTTTCCTTCACGGATATAGTGTGGGATTAAGTAAATGAGCAGGCCTTCGACACGGCGCAAAAACTCCTCGGTTTGCGGAAACGAACGGATGTAGCGGGCGACGCGCGGATCGCGTCCGGAATATTTGCGCAGCTTCGGAATGAAGTGTGGATTAGGCAAAAAGCGCACATCAAAAACCAAATCAGCATCCACCGGAAGGCCGTGCCGGTATCCGAAACTCACGAGCGAAACCATCATCGGGCGGCGGTCGGTTTTTTGAAAACTGCGTGTAATGAACTGGCGCAGTTCGTGAACATTAAATTTGGTTGTGTCGATCACTACGTCTGCCAGCTTGCGGATCGGCTCCATCAGCACGCGTTCGCGGCGCAGGCCCTCCAGCACCGGACGGTCATGGCCGAGTGGATGCGGTCGCCGCGTCTCGCTGAACCTGCGCAGCAGAGCTTCCTCGGTCGCCTCGATAAATACGAGCGTCGCGGGATCTTCCGCGCGCAATTGACGCAGGATGGCGGGCAGCCGTTCGAGTTGATCGCCCTCGCGGACGTCCACCAGCAGCGCAGCACGCTGAATTTCTCCGCCGGAACGCATGTGCAATTCGCTGAATGTGGGAATCAGTGCGACAGGAAGATTATCGACGCAATAAAAGCCGAGGTCTTCGAAAGTTTTGAGGACTGTGCTTTTTCCCGAGCCGCTCAGCCCAGTGAGGATCACCAGTTGCCGGGCGTCGCGCGCGTTTCTGCGCTTCACGCGGCCAGCCTAAACCTTGACCCGGCGCTGGTGCGTGCTAGGAATGCGGAGATCTTCGCGATATTTTGCAACCGTGCGGCGCGTAACATGAATTCCGGCATCGTCCAGTTTCTTTGCAATCAAGTCGTCGGTGAGCGGGTGCGAGGTATCTTCCTCGTCGATCATTTTTTTCACGAGGCGCTTCAAGGTTTGCAGCGACATGTTGCTGCCTTCCGGACCGTTGACCGATTCGGAGAAGAACGAGCGCAGTTCGAGAACTCCCTGCGGCGTGTGCGCATACTTGCTGGAAACGGCGCGGCTGACGGTGGAGGGATGCACGCCCACTTCTTCCGCAACTTCCTTGATCATCATGGGCTTCAGGCGGTCAGCGCCGTGATCGAGGTATTCCCCTTGGCGCTGAATAATAATCTGGCAGACGCGCAGGATGGTGTGCTTGCGCTGCTCGATGCTCTTCATCAGCTGCATCGCGGCTGTCACGCGTTCCTTTACGTAGTTGCGCACTTCGCGGTCGGCGGCATCACGCGCGAGCAGCCTGCGGTACACAGGCGAGAGTCGAAGTTGCGGCACGTCATCATCGTTCATGAAAACTTGCCACTGATCGTCCACTTTGCGGAAGTAGACATCCGGCTCGACAAGGCGCGGCTGCGTTTTGTTGTAGCGCAGGCCGGGGCGCGGATCGAGCTTCTTAATCACATCCACGGCGCGCTTCACAAGCTCCACAGGACGGTTCAGCGCGCGGGCAATTTCTTTTAATTGATTGGCTTGCAGGAGTCGCGCGAGAGGAGTTTCCGCACTTAGCTCTTCTGCTTCGCTCGCCACCAAGGGCCGCTTCGGCAGGCACTCGGAAACAATCTGCATGGCCAGAGTATTTTGATCGTCCAGCGTGCGCAGCTGCGTCAGCAGACATTCGCGCAAATTACGGGAAGCAACGCCTAGCGGATCGAATTCCTGCACCACGGCCAGAGCTTCCTCGACGTCTTCCATCGAGTACTTTCCGTTTTGCGAAATTTCTTCGAGCGATGCGCTGAGGTAACCATTCTCGTCGAGGTTTCCGATGATGGCTTCGGCAATTTCGCGCACCACGTCATTGCAAACCGTTACGCTCATCTGCCAGGCAAGATGTTCAGTAAGTCCCTGCGCGGAGGAAAGAAACTTGTCAAAGGAAGGCCGCTCAATCACTTCCGATTCGCCACGCTCCGGATTACCGCCGCCGCTATCGAGATACTGGTTGAAGAAGGAGGCAACATCAAAATCTTCAAACTGGCTGACCGGTTCGGTGGCGGGAATCTTTTCAGTTTCGGCTTTGAGGAAAGTTTCCGCGCTGTAATCTTCCGGGGTGACGCTCTCTTCGGACAGCTCTTCGAGCACCGGATTCTCAATCATTTCCTGATTGATCATCTCGCGAAGTTCGAGGCGATTCAGGGCCAAGACGCTTACCATCTGGACCAGGCCAGGGGTAAGGATCTGCTTCTGTGCTACACGCAGATGAAGTTTTGGTTGAAGCCAGCTCATAATATAACGTCAATTCAAACGGAAATGATCTCCGAGATACACACGGCGTACTTCCGAATTGCCGCTGAGGTCGTCAGGCGTCCCCGCGGCTAGCACTTTGCCGTTTTGAACAATGTAAGCGCGATCGGTAACATTCAGGGTTTCGCGGACCTGGTGGTCGGTGATGAGTACGCCAATCCCCTCGCGGCTCAATTCGGTGATAATTTTTTGAATATCCACTACGGTCAGCGGGTCAATGCCCGCAAAAGGCTCGTCCAGCAAAATGAAGGCAGGCTCAAGGACCAGCGAGCGCGCAATTTCCAGGCGCCGCCGCTCGCCGCCCGATAACGTATAAGCCCCGTTGGTTCTTACCGTTTCCAGCTTCATTTGCGCCAATAACTCCTCAAGGCGGTCACGCTGCTGCTCTGAAGTCAGAGGAAGCGTTTCGAGTACCGCAATCAGGTTTTCTTCCACCGTAAGTTGCCGGAAAACCGAAGGTTCTTGCGGCAAATAACTGATTCCATTGCGGGCCCGGAGGTACATGGGGAGGTCGGTGATATCGTCCCCGTTCAGGAGGACTCGCCCGGAATCCGGCCGGGCTAAACCAACCAAAATATAAAACGTAGTCGTCTTCCCAGCGCCGTTGGGTCCTAACAAGCCAACAACTTCACCCTGGCTGATCTCCAGGTTGACGTCATCTACAACTTTACGACCTCGATACGACTTGCTAAGTTCGACGGCTTGGAGCTTG
Organism: uncultured Acidobacteriota bacterium; assembly: GCA_963786215.1. GTDB lineage: Bacteria > Acidobacteriota > Terriglobia > Acidiferrales > UBA7541 > Palsa-360. Next base: position 208,036 of record CAWAYK010000015.1, read on the forward strand.
AGCATGCCACGTCATTTCTCGACCTGGTGAAGTGTAACAGTTCTCGAACCATCCGCCGAATCTACAAGAATCCTATCATCGGCAAAAAAGAAGGTCAATTGGCGGCCTGTGGTCGTGTCGCCAGTTGAGCTATGTAGAGTTGGTTTACCTTCCGAAAGAACAAACTTGCCTTCTGAGGCCGTGTACTCGGCCCGTTCTGAGGTTCCGCGACGGTCCTGCTGGCTGACGGTTACCCCTCCGTTTGCGACGGAGCGTGACAATTGCTTCGTGCCACTTGCGACACCGCTGTCAGAAAAATAAAGATCGATTCGATCTGCTTGGATAGATCCTTGCTCGGAATCCACACGCGCATCCTGCTCGATTCGCCCACGCGATTCGGTTTCCCAATATGTTAGCAGACCTCCGCGAACATGGCCCAGCTGTGGTCCGGTGCGTGGCTTTTGAGCGGGAATCTTGCTAGCTACGGGTACGGGCATGGGGGTCTTGCTGAGGTTGAGAGACGCGCTTGCCATTCCAGTGGGATCGTGCAACTTCGGGTTCCATGCCGCCTGCGGGAAAACCCCGCGCACATGGCCTTTCGCCTGAAGGATTTGCGTCGGGCGGTCCAAGTCGATCGTATCCGCTTCGACCACGGATTCTCCCTGCCACATTCTCGCTTTGCCTGTGTAGGTGGCGTGGCCGCGCGTGGTGTCCGCCACAAGATGTTCGGCCGAAATATGCGCAGGCTCTAGCGCAAGATTGGAAATGCTTGAAGATGAGGGATGCAAATCCGTGGTCATGACGTGGCCATCCGCATGCAGCAGATTTGGCCCTGAAGAGCCGGAAGAAAAAGAAGCCGATTGGGCCGTCGTTTGCATGGATGTGTCCGCGACGAGAACAGAGCCATCCAGCGTAACGGTATTGGTTCCTCGATCGACATGCGCGCGATCGCTCTGCCCCGCATAAGCAGCATCATGAAAATGGACGTCGCCCGATTGATCAATCGTCGTCCACTCGCCGGTTTTGTCGAACTTGGCGATTAATTCGCGCGAAGCTGTAGTCTGTTCTGGATCGTCGCCCAGCTTGCGATTCACTTCCACGCCGCCCGTGCTCACCAGCTGTTGCAATTGATTTTGGGCGTTGAATTTCAGGTTCATCTGCTTGCCCGCCATGCGCGTCACCTGCGGAACGGGCTTGCCATTCACCATTGTTACGTTTCGCCAATCGACACGCGCCGGGGCCAGTGAATTGGCGCTTTCCATGTGAGTTCCGCCGTCGCGGGAAGGCTGTGCAAAGTGCATCTCGAGGGCATCGGTAGCAACATGGCGCGTTCCGCCGTTAAATGCGGCGTTCGTGGTCGTGAGCGTGACACCGTTGCTGGCAGTCAGCAATTGCGGCACATTGTCTTGTGTGGCTAGATCCATCTGAACGCGCCCGGCATCGATCCCGTCCCCGCCGACGGGAGTATTCCGCGTGGCATGCACATTTCCGGTTGCCACGATGGACTTGACGGAGCCGTCTGCCCTCATATCCGAAGCGATTTCATCGGCGTTGAGCGCGATGGGGCCATCCGAGGTTACGTCGTGCATCTGCGGATGGCCGCTGGCTACAAAACGCTTTGCCTGCAGCTCGGAATCAAGATCCAATTGCAACTTTTCGGCGGCCAGTTCGATGGCCGCCTGTTGAGCGTGGACACTTCCCAAAATTTGTACAACTCGCGCATCGCGCTGGAAAAGCATGCTGTCGCCAGAAACGTGAACATCGTTTTCATTTCCCGGCTTATTTTTGGCGGAAACCTCAGCGGGCGAATTGGAAAGGTTTAAATCAACGCTTCGAACAAGCCGAAGCATGCCGTTGTTCGAATCGTAGGTCACGCCCACGGCACGACCATCTCCACCGGGCCAATGAAAGGTTACCGGTTTATCGGTTCGCGCCACGCCGGAACTGCGGTCAAACGTTAGCCCTGAGGTTGCGACGTGCACTGCATTCGCAGCCTGGGATGCACCAGCGGCTTGCAAGTTGATTTGAACATCCCCGGCACAATTAATCTGCCCCGTGTTCGAAATAAAATCACACGCATTCGTTCGCAGCGTATCGTTCCTGTCTCCCGCTTTCCCATACACCACGATGGCAACATCTTCCAGCAGGTTCCGGCTTCCCTCTTTAAATGATGTGGTGCGGGAGGCTTTCACAGTGTAAATCGTGCGCTGGCCCTCGACCTTGGAATAGGAAAACTCGTTGGAACGCTCTTCCACGGTCGAAGGAACGGGCGGCGGGGCCTTCTTCTCAGCCTGCCGAGCCAGCCATGTGTTGCGACCGTACACACCTGCAACGATCACGGCCAGCAGACCCGCTACCGCGAGCGACCACCGCGCATATTTCCGCGCTTCACTGTTCCTCATCCGGTCAAGAGCCTCGCTGCTTTGAAAGTGAGTATAGGGGACTCCTCGGCAGCGAACAATGTCACGCGCGCCGATCGATTCGTAAACGCATATTCGGCTGCACCCGATTAGATGCGTGATTCTGGAATGCGGGACCGTGAATCCCACACGAAAGTTGTCCAGAGCGAATTATGTTTTGTTGTGAATCATGGTAGCCCATGCTAAATAACTGCCTGAATTCGGCTGTCCTAAATGATTCGCAGTTCAAGATTCCGCACATCCCTTTCGTTGGCATTTTGAGGTCATCCACAATGGCTCAAGGCACGAACATTATTTATTGGCACAGCGAGTTGCCTCCCATGGACGCCACCCTTATGGGCGAACATGTCATGGAGGCGGAAAGCGCTCACGTCTCGGGGACGATCGCACATCGTGACGAATTGTGGGAACAGTACTACGAGGATTTGATGTCCAGAGTTCGCGTGCGACTGGAGCAGGAAGTTCAGCGGCTCGGCGGAAATTACGCGCATGTCCTGGATGAGACAGTTGATAGCCGGCATAACGATGCGACGAACAAAAGCTGGCTGCACGGCTGCTTTACGTACATGCTCTACCGACAAGCAAAAAAATAAATCCAAAAACACCATCTGTTAAATTTGACTTCACCCCACTTGTCTGAAACCTGTCGCATTAGGATTAAATTCGCGCGCGAAATAAAATTCCAGAGATACATGGACTCAATGGGGGATAAATAAAATGAAAATGCATACGTACCTTAATTACGGCGGAAATTGCAGGCAGGCATTCCAATTCTACGAGCAACATCTCGGCGGAAAAGTCACAATGATGGTGTCTCACAGCGAACAGCCGGGATTGAACAGTGTGCCCGCCGAATTAAGCAAAACCATAATGCACGCCCGCATGACCATTGGAGATGCGCAACTTCTGGGCAGCGACGTCCCGCCCGAACGGTTCCAGCCCATGCGTAGCGTGTATCTTTCGCTGCTGGTCAACAGCATTGAAGAGGCTGAAAAGATTCACGCCTTGCTGGCGGATGGCGGGGAAATATTCATGCCCCCGCAGGAAACTTTTTTTGCATTTCGATTCAGCATGTTACGGGACAGATTCGGAACTTCGTGGATGATTCTCAACGAACGCCCGGCGCCGCAATCGGCAGCATGACGGGGAATGCAGAGACCGTCTTCATACTGGAAAATTGATTGCAAATTCATGGTTTTCTCACCGTATCTGGGCTTGACGGGAACCGAATTCAGCTGTAAATAATTGGAAAGTAGCTGCGGACTCGCTCCACGAGCCACCCAGGCCCACTGGAGGATAATTTATCAGTAAATCGAGTCCTTCCGTATTCCCCGTCCCCCGGCGAATGCGAAACAAGTGGTCATCAATTTAGTTTAAGACATGCAGATAGACTTAAGAGAAGGGTGCGTCCTCGATGAATTTCTTCGATCGAGACATTATTCATTTTTTCAATTCTTTCGCGGGTCTTTACCCCTTGTTCGATCAGTCCGTGGCTCAGATTTCTGGAAATTCATTCCTCAATGGCGGCGTGATGGTGGCGCTGTTCTGGTGGGCATGGAATTCCAAGTCTGACTCCCCGTCCAGGCAAAGGGAATATCTTTTGTTCGGATTGATTGCCTCAGTTTTCGCGGTATTTTGCGCCAGATTTCTTGCTCTGTGCCTCCCCTTCCGGCTGAGGCCCATGCATAACCCTGCGATTGATTTTCGCGTGCCGGTCGGGATGAATCCGGAAAACTTGATTGGGTGGAGCGCTTTTCCGAGCGATCATGCCAGCCTGTTTTTCTGTTTTGCCGCGGGACTCTGGATGGTTTCCAAACGGCTGGGGTCTATCGCGTTTGGTTACTCTTTGTTTATTATCGCGTTTCCTCTGATGTATCTGGGCGCGCACCAGCCAACCGATATTATCGCCGGCGCAATTCTGGGGATTGGATTGGCCAGTCTTGCCAATATCGAATGGCTCAGGAAAGCGATCACGGAACCTCTGGTGCACTGGTGCCACTCCTATCCCGGCCCGTTTTACGCAGTGTTATTTCTTTGCACATTTGAAGTCGCGGAATTATTCGATTCAGTGCGCAAGATTGGATTTACGGCTTACCGGGATCTTGAAACCTTGCTGCATACGTTTCGATAAATGTTCCCGCAGCTTGAAATTTTTTCGCCGATTCGACGTCTGCTGTAATTTAATTCCCAATCCCTGCTGCTTTGCAGTCCTCTCCGTTCGGAGAAAGTAAAGGATCCAATGCCAAATGAGGATTCAATCAAAACAAAAGCATCCGATCAATTCCCACATTGCTGAAATCTCCACGAGTTTGGAATTTAGGAATATCGACCGTAAATACGTTTCAGCAAACCATTTTCGTAATGGACTGCATGACCAATTTCGGATGATTTTCCTGGTCTGCGTGTTTCTTTGGCTGGCAGGGTGCGGAGGGGTGACTGGGCAATCCACTCCTGTCACGAGTCAACCTGTTCAGACCAGTCAGAACGTGGCATTTGGTCATGTGTTCATCGTAGTGGAAGAAAACGCGGAATACTCCAGCGTAATTTCGAATCCTGCGATGCCATATTTAAACAGTCTCGGAACTCAGTACGGAATCGCGACAAACTATTACGCCAACGCGCATCCTTCGATCCCAAACTATTTTGAACTCACAACAGGACAAACGCTTACCTTTGACGACGGCGCTACTCCGCAAGGGTTTCCGGTTTCAGCCGACAATGCCGTCCACGAACTGATCGCCGCGGGTAAGTCATGGAAGTCCTATGCTGAAAGTCTGCCGTCCGTGGGCTATACAGGCGGTGACACGGGCCAATACGCCGTCCGGCACAATCCGCTCCCCTATTTCAGCGACGTGCAAAACTCCAGCTCGCAAATGCAAAACCTGGTGCCATTCAGTCAATTCTTGAGCGATCTATCCAAGGGAAACCTGCCGCAATATTCTTTCATCGTTCCGAATTTATGCAATGACGCGCACAATTGTGCATTGAGCGTTGCCGATTCCTGGCTTCAATCCAACATTGCTCCACTAGTCAAGAGCTCGCTGTTTCAAAAGGATGGCTTGCTCATCATCGTCTTTGACGAAGCCGATACGTCCGATACCAGCAACGGAGGCGGACATATTCCTGCCGTTATTGTAAGTCCCTTCTCCAAGCACGGGTTTCAGTCCACCACTTTTTACCAGCATCAAAGCGCGCTTCGCCTGTCGCTCGAAGGCCTTGGCGTAACGAAACTTCCGGGCGACGCGCCCAAAGCTCGGGCAATGTGGGAATTTTTCAATGCGCAATAAATGATGAATGAAAACCGGGGCGCTAATTGACCGTGGTATAGGGTTCGGACAGCGTAAACGGGGCAATCTCTATATCGAACTCCTCGGCGGCCTGATTAATCATCTGGTAGGTGCCATGCATGGAGCCGAATGGTGTGGTGAGTGGGCAGCCGGAAGTGTATTCAAAACTCTGGCCCGGCGCCAAGGTTGGCTGCTTCCCGATCACGCCGGGGCCTTGAACTTCTTCGACTTTGCCCATTCCGTCGGTGATCACCCAATGGCGGCTCACGAGTTGCACCGTTTCCCTGCCCTCATTGGCAATCGTTACCGTATACAGAAAAAACCATTGGCTATTGCCCGGGCTGGAACGCGAAGGGTCGTACTGCGACTGGACGCTCACGCGGATGTTTCTGGTTGTTGCTTCGGATAAGAACATTGGCGGGCTTATGATAGCGCATTTGGCAAGGACTGCGAAACGGGGGCGGAACTATTTCATCCATGTCTTTCCGTCCGAAATTATTCATTCTTCTCCGGTATGCCTCCAATTCAAAAAGTCGATTTTGAGATTCAGAGGAACAGTTTTATAATGTTTGTATCGGCAGGCTGTGCCGAGAAGGAGGTGATCCAGTGAGGTACGGAACAAATTGATTTCGCTTTAGGGGAGGTGCTTGTGAGTTTGCTGAGCGCCTCCTTTTTTTGTCCCTCCTATCGCGCCACCTGGCAATTCCCTGGAAATCTTGAATTTGAAAAATCTCGCGGCACGAAATTTTTATCGCCAGGCGATGAGGCCAAACACCCGGACCAATACCGAAATGTGAATAAACGATTACAAACATGATTTCAATTTACGCAGAGGAAATTGGCGGATACTTTTCCATCACTGTTTTTTGAGAGTTGACTCATACTCGCTCTGGTGACAAATTCTATATTCTGATCGTTGAACATTTGTCGGCTGAACTTGCTTGCAAAAATGAAGTGACAGGAAGAATCGCCCCAAGCTGGAATCCTGGGCTAACCGTCATTCCAGCCGGCCAATACTTTCTTGATTCCATGAAGCGCTGAATACCGCAAAGGCAAAAATGAGCTCATTGAAATGCTGTAAGTGTGGAAAACGAACTCGTAAGTTAACGATCGTCTGCGAAAATTGTGGCCACCGGTTTTGCCAAACTTGCAAAGGCGGCAAAGGTTGACGCGTCACGCGCTTCGTATCCGTATCAGATGTTCTCGTTAAAATCGGATTACCTTTGAAGTTGGTCGAGAGAATTTGCGCGCGGCAGCAGCAGAACGCAGGATAGGTTTCAGCGTGTTGCTGTTTTGTGGCCCAGGAAAATCGTGTGGCGCGGGCCACCTTTTTTCAAGCGCGCGCGAACGTTCTCCACTCGAACGATAAATCGGCCGTAGCGCAATCGCTGCTCGAATTTCCGGTCGTCTCTCGCGGACCAGACTGCCAGCATCCCTTCCATCTTCAAAGCGACGCGGGCGGACGCAATTCCGCGGTCACCGTAGAGCCAGGAATTGGCGGACGCGGTAAACGCGGTGGGACCATTATCGACATCCAGCAGCACAGCGTCGAACTTTGAGTTGCTCGCCTTGAGGGTGGCGGCAACATCGCCGATTTCGATTCGCACGCGCTTGTCTTTCAATGGATAGTCAGCAAGCGCACCCAGCGGGCCGCGATTCCACTCGACCACATCGGCGACCATTTCGGCGACCACCACTGTCGCGTCCGGCGGAAGCAAATCGAGCGTCGCGCGCAACGTGAATCCCATTCCCAGGCCGCCAATCAGCACGCACGGCCCTTCCATTTTTCGCAAGCGCGAGCAAGCCAACATGGCCAGCGCTTCCTCCGAGCCGTGCATTCGGCTCGACATCAGGCTTCTGCCATTGGCCAGGATGATGTACTCGGTGTCGCGGCGGGCTAGCCTCAGGATTGTGCCGTCGGGCGCTAGTGTTTCGCCAAGTATTTCCAGGGGCTTCACGAATTTGTGCTCATGGTTGAGAAAAAATTAAACGCATTCTGGCAACAAAATTTGCATCGCTAGAGAGAAATACGATCATGCTGCCAATCGGCAGGATTCGCAATCGGAAGATGCGGCGGCGATCTTGTAGATCATTTATTCGAGAATTAAGCTGTGCACTACGCACAATTTTAACGCGAGTTTCCATTTACACGCCATTCGTTGTATTAACCCTTCCCGTTGGATACACTCTGTCATTCCTATTGCCCGGAATAGAGGCGGGCTCTAAATTTCATGATTTTTAATACTTGGGACTATTACCTGCTGTTTCTGGTCCCCTCCGCAATTCTTTTTCGAGTCTCGCGCCCAAGTATTCGTCCCTGGATCATCGTTTTTGGCGGCAGCGCCTTTTTCGTTTATTTTTCCTATACGCAGCTGGGCGGAGCCATTGGCGCGGCCTGTATCCTCATATTTTTGTGGGAATCTTTTGTAAGCCGCTTCTATAAACCCGGATCGTGGTTTTGCTTTCTGGGAATTGTCCAAACTATTTTTTTCCTCTGCTTATTTAAATATCACAATTTCGTCTCCGGCTTGATTTGGCCAGATCCCGGCCACAATCCGCTGTATTGGAAAAACGCCTTTTTGCCACTGGGCATTTCCTTCTTTACGTTTGAATTTATCCATTACGCCTACGACCGCTACCGGAATGAAACGGAAGAGGGAACGGTGGGCGAGTACATGGCCTTTATTCTGTTTTTTCCCACCATGGTGGCCGGGCCAATCAAGCGGTATCAGGATTTTCTGCCGAAGATTCGCACCATTTCCAACGACTGGATTTTAGACGCGCAAAGGGGATTCACACGCGTTCTGGCGGGACTGGCAAAGAAATTCGGCATCGCCGATCTGCTGACTGCCTATACGAATCACCTGAATGTTGCGGACATCGCACAGGCCAATCGCGGACTTTTAATTCTCTGGTTGTTTTCGTATGGAATCAAAATTTACGTGGATTTTTCCGCTTACTCGGACATTGCCATCGGATCGGCTCGCCTGTTCGGAATAAAAGTGCCGGAAAATTTTGACTGGCCCTACCTGCAAACAAACATTATGGATTTCTGGCGGCACTGGCACATTTCACTTTCGTCCTGGCTGATGGATTACGTTTACATTCCGCAGGGAGGTTCGCGCGTTTAGCTGCCGCGGATCTACTTCAATCTGCTGGTCACCATGTTTATCAGCGGGCTGTGGCATGGCGCGGGCCTCAACTTTATTGTGTGGGGACTTTTGCATGGACTGATGCTTGCGGCCAATCGCTGGTGGAGGCATCGCTCAGTAAATGCGCCTACCCACAGTGTTGCGGAAAAATGGGCCTCATGGTCCCTTACATTTGTGGCAGTCAATTTTGCGTGGGCATTTTTCTGCATGGATATCCACACGGCGCTATTCTATTTCCAGCGGCTTATTTGGGGATCAATGCGATGACAACTCTTTTGTGGCTTCAGCGGCTGCTTGAATATCTGGCGGGAGAAGTTGATTCTCCTCCCGAAGGTTTTTTGGTGCGATTGTCGAATATTTTGTTCTGGGGACTCTGGTGGGGAGTCCTGGCTGCGATTATTTATGTTTTTTCCGGACAAAGCTCCAAATTCATATATATCGATTTTTAGTATCGCTTACTCATGGTGACGCGTCGACAACTCGGCAGAACAGTTTTGATTCTCGCAGTGGGCTTGCTTGCGATGAATTTTGCAATCGCGTACCTCACTCGCAACTCGGTTCCCCGCCGCGTGATGCGCCATGCCCGTGAATCGCAGGCCGCCCGTGTCCATGCGCTGGGTAATTCCCTGATGGCGGCTGGATTTGATGAGTCTATTTTTGATTCAGCTGCCGGGATGACCGCTTCCAAAGGCGCCGTAAATCTGAGCCTCGGAGCTTCCTCCCCCGTGGAGCAATTGCTGTTGCTTCGCTACGCTCTCGCGCACGGAATTCAGCCGCACCTGCTGATTTATGGATTTTATGATCTTCAGTTGACTGAGCAAGTTCGGTTTTCAGCGAATGACATGATTGGGAATCACGCGCTGCTCTACTATCTGGAACCCATGTATGCGCGCCAATTTTATTCGCTTTCCGCGCGCGATTCGGTGCAATTCAGCGCATTGCACTCCGTTCCGATGTTCGCGGATCGCGGCGCGATTTGGTCGAAAGTGGAAATCTTGCGCAGGTCGATGGCGCAGCAAGGCATGCCTCAGGAGGATACGAATCAATTCGGGCGCGCGGCTGATTTTTCGCTTCTGGAACCGGCCAATGCGGATGCATTTCGCAAGGATTGCGAAGACGCGCTGCAATTGCCGCTGGCTCCGGCCGTCTCAGAACTTTTTCGCCAGGCGCATGAAGCGAACATGGATATTGCATTGGTAGAAATGCCAATGCGCCGTGCGCACCGCTTGAAATTTTACGAAACGAAGTGGTGGACCGGTTACACGGCCCACGTTCGAGACTTGCTGCACCCCTACAACGTGACAATTGTCGACGCGAGCGATTGGGCGGGGATGATTCGCTCTTCGCCGATCCGCTGCATCTTTCGCAACACGGTGCGGTCCTGTTCAGTCAACGCATAGGAAAATTGCTGAGTCAGAGGGCAGCGCCATTGGCCGGTAATTAATTTAGGCGAAACACAGCCCCATACAGGTCTGAAACCAAATCCCGCCTAAGACGGATTTTGTCGATAAAATCTCAGTCCGGAAAAATTTGAAAATCGCAAATCTTTGAAACTTGGGCTTATACTATTGCCACGATCTTCCACGGATAAGGAGAAAATCCACATGAACGGAAAATGGTTTCAATCCTCGATGGCGCGGCGAATGTTTCTGGCGCGGCTAGGCGTGGGAGTCGGCGCCGCAAGCGCGGCTGCGGTAAGTTCCCCCGCCACGACGGCACAGGCAGCGACAGAGGGGACATTCCGGGCCGCACGGTATCCGCAGGATGATTGGTATGACAAGATTCCCGGCGTACACCGCTATGTGTTCGATACTTCGTCGGCGGAAGGCATCGGCTGGGCGCTGCAATTTGCGACAAACTATTTCACGGCGAGCGCGCAGGCATACAACCTGAAGGATAGCGACATGGCCGTCATTATTGTGGCGCGCCACAAAGCCACATCATTCGCATACAACGATGCGATCTGGGCGAAGTATGGCAAGCAACTTTCCGAGCAAGCCGAGTACGTCGATCCAAAAACAAAAGAAGCGCCCAAAATTAATGTGTATGGCCCGGCGGGCGAAACGCTACAGGCCGGAAAAATGGAAGCATTGATCAAGAAGGGCACGCAGTTTGCCGTTTGCTCTACATCCACTCGCGGGATTGCCACGAGAATTGCCAAGGCCAATGGCATGGAAGTGGACGCCGTGGTGAAAGAAATTACTTCAAATCTGATTGGCAATGCGCGGATGGTTCCGGCGGGAGTGATTGCCGTGAATCGCGCGCAAGAGCACGGGTATTCGTTCATCTTCGCAACGTAAGTGAGATTTAGTAGCGCGGGCTTCAGCCTGCGGGGGTTAGACCTTGCAAGGACCGAACCCCGCAGGCTGAAGCCCGCGCTACTAAAAGCGAATTCCACATTTTGAATTTTGTGGCACCGGAGGCAGCGATGCTGACGCGACGAAACTTCGTAACGGGAGCACTCGCCACGGGAGTTATCTTGACGAGCGAAGATGGTTTCTCGAAGGCATCACAACCCTCCACGGCGGTAAACTTCGATGTCCCCGCACACGCCTGCGACTGCCACACGCACTATTACGGCGACCCGCAAAAATTTCCGCTTTCACCGAAGCATATCAACACGCCCGAAGGCACTTTGCCGGAAGAAATGTCCGCGCTGCATCGCGCGCTGCATGTCGAACGCGTCGTGATCGTCACGCCGAGCGCGTATGGCACGGATAATTCTTCGACCCTGTACGGCATGAAAGCACGCGGCGCAAACGCTCGTGGCATTGCCGTGGTGGACAACAGCACGCCAAACAGCGAATTTGAGTCTTTAACAAAAGCAGGCATACGTGGTGCACGAATTATTAGCGGGGCTTCGGGACCGTCCGATCCAGCGGCGGCGCGCGCACTCTACCAATGGGCGATGGACCGATTCAAAAAATACAATTGGAATATTGAGCTGTACACGAATCTGGGGGTGATCTCCTCGATCAAAGATCTGGTGCAAACTTCTCCCGTGCCCACGGTGTTCGATCATTTCGGCGGCGTCGATGCTGCGCTTGGCTTGCAACAACCGGGTTTCGCCGATTTGCTGGAGCTCATCCATTCCGGCAAAGCCTACATGAAAATTTCCGGCGCCTATCGCTCGTCCACAAAAGCGCCGGATTATCGCGACGTCACGCCCTTCGCTAAAGCTTTCATCGAAGCCAACCCGGATCGCATGCTGTGGGGCAGCGACTGGCCGCATCCTGACTCGAATCCTTATCCGGGCCGAAAACCAAGCGATATCATGCGGCTCTATACGGTTGACGATGGCATTCTGCTCAATCAACTCGCGGTCTGGGCGCCCGATCCTGCGGTCCGCAAAAAAATTCTGGTGGATAATCCGGCACACCTGTACGGTTTCTAAATTCAAACAGGAAAAATTATCCGGGCGAATAGGGCGCAAATAGAAATGCCCCAACTTTGCGGTATGCAAAGCGGGGGCATCTTTTTAAATCAAAAACTTATCAGAATTATTTCTCAGGATTAATATTCAATAGCAGTCCCGGAACGCCGCCCCCCGTTTGGACACTTGGCACCGCTCCGTTCCACTTTGTTATCCAACGATCTGTAACCGCAAGTTTTTTGCCATTCGATAATTTGCGGGCTGATGGAAGCTGCGCGGGCTCTGTTTGATTCCGCTTCACCCTGCGCGATGGCCACCTGCGATTTAGCCTGGCCTTCCGCTGCGGCCACTTGTTTGGCTGCGTCGGCCTGAGACTGCTGCAACTCGTTTTGTTTTTGCTCGGCAATATATTTTGCTTGCTGCGCAGCATTGATGGCAGCGACCACGCTTTCCGGAGGCCTGGGTGAACCGATAAATCCAAATTGCTCGATCACTACGCCGATGTCTTTTACCTCGGCCTGCAATTCTTCTCGCGAGCGTTGCTCCATTTCCGGCTTTTTCTCGCCCATTACAGATTCCACCGTGTAGCTCGCCGAAACTCGGTTCATGGCATCGCGGGCGACGTTCCTGAGAAACCCGTGCGTAAATTGGTCGATGTCATCGCTTCGAAATTTTACGTAGAAGGCAGGGACTTTGAGCGGGTCAAGGTGGTAGGAAAGCGAAATATCACCGTACACCGTGAGGCCCTGGCTGGTGTTGAAGGAAATCTCTTCATTAATCGCTTTTCCCTCATTCAAGTCGCGCGTCCATTTTGCGGTCTGAACAAACGTCGGATATTCGACAACTTTGGAAGACGCGGGATTGTAAACTACCCAGCCGGTGCGAATCGGTAAGTCTTCCACGCCGCGCTGCGACCCCGCGAGATCAACTTTGATCCCCACGTTTCCCGGGCCAATTCGCGTTGCGCACCCTGCGACCCACACTGCCGCTAACATCACTAACAAAATGCTCGAGTTTGCCAAACGTTGAGTCCTCGTTTGTATCTGCGGCATCATCGCCTCCCTTTTTTTGGCGCGCTTCTTTGCGGTGTTTCATAACCAGCAGACGGTAATACCAAAATGCTCCGACTAAAAACAAAAGCCAGATCCCCGCGATCAGAAGCCAGGTGCTCGGATCGTTTATCAGGCTGAATGCGAGGTCGATGGCCCAGACCGATGCCATGATTTCTGCAAGCAAAAGAGCTGCGCCTAAAATCTTTTTCATAATATGACTCCCATCTGAATCGGGCAGTCCCGATTTGCACGAGTGGCCAGCAACGGATTTCTCATCTGTGGCCACAGTTCTTCATTGATGGAGTTTAGCTTTTTGTTACAACTCTAGCGTAATACGTTTGGGGTAATTCACCGAGAAGTATCAGGTAACTTTTATGGAACATTAGATTGTCGGTATGCTTTGAATGGCAGGAATTTATTTCGCAGGTTTTGGTGTGGCTGGATCGGCGACCCGTTGGGCAAAGGATTTTTCTTCTGACGGGACGCAAATCTCCTCAATCAGCTCGTCCTTAGGACGCAGTTTCATTTTTCGATGAGGGCTGACGATGGGCTGAGTGTAAGCCTTCGGGTCGGTGATCGTGATGTCGTAGAGAATCGTTTCGGGATCGACGCGATGATAGCGTTCCGTGACGCGCATATCTTCGCTGTGCGGGTAGCCGGTGGAACCGAGCCACGTGCTATCGCGAAATCCAACGGACTCGACGACAAGCGTGTCGTCTCCCTCCCAGTGGCCGATCGCGTAGCCGTACCAAGCAGGATCAGCGTCAGTGGGAAGCGATCGCCCATCGGTCCAGATGGTGCGGTACTCGTGCTCGTGTTCAAAGAACTGAATTACGCGGCCCTTGGTCTGCACAAACTCGAAGGGCGTATTTAAAAACATGACGCGCGGAAAACCGATCGGATCGCATTGCAGGATGGGATCGTTGCCGCCCGCGGAACGCCTGGGACCGTAGCCGGGGCGCTCCGCATCGAATCTCACTTTTGCCCACGGCGTCATGGGAGGAATCAAGTTGTCCGGGGCAACGGGTTCGGAGGCGCCGGTACTTTCGTAATGCCACAGGCCGGAGAGGTCGCGCTTTGGGGCCGGGGCGGGCGAGGTGGTTGAAGCCGGCTGCTGCTGACTATGGGCGGGGAGCGCGGCGAAAGTAAAAACCGCCAGGAATGCCAAACCGCATTTCGCGTGGTTGCGAATCGTCGGGCTCCTTCGGCGGTGACTTGCCCACTTACTTGTTGACGGATGCAAATTCTTTGCTCGTCCAGGCAGAAAACCGGACGGACTGAACGGGCCGCGGAAAAGTATTTTATTTTGTCATTCCGAACGCAGCGAGGAATCCCTCTTCGATTTAACTATAAGAAAAAATGAAAGAGAGATTCCTCGCTCCGCTCGGAATGACACAAGTGCGTTTCTCCGCAGCCTCTGAAGCCTGTCCTACTTTATTTCACGGGCTTAGGCGTCGCGGGATTTCGGATTCGCTGCGCGAATTCATTTTCCTGGGACCATACGCAGGGCTGCTCGCTGATCTCTTCATTGGGCTTCAGCTTCATCACGCGATGTGGCGTGACGACCGGCTTGGCATAGGCCTTCGGATCAGTGATGGTCATGTCATAAGCGATTGTGTCGTGATCCACGCGACGGTAACGTTCGACCACGCGCATCTCTTCGCTGTGCGGATATCCCGTGGGGCCGAGCCAAGTCTTGTCATTGAAACCCATGGTTTCCACGACAAAAGTGTCGTCGCTTTCCCAGCGCCCGATTGAATATCCAAACCATGCGGGATCGGGATCGGTGGGAAGCGGACGGCCATCGGTCCAGATGGTGCGCCATTCGTGCTCGCGCTCCCAAAACTGAATCGTGCGTCCGGGCACTTGAAGAAGTTCGTTCGGCGTGGGCATCAGCATGATGCGCGGGAAACCAATAGGATCGCATTGCAGGATGGGATCGTTCCCGCCAGCGGCACCTCTTGATCCGTAACCGGGCTTTTGCGCGTCGAATTTTACTTTTGCCCACGGCGTCATCGGAGGCATGTCCTTGTCCTCCGCAATGGGTTGAGCGCCGCCATCGCCTCCCTGAAGCTGCCAGACGCCAGTTAAATCGCGTTTGGGGGCAGGCGCGGGAGCAGGTGCGGATTTCGGCGCAGCTTGTTGAGGATTGGATTGGGAGTGTGCGGTAGTCGAGACCGCAAATGCAGCCGTCAGTGCCGCCATCGAGTACGCGATCAAACCTAGTGGCCGACTTCGCACTTTGACTCTCCTATCGTTGTCAAAATAATTTAATGCCGAATTTGTCGCGCCTCCGGCGATGCGGCAAACGCGACGGGGGTCCGCGCCACAATTTTTATCGATTGTTCATTTTCAACACGCGCCCATCGGGAAACACAACTTTTCCGTCAGCATTTCCGGAAAATCCCACGGGGGCTCCGTTTTTAGCAGGAGCGAGAGTCACGGTGATTTGATCTCCAGGTTGGAGGGATGTCCTGCTCCAGGTGTTACGGCGCATGATGCCCGGGCTCTGGCTTTCAATGGCCCAGTTCACAACTTTTCCTTTGTCATCCTTCACATCCATAAAAATCTGGCAGTGCGGGTTGGACCAGACAAATTCAGTTACGGTGCCGGAAATGGTGATCCAGTGAGCTTCGTCATAAGCGGAATTTCCGTGGTGTGCGCGCACAGGGCCGCAAATCAACAAAAGTCCCGCAACTAAAAAAATGAAAGTAACCGGCCTAAGGTTCATCAGAAAACCTCGCAACCTGAATCTTCGTGGATCTTCGCGCCATTTAATCTTGATGGGCCCCGGCTGTAGCCCGCCTCTTCAGAGGCGGGGGTTTAGATGATGTGACACCAAAACCCCCGCCTCTAAAGAGGCGGGCTACAAAAATATTTCTATAAATCGGGAAGTTCCTTGCCATCGGACAAGACGATTTTTTTTAGGCGCAGAATGTTCGTCCCATTCTTGGCTCGAAAACCAACAGCGGTGATTACGTCACCGGGCTTCAGAGCATGTTTGTCCCAACCGCCATTGCGCACGAGCATTGCGGGGCTTCTCGCTTCGCAGGTCCACTTTTCGACGTCGCCCTTATCGTTTTTTGCCTCGAGTGTAATCTGCGTGTGGGGATTGATGAACTCGAAGCTGGTGACGGTGGCCTTCACGCTCACAAGTTTTTCCGTGTCGTAATTGGTTTCCCCGTGATGCGCAAAAATCGGCGCAGCAGCCAGAAGCAACGCAAGCATCATGCCCAAAACGAGCGCCAATTTTTTCATTGGGTACGCCTCCCACGCATTGGAAATCAAATCAGACGGATGAAAAACGGGCGCTTAGCCGCCCGGTACTTGATTGAAATATCCCATCATGATTATAGATATGTCAATCCCAAACAGCTTACTTCGCGGGAGTTGTCTCCTGCTGTTCAATATTTTCAAAGCTGCCGATATCCTCGCAAAATTCCTCGGACAAAGTCCATTTCGGCTTCAACGCAAAAACAATTTTTCCCGTCCACGGCTTCGTGTAAGCCTTCGGGTCGTCGATTGTAATCTCGTCTTCCAGATGATCGCGGTCGATGCGGCGGATGTGCTCGATCACGTGCAGTGCGTCGCTGTGCGGATGGCCGATGCGATCGAGCCACGTCTTCTCGTTAAAATTCACCGTATCCGCGACCAGAGTATTCCCTTCCCAGTGTCCAATCGAGTCGCCCATCCACAGGGGACCAAGCGCGGTGTCATGCGCGCGGCCGTCCGTAAAAATCTGATGTCGAAGGGAGTCCCACTCAAATAGGACGATCACCTCGGTGGGTGACTGGACAATCTGAATCGGAAACGCGTGAAAAAAGGCGCGCGGAAATCCGGTGGGAGAGCAGCTGTGATAGATGGGATCGTTCGTTTCGGCGATGGGAACTGCATGGATGCCGAAAGAAGATTTCGCCGCCTTATATTGCGCCAGTCCCCAAGCTGTCATCGGTGGTTCTTCGAGTGTCAGTTCATAAATCCAATAGCGCTCCAATACGCTTCCCGGCCGCGGGCGATCCTGCATCCACACGCCCGACAGGTCATGCGGATCGAAAGTGGTTGATGATGAACCGGGACCTGAGCGTACGTCCGAGGGCTGTTTGGTTTGGGCCAAAGCGCCGTGTGAAGAACCAAGTATGATGAACATCAGCATAACAAAAGCAGTGAAACGCTCTCGCATTGCAAAATTCCTCGCAAACATGAATTTCGATTTCACATTTTCGTCCATTTATTTCTTCGCCGGCGCGGCGCCGCTTTCGTCGATGGCATCGAAGCTTTGCTCATCCTCGCAAAAGGATTCCGCGATGGTCCATTTCGGCTGCAGGGCAAATACCTGATGCGCGGTCCACTGTTTGGTGTACGCCTTGGGATCGTCGATGGTCATGTCATCGATCAGATGATCGCGGTCGACTCGCCGGATGCGTTCCACCACATGCAAAGCATCGCTGTGCGGATGCCCCATTCGATCGATCCATGTTTTATCGTTAAAATTTATGGTGTCCGCAACGAACGTGTCACCCTCCCAGTGTCCAATCGCGTCGCCCATCCACAACGGGCCAAGCGATTCATCGTGCTTTCGGCCGTCCGTATAAATTTGATGGCGCAGCGAGTCATACTCGAAGAGCATGATGACTTCGGTCGGCGTCTGCACAATCTGCAGCGGCAGCGGATAAAGAAAAATGCGCGGAAAACCGAGCGGATCGCAGGTGTGGTACACGGGATCGTTGGTTTCCGCCAGTGGATAAGCGTGCGGTCCGAAGGAAGTTTTTGCCGCTTTAAATTGCTTTTCGCCCCACTCGGACATGGGCGGCTCTTCCAGCGTAAATTTGTAAACCCAGTATCGCGCGTCCACTGTGATGAGGCGGGGATGATCCTGCATCCAAACGCCGGAAAGGTCATGCGGGTCGAATGAACTTTTATTTGCGGCCTGCGTCTCTGGCGGCTTCTTGATTTGCGCGGAGAGCGCCGGAGAAATACTCCAAGCAACCGCGAGTGCAAGCGCAAATTCCAATGAACGATTACGCATTTCGAAACTCCTCCGCATGCTTGGCAAATCGAATGCCATTTACCGGGATTACGCTATGCATGACTCGAATGCCGAAAACCAATTTTTGAGAAAATATATTGAGCAAGTGGCGAGCGGTTACAGGTTGTCCTTCACCGTGCCATCTGCCAGCGTAAGTTTCTGAAGGCGCAACACCATCGCTCCATTTTTGCCGCGATAGCCATACACGGTGATCACGTCGCCAACCTTCAGCGTTCCCTTATCCCAGCCGCCGGCGCGGACCAGCATTCCTGGGCTTCGCGCCTCGCAATTCCACTTTTCTATTTCGCCTTTGTCGTTCTTTACGTCCAGCGCGATCAACGTATGCGGGTTGATGAATTGAAATTCCGTTACAGTTCCCTTCACCGAGACAATTTTATCGGTGTCGTAGTTCGCTTCCCCGTGATGTGCTGGAAGTGGCGCGGAAGAAATTACTGCGGCAATCGCCACGGCCGCAAAAAGCGCGAGCTTTTTCATATCTGCAGCCTCCGTCAGATGGCGGAACAATTGAAAAACTTAGGGGCCCGAAAGAATCTGCGTAGTGTGGAGAAAAGCTACGCTTGAGAAAAAATGGTAGTGACTCAATTGGCGCGCAAAGTCGCCCTCTCCGTCCCGAAGGTCGCGGGACGGAGAGGGCGCTACAAAACCGCAGTGCCTTGCAGTTGTTTTTGTAGAGGCCGCCTGTCTTTTTGGGCGGGCAACCTTATTGCCGCAGCACTGAAAAATTCAAATTGATGCACTATCGAAAAGATCAACTGTTGAAAATATCGCATTAAAACGCAAAAAGAGTCAATCCGTTTGTGGAGGCAAATGCATCTCTGTAAATGGCGAAATGTGCGATATTTAGCCAAAAACAGGGCCATTTATTTCGGCGCCGTCGTGCCCTGCTTATCAAAGTTCTCGAAGCTATGCTCGTCTTCGCAGAATTGTTCGCCGAGGGTCCACGTGGGCCTCAGAATAAAATCCAGGTGGGCAGTCCATGGTTTGGAATAGGCCTTCGGATCGTCGACCGTAATGTCGTCCACCAAATGTGTGCGGTCGGTGCGCTTGATGCGCTCCGTAAGGTGCAGATCGGCGGTGTGTGGATGCCCGACGCGATCGATCCACGTCTTATCATTAAAATTCGTCGTATCCACGATCAGAGTGTCGCCCTCCCAGCGGCCAATCGCATCGCCCATCCACAGAGGTCCGAGTGCTTCGTCATGCATGCGGCCATCCGTGTAAATCGGGTGCCGCATAGAATCGTATTCGAACAGGACGAGGATTTCGCCGGGCATCTGCACAATTTCCATCGGAAAAGGATGCAGATAAACTCGCGGCAATCCCGGCGGAGTGCAGCTGTGATAAAGCGGATCATTGGTTTCGGCGAGAGGATGGGTGTGCTGGCCGAAGGATGACTTCGCGGCACTGAACTGCGCCTGTCCCCAGGCCGTCATCGGCGGCTCTTCTTTGTTGAACTCATAATTCCAGTAACGTTCCACCACAGGCATGTTTCGGGGATGTTCCTGGCTCCAGACTCCGGACAAATCGTGCGGATCGAATGGGCCTGAAGCGGCCGGCGCATCGGAAGATTTTTTTGTTTGGGCGGATGCTGAAAAAGAGCAGGCCAGCGCAATCGCCAGCGCCAGAGCGATACCCAATAGACGACTTCGCATCGATAAAACCTCCCGGGGCCGGAAAACTTTTCAGGTTGAATTTGAACAGATCATACACTGCGTGAGTTCCGCCGCGTCAAGACCAATTTAAGGCGTGTATCAGCTTGCGTGAAACACGAAAAAAAGATGCCCGCCCGAAAAGAAGGGCGGGCGCTACAAAACCAATGTCGGATGAGCTTCAGGTTTTCGTAGAGGCCTCTCCGTCCCGCACTTCGGGACGGAGAGGGCAATTTTCCGTGCAACATTGACTCACTTCAGGAATTTGATTGCAGGCATGCTCGCCTTCAAACAGTGCCCGGAAGTCGATTAAATTTTGATTTTCAGTGAGCCTGCATCCCTCTGGTTTTAATGGCAGACGCGGCATCCGGACCCGCCAAAAATTTAATCAGCGCGGTCGCGGCTTCCGGATTTTTTGCGTTGGCACTGACCGCTGCGTTGAAGCGAACGTATCCTTGAAATTCCTCGGGGAACGGCCCGAGCAACTCGACGCCTTTTGCGGGCAGGATTTCGCTGACGAGTGTCATTCCGAAATCCACTTTTCCTTCCGCCACGGCTTCGTTTGTTTCGTCCGATGTTTTCAAAAGCACAGTCTTAGGCTTCATCGCATCGGCAATGCCGAGAGTTTCCAGCATGTGGGTAATATACGGAAGGCTGGCGCCGACGGGACCGTAGGCAATTGCTTTTGTTCCGAGCAATGCGCGCTTCAGTGCTTCCGGCGTGCTGATATCGGGCCTTGGCGCACCTTTGCGAATGCCAATGCCCACGCCCACCCGGCTGATGGGCGTTCCCTCTCCGCCCAGCGTTTTCCCTTCCTTAGTAAGTTGACCTATGCTTTCCGCGGTCACGATGACGACGTCAAATTGCGCGCCGGCATCGATATCCTGCTTTAGATTGGCAGTAGGCTTGTAATCAACGGTAATCGAGTGGCCGATGGCGTGCTCGCCTTGCGCTCTTAAATCTTCGAGTACTGCTTTAATCCCGTTCGAGGCCAGCACGTGCACTTCGGAAGTTTGCGCAGCCACACCCCGTGAAAACAGAAGCACACTGGCCAGCGCGATTACGGCAAACGAAATTTTTCGCATGTCAATTTTTCCTTTTATTGTGTCAGATGAATGCCAATTGCCGGATTGTAAAGTAGCACAGGCTTCAGCCTGTGGAGTTTGTTGCTGCTGTAGCCCGCCTCTTCAGAGGCGGGGGTTTAGACGACGCGACATCTAAATCCCCGCCTCTGAAGAGGCGGGCTACAGCAAAGCGGGGTACGTAAAGTGCCAAACCCCATAGGCTGAACCCTGTGCTACTAAAATGTAAAACACCCCCAAAAATCAGCGGATCGATCCAATCTCAGTTTCCACAAACACTTCGTGTTCCATGCCGAGATCGCGCGCGGAAGGCGTAAGGATGGTCTTGCGTCCAATGTAAATTTTTTCGCTGCGCGTCATCGCTCTGCGCACATCGTTTTCACTCACGAAAACCTGAATCTCAATCGCAGCCTTTGCGGGAAGTTCAGCCTTCTTTGCAGCTTCCGAAGGAATGTAGCGCCCACCTTCAGGTGGGCATGCGCTCGTAGCCGCAACGTTCGTCCGAAAGGTTAGCCTTCACCCAAACCCTCGGCACTCTTCGCCGCAACTCCAAAAAAACGGTTCGCAATTTCGGCGGCAATCGATGCCGGACTGTCCAATTCTTTCGGCGCGGGTTCAGCCGGTGTTGCAGCAGGGCGCAATCACGGCCACCGTCAAAGTTTTAGGCACACCGCTGCCGCGAGCAATCCCCTGCGCGGCAAGCACATTTTCAACCACGCGCGCGATCGTAGCGCGATCGACGCCAGCCGATGCCGCATCAATAGGCGATGCAATTTTCTTTTCTTCCGCCTTCGCCGCAGGCAAAGCAGCCTTTGCAGTAGGCGCCGAAACCTGCGGTGGTTTTTGTGACGCTGTCACGTTCACCTTCGTTTGCACCGCCACGGGCGCGGGCGAATTCGCAGCGCCCGCCATGCGCTGGTCCGCCGGAACCGTGCGATGTTCCACCGGGCGCGCTTCCCACGCGATGCGTTTCACGTTCATCAAGTGCTGCGGACCAATATTGTCCGAAGTAATATTCCCGCCGGGCGCGCCGCAGCCGAGCGTCATCGCGGGAAAAAGATTTGTCGAATAGCCGATGGAACCGTGCACCGAAGCGCTGTTCACTACCACGCGAAACGCGGGCATGGCTTCGCCGAACTCCAGAATTGCGGCGCGATTTTGCGAATGAATCGAGCACGTATGTCCCAGCCCGCCAAATTCGAGCAGCCTGCGGCACTGCGCAATCCCCGCCGCAAAATTCGGCACCGCATAAAAAGCCAAAATCGGAGAAAGTTTTTCCGCCGAGAGCGGGAAATCGCTTCCCACTTGCTCCGGCTCGAGCCGCGCAATCAGCACGCGAGTCGCGGGCGGCACACGGATGCCGGCCATTTCGGCGATCACGGTTGCGGCGCGGCCAACAACTTCCGTGTTCGGTGTGCGCGAGCCCTGCACAAAAACAAGGCGCGACACTTTTTCAATTTCTTGCGGCGAAAGAAAATAAGCGCCTTGCTTGCGGCATTCTTCCAGCACGTTTTCGCGCACCGATTCCTCGGCAACGATTGCCTGCTCGGACGAACAGATTGTCCCATAATCAAAAGTTTTTCCGGCGATGATATCCGCCACAGCCTTCCGAACATCGGCGGTACGTTCGATGAATGCGGGCACATTCCCCGGTCCCACGCCGTAGGCTGGCTTGCCTGAACCGTAGGCGGCGCGCACAAGGCCTGTTCCGCCCGTCGCAAGGATCACGCCCACCTCAGGCCGTCGCATCAATTCGCGCGTACCTTCAAGCGTCGTGTGCTGCATGCACTGGATCAATCCCTCCGGCGCGCCAGCGGCAAGCGCGGCGCGATCAAGCACGGTGGCGGCGCGGCAAATGCATTTGATCGCGGAAGGATGCGGGCTCAAGACAATCGCGTTTCGCGCCTTAATGGCGATCAGCGTTTTGTAAATCGCGGTGGAAGTTGGATTCGTGGATGGAATCACGGCCGCGACAACGCCGATAGGCGAAGCGACTTCGACGATTCCTTTTTCGCGATCTTCGCGCAAAATACCCACAGTGCGCATGCCGCGAATTGCGCGCGGCACATTCACCGCGGCAAGAGTATTCTTAATTATTTTATCGGGGACGTTGCCGAATCCGGTTTCTTCGACCGCCGCGCGCGCCAATGGCTCCACGTTTTCAGCCGCTGCTTTTGCGCAGGCTTCGACAATCGCATCCACCTGTTCCTGGGAAAATTCGGCGAATTTCTTTTGTGCGGCGGCAGCTCGAGCCGCCAGTTCGCGGGCTTCTTGAATGGAGATGAGGTCGCGATCGCGCAGGCTCAAAACGCTTTACCTTCTCCTATGGACTTCTGTGATTTTAGCTCGCTTGTCTTGTAGCTCGCCTCGCTTGTCCCGAGTGAAAACGAGGGATCAGAGGCGAGGGTTTAGGTGATCGTGCGCAGAAAAACCCCGCCTCTAAAGAGGCGGGCTACAAAGACCAACGAACGCAAACCACACCGACGCTGCGCGCCTTACTTCTTGATCGCAGGTGGCGAGCCGCCGCCGGGCAAAATCTTTTCCACATGCTCGTGCGGTCGCGGAATCACGTGCACCGAAACAAGTTCCCCTACGCGACGCGCAGCTGCAGCGCCCGCATCGGTCGCGGCTTTCACCGCGCCCACATCTCCGCGCACCATCACCGTCACATATCCCGAGCCAATATATTCTTTCCCGATGAGGATAACGTTGGCGGCCTTCACCATGGCATCCGCAGCTTCGATCGAAGCAACCAGGCCTTTCGTCTCAATCATCCCCAATGCTTCGTTGGACATGCGCTCCTCATCTTGGCTCTCCGGCGCATCCATTCCATTTACAATGCGGCGTGCTACCGGAAGGGGTGAGACTAGCATGGCATAGGTGGTGAATCAAGGAGTTGCGGAGCAAGGTCCCGGTGTTTCTGTGGATATTAAGTTGCCCGCAAGGAAATTCTTGAGTTTACTTGGAGGGAATAACGCCGATTTTTGCGGCAGCTACGCCATTGCGCGTGGTGTTCTTGATCGCGTACATCGCTTCATCCGCCAGATGCAGCAGCTCCAGCTTCGTCTTCGCGTCGGACGGGAAAGACGCGACGCCGATGCTCGCCGTGAATCGAATGTCGAGTCCCTGGTCGATCAGCCAGTGCTTTTCCCCGATCAGTTTATGCAAGCGGCGCGCGACGACAAAAGCGTTTTCCTTCAAGGCCTGCGGTAGCACGATCACAAATTCATCGCCGCCATAGCGAAACGCAAAATCAATGCGGCGGCAGGCGCTCTTCACAATTTGCCCTACATCGGCCAGAAGCTTTGACCCAACCAGGTGGCCATAGGTATCGTTCACTTTTTTGAAGTGATCGAGATCGATAAAGACGACGGAAAATTCGTAGCCATAGCGCTGCGAGCGGTAAATTTCCGTTTCCAGAATAAAATCCATGTGCCGCGCGTTAAACAGGCCCGTGCAATCGTCCGTGATCGTCAGTTCGTGGATGCGCTTCACGTGGCGGGCATTTTCGAGAGCGATGGCGGCAAAATCCGCCAGCGCCTCCAGCAGCGCCATGTCATGCTCCATGAAGCCGTCTCGCTCCACGCAATTAATCAGCTCGATGACGCCGAGGCAATGATCGCGATAGCGCACCGGAACGGCGACGATCGAGCGCGTCTCCATCTTGGTTTTTTCGTCGATTTGCGCAAAAAAACGGGTGTCCTTGCTGACGTCAGCCACAATCACGGCTTCATCGTTCTGCGCCACCCAGCCCGCGATTCCCTGTCCCATCTTGATGCGCACATCCTTCAATGCCTGCGCACCCTTGCCCACCGCGAGTTCAAAATATAATTCCTGCTTGGCTTCATCGACCAGGAGAAGCGACCAGGTGTCTGGACGTAGAAATTCGTCGATCTTCTCCATGATGGTGCGGAGAACCTGATCGAGTTGCAGGGACGAGGTCAAGCGCCTTGCCCAACTCGTGGAAGACCGCGATTTCGCCTGCTTCGCGTTGTTCTCCCCGAGCCGTAACCCTGCGGCGACGTTCGGTCCCGGAAAAATTGTCAGTCGTGGTCACTAAAAACCTTGGTGCCAGAATCTTTCGTGGGTCACCTTCTGGCTTACGGAAGGTGTTGAGGCACTAGAAATTATAGTCAGCTCTTGTCGATCTGTGCAACGTCCACTTATAGAGTGATGTTGCGCGATAGTGAAGACCCTTCTGCCACACATTTCTGGAGCAAATTCCGCTGGATCATCGTTTACCGCCGTTTATTCGCCCGGTTTTTCATAAATTCCGGAAATTCTTGCTGCGCAGAATCCGAGCGGGACTGGGAGAGAAGCCATCCGAATACCCGGAAAGTCAATCGGCCTATGTACTTGCAAGATGAATGCTTCGCACATACGGGCGGCATATGATTGACACTCCTGCGCCTGCCGCCTATATTCGCTGAGACTGTTGGATCACCCAGAAACTATGGACAAAGGTACTTTCGGCGAAAGCTTAAAACGGGAACGGGAAATGCGCGGTGTCACCCTGGAGGAGATTTCCGCCGCCACGCGCATTGCAGAGCGCTTCCTGAAAGCGATCGAAAACGATCAATGGGATCAGCTTCCCGGTGGAGTCTTCAATCGAGGATTTGTGCGGGCGATGGCCCGGTATCTTGGGCTGGACGAAGAAAATATTGTTGCGGAATACACACTGGCGGTTGGCGATCGCCCCACCGTTCCGGTATGGACTGGAAGCCCCCCGACCGTAACTCCTGACCAGCCTTGGGTCGCCTGGGGAGTCACCGCATTCATTATTCTTGCCCTGCTTGTAGGGAGTTGGTTTGGCGTGCGGCGAATCCTTGCATGGCGCGTTGCTCGACACACGGCGCAACCGCCGGCACTCATTACGGAGTCAACCGCAGCGATCAAGCATGACGTGCCGCAGATACCGCCGGAGCTGGCCACTCCGAGCACAGCTTCCGATTCTGCCGCAGCGGCTTCAGCCGGCACGCCCGGCACGGTGAGTGCGGCTTCTGAGACTGGTTCGAGCACGGCGCCCGCTTCGCCGGTTGCGGACCGACTTTGAACTGAAAGTCGAAGCGGCCAAGAAAACCAGGATCACGGTGACAGCGGATAAAGACGTCGTCTATCAGGGAACCATCAAGGCCGGAGAAAATCAGTTCTTTTCTGCCAACGACCATTTTCAGGTTTCCGCAAAAGATGGCGGGGCCTTGCATCTTGAGTTGAATGGAAAACCAATTCCCCCGATTGGCCCTTCCGGTCATTCAGCCAAGATCACACTAACGCGAGATTCCTTAAAGGAAACCACCGGAGGCGGAAATTAACGAAGCCCTTCGCGACGAAATTCGTTCGGGCCGCACATCTCTGGAACGGAAACTGGCGATATGTGACGAGGCGGCCACACTTGAACCGACTGACCGTATCGAAATCCTCTGCATTCTAGCCGCCGATCCAGATCCCGCCATACGCGAAAAGTCCGCGGACATTCTGCTGACACAGACACTGCAAAATGTGTTAACGGCCATCGCGCGGCCAAACGCGGCCCCCGAAATGTTCGCCTATTGCGCCGCTGAATTTTCACGCAGGCCGGGTGTGGCGGACGCGCTCGCGCAGAATTCCACTTGTCCCATCGAAGTGCTTCGGCCTGTTATCCGCTATCTCTCCGTTACGGGCGTGCAAGATCTGTTCGAGGACCTGGACCGGCTGAGCACTTCGCCGCACTTGGTTGAGGAATTGATCGCATCCTCCGTGATCAACGCCGATCAGCGCGGGCAGTTGTTGGATCTGCAGCGGACCGACCTGGAACCCATCAGCGCGTTTGCGGAAGCAGCAGAAGAGGCGGAACCGGACAACGCGAAGCGCGAAACGATGCTGCAAAAACTATTCGCGCCTGCGTGTCGTCGAGCGCGTGCAACTCGCGCTCAAGGGAGGCCGCGACGAGCGCGTCCTGCTCATTCGCGATCCGTGCAAGGTTGTGCAGCGCGCCGTCCTCCAATCCCCTCAATTGTCAGAGCAGGAAGTGGAATCGTTTTCGAAGATGACAACGCTCAGCGAAGAGACGCTTCGCCTGATCGCCAACAATCGCAAATTCCGAAAAAATTATGTCATCCTTCGCGCCCTGATCTTCAATCCCAAATCCCCGCTCGAAGTCACGCTGCACCTGCTTCCCATGATCAAGCCAGGCGACGTCAAGCTTCTATCCACAAGCAAAAATGTTGCCGATACGCTGCGCACAGCCGCCGCACGCCTGATGCGCCAACGAACGGCTCAGCGCGATTAAAGAAGCGACGTGATTCGTGAATCGTGATGTGTGACTCTTGGTTTGTGGCGTTTGATTTGTGGGTGGTGGCTCTTGATCGGTGATTTGAATTTCCTTATTTGAAATTTGAGATGAAGCGATTCCAAATATAGTAATTGTGGTTAGCGGCTTCACAGGCTGCGCAAAAAGCAATCTATTCTGTCATTCTGAGCGAAGCGAAGAATCTCTCTTTGTTTCTTTTCCTATACGTAGATCGAAGAGAGATTCTTCGCTTCGCTCAGAATGACAGAACAAGGCCTTTTTTCCGCAACCAGTTCCGCCGCGACGTCCGGGGCATGAAAATCAAGGGCTCTATCCCTTAAAGTCCTACCAATTGATTAAGGGGAGCCTTTTTTTCCTGAGATGGCTTGATTTGAGATAGTTGCAGAAAGTACTAAGCACTTCACGATTCACAAATCACGAATCACAAATCACATGCTCACAGAAACGATTGATCAAACGGCTTTGGAAAAAGGGCTGACATCCGATAGCGCTCGATTTTGCCCGACAAATTAGACAGGATCACTTCCGCGTCACCGCAAAATTCCCACAAAATCTGGCGGCACGATCCACAGGGAGGCGTTAGGTTATCGGTATCCGCGACGACCGCGATGGTATCGAATCCGCGCTCGCCCTCGGAGATGGCTTTAAAAATCGCCACGCGCTCGGCGCACAGCGTCAACCCGAACGTGGCGTTTTCCACATTGCAGCCCGTAAAAATTCTTCCGGACCGCGCGCGAATCGCGGCGCCCACTCGAAAATTGGAATACGGCGCGTGGGCGTGCTCGCGCGCTACGCGTGCCGCGACGATCAACGCATCATGTGGCGCGCTCATTTCGGTCATGGCAAATCCTCGTTCATGCGCGGAATCACAGCGCGCAGCAGCGCGACAAAATCCGCCTTCACTCGCTCGCCCGTTTCCATCACTTCTTCCGTGGTAATGGGCTGATCGAGAATTCCGGCCGCCATATTTGTCACGCACGAAATTCCGAGCACGCGAATTCCCATGTGCGCCGCGGCAATCACTTCCGGCACCGTCGACATTCCAATCAGGTCCGCGCCAATCGTGCGCAGGTAGCGAATTTCCGCGGGCGTTTCGTAGCTTGGTCCGGTGAGCGCGGCGTAAACTCCCTGCGCAATTTCCATTCCCAGGCGCTTTCCTTCTTCCAGCGCCGCGGCCTGATAGGGCTTCCAGTAGACCTGCGTCATGTCGGGAAAACGCTCGCCGAATCGGTCGTCATTCGGCCCGATCAAGGGATTCGTTCCCTGCAAGTTGATGTGATCGCGCAGCACCACGAGGCATCCCTGGCTGAAACCAGTGTTGATCCCGCCCGCCGCGTTCGTCAGGAGCACGGCGCGAATGCCCATGCGGGCCATCACGCGCATGGGGAAAATCACTTCTTGCGGCGAGTAGCCCTCGTACATATGCACGCGCCCCTGCATCACGGCCACGGGGACGTCCGACACTTTGCCAATGACCATTCGCCCCGCATGACCAATGGCGGTCGAGCGCGGAAAATTGGGAATATTTCTGTACTCAATCCGCGTCGCGCCCGCAATCTCGTTCGCAAACCCGCCGAGGCCGCTGCCCAGCACCACGCCGATGCGCGGACGCAATTTCGTTTTCGCCAGAATGAATTTCGCGGCTACGTCCGCACGCACAAAATTCTGAGTGGGTTTTGACTTCACTGGTCCGGATGCTCTCATTTCAAAAATATCCCCACAATCGACGCGGACATCAGGTTCGCCATCGTTCCCGCAAGCATGGCGCGAATGCCAAATTTCGCAAGCTGCTCTTTCTGATTCGGCGCCAGCGCCCCGATTCCGCCGATCTGCATTCCAATCGAACTGAAATTTGCAAAGCCGCACAGCGCGAATGTCGCGATCGTGAACGAACGCGGGTCGAGCGCCCCCTTCATCGGACCCAGCATTGAAAACGCGACAAGTTCGTTGACAACCATTCGCGTTCCAAGCAAGTTTCCGATTTGCACGCAATCATGCCACGGCACCCCAATGATCCAGGCCACCGGCGCAAACGCCCAGCCAAAAATTTGTTGCAGGCTTGTGGGAAACCACTGGATGCCGTGACCCCCCAGAAAATTATGAATGCCACCCATCATTCCGTTGGTGAGCGCGATCAGCGCAAGAAATGCGACGAGCATGGCTCCCACGTTCACGGCCATGCCCAAACCTTCTCCCGTGCCGCGCGCAATCGCCGCCAGAAAATTCGAGTCGTGCTCCACATTTTCCATGTGCACGACGCCCATGGTTTTTGGCTGCTCGGTTTCAGGCACCAGCATTTTGGAAATTAGCAGCGTGCCCGGCGCCGTCATGATCACGGCCGTAAGCAAGTGCCGCGCTTCCACTCCAAAGGCGATGTACGCCGCCATGATGCCGCCCGAAACATGCGCCATCCCGCTGGTCATGATTGTCATCAATTCCGATTGCGTCAAGTCCGGCAGGAACGGCCGAATCGTCAGCGGCGCTTCCGTCTGCCCCATAAAAATGCTGGCCGCGACGTTCAGCGACTCCGCGCCGCTCGCGCCCATCACGCGCTGCATCACCCACGCCGCCGCGCGAATCACCACCTGCATAACGCCGAGGTAATACAGCAGCGCAAAAAGCGAGGCGATAAAAATAATGGTGGGCAAAACCTGGAACGCGAAGATGAATCCAATCGAGGAGCGCTGCTTGCCCAATTCACCAAACAGAAATTCAGATCCCACGAACGCGTAGGCAAGCAGGTGATTCACAGCATCGCCGGCACGAAAAAAAATCCTTTGCCCGAATGTCCAGTAAAACGCCAGAAACGCGAAGGCGATCTGCAGGGACAATCCCCATACGATCATTTTCAGTTTGATGGCACGGCGGTTGGTGGAAAACAAATAAGCCAGTCCAAGCATCGTCAGCAATCCCAGCACGCCCGTAAATCGGCCCATTCGTCCTCACCTCACATCCCGCTGGCACACGGGAAATGCCCGTCACATTAGCACGCTTGCCGGAGAGTCGATATGTGGAAATTTGAATGTTCAGGAATAGTTGTTCCAATCCGTCGATTGCACAAAAAATGACAAAACAAGGGAATGAATCCGCGATAAGTCTGCGTGTCCATAATTTTCGGCCCCGCGCGACTGGAGAAAGCTGCCTACACTGTCCCGAAATGCACGGGACAGTGTGGCCTCTACAAAGCCGCAATGCGTCGCCGTTTTTGGTTTCGTAGAGGCCGCCCAGTTTTTGGGCGGGCGACTTTTTTTGTGCGAAATTCAATATGGATGAACTTGCCGAGGTGCGGTATTTTTTCCGTAAAATCTTCTACCCGCCGATGACTTGGTAGATGAGGGAAGGCAGAGCTTTCGGCTTCTCGGGCTCAATATGGTATGCGCTTTCAGCCAAAAGCTTTGCTTCAGAGAGGCGAACATCCGAATTGTAGTGGAGCGTGCACAGCGGCTCGCCGCGCTGCACACCATCGCCTATGCGTTTGTGAAACACGAGGCCGACGGCAGGATCGATCTTGTCTTCTTTCTTCTCGCGCCCACCACCCAGCACTACGCCAGCAGTGCCCAGTTGTTCGCATTGGATTGCAACGACATATCCATTCGCAGTGGCGACAATATCCAAGGTCTTGCGCGCACGAACCAGCTGCCCCGGATCGTCCACCACCGCCACTTCCCCGCCCTGCAAGGCAACAATTTCGCGGAATTTTTCGCGCGCCATACCCGAAGTTATCAGGTCCATGGAGAGCTTCTTCCCTTCCTCCACGGTTTTCACGCGCTCGCCGAGGAAGAACATCCACGCGGCGAGTTCGAGACACAGTTCGCGCAGGTCCGCTGGACCCGCTCCAGCCAGCACGTCTATCGACTCTGCGATTTCCATGGCGTTGCCCGCTGTGCGGCCGAGCGGCTGATTCATGTCCGTCAACAGGGCCACAACTTTCTTACCCATGCGCTTTCCGGTTTCGACCATCAGTTCAGCAAGGTTGATAGCGTCCTCAGGCTTTTTCATAAACGCGCCTGAGCCGGTTTTCACGTCGAGCACCAGCGCGTCAATCCCCTCGGCCAGCTTTTTGCTCATAATGGAAGCGCAGATCAGCGACGGGTTTTCCACCGTCCCGGTCACGTCGCGCAACGCGTACATTTTCTTATCGGCAGGCGCGATTTCAGCCGTCTGACCAATGAGCGAACAGCCGCAGGTTTCCAGAATGCGGCGAAATTCAACCAGCGACAGATTCACATTAAAACCGGGAATAGATTCCAGCTTATCGAGCGTGCCGCCGCTGTGGCCCAAGCCTCGCCCGCTGATCATGGGAACCTTCAGGCCGCCCGCCGCCACGATCGGTGCGATGATCAGGGAGGTCTTGTCGCCCACGCCACCGGTTGAGTGCTTATCCACTTTGTTTCCAAACATGTCTGAAAAATCAAGGACTTGGCCCGAGTGAAGCATGGCCTGTGTAAGCGCGGCAGTTTCAGCCCGGTTCATCCCGCGAAGCAC
This sequence comes from uncultured Acidobacteriota bacterium, assembly GCA_963786215.1. GTDB lineage: Bacteria > Acidobacteriota > Terriglobia > Acidiferrales > UBA7541 > Palsa-360. The sequence goes on from CAWAYK010000015.1 coordinate 239,851, forward strand.
AATGGCCATCAGCAAGGCGGACATCTGGTAATCGGGAATGTCTCCGCGAGTATAGGCTGCAATCAGTTGGTGGATTTCTTCGGAAGTGAGTTCTCCGGAGTCACGCTTGCGTCGAATCAGGTCAACGGCGCGCATTCGTCTGGGGTGTTAATCCGCTGCTGCGATTTGGGGAGAGCTTGATGCGCCCTGGAGTAATTCCAGGTGGGTAATTTCGGCCGGGCAGCGCAACCTGCAAGGCAGGACGATTGTGCCAATACCCCGGCTTACGTAAATTTGCGTGGCTCCCATCCGGTCCCAGCCGATTTTATAGCGCAGCCGCTCAGGTGAGCGGCCGTATACAGTGCCAAGGAGGGGCAAATTCACTTGGCCGCCGTGCGTGTGGCCGGAAAGAACCAAGCTCACGTCATGGCGGGAAGCGAGCCGAATAATCCTCGGGTTGTGCGCCAGCAAGACTCGAGCGGTTTCCTTGGGAATCCCCTTCACGGCTCGGCGCAGGTCCGCGCCGTATCCATAATCGTCCACGCCAGCAAGGTATATGGATTCCCCGCCGAATTGCAATGAGACGTGCCGGTTGCGCAGGACATCAATGTGCTGGCGTTGCAGGGCGGAGGTCACCGCATCAGCGTCCACGCGGAAGTCGTGATTGCCCAGAACCGCATAGACTCCATAACGTGCTCTCAGACGGCCCAGAATTTCCGCCGCCGGCTCGATATTTCGGCGGGAATACGTAACATAGTCGCCCGTAAGAGCAATGATGTCTGGATTCAGGCGGTTCGCTTTCCGCACGGCATCGGAAAGCCATTCTTTGGGGAGAAAAAGGCCGTGATGAATGTCGGAAATTTGAACGATACGCAGGCCGTGGAACGACGTTGGAAGCGTATCCAGCCAAATGCGCTCTTGGTTCACGAAGAAACGTTCGCCGGACCGCCAAACAGATCGCGGCTTCTGAGCGGACTCCGAGGAGTAATGCTCAATGCCGCCCTGTCGCCATCGACCCAGCCAGCGATATAATTTGTCCCCGGCGCTGGAGCTTCCGGGCACCGGAAAAATAACGGTATTCCCCATCATCCCTCAGTAAGTATTGTAACTCTTTTGAGCCTATCATCTATGGAGAACATGCGTCAATCCAATGATTTACGGGCCAGTGTGCAATATGAAAATGTTCTTTTCGCCCCTGCTAAAACTCCCCGGACGGTTATAACCAGGTTACTGCGGAAGGGATTTCGCGGCCGCTTTTTCTGCGATACTCGCGGCCACTTCCTGCATTTCGGAATGCACCCGACCATTTGACGCCAGTAATTCTCGATCCCCCAATTGATAGGGCTGCCCATTGAACTGCGTGACCCTGCCGCCTGCTTCCCTCACTAATAAGATTCCCGCCGCGGTGTCCCAAGTATGCAGCCCAAACTCCCAAAATCCTTCGAATCGCCCGCAGGCCACGGCAGCAAGATCCATCGCGGCCGAACCGTCACGGCGCACGCCGTGAGATCGCAATGTAAAATCCCAGTAATAGTGAATATTGAGGTTCTGGGAGCGTTTCACACTGGGAAAGCCTGTGCACAGCAAACTGGTCGACAGCGTATCGATCCGCGAGACCTCGATTTTCTTTTGGTTCAGGTAGGCGCCCTCCCCCTTTACGGCCGTGAAGAGTTCCCCACTCACCGGCTGGTAAACAACGCCTACAATCGGCTCGCCAGCCTCCTCAAGCCCCAGGGAGACAGCAAAGCAGGGGTAGCCATGCGCAAAATTGGTGGTGCCGTCCAGTGGATCGACATGCCAACGGAAAGGCGAACCGCTTTCCGACCCTCCGCCCTCCTCGGCCACAATGGCGTGCTTGGGAAAATGGTTGCGCAAGCGGGAAACAATGGCCTGCTCGGACCTCTTATCGGCCTGCGTTACAATATCCACTTCGCCCTTGTAACTGATTTTCACCGGGCGAGCGAACTCCTCCAGCAGGATGGCTCCCGCTTCCCGTGCCGTTTCAACTGCCACCTCAAGAAATGCATTCATGCGGGTCTAAGTCCCTCACAATAAATCATGCCAGATTCCGCGAAGGTTAAATAGGCGAGATTGTGGAGGGCGGCCGGGGGTTCAATAAATGACTTCCCATTTTGCTAGTGGCGAGGTTGTAGGGGCACGGCGTGCCGCAAGGCTGTCCAAATTAGGAGACGTGAGCGGGAGCGCGACTTGAAAAGACGGTGTTTGTGGGCGCCATGGACGCGAGTGGCTTATTAGGTTGGGGCTGTGCTGTCCTAATAGCATGTTAAAAAGGCAGCGCCAACTGGCCATCGTGTAGGCCTGCCAAAGCGGGCGGAGCTTGGAACGGTTCGTCCAGCCAAGCTTGTAAATCGCGATAAACAAAGAGTTGTTGGCGTAGCAGAGCGACCAGATTCGATAACGACCAGCCGTAGCGGGCCCGCAGTTGCAAGTATTTCAAGAGCAGGATGGCGATCAGTGCTGTCCAAATTTGAGTGTGCAACGCGTTGGCGCTAGTGCCTACGAAGGTTTTGATGCGCAAGTTCTGCTTCAAATAGCGGAAGAAGACTTCGATCCTCCAGCGTTCTCGATAGATTTGCGCGATGGTCGTGGATCCAAAGCTGAGGTGGTTGCTCAGTAGCACGAGAACCTCCTGCCGTTCCTGTATCCACACTTCGACACGCCGGAATCGCGCTGTCTGCCTGTAGTGATGACTGCCCAAGGCGATGATTTCATCTTTGAGGATGTGGCGATTCTTTGGAATTGGCCGGGATTCCAGAACACGATAGTGAGCGTCATGACGCAGGCGAGTTACAAAGAACACCCCGCGATCGGTGAGTCTTTGATACCACTGGTAGTCCACATAGCCGCGATCAAAAACTAAAATAGTGCCGGGAGCAAACGAAAGTGTGCGCGCTATTTTCACCTCGGAAGCGTTTGCTTCGGTGAGAACCGCATAACACGGCAGATGTCCATCGTGGTCCAAAACTAAGTGCAACTTGGATGCGCCTTTGGCTTGCTGGTATTGGGCCCAGTCAAACATGGTGGCGCAGAGATCGATAAGTGTGCCGTCGATGCTCAGCAGTGGATTGCGAAAACGGAATCCGTGTCGCGTTCCTGCGACCTGTTGGCAACGAGCAAATAAACAGTAGAAAACTTTCTGATACAACAGCCAGGGTCGGTGTTCGTTGGCGTAGGCCAGCGTGGATTTCTTGGGTGCTCGAGGAACGCCCAGATGTTTCAGTTTGCCTTCACAACCCGCCAGTCCTCCGCAAATTTCACGTAGCGACCGAGCTTGCCCTAACTGGCAAAACATCATGGCCACGAATTGCCCCCAGCAAGTAAATCCGCGGGCATGGCGCTCGGCACGGGTCGCTCGAACAATCTGTTCAAATTCCAGACGAGGAAAAAACTGTAACAGCTGAGAAAAAATGCTGCATACTCGGTTCAAGGCGGAATCTCCTGTCCTGAAAAGTTGGTTCTTGTCATGGAACCCAACCTAAAGTAACAGGCCTTTCCGCCCTATATCGAAAACCTAATTTGGACAAGCTTGCGGCGTGCCGTGCCCCTACGGCGTACGCACAATTCACCAGGATCATCAGTCGATCTGCGCCAAGACGAAATTGCGCGCGCACTGCTTGTGAGAAGAGGGGGTTGGATGTGGGGGATTTGAAATTTCAAATTTGAGATTAAATTCATCTCGGAGTTTCGCAATAGAAAATGGCTTGAGGCAAACCGTAAATTACGATTCACGAACGACGAATCACGAATTACGAATCACGGAATACTTAATCCAGGCGGCCACCGGAAAAATATGACTTCTTGCTGCGAACCGTGCATTCGCACGTCGCGCGCACTTCCAGGTTGCGGTATGTGCCTGCGAGGGGTCGTGGAGTGGGATAGTAGGCGATGCGGTATTGCGTGCGTAGCTCGCGGTCGATGCGATCGAACATATCGCCAAGCTGGGCGATCGTGTCCGGAAAATAGATGGCGCCGCCGGTAGAGTCTGCAATCGTATCGAGCGCATGTTCGCCCGCCGTGTTGCGCCCGCCTTCGGTTTTTACGGCGCGCACCACGATCGTGTAGAGCAACGTATCCGCCCGTAGCGCCGCGCGCCTTGCTGTTTCAAAGTCGGCGCGGCTGGTTGTCTCACCTGCGTCCGTGACCAGGACAATCGCCCTGCGCCGGCCTGCCGGATTTTTTGTCAGGCCCTGAGATCCCAGGAAAATTGCGTCGTACAGGGCTGTTCCGTCTCCGGGGACGATGCGATGCAGCCCGGCTTGCAAAGATGGCACGTTCGAGGAAAATGGCGCAAGCTGAGTGACCGCGTCAGCAAATTCATAAACGGCCAGACGGTCCGCGGGCCGCACCAGTTTCTGAATGAACCGCGATGCGGCATCTGCCTCAAACTCAAGTTCCTTGGTCTCGCTCAAACTCGAATCGATCATCAACGCCAGATCAAGGGGCTGTTGAGTTTCTGCTTCGAAAGCTTCGATTTTTTGCTTATTACCCTCTTCCGAAATTTCAAACTGATCCGCCGTCAGCCCAAGCACAGGGCGGCCATCCTTGCCCAGCACGCTGGCCAGCACGCTGACCATCGTGACTTCGGAGCGGATACGCCCACGCTGATCCTGATCGTCCGTGGGATGAGCCGCCAGGGGGCTCCGCCCAGCGGCGGCAAACAGGAACAAGCCGGCAGCAGCGCAAGCCAAAGCGGCTGCTTTGCGGGCAGGGATGTGGCTGCGGCTTCCCTTTTTAGCTTCAAAACTGCTTGCAAATTTGGTGGGAAAAAGACGTCTATGCACGCAGATAGGATTCCTGTGGCGCCGAAAAGGATTGCTCAAGCGGAAGGGATTTCTCCATCGGCCCAAAGTGCGCCGTCGCGGAAGAACTCTTTTTTCCAGATTGGCACATTGCGCTTCAGGGTATCGATCCCATAGCGGCAGGCGTCAAAAGCGGCAGCCCGATGCGCGGAGCAGACCACGATCAATACGGCGGTCTCGCCAATTTCCAGGCGGCCCAGTCGATGGACCATGGCAAAACGCCGGATGGAAAACTTTTCGCGCATTTCCGCGCCGATCTGGCGCATCTGAGTGAGGGCCATAGCCTCGTAGGCCTCATACTCCAGGTAGAGCGTCGATCGGCCCGCCGAATGATTGCGGACAATCCCCTCGAACATAACGACCCCGCCGTCTTGCGGAGCCTTGAGGCGCGCCACAATTTCCGTGGTTTCAATGGGCGAGCGAACCAGCGCGTATAAGTCTTCTTCGACCGCGGGCCCGGCAGGCGTTGCGCCACCGCTGACCGGCGGCAGGAACGCAACTTCGTCGCCAGTGGCCAGTGGCGCGCGCCATTCCGCAAACTCCTGGTTCACGGATGCGACGACTGAGGGGCGGAATTTAGCGAGCTCGGGAAAATTCCGGCCGTAGCGCTCAAACAAATCCTCAACACGCGCTCCCTCGGAAAGGTCAGCGTTCTCTTCCCCTTTGCCGACGATGTCTTTCAGCCGTCCGAAGAATAATACCCGCACACGCATGGCGCTATTCTATCCGCGCTCCAAGGAAACTTCCACTGCGCTAGTGACGCGGAACGTTCCTAATATTTGAGGAGTATTCGGATGGCACGATTCTTTAGGAGGTCGGGACTCCAGAGTTTGTGCGAGAACTCGAAATCGAGGCATTTTTGTAGCGCCCGCCTTCAGGCGGGCACTTTGGAGTCAACAAGATGCCCGCCTGAAGGCGGGCGCTACATGATCCAAAACCCGGTTCTCACACAGACTCTGAAGCCCGCGATTAAATGCAACCCAAACGGCCGAGTTGAAACTCGGCCCTCCAAATTCGAATTCATTTGGCATTGTTGACATCCTAAACTTCAGTTTGATCCGCTGTTGTTCGACCTGCTGTAGCCCGCCTCTTCAGAGGCGGGGATTTAGATTTCGCACGCCGACGCTGCCACCGGAGAATCTAAACCCCCGCCTCTGAAGAGTCGGGCTACAGCACGACACCGTCCAGAATGTAAAACCCAGCATTTAATCCAGGATGTCAACAGAGCCAATTCATTTCTAGCCAGAACAGTATGCAGGGCTTAACGGAAATGGTATGTCCGGTTCGATTTCACGCTTTCCCTTACCCTTCGATTACCCCAATTCGCCGATAACCTTTCAGACAAAATAAACGGACGTACCATCGCCAACTCCCTGCCCCCATACGATTCTGGACAGATAGGGAGGTCTTTTCTCATGTTCAGAATCACGCGGATGGGGCTAATCGCCTCGATCGGCTTGCTCATCTCCATTCCCTGTACAACCCCTGCTGCGCGACACCAAACGGCCTACGTCCACACGCTGGAGGACCTGCGCATGGCGCGCGCCCTATTGCAGCGCGCCAACAAGGTTTCCACCAATGACGGATCTCAGGATGAAGTGAGTTTGGCGATCAGCAGCATCGATGGAGCCATTGCGGAGATCAATAACGAAATGCCAGCCGGCGACAAGCAGCCGGGGCCCCCGAAATTCGATGCACGCATGCACTGGTCTGACAGGCTTTCCATGAGCTTCAAGATGCTGGATAGAGCTATGTTCGATTGCAGCAAGGAAAAAGACAATTCGGGAAAGGCGGAGTTGCAATCGCGGGTTTTGGCGTCGATCGCACAGGCGCATGATCGCATCCGGGTGGCAATTGACACTGTCAATTTCGATTACAGCACCCGAAATATGGATACCCGAAACGATTAGGCAAGCGCCTGGCAGCGGGCAACCTCGACTGCTGAGCCTTGCGTCTATCAGTTAGTTTTTGGTCCACAGCTCGCAGGCTTGCATTTACGTCTTAAAAAGACCGCGATATCTTACATTTATAGAGGGAAAGCGCCGTTCCAGGGGGAGTCTATGGAAATTCCGGATTATTACGAGTTCCTTCAAATCAGCCCGAACGCAGAACCCGATACCATTCACCGGGTTTACCGCTTCCTGGCTGTTCGACTGCACCCGGATAACCCCGAGACCGGTGACGCTGAGAAATTCTTCCTGCTCAAGCAAGCGTATGACGTCCTGTCGAACCCGGCGCGGCGTATGGAGTATGACGCAGCTTTCAAAAAAGACGGGCCGCAAACCGTGCCACTATCCACCTCCATCGATTTCATGGACAGCCTTGAAGGAGAATTAAACCGGCGCCTGGCAATCCTTGCGCTTCTGTATATTCAGCGGCGGTCAAATCCCTACCGCCCGGAAGTTTCGCTGCTGGAAGTGGAAAATCGCATGGGGTTTCCGCGCGATTACCTGGAATTCACCACCTGGTATCTTCGGAATAAGGGTTACATCTCCCGCTCGGACAACTCCGATTTTATGTTGACCGCCGAAGGAGTGGACTTCGTGGAATCGCAGCGCGTGAATATCCCAATCTTGAATAAGTTGCTGACTACAGGCTCCGGTCCCCTGAGTACCGACGGAGTTTCCGGGCAGAAAATTTTAAATTCTTCTCCCACACCGATTATCGTGCCGGCGAGCCATGATGATTCCAGCGGGAATGAAGAAAAAGAAGGCGTTAAAGCCTAAGAGATTTATAGACAAAGCGCCTCCCTTTTTCAATTTATTCTCCAATTTCTAATTTGTAATTCCCTTACGTCCGTAATAAAAAATCTCAAAGCACGGTTGGCACGAATTACGTTGAGGTAACGTGGGACCGCCAATCTCCTGATTGGCGCGTCGCAAACGCCAATCAGGAGATTGGCGGTCCCAGGAAACATACAATCCCGTGAGAAATGCGGGCCAAATCCATTTGACCTGGACGTCTCTCGCACCGTAGCGTGTACAGACTGGAGAACTTCCCGATGCGCATTCTGGTTTCAGGCTCAAGCGGTTTTTTGGGAACGGCAATCGTCGATTCGCTGAAGGAACAAAAGCATCAGGTCGTGCGCATTGTGCGGCCCGGCACAGCTGCGAAAAATACGGGAGCGGATCGCGCGCAGCAAGTTTCCTGGGATCCGGTCGCCGGGAAATTCGACGCGGCCACGGCGGAAGCAGCGGATGCGCTGATTCATCTGGCAGGCGCTTCCATTGCCGATGGACGGTGGAGCGCATCGCGCAAGAATGTCATTCGAACGAGCCGCATCGATGCCACGCGGCATCTGATCGGAGCACTTGCTAAATTGCAAACTCCGCCGCGAATCATTGTGGCTGCTTCGGCCGTCGGTTATTACGGCAATCGCGGCGATGAAACTCTTACCGAACAGAGCGCGCCTGGAAATGACTTTCTTGCGGAGGCTTGCCGGGAATGGGAAGCGGAAACCGCGCGAGGAGCTGAGTTCGGCGCGCGCGTTGTAAGCCTGCGCTTCGGGATTATTCTTGCGTCGCACGGAGGAGCTTTGCCGAAAATGGCGCTGCCTTTCAAACTTGGCGCAGGCGGGCGTCTGGGCAACGGGCGGCAGTGGATGTCCTGGCTGACTTTGGCGGAGGTCGTGAACATTGTCGATTTTGCGCTGGCCAACTCGCAGCTGGCGGGACCGGTCAACGCCATTACTCCCAATCCTGTTCGAAACAGCGAATTCACAGCGGTGCTCGCGAAAACACTGCACCGGCCAGCAATTTTCCCCGCGCCGGCGTTTGCGCTTCGTTTGGCGCTGGGAGAAATGGCGGACGGTTTGCTCCTCGCAAGCCAGCGAGTGATTCCTGCCAAGCTTACGAATGCAAGTTACCGGTTTCAGCAGGCGGATTTGGCGGGGGCGCTTGCGGATGTTTTTCGCAAATAAATCTTGCAGGGACTGTTCATTCGAAAAGAAATTATTTTTATCAACAAAAATCTACGTGACATTGCTGGATTGCGATTGACTGTTGGTTACATGATGCTAGTCTTTATTTCAGCAGAGTTGTGTTTTGCTTGCCTTGAATTATTCCTTCAACATCAATTCGCAAGACCTCGCTCCCCTTCAAATTAATTGAGTTCTCTCTGGATTTACGGATAGCATGCATCAGAAATTGCAGGCTGAAAACTTTTGCGAAGACCTTGACTCGTTTATACGAAACGTCTGCCAGCGTCGCTCCACCATCCATCTTTTCGGCCTCGTACCATGACCAATCGAAGGTCCTTTCTGCTGTAGCCCGCCTCTTCAGAGGCGGGGGTTTAATTGACACCACATCTAAATCCCCGCCTCTGAAGAGGCGGGCTACAACATCCGATCGATTTGACAATTGATAAAAGGAAGGAGAGTTTCCTCGCTTCGCACCAAATGACAAAAATGAGATGGTTTTCCTGCACTCTGCCAAGCGTGCGCTACTCAAATCCTGACACTTGTAACGGAAAGTCTTACAGGTCCAACTCGGAGGAAAGAGTTTCGAGGTTCGATTCATCGACTATTAGATCGGGTGTTTTCTCGGCGAGGCCTTCCACTTCGTCGAAGGCTTGAAAGAGACGCATCTTCGCTACGGCGTACTCTTCCGTTCCGGTGAACTCGCGGCCAGTTCTCGCGGCCCATGCTTCCAGTGCTTCCTTGGCCACAAAAATTTTCACGGGAAACACATGCTTGCGGTCCACCGAAGCCATGTACACATACTCGGTTCCAGCCACGGCGCCGCGCTTCGATTTCTCCACTTCGTAAAAATAATATTGGTACACGTATCCCGTCTGCGGCCGAATAGCTTTTCACGCGGTGGGCGGCTTCGGGACGAGGCATGGAACGATTATTCAAGCAGTGGGCCGCGGTGTCAACTGAGTATCTTACAGCGACGGTAAGCGGCAGTAAGAGCAACGAAGTTGCTAGCATGCCCGAATTGAATCACGCTTCCCTATTTAGATTCCCAAGTCGGAACAATCGTGCTTCGGACCAAGTCTTGGATGGCTCATGGAATATTTCTGCGCGTGATTGAATTTCGGAAGTCAGAGATGGTCAACCCAATGAATGCGTGAGCTTTGCAGAAAATTCATTTTCGTTTTAAATCCTCAAAAACTTTTTGAGTCTGCCCGTTTTTCTCCGTGCACCACGTTGGCACAATGCGTGCAATCCCCCACTTCAATGAACGGAACCCCAAAACCTGGCGGACGATGCAACTCTCATCACCCGGAGTTGCATTACCGTCCGCTATTGCTTCTCGTTGTGTCAATTGTGGGCTGTGGCGCGGTCGGAGCAGGCCCGTCGCAGCCTCCCTCCAACATTACGGTGACGGTCACGCCAACGACTGCACACGTCTTGTTGGGCGAGCAACAAACTTTTGTGGCGACCTTGAGCAACTCCACAAATTCCAGCGTGATCTGGAGCGTAAAGGGAATTTCCGGCGGCAACGCCGCATGGGAACGGTAAATGCCGGCGGCACCTATACGGCTCCCGCCAATTTGCCCGCTCCAAATTCAGTTTCCGTGACGGCCACAAGCGTCGAGGACACCACCAAGAATTCCAGCGCCGTAGCGACCGTTACGAGCGACGTTTCCGTCTCGATTTCTCCGAGCGCCGCTTCTGTTGAGTTAGGCGCTACGCAGCCATTTACAGCCACGGTGAATTCGGCAGGCAATCCGAATCGATCCGTCTCCTGGGTGCTTTCCGGAAGCGGGTGCGCGGGAGCGGGATGCGGCACCGTCGATTCGAGCGGCACTTATACCGCACCCGGAATTATTCCCGCGCCGCCAAGCGTCAATCTAATTGCGATCAGCGTGGCCGATTCATCTAAAATCGCAACGGCGGCAGTGAACCTCACGAGCAATTTTTCACTTTCCGTGTCTGGGCCCACTTCCGTTAATGCGGGCGCGTCTGCAAACGTTTATCGCGACGCTCACGCCGGCTGCGAATTCCAATCCAAGCCGCGCGATTTCCTGGAGTGTTGCGGGAACTGGGTGCAGCGCAAATTCTTGCGGGACGATAACGCAGGCCGGCTTGTATACGGCCCCGGCGATTCCGCCGCCTCCCGCCACTGTAAAAATAATCGTTACGCCGCAGGCGGACCCGGCAAAAGCGGCGTTCGTTTCCGTTTCTATTCTTCCAGTTATCAGCGTTGTGATTTCGCCGTCTTCAACATCCTTGCCGCTCGGAAATACGCAAGCGTTTCAAGCGGCGGTGACGGGAGCTGTAGACTCCACCGTGACGTGGGACGTGAATGGAGTGGTCGACGGAAATCTTGCCGTCGGCTCCATTCTGAATTCGCAAATTACACCGGACAGCACGACGTTCACGGCCCCGCAATTTCTTCCGGCGGGCGGTTTCGTCACGGTCCGCGCGCGCAGCAACGCCGATCCCAATTTCTCAGCTAGCGTGATCGTTATGCTGACTTCCGCCGTAACCGTCGATCTCAATCCCGCAACATCAAGCGTGGCAATCGAAGAGAGACAATCGCTCACCGTGCAGGTGAACGGCACGACGAATCAAATGGTGTCCTGGCTCGTCAACGGAATCGCGGGAGGAAACGCGGCCATCGGCCAAATCTGCGCGGCAGGATCGATTCCGTGCCAACCGGTTTTGTTCAGCGGGACGGGAAGCGTCGACTATATTGCGCCGGCTGGAATGCCATTTCCGAATCCTGTGACGATCATAGCAACAAGCCAGGCGGACACCACGAGAAGTAGTTCGGCAAATATCACGATTCTTCCGCACATCGCGGTCAGCGTTCAGCCGGGAAGCGCAAGTTTGTCGGAGATGGAACCAACAAGGTTCACGGCAAATGTTGCCGGCACATCGAATCAGCAAGTCATCTGGACGATTACGGGAGCGGTCTGCGACATTCCAGGAAATTGCGGGTCGATCGATTCGACAGGATTGTATACGGCGCCGGCGACGAAACCGTCGCCCAATTTAATTACAGTGGTCGCCACGAGTACCGAGGACATTGGCCAATCGGGAACCGCGACAGTGACCATCACAAATGGTCCTGCCATCTTCTCGCTGGCTCCCACAAGCGCGTATGCGGGCACGGCCGGGGGCTTTACGCTGCTCGTCACTGGAATAAATTTTGCAGCGACGATTCCCGGGCCGGGCTCGACGATTCTCGTGAGCGGCAGGCCACGATCCACAACCTGCGATTCCAGTTCGCAATGCACCACTTCGCTGGGCGCCGCGGATTTGCAATCCGCCGGAAATCTTACTGTGCAGTTACAGAATCCGGATGGCACGCTTTCCAACACAGAAATATTCATGGTGCTCGCGCAAGGCTCGGGAAGCGGCGCGATTTCCCTGACGCCGAGCGCGCCCATCAGCACGGGAAACGACATCGTTGTCGTGGAACTGAGCACAAACGGAGGAGCGGGCGCTTCAGGAAATGTAAGTTTGAATATCGCGGCGATCGGCGCGTTTTCCCCTGCGACAGGATCCTGCACGCTTGCGGGAAATCCTGTCATCATTCAGCGGCCTCTATCTGGAAATGGAAGCGGCGATCTGTGCGTTTTTTCCGTGAGCGCACTATCGCCGTCCTTTTTGTATTCAGTGAGCGGACCGGCTACGCCGGACATCACAGTGATTAATCGCGAGCCGCTTGGGCTCGGCATTGTTCACCTGAGGTTGCTGGTTCCATCCACGGCCGCGCCGGGCCCGCGAACTCTTTTTATCGTAAATCCGAACGGTGACCAGGCTGCCGGAACCGGCACGATCGAGGTGCAATAAATTATGCAAATAAAAATTAAAATCCGTAGCCGAGACTTGTTTCTACTTCTGCTCACTTTCATGGTTCCGCTCATGCCGCGCTCGACTGTTCGCGCCACTACGCTGGTGCGGCTCAGCCTCGATCAACTGGCCGCGGGATCGGACGCCGTGGCGCGCGTGAATTTTTCGAGTGCCGAATCACGTTGGGAAAACGGAACCATCTGGACGATCACCACGGCGAATGTCGTGGAGACGATGAAGGGAAATTTGCCCGGCGAAATTTCCGTTCGATTGCCGGGCGGACGCGTCGGCCACCTGACCGCAACGGTGGAGGGCACGCCGCGATTCCATCCGGGAGATGACGCAATCGTATTTCTAAAACGTTCGCCCGCAGGCGGGTTCACCGTGGCCGGATGGGTGCAGGGAACGTTCCGAATTTCGCGCGATCCGCGAACTGGCAATCAAACAGTAACGCAGGACTCGAGCGCCTTTGCCGTATTCGATCCGGCAACGAGAACATTTCGGACGGAGGGCGTTCACAGGATGCCAATGGACGAATTTCGCGGGCGGCTCGCATCCGCGGTCGCGCGCGGCGAAGGGAAAATTAGATGACCGCGCGTCGCACGCAAAAATTTCGCAGGACAATTTCCATTTCGATTGCGTACATTTTCCTTTTGCAAATGACGGCTGCCTGTGCGGGAGCCTATGACTTGAGCACGACCGTCGCGGACATGCGCCAGAACTCGGCGCTCTCCGGAGGAACTTCCTGCCCGCAACTCACGCGCTTCGATATTTCAACGCCCGGTTCGGTCAATCGTCAATGGAGCACGTCGCTGAACGGCAACCCTACCACAATCATTACGGCCGATCAGACACCCAGCGGGCAAATTGCGGAAATTGACGCGGTCATTCAGACATCTCTCGCAGTTTGGACTGGCGTTTCCGGCTCTTCCCTGACACCAACCACGCTCGGCGCCTTGCAAGAAACGCCGTTAGCGGCAGCTTGCGATTCCACGGACGGATTCAATTCCATCTGTTTCAATCAGAGCGATCCGGGATTTACTCTGGGCATCCTGGCTTTCACACGCGTTGTTTCCGCGGACACGATTGGAGTGGTGCTGCCCGCCACAGGAAACGTATCCACATTTGTCGGCGAAATTATGGACGCGGATACTTTATTTCTGCCGAGTGACATCAATACGACGTTCGCAACGCCGCAAGCGCTGCCTTCGCACCCCAATTCGTATGACCTGGAGTCGATTGTGACGCATGAGCTGGGACACAGTTTTGGTTTCAACCACTCGGGCGTGTGGTCCGCGATGATGTTTCCGTTCGCGCCATCTCCGGGACAATTTTCAGGAGCGAGACCCACGGCGCAATCCCCCGATGCGCCGTTAGCGGATGACGATCGCACAGGATTGCGAGTGTTGTACCCGAATCCTACGGATTCCGTACACATTGGCACGATTACTGGCCACGTGCTTCCTGCAAATCCACTTGCGCTGCCCATTTCTCCAGTGGGAGTGACGGGCATCTTTCCCGCGCAGGTGGTTGCGCTCGACAATGCAACCGGAACCGTTGCAACCGCGGTGCTTGCAGGATGGAGTTGCAGCGGCGCCGGCCCCGCGCTATTTGACGGAACATTTTCGTTGCAGCAATTACTTGTAGGGAGTTCGCAGAATTATCAGATTTATGCTGAGCCGCTGGATGGGCCGGTGATCCTGGGAAACGTAATTTACAATTCCACGTCGCTGTGCAGAAATGCGTCGAGCGATCCGGGCTGGCCGGAGCAATATGCGTGCACGGTTCCGGCAAGTGCCGCGCCATTTTCGGTGCGGCATATACCAGAGCCATAATGCTGGAGTAGTGGAAGCAACTGGAACGCCACGTTTAAAACGTCTCTGTCCAATTGATATCTGGATGCTTATAGGCTGGTGAAAGGTGTGGAAAATGAGTAGACAAATCTCGAGTGGATTGAGACGTTTCAACGCAGGGATTGGCTATCCAATTTGATTCATCAAGCGTTTGAATTTGAAGATTTATGTTCGTGAGGAAAACTGATTGCGGAGTGGAAATAGATTTCCGTCATATGAAAATGATATTTACATGAAATAAATTATCGGCTTCCAACTGGCTGAAATAATTATTGGCGATTGGCTGATGTCATGAGGCAGACTTCCGTACTCCAACGCAGAAAAATTATTCTGCCACGACATGGCCGCCGCCGGGATCGTTCTTCTTCAGGAAAAAAGAAAGAAAAAACATGATCGCCGAACCGATTGCCAAGACCATGAAGGTATCAATGTAAGCAGCGGCGCTGGCTTGCGCCTGAACGGATTGGTAGATTCTGGCGTAAGCGGTCATCAGCGCGCTGTGGCGTTCGAGTCCCGACTGCGCAAGACGCTGCGAAAGGCCTCCCACCGATCCCTGCCAGAGAGGGTTCCCCGCCACGGTGTGACCGATCAGAATTTCCTGATGAAATTGCGCGCGGCGCGCGAGCAGCGTGGTGACGATCGAGGTTCCCACGCTGCTACCAATGTTCCGCATAAAATTTACGATTCCGGATACCGCGTTATTTTTCTCCGGCGGAATTCCGATGTAGGCTGCAAGCGTAATGGGCACAAATAAAAAACCCATTCCGAAAACTTGCGCGACGCGCAGCCACAGGGCCGTGCTGAATTCAATCTGCAAGTCGATTCGCTTCGTGGAGTAATACATCGCGAGAGCCAGGCATACCCATCCAAATGTGATCAGGCGGCGTGCCTCAATTTTCGTGGTTAATTGTCCCATGATGGGCATTTCGATCAGAAGGCAGACTCCTCCCGCGGAAATCGCAAGGCCCGCGACCTGCGCCGTATATCCCATGAGCGACTGTAGAAACAATGGCATCAAGACGAGGCTGGCGAAGAGCACGATGCCCAGCGTGAACATCATCAGGTTGGCGCTCGCAAAGTTGAAATTCCTGAACAGCCGAACGTCAATGATGGGCGCCCGCTGAAACCACTCCCAAATCACGAGCGCGAGGAGGCAAACCGCGGATGTGATGATGAGTGTCGTAATGAAATGGGAGCCGAACCAATCGTCTTCCTGACCCTTATCGAGCAGGATTTGCAACGCGCCGACGCCAAGCGTCAGCAACGCGATGCCGATGTAGTCCAGCTTTACGCCAGCGGCCTTAATTCTTGCCAGGTAAGGCGGATCTTCCACAAACTGATAAACCAAAAACAAAGTCAGGAGACCAACGGGAAGATTGATGAAAAAAATCCAGCGCCAGGAATAATTGAATGTGATCCAACCGCCGAGCGTGGGACCGATTGTGGGTGCGGTGACTGCCGTGATTCCGTAAAGCGCGAAGGCCAGACCTCGCTGCTCCGGGGGAAACGTGTCGGCGAGGATGGCCTGCGCCATGGGTTGCAAACCGCCGCCGCCCAGGCCCTGCAGAACACGAAAGAAAAGCAACAGGCCGAGGCTGGGCGCGATCCCGCAAAGAAGCGAGCTTGCGGTGAACACGAACAGACAAATTATGAAAAAACGCTTTCTTCCAATAGCGCCCGCAAGCCAGCCGCTGATCGGCAAAATAATGGCGTTGGAAACGAGATACGAAGTCAGCACCCACGTGCTCTGATCGTTGCTCGCGCCAAGGTTTCCGCCTATGTAGGGCAACGCCACGTTGGCGATGCTCGTGTCGAGCACTTCCATGAACGCAGCCATTGCCACGACCACGGCGATCAGCCACGGATTAAACTTTGGACGCCAGGTGTCTTGCCCGGCTATTGGAGTCGCGGCAGTGCTCATCGAAGATAAACATCGGGCACGACATTCATGCCCGGACGAAGCTGATGATCCTGATTTTCTCCCGGCTCGAGAACAATTTTCACGGGGATGCGCTGAACGATCTTTACGTAATTTCCGGTCGCGTTTTCCGGCGGAAGCAAACTAAATAGCGGTCCTGTAGCGCCGGAAATGCTGTCCACATGGCCCCTGAATGTACGTCCGCTTGAATCCACATAAATTTCGGCCTTTTGACCGACTTTCATTTGTTTCAATTGCGTCTCTTTAAAATTGGCGGTAATCCATACGTCTTCCAACGGCACGACGGTGATCAGTTGCTGGCCTTGCTGAACATTCATTCCCACTACCACGGTCTTGGTCACTTCGCCGCTGACGGGCGCGACGATTTGCGCATATTTGAGATTCAGCTGCGCCTGTTCAAGAATAGCGCGTTTCTGCTGGACATCGGCTATCGCGGCACGCGCACGAGCTTTGGTCGAGGAGACTTGCTGCAGGCTGGAGACGGCATTTTGTTGCGTGGCTTGGGATTGCCGCAGGCGGGTTTGCGATTGCTGTACCGCCTGTAGCGCTGCCGTGACGTTGTCGCGCGCGGCTGCCACGGTCGCTGTACTTGCTTTGGCCGTGGCTATGGCCTGGTCGTACGTCTGCTGCGATACTTCCTGTTTGTCCACCAGCATTTTGTAACGGACAACATCGGCCTGCACCTTTACGTCTGTAGCCTGCGCGGCTTCCAACTGCGCGCGCGCAGCGGCAACCTGAGTTTCGGCTGTGGCGATGGTTGTGTTTGCATCTTCGACACCGGATGTCGCGATGTTCAACTGGCTCGACGTGCTAACCGATGTAATCGGAACAGTGATGTTCAACGATTGCGCAGTGGCTTCCGCGTTCAGCAGATTCGCTTTCGCTTGTTCGATGCTTACTTCGTAGTCCTTGGGGTCAATCTCCACGAGGACAGTTCCCTTCTCCACATACTGGTTGTCCCCAACGTTTACCTTGGTTACGTAACCGGATACGCGCGCGCTCACAGGATAAAGATGCGCGTCCACCTGCGCGTCGTCAGTCGATTCGTAGCTGCCGAAGTAACGCCACAAGAATATTCCACCGACAACTAGCACGACCGCCGCGGCAATCCCGATCACGATTTTTCTGCGCCGATTTGTGTGCCTGGCGGATCGATCTTCAGCAGCTTCCCTAACGGAGTCAGTTCGAGTAACAGATCGATTCTCTTCAGCCATGAATGATTTTCCTTTGAAATATTCCGAGGCATATCAGCCCGGAAAATTTAGGCCTGTTCCTACGAAATTCAAAATTAAATCAATAGATTTGATGAAACGAAAGGGGAAACGATGCGGATGCCGTTCGGCGGCAGGGATGCGTACGGCTCGATCGTTAAGACGCATGGTCCACTACTCCAGCCTAACCCTGATTTTCAACATACAACTGGCGAATCCAGAAAGCAACTGGGGGGCAATTTGGGTGGGAGTTAATTGGGGTCAAGTCGCCCTCTCCGTCCCAAAGAACGGGACGGAGAGGCCTCTACGAAACCAGGTTGCCTTTGTTTTCGTAGAGGCCGCTCGTTTTTTGAGCGGGCTGCTTTTTGGCAGCTGCAATAGAAATTAAAACATGAGAGCTAAATTTCTTTGGAGCAAATCACTAGGGGTTAGCTGATGAAAAAAATTGGTAGCCCGGACGGGGGTCGAACCCGTAATCTTCGCCTTGAAAGGGCGACGAGTTAACCATTACTCTACCAGGCCACAAGAGGTTACGCGAGGCGAGCCAAGCGCTTACGAATTGTAACACATTCAAGCGATTTGCATCAGTGCATGGAACGAAGTTTATATTTAAAAATTTGCCATAGAAATTTGTATTTCGTGAAAATCGGGATTGCAAGTTCGGAAATGGTTTTCACCAATCACTAGTCACCATTCACGAATCAGTTACGCCTTCCGTTCATTATGCTCCTCAAGCCACGCCATTTGAATCGCTTCGAGCTTGCCCTCGTTCGAGAGCTTGGGATCGCCCGTAAAGCCGTCGAGGCTCGTGATCCATTTGTGCATGTCCGTGTAGCGGACGTTGAGCGGGTCTGCATCCGGGTATTTATCGGCGAGCTGGATTCCTATTTCTTCAGCATCATCCCAATCAAATGTTGCGGGCATCGTTGCGTCTCCTCCGGGAGCTTCTTGGTTTGCGTGGCGCGGGCTTGAGCCTGCGGATTTTGGTCCCAGCAAGGACAAAACCACGCAGGCTGAAGCCCGCGCCACAATGATTCTCTAACGCCGCGATCAGTGTTCTGCTTCCTTCGCGAAATTCTTATTCCACTCTGGAATTTCGACGACCAAGTCACGCGTGCCATCGGGCACGCACTGGCATCCGAGGCGTGATTTCGCGGTCACACCGGCAGCTTCGTCCAGCTGATCGAGTTCATCGTCGGTTGCTTCGTTGCACGACTCGAGACCCTCATGCACGATCACGTGGCATGTGGAGCAGGCGCAGACCCCGCCGCATGCATGGTCAAGGCCCATATGAAATCCGGTGGCGATATCCAGCAGGCTTCCCGGCAAGCCTTCACGCGCGTAGGGGACTTTTTCCGGATCGACTTCGACTGTCTTGCCTTCGCGGACAAATGTCACCTTGAATTTCTTTTGCGCGGGCGTGTATTTGGTTTTTTCGATGTAGGGATTACTGCCGCCCATGGTGTTCTCCTTCTCAGTTACTGCTTAACTTGTTGCTCTTTTTTTAAAATTGCCGCGCTTTTTGCTCTAAACCCGCAGGCTGGAGCCCGCGCCACTAAACATCACCTAGCTTTTTGCCTTCCAGAGCTTCTCCGAGTGCGCGATTCATCATGCGTTCGGCAAGAGGCGTGGATGCCTGGTTCAGCACGTCGCCAAATGCGCGGATACTTTTGTAATCCGTGCCCTGGAGCGCTTCGCGCAGCGTGGAAATCGCGCTTTGGATCTGAATTCGCTCAGCCTCGGGCAATTCACCCGGTGCTTCCGATAGTTCGCGAGCCAAAGCTTTTTCCGTCAGGTGAAGAATGCTTTCGGCTTCGTTGCGCGCTTCGATCAACTGGCGCTGCGAAAAATCCTGCTCGGCAAATTCGATGGACTCTTCGAGCATGCGCTCAACTTCAGCGTCGTCGAGACCGTACGTGGGCTGCACTTCGACTGAGTGCTCGGTGCCTGCGCGCAAATCTTTTGCCGAAACTTGCAGAATCCCGCTGGCATCGATTAAAAATTTTACTTCGATTCGCGCGAGGCCCGCGGGGCCCGGTGGAACTTTTAATTGAAAACGGGAGAGTGAGCGGCAATCTTTGGCCAACTCGCGCTCGCCCTGCAACACATGGATGTCGATGCCTGTCTGATTCTCGACGCCCGTGGTAAATAATTCCTGCGCGCTGGCGGGGACGGTGGAATTGCGCGGAATAATTTTCGCGACCACGCCGCCCATCGTTTCAATGCCGAGAGACAGCGGGGTGACGTCGAGCAGCAGCATGTCGTTCACGCCGCCTTCGAGGATATCCGCTTGCACGGCCGCGCCGAGCGCGACAACTTCGTCAGGATTCAGTTCGGCGTGCGGCTTGCGGCCAAAAAATTGTTCAACTGTTTGCCGGACAAGCGGGACGCGCGTTGATCCGCCGACGAGCACCACTTCCTCGATATCCGCGGGAGAGAGTTTCGCATCGGCAAGTGCTTGGCGCACAGGGCCCATGGTGCGGTCAACAATGGGGCGAATCAGACGATCGTATTCCGCGCGCGAAATTTCGCGGAAATAAACGCCCCCATTGGGCAATGGAAATTTAACCGTCGTTTTATCCGCGCTCGAAAGTTCGTGCTTGGCGGCGATTAAAGCTTTGCGCAATTCCTGGATGATTTCCGGATGCGATGCGATGTCCACGCTCTGGGCGAGAATTTCTTCGCGCGCCAAGGCTTGCAACGCGTTATCGATATCGTCGCCGCCAAGGTGCGTGTCGCCGTTGGTCGAGAGCACTTGATAAATATCGCCGTCCGTCGTCGAAATTAATTTCAGGATTGAAATATCGAATGTGCCGCCGCCGAAATCGTAGACGGCCACTTTGCCGCGCTTCTGTTCGTGCAGGCCGTAGGCCAAAGCCGCAGCGGTAGGCTCATTCACAAGCCGCAGAACTTCGAGGCCGGCAAGGCGGCCAGCATCGCGGGTGGCCTGGCGTTGCGCGTCGTTAAAATATGCGGGCACGGTGATCACCGCGCGCTCGACCGAATCCTGAAAAAATTCTTCGGCCCACATTTTGAGCTCGCGCAAAATAAATGCGGAAATTTCCGGCGGCGTGAACACACGATCGCCGAGCCGCACACGAATCACATTCTTGCTTACAGGATCGATGCGAAAAGGAAACAGTTTCAATTCGTCCTGCACGTCGGCAGGGCCGCGCCCCATCAGGCGCTTCACGGAATAAATGGTGCGGTCCGCCTGTGTCAGCAAACGGCGCTGCGCGGCCTGTCCCACCACAATCGATCCATCCGCATCCACGCTGACCACCGAAGGACACAGCGGCGTGCCATACGGCCCCGGAATACACTTCGGCCGCCCTTCGCGCTTATCCTGATACGCGATCAGACTGTAAGTGGTGCCGAGATCGATACCGACGGTCTTACCCATGCAAGAATGCCCCCGATGAGAGTGACTGGTGATTGGTGACTAGTGACTGGTGAAAACCCTGTCGACGTCCGCTTTGGTTTTCACCAGTCACCAGTCACTAATCACTAGTCACCAGCTCCTGCTTCACTCCATTCACCAAATTCCTGATATACGAGCGGCGATTCAGGATCTCGTTCATCCGCTCCATGAGTTTTTTCTTCTCGGCTTCGTCGGCGCCTTTATCCAAGGCGGCGTCCCAATCGGACGAAACTTTCGCGAGTTCCATGTCCACATCCGCGAGCGACGATTCAAATTTATGCTGCGCCGATTCGAGTTTGGCGCGCAGTTGCGGCATTTGCGCGCTTTCGCCGGAGGCGCGCGCTTCGCGCAACTCGTCCAGCGATTCGTTCAATTCAAAAACTTCTTCCAATAATTCCGGGGGGGCCTGCTGTTTTTTCTGGCCTTCCTTGCGCATGCCATTCAGGCTCAGGAGATATTCCACGCGGCCTACAGGATCGCGCAGCGTGCGGTAGGCGTCATTCAATTGCGAGGACTGATCCAGCGAATGCTGACGCTCGCTTTCCGTGGCGCGTGCAAAATGGTCGGGATGCAGCTTCCAGGAAAGCGAATGAAAGCGCTGCTCCAGCGTTTCCAGATTCAGCGACAGCTTGTGCGGAAGGCCGAAGAAGGAAAAGAAATCCGCGCCCTGCGCCAGCGGCTGAATTTTTCCGCACGCCGGGCAGAATGGCGCGCCGCCGGTTGCCGCGGAGCAATTCCAGCAAGTGGTCGAGGCCGTCACGATGGGAGATGGTGCGTTCATTTTTTATTGATTACTTTTCCAGTAGCACAGGCTTCAGCCTGCGGGTTCGGTTTTTGGGAGGACTAAATTCCACAGGCTGAAGTCTGTGCTACTTAAAGCCAGGCAAAAAAAATGGCTGGCGGGGTCCCCATCCCGGCCAACCACGCAATTCTCTTGAAACGAGAGAGAGCCTGCTGCGTTCCCTGATCGTGAACCGAGAGAACTACGCCGTGAAAGAAGTGCCGCATCCACAACTGCGTGTCGCCTGCGGATTCTGAAAAACGAACCCGCGACGCATCAAATCTTCCTGGTAATCCAGCGTGGTCTCATTCAAATAAAGAAAACTCTTGGGGTCCACGAAAATTCGAGCGCCGTTTTCTTCAACAACCTTGTCGCGATCCCGCGCCTGAGTTTCCAAGCGCATGGCGTACGTCAGCCCGGAGCAGCCGCCGCCCTGAACGCCCACGCGCAGTCCGCCGGTTTCGGCGGCCACGCCTTCCTTGGCGAGGAGCTCCTGAATTTTTGATGCCGCTTTTTCAGTGACGTGAATCATAGTTGGTCCTGGTTCAACTCGTTCCATGAGCTGTAGCCCAGCCTTCAGGGGCTAAAGCCCAGTATCCTTCCGGCCCGAATGTCGCGGTTGAAGCCGCGACCCACAAAGCCTGCCTTACATAGTGCCTATCATGCGTCAAGCCTTGCCATACAAAAAGCCTGTCTTACATAGTGCCGGACTAATATTCTTGTCGGCGTCTATTTTGCCAATACTAGTTGCCGACGGATGTTGCGGTCGCATTTGCAGCAGGGGCGGAAGTTTCTTTCTTCTTCTTCCAGTCCGCAATGGCGGCCTTGATCGCATCTTCGGCGAGCACAGAGCAGTGAATCTTCACCGGAGGCAGGCTCAGCTCGCGCACGATATCCGTGTTCGAGATGGCCAGCGCTTCCTCGACAGTCTTGCCCTTGACCCATTCGGTGGCGAGCGAAGAACTGGCGATGGCCGATCCGCAGCCGAACGTCTTGAACTTTGCTTCCTCGATGACATTGGTCTCGGGATTGATCTTCATCTGCAAGCGCATGACGTCGCCGCATTCCGGCGCGCCAACCAAACCTGTGCCCACGTTCGGATCTTCCTTGGGCAAGCTGCCCACGTTTCGCGGGTGCTCGTAATGATCGACTACCTTATCGGAATAAGCCATTTCACACTCCCTTCGATATTTGTACGAAAAAATTTAATTCTAAATTTCATCGAAAACACTTCAGGGGCTAAAGCCCTTGCCTTTCAACCTTCTGAATGTCGCGGCTGAAGCCGCGACCCACAAAGATTACTCACAATGATTACTCACGAAGATTAGCCGCAAGCATTACCCATGCGACGCCCTCCTATGAGATGGCCACTAGTGACTGGCCGATGCGCCCCAATTCATTTTGCTGATGTCGATTCCTTCCTTGGCCATTTCGTAAAGTGGGGACAGTTCACGCAGCCGCTGCACGACTTCAATCACGCGGTTAGTGACGTAATCCACTTCTTCCGCAGTGTTGAACCGCCCCAGGCCGAAGCGGATCGATGTGTGCGCAAGGTCTTCGCCAACGCCCAAAGCTTTGAGCACATAGCTTGGTTCGAGAGTGGCCGAGGTGCAGGCCGAACCGCTCGAAACCGCGACATCATTGATTCCCATCAGCAGCGATTCGCCTTCGACGAACGCGAAGCTGATGTTGATGTTGTGGGGCAAACGATGCTCCATCGAGCCGTTAATATAAACTTCGTCGAGCTTGGAGAAGATGGTGTCCTTCAGGCGATCCCGCAGACCGCGCAGACGCGTGCTTTCTTCCACCATTTCGTTCTGGCAAAGCTCAGCTGCCTTACCGAAGCCGACGATCCCCGGCACGTTCAAGGTGCCAGAGCGCATGCCGCGCTCGTGTCCGCCGCCGTCAATCTGGGCGGAAAGCTGCACGCGTGGATTGCGCCGGCGCACGTAGAGCGCGCCGCAGCCCTTGGGACCGTAAAGCTTGTGCGCGGTCAGGGAGATCATGTCCAGATTGTCTCGCTGCACGTCTACTGGAACTTTGCCGGCAGCCTGCACACCATCGGAATGGAACAGGATGCCCTTTTCCTTGGCGATCTTGCCGATTTCCTGAATGGGTTGAAGCACGCCGATTTCGTTGTTGGCATACATGATGGAGATCAAAATTGTTTTGTTGGTGATGGCGCGGCGCAGATCGTCGAGATCGATGCGGCCGTCCTTGGCCACGGGGAGATAGGTCACCTCATAGCCATATTTCTCGAGGCGCTTACAGGTATCGAGAACAGCCTTGTGCTCGGTGACTTGCGTGATGATGTGGTTGCCCTTTTCGCGGTACATTTCCGCCGCGCCCTTGAGCGCGAGGTTGTTGGATTCGGTGGCGCCGCTGGTGAAGACTATTTCCTTGGGCGTCGCGTTGATCAAGCGAGCGATCTGTGCGCGCGCATTTTCCACAGCTTCTTCCGCAGTCCAGCCGAAAGAGTGATTGCGGCTTGCGGCGTTACCGAACTTCTCGTGGAAGTACGGCAGCATCGCATCGACCACGCGCAAGTCCACCGGAGTGGTGGCGTGGTAATCCATGTAAATTGGCAGTTTTATGGCCATTCGTGTGTCTCCCGTTTCGATTTCTTACAATCCCCTGACGCAAATTCTTTAACTTCTAAAATTTCCCGGCGTTCCGCGCTGTACGCCTATATCGATAATCCGACTAGTTCCCCGTCGGGCGCGTCTTCCGTCATTTGCGAAATCGTTACGGACCGCAGCACTTTCGCAATACTGTCATTCACTCGTCGCAGCGGTTCGCGAATCGTGCAGGTCGAGCTTTGATCGCAATTCCCGTGGCTCGTCACACAGGATGTGATCACTACCGGGCCATCCACCGCATTGATTACATCCAGCGCTGAAATATCCTTCGGATGCCGCGCCAGTTGATAACCCCCAGTCGAACCGTGCCGCGCCGTCACCAGCCCATTTTTCGCCAGGCGCTGCAAAACTTTTGCCAGAAGCGGCGCCGAAATTCCGTAAACTTCCGCGATGTCCGAAGCGCTCAACGAAACCTCGCTGCGATGCGCGGCCAAGTGTCTGACAGCGATCAGTGCGTAGTCCGCTTTTTTCGAGAGCTTCAACATGGCCATATGCGACCAAATCAGTCGCAAATGAATTTTAATACCTATCCCTCTCCCCTGTCAAGCAGTTCTAATGTGAACAACTCCAAGCTAAACATGAGTTTACATTACGACCAAATTGGTCGGCTTAGTCAAATTCGGTGCAACGAAATGGCGATTTTAAGGGTCGACTGGCATTTTATTAGAGCTGAATGGTTGAGCAGACTGAACCCGTTAAATGGGCTCTGATCGGTTTGGTAGGGGCACGGCATGCCGCAAGGCTGTCCAAATTAGGAGACGTGAGCGGGAGCGCGACTTGAAAAGACGGTGTTTGTGGGCGCCATGGACGCGAGTGGCTTATTAGGTTGGGGCTGTGCTGTCCTAATAGCATGTTAAAAAGGCAGCGCCAACTGGCCATCGTGTAGGCCTGCCAAAGCGGGCGGAGCTTGGAACGGTTCGTCCAGCCAAGCTTGTAAATCGCGATAAACAAAGAGTTGTTGGCGTAGCAGAGCGACCAGATTCGATAACGACCAGCCGTAGCGGGCCCGCAGTTGCAAGTATTTCAAGAGCAGGATGGCGATCAGTGCTGTCCAAATTTGAGTGTGCAACGCGTTGGCGCTAGTGCCTACGAAGGTTTTGATGCGCAAGTTCTGCTTCAAATAGCGGAAGAAGACTTCGATCCTCCAGCGTTCTCGATAGATTTGCGCGATGGTCGTGGATCCAAAGCTGAGGTGGTTGCTCAGTAGCACGAGAACCTCCTGCCGTTCCTGTATCCACACTTCGACACGCCGGAATCGCGCTGTCTGCCTGTAGTGATGACTGCCCAAGGCGATGATTTCATCTTTGAGGATGTGGCGATTCTTTGGAATTGGCCGGGATTCCAGAACACGATAGTGAGCGTCATGACGCAGGCGAGTTACAAAGAACACCCCGCGATCGGTGAGTCTTTGATACCACTGGTAGTCCACATAGCCGCGATCAAAAACTAAAATAGTGCCGGGAGCAAACGAAAGTGTGCGCGCTATTTTCACCTCGGAAGCGTTTGCTTCGGTGAGAACCGCATAACACGGCAGATGTCCATCGTGGTCCAAAACTAAGTGCAACTTGGATGCGCCTTTGGCTTGCTGGTATTGGGCCCAGTCAAACATGGTGGCGCAGAGATCGATAAGTGTGCCGTCGATGCTCAGCAGTGGATTGCGAAAACGGAATCCGTGTCGCGTTCCTGCGACCTGTTGGCAACGAGCAAATAAACAGTAGAAAACTTTCTGATACAACAGCCAGGGTCGGTGTTCGTTGGCGTAGGCCAGCGTGGATTTCTTGGGTGCTCGAGGAACGCCCAGATGTTTCAGTTTGCCTTCACAACCCGCCAGTCCTCCGCAAATTTCACGTAGCGACCGAGCTTGCCCTAACTGGCAAAACATCATGGCCACGAATTGCCCCCAGCAAGTAAATCCGCGGGCATGGCGCTCGGCACGGGTCGCTCGAACAATCTGTTCAAATTCCAGACGAGGAAAAAACTGTAACAGCTGAGAAAAAATGCTGCATACTCGGTTCAAGGCGGAATCTCCTGTCCTGAAAAGTTGGTTCTTGTCATGGAACCCAACCTAAAGTAACAGGCCTTTCCGCCCTATATCGAAAACCTAATTTGGACAAGCTTGCGGCATGCCGTGCCCCTACCTTGGCGAGCCCCTACAACTTAACTTCCGGGCAGGACTTCAATGAATCCCATGCGGCCAGAAAGATTGCCGCTCCACCAAACACGATTCGGGTTCGTGGGATCGATCTCAAGCCTTCTGGGGTCCGATTCGGAATCCGGAAGCGGGAATTCCACCCACTCACCGGTCTTGGGATTGAAGCGGGCAATCTTGTCTGCCTGCTGTTCGCTGACCCAAACTAAATTATTCTTGCGATCGACTATCACGGAATATGCGCCGTTCGTTTCAGTGGGCGGAGCGAAGAATGTCATCTGCTTCGTTTCGTAGTCCACCTTCATCAATAATCCGGCGTTCCACAGGCCGACCCAGATATCGCCGCGCGCGTCGTGGCTCATGCGACGCGGGTAAGCGTAGCCATCATAGGGAATCTTAAATTCTTCGACCTTCCCTGTGGCTGGATCGATTCGCGACATGCGGTCGCCAATATCCTCGGCCCACCAGACGGAGCCATCGCCTGCAACCGTGATTCCATAAGCGCCGGTCGGCATTTGCGTGGCAAGGTAGGAAGGAGGATCGAAAAATTTAAATTCCTTGCTCGCGATGTTCAGCATGCGAACCTGATTGCCGCTGGTCTCCCAGATGGAACCGTTGGGATGGATGAGCATGGAATTACCCCCCGCATCGGCTCGAACATCTTTCGGCCAATCGTAGGAAGTGAATTTCCCGGAATTGGTGTCATAGTCGAGCCAGCGGAAGTTCGAGCCGTCGGGAACCCACAACTTGCCTTTCGCATCGATCTGCAGATTGCCAAGCAGCTGGCCGTCAGGTGCGGCGACACCGGCCGGAAGAGAAATTTCCGTATATTTCAGCGTCCTGGAGTTCAGCTTGCCGAGTTTGCCTGAGCGCTGGCTGACCCATCCATTACCCTGCGGATCGACGGCAACATCATGCGGCTCCGAGCCGATTTGTGTGTCGCTGATATCGTATTGAACGGCGCGGTAATGGAGCGCCTTTCCTTCCAGCAACGCGCGTGGGAGGCGGTCATTCAAATCTACCTGGCGGTTGGGGCCGTAGTTGGCCGTGAAGTAGTCAATTGCCAGTTTGGCTTCGTCTTCGGTGAGGTCACGAATTTTTGCGGTGCGAATGCGGGCGCGCATGCGGCGGATGGTGAATGCCCAGTCTTCGCGCGGCATGTGGAAGCCGACGAAGCGCTCGGTGTTATGGCACGTGGTGCAGCGTGCAGCGACCAGTTTCTTGCCGTCGCCTTCCGGCAATTCTTTGGAAACGGTAACCATCAGCGCTTCGGGAGTCTTCATGGGCCATGCGCGCGGCAGCATGGGCCCCTGCCTCGCGGTCAACGCCAAATCCTGCTTCGCCGTTTTTCCTTCAGCGACTTCCACGGGCGCGGAAACATTGCTCTGAAATCCGTCGCCGACTACTTGGACTACATATTTTCCCGCGGGCAGATTGCTCGCCGTGTACTTTCCTTGCGCCTGGCTGATGTACAAAAATTCGAGATGGCGCTCGTTATTCTTCAGCTTCACAAATGCGCCGGTGACAGGTTTCCCGGCCGCATCCTGCACAACGCCTTCAATCGTGGAATTGTTTTCCGCGGCGCGTGCTGAGTTGCCGCCAATGAACAAGAGAGAGGACGCAAAAATGATCGCGAGCCTTGAGCGGGTTCCGTTGAATTTCATTTCCGATCTCCTCGAATTTATTTCTTGAAACGTGAATGCGGAGGGGCCTCAACGCTAGCCGCACGAACCCAAACGGGCGGCGCATAATTGGTGCTGGCTTAACGCGGAGTATACGCCAAATCTCCAGACGCGCAGTCACGATTTTTATCTGAGATTTTGTGGCGCCGGCATCTTGCCGGCGGGGTTTGTAATTGGACTTGGATTTGGATTTGGATTTTCAATCTTGCTTGAGTAGGAATAAAAACTGCCGGCGGGACGCCTGCGCCACAAAGCGGGATTAGCTCTTGTGCTCGGGCTTCCACTTTTTCAGAAATTCAAGAACGTCTTCCGGGCCTATGCGTACTGTGGATTCAAATTCTCCATTTTTCTGGCTGACGAGAAGCTTTCCGTCCGGATCGAGGATAGCGAGGCTCGGGACTCCTTTATTCAGGGGGATTTCATATTTTTTGGCGAGGTCGAGATTTGCGTCGTAATTCCCGACATTGATGTGAATGACGATGTAATTCTCGTTTACGATGGGCGCAAAAGTTTTGGAACGAAACGTAGTGTCCAGCACATGGCAGTCGTAGCACCAGTTGCCGCCGAATACGAGAATCACGCGTTTATGCTGCTTGGCCGCTGCGGCAAGCGCCGTGGAAATTTCCGATTGAGCTTCTTCAGGCGGCGGGTAAAGCTCCGTGTTCGGCTTCGCCGGTTCGGGCAATTTACGGGCTTGCTTTTCGGCAGGATCGCCACGTTGGGTGGAAACAATTTTCCAATCGCCGAGCCTCTGCATCCACACTTGCGCACCGGAAATAATGGCCGATTTTTCTCCCGCGCTTGTTTTAAAATCCGCCTCCGCGCGCACCACGAGAGTCATCACTCCAGGCTGCACCGTTTTTGATTCCAAGACCAGCACCGTGAGTTTATCGAGTCCTTCAGGCTTGAGCGAGGCCCAGAAGTTGGGCTCCTCGGCTGGGTCCAGCGTTTCACCTTGAGGCGTCTTGGCACGCGCCGGCGGATTTGTGGAATAAAAATTCATGAGGGCCGCTTTATTGCCGGAAAGGACAGCAGCCTTCCAATTGTCGAGCGGCTCAAAGGCAAAAGTCGATGCACTTTCAGAAGCTTTTTTTGTGTGAGCCTGCGGAGTCGTCTGGGCAATCGCGGCTGGGAGGGAGCACAGAACAATAGCTGCAATCCAGCTTGTATAAATGGTTTTCATCGCGCCTCGCATCCATCCAATAGGTGTTTATTTTATCCTACCACGAGCTTTGCTGCCTTATTTCGAGGATGAGTAAATCGCGGTTCTCGAATCCAAGGAGAACTTTTCGCGTACAGCAAAAGTCAGGGAATGTGCCTTAAAGCATAATCGGGTGGAAGCTGGATTGCCCGTGAGTATCGCAGAAGGCTACCATCGATTCGACTTTCGATTATGGGAAAACTTCCATTGAAAATCGCAAGCAGTCAATTGGCAATGAATAGGAATGGGGGCCTAATGAAATTGAATAGGAACTTGAAAAAATGCGCATGGGTGGCAGTCATGGCCATTGGAATTGGGATCACCGGAGGCGCAACGCAGCTGGTGGCGTCTCCCACTCCACAGGAACACCACGACGAGGATTACTCGAAGAACAAGAACTATCAAATGGGCTTGCGCGAAGGTCGCGAAGATCAGATGCACAACCGCGATCACTATAAGAAACATCGCTTCAAGGAGGATGAAGATCACAATGCTTACGAGGCCGGATATCAGGCTGGCCACAATGGCAATCATGATCATGATGATCACCGCTAGCCCGATTTTTGGGGGGACAATTTGTCCCCCTGCAAATTTATTTTTTGACCATCTTCGACAAATTTGAACACGGCCACTGTAGCCCGCCTCTTCAGAGGCGGGGGTTTAGACGATATCCTGCCCAAAACTTGAAATACGGATACTCGGTGCGTGTAGCAGCTTTATTGTTGGGAATTGCGCTGCGCTTTGAATTCTGCTTCATTTTCATCTAAACCCTCGCCTCTGAAGAGGCGAGCTACAGCACCGGCCAAGTGCATTTGCTTTTCATCCTGCTGGTCTGATTTCCCTCGCGTAATCTATGGAAATTTTCGCTACAATAGTGCGGAACCAAAAGTTTGCACGCGGGCGAAACCATGAAAAATGTCCTGGCCATTTATCCTGGGTCGTTTGACCCGGTGACGAACGGGCACCTTGACTTGATTGAGCGGGGCGCAAAGATATTTGACCGGCTGGTCGTCAGCGTCCTGCGCAACTTTGAGAAGGAGCCGCTGTTTACGGTGGAAGAGCGCGTGAAGATGCTGCGCGAGGTGACACTCCCGTGGCCGAACGTTGAGGTGGACGTGTTTAGTGGTTTGCTAGTGGAGTATGCGAGATTGCGCCAGGCGAACGTGATCTTGCGTGGAATACGCGCGGTTTCGGATTACGAGTACGAATTGCAGATGGCCTTGATGAATCGTAAACTAAATCCGGAAGTTGAAACGGTTTTTATGATGCCCTCGGTTAAATATAGCTACTTAAGTTCTCGGCTGGTGCGGGAAATTGCCCAGTTGGGCGGATCGATCACCGACCTTGTGCCGCCGGTTGTGGAAGAGCGCCTGCGCGCTAAAATTTTGTAATCATAAGCTGTTACTTTTTTAAGGAGAATCATCCGTGCAACTCGCTGCCCGCGTTAACCGTATTTCCATCTCGCCGACCGCATCTGTTCTTGCGGCCGCCGAAAAACTTCGCGCCCAGGGCGTGGACCTGGCGGATTTCGGGCCGGGCGAGCCGGACTTCCCGACACCGGAACATATTGTGCAGGCGGCGATTCGCGCGTTGAAGGAAGGGCGCACGAAATACACGCCGGTGGGCGGCATTGGACCGCTGCGCGACGCGATTTGCAAATGGCACACGGCGCAGTTCGGCTCTTCATACACCGTGCCGGAAACGATTGTTACGGTTGGCGGGAAGCACGCCATTTTTAATGCATTCTGCTCGCTGCTCGAAAAGGGCGACGAGGTTCTGATCCCCGCGCCTTATTGGGTCAGCTATCCTGACATGGTTTTGTACACGGGCGCGACGCCTGTGCCCGTGATGACCGATCCTTCGGACGGCTTTCGCCTGCGCGCCGAGCAAGTTGCTCGCGCCATTACGCCGCGGACGAAACTGCTGATCGTCAACTCGCCCAGCAATCCGAGCGGTGCAGTCGTGCCGGAAGACGAATTCGTAAAAATTTACGAAGTCTGCAAAGCTAAAAATATCTGGTTGATGACTGACGAATGCTACTCGCACTTCGTGTACGGGGGAGGAAAACCGTACTCGCTGGCAAGCGTTCCTGGTACCAAGCCGAACATCATTGTCGCCGGCTCGCTTTCAAAAACGTTTGCCATGACCGGGTGGCGTATCGGCTATGCGCTTGCTCCTGAGCCGTTGATTTCGGCGATGATCAAGACGCAAAGCCAGTCAACTTCAAACCCGACTTCGATCGCGCAATACGCGGCGCTCGAAGCGCTGACCGGGCCGATGGACACCGTTACGGCAATGCTCGCGGAATACTCAAAACGCCGCGACCGTATCGTTTCGGGGTTGCGCGCGATTCCTGGCGTCACCTGCGTGGAACCGGGAGGCGCGTTCTACGCCTACCCAAGCATTGCCGCGCATCTGGGCAATGGCATTGCGGACTCGACCGCCCTCGCGAAAGTGCTCCTCGAGAAGCAGCATCTGGTCTGCGTTCCGGGAGATGCATTCGGCACGCCCGGATACATCCGGCTTTCGTATGCCACTTCCATCGATCGCATTGAGGAAGGCTTGCGCCGCCTCGAACAATTCTTTGCCATGGCGGAATCGGCCAGGTGAACTCGGAACCAAAACCGTTGGGGCGAGCGCCTGCGCGGCTCGCCCCAATTTTTGTGCCTCGCATATGGGGCACGCATGACCTCTCTCCGCTGTTTCCCGAACATTCTCAAGAAATCGAGCCGATTGGCGAAGTGTGGCTGACGGGCAATGAATGCGAGTTTGCTTCCGGCAAATTTGCTGGGCACGCGCTGGGCGAAGTTTGGCCGTCCCTTCCAGTGGAGTGGACGGGAACACGTTTGCAAGATTTGCCGCGCATTCCCCTGCTCGTGAAATTTATTTTCCCGGAAGAAAAACTTTCCGTGCAAGTGCATCCGGATGATGCGTACGCGCAGCAGCATGAAGCGGCTGCGGGCGGCGTTGGGAAAACGGAAATGTGGTACGTGGTAAGCGCGCGCCCTGGAACAGCGGTGCGCGTAGGGCTTGATTCCAAAGAGACGCGAGAATCTTTTCACAATGCGGTCGCTCGCGGCACTGCGGAGGATTGTTTGGGAAGCGTGGCGGTACATCCGGGTGATGCTGTTTTTGTTCCGGCCGGGACCACACACACAATTTGCCCCGGCGTGGTGCTCTGCGAAATTCAGCAACACTCAGACGTGACCTATCGCGTGTTCGATTACAACCGCGTCGGTGCTGACGGAAAACCGCGCGCGCTGCACTTGCAGCAGGCGCTGAACGTGATGCGATTTGGCAAACAGCGCGGGGGATTGTGCGCTCCCATGAGTGTGAAGCGCGGCGCCTTGACCGAAACTTTTTACGCCGCGTGTCCTTACTTTGCAACTGAGCGCTGGGAATTTCGTGAGAGCATCGCAGCCGCTACTTCGCCGGAACATTTCGATCTGCTCATTTTTCTTGCGGGTGAAGGGCGTATCGAATATCCAGGCGGTGCTGAATCTTTCGAGCCGGCGCAAGTCTGGCTCCTGCCCGCCGCGCTCGGCGCCTATCACCTCGCGCCAGATTCTGAGACAACACTGTTGCGTGCGTATGTGCCGGACTTAGACAGTTTGGTCAAGCGATTCAGCGAAGAACATATCCCGGAAGAAAAATGGACACGCGTGGTGCATCCATGAAAAAAGAACGCAACAACGAAGGGATTGCCGCGCACGCCATCATTCTGGCAGGAGGGCGAGGGACGCGCTTCTGGCCGCGGAGTCGCACGCGAACGCCCAAGCAACTACTCAACATTGTTGGCAGCGACACGATGCTGGAGCAAACCGCCGCTCGCCTTGCACCTTTGTTTGCGCCATCGAATCAATGGGTGGTCACAAATTCCGAGCAGGCTGCCGCCGTGCGCAAACGGATGCCGCGCGTTCCCGCTTCGCACATTCTCGCGGAGCCTGTGGGACGAAACACTGCCGCCGCGATCGGGTTGGCCGCCGCGCACTTGCTGCACAGCGGCCTGGGTAAGGAAAACGATGCGCTGATGGCTGTGCTTCCCGCGGACCATTACATCGCAAAACCTGCAGCATATTTAAAGATTGTGAGCGCCGCGCTGCATGTCGCCCGTTCCGCCGGATCGCTTGTGGTCCTGGGCATTCCACCGTCGCGGCCGGAAACCGGATACGGTTACATTGAACGCTCGCGTTCTAAAGCAGTAGATGCGAATGGAGTTCCAGTTTTCACAGTTTGGCAATTCACCGAAAAACCGGAATTGCCGCGCGCCAAAAAATATGTGGCTTCCGGGCGCTATTACTGGAACGCGGGAATGTTTTTCTGGCGCGTCTCTACATTTCTCGGAAATCTTGAAAAATTCTTGCCCAAAACGCATGATGCATTGATGCGTCTCGCCGGCGAAATCGGCACGCCGCGCTACGAGCGCACGCTCGGGCGTATTTATCCGCAGCTTGAAAATATTTCCGTGGACTACGCCATCCTGGAGCAGGTCACGCGCCGAGCCGCTGCGCCCAGCGTTTTTGTGCTGCCCGCGGAAGTGGGCTGGAGCGATATCGGCTCCTGGGCCGCCGTCTACGAACTGCTCGCGCGCAAAGCCGGAGAAAATGTTTCCGCCGGAAAATTTGCGGCAATTGATGCGCAGGGAAATTTTTTCTGGAGTCCGAAGAAACTCGTAGCAGCTGTAGGGATTCATGATCTGATCGTCGTCGAAACCGAAGACGCGCTGCTGCTCTGCCCCCGCGACCGCGCGCAGGATGTCGGCAAAATCGTAAAGTGGCTGGAAGCGGAAAAACTTTCCGGGCTAACGTAATTCAGATCGTTTTCTATTTCCCCGCAAATTCAGATTGGCTTTTAGTGGCGCGGGCTTTAGCCTGCGGGGGTTACTGCGTGCAAAGATATAACCCCCGCAGGCTGAAGCCCGCGCTACTTGTTTGGGTGCCGCACCCTTGTGATTTTCAAGGGTGCGGATCTTCTGATCCTGATCCCAGAAGAAACGACGGGCAGAATTTCTGTCCGCGGCATTCGGACAATAGTTGACATGCAGTGTGAACTTGAGAAACTCGGTAGCCTAAACCCGCACCCTTGAAAATCACAAGGGTGCGGCACCCGACAATTCGCGCGAACTATTACAAATCACATTATGGCGATGGTTTACGTGGCATAGGCTTCAGAGTCTGGGTGAAGACTCGATGCCGCTTCGTTTTTATAGTTTGTATTCGAGTTTATGACTGTTTGCTACGCATGGTTCTGGGAAATTGGAGTTGCGTGGCCGCTAGTTCGCGTGCCACATGCGCGTCAAGTTATAGGCGGTGCTCGCTAGTGCCCATTCTCCTCTCACTTTGTGCAATCCGCGTTGGCGGAACCTTCTCATGCCTCGCTGCTCTTTTAACACTCCGTTGACCGGTTCGACGATGGCTTTGCGTTTGGCGTACAGCGCGCGGCCTGCCGGGTCGCGCAATTTTCGTCGCATGCGGCGATAGGCCGGGTCCTTTGCCCGCGTCCGCAGTCGCCCTCCGCGATTCAACCAGCGTCCCAGATGGGAGTCTGGAACATACCCGTCGATTCCTCGTTCCTCCAACACCCGCAAATTCTCCACGGAAAAAAATCCACTGTCCGCACTCGCGCAGTGCGGCTTGTCTCCACACGTTTGCTCCACCAAATCCAGCAGCGGAAGCAGCAAACCGTTGTCGTTCGTCTCCTGCGTCACGCACTGCCCCACAATCAAGTGATCTTCGCTCACCGCCAGCGTGCCCGTGTAGCCCAGCGTGAACCCGCCACGCTCGCGCAGAAAGCGGCTGTCCGCATCCGTCCGCGAGAGTTTCTTCAATCCCGATTTCCGCAGCCGCTCCAGCCGCGCCGGAATTTCATCCGCTTGCCGCTCCAGCCGTTCGATCGCTTCGCGGCCTACTTCCATCCCTGCGCCTTCGTTCGGATCTTCCGCGTCGCACTGCTTCTGCCACCGCCGAATGTCGCGCCGTATGCGCGCCCGTTTCTCTCGCAACGCTTGCTCGGTATCCAGGCGATTGCGTGATGCGTTCGCCGCGATGCGCGTCGAGTCGATGGCCACGTGTCCCAACCGACCCAGCCCGCTCGCCCGCGCCAACTCCACCACGCGCGTAAACAAATCGTTCAACCCCTTCGCGTGCCGCCGCCGAAACGCGTTCAGCGTCCAGTGATCCGGCGTCGCCCCGCCACCCAAATACCGAAATGCCAAATCCTCTCGGATGCGCTGTTCCAGCCTGCGCGAACTGGTCACGCCCAGGGCGTAAGCGTATAGCCATACCGAAACCAACATCTCTGGTGCGTACGCCGGTCCGCCTTCGATTCCATACTCGTCTCGAAAAGCGCCCAAGTCCAACTTCGCCACCATCCTGCGCACATAAAAACATAAGTGTCCTGAACCCAATACATCGCGCACACTCGGCGGCAGCAAATACGCCTGATCCGGGTTGTAATCCAAAAATTTCCCCATCGCGTCTCCTCTCTCGTGCAGTATAAAAGACGCGTCAAGGCTAGTTCTCACACAGACTCTGAAGCCTGCGGGTTTTAGTGCTTGCAAGGTCACAACCCCACAGGCTGAAGCCTATGCCACTTCTCGCTTGCAAGTGGTTCGCATATACTTTTGAGCTATGAGCACGATTAAATTTGGGACGGACGGATGGCGCGGCGTTATCGCCGATGACTTCACGTTTGCGAATGTGCGCAACGTGGCGTGCGCGATTGCGCGGTACGTAGTGCGCGCGGAAAAACCGGGGGCGGGTGTGCTCATCGGCTATGACACGCGCTACGGGTCGGAGCGGTTTGCGCGCGCGGCGGCCGAAGTGGTTTCCATGGCCGGAATGCCTGTGTGGGTTGCGGATAAAGCGTGCCCCTCGCCCGCGCTTTCGTTGCTCGTCAGGCAGCGCGGTGCGGCGGGCGGCATCATGATTACGGCGAGCCACAATCCGTTCAAATGGAACGGTGTGAAATTCAAGGCGAGCTACGGCAGTTCGGCATTGCCCTCGATTGTGGAGCAGGTGGAAAAAGAGCTGGCCATTGTGCTTGCGAATGGAGTGCCACCGCTCCCTCCTCAAACAGATCACATTCAACCGCTCGACATTCTTTCTCCATATCTGGAAGCCATCGAAAAAATTGTGGATTGGGACCGGATTCGCGAAGCGAATTTCCGGTTTGTTGTCGATCCGATGCACGGCGCGGCGCGCGGGCTTTTGCGCGAAGTGATGACCCGCCACGGCGTCGCATGCGACGAAATTCGCGGCACGCGCGATCCGTTGTTTGGCGGCGTGAATCCGGAGCCGATTGAGCCGCACGTAGAGGCGCTGCGGCGGGCCGTGCTTGCAGGAAAATATGACGCGGGGCTTTGCGCGGATGGAGATGGCGACCGCATCGGCGCTATGGATCGCGACGGCACGTTTATTACACCGCATCAGATTTTTTCCATTTTGCTGTGGCATCTGGCGGGCACGCGTGGAATTTCCGGCGATGTGGCGAAAACTTTTTCCTCCACGAAAATGCTGGATAAAATTGCGGAAAAATACGGCCGCAAAATATTTGAGACGCCCATCGGCTTCAAATATATTTGCGAACTGATGCTGGAGCGCGACATCCTGCTGGGCGGAGAAGAATCGGGCGGCATCGGGACGAAACTTTATTTGCCCGAACGTGATGCAACCGTGATGGCATTGTTGCTGGTGGAAGTCATGGCCTGGCACAAGAAAACTTTGGGAGAACTTGTCGCGGAGCTTCATGAAGAATTTGGCGAGCATCATTACGGGCGCGTGGACCTGGAACTCAGGGCGGGACAGAAAGAGCGCGCGATTGAGCATTTTAGCGGCGCGAAGGTGAAGCGTCTGCTCGACTGGGAAGTCGCGCGACGCGAAAATTTGGACGGAATCAAGTTGTACCTTGAAGGGACAGGCTGGGTGATGTTGCGCGCGTCGGGGACGGAGCCGATGTTGCGGGTTTATTCGGAGACGCGAAGGGTGAAGGACACGCAAAACGTTTTGGAGCATACCTGTACGGTCGTTCGTGGGTTGTAGCGGCGGGTTGCTTAACCTGCATTTCTCACAAAGGCTTCGACCCCAGGAAACGCGAATACTTCCGACGCTAATCGTGGCGCCGGCGTCTCGCCGGCGGTTTTTCGTATATTCAGCACAATATAAACCCGCCGGCGAGACACCGGCGCCACTAAGAACGGGATTCTTGTGGCCCGTGTCCTCATTCACATTTCCCGGCCATGATTCGTCGTGAGGATAGAGGATTGTCGCGCTACAGCGGGCCGTTAAAGCATCGCATTCGCGATTAATTTTCCGCTGGAGCTACGGACGGCGGTTTTTCGGTTGAGGATTTTGCGGCGGCGTCCAGAATGCCGTTGATGAATGGCGACGCTTCTTCTGTTGAAAACTTCTTGGCCAGTTCCAATGCTTCGTTGATCACTACCTTTGTTGGAGTGCTTGTCGTGCGGATTTCACACAGTGCCAGGCGAAGAATGGCGCGGTCGATTGCCGACATGCGTTCAATGCGCCAATTTTGAGCGTGCAGCGAAATAATGGGATCGAGTTCTCCGGTGCGTGCCGCGGCGCTCTCAAAAAGTTGGTTGGCAAATTCCCGGGTGGATGTCTGGGCCTTCGCATTTTTCCAAAAGCCATCTTCTATTTTTGAGGGTTCCTGCTTGCCCATGTCCCATTGAAAAAGCATCTGGAGCGCGTATTCGCGTGATTTTCTGCGCAGTGACATTTATCGACGCTTCCCGCGTGAAGTTGCTCTCGCTTTGCCGGAAACTTCCGCAGGGCGCAGCTGCCTGGAAAGATTTGCCATTTCGATCGCCGCGAGCCCGGCATCATGGCCTTTGTTTCCGCTCTTGAGTCCGGCGCGGTCAATGGCCTGTTCGAGCGTGTCGCAGGTGAGCACGCAAAAAATTACGGGGATTCCGGTGTCAAGCTGAGCGAGTTGCACGCCGCGCGCCACTTCGCTTGCTACGTAATCAAAGTGCGCCGTCTCGCCGCGCAGAATGCAGCCGATGGCGATCACGGCATCCACGCGTCCTGCGGCAGCCAGCTTTTTCGCAGTCAGCGGAATTTCAAACGAGCCGGGAACATGCACCGCCAGAATATTTTCCGCTTCAGCTCCGGCGGCTTCGAGTGCGTCCACGGCCCCGGCCAACAAGCGATCGGTAATAAAACTATTGAAGCGGCTGACGACCAGCGCGAATCGCAAGCCTGAGGCGGTTGAAGCACCGCGAATTTCTTTTCCGTGAAAGTTTTTTTCCATGTGATTGAGTATTTTTTCTCGCGCTCTCGCTACTTTCCTTGAAATTGGGCCGCTCGCTTTTCGAGAAATGCGCGCGTGCCTTCCCGCATATCTTCCGTGGCTGCGCACAGGCCAAACAGTGCCGTCTCCAGATATTGGCCTTCGGCCAAAGGCATTTGCGTGCCTCGCTCAATGGCTTCCATCGTAAACTTTACCGAAAGCGGCGCATTGGCGATAATTTTTTTCGCGAGCATTTCCGCCGCGCGCAAAAGTTCCGCCGGCTCATACACATGATTCACCAGGCCGATTCGCAACGCCTCATCCGCTGAAATCATTTCTCCTGTAAGACACAGTTCGTAAGCAACGCCTTTGCCGCACAAGCGCGTCATGCGCTGCGATCCGCCATAACCGGGCATGATGCCCAGTTTCACTTCCGGCTGGCCCATCTTAGCTGCGTTGCTGGCCAAACGCATGGAACACGCGAGCGCGACTTCGCAACCACCGCCCAGCGCAAAACCGTTGATGGCCGCGATAGAAGGTTTTCCCAGCGTTTCCAGCAGATTCAAAACGCTCTGCCCAAATGCCGCTGTTTCTTTGCCGCTCACCGGAGTTCGCACTGCCAGTTCCGCGATGTCCGCACCAGCCACAAAAGATTTTTCACCGGCGCCTGTGAGAATTAAAACGCGCACATCCTGATCTTCACGCGCGGAGATCAAAACATCGCGAAGCTCTTCCATGGTTTTGTGATTCAGCGCGTTCAGAACTTTGGGACGATTGAACGTAATGAACCCGATACGATCCCGCTTTTCATAGAGCAGGTTTTCGTAAGCCATGTGCATGCCTCAATTCTTTGCCAATTCCAGGGCAATAATTTCGTTGCCACCGCGCTTCCGAGCCTCTTCGAGCCCTGATTCCACGCGATTAATCAAATCCGTCACGATATCTTCGTTATCGTAATCCTTGCTGGCAATCGCCTCGGCGATTGCGACGCTCATGGTCAATGTTCCCGCCTCCCAAGGAGGCCGCAGACCGCTGACGGCCGCTTTCAGTTTCTCCGCGAATTTCTGAGCACCCGAGAGCGGCGTGTCCGGCAGGACAATCGCGAGAGCCCAAGAAGTGTACTTGATTGCGAGGTCGGTTTGGCGAACGATTGCGTTGACCGTCTCGCCCAATTGCTCCATGTAGCGGTCAAACGGGCCCTCTCCCTGCTGGCGAAACAAGTCTGGCCCGCCATCCACCTGCAATAGGGCCAGCGCGAGTGGCAACCCTTGCGTGCGCGCGCGTTGAGATTCGTGCAGCAGGCAATCGATATAAGAACTCCGCGCGAGCAAACCGGTTCTTTCATCGGCCACGGCAAGCGTTCGAACGAGTGTGCGCAGGCGAGTGTGGTGCACGCACATGAGCATTTGATCTCCCACCGATTGCAGAAAATAAGTTTCGTTTGGTTTCCATGCGTGCGGCGCAGTGTGACCAAGAATCATCATGCCGGTGGGCGATTGCGTCTCGGGATCCGTCAACTGTACGCCCAGCGCCGTTTCCAAGCCCATTTCCGCAAGAATGGCCGCAGAGCCGGCCTCAAATGACAAGCCGCCTAAAAGATCCGGGGTGGCGGCTGACAGCTGGCTCATCAAACGGACAATCTGGTTAGAGGAAGAGGGTTGAATTCCCGTGGAAC
Source organism: uncultured Acidobacteriota bacterium (assembly GCA_963786215.1). Taxonomy (GTDB): domain Bacteria; phylum Acidobacteriota; class Terriglobia; order Acidiferrales; family UBA7541; genus Palsa-360. The sequence continues at coordinate 280,197 of CAWAYK010000015.1, forward strand.
AAAACTCCGATGCCATTTGCGGAGGCTGCCCAGGCTGGCCGATCGCACCAATGCATCTTGTGACGCGCAAATAATTGCCCACTTCGTTCACAGCGACCGAAAGCATGGCGCGCGGCGAAGGCTGTCGAAAAACGTTTTGATTGATTTCCGAAATTTTTGAAAGATCGCGCAGGGTTTCCGGCGCAAAAGGAGAGGCGGCATTTCGAACAGATTGCGCTTCCATGCTCGCCTGCGGCAATTCTGAATGAACTGCAGGGGTTGCACTTTTTTCCGGCCACCAGCGTGCAGCGTCAAACAGGCTTTGCAGGCGTTCATTATTTCCATATTCGCCCGGGAACAATTCCATGACGCGCTGCAAACGCTCGACCGCCTTAGACTGCAGCGAATACTGAATGAAAATTTCGGCCTGAACGAGCAGGTCCTCGAGTGTCTGCCTCGATTGAACCGCCTCCAGAAGGGCGGGCGAGGGCTCATCGGAATCCTTGCGTTGCGGTTGCGAGGAAGGCGTTTCTGGATTATGCGTGGCCGCGTTAGATAGGCGTGACCTTACGCGCTTGAGGAAATCTACATCAGCGCGCCCATTGAGCAGGTCATAGCGCTGCTGGTTCCGGGAGTCATACGGATCGATTTCGACAAGCTTCTCGAAGGCTTCGCAAGCCTCATGGATTTCGTTATTTTCGAAATGCAAATCGAACAGGTGAACTTCCGCTTCAAAAAACTTCGTCTCGCGATTCAGCTCACTATACAAATCCGCCCAGAATTGGGCCAGTCGAGTTGACTTCGGAAACGCTTCCAGGAGTTTATCGGCGGCTGCGCCAAATTCGGATTCATTCCTCGCGGCGATCATGCTTTTTTTCGTGGCGACAAGAAGTTCGACTGCTTTCTCTTCCTCGCCGGCTTTGAGAAACTCAGTGGTCAGCAGGAAAAATTTTTCCGCCGAACCTATTCCCTGGCTCTGCATGGTTTCCAGCAATGTTCGAGCGGTATCGAGCTGGCTGGAACGGATCAGCGCATCGGCATAGGTATCCAGAAAAGTGGCGTCTCTTTCCGTATTGCTGAGCGGGGCAAGTACAGCGGCCGCGGCCCCAGCGTCGCCTTTGCGCAGCAAAGCCTGCGCATAATACAGCCCCGCGCTGCGATCCTCGGGAATCAGCTCATGGGCTTTTGCGAAAAATTCCATCGCCTCTTCATCGTTGTCGGTGGTCAACTGCCCTGCTCGCAAGTATCCTCGCGAAGCCGCCGTAAGATTTCCCAGGCGCTCAGCCAGATTCGCTACGGTGACGTGCCGGTCTCGATTTTCAGAATCGAGCTGCGCGATCCGCACGAAGCAAGCCAGCGCATCTTCTCCCTTATCGCTCAATTCAAATGCGAGCGCAGCGGACATAAATTGTTCGAGGGCTTCTTCCGCGCGATTCTGTTTTTGCAGTAGCAGGGCGTACCGTGCAACGCGTTGGGGAGGTTGTTGCTGCGATTTGAGAAAGCGTGTGTAAAGGGCCAGAGCCTTTGGCTCTTCGCGCGGGGCGATGAAGCGATCAAACAGCATCCCGTAATACACGGCTGCCCGATCCGGCCGGTTCTGCATAGTGAACAAATCGCCCAACGATTGCATGGATTCAAGATGGTTGGGAAAATCGGCCAGCACGGATTGATAGGCCTCGATGGCCTCATCAATGCTTCGCTTTTCGACCAAGCGCTTGGCTCGATCTAATTGTTTAACGATATCCACACTCATGAAAGCCGGGCGGGTCCCTCGATGAAAAATATGCCTGCAAATTCGCGGATCGACACACGAACCCGCGTAAACACTATATACTGCTGCGCCTTAGCGCGACAAACGATCGCAAACCGGCTGCTCAATGTGGTAATTCCTTTCTCTTCACGTTTATGAATGAAAGGAAACGCACCGGGTTTCCCTGAATGGATTTTCTGGAACATGGCAAGTGTCCTGTCGTGATTGCTTTCGCAGTGGCCGCCCGATTTTTGGGCGGGCAGCTTTTTCCTACTGCAACTCAAATTGATGAAGCAATGTTGAGGCGAACTGGTTGACATGAGTTTCTGAGCACTCTACCATTACGAATATAAAGCAATCCCCTTTTGCGACGATCAACCCAATCAAATAGGAATAGTGAACCCTTGAGGAGAAGATCGATGACGAAGAAGCGAATACTCTCAGCTGCCACGCTGCTCAGTTTACTCTTTTTGTGCACCACATCCCTTACTTTCGGGCAGACTGCTCCGGCCAGCAGGCCGCCGGCAGCCTCGACTCAAGCGCCAGCGAAAGCTGCCGCCCCTGCCGCCCTGGTTGACCTGAATAGCGCCACGAAGGATCAACTGGCAGAGCTACCTGGGATCGGGGCAACTTACTCACAGAAGATTATTGATGGACGTCCTTACAGGGCGAAGACAGAACTTGTGCAGAAGAAGATTATTCCCCAGGCCACTTACGACAAAATTGCCAAGCTGGTGATTGCGAAGCAACCCAAGAAGTAAGCAGGTTTAGATAGCCACTCGCTCGCTTCGGAATGTTTCAAGATTGGGCGGCCCATCGCAGCTGCCTGTTTAGAGTTGATGTCTTCGCAGAGAGATCGGGCTGGCCAATCATTGGAAATAATCCTACGTGTCCCTCATTTCAGGCTGATACCAATAGAGATATCTTTAATTTCATTGTTTCTCTTCATTCTTTTGATCATTGCTAGAGCTTTTTCACCCTGTAACCCTCCAACGATTTAATGTCGGAGGACTTGTGACGCAAATTTTGGATTTCCGATTCATTCGGGGAATCTTTGCTTTTCTATTGACTGTCATCGCACTTTTTTGCGGGATCTACAGCGTCCTGCTATTCAATCAAGGCTTCTATGGAAATGGCAGTTCGGAGGGAAACGCTTATCTTTTTACCTTTGCTTTAGTCCTGCTCATTTTCTTTCCTATTGTTTTCGCATTCGCGATTCATGATTGGAAATAGTGCAGCGTCCGTTCAGGAGGCCAGTCCGCCTGAATCGAATCTCCCCTTTTGACAACTCCGAAGGGTCCGCGTTGCCCATGTTTCTTATCGCTTATTTTTGGAATCTTCGATCATTCCTCGATCACATGAGAAGAATAATAGTTTGCATGAATTCGAACGACCACGTGAAGAATTTGAATGTTTGTTAAAGTTCTCCTAGTTATTTCTCGGTTTCAATAACGGGTCCAAAACGGAACATTCCTGTCTGTCGGTTCAAGCGGGCCGCTATACATCGGATTAATTAAACAAACATTTAAACATTGCAAGTGCTCACAAGCGCTGAGAGACAACGCCAACTTATGGCGTATGGAACGACACTTTCTGTCATGATTCAAGCAGCAACACTGCCACAAAAACCATTCGGTGGGCGCAATGTGATCACCATCACGGGGTGTAAGCCATATCTGTTCATCGGATTACCCTAATTCGCGCACCCAAGAGATATAAGAACCTAATTGGCACTCGAGATGCACCATGTGGCGTTAGTGAAGTTAACAAAAATGTTAATTTTCGGAGAAAGAAGGAGCGGACCAAATGAACCGGCAAAAACAACAGAAGGGTTTCTCGCTTATCGAATTACTGATCGTCGTCGCGATCATTTTGATTATCGCGGCTATCGCCATCCCGAACCTGCTACGTTCCAAGATGGCGGCCAACGAAGCGTCGGCCGTTGCTTCGCTGCGCACGTATAACACATCCATCGTGGCTTTTGAGACCACCTACAATACCGCTCCAGCCACGAATCTTTCTCAACTGGGACCGGTTGCGACTGCTAGTACGGCACCGAGCTCCACTGCTGCGGACCTGGTTGACAGCTTGCTCGGCTCGGCCACTCCGGTTAAGAGCGGGTACACTTTCACCTACACTCCGGTCGCAGCTACGCCCGTGACACAATACTCGATCGTCGCGGCCCCTGTATCAGCCTCGACAGGTCAACGGAAATTCTTCACGAACCAGAGTGGTGTGATTTGGCAGACCACGGACGGTACAGTTCCGAGCGCCACAATTTGCGTGGCCGGTAACGCCACCTGCACTCCGATCGGTGGATAATTCCTGGATAGAGTTTCGGGGGGAAGGGCATTGCCCTTCCCCTCATTTTTTTCGAGTGAAAGAATATTTAATTGAGAAAACAGCATCGACCTCTGCGATTTCCCTTTATGCTTTTCTTTGCAGAAACCGGCGTATATTTATGATCCTGACTTCCGCGTGGAATTTTAAATCCAATTGTCGCAGGCCCTGTAACACCCTGATTTTGCCAAAGGGCATTTGAATTCATAAGAAACGGGTCCGAGTAAGTCACCGCCCTATTTCCCGCCTGCGTCTACTTGTGGCACACTGAATTGTTGCGACGCGGTTCAACAATCCTTTTCGTCAGCGACCTGTTAAACTTGTGTCCGAAAAACGCTTCGAATAGGAGAATTTTACCGGTGCGGGAAGCTGCGCGCTGGCAGGCTAACTGATGGATCCACGCTTCATCCGCAATTTTTGCATCATCGCGCATATTGATCATGGCAAGTCCACGCTGGCCGATCGCCTGCTGGAACTCACAGGCGCGCTCAGCCGTCGTGAAATGAGCGCGCAGGTGCTCGACTCCATGGACCTGGAGCGCGAGCGTGGCATCACGATCAAGGCCAAGAGCATTCGCCTGCATTATTTGGCGAAGGATGGAAACGAATACCAGCTCAACTTGATCGACACGCCGGGTCACGTCGATTTTTCGTACGAGGTTTCGCGGGCGCTCTCCGCATGCGAAGGCGCGCTGCTGGTGGTAGATGCGAGCCAAGGCGTGGAAGCGCAGACCGTCGCCAACACGTTTCTCGCTGCCCAACACAATCTCACGATCATCCCGGTCATCAACAAGATCGATCTGCCCGCCGCGCAACCCGATCAAGCCAAAGACCAGATTGAAAACGTGCTGGCGATTCCCGCTTCCGACGCACTTTTGATCAGCGCAAAGAGCGGTCTCGGCGTTGAGTCCGTGCTGGAAGCAGTTGTTGAGCGCATCCCGCCGCCTACGGGCACCTCGGATGCCCCGCTGCAGGCATTGATCTTCGATTCGTGGTTCGATCCGTTTCGCGGCGCCGTCGTTTTGGTACGCGTGATGAACGGGCGAATTACGAACCGCATGAAGATTCGATTGTGCTTCAACGATCAGGTTTACGAGGTTGAGGCTCTCGGCGCGCTCACGCCGAAACCTGTGGTGCTCGATGAACTGGCCGCGGGTGACGTGGGTTTCGTGGTGGCAAACATTAAGCAAGTGGCCGACGCGCGCATGGGCGATACGATTACGGAAGCCTCGCGGTCCGCGCCGCCGCTTCCCGGATTTGAAGCGACCAAGCCCATGGTGTTCGCGGGCCTGTTCCCTGTGCTGGCTACCGATTACGAAAATTTGCGCGACGCGCTTGGGAAATTGCAGCTGAATGACGCGGCTTTTTTTTACGAGCCGGAAAATTCCGTGGCGCTCGGCTTCGGTTTCCGCTGCGGTTTTCTGGGCCTGCTGCACATGGAAATTGCGCAGGAACGCCTTGAGCGGGAATTCAACATCAATCTCATCACCACTGCGCCCAGCGTGCGCTACCGTATCACGACCACTGCTGGCGATGTCGTGGAAGTAGATAGTCCCACAAAATTTCCGCCGCCTAATGATATGGCCAAGATCGAAGAGCCTGTCATCACCGCGATGATCATCACAGCGGAAGATTCGGTGGGACCGATTTTGCAGCTGTGCGAAGAAAAACGCGGCGTGCAGAAAAATTTCGAGTATCTCTCGCCGCAGCGCGTGATGCTCACTTACGAATTGCCGCTGAACGAAATCGTGCTCGATTTCTACGACAGACTGAAGAGCGCATCACGCGGCTACGCTTCGCTCGACTATCACCTCGCAGGTTACAAGGAAGCCGACCTTGTGAAGCTCGATGTACTGATCGGCGGCGAGCCGGTCGATGCGCTCGCGCTGGTATGCCATCGCGAATTTTCGTATGACCGTGGCCGCGACCTGGTCTCGCGCTTGCGAAAACTGATTCCGCGCCAGATGTTCGAGGTGCCCATTCAGGCGGCCATTGGCAGCCGCGTGATCGCGCGCGAAACCGTCTCTGCGATTCGCAAAAACGTGATCGCCAAGTGCTACGGCGGAGACATTTCGCGTAAACGCAAATTGCTGGAAAAACAAAAAGAAGGAAAGAAACGCATGAAGCGCGTAGGCCGCGTGGATATTCCCCAGGAAGCTTTTCTTGCCGTGCTGAAAGTTGCCAGCACATCCGACGAATAATTCTTACGCTCGATTCAAATGAACAATGCTGTACTCCGCTTTTCTTTATGCTCTCCGTGCTAAAGCTTTTCGGAAATTTGTATGAGTTGAGTCATTGGAATGGCACGCCCCATTCGCTTGTTTCTTGACACTTATAATGGAGTTAGACTCTGGTTGTAACTATATGAAGACCGCTCTCAAACCCAAGAAGTATGTGACTGACCGCCGAGGCCAGAAGGTCGGCGTGGTGATCACGATCGAGGACTATAAGAAAATTCTGGCAGACATCGAAGAGCTCGAGTCAATCCGCGCATACGACGCGGCAAAGGCCTCGGGAGATGAGGCTATCTCTTTCCAACAAGCAATGCGGGAAATTGAACGCTCACGCAAGTGAGTTACTCCGTACTCTTGTCCGCCGGGCCCAGAGTGAAATCGCTTCGCTACCAAAAGAATTCTCCGAACGACTGAAAGCGACAATATCCACGCTTGCTGACAATCCAAGGCCTCGCGGATGCCGAAAACTTGCGGGGCGAGAAGGCTGGAGAATTCGAGTGGGAAACAACCGTGTAATTTACGAAATCGATGACCGGGCAAAAACCGTGACGGTGTTTCACGTCGGCCACCGGCGCGACATTTATCGATAGCAAGTGCGTTGACACGAGTTTTCAATTCTCAAAGACCGGGTAACGCACAGAACATAGAGAAAAAAATTGAGAAAACCAATAGAGCGTTAAGCCTTTGGAATTTCCCGGGTGCGCACTTCGGCGCCGATGCGGCCGAAGGCCAGCTGTACATTGACTTCAGCGCCCACTGATACCTGTTCCGCGGAGTTGACCACATTCCCCGCCGCATCCGTGCAGATGGCGTAACCGCGCTGCAGAACGCGCAGCGGGCTGCGCTCATTGAGCTGCACGCGCAGCCGCTCCAGCCCCTGAATTTTGGCTCCGAGCAAGCGCTCCAGGCGCACTCCAAGTTCCGCAGAGCGCTGCATGAGCCGCAGGCCGAGCGTGCGAATTCGCGCGCGCAAATCAAAGGAAGCGATGCGCGTCGCGGCAATCGTATGGCGGTGTCGCAGCACTTCCAGGCGGCCTTGCAGGGCGTCGCCGAGGCGCATGGTGAGTTCATCCGTCTGCTGCCGGTGCTGGCGCAGCAAATCTTCCAGCCGGCGGAAGCCCATGTGCGTGGTCAATTCCTTGAGGTGATGGCGGTAGTCGAGCAAAACATATCGCATGCGCTGCGAAATTTTGTTTTCCAGTTCGCCGAGATGCCGCTGAAATTCCTGCCGCGACTTCACCACAATTTCCGCGGCGGCGGATGGGGTTGAGGCGCGCACATCGGCCACAAAGTCCGCGATCGTAGTGTCCGTTTCGTGCCCCACACCGCTGATGATCGGAATCGTGCAGACGGCCATCGCGCGCGCCACCACTTCTTCGTTGAACGCCCAGAGATCTTCGATCGATCCGCCGCCACGCCCGAGCAGAATCACGTCTACCATTTGTTTGCGGTTGAAATATTTAAGTGCGCTCGCGATTTCTTCCGCCGCGCCTTCACCCTGCACGCGCACAGGATAAAGGATCAGGTGCAGATTCGGAAAGCGCCTTCGCAGGATGCGAATAATATCGCGCACCGCTGCTCCCGTTGGCGAAGTGATGACGCCGACACGCGCGGGCAACAAGGGGAGCGGTTTCTTCCGCGCCGCATCAAACAGCCCTTCGGCGGCTAGGCGCTTTTTGAGTTGCTCGAATGCCAGTTGAAGCGCGCCAATTCCAGACGGCTCGATATGCTCCACGTAAATCTGATATTCGCCACGCGGTTCGTACACGCTGATCGACCCGCGCACGATGAGTTTCAATCCATCCTCAGGCCGGCATTTCAGCCTCATCGCCTGCGTGCGGAAGCACACGCATTTCACCTGCGCTTTGGCATCCTTAAGCGTGAAATAAATATGTCCGGATTGCGCGGGACGGCAATTGGAAACTTCTCCCTCCACCCACAAATTTGTGAATTGCGAAGAGAGCACGCCGCTGATGCGCGATGTCAGCTCGCCCACGCCCCAGATTTTTCGCTCCGGCGCGAGATTCAATTCGAATTGTTTTACCTTTTCAGCCATTGCACCAGCCACAGGATCAGAGTAAGCGCCAAGCTAAGCAGGATACACGTCACCACTGGAAAATAAAACGACCCATGTTTCCCCTGGTACGCAATGTCGCCCGGCAGTCGCCCAAGCCGCAGCGGCAGTCCTCCGGGCCGCCCGGCGAGCCACATGAGACCGCCCAGCGCGGCCAAGGCCGCCCCGGCGAAGACCATCAACCTTCCAAGTTCGCGCATGGGTTCCACCAGCTTCAATTCTACATAAGATTTTGCTGATTCACGCGGAAGAGGATAAAAGTACAGACGCGTTGCTCGTGGTCCTTGAAATGCACTCAAAAATACGACTAGGCGAGTTTTCCTAAAGTTTCAATGGATTCTAACCGATTCAGTGTAAGAGGTCCCAGCCTTGAAATCACGCCTCTTTGATGGCTCCTTGTTGGCTAACGCCAGCGAAACAGTGGAATTCATCAGCAATATCCTCGAATCCTCCACCGAATACTCAATTATTGCCAAAGCAATAGATGGAACCATCCTGCTTTGGAACGAGGGCGCACGTCGTCTGTACGGGTACGAAGCCGAGGAAGTCGTGGGAATAATGAACGGATCTTCCCTGAATGCCCCGGAGGAGGTCCAAAACGGGAAAGCGCGTGAAATTATCGAAGCGGCCCTCCGAAACGGAAAATGGGAAGGGTTGCTGCGGCGAATTCGTAAGAACGGAGAAGAATTCCTGGCAAGGGTGGTGGTCACACCTCGAATGGATTCCTCGGGCAAACCTGTCGGAATTTTGCTGATTTCGAAGGATATTTCTGAAGAGATTCGAATGACAATTGAGCTCGAATCCAGCAATAACGACCTGCGAGAACAAATCATACAACGGCAGGCTGCGGAGAATGCGCTTCTACAATCCCACCAGGAATTATTAGCGAGGTCAGCCGAAATGGAACAAACAGCAACGCAAATGCGGCGGCTAGCCGAGATGAGCGACCTTTTGCAATCTTGTGCCAGTTCGGAGGAAGCGCGCCAGGTTGCGGAAAAAGCATTGACGAAATTTTTTCCCCTCGAAGCTGGAACTATCTATTTGACCAACCAACTGGGAGGCTCACTGGAATCATTCGCCAGCTGGAACAATGCGAATCTGGTGTTAGCCGATAGCTTTGAACCGCATGAATGCTGGGCCCTGCGGCGAGGGCGCCCACATTTTTTCGGCAATGACGGCGCCGCAATACGATGCCCCCATTTAAAAGACGTCATGACAGTCAATTCGATTTGCGCTCCCATGTTGGGACAAGGCCAAACGGTAGGTGTCTTCCATTTAGCCTGGCCTGAAATCGATCCCGGTGCGTCGTCATTTCGAACCGAGAACCGGCAAAGTCTGGCAACCGGGGTGGCCGATATCATTGCGTTGGCAATTTCGAACGTAAGGCTGCGCGAAGCGCTCAAAGATCAAACCATTCACGATCCACTCACTGGACTTTATAATCGGCGGTATCTCGAAGATTCGCTGCATCGTGAGATTTCGCGCGCGCGGCGCTCCGGAGCTTCCGTCGGATTCATCATGTTTGACATCGACAATTTCAAGCATTTCAAAGACACCTATGGCCACCCCCTCGGTGATCAGCTATTGCGCGCGCTGGGAAATTATTTGAAAGCGCTGGTGCGGCCGGAAGATATCCCCTGCCGGTACGGCGGTGAAGAATTCACGTTAGTTATTCCGGGAGCAGCTCGAGAAATCGCCCGTGAAAGAGCTGAAAAAGCACGAAGAGGTTTTCAAAATTTGCGGCTCAGTGACACCTTGGGAATTGGACATGCCATCGAGGGGGTTACGATTTCGGCGGGAGTTGCGGTATTTCCCGAGAATGGCGATGGAGCGATTGAAGTTTTGAAGGCCGCCGACCAGGCGTTGTACGTGGCAAAGCGCAGCGGAAAAGATCAAGTGGTGATCGCCACAGGAAGTCTAAAAGCCGGGGTACATCAACATTTGACCGCGGTATGAGGTCCAGGCGGTGGTGCCATGCATAACGGAGAGTGATTATCGCGCGGTCAATGCCCCACAAGAGAAAAACCCCGCCTCTAAAGAGGCGGGCTACAAAAACTGCTGTAGCCCGGGTCTTCAGACCCGGGGTTTTCTGGCAGTCAGTCACGATTTCTGTGCCGATTGGGGCAAACTTAAATTAATTCATGGCCGGCAAAAAAATATCCCAATTCAAAAGCGGCCGTCTCTGCAGCGTCGGAACCATGCGTGCAATTGTTTCCGATGCTCGTGCCGAGGTCGCGTCGAATGGTGCCCGGCGCGGCCTTGGCGGGATCGGTGGCACCCATCGTGTCGCGCCACTTCAGGATTGCGCTTTCGGCTTCGAGTGCCAATACAACGACTTTGCCGGAACTCATAAATTCCGTCAGCTCACCGAAAAAAGGTCGAGCGGCGTGAACGGCATAAAATCCCTCGGCTTCTTTCTTCGTTAGCCGCATGGACTTGACCGCAACGATTTGAAATCCTGCCTTATTGATTCGTCCAACAATATCGCCTGTCAGCCCGCGCCCGAAGGCGTCCGGCTTGATGATTGCTAATGTTCGTTCGCTCGCCATTCAATATTTCTCCGTTTTTCGAATTTGTAGCGCAGGCTTCAGCCTACGGGGTTTAGTCCTTGCTAAAGTTAAAATCCGCAGGCTGAAGCCCGCGCTACTGGACCCGCTTCCCTACTTCTTGATGGCTCGCGCCAAAGTTACGCCAATATCTGCTGGGCTTTGAATCGTTAGAATGCCCGCCGCGGCCATGGCTTTGTATTTTTCCGCGGCCGTCCCTGCTCCGCCGCTGATGATTGCTCCTGCGTGGCCCATGCGTCGGCCCGGAGGCGCTGTCTGCCCGGCGATCAATCCCACGACTGGCTTTTTTACGTTGTCCTTGATGTAGGCTGCGGCTTTTTCTTCCGCGTCGCCGCCGATTTCGCCGATCATCACGATGGCGTGCGTGTCGGGATCTTCGTTAAAAAGCTTGATCGCGTCGATGTGCGTCGTGCCGATAATCGGATCGCCGCCGATGCCAATGCAAGTGGATTGTCCGATGCCGAGTTGCGTCAATTGATGCACGGCTTCGTATGTCAAAGTTCCGCTGCGGCTCACGACGCCGATGTTTCCCTGCTTGTGAATACGCCCTGGCATGATGCCCATTTTGCATTTCCCTGGAGAAATAATTCCGGGGCAATTCGGTCCGATCAATCGCGTCTTGGAGCTCTTAAGAGCGGCCGCCACGCGAACCATGTCAATCGTGGGAATTCCTTCCGTGATGCACACAACAAGCGGCAATCCGGCATCGATAGCCTCAAGAACTGCGTCGGCTGCATACGGCGGCGGAACAAAAATAATAGACGCATCCGCGCCGGTTTCGCGCACCGCATCCGACACGGTGTTGAACATCGGCACCGTCTCGTGCTTCGTGCCACCTTTGCCTGGGGTAACGCCCGCGACAACTTTGCTGCCGTATTCAAGCATTTGCCCCGCATGAAAGCTGCCTTCGCGGCCTGTAAGGCCCTGCACGACAACACGTGTTTTTTCGTTGATCAGAACACTCATCGCGCACCCCCTGCCAGCGCGACGATTTTATCTGCTCCATCTTTCATGTCAGTTGCAATTGTGAAATTGCAACCTGAGTCCCGCAAAATTTCCTGGCCTTTTTCCACGTTGGTTCCTTCCATTCGGATGACCACCGGCAGCTTAAGATTCAATTCCTTCGCTGCGGCGACGACGCCGTTCGCGAGAACGTCGCACCGCAAAATTCCGCCAAAAATATTGATGAACACACCCTTCACACTCTTGTCGCTGATCAGAATTTTGAAAGCGTTCTTCACTTGTTCGGCCGATGCGCCTCCGCCAACGTCCAGGAAGTTTGCCGGCGAGCCGCCCGACAGCTTGATGATGTCCATGGTACTCATCGCGAGGCCCGCGCCATTCACCATGCAACCGACGTTGCCGTCAAGCTTGATGTAATTCAGTTTGTAGGTGGACGCTTCGACTTCGAGCGGGTCTTCCTCATTCAAATCGCGCAATTCGGCGAGATCTTTGTGGCGGTAAAGCGCGTTGTCATCGAACGCCATCTTGGCGTCGAGTGCAACGAGCTTGCCGTCGCCGGTGACGATCAGCGGATTGATTTCCACGAGTGACGCATCCGTTTCGAGGAACGCGCGGTAGAGCGCCTGCAAAAACGGGCCAACCGCGGCGGCCGCATCGCCCGTCAAGCCCAATCCAAACGCGATTTTGCGTGTGTGATAAGGCTGCAATCCAGTAGCTGGAAGAATCGCTTCGCGCAGAATAAGTTCGGGATTGGTGTGCGCCACTTCTTCGATTTCCATTCCGCCTGCGGTGCTCGCCATAATCACTGGCGCGGCGCTGGCGCGATCCACAAGAATGCTGAGGTAAAGCTCGCGCTTAATGTCCAACCCTTCTTCGACCAGCAATCGCTGAACGACGCGTCCAGCTGGACCTGTCTGCGGAGTGACCAACGTCATGCCCATGATGGATTTCGCCAGGTCAGCGGCTTCCGCCGGGGATTTCGCCAGCTTCACCCCTCCTGCCTTTCCGCGGCCTCCGGCATGAATCTGGGCCTTTACCACAACGATTTTGGTGCCCAGCCGCTCGGCCACGGCGCGCGCCTGATCCGGCGTTGTCACCATTTCTCCGCGAGGCGTGGGTACGCCAAACTTCCTAAAAATTTCCTTTGCCTGATATTCGTGGATCTTCATCGTCCGTCCATCAGTGCTAGAATTTAGTTACATTGAGAGCCTTAGAGTTTAACGGGAACGCTCAAAGCGGGCAAGACGAAAGGAATAGTGTGCATTCGCAACAAATGCCAAATCGAAACAATTCAGCTGTGAATTTTGCGGTTCCAGTAGGACAGGCTTCAGCCTGTCTTCTTTTGATTTTGGGCTGTGACCTGCCAATGGAAGTCAAAACAAGACAGGCTGAAGCCTGTCCTACTGGTCCGAGGCTCGCTCATTCATGATGCAATCGCTCATTCAAAAAGTTGAAGCTGGCGCGGATCTTTCCCGCCAGGAAGCGGAAAACGCGATGGAAGAAATTCTTTCCGGGCGCGCGAATGAAGACACCATTGTTGCCTTGCTGTCCACTCTGCGTGCAAAAGGCGAAACGGTTGCCGAACTGGTTGGCTTTGCACGCGCGATGCGTCGGCAAGTCACGCCCGTTTTCGCGGATGGAACGCGGCCGGCGGAAATGCTGGTGGATACGTGCGGCACGGGCGGCGATTCCTCTGGAACATTTAATATTTCGACGGCAGCGGCATTTGTCGTGGCGGGCGCCGGCGTCCGCGTCGCGAAACACGGCAATCGTTCCACTCCGCCGAAGATTGGTTCTGCTGACGTGCTGGAAGCGTTGGGAATTTCGTTAGATATTCCCGCGGAGCGAGTCGGCGCCGCGATTCACGAAATCGGAATTGGCTTTCTATATGCGCCCGCCATGCACACGGCAATGAAGCACGCAATGCCAGCGCGGCGCAAACTCGGCCGGACCGTGTTCAATTTGCTTGGCCCGCTTACGAATCCGGCGGGCGCACGAGCGCAAGTCGTCGGTGTGTTTTCGGAAAAAGTGGTGGAAAAAGTCGCGTTTGCGCTCAGCGAGCTCGACGTGGAGCGCGCGTTTGTCGTTCACGGCGAAGGCGGGCTGGACGAAATTTCCCTGGAAGGCGAGACATCGGTGGGGGATGTTCACCGAGGGATGGTGAGCCTCTATCGAATCACACCCGAACATTTCGGCCTTGAACGAGCTCCGATAGAGGCGATTTCCGGTGGAGACGCGACGGAAAATGCAGACTTCATTCGCGCGATTTTTTCCGGCGAGCGAGGCCCGCGCCGCGATATTGTCGTCGCAAATGCGGCCGCCGCGATTGTCGCCTCAGGCCGCGCTACCGATTTTCTGGAGGGCGCGCAACTCGCCGCGACTTCGATCGATTCAGGCGAAGCTCGCAAAAAACTAAAAGCGCTGATCGCTTTCACTCACAGGTAGCGCAACGTGGCGCGGGCTTCAAGCTGGCGACTCGACGCGCATCGCGGCGAACGCATCACGCAATCGCCTGGATACCGAGCAAGCGTTGCGAGAGAAACGGGCGCGCATACGGCGCGACATTCGGCGGTGGCAGAAGCAGTGCGACGCGGAAGATCCGAACGAAGGCGCAGGGATGGAAGTAGGCCGCGAAGCGATCGAACGGCTGGAGCGGCAAGCGGATGAAATTCCGGCGCGGCTGGAGCGGCTGCGGAAATCGGGATTGAAGAAACTCTCGCGGACGGATGCGGACAGCCGCTTTCTGCGCGAGCGTGGCGGGTTCACGCTGGGCTACACGGGCACGCTGGCGGTGAGCGAAGATCACTTGATTGTGGGGCAGTGCGTGACGCAGGAGACGAACGACAACGGTTTGCTGCTTCCGCTGCTGGATTTGGTGGAGCAAACGTGTGGAGACAAGCCGCACTGCGCGAGTGCGGACAGTGGATTTTTTTCCGTGGAGAATTTGCGGGTGTTGGAGGAACGAGGAATCGACGGGTATGTTCCAGACTCCCATCTGGGACGCTGGTTGAATCGCGGAGGGCGACTGCGGACGCGGGCAAAGGACCCGGCCTATCGCCGCATGCGACGAAAATTGCGCGACCCGGCAGGCCGCGCGCTGTACGCCAAACGCAAAGCCATCGTCGAACCGGTCAACGGAGTGTTAAAAGAGCAGCGAGGCATGAGAAGGTTCCGCCAACGCGGATTGCACAAAGTGAGAGGAGAATGGGCACTAGCGAGCACCGCCTATAACTTGACGCGCATGTGGCACGCGAACTAGCGGCCACGCAACTCCAATTTCCCAGAACCATGCGTAGCAAACAGTCATAAACTCGAATACAAACTATAAAAACGAAGCGGCATCGAGTCTTCACCCAGACTCTTCAGCCTGCAGGGTTTGGTACTTGCAAGGACTAAACCCCGCAGACTGAAGCCCGCGCCACTAAAACCCTAAAGCGAAAGAAAATTTTTCAGGAGTTGCATTCCCACTTCGGTGAGCACTGATTCGGGATGGAATTGCACGCCTTCCACACACATTGTTTTGTGGCGCAGGCCCATGATGATTCCATCGGTCTTCGCGGAAATTTCCAGATCGGCGGGAAACGATTTCTCTTCCACGATCAGCGAGTGGTAGCGCGTGGCCACAAAATCCTGCGGCAAATCCTTAAATATTGTTTTGTCGTCGTGATGGATGCGGCTTGTTTTGCCGTGCATGATTTCCGTCGCACGAATCACGTTTCCGCCGAATGCGTGTCCGATAGCCTGATGCCCCAGGCACACGCCGAGAATCGGAATTTCTCCCGCAAAACGTTTGATCACATCGATGCAGATGCCTGCTTCCTGCGGCGTGCCAGGACCGGGAGAAATCACAATTCTCTGCGGTTTCTTGGCGGCAATTTCATCGAGCGTAATTTTGTCGTTGCGGTGCACTTCCAGTTTTTCGCCCAACTGCCCGAGGAACTGCGCGAGGTTATAGGTGAACGAATCGTAGTTGTCCAGAAGCAGAATCATCGTCTTTGGCTCATTTCAGTCTTCGCCGCTTGACTGCGAATTTCCTTCTAATCGGAGTTCAAATTATATCCGAAGGTGAGAGGAGCATGGATGTGGTTCTGTAGCCCGCGTCTTCAGACGCGGGGGTTTAGATGCAGACACAGCGAGGCTTCGTATCGGCATCTAAATCCTCGCCTCTGACCCTTCGTGTTCTCTCAGGGCAAGAGAGGCGAGCTACAGCAGAATAGCGAGCCACGACATGAAAACTACCGCGCGGCGCGGATTGTATCCGGGTCGGGCTTTTCCTCTTCCTGCGCGCACTTGCGGCGCGTATCGGAAACGAAATCATCGAGCTTGCCCTGATCGCGCATCAAAACAATCTTGTCGACATAGGGCCAACGCGTCTCCGGTTCCTGCTTCAGAATCGCTTGATACGTCTTCAGCGATCCGAGCAACCCAGCTGTCGCGATTGCCTGCTCATCCTTGATTTTGTCCGGATGCTCGATCATAAAAGCGGCGCTGGAAATCACCATTTGATTGACGATTTCGCGCACGTGCCCTCGAATCGGTTTGGTCAGTGTCCCAAAATATTCGTCGCACACCGTCACCGTGATATCCGGAATATCCACGATCCATTGAATCACCCAATCGCGATTTTCTTTGGCGTCTTTCGAGAGCGGCTCATTCTCGAGCTCGTGGGCAATTTTCACGGCGCGGGTGCGCTCATCGGGCGTCGATGGACCACGCTGGTGCGGCTGCTCCTGCTGTTCCGGTTGTCCTTGCCGTTGAGCACGTGCTGTCTGTACACAAAACAACCCAAGCAACAAAGTTACAAACGCAATGGCTCGAATCGAGTGCGCCTTCATGATCATGAACTCCCGCTGGCAGTGGACATGCCACTGGCCCACATCCCCTAAACCCTAATAGTACACGAATTTGCCAGTGAGACGTATCCAGTAGGACAGGCTTCAGCCTGTCTTCTTTTGACTTCGGTAACCTCGGCGGAAATTCAAAACCAGACAGGCTGAAGCCTGTCCTACCAGGACGCATGCGCCGTGTACAATAGACAGGCGGAAAAACAGCGACGAGCATTTCCAAAGGAACTCATGGCCAAGTTTGAAAAACATATTTTTATCTGCACCAATCAACGACCCGGACGGCAATCCGCGCGGCTGTTGCGATCCTGCAGGCAACGCCGAGCTTCATCGCGTGTTCAAGGAAAAGCTGAAGCAGCGCGGCATTCCCAACAGCAAAGTGCGCGCAAATAAATCCGGCTGCCTCGATCAGTGCGAGGTTGGTCCCACAGTGGTCGTATATCCGGACAGCGTTTGGTATGGCGGCGTTACTCCCGCCGATGTCGACGAAATTATCGATGCGCACATTATCGGCGGACAACCCGTCGAACGCCTCGTGATCCCCGAATCCGTCCTAAACAACACGCAAAAAAAATCCTGATCGGCCTTATGTGGCATAGGCTTCAGCCTGTGGAATTTAGTTCTTGCCGGCACAAGACCCCACAGGCTGAAGCCTATGCCACAAAAATCACAACCACATTTTCTTTTCCTGCCATGCCGAGCGCAGCAATTGACACTCGCGCACTGCCAGCGTAAATTCGCGCCACTGTCTTTGACGAAATCAAATCAATTCAGCCGGGAGTTTGCCGATGAAAATAAAACTTTTTCTTTTGCTGCTATGCTCTGCTGCTTGCATCGCCTCCATTTGCGCAAAAAAATGTACCTGAGCTTGCGTTCGATTCGGTTCCGGATTTTTTCAAGCTTCCGGCGGGAGTGAATTTCGGCGAAGTTCCCGGCGTGGCCGTCAATTCCAAGGGGCACGTTTTCGTTTTCACGCGATCCAACAGCGCGAATGGTCCGGCCTACGCGCCAGCCGCAGCGCAACTTTTTGAGTTCAGCGCCAACGGCGATTATCTTGCGCGAAATCGGCAAAGGCCTTTACGCATGGTCCGAAGCGCATAGCGTGCGCATCGATAAGGACGACAATATCTGGGCCATCGACAAAGGCTCCGACATGGTTATCAAGTTCAATCCGGCGGGCCGCGTTGTCTGGGTATTCGGGCGCCGCTCCGAAGGAGCCGACGAGGAATCCAAGCCCTGGGACACATCCCAATCCCCCGCTTCCGGCCGATCGACGGGCTTTTCCGCCAACCAACCGATGTGGCCTGGGACTCGGACGGCAACATCTACATCACCGACGGATACGTCAATTCGCGCGTCGCGAAATATGACAAGAATGGCGACTGGGTAAAATCCTGGGGCGACAAGGGCACAGGGCCGGGCCAATTTCGTTTGCCGCATGCCATCGTGATTGACCGCAACAACAATCTTTATGTCGGCGATCGCACCAATCGGCGCGTGCAGGTGTTCGATACGGACGGAAAATTTCTGCGCATGTTCACGATCGATGTGCCGCCCGATTCCCGGCACGCATGCGGTCAATGGCAACACACCCACCGGCGATCGGCTCGCCGCCGTGCTCGGCGCGCCCAATTCCATTTGCATCACGCCCGGCCCGAACCAGGTGCTCTACATCGGAGAAACCACTTTCCCAGGACGCATCTTCAAAGTGGCGCTGGATGGAACCGTGCTCGGCGTGATCGGCCGCTCAGGCCGCCAGCTCAAAGCAATTTTCCGGCGCTCACCAACTGGCTTGCGCTTCGGATAACGTGGTGTATGCCGCGGAAACATCCAACTGGCGCGTGCAAAAATTAATCATTCATCCGCAGACTTCGGCTCGGCAAACAGGTCTAAGTGGCGCGGGCTTCAGCCTGGGGGTTTTGTCTCTACAAGAACGGCAACACCCACAGGCTGAAGCCTGTGCCACAGCTTCGCACTCCACTTTTTGATAAATCAGCGGACTTTTACATCAACCACTTCGGTCTTTGTGTGGCCTGCGCCATCGCCAATCGTGAGGGTGTACTTCGTGGTTTGGCGCGGAGTGACATTGACGCAGCGGCTGTAAGCCGGCCAGACAGGCTCTTCGGTTTCGGTTCGATCTTTACGTCTTTTGCGTTGGATACGCTGTAGCACAGCGAACTCTTCTCACCGGCCCGAATGACCGTGGGATTCGCAACATAAACGAGAATTTCGAAGCGATCGCCGCCCATCATTTCGTAGGTCTTCTGATTCTGTGTGCGCGCTTTTTCCGCAGCCTTTTCCGCAATAGCGCTGATTCGTCGCCCATCGCGAATAAAAAATCCACCCGACGTACAGGCCAACGACCAGAAATGCCACGATCGAGACGATGATGTAGGCGCGGAGTCCAGCACGGGATTCGGAGGCGGAATCCTGAAGCACAAATCACCATCCAATCACATCCCAGCGCGCTCGGAGGCTAATAATAGTGAGTGAGCTGTAGGTTATCTCTTACGCTATTTCAACTGGGAAGCCACCCGGCGCGGGGTCGAGTCCGCGATGCGCAATTTCCAGCGCGGTGAGTAGGGCGCGCGCTTTGTTCACGGTCTCCGTGTATTCCTTTTCGGGGACGGAGTCCGCCACCAGGCCAGCGCCCGCCTGCACGTAGGCCACGCCCTTTTTGACGACCATGGTGCGTATGGCGATGCAGGAATCGAGATTGCCGGAAAAATCGAGATACAGGATCGCTCCGGCATAGATGCCGCGGCGGGTGGGCTCGAGTTCGTCGATGATTTCCATGGCACGGACTTTCGGCGCGCCGGAAAGCGTGCCTCCCGGAAAACAGGCCGCCAGCGCATCGAAGCAATCCACATCTTCGCGCAATTTTCCGCGCAGGCTCGACACGAGGTGCATCACGTGCGAGTAGCGCTCCACGAACATCAGCTTCTCAACCGTCACCGAACCGTATTCTGAAACGCGCCCGAGGTCGTTGCGTCCCAGATCGACGAGCATGATGTGCTCGGCCTGTTCTTTCGGATCAGCAGCCAATTCCGCTTCAAGGGCTGCATCTTCCTGTTCATTCACGCCGCGCGCGCGAGTTCCGGCAATCGGCCGGTAGAACGCATCGCGGCCCTGTACTTTTACGAGCATTTCAGGAGAACTGCCGACGACGGCCAGATCGTTCAGCTTCAGAAAATACATGTAGGGCGAGGGATTCACGACGCGCAGCGAACGGTAAATCTCAAACGGATCGGCATCTGTTTTGGCAGCAAAGCGCTGGCTCATGGCCACCTGAAAAATGTCGCCGGCGCGAATGTATTCCTTGGACTTGTCCACGGCGGCAAGAAATTTTGCACGCGAGAAGTTGGAGGTAACCTTGAATGGCCGCGGCTTTCTGCGCTTCGGACGTTCCGAGGCCACCGCCACATCCAGACCGCCGTCGCGTGGCGCTGAATTTCGCGCACGGCCTGATTGTATTTCGCGCGCAGGCTGCCTTCTCCATCGGTGAACACGTTGCGCACAATCCAGACGCGGTGCCGCACGTGATCGAACACGACGAGGCCCAGAAAAAACATCATCACCGCGTCGTCCATGCCCACATCATCGCGCGTGTCGTCCGGAATGCGTTCGATCAGCCGCACCATGTCATATGCAAAATAGCCGATAGCACCCGCAACCAGCGGCGGAAGTCCCGGAACGCGCACCGGACGATAGCGCTGCACGCGATTGCGCAGATAGTCGAGCGGATTTTCCTGCACCCACGATGTGCGGCTCTCGCTTTCAAGCACGCACGCGCCATTCACGTAGCGAAACACCTCGCTCGGGTTCGCGCCCACAAATGTGTATCGCGCGATTTTTTCGCCGCCCTCGACGCTTTCCAGCAGGCAGGCGTAGCGTGCGTTCTGCGCCAACCGCAGGTAGGCGGAAACCGGCGTGAGGGTATCCGCCGTAAACGTGTCGTACACCGGTACGAGATTTCCCTGCTCGCGCCAGTTTGCAGAACGATTTGAAGTCAGGCTGGATCATAAATTCCTAGGCGATGTCCCGGTCCTCGCAGCCCATCATGAGCGGCGCCCTCTGGATTTTTCTTCCCGGTCCAGCGTCTATACCACCACGTCGCCGCATGGCGCTTTCCGGTGCACGCTCGCCGGTCCAGATTTCGTATTGCGCGAAGCCCTGTGCGAGAAACATTTCCAGCTCCGGAAATGGTTTCAATCCCTTGCGCCGCGCCAGCTGCAGTAATTCCGTCTCCCGCGGACGGTAGACCATGTCCATGACCACCCGGCAATTCAATTCCGCGTCGCTGCAGCGGCGAGCCGCCTTTCGGATGCATCCCGACGGGCGTGCAATTCACAATCGCGTCAAAATATTCGCGCTTCAGGGCGGTGCGCGCCACCGCCTGCCCTCCCACAGCGTTTGCCAGCGCATGCGCGCGCTCCGGACGGCGCGCGCAAAGGCACACGATCGATCCTGCCTGCGCCAACGCGAAAGCGGCAGCCCGCGCCGCTCCTCCTGCGCCAAATAGCAGAACGCGGCTCCCCGCCAGGGTCATTCGTCTTTCCAGGCTGCGCAGCACTCCAACGTAGTCTGTATTGTACCCGTACAATCGACCACCGCCACGTACTACCACGGTGTTGACCGCGCCGATGCGCGCCGCCAGCGGATCGCAATCATCCAGGAATCGAATTATTTTTTCCTTATGTGGAATCGTGACGGCAAGACCCGCAACTCCCAGCCGCTTGAGCGAACCCAGAAATTCCCGCAAATCCCGCACCAGAAATGGAACAAATACCGCGTCAAATTTGCGCGCCCGAAATGCCGTGTTGTGCAAGAGGGGCGAGAGCGAGTGCCCAATCGGATTGCCGATCACGCCGTACACGCGCGTTCGGGCCGTAATATTCTCGGCGCGGTAAAGCTCGATCATCGTATTCAATGAGAGCTGACCCGGCGCGGTGGCCTGCTCCACCGCCGCATACGCCAGGGCGCTTCCCATGCGCAGGGACAGCACACGTCCGGCCAGGCCGATCTCGCCCATTGGCACGGCGACGACGTCGCGACGTTCCCGCGCCAATTCGCACACTCGCATACTGTCTGAAACGGAGCGGCAGTGCGCCGCAATTTTGATCGCTTCGCCCCCTGCGTCATGAAGCCGCCGAGCGATTTCCGCAAGATTTTTCGGGGTTTTGCGGAAATCATGATGCGAGACCATCACTCGAGCTGGAGAAAGACTGCGCTTGAGCTCTCCTCGCGCCATGTGCTTCGCCGTCTCAATTTCTACATCGCACCAATCGACGCCGGAGAGTGTGGCCTGGCTTAGGATCTCGATCTGTTCTTCTCTGCTGCCTTGAAATAACCCGCCACCCTCTTTCCTTCGGCAGGTGGCAATGAGGACGGCTCGAGGACGTTTACCCTTCACCCAGGATAGAAACGCCTGACGTTCTTTTGTGGTGCGAAGATAATCCAGCCGCAACTCCAGAGTCCTCGTTGTACGCAACCCCGCGCGAACCTGCGCGATCATTTCTCGCGAAGTTGCCGCAGCGATAACACCACACACCCGATCCTTGCCAAAGAGATGCTTCAATTCTCCTCCGCCACCTGTAGCTAAGCTTTAGGCTTCTATCACGTGGGTGACAAATGTGTAAAGTGTCCCTCCACGTTTTCTTGACCCCCCAGGGACCGAATGCTAGCTTGAATGAGCAGGATTAACCGGGTGCGGGGATATCTTAAGGCGCGAAAGTAAGGAGCAGTCTCCATGCACAAAAATACTAGCTATCGCATTCTAAATATAGCACTTAGCATTGGCCTAGCACTTTCAGCTTCGGGCCTTGCCATGGCCCAGCGGCCCAGCCCGAATACCCCTACTCAAAAGAATTTGTACTGCTCAGGCGTCATAACGGACAAACCGGTTTCAGATAAGCTCTATGTCATTTCCGGCGAGGATTCCAGCTATAAGGTTACCTTTTCGCCCGGCGATACGACCTACATCAATGCGGGCGCCGAACAAGGGGTAAAAGTTGGCGACCTGTTCGATGTGATTCGACCCATCTCGGATCCAATGTCCCAAACTGTATGGTTCAAGTATCAAAATATGCTGACCAAGGCCATGGGCACACGCTATGCCGATATTGGACGCTTGCGAGTCGTCCATGTGGATGCCAAAACTTCTACGGCGGAAATTGCATTGGGTTGTGATGCGATCCAGAGGGGCGATACGATTCAACCGTTCGTCGCGCGTCCGGCTCCCCAATTCCACGACATTAAGCTGGACCTCTATGCCGCGCCTTCAAGCAAAAAGATAGCCATGGTGGTGACGTCCAAAGATTACAATGCATTGAATTCGGCGGGCAATATCGTGTACGTAAACCTCGGAAGCGATCAGGGCGTAAAAATCGGGGACTATTTCCGAGTGTTTCGATATCAAGGTTCCAGGAACGAAGCCGTTTATCAGGAAAAAGATACGGCGTTCAAAATACTCGGGTTCGGAAGTACTCCCGTCGCATATGAATGGGATAATATTCCGCGCGAAATCGTGGGCGAAGGAATCGTGCTGCGAACGGGCCCGAATGCATCCACAGTTCTTCTTACGGATTCACGCAGGGGAATTTATTCCGGAGACTATGTGGAACTGGAATAATTCAAGCCAGAAGGTTTCAGTTATTCGATACTTGCAAAAAAAAGGTCTGATCCAAACTTCGGGTCAGACCTTTTTTATTTCTACCTCTGCTAAATTGCTACCCGAATTCAGCTATGCTTT
The DNA here is from genome assembly GCA_963786215.1 of uncultured Acidobacteriota bacterium. Taxonomy (GTDB): domain Bacteria; phylum Acidobacteriota; class Terriglobia; order Acidiferrales; family UBA7541; genus Palsa-360. Next base: position 303,698 of record CAWAYK010000015.1, read on the forward strand.
AGAAACGCTACATAGGCCTCGACAATCTTATGATTCGCGAACAGGCTCCGCTTCTTTTTCAGAATAAACTTCCGCCGTAAATCCAAACACCTTCGTTGCACGATCGCTCCAGGCATCCCGGGGCAGGCCCGCCTTGAGGCAGGTTTCCTCCAGAAATCGTTGTGCAGACCACTTCCGCTCCGCGGCTACCTGCGGAAGCAGCAGGCCCTTGAAACGCTCGCGCATTACCAAAAGCCCATGCTGGCCCACTACAATGGCTTCGGGCGAAATGCGTTCCGGAACACTCAGGATAGAGATTTCAACTTTCAGTTCGGCAATTTCATCGGCGGTAATTGGAGAAAAGCGTGTGTCGTAAAGCGCGGCGCTGATTGCAGATTGCGCGACCACGTCCGCAAGCGGCCCGGGATTTTCAACTTGCCCCACGCACCCGCGCAGTTCGCCCTGGCTGTATAGGCTTACAAATGCGCCTCCAGGTTTGGAAAGCGAAGGCGAAAATGGCGGAAGGTCGGGTAAGGATTTTTTAATAACGGCACTGGAAATCGAGCAATGGGCGATTTCCGCCAATGCCTGCCAATCGTCACTGGATAGTCGGGACATCCTGAGCGCTCTTGCGCCGTTCGAGAATTCGTAGATGGCGCCGCTGCTTTACGCTGTCGTCCACACGGCCCCAGAACTTCTGGAAATATTGAAAGGCTGAAACCACGGCGCTTCCCACCACCAGCCATAACAGCAGAACTCCCAGCGGCCGGATTATTGGATGTTTTGCCGCAAGGATCACCGCGCAAACTGCGATCACCTGCAAAACCATCTTTGTTTTTCCGAGTGCGGACGCTGGAATCGTGAACCCTTCAGCGGAAGCAATATTGCGCAAGCCCAATACCACAATTTCACGCCCGATAATGATGACCGCCATCCAGCCGTGAACGAGGTGCATTTCCACCAGCGAGATAAATGCGGCGGACATCAGAAGTTTATCGGCGATGGGATCGAGCAGAATACCCAATGTGGTTACTTCGCTGCGGCGGCGCGCATAATAACCATCCGCCCAATCCGTTGCTGCCGCAGCCAAAAGAATCAGTACGCCCCATTCGGCAAAATTAATGGTAACTACGCCTAAAAAATCAATGTTTGGCTCACGGGTCAAAAGGACGACGACCAGCACAGGGATAAAGAAGATGCGTAATAGGGTTAGGCTGTTTGGCAGGTTCATGACTCACCCGGCGGGCTCCCTGCTCCTCTTTAAATGTACCCGCCTAGTCGCGAGGCGTAAACCACTATAGACGCACACGCTCGGGCAGTCAACGACTGGTCAGCGGCAGGATATCAGGGCGCATTTTCTGTTGCGGAATTGGCGAGCGAGGACCGCGAAAAATGTATACCTATTGGAAACAGTTAGCCGCAAGACTGTGCAAATCATGAGCTTACAAACAATGGATGTCAAAATGGGCCAATTGCCAAGAAAAACGACACATATGCCTGTAACTACCTTATACTGCAGACGTTACACTTGGCCGCAAGAACTGAGCCTATTCGTCGTGTATAAATCTCTTATCTTGCTTCGCGGGTGACAGGCCGATTTCCACAGACTTTTCCACTGCCAGCTTTGCTTTCGATTCGCTTTTTAACAATTAAAATCTTGATTTTTGATGCAGTTAATCCGCACATTTCTCTGATTCTCGAGGGCTTCCTGCAAACATCGGCGCGCCAATTCCAACGCAATTTTTCTTAAAGGAAACGCCAAACTGGATCAGGCAAGAACGGGCTCCGGCCCGATTTTCAACTGGCGAGCCACGGATTCAGGGATTTCCGCTTCAAAGGCCATGGTGGCATCTTGCACTTCGGAGTGGAGCACGCGGCCCAAAGCATGGACAAGAGCAATTGCTCTCCCATCGGAAAGTGGAAGCGTGAAGTGCAAATGGAGCAAGGGATCGATGGGAAGTTCCTCATCGATGCGTTTGAGGAGAGCTTCGAGACCCTGTCCCGTTAGCCCGGATACTCGCGCGGAGTGACGATTCCCATTTGCGGCTGCGGCATCTTCCAGAGTGAGCCGGTCAATTTTATTGAGAACGTGCAGGCGCGGCCGATCGCCAACGCCCAGGCCTTTTAAAATCTTTTCAACTTCTTCGTCTTGCTCGGTATGGTGAGGGTTGGAAATATCCGTGACAAGGAGAAGCAGCGCCGACTCCTGCACCTCCTCGAGCGTGGCGCGAAACGCGGCGATCAATCCCGGAGGTAAATCGCGAATAAATCCCACCGTGTCTGAGAGCAGCACGCGGCGATTCGATGGAAGACGCACGGCGCGCACAGTCGGATCGAGAGTGGCAAACATCTTTGACGAAACGAGCACGCCAGCTTTGCTCAGCGCATTAAATAGCGTGGACTTTCCTGCATTTGTGTAACCCACGAGCGCAACGGTTCCCAGGGGAACGGCCTGGCGAGTTTCGCGCCGCAACGAACGCTGCTTGCGCACCGCTTCGATGGCCTTGGTAATCCTGCTGATGCGGTCGCGGATGCGGCGCCGGTCGGTTTCCAGTTTCTGTTCGCCAGGACCGCGCGTCCCGATTCCGCCCGCTTGCCGCGAGAGTTCTTTTGAGCTGCCTGCTAAGCGCGGCAAAGAATAATTCAGTTGCGCGAGTTCCACTTGCAGCTGGCCTTCGCGGCTGCGTGCGTGGCGCGCAAAAATATCCAGAATAAGCTGCGTACGATCGATCACCCGGCATTCCGTGCCCTTTTCCAGGTTGCGCAATTGTGTGGGCGAAAGGTTGCGGTCAAAAATAATGAGCGGTGCGTGGTGCAGGTTCGCTTCGATTTTTAGTTCTTCAATCTTGCCGCGGCCAATCATGGTTGCGGGATCAATTTTGTCGCGCATCTGGAAAATACTGCCCGCCACTTGCGCGCCTGCGCTGCGAGCCAGTTCCGCCAACTCTTCGAGCGACGCGCGTTCCGCATCTCCCGCATCAATTCCCGGAACATGCGCAGCACGCTTCAGCCCCACGCCTACCAGGAAAACGCGCTCGTGGCTTTCTGTCAGACGTGTGGTTTTCATTATGCGTTGGCAAAGCGGGAATACGTAGATCGAAGGAAAGTTGATGTTTGGTGATGTTTCACGGGAACATTATACACCCGAGGACAGGGCGGAGCCGGCTATTCGCTGTAAACTAACTATCCACTACTTTCTCCCGCGAAGAATTGCCGCCATGACTCGTGGGCTGCGACGACCATGGACTACGGCAATCACAAGAATCGGCTTTTCACCGGGCGCATACGCGATGAGAAAATCGCGAACAACTTGAAAACGAAGCGGACGCGAAGTAAGGTCTGGCCGAACGTGACCTTGTTCAGGAAAATCTACTAGCTTGCGAATGGCATCTAAAATTTCTTCGCGAACGCGTTTGGCGGAAAGCGGACTATCCTGAGCAATGTATTCCCAAATATCTACAATATCCTGACCTGCTTCAGGGTGGAGTTCAAAACCCTGGCTAGCTGTCATTTTGAAGAGTTCTTCCGAAGGAGGTCATCTTCACGAAGACGCAATTTCTCAAAGAAAGCTTCTCCATCCAGGGGCGTTACATTGCCATCCTTAATTTCGTCATACCGATGATCCAGAACTCCGCGCAACTCTTGTAACTCTCCAAAATATCCCGACACGGCGTCCTCGATGAGGTCTTCCGTCGCTCGGCCACTTCTGGCAGCCAACTCCATCAAGCGCGATTCTGTTTCAGGCTTTAATCGAATTTCCATATATCCAAGTCTAAAGATAGCGGTTGAATCTGTCAAAACAATCGGAATCTCGGGTAGTGCCTTTTTTGGTATGTCATTCGCCCTCTCTGTCCCGAAAAACGCGAAACGAAAAGTCCTCTACGAAACCGCGGAGCCTTTGTTTTCGTAGTGCCCGCCCGATTTTTGGGCGGGCTAATTTTTTGCGTGTGCAACTCAAATTGACACACATCGAGCACGGGACTAGCCTTGCGTGCCAAAACGCATCTAGAGCATAATCAAAATTCACACTTAAGAAAATTTTGGTATCCGAACAATCTCCGAAACGAGGGCTGGCAATGGTCAAACTAAAAGTAAATGGAATGGAGCGCTCCTTTGACGGAGATCCGTCCATGCCGCTGCTATGGTACTTGCGGGATGAGCTGCGATTGACGGGCACGAAATTCGGCTGCGGAATGTCGCTGTGCGGCGCTTGCACGGTGCACAAGGACGGCAAGGCAGTGCGCGCCTGCATGACGCCGATGTCTTCGGTCGAGGGCGTGGAGATCACGACGATCGAAGGATTGGGCGCAAATGGAATGCATCCGGTGCAAAAAGCCTGGATGCAGATCAATGTGCCGCAATGTGGCTATTGCCAGCCGGGGCAGATGATGCAGGCCTCTTCCCTATTGAAAACCACAAAGAATCCCACTGACGCGGATATCGACGCCGCGATGTCCGGAAATATTTGCCGCTGCGGAACCTACCAGCGCGTGCGCGCCGCGATCAAAACCGCGGCAAAGGAGCTGGCATGAGCGGAATTCAGAACGTAAGCAGGCGCGGATTTTTGAAAGGCGTGGCCTCGGCCGGAGCATTCGTGTTGTGCGTGCCTCTGCTTCCCGAATCGCTGCGCGCCGCAGGATTGCCGGGAAGCGAAAAAGTCGATCACGCCGTGTTCAACCCCAGCATGTACGTGGGCATCGATACGGACGGAACGGTTTACATCATCGCGCACCGCTCCGAAATGGGCACCACCAGCCGCACCTCCGTGCCAATGATTCTGGCGGATGAACTCGATGCGGACTGGAAGCGCGTGAAGCTCGAGCAGGCTATCGGCGATGAACGCTACGGCTCGCAAAACACGGACGGCTCGCACTCGATTCGAGAATTCTATGAACCGATGCGCCAGGCCGGAGCGACCGCGCGCATGATGCTCACACAGGCCGCAGCGAATAAATGGAGCGTGCCGACCTCCGAGTGCGCCGCCGATCTTCATACCGATCGTTCATACACCCAACGAAACGCAAGTTGGGCTACGGCGAACTCGCCGCAGCGGCTGCAAAATTGCCGGTGCCTAAAGTGGCTGACCTGAAATACAAACCCAAGAGCGCGTGGCGCTACGTTGGCAAAGGATCGCCGAGCTATGACCTCGCCGATGTTGTCACGGGAAAAGCAGTTTACGGAATGGACGCGCAGATGGAAGGCATGGTGTACGCATCCATCCAACGTCCTCCGGTTCTCGGCGGCAAAGTGAAATCGGTCGACAATAAAGCGGCGCTGAAAGTTCCGGGAGTGGGGCAAACGGTTGCCATCGAGCCGTTCGAGGGTCCGTGGGGATTTCAACCGCTGGGCGGCGTTGCGGTGATTGCGACAAACACCTGGGCCGCGTTTCAAGGCCGCAAGAATTTGCAAATTGAATGGGACAACGGACCGAACGCCAGCTACAACTCGGACACATATAAAAAACAGTTGCAGGAAACCGCGCGCAACTCCGCGAAAGTGGTGCGCAATCACGGAGACGTCGATGGCGCATTCGCGAAGGGCGGCAAGATCATCGACGCGGAATATTACGTGCCGCACCTGGCGCACGCCGCGATGGAGCCCCTCGTTGCTGTGGCAGATTATCGCGACGGCAAAGTGATCGCCTGGGCGCCGACGCAGAATCCGCAAGCCGTGCAGGAAACTGTTGCAAAGGCTGTGGGGATCTCCAAGGAAAACGTGATCTGCCACGTGACGCTGTTGGGTGGCGGATTTGGGCGCAAATCGAAGCCCGATTACGTTGCGGAAGCCGCGATACTCTCGAAAAAAGTTGGACGTCCGGTGAAAGTCGTGTGGACGCGCGAAGACGATATTCAGTTCGATTTCTATCACAGCGTCGCAGCGATGTATTTGAAAGCTGCGGTCGATGCCAAAGGAAACCCAACGGCGTGGCTGCAGCGCTCCGCGTTTCCTCCGATTCTTTCCATGAACGATCCAAAGTCGACCTACGGCGCGGATTTCGAGCTGGCCATGGGATTAACCGACGTGCCTTTCAACGTTCCAAATTTGCGCGTGGAAAATGGCCCTGCCAATGCGCAGATCCGCATCGGCTGGCTGCGCTCGGTTTGCAATATTTATCACGCGTTCGGAGTTCAAACATTTGCCGATGAACTGGCGCACGCCGCGGGCCGCGATCCTGTTGACTATATGTTTGACTTGATCGGGCCGGCGCGCGTCGTTGATATGACCAACGTGAAGAATCCGAATTACGGTGGCAACTACGATCTCTATCCGAACGATACGGCGCGTCTGCGAAAAGTTCTGGAAATTGCAGTGGACAAATCGGGATATGGAAAGAAGAAATTCGGCAAGGGCTCCGGCATGGGCATCGCCGTTCACCGCAGTTTTCTGACCTATGTGGCGAACGTGGTCGAAGTCGAAGTTAGTGACGATGGAAAAATTCACATCCCGCGCGTGCAGACCGTGGTGGATGCCGGGCTCATTACAAATCCGGAAGCGGCGCGTTCGCAGTTTGAAGGCGCCGCAGTGTTTGGCACGAGCATCGCGCTCAGCGGCGAAATTACAACCACCAACGGCGCCGTGAATCAGACGAACTTCGATTCGTATCCCGTGGCCCGCATGCGCGAAGCGCCTCTCCAGACGAACGTGCATCTCGTGGAGAGCGACGCGCCTCCCGCGGGAATCGGCGAGCCAGGCGTTCCGCCATTCATTCCCGCGTTGTGCAACGCCATTTTTGCCGCAACAGGAAAACGCGTGCGAGAATTGCCGTTAAGCAAAACAAAGTTGTTGTAAGCAGCGTTCGCAGAAACATTTTTGCGGAACGCGATTTTCGTCGCGATGGGACCTCTTATGACTCCGAGCGACCAACCGGAACCGTGGCTACGCGGCACTCTGACCGATTTACCTGCCGTTCCTCGCGCGGTGGTTCACGCATTGGAATTGGCGCGCGAAGACATCGACAAATGGTGCGGCGATCTGAGTGATGCCGAATTGAACGCGCGAGTTTCGGAAATCCCTCCGGTTGCCTTCCAGCTGAAACATATTGGCGGCAGCATGGACCGGCTTCTCACTTACGCGGAAGGATCATCCCTCACCCCCGAACAGATTGCAGCCATGAAATCGGAAATCGATTCGGTGATGAGCGGAAAGCAGATTTTCGCGGAACTGTATGTGGCTTTCGAGCGCAGTCTGCGGCGCATCCGTGCACTTGCTGCAGTGAACCTGGAAGAGGCACGCACGGTTGGCCGCAATCAACTTCCCACGTCGGTCGGCGGGCTGCTGGTCCACGTTGCCGATCACACGCAACGTCACGTAGGCCAAGCCATCACCACCGCAAAAATAGTTCGGGCAGCGCACACGTCCTAAAGTTCAGGCAACACGCGCATCGTCCTCAAAATTGAGAGGTCACCTTCCACTCCGGTCCTTGGAAGCTCAGATTCCCAGTTTCCGAGACCGCCTGCCAGCTCAACCGGTCGATGCAACACCATCCAATCGATTGATCCAGCGATACTTCCCGAAGTAAATCGATCTGTACGGCAGGACTCAATCAGGACCTAATCAAGGCTTTTGTTTCGTTTGATTTGATGTCTGCGAACGAAATTACCTTCCTAGATTGCTCAAACAGGACCTTGTGAAAGTGTTGCACTGACCCATTGAGACCGCCCCGTTTATCAGGAGTTGGGAGTACAATCCCCAAGGATGCGTGAACTGCGGTTTGATTGACAGCGGATTCATCGGGATATTTGCGAATAGGTGCGGAAGGGAACATGAATTTACTGCCCTTTGGGAAGTTGCCCGTTGCCAAACCGAGGAAGTTCGTGCCTCAGAATGCCAATCTCGACGAATGGGCGCAAATTGAGCCGCTATTTGCCCAATTGGAACAACGCATGCCACAACTGGAAACTGCCCCTCAACTCCAATCATGGCTGCTGGACTGGAGCGAACTGAGCGCCGCGCTGGATGAGGAGGCATCATGCCGTTACATTGCAATGACCTGCCATACGGACAACGCCAATGCGGAAAAGGCATACTTGCACTTTGTCGAAAATATCGAGCCGCAACTGAAGTCACGGCAATTTGCGCTGGAAAAGATGTATGCGGCGACTCCGTTGCGTGAGCAATTGCCGACGGAACGGTTCAACGTTTTCGACCGCGATGTTAAAAACCGCGTCGCCTTGTTTCGGCAGGAGAACATTCCACTCGAGACTGAGGAGGCAAAGCTATCGCAGCAATATCAAAAGTTGAGTGGTTCGCTCACAGTAAAGTTTCGGGGCGAAGAAAAAACACTCGTGCAAATGGGACCATACCTTGAAGAAATCGACCGACCCCTGCGGCGGGAGGCTTGGGAACTTGTTGCGCAGCGGCGTTTGCAGGAAGCGGACAAGTTCGACGACGTTTTTGACCAGCAAATCAAGCTGCGCTCACAAATTGCCGAGAACGCGGGTTTCGGAAATTACAGGGATTATGCTTTTCGCCGGCTAGGACGTTTTGATTACACGCCGGAGGATTGTGTGAAATTTCACGACGCGGTTGAAACAGCCATCGTTCCGATTGCGCGTGAATTGCAGGCGCAGCGCAGCGCCCAACTGAAACTGGAAATGCTGCGGCCATGGGATTTGAGCGTGGATCCATTGAACCGGCCGCCGTTGAAGCCGTTTGTGCAAATAGAGGAGATGGTGTCGCACACGCAGAAGATTTTTAACCGCCTCGATACCGAGCTGGCTGGCGGTTTCCGGCAAATGCAAGACTTGAACCTGCTCGACTTAGATAATCGCAAGGGGAAAGCACCGGGCGGGTATCAATCCACGCTGGCGGAGTCGCGGTTGCCGTTCATTTTCATGAACGCGGTGGGGTTGCAGCGGGACATGGAGACGATTTTCCACGAGTCGGGACATGCGTTTCATGCGCTGGCGACGCGCGACGAAGACCTTTACGCGTATCGCAGTGCGCCCATCGAATTTTGCGAAGTGGCTTCGATGAGCATGGAGTTTTTGGGGAATGAATTCATCGAAGAATGTTATTCCACCGATGATTCCAAACGCGCGCGCCGGGTGCGTCTGGAAGGTCTGGTCGACGGTTTTCCATGGGTTGCAACGGTGGACGCCTTCCAACACTGGATTTATACGCATCCCGACCATTCGCGGGAGGAACGCCGCAAGGCGTGGCTGGGATTGATGGACCGCTTTGGCGGGGACGTGGATTGGAGCGGACTTGAAAATGAGCGCGCGAATTTGTGGCACCGGCAACTGCACATTTTCATCCATCCGTTCTACTACATTGAATACGGCATCGCAGGGCTCGGCGCCTTGCAGGTTTGGGCAAATTCCAAACAGAGCAAAGCTAGGGCGCTGGGCGACTACAAGAAGTCGCTGGCGCTGGGCGGTTCGCGTTCGCTGCCGGAATTGTTTTTGGCGGCCGGCTGCCAATTTGAATTCAGCGCCAAAACAATTTACCCGCTGGCGAAGATGCTGAAAGACGAACTGGGAAAATTATAGACGGGATTTTCGTTCCCTCACAAAGCGACTTACCCGCAGTTTTATCCGTGAACCCGGGCTCCATGGGTCTAGGCGAGCCAACTCCTGAAAAGTCGTCTCCTGAGGAACTTCTTGTGCTCTATGATGCGGCAATGAGTTGGAGGCCAAGCTCTCGGGCCTGTTTGCGGAGCCTAGCCTCCAGACGTTGGCGATGTTGCATTTCGTTTTGTGCGCAGATGGTCTCATGGTATTCCTGGCCTTCGGTCACCATGTGATAGATGATACGCGCCAGTTTATGCGCCGTGGCTGTAATCGCTTTGGGAGCGCCCAATTTGGCTCGCATCCGGCGATAGAAGTGCCCGAGATAAGATTGGCTATGATGGAGAGATAGAGCTGCCATACGAAGTGCTGTGGCGGCGCGATTCTTGACTTTGCGTGTTTTGACCGACAGCACTTTCCCACCGCTGATCCGGTTGTCTGGACACAATCCGAGCCATGATGTGAATGCCGGCCCCTGGGCAAAGTGCGAGAAGTCCGGACCGACCTCCGTTAAGAGGGTTTGCGCGGTGAGAATGTTTATCCCTGGAACTCGTGGCAGGTCCACTCCGAAGATGCGATGTAGATGGCCGCGCAGATCGAAATGGGGCGGGTCACTGTTTGGTTTTTGCTCCTCTTGTGATTTCGCCAGCGGACCTTCGGGCAGATCCACTTTAGATTCGAACGCCTCCAGATACTGAGCAATTTCTATGTCGCATTCTCCGATCAACTCTTGGTAATGACGAAACGCCACTAGCGACTGGCGGAGTGTGAACAGGTGCTCGTGTCGGTAGTCTCCTACCAGCGATTTTGCAATGATATCCGCACTGGCTTTGATCCGTCGGTCACGTAGTGTAGCCAACGTATGCGGATTGCGCTCGCCCGCCAGGATCGCTTCCAGGATTGCCACACCTGTCATGCCTGTGATGTCGCTGATCACGTGGTGCAGTTGCAGATTCATCTGATCCAGTGCCTTCTGCATATGTTGGACATGACTCGACGCCATCTGCACCAGATCATTCCGATGACGGAGGATCGACCGTACCGTGCATACCGCCTGTTCTGGCCGGAACGATCCACGCAGTAAACCCACCGCATGCAGATACTGCAACCATTGACAGTCGGAAACATCCGATTTGCGCCCCGGCACATTCTTAACATGGCGTGCGTTGACCAGGAAGACACGGAATCCTCGCGCCTCCAAGATCTGAAAAAATGGGATCCAATAAACCCCTGTCGATTCCATCGCTACCGTCTCGATGTGGCAGCTTTTCAGCCAGTCTGCAGCGGCACGTAGGTCTTCCGTGAAGGTTGAAAAACGACGCACCGGTCGTGGATCTCGGTCCACAGGTACGGCGATGTAGATTTCTGTCGCACCTACATCCACACCGGCAGCATGCGGGTTCAAGCAGTGCAATACTGGTGCACCTGTCGTTCGGTTGTTCTTCCGTCTTCTCGACATGGCTCTCCCTCAACTGAAATAGATGTGCCATGCGTGCCGGCCCAGACTGTGCAGTATCGAGTACTCTCCTGAACGAGATCGACGTACCTCCGTAGGTGGGCGCCGTCATCACTGATTTGAACACAGAGTCTGGGACCATACTCCTAACCGGGCTCTCGAAGGACGCACCATTCGACTTTTCGGTCTACTTGCCGTCACGCATGGCCTTGCTCATGATACTGCCGTAGTCCTGGCACTCAGTTCCTCACCTGATTGACCAGCACGTCGCGGGTGCCTACTCCTAAGGAACTCATAAGCTAAGTTGCTGGATTTACTGGGATGAGTTGGAATCCAAGCAAAGCAGCGTGTTTGCGAAGTCTTTTCTCAGCGCGTCGTCGGGTGTGCTCGTCGCACTTGTGGAAGACGGTTTCAGCGTAAGGTTCTTTGGTGAGCAAGACGTGGTACAGGACACGAGCGATCTTGTGCGCCGTTGCGGTGATGGCTTGAGCGGTTCCTAGCTTGGCGCGCATGCGCCGGAAAAATTCTCCGAAGTAGCCCTTGGCACGGCACAGAGAGTTGGCGCCTAGCCGAAGAGCAAGAGCAGCACGGCTTTTTACCCGGCGTGTTTTACAGGACAAAATCTTGCCGCCGCTTATGCGATTCTCCGGGCACAGACCGAGCCAGGATGCGAACGCAGAGGCATTGCGAAACCGATGAAGATCGGGACCGACTTCGGTCAGGATGACTTGCGCCGTCACCGCGCTGACTCCGGGAATATCGGTAAGATCGACGCCCGCGATGCGATACAGCTCGCCCCGAAGGTCGAAACCGGGATCGTTGCCTTGACGCTGAAAAGCAGAGTGCTTGGTCCGCCGTGGAATTTCTTGTTCGGTTTCTACGGCGCTGGGCAGAGTCTGCATGAGGCGCTGGATTTCACGATCCAGTTCGTCGATCAGCTTCTGGTAATAACGATAGCCATCCAGTGACTGCTTCAGCGTGAAGACATGCTCGGGTCGGTAATCGCCCTCCAGAGCTTTGGCTACTTTTTCGCGCGGACTCTTCACACGACAGTTGCAGAGTTGCGCGAGCAACACAGGATTACGCTCGCCGGCGAGGATCGCATCCAGAATCGCTTGCCCACTGGCTCCGGTCAGGTCGCTCAGAACGTGGTGAATCTGCAGGTTCATCTGGCTGAGAGATTTCTGCATGTGCAGGATGTGCTCGGACGCCATCTGCAGCAGACTTACTTCGATGCCTCCAGAGAGACCGCACCGCACAGATGTCCATGGCCGGGCGGAAGCTGGCTCGCAGCAATCCAACCGAGTGTAGATACTGAATCCACTGACAATCGGAGACATCGCTCTTACGGCCCGGAACACTTTTCAAGTAGCGCGCGTTGACCAGATAGACTTCCAAACCTCGTGCTTCGAGAATCTGAAACAGCGGAATCCAATACACGCCCGTGGACTCCATCGCCACCGTGCGAATCTGGCACTTCTGAAGCCAATCTGCCAGCGCATGTAGATCACAGGTGAAGCTGCTGAACATGCGTACGGACTCTTCGTCACGGTCCGGCGGAACCGCTACGTAGATTTCTTCCGCTCCGATGTCGATCCCGGCAGCATCGGGCTCCAGCACAACGGCTTTGCACTCTCGCTTCTCTCGTTTCTTCGCCATCGTTTTCTCCTTGTGCGGAGAACGCGGCCCGAGGAGCGAAATCCTTGCACTCTCCTAATCGAGATCGCTGTTGTTGCCAACAGACGTCATCACTGACCTGTCCGCTACCTCGGACCCATGCTTATCGACGGGCTTTACAAAGCACCATTGACGACTTCGGGCCGTAGCTTGCCGCATTCTCACGCGGCACTATCTTCGCTCAGGACAAGTTCCTTCCGCCCCTGTCTGGGCGGAGCCCAGTCAATTGCTTCTCGGAAGCTGGTTTTTTTTTGCATTTTGCTCTGAAAGCAAAGCATCAGGAATGTGGCCTGCGTCCGGGGCTTGCAATCTGCGCGATGAATTCCATCTCTGCATCGTCCAATTAAAAATTCAAAGAGACGGAGTGCTCTGTCTCTGTTCGCGGTCGTCACGGATCAGGAATGCTCTTGCAGTACACGGGCACAGACGTCAGTTGCACGAACGAATGGGGCTATGACCGCAATCGCGGATTATCGTGGATTGCGGAGATGGATCGCTAATTTTACCTTCGTGGAGGCGCGTCGTGCTGCCCGCGGGAGGTGGCGCTTGGGCACAAGCTGACCTGCGCGCTACGCGGCGGCGGTGGAATGCGCTTGCCCGGAAACTAATTTTTCGGCGGCTGCGATCACTGCGGCATCGTCGCCGAATCCGGGGAGCCAATGGACCAGCGGTTCTTTGCGGAACCAGGTGAGTTGGCGCTTGGCGTAACGGCGCGTAGCTTGTGCAATCGCCTTCTTGGCAGCTGCAAGTGTGACCGTGCCTTCGATATGCGCTTGCAATTCGCTGTATCCGATGAAATCGAACGGCTTTGAATTTTTCGGCACGCCGCTGCGCACCAGGCCGTCAACTTCGTCAAGCCAACCGCGATCGAGCATCGTGTGGACGCGACGCTCAATGCGTTCATAGAGCGCGGCGCGCGGAGGCTGCAGGCCAATCTTGATCGGGCGGTAACCTTCCAGGGGGGCGCGGCCCATGCGATGAACTTCCGAAAGCGTGCGCCCCGTCAGCAAACACACTTCAATTGCGCGAATCATTTTCGGGCGATCGCGCGAACCGATGCGCAACGCCGCTTCCGGATCGAGCCGCCGCAGCACGCGATGCAAATATTGCAGGCTGTGCGCATCCGCGCCGGCTTCGAGGCGCGCGCGCAATTCCTCCGAGCGCGCCGGAGCGTCCGCCAAACCTTCAAGCAGCGCGCGCAAATAGAGGCCCGTGCCCACCGTCAAAATAGGCAGCCGCGAACGGTTGCGCAGGTCTTCCAGAACGGAAACGGCTCGTGCGCGATATTCTCCCGCTGTAAAAGGGAAGGTTGGCTCTACCACGTCCAGCAAATGATGCGGTACGCCGCCGCGCTCCTCGGCCGTGGGCTTGGCTGTGCCAATATCGAAGCCGCGATAAACTTGCGTTGAATCGCACGCCACCACTTCGCCGCCCAGTTTGCGTGCAAGCGCGACCGCAAGCGTGGATTTGCCGGATGCCGTCGGCCCAACAATGGCGACAAGAGGAAGAGAGTCGCGCCCGGTGATGAAAGAAGATTCAGATGGCTCAGATTTTGGCTTTGGCGCGGTGCTCATTAAAGGTACTTCCAGTACCGGATTACCAGATAAAACAAGAGTAGCAAGCCCAGCAATAAGAACCCCGCTACTTGTGTGTGGGAGGGCCTCACTGAGCTGTCTGAGAATTCAAGGGAATATTATACAGGAATATGAAGCGAAGCTCGATATAGGGGCCGTTGAAGGCAGTGGGCAAAGGTTCAAAGGGGGTAGAGGCCCGGATGGAAGAGGCCGCCGCGCGGTCCAGGGGCTCCTTGCCGGAGCTTCCCATCATGACGGGCTCCGCATCCGGAACCACACCATTCTTCATGATGCGAAATTGCAGGACGACTTTACCCTGATCGCCCAGTCGTGCGGATTCGGGCATCACGGAGTACCAATTGCGCTTCACGCTGGCAAGGACGCGGGCAATGTACGCATTAAAGTCAACGCCTTCGGTCGGCGTAAGCATTTCCACTGCTCCGCCAAGATATCCCTGTCCTCCACCACCGCCACCGCCGCCCATTCCGGGTGAGGGACGGCCTGTGGGGCCGCCAAACGTCTCGGTCTCCGTGCCTCCGCCCTTCAGGGCTTCATGCATGGAGTCTTGCAAGGCTTTGCCGGGAGAGAAGCGCGGCAAAGTCAGGCTCGGCGTCATGTCCGGAGGCGGCGTTTGCGGACGTATCGGGCTCTCAGCGGGATGCGGCTGGGACATGGGAGCCGAGGGCGCGGCCTTTTGTGGTGCTGGATTTTCACGCGGAGGTTCGGGCGTCACCGGAGCCTGCGGAGCGGGCTGCTCCATCGCGCGCGGAGGGGCCAGTTGCCGCAGCAGGCGCGGATCAATTTTCATGACCGGAGTTTTTGGCTGTGGCGGCGCCGGTGGACGATTCAACCGGTTGAGATCCGACGGCATATACAAATCGGTGACGTTGCGCGCAACTTCGGCGTTCGTGGGTGTTCGATCCGGAAAAATTTTCGGAGATAGCAAAATGAGCAGAATCACCACAAAGTGCAGCGCGATGGAGGAAAAACGAGCTACGGCGTTCCAGGCGGAAGTGCTTTCCTCCACCGGCCGCGCCATAAAATTCACTTCGCCAGTCGTAAGAACGTCAGGATCCAGGACGTCGGGCAAATCCTGAATGGCAACGAGTTGCTTAGGCTCAAGTTTGGCGGCGTGCGCGTCCTTGGGCACAGCTACCCGCGAGTCCAGAATGGTCAGCGGCACATAGCTGGGCATTTTGCTTATGCCGTCTAGCGGCGTATTCGGCATGTCGCGCGGAACCACAACGGCGGAGCCGAGCACTTCCAATTTGAAGTAAGAAGGGATCGAGGAGCGCGGATCGAGCTCGAATTTCGGTAAGTCCGATGGGACAAGCGTGCGCGTATCAAGCTCAGAGCTTAGTCGCTTCGGGGGCGCGTCATCAGGTCCGAGCACAATGGGCCGGGCATTTTTTGGAACAAGTATCCTTGGGATCATAGAGTTGGCTGCGGGGCAGCAAAAGCTCCCAATTGGACGCGACGGGCATGCTCTAGGATGCCTGCCATTACCTGGTCCGCAAGTGCCAAAGCGCGCCTGCCCGCAGCGCCATCAACTGCGGGCACACTGCGTGAGCGCACGGAATGCATGAACGCTCGCAGCTCCGCGCGAAGAGGCTCTTCGCGCTCGGCGGGGAGTGCTGCAAAATCAAACTTTGGCTGCGGACCCGGTTCGGCAACGCGAACGCGGAGCGCATCCTGACGCGTAAAATCCACAGAAATATATTCGTGCTGCTGAAAAAATCTCATCTTGCGCACGCGTTCGGTGGAAACGCGGCTGGCAGTGACATTGGCCACTGCGCCGGTTGCGAAATCGAGCCGCGCGTGCGCGATATCCACCTTGTCAGTGAGAACAGGAATGCCAATGGCCTTGATATCCACCACGGGCGCATCGACCAGCGCGAGCAGAATGTCCAGGTCATGAATCATTACGTCATAGACCACATCGATGTCGAGGCTACGCGGAGTGAACACGCCGAGACGGTGCACTTCGAAATAGAGCGGATGATTCAACACGGGCATCACGGCTGTGATCGCGGGATTGAAGCGCTCGAGATGGCCCACTTGCAAAATGCGGCCGTTCCGCGAAGCTGCGGAGAGCAGCGCGTCGGCTTCCGCGAGCGACGCGGCCATTGGCTTTTCGACCAGCACGTCGATGCCGAGTTCAAGCAATTGGCAGCCGACGCGCGAATGATCCACGGTGGGCACCGCGACGCTAACGGCATCCACGCGGCCCGCAAGCGATTCGATATCAGGAATAAATGTGGTGGAGAATTCCGCGGCGATTTTCGCGCCGTGCTCGGCTCGCGCATCAACGATGCCGACAAATTCCACGTCTGAAAGCTCGCGATACACGCGGGCATGATTTCGCCCAAATTCCCCTGCGCCGACAACCGCCACGCGCACTTTTTGATCTGGTTGAATTCCCAAGTTCACGACTTCCCCTGTTTTGATGAGCGAGGTACTACCCCGAACGCTTCCAACGGAAATGCCTCGATGGCGATACCGGCAGCGTCCGCGGCTTCTATTACATGCGGACGGTCAAACAGCAATGTGCGGCCCGCGTCCATCCCCAGCGCGGACACACGGCAACTCTTCATTACTTCGACGGTTTTCGGGCCTATTACGGGTACATCAAATCGCATGTCCTGCCTTGGTTTGCTCACTTTCACCACCACAAGCGAACCGTTGTCCACAACGCGGGCGGCGCGTTCGATGGCTTCATCCGTCCCTTCCATGGCTTCGACCGCTACGCATGCTCGATCGCGAATCACAACCGTCTGTCCGAGATCGAGGCCCGCAATATGTTTGGCAATTTCCATCCCGTAGGCGATGTCCGCCGCTTCGTGCTCATCTGGCGCACGGCGCGTAAGCACGCCCGGAGCGGGGATCAGCGGCTTCAGAAACGAAGTGGAATCCACCAGTTGAACGCCTTCCGATTCCAGCACGCGCGCTACGGCCCCGATCAGCGAATCGGTATTTTTCAGGGGCAGGGAGAAAAGAAGTTTCGCCAGCTTCCAGTCCGGGCGAATCGAACTGAAAATTTTATTGTGCTTCACCTGCCCAGCCATCACGGCGTGCGTAACGCCTTCGTCGTGCAGCAATTCCAGCGTGCGTGACAATTCTCCGAGGCTGACCCAATGCAGGCGCTTTGCTACTTTTTCGAGTTCCGGCGAGGCTTCTTCCTTGATGGCGATCACCGCCATTTCAATTCCCTGCTCCCGCGCGGCTTCCAGCACGAGAAACGGAAACTGGCCGTTACCGGCAATCAATCCCCATCCGGCGGAATTGTGCGGCGCAGTCGTAGAAATAATTGGATTAGAAGAATTCACTTGTGAAGGCCGCGCTGGGCCGCTTCGATAAATTCAACGAGTATACGGACATCGGCCGAACCGTTCAGTTGCGCGCGAATTTGTTCCACGGCCTGCGTAGTGTTGAGCTTGGAACGCAGCAGCAAGCGAAAGGCGCTTTCAATGGCTTCCAGGCGCGCGCCGTCAAATCCGCGCCGTTCCAGGCCGACCTTGTTCACGCCATAGCATTTCGTTTCGCGTTCGGTAACCACGCGCGAAAAGGGCGGCACGTCTTGTGTGATTACCGTGCACGCGCCGATGTACGCGTAGCGTCCCACGCGGCAAAACTGGTGCACGGGACTAAATGCGCCGACGTTTACGTAATCTTCCACTATCACATGCCCGGCCAGCGTCGCGCCGTTTGCAAAAACGGTGGAATTGCCGACGATGCAATCGTGGGCCACGTGCGAATAGGCCATGAAAAGATTGTCGTTCCCGATCGTCGTAACTCCGCCGCCGCCCGTCGTGCCTCGGCTCACCGTGCTGAATTCGCGGAAGCGATTGCCATCGCCAATGACGACTTCCGTGTGCTCTCCGCTAAATTTCAGGTCCTGCGGATTGCCGCCCACGGAACAGAACGAATCGAAAACGTTTTTGCGGCCGATGCGCGCAGGGCCCCGCACCACGGCATGAGCCTCAAGGACACAATCATCGCCAAGCTCGACATCGTCGCCCACCACAGCGAATGGGCCCACGCGCACATTTTGTCCCAGACGTGCGCTCGGAGAAACAATGGCGCGGGAATCGACCTCACTCATCGCGCACACCAACCGTTGTGTCGGCAGGAGCGTCGCTTGCGGCGGGGTCAGACTCGCGATCGACCAGCATGCAGCGTAGAACTGCCTCAGCGGCGATGTCGCCGTTCACGGTGGCCACGGCTTGCAGCTTGCAGAATATTTTTTTCCATTTCAGCACAGTAACTTCGATGCGCAGTTGGTCCCCGGGGACAACCGGGCGGCGGAATCGCGCCTCATCCACGGCAGCCAGATAAAATAGCTTCTTATCTCTTTCCGCAATTTCCGAAAGCAACAGCAGCCCCCCAGTTTGCGCCATTCCCTCAATAATCAGAACCCCTGGCATCACCGGTTTGCCCGGGAAATGGCCCTGAAAATAGCCCTCGTTGATGGACACGTTTTTCAAGGAAACGATGCGCTTTAGGCGCTCAATTTCGACTACGGTATCCACAAGAAGAAAGGGATAGCGATGGGGCAGAATTTTTTGGATACCTACACTGTCAAGAATCATTTCATTTCCCCAATATGCGTCCGCATTGACATAAAAATGCCGGACGACGGTGACATGAATTATATGCGAAATGCGCCAGCCAGCAAACGACGTTGCCCCTTGTCTGAAGCGTTGTTAGCATAGCACCGCGATGAAGGCATCCAACGGCAAGTTATCCCCGATCGAATGGCTGAGATTTCGTGAAACTGCAATGGTGCAGCTATTGGGGGAGTTTGTGTGCGTGGAGTCACCCAGCCTGGAAAAGGCTGCAGTGGATCGCTTTGGAAAGATTGTTGCTCGCGAATGGCGGCGACGAGGCGCTGAGGTCACAATTTTACCCCAGCGCGAGCGGGGCAACCACATCCGCGCGGAATGGAATCTCCGCGGAAATCGCGGCAAGGGGCAATTGCTGGTTCTTGGGCACATGGACACGGTCTACGAACCCGGGACGCTTGCGCGGATGCCGTTTCGATTCTCGAAAGGGCGCGCCTATGGGCCGGGCGCTTTCGACATGAAAGGCGGGTTGGTGATTGCCCTCTTCGCTGTCGATGCGCTGGCCGAAGCTGGCATCATGCCTGAAAAACGAATCGTCTTTTTGTGGACCAGTGATGAAGAGATTGGCAGCGGCACTTCACAGGCAGTGATCGAGCGCGAGGCGCGGCGCAGCGATGCAGTGTTGGTTCTTGAGCCTGCGCTGGGGCTGGATGGCCGGGTGAAAACCGGGCGCAAAGGTTTGGGTGAAATTGAAATCATCGCCAAGGGCCGCGCGGCGCATGCAGGGCTGAATCCGGAAGATGGCATCAATGCCATCGAAGAAATCGCGATGCAAATTGCGCGCGTGTCGCGCTGGAATCAGCCTCGTCGCGGAATTACCGTGAGCGCAGGAGTGATCGACGGTGGGACGCGCACGAATGTAATTCCGGAGCACGCGCGAGTGGCTATCGATGTCCGCGCAACTCGCGCCTCTGACATGCATACGCTCGAACGCAAATTTCACGCGCTGCGTCCCATCCTGCGCGGCGCAAAGCTCGAAATTCGTGGCGGATTTAATCGCCCACCCATGGAGCGAAAATTCGCCGCGGCACTCTATGCCAAAGCGTTGACGGTGGCGAAAGAAATAGGCATCGCGCTTGGCGAAGCCTACGTCGGGGGCGGCTCGGACGGAAATTTTACGGCCGCGATGGGCGTTCCCACGCTCGATGGACTCGGCGCAGTGGGCGAAGGCGCGCACAGCCCGAACGAAAATATTCTGATTCGAGCGTTGCCTGAGCGAGCCGCGCTGCTCGCGGGTTTGCTCTCGAAGATTTGAACTTACCTTTCCAAATTGTATAAGCTTGCCGTCACACGTCCGAAACCAGACGGGAGAAACTCGATGACCACCTTAAGCGTCGCGTGTATCGGGCTCGGTCGCATGGGTTCCGGGATTGCCGACAATATTCAGAAACACGGTTTTCCCCTCACTGTTTACAACCGCACCTCCGGTAAATCCGAACCTTTTGTGTCCGCAGGCGCACATGCCGCACGCACACCGCGAGAAGCCGTGGCAAGCGCCGAAATCGTGGTAACAAATTTGATGGACGATGCGTCCGTTCTCGAGACGGTGACCGGCGAAGATGGCGTTCTGGCGGGTATGCGTCCAGATTCCATCCACATTGGCACCACCACCATTTCGCCGGCCCTCAGCACACGGTTGGCGGCTCTGCACGAAGCGCAAGGAAGCCATTACATCGCGGGGCCCGTCGCAGGACGCCCAGACGCAGCTGCTGCCGGGAAGCTGTTTACATTTCTGGCAGGAAAGCCTGAGCCGATTGAGCGCAGCCGGCAAGTGATAAACAGCTATGCCGATCGAATCATTCCCATGGGCGAAGATCCCGCAGTCGCCATGAGCATGAAGCTCGTCGGAAATTTCATGGTGGCCAGCATCATCGAAATGATCGGGCAGGTCTATGTGTTCGCGGAAAAGCGCGGCGTTAACCCTTCGATTATCACGAATATGTTAAAGCAATTCATGCCCGCCACTTCCGAGTACGTGGAAAGGATCAGCTCACGCAATTTTGACAACGCGGGTTTCACTCTTGACGGCGGCCTAAAGGACATTACGCTGATCCTTGCCGCGGCTGCCGAGGTCCAGGCTCCGCTGCCCTACGCAAGCATCGTTCGCGACAAATGCCTGGCCGCGCAGGCGCAAGGCAAGAGCCAACTCGACTGGTCAGTGCTGACCGAAATATCGCGCCTCAATGCGGGGCAGAAGTAGCTATCTGGTGAGCGAGAAGAAAAAATGTTTCGGATTCGTGCAATCGATTAGGAGTCTACTTTACAGACTCGATTTCTGATTGCAATTTGAAGATTTTTATTCGTAAGCTCTACGCAAGAATTGCGTGGTGGAAAGCATCAACTCGGAATAGTCCTCATGGAGCACAGCGCGAATGGCGTCTTCCGCGGAGGAGCCGCCTGCGATACGTTCGAGGATCCGCTCCATATCGTCCACACCATTTTCAGTCATTATCGTCTCTACAACGGCGAGCGACCACGAATAAGCGACGCCTGCCGTATCCTTTGACAGGTTCAGCCACGAACTTTCGTAGGAGAGTAGCGAAAACTCCATGTGGTGCTCGAAAGCGGCCGAGAGCGCGCGCGCATTATTCCCACTGCGTCTCCCTTCCATAAATTGTGCAAGGCCCTCTTGCAGCCAGACTGGGCAGCGACCACCGGTTCTTTGGCCCACAAAGCTGTGCGTAAGCTCATGTTTGAGGACGCGGGCCAGCTCGTCCGTCATGCTGCTTAGACCTGAGACCGGAACACGGATACGGCCATCGTTGAGCGCGCCGGACCAGCTTGGCGCGCGCGTAATGTCCATGAATGCCTGATTCGTGTACAAAATCACGCCAATCGGCTCGGGCGGACTGTAATTCAGAGTTGCAGAAATTTCATCGAATTGCGCTTCCAGCGTTTTGAGGACATCGTGCGCAAGATCAGGAGCGGCGTTGCCGTTGTACTTCAAACGAAAGTGAGTCGTTTCGCCTTCGTGGTATTCGGCTTCTTCGCGGGCATCGCGCTCCGCTTTTTCGAGCGCGCGTTTGGTTTCGTCGTCTGGCTGCAGGTCCATGGCACGGCGCCATTGCGTCACGGCGTCTGCGGCACGATTCAGGCCGTAATATGCCCAGCCGGATAATTTGGCTACTTCGGCTGAATCGGGATCGATGCGGCGGGCATGGTCCAGCAGGTCCGAGGCGGCGGTGTATTCGCTGCGCTTCAAGTGCAAGTACGCGGCTTCCAGCAGCAGGCCCATGTTATCGGAATCGAATCGAAGCGCGACATTGTAATGAGCGACAGCATGCTCGAAATCGCCCACGCTGATTTCAAACCTTGCAGCCGCGCTTTCCGCCGCCACCACGCGGGCTAGGGCCGATACAGAGGGATTCGACGATGCCTCAGATTCCAGTTTGGAAAGCAGATCGGTATTGATCACGCCGTCACGAATGGCAGCGCTTGCCGCGGGGTCCGTGGGCAATGCTGACATCACGGCTGGCGGCGCCATGGGAAGATTTGCGGCGCGATCCCCAGGCGTTCCCGCCGTGGAAATAGGCGAGGAATCGTCATGAGTAACGTGGTCGACAATCGAAAGCGGGAAACTCAGACGTCCGGCAGATGTTTCGTAACTCACCTCGCCGTTTTCCTGCGTGACGCGTGTGGCGCTGATTTTTCGCCCACTCTTCAGATAAATCGTATCGGCGAACACACTCCCGGACGCGGCTGTGACGAAGCATAGGAGCGCGGATACCTTAATCAAGTGCGCTGCGGGGGACCGCATTTCCCTATTTTACCAAGAAGCTTTCATGGACCCCGGTGCGCATTCCAGCCTGATGCCCAATCCGGCTACAGCTAAGTCCCGGCGAGCGGGGAGAAAAAACGGTCATTGGCCATGAAATAAAAAAGGGCGGCCGATTCGGCCGCCCTGGAATATCTGCCATGTTTCGAACTAAAGTTAAGGAGCAGTCGGGCTAACCAGAGCGCGCCAGATGACGACGCCGGTCACAGCAGCCACTACCGGAATCGCGATCCAAAGGAAACGGTTGCGAGCTGTCGGGTGAGGAGATTGGGGCATGGCCGGAGGATCTTCACTCTCGACTTCCATGCGATATGAATTGCCGGCCTCAAGCGTCTTCACTTCGTCACCCATGGTGACTTCCAGCGTTCCGCGAGTGGCGGTCAGGATCATTTCGGTCGAATTGATCATGCTGATTTGACCGGTGGTGGCTTGCGCATTCGCAGGACGAATCGTGGCGCCGTCCGCGAGCAGTTGGAACGTCTGCCCTTCAGCGGAGGAAATAATCACGGAACCGGCGTTCAAGTTGGCCGAGAAACCATTGGGGAAGGAATGCACATCGGCCATTGTGTTCTGGCGCAAAACGATTTGCCCGGAACCGAGCTTGACGCGAAGAGTCGAATTTTCCGGTGTCTGGAGATGGTCACCATCATAAATCGTGGCGCCGCTTGTGGTAACCCCTGCACCCACATGGGCATTTTCAGAAGCAAGGACTACGCCCAATGGAGCGGAGGGCGAACTGGCTGGCGCGGCCATAACCGGCGCATGGATCAACACCACACTCAATGTTGCAATCAGAACAGCCGTAAATAGTTTACGCAATGAAACCTCCCCGAGATCTGTCGCGTTCATAGAGTAAGGAGTACCAGGACTCGTGTCAACATTTAAATGACTGTATGCGCCGAAAATATACCCCCTCCCCTACCCCCTAACTCTCACCCGAAAGCACTCAGAATCAAATGCTTCCCGGCATGCTATTTTTTACGGATTTGTGCTCCCGGCCTTCAGAGAGGCATCCCGGATGGCCTTAAATTCAGCACCCGAGTTCCATTCTGGCATGTGCGAATCGTTGGCAATGTGATATCCAACCAAGAAATAAAGTTGGCAATCCTCAATCGCTCCGTCCATGTTCCAATCCGCTTCAATTTTGTCGGCGGGCTTGTGATATTTGGTGGCTGTATATTCCTTACGCTTTTCGATTCCCCAGCCGTCGGGTTTGCCCAGATACTCCACGCCACTCTCAGGATCGAAGGCTGGAACGCCGTTCTTGGCAAATTCAAAATGGTCCGAGCGGTAATAGAGCCCCTTTTCAGGTTCAGGGTCAACCTTCACGATGCGGCCCTGCTCTCGGGCCACAGCATCGATCACACTGTCCAATGTTGAAACGCCGCGGCCAATCTGCACGATGTCATGAGTGCGTCCATTTACGTTCATTCCGTCCATGTTGATGTCGAGGGCAGTTTGCGCAAGCGGGTACAAGGGATGCTCGGCATAATATCGCGAGCCGAGCAGGCCCTGCTCTTCCGCCGTTACAGAGAGAAAAAGTATGGAGCGGCGCGGCGGTGCGCGAAGCGCTTTATAGGCGCGCGCCATTTCCAGAAGCGCGGCGACGCCGGAAGCATTGTCCACTGCGCCGTGATAAATTTTGTCCCCGTTCACTTCGGGGCCGATGCCGAAGTGATCCCAGTGAGCCGAATAAATTACGTACGTATTTTTTAATTTGGGATCGCTGCCGGTAAGTTTTGCAATCACATTATGCGAATCGATTGTGCGCAGCGAATTGTGAATCGTCAGATTCGCGCGCATGCCAAGCGGTACTGGTTTGAAATCGCGGCTGGCCGCCAACTTGATCAGTTGATCGAGATTCTGTCCCGCAGCGTGAAATAATTTTGTGGCGAAATCCGAAGTGATCCAGCTCTCCATGGCGAGACGCCCCATATTTTTGTCCGGCGTGGCCAGATCGAATTGCGTTCCGCTCCAGCTATTGCGCACCACTTCCCAGGGATATCCGGCGCGATCAGTCTGATGAATGATGATGCATCCGGCGGCGCCCATCTGCGCGGCCTTTTCAAACTTGTAAGTCCAGCGGCCGTAATAAGTCATCGCTTCGCCGCCGAAAATTTTAGGATCAAGCCTGGAGGAATCCGCGGGATCGGCCACGGGCGGGTCGTTGATCAGTTCGACGAGAATTTTCCCTTTTACGTCGGCGCTTTTGAAATCGTCCCATTGAAACTCAGGGGCCTGCACGCCGTAACCGACAAAAATCAGCTCCGCGTCAACCGAAGAAGTTTCCGTTACGCGCTTGGACCAGGCAATGAATTCGTCCTGAAACTTCGGATCCAGCGTTTGCCCGTGGCCCGTCAGCGCGAGTTTCATAGTTGGGTCCGGCGTTATTCCCACGAGCGGAACATTTTGCAGGTACGTGCCATCGGGATTGCCGGGTTCGAGGCCCGCCGAACGAAATTGCTCCTGCAAATAAGAAATGGTGAGTTGTTCGCCTTTCGAGCCGGGCCCGCGTCCCTCATATTCGTCGGAAGAAAGCGTGCGGATGTGCGTGAGCAGGCGCTCGCCCGAAAACGAGGTCAAAGCAGGCACCGGCGAACCTGGACCGGACGAACAACCGCACAGCGCGGCGGTAGCCGTGAGAGCAAGAATTCGTACAAAGCAGTGAAAGGATTTCATCGCACTCATTGACCTCTCTGTAGCACTACGAAGGAAGAAAGCAATCGCATGGCTGGATGATATCCCGCGAATTTGGAAGTGACAAACGTCCATTGCTCTTCGATTGATTGCTTCGTCACTCTTTTTTCCCACGCGTAACATCGATGCGCCGGGCTGGGTTAGAATATTTCAGCGCCGCGAAAATCCTGCGCACGAGGTTCCCTTGATCCATCGTCTGATTTTTCACAATGATCGCATAGTGCCCACTGAAGAGGCGCGACTTTCGCCCGGGCAAGCAGGACTCATGAACGGGTGGGGCTTGTTCACTACGATGCGTGTCTTTCAGGGCGAGCCCTTTGCCTATGAGCGCCACTGGCGGCGGCTGGAAAAAGATGCGGGCCGCATTCGACTGCCATTTTCATTCGATGCGCAAAAAGTGCGGAAAAATCTCAGCGAATTGCTGGCAGCCAACCAAGTTGTCGAGGGTACGGCGCGAATTTATATGATCTACAACCGCGTCGGCTTCTGGCAAGGGAATGAAGCGCTGCCGGAAGTGGATTTAATTCTTTGCACTGCGGGCCTTCCCGCGCACTCCGAGGAGGCGCGGCTGGGCGTTGCGGAACACGCGCGCCATGCGGCATCCCCTCTCGCCGGCGTGAAAACCACTTCGTGGCTGAACAATGTTTGGCACTTAGCCGAAGCGCAGAAAGCGGGCTGGACCGAAGTGATTTTGCTGAACGAGCGCGCGGAGGTGGCCGAGTGCACGTCCGCCAACATTTTTTGCGTGAAGGATGGCGCGGTGATCACGCCGCCGATTTCGTCAGGATGCCTCGAAGGCGTAACGCGCGCAGTGCTGCTGGAAATTGCTCCTCGAGCAGGTGTTTCCATGAGCGAGAAAACATTGACGCTGGAAGATTTGTTGGGCGCGGATGAAGTTTTCATTACTTCAACGAACAGGACGCTTTTGGGCGTGAGCGAAATTTCGGGACATCGCTATTCCACGGTGATGGGACCTGTAGTTCAGAAACTCGAACGCGAGTTTGAGGCCACGATGCGAGCGTATGTTGCTGCAAGGACGGCTGCCGTTCGCGCGTAATTGCTTTTACGTGGCATAGTTATGTGGCATAGGCTTCAGCCTGTTGGGTTTAGTGCTTGCAAGGACCAAACCCCACAGGCTGAAGCCTATGCCACATAATATGCCACATAAACCTACTGCCTCGGCTCCATGCCTTTTGCTAGCAAGACTGGGGCTACCGCCGGGCTGCTGAAAAACTTGATCAGCGCCAAAGCCGGCGCCGCATCATGCGCACTGGCCGAAATTCCTCCCGCAAAATTAATGTAGCTTTGAAATTCCGCTGGAACCGGTCCCACCAGATCGACGCCTGGAAATCCTTTTATTTCGGGAATCAGCGAGAAAACAACTTCCGATTTTCCGTCGGCCACATCCATCTGCGGGCGTCCCGGCTCCGGACTCAAGATTAACTTGTTTTTCACGGCCTGAGCGATTCCCAGCCGCATGAGCATGTCGTTCGTGTGCACTGAACTCGCGCCGGTTGGATTGAAGCTGATCGCTTTTGCGTTCATCAGCGTGCGCCGCAGCGATTCCGCGGTGCTGATATCCGGCTTCGTCGTTCCCGCGCGAACTCCCATGCCGATTCCGGTGCGGGATATTTCGGCGCGGCCGCCCGCGGCAATTTTTCCCTGCTTGATCAGATCATCGAGCACATCCGAGGTTAGGATGGCAGCGTCAAACGGTTCGCCAGCCTGAATTTTATCGCGCAAATTTTTTGAGGAATTAAATTGCGCCGCGATTTTGCGGCCTGTAGCTTGTTCGATTTGCGGAGTGAGTTCCTCGAAAACCGTTTTCATCCCATCCGAGATCATCACATTCATCACCGGCGTTTGCGCTGGCGTTCTGCGCGCGAAAAAGGAAACGGTTCCAGCGCAGAGGAGCGCGAGGATGGTTGTGATTGCGAACACGTGGATTTGCTTTTTGCGCAATTGGTCCCCTTTCATAGTGAGATCTAAATTTCGTGACATTTAAATCCCCGCCTCGACCCTTCGCGTTCTCTCAGGGCAAGAGAGGCGGGCTGCAAAGGCTGCTGTAGCCCGCGTCTTTAGACGCGGGGGTTTAAATGCTGCTTCGCGGACGCGTAAAATTTATGCTAACGCCGCTCACAGCGGCTGATCGGGCCGCGCAATCGTTCGCCACATGTGCGCCACAGGGCCGCCGTCATTCCCCAAACCTTCCTTGGGCTGCTTGAAATGGCGCCCGATGATATCAACAAACGGGTCGATGGAAACAACGGCATTTGGATCGAACGCATACAGATCGTTCACCGTAACGAGGCGCGCATCCATGTACCACCGGTGCTTGCGAACCATTTTGTATGTTTCTTCAATGTACGGCGGCGGAACGTAATCCGAGCCAAACAATTGGCGATACAAATCCGGGTACTCGTAGCCGACCGATGGATCGGGATAATAGCGCAGCGCCTGATGGTAGCGAATCCCGAAACTCACTTTTTCCGGCACGTATGGCTCGAAAAGCTGCGCTCCCCACCAGCCATGATCGGTGCGGATAATTTCCTGCACCACATCATGCAGCAGGCAGGCCAGAATAATTTCCTCGGACATGCCATTTTTCATTGCTAGCGTCGCGCTTTGCAGCACGTGGTTGGACGTGTCCATAAACCGCAGCTTGAAAAAATCGTACAGCGTGGGATTAGCGGGCATGCGCGGAAGCCGTTTTACATTTTCGCCCGTCCGCGGGACATACATGAAGCCAACACCTTCGCGGTATTTGCGTGTTTCGATCTGGTCTTCCACTTCGGCGGTCGTGGGATATTTTATTGTTTCCTGCGGCTTGGAATCGGCGCTGTTTGCTTTCGTCTGATTCAGTCGAGCCATCATGTGGGATTCGAGCGCGTCCGCTCGCGCTTCGGAATCCATTTTGCTCGCCGCTTCAGGACCGCCAAGACTATCGAGAAATTCTTTCCGGTTAACTTCCATGGAACCTCCTTACGCAACGCGGAACAATTCGTTTTCTCTCTAAATAAAACGGTAGTCCCGGCGCATAAGAGTGTCAACCTCGGAGGCTGGTTCAATTACTAGCTGAATTGCAACGGGGCAAACCTGGGATCGCCAATCTCCTGATTGGCGCGTGGCAAAACGCCAATCGGGAGATTGGCGATCCCGGCAAACATACAATTCGGCCACAAATCTACGCCAAATCTTCCGGCCGCACCGGCAGGCGCCGAACTGCGTTTGCCAGTCGCCGCGAAAATTGCATTGCACAGCGCGGGTGCCACGGGGGGCACCACAAATTCGCCGGCACCGGTGGGTGGCCCATCGCTCGAGGCAATGTGCACTTCCACTTCCGGCATTTCGTCGAAGCGCATCATCTGGTAGTCGTTAAAATTATTTTGCTGCACGCGGCCTCGGTCAATGGTGATCGCGCTGTGCTGTGCCGCCGTCAAACCGTACACAATACAGCTGCGCGCCTGCGCCTGAATACTGGAAGGATTCACGATTCTTCCGCAATCAAGCGCGCAGACCACGCGATGCACCTTCAACTTGCGCTCCTCGCGATTCACCGAAACTTCAATCACCAGCGCCACGAAACCGTTATAGGAAGTCACCACGGCAATGCCGCGCGCCCTTCCCGCAGGCAGCGGTTTGCCCCAGCCAGCATTTTGCGCGGCGGTTTCAAGCACGGCGAGATGTCTCGGCGATTTCGCGAGCAAGTGCCGTCGAAATTCGTAAGGATCTTTTTTCCCGGCGGTCGCCATTTCATCCGCAAAACTTTCCAGAAAGAAACCATTTTGCGAAGCTCCCACCGACCTCCAGAAGCCGATGGGGATAGGCGTATTCACAAGACTGAAATCGACGAGGATGTTCGGAATTGTATACGGAACATCGTCCAGGCTTTCCACGCTGCGGTGATCGAAATTATCCTTGAGCGGACCGAAACCGCGCCATGAGCGCAGGCGACGACACATGGCTTGCCCACACGAGCGGCCAGCCTTCCGCGTCGAGTCCCGCAGTGCAGCGCGCGTGGGAAACCATTCGATAGTAGTCGTGCTGCATGTCGTCTTCGCGCGACCATGTCACTTTCACCGGAGCGTTCATCGCCTTGGAAGCTTCCACCGCTTCGCCGATAAAATCGGATTCAAACCTGCGACCGAATCCGCCGCCAAGAAACGTGGTGTGAATAAAAACTGCGCTGATGTCGAGCCCGGTGATCTTCGCGGCAGTGGCCTGCGAACCGGTCTGCGCTTGCGTGCCGGACCAAACATCGCAGCGGTCCGATCGCACCTGCGCGGTGCAGTTCATCGGCTCCATCGTGGCATGCGCAAGGAACGGAACTTCGTAGTCCACCACAAATTTTGTAGCCGCGGCGGCGAGTCCGGCCTCGACGTCGCCTTCCTTGCGTGCGGCGTGGCCCGGTTGCGCAGCGCCTTCCTCAAGTGCTTTGCTGATGTCCGCGCTCGTAAGTTTCGCGTTCGGGCCTTCGTCCCACTGAATTTCGAGAGCGCGGCGTCCCTGCATCGCGGCCCAGGTGTTGTCGGCAATCACCGCGATGCCGCTGGAAATCTGGATCGCATCTTTCACGCCGGGAACAGCTTTCGCTTTCGTTGCATCGAAGCTCGCCACTTTTCCGCCGAACACGGGGCAGCGCGCCACCACCGCGTACAGCATGCCCGGCAGACGCACATCAATCCCGTACTCCGCGCTGCCATTTACTTTCAGGGGAGTGTCGAGCCGCGGCGTCGGCTTGCCGATTAATTTGTATTGGTCGGGAGTTTTGAGCGGCACGTCCTGCGGAACGGTGAGTTTCGCTGCAGCCTCGGCCATGCTTCCGTAGGTCGCGCGCCTTTTCGTAGGCTCGTGCAGGATTGTGCTGTTTTCCGCGCGGCACTGCGAAACATCCACGCCCCATTTTTGCGCGGCAGCTTGCAGCAGCATGGCGCGCGCCGTGGCGCTGGCCTTGCGCAGCGGGTTCCAGGAAGTGGGTGTGCCGGAACTGCCGCCCGTGCCTTGAACGCCGAATCGCGGATTGAAGTAAACCTTGTCGGCGGGCGCGAATTCGGTGCGAACTTTTTTCCAATCGCAATCGAGTTCGTCGGCGGCGATCATCGCGAGGCCAGTCAAAATACTTTGGCCCATTTCCGATTTGTCGATGAGGATGGTGACGTTATCGTCTGTGCCCACGTGTATCCACGCGTTGAACACAATCGGCGCGCCGGACTTTGTTTCAACCGCCGCTGCCAGCGATTCCGTATCGCTGTGAAAATAAAAACCGATCAGCAGCCCGGCAGTTCCGGTGGCACTTGCTTTGAGGAAGCTGCGACGATCCATGCCTTGCGCGTTGAGACTCATGCTGCCCTCCAACCGTTTTTCTTTGCTGATCAATTTTCGTAGGACCAGGACAGGGTTCGCGTGGCAGAGGCTTTAGCCTGTGGGGTCAAGTCCTGACAAAACTTAACCCCCGCGAGTGTTGCGTCCCTGCAAGGCCAAAATTCCACAGGCTGAAGCCTATGCCACGGGTAGCCGCACTTACAGCAAATCGTATGGCTGCAATCGCCTGGTGTCAATCGGTTCGCGAGCGCCAATGCCTCAGGTTTCGCAGTTCTCGGTGTTCTCTTCTTCTCTGCGTCCTCTGTGTTAAGTTTTTGCTTTTCGTTCGGGAAAGGCAAAGGCTTTAACACAGAGGACACAGAGAAAAGAGGATGAGGGTGGAGAATTTTTCGGGTGCAGCGGCACGTCTCTCGCGAGCGGAACTTTTGCGTTCTTTCCGGGTTGAGAATCATGAGGATTGAGCGTATGAAATTAGGTGCGAAGAATTGCCGCGCTAAACTTTTTGTGGCGAGTAATTGATTGATCGAAACATGAAAAATTGGGCAGAAATCATCTGTGCGGGAGTGTTGGCCGCCGCCGCCCTGGCGACTCCGCTGGCCTGGGCAGGACCACGCCCGGGCGCAGCGGAATTTTATTCCGAGCCATCCGCGCCCAAAGACAGCGACAAGAGTAACGATCACGCAAATTTCCCCGGCAAACTTCCCATTCACGAATTGAACGAAGATGAAGCGATCCTGCACGCCCTGAATCGCCTGGGATTCGGTCCTCGTCCCGGCCAGGTCGAGCAAATTGAACAAGCCGGGCTCGAAAACTGGATTCAAGCGCAACTGCATCCGGAAAATATCAGCGATCCGGTGGTCGATGCTCGCCTCGCGCAATACCCTGCGCTTTCTTTAAGCGCCGCGGAACTGCTCGACGAATATCCGCCGCAGGACGTTGCGGCCAAGCGCCTGGGCATGAAGGTCGAGGAATATCAGAAACATTTGCAGGATCTGGCGAAAAAGCCCGGCGGAATCAATTCCCTGCCGTTCAAGGATCAAAATGAAATTGTCAATGAATTGATGGATGAAAAAATGATTCGCGCGGTGTACAGCGAACGGCAGCTCGCCGAACAGCTCTCGGATTTCTGGTTCAATCACTTCAATATTTTTGTCTACAAGGATCTGGACCGCTGGTACTTGATCCCCTACGAGCGCGACGCGATTCGCCCGCACGTGCTCGGCAAATTCCGCGATTTGCTGGAAGCGACGGCGAAAAGTCCGGCGATGCTTTTTTATCTGGACAATTCATCGAGCGCGGACCCGCACGCGTTTGACCGGCTGAAGCAGCATCCGGTGCATCCGCGGCGCGGGCGAAAAACTTCCGCCACTGGGCGGCCGCCGCGGCCTGAACGAAAATTACGGGCGCGAGTTGATGGAATTGCACACGCTGGGCGTGGACGGCGGCTACACGCAGGAGGACGTGATCGAAGTGGCGCGCGCGTTCACCGGATGGACGATTGAATCGCCGCGCGAAAATCCCAAATTTTATTTTGACGAGCGGATTCACGATCCCGATCCCAAGCGCGTGCTCGGGCAAAAAGATCAAGGGCGGCGGAATCAAGGACGGCGAGCAGGTGCTCGACCTGCTGGTGAAGAATAAACACACGGCGCATCACATTTCCCTGCAGCTCGCGCAGCATTTTGTGTCGGACGATCCGCCTCCCGCGCTGGTGGCGCGCATGGCCAAGACGTTTGAAAAATCCAAGGGCGACATTCGCGCGGTGATGACCACCATGATTTATTCGCCGGAATTCTGGTCGCGCGCCGCGTTTCGCGCAAAGGTGAAGACGCCGTTCGAGCTGGTGGCATCCACCGCGCGCGCGCTGGGCGCGGACGTGGACCAACCCATGCAACTTGCGCAGTGGGTTGCGCGCATCGGCGAGCCGCTCTACCAGTGTTTGCCGCCCACCGGATATTCGGACAAGGCGGCAACATGGGTCAGCACCGGAGCGCTCTTGAATCGCATGAATTTTGCAGTGGCGCTGACCAGCAACAAAGTGCGAGGCGCGCAGGTGGACATCAATTCGCTGGTGGGCACGGACGTGTTGACGAATCCTCAACTCGCTCTTGAGCGCGTCGAAACAGAATTCATCGCGGGGCAAGTTTCTGATACGACTCGCGCCACGCTCGAAAACGAAATGCGCGAGCCACGCATTCTGGGCGCGAAGCTCGACGATCCGGTAAAGCAAGTCAACCTGGCGCTGATCACAGGCCTCGTTCTGGGCTCGCCGGAATTTCAAAAACGGTAATGTAGCGCGATTACGTGTGCATAGGCTTCAGCCGGGCTTCAGCCTCCCTGCGCTAAATCACAGACTAAATCCTGCTAAGACCCAAATTCACAGGCTGAGCCTATGCCTGCAATCTCTTCGCTTCGGATGTCTCGTTCTCCGTCGTCGCAATTATCTGTTCATATTTGTGCCGTGAGCTGCTTGCGTTGCGCTTTACTATTCCTGCGAAAAATTCACGATTCACGCGCAGGATCATGCCCCATCTCACGCAAGCGCGAGTGCGAATGCTAACGCCGGCACGAAAAATCTCGTCATCGCGCCGAACCTGCAGCAGGAAGTGGCGAAATTCAAGCCGGTGCAAATGCCGTTTGATATGGCGCGCCTTAGCGTGCGCGAACGGCAGATGGTGGAAAAGCTGGTGGAAGCCTGCCAGAATCTGGAATCGATCTACTGGCGGCAAAGCGATCCTCAAGGCCTTGCAGCTATATCATTCGCTCGCCGGCGAGTAGCGCGCCGATGGATGTTGCACTTCGCCGCTTTCTGCGCATCAACGGCAGCCGCTTTGATTTAATAAACAATAATGCGCCGTTCGTTGGCACCACTCCGTGGCCGCCCGGCCGCAATATTTTTCCTGAGGACCTGACGCGCGAAGAATTCGACCGCTACGTGGCGGCGCATCCCGAGCAAAAGGACGCGCTGTACGATCCGTTCACCGTGGTTCGCCGCAAAGGCAACAATGCTCGAAGCGATTCCCTACCACGTCGCGTACAAGCAGTGGGTCGATCCCGCGGCGAAGGCTCTGCGCGAGGCCGCAACGTTTTCCGACGATCCCGCGTTCGCAAATTTTCTGCGCCTGCGCGCCGATGCCTTGCAGTCCGATAAATATTTCGAGAGCGACATTGCGTGGGTCAGCCTCGTCAATCCGAAGTTCGACATTATTTTTGCGCCGTACGAAACATATCTCGATGATTTGCTGGGCGTGAAAACCTCTTACGGCGCCGCCATCCTGGTGCGAAATGAAACCGAGAGCCGCAAGCTCGATGTGTTCCAGAAATTTGTGCCGGACATTCAGGACAGTTTGCCGCTCGCGCCCGGAAGATCGCCCCTCGAAACGAGGGCTTTTTTCTCCGATGGAAGTGATGGACGCGCCGTATCGCGCGGGCGATTTGCGCCACGGCTACCAGGCGGTGGCCGATAATTTGCCGAACGATCCGCGCATTCACGAACAAAAAGGATCAAAGAAAATTTTCTTCAAGAATTTCATGGATGCGCGCGTGAATTACGTCATTCTGCCGATCGCGAAGAGACTGCTGCGCGAGGATGAGGCGGCGATCGCTTCCGCCGACGGCTATCTGGCGTCCACGATGATGCATGAAATTTCGCACGGGCTCGGCCCCGCGTTCGCGCGCACCGCGGGCGGGCGGCGCGACATTCGCGAAGCGATTGGGCCAACATATTCCGCGCTGGAAGAGGCCAAAGCCGATATTGTGGGCCTCTACGGATTGAAATGGCTGGTGGATCGCGGCGATTTGCCCAAGGAAAAATTGAACGGCTACTACGCGTCCGAGGTGGCCGGAATTTTTCGCACGGTGCGTTTTGGTGTTGCCGAGGCGCACGGGCGCGCCGAAATCATGGAGTTCAATTTTTACTCTGAACGCGGAGCCATTTCCCGTGATGCCGTTTCGGGCCGTTATGCGATCGATTTCGGCCGCATGCCGGATGCGGTCGCGGCTCTAGCCAAGGAATTGCTCGAGCAGGAAGCGACCGGAGACCGCGCTCGCGTCGAGGCGTGGTTCGCGAAATACGGCACGATTCCTCCGGAACTGGCCAAGGCACTGGAAACCGTTTCCGACTGTTCCAGTAGATATCGATCCTATTTCCATTTTTCCCGAACCCATGCACTAAAGATTCCAATTCGTAATTGAGAGGAAAAAGAAAAAATGGCAAACGAAAAGCCGCAAAATTTTCAAAATCACGCCCGTCAGGTTCCGGTCTTTGCGGCCGGGCAAATTATCCTGATGGTAAGTTTCGTCGGTCAGACTCGTCGCACTTCGCCACGGCATTTCGTTTCGATCGGTAATGGACGTGCTCGTGGTAGCGGCGCTGATCGTGCTCTTCGTTAACTCGCGAAATTCCACGCTGGCCGTGCAGAATCGCCTGATCCGCCTCGAAATGCGTTTGCGCCTGGCGGGATTGCTGCCGGCGGAGTTGCAGTCTCGCATCCGCGAATTCACGCTCGATCAACTGATCTCACTGCGCTTTGCGAGCGATGCGGAATTGCCCGGGCTCGCGCGGAAAGTGCTCGATGACAAAATGAATGACCGCAAGGCCATCAAGCAACTGGTGAAGGATTGGCAGGCGGATTGGCTGAGGGCCTAGATTTTGTAGCGTCGCGCCGGCGGGTTTTGGAGTGTGGGCATGCGGAAAACTGCCGACGGAACGGCAGTTTCCATGGCATAGGCTTCAGCCTGTGGGTTTGGGACTCTGCAAGGCCAAACCCCGCAGGCTGAAGCCTGCGCCACATTTACTTCGCCTGTGAATTTTCGGCGAAGCACCAGTGCACAAAATCCTTGCCGTAGCGCGCTGTCACCGTCGCGGGAACGTCTGACTCTTCTTCCTTCTGAAACTCAAAATTGATTTCGCCGTTCGGCTGCACGGTCGCCAGCAGCGAACCGTACACATTGGTCACCGCTCCATGCGCGTCGGGAGAGCCTGGCGGCAACGCATAGCGAACAGCTCCGGCGGTACCCACGATCCATCCGGGCAGCACGCCGCCGTGCTGCTTCCAGTAGTCCGTGTTGAAAATTCCGTCCATGAAATAGTGCGAATGGCTGGCCAGAACGTACACGTGTTTGTGCGCTTCGTTCTGCGCGCGCAACAAATCGGCATAGACGCGACGCCCGCTTTCGGTGCCGGTCGGAGATTCGTTCATGCTGTGTCCGGCGGAAATGCTTTCGGGCAGCGCCTTGTGCATGCCCGGTGACGATGGTCGTGATGGCGGGATCGGCGAGATCTTTCGCCAGCACGCGCTCGAACCAGCGCATTTGCGCAGCGTCAAATTGTTCGGCGGTGGCGCTATCGAGGTAGTAAAACGCCACGCCGCGATCGATCCAATGAAAATAGGTTTTCATGCGGTGGTCTTGCGGATCGTCCTTCAGGCGCTGCGCGCGCAGCACGGGCGTATCCAGCCAGTCCGCAAATTGCAGCAGAAAATCTTCGCGCGTCTTGTAGCGGCGGAACGGTTTCATGATTTCCAATTCCCAGAAAAAACGGGATGGAGCCGAACGGCGCGATCTGGCTGTGCGATGAAATCGGGCCACTCGATGTTTCCATATTCGGAGATCGACATCGGCTTGGCGAGATGCTCGGGCTGGTGCGGGATGTCTTCATCAAATGTGTAGTCAGCCGCAGATCGCCGAGGTGCCAGTAAAAGGCCGCCTGATTTTTTCGCGCCGTTTCCGCGATGCCGGGCATCACCACGTCGCCGCAATTGCGCGAGTCACCGGACACAAGGAAGCGCCACGTGCCGCTCGCGGATTGCTGCGCTGCGGCGCGTTCGCCGGCCATGCAGTGCCAGCGACCGCAAGTATGACGATGACTGCACACGAAACATTCCGTGTGAGTATTTCCATTTTAATTTCGCTCCAGCACGAGATGCTAGCAGAGCACTATTCAGCCATGTGTAAACAATTTTAACATTGGATGACTTCAGTGGCGCGGGCTTCAGCCTGCGGAGGTTGTCAACTGCAAGTACTAAACCTTTGGATTTGAAATCGTCGCGAGGACTAAATTCCGCAGGCTGAAGCCCGCGCTACTGAAACCATCTACGGGATTTGCGAATGCGATAAACCTCCAGCGCGCCGGAGGAATAAATCTTTTCGCCGATTGCGGCCAGCGACGCGGAAAATTTTGACACGTCATAGGCCCACACGTAATCGTAATCGCTTTGCACTTGCTGCCAGTCGGGCGCTTCGTCATAGGTGAGATTCCAGAATCCGTCCGGCGTGTACGATTCGTGAATGATGCGCATGGGAGTTTCGCCGGGCGCATCCATCAGATACGGAGAAAACCAGCCGCGGCGAATCACACCGTAGGCCCAGAAATGCGTGAACGGGCGCTCGATGGGATCTTCGATCGCCCTCGACGATGGGCAGCACGAGCGCATCCGCGCGGCACGGCATCGAACGAGCGCGCGAGACCTTCGAGCGCGGGTTGCGCTTCGCGAAAATGGCGCGTCACGCTCACCGTGCGCGCACCGAAAAGCAGAAGCGGAATCGCTGCAAGCATTTTCGCGCGCTTCCCCACGCTGGCCGTCGCGAGAATCGCCACGAACAAAAATGGCAGCACGCGAATATCGAGGTCCGACCCTTCTCCCCACATCCACGGAATCACCCAGAACAGCGCGAAGAGAAACGCGGCGATGGCGATCCATTTGCCGTTCCAGCGAAATTCAGGATTGCGCCACCACGCCGCCACGAACCACAACGCCCAGCGCGGCGAGCGAAACCCAATCGAGCCACGGCCGAGTAGCCGTGCAGAATCATGCCGAGCGAATCCAGTTTGTCATCCCAGCCGTGAAAAATAATTTTGTTGGCGCTGAGGCCGACGCGCGAAGAGTGCAAATAGAACGCCAATGCCCGGCAACGCGAGCGCGCCGCTCCACAACCAGTACAGAAAAGCGCGGCGCGAAAGCGCGAGATACGCCACGACAATTAATCCGGCGATGCCGAAGCCGAGCAGGTGCGTGAAGTACAGCGCCGTGAACGCGACAAGCGCGGCAATCCAGCGTCCCCGCGAAGGTTTTGCGAGCCAGCGCAGCCATAAATCCGAGCGCGAACAAATCCCACCGCAATACTCAAATCGAAATTCAAAAATCCTTCGAGAAAAAAAACGTTATACGCGATGAGCAGCGCCCACAAACAACCGGCGTCGGATTTCGGCTGCGCCTGCCTCAGGAAAAACCACGCCGCACCCGGCAGCGCAAGCGCGCACAGACTGAGGTACACGCGCCCCGCCGTCTCGATCGGAAAGATTCGCCCTAGCACGGCGAGCGACGCGTCCATCCCGAGATACGGATACGCGCCCCAGTCCGAGCGATAGAATTCGCGGAATGAAAAATGTGAATCGTTTAGATGCGCGAGGACAAAAGCGCGCGCGAGATGGTTCGGATAATCAAGCAACGGTGGAAATGCGACGGTCCAGATGGGCGCGAGAAGCATCGCGGCGAGGATCAGCAACCCGGTAACGCGGAATATTTTATTCTCGAAGATTAAATTCACGGGGTGTCTGGCCGCAGATTCCATTTCTGAAGTGTACAGGGCAAATCTCCGCAGGGCGCAAGGTTTTCAGTGGCGCGGGCTTCAGCCTGTCGGGTTTGGGAAGTGCAAGAGACTAAACCTCAAAGTGTTTGAAATCCTGCAAGAACTAAATTCCACAGGCTGAAGCCTGTGCTACCTAAAACCGCCCCAGAGCAACGGAACGAGCCCTAACACGGTCAGCGCAAGCATCAATACCAGACCTTGGCGGCCAGTTTTCTTGTCCGCTACCGACAACGCGATAAAACCTTTTGCAAAATTGTTACTGGCCGCGGCAATGATAATGCCGCTCACCGCGAGCCCCATTGCCGTGGCCATCCCCGCGGTTTGCGTGAGGCCCATGATAAACGGATCGACCGGAGCGAGTCCTGAGATCACAGCCATGGCATAGATTCCCGCGTTGCCCATGCGAGCCAGCGCGAAATTGGTAGCTACCAGGACGACTACGAAAACGAGCCCCAGCAGGAACGCCGAGGTCAACTCCAATGGATTTTTTGTAAGGTACGCGGGCTTCGCTCCCGTTCCTTCCTGCGCGTCGGACAGATTCGACCACGCCCATCCGCCGGCCACGCCAATCGCGCCAAGAATCAGAAACGGAGGCGCGAGTCGTTTCATCAACTGCAGATTAAAAATACCGATCAGCGCGAGGAAGCGAAAGTACATCACGCCCGACGCGATGAGGATCGCGCCCGCATACGTGTGCGGCGTTCCCGCGGTCTTGGCTTGCTTGCCCATGACCACGGTGGTGAAAGTGGAGGAATACAGCCCACCCAAAAGCGCCGCGAGCCGCACGCCCCCTTTTCCCTTCGCCAATTTTTCCAGAAGATAGCTGCCGTAAGACACGCCGCTGATGGCCACCACAATCAGCCACGACTTGAATGGATTGATGCCGAACGCGCCGTATTCCCTGTTCGGCAAAATCGGCAGAATCACAAATGTCAGCAGCAGAAATTTAGTGAAGGTGAGAATTTCGACGGCGGGAATTTCGGTAGACAAATTTTCCAGAAATTCCTTCAGCTCCAGCAGCAGCATGCTGATCACCGCGATGGTCGTGGCGATCCAAAATTGCTCTCGAGACACGAGGGCGCCGATCACGTAAGTCACGAGGCCGGAAACTTCGGTGGTCACGCCCGCTTCGTTGTACGTTTCCAGCTTGTGCTTGTAGGAGAGCCAGAGGAACGCGCCAATCACGCCAAATCCAAACGTGAGCGGCCACATCTGCGCGCCGGACAGGAGCGCCATCGCATAGCCGATCAGCCCGATCAGCGGAAACGTGCGCACGCCGCCAAAGCCGTAGCGACGGCCTTCGGTGCGCCGCTCTTCCCGCTCCAGCCCGATCAAAAAGCATAAGAAGAGCGTCAACAAAATCTTGACGCCCTCCATTGGCATGAATTGTAAAAGCTTATCGCTCACGTAGGTTTGGGGGGCAGCCCTCTGCGCCCACGCGAGCCTATCGGGAATCGCAGCGAAACTCAATGCAAGATTGCAATGCGGCGCCGGCGTCCCGCCGGCGGTTTTGCGGATTCCCTGCGCGGTGCAAACGCCTGCCGGCGAGACGCCGACGTTACAAAGGCAATTCATCTCCGAGTGCGGGGCCTGGATTTGAATGACGCGGGTTTCAGCCTGAGGGAGCTCGCGCTGGCAAGAATTTATCCGCTTATTTAGATTATTTGGTGAAAGGACGAACGCCGCAGCCTGAAGCCCGCCAAGGATTTTCGCCAAGGCTGTCACGTTACGTGACTTACTCCAGTCCGAGGAAAACGGGTGAAGAAAATCGCCGCATAGATGGGCATGGTTGCTGGACCCGAAAAGCTGCCCGCCCAAAAGGCGGCCGGGCGCTACGAAAATCAGGCGTGCGCTACGTGAGCGTCGTGCTGCCCATTAAATATTTGTCGATGGAGGCAGCGGCTTTGCGGCCCTCCGCGATGGCCCAGACGACGAGCGACTGGCCGCGGCGCATATCGCCCGCGGCGAACACGCCGGGGACAGAGCTCATGTAATCCGTGCCGGTGGCGATATTGCCGCGCTGGTCGAGATTTACACCGAGTTGCTCAATCATTCCATTTTTTACAGGGCCCATGAAGCCAAGAGCGAGCAGAACGAGGTCGACGTCCATCACGAGTTCGGTGCCGGGCCTCGATTCGAATTTCGGTGGAGGGCCGACACGCATGGCGTGCAGCTGTTTCACATTGCCCTCGGCGTCGCCCGTAAATTTTGCAGTGTTCAGTGCCCAGTCGCGATTGCCGCCCTCTTCGTGCGCGCTTTCGGTGCGCAGTTGCAAGGGCCACAGCGGCCACGGCGTGCTGGGCGCGCGATCGGCCGGAGGCATGGGCATAATCTCAAACTGGTGAATGGATTTCGCGCCGTGGCGGTGGCAGGTGCCGAGACAATCGGCTCCCGTATCGCCACCACCGATGATCACCACACGCTTGCCGGTGGCAAGAATTTGTTCGGGGATCGCATCGCCCGCGACAACTTTATTTTGCTGCGGCAGAAACTGCATGGCGAAATAAATGCCCTTCAGTTCGCGGCCCGGCACGTTCAGGTCGCGCGGATGTTCCGCGCCGCCTGACAACACAAGGGCGTCAAATTCCTTGCGCAAATCCTGCGCGGGAATGCTCGTCCCAACGTGCGCGTTCACCTGGAATTCCACGCCCTCGGCCATCATCTGCTCGATGCGCCGGTCCACGACGCGCTTTTCCAATTTAAAATCGGGAATACCGTAACGCAGCAGGCCGCCGATGCGATCCGCCTTCTCGAACACGGTGACGGAGTGCCCCGCGCGATTGAGTTGCTGCGCGGCAGCAAGGCCCGACGGACCGGAGCCAACGACGGCGATGCGTTTCCCGGTGCGCGATTCGGGCGGCTCGGGCTTGATCCAGCCCTCTTCCCAAGCGCGATCGACAATCGTTTTTTCAATTAACTTAATAGTAACTGGCGGTTCATTGATGCCCAGCACGCAGGCCGCTTCGCACGGCGCCGGGCAAATGCGCCCGGTAAATTCCGGAAAATTATTGGTGGCATGAAGAACGCGAATCGCATCCTTCCACCGGTCGCGATACACCAGATCGTTCCAGTCCGGGATGATGTTGTTGACGGGGCAGCCTGTGTGGCAGAACGGAATGCCGCAATCCATGCAGCGAGCGCCCTGCGTGCGCACTTTTTCTTCGGGAAACGGTTGATAGACTTCAAAATAATCGTGAATGCGCTCCGCAACCGGACGGCGCGTCGGCGTTTCGCGCTGATATTCTTTGAACCCGGTGACCTTACCCACGGATCACCTGCCCCTGCACATGCGCATGCGCGCTTCCTGCCTGCGCCGCAACGACGGTCGCGGGAATACGCGGCACGCCCAGAACGCGCTTGAATTCATGCGGAAACACTTTGACGAATTTGGGCAGCACGGAATCCCAATGTTTCAAAATCCATTTTCCCTGCGGGCTGTCAGTCAGTTCCGCGTGCCGAGTGACCAGGCGATGCAAAATTTCGACATCCTTCGTATCGCTCACCGGCTCGAGATCGACGTCCACGCGATTGCAGCTGGCAGCTGCGAATTCGCCGGATTGATCCAGCACATACGCGATGCCGCCCGTCATGCCCGCTGCGAAATTGCGTCCCGTTTTTCCGAGCACAACGACCATGCCGCGCGTCATGTATTCGCAGCCGTGATCGCCCACGCCCTCCACGACCGCGACTGCGCCCGAATTGCGCACCGCGAATCGTTCTCCGGCCATGCCGTTGAAAAACGCTTCGCCGCTCGTCGCGCCATACAGGCACACGTTGCCGACCAGAATATTTTCCTCCGGCACGAAGTGCGAATTGCGATTGCGCGGCGGATAAATCACAATGCGCCCGCCGGAAAGGCCTTTGCCCACGTAATCGTTGGCTTCGCCTTCGAGCGTGAGCGAAACGCCCTTGGAGAGGAACGCGCCGAAGCTCTGCCCCGCACAGCCATGGAACTGGATGCGTATTGTTTCGTCAGGCAATCCCGCGGAGCCGTGCTTGCGCGCAATTCTGCCGCTGAGCATCGCGCCGACTGTGCGGTGCACGTTGCGAATCGGCAGGTTGAATGAGACAGGCGTCAGCCGTTCGATTGCATCCGTCGCCTGCTCGATCATTTTTCCATCGAGCGCGTCGCTCAAGCCGTGATCCTGTGCCTGCGTGCAGCGGCGTCCAACATGGCTCGGCATCGGCGGATTGTAGAGCACGGAAGACAGGTCAATGGATTTAGCTTTCCAGTGGTCCACGTCTTTTCGTTGGACGAGGCAGTCGACGCGGCCAATCATTTCGTCCATTTTGCGGAAGCCAAGTTCGGCCATGATCAGGCGCAGATCTTCGGCCACGTAGAACAGGAAATTAATGACGTGCTCAGGCTGGCCCGTGAATTTCTTGCGAAGCTCAGGGTCCTGCGTCGCCACGCCCACGGGGCACGTGTTCAAGTGGCATTTGCGCATCATGATGCAGCCCATTGCAATCAATGGCGTGGTGGCGAAGCCAAATTCCTCCGCGCCAAGCAGCGCACCGACAGCAACGTCGCGACCGGTTTGCAGCTTGCCGTCCACCTGCAAACGCACGCGGCTGCGCAAATCGTTGAGCACCAAAACCTGCTGCGTCTCGGATAGGCCGAGTTCCCAGGGAATGCCCGCGTGGCGAATCGAGCTGACGGGCGAAGCGCCTGTGCCGCCGTCATAGCCGCTGATGAGGATCACGTCGGCATGCGCTTTCGCAACACCCGCCGCAACCGTGCCAACGCCGACTTCGGCGACGAGCTTCACGGAAATGCGCGCCTGCGGATTCACGTTCTTCAAATCGAAAATGAGCTGCGCCAGATCTTCGATCGAATATATGTCGTGGTGCGGAGGCGGAGAAATCAGACCCACGCCGGGAATCGAGTGGCGCACGCGAGCGATCACGTCGTCCACTTTGTGTCCGGGCAACTGGCCGCCCTCGCCAGGCTTCGCGCCCTGCGCGATCTTGATCTGCAAATCGTCTGCGTTAATTAAATAATTCGTGGTGACGCCGAAACGCGCTGATGCCACCTGCTTGATGGCGCTGCGGCGCAGATCGCCATTCGCATCGGGAGTGAAGCGCGCTTCGTCCTCGCCGCCCTCTCCCGTATTCGATTTGCCGCCGATGCGGTTCATCGCCACGGCCAGCGTTTCGTGCGCTTCCTTGCTGATCGAGCCGAAAGACATTGCGCCGGTCGCAAAGCGCTTCACGATTTCCGCGGCGGGCTCGACCTGGTCAAGCGGAACAGGCTTGCCCACAGGTTTGAAATCGA
This sequence comes from uncultured Acidobacteriota bacterium, assembly GCA_963786215.1. Lineage (GTDB taxonomy): Bacteria > Acidobacteriota > Terriglobia > Acidiferrales > UBA7541 > Palsa-360. The sequence continues at coordinate 347,174 of CAWAYK010000015.1, forward strand.
ACATGCCGCGCAGCATCTGTAAATCGCGGTTCTGCTGGTTGACGATGTCCGCAAATTCACGGAAGCTTTCAAATTTTTCCTGGCGCACGGCGTGCTGCAGCTTGCTGACCGTCGTCGGATTCAATAGGTGGCGCTCGCCGCGCACGCGATATTGATACTCGCCGCCCACGCGCAACTCGGTGTCCGACAAATGCGGCGGCTGCATCGCGAATTCATGCTTCATGATCGCTTCGCGCGCAAGCACTTCAATGCCGATGCCCTTGATGCGCGAGGATGTGCCGGTGAAATATTTCTCGACCAGCGCCTTGTCCAAGCCAATCGTCTCGAAAATCTGCGCGCCCTGATAGCTCTGCAGCGTGGATATTCCCATCTTCGAGAATGTTTTCAGAAGTCCCTTGTCGATGGACTTCATGTAGCTTTTGAAAATTTTATCCCACGGGGTGTCCGCAGGAAACGCGCCGGACCGGTGCAAATCTTCCAGCGTTTCAATCGCGAGATATGGATTCATCGCGCTCGCGCCGTAGCCCAGCAGCAGTGCAAAATGCATTACTTCGCGCGGTTCGCCGGACTCAACGATCAGCGCGACCTGATTGCGCGTTCCTTCGCGAATCAAATGATTATGCACAGCGGACATCGCCAGCAGAGACGGGATTGGCGCGTATTCGTGATCCACGCCGCGATCCGTCAGAATCAGCAGCTTGTAGCCGGACTTGATGGCGAGCGATGCGGTACGGCAAAGATTTTCCACTGACTCTTCCATCTGCTTATCGCCGCCGCTCACGCGGAACAGCATGGGCAGACTTGTCGCCAGGAAACTGCCCCAGCTCACGCGCCGCAATTTTTCCAGGCGCCAGTTGGAAATCACAGGGTGCCGCAGCTTCAGCGTGTGGCAATTCTTCGGCGTCTCATCGAGGATGTTGCCCTCGCTTCCGATGTAGGAATTGAGGGACATCACCAGGCCTTCGCGGATCGAATCGATCGCCGGATTCGTAACCTGTGCGAAGGTTTGCTTGAAATAATTGAATAGCATCTGCGGCTTGTCCGAAAGGCAAGCGAGCGGCGTGTCAATGCCCATCGAGCCCACAGGCTCTTCGCCATTCTGCGCGGAAGGCTGCAAGATGGTTTTCAGGTCTTCGTCCGTGTAGCCGAAGGCGCGCTGCCGCATGCGGATCGTGTCATGGTCCGTCGACTGCACGTGCGTGGGACTCGGCAGATGATCGAGCGTGATCTGATTTTCCTTGAGCCACTGCGCGTATGGCTGCCGCGCGGCCAGCTGCTTCTTAACTTCTTCATCCGTGATCAACCGCTTCTGCTCGGTGTCCACCAGGAAAATACGGCCGGGCGCGAGCCTGCCCTTCATGCGCACATCTTCAGGCTTGATCGGTAGCACTCCAGCTTCGGACGCCAAAACCACAAGCCCATCGTTGGTCACGAGGAAACGGCCAGGGCGCAGTCCGTTGCGATCGAGCTTCGCGCCAATCACCCGTCCATCGGTGAAGGCCACAGCCGCAGGGCCGTCCCACGGCTCCATGAGCGAGGCGTGATATTCGTAAAATGCCTTGATGTCATCAGGCATCGTGTCGTCATGATCCCAGGCTTCGGGAATCAGCATGGACATCACGTGAGGAAGCGAGCGTCCGGAAAGCGTGAGCAGCTCGACGGCGTTGTCCAACATGGCTGAATCGCTGCCGCCCGCCGTGATGATTGGCATGAGTTTCTTCATGTCATCGCCAAACAGCGGAGATTGCAGAACAGATTGCCGCGCGTACATCCAGTTCATGTTGCCCCGCAGCGTGTTGATTTCGCCGTTGTGGCAGATGTAGCGATAGGGATGCGCGAGCTTCCAGCTCGGAAACGTGTTGGTCGAAAAACGCTGGTGCACGAGGCACAGAGCGCTCGTCACATCAGGATCCAGCAATTCCTTATAAAAATCCGTGATCTGCGGCGCGAGCAGCAATCCTTTGTAGATAATCGTGCGCGAAGAAAGTGACGGAATGTAGAAAAAATCTTTTTCCTTCAGGTCGGTAGCCAGAATTTCGGCTTCGGCGCGCTTGCGAATCACATACAGTTTGCGCTCCAGCGCATCCTGGTCCATTCCCGGCGCGCTGCGCACAAAAATCTGCTCGATGTATGGCTGGGAAGCGCGCGCCAAACGCCCAATCGTGTTTCCGTTAATCGGCGTGTCGCGCCATCCCAGAACCGTCAACCCCTCTTCGCGCGTAATCTTTTCAATGATGCCTTCGCAAATCAGGCGGTCATGCGTGTCGACAGGAAGAAAAACCATGCCCACGCCATACTCGCCTGGCGCAGGCACGGTGAAGCCCATGTTCACCGCTTCGCGTTCAAAAAATGCGTGGGGAATCTGAATCAGAATGCCCGCGCCGTCGCCCGTCTGCGGATCGCAACCGCAAGCGCCGCGATGCGCCAGATTAATCAGGATTTGCACGCCCTTCATGACGATGTCATGAGACTTGCGTCCTTCAATGCTGGCGACAAATCCGATACCGCACGCGTCGTGCTCGTGCTGAGGGTTGTATAGCCCCTGAGCCGGCGGTACGCCTCGAAATGGGTATAATTCACTCATGTGAACAGGAATTAACGATCCAGGCGTTGCTGAATTTATCGGCGCTCGGCGCCTTCGATTCGGACAACATGGTCCTAACTGCTTGATTCCCCTGAAACGCTACAGCCTCCTTGGCCTGACCATTGGATACATCACTATTTGTTTCGATCCCGACTACATTCCCTGAAAGGCTTCCGGGGAAAGCGGGGGCTTCATACACTGCAGCGCGCCCCTGAACTGCTTTCGGGAAAGTGGCTATCTTACCATTCTTGGGTGCAGTTGTCCGCAGGGCATTGGGCATCTCAATTTGTAATGGATGGCATTATTTTTTTGGATTAGTTGTAGGCAATCACCCTGATTCTGCTATAATTCCGCACTCAACTATGGATTTCGATCAACTTACAACTTTTATTGAAATCGCCAAACTCGGCAGCTTTTCCCGCGCCGGACAAAAATTGTTCCGTTCGCAGCCTGCTGTCAGCGCGCAAGTGCGCCAGCTCGAGCAGGAATATGGCGAAAAACTTTTCGATCGCGGACGCAAGTCCGTGCGCCTCACCTCCGCGGGCGAGACTCTTTTTGAATATGCCGTGCGCATGGCCAACCTGCGCGCCGAATCGCAGCGGGCCGTAGCCGACAAAGCCACCACTCCACGCGGCGTGCTCGCCCTGGGCGCGAACGAAGCCACCTGCCTCTACGTGCTGCCGGATATTTTCGCGGAGTACCACCGCCTCTACCCTTCCGTGCAGATCAGCATCTATCGAAATTTCAGCCACAAGGTTTTGCAAAAGGTGGAAGACGGATCCGTCGACGTAGGCATCGTTACGCTGCCCGCGAAATCCGCCAGCCTCAAATTCCATCCGATTTTTCGCGACCGCGTGATGCTCATGGTCAGCCCGCGCAGCCCGCTTGCCAAATTGAAAAGCGTGCGCATGAAGGATATTGCCGAACAGCCGCTGATTTTTCCGCGCACCGGTTACACGCGTCAATTGCTCGACAAACATTTCCGGCCCTACAAGCCGCAACTGCAAATCACCATGGAGCTGACCAGCGTTGGAATGATCAAGTGCTTCGTGGCCGCCAACCTTGGCGTGTCCCTGATCAGCGCCAGCTTCGCGCGCAACGAAGTTCGCGCCGGAGAAGTGAAGCTGATTCCCATCCAGGACGTCGAACTGTGGCGCGAGTTGGGAATCGTCTACCGCCGCGACCGCACCTTGCCGCGCTCCTCTTCCGCATTCATTCAATTAGTCAGGCAACGCGCCGCGGAAAATCCCGACCTCGAAATCCAGCCACGCAAAGTAGCGCGCGCCAGCACAGAAGCCGCCCCGCTTCCGTAAGGTTTAAGTAGCACAGGCTTCAGCCTGTGGAATTTAGTCCAAGCAAGAATTAAACCCCTGGTGTTTTTCCTTTGGCCGTTCACTGTCAAAATTCCTCAGAATTTACGTCCTTGCTCGCGCCAACCCCCGCAGGCTGAAGAGTCTGTATCAGAACTACAGAATCATTGTGGGTCGCGGCTTTAGCCACGACATAAGTTTTACAAAGTGAGTGCGACTTTACAGGCTGCGGAAAAACTCCCACCTTGTCATTCCGAAGGGCGGTGTTTGCTCCAAGAATCTGCTGTTTCTTGGAAGCCGAGAAGAAAAGCAGATCCCTCGCCTTGCTCGGGATGACAAAAAGTACTTTTTCCGCGGCCTGTTTAGCCGATGAAGTTTCAATTTTGAAGTTCTCACGCACACTCAAAACCCTATGCCATATCTACCTCACCTCACCGCAATCGGCGCAATCGTCGACCCTGTCCCACCATCGATCTTCAGCGGAGTCATAATGTAAGCCGTCTCATACGCGTGCCCCGCCGCAAGTTCTTCCAGCCTTAAATTTTCCACCAGGTACACGCCATTCGCGATCAGAAACATCGCGTGAATCGGCAGATTCATTTTCTGCTCAGGATACGGCCGCACTTCCACGCAACAATTGTCCGCTCCCACCAGCATCGGGTTCTGCTTGATGAGCCATTCTCCTGCATCAATCCCAATTCCCGGAGACGACTTTAAATATTTTTCTTTATCCTGAACCGTGTACAGCTTGCCCCAGCCCGTGTTGATCATCACCGCGTCGCCCGCTTCCAGTTTCACTTTTTCCTTCGCCAGCGCCCGCTGCAGATCGTCCGCCGTGATCACGTAGCCGGCGGGAAGCATCTCCACATTTTTCAAGCCCGCCACATCGATCAGCACGCCGCGCGTCATGATGTCCGGAATTTTTTCGACGCCCAGTTTCGGAAATCCCTGCCGGGATCCCGCCGTCAAATCATTCGCCGCGCCGCCGCTCCCGAAACTCATCTCGTGATCGGTAATGCAATTGTAATATTCGCCGCCATAAATCTGGTGCGCGAAGGCATCGAGCTGCGTGCCCACCTGCCCCAGTTCGGTGATCACAACTTCTTCATTCTCGCCGCGCGTCCCGGGATCGGTCGCGGTGCTGCGTTTCGTGTGCAAATCAAAACGTCGCGAACCAATGAGCGGCAGCGATGAAGAAAGATGAAAGCCCAGCGAAAAAACCTCTCCCGAGCGAATCAGCTTCGCCGCCTTCAGCGCCATCTCCGGCTTCATCAAATTCCCGGACCCAATTTCGTCCTTCGCGCCCCATTTCGACGGGCACCGCTGCGCATCGCTTGGCATTTCCCATTGCTGCGCACCGCCAGGCTTCTCTTGCGATTGCGCGTGCAGCGCCGAAGCGGTAAGCGCAAATGCAAACGCCAGCGCAAAAATTATCGCCCGAACCGAAATTCTCGCTCGCATCATTTCCTCCCACGAATTGATTGTGAATAAGCCCTGTTTTATAGACCGAATTGGCAACCATCGCAACACAATCTAAATCCCATGAAATTTATCCACATCAGGTCGAGGCACGGTAGACATTCGGTAGACGCACGCTCGACGTTCGGTTGATATTCGCTCGAAATTAGGTAGAGATATGGTCGGCGTGCGGTCGAGGCAGAATTGGCATTCGGTTGATGTTCGCTCGGCGCTCATTCGAGATACGGTCGACGTTCGGTCGAGATGGAGTCGCAATTCGATCCGACCATTTCGGCGCTGAAAGCGCCGAAGGATGCCAGCCCAGGGCAACGCGCTGGGTTTACGCCCATACCCTGAGTGATGCGCCCTGAAGGGGCGCAAGGCTCACACCGCCCTTTCAGGGCGGTCACAAATTTGGCGGCGATCCATACCCGGGTCGTTGCCCCGGGTGGCGTCCTTCGCGCCGTTGGCGCAACAACTTCGAAAATTCTTTTGTGGGCTTATATTTCTTGCGGATTATTTTTCCGTGGAATTATTTTATTTATTACTGCCGATTTCCATTTCACGCAGGCCGATCCCGCAATAACCGCAACATATCCGGATCGGAATTTTTGGACGAAGGCCCATTCGTTTCCGCAGGCTCTGGAATTTCTCCCTCGCCTGCGGCCAAAAACAAATTGGCTTCGAGCCCATGCTGCTTGTCGTAGAGGTCGCGATATCGCCCCGCCTGCGCGTACAAAGTAGAGTGCGTCCCGCGCTCCACAATTTTTCCGCCTTCGACCACCAGAATCTGATCGGCGCGCCGAATCGTAGAAAGGCGATGCGCGATGACGAATGTCGTGCGCCCGCGCATCAGTTGCGCCAGCCCTTCCTGAATGAGCATCTCGGATTCGGAGTCGAGGCTCGACGTCGCTTCGTCCAGAATGAGGATGCGCGGGTCTGCCAGGATCGCGCGCGCGATGGAAACGCGCTGGCGCTGCCCGCCGGAAAGTTTTACGCCGCGCTCGCCGATAATCGTGTCGTAGGTTTCCGGAAAACGTTCCGCGAATTCATCCACGCGCGCAATGCGGCACGCAGCCAGAATTTCTTCTTCCGTCGCATACGGCCGTGAAAACGCCACATTTTCTCGAATCGTACCGTCAAACAAAAACGATTCCTGTAGCACAACGCCAAGGCGTGTGCGGTACGAATCGAGCCGCACAGTCGACAGGTCCACGCCATCCACCAGCACTCGCCCGCTGAGCGGAACGTGAAACGCCGCGACAAGTCCAATAATCGTGGATTTGCCTGAGCCAGACGAACCCACGAGCGCCGTCACCGTGCCCGGCTTGGAAAGAAAACTCACGTCCTGCAACACCAGTTTTCCCGGCTCATATGCAAAGTTCACATGGTCGAACGCCAACTCCCCTACGATGTCCGGCAGCGTAACAGTGCGCCGGGGATCTTCGTCCTCGGGTCGCTCGTCGAGCACTTCTTTTGTGCGCTCAAGTCCCGCAACAGCTTCGGTCAATTGCGTGCCAATGCCAACGATTTGAAATACGGGCGCGATCATGAACGCCAAAAACGCCGTGTAGCTCATGAATTGTCCGACGGTAATTTTCCCTTGCAGAACCTGGTGTGAACCCACGAGCATTACGAGCGCACCAACAACCCCGCCAAGCGCGGTCGTCGAAAAACTCATCATGGACATCGTGGTCAGCGATTTAATGACGTTGTCGAGCAATCGCTGCACGCCTTTGGTGAACACATCGGCTTCGCGATCTTCCGCATGGTAGCCCTTCACCACGCGCACTCCGGAAAGCGATTCCGTCAGGCGACCGCTGACTTCGGCGTTGATTTTCGCGCGCTCCCGAAAGATCGGCCGCAATATTCCAAATGCCTTTCGCAGTCCGAGCATGCTCACGAGCAGCAGGCCTGCCGCAAGTCCTGTCATCACCGGACTGATGCGCAACAGCATGTATAAGGCGATGGCCGCTGTCAGCAAGCCGCCCAGAAATTCCACAAGCCCCGTTCCGATCAGATTGCGCACGCCTTCCACATCGCTCATGATGCGCGAAACTAGCGCGCCGGTTTTGTTCGAGTCGTAGTAAGCGACCGGGAGGCGCCCGACATGTTCCTGCACTTTTCTTCGCAGCTCGGTGATCATGCGCTGCGCCGCTTTCGATAAAGTTTGCGTGAGCGTGTAGGATGTCACACCTTGTAGAATCGTCGCGAGAAGAACTCCACCGACCAGCGGCATCAACATCCGCGTCTGGTGGTGAATCATCACGTTGTCCACCAGATATTTTGTGGTGAAAGGTAGCGCCAGGCCCGCTACGCGATTAATGGCCATCAGCACCATGCCGATGGCGAGCAAACCTCTGCGTGGCCGCATCAACTCCCAGATTTGAGGCAACTGATCCAGAATGCGCGCAGGCTTCTTTTTGTTTGCGCCGGAAGAATCTTCCCGCGAGCGTCTACTGCTATGGCCGCGCTCCGCGCGCATAGCCATCCCGTGCTGTGATCCCATTCCTCCGCCCGGCATTCTCATAAGTTATTCATCTTAGTGGATTGCCAGTGGCGCCGCCACTTGCGAGCCAGCCTGCTTCTATTCTCCGCCCGGCAAACAAGTCGGATTAAGTCTCACAGGACATTTGTCTGAATTCGACTGGTGAATTCCATGATGTGATGGGGATTGGATGCGAGAGCAATAAAGTGGGATTCACGATTGTGAGTGGGTATTGTGTGTCTTCCCTCCTTCCCGGAATGCGAAAATGGAACTGAAGTAAGCAGCATTAGCTACTTAACTACTTAGCCTCTAATTTTTCATTGATTTGCGGACCAAGTAGGCGCCAAATATTTGACCAAGTTTTTCTTGACACTATACGTCCCCGCACCTAAATTGGAGGCGAACTTGCTTTTTGTACCGAAACGGGAAGTGCCATAAATTGTACAATTGAGGTAGCTCCCTTTGAGTCAAAGACGCGAAAACGAGCATTGGATTAGTCCCCTCCTTTCCGAATTAAAACTTGTCGAAATAAAAGAAGAAGTCATCGATCCGCGGTACCTTTGGAATCAGATTGAACGAAATCAGTTAATGGAGCGTATTAGCACGCTCGTCGCGGAGATTAACGACGCTGCGGGCTATCATCTCCTCGAAATGCTGGAATTCCTTCCTCCCCAGAAAAAAGTTCTCTTCATCAGCTTTGACAGAAATGGTGTCCAGCACAAAATGGAAATCGTGCTTCGGAATCAGGGCATATTCCTGATTTTTGGCACTGTGAAGCGCTTCACGAGTGGTTGGGATCGCTATTTTGCCCAAGGCTCCCGGAAAGAGAATTACGCCAAGGTATGGGAACAAAAAATTTGCCCAGGCGAAATCCTGAGCAAACATATTCAGAGTTGGCTTTCCTATCTTCTTTCCGGCTTGGATAGAAAGTTCAGACTGGATGGCTTGGTGCCGGAACTCGAATCCGCTGAAACTGAACTGCGCGCGAGCCTGAGAAAAGCATCCGCCTAACGGAGGGAAAAGGCCCTAAGATCGCCGCTGCGGCTTCCCCCGCAGTTAAAGAGGCGCACGGGTCATTATTTTTCCATCGAATATTTTTCTTCCGCCTGCAAGACAATTTGAAATAATAGAACTCTTCTTCCTACTCTTTTGAGATTGTATCCACTTCAGCCCCAGCCAGCGGGTTGCATACTTCAGCCCGAAGCTTTAAAACTATTCAAACGCCCGTTCAATTTCATCTGTAAGATGTGCAGGCTGCGGTTCGGCCGACAGGATTCGCGATTCGACGCGACCTTCCGAAAGGGCCGGGTGCGGGACGCTGACTACGGAGAGAATCGAAATGTCCAAACTTCGCTTATCGATGGCTTGCTGGAATTATGACCGCACGCGCGCCCTCTTCGAAGAACGGATTCCCATCGACGGCATCGACCTGCACGTACATCAACATTCCTGTCGAGGAAACTTTTTTTCGCATGATTCGCCATCAAGAATTTGACGTCGCGGAAATGTCGCTCTCCTCCTACACGCTTTCCCTGTTCCGCGATCCAAAACCGTTTGTGGCCATTCCGGTTTTTCCTTCGCGATATTTCCGCCACTCCTGCATTTTCATCAATCGCAACAGTGGCATCCGCGAGCCCAGGGATCTGATCGGCAAGAAAGTTGGCAACCCGGAGTACCAGCTCACGGCCTGCGTGTGGATTCGCGGCATCCTGAGCGATGAATATAAAGTGCCCGTTTCCAGCGTCACCTATTTTCGCGGCGGAGAAGAAACTCCCGGCCGCACTGAAAAACAAACGGTCTCGCTGCCGCCGGAAATTCACCTGGAAAATATTCCCGCGGACAAAACACTTTCTAAAATGCTGCGCGACGGAGAAATCGACGCCATCTACTCGCCCAGAACTCCTTCCTGCATCGCGCAGCGCGCCGAAAGCGTCGGCCTCCTGTTTGAGGATTACGAAACGGTGGAGCGCGAATACTACCAGCGCACGAAAATTTTTCCGATCATGCACACGGTGGTCATTCGCCGCGAAGTGTACGAGAAGCATCCGTGGATCGCGCAGTCTCTGTACAAGGCATTCGTGCTCGCGCAGCGCGAAGTGTATGAGGACTTGTACGAAACGGCGGCGCTGAAATTCATGCTGCCGTGGCTCATCCGCCACGCGGAAGACACGCGCGCCCTGATGGGGAAAGATTTCTGGCCCTACGGAGTCGAGCCCAACCTGCACGGGCTCAGCACATTCCTGCGCTACGCGCATGAGCAAGGCCTTGCGAAACGATTGCTGACTCCGCAGGAACTGTTTGTGCCAGAATCGCTGGAAGCATTTAAGATTTGAAATTTAGAAACGAAGATTGGAAATCGAATTTGAGGTTCTAAACTGGGGAAATGTAACCCGAATTTAGCTTGGTCTGATTTGAACAGAATTTTATTAATTTGATTCGAATTTCATTGCTTGATTTGCATTGCATTTCTTTAGTTTGATTTGAAATCTCAAATTTGAAATTTCAAATTGTTTCTCTTCAACCCGATTTTCTGACGCTGCGAAGCGCAGCCCAAGGGAGAGCCCCCGAATGGCGGAAAGCGGACAAGCGAGTGCACTGCGCTGGTGGAGGCTCGAGCGCGGAGACATCGACGCCACAGTCGCGCAAGTCGGCTTCAACGTCGCGCAAATGTTTATCCCCGCATTTCTGCTCGTCCCGGTCGGCATCGCCATGGGTTTCAGTGTGGGCCATCTTCTGCCGGGCTTCGCGCTCGGATTTTTCGTCGGCTCGATGTGCCTCACGATCCTCGGCGTGCGCCTCGCAAAACGAGAAGGCCGCACAAACGTAACTGCGCACGTGTACATCAACAACGTGCCAGGCATCATCGCCTACACGCTGTCCATCATGCTTCCCGTCTACCTGCAAACGCATGATCAGGAACTCGCGTGGAGGCTCGGAGCCGCGGCCGTCGTCTGGACAGGAATTATCAAACTTGTTGCCGCGCCGCTCGCTGGAACCATTCGCCAATTTATTCCCAAGCCCGCGATGATGACCGTCTTCGGCGCGGCCATGTACACGTATCTCGCGCTTGTGCTGCTGCAACGCATTTTCGATCAGCCGCTCGTCGGGATCGTCGCGCTGGCCATCGTCGCCGCTGCCGTGCTCGCGAATGTGCCAATCACCAGGTGGCGCATTCCTCCCTTCCTCGTCGCGTGGCTCGTCCCTCTCGCGATTGGATTGTCCATCGGCTACATTCATCCCGCGTGGCACGGTTTTTCGCTGCAACTTCCTTTCGTGCGAACTCCGGGCCTGCTGCAAGCGATGGGCCTCGCCATTCCCTACCTTTCTGTGATCGCGCCCATGTCCATTTATCAAGTGCTGCAGGACATCGCATCCGTCGAGGGAGCGAATTCCGCAGGCGACAATTATGACGCGCGTCTGGTCGTCGCCTGCGACGGCCTCGGCACTCTCCTGTGCGGATTGGGCGGAAGCATCATTACTCCGGTTGTCGCCGCGCTGCATCCTCCCTACAAAATGATGGGCGCGCGCATCGGCTTCTGTTTCTGGACAGGAATAATTTTTCTGGCCGTGTTCGTCAGCGGAATTTCCTTGTTCATGTCGCAGCTTTTTCCGTGGGCGATTCTCGCGGCGATGATTGCCTACGTGGCGATCGGCGTGGGCAGGGCGACACTGCATCACGTGGAACACAAATACATCAACGCCGTGCTGCTTGGTTTGGTTTTGCCCGCAGGAGCGGTCGTTGGCTCCGCAGTGAGTTCCGCGCTTCCCGCCTTGAAATTGTCGGCCGCAAATCCCGAAGTGCAAGCGGCGCTCAATCGCTCCATCTACTGGTCCTCGATCCAGGGACTCGGCAACGGTTTTCTTTTTCTCGTTCTGGTGGTCTCCGCCCTTATCACTGAAATGATTGACCGCAATTTTGGGCGCGCCGCGCTCTGGTGCCTCATCGCGTCCGTCTTCTCCTGGCTTGGCTTGATGCACTCGCCCGTCCTCCATTGGGGCGCGCAGCCCATGTACGCGGCAGGTTGGCTGGCCGCGGCGTTCATCACGTTTTCAGCGCGCTGGTGGCGTGGCGACATGCCAGCTGCCGCCTAGTCATCAAAATTTTCTTCGCACTTAAACAAAACCGAGCCCGCCCGATAGGCAACTGCGGGTTTCGTGGCGCCAGCACCACAATCCAGCCCGAGCCCCCGATCCGTTTCCCTCAGCGTCACTCCAAAACAACCAACCCTTGTATGCCTTCCCTTCGAAATGCTACAAAAGATTATGCAAAAGGCGGCCACAGCTTCCACGCCTGGAGAGTTCCGGCGGCATCTTTTTTACGAAACTTCCCATTCCCCTTCGCTCGCCGAGCTCGTCGGCTACGAAAACGCCAAGGAAATTATCGATTTTTGTTTCATCGCAAATCCGTATTACCCGACTCCTGCCATGCTCCGCGATATGCAGGACAATTTCCCGAATCTGATCAAGTCCTATCCCACAAGCAATCCGGCCAGCAGCCAGGAACATCTCGCCGCCGTACTGAATGTGAATCCCACACACCTGATCATTGGAAATGGCGCAACCGAACTCATCGTCCTGATTAACACGACGCTCATCAGCCGCATCGCTGTCCCGGTCCCCACCTTCGGCGAATACATTGAAAAACTGAAAGACCAGCGCGACGCGGAACTCTACATCCTGAATCCCGAAGAGCGTTACACGCTGCATTTGCCGCACTATCTCGAATGGGTGCGCAAGCGCGGCCTGAAATCGCTGCTGATCATCAATCCCGGCAATCCCACGGGCCAGCTTTTTTCTCTCGAAGAAATGATTGAGTTCCTGGATCAGGCCAAAGACATGGAACTGGTGATCGTCGATGAATCCTTCATCGATTTTGCCGGAGAAAAAGTTCCCAGCCTGCTGCACGTGGCCGGACGCTTTTCCAATCTCCTGCTGGTGCGCAGCATGAGCAAGCATTGCGGCGTCCCCGGCCTGCGCCTCGGTTATTGCTACAGCGAAAATCTGTACATCCTGAATCACATGCGCCAGTTCATTCCCACCTGGAATGTAAACACGCTCGCGCAATATTTTCTGTCGCTGCTTCCATCAACGGATGCTGACTACCATGTAGGCCGCAAGCGCCTGATTGGCGATGTGCACTGGCTGTACGATTCCCTGAAATCCATTCCCAGCCTTGCCGTATATCCCACGGGAGCGAATTTTGTTCTTTTCAAAATTGAGAGCGGTATGACCGCAACGGATTTGCAGGGCGTCCTGCTGAATGATCACAAACTCTACGTTCGCGACTGCTCGAACAAGGTTGGCATGGACCAATACCACATTCGCGTGGCTTCGCAGGGCCGCGAAAAAGATTCCAAGCTGGTCACCGCGCTCCAAACGATCCTCCGATGAAACTTCCCGCAGTCGTTGTCGTCACGCGCAGAACCCTCCGAAAAAATAAATTCATCGATTATGTCGCCGAGGCTCATCTCAGGCATTTAGTTCATCTAAAAACACTGCCGCTAATGGTTCCCGTGGTGGAGGGCTCGCGCGTATGCCTCCCGGATTTCCTGGCCAACATGCAAGGACTCCTGATCGTGGAAGGAGAAGACATCGAGCCAAAACATTTCAAACACACACGGGAAAATTACACGCACCTCGAAAAAACGCATCCGCTGAAGGATGAAATTGAAATTGAGCTGATTCAGCACGCCTTGCGCAAAAATATTCCCATCCTAGGCATTTGCCGCGGATCGCAACTCCTCAATGTTGTAAGTGGTGGAACGCTTTATGGCGATGTGCAAAAAGAAAAAAAATCGAAACTGAAGCACATAAATTTTGAGCACTACGATAGTTACCGCCATCCGATTTCCATCGTCGCCCGTACTCCGCTGCAAAAATGGTATTCGAGGAAAGCGTTGCGCGTGACCAGCTACCATCACCAGGGAGTGCGCGATCTCGCCCCGCGCTTTAAACCGATGGCTTACGCGAAAGATGGATTAGTCGAAGGTTTTTACGATCCCGAAAAAGAATTTGTGGTAGGCCTGCAATTTCATCCCGAACGGATGCCCGAAGAACCCGCGGGAAACTGGCACATCTGGCAATCCTTCGGCACCGCCATCCACCGCGTTGCCAAGAAAAAACCTTCTCGCCCAAAAAAATGATTTGAAGCCCTCTAGTAAATAATCTTTGTGCGATAAATAATCTTCGCAGTGTAAATAGTCTTTGCGGGGTAAGTAATCTTTGTGGGTCGCGGCTTCAGCCGCGACATTCGAATGCAGGAAAAGCAAAGGCTTTAGCCCCTGAAGGCCTAGCGCGCATTGATTGAGATAACCTGGCTCTGTTGACACCCTGTAAAACACAGTGAGATTTACATTCCGCGCAGCGCAGATGCTGTAGCCCGCCTCTTCAGAGGCGGGGGTTCAGATTTCACACGTCGAACCTGCCGCCGGACGATCTAAACCCCCGCCTCTGAAGAGGCGGGCTACAGCAGACCTAGTAGTTGTTTGAGGTTGTGAACAGGGACAGATAGCTTCTAGTTGCCCGCCCGCGGCGCCGCCCCGGCCAGATAAAAATATCCTACTTTATTGTTCGCGGGCGTTCCAAACCACATGCGCCCTTGCGCATCCAGATAAAATTCGCGCATGGTGTTCTCCGCTTGCGGAAATGGATACTCCGTCACGTGCCCGCTCTTCGGATCGAGGCTCCCAATCACATCCAGATGCTCGGACGAATACCACACCGTGCCGTTCTTCGCGATCTCCAGAGCGTAAGGAGTTGTTTCCGGCCCTGGCAGCGCGTATTCCTTAAAAGTTTCAGTCTTAGGGTCGAAGTGCCCGATCTTGCCCGCCTGAAATTCAGCGAACCAAATCGTTCCATCGCTGGCAACTTGAATGCGGCGAGGACGCGCATCCGCCGTTGGCGGCTGCCACTTCGTCACCTTCAAAGTCTTCGCATCCACTTTGCCGATTTTTCCATTCGGCACATATTCCGCGAACCAGCAATTTCCGTCCTTATCGAGCGCAAGGCCGTAGGCCGAAGGAATTTCCGCGATCTGCGTGAACTTCTGCGTTTTCGGATCGAACACAGTAAGCGGCCCGCCCGTTGCCCAGATTCTTCCTTGCGCATCGATCCGCAACGTGTGCTTCGATCCACCCGCGACTGTTCCCTCTTTTCCAGCCACGTAAGCATCCTGAAATTCCGTGATCGTCCGCGTCGCCGGATCCCAATGTCCCAGCTTGTTCGATCCCTGCTCGGTCAGCCACACGCTCCCGTCCGGCGCGGGCACTGCGGAGTGAATCGCAGCCGTCCCACGATTGGGCACCGCGTACTCCTGCACTTCTCCTGATTTCGGATCGAGCCTCCCAATTTTATTTGCGTTGCCGTAATACGGCATCCAGTAGTTGCCGTCTTTATCCGGAAACGCGCTCCACGGCATGCGGCTCGGGCCGGGCAATTCATACTCGACGTAAACAATCTTCATCGCATCGTCGTCAAAAGATCGCACCAGCTCTTTATATTTCGGCATCTCGGCCGGAGACTTCGGCAAAACGGATTCCTCGCCGAAAAGCGAATTGATGTACGAAGCCGTATCCGCCGCATCTTTGTCATCGAACGAGCCGCCCACCGCGCCCAGGAAAAAATGCATGGAATCTCTCATGTACGCAACGCGGTCGCGCCAACCCTCTTCATCGCGCCGTACGGAAGCCATGCGCGACTGAAACCCGTGGCACGCGAAGCAGCGGCCGACGAGCAAATCCTTTCCCTTCGCCTCGGGAAATAAAACTTCGCCCTGATACTGAGACAGATCGCTCCACCGCACCATTCCCTGCCCCAGCGAAAAATCGTACGAGGCATTCTGTTCCGCCGACAAGTTCACATCTTTTTGTGGATCGGCTTTGTAACCCACGGCCTTCACCTGAACTTGATATTTTCCCGCGGGCAAATTCTCAATGCGGTAGCGGCCATCCTTGTCTGTCAGAACGCTGACCAGAACACGAGTGTCCGTGTTCTGCGCCTGAACAAACGCCCCGCGAAATGGAGTTCCATCCGGACTCTTCACCGAGCCCGTCACGGTCGCCGCGCTGGCGTAAGCGCCCGCGCAAAACGACAGGATCAATACGCCCGCGAACCTGGAAGCTAGCTTCATGGCTCCCCCTTTTTTTCAAGTCTCGGAAATCAGAACGATGTCGGCGAATAGTCAATGCCAGGTGTTGAGCACTTTGCGCAAGGGCTGTCCACGCGCAATTCGCCCTCGGTATGAGCCGGATTCTACCGCAAAACTAATCCAGCAGGATAGGCATGCAAAGCACGGGCTCCACGTGGAAGTCGAGCCTGTTAATTTCCTGGAGCGCGCAGCCCAGCTGGGCGCTGCGTGCTGTTTCAAGTGTGATAATAAACGGCAGCGCGGAATCCGGATATCCAGGCCGCTGCAAAACGGCGTCGATGCCAATCCCGTAACGCGACAACACCGTCGCAACAGCCGCAATAATCCCGGGCCGGTCTTTGACCACGAAGCGCAAATAATACGGCGCGGTAAATTCGCCGCTCACATCCTTCGGCGTTTCCACTTCATGCGCAGTTCCTGGCGCAGTCGTGCCGCCCCGCGCGATGGACCACAGATCGGAAATCACGGCCACGGCGGTCGGATCGCCCCCTGCTCCAAAACCTGAAAACACCATCTGTCCTGCATATTGCCCCGTAGCCATCACCAAATTCTTGCTGCCCTCCACGTGCGCCACGAGCGAAGCAGTGGGAACGAGCGCAGGCCGCACGAACGCGCGCACGCTCAACCCATCTTCCGTCTCTTTTTTGGCCAGAGAAATTTGCCGGATCGTGCAGCCCAATTCGCGCGCATATGCAAAATCGACTGCCTCAACCGCTGAAATCGGCCAGCACGGAATTTGCTCGCTTTGCACGCGAACGCGCAATCCGGCTTGCGCCAGAATCACGAGCTTCGCGCGCGCGTCGTAACCTTCCACATCGGCCGTGGGATCGGCTTCGGCATAGCCCAATTCCTGCGCTTCGCGCAGCGCCGATTCAAAACTCGCGCCCGTCGCTTCCATCTTCGTCAAAATAAAATTGCATGTGCCGTTGAGCACGCCGGCGATTTTAAAAAGCCTGTCTCCCGCCAACCCATCGTGAATCCCCATGATCGCCGGAATTCCCCCAGCGACCGATGCTCCAAATTCCAAACGCCTGCCTTCCTCCCGCGCAAGTTCCACCAGCTCAGGGCCGCTTTCGGCGATCAGCTGTTTATTCGCGGTGACCACGGATTTCCCGGCGCGCAGCGCCTTGCGAATCCAGTCCCCCGCTGGCTTGATTCCTCCGGCCAGCTCCACAAAAATATCGATGTCCGAGGAAAGCACTTCGCTGAGGCTTTCCGTCCAGCGCACGCTCGCGGGAACCCAGTCCACTTTCTTGCGCGCCACATCGCGATTGAAAATGTGCGTCAGCTCAAACGTTTCGCTCGCTTCCTGGCCCAGTATTTTCGCCACGGACCTGCCCACTGTGCCAAAACCGGCAATCGCCACCTTCAATTTTTTCCGGCGCACTACCGGACTTTTCGCGGGAAGGGATTTGCTCCGCGATTTGGATTTCACGTTCTTCGATTTCGCCGCCAATGCCTCACCTCGCTGGTGACCCGTAACAAAAATTCGCCCAACCTTCAGGCCGGAAGGATTATAAGGTATTTTGGTGGCGGGACGAGTGGAGTCTGTGGTGATCGCCTGGAGCTGCGACTTTCTCAGCCCGGCCGAATCGAATAAGAAGCGGCGCAAAACTATGGCACAACCTTATGGCCCAAATTGACCATCGACTTCCGCAAAATATCGCAGGCGAATTCTACGTCGACGAAAGTTGCATCGACTGCGACGCCTGCCGTCAGATCGCGCCCGCCAGCTTTCGCGACCACGGCGGCAAATCGAGTGTTTATAAGCAGCCGCAAAATCCCGGCGAACTTCACCGCGCGTTCATGGCGCTTGTCGCGTGCCCCACGGCTTCCATCGGCACCGCCTCCAACCTGAACGCTCGCTCCGGCGTCGCGGCTTTCCCCGTTCATGTCGTGGACGACGTTTATTTTTGCGGCTTCACTGCGGAATCGAGCTTCGGCGCGTGGTCCTATTTGATCGTGCGCCCGCCCGAGCAGGGCGGCAACGTGCTCGTCGATTCGCCACGCTTCACCGCTCCCCTCGTAAAACGCATGGAGGAAATGGGCGGCGTGAATCTCATGCTGCTGTCGCATCGTGACGATATCGCCGACCATGCCAAGTTTGCCGCGCACTTTCACTGCCCGCGTGTCTTGCACGAAGCCGAAGGCTCGCGCCACTCGCGGCATTGAACGCATCATCACTGGAACGGCGTCCATGCGAATTGACAATGATCTCCTGCTGATCCCTACGCCCGGACACACGCGCGGCCACCAGGTTTTCCTCTATCGCAATAAAGTTTTATTCACCGGAGACCATCTCTCCTGGTCGCCCGCGCGCAATTCCTTAAAAGCTTTCCGCGATGTCTGCTGGTATTCCTGGACAGAGCAAACACATTCCATGGAAAAATTGCTGGCCTACAATTTTGAATGGGTACTCCCCGGCCACGGCCGCATCGGCCATACCACGCCAGAAGAAATGCACACCAAACTGGAAGATTGCGTAGCCAGAATGAAGAAGCAGTAGCTTTTAGTAGCACAGGCTTCAGCCTGTGGGGTTTGGTCCTTGCAAAAATCCAATGCCTAAAACTCTTAATTTCGCAGAGGGACTAAATTTCACAGGCTGAAGAGTCTGCGTGAGAACTGGAGAATCATTGTGGGTCGTGACTTTAGCCACGACATAAGTTCTGCAAAATGGGTTCGGCTTTAGCCGCTGAAGTTCCAATTTTGCAGTTCTCACAAAGACCCTGAAGCCCACGCCATCTAAACCCTTTCCAGCAAGATCGCAATCCCCTGCCCAACCCCAATGCACATAGACGCCAGCGTGTAGCGCCCCTTAACCCGCTGCAATTGCCGCGCCGCGGTCAAAACCAGCCTAGCCCCACTCATCCCCAGCGGATGCCCCAAAGCAATCGCGCCCCCATTGGGATTCACTTTCTCGCTGTCATCGGGCAGCCCAAGTTCGCGAGTAACGGCCAGCGCCTGCGCCGCAAACGCTTCATTTAATTCAAAGACATCCACGTCGCTCATTGAAATTTTCCATCGCGCGAGCAATTTTCGCACAGCGTAAATCGGCCCAATCCCCATAAAATCGGGCTCAACACCCGCCGTCGCTCCGCCCACAACCCGCGCAATGGGCCGCAAACCAAAACTCGCCGCCGCTTCTTCCGAGGCCACGAACATCGCGCATGCGCCGTCATTAATTCCAGAAGCGTTTCCTGCCGTCACCGTTCCATTCTCTCGAAACGGAGTGGGCAATTTGGCCAGCACCTCAATCGTTGTATCCGGACGAATGTGCTCGTCCTCGTAAACCGATTTTACCGATCCCTTTGGCCCCGGAATGTTTACCGGAATAATTTCCTCGCCCAATATCCCGGCCTTTTGCGCCGCCGCGGCTTTTTGCTGCGAGCGCAACGCAAAACAATCCTGCGCCTCGCGCTCCACTTTATATTTCGCGGCAACATTTTCCGCGGTTTCCGGCATCGACGCATTCCCATACATCTTGATCATTTGCGGATTTGGAAAGCGCCAGCCGAGTGTCGTGTCATAAATTTCCGTGGCCCGCGAAAACGGCGTAGTCGCCTTGGGCATCACAAACGGCGCGCGGCTCATGCTTTCAACCCCACCAGCAACGGCCAGCGAAATTTCGTCCAAGGCAATTGCCCGCGCCGCTACCGTCACGGCTTCCATCCCAGAACCGCACAGCCGGTTCACCGTCATCGCGGGAATCGTATAAGGAAAACCGGCCAGCAAAAGCGCCATGCGCGCCACGTTGCGATTATCTTCCCCGGACTGGTTCGCGCATCCAAAAATAACTTCGTCCACCGATTCCCAATCACTCTTCTGAAACTTCTCGTACAACGCCTTCAGCGGAACGGCGGCCAGGTCGTCCGCGCGCACACTGGAAAGCGCGCCGCCGTAACGCCCAATGGGGGTCCTTAACCCTTCACAAATAAATGCGGATGTCACGATCGCCGTTTTCCTTCCCCGCAAGAACTTTTTGCCTGCCTGCCTAACAAAAATGAAAGGCTGCGCAACACACCGGATACTGCAGAGCGCCCGCCCACCGCAGCGGACGAGCGCTCTTGAACTTTTTCATGTTCCCACTACGATTTAAAGCATTACTCGTTACTTGGCAGGCTTTGGCGCCGAAGGAACGTCGCTGCCAGCACTCGTATCAATGCTAACTACTTCAATCTCAAAAACAAGAGTCGAGTTCGGGCCGATCACGCCGCCCGCCCCGCGCTCCCCGTAAGCCAAATTCGAAGGAATAAATACCTGCCATTTGGATCCCACTGGCATCATCTGCAGCACTTCCTTGAATCCAGGAATGACGTTCTTCACTTCGAAAGGCACCGGTTTGCCGGCCTGAGCCGAACTGTCAAATTCCTGCCCGTCAATAAATGTACCCTTGTAGTTGCAGAGAACTGTGTCGCTCTCCACAGGCTTCTTGCCTGTTCCAGCCGTCAGGATCTTGTATTGCAATCCATCGGGGAGCACCACCACGCCTTCCTTCTTCTGGTTTGCGGCGAGAAATGCATCGCCCTTGGTTTTATTTTCTGCCGCTGCCGCTTCCTGAGCTTGCATTTGTTTCTGGCGCATCTCCTGCTGCAATGCGGTGATCACCTGCCGCAGTTCATCTTCGCTCATCAGCGGTTTCGCATCCGTCAACGCATCTTTCAACCCTTGCACCAGAGCGGGCGAATCCAAATCCATCCCTTGGCTCTTCAGGCCCTTGCCCATCTCCATGCCGATCGCGTAGCTGTTTTTTTCCTTGGGGGTCTTCAATCCTTGTCCTTGTGCTGGTGCAGCTGCCGCAGGCGGCTTCGCCTGGGGCGCGGTCGCCGGTGCCTTTGCAGGCGGCGTTGTTGGCGCCTTAGCTGGCGCTTGCTGGGCTCTAACGCCGAAGGCCATCAGCCCGAGCGCCATTACTGCCATTCCCATCCGCTTCATCCGTCCTCCTAGAGTGAACGACGAGCGTTGGTTTGGCGCTCACGTTCCACCCTAGACGGTAACCGATGTCCCCGTTCCGCCGCAAGTTTTAGCGCTCGTCACCTTCAGGAAAATATATGTTCATATTTATTTGTGGCGCCGGCGTCCCGCCGGCGGATTTTTGTATTTACCTCGAGCAGCTCAACCCCTCCGGCGGGACGCCGGCGCCACAAAAACCCCTCCCCTCGTGCAAATCCATTTTTTGTGGCAAAGTAGACTCCTCTGATGCCCGAAACCGAAACCTCTTCAAACGCGGGACGCGTAGCTTTTACCTATCCCGACTTCACCCTTTATCAATTGGCGCGATTCCTGATTGTTGCAGGGCTCGAGATGCAATCCGTCGCAGTGGGCTGGCAAATTTACGAAATTACGCATCGCCCCTTGGACCTCGGCCTCGTCGGGCTGGCTCAGTTTTCCCCCGGCATCCTGCTGTTTCTCGCCACAGGGCATGCCGCCGATACTTTCAACCGCCGAAAATTGCTGATGGCCTGCTATGCGGGTTTCGGCGTGTGTTCTTTGCTGCTGCTCATCTACGCCGTGAGCGGATTCCATGCCGTTCTACCGATGTACGGCATCGTGGTGCTGCTGGGCGTGGTTCGTTCATTTAACAATCCGGCGAGCCGCTCGCTATTGCCGCAAATCGTCCCTGAAGAACATTTGCAGAACGCCATCGCCTGGAACAGTTCCGTGAACCAGGGCGGCACGATTCTCGGCCCATCGCTCGGCGGCCTGATCTACGCCGTCGCCAAAGGCCCTGCGGCGGTCTACACCACGTCCATGCTGGCCGCCGCGGCCGCAGCCTTCCTCATGTCACATGTAAAACTGCGCGCACGAGCCCGGTCAAAAGAGCCTGTCAGCCTCAAGTCCGTGCTGGCGGGACTCCACTACATCATGGAAAAGAAAATCATCCTGGGTTCAATCTCGCTGGACCTCTTCGCCGTCTTGCTGGGCGGAGCCATTGCGCTGCTGCCTGTCTTCGCCGCGGAAGTTCTTCGAACGGGTCCCTGGGGCTTGGGATTGCTGCGCGCGTCCCCTGCCATCGGTGCGGGCAGTATGGCGCTGCTGCTGGCGCACAGGCCCTTCCGCAGCCGCGCGGGCGTGACCATGCTGTGGTGCGTCGGAGGCTTTGGCGCTTTCACCGTGCTCTTTGGAATATCTCGAAGCCTTGTCTTGTCGATGATCGCTCTGATGCTGGTCGGCTCCATGGACATGGTTAGCGTCGTGGTTCGCTCCACGCTCGTGCAACTGGCCACGCCGGACGAGATGCGCGGACGCGTCAGCGCCGTCGAAATGATTTTCATCGGCGCTTCGAACGAAATCGGCCAATTCGAATCAGGCCTCACCGCACAATGGTTCGGCGCAGTCCCCGCCGTAATCATGGGCGGAGTTGGCACACTCATCATCACCGCGCTGTGGGCATGGAATTTCCCCGAACTCCGCCGCGTAGAAAAACTTAGCTCGCTTAGGCCTTAGCTTTTGTAGCGCTGGCGTCCCGCCGGCAGGTTTACCTAGCGCAACTAAAACACCTCTCCTCGCGCAAGTAATCGCAACGGCGAACCGTCCTGCTGCAGCCCGCCTCTTCAGAGGCGGGGGTTTAGACGATGTCCTACTCGACGCCTAAAATATAGGCGCAGCAATTCGCCCAGCCGCAACTCCCCAGTGCAAATTCGCGACGCAGCACATTTTGGAGGCGCATTTGCACCTAAACCCTCGCCTCTGAAGAGGCGAGCTACAAGGTCTTCGCACTCAATCATATTTAGCAAAAATTGATGCGGTGTAGCCGGCAGATGAAAAATACAATTCCAACGGCGGGAACAGATAATTTGACAGGATGAAA
Source organism: uncultured Acidobacteriota bacterium (assembly GCA_963786215.1). GTDB lineage: Bacteria > Acidobacteriota > Terriglobia > Acidiferrales > UBA7541 > Palsa-360. Next base: position 369,968 of record CAWAYK010000015.1, read on the forward strand.
ACGATAAATCTCAGGAAGCCGGGCTTACGTTCCACACTGTCATCTGCGGGGACCTAAACCCCTTTGGATTTTTCCAGTTCTTCGGTGAGCGCGGGAACAATTTCAAACAAATCGCCTACAATTCCATAATCGGCAACTTCAAATATCGGCGCGTTCGGGTCTTTGTTAATCGCGACAATCGTGCGCGAACCCTTCATTCCCACCACATGTTGAATGGCTCCGCTGATACCGACCGCCAGATACAGCTTAGGCGCAACCGTCTGCCCCGAACTGCCAATCTGGCGGTCCATGGGCAGCCAGCCTTCGTCGCAAATCGGCCGCGACGCTGCCAGTTCTCCGCCGATTACTTTTGCCAGCTTTTCCGCGAGAGCAATATTTTCCGGCGCCTTAATGCCGCGCCCGACCGCCACCAGAATCGGAGCCTGCGTCAGGTCGACAGCTTGTTTGGCTTCGCGGAACAATTCGAGCGGCTTCGTTCGAATCTGATCCGGCTTAAGGTCTACTGATAAAGAAGTTACCGGCGCATTCGCGACGCCCTTCGTCACCAGATCCGCGCGAAACGCGCCTGCCTGGAACGTTGCAAACCATGGCGCAGCCCCTTCGAACACCACGTCGGCCGCCGTTTTCCCTTGAAACATCTGGCGCACAAAAATCAGCTTCCCGTTTTCATGCCGGTGGCCCACGCAATCGCCAATCATGCCTTTGCCAAGCGACGCAGCCAATTTTGGCGCGAAATCGCGCACCTGATATGTGTGCGGCAGCAGCACCAAATCCGGTTTCGCTTTTGCGATGACTTGCTTCAGGGCAGCGGTGTATCCGTCTGGTGTGTAGGAGGCCAGCAGATCGTGCTCAACCAGCAGCACTTCATCGACTTTGCTCGCCGCGAGTTCCTCAGCCAGCGCGGCAACGCCTTTGCCGATGACCACGGCCGAGAGCCGGCTCTGCGTTTCCGCCGCAATCTGTTGCGCGGCAGCCAGCGTTTCATAGCTGGTCTTGTTCCACTGTGCGTCGCGCTGTTCAGTGATCAGGAGAATGTTCATTGGAACCAGGCCTCGCTATTTCGGTGCGGCTCTTGTGGCGCCGGCGTCTCGCCGGCGGGTTTTGGTGCTAGCCTCGCGCAGCAGAAAACCGCCGGCGGGACGCCGGCGCTACAAAACTCGCGCTTCGTGCTTTAATTTTTCGACTAGCTTCGCCGCCGCTTCTTTCGGCGTGCCGGTTACGAATTCCGTCTTCTTGGATTTTGTGGGCACGTAGATGCGCTCGATGCGCTGCGTCGGCTCGTGCGTCACGCCGAGCGATTCGCGCGCGATGGTCGCGATTTCTTTTTTCTTCGCGGCCATGATGCCCTTGAGCGTCGCGTAGCGCACCTTGTTGATCCCGGACTGAATCGTGAGCACCGCCGGCATTGGCAATTCGACATGCTGAAACCACCCAGCTTCAAGTTCGCGCTTCACGCGCAGGCCGCTGCCCTGCACTTCAATCTGCATGATGATCGTGCCGTGCGGCCGGTCCAGCAATTCCGCGAGCAACACGCCCGTCTGCCCAAAGCCCTGATCTTCACTCTGCAAACCCGTCAAAACGAGATCCGGCTTTTCGCGCTCGATAGCCGCCGCCAAAAATTTGGCCGCGCCCAGCGGATCTAAAGTGTGCGCTTTATCGTCAGCGATATGCACGCCGCGATCGGCTCCCTTGGCGAGTGCTTCTTTAATCGTCTGCTTCACGCGCTCAGGCCCCATCGACAACGCAATCACTTCTCCGCCATTTTTTTCCTTCAGGCGCAAAGCTTCTTCGAGCGCATAACTGTCCGGCTCGTTCATCTCGAAACCAATATCGGTTTCGCGAATCCAGCTTGCATCGGTAATGGCCAGTGGGGCGTCTTTGGCGGGCACTTGCTTAATGCAAACGACGATCTTCATCCGTACCTCTTGTAACCGCGGACTGCTGTTAGGCTGATGAAGCGCCCGTCTTCAAGCGGGCACGGGGTGATCGCGCGATGCCAACCTGAAGGTTGACGCTACAAATTTCAGCGAACACCGTAAACGCTACTCTTCCTAGCGAGAATCCCAGCGCTTGAAAAGCAGCGCAGCATTCGTCCCGCCAAACCCGAATGAATTGGACAGCGCATGCTGTACGTGCGCATTTCGCATTTGATTCGGAATGTAATCAAGGTCGCATTCAGGGTCCGGCGTTTCCTGATTGATCGTCGGAGGCAGCACCTGATCGCGAAGCGCCAGCACGCTGATGCCTGCTTCGAGGCCGCCTGCGCCGCCGAGCAGATGTCCGGTCATGGATTTGGTGGAGCTGACCGCAAGTTTTTTGGTGTGTTCGCCGAACACGCGCTTCATGGCCTTGGTTTCAATCGCATCGCCCAGCGGCGTGGATGTTCCGTGCGCATTGACGTAATCGACTTGGCCCGGTTCAATCCGCGCATCGCGGATTGCGGCGCGCATGACGCGATACGCGCCATCGCCATTTCCTTCCGGCGCAGTGATGTGATACGCATCGCCGGACATGCCATAGCCCACAATTTCAGCCAGGATTTTCGCCCCGCGCCGCTCCGCGTATTCGAGCGACTCAAGAATTAAAATTCCCGCGCCTTCCCCGATCACAAACCCATCGCGATTGGCGTCAAACGGGCGGCTGGCACGCTCCGGTTCATCGTTTCGCGTCGAAAGCGCCTTCATCGCCGCAAATCCGCCCACGCCCATCGGCGTGATGGCCGCTTCCGCGCCGCCGCAAATCATAACTTCGGCGTCGCCGTGCTCGATCAGCCTGAAGGAATCGCCAATCGCATGTGCGGACGCGGAACATGCTGTCGCGGTAGCCGAATTCGGCCCCTTGGCTCCGTAGCGAATGGAAATATGCCCCGACGCAAGATTAATGATGGCCGCGGGAATAAAAAATGGGGAGATGCGGCCGGGACCGCCTTGCAGGAGTTTCGAGTGTTCGCGTTCGATGACGTCGAATCCGCCAATGCCGCTCGCCACGTACACGCCGGTTATTTCTTCAATTTCCTTCGTGATCTTGAGTTCCGACATGCGCATGGCGAAATCCGTCGCCGCCAACGCAAGCTGGATGAACCGTGCGATTTTCTTAAGTTCTTTTTTTTCGGCCCAGTGCAGAGGATCGAAATCGCGGACTTCCCCGGCTATCGTGCAATCAAAAGCCGCAGCGTCAAAATGCGTGATCGAGCGAACGCCGCTCATTCCGGCCAGGAGATTTTTCCAGACATCATCGGTGCCTATCCCAAGACCACAGACTAGCCCGACACCCGTTACCACTACCCGGCGGCTCACTTGATCCACACTCTCCTGGTGAATTTCCTGCGGCCCGTGAACTACTTCTTTCCGTGCTTGGTGATGTAATCGACCGCATCTTTCACGGTGGCAATCTTCTCGGCGTCTTCGTCGGGAATTTCGATTCCGAAAGCCTCTTCAAATGCCATGACCAATTCTACCGTATCCAGGGAGTCCGCACCCAAATCGTCTACGAAGGAAGCGGTGGCAGTCACTTCGCCTTCATCCACTCCAAGCTGTTCCACAATGATCTGCTTTACGCGTTCATCGACACTGGCCATTCTGTTTTGCCTCCGGTAATCTCTGTCAAGCTCTTTTCCCGCTTTACGCAGGCCGTTCCTTCGTACAATCGGTAATGATTTTAAGCACGGACATTCTATGTATGGCATCGCCCAAGGTCAACTTAACTCTGAACCTGACCATTGGCAAATTCCACTCCGGCTCAACTGCTCTGCCCCCGCGCCGCAAATATTTCCGGCTGCGGTCGGAATTTCTACCCCATTCGTAACCCGCCGTTTACGTCCAGCACCGCGCCGGTAATATACCCCGCTTCTTCACTGGCAAGAAATACGATGGCGGCGGCAACTTCCGAATCGCAGCCCATTCGCCCGAGCGGCACTCTGGCCAGCAACGCGTCCTTCACGTTTTGCGGCAATGGATCGGTCATGGGTGAAACCACGAAGCCCGGCGCCACGGCATTTACCGTAATATTGCGCGAAGCGATTTCCAGAGCCAGTGCGCGCGTCAAACCGATCAGCCCGGCCTTCGCTGCAACATAGTTTGACTGGCCAGCATTTCCCGTCTCCGCGACAACGGAAGTCACGTTAATGATGCGGCCATACCGCGCGCGCATCATCGTGGCCATGGCCTGCTGTGAGCACAAATGTGCGCCGGTCAAATTCGTGCGTATAACCGCGTCCCAATCTTCGGCCTTCATACGCAACGCTAATCCATCGCGCGTAATCGCCGCGTTGTTCACCAGAATGTCCAGCTTGCCGAATTTTTCTATCGACTGACGAAATCCCGTCTTGACTTGCTCAGCATTCGCAACGTCCATCGTCACGGCAAGCGCTTGTCCGCCCGCTGCCTCAATTTCTGCAACAACGCCAGCCAATTTTTCAGTATTCCGCGCCGCTAACGTCACGCGCGCCCCGGCCCCTGCCAGCGCAAGCGCCGTGGCCCGCCCAATTCCTTGGGACGCACCGGTCACCAGTGCTACTCGATCTTTTAAATTGAACATGGATATTTTTTAGTAGCACAGGCTTCGGCCTGTGGCCTTTAGACCTTGCAAGGTCTAAGCACCACAGGCTGAAGCCTGTGCTACTTACGCCCGCGCTACTTTATGCCTCAGCCGATTCGGTCTGCGCCTGCGAAAGTCTTTCCAGCGTTGAACGCAGGGTTTTTTCATCCTCCACGTTGAACACGTGGACCGACCGCTCGATCTGCCGCAACAGCCCGGTCAGGACGCGTCCAGGCCCCACTTCAACAAATGTGTTGACGCCCTGATCGATCAACTCGCGTATTGACTCTTCCCAGCGCACTGGCAATGTCACCTGACGAATCAGCCCTTCGCGTGCTTCGTCGCCGCTGGTAGTAATTTCCGCGTCTGCATTATTCACCAAAGGAATTCTCAAATCATGAAACTGCGTTACGCGCAGATCCGCATCCAGTCGGTCCGCGGCCGGTTTCATCAGCGCGCTGTGAAACGGAGCTGACACCGGAAGCATTACGGCGCGCTTTGCGCCGCCGGCCGATGCGGACTCCACCGCGCGTTTCACCGCTTCCGCGTGACCAGAAATTACCGTTTGCTCTGGAGAATTCAGATTGCCCGGCGCTACCACTTGTCCATCCGCCACTTGTTTGCAGATTCCGGCAACCTGTGCGGGCGCTAATCCTAAAATTGCGGCCATTGCGCCGACACCTTCAGGCACTGCCGTTTGCATGTACTCGCCGCGATGCCGCACCAACCGCACTGCATCCGCAAAGTTCAGCGCGCCAGCAGCCACGAGCGCCGAATACTCGCCGAGGCTGTGTCCCGCAACAAACGCGGGTTGCACTCCATTTTCTTCAAGCACGCGGTAAGCAGCGACCGAAACCGTCAGGATCGCCGGCTGCGTATTCGCCGTCAGCTTCAACGCTTCTTCGCTGCCGCTAAAGCACAGTTCGGAAATCGAAAAGCCCAGAGCCTTGTCAGCCTCTTCAAACACACTTCGGGCAGCCGGATGGTTCGCGGCCAGTTCTTTGCCCATACCCGGGTACTGAGACGCCTGCCCCGGGAACAAAAATGCTAATTTTCCCATTGAAAATACCGCCGTTTCGTCGCTTATGCTTCCACAGGAACGGGGATTGTGGCAAGTTCCTGCTCGATTCGTTCGTTAACCCCGCCCCGAACTAATTCCGTCGCCACGCGAATGGCATTCTTGATCGCCAATGGATTGGAACTCCCATGCCCGATCACGGTCACGCCCTTTACCCCTAGTAAAGGAGCGCCACCGTATTCCGAATAATCAATCTTCTTCCGAAAACTTTTATACGCCTTGCGCGAAAGCACGTAGCCAACCTTGGAACTGAGTGAGCTGGAAAGCGCTTCTTTCAGCATTCCGGCAATATGTGACGCAACACCTTCGCTGATCTTCAATGCGATATTGCCAATAAATCCATCGCAAACGATCACGTCGACAGAACCGTTAAAAATAGCTCGCCCTTCCACATTTCCCATAAAATTCAGAGGAGAACCTTTCAACCGGCTGTACGTTTCGCGCGTCAGGTCATTCCCCTTGGATTCTTCTTCTCCGATTGACAGCAATGCGACCTTTGGCCGCCGCGTTCCAAAAATTGCGCGGTAGTAAATTTCACCCATCACCGCGAATTGCACGAGATGCGCAGGCTTTGAATCCACATTCGCGCCCACATCAAGCAAAACCGCGGTCCCGCCCTTTGAAGTCGGGAACGGGGCCGCCAGCGCTACACGGTCCACGGACGAAAGCGTGCCAAGCCCAAACCGCGCGACCGCCATTACCGCGCCTGTATTCCCCGCGCTGACAATGGCGTCAGCCTGCCCTGTTCGCACCAACTTCGTCGCCACATGCGCTGAACTGTCTTTTTTCTTGCGAAAAGCGATCGTCGGCGAATCGTCCATCGTGATGACTTCCGTCGCCGGAACAATTTCAATGGGCAAACCACGATGCGAGTGCTTCGAAAGCTCCTTCTTCAGTTCAGGGACGAGCCCTACGAGGAGGATTCGAACGCCCAACTCCCGTGCTGCATGCACTGCTCCCTCGACCTCGGGACGCGGCGCATGGTCTCCACCCATCGCATCTACGGCTATGGTGATCATTCAAACTCCGGTAGGGGAACTACGCAAAGGCCGAATACGACCGGGCGTCAGGACCCGGTGTCCACTACTTCCCGGCCCTTATAGTAACCGCATTGTGGGCACGACTGGTGCGGCTGTTTCATTTCGTGACAGTTAGGGCACTTGGCAAGCGCCGGAGCTTTCAGGAAATCGTGTGCGCGCCGCTTGTTCTTTCGCGCGTGCGAGTGACGTCGTTTTGGATTGGGCATGCAAACTCCTTCTTATGGCCCCAAATGGAATGAGGCATTCTATGGTGTTTCTTCTGAGATTCCTATTGCTTTTTGAACCAGTCCTGTTTCAGGCGCGCCAATGGCGCAATACGCGGATCAGCTGTATGGCTTTCACAGCGGCATTCCTCGTTGTTCAAGTTCACGCCGCACTGGGGGCACAAACCGCGGCAATCGCTGCGGCAGATGGCCTTCATGGGCAATGCCAGAAGAACTTGCTCGGCCAGGACATCGGCCAGAAACATTCCTTCGCCTTCAAAAAACGCGATTTCCGTGTCGTCCAGCTTCAGGCGTTCCTCTTCTTCCTTTGTCATCGTCAAGACTGGCTTATAGAAGAGGTCAAATTCGCGGGCGATGTCCTCGTGAACCGGCTCCAGGCAGCGCGCGCACACCATTTCCAGCCGTGTGTGCAGTTCGCCGGTTACGCGGATCTGCCCTTCCACGAGTTCGGCCGTGGCACGCACCTCAAGAGGCTCCGCCTGCCGGAAGTCGCCCGTACGGTAATCAACCGTGCCCGGGGCATAGCTCTTCCGGATGCGAACCTTGTGGATTGCCAGTTCTTTGACGTCTAGGAACATCGGTTTTCACCGCTAGTGCCGGTTCCCCCTGAATCTTGGAGCAAAACCCATTATAAGTCCCGTTGGAGTGATGTCAAGGAACGTACACGGCAGTTCGAGATAAATGGTTCGAAACAATAAAGAGTAGGAAATTTTTGACAGGCAGTTTCCCAGAGTTTTGTAGCGCCCGCCTTCAGGCGGGCATGCCATTTCAACCACATGCCCGCCTGAAGGCGAGCGCTACGTAGTGCGAACTTCCTTCGCACCGAGAAGTTCCGCATGCAGGCGCAGCATATAGTGATCCGTCATACCCGCGATGTAGTCGCAAATGACGCGGTACTTGCCACCCTGCTCCGCAAGATCGGCGTAGGTTTTGGGCATCGCTTCGGGGCGCTTGACGTAGAAATTAAAAAGCTGCTCGAGTGCTTCCACAGACCGTTCGCGATCTACCACGATGGCAGGCTGGCTGTAGAGCCGCGCAATCAGAAATTTCTTTAGCGCGGCATTTTCCGCTGCCATGGACTTGCTGAGTCCCGCGAGGCGGCGCGGTTGACGCCGCACATCCTCCACGCTTTGTACTCCTGATTCCGTGATAGCGGCATGCGTATTTTCGATCAATCCAGTGGCGAGATAATCGAGCACGCGCTTGGCAGCTTCATTGAATTTTAATTTTTCGGCGCCCCGCGGGTAGCTGCGTTCGACCTGCTCGTAAAAATGCGCGAACAGTGGGACTTCCGCGCAGATCATATCGACAGTCAAAATGTGCGCTTCGTACCCATCGTCAAGGTCGGCGGTGTTGTAGGCAATTTCGTCGACGAAATCAATCAGCTGCGCCTCAAGCGGCGGGCGCGCGTCCAGCAAATATTCCGAAAGCGCGGGAAATTGCGCCGCGTCGTAATCGCGGGAATGCTTTACGATTCCTTCGCGAACTTCAAACGTCAGATTCAGCCCGGGAAAATCCAGATAACGCTGCTCGAATTGCTCGACCAGATGCAGCGCCTGCAAATTATGATCGAAGCGTTCTCCGTGCGAGCGCAGCAATTCATCCAGCTTGTGTTCCCCCGCGTGGCCGAACGGCGGATGCCCGATGTCGTGCACCAGCCCCAAGGCTTCCGCGAGGTCGGAATTCAGATGCAATGCCCCGGCAACAGTGCGCGCGATTTGCGCAACTTCCAGCGTGTGCGTCAGTCGATTACGGAAATGGTCCGAGTACCGCGTGGTGAAGACCTGCGTCTTCGCTTCGAGGCGGCGAAATGCGCGCGAATGAATCACGCGGTCGCGGTCACGAGCATAATCATTGCGGTAGGGATGTTGCGGCTGGGGATAACGTCTGCCGCGCGATTTCGCCACATCCATCGCGTAGGAGGCCAGTGACATAGCATGATTCTATGCTACGTCGAGAAGCATTCCAAACAACGGGCGGCTGAATGGCTGTTAATTGCTGCGCGAGCCGCGAATTTTTGGCGGGCCCGGTGTATAGTATTTGCCAAGTAATAATTCATTTCGGATGAGTGGATCATCGAAGCGCAGGTGTGGCCATGAAAATAAAACTGCTGACGGCGTTTATACTTGTCTTGTGCGGGTGCCTGATTTCGTCACCACTTTTTGCTCACCATTCCAGTTCCGCGTATGACATGTCGCACCCTGTCGACATGAAGGGCGTTGTCACGAATATGGAGTGGTCCAATCCTCACGTCTTTATTTACATGAACATGAAAAACGATAAGGGCGAGGTTGAGGAGTGGCGCGTGGAGGGCAACAGTCCCAACATGCTGTTCCGCGCGGGCTGGAAAAAGGAAATGATCAAGGTAGGCGATGAGCTTACCGTGAACGGCGCTCCCGCCAAGAATGGCGCAAAATCCCTGCGCCTGATCAGCCTGACTCTGGCGAACGGGCAAAAATACGATGGCCAGGGATTTAAATAGTCACATTTGAATTTTAAAGCGGAGCCGAGAGTGCGAAATTATTCCGTGCTTCTTTTTTATGCTGCGTCCGTTCTCGTTTTGCCGGCGGGAATTTCCGCGCAAGCGAAGCATTCCGCAGTGCCCGCGAAAACGCATTCTGCATCTTCCGCGAAGACCGATTTATCAGGCGTCTGGTTCATCGACGAATATCACAGGAATATTCTTCCCAACGAAGATCCCCCGTTTCAGTCCTGGTCCGAAGCGCTTTTCAAGCAACGCCAGGTAGAAAGCGCAAACCGAACTCCCGACTCAGGCCCTGACCCGACCGAAAAGTGCATCCCGCCGGGAACCCCGCGCGAAATGTTACAGCCATTTCCATGGGAAATTGTTTATGCGCGCGACCGAATTATCATCCTTTTCGAATATCAAGGATTGATCCGGCAAATTTTTACAGACGGGCGAGGACACCCGAAAGATTTGGAGCCAACGTACATGGGCCACTCCACCGGAAAGTGGGAGGGCAACACTCTGGTGATCGACACGGTTGGTTTTAACGATAAAACATGGCTCGATCCAATGGGCTTGCCGCACTCCGATGCGATGCATCTCACCGAACGCATTCGCCGCACGAACCACAACACGCTGATCGACGAATACACGATTGACGACGCCAAAGCGTATACCAAGCCCTGGAAGGCGCAGCGTACTTTCATCCTAAAACCGGATTGGCAAATTCAGGAATACGTCTGCGCGGAAAACAATAACGTGAAATGAAGATTTCGCTTTATGTGGCGCGGGCTTCAGCCTGCGGGGGTTGGGCCTTGCTAGGACTAAACCCCGCAGGCTGAAGCCCGCGCCACGTAAACCCGCGCCCTAATGCGCGAGCGCTAATAATTATTAATTTACGACTTCGTGTTAAGCAGTTCCAGCCCCTGGTCCGCTTGCGCGGCAGCGGCCGGATACTCCTGCTTCACCTGGTTGTACAGTTTCGTGGCCTGCGCGGGATCCGTCTTCCGGTAATAATCCGCCAGCGCCAGCATGGACATGGCTTTGGGAACCATGATGCTCGGCTTATCGGAAAGCTGCTTCAAAAGATCCACTACCTGCGAACCTTTATTTTCCTGCTGGTAAACCTGGGCCAATTGATATTTGGCAAGACTGGCCAGATTTTCATCGCCGCCCGAAATCACTTGCGACAGATTTTTTTCCGCGTCCGGAAACTGTTTCAATTGGACCTCGGAAAGAGCAGCGTAATACTCCGCCACCTGTCCAGGTTTCGTGCGTCCAAAATCCGCCGCAACCGCTCGAAATTTCTTTTCCGCGTCCGTATATTTATTTTTCTCGTCGACGTAGGTCACTTCCGTCGGATCCGCCGGTTCACCCGCTGCGCGAATGCGCGCCTGATAAATCTTCAACGCGTCGTCCAGCGCCAGGGAAGCCTTCGCCGTTTGCCGGCGCGAGTAGCTATCCCAACCCAAAACCGCCAGCGCCACGACCAGCGCCGCGATAATCACTATCCACATTGTTTGCTGATGCGTAGCGACCGTTTCAAGGCCCGAGACCATCTTCTCCCGGATCTCGTCCTTCTTCAGGTCCCTGCGCAATATATGTTGCGCCACAGATGTATCCCCCTAGCTGATTCAAGAATTGCTAATCGTAACACAGGTTTCAGTTTTCGTAGTGGCCGGTCCAGTTCCACCGGACCGGGCACGGTTTAGATGATTGTTGGATAAAAAATGTCCTCCGGATACAATCCCCAAAATCGCCGGTTCGGCAAACTACGCCGAACCGCCTCTACGAAACCTGATGGATTTTCGCCGTAAAAATATTCGTCTGCACGCGACGCGGTATCGGGGCTGCGGCTGGTTTTTCATTACAATTTGTTGCGAGGGGCGCAGATGTATTTTTTCTGAGACCGAACAGCGCAAAAGCATACATTCGATCAACTTAAAATTGCATCCGAGAAATACAAATTTGCCGTCCACGCCTATTGCGCAATGCCCGATCATTTTCATGCGCTGGTTGAAGGACTTGGCACAAGATAGCGACCTGCTTTTATTTGTACGAAGTTTCAAGCAGGCGTCAACTCGTGCATTTTCGGGAGGCACGGGCATTCCTCTCTGGCAAAAGAAATTTTACGATCATATTTTGCGCGCGGAGGATATGCCTTCGGCTGTTTCCTGGTACATCTGGATGAATCCGGTGCGGAAGGGATTTTGTGGCGAACCAGTTGAATATCCCTATTCTGGATCGCTGACTATCGATTGGAAGAAGAGCGTACGGCCTACTGAGAACTGGGTGCCTGGGTGGAAATAAACCCAAGTCGCCCGTCCATAAATCGGACGGCCTCTACGAAAACCTTTCGGAGAAAAGCGAAAGGGCCCTGCTGGCTTGCGCCTGGCAGGGCCCTCAGAACGCTTGTATCCGACTAGGAAGCAGCTGTTACGCTTTCAGCCTGATAGCCCTTCGGTCCCTGCTTGACCTCGAACTCGACCATCTGGCCTTCGTTCAGCGTCTTGTATCCATCCATCTGAATGGCGGAGAAGTGCACGAACACGTCTTCGCCCGACTGGCGTTGGATGAATCCATAGCCTTTTGATGCGTTAAACCACTTCACTACACCTTGTTCTCTGCTCACCTTCTTACTCCTCTATCGCGAGCGGTCGCTATTTGCTGGGCGTAACGCCAGTCGGTGATAGATAAATGTCCGCGTGACCGGTGACCCTTCCCCGTCCGTCCCAAGAGCTTGGGCAGAACGGAGGACCGTAGCGGGCCTTCGAACACCTACGGAATTACTGATCCCACAAAAGCGGGCCATGAATACAACAAAATTTCTTCGCTGTCTAGCGGTTTCCCATATTGGGAAGCGGGCGCGTTGCTCTAGGGAGTAGCGGCACGGCAATGCCGTGCCCTTACGAGGATCACAAGTCACCAAAATTATCAGTGTTTGTAATTCAAGACGAAATTCCGCTCACACTGCTTGCGAGCCGAACGGCTAGTCCTTGAAGCTGGCCAGTGCTTCTGCTTCTTCATTGTGCACGTCAAAGACGGTGTAGAGCTTGGTAATTTGCAGAAGGTCAGTGACTTTTTTATTTAAATTTAAAAGCTTTACTTCCCCGCCTTCACTTTTGATCAAGCGATATCCGCTGACCAGTTCACCGAGCCCAGAGCTATCGATGTAATTAATTCCGGCAAGATTCATCACTATTTTTCGATGGCCGTTGGCAAGATTTTCGTGGATCAGATCTCGCAGCAGGGCGCTGCCTTCACCGAGCGTGATGCGCCCGTCCATATCGATGACCGTGACGTCCCCAACTTCACGGCTGGTCGCTTTAAAACTCACGGGAAAACCTTTCCCCTGAAAATTTTCTGTCCCCAAAAAAAAAGCGCCAACATTATTTCTAGAGAGCGTCCTAGCGCTTGTGGCGCTTGGCCATCACGACTTTCGCGCCGCCCGCTGCGCTGGACTCCACATCCACTTCATCCATAAATGCCCGCATCAACAAAACACCTCGCCCGGAGTCACTGAGGACATTCTCGTCGTTCCGTGGATCGGGCACATCCTCAATCCGAAATCCCGCGCCCTGGTCCACCACATGAATCTCTAATTTCTCTTCATGCAAGACAAAGGTCAGGTGAATCTTTCTTTCGCGGCGTTCCTGATTGCCATATTGAAAGGCATTCATCACACCTTCGTGCACAGCCAGGCCAATCTTATATTGATCGTCCTCGCCAAACCCCGCTTCGGCAGCGACACGGACTCCCATCTCTTCGGCGAGAGCAATGCTCTCGATCAATGTCTCCAGGACCACTTCAATCCGCTGAGGTTTCGTGGGCATCCAGCTGTTGGATTCCGCCTTGGGACTTGTATGGGTAACATAGCGCAAACACCTAAGTCAATCCAATACATGATCTTGGAAGATTTTATAGGTGCGCTTTGTAGCAGCCCAGGCGGCAAAAAAATGTTAAATTTGAAAGTTCGGGGTACAAATGAATTCTTATCTACTGCTGGGTATCGCCGCTCTTGCCGCCGGACTGATCAATTCCGTGGCGGGAGGAGGCATGTTCATTACATTTCCCGCGCTGGTTTTTACCGGGGTGCCTTCGATTATCGCCAATGCTTCCAGCACCATCGCGCTAATCCCGGGAGTCTTGGCCAGCGCGGGCGCCTATCGACAGGATTTTCGCAAATCGGAAAATTTCCCATTTGTTCCGTTGCTGGTCGTGAGCGTGGCGGGCGGCATTGTGGGCGCGCTGCTTTTGCTTTACACGCCGCAGAGTACGTTTGACTCCGTAATTCCCTGGCTGCTGCTCGTCGCAACACTGCTCATCACCTTCGGCCCGCGCATCTCTCCCCTGCTGAAGCGCGTGATACACATTGGCCCGGTAACCGTCGTGGTCATTCAATTTTTTATTGCGATTTACGGCGGCTACTTTGGCGGAGCGATCGGCATCCTGATGCTGGCGACGTGGACCGTCTTCGGCCTCACGGACATCCACGTGATGAACGCGAACAGAACCTTGATGGGCGCAGCGGCGAACAGTATTGCCGCGATATTGTTTATCGTTGCCCACAAAGTGTGGTGGCCGCAGACGCTCTTGATGCTGGTGTTCTGCAGCATTGGCGGGTACATCGGAGCCGTTGCAGCGAAAAAAGTGCGCCCAAGCTACGTGCGCGTTTTCGTGATCCTGATCAGCACAGCCATCACAATCGCATTCTTCCTGCGCAAGCATTAAGACCAAGATTTCAATTTGGTTCCTATGACAGGATTTGTGCTTATACAATACGTTGTTGTGAGCAGGGTTTAGTGGCGCCGGCGGGACGCCGGTGAATTTGGTGTATGTGCTGCAATGCAAAAACTGCCGGCGGGACGCCGGCGCCACCTAACCCCCGCTCCGCCATATCACGTTTGGGCGGAATAGGAATTCGGACTGCATCTGACCCGGTAAATTCGAGCAAGACTCGTGCAGCGGACGAAAGGATTCAGTATGTCGAAGATCGATGACCTGAAAGCTGAGATCGAAAACCTTTCGACGAATGAAATTGCGGAAATTTTTCGCTGGTTGTCGCAAAAAGACTGGGAGCGATGGGATAAGGAAATCGAAGGCGATAGCCAGTGGCAAAAAATCGATTTCCTGATTCGAGAGACCCACGAAGATAAAGCTAAATGAAATCTGTAGGATCCCTCGATCCATTAAACAACAAAGTTAACGTTACGAAGCCTTCTGCTTCGCGTAAACCAGGAAATCCTCGTACGGCCCCTTGAAGTCCTCGACATGCCCGCCCTTGCACTGCCAGATGCGCGTGGCCACTTCGTCAATCACGTCGTGGTCGTGCGTGACGAACAGCACGGTGCCGGGATACTTTTGCAGCGCAATGTTGAGCGCGTTGATGGATTCCAGGTCCAGGTGGTTCGTGGGCTCGTCAAACACCAGCACGTTCGGCTTTTGCAGCATCAGCTTGCAGAAAATCAGGCGGGCCTGTTCGCCTCCGGAAAGTGCGCGCGTGGACTTCTCCGCGTCTTCGCCGCTGAACAGCATTTGGCCGAGCACGGCGCGCAATTCCTGCTGCGATGCCTTGGGATCGAACTGATGCAGCCATTCGATGACAGTTGTGTTCTTCGCGATGGTGTCGGTGGTATCCTGCGCGAAGTAACCGACCACGGCTTCGTGGCCCCACTTGACGTGGCCGCCATCCACAGGAAATATGCGGTCGGAATCTTCGATGTCGCCAGCTGCGCTGCGAACCAGCGATTTAATCAAAGTTGTTTTGCCGGCACCGTTGCGGCCGATGATCGCGATTTTTTCTCCGCGCTCGACGTTGGCCGTGAACTTGTCGATCACCTTTATGGGCGTCGTAGGACTTCGTGAGGCTCTTAAATTCCAGCGGGTGCCGCCCGGACGGAATTTTCAATGTCAAAGCGAATATAGGGCCGCGCAATATTTGACCGGGCGAGTTCCGAAGTCTGAATGCGTTCGACTTCTTTCTTGCGCGAAGTAACTTGCGAGGAGCGCGTACCGGCCGAGAAACGCGCGATGAATTCGTTCAGTTGCGCGATTTTCTTTTCGCGCACGGCATTGTCCGACTTCGATGCGCGAACGAATCTGCGTCTTGGCCAGGACCATTTCGTCGTAGCCGCCCGTGTACATGATCACCGTTTGGTAATCGATGTCGGCGGTGTGCGTGCAGACGCTGTTCAGAAAATGGCGGTCGTGCGAAATGACGATCAGCACGCCCTGATACTCGTGAAGATAATCCTGCAGCCAGTGCACGGAATCGAGGTCCAAGTGGTTGGTCGGCTCGTCCAGCAGCAGCGCGGCGGGATTGCCGAAGAGCGCTTGCGCAAGGAGTACGCGCACTTTCTGGCCGCCCTGCAACTCGCTCATGTTGCGCTCGTGCAAGAGCAGCTTCGACGCCGAGGCCGTCGAGCAGAATGGCGGCGTCCGCCTCCGCCGTGTACCCGCCTTCGTCGCCCACAACGCCTTCCAGTTCGCCGAGGCGCATGCCATCCTTGTCGGTAAGCTCTTCGTGGGGCTTGGCGTACAGAATATCGCGCTCTTGCAGGGCCTTCCACAAGGGACCATTGCCCATGATGACGGTGTCGATGACGCGAAACTGGTCAAATGCGAACTGATCCTGCCGCAAAATTCCGAGCTTCTTGGGCCGCGAAACCGAACCCGTTGTCGGCTCCAGATCGCCTTCCAGAATCTTCATCAAAGTTGTTTTGCCGGCGCCATTCGGGCCCGGTGATTGCATAGCGGCGCCCTTCAAGGAACGAGCAGGTGACTTCCTCGAATAGCAGCCTCGCGCCGTAGCGCATAGTGATGTTATTTAACGAAAGCATATCTCTCCATTATATCGTGAAATCGGCAAGCGTGCTTGTTGATCAGGGCCGCGGGGCGTATTCTGAATCAAAATGGAAGCGCTTGAAGTCCGAGACACCAGTTTAGACTACGTGACGGTATGATTCAATTATGAAAAAACAACTATTTGCGACTATTTTTGCGGTTCTTGCGGCCGCAGTCACTGTGGCTGGCCAATCCAGCAACACCAGGACTGGTTCGTGGTCTGGCGTCATCATCAATGGGACTTGCACCCCGGACGAAGCGTTCGCTGAAGCCTCAAAATGCACCGAGGCGACACCCGGTGCAGGAGCCCTCGCGCTTTACGATGACACGATCCGGCAAGTCTACGCGCTTGAACCCCAGGATCAGGCCAAAGGCCACCTGGGAGACAGCGTCACGATTCAAGGCACACTGGATGGCAAACAAGATTCAGGTTGCTTCGCTTCAAATGTTTTCCGAAGTCGGACTGCGCACTGGAGAAAAGGCGCCTGACTTTTCGGCGCGCGATCAATTCGGCAACACGCAAACATTGGAAACCCTGAAGGGATCGAAAGGCACAGTTCTTTTGTTTTATCGCTCCGCGGATTGGTGCCCGTACTGCAAAGGCCAGCTGATTCAATTGCAGGCGGCCAAGAAACGCTTCGAGGAGCAAGGCATCAAGCTCGCGGGCGTGAGTTATGACAGCGTCGAAATCCTGAAATTTTTCTCCGCCCGCCGCAAGATCGAATTTCCGCTCATATCCGATCCGGATTCAAAAATTATTCGCATGTACGAGGTTTTAAATTCGGAGGCCGTGGGACCGAATGCGGGAATGGCGCGGCCCGGATATTTTTTCATCGACCCGAAAGGAAATATCCGCGAGAAATTTTTTGAGGCCAAATATCGCGAGCGGCTCACCGGGAATACAGTGCTCTCCAAACTTTTCCCGGAACTTGGCGAAGAAGTCAGCGACGCGGTTGAGGCGCCGCATCTGCAGCTGCACGTGGGGCAATCGGATCGCACTGCTGTTCCAGGCAATCTTGTCACCCTGACTGCGGAGGTGCAGCTCCCGCCGGATGTGCACGTGTACGCGCCGGGAACGAAAGGATATAAGGCGATCAAGCTGACGATCGATCCTCAGTCCGATTTTGCTTTGAAGCAGGCGAGTTATCCCACTGCAAAAATTTTGTATCTTCCTGCAATCAAAGAAAAAGTGCCCGTGTTTGAAGGCACATTTAAAATTCGGCAGGAGCTGAAAGCAAATTCCGCAACCGATTTCAGCGGCGCACTCGGCGCGGATGGAAAACAAGTTACGGTCAAGGGAACGCTGGAATATCAGGCCTGCGACAGCAAGATTTGTTTCCTGCCGGCTTCTGTCCCGGTCGAATGGCATCTCCAGATCGTGCCGCTCGATCGGCAGCGCGCGCCGGAGGATATTCGCCACAAATAACCACCAAGGCTCACCGTTAATCGACAAAATATATTATTCTTTCATTCCGAGCCAAGCGAGGGATCTCTCTTCGATTTCAGCGTAACAAGAAAAACAATGAGAGATTCCTCGCTTGGCTCGGAATGACAGACGGCGGCATGACCATAGCAAGTTGCATGCAGGAGAAATCATGAAACTGGCGGGTATAGTTTTAGGGCTTACTCTTCTGGCGGTTGCTTCAGTTAGCGCTGCGCCGCCGCAGCAAAATAAAGTTGCCGCCATTCCCCCGGCCTGGGCCTACCCGATTAATCCTCCCGATGACAAGCCCGCCACGGATGACGGCTCCCTGCATCATGTCCCGGGCAGCAAGAAAGCACTGACGCAGACGCAAATCACGGATTGGTTCAACATTCCTGATTGGAATCCTGACGGGCATCCCGCGATGCCGGAGGTTGTTGCGCATGGCAGAAAGCCTGCAGTGCGAGGTTGTGGCTACTGCCATCTGCCCAATGCGCAGGGACGCCCCGAGAACGCAAGTCTTGCGGGGCTTCCCGCTTCCTACATCGTTCAGCAGGTCATGGAAATTAAATCCGGCGAGCGCCGGTGCTCCGAGCCCAAAATGGGCCCGCCTGGAAATATGGTAACGATTGCGCAAAACACTTCACTCGACGAAGCAAAAGCCGCCGCCGAATATTTTTCATCGCTGCAATTGAAACCGTGGATCAAAGTGATTGAAACAAACACGGTGATCAAAACGAAAGTGAAAGGCAGCATGCTGGTCGCGGCGGATGGCGGAGGCAAAGAGCCCATCGGCCACCGAATTGTCGAAACGCCAGCGAATCTTGAGCTGACAGAATTGCGTGACGATGCCTCCGGATTCATTGCGTATGTTCCAGTGGGGTCCATCAGCAAGGGTGAGGCGCTCGTCATGACTGGCGGCGACGGAAAAACAACCCGCTGCTTCTTCTGCCATGGTACTGATCTGCGCGGGCTTGGTCCTGTGCCGCGGCTTGCAGGACGTTCGCCAAGCTATCTCTTTCGGCAGCTTTTCGATTTTCAGCAAGGCAGCCGGCACGGTAAATGGAGCGCACTGATGAAGGATCCGGTCGCGCAATTGACCACCGACGATATGCTGAACATCGCGTCCTATCTTGCTTCTCTCGAGCCATAGCCCGCAAAAAACCAAAAGCTTTAACACAGAGGACACAGAGAAAAACTTTGAGAAAACCGGAGACATTTAAGAATTACCTCATTATTCTCCGGTGTTCTCTACGGGTTTCTCTGTGTCCTCTGTGTTAAAGCTTTTTCCGGTGTTTTCACGCCCAGTAAGATCGATCGAGAGTACGATACTGGATAGCCTCCCCCAGATGCCGCGTCTCGAGATTTTCCGACCCGTCGAGATCCGCAATCGTGCGCGCCACTTTCAGGATACGATCATGCGCGCGCGCCGAAAGCCCCAGCCGCCCGATCGCATTCTCCAGCATCTTTTCGCCCTCTTCGCTGATGGCGCAAAATTTGCGAATCAGCTTTGGCGGCATATGCGCGTTCGAGAAAACTTTTCGTTCCCCCACGTAGCGTTTGGATTGCCGCTCGCGCGCACGCAACACGCGGTCGCGAACCGTAAGGGAATCCTCGATGTTTCCCTTCCCGCGCAATTCCTTATATTTCACGGCTGGAACTTCAATGTGAATGTCGATGCGATCGATCAGCGGCCCTGAAATTTTTGAGACGTAGCGCTGAATCTGCGGCGGTGAACAGTGGCACTGACGCGTAGGATCGCCGAAGAATCCGCAGGGGCAAGGATTCATAGCCGCCGCCAGCATGAAGCGCGCGGGAAACGTGATCGAAGTTGCCGCGCGAGAAATGGTGACCGCGCCTTCTTCGAGCGGCTGACGCATCACTTCCAGCACGTTGCGCTCGAACTCCGGCAACTCATCGAGAAAAAGCACGCCGTGGTGCGCCAACGAAACTTCTCCCGGCCTCGGTATCGCGCCTCCGCCGATCAAACCCGCATCGCTGATCGTATGGTGCGGCGAGCGAAACGGCCGTGTGCCGACCAGCCCGCGCGCATCGTCCAGCAATCCCGCCACACTGTGAATGCGCGTCGTTTCAATCGCCTCTTCCAGCGACATGGAAGGCAGGATCGTTGGAATGCGCTTCGCCAGCATCGTTTTCCCCGCGCCCGGAGGCCCGATAAAAATAATGTTGTGCCCGCCGGCGCAAGCCACTTCCAGCGCACGCTTGGCCGCCTGTTGCCCGCGCACGTCGCGCATATCGACGGCGTACTGCGACGCATCCGCCAACATTGAGCTCGCATCCACGCGCACCGGAACAAACGATTCCGGCGCGTTCACCAAATCCACAGCCTGCGGCAGCGAGCGCACGGCGTACACGTCAATCCCCTCCACCACGGCCGCCTCACGCGCATTCGCTTCCGGCACGACAACCGCTTTAATTTTGTGCTCGCGCGCTGCAAGCGCCGCCGAGAGCGAGCCGCGCACCGACCGCACTTGCCCGTCGAGCGCAAGCTCGCCGAGAAAAATGTATTGGTCAAGTTGCTTGCCGAAAAAAGCGCCTTCGCAGCCCAAAATCGAAAGCGCCATTGGCAGATCAAGCGCCGAGCCTTCCTTACGTATGTCGGCTGGCGCCAGATTTACGGTAACGCTTTGAAGCGGAAACTCGTGCCCGCAATTCTTGAGCGCGGCCTTGATCCGCTCCCGGCTTTCCTTCACCGCAATATCAGGCAGCCCCACAATATTGAAATCCCCGGGCTTCCCCGAGCCGACGTCCACCTCGACCTCCATGAGGTAAGCGTCAATGCCAAACACCGCCGCGCTGAAGTTTTTGAAATGCATCACTGTCACCAGACGTGACACGTCCGGTGCGCGCAAGAGTAGCGCAAATAGACTTGGCTGACTAGCGATAATGCCAATTACTCACCATTGACATATATTGCAGGGTAAACTAGGATTTTGAAGTTCGACTGAACTGTTGTTTTTCCTGGAGCCTTCATGCCCGCCCGGCGCATGGTTCGCCTCATTTCTGTGCTCTTGTTGTCAGCCTCCACCTGCGCGGCGCAGCAGTCCGCAACGGGATCTCACTCG
The DNA here is from genome assembly GCA_963786215.1 of uncultured Acidobacteriota bacterium. Lineage (GTDB taxonomy): Bacteria > Acidobacteriota > Terriglobia > Acidiferrales > UBA7541 > Palsa-360. The sequence continues at coordinate 390,665 of CAWAYK010000015.1, forward strand.
TTTTCTTTCACTCAACCGGACGTTGAACTTCTGGATAAAAGCAATCAACTCGACAAGAAATTCCAGGAAAAAGGTTTGGTCTTCATCGATTCCGAACCGACCAAATATTTAACTAAAGTTGGCCTGTCCGTTCTTCCAGCTGGCGCGGAATATCAGAATGTCCATTGGCAATTTTTTATTTTGCGTGATCCTACGCCCAACGCGTTCGCGCTTCCTAACGGATCGATTTACGTTCACACAGGCTTACTCGCTGAACTCACGAACGAGGCGCAGCTTGCCGGAGTGCTCGCGCATGAAGAAACGCACGTCACGAATCGCCACGGATATCTCGAGAATCGCAGCTACCGCAAGAAAGCCGAAGCGGGGATCATCCTCGCCGGAGCGGCTTCAGCCGCAGGGCTCGGAATGGGAGTTGGCAACGAGGCGTTTTGGATCGTGCAGCTCGCGATTCCCTCGATTTTAACCGCCAGCATTAACGGGTACAGCCGAGATTTGGAGCAGGAAGCGGACATGCGCGCGGTTCATGCGCTTGTGGATACCGGATATTCCGCAGCGGAAATGAAATCCACATTTGACGCCCTGCAGCAGGATCATGAAGTGGATCTTTCCAGAAAAAGTTTCTATCAGGACCATCCGAAGTTGCAGGATCGCAGCCACTATGTCGGCGATCTCGCCGCATCCATACAGCACAACTCATCAAATGCCAGAGTCGAAGCCGACCAATACTTGATCGAAACCGAAAGCGCCGTGCGCCAGGACGCCGATCTGGAAATCCGCAGCGGAAGAGCGCGAACCGCGGTGTGGGAAATGGAACGAATTGTAAAACGGGATGACAAACTTGCCGACAATTTCTATGTTCTGGGCGAAGCCTATCGCGGCCTGGGCCCTCGTACTCCGGAACTCACACCCGAAGAACTCACCAATAAAGGAAAAGATGCGACGCGGAAAATGATCGAGAAAATGACCCCCCAGGAATTCGAAGCGGCGTTGCTGAAAGCACCGGGCGCGCAGCAAACCCTGGAATCAAATCAACAGCTGGCGGAAAAGAATTATAGGAAAGCCATTGAGCTCTCTTCAGTCATAGCGGGGCCGCATAAAGGCCTGGGATTCATTTACCAGCGGGAACAAAAACTGGAGCAAAGCGTCCAGGAATTTAAAAAATATCTTGAACTCGATCCTTCCGCTGTCGATTCGCCGCAAATTACAAGAAGGATCGATGCGCTTGAAAAAGGAACTGCCGGCCAGTCCCAAACAACCGGCTCGAAATAAATATCGGAATCGTGGACGATGGCGAGTGTAGCGGAGGCCCAGTGAAGCGAAAAATTAATATTCAAATGGCCGCGTTTTTCTTCTTGTGCCTTTTGCCATGCGCGGCTGCGGCGCAATACGAACATCAGGATTTGAAAAGCGGCAAAAAAGTGATCACGAATATCGTGATCATGCCTCCCGCGGCGAGCCTCGTCAAATCCGGAATGAAAGGTCAGGAACCTCTGGTTGAGGAAGCGAAAACCCTGGAAGGCGGGCTTTCCGTCGAGCTGATGGAAATTCTTTCCGGCAAGGGGTTCAGCGTCACGCAAGGCGCAGCCGCTTTCGATTCCCCTGCAGAAAACCCCAAGCTCGTATACGCCCTTTCCAATCTTCAAGCTCGTTACGATCAGGTGGAAGTCCTCTTGAAGAAAAAACCGAAGGATGTTCGCAGAGGACACTTCACACTGGGAGATGAAGTGACCAACTTCACGCCGGCCCCAAACGCGGACGCACTCGTCTTCATCCGTGCCAATGGCGTGGTCCCGACCACGGGAATGAAAACTTTTGTCGTCCTCAGTGGCATCGGCTACACACGGAACTATGCCAGGCTGGGTATCTCCGTGGTGGATGCGCAAACGGGGACGATCCTCTATTTCGCGAATCCCTCGATTACCGGAAATTTTGTCGGAAAACCAGACAGCATGAAAAACAGCATCGAAAACTCGTTGAAAGAATTTCAAACCCCGCTCCGCGCTAAAAAATAGGCGCTCCTCCGCATCTCCCTTGAAATAAATCACTTAAATTTGCCCTAAGGCAATACACGCCGATTCTCGCACATCCACAACACGCGCTTCTTTACTGCATGTAAGTGCTCTCTTATAGTGGCCTAAAGCATCGGTCGCCCGCTCGCCGATTGCGAAAGGATATTCCATGTTAATTGGTCTCGTAGTTCTAGTCGTGGCCGTCGTGTTCTATCTCATGTTCACGTACAACGGTCTGGTGCGCTTGAAAGTGCAGTGTGACAACGCGTGGTCCGACATCGATGTGCAACTGAAGCGCCGCTATGACCTGATCCCCAACATTGTGGAAACCGTGAAGGGTTATGCCGCGCACGAGAAGGGCACGCTCGAAGGCGTCGTCGCCGCGCGAAATCAAGCCATGTCCGCGCAAGGCCCGGCAGCCAAGGGTGAGGCCGAAGGTCTGTTGACCGGAGCGCTGCGCCAGGTTTTTGCGCTCGCCGAAGCCTATCCCCAATTGCGCGCCGTCGAAAGTTTCACGCAATTGCAGGGCACGCTCAATCAGATTGAGGATACGCTGCAGAATGCGCGCCGCTACTACAACGCCGTCGTGCGCGATTTCAACACGATGATCGAGCAATTCCCTTCCAACATCGTCGCCGGAATGGGCAACTTCAAGGAACGCGAATTCTTCCAGATCAGCGCTCCCGCCGAGCGTGAAGTACCAAAGGTCAGCTTCGGCGCGACAGGCGCATAGCTCCAATGAAAAATAATACGGAGTTCGCATTGAGCCGCGCTCCAAGCGCCGAATTGTGCGGATCTCCACGCGCGCGATTTGCGTTCGTGGCTGCCATCCTCTTGTTCGTGCTTGCTTTCGCGACAACCGCTTCCGCGCGTGAGCTTAAGATTGAAAAATTTTCCGCCGAAATTTTCATTCAGCAGGATGCCTCGCTGGAAGTGAACGAAACCATCGACGTGAATTTCATCGGAGCGTGGCACGGCCTTTACCGCACCATCCCCGTCGAATACGTAACGCCGCAGGGATTCAACTATTCGCTTTTTGTGAAGCTCGAAGGAGCGACGGATGCCGCAGGGCAGCCCCTGAAAGTCGAGTCCTCGCGGCAAGGAAAGTACCTGAAATGGAAAATCTACGTTGACGATGCGACCGACGTGGACCGCACCATTCATCTGCGCTACAAAGTCCGCAATGGCCTGAAATTTTTTGAAGATCACGACGAACTTTACTGGAACGTTACGGGCGACGAGTGGGATGTCCCGGTTTACGATGCCAGTGCACAAATTCTCCTGCCGGCGGGCGCCACCGGCGTTCGCACCAACGTGTTCACTGGTTCCTTCGGCTCGACCGCGCATGGTGGCGAAGCTTCAAATTCCGGAAGCATCGTTGAAGTTTCCATGGACCGGCCCCTCTCTTTTCATGAAGGGCTGACGGTCGCCGTTGCTTTTGATAAAGGTTTCGTGAAAGAACCCGGCGCGGGCGATTTAATCGGACAATTTTTTGCAAGCAATTGGCCCATTTTTCTTCCCATTCTTGTTTTCTTTTTTATGTTCTGGCTCTGGTCGACGCGCGGACGCGACCCGCGAGTAGGCTCTGTGGCCGTGCAGTACGAGCCCCCGGATGGATTGACTCCGGCGGAAGCAGGCACGCTGGTCGATGAGCAAGCCGCCATGCGCGACATCACAGCCACGATCGTGGACCTTGCAGTGCGCGGCTACATTGTCATTGAGGAAAAAGAAAAATCAGGAATCGCGGGGATGCTGCTGCACAGCAAGGACTACACTTTTCATTTGAAAAAAGGGCTGCGGGAATGGCCCGGGCTGAAAGCACACGAGCTTGCGCTACTGGGCGGAATTTTTTCCAACGGCGCGCTGACTGACGTTGATCTTTCCAGTCTGCAAAATGTGTTTTATAAAACTCTACCTACCATTAAGAACAATATCTTCGATGAGCTGATGCAGCACGGCTATTTCCAGCACCGGCCCGATTACGTACGCGGAGGTTTCATTACCGGAGCCATCGTCACGGGCGTGCTGCTCTTTTTCCTCGGCACTGCTATGTCGCAAAAAATGGGAATGGCGCCGGCTCCGTTTTTTGTGGCGGCAATTTTTTCCGCTGGAATCATTGCAGGCTTTGGCTGGTTCATGCCCGCCCGCACGGCGAACGGCGCGAAAGCGCTCGCAGGAGTTCTGGGCTTCGAAGATTTTCTGACGCACGTGGAATCCGATCACATGAACCGCGTCAGCCAGACTCCGGAGACGTTCGAGAAATTTCTGCCATTCGCCATGGCCCTTGGCGTGGAAAAGAAATGGGTCGGCGCATTCCAGAATATTTATTCGCAGCCACCCTCGTGGTATCAGGGAAATTATTCGAGCGGCGGCTTTTATCCCATCATGTTCGTCAACAGCCTCGATCACATGACGACGAGCGCAAGCTCAATCATGGCTTCCGCCCCGCGCAGCAGCGGCGGCTCGGGCTTCGGCGGTGGCGGTTCCTCAGGCGGCGGCTTCGGCGGTGGCGGTGGCGGCGGGTTTTAGTAGCACAGGCTTCAGCCTGTGGAATTTAGACCTAGCAAGTTCAAAAACCCCACAGGCTGAAGCCCGCGCCACGCAATGCTACTGCCTGCTGGAAAGCTCTTCGATGCGCACGGCAACTTTCTGCCCATTGTTTTTCCGATAACTCACGCGGACTCGATCCCCCAGCAATACTCCGCGCACAGGCGCGTTAAGCAAATAAACATCCGCAGCTTCGTCCGAATCCGAACTGGGCGTGAGCAGAAGCTCTTCGTCCGTAAGCGATTCAACGCGGCCAACCGTGACGCCGCCATTGCCTCTGAAGTCGGAAATTGTTCGCAAATTTTTCAGCCAACCGTGTTCGCGCACCGATTCTGCATGCAGGTGCCCGCGCCATGAACCCATCACGTTCGCGCGATTGATATACCCAACCATTTTTTGCGGATCGTTGCGATCCACCACAGGCAAGCGCCCAATATTGTTTTCCAGCATTTTTGTCACCGCATCGAATACGCGCTCGTCCGCATGCGCAACCACAAGCGAGCGCGTACCCGCTTCAAGCACGCTGATTTTTCCCTCCGGATCGAATTGCAGCCCCCTCAACAAATCACCCTGAGTCACGAGGCCCTGCAAGCGCCCTGCGGAATCCACGATGGGCAGCGCATGGTGCCGCGAGTTTTTCAAATCGCCGATCGCAAATCGATCCGCCGCGCTGCGAACAGTTTCTTCGGGTTGAACAGTTATAACGTCGCGAACCATCACGTCCGCAACTCTTAATTGTTTCAGCGAATTCGATTCGTAATCCTGGCCCGCGCCGAAACCCATCCTGGCAAGTTTTTCCGTCATGATCGAGTGCGGCATGTACCGTACGGCAATCGCATAGGCCACGATGCAAACCAGTATGACTGGCGCTACCGCATGGAAATCGTGCGTCGTTTCAATCGCACAAACCAGAAACGTGAACGGCGCGCGCGCGCAAGCGCACAAAAGCGCTCCCATGGCGGCCACCGAATAGGCGCCCACGGAAAGATGCGCGCTCGGAATTAAATAATTCACGGACATCGCGAACGTGCTGCCAATCGCCGCGCTCATCATAAACATGGGAGCCAGCGTGCCCCCTGAAGTGCCCGACCCAAGCGACAGCAAGACGACGAAGGCCTTGAAAATTAAAAGTAATACCACCGCCGTCAACGCCATCCGCACGTTCAACACGTCCAGGATGGTCGCGTAACCCGGGCCAAACACGCGCGGGAAAAAGTAGCCCACGATGCCCAACCCCAGCGCGCCCATCGCAGGATGAAATACGGCCGACGGCTTTTTCATGTGATCGAAAAAATCTTCCAGGCGCTTTAATGCCGAAGCAAAACCGATGGCCGCAAATCCGCAAATAAGTCCAAGCAGCAGATAAAAAGGAACTCCATGTATCAGGTCATAGTTAAAAGAGCCGACCTGAAACATAGTCTCGTCGCCGAACAAGCGCAGACGGACAGCGACGGCGAGCGCGCTTGCCAGCATCAGGGGAATGAACGAGCGCGCCTGAAATTCAAAAAGCAAAAGTTCAATGGCCAGCAGCGCGCCCGTGATTGGCGCATTGAACATGGCCGCAAGGCCCGCACCCGCACCGCAGGCCAGCAACACTTTGCGCTCCGACGCCGTGGTCGAAACCAGTTGCCCAACGAGCGAACCGAGTGCTCCTCCCGTTTGGATAATCGGTCCCTCGGCGCCGAACGGGCCGCCGGTGCCAATCCCGATGGCGGCGGAGATGGGTTTTAAAATTGCAACTTTCGCCTCGATGCGGCTTTTGGAAACCAGGACGGCTTCCATCGCTTCGGGAATGCCGTGACCTCGTATCTTCGGCGATCCGTACTTCGCCATGAGCCCGATCAGCAGGCCACCAATTACGGGAATCAAGATGACCCAAATTCCACGCTGGTTTTCCGCCGCGCTGCGAAATTGGAACGACCAGACGCCAAAGAAAGCAATATTTGTGATTAATCCAATCAGCTTGAAGAGGACGAATGCGGAAAATCCCGCGATGATGCCCACGACAGAAGCCAACAACGAAATGAAGCCTAAACGAAATCGAATGGGAGCTGCAATGCTCTCATCTGAATCGCCCATTCGAGAAAACCATTTCACAAGCGGCAGCCTCCTGATAAGCATTTCATGTTCGGGGCCCTAAGAGTGTGAATACGAATTGCAGAATCTTTGTGGGTCGTGGCTTTAGCCACGACATAAGTTCCGCAAAATGATTGCGGCTTTACAGGCTGCGGAAAAAACCCAATACTCTGTCATTCTGAGCGAAGCGAAGAATCTCTCCTTGTTTCTTTGCCTATACTTAAATCGAAGAGAGATTCTTCGCTTCGCTCAGAATGACAGAACAAGGCCTTTTTTCCGCAGCCTGTTTAGCCGCTGAGGTTCCAATTTTTGCAGTTCCAACACAGTCTGTTCAGGTCGTTTTCTTTCTGACCTGAATGACCCTATCGCCTCTCGCCCTTATTGACTTGCGTCGACTTGATGACCGCTGTCAGTGCGCGAACGAGCACCGGCGCGGAAGTACGCAGCTCCGATATGCGCTGCTTGGCAAGCTTGGTAAGAATTCTCTCCCCGCGCGGAGTTAAGTGCAAAATCACTTGTCTCCTGTCGGCTTTAGCGCGTTCGCGGCGCAGCAGCAACCTTTTTTCAAGCCTGTCCACCAATTCCACAACCGAGTGATGACGCAATTGCATGCGCTCGGCAAGATCGCGGATGCTCGGCTCAACGCCCGCCGGAAGTCCGCGCAAGGCCAGCATCAGCATGTATTGCTGTGGCTCAAGGTCCGCATTGCGCGCGGCTTCTTCGCTGCCATTCAGAAATATCCGGATTTGATATCGGAATTCTGCGAGCGCCCGAAATTCCGCCGCCGTCATCGCTCCATTGGACACGGTCATATTGTATCGCACTCCGATATACTTTTCAGTCTGATTCTTTTGAGATATTCCATGCGATTGCGCGCCATTTCCAAAAGCACGATCAGTAATTTATTTTTCGGTGTCCAGCAAAAGCGTGACGGGCCCGTCGTTGACCAGTTCCACCTGCATATGCGCCTGAAAAATTCCTGTTTCCACCCTCACATTGAGCGCCCGCAGAGCGTTGACAAATTCCTCATACAGGCGAACAGCTTCTTCCGGAGGTGCAGCCTGAATGTAAGAGGGCCTGCGACCTCCACTCGTATCCCCGAAAAGTGTGAATTGGGAAACCACCAACGCCGCCCCCGCCACGTCCAGCAAAGAAAGATTCATCTTCCCTGCCGTGTCTGAAAAAACGCGAAGGTTGGCGATTTTTTCCGCCAGATCTGTGGCGGATTTCGATGTGTCGCTTCGCCCTACGCCCAGCAAAATCATAAGTCCGGCGCCAATTTCTCCTGAAATGCGCCCGTCGACCGTAACGCTGGCCCGGGTCACACGCTGAATGACAGCCCGCAAAATTCCTCCGCGTCTCCCTTTAGCTTTGAAAAGAATCCCCGAACCACGGACATACTCGCATTCACAGGCATAAAAAATAAGAGAAAATTGCCAGAACTGCTACGGTTATTTTTTATTAATTTATTTGGAGTTTTTCTTTTTCTTGGGACGGGCCTTCGGCTTAGTAACGTTTTTGGTTGCCGCGCGAGCGCGCCCCGCAGGCTGGCAGGTGGGACAAAAGTGAGTGCTCCGCCCAGCGACGATCATCCAGCGGATGATTGACTTGCAGACAAGGCACGGCATTCCATCGCGCTGATAGACACGGTGCTTCAGTTGAAAATTTCCCCGCTTACCCTCGGAATCGCGGTAGTCGGATATCGATGAGCCGCGGGACGCAATCGCCTCCTCCAACACTTCGCGGACGGCCGCGCGCAGCGCCAGCAACTGTTCCCTTTTCAATTTTTCCGCAATGCGAGCAGGATGCAGGCCCGCGCGAAACAGGCTCTCATCCGCATAAATATTTCCGACACCGCACAAAACACTTTGGTCCAGAAGCAGCGCCTTCAAGCGCGCGCGTCTCGAACTAAAATCAGCGAAAAATTCTTCCGCGCCAATCTCCAGCGGCTCTTTCCCCAGGCGGCTCTTGAATTCCGCGAACTGTGACGCCGGAAAAGTGAGCATTCTCCCAAAGCGCCGAATATCGGTGTACCGCAATTCGCGGCCATCATCGAGCCCGAAAAAAACATGCGTGTGAGTTTTGAACGGCTCGCTGGAATGCGCGACGGTCAGCTGCCCGGTCATCCCCAAATGAATGATGAGGCACTGCCCTGCCTCTGAATTTTCGGAGGCAGAATCAGCTCCAAGAGCGATGCAGATGAATTTGCCCAGGCGCTCAACTCCCGAAATTCTTAATCCGGGAATGCGTTCTGAAATTAAAACGGGATCGTCAACGAAATCTGTTTTGCCAAAACGCACTTCATCGATCCTGCGGCCCGGCAATGAAGATCGTAGCCCGCGCACAACAGTTTCGACTTCTGGAAGCTCTGGCATTGTCGAGTCTCAGCAAAAGTAACACATGGATTGAGCAAAGTTGCGGAACTGCGGTAAGAAGGCCCTGCGGAAGTAAAAATGGCAATCCCCATTTTGAGTGGGGGTTGCCAGCGGCGCCAGCCAAGAAACAAAAGTTAAGGCAGCGGCAGGCCCGGAGTCGCCACGATCCCGGCCATTCGCAGGATCTCCTGGTACTCTTCTTCCGTGACCTGCGAAATAATCAGCCGTACGCTCTTCAGAAACTTAACCTTGCGCACGGACGGATTGGTCCTGAGCTCGTCCAGAGCGATCTGCCGTGGCAAGCGCTCCATGGCTCTCAAGTCCGCTACCATCATCTTGGACTCACGGTCATGCGGATCAGGGTATGGGTCGCGCGTCACTTCCGCGATCGCATAGAGCGCCCGCTCAGGCGCGGAGTGGTAGCACAGGACCCGGTCGCCCTTGCGCACCTGCTTCAGTGCACGATTGGCGTCGGCTCGATTCCCCGCCCCTCTCCACATTTCCTTACCCTTAACGAACAGCGTATCCCAATGATAATGATGAGGGTTAACCGAAAAAATCCAATACCCCCTCTTGGCCGGTGGGCGAATGGTCGTCAAACCGGGCAGCCTCCGAATAATTATTGTTCTCCGAGATTTGAGTCGGTCGGACACTATACACGGGACCTCGCCCGTTGTGCAAAAATTCATACATTTCTGGGTTTTTTCCCATTTTAGGAATCAACCCGTGATTCATGTTGCCTACACTCAATTAGACGCAGATTTTCGAAAAACGGGCGCAAAAAAAGATATGCGCCAAAGCTACAGTCCTAGCTATTACTAACTCCTTACTGATAAATAACTTAGAAAGGAAGGCTACGTCCCGGGGATTCCTTGTTTAGCTCGCTTCAATCCAAAGGTCTTCGCCCCTTACCTCGATTGCGTACGTCTTTACAGCTACCGCCGGATTCATGGTGAGCTTTCCTGTGGTTACATCATATTGCCATCCATGCCATGGGCACGTGACAGCCACGCCGTGCAGTTCTCCCTGACCGAGAGGGCCGCCACGGTGCAGGCACGTGTTGTTTATAGCATAGAACTTGTCTCCGACGTTGGCGATAGCCACTGTCAGGCCATCCACCTGGAACTCGCGGATCGAGCCCGCCGGAATTTCGTCTTTTCTCGCCGCACGCACAAAACCCATCTGCTAACTCCTCGCTCTTTGCAACTGGCCCTTTGTAGCTCGCCTCTTTCGAGGCGAAGCTTTTCTGATGGCCTGGCAACCTTGTCAGTTCATTCCAGCGCGTCGTCTAAACCGTGCCGTTCGATAGCCTAAACCCCCGCCTCTAAAGAGGCGGGCTACAACAACGGTCTTCAGCAATCTATCGCGGCGACGGGGTCTGCGCGACCATCACGTTGCGCTTAAAATCTTCCGCCATCCCTGGGTGCAGGCGAATTTCCGTGGGGCGCTTCGCCAGGGACATCTGGTCAATCTTGTCCTGGAGTTTCAGCAGCGCGTAGATCAGCCCTTCCGGCCGTGGCGGACAGCCAACAACATATACATCCACCGGAACGATCCGGTCAACGCCTTGGAGCACGGAATAGGCGTTAAATGGCCCTCCCACGCTGGAGCAAGCGCCCATCGAGATGCACCACTTGGGGTCGGGCATCTGATCCCACACGCGCTTCAGGACCGGCGCCATCTTCAACGTCACGGTTCCAGCCACGATCATCAGATCCGATTGCCGCGGCGAGGGACGAAACACTTCGGCGCCGAATCGCGCGATGTCAAACCGCGACGTGGTCGAAGCGATCATCTCAATCGCGCAGCAGGCCAGGCCAAACGTCAGAGGCCAAATGGCGGACTTGCGCGCCCAATTGAACACATAGTCCACGGAAGAAATCATGAAGTTCTTTTCGAACCGTTGATCTAGAACGCCCATGGGTCTCCTCTGCTTGCTTCGGAAGGGGGCAGTATATCCACGCACGGCAAGGCGAGTCAAACACGAAGAAGAGCTTCTTACGAAGTGACGTTATTTCGTCCCTTGGACAAGCAGTGCACCTGCCTTGCGAAACTCGCGCATTTGTTCGGCATCTTTGAACCAACGCCCTGAGTAAGACTCCGGTGCGGGTGTCGGATCGGGGATTTGAGTGTTCGAAACGTGGATGAAGCCGGCGTGACGAAATATCGTCTCCCATTCCTCGGCGCTCATCAAGTGCGTGGGCGTTGCGAGCACTTCGCCCCACTGGTGCGAATGCAGATTGTCGCGGTAATAATTAATCAGGATCCAGGCTGTGCCGCCCTCGCGCAGCACACGGTAAATTTCTTGCAGGCCGAGCACAGGATCGGGCCAGTAATAGGCGGACTCGACGGAAATTACGTGCGTAAAAAAATTTGCGTCCCACGGAATTTCATCCGCCGCGCCGACCACGAACATCGCGTTTTCGATGTCGACGTAATTGCGCCGCGCGCGCCGAACCATTTCGTCGGAAATGTCCATGCCGATCACGCGGCCTTCCGGGACGCGTTCGGCGAGCAGACGCACGAGCCAGCCCGCGCCGCAACCTGCGTCGAGAATATTTTCATCCGCGCTCAACTGCATTCGATCGAGCACGGGCAGGACAATGGGGAGGTGGCCTTCCTCCATGCCTTCGCCGCGACCGGCTTCAGCCCAGCGGTTAAATTCTTCGCGCAGCGCTTCGTTGTGTGAGGATTCCGGCATTTTAGATTGAAATTTCCTGCGAGATGAATTTCGGTTTGTGTGGCGCGGGCTTCAGCCTGCGGGGGTTCGTCCTTGCAAGGACCAAAACCCTCAGGCTGAAGCCCGCGCCACTTAATTCTACTTCTCGATCTTCGCCAGTAACTCTACAAATTTCTGCTGGCGCTCGGATTGGTCCTGGCCGCCGGCCGATTCCGCGAGCTGCGTCACGTTCATCGAGCAGAATTTCGGGCCGCACATCGAGCAGAACTTTGCATCTTTGTAAAAATCATCGGGCAAAGTTTCGTCGTGCATCGCCTTCGCCGTTGCGGGATCGAGCGACAACTCAAACTGTTTGTTCCAATCGAAGAGGAAACGCGCGTAGGACAAAGCATCGTCGCGGTCGCGCGCGCCCGGCCTGTGCCGCGCGACATCCGCCGCGTGCGCCGCAATCTTGTAGGCGATCACGCCCTGCTTCACGTCTTCCGCGTTCGGCAATCCCAAATGTTCCTTCGGCGTCACGTAGCACAGCATCGACGCGCCGTGCCAGCCCACCATCGCCGCTCCAATCGCGCTCGTGATGTGGTCGTAGCCCGGCGCAATGTCGATCACCAAAGGACCCAGCGTGTAGAACGGAGCTTCGTGGCACAGCTCCATTTCTTTTTTCACCTGCATCTCGATCTGATCCATCGGCACGTGCCCCGGCCCTTCGATCATCACTTGCACGTCGTGCTCCCAGGCTTTCGTCGTCAGCTCGCCCAGCACTTTCAGTTCAGCGAATTGTGCCGCGTCGCTCGCGTCGGCCAGGCAGCCCGGACGCAAACCATCGCCCAGCGAATAACTCACATCGTGCTTCTTGAAAATCTTGGTGATCGCATCGAAATTCTCGTACAGGAAATTTTCTTTCTTGTGCGTGTTCATCCAGTGCGCCAGGAGCGCGCCCCCGCGGCTCACGATGCCCGTAATGCGGTTGCGCACCAGCGGAACAAATTCGCGCAGCACGCCCGCGTGAATCGTCATGTAATCCACGCCCTGCTCGGCCTGCTCCTCGATCACTTCCAGCATCAGCCCGATCGACAAATCTTCCGTGCGCTTCACGCGCGACAGCGCTTCGTAAATCGGCACCGTGCCGATCGGCACCGGCGACGCCGCAATAATCGCCTTGCGAATCGACGGAATATCGCCGCCCGTCGACAGATCCATCACCGTGTCCGCGCCGTAGTGCACCGAGTGGTGCAGCTTTTTCAGCTCTTCATCAATGTGCGAAGTCGTCGCGGAATTTCCGATGTTGGAATTAATTTTGCACTTGAAGGCGATGCCGATGCCCATCGGCTCCAGCGCCTTGTGATGAATGTTCGCGGGGATGATCGCACGGCCGCGCGCAATTTCGCTGCGCACCAGCTCCGGCTCAATCTTTTCGCGCCGCGCGACGTATTCCATTTCCTCGGTGACAACGCCCTGGCGCGCATAATGCATCTGCGACACGTTGCGCCCTTCGCCATTGCTCAGGGCAAGTGTCCCGTTCGCCGCCGCCGTTTCCTTCAATCTCTTCTCTACCCAAGCGTCTCGCACTCCCATCGCGTTCCCCCTGAAGAGTCTCCACTCGCGGAGCGTCTCTCTTGTGTAAGCCCGAATTATCGCACCGCTCCGAGCACACGGCAACCGACGCAAAAATGTGCAGCAGGTTTAAGTGGCGCGGGCTTCAGCCTGCGGGGTTTTGTCCTTGCAAGGCCTAACTTCCGCAGGCTGAAGCCCGCGCCACTTAAACCTAAACTGCGCGACGGAGAGTGATCAGGGTGATTTCGGGGGGGACGCCTAGGCGCACAGGGGCACCGATTGTGCCCAGGCCGCGATTGACGTAAATGGCGCTGGAGCAATGCGCATCGGTTGCGGCAGCGGCGGGGCCACTGGAATCCGCGGCGTCGCCAGCATTTGCCGGGGCCAGAAGTGGTCGCCGATAAAGACCCGCAACATACGGAGTAAGAAATTGCGCGGGACTCCAGCGATGATCGAGGATTTCCACTTTCACCTGTCCGCCGTGGGTGTGTCCGGCGAGCGAAAGTTCGATCCCTAATTCAGCAGCTTTGCGAAACGAATTGGGATTGTGCGAAAGCAGAATGTTGGGAACGTCGCGACGGACGAGACGGTCCACGCCAAACAGCATGGCAGGATGTTTTCCCTCTGTGTCGCGCTGACGCTGGTAGTCCACTCCAATTAGATTGAATGCGCTCCCCTGCCAGCGAAGTTCGGCATTTTCGAGGCGCAAAAGTTTCATCCCGAATCGCTGAAAAAGTTCCGCGGATTTTGCTTCGGCTTCGGCGTATATCTCGTGATTTCCATTGCAGCCCCAGACGCCGAGCGGCGCGCGCAGACGCGAAAGTTCCGCGATGCACTCTTCGAGCGGATCCGATTTACCGGTCACAAAATCGCCGGTGACGACAGTTAAATCGCCCTTCAGTTCATTCGCCATGCCGACTGCGCGGCGCACCTGCGCCGTGGGCATGTAGGCGCCGATGTGAATATCGCTGAGCTGCGTGATGCGCATCCCGTCGAGCTCGCGCGGAAGATTGGCAATTGGAATTTCGATTTCACGCACGGAAAATTGAAGCCGTTCGGCCACAAATCCGTAGGCAGCGCTGACGAACGGCACTGCTCCTGCAATGACTCCAGCAGCCTGGAAGAAATATCGGCGCGAGTGATCGATGTGTTCGTCGTGTGCGCCTGCCACAGCAAGGCTGCGCGCTATTTCCGGGGACTCGCGCTCTTCAGCGGGGGGTCTTCGCATGCGCTTCCACAACCATTCGGCACCCGCGACAATTTTGATAAACAGGTAGGAAAAAATGGAACTCGTGAGCCAGAAACCGAAAAATGCGGTCCACCAGGAGCCATGGGAAATGATGCCGCGCATGTTTCGGGTGGCTGCGACTAGCGCCAGGAGAGCGACAAATGAAACAAGCGCGATCAGCGCACCGCGAACTCTTTTACGCGCGACCGGATCGTGGATGCGACCGGCAAATTTCCACGCCCGCGCAAACCAATATCGCTGCGAAAAAAATGCCAGGAAAAATCCTGCGGCGACGCCCAGAAAACCGAGAAAAATTATAACGTCATGAAGCAATAAGTATGCGCCCACGCTAATAGGATACTATTTTTGCGCGGTGGTTGCACGGGGACGGGAGGGATGTTTCGTTAGGCTAACACGATGTCGCGCAGTCTAAATCCCCGCCTCTGAAGAGGCGGGCTACAGCAGGCCGGATCATCGTTGAAGGTGTCTACAAAGCCAGATGATTTCCAGTTTCTGCCAGCTTAAAAAACCGCCGGCGGGACGCCGGCGCTACAAAAACGCGCCTTCCGTCATTTCGGAAGGCGCGTCATTGGCTCTTCTTTTATGAGGCGTAATTATTTTGCTGCGGGAGGCGGGGTGACGACCGACGTCATCTTTCGGATCATACCGTCGGACTTGCTGAGGACGTAGATTTCGCCGTCGCCGCCAACGGAGAGGCGAACATCCGCGCGGCCGCCTGTGTATGGCACTCCGTCTATGTCGGCTTTGGGTTGCTTGTGGTCGTCGTCGCGCCATCCGGTTGTCGCTCCGGCGGCTCCGGGGAGCGCATGATCCGGGGTAGGCATTCCTCCCTTTTGGACATAGGTCTGCGCAATGATGTCAAACATACGCTTCTTGGCAGCGGGCTGGCTGGGATCACTGGAATTTTTGTACATCACCTGCAGTTCGTGAATGGGCGCTTGATGATTGCGTTGGCCACGCGTGGCGAGCATTTCGTTCAGGTCGGTGTAGAAAATGCGGCCGGTGGTCATATCATTGAAAATAAATTTCCCGCGCATTTGCGGCATCAACTTCCCGCGATACACGAATCCGCTGCCCATGGAATCGCCTTCCCAGTGGCTGTAGACGGCGGCAGGATAAATGGGAATCACGGGCTCGTCAATGCCTTCGACTTTCAGGAGGTCGCGATCCGGAAACGCAACGGGGGGAGTCATCAAGCTGCCTGTCTTGCCTTGGTTTTCGACAAATAATTGTTCATTGCCCTCGCGCTCCGGGTAGCCGTAGTTGGCACCCTTGGCAACGATGTTAATTTCTTCCCAATAATGCAGGCCTATGTCGATCACGAGGAAAGTCTTGGTCGTGGTGTCCCAATCGAAACGGTGCGGGTGTCGCAACCCATATGCGTAAACCTCGCCGCGCGCGCCAGCTACTTTCACAAATGGATTCGGGTCCGGCCCCGTGGATGGAATGCGGTAGCGGCCGTTGGGGCTGAGCATGTCTTGTGGGTGGAGATTAATGTCCGGCGTGATTCGCAGAATTTTCCCGAGCAACGTATCGAGGCGCTGCGGAATGGTGTGCGTGGGGCCGGGCGTTTCTCCCTGCGCGCCATCGCCTACGCCGATGTAGAGATTTCCGTAGTCGGGGCTGCCTGGTTTGGCCAGAGGATTGAAGATCGTGTCATCTGTCGGATGGTTGCGATCGAATCCGATGCGCAGAAGTTCCCGCGCGGAGCCCTCAAACGTGGCGTTGCGAATGTTGGTGTCGGTCCATTCGACGATCACGGATTCCAGGTGAACGGGGCCCGAAGGCGGATTCACCGTGGCAGTCGTCGAATAGCCGGCAAGATTCAAAGTCGGTGTCGCGGTGTTTACAGGAGTCGCGTTTGTGGACAACACAGGATTTTCCACGTGCACGGTATAAAATTTTCCGTTCTTTGCGTAGCCCGGATCAAACGTGATCGATACGATTCCGGAGGCGTTTCCTTTGTCCGAAGCAAAATTGGGAAAGATATCCTTGAATTTCAGATAGGGCGTAAATTTTTTGGTCGCGGTATCCATGATGTAGAGCGTGCCGTTCTGATCGTCGACAAAAACGCGTGAAGCGGAAAGTGGCGCGTTGGGAGGCTCAGCTCGAAGTGCCGTCACGCGTCCCAACTGTCCCTTGAAATTGATCTCTGTGGAAGTATCTCCGCCATGCGTCGCGCTGGAAAGCGGCGGGGTCGCATAGTCTTCGAGCATTACAGTCGTGCCATCCTTGGTGATTTGAAACGTCGTTGGATATTGCGCAAAAGACGCAGGCGCAACGGAAAGAATGCCGGCCAACAATCCAAAACCGAGGCGAATTTTTGTCGATTTCATGAATAGGTTTTTGCCACTCGACATTGTCAACAGCTCCTTTTTCGTTTTCCGCAATTTGAGCCTGCGAAGGCAGAAGGACGTACAACAACAGCAACCGCGTTCGTGATAGGACCGCATTCTAACACCGGACCAATGCTCGGGCTTTTCATTTTTCTGAAGGATGGATTTGGTTGAAGAGCTGTAGCTCGCCTCTCTTGTCCTGAGTGGAAATGAAGGATTAGAGGCGGGGGTTTAGATTTCACACATCGACTTTGCCGCAGCGGAATCTAAATCCCCGCCTCTGAAGAGGCGGGCTACAGCAGCCGCGCTCCGCGCGGCCGCACGCAAATTATTTTGGATTAGATTATTGGATGGGATGGCGAGGGCCGGTATCTTCTGGATCGATTGGTTTGCGGCCGGAAAAACCTTCATCTTGGCGGTGGTAGAAACGAATGCGGTCTTCTCCCAATCGCCAGCACAGGTAGACTTCTTCATTTTTAATCACGGATGGAAAATCGACGAGGCCCGAATCGAGATCCTTCACGATGCATCCGGTGGCCTGAATCTGATCGAGAGCATCCTTCACTTTGGCGACGATTTGATTCAGATCCGCGCGCAGGCGCGCCGCGGTATCGTAGTCAATCGTAACGCCTCCCATAATCTGAATGCGGTTGGCGATGGCGCTCAGGCTTTCTTCGAGGTCGCCCATTTCGCGGCGCCCTTGCATCGCGTCAATCAAAAGCGGCTCGACCTGGCGGCGCGCTTGCTCCGCTTCCGTGAGACTGAACAATCTTGGCTCGTTCTCTTCTTCGCCCATAATAATTGTGTGGAAAAATCTGCGAAATGCGCAGCTTTCGATCCTCATTTAGTTAGATGCGAGTCTCCGCGATCTCGTCCTATTGTCATGCATTGCGCGATGCAAATCCAGTGAAGAAGGGCGGCGGATCGTGTGTCAATTTGGAGTGCAAATGCAAAAGGCTGCCCGCCCGAAAAGACGGGCGTGCGCTACGAAAGCAACGGCCGTGCAATTACTGCTGCGCTTCATAAATCAGGTTAAACGGTGTTTCCGTGGCGCGACGGAATCGCGTGAAACCTCCGGAGGTGACCACATCCTTCATCCGTTTCTCGCCCGCTTGCGCACCTAGAGCCAATCCAACTTCCTGGGAAAGCGATGCCGGAGTGCACAGCAAAGTGGAAGCGGAATAAAACACGCGGCCGATCGGATTTAAATTGTCTTCCACGCGGTCATTCGCAAATGGCTCGACGATCATCCAGCTGCCCTCCGGCGATAATGTAGACAGCACGTGGCTCGCGGCGCCCACTGGATCGCCCATGTCATGCAGGCAGTCGAAAAATGTAACCAGGTCGTAGCCCGTTCCGGGGTAATCCTTGGCGCGGGCCACTTCAAAATCCACGCGATCCATGACGCCTGCTTCCCGGGCGCGTGCTCTGGCCGTTTGGATCGAACCTTCGTGGTAATCGAATCCTACGAATGTGGATTTCGGATATGCCTGCGCCATCAGCACTGTCGACGCGCCGTGCCCGCATCCCACGTCAGCCACGCGCGCTCCTTGCTTCAGGCGAGCCTCGATACCGGTAAGCGCGGGAATCCATTCGGTAACCAGATGCGCGGCGTAGCCCGGACGAAAAAATCTTTCCGTCCCGTGAAATAATTCGTGGTCGTGCTCGTGCCAACCCATTCCTTCGCCCGTGCGGAATGCCTCGATTAATTTGGGCACGGCCTTGGTTGCAGCAAGAGCAACTTGAAAAGCGCCCGGAAGAAACGCGGGACTGTTATCGTCGGCGAGCGTAAACGCCTGCTCTTCGCTGAGGAAGTAGCGGCCTGTGGAAGAATCGAGCGAAACATATCCGCCTGCAGCCTGCGCGGCGACCCATTCGCGAATGTAACGCTCTGTCGTTCCCGTGCGCTTGGCAAGTTCCGCTGGAGTTTGCGGCCCGCCAGCGGCCAGCCCTTTGTAGAGCCCGAGCTTGTCGCCAAT
Organism: uncultured Acidobacteriota bacterium; assembly: GCA_963786215.1. Taxonomy (GTDB): domain Bacteria; phylum Acidobacteriota; class Terriglobia; order Acidiferrales; family UBA7541; genus Palsa-360. The sequence goes on from CAWAYK010000015.1 coordinate 409,470, forward strand.
GGTCACCAAGGCGGCGTGGAAGGTCGCGCCAAAATCGTTTATGCCACGGTGAAGCATTTCGTTCAGCTTGTCCTGGTTGAGTGACATTGCAATCCTCCGTTTCTCAAGGTGGGAAAATCAAGTTGGGATAAAAAACGACTAATGTGGCCCTGCATGGGGCCGGAAAGCTCCGACTAGCTGTGGCGGATTTTACTCATACCGGAAACCCAATGCAAATACGGTTTATTGCTGAGGACGTTTCAAGATTTAAATCGAAGCTTCAACAGTTACGCTAGTTAATCGTCAATCGTATTCGTCGGCAGCGCTTCCACCGCGAATTGCTCTGTGGCTTCTGCTGCGTTCGCCACGCTCTCGGTTCGCGGCGGCCGGACCAGGATGGGAAGGATCAGTGCCGCGGTCATCAGCCTTGCAAGAAAGGTGAGAGCGTGCATGTAATTTCCATTGATCTGGCGCAAATAAGCGAAAACGTACGGCCCGAAAACCGAAGCGAAGGCCCACGGAAGCATCATCAATCCGAAAATGGACCCAACATCGTGAGGACCAAAATAATCCGCGGCAAATGCCGGGGTGATGCCGTACGCGCCGCCATAACACATCACCAGAATGAAAGTCGCCACTGCGAGAATCGGGAGCGAATGAATCGAGTGGTAGCTCCAGAACAGAATGACCTCGACGAGATACATCGCAAAATAGGCCGTTTTTCTGGATGTCAGATCGGAAATAAAAGACCAGAAAATTCTTCCTGCGCCATTGCCGATGCTGATGATCCCGACAAGCCCCGCCGCTGTCTTTACGGTTGCGCTGCCTAGTTCTTGAAAAATGGGCGAAGCCTGAGAAACGATCGACAATCCGGCCATAGTGTTAATGGACATCAGGCCGCTGATCGCCCACCACTGCCACGTGGCAAGCGCCTGCCCCAGAGTAAAGTCTCGCGTCGAGCGCTGTGAAAGCTGCGTAGCCGATGGAACCCATCCTTCCGGCTTCCAGCCTACGGGAGGATTTTTCATGAAGGAGCCGGCGGTGATCGCGATGATCGCGTAGGCAACGCCGAGATAGGCGAACGTGGGCATCAAACCGACACGCAGCATCAGCCATCCGGCGGCGGGCGCGGAAAACAGCGAGCCTGCGCCAAATCCCGCGACTGCAATTCCAGTGATGAGGCCGCGGCGGTCCGGAAACCATTTTACGAGGACCGCGATTGGAACGACATAACCCATGCCAAGGCCGATTCCGCCGATCACTCCATAGGTCAGGTAGAGCCACCACAATCTGTTCGCGGAAAAACTTGCCAGGAAAACTCCGCCGCCCCACAGCAAGCCCGCCGTCATGGCCACCACTCGCGGTTGGCTGCGCTTCATCCACAAACCACCGACAACTGCGGCACACCCCAGAAAAAACCAGCTGATCAAAAATGTGAATGTGATTTGAGAAATCGTCCAGCCGAATTGTTTGGCAAGGGGAATGCGAAAGACGCTCCATGCATACGCCGCGCCCAGCGCCATTTGCAGGCAGACGCCAGCTAGAGCCATCAACCATCGATTCGTTACTGGCATGATTCCCCCAGCGGCATTGTTGCCAATGAGACCGAAGCCGTTTCGGTCGGCGATAACATTATTTCTCTATGGAAATCAGATGCACAAGCAAAAAGTCGCCCGCCCAAAATGCGGCCGGCCTCTACAAAAGCAAATGCCTTGCACTTGGTTTCGTAGAGGCCTCTTCGTCCCACGCATTTCGGGACGAAGAGGGCACTTTCAGTCCTCTACTAAATCATAAATCAGGCCCTCATTTCGAGGCCAGATATTCAACTCCCGCCTGCGAACACCAATCTTCCCATGCGCGCCCTTGCGCCGCGGGCTGGCTGTGCAATTCGCCCGAAAGATCTACTTCGCCGGGAGAAAGATAGATGATCGATTCCCCCATTGAAATCGCTTTGATCATGATTTCTGCGTTCAGGCGCAGATAGAACGCGCTGAACACGGCATCCTGTACATTTGCACCCACTACCACGCTTCCGTGCCCTCGCATCAGCGCCGCTTTTCCGTTACCGACTGCCGCAGCCAGGGAATTGCCCATTTCATTTGAGGTTACGAGCATATTGGTATCGCCAAACTGGTCGCGAATATCCCACACGGGCACTTCGCGGCCAATCACCGCCGCCGTGTGCAGAGCGGGCCGCATCACTGTTTTTGTCACGGCAAGCGGAAGCAATTCAAGCGCGTGATTATGGCAGATGGCCATCACGTCAGGACGCGATTTGTAAATGCACCCGTGAATGAAACGTTCGGAATACGGTTTCAGGCCTCGCAGGTCGACGGGCGAGCTGTCCAAATCGAATTCAAGAATATCTTCTTTCGTGACGAGGCGCGGCGCGCGTGCGCGGGAAATGAAAAAACGCTGCGGATTTTCTGGATTGCGCACAGTCACGTGGCCAAAGGAATCCACCAGCTTCAGGTGCGCGACCACGCGGTTGGCAATCACCAATTCCGAAATGGCCGCAGCGCGATCCACTGAAGGGCTCCTCGCAATTCAGGTTTGCAGGATGAAAGAACGCAGGAAGTGTGCACGCAAAGAAAAGATACTGCAAGCGTTTATGTAGTGCCTTTCAGTGGCGCGGGCTTCAGCCTGCGGGGTTTAGGGCTTGCAAGGACCAAACCCCGCAGGCTGAAGCCCGCGCCACTCAAAAGCAACTGCCCCTGAAAGTCCAGGGGCAGTTGGAAAGCTTTTAATTTGCGCGGCAGAAGTTAGTCACCAGCGACATGCTCGGCCACTTCGGGTTTCGCAGTAGAGCCGTTTCCGTTGGGCTTGGCGTTGCTGATGGTCACGGGAGCGATGGACGGCGTTGCTCTCTTGATGTCGGTCAGTGAGCCGATTTGCACAACTTCCTGCGGCGTCTGCTTCAACACCAGCTCCTCGTAAATCTTGCGGACGCGGGCTTCTTCCTTCAGGAACTCGGCCCGGCGGCGCGCACGATTTTCCTCGGCGGCGGTGTTTGGCACTTCCGTGTCAACGGCGCGAACGCGGGCGGCGTCCTCAGCATCGATCACGAGTGAGTGTTCGTAGGTGTTGAGGCCTACGGCTTTGCCCTTGGCGTAGATTTCGTGCTTGCCGTGTTCCTTGTACCATTGCGCGACGGTCGCGTTCTTGTACATGTTCTCAATAATTTTGCGCCAGCCGATGCCCGTGTTGTAGGCACAGAAGGAAATTTCGCCTTGCTGCGTCGCGTACGGGATGATGCACATTTCGGTGCGGCGGAAATCATAGTTGAACAAGTCCTGGAACCACATTCCCGCGATGAACAGGAAGTTCCACGGATCTTTACGGCGCTTCTCGGCGTCTTCTCGCGTTCGCTCCGGGCCGGCTGTGCCGTACTTCGCGCGTTGATTCTTCGTAAGGCCCCAGGATTTGTCGAACTTCTTCCACAAATCGACCAGCCGGAAAGCCTTCGGCGCCTCATACGGGTGGTAGTTCTTGAGCAGCGCCATGGCCATCATGAAGTTGGAAAAAGACTTGTTTCGCGCCGCGTCCGTGACTTTCTTGATGTCCTCGACCAGCTGAGGAACATTGAGGAATTTCGGAACGGGAGCCCAGTCTTTGGTTTCCTTGTTGATCATGACCGCGGTGCCCACGCCGCAGTTCGGGTGGCAGCCGCAGCTCACCGATCCCCATTGCGATTCGGGACCGTGCGAGAGATCGGCAAACGCCGCGAACGTGCTGATCATGGAGATGGGGAACCAGTCACGCGTCGGTTCCACTTTGCCGACTTGCGCACTGACGTCCTGCGCCAGGTGAGACAGCGTGTAACGTTGTTTCATGCGGCGCTCAGGGGTGATTTCTTCGTCGCGCCCGGTGAACGAAACCGGCTGGAAAGCTACGAAGGAAATCTTCTTGGGGTTATCCATGGCGAACTTCACGATGGCACCCACCTGATCGTTGTTCAGGTTGTTGACGATGGTGGTGACGAGAATAATTTCGATTCCCGCTGCGTGCATGTTTTCAATGGCGCGCAGCTTCACATCGAACAGGTTGCCGACCTGGCGGTGGCTGTTCGCGTCATTGCCGATACCGTCAAATTGCAGGTACGCATAGCGCAAGCCCGCTTCAAACGCTTCCTTGCAATATTCCTTGCTCTTGGCGAATTCGATGCCGTTTGTCGCAGCCTGCACGCTGTTGTAGCCAATCTTGCGCGCGTGGCGGATGGCGTCGAAGAATCGCGGGTGCATCGTGGGCTCGCCGCCGGAGAATTGCACGGACATCTGGCGGCGCGGCTTGATCTTCAGAGCGTTGTCCAGAATTTCCTGAATCTCATCCCAGGAAAGTTCATGAACGTATCCAACCTGGTTCGCGTCCATGAAGCAGGGATCGCACATCATGTTACAGCGGTTGGTGAGGTCCACGGTGAGCACGGATCCGCGCCCGTAGCGAACGGTGCTGGAGCCATGCTTGTGCAGATCTTCGTCGTTGTGAGCCGGAATGTCGCGGCCAGGAAAGTTCTGCTCGATCCAGTTCAGGAACTTTGAGTCGATGGCCATCATGTCTTCGTAGTGGCCATGGATCGGGCATTCCTTGACCATCCAGACTTGCCCGTCGCGCTCAATGATCTGCGCCTTGATCTCGCCGACCTTCTCATGCATCAGGTCGCGCCAATCCTTCTTACCTTCAAAGATCGCATCGCGGGCGTCCTTGACGCAGCCCGGGCAAAGCGAATCAGTCTGCCGCGGCCAGCCGAGTGTGGGTTTCGATTTCTCCCACGACTTCAGCAGCGGCTTGTCTGACCACTTTGGAGTGAAATTCGGATTCGGATTGTGTTTGTTAACAATTTGGATAGTATCGAAAGTTATGCCTGCGGCCTTGCACACGACATAGTCCATTGCTTTCCATGCACGTGTCCCAATTGACTGCGCCATTTTTTACAGTCCTCCACAATTACGATTCGAAATGCAAAGCACTCAATTTCAAAACGGGAGCCCTCAGTTTAAAGAAACGGCCCCTGATTTCAGATAAGCCTATCAAGCACGCCATATCGCGTCTAGATAAACCTTTCCCACTGTGTACTTTGCATATAAATGGTCCCAATCGTCCACACCCATGTATCAAAAGGCTCGTACGGCGGGCTGAACGGTAATCTGGTGCAGCCAATGGGAACTGTTTTGGGGGCCCATTTTGGGAGATTTCGGTGTGCACGATTGGCGCCAATTTTTGGCATCTTCCCTATCCAATTTTTGGATGACTGAGGGGGTGCTTTTCTCCCACTGATAGTCAAAATCTAATCGTCCACTTGAATTATTATTTCAGGTCTTTAGTGCGAATGGATGAAGTGGCAAGGGCGCACTTTCTCTACGAACCTGCATTTCTCACAAGGATCTCAGCCCCCGAAATCGCGGACATCTCGCGAGCGTTTTTGGTAGCGCCGGCGTCTCGCCGGCAGGTTTGCATTGTGCTGAAGGTGTGCAAAACCGCCGGCGAGACACCGGCGCTACCAAATGCGCGAATCTTGCGGCCCTCGTCGTTGGCCTTTCCCGACCATGATTCGTCTTCAGAAAAGGGAACTAAGTCCGATTCTGTGCCAAATTTGCACAACGACGTCACACGAAAGTCCCAATTTCTTACCAGTACTCCCGTACCCCGAAAAATGGCCCCATCCGCCTATCGCCAAAAAACACAGCTAAGTTCAAACTGTTTTCATACACTCAGTTGAATATGTTTTAGGAGGCTCAGTCATGAAGCTTTGGTGGTGCGCTAATTGTCAGGCAAAAGTCGGGCTCGGAAAGCACGGCAGATGCGAAGAGTGCGAATCGGAAGCAGTGGACTTATTGCTAGACGAAGGTGAGTTAAAGCATTCAGCGTCAGCGGAACCCAGCGTTTCAGACTTAGTTTCGGCATGCAACTAAGTGGAATTTAGAGGCTCGAAAAGCTTGATTGGAACAAAGAGGAATCAACTCTAGAAAGGAAAGGAGGCAACAACCGCGAATTGCCTGGGGGGGACACTTAACAGAACCGGGGAGAAGGAGATTTACGAATGCAGACCAAGCTACGTGTTTTGGGCTTTGTAGTCGTAGCAAGCCTGCTCTGGATAACCCCAATGTCTGCGGGATCCCAAAGGGCAAAGGTGCAGGTGAAAGCTAAGAAGATGAAAGTGCAGTACATAGGGTTGGCTTCGTGGTATGGAGCACAACATCAGGGGCGGAAAATGGCAAATGGCCAGCGATTCGATCGACATAAATATACGGCCGCGAGCTGGTACTTCCCGCTCGGAACAGTCATCCGGGTGGTGAATCTGAAAAATGGAGAATCAGTGGAAGTCACGATTACGGACCGAGGACCCAATCTCCGCCTGCACCGGATTCTCGATCTATCCGAGGCCGCAGCAGACTTGCTGGGCTATGTGGATGACGGACTGACAGCTGTGTTCCTCTACCCCGTGTCATCGTTCGATACAACGGCCGCGAGTTTCGACTCTGTTGGCTTGATCGAGACTGTGACGGAAGCCTCCGGCGAGTACACGGCGCCCTCCAGCGCCGTTCCAATGTAGCCTTTGGCGCCGCCACACAAGCGCGCCAAGTATTTCCCCGGCGCAGGCAGCGGATCGCAACAATCCCCATGACAATTTGGGATAACCAACGTGTACGGCTGGAGCCAAAAATGGCTCCAGCCGCCGAGATGAGACCTTGTGATGACTTTTGATTGCCCTATGTAGCGCTCGCCTTCAGGCGGGCACTATGGGTTCGATTCGAGCGGATGCCAGCCTGAAGGCGGGCGCTACATAGGCGTGTAAGAATGAGTTGCCTCACAGACACCGATAGGCCGCGTTTGATGCCACCCGCAAAATCGTGCTAGGTTGCTTGCGGTGCTTTTCTTGTGCCCCGAGGCCATGCGCACCGTGTGAAGAGAACGTCGTATACTTTACAGACCAAAAATTCAGGGAGCACGCCATGATTCGTCATATTAAAACTGGCCAGTCGGCGGAAGCGAAGGCCGAAAACAGCGCGCAAGTTCGCAAGACGGTGGAAACGATTCTTGCCGATATCTCTGCCCGCGGCGAAGCTGCCGTGCGGGAATACTCGGAAAAATTTGACAAGTGGTCGCCCGCATCCTTCCGGCTATCGGAAGCGGACATTGCCGAATGCATAAGCGCATTGTCACCGCAAGTGATCGAAGACATTCAATTCGCGCAGAAGCAGATCCGCAATTTTGCGCTGAAGCAGCGAGCGGCGCTGCAGGATGTGGAGGTCGAGACGATTCCCGGCGTGGTGCTGGGGCACAAGAATATTCCGGTGAACAGCGTCGGGTGTTACGTTCCCGGCGGGCGGTATCCGATGGTCGCCTCCGCGCACATGAGCGTGGTGACGGCGAAGGCTGCGGGCGTGAAGCGCATCATCGCGAGCGCACCTCCCTTTGGCGGCAAGCCGCATCCGGCGATCGTCGCGGCCATGCACATGGGAGGCGCGACGGAAATTTATGCGTTTGGCGGAGTGCAGGCCGTCGCGGCAATGGCCCTGGGTACTGAAACCATCGCGCCAGTGGATATGCTGGTCGGGCCGGGCAACGCGTTTGTTGCCGAAGCGAAGCGGCAGTTGTTCGGGCGCGTCGGCATTGATTTGCTCGCGGGGCCTACGGAAACGCTGATCATCGCGGATGAATCCTGCGACGCGGAAATGGCGGCGGTCGACTTGATCGGGCAGGCCGAGCATGGGCCGGGCAGCCCCGCGGTGCTGATCACCAATTCTGCAGAAGCTCGCGGCGGAAGTTCCTGCGGAAATTGAAAAATTGTTTTCGTGGCTGCCCACCGCGGAAATCGCGCGGCAGGCCTGGCAGAACAACGGCGAAATTATTTTGTGCGACACGCTGGAGGAAATGGTGCAGGAGGCCGATCGAATTGCGTCCGAGCACGTGCAGGTGCTGACGCGCGATCCGGATTATTTTTTGAAGAACATGACCAACTTCGGCGCGCTGTTTCTCGGGCATCGCACCAACGTCGCTTACGGCGACAAGGTGATCGGCACGAATCACACGTTGCCGACGATGAAGGCGGCGCGCTATACGGGCGGCTTGTGGGTGGGCAAATTCATCAAGACTTGCACTTACCAGCGCGTGCTTACGGATGAGGCTTCGGCGCTGGTCGGCGAATATTGCTCGCGGCTGTGCGCGCTCGAAGGCTTTGCCGCGCACAAGGAGCAGGCGGACTTGCGCGTGCGCCGTTACGGCAAGAAACCTGTGATGGCTTGAGATGTGGCGCGTGCTTCAGCCTGCGGGGGTTGGGCCTTGCGAGGACTAAAACCCGCAGGCTGAAGCCCGCGCCACTAAAACCGATCTCCTTTTTTTGATGTAAGAACTAGCTCCAGTCTGTTTTTCCCAATTTTTTTGAAGAAAGCAGGTTTAGCGGATGAGATCGCCACGCGAGCAAGTCTCACCTGAGAATGAAAATGGTGAACGAGGCGTTGCCGTCATCACGGGCGGCGCGGGAAGCATGGGCACGGTGATCTGCGGCGCGCTGGCGCGCGAAGGCATGCGCGTGGTGATCGGCTACAACCGCTCCGCGGAGAAAGCGAAAGCGCTCGCCGCGAGCTTGCCCGGAGGGGGGCACGCGGCACTTGCCGCGCCGGTGACAGATAGCGATGCGCTTGGCAAGTTCGCCGCTGAAATTGAAAGCCGCTACGGCTTCTGCGACGTGCTGATCAACTGCGCGGGCGTGACGCGATTTGTGCCGCATAACGATCTGGTGGGCCTGGATGACGAACTGATCGAAAATATACTTTCGACCAATGTGCGCGGGCCTTTTGCGACCATACGCGCGATGCGCACGCTGCTCGAAAAAAGCAATCATCAAGGCGGCGCGGTAATCATCAATATTTCATCCATCGCGGCGCTTACCGCGATGGGCAGCAACGTGATTTACTGCGCGTCCAAAGCCGCTGTCGACAATATGACGAAATCTTTGGCACGCGCGCTCGCGCCGAAAATTCGGGTGGTGTCCGTCGCGCCGGGCGTGGTGGACAACGATTTTATTCGCTCGATGGATCCCGTTTGGCTCAAGGAACAAATCGAGCGCACGCCGCTCAAGCGCCTCGCGGCGCCGGAAGAGGTGGCCTCGGCGATTATCGCCGTGGTCAAACACCTCACGTTCACAACTGGCGGAATTATTCCCATCGATGGCGGCAGGCCGCTGAGTTAGGCCTAATCGCTTAAAGCGAATCGAGCTTATGGATCGGCTTATCTGCGTCACGAAGTGAAGAGGTGGGTTTCGTGGCGCCGGTGTCCCGCCGGCGGCTTTGCGTCTCGATGCGGCCACGAAAACCCGCCGGCGGGACGCCGGCGCCACCAAAACCTCCGCATCAAAATCGTGGTTGAAGAAAATTGCGTTTGGGCTGTAACCGTTTCAGGATGTTCGGATCAGTCAGATTTGCGCTCGGATTGCAGGTCTATGCCTAGTTGCTGGCATTTTTTGTAGAGGTGGCTGCGTTCCAGGCCGAGGGCGCGCGCCGTGTTAGTCATGTGATGTTGATTGCGGCGCAGCTCGGCGAGCAGGACTTCGCGCTCGAAAGCTTCCAGGCGCTGCGCGAGCGGGCCGCTTCCCACAGTGGCAACCGCTTCGCCATTTCGCGATGCGGGCAGCGCGAGCTTTACTTCCTCCGCGCTGATCGTTTCTCCAACTGAAAGCAGCAAAACTCTTTCCACAACATTGCGCAGTTCGCGGACATTTCCCGGCCACGCGTAGCGCTGCAAGATCTCCACTGACTCTGGCGTAAAATATTTGGGCCGCCAGCCATTTTGCGAGGACACCTGCGCGGAAAAATATCCAGCCAGCGCTGGAATTTCTTCGGCGCGCTCACGCAGCGGCGGCAGCACAACCGGAAAAACATATATGCGATGAAACAAGTCCGCACGAAAAGTTCCCTGCTGAACCATTTCCTCCAGGTTGCGGTGCGTGGCGACCACTACGCGCGCATCCACCTGTACAGGTTTGTCGCCGCCGATGCGCTCGATTTCGCCCTCTTCCAACACGCGCAGCAACTTGGATTGCATGGCGAGCGGCATGTCGCCAATTTCGTCCAGAAAAAGCGTGCCGCCGGACGCCTGCTCGAATTTTCCGACGTGACGCGTGGCCGCTCCGGTGAATGATCCCTTTTCGTGCCCGAACAGTTCCGATTCGATCAACTCGGCAGGAACAGCGGCGCAATTTAAAGTGACGAATGGCCCCGCATGGCGCGCACTTTTCTGGTGAATTGCGCGCGCAATTAACTCCTTGCCCGTGCCGGTTTCGCCCTGAATGGCGACGCGCGATTCGCTTGCCGCGACGCGTTCCACCTGTGCCATCAACCGCTCCATCAGCGGCCCGGACCAGATCATTTCATGCTTGCCAAGACGGCTGCGCAACTCGCGATTTTCGTCCTCGAGACGCTGCAAGCGCAGAACGTTTTCAATCGTGACCAGAAGTTTGTCGGTCGACAGCGGCTTTTCGAGAAAGTCCACTGCACCAAGACGAGTGGCCTTCACAGCAGTTTCCACATTGGCCTGGCCTGAAATCATCACCACAGGCGTCGTAATTCCAGCCGCTTTCAAATCTTCCAGCAGCGAAATTCCATCTTTGCCTGGCATCACCACGTCCGAAAAAATCAGGTCGAAGTGTTGTGCGCGAATCAATTCCAGCGCGCGAACCGCGCTTGAGCAAACGGTGGCTTCGTAACCTGCTAACCGAAACGCGCGCGAAAGCGATGCCAGAGTATTCGGATCGTCGTCGATCAGCAGAAGATGAGCTTTGGGAATGGTCATGAGTAACTCGCCGTATCAAGCCGTGGTGAAAACGGGCGGGTCCACTGGCTTTTCTCCCGCAAGAGTATCTTTTCCCGGAGAAACTTTTTGTTCCATGGGCAACTCAATCCGGAATGTTGCGCCAGCACCGGGAGCCGACTCCACTTCAATTCTTCCGCTGTGGTCGCTGACTACGGATTGCACAATCGCGAGGCCCAATCCGGTGCCGTGGCGCTTGGTGGTGTAATACGGCGTGAAAAGCCGCGAGCATTCCTCAGGAGACAGGCCTTCCCCCGTGTCCGTGACTTCCAGCCGCACGGCGCCGGGGCGATGCGCGGTGCGCACCGTAAGCGTTCCGCCCGCGGGCATCGCATCCAGCGAATTCAATATTAAATTTTCGAGCGCGCGGCGCAGCAGGATCGGATCCGCCATCGGCTTCGGTAGTTTTTCGTCCAGGTATAACTCGGGCGTGATGGGAGGCCGGCCCATAGGCGCAAGCTGCGGCTCGAATAATTTTATGGCGCTGCGAACCAGTTCGTTCAATTCCACCTGTTCAAATTCCGGTGTAGGCATCTTGGCGAAATCGCTAAAGCGGCTGACGATGGTTTTCAGGCTTTCGAGTTCGGCGCGCAATGTTGCCGTGGATTCAAAAAATACTTCGTCAAATTGTTCTGAGGTCTGCTCGCGGGCGCGCTGCAGATTTTCGACCGTCAACTGCAATGGGAACAGCGGATTTTTCAACTCGTGCGCAAGCCTGCGCGCGAGTTCGCGCCAGGCCGCCACGCGCTCGGTCTGCACCAATTGCTCGCGCTGCTCGGTTAACTGGTCCGTCATTTCGTTGAATGCATTTGCAAGCTGGCCCACTTCATCGCGAGAATGCACTTCCACATGGGCTTTCCAATGCCCCGCGGCGACTTCGCGCGCGCCAGCCGCCAGTTCTTCAATTGGCCGCGTCACGCGCGCCGAAATCCACCAGCCGAGAAGCATGCTCAGCGCAATCACGCCGCCGCCAACCATAAGCGCGAGGATGCGGATGAAATTCAGCATCTGGATCAGATTCTGCCGAGAGCCGCCAACGAGAAGAACTCCCAGCGGGTCTCCACCGCGGCCGACGAGAGGAATAGCATTAAAAGTTTCTGAAATCGTGTTAGGCGGCACACCAGAGGTGACAGTATTTTGAGTTTCTTTCTGGTTTTTTTGGGCTTCGGCAATCATCGCAGAAAACAAGTCGGGTTGGCTCACTGCGCCGTGCGGATCGGTCAATGCGGACGGCGTAAAATTCTGCTCCAGATTCCGGTACAGCAGCGCGCGCATTCCTTCCGGCAGAACGAGCGACACCAGAAAGTTCTGGTCGAGGCGCTGCCCGCCAATCAGAAAGAGGCGCTTTTCACCCACGCGAACCGAGCGCACCGCGAGCAGCCCCAAATCCACCGCATCCGGCATCTCCACGCGACTGAGGAACGCGCCCTTGGAATTCCAATCGGCTTCCCCGGTAACCCAATCGATCTTGTAACCGAAGCGCGCGGGCCACTCCGAGGAAGAAATCAGCGTGCCATCGTCCGCGACAATGTCCATGAAGTCGAGTTGCTGCGATTGAGCGATGCCGTGCGCGTCGTTGTAATACTGCGAGGCGTCGGCTTGCGGGCGATTCAGGTCCATAGCCATGCGCAGCGTGGCTTCGGCATCGGCAATACCCTGGACGCGGTGCGTAATTTCTTCTCCACGCTGGGCATATTCGCGGTGGAACTGTGCAACCAGAGCATCCGTGCGCTGGCGATCGAATTCCTCAAACGCGGCGCGCGTGTAGACGGACACGCCCCACGCCACCATTGTCACGGCCGCGACAATGGTCACGACGAAGAAAGTCATGAGCTTCGAGCGAAAGCTCATTGCGCGCTTCCTCCGTTTGTTGCGGGCGGCCCAAGCCAGACGTCTTCCAGACGCCAACCGCCCCAACGCAGCGGCATCCAGTCGCGCACTTGAGGGCTGAGTCCATAGCTTTCTGAAACGTGGACGAGTGGGATCACGTGAAAGGCGTCTATCGGCGAGCGCTCAGCGGCGTAAATTTGCTCAGGCGTTTCCATCCCTGCGGGGCTTTCTCCCAGCGAATGCAAAAATTCGGCCAGCGCCATGGCGGCGTCTGGCGCAGCAATATGTTCTCTTACCAGACTAAAATCAGCCGCCGGGGTTTTCGCCTTCCCATCGACGTTTTTACCAGACACTTGAACCATGATTCCCAGTTCGCGCAAATTTACGGCCACGCGATCGGCTACGGCGCGAGCCTCAGCATCGCTCGAATCGTAGATCAGGACAAGAGGGATGCTGCGGAAATGTGCTTGCGCGGAAGCAGTCAGCAAATCCTTGGCACGCGGCAATTCAGCGGCGGCGGAAAATAGATGCGCGTAGCCGGAAATCCAATTGGGCAGCAAACTTCCGGCAACGATTGCCTGGCGCTGCAGGATCACGTCTGCGATGGATGCGCGGTCGATGCCGAGCGAGATGGCTTGCCTGAGGCGGGTATCCTGCACTGCAGGACGGGAAACGTCGAACATCAAAGCAAAAAGTTCTACCGGGTCACTGGAAGCAGTGAGCACGCCGCGTTGTGCCGTGCGGCGAACCTGCGATGCCGGCAATTCCACAACGTCCGCCTGGCCAAACGAAATTGCATTCGCTTGCTGCTGGAAATCAACGCCCATCGCAAGTTCGATTTTGTCCACGAAGGGTCGGCCTGCCCAACAGGAGGGATTCGCAGTCAGCGTAGCTTTGGACGAAGCGCTCGTTGCAAACCAATCCTCCACGCGAAAAGGCCCGGTGCCGGTAAGCGAATTATCATCCGCGGAATGGAAAACGAAGTAGCGGCCAGTGGCGAGCTCCATCGGGAGATCGGGCAAAGAGTGCTCCGCCAGAATCACAACGGAATCGGGCGTGGCGCTGACGTCAAATGTGAGGCCCAACAATTGTTGAAGCGCCAAGGCCGCAACGGTGGGCGTGAGCTGTGATCCGTCGGTGAATTTCACTCCCTCGCGCAAACGGAATTGCCACGTTTTCGACTGCGCATCATGCTGCCAGGAAATTGCCAGCGCGGGCTGAACATTGCCGTGCTCGTCGAGCCTGACGAGGCGATCGAAAATGAGAGATTCCACGCGCTCAGCCGCTGCCGCGTTCATGGATTCAGCGGGCCACTGCCGCGGATCGATCGTTGGCAGGCGTTCGCTGATTTGAACGCGCAGTGTTCCGCCCGTTTGCGGCCGCCTGGATGCCATAGCTACGGGCGCAACAGTCAGCGCAGCAATTGCGGCAAGCATCAGGACTGCGGCAAGCAGATTATTGCGCGCACGAAAATGACAAACGATACGCTTCATAATTTCCAGTCGAAAGATTTTTTACCACGGCTCTCGGCGTCTCAGATGCGGCGTGCAGAGCTGTAACCGGGCCGGGGAAATTCAGTTCAGTGCTGGCCGGAACCGCGATTCCTGATTTCAAATCAAATAATTGCAAGGAATCCGACTGCGTGTAATCGCGCGAGCCTGTCGCCAGAAGCTGGCTCGCGCCTCCGCAGACTGGCACACCCATGACGATCTCGGTTCCCTTTCCTGCCAGCGGAGGGCCTGGCGGCGAAAGATCGATTAGGATGGGGAATTTCCCGGGCGCAATACCTGCCGATTCGTCCCCTGGCGAACATCCGTTCAAATTATGCGTTTGCAGATTCATGGTGCAAAAATGCGGCGAGAGAAAAAGACCAAACTCATTTCCACTTTTTGCGAAGCCGAGATTTCCCCACGGGTCGCGGCTCGCTTTTTGATTGGAAATAATTTCGGTGGCGGTCGTCACGCCCGTTTGCCTGTCCAGAATTCGCAGGCCGCCCGACAACAATAAAACAAGCCATGATTTTCCGGCGCCGTCGGAAATTTCTCCCGCATCCAGAATGCGCTCGGGCCCTTCCCAGAATTTTTCGCCGTGAATGGACACGGGCATGACTGGAATGAGGGCACGATTTTCGGACGGGCGGCTGACTTCGAGCAAAATGACAAGCGGTGCGTTGCCCTGGTGAATCTCTCCCGTCCATACCAGGTTTTTAAAGTTTTCCGAAAGCGTGACCTCAATCGTTATCGGCCCTGCCCCGCTTGCAAGGTTGGCTCCCCGGTCTTTCAATTCCGTCTTGAACGCCTGTTCAATTCGTGCAACTTCTACGGGCTGCAAGGAAGAAACATTCCGAATTTCGTAGCTCACGTTTTCTTTGGATACCAGGGCTGCGGCAATTTTTTGCGCGAATTCCCTGGCCGAGTCTTCGAGTGTCGCGCAAGACGCGGAGCCTGGAATTCCAATCCATGCGAAAAGAAAAAGAAGTACAGGGATGGAATGTTTGATTCGGTAAAGGGACGTCATCGATGTGCGGTGCCGGGCTTCGCGAAAAATAATTAACAAATTCTCGCGGCCGCCAGGACTGCGAAAAATCATAGCACAGCGCTTTGGGAGCGCTGAGGAGTCGTCACGGCGGCTTGCGCAAAGTGTATCGAGCATGGGCGGCTTCATTTTTGCTTCAACGAAATCAAAGGGCGAAGGACCTGCGTTTTAACTCGTTTTTGGTCCAGGCTAGCGCCCGCCTTCACGGCGGAGCGGACCCTGGGGCCGACAAACCGGAATGCTCCGCGCTCGAAGGCGGGCGCAGCTACAAAACTGCGCAAAAATTGGGTGCCACACATATTCGTTGAAGGCCTGTGCTACTGAAATGCGGGACCGCGTCCCGATTTTGTCGGGACGCGGTTCGCGTATTGGCCACCGGCCGGGCGGCGCTCGTCAGAAAAATCCTTCGCAGGGGCGGCGGTCCCTGTCCCGGTTTCTGGCGTGCGGCCCGCAAGGGTTTTTGGCCGGTGGAACTCAATCTCGATTCGTAAGTGCACGAAAGCTGGCTCCTCCTATTTCGTTTTCAAGACTTGCGCCTGCTTGCGGGCGGGCGGCGGATTGTCCTGGTCCACTTCTTCCTGGCTGTTCCCCGTTACGCCGCCGGAAAACGCGGAGCGCAGAACGTCAGAGGCGAAGAAGTTGCGGCCGTCCGTGGGCACCATGATGATTTGCAGTTTGTCCGACAATCGCTCGGCGATAATTTTTTGAATGAGCATGGGATTCTGTTTCAGCACGGCCGCTTCGCCCTGCAACCGTTCAGCGTCGGCGGCTGCGGTAAGGCGAATGGTTTCTGCATTCGCGGAGGCGTTCAATCGCGTGGTCTCGGCGTCGGACACGGCGAGTAAATGCCTGCGCTCGACTTCCGCTTTGCTGTCGATCACTTTCGATTGCGCGGCGGCTTCCGCATTTTCGACGGTCGCTTCTTTTCGAGCCTGCGCTTCGAGGCGCGATTGCTCGATCTGTTTTTGTTTCAGCGGGAGCGTGTATTGCATGGCGTCCGCTTCGGATTTGGCGGCGATCACGCGCGAAGCCGCATCGGCCTCCGAGCGTTTTACTTGTTGAGCCTTGGCGGCCTCGGCCTGCAGTTCGGCGATTTTCACTTGCTTCTCGTAAATCGCAGTCTCGAATTCCATGCGTTCGCTCTCCTGTTCCTTCAGGAGAATGCCCTCGAGGCCTTTCGCGTATTCAACAGGCAGATGAACGTCACGGAGCAAAACTTCTTTCACGATAATTCCGTCGGAGCCGAGCCGGTCGGCAATCGCTTTGGTGGATTTGGAATGAAATTCTTCGCGCTTGGTTGAGTAGACTTCGCGCACGATGTAGCTCGGTGCCAGATCGCGAAACGAGGTGGACACTACTGGCGCGACGATTTCGGAATCCACAGGTTGCGCCAAGTTGGCGTGAATGTAGGCGAGCCTTTGGGGATCGAGCCTGTAGCGCACAGCGACGGCGAGGCCGACCGTGAGGCCTTCGCGCGTTTGCACGGTGAGGATTTCATTCTTGGCCGGCGCATCGGCTACTGCCTGGGTCGCGTACAAATGATCGCGGAGATCATAGACGACCACTCGCTCGACGAAGGGCAGGACGAAGTGCACGCCGGGATAGAGCGTTCGCTGTTGAATGCCGGAAATCTGGCTGACTCGCACTCCGCCGAACCCTTCCGGCACCATGGCAATGCTCAGCGCCAGGAGCAGAGGCGCCCACGCCCAGCCGAATATTTTCGTGGCGAGCGGCCACCGTATGGGGCGGCGCGTCCCCGCCTTTTCGGCCGCCCCAGGTTCCCCCGACTCCATTAATTTTTGAAATTGCATCGCCAGATAAACGTCATATGCCACCACACCCACAGCGGTGCCAAACATCGCCACACCCGCGGCCATCAACAACCACCTCAGTGCCAACATGATTAGCTCCTTTCCTGTGCACGGCGGGGATTTGTACGCATAGTGGCGGGGAGTACGCGGAACAGACCGCTCAGCCCGAGCCACGTTATCCACAGCGCCAGCAAAAACGAGAGCAGGGCTCCCTCGATCACCATCGCGTCATTGATAAAGGTTTCCATCGCAGGTCCTCGCTTTCCTCGCGGGAATAAATGGCACGAGGCGCGCCAATCTTAGGGATGTTGATAAAGAAGAGTTTGCATCGGCGGAGGATTTAACAGAGTGTGGTTCGCCGCACACGCTGTGTGCGAATTTCGGGTTTCAGTGGCGCGGGCTTCAGCCTGCGGGGGTTGGTTTTGTAGCGCCGGCGTCTCGCCGGCAGGTTTCAGATATCGCGACGCAGCGCAAAACCGCCGGCGGGACGCCGGCGCTACAAAACCCCGCAGGCTGAAGCCCGCGCCTACTGTTAATTCGCAAAAGCTTTGGTTGCGTTATACTTGGGTTATGGAAGTAATGGAGTGATGCGCAAAGACGGCATTCAAATCGGTCGGATTTACGGAATACCTATTTTCCTTCATACCAGTTGGTTCATCATTTTTGGACTGATTGCCTTTTCCTTTGTTTCTGAGTTCGACGCCCTGCAACTGAACCTGCCGACTTCGCGTTTGTGGGGATTGGGACTGATGACCAGCGCCCTGTTTTTCGGTTCCCTTGTATTTCACGAAATGGCGCACAGCGTCGTCGCCAAATTCTATAAGATTCCCGTTGTTTCGATCACTTTGTTCGTATTTGGCGGCGTTTCGCGCATCGGGCGCGAACCGTCGCGCGCAGTGGAAGAATTCAACATTGCGATAGCTGGACCACTTTCAAGTTTCTTTTTGGCTGGAGGATTCTGGCTGGTTGAACGCGGGGCAGGCTCGAATGCCGTTTTATCCACTTTGGCCGGGTCGCTGGCGTGGATCAATTTCAGTTTGGCTTTGTTCAATTTGATCCCCGGATTTCCCCTGGACGGCGGGCACATTTTCCGTGCAATCGTTTGGAGTTTTAACAAGGATTATGCGCGCGCAACGAAGATTGCCGCGCGCTCCGGCCAAGTGGTCGCCATCGGAATGATCGCGGCGGGCGCGGGAACCGCGCTGATGAACTATCAACCTCTCGGCGGTCCTGTGGGAGGACTGTGGCTGGCGTTTATCGGCTGGTTTATTTTGTCCGCCGCTAAACAAAGCCAGGCGCAGGCAGAAGCTCGCGGGGCGCTGGAGGGGCTGAGGGTGGCCGACATTATGACGCCGGATTTACAAACCGTGGGGCGCGAAATTTCGCTCGAAGATTATGCGCGGGAAATGGTCCGCACGGGACGGCGCGCGCATCTGGTGGTGGCGGGCGACCAGCTGGTTGGCCTCGTAACAGCCGAGGCGCTCAATTCCGTTCCGCAACACGATTGGGATGTCACTTCCGTGCAAGCTGTGATGCTGCCCAAAGAAAAATTGCACTGGGCTGCGCCCGAGGAACCTGCGCTTTCGCTCCTGGATCGCATGCGCACGGTGGGGATGCAGCAGATGCCTGTCATCGCGGGGGGCAGCGTCGTCGGCATTGTTACGCGCGATTCCATACTGCGTGTACTTCAGTCGCGCCACGCGATGAGCTCCTTAGCTGGGAGATAAAGTTCGATTTGGCTTTTCAGTGGCGCGGGCTTCAGCCTGCGGGGGTTAGTCCTTGCAAATTCCAAATTCCGCAGGCTGAAGCCCGCGCCACTCACCTCAAAATCCTTATTTTCAGGGCTACTTCAGAAGTGAACCTACCTTGCGTATTTGGCGGGCAAAATCGGCGGGATTGTAGTTCGAAGGATTTTCCAGCTGCTGGAACAGGCCGTTTATCGCCGCACGAATTTCGGTTGTGTTTGCGATTTTTTCCGTACGCGAGTAGGCGATGAACAGCGAATCGAGCGCCATCGCGGCTTGCTCGGCGGCGCGCTCTCCCTGGTTCGAAATTTCATCCGCATCGTCGGAAATACGTTGCAAGAGACGCAGAGTCATAGCCGCGTCGTAGGGCTGCGCTTCGATGCGCGTGGCAAGCTGATTCGCAAGCGTTGCAGCGGCGGCCGAGGTCGAAGCAACCGTGTCGCGGTCGGGATTTAGCTGGCTAAGCGATTTGGCTAGCTGCGCTACCTGATCGTCAAGGCGCGTGGCTGCGTCGTTATCCACCTGATGCGCGAGTTCGCGGAAGACCGCGTAGCGCGAGCCGTTCCACGGCGGGTCGCCTGGGCGGCGTCCTGCGTAGCCGCGTTCCTGCCGCCAGCTTTGTTCCGGCGCGGTCAGGGAATGATGGCACGAGAAACATTGCAGCTCGGAATACTCCGGCCAGTTTTTTCCTTTCGCGCGCCAGGCTACTCGTTCCATGGAAGCGCGGAGCTGAACGGCTTGTCCCGTGCCCCATTCACGCACGCCATTCCACGCCGCATCTTTTTCCGCGGGAACGCCGGGGGCGGTTTCGCGCGGCGTCTTCCAGTGGCGGGGCATCACTGCTGAGAAAGAATCGAGCTCGAAGTAGAGGTCGGGATGTCCTGCGGCAATCATTTCATGATCGACAAATTTTTCCTGCGTGCCGAGGTGGCAGGTGAGGCACTTCTCCGTGCGACGCACGAGATTGCGCGTGTCATACATTCCTGCGCCGACGGATTGCTCGTGCGTCCACGTGCGCGTGGTGTGCTGGCCAAGCCATGCGGATGCAGGGCCGTGGCAGCTCTCGCAACTGACGCCTTCATTCAATTCAAAAGTTTTGGCGCGCGCTTCGGCCGGGACATCCAGCGCGTGGCAGGCCAGGCATTTTGCAGCCTGTTCGGATTTGCCGAGACCCAAAATTTTTGCCATGCGCTCGCCGACCGGGCTGGTAAGCGCGTCATAGGCCTTGGCGTGCTTATCTTTCACGGCCCAGATGCTGTATTCATTCTGAAAAATGCGGTTGTCTGTACGGGGTTTCACACTGCCGTGGCAACTGGTGGAGCTACACGAGCCGGGACCCGTGTATTTGCTCGCGTCCGCGGGAGGATTGGCAGCGCGGGCTGGATTCATGCAAGTAACAAAAAAAACGCCAAGCGAAAACACGGCGCATCGCAGCGCCAAACTCGTGGCCATATTCCTGACTGTCATTCCTTGTGCTCGGATTAGTGCCACCTTAACTTACGTGAATGGTAAGGCATCATTGCGCCGGAATTTTTATAGTGCACGCTAGATTTGAAGTCAACCAAGCCGACGAGAGCTATTTCCAAGGCGCGACAAAACAACCCTACAACACAAGTTTGCATAATGCGTTGTTGACCAGACACCATAATTAATGTATATACATAAATTATGTTTAACTGGGATGCTCGAAAGGCAGCCAGGAACATTGAAAAACATGGCGTGTCTTTCGAGGAAGCGGCAACTGTATTTGCCGATCCTGACGGCCTCGAATGGGAGGATTTGGAACATGGTCACAACGAGAATCGATTTAAAAGATTAGGCTTCTCCGCCAAGGGCAGAATCATTATTTTGGTTTATTCCAATAGGAGAATGAAAGATGGGAAAGAAACGATTCGAATCACCACCGCGCGCCAAGCGAGCTCGAAAGAATACAACGCTTACAAAAAACGAGGAAATTGATTTTTCGGAACTTCCTGAGTCCACGGACCAGGAGCTAGGCCGTGCTCGACGAGTTGGCCGCCCAAAAACAGGGAATGCGAAGCAACTTATCGCCATTCGTCTTTCACCCCGCCTCCTTTCACAACTCAAGCGTTTGGCGGCAAAAAACGATAAGCCCTACCAGACCTTAATCCATGAATTACTCGAAAAAGCTACGCGAACATCCAAAGTAGCATAGGGCGGATGATTCGCTGATTTTCTACGACCTAAATTTGCACGAAATAATCCAAAGTCTCCCTTAAGTACAAGCATGGAAAACGGCGTCCGGATGAGGATGGACTGATACCACGGGGTCTGATATGAATTTTGGCGTCGAGGGATGCCCGCGCTTAGACCTAACTTCACTGGGAGTGCTTGATTGATTTTTGAAGAATTAAAGGAAATTCAGGGGCAGCCGGATGGAACGCCTGTGGCGGCTGAAGACCTGCTTCGCCTGCCTGTGTTCAAGGATATTTCTCCTCAATTTTTGAAAAAAAATGCGAATGCGACGGTGTGGCGGCATTTCAAGCGCGGGGACATTGTGTGCCGAGAAGGCGAATTTGGGTCGACCGCTTTTTATATTTTAGAGGGCAAAGCGAGCGTCGCGCTCTCAACTCCCATCGCGCACGTGAAGGCGCAAGGGCGGCCGGACGGTTTTCTGGCGCGACTGACGAGCAAGCTCACAAGCCGCCTTGCGCCGCGCCAGGAAGACCGGCGCGAGGACGAAGCGGATCGAAGCTCCATACCAATCGATGCTCCGGTCGATTTGTCCTACGACCATCCGGTTGCGGAACTCGGCGCGGGCGAACTTTTCGGCGAAATGACGTGCATGAATTATTACCCGCGGTCGGCGACGGTGCGCGCCGAAACCGATTGCACGATGCTGGAAATGTTGCGCAACGTGCTCGACGTTTTGCAGAAAAGCAAACCGTTTCGCGCGCAGCTCGACGAAACTTACCGGAGGCGCGCACTCGATTCCCATTTGCGCGACGTGTCGATTTTTCGCGGGCTGCAGCAGGATTTTGTGGACCACTTGCGCGAACGCGTCGAACTTTTGCGCTTCGCCCCCGGCCAGTCGATCTGCAAGCAGGGAGATCCGGCCGACAGTTTTTATCTCGTGCGGCTCGGCTTCGTAAAAGTTTCGGAAAATTATCCGGGTGGCGAACTGGTTCTCGCGTATTTATCGCGCGGCGATTATTTCGGAGAGATCGGATTGCTGGGCGGAGGAACGCGTACGGCGGCCTGCACGGCGTTGGATCATGTTGAGGTTGTTCGCATTTCGGTGGAAGATTTTCGAGTGATGGTGGCGCGCTATCCGGAAGTGCGCGCGGGCCTCGAACGCGCCGCCCGAGAACGTGAAGAAGCAAATCAGGAACGGCTGCGCATGGTGCGCAGCGTGCCTCTGGAAAATTTTCTCGCGCAAGGGCTCATGGAAGCACAGAGCTTGCTGGTGCTGGACCTTGCCAAGTGCACGCGGTGCGACGCATGCGTGACGGCGTGCGCGGATTCGCACGACGGAGTGACGCGGCTGGTGCGCGAAGGCCTGCGCTTCGAGAATTTTCTGGTGGCCACGTCGTGCCGCCAGTGCCGCGATCCGCTGTGCATGGTGGGCTGTCCGGTGGGAGCGATCCGGCGGCGCAATTCGCTGGAAGTGATTATCGAGGATTGGTGTATCGGCTGCGGCCTGTGCGCGAAAAATTGCCCTTACGGAAATATCAACATGCATTCGTTTACGGCGCAGGCGGAAGACCACGAGCATCCGGGGCAAAAGAAAGCCGTGGTCCAGAAAAAAGCGACCACCTGCGATCTTTGCACGGAACATGCGGAGCCAAGTTGCGTTTATGCGTGCCCACACGACGCCGCACATCGCGTGGAACCGCGCGATTTCTTCGCGGGGACTTTGGGGCAGCGTGTTGGAAAAACGGGAAAGGCGCGGGCGTGATTCGCGGGAGACGTCAGAGTTCTTTGTGGCCTCGTTTTGGTGGCGCCGGCGTCTCGCCGGCGGTTTTGGGGGCCATGTTTGAAAGTAAACCCGCCGGCGGGACGCCGGCGCCACAAAAACCAGTGCTCTACCGCGAGACAATTGACTGCGGTGCTTTTCCTAGAGTGCACGTACCGATTTTAAGGCTGGGAGAATAATTCTTGCGGATTGATCACACGCATAAGGGCTGGATGATCGCGTCGCTCTCCATACTTGGGGTGTCGATGTTGGTTTACGGTTTCTATCGTGTTCCGGTTGGTGCTGGATCGATGGGCGGCACGGCAGCCGGGCTCGCGTTTGGCAGTGCTGGATTTGCATTCATGATATTTGCGGCGCTTTTAGGCGCGCGAAAAAGAGTTCCGGTTTACCGCTTTGGCCGGGCGCAAACCTGGATGCGCGGGCATCTTTGGCTTGGGCTTTTGAGTTTGCCCCTGATTTTGTTTCACTCAGGATTCCGGTACGGCCACGGTTTGACGGCGTGGTTGATGACGCTTCTCATCGTTGTGGTCTTGAGCGGTCTGTTTGGGGCGGCGCTGCAGCATTACATGCCGCGGATGATGACGCGCGAAGTGACCATGGAAACTATTTATGAAGAAATCGGGCATGTGCGCGCCCAGCTCTTGGAAGAGGCCGAGGAACTGATGAAAAAGATCAATGGCGACAATAAAACAACTGCTGCGGAAGGCGCTGACGCAGATTCCCCTGCGGGTTCGGCCGCCGTTGCCGTGATGGATGAAGCAGCGCCATTGCGCAATTTTTATGAACAGGAATTAAAACCGTATCTTGAAAAACCTGGCGCTCGAGGAAGCGCGATGAGCGATGCGGCGCAATCGCACAGCGCGTTCACGCAGTTGCGGACACTCGTACCGGCTTCGCTGCAACTTGCAATCGATGATCTGGAAGGAATCTGCGAAGAGGAGCGGCAGCTTACTCTGCAAAGCCAATTGCATGTTTGGTTGCATGGCTGGCTGCTGCTGCACATTCCACTTTCGCTGGCGTTAATTTTGCTCGGCGCAATTCATTCCGTGATGGCGCTCAGATACTAGGATAGGACGCTCTTGCCGCGCACACGCACAACTAAGAAACTTGCGCAGCGCATCGACCTCGATTATTTCAAGAGGTCGAGCCCGATGCGCCGCTGGCGGTTTTTGCTTTCCGTTGCCGCGCCGGTCCTCGCGATTCTGTGCCTGGCCTGGTTCGGGATTCGCGGCGATCGGCGCGTTTACTCGGCCGGAAATTTATCATCGGCGCATGCGGTGCTCACGAAGCATTGCTCCGCGTGTCACCTGTCTACGCTTGGTTTTTACGATAAAAAAGTGATCGACCAGAAATGCCTAGCATGCCATGACGGGGCTGTGCATCACATGAGTCGGGCCTCCACTCCCACCTGCGCTTCCTGCCACGCCGATCATCGCGGAACGATTCGGCTTGCTGCGACGAGCGACGCGAATTGCGCGCAATGCCATGCGAACCTTGAATCGCACGGAAACTCCGCCAACTTTGTAAAAAACATCAGCAGCTTTGAAGGAAATCATCCGGAATTCGCTGTCGTACGCGGAGAACGCCGCGATCCGGGAAATATTCTGCTCAATCATTATGTGCACTTGCAGCCAAATCTACTGGGGCCGGATGGCAGTCGCGTGCAAATGGTTTGCGTCGATTGCCATCGGTCGGCAGCGGATGCCGCCGGTCCGTGGCCGTACGGGGATGCAAAAAGCCAGTCAGGAAATGCGAAAGTTTTGCCCGCAAACGGCGCAATGAATGAATTAAATAATTCCGTGCCTTCGCGATCGTATATGGCGCCGGCAACTTATGCGCAGACGTGCGCGGCTTGCCATTCCCTGCAATTCGACAAGCGGCTTGCGGATGCAGTGCCGCACGACAAGCCCGAAGTGGTTCACACTTTTGTGGTCGAGAAACTGCAGGCCTACATCGCCGCCCATACTGGAGATTTGCGTGTGCCGCGCGATCCGAGCCGCGATATTCCCGAGAAACCAGTCCTCGCCGATTATCGTGTGCTGACTCCGGCGCAATGGGTTGCAGAACGCACGGCCGAAGACGAACAACTTTTGTGGCGGAAGACTTGCAAGCAATGCCACTCGCTCATTTCAGATGAAGGCGCCTCGCTTCCGAAAATCGCGCCGTCAAACATTACGTCGCGCTACATGCCTCACGCGAATTTCGATCACTCGCAGCACGGGCTCTTGGACTGCGCGAGTTGCCACGCGGGTGCGTTGACGAGCCAGCAAAGTTCAGATGTTTTGTTGCCGGGCATTGCGACTTGCCGCGCGTGTCACCACGCGGGGACGGAAGCGGCGGAGTCGCACTGCTTTGAGTGCCACACGTATCACGATCCCGCGCAGCGCAAATCTGCGCACAGCAATTTTTCCCTCGCCGAGTTGCAGGGAGATTTACAATAAAAATATTGCGATGGAGATTGGCTTTGTTGGCGCGGGCTTCAGAGTCTGGGAGAGAACTCGGTTTTGGATCATGTAGTGCCCGCCTGAAGGCGGGCGCTACAAAAACGCATCGATTTTGAGTTCTCACACAGACTCTTCAGCCTGCGGGGTATGTTTTTGTAGCGCCGGCGTCTCGCTGGCAGTCTTCAGCGCAGGGCAGCGCAAAAACCGCCGGCGAGACGCCGGCGCTACAAGGTCCAAACCCCGCAGGCTGAAGCCCGCGCCACTTAAAGCGAAAGCCTATTTAGGGATTGAGAATTAATTTGTGGCGTTCGACGGGAATTTTAAGTACGGCAATCGCACGCCCTGCACGACGATTTGATCTGCGCGAATCGCTGTTGGAGCTTCAAAGCCGGCGGATCCGCCGGATGCCACGTAATCATCCTGGTCCACTCCGTCGCCACTGACGCCAAGTCCTCCGACCAGCACGCCATTGCGATAGAGCGGCACCGAGCCCGGAAAAAAAACTATTCCGCTTTGATTCGGACTGGCAACTTGCAATCCCTGCGTGCAAGGATTCGCCACATCCTGCACGTAAAGATTAAAAAATGGGCCCGGGCTGCTGCCGTTAATTCCTGGCGGAAAAAATGGCTGCGCGCCAAAACCAATCGTGCGGTTGGTTACGAAAGTGCCGAACGGGACTCCTGTTAGGTCGGCGGCCATCCGCGCGGCGCTATTGAAGTAAACCATGTTGCGCGCTTTGCTCGCGGCTACATCGATGCTGAAAACCGTGGTGTCCGCCATGCGGTATAGGCCAATGATCGTGCCGTCAAGATCGGCGACAGCGATAGCCATGCGCGCAGAGGAACCGATGGGCAGACGAATTACTGCGCGCGTTGTGTTTGCAGTTGCGATGGCGTTGTTGATGATTTGCGTGACGTCGGACGCTGTAAGTCCTCCAAGTGGGCCTGCAACGGGAGCGACCAGCATTCCTTCCGGCGGCGTCCCCGGACTTGCTGAAGGACCTGCAATAAAACTTCCGGTGAAAGTTCCGGCGCCAACGCCGAAGGGGCGTGTCGTCTGATTCACGAACGGCAGAGCAACACCGTTGATGAAAACTACGCCGGGCGCGGCGGGAGTCGGTCCGAATCCATTGGAGGTCGCCGCCACGTATGCCGAATATTCCGCGACGCCTGGTGCGACTCCAGTAACGCCAATACCTCCAACCAAACTGCCGTTGCGAAAGAGAGGCACTCCGCCGGCATTGACCGCAGTTTCATCGCTATCGTTTACATCCACTTTGCCTGTGGCAATTCCCAGGCTGGTCGTTGCGCCGTTGATGGAACGCGAGGGCGGAACGGATTGCCCTGGCAGGAAATTTGTGGACAAAGTGCATCCGCGATTCGTGTTTTCGATTCCGTAGAGCGGCACGTTGGATGTGTCCGCAACTCCGGGCGGAAAATGAACGCCGCTGATGAACCGCACGGTGCGCGAGGAAAGCGGAGCTTGATCGTTGCTGAAAAACGCTCCTGTGCGCGCGAGCGACACGGCGAGTTCATTGGCGTCGACTTGCGCGCTGAAATTTCCGGTGACGAGTGTTGGAGCGGAGGGCTTGCGATACACGGCCAAAACATTGCCCGAGCGGTCCACGACGGCGATCACCATCGTGTTCGGATCTGCGGCCTGCGCTGCGCTTTGCACGATTGCGCTGACGTCCGCGGCGGTGAGGCTTTGCACGGAAGCTGGCGGGGGCGCGGAAGTCAGCTGACCGGCCACGCCTCCGCATCCCGCAAAGTTGCACGCGAACGTGGCAGCCAACACGAGAGTTATTTTTTGCAGCAGTTGTAAATTTTTAATTCTGTCGATGAGCAGGCCCATGAGAGGTCGTAACTTGTTATCACATCGGTGCGTCGCGCTCAAGACGCGGAAATAAGTTGTGCGAGAACTGCAAATGGGGAGGAATTTAATGGCATAGGCGTCAGCCTGTGGGGCTTGGTCCTTGCAAGGACTAAATTCCACAGGCTGAAGCCTATGCCACAAAAAGATTTAACCCGACGATTTCAATTTGCCCGCCAGTTCTGCGAGGCCATGAACGATCAAGTCTGGCTCGAATTCCCACGGATCGAATGCGCGTTTTAAATCGCGCTGCACCCACGCGGTGCGCAATCCGCAGGCCCTCGCGCCGATCACATCAAATGGATTGCTCGAAATCAGCCAGACCATGTCTCTTCGCGAGTGCAATTCAGCGACGAGATATTCGTAGACTGCGGGGTCAGGTTTAAATGTGTAAATCGGATCCACGCTCACGATTTTGCTGAATCGCGAAAGAATTCCCGCATGGTGGAGCAATGTGCGAACAGCATTTTCTGTCCCGTTGGAACACGCCGCGATCGCAAAACCTTGCGCCGCAAGATCGTTCAGCGCGTTCGCCACATCCAGAAACGCAGGCAGCCGCAGGTACTTCGCCATCAATTGCTCGTGCGCTTCCTCGGAAATAGAAATTCCCAATTGCGCGCTGACAAACCGGAGCGCCTGTGCGGTGCACACATCAAACGGCGCATATTTTTTCATGAGGGCGCGGCGAAACGAATATTCGATCTGCTTGCTGCGCCATAATTCCGATGCTTCCCTTGCCTTTTCCCCGAAAGCGGGGCGCAAATGTTCCTCCATGTGAAATGGATCGATAAGCGTGCCGTACACATCGAAAGCCAGCACCGGAGCAGGATTTGTGTTTGCCATAAAATTCCTCTTCCGGCCAGCATAGGACTTTTAAATCCGGAGTGAAACCGTAAAGTGAATTTTTTAAAGTCTTTTATTGTGGAGAGTGTGTTTCTAACTTGGCATATGCCGGGGCAAAACACCTTGCCGCGCCCCTGAGATCGTTGTTAGCTAGTCCAGGGTGGGATTGGCAATTTTTTGCAGGCAGGAGAATCAAAACAATCTGGACACGGGCCGCATCCGAAACAATTCGATGGTTTTGCTTCGGCTCCATACTGGCATTCATGCCGGTCGCCGCGGCAAAGCCTGCAACATTAGCTTCGTCAACTTCATCATCCAAACACGCATCGGCGCAGCAACACCACAAGGGCGCAAAAGCCAAGGGCGTTCATTCACGCCATGCCGCGCAAAGAAAACATTTAATTCGCTCATTCACCCAATCCAGGTATGAGCTTGCCTCCGTGCGAATCCCGATGCGAAATTCTTCGGCGATTGCCGATGCGTTGCCGATTCCCGCATTTCCGGATGACTTGGTTCAAAACCAGAATGAGCTGCGGCTCCCCCGGCAAGCTGCGCGCAAGACAGCGGCGCTTCAAGGAGCAGTAACAGATTCAATCGGACGCGGAATTATCGACGCAGTTGTTGCGCTGACCAATCGCTCGACTGGAATGACGCGGACAGTTTCTACGGATGCGGACGGCGTGTTCCGATGGACCGATCTCTCACCGGGAAATTATTTATTGTTGGTTCAGAACGACGGATTTGAAAGTGTGACGCGAGATAACGTGACGCTCGCCGCGGGAGATGTGGTGACGCTTGAACTGACGCTTTCGGCTTCGGCGATCTTTACAACGAACACTTCCCGCTTGCCGCGCATGCCTGAACTTGGCGCTCCGGCGGCAATGCCCTCAGCAACAAGTTCGCCTGCTCCTTATAGCAGTCTGCGCCGTCGACCTGACGCTGAGTTTGGGCAGGAAATTCCCGCGCCGGAAACTTTGCCGCCGTCGCAGGATGTTTTTCTGGATGCGCGGGATCGCTGGAACATCGCGACGCTGGATTGGAATCGTTACGGGCGCGGCGGGGAATATCCTTACGTTCGCACAAAACACTGGTGGGATCCGTTCAATCGCAACCGGCTGAAAGGCGACTCGCCAATCTGGGGCCAACAAACATTTCTGAACATCACCGCGACTTCGGACACTTTTGTCGAAGAGCGGCGCGTGCCGTCCATGAGCAACATCAGTTCGGCGCGGCCGGGCAGCAGCAATTTTTTCGGTAAGGGTGAGCAATTCGCGCTTAGCCAGACATTTCGAGTTTCGTTCGATTTATTTCACGGGGACACTTCGTTTCGTCCGGTCGACTGGCGCATTCAGGTGACTCCCGCCGTGAACGTGAATTATTTGAATGTGCGCGAGCTGGGAATCGTGAATATTGATGTGACGAAAGGCACGTCGCGTCTTGAAGCGCATGCCGGGCTGCAGGAAGCTTTTGCGGAATATAAAATTCACGATTTGAGCGCAAACTACGATTTCATTTCCGTGCGCGCGGGAATCCAAAGTTTTTCCAGCGATTTTCGCGGATTTCTTTTTGTCGATGAGCAGCCGGGTATGCGAGTCTTTGGAAATTTGTATTCGGACCGTTGGGAATACAACGCGGCCTATTTTAATCTGCTGGAAAAAGATACCAACAGCGGACTGAATACTTTTCAGCCGCGCCACCAGCAGGTGATCATCGCTAATTTTTATATGCAGGATTTTGTGAAACCAGGTTACACAACCGAGTTCAGCATTCACTACAACAAAGACGATGCCAGCGTGCATTACGACGACAATGGTTTTCTAGTGCGGCCCGCGCCAGTGGGAGTTTTTCAGCCGCACGAAATTCGCGCCGCATATCTGGGCTGGACCGGAAATGGCCACTTTGGTCGCATCAATGTGAACCACGCGTTCTACGAGGCGCTCGGCATCGACAGTCTGAATCCCATCGCGGGACGTCCCGTCACGATCAACGCTCAGATGGGCGCGGTGGAAGTTTCGCTCGATAGGGACTGGGTACGATACAAAGTTTCGGCGTTCTATGCATCAGGCGACGGGAATCCGCGTGACGGCCGCGCGACAGGCTTTGACACGATTGTCGACGATCCATCTTTTGCGGGAGGAATTTTCAGCTTCTGGGATCGCGAAGAATTGCGCTTGCCCGGCACTGGCGTTGCGCTCACTCCGGGAAATAGCTTGCTGCCAAGCATGCGTACGAATAAGGAAGAGGGGCAAGCGAACTTCGTGAACCCGGGAATTTTTCTGGTGAATGCGGGTGCGAATTTCGATTTGACGCCAAAACTGAAAACCTTTCTGAACGTAAATTATTTGCGGTTCGAGCGAACGGCGCCCATTGCCCTGCTGCTTTTTGAATCGCCAATTCACAACACGATTGGGGTGGATACCAGCGTGGGCTTTCAGTACCGGCCGCCGCTCTCCGAAAATATTTCCATTACGGGCGGCGCCGCAGCCTTGTTTCCAGGGCAGGGATTTCGCGATATTTTTTCCGGAACGACGCAATTTTCACTATTTGCCAATGTACATTTTCAGTTTTAAAGCAAAATTATTTCTTTCGATTGAGCCAATTGATCGTGAAAGACGGCATGAACTTCAATATGAATAATCGCAACCACTTTGCGCGGCTTGCATCTGTTTCTCCATGGGTGGTGCTCGCCTCGAGCGTGGCTCTTGCCCTGATTGGCGCGCGAATTTCCGCGCCGTTGCTGCGCGCCGCGGATGACAAATCCGGTCCGAATTTAATGAGCCAGACGCAAGAGGAAGCCGACCGCAAATCTGCTGGGTGCATTTCTTGCCACACGCAAACCGATGAGCCGACCATGCACGCAACTGGCACCGTGCGAATCGGCTGCACGGATTGCCATGGAGGAAATGCGGATGCACGCATCGCTTCAGGCATCGCCACCACGTCGCCCGAATACGATCAAGCAAAAAGAAAAGCTCACCCGCAACCGCTCAATCCGAAACTCGCCGATCGATCCGCGAATGCCGAGCGGATTTATACAGAGTGGCTCAGGGAAAGCCCCGAGTATGTGCGCTTCGTGAATCCCGGCGATTTGCGCGTAGCGCCGGAAACATGCGGGCGCGCCGGATGCCACACTTCCGAAACGCGCAACGTTTCCACCAGCATGATGACGACAGGCGGAATGCTATGGGGCGCTGCGCTGTACAACAATGGCGGCTATCCGCATAAAGACACGCGATTCGGCGAAAGCTATTCCCGTGATGGCCTGCCGCAATCGGTTCTAACGATTCCGCAACCATCGTCAGAGGAAACACGAGCGAAAGGAATTTTGCCGGAAATTACTCCCCTGGAGCGCTGGGAAATTTCGCAACCGGGAAATGTTTTACGTGTGTTCGAACGCGGCAGCGGCCCGAAAGGCGAGATTGGAGAACCGCTTCGTAGCGATGACGCTGGAAAACCTGACGACAAGCTCAGCACGCGCGGGTTTGGCACGCTGCTGCGCACCGATCCTGTGTTTCTTGGATTGCAAAAAACGCGCCTTCTCGATCCGCTGCTTTCTTTGCCGGGCACGAACGATCAACCGGGCGATTATCGCGCCAGCGGATGCTCGGCTTGCCACGTGGTCTATGCGAATGACCGCTCGGCGCAACATTCCGCTCAGTTTTCCGAGTACGGCAATCGCGGTTACAGTGCCACGAAGGACCCAACCATTTCGCGCGAAGAGTCCGGCCATCCGATCCGACACGAATTTACGCGCTCGATTCCATCGAGCCAGTGCATGACGTGCCATGTGCATCCCGGCACGAACATGGTGACCACTTATTTTGGCTACACGTGGTGGGACAACGAATCCGATGGCGCCGCGATGTATCCGAAGGAGCAGCACAATCCTACGGACGAAGAAACATTTAATGTGTCCCAACGCAACCCGGAAGGCGCGGCGGCGCGCGGGTTGTGGAGCGATGTGAAATTTTTGGCGGAGACCGGCAGTGCTGCGTTCAACGCGAAATTGAAGGACACGCAGTTCGCCGATTTTCACAGCCATGGATGGCTATTCCGTGCCGTGTTTGCACGTGATCGTGAAGGCCATCTGCTCGATGAAAAAGGTATGAGTGTTCCCGCGGACGATCCAAAAAAGTTTGATAAAGCCGCGCACCTTGCCGACATCCACTTGCAAAAAGGCATGCAGTGCGTGGACTGCCACCTGGAGCAGGACAGCCACGGCACAGGAAAACTTTACGGCGAGCCGCGCGCCGCGATTGAAATGGATTGCGTCGATTGCCACGGAACAATTTCGCAACCCGCGACGCTCGTCACTTCCGGGCCGGCGGCATCCGGCGGCGGCACGCACCTCGATGCGCTGCGCACGCCGTGGCGCGAGCGGCAATTTGAGTGGCGCGACGGAAAATTAATTCAGCGCTCCATGATGGACCCGCGCCTCGCATGGGAAGTGGTGCAGACGCTCGATTCGATCACGCCGGGAAACGCGCACTACAACGAAAAATCGCGTCTCGCTAAAACCATGCGCAAGGACGGCGTGACCTGGGGCGACGTGCCAAAAGACGAAGCGCAACTCGCGCACGCGAACAGCAGCATGACGTGCTACTCCTGCCACACTTCGTGGGCGCCGAATTGTTTTGGCTGCCACCTCTCGATGACCGCAAACGAAAAGCGGCCCATGCTGCACAACGAAGGGCTCACGACGCGCAACTGGACTTCTTACAATTTCCAGGTGCTGCGCGATGACGGTTATATGCTGGCGGTGGACGGCACCGTGACCGGACATCGCGTGGCGCCGGCGCGATCTTCGTGTGCGATTCTCGTGAGTTCGCAAAACGCGAATCGCGAGTGGCTGTATAACACGCAGCAAACAGTTTCCGCCGAAGGCTTTTCCGGGCAGGCATTTTCCACTTTCGTGCCGCACACGGTGCGCGCGCGCGAAACAAAACAGTGCACCGATTGCCACGTCTCCGCCGCTCGTGACAACAATGCGTGGATGTCCATGCTGCTTTTGCAAGGCACCAATTTTCTAAATTTTATG
This sequence comes from uncultured Acidobacteriota bacterium, assembly GCA_963786215.1. Lineage (GTDB taxonomy): Bacteria > Acidobacteriota > Terriglobia > Acidiferrales > UBA7541 > Palsa-360. The sequence continues at coordinate 442,310 of CAWAYK010000015.1, forward strand.
GGGCGCTACGTGTACGTGGCCACGGGCAATAAAGGTTTTCAGGCCGTGGTGACCGCCGAGCATGATGAACCAGAGGCCGTGATTGGCAGCGATTTGCAGCGCATGGCGTATCCCCATGATTTCCGCATGCACGCAGACCGTAAGCGCGAACTCACGACGGCCTATGGGCACAGCGGAAACGTTCTGGATATTCAATTGCGCGGAGAATATGCCTACGCGGCGATGGGCGCGGACGGGTTCCGTGTTTTCGACGTCGCCGACATCGATAACAAAGGTTTTTCCGAACGCATGGTGACCGCGGCGGTTTCTCCGCTCGGCCAACGCCTGTATGTGAAAACAAAATTCGCAACGGCGGTGGCGACTCCCACAACGCTTGCCGTCGATCCCTTGCGCACGCACGATCCTGCGAATGAAGAACAGAAAATTCATTTGATGTACGGATTTCTTTACGTCACGGATAAATACGAAGGGCTGATCGTTGTTGGCAATCCTGATTTAAAAGGGAAAAATCCGGGAGTGGGCACGCTGCTGGACGGAAATCCCGAAAATAATTTTATCGGGCGCGCGGCCACGTTTAATCCCGGCGGAATTTTGAATGGCGCGCGCCGCATCACGATTGCCGGAACGTACGCGTATATTTTGTGCGACCGCGGGCTCGTCGTGGTCGATCTGGATAATCCTATTGCGCCGCGCGTGACGTCGGAAATCGGCACGCCCGATCTGGTCGATCCGCAAGGCGTCGCTGTGCAATTCCGTTACGGTTTTATCGCCGATCGCGAAGGATTAAAAACGCTCGACGTCACCGACCTCGCGCACCCACACATCGTGCCGGGAGCAATTGTGAAGCTGGAAGATTCGCGCAATGTCACCGTGTCACGCACTTACGCCTATGTTTCCGCGGGGAAGAACGGCGTAGCGATCGTGAACGTCACTCAACCCGAACAGCCGCGGATCGATCAGATGTTCACGGCCGGCGGCGTGCTGAACGATGTGAACGATGTAAAAATCGGCGCGGTCGATGCCAGCGTGTTTGCGTATGTGGCGGATGGGCGCAACGGACTGCGCGTTCTGCAAGTGGTTTCGCCGGCGGATTCGGCGGAATCGTACGGATTCAGCCCACGGCCTACTTCGAAATTAATTGCGACATATCGCACTAGTGGACCGGCACTCGCGGTTTCGCGCGGGATTGATCGGGATCGCGCGGTCGACGAGAGCGGCAACCAGCTTGCAGTGTTTGGACGGCGCGGCGCGCGGCCGTTTAATCGAGCGGAGGCTGAGCGGCTGTATTTGCGCGACGGGAAGCTTTACACCGTTACGGATGCGCCGCCGGGGCCTTCACGACCGCTGGCCAGCAGCAATGCCTCCGCACAATCTTTCTACGACCGACTTTGGACTTTACTTCACTAAGGCATTCGAACTTGTGTGACGAGGATTCAAGTGGCGCGGGCTTCAGCCTGCGGATTTTTGTCCTCGCAAGAACTAAATTCCGCAGGCTGAAGCCCGCGCCACATAAAACAATCATCCCTCGCGCAATTTATGGCCGGCTAGATTGCCGAGGCCGTCGTAGGCTGCGTATTTGTAGAGTTCGGAGAGCGTGGGGAAATTGAAAACCAGGTCGATGAACGTGTCTATCGTGCCGCCGGACTCCAGGACTAGCATGCCGAGGTGAATCAGCTCCGTCGCGCCTTCGCCGAAAATTTGCACGCCGAGCAATTGTTTATTCTCGGGACGGAAAATTAGTTTCAGCATTCCGGTGGATTCGCCGATGATTTGGCCGCGCGCGTTGTTCACGTACTTCGCGCGGCCCACTTCGTATTTTATTTTCCGTATGTCGCAGGATTCCTTCGTTTCTCCCACCGCGGAAATTTCGGGAATGGTGTAGATGCCCATCGGGAGCTGCGAAGCGAGCCGCTGTTTGTAAGGAAATCCGAAGGCGTGGCAATCGCGACGCGGCCCTGCTCCATGGAGGTCGATGCGAGCGCGGGAAATCCGATTACGTCTCCTGCGGCGTAGATGTGCGGGACGTGCGTTTGGTAATGATTGTTTACGTCGATGTTGCCGCGCTCATTGATTCGCAGGCCCGCTTTTTCCAGATTGCAATCCGTCGACGGCGCCGCGCCGCCCTGCGGCAAATAGCGCGGTTTCGGCTTCTACGACTTTTCCTGAGGCGAGCGTCATGCGAACTTTTCCCACGGCGAGCTTGGTTTCTTTCAGGCGCTCCTGGAAAAAGATTTGCAGGCCCAGGCTGGTGAGGCGCGCGCGCAAGAGTTCAGAAATTTCTGCATCGAGAAACGGGAGCAGGCGTTCGCGGCCGTCGACGAGCGTCACTTCCACGCCCATCGCGGTGAAGATCGATGCGTATTCGCAGCCGATCACGCCGCCGCCCACCACGATCATGCTTTTGGGGATGCGATCCATGCGCAGGATCGAATCGGAATCGAAAATCGTTTTGTCATCAAAAGGAATTTCGGGCGGGCGATGCGGCCTCGAACCGGTCGCGATCAAGATTACTTTTCCTTGCAGTGTGCGGGATTTACCGTGCTGGTCCACGGCGCTGATGGTGTGCGCGTCTTCGAAGTGGGCCGCGCCTGCAATCAATTCAATTTTGTGCGAGGCGAGATTGGACGCAATTTTCAGGCGTTCGGCGGATACGACCGCATCCTTGCGGTGCATGAAGCCCTGCACTGTTAGACCTTCGCGCAAGGAATAATCGATGCCGTAGAGGCCGCGCGCGCGCAGCCCGGAAAAATAAAGCGCCGATTCGCGCAGCGTCTTGCTGGGCACCGTGCCGGTGTTGACGCCCGCGCCGCCCAGCTCCGCATGGCGCTCAACGAGCGCGACGCGCTTGCCGAAGTACGCCGCCTGCGCCGCGCCCTTCTCCCCGGCAGGCCCTGAGCCAATTACAATGAGGTCGAAGGATTCCACGTTGAGCGCTCCTCTGCCCTGCAATCGCTACGCGCATGATTGTAGTGGAAGGATTATGGCGCGTGCAGGATTCTCTTTATCAGTCAGGTTAGGTGCCGCAGAAAGTTGTGTGGACGATTTCTTCTGGGCGCGGAGGCGCTTCGAGATCCGCGTATTCAGGCTGCTCGGCGTAGGGCGCGGCCAGGGCATCCACGAGACGATGAAACGGGGCAGTACTCGCCACGATATGCGGCCTGGATGGCTTGTTCGACGCGGTGATTGCGCGGGATGAGGATCGGGTTGGCGGCGTGCATTGCGGCGAGGTGCTTGGCGGGCGAGGCTTCGCTGCGCCATTTGGCGAACCAATTTTCAAACGCATCACTGCCGGAAAACATCGCGGACAGCAATTTAAAATCTTCGCCGGCCGCGACGCGCGTGAGGTTGCGGAAAAACAAAGTGAAATCGATTTCCTGGGCGCTGAGCAGGTTGAGGCATTCTTCGATGAGGACGGGCGACGCTTCGGACGGCAGGCCCAATTTTGCGCGGAAGCGGGCGACGTACTGGCCGCCGAATCGCTCCGGATATTTGGCGAGAACACCTTCGGCGATTTTCACCGCCTCGTCAGAATCCTCGGCCAACAAGGGCAGCAAAGTTTCCGCGAAACGCGTGACGTTCCACAGCCCGATGTCGGGCTGGTTGCCCCAGGCGTAGCGCCCGCCAGAATCGATGGAGCTGAAAACGCACTGCGGATGAAAGGCGTCCATGAACGCGCACGGACCGTAGTCAATCGTCTCGCCGGAGATGGCGGTGTTGTCCGTGTTCATCACGCCGTGAATGAAACCGAGAGACATCCACTGCGCGATTAGGTCGGCTTGCGCTAGAGCGACGGATTCGAGCAAAGCCAGATACGGATTGGGCGCGTTCGCGGCGTCCGGGTAATGGCGGGCAATGGAATATTGGGCGAGATGCCGCAGGGCGTCGACATCCTTGCGCGCCAGAAAATATTGAAACGTTCCGACGCGAATGTGGCTTGCCGCAACGCGCGTAAACACGCCGCCGAGGACATAGCCTTCCTGGCGCAACACTCTTTCGCCCGAGGCCACAGCGGCGAGCGCCCGGGTCGAGGGCACGCCAAGCGCTGCCATCGCTTCGCTGACAATGTATTCGCGGATGACCGGGCCGAGGGCGGATTTGCCATCGCCGCCGCGCGACCACGGCGTGCGGCCGGAGCCTTTTAATTGCAGGTCGAAACGCGCGCCGTTCTTGTCGACCACTTCGCCCAGGAGGATGGCGCGGCCGTCGCCGAGTTGCGGCGAGAATCCGCCGAACTGATGGCCCGCATAGGCCTGCGCAAGCGGCTCGGCACCCTCAGGCATCGCGTTGCCCGCGAGCATCGCAAGGCCGTCAGGCGATTGCAACCAGCCGATGTCCAGCGAAAGCTTTGCGGCGAGTCCAAGATTCAGACGGATGAGCGTCGGTTCCGGAACTTGCGCTGGTGCCTGCTTCGCGAAGAACCGTTCTGGCAGCCTGGCGTATGTGTTGTCGAAGAGAATGTTCATGGAATGAGTGAAGTCTAAATTTGGTCCTGTAGGACTGAAATAATTTTACATCACAATCCGTGGCCTTGCTTGGCTATTGAACTCCGCTTAAGAGTCGAGGCAAAGCTGCAGCAATCCAGCACGTGGATCAGAAAGTCCATGAACGACGCCATTTTTTATCTGCTACTTCGCAGGTGTACCGCCCATGATCTGGTCAGCATTCTGCGTGATGCGCGAGTAGCCCGTTGGAATATCAAACAAGCTGGAGTCCAGCGACGAGTCCGAATACGAATTGACTTCGATGGTCATCTCCATCAAAGAACCGGGGGTGGACGGCGGAGGTGGATTCTGGCTGTTCTGGTCTGCCGTGTCGTCCTGCTTCTTTTTCTTTGAGAATAATCCGCCAATACCTTTCGTCATGGCGCCGCTGATGCTTGTCGGCGTGCTGTCCGAGTTTGAAGAGGAGGAGGAAGATGACGACGAAGGCGAAGCATTCGAGTTCTGCGCTGCGTTTCCGGACGAATCCTGCGCGGCCATGGACATGGTCATGTATTGGAGTAGCGGAAAACCTTTCAGATTGGCTGAATTCTTCTGAAGTTCGTCAAGACTTTGCGATGCGCGCGGGTCCACATGAATATTGGACGGCGGAACCCAATTGATTTCCTTCCCCATCTGCGCGTAGAACTTCCCGATTTCCTCATACCCGGCAACTGAAGGCGCAACGTACATGTCCATCGTCGTCATGATCGTCCCGCTAACGGGCCCGGAGGGCTGACTTGGCTGGCTGCTATCCTGCGCCTGGGCCTGCATATCCATTTCGATTTGCATCTTCGTTTCATTCGTGTCCTGCCCCAGGATCTGGCGCGTGCCGGTACCGGGAGTGACTTTGAATTTTACGTCCACGTTAGCTTTCACATCTTTTGCCTTGGGGTCCTGGGCTGTTTTCTCCTGGGCTTTCTGCTGCGCGTTCTGGAGCGCTTCTTTCATTTGATCGAAAGTGATTTCGGAATACGTGTGCTTCTGCGTATCGATGTCGATGATGCGGCGCCCTTCGAGATCGATGATTTGAATCTTGCCGTCGGGGTTGTCCGTTCGGAGGCGCTTCCCTTTCACGTAATGCGTTGTGACCATGGGCTTCGTTGCCTCCGATGCCTGTTTGCTGAATACCCCCGCGAATTTCATCGCGCCCTTCAAAGCGCCGCCCGTGATTTTAGCTGTCTCCGTGTATTTGAAATCAGCTCGAGCCGGAACGCTCAAAGGCGCCAGCAGCAAAATGGACAATAGAACGCGAATCGATTTCATGACGTTTCCTCCGTAAGCAGACCGAATGTATGAACTCGGGTCGTGCCTCACTGCAATAACTCTATCCCCTAGGCGGTTGGGTGACCTGAGGTTTAGCGCGTGCATTGGCCGACGGTTTTTATCCGACAGTTGCCAGCATCATACCGCGAAGTTGAGTTGAGGGAAGCAAATCTATCTGTTGCGCCTGATATTTCGCCGGTCGCGCCTGCCTTTGACTTGGAATCTTCGGGTGCCAGACGCTTTGGTTTTTAAGGGTCCGGGTTTGGATTCAATTTGATTCCACATTCCTTCGCCGAACCAAACATGCAATTAGGACACGCTCTTAGGCCGTTAGACTCTGAGTTTGCAAATCCCTTGCAAACGTTGAGAGGTCGGGCGCTTTGAATTTTCAATCGTATGAGTTTGTGAGCTGTGAAACTGAATGGAAATCAAAACCAAAGTTGAAAGCCTCACCTGTCACGCAGCGTGACAGATGGGACGCGCGGAAGTTCAGAACCGTTCCAAAGCCCGTGCCACCCGCCCATGTCGCGGGAATCCCGTCGTATTTTGCGCCCGCCGGGGTAGGAGGAAGCCTATGCCCCGCTGCGCTCGGAGCACATGCATGGCGACCAGTATAGGGAGAAATACGAATAACCAGTACAAGTGAAGAGCGAGGATCAAGCCGAACATCATGACATCAACGAAGACGTAAATGGATTCTCGAATAGAGACTGTGGGTGACGAGTTCCTTCGCTCCGGGTGTGACGGCAAATGACTTGCTCAATTGTAGGCGGACCATCACAAACGTGGAGTACCCGACCGCCGTGAGAATGGCGCCGGTGATTTGCAATACCGTCCAAGTCTGCTCTTTTAGGCCGGGCACAAAGAAATAGAGCAAGAGCACGACCAAGGGCACAACGATCGCAGGAATAGGGATATGCATCGGTTTGGAGTCTATCAGCAGGCCATTGCCCAAAGAGCCTCAAAGCCAAATTCCGGTAAAGGCCGGTCTTCGCCGGCATTCAATAGCGGGACATCTCGGCGTTCAATGGACAGCGACAAGTCGCGCGAGGATGATGGTGCCCAGGACAGCGATCAGCCAATGGGCGATGGTTCGGATCCAATTGGTTGCGATGAGGCGGCGAATGTTTGCCTCGTCGTATCCGCTTTCGGCCATTCGACCCTGAATGGGGCGCTGCCATATGAAGGTGGAGAGCAGCGCGACGAGGTTCAGCATCAGACCGGCCGCTGCCTCATCCGGCCTGACGAATCCTGGACGTTGAAACACCAAGGCTAGAGAGGAGAGCAGGAGTAGGATGGCGGGTAGGATTGTGGGTAGCGCCGCAGCACGATTGTTGGCGCGCATGTAGGTGGCGAAGTTCTCTTTGCCAACCGACGGGTATATTCCGTAATGCTGTAGCTGGAGAGCCGTCATGCAGCCCGCGTTATAGATGGCGAGAAAATGGAACACGACAAAGAGAGTCAAGCGCGTGCGCCGCGCAGCCAGACGATATCTTTTACGTATTCACTGCGTTCCACTGCATTGAGCATCATGTGTGCAAGATCCTCCCTGCTCATCCCCTCGCGCGACGCTGGGATCCCGGCCGATACGGGAGACTCCGCATATTGACCTGTGAGCATACCATCGTTGAGCAGTGCGGGCCGCAATACTGTCCAATCGAGTTCGCTCTGCGTGACCAGCTTTTCCATCGCGCGTTGGTCGCTAGCGGTGTGGCGGAGCAGCGTTCTCGCTAATACGAGGGAGAGCCACCCGCTTTGTTTATCCACGAGTGACGAAGAGATGACGATCAGTCGGCGTGTCATCGTTCGCTTCATCGCTTCGATGGTCGCACGCGCGCTATCGGCGAGCACAGATGTGGTCCCCAGCCCGCGGGTCCCGAGAGCCGACAGTACAGCATCATGTCCATGCAGCGCCGCAGCGAGATCATCGGCCCGCATTGGACTTCCGATCAAGACGCGGAATGTTTCGGTCGAATCGCCGTGGATTCCTGAACGCCCAAACGCCGTGATAGCGTGCCCTCGGGCCAGCCCCTGAGCGACTAGGGCGCGACCGGTTTTTCCGGTTGCACCTAAGATGAAAAGGCGCATCGGGACTTATCATACGGTACTAAAAACCAATTGGCTACCTAGCAGGCTGCGGAAAAACCCAATACTCTGTCATTCTGAGCGAAGCGAAGAATCTCTCCTTGTTTCTTTTCCTATACTTAAATCGAAGAGAGATTCTTCGCTTCGCTCAGAATGACAGAACAAGGCCTTTTTTCCGCAGCCTGCTAGAGCATCCCTGTTCAGCCCAATCCGGAATTTTCAATCTAGGACTCCATGAACAGCAAGGTACTACGCCGAAAACGTGATGCTGATGGCCAAATCCTTTGAAACGCATTATCGTCATGTGGCATCTCTTCAGACATGCAATCCGGGGCCGAAGAATTCGCGCATACGGTGTATCAAATGTACCGGGATGCGGCTGAATTCACTCAACTCGTTTGACATCCAGTGCAATCCGCTCATACTCGAATAAGCTACCGCCGCTAGACTGCTACTCGAACAAAATCGCACAAAAAGTCTATCCGCTCCAGCATACAAGAGTCGAAACGTCTCGTTGTGTTGACATATGTCCCTTACATGAGATAGCCCGACATCTGACAAGGAGCAAGATGGTCAAAATCTGTTTAAAAGGAAAATGTAAGACTATTCAGATCACTCCAAACAATGGTGAACCGTCTCATTGTGAAGTGCGGGTTGAACTCGACCACGATATTCCTTTAACGTATCGAGCCTACGATATCCAACTTCAGGTTCCCCTTGAGTTCGCAACTCTGCTAGAAGCCGGGCAACCGCTTACCATTACTCTTGACCAAGCCGATCTGTGAAAAAACTGTAGCGAAACTTTGCCGCGATGACCCAGAGTCTTCAGAAGGCGGAGATGGCATTGAAACAAAAATATCGCGTTAGATACACAAGGCGACTGGACCCGTGGCCGGACCCCGTCGTGTGGCTTTGTGGCGTGCCGAATTGCAGACACAAGCGTCGGATTTTCGCATGGTTCCATGCCGCGTGGCGGCGTCCATGGTTACTTAGGCGTCAGTCGGCGTGAGAAGGCGGAGAGCCATGATAGGCCAGGTCCTTCCATGGGAAGGCCGGTTCGTGTCAAGACGGTTTTTTCTTTTTCTTATCAGAGATTTTTTTCGGTTGAGCCGGGCCGCCTCTGTCGCCATCCTTCCATCCGCAGTCTTTGGTGAGCGATTGTTTCGCTCGGTACAAGTTAGGCGTCCTTCAATCAGCAGGTGCTGCTACCTGAGAATCAGTACCCTGTGAAGGTGAGTTGACGCCAAGTCTTTAGGCCGTACGAACGTTCTCACGGCGCCCGTCTCGCTTCCTCTCTGGGCGACTGGATGGAACAGGGAGAATCGAAATCTGGCAAATATCAGACGAGTTCAGTTACTCTCATAAGCGCTGAAGACGAATAAGGAGGATGTATGAATAAGATGATGGCACTAGCCGCTGTCCTGATCCTTTGTGCTCCTGTGATAGCCAAAGAGAATCCAGCCGACTATCCCTTAAAAGCGCACATAGTTTCGGTGGTAACACCTAAGGACGGTCCGATACCGGGGCCGCCGTTGAGATGCGCGCCCCCCCGCCTAGGGGAAACCATGATTCAAATCGGGAACGTGCTGTACACGGCTGAGTGCAGACACAAAGAAATCGAAGTTGGACAAGACTATCAGGCCCAACTGTACGAAAAAAGCATTTCCTTGTTGTTTAACGATAAGGTCATTTCCTATCGGGTGCGCGGAAAGCAAGAGGTCGTTAAACCTTAAATGTATCGCTAGAGCGCCCAGAAGCCGTCCCAGCCGAAGCCCACGAGGAAATGCTGGACGAATGGTCCAACAAACGACTGCGCCGACAAACCGGGGGCACGGTTCCCAACTGCTGATAAATGGCGCTATCGTAATGTGGCTCTAAGCCTCAGCTTTGATTTTCTACTTTTGATCTTCTACTTGGACTCTGGCTCAGGCGCGATTGCCCAGCTTAGAGGCCGCGCTTCCGCTTCCAGATGACGACCACCGAAAAGTTTAAAGCAGACGCGCATCAGGACGAAGCTGGCTACCGCGCCGACTAGCAGGGGAGCTACTGGGGCTAGGAAGAGGCGCTGGAGCGGCAAATGCCTGGCGATCAGCAGGCCGCCGATCATGGGGCCAGAAATGGCTCCGAAGCGGCCTATTGAGTTGGCCCAGCCTACGCCGTTCGAACGAATCGCTGTGGGGTAGAGCAAGCCGGAGACGGCGTTCAGGCCGAGCTGATTTCCGAGGATGCAGAAGCCGGCGAAGAAAACTGCGACGGACAGCAAATTGTGCGACAGGCCGGGCGTGCCGATGGCCGCGACGATGGGGCAGGCAAGCAGGAAAGAAAATCCAATTGCGGCGAGGCCTCGCTTGTCGAGCAAGCGGCTGATGGTGATGCCGCCGGCGATTCCGCCGAAATAAAACATGGCCATGGTCAGCGCGGTTTGACGCACGGACAAACCCGCATCCTGAAAAAGCGTGGGCATCCAGCTGTTCAGAAAAAAATTGGCCATGAGGTTGCAAAAGAAAAGGAGCCACAGGAGCGGCGTCATCCACGCGCGGCCCTCGGCAAAAATCAGACGGATCGAAAAACCGGCCCTGTGTTTTTCGTCGATCAGGAATTTTGTGCCGGGAGAGATGGAAATTCCCGGTTGTAGTTTCCTGGCGAGGTTGGCCACTTTTTCATGGGCGTTGCGCAGCACCAGAAACTTGATTGACTCGGGCAGCAGGAAAAATGATGCTAGCGCGACGATGATCGGGAACGCGCCGCCGATGAAGAAGAGTCCCTGCCACCCATATTTCGGCAGATAGGCCGAAACCGCGCCGGGAAATATTCCGCCAACCGTGATGCCCATGAACATGAAGACGATCATCGTCGCGCGCGCGCGTTTTGGCGCAAACTCCGCGTTGAGCGCGATGGTGTTTGGCGGCAGGCCGCCGAGGCCGATGCCGGAAATAAAACGGAGCGCGACCAGTTGATGCAGCGTGTGCGATTCGATGATCGCGAGGGAGGAAATTCCGTAGAGCAGGCAGCCGAGGATGATGGCGCCTTTGCGTCCGTAGCGGTCGCCCATGTAGCCGAGGATGGGTGCGCCGAAAAGCATACCGAAAAGGCTGGCGCTGAAAACGGGGCCCATCACCGCGCGATTCAAATGCCACTGGCGGACGATCATGGGCGCGGCGTAGGCTGCGGCTGCGAGTGCGTAGCCATCGGAGAACATCACAAGGAAAGAGAGGAAGATAATGCCTAGGCCGAAGAGACGGATTCGTTGATCGTCCACCAGGCGCGTGATGTTGATTGTGGGTTGCTCTGGCATGCGCTTCCCTTCGGGTGCTGGTGGCGCGGTGCTCTGTTCGAGAATTTGAGTGGCCGATAATCTAAACCTACCCGCCCTTAAAACGGGCGGCCTCTATAAAATCAAGGACGGTTTCGTAGAGGCCTCTCCGGCCCGCGCTTTTCGGGACGGAGAGGGCGACGTTTGTTCCGACAATTTGGGCCGCGGTTAATCTAAACCTGCCCGCCCTTAAAACGGGCGGCCTCTACGAATGCCAATTCAAATGCGGCTCAGTCTTGCTTTTCGTGCTTTGATAGAAAACCCATGGCGCGTTCGCGGGTGCGGTCTGGATTAATGCCGGCGCGGCGGCACCAGTATTCCCACGAACGATTAAAGCCTTCGCCCGGTTTTGCCAACGCCAGCCGGGAGTTGGCTTTTTCAATTTCGCCGCGCGAGAGAAATTTTGTGTTTCCCAAGCGGCTCGCCATCAGCTGCAGATGTGCATTCACTTCCAGATAGATGGCCGTGTAGACGGCCTCGCGAATGGATTTTCCGACTACGGTGGAACCATGCCCGCGCATCAGGACGCAATTCCCCGCGCCAACAGTGCGCGCCAGATCCGCGCCCATCGCCAGGTCCGACACGAGCAAGTCCGTATCGCCAAAACTGGTTTGCGCGTCCCACACAGGAACCTCCTCGCCTAATGTTACGGAACTGTGCACAACGGGGCGCAACTTTTCTCCCGTCAAACCAAACGGAATGGGGCCGTGGCTGTGGCTGTGAACGACGGATTGAATGTCCGGTCGAGCCGCGTAGAGCGCGGCGTGAATGAATCGTTCGAGGTACGGTTTTCTTTCCTGCGGATCGACAGCTGCGCCATCCAGCGTGAACTCCATGATGTCTTCTCGCTCCACGAGCTCGGGGGATTTTGCGCGCGACAACAGAAAACGGCCGCTATCGTCAGGATGGCGCGCACTGACATGTCCGAAAGCGTCGACGATTCCTTCCGAAGTCAAGATTCGATTTGCTACGACGAGATCCTCAATCAGCGAGTCGAGATTAGCCATGCACTTCCTTTCCAGAAGTGAGAATATTCAAATTATTTTTGCGAGCAACCGAAATAATTATTTATTGGCGAAACGTATCACTGTTGACGTCCCCGGCTCCGCAGCCGATCTGTTGTAGCCAGCCACTTCGGAGGCGTGTTTTTTGGCGTTCGAGCATCTAAACCCTCGCCTCTGAAGAGGCGAGCTACAACCTCGGTGCCACGAAACGTTTAGAGGATATGCCACGCCCGGCAATAACTTCCATAAAATATTCGGGAGCGCGGGATACACACTCGCGACTCCGGCAATCGGTCCATTGACAACCGTTCGTCGCTTCGACATCCTATGGCGCACAGGTCAGAGTGAAAAGCTGGTTTCGGAATAAGCTGCCTCGGCTTGATTTTCTTTGTGGAGTTTTGTCGAAATGTCATCGCCCAACGAAAAAAACATGTCCGCCCTGCTCGATGAACGCCGGACATTTCCTCCTTCGGAGGAATTCAAAGCGCGCGCCAGCTGGAACGATCCGGAAATTTACGAGCGCGCGGCGAAAGATCCGGAAGGATTCTGGGCGGAGCAGGCGAAGAATCTGGATTGGTTCAAGCCGTGGGAGCGCGTGCTGGAGTGGAACGCGCCGTGGGCCAAGTGGTTCGTGGGCGGCAAGTTGAACGTCACCTACAACTGCGTGGACCGGCATGCGCACTCGGCGCGGCGGAACAAGGCGGCGATCATCTGGGAAGGCGAGCCGGGCGACTCGCGCGTGCTGACGTTTGGAATGCTCGAACGCGAGGTGAACCGCTTTGCCAACGCGCTGAAATCGCTGGGCGTCGTGAAGGGCGATCGCATCGCGCTCTACATGGGCATGGTTCCTGAGCTCGCGATTGCGATGCTGGCGTGCGCGAAAATTGGCGCGGCGCATTCGGTGGTCTTCGGCGGATTTTCGGCGGAAGCGCTGCGCGAACGCATCAATGACGCCAAAGCAAAAGTGTTGATCACAGCGGACGGCGCGTGGCGGCGCGGCACGGTTGTGCCGCTCAAGGCCAGCGTGGACGATGCGCTAACGGGAACGCCGACGATTGAAAAAGTGGTGCTGCTCGAACGCGTGGGAAAAACCTCGCAAGCTTCCATGAAGCCGGGCCGCGATGTCTGGTGGCACGAAATCGTCGCCAACGCCTCGGACGAATGCGCCGCCGAGCCGATGGACGCCGAGGACATGCTGTTCATTCTGTACACCAGCGGCACGACGGGAAAGCCGAAAGGCGTCGTGCACACGACGGCCGGATATTTGCTTGGCGTGAGCACCACGCATCGCTACGTCTTCGATATCAAGGAAGACGATGTCTACTGGTGCACTGCCGACATCGGCTGGGTCACGGGCCATTCCTACATCGTGTACGGGCCGCTCGCGAACGGCACGACGGTCGTGATGTACGAAGGCACGCCCGACTTCCCCGATCGCGGGCGCTTCTGGGAACTGATCGACAAATATGGCGTGAACATTTTTTACACCGCGCCGACGGCGATTCGCACGTTCATGCGCTGGGGTAAAGAATTGCCCGCGAAGTACAAACTTTCTTCGCTGCGGCTGATTGGCACCGTGGGCGAGCCGATTAATCCCGAGGCGTGGATCTGGTATCACGAAACGATCGGCCACGGGCGCTGCCCCATCGTCGACACGTGGTGGCAAACCGAAACCGGCGGCATCATGATTTCTCCGCTGCCCGGCATCACGGCCACCAAGCCCGGCTCCGCCACGCAACCGATTCCCGGAATCGTCGCCGAAGTTGTGGATATCGGATGGCAAGCCCGTCGGCCCGGGCGGAGGCGGTTATTTAATTTTGAGCAAACCGTGGCCGTCGATGCTGCGCACGATTTATGGCGATCCGGAACGCTACGTGCAGAATTACTGGTCGCGCTATCCCGGAAAATATTTTACCGGCGACGGCTGCAAGCTCGATGACGACGGCTATTTCTGGCTGCTCGGCCGCGTGGATGATGTGATGAACGTTTCCGGCCATCGCATCTCAACCTACGAAGTGGAAAGCGCGCTGGTGGATCACCATTCGGTGGCCGAAGCCGCGGTGATCGGCAAGACGCACGAAATTAAGGGCCAGGGAATTTCCGCGTTCGTCACGCTGAAGGAAGGAATTCAGTCGAGCGACACGCTGAAAGACGAACTGAAGAACCACGTCGCCACAAAAATCGGCTCGATCGCCAGGCCTGACGATATTTTCTTTACGGCTGAACTGCCCAAGACGCGCAGCGCGAAAATCATGCGCCGCCTGCTGCGCGATATCGCCGAGGGGCGCGTGCTGGGCGACACCACGACGCTTGCCGATCCTACGGTTATTGCCAAGCTTAAAGAGCAGTACAAGGACGAGGGGTAACGGATCGCTTCACGGGTTCGTAGGCTGATTGGTCTCCTTGATTGAGAGGAAAAGCCCCTCTCTGAAGAGGCGGGCTACAACACTGCTCGGCGCGAAAGGCATTCGATTCTGTGCGGTTCTACGCGATTCTGTATGGTTGACGCCCTGTCCATCGCACCCTAACATATAGGTATGCTCGGTAATTCCCTCACCCAGTCAATTCCGTCTCCGGCGAGTTCGCTTTGCGACCAGCTTGGACGGCCGTTGCGCAGCCTGCGCGTTTCGGTCACGGACCGATGCAACCTGCGCTGCAATTACTGCATGCCGGAGGAGGATTACGTCTGGCTGCCGCGGCAGGAACTCCTGACATTTGAGGAAATTACGCGGCTGGTGGATGTGTTCACTTCGCTCGGCGTGACGGATGTGCGCCTGACCGGCGGCGAGCCGCTGCTGCGCCGCGATCTTCCGCAACTTGTTCGAATGCTGGCCGCCAATCCGCGCATTCGCGATCTGGCGCTCACCACGAATGGCGTTTTGTTCGCCGAGCAGGCCGAGGCTTTGCGCGCGGCGGGATTGCACCGCGTGACGCTGAGCCTGGATACGCTGCGCCCGGAACGTTTGCTGGCACTCACGGGCCGCGACACGCATGCGCAGGTACTCGAAGGAATTGCGGCCGCGCGGCGGCTTGGCTTTCCAAAACTGAAATTCGATACGGTCGTGCTGCGCGGCGTGAATGACGACGAGCTTGCCGATTTGATCGAATATGGGCGCGGCGTCGGCGCCGAAGTGCGCTTCATCGAGTACATGGACGTGGGCGGCGCGACGGAATGGTCGCTCGAAAAAGTTTTTACGCGCGCGGAAATGCTCGAGGCGCTCGGCAAACGCTACGGCGCGATTACGCCGGTCAACGAAAATTCTTCCGCGCCCGCCCAGCGATTCCGCTTCCGGACGGAACAGTTTTCGGCATTATTGCTTCGACCACCACTCCGTTCTGCAGGACCTGCGACCGCAGCCGCTTGACCGCCGACGGCCTCTGGTATTTGTGCCTGTACGCGCAAGCGGGAATCGATCTGCGCAAACTGTTGCGCGCAGGCGCGTCATCGCAAGAGCTTGCCGCGCGCATTTCTTCCATCTGGCGGGCGCGCACCGATCGCGGCGCCGAACTGCGCGCCGCAACGGGCCAGCGCGGCGTGCTCGTCGGCATCGAGCAGCTGCGCCAGGATCCGCACCTCGAAATGCATACCCGCGGCGGTTAGGGGAATGGCTTTTAGTGGCGCGGGCTTCAGCCTGCGGATTTTTGTCCTCGTCAGGACTAAACCCCGCAGGCTGAAGCCCGCGCCACGGAAAGCAATTACAGTGTAAAGATGGTGTAGACTGAAGTGCGCAGCGAATTTGAATACAAGCGATCTGACCAGTAGCGACCAAATCTCCAGCCAATTTCCCATCGATTGCTGATTCTTTTCATTTTGTATGCCAGCGAGGAATCGAGTTCGCTGCCGTAGTGGATGTGCGGATAATCGGAATGGTAGTCGTAATAAATAAACGTGGCGACGGCACCGTCGAGGAATCGTAATGGTCCGCTGGCAGTGACGTAAGCAGCTTCCAATCCGTGACCAGCGGGGATGCTGGGATTATTGAAGAACAAATCCGTCCAACCGTTTCGGGGAGGAGCGAGCGGAGTTGTCATCAAATTCGTAGCGCTGCGTCCTCCCAAAAAAGCATAGCTTGCTTTTAAACTGAAATCGCGCCATCCCGGGCCTATTTCACCGAGATAATAATTCTCATCCACCTTGTTTGGATTTGTGCCGTAGTTTTTTTGCTTGGCATATTCCGCGACGTACAAGATGCTCCAGTCCGGAGTGAGTTGGTAAGGGCCGGTCAGGCGAACGCCATACGTTTGCGTCGATGTTGAGTATTGAGCCGCGCCTCTAAAATCAACCAGCAAACCGTATGCGGAGGCATTGATCTTGTTGGCCTTATTCCACTTCAGGTTGATTAACTCCGTGTGCATGGGCTCTTCGCCGTCGGTGGCGTTGTACCCATCTTCGCGATAAAAGCGATTGATAAAAGCGTACGTGAGAGAAAAATTCTTCGGAAGCTCCGTTTCCAAACGCACCGCGTCGAACGACCCGTGTACCTGGCGCCAGAAGGAATAGCTGAGGAAGCGCCCGTCGTTCAACGACAGTTCCTGGCGCCCAACGGTCAGCGACATTTTTTTATCCAAAAAAATTTGATGCGCCCATTTTACGTAAACCTGGTTCAGCTCCAAACTTTTGGGATCCTGGATTGACGGAAGATTGGGATGATTTTGCGATGGCAGCGAAGGAACACTGTAGTTGTCTGGACCCGTGACCATGACCGCTTCTCCCTGCGCAAAAGCGGTGAATCCGCGATAGGCCGGAGTTTCGTACCCGAGAGCGATTCTCCAGGTCGGAGCTTCTGAAGTTCCCGTGAAGGGAGCGCCGTCGCGCTCAAACGATTCGAATCGCCACCGGGTGCTGAAGGATATTTTCCCTTCCTTGAGAAAAGACGACAGTTCGCGGGGAGCGGATTCTTGCGGAGCCGCAGCCTGTGTCGCTGGATCTTGCGTGGCCTGATCCTGTGCCGCCACCGGCAGAGGAAGGATAGGGCACAGTATAATTCCAAGAAACAGCGCGAAATATGGAATCCATTTCAGTTTCATTATCGACTGGCCTTGCTCGACTCGATTGCGCACACAACGCAATCGGCCTGAGCAGAGATTCGCATTTGTGGATTCACCCGTGCTGCTTATCCTACATCAAGCGGCGCTTCTCTTACATTTAGAATGGAATTTAGGTAGTGCATCAATTTGAATTTTGCGGTGCCGCGGCAAAAAGGCTGCCCGCCCGAAAAGACGGGCGGCCTCTACGAAATCAACTGCGGAGCACTGCGGCTTTGCTCGCGAATTGACCCACTACCGGGATTTAATTAAAAAAGAATTTAGATTGGAATTTTAATTTGCGGCGGCGTGGTTCAGCGTTCCGCAACAACTTTTTCGATGCGGCGGTCGGGAATGAACCAAGTTAACGCAACAAGTACATAAATTGCGGTGGAAATTCGCGGATCTATAAACGCGAGGGGTACGGCCACAGCGTAAAGAAATATTGAGGTTTTGCCTTTGTAATCGCGTCCCAAACGCTCGCGCGAGTGTGGATTCTTTTCCTTCAAGTGCGACCAATTCGTAGGCAAGAATCGTGTACGCCGCGCCAGCCATGAACAACAAGCATCCGTAGACCGCCACGGGGACACTGGCCCACTGATTCAAGCCCATCCAATCCGTGGCAAACGGGACCAGCGACAACCAGAATAATAAATGAAGATTGGCCCAGAGGACGCGCCCGTTAACCCTGTTGACGGCGTGAAGCAAGTGATGATGATTGTTCCAATAAATACCGATATAAATAAAACTGAGTACATAGCTCAGAAACGCAGGAAGCTTGGGCTTGAGGTCGGCCAGGGTAGAACCGCGCGGAGCTTGCAATTCCAGCACCATGATCGTGATGATCACCGCGATCACACCGTCGCTAAATGCCTCGAGGCGCCCCTTGCTCATTTCCCAGTCTCCCGTGTGCGGACACATGGTAGCCGCAGTGCAAGTTGCGCACAAGCGCTCGCCGGGTCCGATTCCTCCACACCCATTGCATGTAATGCATAGTTGAATTGAGACCACGGACTGAGTTCAAAACTTGCGGGATTCGCTGTATAGTTTAGTGATGCCACTTAGCACGAAGACGCGGAGAAGATTGCGATCCTGGCGCACGCGCGCGCGCGAACTGCGCGGCGTCGTGTGGGGAGTTATTTCCACACGGCACCCGCTTCTCGTGCACATCATTCCGACCCGGCGCTGCAATCTTGCATGCACCTATTGCAACGAATTTGACGATTTCTCGAAGCCTGTGGACACGGCGGAAATGCTGCGGCGCATCGATCGTCTCGGCGAACTGGGGACTTCCGTTGTCACGATCAGCGGCGGAGAACCGCTGCTGCATCCGGACCTCGATGTGATCATCGCGCGCATGCGCAAGAATGGCATTCTTTCTGGAATGATCACCAACGGATATCTGTTTAACGAAGGACCGCATCGAGCGGCTCAATCGCGCCGGACTCGAGTACCTGCAAATCAGCATCGATAACGCGATGCCCGATGAAGTTTCGATGAAGAGTCTGAAGGTGCTCGATCAGAAATTAAAATTGCTGGCCGAGCATGCGGTGTTTCAGGTGAACATCAACTCTGTGTTGGGCAGCGGTGTAAAAAATCCGGAAGATGCGCTGCAGGTGGCCCGGCGCGCGCAGGAACTCGGCTTTACCAGCACGGTGGGAATTTTGCATGACGGGCAGGGGCAACTAAAACCGCTGAGCGGGCGCGCGATCGAAATTTTTGAAGAAATCATGGCCATGGGCAAACGCGGATTTTCGCGCATCAACGGTTTTCAGCACAACATCGCCAAAGGCAAGACGAATGACTGGCGCTGCCGCTCCGGCTCGCGCTATCTCTACATTTGCGAGGACGGACTGGTGCACTGGTGCTCGCAGCAGCGCGGTTATCCGGGCATTCCGCTGGAAAAATATTCGGTCGAAGACTTGCGCCGCGAATACTTTACGAAAAAACATTGCGCGCCGCTCTGCACCGTTTCCTGCGTGCAGCAGATCGCCGTAGTGGATAACTGGCGCGGACCGCAAACGCTGAAGCCCATAGCCACGCCGCCGTCGTCACCGGAATCGCTAGTGCAGTTGAGGTAGTGCAAGATCGTGACTGGTGACTTGTGATCAGTGACTGGTGAAAACCTTAATTCTCAGCATTTCTCTTCATTTTCTCTGTGTCCTCTGTGTTAGAGATTTTAAGGTTTTCTTCCTGCTCGGGAATTCAAGAGCTTTTAGCACAAAGGACACAGAGGGCACTGAGAAAAGCTGGAGACTTCTTTAGATAGTTTATTACATTTTGCGAATTAATCTTGCGCCTGGACTGAGTTTTCGGGTTGGACTGCACTGACTGTTTTCAACCTGGCCGCCATCACCTGTTTTTTTATTCGCCACGGGTTTACAACGCGCTTCCACCACATCAGCGATCCGGTAATAAATAGAACTGCCGGCGTGAGGCCAACCGCCGTCCAGATCATTTTTGTTCCGATCCCCGCAAACCTGCCGAAATGCAGTTGAGCCAGCCAGAATAGAACCTGATCTCCAAAACGCAGATTCCTGCTCCCAACGGTTAACGGCTCAAAGTAATCGACGGCGGAATTGAAAACATTTGGAATGGAGAGATAAATTCCGGAAAGCGCCCACATAAAGAAGAAAATAAAGCTCCAAAATCCAAGCGCGCTGTGGAGCGACCAGTTTATTCCTTTCGGATTCCCTTTCCAGCAAAAGTTGAGCGCGCGGCGCCACGCTTCCTTCCCAGGCCACCAAATTACAGCGCCCGTCAAACCAAGAAGCACGGTAAAAATTCCACCCGCGGCATTCCAAAGGCGGCCAGTCGTCCCCGCCAAAAGATTATCGTGGAGGTCGACCAGCCAGAGGACAAAACGAAATCCCCATCGCAAGGAATCGCCCAGATCAGCGCCGGTGTAGGGATTGAAGAGCCGCTGCAGATTCTTGCCCGGCCGCTCCAGCAAGATTTCGGCAGCCTGGTCCGGATTTTTGCGCAGCGAAACGCGCGTCACTTCGTAATCAGGATACGCCTGCTTGGCGATTTGCTTGAGGCTATCCTCATTCATGCGCCCTGCCGGTCCAACCGCAACGCGCGGCTCAAGCGCCAGCGTGCGCAAAAGCTCTCTCCGAAAAACCACGGCGGAGCCACTTACGCTCATCAGCAGAACGTAAAGGCCCAGGCCGATTCCTGTCCACAAATGGACTTGAAAAAGCGCTTTGCGCAGCCAAAGCGTCTGCGGGCGTTTCTTCCATTTTTGCCAAACGCTCATCCGAAGTTCACCTGCCGGCGATACATTTTAAAGGTTTTCAGGAAGCCTGGAAAACCGGGATTGAATAGCTCACTTGCTGCGAGCGGGACGTCGTCGGCCGAGAGTATAGCAAAGGAAAAGATAAGCCCTCGGATCGCGAGATTCTGCAAATGAGTTTTGGCTGGCACGGTGGCACCGAGTTCGACGCAGGCCATAGCTGTCATGAGGAATAATTCTGCGCGGCCCGATCGCGGGCGATTCCGGCAAGGGTCAGCTTCTATGACATTTGCAAGATAACGCTGCGGTTTATCGGAAAGCATGCTTGGTCCAGCCACGGGAGAATGGTGTCCTCAGATGCGCAAAGTGCTGCATCGTACCAGTACTGACGTAATAAGTAAGGTACGTAGTTTCATCGTTATCGAACCCCGCAATAGATGGAAATTAACGTGCATTCTGCATGTGTGATTGAATGCGCCATCCGTGAGAAATACTTTTCGATCCATTTGAGCACCGGAAAATTCAAGGCCCATCGAAAACTGCCTGACCGAGCCTTTCCTTGTGAGGGACACGATGCAGTTCACGAACAAGCTGACGAAGGAAGATTACAACGAGTTCAGAAAGATGACTGGCGCAGATTCAAATTTAGTAATGCTCTTTTTTTACCCAATTGGCATGGCTTTTGCTGTACTGAGATTATGGAGATTGACATTCGTTGTTTTGGCTAGGGACTCCATCCGAATTGCCGTACTTTGTCATTGGGTGGATCGTCGCCGTCGGGTTTATCCCCTGGACCTGGTTCTACAGAGGGCAGCAACGTGCCAAGGCTTTAGAACAAATGAATGCCATGCGTCCCGACACGTCACATTTACGGACACCGGGCTGGACTGCAAGGGACCTGCGGGAGCAATGACGCCTAATTCCATGGCCGCATTTCACAAGTTGGCGCGAGGGCAAGCGCGTTTTACTGCTGAAATATGGCGAGGTAAAACGTTACGCCATCCTGCCGATTTCCCAAATGCCAGACCTGGAGCGCGTATCGATTCGACAATTTTTACAATCGCATATCGCGCCACTAAGTCGTTGAAGATTTCGCTTGGCGATGAATAAAAGGGCGTGGTTCTAGCAGCATGGAGCAACGGCCGGGAAAATTAGCCGTAAAGGAGAAATCTAACTCATGGATCCTGATTTCAGAATATTTATTGCCCGGCATTTCTTTGATTTCATCCTGGTCATCATGTTTGCGGTGAAAGTGATGTTTGTCAGCAATGCCGACCTGAAAACCAAATTTATCGGCGCGGTGCTTTTATTCGGTGTCATTTCCCTGGGTGATCTTCTGCAAACCAAAATGGTGGTTGGGGCAGACACTTCTACCCTGTCGTTCATTGCAATTGCCATCGGTCTGCGCCTTCTCGCCCTGAAAATCATTTTTACCGTGATTGACGCGGAAGCTAATGTGTAAGGTTCTTGGTGATGCTATTCAACTATTTTGCGTGAAATCTGATTCGAGAGCACGAGGAGAGTGTCGTGGAAAATCCCGCGTTAATGATGGTTCTAGTTTTTGTAATTGTTTTCGCATTTATCGTGCTGGCCTCGCTACTCGGATCATTTTTCACGATCAATACGGCCGAGCGCGGCGTGGTGGAAAGGTTCAACAAATTTTCCCGCATCGCCGGCCCCGGCCTTTCCCTCAAAATTCCATTTGCCGAATCCGTACATCGCGTGGACATGCGCGTGCAAGAACTTCCCTTCAAGATTGAAACCAAAACGAAGGACAATGTGTTCGTCGTCATTCCGGTCTCCGTTCAATTTCAGGTGCTACCGGAAAAAGTGGCCGACGCGTATTACAAGCTGACCTATCCGCAAGGGCAGATCGAATCGTATGTTTACAACGTGATTCTGGGGCACGTTCCGAAACTGGCGCTGGATGAGGCCTACCTCGAAAAAGATCAGATTGCCAAAGCCGTGAAGGATGAACTGGACGCGACAATGGAGAATTTTGGTTTTACGATTGTGCGCGCGCTCGTCACCGACATCGTGCCGGACGCGCGAGTAAAAACCGCGATGAACGACATCAATGCGGCGCGGCGCGAACAGGAAGCTGCGCTGGCAAAGGGCGAAGCCGAAAAAACGATTGCGGTAAAAAGAGCGGAAGCTGAGGCGGAAAGCAAGCGGTTGCAGGGCGAAGGCATTGCGGCACAGCGAAAAGCCATCATCGCTGGGCTGAAAGAATCCGTCGAGGATTTTCAAAAAGTGGTGGCGGGATCGACGGCGCACGACGTAATGACGCTTGTGCTGCTCACGCAATACCTGGATACGCTGAAAGAAATCGGCGCATCGGCGAATACCAATACTCTGATGCTGTCGCACGCTCCCGGTGAAATCCACAATCTACGCGAACAGATCAGCCAGGCCATCGCCATAGGCGACCTGTTAAGCGAAAATGTGGGGCATAAGGGATGATGAGCGGCCTGTAGCCGTTCGACCTCTGACTCACCAGCATTTATTCGTGAAAATTGTTTACTGGACTTATTCCTATTCATTTTTTCTTTCGAGCATTCCCATGTTCAATTTACTTTCAGTTTCGTCACTGGCGCGCTCGACGTTGGCGTCGATTTCTCCTCCAAGAAGGAACGTCAATCCGGTCACATATAACCAGACGGTGAGAATAACCACGGCACCCAACGAGCCATAAATTGCGGCATAATGATCGAAAAAATTGAGATAGATCCGAAATCCAACAGACGTCATCAGCCACAACAGGGCGCCGAACGTGGATCCGGGCGTAATCCAATACCAATGCCTGCGTTGCGCGTTCGGCCCATATGAATAAATCAGCGCGTAGGAACAAACCACAAAAAGCCACGCGATTGGCCATTGCAAGACATCCCATATGGCGATCATGACCGAATTCAGATGGAGTTCGCCCGCGGCCCAGTGGATCAAAAGGCCGCCCACCAGCACAAGTGATAAGGCCGAAAAAATCAATACGGCGATGAACAACGTCATGCCGATCGCGATGACTCTGACTTTAATCCACGAGCGGTTGTCCTTCACGCGATACGCCCAATGCAAACCGGAAATCATCGATGAAATTCCGCCGGATGCGAACCATAAAACACTCACAATTCCGATGGTCAGATTTCCTTTACTTGCATTTTCAGCAAGTTCATCGATGGTGTGGCTCAAGAGCTGAAAGGCGATAGGGGGAAGGAAGTCAGCAAAATAGCTGAGCAAATCAAAGCGCAACTCAATACTGCGCGAAGCAAACAAGCCGAAGATCGCCAACAGGAAAACCAACAAAGGGAAAAAGGCCAGCAAAAGGTCGAACGCGAGGCCGGATGCGCGCTGAGTCAGATCGTCCTCAAAAGCGTCACTTAATACGCGCCTGATAAGTTGCCATGGCGTCAATCCACCCAGGTTCCAGATCGAGTTGAATTCATGTCGGCGATTTGATGAGTCGGTCGTCATATTGGCAAGACTCGGTTGAAAATCTTCCGGCTGCGTTTCTGCGAACGGGGTTGCAAACCGGGTGCGCCACGTTTGATTTTCTGCAATTTTTTACTGATTGGGGGGGCAATGCGGATTTTAACTCCTGCTACTTCCTCCGGCTAGTGCATGGTCTACCGAAAGAGCGCCGCCGCCGGCAATCACAATGGCCAGAGCCATGGCGATCATCAAAAGTTGATATTCCATTCCCTCGCCTTTTTGCTTGCCGGCCCAGTTGATGAACATGCCGAACTTGCTGGTCACGGTGATGGCGGCAACCGTCATATCGACAGCAATACTGAAAGCCGCAATTCGGCTGAGAAAACCGATGATCATTCCTATAGAACCAAAAAATTCCGCCATGATGACGAGAAATACCAGCGGAGCTGGAAATCCTCTTTGCCCAAAGCCGTGGATCGTGTTCATAAAACCGGCGCCACCGAACCAACCAAACATTTTTTGCATGCCGTGCGGGAGCATCACGACGCCCGCTACGACGCGAATCAGCGTAAGCACGATGTCATTCCTGGTTCGGAGCAATTTTTTAAACATAATTGCCTCTCGGCGTTCTCATAGCATGAGCGATCAAATCAGCAAAAAACTGAGACGACGCTCTGTGTACTTATTTATTAAGCAGAGGAATGTCCTTGCCCTTCGGCGGCATGGGAATGGATTTCAGGAAAGCGTAAATATCGGCCATATCCTTATCTGAAATCGCTTTGGCGGAATACGGCGGCATTATATTTGCGGGATTTCGAACGTAGCCGAGGAATCCATCGAACGATAGCAGTGGAGGTCCGATACGCGCCGCGCCCGTCTGCGCTGCTCCCTGCCCTTGCCGCCCGTGGCATTCGTAACATCCCACCGTATTAAAAAGTTTTTTCCCGTTCTGCGCGTTGCCGGCAGAAGAAGCATCGGCAGCTTGTTGAGCACGCGCCCCGGAAAACGAGAACAGCATGGCGGCAAGGACAAAAAGAGAAATCCCAAAGCACCGTTTCATCACGCAAATCTCCTTATCGCAATCAACATTAACTATTTATCGGGCAGCGGCTCAATTTGCGAGCAAAGTCGCCCTCTCCATCCCGAAGATCGCGGGACGAAGAGGCCTCTACAAAACCGCAGTGCAGTTGCTTTTGTAGAGGCCGCCCGTCTTTTCGGGCGGGCAGCCTTTTTGCCGCAGCACTGCAAAATTCCAATTGATGTACTACCATTATCGAGGTTGCGTGACTACGTCCACCAAAGCCGGTTCGCCGCGCTTCACCACTTCAATCGCGCGCTTGAGCGCAGGGCCGAGGTCCTTCGGATCCGAGATCGGCCCTTCACCGTACATGCCCATGCTTTCTGCAAGCTTGGCGTAGGAAATATCCGGCCCCGTAATCGTTGTGCCAGTCCCGCAGTTGGAGATGCCGCGGCTGTGGCGGTCCGCCATGATTTGAACTTGCATCACTTCCTGATGGTAGGCTCGATTGTTATGCATGACGTGCAGAATGGGAATTTTGTGATGCGCGGCAGTCCACAAAATTCCTGGTGCAAACATCAGGTCGCCGTCGCACTGAATGTTTACCGTCAAGCGCCCATGCTTGCGGTTTGCAAGAGCAGCTCCAGTGGCCGCCGGCGCGTTGTAGCCGATGCCGTAACCGCCCGCTCCGCCGATATACTGATAATGCTTGTCAAAATTCCACAGGCGTTGCGGCCACTTGCTGACGAAGGTGGTGGCGCCCACTAGCGACCAGTCTTCGTCCTGAATCTGCCCCCAAAGCTCCATGCACATGCGCGCCGTGCTGATCGGGCTGGCATCCCAGGCAAAGGCGGCCGCGTCTCGTGAACGCTCAAGCGCCTGCTGGTGCGAAGCTTTCAGGCGCACGCCGCGATCTTGAAACGCGCGCTTGCGATCATCCGTGGTCAGGCGCTTCACCGCTTCGGTCAGGGAAGGCAATGTGGCTTGCGAATCTGCGGCCATGGCAATATCCGCTTCGTTGTAACGTTGGAAGTCCTGATAGTTTGCCTTGATGAATAGATCATCCGAGCTGATCGTGATGATCTTCGCGGTTGGCTTGGTTCCGGGCTTTGAAGTCCGCTCGATCTGATCGCGGTAGCTGTGCGTGATGCCATATAAATCGGCAACGTCCAATCCCAGAATGACGTCCGCGTCGGAAATAACATTGCGCGCCCTGTCGGATTGGTTCAGCGGATGGCGAGTGGGAAAGTTCATCCGGCCGGCCTGATCGACCACCGCGCACTGCAACGATTCCGCGAGATCGACGAGGCATCCAAGCCCGGCGCGCGTTCGCGCGGTACGGTCCGCAATGATCACGGGATTTTCGGCAGCAACCAGGAGACGCGCAGCCTCGTTCACAGAGCCAGAATCGCCAACAGGAGGCATTTCATTCGTCAATTTCGGAATGCGAATTTTTGCGTCGGAAGAAATTGGGTTCTCTTGCAGTTCGCCATCCGCGACGATCACGACGGGCAGGGTCGGGGGCGTCATCGCGATTTTATAAGCGCGAACTGCCGATTCGCCAAAGTGTTCCAGCGAAACAGGAAGATCGTCCCACTTGGTGAAATCGCGCACCATGGCCGCGGCATCCTGCACACTGTGAAACCATTCGACGCCTGGGGCGCGCTTCGTCACATCAATAATATTTCCGAGGATCAAATAAATCGGAACGCGATCGCAGTAGGCGTTGTAAATGGCCATCGCGGCGTGCTGCACTCCAACCGTGCCGTGCGCGAGCACGGCCAGTGGCTTACCCTCCACCTTGTAATACCCATGAGCCATGGCGATGGACGACTCTTCATGGCAGCAGGTGATAAATTCGGGAGCTTTGTTGCCTCCGTAATTAATAATCGACTCATGTATGCCTCGGAAGCTCGATCCCGGGTTCGCGCATACGTACTCGAAACCAAGCGACTTGATCACGTCCACCATGTAATCGGACCCGGTGCGATCCGCCGTTAACACCTCTACGCCAGTGGGCACCTCGGTCTCAGCCGCAGGAGACATGGGAGGTGGAACCGCGCGCTTCAATTCGGGTTGAGCGGCAACGGTTGCCGGCACAGCTGCCAAGGCCGCAGCCCCTGCTGCAGCTGCCTTTAAGAAATTTCGGCGATCTAGGACAGGTTTAGGTGATTTAGGCATAAATTTGCACCTCGAGATGTGACCAGTTTCACCCTTATATCACAGGAACTGAGGCGGATGCCATACCGCAAGCCACAGGATTCATACCTGGCGGCATAGGGGAACTCTCGCTGTCAGTCAAGGGTATTAGCGTATGGGCTATACCATTGCTATTCCGGAACACTGTACCTCAGCGGCGTTGACGCTCCCTTGACGTACAGCTATGTTCGATTGTGAGGCAGTGCGGTGTTTTTGCGGTCCTCGCACTGCAAAAAGGCATTGGCGACGGCGCTTAACTGGCAGTAATCGCTAAGCAGCGCCATCGCGACTATAATATAAAAAGTGAATACCTTGACCAAAGCTGGCCGTTACGACCTCCGCGAAGAACTTGGCCGCGGCGCAATGGGCGTCGTGTTTCACGGATTCGATCCGGTGATCGGCCGTGGCGTGGCCGTCAAAACATTGCGGCTGTCAGAGGCTGGAACCGGCCTTTCCCGCGAAGAACTCGTAGGACGCTTCCAGACCGAAGCCCGCGCCGCTGGACTTCTTGCTCATCCAAATATCGTGGTGATCTTCGATGCCGGAGAAGAAGACGGCCTGTTCTACATCACGATGGAATTTGTGGAAGGCAGAAGTCTGCAATCCGTGATCGATGCGCGGCAACCCTTCCCTGTTCCCCGCGTGATGAAGTTAATGGACCAGGTTTGCTCCGCTCTGGATTTCGCGCACCAGCATAACGTGGTACACCGCGACATTAAACCCGCGAACCTGATGCTGACCGCAGATGATGTCGTGAAAATTACCGACTTTGGCACGGCAAAAATTCTTCAGTTTGGAACGGCGCAGACAGCACACGTGATGGGCACGCCCTCTTACATGTCACCTGAGCAGGTGAAGGGCAAACCGGTTGATGGCCGGTCCGATATTTTTTCACTCGGCGTGATTCTCTACGAACTGATGACTGGTGAGAAACCATTTCCCGGGCAGAACATCACCACCGTCATATACAAAATTATTAATGAAGAGCCGATTCCGCCGCGGTCGCTTGATTCTTCCATTCACCCAGGTCTTTCCGCGGTCATTACTCGTGCGTTGGCGAAGGAGCCTGCGGATCGCTTCCAAAGCTGCCATGAGCTAATGAGCGCTTTGAAGAATTATCATGAAATGATTGGTCCGGACACAACCGTGCGGAGGGCTCCAGTCAATTCAAAGCCGCCTGTTGGCATGAATCGTCCTGTGGTCCAGCAGCCGCGAGTTGCCGCTGTTCCTCAGCCTCCCCAGCCAAAAGAGGCTGAGCCACCCGTTCCACTTTTTTCTCCCATCGAAATGGTGGAGGAAGAGCCAAAGAGCCGCGGCGGTTGGCTGCTGACGCTTATTCTGCTTGGAATTATTGGGTATGCGGGATATCGCGTTTATCCGCAGGCCCTGGATCTGTGGCAGCGGACTCACGAAGAAATTAAGAATCCCACTGTTCAACCCAAGACGGAGACTGCTCCAGCAACTCCGGAAGCCGACGGCACCAGCGCGAAATCAGACATTCAGTCCAGCGATTTGCCAATGACGCCCGCTCCTGTTACGTCGCCCGAGCCGTCACAAGATCCATTGCCGCTGAATAGTACGCAGCCGGCCGTCACGCCTCCAGCGTCTGTGAAAACTCCCGATGCTGCCGCTCCTGCTGCGATTAATTCCGATAAACCAATCGCCCAGCCAAAACCAGCTCCAGCTGCAGTTCCAACGCCAGCGCATTTATTTGAGTTAAAGCTACGATCTGAATTAACCGATTCACCTTTGCAAAATAAAGTGACGATTCGCGCGACTTCGAATGCGCTCACGTTGTCAGGTTCCATCAACATCGCCGAGCACCGCGAACTGATGACCCATCTCCATAACGTTCCTGCAGGTGTCCGCGTGATCGACGACATTGACCTTACGGGCGATTCCAAGGCTGCCCCTGCGGCGTCGACGGCGCTGTCAGGTTGGATTTTGGTTCGCTCTTACCCTCCCGCAGCCAAAATTCTAGTGGACGGAAGAGACACTGGATTGCAAACCCCCTCAAAATTGGAATTGCAATCTGGAGAGCATGAAGTCCAATTGGTGCGCCAAGGATTTGGAACCGCTCATCGAAAAATTGCGATTGAATCGGGCCAAACATTGCAATTTTCGGAAACGCTACCGACGGAGCAGAATCCTCAGTAGCGTTTGGGAGTTCTGCGATTCCAACCACCTGACCTGCACAGAAATGAGTCAGACCGTAGGATCTCAATCTTCCTCGGTTGTAACAATTCTATCCCGTTGCTTTCCGCGGGTTAATTCATTGGCATATGCGGCTCTCCAATGCCCTTTATTTCAGCAGTCTAAAGGCGCATTCTGACGGCATATGGCGTGCTCTCGTCTGGGTACACCCGAGTCCCCTGTTGTACTGGGGTCCAACCGATTTACTGCCAGAACGGACCTGAATTGCTTGTTGGCAATCAGGCCGGGCGCGACTAAAGGTCACGGCAAGGAACCGTCTTTCGAATGAAGACCCTCGACAATTCGAAGATTGATCCGGAAGAAGATATTCCTGTCGTAAGCGCGGTGCATCTCGCGAATAAAAAGCAGGAATCCCCACTCGCCGAAGTCATTCCCGTTCGTCCGGCATTTTCGAACGCAGAAACAGCCGTCGTCTTCTTCCTCCGCCAATTCCGCGTCCTGCTGGGCGCGGCTCGACTGTATCAACGCAATCATCCGCGCCTCATGGAAATTCTGGCTTCCACCGAGCAGCAGCTGCGCATAGCGCTTGCAGCGCGCACGCCTCTGATACTGGCCATCGAGCCCAATGGAATCCTTCTCCCTGGCCAGGAAAGCGGCACATCAGAGATGCTGCATGATCAGCGCGGCGAATTGAAATCATTGGCCGAAGAACTTCTTCGCAGCGGCATTTGCTCCATGCTCTTCACTCTGCCCATCAATGTCGGTGAATTGGACAATTTAGCGCACGAAATCAGCCTGGTTCCGCGCAGTTCTTCGCCGGGCGATACGGCATCTCGAAAATTGTGGGACAACTGGATCAAGAGCCGTAAGGTTGTAGGCATTCGCATTAATATTCCGACTGAGCGGCGCGATTCCTTGCTCCTCGCGAGCCTCATGTCTGTTGTGCTGGCCTATGAGAATTCATCGCAGCATTCTTCTCGTT
Source organism: uncultured Acidobacteriota bacterium (assembly GCA_963786215.1). Classification (GTDB taxonomy): domain Bacteria; phylum Acidobacteriota; class Terriglobia; order Acidiferrales; family UBA7541; genus Palsa-360. Next base: position 472,498 of record CAWAYK010000015.1, read on the forward strand.
CCAAAGCTGTGCATTCCATGCCGGAAGCAAGCTTCGAACAGATTGCCAACACATTGCGCGTCCTTACCAAACTGGTCCCACCCAGTGATCCGGAGATGCAGCCGTCGACCGGCGATATTGCGCGCCGTTTTCATTCCGTTGTATCTGCAAGCGATCCTGCGTCCATTTCGTTAATCGTGTATGGCGTTTCCAATTTGCGTCCGCGCGAAGGAGAATCGCTGGGTCCCTATTTGGACAGGCTGACGGACGAACTGGTCCTGGCATTTGTGGAGCAGGAATTTAACGCCGGACGCGCTACGTTGCCCGCCATCGGTCCTTTGCTGGTGCGGCTGGATAAGGAACGGGGCCAGGCCGATAATTCGGGAACAACAAGATTTGGCGGTTCGCAACATGATGAGCTTCGTGTTGCGCAATTATGCGAAAAATTTTGGAATAGCCAGCCTGCCCAAGTGAGAGCGACGGCCTTAAGAAGCCGCGATGCCTGGTGTGTGCCAGCCAGCGTGGTATCTCGCTTCCTCGAACCGATGGTTGAGGCTGCCAACAAAAAGGATTCCGACACGGCGGCGCGCGAAGGCCGCGAAGTACTTCTGTCCTACAGCCGCTGCCTGGAGTCTGAAGAAAACCGGGCGCGCCGCACTGTGGCAGCGGGACTTGCGGAAATTTCCGTGCAGATTGAAAAACTGTGGCCGCATCCCTCCATTGCGGAGTTAGGGCCGGGAGTTGTCCAAGCTTTATTAAAGGAAACCTCTCCTGGAATTGCGGGTTTGCTTTCCGCGGCGGTAGAGAATCTCGCTCGAACTTCCCTGCTGAAGCATGAATATGCCGAATTTGAAAAAATCCTTGAGCCACTCGAAGCTGCACCGAAGGACGACGAGCACGCGCACATTTCGACGCTGGTTGGCCGCATTCTGGGCGACGAGCAATGGCTTTATCTGGTGGACGAAGCGCTTTCCGGCCAACCGCTCAATCCGGTGATCCCTCGCTTGCTGAAACGATGCCCGGACCGATTGATTGACAGGCTGGGACTGCTTCTTACCGCTGCAAATGGATTGGATTCTCTTCCCGCCATGGTGCGCTTGATCCACGGTACGGGCGAGCCTGTCCTCGGCGCTCTGGAAACCAGATTATACGAAGCGCGACGACAGCGTGTGGCGACCGCCATTCATTTGCTCGCTTCCGCCGATCCAAAACGCCTGGCCAGCGCCTTGCCGCGGGCTCTCGCGAGTTGGGAATGGAGTTTGCAGGATCTTGCCGCAACAGAACTCATGAAATGGACGAACCCGCCCGTGGTCGCGGCGACGGCGCACTCATTTCTCTCCACCCTCGCAGAAGCTCACTCCATGGTAGTGCCGTGCATGATCGATCATCTCGGGATGGCCCATGAAACTGCGGCGATCCCCACATTGCTGCAAATTGCCGAGGGGAATCATTTGACCCTGCGGGATATTTTTTTCCGGATCAAGGCCATTGAGGCATTGGGCAGGATGCGCGTTCCGGAATCGGCTGCGCCCCTGCTGAAAATTGTAAGGCTGCGGAATGGACTGGCCCATAGCGAACCGGCGGCGCTGAGATCGGCGGCTGAAGAAGCATTGGCCCTGCTTGAAAACAAGTCGTCCGCCGCGCGTACACGCGTGACGGAAAGTACGCGTGCGAAGCCCAACGTGGCGCACACGCGGCCACGGCGCTACTTGCGCGCCCGTGTGCAGCCGCCCATGCAAGCGGTCATCTCAGGAACACGCAATGGAGCGGGACGCGTTCGCGTTATCGCCCTCGGTGGAGCGTATGTGGAATCGGATCAGCACCTGGCAGTGGGAGATTCGCTACAAATGGAAATCCGAAATGGACTGCGCAAGATACAGGTTTCCGCAGTCGTGCGCAATGTCACGGCTACGGGAGCGGGCGTGGAATTTGTGCACATTAAACCTCGGGACCGCGAACTTTTGCGGCGCCTTATCACGCAACTACTGAAGTAAATTTCCCCATTCCATTTTTAAATCGCATTTTTTGAGCGCGGCTTTACGTGGCGAGGGCTTCAGCCTGCGGGGGTTCTGTAGCGCCGGCGTCTCGCCGGCAGGTTTAATCCGAATTTCTCACAAATGCATTTTTGATCGCCGAGTCTTTCGGTGAATGATTTCCCATTTTGCCAGTTGCGAGGTTGTAGGCGCACGGCATGCCGTGCCCCTACGGCGTACACGCAACTCACCAGATCCATCCGTGGATGTGCGTCAAGACGAAATTGCGCGCACACTGCTTGTGAGAAGAGCGGGTTAAGTTATCGCAACGCGGCGGAAAACTGCCGGCGAGACGCCGGCGCTACAACCCCGTTATTCCTCGGGTTCTGGCGTGGAAAGCAAGGGGCGAGGAAATGTTTCTACCGGCTCGATCTGCGGAACATCCGCGCTGCCTATTCCCATTTCTCTAAATTTACGGGCAGACGGAATCAGGCGGCTGTCGAATGAGGCGACGGCGTTGTTGTAGGCTTTGCTGGCGCGCTCCAGGCCCTTGGCGATTTCCGAGAGGTGCTCGGCGAATTTCACCACGCGATCATACAATTCTTTGCCTAAATCCGTGATGCGCTCCGCATTCTCCGCCACCAGTTGCTGTTTCCAGCCATAGGCAATCGCTCTCAGCAGGGCGATGAGCGTTGTGGGGCTGGCGAGAACAACGCGTTTATCGATAGCGTCCTCGATGAGCGTGCGATCCTGCTCTAGCGCGGCGCTAAAAAAAGATTCTCCCGGCACAAATAAAACCACGAATTCAGGCGTAGGCTCGAACTGCTTCCAATATTCCTTGCTCGACAAACCCCTGATGTGTTCGCGCACTAAGCCTGCATGTTGAGCCATGGCTTCGCGGTATTCCGCGTCCGTTTGCGCGCTGACAGCTTTAAAGAATGCATGAAGCGGGACTTTCACGTCGACCACGATTTGCGTTCCGCCCGGAAGATAAATCATCAGATCGGGACGCAGGCGGCCCTCTTCCGTGTCCACCGATTGCTGTTCCTGAAAATCGCAGTGCGGAGACATTCCGGCAAGCTCAACGACACGTCTGAGAGTTAGCTCGCCCCACTTCCCTTTCACCTGCGGCTGCTTCAGGGAATTCACCAGGCTTCCCGTTTCCTCGCGCAATTCCCGGTTCGTGGTGGCAAGAAGTTGCACTTCGCTGCGCAGGCTGCCATACGCTTCCTGCCGTGCGGATTCGACGCGAGATACTTCCGAACGCAGATCTTTCAAGGCCGTTTGCAGAGGATCGACCATGGCTTGAATTTCAATTTTGCGATGTTCGAGGTCGCCTTCCGCTTCCTTTTGCAAGGAATCGAATTTGGATTTGGCAAGTTCGATGAATTGATTGCTGCTGGATTTTAAGGCTTCTCCCGCGAGCGATTGAAATGCTTCGCGAAGTTTTATCTGAGCGTCGTCCAGCAGGCGTCTCTGCTCAGCGAGATTGGCGCGCTGCGACTCCGCATCTTTTTCCGCCGTGGCGCGCAACCTCTGCTCTTCTTCGATTCTTTTCTGCAGAGTTCGCAGGTCCTGTTGCAAAGCGTCATTCTGTTTTTTTAGCTCAACTACAGTGCCATCCAGGCCAGCCGCGCGCTTTTCGAGTTCGAGCCGCACCGCGGCGCCCGACGAACTTGCCCACGCCCAGGCAGCCGCAAAACCTGCGCCGAGACATGCGATGGCAATCAGTATTACAGTTCCTGTCATGAAGGCGCCTTCAGCGAAGGATTTTATGAAACTTTAGAGCTGAGTGAGAAATTCTATCATGCCAAAAGTAGCACAGGCTTCAGAGTCTGGGTGAAGACTCGATGCCGCTTCGTTTTTATAGTTTGTATTCGAGTTTATGACTGTTTGCTACGCATGGTTCTGGGAAATTGGAGTTGCGTGGCCGCTAGTTCGCGTGCCACATGCGCGTCAAGTTATAGGCGGTGCTCGCTAGCGCCCATTCTCCTCTCACTTTGTGCAATCCGCGTTGGCGGAACCTTCTCATGCCTCGCTGCTCTTTTAACACTCCGTTGACCGGTTCGACGATGGCTTTGCGTTTGGCGTACAGCGCGCGGCCTGCCGGGTCGCGCAATTTTCGTCGCATGCGGCGATAGGCCGGGTCCTTTGCCCGCGTCCGCAGTCGCCCTCCGCGATTCAACCAGCGTCCCAGATGGGAGTCTGGAACATACCCGTCGATTCCTCGTTCCTCCAACACCCGCAAATTCTCCACGGAAAAAAATCCACTGTCCGCACTCGCGCAGTGCGGCTTGTCTCCACACGTTTGCTCCACCAAATCCAGCAGCGGAAGCAGCAAACCGTTGTCGTTCGTCTCCTGCGTCACGCACTGCCCCACAATCAAGTGATCTTCGCTCACCGCCAGCGTGCCCGTGTAGCCCAGCGTGAACCCGCCACGCTCGCGCAGAAAGCGGCTGTCCGCATCCGTCCGCGAGAGTTTCTTCAATCCCGATTTCCGCAGCCGCTCCAGCCGCGCCGGAATTTCATCCGCTTGCCGCTCCAGCCGTTCGATCGCTTCGCGGCCTACTTCCATCCCTGCGCCTTCGTTCGGATCTTCCGCGTTGCACTGCTTCTGCCACCGCCGAATGTCGCGCCGTATGCGCGCCCGTTTCTCTCGCAACGCTTGCTCGGTATCCAGGCGATTGCGTGATGCGTTCGCCGCGATGCGCGTCGAGTCGATGGCCACGTGTCCCAACCGACCCAGCCCGCTCGCCCGCGCCAACTCCACCACGCGCGTAAACAAATCGTTCAACCCCTTCGCGTGCCGCCGCCGAAACGCGTTCAGCGTCCAGTGATCCGGCGTCGCCCCGCCACCCAAATACCGAAATGCCAAATCCTCTCGGATGCGCTGTTCCAGCCTGCGCGAACTGGTCACGCCCAGGGCGTAAGCGTATAGCCATACCGAAACCAACATCTCTGGTGCGTACGCCGGTCCGCCTTCGATTCCATACTCGTCTCGAAAAGCGCCCAAGTCCAACTTCGCCACCATCCTGCGCACATAAAAACATAAGTGTCCTGAACCCAATACATCGCGCACACTCGGCGGCAGCAAATACGCCTGATCCGGGTTGTAATCCAAAAATTTCCCCATCGCGTCTCCTCTCTCGTGCAGTATAAAAGACGCGTCAAGGCTAGTTCTCACACAGACTCTGAAGCCTGTGGGTTTAGAACTTGCCTAGACTAAAATCCACAGGCTGAAGCCTGTGCTACTAAAGGCCATTAATTTCTGCGATTGTCAGCGGAAATTAGCCTGGCCGTGACGGAATAGTTTCCGTCGGTCACGAAATTCACGTCGATCGGCGCGCTATTCTCCTCGCCGCCGGATGTTTTGAGTCGCTGAACATTTCCCTGCGTAAGGCGAATCACTCCAGGCGATCCATTGCGCACTTCCACAATGAGCGGCAGCGTTGTGCCGCGCGCGCGCAGGATCAGCTTGCCGCTGGAACCCGCATTCACAGCTTCGCTCGGCCCGCTGAATTCAAGCGCCACCACGGAAACTGGAAACGATCCCGCGTCAGTTCCACCGGCCACGACTTTTAATTGTGCATCGCCAATCAGACCGCGAGGGCCTGGCAAGACAACGAGAGAAACCGGCGAGGATGCAATCACCAGGCACGGATCTCCATTCAGGGAGATGTGATTGGAATCCGCTTCGCTCCGAAAACCGGTGCCTTCCAACACAAATCTGTCCTGCAGGGTCAGCACATGCGGGTAGGAACTTATCGCGACCGTTCCCGCGAATTCGCGTGGCCTTATATTTTCGGGGGAGATAACGCTTGTGGAGAAAGTGATCGCCCGGCTTTCGAATTTCGCAACCAGAGGGCCAGGCTGACTCGGCGCGTTAAATAGCGCGCGCCCTGTCACATCCGTTGTAACCATTTGCCCGTTTGAAAGTTCCACTCCCACTTTTGGCATCAGCCGACCGCGCGAATCGAGCACCGCGAGCATGGCTGGAGCGCCAGCAACAACTTTGGGAGGCAGAATGATCTGCCGCGCAACCGCAACTGCTCGTAATTTCCCAGGCTGCTGGGCTGCCTCAGCGAAGCCGAACACAGACAGCACGGAAATCAGCAGAACAAAACGAGCCTTGGTCTTATTGGAAATCAACGCGCGTAGCATGCCAGGGATTCTATCGCGGCGGCATGAAAAGAGCGAAATCTCATAGTCTTTTGTCCTTGAATTTTTCTTGTGAAATTAACTTTTGGTTTTCAGCCAGGCGATGACGTTTGCCGCGTCCTGATCGGGCGGAAAAACAGGATAAAACACGTGCTCGATCACGCCGTTTTCGATCACCAGGGTCACGCGTTTCAGTAATTTCATTCCGCTTGTTTCAAACATGGGCAAGCGGAGGGACGATGCAAATTCAAATTTTTCGTCCGAGAGAATCGGAAACGGCAGGTGGATTCGCTGCGCAACTTCCTGCTGATAAGCAGTGCTCTGCGTTGATAAACCAAAAATAAAATCGACGCCCCGGGATTTAATCTCCTCAAAATGGTCGCGAAAAGAACAGGATTGCGGCGTGCATCCACGTGCCCCCGGAATCTGGTCCCATCCTTCCGGATTTTCAATTCCGGGCTTTCCCGTTCGCGGATATGCATACACGACGATTCGCCCACGAATCTTGGAAAGATCGACTGTGCTGCCATCGGTAGCGGGTAGCGAGACCGGGAGCAACTTCAGGCCGGTCAGATGGGAGGCTGCGCCATCGTCCACAGGCGCCGGTATGCTCGACCAATCCGGAGCTTCGATGTTGCTTTTTGCCAAGGTGCCTCCTGCTCGAAATAGCAAGGCTAGATTTGAAACGCACGCGAATCCTAAATAGTTTCGACGGCAACGAAACCATTTTATTTTAATCGATTTACGAGAAATTATCGAAATCCGCGAACGTCATTTTTATTTTCAAACATGATCGGCGAGGCGGTAGATTCCTGCATCGAGGAAGAGTTTATACAGTTCCGGGTCGAGTTCCTGATCTTTCACTGACATTTCGAGGATGCTGAGCGCGCGGTCAGGTGCGACCGCCTTTTTGTAAGGCCGGTCTGAGGCGGACAGCGCATCGAAAATATCGCAAATCGTCATGATCTTTGCCTGCACTGGAATTTCATTGCTCCGCAGTTTGTAAGGATAGCCCGTCCCGTTCAACTTCTCATGATGCGCTCGAACGATTCTGGGAATTTCGCGAATTTGCTTAGTCCAGGGAATTTGAAGCAGGAAATTGAAGCTGTGAATCACGTGGGATTCGATCTGGGCACGCTCATCCGCGCTGAGGCTCCCTTTAGGAATGGAAAGATAGCGGACTTCTTCCGCGGTAAGAATCGGCTTTTCAACGCCGCGCGGATCATGATAGGTCTGCCGGGCGATTTCAAGCAGACGATCAAATTTTCCTTCCGGGAGCACGGTGGGCTCATTCGCCTGCAATACGGCCTCGAAGCTGCTTTTCATCTGGAGTTTGCGCAGCCGATATTCCTCTTCCAGTGATGCAATGCGCGACAACGCTTCGGGTTTATCCATTTCCATCAGGACACGGACCTTTTCGCGTTCCAGTTGCGCCTCCAACTCCATGTAAAGGTAGTCGAAGCGATGCGAAATAACATCGATCTGCATGGGGTAAAGCTTTTTGGCTTTGACCAGAACTTCTTCGCGAACGCCGACTTTTCCAAAATCATGCAGCAGGGCGGCGTAACGAATTTCCTTCATTTGTTCGGGAGAAAATCGAATGGAGGCATACGATCCCGTTTCCACACGATTGACAATATCCGCGAGGCCAACCGTCATATGGGAAACACGCAGCGAGTGTCCTGAGGTTGTCGGATCGCGCTGTTCGATTGCCTTTACCGAGGCCTGCACGAAACCTTCGAAAAGTTTTTCGATGTCCTGATAGAGACGGCTATTTTCATAGGCCACGCCTGCCTGCGAGGCAAGCGAGAGCGCCAGGCGCACCGCTCGATCGGAGAATGGACGCACTTCCTGTTCGACAATTTCCTCGCTCGTCAGGCGCGCTTCCAGGTGGAGCTTGCAGTTGATGAGCTGCAACACACCAATCACTTCCCCGCGGCCATTCTTAATGGGCAGCGTCAGCATAGATCGGGTGCGGTACCCGGTCTCTTCATCAAAATGAGGATTGAATCGATAGGGACGGTTACGCGGAATCCGGCGCGCATCGGCGAGGTTGATCACATTGCCGTGCAAGGCCGTGTATCCGGCTAAAGAATTTTCCTGGAGTGGGAGCTCAAGTTCAGCAAACGGAAATTGAACGCTGTCATTTTGTGTCAGTTTGAAACGCAGCCGGCGCTCGCCAGGACCGGCGGAAAGCGCATCAGTATGGACTTCTTCGACGAGGTAAAGCGAACCAGCATCCGCACCCGTGATTTCTCTCGCCTTCATGAGAATCATGTTGAGCAGCGCGCCAGCCTCATGCGTTTGCGACAAGGCTATGCCGATGCGGTTCAGCATTTCCATCTCGCGTTCCGTACGAGCGAGGTCAGCTTGCGCGGCGCGCTCGCGCTGGGCTAGCTCGATATTGGCGATTGCGGCGTCCACCGTTTTGCGAACAAGCGATGGTTTAGCCTTGCGCGGAAGCGTTGCAAAGCAGCCTGCGGAGTCTTGGGCACCGCCATTGCGGGAAACGCCGATGATGCGAACCCTTGGAGAACGCCGGGCCATGCGCGTGACCGCCGCAAGGTCGCCAGCACCAAGATCGGCGAAACAAACTACGGGCAGATCATTGGATTCGGGCGCAGAAAATAAGCGGCGGCTTGGACGATTTGGAAGCGCTTTCACCGAATATGTGCGGCTCAGCGGACTGGCGAGGGAAGCGGCCAGGGAGTTCTCAAAATACCAAATTTGCGCACGCTGCGGCATGGAAGGGGTAGAAGAATCGAGCAGAATGGTATTTCTGCCGGCTCTCCGCAGAGAAAAGTATATCGAAAACGTGAAATCGAAGGGATTAAGTCAATAGGACAGGTGTCGTTAAAGGTTGTAACTACTTACGTCACAGGCTATTGCCCTTACAAAGTCGGTTTGCTAGTCTCAAATTTAGTGAGCAATCTCACTTCGTGATGTATTGGCAGTAAAGTCATGCGAGTTTGCGGTGCTATCCCACAATTCATTTGGGAACACGTGAGATCGCCGCAATCCGAATGAGGCCCCTTTTGCATATTGAAATCGGCGCGCGCACCGACCTTGGTCGCGTCCGAAAAAATAACGAAGATTGTTATTTGATTGATTCCACACTGCAGCTTTTCGTGCTTTCGGACGGAATGGGCGGAGAAGCCCACGGCGAAGTGGCTAGCAATCTCGCTGTGCAGACGGTTTTGACGCATTGCCGGCAGGGTGAAAATAGCCGCACGACTCCCATCTTTGGTGAGTCCAGAACGGACGTTTCAGATCGGACCAATCGCCTGGCCAGCGCGATCCATCTTGCGAATCGCAAGGTGTTTGAGACCGCCGCCGCTAACCCGGAACAAAGAGGGATGGGCGCTACGATTGTAGCCGCATGGATCGACGCGCAGAGGCTTTCTCTGGCGCACGTGGGCGATAGTCGCGTGTATCTGCTTCGCGCGGGTTCCATGGATCAGCTGACCGCAGATCATTCGCTGGTCGCGGAAAAAGTGCGGGTTGGAATTCTGACGCCGCAGGAAGCCGATGCCAGCGAATTGCAAAGCGTCCTTACGCGCGCCGTGGGAACCAATGGCTCGGTGCAGGTGGACACGGACGAGCAAGTTTTGCTGGTTGGAGATTTTCTGCTGCTGTGTTCGGACGGATTGACGCGAATGGTTACCGACCCGGAAATCGCGAGCACGCTCCTGACGAGCAGCACAGCTCAGGAATCGGCGGACCGTTTAATCGATTTGGCGAATGAAAATGGCGGAGTCGATAACGTGACTGTGGTGGTTTTACGGGTCATTGAAAAATCAACCGGCATTTTTGAGAGATTTAAGATTTGGAAGCGATACTCCGGATAAGGCTTCGCCGGCTTTGACCGGAGGAGAATAATCATGTCAAGACTGGTCCTGAAATTCGAGACCGCTTCGCTGAAAGAGGTTCCCCTGGGAACCCGACCGGTGACGATTGGCCGCGCTCCGGACAACGACATTCAAATTGATAATCTGGCAGTGTCGAACTACCACGCCAGGGTTTATGTAGAAGCGGGATCGCTTGTGGTCGAGGATTTGAACAGCCTCAATGGTTCATTTCTGAATGATATTCGCGTCGAGCGCGCCATGCTCAAGGATGGCGATGCGATCCTGATTGGCAAACACGAAATTCTGGTGGATCAGGCGAACGATGCGGCTCATTCGCTGGATGCCCTGCGAAGAGCGCCTGTTCCGCGCGTGAATGAAACGATGATCCTTGACACGCACGAACGCCGCAAGCTTCTGGACGCGGCAGTCGCGGCCGGCGAGCGATCTCAACTTTCCCCGGAACGTTTTCGTATTCCAACGCTGATCGTTTCGCGCGGAAATACCGATCAAAAAGAATATCGCATCGCAAGCAAACTCACAGTCATTGGCAAGTCTAAAATGGCTACCGTGCGGCTTCGCGGGTGGTTTACGCCGGAAGTGGCTGCGCAAATCAACAAGCATGAAGACGGCTACTATTTGGGCCGAGGCCACCGCTTGCCGAAAATCAACGGAGTCAGCATTAACGGCCTGACAAAACTTAACGATGGAGATGTGATTGACGTAGGCCGCGTGCGGCTGAGCTTCTTGTATCGTGACTGACCTTCCGCCCCGCCCTCGGCTACAATTCCCGTCCCATGCCAGGAAATCCCACGGGTAGTGAATCTCGTCGCGCTCTGCAACTCCCGCGCGAATGGGTGCGGGCGTGGTGGCAACGCCGCGTTCCCTTTGCAATCAGCATAGGGCTGACTGCATTCGCGCTGACGATTTACACATACACATTCATTGGCGACCGACCCACCGCAGTTTTTTCTTTTGTTAACCGGCTGGAATTAAACGCTCTCGATCTCAGATTCCGTTTGCGGCCGGAGCGCTATCAGCATCCAGATCCGCGCATCATTATTGTGGACATCGATCAGCGGTCTCAGGAAATTCTGGGACATTGGCCGTTTTCGCGCACGCATTTTGCGAATATGCTGGATGCGCTGCGCGAGGACGGCGCAAAAGTCGCCGCCTTCGACATTACCTTCAGCAAGCCGGATGAAACGGCGGCGCCGATTCGCGAATTGCGCGAAACCGTGCTTGAAAGGCAAAAGCAGGGAGGGCATACAGACCGCACGTGATCGCGGATCTGGATCGGCTATCCAAGGAATATGACGGAGATGCGCAATTCGCGCGCTCCATCGAGAATTTTGGAAATGTCGTGCTCGGAAATTTCTTTCTCTATTCCGAATACGATCTGAAGGGCGTCGATCAAAAAGCACTGGATCGTTACGCCAATATTCTTGCCGATTTTCCATTCCCTCAGGTCCGCGCCGCTAATCCGCAAACCGGAGAGCGCGATCTTCGGCACCTGATGCAAGGCTTTGGCGACCCTTACGGTTTAATGCCGAGAGGGACGCAGGCGAACATCGAAATTTTGAGCGATGCCCTGCGCAAGGGCCATGGCGCGACCGGATTTTTTAATGTCGAGCCGGATGCGGACGGCGTGGTGCGCCACTCGCTGATGGTTCTGCCCTACGGGCGCTCCAAGAATCTCGACGATTGGGATATTTACGGCTCGCTCGATGTGCAGGCCGTGCGGCTGTTTCAGGGATTGCCTGACCAGCAGATGGTGCTCGACTTCAGCGAGACCGGAGTGACCGCAGTTGAATTCGGTCCCTCACTCATTCTTCATCCGGACGCCATTGGGCGGATGATGATCGACTACCAGGGCGACGTGGCCACCTACCCATATGTTTCCATCGCGGATGTGGTGCGCCACAAATTTCCACCCGGCACATTTAAAGGAAAACTTGTTCTGATTGGCGCGTCCGCTACAGGGATCGGCGATTTGCGCTCGACACCTTTTGGAGGAATCAACTATCCGGGCGTGGAGATTCACGCCAACGTGATTGACAATATTTTGAACAAATATTTGCTGCTTCGCGGGGCCAATCAGGTTGCTGTCGATCTGCTGGTGATATTTCTTTTTGGCGTGCCGCTCGGGTTGTGGCTGGGATTGGCGCAGCCGCGGTCCATGCTGTTTGGATTGTTGCTGCTTGTTCCGTTCAGCTTTGGCGTGTGGTACGCGTTTCTGCACGGGTGGTGGCTCAATTTTATTATTCCTTCGGGAACGCTCGTTGCGAACGTTGGATTCGTCGCCATGTACCGCGCGCTGGTGGAAGAAAAAGAAAAACGGCGCGTGCGTGGCAAGTTCCAGCAATATCTAAGCCCGGAAGTGATCAGCCAGCTTCTGGAAAATCCTGACCTGGTGAAGCCGCGTAAAACGGAAATCACCGTGATGTTCAGCGATGTACGCGGGTTTACTACTATTTCCGAAAAACTGGACGCCCAGGAACTCGCCGAACTGCTCAACGAATATTTGACGGGTATGACGCAAATCGTCTTCCGCTTCGATGGAACACTCGATAAATATATTGGCGATGCGGTGATGGCTTTCTGGGGCGCGCCGTCTGAAGATCGCAATCACGCGACAAAGAGCTGCCATGCCGCGCTCGAAATGATTTCACGGTTGAAAGAAATGCAGAAAAAATGGAATGCGGAAGGCAAGCCTGCGATCGATATTGGCGTTGGACTTTCGACAGGAAGCGCATCCGTGGGAGAGATGGGATCGACTCTGCGCTACGGCTACACCGCGCTGGGCGATACGGTAAATCTCTCGGCGCGCATCGAAGGGCTGAACCGGGAATATGCGACGCACATTCTGGTGAGCGATGCGACTTATGCGGCAGTCGAAGACCCGCTGCTCGTTTTTCGCGAACTCGATTTGATTCGCGTTAAAGGGAAATTGAAACCCATCACGCTGTATGAATTGGTTGCAGCGCGTGGCACGCCCGAAGGCGATACGCCTGACCTCGAAGAACTCCTCGAATTTTTTGCGCAAGGACGGGCGTGTTACCGCGAGAGGCGCTGGCAGGATGCGCAAATTATTTTTGAAAAATTACTGGAGCGCTGGCCCGACGATGGCCCCGCGCTAATGTACCTGAATCGCTGCAAGGAATATTTGGTCTCCGGCCCGGAAGAAAATTGGGACGGGGTGTACGTCATGACGCATAAATAGCCTCAAAAATAGAACTTCATGAAGCGGTTTTAGTAGCGCGGGCTTCAGCCTGCGGGGTTTGGAACTAGCATGGCCTAAACCCCGCAGGCTGAAGCCCGCGCCACTTAACCTTAACCCGGCGGCCAGCGGAAATCGCGACCGCCTAGCAAATGTAAATGCAGGTGAAACACGGACTGGCCTGCTCCGCGGCCGCTGTTCAGCACAGTGCGGTAGCCGGCCGTAAGATTGCGCTCTCCTGCAAGCTTTGCGGCGACAAGCTGCAGCTTCCCCAGCATGGCCGCATCTTCCTGCGTGGCATCAGTGAGCGAAACCAGATGCTTGCGCGGGCACAGCAGGATGTGGCTCGGCGCCTGCGGCTGAATGTCTTCAAACGCGAAAATTTCCGCATCTTCATAAACCAATTTTGCGGAAATTTTCTTTTCCCCGATTTTGCAGAACAGGCAGTCGTCCATGAGCAGCACCCCGGATCTAGGTTTTCTAAGCTCTTCTCTGTGTTCTCTGTGTTATAGGTTTTGCCGTCACACCTCAAAAACTTTAACATAGAGATCACAGAGAAAAGAGGAGAGCACAGAGAGAATCGTTCAGAGTTTACGTGCGCCAGTAAAATGTCGACTGTTTTTAATGCCGATTATTTAATTCCAAGATCTGTTGGCTGGTCCAGGCGCATCACGAATGTCTGAAAACCATCGCTGCTCTTGAGGCGTGCGGCAAGCTGTTGCGCGGCATCCGCATTGGGAACGCGCCCAACGCGCACGCGGTAGAAATGGCCTGTTGGCGTTTCATAATCCTGAACATAAATCGGTTGATATTGAGCGAGCAACCGGTCGCGCAGCCGCTCTGCATTCGCGCGATCCGCAAACGCGCCAACTTGCACGGTGAAATCTCCAGTCATGGGATTCGCGCCCGAAATCAATTCGATACGCACGGGAGCCGTGCCGGTCCCGATCATATCCAGGGCCACGGCGGCAGCCCGCGCCAAATCCAAAACGCGATTTCCCACAAAGGGCCCGCGATCGATCACGCGAACTTCCACCTCGCGGCCATTATTCAGATTCGTAACACGCAGGATACTTCCAAATGGCAGCGTGCGATGCGCTGCCACCAACGTGTTCATGTCAAAAATTTCGCCGTTTGCCGCGCGGCGTCCATTGAATGGGATTCCATACCAGGATGCGGTTCCCTCTTCGACAAAAATTCCGGGCACGAAGGGCGTTGATCGAGTTGGCGGCTGCGAAGCACTTGGCGCGGAGGGTGGTCCAGTTGGGCCTGGAGCGGGAGTGGGAGCCGGCAGTGGACTCGGAGAAGGTGTGGGAGCAGGAGCAGTGGAGACGGGGCGGCGGCCTGCGCAACCCGCGGCCATCAGCGCGGCAATGCATCCAAAGACCAACCACTTTGAAAGCGAAATCGGTGCGGCTCGCGCGGTCAATCGTTCAGTCAAGCGAGATACCGCCGTTTTTGAAAGCTTGCACTCGGGCCCCGTTCACTTTTCAAGCTACTCGCATCTCAATTGCGTAGGCGCATTTCGCGTCCACGCGCGATTCCGGCTATTATAGTCGTGCTTATTTTTTCGAGCAATGAGCAAGGAGATGACGTGCCACTTCCCGTTCGCTGGCGCTACAAAATAGACCGCTGGCGCAGTCAGATTGCACAGATGTTTCATTCCGAGCCGAAGAACATGCGACCGCGGCTTTGCCCGGCCTGCGGAAATCTCGTCGGCTCCACGGCGACCCGGTGCCATCAGTGCGGCGCCAACACGACCTTTTCGTTCGCCGCCGCGAGCCGTTCACTCAGCCGCTGGATGCCGCAAACTTCGCCCGTTACCTACGTCATGCTGGCCATCTGCTGCGTGATGTATGCGCTGTCTTTTGTGATTACGATGAAATTTTCAGGAGGCGAGGGCGCCGGCGGTGGTTTCATGAATCTGGGAGGGATTGCCAACCAGGTCAGCTATCGCCTGGGCGCGTCGCTTCCGTTTGCGTATAACCTCAGCCAGCCCTGGCGATTTGTAACAGCCGTATTTCTTCACGCCAGCCTCATCCACATCGGTTTCAACATGTGGGTGCTGATGGATATCGGGCCGATGGTCGAAGAATTGTATGGTTCGGCGCGCTACTTATTCTTGTATGTGGTGACTGGCGTGTTTGGATACATTCTCAGTTCTTTCATGGGACATTTCAGTGTGGGCGCGTCGGGATCGTTGCTGGGACTCGTTGGTGTGCTTCTAGCAGCCACAACTGGCAGAAAGAGCATGGCGGCTCAGGCCTTGCGCAGCGCTCTAATTCGATGGTTAATCTACCTCGCAATTTTAGGTTTTTTGAGTCGGGGTATGACGGATAATTACGCGCACATCGGAGGGCTCGCTTCAGGCTATCTGCTTGGCCGCTTGATGCCTGATCGCGCTCCCGCGGACATGAGCGAGCGGCGACTCGCCAATTTTCTAGGATGGGCTGCGGGAATCGCCGTCGCTGTCAGCTTCGGGTTTATGGTGATGAATTATTTGCAGAGTGCCGCGTAGAAGGTTTTAGTAGCGCGGGCTTCAGCCGGCGGGACGCCTGCGCTACGAAACCTAACCCCCGCAGGTTGAAACCCGCGCTACTTGGGCTCCTGCTCCCCTATACGGCGCGCTACCGTGAAGCAGTAATGAAAGCCTGAAAACACTGTGAATCCAGCCACCAGATAAACGATAATTTTCGTGGCCTCCTGCAGCCACATCCAATCCTTCACCGCCAGAAGCACCACCGCAAACACGAGCAAAATTTGCAGCGCCGTCGTAGCCTTGCCATAAATACTCGGCGGAAACGGCCGGTAGCCGCCCGCCACCAGAATCACACTCGCAGCCGTTAAGAGAATGATGTCGCGGCTCAGCACGAGCGTGGCGAGCCACCAGCCAATCCTCTGATTCAGCGCCAACACTACAAAAGAAGAGGACAGCAGCAATTTGTCCGCGATGGGGTCGAGATATGCGCCGAGCGCAGTTTTCTGGTTCAGCGAACGCGCGAGAACTCCGTCCAGTCCATCCGTCACCCCAGCTAAAATCAAAACCGCTAGCGCTACGCCATACCTGTGATAATGGATGGAAATAATAAAGAACGGCAAAAATCCAAGCCGCAGGAACGTGAGTTGATTGGGAACGGTAAAGACGCGAGAAGCCATTTTTTAATTTCGATTCCGCTTACACGAAAAGCCCAAGATAATCACGCAAAGTACGTCCCACTCGCTGCTCAAATCGTTCCGAAAGAGAGGGAATCGATCCATGCGGCTCGTCGAGCGCAATCCGCTCCACGCGCTGCATCGGGAAAAATAATGTAGGAAGCCCGATGCGCTCTCCCTCAGGGTCCATCACCTGACGGATAAAATCGTCGAATGAATTTAAATCAATGCAACGCAGCGTGACACCCGATGCGTTCATGGAAACCAGGCAGCCCCACAATTTTTCCTTGGGCGTGTGCAGGCTGACGATGACGATGGAGTTGGGTTCCAAGGATACGCTCGTTTGGCCGCCGCAGGCGGAGCAGTGTCTTCGCTTCCGTTACAGTGAAATTGTTTTTACGTTTTCAGCCACAATTAGTTTCGGCTCGGTCAGCTTCTGCACATCCTCAGGCGTAACGCCCGGCGCGACTTCGCGCAACACCAAACCCTCCGGCGTAACTGCCATAACGGCCAATTCTGTGACGATCAGGTCGACCACTTCCGCGCCAGTCAGAGGCAACGAACACTGCTTGAGAATTTTGGGCTTGCCGTCTTTCGTCGCGTGCTCCATCGCAATGATCACGTAAGGAGAATTGGCCACGAGGTCCATCGCGCCGCCCATGCCCTTGAGCATCTTGCCGGGAATCGCCCAGTTCGCGAGATTGCCTTTTTCATCGACTTGCAACGCGCCGAGCACCGTCATGTTGACGTGCCCGCCACGAATCATTCCAAACGAATCCGAGCTGGAAAAATAGCTCGTCCCAGGAATCTCCGTGACCGTTTCTTTGCCGGCATTGATCAAATCCGCGTCTTCCTCGCCTTCAAAGGGAAACGGGCCGACGCCCAGCATGCCGTTTTCTGAGTGCAGCACGACTTCCATTCCCTTCGGAATGTAATTGGCAACGAGGGTCGGCGTGCCAATGCCGAGGTTCACGTAAAAACCATCGCGCAACTCCTGCGCGCAGCGCCGTGCAATCAGTTCCCGCTTGCTCTCTTCAGACTGAGCCATGTTCTGACCTTCCCTGTGTACTGCAAATGTCATTCAAATCTAATGCGATTGCGCGTCACGCGCGCTTTCGTACCGTTCTCTTCTCAATTTTCTTTTCGTAATTTACGCCCTGAAAAATCGCATTCACGAAAATTCCCGGCGTGTGAATGGAGGCAGGCGCGAGCGATCCCAGTTCGACCAACTCCTCGACCTCGGCAATGACGTAATCCGCGGCTGTGGCCATGACGGGATTAAAATTCCTCGCTGTCATGCGATAAATCAGGTTGCCCCAGCGATCGCCCTTCCACGCCTTAATGAATGCGAAATCGCCGCGCAGGCCGCGCTCCATCACATATTTTCGCCCGTTAAATTCGCGGATTTCTTTTCCTTCCGCGATTTTCGTGCCCACGCCCGTGGGCGTGTAAAAAGCCGGAATTCCCGCCCCAGCCGCGCGCATGCGCTCGGCGAGCGTGCCTTGCGGGTTGAGCTCAACTTCAACTTCCCCGCTCAGCACCTGCTGCTCAAATAATTTGTTTTCGCCCACGTAGCTGGCGATCATTTTTTTAATCTGGTGCGTTTGCAGCAGCATGCCCAAGCCCGGAATCCATCGTGCCTGCATTGTTCGACGCCACCGTCAGATTTTTTGTGCCTTTGCGGCGCACGGCGGCAATCAGGTTTTCAGGAACGCCGCATGTTCCGAATCCGCCCGAAAGGATGACAGCGCCGTCGAAAAGTTTTTCGATCGCTACATCGGCGTTGGCTACGCGTTTATCCATCGAATCAGGCTCCCCACGAATCTAAAATGTGACTAAAATTTGGTTCAGTCAGTTTACTTCATATCCCGCAATATCTTGTAGAGTTCTCCGGCTTCCGAGAATTCCTCTTCCAGAGCGCGCGTACGCAACTCGCTCCGCACTTGTTCCAGAGCCTGGATCATTTGGTCCAGCATCTGTTCCAGATTGTCGCTGTTCGTTAAAATAATATCACGCCAAACGGAATAGGGACTGCCCGCCAGGCGCAAAGCATCGCGAAGCCCACGCCCCGCAAGGGTGACCGGCAAGCCTGTTTCGTCCGTCTGTTTGCGAATGACTCCCGCAAGCGCAACCGAAAGAAGTTGTGGCAAATGCGAAATGACCGCCGCTGCCCGGTCATGCACATCCGCGGCAATCCACATGGGCTCCGCGCCAAATTTCTCAATGACCGCGACAAAATTTGCTGCCAGCGAATCCATTTTTGAGGGATCCGTTGCTTTCGCCACCGTGGGAATCAGCGCGTACTTCGATCCTCGAAATAAATTCGCTTCCGCGGAATCGATTCCGGAAATTTCTTTTCCCGCCATGGGATGCCCGCCAAGAAAATGAGCACCACCTTCTCGAAACGCCTCAACGGCTGCGGCGCATACGGAACGCTTGGTGCTGCACGCATCCGTTACAAGCGCATTCCGCGGGGCAAGCCGTCCAATTTCCGGGAGCAGTTCGATCGTGTGTCCAACGGGCAACGCAATATAAATTAAATCTGCCCCCTTGAGAGCAGTTGGCAGGTCCGCAATCCCTTCCTTAATCGCGTTTCTTTCGAGCGCTTGATTCAGGACCTGCGGCTTGTCCCAACCGACAACTTCGGTTTTCGGAAAATGTTTGCGAAGCGCGAGCGCAAATGAGCCGCCGATAAGTCCTGTGCCAACGATTGCAGCGCGGCGGAAGAAGGCGGCCATGGTTTAAGCGACGTTCCGGCCAATGGCAGGGGCGATGATGCGAAGTCCGGCCATGAGTTTTTCAAATTGCTCGAAGTACAGCGATTGCGCACCGTCGGAGTATGCGTGATCAGGATCGTTATGGACTTCGAGCAACAACCCATCGGCGCCTGCGGCAACGGCGGCGCGGGCCATGGGCGGTACCTGGTTGCGAATTCCAACACCGTGCGAAGGATCGGCCACAATGGGAAGGTGCGAAAGTTTCTGAATGACGGGTATCGCGGAAATGTCAAACGTGTTGCGAGTGGCCGTTTCAAACGTTCGGATTCCCCGCTCGCACAGAATCACATTGTGGTTCCCTCCGGCCATGATGTATTCGGCGCTCAACAGAAGCTCTTCAATCGTGGCGGACAAACCCCTTTTGAGCAGCACGGGCTTGCTCACAGTTCCGAGAGAGCGGAGCAGAAAATAATTCTGCATGTTGCGCGCCCCGACTTGAAAAATATCCACGTACGGTAGCATTAATGGGATTTGCGACGCGTCCATCACTTCGCTGCAAACGACCAGGCCGTTTTTTTCCGCTGCTTCGCGCAACATGATGAGACCCTTCTCACCATGCCCCTGAAAACTGTACGGAGAGCTGCGCGGCTTGTACGCGCCTCCGCGAAGAATTTTTGCGCCATCTTTTGCCACGCGCTGCGCGATCAAGCCAATCTGTTCCGGCGTCTCCACCGAACACGGCCCAGCTGCAATCACCACTTCCGGTCCGCCAATGCGAACCCCCAGCGGCAATTCAATCACTGTTCCTTCCGGGCGAAAAGCGCGGCTTGCGAGCTTATATGGGTGCGTAATGCGCACCACTTCGCGCACGCCGTCGAGGACTTCCACATCGCGCGGATCGAAGTCCGCGGGAACCCCCACCGCGCCCAGCACGGTTTGCGATGCGCCCGTCGAGCGATGAATGTCGAATCCCATCGACACGAGGCGGTCGATCACGTGCTGGATCTGTTCTTCTTTCGCGCCCTCTTGCATTACGACAACCATTTCAACTCCTGTTCCTGTTCTAAGAATTCGTATTTGCTTTTTGTGGCGCCGGCGGGACGCCGGCGCCACTAATGATCTTTCTTCCCGTCGCTGCTGTGCATCACCACGCGCTCGACCGAGCGCGCTTCATCCAGAATGCGTTCAAACAACCTGCGAATCGCTGCGTCCGGAAGCGGGCCTGGATTTGCACTCACCACGCCATCGAGCACTTGCTTCTCCCGGTCCGGCTGATAGAGCGCGTCGCCCGTTGTTTGTTTAATTTTTCCGATTTCAACGACGCAGCGCGAACGCTCGTTCAGCAATTCGACCAAGCGCTTGTCGATCTCATCAATTTTGTGACGCCAATCTTCTACGCTCATGCCAATGGCTCCCGCCGGCTCATCCCGGCCGCCGCCGCGCCTTTCAATAATTTTACTCGTGCGGCCAGGGCTGCGGCCGCTGAGTCAACCGATTCAGCGCGCTCAATCTCTTCCACCAAGGCCGATCCCACCACGGCGGCGTCCGCTAATCCGCCCAGCAAGGAAACGTGGCCGGGGAGCGAAATGCCGAAGCCGATGGCAATCGGCAATTCCGTAAAGCGCCGCACGCGCCGCGCCAGCGCAGGCAATTCATCCGCAAGCTGGTCTTTCGTTCCGGTAACTCCGGTTCGCGAAATCAGATATAGAAAGCCACTGGTTGATTTTGAAATAAGTGCGAGGCGCTCATCGGTGGAAGTCGGAGCAGCGAGGAAAACGGTATCCAATCCGTGCAAAGCCATCGCTGATCGGTACTCGCCGGCTTCTTCGGGAGTGATGTCCGTGATCAGCGCGCCATCGGCGCCTGCGGTTTTTGCGGCTTCGGCGAATTTTTCCAGCCCCATCTGCAAAACCGGATTGTAATAGCTGAATAAAACGAGGGGCATCTGGGTCTTCGTGCGCAATGATTTTACGAGCGAAAGCACGTTTGCGAGAGTTGTGCCGTTGCGAAGAGCTCGCTCACTTGCGCGCTGGATTACCGGGCCATCCGCCACGGGATCGCTGAAAGGCACGCCAAGCTCAATGACGTCCGCGCCAGCCGTGGCCAGCGCGAGAACGAACTGTTCGGTTGCAGCCAGGGTTGGATCGCCCGCAGTGATATAAGCGACAAGGCCCATTTCGCCAGTGCTGCGCAGGGCTGCAAACTTTTGCGCGATGCGCGTTTGATTCGTCATGGTTGTGGTCGCGTGTGACATTGCTTTTTGTGGCGCGGGCTTCAGCCTGCGGGGTTTTGGCCTTGTAAGGACTAAAATCCGCAGGCTAAAGCCCGCGCCACTATTCCCTACAGATAGCGGGACAGGATTTCCATATCCTTATCGCCGCGCCCGGATAAATTCACAATTATAATTTCTTCGCGAGACATTTTCGGCGCGCGCTTGATCACTTCGGCAAGCGCATGCGCCGATTCCAGCGCGGGAATTATACCTTCCATTCGCGCCAGCATTCGCGCGGCAGCCACAGCCTCATCGTCACTCACAGCTGTGTATGCAGCACGATGCAAATCTGCGAGCATCGCGTGCTCCGGGCCAATCGCAGGATAATCGAGTCCCGCGGAAACGGAATGCGTGTTGGCAATCTGGCCGTCCGGCGTTTGCAGGACGTAGGAATAAGTTCCCTGCAACACTCCCGGATGCGCACCCGAATATCCCTCAGCTGCGGCCATTCGAGCGGCATGCTCGCCGAGCGTCATCCCGCGTCCCCCGGCTTCCACGCCAAGCAACTTCACACTTTCATCATTCAGAAACGCGTGGAATAAACCGATGGCGTTGGAACCGCCGCCAACGCAGGCCACGAGCAAATCCGGCAAACGCTTTTCAATTTCCAGAATCTGCGCGCGAGCCTCCACGCCAATCACGCGATGAAAATCTCGCACCATCATCGGATACGGATGCGCTCCCAACACCGAGCCAAGCAAATAATGCGTGGTGCGCACGTTGGTGACCCAGTCGCGCATCGCTTCGTTGATGGCATCTTTCAGCGTACGCGTTCCGGAGTTTACGCCGACGACTTCGGTGCCCAGCAAACGCATGCGGAAAACGTTGAGCCGCTGGCGTTCCATGTCATCGACGCCCATGTAGACAACGCATTCGAGGCCGAGTCGTGCCGCAACCGTTGCGGTGGCAACGCCGTGCTGCCCTGCTCCGGTTTCCGCGATGATGCGGCGCTTGCCCATTCTTACTGCGAGCAATCCCTGGCCGATGCAATTGTTGATCTTGTGCGCGCCGGTGTGCAGCAGGTCCTCGCGCTTGATGTAGATGCGCGGTCCGCCCAGATGCTCCGTGAGCCGCGAAGCAAACTGCAGCGGGGTAGGCCTCCCGGCAAAATTCTTAAGCAGGTAGTCGAGCTCTTTTTGGAAATTGGGATCTTTGCGCGCGTCATCATAGGCACGCTCGAGTTCTTCAAGCGGCGCGACGAGCGTTTCGGGTACGTAGCGACCTCCGTAAGGCCCGAATCGGCCTTTCGAGTCCGGCCATTTTTGTGTGGCGCTGCTCATCGTTTCCTTCCACTTGCTGTAATCCGTCTGTTGTAGCCCGCCTCTTCAGAGGCGGGGGTTTACAGTCTACCTAGGCACAATCTTCAGTCACGATCCTCATGCACAATATTGCCAATTGCACAGAAAATCCCCGCCTCTGAAGAGGCGGGCTACAAAATCTATCGCTGCGCGGATTCGATTGCCTTAAACAATTCGCGCAACCGCGCTGGATCCTTGCGACCGGGCCGCGACTCCACGCCACTCGCCACATCCACGGCATACGGCTGCGCCACACGAATTGCCTCTGCAATATTGTCTGGCGTTAGCCCGCCCGCCAGAATAATTCGTCCGTAGCGTCGCGCCCCATACGCCAATTTCCAATCCAGCGTGCGCCCAGTACCGCCATGCAAGCCGGGCGCGAATCCATCCAGCAGGATTGCATCTGCCGACCGATATCTACCGAGCGAAGCAGCGCGGAATCCGCGCTTCACCTGAATCGCTTTGATCACACGATGCTTGCGCCCTAATTCGGCTACGTCCGAGGGCGATTCCGCTCCATGAAGCTGAACAGAAGCAAGCCTCACCGCTCGCGCCAATGCGGCCACTACCAGCGGCGGCCAATTGACAAACACCCCAACAGCCTCCACAAATGGCGGCAAACGCCGAATGATGCTCCACGCATCCGCAGGACTAATTGCGCGGGGGCTGGGCGGATAAAAATTGAAACCGAGAGCGGAAGCTCCCAGATCAATCGATAATCGCGCGTCTTGCCAGTTGGTGATCCCGCAAATTTTAACACGAGTGGGCATGAGATTTGTGTGGCATAGGCTTCAGCCTGTGGGGTTTAGTCTTTGCAAGACCTCAACCCCACAGGCTGAAGCCTATGCCACTTAAGTACCAAGTAATTTGCGGAGCGCCATCCCCGGATCGGGCTGAGCCATGAGATGCTCGCCAATGAGAAACGCATCAAACCCAGCGGCTCGAAAGCGCAGCAAATCTTCATGCGTGCGCAGCCCGGATTCACAGATAGCGATGCATTCCTCGGGAATTTCCTCGATCAGCTCCATGGACGTTTCAACGCGCACTTCGAGCGTGCGCAGATTGCGATTGTTCACGCCAATAATACGCGCGCCCGCAACCAGCGCACGGACGAGTTCCTCGCGCGTGTGTACTTCGACCAGCGCTTCCATTCCCAATTCGCGGCCGAGCGCCAGCAATTCGCCGAGAGTCGAATCATCAAGCCCCGCAACAATCAGCAGAAACGAATCGGCATCCGTCGCCCGCGCTTCCCATACCTGCCACGGATCGACGATGAAATCCTTTCGCAACACAGGCAAGCCTACCGCCGCGCGCGCATCGCGCATGTATTTCAATTCGCCCTGAAAAAATTCCTCTTCCGTGAGCACCGAGAGCGCCGCCGCCCCCGCTGCTTCAAATCCTTTGGCTAGCGCAGCCGGATCGAAGTCCGCGCGAATCAATCCGCGGGAAGGCGATGCCTTTTTGAGCTCGGAAATCACGTTAAGCGAATCCCTCGTCAGCGCCGCTGCAAAATCGCGCACTGGCTTGGAGTGCTTCACCCCAAAACGCAGCGCCGTCTCTGGCACGCATTTCTTACGATGGGCAATTGCGGCACGGCGCGCCTCGATAATGCGATCAAGCACAGTCCCGGATTTGTCTTCAGCCGACATAGGTTCACGTCCACCAGGAAGGCCTGAAATAGACGAGCACACTATGCTAAGTGGCAGGTCTTCTGAAGTCAACGCCAGGAGATTCGTGCGTAGTGCATTAATTTGAATTTTGCAGTGCCACGGCAAAAAAGGCTGCCCGCCCGAAAATATGGGCGGCCTCTACGAAAGCAACTGCAAGGCACTGCGGTTTTGTAGCGGCCTCTCCGTCCCGTTCACGGAGAACGTTCTCGGTGAACCGCAATCTTCGGGATGGAGAGGGCGATTTTGCTCGTAAATTGAGGCACTATCGATTCGTGGGCAGGAGACGATCCGAAGAGCTCTGAACCTCTGCTCAAGGCGCTGATTAGTGCATCAACACTTCGACCGAGCAAACGTTTAGTGTTTCAATACGGAATAATGGATGGCCGCATCGCTTCTGTTCAGCACAATAGCATTCGATGAACCAGCGATGCGTATCTCAACGAGAGATTCGGTCCCATCTGGGTTTTCGCGCAATACCGCCGCATCCTGAATAAATTTCATACCGCTCTTCACAAAGTCGCCCTCGGCGGTGGCCACGAATTTCCCGTCCTTCTGAAGCGTTACGCGTGCCTTGGCCCCTTGCGTTTCCCAGATCAACTCGTACAATCCAGCCGGAACCTGCGCCCCATTCAGGATCACCTCTTCCCGCAGCTGGAATGGCCGGGGTGGATTTTTCTTTGCCAGGGCTGGAATACTTGCGCCAAGCAAAATCAACGTTACAAGAGTCAGCGATTTGAATTTCATTTTTAACACTCGGTTCTGCTTCCAATCGGTTTCTTCTTCCGTGGAAGCTGCGTGGCTTGTCTCGATTCTCCCAATTGGCAAGGTCAATGCCAGACTCAAATTGGTTGGAAACCAAAATGGCTGGCGGCTCAAATTGGTTTGCAACCAATTTGGCAGCCGGGAGAGCCACCTCGAATAGGTCACGGCCAAGTAGCGTCCAGTCAGGGTATCCAGGTTCGTCGCGGGCCGCTATCCGGTTCTTGCGTTCAAATTAAACGTTGATTGCTATCCGACGAATGGGGAGCAGAATATAGGAGGGGTTTAAAATATCAAGATAAAATTTTGTAACAAGTCATATTTTTTCGCGGAGGTGGCGTGTCAGGCAACGATCTAGCCATTTTGGAGCAGGAAATCACCAATTGCCGGAAGTGTCCCCGGCTTGTCCCGTATCGCGAGGGTGTCGCGCGCACGAAAAGACGCGCTTATCGCGATTGGCACTATTGGGGACGCCCCGTTCCTGCGTTTGGCGATCCGGAAGCGCGCGTCTTCATTATCGGCCTCGCGCCTGCGGCACACGGGGCCAACCGAACCGGCAGAATGTTTACGGGGGACCGGTCCGGTGATTTTCTATACGAACAGCTCTTTCGCGCAGGCTTTGCCAATCAACCGAACTCGAAACGCGCCGATGATGGCCTGATCCTGAAAGATGTTCTGATTTCAGCGGCAGTCCGGTGCGCACCGCCTGCCAACAAACCGCTGCCCGAAGAAATTCGCAACTGCCTGCCTTATCTCGAGCGGGAGATTGCGCTGATTCGCCCGCGCGCGATTTTGGCGCTGGGAGGCA
Source organism: uncultured Acidobacteriota bacterium (assembly GCA_963786215.1). Lineage (GTDB taxonomy): Bacteria > Acidobacteriota > Terriglobia > Acidiferrales > UBA7541 > Palsa-360. The sequence continues at coordinate 498,350 of CAWAYK010000015.1, forward strand.
TTGCGCTCAACACCTATCTCGACATGCTAAAACGGCAGGGCTTGATTGCATCGCGCGCGGCATTTCCCTTCTCGCATGGCGCGAGCTTTGCGCTGCCGGGCGATCTACCTCACCTGTTTGCGGCGTATCACCCCAGCCAGCAGAACACCCAGACTGGGCGGCTAACGCCAGTGATGTTCGCGCGCGTGCTAAAGCAGATTCGAAAATTCCTGGAGGTTTTGTAGTGCCGGCGTCCCGCCGGCAGTTTTTTTTGAGCCATTACGCGATCAAAACAGCCGGCGAGACGCCGGCGCTACAAAAAGCAATTCAGGACGGGGTTTCGCTAGACAGCGGGGAGGTTGGCACTGACGGCGCCAAAGCTTTGCGGCGCGCAAGCTTCATTCGTAGGCGCTCCATATAAAGGTAAACAACGGGTGCCGTAAACAGCGTAAGTACCTGGCTGACCATCAGCCCACCCACAATGCTGATCCCCAGCGGGCGGCGCAATTCAGATCCCATTCCCGATTCAATCGCCAGCGGCAGACCGCCTAGCATTGCGGCGGTAGTCGTCATCATGATCGGACGGAAGCGCAGGAGGCAAGCCTGGTAAATGGCATCCACTGGCTTCTTTCCTTCCCTGCGCTCCGCGTCGATCGCAAAATCGATCATCATGATCGCGTTTTTCTGCACGATTCCGATCAGCAGAATTATTCCGATCAGTGCGATCACGCTCAAATCCGTGTTCGTAATCCGCAGCGCAAGCAAAGCGCCGACACCAGCCGAGGGAAGCGTGGAGAGAATCGTGATGGGATGGATGTAGCTCTCATATAGCATGCCCAGCACAATATAAACTGTGATCAGCGCGGCCAGAATCAAGTAAGGCTCGTTCCGTAGCGATTCCTGAAATGCTTGCGCCGTTCCCGAAAAACTGCGGTGAATGGTTTCCGGCACTCCCATCTGAAGGGTAGCGGCTTCAATTTCCGTGACGGCTTCGCCGAGCGCGACGCTGGGATCGAGATTGAAAGAAATCGTGACAGATGGAAACTGTCCCTTGTGATTGACCGCAAGCGCTGTCGTTCTTTGTTCATAGTGAGAAATCGCGCTGAGCGGAACCATGGTCCCGATTGATGACCGCACGTACATGTTCTGCAGCGCGTCTGTGCTGTTCTGATATTGGGGATCGACTTCCATCACCACGTGGTATTGATTCAGCTGCGTGTAAATCGTCGATACTTGCCGCTGCCCGAACGCATCGTAGAGCGTTTCGTCGATTTGCTGCGATTGGATGCCCATGCGCCCTGCGGTGCTTCGGTCAAACACAAGAGATGCCTGCAAGCCTTTGTCCTGCTGATCGCTGGTCACGTCACGCAAGCCTTGCAGAGTCCTAAGCTTTGTCTCGATCTTCGGAGCCCAGGTCTGGAGCTCTTCGAGCGTTTCTCCCTGCAGCGTGAATTGATATTGAGAACTCGTAAAAAGGCCGCCGACTCGCACGTCCTGATAGGCCTGCAAATAAACGCTGGCGCCGGGAACGACGGCGAGTTTTTTTCGCAGCCGGGCTATCACAGCGTCAGCACTGATTTTTCGCTTATCCAGATCCTGTAACTCAATAATCATGCGGCCAATATTTTCCGCGCCGCCGCCCACAAACGCCGAGATGCTGTACACGGCGGGATCGGTCCGAATAATATTTTCAAACTGGATGAGCTTATCCATCATCGCCGGAAAAGAAATGTCCTGCGCGCCGACGATCGCACCATTCAAGCGGCCCGTGTCCTGCTGCGGAAAGAAACCCTTCGGAATGACGATATACAAATAGACGTTGAGGCTGATGGCCGCGAGCGTTACCACCAACATCAGCGCTTGATGCGCCAGTACCCAGCGCAATCCTGTGGCATACCCGCGATGCATGCGCGAAAAAATTCTTTCGCCCAGCATGTATGCGCGCCCATGCCGCATATCTTTCGGCGATTTCAGGAATCGCACGCACATTGCGGGCGTCGCCGTGAGCGAGACGCACAGGGAAACCGCAATCGCGATGCTGAGCGTGACCGCAAATTCGCGGAATAATCTGCCAACGACTCCGCCCATCAGCAGGATCGGAATGAAAACGGAAATCAACGAAATGCTCATCGACAAAACTGTGGGTCCGATTTCTTTGGAGCCTTTCAGGGCCGCCTGCAGCGGTGTTTCGCCGGCCTCCAGATAGCGCGCCACGTTTTCGATTACGACGATTGCGTCGTCCACTACAAAACCTGTGGCAATTGCCAGGGCCATCAGCGAAAGATTGTCGATACTGTATCCCAGAAGATACATCACTCCGAATGTGCCCACGAGCGAAAGCGGCACGGAAATGCTGGGGATTACGGTGGCCCACACGTTGCGCAGAAAAAGAAATATGACCATCACCACCAGCGCCACGGTGAGCATGAGCGTGAATTGAATGTTGCGGACCGATGCGCGAATCGTGCGCGTCCTGTCCGACGTGACCGAGAAATCCACCATCGGCGGCAGGGATGCTCGCAGCTCGGGAAGAATCGCCGTAATTTTATCCACGCAATCGATAATGTTCGCGCCCGGCTGGCGGAAGATAAACATCACCACCCCGGGTTCGCCGTTTGTGTACGCGCCATTACGAAAATCTTCGACGCCCTCGGTGACATTCGCGATATCACTCAACCGAACAGGGGCGCCATTGCGGTAAGCAATAATCAGCGGCTGGTATTTTTCAGCCGTCAGCAGTTGATCCGAGGCAAAAACGGTCCACCGGTTGCGTCCATCTTCCAGCAAGCCCTTCGGCGAGTTCGCATTGGCCGCCTGCAGCGCCAGACGCACTTGCGCGAGACCAATCTGATAGTGCGCAAGAGCCAGCGGATTCAGGTCCACTCGCACGGCGGGTTTTGCGCCGCCACCGACAAACACAAGGCCAACGCCATCCACCTGCGAAAGCTTCTGCGCCAGGATGGAATCCGCCATGTCATACAGATGGCTTCGCGGGATGACCCCGGAAGTCAGAGAAAGAATGATGATGGGAGCGTCCGTCGGATTCGTTAGCCGGTAACGAGGCGGACTTGGGAGAGTGGTGGGCAACTGCCCTGCCGCGGCATTGATTGCAGCCTGGACGTCGCGCGAAGCCGCATTGATATCCCGATCGAGGTCCAGCTGTAGCGTAATGTTCGTCGCGCCAAGCTGGCTGCTCGACGTCATTTCCGTTACCCCGGCAATGCGTCCGAAAGAACGCTCGAGCGGTGTGGCGACGGAGGAAGCCATCGTTTCAGGACTCGCGCCCGGAAGATTTGCCTGCACAGTAAGCGTGGGAAAATCAACTTTGGGCAGGGGCGCAACAGGAAGAAAAAGATAAGCCACTCCTCCAGCCAAGAGGATCGCAGCGCTCAGTAGCGAAGTGGCAACGGGGCGCTCGATAAAAGGCCTGGAGATGTGCATGAATCGATAAACTCTATTTCGATTAAAAACAGGGCCGATTGAAACTATTGCGAAGGTCTCTTGGACCAAGCGGCATGAACAAGAGCAAATTTTTGCTTGTGCGGGATCAATCCGCGGGGGCGCCAGCCTGCGACTCGGATTCGATGGGCGAGCCGTGACCGAGTCTCTTGGCGAGCCGGTCAAATGCCAGATACACGACCGGAGTCGTGAACAAGGTAAGCGCCTGGCTGAAGATCAACCCTCCGACAATTGCGATGCCCAACGGCTTGCGCAACTCTGCTCCCGTGCCGCCTCCGAGCGCCAGGGGCAAGCCGCCTAACATCGCGGCCAGTGTGGTCATGAGAATCGGGCGGAAACGCAGTAGGCAGGCCTGATAAATTGCATCGATCGGGCTCTTGCCTTCCTTGCGCTCCGCTTCCAGCGCAAAGTCGATCATCATAATTGCGTTTTTCTGCACGATTCCTATAAGCAGGATGATTCCTATAAGCGCGATGATGCTGAAATCCGTATGCGTGAGCAGCAAGGCGAGCAGCGCGCCAACTCCAGCGGAAGGCAGCGTCGAGAGAATCGTGATCGGATGAATGTAGCTTTCATACAAAACGCCGAGAACGATGTACACCGTGACGAGTGCAGCCAGAACCAGGATCGGCTCATTGGCCAGCGCAGCCTGAAACGCTTGCGCGGTACCCTGGAATCCCGCGTGAATGCTGGCGGGAAAACCGAGATCCTGTTGCGCCTGTTTGATGGCATCCACGGCTTGTCCGAGCGATGCGCCTTGCTTCAAGTTAAAAGACAAAGTCACGACGGGAAATTGTCCCTGGTGGTTGACGGCAATGGGAGCCAGTTCTGACGAATATGTGGTGAATGCGCTGAGTGGAACCTGCGTGCCATTCGACGAGTGAACGTAAATTTGCTTCAACGCGTCCGGATTCTGCTGGAAAGTAGGATTCACTTCGAGAATGACGTGATATTGATTCAATTGCGTGAAGATCGTGGAGACTTGCCGCTGGCCGAAGGCGTCATATAGCGTGTCGTCAATCACCTGCGGCAGAATGCCGAGGCGCGAGGCAGTATCTCGATCAATTTGCAATGTGGCCTGGGTGCCGCGCTCCTGCTGGTCGCTGGTCACGTCCGTCAACTGGGGCAGTTCTCTCAGCTTATCGATCAGTTTGGGAACCCACACGGCAAGTTCCTGCGCGTCCGCATCTTCCATCGTGTATTGAAATTGTGTGCGGCTGATGCGGTCTTCCACTGTCAAGTCCTGCACGGGCTGCAGATAAAGCGTAATTCCCTTCACATCAATCAGCTTCGATTGCAGACGGCGAATTACGGTTTCGCCATCGTCCTTTCTCTCTTCGCGCGATTTCAAATTGATCTGAATGCGCCCGCTGTTGGGCAGCATGTTCACGCCGTCAACACCGATGAAGGACGAAAGGCTTACAACGTCAGGATCCTGCAAAATAACTTTGGTCAACGCCTGCTGACGCTCGGCCATCGCCAAAAACGAAATGGTAGCGGGCGCTTCCGAAATGCCCAGCAGAACACCCGTATCTTGCACCGGGAAAAAGCCCTTGGGCACGACGAAGAACAAAAAGATAGTCAGAGCCAGCGTTCCAACAGTCACGATCAACGTCGCCGGCTGATGCTTCAGAACAAAACGAAGGATTGTGGCGTATTGCTCGATAATCCAATTCAGCGTGTTTTCCGAGGCTCGATAGAACAGGCTCTTATCGGCATCTTTTTGGTGGCGCAAAATTTTCGAGCACATCATCGGCGTGAGCGTCAGGGACACCACGGCCGAAACCAGAATCGTAACGCTCAGCGTGACTGCGAATTCACGGAATAGCCGGCCCACAACGTCCTGCATGAAGAGCAGCGGAATCAGCACGGCAATCAGCGAGACGGTGAGCGAAAGAATCGTGAATCCGATTTGCTCGGAACCCTTGAGGGCGGCCTGCAGAGGCGGCTCACCCTCTTCAATGTAGCGGGTAATATTTTCGATCATGACGATCGCGTCATCGACCACAAACCCGGTCGAAATCGTGAGCGCCATAAGCGACAAGTTGTCCAAACTGTAGCCCAGCAGATACATCACGCCAAACGTGCCGACAAGCGACAGCGGCACAGCCACGCTAGGAATAGCTGTGGCCGCCAGACTGCGCAAGAATAGGAAAATAACAAGCACAACCAGCGCAACGGTCAGCATCAATTCAAATTGCACGTCTGAAACAGAAGCGCGAATCGTGGTGGTGCGATCCGTCAGAATAGAAAGGTTGACTGACGATGGCAGCGACGCCTTCAACTGAGGCAGCAATAGTTTGATCCGGTCCACAACGTTGATGATGTTTGCGCCCGGCTGCCGTTGAATATTGACGATCACCGCTGGCCTGTCATTTTCCCAGGCCGCGAGTTTCACGTTCTCCGCGCTGTCGATCACGTCCGCCACGTCCATGATGCGGACAGGCGCGCCGTTCTTATACGTAATCACGATGGGCTTGTAGGATTCCGCCGTCATCAACTGATCGTTCGCCCAGATCGTGAACGCCTGCTGCGAACTATCCAGATTTCCTTTGGCCTGGTTAACGTTCGCCTGCGCCAGCGCCGTGCGCAAATCTTCCAGACTCAAGCCGTAAGACGCCAATGCCGTCGGGTTCGCCTGAATCCGCACGGAAGGCTTCTGGCCGCCGCTGATACTCACCAAACCAACGCCGGGCAACTGCGCAATCTTCTGCGAGAGAACCGTGTCCGCCATGTCCTCAAGCTTCGTCAGGGGCAAAGTACCGGAAGTCAGCGCCAGCGTGAGCACGGGAGTGTCCGCCGGGTTCGTCTTGCTATAAATTGGCGGGTTCGGAAGATTGCTCGGAAGATACGTGGTTGCGGCGTTGATCGCGGCCTGTACCTGCTGCTCCGCTACATCGATATTCAGATCCAGCACAAATTGCAGCGTTATGAGCGACGCCCCGAATGAACTCGTGGACGTCATCTGATTCAGACCGGGAACCTGCCCGAATTGGCGTTCAAGCGGCGTCGTCACCGACGAAGCCATTACGGAAGGACTCGCGCCAGGATAGAACGTAAGGACCTGAATCGTCGGATAGTCAACCTGAGGAAGCGCGGAAACAGGTAATTGCCGGTAGGCCACGGCCCCGGCGAGCAAAATCGCGGCCATGAGCAATGAAGTCGCAATCGGGCGCAGAATAAATGGCCGTGACGGATTCATTAGCTCTGCTTTCCCTGCTTTTTGTTTTTCCCTGCGCCCGTGTGATCGGAACCTTTGGCGGGATCCGCGGGAGCAGGTGCGGCGCCAGCAGGGCCGCCTGGTGAAGCGTTATGCACTTCGACCGGAGTATCCTGCTGTAATCTTTCCTGTCCATCAACCACGACCTGATCACCGGCGGCAACACCTGAGGCGATCAGCGCAATATTCCCCTGCGTCAAATCCACCTTAACGGGCTGCATGTTCGCCTTGCCGCTCTTCACGGTGTAAACGTACGAACCCTGCGTCCCGCGCTGAATCGCAGCCAACGGCACGACGATGGCATTCTGCCGTGTCGCGAGCATCAGGCGAATATTCACGAATTGGTTAGGCCAGAGAGACAAATCCTGATTGGCAAACGCCGCTTTGAATCGAACGGTACCCGTCGTGGGATCGATCTGGTTGTCGACGGTCACAAGTTTGCCGCCTGCGAGCTTGCTTTGATCGTCGCGGCTATAAGCCTCGACTCCCAACTCTCCACTCTTCATGTGCTGGATTACTTCCTGAAGATTGTCTTCCGGCAGGGTGAATAGTACTGCGATGGGCTGCACCTGCGTGATCACAACCAACCCGCTCGGATCCGTCGCATGAATCATGTTGCCCTGATCGACGAGCCTTAGCCCTACGCGCCCGGTAAGCGGCGCCGTAATCTTGCAATAAACCAGCTGCAATTTTTCGTTGTCAATTTGCGCCTGATCCGCGCGAACCGCGCCTTCCAGCTGCCCCACCGTGGCATTTTGCGTGTCCACTTGCTGCGAAGCGATGACGCCTTCTTTCGCCAATTGATCGTAGCGCTTGAAATCGACGCGCGCGTTATTCAGCTGCGCCTGATCTCGGAATAGCTGCCCCTGCATTTGCTCCAGGGCCACCTGAAATGGCCGGGGATCGATCTCAGCCAGAAGATCGCCCTCATGTACAAACTGCCCTTCCTTAAAATTAACTTTTTGCAGTTCTCCATCGACGCGGCTCTTCACCGTAACCGTGTTAAATGCGGTTACCGATCCGAGTCCCGAAAGATAATAGGGAACGTTTTGCTTGAGTGCGGAGGAGACAGCGACGGATACCGGACCTAAGGAAGCGGCTCTGCCACCGGGCGCGGGAGCGGCCTTACTCTCGGAAGACGGGCGCGATTTGTAGTAATAGTACGCGCCTCCAGCCAGGACGATAATTGCCAGGAACCAAATCCAGCCGCTCTTTTTCGGGCTGCTCGGTTCGCCACCCAGCGGGCGCGAATCCGGCTGGCGCTCCAATTCATTTTGTTGCGAGGAATGAGAAATAGCCATATTTGTCCTGTCAGTTTGTGATGGAGTGGTCCGACCCCGCACTGATTGACGTGCTGAGGTCGGTTTCGGTTACATTACCGTCCGAATAACTCAAGAAATCTTAATATGGTAGCGATACCGGGAAAGGCTACCCCAACAACCTTAAAACCCAATGAAAACGCTACAACGCTGATTTTCCTACTCTTTAGCCATCCCGAATCTCGCTAGCGAAAGCCGCGATTACCGGGTTTAGACGGCTGCGGGTTACGGAAACCGTAACCCGGTACCCCGAACGATACCGCGTCTCTCCTAGAAGTAAAGTCAAAAAATGCTGATTAACGCAGAAACCGTTTTTGTGAGTATTAAGCAGAGCCATGACAACTCTAGCAGAAAGATTGGCGGCTTACGAACGGCCAATGACCGTTGAGGAACTCTGCGCAGAGTTGTCCATTAACAACGAAACGGTCTACGACTGGATCAAGGCGAGAAGGCTCCCGGCTCCCTTCAAAGTAGGGAAGTCCTGGAGATTTGAGCCGAGGGACATTCTTGACTGGTGGCTGAAACGAAAGGCCGGTCGCTAATGTTTGCCGTTGGATTGAATATCGGGTGTATTTGGTCTGCGTTTGCAGAATCTCTGGCGGAACGCTGGGTCAAGAGGCTGTTCTCATGAACGATAGAGAACTTCTCCGCATAAAGGAACTTGAGGCCAATGGATATGTAGCAGTTGGCGGCCCGAGGCGTCAGAACGACAACTGGGATGCGGATATTTCCCCAGCGGCCCAAGACCCCCGGTTCATTAGAGAGCGCGAAGATATGATGCTGAGGGCGCGGGATCGCAAACCAGCCGCAGCGTCTAAAGAGCAGCCGTGGAATTCTCTCATCTCCGCTTGAGGTAACTCACAATGCCTTGGTGACGCATCTTTTCCGCAACGTTTGCGGCAGTCCATCCCTCGCCGTCAACCATTTTGAAATCCGCTCCGCTCTAGACGAGCAGCTCCACGATTGATAGATTTCCGTACTTGGCTGCGTTCATTAGGCTGGTCCAGCCGCCTTTATCCCTCGCATTTACATCGGCTCCTTGCTTGATGAGTAGCATACAAACTTCGGCACTAGGATGCTCCCCTCCGCAACCAAACATCAGCGGCGTCCATCCATCGGCGTCTTGCGAATTCACCTTTGCCCCTTTGGCCAAGAGCAATTGCACAGATTTTGCATCGCCATGTCCAGCTGCGAGGCCCAGCGGAGAACCCGCAATAGAGTTCGCTGAGTTTGGATCGGCACCGAACTGGAGAAGAAGCTCCACAAAATCGGACAGTGACAATCCGACCGCATAATTAAGCAAGTCCTGGTCTAAGGGGAAAACTCTACCGTTTGGGTTCGCCCCCGCTTCAAGCAATCTGCGAGCGGCGCGGATGTCTGTCGAATGCATGGTGGAAACCAACGCATTTGCCTCGGTAGGAGTACCAATAGTCCCGCTCGACCTCTCGGCGCTACTTTTGGGGCGGGCAAAAAGCTTGCTGAGAATCCCCATTCTTAGAATCCCTCGGCTTCTACTAGATCCGCTTGCGGTGGATACGGGCGGATTTTGCGAATTGGTTTTGCGCTACGTGGTGGAAACAGTGCCAATGTACGGTTCGAAATCTAGCAGAGTTGTAAAATGTCCCACGCTGCGCGACGAGATTGAGTATTAGCGACGACTAAAGTGACAACCAATCGTATCACCCATTCAAATATTGAGCTTACAACTGTTGCTTGCGGCTTGGACAATGAGATAACTGGCCCACACTAGCGTCCCCCGTCACTTTACAGGTGAAGTTTTTGTGGGATTCCGAAGAAAACTCTCTAAGTGGTTGAGAATAATGGTAGGCCCGTCCGGACCAGGCTTAGAAGGCGTTGAAGCGGCTAAGTGCGGGTAAATACGGCTAAGACGGAATCGTTACAGGTGAAATTACAGGTGAAGAAATTTGAATCGCTGGTGCGAAGGGAAGTCAAGACACAGACCCTCTAAACACGAGAAGGGTCTGCTACCCGGAAATTCAAAATCGTCTCAAAGGCTGGCCCACCTGCCCACTATTGTTTCCTAGAAATAACAATCGGTTACCGATGCGGACGGAGCGAAGTATGGCAAGTTTTTCCACAGGAGGAAGCGGAAGCTGCGAAAACTCGACAATCGGAGGAATTCCAAACGAGCGGTTTTGGTGCAAGGAGGGGCAAAAGGGGCAGGTGGCTGTAGGAACTGTAATTGATGAAGCGCAGGTGACGCGGTGCGTAATGGGTTTTAGTGGAAATCGTGAGAGCTCGTCTCGATCCGCGCGATGGACAAGGGCCAAATCGTTTCCGCTTTTACAGAAATTACGTTCTCCTGATTTTGCAGTTCTCCTTCAATCAGCAGAAATTGCTGATGAACGACGGTGAGATGAAATTTTTCATAAATCTGCGGCGTGATGATGGCATTGGCAATCCCTGTTTCATCTTCCATGCTTAGAAAGACAAATCCTTTTGCGGTGCCCGGCCTCTGGCGTGCAATTACGGCTCCGGCGATGCGGAGTTGTATCCCATTTGGCAGACGTGCCAGCTCGCTGGCGCAATAGACGCCCTGTTTCCTCAACATTTGACGGTAGTATTTCATGGGATGCGGACCCACAGTCATGCCCGTTCCATTAAAGTCGGCGATCAGTCTTTCCTCCGCGGTCATTGGTTGAAGAGGCGAAATTGTAGAGAGCGCATGTTCCTGTTCGCTGACAGGCATTTCCTGAGCGCATTCTTTAGATAATTCCACAGCTTCAAGCAAAGGCCCCGCGGGTGTCGCGACGCGTTCCACCTGCCATAAAGCCTCTCTGCGATGCGAGTCATGCTTGCGCGAAATGAAATTCAGGGCTCCGATTTGTGCGATCGTAGCCAGTTCGGATTTCTGAATCTCCGGGATGCGCAGCTTGAGGTCATCTATGGAAGTGAAAGGACGGATCTCACGCTCGCGGACAATCGCATGCGCAATCTCGGAGCGCAAGCCCCTCACGCTGCGCATGCCAAGCCTCATGGCAAAACCGTCTCCATTTTGTTCAAGCGTGCATAGCCAATCCGAACATGTAACGTCAACGGGCCGGACTTTCAGCCCGTGCCGCTGAGCATCTTTTACGAGCGTGGAGGGCTGATAGAATCCCATCGGCTGATTGTTCAGCATGGCGGCGGTGAACGCCGCAAGGTAATGACATTTCAAGTAGGCGCTTGCGTAAGCAATCAGTGCAAAACTAGCGGCATGGGATTCGGGAAATCCGTACAGCGCGAATGAAGTGATCGACTGAACGATCTTGTCCTGTATTTCCGGCGCAATTCCCTTTCGTTGCATTCCGGTTCGAAGTTTCTGCTCTATGTCCTTCATGCGCACCTCGGAACGCTTAAAGCCAAACGCACGGCGCAGGTCTTCCGCTTGCCCACCTGTAAATCCGGCGGCAATCATCGCCATGCGCAGGAGTTGTTCCTGGAACAGTGGCACACCCAAAGTACGCTTCAGCACAGGTTCGAGAGAAGGATGCAGATAATCCACCGGTTCGCGGCCCTGGCGGCGTTTCAAATAAGGATTCACCATTTGCCCGACGATCGGTCCGGGCCGAATAATGGCCACCTGTACCACAATATCGTAAAAACATTTTGGCATCAGGCGCGGCAAGCAGGACATCTGCGCCCGGCTTTCGATCTGAAACATTCCGACTGTGTCGGCTTTTTGCAATGCGTCATATACCACCGGATCGTCGGCGGGCAAGCGCCCTAAATCAATTTCTTCGCCATATTTGTTGTGGATGATTTGCAGAGATTCTTCAAGTACAGCCATCATGCCGAGTCCCAGGAGATCTACTTTCACGATGCCCATGGCGGCGCAATCGTCCTTATCCCATTGCACGACGACACGCCCGGGCATGGTTGCCGGTTCGAGCGGTACAACCGAATCGAGTTGACCTTGGCACACCACGAGTCCACCGGAATGTTGGCCCAGGTGACGTGGTAAATCTTGCACTTCGAGGCAGAGATCAATGAATTTACGAATCTGTGGATGATTTAAATCAAAACCTGCATCGCGAAAATGATGGGTCAGGGTGTCATTCGCATCTTTATATTCCCACGCGCTCACGAGCTTTGTCAGGCGGCTAATGGTTTCCGCATCGAATGATAAAACCTTTCCAATCTCACGAGCTGCCAAACGTCCACGATATGTGATCACATTGGCAGTCATGGCCGCGCCTAATTTGCCGTAGCGTTCATAGACATATTGAATGGCGCGCTCTCTTTGGTCTCCACTCGGTAAATCCAGATCGATATCCGGCCATTCTCCACGTTCCTCGGAAAGAAACCTTTCAAAGAGCAGGTCCATTCCTACGGGATCGACGGCGGTAATGCCCAGCGCATAACAGACTGCGCTGTTGGCGGCGGACCCCCGGCCTTGCACCAAAATGTTCTGTTCGCGGCAGAAACGCACAACGTCCCAGACGATCAAGAAATAGCCTGCAAGATCCAGCTTCTCAATGAGGGTTAATTCGCGTTCAATTTGGAGTCGCGCCCGTTCATTGTTCAGTCCATAACGCTGGATCACTCCTTCCCGGCAGCGTTCGCGCAAAAATTGTATTTGCGATTGGCCATTGGGAACCGGATATGTTGGAAATTTATATCCCAAATCTTTTAAGTTGAATTGCAGGCGTGAGGAAAGCTCTTCCGTGTTCGCAATCGCTTCGTAAAGATCAGAAAACAAACGCTTCATTTTTGCGGGACTTTTCAAATGACGCTCGGAATTGGGAGACAAATGCCGGCCTGCGGTTGCAAGAGTCTTCTGATGGCGAATACAGGTAAAGACATCGAGTGCTTCCCGTCTTTGCGGCCGGGCATAACAAACACCGTTGGTTGCCAACAAAGGTAAATCCATTTTTCTTGCGATCTCGACGGCGGCCTGATTGCGCGCTTCTTCTTCGCGGTATAAGTGGCGCTGCAATTCCAAATAAACATTCTTTCTGCCGAACAGATCGGATAATTTCTGTACACATGCGATTCCGTTTTCAATTCCGCCCTGCGCCAGGGCATGCGCGAGTGGCCCTTCCACCCCGCCGGTCAAGCAGATGAGACCTTCCGCTCGTTCGGCAACCTCTGGAAACGAAACTGCGCCTTTGCCCTTTGGGGCCCTCAATTTCATTTTTGAAATAAGCCGACAAAGATTCTGATATCCGGCCTGTGATGTAACCAGTAACGGGTAACGCCATCCCTCTGCCGAAGTAACTTCCGCGCCAATATGCGCCCGAATCGAAGTATTCTTCGCGGCCAGATAAAACCGCGGTGCGCCATAAACTCCGTCGCGATCAAGCAGCGCCATGGCCTCCATCCCGTGTTCCGAGCAGGTCGCGGCTAATTCCTCTGGCAGCGATGCACCTTCGAGAAAACTGAATGCCGACCGTGTGTGAAGCTCTATATACATTAGTCATACCGGCCGCGCACCAACCAGCGGCGGCGCGTCCAGTCGTAATAAATTCTGTAAAGCCCGTTTTGCATTACCGATCGAGAAGCATGTTTATTAGTGGAAGGATTGAAATCAATTTCGATGTCCCATTCATCTTGCTGCCATCCGCGTTCTTCCCACCAGTCGCCGGAGGTTCGCCAGGGCCCTGAGGCTACGATCACCTCACCGCACATACCGAGAAAATAAATCCGGCAGGGGCATCCTTCCTGCGAATCAACACGAGCCAAAATCTCGGGTCTGAATGCCCGGAAGGCAATTGCATTGCGGATTTTGCGCGAATGGATCTCGCTGCCTGCGAGCACTTGTTCAGACGAACAGAACTTGCGAGAAAGGATGGATTCCGCGGTTGCGGGGAAAAACGGCATCATTCGAAATTCTCCGGGGCGATGCGTATTTATCAACCGCGGCGAGCCCACGTTCGAATCTCCTACCAATGCGGCGAGCCGGGCGATCGTCACCTCCAGCTTTTCCGGGTCCGGAGAATTCGGAATAAACAATCCTTTTTGACTTGCACGGGGCCGGGCTGGTTCCGCAGTGAGGAAAATTTTTACGATCGAGCCGTGGGGCGGATCGGATTGCAACTGCAGGCGAAGTAATTTCAGAAGTGTCTTGGAATCCCGCATAGGCACAGGTAAACGCAGTATCTTTTCGTAAATCCTGAAATCATTTGCCGAGTTCGAAGTTTTTCTTTGGATTTGAAACTCTTCTTCCGTGGCGTCCTGTATATCAAATTGCATACAAAAGACAGAAGCGGCCAGGGAACGCGCTTCTAGTCGGGCGCAAAGCTGATCCAGCAGGCGGCCAAGCAAAAAAGACAACGGCTCCAGTTCGGTAACGGCATAATCGAGCGCCATTTCTTCCTTGAAGGATATTTCGGGATTTATCAGTATGAGCGAGCGGCAAAAAGTTCCACGCGCCAATTCGTGCAGGCGGATTCCCTCCTGGCCCAGGCGCTCCGATAATTGCAGCAGAGGCAATTTCGCCAGAGCGCCGC
>CAWAYK010000016.1:0-22331 GCA_963786215.1 uncultured Acidobacteriota bacterium
GGGAATTGGAGCGGAGAAGAGTTCGCATCCGACTGCATCCTCCGCCAGCCAGTCATCAAGAATCTTTCTGTACGGCACTCCTCCGCTGAAAGAGTGCGATTTGGCGGAATTATTGGCCATATATGCACATCTGGATGGGTTTGAAATCCTCCGAAATGTAGAGAATAGCCAATAGAGAGGCCTGATTTCTCTGATGCGCAGTGGAGGAGGGCACTTTCAAAACACGAATGGTCCTGAGAGTCCGAATGCCGCACCTCTCTCCATTCTGTCTGCACGTTTCTTTTGCTGTACGTAATGCCGCTCCCGTCATGTGGCCGATGCATGGACCACATAGCGTGGATTGGTTTTACAACGGCTTATAAGAACGCGAAGAGATCCAAACAGGCAAGTTACGACAGGCGCGCGGTCTCTGGCCTGCGAAATTGGACAACTCTCGGTCGCAACAAGATTCAGCACTCAGTTCATAGAGACTTTGAGGGCGTCTTAACATCGCTAATTTGGACGGAATGAGCCATGAGCATACCGCCTTTCATAGGCATCGCGTGAATTACAACTCTATTGCCGACTTGTAAGTCTTTGAGCGTCGCAGATGCGCTGCCTTTCGTGAACTTCGTGTCGGACGTGATCATAAGCTCGACGTCCATATTCTTGGTCGTTTGAACTGTAATGGAATTTTCCGAAATCTTTGTGACCGTCCCTAAAACGTGCTGTTCATCCCCGTGAGCGAATGCCATGCTGGCGAATAGCGCAAGACCTAGCAGCATTACAAGTTTAAGTTTCATGTTCTTTTCTCCTTAGTGATGATGAGACTCATTGCCTTGGTTCTGCGGATTTTCTCCGCGAAGAAATTCTTGTTCCTGTTTTTCCTCTTGCCGTTCCTCTTCTGTCTTGGGATTAAGACTCTCCATTCTCTTCAACTCATCGACGGTCACGTTTGGCAAGTGGCGTAAGAAAAGCACCAGTTTCCAAGTGTCAGCATCCGCACCGGACCCATGCTCTTCGCCGAATGCCGGCATTCCGCTCAATCGAACCCCGTTTTCTATGATGTAGTACAGCTCACCATCGCTCTTATTTTGCGTTTCGGCTTGGCGCATATCTGGCGGCTTGGGGTACATGCCTTTGCCAAACATAGTGTCGCCACTTCCGTCATTCGAATGGCATGTCGCACAATGATCAGAAAAATGGTCCATGCCTACCCGAATGTTTTCATCTGATGCGGGAAATGGGTTGTGTAGCTGTCGGTAATGGGACGGTACAGCAAGTTCGCGTGCGGTCGTGGCCGCGAGTTTTTCGAGCGTCGAAGGAGTCCCTCGTGCGCTGAATCCCCGGCGGATCATAGCTATCCCATAACCTATGAAAGCAATTACAACGACTAATAAAATTAACGAGGTTATTTTCCGAAATTTCATGCTTATCTCTCTTGACCTGAGAATGGCCGCAATCGAATGAAAATCGCGACGCCAAGGGGATGCGAGCCATAAATTGGCTTCAATATTCCGGGTACACCGTAGGTCGTGAATTGGGCGCCTAAGGCGGACGCAAGATGGGGTATGAGGTCAAAATCATGATCGTAGCCAAAAGTGTACGCCTGGACATGCCCAATCGGTTCTTCCGTGAAACCTGGGGGCAGTGGATTCTCACCGATGATCAGTCCGTTTGATCGTTCAGCATTCTCAATGCGCGTCCAGGCATAATTCCGAGTATGGAAGCGCGCTGTGGATTCAAAGAGATAGCTGTTGAATTTTGAACTGTCCTGGAGAGATCTGGTGCGACCCCAAAGAAGAGTATTCGCCCAGTTTCCGTTTAGAAATGGACGGTTGTACATGATGGATGCCGTCATGCGCTCCTGATCTTCGGTGGGGAAAAGTGCTTCCGGGCTTTTAATACGCGCAAAGGAATATTGACCACTCCAGTTCTTTCCAGGTTGAACAGTCCAGCGCGTGGACCAGGAATCGATTTTTCCCTGATCGATATCCCACCGGAATTCATCCGGTTCACGACCGTGAAAACCGGAAGCTTCAATCCGCACGTCTCGATAGGTCAGTCCGAGTGTGACCACATCGTCTGCGATATGAGTGGAATCCTCTTGGTGATGTCCGAGTGTTCCCACTGGATTTTCAAAGGCTGAAGCGCGATGCGGATACGCTGTCGGTCCGATTGCAGGGTCGCCCATTGGAGCAAAATAGAACGACAGCAAAGTTTTCTCGCCCAACTTCAAATCGTAGAGTGCGGCCACTTCCATAATGAAGTCATGCGGATGCTGGCCGTCCGCAATGGGAACACCAAAAGCGGTTTCGCCTTGCTGAAACAATAAAGGGTAACGGCGGTCTGTCACTGTCGCAGGTTCAAGGCTCAGCATGGTGCGCACGGTTAGAACCCCGGGCCCCAACTCGCGTTGTGCCATCGGCATGAACCAGTTTGTCGAAAAGAACTTGTCCCCTCCACGAGAACTTGATTGCTGTTCGTCCAGGACGAAAACATTGGCGTGAAACATCAGCATCCATGCGCCTTTCTGGGTCATGAGCATCGGAGCCGGTGTAGAGTTCGGCTCTGCGCTTGTGCCAGAACTTGCATGGTGAACAATTGCCTGAAGAAATGTTTGCGGCTGCATTCCTTGCATGCTCATTAAGCCTGTCTTCCCCATCTGCATGCCCGCTGATTGCTGGGCGGTAGGGTCCGGACACCCTGGCATAGTCATTCCCGGCATGCAATCTGATTCTTGATTTCCTACCTCCTGTTGAGCCAGTGCCAACACTGGAAATAAAATAAGTAACACCCACGCACTTAGAAATATTTTCAAGACGCTCTCCTTGAATCGGCTCTTGTGCATAAATGAACTTCAAGACACGCGTGTCGGAACTCTCACAATTTGAGAACCGCGAGCACGCGGAGATGCCTGATTTTTTGGGAGGTATGTTCTAAATTCTAAGCGTTGTCGTGAGGCGATCTATTGCAATAAGTTTTATCGGAGGTCTTTTCGGTCGTATCCACTGAAAGTTAGTCGAGGCATTGACTGGACTTGCGTTGTACGCGGACATCCAACGTAGACCAGCGGGCTGCGAGTGATTTCCTGCTGGAGGGGAGTTAGACATTGAGACCTGGCTGCATGGCTCATGCATGCAAGACTCGAGGTTGCCGGAAGGATCGACCATAGCCCGCGATCCGCGTCCAATGTTCGCAGAACGCACGAATCCCTCGACCAGTCCTAGCTGCGGGGACATGGACATGGGATGAGCGGGGCTTGAAATCAGATTTGTTTCAGAATCCACCATGCTGTTGCTGCGGTCAGCGCCCATATCCATGCCGGAAGGCATCGACATAGTATGATTTGGGGCATCCATATCTAGGTGAGTTTCCATCATGAGTTCGCTCTTGCCAGAGTGCATGTCCATATCAGGAGACATAGACATCGACAGCCCGTCATTATTTCGTGAGACCATTTTTGCGGTATCACAAACAGAATGTGCTTGGCGCAGTGAGCAGGAAAGGTCACAAGCGGAAGCAGAAACCGAGGCTGAACCCATAAGTAACGACAAAAACAACGCCAGGAATGAGCTTCCAAAGCGAGACATTTGGTGATTCTACTCCATTCCAGAATATTTTAAAAACAAATCGTGAGCATGGATACGGTTTGCAGCACGTATTGCATGTCGCGTTTTATTGCCGTCGCTCGAATTTCTTACGCTTTCTTTACTATGGAAATTTCAAATTAGCTCGAGATGTTCCGACGTCTGGATTTTTTCTTCGAGCGGAAACAGATCTAGTACAACGGTGGGATTCGCGATTATTCCAGAGTTTAGATTATGGCAATCTGTCAGCATCGTGGCGTATCGGGAACTTAGGTGACGAGTGCGGGTTTAGATCGGCATTGCTGCCCGGAGCAATTTACCTTGACAATCCAAGGAGCAAGCAGTAAGCGTCCTTGACGCCCGCAAGATGGGTGAATGAGCATGGATAACGCCTACAATCGATTCGCTCGCCGAGCCATCGTTCTCCTTGCGACGCTGGCCTTTCTGGTGGTTTCGACGATCGCGCTGGCCCACGGTCATACCGATGCTAAATCGGTTGACGAGTCTCACTGCGCAATGTGCATGGCCGTGCATAGCGCAACCCACGTGGTCGCTACTCCGAATATCACCTTGATTTTTACAGCGCTTGAAGGCCTTTCTCTTGTTCCTTCCAAGAATTTCTTAGTTTCTTTTGCTTGTACCAGTCTGATTCAAGACCGCGCCCCTCCCTCCCTCTAATTGTTCCGCACCTAACTTAATCCAGAAGCTAACAAGTTGGTTAGTTGGCCGAATCTTTCGGTCTAAATCGTTTTTTAAATAACTGATCCCGCTCTTTGTTAAGAAGGACACTTTCATGGGAACCGTTTCTACTTCGGGATCGCCATCAAATCGCTCTGGGACCGAAGTTGCTTTGCCTGGAACGCCCGATCGTCCGGCTCCCGCTTCGGGTTTCCTCCGGAATCCGTATCGAGGAGTCCTGCTCGTGGCGACTCCGACAGCGCTTGTGGTTGCTGGTCCGGCTGCGGTGGTGGCTGCGATGACCGTGGCGACGCGGCTTCGAATCCTTATTAAGAGCGCGGATTTCCTCGAGCGCGCTTCCGACGTTGACACGTTGATTCTCGACAAGACTGGGACTGTTACGGTCGGTGCGCCTGCTGTCACCCATATCCAACCCGCAAAGGGCGAATCTGAGGAGAGGCTGCTCGCGGTAGCTGCTGCATGTGGATTTGGTTCCCTGCATCCTGTTTCGCGTGCAGTTGTGGCGGAAGCGCTTGCCCGCGGAATCGCCAGTTCGCCTCCTAAGGATCTCCAGGAAAGGCCAGGGCTAGGGGTAGTCGCCAAAGTCGATGGTCAGGAAGCGGTTCTGGGACGCCGGGTCCTGCTCGAGGAGCTAGGCATAAACGTCGGAACGAAAGCCGACGAAGACATATCGCAGGTTTGGGTAGCCTATGGCGGGCGATGCCTTGGCCGCTTTATGCTTCGCGATAAGCCACGTGCAGAAGCGCGCGAAGCGCTTGACGCCATGAGAGCCTTAGGAATCAATCGCCTGGTGCTACTTACGGGAGATCGAGCGGCGGCGGCTAGAGAAGTGGGCGAGATCCTCGGCATGGACGAAGTTGTCGCCGAAGTCCTTCCTGCTCAAAAACTCGATATGGTCCGAGCTGAGCAGGCAGCTGGACGCACCGTAATGATGGTGGGAGATGGTGTGAACGACGCGCCCGCCCTCGGCGGAGCGGACGTGGGTGTAGCCATCGGCGCCGAACTCAACGAAGTTGCTCTCGGCGGGGCCGACGTTGCGCTTCTGGGGACGGATCTTGGGCGGCTTACTAAGCTCATCGGCCTGGCCGACACCACGCGCCGCATCATCGGCCAGAATGTATGGCTTGCGTTTGGGCTCTCGGTGGTGCTCATTGCGCTGGCAGCACGAGGAATTCTGGACCCGCTCGCGGGGGCATTGGCTCAGAGTCTGGCAGTCTTCGGCGTGGTTGCCAATAGCGCTCGAATCTTGCGATTCGGAAATTGAGACGAGCGGCGGCGAGTGATGATTTTCCATCGTGATTCCGAACAGCTTTCGGCATACGGAGACGACGCCATATGCCCACTTCCACGATGACACGCGAGATCTGATCGTCTGGCTGACGGGGAGTGTGGCGCACTTTCGTTTTTCGTGTGCAGTGAAAATGGCTTTTCAATATTTGGCTGGACATAAATCGACAGAGGAAAGGGAGAGAATGGAACTCAGTGAAGCAAAGTCAACAGAGGTTTTAGATCGAGCTGGGATGACAGCTTCGATTGCGTGCGCGGTGCACTGTGCCGCCCTGCCGTTGATGCTGATGGCGCTGCCTGCTTTGGGGCTAGCATGGCTCGATTCGGCATGGGTTGACTGGACCATGGTAGTCATAGCCGCGGTTATCGCCCTTCGAGCACACCGAGGGGGCATTGCACTACACGGGAGCTGCCTGCCCGTGGGTGTCGCGGTTGCCGGCATTCTTGCCATTATGACGGCAATCTGCCTGTTGAAAGGTTCTGCCACAATGCACTATCTGCCGGCGTCCGGAGCAATAATGGTTGCAGGATCTCATTGGCTGAATCGGCGACTATGCAGAAATTGTGCAACATGCTGCAGCCACGGAGCGTCGAAAAATGAGTGAGTGTGATTTGCCGGTCGGTTTCACAAGCCCGCTCGAGATCGCACACCGAGCGAGCCATGCCGATCGTGAGATCAAGATTTGTCAGTCCAAAGGGCTGACTGCTGGAGGAATACAGGTGTCTTCGACGATTAAAGTATTTGCGACAATATTTATTGCAGTGTCTTTGCTGTTCGCGCAAGACAAGCCGGTGGGGAACACCGAAGTGACTCGCGCGACGCTCGATAACGGATTACGCGTAGTGATCGTTCGCGATCCGCTCGCACCCGTTGTCACTGTGGAGCAAAATTATCTTGTCGGTGGCAACGAAACTCCGAACGGATTTCCCGGCATGGCGCATGCGCAGGAACACATGGCGTTTCGAGGATGTTCCTCGGTATCGGCCGACCAGACTTCCGCGATCTTTGCCCAACTGGGCGGCGATGGCAATGCCGACACGCAGCAGAACATCACGCAATATTTTTCCACGGTTCCTGCCGCGGATCTCGACATCGCCCTGCGAGTGGACGCGGATTGCATGCGCGACATTCAGGACGCTCAGAGCGAATGGGACCAGGAGAAGCCAGCCATCGAGCAGGAAGTGGCTCGTGATTTATCGAATCCGACTTACAAGTTCATGACGCGTTTAAATGAAGATATGTTTTCCGGCACGGTCTATAGCCACGATCCCTCTGGGGACGAAGGATTCATTTGACGCGACCACCGGAGAGATGCTCAAGGACTTTTACAAGAAATGGTATGCTCCCAACAACGCGATACTCGTGATCGCCGGCGATGTGGACCCGAGTGCGGTGCTGGCGAAGGTCAAGGAGTTCTACGGAAACATCCCGAAGAAAACGTTGCCCCCGCGTCCTGAAGTCAAGCTGCAACCCGTGAAAGCAGGAGTCTTTCACTCTCGATAGCAATCTTCCTTATCTTCTGGCGTTCGTCGCCTATCGGATGCCCGGAACCGACAGTCCGGATTTCGCAGCCGTCGCAAATTTTGGGCGACGTTCTCTCGAGCCAGCGCGGGAATTTATTTGAACTGGTGCCGCAGGGAAAAGCGCTGCAAACCGAATTCGGATTTGCGGAGACATATACAAAGGCCAGCGTTGCTTATTCCGCCGCGGTTTTGCCTGCTGATGGGAATGCCGCGCCTGTGATCGCGGAGATGCGCAAAATTCTGTCGGATTACGCCGCCAATGGCGTGCCCGCGGAACTGGTAGAAGCTGCCAAGCGGCGAGAAATTTCAGGCGCAGAATTTCGGCGCAATTCCATTCCCGGCCTGGCCGAGGAATGGTCCAACGCGCTGGCCGCAGAGGGACGCAACTCTCCCGACGAAGATGTCGAGGCGATGAAACGGGTCACGCTGGCGGATGTGAATCGGGTGGCAAAACAATTTCTTGTGGATCAAAACTCGATTACAGCGGAATTGAAACCAGTGCCCTCCGGCGAGGCTGTGGCTTCCAAAGGATTTGGAGGCGGCGAACAGTTGACATCCGCTCCCACGAAGCCGGTGGACTTGCCTTCCTGGGCGGATCTCGACTGTTGACTGTCGAGTTGCCACCCGCTCCGACTCCTGCCGCCGATATGACATTGTCCAATGGCATCCATCTGATTGTGAGAACTCTGAAAGTTACTCCGACGATCACAGTGCTCGGCGAGGATTCGCCACGATCCTCAACTCGAGACCGCTCCCGGCAAGGACGGCGTCAGCGACGTGCTGGATAACTTATTTTCCTACGGCACAAAGAATCTGGACCGGCTGGCGTTTCAGAAGGCGCTCGATGATATTGCCGCCGACGAATCCGCCGGTTTTAATTTCTCCCTGCAGGTCTTGAAGCAGGATTTCTCTCGAGGCGTTCAATTGCTGGCGGACAACGAGCTGAATCCCGCGCTCCCCAGCGAAGCATTCGATGTGATCAAGCCGGAAACCGCGCAATTCGTTGCCGGCAGAATGAAGAGCCCTGGATATCGCGCAGGGCGTGCTCTCAATGCGGCGTTGCTTCCGGCCGGCGATCCTGCACTTCGAGAAACGACTCCGCAAACGGTTTCCTCATTGACTCTCGATGACGTGAAGGAATATTACGCCAAGGCAGTGCGGCCGGATCTCACAACGATGGTGGTGATCGGCGACGTCACACCGGAAGAAGCGAAGACCGTGATCGAGAAATGGTTCGGAACATGGAAGGCAGTCTGGCCCCAAGCCCGAAGTCGATCTTCCCGCGTGCCGCCGAACAAGTCATCAGCGCACGAATGTTCCCGATCCCGAGCGAATTGCAAGACTCGGTGAACCTTTCGGAAATGGTCGACATGACACGATTCGATCCCGATTACTATCCGCTACAGCTTGCCAATCACGTTCTGGGCGGAGGCTTCTACGCCACGCGTCTTTATCATGATCTGAGGCAGGTGAACGGCTATGTGTACACTGTGGACGTGCGCCTGAATGCGCAGAAAACCAGAACGATTTATACCGTTACCTATGCCTGCGATCCGAAAAATGTTTCCAAGGCCAGGGAATTAATTCAGCGCGATTTAGTTTCCATGCAAAAGGAAAATGTCACGCCAGCGGAACTGCAGCAGGCAAAGGCGCTGCTGCTGCGGCAGATTCCGCTTGCGGAATCCAGCGAAGATGGAGTCGCCGGAGGACTGCTCGCCCGCGCCCAGATCGGTCTGCCGCTCGACGAACCATCGCGTGCCGCGAAGCAATATTTCTCGATGACCGCGGATCAAGTCCGCGTTGCATTTGAGAAATGGATTCGTCCCGATGGATTTGTTCAAATTATTCGCGGGCCAGCGCCGGAATGACGATTCTGGCCTGGTGAGCGGGAATCAATCTTTGAATCTTGCTTGGAGGAAAAGTGCGTTATGCAGTCCACACAATGAGTAGTCGGCGACGGTCATTTGCCGCGCGTTCGTGCGTCCTCAAGATCGCGATTTCATTGGTGCTCTGTAGCCGAGGCGTTCTTGCTGGCACTGAAAGCTCCGGACAATCAGAATCCGCGCAAACGAATCGAACACGTGACCTCACCGTCGAGCGAATCTATGGTGAACCAAGCTTAAGTGGCAGCCCTACGGCGGGCGTTGAATGGAGCCCCGATTCGAAATACATTTCGTATCTCGTAAGCAGAACGCAAGGAAGCATTGCAGGGACTGAACTTTGGATGATAGACGCCGCGACCGGTGCACGCAAGATTCTGGTGACATCGGAAACACTTAAGGCGATTACGCAGCCGCAAAAAACGAAGACGACCCAGGGAACGGGGCTTGGCCGCATCGAACCCGCAAGTTATTTTTGGGCTCCCACCGGCGATTCCCTCCTTTTCACGGGCAGCACGAATCTTGTGTTGTTGAATCTCAAAACGATGGCGCCAAAGCCACTTGTCAGCGGTGAGAAGCAGATCGAGGATCCAAAGTTTTCACCCGACGGTAAGTGGGTAAGCTTCGTGCGCGACTGGAACGTTTGGATCGTGAACGTCGCCAACGGCGAACAGAGGGCGGTTACCGCTGGCGGCAGCGAAGAAGTTCTCAAAGGGAAGCTCGACTGGGTCTACCCCGAGGAACTCGATTTGACGACCGCCTACTGGTGGTCGCCGGATTCGTCGAAGATTGCGTTCCTGGAAATGGACGAGCGGCCCGTCAACCGCTATCCAATTATGGATATGAGTTCACCAGCGGGCGCGCTGGAATTCACGCGCTTCCCCGAGGCTGGGGGGCCGAATCCAATCGTGCGGGTTGGGGTGTCAGCGGTAGCGGGCGACGCGACAAGCCAGACAAAATGGATGGACACAGGCGCCGATACCGACGTCTACGTTGCACGGGTTGTTTGGCTTCACGATAGCGGGCGCGTTGCGATTGAGCGTTTCAACCGCGCTCAAAATCATCTCGATCTTCTTTTCTGCGACGCGCCAACCGGGGCATCGCAAATCATCCTGACGGAGACTGACAAATATTGGATCAACATCAGCGATGACCTTTACTTCTTCTCGGACGACAAGCGGTTCTTGTGGTCCAGCGAACGAAGCGGATTTCGCCACTTCTACCTTTACGATTTGTCAGGCAAGCAACTCGACCAGTTGACAAGCGGAAACTGGGGGATCACTGGCACGAGCGGGTTCGGTCCCAGCGCAGTGAAGCATCCGGAAGTTGACGAACCTCATGGTGAAATTTACTTCCTATCGAACAAAGATGATGTGCTGGATACGCAACTTTATAGGTTTTCCCTGCATGGAAAGAGCATCACGCGAATTACACACGAGCCTGGCACGCACCATGTATTGTTCGCTCCAGATCATTCCGGGTTCGAGGACACCTACTCCGATGAGATGACTCCTTCTCGTCAAAGTCTGCATCGGGCGAATGGAACAACCGTCGAATTGAATGACGCAAAAATTCTTCCCGAGTTGGCCAAATATCGTCTCACATCCCCTGAATTCCTAAACATTTCCGCGCAAGACGGCACGAAGCTTTTTGCAATGATGATCAAGCCGCCGGATTTCAACCCATCCCGAAAATATCCCGTTCTGATCGATGTATATGGCGGTCCCCAAGTCCAAAATGTAAGAAACGCCTGGGAAGGCCGCAATTTTCTGTGGCTCGAGATGATGGCCGAGAAAGGCTACATCATCTTCCGGCTAGATAATCGAGGATCGTATAACCGCGGCCACGCATTTGAGACCGCTACATATCACCAGCTTGGAAAAATCGAACTGCAGGACCAACTGACCGGGGTCAACTATCTGAAATCCCTAGTGTATGTCGATGCCTCGCGCATCGGGATTTGGGGTTGGAGCTTCGGCGCATACATGACTCTGGAAGGGATGGCCAATGCACCGGATGTTTTCAAGGCCGGAGTCGCGGTCGCGCCGGTGAGTGATTGGCGCCTGTATGACACCATTTATACCGAACGCTACATGGGACGCCCTCAGGACGATTCCGAAAATTACAAGAATTCTTCTCCGGTGAATCAGATTTCTAGTCTGAAAGGCAAACTAATGCTGGCGCACGGCACAGGCGATGACAACGTACACTTCGCGAATACCTCGGAAGTGCTCAACGAGCTTATCTCTCACGGGAGCTATCCCGCCGAAGTGATGATTTTTCCTGGGCGAGGCCATTCCATCGGTGACTCGCCTGCACGCGTCGAGCTTTTCAAGCGAATCACTGAGTTCTTTCTCAAAAACCTTTAGTGAGGTGCTGTAGAGGCAAATGCGAATTGACGCGATGTACCCGAATCGGCCTGCCCGCAAGATCGGCCCGCGCCGACCTCTTGAATGAAATGGAGCACCGGTGCGGGGAAGGCATCTTTCTTCGTTTTTTTTTGGACGATAATCAGCTAGTTGCTCGATTGATGTGACACGACGCGATTGCGCCGTCGCCTCATCCGTGTGACCAGATTGCAAATCAAAAGGGAGAATCGTAAATGCGATTGAAGAATCTGCGCTGCAGTCATTTTAGCTTTCTGCACGGTCTTCGTTTCGAAGCTGGGTGCGCAGCAAAAGACGGATGAGTACGTGAACCGTCAGGCGCCCATGGAGCACATGTCGGGCCTCATGAGGCTGAGGGAGACGATCCCGATACCCACCGAAGGCTATATGGATAACCTCACCTACGATTTGAAAAAACAACATCTGTTTCTCTCCGCGGAAAACAATAAAAAGATTGTCGTCGTCGATATGAAGGCCGGGAAGGTGATCCACGAAACCCAGGTAGGTGGAAATCCGCGAAAAGCATTCTTCGATCCAGCTTCGAACAAACTTTGGGTGGATCTCGGCGACAACACCGTGGTGGCGATTGATGGAGATACGTTCGAAGTGGTCACGACGATTGTGCTGACAGGCGGGAAGGATGCCCCAGGCAGGGATCCGGATAACGGCGCTTTCGACGCTGCAGAGGGTATTTATTATGTAGCCGTCAGAAAGCGCGTTGAAGGAACCAAGGACGGGAGTATAAATCCCCATAGTGATCCAGTGCGTGCGGAAAATTGTCGAACGGCCACACGGAACAAACCAATGGATGGTATCTTTGGTCGCGAATCGAGCACCCCAAGATTCAAAACGCGATTTTTCTCGGCAATTTATTTTTCCAGAGTTGCGGCGGTTCTCACTTCTGTGGCTGGCGGCGGCTTGCCTGGTCGAAAGACGAAGATAGCGACGAGTGTAATTTGTCGGATATCTTGATCGACAAGTCAGTCGAGCAACAGGCAGCTGCGTGATCGATCTTACAAATGCCGCGCGAGCGGGGGAGGCTGAAACAGTGTCAGAGAAATCGAGTGCATCGCAGCAAGCATCGTTCCTCAGGTGGACAAAATCGAGACGCAGCGAATTTTCCGATCATGTTGCTGCTGATAAAATCGTTGTGCTAAGCAGGTGGGAGTCGTACGATGCTCCGGAAATGAGGCCAACCCGGGAATTCCAATTAGACAATTGCAAATTTCATCCCGGCTTAAACTTATTGTCGTCACACAATAATCTTCAATTCGCTGTTCATTTTCACAATTTCCAAATCATTATGAAAGAACATTTTTCAATTTTGCGTTGGGCCGTATTTGCTGTTGCCTTGCTTACCTTTGCGCCATTCGCCGCGGCGCACGAACGCGACACTTTTAAGATTGGCGACAAGTATTATCTCCTGACCGTGGGTTCGCTGAACGAACCCTTCATCGTGGACAACATTTCCGGGGTTGACCTGCGCGTATCGCAACTCTCCGGACCCGTAGGCGGTGTCGCGGGCAGCGCGGCGGGCAAAGGCACGCCTGTTACCGGACTCGATCGAACGCTAAAAGTGGAGCTTGTTGCGGGCGATAAAAAGGAAACGCTCCCCTTCGATCCTTCGTACAATACTCCCGGGTCTTACGCCGCAAACTTCATTCCCACGGTGCAAACGACCTATAGCTACCGCATAGTCGGGACCATCGATAGCAATTCGGTCGATCTCACATTCACTTGCGTCACCGGTGAAGTTTCGGAGTCAGCGGAAGATAATTCTCCTGTGAAGGTTTCCGACTCGATTACCCGGCTTCGTAAAGTCGGTGCGTTTGGCTGCCCAGCTTCCAAAAGAACTCTGGGTTTTCCCGAACCGTCGCTGTCTTCATATGAATTGAACCAGGCTGTGCAAAGTCTAACGGCTGGTAATCAGGCTGCGGGCAAACAGGCGGCTACGGCGCAAACTTTAAGCATCGCCGGGATCGTAAGCGGTCTCTTGGGACTTGCGGTTGCAGGAATAGCATTGAAAAGAAAGTAGGTGTTTCACCGTTGAAGCGCATTATTTTTCTCTTCATGGCTTGTATGTTGGCGGAAGCCGCATTCGCAAACGGCCTGGGCGGAGAACGACTCGAAAAAGTCGTTGGCGATTTGATTGTCGATATTGGAACGGATCAATCTGCAACGCCCGTGGCGGGACAACCCATCGAGTTTGACTTCGGTCTTTTGCAAAGCAACACGCGAGAGCCGGTTTCACTGGCCACGAGTGTGGGCATCGACATCAGCCGCAACGGAAAATCGATGGTGAACTGCGACCTCATTACGGAAGAACCAATGACGTTTCTCTATTACACTTTTCCGGAAAGCGGCAATTACACTTTGAAAGTAACCTTCTTCGATAGCAAACGCGAGCGGCAAGATCTTGCAACCGCATCGTTTCCGCTTACGATTTCGGGACCCAAGGGCAATACCAGAGCACTGTACATTGCCGCACTATTCGCGAGCATTATCCTGGGATTCTTGGGCGGCTTTTGGGGAGCACGCAGGCGAGGAACGAGTTAACGTAGCTGGATGAATTCCTTTGCTCTTGGGTGAATTGATTTTAGTCATCCTTCGCAAGTTTCGAATGATGTTATGCATACGAGATTCCTTAAATTCTTAAGCGCATTCTGTTTCTCAATCCTCATTTCAATACTACCCGAACTCGCATTCGCGCACGCGACGCCAATCCAATATGTTCCGGCCGCATCGTCGGTGCTTTCGCAAGGCGCCGGCGGAAGTGCAAATCCATTTCAGCGAACGCGTGGAGCCTCGCGCCTCCAGCATTATCGTCCTCGCACCGGATGGTTCGCGCGCCGATCTCTCCAATTCCGGACCTGACCCGGCGGATCCCAGAGTCTACCGCGTGGGATTGAAGGACATGGGCACGGGCAGCTACACGGTTTCGTGGGAAGTTATTTCTTCGGATGACGGCCACTTCACGAAAGGTGCGTATGTCTTCTCGGTGGGGAATGAAAGGCCCAGCGCCACCACGGAATCTGCCGGATTTCAGACGGTTCATAGCTCCAGCGTGCCCGAAGCCCTGACCCTGGCCGTCGAACTTATCGGAGGCGCGTTAATTTTAGGCGCACTCATTGTGTTCGCACTGATCTGGCGGCCGATGCGGAAGTATTTCCCCGAGGTAAAATCCGATGAGCCTGAGTTTGTTCGCAGATTTCAATTTCTCTTTGTCCTCGGAAGTATTCTGGCGCTGGTTGGCGGCATCGCCTACCTCATCTATAAAGCGAACGATCTCGCTTCTCTTCAGGAAACAACTTTCCAGGCAGCCTGGGGCTCCTTCATCACGACCACCTCGGCCTTATACACCGTATATCGCATGCTTGGTGCGGCCTTTCTATTGATTGCTTTTCTAGTTAAGCAGAAACGATTTTTGTCGGCTGAACGGACCTCGAATATCGAATATGCGTTCTTCGTGGTTCTCATGCTGATCGATCTCTCACGCGCGCGCGTTAGTCACGCCGCCGCTTCCACCTTCGCGCCTGCGTTCGGCGTGCTGATGAACTTCGTCCACCTGCTTTTTAAGGACGTGTGGATCGGCGGCATTATTGCGCTGGTTGTGCTTCTCTCACCGCTCATCGGAAACTCTCGAAACGCGAGGGTGGCAGCCTTCGCGCTCACCACATTTTCGAGAATCGCGAGCGTCGCGTTCGGCATTGCGGGCGTGACAGGAGTCTATGTCGTTTGGCTCCATCTAAAAAGTTTCTCTTACGTGCTGACGACGGACTGGGGGAAACGATTCGCCGTGCTGTCGGCGCTTGCAGCGGTTCTGCTTCTGGCACGTTTGTTTGCCCAATTGTACTGCGAGCCCAAAATCGTGGAGGCTATCCGGAAAAGAGATGAGACACAGCTGCTTCGCATCTTCTCGTGGCTCGGCTTCACGCTGCCGGCGGAGATGGTAACCGGCATCGCCATTCTGGCGGCTACCTCGCTGCTGATCATCACCACGCCTCCGCTTGCTCCCCATTATAGTTTCGTGCGGAATGCCGTGAGCCAGGGATTATCGCTTTCGCTTACCGAGCAGCCTTCCGAAAGCGGCAAATTCCTGGTGGTCGCCGAGGACCCTGTAACGAAGAACGGCGCCAATATAAAAAATATGGTCGTCACTCTTACGAACCAGGCGGCGGGTGTCGGCCCGATTGTTGCTACCGCTCGAGCAAAGATTTGACGGAGGTTACGTATTCGCGAAAAACTTACTTACTCCACCGGGAATCTGGACAGTCAATGTAGCGGCCCAAAGAGCGGGAGCCTACGATGCTACTGCGTCCTTCAATGTAAATTATCCGCAGGAAATAAAGGAGAGCGACGCGCATTCAGTGGATAGAACGTTCGGAAGTTTTGAAGAAATTCATCTATTCATCGCGCTCCTCATCCTCACCACATCCGTGATCCTGTATCAGCAGAGCTCAAAATTGAATCAACATGTGCTCGACGAATCCGATATGCACACGGCAAGCGCGTCGTTGACCTTCGTGCGGCGAGGCGCCTGGATTCCTCCAGTGATACTTATCGGCATCATAATTTATGTAAGTGGAGGATTTCCCGCAGCGTCTTCCGGCGAACTGGAAAGTCCATTTCAGCAGGCTTGCGAGCAAACAAATATTATGAACGTTTGGCATGAAAGCGTTCCCGAACGTGCGGGAGAGGCGACGTCCGATCTCGCTCTGCCCGGGTGCATGGTGGGTCTCGGGCTTGGCCAATTTCATTTCGTGGACCCTCGGGAATTCTCTTACTTTGTTCGACCTGCGCGGGCCAGAGCTCAACTGGCAACGACCCCGGCAACTCTCGTACCCAATGTTCCGACAACGCTTACCTTTACATTGCGCGATTACCAGGGGAATCCCGTCCAGGATCTTGTTCTCGATCACAATCGCATTATGCATGTGGTTATTGCGAGCAAGGATTTCTCCGTCTTCGCGCATATCCACGCGGAAGATCTTGGGCCAATAACTCCTGAAATGCTCAAAACTGCCGAGTTCTCTACGCGCTACACTTTTCCTAAGCCGGGGGAATATCTGGTCTCTGTGGACTACTCCGAAAGAGCCTATATTTTTTCCGATCAGTTTTACCTCAACGTTGGGTCATCCAGCATGACGAGCACCCCTGCGAGAGAATCTTTTTCGTTGCAAGAAAATATCGATGGCTATGACGTGACGCTCAAGACATCGCCGTCGAGACTCAAGGCGGGCGCATCTGCGACTCTCGATTACCACATCGAAAAGAATGGTAAGCCATTTACTGAGATGAACCCGTACCTTGCGGTTCCCATGCATATCAGTATCATTCGCGATGATCTTATGGGATTTCTCCACATTCACGGGCTCCTTCCGGTTTCGTTCACCGGCAAGCTATTGGGTGAGAGCATCCATGCTTCACACCTCTTACTTCCCAATAATTTCGGTCCGGATATCGAGGCAGCGGATTTTACTTTCCCAACTGCGGGTGTGTATCACTTGTTCGGCGAATTCAACGCCGGGGGCAAGATCGTTGTGACCCAATTTACGGTCAAGGTGGAGTAAAAGGAATGCACTTTTTCTCCAAAAAAATGTGTTTTCCCGAACTGGAGGCCTCTATCAGTTTTGAAGCTACAACTTTTGCGGAAGAGGATCATCTGGAGTCGATGAATCATAAGTAACCTGCCCTGGTTGGGCCATTCTTCCGATGCTCCAATCGTAGAGGACAGGCAACAGGCAGAGCGTTAAGGCTGTGGAGCTGAATAGGCCGCCAATGACCACGGAAGCAAGTGGCCGTTGCACTTCAGCGCCCGTCGAATTGGACAAGGCCATTGGGATGAAGCCAAAACTCGCAACACACACGGTCATCAGGACGGGGCGGAGTCTGCGTTTCGCTCCGGCCATAACGGAATACCGCGGAGTCTCTCCAGCCCGGCGAAATTGATCGATCGAACTGACCAGGACGACTCCATTCAGCATCGCGACTCCGAATAGAGCAATGAAGCCGATGGTGGCTGATAGGTTTAGATTCATTCCTCGAATCCAAAGCGCTGCAATTCCTCCAACCATAGCGAAGGGTATATTCGCAATAATCAGAAGCGCCTGCTTGATGGAACTAAAGCTAAGGTAAAGTAAGAGAAAAATCACAGCAATGGCCACGGGAACAATGAGCATCAAGCGGCGAGTGGCTCGCTGTTGATTTTCAAACTGTCCGCCATATTCAATGGAGTATCCGGGAGGCAGGCTGATGTCATGCGCAAGTTTTGAACGAATTTCAGCGACGAAACTTCCGAGATCACGGCCAAGAACATTCGACATGACGACAATGCGACGCTGCCCTTCCTCCCTTTCAATCTTTTCAGGTCCGCGTGTTACGCCGATTTGTGCTACTTGATCGAGCGCGACCTGTTCGCCCCCGGGTGCGCGCAATAGAATATTTCGCATGGCGTCCGGGTTTGTCCGGTAGCGATCCGGTACCCGGATGGCCACTGTGTAGCGTCTTTCGCCATCGATCGCCTCGGAGACCAAATTCCCAGATGCGCCAGAGGCAACGGCTTCTTCCACGTTAGAGACGTTCAATCCATAGCGGGCGAGTGCGGCGCGATCCGTCCGGACCGACAGCTCGGCAACTCCGGAAGTAACCTCAATCTGTGCGTCCGCAGCGCCTCGGACAGTTGAGATCGAGCGCAGCACCTGTTGCCCCAGGGAGTCAAGCGTGCGAAAGTCCTCGCCAAAAATTTTGAGGCGAGATCAGCCTTGACACCAGAGACGGTCTCATCGATTCGCATAGCCATGGGCTGGGTAAAGTCGTAGGCGATGCCAGGGATTGTCGCCAACTCCTTATCCAGCGCCACGATCAGGTCGTCTTTCGTGTGGAGTCGTTTCCACGTGGTCATTGGACGCAGCTGAAGATAGGTGTCAGCTTCGTTGATGCCCATGGCTTCGGTCGCGAAGTCAGGGCGGCCGATCTTAATCACTACGTCAGCGATTTCCGGGAAGGCGCACAGCCGTTGCTCAATTCTTTTGCTGATTTCTATGGAATCTGTCAGCGAAACGCCCGGCAGCTTGCGCGTTTCAATCAGAATCGATCCCTCGTCAAGTCTGGGCATGAACTCCGTACCAATGAAAAAGAGAGAGCCGAGGGCAATGGCCAAGGCGATTACAGCCGACCCGACTGTCAGGGAACGATGGTTAATCAGCCAGGCAAGCAGGCGCGAGTAACCACTGTTCAACATCTTCATCCAGCGTTGCTCTCCTCCTCGCGCACTGCCATGAACGACGCCTTACCGGAAGCTGAAAGGCGCCAACACCGGTATCATCGTAAGAGCTAGAAGAAGTGAGCCAATCAGGGCTGCGCATACGGTGATCGTCATAGGACCGAACATCCGCCCTTCAAGTCATTGCAAAAAGAGAATCGGCAAATAGACGGCGATGATGATGGCTACCGCAAACGTCATCGGCCGAGCCACTTCGTGCGCAGCGCGTCGCACCGATTCCAGAGTGGACTCCTGCCCCGCATTTTGTTTCAGGCGGTGGACCAAGTTTTCCATCATCACCACCTCGCCATCGACAATCATGCCGAAATCAATGGCTCCCAGACTCATCAGGTTGGCGCTGATGCCGAACAGCCGCATGCCGAGAAAGCTGATCACCATCGAAAAGGGAATGATGGAGGCAGTTATAATCGCAGCGCGGATATTGCCGAGAAATAGCAGAAGCACAACAGTGACCAGAAGAAAGCCTTCCAAAAGATTTTTCTCAACCGTGTGAATGGTTCCATCAATGACGACCGATTGATCGTAAAAGGGATTGATCTGACGCCCGGCGGAAGGTGAAGCGTGGCGATTTTTTCTTTGACGCTCTCGATGAGGCGTTTCCCGGTCTCGCCCTTGAGCATAATCACCATGCCTGAGACCGTTTCGCCATTTCGTAAAGTGGCTCCTTGCGCGGGGGCTGCTCCAATCTTCACCTCAGCCACATCCCGGATTAATACGGGAGTGCCGTCTTTGGCTGTCAGCACAATATTTCCGAAGTCGATTGGCGTGATAGCGCGTCCTGTCCCACGAATCGTGTACTGCTCGGAAGCGTGCTCGATGTACCCGCCGCCAAAATTCGAGTTGTTGTCCTCGATTCGCGTCGCCACGTCGTGCAGGCTCAATCCATATTGCTCCAGCATTGCGGGATCGACGATGCCCTGAAACTGTTTTGTTTGGCCACCCCATGTATTGATTTCGCTTACCCCAGGAGTCGTGTGCAGCTGTCCCTTGATCACCCAATCGTGCAAGTCTTTAAGTTCTATCGGGTTCATAAGACCCAATAGAGTGTATTGATACAGCTCCCCGAATGCCGTCGAAGGAGGGCCGAGAACCGGCTGGAAACCTTGCGGCAATTGCGAAGAAATCTGCAGCAGACGCTCGCTGACAAGCTGGCGCGCAAAGCTTGGGAAAAATCTGTTTGGCCCATCTCCTTGAGCAGTTGTACCCGGTCGCGGTTCGCTTCAATTTCCGACAGATTGGCGGCAATCTTTAGGCGTTCGCCTTCTAATTGCAGGCGGAGTAGGTCCTGCTCTGAAATCGCCCCAACACTGAACTGCGCGGATTTGATAATCAATAATCTTCTGGAAGTTCTCTACCGTGGCTTTCAATAAATCCCGTTTTTCTTGCGCGCCGCGAGCTCCCAGTAGGACAGTGCTGTGCTTTGCGTGACTTGCCGCTTTATGAGTTCAAAGCCCGCTTCGGATCGACTGACTTCATCCGCAGCCACGGCAATCCGCTGCTTCCTTTTTCCGAGCACGTCGAGTGGCTGGGTAAGAAAGGCGTAAGTGTCCACGTCTCGCCCATTCGTTTGACCCGGCCGAAGATTCTGATTTTCAAACTGGAATACCGGATTGGCGAAAAGTTCAGACTGCTTTTCCAAACCCTGTGCAATCGAAATACACTCCGCTTCGGCTTTCAGCAACGCGCGGGAATCAACGGCTTTGTTAATTGCTTCCCGCAGGCGGAGTTTTGATTGCGCGCGAATTGGCGGTAACGCAGAGAGAATCAGAAATAACAACCACGCCAACATGCCAATCCCACGCCCGAAAAATTTAATCGACGTTTTCACGTATCTCCTCGCATGGTTCACAAATCATCTATGCCGTTCGCGCGGGAAAAGAATGATCTTCCCGCAAATTTCTACCCATAATGAGTTCACCGCACGCCACTTTGTCCGGGTGAGCCTGGCGTTAAAACTAGAGCAAACACTTTTGTGGCTAAGCAAATGTTTTAGCGGCCGCAAATAATGCCGGGCATTGTTTCTTAGTCTTTGGGTGATGCGAGACTATGCGGTGAAATTCAAAGGAGGGGAACGGGGACGGAGAGAACCGATTAGAGGTGGAGAATGTGCATTTACTTCGGGCAGAGAAACTTCCGCTACAGCGCTAAATCGAGGCTCCAAAAAATTTCAAAGCTCAGCAATAAAAATGGGGACTGCCGCTGCGTGGGTCGTGATCGTACTGAAAGCATTCAGGTAGATTGCATGGTCTTCGGTTTGGTCAAACGAAATACCTGATCCGGAAACTGTATTGCTGTGGACATGACCCGCGGTTCCAAAATGGATATGTACGACTGTCGCCTGGTTCGGACTCCCACCTTGATGCACGTGAGTTTCGGGCCCAAACACAAGAGCCACGAACAGTGCCATTACGGCCAGAGAAACTTAGTGCGCGGCCCCGGTATTTTTGATCCACATCATAAGGTTAGTTTCCGGCAAAATCATGTAGTTCAGAAGGGAGATTTGCCGTGAAACAGAAGCGATTCACCGTTGAACAGATCGTAGCCGTGTTAAAGCAGGCAGAAGCGGGAGTTCCGCTCGCTGAGCTGATCCGGCGGATTGGAATTTCCGAACAGACCTTTTATCGATGGAAGAAACAGTACGTCGGGTTGGAGGTCGACCAAGTTCGTCAGCTGAAGCAACTGCAGGAAGAGAACACCCGGTTGAAGCAGCTGGTAGCCGACCTGACGCTGGACAAAGCGATGTTGCAGGATGTGCTATCAAAAAAATTGTAAAGCCCTCGCGGTGCCGGCAGGTGGTCGAGTACCTGCATGGCAGCTACCGGGTAAGCGAGAGACGAGCATGCAGTGTAACCCGGTTGAATCGCGGGACATTCCGCTATCGCGGTCACAAAGACCCGCGGACCGCTCTTCGCATGCGCATCCGGGAGATCGCGCAAACGCGAGTCCGATACGGATACCGCAAGGTCCGCGTGCTGCTGAACCGAGAGGGCTGGAATGTGGGCAAATACTTGGTAGAACGCCTCTATCGGGAAGAGGGATTAACGCTGCATCAGCGGCGGAAACGCCGTCGCCGGGTAGCCGAGCATCGGCGGGAACGCTTTCATCCGACGGGCCCGAATCAGGTGTGGTCGATGGACTTTGTGGCGGATCAACTGGCGGATGGCAGAAGGTTGCGTTCGCTGACGGTCGTGGATATTTGCACCCGGGAATGCTTGGCGATCGAATCCGAGCAGAGATTGAAGGGCGAAGATGTAGTGCATGCTTTGAACCGGATTAAAATCCAACGCGGAGTTCCGAAGTTTCTGTCCTGTGACAACGGGAGCGAGTTTTGCAGTCAAGCGATGGATCTGTGGGCCTATCAGAATGGAGTGCGCATGGCATTTTCACGGCCAGGAAAGCCCACTGATAATGCCTTCGTGGAATCATTCAACGGAACGTTCCGGGCAGAATGTCTGAATGCACATTGGTTCTCGTCCTTGACGCAGGCCCAACAGATCGTGGAGACTTGGCGTGCGGAATACAATGAGAGTCGCCCTCACCGGGCTCTCGGGGAGAGGACGCCCAACGAATTCGCCAAGGAAATCGCGGCTAGCCGCGATTTCCTTGAGTGACAAACAGCCGAAAACTCACCCTAGAGTTGGTACAAAAAAGCCGGGCCGATCAGTGCTATAAACTCTCTCACTCTCCGTGGTACAAAAACTCC
>CAWAYK010000017.1:0-155737 GCA_963786215.1 uncultured Acidobacteriota bacterium
AGTTCCTGATTCAGTTCCGTTGCTTGCGCGCGCTCACTGCGCAGCGACTCAAGCTGGTAGCGGAGTTGGATCGTTTCAAAATGCTGCCACGCATACAGAAAAGCGCCCAGCGCGATCAACGCGCCCAACGAAACAACGCGCACGCATTCGCGCATGTGATTTGGCGCAAGGTTGCGTATCACTCTGGAATTGTCGATATTTTTGACGGTGTAAAACTCACTCATTGCAGCCACTCTTCCTCTTGCGGCGTCCCGTGCTGGTCGGGGCCTGACTTTTCGGCAACGCGCATTTTCACACTGCGCGCCCGCGGGTTAGCCGCAATCTCCGCGTCCGAAGCTTGAATCACTTTCTTGGTGAGTATTTTCAGCACGCCCTCATGCGCGAGCCGCTGAAAACACTGCTTTACGGGACGGTCCTCCAGCGAGTGATAGCTGAGTATCACCCATCGGCCTCCCTGAGATAGTGTGGCAGGAACCCTAGAAAGAAACTGCCCGAGTTCCTCCATCTCTCGATTCACCGCAATCCGCAGCGCCAGAAACGTTTTTGTCGCGGGATGCAGCTTCTGCCTTCCCCGTACGCTTCGGGCCCCTGCCACAACCGTTGCCAGGTGTTCGGTGTCCCGTATGGGACGCGCTCGAACGATCGTCCTGGCGATTCTGCGTGAATCCCGCTCTTCCCCTAGTTGGTAGAGCAGGTCGGCGAGTTCTTTTTCTCCCGCCGTGTTCACAATATCTGAAGCCGTTTCTTCGGTTTCACGATCCATGCGCATGTCGAGCGGGCCTTGCGCGCGAAAGGAAAAGCCGCGCTCGCCCAGATCCAGCTGCATGCTCGAAACGCCCAGATCGGCCAGCACGCCATCAGCGGGTGGGAGCCCTCGCTCCGCTAAAACCTCGCCGATTTGCGAAAAATTGGCGTGCACCAAAGTCACCTTATCCCCGAACTCCGACAGCCTGCCGCGCGCAATTTCCAGTGCCTGCGTGTCGCGGTCAAGCCCCACCAACCGCCCGCCAGCCCCGAGCCGACGAACAATCTCAATCGAATGGCCGCCAAGTCCAACCGTTGCATCTATATACAAACCGTCTGGCTTGATCGCCAGCCATTCCATCGTCTCTTCGACGAGTACTGGCTTGTGCTGAATGCTCAAACTAGATGCCCAGTTCGTCCAAAATCTTCAAGTCTTCGTCCGTAATTGGGCTCTTCTTCAAATTCTCGAGTGACCGGCTGTGATTCCAGACTTCCAAATACGTCAGGTGCCCCATCACGTCCACGTCGCCCTTCATCTGCGCCGCTTCCCGGAGTACCGGGGGAATCAGGACCCTTCCCTGACCGTCTACTTCCACTGCTTGTCCGTAATAGTTGGTCCAGGTCAGAAATTTCTGCTTGGTCTGGTTATGCGAAGAAAGCCTGGCCAACTTGCTCTCCAACTCTTCCCAGACTTTCATCGGGAAGATCCGCGCATAATCACCGGTTTCGCTCGTGACGTAGAACTGCTCGCCATATCCCTTGAGCTCTTCCAGAAAGGCCGCGGGAATTTTGAGCCGCCCCTTCTCGTCCACTCTTGCCGGTATGTTTCCCCTTAGCATGTAGTCGTCTGCCCAAAGCCTCTGTCGAGCGTTCGCTCCTCATAACTAGTCCCCTTTAGAGCTTGAAGCCACATCCACTTCGCCACCGCTTTTCACTTGCCACCACTTCTTCCCACTTTGTGCCACGATTCTAGTCAGTAACGAAAACTTGTCAAGTAAAAATCTGTTGTATCGAAAATTTAATTGTGGATATCAGGTGGAATTGTGGTGGAAATTTTTAAAACCACTACAGGTTGGGTCAACGTAAACAAATATGGCTAGTATTAGAAGAGCGCTTGCCGGCACAGGGGGGAGATATTGTTTCGTAAGAGTTACTCTTAGGCTAATTCGGGGTGGAAATTAAGGGGAGAAATTATATTTTTGGAGAAATTGCACAAAAACAGTGCAAAAAATTTCTACATCCCTGGTGGATCGGGGGCCATTCCAACGTGCAAGTGGGCGAGTTGCCCCAGCATTTCGCGATCTTCCGGATTCAGTCCTTCTGTGAACGCGGGATCGTTGAGCTTACCCTGGCGTTCGGATTCAGTCATGTTACGGAGCGAATGCAGCCGTTGAAGTATCGCTTGCCGGCGCACTGGCGGCATTTGCTGCCAGCGAGGAAGAAGCGACTGGCGTACGTTTCTCTGTTGCTCGGGAGTCATCTGCTCCCAGATATTTTGTCTTTCGCGCAAAGCCTGCTGCTGATCCGGTGTCAGGCGGTTCCAGGCTTCCAGGCGCTGGCGAATTTGCGCCTGCTGTTCCGGGGGCAAATTCTGAAATCGCTGATTGTTCCGGAAAAATTGTTCCTGCCGCTGCGGAGACATATCCTGAAGCCGCTCGATTGCTTTTGGCGGCAATTTGTTCGCATTGGGCGCGGGTGGAATCGCATTAGGAAGTCTCGGGCGCAGCCGCAATCGCGGCACAGGCTGCTCTGGTTTGCCTTCCTGTGGAGCAGCCGCATTCGCTCTTTGCGCAGACGCGGTGCCGCAAAAGAGTCCGGCAGCCAGCCACACCGTCAGAACAAATGCGAATTGGAATCGTCGCTTCATTACCTGGTTTCTTTATTCAAATCCTCGTTTGACACAACCGTTGAACCGGGAAGCTCGGAAAGCGCGTCAAATTTGGAAATCACATCGTAATTCTCAAGCTCCGGCAAATCCCGAATCATTCCAAAATCTTTTTCCGTGGAAATTTTGTTTGCCTGAACCGGCTGGTTCATTTCCGACGGACTCTTGACCACACGAGGTGCGGAAGAAAGCCAAACAGAAAGAACCACGAGCGCGGTGATCGCAAAGGCAAAACGCGCCGATGGCATCCAATTCCAGAAATTCCGGCGCACGGGTTCAGCGGCGATGCGCGCGCGCAACGAAGCATCGAATTCGCGCGACGGCATGATTTCCGGAAGATCCTCCAGCGTGCTCCAGAGGGCGCGAAATTCTCGGCGCGCTTATTGCAAGATGCGCAGCCGGACAAGTGTTCTTCCACGGCGCGGCGCTCATCGGGGCGGGCGCGCCCGTCCAGATATTCTATTAATTTGCTTTCCATCGCGGCGCATGATTTGCCGCTGTTTTTGTCGTGATGCGTTGTACCGAACATTTGGCCCTCACTTCCCTTGCGAAACATCTTCAAACTCTTGCTGAAGTATTTACGAGCGGCGCGAGTTCCGCGCGCAATGACTCGTACGCTCTGAACAACAACGATTTTAACGCACTCTCCGAACATTCCAGAACACGGGCAATCTCGTCATAATCCATTTCCTGATACTTGTGCAGCAGCACTGCGGCCCGCTGTTTTTCCGGCAAAGCGTGAATCGCTTTCATGATCATTTCCGCGCGGCTGCGCGCGACTAGTTCCTGCTCCACGGTTGGCGCTCGATCCGGAACTTCCAGTGGCGGCTGTTCGTCCTCGCCCGTGTCCATCGTCTGGTCGATGGAAATTTCCATCTGGCGGTGTCGATTATCGCGTACGGAATTGAGCGCGAGATTCGTGGCGATGCGGAACATCCAGGTGGTGAACTTCGCACTGGGTGCGTATTCCCTGCGAGCGCGGTACACGCGAAGGAACACTTCCTGGGCGAGATCCTCCGCCACCGCAGTATTCCGGACCATCCTGTAAAGAAAATTGACGAGAGGAGTCCTGTACTTGCGGAGTAAAAGCTCAAAGGACTGCTCGTCCCCGGCTTTCACGTCCAGCATCAATTGGACGTCGGTCCTGGCCATGGCCTCCACGTTCTATACAACCCGTGCCCTGTCTAAAAGTTGCGAGGGAAATTCAGGGCCTTGCGCGTACAGCATTTATGGGTGAAATCTTACCGGATTGTACAGGAGTTTGCAGCAGATGGAACAGCTTTTAAATCGAAGCGCGCCTTGCGAGCAACTGAATCTAAAAGACATAGCCGCAACGACCCGGCTGGATCCAATTTGTCAGTCACCTCTCTCCACCGTAGGGGCACGGCATGCCGCAAGCTTGTCCAAATTAGGTTTTCGATATAG
The DNA here is from genome assembly GCA_963786215.1 of uncultured Acidobacteriota bacterium. Taxonomy (GTDB): domain Bacteria; phylum Acidobacteriota; class Terriglobia; order Acidiferrales; family UBA7541; genus Palsa-360. The sequence continues at coordinate 4,055 of CAWAYK010000017.1, forward strand.
GGCGGAAAGGCCTGTTACTTTAGGTTGGGTTCCATGACAAGAACCAACTTTTCAGGACAGGAGATTCCGCCTTGAACCGAGTATGCAGCATTTTTTCTCAGCTGTTACAGTTTTTTCCTCGTCTGGAATTTGAACAGATTGTTCGAGCGACCCGTGCCGAGCGCCATGCCCGCGGATTTACTTGCTGGGGGCAATTCGTGGCCATGATGTTTTGCCAGTTAGGGCAAGCTCGGTCGCTACGTGAAATTTGCGGAGGACTGGCGGGTTGTGAAGGCAAACTGAAACATCTGGGCGTTCCTCGAGCACCCAAGAAATCCACGCTGGCCTACGCCAACGAACACCGACCCTGGCTGTTGTATCAGAAAGTTTTCTACTGTTTATTTGCTCGTTGCCAACAGGTCGCAGGAACGCGACACGGATTCCGTTTTCGCAATCCACTGCTGAGCATCGACGGCACACGCTATTTGAAGCAGAACTTGCGCATCAAAACCTTCGTAGGCACTAGCGCCAACGCGTTGCACACTCAAATTTGGACAGCACTGATCGCCATCCTGCTCTTGAAATACTTGCAACTGCGGGCCCGCTACGGCTGGTCGTTATCGAATCTGGTCGCTCTGCTACGCCAACAACTCTTTGTTTATCGCGATTTACAAGCTTGGCTGGACGAACCGTTCCAAGCTCCGCCCGCTTTGGCAGGCCTACACGATGGCCAGTTGGCGCTGCCTTTTTAACATGCTATTAGGACAGCACAGCCCCAACCTAATAAGCCACTCGCGTCCATGGCGCCCACAAACACCGTCTTTTCAAGTCGCGCTCCCGCTCACGTCTCCTAATTTGGACAGCCTTGCTGCATGCCGTGCCCCTACTGCCAAAACACCCAGCCGCACTGACATTTTCAAATTCAAGAACTACTCAACTTCATGAGCAACTCAAATTAAACAAATTAAATTGGATACAGCCAACGCGCCAAATCGAGATTGTGATTGAAGTACTCGGGCGCACGGCGCATTTTTCGCGTTGTAAACGAACAGCGGAATGTCCGTCTCGTGCAGCGAGCCATGTGAGCGAAGGCCCGGAAAATTTTCCTTTTCGTCGTCGAGCTCGCCGAACACGGTGTCCTTGTCGCCCAACACCATGAGGTGGCCGATGCGCGATGCCATTAAATTGAATTCCTTCGCTGCTTCTTCCCGCGTGAGAATCCGCTCGACGCCCGGCACGCCGGAAATAATTTCCCGAACGCGCGGCGCGTCTTTCGGATCTTTCAGGTGAATGTAGACAGCTCCGCTGCAACCGCGGTGATGCTTCATGTAGCGATCGCGTCCTGTTGAGACAGCTTTGCGGATCGGCGTTCCCTTTTTCGCGCAGACTTGTTCGAGATCCCAGCATGCGCTTTTTGCGTTCATGCCGTGATCTGCCGTGGCCAGGAACGCCGCATCGGGCGCGGCCTTCATGGCTTCGCCGATGAGTTCATCCATACGCGCGAGGTGATCTTTTGACTCGGCCTCTTCGGGGGCCCACATGTGCATGGGATAATCCGTGGTGTGAACGTAGAGGACGCCAATATCAGGACGCGTTTTCAGCGTGTGAATGGCGGCATTCATTAACCAGTAAGTTGATATCCGCGCTGTAAATAACGGGCGCGGGCCCTAGAGCTTCTGGACCCACTCGGGCGCCGGGATTCTCCGCAGTGAGCACAATTTCCGCGCCGCGCATAAGCAGCGTTGCTGTTTTCGCCTTGCTCGAAAGCAGCGCAGACTTTACACCCTGGCGCGCCGCGCGTTCAAACAGCGTGGGAGCGAGCACGAGATCCGCGGATTCCACGTAAAGTTCTTCCCCGCTCTTTTCGTCAAAATAAGAATTGGCAATGATTCCGTGCGTTTCAGGCCATGTGCCGCAGCAGATCGACGCGTTGTTCGCATTCGTAACCGAAGGCATCACGCCCTTCACTTGCTTGTACAATCCGTCGCGTTTCCATTGGCCGAGGACGGGCATGTTGCTTGCGGCAATGTAGCGCGGATCGAAGCCATCAAACATGATCACCACGACGCGCTGGTGCGAAGCCGGCTTGCTCTGGCCCATCGCTACATTTCCAAGCGCCGCGCAAGCAGCAGCGGTCGTGCCGTACTTGAGCAGTTCCCTGCGGCTGATGGTGTCGGTCATGGCAATGAGAGCGTTGCTTCCACGCTCTTTCTCCTTTTTGAAAATCTCGCTCGATGGACAGAGTTTGTAGCTTAGAAAGCACCCTAGTCCAAGCAGTAAGTCTAATCGGCCATTAGCTTTTCTTATCGCAAAACCCTGCTGGAACGAGTGGATTTCCACGGAACTTTGGAGAGATGCCTTGCGCGATCAAGCGCAAAGGTCCGAAACGCACCCGCCGCACCCGAAGGTTCCGGTCCAGTAAGAGAGACAACGGAATAGTGACGCGTGATGCGAACCCCATCAACTTCGACTAACTTTAATGCTTGCAATTCTAATTCTTTGTTGATCGCACAATAGGAAACAAAACCAATCCCCAGCCCGGCCTCGGCCGCCGATTTGATGGCCTCTGTCGAATCAAACTCGATCACATTCTTGAATAAGTTGAGCTTCAAGTGTGCCTTCCTCAAAGCCGCTTCGACAACACGCCTTGAACCAGAACCTGGTTCGCGCAGCAAAAGAGTCGAGGCCGTCAGCTGACCGTGAGACACATGGCCGAATTCGAAGTCCGGGGAGGCGATGAGGACTAGTTCGTCTTCCATGAATGGCTCTTCGTGTATGCCGCGTTGCCGCTCGGGACCCGCGATGAGACCTATGGAGACCTTGCCATCGAGCAAAAGCCGAACAATCGCGTCGGCATTGGCGCTATGAACCGAAAGCTTGAGCCGGGGATGCTCCGCCAGAAAAGTGGCGAGGAGCCTCGGAAGCACGTACTGAGCAATTGTCGTCGAAACTCCAAGCGCAAACGTTCCCGACAGTTCAACCTCGTTGGCAGAGAGTTCTTGCATTGCTTGATGGGCGATCCTTGCGAGGTTTTTGGCATGGGGCAAAAGGATCGCACCCTGCTTGGTAAGAGAGACTTTACCCGCAGGCGCGGTCGAAAAGGCGTACGCCAAGGTCCTCCTCAAGCGCCTTGATCTGGAGCGAGACTGCAGGTTGCGTAAGGAACAGCAACTCCGCGGCCTTTCGGAAGCTAAGATGTTCGGCTACCGTCCGAAAAACCTTCAGGCTGAATTTTTCCAACTGAGCCATCGGCTGATTATAACGAATTGATCTGCTCCCTCTACATCCACCTTTTCGTGGCGCCGGCGCCACAATACCACGTGCGCCTTGTTCACTTTTTGAATGGTTGCAGTTTCTGAAAGGTTGACGAGAAATTCAAAATTGAGCGCCGCTTCAGGCGTGAAACAAATGAGCAAGCAATAACATCAGCGAAACACCGAGAAAAACCAGCAAGGCCACGCGCGTATCCGGCTCGCGATTTACTTCGGGGATCAAGTCCGTTGCGGCCACATACAGCGTGACTCCCGCGGAAATCGGCAATGCGTAGCCGACCTCCGAGTGCAGCAATCCCATGAGCAAGATGCCCGCGACTGTGGCCACGCCCAGCCAAATCGCTGCAAGAAACGCGGTGCGGCGGCTTTGACCACTGGCGATCATCAGCGACGCAACTGTAAATCCTTCGGGAATTTTGTGCAGGACAATCGCAACGAAAATTACGCCGCCGAGCCATCCGGAAACAAGAAAGCCGGAAGCGATCGCCACGCCGTCAAAAAAGGTGTGAATCGAAAGGCCGAGCAACGCGGAAATTCCGGCGTGATGCGGGACAAAATGTTCGACGTGCGTTTCTTCCCCAAAATGAAAATGCGGTGCAAGAGTGTGTTCAAAAAAATGAACGATGAAATATCCGACGAGGACTAAAAAATACGCGGCGCTTCCCGACATGGCCACTGATTCCGGCAGAATTTCCAGAATGGCCGCGGCCAGCATGAATCCCGCGCCGAGCGCCAGAAAATATTTTAAATATTGGCGCGACCAATCGCGATACAGAATGAATAGCCCGCCCAGAATGTTTGCAGCCGCGGCTGTCAGCCCGAGCACCAGCGCGAGCATCATGCGGGATGTAGGCGCGGGGATGGAGTCGGCTAGCATGATTTTTTTTCGGCGGGATTTTGTCAGGGCCCGTCCCTGGCGAAATTTTTTAATACGAAAAAAGTCGTACGTTGCGCTGATTTTTGTAGCGCCGGCGTCTCGCCGGCAGGTTTTCTGCGACGTGGCAAGATCAAAACCAGCCGGCAAGATGCCGGCGCTACGAACCCATTACTTTCGATTTACGAATCGTATTTAAGTCGATCTAGCCGCTATGGCGGAAGAGCATTACGTCGCCTTCCTGCACGATGTATTCCTTGCCTTCGAGGCGGACTTGCGCGCGCTCGCGGGCCACGCCCAGGCTTCCGGCGGCCAGCAAATCTTCGCAGCGCACGACTTCGGCGCGAATGAAACCGCGTTCGATGTCCGAGTGAATTGCTCCCGCGGCTTTTTGCGCGTTCATTCCTCGCTTGATGGTCCAGGCGCGAACTTCGGGTTCGCCGGCGGTGAAAAAAGAAGTCAGTCCAAGCAGTTGATACGTGGCTTGAATGATGCGATCGAGGCCAGAAGATTTCAGGCCGTAGGCCGCGAGCATCTCCGCGCCCTCGGCGGGTTCGAGTTCAGCGAGCTCGGCTTCGATGCGTCCGCAAATGGAAAGCACAACGGTGTTGGGCCGCCCAACCAGTTTGGAAAGATTGTGGCGCTCGACAGCCGTGTCGAGGTCAGCGACTTCGCTATCGCCAAGATTCAAAACGTACAGCATGGGTCGCTGCGAAAGAAATTTGTAGCCGTTGATCATCTTGCGTTCTTCCGGATTAAATTCCATTTCGCGCAGGGGCTTTTCCGATTCGATGGCCACCTTGCAGCGATTCAGCAGCACAAGTTCCTGTTCGAGAATCGGCTCCTTCTTCTTTTTCAAATCCTTTTCCACGCGCTCGATGCGCCGCGCAATCTGATCGAGGTCGGAAAACATGAGCTCGAGGTCCATGACTTCGGCGTCACGCAAAGGATCAATCGATCCCGCGGAATGCGCCACGGCGGGATCGTCAAACACGCGCAACACGTGCGCGAGCGCATCGACTTCGCGCAGCGGTGCGAGAACTGCGGAATCCTTGGCGCGATCCTTGACCATGCCGCCAACGTCGACATATTCGACGGTCGCGTAGGTTATCTTTTTTGGATTGTAAAGCTTAGCCAGCTGTTCGAGGCGCGGTTCCGGCACCCGCGCCACGCCCACGTGCGTCGCCGCTCGCGCCGCCTTCTCATCCAGTCGCGCGCGCGTCAGAATTTTGAACAAAGTTGTCTTGCCCACCTGCGGTAGCCCGATGATCCCTGTTTGCATAGGACGCAAATCGTAACATACCCGTGGACAAGACGCCTTACGGCACAGGCCAGTTGCCAATTAGCGACTCGCCAGGACTTGGCAAGCAACCGCTAAACGGACTCACTGATTCGTTGCGCGCACAGCGTACTATTTTGATTGCGCTAAAGTGTCCGTGGCTGCAGACTTTCCTTTTTTATTCTTAATTCTCTTCGGCTTCTCTACTGTCGTCTTCGAGTCTTTCTTAATCCACTTGATTGGATTGTACGAGTGCGATGAATCCGCTTTCTGCGCTGCTTTGTCTGCGCCTACACCCTGGGGACCCGGGCCTTGCGCTGCCGCAACACAAACAATCAACAACGCGAACACCATAACGGCCGCGCCGCAGGACCATTGTTTTCTCATCGCTTCTCCTTTAAGTGCGGGGATGTCCTTGAGTCTTCAGTAAGCCATGTCCACGCTGATCGCCGTGAATTTAGAGGAAGGTACTACCCGAATGCGTCAATCCTGACCGAACGGTCAGGTAGGAGTCTGGCCACCGTTACAAACCCTAAAATCGCTTAAGATACGCTACTGCCAGTTTCCGGTAAGCAATTGACTGGGCTCCGCCCAGACAGGGGCGGAAGAAAGCGGCTCTGAGCATCTCTGAAAAATCAATAGGTTAGCGGCCACTTTCTTAGGAGTAGGCACCCGCGACGTGCTGGTCAATCAGGTGAGGAACTGAGTGCCAGGACTACGGCAGTATCATGAGCAAGGCCATGCGTGACGGCAAGTAGACCGAAAAGTCGAATGGTGCGTCCTTCGAGAGCCCGGTTAGGAGTATGGTCCCAGACTCTGTGTTCAAATCAGTGATGACGGCGCCCACCTACGGAGGTACGTCGATCTCGTTCAGGAGAGTACTCGATACTGCACAGTCTGGGCCGGCACGCATGGCACATCTATTTCAGTTGAGGGAGAGCCATGTCGAGAAGACGGAAGAACAACCGAACGACAGGTGCACCAGTATTGCACTGCTTGAACCCGCATGCTGCCGGTGTGGATGTAGGTGCGACAGAAATCTACATCGCCGTACCTGTGGACCGAGATCCACGACCGGTGCGTCGTTTTTCAACCTTCACGGAAGACCTACGTGCCGCTGCAGACTGGCTGAAAAGCTGCCACATCGAGACGGTAGCGATGGAATCGACAGGGGTTTATTGGATCCCATTTTTTCAGATCTTGGAGGCGCGAGGATTCCGTGTCTTCCTGGTCAACGCACGCCATGTTAAGAATGTGCCGGGGCGCAAATCGGATGTTTCCGACTGTCAATGGTTGCAGTATCTGCATGCGGTGGGTTTACTGCGTGGATCGTTCCGGCCAGAACAGGCGGTATGCACGGTACGGTCGATCCTCCGTCATCGGAATGATCTGGTGCAGATGGCGTCGAGTCATGTCCAACATATGCAGAAGGCACTGGATCAGATGAATCTGCAACTGCACCACGTGATCAGCGACATCACAGGCATGACAGGTGTGGCAATCCTGGAAGCGATCCTGGCGGGCGAGCGCAATCCGCATACGTTGGCTACACTACGTGACCGACGGATCAAAGCCAGTGCGGATATCATTGCAAAATCGCTGGTAGGAGACTACCGACACGAGCACCTGTTCACACTCCGCCAGTCGCTAGTGGCGTTTCGTCATTACCAAGAGTTGATCGGAGAATGCGACATAGAAATTGCTCAGTATCTGGAGGCGTTCGAATCTAAAGTGGATCTGCCCGAAGGTCCGCTGGCGAAATCACAAGAGGAGCAAAAACCAAACAGTGACCCGCCCCATTTCGATCTGCGCGGCCATCTACATCGCATCTTCGGAGTGGACCTGCCACGAGTTCCAGGGATAAACATTCTCACCGCGCAAACCCTCTTAACGGAGGTCGGTCCGGACTTCTCGCACTTTGCCCAGGGGCCGGCATTCACATCATGGCTCGGATTGTGTCCAGACAACCGGATCAGCGGTGGGAAAGTGCTGTCGGTCAAAACACGCAAAGTCAAGAATCGCGCCGCCACAGCACTTCGTATGGCAGCTCTATCTCTCCATCATAGCCAATCTTATCTCGGGCACTTCTATCGCCGGATGCGAGCCAAATTGGGCGCTCCCAAAGCGATTACAGCCACGGCGCATAAACTGGCGCGTATCATCTATCACATGGTGACCGAAGGCCAGGAATACCATGAGACCATCTGCGCACAAAACGAAATGCAACATCGCCAACGTCTGGAGGCTAGGCTCCGCAAACAGGCCCGAGAGCTTGGCCTCCAACTCATTGCCGCATCATAGAGCACAAGAAGTTCCTCAGGAGACGACTTATCATGACTTGGGAAAGATATACTTCGCGACCACGGTCCTGTACTCTGACGTCCTGGTGTAAGAATGCCCCAATTCAAGAAACGGACGAGAATCCTCTACGCCGGGTTTCTGATTTCTGCGATCTTTGCTGTGTGCGGCACCGCTGTCGCCCAATCGACGGTGGCGGCATCCATTTCAATTACTATTACAACGGATCAAAACAACGTACAGACTGGCTCCGAAATCAAAGTAGCAATTCTTCTCAAAAACGTATCGCACCACGAAATTGGCATTGCGAAACTTCTCGGAGGAAATCGGGGTGATTCGTTTTGCGCCTTGAAAGTCCGGGACCATAACGGCAATGTTCCCCCGAAGACGGAACTCTTGCGAGAGTTCGAGGAGCACGGCACGGTCAACGGTCAGATTGCTCTCCCGATGGGATCGGTCTTCGAACAAACAGTAAAACCAAGTGAGACCATCAAGGACTGGACTGTAGTCAGCAACATTTACGATTTAACTAAACCTGACAGATACAGAATCCAATGCCAAGGATTCGATGAAGAGGGCAAAACCGTTGCAAAATCAAACACCATCACGGTTACTGTGACACCGCTGAGGCCATGAAATTCGCCCAACCTAATGCGAGTCCAATTTCTCCGGCACCATAGATTGTAAAGTCCAACCCGTCTAACTCCTTCCATGAGAAGGCCGGTTGATGTCAAGGCACACTTTCACTTTCTTTTTTTCTTTCCGTGAGTCTTTTCCCATTCAGCCAAGCCGCCCCTGTCGCCATCCTTCCATTCGCACTCTTTGTTGAGCGATTTTCGCTCGGTGCCAGGTGGGTGTTCTCGTTTCAGTAGGTGCTGCTACCTGTGAATCGACCTCTCGTCCCACCGATTCGGTGAGAGTCGGGCCCCAGGACTTAGTCGCAGTCACCTGGACTCGGCGGTTGAGCTCGGCTGCCCGGATCGCAACTCTCTAGGCCACTTCCCGCATCGCTTTCTGACTATTGCGCAGTGGTTCGTACACCTCTCCGCCTACCCACAGCCGATGCAGCAGGACCGCCAGCTTTCGAGCCACGGCCACCACCGCTCGCTTCTTGGCATTTTTTCCTCCTCGCTCCGCAAGTTTTAGTCCCCATCTCCGCAGATCACTGTCTTCTCCAAAAGGTCCCAGAATGTAGTGCGCTCCCTGCACCATCATGGTGCGCAAATACCGGTCTCCTTCTTTGCTGATGCTCTTCTGTGGTTCGCTCTCCCCAGAGTTCCTCCGGCCAGGTCGTAACCCCAGAAAACAGCCCACCTCGCGACTCTTCGGAAACCGATACGGGTCCTCGATCGTCAGGACATACGTCAGAGCGATCTGTGTTCCCACGCCCTTCACCTGCTTCAGCAAGGACACTTCCGGGTACACTTCCTGGGCGATTTTCTCCATCCGTTCGTCGTATTCCTTGATGTGCCCGTTCAGCGATTCGATTTCTTTAAACAGCGGCACCAGAACCTCGCGCAACTCCGCGCTCAATCCCTCGGCCAGCTTCTCGCTCACCTGATACGTGCCACACTTGGGCAGTCGTTGACCAGAAGACTTCACCAGCCCCCGTGCTGCGTTCACCAAGGCTGTTCGAGCACTTACCAGTTCCGCCCGCGCCCGGATCACCGTCAGGTGCAGTTGCGCTTGCGCACTGCGATGCCGCACCGGCCCTAACAACTCGGGATCGATTCGCGCCAGCCGTGCCAGTGTACGAGCATCGTGCCGATCATCTTTCCGACTGCTCTTGGTGATCCATTGCACCTTTTGTGCGTGCGCCACGATCACTTCGTGTCCCAACTCGGTGAGCAGCCGACTTATCCAGGGAGAATGTGTTCCTGTCTCCAGTGCGATGAGACTTCGCGGTATTTTTCCAAAGGTCTGCTTCATCGCTTCAGGTGTCGTCGGCAGTTTTTGTTCCAAAATGATTTGGCCTGCTTCATCCAGGACGCAGTAGAACGACCAGCGATCTCCAAGGTCCAGACCAATCGTGAGCTTGTGTCCTTTGAAAATCATGTTTCCATTACCCGAACAGTGCTAGTCTTTTTCATAGCCGGTCTCCTTTTCTTTGTGCCTTGAGCACGTCGAACATTGGGAGCGTATCGCATCCCGCTGGAGACCGGCCTTCTCATCCCATCTGTGAAACGGGCTTCTCGGAATCTGGCCTGCGCCCATCTCTTGACGCTGTCTCAACTCGCTCCTATGCTTTGTCTTTTATCATGGCTAAAACACATTATCCGGTTGACGCTGATCTAGTGATGCAGGAACTGTCCCGTGTAGACACGCATCTGGCGCGAATCATTCTCAAGGTCGGGTCATTTCCCACAAAGAAACAAAAACCGCAACCTCCGTTTGAAAGCCTGCTGCGGGCCATTGTTTACCAGCAGCTCGCTGGCGCGGCGGCTGCAACCATTTTCGGACGTGTAAAAGCGCTGGGCGCGGACGGCAAATTTCCTACGCCGGAAGAAATTCTTCGCGCCAGGAAAACGAAACTGCGCCGCGCCGGATTATCACGGCAGAAAATTGCCGCGGTCAAGGATCTCGCGAAAAAGACGATCGACGGAACCGTGCCATCGCTGGCCGCGATCCGGCGCATGAGCGAGGAAGAAATATTGGAGCGGCTGACGCACGTGCATGGGATCGGCGAGTGGTCCGTGCACATGTTCCTGATGTTTCAACTGGGCCGGCCGGACGTGCTGCCGCTTAAGGATTATGGAATTCAAAAGGGATTTCAGCATGTCTACGGGCTGGAGGATACGCCGAAGCCCAAGGCGATTCTCGAACATGCGGAACGGTGGAGGCCTTACCGTTCGATTGCGTGCTGGTATTTGTGGCGCGCGGTGGAGGAGAGAAATGCGGACAGAATTGCCGCCACGAAAAAGAAAAAGTTAGTGAAGAATTAATCTGACCTTCTCACCGCAGGAACGGGACCGCGCCGCCTCAGTGGGCAAACGGCGCTTCATGGCAAGGTGACCCAACCTGGATGGCTTCAAAATCGCAAAGCAGAGTTGGCAGGAATTGCGTTGGGGCAAACCTGGGACCGCCAATCTCCCGATTGGCGTTTTGCCACGCGCCAATCAGGAGATTGGCGGTCCCAGGAAACATACAGTCCCTTGAGAAATGCGGGTTAAATGTGGGGACGGGCTTCAGCTAGTTTTCTTTTGGTTTTTTTTAGAGCTAACAAAAGTCAAAAGAAGACAGGCTGAAGCCTGTCCTACTTAAAACTTAATTCATCATGGGCTGCGCGCAGCTTGCGAGTTTGCGATTCGGGCGCTCGCGTTCGATTCCGTCGAGGGCCGTCCACAGGGCTTGTGCGGCGCGGGACATTCCGTCCAGGGCTTCGGCAGCGTGGCGATCATCCTGCTCCACCAGCGTGGAAATAATTTTTCGCCAGACGCCCGAATGGTGAATATCTACCTTTTCGTGCAACGTGAAATAGCTGCACGCTCGGTCATCGGCTCCGTAATGCTGCTTCAGGCCGTTTCGTTTTTCGGCGGCGATTTTCGGCACTTGCGATTCATAAGCGAAAAGCGCTCCGAACGCGGCAGCCACCGGAGCATCTTTTGCCAGCGCGCGGAATGCTTCCACCAGACCATTCATTTCAGGGACGCGCGCATTTTCGTCGAGAGGCGCGCCCGTGCTTCCCATGCCTTCGGCAAATCGCAGCCACAGATCTGAGTGCGCCACTCCTTCGCATTCTTCCTCGTAGGCATTGGCGAGGACATCGCGGCGCATCGAACCTTCCGGCAGCCGCGAATGGAGCGCGGACAGGTATGTGGGAAACGCGGAGACCTGGTGATAATACTGCTCGGCGTAAAATTTCAAATCTTCCTTCGTCAATTCTCCCGCGGACCATGCCTGATAAAAGGGGTGCTTCAGCAAATCGTATTTTGCAATTTCCTGCTCAGCTTTTTGCCAGAATGCGGAAACTTCCATCTTGATTCCCTCCCGTGGGTTATGAGTTTTATGTTTATTGCCTGATTCAACTGCAAAATTCAAAAAAAATCGCCCGTCCACAATTCGGACGGCCTCTACGAAATCGTACTGCGCTATTTTCTGCGCGCTGTTAGAAACAATGCCGCCAAGCCTGAGAATAGCACGACGCTTTCGAGGCGCACGGAATACTGATGCAAACGATCGAACGCAACCCGCAGTGGATTATCCGCGGACGTGGCGTCGACTGAGCCCATCTGCGCGCGCAGAACGTCCATGCGCGCGATCACCCCGTATTGCGAGGCCATCGTGCACAGAATCATGACAAACACCAGCAGCGCGGCGGGACGCACAAGCGCCGCGACCGATCTTTCCAAAATGACTGTCGAGAGCAGGTAAACGCATCCGGCCACAATGCCCATGATGTGCAATCGCGCGAGCGAATAGCCCACAACGAGCCCGGCAAGGTCCTTGGTGGGCATCACGGAAAAAATGCCCGCCGTGAAAACAATGAAGAAGATAATGCTGCCCAGCCAGCAGCCAAGCGAGAGGAACTGAAGAAATCGCAGTGTCGCCGTCACTTTTTTGTTCCTTTTTTAGCTGAGGATGAAGACGCTAGCCCCGGCTCATCAACCAGCAAGTCATTTCCAGGCACTCGCCAGATTATCACAGCGGAAGCGCAGCCTGTTCACCCAGCAGTGCTGAGTCACGTTGACGATAAAAAATATAATTTAACCAGGCACGTCGCGCGCACGAAACCTTTGCCATGGGAGCCACATCAAAACTTTTTAGGCACAGCTGTAATGGCAAGTGTTAAAGATTTCTAGGAAACAATGGCAACATAGGAGTGCGTGGAGAGTGGTGGGCGATCAAGGACTTGAACCTTGGACCTCTCGCGTGTGAAGCGAGCGCTCTAACCGCTGAGCTAATCGCCCGGAAATCAAGCTTCGTTTGTAGCAGAAGCGATAGGGATTTTCAACCCAATGACCACCATGACGGCAAATCTTATCTCGCAGTTGCAGGCAAATATTGCCCGCGTGATTCGCGGCAAGGATGAGGTGATTCGCCTCTCGCTGGTCGCCCTGCTGGCCAAAGGCCATTTGCTGATTGAGGACGTGCCCGGAGTGGGCAAAACGACCCTCGCGCAGGCCATCGCCAATTCCTTCCACTGCTCGTTTCAGCGCATCCAGTTTACTTCGGACCTGCTTCCGTCCGACGTGGTGGGCACCAGCGTGTTCAACCAGATCGAACAGCGGTTCGATTTCAAGCCGGGACCGATTTTCGCCAATATTATTCTTGCGGATGAAATTAATCGCACCACGCCCAAGACGCAGTCCGCGCTGCTCGAAGCCATGAACGAAGCGCAAGTGACCGTCGACAACCACACCTACAAGCTGCCGCAGCCTTTCATGGTGCTGGCCACGCAGAATCCTGTGGAACATCACGGAACCTATCCTCTTCCGGAATCGCAGCTGGATCGATTTATTTTGCGCATTGGCATGGGATATCCCTCCCGCGACAGCGAGCGCGAAATCATGCAGCAGCATGCCAGCGGACGCAATGCGGCCGCCGAAGTCACTCCGGTGATGGAAGCCGAGCGAAGTGGAAGTCATGCAGCAAGCGGTCGAAAAGGTGCGCGTGGACGACAGCCTGCGCGACTACGCCCTGGACATCGTGGAGCGCACGCGAACTTCCGAGCAGCTTACGCTCGGCGTCAGTCCGCGCGGTGTGCTGATGTTGCAGCGCGCGGCCCAGGCCCGGGCGTATCTCGAGGCGCGCGACTACTGCACCCCCGACGATTTCAAGCAGCTGGTTCTGCCGGTCTTCGCGCACCGCATGGTGGTGAACTCGCGCTACGCGGCAACGCAGAAGAAATCGACGCAGTCCGAAATGGTTTTGCGCGAAATCATGGAAACCACTCCTGTTCCTCTCTAACCCCGGTGAGTGCCGAATCTGATGAGTGTTGAAACTGATGAACCCTGAATTTGTAGAACGCCGTGTTGGCTCTCCGCTTTTACGCAAAGTGGTGGGAGTATCGCGTGCGGCCCAGTGGGCGCGCTTGCGCGAAACTCTCGACCGACCCAGTTGGCGCAGCTTTGGCATTGCCATGGGCGCGCTGGCTGGGGCTCTTTTTCTGGCGCTGTATTCAGGCGCGGCCGCCGAAGAAGGCCATCTGTTTATCGCCGGAGGCTCCGCGCTCGCCGCGCTGGTGCTCGCGGGATGGGTCGCGCTAACGGTTGTGCCGGCACTGGCGCGGCGCACGCCGCTTGGCTGGCTCAGCTATCAGATCGACTACAAAGTGACGCGGGAAGGCATCGTGTACATCGCCGGAATTCTGGTGGTCGCGCTCGCGGCGCTCAACACGGGAAACAATTTGTTGTTCATGGTTCTGGCGTGCCTGCTCGCCGGACTGCTGATTTCAGGATTGCTTTCGCGCGTGGTGCTGGGCGAAATCGATGTGAGGCTCGAATTGCCGGAGCATATTTTTGCGCAGCGTACCATTCTGGCCGTCGCCGAACTCTACAATGAAAAACAGATGACGCCGTCCTTCTCCGTTTCGCTCGTGAGCGAAGCTGCGCCGCAGTCCGGAAAAAAAACTCTGGCAAATCCCCTGCCGCAAATTCTCGATCGCCCTGTTTATTTTCCTTATATCCCACACCGTCAGACGGTGCGGCAAAGCGTGGAGCTGACGTTTCCCCGCCGCGGAATTTATCGCCAGGACGCGCTGGGATTGCGCACCAGATTTCCGTTTGGATTCCTGCAAAAAACGCGGCGCGTGAATTCAAAGATTGAAGTCGTGGTCTATCCGCAGATTCAGCCCACGGAAGAATTTTATGAAGTGCTGCCTCTGGTGAGCGGTGAACTGGAAAGCTACCAGCGCGGACGCGGAAACGATTTATATGCGATCCGCGAATACCAATCGAATGACAGCGCTCGACACGTCGACTGGAAAGCTTCCGCCAAACTCGGCGCCCTGCAGGTAAAAGAATTTGCGCGGGAAGACGAGCGCCGCGTGATGCTCGTCTTCGATCCTTACATGGACCCGCAGGCGACGAACGCCAGGGCCGTCTGAACAATTCGAGCGCGCCGTAACTCTTTGTGCGGGCCTCGCCTGGCATTTCTACGAAATTAATTCCGTGATTGAGTTTCGTTCCGCTGGTTTTGGCACGCCGCGCATGGGCGCCGGCGAAGTGATTTACGATATCCTGCGCTATCTCGCGAGCGTAACTCCCCTGAGGCAAGAGGCCGGCAAAAGTTTTCTCGATACGCTCGGCGACACGCATGACATTTTTAAAATTGTCCTGACCAACCAGCCAAGCGGGTCAATTCCCTCTTCCCTATGGAACACCGCCTATTTCCTGTTCGTTTCGTCCCTCTAACTTTTACTCCGGAAAATAAATTCAAGTGGGAAGGCACTAAGTGGCATAGGCTTCAGCCTGTGGGGGTTATGGTTTTGTAGCGCCGGCGTCCCGCCGGCAGATTTCAGCTATCGCAACGCAGCGCAAAACCGCCGGCGGGACGCCGGCGCTACACGGACTAACACCCACAGGCTGAAGCCCGCGCTACTCTGCTTTCCAATTATTCAGTCGATATGCGAAAATCGCGACGGTGAGCGCGCTCAAAATTCCCGCTAAGGATTTGCCGAAATTCAGGCGGCGCATGCTTTCCTGGTTTGCCAAGCGCAAGCGCGACCTGCCCTGGCGGCGCACGAAAGACTCCTACTGCATCTGGCTTTCAGAAATCATGCTGCAACAAACTCGCGTCGCCGCTGTAATTCCCTACTACGAACGATTCGTGGAAAAATTTCCAGACGTGCATGCGCTGGCAAGTGCACCCACCGATCACGTCCTGAAGAATTGGGCCGGGCTCGGCTACTACAGCCGCGCGAAGAATCTGCAAAGTGCGGCAAAAGAAATTGTCGTGCGGCACTCCGGTGAATTTCCGCGCAAATATGAAGCGGCGCTCGCCCTACCGGGCATAGGACGTTATACGGCCGCGGCCGTATTGAGCATCGCCTACGACGCGCCGCACGCGGTGCTGGACGGAAACGTCGCGCGCGTCCTGGCCAGAATTTTTGCTCTGCGCGGCGATTTACGCGTTCCGGCCACCTGGCACAAGCTCGAGAACGCGGCGCAAGAGTTGCTCGCACAAAAATTTTCCGGTGACTGGAACCAGGCCATGATGGAGCTCGGCGCCACGGTGTGTACACCTAAATCGCCGCGGTGCGATGAGTGCCCAGTTGTGAACTGGTGCCGCGCCCGCAAACTCGGCATCGCAGAAAAACTGCCATCGGCTCGCAAAAAGCGCGCGCCGGTCGATGTAACCCTGGCTGCGGCCGTGCTGCTCGATCCACGCGGACGCACACTGCTCATTCGCCAGCTTAGCGGAGAGGGCGCGCTCTTCTCACGCATGTGGCAATTCCCGGCACTGGAAACGGTGGGAGTAGATTCGAAACTAGCAATCGCGGCATACTTGAAGGAAAAATTTCTTTTGACGACCAATGGGAATTTATTGCCATTGGCCACCGCTCGACACACGGTGACCTTCCGCAATATTCGCCTTGAGCCGTACTTGGTGCGCGTCCCGCAGCTGCCGCAAATCGTGGACACGAACATCGTCTCCCTCACCGAGGTTCCGTCCATGTCGATCTCAAATGCCACGCGAAAAATAGCCAATGTGGCTCTCGTCAGCGCAGGATTATCCGCTTTCGAGCAGTGACAGCTGAAGTTTTGGCCTGCATTACTGACAAAGACGGCGGTCCCTGAAACATGGCCGTTTCGCCAAAGCATCTGGCGCTTTTCGTGGCGCTGGCGTCTCGCCGGCGGTTTTCGTATCCTCAGCACAATTTAAACCCGCCGGCGAGACGCCGGCGCCACCAAGAGTTCCTTCCTGCCATTACCCGATACGCCTCACACGATTCCGCCCTGCTAACGGGATGTTAAACTAGTGATTCGCGCCATGGACCCTGCAAGCCAAATTCCCGCTTCGTCGCTTCCGGCACACCTGTCCGCGGTTCGACGCCATTTTGAGATTTCCCTTTATTTTCTTCTGCTCACAGGTGTTCTGACCCTTGTTTGCACGGGAAAACTCGATCTTGTCACAATCCTCGTGCTTCCGGCCTGCATGCTGTTCAAGGGATATCGATGGTGGCATGGCAAAGGTCCTGAAATTTCCAACCGCGCGGCCACGTGGCTAACGGTTGCATACTTTGTCTTCTTCCCCTTTGACCTTTGGGTCATTTCACGAATGCTGGCCGTGGGCGCACAAAGCCCGGGGCTTTACGCCGCGCTCCTTGCCACAGTTCATCTCATGCTGTTCGCCACCGTAGTGCGCCTGTATAGCGCCACAACCACGCGCGATTACCTGTTCCTTACGATGATGGGCTTTACTTCCATGCTGGCCGCAGCGATCCTCACGGTGGATACGCTCTTTCTCGCTTTCTTCTTTATTTTTCTTGGCCTGGCTGTGTCCACATTCGTGGCGCTGGAAATGTGGCGCAGCGCGCAGGGAACGGTAACGCGCCCCATGGAAATCGGCACGGCTTCGGCGGACCGCATGCACAATGCCCTGGGCATCACCTCGGCGGGGATCGCGCTCGCGGCGCTGGCTTTGGGCGGAGTTATTTTCCTGGTTCTGCCGCGATTCAGCAGCGGATACATGTCCGGCCTGAATATGCAGCCGCAGATGATTACCGGCTTCAGCGACGACGTGGAACTGGGAGAAATCGGCGAGATCAAAAAGAACAGCACGGTAGTCATGCGCGTGACGGTGGAGGGAGGGTTGAAATCGGCGCACGGCGTGCATTGGCGCGGCGTGGCATTGACCAAGTTTGACGGCAAACGCTGGTATAACGACCAGCATGAGCCGACGACGCTTACGGCTCCTGGGGAAGGGGGCTGGTTTCAGCTGGATCCCGAGAAACCCATCGCGGCAAATGCGGGCAAATCGATTCATTACACAGTGCTGCTCGAACCCATTGGCAGCACTGCATTGTTTTTTGCGAATGAAGCAGAAACCGTGCGCGGGCACTTTACGGACGAAGTGGGCCGTCAACCTTTTGGCGTGCGCCATACTTATCTCTTGAGAGATTTCACCGGTTCCATTTTCAATCCGTACCACAGTTATGCGCGCCTGGAATATGAAGCGACCTCCCTGTTGCCTTCTCCATTGCCTGCCGATGTGCGCCGGGCGGGTACGGTATATCCTGACGCGATTCGCGAGACGTATTTGCAATTGCCCGCACTCGATCACCGCATCCCTGAATTGGCCACGCAAATCACCGCTAGCAATACCAATCCATTCGATAAAGCGCGCGCCATCGAAGGCTACCTGCGCTCGCACTTTGGCTACACACTCGATTTGAGCGGGCCGCCGCAGAACGATCCGCTGGCCTATTTCCTGTTCCAGAAGCGCGCCGGCCACTGCGAATATTTTGCCGCGGCGATGACCGTGATGCTGCGCACGCAAGGCATACCAGCTCGTTACATCAATGGATTTCAGATGGGAGAGTTCAACGATGTCGCGGGAGACCTCGTCGTGCGCGAGAGCGATGCACATAGCTGGGTCGAAGCCTATTTCCCGGGCTTTGGCTGGCTGACGTTTGATCCGACGCCGCCGTCAGGCGAGGAAAGTGCTCATGGGCTTTTTTCGCAGATTTCGCATTATTGGGATTGGTTCCAGTTGCAATGGAGCGAGTGGGTCATCAACTACGACTTCATTCACCAGATTACCGTGGCGCAAAATCTGGGACGCATCTCGCGCGACTGGGCGGAACGCCTGCGAACGGATTTCGCCAATGCGCGCAGCCGAGCCACCGAAAAACTAAAAATCCTGCAGGAACGCATGGCGCGCAGCTCGACCGGGCGGACTGAAGTATTCGTGATCTTCAGCATCCTCGTGGTTGGCGTGCTCATATTGCGTCCTGAAATCCGTCAGAGACTTACTATCTTGTGGCGCACAAAAATTTTGCCGACGCGCGAAATGACGCCGCATCTGGCAACGCTGCAATATCTGGAAATGCTGCGCGTCCTCGGCCGCGGCGGATTTTCCAAAGCCGAGGCGCAAACGCCCATGGAATTCGCCACATCGCTTTCGGACGGAGATCTCGCCGCGCCCGTCACGGAAATGACTTCCATTTATCAGGCCGCGCGATATGGAGCGAAGCCCACGGACCCGCAACTTGCTTCCTCGCTGATCGATCGCATCCAAACCTTCCTTCGCATGCGCAAAAAGTAGCGCGGGCTTCAGCCTGCGGGGGTTGATCCATGCAAAGCCTTCCGTGGCATAGGCTTCAGCCTGTGGGGTTTTGACCTTGCAAGGACCAAATTCCACAGGCTGAAGCCTATGCCACGGAAAACCGCTCGCCACGGCACGACACTTCCCTCCATGTTAGAATGTTCAGACCGTCCCGCCCTTGCGAGACGTTTTCTTATGCCCAAAGCAGGATTTGTAAGTCTCGGTTGCCCGAAAAACCTCGTGGATAGCGAGGTCATGATGGGTGTGCTCGCGCGAAACGGCTACGAATTTACACCGCGCGCGGAGGAAGCCGACGTCATTGTCGTGAACACGTGCAGCTTCATCGCCCCAGCGCAAAAGGAATCGATCGACACGATTCTGGAGATGGCCGAACACAAAAAATTTGGCGCGGCAAAAAGATTGATCGTGGCCGGTTGCCTTGTTGAACGATTTCGCGACCAGATTTTTGAGCAGATTCCAGAAGTCGATGCGGTGGTGGGAACGGGCGAGATTGAAAATATTCTGGCCGCCGTCGAAGGCGAGTTGCGAACCGATGCCGCAAACGCCGCAGCCCTGCCATCGTATCTGTATCATGACCTGACCCCGCGCATTCTTTCGACGCCGAAACACGCGGCTTATATAAAAATTGCCGAAGGCTGCGATCATCCCTGCACATTTTGCATTATCCCTCAGTTGCGCGGAAAATTCCGCAGCCGCCGCTTTGAATCCGTTGTGCGCGAAGCGGAAAATCTGGCGGCGTCCGGCGTGCGCGAAGTTACGCTGATCGGCCAGGACACAACTTCTTACGGCGAAGACCTCGCCTTGCGCGACGGCCTCGCGCTGTTGCTAGAGCGTCTGGCTAAAGTGGACGGCTTGCAATGGGTGCGCTCACTTTATTGCTATCCCAATCGCGTAACGCAACGTTTGCTGGACACCATCGCCGCGCACTCGCGCATTGCGAAATACATGGACATGCCATTGCAGCATGCCAGCCGCAATGTTCTGGCGCGCATGAAGCGCGGCTCAAATGGCGATGCATTTTTGCAGTTGCTCGGCCGCATCCGCGGAACAATTCCCGGCGTGGCGCTGCGAACGTCGTTCATAGTCGGCTTTCCTGGCGAAACCGAAGCCGATTTCCGCGAGCTGTGCGATTTTGTGAAGGCCGCCGAATTCGATTGGATGGGCGTGTTCCCTTACTCTGACGTGGACAACGCTTCGAGCTTTGCGCTGGATGAAAAAGTGGACGAGGACACGATCAAGGATCGCCAGAACCGCCTGATGGAAATTCAGCAGAAAATTTCCGCGCGCAAGTTGCGGCGCTTCCGCGATCGCCACGTGACCGCACTCGTTGAAGGCCCGTCGAAAGATACCCCTCTCGTGTGGGAAGCGCGCATCGAGGGCATGGCGCCCGAAATTGACGGTAAGCTCTATTTGAATGATATTGAAGTGGAAGGCACAGGAATTTCCGCGCAGACTGGCGATATCGCCATCGTGGAAGTCACCGAGACGCATGAGTACGATTTAATTGGACGCGTCGTGGAGATTTTAAATTTGCCGACTCCGGCGGCCACGCAACTCCCGGCCGTAGCCCCAGTGCAACGCCTGTTAACAGGCGCCGCCCTGAGGATTTTGTCTTGATTTTAGTAGCACAGGCTTCAGCCTGTGGGGTTTAGTCCTTGCAAGAACTAAAATCCACAGGCTGAAGCCTGTGCTACTAAAACTCATTCCACATTTGAGATTGCGCCATGAAACTGAAATGCCCCATCTGCAAAGAGCCAACAGATTCCGAAACAACCGAGGAGTTCCCTTTTTGCAGCAAACGCTGCCGCGAGCATGACCTGGGAAACTGGGCCACTGGAAAATATAAAGTCGCCGCGCCCATCATGGACGAATCCGAACTCGAGGAATTGATGGCTGACGAACCAACCAAGCCCAAGCCTCTCGAAGACGAAGATGAATAGCGCCGCGCGCCCTCCCGCAGCAGAAGTAAAGAAACCACGTACAGCTCTTGCCATCGCCACAGCTCTGGGCCTCGGTTATTTGCCAAAAGCTCCCGGCACATTCGGGTCACTCGCGGGAGTCGCATTGGGTTGGGCCGCGATGACCATTAGCCGTCTGCAATTTGCCCCACGCATCGGAGCCACGGGAGAACTCTCCAATCCTGCGTCCTCCTGGTGGATTAATTTCGCCATGAATGGATTTGCGATGATCGTCATCGTGTCCTTCATCGGCGTCTGGGCCGCCGATCGGACCGAAAAATATATGCAACGGGAAGATCCGCAAATCGTGGTAATCGATGAAGTGGCCGGCCAATTAATCGCCTACATGGGCCTTGCGACTCCGCGCACGTTTGCGGTCAACTGGAAATATTTATTGCTGGGCTTTATACTTTTTCGTGTCTTCGATATTTGGAAGCCGTTCCCTGCACGGCAAGCCGAATCGCTCCCCGGCGGCTTGGGAATCATGGCCGATGATTGGATCGCTGGAATTTACGCGGCGCTGGGGTTGTGGATTGCGCGCGCTCTCGGGATGTAGCTTTTTGCTGTAGCCCGCCTCTTCAGAGGCGGGGATTTAGATGTCCCGTTGTCTAAACCCCCGCCTCTGAAGAGGCGGGCTACAATTGGGAGCTCAGAGTCAGATTTTGTAAATGAATTTTTGATTTTTTGATTGATTTTTCGCTGAGACTGAATTTGGAAACCAACGGCATACCGCGCATCGATCGCATCCAACCGGGGGCAGGCATCCCCGGCGGTGACGTTACCATTTACGGCGCGGGCTTCGTGCCGCGCCCCAATACCCGGCCGCATGTGCGCTTCGGCGAAACCGAAGCAAGCGTGCTGATCTCCACACAAAATTATCTGATTGCGCGCGTGCCTGAAGGCGCGGCGGGCAGCATCATCAGCGTGGAAACGTCGCGCGCTGCGAGCCAGCCTGCTCCTTTCCATCTTGGCGTTCAGATAGCCGACAACCTTCACCCCGTCGCAAATCCTGCCGTGGATACTGAGGGGAATATTTACGTCACCTATAGCGGCCATCGCGGACAACAGGTCGCCGTATCGCTCTACAAAATCACTCCGAACTATGAAGTAAAGCCCTTTGTCACCGAACTCGTGAATCCCACGGGCCTGGCACTCGATCGCGACGGATATCTCTATGTTTCCTGCCGCAATGACGGAACAATTCACCGCGTTGCGCCAGACGGCCGCTCACAGCTTTGGGTGGAGGGCATGGGCGTTGCCACCGGAATTGCGTTCGACACGATCGGAAATCTTTTTGTAGGCGATCGCAGCGGCACAATATTTAAAATTAATCCTGACCGCCAGATTTTTGTATTCGCAATGATTGAGCCATCCGTCGCGGCCTACCACCTCGCCTTCAGCCCCACCGGCGAACTCTTTGTCACCGGCCCGACCACATCGAGTTTTGACCGTATCCTGCGCATCAACCAGAAGGGCGAGGTCAGCACTTTTTTCCGCGGACTCGGCCGGCCGCAGGGCCTCGCGTTCGATCGCAAGGGAAATCTTTACGTGGCCGCGTCCTATCAGGGCCGGCGCGGCATTGTGCAAATTTCCTCGGAAGGACGAGCGGAATTAGTTCTCGGCGGCACCGGCATCGTGGGTCTCGCTCTTCTGCCGGGGCATCGCGCAATCCTGGCCACGACGAACGCGCTCTTCACCGTCGATTGGGAAGTGGAAGGCCTTCCGCTTCCACGCTGAGTCCAAACTAAAAAAATGAAAGCTGAAATCATCGCGGTTGGATCGGAACTGCTGACACCGGACCGGGTCGACACCAATTCCCTTTTTATGACGGCGCAGTTAAACCGGCTCGGGATTGAAGTCACGCGCAAGACCGTGGTGGGCGATGACCTTGCTCCGTTACGCGCCGCATTTGAGGATGCCGCGAAGCGTGTCGAGCTGATTATCGCCAGCGGTGGACTTGGTCCTACAGAAGATGACCGCACGCGAGAGGCCGTCGCCGATCTTCTCGGACGAAAAATGTCGCGCGATCCCGATGTGATGAGCAAGATCGAAGCGCGCTTCCGCCAGCTTGGTCGCAAGATGTCTGAAGTGAACGCGCGTCAGGCCATGGTTCCCGAAGCCGCTACGGTCCTCGAAAACGATCGCGGCACTGCTCCCGGACTTTGGCTCGAATCGGATGGCCGCATTTTTATTCTGCTGCCGGGACCGCCACACGAATTGAAAGCGATGTTCGCCGCACAAGTGGAACCGCGCCTTGCTCGACTCTCAACGGGCGTACGCCTGATCGCTCGCGAGCTTCGCGTGGCAGGCATGGGCGAATCAGATGTCGACCAGCGCATCGCGCCGATTTACACGCGGCACACCGATGTGCAAACCACAATCCTCACCGCGCCCGGCGAAATTCAGATTCACCTGCGCGCATGGTCCGCCGACGCGCAGGCCGCCGAAAGCCAGCTGCAAGGAATTCAGGAAAGCATTGTGCTCGCGCTGGGCGAAGCAGTTTTCACGACGCATGGCCACTCGATGGAAGAAGTCGTCGCGCGCGAACTCACCAAGCATCACGCCACGATCGCGACAGCGGAGAGTTGCACCGGCGGTTTGCTTGCTGAGAGGCTTACGCGCATCTCGGGAAGTTCCGCATATTTCCTGGGCGGAGTCGTGTCCTATAGCAATACTTTAAAATGCGCATGGGTTGACGTCCCCGCGGAAATCATAGAAACGCGTGGCGCCGTCAGCAGTGAAGTGGCCATCGCGCTGGCCGACGGAATTCGGCGCCGCACCGGCGCCACGCTGGGCGTGGGAATTACCGGCGTGGCCGGCCCCACGGGAGGCACTCCGGAAAAACCAGTGGGCACTGTACACGTGGCAATTGCCGACGCATCGGGCAGCAAGGAACGCGGCGTTCACTACCCCGGCGAGCGAGACCGCATCCGCTGGCAAGCGTCTCAGACCGCGCTCGACCTTGTGCGCCGCTATTTCCTGTACGCATCCAAGCCGAAACCCGGAGCATGACGTTCAGTGGCGCGGGCTTCAGCCTGCGGGGGTTGATCCTTGCAAGGCCTAAACCCCGCAGGCTGAAGCCCGCGCCACATAAGGACTTAATTCTTGCGCCTCTTCGTCGCCATTGATATTCCGGATACAGTTCGCTCCGCCCTCAACGAACTGACGAAAAGCTTGCGCGATACCTGCAGGGACGCGCGCTGGGCGCGGCTCACAGGACTGCACGTCACGCTAAAATTTATCGGTGAAACTCCACCGGAAAAAGTCGCTGAATTGAAAACTGATCTGGCCAGCATTCCCCAGCGCCCACCTATCACCATGAATTTTGTCGGCCTCGGATTTTTTCCAAACGCGCGCCGCCCGCGCGTACTTTGGGCGGGAGTCGAAGCTGGCACTGAGCTTGCCGCGCTCGCCAATGCGGTTGAAAAAGCGCTCAGCCCTGCGGGAATTCCCCAAGAGGATCGTAAATTCTCCCCGCATCTCACACTCGCTCGATTCAAAGAGTCTGCTGGTGTGGATGCGCTTCAAGTGGCCATCGAGAAAGCCGGCCTACTAAAATTTGGCGGCGCCACCGCTACGGAATTTCATCTCTATCAAAGCGTTTTGAAACCGGGCGGAGCGGAATATACTCGTTTGGCAACTTTTTCGCTCTCTGGGAGCAAATCCAAGTGAATCTGGAAATGTCGACCACCGCCGCAACTTTGTGGGGATTGGTCGTTCTGGGATATTTTCTCGGGTCCATTCCGTTCGGCTACCTGCTCGTGCGCGCCACGGGCGGAGGCGACATCCGAAAAATAGGAAGCGGAAATATTGGCGCCACGAATGTCGCGCGAACCTCGGGCTGGTCCGTCGGCATCGCCACCCTGCTACTCGACGCGGCCAAAGGCGTCCTGGCAGTCTGGATTTCCGGCCATTTTTCAGGTGGAAGCATTCGCATAATGATGTTTGCAGGACTGGCTGCAATCGTCGGGCACGTTTTCCCCGTCTGGCTCCAATTTCACGGCGGCAAAGGCGTGGCCACTGCGCTTGGAGTTTTTCTAGCCATCTGTTGGCCGGCTGCGGCGGCGGCCGTAATTCTTTTTATTCTTGTCGCGCTTTTTTACAGATACGTTTCTCTTGCATCGATTTCCGCCGCAGCGTCGTTGCCAATTCTCATCTACATGCTCTACGCGCCGCGCCATGCGCCGCCGACGGCAGTTTCCGTGTGCACGCTTCTAGCCGCGGTCATCGTGATCGCCAAGCATCGCGACAACATCGAAAGGCTTCTGGCAGGGACAGAGCCGCGCTTCGAGATGGGCAGGAAGAAGACGTGATTCGTGATTCGTAATTTAAAATTTGAAATATTAAGTTCGAGATTTGCGAATTGAAATTTGAAATCGGGTCATCTCATAAATGTGTTTTGTGGGTCGCGGCTTCAGCCGCGACGTTCAGGGAGTGAAAATCAAGGGCTTTAGAGTCTGGGTGAGAACCGGGTTTTGGATCATGTAGCGCCCGCCTTCAGGCGGGCATCTGCTTGACTCCAAAGTGCCCGCCTAAAGGCGGGCGCTACAAAAATGCCTCGATTTTGAGTTCTCACACAGACTCTTTAGTCCCTGAAGTCCCGGGTGCCTGGACGGAATCAATTATGAGATGGCTTGATTTGAAATTAATTGTGAATTGCAATTTGAAATTTCAAAATTGAGATTTGAAATTCATGATTCGTGAAAGACAGGCAAAGCTCCCGCAAGGACTGATTCATTGATGAAAAAAATTGCCATAATTGGAGGCGGAGCCTGGGGAACGGCGCTGGCCATTGCGCTGACTCGCTCCTCTCGCGCCCACAGGCTGTCGCTGTGGGCGCACAGCGCGGATGTCGTGGAAACAATTCTCGCGCGGCGCATCAACGAGATTTATCTTTCCGGTTATGAATTGCCCGCGAGCGTCGAAGTTACAGTCGACATGGCCGCAGCGCTCTCTGGCGCAACTGTCCTGTTGGGCGTAATGCCGTCCGCTCACGCTCGAGAAATTTATCGAACGATGCGCCCGCACGTCGGCCCCGAAACCGTGTTCGTCAGCGCGACGAAAGGCCTCGAACCAGCGACTCACGCGCGCATCAGCCAGGTGATCGCGGAGGAAATGAATCTGGAAAATTTCTCCCGCGTCGCCGTTCTCTCCGGCCCGAGTTTCGCGCAGGAAGTTGCCGCCGGGGATCCGACGGCGGTGGTCCTCGCGTCCGCCGACGACAAACTTGCATCAGAAGTTCAGGAAGAATTTTCCGGCCCGCGATTCCGCCTTTATACCAACGACGACGTCATCGGCACGGAAATTGCCGGCGCCGTAAAGAATGTGATTGCGATTGCCTCAGGCATTTGCACGGGCCTGGATCTGGGCACAAACGCAGCGGCCGCGCTCGTCACGCGCGGGCTTGCGGAAATGACGCGCCTTGCCGTTGCCCTCGGCGGCCGCCGGGAAACGCTCGCTGGCCTCGCGGGCGTGGGCGACCTGATCCTGACGGCAACAGGCGAACTCAGCCGCAATCGCTCGGTGGGCATTCAACTGGGCAAGGGCCGCAACCTCAAAGATATTCTCGGGTCAACCCGCAGGGTAGCTGAAGGCGTAGGCAGCGCGGCGGCCACACTGGAGTTGTCTCGGCGAGCGGCGATCGAAATGCCAATCACGGAGCAAGTCCACGCGGTCCTGACTGCAGGGTGCGTCACGCGCGACGCCATACGCGACCTGATGGAGCGTCGCCTGAAACAGGAGTAATGTTCCCTCACTCACCGAGCTACCAAAGCTGCAAATCCGCACGCATCAATGGAATCCGACCCCTTAATTCATGCGTAGCAGACCGTTTTTCCTTCCTTCTATTGAAACTCCCCAAATCGTAAAATGGAGGGGTTAGGACCTGCCCACAGTGGACCTCAGTAGATTCAAATCGATGTTTTCTCACCGCCCGAGGATTCTCTGGCTGGTGCTGGGCGCCATGCTGCTCGTCAGCGTTCTACCCCTGACGCTTTATCATCTTGAAGTTCTTCAACTTAGCCAGACCAAGCTGACCGATACGGAAAGCGTCCAGCAGACGGAAGTCACCCGATCCCTGGGCGAAGAAATTCAGCAGTTTGACGCCAGCCTGTACCAGCAATTGATCAGCGAACGGCAAATTCTGGCGCTCACGGACCTGATCGATAAGGTTGACAGCTCCCAAAACACTCCGCAGGTTTCCCGCGTTCTTGAAAATTTTGTGGCCAGCAATCCCAATATTCTGTACCTGACCGCGGTGGGCAAGGAGGCCAAAGGCACCGGGGCTGGGAATTTCCAGGCGAATCAGGACCCATTCGTTTCCAAGGCGTTGCAGCGCGCGTTTTCGACCACCATGCAGTCTCTTGTGTTTCGCAGCGATCCGCTGGCGATTGGACCTGAAAATCGTCCTGCTTTCGTCATGGCCGTGCCGCTCCAGGTGAACGATCAATTTTCGGGCATGCTTGCCGCTGTCGTGTCCTTGGACGGCATCCTTAAAAGGCTGCAGGAAACGAGCGTACGCGGGCGAGTCGTGTTTGTCGTGGACCATGACGGACACATCGTGGCACACCCGGACATGCGGCAGTTCGTGCCTGGATCGGATGCAAAATCTAGCTCTCCAGTCGTTATGCAAGTGGCCGGTTTGCCAAAAGGGTTGCGCACAACGGAAACACTTCGCAGATTTGTAAGCACGGAAGATGGCAATAAGGCCGAGATGGTCGGCACCTACAGCACGATTCCGGACCTGAATTGGGCCGTCGTGGCGCAGCGAGGTCTGGATAAGGCACGCGAAGATGCGGGCGTGAAGGAGCTCAACGCGCAAGCCCTAAAATTCGTGGTCGTCGTTACGTTCGCGGCATTGATCCTCGGATATTTTTTTGCGGTTGGAATCAGCACGCCGATTCGCGCTCTTGCCGCATCCACCCTGGCTATCAGCCGCGGAGAATTTCACCAGCGCACTCCCGTGCAAGGCGCCGCTGAAATCAGCGAACTGGCTGAAACTTTCAATCACATGGCCGGCGACATCGAGCAATTTGTCGTTCAATTGAGGCAGGCCGCGGATCAAAACCATGAGCTGTTTCTCGGGTCGATTCGCATGCTCGCCGCGGCCATCGACGAAAAAGATCCATATACGCGCGGCCATTCCGGGCGCGTGGCAAAATATTCGATCCTGATCGCGCAACAACTTGGGCTGGGTGCCGAGGAACTTGAAAAAATTCGCATTTCAGCACTGTTGCACGACGTGGGAAAAATCGGCGTCGACGATCGCGTGCTGAAAAAGCCGGGCGCGCTCACGCCGGAAGAATTTGCTTTGATGAAGCAGCATCCCTTGAAGGGCGCGAATATCATGCGTCCGGTCGCGCAGCTGAAGGAAATGCTGCCTGGAATTGAATTGCATCATGAGCACGTCGATGGCGGCGGCTATCCGCACGGCATTCAGGGCGACGAAATCCCGCTGATGGCCCGCATCATTGCGGTTGCCGATACGCTGGATGCGATGACCACCAATCGCCCTTACCAGACTGCGATGGATCTGGAATTTGCGATGAACCGCATTGTCGCGTTGGCGAATACCAAATTCGACGCTGCCGTTGTGGATGCGCTGAGCCGCGTGGTGAAGGCTGGAAAACTACGATTGACCGCAGTTCTTGTCGAAGCCTGAGTTTTTATTCCTTAAAGTGGCATAGGCTTCAGCCTGTGGGTTAGTCCTGGCAAGGACCAAATCCCACAGGCTTACGAGTGTGCGTGAGAACTTCGGAATCGTTGTGGGTCGTGGCTTTAGCCACGACATAAGTTCTGCAAAGTGTGTGCGGCTTTAGCCGCTGAAGCTCCAATTTTTAGTCCTCACACAGACTCTCCTGTCTGTGCCAGATAAAACCTCCCACAAAATCTAGAATGCGGATTCGTGGTAAATCGTAATCATCCATTGCCCGTTGTGCTGTCTGGTCACAACCCAAGTTGAGCAGGCCTTTGCGCACGGGGATGTCTTTGCCGTCTCGCGTTTTTGCGCCGGTCATTTGCCAGTCAATATCGACGGCGGCAATGTCCGGAGTGAGAAAGCGAATATTTCTCACGGTGTCGGTTCGATGCGCGTCCTTCAGAAACGTGGTGAAAATTTCATTGTAATGCGCTTCCAGATCTTTCCACGCCGTGGCTCGGAACGCCCGTAGTGCTGAAAAATCTCCGTCTTCCACATATGCCGTCGCCGTGGCGTGCGCGTCATGGCGGTTCCAGGCATCTTCCCACGCGGCCACGCATTGCTTGATCGCAGCCGAATCCGCATCCATCTTTGGCACGGCGTCTGCGCCCAGCAGGCGGCGCCGCGAATGCAGAAAACGAAGAACAATCGCAAATACGGACTTCGCACGAACTGAAAACATAATGTCCTCCTGATTCTCAAACGAAATTCAGATCGGGTTCGGGTTAAAAAGCCTGCTCGTGGTAAATCACGATCATCCATTGGCCGTTGCGCTTGGACATGATCCACGTGAGCAGCCCCTTGCGCAGAACTCCTCCCGGCGCGGCGGGATCCGTCACCAGCCAATCGATATCCACGGACGCGAGGTCCGGCGCAAGGAAGCGAATGCTCCTGACCGTATCCGTTGTGTGCGCGTTCTTCAAAAAAGTGGTAAAGATCGTGTTGTAGTGATCTTCGAGTTCCTTGCGGCCATGGCTGGGCTCGGCCTTCACGCTTGAAAAATCGCCGTCCTCCACATAGCGCATCGCGACGGCATGCGCGTCATGGCTGTTCCAGGTATCGGCGAACGAGGCTACGGATTGCTTGATGGCGGCGGTGTCCGCGTCCCGATTCGCAGCCATTTGCGCCCGTGAATCCGCAGCGGAAAAAGTGAGAAACAGCAGGGCCGCCATCACAATTCTTGTTTGCGTTGAAATCATCACGCACCTCAAGAAATTAAATTTGGCATTCAACCTGGACTGAATCCGGAACCGCGCCAATTGCCGGCATCATACAACAACCATTAGGAATTTGCTTTCGTAGAGGCCGTCCAGCCTTTGGACGGGCGACTTTTTTCGAGTCCTTCGGGCGGGCGACTTTGCGCGTGCGGAACAGAGTGCCCTCTCCGTCCCGAAAAACGTGGGCCGGAGAGTCCAACTACGAAACCCGTATCGCCTCGCTTTTGCTTTCGTAGAGGCCGCTCGTTTTGTGAGCGGGCGACTTTGCTTTGAGTTAATCTCAAATCGATCCCGCCGCTGGATAATGAGCCCCGCCGCGTAAGAAGGTTTTCTTCTGCTAGAATACAGCCTTCAGCGCCTGTCACAGATTATGTGGCTATTCTGGCGCGAAAAACTACATGCTTTCACTTTTTAACAACAAGGAAGACGACGAGAAGAAGAAAGCCAAAGAGGGCGGGTCGCTGCTCGACCGGCTGAAGCAGTCGATCTCTAAAACCCGCACGCAGATCACCACCAGGGTCGAAGACCTGATTTCGGGCGAAAAGCAAATCGACCCGGAACTGCTCACGAAACTCGAGAATGCGTTGCTCGCCGCGGATCTCGGCCCGCGCACGACCCATCAAATTCTGGAAGCGGTGCGCCAAAGGCTCGAACGTCATGCGCTCAGCAGCGCGGCCGACCTCAAGGCGGAACTGAAGAATCAGCTGCTTTATGTCTTGCGTACCACACCGTCCGGCAATGGGCGAACGGCGCCTGCACCGGCAACGCAAACACCGAAGCCTCACGTAATATTTGTGGTCGGCGTAAACGGGACAGGAAAAACCACCACGATCGGAAAACTCGCCCACCGGCTGCGCGAGAGCGGCAAGAACGTGGTGCTCGCCGCCGGCGACACGTTTCGAGCGGCCGCCATCGAGCAACTTGCCGTCTGGGCCACACGCACCGGTTCTGAAATTGTGAAGACCAAGTCCGGCGGCGATCCGGCGGCGGTGGTTTATGACGCGCTGGCCTCGGCGCGTGCGCGCAATGCTGACGTCGTGATCGTGGATACAGCCGGACGCTTGCACACAAAAATGAACCTGATGGCGGAGCTGGACAAAATGAAACGCACGGCCACAAAAATAATTCCCGGCGCGCCGCATGAGGTCCTGCTGGTCATGGATGCAACCACCGGGCAGAATGGGCTTTCGCAGGCCCGCGAATTCACGGCGACCGCAGGCGTGACGGGCATCGTTTTGACCAAGCTGGACGGCACGGCCAAGGGCGGCATCGTCGTGGCCATCACTCGCGAACTTGGACTGCCCGTGCAATACGTGGGCACCGGCGAATCGATCGACGATCTCGTGCCCTTTGATGCGGAGACTTTCGTTTCATCGCTGTTTGATTGAGCAGGCCAAGTAACACAGACTCTACAGGCTGCGGAAAAGATGTCTGGTCCTGTCATTCTGAGCGAAGCGAAGAATCTCTCTTCGATCGAAGAATAGAGAAGAAACAAAGAGAGAGATCCTTCTCTTCGCTCAGAATAGCAGCGTCTTGAGTTCTTCCGCGGCCTGTCTAATCTGTGCGACTTGAGTCCAACCAGATTTTTTAAGCACTGGAACAATGCACTTCATTTCACGAATCTCCGGGGATACGCATGCCGGCGCCCGCTGACGATGTCTTCATGGACCGTGCGCTGGCCTTAGCGGCGCGCGGGATGGCGCTTGCAAGCCCGAACCCCATGGTCGGCGCTGTTCTCGTGCGCGAGGACGAGTCGTTGGCGAGGGTTTTCACGCCTATGACGGAGTTCGGCACGCGGAAGTCATCGCGCTGGACGCAGCGGGCGACGCAGCGCGGGGCGCGACCGCCTATGTCACTCTTGAGCCATGCTGTCACACAGGCCGCACCGACCCCTGCACCCAGGCGCTGATCCAGGCAGGCGTGAAACGCGTTGTGGCGGCAATGGCCGATCCGAATCCGGCCGTGGCTGGACGCGGTTTTCAGCAATTGCGCAAAGCCGGAATCAAGGTCCGCTCGGGAATGCGCGAGGCCGAGGCACGGCGCCTGAATGAAGCGTTCGCCCGCTGGATCGTTTCGCGGAAACCTATGGTGACACTAAAATCCGCGATCACCCTCGACGGCCATCTGGCATTGCCGGACGTTCAAGAAGGCGCCCACGGTTCGAAAAAATTCCGCTGGATCTCGTCCCCCAAATCGCGCGCCGAAGTGCAGCGCATGCGCCATGCTTCCGACGCCCTGCTCACCGGCATCGGTACGGTGCTCCTCGACGATCCGCTTCTCACCGACCGCACGGGACTTCCCCGCAGACGAAAACTGTTGCGTGTCATTCTCGATTCGAAATTGCGCTTGCCGACCCAGTCCAGGCTGGTACGATCGGCGGACGGTGACGTGCTGGTTTTAACGCGCGCGAAACCAGATTCCCCGAAAGCGCGGGCATTGCGCCGCGCCGGCGTCGAAGTCGTTCGCGTTCCCGGACGCGCCCCGAGGCCTGACCTCGGCGCGGTGATCGCGGAACTCGGCCGCCGCGAAATTCTAAGCGTTCTGCTCGAGGCCGGCGGCAACCCTGAATTCTGCCGCCCTCGCCGCCGGAATCGTGGATAAAATGCGCGTATTCTTCGCGCCGGTGGTCGCCGGCTCCGCGAGCACGCGCGCAGGCAACCGCACGCCTTCACGTCCGTGCAAGACTTGCGCAACATTACCGTCAAGCCTTTTGGACCGGATTTCGCAGTCGAGGGGTATTTTCGCGATGTTTACAGGACTCGTTGAATACGTTGGCATCATCGAATCGCTGAGCTGTGCGACGTCGGCACGCGTCGATTAGGGAACGCGGCGAACAGTCGGAGCACGAATCCGCGTGCAGGCCGGCCCGCTGATCAAGGGACTCGAGAAATCGGGCAGCATTGCCGTGAATGGCTGCTGCCTGACGGCGGTCGATATCACCAAAGAATCGTTTGCCGCCGATCTTTCCGGCGAAACGCTGCGCCGCACGAGCCTCGGAGAAATAAAAGCCGGCATGCGCGTAAATCTCGAACGCCCCTTGACCGCGATCAAAGAACTCGGCGGCCACTTCGTGCAAGGCCACGTCGACGGAGTCGGCCGCGTCGCCCGCCTCGAACCCGAAGGCGCAAACTGGTGGTTCGGCGTCCAAGTACCCGCGGAGTTGGCGCGTTACGTCGCCATGAAAGGCTCCATCGCGCTGGACGGCATCAGCCTGACGGTTGCAGGCTGGCACGACGGCATCGCTGAAACCGCCATCATTCCGTTCACCTACGAGCACACCAATTTATCCTCGCTGAAAGTCGGCGATCCCGTGAACGTGGAGTGCGACATCCTGGCAAAGTATGTCGAGCGTATCTTCGAAGCGCGAGAACCCGTGTCGCGCCTCACGATTGACGGTCGAGGAAGGTTTTTACGCTAGACGCGAGGCAAGTCTCGGCTTTTAGTGGCGCAGCCATCTCGCTGGCTGTTGGGTTTTGTCCGATCGTCGTTAACACTCGCTGCGAGCCGCAGTCGCACAAAAAAAGCACCGCAGATCTCAGAAATGGCTTTGTGCCACTACCAAGGTACTCGTCAGCGCTTTAATGCTTCAGCGCTAGTGCTTCAGCGCATCGTTCAGCGTGATGTTGATTCACTTCCAGCGTGCGGCCCATGGCCTGATTGAATTTCAGTTCATCTTCCAGCAAATTGATGCGGTCGCGCAGTTCGGTGCCTTCGGCGGTGGTGACGTCGCGTGATCGCAGCACGACGTTGTAACTGGTCGACGCGCCCAGCCGGTATTTTTCCTGCTTCGTCCTTGAATGTTTGCACGGCCAGCTTTCTCGCCTCTTCCGCGGCGGCCAGCGACGCGCGATCCTCCTGCATGGCGATCAGCGCATTGCGCACGCTGACGAAAATCGCGTTTTGCTGCTGCCGGTATTGCGTTTTTTGCTGCCGCTCGACCAGCAGCGCCTGCGCGTTGTCCGCCTGCGCCGCGCGATTGCGAATCGGCAAGTGTGAAATTGATTCCGCCTTCGAACGTCGAATAACTGCCGTGAAACACGCGGCCCAAGTCCTGCCGCCGGACGCAGCGACACGCTCGGAAAAACGGACGGGTCCCGGAACCACCGCCCCGCCAGAAGTCTGTCGATGTCGTCGCGGTCTGAACTCCGCCAAGCCCGGAAGCGATGTACTCTCCAAAGACATTGACCGACGGCAGGAGCTCATTTTTTGTCGCTTTCACGTCGGTTCCCGCATTTTCCAGATTCAGCGAAGCCTGCTGCAGTTCCGGCCGCTTCTGCCATGCTTCTTTCACGGCGTCGGCGATCTGCACGTTCTCGCCCGTGTTCGGCGTTGAAATCATGGTGGTCGGAATAATTTCCGCGCCCATCAGCGCGGGCTGTCCAGCGGATCTTTCGTAATGTCATTCAACAGCGTTGTTTCGTCCTGCAGTTGCACGGATTGCGCCTGCACCAGCGCCTGCTTGTCGGACGCCAGCTGCGATTGCGCCGTCAGCACGTCGAGCGAAGAGAGCGTGCCGATCTGCAGGCGCATGGAATTTTCATCGAACAGCTGCTGCGAAACGCCGACCGCCGCTTCCTGCACTTTCACGTTTTCCCGCGCATACACCAGTTCCCAATAATCGTTGGACACTTGCGTCGTAGTGGCCATCACCTGCTGCTCCAGCTGCGACAGGCCCACCTTGATCGTGCGCTTCGCTTCGATAATCAGCCGTGTGTTGGGCAGAATTCCGAATCCGCGCAGCAAAGGCTGCGTGATGGTCACGCTCAGCGCCGACTGCACATCTGGATTGTACAAATTGAAAAATCCAAAATTGGACGAAGTGCGATTGTTGGTCATCCCCACTTGAAGCTGCGTGCCGGTCGGAAAATACTGGTTATATTGAACATTTACGTTTCCAATGTGCTGAATGAATGCCGGTGGAACCTGGTTCGTCGGCGTCGTGGTTCCGCGTCGGGATGACACCGGCGAACAACGGGTTATTCAGCGGCGTCACCGAATCCTGAAGATTAAGCGTGCCGGTCACGGTCGGGTCAAATGGGACGAGGCCATTTACGCCGGACTGCGCGCGCAGCAAATTCACTTCATTCAGCCACGGCGTATAGCGCTCCACATCGATCGCCAGATTATTTTCCAGCGCCAGCGAAATCGCATCCTGCAGGCTCAGCATTAGCTTGCCGTTCTGCAGCAACTGATCGATGCGAGGAGAATTTGTCAGCGACGGCGCGGGAATTGTCACCGGCTTGTATGGGTCGACGATGTTCGGAAACCATTTTCGCCCCGCGGAATAATCCAATTTCATGTCTCACCGTGCGCGGCTGAACCGGGCTGGGGACGCGGCCTGCGTGCCCAGTTTGCGCCGCGGATTGCGCTGGAGCCGGTGCGCTGCCCTGCTGATTCTGCGCAAAAGCCTGCACCGGAAGCAGTGAGATGATCGACAGAAATGCCACACCGGCGCGCATAATTTTCCTACCCATTATTTCCCCCTCCTCGCATATAAGGACTTTTGCCAACTAGAAAAAGTAACCTACTTGATCAGTTTTCGGAAACCAGTGGCGCGGGCTTCAGCCTGCGGGGGTTGCGATATTGTAGCCCGTCTCTGAAGAGGCGGGCTACAGCAACGTACCAAACCCCGCAGGCTGAAGCCCGCGCCACTAAATTCAAAAAACAATTCAGTTCTATCAAGATGCACTCCGGTGTATAAGTGTGCCCACACAAGAGTCCACAACACAATTTACAGTTGACGTACTCGATATCGGCGCACGGAACGCCAAAATCTCGCGCATTAAACCAAATAGGAGACCGAGCTATGCGAATCAATCGTTTGCTATTGGCAGCATGCGGAATTTTTTTAAGCGCGACGACGCTTTGCGCACAGGTTAAACCTCTTCAACTCCCTGGCGCGGCGCAGGGAAAGTCCCCTGCGTCGGCTCCGACGGCGGCGTTGTAAATGTGCCCGCCCGCTCCACGCGCGATGGCCGTACGCGCCGGCCACATGTTTGACAGCAAGACCGGCCAGATGCTGACCAATCAGGTCATGCTGCTTTTTGGCGAGCGCATCACCGCCGTCGGCCCCGAATCGGAAGTCAAAATTCCCGCAGGCGTGGAAGTGATCGACCTCAGCCGCTCGACCGTTCTTCCGGGCCTGATCGACGGGCACACGCACATGTTCAACGCGCGCAAGCCGAACGGCACGACGGAAGATTACATGCTGATCGCCGTGCAAAACGTGCAGGCCGATCTGCGCGCAGGTTTCACTGCGGCGCGCGACATGACCTCACACGGCAACGGCTACGGCGATGTCGCCATCCGCAACGCCATCAACGAAGGCCGCATCGACGGACCGCGCTACCAGGTTTCCACGCGCGGCATCGTCTGGGGCGATAAGCCCGCCGATCCAGCCCACCCCGACGATCCGCTCGCAAGCGCCGTCGTTCGCTCCGAGGAAGAAGGACGCGCCGCCGTGCGCGATCAGATCGCCCACGGCGCGGACTGGATCAAGCTGTACCCCGCTGGCGCATATTCCTTCGCGCCCACGGGAGAAGCACAGTACGTGGTCACCTACCCGCTGCCCGTCGTGCAGGCGATGATCGATGAGACGCATCGCCTCGGAAAGAAGGCCGGATGCCACGTCTATGGCGGCGAGGGAGAAAAGAACGCCATCGTCGCCGGCTGCGACACCATCGAGCACGCGTTTGCCCTCGATCAGGAACAAGCCAACATGATCGTCGCCAAGGGCTTGTACTACGACCCGACGCTGCAGCGCTACATTGAGCCCTATATGGACGACAACGACATGAAGAATACCGGCGGAAAATATCGCATGATCCCCATTTTCGAACACGCCGTTTCACTGGCCAACAAAACCAAGGGCATGAAAATCATGATGGGCAGCGGCGTGGACGGAGAAACCTATGTTCACGGCACACAGGCGCTGGATTTTGAGATGCTGGTGAAGTACGGCGGCCTCACTCCGGTTCGGGCCATCCAGGCTGGCAACTGTTGTTAACGCCGAAGCACTCGGATGGCAGGACGATATTGGCTCGATTGAAAAGGGAAAGTATGCGGACCTGGTTGCGGTTTCAGGCGATCCCCTTGCCGATATCACGGAGCTTCAGCGCGTGAAATTCGTGATGAAGGCGCGGAAAAATAATCAGGAACGATGCGGCGGAACGCGCTTCGAAATAATAGTCGCCCATGGAAAGCTGTGGTATTTAAAAGAGGGCCGCTATCTTTTAGGCGGCCTTCCGGCGCACTTGACCATCTCACTACAGGCTCCGGACCGCGCCGCCTCAGTGCTCAATCGGTGTGTCATAGCAAGGTGACCCAACTAGGATAGCTTCCAAATTCCAAAGCCCAGTTGGCACGAATCAAGATGGGGCAAACCCGGGACCGCCAATCTCCTGATTGGCGCGTCGCAAAACGCCAATCAGGAGATTGGCGGTCCCGGGAAACGTACTATCCTGTGAGAAATGCGGGCTAAGTCACAATCGTAGAAACGTCCGAAAAAAGCAGCTCCCCGCGCCTCATGTAAATTACGTCGTCCGGAAAATCCTGCCGAAACTCCACGCCCATATCTTCCAGGCGGTCAAGGAATTCGGGTAGGCGCGGCAATGCCGAGTTTTTAATATCATGCAATACCACAACGCTCCAATCGCGCGCGGAAATTTCCTCTACGCATCGGTCGACCCATCCCTCCGGATCCTTCCAATCTCCCGGTACGCTGGACCACAGTACGCAGGTATATTTTTCCGCCAGCAGCAATTGCAGAGCCGCGCGGCTCAGCAAATGCGGACCGATCGCACCGCCACCTCCCATCGGACGGAACAATTTATCCGCGTGGGAAAGTTCTCCGATTAAATTTTGCGTCTCTTCGATTTCTCGTTGCGCATAATCCACGCCGGGTCTCTCGCCAAGCGGCGCGCTATGCGTGAAGGAATGGTTTCCAATCCAATGTCCCAGCGCGTGCGCTCGTTCAGCCAATGACCGTCCGCCAGGCATTGCGAGCTTCTCGCCAATCACGAAAAAGGTGCTCCGAATATTGCCCGCCGATAAAAGTTCCAATATTTCTTCCGTAACTCCCGGAGTTGGCCCATTGTCGAAGGTGAGTGTCACGCGTTTCATTTGTCTCGCATTTCATCGCAAGATCATGCGGCGGGCCGCATTGTACAACGCTATTTCGATCATCAGCCACCTTGCGTTTCCCTCTCCCGGAATAAGCAGTGGCCTATAGCTAATTACGCTAATATACCTTTCGGACATTGCCGAAATTTTTGTTCTTTGAGGTTGCCGGGTTGCCGCACGATATTGGACGCGACGGTTTGGGATGGACTCGGGCTAAAATCTCGGGCCCATACCGTTGATACTGAATGTAGATTTCTTTCCCCAGCCAGAACAGAGTGGTTTGTGCAAACGAGTGAATCAACGATGAGTGCGGCTGACCGCCGCCAAACCCCACGAACAAAACTCGTGGAAATTGCTTATATCGGAATGGGTCCGGAAAATGGCGGACTTGTTTTGGATGTCTCCGAAGGCGGCCTGGCGTTTCATTCTGTCGCTCCCGTCCAGCTCGATGAAAAAGTGCAATTCCTTTTGTCGCTCAGAGGACATAGCCGAATTGAGGGAACTGGAGAGGTTGTCTGGACCAACACGATGGGCACGGTCTGCGGTCTGAAATTTACGAACCTGTCTCCAGGCGCTCTCGAACATCTGAATAACTGGACAACTCAATCCAGCTCCTCTTCACGTATCCGTGTAAAAATCGCGGAGCCGGCTACCAAAATTGTTTCGGCTGTACCCCTGGCTAAATCTTCCGTATTGAGGATAACGCCCGCGGAGCCGGTTTTTGCTATACCGCCTGCGAAGGAAACTTATACGCCAGAGCCCGTAACAGAGACACGCGGGCAAAGCCCTCTCTTCTGGATGGCTGTCGGCGCATTGATGATGGCCGTCGCGGGCTTGGCCTACTCCTATGGAGTCCGCGAGGGGCAGGCGAAATTCAGCCCCTCCAACGCGGCCGCCGCAATTACTGGCGCGCAATCGAATGCGCCCGTTGATTCAAGCCTCTCCGCTCCTCCTGCACGAGTTGCTGACGAACCTAGATCGACGCAGGCAAGTCTTCCCAGTCCCATGAAAACTGCTATTCCGGTTCCCGCTCATTCTTTAGTGAATGCTGTAAAAACCAACACCGTTTCCGGTCCTGCCGCTACCGATCATGTTGATATCTCTGCTCCCGTTGCAAAATCTTCTGTCGAAGCAACGATGCCCGCTCCGCTTTCAAATTCGATTCCGCTCCCGTCCACGGACGGCGGCAAATCGGAATACGCTGCGGCGTTGTCGTATTTGAATGGTGACAGTGGCAAACGCGATACGGTTTCCGCTATTCGCCTGCTGCAGGTTGCAGTAAAAAAAGGCAACACCCTGGCGGAAGTCACGCTTGCCGACCTGTATATTTACGGTGACGGCATTGCCCAGGATTGCGAACACGGTAGAACTCTGCTGATCGAGGCTTCGAAGAGCGGTGACGCGCAGGCCCGAGTGAAATTGGATGATTTAAACGCTGGTGGCTGCCCCTCAACCGGGGATCACTAGAGGTTTCAGTAGGACAGGCTTCAGCCTGTCTTCTTTTGAATTTTTTCAGCGGATCAGAAAATCAAAAACAAACAGGCTTCAGATTATATGTGAGAACTGCGGAATCTTTGTGTGTCGTGGCATTAGCCACGAAATAAGTCCTCCAAAATGACTGCGGCTTTACAGGCCGCGGAAAAACCAGCCATTTCTGTCATTCCGAGCGAAGCGAGGAATCTGCTTTTCTTTGTTTTCATATAGTTAAATCGAAAAGAGATCCGCGATTCGATCGGAATGACAGAAATTGAGTTTTTCGCACGCCTGCGAAGCCTATCCTACTTCTCGCGATTCGCCGCCCCACGGTAGTACAAAACCAGTCCCAGCAAAATCGACAGCACCGTGCCCGCCACCAGCTTGGTCTCAAACAAAACTTTGCTAGACGTGTCTCCCGGCGGAACGAACGACAGCACAATTCCCA
This sequence comes from uncultured Acidobacteriota bacterium, assembly GCA_963786215.1. Classification (GTDB taxonomy): domain Bacteria; phylum Acidobacteriota; class Terriglobia; order Acidiferrales; family UBA7541; genus Palsa-360. The sequence continues at coordinate 43,899 of CAWAYK010000017.1, forward strand.
CGCCCACGACTAAAAGTCCCAAGCCCGCCCGCAACACAAACTCCAAGCCTTCCGCCCGGAACAACCACCGCCGAGCGATTTTCGCGGCGATCCGGCCGCGCGTACAGCTTGATCGCCGCGGCGTACATGTAAATAAACGGAATGAAGTAAAGTATCGTCGCGGCGTCCACCAGAATCTGGTACGCGCCGCGCGTGTTCTCATTGATCTGCGCGACCAGCAGAATCACGCCGGAAATGCCCGCCTGCACCAGAATCGAAATGTACGGCGTTTTCCATCGCGGATGAATTTTTCCAAACGCCGCCGGCAGATAGCGGTCGATCCCCACGATAAACGGAATTCGCGCCACGCCCGCTACCGTCGAGCCGACGCCTCCCGCATTTCCCACGGTTACCAGCAGCGCCGCAATCACTCCAACCGCCGCCATTCGCAGCACCGTCGAGCCTTCCGTAATCGCCTGAAACACGCCGCTCTTCGGGTCGACCGTTTCGCTCGGCAGCATCATCAGCACCGCCACGGTGCCGGCGATGTACATCAAGCGCAATCAGCGCGCCGGACGCAAAAATCGCGCGCGGAAACGTGCGCTGCGGATTTCTCACTTCTTCGCTCATCGCCGAGACCAGTTCCAGCCCCGCGAACGCAAACGCCAGCTGCGGCCAGAAATTTACGGTGTCCCAATTCCAGTGCGGCATCATCGCGCGCCCAGGTGAAGTGCGTCACCGATCCGTGCCGCGACCACAAGCAGCAGCGCCACGCCGACAATCATCATCAGCGGAAGGTACGTGCCCACGCCGCCCGCGTTCTGCAGCCACTTGCCGATGTGCAAGCCGATGATATTCAGAAACACCGCGACCAACAGCATCGCAAACGATCCCACCAGCAGAAATGTGCGATTCTGCGCCAGCCATGCCGTTCCCGCGCCGCCCACGTACGCCGTCATCGCCGCGCTCGCCATCAGCAATCCCGGAAAATAAAAAACCGTGTAGATCCAGTACGTCCACCCGGCCACAAATCCGTGAAAATCGCCGAACGCCTCTTTCGTCCACACGTACAGCCCGCCTTCTTCGGGAAATCGCGTGGAAAGTTCCACCACGATGAAATGCGGTCGGAACGAAAAACAGAAGCGCGGCCAGAATCCACAAGCTGATCGAAGATTGTCCGTTGCGCGCCGCCGCCGCAATCCAGCGCGGCCCCAGCACGGTGGCAATGCAAAACAGCAGCACATCCCAGAAACCCATCACGCGCCGAAGTTGCTGCTTCGCGTCCGGAGGGCTCTGGCGCGGCCATGGCTCACGAAGTCACGTCCAGTTCGGGGATCAGTTCGTCTTGCCTGCGGAAATTGCGAAGGAATGGTTCGGGCGCGGCTTCAAATCCGGCCCACGGACCGAAATACGCGACGCGGCCTTCGTGCAGAAATACGACACTGTCGGCCAGTTTCTTCGCCAGATGCGTGTCGTGCGTCACGACGACGGAAGTTTTGTGAAATTTTTCTTTGAGCCGCAAAATCAGATCGCCGGTGTGGACGGCCATCAGCGGATCGACCATCGTGGTCGGCTCGTCGTAGAGAATCGCTTCGGGATCCTGCGCCAGCGCTCGCGCAATGGCCACGGCGCGCTTCGTTCCCGTGCTCAGTTCGGACGGGAAGTTTGTCTACAACCTCAGTAACTTCCAGCATCTCGGCCAATTCCTGCACGCGCGCATCTTTTTCGTCCTCGCGTCATGTCCTTCCGCGGTTTCCAGCGGAAAAGCGATGTTTTCCGCCACGGTCAGCGAGTCAAACAGCGCGCCGGATTGAAATACCATGGTGACGCGCCTGCGAATCTGCACGCAGTTGCTCCTCGGTCCAATCCGGTAATGTCCTGCCCGTCCACCAGGATGCGCCCGGAATCCGGGTGCAAGAAATCCCAGGATGTGCTTCAGCGTCACCGATTTCCCCACGCCGCTGCGCCCCATGATCACGCAGGTTTCGCCGCGGTTCGACAAAGAAACTCACGTCATCGAGCACGACGTGATCGTCGAACGACTTGCACACGTTGCGAAATTCGATGTAGTGCTCGGCTATGTCGGTCTGCGTTTGAGCGGTTGAATTGGAACGTGCCCATGTAACTCACCCGCTATTGTTGATGAGCCCGCCCAGCAGAATCAAACCAATTCCTCGCTCGATGGAGCTACGCTATGGACCGTCTATGTCCTTGCAGGAAAGACTTCGCGAGGCAGCCAGGATTGAACCGGCCCGGAGCGGGACTAGAAATCTCCGTAGCGCGCGGCTTGTCCATATTATTGCGCTCAATCGAATTGGATGAGAAACGCCAGCGAGTGGGGGCACAAGTCTACGAAATGTGCGCCATAGTTTGCAAAATGCAGATCAATCGCAACGCCGTCCGATTATCCCAGATTTGAATGTTCCGTTTATCTTGCTATACCACTATAATAGGTTAACGATAACACATACAGGCGAATTCACGTTCTCCACAATGGTCGTCACATACTTCACTTGACATCCCCAACTCGTTTGCTATATTAGCACTCGATCGAGAGGAGTGCTAACGTTACCGCATCCGGCGCTTCATCGTACCATCCACGCAAAGCATCGAACGGAGGCACGAAACGATGTCAGTTAATGTAACTCCGCTGCATGATCGCGTTCTGATCAAGCGGATTGAAGAGAAAGAATCCATCAAGGGCGGCATCATCATCCCGGACTCGGCGAAAGAAAAGCCGCAAGAGGGCGAAGTGATCGCAGCTGGCGCGGGCAAGATCGAAAAGGGCGAGCGCATTCCCTCTCGACGTAAAAGTCGGCGATCGCGTGCTGTTCGGCAAGTACAGCGGCACCGAAATCAAGGTGGAAGACGAGGATTACCTGATTCTTCGCGAAGACGAAATTCTCGCCAAGCTTTCCGGCGCAGCCAAGGCTGCGGGCGGCAAGAAGTAACTTTACTTCACCCTGAGCGCTGTCGCGAGCGAAGCGCAGGCACGCTCGCTAATCTGTCAGGGCGAAGGCCGCAAATTGGGACTTTCTCAAATTTGAAATTTCAATTGAGAATCAATTGAAGAGGAGAAAGACTCATGGCAAAGCAAATCGTGACTGGTGAAGAATTCCCGCCAGTCGATTCTGCGCGGCGTCAACGCCCTCGCGGACGCGGTAAAGATCACGCTCGGCCCCAAGGGCCGCAATGCGGTGATCGAAAAGAAGTTCGGCGCGCCGATCATCACCAAGGACGGCGTGACCGTAGCGAAGGAAATCGAGCTGCAGGATCCGCTCGAGAACATGGGCGCGCAGATGGTACGCGAAGTCGCTTCCAAGACTTCCGACGTGGCCGGCGACGGCACCACCACCGCAACCGTGCTGGCCCAGGCCATCTTCCGCGAAGGCGTGAAGACCGTGGCGGCCGGCGCAAGCCCCACCGCTCTCAAGCGCGGCATCGAGACGCGCCGTGGAAGCGTGCGTCGAAGAAATCAAGAAGCTGCACCGTGACGTCAAGGGCGACATGATCGCTCAGGTCGGCACGATCAGCGCCAACAACGACCGGCAGATCGGCAGCATCATCGCCGAAGCCATGAAGAAGGTCGGCAAGGACGGCGTCATCACCGTTGAGGAATCGCGCACGATGGAGACGACGCTCGAAGTGGTCGAAGGTATGCAATTCGATCGCGGCTACCTCTCGCCCTACTTCGTCACCGACCCCGAGCGCATGGAGTGCGTGCTCGAAGATGTGCGCATCCTGATCCACGAAAAGAAGATCAGCTCGATGAAGGACCTGCTTCCCCTTCTCGAACAGATTGCCAAGCTCGGAAAGCCGCTCTTGATCATTGCCGAGGACGTCGAGGGCGAAGCCCTGGCGACCCTGGTGGTGAACAAGCTGCGCGGCACGCTGCAGTGCGCCGCCGTCAAGGCTCCTGGCTTCGGAGATCGCCGCAAGGCCATGCTCGAAGACATCGCCACGCTGACCGGCGGCAAGGCCATCACGGAAGATCTCGGGCATCAAGCTCGAGAACGTGAAGATGGAAGACCTCGGCAGAGCCAAGAAGATCACCATCGACAAGGACAACACCACGATCATCGAAGGCGGCGGCAAGTCCAGCGAAATCGAAGGACGCGTCCGGCAGATTCGCACGCAGGTCGAGGACACCACCTCGGACTACGATCGCGAAAAACTGCAGGAACGCCTCGCCAAGCTGGTCGGCGGCGTAGCGGTCATCAAGGTGGGCGCGGCAACCGAAACCGAGCTGAAGGAAAAGAAGGCTCGCGTCGAAGACGCCATGCACGCCACACGCGCGGCAGTCGAGGAAGGCATCGTTCCCGGCGGCGGCGTAGCACTGATCCGCTGCATCGCGGTGCTCGAAAAGCTCAAGCTCAATGACGAAGAAGCCATTGGCGTGAACATCGTCAAGCGCGCGCTCGAGGAACCCTTGCGGCAAATCGCCCTGAACGCGGGCAAGAAGGCGCCGTCATCGTCAACCGCGTCCGTGAAAGCAAGGACGACAACTTCGGCTACAACGCGGACACCGAAGAGTTCGGCGACATGATCAAGGCCGGCGTCATCGACCCAGCCAAGGTTACGCGCCTCGCTCTCCAGAACGCCGCGTCCATCGCCGGCCTGATGCTCACCACCGAAGCTCTGGTGGCCGACATCAAGGAAGACGACAAGCAAGCTGCAGCAGGAGCCGGTGGTCACGGCGGCCCCAGGCGGCGGCATGGGCGGAATGTACTAAATCGAAGGAATCAAGTGCTGCAAGGCAAAAGGGCGTCCCGACTAAGTCGGGACGCCCTTTTTTGGATTTATGAGTCAATTCCATGTGTCAAAGAAGGAAAGGCTTCAAATGCTCGATTCAACTTCGTAGAGTGAGCAAAAAAGAGTCTTTATGGAGTTAGTCTATCAAGCCCGAGCCGATCGAGGTTCCAAACAAGATTTCGGTAATTAGATTTCGCGGTGCCCTACAGCAAAGTATTTGTGTTTAACATGCGACCACGGGTCTCGAATTTCGGAATCTCTTTCCACTGGCCGCTCCCAATTATGTGATGCGAGCTCCTTATTTACTTCATTTTGAAGCTTTTGAACTTTCTTGTAAGAAATATCCTGATAATAAAAACTGAACTCAGAATAAGGAAGGATAGCAATCACCAATCGAGTCGTACCACAAAGATGATCGGGGTTACTTTTGATTTTCCTAATCTCCGCTACCTTTGGGTTAGCGCATAGCTCCTTCCACCAATCTTCCTGTACCTCCAAACCGAGTTCATAACCGTCACTTCCCCATTTAAAGTACACTTCCGGCAATCGCGACCATTTTGGATGATTTAGAAATGGATGTTTGGCCCCTAAACGTGGCAGGAAGCAATCATCCCTGATTTCAAGAATGCTCTCTGATAATTCCACATCACTCAGAAACATTTTTCGATTGTTCGAGTATGTAAGTCCGGGCAGCAGCCCCTTAGCAGACGGAGCCTTGATAACAGTGAAAAGAAACCCGCTGCGGAAAACCGAGTAGTCTGAAGCGGGCAGCTTGTTGATTTCTTCGTGAAGACGATTCCATTCTTCTTTGCCCTCAATCAATTTGAAATCCGATAGAAGTTCGAACCAGTTGGGCAGAATCGAGACGATAAAGGGCGAGAAAGAATCTTCGACTCGCGCACCATGAATTTTTGCGTAAAGTTCGTACACGACCAAAGCAGCAACGGTCAAGACAACGGACTGCTGAGTAGAAAAATCTCCGGCGTATCGCATAAATGCATAAAACACACCCAGAAAAATGACTTCCTTGGCGAAAACCTTGATGAATGCCATTTATTCCTCCTGAGTCGGGTGGCACGCCCTCGACGTTCTTCAAGGAGGCCGCAACCCAAAGTCTAAGCCGCAGGACAGGCCACCCGCCAATAACCAATAATTCGCCAAAAGAAGCTTCAAGAAAGGCGAGCCGGCTAGCGTCCGACAATGCAGTAAGAAACGAAAAATAGTCCTGCAAGTAAATCAACCACATAGCCTGGCACACCTGAAATTGTCAAACCTACAGCTAGTATAAGAATGGCAATGCCCGTAATTAAAAGGCCGATTAGAATTTCTAATTTCGTGAATTGTGATTTATCCATAAATGTCAATTTTAGGTTGGGGTGAAGACTAAGAATTTTCCAGAGTCTGAAGAGCCTTTAAAACCGGGTCAGTCTGAGGGGCTCTCTCGGGAAGATTGTTTACTATCGTTCTCAGAACTCGTGCATATTTCTCGTTCATCTTCTCTAAAAGATCAGGTGATTGCCTACCGATCACACGCTTTTCAAGATTCGGCTGAACGCAGAAGGAAAGCCCGACTTCGAACACGTGACCGCCTTCGCTCCATCGGATCATTGGTATCTGGATGAAACGGGTAAATTGGCGGTGATCCGCGAAGTCACCTACATTCGTGTGTTCGTAAAGAAAGATGGGGAGTGGAGGCCCGCAGCCGCCGCATCGTCTCCGCGCCCGCTATCCAAATAAGATGGCGTGTGGCACAACCTTCAATTTAGAATTTTAGGGGCTGGATGTCAGGAACTCCTTGCCTAAGATTGCCGAGGGGGAAGTTTTTCCTGACATCTCCTTTTATAGAATCCGGAAGTTCTAGACCACTTCAGAAACCACTCTGTCTGCACTGTGTTTTCAAAGATGTTCAATATCGAACAGACACCAACACTACAAAGAGATTAAATGCGGAAGGCTGATGAATGCCGCAGGAAATTGTGGTTCAAGGCCAAGCCCTGAATTACGGTCGACGATGACTAGGATGCAAACGATGGAGAAAAAAACGTGTTTCATTTAATTTGGTACATTCTGATTGGGCTGCTCTCGGGAGTGATTGCGAAATCAGTAATGCATGTGCACATTACGATGTTTTGGACTGTCGTCCTCGGCATCATCGGATCGATCCTTGGAGGAGCCGTTACCCACATGTTCGCGCGCCCTACAAACGAACGCTTTCATCCCGCCGGCCTGATTTTTTCCACGTTGGGCGCGATTCTGGTTCTCTTCGTTTGCTATAAGCTGAACATTCATTTCCCCGCGCCTAATATCGCATTCCGGTAGGCCGCCTCGAAAACAGCGCAGTTTCTTCCGCTGCTTCCAACAGGAAGGCCAGATTGCCTTCATCACGTTTTCAGGATTTATGCGTCAGGCGAGCTTCTCCTTAATCCATTGATTGACCATTTCTCCAACGGCGCCTCTCTCCTGGCTTCCGCGGCCCATGTGTTTTGCGCCGGCCATGATTCGGACCATTTTCGGCTGGCCAGTGGAAAGCAACAACGGGATCTCTTGCGGCGAAATCCACGGATCCTTGTCGCCGTTGACGCAAAGCATGGGCGCATTGGGCTTGCTCAGCCAGCCTTCTTCCAATAGCGACATTGCCGGAGCTGTCCGCACGAGTTCGTCGAAATCCTTCACGCCGTTGGCATAGATCATGGACTCGGGACACGGCCAGAAATATTCCTTCTCGTCGGTCATCAAATACGTAAGCCAATCCTTCTGCCAGGTGTAATGAATCGGTCCGCCGAATTCGACGCACGCCTTCAGCCGCTTCGGCTCAACGTAGGCCATCTTGCCGCCCCAGTATCCGCCGTAGCTTCCCCCGACAAATCCGATCCGCCGCCCATCCAGGTCCTGGCGGGTCATCAGGTAATCGATAATGGCAACGTATAATTTCTCCGAGTCGGGCTTATTGAAAATCGGGCACTCACCGGCTCCTGGCATGTCGACTTCAAAACCCGCCGCGCCAATGGCGAGGCTCTCATTCAACGTGCGGCCTTCCTTGTAGCCGTCTACGCCTCCGGTTCTGATCACGACCGGAGGCCGCGTCACTCCGTTCGGCTTGCGCAGATGGCCGATGATCTTCTTGCCCTCAAACGGGATCTCAACAATCTCAAGCGGTGGATCCCATGAGCGGATCGCCTTCCGGAAATTCACGATACACTTGCGATAGGCCGCTTGTTTAGCCGGATGATTAATTACCGGGAATCTCGCGACTCCGTAATACATGGCGGCCTTTTCGTACGCCTTGTTGGCCTCAGCCATCTTGCCCTGCGACTCGAGCTCTGCGCCCTTTTGCTCGCAGCGGCTCGGCCAACTTGGTCCACTCCGCCACCCACGGCTCGGCATCGAAACTTGTCAACTTCGCGAAGATTGCCTTCGTCGCCTCCGGATCAGCGCCGCCGCCAATAAATGCCTGCATGCGCTGCCGTGCGCCTTCCGCGTAACTTGGATCTTTAAAGGGATTCACTTTAGAGGTCGACGAAGACGGTGCGAACTCTGCGCCATTGCAGGCGAACCTTTAAGCGCAAATCCGCCTGCGATCGTCGCCGCGCCAGCAGCCCCAACGGCTCGCAGCAATTCTCGCCGCGAGGGCTGGATTTTGCGTAGATCCCGGTGCAGGGAGGAAAGTATTTGCGCTCGTTTCTTGCAAGTTTTCGAAGTTCATCTGCGTTTTTCATTTTGCATTTACCTCTGCATGAAGCGTCGATCCCTTGGATCAGACGTATAGCCGTGAATGCAATCGGTGAATATCAAGCCGAAGGTTTAACCCAATTGCAACTTTCCGTCAAGAATTTCGCACGCGCCCAGGCGGGCGGATGAAGCCGTGATAGCTTCTTAGGGTAGGAAACTCAAAATCGTCTGAATGACTTTTTCATCTCCCACAGCCGTGTTGAGCATTGCGTGATAAACAGAACGGTTTGGCCAGTCAACATGAAAGTATTTCTTAATGAAAGCGCCACGCTCATCGTCAATCGTATCGACGAGAGTTTCTGCCTCAGATCTCTTTTTGCCATCGGAAATAAGACGTTCTATCTTTTTTTCCCTGGGAGCATATAAAAAAAGTCGCAGGGTGTCGTCTCGATCGCGTAGGAAATGTTGCGATCCCCTGCCCACAATGATGCAATTCCCAACTGCTGCTGCTTGTCGAACCACTTTTTCAGAGCACCTGAAAATACTATCGGCGTCAAGCATTTCCACAGGCGTGCGTGGACTGCCCTCATGGCTTCCGAGCGCGAATGATTTGAGCAAACGGTAATACAGAGGATCTACACGCTCTTCACGCGGCTGTACCTGGGATTGTTGGCAATTCGCGAGGCGAGCAACTTCTTGAGTCAGCAATTCGTCCCAGAGTTTCCAACCAAGCCGGTCAGAGAGACTCTGGGCGATTTTCGCCCCTCCGCACCCGTATTCCCGTTCGATCGTGATGACACGGATCATGATGTGAATTGAACACCTATGTCGAGAGCACACTTCTGTTCAAATTCAACGTCAGCCAGGAGAGCAAATGCCCTCCTACTATGAGCTTTCTCCGCGAACTCCCCCAGGCCCTCTTCCGACTATTACCCAAAAAATGTCGGGCCGTTGCCTTGCAGCTTCGGCAAGTATGCGGATCGTTTGCGCTCGGCTCGCAATAGGATGCAGGAATACTTTTTTGTCTCTCCATGGGATTTCATTAATCTGCAATCCCCGGTCTTCGTAAGCTACGAACATATTACAAACCTGATAATTCCTTAGCAAATGTTAAGTTAAATCTTTCCGTATTGAATAAATGATCTCTACTGAATGAATGCTTGAAATTAACTTTTCGTGGCATTAGCGCGGGTGACCCAGGTTCGACTACAAGACCCGGGCCGCGCCGCCTACTGAACGCAGAAAAAGCCGTTGACAGTCTTGCCTCTACACGACAGATTGCCCTTCTCTGGATGCATACAGGCACGCCCGCATCAGATGCGAAGGAGTTCTTTATGAAAAAAGCCACTTATGAAGCCTTTGAAGCACTGAATCCATTCTTCGAAATCGTCCTGAGAGGCCTAAGCGGGCTGGTTGATGGGGAACACTATTTCGATACGTTCGCGGATGACGCAGTCTTCGAGTCCCGCTACCACTTTCCGGGCTGGCCTGTAACGATTCGAGGGCGAGCCGACACGATGGCTAGCCTTTCGGGATACGGCAAGACAATCAAGCTTCACTCCAGCAACGCACTTGTTGTTCATCGAACTCAGAATAGTCGTGTCGTCATCCTCGAGTACGAAGTGCACGGGGAGATTCTTTCAAGTGGCGCACCCTATGACAACAGATTCATCTCGGTTGTCACAATTGAGAACAGAAAGATCGTGCTTTGGATCGATTACATGGATTCGCTAGCCGCATGGACGGCACTGAACAACTCTTAAACAATCAAATATTCGTCGACTGATTAGATGACGATGTCTGCTTCCTAATCCTGGCAAATTTGTTAGCGGTAATGACCAGGGCTCGGACGAGAGAAATCGACAAAGTCATCTAATCAGCATTGGTAGCGCATTGCTCATCGGCTAAGCCGTCGCGCTTGAAACAGCGCAGTCAAGTGCAGCATCAAGAATGTTGGCACAAGGAATGTCGGAATCAGCACTAACGGCAACTGTGTCATGGGACTTGTTGAAACAGCTCCATAAAAATTGGGAACGAGCAGCGGAACAAGTGCCCCGATGGTCGCGGCCACGGTAAGATCCAAAATTCCAGAAATGTTCCAGGCCACAAAGCTCTTCCCTCCCGCAAACCCTGGCCGGCGCAGGAGAGCGAACAACACCAATGGTGCAGTCACACCGATCGCCATATCGCCCAGCCCCGCAGGCCAAGCGAAAATTCCAGGCAAGATTCTGTAGGTGTACAAAGTCAGAAACCCAAAGCCGGCCCATCTCCACGCCTGCAACCCCACAATGACGCGGAGGTCAGCGGAAAGAACAAACTCCCGCAGGGGCTGGATGGTCCGATATCCAAGCAGAAACAAACCGAGCGGGGCCAGGAGGCCGATGAGCAGCCCGAGCGGCGGTCCTCCCTGCGGCGCGACGAACGCGCCGCGCGCGCCGAGGACAAAGATGAGCGCAAACCAAACTAAAAAGAAGGCCGCGACAAATGCTCCTGTGGAGGAAATCGCCGGAACTTTGGGCTGATCGACGTGCGATATAGCTGTGTTTTCCATGATGTCTTCACTCCTTTTTCGTAGTCACTTGCATTTTGCAAGTTACACGAAAATGTAGCAGACTAACTATCACTATGCAAGTCGACTCGCTCCAAGGGCAGGCCAAAAAGGATAAAACCGGAATCGGAAGCGCGCGCATTTCTCCGCTCGCGCTGCGCTGTCGCCTGCACGCTTGACCTGGTTGGCGACAAGTGGTCGTTGCTCGTGGTTCGGGACCTGCTCCACCGTAATGCCACCTATGGAGACCTGCAAAATTCGCGCGAAGGGATCCCCACCAACATTCTTGCCGACCGCCTGAAAAAATTGGAAGAGGCGCGCCTCATTGCCAAGTCTGCGTATCAGGAGCATCCCGTGCGCTACACTTACGGCCTGACGGAAAAGGGCAAAGCCCTGGGTGACGTTCTGCTTGCATTTGTGCGATGGGGCAAAAAACACATACCGGGCACGCTGGCTCTGGAGAGTCCCGCGCCGCATTCCGTGCGGGACCGAAAACTCACCAGCAAACAGGATCGAAAATCATAGCTGCGTGGCCCCCATCTCGCACAAGCCTCCCGAGTGGTTGGCGGGATTTCCCTGTATTAGCTTCGCGAAACAATTAAAAAATTCGATGTGAATAGGCGATTATTTCTAGGTAGAATCGCTGTTGCCCACCCGGCTGTAACAATCACACGCACTTTCATCTCCGCTGCGCATCAAACTTTTGATGGCATTGCCGTGCGTTGATTTTATTTGGGAAAGGAAAAGTATATGCGAGTCGGGACCATCTCTTACCGGCGTCATCCCAGGCGGCTGTCTTTTAGTCTGGCACTCCTCGTTGGCATGTTGGCGATTATAGGGACAAGCTTTGCGCGGGCGGACAATACCTTTGATTTGACGGGGCCTCAGATTGATATAAATGTGACCCGTGCGGGCAAAAAATTGGGCATCGCGGATGTGCCCAATCTGCTGCCAGGAGATCGGCTCGGGATTCACGTCAACTTTCCGGACAACCAGGCCGTGCATTACTTGCTAGTCGTCGCCTTCCTGAGGGGCACCACGAATCCGCCGCCGGAGGATTGGTTCACGAGAGCCGAAACATGGAACAAGCAAATGATTGCGGAAGGGACTGTCGTTACCGTTCCGAAAGATGCTCAGCAGGCCTTGCTGTTTTTAGCTCCGGAAACGGGCGGCGATTTCAGCAGTTTGCGTTCCGCCGTTCGCAGCAAACCCGGCGTCTTCGTCAGGGCGGCGCAGGACCTGAACCAGGCTGGCCTGGATCGCACGCGCGCGGATCGCTACCTCGACGACATAAAAAGCGGTTCCGACCTGGATCCGAAGGCTCTGCATGATCGATCCGTACTGCTCGCCCGCACGCTGGGCATGAAGCTGGATCAGAAATGCTTCGACCAGCCTATCGAAGAGCAACCGACTTGCCTGACGCAAAATACCGATCAGCTCGTGCTGGATGATGGACACACGCAATCCATGGTTGCGGCGCTGACTTCCGGACCCGCTTCGGATTTGATGGGAGCGCTCAGCGCTACGTCGATGGCTGGCGGAGGATTTTACAGTGCGTATGTGGGAGCAGTCGTGGACTTGGCGCGAATCCTGGGCAGCCTGCATACAGCGGCTTACCAGTACATCCCTGCCCTCGCTGTGCCGAAAGGCTCGCAATTAAATCTTCGCCTGAATAACCCGCCTTCCTTTCGAAATCCCAAATCAGTTTTAGTTGTGGGGCTGCCCGCGGTAGAAGCAGCGCAGTTGCCTCCACTCCGTGCAGTTAATCCGGATCAGTTTTTCTGCCTCGAAAAATCGCCGCTCGTTCTTCCTGTTGATGGCGCTCCCCTCGTGTTTTCAACGGAGATCGGGCATGATTTTTTCCTTCGAATAAAGAAAAAAGATGGAAGCACGATGGATCTGCCTGCAGCCGCGGACCCGGCGCGTGGCGGATTTGTGGTCGACGCTCGCGCCCTACCGGGCGCAAGCCTCGATTCGGATGTGAGCGGAGTGCTGCGTGGAAATTGGGGATTTGATTCCTTCGAAGGGCCTACCTTCCATTTGCGAAGCGCGCATGCAACCGCGTGGAACGTTAAGCAGGGCGATCAAGGCGCTCTGATTGCAGGGAGGGTGGATACGCTTCATTTGCAGTCCGAGTGCGCCGTGTGCGTGGATAAAATAACCGTGGAAGACGACCAGCATAAGAGCATTGATACGACCTGGAAGGCACTCAAGCCGGACGAACTGGAAATTCAAGTCACCCTGAAAGACGCGAAAACCGGCCCGCTCAAGATGACGGTGAAACAATTTGGCGTGGCCACTACGGATGAAGTCGTTTTACACGCCTATGCGGAAGCTGCCGAACTGGATAATTTCAAAATTAATGCCGGTGACAAGCAGGGCGTTTTGACGGGAACGCGGTTGGACGAAGTGAACAGCTTCGAGCTGAAGGGCGTTCGCTTCGTACCGACGAAATTATCCCGCGCCGATAAAAAAGATGTGCTGCAGCTGGCTGTTGCGACTTCCGCATCGCCCGACGCCGCTTTTCAGCCCAATGAAAAACTAGTTGCGCACGTGGATCTGAAGGACGGCCGCACTCTGGATTTGCAAACGACGGTTGACAAGCCGCGCCCGACAGTAAAATTGATCAGTAAAAGCGTGCAACCGGCGTCGGCTCGCTCCGCTGTTCATCTGAAGGATCAGGACGAACTTCCGCAGGATGGGCGGCTCTCGTTTTTTTTGAAAACGGAAGTGCCGGAAAGTTTTCCTCGAACGGAAAAGATTGAGGTTTCGAGCATGGACGATTCGTTTCATGTGTTGCTGAGCGTAGGCGACGGAAATCTGATCCTGCAAAATTCGGAAACAGCGCTCGCCATACTTGATCCGCTCAAAAGTTTCGGACCGTCGGCGTTCGGCCCTCTTCGTTTTCGCCCTGTCGACACGGACCGTGAAAATGGGGATTGGCAGCCACTCGCAACCCTCGTGCGCATTCCTACGCTGAAAGAACTTCGCTGCCCGGACAGTCCCGATAAACAATGTCGCTTGATCGGATCCAATTTATTCCTGATCGATTCCGTCGCCTCCGACCCGCAATTTACCCATGCAATTTCTGTTCCGGTAGGGTTCGCGGACACTACTTTGAGCGTGCCGCGCCCAAACGGAACGCTCCTTTATATCAAGCTCAGAGATGACTCAGCCGCGGTAGATTCGTTGGTTCTGCCCGTATTACCGGATGAAGAATAAATGACGCGGAAAACCGATTCGATAAGAGCCACAACACTGGTTTTTCGCATTAGAAATACCACGACCTTGCCAAAGAAATGGCGGCACATATTGTTCTCTTGCTCAGAAATGCTCCTCCGGCGAGATTTACTTGGCGCGTAGTTCTCAAAGAAGGTCAAAAACTCAATCAAAAAAGTTGCAAAAAGGTTGTCCCGGTTTTACCCGGACGACTTTTTGTTTTTCGCAAACAGCAAAATAGCCGCGGCAGACAAGTTAATGGCAAATGTCTTTACAAAATGCTATCGAGGTTTGACCTGAGCATTGATTTCACACGCAGCGCAAGAATAAATTCGCTTGGAGAACAATCCTGTGGCCCCATAGAATCTGGCCATCAGATCCGCCTTGCACGTAAATCGATTTTCTACTCCCCATGAGGAGAGACAAATGACGCGAAAGCTTTGGTTTCTTGCGGTTCTTTTTGTTGCGCTCATTACACTCAGGCGCCAGAACGACGTCCGCGCAGGCTGTGGATGCCCGGAAGGCCTTAGAGGCTGCTGCAAAGGCCATGGGCACCACGAACCTGAAGTCGATTCAATTTACCGCCGAAGGTTTTTTATCCAAAGTTGGCGAGCAGTACGATCTGACGACGGACTGGCCGCATTTTGACGTTACCGAGTACACGCGCACGATCGACTTCGACGCCAAGTATATGCGCCTGGACTATAACCAAAAGCAGGGAAACTACCCGACGAACGGCTACGCACCGGTGCCGGAGGAGCATGTCACAAACATCCTGAGCGGCAATTTCGCATGGGACATGAAGGGTGATACGCCGGTGCCGTTCACGCGCCTGTATCTCGATGGCATGCCATACGCCGATCTGCGGCAACTCGAGATGGTGCTCACTCCACACGGATTTATAAAGGCAGCGTTGGCCGCCACCGACGCGACCGCCATCAGGCAACCCATCGTGGGTCCCTCGGACTTCGGCCTCTCGATGTTTGGCCAGTGGGTGACGATCGTCTCCTTCCACTATGGAAAGTACAGAGTCAACGGCACGATCAACGATAAGAATCTTGTCGAATTCACTGGCACGTGGATTGCCAACCCTGTCTATGGCGACATGCCCTATGAAATGCGCTACACACAATACAAGGATTACAACGGCGTGATGTTTCCCGGGTTAATCCATGTCCATCAGGGCGATCCCAGAATCAACACCGCGGAAAATTATTTTCAGGTTTACATAAAGGATGTTCAGCCCAATGTGGTTGTGAACAAGATTCCGGTTCCTGAAGTGGTGCGGACCGCAAAACTCGATCCCGTCAAGGTGGACACGCAGAAGCTTGCGGACCATGTCTGGCTGCTGGGCGGTGGGCCCATGAACAGCGTGCTCGTCGAGTTCAAGAACTTCGTTGCGGTGGTCGAAGCGCCGCAGAACGAGGCGCGGTCGCTGGCGGTCATCGACGAAGTTCATAAACTCGTTCCGGGTAAAATGATTCAGTACGTGGTCAATACAAATCATCACATGGCTTATGCAGGTGGTCTGCGCACGTATTTCTCGCAGGGAACCACGGTCGTAACTCACCAGACGAACAGAGACTATTATGTCGGAATACTGTTCAGTCCGTTTCCGAGAACGCTGGACCCGGATCGCATGACAATATTTAACCCGATGTACATGATCAGCCGGCGGCCCCCTCCGATTGAGACGGTGGGCGGCACAACGATGATTGGAAAATACGTGGTCAGCGATGACGAGCGCCAATTGCAGGTGTGGCATGTGCAGGACATGGCCTACGAAGTGGGAGAGAGTTACCTCAAGATCCCCGGTCCTTCGCTCGCCAGAGGTAATCACTCTGCTGACATGTTGATGGTTTATCTCCCGAAAGAAAGGATCCTGATCAACGCGGATCTCTATGTGCCACCAGAAGCGGGCGCAAAACCAACTCCGCCAACTGCCGGCATGCGAACGTTGAATCTAAATATGAAGAAGCTGAATCTCGATGTTGCACAGCATGTCTCGATCGTGGGGCAGCGAGTCGGGTCAAACGACGAGTTCGTCAAGCTCGTCGGTAACGCTCAATAAAAGAATTTCCTTAAAGCTACGCGCATCACTCAGGCGGAACGGCATTCTCGCCAGGGACTCGGGACAACTCCACAGCAGTTGTCATCTCGGCGGCAAGTTCCATCGAGTTATATATATAGTTAAATAATCACATGATATATGGCGACAGCAAGTCTGGGTGGATGGCACAGCTTTTGAAATAGGATTTTGTAGGGCGAGGCTTGTTCGTCTATCCTGCTGCCCGCGGAAAGTTCCAACAAAAGCCCCGCGCGTGAAGAGCGTCAAGGACGGCGCACCCGAAAGCGCAAAACCATAACTCCAGGTGGACAGACTTCAGTTGCATTTGATTATTCAACGGAGACAATTCAATCTAGTGCAAAAGACTGACCTACCCGCCCATGGCAATAAGGCACGCTGCAGCGGTCTTCCGCGGCAGAAAAATTTTCTCTGCCTTTGGGTTTGACGGTCCTGCAATTCCACGCGCGGTTAATGTAATGCAGATTGGGATGCCTGGATCGCGCATCCCCCAGTACCGCCAGAGGTCGTACAAACCTGATCGGCCAGCGGAGTAAAGTAAACCTGCGAAGCTCCAACGTCGGTTGACGAGTTGTCAATCACTATGCCGCTGGTGCCTCCGGTCACCGATGCCGTTGCGGCGGTTGCCGGTGTCGTGGGGTCCCAGAAGCCCAGGTTGGTCAGGTCAAAGAACACGATGCATCCGGTAGTGTTCGACGGGCAGTTGATGGGCGGGGTCGTCACCGCACTTCCTGAGACGCTCAAGAAAAACCGGTCCGTCGTGCCATCAAAAAACTCGGCGATCGGGGAGCAGGCTGCGTTCGCCGTACTCAAGGACGGTCCCACAGATGAGCTATTTATGACACCGGCGGTGACCGGAACATCCCATAGCGCGGTGACCGTACCGCTGGTACTACAAACAATTAAATCTCCAGTGCCGTCGGAGCTGTTGTAGTAGTCATTCGTGAACGCGCCGATGTAGAAAGCAGAGGCTGGAGTTGTGGCGCTGTCGGAGACCTGGATTTGAGTAATCGGGGCATCGTGAATGTCCGCCGGAACGGCAGGTAAAGGAATCTGGAATACGCTCGCTACGCCGGTTGGGACCACAAATCCGCTCGACGCCCTCGCGAAAAGATAAATTTTCCCCGTTGTTACGTCCACAAGCGGAGCATCATCGAACCCGAGGTCGGCTAATTTAGGGTCGATGCCGCTGAACCCACTCGGGGTTACGCCGCCGATCGTCGTATCCACACTGTATACAACTCCGTCCGTGGCGGACACGATCACTTCATGAAGGCTGCTGACCAATATGGGGCTGGTGAGGCGCCCAAAGGTGCCGGTCAAGTTCGCTGGCCAAAGAGTGCTCGGTCCGGTCGAGACTACCTCGGTGGGAACTCCAAAAAAGACGCCCGTGAATTTGTGAAGAAATCCCAAATTATCACCGACGTAAAGCACGTCCTCCCCATAGTCATAGAACGGCGATGAAATGGAATCGAGCGGGGTTGTGTCCGCATTTGCCGTTGAGAAGAGCACTGTTTGCTGGCACGGCGCTGTCAGCGCGGTACAAGGTCCGACTGAAGGGACCACCGGAGCCGAAAGTGTGCCGGAACCGGCTTTCCAACGCAGCACTACGAGAGCGGACACGCCCCCGACGTTCTGGATGAACGCAACCTGGGTGCCGTCGAGGGAAAGAACCGGGGAAGTGACCACCGCGCCCGTCGTGCCTGTGTTATACGCCCAATACGTCTGGGGAGTTCCGCCCGTGCAGCCGGAATATAGATTGGAAAACGCCGCGATGGTGGCTTGCGTGTCCGATCCGGCCAGGCTGGTGTTGTACACCACGAAATCCGGCTGTTGTCCCGGCAGAGGCGCAGGCGTCACACAGTTCGCCGACGTTGTGGTAAATGAAAATTTTGCCGGATAGTTGCCCGCGCCCACCGTGGCTCCGGCGCCCATATCCATGCTCCAGTCTCCCTGGATACCTTTGGTGCCCTCCGGCGCGCGGCGCCATCGCCATTCGTTGCGGCCGCCATGTCTCTTTTCGAACTCCCGGCGCCTCCACTGGTCCACATACCGGCGATCCCGCGACAGTTCGAAACGCTTCACCGGGGAGTGTGGAGTGGAATAGACCAGGTGCCGGTGACTCCAGTCGGTCACCAGGTGCTCATGATCGCCATCTGCCTTGGCTCCGCGGGCCGTCAGGAGCGCGATTAACATGGCCGCACCGACAAGAATCTGAACCAGCTTGCTTCGCCACGAACGGTTTGATTTCATCTCTACCCTCGCCCCTAGAATATGCACGCAGATTTGTAGCTCAATGGTAAAAATCTGGATCTACAACGGTAGCCCGGCGAATTCGCTCGCCTTTTTCTTCAAGTTTGTAAGGCCTGTCCCGCTGCCCTTGGAGGATTCTTCCTTCTCCGACCGACTGTTCTGCTTGAATACTGAACTGGAATGGAGGGAAAGGGGAATAGCGGACTTCCGAGAGTGTTCTAATCTGCATCCCCCCCCGGGGCGCCCCAGTTATGGTGCTCTTCCTATTAACTCACTGATAAGGTAACAACACCTTCGAGGATTTACAACGATAAATCATTGGGTTGTTACCGCTACTCTCCCGCCTTCGTCGCCAGAGTTTCTACGATTGCTACGTTTTGCCGGGTGCGCCAACCTTTGAATTTTGTTTTTTTAAGTTGCACTAGGAGTGCCCTGTCCTACGTATCTTGTAGGGCGGGGCTTTTTTCGTCGATCAATCTACGCGCAGCAATTCAAATCAAAAGCAGAGCCCTTGAAAAACGTCAGTGACGGTGCGCCCTAAGTTCAGAATCTTAACTGCGAGGAGACATTCAGGGGAAGCATTTAAAAGTGTCGAGCAGAGACGATTCGATGGATCGCGAAAGGGCGAGCCACCGCCAACTACTTCGTAGGGGCAACGTTTGGATCCGTAGCTGTCAAATCCCCGTTCCCTTTGAATTTCGCCGATTCCGATGGGCGGCAGAAGCTCTCCGCAAAATCCCAATCGGCCTTGAGCACGAAGTCGATGGCCATTTTCCAGGGTTCCGCATAGGCCTTCGGATCATTCAGCGTTAGATCGAGCCGCATATGTTCCCGGTCCATGCGATGAAAGCGCTCCACCAGATGCAAGGCGTCGCTGTGAGGATATCCGGCGCGGTTGATCCAACCCCAGTCGGCAAAGCCGGTCGTATCGACTACCAAATCGTTTCCTTCCCAGTGTCCCAGAGAATATCCAAGCGCTAGTGGCACGCCTCCGTTGTCCGGCGTGGGCCGGTTATTCATCCAGATCGTGCGCCAGGTATGGATCACCTCGTAGAACAGAAAAATCCGGTCGGCGCGGTCCTTGGACTGGTAGAGCTCGACGAGAGAGGAGCCCAGGTCATAAATGCGCGGGACTCCAGGAGGCTCACAGCTGAAAGTTGGATCCACGGTGATCACGCCGGTCGTTTTCAATTCCGCGGTGTTAGCCGCGAACTTGGCCTGCGCGTCAGGAAGCATGGAGGGAATTTTTCCGACAGTGTGCAGGCCTCCTCCCAGCCCACCCGACCATTGGCCGGACAGATCCCGCGGGTCGAATGTCTCCTGTTTTCGTGCGGTAGCCGGTGGCGCCACGCTCTGCGCCACTAGCATCGGAGTCATGGCAAATGACATGGCCACGGCCGGGATTGACAAATATTTCCAAACAAGTTGTGGAAATTTCATTGTAAATGTCCGGAGGTACGGTCCCAACATCCATCCTGCGCATCGCTGCAGAAATTATTTCGCCTCCGGCGCAGCGCCCGAAGCATTCTCATCGAGATTCAGTGGCCGGCCGTGGAAAACAATCTTGCATTCCGGGATGCGGATATACCCATTCCAGCTTCCATTCTTGGCCGGATGGAAAGTGATCTCGATTTCGTCGCCGGCCTTCAGCGTTTCCTTGCTCCAGCCGGCGCGCGCCATCCACAAAGGATTGTACATTTCGAGCGACCCAGGAATGACAACACCCGTTTCATCCTTCGTTTCAAATTTCAGGATGCAGTGCGGATTGCCCCACTCCAGGCTGGTGACTGTCGCTTTTGTTGTGATCAACTTCGTGAAATCATACGCTGAGCTTCCGTGATGTGCGAAGGCAGGTAGCGAAGCCACGGAAAATCCCGCGAATACAAGAAGGACTATCGATAGTTTAATTTTCATGATACGTCCCCGTTGGGGCGGATGGTAGCACAGTGGAGAAGAAATGGAGGCGAATCTTCGAATTGCCTGCGTCTACCAATCTTTCAGCACCTTTCGATCCACTATGGTTTGATTGTAACTGGAGTAGCAATATTGATTATGAACACCGCGGAGTCGGATATTTCCTATGCGGCCTTCTTAATTTCGGGCCGGGTGGCCGGGGGGGTTTATTTGAACTTGGTGTGCCCCGTCGTACGCATTTTGTAGGCCGGGGTTCTTTCGTCTGTCCCTCTGCGAGCGGCAGTTTAAAGCAAAAACCCCGCCCTTGTCTGGGCGGAGCCCAATCAATTGCTTTTCGGAATGAGGCTCAACCCATCGCGGAACAATTAGACAAATCCGACAAAAGGACTTATCGAGAGTAATTCGACTTACTTCGCAACGGCTCCCAGATCATGAGATGATTCATACCCTAGGCAGGACAGATGTTTAGTCCAATCCAGAATAGAAAGTGTACTTACGGAGGAAATATGGATATTACGACAATTTTGGCAGAGTTGAAGAGA
This sequence comes from uncultured Acidobacteriota bacterium, assembly GCA_963786215.1. Taxonomy (GTDB): domain Bacteria; phylum Acidobacteriota; class Terriglobia; order Acidiferrales; family UBA7541; genus Palsa-360. The sequence goes on from CAWAYK010000017.1 coordinate 64,861, forward strand.
GAAAGGGACCGCCTTAGTCGGGCTATAGCAGTATTAGAGGGAACGGATGTAGCAAAAAGCAGTCCTGGAAAGAGTGCTGCTCCTACATTAATCAATCGAAAAGGTAAGAAAGGTAGCCGTCTCAGTGCGGAAGGCAGAAAGCGGCTATCGGAAATGATGAAGAAAAGATGGGCGGAGCGAAGAAAGAAAGGCACTGTCGGACGTAAAGCTGCGTAGAGTATTTGACCTGGAATTCGGGGATCACGTGTTAATAGCAGGGCACATCTGTTTTTGGGCCAGCAATGGGTAAAGTCTATTGTCCTTTGCTGGCCTGAAGGGCTTCGCAGTTGAGGCGGCAGGTCTTATCGGAATGTGGCCCGAAATCGTCGCGGATCGATCAGCCATATTCCAATAGAGTGCCCCCACACGTCGAGTACGTCCAAAGTGGGGTTGAGGTCACGATCTGGCTTTTGTGCTTTGGAATAACGGTTTCGACTGATTCATCTTCGCCGGGTTTGCCGGCCCTGTCACATTTCGAGACTCCTGGCTGTGTTATTATTATTCACTCTCATCAATGAACCGCCCGGCCTCAGCGGAACTCTTATGGCCCGTAAACTTCGTATCATCCTCGTCAGCTTTGGCATCCTCGTTCTTACCGTACAGCTCGTTCCATTTCTGATCCCGGTCAATCAGTTTCGGCTGAGTATTGAAGAAAGGACTTCAGCCGTGCTCGGGCGCAAAGTCAGGCTTGGCAATCTCAGGCTGTCGCTCTTCAGTAGATCGCTCGCCGCTGAAGATCTTTCTATTAGTGATGATCCCAGTTTCAGCCCATCCCCTTTTCTCACCGCGAAATCCTTCAAAGTCGGCGTTGAACTCATGCCGTTGATCTTTTCTAAAACGCTCAACGTCACTGGTATCTCCATTCAGAATCCGAAAGTCACGCTCATTCGGGATGCTGTCGGCCAGTGGAACTATTCGTCGGTAGGTGCTTCCTCGGCCACCGCCGAGGCGAGGTCGGAACCTGCCAAGCCCTCCGGTTCTGCGAGTTCTTCTGCCAACCTATTGATCAAGAAGCTCGAACTCAAGGATGGCCAGATCAATATCGGTTCTACGAACTCGCAGCAACGGAGCACCTACGATCACGTCAATATCTTGGCTTCCGATGTGTCCGTGGCTACCAGGTTTTCCGTAGTCGTCGCTGCTGATCTACCTGGCGGAGGCAAATTCAAGTTCGAGGGTAATGTCGGTCCCCTCGATCAATCGAATGCTTCGCTTACTCCCGTCAACGCTGAGGTGGACGTTCGTTCTCTCGATCTCGCGTCGACCGGATTCCTGATTCATTCCTCGGGTCTCGGAGGCGTGCTTGATCTTGATGAGACTCTTACCTGTCAAAACGGAGAAGTGGAAACCAAAGGCACGGCCAAATTGTCCAGAGCATTGCTGATTGCCGGCGGTTCACCAGCTTCGGAACCTGTAGCCGTTGATTTCAGCACCAAGTATGACCTCAGAAAGAATGCGGGTATCCTGAATCCCTCTACGTTCAGGATCGGCAATGCTTCAGCACATCTCGACGGCAACTACCAGAGTTCTGCTGAGGAGACCATCCTCCACATCAAGCTCGACGGCCGAGATATGCCCGCAATGGATCTTGAATCTTTCCTACCTGCTCTCGGCGTCATTCTTCCCAAAGGAGCAAGACTTCAAGGTGGCACGGTAAACGCAATGCTCAATTTCAATGGTCCCGCCAATCGAATTGTCGCTACCGGTAATGTGGGTCTATTCAACGCTAAACTAACCGGTTTCGATCTCGGATCCAAAGCGCCTACCATTTCTTCGCTAACGGGAATCCCTGCCGGCAAGGATTTGCAAATCGAAAAGCTCACGGCCAGCTTGCGAATAGTCCGTGATGGTCTCACTGCCGACCGCTTTATTATTGTCCTTCCGTCGACAGGTAGTCTGAACGGTAGCGCCTCCATCGATTCCAAAAATAATCTCGATTTCAAAGTGAAAGCGACTCTGACCGCTGCACCGGCGGCCGCTGGAAGTCCTGTGGTGATTGACCTGACCGGAACATATCAACTGCGGAGCGAATATCCATTGTTAAATCTGGCGATGACCGGACATAAATTGCCAATCGATGATTTGCAGGAGCGCATGACCGCAGCGGGAATAAAGTTGCCCAACGGTGCCGTTTTGAAAGGAGGCACACTGGATATTGCCCTGAAGCTGACCGGTCTTGCAAAAGACCTAGTAATTACAGGACCGATACAGCTAAGCAATACGCGGGAAATAGGTTTTGATGTCGGATCGAGGATTCGCGGCATAGCGGCTTTGAGCGGGATAAAAACAGGCGATACCACGACTATCGCGAATCTGCAGGCGAACCTGCTCATCACAAGTCAGGGCACCCAGGTAAATGAAATCTACGCCCGTATTCCTGCAATGGGTGTGATAACGGGCAGCGGCACAGTGTCGCCCGCGAGTGAGCTCGACTTTGCGCTTGGGGTGAGGGCAACTAAGGCACAAGGGATCGGGAAAATAGGCGCCGGTCTACTTACAAAACTTGCCGATTCTGCCGCCTCAGGCGAGAGCGGAGACCGAATCAAGGGTGTGCCAATGCTGGTTACCGGAACCGCGAGCGAACCTATCATCACGGCGGATGTTCAGGGAATTTTTGATCGTAAAAAGAAGGCATTCCTTGACCGCTTTGGTAAGAAGAAACAATAGTCTGTCAGGTAATCGCCTGGCAAGAATCCATGCGGCGGCTAACTTACGACTATGGTGGTTCTCATTTCGTCAAGTTCTCGCGACCCGTTTGATCTTGTAAACCTCAAATGTATGCCAGGAGTTCACAAGCAGGCGCAAAATATTGTCCCAAGTCTTGATAAACAGGGCATCCTCGGCATGTGGTCCTTTTGGATGCGCTTACGAAACGGGCAGGCAGGGGAACGGTTGGGTTAGTTGGCCGAGTTTGATTTTGGCATCCGCCCCTGCCTGTCACCGAATGCCGACAGATCACATGAATAGAGAGACTGTCGGCAGTTAATACTATAAACTTATATTAATATTTAATACATTCTTGCAAGCATTGTCATCACTACAGCCGCGCCCCAATGATCAATTGTCCAGAAAAAATTGACAGCATGGCCTCCGTCGATGATCGTTGTCCTTGCTCTATTGCAGGGCAAAGAGTGTCGAATTTTGGAAAATTGCGAGGGCGGGACGCAGGAGTCAAAATTAGGGTCCTTTCCCCATCCACAAGAGAACTTTGCCAAAGATTTCCCATTTATTTTTGTTGCTCAAAACAATCGGCTGGTATTCTCTGTTCTCAGGCATTGCCCCAATGCGAATCTCCATGGCATTCCAAATGAAAATATGAAACACACATACAATTAGATTCCAGCAGGCCAAGGATACCGTAACTCGCCTAGTTGAGACGCGCTCATAGGCGGCAGTGCCCCCTCGGTTTGGTCGTCCAACTCTTTTTCGGCTCGAACCCAGTCCTCGACATCCCTTCCTTGCTCGCAGCCGCGCATGAGATACAACGCATATGCCCGGTGATTGATCTGGTCTTTTGCTGCCTCTCTAAGTTCAAACATGGCAACCTCCTTGATTTGTCTTGCATGATTCGGCCAGTTGTTTAGCCCTTGCCAAACGTGAATGCTTGCGACCGATTGTTGGAATTTTAGACCTCAGTATCTAGTTCACTGACATGGAAGCGCAAATTAGCGACTGGTATTCGCTAGAATTGCGGGAACCGGAATTACCGTACCTTTCTAATACGGCTCTAGCTTCGTCCTTCAACCTTTGAAAGTGTGAGGAATCTGTGAGCATGGCACGTTTCGAGACAAAGGCCAGAACTTCTCCAGTTGTTAAGTCGATTGCAAAGTACTGGTTCTCAGATATTTGAGCCAGTGCCTGCAACCGCCATCGAGTAGGCTGAAATCCGAATACAGAATCCCGCCAACGCGGCAAGCTGTCGGGACATTCCTCGAAAAGATCATATTTGTTTTTCAAGATACCCCCTGAGGCATGCGAGTGGCCAACGTCGCAAAATATTTCTTGATACGCTAGGAACCGACATCCGGCGAGAAATAATTGTTCACCTTCAGGATGTAAGGGTGCATGACTAGCGCCAAACGCGACATTAGAATTATCTATTCGCGCTTCCGTTAATCGGCTGAAAGCAAGCGGCTTACCCAGCAGGACGAAATGTAGCAGGGACTCATTTGTTTTTGTCCGATTCTCCGACAAAGCAATTTGGACGTGAATCGCCCAGATTTACCTACAAATCTTGGGGCCTGCCAGAATTAACCTGCGGTGGCCCTGTAATCTTCGATGATGGATGGCACGGCGATACTTCCGCAATTCACTCTACCAATAACTTCCTAAGTTCCGAGATTGGTTGCGAAACATTCATTGAACGTACGGCTATCCAAACAACCTCTTTTCGATGTCGCTCGGTTTTGACTACGGTATTCGCCTCTTGAAGACCGACACTTGTCAACACAACCGAAGAGATAAACGAGAATTTTGTGGCGAAGAAAGACAAGGAATTTAATTATCACGTTTCTTTCAAATATGTAAGATCAACTTAAGAAAACAAACTCCCAACGCCAATCGATTAATTCAACGCTCCGATTCTTTCTTTTTCGCTCGATGTGGAGAGTAGATTGGGTCGTCAAACACCCTTCACCAAACAAATCTCCCGCCGCAAGGATCGCCACAACGCCTTCTCATCCAGACTCGTTGCCCACAATCAGCTCCTAAGAAAGTGGCCGCTAACTTATTGATTTTTTCAAGGACACCTAGAGCCACTTTCTTCCGTCCCTGTCTGGGCGGAGCCCAGTCAATTGCTTCTCGGAATGTATGGCTTTTTTTGGATTGGGCACGTTCCAATCGCGATTGCATCGAAAATCACTTTTGACTCCGATTTCCGATCGCCCGTTGCAGAACCGAACCGCCTTTCAATTAATCCTGGCATTTTTTAAATGCTCGGATCGAGGGTTAATAAAAAGACGGATTCGGTCTGAGGGTCGATCAGGTCAGCCCATTCAAAGTCTGCCCAGTGCCTCGAAAATGGCGTGTCGATCTGCGGAGTCTCGCGATGGTCGCCCCGATTCTGGGGCCACCCCTATCAGTTAAGACTGGTATTGCCACAAACTGCGTCACGGGTACAACATGCCGTCGGAGAAGAACTCATGAGGATTTTGCTATATAGCCCTGACAACGGCGTAACCCGGAACTTCATGCCACATCTTTGGATGTTCCTTCTGCAGGCTCTCACCCCGCCGGGCCATGAGGTCTTGCTGATCGACGGGAACGCGCGACCGATTGATGAAGCGGCCATGGCGCGGTTTGTGCAAGAACAAAAGATCGGATTGGTGGGCATCGGCGCAATGACCAGAATGGTTGCCAAGGCTTATCGTATGGCCGATGCGATTCGCGCCGCTGGTGTGCCGGTAGTGATGGGCGGCCCTCATGTGACGGAAGAAGCCGATGAGGCGCTGGGGCGCAACGGCGGACCGCGGCACGCCGACGCCGTTGCCTTGGGAGAAGCCGATGAAACGTGGCCCAAGATTGTGGCGGACGCGGCGCGCGGGCATCTACGCGAAATCTACGAGCCCATCGATGAGTTTGGTCAGGAACGCAAACCCACGCTGCAGCGGTATCCCGCGATTCCCTGGGAGACCTTGGACCTGGAACAGTTCAACATTGTTCCAAAGGCCATGGCTCCGGTGCTGCGGCGCGTAGGCGGCGGTTGGGCGACATTTCGAATAATACCCGTGGAGTCGGGGCGCGGCTGTCCTTACGGATGCGAGTTTTGCACTGTCACTGGATTTTTCGGAGACTCCATTCGCTTCCGCAGTAATCAAAGCGTGGTGGATGAGCTTTTGCGATTGAAAGCTCGCATGCGAAGCGAAGACGGCCAGATGGTAGTCTTTTTTATTGACGATAATTTCGCCATCAACGCGAAACGCACCAAGTCGCTGCTGCGCGACATCATCGCCGCTAACGCGCAGGTGCACTGGATCGCGCAAATCAGCGCAAACTTGCTTCGTGATGGAGAGTTACTCGACTTGATCGCCGCGTCGGGGGGCCGATGGATTTTCATCGGCATGGAGTCCATTGACCCCGCGAATCTCGCCAGCGTGAACAAGGGGTTCAATAAGCCGGAGGAGTACGCCTCCGTTTTGCAGAATCTTGCGGACCGCAACATTTATGCCATTACCTCGTTTATTTTCGGCATGGATAACGACACCGTAGGAGTAGCTGAGCGGACGCTGCAGCAGATTCGCAACTGGCCTCCGGGCTTGCCCATTTTCGGATTGCTGACTCCCTTGCCGGCAACTCCTCTGTACAAGAGGCTGGAGAAGGAAGGCCGGCTAACCCGCCCGAAGCATTGGCTCGAATTCCAGCCCTTTGCGATGGCGCACACGCCGCTGAAGATGAGCGTCAAGGAAGCGCATGACGAGGTCAGGTACGGGTGGGAGCGCGCGTATAGTGCAGCGGCCATCTCCCATGCCGTCAAGTCGCTGCGCCACAAGGAAGTGGGTTACCGCATCAACATTTTGGTCGCGCGCCTCTGTTTCCGGGGGATCTATTTTCCACAGATGGGCCCGCTGGCGTGGATGAAGGTAATCTCAGAAAACCGGCGAAGCATCTTCCATGTGATCAAGCATGGCTTCGGCGACTGGCTCAACGGGTTCAAGAAGGATCGCGTGATTCCCTCGATTGCAGATCAAGCTGCGCTGGAGAGGCTGGGATACGCTCACCCTCCGCGGGATTCAGAAGTCCGCAGCAAACCAAGTCACGCCGCGCACCAGCAATAGATCGGCATAACAGAGTTGGTCGAATTTCCTGCAGATCGTTCCCCTATCACATGGAAGGCTTTGGATTTGGTCATGGTCGGGGCCAAGTCCCGTGAAGTCTTTTCGGAATGTGGCGCGACCATAAGACCAGATAACTCTCAGTCTGTTTTCCACAGGTTGGCTCTTCATTCTTGACACGAACCGTGCATATGAACCATCATCATCCCTGTTTCACCTCGCTGTTACCCACCCACAGTAAACCAAAGGAGCCCACTATGTTTGCAAATATGATTCAACTCGCAGTTAAACAGGGTCGAGGTAAGGAATTAACTAAACTAATGATGGAGCAATCTCTGTCCGTTCTAAAACAGCAGCCAGGTTTCGTTGAGGCGATTGCGTTGACTCCCGAAACCGAACAGGACCAAGTTGTTGGCATCAGCATTTGGAACAGCAAAGCGGACGCCGACAGATTCACGCAAGGCCAGAGTCAGCAACTGCTGGAGTTCTATAAACCCTTGTTGCAGGCCGAGCCAAAGTTCCGTTCGTTCAATGTGGAACGCACAACAACCGAAATTGCTTCCGCTCGTGCTGCTTCCCGATAACATTTAGCGGATAGCTCGTTGTGAAAATCCAGCCCTCAACCCCACCATCGCGAATGGCCTGGCTCCGTGAATTCCTCTCCCCGGAATCGTTGCGGCATCGGCTACAAGAGGATCGATTTTAGTGCTGACTTCACTCGTGACTTCCAGATCGGTGACGGAAAGCCGCCCTATGGTTAACTACTGCACCCGGTTAAAAACCGAAAGTTTCGACTCAGCCAAATTTGACAATTGGGACTTAGCATCTGCTACGACGGAAGACGAGAATCGGGTCTGATACGGAGGCGTCCCATTGCCAATAAAATAAAGCGCGACGTTCTGCTCATCTTTTCGCCATCTCAAGGTATGCCCGAGTAACCGTGGTTTTAGGTTCCCCCCGCTAAAGAGTATCCGCAAGCAATAACGTATTGGAAATTGAGTTTCTTGAAATCGTGATTGCCGGCGGCACTGGCTCCGCACCCGCTCTCTGCATACTTCGCGTGGTTCAACAGGAACGCGTCTCCCCGCAAGGAAATCGCGTCGATCTGCGCTCCGGGCAGAGCTTCCCAGTTAATTCCAGCACCTAAGGCGATCAAGAGAAACTCCCAGGCGATGCCATCTGGACGTTCAGGATTGCACAGCCTGCAGCGTTTCAAATTTATTGACTTCGGATTGTGCGTCCCGCATGGCACAGCCAGCTAGAGCAGCCAAATCACTGAAAATAAATATAGTTACACTTGGCCTATTTTTTCAAGTCGCCAAGCGGCGCGTCTGACTGGTCACAAGCATCAGACGCCTACATGCCTACATGGTTGATCAGGAATCTAAATCCTAACCCTACACCTAACGCTGTATTGTGCACTGCAGGCCCTAAGCGTACGCTCATATACGGTACCACCTTCAAACTCACTTCATCTCAGGGACGTGGGCGGCAGGTTGGTGGGCTGTGCGTGCCATGCCGAACTCGGTCCTTATCGTCGACGACAGTGAAATCATCCGGAGAGTCATGCGTGATTTCTTCGAAGCTCTTACCGACTGGACTATTACGGGTGAGGCGGGCGACGGTACGGAAGCGATTCAAAAAGCACTGGAACTGCAACCCGACCTGATCCTCATGGATTTTTCCATGCCCAACATGAACGGGATAGAAGCCGCATCCGTACTCAAAAGCGCCGTACCCACCACTCACATCGTTGTTTTCACCATGTTCGATGATGCCCTGGGTTCCAGGCTGAGTTCCGCTGTGGGCGTGGATTTAGTAATTCCGAAGGCAGACGGTTTAGGCGGCCTTGTGAACGCCGTGCACAATTTGCTGGGTATCCCCGGGAAATTCACCGGCCGAGGACAACCCAGGAGCAACAACTAAGTACCTTGTACAGATCTAACCACGACAGTGCTGCGACGGGCCGGGTCGCCGCAAATCTTTTTTTTATGCCATGTAATTCCCTTCTGATGTTCTTGCAAAAAGTTTGAGTGCCAATTCAAACAATTAAAAACTACCGGTTTATTCCCGACTGCATAATGTTCGGTTTTCGACAACACTTCATGCAATATTTCGTGCAGCGAAGACCCGGGAAATGCCTGCGACCCTGGCTGAAATCAAATGAATAAAAATGGTATGCCCGCATTTGTGCTTGCCAGAGCTGCATGGAATCTGCCATCGTAAATTAACGGGAGGCAATTACATGGCCAACAAAAGCAAGCTCAAAGATGCTGCGGTGAAGATTGGATCGGTCGTTGGCAAAGTGGATGGAACCGCTCACAAAGCCGCCAGAAAAACATCCGAAGCAATTAAAGTTGCGCGGCGCGAACTGGATGATGTGACAAAACAAGTGGAAGCGCTGAAGAAGCAATTGGCCAAAAGCTCCAAACGTTTGCAGGACGCATTGAGATAATCAAGCCCGATTTGGCGTCACTTTGCCGGATGGAGTAGACTGGCCATTGTAGGAGGAAAGCCGTGTCCATCCGTCCCGTAAAACGTCTCGTCAAGTCCAAACCCACGCGCGAAGGCGCAGGCGTGCATCTGCGCCGCGCGTTCGGCTTTGGCAATACATCGGAATACGATCCTTTTCTTCTTCTGGACGATTTTCGTAATGACGTACCAGAAGATTACCTTGCCGGTTTTCCATGGCATCCGCATCGCGGAATCGAAACGATTACTTACGTGCTCGCAGGAACCGTGGACCACGGCGACAGCCTTGGCAATCATGGCTCGATCGCTCCGGGCGACGTGCAATGGATGACGGCTGGCAGCGGAATCATTCACCAGGAAATGCCGAAGGGCGATCAGTCCGGGCGCATGCATGGCTTCCAACTGTGGGCCAATCTTCCCAGCACGCTGAAAATGACCGCGCCGCGTTATCAGGGCGTGGAAGCGAAAGACATTCCCAACATTACGGATGACGACGGCACGCATGTCCGCCTCGTCTGCGGAACATTCTGGGGAAAGTCCGGCCCTGTCGACGGCGTCGCCGCCGATCCCATCTATCTCGACGTCTCCGTGCCACCCGGCCATAGAAAAACTTTGCCCGTTGAAACTACTCGTCACGCTTTCGCCTACGTCTTCGCAGGCTCCGGAAAATTCTGCAACGCGTCCGAACCGCTGGCCGTGCCAACAGAAGGTGTCGGCTGGGCCGATGTAACTCCGCCAACCGCCGCCGATAACCGCTCTCTCGTGCTCTTCGACCAGGGCGACGAAGTCGCAGTGCAAGCTGGCGAAGAAGGCGTGCGTTTCCTGATGGTCTCAGGAAAGCCGCTCGAAGAGCCGGTCGCCTGGTACGGCCCCATTGTGATGAACACGCAATCGCAACTGCAAAAAGCCTTTCAGGAATTGCAGGAAGGCACGTTCCTGAAAAAGTAGCATAGGCCTCAGAGTCTGTGCGAGCCTGCATGAGTCTGTGTGAAACTGTGTGAGTAGTCCAGAATCATTGTGGGCCTTGGCTGAAACCGCGCCATTGTGGGTCGTGGCTTTAGCCACGACATATGGTCTGCAAAATGAGTGCGGCCTTACAGGCTGCGGAAAAACCAATACTCTGTCATTCTGAGCGAAGCGAAGAATCTCTCCTTGTTTCTTTTCCTATACTCAAATCGAAGAGAGATTCTTCGCTTCGCTCAGAATGACAGAACAAGGCCTTTTTTTCGCAGCCTGTTTAGCCGCTGAAGTTCCCAGCCTGTTTCTGATTCAGCATTACGCGACAACACGCGATTCGCACAATACTTTTTCATTGTGTTAGATTTACCCGCAACGTGAAAAATTTAAAAGCAGACAGGCTGAAGCCTATCCTACTTACACCATGAGCGAAGAGCGCGGGGCCTGGTCGGATTGGGCGGCAGCATTATTTTTATTTCTAGCCACTTCAGCTGTTGTCTTTTGGCAAAATTCGCGCCTGACTGTTCTCTGGGACCTCAGCTACATTCTTGAAAATTCCCACCGCATTTCACTTGGACAACTTCCCTATCGTGACTTCCCTTTTCCTTACGCGCCCGGAACTTTCTTAATTCAAGCGCTGCTGATCAAGCTCACGGGTCGCGTGTTTTTTCATCACGTGCTGTATTGCGCGTTGGCAGGCGGGCTGGCCACAGTTGTCGCGTGGCGAATATTGATCCACGTATTGCGCGATGCCACGCCCAGATTTCGCCTTGTTGCGTTTCTGCTTACTCTGCCGCTAACGGTTTTGGGCATTTACTCCGTTTTCCCGCACCCTTTTTACGATCCGGATTGTACTTTCATTATTTTGCTGTGTGTACTTCTTTTAATGAACCTGGAAAGAAAAAACTTTCCGTCCCTGCAAACATTTTTCACGGGAATACTTTTTATCGTGCCAATTTTTGTGAAGCAGAATACCGGCCTCGCCTTTGTGGCAGGCGTAAAGTGGGTCACCGTCGTTCTCATCGTGTACGCGGCGTGGCGCCGGCAACGCGTGGCCGGCTACCTGTGGCTGCTCGCGGGAATGACCGCGGGTTTCGGCGCCGCGCTTCTTTTAATTCACTTCACAGTGGGGCTGGCAAATTATTGGCACTGGACCATTCAATTCGCCGCTTCGCGAAGATTGCCGGGCTTCGCCGAAATGTTTGCTCCGTATGAAAATCTGCTGCTGCTCGTATGGATGGCAGCATTTGCGGTGGGTGCTTGGTTGTTCTGGTACGGCAATCGTCGCGGCAATCGAATGCTTTACCTGGCTGTCCGTCGCGCTCATGGGCGCACCTTTCGCATGGGCGCTTATTTATTTAGCAATTGATGACGATCCCGCCGAGCGCGCGGAACGTCTGCTCGCCCTGTGGCCCGTGATCCTGATCGCTTCCCTTTTCATCGCTCTTTGGAATTTGAAAAGAGGTCCGACGGTCACTCGGCTCCTGCCATTTATTCTAATTGGAACAGTGCAGGGCGCATTTCTGTCGCAGCAACTCTGGGGCTCCACCTATGCCATCTGGCCTCTGCTGATAATTTTGCTGGCAGCGATTCTGGCGGAATTATTCAAGCTGGAAAATAAAAATCTATTTGGCGAAATCGAATCGCTCGCCGCGACAGCAGCGCTCTCGATGCTCATCGCGGGCGCATTTTATGTCGCGAGCCATGAGCGCCTGAATTACGTCGATCTTTCGACCGGCGAACTCACGCATTCGACTTTGCCCGCGCTCAAAGGCCTTTCGATGCGCGGTCCGTCGCTCCCGCAGTTCGAGGAACTAGTCCGCTTCACGGATCGCGAAATTCCCAGGAATCAGGGACTGCTCATGATTCCGGGCGAAGATCTTTTCTACTACACCACCGGCAGAAGGCCGCAATTCCCGGTGCTCATGTTCGATCACACCGTAAATCCGTACAGTCCGGAAGAAATTGTGGAAATCAGCCGTCGACGGAATATCTGTTGGTTGGTCCTTAAAAAGAATCTTCAACTGAACGCCGATCCCGTGGAAAACAAGAATCGCTTGCTCGATCTGTTGCGCGTTCGATTTCGCGCCGTTTCAAAGTCTGGCCAACTATGACATTTACCGCAGGAGTTCGGGCAGCGCGTGTGCGGATTCTGGACCATAAATTCAAAGGCTTTAACACAGTGGGCACAGAGAAAAGAGGAGAAAGGCGGAGAAGGCCGACCGCCTGCATCGAACTCTCCGGTTTTCTCTGTGGATTTTCTCTGCGTCCTCTGTGTTAAGGATTTGGCCCGCCAGTTGGCGCGCGCTTCATGGCTTTCTGGCTAGAAACCAAAATCCACATCTTCGCCTTGTGTTCGCCTATCAATCGGTGGTATGCTTTCGCCCGCCCCCCGGAATGCCAAATTGTTAGGAGATGACCTATGTCAATCGCCCAAATGCTGTTACCCGAATTCGATCAAGAAATGGCCAACACCCGTAAAATGCTGGAACGCGTACCTGACGGAAAATTTGAGTTTAAGCCTCACGAAAAATCCATGTCGATGGGACACCTGGCCGCGCACACGTCCGAGATGCCATCGTACGCCACAGCGACGATGAGTACAGAGAAACTGGATTTTGGCGGCGACGAAAAGCCTTTCTCGCCCACGACCCGAAAAGAAATTCTCGATGCTTTTGACAAGCACGTCGCGGAAGCGCGCGCGTTGCTCTCCAAGGCTTCCGATGAAGACATGATGAAGATCTGGACGCTGACCTATAAAGGGCAGCAGATATTCTCCATGCCCCGCGCGGCCGTCTTGCGCACAATGGTCTTGAGCCACCTCATTCACCACCGCGCCCAGCTTGGCGTCTACCTGCGCATGAATAACGTGGAAGTCCCCGGCATGTACGGCCCGTCGGCCGACGAAATGTCAATGTTCAACGCCAAAAGTGCCTGACGTTTTTTTGCAAGCAAGCGCAAGCAAAAAACGGCCCTGTCCGTCCCGAGGCGCACAATCACCGAGAATGTTCTTCGTAAAAGGGACGGACAGACCGCTACAAAATCCGGATCGGTTTTCGTAGAGGCCGTCCGTTTTTTGGACGGGCGAGTTTTCTAATTGTGTATCTAAATCTCAAACGCCCCTCTCGCCAGCCCCAATCTTGCCGCCCCCAGCCGGATTCGGTATAGTTGTAAAAGCCACCTAAATTAAATTCTTAGATCAACGCGCAGGAGTTGCGAATCAGCCATGTCCGCCGAACCCATTCCGTTTGCCACCGTGGAAGAAGCCCTCGAGGAAATCCGCCAGGGGCGGCAAATCGTATTGGTGGACGACGAAGACCGCGAAAATGAGGGCGACCTCACCATGGCTGCGGAAAAGATCACCCCTGACGCGGTGAATTTCATGGCCAAGCACGGACGCGGCCTCGTGTGCCTGGCGCTGACGGAAGAGCGCTGCGACGAACTGGCGCTGCCTCTGATGTCCCCCGTAAACACCTCGAACTACGGCACGGCCTTTACCGAATCGATTGATGCGCGGCGCGGTACGACCACAGGAATCAGCGCTGCCGATCGAGCCATTACAATTCTCGCGGCCATCGACCCAGCATCCCGCCCAACGGATCTCGCTCGGCCCGGGCACATCTTCCCTTTGCGAGCGCGAAATGGCGGCGTGCTGGTGCGCGCGGGGCAAACAGAAGCTTCTGTGGACCTGGCGCGCATTGCGGGGATGACTCCGGCCGGAGTGATCTGCGAAATCATGAACGATGATGGGACCATGTCTCGGTTGCCGCAGCTTGCCGAATTTTGCCGCGAGCACGGTCTCAAGCTTCTGACCGTCGCGGAGTTGATTCGCTACCGGATGCGCAACGAGCGCTATGTCCGGCGCGTTGCTGAAGCCTCATTACCCACTCGCTATGGCGATTTCCGCATGATTGTCTACGCTTCGGACGTGGATCGCGAGCAGCACATCGCGCTTGTGCGTGGAGATTTGTGCGGAGGCCCCCCGCTCGTGCGCGTCCATTCGCACTGCCTTACGGGCGATGTTTTTGCCTCCACCGAATGCGATTGCCATGACCTGATCGAGAATTCGCTCGAAGCGATTGTCGGAGAAAATCGCGGAGTGTTCGTCTACCTGCACCACACGGGAAGAGGTTTTGGAATCGAAGCCGCCCCTCCGGTTGCAGGCGCCCTACCGCGAGTGAAGTACCACTCGCGCGGGCAACTGGACATGGACATTGCGCGCCAGCGGATGCTGCAACACGAAAGCGGCATCGGTGCGCAAATCCTGATTGATTTGGGATTGAAGAACCTGCGCGTGCTGACCAATCACCCGAAAAAAGTAGTCGCCCTGGAAGGCTACGGCCTGACGATCACAGACCAGGTCCCCCTGCGAATCGCATCAACCAAAAAAACCACGCATCAGACACTCTAAAGTGGCGCGGGCTTCAGCCTGCGGGGTTTTGTCCTTGCAAGGCCAAAATTCCGGAGGCTGAAGCCTATGCCACAGAAAAAATGCAATTCTCACCGTACTGTCATTCCGAGCGAAGCGAGGAATCTCTCTTCGATTTATCTGTGAGATAAAAGAAACAAGGAGAGATTCCTCGCTCCGCTCGGAATGACAGGATCACTTATTATTGCCCGTGCCGCACCCTGTGCATGGACTTCCATTCTTAGCCGGCGGTACAGTTTTCTTCGCAGGAGGAGCAACGGCAGGCGCCGCCGAAACCGTGATGTACTTCCGCATCGCATCCAGCTTCTTGGGGCTGATTCCGCGCACGGCAAGCAAATCTTCCACCCGATGAAATCGCCCGCTCTTCTGCCGCAGGTCGATGATCCTCTGAGCCGTCACTGCGCCAACGCCAGGCAATTCCTGCAACTCTTTTATATTCGCAACATTGAGATCGATAGGTTTCGATGGAGGATTTTTTTCGGCGCGTCCACTCGCAAGGATACAAAAAGAGCAAGCAGTAGACTGAAGCTCGATGCGGATCGAAATGGGATGAGTCTGCCCAAGACGGCCTTCGATGCATCAAGCACTAACATTCCCAATCCAAAAAATGAAAACTCAAGCATCAGTCAGGAAAATTTCAACGGCCTATCATATGAGAGCTGCGAGATATCCTGATGCTGATCCTGAGCCATTCGCAGTAAAAATCAAAACTCAGATACCCGGCTTTTGATTTCCTGTACCTACCATTAGAGAGCGCTAAATCCGGTTCCCTTGCGCGTCATACACTTCGGTCGTGCCAAATGGCGTGACCTGCGATTCAATCTGCGCGCGGTCGCCGACGATTACAATCTGCGCGTTCGCGGAATCGAAATATTTCCGCGCCGCATCCAGCACATCCGCCGACGTAAGCGCCAGAATGCGCTCGCGATACGTTTCCAGATAATCTTCCGGCAATTTTTCGAGCGTGGATGTCGCCAGCTGTCCCGCAAGCCCATCCTGCGTCGCCAGCCCCAGCGAAAATACTCCGGTCATGTAGACCCGCGCGTCATCCAGTTCGCTCTCTCCGACCGGTGTTTCTCGCATGCGATCGATCTCGTAAAAAATTTCCTTCAGCGCTGCGGCCACCACTTCATTTCGCACAGCCGCGCCAACACTGAAATAGCCGTGTTGCCGCAACGAATGCACGCCGCTTCGAGGGCTGTACGTGTAACCCTTCTCCTCGCGAATATTCATCACGAGGCGCGAATTAAACGCGCCGCCGTAAATCGAATTCGCCAGCGTCAGGCGCAGCCAGTCCGGATGCTTTCTGGTGATGGCGCGATTGCCCATGAAAATCTGCGTCTGCACCGATCCGGGCAGGTGAACAAGAAAAACGCGGCGTCCCGATATTTCGGGCAACGGCGGATTGGGTGCCTGCTCCACAGGCGCGGAAGCCCACGAGCCAAATATTTTTTCTACCATCGCCAGCATTTGCTGCGGCTCAAAATCTCCCACCATCGCCAGCAGCGCATTCCCAGGACGGTAGAATTGCCTGTAATACTCCCCCAACTGTTCGAGACGATATTTCGCCACCTGTTCTTCGGTCGGCGAAATCGTGCCGTACGGGTGCGAGCCGAACAGCACACGCCGCAATCGTTCACTCGCCAGAAAACCAGGTGTGGTGCGCTCGATGCGCAAACCCTCGATCAACTGGCGACGCTCGCGTTCGAATTCTTCCGCGGGAAACGCGGCAT
Source organism: uncultured Acidobacteriota bacterium (assembly GCA_963786215.1). Taxonomy (GTDB): domain Bacteria; phylum Acidobacteriota; class Terriglobia; order Acidiferrales; family UBA7541; genus Palsa-360. Next base: position 81,261 of record CAWAYK010000017.1, read on the forward strand.
GTTGGGCCAACTCCGAAACGAGCTCAAGCAAATCGTTCGAAAAGTCGACGAGGCCGCCAAAGGAAATCACGCTGGTATCGGCGCCAGCGCCCGAAGAAAGATCGGAACCCATACGTCGCAAATCTTCCTCGATCTGCCGGCTGGTGCGCCTCGTAGTGCCCGTACGGACCACTGTAGCGGTCATGTCGCCTATGCCGGGCGCGGTTGCGGCCGTCATGGCGTTTCCGCTTCGAAAGAAAAGCTCTCCCGTAAATTTAGGAATCGTGTGCGATTCCACGAGAACGATTTCGAGGCCGTTCGAAAGAGTTTTATGCACGCGCGCCGGCCAGATCACCGGACGAGCCTGCGCGAGCTGGGGAATGACCGACTGAAATTCTGACCCAGGCGCCGAAGACATCATGCCGCCCCTTTCTTCGCCGGCTGGCGAATTGCGATGGAGCGGTTATGGCACTTCAAAAGTTTCTGCGCAACGGATTGCACAGCTTCCGGACTGACTTCCATAAATCCGTCAAGGACGGTGTTCACCAGATCCGGCTCATTATCGAAAAGAGAGAAGCACGCCAGCAGGTGCATCAGCCCATATCGCGGGATGGACGGCCCGTGGCCGCCCTCCAGCATGGAAAAATAATTCGAACGGAATTTTACTTTGATCGGCTCCAATTCATCGGCCGTAATTCCCTTTTCTTTCATCTCGTCCAAAATTTCGTCATACGCTGCGATCGCTTGGTCGACGGAATATTCTGGCTTGTGCAGCATCCGCGTGACCATCAGCGTCGGACCGTTGTAGTCAAATAAATCGCCGACCGGATAGTGAATTCCTCCTTCGGCGTCAACTGCGATCTGCTTCTCCAGCACCAGATTGCGATAGACGCGGCCCGCGCGCCCGCCATGCAGTGCGTGATCGAGCATCGCGGCTGCGTACCAATCCGGCGTGAGCCGGCGAGGCGCCTGATAACCGATGGCGACGCCCGGAAGCGTGCCGAATTTTTCCTCCACCACGCCGCGACGCTCCTCGATCTGCGGAGGCTCATCAATATCTGCTGGCTTAGGCTGCGGACCCGAAGGAATAGAACCAAAGTGGCGCTCGGCAAGCTTGATAGCTTCATCCGCGTCCACGTCTCCGAGAATCAGCAGCACAGCATTGGAAGGAGCATAATATGTTTTGAAAAATTTCTGAACATCTTCCAGATTTGCGGCGTCGAGATCGTCAAAATCTCCGTAAAAATTGTGCGCGTTGGCCCAGTTGCGGTAGGCAATCGGCGGCATGTCAAGCCACGGAAAGCCGCCGTACGGCTGGTTGAGCACGTTAACGCGGACTTCTTCCTTCACCACGTCGCGCTGATTGCGCAAATTTTCGTCGTCCACTTTCAGCGCGCGCATGCGGTCGGCTTCGAGCCACAATACGCGTTCGAGCGCGTTGGACGGCACCGACTCGTAATAATTCGTGACGTCATAGTGCGTCGAGCCGTTCAGCACGCCGCCCGAAGAATTAATCAGCTTGATGTGCACCATTTTTCCGGCGTTCGCCGAGCCCTGAAACATCATGTGCTCGAACAAATGCGCGAAGCCGCTTCGGCCACGTGGCTCAATCCGAAAACCGATGTTGTAATAGACGCCGACGGTGGCCACTGGCGCCGTGCGGTCCGGCGAAATCACCACGCGCAGGCCGTTTGGCAAGGTCATGCTTTCGATTGGAATGTTCAGCTGTGTCAAGAATCCCCCAGATCATTAAGGATCACAAAGGTCACGCGCCGCAAGTTTCTGAGCGGTTAAAAACTGAAAAATCTATTTCTGTTTCGTAATTGCAGCTGCAGTGAAAATTTCTTCGAGCTGCTTAAGCATCGCGCCCGGCTTTGCGGAAAGCAATCGAGCGGTCAGCCTCGAAAGAGCCTGGTACGCTTCCATGAATTCAGCATCACCCGCGGCGAGCGCGGCGACGTGCCGTTCCACCGTCGAAAAATCGCCCCTCGATAAGGGACCGGTCCAGGCGGCGCGTGGCCCGACGCTTTCCAGATTATCCAGCGTCTGCCTTACCAGCGGCAAAAGCGCGCGCAAAGCCTGGCGGCGCTTGAATCCCTGGGACATCAGCAAATGCGTCCCCGTTTCCATCAGCACCAGAACAAAACCGCACGCAAACAACGCTGCCGCATGATACGCCGCCTTGTTTGCTCCAGACAAGCGCACGGCGACGCCATCCATCTGGCGAATCATTTTTCTGGCAACCTGCAATGCAGCGGGCGAGCCGTCAATTCCAAAAATAACATTGGAAAGATCCGGCATATTTTGATCGGAAAAAGTTTGAATCGGATGAATGGACCCAATCGATGCGCCCAGATCGGCCAGCGGTTGAAGCACACGGAGACCCAGCGAGCCGCTGGTGTGCAACACAATTTTTCCGCGCCAGCTGTTCCCGCCAATTTCAGAAATATTTTTCGCCACGCTTTCAATCGCGCTGTCCGGTGTGGCGATCAAAATCACATTTGAATTCAATATTTTTGGAGTAGGCGTACCGAATGCCTGTCCGGCGCCGATCGCATGAACAGCGGCACGCGCTGATGCCAGGGAACGTCCCGTCACGACTCCCACGCTCCATCCAAGTTCACGCAAGCGCCGCCCCAGAGCCCGCGCTACGCGACCCGTTCCGACGATAGATAGAGTCATGGGCATCGCTGTGTTAGCATCCTGTGTGCTTCATTCGTTAACTGCGGACAACTTACATTTGCATAATTTCTGGACAATACTTTTTGGCCTCGTCGCTTCCCTATGGATTGTTCAAGGGTTCCGGGCCACCTTGGGCATGGCCCGCCTTCCCTGGCTCTCGGATTTTTCTCCAAACGTTTCCGAGGACGCACCACTTGTGTCTATTATTTTTGCCGCACGCGATGAAGCGGAAAAACTCCCCGCCGCCATTGCAACTCTACTGGCTCAGGATTATCCCCGGTTCGAGATTGTTGCCGTAAATGATCGCTCCGCCGACACAACTCCTGACATCCTACACGAACTTGAACGTACCAAACCAAATCTCACGGTGGCTGACATTGAAACTTTGCCTCCGGGATGGTTGGGAAAACCGCATGCGCTGGTTCAGGGCTTTCATAAATCGCGTGGAGAATGGCTCATCTTCACGGATGCGGATGTGCATTTTGCTCCCGACGTACTAAGGCGTTCCATGGGCCTTGCCACGGAAAGAAATCTGGACCATTTGACGCTGCTCACCGCCGTGGAGATGCACGGCTTCTGGGAAATTGCGGCGATTTCTTACTTCGGCCTCGGATTTGTGTTCGGAAATGAACCATGGCTTGCTTCCAATCCACGTTCCGCGCGCTACGTGGGCATCGGCGCGTTCCAGATGGTGCGCCGTTCCACGTACGAAAAGAGTGGTGGCCACGCTCGCCTGCGCATGGAAGTAATTGAAGACATGAAGCTTGGCAAGCTGATGAAGATGGCGGGCGGGCGTTCCGAGGTTGCCGTAGCGCAGGACATGGTTCGTGTCCGCTGGCACGCTGGAGTGCGCAACGTCATTCGCGGCGTCACAAAAAATATGTTCGCTGCCGTACATTACAATCCATTATTTGCCCTCGCCGCAATCCTGCTTTCCGTCATCATGAGTGTCTTTCCGTTTCTTGGAGTTGCATTTGCATCCGGATGGGCGCGGGTCTTTGCCGGGATCGCGGCCGCCGCAATCGTCTTGATTCATGGAGCAATGATTTGGTCCACCGATGCTTCTCCGCTCTACGGCCTCACGCACCCGCTCGGTGCTTTACTCTTTTGCTGGATGATTGGCCGCTCGGCCGTCATCACGCTGAGGCGCGGCGGCGTCGTTTGGCGCGACACTTTCTATCCGCTGGACGAACTCCGTAAAGGCATGGTTTAAGTAGCACGGGCTTCAGCCTGTGGGGTTTAGGCCTTGCAAGGACTAAATTCCACAGGCTGAAGCCTATGCCACGTACCTCCAAGTCTTCATGTAAATTTCAGATTTGTTTGCTACCTTACCAGCTGTTGAAACCCTATTTTTCTGAAACTCCGTTTGTAAGAAATTCGATTGTAAGAAAGAGGATCCAATGACGACATCCGCATCCTCAAACCGACGCACTTGGCTGGTTCTCATTGTCATAGTGATTGTCGTGGTGATTGCAGGCGTTCCCGCGGTACGAAACGCGGCACTGAAGTCACTCCAATCGCTGCGCATGCAAAAAGTTCAGGCGGTGAACGCTGATTTCTCTTCGTACGTTGACCCGAACTCGAATCCGTCGCTGCACCAGATGGTTACGCAGATGATTTCCGATAAGGTTCAGGTGGAAACCAACGAAGAAGATCACACCGCAACCGACGCCGCCAGCGCGAAACAGATGGCGGGCTTCGATGTGCAATTGCTGAGCGCGCGAAAAGACGCGCCCGAAATTGTGGTCGGCGGCGTCCACAAAATCAACGTGCTCGTGGACCGCGCTCGCCTGCAAGCAATTGCCACGGAAGCGGGCCATTCGGAAATCGTACTGCCGCAGTCCATCGACGGAGCAACTGTAGCTGTGCAAGTGCCGCGCGCGGTGCAATTGCAATACGGAACGTGCCCCGGCCCGACGAGCGCCGGACAGGTTGTCGCCGATAACCTTACAGGGCCGACGCCGACGACCACACAATTCAGCGATTGCGTGCGTCTGCGCGAAGGTCCCGACCCGATCGTAAATGTCCCGTCCGGCCTTGACGTCGGCGGGCTTGCGGAAATTGGCCTCGAGACCGCGGGAATGACGCCGACCCAGGCCAAAGATTTTCTGCAGACAATCGATTGGAAGGCGACGCTGACGCTCTCAGTTCCGCGCGCCTTGCGTTCCTACCAAGTGGTAAAGGTCGACGGCACGAACGGCACCCTGCTCACGATGGCAGGGCGGCGCGGCCCCGGCTATGCGCTCATCTGGACAAAAAATGGAATTGGTTACTCGCTAACCGGATTCGGCGATTCGAGTCAGGCCATAACATTGGCCGATTCTCTGAAGTAAACAGGAGACGAATCTGCCGGAACTTGACGATTTCGCAGTTCAAACAAAACATTTGCGCAAAGTTTTCGGCGACAAAGTCGCGGTGCGCGACTTGACGTTAACCGTCCGCAAAGGCGAAATTTTCGGCTTTCTTGGGCCGAACGGAGCCGGCAAAAGCACTTCAATTAAAATGCTGCTGGGCCTCGCCACACCCACGAGCGGCGAAGCTTACGTGCTGGGCGTGCCGGCGGGCGGCGTCGAAGTCCGCCGAAAAATCGGCTTCCTGCCGGAAAATTTTCGCTTTTACGAATGGCTCACCCCTGCCGAACTGCTGCATCTTCACGGGCGGCTTTGCGGCGTTCCAAACCATATCCTCACGAAACGCGTTCCAAGTCTTATCGATCTGGTAGGGCTCACGCCGCATATCAACAAGCGATTGCAGAATTTCTCCAAGGGCATGCTGCAACGCGCAGGCCTCGCGCAGGCGTTGATTCATGAGCCCGACATTATTTTTCTGGATGAGCCGACTTCAGGACTCGATCCTCTGGGGCGGCGAATGGTGCGCGATATTATTCGCGCGCAGCGCGATCGCGGAGCCACCGTATTCCTGAATTCGCACATCCTCAGTGAAATTGAGATTACCTGCGATGAAGTCGTATTCATCCGCGAAGGCGAAGTCGTGACCAGCCGCGATATGCGAAAGATGCAGGAGGAAGCGGCGCGCGTGGAAGTGCGCGCGAAAAAACTGACCGCCGAGTGCGTCGCTGGTCTTTCACGGTGGGGCGATTCCGTGGAAGTTGACGAGGAACGTCTGACCATGACGGTTGCGTCTCGCGACCGCCTTCCCGACATTTTGAGGTATCTCGTCGGATCCGGCGCCGAGGTTTACCAGTTCACGCCGCAACGCCTTTCACTGGAAGAGTTGTTTATCAATGTGATGGGCGAGGATCGGGGACTTTAATGGGCGTGTGGATCATGGCGGGCATCACGTTTCGCGAAGCGGCGCGCAAAAAGATTTTGTGGACCGCGCTCCTAGCGGGCATCGGATTTCTACTCGTGTTCGGCATTGGACTGAAATTTCAGGTCGGCGATTTCCGCAACTCCGGCGTGCCTCCTTTTTTGCGCTACCAGGTGATCAGCGCCATGCTCATGATCGGTCTTTACACCGTCGATCTGCTTGCCGTGGTCATGACTACGCTCACTTCGGTCGATACGATTTCCGGAGAAATTACTTCCGGAACGATTCACGCCATTGCGACGAAGCCGCTGGCTCGCTGGCAAATTTTAATCGGGAAATGGCTGGGATTTGTGGCCATGTCCGGCGTGTATGTAGCGATTATGTTTGGCGGCACGGTTGCCGAGGGATATTGGATTGGCGGCGTGATGGCGCGGAATCCGGTGCACGGCGGGCTGCTCGTTTTTCTGGAATGCGTCGTCGCGCTTTCTGTGACCTTCATGTTTGGCACGTGGTTTTCGACGCTCACAAGCGGCGTGATCACTCTAGGTATGCTTGGTGTCGCGTTTCTCGGCGGCTGGCTCGAGCAGATGAGCGGATTCACGGAAGGTTCGCGGCTGGCGATGGTCGGAATTATTTCGAGCTTGTTCATGCCCAGCGAAGCCGTGTGGCGCCGCGCCGCATTTGAAATGGAATCGCCGCTTTCCGCATCGCTCCAATTTTCAATCTTCTCGGATATTTCCATTCCCAGTGCCGCAATGATCGGCTACGCATGCGTGTATCTTTTCATCGCGCTGGGCATCGCCGTCTACCATTTCAGCGAACGCGACCTCTGAAGTTGTGGCGCCGGCGTCTCGCCGGCGGATTTTCATTTGTCTATATCGCGGAGTAAAACCGCCGGCGAGACGCCGGCGCCACAAAACCCACACATACATTGATTACTTCTCAGGCTGGTCGACTTCGGTTGCTGGTTCTGCGGCGGCGGAAAAAAATCCGGAGATATCGCGTTGCTTTAGCATGCGGATGCGGTCGCGCAGCGCGGCGGCGCGCTCGAACTCAAATTTCTTAGCTGCTTCGCGCATTTGCACTTCTAGCTGCGCGAGGACTTCGCCCAGCTTCGCTTCACTCGTAATTTCGGCATCGTCAAAATCTTCGGCGGGCACGGTGACGTAGTCCGCTTCCACGATCGCAGCCAGCTTCATGTCCACGGACCTGATGATCGATTGCGGAGTGATTCCGTTCGCGTCGTTGTAGGCCACTTGCTTGGCGCGGCGGCGATTCGTTTCTTCAATCGCTTGCGCCATCGAACCAGTCATGCGGTCCGCGTACAAAATGGCGCGGCCATCCACATGTCTCGCGCAGCGGCCAATGGTTTGAATGAGCGCGGTCGCGCTGCGCAAATAACCTTCCTTGTCCGCGTCGAGAATTGCGACGAGTGACACTTCGGGCAGGTCGAGCCCTTCGCGCAACAGGTTAATGCCAATTAGAACGTCGAACTCCCCGCGCCGCAAATCGCGCAGGATGCGCACGCGCTCGAGCGTGTCGATTTCCGAGTGCATGTAGCGGCAACGCACACCCGTCTCCGTAAAATATTCCGCAAGGTCTTCGGACATGCGCTTGGTGAGCGTGGTGACAAGCACGCGCTCGTTGCGTTCAGCGCGCTTGCGAATTTCTTCCAGCAAATCGTCGACCTGCCCCTTCACCGGACGAATTTCAATCTGCGGATCGACCAGGCCGGTCGGGCGAATCACCTGCTCGACCACAACCCCTGCGGCGCGAGTCAACTCGTATGGACCCGGCGTCGCCGAGACATAGATGATTTGTCCCGTGCGATGCTCGAACTCCTCAAAATTCAGCGGCCGGTTATCGAGCGCCGAGGGCATGCGGAAACCGTAATTCACGAGCGTTTGTTTGCGCGAGCGGTCGCCGTGATACATCGCGTGAAGCTGCGGTATTGTCTGGTGCGATTCGTCGATGAACAGCAAATAATCGTCGGGGAAATAATCCAAGAGCGTCGGAGGCGCTTCGCCGGGCAAGCGGCCGGACATGTGTCGCGAATAATTTTCGATGCCGTGGCAATAGCCGATGGTGCGCATCATTTCAATGTCGAACATGGTGCGCTGCCACACGCGCTGCGACTCCGCGTATTTGCCCTGCTTTTTTAATTCCGGGGCCCACCAGTCCAGCTCTTCCAAAATCGTGGTGATCGCGCGTTCTCTTTGCGCGGCGGGCATCACGTAGTGCGACTTCGGATAAATCGTTATTTTGGGCAAATCGTTTTGGCCTGAGCGCACCGCGCCCGTTAGCGGATCGATCTGGCGAATGCTGTCGACCTGCGCGCCCCACAATTCGATGGCGTAGGCGTTGTCTTCGTAGGGCGGATAAATTTCCAGGCGGTCGCCGCGCACGCGGAACGTGCTGCGCCGCAAATCTTCCGATCGCTGGTATTGCATATCGACCAGCTTGCGGAGAAGCGCTTCCCGCGCGGTGCTCTGCCCTTTTTCAATTGGCAGAATCATCCCGAAATACGCTTCGGGAGATCCAATTCCGTAAATGCACGAGACGCTCGCCACAACGATGACGTCGCGGCGCTCGAACAGCGAACGCGTTGCGCTCATGCGCAACTTGTCCAGCTCGTCGTTAATTGTGGATTCTTTTTCGATGTACGTGTCCGACGCGGGAATGTAGGCTTCCGGCTGGTAGAAATCGTAGTAGCTGACGAAATATTCAACCGCGTTTTGTGGAAAGAAACTTTTAAATTCGCTGTAGAGCTGAGCGGCCAGAGTTTTATTGTGCGCGAGGACGAGGGCAGGACGGTTTGCGCGCTCGATGACTTTCGCCGCAGTAAAAGTTTTTCCTGACCCTGTCACGCCCAGCAGGACTTGATGCTTCTCGCCCGCTCCCAGGCCGTGCGTCAACTGCTCGATGGCCTCCGGCTGGTCGCCGCGCGGCTCGTAATCGCTCATCAGTTTAAAGTTCATGGTGTACGGCCCGCCCAGCGCTTCTGGCATGCAGCGCAGAACCATGCATTATAGCGCACTTGGCGTGAGGATGAACTTCGCACGAGTTTGGGGGATGCGCTTTAATTTGGGAGGTCAAAAACAAGTCGCCATCTCCGTCCCGAAAAACACGGGACGGAGATGCCTCTACGAAACCCACGATCTGTCGCTTTCGTAGAGGCCGCCCGTTTTTTGGGCGGGCGACTTTTTTATGAATGTGAAAATAAAATTGACGCACATAAAAGCTCTTAAGAAAACCGCGCCTGAATCATTGGCCCGAAGGTTTGTCGCTGCCCCGATCCAGGGTAATCGTCATTTGCGATTTGCTATTCGCCGCCGGATCGATTTCCGTCTCGTAGGTCTGATAGCCATCGAGCGTAACTTTCAGCCGATGTTTTCCCGGACTCACCAGCATCGAGTGAAACCTGCCTCCAAAATCGTTGCCATGGCCCATGTAGCCGTCATCCACAAACACAGCTGCGCGTTTCGGTCGTATATCCAAGCGCAATTCGGCGGCATTGCTGCCCGGATAAGTCAGCTTAGAATTTTCTTCCAAAACCACAGCCACGGTTTCGACCTGATCCGGGTCAATCGTGACTTTCTTCGTCAAATCTTTAAAGCCCGCCTGGCGAATCGAAATCTCGTGCTCTCCGGACGGAAGCATAACCTTGCGGTCGCCTTTTAGTTCCTTCACGTAGCCCGCATATTTTCCGTCGATCCACACGCCGGCGTCTCTCTCATCCTGATTATCGGCCGTGAAACGTACCTCTCCCATTTTTGCGCTTTGCTGTGCATGCATCAGTGACGGAACCGCAGTGCAAAACAACAGCGCGAAAAAGAATAGAATTCCGGCCGACAAATATTTGAACATTATTTTCTCCCGGCAATGCTTTGAGTCCAGTGCTGCAAACCTGGCGCAACTCGATGACACGGATCGATGATGCAACTCGATGATACGACTTCTCGGGACTTCGCCAAATACTTTGATATAAACTTAGTTACGACAACGCTCGTACGCGCGAGCCAACCTTTATTGCCCTGGAGCAACTTTACAATGAAAAATATTTTCACCATGATCCTGTTCGGATCTTTGCTGGCCTTGCCGGCTGCGGCGCAAACTGCTCCACAAACTCCGGCCAATCCGCTTTCCACATGGCTTCGTAACGCTTACACGACGAACCGCAATAACATCGTAAAATCCGCCGACAAAATGCCCGAGGAAAATTACGGCATGCGTCCAGGCCCGCAGGAAGAAGTGCGCACATTTGGCCAGCAGGTGGGGCATGTCGCGCGGTTTAATTATCTTTGGTGCTCACAGGCCAAAGGGGAGAAAAATCCCGCCGCTGGAATGGACCTGGAAAAATTGCCGTCGAAAGCAGAATTGATGAAAGCGCTCAATGACGCGTTCACGTATTGCGACAGCGCCTATGCCGCGCTCACGGATACATCTGGCATGGAAATGATCGACATCACGCAGGAAAGCGGCAGGCAGACGCGCAACCTGCGCATGGCTCTGCTGATTCTTAACTACGGGCACAATAATGAAATTTACGGAAACCTCGTCACTTACTTGCGGATCAAGAGCATTGTGCCGTCGTCTTCAGAACCGCGCCCGGCGCAGCCGATGCAACCACAAAAGTAAATTCGTATCGGAATTCAGTGACGCGGGCTTCAGCCTGCTGGTTTTAGCCTTTGCAAGGACTAAACCCCGCAGGCTGAAGCCCGCGCCACTAAACCTTTATTTCCCACTCGCGTCGTCGGCAACGAGCGCGACCTGCGAGCGCGAAGTAATTGTCCCGGCGTAATGCATGGAAGTATTGTGATTGGAAGTCAGCTTCACGTCCATTTGCTCCGTTCCGGTTTGCGTAACACTCACAACCATTCGGGAAGCGAGCGAAACATAAAGCAGACTTTGCCCCGAGCCCTCCCACTTGCCCTCCGATTGCACGCCATTCTTACGCAAATCGGGCGGAGTTTCGTCGTGAGATCCTTTCCCGTGAACCAGACTCAAGGTTGCGAGAATCACGGCGCAATCCATTGTAGGTTGTGATATCGCAGCCGAATCAGACGGACTCTTCGCGCTCGAAACTTTAGCGCTCGCAGGACGGCAGGATTCGTTGCGAAGGTAAGTGGATTCCGTGCGCCAAACAAGCCCGCCAATCGGCAATGAATCAGCGGGTTGCTCCGATATCCAGGTTTGCCCGACAGTTACACCGCCGGGCGGCGCCCCGGCGCTCGCGCTCAATTGTGAAATCCAGTCGCGCGCGGATTGGGATGCCTTTTGCGTGTCGACAATTCCTTCCAGCCCCGCAACCGATTTTACTTTTCCGTTGGCATCGAGAGTGAATTCCACGACCTTGCCTTCCAGCTTCCTGTATTGGTCGGTTGTCTCCGCAGCGGCGGGATCGAACGAATCGGTGCTGACCGTGGCGTCGGATTTTTCATAGGTAGTCCGCAGACGGAGTCCGCCGGGCGTGCTGGCGTCAGGGGCAAGCACTTCCATTCGCACCGTTGCATTCCAGTTGACCACGAGACTCGTCGGCCCCTGCGGGTCAGTGCCAAGGCCGGAGCGCCGGGTATCCGTTTTCGTCTCAAATTCCATATCGTAACGGAAAGTCTGGCCGGGAATGAATCGCGGGGTGAGCGAAACTCGCCCCGCATTTGCACCACTCTTCTTGTTCGGCACGGGAGGCGATTTTTTTGCGTCAGTGTTTTGTGCGTAAGCGCCGACTGAGAAGAACAGCAAAAGCGCGCAAAGACCGACACTCGAGCGAATAATTGTCCTGCGGCCGAGCAACGGAATAAGTTTGACCTGCACTCCTCGATACTATGACGCGTGGATGCCAGTTGCAATGTTGCGGAGAGAAATGGGAATTAAAAATGAACGCTTCAAATCTTAACGAGAGCTGGATCGCGCTGAGCCTTTTGGAACGGATGACGGAAGAACCAGCTTGGGAATTTCAATCGTGCCGCCTAATTCGTAGATCGGAGATGAAACGGTTGGCGGCGCGGCCGACGCCTGAACAATTGCGGAATGCACTCGAATATTTAAAGCGTGCGAAAAATCAACTCGCCCTTCGGCGTCGAGCCTGCCTTGCGAAGCATCGAGCTTAAAGTTGGAGAGATCGATGCCTCCCGCGAGAATCCTGTAAACCCCTTGAACGGTTGAAAAAGTCTCGGACTCATTGTCCAGATTATTTCCAGGGAAAATGCTGGAGAGATCGATGCCGCGCAGCGCGATATTTTTCCCTTCAACGGTTCCCTGCCCCTGCATCGAACTGATCAAATCCTGGCGGCCCACGCCGTGTGCTGACAATGTCAGCGTCGAGGAAGCGTTTCCCTCCATGCGACCGTTCAAGAATGGGACTGCCTGCGCAAGCCCGCCAAGATTTACGCGATCGAAGCGCCCTTGAAATTCGTACGAAGGATCGGGCAGCAGCTGAGCGTCGAACAGCCCAGAAATTTTTCCCCCAAAAAAATCAGCCTGGCCCATGCGAATCCGCACAGTCCTGCCATCAAGTTCCACCTCGCCATCAAATTTTTCGATTTGCATGGGTGAAACATCGACGACCTCTGCGCGAAGCCTTCCATGTGCTGAGAGTTGGCCGACAACAGCATCCGCCACTGGTGCAACGGGGGGAACGGAATTCGCACCCGTAAGTCGCGCAAGAAAACCGGGGCGCGCTCGCGGGCCAAGCCATCGATCAAGCTCCGCGGCGTCAAGTTGATCCGCCGACAAATCGAATGTCCATCCTTCGTCCGAATATTTCCGCGACGCGGAGCCGCGCCATTCAGTTCCAAACGCCTCCGCTGCAGACAACGTAACAGACCGCTGCTGCGGCGTAAATTCAATGTGAGCCTTGGCAAATCGCATGGGCTGGTTGATGTACGCAGGTCGCCATTCGAGCCCAAGAAAATCCATGCTTCCGATCCAGGGCACTGAGGCTGAATCCGCTCGATGAGCGCCACGCATCTTGGCCGCGACTCCGCCTTCCGCCGACCAATCCGAATTCACAGGTTGAGCGAGCGCGGCAGAAAGAGCGAGCCAATCCTGCACGCGTGAAGTCGCGCCATCCGTGGAAAAATTCCAATCCAGCGGCCAACGCAATGTGTTACCCGGCTGCGGATAAATTCCGCCGCGCAGCACAAAAGAATTTCGCGTCGAGGTGCTGCCTGATTGAGCTTTTGCCGTGTCCATTGCCGGAACCTCGGCAGGAAATGCAATTTCGGTGGACCCAAACTCCAGCCCTCCCTGTAATACCGTCGCGTTGATTGCGCCAATCTGCAGCGGCTCGGGCAGCGATTTCGCCGTCAGCACTCCTCCCACACTTTTGATGGATCCCTGCCGCAGCTGGATTGGCCACCCTCCCAATTTAACGTTCAGGCCGAGGGGGCAATCCACGCGCAAATCCTCCGCCACGCCGGGCTGCAGGGCTCGATACCACGAAAGCACGTCCCCCAAGGCAAGAGTCGAAGATTTAAATTCCAACTCAGGACGTATTCCGTGTGCCCAATCCAATTCGCCGCTGCCCTGCACCTGCGACGCGGACATTTCCACGAGCAGCTTCCGAATTTCCGCGTGAGAATCTCCGAGACGCCAATTCATTTCCACGGATAAATTTGCCGCTGGATCCGTGGTGCGCTCCGTGAGTCTCCACCCATGCATTCCAGTGAGTCTCGCTACGCCGGAAATGGACCACTGCGCTCCGCCTCCGTCCTCACTCAATGGCGAAGTAGCTTGCGGCGCCGCGACATGCGCATTCACGTCCACAGAAAGCAGGCCGCGCATCCCGTAATCATCTTGCCTCACGAGACGCAACGCGTCGGCCACGGAAGCCGCGCGCCACGAAACATTGAGGTCCGCCGGCTGAAGGCGCGCTGTCGTTCCCGCAATCGAACCGTGCACTCGAAGGGTGCCAATATCCTGAAGCACCACGCCTGCGCGCAACGGCCGCGCTTCCAAATCCAATTGCCAGCGGCCGGCGCTGTTCTGCTCAACACGCCCGGAAACTTCCACCAGCGCGAATGGAATTTTGTTGTCGCCTTGTTTAAAATTAATTCGTCCGCTATCCACGTCGATCCGAGCAGGGCGCGAAGCGCGCGTTTCGCTGGATGGCAGCACCGGGCCCACGAAGCCGGGACGTTCATAGGCCTGCTGGGCGGGCGGCAGCCAGCTTTCAATATTCCAATTTCCTTCCACGTCACGCGCTAAATTCAGGCTCGGGCGGGACAGTGAAACGGAACCAAACTCGAATCGCCCGGTGAATAAACTCGTCCATCGGATGCCAGCGGTAAGCGTATCCGCGCGCAAAAAATATTCGTTGCCAAATCGCGGATCGTCCGAAACGCTGACGAAATGCGCTTCAATCCTTGCTCCGTCCAGCAGACTGAAATCGAACCACGACACCTCCACGGGGCGCCCGAAACTCGCCGCGAGATGCGCAATTAAATAGCGGCGCACCGTCCCAGTGCGCAAGGCGCGCGAAAATCCGAAGCTCGCCGCGAGGAGCAATACGCCGCCGATCAAAATTGCACGCAGCCAATTTCGCTTGGTCATTGTGTAATCAACATTGTGTAATCAGAGATTGTTACAAAAGGCGGGAAAGAATAAAAGCATTGCGTCAGTGGACTTCATGCAACATCCGCGACCACCGGGTCCGGGAAGGCATGTGCAGAATCGTATCCAGCACATTAAAAAACCATGAATTCACGTTCCGGTCTGCTCCCTCGTCGCCCATCACGGACCAATAAATTACAACGGGACGGCCCATGATGGCGTCTCGATCCACAAATCCCCAGAAGCGGCTGTCCCAACTGTGATCGCGGTTATCTCCCATAGCAAAATATTTTCCCGCGGGAACCACGATTTCTCCGTCATGAATATACTGAAAAATTTCATCGGCCCATTCCGGCTGCATATTGGCCTGCAAATATTGCGGGCTGCGCGGTGGGAAATTATCTCCGAATGGATCGTATGGCGCGGTGGGATCCCGAACAATGTAAGGCTCGTTCGAGCGCTTGCCGTTGACGTAGACCTGCTGGTCCACAATTTTTACGCGATCGCCGGGAACTCCTATGACGCGCTTTACGTAATGCGGATGATCCTGAAACGGAAATTTAAAAACAATAATGTCTCCGCGGCGAATCTCGCGATACGGCAGAAAATGGTCGTACCAGTTTCCACGCCCGCCAAAAATAAATTTATTAACCAGCAGATGATCGCCCACCAGAAGTGTCGGCTCCATGGACTGCGAGGGAATCTTGAACGCCTGCACGATAAACGTGGTGCCGAACAGGGCCAGAATCACCGTGACCAGTAAGGATTCAATGTATTCTCGGACCGTGGCGGGATGCGACTCCGCGCGTTGTGCTGCGGCTGCATCGCGCGCTTGCATAGCCTGTGCGGATTCGGACGACACTTCGCTCCTCAACTCTCTTTCGTACTTAATTGTAACAGGGCCGCGACGGCTGCGGATTGCTCCGCTTCTTTTTTCGTTCTGCCTGTTCCAATTGCGTTTACTTGCCCCGCGATCCTGACCTCGACCCGAAATACTTTCTGATGATCCGGGCCGCTCTCATCAATCACGTAATACGCCGCTGCCGAAATTCCCTGCGATTGCAGAAACTCCTTGAAGGGCCGATTTGTGATCGGTGTGCCCGATACGCTCGGCCTCAACGGCCATCACTCCCTCGACCAGCGAGCGCTTTACAAATCCACGGGCTGCTTCCAGGCCCCCATCCAGGTAGATCGCCGCAATCAGTGCTTCATAAGCGTCAGCCAACAAGGCCGGCTTGGTCCGTCCTCCGGTTTTTTCTTCTCCGCGGCCAAGCCGCAAGTATTTCCCCAAACCAAGTCGTTGAGCTGAAAGTGAAATTGCTGTGGCGTTTACCAGGCGGGCCCTGCTTTTGGAGAGCTGGCCTTCACTCCAATCCGGAAACTCTCGAACCAGTTCTTCGCTGACAACCAACTCCAGCACTGCGTCCCCAAGAAATTCAAGCTTTTCATTGCTCTCAGTGGGCTCTTCTTCCGAACGCTCCGGAAGGCGCGAGCTGTGCATTAATGATTGGAATAGCCATCGAGGATCGCGGAAGGAATACCCCAGGACTGCCTCCAACTCCGCGATCTCGATTACGGCCATAGTCTCCCGATTAGTCCCTGCTCAACTTTGTTCCCGAAGCTGCGTCCTTCTTCACTGCTTCTTCCCTGGACTTGCACTGAGCCGCGAGGGGACCACTTTGCGCACATTTATCGTAAGCGGCAATCGCGGCGTTCATGAAGCTCGCCTGTGCGTCGGCGGTGCCGAGCAAATAATAATCCACCATATCCGGATTTGACGCTAACTGTGTTGCCTGCGTCAATTCAGTCCGCGCCTCGTCATAATTTTTCTTTACGTTGAGGTCAATCAAACCCAAACCACTATGACAAAGCGCCAGCTTATCATTCTTCGCCTTTTCGAAGGTAGCATCGTCAACGGTAGCCGGTTTCGGAAGGGAAGGCATTAATTCAATGCAATGGTGGGCATACGTCTCGGCCTTCTTCATTTGATCCGCATAGTCCGGCTGGGCTGGTTTCACGCGTCGCGGGATGGCCATGGATAACAAGGCCAGCACATCGACGTTATCGGGGTTCAACTCAAGCGCCTTCGCGCCGGCCGCGAACATCTTGTCCGTATTCCCAGTGGAATAATATGCTGTCGTCAGCATTCCGTACACTCCGCCCACGTACCTGCTCGTAGGAAATTTGGTAATAAAATCCTCGCCCACGGGAATTTCCGCCGCCGGATCGCCTCCTTGGGCTGCCAGGACATTCTTGTACGCAGCTTCTTCCGCTTTATTGATTTTCTGTGGTTTGCCAGATTCTTTGGGCTCGGGGGCATTCTGCGCTGGCGCTGGCGCGGGTGACGACGATGAACCGTATTGAGCTCTGGTAACGCCTGCCCCTGCTGAAATAGCGACAACAAATCCTAGCAGTGCGGTGGGCCACATTAAGAACTTTGACTTCATGTTTAAATTCTCCTCCACGGAAATAATTCTCAGAGATTGGTCAAACGCTCCGAGTGCATTGCCTGCTGCTCTCTCGCCTCCATCCGCTGACTGCAATGCGGCGAAAGTGAGGGATTATAATTACGACTTCCCGTCGGACGCCCTGTCATGCGTGGGCGTCCTGTACCCTGTGTCAATTCCGTGCTGCGCCGCCGTCCGTGCCGAATCCGGCGCTCCCTGCACTGCCAGCGCGGCCCTGTATTCCACCACTGCGAGGTCACGCTTCCCTTCTACATCGTACATTCTTCCGAGATAAATATGCGACCAGGAAAGATTGGAAGGATCGGAATGTTTATCCGGTCCGGCCAGCGGATTTTGCGCCGCCGCAATTACTTTCGTGAACAGTTCCCGAGCCTGCTCGGGTTTGCCTTGCAGGGCGGAAGCTACTGCCAGGCCATACATCGCATGCTCATCTTCCGGATGCGAGGCAAGGTAATGCTCAAAAGAAGTCGCCGCCGCTGCGCCGTTTCGCGCTGAAATCTGTCGCTGACCTTCTGCTAAATCGTCGTCCAGCGGAGTTCCGGAAGGAGAGGGCTTTGCTGCTTTCGCGTTGCGTTCCGGCGCGGAGTCGCCGGCCGTGACCGCCTCTTCAAATTTCACACCACGCAAACGGCGCTGTTCCGCCTCCACATTAATTCCTTTAATCAGATCCGGAAGGTAATATCCCATGGCCGGTTCCGATTTTTCAAATCCCGAAAGCCCCGCATAAATGGGACGCACAAGAACGTAGCCGCTTCCCTCCGCCTGATCGATGGCGGCGGACAATTCAACGGGGGATAAATGGCGCAAGCGAAGCTCCACGGCGCGCACCAGGCACTCGTCGAAAAAGCTCGTGAAATCATCGCGCAAGTCCACGGGAAGCTGCGGCGCGCGCGCGGCGAATTCCAGGAGCGGCGCGGCCTTGGAGGCTTGCACACGGTACCGGATAGCGATCGGATCCAGAAGAAAATGCAGAAACGCGTGGCGAATATCGTCCATCGGCGGAGTGGTGCTCGGCCGAACCACCAGCGCGTATTGATCTCCGAACGTTCTGAAAATTGTCTTGTCGCCCGCGAGAGGCTCTACGTAAACCGAAAACGTGCGCCCTGTATTGCCGCGCATAATCTCACGCAGATAATTTGAAGCCGTGTAGACCAGCGTGGAAACGGGACCGCGCAGGCTTTCAACGCCTCGTTCGTACTCCGGCGCATAAAATTTCCAAACTTCTTCGATTTTTGCTTCGCTATAAAAGTTGGCGAGGATGGGGTTGAAGCCTTCGAGCGTGAGCGCTTCCGGCGGCAAATCATCACGCCTCAGCAAAAATGGAAAATCAGGGGGAGGTCCTGTGACCAGCGAAAAAGAAACAAATCGGGAAAAATTCGCGCCCGGATCTCCTAGTGCATGCTCCGCATAATATTTACGCAGGGCTACAACTGCCGGTCCTTGCAAAGCTTGCATACGTTTGCGGAGTTGAATGCGCCCGGGAGTTTCCGCGGCGGCTCCGGCGCCCGGCATATAGCCCGCTGCGTCGAGCGCGCACATCACCGCGAAAAGCTGTTCATGCGCTTCCACGGAAACGGTTCGCCGGGAATCATCCGCAGCGCTTGGGGCAGGTTTCTGTGCCGGTGGCGCTTGCGCATTCGCATGAGCGAACGCAGCCATCGCGACCATGGCTCCGAGAAGCGCGTTCCCTAAAATGCGCTGGCTTCTAAAATTTAACTGCAATTGGGCATCCACCTGTTCTTGAATTTACAAGGCCAAGCCAATGCAGTCAAGAAAACCTCTCTAATCTTAATTGGAGGGTCAATTCGGCCGGCAGGTTGTACTGGCAGTATTGTAGTAGATGGAAGGGATTAAGGAAGACTACTTCTGTTGAATTAATTCAATTTGAACTCAACGGCAACGGTCACTTGCGTAGCGGCTGGCCTGCCATCGACTGAACCCGGCGAATATTTCCATTGTTTTACGGAGTCCGCAGCCGCCTGCCGAAGGAGCAATGGTCCATTCAAGGCTTTTGTACTGGATACTGCCCCATTCGCTTCCACAGTGGCAAGCACAGTAACGGTTCCCTGAATACCAGTTTGCCTGGCAGACGGGGGATAGGCCAGGCGTGTCGAAGTAATTAGTTTCGGAGCAACGATCTTGGCTGCAGCGGCCTGCAACGGCGCTGGTGCTGGCACTGGAGCGGAGCTGATGGCCCCAGGCGGTGCCACGGGCTGAGTGGACGTGCGGCCAGACGCCGTCAACAATCCGGGAGCCGCGCTGGCACCTACTGGTTGTGTGGCAACTATATCCGTCATTGGTGCTGCACCTGCGCCTAAATCACCGGTGGTTCGCTTGGGCGCGCTGGGAGAACTCATTTTAAGATTTGTAATCGAAGGGCGTCGAGGAGCGGACGCTACGGATGGCACGCGCGAACTCGCAACGCTATCCGCGTGGCGCGTTTCTTTCTGATCCAATTTCGATTCGGTTCTTGATTCGTTCGAGCCGGCATTCGAAACAATCGCTGGAATTGCCGAAACCGCTGGTCCGGCTGGGCTTTGTTCGACTACCACATTCTGCGCGGGTAGCTGTCCCTTCTCTTCCATTGGAACCGCATCTGTTGCAGGTGCATTCGAAGCCGCTGGGGGTGGCGCCTCTACAGGCTGGCTGACGGCCGCCGTCGTCGTGGCAGGGACAGGGTCAGAACCGCGGTGCATGATGAATGCTCCCACGCCAACTCCGGCCAAAACCAGGGCAATTGCTCCGATGACCAAGGGCATTCGCCCACCGAGAGCTGCTGGCTTTGGTTCACTTTGGCTCTGGGCAAAAATTCCCCTGCTGGAAAAAACATTCGAACCGGAAACCGCATGGGAACTGGAAACCACATGCGAATTGGAAATCGGCCCGCTCGACAGGGCAATCGACAATGCTTCGGTTACCGCTTGCTTGGCTTTTTTTTCTTCCGCTTGCTCCGCCTCAGAGGAAGTTATATTTGCAACCAGCCCCGGCGAAGCATTCCCTGATTGGCTGTAGGCAGAGGTGCTCAAGGTCGCTCTCTCAGAGGGTGGTTGAACAGCGGTGGGTTTGAGTTCCTGTTTTGTTGCAATGGCAGGAACGCTTAGTAGCCCACCGATATCATCGAATGAGGGGGAGTTGCTCGCCTGCGTTTTTGCAGGCTTTGCCACTATTTCCAACTTAGGCGCAGCCGAAACAGGCACGGGTGGTGCCGGAGGGTGCGCAACTTCACGGCGAACTTCAGGGATTTTTGCGGTAACAACGGGGGCCGTAGCGACTTCGCGGATGCCCCAAAAATCATTTACCGGCTCCATGAATTGGACTTCGACATATCCCTTCACGCTAGGAAGATTGCGTCCGCCCACCACAAGGCAAACTACATTACGCCCATTTGGATTTGAAAGAATGAAAGTTTGTCCAACGGGCAAATTTTCAGTGCAACGAAGTACTGCTCCATTATCGAACACGATGACGGTTCGGCCCTCGAGCCGGATCGGCTGCGTCAGGCCACCGTTTTCGGTTGGAAGGCTGCGTATGGTTACGCCCAATTCCAGGCAAACGGGATTGGAGCGCACATTTTCCATAGGTTTTCCTGCCGAACCTTGAGGCTGAGACCCCTGTTTATCCATGTTGTTTGCCCCAGCAGAGTCTTTTGTTGATGTTGTCATCGAAATCCTAAGGCTGAGCGTAGCCACGCATGGAGGGGGAGGCGCGACCCTCAGAGTAACTAATTTTCCACTTAAGAGGAGTTCGGTGGCTATGGTACTGGGGTACTACCGAGGCATTAATGAGCAGTAAAAGTACACACGTCCCCGTGAGAGCAGAATGGGTAGAGGGGAAAAACTTTGTCTCGACGAATTAGCCGCGAATGGAAATATCGCTGAAGCTAAGAACCACTCGCCCGCCCGAAGTAAACCTGCCAAAACTCATCTCCGGTCGAAAGCGCGAAAACAGAAGCACCAGATCGAGCTGGCGGCGAACGATCTCCGTATCCGGTCCCGCAAGAATCCGGTAGCTCACCGCATCACCCTGCGAGCTGATGGTGGCTTCCACGAGCAGGGCGTGAGGTCCGGCATGCCCTGACTCTTCGAGACCCGTAATCGGAAATGGCGCCAATGATTCCAACCGGGCAGGCTGCAGTAAATTCGTCGGAGAATCATTCGATCCCGCACGCAGAGGCGCGCCAATTCCAAGTAACTGGCAGACGATCACAAACACAATGAATGCAACCGTAAATCCGCCGGTTGCGGGAATCGCGAGCGGCTCAAGGATATTTTTCAGGACTAGCTCGATGCGAGTGTTCAAGCGGCGCAGATGATGCAGCCAATTGCGGTCAGACAGGCGCTGCGCGGCGGCAACCCGAATCTTTAAGGCCAAGTCAGGCGGCGGTGTGGGACGGCTCATCCGCGACATCATCGTGGACATTGACTGGTAGGCTTCCAGCTCATGGCGGCAAACAGTGCAAGTCTCCAAATGGCGGCCGACAGAAAGATGTGTCCCGGCCCACGTGCCGGTCGGCATCGCTCCATCCAGATAACCTGGCAATAATCCTCGTACTTTATCGCAATCCATTAGACACCTCCCTCGGCGTCACCCGTCTTGCCAGGGTGCGCCCAACCGGCTGTGTCCGTCCGGCTGGCTTTGTGTTCCTCCTCAGTCGAAAACAGCGAGGAGTGCAAAACAGATTCTCTCTTTTGCGGCTGGACCGCCTGATCCGGGGCGCCAGCATGTGTCCGCAACACAGGATCGAGAATTTCCCGCAACAATCGTCGCCCGCGCAAAATGCGCGATTTTACAGTACCCACGGTTACCGCCAGGACTTCGGCAACTTCCTCATAAGACATGCCTTCCAGGTCCCTGAGGATCACGGCGCTGCGAAAAACTGGAGGCACTTTCAGCAACGCCTGCTGTACCGCTGCCTGCACTTCAAGTGATGCTGCCTGATCGAACGGAGTGCCGCGGTCGTCTTCAATTTCAAGTGACGATTGGCCGTCAGTTGGCTCCACGTCGATCGAATCCTGTTCCCGATGATGCCGCCACAACCAGCGCCGGTGATTCAGGGCCTCGCGGACGGCGATCCGGTAGAGCCACGTCTTTAGTGAGCTGCCCCGCCGAAACCCTCGAATCCCGCGAAACGCTTTGAGGAAGACGTCTTGCGTGATATCGGCAGCGTCACAGGATTCAGGAACCATTCCTGCAACCAGGCCATACACTGGACCTGAGTAGTGCGTTACCAGCCAGTCGAACGCATCGCCGGAGCCACCTTGCAACTCCGTTACGAGCTCGGCTTCGTCCTGCGACCACGGAAGGACGCGCGCCAAGTCAGACACGTTTGCCGCCTCTTCTGCCTGCAGCCAAGCGTTTACGCGAATAAAAAGTCGCGCCCAACGCCATGTGTCTTGCGCTACAGACTTTAAAGCCGCTTACAATGCTCCCCTCACAGGGAGTCCCGTTCAACCAAACGAAAAGGGTTGGTAAGCGCTTCATTAATTTAGACACCGAAAAGGGAGATTGGTTCCCCTCTTTCTGTACATCATTGTGCCCCTGCAGTACCAAGTTTGCAATGGTACAGGGGTGGTAGAACCGGATTGCAGGAAAAGGGTTTAGGGGGCCCGGGATCACCTTCGCTGGAAGTATCATGTTCACAGGAATGTGTTTCAAGGATACCATTCCACTTAAGATTTAAGCATTCACTTAACTAAGGGGCACGATGGATATGCGTTCCATACGTCAAATTACCCTCATCGGATTTGGAGAGGTGGGCGGGATATTCGGGCACGACTTTTCCACAGCGGGTCTTCCTGTTTCTGTATATGACATTTTGCTAAATACAGAGCCTTCCCGCACGGCAATGCTTTCCAAAGCGCAGCGGTGCGATGTTCGCGCCTGCGACACATTGGAAGGCGCTATTCTGGGCGCTGACCTCGTGATTTCAGCTGTCACCGCATCTTCCGCTGCGAGCGTCGCGAAACAGGCTATCCCTTTTTTGCGCAGTGGGCAGATCTATCTTGACATCAATTCGGTTTCCCCTGAAACCAAGCGCGAGATTGCTCGCACCTTGAGCGAATCGGCTGCGACGTTTGTTGAGGCGGCAGTGATGGCTCCTGTCGCTCCACAACGGATTAAAGTGCCCATGCTGCTGGGAGGAGCGCACGCATCAGCCGCTGCGAGTGTATTGCATGAAATTGGGATGGACGTGAAACCCATCAGCGAACAGGTCGGCGTGGCTTCGGCAATTAAGATGTGCCGCAGCATCATAATTAAAGGGCTCGAGGCAATTACGGTGGAGTCCATGTTCACGGCGCGGCGTTATGGCGCGGAAAACCTTGTTCTCGAATCTCTGGCCGCAACGTATCCGCAAATGGGTTGGACCACCACGCTCCCGGATTATTTGATCAGCCGCGTTGCAGAGCACGGGAAAAGACGCGCCGCGGAAATGCGCGAAGCCGCGCAAGCGGTTACGGATGCGGGCCTCGAACCGTTAACAGCTCTGGCTACGGCGCAACGGCAGGATTGGCTCGCGCGGGCCATAGTTGAATGTGGCATTGCAGTTCCCGATGACAAGGATTTTAAATGGGACGAACTCGCTGACGCGATTGCAAAAGCCGGTTTAACTTCAGAAAAATCCGCGGCATCGAAAGACTGAACTTCGATTTACTGGATGGAAGCGACAACTATCCCATTCGCGCGGGCATCTGATGTATTTTCCGCGAAGTAGACCGGAAAAATACGAAGGATGCCCATGGGAAAATTTGCTTATTTATTCGCGATGCTCGCTATTATTTCTCCTTTCGCTATACTTGCCGCCAGAACACAAGATACGGGTGCGGCGAATTCTCCGCACGTCATCGAAGTCACGGCAAAAACATTTGAGTTCATTCCCAACGAAATCCACATAAAAGTGGGTGAACGAGTTCAGATCAAATTGCACACCGCGGATCGAGCGCACGGGATTAAGCTCGATCTTTATCCCGAGGGCGCAACCAAGAGTGGGCCGCCGGGACTGGTCTTCGACCATCCGCAGGATGATGCCAAGGTGGAGAAGCACAAGGATCGCGACATTGAGTTTGTCGCGTCGCGCGCCGGCACTTACGATTTTAATTGCTCCGTGCAATGCAGCATGATGGGACACGGGCATGACCGCATGACCGGAAAACTGATCGTCGAAGAATAATTTCTAAATTAATATTTCATGAGGATCTTCGCTTAAAAGCTTTCCCTTCAAAGCGCGGAACGGGTAGTGTTAATAGACCAATGGAACATTTCTTTTTCTGCCCCTATTGCGGCGAAGAAATTTCGATGGTCCTCGATCTTTCCGTCCGCCGGCAAACTTATGTGGAGGATTGCGAAGTGTGCTGCAATCCGATTGAAATTACCTACCAGGTGGAAGACGACGAACTCTCCAGTTTCGCGGCAAAAGTTTTGGAGTAGGGGCACGGCATGCCGTGCCGCTACGGTCGAGCTACGACTATAAATTGAGTGGCTTTGGCGCTTGAATGGAAAGAAGGAAATCCGCTTGAGCGGGAACTGCCTGCAACGATCACTGTGAAATTATAAATTGAGTTTAGATTTCACACCTTGACACTGCCGTCGGGGCATCTAAACCCCCGCCTCTGAAGAGGCGGCCTACAGCCGATCCGCAGCGGAACCGGGGATGTCAACAGAGCTAAGCAATCTGATAAAAAGCTCGGACCAATACTTGATAGGACTTCAGGGGTTAATGAGTGTGTGTGGGAACTGCAAAATTGGACCTTCAGGGGCTAATGCAGCACTCATTTTGTATCACTTATGTCGTGGCTAAAGCCACGACCCACAAAGATTTCGCGGCTCTCACACACAATCTAAAGCCCTCAATTTTCATGGGCTTGAATGTCGCGGCTGAAGCCATGACCCACAAAGACTACTCAAAAAAGTCTATTTATTAAGACTGCTTCCAGGAGGAATTGCTTTGATTGAAGTGCGGGGCTGCGAATGATTTGCGGAAGCTTTTAAAGATTTGGTGGACGTGACAGGGATCGAACCTGCGACCTCATCCATGCCATGGATGCGCTCTCCCAGCTGAGCTACACGCCCGTCACAAAAACAAAACAATCTGCTGATGGTTTGGCGGACCTCAAGCATCTTAACGAATCTCCCGCCGAAATTCCACTGCGATACTTCATCGATGTGTGGGCTGTTCAGAATCTGAAATGCCGCATTCTATTATTTCTCTGGTCATTTCTCATCCAATTCCCTTCCGTTTTGGTGGCCGGAAATTGAAATCTTCCCTTAGAATGGCACCCCTATGCCTAAACTTACTTTTCTTGGCGCGGCTGGTACCGTCACGGGTTCTAAATATCTGGTGGAAGCAGAAGGAAAACGACTGCTGGTGGATTGCGGATTATTCCAGGGATTAAAAGAATTGCGGGTGCGGAATTGGAATCCGCTTCCCGAAAAGCCCGCAACCTTTGATTGGTGTTTGTTGACGCACGCGCATCTGGACCACACGGGCTACCTGCCGCGCCTGGTGCGCGACGGATATCGCGGACCCATTTACGCCGACGCGGCGACGATCGAACTGTGTACCATCCTGCTTGCCGATTCCGCCCACCTGCAGGAAGAAGACGCGGACAAAGCGGAGCGCGGCGGCTACAGCAAGCACGCAAAACCTCTGCCACTCTACACGCGCGAAGATGTTGCTCCCGTGCTGAAGGCGATACGCGAAATTCCGCGCGCCGCTCCCTTCACGATTTCGCCGCAATTTTCGGTGAAGCCGCACGACGCGGGACACATTGTCGGTTCCTCAAGCCTGGAACTGACCATCACCGAAAACGGAAAGAAAACCGTGGTTCTGTTTTCGGGCGACGTGGGCCGATACAACCAATCCATCTTGAAAGATCCGGAAGCGCCGCCCACTTGCGACGTGCTGCTGTGTGAATCGACGTACGGAGACCGCGAGCATCCCGCGGGACTCCCTGAAGATGCGCTGGCGGAAGTGGTCAATCGCGTGGCGAAACGCGGCGGGCAAATTGTGATTCCCGCGTTTGCCGTGGACCGCACGCAGACGCTCCTGTACCTCATTCGCAAGCTGGAAACCACAAATCGCATTCCGCACCTGCCCGTCTACATGGACAGCCCTATGGCGATCAGCGTGACCGATATTTATTTGCGCCATCATGAAGATCACGGCGCGGGATTTACCGCCGACGAAAAAAATGGAAATCCACTAGATGCGCACAATGTGAATTACATGCGCACGGTGGATGATTCCAAAAAAATTAATAATGTGAAAACGCCGGCCATCATCATTTCCGCAAGCGGCATGGCCACAGGCGGTCGCGTGCTCCACCATATCGCGCGCCTCGCGCCGGACCGTAAAAATGCGATTCTCCTGGCGGGTTTTCAGGCCGAGGGCACGCGCGGCCGTGCGCTCGAGGATGGAGCAAAGACGCTGCGCATTCAAGGAGCGGACGTGCCCATCCTCGCGGAAGTAATTAATCTGCGGCAGTTTTCCGCACACGCGGGGCAGAGCGAACTCATGCGTTGGCTCGGCGGAATGCCGAGCGCGCCCAGGCAAACGTATTTGACGCATGGAGAGCCTGAGGCGTCCGCGGCCCTGAAGGCGAAGATCGAAGCGATTTACAAGTGGAAAGTTGGGCTGCCGCGATACCTGCAGACTGTGGATTTGGGTGCGTGAGGAGTTGCGGGAATGGAATTGATTTGAATTGTGCGCGGAAAAAAGTCGCCCGCTCATAAAACGAGCGGCCTCTACGAAAGCAAAGGCGAAGCGTGCTAAAATGTTGCACATTCCCCCGCCTACCGGAGGAAATATGGTTTTTCGCAGGCTACCGGTTCTTCTCTTTCTCAGCATATTCATTGCCTTGCCCGGAAATGCTCAGTCCAGGCGGGAGATTTTTAGCATCAGCGGAAGCGTGCACGATGCCGTCGATCATCACGCCATGGATAATACTCAGGTGACTCTCAAATCTCCCAGGGGGGAGACGCTGAAAGACGCATTCACACACGGGGACGGCGATTTTGAATTCGATGGTCTGCGCAACGGCGAATATATAATTGAGATAAATGTAAAGGACTACGATTTATACACAGACGGAGTATCCATTTCAGGTTCCAGCCATATGGGATTGTCCATCAGTCTCAACAGAGTCGGAAAAGCCGCCAGCGCAACTTCCCAAATGTCCATCTCGGCCCATCAGCTCAGTGTGCCGCACAAGGCTTATGAGGAATTTGAAAAGGGACTGTCGCTGATTTATCTGAAATCGGATTACAGGGGAGCTATTAATCAGTTCCAATTGGCGATCAGAGATTTCCCGACTTACTACGAAGCTTTTGCCGAAGAGGGCGCCGCGTACCAGGCATTGCAGGAACCGGGCCCCGCGGAAGAAGCGTTGCGGAAATCCGTTGAGCTCAGTTCGGGCCAGTACGCGGAGGCATTATTCAACCTCGCTGCATTGCTGACGGACACCAAGCGCTATCCTGAAGCGGAAACCGTGGCGCGCAAAGCGATTTTGGCCGACAAATCTTCCTGGCGCGGCCCATTTGAATTGGCCCGTGCATTAATCGCCTTAAAGCAAGCGGACGAAGCCGAAAAGAACGCGCAAGAAGCGCGGGATATAATGCCGGACAATTCACCTGTGTATCTGTTGCTGGCAAATATTCATATTCAGAAAAAAGATTACCCGGCGATCATCAGAGATTTGAACGAATTTCTGCGGCTCGCGCCAAATAGTCCTGAAGCCGAGCAGGCGCGCAAGACACGGGAACATGTCCAGAATTTCCTGAATGCGCCAAAGACCGAAACAGCGGATAGCGAGGATGAAAAATCGCAGGACGATGAGGACGAAGAGAACACCGACACGGAAAAAACTTCGGCTCCCTCCACACGGGACACATCCGGGCTTCCTTCTTTGCCTCCGCCCACCAAGTAATTGGGAAAGTTTCAGTTACTGGATGGCGGAAACACACCACCAAACAATTTCAGGAAAAATGTAACCTGCGGAACGGCTAATCCGTCTACTGAGCAAGACCACTCGGGGGGCAGGAAGTCTGAAGTCACCGATAATCACTTCCTGCCCTTTAACAAATCACAATTCAGAGCATCATAGTCGCTATTTTCAATAATATGGAATTTATGTGAATGTGGTGACGGTGGCCTGATTCTGCGGCGCGCGGACAGGCATGGCGGGTACCTCTGCGAGGTGCAATCCTAGGACGAACATGGGCAAGGGCGCGACACGCCCCCAGCGGTTCAGTTCCCAGCCCGCGCGAATAAAATTAACTTCCGGCGCGTAGCT
This sequence comes from uncultured Acidobacteriota bacterium, assembly GCA_963786215.1. Lineage (GTDB taxonomy): Bacteria > Acidobacteriota > Terriglobia > Acidiferrales > UBA7541 > Palsa-360. The sequence goes on from CAWAYK010000017.1 coordinate 109,501, forward strand.
CAACTCCAGCACGGCCCGCGTTTCTCCCTTGTAAAACTGCTGCGGCAATCTGAGAAGCGGGTGCGTGCCCCAGTTTTCTCCGTCCGCCGAGCCCCACACGGACACGTCGACCGATTCCTGCTCGATCTGCTCGCGGATGAGCATGGCGCAATAAAAAGTGCGCGTCGCGCTCTCGTGGATGTCGACCGATTCGCCATGCCCGTTTTCCTGAAGCACCGTGCCCTGCGGAATGAGATCGAATTCCATAGCCATTCGGGTTCTCCTGGGAGTTCGCGGCGGATTCTAGCACAGGAGCTGCGTGGGAGGCCACGGAAGGCATTTCAAGGGTGAGAATTGGTCCCAAGTGAAGGATTGACGGAATAAACGAAATTGTTTGGAATAAGAAAAACTATTCGACGAGTCGGCGCAGCCCTGCCGCCTTACTTTTACTTCTTCGAACCTTTTAATAAATTATCCAGATCGGTGCCTATTTGCGAGTTTTGTTTGCCGATCTCGATGCCGCCTTTAAAGTAGGCGCCTTCCTCGATCAAAATCTTGGTGGTGCTCAGATCGCCGACGATGGAAGCGCTTTTCGTCACTTCGATGCGGTCAAACGCGCTGATATCGCCATGGACCTCGCCGGAGATGACCGCTTCGCGGGCGACAATGTCTCCGTTCAATCGCGCTGTGGGTCCCAGCGTAAGCCGAAAACCGCCAATGGACACAAGTCCATCCACGTTGCCATCCAGCTTGAGGTCTTCGTTGCCGGAAACTTCACCTTTAATCCGCAGTCCCGCGCTAAGGTATGAGGAAGAGCGTCCCATCGAACTGGAAACACCGGGGACTTGCGACGAACCGCGTTGGAGATCATTGTTTGTTTGCATGGCGCCCTCCAAAAACTTATCTAAGAATGACTTGCCATTATCAGTGCCTGCTTAGCTTATGCATGTGTATGGAGGGAGGCAAGACAGCGTTTCAGTTTGGTTGCAGGTTCATAACTACCAAAAACTCGGTATTTAGACGACCTCACTTGGGGCGCGGGCTGCAAAGGAAACACAATCGTTATCTCACTTCCTTAATAATAAAACATGTTCAAAATCAACTTTTGTAGTATGTATTAAATCGGTTGACGGACCCCCTTTTTTCAAAGCTAATCGGAAAAGCTTTCAATAACAAAGTGACGAAAGCGCAGGTTGTGGAGCGTCCGAGGCGCTCCAGTGCCCCCAACGGGGAAAATATAATTGAATAGGGGCGCAACTTTTTGGCAAAACTCGGGTTTTAGCGGGTTGTACATAGCCAGCGGCTCGAATTAGATCTAGCCCATCAGCGAAAATAAGTGTTGGCGCTTTGCGACATTTGAATTCGGACTTTTTATCTTACATTCTTGTTTCACGATAGAATTTAATGATCGTCGTCCTTACCGCAAGATTAGTTCAGATGGCCGAATGGGATAAAATTTACTCGCTTCATTAGGTATTTGGAGCATTGAGATGTCGTCGAAGCAGAAGTCAAAGATAGCCTTTGTGCTCGCTTTGCTCCTGCTATGCCTCAGCGGTCTCGCGGCGGGCTTTATTATTTTTCGGCTCTATGACACGCAAGAAAAGGTCCAGCACACGTATGAAGTGGAAGTTGCCGTTGGCGATGTGGAATCTTCCCTGACCGAAGTAGGCCGCGCCCGAGTGAGTTACGTTGATTCCGCTACAACCGAAGCGCTTAAGGATTTTTCGGATACCATCAACCGCGTGGCTCCCGCGCTGACAAGACTTCGCGCATTGACCAGCGATAACAAGGAGCAGCAAGGCCTTTGCGACCTCCTGGAAGAAAATGCGAAGCAACGCATCGATCCTTCCCAACAGTCTGTTGAATTCAGGCGGCAAAATCTGACCACTCCCGCGCTGGAATTGAAACTCACTTCTCAAGTTGCCAGAGCCGCTTTTGATACCGCGCGGATTGCCCAACAAATGAAGCAAAATGAAGAAACTCTCTTGAGCCGGAGGTCGCGCCTTTCCAAAGTTCTGTTTACTGCGGTCCTGGCGGTTCTTGCATTCTCCTTCGTGCTCTCCGCCTTCATGTTCTGGCTGCACTATTATTTGCTGAATTCCGAGGTGAGTGAACGAAGCGAAGCAGAAAATCAATTGCGCAAATTAAGCATGCAGCTCATGCGAGTGCAGGATGAGGAGCGCAGAAGATTTGCGCGGGAATTGCATGACGGGGTTGGCCAGACGCTGGCAGCCGCCAAGATGCTCGCGACGGAACCTTCCCGTGGCGTGCCTGCAGAAGCGCAAGCCGCTGATCTTGCGGCATTGCTCGATGAGGCCATATCGCAGACGCGCACGATTTCCTATTTATTTCATCCTCCTCTGTTGGACGAAATCGGATTTTCATCGGCCGCCAAATGGTTGATTGATGGATTCGCGCAACGGACCGGGTTGGTCGTATCCGCAGACATTCAGCAACCTGAAAACAGGCTGCCGCGAGGCCTGGAAATCACGCTGTACAGGGTTCTGCAGGAAGCGCTGAACAATATTCACCGGCATTCCAGGAGCAGGTCGGTGGAGGTGCATGTGCGGATCGATTCGAAAACTGTGACCCTGCGCGTGAAGGACGATGGCAAAGGAATTCCAAGTGAATTGCTAACAGCTCTGCACTCGAACCAGGCACAGGCCGGAGTTGGCCTGCTCAGCATGAAAGAAAGAGTGAGAGAGCAATCGGGCGAATTGAAAATCGGATCGCATCTTGAGGGAACGGAAATCATCGTCAGTATTCCGTACGGCCTTGAAGGGGACGACTCCGCAAATTCGGCTGCCGCCAGTTCAGCCTTTTGAAGCAGCCAGCTGGAACTTGAATATTTTTCCGCTAGAAAAAATAAATGGAAGGAAGTTCGTTCTAGGTGGCGCGCAATTTCGCGAGCTTTTCCGCGCAGGCTGCAAGAGTCGATTCTTTTTTGCAAAATGTAAATCGGACCTGGCGCGCGCCCATCTTCGGATCATCGTAAAAGCTGGAGCCGGGAACGACGGCGATGCCGATTTTCTCCACGAGGTACCTGGAGAAAGCCAAGTCGTCCGGAAAACCGAACCCTGAAATATCGGTCATGATGTAATACGCGCCGGAAGGCTTGAAACAGCGGAAGCCGGCATCGGCCAGAATGGCCAGCATGCGTTCGCGCTTCACGCGATACATTTCCGCAAGCTTCTCGTAGTAGCTGTTGGGCAATTCCAGCGCGACGGCGCCCGCCTGCTGCAGTGGGGCCGCTGCGCCCACCGTCAAAAAGTCATGCACTTTGCGGATCGGAACGGAGGCTTCCGGCGGCGCAATCGCCCAGCCAACGCGCCATCCCGTCACGCTGTACGTTTTTGACATTCCATTAATCGTGATGGTGCGGTCGCGCATGCCGTCGAGCGAGGCCATGGAAATGTGCTTCGTGCCGTCATAAATAATGTGTTCGTAAATTTCATCGGTGACGGCGTAGGTATTCCACTGCAGGCAAAGGTCGCGAATGAATTCCAGTTCTTCGCGCGTGAACACTTTCCCCGTGGGATTGTTCGGCGTATTCAGAATGATGGCTTTTGTTTTCGGGCCGAAAGCACGCTTGAGTTCGTCGCGGTCAAAATTCCAATCGGGCGGCTGCAATTGCACGAATCGCGGCGTGGCTCCGGAGAGAATCGCGTCGGGGCCATAATTTTCATAGTGCGGCTCGAAGATCACCACTTCATCGCCCGGGTTGATGATGCCCATCATCGTGGCCATCATGGCTTCGGTGGAGCCGCAGGTCACGGTGATTTCGCGTTCAGGGTCGACGCTGATGCCTTGCGTGCGCTCAAATTTTCGCGCAATCGCGTCGCGCAATTCCTTCGCGCCCCAGGTGATCGCATATTGATTGATATCGTCGGTGATGGCCTGGCGAGCCGCTTCCTTCACTTCCTCGGAAGCGGGAAAATCCGGAAATCCCTGCGCCATGTTCACGGCATCGTGCTGGAAAGCGAGCCGCGTCATTTCCCTGATTACGGATTCGGTAAACCGCTCTGCCTTGGCGGAAAGTGTTTTCTGAACGATGGAGGCCATGCCCGCGCGTGTGCCCATTTGTGTGGATGACGCTTCGCCCGCGCTCATCGTGTTTCACCCGCCGCTGCGGGCTGCGCATCCTCAGGATGAACTGACACGGATTTCATGTTGTCTTTGGGCGAGAGATGCGTCTGCTCGCGATCTCCCGAAGAAACTGGGCCGTAAATGGAACGATAAGCATCCGAATTGCGAATCACGATTTGCACGTACTCCCTTGTCTCGGTAAACGGGATGGATTCTACAAACTCCGCCGTCTCGAGATAATTCTGGCCCGCTGTCCACTGCTCCACGCGATCTTCGCCAGCATTGTAAGCAGCCAGCGCAGCTTCCCTCGTTCCGAAAGCCTGAATCAGGTTGGCAAGGTAGCGCGAACCAAGTTGCAAATTGTAACCCGGTTCGGACAATCGCGCGCGCGCATATCTCACTTTTAATTGGCGTGCCAATTTGGAGGCCGTCTTCGGCTCCACTTGCATCAGGCCAACGGCGCCCGCGCGTGACAATGCCTTGGATTCAAATGCGGATTCCTGGCGAATGAGTCCCGCGACCAACATTGGATCCAGTTGATTGCGCTCCGCCGCGCTGCGCAAATTAATTTCATAGGGAAGAGGAAACGCGGCGCGCCATGCTTCGTTCGGAATATCCGTAATTCGCCGCGCTTCGAGTTGGGGGATTGCCTGCCGCACCGCCGCCATTCCCGCTCCGTAATGCCCTGCGGCAATGGCCGCGCCCGCGGCATCGATCAGGAATTTTGGAGAGTGGGTCGAGTAATAGGCCGAGCGATATTCCAGTTCCGCCGAGGAATCGAAAGCAATTTCGCTAAGCGCGCGCGCACGTGCTTGCCGCTCCTGCGCTGCCGCGACCACCGGCTGGTCGAGCGACGTAAGTGCCGGCGCTGCGGGAATCGGCAAGGAAAAATCGGTGAGGGTCATCGGGCGTCGCGCCAATTCCCTGCGGCTCAGGGCGCACGCGTTCGGCAGCCTTTGCTCCAAAATAAGTGAGCGGAAAACGCTTCGCGTCAGCCAGATAATAATTCCGCGCGAGCTCCAGATTTCCTGAAACTTCGTAGGAACGGCCGATCCAGTAAAGCGAGTCCTGCACGTAGCTGGAATTGGGGAACCGGCGAACGTAGGCCTCGATCATGTCCGCGGCTTCGGGCTTGCGATTCAAGTAAGCAGTCCACGCTACACGCCACGCAGCGGTCGGCGCATTTTTCCCGTCTCCAGAAACTGCCAGCGAACGAAGATAAAAATCCGTGGCGCGCGCGCGATCCAGATTTACCCAATAAAAATTGCCCACGTCGAACAATGCGTCCGCGGTCCACGAACTTTGAGGATATTTTTTCTGCAATTGGTCGACATCTTCGAGCAATTGCGATTCGAGTTTTAATCCGCGATGAGCTTGCGCGACGGAGAAAATTCGCTCGGCGTCCAGTTCGGGATCGGCGAGCGGAATTTCAACCAGCTGGTCGAGCTTGTCGCCCATTTCCACTTCGCACTGCACAATGCGAAGGTCGGCGCGCTGATGATCCACGCCAGCAAGCTTCGGCATCAAGCTTGCATATTCCGTGCTCGCATCGCGCCAGCGTTTCGCCACGTAAAAAGCTTCGGCGCGCGCGATCTGCGCTTGCAGCGGCACAGCGGGCAGCGCATCGCCAAGCGTCGATTGCAAAACCTGCATTTGCTGGCCCGCAGTTTTCGCTTCGTCATTCAGCGGGAAGCGGTAATAAATATCCTGATAATCCGTGCCTGCTGCCACAGGCTTTTCGCCCTTGATTGTGGCGAGCGCCTGGCGAGCTTGCGCGCGCAGCAGCAATAATGCGGGCTTCGTGGAAGTATTCGGATATGCATTGAGCGCGGCCAGCGCATCCGCGGGCCTGTTGATTGCGATTGCTGTTTGCGCCAGAGATGTGACGGTGGGCTCGGTAATCGCGCTTCCGGGATAATCGCGCAAAATACTTTGATACTGTTCGAGCGCCGCATCTTTTTGCCCGAGCGCGACGGAAGCTTCCGCCTGCCAATACAAAACATATTCACGCAGCAATTTTTCGCCGGCAGCCTTATGCAACCAACCCAATGCCAGCTCCGGCTTGTCGCGATTCACGTCGTAGTAACCCAGCGCGAGAGCAGCGCGCGGGCCAATTTCATTTTTCGCGTTTCGCGCAGCAAAAGCGGAGAGCGCGGAATAAGCAGTGGCATTCGGTTCATCACGCAGCGCGCGGGAAAGTTGCGCGAGTTGCTTCTCGAGCGGAGTCGCGCTCGAATTCGAGGCGGCAGCAGCCGGAGTCTTCCCAGTGCTTTTTTAGAAGTGGATTTCGCGCCTGATTTTTTTGCCGCACTTTGCGGCGCTGCCGCGCGCAGTTCGGGCGTGGCAATCGTAAACATCGCCAGGGCCGCAGCGGCAGCAAGGATGCCGACGTAACCAAATTTCCGGGCGGGCGCTTTTAGATTAACGGCGCAGGACCGCAGAGGGGTAAGGATACTCGCCGAGCGTTTGTGGATCTCCGCCGCCCAAGATTTCCACCATCCAGTCATAGAAATAATCGACTGGGTGGGATTGAATGGATTGGAAGCGGCGATCGTATTCTTTATGTGCCTTTTCAATGTCATCACGCAGTCTAAAACAAAGATCCTTATTTTCACGCCCGACTCGAACATCTTCAGGTCGCAACATTCTAATGTCTTGCATTGAAACTTTGGCCACGCGGAAAGCGCGCCGGTGCAATTCTTGCTCTTCCGGTGCCAGCAAGTCGAGATTAAAAACTGGGCCCGATTCCCTGTGCTCAACGGGGACATGAGATTCGAGCTCTGCTTGCACGGCCGCAGTAAGATTCAGATCGAAATCCGGCTCCGGGTCCGGCAGCGTAACAGGCACAGTCTCTGCCGCAAATTCTTCCTGAACTTCCGGGGCAGCCTCAACCGTGACGGGAACCGCGGACACGGGTGTGATGCCTGAAAAAATGGTCGGCTCCTCGGGCAGCGCTTCCGAAAACGCGCGAGGTTGCTCCACCGGCGGAAAAATATCGGCGACGCTCGGCATCGGGGCAACCGGCGCAGGCGGCGCCCAGGTTATATGTTCTATTGGATGCGAAGACGCAGGAGGAGGCTGCTCAAAAACGCTGACCGGAACACTGACCGGCGGCGGAGGCTGAAAATTGATCGCAGAAGAAACACGCGGAGTCTCCATTTCCAACAGGACTTGCACGGGCGGCTGCAACGCGCTGGTGACCAGCCGCGAAAGAACTTCGAGCGTTGCGGAAAGCGAAGCGGCGCACGTCTGCGCGCGCACCATCGGCGGCAACGCGTTGCCCGCGCGGCTGCTCGCGCATGCAGAGGTCAGGTCATTCACTGCCTGATGTAGCTCGTCTACTGAGCGCTGAATTTTTTCGAGATTGTCCCGAAGTGTCCGGGATACAACTTGCTCAACCGAATTTGGTTCTGCCGCCATACCCTGCGCCTCCCGTGGGTTGGCCCCAATGCTGATTATCGGAACCCATGGGAAGGATTGTCAACTTAACATCCCGCCAAGGTTTCGGCCCGAGCAAGGGAGCGATTTCAACTTCCCACGGAATCGAATATGTGTTGGCTCTTTTGGAACGAAGTCGCAGGTCGCAATCTGACACATCTCACGTGGCTGTTACCATCGAATCATGAAGTCGCATTTCGATGCACAGCAACCAAGCCTTCCACAAGGGAAAAGTAAAACGTCAGCGGCGCCTGGCGTTGCCGTGCTCAATTCCAGCGATGTGCCATCTGCCCCGTCCGCACTTTCCGCCGGCGCTGATTTCCTGCGGCAAAATCGTTTTCAGTCCCTGGCCATTTCCGCAGCAGTGCTGATTCCCTGCTTCTGGCACAGAAGAATTGAAGCCGGAGACCTCGCGAGCCATACGTACAACGCATGGCTTGTGCAGTTGATCGAGTGCGGTCAAGCCCCTGGCCTGTGGCTTGCGAAGCAGTGGAACAATATTTTATTCGACACGAGCCTCAGCGGGTTGGGGTCGCTTGTTGGTCTGCGACTGGCGGAAAAAATTTGCGTTTCCGCAGCCGTCTTGATTTTCTTTTGGGGCGCTTTCGCCATGATTGGCGCGATCGCGCAGCGCGCTCCGTGGACGCTCACGCCCTGCATCGCCATGTTCACCTACGGCTGGACATTTCAGCAGGGATTTCTGAACTATTACATTTCTCTGGGTCTCGCGTTCTTTGGCATTGCGTTGTTGCAACGTGGAAGAGGACTCGAACGCGGCTTCGTCCTGTTGTTGTTGGCGCTTGCGTGGATGGCTCACCCGCTCGGTGCAGCACTTTTACTTGGACTAGGATTCTATTTGTTGGCCGCCGCAAAGCTAGATGCGCGAAATCAACCGCTGCTGTTTACCGGCACCGCTCTTTTGTTGATGCAGGTGAGTAATTATATTGTCCGCCATTATCCCGTTTTTTGGCCGGACAGAGGAACGCTGCAGGCATTTCTCACGCATAGCGGCGCTGACCAGCTTCTACTCTACAGCGCGCGCTACCGACTGCCTGTGGATCTCTTGATTGCCTTCGTTCCAATCTGTATTGCCATGGATATATATTTCCGCCGGAAACGCCACGAGGCGTTGAGCATTTATGCGTTGCCAGTTCAACTTTACGGTCTCGCGTTCCTTGCTGGCGTTCTTCTTCCAAGCGCCGTGATGCTTTCAAGCTATGCAACTCCAGTGGGATTGCTGCAGGCTCGGCTCACTTCCGTGACTGCAGTGTTGGCATGCTGCCTTTTGTGTGTGGTGCGACCGCAAAAATGGCATTTTCCGTGCTTTGCTGCGATCGCAGCGCTCTTTTTTCTCTTTTTATATAGTGACACGGGAATGCTAAATAAAATGGAAGAGCAGATTGAAAACTATGCAAGTGCCATGCCGCCGGGCCAACGGGTCATTGCCGAAATCGGCCCGAATGCCGGATCGAGACTTTTGATCAATCACATGGTGGACCGGGCCTGCATCGGGCACTGTTTCAGCTACGGAAATTACGAGCCGTCCTCAGGGCAATTCCGCGTGCGCGCGCAAGGCGAAAATCCATTTGTGATTTCAGATGCGACCAGTATTGGTCAAATCGATGGCGGCAGTTACGCTGTTCGCGCAGACGACTTGCCGATTTACGGAATCTACCGGTGCAAGATAAATGAGGCTGGCTTGTGCATGCGCGAACTTAAAGTGGGTGAAAGAAACGGCCTCGTGGTAGCGCGGCTTGTCGAGACACCTGTTCGATAGCATTCTGCGGAACTCACGAGGCACGCTGGCAGTGCATCAATTTGAATTTTGCTATGTTGCGGCAAAAAGGCTGCCCGCCCGAAAAGACGGGCGGCCTCTACAAGAGCAACTGCAAGGCCCTGCGGTTTTGTTGCGTCCTATCCGTCCCGTTGTCTTCGGGTCGGTTCACCGTGAACGCTCAACGTGAACGGATAGGACGACTTTGCTCGCAAATTGAGGCATTACTGGCACGACGTCCGCAGGCGGTCTTCAAAAATGATATAATTAGCTTAGGGGGCGACACGGTTTCGACGGAAGCTGTCGCGACTCGAAGGCATGCAGGGCGCCACCTGCCCTCAATCGGGTGGAAAACTAGAACTGCCAATCAACAATTGGCATTGGCTGCCTAGCTTAAACTAGCGTAGCTACGTTTCCCCGGGCTTCGCCTACGGGCCCGGTAAGAGACGTCACACTGTAGGCTGGCCGTCAAGTCTCGGTCCGCGGCAAGACGGCGAGAACCAATCGGACTAGCCGGCTGCGTTTCTTGCTCATTCTGAGCGTGGCTGGCGAAACAAACGGAATTGAGCTAAGCATGTAGGCTTCGAGCCGTAGCGCTTTTCGGACGGGGGTTCAACTCCCCCCGCCTCCACTCGCCTTCGCGCAAAAATCGGCTATGGCGAGCTTGTTCGCCGTAGCCGATTTGGCGAAGGCGAGTGCCCGCCGTAGCATCCAATAACTGACACAATCGTGACCTACTGCACATCCAGTGTTAGGATCCCCAAATTCAAGTCCGGCAAGCGAAGGCGGGCTTTATGTACTACGTCTATATCCTCCGAAGCAGACACATTTCCAGAACAAACATATATCGGCTCAACCCAGCGATCTTCGCAAACGCCTCGCCGAACACAACGCCGGCAAATCAATTCACACCAATAAATTCAGACCTTGGGAATTAATGGCCTACGTTGCGCTGCCTGAAAAATATCTCGCGGAAAAATTCGAAACGTACCTGAAGAGCGGATCAGGACGCGCTTTCGCGAAGAGACATTTGTTTTTGGAAAACCTGCCAATGCTGTGAAGGCACGCAAAAACCAGTATGCATTTTTCAGCCAGAAACAGCTCCTTTGAATTGCTCGAAATGCTCTTGCATCCGGCCTATTGTTGATTCGCATTCAAGGCCAATTTCTCCGCCATCCTCCTCATGTTACGATCCTTAATTCGATTCCAGACTGCGGAGACGGAAAAATTGAACAGGAGTGAAGAAGCTGAGCGCATTGCCAAGGTCATCGCCCGCGCAGGGCTGTGCTCGCGGCGCGATGCGGAGCGGTGGATTAATGACGGGCGCGTGAACGTCAATGGAAAAACGCTGGATACTCCCGCGTTCACTGTTGTGCCCGAAGATAAAATTCTCGTGGACGGGAAACCGCTGCCTGCGAACGAAGCCACGCGGCTGTTCCTGTATCACAAACCTGTAGGGCTCGTGACCACCGCGCGCGATGAAAAAAATCGCGCGACTGTTTTTGATAAGTTGCCGAAGGAGTTGCCGCGCGTTGTCAGCGTCGGACGGCTCGACCTGAACAGCGAAGGTTTACTTCTGCTCACGAACGATGGCGGCCTCGCGCGGTATCTCGAATTGCCGGTGAATGCCATGAAACGCCGCTACCGCGTGCGCGTGAACGGCGTTGTAAAACCAGCCCATCTTGCCAGTCTTCTAAAAGGTGTCACGGTCGAAGGCATGAATTACGGCCCGATTGATGCCACGATGGAACGCGCGCAGACCGGCGCCAATGTGTGGGTCACCGTTACACTTAAAGAAGGAAAAAATCGCGAAATCCGGAAAGTCATGGCACATCTAGGCCTGCAAGTGAGCCGCTTGATTCGCACGTCTTATGGCCCCTTTGAATTGGGCGATTTGCTGGCTGGATCAGCAAAGGAAGTGGCGCCGGAAATCCTCAAGAAAAAAGTTGCTGGTTATTTCGCACTAAGATAGAGATTGGAATCCGCAATCACCCGCAATGAAACGGCACGCTGGATGTTAAATGGTAGATTTCGGTTTTCAGTGAAGTGATGGGGCGAGGACCAATTACAAAATTACGGTTTGATTGAGGATCGATGGCCAATCGGAAGAGGATAAACTTTGAATTAGGCAAGTCACCACACGGAGTCGGAGTCATCGCCCAAGGCGCCATAAGAAAAGGGGAAACCATAAGTCTATGGCGGCCGGGGGACTGGAAGATATGGAATCCCAGAACATTTGAGCAACTAAAGTGGTGCAACAAATGGTGTATTTACGCGTGGGATAAGTTTTTCGGTCCAGCCGATCCGAAAAGAATGTCTCTCGCGTGGTTTGTAAATCATTCCTCAACGCCGAACGCGCAATGCAGCTACGGAAAAAAAGGAAGTTGGAAGTTTGTCGCACTGAGAAATATCAAGGATCGAGAAGAAGTAACCGTCAATTACTCAACGCTTGATTATTACGGAAAATAACCGGGGACGATTTGCTCTCTTTACGATATCGGTGTCCGCAACTGCCATGAGGCGGCAACTGATTTTTCTTGCCGCGCCCACCCTTACCGTGTAGCTTCCGCCTTAGCCAGGATTACAGCCGATCTGCGGGACGCTTCTTCGTAATAGTGGACAAATCGTTGCGGTTCCTCGGCCTGGTAATTTCCCAGATTATGCGCCCACCTAAACCCGATGGGTTGATACCAAAGTTCCGCTTCCACTTTGAAGGGGCCCGTTGCGTTCCCGGTCGAGACCACATATCGCACCGAGCTTCCTTTGTCTGTGAATCCCGGATCGTCGGCCGCGTCGCCGGTCACCGCGATATTTTTCTCTGCAGTGGCCTTATCGAAGCCGTGCGGCAAGAGGCGATTGTCCTTCAAGTATCCGACCGCGTGAAGGAGGCCGGTGGTAACTTTCCCCTCCGAATCCTTCAGGATCGGTTCGTAGATTTCCACTTCTTGCGAACTCGTAATCTCGCGATGATGCGGCTCGAACTTCAATGGGTCTTCGTCATTGTTATTGCCGACAATCGACCCGTCCGGCTTGAGCGCGCCCGACTCAAATACCGCACGCCCATTGCCGTCCCTCACCGTAAAATGTAGCCACGCCCGCCGCGAGGGATAGGCCGTAGGCAGCTTATGCCCGCCCAGATTCTCCACATGCACTTCCGCGGAGAGCCCGTCCGACGTCGCATCCACCCGCGTAATCGTCACTTTCGCCGATTGCGTTTTCAAGAACTCATCCGTGCGCCTCATCGCCGCATCCATCTCCCCGGGCTGCGTCTCCGTCGCAAGATCATCGCGATGATCTTGCAGCATTCCCTCCATCACGAAATTCGCTCCGACAAACACATGCCGGTGCATGCCTTCGCGCGGCTTGCCGTATAACGACGTAATCGCAACAGGCTCGTTCACCACTGGCATGTGGCAGTCCTGGCAGGTCTGCTTGTTCGCGTAGTCGCTATGCTGCCATTCCTGGAACGGCATCTGCTCCGGGAACGTCGCCAACTTCTCACCCTTCGGCCCAAGCGCCGTAGTTAAGAGCGTGTGGCAACTCCCGCAGAGACCCGCATCGCGTATATGATTGCCCTCGGTCGGGAAGTAGGTCGCAGTTGAGGAGTGCATCACGGCCTGGTGGCCTTTGTCGATTTCGAAGGGTCCATATTCGGGCCGCTCATCGTTCTCGATAGGTTTCGCGAAGGCCACATTCCCGACGAAGGTCGCGGGCGTCCCCAGCCCCGCCGGGTCAATCTGATGGCAGACCGAGCAAGTCACCCCATCCGCTGCGGCGCGATCCCCTTTTGGAAACTGCTGCAAAGGAAGGCGCGAAAAGAGCTGCGTGTGCTTCCCCGCAGCCCGGTCAGCCATACGGACAGCCGGCATATGGCAGATTGTGCATTCATCCTCGATCGCCTGCTGCGACTCCGGATGGTCCATTGACTCCCGTCGCACGCTTCCCTGCCAATAAGGATCGCGAGACGAGTTCGCCATGATGCTCGCGCTCCAATCGAGTCCAATCGAAATATCTTCGCCAGAACTCGTCTTGAGCCCGTTATGGCAAGCCACGCAGCGTTCCGATGTGCGAAAAAATGTCCCCGGAGGCGTCTTGTCGCCTTTGGCGTTTTCGGTCTGCGACTGGCCAGACAGCATTGCAGGAACTCCAATGACTGCGAGCCCCAGGACAACCGCGCTACCCCAAGAGAGTCTCATCGCCAACCATCCCATAACTTCCCATCTGCCCTGTCCCAAAGTAGATAGAACACCACTTGCGGCGTTCGCCCCTGCGTATTTGTGAACGGCTCCCTCACTCCAAAGGCCAACCGGACGTGTTGCCGCCTGCTTACGGTAATTTGCATTTCTGGGACAACATCCCAGTTGGTACGCGCTCCCGGCGTGAATTCACGATCCGCCAAAAACTCGACCATGGGCGAAAACAGCCGTCCCAGCATGTGGTCCTGAGCCATCGCCTGCCCTACCGCCACGCGCCAGAACATAGTGCGCGGAACCACGCTCGAATCCAGCGGCAGGTCCGCTCCCAACTGGGTTTGTATGAAAGTGTTTTCCTTGAATAGCTGATCGAATGCTGCAAAGGGCTCGAACTGCGTCGTTCCTGTGCCGAACCCTCTCTTGCTGTCGCCGGCAGGCAACAAAAAACCGCCCTGCAGGCTGAGGATGGAACCCGTCCGCAGACTCGAAAACATCTCCCGCTTCAGCGCCAGCGTGATGTCCCCGAAACCCGCCGTCCAGTTGTGCGCCTGGTCCGCGTAGTTCACCGGAACATCGGTTTCCAGCTGGGTACGAGCGTCAATGATTGTTCGTTCATCAATGATGTCCGTAGTCCACGTCGGCGCCCCCGAAGCACTCGCCGCCGTGGAAACCACAATCTCGTTCTCCGGAAACGCCTTCTCCGTTACCAATGCCCGTGGCAGATTTAACTCGCCCATCGGATCGTGGTGGACATTTTTGCAGAAACCGCGCATGTAGGCGATGACATCGTTGATCTGGTCGTCCGTCAACAGATCGCCGAACGCTGGCATAATTTGTGACAGGCCACGCGAAGGCCCGCCATGGACGATTGCTGCTTTCCAGTTGCCGTCCGGCTCGGGTGTGGTCCCCGCGCAATCCGTAAAGTCCGGAAACGTATCGGGCCGGCTGAAAACCGTGTTCGCCATGGGAGCACCCTTCCCCTCGCTGCCGTGGCAAGTAATGCAGCCGTCGTCGTAGACCTTCTGCCCATTCTTCGCATTCGGAGTGTGCGAATAGTAGAGCGTCTGCGCGGAGAGAAGCAGAGGGCGTCCAAAAAGGAGGACAAGCAATACGAAGAGGGCGCCCGCCGGTCCGGCCAGAAATCTTGAGCGGAATCGATGCCCATGTGATTCGGGGACGGCATGCAAGTGCAGGACCTGCCTCCGTGCCTCAACTCTGTCCACGCTTAACCCTCCACAGAACGATGCTGCCAATTCGCTGCGCCTGACTGCAACAACTAAATCGGACTTACGACCTGTGCTTCGGAGTTTTAGTTTCGAGAGTCGAGATCAGTTCCCCGGCTGACGGGAGCAGGGCGACAGTTCCGGACAAAGTGATATCCCTTGCAGGAATTTTCCTGCCGTACAGGCGGTGGTTGTTGCCATTGTCCGGACGGATCATCGTGCCTGCAAGAAAGACTCCGGTAAACATGCCGCGGGCCCTTGAGTAGCTCAAAATTTCGGCTTGCTGAACCTCACACGACTCGGTTGCTAATTCGTGGCCGACCGGGCCCGCAGCCGAGGAGACATTCGCGCCGAGTTTGACTTCGCTACCGAGGATGGCGTTCGCGCCGACCTCATTCATTACCAGCAGGACTAAATCCGTGGTTTTCCTGTCGATCTGATAGCCGAAGTCTCCACCCTCGAGTAACATCATCGTAGGAGCGCCCCACGGACCCTTGAAATTATCGCCCTGCCGGCAAGTCATAGCGCCCCGTCCGTAGCTACCGCCATCGATGTGTGTGGCCCTTAAGACGTTAGGAAAAACAACGACACAATCTGATCTGTCGAGCAAGTCCTGCGGAATGTCATCCGACATGTCTAGAATGCTTTTCAAGACAGTACCACAATTCCTCAATCGGTTGTCATCGCTGGTTATATTCGAGGCGCTCGCTGTTTCGGCAAGAATTGGTAGAACCGCCAGGAGAATGCTACCCAGGCAAGAGAACCACTTTCGCATTTGTTTCCCATCCAACATGCTTGTCGCCTCGCACCTCTGACATTGCACTCCGGATACCATTCGGAAGGCAGAGCAAGAGCTTCGAGAAGTAGTTGAAAACAGGCGCGCTTAGGAAGGGCTGAAGCTAATTAACCGAGAAACATATGCGAGAACGGTCCATCGAATCGGATGGCTGTCAATATTCGGACAGTGCTGGCTTCGTTTTTGGGCGCGGGGAAAAACTGGACTGCCCGACATCTCGAAAAATAATGGAAGCCGGGCAGTTCAGGAAAAATTCAAACTGAATGTAGATTGCTATTTTAGCGAAACAGGATCGGAATGATTCCTGGGGGACTGTTTGTCAAGCAGGCCAACCAGTTCCCTGCCTGACGCTGGGACTCCAACCTTGTGTTCGCGAACGATTTC
Source organism: uncultured Acidobacteriota bacterium (assembly GCA_963786215.1). Taxonomy (GTDB): domain Bacteria; phylum Acidobacteriota; class Terriglobia; order Acidiferrales; family UBA7541; genus Palsa-360. The sequence continues at coordinate 125,374 of CAWAYK010000017.1, forward strand.
CTTGGCACTCAAGGAGCGGCCATACAATTTCCTGTTCGCGCTTCCGTCCGAGCGCAGCGTTGAACCCTCAAGCGAGATGCCCGCAAACAAGCCTCTGGACCGGGAATAACTGAGGACCTCGGCCCTCATCACAATATCCGTATCCGCGGCTGCTGTGCGGCCCTTAGGTCCGGCTGCAGCAGATGCATCGGCGCCGAGCTTGACCTTGCTGCCGAGGATGGATGTTGCTCCCTTCGCGTTCATGACCAGCAGGACAAAATCCGTGGCCTGGCCGCCCAGTTGAAATCCAATGTTGCCGCCTTCGAGCGCGAACAATGCCGGAGCGCTCCACGGTCCCGTATAGTGTTCACCGGTGCGGCAGGTGATCGCGCCGCGTCCGAAGTCGCCGCCAACTCCAATCGCAAATTTCAAAACGGACGGAATGACGATAACGCACTCAGCCTTTTTCAGCAGATCCTTCGGAATGTCATCCGGGATGTCCAGGATCTCTTTCAGAACTTCGCCACACGCCTCGAGACGCTTCTGCTCCCTGGATTTCTCCGCTCCAAATGTTGGTACCGTCAACAACAGGGTGATAGCCAGTGCAATTGCCTTTTTCATTGATTCTTGCTCCATGTTTCGGCACGGTGAACGCAATGCAGTGAATTCAATTTGATCGTGCCGTGAATAATTTAGCCCCCAACTTATGTGCCGCTTCCTTGTAATAGCAATAGAAAAACCGGCGGGCACAATTCTGGCATCAGCGGGCACAAAAACCCAGAGTGTAAAGAAAATTGCGTTCTAAAATTCAACTGCGCTTAGAAAATTCACTGTTCAACAATTGGTTCCTGTGCAAAACGGAAATAGTCGTACCGGATGAAAACGGAGCGATCGTATAATGCTTTCACTTCGTGAGAGTATGGAATCTGTAATGGATTTCTATTTCGCACGTTTTCCCAAATAAATTTCATGGCCGACTCTCTGCAATTTGACGAAAAAGCCCTTTTGCATCTTGAGATGACTTACCGCTCGCCCGAAGTGGTAGCTCAGAGGCGCGCGCTTCTTGAAACGATCTCGCCGCGTTCAGGCGAACGCGCGCTCGATATCGGCTGCGGCCCTGGGTTTGTTACGGAGGAGCTGGCGCGCGCCGTCGGACCGGCGGGCGCTGTGCATGCAATGGACAACAGCGATAGCGCCGTCATGATGACGCGCCGTCGCTGCGCCGAATTTGCCACCGTGCAGGTTCAAACGGCGGCAGCCACTCAGCTGCCTTACGAAGATGCGCATTTTGATTTGGCCGTGTCAACGCAGGTCTATGAATTCATCCCCGACGTACAATTAGCTTTGTCAGAACTTCACCGCGTACTTCGTCCCGGCGGTCGCGCCGCAATCATTGACACGGACTGGCAAACAATTCTTTGGCACACACAGCAACCAGACCGCATGGCTCGAGTGCTAAAAGTTTGGGACGAACATCTGGCGCACCCGGTGCTTCCCCGGACGCTCGGCCCCCTCTTGCGTAACGCAGGATTTTCGTTGCTGGAATGCAAAGTTATCCCTTATCTTGACGTCACATACAAGCCGGAAAATTACAGTTTTAATATGGCCAAAACGGTTCGCGGCTTTGTTCGAGGGCGCCAAGGAATTACGCGAGAAGAAGCGGATGAGTGGGCCTGTGAATTTCAGAAGCTTGCGGATGTGGGAGCCTATTTTTTCTGCCTGAACCGTTTTTTGTTTCTGGCCCAAAAGCGATCCTGACAATTGGAGGATTCACCCGTGAAAGAATTCAAAGCGAGCACGAGCATTCAGGCGCCGGCGGAAAAAATCTGGTCCGTGTTGATGAACGTATCCGCGTGGCCCGAGTGGGATCCGAATTGCGACAAAGTTGAGGGCCAGGCGCTCCTGGGGAACAAGCTGAAAGTTTTTACGAAGCTGAGTCCGGGACGCGCCTTTCCCGTGAAAGTAACGGAATTGACTCCGAATCGAAAAATGGCCTGGACGGGCGGGATGCCTTTCGGACTTTTCACCGGCGTAAGAACCTACACGCTGGATTCCAAAAGCGAGGGGAACGTGGACTTCACCATGCACGAAGTTTACAGCGGACCCATGCTGGGCCTGATCGGAAAATCCATACCGGATATGAGCGCGGCATTTGAACAATTCTGCGCCGGATTAAAAACGCGTTCTGAAAAATCCTGATCAATTATAAGAAGACATCTCGTAAATAGCCTTTTTTGTTTCACAAGGTGAACGTATGGTCACGGTCTCGCGCCAACGGCGCGGAGGATGCCAGCCCGGGGCAACGCCCCGGGTTAGCGCCCGGGACAGCGCTTTCAGCGCCGGAAGACATGGATTTTTTTGAAGCACCTGTTGATTGCTTTTCGATAATGGAATGCAGGCATTTATGAAATAGCTTGGCTCTGTTGACGTCCTCAATCAATGGCCAGGTGTGCTGTAGCCCGCCTCTTCAGAGGCGGGGGTTTAGATGCCCCGACGGCAGGGTCGACGTGTGAAATCTAAACCCCGCCTCTGAAGAGGCGGGCTACAGCAGGGCGGCAACGAAACCAGGGGCATTAACAGGGCCAGATAGCTTCAGGTTATATGTGTAAGCGCGAGCACCGCTGCTCGCTGCTTAGTGGAAAGTGTTTCGCCGAACCCTGCTTCGCTATTCTTCTGCACCGCATTGTTATCTGTAAGGTAAATGCCCTAAGTATGAAAAAGAGTAAATCTCGGGTGTCTTGCGGATGTGATTGACGAAGATGGTAATTGAAAATGGGCAGACGTTTTCGGGCTCGATGGACAAAGGGGTGACACGAAGGAAAATAGTGTTCGCTTTCTGTTCGCCTTTGTGTATAATCCCCTGCCATGGGGACGTCCATGAAGAACTTGATCAAGAAGCTGCTCTGGCTCACTTTCTACTCGCTGCCGCTCATCGCATTTGCCGCACTAGGCTCAGAACCACGTGTTCAGGGCGCCTCCATGGCCACTGTGCCGGATTCCTCGGGGCCGATTCACGTAATCATCAATAAAAGTAGGGGCGTACCGGGAGCGAACTCAGCCTTGGCAATGGCCATGTCTCCAAGGCCGCAGAGCGCTTTGACAACTTCCAGCCAATTGGCCGCCTACATCCAGGCTCAAGCATTGAAACACGGCGTCAGTCCCAAACTCGCGCTCTGGATCGTCAAGCACGAGTCGCATTTTAACCCGCAGGCCAAGGGCGACGGCGAGGCGAGCCGCGGCCTCTGGCAAATTTCAAAGATTTACCACCCAGAAGTATCGGACGCGATGGCTTTTGGAGTGAGATCCAGCACGCAATGGAGCCTGGAGCGCATCAAGTCCGGCAAAGCCAACGAATGGTCGACATACCGCTTCTGCAAAACTCTATATGAGGATTGCCCTTTTCAGTAGCTTTGTAGCGCCCGTCTTCAGGCGGGCGTCGTTTAGCCATCACATGCCCGCCTGAAGGCGGGCGCTACATCGACCCAATGCGACCCTAAGAAAAGAAATTTAGTCTCGTTCAGTTTGCACTATGTAGGATTCCCGGTCTGCACAGGGAGCTTCGCGGTTTCCCAACTTACCATCCCGCCGGCAATTTCGCTGACCTGATTAAATCCACCGCGCTGCAATAAACTGGCGGCAATCGACGACCTGTAACCACCTGCGCAGTAAACCAATAGAGCTCGATCTCTCGGAATTTTCGCCAGATTCTCAACCAGATGATTCAGTGGAACGCTCAAGCTGCCGGCAATGCGTTTCTGCGCGCGCTCGCCAGGCGCGCGCACGTCAATCGCAACTGGGGGCTCAGGCGATGAAAGCAGCTCCGCTGCAAACGGCGCGCTGAGGCGTTTCGTTTTCACCGTTAAATCCGGCCGCGATTGCAGGCTGAGCAAACCATCTTTCAAATACCCTACGATGTGATCGAATCCAATGCGTCCGAGCCTCGTAGCCGCTTCGTTCTCCCGGCCATGATCCGCGATGATCACGATCGGATGCTCTCGATCGAGCACTGTACCAGCCCAAGTGGCGTACTGGCCGCCGAGCCCGATGTTGATGCTGCCCGCGAGGTGAGCGGCTGCAAATTCCCCCGATTCGCGCGTGTCCAGAATTTGCGCGCCAACGTTTGCAGCGCAAGCACGTCATCCAGCGTCATCGGATTTACGTGCGCCAGCGTTTGATCGAGCGTCGGGCGCTCTTCGCTGTTCATCACCGCGTCATACGTGAAGTAGGCGGGAGCATCCGGCTGATCGGCGGTCACCACTTGAAGAAATGCATCCTTGCTCATGGGCTGCAAGGCGTAATTCACTCTGCGCTGCTCTCCCATGGTGGAAACCGTTTCCTTGCTCAGCGATTTTCCGCAGAGCGAGCCTGCTCCATGCGCGGGATAGACGAGGACTTCGTCCGGCAGCGGCAGCAATTTGTTGTGCAACGAATCATAGAGCATGGAACCAAGCTGCGCGGCGGACCAACCAAGCGCCGCGCGCAGATCGGGCCGGCCCACGTCGCCAATAAATAAAGTGTCGCCGGTGAGGACGGCGCAGGGCTGGCTCTCATTCACATTGAGGTCGTAAACGACGATGGAAATCGATTCCGGCGTGTGGCCGGGCGTTTCCAAAATTTTCAGGCGCACGCGTCCGAATTCAAGAATTTCGCCGTCGCGAAGAGGAGTAAATGCGTAGCCCGCCTTGGCCTGCGCTCCGAGATATATTGTCGCGCCTGCGCGGTCGCGCAATTCCAGATGCCCGGCAATAAAATCGGCATGGAGATGCGTGAGAAATACGTGTTTGATTTGCAGCCCGTGCTGGGCGGCCAGTGCGATGTACTGATCTGTGTCGCGTTGCGGGTCGACTACGGCAGCCGTGCCCGTCGCTTCGTCTCCAATCAAGTAGGAGGCGTGTGCCAGGCACGGCAGATAGAATTGTTTGAAAATCACTTTGGAGCCTCGCCCGCGGATGCTACTTGGGTTGTGGAACAATCCGCAGATAAGGACGTGGCGATTTCCAACCGTCGGGATATTTGAGCTTGGCTTCCTCTTCGGTGACCGCGGGCAGAATGATCACGTCATCGCCCTGCTTCCAATTCACGGGCGTCGCCACTTTGTGTTTGGCGGTGAGTTGAATGGAATCGAGCACGCGGAGAACTTCGTCAAAGTTGCGGCCTGTGCTCATTGGGTAGCTGAGCATCAGCTTGACCTTCTTGTCCGGGCCGATGACGAACACGGTGCGAACCGTGGCATTCGTTGCAGCTGTGCGGCCTTCGGAAGTGTTTCCCGCATCGGCGGGCAGCATGTCATACAGTTTGGCGATCTTAAGTTCCGGGTCTCCGATCATCGGAAAATTTACTTTGTGGCCCTGCGTCTCTTCGATATCCGACGCCCATTTTGCGTGGCTCGTAACCGGGTCGACGCTCAGCCCGATAATTTTCGTATTGCGTTTTTCGAATTCCGGCTGCGAGCCCCGCCATGTATCCCAGTTCCGTCGTGCAGACCGGAGTAAAATCTTTGGGGTGTGAAAATAAAATGGCCCAGCCATCGCCCATCCATTCGTGAAAGTTAATTGTTCCCTGCGAAGTTTCCGCGGTGAAATTGGGTGCTTCGTCGTTAATACGCAGCATGAATTTTTCTCCTGGTGAAATGTTCTCGACTATAAAGCCTAAAAAATCGGAACTCGAACTCCGAATATCGTTCCGCAAATATTTGCCAAAACGGGAGTCAAAGCTTGGAAACTCATTGCGGGCATTCTACGCTCGCCCTGTGCCGGTTACAATAATTTCGCGACCGCGAAAATTAGCGGCGCCATACCATTGGATGAGGTTGAAGTGAAATAGGCTTCAGCATGTGGAACTTAGGCCTTCGTAGCGCCGGCGTCCCGCCGGCAGCTTTGAGTTATCATAACGCGGCGCAAAACCGCCGGCGGGACGCCAGCGCTACCAGAACCAAACCCCGCATGCTGAAGCCTATGCCACAGAAACGTGCAACAAAATTACATAACCGATCTGTCAGGCTACGCTATTCGCGAGGCTGTACACGCACCAGGTAGCCATTGTAGTCGATATACCAGACCGAAACCGGCTTCGTCGAGGCGTCAATGTACGTGCGGCGGTCATAGGCAAACGGCTCGGGCATTTGGTAAACGTGCCACTCGCCGTTGTGTTGGTTGTAGCGAACCATCTGCCGGCCGTGCAGTACTCCGGCCCAGACTTCGCCGTTCGCATCGGGCTGCGCTTCATAGAAGTCCGTGTAGGGACTCGGAGCGATCGGCGGGAGATGCTCTTCGATCAGGCCCGTCTTGGCGTTGAGTTCGATCAATGCGCCGTCTCCGCCGCCGAACCAGGGGTTATTGTACGGATCGAACCCGCCGCGCTTGGCCGTCATCATGTGCACGCCCGAGTTCTGTTCAATCCACTTCCCCGTGCTCAGGTCCATTCGTTCGATGGTGTTCCCCCAGGCCGGCAAACCGCCGCCGCCGTAATACTTGCCGTCAGGAGAAATCAGATTGTCGTAGCTGAAGCTCGTCTGCAGCGGATAGCGCTGCACCACTTTGCCCGTTTCCGGATCGATCTTCCGCACGCTATTGTCGCGGCTATCCCAGATGTAACCGTCAGGCGTCATCGAAAAGTTTCCGAAGCCCGGAGCGTTCAGAGGCACAGGGTCATCGATGTGTATCTGCGTCATTTTTCCGGTGGCGAGATCGAGGTGGTTGAGGTTGTGGCTCCAGTTTTCGGAAAACCACGGTACGTCGTTCTTATCGAGTCGCACGGCGTGGGTTCCGGGCATGCCCTTGGGCGTCATCGGAATCAAATATTCCGTGACGATGCCGGTCTTGGGATCGAGCTTGCCGACCACATCGGTCTTGTGGCTCGTCCACCAGATATTTCCCTTCGAGTCGCCCTGCGCATCGTGCAGAGCGAGGAGAGCCTGCGGCATTTCGTATTCCGTGATCACGACTTTTGTGTCGCCGCCGCGGGGCCGCGGGAAAACGCGCAAGGGCTCGTCCTGTGCGTTCGGTCCTCGCACACGCGTCAGGAATTTCACAAGGGTATCCACTTCCTCGGGCGAAGTGCCGTCGCGGCGCGAGACGGAGTTCTTTCCGCCCTCGGTCGTCGTCGTTCCCTTGATGCGAATCACGAGCGAAGTGCCGGAGTATTGCGTCATGCGGTCTACGATCAGCGCCCAGCTGTGTTCGTCGTAGCGGTTGCGGAAAATCTGGTTCCAGGAGTGGCAGGCCGAGCAATTCTTTTGCAGCGTGGCCTTCTCCTGCGCCGTGCCCGGCATGTTCCAGAGCAATTCTGCGCCGCTCAACTGGCGCTCGACGTCCGGAGTGGCGGGCAACGCATCGCTATCGGAAACGCGCTCCAGAACAATGTCGTCCAGCTTCGTCGCGCCGTCGATGTGTTGGGATTCGATGACGTACGGCTTGAACATCAGCGGCGTGGGAACACGCAGCACGTAGTCGCCGGTTTGCACCTTCGGAAATTCGAAGTGTCCTTTTTCATCTGTGTACACTGTGGTGCGGATGCCGTTCGGCGCGATCAGCTGCACGCCGATCCCCTCAGGCGAATCGCCAGACGGCAGCGTCACCATTCCGTTCGCCCCGCCGTTCAGGCCGCTCTGCACGCTCCACTTGTTGGTCTCGGCGCGGTACCACGGATTGGGTCCGGGATTTTCACCCTCGACGCAGCACTTTCCTTCCTTAATGTAGGCGACGAGGTCGTTGATGTCCGCGTCCTTCAGCGTCGTGCCGAATGCGGGCATGCCCGCCCCACCCTCTTTAATTTTCGCGAATACATTTTCGGGAGTAACCGGGTCGCCGGACATCAACTGCGAATGTTTAAAAAGTTCCTTCAGATACGGACCGGTCTTGGCGTATTGGTTATGGCACATCCAGCATTTATAAAAATAAATATTCTCTCCGCGCCCCGCGCCGCTATCGGCGATCACGCGATAGGTGTCCAGCCGCGCTGAGCGCTGGTAATCGTCCGTGTGAATCACTTTGGGCGCTGCCGGCTTCGGCTGCGGATCCCCAGCCGCTTGCGAGCGGCTCGCATTCCCCACCATCAACAGCGCAAATCCAGCTACGGCCGAAGCCAAAATTGCAACGCGCGCGCGCATTCCACTTCGATCTCTCATGGTAACCCCTATTATTGACAATCGCAGTCCGGGCGGACCCCGCCGCGATCTTAAAATCCTGCGATAAGCTATAGTTCATAAATCAAAAAAAATCAAAGTTTTTCGAGCGAGAGGTAGTGACTCTTTTTAATTTGCACGGGCAGTAAAGTCGCCCGCTCAAAAAACGAGCGGCCGCTACGAAAGCAACAACGGCAAAGCATTACGGTTTTGTAGAGGACTCTTCGTCCCGTTCTCGGTGAACCGCGCACTTCGGGACGAAGGGGGTAGTTTTTTGTGCAAGCGATAGAATGGTGGATGAACCTGAATTTAAACTCAGCCCCTTAAAACCAAAGTTAAAGGCTGGCGCAGCAGGCAGTAGGTCAAAGCAGCATTCTCCGTTGTTCTCCAGTTTTTCTCTGTGTCCTCTATGTTAAAGCTTTTCCCCGTTTCCGCGGAGGGACAATGTAATTAATTCTTACGCCCATACGTAAAATTCCTGCTTACATGAATTCAACAGCAATTTGACTTCTCCGTGACATTTTATATGGGGTTCACCGCTACGCTTATTGCGACGTTATAGGAGATTGCAGCAGCGGAAGAAATCAGTTCTTTACCGAAATCCGCGCCCAGGCCACTGCAAACCGTAAGGTCACGTTCATCTACTCATAGGAGAAAAAATAAAATGAAATCGGCAATGAAAATTACGGCTGTCTTCGCATTGGCTTTTCTGTTTCCTTCTTTGAGCTTCGCACAATATACCCGCACTGATTTAGTCACCAATTTGGGCACGGGCGGCACCGTTGAGGACGCCCATCTGGTCAACGCGTGGGGTCTGGTTTCTACTACGACAAGCCCCTTCTGGGTCAGTGACAACGCTACAGGAGTGTCCACGCTCTATACCATCAACAATACGCCTACAGGGATCAAGGTCACTGTGAATGGTCTCGTTGTGAGCATCCCGTCGGCAGCGGGTGGGGCGGGGATGCCCACTGGAATCGTCGCGCCGGAAACCCCCAAGGGCGGCACGGATTTCACAGTCACCGGCGTAAATCCGAATACCCATGTGCAGACTTCAGCAGCCGCTGCTTTCATCTTTGCCGCGCTGGATGGCACGATCAGTGGATGGAATCCCGCTGTTAACCCAACTGTCGCAATTCTCACGCCTGCTAACAGATCATCGGCCGGCGCTACCTACACTGGCTTGGCGATTGCCACCAATAACGGGCATAAGTTTCTGTACGCCGCCGATGACGGACCAAACCGCAGGATCGACGTGTTCGACTCCAATTTCCAATTGGTGACCAATCTTGGTGCGGGTGCCTTTGTCGATCCCAAGATTCCGCGGAAATTTGCTCCGTATGGAATTCAGACGGTGACTGCCAACGATGGCTCGGAAACCATTTGGGTCACCTACACTGCCCTCGATAAAGCGCAGAGCGGTTTTGTGGACTGCCTTCACTCCCGCGGGCGTTCTGGTGTCTCACTTTGCGCTGAAAGGCCCTCTCCATTCGCCATGGGGCGTCGCGATGGCGCCGTCCGACTTTGGGCCCATGAGCAACGCGCTTCTGATCACGAATAACACTCCCACTGGGCGTATCAATGCCTTCGATCCCAAGACTGGCGCTTTCCTGGGCGCGCTACGCGACACGACCGGGAAGGAGATCGAAATTGACGACGTCTGGGGAATTCAGTTCGGCCAAGGCGGACCGGCGGGCTCGAACGGAAACACGAATCAATTGTTTTACACGGCGGGAAACAACAACTACGGCAGCGGTACTTTTGGCGTGATCACTGTCGGACAGTGAAGCAGATCGTAAGGATTAATTCCTGACGCGTGCGACCCGGGAGATCATTTCTTGCCGGGTCGCACGCATTTCCAGCACCAATCCTCGAGTTACTGCCTCGCACCTCGTGTGGGCGCGAACATCCGATTTCGTTGCCCATGTCTCCAACGATGAGGCGCTTTGATTTGCCGGGGGATTAGTATTCAAGGATACGAATGCCTCCGATGAGGTCCGTCCTTGTTCATTGGGGTTTGAGCATCGGTTGCGCGTAACGAATCGGTACGCCGAAGTTGGAGCCACCGAAGCCTTTGACCACCGCGAACGTAACACCGATCACTTCACCGTCACGGTTGATCAGCGGCCCTCCGGATCCCCCTGATGTTGTCTGCGCATCGTAGACAATCTTGTCAGAAAGTACGTCGCCGATGTGCCCCTGCGTTACCAGCGGCCGGATCAGTTTTCGCTTCAGAAGTTCGCTCGTTATTTTTGTTGGATCACCACCGGACACTTTCACGATGTCATCCACCACATCATCCCCCGCTCGCGCCAGAATGGCGCTAATTCCGGTGGCGTAACCGAGGGAAATCACAGGCTGTCCGCTCACCGCGGCTTCCTTCCGGCTGTCGATCTTCAGAATCGGGCGTTTCAGGCTGGAAAGATCGCCCTGAAGGACCGAAAGGTCTGCCTCTTCGGAAATTTGCCCAACCGTCACCGTGACCCCGGAAGGCGCATCCGGAAAGTACGCTGTCATCTCCGCGATTACCGGCTCCAGTCCCTGCTGGAGTGCCGAATTTAATTCGTCATTCTTCCACCAGGGTTGTGCCACGTGATGATTCGTCAATATCTTCCCTTCGCCGACCAGAAATCCCGTGCCGAAGAAATCCGCGCGCACTTCTGGCGTCCGGCCTTCCAAGGTAAGGACCGGATTGCCATCGCTGTCTTTCAGCGGCCCGCCATCCGGATTAATCCCCGCGTAGCGCAGGCGCCGCCCTGAATTTTGTTCCTTGAACGCCACGGACACATGCAGCAGGCAAACGCTCGGCGCGTAAGATCGAATCACACCTTCCGCGGCATCCGACTCGCTCACCACGCGTTTCAAGCGCCCGGTTGTTTCTTCCAGTTGCTTTCTCAAACCGGAGACGTCGCTGGCTTCCCCGCTCGAAATCTTCTGCTGCAGCTCCGCCGTCTGCTTTTGGAGCTGCTCCTTCTGCATGGCCGCGTCCGTATCCTGCAAATCCGCGCGCATCTTTCGCGTTTCTGCGACTAATTCTTCTTGGCGGTTAACGCCGTGTTCGAGTTGCGCAATCACCGAATAGGCGAGCTTTGTCTCCTTATTCGCACGCCGCGAATACAGCAGAAAAATTCCTGCAATGATTACAGAAACGAAAATAAGCGAACCGACTCCGATTTTCAGCGCGCGATCTAGGGTGATCGCGTCGCGCGTCATCTTCTCGGTTACGGCCACCGCTTGAAACGCTGTGTGCGCGATTTCCTGACCTTCGGACGCGATGCGCGTCTTCTCCAACAAGTTTTCGTACGCGCGTTTGTCGCGGAGTTGCACGCGTACGCGCGCCAGCAATTCCGCAGGTTCCCATTGCGGGGAAAGAACATCGTCGGCACCGAGTTCGAGTCCCCGAGCACGTTCCAATCCCCCGCCGCGCGTCAGCAGGATCACGCGCGTGCTGGCGGTCGCGGCCATGCCTTTGATTTCAGCCAGGGCGTTACAGCATCGCAAATCTGAAAGATCAGCCGAAAGAAGAAACAGGTCCACGCTGCCGTTCTGCACGATCGTGAAGCCGTCCTCCTGGGTCGGAGCAGATGAGACGTCATAGCCTGCTGAACGCAAAAGTTCCAGCAACTGTTGCTGCGAATTCGCGTCCGGCTCGACAATCAAAATGTTTTCGCGTTTTGTAGATAAACTCTTCGTCGCCACAGATTCACCCTGGATATCATGAGATAGAGCGTAGCAAGCGGTTCGTCAATATTATACGCCGACCCTCGAAATGTCGTGGGCGAGAGGCAAACCACTTCGCCGCTTTTTCATTTAACTTTTTTTCAAGCTTGAATTAGGCCAATTCAGCACATCATCTTCATGGCTCAGCACCCAAATATTCAAAGGCGAAAGCCGTGCCCACCCGGCACAAGGTAGTGACTCATTTTGATTTGTATGGGCAATGCAGTCGCCCGCCCAAAAACTGGGCGTCCTCTACGAAATCAACAACAGAAGTGCATTACGGTTTCGTAGGGGCCTCTTCGTCCCATGTTCTTCGGGACGATGAGGGCACCCTCTGACGCGAAGTGAATTTCAAATATCGAATCCAGAATTCAAATGTGAGGATTTCCACGTTAAGAGCGCACAGGAATTCTGAATGGAATTAAATCTAAACCCTGACCCTTAAAAACCAAAGGGTCCGGCACCCGAACAATTCAAAGGCAAAGGGTGGCGCACCTGGCAAGCCATATGCTCGCGCAAGAAAGAGGTCATAGCTTGACAGTGATGCGGCGCCTCTGGGTGGCCCATCTGTCACGCTGCGTGACAGGTGGGACTTTCGACTTTGGTTTTAATTTCACTTCAGCTTCATCGCTCACGAACTAGCCAGCTGTGACCTTCAAACCAGCGCAGCTAGCGGTTGAATGGGGCTACGAGTGAGGCGTGGCCGGCGATGTGGCCGTCCATGGCTTTCATTACGTCGGCGCGAGTGGCGGTTGCGGGGAGATCGAGCTTCTCATCCAGGGCGAATAGTTCGAAGGCGTAGTGATGCGCCACGGGAACATCCTGCGGCGGGCACGGGGGGCGATAGCCGAAGTTTCCGCCCTGGCCGGCGTTTCCATTGGTTTGGTGGCTGCCGTCCGGTAGATCCGCGCTGGCGGGAGACACGCCGCCGGGGAGCGAGTTCGCGGCGGCCGGCATGTTCCAGACCATCCAGTGCAGGATGTCGTCGACGCCCTTTCGCGGGCGCGGCTCCATGTCATGCACAATTAGTGTGAAGCTGGCCGTGGCTCGCGGCGCTTGCATCCATTGCAGTGCGGGCGAGACGGCTTCGGCTCCGACGGTGCAAGTGTACTTTGCCGCCAGAGGTTTGCCGTCGGAAATATCCGCGCTCACTAAGCGCAGCGGCGGAGGCGCAGCCGCGGCAGGCCGTTGACCGCCAGCAGCGGGTGCAGCGGGTCCGCCCGCAGGAGCATTCTGCGCAAAAGTCGCCAGATTAGCTGTAGCCAAAACAACTACAGCACTCAGCACAAAAAATAATTTTCGCCGCATTGGCCCTTGCCTCCTTGCTTCCGTACTACTTGCATCGTTCTTCCCTGCTTCTGTACTCCCCGCCTCAGTAATACACATAGGCTGCGCCCGATTCCGTGGCAGGCTTTGCGGTTTTCGGAGGATTGACGCCCGTGCCGCCACCGCTATCCTTGAAAGCGCCCACGGCAAGCATTTTGCCGTCGCTGTTCAGTGAAAGGGAGATTCCAAATTCCGCGGCAGGCCGCGCAGTCGAAGGTTTTACGTAAGCCGCAGGCGCCCACGTCGTTCCCGTGCGCGTGTAAATGTAGGCCGAGCCGGAATCCTCGGCGGTTGCGTCCTCCTGATTGCCGTTCAGGCCGGTGGCGCCGCTATCCTCGAGGTGTGACCCCACGGCCAGAGTGTTTCCATCGCGGCTCAGGGAAAGAGCCCACGCGAATTGGTCATTGAGGCGCGTGTTGGTTGCCTTGATGAATGCCTGCTGCGTCCAGGCCGTGCCGTTTCGAACGAATACATAGGCTGCGCCCGTGGAGACGTCCGAAGCCTGGTCGTTGCTGCCTTCCGTGGGCGGTTGTATTCCACGCAACAAACTGTCTTCGTCAAACGCGCCCGCAACCATGGTGTTGCCGTCATCGCTGATGGCGATGGAGCAGCCCAGTGAATCGCCAGCCTCGGCATTCAAAGACGACAGGCGAATCTGCTGCGACCATTCATTGCCTTTGCGAACGAAAATGTATGCCGCGCCTTTTCCTCTCTCTTCGTCATACGCGCCCACGGCCAAGTTATCGCCGTTGCCGCTCAGCCCCACGGAGTAGCCAAACAGGCCTCCGCGCGCCGTGGTGTTCCAGGGTTTCACGTAAGCCTGTTGCGACCACGTAGTGCCTGTACGCGTGTAGACGTAAACCGCGCCGGCGCCATCGGCGGATTTGTCGGCCTGATTGCCGTTGATTCCTGTGGCCGCACTGCGCTCGGAAATTGCGCCGGTCGCCAAGGTATTGCCATCGCCACTCAAGGCGAGAGAGTAGCCAAACTGGTCGCCATCGGTTTTTTCGCCGGTGTTGGAAGCCTTGACGTAGGCTTGCTGCGACCATGCGCTGCCTGCGCGCGTGAAAACATAGACCGCGCCGGCGCCGGGCATGGAGGCGTCCGATTGATCGCCATTCACGCCAGTCGCAGAGCTGCCTTCGCCCGTTGCGCCTACCGCCAGGGTGTTGCCGTCATTGCTTATCGCGAGAGAAGCTCCAAATTGATTGCCTGCTTTGGTGTTCGAGGCTTTCAGGTAAGCCTGCTGAACCCACGCGTCACCATTGCGCACGAATATATAAACGGCCCCCGCATTGACCGCGGATTGGTCCGCCTGATTCCCGTTCACGCCTTTGGCCGCGCTATCTTCGCCGGCGCTGCCCACGGCCATCGTGTTGCCATCGCTGCTGAGCGCCACGGTCAGCCCGAACTGGTCATCCTTCTTGGCGTTGGAGGCCTTCAGGTAGGCAATCGATTTGGGATTCCACGGAGAACCAGCGACGCGGACGGGGCCGCCGCGTGGAACGAGAGCTGGTTGCGGAACGGCGCCGGGCGCCTGAGCAAAACTTTCCGCGCAGCTAAAACTCAGCCCCGCAAAAATCATGCTGAAGAGACTGCCTGCCAAAACAATCTTGCTCAATTTCATTCCGGCCTCCGTTGAGGGCCCGCGCAAAACACAGTCAAAGTTTTCACAGCGTTCCGTGAAATCAGGAATTAAGCGCAATCGTTGTGGCAAATAGCCTTTGTGGGTCGCGGCTTCACAGGTTGCGGAAAAAGTACTTCTTGTCATCCCGAGCGAAGCGATGGATCTGCTTTCCTTCTCGACTCCCAGAAACAGCAGATTCCTCGGGCAAACACCGCCCTTCGGAATGACATGGTGCGAGTTTTTTCCTTAGCCTGTTCACCCGCGACATTCAGGAACATAAAATCGAGGGCTTTACAGGCTGCGAAAAAACCCAATACTCTGTCATTCTGAGCGAAGCGAAGAATCTCTCCTTGTTTCTTTTCCTACACTTAAATCGAAGAGAGATTCTTCGCTTCGCTCAGAATGACAGAACAAGGCCTTTTTTCCGCAGCCTGTTTAACCCTGAAGTCCTCTTAAGTTCCTGGGACGAAACATTTATAAGACGGCTTCTATTGTGCTTGTTCGCTTTTAAAACTGTTGTGGACGACCTTGCCCGTGTCCGTCATGGTAATTTTGCTTTCGTGGGAAAGGTTCATATCGTTGGAACCATTTTTGTTGCGGGGACCAATGATGGTGATCTTGTCCCCGGGTTTCAACGAGTCGCGATCCCAATTGTCACCCCTGTGCAACACGGCCGCGCCCCCAAGTTCGGCATGCCAGCGCTGCATGGCGCCGTTCTTGTCCTTGGCATCGAAAATAATTGCGGAATGGGGGTTCTCAAATTGGAATTCCACCACAGTTCCTTGCACGGTAAATGGGTGGTCTTCGTCATAGCGCCCGGCAAATCCGTGGTGCGCGAATACCGGAACGGATAGCGCCAGAACCGCGACGCAGGAGAACAAAGAAGTAGTGAGCGACTTGAATTTCATGGATCACCCTTTCGTTGGCGGCGAATGTCTCACAGCTAACTGCAAATAGTCAATCCATATGACGGCTTGCCTGTCCGCTTCTATACGTTTCCAGACGTGCGGGCCGAATTGCAATTTCAAATTTTGCAAATCCAAAGTGCAGGGAATCTTATAGTGGTCCGACGTGCGGGCGCGGAATTCGGTTACAGAAAATTTGCAGGGAATACCTGATCTGATGAAGTTGCCGCGTCTTTGATCCGAAGAAACTTGGTAACGCTAACCCAAGGCTCGGCGGGTGCGCACACTTTGGCCGTTTTTCCAGTTAGCATTTTGGTACTGCTGAATAACACCACTCCTGCACGTCATCCACGAGGCGCTGGGTTTTGCATTTTCCGGAGCCTTTGCACATCCTGGTGGCCGACTCTCCCGCACTTGGAGGGTCGGGGTTTTGACTTCCGTTACACTTCCTTCCAACGAAAATTTACTCGCCGATGTCCGTACGGCTTTCTACTTTTTTCACATTCGGTTGCTATTGGAGTCCGCAAAGACCAAAGAAGAAAACAAAAAACCGACCCTCAAGACCCACGAGGGATCGGCTACCCGGAAATTCAAAACCATCTCAAAGCGTGCGCCGTGCGCCCACCATTGCCCAGTTGGACATCTACAAATAACATGTCAATTTTAGCCCAAAAAATAGATTTAGAATTGCGTAAGTAACTAGAAGCTAACTGAAGCCAAATCTCTAAATCGCTTACTGGGTATGTCCTTGAGCTTGAAAAATAAAACGAATATAGCTTTCATAGCGGCATTGATAACTCTAGCGATGGTTGGCTGGTTTTCAATTGAAGGCAACCGCCGTACGGAAGAAAAGGACCATTTAGTTTCTCACGGACGTGATGTCATTGAAGCCAGCGAGCAGTTACGCTCACACATCTACGATGCCTCAGTCGCCCGTCGAGCATACACACTGTGGGGAGACGCAGCGCAAATCGACACATTTAATCTCGCCAGCAATGCAGCGCTCGCGGATTTCGCAACCCTGTACAAATTAACGACAGATAATGCTCAGCAGCAGATAAGTCTTGCACAAATGGAACCGCTCATAAAAGCGCGACTCTCCCTTTTGAAAGAGTCTGTTGAATCGCACGAGAGAACTCGGAATGACTTGAAACAGCAGGAATTGTTTAACGATCAAAGCACCAAGATGGCAACGGAAATCACGGACCTGGTGGATAAATTCGCCCACACGGAACGAGGACTTCTTCAAGAGCGATCGGCCGCTGCACTAGCGAGCGACAAGCGGGAAGCAACGATCAATATATTCCTGGGTCTTTGCATTTTTTTATTTTTAATTTTTACACTCGGGCTGCTCAATCGCGAACTCTCTCGTCGCGAGCAGGCAGAACATTCTGCCGCCGAACAAAAAGAGCTGCTTCAATCGATTCTGGATAGCTGTAGTGACGCGGTCATTGTCGCCAACACTTCAGGTAAAATCATTCTACGGAATCCGGTCGGTATCCGGTACAACGCGGGGGCTCCTGCGGATGAACTCAGTGAGAGCTATCCTGAACTTCTGGGATTGTTCAAAGCCGATCGCGAAACACTGTTCAGAACTGAAGAATTGCCCCTCAGTCGCGCCCTGAAGGGAAGTTCCGAAGTCGGGTTGGAAATGTGTGTCCGTCCTTCTAAGGCCGCGGAGCCTCAATGGATGCTCGCTGCCGGGGGACCGTTGCTCAATGTCAGAGGAGAGCAACGAGGGGGTGTAGTTTTCTTACGCGATATTACCGATCGTAAGAAAGCAGACGAGCAGTTAAAGGTCGCGTTGCTGGAATCAGAGGTGCTCGCGAAAGAAAGCAGGGCGTTGAGCGAGCTAGGTGATTCGTTGCAGTCTTGCCAGACAATTGAAGAAATATACAGGATGAGCGAAAGGACGCTGCCTGGCATTCTTGACTTACGCCCAGGCACGCTATCCATTATCAATCCATCGCGTGACCTTGTCGAATTGGTCGCTAGTTGGGGGGGCTGCTCGACGAGCGAGGCCATATTTCATCCTGACGATTGCTGGGCCCTGCGCCGCGGGAAGACCTACGGCCTCAACTCTCCATTGCCCTGCTCCCATGTGATTGAGTCAGTGGCCATGAACTATCTATGCGTGCCCTTAATTGCACATGGTGAAACTTTAGGAATCCTGTACCTCGATGATATGGCGAGTCTCAAATCCCATTCTCCTCAAACGGTGAAGTTCGAGCAAACCACCATCAATCGCCTGGCCAATGCAGTTGCTGAAAGAATTTCTTTTGCATTGGCGAATCTCAAACTCAGGGAATTACTTCGCAATCAATCGATCCGTGATCCACTCACGGGACTTTTCAATCGCCGTTATCTGGAGGAATCATTAAACCGTGAATTAAACCGGGCGAATCGAATGGGCCGCAATGTTTCCCTGGTGATGCTTGATTTGGATCACTTCAAACATTTTAACGATACTTTCGGTCACCAGGTTGGAGACATTCTGCTCAAGGAAGTGGCAGGCGTGATTAAAAGCCGAGTGCGTGCGGGAGACCTGGCTTGCCGTTATGGGGGAGAGGAATTTTCCCTCATTCTCGCTGAAGTGGATACGGAAGGAACATATAAGTGCGTAGAAAGTATTCGCGAATCGATCAAGCACCTTTCTCTCCATCATAGAGGACAGACACTAGGGACAATCACGGTTTCCGCGGGCATTGCCACATTTCCGGCACATGGGAACAACTCGGAAGATTTAATACGCTGTGCTGACGAAGCATTGTATCGAGCAAAAAAATCCGGTCGTGATCGCATCTTCGTTTATGAGCAACTGGAATCCAAGCCAATATTAGATGGCAAGACCATTTAGCCCTCCCAGTTTCAAAGCGTGCCCCACCCGCCTGTCATTTCATAGACTGAGAGGCTTTTGGTCTATTCCCTACGCGAATTCAACTCCTTAATGTTGTTACGAAGGAGTCCAAAACCTGCCAAGTTGTGGTATTGTTTTGCTCCAAAATTGGGTTGGGTGAACGCAACCCTTTAAGATATGCCATAAGAAAAATTATTCAGATAATTTTCATGTGGAGTTGTTATGCTTTCGTCACCTGCTGATGATGGGTTTTCTCTGATGCGCTTTGTTTGATTGGGCTTTTCCAGGGCCGGTGCGGAGAATTCGCGCCAGGCGATTTCCAACCGGCAGGGGCCGGGGGCAGGAGGAGAAGGAATTCATGGGTGATTCATTCGGTCTTGTAAGTACAGTTATGCCAAATGGGCGAATCAAAGCCCGCACGAGCAGTTCAATCCTTTCAATCATGCAATTTTCCATTTTTGGTCTAGGTTTGGCCGCGGCGACGATTTTCCCGGCCGCCAAGGCTGGCGCGCAGTCGACTCCGGCTGCCAAGCCTGAAACGGAAACGGAAATCAAGTACATTCAGGCTCCCGGAGTAGCGCAGGCTGGCGCGCCAACGACCATAACTTTGGCGGATGCGATGGAGAGAGCGCGGAAGCTCGATCCGACGCTAGTCGGCGCAATATCCGATGCAAAAAGCGCCCGCGAAGACCGGCTCCAAGCCAGAAACGCCATGCTTCCCCAATTGACCGGGACTTCCCAGTATTTGAACACTCAGGGAGACGGCGGAAGAATTTCAGACGGAAGATTCGTAACCAATGACGGCGTACATATTTACCGCGACTGGATCGTATTCCATCAGGATCTTTCGCCGTCCCTTTTGATGGGAACGCCCTTAACCCGCGCAAAAGCTGCGGAAGCCCTGGCGAAAGCAAAGTCCGAAATTGCGCGCCGCGGGCTGACCGTTATGGTCACGAAAACGTATTATGCTTTGGTTGTAGCGCAGCGCAAATTCGCGGCCGCACAAGCAGGCCTCGATCAGGCCAAGCACTTCCTGGATATTACGCAAAACCTGGAGCATCAGGGCCAGGCTCCGCATAGCGATGCCGTGAAGGCGGAGATCGCATACCGCATCCAGAAGCAGGCTTACGACGAAGCAAGATTTACGATGGAAGACACGCGCCTCGGCCTGTCTGTAATCCTCTTCCCTGATTTCAACCAGAATTTCACCGTGGTGGATGACCTTGACACGCCGCCGGCATTGCCGCCATTTCCGGAAATTCAGCAACTTGCTGAAAAGCAGAATCCTGACATGAGCGCGGCGATGGAAACAGCCCGTGAAGCGGAATTGGATGTGAAGATGGCGAAGGCCGCGTTCCTCCCAACCATAACGGTGGAAGCTGATAACGGTATCGAAGCCAACTGCTTTGCCTTGCATTGCACGCGCTCCTCAATTAAGGAAGTTGGTGTGGTCCCTAACCTTGGTTATTTCTTGACAGCGACTTTAACCGTCCCGGTCTGGGATTGGGGCACGCTGCGCAGCAAGGTGCATCAGGCCGAATACAAGCAGGAATCCGCCAAAGCGACGCTGACACAAGCGCAGCGCACGGCGATCAGCGAACTATACGCCACGTATGACGAGGCTATGGTGGCCCGCGCGGGATTGGAAGAAGCTCAAAAAACAGCGGAACTCGCCACAGAAGGCTTGCGGCTGACGAATTTGCGTTACGAAGGCGGCGCATCGCTCGCGTCGGAAGTGGTGGACGCGGAGACGACGCTGGTCACCGCGAAAAACGCATACGCCGATGCGCTGGTTCGTTACCGCACTCTTCTGGCAACGCTTCAGACATTTACGGGAAGTTTCTGATGGTTCAAAAATTCAAAGGCAAGCAAATGAATGGGAGCGAATCAATGTCTTTCCCCTCTATGAACGGCAGCGCACAGGCTCAGACTGGATCACGCCACAACCTCGAACTAGGCAGAGCGTTCCGCTCACTGGCCGTACTATTGGCCGCGGGCTTCCTGTTCGCGGGTTGCGGCACGAAGGAAGCGGTCGAAGCGACACCCACCGTGACGGTGCAGGTGGACGCAGCGGAAAAAGCGCCGATCCAGCGCAAAGTAGTGACGGACGCGGTCCTGTACCCGCGCGACCAGGCGGCGATCGTGCCAAAGGCCGTATCCTCGGTGAAAAAATGGTACGTGGATAAGGGCAGCTACGTAAAGGCCGGACAGCTGCTCGGTGAGTTGGAGAACCAGGACGTGAGCGGCGCTTTGATGAAGAGCCAGGGCAGCTTCACGCAAGCCCAGGTTACCTATGACATGCAAGTGCAGAAGAGCGGGCAGGATCTGAAGTTTGCCAAGCTGACTCTGGACTCCGCGCAGAAACTGTATGACAGCCGCGTGGCTTTGTATAAGGAGGGTGCTGTATCGGCAAAAGATTTGGACGACGCTACCTCTTCTCTCAGTCAGGCCAAGAACGCATATGACCTGTCGCAGAAACAGTATGACCTCAAGGTTGCCGAGGGCCAGTTGAACTCAGCCAAGGGCGATACGGAAAGCGCCACTGCGGCAGTGAGCTACACGAAGATTACCAGCCCGATCAGCGGCGTCGTCACCGACCGTCCCTACTATCCGGGTGAGACTCCAGCCACGGGCACTCCGGTCATTACAGTAATGGACCTTTCCCAGATCGTAGCGCGGGCGCATGTGGCGCAGACGGAAGCGATGAGTCTGAAGGCTGGCGACCCCGCCACGATTTCCATTCCCGGCCAGCCAATCTCCGTGAAGGGCAAAGTCACTCTAGTTAGCCCCTCCGTGGATCCGAATAGCACGACGGTGGAAGTTTGGGTGGAAGCGCCCAACCCAAAGGGCAGCCTGCGGCCTGGAACCAGCGTGCGCGTGTCGATGGTTGCACAGACGGTGAAAGATGCAGTTGTGATTCCCCAAGCGGCGTTGCTGACGACTCCAGATGGCTTGAATCAGGTCATCGTTCTGGATGCTGACAATGCGCCCAGCAAGAAAAAGGTGAAGATCGGCGTCCGGGACGACGAATCAAAGACAGTGCAGGTCACGGAAGGGCTGGACGGCGGCGAGCGTGTCGTCACGGTTGGAGCGTTCGAACTTGCCAACGAAGACGATCCGATCCTGGCGAAGACCAAGATTCAGGTTCAGACACCGAAGTTGCCAGATGAGGACGAGGAGTAATGGTTACTTCGCAAACGGTTGAGAACGGAAACAGATTGGATGGACTGGCCGGGTACCGTGCGGCCATTGCACTTGGATTTTCAATCACGAATTTGCGGCAGGTAAAACGCCATGTCAGATAAGAAATCCAGCCCTTCGAAGGTAGCTTCAAATCCGGAGCAGCGCTATTGGTTTGCCCGACACTCCAAGTCGATCATCTTTTTGATCCTGACGCTGGCGGTGGTCGGAGCATACGAAGCGCTCTCATTGCCGATTGCCGTTTTCCCCTCCACGCAGTTCCCTCGCATTATCGTGGGCGTGGATAACGGCGTTATGCCCATCGACCAGATGGAAGTCACGATCACGCGTCCGCTGGAAAACGCGGTGAATAGCGTGCCCGGGCTCGAGGATGTCCGCTCGACAACCAGCCGCGGTTCGGCGGAAATCGACCTAGCCTTTAACTGGAACGTGGATATGATCACCACGCTCCAGTTGGTGAACTCGGAAATCGCGCGCATTACGAGCACGCTTCCAGCCACGGCTCAGATTGAAACTCACCGCCTTGACTTCGCCAGCTTTCCGATTCTTGGCTACAGCTTGACGTCCGACAAAGTCCCACAGACGGCGCTCTGGGAAACGGCGACCTACGATATTAAGCCTCGCTTGAACCGCTTAAACGGTGTGGCAACCGTAATCATTCAGGGAGGCCAGACGCCTGAATTCCAGGTGACTCCCGACCCATCCAAAATGCTTAGGGCGCACGTCACCATTCAGGACATTCTGGATGCGGCCAATCACACGAACATTGTCGACTCCCCCGGCCTGCTGAGCCGTAACCACCAGTTGTTCCTGGGCCTGCTCGATTCACAGGTACACGACGTAGCAGACATCGGCAACATGGTGATCAAAACCGTTGGGGATGCGCCGGTTCGCGTGCACGACATCGGAGCGGTAGCGCCATCTGCAGCCCCCAACTACACAGTGGTTACGGCGAACGGTAAACCTGCTGTTCTCGTGAGCATCAGCCGCCAACCGGATAGCAATACGGTGGAAGTGGCCAACCTCGTCCACCAGGAAATCGAAGCCATCCGGCCCAGCATTCCTGCTGGCGTTGAACTGAATGTCTTTTACGATCAGTCCAACATCGTTCGTGAGTCCATCGGCAGCGTCCGCGACGCAATCATCATCGGACTCTTGCTCGCCGGCATCATCATCTACTTGTTCCTGCGCGACCTTGGAACGGCGCTGATGACCGGACTCGTTATTCCCGTGGCCATTTGCGTCACGTTCATCGCCATGAAGATGCTGGGTCAGAGCTTTAATATGATGACCCTCGGAGGCCTCGCGGCGGCGGGCGGATTGATCATCGACGACGCCATCGTAGTGGTCGAAAACATTATTCTTCATCGCGACGGCGGCGAGGGCAGACTGGAAGCGGTCAGCGGCGCTCTTAAGGAGTTGACTGTTCCGTTGATCGGATCGACGTTGACTCCCATCGTCGTCTTCCTTCCCCTGATCTCCATCACCGGCGTAACGGGAACCTTTTTCCGCGCGCTGGCCATCGCCATGAGCGTGTCGCTGCTTACTTCTCTGGGCCTCGCTCTTACCTGGTCCACGAACTTGGGCGTTCACCTGATCCGGCGCGGCAAGGAAGAAGGACCGGGCCACGCCGCACTCGCCGATACAGCAGGCATGGACGAAGAAGCCATTGAACGCGAACATATGAAACGCATGATGGCCGCGGAAGAAGAATCGCTGAAGGGCGGCTTCTTCGAAAAAGTGGTGGTCTTCTACGAACGCTGGTTGCGCCGCGCTCTGGAGCATCCGATTTGGCTGGGCGGACTCTGCGCCGTCCTGATTGCAGTTTCTTACCTTTGCTTCATTCAATTGGGATCGGACCTGCTCCCGCACATGGACGAAGGTGGATTCATTCTTGACTACGTTATGCCCGCCGGCAGCTCCCTTGCCGAAACGAACCGCGTCGTTACGCACGTGGAAAACATTATCAAGTCTGTTCCCGAAGTCGAGAACACTTCACGCCGTACTGGCTTGCAACTAGGACTTGCCGCAGTTACCGAGCCCAACACGGGCGACATCGCGGTCAAACTGAGGGACAAGCGCAGCCGCGGAATCGATGAGATTATCAGCGAAGTCCGCGCAAAGGTGACGACACAGGAGCCTGCTCTGGACGTCGAATTCACGCAAGTGTTGCAGGACATGATTTCGGATCTCACTGGCGCTCCTCAACCTGTCGTCGTGCAACTCTTTTCGAACGACGTCGATCAGTTGACGGTATGGGCTCCACGCGTGGCCGATGCTCTGGACCGCATTCAAATCAATTACAAAAAACCCGTGGTCGATATCGAAGATGGAATCGAGAATACGACCAGCGGCCCTGCTGTGATTTTCAAGATTAATCCGGCGGCCGCGGCCAAGGCTGGATTCACCACGGATCAGCTCACCACGATTGCGTCGTCCATCGTTGACGGAGAACCCGCCACTGCTCCAATGATTATCGGCGATCGTCCGTACACGCTGCGTGTGCGTTACGCAGCGCCAAACCGTGGTTCCCTGGAAGCGATGAACAATACGATGATTGTGAACGCAAATGGCGGAGCCGCCACTCTCGGTTCTGTCTCCACATTTGAAGAAGTTCCCGGTCAAACAGAAATCCTGCGCGACAATTTGCAGCAGGAAAAAGAAGTGACAGCGCGGCTTGAGGGAATCGACCTTGGCCGCGGTATTGCTGCCGTGCAAAAAGCAGTAAACGATTTACACTTGCCTCCTTCGATCCGCGTGGCCTACGGCGGAACCTACAAGGAACAGCAAAAATCGTTCGGAGACCTGGTCACCGTGTTGCTGCTGGCCCTGGTCCTGATCTTCATCGTACTGCTGTTTGAATTCCGAGCCTTCTCGGCACCCGTGGCGATTCTTTCCTCTGCGGTTCTGTCGACATCGGGTGTGTTCTTTGCCTTGTTCATTACGCGCACGGACTTCAACGTCTCATCTTTCATGGGATTGATCATGGTGCTCGGAATCGTGGCCAAGAACGGTATTCTATTGCTCGACGCCAATCACAAGTTCATCGTAGCCGGGTTTGAACCGGAGGAGGCCATGATCCAAGCCGGCCGCCGAAGGCTTCGTCCGATTATGATGACGGCTATGGCCGCCGTGGCGGGTATGTTACCGTTGTCCCTCGCGTTGGGAGCAGGGTCCCAGATGCTGCAACCTCTCGCGATCGCGGTCATCGGAGGAATCTTGATCTCGATGATCCTGTCGCTGATCATTACTCCAGCAATTCAGTACTATCTGACGCGCAATAAGCACGCCGTGGTTAGCAGTGACGCACCAGTAGCGGTGCGGTAATTGAAAGGGCCGCGATGAAATTTATTGCGGCGTTGAAACGTATTAGTGAATAAGGACCGGGTATGTTTGCGTTCTGCTCAAACGAAACCATAAGGAGATGATTCGTATGTCAGCAAAGAAAAAAGCAGGATGGATGCGCAAGATTGGCCCAATGGCCGGTCTGGCACTGCTTGCGACCGTGGTCGTATACGCGGCACCGCAAGCGGGAGGCTATCACGTCATTAAGAGGATGCCGGTTGGAGGCGAAGGTGGCTGGGATTACATGACCGTCGACCCCGACACGCATCGACTGTATATCGCCCGCGGATCGCACTTCATGGTTGTGGACGATACGACCGGAAAAGTGCTCGGCGATATCGATATTGCAAACTCAAAGAACTCGCACGGCTTGGCGCTCGCCCTGGATCTCGGCAAGGGATTCACGAGCAACGGAGACGCCAACACCGTTTCAGTCGTCGACCTCAAGACCCTGAAGGCAACTTCAGTGATCCCCATCCCCGGAAAAGATCCTGATTCCATCCGCTACGATGCAGCGACCAAGAAGGTTTTCACGTTCAACGGCAAGAGCCAGGATTCCACAGTCATTGATGCGAACTCAGGCAAAGTGATTGGAACCGTCAAGCTCGCCGGCAAACCGGAAGAAGCCATCATCGATGGCGGAAACATGTGGGTCAATATCGAAGACAAGAGCGAGATCCAGGAATTCGACATCAAGACCTATGCAATCAAGGGCTCCTGGCCGCTCGCTCCTTGCGAAGGTCCATCCGCAATGGCATTTGACAGCGCACACCACCGCATTTTCGTTGCCTGCGATAAGGTCATGGTGGTCGTGAACTCGGATAACGGTAAAGTGGTTGCTGCTCCTCCAATCGGTGGCGATCCTGACGGTAACGGCTACGATCCGGGCACGGGAATGGCATTCGCTGCTTGCCGCGACGGATTCGTTTCCGTGATCCACCAGGATTCACCGGATAAGTATTCCAACGTTGGGAACATCAACACGCAAGCCGGTACCCGCACGATGGCACTGGACACAAAGACGCACCACGTATTCACCGAAACGGCGGACTTCAAACCCGCTGCCGCTCCTACACCGGACAATCCGCGACCCCGGCCAACTCCGATCCCGGGATCGTTCGTGATCCTCGAAATCGGACAGTAAATAGTTAATTGGAATAAAGAACGCCCCTGGGCTCAAACGAGCCCAGGGGCGTTTTCGTTTTGTGGTGTGGGCTTTCGGGCGGGGGTTTTATGCTGCTGTAGCCCGACACTCTTGTCCCGAGTGAAAACAAAGGATTAGAGGCGGGGGTTTGGATTCCCACGGCGGCAGGTTCGACGTGTGAAATCTAAACCCTCAACTCTGATCCTTCGCTTTCACTCAGGACAAGAGAGGCAAGCTACAATAAAAAAATCCACCCGCCAGCTACTTCCCTTTTGTCGCGATGTGAATTCATTTGCCCAAGCATTGGCATAATACGTGTTTGGTATATACTCTCGAACAGCAACCCAAGTCAAAATCGCATTTTTCATCAGGAGCAAACGCCAATGAAATATTCATTCATTCGACGCTCGATTGCCGTGCCAGCGGCCCTGCTTGCGGTATCGCTCATCACCACAGCATCGGCACGCGCGCAGGCGCCCGTTGACGACAGCAAAACCGTCGTCAAGACCAACAAGATTACGGACAGTTTTTATACGGTGGATGGCCGCGGCGGCACGATTGGCGTGCTGGTCGGCCCGCAGGGCACTTTCATGGTGGACACGCAATTCGCTCCGCTCACGGATCGAATCGTTGCGGCCATCAAGCAAATTTCGCCCAACCCGATTCGTTACGTGGTCAACACGCACGTGCATCCCGATCACACAGGCGGCAACGCGAATATGGCCAAGACGGGCGCGACGATTTTCGCGCGTGACGAATTGCGGGATCGCTTGATGAATCCTCCTCCAGGCGCGAATGGCCAGCCGGGAACGCCGGCCCCGGACAACGCGCTTCCCGTTGTGACCTACGAAGGCAAAGTTACATTTCACATGGACGGAGAAACGATTGACCTCATCCCCATTCGCAAAGCGCACACGGATGGCGACACGATGGTTTATTTTCACAATGCGGATGTGCTGATGACCGGCGATTTTTATCGCTCTATCGGTTATCCGAACATTGACCGCGTCAACGGCGGCTCGCTCAACGGAATGATTGAAGGGCTTGCGGAAGTGATCGCGCTTGCCGGTCCGAACACGAAGATTATTCCGGGACACGGCGCCATTGTTGACCGCACCGCGGTGATGGCCCACAGGGATATGATCATTGGCGTTCGCGATCAGGTTGCGAAACTCAGCCAGCAGGGGAAATCGTCGGACGAAGTTGTGGCGGCGCATCCGACATCCTCTTTCGACGCCAATGTTTTGCCGGCTGCCCCGAATGGGGATCGCATGGCGGACCGTTTCGTCGGGCAGGTTTACGCGGAATTAAAAACGAGCAAGTAACGAAATGTGGCGCGGGCTTCAGCCTGCGGGGTTGGTACTTTGCTGTAGCCCGCCTCTTCAGAGGCGGGGGTTTAGACGGCGCGACATCTAAATCCCCGCCTCTGAAGAGGCGGGCTACAATAACACAAACCCCCGCAGGCTAAAGCCCGCGCTACTGAAATCCAATTCCAATGCCTCCTCTCATTCTGGAATCCCTTCAACAATTGAATGCATACGTGGGCAAGGAAATTGCCACGACCGGCTGGATGCAAATTACGCAGCAACGCATTCAGCAATTTGCGGACGCGACGGGAGACTCACAGTGGATTCACGTCGATGAAGAACGCGCGCGGTGCGAGTCGCCGTATGGAGCGACGATCGCGCACGGATTTTTAACGCTTTCCTTGATGACCCATTTTTTGAGGGAAGCGATTCAGTTGCCGGGCGAAGTTCGCCAGAGTATTAATTACGGACTGAACCGCGTTCGATTTCCGGCGCCTGTCCGGGCGGGAGAAAACATTCGCGCACGGATTGAACTGCAATCGTACAAGGAATTATCCGGGAGCGTTGAAGCGGTTTTCAGCATTACGATCGAAACTGACAATTCTACGAAACCCTGCTGCGTGGCGGAGTGGATATTGCGGTATTTTTATGAAAAGCCAAGCCACAATTAGATTTTGCGGTTCGCGGCTTCACAGGCTGCGGAAAAACTCAACATTTTGCGATTCCGAGCGAAGCGAGGAATCTCTCTTCGATTTAGCTTTAAGAAAACAATGAAAGAGAGATTCCTCGCTTCGCTCGGAATGACAGAATGGACTACTATTTCCGCAACCGCTTCAGCTGCGGCTTCCTGAAATTCAGCTTCCCTTTTGTGAATTCGTCGCGGAGAAATTTGTCCACGCAAGATCCACGACGTACAAAACGATGACGACATTGCCAAGCCTTTCCGCCAAATGGTTCTGCGGCATCAATTGAATCGCGCCCCACAGCAGAAACGTCCCGGCAAGCAGCACGTTTTTCATTAACTCCGAGGATCGCGGCCGTATGATCGGCTGCATAAACAGGAACGAAATTCCGATCAACAGCAATGGCGCAGCTGAAATCGCAGCAAAAGACGCGCCCGGAGGAGACCATATCTTCGCATCGCTGATCAACAAGCTTGCGCTAGCTGCCAGCGCCACGACAGCGAGAATAAAGCTAATCGACCGAAATGATTTCCTCAGCATGATGAATGAGTGAGCCCTCTCTGCAATTGAATTCCAATTCCGTTTCTATTCTTTATTTCGACCCGCAACCATTCACATGCCGCGGGCTTATAGGCGCGCATACGACCACTCCCGAAGAACCAAGCATAAAGAAAAGCCCATAAATAAGTCGTGAAAACAAAGAGTCTTTGTAAAGACGGCAAATATGGAACTTCAGCGGCCAAACAGGCTGCGGAAAAACCCAATACTCTGTCATTCCGAGCGAAGCGAAGAATCTCTCCTTGTTTCTTCTCCCATACTTAAATCGAAGAGAGATTCTTCGCTCAGAATGACAGAACGAGGCCTTTTTTCCGCAGCCTGTAAAACAGCACTTATTTTGCAGAACTTATGTGGCTCTGCTGACATCCTGTATCAAATGCCGGGTTTTGCATTCCGGGCCGTGCCATGCTGTAGCCCGCCTCTTCAGAGGCGGGGGTTTAGATTTCCCGGCGGCAGAGTCGACGCGCGAAATCTAAATCCCCGCCTCTGAAGAGGCGGGCTACAGCAGGTCGAACAACTGTGGACCGAACAGAAGTTTAGGATCTCAACAGTGCCAACTTATGTCGTTGTTGGAACGACGACCCGCAATGATTATGCGATTCTCACGCAGTCTCTTTAGTGCGGGACTTTTTCCTGTACAATTCGCCGTACCTAGGAGGTGAAACGGTGAAACCGAGTGCCATTCTGCGCGTTCAGTGTCCGGACGCCAAGGGCCTGGACGCAGCGCTCGCCGAATTCATCTACCGCGCCGGCGGCAACATCCTTCATTTTGAACAACACATGGTCCAGGAACTGGGGCTTTACCTGGCGCGCATTGAATGGGATTTGTCCGGCTTTCAGATGGAGATGCAGGACTTTTCGCAGCACTTCACTCCGATTGCCGAGCGCCTGGACATGAAGTGGCAGATCGCTCTTTCCACGGACCGCGATCGCCTGGCGATTTTTGTTTCCAAATACGATCATTGCCTGGTGGATTTGCTTTACCGCTGGCACACGGGAGAGCTGCACTGTGACATTCCGCTGATTATTTCCAACCATCCCGACGCAAAACGGCACGCGGATTTTTACGGAATTCCTTTTCATGTAATCGAAATAAACAGGGAAAATAAAGCCGAAGCGGAGCGGCGGCAACACGAATTGCTCGAAGAAAATAAAATCGATTTGGTTGTTCTGGCCCGATACATGCAAATTCTTTCTCCCGCTTTCATTGCCAATCATGGTAGGCACACCATCAATATTCATCATTCTTTTCTGCCTGCATTCGTTGGCGCGAAGCCGCATCATCAGGCTTTTGCGCGCGGCGTAAAACTGCTTGGCGCCACGGCTCACTACGTGACGGAAGTCCTGGACGACGGCCCGATTATCGAGCAGGACGTGATCCGAATTTCGCATCGCGATTCGCTGCAGGACCTTGTGCAGAAGGGGCGGGATCTGGAGAAAATCGTTCTTTCGCGCGCGGTAAGCTGGCACCTCGAGCACCGCGTATTGCAATATGCGAATAAGACTGTCGTATTCGATTAGGATTACGCTTTCAAAATTTTGGTCCGTTGTGTTCAACTTGATTGGCAGGTTCAGTGGCATAGGCTTCAG
>CAWAYK010000018.1:0-27583 GCA_963786215.1 uncultured Acidobacteriota bacterium
ACTTTTTAGTCTGCCTGGCGATTTCAATTTTTCAAAAATTCAAAAGAAGACAGGCTGAAGCCTGTTCTACCGTTTACTGGACGTGACCGTTTGCTGGAGCATTTACCGGAGGATGGCCTGGCGGAAGCGTAGCTGAATTTCCGCTCGCACCTGGGCCGCCAGGAACTAAATCGCGAAAATTGGGCATGGAGCCGGTCGATGGCGAGGCTGGGTTCGCATGGGGATTTTCGCCCGGCCCGGGATGCTGAATCGATCCTCCGGCAGCCTGCGTGTTTTGCACGACCCATTGCGCCGTTTTGTTTTTGCAGGGAGTAGGAGACTTGCATTCCGGCGCCTGGAGGGCCGCCGGACTTCGGCTTGAATTCCACCTGCGCCTGCGCCTCATTCCCCTGAACGGACACATTTGTGATGTTCATGTCCATCGCGCCCAGGTTGAGCGTTTTCAAGGAAACGAGATGTTGATTGATGCCGGCACGAACGCCGTCCGCATCGCTTTCCTGTTTCTTGCAACCGGCGAAGAGGACCAGCAATCCGACGACCGTTAGAAAATATGCTCTGCGCTTCATGCGAGTCTCCTCTGCCTACCTATAACCCATCCCCAGCACCACAACAATGTGCAGGATGGCGAGGATGGCGAACGAATAACTAAACGGGCGGTGAACGACGTGCCAAAGATTGAAAACCTGTTTGGTGCGCGACAAAAATAAAATGCGCTTGGACAGGGAGGCCTGCTTGCGCGCGGTTTGAATGGCGTACTCCAGTTCGGAATTGCGCGTCCGGAGAAGTCCAAATAGTGAAACCAGCCACGCGCCGAAACCCGCGGCCCGCAAGCGCAGCCAGGAAACCTGGAAGGGGCGCTTGAGGTCCAGATAAATCATCCAGCAAAGCGCCGCGACGCATGGGTGTGCGCGCCAACCTGCTCCGGAGTCGGCAACGCAAAAAGGTCGATGAGGCTTGTGCCGATCTTGTCGTGCTTGTCCTCGGCGTTCCAGCGCAGCTGCACTTCGGCTTCCTGAATTTCCTTGACGGTCAGTTCAGCGGCGTTCAGCGATCTGGGAATTTGCGAATACAGATACCGGCCGATGAAGCCGCTAAGCGTGACGGCGGTCATGATCCAGAATGCCATTCCGGCGATTCCTCCAAATTTAAAGGAAGAATGCAGCGCGATCACCAGCGGCGCGGCGGTCCCGAGCATGACGTGGAAATCCAGCCAGTGGCGCGAATTTCCCTGCTTGCCGAGCCAGCCCCACCGCTTGCGAAGCGGGTAAAGAAAAATAATGAAGAACATGAGCACGCCAAGCATGCCCATATTCACGCCGATCGTGCCGCTCGGGCGAAGCATCATGTGCTTGGGCGAAAAGGGGCGATCCTTCCAGCTCGTCGTGTAGTAATCGAATCCGTAGACCAGAATGCGCCGACGAACGCCATGGAAACAATCCAGGCGATGAGCAGCCGCGTGCGATGCTTTTTTCGGACTCTTCCTTGCTGAACATCATGCTTTGGACGGCTGTGGATTGACTGCAATTGGCTCATGGCAGTTTCCCCATTTCCTCATGAATGTTGACGTTGAATCTTTTGTAGTCCGAAAAACGATGCTGGTTGCGCCAGTGCTGGCGCGGCGTTTCGACTTCGATCACGGCGGATTCGGCAACCCAGATGGATTCCGCGGGATCGCGAAAAGCGTGCGGCGCGTAACGAACTTCGCTGCGCATTCCCGCCAGTCCCAGATCGCTCAAGCCGTTATCCACAATGGCTTCCAGTTTCACGATCGCGCCGGTTTGCGGATCGACCCAAAGCGTGCCGGACATGGGCAGCGGATAATTTTTTCCGCGCAAGCGCAGCGTTGCCGGCGAGGCCGCGCCCGCGACGGGCGAGAAATGAAGCTTGGCGTAGGAGACGCCATCGATCGTTTCCGATCCCGGCGGGCTCGAACACGTAGCTGGCTTCGTACATGGGATGCGCCACGAGCAGCAGGCTGGCAAAGCCGGTGGTGACGAGCAGCGTGCGCGCAGGATCGCGATAGGCCGGATTGCGGGTTTCGCGCGTTTCGTTAAATTTCAATGTGCCGCTCGCGCTGGTGGCCTGAAATTGGTAGTCGTAGGCGGAGTTTTCACGATAAATGGTGTGGCCGCTGTTGTTCAAAACGAATTGCGTGACGGATTCCTTGCAGGTCACGTCGGAAAATTTATCGAAATATTCCTGCACATATTTTCGCGCGCGCGCCAGGTATCGAGCGACGGGGAAGCGGCGGCCGCAATTTCGCCCGGCGGAGCTTGCGCGGCGCAAGTTCCGCCACGGCGGCAAACGCGATGGCAAGCGATCGCGGCGAGCCACCATTTCGGCGCATGGCGGCGATGCGGGACTTTCGTGCTCACGATTTGAATTTGGCGGATCATTTGCGTAGCGAACCTCCGAAGCGGTATCCGAACGTAAAATTCGTCTGCTGGTAGTTCATGGTTGTGCCCATGTTCCAGCTGAAAAGCCCTTCAAAGAAGTAGCGGGGCCCAATCGTCCAATCCACGGTGCTGCTCACGAATTTGGAAGCGGAGTTGGTGCTGAAGCGGAAGTCAGGTGCTGCATTCCGCCCTGCATCTGAACGTGAAATCGCTCGGCGAGAGTTCGAGAGAGGGAAACGAACTGATAGTTGCCCTGTCCGAAAGAACTGTTGAATTTCGTGTAGCGAATGTCCAGTTGCAAGCCGGTCTTGGGAATTTCGCCAAGCGTCACGCCGTACATCTGATTCCAGGAGGAAGCCGTGTCCGTGCTGTTTTTGCTGCGGCCGATGTCCGTGGAAATGCCGATCCGGAACGGAAGATCGAATGCACGCCGCCGCTCAGTCCCTGGAATAAGATATTGGATCGAGCAAGTCCCAGGCTGATTAACGCAGGATCAAATGTGGGCAAGTTGCGCAGATAATTGTGATTCAAATTGAATGCTAAAAACGTGATCGGCTGAAATCGCACGCTTGAAAAACTTTGCGTCAGGCCCGCGTTGTAGGGGACGCCGCCAAGCGCCGTTCGCCCCTTGTCAATCTGCAGCGAATTGAAAACGGAAAAAATGATGGCCAACTGAAATCTTATTTTCGGCGAAAGCAAATTCGCGCGCGACATGCCAGGCGATGCTGGTCGCCGCCAGACCAAACGTGTCGCTGAATCGCAGGTGGTCGAAGTCGCCCTTTTCATAATTCACGAACGTTCCCGCGATATTCTGATTCGGCGCGTAGCTCCAGGAAGTCGGGTCGGGCGTCGATCCGCCAAAAACGCCTGTGGTCAGGTGGCTGGTGACGCGGTAGCCAAAATATCCGCCGTCAATCGTGCTCAGGCTTGGCGCATACGGCAGGTATAAACGCCCAACGCCCATGGTGATGATGGAATCGGGATTCTGGTAATAGAGGCCCAGGTGATAGGTGCGGTTCACCAGATCGTTGAGCGTGACCGGAGAAATTCCCGCGCTGTTTCCGGTGTTCTGCGTATTTAAATTGACCGCGCCAGTAGCCCGTAAAATTCCAATGCGTGCCGCCGATGCGGCTCATGTCCGCATCGATCATGAGGCCGAATTGCCGCGAGCTGATGCCGCCCGGCTCGGAAAGAAATCCGTAGTCGAATCCGATTCGTCCCGCGCATCTGGTTTTCGATCGGGGTCGTTTTTGCGGGCGAAACGTTCGCGCGGATTTCCTCATCGAGCGGATCGCCGTAGGAAAAAGTCACGACGACGGGATAATTTTCGGATTCCGCCGCGTTGACCTTGTCTTCTCGCAGGCGAACACTTTCGTTGTCGAGATAGGCGATATCGCCGACGACCAAATCTTCGCGCGTCTTGATGATTTCCGCGGCGCTGGAAGTGTCGGCGACGGAAAACATGCGCACATCGGCGATCGGCTGGATTCCCTGGAATCTCACGGCACTCTGTCGTACCGCCGCTCGGATCGGCATGCACAAGGTGAAGGAGCATCCCCTCCTCCAGTCCTTCGTTGCGTCCCGCATCCAGATAAATTGCGCCCTCGGAAATATATTTCACGTGAAAAATAGTTTTCGCCGGCGCTATTGCCGGCGAAGACGCTGTGGCTTGCGCGGAGGGCCATGCCGAAGAAGGCTCGTAAGCGGGCGCGGTATTTGGCGAAGCCGAAGACGGAGCGACGGGAGCCGTTTGGTTCTGTACAGGCTGGCTCTGTACATCCTGTGCTGCATGCGCGCAGCAAAACGAAATCGCGAGCGCCAGGACGCACCTCGAAATTCGCAGGCGCCACATTTTGGTTTCGCGATTAACCATTGGGGTGGCACCCCGAGGCCGTACAAGTCATTGGTCCGTAATTGCCTGCGTTGTGATGGCCGGAATCCTGCTGCCAGCTCGATTCAGGCGTGTGGCACCCATTCGTGCAATTAAACGTTGCGAAGTTTGTAGCCGCGCCCGGAGTTTGGTGACAGGTGGCACAGGTCGCGGATTGATGCGGAATTTTCCACCACGAGTGCGTGAAGGTCGCACCTGTCCATGCAGTCGTTGTATGGCATGTGGTGCATGTGCTCGCGGCGGGGAAGCCGTTGCCAGTGTGATCCGGCACCGATCCTCCCAGCGTAGTGGTGCTCTTCCAGTCCGCGGTGTGGCAGCTGTAGCAATCGGTTGGCGGCACGGCCGAACTGGTATGGCAAAGGTTACAGGCGACGGTGACATGCGCGCCGGTCAGCGGAAAACCCGTGGTGCTGTGATTGAATGTCGCAGTTGTCCAGCTGACGGTCGTGTGGCATGTCGCGCAATTCGCAGCAGCAAATGCGGCGCCGGCCGAAGGGTGCACAGGATTTGTCGTCGTCTGCCACGTCGTTAGATGGCATTGCGAGTTGCCGCAATCGGTCGGTGCGATCGTCAAATTGTAATTGTTGTTTATATGGCAAAGCGCGCAGGGCACGTTGGCGTGTCTTGCGGTGAGCAGGAATCCCGTCGAGCTGTGGTCGAATTTAGCGTTCAGCCAGGTATCGAATGAATGGCAACTCGTGCAGTTGGAAGCTGCAAACGCGGAACCCGCGGAGGGATGTTTGGGATTTGTAGTTCCCAGCCAATCCGACATATGGCACGTGGAACATGCGGTGGAAAGTCCGACGTAATTTCCAACAGCGGCGTTCTTGTGGCAAGCGTCGCATTGCACCACGGCGTGCGCGCCCAGCAGCGGAAAGCGATTAAAGTGATTCTGAATCGCCTGATTGGAAACCTGCCAGCCGAGAACCGTGTGGCATTGGGCGCAATTGGTTCCCATCTGCGCGCGGTGAATGTCCGCGTGGCAGTTGGCGCAATCCTTTCCGACGTCCGTAAATACGGGCTTGGTGTGGCAACCCGTGCAGGAAACTTTCGCGTGCATTCCGCGAAGCGGATATTTCGTGGTGTCGTGATTGAATTCGGGGATCGCGCGAATCGGGGCCCAGCTTGAGTTGGTGTGGCAATTCTCGCAAGGAATATTCAGCGTGCCGTGCGGACTCCGTTTGGGCTGCTTTTGCGCGGACACAATTCCGGCGGCCAGAAAGATCAGCAGAGCGAGCACGAGGTAATGACCAACTTGAAGCGCCCGGTAAATAATTGCCCCCAAAGGTTTTAACTAATGGCTAATCTTGGTCTCCGTTAAATCTTTCCTTAACTTAAGGCTTCGTCAGGCATTCAAACTACTGGGCTTAGGGCCAGAAAATGGACCTGTACTACGAAGTGTTTACTTACTCATTCGAAAATATTGCGGCAGCATTTTGTAGTCCGCCTATTCAGCGTTGCGGGTTTTCTTCGCCACTAGCACCTAAACCCCGCCTCTAAAGAGGCGAGCTACAACAGATGCGCACTACAAAGCGCGAGCGGTGTCTAGAGAGGCCGAACATCCGCGCCGTGGCAATCCGCGCACTTCATCGGCGTGGGCTTGTAGAACAAAACAAGTTTTCCCTGGATTTCGCGCAATGACGTGTGGCACATTTCGCAGGCCACGTTTGCGTGCCCGCCTGTCAACGGAAACTGAGTGCGCTTATCGTGATCGAACGTCGAAGGCGCCCAGCGCTGGTCCACATGGCAATCTGCGCATTTTGTTATGCCGTCTTTCGCGGCAAACTGGCTTCCGTGCGGATC
The DNA here is from genome assembly GCA_963786215.1 of uncultured Acidobacteriota bacterium. Classification (GTDB taxonomy): domain Bacteria; phylum Acidobacteriota; class Terriglobia; order Acidiferrales; family UBA7541; genus Palsa-360. The sequence goes on from CAWAYK010000018.1 coordinate 6,091, forward strand.
TGTGTGGCACGCTTCGCAATTCTTGGGGGTTCCCTTGAACTGAATTTCGTGAGTTCCGGGCAATGTTTTGTGACATTCGCCGCACGCAACGATTCGATGCGCTCCAGCCAGCGGGAATTTTGTTTTCGAATGATCGAATCCGCTTATGTCAATCCATGAGCGTGTGCCGTGGCACGCTTCGCAACCGAGCGGAGTTCCATCCGCTTTTTCGCCGCCATGCGATCTTTAAATTCACCCTTGTGAGGATCGGCGTGGCACGCGGTGCATGTGCTGTCCGCAAAATGGAACGGCATAATTTTGTCGGTTCTTCCGCCGAGGCCTGCCTTGTGGCATTCCACGCAGGCAACGGCCACGTGCGCCCCGGTCAGCACGAAATGAGTCTTCTGGTGCTTGGCAATCGTAAAGGTGGAGCGATGAAAGTCTTTTACCGTGTGGCAATCCTCACAACGATTCTGGTAGGGAGCGGCGGCAAACTGTTTGTCGTGTTCATCCTTATGGCAATCCGTGCACGCCGCGAATTTCACTTTGTATTGTGTATCTTTTCCGGCCGGCGTGTGGCATTTGTCGCAGGCAACGGCTGCATGCTTTCCATCAGCGGATACTTCGACGTGGCATGCTCTTTCACTCCGAATAGCGATGGTTTCCACGCGTCGACGGTGTGGCATTCCGAGCATTCTCCTTTGCTCGACGCGCGCCTGGAATTGCCCCTTGTGCGGATCGACCGAGTGGCAATCCATGCACTTTGCAAAAGCCAGTTGCTTTTTGAAATCTCCGCCTGAGTGGCAATCGATGCAGCCAACTTTTAAGTGTCCGCCAGTCAGCGGATATTTTGTTTTCGAATGGTCGAATTGCATCGATGAGTTAATGTTTTTCCAGCTGGCCGTCGTGTGGCAGGATCTCACAGGTTCCCTTGAAACTTCCCTTGTGCGGATCCGTGTGGCAATCGATGCACGCATCGAATTTGATGCCGCTATATTTCACCGCTTTGTCAGGGCCGGAGGGGAAGTGGCACTTTTCGCACGCGACCTGGGCATGCATTCCGGTAAGCGGATACTTGGTTTTCGAGTGGTCGAACTGCTTGGCCTGCTTCCAGTCCGTAATGTTGTGGCAGCGCTGGCAATCCGCGCCGAGCTGTCCTTTGTGCACATCCTCGTGGCAACTCGCGCAGTCCTGTGACAGGCCCATGTATGAGGCTGACAGATTTTTCTTCTTCACCAATGCGCGCAAGGCCGGAACCATATGCGCTGGCGTGTGGCACTTGTCGCAAGCAACAGCTGCGTGCTTTTCTACAAGAGGATATCCGGCAAGGCGATGATCGAATTGTTTTTGCGGCGGGTCCCAGTGCACCAGCGAAAAATCTTCTCCATTGTGTTCCAGATGGCAGCGCACGCAATCCTTGCCAGTGGGATTTTTCATGCCCAGTTGCGCGTGATAGCCCTTATGAGCGGTCAACCGGTCCGAAATTTCCTTATGGCATTCGAGACACTTGAATGTAGGAGAGCTTGTCCCGAATTGATGGCAAGTGTTGCACTGTGTTGAGCCGTTGAGCGATATGTGCGCTTTGGAAAGCGGTCCCGGGGAAATTTGCGCGCGTGTGCCAGTAGTGGCGAGCAAAATTACGGCAACCGCGAGCAAGTTGAGTACCACGTGAGAGACGGCAATATCCCGTGCACGGCAGCGCGTAATTTTGAGAAGGAAAATAGACGCCAGTATCCCTCGAGGGAATTCACATCTCGCGCTTCCGCTATTGGCTCCAAAATCAGCACAAGGCCCTGTGCTGATTTGAGACTAACAGTCGAGCGATTCCGAAGAAGCTGGTCGAGAGGACAGGTAAAGTACGGCTATTGTAACTGCTCAATTATCCGGGTAAGGTTAGGATCAGTAAACATGGGAAAAATTAAATTATTCCAATCATTAAAAAATCTTGAGTCTTTAATATCCGTGCAACACTTGGGGTCGTTTAAACGTCTACAATACTAGCTGGAAAAGTATTTCGTAAGACAGGCGATGAGGCCGTTCTCACGGAAGTCCTCGCATCGCGTGAGGAAAGTTCAGAGGTATAGGTATATGCGGTTCAGCTCTTTCGTGTTTGCGGCAGGCTTAATTATATGCATGGCTGGTGTAGCTAGAAGCACTCAGGTTCCATCTGCAAAAAATCCAGCCCCTTCAGATGTCAATCGTGATTGCGCGGTTCAGCTCAAAAAAGTTGCGGCGGGAAATGCAACTTCCGATCTGAGCCAACTTCCTTCCAATCCGCACAATGATTCAGGCTCACCGGATAATGAGCCATTACCTCTGCCTTCTCTCCATGTCGATCAAGATCTGGTTCTTCTGCAGCAAAAACGGTCTGAGTTAGCTCAGTGCATTCTTTCCGCCGAAGCACAAGGTTCTCCGGAAAAGGCACAGGGGGGCTGTTCTGAAATGCTCATGCTGAATTTTGAAATGAGACATGACGGAGAAGCGGAACGCGATATCCCCATCGGACATCTACCCGGCAGCTCGGCATTTTTTTACGAATCGGGAATGACCATTGACGCCGATGGCGCGCCTAACGCCTATCATCCGGACAACTCGGGCATCGACGACCTCGAAAATGCCGGCGCTCCCGGCCACTGGGAGGGTTTGGCTAAGGATGCGCAAGGAGAACCTTTCATCCAGGGGCCAAACGATCCGTTCCCCGGTTATTACGTTTCAGCAACAGCTCTCGCGGATCACTCGAAACCGGTCAACGATCCGACTCGATATGTCGATGCATCGAAGATTCCATTCATGGTTCTCCCTGGAGGGTTGGCGCGTCAGTTGGGCGCGCGCGTGGGAGATTTCGCCGTCGTATTCAACGAGCGCAACGGCAAAAGTTCTTACGCGATATTCGGTGACGTCGGCCCGTTTGACCGAATCGGCGAAGGGTCGGTGGCGCTCGCGGAAAATTTGGGGATTCATTCCGATGCGCGGAATGGCGGCACAATGAGAGGCGTTTTGTATTTAGTTTTTCCCGGTTCCGGAGAAGGACAGGCCGCGAACCATCGAAGAAATTAATGATCAGGGCCAAAAATTATTGGGCGAATGGGAATCTGGGATTTCTGCAGCCGCGTGTGGAGGCCTGAAGCCGTTTCCTCTTGCGCGACCAAATCAATCGTCCAATTGAACGCGTCAAAATGTGAGGGGAATTGTGGAAGAAGAACAGCTGCGCAAGCATCTATTGGAAATTCTATCCGGACGCGGGGCGCACGCGGATTGGAAGGCGGCGTTCCAGGGCATTCCTTCAAAGTTAAGAGGCGTTCGCCCCAGCGGATTCCCGCACTCTCTTTGGGAATTGCTCGAGCATATGAGAATCGCGCAATGGGATATCCTGGAATTTTCGCGCGACGCCGGGCACGATTCTCCCGATTGGCCCTCGGGATATTGGCCTGCGTCTCCTGAACCCACGAACGCAACGGCCTGGGACAAAAGTTTAAAAGGGTTCGGGCGGGATCTGGAAGCCATCAAGAAATTGGTGGCGAATCGCAAAACCGACCTGTTTGCGAAAATTTCTCATGGAAGCGGGCAGACGATCCTGCGAGAAGCTCTCCTCGTTGCGGATCATAATTCGTACCATTTGGGGCAGGTCGTCACGGTTAGGAAGCTCCTGGGCAATTGGAAATGAGATAATGTTGGATTCAGCAGGACTGATGGGAGGGCGGTGCACGCCAGGAAAAGGTTCTGGAAAAATGTAACCGGATATTAGCGATGGGCATCTAACGTGATAGAGGGTACTTAGTGGAAACAATTGCCTCCGGCATGAGCAGTTCTTCAGGTCCCTTAAATTGATTTGAAATGTTGTTTAGATCAATACACTTCCAAAGTAGAAAAAGGAGAATTCCTAGATATGTCTCGACGTTTGCTACCAGTTGTTCTGGCAATTATGGCACTCACCACCATGGGCGTTTCGGCCTGGGCCAAAAATGATTCGGGCGATACCATTACGGCAAATATAAAGTTCAATACGGCCACTAGCGTTGGTACGACGCAGATCCCAGCGGGCGAATACAAGGTGATTGCGGATGGAAGCAAGGCTAAGTTTCAACAGGGAAATAAAGTGGTCGCCGAAGTCCCCTGCACTTTGAAGGATTCCACCAACAAAATCAATCAGACCACGTTCGTGATCGACCACGACAAACTGACTGAGATTCAGGTTTCCGGCAAGACCAAGACGATTGAATTTTCTTCCGGAATGTAAGGATTTTCGTGTCCTGCTGCTGAACGACGAAATGGTTTTGAGACGCTCGTTCCGTTCCGTACATTTCGGAGCGTAACGAGCGTTTTTGGTTTGCAAGCCTGTTTAATCTACTGTTTGTCCGGCAGGTGATAGAGCTTTATGGCATTTTCGCGAAGAATCATCCGGGCAATTTCGTTCGCGCGCAGCACAGTGATCTCGCCGCTTTGAACCATATCCGTTAGCGCAATTCCCAATGCCTGCCGCCCTGTTTGCGACGTTTGCCACCCGATTTCTTCCCAGTCGTAGGCGCCGCTCCCCGGATACAAGTCAGTGCCAAACAATATTTTCTCCGGATACCACTCGATCCATTCGCGCAAGACTTCCGCAAGCTTGTGAGGCGATTCCATCCACGTTTGCTCGGATAAATCCGTGTATACGTTCGGCTTCATCAGCAGCGGAGCGATTTCGCCGTGTGAATGGACCCGAGCCACCGTGCAGCAGAACGAAGGTCGTCTTCCGGAGGCGCGCGTCGTTCAGAACAGATTCGAGCAGGAGTGGGATGCGATCCGCTCAGGAAAAAATATCCGCCGCAGCCCGCCCCTGTATGAATGTGTACCGGCAAACCCAGCCGGCCTGCTTCAGCCGCAATGTAACGAAATAAATAGTCCTGCAGGCGCGTGTAATCGTCCTTTGCGGGCGCGCCGCCGTGCAGATATTTGGCGTAAATGGCTGCAGCATCGCGTTCGGATGCAGGCTCGAAATCGAGCGATCGCAAATAGGCGGCTTCAAATTTGATGGCGACTGCGCCGTCTTTTTTTGCCGCTCCAGCTCCGGAGTGACCACGCGCGAAGAATATTCGGCGAGCGTAGGCGGCATGGAGGCGACGCCAAGTTCGCGCCGATAGCGCGCAAGCAACATGTTTTCACGGCCAAAAAAGAATTTGCGGTCGGGTGTTTCCGCCGCCAGCGCATCGTTGTTGAGCGGAAACAACAGCGCATCGTCAAACGGCACCCAGCGGAAATGCTGCGCGTCGAGGCCGCGTCCCATTGCCACGCGGTTCGCAAATTCCGTGTCGATGCCCAACTGATCGAGCACCCAGGCCGGATAGTTATCGCCCTTCTCCTGACGAATATTATTTTTCTTGGCGATGAGATCCTTCACGTGCGCGTCACTACGATCCGAATATTCATATCCCCATAGCGCTTTCCACGCGGCCAGATATTGAGGATTTTCCGGACGCGTCATCGTGTTGGGTTCCGTCGGCTCCAGAGGATCGCAGGGGAGCGCGTCGAATTCGTCATCGCTCTCTCCCTCGCCCACAACGCGCGGAGGATGCGAGTGATTGTCGATGGCGCGAATTTTGCGAATCTCCGCCATAAGCGCCGGGTCAGGGGCCTGCGCGAATGCCCTTGCGGAAAATGAAATTGTAATCAGGAAAAGTGCAAATGAAATATTTTTAAAATTCATGGAAATCCTTTCCGCCAGCAAATGAATGTTTGCGCGCGTGACGACTTAGGACTGTCCCGCCACGTGGTTCGTCAACTTGCCGATCTTTGTCAACTTCCAGCTCGATTGTATCTCCCGCTTTCAGGAATCGCCCCATTTCCAGCCCGCAGCAGCAACGATTCGTGCCGGATTCGGGGACGGTCCCTGTTCCGGAGCCGAAGAATTCACCCGGATAAAGAGTCTCGTCCTGCGAAACGTAAGCGATCAAATCTTCAAACTGTCCATCGCATGCCTTTGGTGTGTCCGTACGAAACTTCTTCTCCATTGATGCGAGCTCTCATCGTCAGATTATAGGGATCGGGGATTTCGTCGGGCGTGACAAGCACGGGGCCAATCGAGTTGCCTCCGTCAAAATCTTTTCCCTTTGCAGGGCCGAGCCGTCCGCCCATTTCTCTTTTTTGAATGTCGCGCGCCGAAAAATCATTGAAAATGGTGTAGCCGCCGATAAATTCGCGTGCCTTTTCCTTGGGAATATCGCGTCCTTTTTTGCAAAGGAAAATACCGAATTCAAGTTCCCAATCGAACGCTTTGCGTGTAGCGGGGAATTGTCACCTGGGCGCCGTCGCCGATGACATTCATGCGGTTGCCCTTGTAGTAGACGGGTCTTTCGTACCACGGCCGCGCCTTGCGGTACGCCAGCGTGGCTTTGCGTCCAAACATTTTCTCCACCCGGCGATCGATTGCCGCTCTCCATCCAGGCATTTCGAAACGCCGCGTGCAATTAATGACGTGCTGCTCAAACACCATGAATTCGCGAATCGATTCCGGGCGTGGAACGGGAGAAAGAAGTTCGACGCTCGTCGCGGTCGACGTGCCACCCCTTCCGGCCTTTGCGACAGAGCGAACTCAATGGCTTGTTGCGCCGCGTCGCGCGAGGCGCTCCCGCCCTGAAGGAACGCGAGCATCGATTGAAAATGGGGATTGGATTCACCGGCGTGAAGTTGTTCGGCGGCCTGCAGGCGGATGACTTTCGAGTCCGCATCCGCGAGGGCGCCGATTTCTTGCCGGCCCAGATAACGAAACGTGATGAGCCGCATGAGTTTGTTCGCGTGGTTTAAGTAGCACAGGCTTCAGCCTGTGGATTTTTCGCGTCGTCGGAAGAAGCAAACCCAACAGGCTGAAGCCTGTTCTACTGAAGCTCTAGTCGCGGGAACTGTGCCAGCGGAGGCGTAACTCCGGCAGGCACAGGCGTCCTCGCCACATTCATCAGCATGCCGAGCGATGTGTAGTAGCCGCACAATCCGGTGATGTCAATCACGCCCTGTTCGCCGAATCGGCCAGCACTTTTGCGTAGGTTGGATCGCTTACACCCTGGTTCAGCAGAAGTTCCGTCACGAATTCGTGGACCATTTCTTCATCGGGGTCATGGTCAGTTGGCCTGCCGGCCTTCGGCAGATGGCCTTGATGGTCTCCGGCTTGATGCCGGCTTTCGCGGCCAGCGCTTGGTGCGAGTACCATTCAAATTGCTGCGTCCAGTGACGCGCGATCATCAGAATAATAAATTCGCTGATGCCCGATCCGAGATTGGTCTTGTAGCGAAGATATTCGCCCACTCGTTGCAGGCGGCTCATGTATTCCGGGCTTCGCAGCAGCGGGATGAATGGCCCGACTAGTTCCTTGCGCGGGCCGGAAGTAATTTCTTCGGCTGCTTTCTTCTGAGCTTCCGTCCATTTATCGGCGAGGAATCGGAGGCATGCGGTCCGCCGCGCCTTCAGCGGCTTCGGCGCGGCCTGCGGAAGCCATTCCCAGCATCGAGGCGCCTGCCAATACCGTCGCACCGCCCAGGAAATCGCGCCGGTCCACAAGCGTTTTGGGGTCGGATACTTTCAGTTCCTTAGGCTCATCCATGGATTTCACCCTTTCTGGATCCGCTTTTTTGGGAGTAGAAGTTTGCCTGTTCAAGATGTCTGGAGGCATTATATGCGCCGAATCTCAAATTTCAATTGGAGTTGTGGTGGCGCCGGCGTCCCGCCGGCTGATTTGCGGTGAACACAAGAATTAAGACCTGCCGGCGGGACGCCGCCGCTACAAGGTGCAATTCGAACGCCGCGATGCTTGACAAACGTACGCAATGGAAACAAAGTTGCTCCAGCGGATTTGACCGCGCTTCCGATTTCAGATTTGAGGACAAATAAAATGAGCAAGAGCACATTTGCAGTGCGAATTTTCGCGATTTCGATCGATCGCCGCAATATTTCTGTTTCCTTGTCGCGCTGACAATTTCACTCGGCACATCCAGCGATTTGGCGGGCGAGCGCTGGCCGCGGGCCCTGCCGCTGCCGATGACGCCGACTGGATCTACGCGAATCACGACCTGAACGGAACGCGCTACAGCCCGCTGACGCAGATTACGCGCGGGCAACGTGAAGCAACTCACCAAAGTTTGCTCCTACACATTCCCCGAAAAAGTTCCATCCGAATCGGAACCCATCGTTTCCGCAGGCGTCATTTATGCGACGAGCGACCACTATACGGTCGCGCTCGATGCCGCCGATTGCCACGTGTCTGTGGTCCTATCAGTGGGTGCCGCGCGCCACCGATCGCGTTCATCCGCATCGCGGCGCGGCCCTTGCCAATGGAAAAATTATTCGCGGCACGGGAGACGATTTCCTGATTTCGCTGGATGCCGAAACCGGAAAACTTCTGTGGGCCAAGCAAATTGCCAATCCCGACGAGGGCCATTTCATCGCCATGCCGCCGCTGGTGCATGGCGACATGATTTACATCGGCCCGGCGGGATCGGAACGAGCGGGCAGCGGATGGATTGGCGCATTCAAACTGAGCGACGGGCAGCAGGTCTGGAAATTCAACATCATTCCGAAGGATGGCGAGCCGGGCGCGGACACCTGGGGACCCAATCCGGAAGCGCGGAAACATGCGGGCGGCGCGCTCTGGACGGCGCAGTCGTACGACACGGAAAAAGATATCCTCTATGTTGCGGGCGGAAATCCGGCCCCTGATTTTTATGATGATGCAAGGCCCGGCATCAACCTGTACACGAATTCGATGATCGCGCTGGATGGAAAGACAGGCAAGCTGCTCTGGTACAACCAGTTTATTCCGCACGATGTGGATGACTACGACATCACGCACGTCAATCCGATCTTCAAAGTAAATTCGCACACCATGATCGCGTCCACCGGCAAAGACGGTGTTTTGCGCGTGGTCGATGGCGAAACGCACAAGGTTGTCTACAGCGTTCCGTTTGCCACGCAACTGAACTAGGAAGTGCCGCTGACCTATACTCCGCTCAAAGTCTGCCCCGGAATTTTGGGAGGCAATGAGTGGTACAGCGGAGGCTTACAGCCCCAAGCTCAGTCTGCTCGTCGTGCCGGCGAACGACCAGTGGTGCTCGATGAACATGAAGGATAAGGAGCCGCCGAGCGTCGAGAAGGCCAACACCGGAGAAAAGAGCTACTTTCGGCGGGCCGATTGACCACGGCTGCTTTCAGCAGTTCGCGCGGGCGATTGACGGGCTTCGACGCGGCCACCGGAAAAGAGCGCTGGCGCTACGAATCGCCCACGCCGCTGGTCGCCGGAGTTGCCGTTACCGCTTCCGACCTGATTTTTACCGGCGAAAGCGGCGGATTTTTTGACGCGGTCGACGCGCAGATCGGGAAAAGTTCTCCTTGCATTACGATTTGGGCGATTCGATTCAGGGCGGCGTGATTACCTATTCCGCGCACAACATTCAATACGTCGCGGTCACTTCGGGAGATGGCAACGTGATTGGCAGCAAAAGCTTTTCTGAAATCAAGGGCGGAAATCCGACGGTAACTATTTTCGGCCTGCCGAAAAAATAGAAATTGCCTGAGATAGAAGCCTCATGCAAAAAGGCTGCCCCTCTTCGTTCCGAAAAACATGGAACGAAGAGGCCTCTACGAAACCAATCCGTGCCGCCAGTTTTCGTAGCGGCCGGCCGCTTTTTGGCCGGGCGACTTTTGAATTTCACCTTTTCACTTTTCGCTGACCTTACGCCCAATCTCTCAATCTGGAAGTGCCGCGCAAAAACTGCTAGCATGTCCACATTCAATCGCTGCATAGCGAATCAGTCACGTTCACAAAGTTATTTATTCCGCTACGCAGCGACGGGCCACGCGATTACCGATCTCTAGGGGAGGCCGATTCATGGCATACATTTTCAATGAGGATCAATTGCCGAGGCTGTTATCGAATGGCCGCGAGCGCGTTTTCTTCGTCAATAAGGAACTCACCAAGATTGACGACATGCTGGCGGGCATCATGTACTACAAGCAGGGCGCCTCGTCTCCGTATCACATGCACAAAAATTGCGAACATTTTTATTTCATCATGGAAGGCAAGGCCACCGTGCAGTCCGAGGAAGGAACTCGCGAGATCGGTCCCGGCATGATGGTCTTTATTCCGGCGGAAGAAAAGCATCGCCTGCGCGCGGTCGAGCCTCTTTTTTATTTTGAATTCCAGGCGCCCAATCGTTTTCAGACCACGATTCTCGAAGGCACGCCGGACGATTTGAAGTGGGACCGCGTGGATGGCGGCATCTGGATGCAGAGTTAATTTTTGCGATCGAACAAGACTTTGGCCTGAATCAGCACCTTTGAAATGTTTGTTTGAATGCGAATTTGAAATTAATGACAATCGAAAGGAATAATCCGCAATGTCACTGACTTTTATCGACACAAATAAGATTCCGCACACCAAAGTTTCCGGCTCGGGCGAAATTGCCGAAATATTGAACAATCAGCTTTGCGGCGCTAAAAATGTCGTCGGTTCGCTGCGCTGGCTAAACGCCGGCGAAAAACTTGAAGTCCGATCCGACAAAGACACGCACCAGTTGGTCTACCTGATGGAGGGCGAAGCACTCATCACAATGGATTCCAAGGACCACGGCGTAAACAAGGGCGCCGGTGTCTATGTCGGGCCTTCGGAATGCGGTGACAATCAAACAGGCTGGCACAGCCCCGTTAAAACTGTTCCAGCTGGTCGTTCCGCATCTTCCTGCTTGAGTTGAAGCGCTCATATTTTCAAAAGTTTTTCGTAGTGCCGGCGTCTCGCCGGCACTTGCAGAAAAAGGGAGACCTTCGATGTCGATTGCAATAAAATGGTCAGGCACTCGAATCATTTTTTTCACAATTTTGGCGGGAGCCCTCCTCACGCCCTCAGTCTCACGCGCCCAGCTGAAGCAACCGCTGTTGTCCGAAGACAATCTGAAGCGCGTGTCCGATCACGTCTACGTGATCGAAGGCTTTCCGAACGTCGCGATCATCGTCGGCAGCCGCGCAACTCTGGTGGTCGATACCGGACTGGGCCAGAAGCAACGGCGCGACCGTCATGCGCGCCGAACAAAAGCTGGCGAAGGGCATCGATTCTGTATCTCACGACAACTCACTTCCATTCCGAGCACACTTCGGGCGAGCAGGCATTTCCCGGCGAGCACGATCATCATCCGCAACAGCGCGCAGCAGGACGAAATGAACAAGGGTGTGGCCGGCCACATCGAAGTGTTCAAGAAAATGTCGGCGCAAAATCTTGACCTGCTGCAGGATGTGAAGTTTCGCTCGCCGGACGTGGTTTTCGACCGCGAAGCGAAAGTCGATCTCGGCGGCGTGACCGCGCGCTTGTTCTGGCTTGGCCCCGCGCACACCAAGGGAGACGAGCTGACCTTTGTGGAAGAAGACAGCGTCCTGATTCCCGGCGACATCGTTCAGAAAGATATTTTTCCGATCATGCCGAACCCGGACGCCAGCGTGAAGGGCTGGCTCTCGATTCTGGACAAGGTCGAAGCTCTGCATCCGAAATTCATCGTCCCCGATCACGGCCCGGCCATCGTGGATGCTTCGCAGATCGCAACGGACCGCGCATACCTCATGGCGTTGCAGTCGCGCGCGCTGGAACTCAAGAAGCAAGGCGCTTCGGTGGACGATGCGGGAAAGACAGTTACGGCGGAACTGAAGGCGAAATATCCGGATTGGCCGAATCCGAATAACGTTGCAGGCGAAGTTGCGCGGGTTTACGAGCAGTCTCAGTAATCTCGCACGTATTGTAGGACAGGCTTCAGCCTGTCTTCTTTTGACCTTGCTTACTCAGCAAAAGTCAAAACCAGACAGGCTGAAGCCTGTCCTACGTTTCACGCCTTCAACCGCGGAAGTAATTGCAGCGCGTTCTCGCGCTGAATCATTCGCAGATCCGCAGGCGGGCACCTCAAATTTATTCACCGCGGTGGCAATCCTTTCAATCGTAAAAAATGGAATATCCGATCCGAACAAAAGATGTTCTTTGGGAATGCCCTTGAGCACGGCGGCCATGGGAATGGGGCTGAGCGCGACGCTGGCAATGTCGTAATAAAGTTTTTGCAATTCGTGCTCAAAGCCATTGGGAATCGTTACCGCGCGCTCTTCCGGCGTCAGGTTGCCGCCCGCCAGGCGCGGCGTCAGCATCAGAATCGTTCCTCCCCCGTGCGAAAAAATCCAGCGAATGTCAGGGAATCGTATCAGCGAGCCGCTGAAAATCAGGTCCGTAATCGTGCGCGTCGTGTCCGTCGGAAAATCAATCTGCACGCGGTTCAGATGGCGGATCGGCATGGCGCAGCAGGAAATCGTCGGATGCACGAAGATGACGGCCTTGCGGCGATTGAGTTCCTCAAGCACGGGCGCGAAGTTGGGATGCCCCAGCAATTTTCCGTCGTCGTAACTGGTCATGAGGCCGATGCCGTCGAGCTTCAGGTGGTCGTAAATGGTATTCGATTTCGCGCAGGCTTCCTTCCGTGTCCGGCAAGGGAATCGCGCCCCACATCCCGAACCGTCCCGGAAAATCCTGCACCAGCTTTGCGCCGTATTCGTTGCAATCGCGCGCATTTCTGCGCCCTTCCTCATTGTTGCCGAACCAAACGCCCGGGCTGGTCATCGACCCGATGGCCGTGGCCACGCCGTTCTGATCCATCTGCTCGAGCGAGTAGCGCGGCGTCCAATTCGTGTAGAACGATCCCGGAAATGTCGGCGAATCATCCGTCATGCGCTTCAAATTCCTGGCCGTAAATGCGGGAGGAAAAATATGATGGTGCGTGTCGACAATGCGAGGCCCGGCCGCAACATTCTGCGCGAACGAATGCGGAGCCAGCGCCATCCCCGCACCAACGGCGGACATCATGCCCAAGAACTTTCCGGCGCGACAGCTGCCGGCCATCGAGCTGCGCATCGAGTCGACATTCATTGTGAAACGTGACGGTCTGCTTCACAGGCATTTACCTCTCGCAATAAGTTGGCGGTAAATTCGGATCGTTCCGGTGACCCATTACATCACGTTTCCGATTTTTATGGTTTGGCTTTCACGCAGGCCGGGCAAGCAGGGCTAGAAAGGAAATTTTGGGGTGAGCGACGGGGTTTGAACCCGCGACCCTCGGTGCCACAGACCGATGCTCTACCAGCTGAGCTACGCTCACCACGGACGAAGTACACACAGTTTAGGCCACATTCCGTCTTTCAGTAAAGCGCCTACGAGGAACGGATCCAAGTTGCACCGTAAAATGCAGGCGGGATTAATCCCGATTCTCTTTTGAATCATAGCCTTTGCCGTACAAACTTCGATCCTCTCGCATTAAAGATTCATCCTCTCCCTGCGCTGCAATTGATGATAAAAACAGGTATGCGACTACGCGGCCTATTCCGGCTCCTGTTTCTGTACGACGTGGCCGAATCCATCGACCTCAGCAAGCTACGCAATTTGCTGGGCGCTCGTGTCGGTTCATCCGGGCAGGCATTTCCCCGGCGCACGCCTGGGTACGTGCGCTTTGAGGATCCCCCCATAGTCGAGCCGGCTGACTTCATTTCTGTCACGACCGGCGTAAATGTGGCTTGCCCCGTGAAGTATTACTCGTTTGGCGCAATCGTGATTCAGGTTGAAGTGCCGTTCGATTGCGACATGGAAACCCTGGTGCAGCAGGGCTCGCGCTGGATGGATGCAGCCGACGTTGAGCCGCTCGTACGGGAACTCGCCCGTCGCCGATTGCAGCAGATACAGCCGGCCGTGACCAAGGCCACGGAAGATTGGCTGCAGGAAAATTATCTGGTCGTTGAAATTCACGAAATTCTTGACGGCGATGGCCAGCAGCCGGCAGCCGACAAGCTCATCGCTTCTTACAGTGGAGAACTCGTGCAACTGATTCGCGGCGAGACCGTCCGCTCTTGCGAAGCATTCGATTGAAGAGGCTTTGCAATCGAGCTTCTCTTACTACCCTTCGGATTTGGTCGTGGTCGGCTCTCATGGCGCGGTGGTTGTCGACGGGCCGGAAGACGCCGCGGCCGTGACTCAAATTCTGGAATACGCCAAAATGCAGTTGCTTGAGTTTCGATACTACGACCGGTTTATGACGCGTGTACTGGCGGATTTTTACCAGTCGCTGGAGCGAAAGAGGAATACGCTAATCTCGCGCTGGACGTTGCCACGCGAATCGCAACGCTTCAACACGATTCGATTGGACGTCATGGAACTGACTGAACGCATCGACAACGCGATTAAATTTGTAAGCGATATTTACTATGCCCGGGTCTATCGTTTGGCTGCCACGCGCATGGGCGTGGAGGATTATCGGAATCTGGTGGATCAGAAGTTGGACACGTTCGGTGAACTCTACGACTCAATGGTCGACCGGTTCAATGAAACTCGGTCGTTCGTGATGGAACTTCTTATCGCGATCCTTGCTGTGCTCGACGTGATTTTCCTTTTCCGCGATTTTGTAATGCCACGTTAAGCTTCGCATCAAACGAGGGATTTCGCTTTGCGAACTGTTCGTTCCCGCGTCGGTGGAATGCCGCGCTTTGCCTCGAACCTGTTCTCACCCCTCAGCCATTCGGAAAGCGGGCGCGTACCGATTCGTATTTGCGCGCGCCTCAGCATCGAACTGAGAAACTGTACCTCTGCAATAATGTTTCTCTCGGAGTGCCCTCGCGCCTCGCGCTTTACAATGATTTGGCCCTGGTGGCCCACAGCAATCCCCACTTCGGCGGAAGGTCTTTCACTTGAATCAAATCGGTTGGGCACAAATAATAGCGGCGTTGCCCCATCCCCGTGCGTGGATTTTTGCGGACCGTCTTCGCGGCATCCCGTAAAAAATCCGACCGGGTTAATTTGCATTCGATGAGCACGGAGCCCGCTCCCGATACCCAGCCGATCACATCAGGATTCTCATCGGCCGGGGTAGCAAATTCATAGAGCACCACGGAGCACTGCCTGCTGAGCCACTGCACGCCCATCGCGACCAAAGTGGAATGCTGCATGTCGGTTCAGAATTGTCACACAAACCATCGCCTGAATGTTCGGCGTTTTAAACTCAGAGTTAACACTATGAAAAAAAGAGTGAGCCAGTAGGGCAGGCTTCAGCCTGGTTTTTAAATTTGTGATATCACTCACGCAGATTACAGAGCCCAAGATCCTTAAACTTTGACTTAATTACATTTTTTAAGCAAAATTTCCCGACTTGCTTTATATTTGTCAGCTGCCCGATCTTCAAAATAGATGAAAGGATGTTTCTTCTACAATTATGGATACACGATTCATTGGTCAGCCACATTCCTGGGATCCCCGGCGCATGTACAGCCAGACCGGCGCCGATTGGCAAATGCGCGTCGATTTCGATCGCTTGCGCAAGGAGCGCCTCGAGAAGCTGCGCGCTTCGATGAAGGCGCACGACCTCGGAGCTCTGGTTCTTTTTGCCGGCGCGAATATTCGTTACGCAACGGCTTCCTATCAAGGCAATTGGAAATACAACATCAACATTCGCTATTGCGTGGTTACCCACACCGGCGACCCCGTTTTGTTCGAAACCGCGGGCTCGGACCTGCACTGCGCGGAAATCGACCTGCCCTGGATGGAAGGCAAGATTCGTCCGGCCATCACCTGGCAGTGGGCGGAAGGCGCCGTGCCGTATATGGCTGGCCGCATGGCGGAAAGCGTCCTGGAAGTCCTGAAAGAAGCTGGAGTAACCAAGGAACGGATCGGCATCGACAACTTTGACATGCCCGCGCTCGAAGCTTTCCAGAAGACCGGCCTCAAGATTGTGAATGGCTGGCCGGCTGTTTCGCAGGCGCGCGTGGTCAAGACGTCAGGATGAAATCGAATTGCTCAAGCAGGCCTCCAGCATCGGCGACGCGGCCATGTGGAAGATCAAGTACGAATGGCTGAAGCCGGGCGTTCGCGAGCGCGAAATCGAAGCCAAGGTCCACGAATTCATGCTGGAGCGCGGCTGCGAAATTATTTATGACATCATCGTCGCCTCGGGAGGCAACACCAGCCCGTATCGCCGCTGGGCCACGGATAAGCTGATCCGCCAGGGCGATCTGGTCATCGTGGACATTAACGCTGTCGGGCCTTCCGGCTACTTCATCGACTTCGTGCGCTGCTTCAAGTGCGGCGGAGCGCAGGGCATGAAGATGACCCAGAAGGAAATCGATCTGTACCGCGAAGTGTACGATTCCATGTACGCCGGAATCGATAAGCTGCGTCCCGGCATGACCACCGCGGATGTTGCCAACGCGTTCCCGGAATACGACGACGACAAGTTCGGCACCGTGACCCTGCAACAGTTCGCGCACAGCATCGGCATCACGCTGTACGAAGGCATGTGGATGTCGCGCGCGTATTCGCTGAAGTATCCCGCCGAGATCAAAGAAAACATGTACTTCGCCATCGAAACCTTCGCGGGACATCCGGGATTGCAGCAGACCTGCCGCCTCGAGGAAAACGTGCTGGTCAGCGGCAAGGGCCCTGTGGTCTTCACTCTGATGGAGCACATGGAAGAGGCCATGAAGCGCTAATGGCATCTCTACTGGTAGCGGTTGCAGACTCTGTGTTTCCAAACCTGGACCTGGCCCGCGCGGTAGTTGCGCGGGCTGGGGCCGAGTTGCGCATGGCGATCGAAGCCCACGCCCGAAGGTATCGTGGCGGCGGCAAAGGATGCCGACGCGTTGCTCGTGACGTACGCGAAAATCAATGCGGACATGATCGGCCAGATGAAAAAGTGCAGCATCATTTCGCGCTTCGGAATTGGCGTGGACAATGTCGATATCGCCGCCGCCACGCCGCGCGGAATCGTTGTTACCAAGGTTCCGGACTATTGCATTGACGAAGTTTCCGATCACGCCATGGCGCTGCTTGCTTTCCCTGATCCGCAAGATTCCCGCTTCCAGCGCGCGTGCGCATGCGGGCCGCTGGGAAATGCCGGCGGTTGTGCCGATACACCGGCTGCGCGGCACGGTTCTCGGCCTGGTTGGATTCGGCAGGATTCCGCAGCTCGTGGCGCCAAAAGCCAAGGCATTTGGAATCCGCGTTGTGGCCTCTGATCCGTTTGTTCCGAAGGCGGTGATGGACGCGGCCGGAGTCGAGCAAAGTGGAATTCGCGGAACTCTTGAAAATTTCCGATTACGTTTCCATTCACTCGCCGCTCTTGCCCGAAACGCATCACCTGTTCAGCACGGATGTGTTTCGCCAGATGAAGCCCGGCGCGCTCATTGTGAACACTTCGCGCGGCCCTGTGGTGGACGAAGAGGCCCTCGCGGCAGCGCTGGACTCCAAGCAGATTGGCGGCGCGGCGCTCGACGTTCTGGAACAGGAACCGCCAACCAGTTCGCCATTGTTTGGCCGCGACAATGTGATCCTGACTCCGCACACAAGTTTCTACTCGGTGGAATCGCTCGAAGAACTACAAACCAAAGCCGCGGAAGAGGTCGTACGCGTCCTTTCCGGGCAGGCGCCACGCAATCCTGTTAATCCCGAAGCGCTGGCGAATGCGCGCGCAAGTAAAACAATTTCATAAGGAGAAAGTCATCATGTCCAATACACCGTGGAAGACAGATAAGTGGTTTGTAAGCCCCTGGAATTTTAATCCGGCAGTGAATGGCGATTTCAAGTTTGCAAAAAAGATCGAGTTTCACGATGTGACCCTGCGCGACGGCGAGCAGCAGACCGGCGTGATCTTCACCAAGGACGACAAAATCCGCATCGCTGAGGGCCTCGCCGAAGCCGGCGTACACCGCATCGAGGCGGGCATGCCAGTGGTTTCGCCCAGCGACACGGCGGCTATCAAGGACATCGTAAAGCGCAATCTGGGTCCGAAAATTTTCGCCTTCTCGCGCTGCATGGTGGACGACGTCAAGCGCGCCGTGGACTGCGGCGTGAAAGGCGTGGTCATGGAAGTTCCTTCCAGCGAGCACATCATCAAGTACGCCTACAAGTGGTCCATGGAAAAGGCCATCGACCTGTCCATCGAATCCACGAAATTTGCGCATGAACAGGGACTCGAAGTCGTGTTTTTCCCCATCGACTTCTCGCGCGCTGAAATGAACTGGGTGCTCGACTTGATTTGGCGCGTGGCCAACGAAGGCCACATGGATGCTCTGGCCCTGGTGGATACGTTCGGCGTTCTCACCCCGCACGCGATTCAGTACCTGGTGCGCTCGGTGAAGGCACGCATCAACAAGCGCCTGGAAGCGCACTTCCACATGGACTTCGGCATGGGCGTGGCCAACACCATCATGGCGCTGGCCGAAGGCGTGGAAGTCGTTCACTCCACCGTGCTCGGACTCGGCGAACGCGCCGGAAACGTGCCCATGGAAGACACGGCGATGGCGCTGCTCACTCTCTACGGCATCGACACCGGCCTGAAGTACGACAAGTTCTATGGCCTGTCGAAACTTGTGTCGCAACTCTCCGGCCACGCGGTTCCGTCCAACCGGCAAGTGGTTGGCGACTCGCTCTTCAAGATCGAGTCCGGCATCATCGCCAGTTGGTTTGAAAACTGCGGCGAAGAAAATGCCACCGAACTCTTCCCGTTCCGCGCGGAAGTGGTCGGGCAGGCGCCCATCAGTGTAGTGTTCGGCAAGGGCAGCGGCATTGATTCCGTGAAGTGGGGCTTGAGAAAGCTTGGCGTGCAATTCAACGAGGAAGAAGCCATGAAGTGCGTTGCCGCCATCAAGGAATTTTCGCTGCAGCGCAAGCGCTTGCTGACCGACGCGGAATTCCGCGACGTGGTCAATGCCACGCTTCCGGGCCGCGTGGGCTCAGGCAAAGCCGCGGATTAACGGTCCGAACGCTGTAATGGGCAGTCCGCTTAGCTCGCCTCTTCAAAGGTGAGGGTTTAAATTACCGATGCCAGGCCGTAAATTAGAAACGCGCGCTGAAACTTCGAAGCCTTGACCGCACGTCGGAGCTAAACCCCCGCCTCTAAAGAGACGGCTACAGTGACGTCCAAAGCAATTACCATCACCAGAATCACCAAACAGGACATCACGGATTGACGAAAACCTCTCATGAAAGCCATGGTCCTCGAAGGCCCGCGCCAATGGCGAGCCTCGAAGTTGAGCGCCCCACGCTCGGCCACAACGAAGTCCTCGTCCGCGTCACTCACAGTGGCGTCTGCGGGACCGATCTGCACATCTACGAAGGCAAAATCCCCGTTCGCTATCCGCTGATCATGGGCCACGAAATGATCGGGGTGGTGGAGGGCGGGAGACGCCACGCTGACGAAGGGCACACGCGTCATCGTCGATCCGGCAGTTTACTGCGGCATGTGCCTTAATTGCCGCGAGGGCGCAATCAATCTTTGCCCAAACGGGTCGCTCGTCGGGCGCGATACCGACGGCGGATTCGCCGACTATCTTGTTGCGCCACGAACTCATGTTTATCCCTTGCCGGATTCGATTGAAAGCAATGTTGGCCGCACTCATCCAGGTGGCAACGACCTGCATGCACGGCCAGCATCGCATGAGATTTTTCCCCGGGCAGTCCGTCGCGGTTATAGGCCTCGGAGTTGCCGGGCAAATTCATGCGAGTTGGCCAAAGTCCTGGGGCGCGCATCCCGTGATCGGAATCACGCGCAGCGCCTATAAGCGAAATCTCGCGCAGCAACTGGGCGCGGACATCACACTTCCGAGCGGCCCGGAATCCGTGCGCGCGGTGAAGGAGGCGACGGGCGGCCAGGGCGCCGACATCGTGATCGAATGCACGGGCGTCCCTTCGGCGCTGGCGGACGCTATCAACATGGTCCGACTCGGCGGTACGATTCTGTTGTTCGGGATTAGCTCGGCCACGCAGATAAATTTGCCGTTCTACCAGCTCTACTTCAAAGAGCTGAATGTGGTGAACACGCGCGCGGCAAAAGGCGAAGATTTTCCGCCGACCATCGACCTGGTGGCGCGAGGTGCACTAAACCTCAAACCGCTCGTGACGCACGTCGTCCCGCTGCTTCGACCTGGAAAGAGCGATCGGCATGCTCGAGTCGGACGAGGACCACCGCATGAAGATCATTCTGGACAATCCGCAAGAGTATCGTTTGTGGAAGCGCCAAGTCCACGACATTGAGCGACGCATCGCTTCGGATTTCCAAAGGGTGCGGGCTTAGATGATAAGGGCCGGGTGCCCGAGGAATATGCGGAAGCGGAAGAAGCAACCTTTCGCCGGGATGCAAAACCGCGGCGAGCACTTGTAATTTGCTCCCGAACCGTTATCGTGTCCTGAAGCGAATAGTCGACCGGAGGTCGGACTCCTCCTTGAAACGGGAGGCTACGACCATTCAGGACCAGACAGCGTAACGAATCAACCAGCACAGCGGAACTTCAGGCAGGCGCGCGCGGCATCGCCATCGCCATGTATTGCGTGCTGCTGGTTTCCTACATCCTCATGGCCGCGGACCGCTATCTGTTTCCGGTGCTGGCCCCGGACATTCGCAAGGCCTTCGGCTTTTCCCTCGCCAACACCGGACTGCTCTCGACCATTTTTACCCTGGGCCTGGGAATCGGCGGCCTTCCGACCGGCTACCTGCTCGCGCGTTTCTCGCGAAAAATGGTGCTGCTGACCGGCATCGTCATTTTTTCCGCAGCCACGGCGCTCACCACGCATGGTTCCCGGTTTCTGGACCATGCTCGTATGTCTCGCGGCGCAGGGCATTGGCATGTCCATGCTGGCCACGTCGATGTTCGCGCTGGCCGCGAGCTACTTTTCGGGTTATCGCTCCGCGGCCATCGGCTCCGTTAATTTCTGCTACGGCATTGGCGGATTTCTCGGGCCGTTTCTGGCCGGAAAGCTTCGCCAGTCCTACAACACCTGGCACGCGCCGATGCTTTTCTTCGGCGCAGTTGGTTTCGTGATGGTCGTGATTGATCGTCGCGACGGTGCGCCCGTGGTTCAGCGAAGACGCGCCACGCCGCGGAAGTCAAAGCCGATAGCGGCGGCGCCGAAAGCTCTGTGAACCGCAACACCATGATTCTCACGGTCCTGAGCCTCATCCACGGCCTCAGCATGTACGGTTTTCTCGGCCTCTATCCCACATTCCTGCGGGAAACGCTGCACTACACGCCGATCAATGCCGGCAAAGTGATCGGCTTCTTTGGAATCGGCGCGCTGGCCTCCATTCCTTGCGGCTGGATCGGCGACCGCTACTCGCCAAAGCTGGTGCTCAGCGGATCGCTGCTCTCCATCGCCGTGCTCGGCTATCTCTTTTTTCAGGTATCGCCGAGCATGCTGACGCGCGAAATTCTCACCTGCATTTACGGAGTCGCGGGCAGCGCCGTGCTCTACGTCAATCTCGCCGGCTACCACGTGAAGGCGTTGCGCCGCAGCCACTCCAGCCGCGGTTCCGGAATGTTCGTCACCAGCCTTTACGGAGGCGCAGCATTCGGCGGCTACTTGCTCGGATGGATCGTCGGCCACGGCGGCTGGCTGTTCGCCAGCGAGATTCAGATGTCGTTGCTGTGCGTGGTTGGCGCGGTCCTGGCGCTGGCCCTGCGCCCCAGCGAAATGTCGCTCTAGTTTTACGTGGCATAGGCT